>NZ_CM167794.1:5312500-6053301 GCF_056933555.1 Pseudomonas sp. JL27(2026) | reverse complement strand
GGATATCCCCTAAGTTGAAAGCCGGTGAGGCAAAAACAAGCCGCCATTGTAACGGCCAAGCGGTCACTTATCCACATGCAGGTTGCTCACAGGCAACCGTAAATCAACGTCTTATCTGAAATAAACACGACCAATGGTCTGTGCATAAGCTCTGTGGATAAGCGCACCTGAGCTCGTTGCACAAGTGGGGGGTAAACCCGGTGGATAACTGGCCTGTGGATAACATGGCGTTCCACACACAGCTTATCCGACAGCACAGCACAGGCTTACCACTGCTTTCCACCATGGTTGTCATTCTCTGTACAGCCCGAAGTAGAAGGCTTGAAGGTAGTTATCCACAGATGATGGCGTCCCTAGCTTTTATAAGCTTTACAGAAAAGCTTTAAATAAGTTCCTTCTTTATTTTTATATCTGGCTGTCCACAATGAAGCGCAGGTTCGGCCAGATATCCATTTCAAGGAAACGCTGGTTGGAAATTGACCTAGACGCTTGCTTTCTCTAGAATCCCCGGTCTCTTAAAACGGGGGCCATTCCGGCCCGTTGTGGACGAACCAGGTAACACGACATGAAACGTACTTTCCAACCAAGCACTATCAAACGCGCTCGTACCCACGGTTTCCGTGCTCGCATGGCTACCAAAAACGGCCGTGCCGTCCTGTCGCGTCGCCGCGCCAAAGGTCGTGCGCGTCTGGCAGTTTGATAATCCGGTACTGGAGGTGAGTCAGGACTTCAGTCGGGAAAAGCGTTTGCTGACCCCCCGGCATTTCAAGGCAGTCTTTGACTCCCCTACCGGCAAGGTTCCGGGGAAAAATCTCCTGCTCCTTGCGCGCAACAACGATCTCGATCACCCCCGTCTTGGGCTGGTTATCGGGAAAAAGAGTGTGAAACTCTCCGTTGAGCGCAATCGCCTCAAACGTCTGATGCGCGAATCGTTTCGCCTCCACCAGGACTCTCTGGTTGGATGGGATATCGTGATCGTCGCGCGCAAAGGTTTGGGCGATGTAGAAAACCCCGAATTGATTCAGCATTTCGGCAAACTCTGGAAACGTCTGGCTCGTAGCACGCCGGTACCAGCAGTCAAAGCCGAAACTGTAGGGGTAGACAGCACTGATGCGTAAACTGGCCCTCGTTACGATCCAGTTTTATCGCTACGCCATTAGTCCTCTGATGGCCAGTCACTGTCGTTTCTACCCCAGTTGTTCCTGCTACGCGTATGAAGCCATTGAAAATCATGGCCTTCTGCGCGGTGGCTGGCTGACCTTTCGTCGTTTAGGTCGCTGTCATCCGTGGAATCCCGGTGGTTATGACCCGGTTCCACCTATCCCTACCTCCCGTTCTTCTTCGATGGCCGAGTAATCATGGATATCAAACGCACGATCCTGATCGTCGCCCTGGCAATCGTGTCGTATGTCATGGTCCTTAAGTGGAACCAGGACTATGGCCAGGCTGCCCTGCCGACTCAGAATGTTGCTGCCAGCACCACCGCACCGGGCCTACCGGACACGGCGACTGGCAATAACGCTTCCGTTAGTGACGACATTCCACGCGCGGCAAGCGATACCAGTGCTCCAGCCGAAGCTCCAGTGGCTGCCAGCAAAGACCTCATCCAGATCAAAACGGATGTGCTCGACCTGGCTATCGATCCACAAGGTGGTGATATCGCCCAGCTGAAGCTGCCGCTGTATCCACGTCGCCAGGATCACCCGGAAATTCCGTTCCAGCTGTTTGATAACGGCGGCGAGCGGACCTATCTGGCACAAAGCGGTCTGATCGGCACCAACGGTCCGGACGCAAATCCAGCAGGTCGCCCGGTGTTCTCTTCGGAGAAGAAGACGTATCAACTGGCTGATGGTCAGGATCAACTGGTTGTTGACCTGAAATTCAGCAAGGACGGCGTTAACTACATCAAGCGTTTCACCTTGAAACGTGGCCTGTACGACGTCACCGTTTCCTACGTGATCGACAACCAGAGCGCACAGCCCTGGTCCGGTGCAATGTTTGCGCAGTTGAAGCGTGACGCCAGCTCCGATCCTTCTTCCAGCACCGCCACCGGTACCGCGACTTACCTGGGCGCCGCCCTGTGGACAAGTTCCGAGCCGTACAAGAAAGTGTCCATGAAGGACATGGACAAGGGTTCGCTGAAAGAAACCGTTCAAGGTGGCTGGGTTGCCTGGTTGCAACACTACTTCGTGACCGCGTGGATTCCGGCGAAGGGCGAAAACAACATCGTCCAGACCCGTAAAGACAGCAAAGGTAACTACATCATCGGTTACACCGGCCCGGCATTGACCGCTGCGCCTGGTGCGAAAGTAGAAACCAGCGCTGTCCTGTACGCCGGTCCGAAAAGCCAGGCAGTGCTCAAAGAGTTGTCCCCAGGCCTGGAATTGACAGTCGACTACGGCATTCTGTGGTTCATTGCCCAGCCAATCTTCTGGCTGCTGCAACATATCCACGCTCTGGTCGGTAACTGGGGCTGGTCGATCATCTTCCTGACCATGCTGATCAAAGGGATTTTCTTCCCGCTGTCGGCAGCCAGCTACAAATCCATGGCGCGCATGCGTGCAGTGGCACCGAAACTGGCTGCGCTGAAAGAACAACATGGCGATGACCGGCAGAAAATGTCGCAAGCCATGATGGAGCTGTACAAGAAAGAGAAGATCAATCCGCTGGGTGGTTGCTTGCCAATCCTCGTGCAGATGCCAGTATTCCTTTCGCTGTACTGGGTACTCCTGGAAAGCGTGGAAATGCGCCAAGCGCCGTTCATGCTGTGGATTACCGACCTGTCGATCAAAGATCCGTTCTTCATTCTGCCGATCATCATGGGCGCAACCATGTTCATCCAGCAGCAGTTGAACCCGACGCCTCCGGATCCGATGCAGGCCAAGGTGATGAAGCTGATGCCAATCATCTTCACCTTCTTCTTCCTGTGGTTCCCGGCGGGTCTGGTGCTGTACTGGGTTGTGAACAACTGCCTGTCCATCGCTCAACAGTGGTACATCACACGTAAGATTGAAGCGGCTACCAAAAAAGCCGACGCATAACTTACTCTGTGGATAACCACTCAAAACGCCCCCTAGTGGGGCGTTTTGCTATCTGCCATTTTTATCTGGATATCGAATCATGAGCGTTCCTCGTGAAACCATCGCCGCCGTCGCCACCGCCCAGGGCCGTGGCGGTGTCGGTATCGTCCGTATTTCCGGGCCGTTGGCCAGTGTTGCGGCGAAGGCCATCAGTGGCCGTGAACTCAAACCAAGATTCGCCCACTACGGCCCGTTCCTCAATGCCGATGAAGACGTCCTGGATGAGGGCATCGCCCTGTATTTCCCGGGCCCGAACTCCTTTACCGGCGAAGACGTACTGGAACTTCAAGGCCATGGTGGCCCGATCGTTCTGGATATGTTGCTCAAGCGTTGCCTGGAACTGGGTTGCCGCCTGGCCCGACCGGGAGAATTCAGCGAACGTGCGTTCCTGAACGACAAACTCGACCTGGCCCAGGCCGAAGCCATCGCCGACCTCATTGAGGCAAGTTCTGCACAGGCTGCCCGCAACGCGTTGCGTTCGTTGCAAGGTGCGTTTTCCCAGCGTGTGCATAACCTCACCGAACAACTGATTGCATTGCGGATCTACGTCGAGGCCGCTATCGACTTCCCGGAAGAAGAAATCGACTTCCTTGCCGATGGCCACGTGCTGACGATGCTCGATGCGGTGCGTAACGAGTTATCCACCGTGCTGCGTGAAGCCGGGCAGGGTGCCTTGCTGCGCGATGGTATGACCGTGGTGATTGCCGGCCGTCCGAATGCCGGTAAATCCAGCCTGTTGAACGCGTTGGCCGGTCGTGAAGCAGCGATTGTCACCGAAATTGCCGGCACCACCCGGGACATCTTGCGCGAACATATCCACATCGACGGCATGCCACTGCATGTGGTCGACACGGCGGGGCTGCGCGATACCGAGGACCAGGTCGAGAAAATCGGCGTGGAACGTGCTTTGAAGGCCATTACCGAGGCGGATCGGGTGCTGCTGGTGGTGGATGCCACCGCTCCCGAAGCCGTTGATCCGTTTGCGTTATGGCCGGAGTTTCTGGAACAGCGCCCGGATCCAGCCAAAGTGACGTTGATCCGCAACAAGGCAGACCTGACCGGTGAGGCGATTGCGCTGGAGGTCAGCGAAGATGGCCACGTGACCATCAGCCTGAGCGCCAAGTCGGCCGGCGATGGCCTGGAACTACTGCGTGACCACCTCAAGACCTGCATGGGCTATGAACAGACCTCGGAAAGCAGCTTCAGCGCCCGCCGGCGTCACCTGGAAGCCCTGCGCCATGCCAGTGCCTCACTCGAACATGGTCGGGCACAGTTGACCCTGGCCGGTGCTGGCGAGTTGCTGGCTGAAGATTTGCGTCAGGCACAGCAGTCCCTGGGGGAAATTACCGGCGAATTCAGTTCGGATGACCTGCTGGGAAGGATCTTTTCCAGCTTTTGCATCGGCAAATAGCTTCACCTCTCCTTCTGTAGGAGCCGAGTTTGCTCGCGAAGCGGCCAATCTGACGCACCGCCTCGCATCATTCGCTGGCAAGCCAAGCTCCTACACCCTCGTATTTCTCCAGATTATTTGAGCAACCGAGCGGCATTGACCGCTTCGGTGGCTTTTGCGTGGGCGCCATTTGCTCCGTTCGGCGCTTTTCTGTGGATTAAGCCCTGTGAATAACTGCCACTGAGCACAGTTGATAACAGGGCTTCAAAACTGAGGAAAACCACCTCTGTGGATAACCACCCCTTTCATCCACAGGCTTACACCGGTTATCCAAGGGCCTCATTGGCACATGACCACAGGGTTTTGAATCTCTGTACATATTTAATATAAAGGGCTGTATCAATCTATCCACAGAAATGTGGCTCAGTAGAAATAAACATAAAAACAAAGATTTAATAAATTTCTCTCTTTTTAATTTCTATTATCCCGACTTCTCCACAGCTGGTTAATTTTTGTGCAAAGGGTTCTTTAGGAAGGGTGAAGTCCCTATACTTGTCGACCAGGTCCAAAAACCTGAGCTCAAACTATTCCTGATTACCTAACTGAAGCAGGCACGAGGTGCGTGGTGGATTTCCCTTCCCGTTTTGAAGTGATCGTCATCGGCGGCGGTCATGCCGGTACCGAGGCAGCACTGGCCTCAGCACGTATGGGGGCAAAAACCCTGCTGCTGACGCATAACGTGGAAACCCTCGGAGCAATGAGCTGCAATCCCGCGATTGGCGGGATCGGCAAAAGCCACCTGGTCAAGGAAATCGATGCCCTTGGTGGAGCGATGGCGATCGCCACCGATAAAGGGGGTATTCAGTTTCGCGTGTTGAACAGCCGCAAAGGCCCAGCTGTGCGCGCTACTCGCGCCCAGGCCGACCGTGTGCTGTACAAGGCCGCTGTGCGCGAGATTCTCGAGAACCAGCCGAACCTGTGGATATTTCAACAGGCGGCCGACGACTTGATCGTCGAACAGGAACAAGTGCGCGGTGTTGTCACCCAGATGGGCCTGCGTTTCTTCGCCGATTCCGTGGTGTTGACCACTGGCACCTTCCTCGGTGGACTTATCCACATCGGCATGCAGAACTATTCCGGCGGTCGTGCCGGCGATCCACCGTCGATCGCCCTGGCTCACCGTCTGCGTGAATTGCCTTTACGCGTGGGTCGCCTGAAAACCGGCACGCCACCGCGTATCGATGGCCGTTCTGTGGATTTCTCGGTGATGTCCGAGCAACCCGGCGATACACCGATTCCGGTGATGTCGTTCATGGGCTCCAAAGAACAGCATCCAAAGCAGGTCAGTTGCTGGATTACCCATACCAACGCGCGTACTCACGAAATCATCGCCTCGAACCTCGACCGTTCGCCGATGTACTCCGGGGTAATCGAAGGTATTGGTCCGCGGTATTGCCCGTCGATTGAAGACAAGATCCACCGCTTTGCCGACAAGGAAAGCCATCAGGTTTTCATCGAGCCGGAAGGTTTGACCACCCACGAGCTGTACCCGAACGGGATTTCCACGTCATTGCCGTTCGACGTGCAATTGCAGATCGTGCAATCGATTCGCGGGATGGAAAACGCCCATATCGTTCGTCCGGGTTATGCCATCGAGTACGACTACTTCGACCCGCGTGACCTGAAGTACAGCCTGGAAACCAAAGTCATTGGCGGTCTGTTCTTTGCCGGGCAAATCAACGGCACCACCGGTTACGAAGAAGCCGGCGCCCAAGGTTTGCTGGCCGGGACCAACGCGGCATTGCGTGCACAGGGCAAAGACAGCTGGTGCCCGCGTCGCGACGAAGCGTACATCGGTGTATTGGTCGACGACCTGATTACCCTGGGTACCCAGGAGCCGTATCGGATGTTCACATCCCGCGCCGAATACCGTTTGATCCTTCGCGAAGACAACGCCGACCTGCGCTTGACCGAAAAAGGTCGCGAATTGGGGTTGGTGGATGACGTGCGTTGGGCCGCTTTCTGCAAAAAACGCGAAAGCATCGAGCTGGAAGAGCAACGCCTGAAAAGCACTTGGGTTCGCCCGGGCACTGAGCAGGGCGATGCCATTGCCGAAAAATTCGGTACGCCGTTGACCCACGAATACAACTTGCTGAACCTGCTGACCCGTCCAGAAATCGACTACGCTGGTTTGATCTCGGTGACCGGTACGGGTGCAGAAGACCCGCAAGTCGCCGAACAGGTCGAAATCAAGACCAAATACGCCGGTTACATCGATCGCCAGCAAGATGAAATCGCTCGCCTGCGGGCCAGCGAAGACACCAAATTGCCTGTGGATATCGATTACACGACCATCTCCGGTCTCTCCAAAGAGATTCAGAGCAAGCTCGGCGCAACCCGTCCAGAGACTCTGGGCCAGGCTTCGCGGATTCCGGGCGTGACCCCGGCAGCGATTTCGCTGTTGATGATTCATTTGAAAAAACGCGGCGCGGGCCGTCAGTTGGAGCAAAGCGCTTGAGTTCGATGGTCACCTCGCAACACGCCGAAGAGTTATCCACAGGTGCTCGCCAGCTCGGTGTCAACCTGACAGAAACCCAGCACGCGCAGCTGCTGGGTTATCTGGCCCTGTTGATAAAATGGAACAAGGCCTACAACCTCACGGCAGTGCGTGATCCGGACGAAATGGTGTCACGGCATTTGCTCGACAGCCTGAGCGTAATGTCCTTCATCGAAAACGGCCGTTGGCTGGATGTGGGCAGTGGCGGCGGCATGCCGGGTATTCCCCTGGCGATCCTGTTTCCCGAGTCGAACGTCACCTGCCTGGACAGCAACGGCAAGAAAACCCGCTTCCTGACTCAGGTCAAACTCGAACTCAAACTGGATAACCTGCAAGTTATCCACAGTCGCGTCGAAGCCTTCACGCCTGAACTGCCGTTCAACGGGATCATCTCCCGGGCATTCAGCAGCATGGAGAACTTCAGCAACTGGACTCGCCACCTGGGCGATAGCGATACACGTTGGCTGGCAATGAAGGGCGTTCATCCCGCGGATGAGCTGGTAGCATTGCCGGCAGACTTCCACCTCGATAGCGAACACGCCCTGGCCGTACCCGGTTGCCAAGGCCAACGCCATCTGCTGATACTGCGCCGCACGGCATGATTGGGAACACAAGCAAGAATGGCTAAGGTATTCGCGATAGCGAACCAAAAGGGTGGTGTGGGCAAGACCACCACCTGCATCAACCTCGCAGCATCCCTGGTCGCGACCAAGCGCCGGGTGCTGTTGATCGATCTCGATCCACAGGGCAACGCCACCATGGGTAGCGGTGTGGATAAACACGGTCTGGAAAACTCGGTTTACGACCTGCTGATCGGCGAATGCGACCTGGCCCAGGCCATGCACTTTTCCGAACATGGTGGTTACCAGTTGTTGCCGGCCAACCGCGACCTGACCGCGGCCGAAGTCGTTCTGCTGGAAATGCAGATGAAGGAAAGCCGCCTGCGTAGCGCCCTGGCGCCGATTCGCGAGAATTACGATTACATTTTGATCGACTGCCCGCCGTCGCTGTCGATGCTCACGCTCAATGCGCTGGTTGCCGCCGACGGGGTGATTATCCCCATGCAGTGCGAATACTTTGCACTCGAAGGCTTGAGCGACCTTGTGGATAACATCAAGCGCATCGCTGAATTGTTGAACCCGAACCTGAAAGTCGAAGGCCTGCTGCGGACCATGTATGACCCGCGCCTGAGCCTGATGAACGATGTCTCGGCGCAGCTCAAGGAACACTTCGGCGAACAGCTCTACGACACCGTGATTCCGCGCAACATCCGCCTGGCCGAAGCGCCAAGCTATGGCATGCCCGCATTGGCGTATGACAAATCCTCTCGGGGTGCCATTGCCTATCTGGCATTGGCGGGCGAGATGGTTCGTCGTCAACGTAAAAATTCACGCATCGCCGCTGCTCAGGCAACTTAAGGAATCCCCATGGCCGTCAAGAAACGAGGTCTCGGACGTGGACTGGATGCACTGCTGAGTGGTCCGACCGTCAGTTCGCTGGAAGAACAGGCAGTCCTGGCCGATCAGCGTGAGTTGCAACACCTGCCGCTGGACCTGCTCCAGCGCGGCAAGTACCAGCCGCGCCGAGACATGGATCCGCAGGCGCTGGAAGAACTGGCCCTGTCGATCAAGGCCCAGGGCGTGATGCAGCCAATCGTGGTTCGCCCGATTGGCGGTGGTCGCTTTGAAATCATCGCCGGTGAACGCCGCTGGCGCGCAAGCCAGCAGGCTGGCCAGGAAACCATCCCGGCTATGGTGCGCGATGTTCCGGATGAAACCGCCATCGCCATGGCACTGATCGAGAATATCCAGCGTGAAGACCTCAACCCGATCGAGGAAGCGATTGCCCTGCAGCGTCTGCAGCAGGAGTTCCAGCTGACTCAGCAACAAGTCGCCGAAGCGGTGGGCAAGTCCCGCGTGACCGTGGCCAACCTGTTGCGCCTGCTTGCATTGCCGGAAGTCATCAAGACCATGCTGTCTCACGGCGACCTGGAAATGGGTCATGCCCGTGCATTGCTCGGTTTGCCGGAAAATCAACAGGTTGAAGGGGCGCGACACGTTGTCGCACGAGGGCTGACCGTACGCCAGACTGAAGCACTGGTGCGCCAGTGGTTGAGTGGCAAACCAGAGGTCACCGAACCCGCCAGGCCAGACCCGGACATCGCTCGGCTCGAACAGCGTCTGGCAGAGCGCCTAGGCTCTGCGGTGCAGATCCGCCACGGAAAGAAGGGCAAAGGGCAGTTGGTGATTGGTTACAACTCCCTCGATGAGCTGCAAGGTGTCCTCGCACATATCCGCTGAAACATTTCCTCATGTAGCGTGCAGTCGGAAATCACTACCTGACAGTTGAATAGGGGCTGAACCGCCCCTATACTCTGCGCGCATTTTGTCGGCACAAATTATGCCAAGTTATTGCGTTCTGGCAGCCGACCTTTGGGGGAAAGAAGTGATGGAAACCCGCACGCCAAACCGCTTGCCGTTCCATCGCCTGGCGGTTTTTCCTGTGTTATTGGCTCAATTTGTCGTTGTGTTGGTGGCCGCGTTGGCGCTCTGGCAATGGCATGGAGTCGTAGCCGGATACTCAGGGCTCTGCGGAGGCCTGATAGCATTGCTTCCCAATGTTTATTTCGCTCACAGGGCATTTCGGTTTTCCGGCGCCCGAGCAGCTCAAGCTATCGTCCGGTCTTTTTATGCCGGCGAGGCTGGCAAACTGATTTTGACGGCAGTGCTTTTTGCATTGACGTTCGCAGGTGTGAAGCCACTGGCGCCGCTAGCTGTATTCGGCGTCTTTGTGCTGACCCAACTGGTCAGCTGGTTCGCTCCCCTGCTGATGAGAACAAGACTTTCGAGACCTTAGGGCGTTTGAGGCAACCATGGCAGAAACAACCGCTTCGGGCTATATCCAGCACCACTTGCAGAACCTGACCTTCGGTCAGCACCCTACCGGCGGCTGGGGCTTTGCCCACACCGCAGCAGAAGCCAAGGAAATGGGCTTCTGGGCATTCCACGTCGATACCCTCGGCTGGTCTGTTGCGTTGGGTCTGATCTTCGTTCTGATTTTCCGCATGGCGGCGAAGAAGGCGACTTCCGGTCAGCCAGGTGCTTTGCAGAACTTCGTTGAAGTATTGGTCGAATTCGTCGATGGCAGCGTGAAAGACAGCTTCCATGGCCGTAGCCCGGTGATTGCACCGTTGGCACTGACCATCTTCGTCTGGGTCTTCCTGATGAACGCCGTCGACCTGGTACCGGTCGACTGGATTCCTCAGTTGGCCATGATGATCTCTGGCGATGCGCACATTCCGTTCCGTGCCGTATCGACCACTGACCCGAACGCTACCCTGGGCATGGCCCTGTCGGTGTTCGCGTTGATCATTTTCTACAGCATCAAGGTCAAGGGCATCGGCGGCTTCATCGGCGAACTGACCCTGCACCCGTTCGGCAGCAAGAACATTTTCGTTCAAGCCCTGCTGATCCCGGTGAACTTCCTGCTGGAGTTCGTGACGCTGATCGCCAAGCCGATCTCGCTGGCTTTGCGTCTGTTCGGCAACATGTATGCCGGTGAGCTGGTGTTCATTCTGATCGCCGTGATGTTCGGCAGCGGTCTGCTCTGGCTTAGCGGCCTGGGCGTAGTTCTGCAGTGGGCGTGGGCTGTGTTCCACATCCTGATCATTACCCTGCAGGCGTTTATCTTCATGATGCTGACCATCGTCTACCTGTCGATGGCGCACGAAGAGAACCATTAAGGCCTGCTTCGGCTAGTCTGATGTCCCTCCCGGTCAAACGGGAGGGGGCCCGTGAAGGGCATGATGAAACGATTTGTTTTACCGCTTTAATCTAAAAAACCTAAACCATACGACGTAAAAGTCGGGAGGAAAGATGGAAACTGTAGTTGGTCTAACCGCTATCGCTGTTGCACTGTTGATCGGCCTGGGCGCACTGGGTACCGCAATTGGTTTCGGCCTGTTGGGCGGCAAGTTCCTGGAAGGCGCAGCGCGTCAGCCAGAAATGGTTCCAATGCTGCAAGTTAAAATGTTCATCGTTGCCGGTCTGCTCGACGCCGTAACCATGATCGGTGTTGGTATCGCTCTGTTCTTCACCTTCGCGAACCCATTCGTTGGTCAACTCGCTGGCTAATTACTCGAACCTTCGAGTAATTGGTGTGATGTGCAACGAACGAGCGAGGTGTTGGCGTGAACATTAATGCAACCCTGATTGGCCAGTCCGTTGCGTTCTTCATTTTTGTACTGTTTTGCATGAAGTTCGTGTGGCCTCCGGTCATCGCGGCTTTGCACGAACGTCAGAAGAAGATCGCGGATGGACTGGACGCTGCCGCCCGAGCAGCTCGCGACCTGGAATTGGCCCAAGATAAAGCGGGTCAACAACTGCGCGATGCGAAAGCTCAGGCAGCCGAAATCATTGAGCAAGCCAAGAAACGCGGTAACCAGATCGTCGAAGAGGCTGTTGAAAAAGCCCGTGTCGACGCTGACCGTGTGAAGGTTCAGGCTCAGGCCGAGATCGAGCAGGAACTGAACAGTGTCAAAGACGCGCTGCGTGCCCAACTGGGTGCTCTGGCCGTTGGCGGCGCCGAGAAGATCCTGGGTGCCACAATCGATCAAAACGCGCACGCGGAGCTGGTTAACAAACTGGCTGCTGAAATTTAAGCGAGGGCGATCATGGCAGAATTGACCACGTTGGCCCGACCTTACGCTAAGGCAGCCTTCGAGCACGCCCAGGCCCACCAGCAACTGGCCTCTTGGTCAGCCATGCTCGGCCTGGCTGCAGCAGTGTCGCAAGACGACACCATGCAGCGCGTGCTCAAGGCCCCGCGACTGACGAGCGCAGACAAGGCCACCACGTTCATTGACGTGTGTGGCGACAAGTTTGATGCCAAGGCACAGAATTTCATCCACGTCGTTGCTGAAAACGACCGTCTCCCGCTTCTGCCGGAGATCGCCGCTCTGTTTGACCTGTACAAGGCCGAACAAGAGAAATCGGTAGATGTGGATGTCACCAGTGCTTTTGCATTGAACCAAGAACAGCAAGACAAACTCGCCAAGGTTCTCAGTGCACGGCTCGGCCGGGAAGTGCGACTGCACGCTGTGGAGGATGCCGCCCTTATTGGTGGCGTCATCATCCGCGCCGGCGACCTGGTAATCGATGGCTCGATTCGCGGCAAACTCGCGAACCTTGCCGAAGCATTGAAATCTTGAGTTTGAAGGGGCAGCAGAGCAATGCAGCAACTCAATCCTTCCGAAATAAGTGAAATTATCAAGGGCCGCATCGACAAGCTCGATGTGACCTCCCAAGCCCGTAACGAAGGCACTGTCGTCAGCGTATCTGACGGCATCGTGCGGATTCACGGTCTGGCCGACGTAATGTACGGCGAGATGATCGAGTTTCCGGGCGGCGTCTACGGTATGGCCCTCAACCTGGAGCAAGACTCTGTAGGTGCCGTTGTATTGGGCGCATACCAGACTCTGGCTGAAGGCATGAGCGCCAAGTGCACTGGCCGCATCCTCGAAGTTCCGGTTGGTAAGGAACTGCTGGGTCGCGTAGTCGATGCACTGGGTAACCCAGTTGATGGCAAAGGTCCGCTGAACAACACCGAGACCGATGCGGTCGAGAAAGTTGCTCCAGGCGTGATCTGGCGTAAGTCGGTAGACCAGCCTGTACAGACTGGCTACAAGGCTGTCGATGCCATGATCCCTGTCGGCCGTGGCCAGCGTGAGCTGATCATCGGTGACCGTCAGATCGGTAAAACCGCTCTGGCGATCGACGCGATCATCAACCAGAAAGACAGCGGCATCTTCTGCGTCTACGTAGCGATCGGTCAGAAGCAATCGACCATCGCCAACGTTGTTCGCAAGCTGGAAGAAAACGGCGCACTGGCTAACACCATCGTCGTGGCTGCGAGTGCTTCGGAATCGGCAGCACTGCAATTCCTGGCACCGTACTCCGGTTGCACCATGGGCGAATACTTCCGCGACCGCGGTGAAGACGCGCTGATCGTTTATGACGATCTGTCCAAGCAAGCAGTGGCTTACCGCCAGATTTCCCTGCTGCTGCGCCGTCCACCAGGCCGTGAAGCTTACCCAGGCGACGTGTTCTATCTCCACTCCCGTCTGCTGGAGCGCGCATCCCGCGTTTCGGAAGAATACGTAGAGAAGTTCACCAACGGCGCAGTGACCGGCAAAACCGGTTCCCTGACCGCACTGCCGATCATCGAAACCCAGGCTGGCGACGTTTCCGCGTTCGTTCCGACCAACGTGATTTCCATCACCGACGGTCAGATCTTCCTGGAATCGGCCATGTTCAACTCCGGGATCCGTCCTGCAGTGAACGCCGGTGTTTCGGTATCCCGTGTGGGTGGTGCCGCTCAGACCAAGATCATCAAGAAGCTCTCCGGTGGTATCCGTACCGCTCTGGCTCAGTACCGTGAACTGGCAGCATTTGCCCAGTTCGCTTCTGACCTGGACGAAGCGACCCGTAAGCAACTTGAGCATGGTCAGCGCGTTACCGAGCTGATGAAGCAGAAGCAATACGCACCAATGTCGATCGCTGACATGGCGCTGTCGCTGTATGCCGCTGAGCGTGGGTTCCTGACTGACGTTGAAATCGCCAAGATCGGCAGCTTCGAACAAGCGCTGATTGCTTTCTTCAACCGCGATCACGCCGACTTGATGGCGAAGATCAACGTGAAGGGTGACTTCAATGACGAAATCGACGCTGGCATGAAAGCCGGTATCGAGAAGTTCAAGGCCACCCAAACCTGGTAAGCCGCAGCGGGAGCCGCAAGGCTCCCGCTTGCTAACCTGATAGGTGTTACATGGCAGGCGCAAAAGAGATTCGCAGTAAGATTGCGAGCATCAAAAGCACGCAAAAGATTACCAGCGCCATGGAAAAAGTGGCGGTCAGCAAAATGCGCAAGGCACAAATGCGCATGGCTGCTAGCCGTCCTTACGCGGAGCGCATCCGCCAGGTTATTGGTCATCTGGCCAACGCTAACCCGGAATATCGCCACCCTTTCATGATCGACCGCGCTATCAAGCGCGTTGGTTACGTTGTGGTGAGCAGTGACCGTGGTCTGTGTGGTGGCTTGAACACCAACCTGTTCAAGGCCCTGGTCAAGGACATGGCGGTAAACCGCGAAAACGGCGTCGAGATCGATCTGTGTGTGGTAGGTAGCAAGGGTGCGGCTTTCTTCCGCAACTTCGGCGGTAACGTCGTTGCAGCTATCAGCCACCTGGGTGAAGAACCGTCGATCAATGATTTGATCGGCAGCGTCAAGGTGATGCTGGATGCCTACCTGGACGGGCGTATTGACCGCCTGAACGTGGTGTCCAACAAGTTCATCAACACCATGACGCAACAGCCTACCGTGGAGCAGTTGATTCCATTGGTGGCGACCCCGGATCAACAGCTCAAGCACCACTGGGACTACCTCTACGAACCGGATGCCAAAGAGCTGCTTGACGGCTTGATGGTCCGCTACGTGGAGTCGCAGGTCTACCAGGCGGTGGTCGAGAACAACGCGGCTGAACAAGCTGCGCGGATGATCGCGATGAAGAACGCTACCGACAACGCCGGTGATTTGATCAGCGATTTGCAGCTGATCTACAACAAGGCGCGTCAGGCTGCGATCACCCAAGAGATCTCGGAAATCGTCGGCGGCGCTGCCGCGGTTTAACGGTTCAAATATTCAGAGGATCCAGCTATGAGTAGCGGACGTATCGTTCAAATCATCGGCGCCGTTATCGACGTGGAATTTCCACGCGACAGCGTACCGAGCATCTACAACGCGCTGACAGTACAAAGCGCGGCCGCAACCACTCTGGAAGTTCAGCAGCAGCTGGGCGACGGCGTGGTTCGTACCATTGCGATGGGTTCCACCGAGGGCTTGAAGCGCGGTCTGGAAGTCACCGACTCTGGCGCAGCCATCTCCGTACCGGTCGGTAAAGCGACCCTGGGCCGGATCATGGACGTACTGGGTAACCCGATCGACGAAGCTGGCCCGATCGACACCGAAGAGCGTTGGGGCATTCACCGTCCTGCGCCATCTTTCGCAGAACAAGCGGGCGGCAACGACCTGCTGGAAACCGGCATCAAGGTTATCGACCTGGTCTGCCCGTTCGCGAAGGGCGGTAAAGTTGGTCTGTTCGGTGGTGCCGGTGTAGGCAAAACCGTAAACATGATGGAACTGATCCGTAACATCGCCATCGAGCACAGCGGTTATTCCGTGTTCGCAGGTGTGGGTGAGCGTACTCGTGAGGGTAACGACTTCTACCACGAGATGAAGGACTCCAACGTTCTGGACAAAGTGGCACTGGTTTACGGTCAGATGAACGAGCCGCCGGGTAACCGTCTGCGCGTAGCACTGACCGGCCTGACCATGGCCGAGAAGTTCCGTGACGAAGGTAACGACGTTCTGCTGTTCGTCGACAACATCTATCGTTACACCCTGGCCGGTACTGAAGTATCCGCACTGCTGGGCCGTATGCCTTCGGCAGTAGGTTACCAGCCGACCCTGGCTGAAGAGATGGGCACTCTGCAAGAGCGCATCACTTCCACCAAAAACGGTTCGATCACTTCGATCCAAGCGGTATACGTACCAGCGGATGACTTGACTGACCCGTCGCCAGCGACCACGTTCGCCCACTTGGACGCCACCGTCGTTCTGTCCCGTGACATCGCTTCCCTGGGTATCTACCCAGCGGTAGACCCACTGGACTCGACTTCGCGCCAGCTGGACCCGAACGTGATCGGCCAGGACCACTACGACACCGCTCGCGGCGTTCAGTATGTTCTGCAGCGTTACAAAGAACTGAAGGACATCATCGCGATCCTGGGTATGGACGAGCTGTCGGAAGCCGACAAGCAGTTGGTTAACCGTGCTCGTAAGATCCAGCGTTTCTTGTCGCAGCCGTTCTTCGTGGCTGAAGTCTTCACCGGTGCATCGGGTAAATACGTTTCCCTGAAAGACACCATTGCTGGCTTCAAAGGCATCCTCAACGGTGACTACGACCACCTGCCAGAACAAGCGTTCTACATGGTCGGCGGCATCGAAGAAGCGATCGAGAAAGCCAAGAAACTGTAATCCCGGCGCCCGGAAACGGGCGCTAATCAGGTTGAGGCAAGCAGATGGCTATGACAGTCCATTGCGATATCGTCAGCGCGGAAGGAGAAATCTTTTCCGGTCTGGTCGAGATGGTGATTGCGCACGGCAGCCTGGGTGATCTTGGTATCGCCCTGGGTCACGCTCCGCTGATCACTGAACTCAAACCAGGTCCGATCCGCCTGATCAAACAGGGTGGGGAAACCGAGGTGTTTTACATCTCCGGTGGTTACCTCGAGGTTCAGCCGAACATGGTCAAGGTTCTTGCCGACACCGTGCAACGTGCTGCCGACCTGGACGAAGCCTCCGCTCAGCAAGCCGTCAAGGCTGCCGAGAAGGCCTTGCACGAAAGAGGCGCCGAGTTCGACTACGGTTCCGCTGCTGCACGTCTGGCCGAGGCGACAGCTCAGCTGCGCACCGTCCAGCAGATCCGCAAGAAGTTCGGCGGTTAAGTACCGTCGGTTTGTTGTGTGATTGATTAAAAAGGGTAGCCTCGGCTACCCTTTTTCTTTTTCTGCATTTCTCTATTGGTCGCAGCCGCTGACCACCCAGGATTGGTAGCCAGTCATGTCTCTTGAAATCGTTATCCTCGCTGCCGGTCAAGGCACTCGCATGCGTTCTGCCCTGCCGAAGGTTCTGCACCCGATTGCCGGTAATTCTATGTTGGGCCATGTTATCCACAGCGCCCGGCAACTTGATCCTCAGCGCATTCACGTAGTGATCGGCCATGGCGCCGAGCTGGTACGCGAGCAGTTGGCCGCCGATGACCTGAACTTTGTGTTGCAGGAAAAACAACTGGGCACGGGCCACGCGGTGGCTCAGACCGTGCCGTTCATTACCGCCGACACCGTACTGATCCTTTACGGCGACGTACCGCTGATTGAAGTCAAAACCTTGCAGCGCCTGCTCAAGCTTGTCGTGCCACAGCAGATGGGGTTGTTGACCGTCGAACTCGACGACCCGACGGGTTACGGTCGTATCGTGCGCAACGCCGATGGCCGGGTGACCGCTATCGTCGAGCACAAGGATGCCAGCGAGGCCGAGCGTACGATCACGGAAGGCAACACCGGCATTATGGCGGTGCCGGCCGATCGTCTGGGCGACTGGATGAGCCGGCTCTCCAATAACAATGCCCAGGGTGAGTACTACCTGACTGACGTGATCGCCATGGCGGTCAGCGACGGCCTGGTGGTGGACACCGAACAGCCTCACGATGCGATGGAAGTGCAGGGCGCCAACGACCGTAAACAGCTGTCCGAGCTGGAGCGTCACTACCAGTTGCGCGAAGGTCGCCGTTTGATGGCCGAAGGCGTGACGTTGCGCGACCCGGCACGTTTCGATGTGCGCGGTGACGTGACCGTCGGTCGGGATGTGCTGATCGACATCAACGTGATTCTCGAAGGCAAGGTTGTCATCGAGGACAACGTGGTGATCGGCCCGAACTGCGTGATCAAGGACAGCACCTTGCGCAAAGGCGTGGTGATCAAGGCCAACAGCCATATCGAAGGCGCAGTGTTGGGCGAGGGCAGTGATGCCGGCCCGTTCGCGCGTTTGCGTCCCGGCACCGTGCTTGAGGCTCGCGCCCATGTGGGTAACTTTGTCGAACTGAAAAACGCCCACCTGGGTGAAGGCGCCAAGGCCGGTCATCTGACTTACCTGGGCGACGCCGAGATTGGTGCACGGACCAACATTGGTGCGGGCACCATCACCTGCAACTATGACGGCGCCAACAAGTGGAAAACCGTGTTGGGTGAGGATGTGTTCATCGGTTCCAACAACTCGTTGGTGGCGCCTGTGGATATCTCTGACGGTGCGACCACTGCGGCGGGTTCGACGATTACCTCGAATGTGGATAACGCTCAACTGGCTGTGGGTCGTGCGCGTCAGAAGAACATTGACGGCTGGAAGCGGCCGGAGAAGCTCAAGAAGAGCTGAGTTATCCACAAGCTCGTGCGGCGGTCTTGAGATCGCCTTCGCGGGAAAGCCTTGCACCTACAGGGTTTAGGTTGTTCACATAATGTATGAACGACGCTGACCTGTAGGAGCATGGCTTGCCCGCGATGCTTTTATCCACTGATCTTTTTATCGCCCCACGCTTGACGAAGTTTCGCCGATAGGTTTTGATTGCTTCCGTTATCTTTCGAATCGAAACTTACAAGCTCATGTCGAAACGCAATACGCCCCAACGTCGCCATAACATCCTCGCCTTGCTCAACGAGCAGGGCGAAGTCAGTGTGGATGAGCTGGCCAAGCGCTTCGAAACCTCGGAAGTCACGGTTCGCAAGGACCTGGCCGCCCTTGAAAGCAATGGTCTGTTGTTGCGCCGCTATGGCGGTGCAATCACCATGCCTCAGGAGTTGGTGGCGGATCCCGCCCAGCCTGTTTCCGCGCACAAGCAAGCCATTGCCCGTGCGGCAGTGGCGCGGATTCGCGAGCATGCACGGATCATCATCGACAGTGGCAGCACCACCGCCGCGATGATCCCGCAACTGGGTCAACAGCCGGGGTTGGTGGTTATGACCAATTCCCTGCATGTCGCCAATGCGCTGAGCGAACTGGAACATGAACCGGTGCTGTTGATGACCGGTGGCACCTGGGACCCGCATTCCGAGTCCTTCCAGGGTCAGGTCGCCGAGCAGGTACTACGCTCCTACGATTTTGACCAATTGTTCATCGGTGCCGACGGCATCGATCTGGTGCGTGGCACCACGACCTTCAACGAACTGCTCGGCCTCAGCCGGGTGATGGCCGAAGTGGCCCGTGAAGTGATCGTGATGGTCGAATCCGACAAGATCGGCCGCAAGATTCCCAACCTGGAACTGCCCTGGAGCAGTGTCCATACCCTTATTACCGATGATCGCCTGCCACTTGAGGCTCGCGACCAGATTCAGGCCCGCGGCATTAACGTGATTTGCGCGGCTGTCAGCCAGGAGAAATAGCATGTGTGGAATTGTTGGCGCCGTTGCAGAACGTAACATCACCGCCATTTTGCTCGAAGGCCTCAAGCGCCTGGAATACCGCGGCTACGACAGCGCCGGTGTGGCGGTCTTTACCAATGACGAAAAGCTTGCGCGCATGCGTCGTCCGGGCAAGGTCGCTGAGCTGGAGCAAGCCCTGGCCGCAGAACCGCTGGTCGGGCGTCTGGGCATTGCCCACACCCGTTGGGCCACCCACGGTGCGCCGTGCGAGCGTAACGCGCACCCGCATTTCTCCGGCGACCTGGCGGTGGTGCACAACGGCATCATCGAAAACCACGAAGCCCTGCGTGAGCAACTCAAGGCTCTGGGTTATGTGTTCACCTCGGACACCGACACTGAAGTCATCGCTCACCTGTTGAATCACAAACTCAAAGACCTGAGCGATCTGACCGTGGCCCTCAAGGCTACCGTTAAAGAGCTGCACGGTGCTTATGGCCTGGCGGTGATCAGCGCTGATCAACCGGATCGTCTGGTTGCGGCCCGCAGCGGCAGCCCATTGGTGATCGGCCTCGGTCTGGGCGAGAACTTCCTGGCGTCGGACCAACTGGCGCTGCGTCAGGTCACCGACCGTTTCATGTACCTGGAAGAAGGCGATATCGCCGAGATTCGCCGCGATAGCGTGCAGATCTGGGATGTCGACGGCAAAGCGGTTGAACGCGAAGCCGTGCAGTACCGCGACAGCGCCGAGTCCGCCGAGAAGGGTGAATTCCGCCACTTCATGCTCAAGGAAATCCACGAGCAACCGTCCGTGGTGCAACGCACCCTGGAAGGTCGCCTGAGCCAGAATCAGGTGCTGGTGCAAGCCTTCGGCCCGCAAGCAGCCGAACTATTCGCCAAGGTTCGCAATGTGCAGATCGTTGCCTGCGGCACCAGTTATCACGCTGGCATGGTTGCCCGTTACTGGCTCGAAGAACTGGCCGGCATCCCGTGCCAGGTCGAAGTCGCCAGTGAGTTCCGCTACCGCAAAGTAGTGGTGCAGCCCGACAGCCTGTTCGTGACCATCTCCCAGTCCGGCGAAACCGCCGACACTTTGGCCGCGCTGCGCAATGCCAAGGAGCTGGGTTTCCTCGCCAGCCTGGCGATCTGCAACGTGGGTATCAGTTCGCTGGTGCGTGAATCGGACCTGACCCTGTTGACCCAGGCCGGTCGTGAAATCGGCGTTGCCTCGACCAAAGCCTTCACCACTCAGTTGGTTGGCTTGTTGCTGCTGACCCTGTCCCTCGGCCAGGTCCGTGGCACGTTGGCCAAAGGTGTAGAAGCGACACTGGTAGAAGAACTGCGTCGCTTGCCAACCCGTCTGGGCGAAGCCCTGGCCATGGACGGCACCGTCGAGAAAGTCGCCGAGCTGTTCGCCGACAAGCACCACACCCTGTTCCTCGGGCGGGGTGCGCAGTACCCGGTGGCGATGGAAGGCGCGCTCAAACTCAAGGAAATCTCCTACATCCACGCTGAAGCCTATCCGGCCGGCGAACTCAAGCACGGTCCGTTGGCGCTGGTCGACAACGACATGCCGGTGGTCACCGTGGCGCCGAACAACGAGTTGCTGGAGAAGTTGAAGTCCAACCTTCAGGAAGTACGCGCCCGTGGCGGCCAACTGATCGTCTTCGCCGACGAACAGGCCGGCATGACCAACGGCGAGGGTACTCACGTCATCAACATGCCGCATATCCACGACATCCTGTCGCCGATCCTCTACACCATCCCGTTGCAACTGCTGTCGTACTACGTCGCCGTGCTCAAAGGCACCGACGTTGACCAGCCGCGCAACCTGGCGAAGTCGGTCACGGTGGAGTAAGCCACCGGCCGAATCCGGCCAGACTGGTTTGATCCCATAGCGTCAGACGCACTGCCCAAGCCCCCGATCATCGGGGGCTTTTGTATTTGTGCAAGCGCCTCGGAAAACAGCTGTGCCCGGCTCAGCTATCGAGCCACCAATACAGCAAGGTTTCGTCATCATCATCGTCGAGATTTTTGTAAATGTTGGCGTAATACCACTGGATGCCTGTTCTTTCGCGGAACCGGTCGAAGAACTTATTGATGGCGTCCATGCCATTTTTTGCCGGGACGGCCAGCGACAAGTTCCCTTCGAAGAGCCCATCCAGCGTGCCATTGAGTTCACGGATCACATCGTTTTCGAGGGTTTCTACTTCGTGCTCGGGAATGGTGTCGGCGTAGATCTGAATGCAAAAGTTACCCCCGCGTTTCACAACCACTGCCGGGGCATTCTTGTCCTTGATTGAAACGACATCTCCCCGCGCCAGATTCAGTATCAGGCCAGGGGAGGAGAGTAACTCGTACGTGTCTTCTCCCAACGGGCGAGCAGGCAGTTCCTCAAGAAACGGCCCATCCTTTTCTGCGGCGTATAGCTGAATCAGCATCGGGGTGTGTGTATCGTCCATGTGTTGCTCCGTAACCGTTATTCCTTGCGCCAAGCTTACACAATCAACCCTCAAGGTCTAAGGGGGTGGCCGTCACTCGTCTGGCTTCAACGACCAGCCAATGCCTGGTGTTTTACGGGTACTATCGGTGCCTTCGTCCAGCTCATCCAGGGAACAGGAGCCTTCAAATGCTCATTACACAGGGCCAGCGCGTACCGTTGGCGACCCTCATTCAAGGCGACTCGCTGACGCTGTCGATCAAGATCGATTCGCGCGATGTCATCGACTACGTCTGCTTCGGCGTGGATGCTCAGGGCAAGCTCTCTGACGACCGCTACATGATTTTCTTCAATCAGCCTTCGTCACCGTGCAACAGCCTGAAGCTGTCCGATGGCGGCGACTTTCAGATCAACCTGGCAGGCTTGCCGGCAACGATTGATCGCATGGTGTTCACCGCGTCGATCGACGGTGGCGGGGCGATGCGTGACATTCAGTCGAGCCGTTTCAGCATCCAGACCAACGGTCAGGAGGTGGCCAGTTGCGGCTTCAGTGGTGCGACGTTTGACGCTGAGAAGGCGATCATGGTCGCGGACATCTACCGCAAGAATGGCGAGTGGCGGATGCTCTCTAACCTCCAGGGTTTTAATGCCGGTCTGGCTGCGCTGGTCGAGCATTTTGGCGGCTCGGTTGCGGATGAACCTGTTCCGGTCCCGGCGCCCGCGCCACCGGTCGCTGCGCCGAAAATCTCCCTTGAGAAGAAAATTGCTGCGGCAGCGCCGGCGCTGGTAAGCCTGGCCAAGAAAGCGCAAATCAGTCTGGAAAAAGCCAAGCTCACTGACGTCAAGGCGCGGGTCGGGCTGGTGCTGGATGCCTCGGGTTCGATGACGGGCCAGTATTCGGGTGGGCATGTGCAGGAAGTGATCAACCGCCTGCTGCCGCTGGCGGTGCACTTCGATGACGACGGTGCACTCGACTGCTGGGCGTTCGGTGCCAAGCCTTGCCAGTTGTCGCCGGTGACGCTCGGCAACTACCAGGATTACGTCAATCAGGACAATGGCGGCTGGAAAAAATGGAATGTGGGCAGCCGGGTCAACGACGAGCCCAAAGCCATGCGCCAGGTGATCGACTACTACAAGAACTCTGGTGACCGCACGCCGATCTACGTGCTGTTTATCAGTGACGGTGGTGTTCACGAAAATCGCGCCATCACCAAACTGATGAAAGAGGCGGCCAAGTTGCCGATCTTCTGGCAGTTCGTCGGGTTGGGCGGTTCTGGCTACGGGATTCTGGAGAAGCTTGACGATATGGACGGCCGGGTTGTGGATAACTGCAACTTCTTTGCCCTGGATAACCTCAACGACATTAGCGAAGAGCAGTTGTATGACCAACTGATGGAGGAGTTCCCCGACTGGCTCAAGGCAGCCAGGGACGCCTTCATTCTGTGTTGATAGGCTGACCGCTGCCAGGTTATCCACAGGTCACCTGGCAGTGGGCGGGGCCTTGCAACGGGGTCAGTGAGTGACAGGCTCAACTTCAGGCAGCATGACGGCGACGGGCGTCGCCCGGCATGCGATCACTGAAGCTCAAGGCGTGGTTTGCCCTTCCAGATAAACCCCCAGCGGGGTGAACCGCCGGTCCCGGCACAGCCAGCCCGAGAGCAGCACGAACAGCGATGTGACGGCAGCCATTGCCCGGCGCTTATTGCGTGCCTCGCGCTGGGTACGCGACTTACCGATGATCAGCACGATCATCATGACGAGGTAGGCGCCAATCATGATCATCTTGGCCATGAGCGCCATCAGGAAGTACACCGACACGCCGTTGCTCTTGTAGGTCTGGCGGATGACTTGAACCATCATCAGGCTGAACAGGATGCCCGCGGCAATCAGGGCGTAAGGGTGCGGTATCTCGAAGAAGCGGAACACCCAGTACGAAACGATCCCCAGCATCGGCGTGACGCTGGTCCAGGTCGCATCGGTGTAGTCGGCATAGATGGTCAGCGTCCCGCGGTGGTGCAGCCAGATACTCGCCAGCACCACGATCAGCATCGCCAGGCCGGCCAGTTTGGCGGGTAGCAACGAGGGGTCTTTGTGCGGAGCCTGCACCACAGCGGTGGCAGAGGGCGCAGGTGCAGCGGGGCGAGTGGCTTGAACCGGTGGGGCGGCTGTCGGGGCATGCACGGCAGGTGGCGTGATCACCGGCGCTGGCGCCGCAATGACCGGTGCAGGGGCGGGAGCCGGCGCTATGACAGAAGGCGCAGGCGTGAGGCCTGCCCGATAGTCTTGCAGGAACTCGACCCGCTCCCGCAGTTGCTCGCCGACACAGGCGGCGGTGGCGCAGGTGTTACGGGAGGCCAGCCAGTCGCGCTGATCCTGGCGCAGGGCGGCTTTTTCGTCCGTCAGTTCCATGCTTTGGGTAAACAGCGAGTTGATTTTTTCATCGAGCCTGGAAAACGCCTCGTTCGAGCAGATGGCGTTTTCCGAGTAAGTCGTCGCATTGGCGCAGTTGAAGCTGGCGGCCCAGGCGGTGTTGCAAATGACCAGATAACCGAGGGCGGCCAGGCATAGGCGCACCTTGAGCAAGAGGTTCATGTTCATCCCTGCTGACAGATCGGCCTGTGCAGGCCGTTGGCAAATACGCTCGATCCTTGCCGAGCTCCTTGTTGCTTCGTCCCTTGGCCAGTATCGGTACAGGCAGAAACAGCGGTATTGCGTGGTTGTGGCAGGCAAGAAAAAGCCCCTGCCAATCGGCAGGGGCTTTCGGGGCACCCTTGCGGGTTAGCCGATGCTCACGCCGTGAGCTTCAGCCAGAGGCTTGAGGCCGCCAGCGAAGCCTTGGCCAATGGCCTTGAACTTGAACTCGGCGCCATTGCGATAGAGCTCACCGAAGATCATCGCCGTCTCGGTGGAAGCGTCTTCCGACAGGTCGTAGCGCGCCAGTTCCTTGCCGTCAGCCTTGTTCACAACGCGGATGTAAGCGTTGGAAACCTGGCCGAAGCTTTGCTTGCGGGCTTCAGCGTCGTGGATAGTGACCGCGAACACCAGCTTCTGGACAGCGGCTGCCAGGGAGGTCAGCTTGACCACTGCCTGCTCGTCGTCACCTTCGCCTGCGCCGGAGCGGTTGTCACCCAGGTGCTCGACGCTGCCATCGGCAGACTTCTTGTTGTTGTAGAAAATGAAGCTGTTGTCGTCGAGGACTTTGCCATTTTCGCCAACGATGAAGATCGAAGCGTCCAGGTCGAACTCTTGACCGTCGGTCACACGCGGATCCCAGCCCAGGCCCACGATGACTTCGGTCAGGCCCGGAGCCTCCTTGGACAGGGAAACGTTGCCGCCTTTGCTCAGACTTACCGCCATGATTGATTCCTCTTTTAAATGGGGTGGGACAGCTTAGAAGCTCATGCCGTATTGGTTGGCGGTTGCTTTCAGGCCACCAGCGTAACCCTGGCCGACAGCACGGAATTTCCACTCGCCATTGTTGCGGTACAGCTCGGCGAAGATCATTGCGGTTTCAACGCTGGCGTCTTCGGCCAGGTCATAACGAACGATTTCGGTGCCAGTCACTTCGTTGACGATGCGGATGAACGCATTGCCCACTTGGCCGAAGTTCTGCTTGCGTGCTTCAGCGTCGTGGATGGTCACGGTGAAGGCGATCTTGTCGACTTCAGCCGGTACACGGCTCAGGTCGACCTTGACCACTTCGTCGTCACCGTCGCCGGCGCCGGTACGGTTGTCGCCGGTGTGTTCAACCGAGCCATCGGCACTTTTGAGCTGGTTGTAGAAAATGAAGTCCGCGTCGCTACGTACCTTGCCGTTGGCGCCGAGCAGAAATGCACTGGCGTCCAAATCGAATTCAGCTCCGTCTGTAGCGCGTGGGTCCCAGCCCAGACCGACCAGAATCTTGGTCAGCGAAGGGTCGGTTTTCGAAAGGGACAGGTTTCCGCCTTTCTGAAGGGTCAGTGCCATTTCTCTGTTACTCCTTTAGGTTTGGACTTAAGCGTTTTCTGCCTCGTCTTCCTTTGCAGGGAAGATCAGGCTGGCGACGATACCGATGGCCAGCACGATCAGCACGACAAACAGGCTGGTGTTGGCATCGATGCTGTAACCGTGGTGGAACAGGTGATCAGTTGCATTGAGGCCCAGTTTGGCGGCAATGAAGAACAGCAGCGCGATGACGGCTTTCTCCAGGTGCACCAGGTAGCGTTTCAGTGCTTCAAGTACGAAGTACATGGTCCGCAGGCCCAGAATCGCGAACAGCATAGCCGAGTACACGATCAACGGTTCACGGCTGACCGCAATAACTGCCGGTACCGAGTCGAAGGCGAACAGCACGTCGGAGATTTCCATCACGAATACGCAAAGGAACAGCGGCGTGGCGAACAGTGCGCCTTTGACCGGCAGGCTGATGCCCTTGTTCTCGGGTTTGTTCAGCTCTTTTTCAAGGACCGAACGACGCACGAAGAAGTTATGGCCATGCAGTTTTGGCCACACCGGGAACAGTTTCGCGGCGAAGCGGTAGGCCATGTGCTTGGAGTAGTCCTCTTCCTCTTCGTCGTCACCGCCCGCTCTGAGCATCATGACTGCGGTCCAGCCGACGATCAGGGCAAAGATGACCTCGACCCACGGGCCGAACATCAGCAGGCCGGTACCGATGGCCACGAAGATCAGGCGGAAGACGATCGCGCCGATGATGCCCCAGTACAGGACACGGTGGCGCAGGCCATCCGGGATCTTGAACCAGGCGAAGATCGCCATGAAGACGAACAGGTTATCCACGCTCAGGACTTTCTCCAGGGCGTAACCTGTGATGAACAGGCTGGCAACAGACGGGCCGTGTTCGACATACAGGTAACCGGCGAAGCCCAGGGAAATCAGAACCCAGAACACCGACCAGACAGCGGCTTTGGTGAGCGAGACCGGCTTGTCACCCCGGTGGGTCAGCATGTCGAGGACCATGGCCGACAAGGCCAGGCCTACGAAGACCGCGATGGTGAGGGGCGGGAAGCCCAGAGCAGTATTTTCCACAGGTGTTTACCTTAGAGATCGAAGTCAGCGGGGCTCAGGCCCAGCTCATTACAGATGGAGCGGCAAACAGCACGTTCGCTTTCGTCGAAGGAACCGTCGGCGCCCCCGATTGCGCAGCAGACGCGAACCAACAGACGCGCTGCGTCTGGCTTGCCTTTGATTTTTGCGATGACCTTCAACGCTTCGGCACGGCCGATGGCGTTGTCGAATTCAAACTTGCCGCAAATTTCCTGGAACGACTTGATGACATCCTTGGCGTCGAACACCTTGAGCTCTTGCGAGTTCTGGATGTAACCCATCATTTTCTGTTTTTCTTCGGAGCTGATGTCGCCATCGGCTGCCGCGACCAGTGCACAACCGGCGACCACGGCGTCCATGAACTCACGGTTCTTGAACTTGGTGACTTCGCTGGCCAGTTTGTCGCGTGCCGCTGTGGCATTTGTCTTCAACCATTCGAGCATTTCGATTCTCCCAATACGCGGGGCCGGAAGGCCCCACGGTGCTGATGATTTATTTGGAACCGGCGGACCACTTCATGCCCCAGCCATAAGCCTTGTCCATGTCGGAGTGACCCCGGAAGAAGTCGACCCGACGGGAGACCTTGACCGCGCCTCTGTCATTTTCCAGGAGTGCGATTGCACACATGCCCTGGCGTCCACCTTCCTCGCTGACCCGCACTTCAATCGGCGGCTGGCCCGGCACGTAGATGGTCACAACCCCATCGGTGGCCTTCCAGTTTGGCGCGCCTTCGTAAATGAAGGCGTACACCAGGATGCGTTTGACGTCTTTCCACTGCTTGCCGTTGATGCGCAGCCATTCGCCGTCGCTGACCGAGCCGGTCCGGTCATCACCCATCAACTGGATGTACGGTTCGTTGTTGAAATCACCGAACGAGTTACCCAGGGCCTGGACGGCACCTTTGTAACCGTCGGCGAGTTCGAACAGGCAACCGACGTCCAGGTCGATGGCATCGGACTTCAGGCGCGAGAAGAAGCCGCCACCGCCGCCATTGCTGGCACGGTTCCAGTTCAGGTTGATCTTGATCTCGCCGAAATCGCTGCTGCCCTTTTCCAGGCTGATGCTGGAGCGGGTCTTGTCCAGGGTGATCTTGCTCAGGCTGATGCTGGACTTGACCGCTGCCGGCGCAGGGGCAGGCGTTGGGGCTGGCACCGGAGCAGGTGTTGGCGCTGGAGACGGCGCTGCAACTTCAACGCCAAAGTGTTTGGCCAGGGGCTCCAGGCCACCGGCAAACCCTTGGGCGACACAGCGGAACTTCCAGGCACCCTGGCGACGGTAAAACTCGCCGAGGATCAGTGCGGTTTCCTGCATTCCGTTGGTAGGAATACTGGCTTCGATCCCACCGCTGACACTCAACGACAGGTGGGAAACGCTGTCGAACCGCGCCTTGTTTTCGTAGATGGTGGCCGTCAGGGCGACTTTTTCCACGACAGCGTCGATCTTGCTCAGATCCAGGGTAAAAACTGCACGGCCAGCGGCCGTTTCCGTCAGTTGGACGGCCCCGTTATTGACGCTTTTTTGTCCGTAGAAACACATGTCCTGATCGCCGCGGACTTTGCCCGCGTCGTTCAGTACAAACGCCGATACATCAATGTCTGCGCCCGGGAGCTGGGAGAAGCTGACGGTAACCGTCAGCTGGCCCGTGGCTACCGGTGCATTCGCGCCAGGAGCCAGGTTTGTCATGTGCGCACCGCCGCGATTGCCAGGTCAACCAGGTCGTCTGCGGTACGGCCGTTGGTGACTTCGCCCACGGTGGTGAAATCCCAGCCGCCCGCATTACGGGCCAGATAGGCCATGACGATGCCGGTGTGGCGACCTTTCTCGGACAGGTCGAAACGGCCCAGTTCCTTACGGCCGGCGTCGTCGACGATACGGCAGTAGGCATTGGCGACTTTTTCGAAGTTCTGGCCAGTGAACGAGTTCACGGTGAACACCAGGTACTTGACCGAACCCGGCAGTTTTTCCAGGTCGACGAAGATGGTTTCGTCATCGCCTGCGCCTTCACCGGTGCGGTTGTCGCCGGAATGGCGGATGGCGCCGTCACGGGACATCAGTTGGCGAAACCAGACCAGGTCGACCGGCTTCTTGCTTTCGTCCAGCAGGATGCAGGAGGCGTCGAGGTCGATGTCGTTGGTGTTGCCCATCAGTTTGCCGAAGAAACCACCGGCTTTCTCCGGGTCCCAACCCAGGCCCATGCTGACTTTTTTCAACCCGGTTCCAGCGGTCTTTTCCAGCGAGATAGTTTGGTTTTTAGCCAAAGTAAGTGCCATGTTTACTCTCCATGTCGATGCTCAGAATTGGTAGGGGTGCTGCTGTTACCTTCAACGCGTTGCGCAGTGCTTGTCGTGCTGACGTTGTCGGCATTTTGAAAACGTACTTTACGAAGACGACGCCAAGCCGGGTGAAATACCCGCCAGTGCGGGTCCTGGGCGGCGGCCAGCAGTTCGTGATCGCCGCGGGTGTCGCCCCACGCACGGATGCGGAATTGTGTCAGTGGCCCGTAGACACTTTGCAGGCGCAGGACCTTGAACAGGCTTCGGCAGTTGTTGCCGACAATAGTGCCGGTCAAGGTGCCGTCGATGACTTCCAGTTCCGTCGCGATCAGTTTGATCCCCAGGCGCTCGGCGAAGGGTTTGAGCACCAGCGCGGGCGAGGCCGAACAGAGCGTCACGATGGCGCCGGATTCAACTTCGGCAGCCACCGCCACCAGGCCGTTGGGGCGCAGCAGCCGGGTCCAGTACAGCTCACAGAAAGCTTGGGCCTTGGTGCTGACCCATTGGGCGCTTTCGCCGGTCAGGAACACCCGGATCAGGTGGGCCTTGAGTTCGTCGCGGCTGAGGCCGCCCACCAGATAGCGCAGGCCGGGAAACAGCATACGGGTCATGCACAGCGCGAAACGGCCGTTGCCGTAGGCGAACCTCAGGAATGGCACAAAGCTGTCATGGCGGGTCAGGGTGCCGTCAAAGTCGAAAACCGACAGCACCGGGACGGGCGTTTGCTCTTGAATATCCATGGTAATCAGTGCGCAGCCTCGGCGAGCAACAGGGAGTCCATCACCACGGCGGGGGCAGGCACGACGCCGTGCCATTTAGCCCGCTCAATGATGTTGGTCGCCCATTTGAAATGGGTGGCCGGCTCGCACATCGCATCGTTGAACTTGAACACTGCCGGTGCCACCGAGTTGAGGATCATGCGGGCGGAGTTCAGGTCATCGAGGTTGACGCGCAAGGCGTTGTGGATGATGTGGATTTGCGACGGGTGAATGGCGGTTTTGCCGACAAGCCCGTGGGAAATGTCGATGGCCAGTTCCTCCTCCAGAATGTGCGGCGTTGCCAGTTGTTCGAACACGGGGGCCGTCAGGGCAAAACCCTGGGAGCCCATGACGCCGGCCAGCATCGGGATCACGTAACTCATTGGCGTGCCGTACAGCGTGGTCGCCGGGTTGCGACGCAGGCCCAGGCAACCCATCAGGTCGTTGCCGCCAATGCGCAGCGCGATAATCCGCTCGTTGAAACCGGCTTTCAGGGCCTGGCCCAGTTCAACCATCGCGGCAGGATTGAACACCTCTGCGGTTTCCAGGGTCGGCATCAGCGCCAGTTTCGGGTTGGTCACTGCGTCTTCCCAGCTTTTCAGGCTGCTCAGCGAGAGCTTGGGCAGCACGAAGCCGTCGACGTAATCCATCAGCGGCCAATCGTTGAGAATCGCCGCCATGGCCGCGTCACGCGGGCGCACGAACAGTAGCGGGCCGTCGGCGGGGCGCCCGACACGGTCCTTGATGCGGCGCAGCAAGTGGTGAAGATTGCGCAGCGCGTCTTCGACTTCAACCTCGGCAACGGCGTCTTCCAGGCACACCACCAGCGAACGCAGTTCAGGCAATCGTTCCTTGAAGACGATCTGCAGAATGTCGTTGCGCGTCGCTGGCATGTAGAGCGTGGCGCCCAATGCATAGGGTGAGTACTTGTTGCGCATCAGCTCACGCTCCGGATGATGGTGACCGCACGATAAGGGCCGAGCCCGGCGCCCACTTCCTCGATGGCAATGCCGGCCTTTTCGGCGAGGTGCATGAGCAATTGCACGTCATGGTCCGTGCGGTCGCGCACCAGCACGTGGTCGGGTACCCGGCGCAACACGGCGCGCGTGGCTTCGGCGATGCCGGGCTTCACACGGTTGAGGTTGGTGATCCCGAAACGCTTGGCCAGTTGCTGCACCACGTCGTCGGCGGCGCCCTGAAGCTGGTGCTTTTGCGCTTCGGACCACGGCGTGGCGGGCGTGATGTCGCCAAGCTTCTGGCGTTCGGCTTCGATCTGCTCGATGAAAGGCCGGGTCACGTCATGTTCATGAAGGTGGTTGTACACCACGCAGCCGTGCAGACCGCCGTTCGCCGGCCAGATGGAACGGGACACCAGCCCCGACACCGTTGCGCCGAGAATGCCGGACGGGATCACCCAGTCTTCGGCAGACGCGGCGAGCCAGGCCCGACCACAGGGGTCGGCCAACACCACCAGGCGAGGCTCGGGCGGGAAGCGCGAATCGCCATTAAGGCTGCGTTTGATTTCGCCGCTGATCGCGCCTTTTCCGGTCCAGCCGTCGACAAACACAATGTTTTCGGCGCCATGTAACGCAATGATCGCGTCCAGGGCCACGTTGTCGATGCCACGGTCGCGGATGATGCTGATGCCGTAGTGAGACGCTTCGCGACCCATTTGCACCAGCGCCCGGCGCAGCAGCACGCCCAGCGGCAGGCCCGCGCGCACGAATGACACCAGCGCGATGGTCGGCCCGGCGCACGCCTGATCCAGCGCCAATGCCAGTGCCTGGACATCGGCGGCCATGCGCGCGCCGTTCTGGCTCAGGGCCCGCTCGTACAGGGCCTGATGCACGTCAGTCGGTGCGTTTTCCTGGCTGATCATTTCCGAATAGTGGCGGGTTTTCGACTGAATCAGCCGTTCCTTCTCCGCAACGTCGGTGACTTCGATTTCCAGCGGCTGGAGCAGAAAATGCACGTCATCGACGGCATAGCTGCCGCTGCCGACGGTGTTCAGGGCGTGGATAGAATTACTCATTGAGGCCGGCTTCCAGTGCTTTGGCCAACTGGCTGCGAGCGGGTGTGCCCCAGAAGTGGCAGGCATCCATGAAGCCCAGGTCGGTGATGCTGTCACCGAACCCCATGACCGGGCGCTCGCCGTTGATCGCCTTGTCGCGGCGCAGCCATTCTTCAACCGCCAGACGCTTGGACAAGCCCTGGGGCAGGAAGGCCAGGTTGTTACCGTTGCCATGCACGCTCATGCCGTCGAGCAGGCCCTGTTCCTTGACCTTGGCCAAGACCTCGTCCAGCACCTGGTCGTTGTTTTCGTTGTGTTTGGTCACGACGTAATTGGCCAGTCCGGCTTCTTCGACAACCCAGCCGCGCAGCGAGTAGCCCAGTTGTTCACCGATCGCCAGGGTCGCCAGGCTCAGCTCGGGCAACCGTGCCTGGGCGTTGGCCAGTGTGCGGGTCATGTGTGCATGCCAGTCGCGGTCCAGGCTGCCATCGGCCGCGAGGATCACGCCGCCATGGGCGCAGACGGCGCCAGCAGTGAATGGCAATTGCACGCGGCTGTACGCCTCGACGCTACGGGCGGTCACCGGGACCACGTCGGCGCAGGCCAGCAGCCATTCGATAAAGGCTTTCTGGACGGTGTTCATGTAGCCGTTCGGTTGCCCGTCGACATCCAGGGTAGCCACGTGACGCTCAATGCCTTCGGGCATTTTGCGCGCGGTCTGGAACAGTGTGTCGTCGAGGTCGATCAGGACCAGTGGGCGCTTACTCGGCATCGCAAACAATCTCCGCGTTCAGGGTTTCGATCAGCTCGGCAGGAATCGCCTGGGCGGGTGTTTCGGTGCAGATCAGCACCCGGTCGAACTGACCGGGTTTGACGTTGTAGAGGAAGTTGGGAATGCCCAGGCCATAGTTGTCCGAGAAGGACAGCGCGTGGTCGATGGCATGGCCCAAGGCAATGGGCGAGCGGCTGGTGGAACTGAAATGAACGTCGGCCCCGGCTTTTTCCAGGCGTTCGGCCAGCAGGAACGGACGCCAGACGAATTCACTGGTGCCGACCACCAGAATGCGCTCGCCGGGTTTCACTGCAAGGTCTGGCGCCAGCGTATCGGCCACCGACCGAACGCCCAGCCGGCCCCAGTCATTGGCAGCCTTGAGCGGCCAGTCGCCGATGGCCACGGTGCCGACTTGCGGCATGTCTGGCAGGGGCGCGCTGCTGTCTTCAGTGAAGCGATAGGAGCCTTGCAGCAACGAAACCTGTTCCGCGGTTTCGCCCATGTGCGCGCGAACCGCGCCGTCCGACCAGTCGGTCAGCACGCAGGTCACGACACGTTCGACCTGGCTCAGGCCGGCATCGACCAGCGCCCGGTGCAGGTTGATGAAGGTTTTGCCGGTGGATGCTTCATCGTCCACCAGTACCAGCGAGCGCGCCTGCAACATCATGGCCTTGACCTCGGGGTCTTGCGGCAGGTGAATCAGGTGGGCACTGGCGTGGCTGTGTTCTTCTTCGAAACGGGCAAACAGTTCGGTGCCCAGCGGGTGCCGGGTACTGACCAGGTAAACGGTGTCCGGGCGCGTGGCGCTGTAGGCACGGTGTACACCGGCACCCAGGCCCACGGCGGTTTCTGCCATGCCGATGACCAGCACCGGCCCTGGCAGGTCGGCCGGTATTTTGGTCGCCAGGTGTTCGAAACTCTCGAGCATCCGCGAAGGGCGAACCGGAATGTGGCGGCCCAATACGCGCGAAACGAACAGGAAGGCGCGTTTCGGGTTGCGTCGTTCGGCAAAGCCGAAGAGAGACTCGGGCGCGATGGAGGATGACTCGACATGCACATCCAGGCGACCGCGAAGCAGGTCGGCATGAAGCGATGTCGGTTCAAGGGTATCTACGCTGCAGTCCATGGAAAGCATTTCCTAAAAGTGTGTACAGGCCGCAGACCAGAGGGCCTCGCTTAAACCTTTGAAAACTGAAAAGGGCTAGGTGTTGCTGGCCTCGACGAGCCACAGCGAAGGTTGCGCGGTCTGCGTGATTTCGCTGGTCGTGAACGTCTTGCCCGACGCCTCTCGGGTGGTGGCAACACGGCAGGCATCCAGAAACGCCGTGAGCAGGCCGGCCTTGACGGCAAAGTTCATGTTTTGCGCATCCGGGATCGTCGACGTCACCATGCCGACCACCGCGCCGCGGGTATCGAACAACGGGCTGCCGCTGGAGCCCGGCTGAATCGGCGCGGTGAACTGGAACAGGCTTGAGTCGCTGTGCAGGCCGAACAGCCCGGAAACGCCACCTTGGGTGACCTGCAAACCGCCGCCGGAAATACTCGCCAGCGGAAAGCCCAGCGCCACCACGGTTTCGCCCAAGGCGCAGCCGCTGCCATCGCTGAACGCGACGGACTTGAGGGCGGGTGCCTCATGGACCCGGAGCAGGGCGATGTCGTTTCGCCGGTCGACTACCACGGGTTCTGCCCGGTAGCGGCCTTCGAACGAGGTGATGTACAGGCTGCGCATGTCTTCGATGACGTGGGCGCAGGTCATGACGTGGCTGGTGCCGACCGCAAAAGCGGTGCCGGTTGCCGAGTCGCAGCGTCGCCCGCCGTCGCTTGCGCGGCGGGTCGGATGGCTGTCATCGACGTCCAGGCCGATGCGTCGGCCAAAGGCTGACAGCCCATAGGCCGAACCTTCGGACAGCGCACGGAATTTCCACTCGGCATTGCGGCGGTAGAACTCGCCGAGAATGATCGAGGATTCGCCGTTGTCGCGCAGGTTCAGTTTGTATTCGATGTCGCTGCCAATGGTCAGCCGCAGACCCTGCATATCGCTGACCGGACCGGCCGCCGAATAGGTGTAGGCCAGCAGCAGGACCCGATCACTGCCCGCGGGGAGTTTGTCCAGGTTGAGGGCACAACCGACCTTTTCCGGGCCGTCGCTCCACTCCATCCATGACTGCTCCCGATGCAGCAGGGCAGGCTCACCTTTGGACTGGCGTTTGTCGTCGACCGGGAGCAGCGCCACGGCGGCGAACTCGCCGAAGACCGAAGTCCGTTCACACTCTAATATCCATGTGCTCTGTGCACCTGGAAGAGGGGTGTTTGCGCCAGGCGCGAGCACCTTCATCCGAATCTCTCCTTGAACAGGCACACAGTGAAATCACTGATGGCAAATTCCAATTATAAAATCAAGCCGTTGCCGAAACGGCAACGGTAATTGCTTTGACACAAACATTATTGCGCCAATTTGTTTCCGGTTCTGTAAGCCCCAGGCGCCGTGTGGCGAAAATCCCGGCCAGGTTCACACCTGCGTGCCGCGTATAACCCACGCCGCCAGAGTACCTTGGGTTGATTTCCAGCAGATGAGGCTGCCCGTGGTCGTTGTCGCGGGTCTGTACATTAACCAGACCGTCGCACTTGAAGTGCTCGGCAGCCCGGATTGCCAGACGAACGGCATCGGTATCACGCTCGAACGTCTGATTCAGCCCTTCTTTGCGACGGCCGACACTGGCGATAACCTTGCCATTCTCGCACACCATGTCTACCGAACACTCGCTTCCGGCCATATAGGGCATGACCAGCATCGGCGGACGCTCGGCGGCCTGTTGATAAGCGTGCAGGTAGGCCTGGAAACTGGTTTGCCGTGCATCCGGGTCGGCAAAGCAACTGAAGGCGTCCGCTTCGGCTTTGAAGCGCCAGAAACCCTGGCCATAGATGCCGACGGTCGGCTTGATGCAAACCTCGCCAGAGGTTGCCAGGGTTTCATAGGCGCTGATCAACTCGGCGGCGTTGGTCGCCGTGATGGCCGGTATGCACGCCAGGCCCGTGGCCTCGCACTCGGCGGTAAAGCGGCTTTTGTCATCGACACAGGCGAATGTCTCCATCGACATGCCGCCCGTGACCAGGGTGATGCCCTCGGCCTCGAACAGCGCCCGCCGCGCTTCGTAGAATCCGCCGATGCGCCCTGCCAGGATCACCTTGATCCCGTGTTCCCTGGCGGTTTGCAGGACCCAGTCGATGCGCGCCTCGTTATCCAGCGGCTCTTGCAGGCTGACATCTGCCTGGCTCGTGATCTCCGGGCGCTGGCGGCGGTGCGAGGCGAAAATCCGTACATCGGCAGGCAATGCCTCGCGTGCGCCCATGAGCACATCACGCTGGCTCGATTGTCCCTCAAGAAACCAGATCACTAGGATCTCCTTAAAAACCGTGTTGCCTGAAAAAGGCTGATAGAGGCCGGCCCGGTGCAAAGGCACCGCAGACGAAAGGGTGTGTATCGGTTGACGTGGCAACCCCGGCAAGTGGCAGGGTACGCAAAACGTACACCGGGACTGTCACCGGTGAAAGTGTGAAAAGTGTTACACAATCAGCGTGCAAAGTGTCCATGGAATCCGGGTCAGTTTCGTCTGGGGTTGCATGAAGACGCCCCGCTGGCAGGCGATGCAGGGCTTGGGTAATTCCCTTTTACAGAGGTGGGTCCTTGGACAGATTTCAGGAAATGCAGGTTTTCGTCGCGGTTGCCCAGGACCAGGGGTTTTCGGTGGCTGCGCGGCGTCTCGGGATGTCGGCGGCCAGTGTCACGCGGGCGGTGGCGGCGCTGGAGGCGCGCATCGGCACGCAGTTGCTCACGCGTACCACCCGGCGCGTTTACCTGAGCGAGGCAGGCCAGCGTTACCTGGAGGATTGCCGGCGCATTCTCACGGAGATCCAGGAAGCCGAGGCGTCGGCCGCTGGCAGCCATGCCCAGCCCCGAGGGCAACTGACGGTCACCGCGCCCGTGTTGTTTGGCGAGTTGTTCGTCACGCCGGTGATGGTCGGTTATCTGGACCGCTTTCCTGATGTCAGCATCAATGCCTTGCTCGTCGACCGTGTGGTCGGGATGGTCGAGGAGGGCGTCGATGTGGCGGTGCGCATTGGTGAGCTGCCGGACAGCGGCCAGCACGCAATCCCGGTCGGCGAGGTGCGCCGGGTGATCTGTGCATCGCCGGCGTTTCTCGCGGCCCAGGGACGGCCTCGACACCCTGAGGAATTGCGTCAGGCCCAGGTGGTGGCGCCGTCTTCGATCGGGCAGTTCAAGAGTTGGCAGTTCCTTGAGGACGGCCAAATGCTGAGCGTTCGCCCCGAGCCGCGTTTGGTGGTCACCGCCAATCAGGCCGCGATCACGGCCGCGTGCCTGGGCTGGGGGCTGACGCGGGTGCTGTCCTATCAGGTGGCCAGCAAGGTGGCGGCCGGTGAGCTGGAAATCGTCCTGCAAGACTTCGAACTGCCGCCGTTACCGATCCATGTGGTGTATCAGGGTGGGCGCAAGGCGCCGGCACGGGTTCGCAGTTTTGTGGATTTCGCGGTGAAGGCCCTGCGGGAACACCCGGCGTTGCGTGGCTGAGGCGTTGTTGCGCGGGCTGAAATAATGGATTGTGTTTTCTGGCTATTCTGTTGTTTTTCTCGCGGGTAGAAGATGGCTTCCATCGGCGCGGCCCGTTCCTGGACTGCGCGATCACCCTGCGGAGTCGACCATGCCCCAGCACGCCATCAAGCTCTATCACTTCCCGTTGTCCGGCCACGCCCACCGCGTCGAGCTGATGTTGTCGCTGCTCGGCCTGCCGATCGAAAAGATATTCGTTGATCTGGCCCACGGTGCTCATAAACAGCCGGATTTCCTGGCATTGAACCCGTTTGGCCAGGTGCCGGTCATCGACGATCAGGGCATGGTGCTGGCCGACTCCAACGCGATTCTGGTGTATCTGGCGCGCCAGTACGGCAATGGCCGTTGGCTGCCCGGCGATCCGGTCGGTGCCGCCAGGGTTCAGCGCTGGTTGTCGGTGGCTGCCGGGCCGATAGCCTCGGGGCCGGCCACTGCACGGTTGATCACCGTGTTCGGCGCGCCCTACAACGCTGAGGAGGTGATCGCTCGTTCCCACAACCTGCTCAAGGTGATGGATCAGGAGCTGGCCAGCCGCAGTTTCCTGGTCGGCGAAGAACCGACCATCGCCGACATCGCCGCTTACAGTTACATCGCCCATGCGCCGGAAGGCAACGTCTCGCTGGCTGACTACGGCAATGTGCGGGCCTGGCTGGCGCGGATCGAAGCCTTGCCGGGGTTCGTGGGTATGCCGCGTACGGTGGCGGGTTTGCAAACCGCCTGATGAGGTGATGGCTCGGCGCCGTCGGGCTGACCACACTGCGCCGCGCGCAGGAGGAGAACCGTGATGGACATGTCACCTTGGCATGCTGGCGAGAAACGGTTGCAGGCGCATGTCGGCGTTGCCGAGCGCATGGAGGCCTTGGGGCACCGGTTGATCCGGCACGAGCTGCCGGATCAGCATCGCCAGTTTTATCGGCAATTGCCGTTCATGCTCTTTGCCAGTGTCGATGTCGACGGTAACCCTTGGGCCAGCATCCTCGAAGGTCCGCCGGGGTTCGCCCATTCCCCAGCCCCGTCACTGTTGCAACTCGACAGCCTGCCGGCAGCCGATGACCCGGCGCAGGTGCAGGTGGGGGCGGCGATGGGTTTGTTGGGGATCGAGTTGCATACCCGTCGGCGCAACCGCCTCAACGGCCGGGTCAGTGCTGTCGGGGCCCACGGCCTGAGCGTGGCGGTCGAGCAGGCGTTCGGCAATTGCCCGCAGTACATTCAGTTGCGCCAGTTTGAACGGGTGCCGCTGGCCGACCCTTCGACCCGCCTCGCACAACGCCTGAATAGCCTGGATGACGCGGCCACGGCGATGATTCGGCGCACCGACACTTTCTTTGTCGCCAGTTACGCGGTTGTGGATAACTCGCGCTGGGTGGACGTTTCCCATCGCGGCGGGCAGGCCGGTTTTGTTCGGGTCGATGGTAATTGCCTGACGATCCCCGATTTTGCCGGCAACATGCACTTCAATACCTTGGGTAACCTGTTGCTCAATCCGCGTGCCGGGTTGCTGTTCATCGACTTCACCACGGGCGATGTGTTGCAGGTCAGTGGCCGCACGGAAATTGTTCTCGACGGGCCGCAGGTCGAGGCCTTCCAGGGCGCCGAGCGGTTGTGGACGCTGCATGTCGAGCAGGTGGTTCGGCGGCCGGCCGCGCTGGGTTTGCGCTGGCGTTTCGACGGGATGTCGCCCAACAGCCTGAAGACCGGCACCTGGACTCAGGCGTAGGAAAAGGTTTTTTCCTCCAGCAACTCTTCATACAACTCGGTCCATTTGCGGCCCATTTCGTCGGCGGTGAACAACTGCCGGTAGCGCGCCTGGGCCTTGGCACCCATTTCGGCGGCACGCGTGGGGTTTTCCCACAGGGTGCGCATCGCTTCGCGAAAGGCCTGTGGGTTGCTGGGTGGGACCACCAGGCCGGTTTCGCCGTGGATATTGATGTAGCTGGTGCCGGTGCCGATTTCGCTGGAGATCATCGGTTTGCCGTACATCGCGCCTTCCAGCAACGAGATACCAAATGCTTCGGAACGCAGGTGCGAGGGGAAGACCACGGCGTAGCTCAGTTCCAGCAACGCGACTTTGTCCTCGTCTCCCAAACGCCCCAGGAAGTGCAGGTTTTGCAGTCCAAGGGCGGTGGCTTGGGCATGCAACTGCGCTTCAACGGGACCTGCGCCGACAATCACCACCGGGTAGTTCAAGCCCTGCATCGCTTCGAGCAGGATGTGCAGCCCTTTGTAATAGCGCATGACACCGACGAACAGGAAGAACCGATCGCCCAATCGCTCCCGCCACTGGGCCTGACGCTCGGTCGAGGGCTGTGGATAAAGTGCTTTGTCCAGGCCATAGGTGATCACCCGGGTCTTCTCCCGGTAGGCTTGCAACACGTCACTGGTGTGCAGGTAGTTGGGGGAGGCCGCGACGATTCGGTCGGCGCTGTCCAGGAATCGGCGCATCAGCGGGCGGTAGAGTTTGAGCAGGTTTTTCTGGCGAATGATGTCCGAGTGATAACTCACCACGCAGGGTTTCTTCATCGCGGTACAAAAATGCACCACGTCCATGAACGGCCAGGGAAAGTGGTAGTTGACGATGTCTGCTTCGGCCGCCAGCTCGCGAAACTGTTTGATGACGCTGTAGGAAAACCCGCTGGAAGCCAATTGCAGGTCAAGCTTGGCCTGATGCACCTGATGCTGGCCGATATGCAGCGGAACGGGCGAGGGGGCCGGGCTCAAAGTCAGGACGTGGCTGTCCACGCCGTGGCGTGCGCTGCTTTCGCACATCTGGAAAATGACCTGTTCGATCCCGCCCATCGAGTCGGGCAGGTACGTTTTGTAAAAGTGCAGGACACGCATTCAACCTCCCATAGCCTGACGGTACGCTTGAGCGGTGACACTCGCACAGCGTTGCCAGGAAAACAGCTTCGCGCGCTGCAAACCTGCCTCGCGACAGTGCAGCCAATACACGTGATCGTCGATCAGGCGTGCCATCGCCTGGCTCAACCCGTCGACATCGTCCGGTTCAATGTAAGTGCCGGCATCACCCGCAACCTCCGGCATCGCCGAGCGGCGGGTCAGGATCACGGGTGTTCCGCTGGCCATGGCTTCCAGTACCGGCAGGCCGAAGCCTTCATAGCGCGACGGAAACACCAGCCCACGGGCACCGGCCACCAGATGCGCGACTTGTTCGTCCGGCAGGTATCCGAGCAGCCGCACGTGCCCCCAGGACAGGCTTTTGCGCAACGTGTCGCTGAACTGCCCTTGCTCCCAACCGGCCATCCCGATCACCAGCAACGGGAAACGTTGACGCACGACTTCGGGCAACTGCCCATGAGCTTGTAGCGCCAGTGACAGGTTTTTGCGCGGTTCCAGGGTCCCCACGCACACCCAATATTCCTGTGGCCTTACGCCGAGCGGGCGCAGGGTCGGCAGCAAGGCTTCATCGCTGCGTGGATGAAAGCGTGCGGCCACCCCGAGTGGTGCGACCACGAAGCGCTCGGCGGGAAGGTTGAAGTGCTGCTGGGCTTCGTCGGCGATGAACTGCGAGTCGGTCAGGATCAGCCGTGCGTGCTGTACGCCATGGGCGAGGCGCCGTTCGATTTCCTTCAAGCGCGCCGGCGGCTGGGTCGCGGGGAAATGCAGGTGGGTCAGGTCATGCAGGGTGATCAGGGTCGGCCCCTTGAACGCCAGCGGCCACAGGCTCGGTTCGTGATAAAGGTCAATCGCCTTCGGCAGACCGTTGTCGAAACGCCACTGCTCCAGCCAGCGCCGGGCCTGGTAGGCGCCGGGGATCTGGCGCAGCCAGGGCGTCAGCCGTGAGTAACCGGGCATCGCGGCCTCCGGCAGCGCGGTGTTCCAGCCCCAGCCGTGAAACAGCGACAGCTCAAGGTCTGGCTCATGCCGCAGGGCCGTGACCAACTCGGCCAGGTAGTGGCCGATGCCGGTGCGTGGCGCCTGGAGCACTCGGGCGTTAAGGGCTATCCGCATGTTGCCTCTGCCCTTTTGGGGTTTTCTTCAGGTGACGCATCACCCGTTCGACCAGTTGCGCACTGGCCTCGCGCCAACCGAGCCAGTGCCATTGATCAATGCTGCGAGGCGCCGCAAAGGCGCCGGTGCGCTCCATGTCGAGTACCCGCGTGGTCAGGCTTTGCGGGTCGGCCAGGTCGAAATAGACCATGAATTCGCCGCCAATTTCGCGAAACACCGGAATATCGCTGCCCATCGCCGGCAAACCGCGCTGCATCGCTTCCACCAGCGGCAAGCCAAAGCCCTCGACATAAGACGGGAATACCAGCGCCGTGGAGCGGGCATACGCGTGCTCCAGGCTGCGGTCCGAGAGGCTGTTGAACATGAACAGACGTTTGTTCAGCTCGGGGTGGCGGCGGATACGCTCGATCAACGCGTCGCACTTCCAGCCAATGCGTCCGGCGATGCACAGGCGTGCACGTGAGCCGGTGGCCCAGGCCCGTTCGAACGCGTCGAGCAAATACGCATGGTTCTTGCGTGGCTCAATGGTGCTGACCATCAGAAACACCGGGTCCGGGCTCTGGAACATCCGCTCAAGGCCTGGGTCGACCGCAGCGGCTTCGTCCGTCAGGTCCAGCTCGGAGCCCAGATGGAAGTGGTCGAACCAGCGTTGCTCGACCTGTTTGGCGCCCACCCGGCGCAGCATTTCTTCGCGCACCTGGTCGCGAATGGTCGTGGAAATCGCGACGTAGCCGTCAGCGGTGCGGGCAATCCAGTCGAACCAGTCATTGAACACGCGCACCAGCCCGGCGTCGCAGAACTGCGGATGGGTCAGCGGGATCAGGTCATAAATCACCGACACGATGCCCACGCCGTCACGCTTGAGCTGCTCGGCCAGGGGAAAGAAATCGGCGTGCCACGATGAGTCGAGCAACACCAGTTGATCCCCCGGCTGATGCTGCAAGGGCGCGCAGCGTGCCGGGATGTCGTCCTTGTTCAGCAGCCGGTCGAGGATACGCATCGGGATGCTCAGGCATAGCGCCGCCGCCACTCGGCACCCCATGTACAGCAGCCGACGGGCGAACCGCGACCGGTGAAACGGCCAGCGTCGCTCAAGGGTACGTTGGCGTAACCAGAAGGCATTCGCCCAGTGTTCCAGGCGTACCCGCAGGCTCATCAGGTCAAAGGTCGGCGTGGGCAACGGTGCCAGGCTCAGTACCCGGTAGAGCTTGCCGTTGAGCATCACCACCGGAATGCATTCGTGCTCACCGTCGGGTGCGGGCAACTCGCGAATGACGTTGCGCACCACGCGTTGAATCCCGGAATTGGCCTGGGGATGCTCGAACACGTAAGTGCATTCGACCAACAGTCGCGTCATGGTGCGATCTCCCGTGTGGCCGGTTCGAGCGGGGCGGGAAGGGCGCGGCTGATGCTGGTTTGCGCATCGAGCCAGGCGCAGCCGACGAAGTCTTCCTGACGGTTGTTGATGACGTGGAACACCAGGCCGTAGTCGCGCCATTCGAAGTTGCGGTCCAGGTGTGAGTCTAGCCGCGACAGGCTCAGGGCCACCGAGTAGCTGCCCTTGCCCAGGCGCAGGGTGAAAGCGAACCGGTAGGTCACGTGTTCGCCGGCCTTGAGGTCGGTCAGCGCCTGATCCAGTCGGTGGGTGTTGATGCCGTACATGGGCTGGCCGAGGCGGTCCTTGATCATGAAACCGAGCACCAGCCGCTCGATGTCCTGGCGCACCTCGACCTGCACCTCCAGCACCATCGGCTGGCCGACCTCGGCGACCTCCACTGAACGCTGGCGCTGATCCAGCAGGCGCACGCTGAGAATGCCGGCCTCACCGGTGCCGGAGATGGTCTGCACCTGGCCGTTGGCGAGCATTTCCTGGCGAACGGTCTGGCCCTCGCGTTCGGCGAGCATGGCGTTGTAGTAGTCCATTACTTCTTCGGGTTTGCCGCGCAGGGCAACACGGCCCTGTTCCAGAAGAATCGCGGTGTCGCAGATCGACTGGATCGCCGAGCGGTCGTGGGACACGATCAACAGCGTGGTGCCGTCCCGGCGGAAACTGCGGATGCGTTCGAAACTCTTGTGCTGAAAATAGGCGTCGCCCACCGACAGCGCCTCGTCGACGATCAGGATGTCCGGGCGCCGCGCGGTGGCGACGCTGAACGCCAGGCGCATCTGCATGCCGCTGGAATAGGTGCGCACCGGGTGATCGATGGCCTCGCCGATTTCGGCAAAGGCCTCGATGTCCGGCATCAGGGCTTCAATGTCTTCGAGCTGCATACCCAGCAACTGACCGGCCATGAAGGCATTCTGGCGTCCGGTGAAATCGGGGTGGAAACCCATGCCCAGCTCCAGCAGCGCGGCGACCCGGCCTTGTAGCTGGATATGCCCGCAGGTGGGTTGGGTGGTGCCGGTGATCATTTTCAGCAGGGTGCTTTTGCCCGCGCCGTTGACCCCGACAATGCCCACCGCTTCGCCCGGCTGGATCTCGAAGTCGACGTCTTGCAGGATCCAGTGCAAGTGATGCCGTGGTCGGGAGAACGGCACCAGCCATTCGAACAGCCGGCTCCAGCGCGTGGGGTATTGCTTGTAGGCCTTGCCCAGGCCCGTGACGCGTATGTGCCCCATCAGAGTTCGTCCACCATTTCACCGACCCGCTGGCGGAAGAGCCGCAGCCCCATCACGCAGAACAGCACGCCGATCACCAGCAGCGGTGTCAACGAACTCCAGACCGGCCACTGGTTGTAGAGAAACAGGTTCTGGTAACTGTGCATCAACGCGGTCATGGGGTTGAGCGCCAGCAGGCGCTGGATCGGTTCGGGCAGGATGGTCATCGGGTAGACGATCGGCGTCAGCCAGAACCAGAACTGCAGGCAGATCCCGAAGAACTGCCCGACATCACGAAAGAACACGTTCAGCACCCCAAGAATCATCCCCAGCCCGGCGCAGAAGATCACTTGCAGGAGCAGCAGCGGCACCAGCGCCAGCAATGCCATGCCGGGCAGGCGCCCGGTGATCAGCAGAAAGCCCAGGAACAGCCCGAGAATGATCGCGAAGTTGACGGCCGCATTGAGCAGCACGATCACTGGCAGGCAGATACGCGGGAAGCTGATTTTCTTCAGCAGGTTGGCGTTTTCCAGAAACATGCTCTGGCTGCGCAGGGTGATTTCGGAAAACAGCCCCCAGGTCAGCAGGCCGGCACACAGGTAGACGCTGTAGGCCAGGCCGTCATCCACGCCCGGCAAGCGGGCACGCATGATCTGGGAAAACACCACGGTGTAGACGAGGATCATCGACAGCGGGTTGAGTACCGTCCAGAGGGCACCAAACAGTGAGTTACGGTAACGCGACTGGAACTCTCGCTTGACGCTGCCCAGGATGAACCCCCGGTAACTGCGCAGCGAGCGGTACAGGTTGAGCAGCATTCAGACCGTCCTGCCGTACTGGTCTTCAAAACGCACGATGTCGTCTTCGCCCAGGTATTCACCGCTTTGCACTTCGATGATGACCAGGTCGATGACCCCGGGGTTTTCCAGGCGATGCTTGTGGCCGGCGGCAATGAAGGTCGATTCATTCTTGGCCACCAAATGGGTGCCGGTGCCGTTGTTGGTGACCTTGGCCATGCCTTCGACCACTACCCAGTGTTCGTTGCGGTGGTGGTGCATTTGCAGGGACAGCGCGGCACCGGGCTTGACCACCAGGCGTTTGATCTTGAAGCGCAAACCTTCCTCGAGCACGGTGTAGGTGCCCCACGGACGGCTGACCGTGCGGTGCAGGCGGTAGGTTTCGTGCTGTTTGTCCTTGAGCTGCTTGGCCACGCGTCGCACATCCTGCGTGCGGTCGGCGTGGGCGATGAGCACGGCGTCGGCGGTGTCGATGACGATCAGGTTATCCACACCCACGGTGGCCACGAGTCGGCCGTCGCTGTGTACGAAGTTGTCATGGCTGTCGATGAACAGCGCATCGCCGCTGGCGCGGTTGTTTTGCGCATCGGCCGGGACCAGCGCCGCAACCGCACCCCAGGAGCCGATGTCGCTCCAGTCGAAAGCGGCCGGGATCACCACGACCTTTTCGGAACGCTCCATCAAGGCGTAGTCGATGGAGATGTCCGGCATGTCGGCGAAATGCACCGCCGACAGCTCTTGTTGCAGGCAACCACCGGCCTGCACCGCAGCGCTGGCCGCAATGCAGGCACGGGCCTGTTCCAGCAGTTGTGGTGCGTGAATTTCCAGTTCGGCCAGCAAGGTCACGGCCGAGAAGCAGAACATTCCCGAATTCCACAGGAAGTTGCCGCTTTCCAGGTAATGGGTGGCGGTTTGCAGGTCAGGCTTTTCGACAAAGCGCTGCACGGCGGCCGCGCCGCGTTCGTCCAGGCGTTCGCCGCGCTCGATGTAGCCGAAACCGGTGTCCGGCGTCGTCGGGATCACCCCGAATGTCACCAGGTATCCGTCCCTGGCCAGGTTGACGGCGTGTTCGACTGCGCTGTTGAGTGCCTCTTCATTCTGGATCAGATGGTCGGCGGGCATCACCACCAGAATGGCGTCGTCACCGTGCAACTCATGCAGCGCCAGGGCGGCGGCTGCAATGGCGGGGGCGGTGTTGCGGCCCATGGGTTCGAGGATGAAATGCCCGCGATGGCGGTCCAGCCGTGCGTCCTGGTAGTGATCCTTGCTCTGGAAGTAGTAGTCGCGGTGGGTCACCGTGACGATATCGCCACTGCTGCCCTGCAACCCGGCAGCCCGTTGATAGGTTTTGCCGAGCAGCGTCTGGCCGTCGGGCAGCACCATGAACGGCTTGGGATGGTCTTCACGCGACACTGGCCAAAGCCTTGTTCCGGCCCCGCCGGAAAGAATCACTGGGATGAGCATGGCCTACTCCTTGGCGACGCGTTTCATGTCCGCATCCATCATCATGCGGATCAGGGTGTCCAGGTCGGTCCTGGGTTTCCAGCCGAGAATTCGCTGGGCCTTGGCCGGGTTGCCCAACAGCACATCGACTTCTGCCGGGCGGAAAAACGCCGGGTCGATTTTTACGAAGTCACGGTAGTTCAAATCCACGTGTTCGAAGGCAATCCTGCACATTTCGCGCACGGTGGTAGTGACCCCGGTGGCGACCACGAAATCATCGGCCTTGTCCTGTTGCAGCATCAGCCACATGGCTTCGACGTAGTCACCGGCAAAACCCCAGTCGCGTTTGGTGTCGATGTTGCCCAGGCGCAGTTCCTGCTGCTTGCCCTGCTTGATGCGGGCGGCGGCGTCGGTGACTTTGCGGGTGACAAACTCGATCCCGCGCAGAGGCGACTCGTGGTTGAACAGGATGCCGCTGCTGGCGTGCAGGTTGAAGCTTTCGCGGTAGTTCACGGTGATCCAGTGGCCATAGAGCTTGGCCACGCCATACGGGCTGCGCGGGTAGAACGGCGTGTTCTCGTCCTGCTGTTCGGCCTGGATCAACCCGAACATTTCACTGGTGGACGCCTGGTAAAAACGGGTGTGCGGGCTGAACTGGCGGATCGCTTCAAGTAAGTGGGTCACGCCCAGGCCGTCGACGATGCCGGTGGTGACCGGTTGATCCCAGGACGCCGCGACAAAGCTCTGGGCGGCCAGGTTGTAGATTTCATCCGGCGCCGACTTGATCACCGCACGCTGTACCGAACAGGCGTCGGCCATGTCGCCGTCCAGGTAATGAATATCGCCCTCGATGCCCATTTCACGCAGACGCCAACGTGAATCGCTGCTGCGCCGGGCCACCAGGCCAAAGACCTGATATCCCTTGTCCAGCAGCAGTTTGGCCAGGTAGGCGCCGTCTTGACCGGTGATCCCTGTGATCAATGCAGTTTTTGTCATTCTTGTCGTACCCGTGACGCCCAGTCGGACAGGATCGCCCGCAGGGATTGAGATGTGGTGACTTCAGGCGCCCATCCGGTGGCGTGTGAAAGCCTGGCGGGGCTGCCACAGACACGACGCTGTTCTGCGCGACGAAGACGCGCAGGGTCCTGAACCAGTTGCAGATCGACCTGGGCGATGTCGGCCAGTTGTTCGATCAGGCTGCGAATGCTTTGCTCGACCCCCGAGCAGATGTTGTAGACCTGACCCGGTTCGCCGCGCTCGAGCAGCGCCAGGTAGGCCGACACCACGTCGCTGACGTCGAGAAAATCCCGCGTCACGTCAATGTCGCCGACTTCCAGCACCGGCGCTTGCAGGCCTTGTTGGATGCGGCAGATCTGCCGCGCGGCACTGGCAATGGCAAAACTGTCTTTCTGCCCGGCACCGATGTGGTTGAACGGGCGTGCGACCTGCACCGGCCAGCCTTCGCTCAGGCCCCATTGCAACGTCAGGAACTCGGCCGAGAGTTTGCTCACGGCATACGGATTGCGCGGGCAGGGCAGTTGTTGCTCGGTGATCGGCAGGTCGCTCTCGCCAACCTGGCCATAGACATCGCCGGAGCTGACGTACAGGAAGGTGCCGTTGAAGCCACGGGCCTTGAGGGCTTGAAGCAGGTTCAGGGTGCCCAGCAGGTTGACTTGCAGGGTCTTGGCCGGGTCGCGGAAAGCGTCGGGGACGAAGGTTTGGCCGGCCAGGTGAATCACGGCATCGGGCATCTGTGGCCACAGCCCGTCGAGGCTGTTTCGATCACACAAATCAAAACGCGAGTTGACGGACAAGAGTTCCCAACCCGAGTCGGGAGTGTTCAGACGGGATTGGATGTGACGTCCTACGAATCCACTCAGACCCGTAACGAACAGACGCTTTTTCAAGCAGCGACCCCTCATTCAGCATACTTCGTCCATGCCCATATTTAATGGGACTTATCCGCCGAGCACAGACCGCTCTTACGGAAAAATCTGACATGCGAAGTCTTTGTTGTAGTTGTTTGGCAGCCAATCTGTGCCAATTGCGCGGTAATTTCAACAGGTCCAACCGTGACCGGTCAGTTCTCGTCAGCGTAGCCTGATTTATTCACGACGGGCTGTTCACGAATCCCCAACGGATGTGTTTAGAATGCCCCTCGTCACGACCGCCCAGGGATCCGCGTGGCTGCTTTTTCGCCAGGCGAAACTGACCCATAAAACAAGAACGTAGACGGGCATGAAGACGATGGACGAGCACTGACGACCTCAGGCCCGATCCGTGGCTCGACCGTCATAGAGTGAAGTTGCCGGGATGGCGGCTTCATCGTGGGATGCCATGAATTTCATTCTCTATTCGGACGTCAACGACCACTCGATCAGCCAGAGCCTGGGGCTTCCCGAGTACAGCTATTACTTCGTACTCAAGGCCTACCGCCCGGTGCTCGAAAGCCTTGGGCACGTTCACGTGGTCACGTCCACCGCCGAGGTCGATCCGCTCTATCGGGACCTGCTGCTCAAGGGCCAGGACAGCCTGTTTCTCTCGTTCGCCCCGCCTCACAAAACCCCGAGCGACCTGCAATGTCCGACCCTGTGCGTGGTGGCCTGGGAATTCGACACGATCCCCGACCAGCAGTGGGACAACGACCCGAATCAGGACTGGAGCCGGACCCTGGCCCGCCACGCTCGGGTGATTACCCTGTCCAGCCACACCGCCCGCGCCATACGGCACGTGCTGGGCGAAGACTTCCCGGTGCTGGTGCTGCCCACGCCATTGTGGGAGCGCTACGCCGAGGTGCGCAGCCAGTTCGCGAGTATACCGGTCAATCCCGGCACGACCTTGCGGATCAAGGGTTTTATCCTCGACAGCCGACCGCTGGGGTTGTCGGCGGACGGCTTGATTGCGCCGCTGCTGGAGCCGACGGAACCTGCGGTCGAGGTCGAACCGCCGCCGCTGACCTGGCGTCGGCGCGCCTTTATCGCCCGGCACTATGTGCGTGAAAGCCTGCGCGAGGGCACCGGTCAAACGCTGCCACGGCGCTTGTTCATCGCCCGGCATTACCTGCGCGAGGCCTACCGCGAAGGCTTTCGTGACCTGGTGCCTGAGCGCCTGCAAGCGCTGATCGCGCGCCTGCGTCCGGTGCAGCCAACGCCTGTGATTGCACCGCCACCGGAGCCTGTGGAAGAACACCCGCAAGCCGTGCTGCCAGACACCACGCAGTGGGTCGAAACCCAGGTCGACGGGGTGGTGTACGTCAGCGTGTTCAACCCCGATGACGGGCGCAAGAACTGGCATCAACTGATCAGCGCTTTCTGCTGGGCGATGCGCGACGTCGAGGATGCGACGCTGGTGCTGAAGATGACCCAGAGCGACCTGTCGACCTACTACGTGCACCTGCTGACCCTGCTCTCGCAGTTGTCACCGTTTGCCTGCCGGGTGGTGGTCATGCACGGCTATCTGGACGACGAACACTATGCACGGCTGTACGGCGCGGCCAGTTTCTATGTCAACGCCTCGCGCTGTGAAGGTCTGTGCCTGCCGTTGATGGAGTTCATGTCGTGTGGCAAACCGGTGATTGCCCCGGCGCACACCGCGATGCTCGATTACATCGACGAGCGCGTGGCTTTCGTCGTCGCGTCCAGCCACGAGCCGGCGGTCTGGCCGCAGGACTCGCGCATCCTATTCCGCACCTTGCGCCATCGCCCCGATTGGGGCTCGCTGAAAACCGCTTACCAGGACAGCTATCGCATGGCCAAGGAGCGTCCCGCCGATTATCAGGCAATGGCCGTGGCGGCGAGCGAACGCATGCGTGATTACTGCGGCTTTGCCCCGGTGCAGCAGCGGCTGGCCGATTTCCTGCGGTTGACGCCTTTAACCGAGACGGTTGATGCGCAGAGCGTGGCCGTGGCGGGGAGCCCCTCATGCTGATCATTATTCATTCGGAAACCAACAAGAGCACCATTGCGCAGAACCTGGGGCGCCCCGAGTACAGCTACTACTTCGTGCTCAAGGAATTTCGCCCGGTGCTGGAACGCCTGGGCCAGGTGCTGGAAGTCAGCAACCCGGACGAACTGGTGGATCGCTTGTACGCCGACTGCCAGAGCCGGGGCGAGGCGTGTGTGTTTCTGTCGTTCTCGCCACCCCATCGCACGCCGATGCACTACGCCTGCCCGACGCTCCCGGTGTTCGCCTGGGAGTTCAGCACCATCCCCACCGAAAGCTGGCACGACGAGCCGCGCCACGACTGGCGCCGGGTGCTGGGGGCGTGCGGGGCAGCGATCACCCATTCCAGCTACACCGTCAACGCGGTGCGTGACGCGATGGGCGCGCAGTACCCGATCTGTGCGATCCCCGCGCCAGTCTGGGACCGTTTTGCCACGCTCGGCCGACAACTGGAGCGCAAGCCCCAGGCCGATCAGGTGACCTTGCATCTGCGCGGGCTGTTGATCGACAGCCGCACGCTGGACCTCGGCGCTTATGGCCCGCAGGCCCTGCTCGAGGGTTTCCCGCCCGTGCCCACCTCCAGTCCCGATTGCGAGTTGCTGCTCGACGGCGTGGTCTACAGTGCAGTGTTCAACCCCTACGACGGGCGCAAGAACTGGCAGGACATGATCAGCGCGTTCTGCACCACGTTCCGCGATACCGAGGACGCCACGCTGGTGCTGAAACTGACCCACCATGACATCGATGTCGCCCTCAACGACATGCTGCATCACCTCTACAAGAACCAGTCCTATCGCTGTCGCATCGTGCTGATCCACGGTTATTTGGCCGACGCCGATTACGAGCGGTTGGTGGAAGCCACCTCCTATGTGGTCAACAGTTCCTTTGGCGAAGGCCAGTGCCTGCCGCTGATGGAATTCATGTCGTGCGGCAAACCGGCGGTGGCACCCTGCAACACGGCGATGGCCGATTACATCAACCACGACAACAGCTTCATCGTCGATTCCACCGATGAGCTGACCGCGTGGCCCCACGACCCGCGCGCGGCCTACCGGACCCTGCGTTACATCACGAACTGGGATTCGCTGTGCTCGGCGTATCAGGCCAGTTACGACGTGGCGAAAAACGACACCGCCCGTTACGCGCGGATGTCGGCCAGCGCGGTGGCCAGCCTCGAACATTTCTGCAGTCAGGCCCGTGCCGAGCAACGCCTGGAAGGGTTCCTTGCACAGGTCTTGCAGCACCACGCGGGCACCTCGGCATGATTGGCCGGTGGCTGCGGCGCTTGCGCCCATTGTCGCCGCCGATGCCAGCGCCCGTGACGCTGGCACCTCCCAGCGTCGGTTCGCCCCGTGACTGCGGTTTGCAGGATGCAGTGCTCGACGGTTGGTTCCTGGGCGACAGCGGTGAGTTGCTCAAGGGTTTTGCCATCGGCCCGGACGACACCGTGCTGGATGTCGGTTGCGGCGAAGGTGTGGCGACACTATTTGCGGTGCGCCAGGGCGCTTCGGTGATCTTTGCCGACAGTGAGTTCGACAAGGTCCGCGACCTCGCGGATCAGGTCCAGGCGCAGAGCGCGAAACCGTCGCTGGGCGTGGTCAGCAACAGCCTGCCGTTGCCGCTGGCGGAGGGTTGCGCGAACAAAATCGTTTGTATGGAAGTGCTGGAACATGTCGAGCACCCCGAGCTGTTCATGGCGGAACTGGTGCGCATGGGCCGCCCCGGTGCGCAGTATTTGCTCAGCGTTCCGGACGCGGTGGGCGAGCAGTTGCAGCAAGGCATCGCGCCACCGGCCTATTTTCAGGCGCCGAATCACATTCAAGTCTTCACCCGCGAGCGCTTCACCGAACTGGTGGAAAGCGCCGGGCTGGTTATCGAGCATCGCCAGGGCAACGGGTTTTTCTGGGTCATGGGGATGATTTTTTTCTGGGCCAGCGAACGGGCGGCCGGGCGCGACCCCGGCGGCGCGGTGCGTGACCGGATCCAGGCCCCGTACCCGCCGCTGATGGAGAGTTGGGCCAGGACCTGGCAAGACTTGCTGGCGCAGCCCGACGGGTTGGCGATCAAGCGGTTGCTGGACCAGTTCATGCCCAAGAGTCAGGTCATCATCGCCCGTAAACCGGCCCCGGCCGATTCTTCATCCTCTGGAGCCACCGCATGCTGAGCCGCTTGAAAAACCTCACGAAAGGCAAAGAACCCGTTCCGGCGCCGGTCGTTGCCCACGTGCCGCCAGCGGCCAAGGTCGACGCCTATGAGCTGGGGTTGATGGACGCTGTGCTCAGCGGCTGGTTCAACCAGGCCACGAACGAGCTGTACACCGGGTTCCACATTTCTGCGCAAGACACCGTGCTGGACGTTGGCTGCGGCGACGGCGGCAATGTGCATTTCTGTGCCATGCGCGGGGCGAAAATCATTGTCGCCGACATCGACGCCGAGAAAATTGCCGCCACCGCCGAGCGCCTCAAAGACACCCCGGCCCGTGACGTCGAATGTCACGTCACCGACGGCAACCCGCTGCCGCTGGCCGATGCCACGGCCACGCGGGTGGTGTCGACCGAAGTCATCGAACATGTCGACGACCCGGCGCAGTTCCTGGCCGAACTGGTGCGCGTCGGCAAGCCTGGTGCGCTGTACCTGCTGAGCGTGCCGCACCCCAGCTCCGAAAACCTGCAAAAAGACATTGCCGCGCCGCAGTACTTCCAGAAGCCCAACCACATCCGGGTCATCAGCGAGGACCAGTTCAAGCAGATGGTCGGCGACAGTGGCCTGGAGGTGCTGAGCCATAGCCAGTACGGGTTCTACTGGTCGCTGTGGATGCTGTTGTTCTGGGACGCCAAGGTCGATCTGCACAATGCCGATCACCCGTTGCTCAATCATTGGGCCGAAATGTGGCAGATGATTCTCGCCTCGCCCCGTGGGCCGCAGCTCAAGCAGGCGCTGGACTCGGCGGTGGCGAAAAGTCAGGTGATCATTGCCCGAAAGCCCTTGGCTGAGTAGGCTGGCGCGTATTGCAAACAGGGCCGTGAAGGTAATGCCGATCAGTTGACGTCACTTTACGAGGAATGCTTCAGGCTGTTTGCCAGGCTCAAGAACCACCCCTCACCCTAACCCTCTCCCCAGAGGGGCGAGGGAACTGACGGTGGTGTTCATTCGAGTGACATCGACCTGAAAGTCCAAGTCGAACTCCGGTTTTGAAAGGCATGGAGATCTGCTCCCTTTCCCCCTCGCCCCTTTGGGGAGAGGGTTGGGGTGAGGGGTAGATTTTGGATCAGAGCAGAGCATTCAGACGCTGAGTTTTCTTAACTGACTAGCATTTGGCCGTGAAGGCCCTTTTTGCGTTCAGGGATAACGTGTCGGTTCGAAGGGGTTTATGTCCGCGTCTTTTTTTGTTCGCTGCTCGGCTTTGCTTGCGGGCCTGTGGTTGTTGGGCGGGTGCCAGCCTCAGGAGGCGCCGCCGCTGGACCAGCAACTCTACGTTTGGCAGCGCCAATGGACCGAGGCCCACGAGGATGCGTTGGCCCAGAGCCGCGCGGACTTTTCGACCTTGCGTGTGCTGGCCTTGCAGGCGTTCTCCGGCGCGGGCTGGAGCCGCGCCCGGATCGATCCGGCGCTGTTGAAACGTGATGGCCGCCCACTGATCGCGGTGATTCGCCTGGATGGCCAGCTCAAGCAACTGGACCAGGCCGAAGTGCGCAGACAGATCCTCAACGTACTGACGGACTGGCAGGCTCAGGGCCTGACGCTGGCGGGCGTGGAAATTGACCACGACGCCGGCAATGCGCGGTTGCCGGCCTATCGTGAGTTTCTTGTCGAGCTGCGCAGCGTGCTGCCTGCGTCGCTGAAACTGAGCATCACCGCATTGCCGGCCTGGCTCGACAGTTCCACCTTGCCGGCGCTGTTGGCGGTGGTCGACAGCAGTGTGTTGCAGGTGCACGCGGTGAGCGACCCCGAGCAAGGTTTGTTCGACCCCAGGCAAGCAAAACAATGGGCCGAACGCTGGAGCCGCATCACCCCCAATCCTTATTACCTGGCCTTGCCGGCCTACGGCGTGGCATTGCTGTCGAACGCCGATGGCGCCCCGGTGGTGGAAAGTGAAGTGCCGATCGACGACGCTGGCCCGCGTCGGGAATTGCTCGCCGACCCGCAGCAATTGTCGCGGCTGGCGGCCCAAATGCGTGCCGAGCCGCCGGCCCACCTGGCTGGTCTGATCTGGTTTCGCCTGCCGCTCAAGGGCGACCGTCGAGCCTGGAGCCTGGCCACGTTGCGCGCCGTGGCGCGGGGCGATGCCTTGAACAGCCAACTGGCGCTGAACCTCGCGAACACCGACGGTCTGTACGACATTGCCGTGAACAACACCGGCAACCTCGACAGCGCCTGGCCCGAGCGCGTGACACTGGCGGTTTCGCACTGTGACGGTGCCGACGCTTTGGGTGGATATACGTTGCAACAAAGTCCCGAACAGCTCACCTTCACCCGCCTCAAAGAAGGCCGTTTGCCGGCAGGCGCGGCGCGTGCCGTAGGTTGGGCGCGCTGTACATTTATTGATCAAGGAGGTTCTCATGTTTATCCGTAACGGCCTGCTGTGCCTGACCCTCAGCCTGCCGCTGGGCTCGGCGCTGGCCTGCGGGCCGGACTTCCCCCTGCGTTTGCTCAGTGATCGGGCGCACACCCTGGCCGAACTGCCGGAAGGCAGCTTCCAGTTCGAAGCCAGCCGTCTGGGCAGCGCCATCGCCGGGCTGAAACCGGCCACCGCCGCCACGCTGGGCTACGGTTACTACGGTGACGGCGACCCCTACGAACAGGAAAAAACCAAGGCCGAACAGATCGGCCTCAGCGCCGCCCAACAAACGCTGGTGGCGCAATTGCGCCAGCTCAAGGACCCTCAACACGCGTTGATCCAGGGCGCGAGCCTGCCGGCTGAATTGAGTCTGTACAGCGCCGGCGCCGTGGCCTTCACCGCGGGCGAGTATCAGCAGGCCGCGGAGTATTTCCGCCAGGTGCTGGCGTTGCCAGCCGATCAACGGGCCTTGCGCAGCACCTGGGCCGCGTACTCGCAGGGCCGTGCCTTGTACGCCAGCAGCGTGCAAGCCAACGATCTCGACGAACTGGCCCGTCGCGACCTGCTGTTGCTGGCCCGCAAGGCCTTCCAGCAGACGCGGCAATTGAGCGCCGACGGTTTCAGCGACCCGCAGGAATTGGGCATTGCCAGCCTGGGCGAAGAGGCCCGCTTGCTGCTGGAAGACGGTAACTGGAACGGCGCCATTGGCCTGTATGCGACGCAATCCCTGCACGGGTCACCGGTGGGCCTCAGTTCCCTCAAGCAATTGGTGGCGCAACTGAGTGCGATGCCGGACGCGGAACTGGCGCAGTTGCTGGAAGGCAAACCGGTGCAGCAATTGATCACGGCGGCGCTCATCAGCCATATGGGCTGGTCTTACGGCGAGCAACCACCATCTGAGCAAAAATTGATCAAGGCGCTGATTCTCAGCACTGCCGGCAGCCTTGAAAATGCCGACCGACTGGCCGCGCTGAACTATCAGATCGGTGATTACACCACCACCCAGACCTTGCTCGAACACGCTGGCGACGGTGGCCTGGCCTGGTGGCTGCGGGCCAAACTGGCGCTGCGTGCCGGCGACAAGGCTGCAGCGGCCAGCGCTTATGCCAAGGCCGCCAAAGCCTTCCCGCAGACCGAGAGCTGGGGCTATCGCACCGACGAGAGCGGCTATTACGAAACGCTCAGACCCGGTTGCCGGGTCGAGGGTGAAAGCGCGGTGCTGGCGCTTGAGCGCGGTGACTACCTGCAAGCCTTCGATCAGTTGTACCGCAGCGATGACGTGTATTGGCAGGACGCCGCGAGCATCGCCGAGCGGGTGCTGACCCTCGACGAACTCAAGCAGTACGTCGACAGCCATGTGCCCGCGCCACCGCCGACCCCCAAGCAGGAAAGCGGTTACTACCAGACCTTGCCGATTGCCGCGCAATTGCGCGAACTGCTGGGCCGCAGATTGTTGCGCGAGGGTCATTACGATCAGGCTCCGGGCTATTTCGACAGCCCCGAGCTGCAAGCGAAGGCCAAGGCCTACGGCCAGTATCGTCAGGACGCCGAATCGCGCTGGCTGCCCACCGCCCGCGCCGAAGCCTATTACCAGGCGGCCAAACTGGCTCGCGAGTCGGGCATGGAGTTGTTGGGCTACGAGATGGGGCCGGACTTTCACGCGCTGGAAGGCATGTACAGCCTGGAGATCCCGCCGGTTGAGGCCGGCCCGTTCATCACCGCCGCCGAGGTCCAGCGTCAGCAAGCGACCCAGGCTACGCCGGATGTGCGTTATCACTATCGGTACGTGGCCGCCCAATTGGCCAATGACTCAGCCAACTTCCTGCCCCACAGCAGCCAGGCGTTTGCCGCCGTGCTGTGCAAGGCCGCGCGCTGGACCCGTGGCAGTGACGATGAACTGACTTACTACCAGCGTTACATCAACCAGGGGCCGTACGTGCAGTGGGCGGAAAACTTCGGTGAGAACTGTGAGGAACCGACCTTCGACACGGCCAACAAGCGCTACGTGACCCAGGCTGTGGACGCCGTTCGCTCGGCATTGCGGCCGTTCAAACTGGCGCTGATCGCTGGCGCCAGCGTGTTGGTGCTCGGGGCGGTGTTCCTGCTCTGGAACCGTCGACGCGCCAAGCGTTAAGGTCAGGCCTGCTGGACGAACGTCAGGCGCAGTGCGAAACCGATCAGCAGGCTGCCAAACAGCCATTGTTGAGCGCGCTGCGCCGATGGGCTGCGCTCCAGCCAGCGGCCGAGCCATGCGCCGATCAGCGCGTAAACGCTGTCGAACATCAACCCGGCAATCACCAGCAGCGCCCCGAGGCTGGCGAATTGCGCCAGCACGGAGCCTGCCTGCGGGTCGATAAACTGCGGTAGCAACACTGAGCAGAACAGCAACGCCTTGGGGTTGAGCAGGTTGGTCAGTACGCCGCGTTGGATGGACTCGCGCCATGCCAGTGTGGGGGCGGCGCCAGTAGTGTTCAGGGTGGGCAGCAGGTTGGAACGCAGGCACTGGACCCCCAGCCATAACAGGTAGGCGGCCCCGACCAGGCGCACCACGTCGAAGGTCCAGGGTGCTGCCTTGAACAGGGTCGCCAGGCCCAGTGCGGCCAGCACCACGTGGCAACTGCGGGCGATGGCCAGGCCGATGGCCGTGGCCAGCGCAGCGGTTTTACCCTGCCGGGCGCCGGTTTGCAGCAGCAGGATCATGTCTGGCCCGGGCAACAGGTAAACCACCGCCACGGCGATAAAGAACATCCAGAGCTCTGCCATGCTGCACCCCATTCGTTGTCGATTTGGTCAGCCCAGTCTAGAGCGCAAGGGCGGGGCAGGTGCTTGCGTAATCCGCCCGCAGAGCCGCTAGACTTGGCAGCTTCTGCCAATCGATGACTGAAAACAGTCGGGAACTGCCAAATCATGAAACTGGATGCCTACGACCGCCGAATCCTCGCCGCGTTGCAACGGGACGGACGCCTGAGCAATGTGCAACTGGCGGACGAAATCGGTCTGTCCGCTTCGCCGTGTTTGCGCCGGGTGCGGATGCTGGAAGAGGCGGGGGTGATTCGCGGTTACCAGGCCAACCTCGACCGCGACGAAGTCGGGTTGGGACTGACGGTGTTTGTCGGGGTCAAGGTCGAGCGTCACAACGAAGAAGAAGCCGATGCCTTTCGCTTGGCCGTGACCGCGTTGCCCGAGGTAATTTCGGCATTCCTGGTGTCCGGCGAGTCAGATTTTTTACTGCAAGTGGTGGTGCCGGACCTGCGCGGCTATGAGCGTTTCCTCACCGGCAGCCTGCTGAAGCTGCCGGGCGTGAGTGATATCCGCAGTAACTTCGCGATTCACACCGTGAAAACCCCAGGGCCGCTGCCGTTGGGGCATTTACCGGCGTGATGCGGCGCCGGTGTTGCCCGTCTTCCGGGCATCACCGGCGATTGGCCTCAGGTCCACCAGTACCGAACCAGGTGGAAGAAGATCGGCGCGGCGAAACACACCGAGTCGAGGCGGTCGAGCATGCCGCCGTGGCCTTCGATCATGTGGCCCCAGTCCTTCACGCCACGGTCGCGTTTGATCGCCGACATGACAATGCCACCGGCAAACCCCAGCAGGTTGATCAACAGTGCGATCAGGAACGACTGCCAGATGTTGAACGGGGTGATCCACCACAGCGCCGCACCGATCATCGAGGCCAGCAAAATCCCGCCGACGAAACCTTCAACGGTTTTCGACGGCGACAGGTTCGGCGCGATCTTGTGTTTGCCGAACAACTTGCCGCACACGTACTGCAACACGTCCGACAGTTGCACGACGATCACCAGGTAGGCGATCAGCAGCAGGTTGCGGCCTTCGTAGCCTGCGATGTCGAGGGTCAGCAGCGCGGGCACGAACGACACGCAGAACACCGCGATCATCAGCCCCCATTGCACCTTCGAGGCCCGTTCCAGGAAGTGCGTGCTGTCACCGCCCAGCGAGGCGAGGATCGGCAGCAGCAGGAACACGTAGACTGGAATAAAGATCGAGAACAACCCGTACCAGTCCGAGTAAATCAGCAGGTATTGCAGCGGCAGCGCCAGGTAGAACGCCGCCACCAGCGCGGGGTAATCGCTGCGCCGGGTCGGGGTCAGGGTCAGGAACTCGCGCAGGGCGTAGAACGACACCGCATAGAACAACAGGATCACCGCACTGGTGCCGAGCCAGAAGGCGATACCGATCACCACCACCATCACCCACCAGGCGTTGATCCGGGCGTTGAGGTTGTCGATCACCGAGTTCGGCGTGCCACGGGTTTTGAGTTTGAGGATGAAACCGATCAACGAGGCCAGCACCAGAATCGCGCCGATCCCTGCGAACAGCATCAGGGTTTGCTTATCCATTCAGGAATGCTCCGGGGCCAGGGCCAGTAATGCGTTGCGGCAGCGTTCGACAAACTGCTCTTTGCTGTCGTCTTCGGCGAGCACCTGCGGTGCCCCGAAACGGGTGGTGCACAGCAGCGGCAACGGTAGCACGCGCCCTTTGGGCATCACGCGGTTGAGGTTGTCGATCCATACGGGGATTACTTCGACCTGTGGATAACGTTTGGCCAAGTGATAAATCCCGCTCTTGAAGGGCAGCAAGCCGTCTTCCAGGTTGCGCGTGCCTTCGGGAAAGATGATCAGCGAATCACCGTTCTCCAGCGCGTCGATCATGGGCTGCAAAGGGTTATCCACAGGGTCCTTGCGTTCGCGTTCGATCAACACCCCGTTGAATACGCGGTTGATGATATAGGGCCGGACCACGCCTTTTTTCCAGTAGTCGATCCCGGCCACCGGCCGCGTGACTTTACGCAGGGGCGGGGGAAGCGAGGCCCAGAGCAGCACAAAATCGCCGTGGCTGCTGTGGTTGGCGTAATAAATGCGCTGCGCCATGGTGGGCGCGCAACCGAGCCACAGGCTGCGTGCGCCCGTGACCGTGCGGGCGGCGGAGGTGATAAGGCTAGCGACCACGGGTTCGAACATGAGGGTTCCTTATCGAATGAAGCCCAGCGCAGGGCTGGCAATGATGGCGGCGACGGCCAGCAGCGCTTGCGCCGCGAGCATTTGTGTCTGGTTGCGCAACAGCTTCAGTGCACCGCGACTGCGCTCGTCCCAGGACCGGTCTGCGCCGTTGGCCGGTTTCAGGCGCAGGTTTTGCAATGCCTGATCGAGTGCGAGGGTGCGTTCCGGCAATGGCTGCGTAGAGTCGGCCATGAGTTGGAACAGATCCGCATCGAAGGCCACCCGCAGCGCCCAGTATTTTTGCAGCAGGCCGAAGATAACCAGCACGGCGCACAGGCCGTGCATCCACAGGTTGCCGTAGACGAGCATAGGAACCAAGCCAATGGCCGCGCCGATCAGCGTCAGCCCTGTGGATAACTGATCCAGTGCCTTGCCACGTCGCAGCAGGCTGGCGACGACATCCAGTTGCAGGTCAACGGCCATCGGTGTTCCTCATCTGTTCCAGGGAATGGCGATGGGCCGGGTGCAAGACGATTTGCGGGCGGGCCCGCTGAATCTGTACCACGGCGGCATCGACGCTGGCGGCCCGGCCCGTGTGCAGCAACCAGGCGGCAATGGCCGTGGCACTGCGCGAGTAACCCAGGGCACAGCAGACCAACAGCGGCCCGTGTTGACGCAAGCGTTCAATGGCCAACGCCGCTTCCCGGCATTGTTCGGCGGTCGGTGCAGTCAGGTCGAGCACCGGTAGCGCGTGGTACGGCCGGCCTTGCGGGTCCAGCGACAGCTCGGCGCACAGGTCGAGCACCGCGTCGAACGGGCTGTCCTGCAATTGCCGGGTTGTGGGAATGCGCCCCAGCCAAACGTTATCCACAACCTGATCGGGCTGTGGATGGCGGCGTGTCCACAGCCGTGAATTGATCCACGCTGCGCCCAGGTACGGGGCGAACAACCAACGCGCGGCCGGGGTCAGGCGACCGTCGGCACGCTTCTGAAACCCTGCGGCGTCGAGCCATTTGTAGTTCAGCGCCACCATCAACAGCGCCACTGCCGGCCACAGCAACCACAGCCAGGCACCGCCGAAGGCAAAGGCCGGCACCGCGAACAGTGCGGCGCCCAGCGCGTAGCGGATCGCCAGTTGCCAGCGTTTGCGGTCGTGGGTCAGGCGTGCCGATTGCAGCGGGCTCGGGCGGTCCAGCGGCCACAGCCAGACGCACAGCCAACCGGCCAGCGCGCCTGTGGGTAAGTCAACAAAGTGGTGTTGATAAGTGGTCAGCACCGAGACGCCGATCAAGCCGAACCAGCCGTGTACCAGCCAGCGCCACACCCCTTGGGTATGCCGCTGAAAACACACCCACAGCACCACCAGCAGCGCGATGTGCAGCGAGGGCGCCTGGTTGAACGGTTTGTCGAACCCCGCCAGTACTTCGAACAGCCAGCCAAACAGACCGTCCATGGGCGGACGGTCGAAGGTGAACCGCAGGGGCCAGATCAGGAAGCAACTGACCGCGATCAGTTGCGCCGTGAGCAGGCGCAAGGCGTGGCGCTTGAGTTCCGCACGGGTGTTGGGCAACAGCAGCGAGAAACCGTAGAGCAGGTCAATGGACCAGTAGGGCACGATGGTCCAGGCCCAGAACGGCATGTGGGTTTCCCAGCCGAACACCATCGTGCCGACGTCGCTGCGCTGGCTGGTGACCCACGTCGCAAAACCGTAGGTGCTGAAGAACAGCGGTGCCAGCAACAGCAGCCAGAGCACCGCCGGTTTCAGCAGGCCGGGCTCGCGCGTCGGCAGAGCGGCGTGGCTCATCATCGCACCCGTTGCGCCAGCGACACGCTGAAGATGCCCCACTCATCCACCCGCATGGTGACCTTGCGGAAACCGGCGGCCTCGACCAATTGATCCATTTCTGCCTGTGTGCGGCGGCGCATGACCCAGGCCTGGCCCTGACGGTGACTGGTCAGGGCGCGGGCGATCAGTTCCAACTGCGGGTGCCACGGCTGGCCGGTGTACACCAGATAACCGCCAGGCTCGACCGCTTCGGCCAGACCGGCCAGCGAACCGCCGACCATGGCGTTGTCGGCGAACAGCTCATACAGGCCGGACACCACCGCCAGGCTTGGCTTGGGTTCCAGCGCGGCGAGGTCGGCGCGGTCGAAGGCATCGCCTTTGACGAAGCGGGCAATCTCGCCCAGGCCTTTCTCGACGATCAGTGCGCTGCCGTCGCGCACGTTGATGTCGCTGTAGTCGCGCAGCAGGATCGATTCCGGCAGCGGGCTCACGCCCTGCAAGGCTTCGAGGATGTAGCGCCCGTGGCCGGCGGCGATGTCGACGATGCGCACCGGGCGCTGTTCTTCGCGCAGTTTGCCCATGGCCAGGCGCAGCAGTTCTTCGGCGTGCAGTTTGCGTTGGCGAATACCGCGCCAGCCGATGGAGTTCAGGTAGTTCTTGTCGATCATCTTGCCCAGCGCCGTGTGGCCGGTCGGCTGGTTGCGATAGACGTAGTCCAGGGTGCTGCCGGAGTCGAAACCGGTGTCGAAGCCCAGTTTGACCCCGGCCGACAGCTTGCTGCCCAGGCGCATGCTGGCGCGGGTCATGCGCCAGTACAGGTCACGCAGCGAGTTGTGCGGCAGCGGCGCGGCCAGCGACTCGGATTCGGCGCAGGTCGGGCCCATGCGGTCGGCGTCGAGCAGGGCAGGGCGGTTCAGCGGGTGCAGGAAGTTTTGCAGGATGAAACGCTTGGCGCTTTTCACCGCCACCTCGCGGCCACGCTCGCCCAGGGTGTCGTGGAAGAACCCTGGCAGGATGTGTTTTTCCTTCTGCAAACTGCCCAGGCGCTCGAAGAATTGCTCTTGGGGTTTGCGATGCACCACAAAGTCGGAGCCGGAGATCAGCAACTGGGTCGGCACCTGAATCGCCTGGGCATCGGCCACCACACGGTCGGCGGCTTCGTACAAGCCGAGCAGCACGTTGACCGAAATGGCTTTGGTGATCAGGGGGTCGCTGTCGTAAGACGCGACGCGTTCCGGGTCATGGCTGAGGAAACGAGCCTTGACGTAACTGTTGACGAAAAAGTTGCCGCGAAAGGTCCGCATCAACGCCAGGCCCGTGCGGGCGAACGGCACGTACAGTTTTACTTTGAACGCCGGCGAGGCCAGTACCAGCGAGCGAATGCGCGGTGCGTAGTCGTGAACCCAGGTCGACACGATGACGGCGCCAACGCTTTGGGCGATCACGGCCAGGTTTTCTTCGGTGATCTGGTGGGTCGCACCGATGTGATCGCAGAAGGTCTGCACGTCGCGCACGCTGGTGGCGAAGCTCGGGCTGTCACCACGGGCACCGGGGGATTGACCGTGGCCACGGGCATCCCAGGCAAAAAAGTCGAACTCGGGCATGTCCAGTTCGTCGACCAGGTGGGCAATCCGCCCCGAGTGTTCGTGGCCGCGGTGGAACAGCAGAATCGCTTTGCGGGGCTCGCCGGTCGGCGCGGCGCTGGCGGGCCAGTGACGGTAGAACAGCTCTACGCCATCGTGGGTCGTGAACGTCTGATGCTGTGCGTCGCGCATTGCAAAATCCTTATGCCGAGGGAGCGTTGTCGTTGACTTCTTTAAGGCCCTGACGGACCCGATTGACCAAGGTGTACACCAGCAGCGCGGCGACCAGCAGCATCACGCCGTTGACCCAGGTTGCGCCGAGCCAGCCCAGCGCTACGCCGGTGGCCAGCACGCCGAGCACGAACGCCCGGTCGCTTTTGCCCATAGGGCCGTCATAGCGCCGGGAGGCTCCGATCATCGGACCGAGCACGCCGGTGTATTCACTGAACAGCGCCAGCAACGTCACCAGCAGAACCGCCAGCAGGCTGACGTCCGGGAGCAGGGCAAACGGCAGGATCAGCGCGCTGTCGGCGACGATGTCACAGAGTTCGTTGAGGTAGGCGCCCAAGCGTGATTGCTGGCCAAACTCGCGAGCGAGCATGCCGTCGATGGCATTCAACGCCATGCGCAGAATCATCCACACTGGAATCAGCGCAAACACCCAGGCGTGGCTGGCGAAGCAGGCAATTGCCACACCCACCAGCACCGAAATGACCCCGGCCAGCACGGTGATCTGGTTGGCGGTGGTGCCGTTGTCGAACAGGCGTTGGACCAGCGGGCGTAACAGGTTCTGAAAGGCCGGCTTGAGTTGATAGATGGAGGGCATTGAAGAGACAGGTCCTTGTCGATCGTGAAATTCCCGAGGGCGGCGCCGGGCCGGGATTTGTTGCCGATTATTGCCGCAAATGCGTGGCGCGCACAGTAGCAGTGTCGGCCGTCCGGCGGTGAATGTGATGGGTATCGAACAAAATATTCACTACTCTTGTTATATCGTAACGAATTGTGACCCGCACAACGACAAAACACCGAGGTGGTATGCAAGTCGATCTGGAGGCTGAGGGGACGAACGTAGCAGGGCTGCCGCGTTTTCAGCAGGCGTTGTTTCACGGACGACGGTTGAAACAGGTCGGGTTCGGCCTGGCCGGTCTGGCGGCGCTGGGGCTGTTGCTCGCGTTCTTTGTCGGGGTATTTGCACCGCTGTCGATGTGGCCGGCGCTGTTGGTCAATCAGTCTGCGGCGCTCATCGTGGTGATTGCCGGGCTGCAATCGGCCGGGTGGGTGACCCAGTGGCGAGCGCGAACCCTGAACCCGCTGGCAATGCCGGTCGAGGTTGTCGAACCTCCCGAGGTCCACGGTTGGTACGAGCGATTGCTGGAGCGCCTCAGCCAGCGCGGGGTCGGACTGCTGCGACAGATCGGTGCGCCGACCTTGTGGCTGGCGGGCTGGGCGCTGCTGGCGTTGCTGTGCATCGGGCAAGCCTGGAACCTGGGTTTACCCGCGGCGGCAGTTGGTTTGTCGGCCAGTGTGGGCGCTGCGCTGTCGTTGTTGCTGGCGTTCGGTTTGCTGGTGTTCGAACGCCAATTGGCCCAGGAGCATCCTGCCGAGTGGCCGGAAGCAGGGCAGTTGGCGCAACTGCTGCGCGTGGCGATCATCTGCCTGATCCTCGGCGCGTTGTGCCTGTTGTTCGCCAGCGAAACGGCCGTTTGGCCGGTGCGACTGGCAGTGTTGATCGGGCTGCTGCCGGGGCTGGTTGCTGCCGAGCTGTTGGTGCGTGCGCTGTTGTCGCTGTTCAGCCCGCGCCGCGATCAGCTCGAACCGCCGCTGCTGGCGCAGAGCTTTATCGCCGGGATGCTGCGCTGGCCACCTCAACCGTTGCTCGCGTTGCAGCACGAACTGCACAACCGTTTTGGCATCGACCTACGCCAGATCTGGGCGTTCACCTACATGCGTCGGGCATTTTTGCCGGTGCTGGCGGTGGTGCTCGCGGTCGGTTGGTTGCTCACCGGGCTCCATGAAATCCCGCTGCAAGGGCGCGGTATCTATGAGCGCTTCGGCAAACCAGTGGAAGTCTTCGGGCCGGGTTTGCATGCCGGTTTGCCTTGGCCGCTGGGCCGGGTATTGAGTGTCGAAAATGGCGTGGTTCATGAGCTGGCCACCAGCGTGGGAGACGCCGCAGCGGTGCCTCTGGCTGCCGATCCGGCGGAAGGCCCGGCACCCGCCATCGCCAACCGCTTGTGGGACGCCAGCCATGTGAACGACAAGTCGCAGGTGATCGCCAGCAGCAGCAACGACAAACAGAGCTTCCAGATCGTCAACATGGACGTACGGTTCGTCTACCGCATCGGCCTGACGGATCAGGCGGCATTGGCCGCGACCTATAACAGCGCCGATGTGCCGACGCTGATTCGCAGCACCGCCAGCCGCATTCTGGTGCACGACTTTGCGTCGCGAACCCTCGACGGTTTGCTGGGCGCCGACCGTGTGGGGCTGGCCGAAGACATCGGTCGGTCGGTGCAGGCGGACTTGCAGAAACTCGACAGTGGGGTGGAAATTCTCGCCACCGTGGTCGAGGCCATTCACCCGCCGGCCGGAGCCGCCAACGCTTATCACAGTGTGCAAGCGGCGCAGATCGGCGCCCAGGCGTTGATTGCCCGCGAGCGCGGTGCCGCTGACGAACAGACCAACCAGGCGCAGTTGCAGGCCAGCGTCGCGCGCGACCAGGCCCAGGCTACGGCCCATGAAGTCAACGCCACGGCCCGGGCCGCTGACCTGCGTTTTGCTGCTGAACGCAAGGCGTTCGCCAGTGCGGGTCAGGCCTTTGTGCTGGAACAGTATTTCAGCCAACTGACCCAAGGCCTCGCCAGCGCCAAGTTGCTGGTGCTCGATCATCGTCTGGGCGGCGGCAATGCGCCGACCATCGACCTACGCACATTCACGCTGCCGGCTGACCCGTCGTCGCCGCGTAAAACCGTTCAGCCAGGAGCCGTCCATTGAGCCTCTCGCATTCTCACGATCATCATGACCATGCCGGGCATAGTCATGGCCACGCGGGTCATCATCACGGCCATCATCACCACGGTGACCCTCAGGAGGCGGGGCCTTTCCCTTGGCGGCGCATGGCGTGGGCAGCGTTGCTGGTGGTGTTTGCCATCGCAGCGGCGAGCCTGGTGCAAGTGCGTTCTGGCGAAGCCACGGTGATCACCCGGTTTGGTAATCCGTCACGGGTGTTGCTGGAGCCGGGCCTTGGCTGGCGCTGGCCGGCACCGTTCGAGGCGGCGATCCCGGTGGACCTGCGGCTGCGCACCACGTCCAGCGGCTTGCAGGATGTGGGAACCCGCGACGGTTTGCGCATCATCGTTCAGGCCTATGTGGCGTGGCAGGTGCAGGGCGATCCGGACAACGTGCAACGATTCATGCGCGCCGTGCAAAACCAGCCTGATGAAGCGGCGCGGCAGATCCGCACGTTTGTCGGCTCTGCGTTGGAAACCACCGCCAGCAGTTTCGACCTGGCCAACCTGGTGAACACCGACGCCAACCAGGTGCGCATCGCCGATTTCGAGGCACAACTGCGCAAGCAAATCGATCAGCAACTGCTGACCACCTACGGCGTGCGCGTACTGCAAGTCGGCATCGAACGGCTGACCTTGCCATCCGTCACCTTGAGCGCCACCGTCGACCGCATGCGTGCCGAGCGTGAAACCATTGCCACCGAACGCACGGCCATCGGTAAACGTGAAGCCGCGCAAATCCGCTCGGCTGCCGAGCGCGACGCGCGAATTGTGCAAGCAGATGCCACCGTCAAAGCGGCGGACATCGAGGCTCAATCGCGGGTCGAAGCCGCGCAGATTTACGGCAAGGCTTACGCCGGTTCACCGCAGTTGTACAACTTGCTGCGTTCTCTCGACACTTTGGGCACGGTGGTGACGCCGGGTACAAAACTGATTCTGCGCACGGATGCAGCGCCGTTTCGGGTATTGGTCGACGGCCCGCCAACGCTGGATAACAAGTCCGGGTCGCAGCCATGAGTGAAGTTCCACGTGGAACACATGAACTCAGTAGCCCGTGGATTCAGGCCGGTCGGCTGACGTTTCTGGCGTTGTATGCCGTGACGGTCCTGGCCGCGTTGGCGTGGGCGTTCTCCAATGTGCGGCAAATTGATCCGCAGAATCGCGCAGTGGTGTTGCACTTTGGCGCTCTGGACCGGATTCAGAATGCCGGTTTGCTGTTGGCCTGGCCGCGTCCCTTTGAGCAGGTGATTCTGTTGCCCGCCGCAGATCGAGTGATTGAACGTCGGGTGGAAAATTTGCTGCGTTCCGATCCCGCATTGCAGGCCGATCGTCAGGCCAGTTTCGCCACGCCGATCAGCGATGCCCTGGCTGGCTCTGGTTATTTATTGACCGGTGATGCAGGCGTCGTGCAACTGGATGTGCGGGTGTTCTATAAGGTCACCGAGCCCTACGCCTTTGTGCTTCAGGGTGAACATGTGTTGCCGGCGCTGGACCGTTTGGTGACGCGCAGCGCCGTGGCCCTGACGGCGGCGCGGGACCTGGACACCATTCTGGTGGCGCGCCCGGAACTGATCGGTGCCGACAATCAGGCGGCCGAACGCCGTGAGCGTCTGCGCGGCGATCTGGTGCAGGGCATCAATCAACGCCTGGCCGAGTTGAGTGCAACCGGACAGGGGCTGGGCATTGAAGTGGCGCGGGTCGACGTGCAATCGAGTCTGCCCGCACCGGCGGTGAATGCCTTCAACGCGGTGCTCACGGCCAGTCAGCAGGCCGACAAAGCCGTGGCCAATGCGCGAACCGAGGCCGAAAAACTCACCCAGGCCGCCAATGAACAAGCGGACCGTGCGCTGCAAGTCGCTCACGCCCAGGCCAGCGAACGCCTGGCCAAAGCCTCGGCCGACACCGCCACCGTGTCGAGCCTGGCGCAGGCCCGGCAGCAGGGCACCGACCCTGGCATGTTGCTGCGCATCTATCGCGAGCGGATGCCGACGATTCTGCGTCAGGCCGGCTCCGTGACCACGGTTAACCCCCAAGACGATTCCCGCCTGATTATTCAGGGAGCCGAACAATGACTGCCCAAACCGCCGCCATGCCCAGCATGCTGAGCACGGCCGAACAACGCAGCGCCGCGCGCCAACTCACCCTGGCGATGCTTGCCTTGGGCCTGCTCGGTCTGGGGCTGGTGTGGCGCTGGCAATCGCCGGAGCAAACCGGGGTCAGCCAGGTGTTGCTGGGGGTCGCCTCGCTGTTGGTGGCCGTGCCGGTCATGCGTTCGGCCTGGTACAGCCTGCGGTACCCGAGCCTGCACGGCATCACCGATCAACTGATCGCGCTGGCGATGATGGGCGCCTGGGCCACCGGCGATCTGCTGACCGCCGCGTTGCTGCCGATCATCATGATCTTCGGCCACGTGCTGGAAGAGCGCAGCGTGATTGGCTCGCAAGAGGCGATTCACGCGTTGGGCCAGTTGACCCGCAGCCATGCACGCAAGGTTCAGGCCGACGGCTCGATTGTCGAAGTCGACAACACGACCCTCAAGGCTGGCGACGTGGTGGAAGTGCGGGCCGGGGATCGGGTACCGGCCGATGGCCTGGTGTTGTCCGGGCAGGCCAGCCTCGACACGGCGCCGATTACCGGTGAGTCGGTGCCGCTGGAAGCGACGGTCGGCGTTCAGGTGTTTGGCGGCGCGATCAACCTTGACGGCTTGCTGCGCCTGGAAGTGACACGCACCGGCCATGAGTCGACCCTGGGCAAGGTCATCGCCCTGATGCAGAGCGCCGAGCGCTCGAAACCGCCGATCACCCGGTTGCTCGAACGTTACGCTGGCAGCTACATGGTGTTGGTGTTGCTGCTGGCCGCGGTGACCTGGTTCGTCACCAACGACGCCCAGGCGATGCTCGCGGTGTTGGTGGCGGCGTGCCCATGTGCGTTGGTGCTGTCGGCACCGGCGACGGCGATTGCTGGAATCGCGGTGGCGGCGCGTCACGGCATCCTGATTCGTAGCTCGGCGTTCCTTGAAGAGTTGGCAGACCTCACCTCGCTGGTGGTCGACAAGACCGGCACCCTGACCTTTGGCACCTTGCGTTTGCAGTCAATTGAAAGCCCGCTGGAAGACCGCGGCGAGCTGCTGAAACTGGCGGCCAGCCTCGGCTCCGCCAGCAGCCACCCGGTCAGCCGGGCATTGGCCGGCTTGGTGACGCAGGAACATTTTCTGCTGCTTTCGGACATTCGTGAGCGCCAGGGCCTGGGGGTTGTGGCCATGACTGAGCAAGGTGAAGCGGCGCTCGGGCGTCCGGAGTTGTTCGCACAGCTGGGCATCGAAACGTCGACGGTGCCTGAACACGATGGGCCGATTGCCGGTCTGGCGCTGGGCGGGCAGTTTCTCGCGTGGCTGTTGCTGGCCGACAGCGTTAAACCCGAAGCACGGTTTGCCTTGAGCGAACTGCGTGAGCTGGGGCTGGGCCGGCAGTTGTTGTTGACCGGTGACCGTCAGAGTGTCGCTCACAGCCTGGCGGCGGACGTCGGCATCAGCGATGTCGAAGCCCAGGCTTTGCCCGAAGACAAACTCAACCGCGTGCTGGCGGAAATCGGCAGCGGCTTTCGGCCCATGGTGGTCGGCGACGGCATCAACGATTCGCTGGCCCTCAAGGCCGGTGTGGTCGGGGTGGCGATGGGCGCGGGCGGTGCGGACATCGCCCTGGCGTCGGCAGATATCGTGCTGATCGGCAGCGACCTGCGCCGACTCGGTACCTGTGTGCGCCTCAGCCGCCAATGCCGAAAGACCTTGCAGGTCAACGTGATCATCGGGCTGGGCTGGACGTTGGCGATTGTCGCGTTTGCCGCATTTGGCTGGCTCGGCGCAGCGGGGGCGATGATTGCGGCGGTGCTGCACAATCTCAGCACGTTGCTGGTGTTGGGCAATGCCGGGCGCTTGCTGCGGTTCCAGGAACCGTTGCTCAAGTTGTAGGTGTGAAGCGTGCGTCGTCCTGGTGGATTGGGGGGTGATGCTTTCGCGAGCAAGCTTGGCTCCTACGGTATGGGGGAGGGGGGTGAAAATAATTTTTGTTTTTTTTCATGTCGGTTGTAACGCCTTTGGGGCAGCGCTCTCTAGTGCCATGTCGGGACTGAACAACCTTTCAGCCGACACCCCTGGTTACTCTCGAGGATATGAAAATGAACATTAAAACCGCCGCTGCTGGTGCCGCTCTTGCTTTGGCTGCTGCCACAATGTTTGCCGGTGTTGCCACCGCTGCGACCGCTGCCGACGCTCAGGTTCACTGCTACGGCGTGAATGCGTGCAAAGGTCAGAACGACTGCAAAACCAAAGACCACGCCTGCAAAGGCATGGGTTCCTGCAAAGGCCAGGGCTTCAAAGCCATGACCCAGGCCGCATGTGACAAAGCGGGTGGCAAAGTCGGCGAATAACCGGCCTGCCGCAGTGGTGCCCTCACCACTGCGGCCACTCGGCGAGGAGCCCGACATGTCTGTATCCGATTCTTGCCTGGGCTATGGCCTGGGTTTACGCAGCGCCTATTACCAACAGATTCTTGAACAGTTGCCGGCCGTGGACTGGTTCGAGATCGTTTCCGAGAACTTTCTCGTTCAGGGCGGTAAAGCCCTGTACTACCTGGACGCCATCGCCGAGCGTTATCCGCTGGTGATGCACGGCGTCTCCCTGTCCATCGGTGGCCCTCACGCCCTTGACCTGGACTACCTCAAGCAACTCAAGCAATTGGCCAAGCGGGTTCAGCCCGCCTGGGTTTCCGACCATTTGTGCTGGAGCCGTGGCAACGCTCATCAACTGCATGATCTGCTGCCGCTGCCTTACACCGAAGAAAGCCTGACGTACGTGGCCGACCGGGTTCAGCAGGTGCAGGACGTGCTGCAACGGCCATTGGTGCTGGAAAACGTCTCCAGTTACGTCCGTGCTGCCCATGACACCTTCAGCGAATGGGAGTTTCTTGCGGCCCTGAGCCAGCGTAGCGGCTGCGAGTTGTTGCTGGACGTGAACAACGTTTACGTCAGCTCACGCAATCACGGCTTTGATCCCTGGACGTTCATTCAAGGCCTGCCCGCCGACCGTATTCGTCAACTGCACCTGGCCGGACACCACGACTATGGCGACTACGTGATCGACACCCATGACCATCCGGTGAGTGATCCGGTGTGGGCGCTGTACCAGCGGACCCTCGAACACGTGGGCCCGGTGGCGACATTACTTGAGCGCGATGATCACTTTCCGCCCTTCGAAGCACTTCTGGCGGAGCTGGAGAAGGCTCGCGAGCTGGGAGATAAAACCCTCACACGGAGGCTCCTATGCGCTTGAACGAATGGCAACTGGCCTTTGAAGACTACCTGCTCGGCGAACAACCCACGGCGAGTCTGCTCCTGGGGCAGAGCCTGATTGGTGGCCCGACCCTGGACGTCGAGACCGGTATGGCGATTTACCACAATGCCTATCTGGCTCGGCTGCAAGAAGTCATGCGCAGTGATTTCCCGACCCTCTGGCACTGGCTCGGCGATGATGAGTTCGAGGCCCTGGCGGCGGCGTACCTGCGCCATTCGCCGTCATCGAATGTCAGCCTGCGCTGGCTGGGCAAAGGTTTCGAGGCATTCATCCGCCAACACCTGGTGCCTGAATACGGTGGACCGCTGGCGGAACTGGCCGCGCTGGAATGGGCATTTACTCTGGCGTTCGATGCGCCTGATCTGGCGCCATTGACCCTGCAAACCATGGCGAGTCTTCCACCTGCCGACTGGCCGTTGCTGCAAGTCAGCCTACGCCCTTGCGTGCAGTGGCTTGCGTGCCGCCACAACAGCGTGGCGTTGTGGCGTGCAGTGAAGGATGAGGCGGACTTCCCCGAGAGCCGGTTACTGGACTCGCCTCAGGTGTGCCTGATCTGGCGGGCCGAGCTGGTTTGTCATTACCGAAGCCTGTCAGCCGCTGAAGCCGATGCCTTGAATGGCATGGTCAACCTGGGCTGGAACTTCGCCGAACTGTGCGCAGAGTTGGCAGGCATCTATAGAGAGGGCGCGCCACTTCAAGCCGTTACCTGGCTGAAACAGTGGGTTCAGGATGGCCTGTTAGCACGCTGAGAGTCTGTGGATGAGGAGGGCAAGTCGGTAGCCTGCTAATTTTTCAGGATGGTCTACCCTCATTTCAGACGTCTGAAACAAGGGGGATTTTTCATGCTCGTGCAACTTCCACCGGCCTTACAGAACCTGCAGCTACCGCTTCGCCTGCGACTCTGGGATGGCCATGAATTTGACTTGGGCCCTGCGCCCAGCGTCACGATTGTGGTCAAGGACCCGCAATTGGTTGCCCAGTTCACGCGCCCCAGCCTGGACCTGCTGGGGGCAGCGTTCGTCGAAGGCAAACTCGAACTGGAAGGTTCAATCAGTGACGTTATCCGCGTCTGTGATGAGTGGAGCCAGGCGCTGCTGGGTGAGGATGACACTCAGCCATTGCGTGCGGTCCATGACAAGGACACCGACGCGGCGGCCATTTCTTACCATTACGACCTGTCCAACGCGTTCTATCAACTCTGGCTCGACAGCGATATGGCGTATTCCTGCGCTTACTTCGAGACCGGCAGTGAAACCCTGGAACAAGCCCAGCAAGCCAAATTCCGCCATTTGTGCCGCAAGTTGCGGCTGCAACCGGGGGACTATTTGCTGGACGTCGGGTGCGGTTGGGGTGGATTGGCACGTTACGCGGCGCGAGAGTTCGGCGCGAAAGTATTCGGCATCACCCTGAGCAAAGAGCAGTTGGCGTTGGCCCGTGAGCGGGTGAGTGCTGAAGGCCTGGACGATCAGGTCGAACTGCAATTGCTCGACTACCGTGATCTGCCGCAGGACGGTCGCTTCGACAAAGTCGTGAGTGTCGGCATGTTCGAGCACGTCGGCCACGCGAACCTGGCCGAGTACTGCCAAACGCTGTTTGGCGCGGTGCGTGAGGGCGGGTTGGTGATGAATCATGGCATCACGGCCAAACACACCGACGGTCGGCCCGTCGGGCGCGGGGCAGGCGAATTCATCGAACGTTATGTTTTCCCAAATGGCGAGTTACCACACCTGGCGATGATTTCCGCCGAAATCAGCGAAGCCGGGCTTGAGATTGTCGACGTCGAAAGCTTGCGCCTGCACTACGCGCGCACGCTGGACCATTGGAGTGAACGCCTGGAGGACAACCTAGAAGCCGCCGCCAAACAAGTGCCGGAGCAAACGCTGCGGATCTGGCGGCTGTACCTGGCTGGTTGCGCGTACGCGTTTGCCAGGGGCTGGATCAACCTGCACCAGATTCTCGCGGTCAAGACTCACCCCGACGGCAGCCATGAATTGCCGTGGACCCGGGACGACATCTACACCCCTTAAAGGATCGGCGAGATCAGCCGGGCGACCCGCATGCCAAGCTGTTGCAGGCGGTGGGTCTGCTGGCTTTCCTCTTTGGCAATCTCGCGGGCCAGGGCGAAGTCATCGTTAAGCATGTGCTCGACCTCGGCAGCGAAGTCGCTGTCGACGGTCAGCAGCATCACTTCGAAGTTCAGGCGGAATGAACGGTTGTCCAGGTTCGCACTGCCAATGGCGGTTATTTCGCTGTCGATCAGCACTACTTTCTGATGCAGGAAACCCGGTTTGTAACGGAACATGCGTACGCCAGCGCGTACCGCTTCGAAGGCGTAAAGGCTGGACGCGGCATAGACGATCCGGTGATCGGGGCGCGAGGGCAGCAGGATGCGCACGTCGACGCCGCGCAACACGGCCAGGCGCAACGCAGCGAACACCGCTTCGTCGGGGATGAAGTAAGGGCTGGTGATCCACACCCGTTCCTCTGCCGCATGGATGGCTTCGACAAAAAACAGCGAGCAGGTTTCGTAAGGGTCGGCCGGGCCGCTGGCGAGCAATTGGCAGAGCACGCCGTCTTCCGGGAAGGTGTCCGGGAGGATCAGCGGCGGCAGTTCCCGTGCGGCCCAGAACCAGTCTTCGGCGAACGACTCTTGCAGGCAGGCCACCACCGGGCCGCGAATATGCACATGAGTGTCGCGCCACGGAGACAGCGGTGGCTTGGCGCCCATGTATTCGTCGCCGACGTTGTGCCCACCGACAAACCCGACCACGCCGTCCACCACCACGATTTTGCGGTGGTTACGGAAATTGACCTGAAACCGATTGAGCCAGCCGCTGCGGGTGGCGAAGGCTTTGACCTGAACGCCGGCATCGAGCAATGGCTGAACGTAAGTATGGGGCAGGGTGTGACTGCCAATCCGGTCATAGAGCAGGTAAACCGCCACGCCTTCGGCGGCTTTTTCCATCAGCAATGTTTGCAGGCGGCGGCCGAGTTGGTCGTCATGGATGATGAAAAACTGAATCAGCACCGCTTCGCGGGCGCTGCGGATGGCGTCGAAAATTGATTCGAACGTGGCCTGGCCATTGATCAGCAAGCGCACTTCGTTATTCGCCAGGCACGGCATGAGCCCCAGTTTCGGCATGGCTCGCAGTGCGCCATAGGCTTGTGAGGCGCGGGCCGTCAGGGCTTCTTCAACCCACGGTCGCCAGTTAAGGTCGGCAATGGCCTTGCGCATTTCTTCGTTGGCCTGGCGCCGCGCCTTGATGTAGGCGTCGAAGGTGCTGCGTCCGAAGATCAGGTAGGGAACCAGTGTCAGATAAGGAATGAATACCAGCGACAAGGCCCAGGCAATCGAGCCTTGGGCGGTTCTGACGGTCAACACAGCGTGAATGGCGGCGATCGTGCCCAGTGAGTGGATGAGCGCGATCAGGTAACCGAAAACGTGTGGGCCAAAATAATCCATGGGGCAGCCTTGCTCCTGAAGAATTAATGCCTAACAGACCATGTTCCATGGTGAATGTCGCTATTTAATTCACCATGCAACCGAAGTAGATTGGCGACGTCTAACGGCCACAATCGATCCGGAGTTACTTCATGAATATTCGTCTGCTGGGCCTGGCCATGGCTGTTGGTTTGTCGCTTCCTTTGGCCGCTCAGGCTCAGATGTTGCAACCGGGTTTGTGGGAATTGACCTCAAGCAACATGAAAGTCGATGACCAGAACCTGCCGGACTTGCAATTGATTCTGGCCCAACTGGGCAGCCAGATGACGCCGGCACAAAAGGCCGCACTGGAGAAACAGGGCATTACCATGGGCGGTAAGGGGATTCGGGTCTGCCTGACTCAGGCCCAGGTTCAGACCGACACCATTCCGTTGCAAGATCCGCAGTCTGGCTGCAAGCAGCAGATTACTGACCGCACCGGTAACCAATGGAAGTTCCGCTTCAGTTGCCCTAAAGCCCAGGGCGCGGGTGTCGCCACATTTTTGAATGACCGGGAGTTCAATACCACGGTCAATGGCACGTTCAACGCCACGGGCATCCAGCAGAAGGGCAGCATGGACACCCGTGCCGTGTGGCTTGGTCAGGATTGCGGAACGGTCAAGCCCCGGGCCTGATATGCAGGGAGGTCACGCCTTGCCGGGGGCAAGGCGTGTGCCTTAAGAGTTGAGGCGAGCCTGAGCGTTCAGCCACTCGGCGATTTGTCCGATTTTCATTTCCCCCAGATCTTCACCTGTGCACGTCCGGGCACTGACAAACCCGCCCGACATTTCCTTGTCGCCGATCACCAGTAGGCACGGCACGCCGTGTTCACGGTGGTGGCGAATCTTGTGGCTGATTTTCTCTTTGCGCAGGTCGCCATTCACGCGCACCCCGGCGCGGCGCAGTTCGTCGACCACCGACTGTGCATAGTCCGCCTGACGCTCATCAATGTTGACGACAATGGCCTGTTGCGGCGCGAGCCAGGCGTCGAGTTCCTGTTGGTTTTCCCAGCACCCGCCGTAGATCCGTTGCAGCGGCGCGCCGTTGCGGGTGATGTGGGCCAGTCGAAACGCTTGCAGAATGGCCGTCGAGGGAATGTGCGGGCCGTGGCACAGGTCTTCGAAGTTTCCCAACGAATACAACCACAGGCAGTCATCTTCGGGCAGGGTACGAATCAGTTCTGCCTTGTAGTGCTCGCCCAGTGCGATGAAGAACGCCAGGACCTTTTTCCATGGCAGTTCGCGACGGCGGATGGTGTGATTGGTCGCCGCGAGTTGATGCATGCGCGCTTCGATCAGCAGAAGATCAGTGGTGGTGAAGGCGCGGTCATAAGCGAACTCATAGAAAAAACCATCGCCAAGGGCAGAACCTGCCAGCAGTTGCGCACGTGGATACACCTGCTTGACCGCCATGGCCAGCAACAGCGCGCAGGACCTGCGCACGATTTCCAGGCCTTCAGGCTCACGCGGGGTGATGATGCTGACACGTGCGTCCTGCTCCAGCATGAAATCGCAGTCCACCTGCACGCCGTTCACCCGTCCCGCGACTGCTGCCCTGGCCAGGCCGGGGCTGATGCTGGCGGCCATTTCGTGAATGGACAGTGGCTGGTCGTACTCGCGCAGCGAACCGTCGGGGAGGGTGATGTGAATCATGGTGAGCGTTCCTGGCTACGGCAAAAAAAGACTGATTTAACGCATGAACCGCAAAGGCAAACCCTGACAGTCGTCATATAGACGTTCGGCATGCCAGGCAATTTGCCCCGATACCAGCGTGGTGCTCACGCTGTGGCGAAAACGCCGTCCGGCAAAGGGTGTCCAGCCGCACCGGGCGAGGATTGGTTGCCGTGAAACCGGTTGGCCATCGGGTTCGGGTTTGATCAGCACCAGGTCGGCCCAATAGCCTTCACGCAAATATCCGCGATCAGGAATGGCAAACAGATCGGCCACCCGGTGGCTGGTTTTCGCCACCAGGGTTGTGAGTGGCAGGAGGTTGTCGGCCACCAGTTCGAAAAGTGCAGGAAGGGCGTGTTGTACCAACGGTAAACCAGATGGCGCGTGTTGGTAAGGCCGTTGTTTTTCAGCCCAGGTGTGAGGGGCGTGATCACTGCCGATCACGTCGATCCGATTGCCCGACAGCGCCTGTCGCAAGGCGTCGCGGTCGGCCTGGGTCTTGATCGCCGGGTTGCATTTGATCAGGTTGCCCAAGTGTGGATAGTCGCGGTCATCGAACAGCAGGTGATGCAGGCAGACCTCGGCAGTAATGGATTTTTGGGCCAGTGGTTTGTCTTCGAACAGCGCCAGTTCCCGGGCGCTGGTCAGGTGCAAAACGTGCAGGCGCGTACCGAAACGTTTGGCCAGGCCCACGGCCATCGACGATGACGCGAAGCACGCTTCGGCATTGCGAATGAGCGGATGGGCGGCGGGGGAAATGTTTTCGCCGAACCGTTCGGCAAACTGCCGTTCATTGGCCAGGATGCTGGGCGTGTGCTCGCAATGAGCCAACAGAAGGGTGGGCACGTGGGCGAACAGTTTTTCAAGGACGCGTGGATCGTCCACCAGCATGTTGCCGGTGGAGGCCCCCATGAACACTTTGACCCCGGCCACCTCGCACGGATTGAGCGCGGCAATGGTGTCGAGGTTGTCGTGACTGACGCCAAAGTGAAAGCCGTAATTGGCCACCGAGTGAGTGGCCGCCCGACGTTTTTTATCGGCCAGCGCGGCGAGGGTCAACGTCGCCGGGCGGGTGTTGGGCATGTCCATGAAACTGGTAATGCCACCTGCTACGGCAGCCCGGGACTCGGTATAGAAACTGCCTTTGTCCGGTGCGCCGGGATCACGGAAATGCACTTGGTCATCGATCATGCCGGGCAGTAGCCATTGGCCTTGGGCATCGATTTCTACCTGGGCGTTCTCGTCTTGAATGCTGCTGGCGATTTTTACGATGCGGCCGTGGTCCACCAGCAGATCGCCGTCGAACTCGCGACCTTCGTTCACCAACCGGGCGTTGCGGATCAGTACGCTGCCCATGCTCAAAACTCGTTCTGCAGGGCTTTGTAACCGCGCACCAGGTCGACATTGGTGCGGGCCACGTCTTCGGAAAACTCCGAGGCGCTGATACTCACGGGAGGGAACTGCGACAGGTCGGTTGCCGGCCCGATGCGGGTGGTGGAGGGTACGTAGAAGTCGTTCGGTAAATCCCGGCCATCGACCACGGAGTTGTGCCGCACCACGCAACCGTCGCCGACCGCACAGTTGAACAGCACGCTGTTGAACCCGATGAAGACCCGGTTTCCGACACTGCACGGTCCATGGACGATCGAGCGGTGGGCGATGGACGTGAACTCGCCGATGGTCACCGCCGCGCCGGATTTGGAGTGGATAACCACGCCGTCCTGGATGTTCGAATTGGCGCCGATGGTGATCGGTTCCATGGCACCTGAGTCATCCACTTCGTCGGCGCGAATCACTGCGTAGGGCCCTACGAAAACGTTTTCGCCGATCACCACCTTACCGCAGATGATCGCGGTTTTATCGACGTAGGCGGATTCGGCAATCATCGGCAAATCACCGGAAGGGTTCTTACGGATCATTGGGTCGCACCGTCCCAGCGACTTTCGGCCACTGCGTCATGGGCGTGCAGGCTTTCGGCGTGAACCACGCGCAGGTGAAATGCGCGGATGCCGGGGGAGCGCTTCAGCGCGTGATTCAAGCGACGTGCGGCGTCTTCGCAGAACATCAGGTTCTGGCCGTTGGCCAGGGCGAATGCCTGTTCGTCGGCACGCTTCACGGCGGTCTGAACGGCGGTGCCGAGCGCGGCCTCAGCGTCATTGATCACGGCAATCAATGGCAGCTCGTCCAGGAAGTCGTCCAATTGCAGTTGCAAGTGCGCGGTGCTGCGTTGGCTATGGGGTGTCGCAATGATGCCTTTTGACGAGCCGAGCCAAGCCAGAACATCGGCGTGTTGCAGCGCAGGGTTAGCAAAGTCGTCAATGAACTGCTGCTGAATCAGTTGCCTTGAGAGCGCGGCAGAGCATGGGCATGTGGACGAGTAAGGCACCTCTATTTTGAGTTCCACGTGGAACATTGCGTTTTCGAGACGCGCTTCAATGCTGATCGGATAGGTTTTCCAGCCGGCCAATGGGCTGACCAAGGCGGGGCGCTTCAGCAGCAAGTCGGCATGAATGCGCAGGTACGCGGTGTTGGATAAACCGTGATGGCTGTCGAGAAAACGCTGCAGGACGTTGCGTAAAAGAGCAGGGCTGAGGTTGCCGTGCTCCAGCGCTTCCAGCGCCAGGTACAACCGCGACATGTGAATGCCCCGTGCATCACCGTCATCGAGACTGACACCCGCATCGGCCTTTGCGCTCAAACGCTGGCCTTCGAATACAACAGGAAGAGCAATCCCGCACATGCCCACCCACTCCAGTGGCAGGGCTTGGCGTGAGGCCTGCGCGGCGATGTCCGGCAGAGTCAACGCATTCATGAGGAGGTCCATCGTTGGAGTTGATCTTGAATGTTATAGTATAACAATAAAAGCAACGATGCTTATTTCATGAACGGGTCTTCATCATGCACAGACGTCAATTGCTGAATCTGATTTTGGCCAGCACAACGCTGGCGCTGCCGTTTACGGTGTCGGCCACGCAAATTCGCAATGTCCGGCTCTGGCGCTCAAATGAAAAGCTGCGCCTGGTGTTCGATCTCAGTGGGCCGGTACAGTACAAAACGTTCACGCTGACGGCTCCCGAGAGGCTAATTGTCGATGTGAGCGGCGCGCAATTGAGCGGCGACTTGAGCCATTTGGTGCTCGCCAACACTGTGATTCGTTCGATTCGATCCGGGAATTTTGCTCAGGGTGACACGCGAATCGTCCTCGACCTTGGTGGTCCGGTTCAGACCAACAGCTTCCTTTTGCCCGCGCGTGATGGGCAGGGCGATCGCTTGGTGCTTGACCTCATGAGCACCGCGTCCCAACCCATTGTCGCGCCTGATACAAAGGTTCCACGTGAAACATTGGTCGATGCCAGGCATCCCAAGCGCGACATTATTGTGGTGGTCGACCCTGGCCACGGTGGTAAAGATTCTGGTGCAGTGGGGGCAAACGGTGAGCGTGAGAAGGATGTGGTGCTGTCCATCGCACAGCTGCTGGCCAAGCGGTTGAAGCGTGAGAAGGGCTTTGACGTGAAGCTGGTTCGCAACGACGACTTCTTCGTTCCGTTGCGTAAGCGCGTTGAAATTGCCCGCACGCACAAGGCTGACATGTTCATTTCGGTGCATGCGGATGCGGCGCCACGACTCACCGCTTCAGGCGCTTCGGTGTACGCCTTGTCAGAGGGCGGCGCGACGTCGGCCACGGCGCGCTTCATGGCGCAGCGCGAGAACGGCGTCGATCTGCTGGGCGCGACCAGTTTGCTCAATCTCAAAGACAAGGACCCGATGCTCGCCGGGGTGATTCTCGATATGTCGATGAACGCCACCATCGCCGCCAGTTTGCAGCTCGGTAACACGGTGCTGGGTTGCCTGGAAGGGATTACCACGCTGCATCAGAAGCGTGTGGAGCAGGCTGGGTTTGCGGTACTCAAATCACCGGATGTGCCGTCGATCCTGGTGGAAACCGGCTTCATGTCCAATGCCCGTGACCGTCAACGGCTGGTCACTGCGCGCCATCAGCAGGCGGTGGCGGATGGTTTGTTCGAGGGGTTGCAGCGCTATTTCCAGAAAAATCCGCCGATGAATAGCTACATGGCGTGGCAACAGGCGCAGCAAAAAGTGCAGGCCTAGCAGCCTGTGATTCGGCTGCACGTGAATTTACCGCTGGCGCCGCCCGAGCTGGAAAACCGGTTGAGCGTGGTCCATCCCACACGACGGCTGTAGCCCACCCATGCTTCACCGTCAGATGCCAAACCGGTGAAGAACGTCAGCTGACCATAGCGGCTGTTGGTCTGTGCCCAGTAACGTTTACCGATCACTTCAAACCCCCGCAGATACGTCGTGCTGCCCGCCGTGGCGACGCTGTAGGCGTTGCCGTTTGCGTCGATGCAGGCCAGCAGATTGGCGCTGCGTGTACACGTCGCCAGGTTTGGAACCTGCGCATAAATGTCAGTCGCTGCGAACAGCAGAAAGCTCAGCAGCGTGCATTTCAGGGCATTGTGCATGGCGATTCTCAGAGGGTTAGCCAGTTCAGCATCCTGCGCTTTAACACGGTATGCAACAGGGGGTTGGCTTCTTTGCGTTGTTATACTATAACATTAAAAGACAGCCCATCGCGTGACTCCCATGACTGAACAAGAACTCCTCGCCCAACCTTCAGCCCACTACATGGATGACGCTCAGCAACGCTTTTTCCGCGAACTACTGCTCGCCCAACGCAGCGAACTGCAAACACGCATCGCCCATGAGTTCGATGTGCTGCGCGAACAAGAACCCAACAGTGATCCCGCTGATGTTGGCAGCGCTGAAGAGCAACGCCAGTGGCAACTGCGCCTGCTGGAGCGGGAAAAGAAGCTCTTGGACAAAATCGACGAGGCCCTCGAACGCCTCGCGCGGGGCGAGTACGGCTGGTGTCGCGAAACCGGTGAGCCAATTGGCCTCAAGCGCCTGCTGCTGCGGCCCACCACCACCCTGTGTATCGAAGCCAAAGAACGTGAAGAGCTGCGCGAACGCCATCAACGGGCGATTTGACCGGCCACTCCTGATGAGGAATACCTGATGCCCAATCGTCTCCCCGTTACTGTGCTGTCCGGCTTTCTCGGCGCCGGAAAGAGCACGCTGCTCAACTACGTTTTGCGCAACCGCGAGAACCTCAAGGTTGCGGTGATCGTTAATGATATGAGCGAAATCAACATCGATGGCAGCGAAGTTCAGCGAGATGTCAGCCTGAACCGCGCTGAAGAAAAACTCGTTGAGATGAGCAACGGCTGCATCTGCTGCACCTTGCGCGAAGACTTGCTCGAAGAGGTCGGCAAACTGGCCAAGGACGGTCGTTTCGATTACTTGCTGATCGAGTCCACCGGCATTTCAGAGCCCTTGCCAGTGGCGGAGACCTTCACCTTTCGTGACGAGGAAGGCCAAAGCCTGGCTGACATTGCACGGCTCGACACCATGGTCACCGTGGTTGATGGCATGAATTTTCTACCCGATTATCAGGCTGCCGAAAGCCTGGCATCACGCGGTGAAACCCTTGGCGAGGAGGACGAGCGCTCGATCACGGATCTTTTGATCGAGCAGATCGAGTTCGCGGACGTGATCCTCATCAGCAAGATTGATCTGATCAGCAGCGCTGAGCGCCAGGAGTTGATCGCGATCCTGGAGCGACTCAATGCAACGGCGCGCATTATCCCGATGGTCATGGGTGAAGTGCCGCTGAAAGAGATCCTCAACACCGGCCGTTTCGACTTTGAAAAAGCCGCCCAGGCACCCGGCTGGCTGCAAGAGTTGCGCGGCGCGCATGTGCCGGAAACCACGGAATACGGCATCGCCTCAATGGCTTATCGGGCGCGTCGGCCGTTCCATCCGCAGCGTTTTTTCAGTTTCATCAACCGGCCTTGGGTGAACGGCAAACTGCTGCGCTCCAAAGGGTTTTTCTGGTTGGCCAGCAAGCATCAGGACGCGGGCAGTTGGTCTCAGGCCGGTGGCCTGATGCGCCACGGATTTGCCGGACGCTGGTGGCGTTTTGTGCCGAAGCAGCAGTGGCCCCAAGACCCGGAAAGCGTCACCGCGATCATGGAAAACTGGACGGCAGCCAGCGGCGACTGCCGCCAGGAACTGGTGTTCATCGGTCAGAACATCGATTTTGCTCAACTCACCGCGCGCCTCGATACGTGCCTGCTCAGCGATGATGAAATGGCCCTCGGCGTCGAAGGCTGGGGTCTGATGGCCGATCCTTTCGGGTCGTGGCACGACGAGGCGGCAGCGTGATGTTGGCGCTGCGTTCAGTTCCACGTCAGGTGCAGGGCCAAACCCCTGATGTCTTCACTCAAATCCTTGCAGACGACGTCAATCTGGCCCTGTGGCAACGTCGGTTACCGGCCCACATTGCCGATTTTGGTGCAGTGCTATTGTCACTGAATGCACCGCTGGCAGAGTCTTTGTCATTGGCCATGCCGACCGATGATACAGAGCCCGATCTGCGCGGCCTGGCCTCAGGCTTCAGCGATCTGGTGGGCCATGAAGGCTTCATGGCCGACGTGTCATGGCTGGTCAGCGCCTTCGCGTGCTTGCTGGGCGCCAAGCGCATTGGTTTGCGGTTGCGGGTGCTGGACAAGGCGATGTGCCCGCGTTTTCACGTTGATCATGTGCCAGTGCGGCTGATCACGACCTACGCGGGCATCGGCAGCCAATGGCTCAGAGAGGGCGCACTGAACCGTAGGGCATTGAGTACAGAGGCTGCCGAGCCGCAGGACATTCAGCAGATGTTCGCTGGTGAAGTGGCGTTGCTCAAGGGCGAAAAGTGGCACGGCAACGAAGGATTCGGCTTGATCCATCGTTCGCCGCAACCGGCGCCCGGTGAGCGGCGGCTGATCCTCACGCTGGACTGGCTCGACTGATTCAGGGTTTGAGCCATGAGCCCTGGCTCTGGGTTTCGCAAAACGGCTTAAGGTAAGCCGCGTCGGTGGCCACGCCGTAATAGTGAATATCCTGCCGGTAAGGCATATTGGCCACTTGGGCGTTGCTGCACACGCCGAAGGCACCGCTGGGGCATTGATCGACGAATTGCACGTCGACATTCTGGCCGGCGAGGCTTGGCCGGCAGAAGCCGTCGTGGAACAGTTTGTCCGGAATGCTGCGGTTTTGCTGACAGACTTTCACGTCCAGCCGTTCGGATTGGCTATGGACCACGCAGGCCCCGGCCAGCGCTTCTCCACTGCCGAGTACTGCCAGCAAGGGCAGCCAGATCAAACGCATCCTTTATCTCCTTAGAAACCGCCGAACATGTTGCAGAACATACCCACACACGTCATTGCCGGGCCGTTGGGCGCCGGCAAAACCAGCCTCATCAAGCACCTGCTGGCGCAACGGCCGGTCGGTGAATGCTGGGCGGTGCTGATCAACGAGTTTGGCCAGATCGGGCTCGACGCGGCGCTCCTGACCACGGACGCCGATGGTATCGCACTGGGCGAAGTGGCCGGCGGCTGTTTGTGTTGCGTCAATGGTGCGCCGTTTCAGGTCGGCCTCGGGCGGCTGCTGCGCAAGTCACGGCCCGATCGTGTGTTCATCGAACCCTCAGGGCTGGGCCATCCTGCGCAGTTGCTCAGGCAATTGAGCGAAGCGCCGTGGCAAGGTGTGCTGGCGCTTCAGCCGTGCGTTCTAGTGCTCGATGCCCAGGCACTGGCCGCCGGAAAGCCGTTGCCCGCCTCACAACAGGACGCACTGCCAGGTGCGGGCTTGCTGGTACTGAACAAGGCTGAGCAACTGAGTGACGTGGATCGCCAGCGTATCACCGCACAGTTACCGGCCCGCCCGTTGTACTGGACGCAACAGGCGGTTTTACCGCTTTCGGAGTTGCCGGGGGGCAAGGCGCTGGCCGTTGCAGGTGTGGATAACTTCGTCGTGCCCAAAGGCCTGGCACAGATCCAGGCGATTTGGACTGATCCGAACGTGCCGATGTGCCTCAGTCAGCAACAGGAGGGCGGGTGGAGCATTGGCTGGCGCTTTCATCCAAGCTGCCGGTTCAACGCCTCGCGGGTTCAGGCGTGGCTCCAGAGCCTTGATTGGCGCCGGGCCAAGCTGGTTATCCACAGCGCGGAGGGCTGGGTGTCGGCCAACGCGCTGGATAACGCGGACTTGAACTGGCTAGCGAGTGAATGGCGTCAGGACTCGCGCATCGAACTGATTTTCGATGCGCCGCAAGCCCCCGAAACGCTGCAAGAGAACCTGATGAATTGTCGCCTGAACCCTGTCTGAAGCTGATCAGTGACGCGACTTGTTGTGATCCTGGCGCCACTGGCTCAACTCGATCACTTCAGCGCTGGGCACCACCGGTTTTTCCGCGAATGGAAACGGGTAGGGCGCCAGTTCGATCTGCGCACTGTGGGCACCGAACTGGGTGATGGTGCCCGCGTGGCGGGTTTCGCCGGTCACGGTAAACTCGAAGTTATACACACGGGCCAGGCGTTGCCGCCCGCTGGCATCCCTCACAAAGCCGATTTTCTTCAAGGCCACATTGCCGTCGAGCAACTCGATATCGAGTTTGGCGCAATGTTGCTTGACCCTTTCCAGTGCCCGCTCGCGCAAGCCATGGTTGTGCCAAAGCCACGCAGCGCCGGTCGCCAGCAGCATCAGCACGAAGATATTTCCAAGGGTCAGCATGAGCAGTGCTCCAACAAGTTAGCGTCAGCTTAACTGTGTCTCTGGTCTGTCGTACAGGCTGCGTTTAGTCGCATACTGCGCGGCTTGAATTTCAATCGGTTTACGGAAAAATCCCGCATGAAACGTACGCCTCACCTGCTCGCCATCCAGTCCCATGTGGTGTTCGGCCACGCCGGTAACAGTGCTTCGGTTTTTCCGATGCAGCGGGTCGGGGTGAACGTCTGGCCGCTCAACACGGTGCAGTTTTCCAACCATACCCAGTATGGCCAGTGGGCGGGTGAGGTGTTGTCGCCTCATCAGATCCCCGAACTGGTGGAAGGGATCGCCGCAATCGGCGAGCTGGGCAACTGCGACGCCGTGTTGTCCGGTTATCTGGGCAGTGCGGCTCAGGGGCGTGCCATTCTGGGCGGCGTTGCGCGGATCAAGGCGATCAATCCCAAGGCGCTGTACCTGTGCGACCCGGTAATGGGGCATGTGGAAAAAGGCTGCATCGTGCCGGCCGAAGTCAGTGAATTCCTGCTGGAAGAAGCGGCGGCGGTGGCGGACTTCATGTGCCCCAATCAGCTGGAGCTCGACAGTTTTTCCGGGCGTAAGCCGCAATCGTTGTTCGACTGCCTGGCCATGGCGCGGGCACTGTTGGCGCGTGGGCCGAAAGCCGTGCTGGTCAAGCACCTGGACTATCCGGGCAAGTTGCCGGAGGGCTTCGAGATGTTGCTGGTGACGGCCGAAGGCAGTTGGCACCTGCGTCGCCCGTTGCTGGCGTTTCCGCGTCAACCGGTGGGTGTGGGCGACCTGACGTCAGGGTTGTTCCTGGCTCGTGTGCTGTTGGGCGACAGCCTGGTCGAAGCCTTCGAGTTTGCGGCCGCCGCCGTGCATGAAGTGCTGCTGGAAACCCAGGCCTGCGCCAGCTATGAACTGGAGTTGGTGCGGGCCCAGGACCGGATCGCTCATCCACGGGTGCGGTTCGAAGCAACGCCGATCAGCCTTTAAGAGCTTCGCGGGCCAGTCGGTGCGGCGATCCGACTGGCCCGCGAAAGCGATCTAAAGGTTCGACGTCTCAGGCGTCGGCCTTGATCTCCTGATAACGTTTTTCCAGTTCCTGGCGGATCTGCCGGCGCTGTTTACCCTGGATGAAGCGGCGCTGGTCCTCGCTGTTTTGCGGTTGCAGTTGCGGCACCACGGCGGGTTTGCGCTGGTCATCGACCGCCACCATGGTGAAGAAGCAACTGTTGGTGTGGCGCACCGAGCGCTCGCGGATGTTCTCGGTCACCACTTTGATGCCGACTTCCATCGAGGTGTTGCCGGTGTAGTTCACCGACGCCAGAAATGTTACCAGCTCGCCGACATGAATCGGCTCGCGGAAAATCACCTGGTCCACCGACAACGTCACCACATAGCGTCCGGCATAACGGCTGGCGCAGGCGTAGGCGACTTCATCGAGGTACTTGAGCAGGGTGCCGCCGTGGACATTGCCTGAGAAGTTGGCCATGTCGGGGGTCATCAATACCGTCATCGACAGCTGGGCGTTTCCGGGTTCCATAGCACACTCACGGTTCAAGGCTGGTTGCGGGGGCACCTCTGTGGGTGCCTGGTTGGCTTTTCAAAACCACCGTTAACGGGACGCCGCGCCAGGGGCGACCGTCACGCATGGAACGATCTGTTTCCATATATTGCACCGCCTTTCTGTCGGAAGTCGCGGTGTTACCCTTCAAAAAGCCTGTCCCAAGGGCCTTTTCCTCTATCTGGTGACCCGCAACGACGTCTATTCAGCCCTTCGAAGGAGTCTCACGCCATGCATGCCATCAGTTTTATTCAGGACCTGGCAGTGATCATGCTGGTCGCGGGTGTGGTGACCATCCTCTTTCATCGGCTCAAGCAGCCGGTGGTTCTTGGCTATATCGTTGCCGGTTTCATCATTGGCCCGCACACGCCGCCATTCGGGCTGATCCACGACGAGCAAACCATCAAGACCCTGGCCGAACTCGGGGTGATTTTCCTGATGTTCTGCCTGGGGCTGGAGTTCAGCCTGCGCAAGCTGTTCAAGGTCGGCGCCACGGCGTTTATCGCAGCCTTCCTGGAAATCGTGCTGATGATCTGGATCGGTTACGAAATCGGCCGCTGGTTCGACTGGAGCACCATGGATTCGCTGTTCCTCGGCGCGATCCTGGCGATTTCCTCGACCACCATCATCGTCAAGGCCCTCAATGACCTGAAGATGAAGAACCAGCGCTTTGCACAGCTGATCTTCGGCGTGTTGATCGTCGAAGACATCCTGGGCATCGGCATCATCGCCTTGCTGTCGAGCATCGCGGTCAGCGGCAGCGTGAGTTCCGGCGAGGTGTTCTCCACGGTCGGCAAGCTCTCGTTGTTCATGATCGTCGCACTGGTGGTCGGCATCCTGCTGGTCCCGCGGTTGCTGGCGTATGTGGCGAAATTCGAGAGCAACGAAATGCTGCTCATCACGGTCCTGGGCCTGTGTTTCGGTTTTTGCCTGCTGGTGGTCAAGCTTGAGTACAGCATGGTGCTCGGTGCGTTCCTGATCGGTGCAATCATGGCCGAATCACGGCAATTGGTGAAAATTGAGCAGTTGATCGAACCTGTTCGCGACATGTTCAGCGCCATTTTCTTTGTGGCCATCGGGCTGATGATCGATCCACTGATCCTGCTGCAATACGCGTGGCCGATTGCGGTCATCACCGTGGCCGTGGTGCTTGGCAAGATGTTGTCCTGCGGCCTCGGCGCGTTTATCGCCGGCAATGACGGGCGCACCTCACTGCGGGTCGGGATGGGGCTGTCACAGATTGGTGAATTCTCTTTCATCATCGCCGCGCTGGGCATGACCTTGCAGGTCACCAGTGATTTTCTCTATCCCGTGGCGGTGGCCGTTTCGGCGATGACGACCTTGCTCACGCCTTACCTGATCCGCTTGGCGGACCCGTTGTCGTTGAAACTGGCGGCGGTGATGCCCCAGCGTCTGGGCCGGGTGCTGGGGATGTACGGCGAGTGGCTGCGCAGCATTCAGCCGCAGGGCGAGGGCGCGCTGCTGGCGTCGATGATCCGGCGGATTCTGTTGCAGGTCGGGGTTAATCTGGCGCTGGTGGTGGCGATCTTCTTTTCGGGCGGGTTCTTCGCCGAGCGCATATCTGCGCACTTGCAAGGCTGGATCAGTGATCCGAGCTGGCAGAAGGCGCTGATCTGGGGCGGGGCATTGCTGTTGTCGCTGCCATTTTTGATTGCGGCTTACCGCAAGCTCAAGGCGCTCTCGATGTTGCTGGCGGAGATGGGGGTGAAGCCGGAGATGGCAGGGCGTCACACACAGCGAGTTCGTCGGGTGATCGCCGAAGTGATCCCGATTCTCTCGCTGCTGGTGATTTTCCTACTGCTGGCAGCCTTGTCGGCCAGTATCTTGCCGACCAACAAGTTGCTGGTGCTGATCGCCTTGGTAGCCGCTGCGGTTGCAGCACTGCTGTGGCGCTGGTTCATCCGCATCCACACGCGGATGCAGGTCGCCCTGCTGGAAACCCTGGACAACCACAAGGATTCGTCCGTGCATTGATCGAGCGGGGCGTCAGGCAGATCAGCTTTCCAGCCAGACGTCCCGCGCCCAGTGCCATACCGATTCCCAGGTTTCCTCGGTCACCAGCTCTTCTTCGGCGGACCACAGCACCACGGTGCCGTCTTCTTCGACGCAGTAGTAGTCGTCGCCGTCCTGGCAGATCGGGATCATGCTGCGATCAACACCGGCGTCCCAGGCGTTGGCGGCAACGTCTGGCAAGTAGGTGTGCGATTGCGGGTCGGTCACGGTGACCGGCTCCAGGCTGCCGTAAACGACGTCGCTGACGGTCAGCAGGAATTCTCTGAAAACGAACGGGATGTCGATGAACAGTTGTTCTTCGATTTCCACCAGCAGGTCTTCGTCAGGCAGCTCCAGCGGAACCGGCACCGGTTCGTTGGCTTCACGCAGTTGTTCGATGATTTCTTCCACGTCCGGGATCCTCTTGCTCAATGGCGCGGTTTGGTTGGGGCGGTTTATACAGTAGCTCGCTATAGATGCAACCGCGAAATAGAAAACCCCGGCCGAGGCCGGGGTTTTCATTACAGCATGCGAAACGCCGAAGTGATCAGCCGTTCTGGCGGATACCGGCCACCAGCCAAGGCTGGTTTTCGCCCTGGGCACGTTCCATGTTCCAGCTTTCGCTGAACACTTCGCCCTGGTCGAAACGCGAGTTCTTCGACACGCCGCTGAAGGTCAGGGTGGCGATGGTCTTGTCGGCACGATCATCCACGCCGTCCAACTGCACATTGAGGTTATCAATGAACGTCGACTGGAAGCCATCGCCCAACTCGGCGCGTTCGCGCTTGAGGAACTCCAGCAGTTGTGGGGTCACGAACTCGGCGATCTTGTCCATTTCGTTGGCGTCCCAGTGCTGTTGCAGGGACTGGAAATGGTTGCGTGCGGCTTCAACAAAACGCTCTTCGTTGAACCAGGCCGGTGCGTTGATCACCGGGCGAGCAGGCGCAGGTGCCGCCGAGCCGCCAAAGATCGAACCCATGGACGGCTTTTGCTCGAACGCATCACGGTGCATCGGCGCATGACCGGCAGGGGCCATGTCTTGTTGTTGCTTACGGCGACGAGCGGCGATGAACCGGAAGATCACAAACGCAATGAGCGCCATGATCAGGATGTCGAAGATCTGCATGCCCTGGAAGCCGTCGCCCATGAACATGGACGCGAGCAGGCCACCGGCAGCAATGCCGGCCAACGGGCCGAGCCAGCGCGAAGCGCCACCGGCCTTGGCCGCAGCGCCAGCGGCGCCGGCAGCACCCGCGGTAGCAGCTGCGCCGCCCATGCCTGGAGAAGAAGGGGCCATTTGGCTTGTCTGGTGGGTCGGTGCGGCGCCAGCGCTTTTACCGCCGCCGAAGCGTTTGGCGTTGGCATCGAGGCTCATCGTCAGGCCGATGCACAATGCCATGGCGATGCTAAGAAAACGTTTCATAAAGGGAATTCCCATTGGTAGATGGCACGCGCGCCATGTTGCACAGGTGAACTATTACTGGCTAGCGGCAGAGTGTTTCGGGCTTTTGCCTGACAGCTTGGGTTCAGCTTTGTCGGCGCAAGAGGGCCTTTGATCGTTTGTCTGTCAGACGAATGGGTTTGTTCAGTAGGAAAATTGGTTAGCGACGAAGGGCCAGCATCACCACGCCTGCGGTGATCAAACCAATGCCGCCCCATTGGCGCAGGTCGAGTTTTTCACCCAGCAAAATCACGCCGAGTACCGCCACCAGCACCACACTGAGTTTGTCCACCGGGGCGACGAGCGAGGCCGGTCCGAGTTTCAATGCGCGGAAGTAGCAAATCCACGAAGCCCCGGTCGCCAGGCCCGACAGCAGCAGGAACAGGTAGCTTTTGCCGGATATCGACCCCAGCGCCTGATACTGGCCCGTGGCGTACAGGATCAGCGCCAGGCTGACCAGCACCACGACGGTGCGCAGCAGCGTGGCGAAGTCGGAATTGACGTTTTCGATGCCGACCTTGGCAAAAATCGCGGTAAGGGCCGCAAATACGGCCGACAGCAAGGCCCAGAATGTCCAGGAAGAAAAGAAGCCTGAGCCCATGTTTTGCGCCTTTTAAAGATCAACCTGCTGAGGTGGATTCAACACAACCCCCTGTGGGAGCGGGCTTGCTCGCGAAGACCGCACCGCGGTTTATCAGGAACGCCGCGCGAGCAAGCCCGCTCCCACATAAGGCCTCTGATGAGCTTTAAATCGCTTCCAGCTTGGCGTAACCCAGCATCAGCCACTTGCTGCCTTCGTTGAAGTTCACCTGCACCCGGGCCTGGGCACCGGCGCCTTCGAAGTTGAGGATCACCCCTTCGCCGAAGACGGCATGTTGCACCTGCTGACCGAGGCTGAACGCGGTTTCCGGGATTTCCGTGCCGGCGAACAGGCTGCTCGAATTCTGCTTCTGACCGCCGCCGAACGGACGGCTGACGCTGTTGGACAACCGCACTTCCTGAATCAGGCCTTTGGGCACTTCGCGTACGAAGCGTGAAACCTTGTTGTAGGTCTCACTGCCGTACAGGCGTCGGGTTTCAGCGTAGGTCATTACCAGGTTTTGCATGGCCCGAGTGATGCCGACATAGGCCAGGCGACGCTCCTCTTCAAGACGACCGGGTTCTTCCAGGCTCATCTTGTGCGGAAACAGGCCTTCTTCCATGCCCACCAGGAACACGTAAGGGAATTCCAGGCCTTTGGCGCTGTGCAGGGTCATCAATTGAATGCTGTCTTCATGCTCGTCAGCCTGCGTGTCGCCGGCTTCCAGCGATGCATGGCCCAGGAATGCGGCCAGCGGCGTCAGGTCTTCGTCTTCTTCGGCGTTTTCGAAGTTGCGCGCTGCGCTGACCAGTTCCTCAAGGTTTTCTACCCGTGCCTGGCCTTTCTCGCCTTTTTCCGCTTCGTGATAGGCAATCAGGCCCGACTGCTCAATGACCGTTTGTGTCATCAGGTGCAGTGGCATTTCGGCGGTTTTGGCCGCGAGGTTTTCGATCAGCTCGACGAACGCGCCCAAAGCACCGGCCGCGCGACCGGTCAGGCCTTTGTTGGCCACCAGTTGACGCATGGCTTCCCACATCGACACATCGCTGTGGCGAGCGTGGTCGCGGATCGCCTCGACGGTTTTCTCGCCAATGCCGCGGGCCGGTACGTTGATCACCCGCTCCAGTGCCGCGTCGTTGCCGCGACCTTCGAGCAACCGCAGGTAGGCCATGGCGTTTTTGATTTCAGCCCGTTCGAAGAAGCGTTGGCCGCCATAGATGCGGTACGGAATGCGTTCGCGCAGCAAGGCTTCTTCCAAAACTCGCGATTGGGCGTTGGAGCGGTACAGAATCGCGATATCGCTGCGGGCCAAGCCGGTTTTCAGCGCGCTTTCGATGGTTTCCACCACGTAGCGTGCTTCGTCATGTTCATTGAACGCGGCGTAGAGGTTGATGGCTTCACCTTCGCCGCCATCGGTCCACAGCTCTTTGCCCATGCGCCCGGTGTTGTTGGCGATCAGGGCGTTGGCAGCCTTGAGGATCCCGGCGGTGGAGCGGTAGTTCTGCTCCAGGCGAATGGTTTCAGCGTCCGGGAAGTCGTCGGAGTACTGATAGATGTTCTCGATTTTCGCGCCGCGCCAGCCGTAGATCGACTGGTCGTCGTCGCCGACCACCATCAGGCTGTCGCCGCCCTTGGCCAGCAGCCGCAACCAGGCGTATTGCACGGCGTTGGTGTCCTGGAACTCGTCCACCAGAATGTGCCGGAAGCGCTTTTGATAGTGCGCCAGCAAGCCCGGATGGTCGCGCCACAGGTCGAGGGCACGCAGCAGCAATTCAGAGAAGTCGATGACGCCCGCACGCAGGCACGCAGCCTCGTAGGCTTCATAAATGCTGCGCATGGTGGCCAGGAACAGGTCGCCGCTGGCTTGAATGTGTTGCGGGCGCAGACCTTCGTCTTTTTGCCCGTTGATGAACCACTGCGCTTGACGCGCCGGCCAGCGTTGTTCGTCCAGGCCCAGTTCGCGGATCACTCGCTTGACCAGGCGTTGCTGGTCATCGCTGTCGAGGATCTGGAAGGTCTGGCTCAGGCCGGCTTCCTGCCAGTGCGCCCGCAGCAGGCGGTGTGCCAGGCCGTGGAAGGTGCCGACCCACATGCCGGCCGGGTTGATACCCATCAGTTGCTCGATGCGGTGACGCATCTCGGCAGCAGCCTTGTTGGTGAAGGTCACCGACAGGATCGAGTGGGGCGAGGCGTTTTCGACCTGGATCAACCAGGCGATACGGTGCACCAGCACTCGGGTTTTACCGGAACCAGCACCGGCCAGGACCAACTGACGACCCACGGAGGCAGCTACGGCCTGGCGTTGGGCATCGTTGAGGGAGTTCAGCAGAAGGGAGAGATCATCGCGCATTGGGGCATTCTAGGGGGCTGCGTCATACCGGGCAAACCCGGCGTTGCATTAGCCGATGAAAGAAACACCGGGGACGACCGGCCGGTCATAGTCTGCAGGCATTGGCGGGCCTTGCTTGAGCGGTTTCCTGGGGTTCGGATGGTGGATTTGTTTTGTCGATTTTATGATCTGGGGCAGTTTGGTCCGGGCGTTTGCTTGTGTATGCTCGGTCCACATTCAGGGCTCACCCACAGCTCTCCATTATAAAAACAAGAACTCTGCCTATGACCCTCAGCTCCAGCCTGTCGGGCCCCTCTGTGGAGCCGCGGGTTATCCGTAAACAGTACGCCATGGAGATGGCGGTCGAGCGCACGCGCCTGCTGTATCAGGGGTCGCTGCTGCCTACGCTGTTCATGTTGATCAATGGTCTGGTGTGTGCCGGGTTGCTCTGGAGCCCGCAGCGCTATTTTCTGGTCAGCATCTGGCTGATCTGGTTGTTGGTGCTGGTGGCGTTACGGGTGATCCAGGTGGCGGCCTTCGATTCGGCCATGCCCAGCCGTCAGGCGCAGCCGGTCTGGCGGCTCATGTTTCTGTTCGGTTCGGCCTTGACCGGCCTGACTCTGGCTGGCGCCGGCATTGCCCTGGTGCCGGCCGACAACTTCCTGCAACAAGCCTGGGTATTCGGTTTGATCGGCGCGGCAGTGCTGTCGGCCAGCGTCGCGTATGCGGTCAGTATACCGGCCTTCCTGTCGTTTACCTTGCCGTGCCTGTTGCCTGCGATCGGCTACCTGTTCTGGGGCGGTGACGAACAGCAGCAGCGCTGGGGCTGGCTCGGGCTGATTGTGCTGGGGTCGTTGAGTGTGGTGGCGTGGCAGGTCAATCGCCTGATTCAGCGAGAGTTGCTGCGGCGCTTCCAGAATCAGGCGTTGATTGAATACTTGCAGCAGGCCCAGGCGCGCAGCGACCAGCTCAATCAAGAGTTGGGCCGGGAAGTCGAGCAGCGGCGCCGTGCCGAAGAAGAATTGCGCGAGGCCCAGGTCGGGCTGGAAAGCCGCGTGGCTCAGCGCAGCCTCGAACTGGATGCCGCGAATCAGGCCCTGAGCAAGAGCGAAGCACGCCTGGGCCTGGCGTTGAAGGCCAGTGAGCTGGGGCTATGGGACTGGAACCTGCAAACCGACGAAGTGCATCACACCCAGCTCAAGGAGTTGTTCGGCCTGGCGCCGGAGTATGTCACCGCGATGTTGCGTGACCTCAAGCCGCGGCTGCACCCGCAAGACCTGATGCCGCTGAAGCGGGCGCTGGTGGAGCATTTGAAGGGGCGCAGCGAGGACTATCAGATCGAGTACCGCGTGCGCCATGGCGACGGTCACTGGGTCTGGATCGAGGACCGTGGGCGCGCGGTGGAACGTGGTGCCGACGGGCGAGTGATCCGCATGGTCGGCACCCGGCGCGACATTTCTGCCAGCAAAGAGCTGGAAGAACAGCGGCAACTGGCGGCCACGGTGTTCGAAGCCGCCAGCGAAGGCATCGTGATTTTCGACCCCCATTACGCGCTGATTGCAGTCAATCAGGCCTTCAGTCGCGTCACCGGATACGGGATGGAAGACCTGTTGGGGCGCAATGTCGTGGAGTTGCCGTGTAGCCGTGATGCGCGGCGGCACTACTCGGTGATCCATCAGGCGCTGGAGCAACACGGTAGCTGGCAGGGCGAACTGGTAGAGGCCCGCAAGAACGGGGAACTCTACCCGCAATGGCTACAGCTCAGTGTGGTGCGTGATGTTCGGGGAAGTGTCAGTCATATCGTGGGCTTCTTCGCCGATCTTTCGGCCCGGCGCGAATCCGAAGAGCGCATGCGCTACCTGACCCATTATGACGAACTCACCGGGCTGGCCAACCGTTCGCTGTTTCACGAGCGCTTGCGTGAAGCTCACCAAAGGGTGCGGCAGGGTGGGCGCAGCCTGGCGCTGCTGCATATCAATCTGGACCGTTTCAAGCTGCTTAACGACAGCCTCGGGCATGAAGTGGCCGATCAACTGTTGCAGAAGATGGCCCGCAGGTTGGTCAACGCGTTGCCGGAGGCCGACACCATTGCGCGCTTGTCCGGCGATGAGTTTGCGGTGTTGTTCGACGCTTACGGCAACCTGTCTAGCCTGGCGCGGGTTGCCACCCGGCTGTCGGCCAAGCTGCGTTTGCCGCTCACGGTCGAAGGCCATGAACTGGTGGTCAGCGCGTCGATGGGCATCAGTATGCTGCCGGACAACGCCCGGGAAATTTCCGCGCTGGTCAGCCAGTCGAACATGGCCATGCAGCACGCCAAACACCTGGGCGGGAACAACTTCCAGTTCTACACCGACAGCCTGCAAGCCAGCACCCTAGAGCGTTTGCAACTGGAGAACCAGCTGCGCAAGGCCATCGAAGATAAGCAGTTGAAGGTGTATTACCAACCCAAGCTCTGCCTCGCGACTGGCCGGTTGAATGCCGCCGAAGCGCTGGTGCGCTGGGACCATCCGACCATGGGCCGGGTGCCGCCAGGGGACTTTATTGGCTTGGCCGAAGAAACCGGATTGATCGGCCCCATTGGCGAGTTCGTGCTGCGCCAGGCGTGCTGGCAGGCCTGCGAGTGGCAGCGCCAGGGGCTGGCGCCGATACGGGTGTCAGTCAATCTGTCGGTGCATCAGTTGCGTCAGGGAAAACTGGTCAGCCTGGTGCGCCAGGTACTCGAGGAAACCGGCCTGGCACCGCACTACCTGGAGCTGGAACTGACCGAAAGCCAATTGCTGGACAGCGTCGAACACATCATCGCGACCTTCCAGCAATTGCGTGATCTGGGGGTGAAACTGGCGATCGACGACTTTGGCACCGGTTATTCGTCACTGAGCTATCTCAAGCGTATCCCCGTGGACTACGTGAAGATCGATCAGGCGTTTATACGCGGGCTGGGGGAGGGCGGCGAGGACGCGGCCATCACCCGGGCGATCATCGCCATGGCCCACGGCTTGTCGTTGAAAGTGGTGGCTGAAGGCGTGGAGCGTGCGGACCAACTGGAGTTTCTCAAGGGTGAATTGTGTGATGAAGTGCAGGGATACCTGATCAGTCGGCCGGTCGAGGCCGACGGTCTGGCCGAGTTACTGCGCAGGGACGCAGCTTCTATGCTGTAGCAGGCGAAGGACGGGTTCGACCCGGTCGGCACTCAGGCGCAGGCTTTGCCTGCGGCAATAAGGGCTGAGGGTGCTACATGGAGTGGCAAGGCGTGGAATGGGGGCATTGAGTTACGCATTGGGCAGGCAAAAAGCCGATTCTTGTAGTATAACTACAAGTTCGCTACATCCCCGGCGTCTGCCAATAACAATGAGTCCTGCCCTTTGAACCTGTTGCAACATATCGCCCAGTCTCGCCACCTGTTACGCAAATCGGAACTCAAGGTTGCCGATCACGTGCTGCTTGACCCTGCGGCGGTGATGCACAGTTCCATGGCCGATCTTGCCCACAGCGTAGGCATCAGCGAACCGACCATCGTGCGCTTCTGCCGCGCCATCGGCTGTTCGGGTTTCCAGGACTTGAAGCTGAAGCTGGCACAAAGCCTGGCAGCAGGCGCGAGCTTCGGGCAGTTCGCGATTCATGAAGATGACTCTGTCGCTGATTACAGCCTGAAAATTTTCGACACCACCCTGCACACCCTGATGGAGGTTCGCGAGAAGCTCGATCCGGTGGAGTTGCAGCGGGCGGTGTCGCTCATGTCTCAGGCCCAGCGCGTCGAGTTCTATGGCTTTGGTGCGTCGGGTGCGGTGGCGGCGGATGCGCAGCACAAGTTTTTCCGGTTGCTGCTGACTGCTGCGGCCTATTCCGACCCGCACATGCAGGCGATGTCGGCAGTGACCCTGAAGCCGACCGACGTGGCGATCTGCATTTCCCAGTCGGGGCGTTCCAAAGACCTATTGATCACTGCCAACCTGGTACGTGAGAGCGGCGCCTCGCTGATTACCTTGTGCCCGAGCCAGACGCCGCTGGCCGAGTTGTCGACCGTCAACCTGGCCATCGACGTGCACGAAGACACCGAAATCTATACGCCGCTGACCTCGCGCATCGCCCACCTGGTGGTGATCGACGTGTTGGCCATGGGCGTGGCCATGGCGCGTGGCCCAAGCCTGGTCAACCATCTCAAGAGCGTCAAGCGCAGTCTGCGCAGCTTGCGCCTGTCGCCCAAGTCGGTCAAAGCGCTGGACGACTGATTCTGGCTGGAATTGTGGCGAGGGAGCTTGCTCCCGCTCGGCTGCGCAGCAGTCGCAAAATCTTAGGGCCGCTTCGCGACCCAGCGGGAGCAAGCTCCCTCGCCACAGGTTCGCGGTCAGCCGGTGAGATTCATCGTTCTGTAACCCACCCGCCGCCAAACCGTCATCCCCCGCGTCTATCTTGAAACTCCCGTACTCGCCTTGGGAGACTCGAAATGGCTCAGCCCTACGAAGAACGCAACAGCGCCGTCAAAACCCGTCGTCAGCAAGAAGATCAGCGCCGCATGGAATTTCGCCGTGCGATTGAAGATCGTTGCGAACAGCGTCAACTGCTGGCAGAGATTGGCGATTTTCCTGACGCAGCGCAGCTCAATTACTGGCAGGCAGCACCGGCTTCCCGTCGAAGCGCTCAACCAGCGCGCTGATCTGCACCCGTTCACTGCGGATAAATCCCAGGAACGCGTGCGCAACCGGTGACAGGCGTTTGGCTTTGGCCTGCACCAGGCACCAGCTGCGATACAACGGCAGCTCTTCGACCGGCAGCTCTTTGAGCCCGCCGGTCGCCAACTCCAGGTTCAGGGCGTGGCGTGTCAACAGTGCCACGCCCAGACCCGCCACCACGCATTCACGCTGGGCTTCAGCCGATGAGACCTCCTGGGTCTGATTGAAGTGCACGCGCTTCTCTTTGAAATATTCCTCGCAGGCTTGCCGGGTTCCCGAGCCTTGTTCGCGTACCAGCAGCGTGTAGGGCTCCAGATCCTGCAAGCGCAGCGGGCCCATGTGGCTCAGCGGATGATCGGGCGGCGCCACGGCGACAATTGGGTTGTTGAGGAACGGCAGGAACTCCAGCCCCATGTCCTGCGGCACCATGGACATGATCACCAGGTCGTCGCGGTTGTCTGACAGGCGTCGAATGACTTGCCCGCGATTGACCACGGTCAAGTGCAGGTTCACTTCCGGGTGCTGGCGCTTGAAGGCGGCAAACAGATGCGGTACGAAGTACTTGGCGCTGGATTCCACAGCCAGTTTCAACTGGCCCTGCAGCGAGCCCTGCATGTCCGAGAGCTGCATATCGAGGTTTTCCAGGCGCCCGAAAATATCGCGGCTGGCACGCTGTAACGCTTCAGCTGCTTCGGTCATGTAGAGTTTTTTGCCGACATAATCGAACAAAGGCTGACCAATCAGCTCTTCCAGCTGACGAATCTGTAGGCTTACGGCCGGTTGTGTGAGCGACATTTCCTCGGCTGCACGGCTGTAGGAGCGCAAATCACAGACTTCATTGAAGATCTGAAGTTGACGTAATGTCATACGCATCAAGGACTTACGCATTTTTTATAGGCTCTGGCCACAGGCTGGTCGTTCAACTATAAGTCTTTGCTTATGCCTGACCCAATAATTATTGATTTTTGTTAATCCCTTGAGCGGGCTAGTGTGACTGTGCGACTGGCTTGAAACATTTAGTCACGCGCCGACCCAGTGCAGGGGTCGTGGGTAGCAACCGGCTCAAGGGAAATTCCAAGTGATAACAAAGATCCTGATCGCCAACCGTGGTGAAATTGCCGTACGAATCGTACGTGCCTGCGCCGAGATGGGCATTCGCTCGGTCGCGATCTATTCCGATGCCGATCGCCATGCCTTGCATGTGAAGCGTGCGGACGAAGCCCACAGCATCGGTGCCGAGCCGCTGGCTGGCTACCTGAACCCGCGCAAGCTGGTGAACCTCGCCGTGGAAACCGGTTGCGACGCGTTGCACCCAGGTTATGGTTTTCTCTCGGAGAACGCCGAACTGGCCGACATCTGCGCCGAACGCGGAATCAAGTTCATCGGCCCGTCGGCGGAAGTCATTCGCCGCATGGGCGACAAGACCGAGGCCCGCCGCAGCATGATTAAGGCTGGCGTGCCGGTCACGCCGGGCACGGAAGGCAACGTCGCCGACATCGCCGAAGCCCTGACCGAAGGTGATCGCATCGGTTACCCGGTAATGCTCAAGGCCACCTCCGGCGGTGGCGGCCGCGGCATTCGTCGCTGCAACAGCCGCGAAGAATTGGAACAAGCGTTCCCGCGAGTAATATCCGAAGCCACCAAGGCTTTCGGTTCGGCGGAAGTATTCCTGGAAAAATGCATCGTTAATCCCAAGCACATTGAAGCGCAGATCCTTGGCGACAGCTTTGGCAATGTGGTGCACCTGTTCGAGCGTGATTGCTCGATCCAGCGGCGTAACCAGAAGCTGATCGAGATCGCCCCGAGCCCGCAACTGACCCCGGAACAGCGCGCCTACATCGGCGACCTGTCGGTGCGAGCGGCCAAGGCGGTGGGTTACGAGAACGCCGGTACCGTGGAGTTCCTGCTCGCCGAAGGCGAGGTGTACTTCATGGAGATGAACACCCGGGTGCAGGTGGAACACACCATCACCGAAGAAATCACCGGCATCGACATTGTCCGTGAACAGATTCGCATCGCCTCCGGCCTGCCGCTTTCGGTGAAACAGGAAGACATCCAGCACCGCGGTTTCGCGCTGCAATTCCGGATTAACGCTGAAGACCCGAAAAACAACTTCCTGCCCAGCTTCGGCAAGATCACTCGTTACTACGCACCCGGTGGTCCTGGCGTGCGTACCGACACGGCGATCTATACCGGTTACACCATCCCACCGTTCTACGACTCCATGTGCCTGAAACTGGTGGTGTGGGCGTTGACCTGGGAAGAGGCGATGGACCGTGGCTTGCGTGCCCTCGACGACATGCGTCTGCAAGGGGTCAAGACCACTGCCGCGTACTACCAGGAAATCCTGCGTAACCCGGAATTCCGTAGCGGTCAGTTCAACACCAGTTTCGTTGAAAGCCATCCTGAGCTGACCAACTACTCGATCAAGCGCAAACCCGAAGAGCTGGCCCTGGCCATCGCCGCCGCCATCGCCGCCCACGCAGGCCTGTGAGGAATATGACAATGTCCAAGACCCCTTCTTCTAGAAAAATACATGTAACTGACACCATCCTGCGCGACGCCCACCAATCGCTGCTCGCGACCCGCATGCGCACCGACGACATGCTGCCGATCTGCGACAAGCTCGACAAAGTCGGCTACTGGTCGCTGGAAGTCTGGGGCGGCGCGACCTTCGATGCCTGCGTACGCTTCCTCAAAGAAGACCCGTGGGAGCGCCTGCGCAAACTGCGCGCGGCGCTGCCTAACACCCGTTTGCAAATGCTCCTGCGTGGCCAGAACCTGTTGGGCTATCGCCACTACAGCGACGACGTGGTCAAAGCGTTCGTCGCCAAGGCTGCGGTGAATGGCATCGACGTGTTCCGCATCTTCGACGCGATGAACGACGTGCGTAACCTGCGTGTGGCCATCGAAGCGGTGAAAGCTGCCGGCAAACACGCTCAGGGCACCATCGCCTACACCACCAGCCCGGTGCACACCATCGAGGCGTTCGTGGCGCAAGCCAAGCAAATGGAAGCCATGGGTTGCGACTCCGTGGCGATCAAGGACATGGCCGGTCTGCTGACCCCATACGCCACCGGCGAACTGGTCAAGGCATTGAAATCCGAACAGTCGCTGCCCGTGTTCATTCACTCCCATGACACTGCCGGCCTGGCTTCGATGTGCCAACTCAAGGCTATCGAAAACGGCGCCGATCACATCGATACCGCGATCTCCAGCTTCGCCTGGGGCACCAGCCATCCGGGCACCGAGTCGATGGTCGCCGCCCTGAAAGGCAGCGAGTTCGACACCGGCCTGAGCCTGGAGCTGTTGCAGGAAATCGGTTTGTACTTTTACGCCGTGCGCAAGAAGTACCACCAGTTCGAAAGCGAATTCACCGCCGTCGACACCCGTGTGCAAGTCAACCAGGTGCCAGGCGGGATGATTTCCAACCTGGCCAACCAGTTGAAAGAGCAGGGCGCGCTGAACCGCATGGGCGAAGTGCTGGCCGAAATCCCGCGCGTTCGCGAAGACCTCGGCTTCCCGCCGCTGGTGACTCCTACGTCGCAAATTGTCGGCACGCAGGCGTTCTTCAACGTCTTGGCTGGCGAGCGCTACAAGACCATCACCAACGAAGTGAAGCTCTACCTGCAAGGCGGCTACGGCAAAGCGCCAGGTGTTGTTAACGAGAAGCTGCGTCGTCAGGCGATCGGCAGCGAAGAAGTGATCGACGTGCGCCCGGCTGACCTGATCAAGCCGGAAATGACCAAGCTGCGTGGTGAGATCGGTGCTTTGGCCAAGTCCGAGGAAGACGTGCTGACCTACGCGATGTTCCCGGACATCGGGCGCAAGTTTCTCGAAGAACGCGAAGCCGGCACCCTGATTCCGGAAGCGCTGTTGCCGATTCCAGAAGCTGGTGGCGTGGCCTCGGCGGGTGGCGAAGGCGTGCCGACCGAGTTCGTCATCGACGTTCACGGCGAAACCTACCGCGTCGACATCACGGGTGTCGGGGTCAAGGCTGAAGGCAAGCGGCACTTCTACCTGTCCATCGACGGCATGCCGGAAGAAGTGGTGTTCGAACCGCTCAACGAATTTGTCAGCGGCGGCAGCAGCAAACGCAAGCAGGCCAGTGCTCCGGGCCACGTCAGCACCGCCATGCCGGGCAACATCGTCGATGTGCTGGTCAAGGAAGGCGACACCGTGAAAGCCGGCCAGGCCGTGCTGATCACCGAAGCCATGAAGATGGAAACCGAAGTGCAATCGGCCATCGCAGGCAAAGTCACCGCCATCCACGTGGCCAAGGGCGACCGGGTCAACCCGGGCGAAATCCTGATCGAGATCGAAGGCTGATTCAACAGCCTCGTCTCTAACGCTTTAAACCTCGGGGGGGCATGTGCTCCCCTTTTTTTGTCTGCTGCATTCAGTGTTTTAGAAACTCATCCGCCACTGGCCGGTCACGCCGTTGTCACGGCTGTTGCTGCCCTTTTCGCCGTTGTAGGCAACGCTCAGGGAATGCTGTTTCGAGATCGCCAGGTCCACTCCCGCTTCCAGTTGCAGGCGGTTGCGATCCAGTGCAATGCCTTCGACGTTGAATGACTCTCCGCCTACCGCAAAGGTTTGATCCAGGTGACTGCTGATATCGCCGTAGGTGTGCTTCCAGCCGGCGCTCATACGCGGGGTCAGGTGCATGCCGTTTTCCAGGTTGCTGCGGTGCGCCAGGCGCAGGCCAAGCGTGCTGTTGGCGTTGCTCTGGGTCTGCTCGTCGACGCTCAATGCCGCCGCCCCACCTTTTTCCCGGTAGCTGTCGCGTTGATAACGTTCATGACCGAGGCTTGCGAAAGGTTCGATCTGCAGGGCGCCACGGCCCAGGTTGTAACCCAGTTCAGCGAATACCTGCTGGGTGTTGGCGTTGTAGCTGCCCTTGAGTCTGTCGCTGTAACGATTGAAGGCTACGTTGCGTTTGGTCGTACCGTCATGACTGCTGTAGGTGGCGCCGAACCGCAAAGCCAGCGGGCCACTTTGGCGCAGGGCATAGGCACCGAGGTGCCAGCTGTCGAGATCGCCATCCAGCAGCGACCCGTTCAGGTGCGTCTGTGATTTGCCACCGAGCAGGCCTGCGCGCCATTCACTGCCGAGTGACCAGTCTGCACCCACTACAACACCGTGAGTGCGTTGCCGCAGGGCGCTGTCGTCCAGTTTGTCATCCAGGGTTGAGGAGTTGCCGATGGCCTGGACCCAGACCCTGCCGTTGGTGTCGTGACCGGTTGTCGAGCGATCTTGCAGGTTCGCATCGTTGCTCAGTTCGCGCAGGGTCAACAGCATGCTCGCGCTGACCGGCCGGACACTGCTCAACGTGGCATTGGCGAGGTTGGCATTGCTGCCACCGGCCAGTTGTTCCAGCGCTATTGCAGCGGTCGCGAGGTCGGTGGTGAGCAGGGCGTTGATGGCGGCGTAGTTCGCAACCGTCTTCGGTGTCTGCGTTGTGCCGCTTTTCTCCGGGTCGAGGCTGTTGGCGACCTGGCGGGCATTGTCGGTCGTGGCGGCGCTTTCCAGTGACACATCGTTGCGGGCATAGGTCAGGTCGACAGAGGTGCTGGTGTAGGTCAGGGTGGGCGTCATGTACGCCAGGTTGTTGGTGACGGTGGCGAATGTTCCCACGACATTGCCAGCCTGAAGCACGACATGCTCGCTGGTCGGCGGGTGATCGGCATTGGCCGCATTGATAGCCAGTGTCGAGCCACTGATGGTTGCCGTCCCCTCGACAACAACGGTAGCGCTTCGGCCTTGGGCGTTGATGTCGTAGAACAGAACGGCACCCTCGTTCAGGTACAGATCCTGACGAACCTTGGCGGCGCCAAGAGCTGCATTGGCCGACAAGCCTCCATACACAAACAGATTGTTGACCGAGCCGGCACCACCGTAGAGGCCACCGGATTCGACCCTCACATTGCCGACAATACTGCCCTGGTTGTGCAGGGCTGCACCCTTGAGGACGCCGGCGCCTCGACTGAAGTCGCTGGAGCCGGTCAGGTTCCAGACACCCTGTTCGACCAGCAGTCCGGCAAAGTTGCGTGTTTCGCCCAGTGTGCCTCCCTCAACGGCATTCAGTTTCAAACCGTTCAAGCCTCCGCCGCCATCGATGACGCCTTCCTGCTGGATACCGGTGGTCAGGGCCACCAGGTCATTGCCGTCACCGAGCTTCACAGCAAAGGCATCAGTGATTTCGAGAGCGGTTGCGATGTGGGTGTGGTGTGTGGTGGGTTCTGCTGCGAAAGCGTTGAACAGCTCCTGGACCGTGGGATCATCAACATCCTGATGTACCGCATCGGGGGCGTTTGTAAACACTTCTGCCGGGCGTTCAGGCGTCAGTGCAGTGATCGATCCTTCACGCGCCGCAGGTTCATTGTCGTCAAGCGTCGTGTCGACGAGCAACGGATCATTAACGGGAGTCGCCGGGCTGTTATCGGCTGTGACCGGCTCCATTGCAGGGGGCACGAGGACCTTGGATTTAGGCTTCGCAGTTTTTTTGGTTTTTACGGGATGGGGCTTGGCCTCGGTGACGGCGGGCTCTGTTTGCTGCGCGTGGGATATTTCGATGCCGCCGAAGGCGAGGGCGATTGCCAGGGCGAGATGGTGTGGGCGATGAGTATGCAGAATGGGCATTGAATGCGACCTCTTCCTTGGGGAGGTCGAACTTTAAAAGGGCGGGCGTATGCTCCGATGCCGGGTATTTCCGGCACTTGTGCAAGGCGTTGGTGCTTCGGTTGTAGCAAAGGGAACCTCCGGGAGGTCGCGTGTTCGTTGACCTCCATTCGCTGACGTTTTTCCTTACGTCTTTCTCGGATGTATCGGTTTGCGAAGGCTTGGAAACGGGTCTGCCCCTGTGATCAGCCCTGCGTCTGGCAGGCAGAGGTTTTGTACAGATTGATGGATGGGCTCCAATCGCATGAGAGTGCAATTTAATGCACGAGCTTGCCTGGAATTATCTTCTGTTTGCATTTAAATGCAGATTTTGGCGGTGTACGGACTGAATATATGCACTATATTGCATTCATCTCGTATTTTAAGCCTACGCAGGTGCATTAAATTGCAGGAGCAATCAATGCTGGAGCTGACATTACAAATACATGCGACCGGGGAATGGCAGGACGCCATGGTCTTGACTTTCGATGACCCGGAGCAAGGCTTCGCCAGTCGATGTAGCTTTGGTTATGAGTTAGGTTATTTGATCGACAACGTCTTTGACATACCAAGTCCTTTCGCTCGGGCTGCCTGAGGTGACGATGAATCACCCTCGCATTGCTTTGCGACACCTGGAGCAACGTTTTAGAGAGTGGGGGCTGCAATGAGCATGACAGTGGCAGAGCGAACGCTGCTGATCGAAAGTATTCAGCAAGGGTTAGCCAACGACACATTGGCCATTGGCGAAGCGGTACGCCGATTGCGGGTTGAGGTGACCGGGCTGCACCAAAGCCAGTTCGCCAAGATGTGCAAAATCTCCGTGCGTACGCTGGTGAACATAGAGCACGGAGAAGGGAACCAGACGCTCAAATCACTCAACGCCGTGTTCCGCCCATTCGGGATGCAAATGGGCGTGGTGAAGATTCGGCGCACGATCTACTGACGGGTTGGATGTGCACCGATCTACTGTGGGAGCGAGCGGGCTCCCACTGACTGCACTGGGGCTTGCTCGCGATGGCGGTTTCCCGGTGTCAGCCGCGACACTCCACCAGCGTTTTCAACTGACCCGAGCCCGTCTGGTTCTCATCCGACAACCACTGCTCAAACCCGGCCCCAATCGCCGGCCACTCCGAATCCAGGATTGAGTACCACGCGGTGTCGCGGTTCTGGCCCTTGACCACCATGTGCTGGCGGAACACGCCTTCGAAGCTGAAGCCCAGGCGTTCGGCGGCGTATTTGGAGCGGGCGTTGCCGTTGTTGCACTTCCATTCCAGGCGACGGTAACCCAGGGCGAAAGACTCTTTGGCCAGCAGGTACACCGCTTCGGTACTTTTCGGTGAGCGCTGCATCGGCGCGCCAAAGGTGACGTGGCCGATTTCGATGCGGCCCTGGGCCGGGACGATCGACATCAGGCTGAGCATGCCTTGTACGTCGCCGCTGGCGCGGTCGATCACGCAGAAGAAATACGGGTCGCTGCTGGCGGCATGGTTGTTCAGCCAGGCGTTGAACGCACTGCGTTCCGGGAACGGGCCATAAGGCAGGTAGTCCCACAGCTTCGGGTCGGCGTCAGGGCCTTGCAGGGCTTTGAACAAGCCGTCGGCGTGACGCGCAGGGTCGAGTTTTTCCAGGCGAATGAAGCGCCCTTCGATCAGTTGAACCGAGGGCGCCGGAACGCCTTTCCAGTCCGCGAGTGAAGTCGACATGTTGCTCTCCTTGAGCCTTAAAGGGTTTTGCAAAACTGGATGTAACCCAGACGCTCGGCGATACGCTCGTAGAGCTGGATCGCGGTAGCGTTGGTTTCGTGGGTCAGCCAATGGACCTCAGTGCAACCGTCGGCCTTGGCGGTGGCGTAGACGAATTCGATCAGTTTGCGGCCGACACCGGTGCCACGTGTTTCGGGCGTCACCAGCAAGTCTTGCAGGTAGCAGGAGTTTTCAATGCTCCAGTTCGAGCGATGGTAGATGAAATGCACCATGCCTACCGCTTTTCCATCGGCCCAGGCGAGGGCGGCGTGAGTCGGTTCGCTCGGGTCGAGGAAGCGCTGCCAGGTGCTGTGGCTGACCGCCTCCGGCAGTTCCGTGTTGTAGAAGCGCAGGTAAGCTTGCCACAGCGGTTGCCAGGCGGCGTGGTCATTGGCGGTGACACGGCGAATCTCGATCTGACTCATGTTCATTCCTTGGGCATCAAGTGGGCGAGGGCCTGGTCGTGCAGGTCGGGGCTGGCGCTCAACCCCTCGCGTACGCCGGCGATGTCTGCGGTACTTCGGTTCTGACTGAGTTTGCGTTTGCCTTCCAGGCGCTGGATTGGCAGGGCGAACCCGACGATGGCCTTGAGCATGCCATCGATGTAGTGGGTGGGGGCGTCGTCGACTTTCCACGGTCGGCCGCGGCCGCTTTCATGGCGATCGGTCAGGGCGCTGACCAGGTTGCGCAAGCGATGGGCGTCGCTGAACACTTCGGCCGTGCCATAGGCGTGCACAGCCACGTAGTTCCAGGTCGGCACGACTTTGCCATGGTCGGCTTTGCCTGGATAAAACGATGGACTGACGTAAGCCTCGGCCCCGGCAAAAATCACCAGCGCCTCGGCCCCGGCTTCCAGTGCCTGCCACTGCGTATTGGCGCGGGCGAGGTGGCCGTAGAGCGTGCCGTTGGGCCCTTGCTCGGGGCTCAGCAGCAGCGGCAGATGGCTGGCCTGCAGGCCCTGCGCGCAGTGAGTGACCAGTATGGCCAGGCGCGTGTCGAGGATTTGCTGATGCAGGGAAGGGAGGTCGTCAGTGGCAAAGGCGCTGGGGGTGTACATGGAGATTTTCCTTGGCGAATGCCTGCATCCTAGGCAGGCTATTGGTCTGTTGTAAGAGCCATTACTGGCCCATTTAAGAGGTCCAATGCGATGACGAGCCTGCCGCTGGCCTTGTCGTTCAACCCCGCCGGTATCGAACTTGATCGCCGCCAGGGCCTGAGCCGCCAGCTTTATCAAGCCTTGCGTATGCGTGTGCTCGATGGCCGCCTGGCCAGTGGTACGCGTTTGCCGGCCAGCCGCGACCTGGCGGCAGCCCTGGCGATTTCCCGCAACAGCGTGGTCCGTGCTTACGACCAGCTCTATGCCGAAGGTTTTATCGAAGGGCGAGTCGGCGACGGTACGTATGTGGCGCAATTGCCGCAGGCCGCGTTCCCCACGAAAAAATTATCCACAAAAGTATCCACAGGGTTTTCAACAGGCTTACCCACAGGTTTATCCACAAATTGGCTGGATTTGCCTGTGATTACATCCAGTAAAGTTATCCACAGTGGCGCGTTGGAGCGGGTCGAGAGGCATCATTTGGCCACGCCAGCGGGTGGTCCGCCGAGGGCGTTTCGGGTGGGGGTTCCGGCCTTCGATCTGTTTCCGTTCGAGGTCTGGGCCAAGCTGAATGCGGCTTTCTGGCGCAAGCCGGATTTACAGCAACTGTGTTACGGCGCGCCGGAGGGGGACGAACGTTTGCGTGGGTTGATCGCCGCTTACTTGCGCAGTTCGCGAGGCATGCAGTGCAGCGCTGAGCAAATTGTGATCACCAGTGGCGCGCAGCAAGGAATCAGCCTTTGTGCACAGCTGCTGGTCGAGCCCGGCGATGAGGTGGTGGTGGAAAACCCCGGCTATCGTGCCGCCGGTCATGCCTTCGCGGTCGCCGGGGCGCGGTTGCAGGGTGTCTCAGTGGACAGCGACGGCATTAATTGCGCGCAACTCAATGGCTTGAGTGACTGCCGACTGGCCTATGTCACGCCGTCACATCAGTACCCGACCGGGGTCATCATGAGCCTGGCCCGGCGTCTGGAGTTGCTGGCCTGGGCGGAGCGCACGGATGGCTGGATCATCGAAGACGATTACGATGGCGAGTACCGCTACAGCGGTGCCCCTTTGGCACCCTTGGCGGCGCTGGACCGGCAGGGCCGGGTTATTTACGTCGGGACTTTCGGCAAGGTCGCATTTCCGGCATTGCGCCTTGGCTATCTGGTGTTGCCGATGGGGCTGGTGGAGGCGTTCGCCCGGCGCCGGGCGGTGGACGTTCGGCACTCCGAGGTCAGCACTCAGGTGGTGATGGCCGAGTTCATGGCCACCGGGCACTTTCAGCGGCATATCCGCCGTATGCGCCGGGCAGCACTGAGCCGGCGCAATACCGTGCTGGCCGGTTGGCCTGTGGATATTCCGGGAATGGGCAGCCTGCCGAATGTGGCGGCAGGGCTGCACATGACCGTGCCGGTCGAGAGCCAGGCCCGTGAGCGTGAGCTGATCGAAAAAGCCGCCAGTGTCGACGTCGAAATCAATGGCCTGAGCAGCTACTGGCTACCGGACTCAAGCACCCCGGTGGATCAGCGGGCAGGGTTGGTGCTGGGTTTTGCGGCGGTGCCGGAAGCGGCCATCGAGTCAGCGCTCGCGCGTTTGCGCAGTGCCTGGCGTCGGTAAAAGGCGGGTTGGCAGACCAGCCCCTTTACAGGTCAGTGGGGCTCGAGTGCCAGGAACAGTGACTGGGTGGACGCATTGGTGATTCGACGCAATACGTAGTCAATCGGTTGAAGAGTGGCCAGCTGTTGCCGAAGTTCGGGCTCCAGTGTCGCCAGGTATTTGTCAGCTACTTTCAGGTGGACTGCGGTGGGTTGAGTGGCGTTGCTCTCACGTGTTTCGTAGTGGAAATGCGCAACCCATAGTTCCTGGTCATTGTCGGTGATGTCGAGAACCCGGTACTCCTGAAAGTAGTCCTTGCGCCCCTTGGTTCTGATCCTGCCCTGCTCGTTGCGGACGATTTTGATCTGTTGGTTTTCGTTTAACCATTGAAAGTACTCCTGCCTGGGTTTGCGCTTCTTGAGCATTTTCGTGCGGGAATGGATGCCCTCCTTGCGGAGCCTGGCGGCAGCTTCACGCATCTCCAGGCTCTGACCTGACAGGGGAGGAGGTTGTTTACCGGCACTTCGGATGTTGCTCATGGCCCTGTCGAGGTTTGTCGCAGACTCTTCCAGTTTGAGCGCCTGTTGGTCGAACAGGTCCTGCACATCGGCGGGGATTCGGTTCGCACGCTCGGCATCCCGGTTAGTACGTCTGATGAAATCGGGTACGTCCAGGTTGAGGTTCAGCGCGGCAGCGATGGTATCGAGATCATCCAGGACGGGCCTGGCGGGCTGAGCGTTTTTGGGGGTGAGCTTGTGGAACACCTCCTGTTCTTTCACCTGTTCAGGTGTTTGGGGCTGCTCACTTTTCACGCCTCGTGGACGGGTCTTGGTGATTTTGACCTTAGGCCGCGACGGCCCTGCAACGACAGGTTCAGGAGGTTCCTTGAGGAACGTCTCTTCGGCTTCGGGAAGCAAGCCGTCGAGCTGGGTCAGCGTCAGTGCCTGAAATTCCGAGATCAATGTTTGAAGGTGGTCGAGAGACGTTTGCCGGACCATCCCAGGGTATCGGGCTGGCAGGTCCTGGATACGCTGATGGGCATCGGCGTAGATATCAGCCAGCCTGGAGAGTTTTCTGATGCGCGCCTCGGTAGGCTCGGTGTCGCTCGACTGTTTCATCATTTGCGCGACTTCATGGCTGGCGTCGGCCGCATCGACCACAATATCGGCGATTGCCGCCCGAGCCTGTGGCATGGCCTCCTCAGATCGTTCTTGAACGCACAGCTCGTAGGACATGCCGATTTCGTTGGCCTTGAAGTCCAGTCGGGTGAGCTTTGGCAGGAGCCTGGCGATGCTTTGGGTTTCGGTGAACCCTGTGCGGCCCAGTACCTTGAGGCCTGTCAGGGTGGCTTTTGACAGCTCAAGCCGTTCGATGATGGCGTTGCCCAGTGCGGTTGCCTGCTGGATGTCGGCCAGGTGCCCGCGCACGGGTTCAGCACTGTTGAAAGGCGCTTGCGCCGCCAGTTTTTGCGTGAGGTGCGCGTATTGGTTTTTCTTCACCGTGAACCAGAGTGTCAGGAACTTTTCCTGCTCGGTGGTGAGGCGTAACAGGTCGTAGGCGTAACCGGTTTCACCGCCCAGCGAACGCCACTCGCGTAGCTGTTCGAGGGCCTCTCCATAGCTTTTGATCCGTTCATCGAGCTTGTCGGTGTAAAGCCTGGACGTTGTTTCGAGGTGCTCGTCGGTAGCCTGAACCATAGCGTTCTGGAGGCGCTTGAGTGCTTCCTGATGGGTTTTCTCCTGGCTCTTGAATGTCTCTAACTGAGTGTCGAGTTCGTGTTTACGGTTCTCCTTTGCTTGCTTGAAGGCTTTCAAACGGCTTTTGGGACCACCGCCACGCAACCGCAGCCGTGTATCGACGTTCCACTTGCCGAGTGGGTCATGAGTCAGTAGCGGGCCTGGGCGCAAGGGGTGTTCCGGATTGAGGATCTGGACCTCCTCGTCGTCATCGATACTGATCTGAAACCAGCGCTCGCCGACCTGTGCATAGTGCGTATCGTTGAGCTGATACAGATGGGGCGGCTTCGCATTCAGCGTCTTTAGCCTGGTGCTGTTCAAATCTGGCGCAGAGACTTTGAGCGTGTCCAGAAAAGCGTCCAGTGTCGGGCCTGAGCGACGAGGGGCCGATACACCGACTTTCAGGGATGAGGCATGGCTTGCGGGCAGTTCAAATACCAAGGGGTCCATGGAAATCGTCGTGGGTGCAGGTGCAGGTGCAGGTGCAGGTGCAGGCTCTGGTGATGGATGTGATGTTGGCGATAGTGGCTGATCCCACGCTGGTTTCTGGCGTGAATGCCCAGTCCACTCGCTATGACGCTGTTCGTAAGCGCGGTGAGTCAGCACAACCGCGAGTGTCACCAGCACATCGCCCAATGAACGCCACTCGACCAGCGTGTCGCCTTGTTCATGGGCATCGAGCGCTTGCTGGATCCCGCTGATGCTTTGCCACACCCAGACGGCGGTCCCTACAGGCCCGCTCAAGAAGGTCGAGGCGACGTTGAAGATCGCCCAGGCGCTGTCCTTCAAGAGTGCCCAGCGTCTTTCGCCATTGGACAGTGACTGCCGGTCCGCCTCCTCGACCATGGTGCTGGCGTTGCTGTGAAACAGGGCTGCCAATAGGTCGCCGACGATCTCCTCGCCTCCCAGGTCGATGGGCCCGGCCAGGTCCAGAGTGAATAATGTCTCGATACCGGACTGAGCCGCCAGCCATGGCGAAGGTAGGCCCACGGGGAAGACGTATTGCGCATATTCGAAGCTCAGCGCCGGGGTCGCAAGCCACGCCAGTATGGAGTCGCGCAGCTCGCCCGGTTGGTGCAGGGCGTAAACCAGGTTTGCCTCCGAGGCAAACTGCAACAGAGGTTGCTCAAGCAATGGCCGGTAAAGCAGGCAAGGAGCCCCCGGTGTGTTTCGCGGGCCGATAATGAACATGTTTGTGACGGTGTCACCGCCAGACAAGAGGCGATGCCGGGGCATGAACGTGAGGGGGCGAATCACGATGTCGAGAGCGCCTTGTCGCGGTTTTCCAAGCGCGATATTCATCAGCTCGCAGATGTAGCGATAACCTGTTTCATTGACCCCGTCTTCCTGTTCAAGCATGCACTCCAGCGCCTTGAGCTGCAGCAGTTCGGGCAGTTGGCTGACGTAGCGCTGCTTCTGTAGCGCGACTTGCACTGGATCATCGATCAGTTTGCTCTTGAGCAACTGCGGATAGACCTTGCCGACATTGACCTGGGCGGCCATGGCAATGAGGTAATCAACGGTCAGCCATCGAGGGACGGGATCGTTGTTTTTGAAATGCACTTCTGCCAGGTAAGGGGCGGTATTTTGCAGGGCGAAATCACCCAGGCTTTCGATATGCCTGTCATGCGGGTTGGGCAAGGTGAACCCACCAGCGGTGAAGCTGTTGGTCACTGTGATTTGCAGGTCATCAAGCGGTAGCTGCGCAGCCCCTTCGGCGGCTTTGTCCGTGACAATGGCTTCACGCATTTTGGTCTGCGCGTATGCACCGATCAGCGGGATATCGTTCAGGCCTGAGGCGTTTTGCAGTTTTCCCAGGCGGGAGAGGCAGTGGCTATAGTCTTGCAGGTGACTGGCCGAGGCGCTTGATAACCAATCGGGTATGGCCGCCTCAAGCTGCTCGATGCGGTTCTTGTCGGCGGTGCTGAAATGTCCTGCCGAGGTGAACGCCCGGCGCAAGCCAGGGGTTGTTCCGGCCGTCGGCATCGAGGGGATGAGTGTGTCGATGGCGTCCATTTGAGAGCCGATCAGCGCCCAGGCCATGTGATCGAAAATGTTGCCTGCTGGCTCGACCAGTCGCCACTTGAGCGTGCGACCTGCCAGGTCCATGTCGATCCGGGCGGGTAGCGACGCGCCCAGTTGCTCCAGAGAATCGAAAGCCTCGTAGCTGCCTGCTATCGTGTACAGCATGATTTGCTCGCGCTGTTTGTAAGTTGCCTTCAGGACAATCGCGCCTCCCAGCATGAGGTGGTTGGTGTTGGTGGTTTCACTGTTGTCCACGTCGATCAGGCAGGCTTCGATGCCGGGGATTTCAGTGTTTCTCAATGCCCGTTCGGTTTTGTCCGGATGGTTGTACACCGCACGGGCCACGGCGCATTGATCGGCGTTCCAGCCTTTTGCCTGTTGAACATTGAACGCGTTTCTCAGCGTCTCGCAGAGCCCATGCCAGCGGGGTTGACCGTTGACCGCCTGATTCCAGAAATCCAGTTCGCGCTGTTGAAACTCGACGGATAGCAGGGGGACGAGATCGTTCAGCAGTTGGGCTATGTCTTCGACACTGACAGCGAGATGAACGGGAGAGCTGGTTAGGGGCTCAGGCGTCAGGAAGTGCTCACCCTCGATGAAGTTGGCGACACCTGCGCGAAAGCTCAGGTGCACCAGTGCACGGGTTAATGTCTCCACGTATGGCGTGTCGGCACTTAAGATTCCGTCCTCCAGGCGCCATCCTGGAGTGACGATCAGGGTTTGGTCGGGGTCGATGTCGAGCTGCGGGTAAAGTTGTTTCAGCGCTTCGCGCAGCACCTGCGAGCTGACGTCGTCGAGCGTGGGGCCCTGACTGGTCAGGCTGACCAGGTTACTTCTGACCAGCAACAGCATTGCGTTGCTTGGGGGAGTGGTTGTGGATACTTGTGTCATGGTCATTTTCCTTTTTGACCGGGGCAGAGGCTCTGAAAGTAGTGGGTCGCATGAGGGGGCTGGCGGTACTTAAATATCGTCAGGTAAAAAAAGACCCGCTCGGGGCGGGTCTTCAAAGGTGCGTAAACGAAGGGGTGTTCAGGTCCCGGACTTGATCTAGGTCCAGGCCCGTGTCCGCGCCCGTTCAGCATCACGCGGCAGCGGTTGCAGGGTGTGCAGCGTGTGGTGATTCAGAGAACGGCAGGAAAGGCCCAAAGGGGATAAATACGGCCAAAGTGGTTGACCGAAATTCGCCCCTTTGTAGTGAGGGAGCTTGCTAGCGCTCGGTCGAGTAGCGGCCGCAAACCGGCCAGCGCAATTGTCCTGAAACAGTGCACTGGCAGATTTCAGGAGGGCTTCGCACTCCCGCGCGAGCAAGCGCCCTCGTCGCAGGGGTTAAGTGTCAGATCAGTTCGCCGCACAGATCCAGTTCAACCAACCGCCGAACTTCAGCGGTCTCCAGCCCAGCACCCAACAGCGCATGCAGCTTGCCGAACGCCGCCTCGCGAGTCATGCCGCCCCCGGACAGCACGCCCACGCCGCGCAAGCGGCTGCCGGCCTCGTAGACGTCCAGTTCAACGCCACCTTCATGGCACTGGGTGATCGCCACCACCACGATTCCCTGATCCCGCGCCCGCGCAAGGCTGGCCAGGAATTCCGGGTTGTCGCTCGGCCCGGTGCCGCTGCCGAAGCATTCGAGCACCAGCCCCTGAACACCGCTGTTCAATACGCCATCGAGTTGCCCGGCACCGATGCCGGGGAACAACGGCAGCACGCCGACGTTCGCCAGTTGCTTGATCTTGCGGTAATGCAGTTCCACCGGCAGCGAAGGCACTTTAACGCCGCCGCCCTGACGTTGCAGGCGGGCAAACGGATGCCGGCCGAAGCTGCGGATTTTCGCGCAACGGGTCGGGTCCAGCAGCTCGCCATGGAAGTACAACTGAACGCCGGGTGCCAGGCCTTGGCCGAGGGCGACCAGGGCGCCGCCGAGGTTTTCCCAGGCGTCGCTGTCGGGCACACCGGCCGGCAGCATGGAGCCGGTGAACAGCACGCGAGCAGGCAGGCCGAGCAGTTGGAAACTCATGGCGGCGGCGCTGTAGGCCAGGGTGTCGGTGCCGTGCAGGATCAGCACGCTGTCGCAGCCGTCGACGTCGACCGCTTCGATGACCGCCTCACGCAGGCGCTGCCAATAGGCCGGGGTCATGTTGGCGCTGTCGATCAGCGGGGTCATTTCGCGAAAGCGCCAGTTCGGCACGATCAATTCGGGTTGGCTGTGCAGGTAGTCGCGCATCCGCGCTTGGAAACCGGATGCCGGGGCCAGGCCGTGGGCGCTGGCTTGCATGCCGATGGTGCCACCGGTGTAGAGCACCATGACGTGCTGCGCGGCAGGATAGGTCGAGGAATTCATGGAGCTTCTCCGAAAACGATGACTTCTTGTGGGAGCGGGCTTGCTCGCGAAGGGAGCGCCGCGGTCTTGAGCTCGAACCAAAACGGCAGCCTCAACAAGCTGCCACAACCTACGACCGAGCATGACGCCGGTCGCACGTTGTGTCACGTCGGGCGCAGGGGATGCGCCCGGGTTTTCACCGATCAGCGTTGCGCTGCGGTCACGCCTTGCGGCTCAGCTTCGGCCTTTGGGGCGGCGGCTGGCGGGTTGGCAGGCCAGGCTTTCAGGTCCAGGTCCAGGTCCGGGAACTTGGCGGAGTCGAACACTGGTGTCTTGATGCCCGCTGCGCGCTGGTCATCGTAGTCACGCAGGATGCGCATGCCGACCTTGAACAGCAGGAACAGCGCGATCAGGTTGACGAACGCCAGCATGGTCATGGTGATGTCGGCAAACGCGAACACCGTGCTGAGGTTCTCGATGGCGCCCCAGAAAATCAATACCAGCACCAGTGCGCGGTAACCGATCAGCGCCTTGCGGTTGTCGCCGATCAGGAAGCGCAGGTTGCTCTCGCCCAGGTAGTAGTTGTAGAGAATCGAGGTGAACACGAACAGCGCCAGGGCCACGGAGATGAACATCCGGCCCCATTCGCCGACAACGGCGGCCAGGGAGTTCTGGGTCAGGGCAATGCCGTCGCCTTCAAAGCCCGGGGTGTAGAAGCCCGACAGCAGGATCAGCAACGCGGTGCAGGTGCAGATCACGAAGGTGTCGAGGAACACGCTGAACGCCTGAACCACGCCTTGCGCGACCGGGTGTTCGACCGAGGCCACGGCGGCTACGTTCGGTGCACTGCCAAGGCCGGCTTCGTTGGCGAATACGCCACGTTTCACGCCCATGATGATGGCGCTGCCGATCAGGCCACCGAAGGCCTGGTCCAGACCGAAGGCGCTTTTGACGATGGTCATCAGCATGCCCGGCACATGGTCGAATTGCAGCACGATCACGTACAGGGTCACCGCGATGTAGACCAGGGTCTTGACCGGCACCAGCAGGTCGGCGATGGCGGCGATGCGCTTGATCCCGCCAATGAACACCAGGCCCAGCAGCACCGCCAGGCCGAGGCCGGTGTAGGTGGTGTCGAGGCCAAAGGCATTGTTCAGCGAGTGCGTTACCGCATGCGCTTGCAGGCCGTTGAAGGCAAAACCGAAGGTCACCAGCAACAGGAACGCCATGATCATCCCCAGCCAGCGCTTCTGCAGACCGTGCTGGATGTAATAGGACGGGCCGCCGCGATACTGGCCTTCGGAGTCGCAGCGCTTGTAGAGCTGGCCGAGGGAGCACTCGAAGAAGCTGCTGGACATGCCGACCAGTGCGGTCACCCACATCCAGAACACCGCACCCGGGCCGCCGAGCGTTACGGCAATGCCGACACCGGCGATGTTACCCGCGCCCACACGTCCGGCGAGGCTGAGCATCAGCGCCTGGAACGAGCTGAGCTGGCCGGCGCTGCTGCGCAGGCTGTCGCGGAACACGGAAAACATGTGGAAGAAGTGGCGCAATTGGACGAAACGCGAGCGGATCGTGAAGTAGCTACCGAGCCCGACAATGAGCACGATCAGTACTTTCCCTGAGAGGAAGTCGTTAATGACTTCAAGCATGGAGTATTCCTCGCTGTTTTTTCTGGAGCAAAAGCTGGACGGTTCGACACATCGCGTTACACCCGGTTGCGCACGGCACAACAGGTGGGGCGAGGGTTCGACCCGGTTCCATTTCGCGGGTTGTTATAAGTGCGGTTTTCGCATGAGGGGGAGCCTCGTTACCGACGGCTGCTCATGCGAAGAGGGCGGGCACTATACCTAGGCGCGCGCCAGCCGTCTGCACAGCCGTGGTGCAGGTGACGAAACGTGAGGGGTGCGTCACGCCCGGCGCGAAAGTTCCGGGCGGATAAAATCGCCGCCCTGACAGGCCCAAGGCCCGCCCGGCAAGGCGTTTCGAACCTTGGATGTGAGCCGGGCAAAAAACCTGGGGCGGTTCACTGATTGGCCGGCGGTTGCCCTGTTTTGCTCATGGGTCAGGCCATTTGGGTTAGCTGACGGGCAGCATGCACCAGTTGCTCCAGTTGATGATGGGCCATGGCGCGGTCCATTTGCAGCAAAGGCTGGCGGTTCCACAACACCCGGTCCTGACTCACGGGATCACGCCCCAGCACCGGTTTGCAGACGTCCTGGCTGAACAGGTTCTGCTCTTCGACCGGCGCGTGCCCGGTTGGCGTCACGTTGACGAACATCAGCAGGTAACCGACAGGATGCTCGGTCAGGTGGCAGACATGGTTGTCGAGTTGCAGGCTGGTCACCGAATCGATGGTCGAGGGGGCCGGCAGTGACAGTGAGAGGCAGAGCTGCTGGATCGCGTCTTGAAAGTGCGCAGTCATGATGATTTCCGAGGGCTAAAAGAACGCATTAGAGCAGTACGGAAAATCGCTAACTATCAGCCATGGTTGGAGTTTTTTAACTTTGGTGAACAAATTTTCCGAACCGCAGCGTCTGCAAAAATCACGACCAATCCTGATAGGTCGCCCCCGAAAATCTCCCTAGACTTCCCGGCAAATCAAGGGCAACACAGAAGGAAGTCACCTTGCAGATCAATTCGTTGGCTCATAGCCACGGCACACTCCCAACCCAGGCTCCAGGCATACAGGAAGGTCGATTGGGCAACCTGAGTGCTCGTCCGGTCGACACCGACGCTGCCGCAAAACTGCTCGCCGGGCGAAATGAGTCACCCCAGGGGGGCGGCTTGCTCTCACGCATCCTGGCCCAGATCATCCGACCGTTTGCGGCGGTGCGGGAGTGGGTTGGCAACTTGCTGGGGCACAGCGCCCCTCGTGCCCCGCAGGCGGCGCCTCAGGTCCAGACACCGCCCGTTTCTGCGGCGGAACTCAAGTTGATGATGCAGCAGTTTGCGCTCAAAGAAGCCCCTAACGGCTTGGCCAAGGCGGGTCAGTTGGCCGACGTCACTGCCGCGAATCTGCTGGAAAAACACAGTGCGCTCGCCACCGGCAATGGCGCCTTGCGCTCCGTGGCAACCGCGTTGAAAGCCGTCAAGGATCACTCGCAGAACACTGACAATCGTTCGGTGGCGACCACGCTGCTGGATCAGAAAGTGGCAGGTATTTCCTTGCAGCAATGGGCCACGGTCGGCGGGCAGGCCAGCGCTTGGCTGCAAGAGGCGACCGCGCCGCAGTTGGCGCAAGCCGCGCAGCAACTCAATCAACTGGCCAGCGGTGTCAGCCAGTTGGAGCAGGCGGTTGGTCGGGAGTTGAGGGGCGAACCCGTGACCCCGCCACCCGCCGATAAGCTGGCCGATGCGCTGCTCGAGCATTTCGGGCTGGAGGCCGAGCAGTACCTGGATGAACCCAAGGATGGCCAGACGCCTGCCTTCAGCGATGGGGAAGTGATGGCCATCGGGCTCTACACCAATGGTGAGTATCAGCCGTTGAACCGTGCTTTGCGGGCCGGCAAGGAGCTGGATCAGGGCCAGTCGGCAATTGCCGAGGGGTTAAGCTCGGCATTCGGCAAAGTCGACGCTGACGAGACCGTCGTCAAGACCTTCCGGGGCACCCGCGGTGGCGACGCGTTCAGCGGTGTCGCAGAGGGCCAGAAAGGCCAGGACGCGGGCTACCTGTCGACGTCCATGAATGCGCAGACCGCCAAGGATTTTGGCAACCATGGCACCCAGTCGACCGTGTTCGGCAAGTCCGGGCTGGATGTCAGCGCCATCTCGATCGAGGCAAACGAGCAAGAGATCCTCTACAACAAGGATACCGAGATGACCGTGCTGTTCAGTGCGAAGGACAGCCAGGGGGTGACCAAGCGCGTGCTGGAGGAGTCCGCGTTGTCCGCAGACAGCGGGCGTCAGAAGGGTTTGCTCGATGCGCTGGATTTACCCGCCGCACCGAAGGCGCAGCCGGGTGATGCCCTCAGCCAGGACCCGCGTTTGAGGCTGCGTGGCCTGGATCTGGCCTGATCCGCTTCCTCGCCTGTTTTTGCCTTGCCTGATCGCCACTCGGTGACTTTTCGTACAGACCTCTAGAGCCAGATATCGAGCTGGCGTTCCTCAAAGGCAATCGGCTGGCCCTGCTCAAGCAACCGTCGAATACTCGGCCCGAGCAAGTCTTGCGGGCCGTCCAGCGGTTTGGCGGGGCTTGCCTGGAAACGCCGCTGATTGGCACTGACCTGTTCCAGGATCTGCCGGTCCTGGCGCAGGATCACCCGGAACAACTGGCGCAACACGCTGCGCTTGAGCACTGCCGGAAGCCAGCCGCGCGCCGTGGCGATTCGTGCAAACAGGCGTAGCTGGCCGTCGCCGCAAGGCGTCAGCCAGGCGCTGACCAACAGATTGAGGCCGTCGCGGCGGTCGCGGTACTCGATTTCCGCCAGGCCCGGCAGACGGAAACGGCCCATGCTGGCGCCGCGCTCACCTTCGAACAGTCGCGAGATCAGCCCTGACTGTTTGCCTTCCTCGCTGTACACCGCCTCGACGCCATCGGCGAGCGAGCGAACCCGTGCGCTGATTTTCTGCCGTTGCTTGTCGTGACGGATCCAGCCAGCGTGGACGAAATGGGTGTGGAAACCGTCGAGGAAATTCTCTGCCGCGTCCTGCAACGAACACTGCACCTGATCGGTGATCCAGAACGTGTCGAGCTTCTGCCGGTGTTCGGCGGGGGCAACGGGCGGCGCCAGCGGGCGCTCGGCGTTCAGGCTGACCCACACCAGCCCATGGGCCTCGCAACTGGGCAGGCTGTCGAGCAGCGGCTTGCTGCACGGTGCCAGGTCGGTACCGGGCACGCGGGTACAACGCCCGTCAGCGGCAAACCGCCAGCCGTGATAAGGGCATTCGATCTGCCCGTCACGGACCTTGCCCGCGCTCAAGGGTGCGAAGCGGTGCGGGCAGCGATCCGGCAACGCGGCGGGGCGCCCGTCGTTGGCGCGGAACAGCACCAGCGGCGTGCCGTGTACCTGGCACGCCAGCGGTGTGTTGCGCAGTTCGTGGCTGAGCGCCACCGGCCACCAGTGAGCAAGCGGATTCACAGTTTGAGCTTCCTCATCATGGGCACGCCGATGCCATGCAGCAGACGGCTGAGTACGGTCCACACCAGCCGCCGCCCCCAGGACAGATGGGCGACGTGGATCAGGCTGTATTCGATCTGCGGCTGGCCGCCACGCAAGCGTTTGAACCCGGCGGCGCCGGAGCTGAAATTCAGCACCTGGCGGCGCTCGACGGCTTCTTGCAGGCACAGGCGCGTCAGTTGCCGGTACAGCCCGGCCCGTTGGGGCAGTGCGGTGTCGTAACCGACAATCGGGGTGCTGATCACTGCCGCATTGGCGAACCAGCCCAGTGCGCCGTCGATACGTCCGTCAGGGGTGCGCAAGGCGCGCAGTTCGAGCCAGCCTTCGCGATGGCCGCGCTGCATCCATTGGGCGCTGTAGTGCGGGTTCAGCGTGCAGTACTTGTCCAGGTAAAGCAGGTTGTAGAGGTGCTCGATGCGCTGGAAGTCCGCATCGCTCAATGCCGAACCCGGCACCACTTCATACGGGCTGCGCCGCAGCAGCGTGGCGTCCAGCCGGGTGTTGTGGTGCTTGAGAAACGGCGCCTGCGCCCCAGCCCGACCGTCGAACAGATAGACCTGGCGGCTGGGAATGCTCAGGTAGCCGAGGGCTTCCAGGCATTGGCGCAATTCCCGGTTGCTGAAGTCATTGAGCGAGCGAAAGCCAAACCCGTGATCGGGAAAGGTTCGCCGCAACAGCGCGGTGATCGCTGGCAATTCGGCGACGTTCCAGTCACTCGGGTAGAGATTGGTCGACAGCAGCCAGTTGTTCACCTGCACCAGTTTGTCGACCTTGGCCGCGCTCAGCAGGCGGTCGACGCCTCGGGTCAACAGTTTCAGCGGCCAGGTCAGCCAAGGGCGGCCGAGGCGCTTGAGTTCTTCGCGGGCATAACCGCTGTAGGCGGTCTGGGGCGACACCACGTAGCAGTTGTCGTCCGGTTCGTTGCCTTCGGTGATGCTGACCGGAAACTGCTGCGCGCCGGTGTCGAGCAGCGCCATGCGGGTGCTGACATTGCCGATCAACGCACCCCCGGCGCAGGCGCGCACGTAGTGCCGGGCGAGGCTGTCATTGGGGTTGGCAGGCTCGCTGAGGAGTTGCTCTTCGAACAGCAATTTCATCGTGCGTGCTCGCTTAACGGCTGGCCGTTCCACTCGATGTCCGCCGTGGACGCGGCCAGCAAACCGCAGCGCCGGGACGCGGCCCGGGCGATGATTTCTGCGAGGCTCAACACCTGCGCGGCCAGTGGCCAGAAGTCGCCTTTCTGGACGATCACATCGCGGGCGGCGGCGTAGTCACGCCAGAACGGCGCGCTCAAGGCGCGTTGCGGTGCCGCCAGCACAAGCATCGCCAGCGCGATCATCCGGGGTTCCGGTGTCGGTTCCAGCACGCGCTCGGACGGGTCGCTCAAGCTGCTCACCAACGACCGGCGCTGGTTGTCGAACAGGTGCACGCCGCTGGTGGCCCGTGGGTTGCACTCCAGCACATGGAAACGGCCGTCGCGGTCCTCGATGAAGTCGAAACCCACCTGGCCGGTGTAGCCGGTTGCGCGGCTGAACTGCTCGAGAAACCGGCGCACCGGTTCCGGCGCGCCCGGCTGGAAGTAAATCCCCGAACCACGGCCCACCCGGTACTGCGGGTGATAACAACTGTGGGCGCGCAGGTCGCCGTCGATCAACACGCTGAAACTGCAAAACTCCCGCCCTTCGATAAACCGCTGCGCCACCCATGGTGCGGCGCTCGTGGGCTGCACCTTGCTCAACTGTTGGGCAGAGGGGCGAATCAAGGTCTGCGAGGCGAAGCGCGAGTACGCGGGTTTGAACACCCACTGTGCGGCTTCGTCGACGAGGGCCAGCAATGCCTGACGGTCCGTCAGCAGACGGGTTTCGGGGGCGGCCAGCGCCCAGCCGTGGGTCATGGCCGCGAAGTGCCCCTTGTGATGCAAGCGGTGCAGCAGCGCAAAGTCGCTGGTCAGCACCCGGCACAGCGGTGCCAGGCGTTCGAGGCCGTGGGCCAGGTAAAACACTTCTTCGCAGGTCGGCAGCAGCAGGTCGATGCGCTGGGCCTCGATCACCGTCGCGAGGGCTTCGACCCAGGCAGCCGGGTTATCTCGTGGCTCTGGCAAGCGCACGAAGTGCTGCGCCGAGCGGCTGAAACGGCTGAGCGGCTGGCTCAGAGAATCGCCGACGCTGACGGTCCAGCCGGCCTCGTCAAAGGCTCGCGCCCATTCCAGGCAGGCCGGCGCACGGGCGCCGAGAATCAGTACGTGCATGGCAAGCCCTCGGGCAATTGCAGGAGTTTCAGACGTCGGCGCTTGGCGTGTGGCGGTGGCGCTTGCCAATGGCCGAAGCTCAGCGCCGGAGGTTGCAGGCCCTGTTGGGCGCACAGTGCATGGACGCTGGTGCTGAGGGCTGCGCACAGCTCGGCGTGGTCGTCGGCGGTGCGCAGGTTGATCTGCCAGTGCAGGCCTTGCTGGTGGATTTCATATTCCTGCAACGTGGCACCGTGCATCAGCAAGGCGCGGCGCAGCACATCAGGATAGAGCGCCAGCAACTGACGACCGGCGAGGTCGGGCAGCCAGAGAACGTCATCGGCGCGGCCCTCGACCGCAGCAATTGCCCGCTCGACCCGCCCGCAGGCGCAAGGCGTATCGGCAACCCGCAGGATGTCGTTGAGGCGGTAGCGCACGATCATCTGGGTGCGCCGGGAAAAGTCGGTGATGATTGGCTGGAACCGCGTGCGCTCGGCGTCCAGCCAGTCTGGCTCGATGTGCAGATGGCTTTCGTTCAGGTGCAGGGTGCCTTGCTCGCAGGTGTAGCCGAGAAAGCCCTCGCTGGCCTGATAAATCTGCTGCGGTACGACGCCGAACGCAGCGTGTACGGCATCGGCGTCAGTGCTTTCGAGGACTTCGGCCACCGACAGAATATGGCTGGGGCGGATCGTCAGGCGCCCGGCCAGCGCCGCTTCGGCGAGGCCGCGCAGCACGGTGGCCGGGGCCACCAGCACATCGGGATTTTGCGCATTGAGGCGTGCCAGCGATGCGTCCAGGCCAAGGGTCAGGTCGTGAAAGGCGAAGTCGATCCGGCGACTGGCCAAGGTGGTGTAGAGGCGGCTGTTGGCGCGCAGGAAAAACGCGATCCGCAGCGGCGCGCGCCAAGGGCACAACAAGCGTGGCAGCAGGTGGCGGGGCAAGGTCCGCGCCAGCAGGATGCCGGCCCAGCGCTGGCGCTCCAGCGCACTGACCAGAAACACCCCTTGATTGCCCGAGGTGCCGCTCGACAGCCCGACGGTAATGTCGCCCAGCGTCGGACTGAAGTCGCGGGACTCTTCCGCCTGACGCGCCACTGGCAACACTTGATCCAGGCTCAGGCCACGGGTGTTGCACCCGGCGAAGTCGCCCATCAGCGCGGCTTTGTCCATCAGCGGCAGGTCGGCCAGGTCGGTGACGCCCAGGCCTTTGAAGCGCTGGGCCTTTGGCAGCACGTGTTGCAGGAAGTGCTTCAACTGCCGGGCCTGCCAGGCGTCCAGTTGTTCGCGTCGGGTGAATCGCAGCCGGTAGCGGCTGTGGATAAAACTCAGCGCGCTGCGCAATGCGCCGATCAATCGTTCACTGCTCATCGCTGAACGCCTCCCAGGCCTGGGTGCAATGGGACGGTAACACCGCCACGGCCGGTTCACGGCGGATCAATGTGCCCAGGCCGCTGTAGGTCTGGCGGTACTGCTTGGCGTCGTGGCTGGCAAACCACAACGCGGGCGGAGCCGGCAGGCGCTCGGCGCGGCAGGCGGGCACTGACCAGCAGGCGTCCGCCACCAGAAACACCGGACGGCCCTGGGCGTCCGGGATGAACAAGCCGAGCTGACCTTCGCTGTGCCCCGGCAGCGGCACGCCGATCAGGCTGCCGTCGCCGAGCAAGTCGAGGCCTTGGCTGAAGGGCGTCATCCAGTCTGGCAGCACAACGTTTTTGCAGGTGTCGGCGAGGGTCAGGCGAGCGCCAAAATCGTCTGGCAGCAACGCCGGCAGATGACCGCCGAGGGTGGCGCGCCAGCGATGGCCGCGAAGGTTTTCGATGTGTCGACAGTCGGCGTCCAGCGCAATAAACGAAGCCTGGGGAAAGTCCCTGAGCCCGGCGATGTGGTCGCTGTGAAAGTGCGAAATGATCACCGTGCGAATGTCGTTCGGGCCAATGCCGAAGGCCTTCAATTGGGCGAGCAGTTGTTCCTGCACCGGCAGTTGCACGGGCACCGCGCCGCGATACAGGCGTTCGGGCAGCGCCTGGGTCGCCTTGAAAAAGTGTTCGGCGTAACCGGTGTCGTACAGCATCCACCCCGCATCCGGGTGGCGAATCAGGCCGCACAGCGCGGGAAAACGCGTCGGCGCCCAGCGTCCGCCGCGATCGGCCATGCATTCCAGATGCTGGCACCAACCGGCGCGCAACACGTTGAGGCTGACCGTCTGGCTCATGGTCGCGCACCTTGTTGGGCGAGCCACCACTGCGCGTGCTGGCGAATGCCTTCGTCCTGAGTGATCACGGGGCGGTAACCCAGCTCGGTGCGGATGGCGCCGAGGTCCAGGGTTTGGCTGAACGCGAGCACGCCGGCGCCATAGCGAGTCAGCAAAGGCTCGCCACTGCCGCGCAGGCGAGCGCTGGTTTCCAGCACCCGCGCCACCGTGTCCACCAGCCGCCACGGCAAACGCCGGGTGCGCAGGTTCAGGCGAAATTGCTCGGCGACGCGCTGCAGCAAGTCTTCGAAGGCCAGCGGCGTGCCGTTGCTGACGTTGTAGGTGCATACGGCTCGTGGCAGTGGTTGGGCCAGGCTCAATTGCACCGCGTGCACCAGGTTGTCGACGCAGGTCAGGTCCAGTTGTGCCCGGCCGCCACGCATCAGCGGGATCGGCCCGCGCTGCATGACGCGCAGCAAGCGCGGCATCAGCGTCCCGTCCCACGGGCCGAACACCGCACGCGGACGCAGGATCACCGCTTCGGCGAGCCCGGCCTCACACACCCGCGTTTCGGCCAGCGCCTTGCTGCGGGCGTACTCGTTGACCGGCGGTGGCAGCGGCTCGTCTTCGCGGATGCCGAGGCGATCACGGAAGGCGAAATACAGGCTTGGCGTCGACAGGTGCACCAGCCGTTTCACTTCATTGGCGTGGCAGGCCTGGAGCACTTCGTCGGTGGAGTCCAGGTTGGCCTGGGCGAAGGCCTGCGGCGTACCCCACGGCGAGGACAACGCTGCGCAATGGACGATTGCCGCGCAACCCCGCGTGGTGTCGATCAGTGTGGTGGTGGCAGCGGGCGTACCGTGTTCCAGCGGGACCCAGCGCACCGCGGCGGGGCTGTGGCGAATGACCTCGGCCGCCGCCGCGGCGTTGCGACCGCTGAACTGCACCTCGCAACCTTGGGCCGCCAGTCGCCAGACAATGTGCCGGCCAATGAACCCGGTGCCGCCCGTGACCAGAATCTTCATCAGTACTCCAGGACCATGCCGCCCAGGGACAGGCCTGCGCCGGTACCGATCAGCATCAGCCGTTGCCCGCGCTGGATGCGCTGGTCGCGGATGGCGATGTCCAGCGCGGTGGGCAGTGACGCGGCGACTTGATTGCCGTGTCGGGCAAAGATGTCGATGACCTTTTCCGGGCCGAAGCCCAGCCGCTTGGCCGCATGTTGCATCGCCTGCTGGCTGGCCTGATGGGGGATCACCCAGTCGATTTGTGCCTGGGTCAGCCCGGCCTGAGTCAGCAATTCATCCATCAGCGTGGGCAGGTGCTTGGCCGCAAGACGGAACACGCCTTTGCCGTGCATCGAAAAACTGGTCAGTGGTTCGAACGGGGTGTCGATGCGGCGCGGGTGAAAGCGCGAGCCACCGGCAGGGATCTGGCACAGGTGTGCGCCTTCGGAAAAGGTCTTGAGGCTGGAGGCAATGATCTTCGGCCCGCCATCGCTGACGCCCAGCACCACGGCGGCCGCGCCGTCGCCGAAGATCCCGCAGACTTCCACCTGTTGCCAGTCCAGCCCGCACGAAGCGATGTCTGAACAGACCAGCAGGATGCGCCGGTAGCGCCCGGCGATCAGCGGCCACGACAGGGTGTCGACGGCAGCGATGAAGCCCAGGCAACTGGCGTTGATGTCCATGGCCGGAATGCCGGATTGCCCCAGCCCCAGTTCCCGGTGCAGCAGGGCGGCGTTGCACGGCATGCCTTGGTCCATGGTGCCGCTGGCGCAGGCGATCAGGTCGATCTGGTCCAGTTCGAGGCCGGCCGCGCGCAAGGCGTGGTGCGCTGCAATGGCACCAAGGCTGGCGGCGGTTTCGGCACGGCTGGCGACATGCCGTTGGACCACGCCGCTGATGCGCGCCACGCTGCCCGCCACCAGGCCCAACTCGGTGTCCAGTTGGGCGCTGGTGACAATGCGCTCGGGCAAGGCATGCCCGGAACCCAAAATGGTCACGGGGCGGGGGGCAAGCGGCAAAGGCTGTGAAGTCTGCATTCAAATTCCGTTTGGCGAGGATAAAGCGTCGTGCGATGAATCGGCGGGAGGGTCTTGCGGGCCGCGCACAATGTCGCCCGGCGTGACCGGTGATTTGTGTAGCAGCAGCGCCAGCCCTTTCTGATAGTGCTCGGGGTCCATGTCGTCACTGTGTTTGGCGATCAGCAGCACCTGTTTTTTGCGCAGCAGGGCGGCATCGGCCACTTCATAGAAGTCTTCGCATTGGCTGATCAGGACAATTTTGTTCCAGGCCAGCCGCGAGGTGCGGCGCTTGCCCCGGCTGAGGACTAACTGTTCGTCTTCGATCAGCAGCCGGTAAGCGCCCTCGGCCCGGCTCAAAACAAACTGCACTTTGGCGCGGATCACCCGCTCGTTCAGGCTGCGAAAGTCTTTGTGTGGCCGGGTACGGCGTTCGGCAATCTGCTGGCGCAGCGGCTGTAGCCAGCGGCTGGAATAACGTCGCCAGACCCATAGCAGGCCCAAGGCAAAAACGATGTTGGCGATGATTGCTTCCGGGGTGAATGCCTGCTGCGCAAAATAACTTGCCGCGCAACCGGCTACCAGCAACAGGAGCAGTAGCGCGGGTGAGAGCAAGCGATCCTGCCAGTACGCCGTGCGCTGGTGCAGGCGCGCGCTTTGCAGGTCGTGCTTGTGCATTTCATGAGGTAGCAGGATGCCGATCCGTTTGGCGGTGTGTTCGGGAGTTATGTGAAAGTGAAGTTCCATCGTTCGGCCCTGGCGTCCATGTCCTCGAATGCGGCCGCATCTTAACCGTTTCAGCTTTTACACGGTGTAAGGATCTTGTCGGGGTGGCGAGCAGGCGACGGGCAACTAGCGACCTGAGCGTTGGTCTTTTTGCCTACCGTGGGAAGGTCTCGATGTTCGCTTGCACCAGATTGACCAGCGCGGCATCGAGCGAATGCCGCTGCCGGGCGTAGGCCTCACCGCATGCAGCGAAAGCCTCATCCTGATTGATCAGCGCGGCAGTCTCTGTCGGTGTTGCAGTGCCTGCGTGGCTGTTTCGCAGGTACCTCTGACGCTGGTCTGCTTGTTGGAGCGCGTCCGCCAGTTCACTCATCTGCAAATACCGAAGCTGGGCGATTGCCTGCGGTAGATGAAAATACAGGGCGCTGTCAAAACCCTCCCACTCTTCATGGAGGGTCCATTCGTAGAGCGTCATGAAACAACGCAGCGGTGGCGCCAGCCGTTCGATGTCGTCAAACGCCAGCCAGTACTGGCGTTGCAGGTTCTGCGCGTGCTCAATCGCATCGGCGATCAGCCTAATGGCTCGGCTGTTGTCCTGGGGGTGCTTGCGCAGAATGCGTTCGGTCAAGGTGAAGCGAGCGTCTTCAATGGCGCAGAGTGCTTGAGGCAGCTCGTAGTGAGCGCGTTCCAGATAGGGCTGTGCCTCGGTCGGCGGCAAACCGGACTTGGCCACCAGCAAGTGCAGCAGCTCGCTTTTGAACCGCTCGGCCGCACGTTCCGCATTGCCGGCGCATTGGTCGAGCAGCGTCTGTGCATGGCGCAGACTCACCGGAACGAGTTGCCGCAGGCGTGTGATTGCCTGGATGTGCGTCGTGTCCATTGGTTGGCGATACCTCCCTGTCCGTAACGTTCAGATCGTTTGCTCAGTCGACCACAGGCTGCAACCTTAATGAAGGAGCCCGGCGTTGTCTTTCAGCAGACAAAAAAAAGGGCCTGGAGAATGATCTCCAAGCCCTCAAAAGGTGAGAGGTGTCTAGTCCCTCAACCTGGTGAGCGTGGCTCTTCGTGCTCTTCGTTAAAAGAGAAGAGAGCCGGCGTTTGGTCAGGCCTTCAAAGGCACCAGACGCGGGGCAATCATGTTTTCCGGGCGCAGGATGTCGGCGAGCATGTCTTCGTCGAGCAACTTCTCCTCGCGCACCAGTTCCAGCACGCCGCGGCCGCTTTCGAGGGCGATACGGGCGATACGGGTGGCGTTTTCATAGCCGATGTACGGGTTCAGCGCGGTGACCAGGCCGATCGAGTGCTCGACCAGTTCGCGGCAGCGGGCTTCGTTGGCGGTGATGCCGACGATGCAGTGCTCGCGCAGCATGTCCATGGCGCGTTGCAGCAGGCGGATCGAGTCGAAGATCTTGAAAGCGATCAGCGGCTCCATCACGTTCAGTTGCAACTGGCCGCCTTCGGCCGCGATGGTCAGGGCCAGGTCGTTACCGATGATCTGGAAGGCCACCTGGTTAACGGCTTCCGGAATAACCGGGTTGACCTTGCCTGGCATGATCGAGCTGCCTGGCTGACGCGCTGGCAGGTTGATTTCGTTGATGCCGGTACGTGGGCCGCTGGACAGCAGGCGCAGGTCGTTGCAGATTTTCGACAGCTTGACCGCGGTACGCTTGAGCATGCCGGAGAACAGCACGAAGGCGCCCATGTCGGAGGTGGCTTCGATCAGGTCGGCTGCCGGTACCAGCGGTTGACCGCTGATCAGTGCCAGACGCGAAACGGCCAGGTGCTGGTAACGCGGGTCGGCGTTGATGCCGGTGCCGATCGCGGTGCCGCCCAGGTTCACTTCGGTCAGCAGTTCAGGTGCCAGTGTTTTCAGGCGTGCCAGGTCTTCGCCCAGGGTGGTGGCGAAGGCGCGGAATTCCTGGCCGAGGGTCATCGGCACGGCGTCTTGCAGCTGGGTACGACCCATCTTCAGGACGTGGTTGAACTCTTCACCTTTGGCCGCGAACGACTGGATCAGGCTGTCGAGGCTGGCGAGCAGGGCGTCGTGACCCAACAGCAGACCCAGGCGGATAGCCGTTGGGTAGGCGTCGTTGGTCGACTGCGCCATGTTCACGTCGTTGTTGGGGTGCAGGTATTGGTATTCGCCCTTGCTGTGGCCCATGGCCTCCAGCGCGATGTTGGCGATGACTTCGTTGGCATTCATGTTGGTTGAAGTGCCAGCGCCGCCTTGAATCATGTCCACCACGAATTCTTCGTGGAAATCGCCGCGGATCAGACGGGCGCAAGCTTCGCTGATGGCAGCGTGCTTGGCTTCGCTCAGGTGACCCAACTCGCGGTTGGCATCAGCAGCGGCCTGTTTGACCATGGCCAGGCCCACCACCAGCTTCGGGTAATGCGAAATCGGAACGCCGGAGAGACGGAAGTTATTCACCGCTCGCAGGGTCTGGATGCCGTAATACGCTTGAGCCGGTACGTCGAGTACGCCAAGCAGGTCTTTTTCTGTGCGGAAAGATGCAGCGGAGGACATGATAGAAATCATCTCGATATGGACCCGGTCTGTGCCGGAACGCTGCGAATGCTAGGCGTGTGCAAAATTTTGGGCCAATGCTGTTAAACACTGGCCTATGCACATTCGGCATAATGTCGGTGTGACGCCGCGTGTGTGGCGAACGTGTGACCTAAATTGGTGCGTGTCCGGGAGGACGTGATGAATCTGGAAAGCAAATGGCTCGAGGACTTCAGTGCCCTGGCCGCCACCCGCAGCTTCTCGCAGGCCGCCGAACGGCGCTTCGTGACCCAGCCGGCATTCAGTCGGCGGATCCGCAGCCTGGAAGCCGCGTTGGGGCTGCAACTGGTCAATCGCTCGCGCACGCCCATCGAACTGACGGCAGCGGGGCAGCTGTTTCTGGTGACCGCCCGCACCGTGGTCGAACAGCTCGGCGAAGTGCTGCGCCACCTGCATCACCTGGAAGGCGGGCAGGGCGAAGTGATGCAAGTCGCGGCGGCTCACTCCTTGGCGCTTGGGTTCTTCCCGCGCTGGATCGCCCAACTGCGCAACGAAGGCCTGAACATCGCCACGCGGCTGGTGGCCACCAACGTGGGCGATGCAGTGCACGCGTTGCGTGAAGGGGGCTGCGACCTGATGCTGGCGTTCTACGACCCGGATGCCGCGATGCAAATGGACCCGGAGATTTTCCCGTCGCTGCACCTGGGCCAGACTGAAATGCTCCCTGTGTGCGCGGCCGATGCCGACGGCAAACCACTGTTCGACCTTGAAGGCGAGGCCAGCGTGCCATTGCTGGCCTACAGCGCCGGGGCCTTTCTGGGCCGTTCGGTGAACATGCTGCTGCGCCAGCGCGCCCTGCGGTTCACCACTATTTATGAGACGGCGATGGCCGACAGCCTCAAGAGCATGGCGCTGGAAGGGCTGGGCATCGCCTGGGTGCCACAGCTCAGCGTGCGCGCCGAACTGGCCCGCGGTGAACTGGTGGTCTGCGGCGGCCCGCAATGGCATGTGCCGCTGGAGATCCGCCTGTATCGCTGCGCGTTGGTGCGCAAGGCCAATGTGCGGTTGCTGTGGCGCAAGCTGGAAGGCGGGGCTGCGGCTGGAGCATGAAGGGCCGCAGGTGCGAGGAGTGCCTCGCGCCTGCGGCAAGTTTCAGTACTGGCTGTCGACAAACGCTTTTATGCGCTTTCTGTTTCCTTCACTGAACACATAGCAATTGGATCTCAGTTGCAAGGGATCGGACATGAAGGTTTCACACCACCATCCGTTATAAAGCACTTCACTCTCTTCATGGGCAGCATTAAATGAATGCCCTAGTTCGTGCCCTATGATTTGCTTGAAATCAAGCGAAGCAATGGCGGAGTGGCCAGGCTGAGTGGCGAGGCCGCCTGTCCCTCCGAAGAGCGGGCTGCCATTAATGAAATCGTTGGTAATTAAAAGAATTCGATCATTGTTGGAGATGAGGAACTCGTTGCGGTCGTGCCGCTCTTTTCTATACTTCCATGTCAGTTTTTTCCAGTCTTCAAACATTCTTGGAGGGTCTGCATTTTTGTAATTGAAGTTGGTATAAGGTGGCCGGTCTCGATCAAAGACTACGCTGATTTTCCGGCCGGTTATGCTTTCGAATTCCTCCATGAAAGGCCGGATATTCTCAACGTAGGCTGTTTTTCGCTTCGATTCTGGAACGTCATCATGGAAGAGGGCGAAGATCCGGAAAGGATTCTCGAAATCATCGATGAGCCCGGCTTGTTTGTTTAGCGCGTTAGCATTGATGCTGAATATAAAGGTGGCGGCAAGTGCAAATAGTTTGAGTGCAATATGCATAGGTAGTTCTCATGGAAATAATTCCATTGATGATGGATAAAGATAAGTGTTGGGATCCAGTTGGCACTTTTTGTCTAAGTGCTGCGTAGATATATACCATGCAAGTGCCGGTTTTTCTTTTGAAACAGTTGCACTTTCAGGCAGGTTTTTTTTGCAGAGTGTGTAGGGGCTTGGTTGATATTTTTATTGTTTCGTTTCAGTTGCAAGTCAACTCGGAGTGGTTGATGCTCTCTTGACTTTGAAGTCAGTAAAACCGTCGATTTGCGGCACATGACAGATGGTCGTATCGGGGGCTGTTTATCTGCTTCATTGAGGTATACTGCGCGGCCTTCGGCCGGTTTGACTGGCCATAATTCGTACAATCAAGCCACGCATTTTGCGTGGCTTGTTGTTTTTTGACGCGCCTGCGGGCGCCCAGAGAGAAGAGGCACGACGATGAGTGCACTGGTTGGCGTGATCATGGGCTCCAAGTCCGATTGGTCCACCCTTAGCCACACCGCCGATATGCTGGAAAAGCTCGGCATCCCTTACGAGGTTAAAGTGGTCTCTGCCCACCGCACCCCGGACCTGCTGTTCCAGTATGCCGCCGATGCCGAATCGCGTGGCATCGAGGTAATCATCGCCGGTGCCGGTGGCGCGGCCCACTTGCCGGGCATGTGTGCGGCCAAGACCCACCTGCCGGTACTGGGCGTGCCGGTGCAGTCGTCGATGCTCTCGGGTGTCGATTCGCTGCTCTCTATTGTGCAGATGCCTGCGGGCATTCCGGTTGCCACGCTGGCCATCGGCAAGGCCGGCGCGATCAACGCCGCCCTGTTGTCGGCGAGTATCCTGGGCGCCAAGCACCCGCAATTCCATGCGGTGCTCAAAACCTTCCGTGCTGAGCAGACAGACAGCGTCCTGGACAATCCAGACCCACGCATCGCCTGAGGTTGTTGACGATGAAGATCGGTGTAATCGGTGGCGGCCAGTTGGGCCGCATGTTGGCTTTGGCGGGAACCCCGCTGGGCATGAACTTCGCTTTTCTGGACCCCGCGCCGGATGCCTGTGCAGCCGCGTTGGGCGAACACCTGCGGGCCGATTACGGCGATCAGGATCACCTGCGTCAATTGGCGGATGAAGTCGACCTGGTGACCTTCGAATTCGAAAGCGTCCCGGCTGAGACCGTGGCGTTCCTGTCGCAATTCGTGCCGGTCTACCCGAGTGCCGAAGCCCTGCGCATCGCTCGCGACCGCTGGTTCGAGAAAAGCATGTTCAAGGACCTGGGCATTCCGACGCCGGCCTTTGCCGACATCCAGTCGCAAGCCGACCTGGACGCCGCAGTCGCCACCATCGGCCTGCCCGCTGTGCTGAAAACCCGCACCCTGGGTTACGACGGCAAGGGCCAGAAAGTCCTGCGCAAGCCTGAAGATGTCGTTGGCACCTTTGCCGAACTGGGCAGCGTGGCGTGCCTGCTGGAAGGCTTCGTACCGTTCACCGGTGAAGTGTCGTTGATCGCCGTGCGCGCACGCGACGGTGAAACGAAGTTCTACCCGCTGGTGCATAACACCCATGACAGCGGCATTCTCAAGCTGTCCGTGGCCAGCACTGACCACCCGCTGCAAGCCTTGGCCGAGGATTACTCCAGCCGCGTGCTCAAGCAGTTGGATTACGTCGGCGTGATGGCGTTCGAGTTCTTTGAAGTCGACGGTGGCCTCAAGGCCAACGAAATCGCCCCGCGCGTGCACAACTCCGGGCACTGGACCACCGAAGGCGCAGAGTGCAGCCAGTTCGAAAACCACCTGCGCGCCGTTGCCGGCCTGCCGCTGGGTTCGACCGCCAAGGTGGGCGAGAGCGCGATGCTCAACTTCATTGGCACTGTACCGCCCGTGGACAAGGTCATCGCCATCGATGATTGCCATCTGCACCACTACGGCAAGGCGTTCAAGGTCGGCCGCAAGGTCGGTCACGCCAACCTGCGTTGCGCTGACAGGGCCACGCTTGCGCAGCAGATCATCAAGGTCGAAGCGCTCATTGCCGAGCAATAAACCTTGCGCGAGGCGGGAACCTTCGGTAACCGCCGTTCTCTGATGGCAGGATGCCAAAGTCTGACTAGGCTTTGGCTAAGTGCCCTGTCTCACAAGTACGGTTCCTCTTTTGTGAGACAGGACACACCCCTTCATTTCAGAGGAAACGCCATGGGTATTATCGGAACCATCTTCATCGGCTTGATCGTCGGCCTGCTGGCCCGTTTCCTGAAACCGGGCGACGACAGCATGGGCTGGATCATGACCATTCTGCTGGGTATCGGCGGTTCGTTGGCCGCTACTTACGGTGGCCAGGCACTGGGCATCTACCACGCTGGCCAAGGGGCAGGGTTCTTCGGCGCGCTGGTGGGCGCGGTGGTGTTGTTGGTGATCTACGGCCTGATCAAGAAAAACACCTGATTCAAACGACAAAGCCCCCTCTGCCTCAACCGCAGAGGGGGCTAGAATGCTCGGCGTTAGATTGTCCTTCCCTTGCCGAGCACCTTCATGCGCCGTCTTCTGCTGACTCTCCTTTTACTGGGCACGGGCCTTGCCCATGCCGGCGAACTGCCGGAAACCGACTGGCTCGAACTGATGCCCAAATCGGATCAAAAAGCCCTCGAAGCCATGCCCGAAATCGACCACAACTCGCCCGAGGCCAACGGCACCTTCACTGATAAAGGTGGCTTGAAACAGAGTAAAGGCTTGCCAGCGGTGATGTATTCGACCAAGACCGTGGCGTCGATGAACGACAAGAACATCCGCATTGGCGGTTATCCGGTCCCGCTGGAAACCGATGCCAAGGGCCGCAGCACGCTGTTCTTCCTGGTGCCATACCCTGGCGCCTGCATCCACGTACCGCCACCACCGCCTAACCAACTGGTGTTGGTGCGTTACCCAAAGGGTCTGAAGCTGGATGATATCTACACACCGCTATGGGTCACCGGCACGCTGAAAGTCGAGAAGGTCAACAACGACCTGGCCGATGCGGCGTATGCGCTGGATGCGGCGAAAGTGCGAGTGGTCAAAGAGTCGGATTTGTAAATACGTCAGCCCGTCTGGCGCCGATTAAATGTGGGAGCGGGCTTGCTCGCGAAGAAGGAGTGTCAGTCACATTAGTGTCGCCTGACACACCGCCTTCGCGAGCAAGCCCGCTCCCACAGTGGTTTTGTAGTGTTGCTTACAGCGGTGTGCTGGCGATGCTTACGCTCAAGGTATGACTGGCACCAGGTGCCAGGGTCACCACGTCACCCATCACATTCGCCGTTTCGATGCACAGCATGCGCTGCCAGCCATCGTCGGCCATGTCACTGAGCGCCGCCGCGCGGTCGATCCACGGGTTCCAGATCACCGCTGTCCGTGAACCGCTGGCAGTCAGCTCGATGCGCCGCTCCCAGGATGGGTCGACGATGCTGAGCATTGGCGGAGCATCGAGGTAGATGCGGTCGGTTTCCCCGGTAAATCGCAAATCACCGGCCTGAGTGACGGTTTTCCAGTGATCCAGGGTTTCGATGTAGTTCAGCCCGTCCAGGCCTTCTACGTACACGTTGCGTACATCGCTGACCGCAAAATAGCTGTGCAGCGCCTGGCTGATGCTGACGCTGTCGGTGCCTCGGTTGTGGCTGGTGAGGTGGATGTGCAATTGTTCGTCCAGACGAATGCTTAGCGTCAGGTCGACCCGATGGGGCCAGCCGGGCAGGCCGCCTTCAGGGTAGGGCAACACAAATTCGACCTTCAGGCTTTCGCCTTCGGCCTCGATTCCGTCGAGCTCCCAATCCATGGTGCGCACCAGCCCGTGGGCGGTGGCGGGTTGGTCGCTGACGCGCATGGCCTGCACGCTCGGCGGGTTGCGGTCCAGGTTACCGAACCACGGCCAGCACACGGGGACGCCTGCACGGATGCTCTTGCCGGTCTTGAACACCGCCTCATCGTTGAGCCAGATCAGTGGCGGTTGCCCGGCCAGTTGATAACTGAGGATGTGCGCGCCTTGCTGGGCCACCAGTAATTCGGCCTGACCGTGACGGATGCGCCAGCAGTTCAGTTCATCCAGTTTCACGGCTTCAACGTTGGGCGTATTCATGGTGCACATCTCGTTCAGGATCAATGACTGCAAGGGACCGCCAAACGGTCACTGGGTTTAACGCCGTGGCGGCACCGAACGGGTACGGCCGCTGCCATCGATGGCGACAAACACAAACACCGCTTCAGTCACTTTGCGCCATTCGCTGGACAGCGGATCGTCGCTCCAGACCTCAACCATCATTTTGATCGAGCTGCGGCCGATTTCCGTTGCCTGGGTATAGAAGGATAGCTGCGCGCCCACGGCAACCGGTACCAGGAATGCCATGCGATCGATGGCCACGGTCGCTACGCGACCACCGGCCACCTTGCTGGCCATGGCTGTGCCGGCCAGGTCCATCTGTGATACCAGCCAGCCGCCGAAAATATCGCCAAAGCCGTTGGTTTCACGGGGCAGCGCGGTGATTTGCAGGGCCAGGTCGCCTTGCGGAATAGGGTCTTCTTGTTCTAGCTCTATCATGCCGGGGGTGCCTCTGAGCCGTGACTCTTGGAGTGTGTAGCGGGTGAATAGCCGTCTTGTGGCTCTGCACGCAAAGTGCCTGACCTTCGCTCGGCGGCTTTGCATACTAGAGCCTGGAAAAACGTTTCAGCCCGAACATACTACGTTCGTCACGTTTCTCGTAAGGCGTACTAAAGGGAAACTCTGCGAAAGCGGCTGACGGAGGCCAACGACGTTTTCGCACAGCAACCCCTTACAGGGTGTAACAAGGCTGCGAGTATATCGAGCGGTAGACCGCGCGACGACTATCGGGTTCTCATTTTGACCGCTCTATGTGCTATTTCGAACAATTTGCTATCGTGCCGAACCTGCCCAAACCCCGGCCAGCGTTGTCGGGGTGGCAGATCCGACTATAAGAAAGAGAATCCCTTGCCATGACGACAGCGCCATCGAGCATCGCGACACCTGCGCAACCCGCACGTCCCTTGACCCGCAGTGACTACAAGACGCTGTCGCTTTCAGCCTTGGGCGGGGCGCTGGAGTTTTACGACTTCATCATCTTTGTGTTCTTCGCCACCGTGGTCGGCAAGCTGTTTTTCCCGGCGGACATGCCCGATTGGTTGCGCCAGATGCAAACTTTCGGGATCTTCGCGGCCGGTTACCTGGCCCGGCCACTGGGCGGCATTGTCATGGCGCACTTTGGTGACCTGCTGGGGCGCAAGAAGATGTTCACCCTGAGCATCTTCATGATGGCCGTGCCGACGCTGATCATGGGGTTGCTGCCCACTTACGCGCAGATTGGTATCTGGGCGCCGATCCTGTTGCTGCTGATGCGGGTCATCCAGGGCGCGGCGATTGGCGGTGAAGTGCCGGGGGCCTGGGTCTTCGTTTCCGAACACGTGCCCCAGCGGCACATCGGCTACGCCTGCGGCACGCTGACGTCGGGCCTGACGGCGGGGATTCTGCTGGGTTCGCTGGTCGCCACGGCAATCAACAGCCTTTACACACCGGAGCAAGTGGCCGATTACGCCTGGCGGATCCCGTTCCTGCTCGGCGGCGTGTTTGGCCTGTTCTCGGTCTACCTGCGCCGTTGGTTGCACGAAACCCCGGTGTTCGCCGAGCTGCAATTGCGCAAGGCCCTGGCCGAAGAAGTGCCGCTGCAAGCGGTGCTGCGCGATCATCGCGGTGCCATCGTCATCTCGATGTTGCTGACCTGGCTGCTGTCGGCGGGGATTATCGTGGTCATCCTGATGACCCCGACCGTGTTGCAAACCATCTACCACTTCTCGCCAACCACCGCATTGCAGGCCAACAGCCTGGCGATTGTGTTCCTGAGCCTGGGCTGTGTGGCCTCGGGCGCGTTGGCGGACCGTTTCGGTGCCGGCCGGGTGTTCGTATTTGGCAGCGCGGCGTTACTGATCAGCTCGTGGACCTTCTACCACAGCCTGTTCAACCACCCTGACTGGCTGTTCCCGATGTATGCCCTGACCGGCCTGCTGGTCGGCACTATCGGTGCCGTGCCCTACGTGATGGTCAAAGCCTTCCCGGCGGTGGTGCGCTTCAGTGGCCTGTCGTTTTCCTACAACCTGGCCTACGCCATCTTCGGTGGCCTGACCCCGATGGTGGTGACACTGTTGATGAAGGAAAGCCCGATGGGGCCTGCTTATTACGTGGCGATCATCTGTGGTATCGGGGTTCTGGTGGGCGGTTATCTCTGGAAGAACAACCGCTAGTCGACTCTTTGTATCGTCTGTACTGGCCCCTTCGCGAGCAAGCCCGCTCCCACATTCGACCGCATTCTTCTGAGAGGGCTCGGTTAAATGTGGGAGCGGGCTTGCTCGCGAAGAACGATAACGCGGTATTCCTACAAAACGCCAAATACTGGCCTTTCATCCAATTGTCATATTTCAGCCATAGAGTGTTCACACGGCCTGCTGATACTTGGCCCCGACTAACACCCCCTATCTGCTAGGAGTAAGGCATGAAACTGAAGCGTTTGATGGCGGCAATGACTTTTGTCGCTGCTGGCGTTGCGACTGCCAACGCAGTTGCCGCTGTTGACCCTGCTATCCCGAGCTACACCAAGACCACTGGTGTGTCGGGCAACCTGTCCAGCGTCGGCTCCGATACCCTGGCCAACCTCATGACCCTGTGGGCCGAGAACTACAAAAAAGAATACCCGAACGTAAACATCCAGATTCAGGCCGCTGGCTCTGCCACTGCGCCTCCTGCGTTGACGGAAGGCACCTCTAACCTGGGGCCTATGAGCCGCAAGATGAAGGACACCGAACTGGCGGCCTTCGAACAGAAGTATGGCTACAAGCCAACCGCAATCCCGGTTGCCGTGGATGCCCTGGCCGTGTTCGTGCACAAGGACAACCCGATCCAGCACCTGACCATGGAACAAGTCGACGCAATTTTCTCCTCGACTCGTCTGTGCGGCGCTAAAGAAGAAGTCAAAACCTGGGGCGACCTGGGCGTGAAAGGCGACCTGGCCAACAAACCGGTTCAACTGTTCGGCCGTAACTCGGTATCCGGCACCTATGGGTACTTCAAAGAAGAAGCCCTGTGCAAAGGCGACTACAAGCCAAACGTCAACGAACAACCCGGTTCGGCGTCGGTCGTGCAATCGATCAGCTCTTCGCTGAACGGTATCGGTTACTCGGGCATCGGCTACAAAACCGCCAGCGTGAAGACCGTGGCCCTGGCCAAGAAAGGCAGCACTGACTTCATCGAAGACACCGAAGAAAACGCCCTGAACGGCAAGTACCCGCTGTCGCGTTTCCTCTACGTGTACGTCAACAAAGCCCCGAACAAGCCTCTGGCCCCGCTGGAAGCCGAGTTCGTGAAACTGGTTCTGTCCAAACAGGGCCAGGAAGTTGTCGTGAAAGACGGCTACATCCCACTGCCAGCCAAGGTTGCTGCAAAAGCACTGGCTGACTTGGGTCTGGCGGAAGGCGGCGCTGAAGTCGCAAAAAAGTAACACCCTGAATCCGGGGGTATACCCCCGGATTCCTGTGGGAGCGAGCCTGCTCGCGAAGGGGTCATAACCGCCAACATCACTGTTGATTGACCCACCGCTTTCGCGAGCAGGCTCGCTCCCACACTTCCAATTTTTCAGTCCGCTGCCAGTTCACTCGGGCGGCGGATTTGCTGCGTCACTGCATTGTCATCTTTCTGTCATACAGGATCGCTAGGGTGTGCGCATGAATGATCTGGCCAATTCCCCCATGACTACGACATCTCCTCCCAAGCGCATTGACTTCAATACGCCTGAACTGCAACGCAAGCGCCGCATTCGCGCGCTCAAGGATCGCCTGACCCGCTGGTACGTCCTCGTTGGCGGCCTTGCCGTTCTGGGTGCGATCACGCTGATCTTCTTCTTCCTTGGCTACGTCGTTGCGCCTCTGTTCCAGGGCGCCGACCTGACCGTCAAAGACGCGATCACCCCGGCCTGGATGCAAGACGCCGGCAAACCCCTGATGATTTCCCTCGAAGAGCAGAACCAGGTCGCCATGCGGGTTTCCGACAAGGGCCAGGCGCTGTTCTTTGATATCGACAGTGGCGCTGAACTCAAGCGCGTCGATCTGCCGGTTCCGGCTGGCACTACCGTAACCTCCATTGGCGAAGACCAACCGGGCCATCCGCTGGTGGCGGTGGGCTTGTCCAACGGCCAGGCACTGGTATTCCGTCACACCTACAAAGTCAGCTACCCGGACGGCAAGAAAACCATCTCGCCAGCCATCGAATACCCTTACGGTGAAACCCCGGTCGTGCTGAACGAGGCGGGCGGTGCGCTGGAGCACGTCAGCCTCAATGCCACTGACTCGACCCTGGTGCTGGCCGGTTCCACCGGTTCGCAGCTGCATGTACTGTCGCTGACCAGCGAAGAAAACATGATGACCGGTGAGGTCACCAACGAGCAGAAGCGCATCGACCTGCCGCAAATGACCGAGCCGGTAAAGAACATCTTCGTCGACCCGCGTCAGCAGTGGCTGTACGTGGTCAACGGCCGTGCCCAGGCCGACGTGTTCAGCCTGCGCGACAAGAGCCTCAACGGTCGCTACAAACTGCTTGAAGATGGCGACGCCCAAGTGACCGCCAGCACCCAACTGGTGGGTGGGATCTCGCTGATCTTCGGTGATTCCAAGGGTGGCCTGGCCCAGTGGTTCATGGCCCGCGACACCGATGGCGAGCAACGCCTGAAGCAGATCCGGACCTTCCAGATGGGCACCGCGCCCATCGTTGAAATCACCGCCGAAGAACGTCGCAAAGGCTTCATCGCCCTCGACGCTTCCGGCAAGCTCGGCGTGTTCCACAGCACCGCCCACCGCACCTTGCTGGTGGACCAGGTGGTCGACGGCCAAGGCATCTTCGGTATGTCGCCGCGTGCCAACCGGGTGATCGTGGAGCAGGGCGGCAAGCTGCAACCGCTACTGCTCGACAACCCGCACCCGGAAGTCTCGTGGAGCGCGCTGTGGAGCAAGGTCTGGTACGAAAACTACGACGAGCCTAAATACGTCTGGCAATCGACCGCCGCCAACACCGATTTCGAACCCAAGCTGAGCCTCTCGCCGCTGACCTTCGGTACGCTCAAAGCCGCGTTCTACGCGATGCTGCTGGCCGCCCCGCTGGCCGTGGCCGCCGCGATCTACACCGCGTATTTCATGGCCCCGGGCATGCGCCGCAAGGTCAAACCGGTGATCGAACTGATGGAAGCGATGCCGACGGTGATCCTCGGTTTCTTCGCCGGGCTGTTCCTCGCCCCGTATGTCGAAGGCCACTTGCCGGGGATCTTCAGCCTGTTGCTGCTGATGCCGGTCGGCATTCTGGTCGCCGGCTTCACCTTCAGTCGCCTGCCTGAGTCGCTGCGCCTGAAAGTGCCGGATGGTTGGGAAAGCGCAATCCTGATCCCGGTGATCATCTTCGTCGGCTGGCTCTCGCTGTACATGAGCCCGTACATGGAAACCTGGTTCTTCGGCGGCGACATGCGCATGTGGATCTCCCACGACCTGGGCATCACCTACGACCAGCGCAACGCCCTGGTGGTTGGTCTGGCGATGGGTTTTGCGGTGATCCCGAACATCTACTCGATCGCCGAAGATGCCGTGTTCAGCGTGCCGCGCGGTTTGACCCTGGGCTCGTTGGCCCTGGGTGCCACGCCGTGGCAGACCATGACCCGCGTGGTGATCCTCACCGCCAGCCCGGGTATTTTCTCGGCACTGATGATCGGCATGGGCCGTGCGGTCGGGGAAACCATGATCGTGCTGATGGCCACCGGTAACACCCCGGTCATGGAAATGAACCTGTTCGAAGGCCTGCGCACCCTGGCCGCCAACGTTGCGGTGGAAATGCCGGAGTCGGAAGTCGGCGGCAGCCACTACCGCGTGCTGTTCCTCTCGGCGCTGGTGCTGCTGCTGTTCACCTTCGTCATGAACACCCTCGCGGAACTGATTCGTCAGCGTCTGCGCAAGAAATACTCGTCGCTTTAAGAAAGGTAGAAGTCTGTGAAACAGAACTCCCTGAAAGGATGGTTCAAGAGCGGCGCCCCCGGCGTCTGGATCAGCGGTGGCGCGGTGTCCATCGCGGTCATCATGACCATTGGCTTGCTGGCGGTGATTGCCGTGCGCGGTCTGGGCCACTTCTGGCCGGCGGACCTGGTGCACGCCCGTTACGACGTGCCGGGGCAGGCCAATCACATCGTGATCGGCGAAGTGGTGCAAAAGGAAGAAGTGCCCCGTGAGCGTCTGAAAAGCGCCGGCCTGCCGGTGCCGGACCAGGGCCCGGAATTCATGACGCGCGAGCTGATCAAGGTCGGCAACCGTGACCTGAACGGCACGGACTTCACCTGGATCGTCGGCGAGTGGCTGACTGACCAGAAGACCCCGCCTGAGTTGATGACCCTCGAGCGTCGCGAGTGGGGCAACTTCTACGGCACCCTGGTCAACGTCAAACAGGACGGCAAGGTCATCGCCGAAGGCGAGGCCGCGTGGCCAGAGCTGCAAGCGCGGATCGAGCGGGTCAGCAAACTCGCTGCGCAACTCAAGAGCCTGGAAAAAACCGACATCGGCGCAATCAACTCAGGCCTGGAACGCATCCGCCTGCACGGTCGCAAGCTGGAACTGGACGGCAAACTCGACGCTGCGGCCCAAGCCGACATGGATGGCGAGCGCGCTGAACTGAATGCGCGTTATCAGGACATCGAAGCACGCTTGAGCGACCTGCACGCGCAGTTCAACCGCGACAGCCTGACCGCTCGCGATGCCAACGGCAAAGAAGTTGAAATCGGCATCGGCAAAGTGGTGCATGCCTACCAGCCGAACGCCATGGGCACCGTCACCAAGATCGGCTTCTACTTCAGCAAGGTCTGGGAGTTCCTCAGCGACGACCCGCGTGAAGCGAACACCGAAGGCGGGATCTTCCCGGCCATCTTCGGCACCGTGATGATGACCCTGATCATGGCGATGATCGTCACCCCGTTCGGCGTACTGGCGGCGGTGTACCTGCGTGAATATGCGCGTCAGGGCACCATGACCCGTTTGATCCGGATCGCGGTGAACAACTTGGCGGGCGTTCCGGCGATTGTCTACGGGGTGTTCGGCCTGGGCTTCTTCGTCTACGTACTGGGCGGCTCGGTTGACCGGTTGTTCTTCCCGGAAGCCTTGCCGGCGCCGACCTTCGGTACGCCGGGCCTGCTCTGGGCCTCGTTGACCCTGGCGCTGCTGGCGGTGCCGGTGGTGATCGTGGCCACCGAAGAAGGCCTGGCGCGGATTCCTCGCACCGTGCGCGAAGGCTCGTTGGCCCTCGGCGCGACCAAGGCGGAAACCTTGTGGAAAATCGTGTTGCCGATGGCCAGCCCGGCCATGATGACCGGCATGATCCTCGCCGTGGCTCGCGCCGCCGGTGAAGTGGCGCCGCTGATGCTGGTGGGTGTAGTGAAACTGGCACCGTCGCTGCCGCTGGACGGCAACTACCCGTACCTGCACCTGGACCAGAAGATCATGCACCTGGGCTTCCACATTTATGACGTCGGCTTCCAGAGCCCGAACGTCGAAGCCGCACGACCGCTGGTATACGCCACGGCATTGCTGTTGGTACTGGTGATCGCCACGCTCAACCTGTCGGCAGTGTGGATCCGAAATCACCTGCGCGAGAAATACAAAGCTTTGGATAGTTAACAGGTCGACGCGGATCTTGTGGGAGCGGGCTTGCTCGCGAAGGCGGTGGGTCAGGCAACATTGATGTTGAATGTGATGGCCTCTTCGCGAGCAAGCCCGCTCCCACACTGATCTGCGTTCACCGGAACATTTATTGGAACCGCCAAAAGCGTTCCGAACCGAATTTGTTAGCACAGGGAGCTTCCCATGCAGCACGAAACACATACTCACGGCATCAACATGTCGGCCTTGGGACGCGACAAGCAGAGCTTGAGCCTGGAACAGGAAACCGTGGCCATCGAAGTGCCCGGCCTGAGCCTGTTCTACGGCGACAAGCAAGCACTGTTCGATGTCAGCATGAACATTCCGAAACAACGCGTGACGGCCTTCATCGGCCCGTCCGGCTGCGGCAAGTCCACGCTGCTGCGCACCTTCAACCGGATGAACGATCTGGTGGACGGCTGCCGCGTCGAGGGCGCCATCAACCTGTACGGCAACAACATCTACCGTAAGGGTGAAGACGTGGCCGAGCTGCGTCGTCGCGTCGGCATGGTGTTCCAGAAGCCGAACCCGTTCCCGAAGACCATCTATGAAAACGTGGTCTACGGCTTGCGCATCCAGGGCATCAACAAAAAGCGCATCCTCGACGAAGCGGTCGAATGGGCACTCAAAGGCGCAGCGTTGTGGGATGAGGTCAAGGACCGCCTGCACGAATCGGCACTGGGCCTGTCCGGTGGTCAACAGCAGCGTCTGGTGATTGCCCGTACCATCGCCGTAGAGCCGGAAGTATTGCTGCTCGATGAGCCGTGCTCGGCACTCGACCCGATCTCGACGTTGAAAGTCGAAGAGCTGATCTACGAATTGAAATCCAAGTTCACCATTGTGATCGTGACCCACAACATGCAGCAGGCTGCGCGGGTTTCCGACTACACGGCGTTCATGTACATGGGCAAACTGGTGGAGTTCGGCGACACCGACACCCTGTTCACCAATCCGGCGAAGAAGCAGACCGAAGACTACATCACCGGGCGGTATGGCTAGTTGAGGCAGCTGCAAGCCGTAAGCTTCAAGCGGCAAGTCAGAAGCGATGCGGCTTCACGTTCTCCACAACACAGCTTGCAGCTTGTAGCTTGCAGCTCTTGGTTAAACGCTTTTTCGGAGCGAACACTATGATTTCTAAGGAAGGCCTTACCCACCACATTTCCGCGCAGTTCAACGCCGAGCTTGAAGAGGTGCGCAGCCACCTGTTGGCGATGGGCGGGCTGGTGGAGAAGCAGGTCAACGACGCGGTGACAGCGCTGATCGAGGCCGACTCGGGTCTGGCCCAGCAAGTGCGCGAAATTGACGACCAGATCAACCAGATGGAACGCAACATCGACGAAGAATGCTTGCGCATTCTGGCCCGTCGTCAGCCAGCGGCATCCGATTTGCGGTTGATCATCAGCATTTCCAAGTCGGTGATCGACCTGGAGCGCATCGGCGACGAAGCGACCAAAATCGCCCGCCGTGCCATTCAGCTGTGCGAAGAAGGCGAGGCACCGCGTGGTTACGTGGAGGTGCGCCACATCGGTGACCAGGTGCGCAACATGGTCCGCGACGCGCTGGACGCTTTCGCTCGTTTCGACGCCGACCTGGCGTTGTCGGTGGCTCAGTACGACAAGATCATCGACCGCGAATACAAGACCGCGCTGCGTGAGCTGGCCACCTACATGATGGAAGACCCGCGCTCTATCTCGCGGGTCTTGAGCATTATCTGGGTGTTGCGTTCGCTGGAGCGGATTGGCGACCACGCGCGCAACATTTCCGAGCTGGTGATTTACCTCGTGCGCGGCACCGATGTGCGCCACATGGGCCTCAAACGCATGAAGCAAGAAGTTGAAGGCACAAGTGGCGAAACCGCTAATGTTCCGGACGAAGCTGACGATAAGTAAGATTGCCCAAGTAAAGCGCCCGGCCTTTTGGCCGGGCGTTTTTGTTTGCGGTTTTTGAATTCATAGCACCCGCGAACGAAAAGTCCCGGCGTGACTGAAGAGTTTTGGCAATGTGCCATCAGCCAGCGTTATGCTTGCCGGGATTTTTATAGGGGTGTTGGATGAGCAAGATCAGTGTGTTGGTGGTGGACGATGCGTCGTTCATTCGTGACTTGGTGAAGAAGTGCCTGCGCAACTACTTCCCGGGCATCCGGACCGAAGATGCGGTCAACGGCAAGAAAGCCCAGGCCATGCTGGCCCGGGAAGCGTTCGACCTGGTGCTGTGCGACTGGGAAATGCCGGAAATGTCGGGTCTGGAGTTGCTGACCTGGTGCCGCCAGCAGGACAACCTCAAGAGCATGCCGTTTGTCATGGTCACCAGCCGTGGCGACAAGGAAAACGTGGTTCAGGCGATTCAGGCCGGCGTTTCCGGTTACGTCAGCAAACCGTTCACCAACGAACAGCTGCTGACCAAGGTCAAGCAGGCGTTGAACAAGGTTGGCAAGCTCGACACGCTGATGAACAGCGCCCCGACCAAAATGAACTCGGCGTTCGGCAACGACTCCTTGAGCGCCCTGACCGGCGGCAAGTCTGCCGTGGTCGCGCCTTCGGCGGCGCCGGTCAACCCGTTCGCCAAGCCTGCTGTCGTGGCGCCCACGCCAGCGGCAGCGCCTTCGCGTGGCCTGCTCAACAGCCCGCCCGTGAAAGCGACGACCGCCGCCGCACCTGCCAGTGGTCGTGGCCAGGGTCAACTGCGCCTGCCAAGTGGCACCCAGCCGTGCGTGATCAAGGCCCTGAGCATCAAGGAAGCGCTGTTGGTGGTCAAACGCACCGACACCCTGCCGCAAGTGCTCGACAGCGCTGTGCTTGACCTGGAGCAGGGTGACAACGCCGAAGTCGCGCGCCTCAACGGCTACCTGCACGCCGTCGTCGCCCTTGAGCCGAAGCCGGACAGCGAGTGGCTGCAACTGACTTTCCGCTTCGTCGACCAGGACGCGCAGAAGCTCGACTATATCTCCCGCCTGATTGCCCGCGGCACGGCGCAGAAGCACTTCGTACCGGGCGCTTAAACTCAGCGTTGCCTGATAGTCCGCCTTCGCGAGCAAGCCCGCTCCCACATTTGAAATGCATTCCAATGTGGGAGCGGGCTTGCTCGCGAAGGGGCTATCCAGCTCACTACACCTTTCCCTGATACGCCCATTTTGAAACATCTGCCAATTACCCTCGTCTGTCTCAGCTGCTAGGCTCCTCCCCAAGCCTCACTCGACAGAATCTTTGCCCATGCTCGCGCGCTTGCTGTTTTTCTGTGGTCTCTTCATGGCCTCCACCTCGGCTGTGGCCATGACCATTTACAAATCCACCGATGCCAATGGCGTGGTCTCCTACAGCGACCGGCCTTCGAAGGGCGCGCAGGTGTTTGTGTTCCGCGATCGAATGGACGAGCACCTCGAACGACAGGTTCACCTGGACATCAGGAAGCAGAAGGGCGCTGACAGCGTTTTTGTGCGCAATGACCTGTTTGCCCCGGTGGAGATCGAGCTGAGCTTCAGCGGCGTGAAGAATGTCAGCGGTGCGCCACCGAAACCCATCCGCCGGGTCTTGCCGGCGCGCAGCAACCTGCGTGTGGCGCTGCTCGTGGCCACCCAGGCCGGCAAGCCGTTGGCGTATACCCCCAGGTTCCGCTACTCCCTGGGCGATCCCTCAGGAGCCTCCCTGGCTTACCGTTATCCGTTCCCGTGGCGTGGCGGGCCGTTTCGCCTGACTCAGGGCGCCAACGGCCAATACAGCCATTTCGGGGCCAAGAGCCGTTACGCCATGGACATTGCCATGCCCGAAGGCACGCCGATCATCGCGGCGCGTGGTGGGGTGGTGGTCAAGACCGAGAACAGCCAGAACGGGCGCGGCACCGACCCATCCGGCAACTTCGTGCGGGTGTTGCACGATGACGGGACCATGGGCGTGTACCTGCACCTTAAACAAGGTTCGGTGAGTGTTCGCGAGGGGCAACGGGTGGGGGTGGGTAGTGCATTGGCGCTGTCGGGCAATACCGGCAACAGCAGCGGGCCGCACCTGCACTTCGTGGTGCAGCGCAATACCGGGTTGGGGCTGGTGTCGATTCCGTATCAGTTCCGTCAGCCGGTAGGCAGCTTGCCGAACTTTGCGTTGGGCAAGCAGTAGACGCGAGACCTATTGTGGAGGGTTCTTTGTGGCGAGGGAGCTTGCTCCCGCTCGGCTGCGAAGCAGTCGTAATAAAGGGGAATGAGGTGTTTCAGGGTTAATGCGGCTGCAGGGTTGGGGCCGCTTCGCGACCCGGCGGGAGCAAGCTCCCTCGCCACAAGAGCCCGCTCGTCACCAGTCCTGCATTTAGTCGAGCATCAACACCTTGGCCAGGATGATTTTCGGGCCTTTCATCTTTTTGATGATGATCCGCAACCCTTCGACTTCCAGCACTTCTTCCTCTTCAGGCACCCGTTTCAGGGTTTCGTAGATCAACCCGGCGAGGGTTTCGGCTTCGATGTGGTCCAGGTCGATGCCCAGCAGGCGTTCAACCTTGAACAGCGGCGTATCGCCACGCACCAGCAATTTGCCTGGCTGGTAGGCGAGTATCCCGCGCTCAGCCTTGCGGTGTTCGTCCTGAATGTCGCCGACCAGCACTTCCAGCACGTCTTCCATGGTCAGGTAGCCGATGATGTTGCCGTCGGCCTCTTCAACTACGGCGAAGTGCGAACCGCCCTTGCGGAACTGCTCCAGCAACTGCGACAGCGGCATGTGGCGCGACACGCGCTCCAGCGGGCGGGTCAGTTCGGCCAGGTTGAACGACTCGGGAATGTGGTCCAGCGCGGCCAGTTCCAGCAGCAGGTCCTTGATGTGCAGCAGGCCCACGAACTCCTGGCGCTCGCTGTCATACACCGGATAGCGGCTGAACTTGTGACGACGGAACAGCGCGAGGATTTCCTTGAGCGGTGCGTTGAACTCCAGCGTCACCAGGTCTTCCCGGGAGTTGGCCCAGTCGACCACTTCCAGCTCGCCCATTTCCACGGCCGAGGCCAGCACACGCATGCCTTGGTCGCTCGGGTCCTGGCCACGGCTGGAGTGCAGGATCAGTTTCAGTTCTTCACGGCTGTAATGGTGCTCATGATGCGGGCCGGGTTCACCCTGGCCGGCGATGCGCAAAATGGCGTTGGCGCTGGCGTTGAGCAGGTAAATGGCCGGGTACATGGCCCAGTAGAACAGGTACAGCGGCACGGCCGTCCACAGCGACAGCAGCTCGGGTTTGCGGATCGCCCAGGATTTGGGGGCCAACTCGCCGACCACGATGTGCAGGTACGAAATGATGAAGAACGCGGTGAAGAACGACACGCCCTTGACCACTTCGGCAGATTCCACGCCCACCGCGCTCAGCACGGGTTCGAGAATGTGCGCGAATGCCGGTTCACCGACCCAGCCAAGTCCCAGGGACGCGAGGGTGATACCCAATTGGCACGCCGACAGGTAGGCATCGAGCTGACTGTGCACGGTGCGCAGGATATGCCCGCGCCAGCCGTTTTTATCAGCGATGGCCTCGACGCGGGTCGAGCGCAGTTTGACCATGGCAAATTCGGCCGCAACGAAAAAGCCGTTGAGCACTACCAGGATCAGAGCAAAAAGAATCATGCCGAAATCGGCGAAGAGTGTTGCGAGGGTCAAGCCAGGGGAAGGGTCCATGATGGAGTTTTGCGGGTTCCGTATATTCGAATAGAAAGGGGATTGCCGAGCCTGAAGGGCAGGCCCAAGTCAGCCAATGTAGCGGCTGACAGGGCGATTGCCTAGGGGGTAGTGACCTGTGTGGCTAGTCGGTCAGGCTGCCGGCCCGTGATTTTGCGACCTGTGCCGGCGCGAAATGGCAGGTGAAGGTGCTGCCGTGCCCCGGCACGCTGCTGATCTCCATTCGCGCCCGATGGCGCAGCAGCACATGCTTGACGATGGCCAGGCCGAGCCCTGTGCCGCCGGTGTTGGAGTTGCGGCTGGAGTCGACGCGGTAGAAACGTTCGGTCAGGCGCGGCAGGTGTTTGCTGTCGATGCCGATGCCAGAATCCTGCACGCTCAGGTGCGCGCCCTGGTCGTCACCCCACCAGCGGATGCAGATGTTGCCACCGTCCGGGGTGTATTTGACAGCGTTGAACACCAGGTTGGAAAACGCACTGCGCAGTTCCGCCTCGCTGCCCTTGAGCAAAAACGTCGGGTCGGCTTCCAGGGTGATGCGCTGGTTGCGCTGCCCGGACAGCGCCTGAGCGTCGCTCTTGATCGATTGCAGCAGGCCGTCGATGGGCACTGGCTGGTTGTCCGACGGGTAATCGGTGGCTTCGAGCTTGGCCAGCAACAGCAAGTCGTTGAGCAGCGTTTGCATGCGCCCGCCCTGTTGTTGCATTTGCTGCAGGGCGCGGCTCCAGCGCGGATTCACGTCTTCAACGTTGTCGAGCAGGGTTTCCAGGTAGCCGCAAATCACCGTCAACGGCGTGCGCAGTTCGTGGGAGACGTTGGCGATGAAGTCTTTGCGCATCTGTTCGAGCTGATGAATGCGTGTCACGTCGCGCACCAGCATCAAGTGTTCGTTGTTGCCGTAGCGGGTGATGTACAGCTGAATCCGCATCCGGTCGTTGGTCGGCGAAGGGATTTCCAGCGGCTCGGCGTAGCTGTCCTGCTCGAAATATTCCTTGAAGCGCGGGTGGCGCACCAGGTTGGTCACCGGTTGACCGCTGTCCTGTGGCGTCTTGAGGCCCAGCAGGGTTTCGGCGGCGCGGTTCCACCACTCCAGGTTACCGTCGCTGTCGAGCATGATTACCGCGTCTTTCAGCGCGGCGGTGGACTCCTGAACCCGGTCGATCACCGCTTGCAGGCGCCCGCGTACACGCTGATCGCGGCGTTGCAAGTGATAGATGCTGTCAAATACCTCGCCCCAGAGGCCGTAGCCATCGGGCGGTGCTTCGTCGGGTTTGTGCAGGCGCAGCCATTCGTGCAAACGCAGCAATTGCTTGAGGGTCCAGGCCAGGTAAATGCCCAGGCCCGCGGCCAGGCTCCAGCCGTACCAGCCGGTAATCAGGCCGATCACCAGGCAGCCGGTGACCAGCAAAAGCATGTGGCGGATCAGAGTGCCATGCCAGTTTTGGTTCACTTAAACACGCGTCCTTGTCAGCTTGTCGAGCACGTAAGGGGCGGCTCAGGCTTTCGTCGAAAACCGGTAGCCGGTGCCGCGCACGGTTTGTACCAGATTCTCGTAGGCATCGCCGAGGGCTTTGCGCAGGCGACGGATGTGCACGTCGACGGTACGTTCCTCGACATAAACGTTGCCGCCCCAGACCTGATCGAGCAGTTGCCCGCGAGTGTAGGCGCGTTCCTGGTGTGTCATGAAAAATTGCAGCAGACGGTATTCGGTCGGGCCCATTTCGGCCGGTTTGCCGTCGATGGTCACGCGGTGGCTGATCGGGTCCAGCAGCAGGCCGCCGACTTCGATCGGCGCTTCGCCATCGGTCGGGCCGGCGCGACGCAGTACGGCTTTAAGGCGCGCCACCAGCTCACGGGGAGAAAAGGGTTTGGTGATGTAGTCGTCAGCGCCGACTTCCAGGCCCTGGATTTTGTTGTCCTCTTCACCTTTGGCGGTGAGCATGATGATCGGGATGTCCCCGGTCAGCTCATCGCGCTTCAGGCGCCGGGCCAGTTCGATACCGGAGGTGCCGGGCAGCATCCAGTCGAGCAGAATCAGGTCGGGTTTACGGTCGACGATAATGGCATGGGCCTGCTGGGAGTTTTCCGCCTCCAGACAGTCATAGCCGGCCATTTCCAACGCAACGGCGATCATTTCGCGAATGGGCGCTTCGTCGTCGACGATCAGAATGCTCCTGCCAACCATGCCTTAATCCTCTTGTCATTTAACTGTCTTGCGCCGCATTAGATAACGGAATTATTGCAGTCGTGTGACAGTATTTTAGACCGCAGGAGAACAGCACATTCCTGAGCTACGCTTTAAGTCCGAATCCTGACAACCACAAAAGAAGGTTTCCATGACTCACTACGCTCAATCCTTAAAAGCCCTGATGCTGGCTGCTGCCCTGGCACTGCCGGCAATGGCCTTCGCTGCCGAACCCGCCATGATGAAAGGCGGCATGATGGTCGACCATAAGGGCATGACGGTCTATACGTTCGATAAGGACGCCGGTGGCAAGTCGATGTGTAATGGTGATTGCGCCAAGAGCTGGCTGCCGATGATGGCCCCGGCGGATGCCAAGGCCGAAGGTAAATGGACGGTCATCAAGCGTGACGACGGCATGATGCAATGGGCTTACGGCGGCAAGCCGCTGTACACCTTCATGAAGGACGAAAAACCCGGAGAAATGAAGGGTGACGGTATGAAGGACGTCTGGCACGTCATCCACGAGTCACAGAAGTAACCGACCCCGCCGATGCAGCCTGCTCCGCTTGCCGGAGCAGGTTTTGATCAGCGCAGTGCGTAATCCAGCACCAGCCCGGCGAAAATCGCCATCCCCGCCCAGTGATTGTGCAAAAACGCCTTGAAGCACTTGAGCCGATCCTTGTCGCGGGTGTACCAGAACTCCCAGGCAAAACACCCGACCGCCACCAGCAAACCACCGTGGAACCAGCCGCCGAGCCCGAATTTCGAACCGGCCAGCAGCAGGCAGCCCAGCGACAACAGTTGCAAGGTCAGGATGATCACCCGGTCAGCATCGCCAAACAGAATGGCCGTGGATTTCACCCCGATCCGCAGGTCGTCGTCGCGATCGGTCATGGCGTAATAGGTGTCGTAGCCCACGGTCCACAGGATGTTGGCGATGTACAACAACCAGGCCGTGGCCGGCAGGTCGCCGGTCTGGGCGGTGAACGCCATCGGGATGCCCCACGAATACGCGGCGCCCAGCACCACTTGCGGGTAGTAGGTGTAGCGCTTCATGAACGGGTAGCAGGCTGCCAGTGCCAGGGCGCCGAACGAGAGCCAGGCCGTCGTTGAATTGGTGCACAACACCAGCAGGAAACTCACGCCCATCAACAGCGCAAAGGTTGCCAGCGCTTCTTTGGAGCTGATTCTGCCAGCGGCGAGTGGGCGTTCGGCGGTGCGCTTCACATGGCCGTCGACCTTGCGGTCGGCCCAGTCGTTGATCGCGCAGCCACCGGCACGGGTCAGCACCACGCCGAGAGTGAAAATGACCACGTTGGCCAGTGACGGCGAACCGTTGCCGGCAATCCACAAGGCACACAAGGTCGGCCACAGCAGCAGGTAAATGCCGATTGGCTTGTCCATTCGGGTCAACTGAATGAAGTCCCAGGCCCGTGGGTGCAGGTGGTTCAGGGACTTGAGCAGGTTTTGGTACATCAGCGGTTCTCCGCGTCGAGGCCGGCGGCGTGCCACAGGCTCGGAAGGAATATTTCCGCGACCAGCACGCTCAAGCCGTCCCGGTCGAAACGTGAGCGCCGGCCCCAGAGTGCCGGGGCTTGGGACGCCAGTGGCAACCATTCGACGGGATAGCGGCACACCTCGATGGCGCGGCGCTGGAATGCGTGATCGCAAAACAGCAGTTCGCCCAGCGAGCGGCTGCCGAGTTCGTCCATGTTCAGCCCACCGTCCTGCAAGGCACTGCGCGATGCGACGCTGCGGGCGAACACCCAGGCTTCGCCGTGGCCGCGCAAATACACCTCGCGCACCCAGCCCTCGCTGCCCTCGGGCAACGCCAGCGATGCACATTCGTCGGCGCGCAACGGCTGCCAGCCTTCGAACAGCGGGGTCACGCTGAAACCGTTGTCCGACAAACGGGTCAGGCGACGGGTGAGCGAGCCTTCATCGAACAGCCAGTCGAGGATTTGCGCATCGGGGCGGGGCGTCAGTTGGTTGTCTGGCAGCCAGACCAGGGCAGGGGGCAGGGGTTTTGAGTGCGGCACAGTGAGTCATTATTGGCAGCAAATGAGGTGGCGAGCTTACCATGGTGACGGGTGATTTTGACCGACCCGGCAGGCATGCGCAGCGATCAGGCTTGCATCTGCCGACCCCGATCAGTACAAAGCGCCCTGAGCCTGGCGGCAGGCCTTTACCTATCGACCGTCCGTGCCAGAAAAAGCCTGAGAACCTGAGGAAACAAGTGATGAAGAAGTGGCAATGCGTGGTCTGTGGGCTGATCTACAACGAAGCCGACGGCTGGCCGGATGACGGCATCGCACCGGGAACCTTGTGGCAGGACGTGCCAGAAGACTGGCTGTGCCCGGACTGCGGCGTCGGCAAGATGGATTTTGAAATGATCGAAATCAACTAAGACATTTAGAGGAGTAAGGAATGAACGCACCTGTCGTGATCGTCGGTACTGGGCTGGCTGGCTACAACCTGGCCCGGGAGTTTCGCAAACTCGATGGCGAAACTCCGCTGCTGCTGATTACCGCAGATGACGGACGCTCTTACTCCAAGCCGATGCTCTCCACCGGTTTCGGCAAGAGCAAGGACGCCGATGGCCTGAGCATGGCCGAACCCGGCGCCATGGCCGAGCAACTCAAGGCCGAGGTGCGCACCCATACGCGCATCAGCGGTATCGACCCGGGCCACAAGCGTTTGTGGATCGGTGAAGAGGCCGTGCCCTACCGCGACCTGATTCTTGCCTGGGGCGCCGAGACCGTAAGGGCGCCGGTCGAGGGTGACGCGCCCGAAGCGATTTTCCCGATCAACGACCTGGAAGACTACGCACGCTTTCGTGCGGCCTCGGCCGGTAAACGCCGGGTGCTGCTGCTCGGTGTCGGGCTGATTGGCTGCGAATTCGCCAACGACCTGATGCTTGGGGGGTACGAAGTGCAACTGGTGGCACCGTGCGAGCAGGTCATGCCGACCCTGTTGCACCCGGCGGCCGCTGCCGCCATCCAGTCCGGGCTGGAAAGCCTCGGCGCACGCTTTCATCTCGGGCCGGTGCTCACTCGCTTGCAGCGGGTCACGGACGGGCTCGAAGCGCACCTGTCCGACGGCCAGGTCATTGCCTGCGACGTGGTGGTCTCGGCCATTGGCCTGCGCCCACGCATCGACCTGGCGGCCGCGGCCGGTTTGCAGGTCAATCGCGGGGTGGTCGTCGACCGCCAGCTCAAGACCTCCCACGCCAACATCTACGCCTTGGGCGATTGCGCCGAAGTCGATGGGCTGAACCTGTTGTACGTGATGCCCCTCATGAGTTGTGCGCGAGCGCTGGCCCAGACACTGGCCGGCAACCCGACGGCGGTCAGCTACGGTCCGATGCCGATTACCGTGAAAACCCCGGTCTGCCCGTTGGTGGTGTCGCCGCCGCCTCATGGCATGGAAGGCGTCTGGACCGTCGAAGGGCAGGGCACCGACATCAAGGTGTTGTGCCGCGATGCCAGCGGCAAGCTGCTGGGTTACGCGCTGACGGGGGCGGCGGTGATGGAAAAACTCGCGTTGAACAAAGAACTTCCCGGCTTGCTGGCGTAAATACTGGTCGTTCTGTCGGAATCACCCCTCTTTTGCCCCGACAAAGGTCGCGGGGAGACTGGCGCCGCTCTTGAACGCGTGCCATCCTCACTCCCGTCTGCCGCAGAGTAGAGCCTGCGGCGCCTTGGGCGCTGTTCCCGCAGGGGCAGCACGGACATAACAACAAAAAACCGTCAAAGAGGCTTCACTAATGCGTAAACCAGAACTCGCCGCTGCAATCGCGGAAAAAGCGGATCTCACCAAAGAGCAGGCTAACCGCGTCCTTAATGCCGTTCTCGAAGAAATCACCGGCGCGTTGCACCGCAAGGACAGCGTGACGCTCGTGGGCTTCGGCACCTTCCTGCAACGCCACCGCGGTGCACGCACCGGCAAAAACCCGCAAACCGGCGAGCCTGTGAAAATCAAGGCCAGCAACACCGTCGCCTTCAAGCCTGGTAAATCGTTGAAAGACAGCGTTAATCCATAAATGCGGTGAACTCCCTGAGTAACGGGGGAGAGTCGTATTAAAAATGGGCATGCCGGTTGATCTGGGTGTCCATTTTTTATGGGCGTTGCTTCCCTCTATGCCCATTGCATTTGAGGACTGGTTAATGAACTCGGATTAGGCAAGTTATATCTGTGTTAATACTTTCGGGTGCTCGCAGCGGGCCATCTTCAAAGCTGCCATGACGGTATCGATGGGTACAGTGCAGGGTGTATCGGGAGTGTTGGCATTTGGCCCGCGGCAACACGAGCGTTGTGCTACCTGTAGGCATAAGCGCTAGGTAATCGAATCAATATCCAGGTGGAAGGGGGCTCCCACCGTGTGGCCACCCGTTATGGCAGCTATCGCCCGGTCATTGTCATCGGCCGCTGGTGGGATCATCGCCAGTTGTTCCTGGGCTGTGTTCTCCACGTGAGCTTTCCAGCGAGGCAAATTGTCCTCAGCCAGCTCGGGTAGTCCAGCGAATAGACCATACACATCGGTCTCGGTGACGGCCTGAACATGCAGGGTGCTTAGACGGACACGCGTATCGTTGATGTTGTCGACTTCTTTGCGAAGAGCGGTGATGGCCGCTGCTTGAGCAATGACATAGGCGTCGGGGCGCGCCGCCAGGCTGCCCGCCAGGGTGCGCAATTGCTTCTGGATGCTCGTTAACGCCCCATCCACCGAATTAAACTCACGGTCAGTGACTAATGGGCGATTGAATTTCTGAGCTTCCTGCCAGCGGCGCAGGCTGGCCCAGCAGTTTGGTATGTAGCTGACGACCATTTTGTGGTCGGCATTATCAACTATCTGTCGCAGGAATGAGCCGCGATCCGGCAGGCCGTCGGTTGCCTTCAGCGCTTTGGCGCAGCCGTGGTCGTTGATGGAGCTGCAACATGGTTTCCAGAGGATCGAGGACTTGTGGCCTGCTCCAAAGTTAACCGGCATAAAGTGTCGCAGCGTGCCGTGGTGCGTGTAGGGTTCGCCGGTCATGTTGATCATGCCCAACACCAGCAATGACACCCCGACAGGCGGGCTCAGCACCGTCACGACACCCTGTGCGATGTACTCCCGCTTGGTGGACGTATTCATCCATGTCGATGGGACGCTTGGCACCGGGTCGTTGTGGTTGACGGTGCGGTGGTGAATCAGCGGCGCAGCCCCTTCTGCGAAGACTTTGTCACCGGCCCGTGGGGCACCGTAGGTGTAAAGCACAATGTCATAGTTCTCAGGGCGCTGACGCAGCATTTCAGACACTATCAGCGCAATCGCTCCGCCCAGGCTGTGCCCGGTGATGACCAGCTTTTGCCCGCTGTAAAACTTATCCAGGTAACGGGCTGCAAAACGATAAGCCACTTTGGCCGCGCCATAAAATCCGTTGTGCACCTTGCCAACCCCTTGTTCAAAGGGCACTTGAGTGGCATCCATGTCACGCAGGGCATCCGCCCCACTGGCGGTGCCCCGTATCGAGATCAGAATCAGCGCATCATGGTGAGTGATGAAGGCTTGAGTATCGGTACCATCGTCAGCTGCACTGTCATCAAACCAGTGAATGTTCGCCGGATTTTCCTGTTTTTCACCCAGGCATGGGTTGTTAACTTCCGAGTACAGTTCTGGGTCGAAGGGCACCACTTCCAGGCGCTTGGAGTACGGCACCTCCTCATACAAGGGGTAATAGGCTTTCCCCCCGGCCTGCGCCGCATCCACCTGCCAAAGCTCGTCAAATTTTGGCAGCGCGTCACCAAACCAGTTGCCGATGCTCGGTTGCAACGGAAAGCTCACGTTGTCGGCTTCTACCGGGTGTGAGGGGGGTTGCTGACCAAAGTCGCTGTAGCTCAGGGTCGCCATCAGCGCCAGTTGGTACAGGTTGAGCGCGCAGAAATCGTTGCTAGACGAGAGCATCGGGCGCAGGGCGCGCAGTGGACGCACCTCCAGCACGCTATGCCGGTTCGGCATCAGACCAACGCCTCGTGGTGGGCCTGAAGACGGTGAAAACCCCTGCACTGACATGGCCAGATCGTTGTGCGTGACGACAGTGCTCTTGCCACCCTCCAGAAACCCGGTCTGCTGGACCTTAGCGTTTTTTACCTGAGATTCCTGCCGAAACAACGAGAAAACATGGGCGTTGGGGGGGAAGTTACGTTTAACCAGCGGCGGCAGGTGCGCGTCAAACTCCACCAGTTCACGTACCTCAACCTGAAAGTAGCTGTGGTCTTTGCCTCTGGCGGGATTGGAGTGGGTCCTTACCCCCGATTTATGCCGAAAGCGAGTTTTCTCGGCCCGTACTTGCAGCTCGGTGATAGGCAGGGGGTAATGCTTTCGTTCTTTTAAACGGACATATGTCTTGTCTTGCCCTTCGTAGGGCTGATTCAGTTTCAGCACCACAGGGCCACAATAATGGTTGTCCACCTTGCCGGAGCCATTGGCGTCCAGCTTGCCGGTGTAGACAGCATTCTCGTAGTCGGTGACCACATACGCCAAGCCTGCATAGGGCTTGCCGTCCCCCAACTCATCCACCAATTGAAAACTGGTCGAGTGCCCACGTAACGGGCAGGTATGAATACGACCGTCAAAGGACGGTTTGTCATCGTCTTTCAGGGGAGCAAGGCTCATGGGGTCACCTCCTTGTTTTCGGTGCAGCCTGGATAAATGCTGCAGGTGCGACCATCGGGCATTTTGAAGGTGCTGAAATCAGTGTGGTTACCGAAGCAGAATGCGTCCTGGTCTTCAAAACTGTCGCCCATGCAACGTTTCCAGCCTCCAGGCACCTTGACCCAGGTATCGCCCATGTAGGGTTCTTCCTCATCCGCCAGCTTGATCTTCAGCTTCACGGTTTTGCCTGGGAGTTGATCGAGGGTGTACGCGGCAAACGGACGACCTTTGGTGACATTGCCCTGGGTATCAGTGTTTTTGCAGTAGAGAATTTTCCTGAGGATTCGAGTTTTACCCGAAGTCCGGAAAAACCACTGGCACTGGCCGGAAAACTGGCTTTCGCCAGCAGCATTGAAGGTGCCTTTGTCGTGGGGGGCGAGGTAGTCCCGCACCGCGATAAACCCGGAATCACCACCAGAGTCCCCGATGTCTTTCCCGTACGCCGCGTTGATCTCAAGCTCTATGCTGTTCACCACCAACTCGCAGCCTTTGCGGGTGCGGCGTATTTCGATCTGCGCATCGGGCTTGTATTCGGTCTGCCATTCGCGGTTGAACTGCGGTTTCAAGTTGTCACGTTTGCCCAGGTTGCAGGATTGGCCAGGGACGGGCACGTAGGTCACGGTTGCGACATAGGCAAAGTCCGGTGGCAAGTCGGCGGTAAAGGTAAAAGTGTTGGACTTACCGGTGGCTGAGCAGCCCATGCTCAGGGCCAGGCAACTGCCAAGGATTAAACGGTGAATGACGCGTTTCATACGGGGGCATCTCCCTGCCAGTACAGCGCTGCCTGATAAACCCGGTCAAAGTGCATCGCCGGGGTTTCATGTGGCTGGGGTAGCCCGCTCATGGGGTCACCTCCTTGTTTTCGGTGCAGCCTGGGTAAATGCTGCAGGTGCGACCATCGGGCATTTTGAAGGTGCTGAAATCAGTGTGGTTACCGAAGCAGAATGCGTCCTGGTCTTCAAAACTGTCGCCCATGCAACGTTTCCAGCCTCCAGGCACCTTGACCCAGGTATCGCCCATGTAGGGTTCTTCCTCATCCGCCAGCTTGATCTTCAGCTTCACGGTTTTGCCTGGGAGTTGATCGAGGGTGTACGCGGCAAACGGACGACCTTTGGTGACATTGCCCTGGGCATCGGTGTTTTTGCAGTAGAGAATTTTGGTGATGTAACGCTTGGGGCCAATCGTGCGGAAAAACCACTGGCATTGGCCGGAAAACTGGCTTTCGCCAGCAGCATTGAAGGTGCCTTTGTCGTGGGGGGCGAGGTAGTCCCGCACCGCGATAAACCCGGAATCACCACCAGAGTCCCCGATGTCTTTCCCGTACGCCGCGTTGATCTCAAGCTCTATTCTGCTCACCACCAACTCGCAGCCTTTGCGGGTGCGGCGTATTTCGATCTGCGCATCGGGCTTGTATTCGGTCTGCCATTCGCGGTTGAACTGCGGGTTCAGGTTGTCACGTTTGCCCAGGTTGCAGGATTGGCTAGGGACGGGCACGTAGGTCACGGTCGCGACATAGGCAAAGTCCGGCGGCAAGTCAGCGGTAAAGGTAAAAGTGTTGGACTTGCCGGTGGCTGAGCAGCCCATGCTCAGGGCCAGGCAACTGCCAAGGATTAAACGGTGAATGACGCGTTTCATACGGGGGCATCTCCCTGCCAGTACAGCGTTTCCTGATAAACCCGGTCAAAGTGCATCGCCGGGGTTTCATGTGGCTGGGGTTGCCAGTTTTCGGGTGGGGTGTAATCCGGCGCCTGCAAGCTTTGCGTCAGCAAAAAATGAATGCTGTCCGGTTCCTGCCAGCCCCAGGTGTGCGCCAGGTCGAACTGGCCGCGTAGCCAGGTATCAATGTCCTGCTGCTGGGCCAGGCTGAGCAGGTTGTCGGTGTGCTCGCGGACCAGGTAGCGGCGCGTATTGTCGAACTGTACGCCCTTGAATGTGGCTTCTGGTGTAGGGGTATGACACCAGGCGGGGTCTGTTGGCAGCGGATACTGACCGGGCGCCGGATTGTCAGTGACCCTCCATTGCTCAACCTGCCAATAACAGACGCTGGCCATCGATCCCAGATACTCCGGGCGCTGTTCAGGTTGCAGGTAGGCCAGCGCACGTGCGAACACGCGGTTATCGTGGAAACGATAGACGGCTTGATGGGGGCGTTCGCCAGTCACCAGACGTTCGCGCCAATGGGCGCTCAGCGTATCGAGGTCGGTGTTTTCAGCGCTGGCCAGCCAACCCCAGTTGCGCTCTGGCGACGTGAACAAGGTCCGGAGCGCCGGGAGATCAAGCGAGTCGAGTTCAAACAGGTACGGCCCGTTTTTCGCCAGCGACTCAGCAGGTGTACCAATGTACAGGTTACGGTAGCGCTGAGTTTCCAGCGTGCTGACCAATGTATTGCGCTCGTCTAGCTGCCCGAGGGAGTCCAGCACCAGGTAAAAGCGCCGCCCTGTCGCGGACTGGTCGTGTAGCCATTGCTCCAACGTGCTCATGCGTTATCTCCAATAATGCACAGGCCATCACGACAAGCCTCGCAGAGCGGGCAGTAATCCGCTGCTTGTTGTTTGGTGGCGGTCACGATGGACAATGGACTGGCGATGATTGCCTGAGGTGCGCTAGCCAGCGCCTGTAGGGGGGGAACCCCCGCCACGGGCGCGCCGCCCTCAACAATGGCCACGCTGCTGAAAATGCCCGCTGCATTGATCACGAGGTGGTGGCCGCCAGCCTTGAGCGTCAGGCTCATCCCGGCGTCGATCACCACCTGGGCGGCGGTGAGGTGCGCGTGGGGGCCGGCCTGAATCACCAGCGTGCCGCCCGCCGTGGTGCTGCTGTTGCCAGTGATGGATATCAGCTCGTTGCCGCCAATCACGGTGTTGCGTTGACCGTCGGTGGTGTGGGTTTCATCGCCCTTGATCAGGCTGGTGCTGTTGTTGGCCACCTGTTCGCGGCGGTCGTTGCCGATTTTGGTGTCGCTGTCGTTGAGGATCAGTTGTTCGAGGTCGCGCTGGGCGCGCAGGTAAATCAGCTCCCGCCCGGCGCGGTCTTCAATCGACAGTTCGTTGTAACCACCGGTGCGCGGAGAGCTTTGGCTGCGCAGTACGGTTTTGGTTTTGTTTGCGGGTAACGGATACGGTACGGACGTGACCTTGTTGGGCACGCAACCGGTAATCAACGGTTGGTCGGGATCGCCTTCCAGGTAGGTCACGACCACTTCCATGCCGATGCGCGGGATGGTCACCGAGCCGAAACTTTCCCCCGCCCAGCTCGATGAAACACGTAGCCAGCAACTGCTTTTGTCGCTCTTGAGTTCGGCTCGGTCCCAGGGCAGCTCGACCTTTACTCGGCCAAACTCATCACAGAAAACCTCCTCGCCGGCCGGCCCGGTGACGCGGGCGGTCTGGCTGACCAGCACGGTTTTTCGGGTGATCATCGGCGGACGGTAGAACACGTCCCACGGGATGGCGTTGAAGGTGTTGCAGTAGCCTTGGGTAAAACCGTCGTTGGATTGGGCATCGTGGGTGACCGTCTCCTCAAGCACCTGGGGTTGCTTTCCTGAGTGCGTCACGCTGAGCAACAACCACAAATCGTTGCAGGACTTGCGCGGGTGTTCGGCCAAGTCGAAGAAGTGGCCACTACGCAGGGTCGGCTGGTCGCTTTTGCCCTCGGCCAACTGGTAATCGGTACGGTGGCGTTCCAGCGCCTGCCGGGCGAGTTGTTTACCACGTTTTTCGGTCGGCATCAGCACCGGGTAGCGGTAGTCTTCGAGTGCAGGGCTGAACTCGGCGGTGAAGCGGCTCTCCAGCAACTGACTTGGGCGTTCCAGGTCATAGTCGCGGTGCGTAGTGGTGCTGGTGCGGGTGCTGAAGCGCTGGGAAAACTGGCTGACGAGCGGGTGGTCCGCCACCTGGCCAGAGCCTTGCTGATAAGGGATTTCGCCCAGCTTGGGGAAGTAGGTCTGATCGTCGGTGAACACCAGCAGATGGCCCTCTGCCGAATGCTGGTGATGCCACGCGATGCCGTCCTCGGCGCACAGACGCTGGACGAACTCAAAGTCACTCTCCCCATACTGGGTGCAGTATTCGCGCTCGGGGCTGGTACCGACATTGAAGGTAAAGGCATCTGCCTGAATGCCGTGACTTTTGAAGACTTGGGCAATGATGTGCGGCACCGTCAGGCGCTGGAAAATCCGTTGCTGATGGCTGAACTGCAAATAGTGCAGCGCGGGCACCAGGGTCAGTTGGTAATGGGTCAGGCGTTTCCCGCTTTCGCCCACCAAAACCTCTTCGATACGGCCATGAATGCCTTCGCCCTTCAGTCCGAACTGGAGAAACGCAGGTTGGCTGAGCAGGCTTTCAAGATCGAAATTCGTGTGTTCGCTGACCAGTGAAACCCGGATCGCATACAGGCTGCTGATGGCTTCAGTACCGTCGAAGGCCAGCACCTTGAAATCGTTGCGAACAGAAGGAATCAGTAACGCGAAGTGCGCAACATTGGCCGGCGCGAACATACACTAATCCTCAAGTGGAAAGAGACAGCGCGCGATGCCCATACCCTGTCTGGCCGAGCATGCGTAAATTGCCGGGCACGCTAACAAGAGGGTGAAAGAATTAATGTAGGACGAGTCCGTTAGCTCGGCGCGAATTTTCCGCATTTCAAAATGTTGCGTCAGCGAACGACAGACAGTGCAAGTCGAGTGCAATTGGGTGGTCAAGTCCATGCATTTTCGCCATGAATGGCCACGGTTGAGGAGTTTGCCGAGATATAAAGTGCCATCAAATCAGTGGCACTTTTTATTAAGTGTTATCGCCCGCTGACTTATTGGATTGATGGCGGTAACTTTTCAGAAGAATCCTACATTTATCAGTTTTTACTCTTGTCATGCTTTTCGCCAACCTCGGAAAGCGACTGTTCAATGATGATGATCAGGTTTGCAAGACCGCTCTGGCTCAGCGGTTCTGGAGTGATTGGCAGAAAGTGGGAATATTAAACTGATATCAGGGTATCCCCTGTCACATATAGGGTGATCACCTACGCGCCACAGCGAACACTTCGTCTTGTTGTTTAATCGGATGCTTGCTAGTGGCCATCATCGTGAGTACGATGCGCCGACTTAAAGAGCACGGCACTCAATCGGATGAGTCTTTTACGATGCTCTTGATACTGTCCAGCACCGCCGAAACTTCGGCAGGTGATTCGACCGTTATCTCAATAAAGGCCATGGATGTCCTACTCAAGCAAACTCTCCGCCCATTACCTTGAACTCGCTAAGTCCTCTGTTTCCAAAGAGAATTTTGCGGGCGAGGATGTTCGCTTCTCGAGCGAATTCGAAGCGTTGGAGAGTGAGTTGGGCAAAGCCCAATCCATGCACGAAAGCGGTCAGATCGACTGGCTGAAAATTCTCGAAAACAGCGAAACCCTGCTGCGAACCCAGTCCAAGGACTTGCGCGTGGGCGCCTGGTTGACGTGGGCGCTGTACCAGCGTGAATCGTTCCAGGGCTTGCTGGCGGGCATCGGTTTGCTGCATTACCTGTGCGAGAAGCACTGGGAACAGGTTCACCCGGCCAAATTGCGCACCCGCGCCGCCGCCGTCGGTTGGCTGGTGCCGCGCCTGGAGCAGGTGCTCAGCGAAAACGTTCCGATCAAGGAGCAGTTGCCGCTGTTCCGCCGCCTGGTGGAAAACCTCGAGGGCCTGGACAGTGCGCTGACCCAACACCTGGGCGATGACGCGCCGTTGCTGCTACCGATCTGCCGCCGCGTCAAAAGCATGGTCCAACGCGCCGCCGACAACCAGCCGGAGCCCGGTGCGGTGGGGGCGGTGGTGGCCCAGGTCAAGCAAGCCGCGACCCAGCTGTTTACCCCCGGCGCCCCGATCGATAACGAAAAAGAAGCCCACAAGGCCCTGCGCGCGCAGCAGGAAAATGCGCGCCCGCTGTGCGCCTGGTGGCTGAAACAGAAAGCCACCGACCTGCGCGCCCTGCGCCTGAACCGCACGCTGCTGTGGTTGCCGATCGACGCGGTGCCGGAGCGTAACGCCGAGCAGATCACCGCGCTGCGCGGGCTGCCGGCAGACAGGCTGAAGACTTATCAGGACCGCTTCGACCAGGGCAAATACGCCGACCTGCTGGTGGAGCTCGAAGCCAGCCTGGGCAAGGCGCCGTTCTGGTTCGACGGCCAGCGGATGGTCTGGGAGTGTTTGCAGAACCTCAACGCCGACCTGGCCATGCGCGAAGTGGAAATCCACTTCGCGTTGTTGATTCAGCGCCTGCCGGGGATCGTCGAGTTGCGTTACCACGACGGTGCGCCGTTCGCCGATCCGGCCACTCGCGCCTGGATCAGCGCCAACGTGATGCCCCATCTGCAAACCGCCAGCGCGCCGCGCAAAGTCGAAGTCAGCGCCAGCCAGCCGGCCTGGGAGTTGGCGCTCGAAGAGGTGCTGCCGGTCCTGCGCAAGGACGGCCTCAAGGCCGCCGTGCAGGTGCTCAAGCAGGGCCTGCAAGCTGCCCAGGGCGGGCGCGTACGGTTTTTCTGGCAGTTCAGCCTCGCGCGGCTGTGCTTCCAGGCCAAGAAGTACGAACTGGCCAAGACCCAGCTCGAAACCCTCGATTCAGAATTACAGAACTCAGGCTTGCACGCCTGGGAGCCTGATCTTGCGCTGGAAGTGCTGCACCTCCTGCATAGCTGCTGTGAGTTGTTGCCGCAGAACCACGCAGTGCGAGAACGCAAGGAAGAGATTTATCGCAGGCTGTGCCACCTCGACCTCGAAGTGGTACTCGAATAGGCCCCAGGGCCACAACCGCAAGGAGAAAAGCCATGGCCAAAGAAGGCTCGGTAGCCCCCAAGGAACGCATCAACGTCACCTTCAAACCCGCCACCGGCGGTGCTCAGGAAGAGATTGAACTGCCGCTGAAGCTGCTGGCAATCGGTGACTACACCCACCGCGCGGACGAACGCAAAATCGAAGATCGCAAGCCGATCAGCATCGACAAGATGACCTTCGACGAAGTGCTCGCCAAGCAAGAGCTGAGCCTGACGCTGAGCGTGCCTAACCGCCTTCAGGAAGACAGCGAGACTGACGAATTGGCAGTGAAACTGCGCGTCAACTCGATGAAGGACTTCAACCCGGCCAGCCTGGTCGAGCAAGTGCCTGAGCTGAAAAAACTGATGGAACTGCGCGATGCGCTGGTGGCCCTCAAAGGCCCACTGGGTAACGCCCCTGCCTTCCGCAAAGCCATTGAAGGCGTTCTCGCCGACGACGAATCCCGCGGTCGCGTACTGGGTGAGCTGGGCTTGAACGCCGCAGCCTCGGACGCCTGAGTCTCCATCAGCCAAGGAAGCCAACACTATGAGCACCAGTGCAGCACAGCAAAAAGACAACGAGAGCGGCGAGTTCAGCATTCTCGACAGCATCATCGCCGAAACCCGCCTGACCAAGGACGACGAAGCCTACGACATCGCCAAGCGCGGCGTGTCGGCGTTCATCGAAGAACTGCTCAAGCCGCAGAACAACGGTGAGCCGGTCAAGAAGGCCATGGTTGACCGCATGATCGCCGAGATCGATGCCAAGCTCAGCCGTCAGATGGACGAAATCCTTCACCACCCTGACTTCCAGTCCCTGGAGTCGGCGTGGCGTGGCCTGCAGTTGCTGGTCGACCGCACCAACTTCCGCGAAAACATCAAGATCGAAATCCTCAACGTCTCCAAGCAGGACCTGCTGGACGACTTCGAAGATTCGCCGGAAGTGATGCAGGCTGGCCTGTACAAGCACATCTACACCGCTGAATACGGCCAGTTCGGTGGTCAGCCTGTGGGCGCGATCATCGCTAACTACTACATGTCGCCAAGTTCGCCAGACGTGAAACTGATGCAGTACGTGTCCAGCGTAGCCTGCATGTCTCACGCGCCGTTCATTGCCGCGGCCGGCCCGAAATTCTTCGGCCTGGAAAGCTTCACCGGCCTGCCGGACCTCAAGGATCTGAAAGATCACTTCGAAGGCCCGCAATTCGCCAAATGGCAGAGCTTCCGCCAGTCCGAGGACTCGCGTTACATCGGCCTGACCGTGCCACGTTTCCTGCTGCGCAACCCGTACGATCCGGAAGAAAACCCGGTGAAATCGTTTGTGTACAAAGAAACCGTCGCCAACAGCCACGAGCACTACCTGTGGGGCAACACGGCCTACGCGTTCGGCACCAAGCTGACCGACAGTTTTGCCAAATTCCGCTGGTGCCCGAACATCATCGGCCCGCAAAGCGGTGGCGCGGTTGAAGACTTGCCGTTGCACCACTTCGAAAGCATGGGCGAAATCGAAACCAAGATTCCGACCGAAGTGCTGGTGTCCGACCGTCGTGAATACGAGCTGGCCGAGGAAGGCTTCATTTCCCTGACCATGCGTAAAGGCAGCGACAACGCCGCGTTCTTCTCCGCAAGCTCGGTTCAAAAGCCGAAGTTCTTCGGCATCAGTGCCGAAGGCAAGGCTGCAGAGCTGAACTACAAGCTCGGCACCCAACTGCCGTACATGATGATCGTCAACCGCCTGGCTCACTACTTGAAAGTGCTGCAGCGCGAGCAACTCGGTTCGTGGAAAGAACGTACCGACCTCGAGCTGGAACTCAACAAGTGGATCCGCCAGTACGTGGCCGACCAGGAAAACCCGAGCGCCGAAGTCCGTGGCCGTCGCCCGTTGCGCGCTGCCCAGATCATCGTCAGCGATGTTGAAGGCGAGCCTGGCTGGTACCGCGTCAGCCTGAACGTGCGTCCGCACTTCAAGTACATGGGTGCCGATTTCACCCTGTCGCTGGTTGGCAAGCTGGACAAAGAGTAAACCCGGAGCTCACTCATGACTGGATACGGCAGCCTTTTCGAACGCCTGGGTGGCGACGCGGACAAACGCGTCGGCTGGAGCCGCGAGGCCTCCGCCATGGCGTCGGTGGCTGCCCATCTGGCCAAGATGCTCAGCACCCGTGCGGGCAGCGTGCAAACGCTGTCCGATTACGGGCTACCCGATCTCAACGACATGCGCCTGAGCCTGCACGACTCTCTGAGTCAGGCCCGCCTGGCCATCGAAAGCTTCATCGAAGCCTACGAACCGCGCCTGAGCAATGTGCGTGTCGTTTCACTGCCGCGTGACAACGACCAGCTGCGACTGTCCTTCAGTATCGAAGGCCTGTTGGAGGTGGAAGGTTTCAAGCGTCAGGTCAGTTTTGCCGCGCGCCTGGATGGCAGCGGCCAAGTCAAGATCAACTAGGGACATGCAATGGGCAGTTCTGAACCAGGGTGCGGTGGTCATGAAGGGACGTAGCGTTTTGCTGTTGATTGCCCTGACCTTTGTGGCTGTGGTCTCAGGCGCCTGTTATGTGAAAGTTGCGGCGGGACGGCTGGCTCATGTCTATTCCACCACCTGGAACGACAGCGAGACGTGCTACATCAACTCCTACATTCCCCAGTACTCGGCCCTCGGTGTCGCTGGAAGCCTGGTGCGCATTTTCGCCAGCGAAGCCTATTTCAAGGTGTACGCCAAGGACGGGACATTGCTGAGGTCGTCCGAATGGATGATCTGGCAGAACGAGTTCACGGTGGACGAGGCTTCGCAGTGGGTATTCAACCGAGCGATCTATCCGACCGTTAAAGGTTATCAGGGCTGGTCTGTCCCGGAGTGCGGTCAAGCCACGGCCAGTCAGGCTTTTTTCGCGCCGCCGTCGGCCAACAACGTCCCCTTTGAAACCGGGGGGGACAGCTGAAAATGAGGTTGCGCCCGACCCTTTGGCCAATGACCGCTCTCGTAGCGGTTTTGACGTTCCTGGCCTGGACGACGCCGGTGTTATCCAACGCCTTGATGCTGCTCATGGACCGGGTGAATTTCATCCCCGCAGAGTCATCGATCTGGACCTTCGAACCCTATGAAATCAACCAGGGATCGAGTTCCTGGTGGGTCTATGGCGAGGACGCGCAACACTATTACTACTTTAGCTACGAACCGGATGCCCCTTATCTCGCGTTCGCCAAGGCAACCGAGTGCGCAGGCTTCGACTCGCGTGACTTCCGCACATGGTGCGCGCGATGAACGCGCTCGGTGTGGCATGGAAGTGGTTCCGCCACGTCCTCAGTGTGGTCGGGGCGCTGGCGATCATTCTTGGCGGGGTGTTTCTCGGCGGTGCGAGTTTCGACAAGCCTGCACCACGGGTGTTGGCCGATCACCCCAAGGCTCAATGGCTGGGGGCCGAGGACGGCGGGTATTACGTGGAGATCACCCGGTCCAACCCACCGGATTACTGGGTGCAGGTGCGCTATGAAAGCGGAAGTCTGCTGAGCGAGGGCTGGATTCGCTATGGAACTCAAAGCGGTACGCTCCTGACGGCGGCCCAAATCAGCAGTGCCGACCTCGAAGAGATTTCGGTCACGGCGTATCTGCCCATTACCAAGAACAAAGGAGATCGTGCGCAGTGAGCTTCAGGTCATTCATGAAGATGTGGTTGGTGGTGGGCGGCGTGCTAATGGCGGGCTGCACCACGCAGCTGACCTACAACAACGACATTTTTCTCGTAAACACCTGTGGGGTGCCGCTGGAGATCGAGTCGCATGGCAGCAGCAACTTTTTGCCGCCCATACCCGCGCATGTCATTGCACCGGGCGAGCGCGACTACGTGGCCAGTTACCTGTCCTATGGCGAAGACGTGAGCCCGCAAATCAGCGACAGCTATTCGTTGACCGTCAAAGGGGCTGGGCGAACACGTACCGTGACCGCTGACGAAATGCGTGACGCCGTGGCCAAGGTCAAACGAGAAAGAAACGGTCGCTTGCGCAGCTGGAGCATCGTGGACGGGGCGTTTTGCCCATGATCACTTTGCCGGACGAACTGCGTTTTTACCTGATGGTGGTGGCTGACAGTATTCTGTTCGGCGGCCTCGCGTTCCTGAGCCTGCTGCTGATCGTCAGCGGCCTGAGTCGCACGCTGCGCGAATCGTGGTTGCATCGGGGCCTGACGTTCATGGTGCTGGCGACGCTCATTGCCATGGAACTCGTCGGTTCCTGGTACGCCAATTTGAGTCCGGCATGAGCCCCGTGGCCCGAATCCTTTGCAGCGTGCTGATCCACAGTCTTTTCTGTGTCGGTTACGTGTTTCTCAACAACTGGGTGGCGGACACCTACAGCGCGATCAACGGCGGCTTGACCTCCCGTGGCGTGAATATTCGCCTGACCAGCAAGTTTTTGTTCGAGCTGTTTCTGGGGGTCAACCTGCTGATCGCCCTGTTGCCCAACCTCAAGGCCAAGCTGGGGCTGTGGGCTGCGTTGGTGCTGCTGATTCCGTTGTGGCTGCTGCCGCACCATCCGCTGCGAACGCTGTTTTATGGCCTCGGGCAGGGCGCGTTCACCTTGATGGCGATTGTGTTGAGCGTCGGGCTGGACCGGTGGTGGAAGCGCAGAGCGGCCCCCCAAAAACCAACTGGGCTTGCGCAGGAGTTGCAGGAGATTGCCGAGTATTTCCCGCTCGGTGGCCACGCTCCCGGCGGCGGCTATCCGTGGGTGCGTGCACTGGATTCGGTGGGCCTTGGCGCTTATCAGATGGCCTTCATGCCGTGCGCCGACAGCCTTGCCCGGTTGCGCCGGTTGATCGAGCGCGAAGGCTTCGTCAGCGAAGTCGCGCATACCGAGCGATTCCGCACGCTGAAGAAAGCCCATGGCGCGGTGGTGTCGTTGGGCGAGCGCGATGAATTCAATGTGCGGGTGGTGATTCTGGTCACCAACAGCCTGGCGCTGGTCGAGGCCGTGCGCGACCTGCCGATCACCCCACCCGGGCCGTGGGTGGTATTCCCGCAAGTCGACCCGAGTGAGTTGCTTGGCCTGCAAGGCAGCCTTGAGTGGTGGTGGGACGTCTATTGGCAGCCGTTCTGGGAAACCCTCGACGAGCCCGCGCAGCAGGCGTTTCTCCAGCAGAGCGGGGCGCCTCAGGCCTGGGTCGATTTTTTCGAGCGGCGTGAAATATTGGCCGCCGCACTTGAATTGCGGTATCGCCATGCATAGCGCCGGCCGACGGCGATTTTTCAAGGTGGCCCTGTGGCTTCCGCTCGTGCTGTTGCTGGGAGCGATGCTGGGCGAGTGGCTGGACGGTAGCGCCCCGCGGCTGGAGGCGCGGCAGGTGGTGCTGATTAACGTGTTCGCGTTCGGCCCGCTGGCGTACCTGGTGTTTGCCGTGTGGGCAACACGTTCTCTGAATGGGTGTACCGAGAAACAAGTATTGCGAAGCGTATGGCTGGCCCCGCTGTTGTTCATCCCTTTTTATGCCGGGGCATGGGTGTTGTATGGCGTGGTAACCCTGTTGACGGGGGACCTGGACGGTTTCGGGATGATGGTCATGTGGGTGGCATTTTTGCCGTATCTGCTCATCGCCGGTTATGTCATTTCAGGGCTGACGGTTGCGCTCTACAGGACGTTTTATTGATGAGTTTCGCTCCCTCGAATACAGCCGCACGCATGGACGTGGCGGTCTCAACAGCAACCCGAATCAGGCAGGTAACCCGTGTCCTTTAATCACTACTACCAAAGCGAACTCACCGCGCTGCGCCAGTTGGGTCGCCGCTTCGCCGAACGTAGTCCGGCGCTGGCCCCTTTCCTGGGTCAGGCTGGGCGTGACCCGGACGTCGAGCGCCTGCTGGAGGGTTTCGCGTTCCTGACCGGGCGCCTGCGCCAGAAGCTCGACGACGAACTGCCGGAGCTCAGCCATTCGCTGATGCACCTGCTGTGGCCCAACTACATGCGCCCGCTGCCGGCGTTCAGCATCTTGCAGTTCGACCCGCTCAAGCGTTCCGGCCCGGCCCTGCGCGTGGAGCGCGACACGCCAGTGGAGAGCGTGCCGATCGATGACGTGCGCTGCCGGTTCCGCACCTGCTACCCGACCGAAGTCCTGCCGCTGGACCTGACCGCGCTGACCTACTCGGTCAAGGGTGACGGTTCGCTGTTGAGCCTGCGCCTGGACATGGCCTGCGACGGCCACATCGGTGAACTGGACCTGAGCCGCTTGCGCCTGCACCTGGCGGGCGAGCGCTACATCAGCCAGATGCTTTACCTCAGCCTGCTGCGCAACCTGGAGGGCATCGAACTGATCCCGCTGGACGGCTCCGGCAAGCCGCTCAATGGCGTCAACGGCATGCCAATGGCGTTCAAGATGCCGGGCGACCGCGTGCAGCCGGTGGGTTTTGCCGAAGAAGAGGCGCTGATTCCGTACCCGCTCAATACCTTCCGTGGCTACCGCTACTTGCAGGAATACTTCGCCTTCCAGGACAAGTTCCTGTTCGTCGACCTGACCGGCCTGGACCTGCTCAAGGCCTTGCCCGAAGACACCCTCAAGCAGATGCGCGGCCTGGAATTGCGCTTCGACATCCGCAAGAGCGGCATCCAGCGGCTGCGCCCGACCCTGGACAACGTGAAGCTCTACTGCACGCCGATCGTCAACCTGTTCGAACACGATGCGTTACCGATTCGCCTGGACGGCAAACAGGATGAATACCTGCTGTTGCCGGCCGAATTCGACCTGGAAAACTGCGGCGTGTTCTCCGTTGAAGGCGTGACCGGGTGGAAGCCCGGCGGCCTCGGTTATCAGGAATACGTGCCGTTCGAATCCTTCGAACACGACCCGAGTTTCGACGTGCCGCAAAGCCGTCCGCATTACAGCATCCGCCAGCGCTCCTCGTTGCTGCACGACGGCCTCGACACCTACCTGAGCTTCGGCATTCGTCACACCGAAGCCCACGAAACCCTGTCGATCGAGCTGATGTGCACCAACCAGAACCTGCCGCGCCGGCTCAAGCTGGGCGACATCTGCATGGCCTGCGAAGAGACCCCGGAGTTCCTCAGTTTCCGCAACATCACCCCGGCCACGTCGAGTTTTGCGCCGCCGCTGAACCGTGACTTCCTCTGGAAGCTGATCAGCAACATGTCGCTCAACTACCTGTCGCTGGCCAACGTCGACGCGCTCAAGGTGATCCTCGAAACCTACGACTTGCCGCGCTACTACGACCAACACGCCGAGAAGGTCAGCAAGCGTTTGCTGGGCGGGCTCAAGTCGATCCGTCACCAGCACGTCGACCGTTTGCATCGCGGTTTGCCGCTGCGCGGGTTGCGCACCGAGCTGACCATCGACCCGGAAGGCTACATCGGCGAAGGCGACCTGTTCGTGTTCGCCTCGGTTCTTAACGAGTTTTTCGCGCTTTACGCCAGTCTCAATTCGTACCACGAGCTGCGGGTAAAAAGCACACAGGGAGAGGTGTACCAATGGACACCACGTATGGGCCTGCAGCCCCTGCTTTAAGCGGGCTGAGCCGGGTAATACGCGAGTACTCGCTGTTTCAGGGCGTGCTGCTGGTCATCGACCGGCTGCGCGAGGCGCACCCGTTCCTGAGCGAAGAGGACCTGTACGACCAGCTGGAATTCCAGGCCAACCCGAGCCTGGGTTTCCCCGGCAGCGACGTCGACCGCGTGGAGTTTTTCGAAGAGCACGGGCAACTGCGCGCGCGCATGCGTTTCAACCTGATCGGCCTGGTCGGCTCCGGTTCGCCGCTGCCGGCGTTCTATGGCGAACAGGCCCTGGGCGACAGCGAAGACGGCAACCCGACGCGCAACTTCTTCGACCTGTTCCACCATCGCCTGCAACGCCTGATGCTGCCGATCTGGCGCAAGTACCGTTACCGCGCCAGCTTCCAGAGCGGCGCCCTCGACCCGTTTTCCTCGCAGCTGTTTGCGTTGATCGGGCTGGGCGGCGAAGACATTCGCCGGGCCAAGGAACTGAACTGGAAACGTTTGCTGCCGTACCTGGGCCTGTTGAGTTTGCGGGCGCACTCGGCGGCGCTGATCGAAGCCGTGCTGCGCTATTACTTCAAGCACGCGGAGCTGACCATCGAGCAGTGCATCGAGCGCCGTGTAGAAATCCTCGAAGAGCAGCGCAACCGTCTCGGTCACGCCAACAGCCAGCTCGGTGAAGACCTGGTGCTGGGTGAGCGCGTGCGCGACCGCAGCGGCAAGTTCCGGATTCACATCCGCGAACTCGACTGGCAACGCTTCCACGAATTCCTGCCGATCGGTTTCGGCTACCAGCCGCTCTGCGCGCTGGTGCGGTTCACCCTGCGTGACCCGCTCGACTACGACATTCGCCTGGTCCTGCGCCAGGAAGAAATCCGCGAACTGCGCATCGGTGAGCAGAACGCCTGTCGCCTGGGGTGGACCAGTTGGCTGGGCCGCGAAAAAGCGGACGGCGTGGTGACCCTGGGCAGCAAAATTCATTAAGGATGTGAAACCTATGATCAACGTAGACCTGCAACAACTGATCCAGGCGCTGGACGCCGAAACCCGTCGCGACCTGGAAAGTTCTGCCGAACGCTGCGTCGCGCGCGGCGGCAGCAAGATCCTCGTCGAAGACCTGCTGCTGGGCTTGCTGGAGCGCCCGCAAGGTCTGCTCGCACGCGCGTTGCAGGACGCCGAAGTGGATGCCGGCGAACTGAGCGCGGCCCTGCAATCGCGGGTCGAGCACAGCGCTTCGCGCAACCCGGTGTTCGCCCCGGAGCTGGTGCAGTGGCTGCAAGACGCGTTGCTGGTGGCCAACCTTGAACTGGGCCAGAGCCAGGTCGAACAGGCTGCGTTGATCCTCGCCCTGTTGCGCAACCCGATGCGGTATGCCGGTAGCCGCTACCAGCCATTGCTGGCGAAATTGAACATTGATCGGCTGAAAGACTTTGCTCTGTCGCAGAAGGAAGAACCGGCCACCGGCAAACCTGCCGTGCCGGGCGAGTCCCTGCTGCAACGTTTCACCCATAACCTGACCCAACAAGCCCGCGACGGCAAACTCGACCCGGTGCTGTGCCGCGATGGCGCGATTCGTCAGATGGTCGACATCCTCGCCCGTCGGCGCAAAAACAACCCGATCGTGGTCGGTGAAGCCGGTGTCGGTAAAACTGCCATTGTCGAAGGCCTGGCCTCGCGCATCGCTGCCGGTGAAGTGCCGCAGGTGCTCAAGGGTGTTGAGCTGCTGTCGCTGGACATGGGCCTGCTGCAAGCGGGCGCCAGCGTCAAAGGTGAGTTCGAACGTCGCCTCAAGGGTGTGATCGACGAAGTCAAAGCCTCGCCGAAACCGATCATTCTGTTCATCGACGAAGCCCACACCCTGATCGGTGCCGGTGGCAACGCCGGTGGTTCGGACGCCGCCAACCTGCTCAAACCAGCCCTGGCCCGTGGCGAGTTGCGCACCATCGCCGCCACCACGTGGGCGGAGTACAAAAAATACTTCGAAAAAGACCCGGCCCTGGCCCGTCGCTTCCAGCCGGTTCAGTTGCACGAACCGACGGTGAGCGAAGCGGTGACCATCCTGCGTGGCCTGGCTCAGGTGTACGAGAAGAGCCACGGCATCTACCTGCGGGATGACGCGGTGGTCGCGGCGGCGGAACTGTCCGCTCGTTACCTGGCCGGTCGGCAACTGCCGGACAAAGCCGTCGACGTCCTCGACACCGCGTGCGCCCGCGTGCGCATCAGCCTGGCCGCCGCGCCGGAAAGCCTCGAGCGCCTGCGCGGTGAGCTGGCCGAAGGTGGCCGTCAGCGTCAGGCCCTGCGCCGCGACGCCGAGGCCGGTTTGCTGATTGATCACGAAGCGCTGGACGCGCTGGAAGATCGCCTGGACGCCGCCGAAGACGAAATGGTCGCCCTGGAAACCCTCTGGACCGAGCAGAAGGAACTGGCCGAGCGCCTGCTGGACCTGCGTCAGCAACTGGCCAAGGCCCGCGAAGCTGCCGCCGTTGAACCGACCGTGACTGTGGAAGAAGACGCCGAAGGCACCGTCATCGAAACCCTGGAGACCCCAGTGGATGAGGCGCAGAGCGTCGAGACACTGGAAGCCGCGTTGAACGAAACCCATCGCGCCCTGACCGATGCCCAGGTCAAGGAACGCCTGGTGAGTTTCGAAGTGTGCCCGCGCCTGGTCGCTGAAGTGATCAGCGCCTGGACCGGCGTGCCGTTGGCGCAACTGGCCCGTGAGCACAACGCCAAGGTCGCGAGCTTCGCCACCGACCTGCGCACCCGCATTCGCGGTCAGGAGCAAGCCGTCCACGCCCTCGACCGTTCGATGCGTGCCACCGCTGCGGGCCTGAACAAACCCGATGCACCGGTGGGCGTGTTCCTGCTGGTGGGGCCAAGCGGCGTCGGCAAGACCGAAACCGCCCTGGCATTGGCCGACCTGCTGTACGGCGGTGATCGTTTTATCACCACCATCAACATGTCCGAGTTCCAGGAGAAGCACACCGTGTCGCGCCTGATCGGCGCACCGCCGGGCTACGTCGGTTACGGCGAGGGTGGCATGCTCACCGAAGCCGTGCGCCAGAAACCGTACTCGGTGGTGCTGCTCGACGAAGTCGAAAAAGCTGACCCGGACGTGCTGAACCTGTTCTATCAGATCTTCGACAAAGGCGTGGCCAACGACGGCGAAGGGCGTGAAATCGACTTCCGCAACACGCTGATCCTGATGACTTCGAACCTGGGCAGCGACCGCATCAGCGATTTGTGTGAAAACGGTGCGCGTCCCACTGCCGAAGTACTGGAAGAAACCATTCGCCCGGTGCTCAGCAAGCATTTCAAACCGGCGCTGCTGGCGCGTATGCGTGTGGTCCCGTACTACCCGGTGGGTGGCCCGGTGCTGCGCGAACTGATCGAAATCAAACTGGACCGGTTGGGCGAGCGCCTGAACCGTCGTCAACTGGATTTCACGTACTGCCAGAACCTGGTCGATCACCTGGCCGAACGCTGCACCCAAAGCGACAGCGGCGCACGCCTGATCGACCACTTGCTCGACCTGCATGTGCTGCCGTTGGTGGCCGACCGTTTGCTCGATGCCATGGCCACCGGTGAAAGCCTCAAGCGCGTGCATGCGACGCTCGACGGCGACGCTGGCGTGACCTGCGAGTTCGCGTGAGGTGTCACTGATGTTCACTCGCGTGGCGCAGCCGCTGATCTATGCCGAAGCCTTGCTGGCGCAGTTCGCCAGCTTGTCGCGCGCGGCTGACGGCGCGGCGCTGCTCGGTGACTTTGTGCGCGCCGTGTGCGAACTCAGCGGTTGCGAGTTGAGCCAGTTGTACTTGCTCGACGCAACCCACACGTGCCTGGGTTTGAACGCCGAATGCTTGCAGGGTGTGTTGCAGCCACGCGAGGCCGCGAGCCTGCCGGCGGACTACAACGGTGAGCAACTGTTGCAGTTTTCGCTGTGTCAGAACCGGGTGTTGAGCCTGAACGAACTGAGCGGCAGCCTGCACGAAACCAGCTTCCTGCCGGCCCAAAGCACACCGTGGCAATCGCTGCTGTGTGTGCCATTGGTCAACGCGCAGCAAGCGGTGGTCGGGCTGTTGTTGTGCGCCAGCCGTGAACACGTCGAGCTGCAAGGCTTTGCCGATTCGCTGGGGCAACTGGGCTCGTTCGTGCTCGGTCAGTTGCATTTGCTGCACCGCCTGCGCCGGCCGGTGGGGGAGGTCGCTTCGATTTCCACCAGCGTGCCGAGCGCCAGCGGTTACGGATTGATCGGCAAGAGTGCTGCGATGCGCGACACCTGTCGCTTGATCAGCAAAGTGCTGCACAGCCCCTACACCGTGTTGTTGCGTGGCGAGACCGGCACCGGCAAGGAAGTGGTGGCCCGCGCGATTCACGATTGCGGGCCGCGCCGCTCCCAGGCGTTCATCGTGCAGAACTGCGCTGCGTTCCCGGAGAACCTGCTGGAAAGCGAGTTGTTCGGCTACCGCAAAGGTGCCTTCACCGGCGCCGACCGCGACCGCGCCGGGCTGTTCGATGCGGCCAATGGCGGCACCCTGCTGCTTGATGAGATCGGTGACATGCCGCTGTCGTTGCAAGCCAAGTTGTTGCGGGTGTTGCAGGAAGGCGAGATTCGTCCGCTGGGCTCCAACGACACCCACAAGATCGACGTGCGCATCATCGCCGCCACTCACCGCGACCTGGCGGTGCTGGTCAGCGAAGGCAAGTTCCGCGAGGACCTGTATTACCGCCTCGCGCAGTTCCCCATCGAGTTGCCGCCCCTGCGCCAGCGCGATGGCGACATCCTTGACCTGGCCCGGCACTTTGCCGACAAGGCCTGCACGTTCCTGCAACGCGATGCGGTGCGCTGGTCCGATGCGGCGCTCGATCACCTGTCCGGCTATGCCTTCCCCGGCAACGTGCGGGAACTCAAGGGCCTGGTCGAGCGCGCCGTGCTGCTGTGTGAGGGCGGCGAGTTGCTGGCCGAGCATTTTTCGCTGCGTGTCGATGTCGTGCCGGAAGACAGCAGCCTGAACCTGCGCGAACGCCTGGAGCAGGTCGAACGCAGCCTGTTGCTCGATTGCCTGCGCAAGAACGATGGCAATCAAACCCTGGCGGCCCGCGAACTGGGCTTGCCACGCCGAACCCTGCTGTACCGCCTCGGGCGCCTGAACATCAACCTCGGTGATTTCGATGGCTGATCTCAGTTTCCGCACCCCAACGCCGTTGGTTGGAATGCCAACTGTGGCCCGCGAACTCCCCGTGGCCAGGGCGCTTGCCCCAACCTCATTCGCTTTTTTCAGCGCCGCCCGAACGGGGCGACGCTTTGTGCATTTCCTGATCATGGAGACCCTCTGATGCCTGTACGTCACTGGCAAGCCGTCCTGTTGACCCTCGTCGTTCTATGCGGCCTCGGCGGCTGTAGCGGCAATTACAAATTCAACGACAACACCTATCGCCCACTGGGTGATCCGCAGGCGGTCAATCGCGGCAAGTGACCGCAAGGAGCGACATCAATGGAACTGGTTTTCGAAATGCTGAACACCAAGCAATTCGTGCCTACCGATCTGTGCCAGAAGACCTTTAAACAGGCTGGCGGCGTGATCGGGCGGGGCGAGGATTGCGACTGGATCATTCCGGACCGTAAACGCCACCTGTCCAACCATCACGCGCTGATCAGCTACCGTGAGGGCACGTTTTACCTGACCGATACCAGCAGCAACGGTATCCAGGACAGTGAAAGCGGCGCGCGCCTGCGCAAGGGCGAAGCGCAGCGCATCGAACATGGCAGCGTTTATGTGCTCGGGGACTTCGAGATCCGCGCACGGCTGGTTCGCGATCCGGCAGCGTTCGAGGCTGAAGTCGGCCGTCCGCAAGCGGCGGGCAGCATCATTCCTGACGATGCGTTCCTGGACCTCGACCCGCTCAATGCCCTTGATCAGCAAGAGCGCGTGTACTCGGAAATTGACGAGCTGGGCGCCCTCAATGCGCCGCGCCAGGAACCCCGTCAGCGCGCCGACTATGCGCGCATCGACATGGAAAGCCTGATGGTGCCGGAGCTGATTGATGCCCCGGCGCCCGTGGCTCCTGCACCCGCACCCAAAGCGCCGGAGCGTCAGAGCGAAGGTTTCTGGGAGCACTTTGGCGACGCCCTGGGCGTGGACCTCAAGGGCCTCGACCACGAGAGCCGCGAAGCCCTGGCGATCAACGCCGCACGCTTGCTCAAGCAAAGCGTGGGCGGTTTGCAGCAGAGCTTGCGCACCCGCTCGGAGCTGAAAAACGAACTGCGTCTGGCACTCACCACCGGCCAGGCCACCAGCAAGAACCCGCTGAAATTCGCCGTCGATGCCGGCGAAGCGCTGGGCATTCTGTTGCAGGGCAACAAGCCCGGCCAGTTGCCGGCCGAACAGGCGATCTCCCGTGCGTTCCGCGATTTGCAGGCGCATCAGGTCGCGTTGCTCACCGCCAGCCGTGCGGCGGTGCGCGGGACTCTGGAGCACTTCTCGCCACAGCAACTGACCCTGCGTTTCGAGCGCGACGGCAACAAGCCGTTGATCGCCACCTCGGGCAGTCGCTGGAGAGCCTACGGCCGTTACCACCAGGCGCTGCGTCAGGACGATGACTGGAGCGAACGCCTGCTGGCGCGCGATTTCGCCCAGGCCTACGAAGAACAGATCCGCCTGATCTCCACCCTCCACACCGACCACCAAGGATGATGCGCATGTCTCGCTGCTCGACCGCTTTTTTCAAGACGCTGACTGCGCTCACCGCCCTGGTGCTGCTGGCCGGTTGCTCGTCGATGTCGCCGTATTCCACGATGACCAAACTGAACCTCAAGCTGACCGCCAGCGATCAGCTCAACCCGGACCTCAACGGTCGGCCGTCGCCGATTGTCGTGCGGCTGATGGAACTCAAGCATCCGGTGGCTTTCGAAAACGCTGATTTCTTCAGCCTGTACGAACGCGCCAAGGACTCGTTGTCGCCAGACCTGGTGGCCAGCGAAGAGATGGAGTTGCGCCCGGGCGAAACCGTCGAACTCAAGCTCAGCGTGGAAGAGGGCAGCCGCTTCGTTGGCGTGCTCGCGGCCTATCGCGACCTGCCTGAAAGCCAATGGCGCTACGTGGTGCAACTCACTCCGGTCGAGCTGACCGAGGCCGAGTTGACCCTCGACCAGACCGGCATTCGCCCCACCCACGCAACGATCGCCAAGGCTGACTGAACATGAACGTGCATAAAGTCATTTGGCAGGAAGGCATGCTGCTGCGTCCGCAGCATTTCCAGCACAACGATCGCTACTACGACAACCAGATGAAAACCCGCACTCAGTTGCTGGGCAGCTACACCTGGGGGTTCCTGGGGCTGGAAATCGACTTGCAGTTCCTCAACATGGGCAAACTGGTGATCAGCCAGGCCTCGGGGATTCTGCCGGACGGCAGCCTGTTCGAACTGGGTGGCAACACCGAGCCGCTGGCACTGGACGTCCCGCCGAATACCGGTAACACGCCGATCTACCTGGCGTTGCCACTGGTGACCGGCAACCACATCGAGTCCCGCCGCCCCGAGCAGTCCGACGTGCTGGCGCGTTACACCGCGTACGAGGCGGAAGTCGCCGACTCCAACGCCGGCGACGACTCCAGCAGCCAGGTCAGCTGCGCCCGCCCGGATTTTCGCTTGCTGCTCGGCGAGCAACAGAGCGACCAGGCCTACGTGAAACTCAAGGTCTGCGAAGTCCTCGACACCACGCCCGACGGCGTGATCAGCCTCGACCCGGACTTCGTCCCGACCTACATTCACGCGCACGCTTCGGGCTATTTGCTGTCGTGCCTGAAAGAAGTCATCAGCATGCTCGGACACCGGGGCGACACCATTGCCGACCGGATTCGCTCCAACGGCAAGGTCGGTGGCGCGGAAGTCGGCGACTTCATGATGCTGCAACTGATCAACCGTACCGAACTGGTACTGCGCCACTTCCTGGGCCTGGAACAGGTTCACCCCGAAGAGCTGTACCGCACGCTGCTGTCGATGCTGGGCGATCTGGCGACCTTCGCCAGCGACAGCAAACGCCCGCGTCTGGACAGCCGTTACCAGCACAGCGACCAGGGCGCGAGCTTTCGCAAGTTGATGGAAGCAATCCGTCAGGTGCTGTCGATGGTGCTCGAACAGCACGCCATCGAACTGGTGCTGCAAGCTCGCCAGTACGGGATCACCGTGTCGCCGCTGCACGATCACAAACTGTTGGGCTCGGCTTCGTTCGTGCTCGCCGCCAGTGCCAACTGCGACTCCGAAGAGCTGCGTCATCGCTTGCCGGCGCACCTCAAGGTCGGTCCGGTGGAGCGCATTCGTCAGTTGGTCAACCTGCACCTGCCGGGCATCAAGGTCAAACCCTTGCCGGTGGCGCCGCGCCAGATCCCGTTCCACTCCAACAAAACCTATTTCATCCTCGAACTCAGTTCCGAAGACCTGGCGCAACTGGAGCGTTCCGGCGGCTTCGCGTTCCACGTGTCCGGCGAATTCGCCGAGCTTGAACTGAAATTCTGGGCCATCAGGAACTGACCGACATGATGAAGGACATGGATCACAACCAGGATGACAAGACTGTCCTCCTTGATCGCCAGGGCCAGGGCCCGGCTTCGAGCCCGCTGACCGACTTCGCCGCACCGCCGCGTTTCGAGCAGTTGGAAGAACGGATGATCTACGCCGCCCGCCTGCGTCCGGCGGAAGCGTTCAACATCAGCCTGAACTCGCTGGTGGCGGCGTCCTCGGAGTTGCTGTCGGAAGTGGTGCGGCTCAAGCACAGCGAAACCCGCGAAGACATGCACGCGCTCAATGAGCGCCTGACCTCCGGGCTGAAACTCTTCGAAGTGCGCGCCTTGCACAATGGCGCCGAGAGTAGCCAGGTGATGGCCGCCCGTTACGTGCTCTGCACCGTGGTCGATGAAGCTGTGGTGACCACGCCGTGGGGCAACGAAAGCGAGTGGTCGCAGATGAGCCTGCTCAGCAGCTTCCACAACGAAACGTTCGGCGGCGAGAAGTTCTTCCAGTTGCTTGATCGGCTGTCGAAGAACCCGGTCAAGCACCTGCCGATGCTTGAACTGATGTACCTGTGCCTGTCCCTGGGTTTCGAAGGCAAGTACCGGGTGCAGGCCCGTGGCATGCTCGAACTCGAAGGCATCCGCGATGCCTTGTACCGGCAGATTCGTCAGCTGCGCGGCGACGTGCCGCGTGAACTGTCGCCGCACTGGGAAGGCCTCAACGACAAGCGTCGCAGCCTGGTGCGCATCGTGCCGTGGTGGATGGTGGCGTTGTTCACCGTGGTGTGCCTGGTGGTGATGTATTCGGGGTTTGCCTGGGTGCTGGGCGAGCAGCGCGAAACCGTTCTGCAACCTTATCAGCAGCTTGATCCGGCAGCGGTTCAGCCGCAGTCGTAAAACAGGGACGTGTGATGAAAAACTTCTTCAAGAAAGTCGGCGCCTTCCTGCGCAAGACGTGGGTCTGGACCCTGCTGCTGGTGCTGTTCGTGGCGCTGCTGGTGTGGTTCGTCGGGCCGCTGCTGGCGGTCAACGATTACAAGTTCTGGGCCGAGTCGACCTCGCGCCTGCTGACCATCAGCGTGCTGTTCCTGATCTGGGGCCTGACCATGGTCTTCGTCAGTTGGCGCGCCGGTGTGCGTAAAAAAGCCGTCGAAGAAAGCGAAGACGGCCAGGAACGCATGCGCCGCGAAGAGATGATCGACGAAGAGCAGAAAGAACTGCGCTCGCGCTTCAAGGACGCTCTGAAAACCCTCAAGACCTCAAGCCTGTATCGGGGGCGCAGCGAACGCTGGCGCAACGATTTGCCGTGGTACTTGCTGATCGGCCCGCAAAGCAGCGGCAAGACCAGCCTGCTGGACTTCTCGGGCCTTGAGTTTCCGATCAACAAGATCGATCGCAAACTGACCCGCGACACCGTCGGCACCCGGCACTGCGACTGGTATTTCGCCGACCACGGCGTGCTGATCGACACCGCCGGGCGTTACCTGACGCAGCCGGACGCCGATGTTGACGGCAGCGCCTGGACCACCTTGCTCAGCCTGCTGCGCAAGCGTCGCCGCAACCGTCCGTTGAACGGTGTGCTGGTGACCATCCCGGTGGAAATGCTGCTCAGCGGCAGCGAGCAGGACCTGGATACCCTGGCTCGCCAGGTGCGTGCGCGCCTACAAGAGGTTCACCAGAAGCTGCACGTCGATCTGCCGATTTACCTGGTCCTGAGCAAGGCTGACCAGTTGCTTGGTTTCGACGAGTTCTTCGATCAACTGACCCGCGAAGAAAGCGATCAGGTGCTCGGCACCAGTTTCCGTAAAGAGCAAAGCGGTACAGATGTGGCGGTGCTGCGTGCAGAGTTCGAAGAGCTGCTGCGTCGCCTCAACAGCCAGGTGATCATGCGCATGCACCAGGAGCGCGACACCCAGCGCCGTGGCCGCATCCTCGACTTCCCGCATCAACTGGGGCAGATCGGCGAGCGTCTGTGCCTGTTCGTCGACATGGCGTTCACCGGCAACCGTTACCAGCGTGTCAGCCAGTTGCGCGGTTTCTACCTGACCAGCGCACCGCACCTGAGCGAAAAACTCGACCAGAGCACGGCGGGCATTGGTGCCAGCCTGGGCATCAGCAGCGGCGTATTGCCGACGTTGCGCAATGGTCGCTCACGCTTCATCCACCATTTGCTCAGCCGTGTGATCTTCCCCGAGGCCGATCTGGCCGGGTTGGACAAACGTGAACGCAGCCGCATCCATTGGGGCCAGCGTGCGTTGTACGTTGGCGCACTGGCGGCACTGGGCCTGTTCGGCATGTTGTGGGCGACCGGTTTCTCGGCCAACTACGAACGCCTGGAACACCTGCGCTCGTTGGCGCAGACCTGGACTCAGCAACGCTCGGTCCTGACCGCGCGCGATGATTCGATGGCGGTGCTCAAGACCCTCGACACCAGCTACGAAGCGACCAAAGTGTTCCCGCCCAAAGGCGATGTGTCGCTGTATGAGCGCGGTGGCCTGTATCAGGGCGAGTCGAGCAACCCGGTGGTCAAGGGCGCCTATGAGCGTGAACTGGAAACCCAGTTGCTGCCACGGGTTGCGCAAGTGCTCGAAGGGCAGATTCGCTCCAACATGAAAGACCGCGAGCGCCTGCTCAACAGCCTGCGTGCCTACCTGATGCTGAACATGAAGGATCGTCGTGATCCAGCGTGGCTCAAGGATTGGGTCGCCACCGAGTGGTCCCTGCGTTACGCCGGCAACACGGCGGTGCAGAACGGTCTGAACGCGCACCTCGAACGCCTGCTCAAGCAACCGTTTATCTACCCGATCAACGAGACGCTGGTGGCGCAGGCCCGTCAGGTCTTGCGCAGCGAATCCCTGGCCACCGTGGTTTACCGGATCTTGCGTGAACAAGCGCGCAACCTGCCGGATTACCGCCTGAGCCAGCACCTGGGGCCGCAAGCCGGCCTGTTCGTGGGCACCGATTACGTGATCCCGGGTTTCTACACCCAGCAGGGCTATCAGCAGTATTTCTCGGTGCAGGGCAGCACATTGGTCACCGACCTGCTGCGTGACAACTGGGTGCTGGGCGAAGGTTCGGGCATCAGCGGCATGGACATGCGTCGCCTGATGGTTGAACTGGAGCAGCTGTACTTCCGCGACTACGCCAACTACTGGAGCGAGGCGGTCGGCCAGGTGGGCCTGCAACCGTTCACCGACGCGCGCGAAGGCGCCGATCAGGTGGCGGGGCTGACGTCCGCCAACTCGCCGATCCTGCAAATGCTGGTTGAAGTCCGGGAGAACACCCGCTTCCCGGCTGCCGCTGATCCGGTTGATGAGGCCGGTGATGCCGCCGATGCACTGGCCGGGCAGAAGGGCAAGTTGGGTAAAGTCGGCAAACTGGCGTCTGCCGTGGCGGACAAGGCTTCGGCCATGAACGTCGCCAAGAACCTGCCGGACACCGCGAAAAAATCCCTGCAACGGCGCTTCGAACCGCTGCACCGTTTGCTGGACGACAACAACGGCCCGGCAGCGGACCTGACCCCGGCCCTGCAAGCGCTCAACGACCTGCAGCTGCAACTCTCGGGCCTGGCCCGCGCCAGTGCACCGGAGCAGGCCGCGTTCGAAATGGCCAAGACCCGCATGAGCGGCCAGCGCGATGCGCTGAGCACCCTGCGTAACGCGTCGGGCCGCTTGCCGCGTCCGGTCAGCGTGTGGTTCAACGTGCTGGCCGAAGACACCTGGCGCCTGGTGCTCAACGATTCCTACCAGTACCTCAACCAGCGCTACCAGAGCGAGCTGTACAGCTTCTATGGCAAGGCGATCAACAAGCGTTATCCGTTCAGCGCCCACAGCACCAGCGACGTCGCGATCAGCGACTTCCGCGAGTTCTTCAAGGCCCAGGGCATCGCTGATCGTTTCTTTGAAACCTACATGCGTCCGTTCGTGAGCGGCGATCCGGGTAACTACCGTCTGCGCAGCATCGACGGTCACAGCCTGCCGATGTCCAAGGTCTACCTCGACCAGATGGCCGCCGCGCAAGTGATCCGCCAGAGCTTCTTTGCCGAAAACCCGGCCGAGCCGCAGGTGCAGTTCAAACTGGAGCCGTACACCCTGGACCCGGCCGTCAGCCGTTCCGAGTTCCGTTTCGGCAACCAGACCATGGAATACCGCCATGGTCCGATCGTGCCGGTTTCGTTCAAATGGCCGACCGAGGCTGAAGACGGTCGCACCAGCCTGGTCCTCGACAAAATGGCCGGGCGCCCGATCGGCATCGAGAAAAACACCGGACCGTGGTCGTTGTTCCGTCTGTTCGACCTGATGCAGACCGAGTACCTGACCGGTCGTGACGTGCTGGTGCTCAAAGCAGACCTGGGTGGCCTGCGCGCCAACTACCTGCTGATGAGCCAGCGCACGCCAAACCCGTTCGACATGGGCGTGTTGCGCACCTTCCGTATGCCGGTGCAGCTCTGATGCCGGTTGCCAGTGCCTGGCGCAGCGCGGCGCGTACCGACCCCGGCAAGGTTCGGGCGCGCAACGAAGATGCCTTCCTCGACACCCCGCAACATGGCTTGTGGGTGGTCGCAGACGGCATGGGCGGTCATCAGGGCGGCGACATCGCCAGCCAGCTGATCGTCGCCAGCCTGGCGGATTTGCCGGTCGAAGAGAGCTTCGACGAACGACTCAAGGGCGTGCGCCAGTGCCTGCACTGGCTCAACCGTCGCTTGGGCCAGGAGTTGACCGTCACCGCCGGGCGCCACGACAGCATCATGGGCAGCACCGTGGTGGCGCTGCTGGTGGACGGTAATCGGGCGGCCTGCATCTGGGCCGGTGACAGCCGTTGTTATCTGTGGCGTGGGCAGCGGCTGTATCAGCTGTCCAAGGACCATTCGCTGATGCAGCAACTGGTCGACGAACAACAAATGAGCGTCGAGCAAGCCCGTGCTCATCCGTCCGCCAACGCCCTGACTCGTGCGGTCGGGGCCAGCGAACAGCTGACCCTGGACGTGCTTGAACTCGAGGTCCATCCCGGCGATGCGTTCCTGTTGTGCAGTGACGGTTTGTACCAGGGCCTGACCAGCGACGCGCTGGGCAACGCCCTGAGCCTGACCGCGCCGCACGTGGCGCTGGAGCGTCTGTTCGACGGCGCCTTGCGTGGTTCGGCGCGGGACAACCTGACTGCCGTGGTGATCCGCCAATGAGTGAACACGACCCCGTACTCGACCAATTGCTGGTCAGCGAAGAAGAAGCGGCCAACCTGACCTACTTCGCCTTCGCCAAATCCCATGCGCCGCCGCAGTCCGTGACACCCAGCCGGGCCAGCGTCGGCGAATTGCCGGACGTGCTCGCCGGGCGCTACCGCATCGAGCGTCTGCTCGGTGCCGGTGGCATGGGCGCGGTTTACCGCGCACGGGACCTGCTGCACGAACAGTTCGGTGACCCCGACCCTTACATTGCGCTGAAAATCCTCAGCGAAGAATTTGCCGAATCGCCGGACGCCAGTGCCTTGCTCTACAGCGAGTTCGCCCTGACCCGGCGCCTGCGCCACCCGAACGTGCTGCGCTTGCACACCTTCGAAGTGGACACCGAGTGCCAGCGCGCCTTCATCACCATGGAACTGATGCGCGGGCTGACCCTCGACAAATTGCTCTGCGAGCGGCCCTTGGGCCTGCCGTGGAGCGAACTGCGCGACGTCGCGCTGCCGCTGCTTGACGCGTTGGCCTATGCCCACAGTCGTGGCGTGCTGCACGGCGACCTGAAACCGAGCAACGTGATGCTCAGCGAGGAGGGCGTGCGCCTGTTCGACTTCGGCCTTGGCCAGGCGCAAGAGGGCGTATTGCCCGGCTTGCCGCACCTGAGCCGCAGCCGCTTCAACGCCTGGACCCCAGGCTACGCCGCGCCGGAACTGCTTGAAGGCGCGCCGCTGACTGCCAGTGCTGACCTGTACGCCGTGGCCTGCGTGCTCTACGAATTGGCGGGCGGCAAGCACCCGTTCCGCCGCGTGCCATCGACCCAGGCCCGCGATGAACGCCTGGACCTTGAACTCAAGGCCCCACCGCACCTTCCCGCACACTGCTGGCCCGCGTTGCGCACCGCGCTGGCCTTCGAGGCGGCGCAACGCACCATCACTGTCGCCCAGTTGCATGAAACATTGGCGCGTGCCGCCATGGGCGCCACTTCGTCCTGGCTGCAACGCTGGTTGCATCGGCGCAACGGATGACTACCGAACAGGGAGCAAGCCATGTTCAACCCTTCTAACGAAACGCATTTCAGCCTGACCGTCGAAGACTACAAGGGCGACCTGCAAGTGTTGGCGTTCACCGGCACCGAAGGCATCAGCCAGACATTCAGGTTTGACCTGGAACTGGTCAGCGAAGACCCCGATCTGGACCTGGAAAAGCTCCTGCACAAACAGGCATTTCTAGCATTCGACCCGCAAGGCAGTGGCATCCACGGGCAGATCTACCGCGTGGCCCAGGGGGATACTGGCAAACGCCTGACCCGCTACAAAGTGTCACTGGTGCCGCAAATGGAATACCTGCGCCATCGGGTCAACCAGCGAATTTTCCAGAACCTCAGCGCACCCAAAATCATCGCCCAGGTCCTGGAAGAGCACGGCATCCAGAGCAACGCCTACCAGTTCCAGCTCAGCGTGCCGTGCCCGGATCGCGTGTACTGCGTGCAGTACGACGAATCCGACCTGCACTTCATCCAGCGTCTGTGCGAGGAAGAGGGCATTCACTACCACTTCCAGCACAGCAGGAAATCGCACCTGCTGATGTTCGGCGATGACCAGACCGTGTTTCCGAAACTCGGCCAGCCCACAGCGTATGTGCAGGGCAGCGGCATGGTCGCGGATGAGCCGGTGATCAAGGGCTTCAAGCTGCGCCTGGAAACCCGCACCAGCCGCACCACGCGGCGCGACTACGACTTTGAAAAACCGCACCTGCAACTGGAGTCGGCCTACAAGCCCGAAGCCAAAAGCGAAGAGCCGGACCTCGAAGACTACGACTACCCTGGCCGTTTCACCGAACGCCCGCGCGGCAAGGTCCTCAGCCAACGTGCGCTGGAGCGTCATCGCGCCGACTACCGTCAGGCCGAAGGCCATGGCGACCAGACGACGCTGGTCAGCGGCCACTTCGTGGAGCTGTCCGATCACCCGCGCAGCGAGTGGAACGACCTCTGGTTGCTGACCGAAGTGTTCCACGAAGGCAAACAGCCGCAAGTCCTCGAAGAGTCGGTGACCAGCGACACCACCGACAACAAGGACGACTTCCATCAGGGCTACCGCAACCGCTTTTTCGCCACACCGTGGGACGTGTTCTATCGCCCGGCGCTCAAACACGGCAAACCCCGGGTACTCGGCAGCCAGACCGCCACCGTCACCGGCCCCAAGGGTGAAGAGATTCACTGCGACCAGTACGGCCGCATCAAGGTCCAGTTTCACTGGGACCGCGAGGGCCAGGCCGACGACAAAACCAGTTGCTGGATGCGCGTCTCCAGCAGTTGGGCCGGCGACCGCTACGGCGCCATCGTCATCCCGCGTATCGGCATGGAAGTGCTCATCACCTTCCTGGAAGGCGACCCCGACCAACCGCTGGTGACCGGCTGCCTGTACCACAAGGAAAACGTCGTCCCCTACGCCTTGCCGGCCAACAAAACCCGCACCGTGTTCAAAACCCTCAGCTCACCGGGCGGTGGTGGCTACAACGAACTGCGCATCGAAGACAAAAAAGGCGCCGAACAGATCTACCTGCACGCCCAGCGCGACTGGGACGAAAACATCGAGCACGACCAGAAAATCCGCGTGGGCCACGAACGTCACGACACCGTGGAAAACTCCACCTACACCGAACTCAAAGCCGAAGAACACCGCACCACCGTGGCCGACCGCAAAGTGGAGGCCCGCCTGGACGACCACCAGACCGTCGGCGTCAGCCAACACATCAAACTCGGCACCGCCCAACTGACCAGCGCCGGCCGCGAAATCCACCTCAAGGCCGGCAGCAAAATCGTCATCGAGGCCGGCATGGAACTCACCCTCAAGGCCGGCGGCAGCTTCATCAAACTCGACGCCGGCGGCGTGACCGTCATGGGCCCGGTGGTGAAACTGAATGCCGGCGGCGCGGCGGGGAGTGGGACGGGGATTGGGATCAAGGCACCTGCGATACCCCTGATTGCGGATCAGGCACGGGCAGGGAACATTCTCAAGAATCAGGCGGTAGAGAACTTCTACGGGCAACTCAGGTTTGTGACCAGTACGGGCGTGCCTTTCAGCGCCATCGGTGCCGCGTTCATTTTGCCGAATACCCCGGCGCCACTGACCTTTCGTAGTGACGCAGAGGGTCTGTCTCCCAATGTGAAAGCAGAGGCCGTACAAACCGCTGAAGTTCATTTGATGTGGGATGACTTCGAAGTACCAGACGGCTCCGATGATTACGAAAAGGGTCAGAAGCAATGAAACCTACACCTGTTACTTGCCTGGATATCAGCAAGCAAAAAGACGCAATGCCCCATGAAATCTGCATCAGTTGTTCACAGTCTTGGTCAATCGCTCAAATGGAAGCTATCAGGCGATTGAGCGTCAATGAGAAGAGTTTCTGGACGGGTAAGAACAAATTGACACTGGTGAGTGATTTCAGTGTGCGCGCAGCGCGTATTGCTGGGAACTACGCCCGCTTCTACCTGGAAACTGAAGAGGGTGGGAAACCGGAACTCAAAGGACGTTACTACTGGATGGGGCTCGCTTCGTTTGCCAGTAAACAAGTCAAGTGCGGTCTCGATTTTACTGCAAAGATGACAAAAGTTTCGGCTGCGACAGTTCCAGTTGCAATGGCCCCCTTATTAGTAGGCAAGAATGGTCTCGGTAAAGGGAATTTTTGGCTATTTCAAGATATTTTCTGCTGGCATTGGCTTTATAACAAATGCCCCGACGAATTTTTCAAGTGCTCATCAGTTCGTGATGTCGAGTTGTACGAAGAGGCCGCTAAAAAGGTGGTCAAAGATTTGCCTTGGTCAAAGGTGGCACTGAGTTCAGTCAATAACCTGAAAATCACGAGCGAAATTACCAGCGCATTCAAGCTGATTAGAAAAGTAGAAGGGCTACCAGAAGGTGACGCCAAGGAAGAACAGAAGCTGAAATCGTTGTTGGTGATTGCGGATCACGAGCAGCTTAAAATACTACAGCCGCTTATTTATGAAAGTTTTACATTTCAAAAGATTCTCGACGGCCAGGCTATAATGGAAGGGGTTCCATATGTACCTCTTCGGTCTGCTGCATTTGATGTGGCATGCGATGTTGAATCGGCCGAACATCGTGTTCAGATGCATAAAGGAAAGCTTTATGAGGCGCGAGATCGAATGAAATTTATCGGTGAAATTGCAGATCAGTATCATAAACTCATGCTCACTCAGAAGAAACATATGGAAGGGGTGATCTCTCAAATTGCCTCTTGGAGTAGTAAAGTGTGAGAGGTGTATTTTTAGCGGTATGTTTGTTTCTAAGTGGCTGTGATGACGCTCGTAATGTTGAGAGTTCAAAAATGACAATGGAAGGCAAGGTGGTTGAAGTACAGATTGGCGCTCCGGTACAAGGGGTGCTGGAAAGCAGTCCTATAAAGTTTTCATCTGACTGTCTGGATGCGGTCAATATGTGCTGGTACAAGATCAAGTACCGAAGCGGCGAGCCGTCGTTTCCAACCGTGCGGGTGGTTCAAGGGAAGTCGGCCTTGACACTTGAGTCAGTAACGGATGTGAGCATTGTTGATGCAAGTATTAATAAGAATGTTGAAGACTTTAGTGTCACATTGCTAGGGCTGCCGGATGACAGTCCTCATGATGAAAACAGAAAGCTTGTATATAAGCTGATGGGTGACTTGAAGTCTGCTGGCTGGAAGAAATACTACTACCCCGCCGATCCAAGAATTCCAGGCTCCGAACTCGGGAAGCTGCATTCGGAAGACGATATGTTTGGTGAGTTCTCTTTGTCTCAACCGAGATTTGATCCAGATATTGAACTTGATATGCAGCAGTGGTTAAGCGTTGACCGGTTTTATAGTTGGTATCTGTATCAGGATGATGCGCGTGTGAAGTTGAAAGTACAGCGTCGGGATTCTGATAGCTCACCTCAGGAAAACGGCACTTACTTAATAGCTCTGGAGTTCACGTCGCTGGATTACAATTGGCGGATAGACGCAAAGGAAGAGGATCGCGCTCACTGGCTGGAGCTCTTTCCTGCTCGCCTGAAATCTCTGCAGCTTCGTCGCGACGCGGCCGAAAAGCGGGCAAGAGCCGCGGGTGTGGCCATAGATGAAAGTTATGAACCTCCGAAAATTGAGCGGCTGAAGTGAGCCAAGAGATAGATATGACCTTTCCAGGGGTATCCGATGCTCATAATAGAATACAGTTTGTGGAGTGATGAATGAGTTTTAGGGACTTGGTTGCAGTCGTGATCGTGCTCTTTTGCAGCGCGTCAGCTTATGCTGAGTCGACGACCTTTAATCCGAACAAAGAAACCACTGTAACGCTTACGCAAGACGGATCAAGTCTAACGGTGAGCGCGGAAAGTAATGGCCATTCCGAAACAAGAAAAATAGTGATTCAAGCTGAAAAAAAGTTGCATCTGGAGATAGATGATTTCAACTTTGATGGGGTGAAGGATTTCGCCGTTTGGCATTTCGACGATGGAATGGGTGTTTATACCATCTTTAGGGTATTTGTTTATAAGCCTGAGGTAGGGTTTTTTGAGGAACAGAGGCCAGCTTGTAGCGATGAATTTATAAACCTGAAAGTGGATAAGAAGAATAAACTGCTAAAAAGCACCTACTATAAAGGCAATGAGCCGACGCTGTGCATTACAAAGCTATCCAAAAAATGATGTTGGTGATTTTTACGTGCTGAATGGGTTCCTCATCTGAGCTATTAGTTTCTCGATGGTGAGTAGCAAGATAATGGAAATAGGCTGATGAAGCATATTGCAGTACTGTGTTTTTTATTGTTCTGTGCCTCGGCCTCATCAGAGGGGCTCGAGAATAGTCTGGAATGTAAACCCGGGGCAGAAGGAGGGCTGACTCTTTTCTCGGCGGAACATGAGTTTGTTATAAGTAGTTCCGAGAGAGACTGTCAGTCAGCATTTACCTTTAAAACGTATCCCGGCAAAACTGGCGCGACTCTGATATTCGCCTGGCCACCCAGTGACGAATTCGGGTTGAATGCTCAACGCTATGTGTACTCTGTCATGCCCGGGAAGAAAGAGGCTATCCACATCGGCTATATTCCTGCGGGTGCTGACGAAATCGAAGATAAAGTATTCAAGCACGTGCTTCAGGAGGGCGGATCAATCTATGAAACCCGCTATCGAATAGAGAGCGACAAGGTCTCTACGTTGTCCCCGGTGAAGGAACTCATCATTGCTGACACGCTATGCATTTATCCACAAAGAAACAGCCACCAGTGCGAGCAGATGACCGGGACGTTTGAAAATCTGGTGTGTGTCATGAACTATGGCGAGCGTAAAGTGCTCGCTGATATTTCAGCGTGCGCTGGCATGATTGACCAATGAGTACTGAGGCATTACTCGGTGGCTTCCCAGGTCGCCAACATTCATAAGGCTGGAAACGAAAATTAAAAGAAACTTACTGCCGCTGCTTTTTCTGTATCCACGCCCTGCACGTGGTGTGTGTGGTCGCCCATGGTGAAAATATACCGTGTCGTTATGTTGTCGATGCTATCTGCGCTCGCCAGCGCTTGCGTCCACGCACAGCCGTTAGAAGCCTGCGGTGTTGCTGTTCCGGATATCCCAGGTTTTGAACTGAGTGTCACGCAGGAAGACGGTATCTGTTACGGCAAATTGGCTTCGAGGGTGGCGTTGACCCCTGGGATTCTGGAAGAAGAAAACACCTTCATGATCCAGCCCGTGCCCTTTCAACAGCAGATCGAAGCCTCGGGGCGCTTTGATGCGATGCATCACTATCGGTACCGCTATGACGTTGACGAGGTGATTACCCAGATGTCCGGGACTTCTGAAGGGGCCATCGAGCAACGCCGGTTGCTGGGAACTGCGTTTGTGCGCATCACCATGTCGCCGTTTGTGTTGTGGGCGTCCGAGGAGGCGATAAGCCAGGCGATGCAGAAGTTCTCGATTCCGCGCACGGGTTTGTTGATGGACTGCTTTTACGGTGTAGCCGGTGTGGGTGAGGTCAGCGTGACGCTGTCTGCGTGTGTGCCGAGGTCGACCGATTCTGCCGACCCGAGCATTGATGACATTAAGTCCGCCTTCAACCAGCTAGCCATGGCGGGTGTTAAGCCGCTGTAGCGCGTCCCACTGTCGTTCTTTTCTTTCATGCTTGTAGTCAGGCAGCCGATATGACGAGCGTCAGAAGGCGTGGGTTGCATCACGCCGCGTTGAAGGAAATGTCCTGGCAGACAGACATCGATAACGAAATGCTGTAGTAAAGGCGCTCCGGCCTGGCAGAGGGTCGGGGTTGATAAGGAAGGCTGAGTAAAAAGCATGGACGGTGTGTTGAAGAACAAGTGGTTTTCAAAAGCGCGGGTACTGGCCGCGCTCGTGTGCGCAGCCCTTCACGGGCAGGCGTATGCCGCCGAACTGGCGTGCCCTTCGCTGGATTTTCCGACGTTCCTGAGGGCGTTTTCTGTCAGCGAGGCGCTGCAACGGCAGTTCACCGCGCCCACGGTTCGCGCCATGACGCTGCAACCGGCCAAAACCGATCTGGTCGGCCCCCAGACTCGCCCGATTGACCGCACACAACTGACGTTCCCGGTGATTGCGCCCGTCAGCGCGGCACCCGACGAAGGCCTTGAAACTTCGTTCCTCAAGCAGGACCGCGTCAGCCTGGTCGACAAGCGCGCCGGTAACAGCGACATCAAGGTGTACACCTTTACCCGTCAGGCGTGCTGGGTTCTGAGCGGTGTGGCGGACTGGTCCATTACCGAGGCCAATTTCCACCCTTCGCTGAAACCGGGCATGAGCCCCGCCGACAGTTTTTGCTACCAGAAGGCGATGGCCTATGGGACGTTGATCGACGTGCACCCCGCACTGATGGTCGAGTTCTACGCCGCGATGCTGGACAACTTTGTGTGCGCCGCCGCGTCGGGCAATCCAGATGCCAGCGTCGCCGCCGCGAGCCTGAGTTTATCGGGGATGGCACCGCAGTTGCCGACGCCTCAAGTGGAAGCCTTCTTCAAAGCAGCCGCGACCGCATCGGCCGAAGGCGTCCTAAGCCTGTCTCTTTTCTATTGTGACGGTAACAACATCGCCAGTTCCGGCCCATGCCTGGACCCTGCGCGCGCCGAGCAAGTGCTTCTTGACGCGGCGCCCAAGGGCTGGCCGGAGGTTGCCAGCCACCTGGGTTATTCCTTTGAAAAAGGCGAACTGGTCACCCACGATGTGGCCAGGGCGCTCGCGTGTTATCAGTTGGCGATTGAGGGCGGCAGCGACAGCGCCCGCATGCGCTTAGAGCGACTACGCAAACAACGTGCAGACTTGCCGGCCGCCAGTTTCTGCTACTGACGCAGGCCAGTGTTAAAGGATGAAGACGGGTTATGAGCATGAGTCATCGACAGCACGCGTTCGCGATGTCTTATTACAGCAAGTCGATAGGGCTCTACGACGCCACCGAGGCGCGTTGGGCGGGACAAACGATGCAGGCTGACTCGCCCGAGCAGGAGCGAGCGCTGCGCACCGGTTACTTCAAAGAGGTCGCGTTCAAGGGGTTGTTGCTCAGTTATACCGCCGGGGAACCCATTGGTTCGCTGGTGGGGCGCCTGGAGAAACTCATTCACTGTTATGAGTTGTATCAACAGGCACTGGCGGTTGAAGAGAGCAGCCCTGACATCTCCCCGCTGGCCATTGATGACTGGCCTGGCGAGTACGAAGAGTGCGTGCAAGTCATCAGCTTGTGCATCTTGTTGCAGCGTACCGACCTGTTAGTGCGCTTTGTGCGGTTGATCGACAACGCCGGTTACGCCCACGAAGACACGCTCTATGAAGACTTGTTGTGCAAGTTGCTACCGGGCCGTGGCGATGTCGATGAGTGGTATCACGCGCTCTATACGCCCTTGATCAAGTCTATTTATGCCGACACACCGCAGGAGTCTGCGGCGTTATTGAAGCAGTACTGCACGGCGTGGTACCCGGCCTTCAAAGCGCTACAGGTTAGTTGGTACGACAGTCATCTCGAGATTGAAGAGGACGATGGCGATTACGTCGGTTACTGGGCGTTAGAGGCGGGTGCCATTGCATTTTTGTATGGCATTGACGACAGCAAGATCGATTCCAGGGTCTATCCCAAAGACTTGGTTGAATACGCACGAGAGCATTCAAACCCCGGACAGGCAGGGGCGCGTTAGTGTGAAAGTGTATTGGCTGATCATGCTGCTTTGTCTGGCCGGGTGCGATGGCGCTCAAAAGTCGACCCCGGCGAAGTGGCATCCGCCGCCCGTGAAAATCCAGCTGGGCACCTCTGTCGACGGGCTGTTGAAGCAACTGTTTTTCCCGTTCACCAGTGATTGCCTGAAAGCGGTCAACCTGTGTTGGTATGAACTGACATTTGTCGATAAAAAGCCCTTGGACGTCACCCTCACACAGCCGGGTCAGTCGCTGGTGTTGCGTCAGGTCATTGGTTTGCAAGTGCTCGCGAACCGTGAGGTCAGCCAGAACGTCGATGAGCTGGACATTACCCTTCGGGGTTTACCCGATGGCAGCAGTCATGAGGCCAATAGACAATGGGTGTATGCACTGCTGGGTGATTTGAAAGCGGCGGGCTGGAAGAAATACTACTTCCCCTCGGACCCACGCATTGCCGGTTCGCAACTCGAAAAGTTCGAGTGGAAAGACAATGTGTTTGGTCAGCAAACGTTGACTCACCCCTTGTTTGACCCCGATGTGCAGATGAGCCTTGAACGTTGGATGGCAGTAAATGGTTTTTATGACTGGTACTTGTACAGCGGCAGGTTCATTGCCCATGTGAGGGTGTGGCGCCTGGGCGTTGCCAATGAGTCTTCTCGCCCAGGCTCGTACCTGACGAGCATCGAGTTCAGTTCCCTTGATACGTTCTGGCGAACAGACTTTCCGGAAGCGGATCGGCCGAACTGGAAGGCATTGTTTGCCGACCACGTGCGGCAACTTTTGGCACGGCGTCAGGCCACTGAAGCCAAGGCCCGGGCGGCTGGTGTAGCGATTGACGAGGGTTACGAGGGGCCTGCGGGCGAAAGGATTCAGTAGTTGACGGCTTTTTGAGTAAAGACACGCGGCATTACGTTTCCAGGGAATGAGTTTTTGAAGAGCACACGGCAGCGGTTTCTCACCGAGCAGCGATTGAGCAACTTTCACAGGGATCATGCGCGGGATATCGAGTTTGCTCGGACGCACCTGTTCGAGGCGGACTCTCCCGAGCAGGAACTCTCGCTCAAGGCCGGTTATTTTCAGGAGGCCGCGCTGGATGAAATCCTGATCCGCTACACCGCAGGTGAGGCGATCGATTCGTTGGCGCCCTGTCTTGAAGTCCTGATCGACACGTTTGAGGACTATCGAGAAAAGTTGGCCGTGTATGAACAGATGCCTGACATGGCGCCTCTGGATATTGCCAACGACCTGTTTCACTACGAAACCTGTGTTCAGGTGATCAGCCTGTGTGTACTGCTGTTGCGAACGGATTTGCTGAAAAGATTTGTCGCGCTGTTCGATAACGCCGGTTTTGCCGGTGACGATACGTTGTACGAAGACTTGTTGAGCAAGGTGCTGCCTGACCGGCATGACGTTGACGAGTGGCATCACGAGCACTATTCGCCGTTGGTCCACGCTGTTTATGAAGAGGAACCGGCAGAGGCTTCACAGCTGTTGCAGCACTATTGCGACAGTTGGTATGACGCGTTCGAACACGCCCCCTGGCATGACACGCACCTGATGGGTGATAGAGGCAGTTACGTCGGGTATTGGGCGTTAGAGGCGGCGGCCATTGCGTTCTTGTATGGCATTGATGATAGCCAGGTCGACTGCTGGGTTTATCCGAAGGACCTGGTTCAATACGCTCGAAACCACTCACGTTGATCAGGAAGATGAAAATGAAGAAGCTGGGTTTGCTGGTGATGTGTCTGCTGCCGTTACCGGCTTACAGTGAAGTCATGACGGAAGTGTATTGCTTCAGTTCGGCCGACAAGGCACCGAAAAACTTCGAGTTCAGGTTCAACTACGACACGTCGGCCAAATGGACGGTGGGCTACTTGAAATATGCGGACGCGCCTCGTCAGATCACCCTGGCCGCGCGCGACGCGCAGTGGGATGAGTCAGACCCGCAACGGCCGGACGATGTGGCCAATAGTTGGCTTGAAGTGACCACTGGCAAAGTGACCGGCGAATATGAAATGGTGACTGAGGCGGGGGCGATTAACGCCATGGTTTACACCCGTTACGCCGACAAGAAGAAAACGACATTCAACCGTAGCAAGACGGTCGATGGCTCTCTGGAAGAGGGGTGCCAGTGGTAAGCGCTTATTGCGATCAAAACAAAGTAAGCGGTATTGGTTTGCAATAGCGCCCCCCATTTTCCCTGACGGCAGGTTGCAAGGATCGCATGAAGATTTTCCGGGTTTCACTGTGTGCCGCTGCACTGTACGTCACCACCGCGTGCGCGGAATCAGACTTCGTGCGTGTTGACGCGCAGCTTCCCGACAGCATGGTGGCGGCTATTGCCAAGAACAGTGAGATGTTGCCTGGCCAGATTCATTGGGTGCCGGGCGGTGCCTTGAGTTGGAGCGGTGGTTACATCGCTACCGTGGTGTTTGAAGATTCCAACCCCAACTGCGCGATCTTTACCTACAGCAACAACGTCTTGAGTACAGTGTTCGCCGGCGTGCCCTGCACGTTTAAAGGCCCGCCCACCGTCAAGTTCGCAAGAAACATCAAGGTGCCGGACATTGTCTATGCCGTTCAATTGTCCAATCAGGGCGTAATGGTGGACGAAGGCGTGGCGCTCTACTTTGATGCCGAGAAAAATACGTTCTGTGAAAGTCGTCACCTTTCTAACTGGTACATGTTCGGCAACAAGCAGCGACTGCCCAGCGTGGATGATGGTCATTGCTCCGGGTTCTATTAGTTGAAGGAAGTCATCATGCCGCGCCTGATTGTTCAAAGCCTTATTGCCGGGATGTTGGCTGCGTCAGTGGCCACGGGCGCGCTTGCGTCGAGTACGTGCAACCCCGACAGCCAGAGCAATCCGGACATCATCACCTGCTCTCAACAGGCACTTGATCGGCTGGACCGTGTGCTCAACGAGCAATACAAGGCGTTGGTCAGCGAGTCTCCCGGCCCTCGCAAATCCGACCTGTTGTCCGTCCAGCGAAGCTGGCTGGCTTTCAGGGACCGGTACTGCGAAGACGTTTACCAAAGTACTTTCCCCGGTCAGGAAGCGCCCATCGACAAGATTGCCTGCCTGAGGCAACTCACCAGTGCGCGGGTCAACGAGCTGGTGTACTTGCGTAGCGGGTTTGTCGGGGATGGTTTTTACAAGGTGGCCGCGGTACTGGGCGCGCAGAGTGTTCAACCATTCCTGGTGTTGCCGGTGGGCGTGAACCCGCAGTGGGATGAGTACGCCAGCCAACACTGCGCTATGACCCGAACGCTGTTGCGGGAAGAGACGTCGCGCTGCCTCGCCAGAATGCAATTTCACCTGCCAATCAACTGATGGTTTGGCCTTACAGAGCGATACCCATGAAGAACGTACTCGCAGTGCTGTTGTTGGTTCCCGCCCTGGCGGTGGCAGCTGCCGAGCCCGAGTTGTGCAAAACACAGTCCGGGCCTTATTACTTCCTGTCGTCGTGGAAGGAGGGCAACAGCACCGTAACGTCGATGGCCGCGGTGGAAGATGACAAGTTATCAACCGAACAGGGTGACGTGGTCTACACCGGTGATTTAAACGGCGACGGCAGGGACGATTTCATTTTCAACTCCTACAGCAGCCATGGATCCGCCGGCGATACGACGCACTCGGTGTATGTGCAGTGCCGCGGGTATTTGAAGTTTGCGGGGGGGGAGTACTTCGCACGGGCAGAAGTGCCGCCCGAGGACCCACAGTTCAAAAGCGAGTACCGCGAGATCGTGTTCTATTCCTATAAGCGTGGTGCTTCCGCGCAGATTCTCTACAAGAACAACGAAGCTTTGGTCACGCCCCATATCTGGAACTTCAATCCCGAAACCCAGCGGTACGAAGGCGAGTCCGAGTGAGGTTGTTTACACATAAAACCCTTGCTGGCATTGGATGGGGGGTCGCCGTTGCCTGTGTTCCCTCGCTGGCGTGGCCCGCGCCTGCTGACGCTGTTGTACTGGGTAATCAGCCCGGTGCAGTTCAGTCCGTGCAAGGCCCGGCCAGCGTGCTTGTTGCATTGAATGAATGCCCGTTTTCACTGGCACTGGCGAAAGGTCAGTACCTTCGGTTCAACACCCCGGACGTGGTGTTTGTCCAGTCTGCAACGACGCTCAACGAGCGGAATATGCCGCATCTATGGCAGGCCGAAACGTACGCCGGGTATGAGTGGCAATTCAGGAAACCGGGTGGCTTGGCGGATACCTGGTTTGGTGTGATGTGTGAAGACACGGCGAGCTTTTCGTTGCTCAAGCCTGAGGTCGCGGGCCCGGAGTCGGAGGTCAGCCCCGGACTTCAGGTCATCAGGGACAGCAACGACCTCAAGTGCCCGGCGACCCTGACCCGCAGTGGTTGGGCGCCGACCCAGCGCGCCGGGCGACCGGAAGACTATGTGTTTGAGCCACTGAGCGGGCCGGACTGGAGCGGTTTCGTCCTGGGCTACCGCAACAGGGCCGGGAAGACGTTCGCACGTGTCAGTTTTTGCCTGGTTCACGACGACCAGGTCCTGGTGGGCGCCGCCGAGAACGACGCACGTCCGCTGAAGTTGAGCAGGCAAGCCTTCGAAGACATCAAGAAAACGCTGTTGGCTGTCAGGTTTCAGAGCGCAGCGGCTGCAAGGAATGAACCATGAAAAATCTCCCATTGGCGGTCGTACTGCTGGGCACTGGCCTGATCGCACAAACCACGATGGCGACCCCCGCGTGCCCGTCCACGGATTTTGTGCCGTTTGTTTCTGCCTATTCAGAGAGCCAGGCCCTGCAACGCACGTTTGTACGCCTGCCGCTGCAAACCCTGCTGACGGTGAATGCCGACCCCGAACCGCAGCAGCAACGGCGCAAACTCGGTGCCGGGCAGTTGACGTTCCCGCTGATGCCGGACGCCGCGAGCCGGCAGGCCAAGGGCCTTGTATTGCGGGTGACGCAACCGGCCGAGGGCAAGGGAGTGGTGATACTGGAAAAACCCGATACGGATTATCAGGTCGAGTACCGGTTTGTGTTCGATCAGTGCTGGGTGCTGCGCGAGCGGCTGGATTATTCGCTGTAAGGGTCGATGTTGATTGGCGACTGCATAAGGAGTTTTCGCAGTGAATGTTGCTTCAATAGCGCGTTGTTTCAAGGGCGCACCCGTGCGCTGGGGAGTCTCGCTGATGGCATTACTGTTGGTGTTGCACGTAGCCCCGGCAGCGGCCAGCGGGCCCGACCTGGCGCAAGCGTACCTCATCGACTCCCACCGAATCGGCAAGGTGGTTGCGCGGTACGTGATGACGTTTCGCGACGAATGCATGGATGTTCAGGTGATGGACCCTGATGGCCACTGGAAAGTGTTGTCTGCCCGGCGGTTTTGCAGTTTTGAAGGCAAGTCGTTCAACGACGGGTTTGCGCATGCAGGATTTGAGGACTTGAGGTTTGCTGAGGATGGACTGCACGCGACATTGGTGACCTTTGCGCTGCGTGGGGCGGGAGAAGAACGGCGCGCCTGCCTGATTCCGGTTCAGGGGACGAAGGTCAAGGCAATGCAATGTGCAGAGCCAGAAATCCGTTGAGGCGGTACAGGAGCAATGAAATGAAGCAGTCGTTGTATGCGGTGGTGGTTGCGCTGGCCGGTGTGTTGCTGGCGCCTGGGGTGTCGGCCGAGGAGCGCAGTGTCAGTGGCGAGGGCTGTTACGGCTATTTGACCGAACTGGTCAGGAGCAGCAATTTCCCGTTTCGCTACGTGACCCGGGACAAGGTCAACCTGCTGATCGATGAGGATGACGGGGAGAAGGTCAGGCTTCAGCTGTTCTTTGACACGGACGGCACGGGGACGATCGGCTGGGCGGTGTATACCCCGGCGACCCGTGAGCTTGTGGATATCTCGGCAGATCCCGAGGAACCGGTGGTGTTGAAATACGATAGCAAGTTCGCGCTGCAGTACGCGAAATGCCTGACAGGAAAGCGAGTGTCTTAGGGCGTGTGCGAACCATGACTTGGTGGTCATCTGCCGCAAAAACCGGCTGATCTTCTTCTAACGCTGCACTACGGTGGCGTTCTTTCGCCAAGCCGCTACACTGCGCCAGCCGTTCATTTTTCTTTGAGGCTTGCGCATGAAATTTCGTTTTCTTCTCTGGATGCTGGGTGTGTTGATGGCCAAGGCCAGCAAGCGCAACCCGGCGTTCCAGCAGCAGTTGGGTGACAAAGAGCTGGTGTTCCAGTTACAGACACTGGATGGCAAGGTGGCGCGGCACTTCCGGGTGAAGGATCAGCGTATTACCAGCCAGTCCGGGGTTTACCCCGAGCCGGCGTTCGCCATTGCGTTCAAGGACGCCGCGTATGGCTTTGCCACGATGCAGGCGAAGAACAAGCAGTTGGCGTTCATGACCGGGATTCAGGACAAGTCGATTCAGATCAAGGGCAACCCGGCACTGGTGATCTGGTTCCAGGGGCTGACCAAGTATTTGAAGCCCAGGAAGAAGGCTCAAACAGGTCGTTAAAAGCCGATTCGGCTCAATAAGCCAGTAATCTGTCTCTAAAAGACTATAGCGCTGTCATTTATGACAGGTGTTGTCAGTTTCTCCTCGTGTTTGACTCTGGTCATTGTCCCCTAATTGGCCAATTCCGACTCAACACGATGGAGCGTACTCATGAACCAGATACAAGTAAAAGCCACGGCAGGCACCCTTGATCCTGTTTTTGCTGAGAAGGGTGTGCTGTGGTTGCCGCTCCCTAAGATTCCTGGAGACATAGCTCGGGCTATTCTTGCACTTCCTCAAAACAAGACCCTCGCCGTCATACCGTGGCTCGGGAGCGAAAACCCGATCGCGGTGGTGCGGTTGAATGAGGACGGAACACTTGATACCCAGTATGGCAACGAACAATCAGGATACGTTGAGTTGCTTTTCGAAGGGATCGAGCTTAACTCCGCAAATTTGAAACTCAGTGCGCTAGCCGATGGTGGATGCGTCATTTTCGGTCTAGGCAAATCAAAGGGCTCTGGGGGGTTGGTCGTCATCCGGCTACGCCAGGATGGCAACCTTGAGGAGTCTTTTGGTGATGGTGGTGCACGCTTTATTCCTGAGGTGGATTATCGACTGGGGCAGCACGGGGAGGACGTTCGAGTTGTTGAGGGGGATGAAGATGACGCCAATGGAGCCTCCACAGTACAAGGCAATGGGGGGCTTTCAGCGGCTGAGGATCTGAACGGCAAGATCGTTCTGTCCGCCAACACTTTAAATTTTGGTCCCCGTCAAAGGACGGTTGTACTGCGTCTGAATTCGGATGGCTCGCCAGACAAAAGCTTCAACGGTCGCGGTTTGGCGATGGTCGAATTTCGGGGTGTTGAGGGCTACCTGTGGACCAGCGGCAGGGGGGTCGCAGTTCAGGCGGACGGTAAAGTGTTGGTGTGTGGCCAATGCGGCAATAACGAAAGTCGTGCAGTCTTTGTGATGCGTTTCGACGCAGACGGCCAAATCGACGTCGAATTTAATCGTGACCGTACGGTGATCATTACCTCTCCCGAATGGATCGACTTTAGCTCTATCAGTGTAAGAAAAACTGCTGTTGGAGATGAACGGATTGTAATGGTGGGCGAAGCACGCAGGAATGACGTAGATAGTGGGTTGATCGTCGTCTTGAATACCAGCGGATCTTACAATCTTGTATTCAATAACGGAGAGCCCTTGTTCTCTACTCTACTTTTTGAACAGTTGTATTGGCGACAATGCGTATTGCAGGCCGATGGCTCAATCGTTGCTGTGGGACGCGCCAATGTAGCAGGCAATCAAAAAAGTGTTGCGGTGACGGCACGATATCGTACGGATGGCTCTTTAGATCCTACCTTTAACGATGGCAAAGGCTTTGCTGTTTTCGAGAGTGAGTACGGGACTCAACTTTCGGATGGTGCGGTAGTCATGGAGGACCGCCGGATTGTTATCTGCGGTATGTGGTCAGGCCCCAATATCACCTTCGGCGGTTGGGTGTTGCGCTACCTGGGTTAGAACGGTCAGTTATACCGAGGTGGATTCATCGCGAGCAGGCTCGCTCCCACAAGGATCACCAGCATCCTGTGGGAGCGAGCCTGCTCGCGATTGCTTTCAGGCCTGGCTGAACTGGGTGGCGAGTTCGCGCAGCAGGACTTCGGCTTCGAGGACTTTGCTGACCACGTCTTCGGCCTTGTCGCGGGTCAGGCCCAGGCGTTCGAGCATGGCCTCGGGGATTTCTTCGTCGGGACCGGAACCGATGCCACGCCCGCGCAGCAGGCGCACGGCCAGGCACACCAGGTTCGGGTACTCGGCGTAGGCACCGTCGTAGCTCGGGTCGTGCTGGAAGCGCAGCGCTGTGGACAGTTCTTCGGGCATGTCCCAGTAACGCATCAGCCAGGAACCGATCTGTTCACGGCTGATGCCCAGCAGGTGCTGCTCGACGTAGCTGTGGCACAGGTGCGGGTTGACCTCCAGGTGCCGGCAGATCAGTGAGAAGTGCGGCGGGAAGACGTGGGCCAGCAGCAAGTAGCCAAAGTTGTGCAGCAGGCCGGCCAGGTAGGTCAGGCCGGTTTCCGGGCGCTGGGCACGCGGCATGGCGCGGGTCAGGCCTTCGATGACGGCGGCGGTGTAGATCGACTGCTGCCAGTACGGCGTGTGGTGTTGCGGATGGTCCTTGGGCAGGCTCAGGGTCTTGCCCAGCGCCAGGCCCAGCGCGAGGTTGATCACCAGATCAAAACCCAGCACCCGGACAATCGCGTCCTCCACCGAACGAATCTTGCCCGGCGAAGCGTAGTACGGCGACGCGGCCCAGCTCACCACTTGGGCCGCCAGGGCCGGGTCAGTTTCGACCACGCCGGTGATGTCGTCGATGGTGGCGTTGGGGTCGACCCGCAGGCGGATGATTTTCTGCGCGGTTTCGGCCAGCGGCGGAATTTCGATGGTCGCTTCCAGGCGTTGCTGGATGCGGCGGGCGGTGAACGCCTGCATCGCCTGGCTGATTTCCTCGCGGTCATCGTCGGGGCGGTCGAGGTTGGGCGTGATGCTGCTCAGCGCTTCGCCGAAGTTAGCGGCGCTGGCCTTGTTGAGCATGCTTTTGAAGTCTTCGCGGGTGATTTCCAGCAACAGCCCCGGTTCGCCCGAGTTGATCAGCAGGCTGTCTTCACGCAACAGGCTTTCTTCGTACAGGCACGGCGAACTGGTGAGCGCCGGCAGGCCGGGCAGCAGGCTCAGGCTGTGTTTGCCGAGCATGCGCTCCAGGCGTTCCAGCGGTACGGCGGTGAGCCGGCGGCCGGTGAGTTCGGCGAGGCGATTGAGGTCCAGCAGTTGGTTCTGCGGGAACAACACCATGAGTGCGCCGACTGCGTCGTCCAGCAGAACCGCTTGAACCTTGCGCGCGGCGGGCAGGCCGGGGCGGTCGAGCACTTCCTTGTAGCTGATGGCCAGCTTGCCGAGCAGCAGCCGGATAACAGACGGAGCGTGCGGGGTTGCGGGAGCGAGAGCAACTTCTGTCATGGTCTGTATCCGATTTCCTACAATTTCAAGAGTATAACCAGCTTGGTTATGCCTTTGGTCCATTTACTGAGACGAGCGTCACACTTGGCCGTATTGCTGCCCATGTCGTAGCCAGCGATCCAGCAGCGGGCTGACATGGTGGGGCCAGCGCTCGAGCAACGCCTGGGCGGCATCGCGCACGGCCGGCAGCAGGTCGGCGTCGCGCATCAGGTCGGCGACCTTGAATTGCAGCAGGCCGGTTTGCCGGGTGCCGAGCATTTCGCCGGGGCCGCGCAGTTCAAGGTCTTTTTCAGCGATCACGAAGCCGTCATTGGTTTCGCGCATGATGCCCAGCCGCTGCCGACCGATTTGTGACAGCGGTGGATGGTAAAGCAGGACGCAATGGCTGGCGGCGCTGCCCCGGCCGACCCGGCCGCGCAACTGGTGCAGTTGCGCGAGGCCCAGGCGCTCGGGGTTTTCGATAATCATCAGGCTGGCGTTGGGCACGTCGACACCGACTTCGATCACCGTGGTTGCCACCAGCAGTTGCAAGGCGCCGGCCTTGAACCGGGCCATGACGTCGGCTTTCTCGGCCGGTTTCATACGGCCGTGGATCAAGCCGACCTTCAACTCGCCGAGGGCGGCGGTGAGGTCTTCATAGGTGGTTTCGGCGGCCTGGCAAGTGAGCTCTTCCGACTCTTCAATCAGCGTGCAGACCCAATAGGCCTGGCGCCCTTCGGCGCATGCCGCGCGCACCCGTTCGATAACTTCGACGCGCCGGGTGTCGGTGACCAGCACGGTGTTCACCGGGGTCCGGCCGGGCGGCAGTTCATCGAGGATCGAGGTGTCGAGGTCGGCGTAGGCGCTCATGGCCAGGGTCCGTGGAATCGGGGTGGCGGTCATGATCAGTTGATGCGGGCACATCCGTCCGCCTACGCCTTTTTGTCGCAGCGCCAGACGTTGTTGCACGCCGAAGCGGTGCTGTTCGTCGATGATCACCAGCGCGAGGTTCTTGAACTGCACTTCGTCCTGGAACAAAGCGTGGGTGCCGACCACCATCGGTGTACCGTTGGCGATCTGCTCCAGTGCGCCAGCGCGGTTTTTGCCCTTGAGCTTGCCGGCCAGCCACGCGACCTCCAGGCCCAGCGGTTCGAGCCAGCGCTTGAAGGTGATGAAATGCTGCTCGGCGAGGATTTCGGTGGGTGCCATCAGCGCCACCTGATAACCGGCCTCCAGCGCTTGCAGTGCTGCAAGGGCGGCGACCACGGTTTTACCAGCGCCGACATCGCCCTGGATCAGCCGCAGCATGGGTTCGCGCTGACTCATGTCGTAGGCGATTTCGTTGCCCACCCGCTGCTGCGCGCCGGTCGGCGGGAAGCCCAGGTTGGCCAGGTACTGAGCGGGCAGCTTCGTCGCCTTCGGCATGGCCGGTGCCCGCAGCGAGCGCATGCTTTCGCGCAGGCGTTGCTGCGATAGCTGATGGGTCAGCAGCTCTTCGAAGGCCAAACGGTGCTGGGCCCAGTGATGGCCGAGCGCGAGTTCGTCCACATCGGCATCGGCCGGTGGATGGTGCAGATAGCGAATCGCGTCGGCCAGCGGGGCCAGTTGGTAGTCGCGCGCAAGCTCTGGCGGCAGCCAGTCGGGCAGGCTGCTGGGGCCGAGCAGGGTCAGGGTCTGCATGCACAGTTGGCGTAGGCGTTGTTGGGTCAGGCCTTCGGTGAGCGGGTAGACCGGGGTCAGGGTTTCATCCACCGGCGGCGGTTCGTCGCCGGTGATGGCGCGATATTCCGGGTGGTAGATTTCCAGCCCTGACGCGCCGGGCCGGGCCTCGCCGTAGCAGCGCACGCGGGTACCGCGTTTCAGGCCTTCCTTTTGTGCGTTGCTGAAATGGTAGAAGCGCAGGCTGAGCCCGCCCGTGCCGTCCTGAAGGCGCACTACCAGGCTGCGGCGTTTGCCCATCACCACGTCGGCGCCGCTGACGGTGCCCTCGATCACTGCGTCCTGGCCCGGCCGCAAGTGGCCGATCGGCACCACGCGGGTGCGATCCTGATACCGCAATGGCAGGTGAAACAGCACGTCCTGGAGGTTCTCCAGGCCAACCTTGGCCAGCTTCTCGGCCATGGCTTCGCCGACACCCTTGAGTGCCGTCACCGACACTTGCGACAACTCAGCCATTACGAACGCTTAACCCGCGACGGGCGGCTTGGCCACCGAGCACAGGCGGATCGAGTCAGCGAGGATTTCAATCGCTTTCGGGCGCGGGAAGCTGGCACGCCAGGCAATGGCCACGGTGCGGAATGGCACCGGTGGCGTCAGTGGGCGCACTTCAATGACGCCGGGGGCGTAGTGATGGCTGTCGACGGCCGAGAGCGGCAGGATCGAGATGCCAAGGCCCGAGGCGACCATGTGCCGGATGGTTTCCAGGGAGCTGGATTCGACCGTGGTGTGCCTGGCGCCGTCGTTGCCCTTGGTCAGGGTCGGGCAGGCTTCCAGCACCTGGTCGCGGAAGCAGTGGCCTTCGCCGAGCAGCAGCAGGCTTTTGTCGTTGAGCAGGCTGGCGTCGATGGTGTCTTTCTCGGTCCACGGGTGCTGGGCCGGCATCAGGACGTAGAACGGCTCGTCGTAGAGTTGCAGCGTCAACACGTCGGCTTCGTTGAACGGCAGGGCAATGATGATCGCGTCCAGCTCGCCGTTGCGCAGTTTGTCGCGCAGCACGTGGGTGAAGTTTTCTTCGATGTACAACGGCATCTGCGGGGCGACCCGATGCAGTTGTGGGATCAGGTGAGGAAACAGGTATGGGCCAACGGTGTAGATCGCGCCGACTTTCAGCGGAGCGGTCAGTTGGTTTTTGCCGGCCTGGGCCAGTTCACGAATACCTTGGGCCTGTTCGAGGACTTTCTGGGCCTGGGCGACGATGCCTTCACCGACCGGGGTCAGGCGCACCGCGCTTTTGCTGCGCTCGAAAATCAGTACACCGAGCTCGTCTTCAAGCTTTTTCACGCCCACTGAGAGGGTTGGCTGGCTGACGTGGCATTTCTCGGCGGCATGGCCAAAATGCTGCTCTTGGGCGAGTGTAACGATGTAGCGTAATTCTGTGAGGGTCATAGCGGGCGTCCATGATGATGCGGCCAAGCATACCGGCTGCAATCGATAGACGCACGTTATCAGACGGAGTGTGTTGAGTGACACAGGGCAATGCAGGTTTGCCGTTTCCAGATATGCAAAAGGCACCTTTCGATGCCTTTCATAAACAATCGAAGATCTTTCTGCTGCTGGAGAACCCTGTGGGAGCGGGCTTGCTCGCGAAAGCGGTGTAACAGTCAACGAACATGTTGAATGTGCTGGCCTCTTCGCGAGCAAGCCCGCTCCCACATTGGATCAGTGGTGCTTTTAACGCCGGCGTTTTTCCAGCGAGTACACAAACGGTGCAACGATTTCGATCGAGCCATTGGTCAGCATGTCAGCCGGTGGCTTGGGCAATGGCTGGGCGCGGCGGATCATTTCCAGGGTGGCCCGGTCCAGATCAGCGTTGCCGGAGCGCCCGACCAACTCGTAGGACAGCACCTTGCCTTCAGCGTCGACCACGAAGCGCAGACGGTTTAAGCCTTCCTTGCCGCGTGCCTGAGCGCCCGACGGGTACTTTTTGTACTTGGCCAGGTGCGCCAGCAGCGTGCCTTGCCAACTTTCCTTGGCCGCATTCTGCGCAGGCGATGGCCCAGGGGCCGGCTGCGCGGATTTGTCGGTCGGGGCGTTGGTGGGCTGCGCGTCGCTCGGTTTTTCCTCGGAAGGTTTTTCCTTCGGTGGCTCGGGCTTTTTCTCGATCGGTTTAGGCGGTTGTGGCTTGGGTTTTGGCTTGACCGGTTTGGGCACCGAGATCGTCGGTTTTGGCGCTTCCGCCAGTTTGGGCAACGGCAGTTCTTCTGTCGGAGCCGGAGGTTGAGGCGGCGTTACGACCTTTGGCGGCGCGGGTGGAGGCGGTGCCGGAACCGGCGCCAACTCGATCATCATCGCCATCGGCGGCAACTCGACGGGTGGTGATGACGTCCAGTTGAGCGCGAGCAGAATCGCGATCCCATGGACGCCCAGCACCACGGCCAGGCTACCGCTGTAACGCGTCAGCTTTTGGCGCGTCGTGATCATTTTTTGGCTGCCGTCTCAAGTCCGACCAGGCCGACTTTCAGGTAACCGGCTGCCCGCAGGGCATCCATCACGTGCATCAGGTCGCCGTAATCCACGCCTTTGTCGGCCTGGAAGAAGATGGTCGTGTCCTTCTTGCCTTGCGTCCGTGCGTCGAGGGTCGCGCCCAGGGTCTCGGCTTTGACTTCGTCTTCGCCCAGGTACAGGCGTTGGTCAGCCTTGACGCTGAGGAACACCGGTTTCTCCGGCCGTGGCTCGGGTTTGGCGGTCGAGGCGGGGAGGTCGACCTTGATGTCCACGGTTGCCAGCGGTGCCGCGACCATGAAGATGATCAGCAGCACCAGCATTACGTCGATGAACGGCGTGACGTTGATTTCGTGGTTCTCGGCCAGATCGTCGTCTGCGCCTTCTTTCAAATGCAGGCCCATGGCTGATTACCCCACTTTCACCATGTGCGGTTGCGAGGAGCGCTCCGCTGGCAGGTGATCGAGGTCGCGGCTGACCAGCAGCAGGACTTCAGCCGAAGCATCGGAAACTTGGGCCTTGTAACCGGCGATGGAGCGGGCGAAGACGTTGTAGATGACCACCGCAGGAATTGCGGCCACCAGGCCCAGTGCCGTGGCCAGCAGGGCTTCGGCGATGCCGGGAGCGACGACGGCGAGGTTGGTGGTCTGGGTTTTGGCGATGCCGATGAAGCTGTTCATGATGCCCCAGACGGTGCCGAACAGGCCGACGAACGGTGCGGTGGAGCCGATGGTCGCCAGCACGCCGGTGCCGCTGCTCATGTTGCGACCGCAGGCCGCTACCAGACGCTCAAGACGGAAGCTGACGCGTTCCTTGATGCCTTCTTTCTCGCGGCTGTTGGCCGACAGGCGCATTTCTTCCAGCGCATCGTGGACCAGCAGGTTGGCGAGGGTGCCTTCCTTGGTTGCGGACTCGCTCGCTTCCTTGAGGGTGCGGGCCTTTTTCAGGTGAGCGATCTCAACACGCAGACGACGCTTGGCGCCGAGGACTTCAAAGCCCTTGGCGATCCAGATGGTCCAGGTGATGATCGAGGCAATGGCCAGGCCGATCATCACGATCTTCACGATAATGTCGGCGTTCTGGTACATGCCCCACGGCGACAGGTCATGGGCCATGCCCAGGGTGTTGTCGGCTTCGAGCACTTCAGGTTCGTCTGCCGAGGCACCTTCTGCCAGCGTCGCGTCGGTGGTGACTGGTGTGGCTACAGGTGCAGGGTGATCGGCTGGGGCGGCAGCGGGAGCAGTGGCCGCTGGTGCGGTGACAGGTGCCTGGGCATCGGCGAACGCGGCGGTCGGTGCCAGCAGCAGGCTGAACAGCAGCGCGGCGGCGGCGCCCAGGGCGCGAGCTGGACGGGCAGGATGGGTTGGCGAAGCGGAGAGAGGAATGCGTGTCATGCTGGCCGGACCTGAGAGAAAAAGAGGGTTGATGTCCTTTCAGGCCTCGTGGGGCCGAGAACAAAACAGGCAGGCATTATTGCAAGTAATTCTTGTTAACAGAAGTAATAGAGTCTCTTTTTTTCTTTGATTGCTAGCCGCTTGTCCACTGCCAAGGCTAGTCTGTGCCTTTCTGATGGGAGATTTCTGATGTCTGCGCCTTCTGTTTTGATCGCCGGTTGTGGTGATGTCGGCAGCCGTTTGGCCACGCAATTGCTGGCCGGGGGCTGGGAGGTTCACGGCCTGCGGCGTGACATCTCGCGCCTGCCAGGGGGCGTTATTGGCGTTGCCGGCGACTTGTTTAACAAGGATTGTCCGCAGACCTGGCCGGTCGGTGCGGTGGATTACCTGGTGTATTGCGCGGCCGCCACCGATCACGATGAAGCCGGTTACCGCGCCGCTTATGTTCAGGGGTTGCAGCATGTACTGGAATGGCTGAACGACTACGGCCAGGAACCCAAGCGCCTGCTGTTTGTTTCAAGCAGCAGCGTTTACGGGCAGCAGAATGAGGAATGGGTCGATGAAACTTCGCCGACTCAAGCGAACGGCTATTCCGGGCGAGTGATGCTGGAAGCTGAGCAGGTCGCTTTAAACAGCGGCATCCCTGCCAGTCTTGTGCGCTTGACCGGGATTTACGGTCCGGGCCGCGAGCGGCTGTTGACGCAGGTGCGCGGGGGTTATCGCGTGGCCATCGACCCGCCGCTGTATGCCAATCGTATTCATGCCGACGACGCCGCAGGCTTGCTGGCCTTCTTGCTCAGGGCTGATCACCAGGGTGCAACGTTGGATGACTGCTATATAGGTGTCGACGACGGGCCTGTGCCACTGGCCGAGGTGGTGGGCTGGTTACGTGAGTACCTGGGCGTAACTGAATGGGCAGCGGACGCGAGCGTGCGTCGCACCGGCAGCAAGCGTTGCAGCAATGCCCGAGCCAAAGCGCTGGGCTGGACGCCGAAGTATCCAAGCTATCGCGAAGGGTATGCCGCCATTCTTGAAAGTGTTCGTTGAACTGTTTTTACGCTTGAAGAGAAAGGAGTCTACGGGCTACTGCTTTTCCAGCAGCCACTGGCGTGGGCCGAGGATGAGGTAGGGGACTTCGTCTGGCCGCGACTGATTAATGGCCTTGAGGATTTCCAGTCGCTTGCCCTTGCGAATGAAAATCCACGTGTCCCCCAAGTCTCCAGTACTTAGAAACAGCGTGTTATTGCCTGCGCCCTGGGAGGCGCAATCACCATCCAGGCACAGCTCGTATCGATCAGTATTCGGCAGCCCTGAAACCCCGCCATCGGTCGAGAACACAACGATATTGCCGTTTCCCTGGCCATCGATGATTTTCCACTGCCCGCCCATGTACGCTGAGTTCAGGGCTCTTCTGAAGGTATTACTCCACGTTGTCCCCGTTCTGCCGGCCTCGGTGGGGCGGTTGAACACTTGTTGGGGGTAATGTTCTTTGGCAAGTTGGGTCAGTTGAGTGCCGTCGAAACGCAGTTCGTCGGTGCCATAGCCGTTGTAGTCGACAGTCCAGGCGCCGGGGGCCTTTTGCAGCAGTTGGCCTGCGCCCATTTCGAAGCCGCTGCTCACTTGTGCCTGGCCGGTGTGAGTGTTGATGTCCCATTCCAGATTTGAGCCACGGATGTTTAGAGGCTGGCCCAGAGCGGCGGCATCAATGATTGCCTGATTGATCCAGATACCGCTGATATCCGCTTCTTGCGACGTATGAGTGCAACCGCCCAGCAGCAATAGGCTCAGGATAAGCAGTTTGCGCATGATCAATCCTTGGGAGGTAAAAAAGAAAGCATGCCGCAGGCTAAAAAAAAGGAGCCCTTGGGCTCCTTTGTCTTGTGTCACTGTTTTTCCAGCGTCCACTGGCGATTGCCAGGGGAGAACGACGGTACTTCATCCGCCTGGGAGCCGTTGACGGCCTGGAAAATCTCCAGTTCTTTACCTTTGCGAGTAAAGATCCATGGGTTGCCCTGTCCATTCTGTTGCAGCCAGACCGTGTCGTGGCCGCCACTCATGGAGGCGCAGTCGCCCGCCAGGCACAGCGCGTATCGGTCCGCACCGGGCAAGCCTTGAACCGAGCCGTCGGGCTGGAACTGAACGGTGCTGCCGAGGCCTGGGCCGTTGACGACTTTCCAGCTGCCACCCAGGTAAGCGGCGTACAACGCACGTTCGAAACTGGCACCCATCGGCGCGCCTTCGGGGACGGCGTCTTTGGCGCGGTCAAAAACCTGTTCGGGTTCGTTGTCGTTCGCGGCTTGGCTGAGTTGTTTGCCATCGCGTTTCAGTTCGCTGGCTGAGCTGCCATAAAACTCGACTTGCCAGGCCCCGGACTTCTCGCCCAGCAGCTTGCCTTCCACATTCTCGAAACCGTTGGTGTAGCGCGCCTGACCGGCCTTGGTGTTGATGTCCCACTCAAGGTTCGGGCCGTAAGCCTGCAAGGCCTCACGCAAGGGGCCACCCTTTGATGCCGCGTCGATTGCCGCCTGGTTGATCCAGGTGCCGCTGATGTCACGGTCGGCAGGGTCGCTGGCACAGCCACCGAGAAACACCGCGAGCATCGAGAGAGCTAGCGCTTTGCGCATGAGGAAATCCTTTCAAAACGAAGTCGGCGCAGCCACGCAGGCTGCGCCGCCGGTATTACTCGATGACCAGGATGGCATCCATTTCAACTTGCGAGCCTTTTGGCAGCGCAGCAACGCCGATGGCGGCGCGGGCCGGGTACGGCTGGTCGAAATATTTGCCCATGATCTCGTTGACCTTGGCGAAGTGGCTCAGGTCGGTGAGGAAGATGTTCAGCTTGACGATGTCCTTGAACGAACCGCCGGCAGCTTCAGCCACGGCTTTCAGGTTTTCGAACACCTGGATGGTCTGGGCTTCGAAGCCTTCGACCAGTTCCATGGTTTTTGGATCGAGCGGGATTTGACCGGACATGTAGACGGTGTTGCCAGCCTTGATCGCCTGGGAGTACGTACCGATGGCGGCAGGTGCCTTGTCGCTGGTGATAACAGTCTTGGTCATCTATGACTCCTTGTAATGGGCTGGGCTATGTGGACGAGCTATGCGCGCATGCGGGTGATGCGGATGACCCCGGTCAGGGCGCGCAGTTTCTTGATCACGCGGGCCAGGTGCACGCGGTCGTGCACGCTGACCACCAGTTGGACCACGCTGATACGACCGTCGCGTTCGTCCATGCTGATTTTTTCGATGTTGCCATCGGCGGCGTTGACGCTGCTGGCCAGCAGGGCAATCAGGCCGCGCTGGTGCTCCAGCTCGACGCGCAGCTCGACGTTGAACTCGCCGGTGACATCCTTGGCCCACGAGAGCTGGATGCATTTTTCCGGGTTGTGGCGGATTTCGCTGATGTTGCGGCAGTTGTCCAGGTGCACGACCATGCCTTTGCCGGCGGACAGGTGACCGACAATCGGGTCCCCCGGGATCGGTGTGCAGCATTTGGCGTAGCTGAGGACCAGGCCTTCGGTGCCGCGAATCGCCAGCGGGCCTTCCGGGCTTGGCAACTGCTCGCCTTCGCCGAGCAGGCGGCGGGCGACGACGTAGGCCATGCGGTTACCCAGGCCGATGTCTTCGAGCAGGTCTTCGATCAGTTCGAGGCGGTACTCGGTGAGCATCACCTTGATGCGCTCGGCCGGGACATTTTCCAGCGAGCTGTCGAACCCGTTAAGCACCTTGTTCAGCAGGCGTTCGCCCAGGCTGATGGACTCGGAGCGGCGTTGCAGCTTCAGTGCGTGACGAATGTGCGTGCGCGCTTTGCCGGTGACCACGAAGTTGAGCCACGCCGGGTTCGGCCGTGCGCCGGGAGCGCTGACGATCTCGACTGTCGAGCCGCTTTGCAGCGGTTCGGATAACGGCGCGAGACGGCGATTGATCCGACAGGCGATGCAACTGTTACCGACGTCGGTGTGCACCGCGTAAGCGAAGTCGACCGCCGTGGAGCCTTTGGGCAGCTCCATGATCCGGCCTTTGGGCGTGAACACGTAGACCTCGTCCGGGAACAGGTCGATCTTCACGCTTTCGATGAATTCCAGCGAGTTGCCGGCGCGTTGCTGCATTTCCAGCACGCCTTTGACCCATTGGCGGGCGCGGGCGTGAGTGCCTTTGGGCTGCTCGTCGCCGCTGGATTTGTACAGCCAATGGGCGGCGATGCCGTTGTTGGCCATCTCTTCCATTTCACGGGTGCGGATCTGGATCTCGATCGGTACGCCGTGCATGCCAAAGAGCGTGGTGTGCAGCGACTGATAGCCGTTGGCCTTGGGGATCGCGATGTAATCCTTGAAGCGCCCCGGCAACGGTTTGTACAAATTATGTACAGCACCCAGTACGCGGTAGCAGGTGTCGACCTTGTCGACGATGATCCGGAACGCGTAGACGTCCATGATCTCGTTGAAGGCCCGACGTTTGCCGCGCATTTTCTTGTAGATGCCGTAGAGGTGTTTCTGGCGACCGCTGACCTCGCCCTGAATGCCATCGATGGCCAGGCAGTGGCTGAGGGATTCTTCGATCTTGTTGACGATTTCCTTGCGGTTGCCCCGGGCGCGCTTGACGGCCTGGTAGATCCGCGCGGAACGCATCGGGTGCATGGCCTTGAAGCCCAGGTCTTCGAACTCTATGCGGATGGCGTGCATACCCAGCCGGTTGGCGATGGGCGCATAGATTTCCAGGGTTTCCTTGGCGATTCGCCGGCGTTTTTCACCGGAGAGGACTTCCAGCGTGCGCATGTTGTGCAGGCGGTCGGCCAGTTTGACCAGGATCACGCGAATGTCGCGGGCCATGGCCATGGCCATTTTCTGGAAGTTTTCGGCTTGGGCTTCGGCCTTGGTCTCGAAGTTCATCTGGGTCAGTTTGCTGACCCCGTCGACCAGTTCGGCCACGGTTTCGCCGAACTGCGCAGAGAGCGCTTCCTTGGCGATGCCGGTGTCTTCGATCACGTCATGCAGCATCGCAGCCATCAGGCTCTGATGGTCCATGTGCATGTCGGCAAGAATGTTCGCGACCGCTAACGGGTGCGTGACGTACGCCTCGCCACTGCGGCGGCGCTGGCCGTCGTGGGCTTGTTCGGCGTAGAAATACGCTCGGCGGACCAGGTTGACCTGGTCATTGCCGAGGTAGGTCGATAAGCGATCGGCGAGGGCGTCTATGCTCGGCATGATGACTCCTGCCGATGGCTGTGACCCCGCGCCGTGCTACGTCGACCAGGCATAGGCTTAGACGGCCTCGTTGGACTCGTCCTCGAACGCTGCGAACAGCGGTTCGTCTTCGACGATTTCGGCGTTGGCGATGAACTCGTAGCTCATCAGGCCTTCAGCGATTTCACGCAGGGCCACAACGGTAGGCTTGTCGTTTTCCCACTGAACCAACGGCTCTTTGCCACCAGTGGCGAGTTGACGTGCACGCTTGGTAGAGAGCATGACCAGCTCAAAGCGGTTATCCACGTGTTCTAGGCAGTCTTCAACGGTTACGCGGGCCATGGTATTCCTCGGAGCGAATGCAATATGCGCGCTGCCCGGTTGGGCGAGCGGACTCAACAGTTTAAAAAATCACCAGCGATTAGGGAAGCGCTGATTTTTTCAAGCCGCTCTCCATCGCGCCACAAGTACCAATGTAAAGCCCTTGCAGCGCTTTTGGAAAGTGCTGATTAGCCCAGCAGTTCGGCCAGCAACTTGCCGTTACGCTGCTGCTGGCGCTTCTGATGCAACTGGTTGGCACGGAAAATCGCCTGCAAATCGCGCAGTGCGTGGGCGAAATCGTCGTTGATAATCAGATAGTCGTAGTCAACGTAGTGGCTCATTTCACTGACGGCTTCGCGCATCCGGCCTTCGATGACTTCGTCGCTGTCCTGGCCGCGATTGTTCAGGCGCTGGTGTAAAGCCTGCAGGGACGGCGGCAGAATGAAGATCGAACGGGCCTGGGGCATCAACTTGCGCACTTGCTCTGCACCCTGCCAGTCAATTTCCAGGATCAGGTCGTGGCCTTCGTCCAGGGTCTGCTGCAGGTGGCTTTGCGACGTGCCGTAGAGATTGCCGAATACCTCGGCGCGCTCGAGGAAATCTCCATGTTCGATCATCTTCACGAACTCGCTGCGTTCGACGAAGTGATAGTTCACGCCGTTCACTTCACCGGGGCGCATGGCGCGGGTGGTGTGGGAGACCGAGACGCGGATCTCCTGATCAGCGTCGGTCAGGGCCTTGACCAGGCTGCTCTTGCCCGCGCCCGAAGGTGCGGAAATGATGTACAGGGTGCCGGTGCTGTGGGTCATGTCGGGTTTGCCTTACTCAATATTCTGCACTTGTTCGCGCATTTGCTCGATCAACACTTTGAGGTTGACCGCAGCCTGGGTGCTGCGCGGGTCGAAGGCTTTGGAGCCCAGTGTATTGGCTTCGCGGTTGAGCTCCTGCATCAGGAAGTCCAGGCGCCGGCCCGCAGCGCCGCCGGACTTGAGCACGCGGCGAACTTCGATGATGTGGGTGCTCAGGCGATCCAGTTCTTCGGCGACGTCGCTTTTTTGCGCGAGCATGACCATTTCCTGTTCCAGACGCTGAGGGTCCAGCTCGGCCTTCATGTCGGCGAAGCGATCAAGGACCTTCTGGCGCTGGGTGGCAAGCATCTGCGGAACCAGTTCGCGCAGGGTCACCACGTCCTCTTCTATAGAGCTCAAGCGTTCGTTGATCAGTCGGGCCAGCTCCGCGCCTTCGCGCTCGCGGCCGGCCTTGAGTTCTTTAAGGCCTTGAGTGAACAGCGCCAGGGCCTCGGCGTTCAGCGCTTGCGGGTCGCTGGCGTCGGCCACCAGAACGCCCGGCCAGGCCAGCACTTCAAGCGGGTTCAGGGGCGCCGGGTGCTTGATCAGGCTGGCAACGGTCTCGGCGGCGGCGACCAGTTGTGCGGCGCGCTCGCGGTCGACTTGCAGCGGTTTGCCGGTGGTTTCTTCAGTGAAACGCAAGGTGCATTCCAGTTTGCCGCGTGACAGGCCCTGGCGTAGCGCTTCGCGCACATTGCCTTCGAGGTCGCGAAAGGACTCTGGCAGGCGCAGGTGCGGTTCCAGGTAGCGGCTGTTGACCGAGCGCAACTCCCAGCTCAGGGTGCCTTGGGTGCCGGCTTTTTCGACGCGGGCGAAGGCGGTCATGCTGTGCACCATGGAGGTACCTCGCGATTCAGGCCAGCGCCAAACCCTGCGGGCTCGACGAACCTGATAGTGATGAATTAAAGCCCACGGGCCGTAAAGGCGCAGGATTGTAACGCAGTGCGACGGATGCTCCCAAATGGCACGTGTGACAAAGCGCAGCAGGTCATCGCAGGGCGCTGTTCAGAGCCTTCGCTCGTCGCCCGGGTTTTTTAGAAGTGCCCAGGTGCGCCCGGTCACCCTATAATGCTCGGCAGATTTCCGTCCTCCGTACAGGTATCCCCTATGAAACGTCCAAGTGGTCGCGCTGCCGATCAGCTCCGCTCGATCCGCATCACCCGCAACTACACCAAACACGCCGAGGGATCTGTACTGGTCGAGTTCGGTGATACCAAGGTGATCTGCACCGTCAGCGTCGAAAACGGCGTGCCGCGCTTCCTCAAGGGCCAGGGTCAGGGTTGGTTGACCGCCGAATACGGCATGCTGCCGCGCGCCACCGGCGAGCGTAACCAGCGTGAAGCGAGCCGCGGCAAGCAAGGCGGCCGCACCCTGGAGATCCAGCGCCTGATCGGTCGTTCCCTGCGTGCAGCACTGGACATGTCCAAGCTGGGCGACGTTACCCTGTATGTCGATTGCGACGTGATCCAGGCCGATGGTGGCACGCGAACCGCTTCGATCACCGGCGCCATGGTTGCACTGGTCGACGCCTTGAAAGTGATCAAGAAGCGTGGTGGCCTGAAAGGTGGCGACCCGCTCAAGCAGATGATTGCTGCGGTGTCCGTGGGCATGTACCAGGGCGAGCCGGTGCTGGACCTGGACTACCTGGAAGACTCGGCTGCCGAGACCGACCTGAACGTGGTAATGACCAGCACCGGTGGTTTCATCGAAGTGCAGGGTACCGCTGAAGGCGCGCCATTCCAGCCTGAAGAGCTGAATGCGATGCTGGAGTTGGCGAAGAAAGGCATGAGCGAGATCTTCGAACTGCAACAGGCTGCACTGGCCGACTGATCGGACCGTCCCACGCAAGGAGGACGCCATGAGTGACAAGCAACTGCCGCTTCCCACGCCGAGCCAAGAGGTTCGTCAGTGGGCAATGTTTTGTCATCTGTCCGCCTTGCTGGTGATCTGGATTCCATTTGGTACGCTGATCGGTCCACTGATTCTCTGGCAGATGAAGCGCGAGACGGATCCGTTTATCGATGATCAGGGCAAGGAAGCGTTGAACTTTCAGATCACCGTCGCTATCGCCTCCGCTATCTGTTTTCTGCTGATAGTGGTGATCATCGGTTTTTTCCTGCTCGGCCTGCTCGCGATCGGTGCGCTGGTGCTGACGATCATTGCTGGCGTGAAGGCCAATGAAGGGGTGCCTTACCGGTATCCGTTTACGTGGCGGTTGATCAAATAAGTCGCGACTAGATCCCTTGTGGGAGTGGGAGCGAGCCTGCTCGCGAAAGCGGTCTTTCAGCCACATCAATCTTGAATGTAACGGCCTCTTCGCGAGCAGGCTCGCTCTTGCATTGGAAAATCAGTGTGCGCAATAACCTGACGGCAATCAGGCTGCGTGGAAACGCAGTTCGCTGCGGTTTAAAGTAAATGCCCCGACTTGTCGGGGCATTTGCTTTTTTGACATTAGATAAATTTCTCAAGCCGGATAAAAATAACTCGTACACGTATCGCTCTTACACTTCTAGTCACAACTGCAACGTCTCTGTGCTTGGCAATGAGACTTGGCGGTTGATAAAGTTGCGCCAAGTAATATTTATCAAGAAATATTTCGATATATTCAGACCATTGAAGGTCCTTGAATCCAAGACTAATCAGTGTTGAGGAAATCAACCTGTTCAAGAGGCGTGTCCAGGTAAAAAGTTCGCCCCTGAATATATCCAAGAATAATATCAATGGTTCAGCTCGATTTTTATGGAACACTTGTGGCCGCCTCTTTAGTGCTGTTATTGGGGCGCGGACTTGTCACACGTATAGGTTTTTTGCGCGCCTACAATATCCCTGAGCCTGTAGCAGGCGGCTTGGTGGTTGCCCTGCTTCTCTTGGCTTTGCGGGGTCTTGAGGTTGAAATCCGCTTTGACACTTCACTGCAGACTCCCTTGATGTTGGCGTTTTTCGCCACCATTGGCTTGAGTGCAGACTTCGCCAGCCTGAAGAAAGGCGGGCGTGTAGTGGGGGTTTTTCTACTGGCGGTCACCACGCTTTTGGTGGTCCAGAATGCCATGGGCATCGGGCTTGCAAAAATGTTGGGGCTCGACCCTTTGATGGGCCTGCTGACAGGCTCAATTTCGTTGGCCGGCGGTCACGGTACAGGCGCTGCGTGGGGAGCGACGTTCAGTGAGAAGTTCGGTCTGGCTTCGGCCTCTGAGCTTGCGATGGCCTCTGCGACGTTTGGCCTGGTACTGGGTGGCTTGATTGGTGGTCCGGTTGCTCGCCTGCTCATTAAACGTGTCCAGGTCCCCGGCCTCGAACAAGAAAAACCACGGCTGCCAAAGGGCTTTGAACAGCCGAACAAAGAGCGCTCGATCACACCCTTTTCGTTTATCGAGACACTCGCTCTGATCGCGGTCAGCTTACTGGCAGGCTCTCTTCTGAATGGTTTGCTCCAGGGAACCGCCTTCGAGTTGCCGACATTCGTTTGCGTCTTGTTCGTGGGTGTGGTTTTACGCAACGGGCTTTCAGCGCTTGGCTTGTATCAGGTGTTTGAGCGTGAAGTCTCCGTGTTGGGGAATGTCAGCTTGTCGCTGTTCCTGGCGATCGCTTTGATGTCGCTCAAACTGTGGGATCTGGCTTCGCTGGCTTTACCATTCTTCATCATCCTGGCTGCGCAAACGTTGGTCATGGCACTGTTTGCGATTTTCGTGACTTTCAGGCTCATGGGCAGTAACTACGATGCGGCAGTTCTGGCGGCAGGACACTGCGGTTTTGGATTGGGTGCCACGCCAACAGCCATCGCTAACATGCAAGCGGTGACACAGCGCTACGGACCGTCGCAGATAGCGTTCCTGGTGGTGCCAATGGTGGGGGCTTTCTTCATCGACATCATTAATGTCATCGTGATCAAGTTGTACCTTGCGCTGCCGTTTTTTGCCGCTGCCTGAAGTTCAGCTCACGTCCCGCGATGTTGGGAGCCACGCGCTCTGAGAGCGGTTCTCTCCCTGCACTGACGCATAAGAAAAATGCCCGTATCTTGCGATACGGGCATTTTCTTTTAAACGCTTAGATGGTCAGCGTCCAGTCGTAGTCCACGATCAGCGGCGCGTGCTGCGAGAAGCGCGGCTGGCGAGGCAGGCGTGCGCTACGAACGAAGCGGCGCAGGCCGGGGGTCAGCAACTGGTAGTCGAAACGCCAGCCCAGGTTGAGCATCTCAGCCTGTTCGTTGTCTGGCCACCAGCTGTACTGGTCGCCTTCACGGCTGACTTCGCGCAGGGCGTCGACATAGCCCATATTGCCGACAATCTCGTCCATCCAAGCGCGCTCTGGCGCCAGGAAGCCCGGGGATTGCTGGCTGTCGCGCCAGTTCTTGATATCAAGCTTCTGTTGCGCCACGTACAGCGAGCCACAATAAATGTACTCGCGACGTTTGCGCCGCTGTTTATCCAGATAACGGGCGAAGTCGTCCATTAGCTTGAACTTCTGGTTCAAGTCTTCATCGCCGTTCTGCCCCGAAGGAAGCAGCAAGGTCGCGATGCTGACCTTGTCGAAATCGGCTTGCAGGTAGCGCCCGTAGCGGTCGGCCGTCTCGAAGCCGAGACCGCTGATGACGGCCTTCGGCTGCAACCGCGAGTACAAAGCCACGCCACCTTGGGTGGGAACTTCGGCATCGCAGGCATAAAGGAAGTAGCCATCCAGTTGGAAGGCTGGATCGTCCAGTTCAAAGGCGGAGGCGCGGGTGTCCTGCAGGCAGATGACGTCGGCATTCTGTGCTTGCAGCCAACTGAGCAAACCGCGCTCGACTGCCGCCTGAATACCATTGACGTTCACACTGATGATCCGCATAAATGGCCCCAAAAATCGCGTGCGTGTATGATACACGGCGTCTACCTAATTAGCTAAATCCGTGGTATTTGGGGTTTTTTTCATGCAAGCGTATCAGCGCGACTTCATTCGTTTTGCCATCGATCGCGGCGTTTTGCGCTTCGGTGAGTTCACCCTGAAGTCCGGGCGCACCAGTCCTTACTTCTTCAATGCGGGCCTGTTCAACTCAGGCTCGGCGCTGGCGCAGCTGGGGCGTTTCTACGCGGCAGCCATCGTCGAGAGCGGTATTCCCTTCGACGTGCTGTTCGGCCCGGCCTACAAAGGCATTCCGCTGGCGGCGACCACCGCCGTGGCGTTGGCGGAACACCATGACCGTGACCTGCCTTGGTGCTTCAACCGCAAGGAGGCCAAGGCCCACGGCGAAGGCGGCAGCCTGGTCGGTGCACCGCTGACCGGCGACGTGTTGATCATCGATGACGTGATCACCGCTGGCACGGCCATTCGTGAAGTGATGCAGATCATCGCTTCCCAGGACGGTGCCAAGGCGGCGGGCGTGTTGATCGCGCTGAACCGCCAGGAACGCGGCAATGGCGAGCTGTCGGCGATCCAGGAAGTCGAGCGCGACTTTGGTATCCCGGTGGTCAGCATCGTTTCGCTGACCCAGGTCCTGCAATTTCTGGCCGACGACCCTGAACTCAAGCAGCACCTGCCGGCGGTTGAAGCTTACCGCGCGCAATACGGCATCTAAATCAAAGGCCCTGTTCTCACAGGGCCTTTTTCTTTTGTGTTCAAGCAAGCTTTCTCCATTTGACGGCCAGTCGAGCCGTCAGCCATCCGAAATGCACCGCAAAGAAGATCAGTGTGCACGTCAACATGACGTACAGCGTCTGTGTCACGTCGAAATCCCAGAGATCGAAGCTGCTGCCGTGAATGATGCGTAGTGCGGCGGGCAGGTTGACGTAAAACAGTGCTGTGAATGCCGTCAGAAAAGGCAGCGCAATCGAGAACAGTGCGTTGCGCGCCTTTTCCCGGCTGCGTTTTCGCGCTTGAAGGCCTGTCACGTACTCATCCAGTTCCAGCGCTTCATGCAACCTGGGCCACACCAGGTTGAACATGAAGGTGGTCAGTGTCAGCAACAGTCCGCTGGTCGCGACCATGTCACTGAACGGCATTGAGCCCCAGTGTTGCGCACAGCAGATTGTGGGAGTCCTCGCTGATTTCAAACTGCCCGGCGCTGCCTTTGCGCTTGGTGATGGGTTTGAACGTCGGCTCGTTCTGGGTAATCAGCATGTTCAGTTCGTCGCGGATGACGTCCGAATGAATGACCACCAAATAGACCGTCTGCGCATACTCCGCCGACTGGATTACCGTGCTCATGCTGTGGCGCAGAATCTCGTCGAGCTGGTTCCTGAAGCGTGAAACCGTGTTTTTCAACAAGGTTTTGCTCTGGCTCTGGGTGAGCTGGAAGATTGTCGAGATCTGCGACTCGGTGGGCAATGTTTGCCCAAAATAGCTCTGGATCAAGTACAGCAGCCGATCCTGCTTCGCCTCATCGGCCCGGCTGGGCATTCCGCCCTCCACCAGCATTTTCAGGTATTCGGTCAGGCTGGCCTTGGCGATTCTCTCCAGTGCGTGGGCAATTTCGTGATCGTCGATACGAAGGGTCTTTTTGACCGGTTCTTTTTGCTCCTGGTTGAAGGCCTGGGCATCAATCGTGAAGGAAATCTGCATGGACGGCGCCCCGTGGTTATCGGGTGGGTTTGTTCGGATAAGGGTCTTTCACGGCATCGCCCTGACCGGTGAGGATCTTCCAGCCATGGCGGGTATGCGGGGTCGATTTGAACGCCGGGCAGGGCGGCATCGAGGTTTTGGCCTGGTTGGAGTAACGATGCCCGCAGTCCACGCACTCGTAAGTGCCTGCTGAAACATCGCTGCCGTAGGGGACGTAGTCTTTTTGCATGAGGAATCTCCTGTGGGTTCAGGTCGATCCTATGGGTATTGCTGGACTGGCGATGTCAGGCGTTTCCGTCGCTCGTGCAGGACGGTTCCGTGCTTTTCGCATTCGGCAGGAGGAAAACTACAGGGGGAAACGGAAATCGCCCGCCAAGTCAGGAACCTGGCGGGCGATTTTCAGTGTGGGCGGGTGAGATCAGTGAGGCTTGTGGTTGCTGATCAGGGTGCCCACGCCGGTGTCGGTGAAGATTTCCAGCAGCACTGCATTCGGCACGCGACCGTCAATGATGTGCGAGGTGGTCACGCCGCCTTGTACCGCTTCCAACGCGCAGCGGATCTTGGGCAGCATGCCGCCGTAGATGGTGCCGTCTGCGATCAGTTCGTCGACCTGCGCGGTGGTCAGGCCCGTCAGGACCTTGCCCGATTTGTCCATCAAGCCGGCAATGTTGGTCAGCAGCATCAGTTTCTCGGCTTTCAGCGCTTCGGCCACCTTGCCGGCCACCAGGTCGGCGTTGATGTTGTACGACTCGCCGTTGGCACCAACGCCGATAGGCGCGATCACCGGGATGAAGTCACCTTTGACCAGCATGTTCAGCAGGTCGGTGTTGATCCCGACCACTTCGCCCACATGGCCGATGTCGATGATTTCCGGGGTGGTCATCTCGGGTGTCTGGCGGGTGACGGTGAGTTTCTTCGCACGAATCAGCTCCGCGTCCTTGCCGGTCAGGCCGATGGCGCTGCCGCCGTGGCGGTTGATCAGGTTGACGATGTCCTTGTTTACCTGGCCGCCGAGGACCATTTCCACGACGTCCATGGTTTGCGCGTCAGTGACGCGCATGCCATCGATGAAGTGGCTTTCGATCGACAGACGCTTGAGCAGGTCACCGATTTGCGGGCCGCCACCGTGTACCACCACCGGGTTGATCCCGACGGCTTTCATCAACACGATGTCGCGGGCGAAGCCGGTTTTCAGCTCGTCGCTTTCCATGGCGTTGCCGCCGTACTTGATGACCAGCGTTTTGCCGACAAAACGTCGGATGTAGGGCAGTGCTTCGGACAAAACCTTGGCTACGTTGGAGGCGGCATCGCGTTCGAGGGTCATTAGGGCTCCGGTGGATCAGGTCAAAACGGTAGTTGGAGATCAGGTGCAACACGTTTCAGTTGGGTGTGGAACACATCCTTGATGCGCTGCAATTGGGCCTCGTTGTCAGCCTCGAAGCGCAGCACCAGCACCGGTGTGGTGTTGGAGGCGCGAACCAGGCCCCAGCCTTCGGCGTAGTCGACACGCACACCGTCAATGGTGGTCAGGTCGGCGCCTTGGCCCCACTGCGCGTCATGCAGTGCATCAATGATGCTGAATTTGCTCTCTTCGGTCACATGGATATTGATTTCAGGCGTAGAAATATCGTTCGGGAAGGTCGCGAACAACGCCTCGCAGCTGGATTTCTCCTGGCTGAGGATCTCCAGCAGACGAGCGGCGCTGTAAATACCGTCGTCGAAACCGAACCAGCGCTCCTTGAAGAAGATGTGCCCGCTCATTTCACCCGCGAGCAAGGCGCCGGTCTGTTTCATCTTCTTCTTGATCAACGAGTGACCGGTTTTCCACATTAGCGGGCGGCCGCCATATTCCTTGATCAGCGGGGTCAGGCGACGGGTGCATTTGACGTCGAAGATGATTTCTGCGCCCGGGTTGCGCGCCACCACATCCTTGGCGAACAGCATCAGCAGGCGGTCCGGGAAGACAATGCTGCCGGTGTTGGTCACCACGCCCACGCGGTCGCCGTCGCCGTCGAAGGCCAAGCCGAGGTCGGCGTTGGTTTCCTTGACCTTGGCGATCAGGTCCACCAGGTTCTCGGGCTTGCCCGGGTCCGGGTGGTGATTGGGGAAGTTGCCGTCGACTTCGCAAAACAGCGGGATGACTTCGCAGTTCAGCGCTGCGATCAGTTGGGGGGCGATCACGCCGGCCGCGCCATTGCCGCAGTCGACCACCACTTTCAGGCGGCGGGCGAGCTTGATGTCCTGAACGATTTCGGTGGTATAGCGATCGAGGATCTCGACCTGGGTGATGCTGCCCTTGCCGCTGCTCAGGTTGTTGGTTTTCAGGCGCTCATGCAGGGCCAGGATCTGTTCATTGGCCAGGGTGTCGCCGGCAATGACGATTTTGAAACCGTTGTAGTTCGACGGGTTGTGGCTGCCGGTGAGCATCACCCCGGACTTGCCGGCCAGTACGTTGGCGGCGTAGTAGAGCGCGGGAGTCGGCACCAGGCCGACATCGCTGACGTGGCAACCCGCGTCGTACAGGCCCTGAATCAGCTGTTCGACCAGTTCCGGGCCGGACAGGCGGCCGTCACGCCCAACAGAAATGTTCGGCTCGTTCTGGGCGAGGGTTTCGGCGCCAATGGCGCGACCGATCCAGTAAGCGGTTTCAGCGGTCAGCGTTTCCGGGACAACGCCACGGATGTCGTAGGCGCGAAAGATACTGTCGGGGAATCGGGGTGCGACTTTGGCGGCGTTGCTCATGGCTGAGAGTGCTCCATCTGAAAGGGTGCTGGACGGACCGGCGAATGACTCGTCGGCAGGCTCAAACTGAAGGGTATGACGGTGTTTTTCGCAGAGAGTTCGTGGTGTGCAAAGGCCATGACCTCGGCATCGGCGCGCATTTGGTCCGCCAATCCCTTGATATTCAGTGGTAAACCTTCCAGATGACGACTGTGCAATTTCGAGCATATAGAGCGCTTGTGGCGAGCAAGCTCGCTCGCCACAGGGCTCTCTGTTGGATCAGTGGCTGCCGGAGTGGCCGAAACCGCCAGCGCCGCGCTGGGTTTCGTCGAATTCTTCAACCAGTTCGAAGTGTGCCTGAACCACCGGCACCAGCACCAATTGGGCCAGACGCTCGCCGACCACGATGTTGAAGTCGGTCTGGCCGCGGTTCCAGCACGACACCATCAGCGGGCCCTGGTAGTCGGAGTCGATCAGGCCGACCAGGTTGCCCAGCACGATGCCGTGCTTATGGCCCAGGCCCGAGCGCGGCAGGATCAGGGCTGCAAGGCCCGGATCGCCGATGTACACCGACAGGCCGGTGGGGATCAGCAGGGTCTCGCCCGGCTTGATGACGGTGTCCTGTTCCAGCATCGCCCGCAGGTCGAGGCCGGCGGAACCTGGCGTGGCGTACTGTGGCAGCGGGAATTCGCTGCCGATGCGTGGGTCGAGGATTTTGGCTTGTAGAGCGTGCATGCGAGTTAAACCTGGTTCAGACGTTCGGCGATAAAAGTGATCAGCTGGCGGGCAATTTTGCCTTTGCTGGTCTGGGCAAAGAGTGTTGCGTGCAATTCACGGTCGATCACGCTGCAAGCGTTTTCCTCACTGTTGAAGCCAATGCTCGGGTTGGCCACGTCGTTGGCGACGATCAGGTCGAGGTTTTTGTCTTTCAGTTTGCGGGCAGCGTAGTCGAGCAGGTGTTCGGTTTCGGCGGCGAAACCGACGCTGAACGGACGGTCGGGACGCGTGGTAATGGTGGCCAGGATGTCCGGGTTACGGACCATTTGCAGCAGCAGGCCGTCGCCGTTCGTAGGGTCTTTCTTGAGTTTCTGTGGGGCGATGACTTCCGGGCGGTAATCAGCGACCGCAGCGGAGGCAATGAACAGGTCGCACGGGATCGCCGCTTCACAGGCGGCGAGCATGTCGCGGGCACTGACCACGTCGATACGGGTGACGCGATCCGGGGTCGGCAAATGCACCGGGCCGGTGATCAGGGTCACGCGGGCCCCGGCTTCAACCGCCGCTTCGGCCAGGGCAAAGCCCATTTTTCCGGAGCTGTGGTTGGTGATGTAGCGCACCGGGTCGATGTTTTCCTGGGTCGGCCCGGCCGTGATCAGCACGTGTTTGCCGGTCAGTGCCTGGCGCTGGAAGCAGTCGGCGGCGCACTGCGCCAGGTCATCGGCTTCAAGCATGCGGCCCATGCCGACGTCGCCACAGGCCTGGCTGCCAGACGCTGGGCCGAAGACTTTCATGCCACGGCTTTCGAGCAATTGAGTGTTGGCCTGGGTCGCCGGGTCGCGCCACATGGCCTGGTTCATGGCAGGTGCCAACGCCACAGTGGCGTCGGTGGCCAGTACCAGGGTGGTCAGCAGGTCGTTGGCGATGCCTTGGGCCAGGCGCGCGATCAGGTCGGCGGTGGCCGGGGCGATCAGCACCAGGTCGGCCCATTTGGCCAGCTCGATGTGGCCCATCGCGGCTTCGGCCGCCGGGTCCAGCAGGTCCAGGTGCACCGGGTGCCCGGACAGTGCCTGCATGGTCAGCGGGGTGATGAACTCGCTGCCGCCACGGGTCATGACTACGCGCACTTCGGCGCCCTGGTCGATCAGTCGGCGAACCAGCTCGGCGCTTTTGTAAGCGGCAATGCCGCCGCCGACGCCCAGAACAATGCGTTTCCGATACAGCCGCTGCATAGGTCTGCCTTTCATTTCGTTGATGACTTACGTGGCGAAACCCCCTCCCCAGGGATGTAATCGCCCGCAAAATAGATGGGCTACGATATCACAGCGACCGCTACGCAACAGCGGCGCCCACAGACATGGAGGTCCTATGAGCATTCGCGATTGGCCGGCGGCGGAGCGACCGCGGGAGAGGTTACTGGAGTTGGGCCCGGCGAGTCTTTCGGATGCCGAGCTGCTGGCGATTTTTTTACGTACCGGTGTCTCGGGCAAAAGCGCGGTTGATCTGGCGCGACACTTGTTGAGTCAGTTTGGCAGCCTGCGTTCGCTGCTGGAGGCTGATCAAAAAACATTCAGCAAACAATTGGGGCTCGGGCCCGCGAAATTCGCTCAGTTGCAAGCGGCCCAGGAAATGGGCAGGCGGCATTTGGCTGAACACTCGCGCCAGAAGTCGGCGCTGGAAAATCCCCGGGCTGTTCGTGATTACCTGAAGTCGATGCTGCGCCATGAGCCCCACGAGGTGTTCGGTTGCCTGTTCCTGGATTCAAAGCACCAGGTGCTGGCCTTCGAGACGCTGTTTCGCGGTTCCATCGACACTGCCAGCGTCTACCCCCGGCAAGTGGTCAAGCGAGCGCTGGCGCACAACGCGGCGGCGCTGATCCTGTGTCACAACCATCCTTCGGGCAACGCCGAGCCGAGTCAGGCTGATCGAGTGCTGACCAAGCGCCTGCAAAAGGCGTTGGACCTGGTGGATGTGCGGGTGCTCGACCATTTCATCGTCGGTGACGGCGACCCGCTGTCCATGGCCGAGTATGGGTGGATGTAGGGAAGCAGCGACAAGCTTCAAGCTGCAAGTTAAAGCGGTATGAGGACTGCTCTGAACTTGCAGCTTGCAGCTTGCAGCTTGTAGCTTGTAGCTGAAAGCTTGCAGCTGCTTATCTGAAACTGACCTTCGAATAATCCTGACGCCCGAACGGGCTGACTTGATAGCCCTGAACGTCCTTGCGCGTTAGCGCAGAGGCCGTCGGATGGGCCAGCGGCAGCCACAGCGCCTGTTGCTGGATCTGCGCCTGAGCCTGCTCGTAGAGCTTGCTGCGCACACCTTGTTCGGTGGTGGTCTTGCCGGCGCTGATGAGTTTGTCCAGGCCCTGGTCGCAGTAGCGGGCGAAGTTGGTCCCGGACTTGACCGCCGCGCAGGAGAACTGCGGCGTGAGGAAGTTGTCCGGGTCACCGTTGTCGCCGGCCCAGCCCATGAACAGCAAATCGTGCTCACCGGCCTTGGCGCGCCGGATCAGTTCGCCCCATTCGATCACGCGTATTTCTGCCTGAATGCCGACTTCGGCCAGGTCGGCCTGCAACAACTGGGCACCAAGGCTTGGGTTGGGGTTGAGCAGGCTGCCGGAAGGGCGGGTCCAGATAGTGGTTTTGAAACCGTCCTTGAGCCCGGCCTTGGCCAGCAGCGCCCGAGCCTTGGCGATGTCTTTCGGGTAGCCCGGCAGGTCTTTGGCGTAACTCCAGGTGTTGGGCGGGTACGGGCCGTTGGCGGCCTCGGCGGTACCCTCAAACACTGCCTTGAGGTAGCTGGCCTTGTCGAACGCCAGATTAATTGCTTGGCGCACTTCGGGTTTATCCAGTGGCGGGTGCTGGCTGTTGATCGCCACGAACGCAGTCATGAGCGCCGGTGTGCTTTCGATCTTGAGGGTCGGCTCCTGGGCGGCGGCCTGAACATCCAGCGGTTTGGGCGAGAGCGCGATCTGGCATTCGTTGCGCCGCAGCTTTTGCAGGCGCACGTTGGCGTCGGGGGTGATGGCGAACACCAGGCTGTCGATGGCCGGTTTGCCGGCGAAGTAGTCGCGGTTGGCCTTGTAGCGAATCGATGCGTCCTTCTGGAAGCGCCCGAAAATAAACGGGCCGCTGCCGATCGGCTGGCTGTTGAGCTTCTCCGGAGTGCCGGCCTTGAGCAACTGATCGGCGTACTCGGCAGAGTAGATCGAGGCAAAGCCCATGCTCAGGGTGGCGAGGAAGGTCGAGTCGGCGTGGTCGAGCGTAAAGCGCACGGTCAGCGGGTCGATGGCGTCGATTTTCTTGATCAGCGCGGGCAGTTGCATCGACTGGGCGTGCGGAAAGCCGCTTTGCGCAATTTTGTGCCACGGATGCGCCGGGTCGAGCATGCGGTCGAAACTGAACTTCACGTCTTCGGCCGTCAGGGTGCGCGTCGGGCTGAAGTATTCGGTGCGGTGGAATTTCACCTGTGGGTGCAGCGTGAAGACGTAGGTCAGGCCATCTGCCGAGACTTCCCAGCTGTCGGCCAGGCTGGGAACGACTTTGCCGCTGGCGGTGTTGAAGTCCACCAGGGTATTCATCAGCACGTCCGCCGAGGCGTTGGTGGTGGTCAGCGAGTTGTATTGAACGACATCGAACCCTTCCGGGCTGGCCTCGGTGCAGACGCTCAGGGCGGCCGCCTGGGCCAACGGGCTCAGCAGGAGAGGGGCAAGCAACAACGGTAGGGCAGCGAGGCGCATTATGTGAGTTTCCTTTGCAGATCGAAGGGCCATCTGCGAGTGCAGTCTGGAAAAGGGTTACCCTAGTGACCTCTTTTGCAAATGACTATCCCCTTTTTCAGTTTATGGCTGAGGTTGTGTGTCGTTTGCGAAGGTCAAAGTGCCAGGCAGAAGGTTTTTCAAAGGCAAAAAGGCTCGGTTTTTTTGTCGAAAAGGCTCTGTTTGCGGCGCTGGAGCGCGAGGGTTTGTGGCAGATTTGCGCAGCTGACCTGGGTGAATCGGGTCGAACGCGGTTGTTCTGCGACGAGCGGTCGCTGCCATTGGCAGCCTTTTGCTAAAGCGTTCGAGCCAGGAAAATCGGGTATTTCGCAAAGTCTGTTCACACTGACTGTTGTTGCTACGGGGTCTTTCTGGTATAAAGCAGCGCTCTTTTCTAGGGGCCCGGTTCCTTCACTGTAGGTGTAGCCGGTAAGACCTCTAAAGAAACGCGGCGCCTGGCGCCAAATGACTGAGAGATTAAGCGGCCAACCCATGCCGGGTTGGGCATGTGGTTTTAGAGGGCTGAGGCATGTCGAGAGTATGTCAAGTTACCGGTAAGGGTCCGGTGACTGGGAATAACATTTCCCACGCAAACAACAAAACCCGTCGTCGTTTCCTGCCGAACCTGCAGCATCATCGCTTCTGGGTCGAAGAAGAGAAACGTTTCGTGCGTCTGCGCGTATCTGCCAAAGGCATGCGTATCATCGACAAGCGTGGCATCACTGTCGTGCTGGCCGAAATCCGCAAAGCTGGCAAGATCTAAGGGAGCTAATCATGCGTGAATTGATTCGTTTGATTTCGAGCGCCGGTACTGGTCACTTCTACACTACCGACAAGAACAAGCGCACTACTCCGGACAAAATCGAGATCAAGAAATTTGATCCGGTTGTTCGTAAGCACGTGATCTACAAAGAAGGCAAAATCAAGTAATTGATTTTTCCCTCTTAAGAAAAAGGCCCGTATCGCAAGATACGGGCCTTTTTTGTTACGCCTGAGAAAGTCCGGGGGATCGATCAGCCGCAGACGATTTCGATGATCTTGTCTTGATCGTCGACCAGCACCCGGACTCGATCGTCCTTGAACCTCAGGTTGAACATATCGTCTGGTTTTTCAAGGCGCAGTCGACTGGCGCCTGCCTGGATTCGGATTGCCTCCAGTCGCTGGGGTGTTGCCCGTTCGCCGAGAGTCGGGGAGTCAGGTTGGCCCAGGCACTGGGCGGCTGCGCTTTGCAGGCTGAATGCGCCCAGCCCGATCAGGGCCGCGATGGTTATTTGTTTGAATGGCATCCTTGCTTCCTTTTGATCGATTTTTGTCCGTGCGTCCGTTGGGCGCAGCATCTTGTCGGGCTTAATGCAAAACGCCCGATGCAAGGCATCGGGCGTTTTTTGATGCTCTGTGCAACCAGGCTGCGTCAATCAGCGTTCAGGCTGGAGGCTCAGGTTGCGGGAGGTATCAGTTACCCATTGCGGCGCTGGTGATGATTTCGTTTTCAACCAGCAGATTGATGCGTGCCGGGTTGTAGTCCTTGGTCATGATGAAGCCGGCGCCGATTGGTCGTACCACCAGGCCGGTCTTTTCGGACAGTTCTGCGCGCAGAGCTTCGGCGTATTGCTTGCCGACGTACTGCTTTGCGGTTTCCAGGTGTTGGTTCAGGTCGATGGTCATAAGTTGCTTCCTTGCGATAGTTGAAATGAGCGAGTGTGCTCCCGTCATCCGTCATGGATGGCGTGGGAAAAGTCTGGAGTAACTCTGGTTTTTTATCACCTGTCTGAGTGTGTCCCGATATTTGCCTGCCGTGCGTCGGGCAACAAAAAGCCCATCACGATGGATGGGCTCCAGAGGGGCTCAAGTAGCTGAGTTCAGGGCTTTTGCTCGAACACGACATAGATTTTCCGGCACGGTTCCAGCACTTCCCAGGTGCCTTGGAAACCTGCTGGGATTACAAAACGATCTCCCGCACGGAGGGTCTTTGCGTTACCGTTTCCGTCACGCAGAACGGAAACACCCTGCACGATTTCGCAGTATTCGTGCTCGGTGTAGCTCACCATCCACTGGCCGACTTCGCCTTCCCACACTCCGGCGTTCATTTGCCCACAAGGGCTGTTGTAGTGGTTGTAGAGCGTTTGCTCCGGGTCGCCCTTGAGGACCTTGACGGTGTCCGGGCGGTAGCGTTCGGCCTGGGTCTGGGCCTGACTGAAATCGACGATGTCCTGGATATTCATTCTGCTGATCCCCCGTGATTGCGGCGCAAGTGGTTGGAAAGACCAAAGTCTATGTTTATTAAAATGAACATCGCAAGGCTGTTTGCCTGTGTTATGTCAAATATATTGAAACATGAGGGGCCGCTGGTTTAGGGTGGCGCAAGCCTTGGGCCGATTTTAAGGCTGGCCGGGCCCATTTCCTGAAGGGCGCCTGCGTTGAACGCGGGGTGCTCGTATTCAATAAGAGGAGGACACTCGTATGACCACCCTGACTCGTGCCGACTGGGAACAACGTGCCCGCGACCTGAAAGTCGAAGGCCGTGCCTACATCAATGGCGAATACACCGCTGCTGTCTCCGGCGAGACCTTCGAGTGCATCAGCCCGGTCGATGGCCGTCTGCTCGGCAAGATCGCCAGCTGTGACGCCGCCGATGCCCAGCGCGCCGTGGAAAACGCCCGCGCTACCTTCAACTCCGGCGTCTGGTCGCGCCTGGCGCCGACCAAGCGCAAAGCCACCATGATTCGTTTCGCCGGCCTGCTCAAGCAGCATGCCGAAGAGCTGGCGCTGCTTGAAACCCTGGACATGGGCAAGCCGATCAGCGATTCCCTCAACATCGACGTTCCGGGCGCGGCGCAAGCGCTGAGCTGGAGCGGCGAGGCTATCGACAAGATCTACGACGAAGTGGCCGCCACCCCGCATGATCAGTTGGGTCTGGTGACCCGTGAGCCGGTCGGCGTGGTCGGCGCCATCGTGCCGTGGAACTTCCCGTTGATGATGGCCTGCTGGAAACTTGGCCCGGCGCTGTCGACCGGTAACTCAGTGATCCTCAAGCCGTCCGAAAAGTCCCCGCTGACCGCCATCCGCATCGCTGCGCTGGCCGTTGAAGCTGGCATCCCGAAAGGCGTGCTGAACGTGCTGCCGGGTTACGGTCACACCGTCGGCAAGGCGCTGGCCCTGCACATGGATGTCGATACGCTGGTGTTCACCGGCTCGACTAAAATCGCCAAGCAACTGCTGATTTACTCCGGCGAATCAAACATGAAGCGCGTCTGGCTCGAAGCCGGCGGCAAGAGCCCGAACATCGTGTTTGCCGATGCGCCAGACCTGCAAGCCGCGGCGCAATCCGCTGCCAGCGCCATTGCTTTCAACCAGGGCGAAGTCTGCACCGCCGGTTCCCGTCTGCTGATCGAGCGTTCGATCAAGGACAAATTCCTGCCATTGGTGATCGAGGCGCTGAAAACCTGGAAGCCCGGCAACCCACTGGACCCGGCAACCAACGTCGGTGCGCTGGTCGACACACAGCAGATGAACACCGTGCTGTCGTACATCGAGGCCGGCCATGCCGATGGCGCCAAACTGGTGGTTGGTGGCAAGCGCATCCTTCAGGAAACCGGTGGCACTTACGTCGAGCCAACGATTTTCGACGGCGTGAGCAATGCGATGAAGATCGCCCAGGAAGAGATCTTTGGTCCGGTGCTGTCGGTGATTGCCTTCGACAGCGTGGAAGAGGCGATCCGGATTGCCAACGACACACCGTATGGCCTGGCAGCGGCGGTCTGGACGTCGGACCTCTCCAAGGGCCACCTGACCGCCAAGGCACTGCGTGCCGGCAGCGTGTGGGTCAATCAGTATGATGGCGGCGACATGACTGCCCCGTTTGGTGGCTTCAAGCAGTCGGGCAACGGTCGCGACAAGTCGCTGCATGCGTTCGACAAGTACACCGAACTGAAGGCGACCTGGATCAAGCTGTAATCCTTTCAGGGAGCCTGCTCTGAATCAGGATTCCTGAAACGACGCAGATCCCCTGTGGGAGCAAGCAGGCTCGCTCCCACAGGTTTTTGTCGCCTGTTAGAGCATCCGCTCCAGTCCCACCGTGGTGCTGAGCCAGGCATTGAAACGCCGCCACCAGCTCCCCGGTTCGCGCGTCAGGGTGTGGAGCGTGCGGTTGTCTTCGGTGACCCAGACCAGTTGGCCGTTCTCCAGCCGGACCTGATAACTCAGGGCCGGCGCCATGCCTTGCAGCGCCAGTTCGCGCACCCGTTCGGCGAGTTCCGGGCTGTTCACCAGCACCCCGACTTCGGTGTTCCACAGCACCGAGCGCGGGTCGAAATTGAACGAGCCGATGAACGCTTTTTGGCGGTCGAAAATCATCGCCTTACTGTGCAGGCTGGAGTCGGAGCCACGGGACGCCGCGCTGTGGAACAGGTTTGGGCCGCTGCCACCTTGTGCGCCAGGTTGTCGGCGCAGTTCGAACAGTTGCACGCCGTGCTCCAGTAACGCCTTGCGATACGGCGCGTAACCGCCGTGCACGGCTGGCACATCAGTGGCTTCCAGCGAGTTGGTCAGCAAGTTCACCGACACCCCGGCATCCGCACGTCCCGTCAGGTAGACCAGCCCTGGCTGGCCGGGAACGAAATAGGCGGAAATCATGATCAGCTCCTTGCTGACGCCTTGCAGTTCGGGCGCCAGTTGGGTGGTCAGCAGCAGTTGCGGGTCTGGCTCATTCCTGGCCAGCACTTTGCTCGGTGCATCCCATAAGGCCTGGTTCCAGGCCCAGATCAATTCGCGGCGCCAGACGTCCATCCGGGGATGAGTCCGGTAGATCTTCAGTTGTCGATACAGCGCGTGGTTCTGCTGGCGGGTTTCGTCCAGCGATTTTTTGAGCCGCAACCGTGTGTCCACCAGGTCCTGGGCGGTCGGCCGCAAGGACATGAACTGATCGATGGGTTTGCTCAGGGCGCTGTTCCAGTACTGGTCGAAACTGTGCCCCAACTGCTCGGCCACCGGACCGATGCCGAGCATGTCGATGTCGGTGAAGTTCAGGTTGGGCTCGGCATCGAAATACTCATCCCCCAGGTTTCGTCCGCCGACGATGGCGGCGCTGTTGTCCGCCAGCCACAGCTTGTTGTGCATGCGCCGATGTTGCAGCGACAGGTTGAACAGCCGGCCCATTGTCCGCGTCACACCTGTGCTGCGGCCCAGGTGCAGGGGGTTGAACAGGCGGATGTGGATGTTCGGGTGAACGGCGAGGGTGGCGATGATCTGGTCCAGGCCATCGCTGGTGGTGTCGTCGAGCAGGATGCGCACGCGAACGCCACGGTCGGCGGCCTTGAGGAGTTCCTCCACCAGCATGCGTGTGCTGATGCCGTCGTGGACGATGTAGTACTGCAAGTCGAGGCTGCTTTGCGCGTTGCGGATCAGTTCGGCACGGGCCATGAAGGCCTCGCTGCTGTTGGGCAACAGGCGAAAGCCCGAGCGGCCCTGATAGGGCGCGGCCTGGGCCTGGATCGACCGTCCGAACGCCGAGTCTGAGACCGGCAGGGCCTGGCTCGGCTTGTGCGGCACCTCCAGGGAGGTGCAGCCGCCAAGCAGGGCGGTGAGCAGCAACAGCGTGCTCAGGTCTTTTCTGGCTCTCACGTAGGAAGCTTCCGGTTGTCGGCGGATGTCGGCATGTGGACGCTAGGTTCCAGTGAGAGGTCAGTCCGCCGTGTCGCGGGTTTCGGCCAGCAGTTTAATCGCCGCCGCGCCGACCTTGCGGACGGCGTCTTCAACCTGCGGCGTTGGTTTGGCAGCGTAGTTCATGCGCAGGCAATTGCGGTACTTGCCCGAGGCCGAAAAAATACTGCCCACCGCAATCTGTACGCCTTGGTCGTGCAGTGCGCGGTTGAGCTTGAGGGTGTCGAAACCGTCCGGCAATTCAACCCACAACATGAAGCTGCCCTGAGGACGACTGGCGCGAGTGCCGACGGGAAAATAACGGCTGACCCAGTCGATCATCAAGTCGCGATTACGCTGGTATTGGGTGCGCATCCGCCGCAAATGAGGCTCGAAATGCCCTCCTTTTAAGAACTCTGCGATGGCGATTTGCGGTTGTGGGGCGGTGGAGCCGGTGCTGATGTATTTCATGTGCAGCACCCGTTCCAGATACCGCCCCGGCGCGACCCAGCCAATACGCAAACCGGGGGCCAGGGTCTTGGAAAACGAACTGCAGAGCAACACGCGACCGTCCTCGTCGAAAGACTTGATCGTGCGCGGACGCGGGTAGCTGTACGCCAGTTCGCCATACACATCGTCCTCGATGATCGCCACGTCGAAACGCTGTGCCAGGCTCAAGAGCGCACGTTTTCGCGACTCCGGCATGATGTAGCCCAGAGGGTTGTTGCAGTTGGGGGTCAACTGTATGGCCTTTATCGGCCACTGTTCCAGGGCCAGTTCCAGGGCATCGAGGCTGATCCCGGTGAGCGGGTCGGTGGGGATTTCCAGGGCTTTCATGCCCAGGCCCTTGAGGGTTTGCATGGCGCCGTGAAAGCTTGGCGAGTCGACGGCAACGATGTCGCCCTGCTCGCACGTGGCGCGGATGCTGGTGGACAGCGCTTCATGGCAACCGGTGGTGATCACCAGGTCGTTGACGCCCAACTGGCAGCCGGAGTCCAGCAGCAGGCGCACCAGTTGTTCACGCAGTTCGAGGGTGCCGTAGATGTTGTCGTAATACAGGCCGGGCATGTCCTGGCGCCGACTGATCCGCGCGAGGCCGCGCAACAGCGGTTTCATGGTCGGCGTGGTGATGTCCGGCATGCCACGGCCCAGTTGCACCACGTCTTTGCGCGGCACGGCGCGGATCAGCTCCAGCACCTGGTCCCATTGGGAGATATCCACCGGGCGCTGGGCCGGCCGGCCAATGACCGGCAGCTCCGGCAACTCGCGCCCGACCGGTACGAAGTAACCGGACTTGGGTTTGGGCGTTGCCAGCCCGCCGTCCTCCAGCACCCGGTAGGCCTGCTGCACCGTACTCAGGCTGACCCCGTGTTCAACGCTCAGCGCCCGCACCGACGGCAGTCGGTCGCCGGGGCGGTAGAAGCCCTGTTCGATGCGTGTGCCGAGCAATTCGGCGAGGTTCACGTAGAGCGTCATGGTACTGCCTCGGCAAGTGAAATCAGGGAACCGGTACAGATGAAGTCGAAACCGATGATTCAGAACGTCAGGCGAGAATCTGTATGGAAATAATGCAGTCTCTTTGAATCTGTAATGCTTTTTGACGTCCGCGCATCATGGAAGCTCTGGTTATCCAAGTAAACAGGAGCGACAAAAATGAACGGCTTGAGCGATGTGCGGCTGACGTTACACAGCCAGGAACTGGTGGCAGGACAGGACAAGGGCTCCAGCGCGACCTGCGCTCGCAACGCCCCGACCGGTCTGGGCCGCTGGGCTCTGCTGTGGCATCACCTGCACACCCGCAAGGCCTTGCTGGAGCTGACGCCCGAGCAGTTGGACGACATCGGCTTGAGCCGTGAGCAGGCGCGGGAGGAGGGCCTGAAGCCGTTTTGGCGAATCTGAGTGTTGTGGTGTTCTTTAGAGCCATTCGCGAGCAAGCCCGCTCTCACATTAGATCTTCAGCGAACACAGATTTTGTGTTCGACAACGATCAAATGTGGGAGCGGGCGGGGCGGTGTGCCGATGCTCGCGAAAGTGTCGGCACAGACATCACAGATCTCTCAGACCCACTCTTTCATCCGGTGCCACAACATCCCCAGCGCCAGCAATGGCGAGCGCAGATGCTTGCCGCCCGGGAAGGTGATGTGCGGCACTTGGGCGAACAGGTCGAAGCCACGGCTTTGCTGGCCGCAGATCGCTTCGGCCAGCAGCTTGCCGGCGAGGTGGGTGGCGTTTACCCCGTGGCCCGAATAAGCCTGGGCGTAATACACGTTCGGATGCTGCTGGAGCCGGCCGATCTGCGGCAGGCGATTGGCGCCAATGCCGATCATCCCGCCCCATTGATAGTCGATCTTCACCCCGGCCAACTGCGGGAACACCTCGAGCATTTTCGGCCGCATGTAGGCGGCGATGTCCTGCGGGTCGCGACCGGAGTAATGGCAGGCACCGCCGAACAGCAAACGCCGATCGGCCGAGAGCCGGTAGTAATCCAGCGCCACGCGTTGATCGCAGACCGCCATGTTCTGCGGCAGCAATGCGTGGGCCTGGGCCTCGCTCAAGGGTTCCGTGGCAATGATGTAGCTGCCGGCGGGCAGCACTTTGCCGCTGAGCTCAGGGTTGAGGTCATTGAGGTAGGCGTTGCAGCCCAGCACCAGAGTCTTGGCGCGGACCGAGCCCTGGGCAGTATGGACCTTGACCTCGCTGCCGTAATCGATGCGTGTTACGGCGGATTGCTCGAACAGTTGCACGCCCAGTTGTTGGGCGGCGGCGGCTTCGCCCAGGGCCAGGTTCAACGGATGCAGATGGCCCGAGCCCATATCGATCAACCCCCCGACATAACGTGTGGAACCCACCACGCTGTGCATTTCGTTGGCTTGCAGCAGCCGGACTTCGTGGCGATAGCCGAGGCTGCGCAGTTCGGCGGCGTCTTCGGCAAAGCCTTCGAGGTCGCGGGGTTTGTTGGCGAGGTCGCAGTAGCCCCAGGTCAGGTCGCAGGCGATCTGAAAGCGTTCGACGCGCTGTCGGACGAGTTCCACCGCTTCCAGGCCCATGAGTTTCATCTCGCGAACGCCGTCGGTGCCGATCACGTTGGCGAACTGGTCGAGGCCATGGCCCACGCCGCGAATCAGTTGTCCGCCGTTGCGGCCACTGGCGCCCCAGCCAATCTTGTGGGCTTCCAGCAGCACTACGCTGAGGCCGCGTTCGGCCAGCTCGATTGCCGTGTTCAACCCGGAGAACCCGCCGCCGACCACGCACACGTCCACGACCCGTTCACCTGTGAGCACCGGATGGTCGGGCTGTGGCAGGCTGCTGGCGGCGTAGTAGGAAGCGGTGTGCTGGTGGCTCGGGACAGGTTGCTGAGCACGGGCATTCATGTGCGTAATCCTGATTATTGTGTGTGAAAAATTTGACGGAGCATAAGCCGGACCTTCTGCCAGGGGCAACACTGGTCGGCCAGCGCTGTCTGCCTTGCGTCTTTTAAGGCAAAATCCCGCCCCGTTCACTTCATCGGTACTTGCTTCAATGAGCTGCAACCGCCAGAAAATTCGTACGCTGCGGCAGCAGATTCCCTCGTTCGAGTGCGTGCCCGGCTGCCATGACTGCTGTGGGCCAGTGACGACGTCACCTGAAGAAATGTCCCGCCTGCCGCGCAAGACCAAGGCCGAGCAGGATGCGGCGATGGATGAACTGAACTGCGTTCACCTGGGCCCCAACGGCTGTACGGTGTACGACGAGCGCCCGCTGATCTGCCGATTGTTCGGCACCACGCCAACCCTGCCATGCCCCAATGGCCGCCGTCCGGTGGAGATGATTCATCCACGGGCCGAAAAACAGATTCATGAGTACATGGCCAGCACCCGGCAAGTATTGGTCTAGAAGCGGATCGAGTCGCTGCTTTCGCGAGCAAGCCCGCTCCCACACTCAAACTCTGTCGTACGCAACTCTGTGCCCACTGAAGATCTAATGTGGGAGCGGGCTTGCTCGCGAAAGCTATCCTCCGGACGACAATTTATTCAAGGCTGGCCCTCAATCCGGAATCGGCAGGCTCAGGCTCTCTTTCACTTCTTCCATCACGATGTAGCTCTTGGATTCACGCACATGCGGCAGCTTGAGCAGGATGTCGCCCAGCAGTTTGCGGTACGAGGCCATCTCGGAAATCCGCGCCTTCACCAGGTAATCGAAGTCCCCTGACACCAGGTGGCATTCCAGCACGTGAGGCAGTTTCAGCACGGCCCGTCGGAATTCTTCGAAGGTGTCGCCGGACTTGTAGTCGAGGCTGATTTCCACGAACACCAGCAGGCTCCCCTTGAGGTGCTGCGGGTTGAGCCGGGCGTTATAGCCCATGATGATTCCCTCGCGCTCCAGGCGCCGGACCCGCTCGGTGCAGGGCGTGGTCGACAACCCGACCTTCTCCCCAAGCTCCGTGAACGAGATCCGACCGTCTGCCTGAAGGATGCGCAGGATGTTGCGGTCGATCTTGTCCAGCTCTCGTTTGGTTTGAGTGTTCGTCCGCATAGGGGATGCTCCTCCGTGAAAAGGTTTTTTGCCGAGAATTGTCGCCAAATATAGGCACTTATATAGTGAAAAGCACTGGCCAATGTTTTTTACACTGCGCGCATCTGTGCTATGAACAATAAACGTCAGCGGTAAGCCGCGATGAGGGATATGAAAATGCGCGTTCTGGTCTTGGGTAGCGGCGTTATCGGTACCGCCAGTGCCTACTATCTGGCTCGGGCCGGTTTTGAAGTGACCGTCATCGACCGTCAACCAGCCGCGGCCATGGAAACCAGCTTCGCCAACGCAGGCCAGGTGTCGCCGGGCTATGCCTCGCCCTGGGCCGCGCCGGGCGTACCGCTCAAGGCCATCAAGTGGCTGTTGCAGCGCCACGCACCGCTGGCGATCAAGGCCACCGCCGATATCGGTCAATACCTGTGGATGGCGCAGATGCTGCGCAACTGCACGGCCAGCCGTTACGCGGTGAACAAGGAGCGCATGGTCCGTCTGTCCGAGTACAGCCGTGACTGCCTCGACGAGTTGCGTGCCGAAACCGGTATTGCCTACGAAGGCCGCAGCCTGGGGACGACCCAATTGTTTCGCACCCAGGCGCAACTCGATGGCGCGGCCAAAGACATCGCCGTCCTCAAGGAGTCCGGCGTACCGTTCGAACTGCTCGACCGCGCCGGCATTGCCCGCGTCGAACCGGCCCTGGCCAGTGTCACCGACATCCTCGCCGGTGCCCTGCGCCTGCCGAACGACCAGACGGGCGACTGCCAGATCTTCACCACGCGCCTGGCCGAAATGGCCACGAAACTGGGTGTGGAGTTCCGTTTTGACCAGGATATCCAGCGCCTCGACTTCGCCGGCGACCGTATCAACGGCGTGTGGATCGACGGCAAGCTGGAAACCGCTGACCGCTACGTCCTGGCACTCGGCAGCTACTCGCCGCAGTTGCTCAAGCCGCTGGGCATCAAGGCGCCGGTGTACCCGCTCAAGGGTTACTCCCTGACTGTGCCGATCACCAACCCGGCGATGGCCCCGACTTCGACCATTCTCGACGAGACCTACAAGGTCGCGATCACCCGTTTCGACAATCGCATTCGTGTGGGCGGCATGGCTGAAATAGCCGGTTTTGACCTGTCGCTTAACCCGCGTCGACGCGAAACCCTGGAGATGATCGTCAACGACCTTTATCCTCAGGGCGGCGATCTGGCCCAGGCGAGTTTCTGGACCGGCCTGCGTCCGACCACGCCGGACGGTACACCGATTGTCGGTGCGACCCCGTTCAGCAACCTGTTCCTGAACACCGGTCACGGCACGCTTGGCTGGACCATGGCGTGTGGTTCCGGTCGCTTGCTGGCCGATCTGATGGCGAAGAAAACGCCGCAGATCAGTGCCGAAGGTCTCGATATTTCCCGTTACGGCAACACCCATCAGGAGTCCGCAAAACATGTCAATCCAGCGCCAGCTCACCAATGAGCGCATGAGCCAGATCGTAGTCCACAACGGTACCGTGTACCTGGCAGGACAGGTCGGCGACGATATGAACGCCGGGATTGAACAGCAGACCCGTGAAACCCTCGCCAACATCGAGCGTTTGCTGGACCTGGCTGGCACCGACAAGAGCCGTCTGCTGTCGGTCACGATCTACCTCAAGGACATCGACGCGCATTTCGAAGGCATGAACAGTGTCTGGGACCAGTGGTTGCCAAAAGGTGTGGCCCCGGCCCGTGCAACGGTCGAGTCGAAACTGTGCGAGCCGCAAATTCTGGTCGAGCTGTCTGTCGTGGCCGCTCTGCCTTAACAACGATCCCTCTCCCGGCGCTACTGGCGGTTCACGCCACCGGTCAGCGCCGGTTTTTCTTCCCTCCATGACCGCCTAGAAGTCTGCCGCCATGCGTCCTGCCCGTGCCCTGATCGACCTTCAAGCCCTGCGTCACAACTACCAACTGGCCCGAGAAGTGACGGGGGCCAAGGCCCTCGCTGTTATCAAGGCCGATGCCTATGGCCATGGCGCGGTGCGCTGCGCCCAGGCCCTGGAGGCCGAGGCGGACGGTTTTGCCGTGGCGTGCATCGAAGAAGCGCTGGAGCTGCGTGCCGCGGGCATTCGTGCGCCGGTTCTGCTGCTCGAAGGTTTTTTCGAGGCCGACGAACTGCCGCTGATCGTTGAGCAGGATTTGTGGTGCGTGGTGCATTCGCTGTGGCAGCTCGAAGCTATCGAGCAGGCTGCGCTGAGCAAACCGATCACGGTCTGGTTGAAGCTCGACTCGGGCATGCACCGTGTCGGCCTGCATCCGGCGGATTATCAGTCGGCGTATCAGCGCCTGCTGGCCAGCGGCAAGGTCTCGAAGATCGTGCTGATGAGCCACTTCGCCCGCGCCGATGAATTGCACAGCAGCAGCGCTGCCGAGCAGGTAGCGGTGTTCGAAGCGGCGCGCCAGGGCTTGTCGGCGCAGGTCAGCCTGCGCAATTCGCCGGCCGTCCTTGGCTGGCCAGACGTGCCCAGCGACTGGGTGCGCCCGGGCATCATGCTCTACGGCGCCACGCCGTTTGAAGAGAGCAACGCCGTGGCTGACCGTTTGCAGCCGGTCATGACCCTGGAGTCAAAAGTCATCTGCGTACGTGAACTGCCGGCGGGCGAGCCGGTGGGGTATGGCGCAACGTTCATCACCCAGAAGCCGATGCGCATCGGCGTAGTGGCCATGGGGTATGCCGACGGCTACCCGCGTCAGGCACCGACCGGCACGCCGGTGCTGGTGGCCGGGCAGCGCAGCCAGTTGCTCGGGCGGGTGTCGATGGACATGTTGTGCGTCGACTTGACCGATGTGCCGCAGGCGGGCCTCGGCTCGACAGTCGAGTTGTGGGGTAAAAACATCCTGGCCAGCGACGTCGCCGCCGCCGCGGGCACTATCCCTTATCAGATTTTCTGCAACCTGCGCCGGGTGCCACTGCTCTATTGCGGGGCTTGAGGCTAAGCGAGCGTTACCGAAAGTTGCCTTCCTGAACAGGATTCAGGACCAAGTGTTGTAAATACTGAACGCTGTCGCCATGATACCGCTCATTATCCCTACAACCTGAATCCTGGGAGGCTAATGCATTGGACGTCGGTGAACGACTGCAATCCATCCGTAAACTGAAAGGTCTTTCCCAGCGTGAACTCGCCAAACGCGCGGGCGTCACCAACAGCACCATTTCGATGATCGAGAAAAACAGCGTCAGCCCCTCGATCAGTTCGCTGAGGAAGGTGCTTGGCGGCATTCCCATGTCCATGGTCGAGTTCTTTTCCGAAGAAATCCTTCAGGAAAAACCGACTCAGATTGTCTACAAGGCCAATGAGCTGATCGACATTTCCGATGGTGCAGTGACCATGAAGCTGGTCGGCAAGGCCCATCCGAGCCGGGCGATTGCATTTCTCAACGAAATCTACCCGCCAGGCGCCGATACCGGTGATGAAATGCTCACCCATGAGGGCGAGGAGACTGGCATTTTGGTGGAAGGCCGGCTGGAATTGGTCGTCGGGCTGGAGACATTCGTGCTCGAAGCCGGTGACAGCTACTATTTCGAGAGCACCAAGCCGCACCGTTTCCGAAATCCGTTCGATGCGCCGGCGCGACTAATCAGCGCAGCCACGCCCGCGAACTTCTAAGAAAGAGGCGTCCTGCAAGGTTTGCAGCGATGCCCGCAGTATTATTTCGCCATACAACAAGACCCCTTCGACTTTAGGGTTGTTTCAGTGTGGCGGGCTAACCGTTATACTTGCGCCCGCCTGCGAAACCGTGGCCGTGGGCGTGACTAGCCACCATTGAGGGTGTACGCGTGAACCTAATTATGAAAATGCTGGCCGCACCAGCAACCGTATTGGCCCTTTGGGCAGTCAGCGCTCAAGCTGCGACCAACGACGATATCGCTAAACGCCTTGAACCAGTCGGCCAGGTCTGTGTGCAAGGTCAAGAGTGCAAAGGGATGGAAGTCGCTGCTTCGGCAGGCGGCGGTGGGGCGAAAACCCCTGACGAAGTGATTGCAAAACATTGCAACGCTTGTCATGGCACTGGCCTGCTGGGCGCACCGAAAATTGGTGACGCTGGCGCCTGGAAAGAGCGTGCCGACCATCAGGGCGGCTTGTCCGGCCTGTTGGCAAAAGCCATCACCGGTCTGAACGCAATGCCGCCGAAAGGCACCTGCGCCGATTGCTCGGATGACGAGCTCAAAGGTGCAATCCAGAAGATGTCTGGCCTGAAATAAGCCTCATCTTCATCGAAAAAGCCGCTTACGAGCGGCTTTTTCGTGCCTGCGATTTGAGCGAAAGGCTGTTCATCGCGGTCAAGACGCGGCAAAGTCGGTCCCACCCCACTCATGGAAAGCCTGGAGGGTCTGATGGTGCAGTCGGTTTCAATCGAGCAAGCGGTCGACGACGTGCTCGCACGTTTGCCCGCACATATTCACCTGGGTATGCCGCTGGGCCTGGGCAAGCCCAACCGCTTCGTCAACGCGCTGTATCAACGCATCGTGCAACTGCCCGAGCGGCGGCTGACGGTGTACACGGCGTTGAGTCTTGGGCGTCCGGCGTTGGGCGACGGTTTGCAGCGGCGCTTTCTCGAGCCCTTCGTCGAGCGGGTGTTCGGTGACTACCCCGAGCTGGATTTTCTCGCGGCCCTGCACCGTGACAGCCTGCCGCCGAACATCCATATCGAGCAGTTTTTCATGCAACCCGGCAGCCTGTTGCACAGCGCCCAGGCCCAGCAGGACTACGTCAGCAGCAACTACAGCCACGCCGCGCGGGACATCAACGCAGCGGGTTTGAACCTGGTGGCGCAACTGGTGGCCCATGATCCGCAACAGCCGGATCGCCTGAGCCTGAGCTGCAACCCGGACATCACCCTCGACCTGTTGCCGATGATCGCCAAGCGCCGGGCCGCCGGGGAAACGATCCTGATGCTCGGGCAGGTCCACAGCGCTTTGCCTTACATGCCGGGCAGCGCTGAAGTCGAGCGTGATGCCTTCGACCTGCTGATCGACGAGCAGGAACACAGCACGCTGTTTTCCACGCCGAACATGCCGGTGGGGTGTCAGGACCATTTCATTGGCCTGCACGCCAGCACGCTGGTGCGCGACGGCGGTACCCTGCAGATCGGCATCGGCTCGATGGGCGATGCGCTGACCGCCGCGTTACTGGCGCGCCAGGCCGACAACGATGGCTATCGTTCGCTGCTGACTGATATGGACGTGCAGCACTGGGCACCCTTGATCAGCCGTGAAGGTGGTGTGGAACCGTTTGCCAAAGGGCTTTATGGTTGCAGCGAGATGTTCGTCAACGGCCTGCTGGCGCTGGCCGATGCCGGGGTCGTGCGGCGCAAGGTCTACCCGAGTGTCGCCCTGCAACAGCAAGCCAATGCCGGCACCCTCGATCCAGCGTCCCAGGCGGGCGGCATCTCGGTGCATGGCGGGTTTTTCCTCGGGCCGCGCAGCTTCTATCAACGACTGCGCGAGCTGCCGAAAAGCAAACTGGCCGAGTTCGACATGACCGCCATCAGCTACATCAACGAGCTCTACGGTCAGGAAGAACTCAAGCGCTTGCAGCGTCTGGACGCGCGTTTCATCAACAGCGCGTTCACCATGACCTTGCTCGGTGCCGGGGTGGCGGATCAACTGGAGGACGGGCGCGTGCTCAGCGGTGTGGGCGGGCAGTACAACTTTGTCGCACAGGGTCATGCGCTGGAAGGTGGGCGGTCGATCCTGATCCTGCGCAGCTGGCGCGAGGCGGGTGGTGACGTGAGTTCGAACATTGTCTGGGAATACGGGCATTGCACCATTCCCCGACACCTGCGCGACATTGTGATTACCGAGTACGGGATTGCCGACTTACGCGGCAAGTCCGATGCGAAGGTGATCGAAGCGCTGCTGAACATCAGCGATTCACGCTTCCAGGCTGGTTTGATCGAGCAGGCGCAGAAGGCCGGTAAGCTGGCCAAGGATTTCGTCCTCGATCCGCGCTTTGCCGACAACACCCCGCAGCGTTTGCAGGCCATTGCAGCGCGTCATCCGCACTTGTTCCCGGAATATCCGTTGGGCAGCGATTTCAGCAGCGAAGAGCGGGATTTGTTGCGGGCGCTGAACTGGCTCAAGAGCAAGTTCAAACTCACGGAGATCCTGGAGCTGGGCAAAGCCGCACTGGATGCCCCCGAACCGTCCGACTATCCGGCTCACCTTGAGCGCATGCAGCTGACCAACCCGCAAGGGCTGAAGGAGGACCTGTATCAGCGATTGCTGCTGGCAGGCTTGAAGGCCACTGCACTTTAACGATCTGCACAAACCAAATGTGGGAGCGGGCTTGCTCGCGAAGGGGCCGTGTCAGCCAACATCGATGTTGACTGATACTCCGCCTTCGCGAGCAAGCCCGCTCCCACAGGGGGATATGCGGTGTGGCGGGTTATTCGATAAAGGTCACAACGCCGCCGGCCAGGGACTTGACCCGTGCCAGGGATTCGACGCGGTAGCCTTGCGAGTCCAGCTCGGCACGGCCGCCCTGAAACGATTTCTCGATGACGATGCCCAGGCCCGCCACGGTTGCGCCAGCCTGCTTGATGATCGAAATCAGCGCCTGCGAGGCCTTACCGTTGGCCAGGAAGTCGTCGATGATCAGCACGCGGTCGCTGCTGGTCAGGTGACGCGGGGAGATGGCCACGGTGCTTTCGGTCTGCTTGGTGAACGAGTACACGGTCGCCGACAGCAGGTTTTCAGTCAGGGTCAGGGACTGGTGCTTGCGGGCGAAGATCACCGGCACGCCCAGGTTCAGACCGGTCATGATTGCAGGTGCAATGCCCGATGCCTCGATGGTGACGATCTTGGTGATACCTGAATCCTTGAACAGCGCGGCGAATTCGTCGCCGATCAGCTTCATCAAGGCCGGGTCGATCTGATGGTTCAGAAAGGCGTCGACCTTCAGGACCTGATCGGAAAGCACGATGCCTTCTTCGCGAATTTTCTTGTGCAGTGCGTCCATGAAGCTTTCCTCTACTGGCGCCCAGGCACTGTGAAAACTACTACGTTCGGTAATCCTGCGTTAAAAACAGGCTCGGAATGCTCATTTACAGCCAGTAAACTCCGCTTCCTCGCCTGTTTTTGCCTTGTCTTACCTTCGCTCGCTACGTTTTCACAGCGCCTGGCGTACGTCGATATTTAGTTAAAAAGTAATCAATTCTAGCGCTTTAGCATCGCGCGGATATCCGCCAATGCGGTATTGCCGCGAACGGCTTTGACTTCGGTCGGTGTGTCGTCGTTGCCTTCCCACGCCAGGTCGTCCGGCGGCAGCTCATCAAGGAAGCGGCTCGGCGCGCAGTCGATGATCTCACCGTACTGTTTGCGCTTGGCCGCGAAGGTGAAGGCCAGGGTCTGACGGGCGCGGGTAATTCCCACGTAGGCCAGGCGGCGTTCTTCTTCGATGGTGTCGGCTTCGATACTGGAGCGGTGCGGGAGGATTTCCTCTTCCATGCCCATGATGAACACGTAGGGGAACTCCAGGCCCTTGGAAGCATGCAAGGTCATCATCTGTACACCTTCGGCGCCGTCTTCCTCTTCCTGCTGACGTTCGAGCATGTCACGCAGAACCAGCTTGCCGATGGCGTCTTCGACGGTCATGTCGCCGTCTTCGTCTTTTTCCAGGGTGTTCTTCAGCGCCTCGATCAGGAACCAGACGTTCCCCATGCGGTAATCGGCGGCTTTGTCGCTGGAGCTGTTGGTGCGCAGCCAGTTCTCGTAGTCGATGTCCATGACCATGCTGCGAAGTGCCGAGATCGGGTCTTCGCCGGCGCACTGCTCGCGCACCTTGTCCATGAAGCGCTTGAAGCGTGACAGGCGATCGGTGAAGCGCGTATCCAGATGCTCGCCCAGGCCGATTTCGTCAGTGGCGGCGTACATCGAGATTTTGCGTTCGGTGGCGTAGTTACCTAGCTTTTCCAGGGTCGTCGAACCGATTTCCCGGCGTGGGACGTTGATCACGCGCAGGAAGGCGTTGTCGTCATCCGGGTTCACGATCAGGCGGAAGTAGGCCATCAGGTCTTTCACCTCCTGACGTCCGAAAAAGCTGTTGCCGCCCGACAGGCGATAAGGAATCTGGTGATGCTGCAGCTTCAGCTCGATCAGCTTGGCCTGGTAGTTACCGCGATACAGGATCGCGAAATCGCTGTACGGGCGGTCGGTACGCAGGTGCAGGGTGAGGATTTCCACGGCCACGCGCTCAGCTTCGGCGTCTTCGTTGCGGCAGCGGATCACCCTGATCTCGTCGCCGTGGCCCATTTCGCTCCACAGTTGTTTTTCGAACTCGTGAGGGTTGTTCGAAATCAGCACGTTGGCACAACGCAGGATACGGCTGGTGGAGCGGTAATTCTGTTCAAGCATGACCACTTTCAAGGACGGATAGTCGTCCTTGAGCAGCATCAGGTTTTCCGGGCGGGCGCCGCGCCAGGCGTAGATCGACTGGTCGTCGTCGCCCACCACGGTGAACTGGTTGCGTGTACCAATCAGCAACTTCACCAGCAGGTATTGGCTGGCGTTGGTGTCCTGGTACTCGTCCACCAGCAGGTAACGGACCTTGTTCTGCCACTTTTCGAGGATGTCGGCGTGTTCCTGGAACAGCTTCACCGGCAGCAGGATCAGGTCGTCGAAGTCCACTGCGTTGAACGCCTTGAGCGTGCGCTGGTAGTGGGTGTAGACGATGGCTGCGGTCTGCTCCTTGGGATTGCGTGCGTTTTCCAGGGCTTCAGGCGGCAGGATCAGGTCGTTTTTCCAGGAGCCGATCATGTTCTTGATTTCGTCGACGCCGTCGTCGCCTGCGTACTCCTTCTGCATGATGTCGGTCATCAGGGCTTTGACGTCGGTCTCGTCGAAGATCGAGAAACCGGGTTTGTAGCCCAGCCGCACATGCTCCTTGCGGATGATGTTCAGCCCCAGGTTGTGGAATGTGCACACCGTCAGCCCGCGTCCTTCACCGCCCTTGAGCAGGGTGCCGACCCGTTCTTTCATCTCGCGCGCGGCCTTGTTGGTAAAGGTCATGGCGACGATGTACTGGGCGCGAATTCCGCAGTTTTGGATCAGGTGGGCGATTTTGCGGGTGATCACGCTGGTTTTGCCGGAGCCTGCACCGGCGAGCACCAAAAGAGGGCCGCCGACGTAGCTCACGGCTTCTTGCTGCCGGGGATTGAGTCGGGACATACGGAAATAGGAAGTCGTTTGCGAAAAGGGCGGGCATTTTAACAGGCTGGACGGATTCTGCCGCCTTCTCCGACTTGTGACGCAGCACGCGATCTAAATTTGCCGGTTTTGATACTTTCCCGCAGGATGCGGGGTGAATTTGCGTCTAATGTTCGATTCAGAGCGGTACAAAATAGTGTTTGATAATCAATAGCATTTGTCATTGTCTATCAGCGCGTCATAATACCCGCCGCCAACCTCTTTGCAGAGTCTAGGGAGCTAGCTTGTCTACGCCTGTCGAACCCTTGCGTTTGCTGCTACTGGCCGAAGAACCAGCGTGGGCAGCGTTGTTGCGCGAGTGTCTGGCTCCAATGGGGAGCTCGGCCGTGTTGATCAGTGCGCCGACCTGGGAGTCGGTCAGCAGTCTGTTTACGGACAACCGCAGTGCGGTTTTGCTGACCACTGCGACACTCCAGCCAGACCCCGGCCGTTGCAGCCTGCCAACGGTATTGTTGCTCAATCACGAACCCGCCACGCCACCGGACGGTGTCAGCGACTGGCTGGTACGCGATGCACTGGATGTGGACACATTGCGTCGGTGCCTGCGCCACGTGCGCGAGCGCGGCGTACTGGAAAACACCTTGCAGCGCCTGGCCGAACAGGACCCGCTCACCGGCATCGCCAACCGCCAGGGTTTCCAGACCCTGCTGGCAGCGCGCCTGGCAGAGAACGAAGGGCGCGGCCTGGCCCTCGGTCACCTCGACCTCGATAACTTTCGCCACGCCAATGATGCCTTGGGTCACCAGGCCGGTGACCGGCTGATCCTGCAAGTGGTCTCGCGGCTCAAGAGCCAGCTGGAGGCCGGCGATCAACTGGCGCGCCTGGGCAGCGACGAGTTTGCCTTGCTGATCGACACCCGCCGCGCCCCGCAACGCGCCGAATGGATGGCCGAGCGCATCACCGAGGCCATGGCCGAACCCTACTGGGTCGACGGCGAAAGCCTGTTGATCGGTTGCAGCCTGGGCATTGCCCACGCACGCGCCCAGGCCGGTGCCGACCCGCTGATGTGGCATGCGCACATTGCGATGCAGCAAGCCAAAAGCACGCAGGGCTGCACCTTTCACATCTTCAATGAACGCATCAATCGCAACGCCCGCAGCCTCGCCGACCTCGAAAGCGAGTTGCGCCGGGCGTTGCGCCGCGATGAGCTGGAGCTGCATTACCAGCCGCGCCTGAACCTGCACGACGGGCAAATCGTCGGCCTTGAAGCGCTGGTGCGTTGGCGCCATGGCGAGCGCGGCTTGTTGCCGCCCAGCGAGTTTGTGCCGTTGGCCGAGCAGAGTGGCTTGATTGTGCCGCTGGGCTATTGGGTGATTTCCCGGGCCCTGCGTGACATGCAGGCGCTACGCGAACGCGGCCTGCCGCCGCTGCACATGGCGGTGAACCTGTCGTTCCGTCAGTTCCAGGACAGTCAGTTGCTCTCGACCCTGAGTCGGCTGATTGCCGAGCGCGGGGTAGAAGCGCAATGGCTGGAGTTCGAACTGACCGAAACCGCCGTGATGCGCCGCAGTGATCTGGTCAAGCAGACCATGGATGCGCTGGGTCGCTTGGGCGTGCGGTTTTCGCTGGACGATTTCGGCACGGGGTTTTCATCCTTTGTGCACCTCAACAGCCTGCCGATTGCCTTGCTGAAGATCGACAAGAGTTTTGTCGGCGGCATGGAGCAGCGTGAAGAGAACCGCAAACTGGTGCACGCGATGATCAACCTGGCCCACAACCTGAACCTGGAAGTGGTCGCCGAGGGCGTCGAGACGCCGGAGCAGCTGGATTTGCTCAGGGGCTATGGCTGCGATCAGGTGCAGGGTTACCTGATCAGCAAACCCTTGCCGTTGGCGGAGCTGGTTGAGTATTTGACCTTTGGTTCCAGCCAGCAGCCGATGCTGGAAATCGTGAGCTGACCACAAACAACCTATGGGAGGCTGTGTGGCGAGGGAGCTTGCTCCCGCTCGGCTGCGAAGCAGTCGCAAAGGTTTTGGGGCCGCTCCGCGACCCAGCGGGAGCAAGCTCCCTCGCCACACAAACCCGCTCCCACAGGTTCATCAATCCGGCTGAGTCATCTGAAAACCAGCCTGCGACGCCGGCTCACGCGTGATCATCCGCTTCACCTTCCACTCAAATGCCAGTGTCAGGCTCACCGCCGCACATGCCAGCCCCAGTGCCAGGCCCCACCAGACGCCGGTTGGGCCCCAGTTGAGGTGGAAGGCCATCCACCATGCGGCCGGTGCGCCGATCAGCCAGTAGCAACCGAGGCCGACCAGGAACGTGGTCTTCGCGTCTTTCAACCCGCGAATGCACCCCATGGCGATGGTCTGGGTGCCGTCGAAAAACTCGAACCACGCCGCCACCATCAACAGGCTCACGGCCAACTCAATGACCTCGCGGAACGCCGGATCATTGTGGTCCAGGAACAGCCCCACCAATTGGTTGGGCAGAAGCCAGAAGACCATCGCGAACCCGAGCATCGCCGCGCCGCCAAAGGCAATTCCGACGCGCCCGGCCAGCCGTGCGTCGAGCAGTTGCCCGGCACCGTAATGCTGGCCGATGCGCATGGTGATCGCATAGGAAAGCCCGGCCGGAATCATGAACGCCACCGAGACGATTTGCAGGGCGATCTGGTGTGCTGCCAATTGCGTGCTGCCCATGGTGCCCATGCACAGTGCGGCAAATGCGAACAACCCGACTTCCACCGCGTAGGTGCCGCCAATCGGCAGGCCCAGGCGCCACAGCTCCCTCAGGTACTGGTGGTTGGGCCGCGACAGGCCTTTGCGCAGTGGATAGGCGTCGTAGGCCGGATGCCGGCGAATATGCCAGGCTAGGCCCAGCGCCATGCAGTTGGCGACGATGGCCGTGACCAGGCCAATCCCCATCAGGCCCATTTTCGGCAGGCCGAACATGCCGGTAATCAGCGCATAGTTGAGCAGGAAGTTGGCCACGGTCCCGACGAGGCTGATGACCATCACCGGAGTCGCCCGGCCGATGGCGCTGGTAAAGCCGCGCAAGGCCATGAAACTCAGGTAGCCGGGCAGGGCGAACGGCAGAATCAGCAGGAACTGGCCGGCTGCCTGCACGTTGGTTTCGGTCTGGCCGAACAGCAGCAACACCGGTTTGAGGTTCCACAGCAACAGGCCCGCCACCAGCGCCATCAGCCATGCCAGCCACAACCCTGCTTGAGTCAGGCGGGCGGCGCCTTCGATGTCACCGGCACCCTGACGGATCGCCACCAGCGTGCCGACCGCCGCGATCACACCGATGCAGAAAATCGACACGAACGAATAGGTCGCCGCGCCCAGACCTCCACCGGCCAACGCCTCCGGGCTGAGTTTGGCCATCATCAAGGTGTCGGTGAGCACCATCAGCATGTGCGCCAACTGCGAGGCGATCAGCGGCCCGGCCAGCCGCAGGATGGCCCAGAGTTCGGTACGTGCCGGATGCTGCATGATCATCACACTCGTAAATTCACAGGGACGGGGAAGGGCTGATTCTCGGCGCTCTGCCGGGATTGCACAAAGGGATAAAAAAGATTGGTGGCATGATTAAAACTCATGCTTGAAGGTTTCTGATAGGGTTTGTGGGTCGCGCTATAGGAGCCTTCCTGATGTCTCGTCGTCTTCCACCGTTGTATGCCCTGCGTGCTTTTGAAGCCGCTGCGCGACACAGTTCGTTTACCCGCGCCGCGGAAGAACTGTCGATTACCCAAAGTGCGGTCAGTCGGCATGTTCGTACGCTCGAAGAGCATTTTGCCTGTCGGCTGTTTCAGCGCAGCGGGCGTAATCTGCAGCTCACCGATGCCGCACGGTTGCTCCTGCCCGGCGTGCGCGAAGGCTTCGGTGCACTGGAGCGTGCCTGCAATACCTTGCGCGCCGAAGATGACATCTTGCGCATGAAGGCCCCGTCGACCCTGACCATGCGCTGGCTGCTGGCGCGGCTCAGTCGCTTCCGGCATTTGCAGCCAGGCAACGAGGTGCAATTGACCAGTGCCTGGATGGATGTCGACTCGGTGGACTTCAACCACGAGCCTTTTGATTGCGCCGTCTTGCTGAGCAACGGCAGCTTTGCGCCGGACTGGGAGGCCAGCTACCTGTTCCCCGAGGAACTGATCCCGGTGGGTGCGCCCAATCTGCTGAACGACCAGCCTTGGGACGTCGCCCGGCTGGCCAGCACCGAGCTGTTACACCCGACCCCGGATCGTCGCGATTGGCGCAGTTGGCTGGAGCGCATGGGGTTGTCGGAGCAGGTGTCGCTCAAGGGTGGGCAGGTGTTTGACACGCTGGAGCTGGGGATGATTGCCGCCGCGCGGGGTTATGGCGTGTCGATGGGCGACCTGCTGATGGTGGCCGAAGATGTGGCGCAGGGTCGCTTGAGCCTGCCGTGGCCGACGGCGGTTGCCAGCGGTTTGAGCTATTACCTGGTCTGGCCGAAAACCCGCCCCGGTGGCGAACGTTTGCGCAGGCTCGGTGACTTCCTCCAGAGCGAAGTCCAGGCTATGGAATTGCCGGATGTGCAGCACCTGAGCTGAATCGATGAAGCCGCCGCAACGGCGGCCTCGGTCGATATCCTTGTAGCGCGCTCAAGTATTCAGCTTTCGCGCCGAACCCTTGAAAGTGGAACCTCCGTTCAGGAAGGTTTAACGCCCCCCCGACTATTAGAAAATTTGCTGAGTGCGCGACGTGATCAGGATGATCCGGTCACTCGGCCAGGAGCCGTCATGCCTCAACCCCGTGCCCGGATCGCCTCGCAGCTTGGTTTAGCCCTTGCCGTGATACTGGCGGTCGTGATCAGCGGCAGCACCGTTTTTGCCCTGCGCTCACTGGACTCCGCCAACCTCGACACCCGCGAAGAGCACCTGGCCAGCGAAGCGCGGCTGCTGGCCGATCAGTTGAATACCTTTCACGGCACCCTGCGCGAGAACACCCAGCGCTTGAGCGGGTTGTTTGAAAAGCGCTTCAGCAACGGGTTGAGCGTGCACCCGGATCAGCCGGTGACCGTGGCGGGCGTGCAGACGCCGGGCCTGCACCTGGGCAGCGAAGTGTTGAACAACAACTTCGACAAGGTCGATGAGTTCAAGCAAATGACCGCCGGGGTGGCCACGTTGTTCGTGCGCAGCGGCGAGGACTTCATCCGGGTCAGCACCTCGTTGACCAAGCAGGACGGGACGCGCGCCATCGGCACGCTGCTCGATCACGCGCACCCGGCGTATCAACGCCTGATGGCGGGCCAGAGCTATGTCGGTCGGGCGTTGTTGTTCGAACGTTCCTACATGACTCAGTACACCCCCGTACGCGACAGCAGCGGCAAGGTGATTGCGGTGCTGTTCGTCGGCTTCGATTACACCGACGCGCAGAACGCTCAGTTCGATAATCTCAAACGTTTCCGCATCGGCCAGACCGGTTCGCTGGCGCTGCTCGACGAGCAAAGCAAATGGCTGGTGCCACCGGCCGGAGTGCAGGCGCTGGATCAAGCGATCCCGACCCTCGTCGGCCTGGCCAAGCAACCAGGCAAAGGCGCGTTCTGGAGCGACAAGTCCGAAGACTTCTACAGCGTGGCGGTGCCTTTCGAAGGCGGGCCATGGTCGGTGGTGGCGAGCATGCCCAAAGCCGAAATCCGTGCCGTGACCTGGAGCGTCGGCCTCCGGTTGGCCATCGGCAGCCTGCTGGCGATGTTGCTGGCGGTCGGCGCGGCGGTCTGGCTGTTGCGCAGCAAGTTGCAGCCGTTGGGCGATCTGGTGCGGCAGGCCGAGGCACTGGGTGCCGGGGATTTGAGCGTGCGCCTGAACGTATCGAGCCATGACGAAATCGGTCAACTGGCCCGCAGCTTCAACCAGATGAGCCAGGCGCTGTCGACCATGGTCGAGCACATCCGCAAGGCCTCGCAAGAGGTCAACAGCCGTGCGCAGGCGCTGTCCGGCCTGTCGGGCGGTGCCTATGACGGCATGGAGCAGCAGTCCGGCGAAATCACCAGCATGGCCGGTGCTGTGGAAGAGTTCAGCGCCACGTCGCTGAACATTGCCGACAACATGGGCAATACCGAGCGTCTGGCTCAGCAAAACGCACAGCAAACGCGGATCGGTCGTACGTCGATGGAAGAAGCGTCGTCGTCCCTTGAGCAAATCGCCGGTGCACTCAATAGCACCGCGAGTGTGATCAATACTTTGGGGCAGCGCTCCCAGGAAATCGGCGGGATTGTCGGGGTGATCACCGCGATTGCCGACCAGACCAACTTGCTGGCGCTGAACGCCGCGATTGAGGCTGCCCGGGCCGGTGAACAGGGTCGCGGTTTTGCGGTGGTGGCGGACGAAGTGCGTAACCTGGCGTCACGCACGCGTGAGGCGACCGACGAAATTTCCGTGATGATCAGCAGCATTCAGCAGGAAACCGGCAACGCGATCAGCACCATGGAACAAGGCAACCTGCTGATGCAGGAGGGCTTGTCGCGTAACGCCAACGTGGCTTCGGCCCTGGCGCAGATCGACGAACAAAGCCGCTCGGCCGGTCAGCAGTTCGCCGCGATCAGCACCGCCACGCAAGAGCAAAGCAGCACCGCGACCCTGCTCAGCAGCAACCTGCAAAGCATTGCCCTGGCCAATAGCGAGCAACGTGAGGTGGTGTCGAACCTGGCCATCACCGCCAAAGAACTGGAAAGCCTGGCGGCGGAGCTGCGCCAAGAGGTTGACCGGTTCCGCTGAGTCGCAGGCTAATTGTGGCGAGGGAGCTTGCTCCCGTTCGGCTGCGAAGTAGTCGGGGGCCGCTTCGCGACCCAGCGGGAGCAAGCTCCCTGGCCACCGATCTCATTCGGCTGGTTGATCACCGAGCCCCGGATCAACCCGCTTGCCGATATCCCGCAGCCGCGCCAGTTGATCCACCATCGATGGCGCCTCATCGAGGCTGCTGACGAACGTCCACAAATACGTCATCACCGCGTACACGTGGCCGGCCTTCACCGCAGGCGACAGTGCTAATTGGCTGATGGCGATCACGAACAGGATCGCCGCCACTGAGCCGACAAACAGATACGCCGTTGCCTCACGGTCCGATAACCCGATGCGCAACCGCGACAGCACGCGGTAGTGCCGTTGCAAGGTTTCGGGGCCGACTTTTTCCACCAGGCCGATCTCTTTCTCCAGCCGATCATTCAGGCGCTCGTGCAGTTCCTGATTACGCCGGGCGAAGCGTGGCAACAAGGTGATGCACAGCAGCAGCGCGCCGAGGCAGGCGAGGCCGATCCACGGTTCGATCACCAGCAGCATCACGGCGGCACCGACAATCGAGACCAGCGCGGTGGCGATGGTCGGCACGTGTTTTTCGAAGAAATCCACAAACTCACGGGCCAGCACCACCCGCGCGGCGGCGGTGGAAGTGCTCTGGTTTTGCAGGCGCTGATTGAGGATCACCGGCACCGCCAGGTCGGCGTAAATCCGCGTGAAGGTTCGGGTATCCACTGCTCGCCGTGCGGCGCCCACCACCCAGAACGCCAAGACCACCACGGCGTAAAACAGCGCGCTGGTGGCATCGCCGCGAATGATCGAGTCCACCGCAAACCCGGCAAACAGCGGGTAGGCCAACAGCAGCGCGTTCTCCAGCGCCACCAGCGACAGGGTGAAAAACAGTTTGCCGGGATAGGCTTTGGCGATGGCCTTGAGGGTCTGGCTGGCGGATTGCTGACCAATCTTCTGGCTTTCATCGATCAGGATTTGCGGGGTAACGGCTGACATGAGTGCACCGAATGGATGATAAACGCTACAATTGAGCGACTGCTCAAGTATCCTTGAGCGATCGCTCAAAATGCAAGCGCCATCCATCTGTGGGCGCGTAGAGGTTATTCGTCCATGTCGCGTATCGACCGCAAAGACCAGATCATCGCCGCCGCCCTGGAACTGTTTCGCAGCAAGGGTTTCGCCGATGTTTCAACCCGTGACCTGGCGGAGCACGCCGGGTTGTCCCGCAGCCACGTCTATCACTACTTCAGCGATTGGAAAGAATTGCGCCGAGAAGCTTTTGTGCGGTTTGCCAACGAGCAGCTTGAAGAGGCCCGTGTCTCGATCGCCGACGTTGCGCCACGTGAGGCGTTGCTGGGGTTTTTGACCGACTGCCTGCCGGCTTCTGCCGATGATGGTTGGGTGTTGTGGCTGGATGCCTGGGATGAGGCGATGCATGACGCGGAGCTCGCGGCGGCGTATCTGCTCGTCAACAGCCAGTGGCAGGGGATGCTGGTCGGGATTATCGAATGTGGTGTGGTCGCCGGGGTGTTTCGCTGTGCGTCACCGGAGCGCGCAGCCCGGCAATTGTTTGCCCAGACCATGGGTTACGCCGATGACCTGTTGTTGCAGCCGTCTGCCGAAGCGGCTGCGGCAGCGCTGGATGAGGTGATGGAAGTGGCGGGGCTGCTATTGGGGATCGACGCGGGCCATGAAGTCAGGGACTTGTCGGCCGATACTGCAACGCCTCCGCCAGATGTTCTCGACTGATTCCCTCCACCTGTTCAAGGTCTGCCAACGTGCGCGCGACTTTGAGCAGGCGATGGGCGGCGCGTAGTGACAAGGTCAGCCGCTCGCACGCGGTTTCCAGCCAGTTTTTGTCGGTTGTGGATAACGTGCAGTGGCGACGCAGGCCCGGCAGGTCGAGGAAGGCATTGGCGCAGCCCTGGCGTTGCTGTTGCCGATCTCGCGCCTTGGCCACAATGATCGCTGCGCTGGCCGTATCATCGCCGGGTTGTGGCGCAGGGTTCAGGGCAGTTGCTTCACGGGCGACGGTCAGGTGCAGGTCGATGCGGTCCAGTAGCGGGCCGGAGAGTTTGTTGCGGTAGCGCTGGATCTGCTCAGGTGTGCAGCGACAGCGCCCACTGGGCTCGCCCAGGTATCCACAGGGGCAGGGGTTCATCGCGGCGACCAATTGAAAGCGCGCCGGAAACCGCACGCGGTCGCGGGCCCGGGCGATCACAATCTGACCGGACTCCAGCGGCTCTCTTAATACCTCCAGCACTTTGCGGTCGAACTCGGGCAACTCATCCAGAAACAGCACGCCATGGTGGGCGAGGGTGATTTCCCCCGGTTGCGGTTTCGAGCCGCTGTAGGATTTAGAAATAGATGAGACAGTGGTGCTCTGGAACCCTTGAAAAATGGCAGCTTTCGTTGGAAATAGCTGAGCCAATATTTCGAATTAGGTGCGACTAAACTCGATATGGACAAAAATAGCTGCGATAAAACTAGACCGCGCCAAACCCGAGCAATCAAGCCCACCAAGCGAAGCATGTCGGGTGTCTTTCCCTTCCGCAAAGAGGAAGGAATCCCCTATGAGTCGATGCTGGAGCGCGACTTTCTTGCGCGTACGGCGTTCTCTTGTAACGTCGAGACGATTGTTCCGCAGCCGGTCCAAATTGATTTCGCCGGTAGAGACGGCCGCACCTTCCAGTACACACCAGACTTCCTGGTTTACTACCGGTTGGGTGGTCGTAATCATGAACAATATCCGAAGCCAACCTTGGTCGAGGTGAAGCCAGAGGCTGACTGGAGAGCGAACTGGAGGAAGTGGCTGCCTAAATGGAAAGCTGCTTGGAGGTACGCGAACGACCAAGGGTGGAATTTCCACATCTATGACGAGAGCCGTATCCGCGACACTGCCTTTGCCAACATTCAGTTCCTGGAACGCTACAAGCGTTATCACTATCCGCCTGAAGACTCCGCGTGGATTCTGGAAACGGTCAGGCAGATGAATGTGGTGCCATTCCACTACCTGTTGGCTCGACACTTTGGGGGCATCTACAAGGCTGAAGGCATCGGACACATCTGGCACCTGGTGGCAACGAGGCAACTGGATTGCGACATCCGACTTCCACTCAATAGCTTTCTAGAACTTTGGATACCCGAGTGATGACTGATCAAGGCGATAGCAACCAAGAGCTCGTTCCGTTCGAGCCTGATCGAGCTCGGGTCGATGCCAACATTGATTCGATGGTGGCCTATGCAGACCACGTGTACCGGGTCTCGCAAGTCTTAGATTTCACGACGGTCATCGGGATCGATGTTGAGTCTGGGCGCGCTGCAGCACTGCCCATCGCAGCCCTCAAGCCTGTAGCCAAGGAAAAGGTCGATGGGCTGTACGCCTACTACGATATCGCGGCGGTTGCGGCCGAAGAATGGGCTATAGCGCAGAAGCGCTATGCAGCTATCCAGCCGCTAATCGGCAATGTTGTGGTCGGGCGTAAAGAAGTTGAGCAGCGAGCGGAAGAAGTTGGCGTTGGGGCGGCCACGCTTTACAGGTGGCTTGGCAAATACAGGGATTGGGGAGAGCTTCTCGCACTGATCCCGCGTAAGCGTGGCTGGCAACAAGGTAACTCTCGTATCTCAGCCGAGGCGGAAGAGATTATTCGATCGGTCATCAAAGGTTTTTACCTGAGCCACCAGCGGCCGACGGCGCAGGAAGCTGTAGAGAGGGTGAAGGAAGCGTGTGAAGCGAAGAACATTGCGTCCCCGAGCCCTTCCGCTATTCGGGCTCGCATCAATCAGGTATCCAAAAAAGAATTCTTTCGTGGTCGAGGTTTCGCTGAAATTGCGCGGAACAAATACACCCCGTCACCAGGCAGTTTTCCTGGCGCTGATTTCCCTTTGTCCGTCGTCCAGATCGACCACACGCCTATCGATGTAATGCTTGTGGACAACGTTCATCGCCTGTCCATAGGTCGAATGTGGCTGACATTGGCGATTTGCGTTCATACGCGAATGATCACCGGGTATTACCTGGCGCTGGATGAGCCTTCTGGTATTTCGGTAGCTATGTGTGTGGCCCACTCGGCACTTCCTAAAGAAGATTGGCTGACCGTTCATGGCGTTGAAGGTGAATGGCCGGTTTGGGGATTTCCGGTGGTTCTGCACTCTGACAATGGCCCTGATTTCCAAGCGGAAACGTTGAAGCGCTCCTGCTTGCTATATGGAATCGAAAACCGGTTTCGTCCTGTCAAACGCCCAAAATTCGGTGGGCATATCGAGCGACTGTTGGGTACCTTCATGAAAAAGGTGCATTCGCTACCAGGCACCACGTTCGGCAATGTCGACGACCGAGACGGCTATGATTCCGAAGGTCAGGCGGCGCTGACGGTCGATGAGTTTGAGGTGTGGCTGGTTCGGGAGATTCTCAAATACCATCAGGAATACCACTCAAAGATTTTTATGAGCCCGGCGCGTAAGTGGCATGTGGGCATTTTTGGAAATCTTGGCGTCGATCCTCTTGTCGGGATGCCGATGCGTCCGACTGATCCGTTCACGATCCAGCGGGATTTTTTACCGTCCTTCGAGCGCACAATCCAGCACTACGGTGTTGAGTTTGATGTGCGTTACTACTCCGAGGCGCTGCGGCCATGGATCAACGCCAAAGATGAGGAAACGGGCAAGACTCGGAAATTCATCTTCCGTCGCGATCCGCGTGATATCAGTGTCATTTGGTTTTTTGACCCAGTGCTCAAGCAATACTTCAAAATCCCCGTCGCGAACCAGGCATTCCCGGCAGCCAGTGTGTGGGAGTATCGAGCGGCCAAGAAGAAAGCAGTAGACGAAGGGCGAGCTCACATCAACGAGGAGCTCATCAAGAGGTATATCATTGAAAACCGGGAACTGGTCGCTTCAGCCCAGGCAAGAACCAAGCAAGCAAGGCGTCAGGTCGAGCGGCATCGTCGTCACTCGAAGAACGTGACGCCGGCCCAGCCTCAGCCCCAACCGGTTCAGGCTCCGCAAGAGCAGCCAGCCTTCGCCACCGGTATGGTTGATTTCGATCTGAATAGCTTTGGAGACGTCTCATGACGCAATATGCGCACGTCCATCCTGAGTTTAGGGCGGTTGTTCAGCTTTCCGATAACGAACGCCTGCATTTCCTTGATCAGCCTCGTTGGATTGGTTATCCCGCTGCTCAAAAAATCTTGGATACGCTGCTGCACCTGATGCAGATGCCTGCGCGGCCCCGGATGCGTAACCTGCTCATCGTCGGCGACTCCAACAACGGGAAGACGACAATCGTCCGCCGGTTTGTTGCCCTGCACGGTGCGGCTTACGTCAACGAAGAGGTCGAGTCTGTTAAGCCGGTCATCTTGACTGAGGCGCCTCCCACTTCAGGCGAAAAGGGGTTGTACATCGCCATCTTGGAGCAGTTCTGGGCTCCGTACCGCGAGTCGGATTCCGTCACCAAGCTTCGCTATCAGGTGATTCATTTGTTCCGCACTTGCAGCGTAAAGCTGCTGATCATCGATGAGTTCCATTCACTGCTGACGGGCTCCGCGATAAAGCAGCGGGAAACGATGAATGCGCTCAAGTTTCTCTGTAACACCTTGGCTATTCCCGTGGTGGGGGTGGGCACACCTGATGCTGTTCGTGTGCTTCATACCGATCCTCAGCATGCCAGTCGCTTTGACGTGATGCCGCTGCGCACTTGGGAGCCCAACGCTGACTTCCAGCGGCTGGTTAAAGACTTCGAATCAGTTCTTCCGCTTCGTGAAGCCTCCGGTCTATCTCGGCCTCACCTGGCTCAATTGCTCTACTCCATATCGGGGGGAAGCACCGGTGACCTGCAGCGCCTGTTACTTGAGTGCGCAACCGAGGCCATCAAATCAGGCAAGGAGCATATCGACCAGTCGATAATCGAGAGCAAATCATGGCTACGGCCTACACGTGGCATCCGCGAGTTGATCTGAATCACTCGGTTTGGCCTAGGACGCAACCCATCATGGAGGATGAGTTGCTTACCTCTTGGCTTGTTCGCACAGCGCTAGCCCATGGGTGTTCTCCCTTGGCGTTGACCAGCATCATTTGGCCGAAATGGCGCGCTTTGAGTGGTGATCTGGATCGGGGGGTGAGCAGTGATCGAGCGAGCAGTCTTGCCAGCCTGGCAGGCTGCTCTGTTTCAGAGGTGTCCAATTGTTGCCTCGGCTCTATTGCCGAAGCGATCAGCGAGAGGCCGATTGGTGAGGCAACTTGGCCTTGGATTCTTGTACGGGGAAGCAGAAACCTGCGCACCGCGGCCGGTCTTCAACTTTGCCCACTGTGCTTTGCTGAAGGCCCGCCTTATTACCGGATCAGTGGACGGTTAGCCTGGCACTTCAGCTGTCCTCGGCATCATGTATGGCTTATCGATCGCTGTCCGAACTGCTGGACCGCGCTGCAACCTCAACGGCTGTCGCCACCGGATCAAGACTGCGGTGCTTGCCACCTGTGCGGGTATCGTTTTGCACTCAGCACGGTTGAAAGCACCTGTGAGACGGACATGCTGTTTCAGCAAGCCGCCGATGAGTGTTTGGGCGGCCACTGTGTTTCTGGCTCTCAATTGATGACCACAGCTGACTGGTTTCTTTGGGCCAGGATGGTTCAGTCATTCATTCGCTGCGCCTCGCTTCACCCCACTCAATCAATCAGTGCCGTCCTCCGTGATTTGGATCTGCAGATGCTCGCGACATGTCCATCAGGGCTTGCACTGGAAGCGCTTTCGGTGAGAGAGCGTGCTGAACTTCTGGCGCAGACTTGGAAGGTCATGTCTTTCGATAATGAGATCTTGGCGCAGGTGTTCAAGACGCATGCATTGTCTCGATCCGCTCTGCCGCTGCCACGAGGATGCCATGCGCCCAGCGGCATTTCAGGCATCTTGGAGGCCCTGCAAAGTGGAGCATCACGACATCGCAAGAACGGTGCTGGGCCTCATGGTGTGCCGAACGTAGCTAAAGCCTGGGCTCGGCTGCAAAGGAAGTTTTCACGAGATGGCTAGCGACGATGGCCCAAGGTCTAGCATGTGCGAAGGCTGCGGAAAGTCGCTGATTAGAACCAAAAAGATACACAAGCAGCTGAAGTTTTGTTCGACCTGTTACGCCCGTCTGTTCAAGCGCCGCCCCTGTCCGCAGTGCGCTGAAATCGCCCGTCTGCCCATATTTGATTTGAAAGCAGTCTGTCAGCGCTGCTTATCTAGCCAACCCTGCGTGCGCTGCCATCGCGTCGGTCGCCCGGTCGGTCGAATGACGGTCTATGGACCTGCGTGTAATTCATGCGCGCATTACTTCCTCCCGCCGCAGTCTTGCGAGATCTGCCAGGTGCTCTCGACTCGACTGGTGAACATGCTTGTTGATGGGCAGGTAGTAAAAGGCTGCCCGAGGTGCGCGCGTCGCGATTTTGAAACCTGTGCGGCGTGCGGGCGCAATCGTCGGCTGATCTTGGGCGCTGATGGACGCAAGCTATGCAGGTTGTGCTCGACGGTGGGCACTACTGCGTGTTCGTTTTGTGGGGTAAATATGCCCGCCGGCAAGGGCGCGAAATGCGCCGAATGCTACTGGGAACACACTTATCGCAAGCGATTGGCCATGGACATTGAGGTGTTCAGCAGCGGCTGGATGAGAGTCGAGTTCGAGCGGTTTGGTGCGTGGCTCCCGTCTCGTACCCATTACAAGAAAGCAGCGCGCTCGATTCACCGGTTTTTGCTGTTCTTCCAAGAGATAGAGAAACACTGGCCGAGTTGGCCTTCGTATACCGATCTCTTGGCGTACTTTGGTGCCGAAGCTCTGCGGCGCATGCAATTGCCCATGGCCTGGTACACCGAAATCAACGCGGTTGTAGTGGATGTTCAAGCGCGAGAGATGGACTCCGAGCACCGTCGGATTTCAACAATCTTGGCGTCTACGGAGCCCGGGCGAAAAAGCGAAGCTTTGAATGGTTACTTCCGGTTGTTGATGAGCCGCGTGAGCATCGGGCGAACGTCCATCCGTTCAGCTCGATTGGCTCTCAGCACAGCGGCGCGCCTGCTCACTGACAAGTGCCGAGGAGCGGACGAGCTGCCAAGCACGGCCAAAATCTCCCGCTTCTTAGGTGATGCACCAGGGCGGATGGCATCGATAACGGGGTTTATCCACTACCTGAACGCCGAGTGTGGCTCGGGGATCAACCTCGGACGGGTCAAGCGTCAATCGAAGATTCTTGAAAAAAGAAGGCTAGAGAAAGAGCTCTTCGCGTTGCTCAGGCGGTCGCGCGCGGGTGAAGACGTTGAAACGCTTTGGCTCGTCGTCGGGCTCAAGTATTTCCACGGTGTTTCGCGGCTCAATACGCGCGATTTGACCTTTGCTCCTGATGCCAGTGGAAAAGGTTTACGAGTATCGATTGGATATCGAGACTATTGGATGCCTTCTCCGTACATGACGACACCCTGACAATTGACGACTTTTGTCTCCAGCTTGAGATTCAGTTCAGCAAGCTTTGAGACTAGAACGCCCTCGAACAGAAATTCGCCCGGTGCTCGCTTTGAATGGTTAAAGGTGATCTTTGGAAAGCCGGCGTCGAGCCTTATGTTTCTCACCTGGCCCTGGACGTAGCGAATGTTCGAGCAAATCTCTTTGAGCGCATGCCTTGTGTCATTTTCGCCGGCACTGATTTCAAGCAATAGGCACTGATGGCCGGCAGCGTCCTCCGTCTCGGCGTTCGAAGCATTTTCTGCGTCTCGAGCTTGGGCGACGTAGCGCGGTCGTCGTTGAGACTCGATGATGTAGAAGCTGCGCAGACCGGCCCGTATCCTGATGATCAACAGGCCTCGCATGACTCTCTCGCGAACATCCAGGTATGGCCAATTGCGGACTTTCGGCGACAAGCTCGCGTTCTCAAGTGGGCGCAAGAGTTCCAGTTCAGGTGGGCCAATAGTCTGGTAGCCACGCTCAAAGGTGAACCATTCAACGCTGCTGATGATGTCGGCGTACTTTTCCGCGAGAAGTCCGCACGCCGCCCACATGGCTTTCAGGTCGCCTTGGGATTCCCAATTTAGTTGAGTCTGAAACTCCACCGAGCCCACGCCTTTGCTCGAGCCTTGCCCCTCACCGGGTGCGTGTAGAGCGTGTCCATTGGACGACGCGAGGACGTTTCCATTAGAGCCTTTGTGAGTTCGTTGTGTAGTTCTGATTCGCCGTCTGTCACCCAGTTGATGAATTGGATAGTTGGGCACCCGTAGCGTTTCGGAATCCACGTCGGGCGGCTCTGCGTCAGTCAATGACACCCTTTGGTTTTCCGGTAGTTCCTTGACTCGTTTTTGCCTGTGCCAGCCGCCGTCGTGAGTGCCATCAGTCACAAAACTGGAGCGTTCGATATCGATGACGGGGCCCTTCGGATCGCTGAAGCCCGTTAACTGCAAACAGAGAAAGGTCTTGCCATCGGCCAGCCATCTTCCCTTTCCCATAAGGAGCGCCGTCCCCTCAAACCATGGCCCTGCTTTGAGGTACGCTTTTGTAGAGTGTTTGGTGGCAGGGCCGAACTGTGCGTCGAGTTCTGCATAGATTCTTTTGCACGCGTCCCTCGTAGTTGGGTCGTGCAGCAGGTGCCACAAGAACACTCCTTCACTGCTGGATACCCAGTTTTTCAACTGGATTCGTTGGTCGCTTGGCTCGGTAGGAAAATCGTAGAAAAACCGCTGTAAGACCATGTCCCATGGGTAGGTGGCGAGAATCCGCGCTGACTCGGAGTTGCGGCCATAACAGCGGATGAAAAACTCGACGCAGGGTATGAGAATCTTTTCTTCATTCCAACCATCAACCTCCACAAGCCAAACGGGCCACTCACGTGACTTGAGCCCATATTCTTCGTCGTCCACGAGAAGAGTGTCGCGTAGTTGGACAAACCGCCAGGTCACGTTCTCGCGAAGGTTCACGGCGGTCACGCCTAGATCCTCCAACTGAATCTCCCCCGCCCACCGACCTGCCCGCCAACAGGTTCCAATCCTTAATTGACCGAGGAACGACAGCGCGACTGGAATGACCTCCGTGCTATGCAGCGTGCCGTCTGGGTCCAACCGACGAAATACGACGTCGACCAAGGGTTCGTGTGAGGCATTAGGACTTTTCCAGACGCCACCGTAGAGCCAGATGACGAGGTCGTAGTCTTTCTTCTCAAGAGCGCCGCCAAAGCTTGTCCGGGGCTTAAAATTTGAACGGAATGAACGTCGGGCGATGAAGGACAACGGAACACCAGCTTTGGGGGTAAGGGCTAACAGATAGCACACGGCAATATCGTTGTGCCATCTGTTAAGGTGCCTCTTTCATTGCATTACGGTCGAAATGCTATCGATTCCGCCTGCGTCAAAGGTCTTTCTCGAACTTCGCCGAAAGCCATTTGATTTTCCCGTTTGCAGCCTTGCCGACCTCTAGCTGAAAAATCTGCCCATCGAGTCCTGGGCGCGAAAAGTCGATGCCGTCATCTGTCGGTGAGTAGCATCGTGAGGTGGACCGATACGGACGGAAGGCAGAGAGCTGATACTGGCGGCCATCAGCAAGTGATGTGAAATAACAGCCAAGAGAGCCGGCGGATGTCTTGTTTGACCATATTTTGAAGTCGAGGCGAGCAAGCCACGTTCCCGTCGGGACATCTGCCCAAGAATAGGATTTAGGATCGAAACCTGCCTCTATTGCACCGTTGTAACTCCACGCTCGCCGCTTATCGTCGGTCTGCGCCTCAAGCGTTTCTTCCATATCTCATCATCCTCAGTGATCGCCGGCCTGTTGTCGCCGAGCATTTCTGCTTTCTCTGCATGATTGAGCTGAAAGGTCCTGGATGCCCCTTCAGCTCTCACTACTACGCACGTAGGGCGAGGGCGCCTTGCTCACGTCACGATTGCTGCAGCGTTGGCGATTGCCACATCGACAGCGTTGTAGAGGTCTACTTCAGTCTGCTGTGTCTTTATCGACACAACCAGGCTGTACCTCACTTCATCATTGAAGCGCTGCTGTTTGACCAAGGTTTTCCACCACCCTGGCGCAGGGTAAATCCCGATCATCCCCAACCCCGCCAGATCGGAAGCCGGTCCGCGCCAGATGTCAGAGTGCAGAGACCCTTTATGCCGACCACGTGTACCTATCAGCCAGCGTGTGTCCGAGGGGCTGCTGAGGTAAGGGGTGTCATCGTCATCTTCCTCTCGGGCACGTCTGTTGATCCGTTGACGGAACACTGTTGCATCCTCGCCAGACCGGCTGACCTCAAAGCGCAGCCCATGAGATTCATATCGATAGCGCCCTTTGAGCCCGCGTTCTGCGACACCTGGATTCGGCTCAACAAAATAAGACAGGGTGACGCGCATCTCGACGTCCTCGTTGCCGAGGTTCAGCAACTCCTGCTGAGGCCAGGGAAGTAGGTGAAGATGCATGTCACGGGCGGTTGCCGGTTTAGATCCCTGTCGGGTGAACGGGCGAAGAGAATCCTCCACCACCAGGGTCAAAGAGTTGGATGCGCTCCACAGTGCCCGACCAATATCGGGAACACCGAAACCACAGGTGCGAACCAGGGCTTCATAGTCGGCCTTTGAGTCGCCGGCCAGAAACTCGGCCTTCATCCGCTCTGTCCACTCGGCGGAGTGCACCACTAGCGCACGTACCGTTTCCGGCCAGAGTTGGGGGTAGGCCGAAGAAATTTGCGCGGCCATGCGAGACGCGAGTGCCGAGGCGGCGCTGGTCGCCCACGTGGTAGTGAACAGGCGCTGCTGCGGCTCGTGTGACGTAGTCAGTAGTGAAAGCGAGGTATGGCTGAAAATGCCGTAGGCGTCCTGAACCAGGTTGCCACCCTCGAAGACGACATCTGGTTTCAACGGCCACGGCGTCCTCGTCCAGGTACAAGATGTCGTGCTGTAAGGGCTGAGACTGCCATTGGTGGCAAGAACAGACTCTCCAGCAACGACGGGATCCAGCGTGACTTTCTGGGTATACGCCCCCACGCATATCGCGTTCCATGACTGGCCCGGATCATGAATACCGTCAGTCTGATTGCTGAAGGGGTAATTGGCGTATTTCTCCGTATCGGCATTTCCCGCAGAGACGATCATCAGACGTGGCTGTGTCCGCCCGCCCAGAGCGTCTGAGGTCAGAAGATCCACGGCTGCTGACCAAGCCGAAGGCCGGCCTCTGTCACGGTCATCGAGGCTTGTAATCGCCATGCTGAAAACGCGTTGCTTGTCGGGCTGAATAATTTCTGGCCGCGCTACCGCATTCATCGTCAACGAACCGTATGTCTCGCGCTGGTAGCCTCTCGCGCTCGGTAGCAGCTTCACGGACTCGATGCGGTGGGAAATGCTCACTGGGCCTGGTGCTGACAGTGGATCAACCAGATCGCCGTAGAGGGCGACCCCGGCCAGACCGGTGCCATGGCCTACATCATCTTGAACTCCCCACTCGGCATCAACGGTATGCAGGTCCGCCATTGCAATGTGGTTGGCCAGCAGGGGATGGCCGTGGTTCACGCCGGTATCGATCAGGCAAATACGAACGCTGTTGTCATCCCCGCCTGAAGTACGCCCGAGCAGATCATCTGCCCATTCGCGCTGCTCCGTTGGTGTCAGCGCATCGAAGAATTCCGCTGTTTCCTTGGCGCGGCGAATCTCTGCAACCTCGTTGAGCAGTGCCATTGACGCGGTGATGGCTGTTTGGGTGCCGAAGACGTTGACGACTGTTCGCTCTGGGAAGGTCAACGCATCTGTCGATACTTGGAACTCAAGCACTCCCGCGATCGTTCGGAATCGCTGCAGTACAGCGGCTTGGTTATCGCGGACAGGCAACCAGAATTCCCACCAAATCGGCTCATCAGGATTGCTGGGCAGAGCGTCTTGGCTATCAGTCCATAGGGCACTGAAAGTCGCTGTTCGAATTTCAAGGATGGGGTTTAAAAGGGGGGTATTTCGAGGAACACCTTTACTGGTGTTTACGTGCATGTACTGCGTGACCAATCCTTCAAACGCATTTAGTTTTCCGTCGGGAACGAAAACCGTCGCAAAGTGAGTTTGGGTCGCCCCGTCGTAACGCACATTCAACAACTCAATTCGTTGCTGACCTCGGGCCAGTCCTTCAAATGCCAGTTCAAAGCCAGGCTCACTTACAAACTCAAGCTGCAAGCCAAAGCCGCCGTCCTGACCTTGAGAGCGTTGCAGTTGAACGGCTTGCGCCATTCGTGTTCTGAAGTGTTCCAGTTGTCCGAGCAGCCGCTCACCATGCCTTGTTTTGTCGCGAGGCGGAAAAACGGGATCTCGGGTGGGAGATGCCGTCGATTGGTATCGTTCCGGCCGCCCTGTACGTTGTAGATGAAAGTGTCGTCGCTGCCCTGCGTTTGGTTCCGTCATCGAAAAGCTCTACCGGCTTATAATCGTTGTCTTCCGTGGAAAGCTTTACGCTCTTCAAGATGCTTTGCCACGTCCCTAGCGTCTACCGCACCACGATCATGAATGATCGCGTCTTTAATCGCGTCATCTGCTGCCCGTACCAGCTCTGCGTAGCTCAGGCCACTTGCTACTGTGGTGAGCTCTTCCCAGCTTTTAATCGATTTTGAAAAGTTTACGAGCCGGTTTTTCAGCACGTCACGAATCTGTTCCGGGTTGGGCAGCCCATATTCGATAACATCATCAAAGCGTCGGAACAAGGCATAGTCGAGAATTTCTGGATGGTTCGTGGCAGCAATGATCAAGCTGTTGGACTGATCCTGCTCAATCATCTGAAGAAAGCTGTTGAGCACACGACGAATCTCACCGACGTCATTGGCCAGGCCACGTTGAGATCCAATCGCGTCGAACTCGTCGAAGAAGTAGATTCCCCGAGTGTCTCTAATGGCGTCGAACACCTGCCGAAGCTTGGCCGCAGTTTCACCCATGAACTTGGTAATCAGGCTATCAAGGCGAACGATATACAGCGGGATACCGAGCTCTCCGGCCAAAGCCGAAGCGGTCATGGTCTTACCCGTTCCGGGTGGGCCGACCAAAAGCAACTTGCGGCGGGGCGAGAGGCCGTGTGCACGTATTTTTTCGAAATTGCGCTGTTCGCTGATAATGCGGGCGAGTCGGCCGTGGGTAGCGTCGTCCAGGATCATTTCAGAGAAGCGTGTTTGAGGAAGAGTAACGGAGAGCAGATTGCTCAATTCGCCTCTGGGCTGGCCAATGGGAACCGGTTGGCCAGATGGCAGCGGCTTTCGCTTGGATTGGGCAGAATCAATCAGGGTACGTAGATCCTCAGCAAGCTTTCCGTGTCCTTGCTTGGCTTCGTGTGCGGCCATCTGCATAGCAACGGCAAGGAAATGACTGTCATCTCCTTTGATGTGTGAGCGCAAAAGCGCCTTTAAATGCTCGCCGCTAGCCATGGTTCTCTACCTTTTTCATCCCGTTAGTTTAATCGCTATGACCTGTTGATACCCTTAAGTTCGCCGTTAAATGCGTGGCCGTTGGTCAGTAGCGCCGCCTCCATTGCGTAATCCACCGTAGATGCCAGCCTTGCTTACTGCAATAGCCATCCAGGTGGGTAGACTAGCCCTAACAGCAGAAAGAGCCTCCCATTGGCCTACTGAAAGCTGGCTGTGAAGCTGTGATGCAGTCTTTTCGGCACGCTCTGCTCCCATCCAAGCCATTGCTCTGACGGCATCGCCGGCTCTGGACTTTCCTAATGCCAGCATCCAATAAGGTGCATGTTGCAGTGAGGCCCTGTCCGAGCCCACGGTCAGCTGTTTGCTACGGCCTGTCGTGAGAAAAGTCACTTCGTCCGGAGCTTGTGAAATCAGCCCAAATGATTTGGCCGCTACAGCACCACAGTTTGTGATCACGCCCTTCGCCTGCGCAACGATGGACAGTGCGACAGCCTCTGCTTGCGGAGCTTGCGTTTCGTCTTGTCCCCGCGCGCAAGCAACGTAGATGCCCCGAGCGACGCGTAACAGGTTTCCTGCTTTAGTCAGGCGCGAAAATGCCTGATCCACTGCGGCCCGGCTACCCAAGTGCAAAAACTCCTTGGGACTCAGAACGTAGCCTTTAGGGACAGCCAGACTTTTTTCCACAATTGCTACAGGTAGGGAGGGCATCGATAGACTCGCTGAAAGCTATGTCAGATATTTAATGCTTTATCTGACATTTATTCAAGGCGTTGCTGCTGGTCTTCAGTCACTTGAAAATTGTGAAAGAGATGCAGAAGCGGGCTCCGGGAGTCCGTCATCAGATCAGAATGAAATAGGAATCTAGCGCGCTGTCTGAAGGGAGTACCGCCGATGTGGCGGGCAGATCACGGCTATCTGAGACTTATCAGGTCACTGACTGTGATTCTTTGTCTCGTGCCATTTCCGAGCAGGACATACGCCGTGTTTTTGGTTAAGTGTGTAATTGCATGGACTTGACCACCTAATTGCATCGCCGCTGACCAGTCATTTGCATTCGCACTGACCAATCAATTGCATTGGACTTGACCAGTGGTTGAGTTACTCGGGCTACCCGAGCCCCGCATTGGTCTAAAAAGCTTGTTCACCCTGAGATTGCGCGGCTTGCCTCTGAAATTGATAGGCATGTGTGGTTTGCCGTCCAGTCATGAGTGGGATGTGAAGATCGAAGAGCCATCACTTCGTTTCAAAGCCTTCGTGGTCATGCGGCTGACGGCTAAAAACGCCGCTGTTGAGGCAGAGCTATGGCCACGTTGTTTGGTCGCGGGAGGCCCGCCTGAGGCTTTGGCTGTCACCATTGCAGCCATCCCCGTGATACATGGGCGTACACAACCTGAGTTGGAGGACACCACCATGTGGCCGAAAGAAATCAAGGCTGATCGGGAATTCCTCAGAGACGGTTCCGTCGCTTACAACCTGCACCATGTCGAAGTGGGTGAACTGGGACGCATTCTGTGTGGTCCGCCCATCAGGGATGGCTGCAATGTCACATACGAAGTGATTGACCATACCGATGGCCGTTTCGAAGAGAGGAAAGCAATTCTGGAAGCCCTCATCAATACGGTCATGGCAGCCTAAATATGGCCTGCCGCTAGCGCCCGAAAGTCTCAGTGACCGTTTTTTTCCGAATTCTGCGGGCTTCCCATTACGCGGTACAGATTTGAGATCCAGCGAATGATGGCCTTTTGCCTTCATGCGCAACTTCTTGCGCACTCAAATGTGGATAACTGTGTGCACACATCGCTGTAGACCATATATGACGTTCTGTACAGGCGAGTGCGCAACTTCTTGCACAGTACTGCGCAACTTCTTGCGCACTTTGACAACCTTTCCCAGGCGAGCGAAGGAAAAATCTTGCGTAGATAATATCTAACTCATTGATTTAACTAACAATTATCATACATGGCACAAATCTTGATACATAAAGATCACCCACCGGGCGATTTCGCCCCCGGGCTATCTCATTTATGTAAGCAAGGAGAGCATCCATGGCAACACCAGCGTATATGTCCGTCACCGGCGAAAAACAAGGCCTGATCACCGCCGGCGCCTTCACCGCTGACTCCGTTGGCAACACCTACCAGGAAGGTCACGAAGACCAGGTCATGGTTCAGGGCTTCAGCCACGAAGTGATCATCCCGCGTGACCCGCAGTCCGGCCAACCCACCGGCCAACGCGTTCACAAACCCGTGGTCATCACCAAAGTCTTCGACAAGGCTTCCCCACTGCTGCTGGCTGCCCTGACCTCGGGCGAGCGCATGACCACGATCGAAATCAAGTGGTACCGCACCTCCGCTGCCGGCACCCAAGAGCACTACTACACCACCAAACTTGAAGACGCGATCATCGTGGACATCAAGGACTACATGCACAACTGCCAGGACCCGGCGAACTCGCACTTCACCCACCTGGAAGACGTGCATTTCACCTACCGCAAAATCACCTGGACCCACGAAGTATCCGGTACTTCGGGTTCCGATGACTGGCGTTCCCCGGTCGCTGGCTAAGTCTGGCCGACCGTTACAACACATCGGCCAGCCTTGCTGGTCGATGTCACTTCGGCGCTTGAGGAACAATGGATGTTCAGCCCTGCCCACCAGACGCATTTCAGCCTGTCTATCGACGACCTTGCGCATGACCTTCAAGTGCTCTCCTTTACCGGCAAGGAGGCGCTCAGCACGCCGTTTGCCTTCGAAGTGGAACTGGTCAGCGAACGCCCGGACCTGGACCTCGAAAGCCTGCTGCACAAGCAAGCCTTTCTGGCCTTCAACGACACCGACAGCGGCATTCACGGGCAAGTCTACCGAGTCGCCCAAGGGGCCAGCGGTAAACGCCTGACCCGCTATAGCGTGACGCTGAGGCCGCAACTCGCCTACCTGAGCCAGCGCCACAACCAACGTATTTTTCAGCAGTTGCCGGTCAACCGCATCATTGCGCAGATCCTCGAAGAGCATGGCCTGCTGGGCAATGCCTATCGGTTTGCGCTGAGTACGCCGCTGCCCCCGCGCGACTACTGCGTGCAGTACGATGAATCGGACCTGCAATTCATCCAGCGCCTGTGCGAGGAAGAAGGTATCCACTACCACTTCCAGCACAGTCGCACCGGGCATGTGCTGGTGTTTGGCGACGACCAGACCGTGTTCCCCAAACTCGGCCGCCCCACCGCCTATCAACCGGACAGCGGCATGGCTGCCACCGAACCGGTGATCAAGGCGTTCGACCTGCGCCTGGAAGCGCGCACCAGCCGCACCACCCGCCGCGACTACGACTTCAAGAAACCGCGGATGCTGCTGGAGTCTGACTACGAGCCGGAAAAGGACGCCAAACAGCCTGACCTGGAAGACTACGACTATCCAGGCCTGTTCACCGATCGCGAGCGAGGCAAGTTGCTCAGCCAGCACGCCCTGGAACGTCATCGCGCCGACTACCGCCAGGTCGCCGGTAAAAGCGACCAGCCGACCCTGGTCTGCGGTCACTTTCTGCAACTGGGCGAGCACCCGCGCACCGAGTGGAACGACCTGTGGCTGCTGACCGAGGTGTGTCATGAAGGCAAGCAACCGCAAGTCCTCGAAGAGTCCATCACCAGCGACGTGCAACTCTCGGACGGCTTTGTCCAGGGCTATCGCAACACGTTCAACGCCATCCCCTGGGCCACTTTCTACCGGCCACCGCTGCCACCCCGCAAACCCGTGCTGGCCAGCCAGACCGCCATCGTGACCGGACCCAAGGGCGAAGAGATCTACTGCGACGAACACGGTCGGGTCAAAGTGCAGTTTCACTGGGACCGCGACGGCCGCTACGACGACCAAAGCAGTTGCTGGGTGCGCGTGGCGTCCAGTTGGGCAGGCCCCGGTTACGGCCAGGTGGTCATCCCGCGCATCGGCATGGAGGTGTTCATTACCTTCCTGGAAGGCGACCCGGACAAACCGCTGATCACCGGTTGTGTGCCGAACAAAGTCACCCCCGTGCCCTACCCGCTGCCGGCGAACAAAACCCGCAGCGTGTTCAAGACCAACAGCAGCCTGGGCGGCAACGGCTCCAACGAACTGCGCATCGAAGACCGCGCCGGCCAGGAGCAAATCTTCATCCATGCCCAGCGCAACCAGGACTGCACCGTCGAGAACAACGAGAGCCATTGGGTCGGCGTCAACCGCGTCCACTCGGTGGGCCAGAACGAAACCGTGACCATCGGGCAAAACCGGATCAGGACGGTCAAGGTCGATGACACCTTGCAGGTCGGCGGCACGAAACTGGACAGCATCGGCACCCAATACCTGATCGAGGCCGGTGAAAAACTGCGGCTGGTGTGTGGCCAGAGCGTCATCGAGATGACGGCTGACGGGGCGATCAACCTCTATGGCACCTCATTCAATTTTTCGGTGACGGGCGATGCGCAAATCAATACCGGTGGACAACTCGACATCAACATGCCTGGAGGCGCGGCGGCCACTGCACCGGGTGCCGATGGCGCCCAAGGCACGATCGAGGCGAAGGTCGATGGAGTGTTCTCCAGCCCACCTGCGCCCGCTATCTGAATAACCTCCCCACGGACGAGATGACGTAAATGGATTACTTGCTACAGGAAGGCAGCCTCACTCTGCCCGCTGGCTTTCATGACCGCAGCGTCAACATGTTTGTCCCCAGTGTCGCCCTGCCGGCACCGTTCAGTCTGACGGTCTCACGCGACAACACGCTGCCGGGCGAGGCCCTCACTGACTACGTCGAACGTCAGGTCAGCCTGATTGCGGCCAAGCTGCGCAAGTACAAACACCAGGGCCTCAGCGCGGTCGTGCTGTCGGCGCAGGCGCCGATAGCGGGCCAGCAAGTCGATGCTCATTACCAAAGCGATGGCCGCCCGGTGTACCAGCGCCAGGCCGCGTTCATCGTGGCGCCCGAACGCGTGCTGGTGTTCACCGCCACCTGCCAGGTGCCGTTCGACGATCCGTTGAACCAGCTCTGGGCGGACGTATTGGCCAGCTTCAAGGCCCATCCGCCTGTGACCGCCACCCCTTGAGCCCACTCCGGCCTTGAAGGGTCGACGCGACAGAGAGACTTCGCATGTTCGAAGCAGCACGGCTTAATGACGAGATTGCCCACAGCAACGCCCTCGTCGGTTTCCTGGTGGGCGCGGCACTGGGGCTGGCCCTGATTGCAGCGGCGTCGATCTTTACGCTCGCGACTTGCGGTCTTGGGGCCGGCTTAGTGGTGGGTTTGATAGCAGGCCTGGGAGGTATGGGGCTGGCCGCCGGAGGGGAAGCCATAGGACGAATGTCGAAGGCCCCCGCCGGGGGCATCGAAAGTGGCTCCCCCGATGTGTTCATCAACGGCCTCAAGGCCGCTCAGGCCGAAGGCAGCACGGGGATTTGCAAGAAGCACCCGAACCCGTTGCCATTGGTGGCCGAAGGTTCAGCCAAAGTCTTCTACAACGGTTTGGCCGCTGCGCGCAAAGGCGACAAACTGACCTGCGGCAGTGCCATCGACAGCGGTTCGGACAACGTCTTTGTTGGCGCCGACGCCGAGCAATACCTGCCGATAGACGATGAAATCCCGCCATGGCTGCGCACCACCGTCGACATCCTCATGGCCGTGGCCGGTGCGGCCGGTGGCCTGCTGAAACTGGGCTTGATGGCCGGGAAGGTGGGCCTCAAGCAAGTGGCACCCTGCGCCATGAAATTTGCGGCGGGGTTCGTTGCCGGAGAGCTGGCTGGACAGTTTGTCATCGGTCCCGCCATCGGCCGCGTCGCCGGCGCCTTGTTCGGCAATCCGGTGGATGCCATCAGCGGGCGTAAGTTGCTTCTGGAAGACGGCGAAACCGACTTCAGCCTGCCGGGGCTGATGCCCATCAGTTGGGCGCGTTTTTACGCCAGCGACCTCACCCACGAAGGCCTGCTCGGGCGCGGCTGGGTGCTGCCGTGGGAGCAAAGCCTGCGCCTGGAAGACGGCCAGCTCTACCTGCGCGACAACCAGGGCCGTGACCTGCCGCTGCCGTCGCTTGAGCCGGGCGAACGCCTGTACCTGACCGACGAGCAACTGTTTGTGGTGCGCTCCGAAGGCGGTCACTACCTGCTTCACAGCCTCGACAACACCTTCTTCTACTTCGGTGAATTACCGGAAAATGGCCAACCTGCACCCCTGCGGCGGATCGAAAATGCCCTCGGTCATTTCCTCACGTTCAGCTACGACAACCAGCAGCGTCTGAGTGACATCTGCGCCACTGGCGGCATTCGTCTGCATCTGTGTTACGACCATCACCCCCGGCGCCTGAGCCGCGTCGAGCGTGTGGTCGACAACCGGCCGGTGGAAACCCTGGTGCATTACCAGTACAACGCCCACGGCCAGTTGCAACAGGTGATCAACCGCAACGGCGACCGGGTGCGCAACTTCGCCTATGAGCGCGGGTTGATGGTCGCCCACGAGAACGCTCTCGGGCTGGTTTGCCACTACCGCTGGTCAACGACCTTCAGCGACAACGAACCACGCGTGGTCGAGCACTGGACCAACGACGGCGAGCACTTCCACTTTCACTACGACCTTGCGCAACGGCAAACCGATGTTCGCGACGTGCTCGGGCGTGTCGCCCAAATCCACTACAACGAAGGTCGGCGCGTGGTGGCCAGCCGTGACTTCGGTGGCGAGCAGTACCGCTTCGATTTGGATGATTCGGGCAACATGACAGGCCTGGAATTACCCGACGGCAACCGGCTCAAGTTCGCCTACGACGACTTTTCCCGACTGGTCGAAGAAACCGATCCGCTGGGCCGCTCGACCTGCTACAGCTATCACCTGAACACCGACCTCGTCACCAGCATCGAGCGCCCGGATGGCAGCAGCGCGAGCTGGACCTATGACCGCAGCGGCAACTTGCTCGACAGCACCGACCCACTGGGCCAGGTCACTCAGTTTTTCAACAGCGACGCCGGCCTGCCACACACCTCCGTCGACCCGCTCGGCAACACCACCCACCTGTGGTGGAACAACCTCGGCCAGCTCGAGCAATACCAGGACTGCACCGGCAACCGCAGCCAGTACGCGTATGACGAACGCCTGCATCTGGTCAGCATCAAGGATGCCCTGGAACGCACCACCCGCCTGACCCGCAAACCCGACGGCGAACTGCTGCGCATCGAACACCCCGACGGCAGCCACGACGCCTACACCTACAACGCCCTCGGCCAGTTGCTCAGCCACACCGACGCCGACGACCATACCGTTTACCTGTCGCGCACCGCTCGCGGTTTGCCGAGCAAGCGCAAGGATGCCCGGGGCCAGCAGGTGCATTACCAGTACGACAAAACCCAGCGGCTGGTGGCGCTGATCAACGAGAACCAGGCGGCCTATCGGTTCAGCTACGACGCCAGCGACCGTCTGCAAGAAGAAGTGCGGGTCGATGGCTTGCGTCGACGCTTCAGCTACAGCGTCGGCGGCTACCTGACCCAGCTGGACGAAATCGCTGCGCAGTCGTTCAACGAAGTCTCGCGTCAGCAGCAATTCGAACACGACGCCGCAGGCCGTGTGCTCGCCCGCATGACCGAAGATGCGCGCCTCGACTATCAATACGACGATGTCGACCGGGTGATTGCCATCGACCGCCTACCCACGGCGGCCGGTAAAGCGCTGGGCATCGGCGACGACCATCTGGCGTTCAGCTACGACGCGGCCGGCCAGTTGCTCAGCGAAACCAGCAGCAGCGGCGAGTTGCATTACCGCTATGACGTGCTGGGCAACCTCACCGGCCTGGAACTGCCGGACGGCCGCCAGCTCAATCAGCTTTACTACGGCAGCGGTCACCTGCACCAGATCAACCTCGACGGTCATCTGATCAGCGACTTCGAACGCGACGCCCTGCACCGCGAAACCCTGCGTACCCAAGGCAAACTCACCAGCCGCTTCGGCTACGACACCAAGGGCCGCAAACTCTGGCAAGCCGCCATCCAGTTGCCCCACGAGCAGCTCAGCCGGTTCAGCGACACCACCGACAGCCTGCTCGGCCACCCACAACACCCGGCCACCGCCCTGCACCGTCGCTATCACTACAGCCCCGGCGGCGAAGTGCTGCGGGTGGTCGACAAGCAGCGCGACGTCACCGACTACAGCTATGACGCCAGCGGCCAGTTGCGCAGCCGTCAACCGCAACACCCGCAACTGCAAGTCGAGGACTTCTCGTACGACCCGGCCGGTAACCTCAGCGGCAGCGGCAAATGGCAATTCGACAACCGCCCGGACAACCGCATCCTGGCCTTCAAAGACCTGCGTTTCAGCTACGACACCTGGGGCAACCTCAGCGAAAAAACCAGCGCCAGCGGCGCGATGCAACGGTTCCACTACGACAGTGAAAACCGCCTCATCCACGCCCAGACCTGGCAAGGCACCACCCTGAGCAGCGAGGCTCGTTACCAGTACGACGCCGTCGGCCGACGCATCGGCAAACAGGTCACCCAGAACGAGCAAACCCAACACACCCGCTTCCTCTGGCAAGGCCTGCGCCTGCTCCAGGAACAACACGCCGAGCGCCACAGCCTCTACATTTACGAACCCGGCAGCTACGCCCCATTGGCCCGCGTCGACAACAACCCCGAACACCCGGAACAGGAGGCCCGGCACTACTACTTCCACACCGACCAGATCGGCACCCCCCAAGAAATGACCGACGCCGACGGCCACGTGGTGTGGCGCGCGTACTACAAGGCGTGGGGTGGTTTGGAAGCGTTGTCACCGAACGTGGTGGAACAGAACCTGCGTTTCCAGGGGCAATACCACGACCGCGAAACCGGGCTGTACTACAACACATTCCGGTACTACGATCCGGCGGTGGGGAGGTTTACCACGCAGGACCCGATTGGGTTGATGGGAGGGGATAATCTCTATCGGTATGCGCCGAATGCGATGGGGTGGATCGACCCATTGGGTCTTGCGTGTAATAAATGGGATGTAAACTCGCATAAAGCTAATAAAAGTGCTGTAAAAGGTAAAAATCTGGAATTAGACTCTCACCACGTCGGGCAAAAAACACTCATGAAAGATTTAGTTGAGGGCTATGATCCGGCTACTGCTCCTGCAATGCTGGTTCCACGCGTGGGGCATACTACTTCTAAAGAGGGAGTAGGAATAGTGTCTAGGAGCAGTACGAACAGGAGGACTGGCTTGCCTTTTACTAGCGCGCGCGATGTAGTAGCTCGTGACATAAGAGAGCTTAGGCGGGTTTATCCCGACGTGCCAAATGCTAAGCTTAAAGAGCTGATAACACTCAATAAATCCATGTATCCAGAAATGCGTTAATGAGGACACATCATGAAGCCAGATCAAAAATTTGTGCATGCTATATTTAATGAGTTATTTGAGAAAAACTTTGAGCAGTATAAGGAGTCTCTAAGCAAATCTGCTAATAGCGATAGCGACCCTTATGCGAAAGCTAGAAATGCCTTGGCGGCGTTGAGCAATGATGAAAGGGCTGATGTATTTGCTTTTTTTAATGTCATAATCGCAGACAGCGCTTCTGTAGTGTTGGGCACATTAGATGGAGTCCATTTCCCTAATGATATAGATGGGGATTTTGTCGTCGTTTATGACGGGGAAGAAATTCAAGGTGACCTCCAGGATATATTTATTGAAAAAGCTCAAGAAAAAAATATTTATGGCTAGCTGTTAGGCTCTGTACGAAATCCGCCGAAACTCATTTGACTCCCACAAACGTCAGGAATCAGTAGAGTCCGCGTCCATCAAAGGCAGGAGCCCACGATGGCCAAACGCTACGAACTTCCCGACGCAGCCTGGGATTTGGTTGCAGACATCTTCAGTGAAACGCGCCGTAACGGACGCCCACGGGCAAATGATCGGCTGATGCTCAACGGCGTGCTATGGGTGCTCTGTTCAGGCGCCGCCTGGCGTGACATGCCCGAGCGTTTCGGCCCGTGGTCAACGGTCTATCAACGCTTTCGCGACTGGCGTAATCGCGGGGCTTTCGACCAGATGCTCAAGCGACTTCACATCCGGTTGAATGAGCAAGGCCTGATCGACCTGGAAACCTGGATGATCGACTCCGCTGCCGTTCGTGCAACCCGAGCCTCATCAGGCGCCGGGAAAAAAGGGGGCCTGAAGAGCCGCAAGACCATGCACTCGGGCGCAGTCGGGGTGGCCTGACGTGGGCTAACTTTGGTTGACCGTTACAGTGAGGAGGGCAATTACCAGTAGTCGCGTTAATTCCATAAAATCATTTATTTCGTAAACCGAAACCTAGGTCGCAGCGGGCAACTTCACGCATTTCACGTACGCGCGCCTATTGCGTGCCCTCCTTCAAGCCCCGCAGCGCGTGGCTTGGGTAGATCCTGCTTGACATTACTTTTTTGCGCCCTAACATTTGCGGCATCCGGACTGGTTTCGTTCGGTGCTGCTGGCCTCGCGCGAATTCTCTGGAAACGAAACCACCCGCTTCACCTGTAAACCCCAATTCTTTATACGAAACTTGATCCATAGTCAGGTGCACACCGGCCCGCCAGCTACCACGAACACTGTGCCCCTGCCTGAGGAGTTCACATGCTTCGTATTACTTCGGCTGACTTCGACAGCGGCCGCATCAAACAATCCATTTCCAAACTGCGTAAGCACCCACTTGCCCCGCAAGAACCACGGCCGTCTCTTTCGTCTACGCAAGAGACGTTCGCCCAGGTAGTGGGGTTCGGTAAATATGCCGAGCTTCACAGCTCGGCCAAGCAGTACGGGCCGGCCTACACCGGACAACCGTTGCAGTTGGATCACGTCATCGACTTCGTTGGTCAGCGCATTGCGCAGTACCTCGATCTGTCACTCGAACACGCGATGGCCATCGCGGCCGCGATCAACCTTGAACATCTGGATGCCTGCCGGGCTACTGCACGTACCCTCCCGCCGTCGACGTTGCGCGATGATCGTCTGCGCCCGGCCGTGCACGTGGCCAACCTTGGACTCGCACAGCTGACCGCTTCGGATCTGATAGGTCTCGGCGCTCCGGCTTTTAGCTACGCCATCACAGATTCCGGTGACACCTTTGTGTGGGGTGGTCTGGTCGACGCGGTTGGTCAACTGCAACCGTCCACGCTTGAAGCGCTGAAATCCAATCCGAAGTTTTCGGCCATCCCCAACATGAGCGCATTGCGCGATGCTTATGTCAGGGACGTGCTCATTCCTGCATCACACAAAACATTGCTCGATGCAGTGCGCCAACACGATCTGTTGCCACCAGGCTACGAGATCATTTCGCTGTTCAACGAGGCTGGGGTGTTTCGCGGCCGCAGCATCATCAACCGGCAACTTCGCGGGATGGTTCCAGTCATCAGCCGCGACGGTGGGATCTACGAAGCGATGGCAGCCCTGTTGTGTGGTCGACAACCTCAGCACAGCGGAATGGTGCGCAACATCAAGCCAGGCGAAGGCAATGATCGGCTTATCCACTTCGCTGAGAACGGCGGCATGGTCGTGTTCGGGTACGTTGACGACGAGCAACCTCGACACCCCGACCGTACCTACATCGAGTATGCCGGTGCCGAGCAAATGTACTCTCTCGCGCCAGGCGCTTTGCACCGGGAAGCGGAGATTGGCCGTCTGCTCGCCAATGGACAACCTGAGCTGGTGAATGCTTCCCAGAATGACCTCGTGGCCATCAATGGCCTCGTGCTCGACGATGGTCGTTTCCCCGGTGACGCCATGGACGTTCCAACTGGCCCGATCATCGTTGATGGCCAGCTGCGTCCCCGGTCGGCAATGACGGATAACCTCAGTGGGCCGAGTTTCTACGAGCGCCAAATCACCTACGTCCGTCTCCATGAGTGGTTGACGGTCGATGACGTCCCGCCAATGGTGCTGGCGGCTATGGATACGCCCAAGGTTAAGGTAGAGCGGGATCACATGATGACCGAGGCGCTTCCGCGCTATCGGTTGGATTTACACTACCAGATCGATGAGTCAGTTATGGGCGGGACTCATCAAGCTCAGCGCTTCATCGCGTCCACTGCCGGCATCGAAAAGGTGTTGGGCCTTGTGAAACGTTTTGCGACCCCCGACCAATTGCACGTTCGAATCGTACAAACCTACGGTGCGGTGATGATTCGGCGAAACAGCGTTGAACAGCTACAAAGCGCCGGCCAAATCACCAAGGCTGCGATGCCTGAATTGGACGAGTACGACGACTATGTAGTTGGTGTGTCTCTCGCCATGTCCAACCCTGGGCAACCTTTGATGGCACCAAGTATTCGCGATTTCCGGGCAAAGGCGGATCTACTCACTTGGCTGGCCATTTTCAGCATGCAAACCCATGATAGCGCACGCCTGACCGCGCGCTTCTCTTCGCAAGCACGTGCGCTACTCATCAGCGCAATCCTGTTGGATGGGATGAGCCCGGAAGACGTGATCCCGCGAGGCCAAGATCTCATGGCGTTCTTGGATAAGCTGGCTGACGAGGGAAGTTACATTGGCGACGTCAAGAAATGGCGTGAGGAAAGCTCAAGACGCTGGGCCGCAGCTCGCAAGACCGATTATTGGGCCGTCGGAGACGCTGTTGCTCAAGTCACCAACGTAGAACCGGCGAAAGATGCACCCCACCCGCCTGCTTTCAAGGTAGTTCAGGAGTCTGAAAACCACTATCGTTTGGACGCGCTGTAGTTCTCCCTAGGCACCCAGTCCCAGTCAGAGCGCCAGGCTGGGCTGGGGCCGTATAATTTGTGATCGCAACGCGAAGTTTGACCTTCAGGGCGCAAGTTTCTACTGGTCAGAGGGGCTAGCAAGCTCAGTATGCGCGCCAAACTCAGGGCTTTACGGCGTACTTCTTGCGGCCGGTCCTCGCGAAATTCGTTAAAGCCCTGAGCCTTCATACTAGTTTGAGTTAATTGCTTATTAAAGCGGGTTGGCCTTTGAATCCTTCGAAAAGACCAAGTGTCTTGCGATGTTAGTTTAGGTTGGCAATCAGGTCTCAATTGGACCTTCGGGTTCCGATCCATGGTAGAGAACCTGAGGAATGAGTTTCTGTGTGACGACTTCGATAAGGGATATCGAATTGGACTGGACGGTTTCAGTTGGCCAGTGGATCGGCTGATCTGGAAGGCTGTCAGGTCTTGGTAGCCTGCCCCAGTTATGCACGTCGGGCGCCTCGAAATCGGCGTTTTGGGCACGTTGAAGCCAGTATCCTTCGTAGTGAGTGGCGTTGCTTTGGGAGCCGGCTGCCCAAGTGAGCACGGCTGCCTGAACGTCAACCTTCTCACGTGCTGCCCATTGAAACAGTGCGTACGAGCCACATCCTTCCCTTTGTCGGTTAAGGTGCTCTCGAAACCGCTTGCGCAGATCGGCAGCTTGACCGATGTAACAAGCTTTACGATCACCATCATTGCTGTGAGCAACCAGAGCGTAGATCCAAAATCCAGCTTTTATCCTGCGTGGCTTCGGTCCTTTTATTCTAGGTTCTTCCGGGGGACGGTCGTTAAAATCGAAGCGAACCCGCAATCGCCTTCCACTTTTGCACTGAAAGCCAGCGTAGTCTCTGCTGTTCCTTGTCACGGACAATTCGTGGTGAGCCGCCAGCGCCATCAATTGCTCGCGATCTTTGATTTCGCCTGAGTCGATAGCCGATTGTAATGCGCTCTTCAATTCAAATGCGTGCTCGATTGCTTCCCGATTCATACCTATTCCCTGACGGCTTGCATCACCTTTCGTAGAGGGAGCGTACGGGTAATCCTGGGAGTGAGGCAACGCAGATTGAGTAATCAGATAAGCAGAGTTTGCTTCTTCTTTCAATTTGATGTGCGTCTCATTTATTTCGAATTTATCGCATCTATTTCGAAAAACTACAGCCGCCGCCGACCAGCGCCGGGCCTGAGGCCGAGTGGTGCGGTTGGCGAAACGGTCGCTGCGGCCAGTGGCTCAGCGGCACATGGCTGGCCACCGATAAAATGGCCGCCACCTCCAGCGCTTCCTGTTCTGCCAGCGGCGGCAACAGCCCCGGCAAGCGGCTGGCCAGCAGGGTTTTGCCGGTTCCGGGAGGGCCGCTGAACAAGAGGTTGTGGGCACCCGCCGCAGCGATCAGCAAGGCGCGTTTGGCCGCGAACTGCCCCTGAACTTCACTCAAGTCGGGATAAGGCTTGCTGGCGTGCAACAAGCCGCTGGACACATAAGGCTCAAGGGGCGTGTGACCGTTGAAGTGGGCGACCACTTCCAGCAGATGGTCGACTGCGATGACCTTCAGCCCCGAGGCCAGGCAGGCCTCCTCGGCATTGGCACGAGGCACCACCAGCGTACGCCCGGCCTTGCGCGCCGCCAGTGCCGCGGGCAACACGCCACGCACCGGTCGCACCGCGCCGGAGAGCGCCAACTCCCCCAGAAACTCCACGTCCTCCAGTGTCAGGGTTGGCACCTGCACACTGGCTGCCAGCAGCCCCATCGCGATCGCCAAATCGAATCGCCCACCGTCCTTGGGTAAATCCGCGGGTGCGAGGTTCAACGTGATGCGCCGTGCGGGGAACTGGAAACCCGAGTTGAGAATTGCACTGCGCACCCGGTCCTTGCTTTCCTTGACCGCTGCTTCGGGCAACCCGACCAGGGTCAGCGCCGGCAAGCCGTTGGCCAGATGCACTTCGACGGTAACGGCAGGCGCCTCCACGCCAACCTGGGCGCGGCTGTGGACAATGGCCAGAGACATGATCATTCCTTGATGGGGCGAGAGCCGCTTCCTGCGGTTTTTGAAGGGTAGTTGCGAGGCGGCGGTTCAGTGCCGAGGGCGTACAGCGAAATTTGCGCAGGATGTTGCGAACGGGTGTTCGAGAAGACCGATTGTTCGGTGTACGGGTATTAACCGTTGTGGGGCACGGCCTGGATGGAACGGCTTGAAAGTCGTTCCGACGTTATCGCGGGCGAGCCTTGCTCCCACAACGAAAAGGCTTACTCGGCAGCCGGCGGATTCAATTTCGCTTCCAGCTCAGCGACCTTCGCCTCAAGGCTTTCCAGGCGTGCCCGGGTGCGCGCCAGGACGACCATCTGGCTGTCGAACTCTTCCCGACTCACCAGATCGAGTTTGCTGAAGCCGCTTTGCAGCAGGGCCTTGAACTGGCTTTCGATTTCGCTCTTTGGCAGCGGGGTTTCGCCGCTGAACAGGCGGGAGGCGTGGCCGCTCAGGGCATCGAGGAGGTCTTTGGGCGCGAGCATGGGAAATGTCCTGGAAACAATGGCCGGCAGTGTATCACGCAGTGTCTATAGTCATTGACGCAGGCGCGGTTGCACGTTTTTCGCGCATGTTGTCCGGCGCTGGCGCACCGTTGTTGTGCGTATCGGCGCAAGCGTTTGGGTGATGACGAGGGTGGCAGCGACCAAGGGATTGAAAACAGAGGTTTTTCGCGAGATGGCAAGCTTTCTGCTTAGTCGCTAGTGACCCATGCACTGATGCAGCCGCTGCGACAAATGCAGTGCGGCGCACGGAGGGGAAGTGTTTCGTCAGGAGCGGTTAACGGGCGTTGGCGACGACGCGTTACAAAGCCAGGCACTGCGCTTAGACTTGAGTCGGGTTTGTTTTCCTGGGGCAAGTCCACCAATTCGGGAGAGAGTTTCATGAAGCTAGTCACTGCCATCATCAAGCCGTTCAAGCTGGACGATGTACGCGAGTCGTTGTCCGAGATCGGCGTGCAGGGCATTACCGTTACTGAAGTCAAGGGCTTCGGCCGGCAGAAGGGTCACACCGAGCTGTATCGCGGCGCGGAATACGTGGTCGATTTCCTGCCTAAGGTGAAGATCGATGTCGCCATTGACGACAAGGATCTTGATCGGGTGATCGAGGCGATAACCAAGGCGGCCAACACCGGCAAGATCGGTGACGGCAAGATCTTCGTGGTCAATCTGGAACAGGCTATTCGCATCCGTACCGGCGAAACCGATACCGACGCAATCTAAGCCGCCAAACCCAACGCCCCAGGAGAAAACAATATGACTCTGCGTAAATTCGCAGGGCTAGGAGCCCTGTTGTCCATCGTAATGCCCAGCCTGGCCATGGCGGCAGATCCGGTGGCGCCTCCAGTCCTCAACTCCGGCGATACTGCCTGGATGTTGACCTCTACTGCCCTTGTGCTGTTCATGACCATTCCTGGCCTGGCGTTGTTCTACGGCGGTATGGTGCGGTCCAAAAACATTCTTTCGGTGATGATGCAGTGTTTCGCCATAACCGGTCTGGTCACCATCCTGTGGTTCCTTTATGGCTACAGCATGGCGTTTGACACGACTGGCATGGAAGCGAACGTCGTCAACCTCAATTCCTTTGTCGGCAGTTTCTCCAAGGCGTTCCTTGCCGGCATCACGCCTGCCAGCATTACCGGCCCTGCGGCGCTGTTTCCCGAGGCGGTATTCGTCACCTACCAGATGACTTTCGCGATCATCACCCCGGCGCTGATCGTCGGTGCGTTCGCCGAGCGGATGAAGTTCTCCGCGATGCTGGTGTTCATGGGGGTGTGGTTCACCCTGGTTTATGCGCCGATTGCTCACATGGTCTGGAGCGGTCCGGGTTCGCTGTTGGGCGACTGGGGCGTGCTCGACTTCGCGGGCGGCACAGTGGTGCACATCAATGCCGGTATCGCAGGGCTGGTGGCGTGCCTGGTGCTGGGCAAGCGTAAAGGCTTCCCGACCACGCCGATGGCCCCGCATAACCTCGGTTACACCCTGATGGGCGCCGCCATGTTGTGGGTCGGCTGGTTCGGCTTCAACGCCGGTTCCGCCGCCGCCGCCAACGGCACTGCCGGGATGGCCATGCTGGTGACTCAGATCGCCACCGCCGCCGCTGCCCTGGGCTGGATGTTTGCCGAGTGGCTGACCCACGGCAAACCGAGTGCGCTGGGTATCGCCTCGGGCGTGGTTGCCGGTCTGGTGGCGATCACCCCGGCTGCCGGTACCGTGGGCCCGATGGGCGCACTGATCATCGGCCTGGCGGCAGGCGTGGTGTGCTTCTTCTGCGCCACAACCCTGAAACGCAAAATGGGTTACGACGATTCACTGGACGCCTTTGGCGTGCACGGTATCGGCGGCATTCTCGGCGCCATCCTTACGGGTGTGTTCGCCGCCCCGGCGCTGGGTGGCTTCGGCACCGTGACCGACATCGCCGCGCAAGTCTGGATCCAGTGCAAAGGCGTGGGCTTTACGGTGATCTACACCGCGATTGTCACCTTCATCATTCTCAAGGTGCTGGATGCCGTCATGGGCCTGCGCATTACCGAAGAAGAAGAGGCGGTGGGCCTGGACCTGGCTCAACACAACGAGCGCGGCTACAACCTGTAAGCGCGCGTAAAAAAATCATGCCCGGTTCGCCGGGCATTTTTTCGCCTGTGATTTGTCACTGAAGAAGCCACTGAAAGGTTTTTCCCCGCACCTTATGGCGTGTTTGCGGCAGGCACATTTCATGGGTCAATGGCTTACACCATTGCAGGAATATTAGGCCCTTTGTTTTTTCCCAGAGCGCGCTAGAATGCGCGCCGAACGTGCGGAGAACTGTATGTGGCAACAGACTCTGATAACCCTGCGGGCACGGCCCCGGGGCTTTCATCTGGTAACGGACGAGTTACTCGCCGGCCTGCCTGAACTCAAGGCATGTCGGGTCGGTCTGTTGCATTTGTGTCTGCAGCATACCTCGGCGTCGTTGACCATCAACGAGAACGCCGATCCGGCGGTACGTCGCGACTTCGAACGGTTTTTCAATCGGCTGATCCCACAAGGTTCGGCTGGCTATGAGCATAACGACGAAGGCCTGGACGACCTCCCGGCGCACTTCAAGGCCAGTTTGCTGGGCTGTCAGTTGAGCTTGCCGATTACGGCGGGCCGACTGGCGTTAGGCAGTTGGCAAGGTGTTTATCTGGGCGAGCATCGTGATCGAGGCGGTGCTCGTAAAGTCCTCGCCACCGTGCACGGTGAAGGGGCATAAACCGCTGGTCACCAGTGGTTGTTGAATTTTTTCCGGCAGCCGTCGACAGACGGCGAAGCTGGGCTATAACTAATCTGCTTTTCGCAAGTCATGAGGTACAACATGAGCGACGATGATCTGGAAAACGACGACCTCGAAGTAGGCGACGAAGACGAAGCCGAGGAAGGTCTGGAAGCAGCAGCGGAAGACGTTGCTGAAGACGATGGTGGCGATGCCCCGGCACCGACCGCCAAAGGCAAGGCCAAGGCTGCGGTATCGGTCGATGAGCTGCCGAGCGTCGAAGCCAAGAACAAGGAGCGTGATGCTCTGGCACGAGCCATGGAAGAGTTCCTGGCCAAAGGCGGCAAGGTGCAGGAAGTGGAGGCCAATGTGGTCGCCGATCCTCCCAAGAAGCCTGATAACAAGTACGGCAGCCGACCTATCTGAGTGTCCGCTACTTGCTTGCTGAAAAAGCCCGCCGTCGCTGCGGGCTTTTTCATGGGTGAAACAAAAGCCTGGGAATTGCGGTGATCCCCTGTGGGAGCGGGCTTGCTCGCGAAAGCGGAGTGTCAGCCAACATCAATTTTGAATGTGAGGCCCTCTTCGCGAGCAAGCCCGCTCCCACAGGTTTTAGTGTTGGCAGTTCCACTGCGCCAACAACTCTGGCAGTTCGGTCAAACTGCGAATCTCGGCATCTGGCGCCTTGTCCGCCTCCCACACTTTGCCCGTCGGGTTGAACCAGATTGCCCGCAACCCGGCCTGTTGTGCGCCGGCAATGTCATCGCCGGGATGATCGCCGATGTGCACTGCGGTTTCGGCGCTTGCACCGCCGCGCCGCAACGCCTCATGAAAGAGTCGCGCATCGGGTTTGGCAATGCCGATGTCCTCGGCGCACAGCGCGAACTTGAAGTAGTCCGCCAGCCCCAGGCGACGCACATCCGCGTTGCCGTTGGTGACCACGCCCAAGGCGTACTGGTTGGCGAGAATCTCCAGGGTCGGCTGCACCTCGGGGAAAATTTTGAGCTGGTGCCGTGCCTGCAAAAACACTTCAAAGCCTTGCTCGGCCAGATCCGACGCCTGATGGTGGTCGTAACCGGCCTCTTCCAGTGCATGGAACAACACCCGTCGGCGTAGGGCACTGATGCGGTGCTTGAGGCTCGGCTCGTGGGCCAGTACCCGTTCGCGAATCGCCCACAAGTGCTCCACTGGCACGCCGCCCAGGTTTACCGCGTGTTCGGTCAGCCACTGGCGCAGCACGGCCTCGGCGCTGACGATCACAGGCGCGGTGTCCCACAAGGTGTCGTCGAGGTCGAACGTGATCAGTTGGAGGGTCATTGGTCACCGCCCTTGATGCGTTTGGCCCGTGGGTGGGCGTTGTCGTAGACCGTCGCCAGGTGCTGGAAATCCAGGTGGGTGTAGATCTGCGTGGTCTTGATGTCCGCGTGGCCGAGCAGTTCCTGCACCGCTCGCAGGTCCTGGGAGGACTCAAGCAAGTGGCTGGCAAAGGAGTGCCGGAGCATGTGCGGGTGCAGGTTCTGCCCCAGTTCACGCTCGCCCGCCGCCTTGACCCGAACCTGAATCGCCCGTGGCCCAAGGCGCCTGCCTTGCAGGCTGACAAACACCGCGTCGTCTGCAGGGTTGGTCATGGCCCGCAGCGGCAGCCACAGGTCGAGGGCTTCGCGGGCCTTTTTGCCGATCGGCAGCACGCGGGTCTTGCTGCCTTTGCCGAGCACTTGCACCAGGCCGTCGGCCAGGTCGAGCTGATCGAGGTTCAACCCGGTCAGCTCGGAAAGGCGCAGGCCCGAGGAATAGAACAGTTCCAGGATGGCTTGATCGCGACGGGCCAGAAAGTCGTCTTCCACGGCGCCGTCGAGCAGTTGCAGGGCGCGGTCGGTGTCGAGGGTTTTGGGCAGGCGTCGTTCACCCTTGGGCGGCGCCAGGCCGTTGGCCGGGTCGTGGTCGCAGAGGCCTTCGCGGTTCAGATAGTGATAGAGCCCGCGCACCGCCGAAAGCAGTCGCGCCAGGCTGCGCGAGGATTGGCCCTGGGCATGCAGGCGAGCGATCAGGCTGCGCAGGCGCTGGATGTCCAGCGCGGCCCAACTGGCGATGTTCTGTTTTTCGCACCACGCCAGCACTTTGTCCAGGTCGCGTCGGTAAGCGTAAAGCGTGTGCGGCGACACCTGACGCTCACTGCGCAGGTGCTCGCAGTAGGCATCCAGGTGCCGTTCCACGGTCAGCGTACCGAGCGCAGCGAGGTGTTGACCCGTGGCAGCACGCGGCCCATGACTTCGGCGATGTAACTCAGGAACAGCGTGCCCACCGAGCTTTTGTAGTGCTGTGGATCGCGACTGGCGATGGCCAGCACGCCGTACAAACCCTGGTGGCTGAGGGTGACCACGGCGGTGGAGCCGATCTGCTGGCGTTGTTCTTCGCCAAACAGAAAGTCCAGCTCATGTTCACGCAGGCTGCCGCTGACGCTTTTGCCCTCCGACAGCAAGCCACCGATGGCTTTGTGCGCGTCGGCGCTGCTGACCCAGCGACCGACCGGCATGGCCTCGTCGCTGAACAGGATCAGGCTGACGAAGGGCACCTGGAAGTCCTGGCGCAGGCTGTCTTCGACGCTGATGACCACATCTTCAAGGCTGTTGGCGTCCATCAGCGCGAGAATCAGGCGGCGAGTCTTGTCAAAGAGCCGGTCGTTGTCCCGCGCCACGTCCATCAGGTGCGAGAGGCGATGGCGCATCTCGATGTTGCGCTCGCGCAGGATTTTCATCTGCCGCTCCACCAGCGACACGGTGTCACCGCGCTGATGCGGAAGGCGCAACGTTGCGAGCAGGTCTTCGTGGTTGACGAAGAAATCCGGATGAGCCTCCAGGTACGCGGCAACGGCCGCCGCCTCCAGGCTTTCGCCAAGGAGTTCGTCGGGCTGTGGGGCTGGAACCTGAGGCTGATCAGTCATGGATTTCGCTCACTCAAAGACGCACCTGTCCTTCGTATACGCGCATTGCCGGGCCGGTCATCATCACCGGTTGGCCAGGGCCCGCCCACTCAATGGACAGGCGCCCGCCAGGCAGGTCGATCAATAGCGGCGAATCCATCCACCCCTGGCTGATCGCGGCCACTGCCGCTGCACAGGCACCGGTCCCGCAGGCCTGGGTTTCCCCGGCGCCGCGTTCCCACACACGCAATTGTGCACGGCTTCGGTCGATGACCTGGAGAAAGCCGACATTGACCCGCGCCGGGAAGCGCGGGTGGTGTTCGATTTTCGGCCCCAGCTCATGCACCGGCGCCGTGTTGATGTCGTCGACGCGCAGCACGGCGTGCGGGTTGCCCATGGACACCGCCGCCAGTTCGACGGTCTGGCCGTCGACCTCGACCGGGTAGCTCAAGGCTTGTGCGTCGGCCACGAAGGGAATGTCGACCGGCACCAGGCGCGGCGCGCCCATGTTGACGCTGATCTGCCCGTCGCTGCGAACATCCAGCTCGATCACACCGCTTTTGGTTTCGACGCGGATCTGCCGTTTGGTGGTCAGGCGTTTGTCGAGTACGAAGCGCGCAAAGCAGCGCGCACCGTTGCCGCACTGTTCGACTTCGGAACCGTCGGAGTTGAAGATCCGGTAACGGAAATCCACGTCCGGGTTGCTCGGCGCTTCGACGATCAACAATTGGTCGAAACCGATACCGGTGTGGCGGTCGCCCCAAAGCTTTGCGTGCTTGGGCAGGATGTGCGCGTGCTGGCTGACCAGGTCGAGAACCATGAAGTCATTGCCCAGGCCGTGCATCTTGGTAAAACGCAGCAGCATGGTTTTACTCCGGCAGCAGGCTTTCGCCAGCAAACAACTCGGCTACCGTCTCGCGGCGACGCACTTCAAACGCTTGGTCACCGTCCACCAGCACTTCGGCGGCACGGCCGCGCGTGTTGTAGTTGGAACTCATGACAAACCCGTAGGCACCGGCCGAATGCACGGCCAGCAAGTCGCCCTCTTCCAGCGCCAACTGACGATCCTTGGCAAGGAAATCACCGGTCTCGCAGATCGGCCCGACGATGTCGTAGGCGCGAGCTTGCGTCTCACGGGGGCGCACGGCGGTGACGTCCATCCAGGCTTGATACAGCGCCGGGCGGATCAGGTCGTTCATGGCCGCGTCGACGATGGCGAAGTCTTTGTGTTCGGTGTGCTTGAGGTACTCGACCTGGGTCAGCAACACGCCGGCGTTGGCAACGATGAAGCGGCCCGGCTCGAACACCAGCGCCAGGTCGCGGCCGTCGATGCGCTCGCGCACGGCTTTGATGTAGTCGCCAGCCAATGGCGGCTCTTCATCGCGATAACGTACGCCCAAGCCACCACCCAGATCGATGTGGCGCAGGTAGATGCCGCAATCGCCGAGGCGGTCGATCAGTGCCAGCAAGCGGTCGAGGGCATCGATGAACGGAGGCAGGGTGGTCAGTTGTGAGCCGATGTGGCAATCCACGCCCACGACTTCCAGGTTCGGCAGTTGTGCGGCGCGGATGTACACGTCTTCAGCGTCGGCGATGGCAATGCCGAACTTGTTTTCTTTAAGGCCGGTAGAAATGTACGGGTGGGTGCCAGCATCGACGTCCGGGTTCACACGCAGGGAAATCGGAGCGCGAACACCCAGCTCGGCAGCCACGAGTTGCAGGCGCTCGAGTTCGTCGGTGGATTCGACGTTGAAGCAGTGCACGCCGACTTCAAGCGCCCGGCGCATGTCGTCACGGGTCTTGCCGACACCGGAGAACACGATCTTGTCGGGCTGGCCGCCAGCGGCCAGAACACGTTCCAGCTCGCCACGGGAAACGATGTCGAAACCGGCGCCCAAACGCGCCAGGACATTCAGTACGCCCAGGTTGGAGTTGGCCTTGACCGCGTAGCACACCAGGTGCGGTGTGCCGGCCAGGGCATCGGCGTACGCCAGGTACTGGGCTTCGATGTGGGCGCGGGAGTAAACATAGGTCGGCGTGCCGAAGCGCTCAGCGATGGCGGACAGGGCAACCCCTTCCGCGAACAGCTCACCGCCACGGTAGTTAAAAGCGTCCATGGTGTTCCCTTAAGCGTGTTTGTGCGATTGCGACTTCGCCTGGTCATTTGGGGATTTGCTGTCATCTGGAAGAAACAGCGGGCCTTTTTGACCACAGGCAGTGACAAGGCAAGCAACCGCGACAAGCGCAGCAAGGGAAGAGATCAGGCGCTTCATGGCGAAATCCTTGAAAATGCGTTAATTGCGCCGGAGTATACCGGCCACCCGTCAGCTTGCCTATGTGACGGGGTTCCCGTCCAGCGGGGCTTTGCTTCTTTGCTGAGTAAGTCGAGGGCTGAACTGCAACCCCTGTGGGAGCAAGCCTGCTCGCGAAGGCGGAGTGTCGGCCAACATTGATGTTGAAGATGATGGCCTCATCGCGAGCAGGCTCGCTCCCACAGGTTTCGTGCCCTGTCGGACGGGCGCCTGGTCGGTATCCTTTGCAATCGCCGGGGCTCGGCCGTATCTTGCGGCGCTTGAGCGTAAGTAGACACTTTTTGAGGTTCCTGCAATGAGTTTGACTGAAGCCCGTTTCCACGATCTGGTCGATGCTACCCAGCAAATGCTGGAGGATATTTTCGATGAGAGTGGCCTGGATATCGATCTGGAAAGCTCGGCCGGTGTACTCACCGTCAAGTTCGACAGCGGCAGCCAGCTGATCTTCAGTCGTCAGGAGCCGTTGCGTCAGTTGTGGCTGGCGGCGGTGTCCGGCGGTTTCCACTTCGACTACGACGAAGAAAGCGAACGCTGGATGTGCGACAAGAGCGAAGAGCAACTGGGCGAGATGCTTGAGCGCATCGTCGGTCAGCAGGCCGGTGCCAAACTCGATTTCGAAGGTCTGTAACACCGTGACCGATGCCGCGCCCGTTCGCCCGCCAAAGCCGTTGTACAGTAACGTCAGTCAGGCGGTGCCCTCACCGTGCACCAACGTGTGCCGGCTGGATGAACAGAAGGTCTGCCTGGGCTGTTTTCGTCACGTCGAGGACATTCGCGAATGGCGCTCGGCCGACGACGAACGGCGCCGGGTGATTTGCGCCCAGGCCGCGCGGCGCAAACACCTGTCCCCCTCCCGGTAGGCGCAAGGCTTGTCCCCGTGCCACACGGCAGCTCTGCCGCCCGCTGACTTGTATATTTAGTGAGCTGTGATAGTGTCCGGGTACGCCTCAACTCATCGAGGCCCGTGAAAACCCCGCCTATTTCTGGCGGGGTTTTGCTTTTGTCGTGCAGAAAAAAGGAGTCTGCCTGAATCATGACCACCGCACCTTCCATCATCCTTACCCGCCTGGACGTGCAGCGTCTGGAACGTTTGATCGATAGCCTGGACGAGCCGTTGCCGCCGGGTGCTGTTGCGTTGCAAGCCGAGCTTGATCGCGCTGAAACTGTGGTGGGTCACGAGGAAGTGCCTGCCGGTGTCGTGACCATGAATTCACGCGTGCATTGCCGTGAACAAAGCAGCGGCAAGGACTACCACCTGACCCTGGTGTACCCGCAGGACGCCAATGCCGACGAAGGCAAAATTTCGATTCTGGCGCCGGTAGGCAGCGCCTTGCTCGGCTTGCAGGCAGGCCAGCACATCGATTGGCCGGCGCCGGGTGGCAAGACCTTGAAACTTGAACTGATTGAAGTGGAATACCAGCCGGAAGCGGCCGGTGAATACCACCTCTGACCCCTCAGGCCTGTTCGAGCGCCTCGTTCAGTGCGCGCTCCAGGTCGGCCTTGTAGCGCAGGTAAAGATTGCTTGAACTCTGCCCGTCACCGAGCAGCCCGGACAAGTCCAGGTCGGTGATGTAGCAGCGATACCGTTCTACTTCCCGACGCTGCTCGACGATCTCCCGGGCGACCACCGCGAAGAGCTGGTCGCCGTGCTCCAGCTCCGAAAACTCTCGCTGATTGCAATACAGGGTGACCTGCACCTGCCCCGGTGCGGCTTTGCCGATAATCGCCTGCACGTCATAAAACGGCTTGTTCACCGGTGTTTGTGGCGTGGGTCGCGGCTCGACACGCCGGGCCCGCGCGGTGCCTGATGGCAAGACCTGGTAATACAGGGTGTCCAGGGTCGCGACCGGTTGCGCGGGGTCCATCGGCAGCAACGCGTCGCGCCGGAACAGGATCGATTGCAGGAAGCGCTGCATCGGCACCAGCAGGCTCTGTTCGTCGTGGTATGGCTGGCGCTGTTGCCACAGGGCATTGAACTCATCCAGCACATACAGTTCGGCGTGGGCCTCGTTGATCCGGTAGAACACTTGAATGCACTCGGGCTGGCCCATGGGCAGGATCAGCGCCAGGTCGTGGTCTTCCAGCGCCATCGGGTCCAGTTGCAGCGGGCTGTAGCGGGGCAGTGTTTCCCCCAGGTAATCGAGCAGCGCGGGCAGGCTGGCCAGTGCAACGTGGTGGACCTGGCCAGGCACCAGTTCCAGCACGTGGTAATGCTGCTGGACCTGAATCAGGTAGCGGTGGTTGAGCTTGCTCAGCAACAGGTTTTGCGCGGTATCGAGGACTTCTTCGACGCGCAGGGCAATGAATTGCGCCCGGTTGTGGCAGAAGCAACGCACCCGCAGTCGGGGTTGATGCGGGCCATCGGGCAGGTTGTTGAGGTAATCGCGCAGGCAGTCGAGCAGGGCGTGCGGGCCGTCGTAGCGGCTGACCAGCACTTCATTCCAGCTATTGAGCGTGACCTGATCGAGGGTCAGCACCAGGTTCTCGCGCACCCCTGCGTAGCTCAGCGAGTCAGTGCGCTCGGTGGTCATCAGGATGTTCAGGTCACGGTGATGCTTGAGCGGGTCGACCCCGACATTCACCAGGATCAACACTTCGCTGGGGACGCTGGCGTGCAGCAACTGTTCTTCGCCGACAGTGCTCAAGGGCAGGGCGACTGACTGTTGCAGGCTGCCGAGCAGGTTGAACAGTTCAAACTCGCTCAAGTCGCTGTCGCCGGGGTGCAGTGCCAGGCGGGTGCTGCTGTCGATCACGCCGTTGCGATGGCACCAGGTCAGCAGCTCCAGCAATTCGCGGCTGCGCTTGATCGGCGCGAAATGCTCCCACTCCAGTGCGCCCAGGCTGCCGTTGTACAGTCCCCAGTGGCTTTGCCCCGGTTCTTTCTTGTTCGGCGACTGGACCAGCGTCAGGGTGTCTTCGGCCAGGTCCGGGGCGATGCCAGGGTTGATGAATTCGATCTTGTCGGCCTTGCGCTCGAAGGCCGCATACAGCCGACGCCCGAGCACATTGAGGTCGCGTTTGTTGATCAGGCTGAGCGTTTGCTCGGTGCGGGCGAACTGCGTCAGGAAGCGGTAGCTGTAGTTCAGCTCATTGACCAGTGCCCGGCGTTCGGCGCTGACCTGACGGACTTTCCATTGGCTGCGGCTGTCGAGCTGTGCCAGTTGACGCTGGTCCCAGCCCCACTCATGGGCCAGTCGCTCCAGCAATGCGCGTTGCCAGCTCTGGTTGCGGGCACTGTTGCCGGTGAGCTTGCGGTTGACCTTCAAGTAAAGGGCGCGCCGTACCAGCTCCAGCCGCTCCGGTTCGCCTCGGGCCGTGAGGTATTCCTCGATGCGCCGGTACACCATGATGTACGGGTCCAACTCATCCAGATCGAGACGATGGGCGAACACCGCCTGCTTGAAACGCAGGCTCAGGCATTGGACCTTCGGGTGTTCACTGGCGTAGACCTCGGTCAGCAGCAGTTTGAGCACCGACTTGTAGGGTGACTCAATGCCTTTGAACAGCTGCCAGAGCCCGGCACCGATAAACTCGCCCGGCGGAATATGCGCCAGGTGACCGAGGTCGAGGGTTTCGTCGGCGCGGATAAACCGCTTGGACAGCAGCGTGTGGGTGTACTGCTGGTAGTTGGCTTCTTCGTAGACCGGCACCAGCCACCAGATCGGTGTGCGCCCGGCCAGCCAGATCGCGGTGCGGTAGAACTCATCCAGCAGCAAGTAGTGCTGGGTGGTGCCGCAGTCGTCGGAACTCAGTTGGGTGTCACGCTCGCCGCGTACAAACCGTTGCGGCTCGATCAGGAAGAAATGCGCTTCGGCGCCCTGACTGGCGGCCCAGACCTCCAGCAACTGGCACTTTTTGCGCAGTTCGGCGAGTTCGTTGTCGGCAAGGTCCGGTGCGTGGCAGACCCACACGTCCATGTCGCTCTGGTCAGCCTGGGCGAGGGTGCCGAGGCTGCCCATCAGGAACAACCCGTGAATCGGCTGTGGCGGGTTGCCGTGGCGAGCCTTGTAGGAGAACGAGCGTGTCAGGCGCTGGGCTTCGGCGAGGGCGTTGGCGTCAGGTTCGAAATTCGACAGGCCAGCCGGCGTGCTGCCTGAAACGTAGCCCGGCAGCAGCGGGTGATTGACGTGGAAAAACAACGGCAACAGGGTCAGGACGCCTTGCTGGCGGGTCGACAACCCTTCCATGGCCCGGGCCATGCGGCCGTCATTGAGCTTCAGAAAGCGCGCGCGCAACTGGCTGAGAACCTTGCGGTCGATTCCCTCGTCCAGATCAGGGCGGATTTCGTGGGTGCGGGTCATGTCAGCTCAAACCGGTTCGCGGTGCTCGTCGGGGGCGGTGAGCAGTTTAGCGCCTCCTGCCGGGGACATTTAAGCTGAATTTTGATTTCTGGCGCCAGATTTCTACCGGTGGGAGACAGTCTGCCCGCGGAAATCCCGCGCAGGGAGTTCCGTGGGCGATGCGATGGCCGTCAGGCGGTTTCTTCGACGGACAGGATGGTCAGCAGCGTTTGCACATTTTGCGCGGCATCACGGCCCAGGCTGGTCAGGTAGCCACCATCGGCTTGGGTGATCAGCTCTTTGTCGAACAGGCGTTGTGCGGCGGCAATGGCTTTCGGGGCAGCGGTCTGATGAATTTTCAAACCTTCCTGGGAACTGTCCAGGTTGAAGAGTGCAAGGATTTCCAGTTCGGCAACCAGCTCAGGGGTAAGCGACATAAGGACTCCAGACTTTCTAGGAATAGATGACAGCGCCCCTAAAGTGAACGCACTCGGGCGGCCTGTCCAGTGTTGGCTTAGAGCATTTCGTCGCAGGGTAGCAGTACGTGCGGGCAGGCGCAGTACCAGTGGCGAGGGAGCTTGCTCGCGCTCGACTGCGAAGCGATCGCAAAATCGCTGGATGCAGTGCGTCTGACGAAATGTGCTTGCAGAACTCGGGGCCGCTTTGCTGCCCAGCGGGAGCAAGCTCCCTCGCCACAAGGAGAGCCGTGCCCACGTGATGGAGGGTTATTTCTTTTCGGGCGGCAGCTCTGGCAGTGCGCGCAAGGCGGTTTCGTACCATTGGGTATCGAACGCGCGGTCTTCTTCGAGGATAGCGTCGATTTCCACGGCCAAAACGTGAGCCATCAGTTGCAGGATTTCCTCACGCTCATAACCCACCAGGGTCAGCTTGTTGAAGGTGGCCTTGGCGGCAGGCGGGTTATCGCTTTCGATCTGGTTCTCGATCGCTTCGATCAGCGTGGTTTCGGCGAACGCTTCTTCGTCGCTGTCGTCGTTGTTGGTGCCGGGGGTTGGCTCGCTCATGGCAGGCTCCTCAAGGAAAGGCGCCAGTTTACCTGCATTCGACGTGGTGATGCTGCTGGCGGGAAGTGCGTCTACGTTCTATAACTTGGCGCTGCCAACCCCTGCACGGCCTGGAGGCTATGTGATGCTCAAGCTTTATGGATTTTCGGTCAGTAACTACTACAACATGGTCAAGCATGCGTTGCTGGAGAAGGGTCTGCCTTTCGAGGAAGTGCCGTTCTATCCCGACCAGAGCCCTGAATCATTGGCGATCAGCCCGCGTGGCAAAATGCCGGTGCTGGGTGTCGAGCAGGGGTATGTCAACGAAACCAGCGTGATCCTGCAATACCTCGAAGACTCCCAGGCAGGCCCTGCGCTGTTGCCCAAGACCCCGTTCGAGCGCGCTCAAGTGCTGGCGCTGGCCAAGGAAATCGAGTTGTACATCGAGCTGCCGACGCGGGCCTGTTTTCCTGAGGCGTTCTTCGGCATGTCGGTGCCCGAGGCGATCAAGGAAAAATCCAGGGTCGAATTGCTCGCCGGGATTGCCTCGTTGGGGCGCCACGGCAAGTTTGCACCTTACGTGGCGGGGGAGACGCTGAGCGTGGCGGATCTGTATTTCCTGTACAGCATCAGCCTGGCCTGTGCGGTCGGCAAGAAGTTGTTTGATCTGGACCTGCTGGCCGATCTGCCGGCTGCCCGGGCGTTGCTCGAACGGCTGGAGCAGACGCCGCATGCCAAGCGTATTGCGGCTGATAAGGCAGCGGCGATGCCAGGGTTTCTGGCGATGATCGCTTCCAGGAAGTAAGTCTTGTAGTGATCTGACGTCAGTCATCGCGAGCAGGCTCGCTCCCACAGGGTTTGGTGTGTTCAACACGATCCAATGTGGGTGCGAGCCTGCTCCGGGCGGGGGCCGACGAAGCTTTTAGCGATTTAGCGGCTGGCCAGCAGCGCCTGGCCGCGCACTACGGCGGCCTTCACCTGTGCCGGCGCGGTACCGCCGATGTGGTTACGGGCATTCACCGAACCTTCCAGGGTCAGTACGGCGAACACGTCCTGCTCGATCTGGTCGCTGAATTTGCGCAGTTCTTCCAGGCTCATCTCCGCCAGGTCCTTGCCGCTGTCCACGCCGTATTTCACGGCATGACCGACGATCTCGTGGCAGTCACGAAACGGCAGGCCACGACGTACCAGGTAGTCGGCGAGGTCGGTGGCGGTGGAGAAACCGCGCAGCGCCGCTTCACGCATGATGGCGTGCTTTGGCTTGATCGCCGGAATCATGTCGGCAAAGGCCCGCAGCGAATCACGCAAGGTGTCGGCGGCGTCGAACAGCGGTTCCTTGTCTTCCTGATTGTCCTTGTTGTAGGCCAGTGGCTGGCCTTTCATCAGGGTCAGCAGGCCCATCAGGGCGCCGAACACCCGGCCGCTTTTACCGCGCACGAGTTCCGGAACGTCCGGGTTTTTCTTTTGCGGCATGATCGAGCTGCCGGTACAGAAGCGGTCGGGCAGATCGATGAACTGGAACTGGGCGCTGGTCCACAGCACCAATTCTTCTGAGAAGCGCGACAGGTGCATCATCGCGATGCTGGCGGCCGAGCAGAATTCGATGGCGAAATCGCGATCCGAGACGTTGTCCAGGGAGTTGCCACCCACTGCATCGAAACCCAGCAATTGGGCGGTCAGTTCGCGGTCGATCGGGTACGTGGTGCCGGCCAGAGCGGCGCTGCCCAATGGCATGCGGTTGGTGCGCTTGCGGCAGTCGACCAGGCGCTCGTAGTCGCGGCTGAGCATTTCGAACCAGGCCAGCAGGTGATGACCGAAGGTCACGGGCTGGGCGGTTTGCAGGTGGGTGAAGCCCGGCATGATGGTGTCGGCTTCGCGCTCGGCCTGCTCCAGCAGGCCTTTTTGCAGACGGGTGATTTCGCCCAGGATCAGGTCGATCTCGTCGCGCAGCCACAGGCGGATATCGGTCGCGACCTGGTCGTTACGGCTGCGGCCGGTGTGCAGCTTCTTACCGGTGACACCGATGCGATCGGTCAGGCGTGCTTCGATGTTCATGTGCACGTCTTCGAGGTCGATGCGCCAGTCAAAGGTGCCGGCCTCGATTTCGCCCTGGATGGTCTTCAGGCCGTCGATGATGCTGTCGCGCTCGGCATCGGTCAGCACGCCGACCTTGGCCAGCATGGTGGCGTGGGCGATCGAGCCCATGATGTCGTGGCGATACAGGCGCTGGTCGAAAGTGACGGAGGCGGTGAAGCGGGCGACGAAGGCGTCGACGGGTTCACTGAAGCGGCCGCCCCAGGACTGATTGGTCTTGTCAGTGCTCATGAATTCGCTCGTGATCGGCTGAAGAAAGATGGCGTGAAAACTTGCCGCGGATAATAACAGGGTTGCCAATCGTGTCGTTGACACTGGTCGGTACGATTTTTTCTCATTCGACCGACCATACTCGACGAACCGTTGCCGGTTTCACGCAACGATATTTTCCGAATGGGCAATGTCGTCCCGGCGAACGTCTACAGTTGGACAGAAGGAGCCGCACATTTGCGGGTTCTGCAACCGACACCACAAGCGCTACCGGATAACGCTGCACACCTCGCAATGGCGCCCGCAAACGCCCATGCTCAGGTCAGCGGCCAGGTGGCGATTCCATAAAGGGGTGTTCATCGTGTGTATTGGCAAGCCCTGCAACGCCGTCGAGGCACAGCGATTATCGAGCGGCATGGAACAGGCACGGGTAAATATTGCTGCCCGACATGCGGCACTTTTTGGCCCTCGCGCTAGTCTTAGCGTGGATCGCGGTGACGGACGTCACTTCACCTGTCTACGTTACCCTTGTGCGAGACTCACGCAGGAATCCAGCGCTATATGAATGTCCTGATCGTTGATGACGAACCCCTAGCCCGCGAGCGTCTGAGCCGTATGGTCAGCGAACTCGAGGGATACAGTGTCCTGGAGCCGAGCGCCACCAATGGCGACGAGGCGTTGGCCCTGATCGACAGCCTGAAACCGGATATCGTGCTGCTCGACATCCGCATGCCGGGCCTCGACGGTTTGCAGGTGGCCGCACGTTTGTGTGAGCGCGAGACCCCGCCGGCAGTGGTGTTTTGCACCGCCGACAGTGAGTTCGCCCTGGATGCCTTCCAAGCCAGCACGGTGGGCTACCTGAGCAAACCGGTACGCGCCGAGCTATTGCTTGAAGCCCTGAGAAAAGCCGAACGGCCCAACCGTGTGCAACTGGCTGCCCTGACGCGCCCGGCTGCCGAAACCGGCAGTGGCCCACGCAGTCACATCAGCGCGCGAACCCGTAAGGGCATCGAGCTGATTCCGCTGGATCAGGTGATCTACTTTATCGCCGACCACAAATACGTGACCTTGCGTCATGAGGGTGGCGAGGTCCTGCTGGATGAACCGCTCAAGGCCCTGGAAGACGAATTCGGTGATCGCTTTGTGCGTATCCACCGCAATGCGTTGGTGGCCCGCGAGCGCATCGAGAGGCTGCAACGCACGCCGCTGGGGCATTTTCAGCTATTTCTCAAAGGCCTCAATGGTGACGCCCTGATTGTCAGTCGCCGCCATGTCGCCGGCGTGCGCAAGATGATGCAACAGCTTTAGTCCGGGTTCTGAGCGCGGATCACAGCCCTGTCGCCAGACAGGCCAGGCCAGGGAGGCCACCCGGTTTCTGATACAAGTCAAAGCGGATTTGGCTGAGCTGTTATTATCCGCCGTATCTATTCAGTACGGATTGATCCATGTCCCCTCACGAAATCCGCATCGCTACCCGCAAAAGTGCCCTGGCCTTGTGGCAGGCCGAATACGTCAAGGCTCGTCTGGAGGAGGCTCACCCGGGCCTGCTCGTGACGCTGGTGCCCATGGTCAGTCGCGGCGACAAGCTGCTCGACTCCCCGCTGTCGAAAATCGGTGGCAAGGGCCTGTTCGTCAAAGAACTGGAAACCGCGCTGCTCGACAACGAAGCCGACATCGCCGTGCACTCCATGAAAGACGTGCCGATGGACTTCCCCGAAGGCCTCGGCCTGTTCTGCATCTGCGAGCGCGAAGACCCTCGTGACGCCTTCGTTTCCAACACTTACGCCAGCCTTGATGAGCTGCCTCAGGGCAGTGTGGTCGGCACCTCCAGCCTGCGTCGTCAGGCCCAGTTGCTGACCCGTCGCCCGGACCTGGAAATCCGCTTCCTGCGTGGCAACGTCAACACCCGTCTGGCCAAGCTCGATGCCGGCGAGTACGACGCGATCATCCTCGCGGCCGCCGGTTTGATCCGTCTGGGCTTCGAAGACCGCATCCGCTCCTCGATCAGTGTCGAAGATAGCCTGCCGGCAGGCGGGCAAGGCGCGGTCGGCATCGAATGCCGCAGTGCCGACAGCGAGATCCACGCGTTGCTCGCGCCCCTGCATCACCAGGACACCGCCACGCGTGTCACAGCAGAGCGTGCCCTGAACAAGCACCTCAATGGTGGCTGCCAGGTGCCGATCGCTTGTTATGCGGTGCTGGAAGGCGAGCAAATCTGGCTGCGCGGCCTGGTGGGTGATCCGAAAGGTGGCCTGCTGCTGAGTGCTGAGATTCGTGGCCCGCAAAGTGCGGCCGAGGCGCTGGGGGTGAAGGTTGCCGAAGACCTGCTGGCTCAGGGCGCCGATGACATCCTGCGCGCCGTGTATGGCGAGGCCGATCCGCAGTGATCGGCTGGCGTCTGCTGCTGACCCGTCCCACCGACGAGTCGACGGCGCTGGCCGCGGTTCTGACTGAGGCCGGCGTGTTCAGCAGCAGCCTGCCCTTGCTGGAAATCGAAGCGTTGCCGGTCGTTGGTGTACAGCAGGCAATCATTCAGGACCTCGATGCGTATTGCGCAGTGATCGTGGTCAGCAAGCCAGCCGCCCGGTTGGTGGTTGAACAGGTCGCGCGGCATTGGCCGCAACCGCCGCGCCAGTGCTGGTTCAGTGTCGGCGCGGCGACGGCGCAGATCCTGGCCGGGCACGGTCTGGATGTCTGCTGCCCGCCAGAGGGCGATGACAGCGAGGCCTTGCTTGAACTGGTTCAATTGCGCGAGGCTGTCGCGCGGCCCGATGCGCGCGTGTTGATTGTGCGCGGCGAGGGTGGACGCGAACTGCTGGCTGAGCGTTTGCGCGCCTCAGGTGCTAGTGTCGATTATCTGGAGTTGTACCGTCGCGGGCTGCCGGCTTATGCGCCCCAGGTGTTGGCGCAGCGTATCGCGGCGGAACGCTTGAACGGCCTGGTGGTCAGCAGTGGACAGGGTTTTGAGCACTTGCGCCAATTGGCCGGCAACGCCTGGCCCGAATTGGCGCGGTTGCCGTTGTTTGTTCCAAGCCCGCGGGTTGCCGAGATGGCGCGTGCCGCCGGGGCCCAAACAGTTGTGGATTGTCGCGGCGCGAGTGCCGTGGCCTTGCTGACGGCGTTGCGGGAAACCCGGCCCGTTCTCTAATGCAAAGGATGGATACGTGAGCGAAACAGTCTTGCCCAAAGATGAAGCCCAGCCCGTGCTCGATGCGCCGGTTGAAACTGCGAAGACTCCCGAGCCGCGTCGAGGCAATGGGTTGGCGATTCTGGCGCTGCTGATTGGCGCTGCGGGCGTTGCCGCTGGCGGCTGGGGGATCTGGCAGGTTCGTATGCTGCAGACCAACAACCAGCAGCAGTTGAGCCAACTGCAGACCCTGAGCGATCAGGCGCAAAGCCTCAAACTCAGCGAGCAGCGCCTTACGGCGCGCCTTGAGTTACTGCCGGCCGCCGAAGAACTGGAAGAGCGGCGACGTCTGGTGACGCAGTTGCAAGGCGATCAGCAACGTCTGAATCAGCGTCTGGAAACCGTCCTGGGCGCCAGCCGCAAGGATTGGCGCCTGGCCGAGGCCGAGCATTTATTGCGCCTGGCCAGCCTGCGCCTGTCAGCCTTGCAAGACATCAGCAGTGCCCAGGCATTGGTGCAGGGCGCCGATGACATCCTTCGCGAACAAAACGATCCGGGTTCATTCGCCGCCCGCGAGCAGATTGCCAAAAGCCTCGCAGCACTGCGCAGCACCGAGCAGCCGGACCGCACCGGGCTGTTTTTGCAACTGGGTGCGCTGCGCGACCAGGTGCTGGAGCTGACCGAGCTGGCGCCTGAATACCATGAGCGCGGCGACTCGCTGGTGGGCCTGACCGCCGATGGCGACGGTGCCAGTCGCTGGTCGCAGTGGTGGGAGCAGATTTCGCGGTACATCCGCATTGATTTCGATGCCGACAAGAACATTCGTCCATTGCTGGCGGGGCAGAGCCTGGCGCAGGTGCGCCTGGCCCTCAGCCTGTCGCTGGAGCAGGCGCAATGGGCGGCTCTCAATGGCCAGGCGCCGGTTTATACCCAGGCCATGGCAGAAGCGCGTGATGTGCTCAAGGACAGCTTCAACAAGGACAACCCGCAAAGCAAAGTGATGCTCGAACGGGTCGACGAGTTGAGCAAGCTGCCGGTGACGGTGGTCACGCCGGACCTGGCCGGTACGCTGGCCAGCGTCCAGGCTTACCTTGCGCGTCGCAACATCAGCGCTGAAGACTCGGTAAAACCGCTCGCCAAACCGGCTGAGGGAGCCACACAGGGGACCAGCCCATGAAGCGCTTGTATGTGCTGTTGTTCCTGGTGATCGCAGTATCGGGCGTGCTCGGGTTGGCCATTGCCCAACATTCGGGTTACGTGCTAATCGCCTACAAAGGCTTTCGCTACGAGTCGAGCCTGTGGGCATCGCTGCTGGTGATCTCGCTTGTCTGGCTGCTGTATTGGGGCGTCAAGGCACTGATCGAACTGGTGACGACCTCCACCGGCGTGGTCAATCCATGGTCGCGGCGTAACCGCAGCCGTCGTGTGCAGGTGGCAATCGAACACGGTCAACTGGACCTGGCCGAAGGGCGCTGGGCCAGTGCCCAGAAATATTTGCACCGCGCCGCCGAAGCCGAGCGCCAGCCGCTGTTGTACTACTTGGGCGCCGCGCGGGCAGCCAATGAACAAGGTCATTTCGAGGAAAGCGACAACCTGCTTTCGCGTGCGCTTGAGCGTCAGCCCCAGGCCGAACTGGCCATCGCCCTGAGCCATGCGCAATTACAGACCGACCGTGGTGATACCGAAGGTGCACTGGTCACCTTGCAAACCATGCACGAACGTCATCCTCGCAGCGTGCAGGTGTTGCGTCAGTTACAACGCTTGCACCAGCAGCGCGGTGACTGGTCGGCGGTGATTCGCCTGTTGCCGGAGTTGCGCAAGGACAAGGTGCTGCCGGCCAGTGAACTGGCCGAACTGGAGCGCCGGGCCTGGGGTGAAAACCTCACCCTGGCCGCTCAGCGTGAAGAAGAAGGCGTAGCCGGTTTGCAGTCACTCAACCGTGCCTGGCAGCAACTGACGTCGGCGCAACGCCATGAGCCGCAACTGGTTCTGGCGTATGCCGAGCAGTTGCGACAACTGGGTGCCGAGGCCGAGGCCGAGGATGTCCTGCGCGGCGCGCTCAAGCGTCACTACGACAGCCACCTGGCACGCCTCTATGGGTTGCTGCGCGGCAAAGACCCTGCCCGGCAATTGCAAACCGCCGAAGGCTGGCTGAAAGAGCATCCTGGCGACCCGAGCCTGTTGCTGACCCTGGGCCGCCTGTGCTTGCAAAACAGTTTGTGGGGCAAGGCCCGCGACTACCTTGAAAGCAGCCTGCGCGTGCAGCGTAACCCGGAAGCCTGTGCCGAGCTGGCAAGGTTGCTGGCGCAATTGGGCGACACCGAACGCAGCAATCAGCTGTTTCAGGAGGGCCTGGGCTTGCTGGACGAGCGTTTACTGGCCGCACCGCTGCCCGTACCTGCTCGCGTGTAACGCAGGGGGCTGCCCGGATCATCCGACCGGGCAGTCCGCCGCTCTGTCCCCGCAGATTTTTTACCCGTACCCACTCATGAAGGCAGCGTCTTACAGACGACTACATTCAGTCCTCGGGTTTGCGTCGGGATTTCCCTACACCCCTGGCGAAGTGTCGGCAGGGGCTTGCCTTGAAAGGCCGCCGGACTTTCCTCTACCGTAACTGCCTGTCTCTTCTGTTACGGATACGCCATGTCTTTGGCCAGCTCACGTCCCTTGTTTTTCATGGCTTTCATTGCCGCAAGCCTGGCCTTGGGCGCCTCGTATTATCTGGAGTATGCGGTCGGGCTGGCGCCTTGCTCGCTGTGCAGCGTGCAGCGCTATTGTCTGATGGTGTTTACAGGCACCTGCCTGGTGGCCGCCTTGCACGGGCCGCGGCAACGGGGCAGTGGCTTCTACTGGTTGCTTGGCTTGCTCAGTTGCCTGGGCGGGATGCTGACGGCCTCGCGTCAGGTGTTGCTGCAAAGTGACCCGGGGCAGCAACTGCAAGGGTGTCTCTCCGGCCAGGCAGCGGTCTTCGTCGATATGCCTTGGCTGTGTGTGGTGAAACGGGCCTTCAAGGGCATGGCCGACTGCACGGAAATCAGCTGGACGCTGTTCGACCTCAGCGTGCCGGAATGGAGCCTGCTGTTCTTTGTCGGCATGACGATTCTGGCGGGCTGCCAACTGTTGCGCCATCTCTGGCCTGCTGTTCGTCGGTCAGCCAGCGGCGAGTCGTCGCATGGGGCGGTGGCGACCGATTAAACACTTGTATGAACATTATCTCCTGCGTAACTTGAAGCTGTTGTCGTGCGGGCATAATCTGGCCCGCACGTGTCACTGGAATTATGTTGCTCGATAGCGCTCTTCCTGACCGAATCCCGATCTTTCGAATCCGGCGGCAGGTTTAGGGCAGCATGACCCACAAGGGAAGAGAGATCACCATGCTCGAAAGTTGTCAGAATGCTCAGGAACGCTGGGGTGGAGTGCATCTGCTGATCGACCGTTGGTTGCAGGAGCGTCACGAACTGGTTCGGGCCTATGATGCTCTCGGCGCCAAGCCAGAAGCACTGGCAGAGACCCGAAAGCCCTTGCAGGAATTTTGTGGCGTGCTGGTTGACTACGTGTCGGCCGGGCATTTCGAAATTTACGAACAACTGACCGGTGAAGCCAAGGCTTTTGGGGACACCCGAGGGTTGGAGTTGGCCGAAACGATCTACCCGCGCATCGATGTCATCACTGAAAAGCTCCTGGCGTTCAACGACCTCTGCGATGCGGGCAAATGCGTCGCCGAAGAGTTCAAGAAACTGGGTGGCCTGTTGCATGAACGCTTCGAGCTGGAAGACTGCCTGATCGAAGTGCTGCACACCGCTCACAAGGAAGAAACTCCGGTTCAGGTCTGAGTGCTCCCTGTCTGCAACACCCTGGAAACGGTGCGCCATGCGCGCCGTTTTTCGTTCTCGGGGTTTCTCAGCCCGTTGCGCCCAGCAACTCGACTTCGAATACCAGCGGGGTGTAAGGCGCGATCAAGTCACCGGCACCGTCGGCGCCATAGGCCTGTGCCGAAGGAATCACCAGCCGCCACTTCGCGCCCACCGGCATCTGTGCAAGCGCACTGCGCCAGCCGCTGATCACGCTGTCGAGGTTGAACCACTGCGCCTGGCTGTTCTGGTCGAACACCGTACCGTCCGGCAGTCGTCCGATGTAACGCACTTGCACGCGTCCGTTCGGTCCGGCCTTCACGCCGGTGCCGGGTGTTTCCTCGGTCAGCAGGATGCCATCGGCGAGTTCGCGAACACCCGGTTTGGCTTTCTCCGCCTCCATGAATCGGCGTTCTTTTTCAAGGGCGATTTCGCTTTGCGGCACTGCCGGTTTTTCCGCAACCTGCGCTTCGTGCTCGGCGAGAATTTGCTCGATCCGTTCGTCTTTCAAGGCCAGGGGCTTGCCTTGATAAGCCTGTTTCAATCCGTCCACCAACGCCTGAATCTGCAAGTCGGGGACCTCTTGGCGCAGGCGCTCACCCAGGCTTGCGCCCAGGCTGTAAGCGAGATCATGGGCATCGTTTTCGGCAGGTTTTTCGGCCGCGTGGGCAACGGAAAAAAACACGCACAGGGATAAAAAAAGGTAACGCGGCATGGGCACTCTCCGGCCTGAGATGCGGGGGATTATGCCAGTGTGAATACGCTGACTGGTGAACTGCTTTGCCGTATGCGCAGAACATTTTCGATCCGTTGCAACGCAACGTCCTGGATACTGTCAACATCACCTAGCGGCGGTAGCAGCAGAGGTCTAGTATGAGCCGCACTCACGTCAGCCAGGAGGTAAACCATGTCGGCCCCCAAGAAGCCCGTAAACACTCCGTTGCACTTACTCCAACAGCTCTCGGGCAGCCTGCTCGAGCATTTGGAAAACGCTTGTTCCCAAGCCTTGGCTGATGCTGAAAAACTGCTCGCCAAACTGGAAAAGCAACGCGGTAAAGCACAGGAAAAACTGCACAAGTCGCGCACCAAATTGCAGGACGCAGCTGCGGCCGGCAAAGCCAAGGCACAGGCCAAGGCCAAGGACGCAGTTAAAGAGCTTGAAGAGTTGCTCGATGCGCTGAAGGATCGTCAGTCCGAGACCCGCGCCTACATTCTGCAACTCAAGCGCGACGCCCAGGAAAGCCTGAAACTGGCCCAGGGTGTTGGTCGCGTGAAAGAAGCCGTCGGCAAGGTGTTGACCCTGCGTTCGGCCAAGCCAGCGGCGGCAGTTGCGGCCAAGAAACCGGCCGCCAAAGCACCGGCCAAGGCCGCTGCCAAACCAGCCGCCAAAGCGCCAGGCAAGCCTGCCGCCAAACCTGCGGTAAAAAAACCAGCTGCCAGCGCCGCAAAGCCTGCCGCTAAAACGCCTGTTGCCAAGCCTGTGGCTGCAAAAGCAGCGGCGAGCAAACCCGCGGCAAAAACCGCTGCTGCAAAACCTGCGGCCAAGCCAGCGGCAAAACCTGCCGTGGCTAAAGCCGCCGCCAAGCCTGCTGTCAAAGCACCGGCCAAACCTGCTGCTGCGAAGCCGGCTACTGCCAGCGCCTCGAAGCCTGTTGCTGCGAAACCCGCTGCCGCGAAACCTGCAACCAAGCCTGCGGCCAAACCGGCCGTGAAAAAGCCAGTGGCTGCCAAGCCTGCCGCTGCCAAGCCGGCGACGGCTACCGCTGCAGTCAAGCCAGCGACACCGGCGCCTGCCGCATCGCCAGCACCCGCCGCTACTCCAGCGGCTGCCGCCACCAGCAGCAACCCAACCAGCGCTTCCTAAGTGCCGGACACCGCGACGTGCAGCTGATGCAGCGCGTCGCGGTTCAGGTGGCCGGCCTCGGCCGCCAGTCTCAGCAGCCAAATGGCTGAATCCTCGGCCTGATCCTGCGGCCATGCCTGCGTCGCGTTCTCCAGGCGCAACAACAGTTGCCGCTCGGCTTCCAGCTCCAGCGCCTTGACCTGTTCTCGCAACGTACTCAACTCGACGTCCTCAAGGGCGGCGGCTTTCCATTGCATGCGCAGTTGTCGAAGGGGTTGCACCACCTCGTCATGCCAGGCCCCGGCCAGCTCCCGAAGGGCATGCAGGCGCGGTTCATTGCAGACCACGCCGCGTTGACCGAGCCACAGCGCACACAGCAGCAGACAAACATTGGCGCCGTGCGCCTGCAATGCCAGGCAGGCGTTTTCAACGTCCGGGCGGGCGTAAATCTTGAGGGTGAAGCTCCACAGGTCAGAGGACATATTCCTACTCGCGCCAGTTGCGAGCGAAGCTGGTAGACTCCGCCGCCATTATGATTCGACTTCAGAACCTGACTTTACAGCGTGGCCCGCAACGTCTGCTAGAAGACGCCGAGCTGACCCTGCACGCCGGCCACAAAGCCGGCCTCATCGGTGCCAACGGCGCCGGCAAATCGAGCCTGTTCGCCTTGCTCCTGGGTGACCTGCACCCGGATTCGGGTGATTGCTTCTTGCCGGCCGACTGGCGCATCGCCCACATGCGTCAGGAGATCGAAACACTCGAACGCCTGGCAGTCGACTACGTGCTCGATGGCGACCTGCGCCTGCGTCAGGTGCAACACGACCTGGCGGCAGCCGAAGCCGCCCATGACGGTGCTGCGCAGGCCCGCTACCACTCCGAACTCGACAGCGCCGACGGTTACACCGCCGACGCCCGGGCGCGCAAGTTGCTCGCGGGGTTGGGGTTCACCAACGAGCAGATGGATCGCCCGGTCGGAGATTTCTCCGGTGGCTGGCGGATGCGCCTGAACCTGGCGCAGGCACTGATGTGCCCGTCGGACCTGTTGCTGCTCGATGAGCCGACCAACCACTTGGACCTCGACGCCATTATCTGGCTCGAAGAGTGGCTCAAGAGCTATCCCGGCACGTTGCTGCTGATTTCCCACGACCGGGATTTCCTCGACGCCGTGGTCGATCACGTGGCCCACGTCGATCAACGCAAGATTACGCTGTACCGCGGTGGCTACTCGGCGTTCGAACGCGCCCGCGCCGAACGTCTGGCCCAGCAGCAACAGGCCTACGAGAAGCAGCAGGCGCAACGTGCGCACATGGAAAGCTACATCGCCCGCTTCAAGGCCCAGGCCACCAAGGCCCGTCAGGCCCAGAGCCGGATCAAGGCGCTGGAGCGGATGGAAGAGCTGTCCGCTGCGCACGTCGATTCGCCGTTCGACTTCGTGTTCCGCGAGTCGACGAAGATTTCCAGCCCGCTGATTGACCTCTCCGATGCTCGCCTGGGTTATGGCGACAAAACCATCCTGGAGAAGGTCAAGCTGCAACTGACCCCCGGTGCGCGGATCGGCCTGCTCGGCCCCAACGGTGCGGGCAAGTCGACGCTGATCAAAAACCTCTCGGGTGAGCTGGAGCCGCTGGCCGGCCGACTGACCCGTGGCGAGAACACGGTGGTGGGCTACTTCGCCCAGCATCAGCTGGATTCGCTGGACTCCAAGGCCAGCCCGCTGCTGCACTTGCAGCGTCTGGCACCGACCGAGCGTGAGCAGACCCTGCGCGACTTCCTCGGCGGTTTCGACTTCCGGGGTGCGCGCATCGACGAGCCGGTATTGAATTTCTCCGGTGGTGAAAAGGCGCGTCTGGCACTGGCGTTGATCGCTTGGGACCGGCCGAACCTGTTGCTGCTCGACGAACCGACCAACCACCTGGACCTGGAAATGCGCCTGGCGCTGACCATGGCCCTGCAAGAGTTCAGTGGCGCGGTACTGGTGGTTTCCCACGACCGTCACTTGCTCAAAAGCACCACGGATAACTTCTTCCTGGTAGCGGACGGCAAAGTCGAAGAGTTCGACGGCGATCTGGAGGACTACGCCCGTTGGCTGGTTGAGTATCGCCAGCGTAATGCGCCGGTGAACACCTCGCCGGTCAACCCGGACAAGACCGACAAGAAAGCCCAGCGCCAGGCTGCTGCTGCGTTGCGTCAGCAACTGGCGCCGCACAAGCGCGAAGCCGACAAGCTCGAAGCCGAACTGGGCAAGCTGCACGAAAAACTCGCGAAGATCGAAGCCAGCCTCGGCGACAGCGCCGTCTACGAAGCCGCCCGCAAGGACGAGCTGCGTGACCTGTTGGCCGAGCAGGCCAGGCTCAAGGTTCGTGAAGGCGAGTTGGAAGAGAGCTGGATGGAAGCCCTGGAAGTGCTCGAAAGCATGCAGGCGGAGCTGGAGGCGCTGTCCTGATGGAAGCCTTCGCGCTGCCGGTGCCGGCGATGTGGGTCGAGCCGCTGTGGCTTGCTCTGCAAATCCTGCTGATCCTGCTGGCGGGTTACCTGGCGCAACGTTTCATTGCCAAGGTCCTGACCCGCTTGGGCGAGCGCTACCCGTTTCCACCGCAGCTGTTGCTGCCACTGCGCGGTGGCTTGCGCTGGTTGATCATGGGCAGCGCGTTGATTTTCGTGCTCGAACGCCTGGGCGTTTCGGCCACGGTGCTCTGGACCGCGTTGTCTGGTTTCGTGGCCGTGGCCGCAGTGGCATTCTTCGCCATGTGGAGCGTGCTCTCCAATCTGCTGTGCGCCATTTTGATCTTCACCGTCGGGCCCTTTCGTATCGGTGATGTGGTCGAGCTGGTGGACACCCTCGACAAGCCCGGCGTCAAAGGTCGGGTGGTGGCGATCAATCTGCTGTACACCACGCTGATCGAAGCCGAAGAACTCGGCACCGGCAGCGTGATGGTTCAGGTGCCCAACAGCCTGTTCTTCCAGCGTTCGGTACGGCGCTGGCGCGGTACGGATGTTTTCCCTTCCAGCGGTTTCGAAAAGTAGGCGTTACCTCCTGCAAAGCGGTGCCTCACACACCGCTTTCGCGAGCAGGCTCGCTCCCACAGTAGTTTGCCGCTGTTCACAAATACCTTGTCCACTGAAGGTCCAATGTGGGAACGAGCCTGCTCGCGAAGGGGGCAACCGTCATAAACAGTGACTTGTCCTACAAAAAACGGTAGTCATCGGCCGGAAGGCGCATTAGTTTAGACGTCTACAACGAGTCTGAGTCGAGGTGTGTGATGGTGCTTGAAACATGGCTGGCGTTTTTTGCCGCCTGCTGGGTGATCAGTCTTTCCCCGGGTGCGGGCGCCATTGCGTCGATGTCCTGCGGTTTGCAGTACGGTTTTTGGCGCGGCTACTGGAACGCCCTGGGCCTGCAACTGGGCTTGGCGATGCAGATCGCAATCGTGGCCGCCGGTGTCGGCGCGATCCTCGCGGCGTCCTCCACCGCGTTCTACGCGATCAAATGGTTTGGCGTGGCCTACCTGATTTATCTGGCGGTCAAACAGTGGCGCGCGTTGCCGAGCAACTTGAGTGATGACGCGACGACCCGCCCGATCGGCAAACCGCTGGCGCTGGTGTCTCGCGGTTTCCTGGTCAATATCAGCAACCCCAAGGCGTTGGTGTTCATGCTGGCCGTACTGCCGCAGTTCATCGACCCGCATGCGCCGCTGGTGAGTCAGTACCTGATCCTTGGTGCGACGATGATCTGTGTCGACCTGATCGTGATGGCCGGCTACACCGGACTGGCGTCCAAGGTCCTGCGCCTGTTACGCACACCCAAACAGCAAAAACGCATGAACCGCACTTTTGCCGGGCTGTTCGTCGGCGCGGCAGCGTTCATGGCGACATTGCGCAGAGCGGTGGTGTAAAAACCGCCGGGCACAAAAAAGGCGACCCTTTGAGGTCGCCTTTTTCATTTCCGGGGATCAGTGCAGGATAACCGGCGCCGTATCCCGTGGCAGATTGTTGCGCAGCGGGGCTTGCCCCGGTTGCGAGCTGCCGCCACCCAGTTGTTCGCTCAACTGACGCGCCACGTCCTCACCCAGCGACTTGGACACATCACGCACCACCCGTGGGCGGTTCAGCGAGACTTTGACGTCTTCACTGTTCACCAGCTTGGTGTCTTGTCCGTCACCCATGGCGGTGAACGCCGAGGTGATTTCGAAGGTTTTGGTGTTGATGAGGCTGAAGTCCGCCACCAGGCTCAGGCCCAGAATCGCCGAGTAGCTGTCGGTGTTGGCCAGCGAGGTGATGTCGCGGGTGAAGTCGATGTCCGACACCGTGCCGAACAGCACATAGTCGGCACCCTTGAAGCTACCGGCCTTGATCCGCTTGATCACGTCATAGACGTCACCCTTGGAGGACGCGGTGTGAGGCGAGCCCTGCACCAGCTGGAACATGCCGGTGCGCAGAATCTCGCCCTTGATGTCGCCGGTGAACTTGCGCAGTTCGCCCTGCTCGATGTAGCTGCTGGTGGCCTCAAGCTCGTTATAGCTTGAGGAACCGCTGGAGCTGTAATAGCCCTCGCGGTAGTTGTTTTTCGCCGAAACGATATGGATGTATTGCTCCACACGTTCCTGATACGCCAAGTCCGCCACCGCGACTTTCGGGGCCGCCTGCGCGCCAAACGCACAGGCCAGGGCCATCATGCCAATCCATGCACGCATTGATTAACGCTCCGTGGTTTTGCGGATCTCTTTCTCGTCCATCCACTCGGCCAGACCGCTTTCAACGTCGATCAATTGCAGGCTGAATTTGTAGAAGACGTCCTTGTAATCGCTGCTGCGCTTGACGATCGAGCTGATCGAACCTTCCAGGCGATATTTGGCAGCGATCATGTTGCCGGTCTTGGCCACGGTGCCTTTCTTGTACAGGCCGCTCTGGTTTTGCAGCTTGAGCTGGTCCACCTGGCTCTGCATGGCGGTGTTGTCGCTGGCGAAGCGGGCAGTGCCGGACTTCATCAGTTGGGTCTTGATGCTGGTGGTGATTTCACGGGTGTCGATGTATTCGCTGGTCTTGTTCTTCACGTCGTAGACCTGAACCACCGGACGGCCCTGCAGAATGCCGGACTGGGCCAGGGAACGGGTCATGGACTCTGCAATCATCTGCAGGTCGGTGGAGCCGAACTCGTTGGTGACCAGCTCAACAGCCTTGCTGTCGCCGTAGCCGATGTTTTTCCCGCCCAGAACCGGCGAGTTGTTGTTGGCGCAACCGCTGGCCAGAAGGGCTACCACGGCGAGGAACGAAAAACGTACAAACATGGGAATGCTCTCTAAAACTGAACGAATAGGGTGTCGGGCTTAAGGTGTCTTGATTTCGAGGCGGAAATCCATGGCCTTGGGGGTCGGAGCAATGGCCGGCAGGAAGCTGGTTTGTGCGCCGTACAGGGTCAGGGTTTTCCAGCTCTCTTCTTCGGCGATCGGGAAACCTTCAGGTCCCAGCCAGGCGAAGCGGTAGAACATGGTCTTGTTGCTGTAGCTGGTGTTGCTCAGCTGCACGTTGACCGTCATGAAACCGTTCTCGCGGGCCACGCGCATGGCGCCGACCACGATGTTCTTGACCTTGCCCATGGACACGACTTTGCTCGCGGCGCTGCCCGGTTCCGGTGGCGGTGGTGTGGCGCAACCGGCCAGCAAGGCCACGGCGGCGACAGCGATGAGTTTGAAGCGCATGTAAAGACTCCGTTCTTAAGGTTGTTTGAGGCTGGCCACGGCCGTTGGGTTGGCACTTGGGATCACGTGTGCCGCCAGACCGCTGGCAAACACCTGGTTACCCACGGTGCGCAGGCTGATGACCTGATAACGCTGGTCGACAGTGATGGTCACGCGCGAGCCGCCCACGGCATTCGGCAGGCTCAACTGGTGCTCGCCCTTGGCCAGGCGCAGACGCACCACTTGGGTGTTGTCTGGAAGAGTGCGCCAGGTACGGGTATCGGCACCTTCCATCACAGCTGAAGTAATACCGACGGCCAGACCGGCCAGCGGGTTGGTTTCGTTGATCTTTTTCTGGGCCACGGCACGGCTCACGGCACGCACGGTGGTGCGCAGGATGATCCCGGGCATGTCGTCACGCAGGGCGCGGCGCGACATGGCGGTGGTGCTGTTGAGCTGGGTCAGGTTCAGTGGCTGACCGTCGACACCAATCTGCGCAAACATCGCGGTCGAGGTGTCTGGCTTGATGATCGGGAACGACAGTGGGGTGATGACGACGTTGCCGCTGATCGGCAATGGCAACGGCACGCGAATGGAGTCGCGAGACGGCGCCAGGCCGCTTTGCACCACGATCAGGATGTCGCTTTCTTCGTTCTTGCCCGACGGTTTGTCGAGGTTCAGCAGCGCTTGCTCAAGCAGCGGGGTGTTAGGGCGCAGTTCGGCGGCTTTGCGATAGCCTGGCGCGGCCAGGCCTTTTTCACCCAGGGCTTCATAGACGAAACCCGACAGGTAATGGCTGAACGCACTCTGGTAGCTGTTTTTCAGGCCCACCACTTCCGGCGCGTCGAGGCTGGCGACCGGGTAACCCTGCAGGTCCTTGTACTCGGTCTTGACGCCTTCCTTCTCGGCTTCGTCTTCCTGCTTGAGGTATTCCTTGTCGCGCAACTCGGCGATCACGGCCTCGCGTTCGTGGGTCTTCTTGATCTCGGTGCGGGCGCCTTCGAAGTCATTGGTGGCCAGCAGGTTGAGGGCCATTTGCGTGGTCAGCATGACTTTTTCGTAGTCATAGCCTTCGTAGCGGCGAACCTTGTCGTTGACCAGGAAGCTGCCGAACTGGGCCAGGTACTTGTCGGTGTCCAGCTTGACCGAGTCTTCCCAGGCGCCGACCACCTGGTCCGCGCTTCTCCACGCGGCCTGGCTGCCGCTCAGGTCGCCTTTGGCGCGCAGCAGTTCACCTTTCTCGAAGTAATAGAGCAGGTCTTTGTCTGGGCTGGTGTTGTTTTTTTCCAGCAAGGTCAGCGCCGCATCGACGTTGCCGCTGGCCAGGTGCTGATTGGTTTCCTGCAACTCGGAGTCGTAGCTGCGAAAGGCCGAACAACCAGCCAGTAAAGTGACTGCGCTGAGTGCAATCGTGGTGAGGGCGCGGGATGCCATAGGGGGGTACTTCTTCCCTGATTGAGACAGCCTTTCGTGCTGGTCGGGCTGGAGGGACCAATCGACAGGACGTGTGGCTACCCTGCCAAATCCTCATAAGAAGAGGAGCTTAAATGCCGTATCGCGATAACGAGGGCGCGGCATTATAGCGGCGGATAATGGCTATGTAATGGCTTTTTAACTCCGTATTTACGGGGTGTGACAGTATTTATTGGGCGCTGGAAACGGCTGCGGTTTCGCCCGTTGACGGGCTGCGGACCGCCGCGCCGCTGATGAACACCTGATTGCCCAAGGCCCGCAGGCTGACGACTTGATGGTTCTGGTCGATGCGGACCCGGATCGGCGCCATGCCTGGTGCGTTCGGCAGGCTCAGGCGATGCTCGCCTTTCTTGAGCCGCATGCGCGCCACCAGCGTGGTGTCCGGCAAGGTGCGCCAGGTGCGTGTGTCGGCTTCTTCGAACGGGTCGACGCGGGTGCTGACCAGCGAGGCGTGGGCCGGGTCGCGTTTGTTGTCTTCGGCCTGGCGAATGGCATCCAGGTTGGCGCGGAACGCGGCCCGCTGAATGATCCCCGGCATGTCGTCGCGCAGGGTGCGCAGGGACATGTCAGTGATGCTGTTGAGCGAGGTCAGCGTTTGTTTGCGGCCATCCACCGTGATTTTATTGAAGGCCACGGTGGAGGTGTCGGGCACCATCACCGGAAAGGACACCGTCGACACGATCACCAGGTTGTCGTTCAGTCGGACCGGAAACGGCACGCGAACCGAGCTGCGAGCCGGCGCCAGGCCACTTTGCACGATGATCAGCACATCACTTTCGTCGGCCTTGCCGGCGGGTTTGTCGAGGTTGCGCAATGCCTGTTCGAGAAACGGCAGGTTAGGGCGAAGCTCGATGGCTTGCCGGTAACCCGGTGCGGCGAGGTCCCGCTCGCCGAGCGCCTCGTAGGCAAAACCGGCCAGGTAATGACTGAATGCGCTCTGATAACCGTTTTTCAGCTCGATCACCTGCGGCGCATCAAGGGTCGTCACCGGGTAACCCTGGAGGTCCTTGTAGCGCACGGCAATGCCCTGGGCCTTGGCTTCGGCTTCGAGTCGCTCGTAATCCTTTTCCCGCAAACGGCCAATCAGCGCTTCGCGCTCATGGGTTTTCTTGATGTCGGCGCGGGCGCCGTCGAAGTCATTCATCGCCAATTGGTTCAGGGCCATTTGCGTGGTCAGCATGACCTTTTCATAGTCATAGCCTTCGTAGCGGCGCAACTTGTCGTTGATGATCATCGTGCCCAGCTCCGTGCCGAGCCGGGAGAGGAATTTCACCGTGCCGGACCTGACGGTTTCCTCCCACTGGAACACGATCCGGTCGGCGCTGCGCCACGCGATCTGACTGTCGGCCAGATCGCCTCGGGTGCGCAGCACTTCACCCTTCTCCAAGTAATAGAGCAGGTCCTTGTCTTCCCACGGGTTGTTGCGTTCCAGCAGATACAAGGCACCGTCGACGTTGCCCGAAATCAACTGAGCATTGGTTTGCGCAAGCTCCAGGTCGTAGTTGCGATAGGCCGCGCAGGCATTTAGCAGCAGGGGCGCAACGAGCAGCAGTAACAAGCGAAAGCTGAAGGCCATGGCGCAGAATTCTTCCTTGGGCGAGGCGACAATGGGGGCGGATTATAGGCCTGGATACTGGCCGGGTAATATCGCGTGAAACACAACAAAGCTTGAGTGAAAGTCATTGGAAGTGAACAATGTGTTACTTCGTATTTCCAATTGAGATTCATTCATGACTGCCCCGTCCCGTTTCCTGGCCTGGCTGGTTTTCCCGTTGTTTGCACTGTGCAGTTTCAACCTGCTGGCCGACACCGTGGAAGGCGCTCCTCAAGCATTGCATCTGCTGGACTACATCGGTGCCGATTACCCGGCGACGGTCGAGGCGGGCCAGGTGCTGGATGCGGACGAGTACCACGAGCAACTGGAGTTTCTCAAGGCGCTGCAAGGCTTGATTGCCGCGTTGCCGGCCAAGCCGCAGAAGGCCGAGCTGGAGCAGGGTGTGGCGAGTTTGCGTGAGGCTGTCAGCCAGCGGAAGGACGGTGCAAGTGTGGCCCGTCAGGCGCGGCAGTTGGGGGCGAAACTGGCGGTGGCGTATGAAGTGAGCCAGGCACCCATCATCACCCCGGACCCGACGCGTGGCGCGCCGCTCTTCGCCCAGCATTGCTCGGTGTGTCATGGCACCACCGGTGCTGGCGATGGCCCGGCCGGAGTGGGCCTGACGCCACCGCCGTCGGACCTGCGCGATGTCGCGCATCAGGACCGCCTGAGCCTCTATGCGATCTACAGCACCCTGGGATTAGGCGTCGAGGGCACCGACATGCCGTCCTTCGCCGATCAGCTGGATGATCGTCAGCGTTGGGATCTGGCGACCTACATCGCCAGTTTCAGCGCCGACCCGGCTGCCGCGAAAAGCGAAAAGAGCTACAACCTGGCCGATCTGGCCCGTCAGACCCCGGCCGAAGTGCTGGCGGCTGAAGGTCCTGGCGCAGCGGCCACTTTCCGCGCCCAGCGTGCGCAACCACCGCAGGTCAAGCGTGGCCCGGCGCAACTGCTCGATTACACCGCCGCTACCCTGGACAAGAGCCTGGCTGCGTACCGTACCGGTGAGCACGATCAGGCGTATGACCTGTCGGTCGCGGCGTACCTGGAAGGTTTCGAACTGGTCGAAAGCTCCCTGGATAACGTCGACGCCAACGTGCGCAAAGACACCGAGAAATCCCTCATGGCTTACCGTCAGTCGTTGCAGGACGGGTTGCCGGTTGCTCAGGTCGAGCAGCGTCTGGAAGTGGCCAAGGCCAAGTTGAAAGAATCCGCAGGGCTGCTGGGCAGCGACGGGCTGAGTTGGTCCCTGAGTTACATCTCCGGTTTGCTGATTCTGCTGCGCGAAGGGCTGGAAGCGATTCTGGTGCTGGCGGCGATTCTGGCGTTCCTGCGCAACACCGGCCAGCAGTCGGCGGTGCGCAGCGTCAACATCGGCTGGGGCCTGGCGTTGCTGGCCGGGTTGGGCACCTGGGCGCTGGCGGCGTATGTGATCGATGTCAGCGGCGCCCAGCGTGAGTTGCTCGAAGGCTGCACGGCGCTGTTTGCCAGTGTCATGGTGCTGTGGCTCGGGGTGTGGATGCACGACCGCCGTCACGCGGCGGCCTGGCAGGACTACATCAAGAGCAGCCTGGTCAGCGGTGGCGGGCGGTTTGGCTTCGCGATCCTGGCGTTTTTCTCGGTTTACCGTGAACTGTTCGAAGTGATCCTGTTTTACGAAACCCTGTGGTTGCAGGCAGGCCCAGCGGGGCACAACGCAGTGCTGGCCGGCGGCGCGACGGCGCTGGTGCTGTTGATCGGCCTGGCCTGGGTGATCTTGCGCGGGTCGGCGAAACTGCCGCTGGCGCTGTTTTTCGGCATCAACGCCGGTTTGCTGTGTGCGCTGTCGGTGGTGTTCGCCGGGCACGGGGTCAAAGCCTTGCAGGAAGCCGGGATCTTCGGCACCCGCCCGGTGCCGTTCTTTGACTTCGACTGGCTGGGCATTCACGCTGATGCGTATTCGTTGAGTGCGCAGGCAGTGGCGATAATTGCGATCATCGTGCTGTACAGCCGCAGTCGCATGGCCGAGAAGCGGCGGGTGTCGGTTTCCTGAACGGCATTCGCGGGGCTCACAATCGCGAGCAGGCTCCCACGGGGTTGCGTGTAACCTGCTCGTGATGCTTTCAAAAGAGGGAAAACGCAATGCGTGTCTGGATCGATGCCGACGCCTGTCCTCGGGCGGCGAAGGATCTGGTGGTGAAGTTCGCCCTCAAGCGTCAGTTTGAAGTGGTGCTGGTGGCGGGTCAGCCGCAGATCAAGCCGGGGCTGGCCCTGGTGAAACTGATTGTGGTACCCAGTGGCCCGGACGCTGCCGACGATTACCTGGTGGAGCACGCGGTGCCGGGTGAACTGGTAATTTGCAGTGACGTGCCACTGGCGGATCGCCTGGTGAAGAAGGGCGTGGCGGCCCTGGACCCTCGGGGCAAGGAGTTCGACGCGCAGAACATGGGCGATCGCCTGGCCGTGCGGAACCTGTTCACCGACCTGCGTGAACAGGGCCAGATGGGCGGTGGGCCTGCACCGTTTGGCGAGCGCGAGAAACAGGCGTTCGCCAACGCGCTGGACCGGATCCTTACCCGGCTGACCCGAAACCCCTGAAGTGATTACATTCCCTGTGGTGAGGGAGCTTGCTCCCGCTTGAGTGCGCGGCACTCACAAAAATCTCAATGGCTGGCCGATTTCTGGGGCTGCTTCGCAACCCAGCGGGAGCTAGCGCCCTCGCCACAAAGGCTCCTCACACAGTGCCATTCAGGCGTCGTTTTCGTGGGTCAGTTCCAGCACCCGGTCTACCAGTTTGTTGATGCCCGCCGCCGCTTCGCTGATTGATTGCGCCAGCATGTAGGCCGGGGTGCTGACCAGTTTACGAGCCTTGTCTTCAACGATGTCGCCCACCGCGCAGTCTTCGTGGGTGGCGCCCATTTTGCTCATGGCGGCCGCCGTGTCGGCATCGTTGCCGATGGTGCAGACCACGCCTGGACCGTAGATTTTCGCGGCAAGGGCTGGCGAAATGCAGATCAGGCCGACCGGTTTACCGGCCTCGGCGAAGGCTTCGGCCAGGGCCAGGACGTCTGGCTGGACACTGCAACCGGCGCCTTCGACCGCGAAGTTGGAGAGGTTCTTGGCCGCGCCGAAACCGCCCGGCACGATCAGGGCGTCGAAGTCTTCGGCGTTGGCTTCGCGGATGTCCTTGACCTGGCCGCGCGCGATGCGCGCCGACTCGGTCAGTACATTGCGCGACTCAGGCATCGCCTCGCCGTTCAGGTGATTGATGACGTGCAGTTGAGCGATGTCGGGGGCAAAGCACTGGACCTGCGCACCGCGCTGGTCCAGGCGCAACAGGGTGATCACGCTCTCGTGGATCTCGGCGCCGTCGTAGACGCCACAGCCGGAAAGGATCACTGCAACTTTTTTGCTCATGGGGCTTTTCTCCAGATTCATGGCGTTAAATGTCCACTAATTTGTCACTCGTTGCCATAGGGTTAATGGACAGCTACACCTAATCTTCAGACAACGATTCTGATCAGGTCGCGTCATGAACTTCATTCTCTATGCGGTGCCGTTTTTCGTCGTGCTGATTGTGCTGGAGCTGATCGTCGACCGTTGGCGAGGCGTAAGCAATTATCGGCTGGCGGACGCCATCAACAGCCTCAGCACGGGCGTGTTGTCGACCACCACGGGTCTGTTGACCAAGGGCGTGGGCCTGGTCACCTACGCCTTTGCCCTGAAACACCTGGCCGTGATCGAACTGTCGGCCGAGAGTGCCTGGGTCTGGGTGTTTGCCTTCGTGCTCTACGATCTTTGCTACTACTGGCTGCACCGCATGGGCCATGAGCGCAACATTCTCTGGGCCGCCCACTCGGTGCATCACCAGAGCGAGGACTACAACCTGTCCACGGCGTTGCGCCAGACCAGCACCGGGTTTGTGCTGAGCTGGATCTTCTACTTGCCGATGGCCGTACTCGGCGTGCCGTTGCTGGTGTTCGTCAGCGTCGCGGCGCTCAATCTGCTGTATCAATTCTGGGTGCATACCCGGCACATTCCCAAGCTCGGCTGGTTCGAGTGGTTCTTCGTCACGCCGTCCAACCACCGGGCGCACCATGCGCAGAACGCCCTCTACATGGACCGCAACTACGGGGGTGTTTTCATTATCTGGGATCGGCTGTTCGGCACGTATCAGGAAGAAGACGACAACGATCCGGCGATTTTCGGCGTGACCACACCGCTGGCGAGCTGGAACCCGTTGTGGGCCAACGTGCAGTTTTACGCCCAGCTGTGGAACGACGCACGGCGGGCCGAGAGCCTCTGGGACAAGCTGCGGATCTGGTTCATGCGCACCGGCTGGCGGCCGGCGGACGTGGCGGCGAAATACCCGATGGCCAAGCCGGACTTGAGCCAGTTTCGCAAGTTCGAGGTGCCGCTGGATGGCCGACAGCAACTGTATGTGGCCTTGCAGTTCGGGGTGTACGTCGCGCTGGGCAGTTACTTGATGAACCTGGCCGACAGCCTGCCGACCGCCGCCCTGGTGCTGGGCTGGGGAGCGGTGGCTTTTGGATTGTTTGCGCAGGGCGCGGCCCTGGAGAACCGCCCGTGGGCGTTCAGGCTTGAGCTGTTGCGGCTGGCGCTGAACCTGCCGCTGGTGTGGCTGGCGCCGCTGGCCGGGCTATGGCCGGCCAGCGCGGTGGCCTGGGTCGGCCTGCTCAGTTACAGCCTGCTCAGTGTGATCGGGCTTTACTGCTGTCGTAACCGCATCACTCGACTGGCGTCGTAGGTTCGCTGCCTTTGGCTTTTTCGGCGATCTGGATCTGCTCGTCTTCGTAGATCTTTTTCGCCAGGCGAGCGTTCTTGAAACGCCGACGCAACCACAGGCAGAAACCCAGCACGAGCAAGGCGCCCAGCACCCACAGCTCGTACTTCTTGACGCTGCCGAGCATGCCTTCGAGCACCGCACCGAAGTGGTACGCGGCGGCGGCCAGGGCCGCCGCCCAGATCGCGGCGCCGATGCCGTTGAGCAGCAGGTAGCGTCCCGGCGGGTACCCCGACAAGCCGATGGCCACTGGCATCACCGTGCGCAGGCCATAGACGAAGCGAAAGCTCAGCACCCAGATGTCCGGGTGCTTGCGGATATGCTCCAGCGCCCGATCACCCATCATTTGCCAGCGCGGTTTGCGCGCCAGCAGTTTGCGGCCGTGTTTGCGCCCAAGGAAGTACCACAGCTGATCGCCGGCATAACTGCCGAAGAACGCCACGACCACCACCAGGTTGATATCCATGTATCCGCGGAACGCGAGGAAGCCTGCGAGAACCAGAATGGTTTCGCCTTCGAAGAACGTGCCGAGAAAAAGGGCGAAGTAGCCGAAATCCTGAAGAAATTGTTGGAGCATTGTCTGGATGCTGGCGAAATGAACGCGCAGCCTAACCCTTCAGGCACATTCAGGAAAGTATCGAAATGTGTCTCGACGTGAACATTTCCTACAAGGACAATGGTTGCGACGATCGGTCACGGGGGTACGCAGGCGTCTCATCCTGGGCGGATATTCAGGATGTGGCGGGTGGATTCTGGTGACTGGCGAGGTACGGCACACAGCGTTGCAACAAATGCCGCCGTCGCCGCAGAACAGTTGATCCCACACAGGACAGATCTGTAATACGTTGGTCATAATGGCTGCTTATAACAGTCACGCTCGCCCGCCAGCGCGGGCTCAGGAGTCTGCCGTGAGCTTTACCCCCGCCAACCGTTTGTTTCCTGCAACCCGCCTGCGTCGCAACCGTCGTGACGAATTTTCCCGTCGTCTGGTCCGTGAAAACGTTCTGACCACCAATGACCTGATTCTTCCGGTGTTCGTGCTTGACGGTGAGAACCGTCGCGAAGCGGTCGCCTCGATGCCCGGCGTCGAACGCCTGACCATCGACCTGTTGCTTGAAGAGGCGGCCCAGTGGGTCGAGCTGGGGATTCCCGCCGTTGCGCTGTTTCCGGTCACGCCGGCCGAGCTTAAATCGCTCGACGCCGCCGAAGCCTGGAACCCCGACGGGATTGCCCAGCGCGCCACCCGTGCCCTGCGTGAACGCTTCCCGGAGTTGGGGGTGATCACCGACGTTGCGCTGGACCCGTTCACTACCCACGGCCAGGACGGTATCCTCGACGAAGAAGGCTACGTGCAGAACGACATCACCGTCGATGCGCTGGTCAGGCAGGCGCTGTCCCATGCCGAGGCGGGCGCCCAGGTGGTTGCCCCCTCGGACATGATGGATGGGCGCATTCAGGCAATCCGCGAAGCCCTGGAACTGGCCGATCACGTCAACGTACGCATCATGGCGTACTCGGCCAAGTACGCGAGCGCCTACTATGGGCCGTTCCGCGATGCAGTCGGTTCGGCGCTGAACCTGGGCAAGGCGAACAAGGCGTCCTATCAAATGGACCCGGCCAACGGCAACGAAGCGTTGCACGAAGTGGCCAGCGACTTGTCAGAAGGCGCGGACATGGTCATGGTCAAGCCAGGCATGCCGTACCTGGACATCCTGTACCGCGTCAAAGAAGAATTTAAAGTGCCGACCTTTGTCTATCAGGTCAGCGGGGAATACGCCATGCACATGGCGGCGATTCAGAATGGCTGGTTGAGCGAAGGGGTGATTCTTGAATCCCTGACCGCTTTTAAACGTGCAGGCGCTGATGGCATCCTGACTTACTTTGCCGTACGTGCCGCTCAATTGTTACGAGAGCAAAAATAGCCCTCCCAGGAACATTCGATGAATACCGAAGGACTCACAGAAGTTGCCGTAAAAGACGCTCAACCCGTGGTCGAGCACATCGTCGAAACCGAGCCTGCGCTGGAGCCGGCTCCACCCGCGGTGGTTGCGGAGCCTGCACAAGCGGCACCGGCGATTGTGATCCCGGGTCTTGATGACAGCAGCCTGTATATTCATCGCGAGCTGTCACAACTGCAATTCAACATCCGCGTGCTGGAACAGGCGCTGGATGAGTCCTACCCGTTGCTGGAACGGCTGAAGTTTCTGCTGATCTTCTCCAGCAACCTGGACGAGTTCTTCGAGATTCGCGTGGCGGGGCTCAAGAAACAGATCACCTTCGCCCGTGAACAGGCGGGTGCCGATGGCCTGCAACCGCATCAGGCCCTGGCGCGTATCAGTGAACTGGTACACGGCCACGTGGACCGTCAGTACGCGATCCTCAACGACATTCTGTTGCCGGAGCTGGAAAAACATCAGGTTCGCTTCATCCGTCGGCGTCACTGGACCACCAAGATCAAAACCTGGGTGCGCCGCTATTTCCGTGACGAAATCGCGCCGATCATCACCCCGATCGGCCTCGACCCGACGCACCCCTTCCCGTTGCTGGTCAACAAGAGCCTGAACTTCATCGTCGAGCTTGAAGGCATCGACGCCTTTGGTCGCGATTCCGGCCTGGCGATCATCCCGGCACCGCGCTTGCTGCCACGGATCATCAAGCTGCCGGAAGAAGTGGGCGGCGCTGGCGACAACTATGTGTTCCTGTCGTCGATGATCCATGCGCACGCCGATGACCTGTTCCAGGGCATGAAGGTAAAAGGCTGCTACCAGTTCCGCCTGACCCGAAACGCTGACCTGGCCGTCGACACCGAAGACGTCGAAGACCTGGCCCGCGCATTGCGCGGCGAGCTGTTCTCCCGTCGCTATGGCGATGCGGTGCGCCTGGAAGTGGCCGACACCTGCCCGAAACACCTATCCGACTACTTGCTCAAGCAGTTCAACCTGCACGAGACCGAGTTGTATCAGGTCAACGGCCCGGTCAACCTTACGCGCCTGTTCAGCATCACCGGCCTGGACAGCCACCCGGAGCTGCAATACACGCCGTTTACCCCGCAGATCCCGAAACTGCTGCAAAACAGCGAGAATATTTTCAGCGTGATCAGCAAGCAGGACATCCTGCTGCTGCACCCGTTCGAATCCTTCACCCCGGTGGTCGACCTGCTGCGTCAGGCCGCCAAGGACCCGCATGTTCTGGCCGTGCGCCAGACGCTGTACCGCAGCGGCGCCAACTCGGAAATCGTCGATGCCCTGGTGGACGCGGCGCGTAACGGCAAAGAGGTCACGGCGGTGATCGAGTTGCGTGCGCGTTTTGACGAAGAGTCCAACCTGCAACTGGCCAGCCGCCTGCAAGCGGCTGGTGCGGTGGTGATCTACGGCGTGGTCGGCTTCAAGACCCACGCCAAGATGATGCTGATCCTGCGTCGCGAGGCCGGCGAGATTGTCCGGTACGCGCACTTGGGCACGGGCAACTACCACGCGGCCAACGCCCGCCTGTACACCGACTACAGCTTGCTGACCTCCGATGACGCCTTGTGTGAAGACGTCGGCAAACTGTTCAGCCAGTTGATCGGCATGGGCAAGACGTTGCGCATGAAGAAACTGCTGCACGCGCCGTTCACCCTGAAAAAGGGCATGCTCGACATGATTGCCCGCGAAACCCAGTTCGCCCTCGACGGCAAGCCGGCGCACATCATCGCCAAGTTCAACTCGCTGACCGATCCGAAGATCATCCGCGCACTGTACAAGGCCAGTCAGTCCGGGGTACGCATCGACCTGGTGGTGCGTGGCATGTGCTGCCTGCGGCCGGGCATTGCCGGGGTTTCGCACAACATCCACGTGCGTTCGATCATCGGGCGGTTCCTGGAGCACACGCGGGTGTTCTATTTCCTCAACGGTGGCGAGGAGCAGATGTTCCTGTCGAGTGCCGACTGGATGGAGCGCAACCTCGACAAGCGCGTCGAGACCTGCTTCCCGGTCGAAGGCAAGAAGCTGATTCTGCGGGTCAAGAAAGAGCTGGAAAGTTATCTCACCGATAACACCCACAGCTGGAGCTTGCAGTCGGACGGCCGTTACATCCGCAACACGCCGACCGGCAACCAGAACCCGCGCAGCGCCCAGGCGACCTTGCTCGAGCGTTTGGGCAGCCCGATTCTGACCGTGAATTAACGCGAAGGTGTTGGCGCAATAAAAAATGGCGATCCTTGCGGATCGCCATTTTTGTTTCAGCTACATACCTGTGGCGAGGGAGCTTGCTCCCGTTGGGCTGCGCAGCAGTCCCTTTTTTGGGGGCGCTTCGCACCCCAGCGGGAGCAAGCTCCCTCGCCACAGGGGGTGTTCGCCCTTTCTGGTGTTTTAGCGAACGTTCAGCACGAAGCCGACCCGTGTCAGCCACTCCGCTTCCAGCGCGAAGTCGGCCTGGGTCAGTTGGTTGTCATCCAGCCAGTTTTCCGGGAACAGCACATCCAGGCTGTCGCCATCGGCGTGCAGTTCCACTTGCGGCATCGCCTGGGTGCCGCGGATGTGATGGAACAGAATCGCAAAGCGCAGCAGCACGCACAGGCGAATCAGCTTGATGCCTTCGTCACCGAACTCGGCAAATTTGTCCCTGGGGATGTTGCGGCGGTGCCCGCGTACCAATAGTGCGAGCATCAGTTGGTCTTCGCGGGAGAACCCGGCGAGGTCCGAGTGCTCGATCAGGTAGGCGCCGTGCTTGTGGTAATGGTAGTGGGCGATGTCCAGCCCGACTTCATGCACCTTGGCCGCCCAGCCCAGCAGCTCGCGCCAGATCCCGTCTTCCAGGTCCCAGTCTTCGGCCACTTGATCGAAGGCATGCAGCGCCTTGCGCTCGACCCGTGCCGCTTGTTCCAGGTCAACGTGATAACGCTCCATCAAGGAGCTCAAGGTGCGTTCACGGACGTCTTCGTGGTGATGCCGGCCCAACAGGTCGTAGAGCACGCCTTCGCGCAGGGCGCCCTCACAGTGGTCCATGCGCTGTAGTTCCAGGGCATCGAAGATGGCTTCGAGAATTGCCAGGCCTGCCGGGAAAATGGCCCGGCGGTCGGGTTTGATGCCTTCGAAGTCGATTTTTTCGGCATCACCGAGCTTGAAGACCTTGCGTTTAAGCCAGGACAGGCCTTCGGCATTGACCTCGCCGGTGCCGTAGCCGCCCGCCTTGAGCGCCAGGCCGATGGCGCGGATGGTGCCTGAGGAGCCGATGGCTTCATCCCAGGTCAGGCGGTGCAGGGCGTGCTCGATGCTCATGATCTCCAGCCGCGCCGCGGTGTACGCCTGGGCGTAGCGGGCCGGGGTGATCTTGCCGTCCTTGAAATAGCGCTGGGTGTAGCTTACGCAGCCCATTTGCAGGCTTTCGCGCAGCAGCGGTTCGAAGCGCTGGCCAATGATGAATTCGGTGCTGCCGCCGCCGATATCGGCCACCAGGCGCTTGCCCGGGGTGTCGGCGAGGGTATGGGAAACGCCCAGGTAGATAAGGCGCGCCTCTTCACGGCCGGAGATGACTTCCACCGGGTGGCCGAGGATTTCTTCGGCGCGGCGGATGAATTCGACGCGGTTGCGTGCTTCACGCAGGGCGTTGGTGCCGACGATCCGCACAGCGCCCAGGGGCATACCGTTGATCAGTTGGGCGAAACGTTTCAGGCAATCGAGCCCGCGCTGCATGGATTCTTCGCTCAGGCGACGCTCTTCGTCGATCCCGGCGGCCAGTTGAACCTTCTCGCCGAGCCGCTCAAGGATACGGATTTCGCCGTTCTGGGCCTTGGCCACGACCATATGGAAGCTGTTGGAGCCCAGGTCGATGGCGGCGATCAGGGACAGATTCTTGGCTTGGGATTGCGGCATGGTTAAAGGATCTCGGTCGATAACCCGACCATCGTGCCACGATCAACCGCCGCCGCCAACGCGCAGCCATCGCTGATGGCCGCGATCCTTGATCCAGAGCACGTCCCGGCCTGCGTAGCCTAAGCGCAATCGGCTTCATGGCTCCCGTCGCGCCGCGACTTGAGCTATACCCAACTTCATGGGCGGCCATAGCGAGACTCAATCATCTGCGGCTTCCTGAACGCGGGCAGGGCGGCTATGATGGGCCACGTTTTTTTGCTTACAACCCCGGAGACATCCATGAGCAGCGATCTTATCAAGCACGTCACCGACGCTAGCTTCGAGCAGGAAGTACTGAAAGCCGACGGCCCTGTGCTGGTCGATTACTGGGCTGAATGGTGCGGCCCTTGCAAAATGATCGCCCCGGTTCTGGACGAAATTGCTTCGACGTATGAAGGCAAGCTGATCGTTGCCAAGCTGAACATCGACGAAAACCAGGAAACCCCGGCCAAGCACGGCGTGCGTGGTATTCCGACCCTGATGCTGTTCAAGAACGGCAACGTCGAAGCGACCAAGGTTGGCGCGCTGTCGAAGTCGCAACTGGCCGCATTCCTCGACGCCAACATCTAAGCGTCGTTACGAGTGTCCTGAAAAAGCCCCGCAAACTGCGGGGCTTTTTCATTATTCAGGGCTAGACGCTCCGAAACTCAGGTGTTACATTCGGCCCCGCACTGGTTTCTCCAATGCCCCCTGCAAGCCGTCGCCGACGCTCTCCTTTTCGAATTAGTACGCGATCCTGTCGCCTTCTCTGCGGCGCGGCCTCATTAAGCCAAAAGCTTAATTTCCCCCCTCCATAAATGATTACGTCATTCCTATATGAATCTGACTGAACTCAAGCAAAAGCCGATTACCGAACTGCTCGAATTGGCCGAACAGATGGGCATAGAAAATATGGCCCGTTCGCGCAAGCAGGACGTGATTTTCTCCCTGCTGAAAAAGCACGCGAAAAGCGGCGAGGAAATCTCCGGTGATGGCGTGCTGGAGATCCTCCAGGACGGCTTCGGCTTCCTGCGCTCCGCTGACGCTTCCTATCTGGCCGGCCCGGACGATATCTACGTCTCGCCGAGCCAGATCCGTCGCTTCAACTTGCGCACCGGTGACACCATCGTTGGCAAGATCCGCCCTCCGAAGGAAGGCGAGCGTTATTTCGCCCTGCTCAAGGTCGATACGATCAACTACGATCGTCCCGAGAACGCGAAAAACAAGATTCTCTTCGAGAACCTGACCCCGCTGTTCCCGACCGTGCGCATGAAGATGGAAGCCGGCAACGGTTCCACCGAAGACCTGACCGGTCGTGTCATCGACCTGTGCGCCCCGATCGGCAAAGGCCAGCGCGGCCTGATCGTTGCTCCGCCGAAAGCGGGCAAGACGATCATGCTGCAGAACATCGCGGCCAACATCGCGCGTAACAACCCAGAAGTTCACCTGATCGTGCTGTTGATCGACGAACGTCCGGAAGAAGTGACCGAAATGCAGCGCACGGTGCGCGGCGAAGTGGTTGCCTCGACGTTCGACGAGCCGCCAACCCGCCACGTGCAGGTTGCCGAAATGGTGATCGAGAAGGCCAAGCGCCTGGTCGAACACAAGAAAGACGTCGTGATCCTGCTGGACTCCATCACCCGTCTGGCTCGTGCCTACAACACCGTGATCCCGAGCTCCGGCAAGGTGCTGACCGGTGGTGTCGATGCCCACGCTCTGGAGAAACCAAAGCGTTTCTTCGGTGCAGCCCGGAACATCGAAGAAGGCGGCTCGCTGACCATCATCGCTACCGCGCTGGTTGAAACCGGTTCGAAGATGGATGAAGTGATCTACGAAGAGTTCAAAGGCACGGGCAACATGGAACTGCCTCTGGACCGCAAGATCGCTGAAAAACGCGTCTTCCCGGCGATCAACATCAACCGTTCCGGCACCCGCCGCGAAGAGTTGCTGACCGCCGACGACGAGTTGCAGCGCATGTGGATCCTGCGCAAGCTCCTGCATCCTATGGATGAAGTGGCTGCCATCGAGTTCCTGGTCGACAAGCTGAAACAGACCAAGACCAACGATGAGTTCTTCCTGTCGATGAAACGCAAGTAAGTCGAGCAGGCCAGCAAGAGCCGGGGAAACCCGGCTTTTTGCTATCTGACCTTTCATGAACTGGCAGGTCACTCTTCTGAACAGGTGGGTTCGAGGCTACACTCATGCCCCCGTACGCCACGGCCAAAACGAGGCTTTTGCATGCAGTATCGCGACTTGCGCGACTTTATCAGCGGCCTGGAACAGCGCGGTGAACTCAAGCGCATCCAGGTTCCGGTGTCCCCAGTGCTGGAAATGACCGAGGTCTGCGATCGCACCTTGCGGGCCAAAGGTCCGGCGCTGCTGTTTGAAAACCCGACCGGTTACGACATCCCGGTACTCGGCAACCTGTTTGGCACGCCGGAGCGCGTGGCCCTGGGCATGGGCGCCGAAGCCGTCAGCGAACTGCGCGAGATCGGCAAGCTGCTGGCCTTCCTCAAAGAGCCCGAGCCGCCGAAAGGTCTGAAAGACGCGTGGTCCAAGCTGCCGATCTTTCGCAAGATCATTTCCATGGCACCGAAAGTCGTCAAGGACGCGGTCTGTCAGGAAGTGGTCATCGAGGGTGATGACGTCGACCTGGCGATGCTGCCGGTGCAAACCTGCTGGCCGGGCGATGTTGGCCCGCTGATTACCTGGGGCCTGACCGTCACCAAAGGTCCGAACAAGGACCGTCAGAACCTCGGCATCTATCGTCAGCAAGTGATTGGCCGCAACAAAGTCATCATGCGCTGGCTGAGCCACCGTGGCGGCGCGCTGGACTACCGTGAATGGTGTGAAAAACACCCTGGCCAGCCATTCCCGGTGTCCGTGGCGCTGGGGGCCGACCCGGCGACCATCCTCGGTGCCGTGACGCCAGTGCCGGACAGCCTGTCCGAGTACGCCTTTGCCGGTTTGCTGCGCGGTAACCGCACCGAGCTGGTGAAGTGCCGTGGCAACGACCTGCAAGTGCCGGCCACCGCCGAAATCATCCTGGAAGGCGTGATCCATCCGGGCGAGATGGCCGACGAAGGTCCGTATGGCGACCACACCGGTTATTACAACGAAGTCGACAGCTTCCCGGTGTTCACCGTCGAGCGCATCACCCACCGCATCAAGCCGATCTACCACAGCACCTACACCGGCCGTCCGCCGGATGAGCCGGCGATCCTCGGCGTGGCGCTGAACGAAGTGTTTGTGCCGATCCTGCAAAAGCAGTTCCCGGAGATCACCGACTTCTACCTGCCACCCGAAGGCTGTTCGTACCGCATGGCCATCGTGACCATGAAGAAGCAGTACCCAGGTCACGCCAAGCGGGTAATGCTGGGTGTGTGGTCGTTTTTGCGACAGTTCATGTACACCAAGTTCGTTATCGTCACTGACGACGATATCAACGCCCGCGACTGGAACGACGTGATCTGGGCCATCACCACGCGCATGGACCCCAAGCGCGACACGGTGATGATCGATAACACGCCGATCGACTACCTCGACTTCGCCTCGCCGATTTCCGGCCTGGGTTCGAAGATGGGGCTCGATGCCACGCATAAGTGGCCCGGTGAAACCACCCGCGAGTGGGGCCGGGTTATCGTCAAGGATGAGGCGGTGACACGCCGGATCGATGCCATCTGGAATCAGTTAGGAATAGATTGATGCGTGTAACCTTGCAGCCCTCCGGAGCAGTGCTTGAGATACTGCCCGGCGAGCGGATACTCGATGGAGCGCGGCGGCTGGGCTATGACTGCCCGCAAAGCTGCCGCAATGGCAACTGTCACGTCTGTGCGGCGTTGCTGGTCGAAGGTCGGGTCGAGCAGGCTGGCGATGTGCGCGACCACGGCGAGTTCTACACTTGCATTGCAGAGCCGCTGGAAGACTGCATCGTGTTGTGGGATGGCGTCCTTGCGCTGGGAGAACTGCCGGTGCGCAGTTTGTCGTGTCAGGTGACTGAATGCCTTGAAGTCGGCGGCGATGTCTGGCGGGTGCGCCTGCGTGCGCCAGCCGGCAAGCCACCGCGTTATCACGCCGGCCAGTATTTGCTGCTGGAGCGTGAGAATGGTGAGAAGTCCGCCTTCTCGCTGGCCTCGGCCCCGCATTCGGGGCGTGACCTGGAGCTGCACGTGCTGGTGCGCGAAACCAGTGCGCAAACTCTGCTTGAGCAGTTGCAGCGCAGCGCCATGGTGCGGGTCGAGTTACCGTTCGGTGATACCCATTTGTCTGAATTGCCTGACGGCCCGCTGGTGTTGATTGCCGCCGGTACCGGCATGGCGCAGATGCACAGCCTGATCGAACATTGCCGGGCCAAGGGTTTCAAACACCCGGTGCACTTGTATTGGGGCGTGCGCCGCCCAGACGATTTCTATCAGATCGACCACTGGGATCAGTGGCTGCAAACCCCCAACCTGTACCTGCATAAAGTGGTCAGCGACCTTTGTGGCTGGGAAGGGCGCTGCGGCTTGCTGCATGAAGCCGTGAGTGAAGACATCGGTGACTTGTCGGCGGTGCACGTTTACGCCAGCGGTTCACCGGCCATGATCTACGCCACCCTTGATGCGCTGGTGAATGCCGGTATGGACGCGCACCAGATGCGCGCTGATGTTTTTGCCTACGCGCCCCGCCCCGAAGCCTGACAATCCCCCTCTTATAACGCCCTATATAGCCTTTCGGTATTTATCTATTGAGGATAAATATCGTTAGGGTATATCGACGTGTTCGCCGACGTTCGTGGCATTCAACTTGCCTTAAAACGAATGTGCCTTAGGGTTACAGCTGTGCGTTCTATTAAGTAATTCCTTACTCGCGGGGAGCTGAACGCTATTCGCCATGACCGCCATTGAATCTGCTTTTCTGAACCTGGCTTACCCTCCGCAGCTCGATCTGGGCGCGCAACTCACGCACGAACAATTGCTTGGCTCGATGCAGGCCACCATGGCCCGGCACAAGGGCGGGCCAGTCTGGCTATTCGCTTACGGTTCATTGATCTGGCGCCCGGAATGCTCGGCGGTCGAGCGGGTGCGCGGGCGAGTGCACGGCTACCATCGCGGCTTGTACCTGTGGTCTCACGAGCACCGGGGCACGCCGGAAATGCCCGGTCTGGTGTTTGGCCTGGATCGTGGCGGTTCGTGCAGCGGTTTTGCGTACCGCTTGCCGGAAGAACAGCTTGAGGCGTCCTTGTATGCCTTGTGGCAGCGTGAAATGCCTTACCCCTCATATCGCCCACACTGGCTCAACTGCCGCCTCGAAGACGGAAGCCAGGTACAGGCCTTGGGGTTTGTGCTGGAGCGACACCTGCCGAGCTACGCCGGCAACTTGCCGGATCATGTGCTGAGCCAGGTATTTGAAAGCGCTTGCGGGCGTTACGGCACGACTCGCGATTATGTCGAGCAGACCGTCAACGCCCTGCGCAGCCACGCCATGCCAGACCGGAATCTGGAGGCGCGGCTCAAGCGGTGTAAATCAGCCGCGCATTAAGCGATGGCTTCACGGCTCTGGCTGGCGACCTGTTTGTGCCACAAGGTCGGCGCCAGGAAGGCCATGGCCAACAGGCAGGCACCGATCAGCAGTACGAAACCGCCGTCCCAGCCGAAGTGGTCCACGGTGTAGCCCATGGCTGCACTGGCCGCGACCGACCCCCCCAGATACCCGAACAGACCGGTGAAGCCGGCCGCCGTACCGGCAGCTTTCTTCGGTGCGAGTTCCAGCGCTTGCAGGCCGATCAGCATGACCGGACCGTAGATCAGGAAGCCGATGGAGAACAGCGCGATCATGTCGACGGTCGGGTTGCCGGCCGGGTTCAGCCAGTACACCAGGGTAGCGACGGTTACCAGTGCCATGAACACCATGCCGGTCAGGCCACGGTTGCCACGGAACACCTTGTCCGACATCCAGCCACACAGCAGCGTGCCCGGGATACCGGCCCACTCGTACAGGAAGTACGCCCACGAGGTTTTATCCACGTCGAAGTGCTTGGCTTCCTTCAGGTAGGTCGGTGCCCAGTCCAGTACGCCGTAGCGCAGCAGGTAGACGAACACGTTGGCCAGGGCGATGTACCAGAGCATTTTGTTGCGCAGCACGTATTTGACGAAGATGTCCTTGGCGCTGAATTCTTCTTCGTGGCTGGCATCGTAGCCGTGCGGGTAATCGTTCTTGTATTGCTCGATAGGCGGCAGGCCTACCGATTGTGGGGTATCGCGCATCACGATGAAGGCAAACACCGCCACCAGCAGCGCCACGGCAGCAGGCACATAAAACGCGGCGTGCCAGTCGTTGAACAAGCCCATGCCGATCAGGAACAGCGGGCCGATCAGGCCGCCGCCGACGTTATGCGCAACGTTCCACACCGACACCACGCCACCGCGTTCCTTCTGCGACCACCAGTGCACCATGGTCCGACCACTTGGCGGCCAGCCCATGCCTTGTGCCCAGCCGTTGATGAACAGCAGGATGAACATCATGGTCACGCTGGACGTCGCCCAAGGTGCGAAACCGAAGATGAACATCACCCCGGCGGACACAAGCAGGCCGAAGGGCAGGAAATAACGCGGGTTGGAACGGTCGGAGACCAGCCCCATCAGGAATTTCGACAGGCCGTAGGCAATCGCGATCGCGGACATGGCCAGGCCCAGTTGGCCCCGGGTGTAGCCTTCGTCGATCAGGTACGGCATGGCCAGGGAGAAGTTTTTGCGCAGCAGGTAATAACCCGCGTAGCCAAAGAAAATCCCGGCGAAGATTTGCCAGCGCAAGCGCCGGTACGTGCTGTCTACGTGTTCTTCAGGCAATGGAGCCTGATGTGCGGCAGGTCGAAAGAAAGCAAACATTCAAGAGCTCCAAATTTCTTGTTTTGACTGCGGATGCGAATGTTACAGTTTCGTTACTGAAAATAGCACCGCTTGTCGTCTAGGAAACAGGGAGAAGTGCGCCAGATCGCATGTTCTTTTATGAACATGTCGCTTGGGTGTAAGGGAAGGGCGTTGCTGGAGAGTCGCGGGTCGCCGAGTCGCGACCCGCAAGGTGATCAGCGTACCTGCACAACCACCTTCCCGACTGCCTTGCGCTGGCCGAGGTCGTTGATGGCGTGTGCGGCGTTGTTCAGTGGGTACACCTGCGACACCAAGGGCTTCAACTTGCCTTCGGCGAACCAGCCAAACAGCTGCTGGAAGTTGGCCGCGTTGTCCTGCGGCTGGCGTTGGGCGAAAGAACCCCAGAACACCCCGATCACCGCCGCACCCTTGAGCAGCGCCAGGTTCACCGGCAACTCGGGGATGCGTCCGCTGGCGAAGCCCACCACCAGCAGGCGGCCGTTCCAGGCGATGGCGCGGATGGCCTGGTCGAACAGGTCGCCGCCAACCGGGTCGTAGATCACGTCGGCACCGTTGCCGTTGGTCAGGCGTTTGATTTCATCCTTGAGGCTGGTTTCGCTGTAGTTGATCAGCTCATCGGCACCGGCAGCCTTGGCCACCGCGAGCTTCTCGGCGCTGCTGGCGGCGGCGATCACCCGGGCGCCCATGGCTTTGCCGATCTCCACGGCGGCCAGGCCAACACCACCCGAGGCGCCGAGTACCAGCAAGGTTTCGCCGGGTTGCAGGTTGCCGCGCTGTTTGAGGGCGTGCATCGAGGTGCCGTAAGTCATGCTGAATGCGGCGGCGGTGTTGAAATCCATGGCCGGCGGGATCGGCAGCACGTTGTAGCCAGGCACCGCGACCTGTTCGGCGAAGCTGCCCCAACCGGTCAGCGCCATGACCCGGTCACCGACCTTGAGGTGGCTGACCTTCTCGCCCACCGCGCTCACCACCCCGGCGGCCTCACCGCCCGGCGAAAACGGGAATGGCGGCTTGAACTGGTATTTGCCCTCGATGATCAGCGTGTCCGGGAAGTTCACCCCGGCCGCGTGCACGTCCAGCAGGATTTCGTTCTTTTTGGGCACAGGACTCGCGACGTCTTCCAGCACCAGCGTTTCGGCAGGGCCGAAGGCTTTGCACAGCACGGCTTTCATCAGGGCTATTCCTTTGGGAGTGATGGCCGATAAGTGTAGGTGTGTGAGTCAAGCGGTCAACGAGCATGCCCTGTCCTGATAGTCAGCCATAAGCTTTGTGCTTGGGCTGTTGCGGGCAGGTCGTTATGCTAGGCCGCAAACCGGATAAGGAGTGAAGTGTGAAAGCGTGGATCATGTTGATGCTGGCCCTGACCCTGCCGACGGCAGCGATGGCCGAAGAAGCCAAAGAAGGTGAAGCCCCGAAGGTCAGCTATATCAGCCTGAGCCCGCCGTTCGTGGGTAACTACGGTCTGGATGGCGGCCCCAAACTCAAGGTTTACAAGGCTGACGTGGCGTTGCGGGTGACCGGCGACGAGGCCGCCAAAGCGGTGAAAGCCAACGAGCCGTTGATTCGTAATCAGTTGGTGGCGCTGTTCGCCCAGCAAACCACCGAGACCATGAACAATGTCGAAGCCAAGGAAAAACTCCGCCAGGAGGCCTTGAAGCAGACCCAGCAAGTGATGAATGACGAAACCGGCAAGCCGGTGGTTGAAGACCTGTTGTTCAACAACCTGATCATTCAATAAGTAAGCCTGAGGTAAAGAGGCTTTTGTGGCGAGGGAGCTTGCTCCCGCTGGGCCGCGAAGCGGCCCCCAAAGAGTGACGGCTGCGCAGTCCAGCGCGAGCAAGCTCCCTTGTCACAGGTCAGGACGCCAGGCTTTTGCGGAACCGCGCCAGCGAGATTGCGAAGAACGCCAGGCCGATCACCGCCAGTGCCAGCAAGTCCGGCCAGACCACGTTGACCGAAGCGTCGCGGAACAGAATCGCGGCGCTGAGGCTGACGAAGTGGGTCGACGGCGAACCCTGCATCACCCATTGCAGCCACTGCGGCATGCTGTCGAGCGGCGTGCTGCCGCCCGAGAGCAACAGCATCGGGATGATCACTGGGATCGATAGCAGCCCGAACTGCGGCGTCGAGCGCGCCAGGGTCGCGAGGAAAATTCCCAACGCGGTGCTGGCAAACAGGTACAGCGCGGTCACCAGCAAAAACAGTCCCAGGGAGCCCGCCAGCGGCACGCCCAGCAACCCTTTGACCACCACTTCCAGCGACACCCAGGTGCACAGCACCACCACCAGCATGTTGCTCCAGATTTTGGCCAGCATGATTTCCAGCCCCGTCAGTGGCAGCACCAGCAAATGGTCGAGGGTGCCGTGTTCACGTTCGCGCAGCAGCGCGGTGCCGGTCAGTACGATGGCCAGGATGGTGATGTTGTTGACGATCTGAATCACCGCCAGAAACCATCCGCCCTGCAGGTTGGTGTTGAACAGGGCCCGGGTGGTCAGCCGCGCCGGGGCCTTGCTGGTGCTGTCGGGTTGGCCGCCATAAGTGAGCAATTCACGCTGGAAGATCCGCCCGATGTACCCGGCGCCCATGAATGCCTGGCTCATGGCCGTGGCGTCGACGTTGACCTGCACGGCTGGCGAACGCCCTGCCAGCAAGTCGGCCTGGAAGTTGGCCGGTACGTTAATCACGAACGTGTACTGGCCGCTGTCCATGACCTTGTCCAATTGGTCATACGGCAGGGGCACGGCGCTCTGGAATTGCGGCGGTTGCAAGGCTTCGGCGAGTTGGCGGGACAGGTGGCTGTGGTCTTCGTCCACCAGCGCCACGCTGGCGTTATGCACGCCAATCACCGAGCCGGCGGCGGGCATGTAGATCGCTACGCTGAAGGCGTACAGCAAAAACAGCAGCAACACGCTGTCGTGGCGCAGGCTGGTGAGTTCCTTGATTCCCAGACGCAGGATGTGCGCGAGCTGATGCATCAGACCTCCTGCTTCTTGAGCATGACCAGGCTCAGCCCGGTGAACCCGAGGAAAAACCCGAACAGCGCCAGGCACTGTGGCCACAACTGGCGGATATCGAGGGCCTTGGTGAATGTACCGACGGCAATATCGAGGAAGTACCCGGCCGGAAACAACTGCCCCATCAGCGCGGCAGCGCCTTCAAGGGAGGAGCGCGGCACGATCAGCCCGGAGAATTGGATAGTCGGCAGGCTGGTGATGATCATGGTGCCCAGGATTGCCGCGATCTGGGTGCGGGTGAACGCGGAAATCAACAGGCCCAGGCTGGTAGTCGCCAGCACATACAGCAGGCCGCCGAACGCCAGGGTCAAGCCGCTGCCCTTGAAGGGCACGCCGAACAGCCAGCGGTTCATCGCCACCAGCAAACCGAGGTTGATCAGGCTCACGATCAGATAAGGCGTTTGCTTGCCCAGCAGAAACTCCAGGCGCGTCAGTGGCGTGGCGTAGAAGTTGGTGATCGAGCCCAGTTCTTTCTCGCGCACAATCCCCAGCGCCGTGAGCATGGCCGGAATGAACGCCAGGATCAGCGCCATCACGCCGGGGCCGATGGCGTTCACACTGACCACGTCCTGGTTGTAGCGGAAGCGGGTTTCCAGTTTCGCCGGTGCTCGCAGATTGAGCGCCGGGCTGCTTTGCGCCGCGAGTTGTTCGAGGTTGGCCTGGTGCACGGCTTCGACATAGTTGCGGCTGGTCTCGGCGCGAAACGGCATGCCGCCGTCCAGCCATGCGGCCACGGCCGGTTGCCGGCCGGCGTACAGGTCGCGACCGAACCCCGGTGGAATCTCCAGCGCCAGCTTGATTTCCGAGCGTTGCAGGCGTTTGTGCAGTTCCTTGGCGTCACGGATCGGTGTCTGTTCGGCGAAGTAGCGCGAACTTCGAAACGCCTCGAGGTAGGCGCGGCTTTGCGGTGTCTGGTCCTGGTCGTAGACGGCGAAGGCGAGCTTTTCCACGTCCAGGGAAATGCCGTAGCCAAAAATCACCATCATGAACAATGCACCGGCCAGGGCGAAGGCCAGGCGCACCTTGTCGCGTAGCAGCTCCTTGCCTTCGCGGCTGGCCACGGCAATCAGCCGGCTCAGGCTGAAACCGCGTTTGCTGACGGGCGCCGGACCTGCTGCCACCGACTCGGGCGCAGGCGGCGTCGGGCTGGCGCTTTGAGCGTCCTCGAGGCAGCGCACGAAGGCGTCCTCCAGAGTCTCGCCGGCAAACTGCTGTTGCAGTGCTGCCGGTGTATCGCAGGCCAATACTTTGCCGGCGTGCATCAGTGAGATGCGGTCGCAGCGTTGGGCTTCGTTCATGAAGTGGGTGGACAGGAAAATCGTCACCCCTTGTTCGCGGGACAACTCGATCAGCAAGCGCCAGAAATCATCGCGGGCCGCCGGGTCGACGCCGGAGGTCGGTTCGTCGAGGATCAGCACTTCCGGGCGATGCAGCACCGCCACGGCCAGCGACAACCGCTGACGCAGGCCCAGCGGCAGGGCGCCGGACTGCTGCTCGGCGATACTGCCCAGGTCGAAGCGCTGGATCAGTTCCTCGATGCGCCGGGCGCTGTCAGCCTTGGGCAGGTCGAACAGTCGTGCATGCAGCACCAGGTTTTGCCGCACGCTGAGTTCGCCATACAGCGAGAAGCTTTGCGACATGAAACCGACCCGTTTGCGGGTGGCCAGGTCCTTGGCGTTCACCGGGTTGCCGAGCAGCGTGGCGCTGCCTTCGGTGGCGGGCATCAGGCCGGTGAGGACTTTCATGGTGGTGGTTTTGCCGCAGCCGTTGGAGCCGAGGAAACCGAAGATCTCGCCGCGCCCGATGGCGAAGCTGACCTTGTTCACGGCCGTGAAGTCGCCGAAACGCAGGGTCAACTCGTGGGCTTCGATGGCGATGTCATGCTGGTCGTTGCTTCTGGGCGGAATCACCAGCGGCTCGTTGCTGTGCCCGTTGTCGCCCTGGAAGTGGGTGAAGGCGTCGTCAAGTTTGCCGCTCGGGGTGACGGCAGCCAGTTCGCAGCTCAGGCCATCGGCGATCAATTTGCCGCGGTCGAGCATCAGGCAGTGTTCAAACTGCTCGGCTTCTTCCATGTAGGCGGTGGCGACCAGCAGGGTCAGTTGGGGGCGCTGGCGGCGAACGTCTTCCACCAGTTCCCAGAAGTGCCGGCGCGAGAGCGGGTCGACGCCGGTGGTCGGCTCATCAAGGATCAGCAGGTCCGGCTCGTGGATCAGCGCGCAGCACAGGCCGAGCTTCTGCTTCATGCCGCCCGACAGCTTGCCCGCCGGGCGATCGGCGAATCGCGCCAGGTCGGTGGCCAGCAGCAGGCTGTGCATGCGCTGGTCGCATTCGCTTTTCGACAGGCCGAACAGGGTGGCGAAGAACCGAATGTTTTCGGTGATCGACAGGTCCGGGTACAGGTTGCCGCCCAGGCCCTGAGGCATGAAGGCAATGCGCGGGTAGAGGCTATTACGATGACGGCGCTGGTCGATGGAGCCGCCGAGTACCTCCAGGTGCCCCTGTTGCAGCTTCTTGACCCCGGCAATCAGCCCCAGCAGGCTCGACTTGCCCGCGCCGTCCGGGCCGATCAACCCGCAACGCGTGCCGCTGGGCAGGCTGAAGGCAATGTCGATCAGCGCTTGCTGTTGGCCGTAGGCATGGCGCAGGCCGGTGGCTTGCAGCGCCGGGGCGCTCATTGCAGGCTGGCCGGCCAGTCCACGGTCGCCGTGCGCACGTAACCTGCGCCGGGCATGCCCGGCTTGGCCTGGGGCGCGGCACTGGGTTGAGTCAGCTTGAGCTTGACCCGGAACACCAGTTTCTGCCGCTCGTCACGGGTTTCCACCTCTTTGGGGGTGAACTGCGACTTGGCCGCGACGAAGCTGATTTTCGCCGGCAGCGGTTGGTCGGGCAGGGCGTCGAGCAGGATTCGCGTTTCGCTGCCGACGGTCAGGCGACCGGTGACCGAGGCGGGCAGATAGAGGTTCATGTATTGGTCATTCGGGTCGATCAGCAGCAACACCCGGCCACCGGCGCCAAGGACTTCGCCCGGTTCTGCCAGGCGCAGCTGGATCACGCCGTCGATGGGGGCCCGCAGGCTGCTGTCATCGATTTCGCTGGTCAGTTGAGCGACTTGCGCCTGTGCGGCACCGATGGCCGCCTCAACCGCTGCGACCTGTGCACGCGCAGCGAGAACCGCGGCGTTGCCGGTGTTCATGCGGGCTTGTTGCTGGTCGATGATCTGCTGGCTGGCAAAGCCGCGCTTGAACAGTTCCTGAGAGCGCTTGATTTCCTGATTGGCCAGCAGCAGTTCGCTTTGGCGCAGTTGTACGTTGGCTTCGGCGGCGGAGTAGTTTTGGCGGGCACGCAGCACTTCGGCTTCGGCCTGGTTGCGCTGGGCTTCGAGGGTGCGGGTGTCCATGCGCGCCAGGAGCTGGCCCTTGAGCACCTTGTCACCTTCATCGACGTGCACGTCGGCCAGGCGACCAGGGATCTTGCTGGCGATCTGCACCTCGGTGGCTTCGAGTCGGCCGTTGCCCATGCTCAGGCCTTCAGGCAGCCGGTCGTGTTGGGATTTCCAGTAACCGAAGCCGCCAGCGGCCACGAGCAGCACCATTAACATCATGGCGAAAAGACGGGATGAGCGATGGTTCGTCGACATGTATGCATCCTGCAACTGTAGCGTCCTAGTCTGACGGTTTCAGCGCGTTGGCGACTTGATGCCCGTCAAATGAAGGGCCAGCCTAACCCGATTGGGTCGATGAATGCATGTGTCGAAAAGCTGACTGTGCGGTTTTGTCCTGTCAACGCAGTGCAAGCACCGCCGCCCACTGTTCGGCGGTGACCGGCATCACCGACAGCCGACTGCCTTTTTGCACCAGTGGCAACTTGGCCAGCGCGGCTTGCTGTTTCAGGTAGTCGAGCCGCAAGACCTTGGCGAAGGTTTCAACGTGGGCAACGTTGATCGCGCTCCAGGCGTTTTTCTCCGGGGTGGCCTTGGGGTCGAAGTAGACGCTTTCGGGTTCCAGGGCCGTCGGGTCGGTGTAGGCGGCTTCCACGATGCGGCCGATACCGGCGATACCCGGCTCAGGGCAGCTGGAGTGATAGAAGAAGAATTCATCGCCCACCGCCATCGCCCGCAAGAAATTGCGTGCCTGGTAGTTGCGAACGCCGTCCCAGCGGGCTTCGCCGAGCTTTTCCAGGCCCTTGATCGAGAGCTCGTCGGGCTCGGATTTCATCAGCCAATAGGCCATCTTTGTTGCTCCGAAAACGGTGGTCGAAAGGGGTGTTCGGCCAATTTATGACAAACCGACGGTCGGTTGACGTCAGCGTTTGCGTGTCGGTGCACGTTACCGCAAAATGCCGGACTTTTAAGCGAGACGCTGCCGGCGCGACCGTTGCTGTCATCGTGTGTGACATGCCTTGAGGGGGGCAATCGATGAAACGCAAACCGGATTTACTCTGGATTCTGGTGATTTTGTTCGGCCTGGGCGTCGTGACCACCGGTTATGCGCAGAGCCTGTGGGCCAGCAAAACCGACGCACCGATTGAAGTCGCGCAACAACAGCAACCGTACAAGCGCTGAGCCACTGGTAAGCGACGTCACTGAGCGCAGTGGCGTCTAGTCTGCGAGATACCACGCCTTGTCCGTCACCGTTCCCTGCAACGGGACATCCCAGCTCGCCTGAGCCAGTTTTTCGACTTTCTGACATTCATGGGCCAGCCCCAGCAGCGTCGGCTTGCGCCAGGTGTTGCGCCGCGCCAGGTACGCCAGGCTGCGGTCGTAGAAGCCGCCCCCCATCCCCAGTCGCCCGCCGACATCATCAAAGCCCACCAGCGGCAGGAGCACCAGGTCCAGGGTCCAGACCTTGCGTTGCTTGGCCGGGTTCACCCGTGGTTCGAGAATGCGGAAGCGGTTGGGGCGCAGCTTTTCGCCGGGGCGAACGCGTTGGAAGACCATTTTGGTGCGCGGCCAGGCGCTGAGTACCGGCAGGTAGGTGGCTTTGCCCCGACGCTGAGCGGCGCGCAGCAGCAGGCGCGGATCGATTTCACCGTCAGTAGGCAGATACAGAGAGATGTGTTTGGCGCGGCGAAACAGCGGTTTTTGCGCCAACTGCCGATACAGCCCGTGGGCGGCCTGGCGATGTTCGCAGGGGGTCAGCGCGCGGCGGGCTTTGCGCAGCATGCGTCGAAGTTGCGGGCGGGAAAGCGGCGCAGGTTCGGTCATGGTCATGGGCTGTTCGTGTGTCGAAGGCATCAGGACGATGGCTTCGTAAAAAGCCGATGCCGGCAGAACCGGCATCGGCTTGAATCAGGCTCCCCGGATGAACCGCTGTCAACTTAGCCCTTGAACCCGAAAGTTCAAGGTGGAAGAAGCAGTAGACCTTAAGGCTTTCCGTCTAGCGGACATGCACACCGGCCCAACGTGCAACTTCCAGGGTAGTGCGAATCGGCTCAGGGACATCGTCAACTGGCAAGCACCCCAGGGAGTGGCGCGAGTATACCGCAACCACCCCGAGGAATCAGCCCTTGCTGACATCCGGATCGGTGGCCAGCACCAGATCCACGCGTTCCAGCAGGTCGCGAACCTGCTCGCGGGTCGAGCCGCTGGCCTGCACTTCAGGGCGTTCCTGGGTGTGCAGCAGGTCGTGGGTGATATTCAGCGCGGCCATCACGGCGATGCGGTCGGCACCGATGACTTTGCCGCTGCTGCGGATTTCGCGCATCTTGCCGTCCAGGTAACGGGCAGCACTCACCAGGTTGCTGCGCTCTTCCTGAGGGCAAATGATCGAATATTCTTTGTCGAGGATCTGCACGGTGACGCTATTGCTTGAACTCATGAGTCTTGCTCCAGGGCCTTGAGGCGCGAAATCATCGATTCGACCTTACGCCGGGCGATTTCGTTTTTTTCAATGAGGTGCGCGCGTTCCTCGCGCCAGGTTTTTTCCTGAGCTAGTAGGAGTCCGTTTTGGCTCTTAAGTTGCTCGACCCGGGTAATTAGCAACTCGAGTCTGGCCATCAGCGCTTGCAGGTCGGTGTCTTCCATTGTGTCCACTGAATTGTGTCTGATGGGCGGCAGGCTCTATACGAAACGGCCTGCGCGTCGATCATGCTGCGTTAAAAACAGGCTCGCAATGCTCATGTAGGGCCCTACACTGCGCTCGTTCGCCTATTTTTGCCTCGCCTGATCGCCGTTCGGCGAATTTCGTACAGACCCTCACGGGCGGACAGCCTTTAATAGTCTTGGCGAGTCTGTCGATGTAGGATACAAGGCCTTCATTCTAGACATAGCGCCGCTTGGCGCCTAGCTGCCCATGCCCATTCAGAATTCTCCGTATCAAGCCTTCGCCACCCTGCTGAGCACCAGCGGCCACCCTGTCTCGCCTGCCGAATTGCACGGCCTGTTGCTCGGCCGCAGCTGCGCCGGCGCAGGCTTTGAAGCCGACAGCTGGTTGGCCGATGCCGCCGAACTGCTCGAAGGCGAGCCACAAGACAACGTCCGCAACGCCCTGATCGGCCTGCAAGAGATGGTCAAGGGCGAACTGACCAGCGATGACATGACCGTCGTTCTGCTGTTGCCGACCGATGACGCACCGCTCACCGAGCGTGCGGCCGCACTGGGCCAATGGTGCCAGGGCTTCCTCGCCGGTTTCGGCCTGACCTACCGTGACAACGCTCTGAGCACTGAAGCCACCGAGGTTTTGCAGGATCTGGCGGCTATCGCCCAGGTGCAAGATGCCCTGGAAGAGTCCGACGACGGCGAAAGCGACTATATGGAGGTCATGGAGTACCTGCGGGTCGCGCCCTTGTTGCTGTTCACCGAGACCAAAAAGCCTGCTGAAGCGACGGCTGCCAAACCGTCTCTGCACTGATCGTTTGAAAGGGATGTCCATCTGCCCATGATTCATATCCCGAAAGCGGAATACAGCCGTCGCCGCAAGGCCTTGATGGCGCAGATGGAACCCAACAGCATCGCCATCCTGCCGGCCGCCGCCGTGGCGATCCGCAACCGCGATGTCGAGCATGTCTATCGCCAGGACAGCGACTTCCAGTACCTCAGCGGCTTTCCCGAGCCGCTGGCGGTCATTGTGTTGATGCCCGGCCGTGAACACGGCGAATACGTGCTGTTCTGCCGCGAGCGCAATGCCGAGCGGGAACTGTGGGACGGCCTGCGTGCCGGCCAGGAAGGCGCGATCCGTGACTTCGGCGCGGACGACGCGTTTCCCATTACCGACATCGACGACATCCTGCCAGGCCTGATCGAGGGCCGTGACCGGGTGTATTCGGCCATGGGCAGCAACCCGGAATTCGACCGCCACCTGATGGACTGGATCAACGTGATCCGCTCTAAAGCGCACCTCGGGGCCCAGCCACCGAACGAATTCGTTGCCCTGGATCATCTGCTGCACGACATGCGCCTGTATAAATCGGCGGCAGAAGTGAAGGTGATGCGCGAAGCTGCACGAATTTCCGCCCAGGCGCATATTCGGGCGATGCAGGCCAGCCGTGCCGGTTTGCATGAGTTCAGCCTGGAAGCCGAACTCGATTACGAATTTCGTAAGGGTGGGGCGAGGATGCCGGCCTACGGGTCGATCGTCGCTTCGGGGCGCAACAGCTGCATCCTGCATTACCAGCAGAATGACGCGGTGCTCAAGGACGGTGACCTGGTGTTGATTGACGCCGGTTGCGAGATCGACTGCTACGCCAGCGACATCACTCGCACCTGGCCGGTCAATGGGAGGTACTCGCCGGAACAGAAGGCGATCTACGAACTGGTGCTGGCGTCGCAGGCAGCGGCTTTTGCCCAGATTGCGCCGAACAAACACTGGAATCAGGCGCACGAGGCCACGGTCCAGGTGATTACCGCCGGGCTGGTCGAGCTCGGTTTGTTGCAGGGCGACGTCGCCGAGTTGATCGCCAGCGAAGCCTACAAGGCCTTTTACATGCACCGCGCCGGCCACTGGCTGGGTATGGATGTGCATGACGTCGGCGAGTACAAGGTCGGTGGCGAATGGCGCGTGCTGGAAGTCGGCATGGCGTTGACCGTCGAGCCGGGCATCTACATTGCCCCGGACAATCAGAACGTGGCGAAGAAATGGCGCGGCATAGGCGTGCGCATCGAGGATGACGTGGTGGTAACCAAAACGGGCTGTGAAATCCTGACCAACGGCGTACCGAGAACGGTTGCCGAGATCGAGGCCTTGATGGCCGCTGCGCGGACGTGCGCGGCATGAGTCGGGTCAATCTGGCGATTATCGGTGGCGGCCTCGTCGGCGCGAGCCTGGCGTTGGCGTTGCAGGCCGGGGCCAAGGCGCGCGGCTGGAAGATCGTGCTGATCGAACCGTTCGCCCCCGGCGACACTTACCAGCCGAGCTATGACGCGCGTTCTTCGGCACTGTCCTTTGGCGCTCGGCAAATTTATCAACGGCTGGGCCTGTGGCAGGAAATCTCCCGCCGCGCCGAGCCGATCAAGCAGATTCACGTGTCCGACCGTGGGCGATTTTCCACCGCGCGGCTGTCGGCCATGGAGGAGGGCGTTCCGGCCCTGGGCTACGTGGTGGAAAACGCCTGGCTGGGCCAATGCCTCTGGCAAGGTCTGGACAAGGACGTGATCAGTTGGCGCTGCCCGGCCGAGGTCACGCGCATGGAGCCGTTGGAAGACGGCTACCGCCTGACCCTCAACGATGAAACCACACTGGAATGCGACCTCGCGGTGCTGGCCGATGGCGGCCGTTCGGGCCTGCGCGAGCAACTGGGCATCGGCGTGAAAAAGCGTCCATATAACCAGAGTGCGCTGATCGCCAACATTACTCCGAGCGAAGCCCACAACGGCATGGCCTTCGAACGCTTCACCGATGACGGCCCGATGGCGTTGCTGCCGCTGCCGGAAAACCGCTGCGCGCTGGTCTGGACCCGCCTGGGCATGGATGCGCAACGCTTGGCGGCGCTTGATGAACGCAGCTTTCTCAGCGAATTACAGGGCGTGTTCGGGTATCGCCTCGGCACGCTCAAGCAAGTCGGTGCGCGGCATCTGTATCCGTTGACACTGGTTGAAGCCGAAGAGCAGGTTCGCCCCCATCTGGCGGTGCTGGGCAACGCGGCGCACAGCCTGCACCCGATTGCCGGCCAGGGTTTCAACCTGTCGTTGCGCGACGCCCAGGCATTGGCCGAGGCCTTGCTGGCCAGTGAAAAAACACCGGGCGACTTCGTCACCTTGCAGGCGTATCGCGAGCGTCAGCGCCTGGACCAGAACCTCACGGTCGGCTTCTCCGATCAAGTGACCCGGCTGTTCGGCAGCACTCAGCCGCTGGTGTCACTGGGTCGCAACATCGGTCTGTTGGGGCTCGATCTGCTGCCGCCGGCCAAACGCTGGTTCGCTCGGCAAGCCATGGGGTTGGGAACACGCTCCGATGCTTGAGTGGCTGGCGAACCCAGCCGAGATTCACGACGGCGCCGGCACCCTGGTGGCGCGGGTCGATAAAACCCTTTACGTGCGGCGCAAGCCGCAAGCGAGACAGGCTTAAAGCATGGAAATGCGCGCAGATCTGCTGATTGTCGGGGCCGGAATGGTCGGGAGTGCTCTGGCGCTGGCGTTGCAAGGCAGCGGCCTGGAAGTGCTGCTGATCGACGGCAGCCCGTTAAGCGTCAAACCCTTCGATGGCCAGGCACCGTTCGAACCTCGGGTGAGCGCGTTGTCGGCGGCCAGCCAGCGAATTCTCGAACGTCTGGGGGCGTGGGACGGCATTGCCGCTCGACGCAGCAGCCCCTACAACCAGATGCAAGTCTGGGACGGCAGTGGCACCGGGCAGGTCCATTTTTCGGCGGCCAGCGTGCACGCCGAGGCGCTGGGGCATATCGTCGAGAACCGCGTGGTTCAGGATGCCTTGCTGGATCGCTTGCACGACTGTGACCTGGGCATGCTCGCCAACGCCCGGCTGGAGCAGATGCGCCGCTCCGGCGACGATTGGCTGCTGACCCTGGCCGACGGCCGCACGTTACGCGCACCGTTGGTGATTGCCGCCGATGGCGCCAACTCGGCAGTGCGTCGCCTGACCGGTGTCGCGACTCGCGAGTGGGATTACCTGCACCACGCCATCGTCACCAGCGTGCGCAGCTCAAAGCCGCACCAGATGACGGCCTGGCAGCGTTTCACCGACACCGGTCCACTGGCGTTCTTGCCTCTTGAGCGCGACGGCCAGCAAGACTGGTGCTCGATCGTCTGGTCGACCACCCCAACCGAAGCCGAGCGCCTGATGGCGCTGGACGACGAAGGCTTCTGCCGTGAACTGGAGCGCGCCTTCGAAGGATGCCTGGGCACGGTGCTGAGCGCCGATCCACGGTTGTGCGTGCCGCTGCGTCAGCGCCACGCCAAACGTTATGTGGCCGAAGGCCTGGCGTTGATTGGCGATGCTGCCCATACCATTCACCCGCTGGCCGGGCAGGGCGTGAACCTGGGCTTTCTCGACGCGGCGGTGTTGGCCGAAGTGCTGCTGCAAGCTGCCAGCCGTGGCGAACGCCTGGCGGATGTGAAAGTTCTCAGCCGTTTCGAGCGTCGACGCATGCCTCACAACCTGGCGTTGATGGCGGCGATGGAAGGCTTCGAGCGGTTGTTCCAGGCCGATCCGCTGCCAGTGCGCTGGTTGCGCAACACCGGGTTGAAGGTGATTGACCAGATGCCCGAGGCCAAGGCGTTGTTTGTGCGTCAGGCGCTTGGTTTGACCGGGGATCTGCCGGAGTTGGCCAAGGCCTGACTTTTCGTCGCCGCTGATGCCCTTATCGCGAGCAGGCTCGTTCCCACGGTTGGAATGCGTACCCTTGTGGGAGCGAGCCTGCTCGCGATGGCGGGGGCACATGAATCACCGATCCAGAGTTGTGCAACATCTGGTAACTCCTCCGTGAACTGTTCGGTTGAGGTGGTAAATGTGAGTCCTTATCATTTGGCCTCATTTTCCTATTTCGAGAGACCGCTCCCATGTTGGCACCGAAGCGTCTACTGACAGCCCTCGCACTGACCTTGATCGGCACCACCGCCCAGGCCGCCGACGAGGTCGTGGTCTACTCCTCGCGGATCGACGAGCTGATCAAGCCGGTCTTCGATGCCTACACCCAGAAAACCGGGGTGAAGGTGAAGTTCATCACCGACAAGGAAGCGCCGCTGATGCAGCGCATCAAGGCCGAAGGCGAGAACGCCACCGCCGACCTGCTGCTGACCGTCGATGCCGGTAACCTGTGGCAAGCCGAGCAAATGGGCATCCTGCAACCGTTCACTTCCAAGGTCATCGACACCAACATCCCGCTTCAGTACCGCGCGGCGTCCCACGCCTGGACCGGCCTGAGCCTGCGGGCGCGAACCATCGCCTATTCCACCGACCGGGTAAAACCCGGTGAGCTGACCACTTATGAAGCCCTTGCCGACAAGCAGTGGGAAGGTCGCCTGTGCCTGCGCACGGCGAAGAAGGTCTACAACCAGTCGCTGACCGCCACCCTGATCGAAACCCATGGCGCGGAAAAAACCGAAGAAATCGTCAAGGGCTGGGTGCGTAACCTGTCCACCGACGTGTTCTCCGACGACGTGGCGGTGCTGGAAGCGATCAACGCCGGGCAGTGCGACGTGGGCATCGTCAACACCTACTACTACGGTCGCCTGCACAAGCAGAAGCCGGACCTGGGGGTCAAACTGTTCTGGCCTAACCAGGCTGATCGTGGCGTACACGTGAACCTGTCGGGCATCGGCCTGACCAAACACGCGCCGCACCCGGAAGCGGCCAAGGCGCTGGTGGAGTGGATGACCACCCCTGAAGCGCAAAAGATTTTCGCTGATGTGAACCAGGAGTTCCCGGCCAACCCGGCGGTGCAACCCTCCGCTGAAGTGGCCGCATGGGGCAAGTTCGTTGCCGACACCCTGCCGGTGGAAGTGGCAGGTAAACGGCAGGCTGAAGCCATCCGCTTGATGGACCGCGCTGGCTGGAACTGAGACTGTTGGAGTTGTCTCGTTTGCTTCAAAATCCACCCCTCACCCCAGCCCTCTCCTCAGGGGGGAGAGGGGGAAAGGGAGCAGATCTTCATGCTTTTCAAATCCTGAGTTCGACTTTGGAATTTCAGGTCGCAGCATTTCAACCAAGCGCCGCGGTCAGTCCCCTCGCCCCTCTGGGGAGAGGGTTAGGGTGAGGGGGGGCGATCCTGACTTGAAACACCGCAGTCCAAACCCACACCCATCGTCTCAGAGACCCCAAAGTGGCCCATCCCGCCCAACGCCGCTGGTATCCCCTGGTTTTCGCCGTCGCCGCCCTGGTGTTGCTGCCGCTGAGTGTGCTGCTGCTGTCGTGGCAGACCATCGACGTGCAGATTTGGTCGCACCTGTGGGACACCCAGATGCCGCGCTTGCTGGGCAACACCCTGACGCTGATCCTCGGCGTCGGTGTCGGCGTCACATTGCTGGGCGTCAGCCTGGCGTGGCTGACCAGCCTCTGCGAATTCCCCGGAAGGCGCTGGCTGGACTGGGCGCTGATGCTGCCGTTTGCGATCCCGGCCTACGTGCTGGCCTTTGTCTTTGTCGGTCTGCTGGATTTCGCCGGCCCCGTTCAGACCCTGTTGCGCGATTGGTTCGGCACGGGCCTGCGATTGCCCCGTGTGCGCTCTACCGCCGGGGTGATTCTGGTGCTGGTGCTGGTGTTCTACCCCTACGTCTACCTGCTGGCGCGCACCGCATTTCTGGCGCAGGGCAAAGGCCTGATGGAAGCGGCGCGGGTCCTTGGGCAATCGCCCTGGCAAGCATTCTGGCGCGTGGCGCTGCCCATGGCCCGGCCCGCCATCGGAGCCGGCGTGGCGTTGGCGTTGATGGAGACGCTGGCGGATTTCGGCGCGGTGTCGGTGTTCAACTTCGACACGTTCACCACCGCCATCTACAAGACCTGGTACGGCTTCTTCAGCCTGTCGAGCGCGGCGCAACTGGCCAGCCTGTTGTTGCTGGTGGTGATGCTGTTGCTCTACGGCGAACGGCGCGCCCGAGGCGCCAGTCGGGCGAGTAACGAGCGTCCGCGGGGCAAGGCGTTGTATCACCTGCGCGGGTTCAAGGCGTTGGCCGCTACGAGTTGGTGTGGGCTGGTGTTTGCCTGCGCCTTCGTGATTCCGATGCTGCAACTGGTGGCGTGGTTCTGGCAGCGCGGGCGTTTCGACCTTGATGAACGTTACACCGGGCTGATCGTGCACACCTTGTACCTGGGCGGCATGGCGGCGCTGATCACGGTCAGCGTGGCACTGTTGCTGGCGTTTGCCCGCCGACTGGCGCCGACCCGGGTCATTCGTTCCGGGGTCAGCCTGGCCAATATCGGCTACGCCTTGCCCGGTTCGGTGCTGGCGGTGTCGATCATGCTCGCGTTCAGTTACCTGGACCGCGAACTGGTGATTCCGCTGTCGGGCTGGCTTGGCGGTGCAGGCAAACCGCTGCTGCTGGGCAGCCTGTCGGCCTTGTTGCTGGCGTACCTGGTGCGTTTTATCGCGGTGGCCTACGGCCCGTTGGAAAGCAGTCTGGCGCGGATTCGGCCTTCATTGCCCGAAGCAGCACGCAGTCTGGGTGTCAGTGGGCCGCGACTGTTTTTCAAAGTGTATCTGCCGTTGCTGCTGCCTGGGACCTTGAGCGCCGGGTTGCTGGTGTTCGTCGACGTGCTCAAGGAAATGCCTGCAACCCTGCTGATGCGCCCGTTTGGCTGGGACACACTGGCCGTGCGGATCTTCGAGATGACCAGCGAAGGCGAGTGGGCGCGGGCCTCGTTGCCGGCGCTGACGCTCGTGCTGGTTGGCCTGTTGCCGGTCATCGGGTTGATCAGGCGGTCGGCCCGGCAAAGAGGTTAGGTGCCAGTCCTACACCTTGCGGCTACAATGCGCGGCATTCGGTGCGGTTCGTCTTTCAGACCAGGTAACTGAAATCGGCTGAGAGCCTTCTATTTCAAGGCTTTCGGCGGTGCAGTGCCTGTCCGTACCTTCGCCACGCCCGGAAGGAGAAACCCATGGGACAGCGCACGCCTCTGTATGACCTTCATCTCGCACTCGGCGCGAAGATGGTCGATTTTGGCGGTTGGGATATGCCACTGCATTACGGCTCGCAGGTCGAGGAACACCATCAGGTGCGCCGCGATTGCGGGGTTTTCGATGTATCCCACATGACCGTGATCGACGTCAGCGGGCCCCAGGCCAAGGCCTGGCTTCAGCATTTGCTGGCCAATGATGTCGAACGCCTGCACAGCCCCGGCCGTGCCTTGTACAGCACCATGCTCAACGAGCGGGGTGGGGTGGTCGACGACATGATCGTCTACCGTCTCGCGGACGCCTACCGACTGGTGGTGAACGCCGCCACCCGTGATCAGGACATGGCCTGGATGCAGGCTCAGGTTGGCAACTATCAGGTGCACCTGCACGAGCGCAGCGAACTGGCGATGCTGGCGATCCAGGGCCCGCATGCCCGGCACAAGATTGCCGAACTGGTGAGCCAGTCTCGCGGCACGCTGATCCAGCACCTCAAACCTTTCGAAGGCCATAGCGACGGCGACTGGTTCATCGCGCGCACCGGTTACACCGGCGAAGACGGTCTGGAAATCGCCCTGCCGGCCGATCAGGCGCCCGGGTTTTTCAACGACCTGGTGGGTGCCGGGATCTCGCCGATTGGCCTCGGTGCTCGCGATACCTTGCGCCTGGAAGCCGGGATGAACCTCTACGGCCAGGACATCCATCAGGATGTTTCACCGCTGGCGTCCAACATGGCGTGGAGCATTGCCTGGGAACCGGCCACGCGCCAGTTCATCGGCCGGGCGGCGCTGGAGGCCGAGCGGGCCGGTGGCGTGAAACATAAACTGGTCGGCCTGGTGCTCGAAGAACGCGGGGTTTTACGTGCCCATCAGGTGGTTCGCATCGCGGATGTTGGCGAAGGGGAGATCACCAGTGGTAGTTTCTCTCCTACGCTTAGCAAATCGATCGCCCTGGCGCGGGTGCCGATGGCGACCGCCGACCGGGCAGAAGTGGAAATTCGCGGTAAATGGTACCCGGTGCGGGTGGTCAAACCGACGTTCGTGCGTCATGGCAAAACCTTGATCTAACTTTTTCTGGCGGGCCAATGACCGCTGACATTTCTTCTTGAGGACACAGAACATGAGCGATATCCCTGCCGACCTGCGTTTTGCCGAAAGTCATGAATGGGCCCGTCTGGAAGCTGACGGCACCGTGACAGTAGGGATCAGCGACCACGCTCAGGAAGCCCTGGGTGACGTGGTTTTTGTGGAATTGACCGAAGTTGGCAACGTGTTCGAAGCAGGCTCTCAGGCGGGTGTGGTCGAGTCGGTCAAGGCCGCCTCCGATATCTACTCGCCCGTGGCCGGTGAAGTGATTGCCGTCAACGAAGAGCTGAGCGGCTCCCCGGAACTGCTCAACACCGACCCGTATGGCGCGTGGATCTTCAAGCTGAAGCCATCGAACACCGCCGACCTTGAGAAGCTGCTCGACGCTGCAGGCTACAAGGCCGCTATCGGCGAGTGATGCCTGGCAGGGTCGACACAGACTCGATCAAGCCGTTGGCCGCATAGCTTCCTTTTTCTGGTTGCGGCGAACACCCCGAAACACCGTTTTTCCCTCTGGGATAAACGGTGTTTCAATAATCATCGATAGCACTTTGAAGCACTGTTTAGAAATCCTTCACGCGGTTGCGTACTTATTATGCAGCGCGCATTACGGTTCTCTTTACCCTGGCGTTAAGTTCGGCTATTTCTATATCGCTCAAACGTATGGCTGGTTCACCTGCGACCCAGTTCCCGCTGTTGTTATAAGTAATGGTCTTGGTTTCGTCATCATTTACGTTGACGATGATTGGGTTTGATACATTTCCCCGGATCAACGAGCCTAGCCCCTGAAAACTGCCGAACCATAACTGGAACTGGTTTCTGGGTATCATGGTGGAGGTGCCAATACTCATGGGCTCTGTACAGTTTGCCCAGATATACTGGCCTGTCGAGTCCAGCAATATTTCATGAATGTCGGCGTTCAGTTGGTTGTCAATAGTAATCTCTCCTGGGGTTCCATTGTTCTTGGGGGGTGAAAAAACACCGTATTGATTCAATGTCGTTGTTTGCCCTGTCTGGATCGCCAGGTTTTTGCCGCCGGAAGTGAAGGTAATATCACCTTCTTTTATCGGAATGCTTGCGAAGTTGACCATAAACGAAACAGTCGAAATATCAAAGATATTTTTATATTGGTAACTGGATTGTCCAGGGACGGACACAGGACCTTTGGCTAACCAGATTGCGGTAAAGCTGCCATTGACCTTCTTGGCCAGGTAGAGGCTGTAATTGTTGGTTTTTTGTGCAACTAATTGGAGTTCTTCAATATAAACGACAATTTGCTGGTTGCTCATGGTAGATACCCCGTTACTCAAACAAGCGGTTTCATGTCTCGATTGTGAGTCCGCCTGGTACAGCTCGATTACGGCGTCAACACCATCGGGATAAAACCCTGCAGACCAGAGATTTGCAGGGTTTTGTCGGCTTGTGGAGCGTGAGGTTTTCAGTGGTGATCACGCCCCGTGCAGCAGGCCCTGCTTATGCGGCGGCCTTGAGCACCCTGGCGTGAAGCGCGGCGACTTCAGATTCCGACAGGCGTTTGGCGGGTTCGCCAGTGACCCATACCCCACTGTTGTTGTAGGTAATGGTCTTGACATCGCCATCGACCATGGTGACGACGGTAGGGTTAGACAAGTTGGTGGCGATGAGCGAGCCAGTGACCTGGATATTCCCGAACCACAGTTGGTATTGGCTGATGGGAGTGAGTGTGGCAGTACCAATATTCATGCCGCTCTGACGGTTCACCCAGAGGTTATTGCCTTTAGCATCTTGCAAGATGGCGCGTGGGTTCCCTTGTAACTCGTTTTTGATGACAACGTCTCCAGAGGCGCCATCATTTTTCGCGGGGGAAAATATACCGTTCTGGTCCAGTATGGTCGTTTGGCCAGTGCTGATGCCCTGGCTTTTGCCACCGGATGTAAAGGTGACTGCACCGGAGGTGACCGGGTCGGTGGTGTAATTGACCATGAAAGAAGGCGTAGTAATGTCGAATATGTTTCTGTAGCCATAACTAGGGTTGTTGACAGTGGCAATAGGACCCTTTGATTGCCATACGACGGTGAAGTCGTTGTTTACTTTTTTTGCCAGGTAGAGACTGTAGTTGTTATTTTTTTGTGCGATCAGTTGTTCTTCTTCGATGAAAACAACAATTTGTTGAGTGCTCATTTTTGAACTCCATTTCGAATCGGCAAGCGAAAGTTGTGTAGGTCATGTGTGCGGTTTTTGGGTCGCTCAATAACCCTCTGAAAACATAGCATGCGGTTTTTTTACGCATAGACCCATTGGCTATGATGCGTGCTTGCGAATGGCGATAGCTTTTTCACAAAAGCAGCCGGGCATTTCATTAATAGTTGATTAATCACCCGCTTGCTTGTGCTGCCGGAATGGAAGAGTGAAAGTTGAGTTTATCTGGCGTTCGGCGCTCACTTCCGATCTGTTGATATAGAGCAATTAGCAGTTGTACTTATCGCTTAAGTAAAAACGCCCAATGCAGTGCATTGGGCGTTTTGTGTGCCAGGGATGCTTTCCGGTTACGGGGCAGTAACCGTCAGGCGTCTTGCAATACTGCCTTCACCGCCGCCACCGAGCGCTCGACGTCGCTTTTGCTCATGCTGGTGAACATCGGCAACGACACGATCAAGCGGCCGACCCGTTCGGCCACCGGGAACAGGCCTTCCTTGAAACCGCGTTCGCGGTAAAGGCTCAGCAGGTGGATCGGCGGGTAGTGGTAACCGATGCCGATGCCCCGTTCCTGCATCTGTTCCATGAACGTGGCACGGGCCGGTTTGCCGTCCGTGCGCTCCGGCAACACCAATTGAAACAAGTGCCAGTTGCTCTGGGTGAAGTCCGCGGGCGGCAGTTGTGCGCCGTAAGTGGCTTCGAAGTCGCTGCCGAAACAGGCGAAGTAGTGTTTGGCCAGATCCCGGCGATGCGCGGTGATGGCGTCGATGTGGGCGAACTGGCCGAGGCCGATGGCAGCCGCCACGTCCGTCATGTTGAACTTGCCACCCAGTACATCCACGTCCAGCCCGTCGAAACCGCTGCGGGTGACGCCTTGCAGGCGGTACTTCTCGGCCAGTCGCACTTCTTCAGCGTTGTTGAGCACCAGGCAACCGCCCTCCGAGGAGGTGACGTTCTTGTTGGCCTGGAAACTGAACGACACGAAGTCGCCAGTAGCGCCGATGCGCTGACCGTTCCAGCTTGAACCCAATGCCTGGGCGGCATCTTCGACGATCCTCAAACCGTGTTTCTTCGCCAGGGCGTACAAGCGGCTCATGTCCACCGGCAACCCGGCGAGAAACACCGGGATGATGGCTTTGGTGCGCGGGGTAATGGCCGCTTCCAGTTGGGCCAGGTCGATGTTGCGGGTGATCGGGTCGATGTCGGCAAACACCGGGGTGGCGCCGACTTCAAGAATCACGTTGGCCGTGGCCACCCAGGAAATCGGTGTGGTGATGACTTCGTCGCCCGGCCCGACGCCGGCGATGCGCAAGGCAATCTCCATGGTGCAGGTGCCGGAGTTGAAGGTTCGCACCGGGCGGCCGCCAAAGAACTCCGAGAGTTGGGCTTCGAAGGCCTGGACCTTCGGCCCGCTGGTGATCCAGCCGGAGCGCAGCACATCGCCGACAGCGGCAATGGTGGCTTCATCGATGACGGGTTTGGAAAACGGTAGAAAAGGCAGTTGGCTCATAACGATCAGTGCACCCGATTGGCGGACGTTGGTGACGCGCCACACAGAATGGCTCCGATTGGTCGAAGACGCCATACCGTGCGCGCAGGGGAGCTATGCTGCCTGAACCGAGTTGAACAGACGCTGAGCGCCATTCAAGAGAGAGCCCGTCATGTCCCAGTTGCCGTCGTTGAGCCAGTTGCGAGACCCCAATGCCTTCCTTCGTCGGCACCTGGGCCCCGATGCCGCCGAACAACAAGCCATGCTCGACAGCCTCGGGCTCGGCAGCCGAGTCGAACTGATCGAGCAAACGGTGCCGCCGGGCATTCGCCTCAACCGTGCGCTGGACCTGCCCCCGGCCCTTGATGAGGAAGCCGCGCTGGCCAAGCTGCGAGGTTACGCCGAACAGAACCAGGTCTGGACCAGCCTGATCGGCATGGGTTACCACGGGACCCTGACGCCGGCCGTGATTGTGCGCAACGTGCTGGAAAATCCCGGTTGGTACACCGCCTACACGCCTTATCAACCGGAAATTGCCCAGGGTCGGCTCGAAGCCTTGCTCAACTTCCAGCAACTGACCATCGACTTGACCGGTCTTGAACTGGCCAACGCTTCCTTGCTCGATGAAGCCACGGCGGCGGCCGAAGCCATGGCGCTGGCCCGGCGCGTGGCCAAATCCAAAAGCAATCTGTTCTTCGTTGACGAGCATTGCCACCCGCAGACCATTTCGGTGGTGCGCACCCGCGCCGAAGGCTTCGGTTTCGAGCTGATCGTCGACACTGTGGATAACTTGAAACAGCACACTGTGTTCGGCGCGTTGTTGCAGTACCCCGACACCCACGGCGAGATCCGTGACCTGCGACCGTTGATCGATCACCTGCACGCCCAGCATGCGCTGGCCTGCGTGGCGGCGGACCTGCTGAGCCTGTTGCTGCTCACGCCCCCCGGTGAGTTGGGCGCCGACGTGGTGTTCGGTTCATCCCAGCGCTTTGGTGTGCCCATGGGCTACGGCGGCCCCCATGCGGCATTTTTCGCCAGCCGCGATGAATACAAACGAGCGATTCCGGGGCGGATCATCGGTGTGTCCAAAGACGCACGAGGTAACGTTGCGCTGCGCATGGCCCTGCAAACCCGCGAGCAACATATCCGCCGCGAGAAGGCCAACTCGAACATCTGCACCGCCCAGGTCCTGCTGGCCAACATCGCCAGTTTTTATGCGGTGTACCACGGCCCCGAAGGCCTCAAGCGTATTGCCCAGCGTGTGCATCGGCTGACCTGCATCCTCGCCACGGCACTGGAGCGCCATGGCATTGCCCGACTCAACCGGCAGTTTTTCGACACCTTGACCCTGGAGGTTGGTGGCAGCCAGACCGCGATTCTTGAGAGCGCCAAGGCTGCGCAAATCAACCTGCGGATTCTTGGGCGCGGGCAAGTCGGGGTGAGCCTCGACGAAAGCTGTGATGAACGCACCGTGGCCACGCTGCTCGATGTGTTCCTGGGCGCCGATCATGGGCTTGACGTCGCCGATCTGGATGCTGAACTGCTTGAATCCGGTATTCCTGATGCCTTGTTGCGTACTTCGCCGTACCTGCGTCATCCGGTGTTCAACGCGCACCACAGCGAAACCGAGATGCTGCGCTACCTCAAGCAACTGGAAAACAAGGACCTGGCGCTCAATCAGTCAATGATCCCGCTGGGTTCCTGCACCATGAAACTCAACGCCACCAGCGAGATGATCCCGATCACCTGGCCGGCGTTCGCCAACCTGCACCCGTTTGCACCGAAAGAGCAGGCTGTGGGTTACTCGCTGATGATCGGTGAACTGGAGAGCTGGTTGTGTGCGATCACCGGGTTCGACGCGATCTGCATGCAACCCAACTCCGGTGCCCAGGGCGAATACGCCGGGTTGCTGGCGATTCGCAAATACCATGAGAGCCGACAGCAGGGGGCGCGGGACATTTGCCTGATTCCGGCCTCGGCCCACGGCACCAACCCGGCGTCGGCGCAGATGGCCGGGATGCGGGTGGTGATCGTCGACTGCGACGATGCCGGCAACGTCGACCTTGAAGACCTCAAGGCCAAGGCCCTGGAGGCGGGTGACCACTTGTCCTGCCTGATGGCCACCTATCCCTCGACCCACGGTGTGTACGAAGAGGGCATCAGCGAAATCTGCGAAGTTATCCACAGCCACGGCGGTCAGGTGTACATGGACGGCGCCAACCTCAACGCCCAGGTCGGGCTGGCACGGCCGGCGGACATTGGCGCGGACGTGTCCCACATGAACCTGCACAAGACGTTCTGCATTCCCCATGGCGGCGGCGGGCCGGGCATGGGGCCGATTGGCGTGCGGGCGCACCTGGCGCCGTTCGTCGCCAATCATCCGGTGGTACCGATTGACGGCCCCCACCCGCAGAACGGCGCGGTCAGCGCGGCGCCCTGGGGCAGCGCGAGCATTTTGCCGATCAGTTGGATGTACATCGCGATGATGGGCCCGCAACTGGCGGACGCCAGCGAAGTGGCGATTCTGTCGGCCAATTACCTGGCCCGGCATTTGTCGGGTGCGTTCCCGGTGCTCTACAGCGGGCGTAACGGGCGGGTGGCGCATGAGTGCATTCTCGACCTGCGGCCGCTCAAGGCGCAGACCGGGATCAGCGAAGAAGACGTCGCCAAGCGGTTGATGGATTACGGCTTTCACGCGCCGACCATGTCGTTTCCGGTGCCGGGCACCTTGATGGTCGAGCCGACGGAAAGCGAGTCCAAGCTGGAACTGGATCGCTTTATCAACGCCATGCTGAGCATTCGTGCGGAAATTACCGAGGTGCAGAACGGCAACTGGCCGGCCGAAGACAACCCGCTGAAACGCGCACCCCATACGCTGGCGGACGTGATCGGCGTGTGGGATCGACCCTACAGCGTCGAGCAAGCCATCACGCCAGATGCCCATACCAAGGCGCACAAATACTGGCCGACGGTGAACCGTGTGGATAACGTTTATGGCGACCGTAATCTGTTCTGCGCTTGTGTGCCGGTGGAGGATTATCGCTGAAGTAACGGTTAACACCTGGCCAATGCGGGAGCGGGGCAGGCAAAAAAATGCCGCTCATGAGAGCGGCATTTTTGTTCAGCGATGAAGCTTATTCAGAGGCCACGGCGTTCTTGGCCAGGATGGCGTTGGCCAGGTCCATGTCGGTGGCTTTCAGGCCCGGGTTGTCAGCGCGGACTTTTTGCATCGCGGCTTCCAGGTACGGGCCGCGAATACTGCCATCACTGGCAACGAAGCTGCCGGCGTCGTCCTGGGCGGCGACGATCAGCTTGTGATCCTTGAAGGTCAGGTAGGTGGACGCGGTGGTTGCGCCTGACGAAATGACATTACGCCAGAAGCTGTCGGCCATGGCTGAACCAACAGGAAGAGACAGCAGGGCCAGTGTGGCGACAGCAAGTTTGAAACGCATGGTGGGTGACTCCGATGTAGGTGATCTAACGGGTTTGATTGCAGATCACCTGTTCCAGTTCCATGACGTTCAATCTGCGTGTTCGACCACGATGATCACGCCCTCCTGGCCGACCACCCGCACCCGTGCGCCAACCGGGGAGTCCGGCCCCTTGGCCATCCAGACGCCGTCGGCAACCTTGATCTTGCCGCGTCCGTTGACGATCGCCTGATGCACCACGAAGACCTTGCCGACCAGTTCCTGGCCGCGCAGGTTGAGGTTCGGCTGGTCGCTGTCGCGGACCGCGCTGCGCTGGCGTCGCCACCAGTACAGCGCGGTGGTGATCGACAGCAGCCCGAACAGCAGGAACTGCACTGCCCACGACAGGTTCGGGATCAGGAACGTCAGCACGCCCACCGCGGCCGCGGCCATGCCGATCCACAGCAGATAACCGCCAGCGCCGAACACCTCGAGAATCAGTAAAACGGTGCCCAGCGCCAGCCAGTCCCAGAACGACAAATGTTGCAGAAATGCCCACATGGCCGACCCTCAGGACTTCTTGCCGTCGAACGTGGCCTTGACGATTTCGCCGATGCCGCCGACTGCGCCGATCACCTGGCTGGCTTCAAGTGGCATCAGTATCACCTTGCTGTTGTTGGCCGAGGCCAGTTTGCCCAGGGCATCGATGTACTTCTGGGCGACGAAGTAGTTCACCGCCTGCACGTTGCCGCTGGCAATCGCCTCGGACACCACTTTGGTTGCTCGCGCTTCGGCTTCGGCCTGACGCTCGCGGGCCTCGGACTCAAGGAACGCCGCCTGCCGGCTGCCTTCGGCTTCGAGTATCTGCGCCTGCTTCTTGCCCTCGGCCGTCAGAATCGCCGAGGCGCGCAGGCCTTCGGCCTCAAGGATCTGCGCACGTTTGATCCGCTCGGCTTTCATTTGCCCGGACATGGCCGCCATCAGGTCGGCGGGTGGGCTGATGTCCTTGATCTCGATCCGGGTGATCTTGATGCCCCACGGCGCGGTGGCTTCATCGACGGTACGCAGCAGTTTTTCGTTGATGGCGTCGCGCTGGCTGAGCATGGCATCCAGCTCCATCGAGCCGAGCACGGTACGGATATTGGTTTGCAGCAGGTTGCGGATAGCGTGTTCGAGGTTGTTCACCTCGTAAGCCGCTTGGGCGGTGTTGACCACCTGGAAGAAGCACACGGCGTCGATCTGTACCGTGGCATTGTCGGCGGTGATGACTTCCTGGGGCGGAATATCCAGCACGTTTTCCATCACGTTGATCTTGCGGCCGATGCGGTCCATCACGGGAATGATGATGTTCAGGCCCGGCTTGAGGGTGTTGGTGTAGCGCCCGAAACGCTCCACTGTCCACTGATAGCCCTGGGGCACCACCTTGAATCCCATGAACAGAATGGCGACGACCAGGCCGACAAAAAGTAGAAGTACGCTGCCTATTTGCATGACAATTCCCTGTTTGAGTCATTGGTCAAAGAAGCTTCAGTTCAAGGAGTGTAGCGGCGCGGTTCGGGGTCGAACGTTCGTTGTGTAAACGCTGCCCTCAACGCCTCGGGTAACATGTGCGCCCCACCTGCATGGATGCCTGCCTTGATTTTCGGACCGAGTTTTATCGCAATGCTGCTGGCCGGCGTGCTGCTGCAGCTGGTGCTGGTGTCTTTTGTCGGCTTGCCGGCGCTGTTGATTGCTTGCTGCGTGAAGCGTTGGCGGCGGGTCCTGCTGCGGCATCCGCGTACGTTCGGGGTGCTGGGGCTGGTCTTTTCGACCGTGGTGGTCGGCACGCTGTGGTCCGAGGCACGTGAGGTTTTGGATGCGCGGGCGCTGAACCCGCGCCTTGAACAGGACCTGCAATTGGGCGGCTTGCGCTTCCCCGCCGGGACGCAGGTGAAGCTCGCGACCTGGAAACCACTCGACATCTACGATCAGCCGCAGGTCCACGGCCTGCAAAGCCTGAAGTACGCCGAGTTTGCCGAGCCGCAGCCGGTCATGGGGGTGCAGGTGACCGCGCTTGAATTGCCTGAGCGCGGTGACTACGTCCGTCTGCAACTGGCCGGCGATCAGGTTGTCAACGGTTGGCCCTGTGCGGGCGGGAGCTGGGTAACCCTGGAGGCGGCAGCCGAGGTTCGCCTGCAACCCGAGCGCTGGACGTTGGACGCCTGCACCCTGGCGATGCAGGCAACCGTGCAAGGCGTGACCTGGCCTGACGACAGCCTGGTCAGTCACCACGCTAACGAATACATCGTGCAGACCCTCGGCGCTGCCCATCCCCCGGTGGTCATCGAGGGCATCGGGTTGGTGTCCCTGACCCTCAGGCTCAATGAGCAACGCCAGCGCCAGCGCTGGGAAGGTCAGTTGGCAGACACCATGACACTGGGCGACTGGGAATACCCCAGAGGCATGAGTGTGCGCCAGGACGTGGTGCACACCTTGTTGTTCAGCCCGAACAGCGACTATGTCGCGCGCAATCTGCGCACGGGTGAAACGCTGGCGGCCGGGCGTTCGATCCTGCAGCGCCGAGCCGACGGCAGCACCCTGTGGATCAAGCCCAATGCCGAGCTGGGCGTACCCGACTGGTAACGCCGCTATTTTTGTTCGCTTTGCGGGGTCACCCGCAACACCTCCTCAAGGGTAGTCAGCCCGGCACCGACCTTCTGCGCGCCAGACAGCCGCAGGCTGCGCATACCTTCCTTGAACGCCTGGCGGCGCACGGCGGTGAGGTCGGTATCGGGGGTGATCAGCGTCTTGATCGCATCGCTCAACTGCATGATTTCATACACCCCGGCCCGCCCGCGGTAACCGGTGTCGCGGCACTCCAGGCAACCGATGGCGCGCTGGGCGTTGCTTGGCAGCGGCGCTTGCCAGGGGCGGGTCAAGGCTTGCCAGTCTTCTTCGCCAAGGGTCAGCGGCGCCTTGCAATGCGGGCACAAGGTTCGTACCAGTCGTTGCGCCATCACGCCCAGCACCGTGGCTTTGATCAGGTAATGCGGCACGCCGAGTTCCAGCAAGCGGCTGATGGCGCTGGGCGCGTCGTTGGTGTGCAGGGTCGAGAGCACCAGGTGCCCGGTGAGCGCCGCTTGAATGGCCATTTCGGCGGTTTCGAGGTCGCGGATCTCGCCGATCATGATGATGTCCGGGTCCTGACGCATCAGGGCACGCACACCGCTGGCAAAGGTCAGGTCGATGTTGTGCTGGACTTGCATCTGGTTGAAGGCCGGCTCGACCATTTCAATCGGGTCTTCGATGGTGCAGAGGTTGACCTCTGGCGTCGCGAGTTTTTTCAGGGTGGTGTAGAGCGTGGTGGTTTTTCCCGACCCGGTGGGGCCGGTGACCAGAATGATGCCGTTGGGCTGGCGGGTCATGTCCTGCCAGCGGCGCAGGTCCTCGGCCGAGAACCCCAACTGGTCGAAGTCCTTGAGCAGCACTTCCGGGTCGAAGATCCGCATCACCAGTTTTTCGCCGAACGCGGTGGGCAGGGTCGATAGCCGCAGCTCGACTTCACCCCCGTCCGGGGTCTTGGTCTTGACCCGGCCGTCCTGGGGTTTGCGTTTCTCCGCGACGTTCATTCGCCCCAGGCTTTTAAGGCGGCTGACGATGGCCATGGTCACCTGCGGCGGGAATTGATAGACGTTGTGCAGTACGCCGTCGATGCGAAAACGCACGGTGCCCTGTTCGCGACGCGGCTCGATGTGGATATCGCTGGCGCGCTGCTGGAAGGCGTACTGGAACAGCCAGTCGACGATGTTGACGATGTGTGCGTCGTTGGCGTCCGGCTCCTGATCGCTGGCGCCAAGGTTGAGCAACTGTTCGAAGTTGCCCAGGGTGCTCATTTGCTGATCGGAATGGGTCGCGCCGCTGACCGATTTGGCCAGGCGAAAGAACTCCACGCTGAAGCGCTGGATGTCCACCGGGTTGGCGACCACCCGCTTGATCGGTAACTGCAGCACGTGCGTCAGGTCGGCCTCCCAGCCCCGCACATAAGGCTGCGCACTGGCCACGGTCACGGCGTCGCGGTCGATGGCGACGGCGAGAATCTTGTGGCGTTGGGCAAAGGCGTAGGACATCAGCGGCATCACTTGCGCGACGTTGATTTTCAGCGGGTCGATGCGCAGATATGGCTGGCCGGCCTGTTGCGAGAGCCAAAGGGTCAGGCTTTCCAGGTCCAGGCGTTTGCCGGGGCGGCTGAGGTCGTCCAGGTGTTGGCCGGCGATGAATTCCAGCGGATGCAACTGACTGTTGGGGGTATGGCGGCGGCGAGCGTTGAGCGCGTGTTCGGCCGAGTCCTGGCTGATAAAGCCCTGGGCGACCAGTTCGCGCAGCAGATCATTGAGATCCAGCCAGCGGTCCTGAGTGACGAGTTGAACGGACATGCGGGCTCCTTGAGAACGATCCTGCACCATGCGGTTTGGCGGTGTGCGCCTCTGACCACAGATTGCAAAGAATAGTCCCGGCCCCGGAGACCGTTCGGCTATTGAGCGAACAAGCCGTTTCGAGTTTTTACCGCCGCGCCTCAGCCCGCCGCCTGTTGCCCATGAAGCCTGGAAGCATCAGCCGCTTGCAGCTCCACCGAGCAGACGCTGATCAGGTTGCGCAATTTTTCTGCGATCACCTGGGCGCGGTGCCAGCTCAGGCCGTCCATGACGATGTCGATCGACAGCCACTCGTCCTGACGCACGACGTTGACGGACTGGGGCACCAGAAACTGCAAGGCAAACAGGTTGAGCGCCCGGCACAGCAGGTCGGGTTCCGCCTCGGCCTGCAATTGGTAGTGCACGCGACAATGGGCGTTGTTGACGTTCCATACATCGGCGCGGGTGGGGGTGGTGCTGACGGCTTCGAGCGGGGGCATGATGGGTCTCCAGAACAGTGGAGAAATTTTTACATTCGACGCGGGGTATTTCTTATCTAAGATGGAGAGAATTGACGGTTAATCGAATCAATTGATTCTCAAATATAGATATTCAGGGTTTTTTTATGCACAACGAGCTGGACGCTTACGACCGACGAATTCTGGCCCTGCTGCAAGAGGACGCCTCCCTTTCCAGTGCGCAGATTGCCGAGCAGGTGGGTTTGTCACAGTCGCCATGCTGGCGGCGGATTCAGCGGATGAAAGAGGAGGGCGTGATTCGCGGGCAGGTGACGTTGCTCGATCGCAAGAAGATCGGCCTGAACACGCAGATTTTTGCCGAGATCAAACTCAACGCCCACGGGCGTTCGAACTTCACGGAATTCACCGAGGCGATTCGCGGTTTCCCGGAGGTACTGGAGTGTTACGTGCTGATGGGGGCGGTGGACTTTCTGTTGCGCATTGTCACGGCGGACATCGAAGCGTATGAGCGTTTCTTCTTTGAAAAGCTGTCGATGGTGCCGGGGATTCAGGAGGTGAACTCCATCGTGGCCTTGTCCGAAATCAAGTCCACGACGAGTTTGCCGGTGTTGCGCTAAAGCATGTGACCTTGTGGCGAGGGAGCTTGCTCCCGTTGGAGTCTGAAGGACTCCCTATCCCGGCAACGCGGTGAATCAGGCATAACGCGATTGTCGGTTTTGGGGGCGCTTCGAGCCCCAGCGGGAGCAAGCTCCCTCGCCACAGGTATTGGGTTGTTACATACGCAACAACATTTTCCAGGCACGGTTCTGGTACACCGCAATCGCCTGCTGCTTGCGCGCATCCAGGATTTCGTCGGTGATGGGTTCGTTGGCCAGTTGCGCCAGTTTGTTCAGTTCACCGTACAGGCGATCCACTTCCGGGATGTCCAGCACGTTGCGGGCGTGGTGCAGCCAGGCCTGAATGCGCTCGATACGCGGCAGTTGCTCGGCCAGGTCTTCGGGCTGTTGCTGGTAGCGTTGCAATTGCAGGGACGTGGCTTCCTCGCCCAGCAGGCGTGGCAACCAGTTGCCCAGTTGCGCGGCGCCCTGGCGATTGCCGCGGGTGTTGCGATCGGTTGTCCAGGTACGGGCCAGCAACCAGCGCGAGGCGCTCAGCGAGAACTGGCCCCAGCGCGGGTCTTCCAGCTCTTCGAGGAACTGCTCGGGGGCGGCTTTACGCACGTCTTCGTCGTCCTGGCCGGCCTGAACCAGCGGGCGCCAGTCTTCCAGCAAGGCGTCCAGCGCGACACGCAAGTCGTGAGTCGACTGACGTGGCGCAGCCTGACCCAGGCTGCCGATCAAGGCGCGCAGTTCGGCGAGACTTTCGACCCAGTCCAGCAACAGGCGCCAGTGGCCATTGAAGCGATACTGCTCGGCCAGACGCTGGCTGCTGCCCAGCAAGTGCCAGCTCAGTGCGGCGAACGCATCGTCCAGCGGCAGTTCGAACGTCAGTTCCGGCGCCGGCAGGCTCAGCGAATAGCTGTTGGCGTCGAACAGGCGATAACCACGCTCGGCCTTGCTGATGTCGCACGGCATCAGCGCCAGGGTCGCGGCCAGTTCGGCGGCCAGCTCCAGCAGTGCGGCAGGTTCGCCTTCACGCAGTTCCAGTTCCAGCTCGCAGATTTCTTCTTTCTGCTTGCCGACTACCACGTGGCCCAGGTCCAGTGCGGCTTCGATGACCACTTTGGTCTTGCCACGGCCCCAGGCGATTTCGGCGCGTTCGCGGACGAAATCGGTGGTGAAGATCGCCTTCAGGGTTTTCTTGTCCAGCTCGGCCAACTCTTCGGGCCAGCATTCGCCGTCGAGTTTCTTCACATCGAGCTTGGCTTTGGGCAGGTTCCAGTCGTATTCGTTACGCTCGGACAGACCGGCGACGCTCTGGCCACGGGTCTTGAGGGTCTGAATCACTTCTTCGCCATCGCGGCGCAGGCGCAGGGCAACCTTGGCGCGGGCCAGGTCACGCTCTGGCGTGTCGAAGTACTGGTTCATCAACTCACGGCGTTCCCAGCCACTTTTGTTGCGTTTTTTCAGTAATGGATGCTCGCGCAGCGCAGCGAGGGTTTCGCGGCTGACGCGGAGTTTGATTTCGGTTTCTTTCTGCATGGCCGGAAAATCCAGGATCGGGAGCGCAGCCGGGGGAATGTGTGGCTGCCAAGGCCGTGCAGTGTACAGGACTCGCCGCGTTGACGTGCCGCGACGGTTTATTCCTGCCGCAGGATGGCTCTATGATGGGGTTCATCTTGGGAGTTGGGAGTCAGCGATGCCTTTGCCGTCCATGAAAGACCAGTTCGCTGCGCTGATTGCCGCACCGTCCGTCAGTTGCACCCAACCCAACCTGGACCAATCCAATCGTGCGGTCATTGACCTGCTCGCGACCTGGCTCGGTGACTTGGGCTTTGCCTGCGAGATCCAGCAGGTCAGCCCCGGCAAATTCAACTTGCTGGCCAGCTTCGGCTCCGGCCCCGGTGGCCTGGTGCTGGCCGGGCACAGCGACACGGTGCCGTTCGACGGCGCGCTGTGGCAAACCGATCCGCTGAAGCTGACCGAAGTCGACGGCCGCTGGGTCGGGCTGGGCAGTTGTGACATGAAGGGCTTTTTCGCCCTGGCCATCGAAGCCGTGCTGCCGCTGCTCGACAAGCCGTTCAAGCAACCGCTGATGATCCTCGCCACCTGCGATGAAGAAAGCTCCATGGCCGGCGCCCGTGCCTTGGCCGCGGCCGGCAGGCCTTTGGGGCGCGCGGCGGTGATCGGCGAGCCGACAGGGCTCAAGCCGATTCGCCTGCACAAGGGCGTGATGATGGAACGCATCGACATCCTCGGGCGCAGCGGCCATTCGTCGGACCCAAGCCTGGGCCACAGCGCCCTGGAAGCCATGCACGACGCCATGGGCGAACTGCGCGGTTTGCGCCTGCAATGGCAGCGCGAGTTCCGCAACCCGCAGTTCAGCGTGCCGCAACCGACCCTGAACTTCGGTTGCATCCACGGGGGTGACAACCCGAACCGGATCTGCGGTCAATGCTCGCTGGAATTCGACCTGCGGCCCTTGCCGGGCATGGACCCGGCCGCCCTGCGCGACGCGATCCGGCAGAAGCTTGGGCCGGTCGCCGAGCTCCATCAGGTGAAGATTGATTACGCGCCGCTGTTCCCTGAAGTACCACCCTTCGAGCAACCGCAAGACTCGGAACTGGTGCGTGTCGCTGAAAAGCTCACCGGCCACCTTGCCGAAGCAGTAGCGTTCGGCACTGAAGCGCCTTATCTTCAGCGCCTTGGCTGCGAAACACTGGTGCTGGGCCCTGGCGACATCGCCTGCGCGCACCAGCCGGGGGAATACCTCGAAATGTCACGTTTGCAGCCTACCGTGCATCTATTACGTTCATTGATTGAGCATTACTGCCTGACACCGGCCCAAACCCCAATGTCAGTTAATTAAGCGCAATCCATGTGGGAGCGAGCGTGCTCGCGAATTGGGAGTGTCAGTTGATACTAATGTGACTGATACGCCGCCTTCGCGAGCAAGCCCGCTCCCACAGGTTCTGTGTTTTGGCTAACTAACCGTATAAATTGCCAGTGTCCCAACCCGTATTCATGAGGAGAGCGAGCGTGTCGCCAAGCCTGTTCCGACGATAACCATCAGCCCGCTGTGCGTTTTCAGATTCGCCCATTTTTTGGCTGCTATTTATTACAGGCCCAGGTTCATGCCCGAATACGTTAATTGGCTTCGTCACGCTTCCCCTTACATCAACGCTCACCGCGATTGCACCTTCGTCGTCATGCTGCCTGGCGACGGTGTGGAGCATCCGAACTTCGGCAACATCGTCCACGACCTGGTGCTGCTGCACAGCCTGGGTGTACGGCTGGTGTTGGTTCACGGTTCGCGTCCGCAAATTGAAACCCGCCTCGCAGCGCGCGGCCTGACCCCGCATTACCACCACGGGATGCGCATTACCGATGCTGCGACCCTGGAATGCGTGATCGACGCTGTCGGCCAACTGCGTATCGCCATCGAAGCCCGGCTGTCGATGGACATGGCGTCCTCGCCGATGCAGGGCTCGCGCCTGCGGGTGGCCAGCGGCAACCTGGTGACCGCACGGCCGATCGGCGTGCTGGAAGGCGTCGACTATCACCACACCGGCGAAGTGCGTCGGGTCGACCGCAAGGGCATCAACCGTCTGCTGGACGAGCGCTCCATCGTGCTGCTCTCGCCGCTGGGCTACTCGCCAACCGGGGAAATCTTCAACCTGGCCTGCGAAGACGTTGCCACCCGCGCCGCCATCGACCTGGGCGCCGACAAACTGCTGTTGTTCGGTGCCGAAATGGGCCTGATCGACGAAAACGGTCGTCTGGTGCGTGAACTGCGTCCGCAACAGGTGCCCGCGCACCTGGAGCGCCTGGGGGCCAACTATCAGGCTGAACTGCTGGATGCAGCGGCCGAGGCTTGCCGTGGCGGTGTCGGCCGCAGCCACATTGTCAGTTATGCCGAAGACGGCGCACTGCTGACCGAGCTGTTCACCCGCGACGGCGGCGGGACGCTGGTGGCGCAAGAGCAATTCGAATTGCTGCGCGAAGCGGCCATCGAAGACGTCGGCGGGTTGCTGGATCTGATCAGCCCGCTGGAAGAGCAGGGCATTCTGGTGCGGCGCTCGCGTGAAGTGCTGGAGCGTGAGATCGAGCAGTTCAGCGTGGTCGAGCGTGAGGGCATGATCATTGCCTGCGCGGCGTTGTATCAAATTGCCGACTCCGAGGCGGGTGAGCTGGCGTGCCTGGCGGTGAACCCTGAGTACCGGCATGGCCGCCGGGGTGATGAACTGTTGGAACGGATCGAAACCCGTGCCCGCGCCCAGGGCCTGAAAACCCTGTTCGTCCTCACCACGCGCACCGCGCACTGGTTCCGTGAACGCGGGTTTGTGCCAAGCAGCGTCGAGCGCCTGCCATCGGCCCGAGCTTCGCTGTACAACTACCAGCGTAATTCGAAGATCTTCGAAAAAGCCCTCTGACCCGATAACCGCAGCCTGCCCATCCCCTGGGCAGGCTGCAGTTTTTTGCCCCGTGCGCGGGCGTGAAAATACGTAAAAGCGCAGCTCTCGGACAGGCGGACAAAAATTTCCGACGATATACAAACTGTAACAATTTGACGGGATCATGCGCGCTTCGCCATGATGGCGTCGCATTTTTGATCGGGATTGACGTATACGGAATGTATCAATCCATAACGGTCTAAAAAGTATCGGACGAATAGCATTTAGGAATTAGCTCGGGGAGTCGATACGCTGTCTCCCGACGCAGTTGTGTCGTGTTGAGCTATATTCCTTAATGGTATGAAAAAGAATGAAATAATTCTTTTTGGGTTTATGAGAAATTCATTACCCTGCAAGGACCAAATTACGGCGGTTAGACCAAGGTCGTAGACACGATTGGTTACGATTGACTAATCAGTCACGGTCTGGCGCTAATCGCGCATCTGTGGATCCAGGGCATACGACTCAGGACCAAAGAAACACAAAAATTAGAAACGAGAGGAGCGAAACATGAATAAGTCCACCTTGGCCCTGACTGTGGCCCTAGGGGTTTTGGCGCAGCAGGCAAGCGCCGCCGGTTTCATCGAAGACAGCAAGGCTACCTTGGGTCTGCGTAACTTCTACATCAACACTGACAACCGTGACTCCGGCACTAAAGCCGCCGGCGCGCAGAACAAGCAGGAAGAATGGGGCCAAGGCTTCCAACTGAACTTCACCTCCGGTTACACCCAGGGCACTGTAGGCTTCGGCGTTGATGCCATTGGCCTGTTGGGCGTTCGTCTGGACTCCGGTGGTGGCACCAACGGCGCAAGCCCGAAGACCAAGACCAACTATGGTTCTTACGGCGGCACTGTTTTCCCGAGCGAGTCCAACGGCGAGGCGGTGAACGAGTTCTCCAGCCTGGGCCTGACCGCCAAAGCCAAGGTCTCCCAGACCGAACTGAAGCTCGGCACCCTGATGCCGAAACTGCCGGTCATCTCCTACAACGATGGTCGTCTGCTGCCGCAAACCTTCCAGGGCGGTCAGATCACCTCGAACGAGATCAAGGACCTGACCCTGGTCGGTGGTCAGATCGAACACGTTAAAGGTCGTAACTCCAGCAACAACGAAGAGTTGTCGATTGCCGGTGCCAACGGTCGCACTGCATCGGGTCGTGACAGCAACAAGTTCATCTACGGTGGCGGTGACTACAAGATCACCAAAGACCTGACTGCCCAGTACTACTACGGCAACCTGGACGATTTCTACAAGCAACACTTCCTGGGCCTGGTACACAACTGGTCGATCGGCCCGGGCGTGCTGAAGTCGGACTTCCGTTACTTCAACAGCCGTGACGATGGTGCGAACGGTCACGACAAGAACTACTTCACTTCCGGCTACTACGGTGGCACCACCACCAAGGGCAAGGTCGACAACAACCTGTACAGCGGCTTGTTCCTGTACTCGGTTTCCGGTCACACCTTCGGTGGCGGTTACCAGGTCAGCAACGGCGACAGCGACTTCCCGTGGCTGAACCAGGGTGACGGTTCGTCGGCGTACCTGACCACTGACATGCAGATCTCCAAGTTCGCCCGTGCCGGCGAGCGTACCTGGCAAGCTCGTTACTCCTACGACTTCGCCAAAGTGGGCGTCCCTGGCCTGACCGCTGGCGTGATTTACCTGCGTGGCGACAATGTTGACACCGCTGCAACGGTTAACAAGAAAACAGTTGTTGGCTCCGGCACCAGCGAGTGGGAACGCGACCTGACCGTGGCTTACGTAATTCCTGAAGGCCCGCTGAAAAACCTCGGCCTGACCTGGAAAAACGCCATGTGGCGCAACGACATCCCGGGTCAACGCGACCAGGATGAAAACCGCCTGATCGTCAGCTACTCGATCCCGCTGTTGTAATAGCTGTTTCGTGTAACGCTGCATAAAAAAGCCCCGCCCGGCGTATGCCGGGCGGGGCTTTTGCGTTTGAAGTCAGGCCCGCCCTCGCAAGCCCTCCCTCGGTTCTCTCTTTTCAGCTGCTCAAGGCCTTCTCGAACCCTTCGAAGAAGGATCGTCTGCACACATCAGCAGGTCCAGTGAACAGGTTTTTAATATTCCTTTTGGGTCTTAATAAATCGATATTTATTCTTTTTAATAAGTCCATGTGGCAGGCACAGTAGGCTCATCACGCACTCACCAGGAGCAGCACCATGAGCCTCAGACTTGGCGACATCGCCCCCGATTTCGAACAGGATTCCAGCGCCGGCACCATTCGCTTTCATGAGTGGCTGGGCGACAGCTGGGGCGTGCTGTTTTCCCATCCGGCGGACTTCACGCCGGTCTGCACCACGGAGCTGGGCTTTACCGCCAAGCTCAAGGACGAGTTCGCCCGGCGCGGGGTCAAGGCCATTGCCCTGTCCGTGGACCCGGTGGACTCGCACCACAAGTGGATCGAAGACATCAACGAAACCCAGCACACTATTGTCAACTTCCCGATCCTTGCCGACGCCGATCGCAAGGTGTCCGACCTTTACGACCTGATCCACCCCAATGCCAACGACACCCTGACGGTGCGGGCGCTGTTCGTGATCGATCCGAACAAAAAGATTCGCCTGACCATTACCTATCCGGCCAGCACCGGGCGCAATTTCAATGAAATCCTGCGGGTGATCGATTCTCTGCAACTCACCGACAACTACAAAGTGGCCACTCCGGCCAACTGGCAGGACGGTGACGACGTGGTGATCGTGCCATCGCTCAAGGACGAAGATGAAATCAAGAAACGCTTTCCCAAGGGCTACCGCGTGGTGAAGCCGTACCTGCGTCTGACCCCGCAACCCAATCGCTGATTTGAAATACCAACCCCCTGTAGGAGCAAGGGGTTGTCCGCATCCACAAAGCAGGGGATTTCAGGCCGTTTCGACGGCCTGTTTTTTTGGCCTGGAGCTTTGTTTTTTTCATATTCATTTAACGAATAACCAAATGAATAAATATGATTTATAGATATATAAATCGGCTGTTAAGGTCTATCCGACACCGCGAGATCGCAAGCCGCGAATCGCCAACACCGCTTAAGGAATCGCCACATGTTGGTCGTCTCACTCGGTGGCAGTCCCAGCCCACGCTCCCGTTCCGGGGTGCTGCTGGATCGCTCCCAACGCTGGCTGCAACAGCACGGGGTGGAGGTGGTGAGTTATCAGGTGCGGGACTTCCCGGCCGAAGACTTGCTGCACGCCCGCTTTGACAGCCCTAAGGTCATCCACCTGCTGCAACAGATTGAAAACGCCGATGGCCTGCTGATTGCCACACCGGTCTACAAAGCGTCGTTCTCCGGCGCCCTGAAAACCGTGCTGGACCTGCTACCCGAACGCGCCCTGAGCCACAAAGTTGTATTGCCCATGGCCACGGGCGGCAGCATCGCCCACATGCTGGCGGTGGATTACGCACTCAAACCGGTGCTCTCGGCCCTCAAGGCCCAGGAAATGCTCCACGGGATTTTCGCCGAAGACAGCCAGATCGCGTACGGCGAAGGCAGTGCCCAGGCGAAGTTGGCACCCGAGCTGGAGCAGCGGTTGAGCGAAGCACTGGAACAGTTCTTGAGCGCCATGGCCCGACGGCCCAAGCCGCTCGACCCACATCTGTTGAATGAACGTTTGTTGAGCGCTCGCTGGAGCATCTGAGCCCCAGCCGAACGTGATGTACTGGCCTTACTCGCCCGACAACGGGCAAGCAGGTGCAGCCAAAACCCAACTGCAAAAAGGAGAGCGCTATGCGCACTGTCATTTTGCGTCGTGGTCTGGTCGCTCTGTTTGCTGCGGCTGTGTCCTTCGGCGTCATTGTTCAAGCTCAAGCGGCCGAGACCTTGCGTATCGGCTATCAAAAGTACGGCACCCTGGTGCTGCTCAAAGCCCGCGGCACGCTGGAAAAACGCCTCGCCGACCAAGGCGTGGACGTGCAATGGACTGAGTTCCCCGGTGGCCCACAGCTGCTCGAAGGACTGAACGTAGGTTCCATCGATTTTGGCGTGACCGGCGAAACCCCGCCCGTATTTGCCCAGGCTGCTGGCGCCGATCTGCTCTACGTCGCCTACGAGCCTGCGGCGCCGACCAGCGAAGCGATCCTGGTACCCAAGGACTCCACGATCCAATCGGTGCAGGACCTCAAGGGCAAGAAAGTCGTCCTTAACAAAGGCTCCAACGTGCATTACCTGCTGGTGCGGGCCCTGGAAGACGCCGGCCTCAAGTACACCGATATTCAAACCGTGTTCCTGCCACCGGCCGATGCCCGCGCCGCGTTCGAGCGTGGCAGCGTCGATGCCTGGGTGATCTGGGACCCGTACCAGGCGGCCGCCGAACAGCAACTGCACGCACGCACCCTGCGCGATGGCAGTGGCATCGTCGACAACCATCAGTTCTATCTGGCAACCAAGCCGTACGCGCAAAAAAATCCGCAGGTCATCAAGACGCTGGTGGAAGAAGTGCGCGCCGTGGGTGAGTGGTCCAAGGCCAATCCTGTCGAGGTGACCCAGCAAGTCGCGCCGCTGCTCGGCCTGCCGGCAGACATCACCCTGACCTCGGTGAAACGCCAGGGTTACGGCGCGTTGTTCCTCACGCCCGAAGTGGTCGCGGCCCAGCAGAAAATCGCCGACAGCTTCTATCAGCTCAAGTTGATCCCCAAACCCTTGAGCATCAAAGACGTGATCTGGACGCCGCCGGCAGCTGTTGCCACCGCGCCGTAATTCGATTTCCTTAGGAGACAACTCCATGAGCCTCAATATTTTCTGGTTCCTGCCTACCCACGGCGATGGCTATTACCTGGGCACTTCCGAGGGCGCGCGCGCCGTCGATCACGGTTACTTGCAGCAGATCGCCCAAGCGGCGGATCGCCTGGGCTTCGGCGGGGTGCTGATTCCCACCGGGCGCTCCTGCGAGGACTCGTGGCTGGTGGCCGCGTCGCTGATTCCGGTCACCCAGCGGTTGAAGTTTCTGGTCGCGTTGCGCCCCGGGATCATTTCCCCGACGGTGGCGGCGCGTCAGGCGGCGACCCTGGATCGCCTGTCCGGTGGCCGTGCGTTGTTCAACCTGGTCACTGGCGGCGATCCTGATGAACTGGCCGGCGATGGCCTGTTCCTCAGCCATGAAGAACGCTACCAGGCCTCGGTGGAGTTCACCCGCATCTGGCGCCGGGTGCTGGAAGGCGAAACCGTCGATTACGACGGTCAGCACATCAGCGTGAAGGGTGCGAAGTTGCTCTATCCGCCGATCCAGCAACCGCGTCCGCCGCTGTATTTCGGCGGCTCCTCGGAGGCCGCTCAGGACCTGGCCGCAGAACAGGTCGAAATGGTCCTGACCTGGGGCGAGCCACCGGCCGCCGTCGCCGAGAAAATCGAACAAGTGCGGGCCAAAGCCGCGAAGCTTGGCCGCACCGTGCGCTTCGGCATTCGGTTGCATGTGATCGTGCGTGAAACCAACGCCGAAGCCTGGCAAGCGGCAGACCGTTTGATCTCTCATCTGGACGACGACACCATCGCCCGCGCTCAAGCTTCGTTGGCGCGTTTCGATTCGGTGGGTCAGCAACGCATGGCCGCGCTGCACGGCGGCAGCCGCGACAACCTGGAAGTCAGCCCGAACCTGTGGGCCGGTGTCGGCCTGGTGCGCGGTGGCGCGGGCACGGCGCTGGTCGGCGACGGTCCGACCGTGGCGGCGCGCATGCAGGAATACGCGGACCTGGGCATCGACACGTTCATCTTTTCCGGTTACCCGCACCTGGAGGAGGCGTATCGGGTGGCCGACTTGCTGTTTCCGCACCTGGACATCGAGCGCCCGGAGCTGCCGAAAACCGGTGGCTACGTCAGCCCGTTCGGTGAAATGGTTGCCAATGACATCCTTCCCAAAGCCGCGTCGCAGAGCTGAGGCGCGTCATGAAGAGGGAAACGGTTATCCACAGCCTTGCGCCTTGGGCGTTGCCGGTGTTGCTGCTGGCGGTGTGGCAGTTGTCGGTGTCGGCGGGTTGGTTGTCGACACGGATCCTGCCGGCCCCCAGCGCCGTAATCGAGGCCGGTGTGAGTCTGGTGCGCAGCGGTGAAATCTGGAAACACCTGGCTATCAGCGGTTGGCGCGCCGGCATCGGTTTTGTGATCGGCGGCGGTATTGGCCTGGTGCTGGGCTTCATCACCGGTCTGTCGAAATGGGGCGAGCGCCTGCTCGACAGTTCGGTGCAGATGATCCGCAACGTGCCGCACCTGGCGCTGATTCCACTGGTGATTCTGTGGTTTGGAATCGACGAGTCGGCGAAGATTTTTCTGGTGGCGCTGGGTACGTTGTTCCCGATTTACCTCAACACCTACCACGGCATCCGTAACGTCGACCCGGCGCTGGTGGAGATGGCGCGCAGTTATGGTTTGTCCGGTTTCAGCCTGTTCCGCCAGGTGATCCTGCCGGGCGCGTTGCCGTCGATTCTGGTGGGCGTGCGCTTCGCACTGGGCTTCATGTGGCTGACGCTGATTGTCGCGGAAACCATTTCCGCCAGCTCCGGCATTGGTTACCTGGCGATGAACGCCCGGGAGTTCTTGCAGACCGACGTGGTGGTGCTGGCGATTGTTCTGTATGCGGTACTCGGCAAGTTGGCCGACCTCGCGGCCCGTGCGCTGGAGCGAGTCTGGTTGCGCTGGCATCCGGCCTATCAAGTGAGCAAGGGGGGGGCAGCATGACGGCTCAACAACCACCGCGCTTGCTGCGCGGGATTCCGCTGGCCGTGCGCAAGCTGCAAAAAATCTTTGGTGCGCGGCAGGTGCTGCGCGAGATCGACCTGCACATTCCGGCCGGCCAGTTCGTCGCGGTGGTCGGGCGCAGCGGTTGCGGTAAAAGCACCTTGCTGCGGCTGCTCGCTGGCCTTGATCAGCCCTCGACCGGTGAGCTGTTGGCCGGTGCCGCCCCGCTCAGCGAAGCCCGGGAAGACACTCGGCTGATGTTTCAGGAAGCACGTTTGCTGCCGTGGAAAAAGGTCATCGACAACGTCGGCCTGGGGCTCAAGGGCAACTGGCGTCAGCAGGCACTGGATGCGCTGGACGCCGTGGGCCTGGCGGACCGTGCCGATGAATGGCCTGCGGCGTTGTCCGGTGGGCAGAAGCAGCGGGTGGCACTGGCGCGGGCGCTGATCCACAAGCCGCGTTTGCTGTTGCTCGATGAGCCGCTGGGCGCACTGGATGCGTTGACCCGGATTGAAATGCAGCAACTGATCGAACGCCTCTGGCAGCAGCACGGTTTTACTGTGTTGCTGGTGACCCACGACGTCAGCGAAGCGGTGGCGATTGCCGACCGGGTGCTGTTGATCGAAGAGGGCGAAATTGGCCTGGACCTGCACATCGAACTACCGCGCCCTCGGGTGCGTGGCTCCCATCGGCTGGCGGCGCTGGAAACCGAAGTCCTTAACCGTGTTCTGTCGCTGCCGGGAGTACCGCCTGCGCCGGAACCCGTTTCACCGTTGCCCACGCAATTGCGTTGGGCGCAGTAAAAGCTGCGAGCTTTTAGCTTCAAGCTGCAAGAAGCGGCACTGCGCTTTTATTTGCAGCTTGAAGCTTGCCACTTTCAGCTCATTTCGACCCTAGGAGAAATCGTATGACTATCAAAGCCATCAACGTCCGCAACCAGTTCAAAGGCACCATCAAGGAAATCGTCGAAGGCGATGTTCTGTCGGAAATCGACGTGCAGACCGCGTCCGGTATCGTCACCTCCGTGATCACCACGCGCTCGGTCAAAGAGCTGGAACTGGTGATCGGCAGTGAAGTGATTGCCTTCGTGAAATCCACCGAGGTGTCGATCGCCAAGTTGTAAGTCGTGCATAACGAACAACCCCGAAGGGTGTGAGCCCTTCGGGGTTTTTTATGGTCGCCGTAACATCGGTGGAGCGGCCTTCGCGAGCAAGCCCGCTCCCACATTTGATCGTCAGCGAACACACAATTTGTGTGCGACGCAGAACCAATGTGGGAGCGGGCTTGCTCGCGAAGAGGCCTGTACGGCCAGTAAAGAAATCAGGTCGGAATAGCGCGCTTTGGCAAGTACGGCGGCAAATACAGCCCCAGATACGCATCGAACACCCGCATGCCTTCCTCGGCCATGCGTGGGGTGATCAGGCCATGTTGTTGCACGGAGCGCGCATAGACCCGGTCGCCCAGCTCCATGGCGAGGGCGAAGACATCGACATCGCTGGGCAACGTCGGCAGTTCGAAATGTTGATCGAAGACCTTGTGCATCAGGTCGCCGAGTTCGATGTCGTGCTGGCGGTCGGCCTGGGTGACTTCGGTCAGGCCATGCTGCGCGAGGATCAATTGGCGGGCGGCGGCGTCTTCGTCATAGATGACGAGCATGCGTTGCTCGACCAGTCGCGACAGGTCGCGCCAATGGCTCAGCAGGCCCGCATCGATAGGCTCCAGCAAGCACGCGCGAAACGCGGCGTGGACATCCGCGGTCAGGGCTTCAAGCAGCGCCGGGACGCTGGCGAAAAAGTGGTAGACGGAGGAGGGCGGGATCTCGGCCCGTTCGGCCACGCTGTAGATCGACAAACTGGCCACGCCTTCGGCGGCCAGCAGCGTGCGAGCGGCATCGAGTATCGAGTCGATCCGGGCCTGGCTGCGTGCGCGAGGCTTTCGAACAGTGGCGGTGCGCGTCATTGAAGTCTCCTGCGGGGCAGCGGGCATTGTACGCAGAGCGGGCAGATGTTCCATATCCCCTGTGGCGAGGGAGCTTGCTCCCGCTGGGCTGCGAAGCGGCCCCAAGACCAGTCAATCAGGTGTATCAGGTAAAACCGGTCAATAGTTTTTGCGACTACTGCGTAGCCGAGCGGGAGCAAGCTCCCTCGCCACAGGGGCCAAAAAAACGCCGCAGGCTGTAAGGCCTGCGGCGTTGTTTTTTTGCTACGACCGCTTACACGGTGTGCAGGTACCAGTTGTACTCGAGGTCGGAGATGGAGTGTTCGAACTCCTCCAGCTCGCTCTCTTTACAGGCGACAAAAATGTCGATGTATTTCGGATCGATGTACTTGGCCATGACTTCGCTGTCGTCCAACTCGCGCAGCGCATCGCGCAGGTTGTTCGGCAGGCTTTGCTCGTTCTGCTCGTAGCTGTTGCCTTCGACCGGGGCGCCAGGTTCGATCTTGTTGACCAGGCCGTGGTGCACGCCCGCCAGCACCGAAGCCATCAGCAGGTACGGGTTGGCGTCGGCGCCGGCCACGCGGTGTTCGATGCGCACGGCATCGGAGGAACCGGTCGGTACGCGAATCGCTACGGTACGGTTGTCCAGGCCCCAGCACGGCGAGTTCGGCACGTAGAACTGTGCGCCGAAACGACGGTACGAGTTGACGTTCGGGCAGAGGAAAGCCATCTGCGCCGGTAGGGTCTCGAGCACACCGCCGATCGCGTGACGCAGTGCGGCGTTCTGCTCGGGATCCTCACTGGCAAAAATGTTCTTGCCGTCTTTATCAAGGATCGAGATGTGGACGTGCAGACCATTGCCCGCCTGGCCCGGGTAAGGCTTGGCCATGAAGGTAGTGTCCATCTCATGGTCGTAGGCGATGTTTTTGATCAGACGCTTGAGCAGTACCGCGTAATCGCAGGCCTTGATCGGGTCGGCCACGTGGTGCAGGTTCACTTCGAACTGCGCCGGGGCACTTTCCTTGACGATGGCGTCGGCCGGGATGCCTTGTTCTTTGGCACCTTCCAGGATGTCCTGGAGGCAGTCGACGTATTCGTCGAGGTCGTCGATCAGGTAGACCTGTGTCGAGTGCGGACGTTTGCCGGAGATCGGTGAGCGCGGAGGTTGTGGCCGGCCATTCACGTTCTCCTGGTCGATCAGGTAGAACTCCAGCTCGAATGCGGCGCAGATGGTCAGGCCCAGTTCGTCGAACTTGGTCACCACTTGGCGTAGAACTTCGCGTGGGTCGGCGAAGAAAGGTTCACCTTCAAGTTCGTGCATGGTCATCAACAGTTGCGCGGTAGGGCGCTTCTGCCAAGGCTCGTTGCACAGGGTGTCAGGGATTGGATAGCAGATTCGGTCAGCATCACCGATGTCCAGGCCCAGGCCAGTGCTTTCCACCGTCGAGCCATTGATATCCAGAGCAAATAAAGAGGCCGGCAGGTTGATGCCTTTCTCGTAAACCTTGTGGAGGCTGGTGCGTTCGATGCGCTTGCCGCGCACCACACCATTCATATCCGCAATCAGAAGGTCAACGTACAGAACCTCAGGATGTTCCTTAAGGAACGCGTTCGCTTCGTTAAGCTGAACGGCACGCGGGGGTACCGACATGATGCAACACCTTTGTTGTTAAAAATATCAATCATTGATCTCTTCAGATTCCAGTCAACCCGAACGGCATGCCGAAGTCAAGCGAGGCATTTTTTGCCCTGAAAAAGCGCCTCGAGGGCATTTTTGGGGCGGTTTTAGCCATTTTTTTACCCTTGGGGGGATTGGCGCCCGCAGGCTTGAGCGGGCCGTGTTGTATTTTTTACGGGAGTGTTGTGTAAAAAAATGAACAAGGCTAAGCTCGATTCAAACCCATAACAGCAATAATACCGGGGTGCTTCATGTCTCGCCTGCCGTTAATCGGCGTCACCGCCTGCTCCAAGCAGGTCGGTTTGCATGCTTATCACATCAGTGGCGACAAATACGTCCGTGCAGTGGCCACCGCTGCCAAGGGCTTGCCATTGATCCTTCCGTCCCTGGCGGAATTATTCGATCCGACCGATATTCTTGACGGTCTGGACGGCATCCTCTTTACCGGCTCACCTTCCAATGTAGAACCGTTTCACTATAGCGGCCCTGCCAGCGCGCCGGGGACTGCTCATGATCCTGCACGCGACGCCACCACCCTCCCGTTGATCCGCGCCGCTGTTGCGGCCGGCGTTCCGGTGCTCGGCATCTGTCGTGGCTTCCAGGAAATGAACGTGGCGTTCGGCGGCAGCCTGTATCAGAAGGTCCACGAGGTGCCCGGCTTCATGGATCACCGTGAAGACGATACCCAGCCGGTCGAGGTGCAATACGCGCCCGCCCACGGCATGCACATCCAGCCGGGTGGCATCCTTGAAGGCCTGGGCCTGCCGGGCGAGATCCCGGTCAACTCGATCCATGCCCAGGGCGTTGAACGCCTGGCGCCGGGCCTGCGTGTCGAGGCCGTTGCACCTGATGGCTTGATCGAGGCCATCTCGATCCCCCAAGGCAAGGCTTTTGCTTTAGGGGTGCAATGGCACCCCGAATGGCAGGTAAGCTCCAACCCGCATTACCTCGCCATCTTCCAGGCATTTGGCGATGCCTGTCGAAAGCGGGCAGCACAACGCGACGCGGATGCGTCAAACAACGCCTGACTTATAAAAGTCAGGAAACCCAGCCCAGAGGCATTTATGAGTAACAACCTCGACCAGCTCACCGATTGGTTGAAAGACCACAAGATCACAGAAGTCGAATGCATGATTGGCGACCTGACCGGGATCACCCGCGGCAAGATCTCGCCGACCAACAAGTTCATTGCCGAAAAAGGCATGCGTCTTCCTGAAAGCGTCCTGTTGCAGACCGTGACGGGCGACTACGTTGAGGACGACATCTATTACGAGCTGCTCGACCCGGCCGACATCGACATGATCTGCCGTCCGGACTCAAACGCGGTATTCCTCGTGCCGTGGGCCATCGAGCCGACTGCCCAAGTGATTCATGACACCTACGACAAGCAGGGCAACCCGATCGAGCTGTCGCCGCGCAACGTGCTTAAAAAGGTCTTGAAACTGTACTCCGACAGGGGCTGGCAGCCGATTGTGGCGCCGGAGATGGAGTTCTACCTGACCAAGCGTTGCGAAGACCCGGACTTCCCGTTGCAGCCGCCGATTGGCCGCTCCGGCCGCCCGGAAACCGGTCGGCAGTCGTTCTCTATTGAAGCCGCCAACGAATTCGACCCGTTGTTCGAAGACGTCTACGACTGGTGCGAACTGCAAGAGCTGGACCTGGACACGCTGATCCATGAGGACGGCACGGCGCAGATGGAAATCAACTTCCGTCACGGCGACGCCTTGTCCCTGGCCGACCAGATCCTGGTGTTCAAGCGCACCATGCGTGAGGCGGCGCTCAAGCACAACGTGGCCGCAACCTTCATGGCCAAGCCCATGACCGGCGAGCCGGGCAGTGCGATGCACTTGCACCAGAGCATCATCGACATCGCGACCGGCAAGAACGTCTTCTCCAATGAAGACGGGAGCATGAGCGAGCTGTTCCTGCACCACATCGGCGGTTTGCAGAAGTTCATCCCCGAGTTGCTGCCGCTGTTCGCACCCAACGTCAACTCGTTCCGCCGCTTCCTGCCCGACACCTCGGCGCCGGTCAACGTGGAGTGGGGCGAAGAAAACCGCACCGTGGGCCTGCGGGTTCCAGACGCCGGGCCGCAAAACCGTCGGGTGGAAAACCGCCTGCCGGGCGCGGACGCCAACCCTTACCTGGCGATTGCCGCGAGCCTGCTCTGCGGTTTCATCGGCATGGTCGAAGGCATCAACCCGAGCGCACCGGTGGTCGGTCGTGGTTACGAGCGACGCAACCTGCGTTTGCCGCTGACCATCGAAGACGCACTGGAGCGCATGGAAAACAGCGCCACCATCGAGAAATACCTGGGCAAGAAATTCATCACTGGCTACGTCGCGGTCAAGCGGGCCGAGCATGAAAACTTCAAGCGCGTGATCAGTTCGTGGGAGCGCGAATTCCTGCTGTTCGCCGTCTGACAACGCCGGGTGCGGCGGTCAAACGCCGTACTCTCACCTTATCAAGGAGAGCCTTATGACCAGCAACAACCCGCAAACCCGTGAATGGCAAACCCTGAGCAGCGAACATCACCTGGCGCCGTTCAGCGATTTCAAGCAGCTCAAAGAGAAAGGCCCGCGCATCATCACCCGCGCCAAGGGCGTGTACCTCTGGGACAGCGAAGGCAACAAGATCCTCGATGGCATGGCGGGGTTGTGGTGCGTGGCGATTGGTTACGGTCGCGATGAGCTGGCCGATGCCGCCAGCAAACAGATGCGTGAACTGCCTTATTACAACCTGTTCTTCCAGACCGCCCACCCGCCGGTGCTGGAGCTGGCCAAGGCCATCTCCGACATCGCGCCTGAAGGCATGAACCACGTGTTCTTCACCGGTTCGGGCTCCGAAGGCAACGACACCATGCTGCGCATGGTCCGCCACTATTGGGCGATCAAGGGCCAGCCGAAGAAGAAAGTCATCATCAGCCGCAAGAACGGCTACCACGGTTCCACCGTGGCCGGCGCGAGCCTGGGCGGCATGACCTACATGCACGAACAGGGCGACTTGCCGATCCCGGGCATCGTCCACATCCCGCAGCCATACTGGTTCGGTGAGGGCGGCGACATGAGCCCTGAAGCGTTCGGCATCTGGGCGGCCAATCAGCTGGAAGAAAAGATTCTCGAAATCGGCGTCGACAACGTCGGGGCCTTTATTGCCGAGCCGATCCAGGGCGCGGGCGGTGTGATCATTCCACCCGACAGCTACTGGCCGCGTATCAAGGAAATCCTCGCCAAGTACGACATCCTGTTCGTTGCCGACGAAGTGATCTGCGGTTTCGGCCGTACCGGCGAGTGGTTCGGTGCCGACTTCTATGGCTTGAAACCCGACATGATGACCATCGCCAAAGGCCTGACGTCCGGCTACATCCCGATGGGTGGCCTGATCGTGCGTGACGAAGTGGTGGCGGTGCTCAACGAGGGCGGTGATTTCAACCACGGGTTCACCTACTCCGGGCACCCGGTGGCGGCGGCGGTGGCACTGGAAAACATCCGCATCATGCGCGACGAGAAAATTATCGAGCGCGTGCATGCACAAACGGCACCGTATTTGCAGAAACGTCTGCGGGAGCTGAACGATCACCCGCTGGTGGGTGAAGTCCGGGGTGTAGGCCTGTTGGGGGCGATTGAACTGGTTCAGGACAAGGCCACCCGCAAGCGTTACGAAGGCAAGGGTGTGGGCATGATCTGCCGGCAGTTCTGCTTCGATAACGGCCTGATCATGCGCGCCGTCGGCGACACCATGATCATCGCTCCGCCGCTGGTGATCAGCGAGGCCGAGATCGACGAGTTGGTGGCCAAGGCGCGCAAGTGCCTGGACCTCACATTGGGTGCGCTGCAAGCCTGAGTGCTAGGCTTTGAGCGGGGTAGCGAAGCGGCTGTTCCGCTCAGGGCAGATTAAAGAGCGGGTCTTGCCTTGAAAGCCGGCCATGTAACTTGCCAGACTACCCTCTGTTTTAGTTGCCCAGGAATCGGCCGTTGGCTCTTGGCTAACAAAAATGTGGTCAAAAAGAATAATTGGAGCGTTACACATGAAGGCATTAGGTTTGAAAAAAACTGGCATGACCCTGCTCGCCTTGTCCCTGACGGGCGTGATGGCAGGGGCTGCCCAGGCCGATGACAAGGTCCTGCACGTTTACAACTGGTCTGACTACATCGCGCCGGACACCATCGCGAACTTTGAGAAAGAGTCCGGAATCAAGGTTGTCTATGACGTGTTCGACAGTAACGAAACCCTGGAAGCCAAGTTGCTGGCCGGTAAGTCCGGGTATGACGTTGTTGTGCCGTCCAACAACTTTTTGGCCAAGCAGATCAAGGCCGGTGTTTATCAGGAGCTGGACAAGTCCAAGCTGTCCAACTACGGCAACCTGAACAAATCGCTGCTCAAAGCGGTTTCGGTCAGTGACCCGGACAACAAACATGCCTTCCCTTACATGTGGGGCTCGATCGGTATCGGTTACAACGCCGAGAAGGTCAAGGCCGCGCTGGGCGTCGACACGATTGATTCCTGGGACACCCTGTTCAAACCCGAGAACATTGCCAAGCTCAAGAGCTGCGGCGTGAGCTTCCTCGACTCACCGACCGAAATGCTGCCAGTCGCCCTGCATTACCTGGGCCTGCCAACCGACAGCCAGAAGAAAGAAGACCTGAAGAAAGCCGAAGAGCTGTTCCTGAAGATTCGTCCTTCGATTACCTACTTCCACTCATCCAAGTACATCTCGGACCTGGCCAACGGCAACATCTGCGTAGCAGTCGGCTATTCGGGTGACGTCCAGCAGGCCAAATCCCGTGCTGGCGAAGCCGGTGACAAGGTGAAAGTCAGCTACGCCATTCCAAAAGAAGGCGCTGGCAGCTTCTACGACATGGTCGCGATCCCCAAGGATGCGGAAAACGTCGAGGGTGCCTACAAGTTCATGAACTACCTGTTGCAGCCAAAAGTAATGGCTGAAATCACCAACAGCGTGCGCTTCCCTAACGGCAACGCCGAAGCCACTCAGTACGTGAACAAGGAAATCACCTCGGATCCGGGCATCTACCCGTCAGCCGAAGTGCAGGCCAAGCTCTACGCAATCGCCGATCTGCCTGCGGCCACTCAGCGTGAGCTGACCCGCAGCTGGACCAAGATCAAGTCCGGTAAATAAGCCGATTTGAGGCCTCATCCTGCTGCCGTCGACACCCGCGTGACGGCAGCAGGAATAATTAAATGACAGAAAGTTTTGCTGGAACGGTTTATCGAGGGTAAGTTGCGCGCCGGTTTTGTTGCTGGGCAGCCTTGGCTGTCATGTGACGCGGGGCAACTTGGGCCCAACTATTTAGAGGACCTCCACTTGCCTATTTCTTTTTTTCGCAACGCCATGCTGGTCGGTGCCGGCCTGACGTTGGCCGTCAGTGCTCAAGCCGCGCCCTCCGTGCATATTTATAACTGGTCGGACTATATCGGCCAGACCACTTTGGCAGATTTTGAAAAAGCCACTGGCATCAAGCCGGTGTATGACGTGTTCGATTCCAACGAAACCCTGGAAGGCAAGTTGCTGGCCGGGCATACCGGTTATGACGTGGTCGTGCCGTCCAACCACTTCCTGGGCAAGCAGATCAAGGCCGGGGCGTTCCAGAAACTCGACAAGTCGCAACTGCCCAACTATGCGAACCTCGATCCGGTGCTGCTCAAGCGCCTGGAGAAGAACGACCCGGGCAACCAGTACGCGGTGCCGTACCTGTGGGGCACCAACGGCATCGGCTATAACGTCGAGAAAGTGAAAGCCGTGCTGGGCGTCGACAAGATCGACTCCTGGGCGATGCTCTTCGAGCCGGAAAACATCAAGAAGCTCTCCAGTTGTGGTGTTGCGTTTCTCGATTCCGCTGACGAGATGCTCCCGGCCGTGCTGAACTATATGGGCCTGTCGCCCAACAGCCAGAACCCGGAAGACTACAAAAAGGCTGAAGCCAAACTGCTGGCAGTGCGGCCTTACGTGACCTACTTCAACTCGTCCAAGTACATCTCGGACCTGGCCAACGGTGAAATCTGTGTGGCCGCCGGTTTCTCCGGCGATGTGTTCCAGGCCCGAGCCCGCGCGGCCGAGGCCGGTAAAGGCGTGACCATCGCTTACGCCATTCCCAAGGAAGGCGGCAACCTGTGGTTCGACATGCTGGCGATCCCGCGGGATGCCACCAGCGTCAAAGAGGCGCACGCCTTCATCAACTACGTGCTCAAGCCTGAAGTGATTGCTCAGGTCAGTGATGCGGTGGGCTATGCCAACCCGAACCCGAAAGCGGGTGAGGTGATGGATCAGGCCGTACGCACCGATGAAGCGGTTTATCCACCGCAAGCCATCGTCGACAAGCTGTACGTCAACTCAGAGTTGCCACCCAAGATTCAACGACTCATGACCCGCAGCTGGACCAAGGTCAAGTCGGGCAAATAGCTTCAGGGCTCAAACTATCCAAGGTTCGCCTGCGTTGGGCGAACTGCAAATTTTGTTGGGAGTTTCGCAAATGGCAGTTGCCTCCGGCGCCTATAAGAAAGCCCTCGAGGGCGACCAGACACCTAAACAGGTGCTGGTCAAAATCGAACGGGTCACGAAAAAGTTCGACGAGACGATTGCCGTGGACGACGTGTCCCTGGAAATCAAGAAAGGCGAAATCTTCGCCTTGCTCGGCGGCTCGGGATCGGGCAAATCGACCTTGCTGCGCATGCTCGCAGGTTTCGAACGGCCCACGGAGGGGCGCATTCTGCTTGATGGCGTGGACATCACCGACATGCCGCCGTACGAGCGGCCGATCAACATGATGTTCCAGTCCTACGCTTTGTTTCCGCACATGACCGTGGCGCAGAACATCGCCTTCGGCCTCAAGCAGGACAAGATCCCGGCTTCCGAGGTCGACGCCCGCGTGGCCGAGATGCTCAAACTGGTGCAGATGAGCCAGTACGCCAAGCGCAAGCCGCATCAGCTCTCCGGCGGCCAGCGTCAGCGTGTGGCGCTGGCCCGCTCGTTGGCCAAACGGCCGAAGCTGTTGCTGCTCGACGAACCGATGGGCGCGCTGGATAAAAAACTGCGTTCGCAGATGCAGCTCGAACTGGTGGAGATCATCGAACGCGTCGGCGTGACCTGCGTGATGGTGACCCACGACCAGGAAGAGGCCATGACCATGGCCGAGCGCATCGCGATCATGCACCTGGGCTGGATCGCCCAGATCGGCAGCCCGATCGACATCTACGAAACCCCGACCAGTCGTCTGGTGTGTGAATTCATCGGCAACGTCAACATCTTCGAAAGCGAAGTGGTGGATGATGCCGAAGGTCATGCGCTGCTGACGTGCAAGGACCTGGATCGCAACATCTACGTGGGCCACGGCATCGCGACCTCGGTGCAGGACAAGTCGGTGACTTACGCGATCCGCCCGGAAAAACTGCTGGTGACCTCTGAAATGCCGACCTGCGAGTACAACTGGTCGAGCGGCAAGGTCCACGACATCGCTTACCTGGGCGGTCATTCGGTGTTCTACGTCGAGTTGCCGAACGGCAAACTGGTGCAGTCGTTCGTCGCTAACGCCGAGCGTCGCGGGCAGCGTCCGACCTGGGGCGATCAGGTTTACGTCTGGTGGGAAGACGACAGCGGCGTGGTACTGCGCTCATGAACCTGCGAAAGCTCAAACGCCAACTCAGTCGAATAATTCCCGGTGGCCGTCATCTGGTCATCGGGGTGCCGTTCATCTGGCTGTTTCTGTTCTTCATGCTGCCGTTCTTCATCGTCCTGAAGATCAGTTTTGCCGAAGCCGACGTGGCCATCCCTCCGTACACCGAGATCTACAGCTACATCGACCAGAAGGTCCAGCTGCTGCTCAACCTGGGCAACTACACGATGCTGGGCGACGACGAGTTGTACATCGCCGCCTACCTGGGCTCGCTGAAGATGGCGCTGTTCAGCACCATCCTCTGCTTGCTGATCGGCTACCCGATGGCCTACGCCATCGCCAACGCCCGCAAAGAGATGCAGACCGTGCTGGTGCTGCTGATCATGATGCCGACCTGGACGGCGATCCTGATTCGCGTCTATGCGTGGATGGGCATCCTCAGCAACAACGGGCTGCTCAACGGTTTCCTGATGAGCATGGGCTGGATCAACGAACCCTTGCAGATCCTCAACACCAACCTCGCGGTGTACATCGGCGTGGTGTATTCCTACCTGCCGTTCATGATCCTGCCGTTGTATGCCAACCTGGTAAAGCATGACAACAGCTTGCTGGAGGCTGCGTCGGACCTGGGTTCGAGCACCTTCAACAGCTTCTGGAAGATCACCGTGCCGTTGTCGAAAAACGGCATCATCGCAGGCTGCATGCTGGTGTTCATCCCGGTGGTGGGCGAGTTCGTGATCCCTGAACTGCTCGGCGGCCCGGAAACCCTGATGATCGGTAAAGTGCTCTGGCAAGAGTTCTTCAACAACCGAGACTGGCCGGTGGCGTCCGCGCTGGCGGTGGTGATGCTGGCGATCCTGATCGTGCCGATCATCCTGTTCAACCGCAGCCAGGCTAAAGAAATGGAGGGCAGAGAATGAAACGCGTCGGTTTTTCCAGCGTGATGCTGGTGCTGGGCCTGTTGTTCATCTACCTGCCGATGCTGATCCTGGTGATCTATTCGTTCAACGCCTCGAAACTGGTGACCGTCTGGGGCGGCTGGTCGGTCAAGTGGTACGTCGGTTTGCTGGATAACACCCAACTGATGGGCTCGGTGGTGCGCTCCCTGGAAATCGCCTGCTACACGGCGATTGCCGCGGTGGCGCTGGGCACCCTGGCGGCGTTCGTGCTGACCCGGATTACCCACTTCAAGGGCCGCACGCTGTTCGGCGGCCTGGTCACCGCGCCGCTGGTGATGCCGGAAGTGATCACCGGGCTGTCGCTGTTGCTGCTGTTCGTGGCCATGGCGCAGATGATCGGCTGGCCACAGGAACGTGGCCTGGTGACCATCTGGATCGCTCACACCACGTTCTGCGCCGCGTATGTGGCGGTGGTGGTGTCGGCGCGCCTGCGCGAGCTGGACCTGTCCATCGAAGAGGCGGCCATGGACCTTGGTGCGCGGCCGTGGAAGGTGTTCTTCCTGATCACCATCCCGATGATCGCGCCGTCGCTGGCGGCGGGCGGCATGATGTCGTTTGCCCTGTCGCTGGATGACCTGGTGCTGGCGAGCTTCGTATCGGGGCCGGGTTCCACGACCTTGCCGATGGAAGTGTTCTCAGCGGTGCGCCTGGGGGTGAAACCCGAGATCAACGCCGTGGCCAGCCTGATTCTGCTGGCGGTGTCGCTGGTGACTTTCCTGGTCTGGTTCTTCAGCCGTCGTGCCGAAGAAGCGCGCAAGCGTGCGATCCAGCAAGCCATCGAGGAAAGCGCCGCCGACTCCTGGAAGCAACCGGACGTGCGCCGGGCCCCGGCACCGGAAGCGGTTTAAACCGGCAGCACAAAAAAACCTCGCTCCCTGCAAAGAGAGCGAGGTTTTTTTATGTGTGCGATTGGCAAATGAAGTGGGCTTTTGTGGCGAGGGAGCTAGCTCCCACTGGAGTGCGCAGCACTCCCAAAGTCGGTGGGTGCGGTACCCCTGATACAACGTGGTTGCAGGTTTTTGGGCCGATTCGCAGCCCAGCGGGAGCAAGCTCTCTCGCCACAGGTTGGGTGATCAGCCTTTCAGCGCGTCATGCGCTTCAAGTGCCCGCAGCGAGTAGATGTACGCCGCGCCGGCATTCAACGAGATGGCAGTCGCCAGCGTCGCGGCAATTTCTTCGCGGGTGGCACCGGCCTTGATCGCAGCATCGGTGTGTACGCCGATGCAACCGTCACAGCGGGTGGTGATCGCCACGGCGATGGAGATCAACTCGCGAGTCTTGGCATCCAGTACATCGTTCTCCGCCGAGGCATCCTCGAGGGCCATGAAGGCCTTGACCATTTTCGGGTTGCTCTTGCCCAGTGCGCCAAAGGCTTTCTGGATGGTAGGCAGCAGTTCGGACCAGTTATTGAACATTGCGTTAACTCCTGAACAAGTAGGGGTGTACGGTGCGCCCCTTGTAGTTTTGTCCATTCAGGCGGTTTGCGTGTGCCGATCCGCTCAGTTGCTTATCCAAAACGTGCAAATGAGTTCGATCGATACCCTCATCGCCTTGACGCAACCTGCGCCTGCGTTGTCAGTTTCAGGGCGATTTGGGTGCCGTACCACATTGTGCTGGCGGGGGAATGCCGGGAGAACTCTCGCAGGGCCATCGCGCTTGAGCCTGAGCGACATCGCCGTCCAGGTCGGCTACCCGTCTCAGGTCGCGCTCAGCAGACGTTCAAGGAAACCTGTGGCCCGAGGCGCCGGGAAGGTCGCAGCGTGGGGTCTAGAGCGTACTGGGCGCCTCAGGCGCCTTCCCGGGCCATGTGCGGGAAGGCGAATGCCAATTACTGCGCGGCGCGAGCCGGCAGCAGCTTCAAGGTGCTGCGGGTGTTGGCCGTCACTTCTTCGTCGCTGAAGTGAGCCTGATGGTAAACCCCTTCGATGTAGGCCTCGGCCTGGTCGTCGAAGTGCGCGTCGAACGGCACGCCACTTTGGCCCACCGGGTTGATGGTCAGGCTGTGGGCGGGGTCGGCGAAGTCGATGATGCGCCGGGTCGAGGGGCCATACGTGACCGGCCACGGTGCCGGGCCGATTTTCGAGGTGAGGTTGTTCGGCACTTCGTGAGCGCCGGGGGCGTCGAAGGGGCCGACATTGAAGATCCGGTCCAGCGGCTTTTGTGTGCCGAGTGGATGGCCGTGGGTCAGGGTGTGGGCCTTGCCCCACTGCCATTGCGTCGTGTCAGGGCCCAGGGTGGTTTTCAAGTGGGCGATGGTGGCTCGCCACGCGGCGTTGACCGTGTTGGCGCGGCTTTCCTTGCCCAGGGTGTTGCGGTTATCCCACCACGGCGAGTCGGGCGAGGCGGCGAGCCTTGGCAGCGCCGCATCGATGACGCGGGTCGATAGCAGTGCTTCAAAGAAGCTGTCACCGAGTTCGTCGTGCAGCGCGGCGTCGGCCAGGTTGAACAGGAACTGGTTGAACACCGTGGCACTGGTGGACTCCAGCGGGTAATCACCTTTCCACTGCGCCAGTTGCTCAACCAGTTTCAGTTCCAGCGGATCGCTGACCCCTTCACGCAACACCGGCAGCAAAGGCGCCAGCAGGCGCGGGCCATAAGCGGTGGTGGTGCCCAGTTGCAGGGCCTGGCTGGCCTCGATGTTCCACTTCACGCTTTTGTCGCTGAGCTGGCGATTGAGCTGCTGCCCACGGTCGGCCAGGTTGTAGTAACCGGGGATCTCCATGCCGGTGGGCGACACCGGCTGAAAGTTGGCCGAGACGATGTAGCCGCGTGCCGGGTTCTCTTCCTGCGGGTTGGCGCTGAACGGGTAGAAACCGTCCTTGTCCGGCTGGTTAGTGCTGCCATCGAGGATAAACCCCGGCTTGACCCCGGCAGGGCGTTTGGGCAATTGCGCCGCGGCCCACCAGCCGATGTCACCCCTGGCGTTGGCCCAGACGATGTTCAGCCCCGGCGCCTGAACCTTGGCCGCCGCCGCGCGGGCCTTGGCCAGGGTGTCGGCGCGGTTCAACTGGTAGAAACCTTCGAGGATCGGGTTCTGTGTCTCCAGGAACGCCCACCACATGGCGACCGGCGCTTTGCCGGCGTTGGCCCCGAGTACGTCGTTGATGATCGGCCCATGGGGCGACTGACGCAGCGTCAGGGTGACGGGCGCCTGGCCTTTCACGGCAATCTGCTGCTCGGTGTTGATCAGGTCGACCCATTTGCCGCGATACCAGACCTGATTGGCGTTGTCCGGGTTGACCTTCTCGGCGATCAGGTCGAGGTCATCGTTCTGGAACATCGTCAGGCTCCAGCCGAACTCCAGGTTGTTGCCCAGGAAGGCGAAGGGCACCAGCGCCTGATGATGGCCGTAGAGTTCAAAACCCGGCGCTGAAAGTTGAGCTTCGTACCACACCGATGGTACCGAGAACCGAATGTGCGGGTCGCCCGCCAGCAGCGGCTTGCCACTTTGGGTCCGGGTGCCGGAGATGGCCCAGGCGTTGCTGCCCTCGAACTGCGGCAGGCCATTGTCGGCCAGCGCCTGCTCGCTCAGGCGGGCGATGGCGTTGAGGTCCTGCCAGTCCACGTTGGCCAGCGGTGGCGTGGCGACGCGACTTTTGGCGAGTACGCCCTTGGGCTGCCAGTCGAGGTCGAAGATGTTCAGGTAGTCGCTGCCCAGTTGGTCGCGCACATAGGTCAGCAAGGGTTCGGTGCGAAACGCCGCGGCAAAGCTGTAAGCCATGTACCCGGCGACGCTGATGGTGTCTTCGGCCGTGAACGGGCGTTTGCGGATGCCCAGCACATCGAACTCCACAGGCGCCGCGTGGCTGTCCTGATACTGGTTGATGCCGTCCAGATAAGCTTGCAGGGCTTTCCACGCCGGGGACTGGCGGTCGAGTGCGGCGACATAGCTTTCGGCACGCTCACGAATGCGCAGGCTGCGGAACAGTTTGTCGGTGTCGAGCAGCTTCGGCCCGAGGACTTCGGCCAACTCGCCACGGGCCAGGCGGCGCATGGCTTCCATCTGGAACAACCGGTCCTGGGCATGCACGTAGCCGAGGGCGCGATAGAGGTCGGTTTCGTTTTCGGCACGGATATGCGCGATGCCGCGTTCGTCGTACCGCACGGTCACCGAGCCTTGCAATCGCTGCAATTCCACCAGGCCCTGACGCGTGGGCTGCTTGCTGTAGAGGTAGCCGCCAGCCGCGAGGGCGAGGGCGACCAGCAGCAGGGCGAGAACGGTCAGGACGCGTTTCATGGTGACTCCTTGTGCGGTCGGGATTGCAGCCCTCGGGGCGGCAAACAGTGAGCACAGACCTTCTGTGCCGGGCATCGGCGTCCTGGAAAAGTCCGCAATGCCTTAGTGCGTGTCGCCCGGCCAAGGACAATAGCAGCCCACCGCCAGGGTGTGGGTGGCCTCCACCGCGCGGCCTTCGTTCAACGCTTGCAGGATCGGTTCGATAAAGCTGTTGCTGGCGTTGCAGGTCAGGCCTTCGCTGTATGGGCCGAAGTACGCCAGTTTGCCGCTGCGGTCCCAGATTGCCACGGCCGGGCTGGCGGGGATTTGCTCGCTGCCGGGCAGCGCTTCGAGGTGTTTCAGGCGGCTCAAGGTGCTGGGTAACTGACCGTGAGTGCCGGGTTTTTGCACCGTGTAAAACTCCACGCCTTGCGGTGCATAGTGTTCGATCAGTTCGGCAAGGTGCTGCTGGTTGCCGACGTTGCACGGGCAGGTCGGGTCCCAGAAGTGCACCAGCCGGACCGCGCCGGGGCCGGCCAGCTCGGCGGGCAGGCGCAGCGGGTCGCCGGAGAACACCGCCGTGTGGGCGCTGAATGCCCGCAGATAGCGTCCCTGAAACCAGTCATATGCCGCCCACAGCGCACCGGCGCACACAAGGGCGAGCAGGCTGGCAAGCAGAGTCGTGCGGTAAGACGGGCGCATACGGATCGGTCCTCGAAGGTCGCGTAGCTTGCCATGCTTGTCGCGACAGATGAATATCGCAGGCTTATAAAGTCTGTTTTGCGCATCGCGCTTTTGCCTGGAATCTCCCACATGTCAGCGACCTTCAACCCCGATCACCTGCGTGCCAGCCTGCGACCATTGGCCGAGCGGCAGCCGTTGTCGGAAGAGGCGTTGGCCTACCAGCGTTTCTACGGGTTGGATTTTGCCCGGCACAGTGTGCCGGTCAAACGTGCGCTGGGACGCTTCGCAGTGGGTGATTTCGAGGTGGTCAGCCAGGCCTGGTGGCCGCAGCAGCCGGTGGCGACGTTGTTTTTGCTGCACGGTTTCTACGATCACATGGGGCTCTACAAGCATGTGATCGAGTGGGCGCTGGAGCAGGGGTTCGTTGTAATCGCCTGCGACCTGCCGGGTCATGGCCTGTCCAGCGGCGAGCGCGCCAGCATCGAGGACTTCGCCGACTATCAGGCCGCGTTGCAAGGCCTGTTCGACGAGGCCAGGTCGCTGGACCTGCCGCAGCCGTGGCACCTGTGCGGGCAAAGTACCGGCGGGGCGATCGTGGTGGATCACTTGCTCCATCATGGGCTCGACAGCCCGGCACAGGGGCTGACGATTTTGCTCTCACCGCTGGTGCGGCCGCGTGCCTGGGGCTGGTCGCAGTTGAGTTACTACCTGCTCAGGCCGTTCGTCAACGGCATTGCCCGACGCTTCAGCGAGAACTCCAACGACCCGGGGTTCCTGCCGTTCCTGCTGGCCGATCCGTTGCAGCCACAGCGGTTGCCCACGGCGTGGGTCGGTGCGCTGGGCCGCTGGATCAAGCGTATCGAAGCGGCGCCGCGCAGCGCCCGGCGGCCGATCATCGTGCAGGGGCAGGCGGACATGACGGTGGACTGGCAGCACAACCTGGGCGTGCTCGAGGGCAAGTTCGATCAGCCGCAGGTGCTGATGATGCCGCAGGCGCGGCATCACCTGGCCAATGAAACCCAGGCGTTTCGCGATCAGTATTTCGGATATTTAACCCAACGGATCAAAGGGCTGAATCCCTAGCGGTAGTGCTGGCCTCTTTGCCCGCGAAGGTGATTTATCAGGCGCCGAAGGTTACTGGCTGAGGTTCGAAGCGCTTTGCCCCACCGCGAGACCTGCGCGGATGGCCGCCAATGCCGCCTGATAGTAAGCCTTGCCCTCGGTCGACTCGGCGAAGGTGGCAAACTCTTCCAGCTCCGGGTCGGACAAGTCTCGGTACACGTAAAGCAGCGTGTTGTTCAGGTCGGCGCCGATCTGTTCCATCAGGCGCTGGCGCTGACCGTTCAACATGCCTTGGGCCTGACCGCCTCCGAGCAGGCCGGGAATCATCTGGCTCAGGCTGTCGGCAGCGACGCCAGCGATGGCCAGGCTGACTTCGGCCCCTGCTTCGCGTGCGGGCAATGCCTGGGCCAGATGGCCGATGATGAGTTGGCGAGTGTCGCTGGCCTCCATCTTTGGCAGGCCCTTGGCGTTCTTGGCCAATTGATCGCGACGGGTCGCCAGCAGCTCGGCGGCGATAATCTTGCGTCCCAGCGGTGACTGGAAGAACGCCAGCGCCGGTTTCGGGTCGCTGAGGTTCTGGCGCAACTGCGCCTCGGCGCGACGATCCATGGCCTGGGGCGCAAAACGCTGATTGCTGTTGTTCACCAGCGCCTGGAACACGGCGGGCGGCAGGCTGTTTTGATAACGTTGCTGGGCGGCGGTGAGGGCATCACTGAAATGCGCGCGTTGTTCTGGCCAACCGGCGACCTTGTACAACTGGTCGTGGCCGTCTGCCCAGGCGGGCAACGTGCAGAACATCAACAGTGAGAAAAGCAAACGGCGCATAGGGACTCCTGTCAGCAGGCGACCATTCTCCGGGCCCGGACACACGTTGTCGAGAATTCGTATCAGCCCGCCACACGGCTCTGTCGGATTTGCAGGCACAGGAATACTATGCGCGGCATGCAAATACCCTCTGATCACCCGCTGCTGTTACGTATCGTCGATGACCTGGCTGCACGCGGCTGGTCGCAGCAGAATATTTTCCTGCCCCAGGGCCTGACCCTGGAGCTGGCGGCCGAGTGCCGTAAACGTGCCGCCGAGGGTGAACTCGCGCCGGCGGCGGTGGGGCGCGGGTCTTCTTCGGAGATTCGCGAGGGCATTCGCGGCGACCACATCCAGTGGCTCGAACCCGGTCAGGCCGAGCCGTGCGACAGTTACCTAGGCTTGATGGACAGCCTGCGCGAGGCCATGAATCGCGGGTTGTTCCTGGGACTGGAGGATTTCGAAAGCCATTTCGCCCTGTACCCGCCCGGTGCGTTCTACCTCAAACATGTCGACCGCTTTCGCGACGATGACCGGCGCATGGTGTCGGCGGTGATTTACCTCAATGACGCCTGGTTGCCGGAACACGGCGGCCAGTTGCGCATGTACCTGGAAGAAGGTGTTGAGCACGACGTGGTACCGACCGGCGGTTGCCTGGTGGTGTTCCTGTCGGGCGAAGTGCCCCATGAAGTCATGCCCGCGACCCGGGATCGCCTGTCGTTGACCGGCTGGTTTCGGCGGCGGGGCAACGAGCCGTTCTGACCATGCACAAAATTCTTGTGAGTCGCTGCCTGCTCGGCCACCGCGTGCGTTACGACGGTGGGGCGAGTGGGCCGTTCAATCAACTGGAACAGTGGATCGCTGAAGATCGGGTAGTGCCGCTGTGTCCGGAAGTCGCTGGCGGCTTGCCGACGCCAAGGGCTGCGGCAGAGATATCCGGCGGGCAGGGTGTTGAAGTCCTCGACGGCCATGCACGGGTGATGACGAGCGAGGGCGAGGACGTCAGCGCCGAATTCCTCTCGGGCGCCCGGCAGGCACTGGAACTGGTGCAAAAATACGCAATCCGGATCGCCGTGCTGAAGGCCAACAGCCCGTCCTGCGGCAACCTGCTGACGTATGACGGGACGTTCAACGGGGTCAAGGTCAGCGGCGAGGGCGTTACCGCTGCACTGCTGACCCGCAACGGGGTGCGGGTGTTCAGCGAGCTGGAGTTGGCCGAGGCGGCGGCTGCGTTGGTGCAACTCATCGAACAGCCTTCACATACCTGATGTGGGAGCGGGCTTGCTCGCGAAAGCGGTCTGTCACACACATCAGTGTTGAATGTGATGGCCTCTTCGCGAGCAAGCCCGCACACATTGAATCTCCAGTGGTTTAAGGCTTTGGCGGCAGGCTCGCGTCTATGCCGAACCACTTCTCGGACAACGCCATCAATCGACCATCAGCCTTGATCCGTTGCAAGGCGCTGTCGAGGCTGGCCTGGAAGGCCGGATTGCCCTTTTGAAAGGGGATGGCGAGGCTCAGGGTCCGAGCGGTCTTGGCGGCTTTTTGGGCGAGGGCATGGTCACCGGTGAGTGCATAGGGAATTACCAGTCGATCGCTGACGGGCGACGGCGAGCGCTGGGCATCGGGGTGGTCGCTGAGCAGATCGAGGCCATTCAGGATGCCTCCGCCCTCTGCGGAAGCCCGCGTCACTTTTTTGCGTTCAACCAGATCTGCGCTCGAATAGCTGTAAGGCTCGCTGAAATCTAAACGATCCTTGAGTTCGGGGGTCATTGCTATGTGGTTGATGGCGATGTCGTACTTGCCGCTCTCGACGCCTGGCAGCAGGTCTGACTCTTCAGTGACGACGAAGTCGGCGCGCACATCGAGCTCGCCGGCCAGCAACTGCCCCAATTCGACCTCGAAGCCGCTGAGTTTGCCGTCATCCTTGAAGTTGAACGGTGGGGTATTGGCTTCCAGGGCGATCCGCAGTTCGCCCCGGTCATTCACGTCATCGATCAGTTCGGCAAAAGCACAGGTGCTTACAAGCGGCAGAGACAGTAACAGGCCAGGCCAAAAACGCATGGTCACTCCTTTGTATTTTGATGGGCGATGCGCCGTTGCGGCTCGCTTTGCTATGGTGGTGATTGCCTTCGACAACGAATTGCCACGAAGTTGTCATAACCGCACAGATTTTGCGAAAAACTGGAGAATAGTATGAAACCCTTTATGTCACGTGCCGCTTTGGCCGGTTTGCTCCTGAGTGCCTCGATGCTCGCGGGTGCTGCAGACGGGATTCCTCGTACCCCGGCCCCCAAGGATGCGAAAGTGTATATCGTCTCCCCGGCGGACGGTGCCACGGTCGGCGAGTCTTTCAAAGTCAAGTTCGCGGTCGAGGGCGTTGCCCTGGCGCCAGCGGGCGATCAGACTAAAAACACTGGTCACCACCACCTGCTGATCGACGTCGACAAACTGCCGGCCGAGAACATGCCTATCCCGATGGACGCCAACCACATGCACTTCGGCAAGGCGCAAACCGAAGCCGACATCAAACTGGCTCCGGGCAAACATACACTGCAACTGGAGCTGGGCGACAAGAACCACGTGCCGTTCGACCCGCCGATCATTTCGGAAAAAATCACCGTGACGGTCAAGTAAGCAGTTTTCAGGCATGAAAAAGGGAGACCCAAGGGTCTCCCTTTTTATTGACGCTTGAGCGTTAGAACAACACGCGGCAACGAATGGTGCCGTTGATGTGTTGCAGCTTCTCTTGCGCCAGGTCCGAGTACTCGGCGTCGACGTCGATTACCACGTAGCCGACTTTCTCGTTGGTCTGCAGGAACTGACCGGAGATGTTGATACCGTTTTCGGCGAAGACCTTGTTGATCTCGCTCATCACACCCGGGATGTTCTCGTGGATGTGCAGCAAACGGTGCTTGCCAGGGTGAGCCGGCAGGGCCACTTCCGGGAAGTTGACCGAAGACACCGACGTACCGTTGTCGCTGTACTTGACCAGCTTCTCGGCCACTTCCAGACCGATGTTGGCTTGCGCTTCAGCGGTGGAACCGCCGATGTGCGGGGTCAGGATCACGTTGTCCAGGCCACGCAGCGGGCTTTCGAACTCTTCGTCGTTGGAGCGTGGCTCCACCGGGAACACGTCGATGGCCGCGCCGATCAGGTGCTTGTCCTTGATCGCGTCCGCCAGGGCGTCCAGTTCGACCACGGTGCCGCGAGCGGCGTTGATCAGGATCCCGCCCTTCTTGATGGCGCGGATTTCCTTCTCGCCGATCATCCACTGGGTGGCAGCGGTTTCCGGAACGTGCAGGGTCACGATGTCGGACATGCCCAGCAGCTCGTGCAGGTTGCCGACCTGGGTCGCATTGCCCAGCGGCAGCTTGGTCACGGTGTCGTAGAAGTAAACCTGCATGCCGAGGCCTTCAGCCAGGACCGACAGTTGAGTACCGATCGAGCCGTAACCGACGATGCCCAGCTTCTTGCCGCGGATTTCGAAGGAGTTGGCAGCGCTCTTGATCCAGCCGCCACGGTGGCAGGAAGCGTTTTTCTCGGGGATGCCGCGCAGCAACAGGATCGCTTCGGCCAGCACCAGTTCCGCCACAGAACGCGTGTTGGAGTACGGCGCATTGAACACGGCGATACCGCGTTCGCGGGCAGCGCTCAGGTCGACCTGGTTGGTGCCGATGCAGAAACAGCCCACGGCGACCAGTTTCTTCGCGTGGTCGAAGATTTCTTCGGTCAATTGAGTACGAGAACGAATACCGATGAAGTGAGCATCAGCGATCTTTTCCTTCAGCTGGGCTTCCGGCAGAGAACCTGTGAGGTACTCGATGCTGGTGTAGCCTGCCGCCTTGAGGACGTCGACAGCTGATTGGTGGACGCCTTCGAGAAGAAGGAACTTGATCTTGCTCTTATCGAGAGAAGTCTTGCTCATCTGCGTAAACCTGTATCCCGGAGAAAAATGGCAGGGAATCGAGCAGCGCAAGCTGACCCGGACGGCAGGAAAGCCGTCACCGCAGAACGCCCTTGGGCACTATCCTGCGGGGTCGGTATGCTAGCATACGCTCCCCGCTAAACACTCATTCCTGCGACGTGAAGCGTTCTCAGGATGACCATGAATTGTTCGAGAGTTCTGTCGATGACCAATCCTGCCCTGATTGATGAGCTGAAGACCCTGGTTGAGCCTGGCAAGGTGCTGACCGATGCCGACTCCCTCAATGCTTATGGCAAGGATTGGACCAAGCATTTCGCCCCGGCCCCGACGGCCATTGTGTTTCCCAAGACCACCGAACAGGTCCAGGCCATTGTTCGCTGGGCCAATGAACACAAGGTTGCGCTGGTGCCGTCCGGTGGTCGCACCGGTTTGTCCGCTGCCGCCGTTGCCGCCAATGGCGAAGTGGTGGTGTCGTTCGACTACATGAACCAGATCCTCGATGTGAACCTGACCGACCGCACGGCGGTCTGCCAGCCAGGCGTGGTGACTGAACAACTGCAAAACCGCGCTGAAGAACACGGCTTGTACTACCCGGTGGATTTCGCTTCTGCCGGTTCCAGTCAGATTGGCGGCAACATCGGCACCAATGCCGGCGGGATCAAGGTCATTCGCTACGGCATGACCCGTAACTGGGTCGCTGGCATGAAAGTCGTGACCGGCAAGGGCGATGTGCTTGAGCTGAACCGTGACCTGATCAAGAACGCCACGGGTTACGACCTCCGTCAGTTGTTCATCGGTGCCGAAGGCACCCTGGGTTTTGTGGTCGAAGCGACCATGCGCCTGGACCGCGCGCCGAAAAACCTCACCGCGATGGTGCTTGGCACCGCCGATTTCGACTCGATCATGCCAGTGCTGCACGCTTTCCAGAGCAAGCTCGACCTGACCGCATTCGAATTTTTCTCCGACAAGGCCCTGGCCAAAGTCCTGGCGCGCGGCGACGTGCCAGCGCCGTTCGAATCCGATTGCCCGTTCTACGCGCTGCTGGAATTCGAAGCGACCACTGAAGAAGTGGCCAACCACGCCCTGGAAACCTTCGAACACTGCGTCGAAGAAGGCTGGGTGCTGGATGGGGTGATGAGCCAGAGCGAGTCGCAGCTGCAAAACCTGTGGAAACTGCGCGAATACATCTCCGAAACCATTTCCCACTGGACGCCGTACAAGAACGACATCTCGGTCACCGTGTCGAAAGTACCGGCATTCCTCAAGGAAATCGACGCGATCGTCGGCGAACACTACCCGGATTTCGAAATTGTCTGGTTCGGCCACATCGGTGACGGCAACCTGCACTTGAACATTCTCAAGCCCGAGAACCTGAGCAAGGACGAGTTCTTCGCCAAGTGCGCGACCGTCAACAAGTGGGTGTTCGAAACCGTCGAGAAGTACAACGGCTCGATTTCCGCCGAACACGGCGTGGGCATGACCAAGCGTGATTACTTGACCTACAGCCGTTCCCCGGTTGAGATCGAGTACATGAAAGCGGTGAAGGCGGTGTTCGACCCGAACGGCATCATGAATCCGGGCAAGATCTTCGCTGTTTGAAGCCGCTGCACCTGATGAATTAACAGGCACTAAGGCAGGAGTCGGTAATGAGCTATCAGCACCAGTATGTCGACGGTACGCGTATTCACTTCCCGCTCGGGAAAGTGGTGTGCATCGGGCGTAACTACGCCGAACACGCCAAGGAACTGGATAACCCGGTGCCGACCGAGCCACTGTTGTTCATCAAACCGGGCAGTTGCGCGGTACCACTGGAAGGTGGTTTTACCATTCCGACCGAGCGTGGCTCGGTGCATTACGAGGCGGAAATCGCGGTGTTGATCGGCAAGCCCCTGTCGACCAAGCCGAGCCGCGAAGAAGTGCTCGATGCCATCTCCGGCTTCGCGCCCGCGCTGGACCTGACCCTGCGTGACAAGCAGGCCGAGCTCAAGTCCAAGGGGCTGCCGTGGGAAATCGCCAAGTCGTTTGACGGCGCGGCGGTGCTTGCGCCGTTTGTGGCCGCCGGCACGTTTGCCGACCTGGCCGACATCGGCATCCGCCTGACCATCAACGGCGAGGTTCGCCAGGATGGCAACAGCAGCGCGATGCTCAATCCGATTGTGCCGATGATCCAGCACATGGCCGGCTGCTTCTCGCTGCAGGCTGGCGATGTGATTCTCACCGGCACGCCAGTGGGCGTCGGCCCGCTGAATGTCGGCGATGAACTGGTGCTGGAATTGCCCGGCGTCAGCCGCTTCACCAGCCGCGTCCGCGAGTTGTAATACCGCCGAACCCGGTGGGAGCAGGCTCGCTCCCACCCTGGTTTTTGTGAGCAGCAGTAAAAGGGCAATCCCGCCATTTGCCATTTTTTTTACATCAAATCCGGATAATTTTCGCTTCTGGGCGTCTTAGCCTCTCTCCTTGTGCTATTACCCTTAGCCTGAATTTCTGGAACGCTTTCCCTGATGGACACTCAACCGCTGCCCGAACTCAAAATTGCTCGCCGCTCGCGTTTCTCCATGCGCTGGTATTCCTGGCTGTTGCTGGTCGGGGTGGTGATGTATGGCGTGTCGGTGGCGATGCATTGGGATGACCGTGGCGTGCTCTGGGTGCAGGAGCGCTTTGAAACCCCGGCCGAGCGCCAGGAAAGTATCTGGTTGCCGGATTACCGTGCCGTGATCGACGCGAAACTGTTGCCGGGCATGGAGGACGATGAAGCGTCGGACCTGGCCTACAGCCCGTTGAGCAAGACCCTGTTCTCGGTCATGGGCAAAAAGCCGTTCCTGGCTGAGCTGACCCTGCAAGGTGACGTGCTGCGCAAGATCAAACTGGTGGGCTGGGGCAACCCTGAAGGTGTGGCAGTGATGGAGAACGGCCTGATTGCCATCGTCGATGAACGCAAACACTTGCTGTCCATCGTCAAGGTCGAACCCGACACCCTTGAGCTGAACATCAACGACTTCCCCCAATACGACCTCGGCCCGTCCAAGGATCAGAACAAGGCGTTCGAGGCGATTGCCTGGGACCCGCGCAAGCAGCAATTGCTGTTGGGTGAAGAGCGCCCACCAGCGCTGTTTACCTGGAAAAGCGATGGCAGCCAGACGCTGACGGGCGACAAGCAAAAGCTGCCCAGCGATGAACTGGACCTGCGCAACCTGTCTGCCCTGGCGATTGATCCGCGCACCGGGCATACCCTGGTGTTGTCCGCCGACTCTCACCTGTTGCTCGAACTCGACGAACAGGGCGAGCAGGTCAGTTTCATGACCCTGCTGGGCGGCTTCAACGGTTTGAAAAACACCATTCCGCGGGCTGAGGGCGTGGCCATGGACGAGGCCGGGACGCTCTATATCGTGAGTGAGCCGAACCTGTTCTATCGGTTTGAAAAGAAGTAGGACGATGACTCTTTGGTTGTCAGTCGTCATGTTTGGATAAACATCGGCAGCCAATCTGATTCTGGATTAAGTTTGAATTCATAAAATCGTGGTATTTCATCCCACCCTTTTTGACTTTGAGCTTTCTGCGAATGCGCCGACTTGCCCGCCCCACACCCATACTGCTGATCGTATGCTGCGTTGCCCTGCTGGTTTCGGGGTTGGCCGGGCAGCATTACCGTCTGTTCGAGCGGGCCTGGTTCAACTGGCAATCCTGGCTGGGGCCAGTCGACGAGCAGTCCATTGGTTTGGGCGACTACCGGGTGACCCTTGAGGCGCAGCCTATCGAGGGGCTGAACGATGACGTGTCGGCCCTGACCTACGACCCCGTGCGCAAAAGCCTGTTTACCGTCACCAATCAAAACGCCGAGCTGATCGAGCTGTCTCTCGACGGCCGCATTCTGCGCCGCGTGGCGCTGGTCGGTTTCGGCGACCCGGAAGCAGTCGAATTCATCAGCGCCAACACCTATGTCATCACCGACGAGCGCCAGCAACGCCTGATCAAGATCCACCTGCAAGATGACACGGTGTTCCTCGACGCCGCGGACGCCGAACAGATCACTCTTGGCGTGCACATGCGCAGCAACAAGGGGTTTGAAGGGCTGGCTTACGATTCGGTGGGCAAAAGGTTGTTCGTGGCCAAGGAGCGCGACCCGATGCTGATCTATGAGGTGCAGGGCTTTCCCCACTACAACCCGGAGAAGTCCTACGCCGTGCATGTGATCAACAACCCCAAGCGCGATGCCGGGTTGTTCGTGCGGGACTTGTCGAGCCTGCAATACGACGAGCGCAGCGGTCATTTACTGGCGCTGTCAGATGAGTCGCGGCTGGTGATCGAGCTGGATGTCGACGGTCGGCCGCTGAGCACGATGTCATTGCTCAAGGGCCGCCAGGGTTTGCGTGAAACCGTGCCGCAAGCGGAAGGGATCGCCATGGACGATGACGGCACGGTGTACCTGGTGAGCGAGCCGAACCTGTTTTACGTGTTCAAACAGCCGGCCCGCTAAGGCTTAGGGTCTGTACGAAAACTCGCCGAACGGCGATCAGGCAAGGCAAAAACAGGCAAGGAAGCGGAGTTTAGGTCCCTAAATGAGCATTCCGAACCTGTTTTTAACGCAGCCTGGTCGACGCGCAGGCCGTTTTAGTACAGGGCCTAGAACATCCATTGCACGCCGAGGGAGTAGCCGGTCTGGCTGCCTTCGTCGTGGCCGATGCGGCTGTTGACCTCCGCGAACACCCCAAGCTGTGGGGTGATTGCCAATTGGCTGCCGACTTGTGCGCGGCCAAAGCTCTTGTCCACGGAGCCCAGTTCGGCAACGCGTACCTGGCCGTCGGCATGGCTAGTGAGGTCGAGGTCTTCCAGGCGGCCGTCACCCAGTTCCTTGACCCAGGCGATGTCGCCGTAAGGCAGCAGGCTCATGCCGTAAGGCAGGCCCAGTGTGCCGCGTACGCGCCAGCCGAGGCTGGCTTCCAGCGAGTCGAAGCGTTGTTCCTGATAACCGAGGGCGGTGCGCAGGTCCTGTTTCTCGTGGAAGCCGTCGACGCGGTAGTGGTTGTAGTCGAGGCCGGCGAAGGGGCCGCTCTTGACCGGGCCGAAGTCGAAGTCATAACCGCCGAGCACTCGCGCGCCGAGGGTCAGGGCGTCGGTGTCACCGGTGAGCTGTTGATTGAGCAGCACCGGGCCGCCATTGGCCTGGATCAGCAGGTTACGTTTCGAGTCGAAACGCGTATGGCCGACGCTCAGGTCACCCGCCAGCCATTGCGGCCCGCCATCATTGAGCAAGGCGTAGACCGCTGCCTGCCAGGTGTCGCTGTCGAGTTTGCCGCCGTGCTCAAGTTTGTCGCGACCGTTGAGGTAGCTGAGGCTGGCGCCAATGTTCAGGCTTGAACTCAACTGATAGTCGCCGAGTGCGTGCACGCCCAGCCGTCGCGCTTCGGGGTTGGGCGCCGTGTCGAAACCGCTGTCGGGATTGTATTCGCCGTCGACGCCGATTTCGCCATCGAAACTGCCGACCTCGCGGCTCATGGCTTGCAGCGTCAGCCAGCGGCGGTCATGCAGGCGCACCATGGCTTGATGCTGGCGTTGCAGGTTGTCCTGCTGATTGCGCGCCACCGCGCCACCCGAGGCGGTGGAGGCCAGCAGGTCGGCGTTGGTCAGTTCCAGCACGAGGCGGCTGAGCAGGCGCGAGTAGTCGCGCAGGCGCTGGTCGATACGTTCCTGGCCGAAGGCGTTGGTCAGGACTTTCTCGTTGTCTTCTGCCGGGTCATGCCAGGTCGAACCGCCGGGGATCGCCGGGTTGCTGGTCTGGGTGTAGCCGTCCATGGCGCCCAGTTCCCAGTTGGTGGCTTCTATATAGAGAATCGGGATGTTGAGCTTCTCAAAGGCCTCGCCGTCGCTGCAGCAGCCGGTGCCTTTGGGGTAGGCGGGGTCCAGGCCAGGGTTGGTGAACAGGTTGATGTTCAGTTCCCTGGCGATTTTCAGGGTGTGTTCCCGCAAGGACGCCAGGGCCGGGTTGTCGATGCTGTTCTGGCCGGCGTGGGCATACATCATGTCGCCAGTGATCAGGCTGTCGAGGTTGATCATGGCCAGCATGTTGGCGCGCTGGCTGGCGCTCAGGGACTCGACAAACGCCTTGGAACCGCGCAGGCCTTCTTCTTCGGCGCCGAAGCCGACCACTTGCAGGCCGTTCTCCAGTTTCAGGCCGCCGAGGTTACGGGCGATTTCTGTCAGCACGCTGGCACCGGAGCCGTTGTCGTCCAGGCCTTGCAGGGTCGGGCGGCCGAAGTAGGTGTCGAAGTGCGCCCCGACCACGACGTACTGTGGTTTCGTGCCGGCGGCGTAGGCGACCACGTTCTGTGAACGGCGGCTGCCACTGTTCCAGCTGAAATCCTGACGGCTGATGCTGTAGGCGTTGCCCATCTGGCTTTGCATCCAGTCGGCGGCACCGGAGAAGTTGGCGGTGCCGCGATAGCGGCCGGGGTAATCGTTGATCAGGCGATCCAGGGTGGTGGCGGCATGTTCGCCGTATTCGTAGGCCTGGCTTGGGAGGGAGAGCAGGGCGCTGGCAACACTGACAGCAAGCGCGAGGGGCTTTATCACAGGAATCTTCCTTGAGCATGGTGGGAAAGTCGGGACGTTTGCACAATGCGCGCCTCATTCCGTGGGCGGCCGTGGTTTGGCGCATGGCTTATAGGGAGCGTCGCATGGCTGTAATTTGTAACGGTTTTGATACCGGATGTCGCGCACCGGGCTGCGACGCACTGCGCAAAATCGGGCACTAGTTCGCCGAAATGCTGCGAAAAGTAGCACTTGTGGTTGCGCAGGGAGGGGGTGTGGCGGGGGATGTATCGATATTCTTACGTTATCGACCCCGCGCAGGACGCGTGGGGTCGATCAATCTGTCAGGCTCAGGCCTTGAGGGTTTTCACGCCTTCAGGGGTGCCCAGCAGCAGCAGGTCGGCCGGACGGGCGGCGAACAGGCCGTTGGTGACGACGCCGACGATGGCGTTGATTTGGGTTTCCAGTTCCACCGGGTTGGTGATCTGCATGTTGAACACGTCGAGGATGATGTTGCCGTTGTCGGTCAACACACCTTCGCGGTACACCGGGTCGCCGCCCAGTTTCACCAGTTCGCGGGCTACGTGGCTGCGGGCCATCGGGATCACTTCGACCGGCAGTGGGAACGCCCCGAGTACCGGCACCAGTTTGCTGGCGTCGGCGATGCAGATGAAGGTCTTGGCCACGGCCGCGACGATCTTCTCGCGGGTCAGGGCTGCGCCGCCGCCCTTGATCAGGTTCAGGTGCTCGTCGCTCTCATCGGCACCGTCGACGTAGAACTCCAGGTCGCTGACCGTGTTCAGTTCATACACCGGAATGCCATGGCCCTTGAGCCGCGCAGCGGTGGCTTCGGAGCTGGCGACCGCACCGTCGAACGCGCCTTTGTGCAACGCCAGTGCATCAATGAAACAGTTGGCGGTGGAGCCGGTGCCGACCCCGACGATGCTTTTGTCGTCGAGTTTTGGAAGGATGAAGTCGACAGCGGCCTGGGCTACTGCCTGTTTGAGTTGATCCTGGGTCATGCGGGCTCCGAGGTGCCAAAGGGTAACGAAAGGCCCGCATTATAAGCCCCGTGGCGGTGAAGGTCATTGCCCGATTGGCGGGGCGGCGGCGCACATTGGCTTTTGTGGCGAGGGAGCTTGCTCCCGCTCGGCGGCGCAGCGGTCGTAAAATCAGTGTGCAAGATCTTTCTGATTTGTCTTGCGGTCTGGACCGCAGGGGAGCGCTTCGCGCTTCAGCGGGAGCAAGCTCCCTCGCCACAATGAATCAATGGTGGCTGGACGAGGGCTAAAACCTCTGGATTCGTGTGGTCGCCCGGTCAAAAGCCGGGTTAGACTCGTTGGCCCTGCCCAACCCGCTCAGTGATGCTTTCCGATGCTTGAACAGTACGTCAAAAAGATCCTCACCTCGCGCGTTTATGACGTTGCCGTAGAAACCCCATTGCAGACTGCTCGCCAGCTCTCCGAGCGGCTGGGCAACAAGATCTGGCTCAAGCGCGAAGACTTGCAGCCGGTGTTCTCGTTCAAGATTCGTGGCGCTTACAACAAGCTGACCCAGCTGAGCACTGAAGAGCGCGCCCGTGGCGTGGTCACGGCCTCAGCGGGCAACCACGCGCAGGGCCTGGCCCTGGCGGCCAAGGTGTTGGGCGTGAAAGCGACCATTGTCATGCCCAAGACCACCCCGGAAATCAAAGTTGAAGGCGTGCGTTCACGCGGCGGCAAAGTGGTGCTGCACGGTGATTCCTTCCCGGAAGCGCTGGCCTACTCGCTGAAACTGGTCGACGAAAAAGGCTACGTCTACATTCACCCTTACGACGATCCCCACACCATTGCCGGGCAGGGCACGGTGGCGATGGAGATTCTGCGCCAGCACCCCGGGCCGCTGGACGCGATTTTCGTGCCGGTGGGTGGTGGCGGCCTGATTGCCGGGATCGCGGCGTACGTGAAGTACCTGCGTCCGGAAATCAAAATCATCGGCGTCGAGCCAGACGACTCCAACTGCCTGCAAGCGGCCATGGCGGCCGGCGAGCGCGTGGTGTTGCCGACCGTGGGCTTGTTCGCCGATGGCGTGGCGGTGGCGCAGATCGGTCAGCACACGTTTGATATCTGCAAAGACTATGTCGATGAAGTGATCACCGTCAGCACGGACGAGATCTGCGCGGCGATCAAGGACATCTACGACGATACCCGTTCGATCACCGAGCCTGCCGGTGCCCTGGGTGTGGCCGGGATCAAGAAGTACGTCGAGCTGCGTGGCGTTACCGGGCAAACCCTGGTGGCCATCGACTCCGGCGCCAACGTCAACTTCGACCGCTTGCGCCATGTGGCCGAGCGCGCTGAGCTGGGCGAAGGTCGCGAAGCGATCATTGCCGTGACCATCCCCGAGAAGCCGGGCAGCTTCAAGGCGTTCTGCGAAGCCATCGGCAAGCGCCAGATCACTGAATTCAACTACCGCTACAGCACCGGCAGCGAGGCGCACATCTTCGTGGGCGTGCAGACGCATCCGGAAAGCGATCCACGCAGCGCATTGATCGCGAGCCTGACTCAGCAGGGCTTCCCGGTGCTCGACCTGACCGACAACGAACTGGCCAAGTTGCACATCCGTCACATGGTCGGTGGCCGTGCGGCGCATGTCGTTGATGAAGTGGTGTTGCGCTTCGAGTTCCCGGAGCGTCCGGGCGCGCTGTTCAACTTCCTGCATAAACTCGGCGGGCGCTGGAACATCTCGATGTTCCACTACCGCAACCACGGCGCGGCCGATGGCCGGGTGGTTGCCGGCCTGCAAGTGCCCGATGACGAGCGTCATCTGGTGCCGGCGGCGTTGGCAGAAATCGGTTACCCGTATTGGGATGAAAGCAATAACCCGGCCTATAAGCTGTTTCTTGGCTGAACGGCTACGCTGATGGGCAGGCCTTAAGGAAATCAAACCATGGAAACATTAACCGCCCTCAAGGCTGCGCATGTCGCGGCAACGGTCGTGCTGTTGCTGAGTGCACTGGGGCTGGCGATCTGGGTCTGGCGTGCGCGCCGCAACGGTGACGTTTCGGCGCCTGGGCGGACATTGCAACGGCCCTGGGTCTTTGTCTGGTTGCTGATGGGCCTGGCGTTGCTGAGCATGCCGTTTACCGGTTGGTGGCTGGTCCATCTGGTGGGCTGGCCGCTGGGGCAGACCTGGTTGCTGGCCTCCAGTGTGCTTTACACCGTCGCGGCGTTGGGCTGGTTCTGGTTGCTGGTGCGGCTGAACAAGCTGCGCAAGGCGAAGGCGGGCGGCGGAAAGTTCACCTTCGCATTGGCGCTGTTCAGCTTCGTGTGTTTTATCGCCATCGCGGGGTTGATGGGCGCCAAGCCGGTTTAACCTGATTCACGCTATCAACTGTGGCGAGGGAGCTTGCTCCCGCTGGAGCGCGAAGCGCTCCTGAAGTCTGCAAGGACGTTTTGTCAGGCGGAACGCGTCGGCCATATTTACGGCCTCTGCGTGACCGAGCGGGAGCAAGCTCCCTCGCCACAGGTAAAGCGCTGATATCAGTCGCGCAACGACATCACCGGCCAGCCACGTTTCTGTGCCTCGGCCCGCAAGTTCGGGTCCGGGTCCACGGCCACCGGGTTTGCCACCTGCTCCAGCAGCGGCAAGTCATTCATCGAGTCGCTGTAGAAATAGCTGTCTTCAAGCGACAACCCCGTTTCTTCCAGCCAACGATTCAAACGTGTCACCTTGCCTTCGCGAAAGCACGGCACGTCGGTGCTGCGCCCGCTGTAGCGGCCGTCGATCATTTCGCATTCGGTGGCAATCAGGGTTTCAACCCCCAGGCGCTCGGCAATCGGCCCGGTCACGAAGCGGTTGGTGGCGGTGATGATCACCAGTTTGTCGCCGGCGGCGCGGTGTTTGGCCAGCAGTTCGAGACCCTTGGGCAACACAATCGGCTCGATGCAGTCGCGCATGTAGTCGCGGTGCCATTCATCGAGCTGGGCCATGTCGGCGCGGCCGAGGATCTCCAGGCAGAAGTTCAGGTACTCGGCGTTGTCCAGCTTGCCGGCCAGGTAGTCCTGGTAGAACTCGTCGTTGCGTGCCTTGTAGACGACAGCATCGAGTATCCCGCGTTCGCACAGGTAATCGCCCCAAGCGTGATCACTGTCGCCGCCCAGAAGGGTGTTGTCCAAGTCGAATAAAGCCAGGCGCATTGCAGTTACCCGCTGAAAAGTCTGTAAAAAGGCCACAAGAATACGGTCTTTTCACAAGAGTGCACATAAGGTAGGAAGCTTCGTTGCCGCATTCACAACCTTTGTGGAACAATGCGGCGACATGCGTTTGCGAGGTTGTTGCCGTGATCGACCCCGATGGTTTCCGCCCCAATGTCGGGATTATTCTCACGAATGATGCTGGCCAGGTGCTATGGGCTCGCCGTATCAATCAAGATGCCTGGCAGTTTCCTCAAGGGGGGATCAACCCGCAGGAGACGCCGGAAGACGCCTTGTACCGCGAGCTGAACGAAGAAGTGGGTCTGGAGCGCGAAGATGTTGAAATTCTCGCCTGCACCCGGGGCTGGTTGCGCTATCGTTTGCCGCAACGTCTGGTCAGAACCCACAGCCAACCGCTGTGCATCGGCCAGAAACAGAAATGGTTTCTCCTGCGCCTGGTCTCCAACGAGCAGCGGGTGCGGATGGATTTGACCGGTAAACCGGAGTTCGATGGCTGGCGTTGGGTCAGTTATTGGTATCCGTTGGGCCAGGTGGTGACATTCAAGCGCGAGGTGTATCGCCGCGCTCTCAAAGAGCTTGCCCCGCGCCTTTTAGCGCGCGACTGACGACGGAGTTCGACCCCGAGCCATGCTCAATACGCTGCGCAAGATCGTCCAGGAAGTTAACTCCGCCAAGGATCTCAAGGCGGCGTTGGGGATTATTGTATTGCGCGTCAAAGAGGCCATGGGCAGCCAGGTCTGCTCGGTCTACCTGCTCGACCCCGAGACCAACCGCTTCGTGCTGATGGCCACCGAGGGCTTGAACAAGCGCTCGATCGGCAAGGTCAGCATGGCGCCCAACGAAGGTCTGGTCGGCCTGGTCGGCACGCGTGAAGAACCCCTGAACCTCGAAAACGCCGCGGACCACCCGCGCTATCGCTACTTTGCCGAAACCGGCGAAGAGCGTTATGCCTCGTTCCTCGGTGCACCGATCATTCACCACCGCCGCGTCGTCGGCGTGTTGGTCATCCAGCAAAAAGAGCGTCGCCAGTTTGACGAAGGTGAAGAAGCCTTCCTGGTGACCATGAGCGCCCAGCTTGCCGGCGTAATCGCCCACGCCGAGGCCACCGGTTCGATCCGTGGCCTGGGCCGCCAGGGCAAAGGCATTCAGGAAGCCAAGTTCGTTGGCGTACCGGGTTCGCCCGGCGCAGCGGTCGGGACCGCGGTGGTCATGCTGCCGCCAGCCGACCTGGACGTGGTGCCCGACAAAACCATCCACGACATCGACGCCGAGCTGGGTCTGTTCAAGACCGCCATCGAAGGCGTGCGCGCCGACATGCGTGCCTTGTCCGCCAAACTCGCCACCCAGTTGCGGCCCGAAGAACGGGCGCTGTTCGACGTCTACCTGATGATGCTCGACGATGCCTCGCTGGGCAGCGAAGTAACCACCATCATCAAGACCGGCCAGTGGGCCCAGGGCGCTTTGCGCCAGGTGGTCACCGATCACGTCAACCGCTTCGAACTGATGGACGACGCCTACCTGCGCGAACGCGCCTCGGACGTCAAGGACCTCGGTCGTCGTCTGCTGGCGTACTTGCAGGAAGAGCGCCAGCAAACCCTGGTCTACCCCGACAACACCATTCTGATCAGCGAAGAACTGACGCCGGCCATGCTCGGCGAGGTGCCGGAAGGCAAGCTGGTGGGGCTGGTGTCGGTACTCGGTTCCGGCAACTCCCACGTGGCGATCCTGGCACGTGCCATGGGCATCCCGACGGTGATGGGCCTGGTCGACCTGCCGTACTCCAAGGTCGACGGCATCGACATGATCGTCGACGGTTACCACGGTGAGGTCTACACCAACCCCAGCGACGTGCTGCGCAAGCAGTTCGCCGAGGTGGTCGAGGAAGAGAAGCAACTGGCCCTCGGGCTGGATGCACTGCGCGACCTGCCGTGCGTGACCCTCGATGGGCACCGCATGCCGCTGTGGGTCAACACCGGCCTGCTGGCGGACGTGGCGCGGGCACAGAAGCGCGGCGCCGAGGGTGTGGGCCTGTACCGCACCGAAGTGCCGTTCATGATCAATCAACGGTTCCCGAGTGAAAAGGAGCAGCTGGCGATCTATCGCGAGCAACTCGCCGCCTTCCACCCGCAACCGGTGACCATGCGCAGCCTGGACATTGGCGGCGATAAGTCACTGTCGTACTTCCCGATCAAAGAAGACAACCCGTTCCTGGGCTGGCGCGGGATTCGCGTCACCCTCGACCACCCGGAGATTTTCCTGGTACAGACCCGCGCCATGCTCAAGGCCAGTGAAGGCTTGAACAACCTGCGCATTCTGTTGCCGATGATCTCCGGCATTCACGAACTCGAAGAAGCGTTGCACCTGATTCACCGCGCCTGGGGTGAAGTGCGTGACGAAGGCACCGACGTGCCGATGCCGCCGGTTGGCGTGATGATCGAGATTCCGGCGGCGGTGTATCAGACCAAGGAGCTGGCGCGGCAGGTAGACTTCCTGTCGGTCGGTTCCAACGACCTGACCCAGTACCTGTTGGCCGTAGACCGCAACAACCCGCGAGTGGCCGACCTCTACGACTACTTGCACCCGGCGGTGCTGCAAGCTCTGCAAACCGTGGTACGCGACGCTCATGCCGAAGGCAAGCCTGTGAGCATCTGCGGCGAGATGGCCGGTGACCCGGCAGCGGCGGTGCTGTTGATGGCAATGGGTTTCGACAGCTTGTCGATGAACGCCACCAACCTGCCGAAAGTGAAGTGGATGCTGCGTCAAATCAACCTGACGTGGGCCAAGGACCTGCTCGCCGAGCTGATGACCATCGACAACCCGCAAGTTATCCACAGCTCGCTGCAACTGGCGCTGAAGAACCTTGGGTTGGCACGGATGATCAATCCGGCGGCGATCAAGAGCCTCTGAAACGCTGACGGCCCTTGTGGCGAGGGAGCTTGCTCCCGTCCGGCTACGAAGCAGTCGTAAGCCGGCCAATGCGATCTTTCTGAAAGAGCGCATTGGCTGAATTGGGAGCGCTTCACGCTCCAGCGGGAGCAAGCTCCCTCGCCACTATTTATGACCTGCCTTTAAATTCTCAACGCCACTTCCCCCAAATGCCCGCCATACGGCCCGAAACTTCTTTCGACCATATGCCGCGTCCCATCCGCCTGCACAATCAGCGCAGTACTTGCTCGCGTCCCGTAACTCGGGCTGGCAATGAACACACTCGACAACAAACTCTCGGTCGCCAACCCGACGCCGGTATCCGGCAGTTCGGCGGACGGCGCGGTCTGCGGGTCGTTCAACAGCGCCAGCAACGCCTGCGGTTGTGGATCGTCCAGCACTTCGCTCAACGCCGCCTTGGCCTTGAGGACCTTCGGCCAAGGGGTGTCGAGCCCGGCATTCGACAACCCGTAGACACCTGCAGCCAGCAGCGTCGGTTCAGAGGCCAATGAATGGTAGTGCCAGAGTTCGTGGGCGTTGCCGACTAACAGGTTGAAGCCGGCATATTCCAGTGAGCGTCTGGAAACGTCGGCTAAATAGTCATCAATCGGCATTTCACCGCTGAGAAAACGCGCCACCAATTCGCCTCGGGATTTACGCGCGGGGGGTTGGTGAGGGTTGCGGATGTTGGTCAGCGCAGCAAAGCGTCCGTTGGCGCCAATGCCGAGCCAGGTGCCACCGGCTTCCAGGTCACGCCCGGCATACACCTGCGGGGCTTCGGGCCATTGGGCCAGCGGCCGGCTGGGGCGGGCATAAAACTCATCGCGGTTGGCCGCGACGATCAGCGGCGTCGCGTGGCCGGGGCGCCAGGCGAAAACGATCAGGCACATAAGGCTGTCCCTTGGTGTTTTTTGCCACTCTACGCAGACATCGGCCGGGTATCCATCGCCATTCAGTGGAGCTTGAGGCCGTGCATCCGTTACCATGCCGCGGCTATTTTTGAGAAGCGGATAAGGACTGTCATGGAATTTCTGCTCTACATGGTGCTGGGCGCCTGCGCAGGCGTATTGGCCGGGCTGTTCGGGGTTGGGGGCGGGATCATCATCGTCCCGGTGCTGGTGTTCAGTTTCTCCTTGCAGGGCTTTGATCCGTCGGTGCTTACCCATCTGGCGGTCGGCACGTCGCTGGCGACCATCATCTTTACCTCGGTCAATGCGGTTCGCGAGCATCAGCGCAAAGGCGCGGTGCGTTGGCCGATCTTTGTCTGGATGACCCTCGGGATTCTCATTGGCGCCGGTTTTGGTGCGCTGACCGCCGAAGCGATTTCCGGTCCGCATTTGCAGAAAATCATCGGCGTGTTTGCCCTGGTGATCGCCGTGCAAATGGCCCTGGAGCTCAAGCCCAAGGCCAGCCGAACCGTTCCCGGCAAGGTGGGCCTGACCCTGGCCGGCAGCGTGATTGGCTGGGCCTCGGCGATTTTCGGGATTGGCGGCGGTTCGTTGACTGTACCGTTCCTGACCTGGCGCAGCGTGCCGATGCAGCAAGCCGTGGCGACTTCGTCGGCCTGTGGCCTGCCAATCGCATTGGCCAGTGCATTAAGTTTCATGATTCTGGGCTGGCATGAACCGCTGTTGCCTGCCCATAGTCTGGGGTTCATTTACTTGCCGGCGCTGCTGGGGATTGCCCTGACCAGCATGCTGTTCGCCCGCTTCGGTGCACGGCTGGCCCACAAGCTGTCGCCGCGTTTGCTCAAAAGACTGTTTGCCGCTTTGCTGTTGTGCGTGGGCATCAGCTTTTTGCTCTGAGCCTTTTGCTTCGAGCCGTGGCGCAATCCTGGCTTAATCCCGGCGTGGCACGGTCGCGCCAGGAATTTTAGGTTTCAACTCTAACGAGGAGTCGTAATGCTGCCTTACCCGCAGATTGACCCGGTGGCCCTGGCCATCGGCCCGCTGAAAATCCACTGGTACGGCCTGATGTACCTGATCGGCATCGGCGGCGCGTGGTTGCTGGCGTCGAGCCGGATGAACCGCTTCGACCCGACCTGGACCAAGGAGAAGCTCTCCGACATGGTCTTCTGGATGTCGATGGGCGTGATTGTCGGCGGCCGCCTGGGTTATGTGCTGTTTTACGACCTGAGCGCCTACATTGCCAACCCGCTGCTGATTTTCGAGGTGTGGAAGGGCGGCATGTCGTTCCACGGCGGTTTCATCGGCGTGATGCTGGCGGCGCTGTGGTTTGGCAAAAAGAACGGCAAGTCGTTCTTCCAGCTGATGGACTTCGTCGCACCGATGGTGCCGATCGGCCTGGGTGCCGGGCGCATCGGCAACTTCATCAACGCCGAGTTGTGGGGCAAGCCGACCGACCTGCCGTGGGCGATGATCTTCCCGACCGATCCGGCGCAGTTAGCGCGCCACCCGTCGCAGCTGTATCAGTTCGCCCTCGAAGGCGTGGCATTGTTTGTCATCCTTTGGCTGTACTCGCGCAAGCCTCGGCCGACCATGGCGGTCTCCGGGATGTTCGCGCTGTTCTACGGGATCTTCCGGTTCGTCGTTGAACTGGTGCGGGTGCCGGACGCGCAACTCGGCTACCTGGCGTTCGGCTGGGTGACCATGGGTCAGGTGCTGTGCATTCCGATGATTGTCGGTGGCCTGTACCTGATCTGGCTGGCCTACAACCGCGCCCCGGCGACTCCCGCTACTCCGGCGCCTTGACGCGCCGCGCTCTACATTCGAAACGCAGGGCTGCGGCCCTGCGTTCAAGGACACAGGTAATTCATGAAGCAATATCTCGATCTGGTCGCCCACGTCATCAAGAACGGCACCAAACAAGCCAACCGAACCGGCGTGAACACCATCAGCTTTCCCGGTGCGATGCTGCGTTACGACCTGAAAGACGGTTTCCCGGCGATCACCACCCGCAAGATGGCCTTCAAGTCGGCCATCGGCGAGATGTGCGGCTTCCTGCGTGGCGTGAACAACGCGGCTGAGTTCCGTGCGCTGGGCTGCAAGGTCTGGGACCAGAACGCCAACGAAAACGCTCAGTGGCTGGCCAACCCGTTCCGCCAGGGCGAAGACGACCTGGGCGAGATCTACGGTGTGCAATGGCGCAAATGGCCGGCGTACAAGCAGATTCCGGTCAGCAATCAGGCTGCTATCGAGCAGACGTTGAGCCAGGGCTATCGGCAGATCGCCGAAGGCGAAGAAAACGGCCAGGCCTACGTGGTGCTGTACAAGGCCATCGACCAGATTCGCCAGTGCGTCGACACCATCATCAAGGACCCGGGCAGCCGCCGGATCCTGTTCCACGGCTGGAACGTGGCGCAGCTCGATGAAATGGCCCTGCCGCCGTGCCACCTGCTGTATCAGTTCCACCCGAATGTCGAGACCCGGGAAATTTCCCTGACCCTCTACATCCGCTCCAACGACTTGGGCCTGGGCACGCCGTTCAACCTCACCGAGGGCGCCGCGCTGCTGAGCCTGATCGGTCGCCTGACCGGTTACACGCCGCGCTGGTTCACCTATTTCATCGGTGACGCCCACGTCTACGAAAACCATCTGGACATGCTCAACGAACAGCTCAAGCGCGAGCCGTTCCCGATGCCGAAACTGGTGATCAGTGATCGTGTGCCGGAGTTTGCCAGGACGGGTGTGTACCAGCCGGAATGGCTGGAGCAGATCGAGCCAAGCGACTTCTCGCTTGAGGGTTATCAGCACCACGCGCCAATGACCGCGCCGATGGCGGTCTAAGCCTTAACGCAATCCCTGTGGGAGCGAGCCGGCTTGCGAAGAAGGAGTGTCAGTCAACATCTCTGTTGAATTTGATGGCCTCTTCGCGAGCAGGCTCGCTCCCACATTGGTTATGCGGTGTTCTTAGTGGCCGTGACTGCGGCCAACAGGTGAGGGCTTGGCCTCACTCGCTGCAACCCCGGCGCTAAAACATTACGGATCAAGCCCCTGACCGCTTTTGTGATTGTTTCCCAGATGTGGACTTCCGAGCCTGCCAGAGTTGAAGGCGGCGATGGCAAGGTTCAGTCTCGGGTGGATGCTGCACACGGTATTGCTGCGTGGCATTTTCTGAAGATCCGGATGGCGTCTATTTGTGGAAGAACTCAATCGCAACCTGTTCCTGGCGATCAACGCCAGCGCGGACGTCTCGGCGCCGATGCTGTCCCTTGCGATGTTTTTGGCGCAGTGGCTGATCTACGGTGTACCGATTTTGCTGATCGGATTGTGGCTGCGAGGGGCACGTCAGGAGCGGGTGGCGGCGGTTACCGCGACGCTAAGCATCGTCTTCGCACTGGGTTGCAATCTGCTGATCAGCAGCCTCTGGTTTCACCCGCGCCCGCTCATGCTGGGGCTGGGGCAACAGCTTCTGGCGCATGCCGCTGAGTCCTCCTTCCCCAGCGACCACGCTACCGTGATGTTCACGCTGGCCTTTGGCTTGATACTGGCAACGCTGCGCAAACTGGGCCTGCTGGTTCTGCTGCTGGGTGCGTTGGTTGGCTGGGCGCGTGTTTACCTGGGCGTACACTTTCCATTCGATGTTGCCGGGTCGATACTGGTTTCGCTGGCCAGCGCCTGGCTGGTACGGGAAGTGTTGGGCTACAGACAACTTGGCGAGCACCTGCTCGATGCTCTCGAGCGTGTGTACCAGCGAATGTTTCCAACACTCAGTCGTAGGGGCTAGCGCCCGGGTATCTGTTTCATTACCGCCGCGCAGGCGTTGGAGCATGACAGGGTGAACAGGTGAGCCAGGCCAGGCCAGAACCTCCTCGTATTCCACGAACCGTTTGGGCCTTGGGTTTTGTCAGCCTGTTCATGGATGTTTCATCCGAATTGGTGCACAGCCTTTTGCCGGTGTTTCTGGTCACGACCCTGGGCGCCAGTGCGCTGACCGTCGGCCTCATCGAGGGCATCGCCGAGGCGACAGCGATGCTGGTCAAAATCTTCTCGGGTGCGATCAGCGACTTTATCGGTCGGCGTAAAGGCTTGCTGTTACTGGGGTACGGTTTGGCTGCGTTGACCAAACCGTTGTTCCCGTTGGCTCACTCGGTGGACGTGGTGTTCACCGCGCGCTTTCTGGACCGCATCGGCAAGGGCATTCGTGGTGCGCCGCGCGATGCCTTGGTGGCGGACTTGGCCCCCCCGCAGATTCGCGGTGCCTGCTTTGGATTGCGTCAGTCGATGGATACCGTCGGTGCCTTTGTCGGTCCGGCGCTGGCTATCGTGTTGATGCTGTGGCTCGCCGATATCCAGCAGGTGTTGTGGTTTGCCGTGATCCCGGCCGCTATCGCGGTGGCGTTGATTGTCACGGGCGTAAAAGAGCCTGGGCACGCGGTCAGAGAACACACCTTTCGATCACCAATTCATTGGCGAGTCCTTCAGGACTTTTCGTCCAGGTACTGGTGGGTGGTGCTCGTGGGCGGGGTGTTTACGCTGGCACGTTTCAGTGAGGCGTTTCTGGTATTGCGGGCGCAGCAGGCTGGCTTGTCCACCACGTGGGTGCCGCTGGTGATGGTGGTCATGTCGGTGTTCTATGCGGTGTCTGCGTACCCGGCCGGCTGGCTGTCCGACCGGATCAGTCGTACCCGGCTGCTTTTTCTCGGTATGGGACTTTTGGTGCTGGCGGATCTGCTGCTCGCACAAAGCCATTCGACCCTGACGATGCTGCTGGGCGTAGCCCTGTGGGGACTGCACATGGGGTTCAGCCAGGGCATCCTCGCCACACTCATCGCCGACACCGCACCCAACGAACTGAAGGGTACGGCGTTTGGCATTTTCAATCTGATCAGCGGCGTCTGCCTGTTGGTCGCCAGTGTTCTTGCAGGCTGGCTGTGGCAAACGGTTGGTGCACCAGGCACGTTCCTCACAGGCGCGCTGCTGTCGGGTTTAGCCATGCTGTTGCTGGTGCTACGCGGCGCCGCTTAATGCCCGTGGCTTCTGCCGACATGTGACGGCTCGGCCTCACTCGCTACCACGCCGCCGCTGACCTCCAGCCGCTGCAAAATCCCGCACTGTTCGATATCCGGCCCTTCGCTGCAGCGTTGGCGCAGGTCGATGAGTTGTGCCTGCAAGGCCAGCAGGCCATCGATCCGTGCCTTGACGTGGAGGATGTGCTCATCGACCAGCGCGTTGACGCTTTCGCACTGATCCTGCGGGCTGTCACGCAGGGCCAGCAGGCTGCGGATTTCTTCGAGGGTCATGTCGAGGGTGCGGCAGTTGCGGATGAAGGTCAGGCGTTCGGTGTGGGCCTGGGTGTAGACGCGGTAGTTGCCTTCACTGCGGGCTGGTTCCGGCAGCAGGCCTTCGCGTTCGTAATAGCGGATGGTTTCGACCGCGCAGTCGGTCAGTTTGGCCAGTTCGCCGATCTTCATTGCAGCAATCTCCAATGGGGTGCTTGACCCTATAGTGGCTACAGGGTCTTTACTTGGCAACAGGCACCTTTATGGACGCGACCCGATGAGCGATTCCCTGCACACCCACAAGCCCCACGCTGATCACGATCACGATCACGATCACGATCACAGCCACACGCTCAAGCCTGTGGAGAAACACGATCACGCCAGCCATGGCGGTTCTTGCTGCTCCAGCGCGGCGGCGCCGTCACTGATCAAGCTCAGTGAAACGCCGACCGATGGTGCACGCCTGAGCCGATTCCGGATCGAGGCTATGGACTGCCCGACCGAGCAGACGCTGATCCAGAACAAGCTGGGCAAGCTTTCGGGTGTGCAGCAACTGGAATTCAACCTGATCAACCGCGTACTCGGCGTCACCCACGACCTGCCGACCACCGCGTCGATCATCGCCGCGATCAAGTCCATCGGCATGGTCGCCGAACCGATCGAGGAGGGCGCCGACGCGCAAACCGGCAGCCCGGCCCCGGTGAAAAAGCCCTGGTGGCCGTTGGCGCTCTCGGGTGTCGGTGCCTTGGCGGCCGAAGTGATTCACTTCACCAGCGCCGCGCCGACTTGGGTGGTGGCCATCGTCGCGCTGATTTCGATCCTCAGCGGCGGTTTGGGCACCTACAAAAAGGGCTGGATCGCCCTGAAGAACCTCAACCTGAACATCAACGCACTGATGAGCATCGCGGTGACCGGTGCTGTGCTGATCGGCCAATGGCCGGAAGCGGCGATGGTGATGTTCCTCTTCACCGTGGCCGAGTTGATCGAAGCCAAATCCCTGGACCGCGCGCGCAATGCCATCAGCGGCCTGATGCAGATGACACCGGAAAAGGTCACCGTGCAGCAGGACGGTAACTGGATCGAGTCTGAAGCCAAAAACATTGAACTGGGTGCGCGGGTGCGGGTGCGCCCCGGCGAGCGTATTGGGCTGGACGGTGTCGTGGTGTCCGGCAACTCGACCATCGACCAGGCGCCGATTACCGGTGAAAGCCTGCCGGTGGAGAAAACTGTCGGCGACAAAGTCTTCGCCGGCACCATCAATCAGGCTGGTTCCCTGGAATACACCGTGACTGCCGCCGCCAACAACTCGACCCTGGCGCGGATCATTCATGCCGTGGAAGAGGCGCAAGGCGCACGGGCGCCGACCCAGCGCTTCGTCGACAGCTTCTCGAAAATCTACACCCCGGTGGTGTTCATTTTTGCCTTGGGCGTGGCACTTGTCCCGCCGCTGTTCATGGGCGCGGCATGGTTTGACTGGATCTACCGCGCACTGGTACTGCTGGTGGTTGCATGCCCTTGCGCACTGGTGATTTCCACCCCGGTAACCATCGTCAGCGGCCTCGCGGCGGCGGCGCGCAAAGGCATCCTGATCAAGGGCGGCGTGTACCTGGAGGGCGGTTACAAACTCGATTACCTGGCGCTCGACAAGACCGGCACCATCACCCACGGCAAACCGGTGCAGACCGATTACCTGTCCCTGGACCCAACGGTGGAGGCCACCGCGCAGGTGCTTGCCGCCAGCCTGGCCGGGCGCTCGGATCACCCGGTGTCGCTGGCCATCGCCAACGCGGCTGTGGATAAACAGCTGGCGCTGCTCGCTGTGGATAACTTCGAAGCACTGACCGGTCGGGGCGTGCGCGGCGAGATCAACGGTCAGGTGTACCATTTGGGCAACCACCGCTTGGTCGAAGAGCTGGGCCTGTGCTCGCCTGCGCTGGAAGAAAAATTGTTCGCCCTGGAAAAACAGGGCAAGACTGTAGTGTTGCTGCTCGACACCTCGGGACCGTTGGCGCTGTTTGCCGTGGCGGACACGGTCAAGGCGTCCAGCCGTGAAGCCATCCGGCAGTTGCATGACCTGGGTATCAAAACCCTGATGCTGACCGGCGACAACCCGCACACTGCGCAGGCGATTGCCGCGCAGGTGGGCATTGATCAGGCCCGGGGCGACTTGCTGCCGACTGACAAGCTCAAGGCCATCGAAGAACTGTACGCCCAAGGGCACCGGGTCGGCATGGTCGGCGACGGCATCAACGACGCACCGGCGCTGGCCCGTGCGCAGATCGGTTTTGCGATGGCCGCGGCTGGCACTGACACGGCGATTGAAACCGCCGATGTCGCCTTGATGGACGACGATCTGCGCAAGATCCCCGCCTTCATTCGCCTGTCGCGCCAGACCTCCACTGTCCTCACGCAAAATATCGCCTTGGCGTTGGTCATCAAGGCGATCTTTCTTGGGGTAACCTTCGTAGGCCTCGCCACCATGTGGATGGCGGTGTTTGCCGACATGGGCGTGGCCCTGCTGGTGGTGTTCAATGGTCTGCGCCTGTTGCGCAAGTAAATGAAGTGAGGGTGTCGTGCTGAGTGCCGAGCTGAAGGCTTTTTACATGGTCGCGCGTTTGGGCAGTATTACCCTGGCAGCGAAAAAGCTCGGCCTGAGCCAACCCACGGTGACGACCCAGATTCGGCACCTGGAAAGCCAGTATTCGGTTGAGTTGTTCTACCGTGGCGGTCGCCGGCTGACAGTCAGCGATGAAGGGGCGCGGTTGCTGCCGATGGTCAAGACGCTGATGCAGCAGGAGGCCGACATTGAGTTTTTCCTGCGCAACAGTGGTCAGGTCCAGGGCGCGCTGCGTATCGCCGCGACAGCGCCGTATTACATCCTGGATCTGGTGAAGGCATTTCGCGAGCGCTTGCCGCAGGTGGACGTCTCGGTGGAAATCGGCAACTCCCAGCAGGTGCTCGAAGCCCTTGAGGACTACCGGGTCGACCTGGCTGCGTCCTCGCAGTTGCTGGAGGACGCGCGATTGACCCGCCGGGTACTTGGCACCGACCCGCTGGTGCTGGCGGTGCATCGTAACCATCCACTGGCGGTGCATGATCATGTGCAACTCAGCGCGCTGGCCGGGCACACCTTGTTGATGCGCGAAACCGGCTCGACCACCCGGCGCCTGACGGAAGAACTGCTGGCCAGCGCGGGTGTGAGCTTTGGCCCGTTACTGGAGATCGGCAGCCGCGAATCGATCCGCGAAGCGGTGCTGCGCAACATCGGCATCAGCATCATCGCCCGCCAGGAAGTTCCCCACGACCCGCAGTTGCGGGTGCTGACCCTCGAGAACGCCCCGCAGATCCCCGAATATCTGTACTGCCTCAAGGAGCGCAAAAACGCCCGCCTGCCAGCGGCATTCCTCGGCCTGGCCCAGGAAATGGCCCCGGCCTGAGGCATGTGTTGTATGTGACGGCCCCTTCGCGAGCAAGCCCGCTCCCACAATTGACCGCGTAACCCTGTGGGAGCGGGCTTGCTCGCGAAAGCGTCCGTCCAGACACCGCCGATCTTGAACCAAAATCCCCGAATACCACTATCGGCCGTTTTTGCCTCGCTGCCACATGACGGACGCATTACAACTCTAGGATAGCCTGCATCTGCTAGATGAGGCCCGTCCATGAACCACCCGAACGCAACTGCCCAGGTCTTTCCCGGCGCACCGATGAAGGTGCGCGGTATCGAGAAGCGCTTCGGCGCCTTCACCGCGCTGGATAACGTGTCGCTGGACGTCGAGGCCGGTGAACTGGTGTGCCTGCTCGGGCCTTCCGGTTGCGGCAAAACCACCTTGCTGCGCTGCATCGCCGGTCTGGAACGTCAGGATCGCGGCGAGTTGTTTCTCGGTGATCGGGACGTTTCCCTGCTGGCACCGCAGGCTCGGGACTACGGCATTCTGTTCCAGTCCTACGCGCTGTTCCCCAACCTCACCGTTGAAGCCAACATCGCCTACGGCCTCGCTGGCAGTGGCCGCGATGAGGTGCGCAAACGCGTCGGCCAGATGCTGGAACTGGTCGGCCTGATTGGCAGTGAGAAAAAGTACCCCGGCCAATTGTCCGGCGGCCAACAGCAACGGGTCGCACTGGCCCGGGCCTTGGCGCCGGCCCCGTCGTTGCTGCTGCTGGACGAGCCCATGTCGGCTCTCGACGCCCGGGTTCGCGAGCACCTGTGCACCGAGTTGCGCCAGTTGCAGCGCAACCTCGGCATCACCACGTTGATGGTCACGCACAATCAGGATGAGGCCATGCTGATGGCCGACCGCATCGCCGTGATGAACAACGGCAAGGTCGAGCAGTACGCCACGCCCCAGGAAATCTACAACCGACCGGCCACGCCGTTCGTGGCGGAGTTCGTCGGGCAGGGCAACTGGCTGCCGTTCCAGCGCAGCAGCGACAGCCATGCGCAGGTCGGCGGAATGAACCTGCGCCTGGCCGATAACAGCGGCAAAGCCGCGTCGGGCCGACTGTTCTGCCGCCCGGAAGCCATCAGCATCAACCCGTTGGTGCATGAAGAAAACCTGTTCCCGGCCAAGGTCCGCGAGATCACGTTCCTGGGCAACCGTTGCCGGATGAGCTTCGAGTTAAACCAACTGCCGGGCCATGCGCTGCTCGCCGAACTGGCACCCGAAGCCATGCCGCGCCTCGGTGCCCAGGACATCATGGTCGCCCTGCCGCCGCGCAGCCTGCAGGTGTTTGCCTGATGAGCGCGCCCATCGCGCTGCCGATACCGCACAAGCAGGTTCGGCAGGCCTCCCGCGCCGAAATCGGCGACCGGGTGTTCGTGGTCGGCGGCAAGGTTCTGCTGCTGTGCCTGCTCTGCGTTGCAGTGTTGATGCCGCTGCTGGCGATCTTCTGGCGTGGCTTCAGTAGCGACGCCGGGCAGGGCGGTGGCCTGGTCGCCGCCCGCACACTTGTGACCAGCGCCAACTTCCACTGGCTGCTGGGCAATAGCCTGAAAGTCTCCCTCAGCGTCGCGGCCATCGTCGTGCCGCTGGCGTACCTGTTTGCCTACGCCCTGCAACGCACGCTGATTCCCGGCAAAGCGATCTGGCGCGGCATGTCGCTGCTGCCGTTGATGGCGCCGTCGATGCTGCCGGGCATTGCTCTCGTATACCTGTTCGGTAACCAGGGCATGTTGCGCGGGCTGCTGTCGGACAACATCTACGGCTTCTGGGGCATTGTGCTGGGCGAGGTGATTTACACCTTTCCCCACGCCTTGATGATTCTGCTGTCGGCGCTGTCCCTGGCAGATGCGCGGTTGTTCGACGCCGCGTCGAGCATGGGCGCCAGCCCGGCCAAGGCGTTTCGCAGCATCACCTGGCCCGCGACCCGGCAAGCGGTATTCGCCGCGTTCTGCCTGGTGTTCACCCTGACCATCACCGATTTTGGTGTGCCGGTGGTGGTCGGTGGCGACTATCAGGTGCTGGCGCTGGAAGCCTACAAAGCCGTGGTCGGTCAGCAGCAATTTGGTCGGGGTGCGCTGATCGGCATGGTGCTGTTGCTGCCGGCCCTGTTCAGTTTTGGCGTCGACGCCTGGCTGCGCCGTCGTCATGGCGACTCCATGAGCGGTCGGGCGCAAGTCTTCCAACCGGCACCGTCGCGGTTGCGCGATGGTTGCTACCTGACCGTCGTGTTGCTGATCTGCGCTGCGCTGTTGCTGGTGTTCGGCATGGCGGTGTACTCCTCGCTGGTGAAATTCTGGCCGTACAACCTGTCGCTGTCGCTCAATCACTACCAGTTCGGCGACACCGCCGGCGGTGGCTGGCTGGCCTACGGCAACAGCGTGAAGATGGCCTTGTGCACGGCGTTGATCGGCAGCGGTTTGATTTTTACCGGTGCCTACCTGATGGAAAAAACCCGTGGCCAGCGCGGCTTGAACCTGGCGCTGCGCATGCTCAGTTTCGTGCCGATGGCGGTGCCGGGGTTGGTGTTGGGCCTGGGCTACGTGTTCTTCTTCAACCTCACCGGCAACCCGTTGCACGTGTTCTACGGGACCATGACCCTGCTGGTGGTCTGCACCATTGCGCACTATCTGACCACCGCGCAAATGACCGCCACCACCGCGCTGCGCCAGCTCGACGCCGAGTTCGAAGCCGCCGCGCTGTCGCTCAAGGCGCCGCTGTACCGCCACTACCTGCGCGTCACCGTGCCGATCTGCCTGCCGGCGCTGCTGGACATCGTGCGCTATCTGTTCGTCTCGGCGATGACCACCGTTTCAGCGGCGATCTTCCTCTACAGCCCCGACACCATCCTCGCGGCGGTGGCGGTGCTGAACATGGACGACGCCGGCAATGTCGGCGGCGCGGCCGCCATGTCGACCCTGATTCTGTTCACCTCGGCGGGCGTTTCCCTGCTGCTGGCTTGGGCTTCGCGCGGCTTGTTGCGCCGTTCCCAGGCCTGGCGGCAAACCGCGCCCGGCAATTGATCCCGCTCACACCCAACCACTCTGATCTGCACTTAAAAGGAACCGCACCATGTTCAAGCCCCTGGCTCTTGCCGCTGCTGTCCTCGCTGCTTTCAGCCTGAACGCCTTCGCTGCGAAAACCGAGTTGACGGTGTACACCGCCCTCGAAGCCGAACAGTTGAAGACCTATAAAGAAGCCTTCGAAAAGGCCAACCCGGACGTGGAGATCAAGTGGGTACGCGATTCCACCGGGATCATCACCGCTAAACTGCTGGCCGAAAAAGCCCGTCCGCAGGCTGATGCGGTGTGGGGCCTGGCGGCCTCCAGCCTGGCGATCCTCGACCAGCAAGGCATGTTGCAAAGCTACGCACCCAAGGACCTGGGCAAGATCGGCGGTAACTACCGCGACGCTGCCAACCCGCCAGCCTGGGTGGGCATGGACGTGTGGGCCGCGACCATTTGCTTCAACACCGTCGAGGCCCAGAAGCAAGGCCTGACCAAACCGGTGAGCTGGCAGGACCTGACCAAGCCTGAATACAAAGGCAAGATCGTCATGCCGAACCCGGCGTCGTCCGGCACCGGTTTCCTCGACGTCAGCGCCTGGCTGCAAACCTTCGGCGAGAAGCAGGGCTGGCAGTACATGGACGACCTGCACCAGAACATCGGCCAGTACGTTCACTCCGGTTCCAAGCCATGCAAGTTGGCGGCTGCGGGTGAATTCCCGATTGGCATTTCCTTTGAATACCCGGCCGTGCAGCTCAAACGCCAGGGCGCGCCGCTGGACATCGTGCTGCCGAAAGAAGGCCTGGGCTGGGAAATCGAAGCCACCGCCGTGATCAAAGGCACGCCCCACGAAGACGCCGCGAAGAAACTCGCCGACTTCTCGGCAAGCCCTGCCGCGATGGAGCTGTACAAGGAAAACTTCGCTGTCCTCGCCCAGCCTGGCATCGCCAAGCCACAGACCGAGCTGCCGGCCGACTACGAGCAACGCCTGATCAAGAACGACTTCGCCTGGGCCTCGAAAAACCGCGACGAGATCCTCACCGAATGGCGCAAGCGTTATGACGGCAAGTCCGAGAAAGTGGTTGCCAAGTAACTGACGAAACCCTCTGTGGCGAGGGAGCTTGCTCCCGCTCGGCTGCGTAGCAGTCGTAAACCGGTTGACGCGTGGTATCTGAATAATCGCGGTATCAAGGTTTTGGGACCGCTTCGCGGTCCAGCGGGAGCAAGCTCCCTCGCCACAAGGGACTGTGTTGTACGCAGGATTTTTGCAGGACAAAACTCAATGACACACCACCGCGACATGCTGATCGTCGGCGCCGGTATTCTGGGCTTGTCCCATGCTTATGCCGCCGCCAAACGCGGCCTCAAGGTCAGCGTCTTCGAACGTAGCGAAACGCCGTTGGGCGCTTCGGTGCGCAACTTCGGCCAGGCGCTGGTCACCGGGCAACCGCCGGGCCAGATGCTCGAACTGGCCAAGGCCAGCCGGGAAATCTGGGGCCAATGGGCGCAGCTTGCGGGTTTGCAGCTCAAGCGTAACGGCTCGTACCTGTTTGCCCGCACCGAGGCCGAAGAACACCTGCTGGACGTCTTCTGCGAAGGGCGCGCCATCGAGCACGGTTACCGCGTCGACCTGCTGCGCGGCGCTGCACTGCGCGATCTGTACGGCGGCCAGTTCAGCCATCACCGCGCCGCGCTGCACGGCATGGACGATCAGCAACTGTATTCGCGTGAAGCCATTCCGGCGTTGATCGACTACCTGCGCCGCGAACTCGGCGTAGCGTTTCACTTTTCCACCCTGGTGCGTGACATCGAGCCAGGTCGCTTGCACAGCACGGCTGGCAGTTTTACCGGGGAGCAGATCATCGTCTGCTCGGGCCACGATTATCAGACCTTGCTGGCCGAGCCGATCGCTGCGCTCAATCCGCAAATCTGTCGCCTGCAAATGCTCCGCGCCCGGCCGCAGATCAACCTCAACCTGCAACATGCGCTGCTCACCGGGTTGAGCTGTGTGCACTACGGCGCCTTCGCCGATTTGCCGGAAGCGGCGGCGGTGCAGGCGCAGATTCTGCGCGAGGCGCCACACCTGCATGAGCATGGCATTCACTTGTTGATCAGCCCGACGCCACATGGCGAGCTGATCATCGGTGATTCCCACGACTACGGCAGGGACCCATCGCCGTTCAATGCTGAACAGGTCGATCACTGGATGCTCGAACTGGCCGAACAGACGTTGGGTTGCAAGGTGCAGGTGATCGAGCGTTGGCAGGGCGTTTATGGGGCTCGCGGGGCGGTGCCGTTCTCGTTCTTGCAGGCCGCACCGGGCGTGCACGCGGCGTTGATGCATACGGGCGTGGGCATGAGCGTCGGGCCGGCGATGGCCGAACGTAACGTCAGGACCTTGCTGGGAGAGCCCTGATGGATCGCACCTCGCAGGTCATTGCCGAGGTGTTCGGCTGGTACGAGCGCTTTGGCGACAGCGACTACATCGGCGAGCCGGTGTCGCAGGTCGAGCACATGTCCCAGGCCGCTGAACGGGCCATGGCCGAAGGCTTCGACGATGAAGTGGTGCTGGCGGCATTCTTCCACGACATCGGGCATCTCTGCGCCGAAAACGCCGGGAGCATGGGCGGTTTCGGCGCGGTCAGCCACGAACGCCTCGGTGCCGATTACCTGCGCCGCCTGGGCTTTGGCGAGCGCATGGCGCGACTGGTGGAGTATCACGTTCAGGCCAAGCGTTACCTGACGTTGACCGAGCCGGGCTATTACGCACGATTGAGCGAGGCCAGTCGGCGCACGCTGGACTATCAGGGCGGTGTGATGACGGCTGTCGAGGCGCAGGCGTTTGAGCGGGACCCGTTGTGTGGGATCAGCCTGCGGATGCGCCAGTGGGATGAACAGGCGAAGGTGTTGTGGGTGCCGGTGATTGATCTGGAGGTATTGAAGGCGAAGGCCTACAGATTATTGCGCAGCAGCATCGTGACGCTCGACGGCGCTGAGGTATCTCACGGCAAATAGCGAAACGAGGCATGGACCGCCTTGATGCAAGGATTTAGCTTGGTCTTTTGAGAAGGAAACGCACGGATGCGTTATGTGAAAGTGATCGCTTTTGACGGTACTGAAAGGGGAGCGGTGGACACCGTTCATTTTCAGTTTTACGCGGATGCAGTGTTGTATCGGGAGGAGACAATCCGTGGCGTAGGGGCTGATCGTCGCCCTCTTCGCAAGTTCGCCCAGGCTTACTTGAAGCTCGGCTGGTTCAGCGCGGGTGAGGGTGGGGAGCGCTGCTTGCACATCCTCGCGAACAACTTCACTGCCGACGGAACGCCTGAAGCGGTGTGGCTGTACTTCCGCGAAGGGGCGATGACGGCCTACAAGGCCGTTGCACGCGACCTTGATAACGACGGGGCTCTGGAGTTGATTTTGAGTTCGGACGTGAACAATGACGGGCGGGCAGACAGAAAGGATCGGGGCCTTGTCAGGTTGTTGGCTAATGAGTTTTTGAAGTTTGGCTAAACCGTTCCAACGCGAGAGCGTGGGAACGATGAGTGCCTATAGTTGCTGAGCCAATACCTCAACCTGCTCCTGGCGTTCGGCCTGACTCAACTTCGGTTGCGGATTGAGCGACGACCACTGTGGATGCGCCCGGGCCTTGGTCAGCGCTTCGGGCAGTTTGCCTTCGCGCCAGCTCTTGTCCTGGGGTGTCGCGACTTCGATGCTGTGCATCGCCGCGTGCCCGCGCAGGTTCAAAGCGTGCACCAGTTGCCGCTGACGCAACGCCAACAGGCGCAGCACGCTGTCGTCGACGGTCAGTTCGCGCTGGCCCTTGATTTTGCCCAGTAAACGGCTGCCGTAACTGCGCGCCGTTTGCAGGGCGCCTCCGGCAATGGCCCCGGCCAGCGCCGCTGCGCCCAGGGTCAAGCCGCCCACCAGCAAGTCCACGCCGGCACCCGCCGCCGCGCCCGCTGCGATCCCGCCGCCGACCCGTACGCCCAGTTGCTTGAGTGTTTCGGGGTTGAACAAATCATCGCCCCAACGACCGTCCAGCAGCGGCAGGTCACTGGCGGCGGCGTCCTGTGGGCGGAAGGCGTAAAGCTTGAGCAACGCCTCGACGCAACGTTGTTCACGCTGACGCACCGCTTTGCGCAGCTCGCTGATGGCTTGGCGTTCCTGCTCGGCGTCACTGGCCACGCTACGCCGACACGCCGCGCAGTCGATCAACAACTCGGCGATCAAGCGTGCCGCGCTTTGCTGGCGCGCTTCACGTTGCGCCTGTTGATCGGCGATCAAGCGTTCCAGTTGGCCGCGTGCGCTCTCCATCAGCAAGGCAAGGCTTTCATAGAGTCGGCGCTCGCCATCTTCGGGCGGCGCCACGCTGTCGAAACGCACCAGTGCATGCAGCCCCAGACGGGCCAGGGCTTCGCGCCAGTCCGGCTCGCGGTGGTTGGCGCTGCTGACGAAATTCAGCACCGGCAGCAGCGGTTTGCCACAACTGGCCAGCACTGCGAGTTCGTCGCGGTACTTGGCCAGCACCGGCTCGCGGGCGTCGATGACATACAGCCCGGCGTCGGAGGCCAGCAGTTGCCGCAGCACCTTGGCTTCCTGTTCGAAACGCTGACGCGCCTCGCTGCCATCAAGGAAACGCGCCAGTCGCGCCGGGCCGTCGAGGCGTTCGCCGGGGCGCTCCAGCCGCTCCAGGTAATCGAGCAGGGCGATGGCGTCTTCCAGGCCGGGCGTGTCGTAGAGTTCAAGCAAGGCTTCGCCGTCCACCGACAACCGCGCGCCTTCGACATGCCGCGTGGTGCTGGGGCGATGGGACACTTCGCCGAAGCCGACATCACGGGTCAGGGTGCGCAGCAGTGAAGTCTTGCCGACATTGGTGTGGCCGACCACGGCGAGTTTCAGCGGTGTGTTTGCAGTATCAGTCATGGCCCGACTCCAGCCAGTTCATGGGCGCGCAGTCAGCGAACGGCAGTTCCAGTTGTTGCAGCGCGGCATGCCAGTCGCCCAGGCGTTCGGCGTCCAGCGCCTGACCGGGCGGCGCTTGCAGCAACCAGACCCGTGTCGCGGCGGCGTTGCGGGCCAGTTCGGCGATCAACGCCAAGCTGCCGCGATCCGGCGAGCGCCGAGGGTCACAGGCAATGGCCAGGCGTGTCGGCGGGAAGCGTGTCAGCTGTTCGAGCAGTTTTTGTCGGGATTCACGGCTGTCGAGGATCCCGGCGTCTTTGACGTTTTTCGGCAGTTGCGGAGGCCATGGGTGCTGATCGTCCAGCTCGATGGCCACCAGCAGCGCGCCGTTGCTCTCCAGTGCGTGGCCGCCGCCTTCGACCTGATGCAAATGTTCAGGCGCGGCATCGCTGACGCCAAGACGCTCGCTGCTGGGCATCAACCGTTCGCGCAGCTGTGCGTAGCCGGGCAGTTTCAGGTCCAGCCCCAGCGCTGCGCGGCCGGTTTTCCAGCGCCACAGGCAAAACAGCGCCAGCAACAGGCGCGGCAACACGCCGTACACCAGCAACACACCGACCAGCCACGTCGCCCAGGCTTGCCGGGCGCTTTCGATGTTCAGCGCGGCGTCACCGCTGGCGCGGATCATCTCTACGGTGGGCACGTTGAAACCCAGCAGTGCGGGCAGGGCGCCGAGGGTTTGGGTCATGGCCACGAACGTGTCGCTGCTCAGGAGCGTGGTTTCCCAGACAAAGCCGTAGCGTCGGGTTGCCATCAGTATCAGCAGCATCGCCAGGGCACTGAGCATTGCCAGCAGCCACACGCCGTTGACCAGCACGCCGAGTACCCAGCGATTGAGTTTTCGGCGTTGCAGCAACAGCAGCAGGGCGGGCGCCAGTTGCGCGGCTTTGGCGTCACGGGCGAATTTTTCACTGAGCCACAGCCACAAGCGCCCGAGGGTGACGCCGTAGTCGCCGGCGAAGATCAGGCCCGAGGCCCAGCTCAGCAGTAGAATCAGGTTCAGCCCGAGCAGGCTGCCCAGGGCCCAGAACACATTCACCGGTTGCCGGCCATCGCTCAGCGCGGCCAACGCCAGGCCCGTGCCGCTGATGACCGCCAGCACGGCCAGCACGATCAACGCCAGTCGCGCCCCTTGCAGCCAGTGGCGCAGGGCGTCGGTCAAACCATCGCGTTTGGCCAGCCACAGGGCGCGGGCCTGGATGCGGGTCGGCAGGTCGCCGCCAGCGCTGCGGGCCAGTCGGTTGGCTTCCTGATCGTCCAGTGGGCCTGCATGTTCCTCGCGCAGGCGCACGGTTTCGGTCAGCCAGAGTGTTGTCAGTTCAGTCACGCGCCATCCCGTCGCTCAAATGAGTCGAGAGCATAACCGCTGTGGCGCTTATCGGGGTAAGCGAGCCTCTGGTATCCTCGCCGACATGAAAAAAACTCTCCCTCTCAGCCTGATTGCAGCCCTCGGTGAAAACCGTGTGATCGGCGTCGACAACAGCATGCCCTGGCACTTGCCGGGGGATTTCAAATACTTCAAGGCCACCACGCTAGGCAAGCCGATCATCATGGGTCGCAAGACCTGGGATTCCCTCGGTCGTCCGCTGCCGGGCCGGTTGAACATCGTGGTCAGCCGTCAGGCGGATCTGGTGTTGGAAGGGGCGGAGGTTTATCCGTCGCTGGAAGCTGCCGTTGTTCGGGCAGAAGAATGGGCGCTGGAGCAGGGCGTCGATGAGCTGATGCTGATTGGCGGCGCGCAGTTGTATGCGCAAGGAATGGCACTGGCCGATCGGCTGTACCTGACCCGCGTGGCGCTGAGCCCCGAGGGTGATGCGTGGTTTCCGGCGTTTGATGTGAACCAGTGGAAACTGGTGTCGAATGTTCCGAATCCGGCTGAAGGCGATAAACCTGCCTACAGCTTCGAAGTCTGGGAAAAAGCTTAGGAACTGTGGCGAGGGAGCTTGCTCCCGCTGGGTCGCGAAGCGGCCCCAATAAGGCTGGTGCGGTCTTTCAGAAAGAACGCAGCGCCGGGTTTTAGGGGTGCTGCGCAGCCCAGCGGGAGCAAGCTCCCTCGCCACAAAGTTGTTCTACCCGTTAAGCGTGCGCCAAATCCTCGTGTTCATCCGCATCCAGCAGCGCTTTGTCGGTCTGCTGCATCATCTGGCTGGTGATCGCACCGGCCGTCATCGAACCACTGACATTCAACGCGGTACGGCCCATGTCGATCAACGGTTCAACCGAGATCAGCAGCGCCACCAGTGATACCGGCAAGCCCATGGCCGGCAGCACGATCAGCGCGGCAAACGTTGCGCCACCGCCAACCCCGGCAACCCCTGCCGAACTCAAGGTCACAATCGCCACCAGCGTCGCGATCCACAGCGGGTCCAGCGGGTTGATGCCCACGGTCGGCGCCACCATCACGGCCAACATCGCAGGGTAAAGACCCGCGCAACCGTTCTGGCCAATGGTCGCGCCAAACGAGGCGGCGAAGCTGGCGATCGACTGTGGAATGCCCAGGCGACGGGTTTGCGCTTCGATGCTCAGCGGAATACTTGCGGCGCTGGAGCGGCTGGTGAACGCGAAGGTCAGCACCGGCCAGACTTTACGGAAGAAGCGCAGCGGGTTGATCCCGGCCAGCGACACGAGCAGGCCGTGAACCACGAACATCAGGCCCAGGCCGATGTACGACACCACCACAAAGCTGCCGAGTTTGATGATGTCTTGCAGGTTGGAACCGGCGACCACTTTGGTCATCAGCGCCAGCACGCCGTACGGGGTCAGCTTCATGACCAGGCGCACCAGACGCATCACCCAGGCTTGCAGGGTGTCGATGGCGTTGATCACTTTCTGACCTTTTTCCACGTCATCCTTGAGCAGTTGCAGGGCTGCAATCCCCAGGAATGCCGCGAAGATCACCACGCTGATAATCGAGGTCGGCTTGGCCCGGGCCAAGTCGGCGAACGGGTTCTGCGGGATAAACGACAGCAGCAACTGCGGGACATTCAGGTCTGCGACCTTGCCGGCGTAGTCGGTCTGGATGGTTTGCAGGCGCGCCATTTCCTGGGTGCCGGCCACCAGGCCTTCGGCGGTCAGGCCGAACAGGTTGGTCAGGCCGATGCCGACCAGCGCCGCAATGGCGGTGGTGAACAGCAGGGTGCCAATGGTCAGGAAGCTGATCTTGCCCAGCGACGAGGCGTTGTGCAGACGGGCCACGGCACTGAGGATCGAGGCGAATACCAGCGGGATCACGATCATTTGCAGCAACTGCACGTAACCGTTGCCGACCAGGTCGAACCAGCCGATCGAGGCTTTGAGCACCGGGTTGCCGGCACCGTAGATCGTGTGCAGCGCAACGCCAAACACCACGCCGAGTACCAGCGCGAGCAGGACCTTCTTGGCCAGGCTCCAGGTGGTGTGGCGGGTTTGTGCCAGGCCGAACAGCAGGGCGAGGAATACCAGCAGATTGAGGATCAGCGGCAGATTCATTGAGGCTCCGTTAAGTCTTTGCCAGTCGCACGCTTGGGCAACCGCGAACCGGCAAGCCTAACAGCTTGATATTTATTGATTTAATAACAAAAACGCATGGCAACTGTCGTTTTTGGAATAAGGCCCTGACGCTGTGGCGAATGTCGGTGGCGCAATCGGGACGCAAGCGGTCGTGCGCAGACGAGGACTGTCACACTTATTTGTTAGCGTCGATGGCTTTCAGTCAGGGAGAAATGCACATGAAGTTCGCTCCGAAAATGTTAGCCGTTGCGATGTGCCTGGGCCTTGCCGGGCAAGCGTTGGCCACCGATCTCAAGCACTGGCCCCAGGATCAGGCCAGGCAACTGGACGCCATGATCGCGGCCAACGCCAACAAAGGTAACTTTGCGGTGTTCGACATGGACAACACCAGTTACCGCTACGACCTCGAAGAGTCCCTGCTGCCGTTCATGGAAAACAAGGGCCTGATCACCCGGGAAACCCTCGATCCCTCTCTGAAACTGATGCCGTTCAAGGACACCGCCGACCACAAGGAAAGCCTGTTCAGCTATTACTACCGACTCTGTGAAGTCGACGACATGGTCTGCTATCCATGGGTCGCACAGGTTTTTTCGGGCTTCACCCTCAAGGAACTCAAAGGCTACGTCGATGAGTTGATGGCGTCCGGCAAACCGGTGCCGAGCACTTACTACGAAGGCGATGTGGTCAAGACCATCGAGGTTCAGCCGCCCAAAGTCTTCACCGGGCAAGCTGAGCTGTACAACAAGCTGATGGAGAACGGCATCGAGGTCTACGTGATGACGGCCGCATCTGAAGAGCTGGTGCGCATGGTCGCTGCCGATCCGAAGTACGGCTACAACGTCAAACCGCAAAACGTCATCGGCGTGAGCACGCTGCTCAAGGACCGCAAGACCGGCGAGCTGACCACGGCACGCAAGCAGATCAGCGCCGGCAAATATGACGAGAAGGCCAACCTGGGCCTGGAGCTGACCCCGTACCTGTGGACGCCAGCGACCTGGATGGCCGGCAAGCAAGCGGCGATCCTGACCTACATCGACGAATGGAAAAAACCGGTGCTGGTGGGCGGCGATACACCGAGCAGTGACGGTTACATGCTGTTCCACAGCGTCGACGTGGCCAAGGGCGGCGTGCACTTGTGGGTCAACCGCAAGGACAAGTACATGACTCAACTCAACGGCATGATGGCCAAGCACGCAGCGGCCCAGGCCAAAGAAGGCTTGCCGGTGACGGCGGACAAGAACTGGGTGATCGTCAAGCCGGAGGATATTCAGTAAGAACAGGCTGCCAGCATCGCCAATAGCGCTCTGGCTCGGACGGTTGCGGGGGATTTCGCCTCCGTCATCGGCGAGTCCGGGCGCTTTGTTCATTCGTAAGAGTGTTTCAACTTGTGACGGTCTAAGGCGTTCTGCCATACTCGCGGCCCTTTGCGCCCCGGCCTGTTTTTTCAGTGTCGGGCTCTGGTTTCTGCTGTACGTAATGGACTACGTTGTGAGCTATCTCTCGATTGAATTCGGCTTGTGTTTCATCCTCTTTTTCCTCGTTTACTGGTCTGTGTGCTGGAGTACGCGTCTACAGAACGTACTGTTGCTGGCCGCCAGTTACGCGATCCTCGCCAGTTTCAGTCTGGACTTCCTCTACATCCTGTTGGGCTACACCGCACTGGTGTACTTGCTTGGGCTGCTGAGCGAACGTTTTCCGGGGCGCTCATTCGTCAACGGGTTGATGTTGTTGCTGGTGCTCGGCTGTTTTTATCTGTTCAAGTACCAGGACTTCTTTACCAGCACGGTGCAAAGCGCCTTCGCCCAGCTTGGGCTGGAAGTCTCGCTGCCGCTGCTGGAAGTGCTCCTGCCGGTCGGCCTGTCGTTCTACACCTTTCACTCGGTCAGCTACCTGGTGTCGATCAACCGTGGCGAGCTGAAACCGGGTTCGCCTTTTGACTTGGCGCTGTACCTGGCGTTTTTCCCGAGCCTGATCGCCGGCCCCGTGAACCGGGCCACTGACATGCTGCCGCAGATTCGCCCGGCGCAAGCCCGGCAGGTGCTGGAGCCGCAGCGGGCGTTGGGGCTGATTGCTCTGGCGGTGGTCAAGCTGTTCTTCCTCAGCTCCTGGCTGGCCAACGAATGGGTCGACCCGGTGTTCGAGTCGTCCGTGAGCTTTTCGGCCGAGCAGATCCTGCGCAGCGTTTACGGCTATTCGTTCCTGATCTACTTCAACTTCAGCGGTTACACCGACCTGGTGACGGGCATCGCCTTGCTGCTGGGGTTCCGTCTGCCGCTGAACTTCAATTTCCCGTACACCGCGCGCAACCTCAAGGAATTCTGGGGTCGTTGGCACATCAGCCTGTCGACGTTTATTCGTGACTACGTGTACATCCCCCTCGGTGGTAATCGCCGTGGGGTCTGGCGCGGCAATCTGAACATGCTGCTGGCCATGCTGATTTCCGGGCTGTGGCACGGAGCCAGTGTGAACTTCATTATTTGGGGTGCGCTGCATGGCGTGGGTCTGGCGCTGTACAAACTCTTCAGCCACTGGCTGCCGGAGCGTCCGACCTGGCTGGGGGCCGATCTGCTGGCGCGGCTGCTGACCTTCCACTATGTGGCGTTTGCCTGGATCTTCTTCCGCTGTGCATCCCTGGGCGATGCCATTGAGATGCTCAGCGGTCTGGGTGGGATGTCGCGGGCGGGGTTGGTCAGCAACGGTCTTTCGCTGTTGGGCTGCCTGTTGTTCGTGGCGTTCTATCCGCAGATCGTGGCGCTGACGCGTCGGCTGTTCGACGCCAGCATCCGGTTGCCATGGCTGCTGTATCCGGTGCCGTTGGGGCTGTTCATTTGCGTGGTTATCTTTGCTTCACCATCGGGCGTACCGGGGTTTATCTATGCCAGTTTCTAATGCGTCGCCACTGTCCACGAACCTGCGCGGCGCACTCAAAGTGCTGTACGCGATTCTTGTCACCAGCGCGCTGCTGTTCTGGTTCAACCAGGACTCGATTCGCCTGTACTGCCAGCAGAAGTATCACGATGGCTGCGAGATTCCGGGCCTGGCGCAGAACCCGCAGTGGCGCTTCGGTGCTCAGTTGAACCAGACGCTGGCGGATGCACGGTCGGGGTTCATCGCCCGGCTTGAGGGCCTGGGTGACGTCAAACTGATCGCGCAGGCTCAAGCCGCAGCGAATGAAGAGGAACCGCTGGGCGAGACGCTTGCGCCATTGCCGACGCTCGAACCGGCACCGGTAGACGCTGCGCCCCAGGTCGTGACTCATCCGGCGGTGACGCCTGCGCCGCCCGTCGAGGTGGTCAGTGCACCGGCCGCGCCGGTTAATCCTGTACCGGTCGGCGACGCGCCGGTCACTGCGTTGATGGCGACGCTGGCGCTCGGTGACGAGGTGTTTTTTGTCGGTGATTCGCTGATGCAAGGGGTTGCCCCGCACATGGCGAACACCCTGCTCAAGCGTTACAAGGTCAAGAGCATCAACCTCAGTCGGCAAAGTACCGGGTTGGCCTACCCGAATTTTTTCAACTGGCCGAAGACCGTCGAAAGCACCTTGCAGGCCAACCCGAAGATTCGCCTGATGGTGATGTTCCTCGGCCCCAACGATCCCTGGGACATGCCCGAAGGCAAGGGCAAACCGTTCTTGCGTTTCAAGACCCCGGAATGGGAAGTGGCCTATCGTCAGCGTATTGATTCCATTCTCGACTCTGCCCGGGCGCACCAGGTACAGGTGATCTGGGTCGGCCCGCCGAACATGGAAAAGCCCAAGCTGTCGACGGCCATGGCTTACCTCAACGGGCTCTACAAAAGCCAGCTTGAGGCCTATCACCAGCATTTTGTGTCGGCCAACGAGATTCTGGGCTATCAAACCGATGAGTTCTCCTATTACCTGACGGTCGACGGGAGCCGGAAGGTCAAGACCCGGGTCGATGACGGCATCCATTTCACACCGACCGGGCAAAGGCTGATCGCCGAACACGTGTTGTCGCTGATCAACTTTCCCAGTCAACAATTGACGGAGCACTGACATGCGGCGACTGCACGGCATTGCGCTGTTGTTGAGCATTACCCTGCTGAGCAGTTGCAGCCCCACGGCCGAAGTCCAGGCGACACCGGTGCCTGCGCCGAAAAAACCTGGTTACACCTCGAAGAAGGTCGTGCCAGTGGCGGGCGGCGACCCGAACATGGTGGCATTGGCGCGCAAGTTCAATACGGCGGATCGCACGCCGATCACCATTGTGCAGTTGGGTGACTCCCACACAGCGGCCGACCTGTTCAGTGGTGAGGTGCGGCGGTTGTTGCAGGCTCAGTACGGTGATGGCGGGATAGGTTTTGTCGCCGCAACGCCGGTGCCCGGTACGCGCTATGAGCGCGTCATCCTTACCGCCGCCAAGCGCCAGTGGTCGCTGGTCTCGGCGCGTAATCAACAGAGTACGCAGTTCCCGCTGGGCGGTTACCTGTCACTGCCATTGACCCCGGGGGCCAAGGTGCAGATCGCCGAGCGCCAGGGCAGTCGCCAGCAATACCGGATTTCCGCGCTCTATCAGGCGACGGCCAACAGCAGCCTCAAGGCCCAGACCAATCTCACTCAGGCCAGCCGCATGCTCGCGGCCACGGGCGGGCAGTGGCGCTTCAGCCCGCCGTTCAACAACCTGACGTTGCCGGTGGAAATGAGTGTCGCCAACACCCAGGGACTGGCCCTGGGTGGCTGGAATATCCTGGGGCAGAAGAGCGCTGGGGTGGTTTATTCGGCGCTGGGCATCAACGGTGCACGGCTGGACGGGCTGGACAAGTGGCAGGCAGATTGGCCGGATACCCTCAAGGCATTGCGCCCGGACATGGTTGTTCTCGCCTATGGCACCAACGAGGCGTTCGACGACGATCTGGACCTGGATAAATACCGTAGCCAGTTGCAGGACAAAATCACCCTGTTGCGTAAAACCTTGCCCAAGGCTGTGATTTTGCTGGTCGGTGCGCCGGACTCCATCAAGCGCCGTGGCGTGAGTGCCTGCGCCGCCGCGCAGCCACCGCCCTTGCGGCAGGTCATCCAGATCCAGAAAGCCGTGGCGCAGCGCAATCGTGCACTGTTCTGGGACTGGCAGGCCTTCATGGGCGGCGATTGTTCCATCCGCCAGTGGCAGGCCAATGAGCTGGCCCGCAACGATCTGGTGCACCTGACCGCAGACGGTTACCGCAAAAGTGCCGAGGGGCTGTATCGCTTCCTGCGGGGCCAGTTGGGCGAGCGCATGCCGTGAGCCTTGTTGCGGCTGCACTGCTTTAGGCGCCAACAAGGTCTTCTGAAACGCAAAAAAATGCCCCGCATTTGGCGGGGCATTTTTATGGCCGACGGTTAAGCCTTACAGCCCGTCGAGCATCGCCTTGTTACGCACCGCGCCTTTGTCGGCGCTGGTTGCCAGCAGGGCGTAGGCTTTCAGTGCGGTGGTCACTTTGCGTGGGCGCACTTCAACCGGTTTCCAGCCTTTTTTGTCTTGCTCGACGCGGCGTGCGGCCAGCTCTTCATCGCTGATCAACAGGTTGATCGAGCGGTTCGGAATGTCGATCAGCACTTTGTCGCCGTCCTGTACCAGGCCAATTGCACCACCGGCGGCGGCTTCGGGCGAAGCGTGGCCGATGGACAGGCCCGAGGTGCCGCCGGAGAAACGGCCGTCGGTGAGCAGGGCGCAGGCTTTGCCCAGGCCTTTGGATTTCAGGTACGACGTCGGGTAGAGCATTTCCTGCATGCCCGGGCCGCCTTTCGGGCCTTCGTAACGGATGATCACGATGTCGCCGGCCTTCACTTCGTCAGCGAGGATGCCGCGTACGGCGCTGTCCTGGCTTTCGAAGATCTTCGCGTTGCCTTCGAATACGTGGATCGATTCGTCGACGCCGGCGGTTTTCACCACGCAGCCGTCCAGGGCGATGTTGCCGTAGAGCACGGCCAGGCCGCCTTCTTGCGAATAGGCGTGCTCGACGCTGCGGATGCAGCCGTTTTCACGGTCATCGTCCAGGGTTTCCCAACGGGTCGACTGGCTGAACGCAGTCTGGGTCGGGATGCCCGCAGGGCCGGCCTTGAAGAAATGATGCACGGCTTCGTCGGTGGTCTGGGTGATATCCCACTTGGCGATAGCGTCGGCCATGGTTTTGCTGTGCACGGTCGGCAGGTCGGTGTGCAGCAGGCCGCCACGGGCCAGCGAGCCGAGGATGCTGAAGATCCCGCCAGCGCGGTGGACGTCTTCCATGTGGTACTTCTGGATGTTCGGCGCGACTTTGCACAGTTGCGGTACGTGGCGCGAAAGGCGATCGATGTCCTTCAGGTCGAAGTCGATCTCGGCTTCTTGCGCGGCGGCCAGCAAGTGCAGGATGGTGTTGGTCGAGCCGCCCATGGCGATGTCCAGCGTCATGGCGTTTTCGAACGCCTTGAAGTTGGCAATGTTGCGCGGCAACACCGAGTCATCGTTTTCGCCGTAGTAGCGTTTGCACAGCTCGACGATGGTGCGGCCGGCTTGCAGGAACAGTTGTTCGCGGTCGCTGTGGGTGGCCAGGGTCGAACCGTTTCCCGGCAATGCCAGGCCGAGGGCTTCGGTCAGGCAGTTCATCGAGTTGGCGGTGAACATGCCGGAGCACGAACCGCAGGTCGGGCAAGCGCTGCGCTCGTACTCAGCGACTTTCTCGTCAGAGGCGCTGGAGTCGGCGGCGATCACCATGGCGTCGACGAGGTCGAGGCCGTGGCTGGCGAGTTTGGTCTTGCCGGCTTCCATTGGGCCGCCGGAGACGAAGATCACCGGGATGTTCAGGCGCAGGGCGGCCATCAGCATGCCAGGGGTGATTTTGTCGCAGTTGGAAATGCACACGATGGCGTCGGCGCAGTGGGCGTTGACCATGTACTCGACGGAGTCGGCGATGATCTCGCGGCTCGGCAGCGAATAGAGCATGCCGTCGTGGCCCATGGCGATGCCGTCATCGACCGCGATGGTGTTGAATTCTTTCGCTACACCGCCAGCGCGTTCGATCTCGCGGGCGACCAGTTGGCCCAGGTCCTTGAGGTGGACGTGGCCCGGTACGAATTGGGTGAACGAGTTGGCAATGGCGATGATCGGCTTCTTGAAGTCGTCATCTTTCATCCCTGTGGCGCGCCACAGTGCGCGGGCACCGGCCATGTTGCGGCCGTGGGTGGATGTTTTCGAGCGGTAATCAGGCATGGAGCACTCCGGGCGGCTAATCAGGTATCAAAAGGGGAGTGAGCTTCTATTGACCTCGGTAACACGCAGCAATAACCGCATGCCCTGAAGATGCCGATGACTTTGCGGGATCGCCGCGCGCCTCAGCCTGAGCTCATAAACCCGCCGGGGGATGACTGGCGATGAATCTCGCGATTCTACACCGCTGGCGTCAGGAAGGAATGCCGGGAAAGCTTGATCCAGGGCTGACGCCGGGGGATGGCTGATGACCGGTCGCTGGGGGCATCGCCCAAATGGCGTTGGCGGGGATATCGGCGGGTGGCGCGCTTGGTTAGACTGCCGCCCTTCGCGCAGTCGCCACCAAAGGGAGTTGGAATGCAGGTCCTCAGTCGTTCGTTATGGTTTTACCTGATTATCGGTTTGGTACAGGGCGTGGTGATCTGGCACTCCGATGCCCTGGACATGTCGGGCGACTACCGCCTGTTGGCCGCCGTGGTCACCGCGCTGCTGGTGGGTGGCACGCTGCTGCAACTGTTGGGCGAAAAGGCCAGCAGGCCTCGTGCGCTGCTGGTGGCGCTGGGGTTCACTTTGTCGGTGGCGGGCATCAGTGCCTGGGTACTGACGTCCCATGGCAAAAGCCTCATGCAATGGCAGTGGGCCAGTTGGTCCTGGCTCTTCAGCCTGGTCTTGCTGAGTTACATCGCCAGCATCTTCATTGTCGCCTGGGCGACATCGGCAGATCGGCGCTTGCGCTATGAAGCGCTGTTCCTGCATGCCTGGAACAACGTGTTCATCGTGGGATTTGCCCTGGCGATGATTGTGCTGTTCGGCCTGTTGGTGGCGTTGTGGAACAAACTGTTCCTGATGGTGGGCATTGAATGGTTTACCACACATCTTCTCGGCGCAGGCTTTCTCTGTGTCAGTGTCGGCGTCGTGTTTTCCCTGGCCATGTGGCTGGCGCGGCGTAATGAGAAGATCTTTGCTCTGCTGAGTTCGCTGCTGTTCAATGCCTGCCGCTATCTGTTGCCGCTGATCGCCCTGATCAGCGTGCTGTTCACCCTGGCCCTGCCGTTTACCGGTTTGCGGCAAATCTGGTTTACCGGTTACTCGACACCGATCCTGCTGTTGTTGGCAGGGGCTCACCTGTTGCTGCTCAATGGTGTGTTTCAGGACGGTCAACAACCGCAGCCTTATCCTCGCTGGATGATGCGCGGTATCAATCTGAGCCTGTTGTGCCCGCCCTTGCTGGTGGGGTTGGCGGCGTACTCAAGCGGGTTGCGTGTCGATCAGTATGGTCTGACGCCGATGCGTTTTGTCGCGCTGCTGCTGACGTTGCTGCTGGGCATCTACAGCCTGTTGGTGGTCTGGGCGGTTGCCCTGCGTTCGTCGTCCTGGCTGGGCAGTTTGCGTGTCAGCAACCCGCTGATGGGTGTGATGTGCGCGGTGGTGTTGGTGCTCCTCAACAGTCCATGGCTCAACCCGCTGGAGATCAGTGCCAAATATCAGGTGCAACAATTGTTGGACGGCCGTCTGAAAGTCGAGAACTTCGACCCCTACTACCTGTACTACAACCTCGGTGAATTTGGTGATTCGGCTTTCTCGGCACTGGAAGAGGCGCTGAAAGAGGAGCGCATTCTCGACGCTGATTCACGTCGGACGCTGGGCCGGAAAATGAGAGAGGCAAAGGGTTCGGGCAAATGGTACGACTCGTTATCTATCGAAGAGAGTGTGCCGGTGCTGGAGTGGATCGGGCCTGAGGAACCGGGCAGTGAGCAGTTCGTGCAGCTCAATGGCAGTGAACACCGTTGTTTGCTCTCGGGTTGCGTGTTGTGGGGGGTTGATCTTGATGGGGACGGGCGCCATGAAGTCGTGCAGATCCCCCGCAGTGACTACGACGAACCCGTGCGCATTTTCTCCCGTACTGCTGGCAACAAGTGGGAGGCCGTGGGGGTCATGATGGGCAACAACGAGGGCGGACGATATGACCCACAGTCACTGATCAACCGCATTCGTGATGGTCAGGTCAAACGTGTTGCGCCCCGCTACAAGAGCCTGGATGTCGATGGCATGTTGCTCGCGCCTGTCGCCGTACCCTGACACGACTCAGGCTGGGCTGAGCACTCTGCCCCGATGACTAATGCGCCAGTTCAGCAACAGGCCCAAGGTGCTGAGCACCAGGAAACTGAAGGCCAGCGTGACTTGCAGGTCGGCGGTGCTCAGGTTGACCAGTGCGCTGATCAACCCGCCGAAAATGAAGATCAGCGTGTTACCCGCCGACGCTGACGCACCGGCATTGTCGGGAAACAGGCTCATGGCTTTTGACGTCGCCGCGGGGCGGGCGATGGTGGTACCGGCGGTGCAGATGATCATCGGTAGCAGGATGGTCACGGTCGACAGGCTGAACTGGTGCCACAGGAACAACAGCATCACACCGGCGAAACCGACCAGGCTCAGGCCTACGACGATTTGTGTGTTCGGGGTGATTCGGTTGCCGAGCACCCGGGCAACGATTCCGCCAATGATGTAGGCCGCGCCATAGAGCAGCAGGGTCAGGGAAAACTCATAGGCCGTCAGATGCAACTGTTCCATGAAGATCAGGGGCGAAATGACGATGAATGAAAAGTGGCAGGCGAACACGATCGCCGCGATCAGCCAATAGCCCACAAACGTGAAGTCGCTGAAGACCAGCCGGTAAGCCCCGATGATGCTGTGGCGTGGTCCTTGGGGGGTGTGTGAGTTTTCCAGAAACAGGCAGGCTTTCAGGAAGACGGCGGCGCAGAGGGCGATAAACACATGAAAGCTGCCGGGCCAGCCCAGCAGTTCTTGCAGCAGCGTACCGGCCAGGGGGGAGACGGAAATGAAGATTCCGCTCGCGGTGACCATCAGGATGCGCAACTGATCACGCTCCTTGCCTTCGAACAGGTCCTGGACCAACGCCTGGGACAGCACGAAGCAACCGCAGCCGAGTGCCTGGACGACCCTGAACAACAGGAAGTAGCCATATTCGGTGGACATCACGCAGCCCACCGAGCCAACAACCGACACCGCCATGCCCACCAGCAGCAGGCGTTTGCGGCCGATGACATCCGAGAGTGGTCCGATCAGCAGTTGCGAGACGGAAATGCCGACGGCAAACAGGCTGATGGAAAAGGCAATGTCGGCGGGTGACGTACCAAAATGTTCCGACAACGCTGGAAACGATGGCAGCAGCACATCCACCGGAAACACCCCGAGCATGACCATGGTCATCAATAGCACCGTGGCCGCGCGCCGTTTGTTGAGGTCTTTCACAGTGTTCACTTCAGCCATCGATAAGGCCCGCCTTCAAGAACAGTAGCCGGTTGTGGGAGAGGTCAAAGAAGCCTGCTTTTTTCATCGCCAGCAGCGTAGCAGTTGCGCCTGATCGCGCACGCTGGAGTTGCGCCTCAGCCGTCGAGAGGTCACCGAGCAGTTTGGTGATGGTATCAGCTGGCAGGCCGACGCTGTGCAGGCTGCTGCTCAGCCAAGGCTCATCGATTTCGAAGAATATCGTGATGACTTCCAGCAAAAGGGCCGCAGCGAATGTGCGCTGTCGGGCGTCCAGGGTCGGCCACAGGTATTGAAACACCTCACAGAAGTAACGACTGTGCCGGGCCTCGTCTTCAAGGTGGTCCCTGAGCATTTCGTAGACGCCGCCTACCAGGCTTTGCCGGGTGATGTTCAGCAGTTCTCTGGCGATGATCGTTTCGCTGACAAAACCCGTCAGCAACCACGCCAGTGCAGTGTGTCGGTTGGGTGTTTGCCCGATTACGCCGAGTAACCGGCTGATGCGGCGCGGGGACGTGCCGCGAAGGCTCATGCCGTAATGGCTCGCCACTTGCTCGGCAATCGTGTTGGAAAACAGCGCGTGATAACCCTCGTCCGTATAAAGCTGCAGGGCGGCGGTTTTCATGGCGCAGGGTACGACGATGTCGAGTTCGCCGTGGACGAGGGTTTCGACCGCCCGGTTGACGACCTTGTGTTCAAGGCGGGTGGTGTAGTCGAGGAAGTACACCAGATGATTGGCCGCCAGCCGCTGGCAGGCAGCACGGCCCATTGCTTCGACCCTCGGGTGTTGCAGGTAGGGCAGGAAGGCCGGGGGGAACCAGTCTTTGGTTTCCAGTGCCTGTTCCAGCGCGACGGGCAGCACATAGGCATGTCGGTGATTGCGCACCGCTGCTTTGGTGTCCCAGTCACCCAGGGTGAAACGTTGCGGCAGTGATTGCGAGGCGGTGCCGGGCATTATCGGGGCTCCCGGGTGTTGAGCAGTGCATTGAGTTCCTGGCACTGCGCATGTCCGTTCCCTGGCCCGCAGCCGACAAAGAACAATGGTTGCTCGGCGCTGTTCTCAAGCCCCAGCAGGGCTTCGACTCGCTGGTCCGTCAGTGCGCCGGTCAACCAGGTGTCCAGGCCCATGGCGGTGGCCAACAGTTGAAACGTCTGGGAAATATGACCAGCCTCGACGTAGGCCATTCGGTAGGCGCGCGAGTGTGGGTATTTCCACCAGAGCTTGTCGAACCGGGAGGTGATGAACAACCCGCAAGGCAGGTTGTCGATGAAGTGTTGGCCGCAGAGCAACTGCCCCAACGGTTGATCGGGCAGTGGACTGACCAGGCTCAGGGCGTGCACGTCTGGGTGATAGGCATAAAGGCCTGGGGCCAGGCCGTCGATGTTGCGGGCATACAGATAGCCTTCGCAGGCATTGAGGCCACCGCCGGAAGGGCTGCTGCGCCGCGCCCGCAGGTTTTCGGGGACGCAGGCGTCGACAGCGTCTTCGCGCTCCTTCAGGTAGCCCAGAGACAGGTAGAACAGGGTTGCAACCTTGTCGAGGGCAACGGCTTTGCCGGTAAAGGACCTGGAGGTTTTCCGGTTCAGCAGGGTGCTGGCGAGTGCGGCTGAAATGTCGGCGGCCGGCGAGGGATGAGGGAGGAAGATCAGCGTGTCGCTGTTACCCGCCTGCAAACCGGCGTGGGGCTGTTCAGTGGTGAGCACTTCGTCGCAGTGGGCGAGGTAGTACGCGGACCATTGGTGGGCATCTTCGGGCATCTGTTCAAAGGGAATGTCCTTGGTGCCGATATGGAATATTTTCGATAAATCGTCCCATCCCCATTCAATCTCGGGGCAGGGGTGTGACGTTATGATCCCGGCCTCTAGAAAGGCTGCGTCGATATTGTTGTTGCTGTCGAAGTGGTCGGGGGTACTTATAAGGTGTGCCAGTCGGGCCGAATGTTCTTCGTCCAGTTCAAACTGGGTGTGGTTTTTGTAGTTCCATACAACTTGATAAGGTGTGCGGGCAAGAATGAACAAGCAAGGGTTTATATGCATGGCTCATGGGGTACTCTGGAGAACCTCAGATAGAGCTGGGTAGCCGGCACTCCCCAGCGCACTGTTTACTTAGCGGGCTTTAGCCGCAACCAGGCAAGCCAGGTTGGCGATTTTTGTTGCTTCCAGAGTAATTGCTTTCATTTTTATTGCTCCTTTGGGTGTGGCGAAAGTCACGTTGGTTGTGACATCCAAAGAGTAGTTTGTAGTGGGCTCTTATCAAGGCTTAGTTAGGTAGGACTGATCCAGTAATTGTGTGGGAATAATCTTACTTAATTAGATATTCAGGCATTTTCCTAATCAAATAGCGGGCGAGCGGAAACTTCCCGCTGGTTGGTAGGCCAGGGGTGTCAGAAAGTTGTACGAAGTACTTAAGGGATAAGGCGAACGCAGTAAGGAAAACAGCAGTGGGGAGCCTGTTGGCTCCCCGCGCAGTCAACAGCCTTAGCTGTTTGGCAGCAGTCGGCAGGTGATGCTCTTGATGTAGCGGGTTTCGGCGATGGCCGGGTGTACCGGATGATCCGGACCTTGACCGCCACGCTCCAGCATCTGGATGTTGCGATCCAGGTGACGGGCGCTGGTCAGCAGGATGTTCTGCAAATCATCTTCCGGCAGGTGCATGGAGCACGAAGCGCTGACCAGGATGCCGTCCTTGCTGAGCAGGCGCATGGCTTGCTCGTTCAGGCGGCGGTAGGCGCCTTCGCCGTTCTTCATGTCTTTTTTGCGTTTGATGAACGCCGGAGGGTCGGCCACGATCACGTCGAAACGTTCTTCGCTGGCTTTCAGCTCTTTCAGGGCTTCGAATACGTCGCCTTCAATGCAGGTCATTTTGTCGGCGAAACCGTTCAGGGCGGCGTTACGTTCGACGCCGTCGAGGGCGAAGGCCGAAGCGTCGACGCAGAACACTTCACTGGCACCGAAAGCGGCAGCCTGCACGCCCCAGCCGCCGATGTAGCTGTACAGGTCCAGCACGCGTTTGCCTTTGGCATAAGGTGCCAGGCGTGCGCGGTTCATGCGGTGGTCGTAGAACCAGCCGGTTTTCTGCCCCTGGATGACCGGTGCTTCGAATTTCACGCCGTTTTCTTCCAGCGCTACCCACTCCGGCACCAGGCCGAACACGGTTTCGACGTAGCGGTTGAGGCCTTCGGCATCACGGGCGGCGGAGTCGTTCTTGAACAGAATACCGCTTGGCTTGAGCACTTGGGTCAACGCGGCAATCACGTCTTCTTTATGGGCTTCCATGGTCGCCGAAGCGATCTGCACCACCAGGATGTCGCCGAAACGGTCGACCACCAGGCCCGGCAACAGGTCGGAATCGCCGTAGACCAGACGATAGAACGGCTTGTCGAACAGGCGATCGCGCAGGGACAGTGCCACATTGATGCGGTGCACCAGCAGCGATTTGTCGAGCGCCAACTTGATGTCGCGCGACAGCAGGCGTGCGCAGATCAGGTTGTTCGGGCTCATGGCGACGATGCCCAGCGGCTTGCCGCCGGCCGCTTCAAGGATTGCTTGATCGCCCGCCTTGAAGCCATGCAGTGGGGTGGCGGCTACATCGATTTCGTTACTGTAGACCCACAGGTGACCGTTGCGCAGGCGACGGTCGGCGTTGGCTTTGAGGCGCAGGCTTGGCAGGGACATGACGTCGCTCCAGGTGAAAAAAAGAGCGGGATTATAGCGTTAGTCGGCCTGGCGCAGCGCGGTTGTTTCTGGACATTGCGTCGGACAGATCGCCCATGGCGCGGAAAATATCCGCTAGAATCCCCGCCTGGCCCAGAGTGAGTACTTATGTCCCAAGAGCTATCTTCCGAGCAGATTCAACAGGCCCTGCAAGGCATCAGCGTGCCGCCCCAGCCGCAAATCATGGTGGATTTGCAGATGGAGCAGTACATGCCCGACCCGGATCTGGAAGTGATCGCCAAGTTGATCTCCCAGGACCCCGGCCTCTCTGGGGCGCTGTTGAAGATCGTCAATTCGCCGTATTACGGCCTCAGTAACAAGATCGCCTCGATCCAGCGGGCGGTTAACCTGCTGGGCAGCCGTTCGATCATCAACCTGATCAACGCACAGTCGATCAAGGGCGAGATGAACGACGATACCATCGTCACGCTCAACCGTTTCTGGGACACCGCCCAGGACGTGGCGATGACCAGCCTCAGCCTGGCCAAGCGCATTGGTTCGCAAGCAGTGGACGAGGCGTACGCCTTGGGGTTGTTCCACGATTGTGGCGTGCCGCTGATGCTCAAGCGCTTTCCCGACTATATGACGGTGCTGGAACAGGCTTACGCCAGCGCGAGCCCCGAGTGCCGGGTGGTGGACACCGAGAACCATGCGTTCAACACCAACCATGCCGTGGTCGGCTATTACACCGCCAAATCCTGGCGGTTGCCGGAACATGTCACCAACGCCATCGCCAATCACCACAATGCGCTGGCGATCTTCAGCGATGAGTCGTCGCGCAACAGCCAGTTGAAAAACCTGTTGGCGATCCTGAAGATGGCCGAGCACATTTGCGCGTCTTACCGGGTGCTGGGTAACCAGACCGAAGACCACGAATGGAATAACGTGGGGGCCATGGTGCTCGATTATGTGGGCCTGTCGGACTACGATTTCGAGAACCTCAAACAGACGATTCGCGAGCTCGGCGCTCACCATTGAGTGTCGGTTCGCGCCTGATCCGAGAGCACCATGCCTGAACTGCCAGAAGTCGAAACCACCCGCCGCGGGATCGCGCCGCACCTTGAAGGGCAGCGCGTCAGCCGGGTGATTGTGCGTGACCGACGGTTGCGCTGGCCGATTCCCGAAGACCTCGATGTGCGCCTGTCCGGGCAGCGCATCGTGGGGGTGGATCGGCGTGCCAAGTACCTGCTGATCAATGCTGAAGTCGGCACGCTGATCAGCCATTTGGGTATGTCGGGGAATCTGCGTCTGGTGGAAGTCGGTTTGCCGGCGGCCAAGCATGAGCACGTGGACATCGAGCTCGAATCCGGCCTGGCCCTGCGCTACACCGACCCGCGCCGGTTTGGCGCGATGCTCTGGAGCCTGGACCCGCTCCATCATGAGTTGCTGGTTCGCTTGGGGCCGGAGCCGCTGACCGACCTGTTCGACGGTGATCGGCTGTTTCAGCTGTCCCGTGGGCGCTCGATGGCGGTCAAGCCGTTCATCATGGACAACGCGGTGGTGGTGGGCGTGGGCAACATCTACGCGACCGAAGCCTTGTTTGCCGCCGGGATCGATCCACGCCGCGAGGCCAAGGGCATTTCGCGGGCGCGTTATTTGAGGCTGGCCATCGAGATCAAGCGCATTCTGGCTGCCGCCATCGAACAAGGCGGTACGACGCTGCGCGACTTCATTGGCGGTGATGGACAGCCTGGTTACTTCCAGCAGGAACTGTTCGTGTACGGCCGGGGTGCCGAGCACTGCAAAGTCTGCGGTTCAGAGTTGCGGGAAGTTCGCCTGGGGCAACGCACCAGCGTCTTTTGCCCGCGCTGCCAGAGCTGAAAAAGTCCCACGGTCTATAGTCAGTTATCTCACTGACCAGCCGAAGGACCGCGCCATGAATCCGTTCCGAACCCTTGCCGTTGCGCTGCTGCTCAGCGTCGGTTTGTCTGCTCAGGCGTCCGAAGGCGGCAGCGGCGATCCGAACTACACCCTCCACAATCCTCCCGCCTACGCGATGATCGGCGACCTGCTGATTGCCCGACCCTTGCTGGTGGTGGCGACGGTGATCGGTGCGGGGGTGTTTGTGGTGTCGCTGCCGTTTACCGCGCTGGGTGGCGGCATTGGCGATGCAGGCAAGGCGTTGGTGGTCGACCCGGCAAAAGCGACGTTTGTGCGTTGCCTGGGGTGCATCGGGGAGGGGTTTGAACAGCAGCAGTAGCTTTAAAAGCATCGCGGGCAAGCCTTGCTCCTACAGATCGGTGAAATCCTGTAGGAGCAAGGCTTGCCCGCGATGGCGTCAGAACAGACACCAAAATACTTAAGCCTTGCCGGTAATCTTGCGGTACTTCTCCATCAACTGCTCTTCAGTTTCTGGATGGGCTTCATCCAGCGGGATGCAATCCACCGGGCAGACCTGCTGGCATTGCGGCTCGTCGTAGTGGCCGACGCACTGGGTGCACAGGTTCGGGTCGATCACATAGATCTCTTCGCCCTGGGAAATGGCAGCGTTCGGGCACTCGGGTTCGCAGACGTCGCAGTTAATGCAATCGTCGGTGATGATCAGGGACATGGGGCACTCCTGCCGGGGCCGTCGACCCAGGCACATGAAAACTAATGCGCGCAATTGTGCCGCATTGGCGCCCGCAGTGCACGCGGGCGCCGCTTGAGCGGTCGTTACTTCTTGAAGCGCAGGGTCAGGGCGTCGGCGACGACCGGGTGGACGAACTTGGTGATGTCGCCGCCCAGGGCCGCGATTTCACGGACCAGCGTCGAGGAAATGAACGAATAACGTTCCGACGGCGTGAGAAACAGGCTCTCGACGTCCGGCGCCAGTTGGCGATTCATGTTGGCCAGCTGAAATTCGTATTCGAAGTCCGAGACTGCGCGCAAGCCACGCAGGAACACGTTGGCGTTCTGCTCCTTGGCAAAATGTGCAAGCAGCGTCGAAAAGCCGACGACTTCGACGTTCGGCAGATGTTTGGTGACCTCGCGGGCCAGCTCCACACGCTGTTCCAGGGGGAATAGCGGGTTTTTCTTGGGGCTGGCGGCGACGGCGATAATCACATGATCGAACAGGCGCGAGGCGCGTTCGACCAGATCGCCATGGCCCTTGGTAATAGGGTCGAAGGTACCTGGGTACAACACTCGGTTCATCGCGTCGTCCTGGCGGGAATCCGTTGGGGAGTCGGATGGTATCGCAGCCTTCCCGGTCGGCCAAGTCGCCTTTAGGGGAAGAAAGCACTATAGACGGTCCGATTATTGTGCTTTTTCAGGTGTTTTTTAAGCGTTCGGCCAGCGCAGTGGCCAGTTGGGCGGTGAGCCCGTAAACCGATAATTGAGGGTTTGCGCCAATGCTGGTGGGGAACAATGAACCGTCGTGAATCGATAGATTACCCAGTTGATGGTGTCGTCCCAGGCTGTCGGTGACCGCATTTTTCGGGTCTTCGCCCATGGTGCAACCGCCCATCACATGGGCGCTGCCCAACCGGGTCCGGTACAGCTCCAGGCTCAAGCCTTCGATCAGCGTGCGGGCCTCGGCCAGGGTTTTCACGTAGCGCGCATCCGCGTGCATCGGCATCACGGCCTTGGCACCGCCCGCAAACTGGATCTCGGCCATGCTGTGAAACGCGCGCCGCAGCCCATCCCAGGCGTAGGCGGACACCTGATAGTCGAGCACCGGCGTGCCATCGCCGCGTAACTCGACGTGGCCGCCAGGGCTGTCCGGGTGAAAGCCGTCGCGCATCAGTGCGAGCATGGCGTGGGTGTGGGGCAATTGGCGCATGTGTTCGGCGTTCTCACCGCCAAAACCGCCGAGCAGGGTGGTGGCCAGCGCCGGGTGCAACGGCGGGACTTCGAGTTTGTAGGACATCTTGCCGGTGGTGCCGTGCTGCCACTGAAAGTGGTCGGAATAAATCGACTGCGGCGCGCCATAGAACGGGTTGATCACCTCGTCAAACAGCCCGGCGGACATGTTCACCAAGTGCAGGAACGTACGTTTGCCCAGCCGTTCGTGTGGGTCGGGGGCTTCGGAACGCAGCAGTAACGCCGGGCTGTTGATGCCGCCGCCGGCCAACACATAGTGCCGCGCCTTGACGGTGATGCTGCGCCCGGTCGGCGCCACGCAGCGCGCATCCATCGCCACACACTGCAGGCCCGTGACTTGGTCGTCCTTGATCAGCAGCCGCTCGGCACGGGCCAGATAGAGCAGCTCGCCGCCCTTTTCCAGGGTCGCGGGGATGGTCGTCACCAGCATGGATTGCTTGGCGTTGGTCGGGCAGCCCAGGCCGCAGTAGCCCAGGTTCCAGCAGCCGCGCACATTGCGCGGGATCACGTGCCAGCTGTAGCCGAGTTGTTCACAGCCTTTTCTGATCACGTCGTTGTTGGCGTTGGGCGGGACAAGCCAGGGAGCGACGCCGAGGCGCTGTTCCATCTTTTCGAACCAGGGTGCCATGTCGGCGGGGCTGTGGCCCTTGACGTTATGTTCCGTGGCCCAGTGCGTGAGGGTTGGTTCGGGGGTGCGAAAGCTTGAGGTCCAGTTGATCAGTGTGGTGCCGCCGACGGCCCGGCCTTGCAGGATGGTGATCGCGCCGTCCTTGCTCATGCGCCCGATACCTTCCTGATAAAGGCTGGAGTAGGCCTGGTCTTCGAGCATCTTGAAGTCGCTGCTGGTCTTGAGCGGGCCTTCTTCGATCAACAGTACTGTGTAGCCTGCCGCGCTGAGGATTTCGGCGGTGGTGCCACCGCCCGCGCCGCTGCCGATGATCGCAATGTCGGCTTCAAGCTTCAGGTCATTCGCAAGTTGCGAGCCGTCGTAGGTTTTCCAGCCACGGGCCAGGCCTTCGCGGAACGGATCGGGTACAGGCATCTTCAGGCTCTCTTGTTGTTTTGGATTCAGTGGTGATGCGGCTGGCGCCTTCGCGAGCAGGCTCGCCCCACATGGATCGCGAAACCCCTGTGGGAGCGAGCCTGCTCGCGATAGGGGCACCTCGGTCTCAAACGGTAGGCGGCCCGGGATACCCGCAATGCGCCCAAGATTCCGCCCGCCCGTACCAGGCCATCATCACCAGTTGCAGCAGTGAGCTGTGCCCCATGCGCAACAGGCTCAAGGCGCTGTTTTCCCAGCGTTTGAGAAACTGGCGAATGTCATCGCTGCTGGCGTTTTCCCAATGGCCCCAAATCCCGGTCAACGGCCCACGGGTGACCGCCATGGCGAGTACATCGAACAGTTGTTGGGTCAGCTTGAGCATTTCCGGCGACAAGTGATCGAGGTCGTGATCCAGCGATTGCAAGGTGCCGTCGAGGGCTGCCGCACGCTTGTCGGCCGCCACGGCGCCGTCAAGCATCACCGGGATCAGCGCCCGCAGAAACGGTAAATCGCTGCTGCGCAATGCGGCGTAACCGCTGGCCGGCGTGCTGGCCGAACAGCCACTGAGGCTGGCGCCCAATCCCGCCGCCGTCAGGAAGGCACTGGCGCAGAGGCTGAATTTGAGCAGGCCGCGCCGTGACAGCGCGGGAGTTTGGGACAGGCTGGGGTTCATTATTGTTATTACCCGACGGTCGTTTTCAGCGAATGAACAGCTTCTGGATCAGTTTCTGGATCGACTTGCCGTAAGGCGGGTAAATCAGCTTCGCTGCATTGAAACGCTGTTTGATCAGCACACCCTTGGCCTTGCTGAAGGTCAGGAAGCCTTCGTGGCCGTGGTAATGCCCCATTCCTGACGCCCCTATGCCGCCGAAGGGCATATCGTCCTGGGCAACGTGCAACAAGGTGTCGTTCAGGCACACGCCGCCGGAGTGGGTCTCGTTGAGTACGCGGTTCTGTTCGTTCTTGTTGTAGCCGAAGTAATACAGAGCCAACGGACGTGGTCGTTGGTTGATGTAGGCAAATGCCTGATCAAGGTCCCGGTAAGGCACGATTGGCAGCACCGGACCGAAAATTTCGTCCTGCATCACCAGCATGTCATCGCTGACGTTCAGCAGCAGGCTGTGGCCCATGCGCCGGCCCTGGCCTTGTTCGAACAGCGGAATCAGCAGCGCGCCTTTACTGGTGGCGTCGCTGACGTAGTTGTTGAGTCGCGCCAGTTGACGGTCATTGATGATCGCGGTGTAGTCCGGGTTGTCGACGAGTGTCGGATAAAAGCTGCGAACGGCGTGACGGTAGGCTTCGACGAACGAGCCTACACGGTCTTCCGGCACCAGCACGTAGTCCGGCGCGACACAGGTTTGCCCGGCGTTCAGGGTTTTACCGAAGGCGATGCGTTCAGCCGCGTCGCTGAGGGGGACATCGTGAGAAACAATGGCCGGCGACTTGCCGCCGAGTTCGAGGGTGACCGGCGTCAGGTGTTCGGCGGCGGCGCGCATGACGTGCTTGCCGATGCTGGTGGCACCCGTGAACAGCAAGTGATCGAACGGCAGCCGGGAAAAGGCCATGCCGACCTCGGCTTCGCCCAGGACCACGCAGACCAGATCCTGCGGGAAGACCCGGGCCAGCAGTTCCTTGAGCAGTTGCCCGGTTGCGGGGGTCGATTCACTGAGTTTCAGCATCACCCGGTTACCGGCCGACAAGGCTCCCACCAGCGGCCCGATGGCCAGGTACAGCGGATAGTTCCAGGGCACGATCACCCCGACCACGCCCAGCGGCTGATAAACGACTTTGGCTGAGGCGGGCTGAAAGGCCAGGCCTACAGCGCGACGGGATGACTTCATCCAGCCCTTGAGGTGTTTACTGGCGTAATGAATGCCGTGCAGGCTGGGCATCAGTTCGGCAACCAGGGTTTCGTCGGCGCTGCGATGGCTGAAATCCTGGCTGATGGCGTCGATCAAGGCCTGACGCTCATCGCTGAGGATTTCACGCAGGGCCTTGAGCCATTGCAGGCGCTGGGCGGCCGGAGGCATCGGGTTGGCGACGTACGCCTGCCGCTGGGTATCGAACAGGGTTTGGAGTTCGGCCAGATGCTGCTGAGCGTTTTGCAGGTAGGCTATTTCGGCAGACATTGTCGGCTCCGGTTTTATTAGAATGACGAAGTTTTTAGAGTCTATGCTCTAAATTGTCAATCGGGTTTATCGCTCCGACGTGTTTTATCCATCGCCGGATAGGTCGTAAGATGCCCGCCATCGCACATTGAATTAAAGCTCAAGCCATGGCCCCACGAATAAAAACCAGCGAGCGCATCGTGCAGAACAGCCTGGAGCTGTTCAATCAGTTGGGCGAGCGCAGCATCAGTACCAATCACATCGCCGCTCACATGGAGATTTCTCCGGGCAACCTGTACTACCACTTCCCCAACAAGCAGGCGATTATCGCCGTGTTGTTCAGTGAGTACGAAAGCCTGGTGGACAGCTTCCTGCGCCCTCCCCAGGGGCGGGCCGCAACCGTGGAAGACAAGCGCTTTTACTTGCAGGAGTTGCTGTCGGCCATGTGGCGCTACCGGTTCCTGCACCGCGACCTTGAGCATCTGCTTGAGAGCGACGCCGATTTGGCCGCGCGCTATCGACGCTTTTCCCAGCGCTGCCTGATCCATGGCACCGCCATCTACGAAGGATTTGTCGACGCCGGGATCCTCATCATGGACAAAGTCCAGATCGAGTCCTTGACGCTCAATGCCTGGATCATCCTCACGTCCTGGGTACGGTTTCTGTGCACCACGCGGGAAAATTCCAGTCACCTGAGCGAACAAGCCATCAAGCGTGGTGTGTATCAGGTGCTGGTGCTTGAAGCCGGATTCGTCACCGAGCAATCCCGTGAGGCCGTCGACGCGTTGTTCGAAGAGTTTTACGTGCCGTTGGCCCAAGCGTTGGAAGAAGTGCAGTAGGATCGACCTTCGACCCCCATCAGAGGAGCCTGCCATGCCCATTGCGCAACTGATCAGCCCGGTCGAACTGGACCTGAAAAAGAACCAGGCCGGGTTGGTGATTCTCGATTGTCGTTTCGCCCTCGAAGACCCGGACTACGGTCAGCGCAGCTATGCCGAAGGGCACATTGGCGGTGCGCACTATGCCGATTTGGAGCGTGACCTCAGCGGACCGGTGGTCAAGGGTGTCACCGGGAGGCATCCCTTGCCGCAGCCTGGGCACCTGATTGAACGGTTGCAGGCGTGGGGCATCAATGCCGACAGCGATATCGTGTTGTATGACGATGGCCCGGGTGCTTACGCTGCGCGGGCCTGGTGGTTGCTGGCCTGGCTGGGCAAGCGTGACGGCGTGTTCATTCTCGACGGCGGCCTCAAGGCCTGGCATGCGGCAGGGTTGCCCTTGAGCCTTGATTCGGCGCCAAACATGCGCGGGACATTCACCGGTCAATCGGACCCAGGGCTGTTGCTCAGCGCACAGGAGCTGCACAAGCGTCTCGGTCAGCCGACGCTGACCTTGCTGGACGCCCGCGCCGCGCCGCGTTTTCGCGGTGAGGTCGAGCCGATTGACCCGGTCGCGGGCCATATTCCCGGCGCTCACTGTGCAGCGTTCACCGACAACCTGGACAGCGACGGGCGTTTCCTGTCGCCTGCGCAGCTCAAGCAGCGTTTTGCCGCGAAGTTGGGTGATCGCTCGCCGAGCGAACTGGTGGCGTATTGCGGGTCCGGTGTCACGGCGTGCCATAACCTGTTTGCGCTGTGCCTGGCCGGTTATCCGCTGGCGCGGTTATATGCCGGATCGTGGAGCGAATGGATCAACGATCCGCAGCGTGGCATTGCCACGGGCGATTGAGCCACACGGGCCAGTTCAGACCGGCAACTGGCCCATCATCCAGCGCAGTAAAAAGAACACCAGCATCCCGCCGCCGATAGTCGCCAGCAAATGGCGGCTCAGTGCGGCAATGGCAATCGCCACCAGCCCTGCGAGCAAATACGCGTTGTTCAGGTTCAAAGCCCATTGCTGGCCGTCCGGCAGCAACATACCCGGCACGACGATGGCGGTGAGCACCGCCGTGGGTACGTAATGCAGGCCCTGGCGCACCAGCGGCGGGAAGCTCAGGTTGGGCCAGGCGAACAGGCTGTAACGCAGCCCAAACGTGATCGCGGTCATCCCGACAATCAGCCATCCGTAACTCATGAGTGAACCTCCTTGCCTGAAGGGCTGGCCAGTTGCCGGCGCTCCAGCACGACGCCGATGGCTATCCCGCTGAAGGCGGCGGCCATCAACCCGAGTTTGTAGGGCCAGTTGAACGTCATCAGCGCCACGGCGCCGGCCGCCAGTGCCGCGGCAATCTGCGGCTGGTTACGCAGCAACGGCACGACAATGCCGATGAACGTGGCCAGCATGGCGAACTCCAGCCCCCAGCTCGCCAGGTCCGGCACGGCCTGACCGAACAACACCCCCGCCAGTGAACTGACCACCCAGCAGGCGTAAAGCGAACTGGCCACGCCCAGCCAGTACCAGTGGGCCAGGGGCCGTTCGCTGTGCAGCAGGTAAAAGCGCTGGACCACGGCGAAGGTTTCGTCGGTCAGCCAGAACGCCAGCAGCATTCGCCAGCGTTGCGGCAACTGGCTGATGTGAGGTTGCAGGGTGGCGCTGTAGAGCACGTGGCGCAGGTTGACGATGAAAGTGGTCAACAGAATCACCCACACACTGGCAGCGGTCCCGAGCAGGCTCAGGACTATCAGTTGCGCGGAGCCTGCGTAAACGAACACGGACATGCCGACCGCTTGCCAGAGTGTCAGGCCTGCAGCCCCGGCCAGTGTGCCGAAGATCAGGCCGAACGGCAGAATGCCGACCGCCATGGCGAAACTGTCGCGGATACCGAGGGTGTAGAGGTGTTTTCGGGTCATGGAGACTCTCCTTGTGTCGGCATCCTGAGCCACACGCAAAAAGCCTGTCTTGAACGATCTTGCAGATGACTCCGTGCCTACGAGGGACTGCCGATTTGCCGGGCGCTGCGGTACGCGCCGGGGCCGACGCCGTAAACCTGTTTGAACTGGCGGCTCAGGTGGCTCTGATCGGCGAAACCCAGTTGGCTGGCGACTTCCAGCGGCAGGCAACCTCCCTGCAACAGTGCGCGGGCCTGGGCGATCCGCTGCTGCATGAGCCAGGTATGTGGCGGCAGGCCGGTGGCGCGACGGAACACCCGGGCGAAGTGAAACGGCGACAGGCTCACCGCGGTCGCCAATGCCTCCAGCGATGGCGGCGTTGCCAATTGCGAGCGCATCAGTTCCTTGGCCAACGCGATGGCCCGGTGCTCCCGGCCGGGGCGGCCGGGCTGTGGTACGCCGGCATGGCGTTGCAGCAACGCCAGCATCATTTCCCGCCACACGGTCTGTTGTTGCAGCGCGCTGGCGGGGCTTTCCAGCAAACGGTGCAATTGGCAGAACCCGTTTACCAGGTCCGGGTCGCGGTACAGCGTCGCACCAAACGTCGGCAGGTGAGTGGCGGGCAATTCGAGTTCGGCCAGCAGCGAAAGAATCTGCGGGTTGTCGGGGTAAAACGCACGGTACAGCCAGCCGTCGTCGGTACCTTTGTGGCCGGTGTGCAGTTCGTCCGGGTTGATCAGCACCAGCGTCCCGCTGCCCGCGAGGTGTTCGGCGCCGCGATAGCGATAGCGCTGGGCACCGGCCATGATCAGGCCAATCACAAAGCCGTCATGCACATGGGGCACGAAGCGCTGTTCGATGTAGCGTGCGGACAGCAGTTCGACCCCGGCCAGCGGTGCAGTTTGCCAGAAGCGGATCGACTCGCCCGACATGGTTCAACCACGCTCCAGGTCAGTCAGCCATTGCGGGATTCGCCGTTCCAGGTAGTAACCCGGTCTGTTCACGGAACCGTCGACGAAGCCGACATGCCCACCCTTGACCTGTAGTTCGAATCGGGTGCAGGTCGACAACTCGCCGGGCTCGGGCAGGCTGTGTGGGAATACGAACGGGTCGTCCGCGGCCTGGATAATCAGCGTTCGGGTGCGGATTTCCCCCAGAAAATAGCGACTGGATGCGCGTCGGTAATAGTCTTCGGCGTCCAGGAAACCGTTCAGCGGTGCGGTCACCCGGCCATCGAAATCCCAGAACGTGCGCATGTTCTCCAGCGAGCCCAGCCCGGCCAGTGTCGCCAGGCCATCGTGGCGGCCGTCATGTTGAAACTGGCGTTGTTTGGTTTTGATATAGGCGAGCATCTCGCGCATGAAATGCGCCTGATAGACCTTGGAAAACCCCTGGTCGATACGGTCGGCGCACTGGTCGAGGCGAAACGGTACCGACACCGCCACAGCGCCCTGCAAGCCGCTGCTGCTGCCGGTTTCGCCCAGATGCTTGAGCAGCACATTGCCGCCCAGTGAGTACCCCACGGCATACAACGGCGCCAGGGGCCGCGAGGCCCGAAGATGGCTGATGGCTTCGGCAAGGTCTTCGCTGGCGCCGGAGTGGTAGCTGCGTGGTAACAGATTCGGCTCGCCCGAACAGCCGCGCCAGTTCAGCGCGACACTGGCCCAGCCCAGGCCGGCCAGGGCTTTTTGCAGGCCGGCGACGTAGGGGGAATTGGAGGAACCGGTCAGCCCGTGCAGCACCAGCACCAGCGGTGCTTCGGCGCTGTGCGGGCCATGCCAGTCGAGATCGAGGAAGTCACCGTCCGCCAGCCACAGGCGTTCACGCGGGCGTTCAAGGTGAGTGGTTTTGCGCCACAGCGGGCCCCACAAGGTTTGCAGGTGCGGGTTGCCCAGGCCGAAGGCGGGGATGAAGCGGTCAGGCGGTGTGGACACGGTTGTTCTCGATGCAGCGGTGCATACCTGGACTGTAGACCCCCGGTACGCACCTTGTTCAGGCCGGTCGGTTAACCGGCGATCTCTGCCACACGGTGCCACAACGCGTAGTAGACGCGCCCGGATTTTTGTTCACGGTGCAGGCGCCAGCTTCCCGGCAGGCCGAGGGTCGACGGGGCGTTTTCGCTTTCGGTGTACACCCAGGCGTCATCGGCCAGCCATTGCCGTTCTTCGAGCAGCGCACAGACCGTGGGCAGCAGGTTCTGGTTGAACGGTGGGTCGAGGAACACCAGGTCGTACGGTGTAGCGGTCTGGGTTTCCAGATAACGCAAGGCGTCGGCGGTCTGGACCTGGCCAACAGTGCAGCGCAGCGTTCCCAGATGTTCTTTCAGGCTGGAAACCGCCAGGTTGCTGGCGTCGAGCGCCTGGCCCATGGCAGCGCCACGGGACAGGGCTTCGAGGAACAGTGCGCCGCTGCCGGTAAACGGGTCGAGCACTTTGGCCCCGGCGACGTACGGCGCCAACCAGTTGAACAGGGTTTCGCGCACCCGGTCCGGTGTCGGGCGCAGGCCCGGGGCATCGGGGAAGCTCAGCTTTCGGCTGCGCCATTCGCCGCCGATGATGCGCAATTGGTTCACGCCGTTATGCACGTTGTGAACAGGTTTTTTAGGATGGGCCATTAATGCTCCGGAACCCCGAGCGGCTGCTCGGAAGGTTTGTCAGTAGGGGCCGGTAACGGCTGTTGTGGCACGGTCGGGCCAGCGGTGACGATGACCATTTTGTCCGTGCTGAGGTGTTTGTTCATGGCCGCTTTGACCTGCTCGACGGTCAGGCTCTGGGACTGACGCATGAAGTCTTCGAGGTAGCTCAGCGGCAAGTTGTAGAAACCCATGGCGCCCAATTGGCCGACGATATCGGCGTTGCTGGCGGTGGACAGCGGGAAGCTGCCGGCCAGTTCACGCTTGGCGTCGTCGAGTTCTTTCTGGGTCGGGCCTTTTTCAAGGTAGTCAGCGAGTACATCCTGCACCAGTTTGAGGGTGCCTTCGCTCATCTCGGCGCGGGTTTGCAGGTTGATCATGAACGGACCACGGGCCTGCATCGGCGAGAAACCGGAGTAAACGCCGTAGGTCAGGCCGCGTTTCTCACGCACTTCGCTCATCAGTCGGGTACCGAAACCACCGCCCCCGAGGATTTGGTTGCCCAGCGACACAGCGGCGTAGTCCGGATCATCGCGATCAATGCCCAGTTGCGCGAGCATCAGGTTGGTCTGCTTGGACGGGAACTCGATATGCGTGACGCCCGCCTTGGGTTCGACCGCCCCCGGGATTTTCGCCAGTGCCGGGCCGTGGGGCAGGGCGCTGGAAACCTGTGCAGCAATGGTTTCGGCTTCACTGCGCGACAGGTCACCGACCAGCGCGATCACAACGTTGCCGGCGGCATAGGCTTTCTCGTGGAACGCCCGCACTTGCGCCTGGGTGATCAACGGGATGCTTTTGGCGGTGCCATCGCTAGGGTTCGCGTACGGGTGATCACCGTACAGGCGCTTCATCAGTTCGATGCTCGCCAGTTTGCCGGGGTTCTGTTTCTGGTATTCGAGGCCGGCAAGCATCTGGTTTTTGATCCGCGCCAGCGAATCGGCAGGCAAGGTCGGCTTGCCGACGACTTCGGCGAACAGCTTGAGCGCCGGCTCGCGTTTATCCACGGCACTCAGGCTGCGCAGCGACGCGACGGCCATGTCTTTGTAGGCGCCGTTGCCAAAGTCCGCGCCCAGGCCTTCGAAGCCTTGAGCGATGGCGCTGACATCCTTGCCCGCCACGCCTTCGTTGAGCATGGCGTTGGTCAGTATGGCCAGGCCTGGCGACGCGCCGTCCTGGCTGCTGCCGGCGGCGAAGATCAGGCGCAGGTCGAACATCGGCAACTCGGGGGCGGCAACGAACAGTACTTTGGCGCCTTCGGCCGTGGTCCAGGTCTGTACGTCCAGTGCGCGGTGGCTGGGCGCCTTGCCGTCAAGTTCGGCCAGCGATTGCAGCTGTTTGCTGGCCTTGGCTTTATCGAGGGCTTCGCTGGCGTTGGAGGTGTCCGAACGGCTGAGGTAGAAACCCGCCGAGCCGAGCAGCGAGACGACCACCAGCCCGATCAGGGCCAGGCGTGATTGTTTGCGCTCACTCATGAGCTGTCTCCTCGGGCAGTACATGCGCAACGCTGAGACGTTCGCGAGTGAAATAGAGGGTGGCGGCCTTCTGGATATCTTCCGGGGTCACGCTTTGCAGCTCGGCGAGTTCGGTGTCCATCAGCTTCCAGGACAGCCCGACGGTTTCCAACTGACCGATGGAGGTGGCCTGGCTGGTAATCGAGTCACGCTCGTACACCAGGCCGGCGATGACCTGGGCACGCACGCGCTCCAGTTCTTCGGCGGACGGCGCGGTGGTTTTCAGTTGTTCGAGCAGTTTCCACAAACCGGCTTCGGCCTGGGCGATGGTTTTGTGTTTCTGGGTGTTTGGGGTGGCCGACAGGGTGAACAGGCTGTCGCCACGGGTGTAGGCGTCGTAGCTCGACGAGCCGCCGGACACCAGTTCCTGACCGCGCTCCAGCTGGGTCGGGATGCGTGCGCTGTAACCGCCGTCGAGCAGTGCCGCGATCAGGCGCAGGGCGTTGATCGAGCGTTTGTCGGTGGCGGTCGCGATGCTCGGCACGTTGAAGGCCAGCATCAGGCTTGGCAGTTGGGTCTTCACGTGCAGGGTGATCTGCCGTTCGCCGGGTTCGGCCAGTTCCAGCGGGATCTTGGCCGGGGGCACGTCGCGTCTCGGGATCGGCCCGAAGTAGCGCTGGGCCAGGGCTTTGACTTCATCCGGGGTTACATCGCCGACTACCACCAGCGTGGCGTTGTTCGGCACGTACCAGGACTGATACCAATGGCGCAGCTCTTCAACTTTCATGCGGTCCAGGTCCGCCATCCAGCCGATGGTTGGCGTGTGATAGCCGCTGGCCGGGTAGGCCATGGCCTTGAAGCGCTCGTAGGCCTTGGACATCGGTTTGTCGTCGGTGCGCAGGCGGCGTTCTTCCTTGATCACTTCGATCTCGCGGCTGAACTCGTCGGGCGGCAGGCGCAGGCTGGCCATGCGGTCGGCTTCCAGCTCAAAGGCCACGCCCAGGCGGTCGCGGGCCAGCACCTGGTAGTACGCGGTGAAGTCGTCGCTGGTGAAGGCGTTTTCTTCAGCGCCCAGGTCGCGCAGGATCAGAGATGCTTCACCGGGGCCAACCTTCTCGCTGCCCTTGAACATCATGTGTTCCAGGGCGTGGGACAAACCGGTCTGGCCCGGGGTTTCGTAGCTGGAACCGACCTTGTACCAGACCTGGGAAACCACCACTGGCGCGCGATGGTCTTCGCGCACAACGACTTTAAGGCCGTTGTCGAGGGTAAATTCGTGGGTCGGTTGTGGGTCGGCAGCCAAAGCTGAAAGGGGCAGACAAACTGTGCTGAACAGCAGGCCTGCGGCGCGGCGGGCTAGAGCATTCATTCGTGTTTTAACCTGTTGGGCTACCCGCTTGGTCTTAGCCTGTACGGGTGAGGAGGTGCTAGGATAACGATCCGTTTTACTGGCGGCCACGCCTATCCGGCTTTTATGCCTGATCAGGTTGTATGGGTTCCCGGCGGAAAGCCTTGGTTTATCAGCTAAACTCCGCTTTTTCGCCGATTTTGCCAGTCCAGTCCTTCGTGAAGTCGATCTTTGAGGTGCCGCTGAGCACTTCGACAAAATATTGCGCGTGAACAAGCTGGGTTAAACGCAGTCTGTTCTGCATCGAATACTTATCTGCCGAGGCGCCGGATTGGCGCGTCGCTACCGTGAGATAGCCGTCCTCCATGTTTGGTTCCAACGACGACAAGAAGACCCCAGCTGCGGCTGGCGAGAAAAAAAGCCTGTTCGGATGGCTGCGCAAAAAACCGCAGGAACCCGTCGTTGAACAGCCACAGCCCGAGCCGATCGTCGAAGTGGCGGTCATCGACGCTGCGCCCGTTGCCCCGGCACCGGCACCGATTGTGGCGCCGATTGCCGAGCCGGTGTTGCAGCCAGTTGTTGAATCAGCAGAGCCAGAAATTGTGCCGCTGACGCCGCACGCCGAGCACAAGCCGTGGTTGACACTGCCCGTGGCGGAAGAACCGGTGGCGCTGGTTGAAGACGAATTGACCCCGCACATTGTCCCGCCGATCCCGGCGCCGACCGATACGCAGCAAGCCGTGGAACTGCTGGTGGTCGAGACGCATCCGGTGGTGGAGCCGGTTGTGGTCGAACCCGATGTGCCAGAGCAGGTGATTGCGGCATTCGTGGCGCCCGAACCGGTTCGTATGCCCGAAGCCGCGCCGGTTGTGGTCGCAGCGCCCGTTGCGCCAATCGTCCCGGTTGCCCCGGTTGTCGAGGCTGCGGTCGTCGCCGAGCCGGCCCAAGCCGAAGACAATAAAGTCGGTTTCTTCGCCCGCCTCAAACAAGGCCTGTCCAAGACCAGCGCCAGCATCGGCGAAGGCATGGCCAGCCTGTTCCTGGGCAAAAAACTGATCGATGATGAACTGCTCGAAGACATCGAAACCCGTTTGCTGACCGCCGACGTGGGCGTTGAAGCGACCTCGGTGATCATCCAGAACCTGACCCAGAAGGTCGCGCGCAAGCAATTGGCTGACGCCGATGCGTTGTACAAATCTTTGCAGGCCGAGTTGGCAGGCATGCTCAAACCCGTCGAGCAGCCGCTGAAAATCACCTCGCAGAACAAGCCGTTCGTGATTCTGGTGGTGGGCGTCAACGGCGCCGGCAAAACCACCACCATTGGCAAACTGGCCAAGAAGCTGCAACTCGAAGGCAAGAAAGTCATGCTCGCGGCGGGTGACACCTTCCGTGCAGCGGCAGTCGAGCAATTGCAGGTCTGGGGCGAGCGCAACAATATTGCCGTGATCGCCCAGCACACAGGGGCAGACTCGGCTTCGGTGATTTTCGACGCCGTGCAGGCCGCCAAGGCGCGAAATATCGACGTGTTGATCGCCGACACCGCGGGTCGCCTGCACACCAAAGACAACCTGATGGAAGAACTGAAAAAGGTTCGCCGGGTGATCGGCAAGCTCGACGCCGAGGCGCCGCACGAAGTGTTGCTGGTGCTAGACGCCGGTACGGGCCAGAACGCCATCAACCAGGCCAAGCAATTCAACCAGACGGTCGAACTGACCGGCCTGGCCCTGACCAAGCTCGACGGTACGGCCAAAGGCGGGGTTATCTTCGCCCTGGCCAAGCAGTTTGGCCTGCCGATCCGCTACATTGGGGTCGGTGAAGGCATCGATGACTTGCGTACCTTTGAAGCAGAACCCTTTGTCCAGGCACTGTTTGCCGAGCGGGAGCGTTCATGATTCGTTTCGAACAGGTCGGTAAACGCTATCCGAACGGTCACGTCGGCTTGCATGAGCTGAGCTTTCGAGTCCGTCGGGGCGAGTTCTTGTTTGTCACCGGCCATTCCGGGGCTGGTAAAAGTACCTTGCTGCGCCTGTTGCTGGCCATGGAGCGCCCGACCACCGGCAAGCTGCTGCTGGCCGGGCAGGACCTGGGCACCATCAGCAACGCGCAGATTCCGTTCTTGCGTCGGCAGATTGGCGTGGTGTTTCAAAACCATCAGCTATTGTTCGACCGCACGGTGTTCAACAACGTCGCCTTGCCGCTGCAGATCCTTGGCCTGTCCAAAGCTGAAATCGCCAAGCGCGTGGATTCGGCGCTGGAGCGTGTTGCGCTCTCGGACAAGACCGACCTGTACCCAGGCGACCTGTCCACCGGCCAGCAGCAGCGTGTCGGTATCGCTCGCGCCATCGTTCACCGCCCGGCCTTGCTGCTGGCGGATGAGCCGACCGGTAACCTCGACCCGCGCCTGGCGGCGGAAATCATGGGCGTGTTTGAAGACATCAACCGTCTGGGTACCAGCGTATTGATCGCCAGTCACGACCTGGCACTGATCGCACGCATGCGCCACCGCATGCTGACGCTGCAACGTGGCCGATTGATCGGCGACGGGGAGGCCGGGGTATGAGTGCAACACGCAGCCCGAAAGTGGCCGAACGGGTGGCCCCCAAGGCCTCCGATCCGCAGGGGCCAAAGAAAAAACGCGACGAAGACGACGGCCCTGACTTCGGCACTTTGCTGCGGGCATGGATTGAAAGCCACCGTGCCAGCTTGGTCGACAGCCTGCGACGCCTGGGCAAGCAGCCAATCGGCAGCTTCTTTACCTGCCTGGTGATGGCGGTTGCCCTGAGCCTGCCGATGGGGTTGTCGCTGCTGCTCAACAACGTCGAACGCTTGGGCGGTTCCTGGCAGCGTGCGGCGCAGATTTCGCTGTACCTGCAGATCGACGCCAGCGCCAATGACGGTGAGCAACTGCGCGACCAGATCAAGGCGTTGCCGGGTGTGAGCGATGCCGAGTACATCAGCCGTGAACAGGCACTGGAAGAGTTTCAGCAACAGTCTGGCCTGGGCGAGGCGCTCAAGGAGTTGCCGCACAATCCGCTGCCGGGCGTGGTGTTGGTGACCCCGAACGAAGTCGACAAAGCGACTCTGGAAGCATTAAGACAAAGACTTTCCGAGTTGCCGAAGGTACAGCAGGCTCAACTTGATCTAGTCTGGGTCGAGCGTTTGGCGGCGATCCTCAAGCTGGGCGAGCGGTTTGTCTTCGGTCTGACCGTGCTTCTGGTTTCTGCATTACTTTTGGTGATAGGCAATACCATTCGTCTTCATATTGAAAACCGCCGCACAGAGATAGAAGTGATTAAACTCGTCGGCGGCACGGACAGCTATGTGCGTAGGCCTTTTCTGTATATGGGCGCGCTTTATGGCTTCGGTGCAGGGATTCTTTCGTGGGGTGTATTGGCGTTCGGGCTGAACTGGCTGAACGACGCAGTGGTCGGGCTGGCCGGTTTGTACGGCAGTGATTTTGCCTTGGCGGGCGTGCCGGTTGCCGATGGTCTATCACTCTTGCTAGGCGCAGTGCTGTTAGGGTATATCGGTGCTTGGATTGCGGTAGCACGCCACTTGAGAGAGCTTGCGCCGAAGTAGTGTCTTTTTGCTTGTATGACCTTTCAGCGTGTAGGGGAACTTGTCTTAGGGTTCCCGGTCAATTTTCGCAGTGCTGAACTGCACGAGTTATGTGAGTCGGAGGTTTTTTCGTATGACCACTTCTTTGCAACCTGCTTATGCTCTGGTCCCAGGCGCGAACCTGGAGGCTTATGTGCACACGGTGAACAGCATTCCTTTGCTGACACCGGAGCAGGAGCGTGAACTGGCCGAGAGTCTCTACTATGAGCAGGATTTGGGGGCGGCTCGGCAGATGGTGCTCGCCCACCTGCGTTTTGTTGTACATATTGCCCGCAGCTATTCCGGCTACGGCCTGGCCCAGGCTGACCTGATCCAGGAAGGCAATGTCGGCCTGATGAAAGCGGTCAAGCGCTTCAACCCGGAAATGGGTGTGCGCCTGGTGTCCTTTGCGGTGCACTGGATCAAGGCTGAAATCCACGAATTTATCCTGCGCAACTGGCGCATCGTGAAAGTCGCAACCACCAAGGCTCAGCGCAAGCTGTTCTTCAACCTGCGCAGCCAGAAAAAACGCCTGGCATGGCTGAACAACGAAGAAGTCCATCGCGTGGCTGAAAGCCTCGGTGTAGAGCCGCGGGAAGTGCGCGAGATGGAAAGTCGCCTGACGGGCCATGACATGGCGTTCGACCCGGCCGCGGAAGCGGACGACGACAGCGCTTTCCAGTCGCCCGCCAACTATCTGGAAGACCACCGGTACGACCCGGCCCGTCAACTGGAAGACGCCGACTGGACCGACAACTCAACCAGCAACCTGCACGAAGCGCTGGAAGTGCTGGACGACCGCAGCCGTGACATCCTCTACCAGCGCTGGCTGGCAGAAGAGAAAGCCACGCTGCACGACCTGGCGCAGAAGTACAACGTGTCGGCCGAGCGGATCCGTCAGCTCGAGAAGAGCGCGATGAACAAGCTCAAACTGTCGATCGCCGCCTAACCGGCGCGCAAGGCAATAAAAAACGCCCCGATCATGGATCGGGGCGTTTTTGTTTGTGCCCGATAATCCTGGAACAACACAAAACCAATGTGGGAGCGGGCTTGCTCGCGAAGGCGGTGTAACAGTCAACTGAGATGTTGAATGTTATGGCCTCTTCGCGAGCAAGCCCGCTCCCACAGGGGATCTCCAGGGTTACTGGTTCCAAGGTGCCGGGCGCGAATCGTTGAGTCCGGTCAGGTAGCTATCGCCGCCCAGTTGGCTCATCTGCTGCCGGATCCAGCCTGCCCGCCGCAATACATACGGGCTTGGATGGCTGGCACTCCAGACGCGAGGGTTGGGCAATACCGCCGCCAGCAGACTGGCTTGCTGGCGGCTCAGCGAGCGGGCGCCGATGCCAAAGTGATGCCGGGCAGCCGCTTCGGCACCGAACACGCCTTCATCCCACTCCACGCTGTTGAGGTACACCTCAAGAATCCGTTGTTTGGGCCAGAACACTTCGATCAGCCCGGTAAACCAGGCTTCCAGCCCCTTGCGCAGCCAGCTGCGGCCGGACCACAGGAACAGGTTCTTGGAGACTTGCTGGCTCAAGGTGCTGGCGCCACGGATCGAGCCGCCACGTCCGTTATGGGCCAGTGCGGCCTGAATCGCGCCGAAATCAAACCCCCAGTGCTCAGGGAATTTCTGGTCCTCGCCGGCCATAACCGCGACTTTCAGGTCGTCGGAGATGTTTTCCCATGGCTGCCAGCTACGTTGCAGGTCGATAGGCTCGCCATCGAACCAGGATTCGATCTTGCGCTCGACCATCAGCGTGGTTCCCGGTGGTGGGACAAAGCGAAACACCAACACCAGTAACACGCTACCGCCCGCGAACCAGAGCAGGGCTTTTGTGAAACGGCGGAAAAATAAACGCAGCATAGAGATGGCTTGGCCGAACCCGTCGAGCGGGCCATTATACAGACCCTGCTCAATGATTCTGACTGGAGTTCTCCATGCTGCGTGGCTTCCTGATGCTGGCCGCCTTCTTCGGTTTTACCGGCGTTGCCTTGGGGGCGTTTGCCGCCCACGGCCTGAAAAACCGCCTGAGCGCCGATTACCTGGCGATTTTCCATACCGGCGTCACCTACCAACTGGTGCACACCCTGGCGCTGCTGGGCGTTGCCCTGTTGGCTACGCAGGTTCCGGGGCGTTTGATCACCTGGGCCGGCGCCTCGTTTGCCATCGGTATTGTGCTGTTCTCCGGCAGCTTGTACCTGCTGACCCTGACGGGCGTCAGTGCGCTTGGCATTGTCACGCCGTTCGGCGGTTTGGCCTTCCTGGCAGGCTGGTTTTGCCTGGGGCTGGCGGCGTGGCGCTTGCAGTCGGCGAATTGATCTGACCGACAGGTCCATTTCAAGACGAATGGCTTGGGTCGGCCTGACTGATCGGGCTAGAATGCTGGCCCCTAAAAATGATGGCGGCATCTGGCATGCGCATTCAGTTGAACGGCGAATCCCTTGAACTGCCCGACGGTGAAACCGTTGCGGCCCTGCTGGCCCGTCTGGAACTGACCGGACGCCGGGTGGCGGTCGAACTCAATCTGGATATCGTCCCGCGCAGCCAACACGCTGAAACCACGCTGAACGACGGCGATTCGGTTGAAGTGGTACACGCCATCGGCGGCGGCTAGAGCGCAAACACTGTGAAAACTACTGCGGGCTTCGCACGTAATACATGGCTTTTAATAAACAGGCTCGGAATGCTCATTTACAACCCGTAGACTCCGCTTCCTCGTCTGTTTTTGCCTTGTCTTCCCTTCGCTCGCTACGTTTTCACAGCGTTTGCCAAATATAGAATTCTGCAAGAACCTCACCCCAACAGAGGATTTCCCATGAGCATCGTTCGTAGCGACAAGCCTTTCGTCCTGGCCGGTCGTACTTACCAGTCGCGTTTGCTGGTAGGTACCGGCAAGTACCGCGACATGGAAGAAACCCGCCTGGCCATCGAAGCCTCGGGCGCCGAAATCGTGACCGTCGCCGTGCGTCGGACCAACATCGGCCAGAATCCGGGTGAGCCGAACCTGCTCGACATTTTGCCGCCGGATCGCTACACCATCCTGCCGAACACCGCCGGTTGCTATGACGCCATCGAAGCTGTGCGCACCTGCCGCCTGGCCCGTGAGCTGCTCGATGGTCACAACCTGGTGAAGCTGGAAGTGCTGGCCGACCAGAAAACCCTGTTCCCCAACGTGATCGAAACCCTCAAGGCCGCCGAAACGCTGGTCAAGGAAGGTTTCGACGTGATGGTTTACACCAGCGATGACCCGATCATTGCCCGTCAACTGGCGGAAATCGGCTGCATCGCGGTCATGCCGCTGGCCGGTCTGATCGGCACGGGCCTGGGGATCTGCAACCCGTACAACCTGCAGATCATCCTCGAAGAAGCCAAGATCCCCGTGCTGGTGGATGCCGGTGTCGGGACTGCCTCCGATGCCACCATCGCCATGGAACTGGGCTGCGAAGCGGTGCTGATGAACTCGGCCATCGCCAATGCGCAGCAGCCGATCATGATGGCCGAAGCCATGAAGCACGCCATTGTGGCCGGTCGTCTGGCGTACCTCGCCGGGCGCATGCCGAAAAAACTCTATGCCAGCGCGTCCTCGCCGCTGGATGGTCTGATCAAGTAAGAGCCATTGATGACTGAATCGAACGACACGCCAATCGCGCCTGAAGAAGGCGAAGAGCGCCAACACCGCCGTATCAAGAGTTTCGTGATGCGCGCCGGGCGCATGACGGAAGGCCAGCAAAAAGGCCTGGAGCAGGGCACGCCGCTGTTCGTGCTGCCATTGGCCGATGCGCCGGTGGACTTCGACCAGGTGTTCGGCCGCTCGGCACCGCGCTCGCTGGAAATCGGTTTCGGCATGGGCCATTCGCTGCTGGAAATGGCCGCCGCTGCACCGGATCAGGACTTCATCGGCGTTGAAGTGCACCGTCCAGGTGTCGGCGCGCTGCTCAATGGCGTGCTGACGCAAGGCCTGACTAACCTGCGGGTCTACGATTGCGACGCGATCGAAGTGCTCAACCGTTGCGTGGCCGACAACAGCCTTGATCGCCTGATGCTGTTTTTCCCGGACCCGTGGCACAAGAGCCGCCACCACAAGCGTCGTATCGTTCAGGCGTCGTTTGCTGAACTGGTGCGCAGCAAGTTGAAGGTCGGCGGTGTGCTGCACATGGCCACCGACTGGGAACCGTATGCCGAGTACATGCTGGAAGTGATGAACGTCGCGCCGGGCTACCGCAACCTCGCCGAAGACGGCAAGTGCGTGCCACGCCCGACCGAACGTCCGATCACCAAGTTCGAACGCCGCGGCGAACGTCTTGGGCATGGCGTGTGGGATTTGAAGTTCGAAAAACTGGCTTAAGCCGTAACACAATCCAATGTGGGAGCGGGCTTGCTCGCGAAGGCGGTGTAACAGTCAACTGAGATGTTGAATGTTAGGGCCTCTTCGCGAGCAAGCCCGCCCCCACAGTTGTTTTGTGTCTGGCCGAAATTTAGCGGCGGTCGGCGACCACGCCGATCAATACCAGCACCACCAGCAACACGGGCGCCAGGCTGTAGTTGTTGAACTGGCTCAAGCCTTTAACGATCCACGGCGTGGCGTAGATCAGGGCGGCGCCGCTGCCGATCACGCACAGCAGGGCCATCAACGGGACGCGCAACGCACCGGCAATGTTGCCCAGGCGTTGCTCGACCCAGCCTTTGAAGTCCGCGCCAAACAGCACCAGCAAACACCCCACCAATGCCAGCGCGATCTCCGACAGGTTGCTGCGGCTCCAGCGGGACACGGTGGCGAGCAGGTCGAGTACCAGATCCATTCGATTTCCTTATGTCAGAAAATTCTGTAGCAAGTCATTGAGAAACAGCTGTCCGCGCATCGTCGCCGCCAGACGTGACGGTTCGACCTGCAACAGGCCACTTTGTTCGGCCTCGCGCCGGCCTTCGGCAAGGCTTTCCAGAGGTAGCCCGGTGCGCTCGGGATACACGTGCGCCTCGACGCCTTCGGTCAAGCGCAGGGCGTTCATCAGGAACTCGAAGGGCAGCTCATCATTGGTCAGGGCTTTCGAACCTGCCTGAAAGCTCTTGGCCGGGTTGAGGTAGTCCTTGGGCAGGCGAGTCTTCCAGGTGCGCACAATGCGTCCGTCCGGGTGACTGAGCTTGCCGTGGGCGCCCGCGCCGATGCCGATGAAGTCGCCAAAACTCCAGTAGTTGAGGTTGTGCCGCGCCGCACGACCGGGCTGGGCATACGCCGAGACTTCGTACTGGGCGTAACCGTGTTCGGCCAGCAGCGCTTGCCCGGCCTCCTGAATATCCCACAGGGTGTCGTCCTCGGGCAGGGTCGGCGGCTGATTCCAGAACACCGTGTTCGGCTCCAGCGTCAGCTGATACCAGGACAGGTGGGTCGGTTTCAGGGCGATGGCCTGACGCAGATCGGCGAGGGCATCGTCCAGGGACTGATCGGGCAAGCCGTGCATCAGGTCCAGGTTGAAATTGTCGAACCCGGCCTGACGGGCCATGCCAGCGGCGCGGATCGCTTCGTCGCCGTTATGAATCCGGCCCAGTGCCTTGAGCTTTTCTTGCTGGAAGCTCTGGATGCCGATCGACAGGCGATTGATGCCCAGGGCGCGGTAAGCGACGAACTTTTCCTGTTCGAAGGTTCCCGGGTTGGCTTCCAGGGTGATTTCGATGTCACTGGCGAACGGGATGCGTTGCTCCACGCCTCTGAGCAGTCGGCCCAACGCCTGGGCGCTGAACAGGCTCGGTGTGCCGCCACCGAAGAAAATCGAACTCAGTTCGCGGCCGTACACCGCGTGAAGGTCCTGATCAAGGTCGGCCAGCAACGCGTCGACGTACTCTTCTTCCGGCAGCACTACGCTTGCGGTGTGGGAATTGAAGTCGCAATACGGGCATTTGCGTACGCACCACGGGATGTGGATGTACAGCGCCAGCGGCGGCAAGACCGGCAAAGCCGCCCGAGGCGTTTGCGCGCCGCCGACAATCAGCGGCAACGCGGAGTGATCGTGGGTCATTGCAGGCCCAGACGCTGGCGCAGCAAGTCCATTGCACGGGCGCGGTGGCTGAGCTGGTTCTTCTCGGCCGGGCTCAGTTCGGCGCTGGAGCAGTCGCGTTCCGGCACCCAGAACAGCGGATCGTAGCCAAAGCCGTGTTCACCGCTGGCCTGGGTCAGGATGCGGCCGTGCCACAGGCCTTCACACAGAATGGGCAGCGGATCGTCGGCGTGACGCACCAGCGCCAGCACGCAGACGAACTGCGCACCGCGTTCGGCCTGCGGCACGTCCTTCAAGGCGTCCAGCAGTTTGGCGTTGTTCGCCGTATCGCCCTGGCCGTCGGCATAACGTGCCGAATAGATGCCCGGCGCACCGCCGAGGAAGTCCACGGCCAGCCCCGAGTCGTCGGCCAGCGCCGGCAAACCGGAAATGCGCGACGCGTTGCGGGCCTTGAGAATGGCGTTTTCGACGAACGACAGGCCGGTTTCTTCCGGCTCTACGCTGCTGAACTCGCCAATCGAGCGCAGGTGCACCGATTCGCCGAGCATGGCCTGGAGTTCTTTGAGTTTGCCGGCGTTATGGCTGGCCAATACGAGTTGCGTGAAGTTGATCATTCGCCGGGGAACAGCTCTTGGTTGAAGTTGATGGTGTTGATTTTGTCACCGGTCTGCACCTTGATCTCAAAGGTGCGGGTTTCCTGCTGGTCGACCGGGTACTGCGCCAGGTAGTAGATCGCGCCCTGTTCGGTGACCTGTTTGAAGTTCAGCGTCACACTTTTGCTGGTCAGGTCTTTCACGGTGCCGGTGACGCTGGCGACCATCGGTTGACCGGCCTTGATCACCGAGACGTTGATTACGCCCTGATTCTTGCTGCGGATCAGTTCGGCGGCTTTGGCAATGTCCGGTTGAATGAACGTCGAGTTGAAGGTGTTGTAGTGCACCGTCACGTCGCCAAAGGTTTCCTGGCGATCGCTTTTGATGGCTTCAGCCGCCATGGCGCTGACGCTCAGGCAGGCGGTTAACAGAAGCAGGGCTAGACGACCCATGATCGTTCTCCTTGAAATAGTGTGGTTTACACCGCGACCTTATGGTCCGCAAGGCCGGGGCTGCTCACGCGGTAAATGCCAATCTCACCTAACAGATTAGGCCATAGCTTACTGGCCCACCCGTGTCGGTGTTGTTGATCGACGGCAAGCCGGTCGATGACCTTGGCTTCACGTTCGCGACACAGCGCCTCAAAGTCTTCGAACGTGCAGAAGTGGATGTTCGGCGTGTTGTACCAGGTGTACGGCAGAAATTCCGACACGGGCATCCGGCCCTTGCTGGCCAGGTACCAGCGGCAGCGCCAGTGGCCGAAATTGGGGAAGGTGATGATGCACTGGCGACCGACGCGTAGCATTTCGTCGAGGAGCTTGTCCGGGTAATGCACGGCTTGCAGGGCCTGGGTCATGACCACGATGTCGAAACTGTTGCTGGCGAAGTTGCCCAGGCCCTTGTCCAGGTCCTGTTCGATGACGTTGATGCCCTTGGCCACGCATTCAGCGATGTTGTCGGCGTCGTTTTCCAGGCCATAGCCGGTGACTTGCTTGTTGTCGCGCAGCCAGGTCAGCAGCTCGCCATCACCGCAACCCAGGTCGAGCACACGGCTACCGGCGGGGATCCATTCCTGGATGATTTCCAGATCAGCTCTCATGGCTTTCTCACAGCGTTATTCGGTTCATGTAATTGCTGAACGCTTGCAGGTAGCGCGGGATCGGAATCAGGAAGGCGTCGTGGCCTTGCGGAGCGTCGATCTCCAGGTAGCAAACGTCCTTGCGGGCCGCCATCAATGCATCTACCAGCTCCCGCGAACGGGCCGGGGAGAAGCGCCAGTCGGTGGTAAAGGACATCACGCAGAACTTGGCCTGGCTGCCGGCGAAGGTTTTCGCCAGGTTATCGTCGAAGTTCGCTGCCGGATCGAAGTAATCCAGCGCTTTGGTCATCAAAAGGTAGGTGTTGGCGTCGAAGCGCCCGGAGAATTCCTCACCCTGATAACGCAGGTAGCTTTCGACCTGGAACTCGACGCTGTGGAAGTCGTAGTTGAGCTTTTCGCTCTTGAGGCCACGGCCGAATTTCTCGCCCATGGAGTCGTCCGAGAGGTAGGTGATGTGCCCGACCATGCGCGCCAGCATCAGCCCGCGCTTGGGGATCACGCCTTGTTCCTGGAACGAGCCGCCATGGAACTCCGGGTCGGTGAGGATCGCCTGGCGGGCCACTTCGTTGAAGGCGATGTTTTGCGCCGACAACTTGGGCGCCGAGGCGATGGCCACGCAGTGACGGATACGCTCGGGGTAGGTGATGCTCCATTGCATCGCCTGCATGCCGCCCAGGCTCCCGCCGATGACGGCGGCCCATTGGCTGATGCCGATGCGGTCCGCCAGGCGTGCCTGGCTGTGGACCCAGTCTTCCACGGTCAGCACCGGGAAATCGGCGCCGAAGGGCTTGCCGGTGTCCGGGTTGATGCTGCTCGGGCCGGTAGAACCGTTACAGCCGCCGAGGTTGTTCAGGCTGACCACGAAGAACTTTCCGGTGTCGATCGGTTTGCCGGGGCCGATGCAGCTGTCCCACCAACCGGGTTTGCTGTCTTCGGTGCTGTGGAAACCGGCGGCGTGGTGATGGCCGGACAAGGCGTGGCAGATCAGTACGGCGTTGCTCGCCGTGGCGTTCAGCGTGCCGTAGGTTTCATAGATCAGGTCGTAGGCTGGCAAGGAGCGGCCGCAGGCCAAAGCCAGGGGTTCGCTGAAGTGCGCCACTTGGGGCGTCACCAGACCAACAGAATCGGCGGGAAAGGCAGTTGGCATCGACCCTGCTCTCGTTGAAATGAGGCGTAAGTCTAAAGACCGCTGTGGTTAGCGGCAAGCAATGGCCGGGCTCATTTCATTCAGTTGGACCGAGGTGCGTTCTTCGCGAGCAAGCCCGCTCCCACATTGGAATGCATTCCCGTGTGGGAGCGGGCTTGCTCGCGAAGAACGATGACGCGCTCAGCCAGGCTGTCGCACTAACTCGGGCAAGTCAGGCAGCTTCTTCGGCGAACAGATCCGCACCCGCTTTTGCCGGTTCAGCTCGCCGCTGATCAGGCTCACCTGGCTTTTGGACACGCCAAATGCCTTGGCCAGAAACGCCATCAGGTAGGCGTTGGCCTTGCCTTCGACCGGCGGGGCGGTGAGGCGGATCTTCAGGCGATCACCGTGCAGCCCGCAGAAATCATCGCTGCGGGCCGCCGGTTGCAGGTGACATTCGAGGATCAGGTCCTCGCCGTCCCAACGGTAATAGCTCATTCACAAAGGCCGGGGTCAGATCAGCAGGCGCAGGATTTCCGGCATCATGCTCATGGCAGCGAGGTTGTTGATCACCAGCATGTCCAGCAGCTTGAGTACCATGAACGCCAGGATCGGCGAGATATCCAGGCCGCCCATGCTTGGCAGGAATTTGCGGAACGGCGCCAGGGCTGGCTCGCAGATCTGGTTTACCAGTTCGGCGCCGGGGTTGTGGCTGCCCGGTGCGACCCACGAGAGAATCACGCTGATGATCAAGGCGAAGAAGAATATCTTCAGGAACAACGCGGTCACGCCGATCAGCGACCAGATCAGCAGTTGCAGCGGGTTGCCGGTGGTGCCGTAAGTCAGCAGCAGGGTCAGGGCCATCAGTGTCAGTTGCACGAGGATCGCCAGCACCAGCGAAGACATGTCCAGCCCGAACATGCTCGGAATGACCCTGCGCAGTGGCTTGAGCAGCGGTTGAGTGGCGCGCACGGCGAATTGGCAGAGCGGGTTGTAGAAGTTGGCGCGTACCAGTTGCAGCACAAAGCGCAGCAGCACGATCAGCAGGTACAGGCTGCCGAGGGTTTGCAGCACGTACACCGCTGCAGTGTTCAATCCAATCATGAATGGCTCCTTATTGACCCAGTTGTTCGGCCATTTCGGCCGAGCGGTGTGCCGCGGCACCCAATGCTTTTTCGACCAGGGCTTCGAACCCCCCAGCCTGGAATGATTTGATCGCCGCTTCCGTGGTGCCAGCAGGCGACGTTACACGGCGGCGCAGTTCAGCGGCGTCGACATCACTGGCGACCGCCATGTGGGCAGCGCCCAGCGCGGTTTGCAGGGTCAGTTGGGCGGCGATGTCGCGCGGCAGGCCGAGTTTTTCGCCCGCCGCCGTCATGGCTTCGATCAGCAGAAAGAAATACGCCGGACCGCTGCCGGACACGGCGGTGACCGCGTCCAGTTGTTGTTCTTCGTTCAGCCACAGGGCAATGCCGACGGCCGACAGCAGCTCTTGTGCTTGCTGGCGTTGCTCGGCGGTGACCAGCGCGGTGGCGAACAAACCGCTCACACCCTGGCGCAGCAAGGCTGGGGTGTTGGGCATGCAGCGCACGACAGGTTGTTCACCGAGCCAGTTGTTCAGGCTGGCGCAGGTAATCCCGGCAGCAATCGACACCACCAGTTGATGGGGTGCAAGGCTTGGGCGCAGGGCTTCACACACGGCTTTCATCGCCTGGGGCTTGACCGCCAGCACCACCACGTCCGCGCCTTGAATGGCTTGGGCGTTGTCGGCGAACACCTCGATGCCGTGTTCGGCGTTCACCCGTGTGCGGGTTTCAGCACCCGGGTCGCTGGCGCGGATCTGCGCGGCGTCCAGACCTTTGGCGCGCAGGCCGCCGATCAGGCTGGCGGCCATGTTGCCGGCACCGATAAAGGCAATACGAGTCTTGCTCATGTCAGGTCCTTATAGAGAGGGGCGTCAGCCATTTATTTAAGGTTGGCCGTAGTCGCGGGCACCGAACAGTGCTGTGCCGATGCGCACCCAGGTGGCGCCCATGGCAATAGCCGACTCGAGGTCATGGCTCATGCCCATGGAAAGTGTGTCGAGCGCCAGGTTCAGGCTGGCTTGCAGTGCCTGCACCGTGCCAAAGGCTGCATCCTGGGCGGCGCGATCTTCCGTTGGTTCAGGGATAGCCATCAACCCGCGCAGTTTCAGGCGCGGCAACGCGCTGATCGCGCTGGCCAGGGCCGGCAGGTCTGCCGGTGTGCACCCGGATTTGCTCGCTTCGCCGCTGACATTGACCTGAATGCAGATGTTCAGTGGCGGCAGGTCCGCCGGGCGTTGTTCGGACAGGCGTTGTGCAATTTTCAAGCGATCCACTGAGTGCACCCAAGCGAAGTTCTCGGCGATAGCGCGCGTCTTGTTCGATTGAATGGGGCCGATGAAGTGCCAACTCAAGGGCAGGTCGGCCAATTCGAGCTGTTTGCCCAAGGCTTCTTGCAGGTAGTTCTCGCCAAAGTCGCGGATGCCAGCGGCGAAGGCTTCGCGCACGGCCGCGGCGGGCTTGGTCTTGCTCACGGCCAGCAGCCGGACGCTGTCTGATTCGCGGTGCGCGGCCTGTTCCGCAGCGCGGATGCGTGCGCTAACCAGAGCTATGTTGTCTGCTATCGTGGACATTCAATCCCGCCTTAAAAAGTGCCTACGCTCGATCATGCTGCGTTAAAAGTCGACTCAGAATGCTCATTGACTAACGTCAACTGCGCGTCTTCGCCAACTTTTGCCTTGCCTGATCATCGCTCGGCGACTTTTCAGGCCGGGATTCTGGCCGCCGGCAGTCTGAGGTTCGCGGCATTCTACTGGAATTGGGGAGCGCTATGGATATCACTGAACTGCTGGCGTTCAGCGCCAAACAAGGGGCGTCGGACCTGCACCTGTCAGCCGGGTTGCCGCCGATGATCCGCGTTGACGGCGATGTGCGGCGGATCAACCTGCCGGCGCTGGACGACAAGCAGGTGCATGAACTGATCTACGCCATCATGAACGACAAGCAGCGGGTGGAGTTCGAACAGTCCCTGGAGCTCGATTTCTCCTTTGAAGTGCCGGGTGTGGCGCGTTTTCGAGTGAACGCCTTCAACCAGAATCGTGGCCCTGGCGCGGCGTTCCGGACCATTCCTTCGAAGGTCCTGAGCATGGATGATCTGGGCATGGGCGATGTGTTTCGCCGTATTACCGAGTCGCCCCGTGGCCTGGTGCTGGTCACCGGTCCGACCGGTTCCGGCAAGTCGACAACCCTGGCGGCGATGATTGATTACCTGAACAACCATCGGCATCACCACATCCTCACCATCGAGGACCCCATCGAGTTCCTTCACGAACCGCGCAAATGCCTGATCAACCAACGCGAGGTTCACCGCGACACCCGCAGTTTTTCCACGGCGCTGCGTTCTGCCCTGCGTGAGGACCCGGACGTGATTCTGGTGGGGGAGATGCGCGACCTGGAAACCATCCGTCTGGCGCTGACCGCAGCCGAGACCGGGCATCTGGTGTTTGGCACCCTGCACACCACGTCGGCGGCGAAAACCATCGACCGGGTGGTGGATGTGTTTCCGGGTGAGGAAAAGTCGATGGTCCGTTCAATGCTGTCAGAGTCGTTGCAGGCGGTGATTTCCCAGACCCTGATCAAGAAGATTGGCGGCGGCCGGGTGGCGGCCCACGAGATCATGCTGGGTACCTCGGCAATCCGTAACCTGATCCGCGAAGACAAAGTGGCGCAGATGTACTCGTCGATTCAGACCGGAGGATCGCTGGGGATGCAGACGCTGGATATGTGTTTGAAGGACCTGGTGACCAAGGGCTTGATCAGTCGCGAGCATGCGCGGGAGAAAGCGCGCACGCCGGATAATTTCTGAAGAGAGATTTGTAGCGATTTCGAAGATGCCTTCGCGAGCAAGCCCGCTCCCACTTTAGTTCGGCTTTGCACCGGGGATTTGTGAAATACCACAAATCCAATGTGGGAGCGGGCTTGCTCGCGAAGAGGCCGTCATGTTCAAAGTAAATTCCGGGTCTGACCCTGGAATTTCAAATCAGCGCTGAACAACCCGCATCTGGTTCGGTTCTTTCGGCAGAACCCGTTTGGCAACCACATAGTGGCTTTCCCAGTACGGTTTCTTGAGCGTATCGATGCTGACGGATTTGCCACGACGCGGTGCATGGATGAAGCGGTCGTTGCCCAGGTAGATGGCAACGTGATTGACCTTGCGACTCTTGATGTTGAAGAAGATCAGGTCGCCCGGCTTCAGGTCCTTGCGCTCGACCTTCTGCCCGTGGCCGCTGGCCATGGCATTCGAGGTGCGCGGCAGGTCGAAGGTCGCGTCATTGAAGGCGTACTTCACCAACCCGCTGCAATCGAAACCCTTGCTTGGGCTGCTGCCGCCCCAACGGTACGGCGTGCCAAGCACGTTGACCGCACGGCTCAGGACATTGCTGCTTTGCTTGGTCGCCATCGGCGGCACCAGCGTGCTGTTGGCCTTGCTCAGGTGAGTCGGGCCTTTTACCGCTTGTTTGTTTTTGCTGGTGACAGCAGAAACATGGGATTTAGGGGTGTAACCATTAACGTTCGGAAGACGTTGCTCACGATTGGTGGCGTGGGCGGCCAGTGGCATTAATAGGCAAATGGTTAGCCATGTCTTGAAAAATGGACGCATTAGGCAAGGCTCTATGTGGGTAAGCGCGCAACTTTATAACAGCTTTTTTGTCCATTCCGAGGCCGTTGGTCGATTCAACCTGGGAGTCAATTTCGTCAAATGCGCGACAAATTGCCCTAATTGTCTGACAGAGGTCAGGCGCTGCAAGGCTTTGACGGGAGTGAAGGTAGCACCTGCCACACGTCGGGCGCCTGTAAAAAAGTCACAAAGAATTCAAGAATATTTATCTATCGTGTGAAATGAGGTCCGTCATGAACACCTATCAACCTCCGGTTTCATACCACGACACCCACAGCAAAGTGATCGGCTACTTGCTGTGGATTTTCGGTTTTATCGGCGCTCACCGCTTTTATTACGGCAAGCCGGTGACCGGGACGATCTGGTTTTTTACCTTTGGCATGCTGGGGGTCGGCTGGCTGATCGACCTGTTCCTGATTCCGTCCATGGACAGTGAAGCCGACCGGCGTTTCACTGCCGGCCCCATCGAGTACAGCGTCGCCTGGATTCTGCTGACGTTTCTCGGGGTGTTCGGCGTGCACCGGATGTATCAGGGGAAGTGGATCAGCGGTTTGCTGTACCTGCTGACCGGCGGATTTTTGCTGGTGGGTGTGCTGTACGACTTCTGGACGTTGAACACCCAGATTTCCGAGCTTAATGCCCAGAGCAGAGGCACCTACCAGTAAGTCATCGCGAGCAGGCTCTCCCACAGGATTGATGCGGTCCGTGTGGGAGCGAGCCTGCTCGCGATGGTGGCGACGCGGTTTAAGCCGGGTGGCTGATCCGTCCGTCCACCAGGGTGTAACGCACCACACCCGGCAGGCTATGGCCGAGGAACGGGCAGTTTTCGCCTTTCGACAACCAGTTTTCGCCGGCCACGGTGGATGCGGCGGGGTCGAACACCACCAGATCCGCCGGGGCACCCACCGCCAGCTTGCCCACTGGCAGGCGCAGGGCGTCAGCCGGGCCGGCACTCAGGCGTGCCAACAGCGTCGGCAGATCGAGTAAACCATCTTCCACCAGCGTCATCGCCAGCGGCAGCAGCAACTCAACACTGCTGATGCCCGGTTCGGTCGCGCCGAACGGCGCCAGTTTGGCGTCGCGTTCGTGGGGCTGGTGATGGCTGGAGATGGCCTGCACCACCCCGGACTTCACGGCGGCACGCAGGCCATCGCGGTCAGCGCGAGTGCGCAGCGGCGGCTGCACGTGATACAGGCTGTTGAAGTCGATCAGCGCCTCGTCGGTGAGGATCAGCTGATACAGCGCCACATCGGCGGTCACCTTCAGGCCACGGGCCTGAGCCTGCGCGATCAGGGCCACGCCGCGTGCACTGGTGAGCTGGCTGAAGTGTGCACGCACGCCGGTTTGCTCGACCAGCAACAGGTCACGGGCCAGGGCCACGGTTTCGGCGGTTTCCGGAATGCCCGGCAAGCCGAGGAAACTCGCGGTCGGGCCTTCGTGTGCCAGGCCACCTTCGGCCAGGTCATGGTCCTGCGAGTGGAAGATCACCGTCAGGTCGAACGTCGCCGCATATTCAAGTGCCCGGCACAGGGTGCGGGTGTTGCGGAAACTCTCCAGGCCGTTGCCAAACGCCACGCAACCGGCGTCGCGCAAGGCAATCAGCTCTGCAAGCTGCTCACCGTCCAGGCCTTTGCTCAGGGCGCCAATCGGGAACACCTTGGCATTGCCGGCTTCGCGGGCGCGGTCGAGGATCAACTCGGCGACGGCCGAGGTGTCGAGCACCGGTTTGGTGCGTGGCGGGCAGCACAGGCTGGTGACGCCACCGGCGGCGGCGGCGCGGGTCTCACTGGCAATCGTGCCTTTGCGGCTGTAACCCGGTTCGCGCAGGGCGACGTTCAGGTCAACGAGGCCGGGGGCGACCACCAGGCCTTTGGCTTCAATAGTGTTGACGGCGACGAAACCGGCTGGAGCCGCGCCAATGGCGACGATCTTGCAGGCTTCGATGTGGATATCGGTGATTTGATCCAGGCCGCTGCTTGGGTCGATGACGCGTGCGCCGAGAATGCTGAGCTTCACTGGGCGTTCTCCTGCTCGAATTGGCGCTGGGCCGTTTGCCCGCTCATGGCCATGGACAACACGGCCATGCGAATGGCGATCCCGTAGGTCACCTGATTGAGAATCACCGAGTGCGGACCGTCGGCCACCGCCGATTCGATCTCCACGCCCCGGTTGATCGGGCCGGGGTGCATGACGATGGCATCCGGCTTGGCACCGGCCAGGCGTGCGGTGGTCAGGCCGAACAGGCGGTAGAACTCGCCTTCGCTCGGCAGCAGGCCGCCGGTCATGCGTTCACGCTGCAAGCGCAGCATGATCACCACGTCGACATCCTTCAGGCCTTCGGTCATGTCGGTGTAGACCTTCACGCCGTACTGTTCGATACCGATCGGCAGCAGGGTTTTCGGGGCGATCACGCGGATGTCCGGGCAGCCGAGGGTTTTCAGCGCGAGCATGTTCGAGCGTGCCACCCGTGAATGCAGGATGTCCCCGACAATGGCCACCGAGAGGTTTTCAAAACTGCCCTTGTGCCGACGGATGGTGAGCATGTCGAGCATGCCCTGGGTCGGGTGGGCGTGACGGCCGTCGCCGCCGTTAATGATCGCCACTTGCGGGCACACATGTTCGGCGATGAAGTGCGCGGCGCCGGAGTCGCCGTGGCGCACGACGAACATGTCGGCGGCCATGGCTTCAAGGTTGCGCAGGGTGTCGAGCAGGGTTTCGCCCTTGCTCGCCGACGAGGTGGACACGTTCAGAGTGATCACGTCCGCCGACAGCCGCTGGGCCGCGAGTTCGAAGGTGGTGCGGGTGCGGGTGGAGTTCTCGAAGAACACGTTGCACACGGTCTTGCCGCGCAGCAGCGGGACTTTCTTGACCGCCCGGGCGCCGACTTCAAGGAACGAGTCGGCGGTGTCGAGGATTTCCGTCAGCAGCTCGCGGCGCAAACCGTCGAGCGAGAGGAAGTGGCGCAGTTGGCCCTGGTCGTTGAGCTGCAGCGGGCGCTTGGTTTCTAGAGGCGTCATCGCAATGGACTCTTTAAAAGGGCGAGTTAAATGGCGAGGTCTTGAAGTTCGAGTTGCAGCGGGTCGGGGCCGGTCAACTTGACCCGTTCGTGGGCGGCCAGTGACAGGGTCGCGCCGACCACGTTCGGGCGGATCGGCAGCTCGCCGGCGTCCAGGTCCAGCAGGCAAACCAGGGTGACGCTGGCCGGACGGCCGTAATCGAAGAGTTCATTCATGGCGGCGCGGATGGTCCGGCCGCTCATCAGTACGTCGTCGATCAGCACCAGGTGCTGGCCTTCGATTTCGAACGGCAGCGCCGAGGGACGTACTTGCGGGTGCAGGCCGTTCTGGCTGAAGTCGTCGCGGTAGAAGGAAACATCCAGCGTGCCCAGCGGCGAATCGCTGCCCAGCTCCTGGAGCAAGGCCTGAGCGACCCACACGCCACCGGTGCGAATGCCGATGTAACGCGGTTCGCTGATGTTACGTTTGGCCAGATAGGCATCAAGCCGGATAGCCATCTGGCTGATCAGCTCGGCGGGATTGGGCAGGCTCATGGTTGCTCCTTCGTGGGCCCGAGCCGATGCGTGCACAGTGCGGCGCGGGGTGTCGCTAAGTAGAGCCGCGGTCACGGCTCTTCAGGATTCGGTGTTCAGGACTCGAACAACGCGCCGTTTTCATCGAGCCAGCCTTGCAGCAGCAGGGCGGCGGCGATGGCGTCGACCGGGTTGTCGCGATAAGTGCCTTTCTGCCCGCCCTGTGCCCGCCGTTCGCCTTTGGCCTCGAAGGTGGTCAGGCGTTCATCGTGGGTATAGAAGGGCAGGTTGTAGCGGCCATTCAGGCGGCGGGCGAACTTCTCGGCCCGCAAGCACATGTCACTCGGCGTGCCGTCCATGTTCAGCGGCAGGCCGACCACCACGGCGTCGGGTTTCCATTCCTTGATCAGGGCTTCGACCTGATTCCAGTCGGGAATGCCGTTTTGGGCTTTCAACGTGCACAGCTCGCGGGCCTGGCCGGTAATCACCTGGCCGACGGCGACGCCAATCTGTTTGGTGCCGTAGTCAAAACCCAGTATCAGACGCAGGGCCATCAGGCGTGCCCCGCTTGGCTGGTGAGCAGGCTGAGGTTGACGCCCAGATGCCTGGCCGCGGCGTCGAGGCGCAGTTCGCTGCTGGTATTGAACAGGATGTCGGCTTCGAACGGGCAAGTCAGCCAGGCATTGTCGGCCAGTTCGGCTTCCAGTTGCCCGGCTTCCCAACCGGCATAGCCGAGGGCGATCAGGCTTTTAGCCGGGCCCACGCCGTCAGCGATGGCGAACAGCACGTCCTGAGAGGTGGACAGGGCGAGGCCGTCGAGTTCGACGGTTGCCTGGTACTTCGGCCCGATGGGGTGCAACACAAAACCGCGATCGGTCTGCACCGGGCCGCCGGTAAAGATCGGCACGTGCTGGCAGAGTACTGGCGGCTCGATGTCGGGGCGCAATTGTTCAAGAATGTCCGCCAGGCTCAGGTCTTGCGGGCGGTTGATTACCAGCCCCATAGCCCCATTGGCGGTGTGCTCGACGATGTAGGTCAAGGTGTGAGCAAAGTTCGGGTCGGCCATGTGCGGCATGGCGATCAGGAAGTGATGCTTGAGGTAGCTGGGGCTGACGTTCTTCATGTGCGCTAGTGTGGCGTTGGAGGGGCAAACTGACAAGCTGGGGATGCCGCAATTTGGCAGTCTACAGCGATCAAATGTGGGAGCGGGCTTGCTCGCGAAGACGTCGTGTCAGTCGACATCAATGTTGAATGACCGACCGCATTCGCGAGCAAGCCCGCTCCCACAAGGGATTTGCGCTGGTCAGTTGCTGGAGAGCTTGTCCCCGCGCGCAAACTTCCAGGTGCGGATGATTTCCAGTCGATCGATATCCGACAGATCGCCGGTAAACGGGGCGAATGGCGCTGCCAGTCGCACGATCCGTTGTGCGGCCTGATCCAGCAGCGGCTGGCCGGAGGACTCCAGCACCAGCACTTCATAGAGCGAACCGTCGCGGTTGATCGAGACCATCAGGCGCAAATTGCCGTAGATCTGCTTGCGCCGGGCTTCGTCCGGGTAGTTCAGGTTGCCGATGCGCTCGACCTTCTTGCGCCACTCGTCTTTGTACCAGGCACCTTTGTCGCGCATGGTCGACGCCGCGCTCAGGCGATGGATGCGCGGGCGCTTGGCGTATAGCTGTTGTTCGTGGGCCAGTTCGGCTTCCAGGCTGGCGATGTCGCTGGACAGCTGCGAGCTGTCGAACGTCGGTGTCGCGGCCTTGGGCGTCGGCTCTGCCTTGACCTCTTCTTTCTTGGTCGCGGCTTTCTTTGGCGCGGGGGCGACAGTGGTCACTGCCGCTTTCGGCGCGGCTTCCGGCACCTGGGGTTTGACCGAGGGTGGAGGCGTGACTTTCTGGACCTTGTTGTCCTGGAACGGCGCGATCTCGGTGGTCTTGGGAATCGCTTTTTTATCCAGGGTGCCGCTGCCTTGCTGGTTTTCCTGGGCGAGGAAATCGGCTTTTTTAGGCTTGGTTTCGCTTTTGAACGTGGCGAGGGTGATTTCCAGGGTTTTGCTGATCTGCTTGGGTTCGACAAGGGAGAACCCGACGCCCAACAGCAAGGCCAAGTGAATCAGCGCTGCAAGAAACAGGGTAAAACCGAGGCGATCGGCCGGGCGCACGCCACTGTGGGCGAGTTCGGGGGGCAGATCGGAAGGGAGTGTCATCAGCGGTTCGACATCACAAGAGGCATCACAAAAACCAACATCACGCGTTTCACAGGCGGCGCATGATAACGCAATGTTGGTTCCTGCTTGTTTGTTCTACATCACTTGGCTTTAAGCTTCTGATCGATGGCAGCCATCAGCATTTCGCCGATGTTCGTGCCAAAAGCGTTGTCGATCTCGCGAATACAGGTCGGGCTGGTGACGTTGATTTCCGTCAGGTGCTCGCCGATCACGTCGAGGCCGACGAACAGCAGGCCCTTTTCACGCAACGTCGGGCCGACCTGTGCAGCGATCCAGCGGTCCTTGTCAGTCAGCGGGCGGGCTTCGCCACGACCACCCGCGGCCAGGTTGCCACGGGTTTCGCCAGCGGCCGGAATCCGCGCCAGGCAGTAATCCACCGGTTCGCCGTCGATCATCAGGATGCGCTTGTCGCCGTCCTTGATTGCCGGCAGGTAAGCCTGGGCCATGATCTGCTGGGCACCCAACGCTGTCAGGGTTTCCAGGATCACCGACAGGTTCGGATCGCCCGCGCGGTGACGGAAGATCGAAGTGCCGCCCATACCGTCCAGCGGCTTGAGGATCACGTCGCCGTGTTTGGCGGCGAACTCGCGCAGCACGTCGGCACGGCGGCTGACCACGGTCGGCGGCGTGCACTGCGGGAACAGCGTGGCGAACAGCTTTTCATTGCAGTCGCGCAGGCTTTGCGGCTTGTTGACCACCAGCACGCCCGCGCGCTCGGCTTGCTCCAGCAGGTACGTGGAGTAGACGAATTCCATGTCGAACGGCGGGTCCTTGCGCATCAGGATCACGTCCAGATCGCTCAGCAGCGCGTCGGTTTCGGCTTCCAGCTCAAACCATTTTTCCGGGTTGGCGAACACCTTCAATGGGCGCATGCGTGCCCGGGCTTCACCTTCGCTTTGGTACAGGTCGCGCTGTTCCATATAGAACAGCGTCCAGCCGCGTGCCTGGGCGGCCAGCAGCATGGCCAGCGAACTGTCCTTTTTATAGGCAATGCTGGCGATAGGGTCCATGACAATCCCGACGCGAACGCTCATGGGTGTTTCCTCGAAAATGGGCTGGCCCGACTCTGGATAAAAAGCAGGGCAAAAAATGACGTGAAAAAGTGGCGTCAGAGTGGCGCCCAGTGTGTTCCCGGTCAAGGAAAAACCACCTCGCCGGTTGCTCGATAGATTGCCGCCAGCGACTGTGCTAAAAAGGCTGCCATGCTACGTAGAAGCCTTGAACATCAAGGGCTTCACGCATTGAAAACCCGTGCATCGACAAAATCGAATCCTAGTGGCGATGGTAGAGCAGATATGGAACAGCATTCCAACGCCTTGAAGGTCATGGTCATCGACGATTCGAAAACCATACGCCGCACGGCCGAAACGTTGTTGCGCAACGTCGGCTGCGAGGTGATTACGGCGGTCGATGGTTTCGATGCCCTGGCCAAGATTGCCGATCATCATCCGGGGATCATTTTTGTCGACATCATGATGCCGCGTCTGGATGGTTATCAGACCTGCGCTTTAATCAAGAACAACAGTGCGTTCAAGTCCACGCCAGTGATTATGCTGTCGTCCAAGGACGGCCTGTTCGACAAGGCCAAGGGGCGCATCGTCGGTTCCGACCAGTTCTTGACCAAGCCTTTCAGCAAGGAAGAACTGCTGGGTGCGATCCAGGCCCATGTCCCGGGTTTTGCCGCCGTTTCGCCGCAGTAGGACACGCACAGCGACACCCGGCCAACGGGCCAGGCGTCTATATGAATGGGGAAGACCATGGCACGTATTCTGATCGTCGATGATTCGCCGACTGAAATGTACAAACTGACCGGCATGCTCGAAAAGCACGGCCATGAAGTGTTGAAAGCCGAAAACGGCGCTGATGGCGTGGCCCTGGCCCGCCAGGAAAAGCCCGACGCCGTGCTGATGGATATTGTCATGCCGGGCCTCAACGGTTTTCAGGCGACCCGCCAGTTGACCAAGGACCCGGACACCGGCCACATTCCGGTGATCATCATTACCACCAAGGATCAGGAGACCGACAAGGTCTGGGGCACCCGCCAGGGCGCCAGGGATTACCTGACCAAACCGGTGGATGAAGAAACACTGATCAAAACCCTGAACGCCGTTCTGGCCGGCTGAGCCGTTGGCCATGGCCGAGTCGCTGACGGCGTTCGAACTGTTGTTGCAGATCGATGCGCGCTGCCGCTTGCTGGCGGCTGATTTGCCGTCCCAGCACACCCGCCAGCACGGCTGGAGCGGGATCGGTTTTCGCATTGGCGAGCGCTGGTACGTGGCGCCGATGGGGGAGGTCAGCGAAGTGCTGCACGAGCCCCGTTTCACTCAGTTGCCCGGCGTCAAGCCATGGGTTCGCGGTGTGGCTAACCTGCGGGGGCGGCTGCTGCCGGTCATGGACCTGTGCGGTTTTTTCGGTGTCGAGCTGTCGACGGTGCGCAAGCAGCGGCGGGTGCTGGTGGTCGAGCATAACGAAGTGTTTGCCGGGTTGATGGTCGATGAGGTGCTGGGTATGCAGCACTTTGACCAGAGCAGTTTCAGGCCTGATGTGGCGGACACGGCGCAAGGTCCGATGGCGGCGTTTATCAAGGGGCGGTTCGAGCGCGAGCAATGCTGGCAGGTGTTCAGCCCGTTTGCCCTGGCGCAATCACAGAGCTTCATGAACGTAGCCCTGTAACTGCAGACTTTTGTGGGAGCAGGCTTTTGTGGCGAGGGAGCTTGCTCCATCGCCACAGGTACTTTGGTGAGTTCTAAAGGGTGTTGGTTAACAGGCGAGGATTGATGACAAAAGCAAAAGCAGGCAAGCCAACGGAAGGGTCGCGCAGCCGGTCGCAGATCATCGTGCTGTTCATCGCACTGATCATTTTCATCGTGTTGCTGTTCGCCAACTTCGCCTACCTCAACACCCAGGCTACCTACGACAAACAGTACATCGGCCACGCCGGTGAGCTGCGCGTGCTGTCCCAGCGCATCGCCAAGAACGCCACCGAAGCGGCGGCCGGCAAGGCTGCGGCGTTCAAGCTGCTGAGCGATGCACGCAACGACTTTGCCCAGCGCTGGAGCTTTCTGAAGAAAGGCGACCCGACCACCGGCCTGCCGCCCGCGCCGTCGACCGTGCGCCCGGAAATGCGCGCCGTGCAGCTGGACTGGGAGCGCCTGCTGAAGAACACCGACGCGATCCTCTCCAGCGAACAGACTGTGTTGTCCTTGCATCAAGTTGCCGCGACTCTGGCCGAAACCGTGCCGCAGTTGCAGGTCGAGTCCGAAAAAGTCGTCGACATCCTGCTCCAGCGCGGCGCCCCCGCCACGCAGGTCGCCGTGGCCCAGCGTCAGTCGTTGCTGGCCGAACGGATTCTCGGCGCGGTCAACACCGTGCTGGCCGGAGACGAAAACGCCCAGCAGGCAGCCGACGCCTTCGGCCGTGATGCCGCGCGTTTCGGCCAGGTGCTCACGGGCATGCTCCAGGGCAACCCGGCGCTGAAGATCAGCCAGGTAGAAGACCGCGATGCCCGCGCCCGCCTGACCGAGATTGCCGAGCTGTTCGAGTTCGTCTCCGGCTCCGTGGATGAAATTCTCGAAACCTCCCCCGAACTGTTCAAGGTGCGCGAGTCGGCGAGCAATATTTTCAGCTTGTCCCAGACCTTGCTCGATGAAGCGTCGCACCTGGCCAGCAGCTTTGAAAACCTGGTGGGTGGGCGCACCACCGACACCATCGGCGGTTACGTGCTGGGCTTGCTGGCGCTGGCCTCGATCATCCTGATCGGCTTGGTGATGGTCCGTGAGACCAACCGCCAGTTGCAGGAAACCGCCGAGAAGAACGAGCGCAATCAGAACGCGATCATGCGCCTGCTCGATGAAATCGCAGACCTGGCCGACGGTGATCTCACGGTGACGGCTTCGGTGACCGAAGACTTTACCGGGACCATCGCCGACTCGATCAACTATTCGGTCGACCAGTTGCGCGACCTGGTGGCGACCATCAACCTTACGGCCGGTCAGGTCGCGGCGGCCGTGCAGGAAACCCAGGCCACGGCCATGCACCTAGCCCAGGCGTCCGAGCATCAGGCCCAGCAGATTTGCGAAGCATCGGCTTCGATCAACGAAATGGCCCAGTCCATCGACCAGGTGTCGGCCAACGCTGCCGAGTCCTCGGCGGTGGCCGAGCGCTCGGTGGAAATCGCCAACAAGGGCAACGAGGTGGTGCACAACACCATCCACGGCATGGACAACATTCGCGAGCAGATCCAGGACACCGCCAAGCGTATCAAGCGTTTGGGCGAGTCTTCGCAGGAGATCGGCGATATCGTCAGTCTGATCGATGACATTGCCGACCAGACCAACATCCTGGCCCTCAACGCGGCGATTCAGGCTTCCATGGCGGGCGACGCCGGGCGCGGTTTTGCGGTGGTGGCCGATGAAGTGCAGCGTCTGGCCGAGCGCTCGTCGGCGGCGACCCGACAGATCGAAACCCTGGTGCGGGCGATCCAGACGGACACCAACGAAGCGGTGATTTCCATGGAACAGACCACCACTGAGGTGGTGCGCGGTGCGCGGCTGGCGCAGGATGCCGGAGTGGCTCTGGAGGAAATCGAGGGCGTGTCGAAAACCCTCGCGGCGCTGATCCAGAGTATTTCCAATGCGGCGCAGCAACAGACGTCGTCGGCGGGTCAGATTTCCTTGACGATGAACGTGATCCAGCAGATCACCACGCAGACCTCGTCGGGCTCGACCGCCACCGCCGAGAGCATCGGCAACCTGGCGAAGATGGCCAGCCAGTTGCGCCGTTCGGTATCGGGTTTCACCTTGCCGACGGCCCCTGCGCGAGACGCCGGTCAGGCCTGATCCCTGAACGCGGTGAATGAATTTGACTGGAGTGGTTATGGGTGATCGGCACGACTATGTGGCCCTCGAATGGGTCAAGGGCGAAATTGCCGAAACGCTGAAGCAGGCTTCTCTGGCCCTCGAAAACGTGGCCCTCGACACCCTGGCCGAGGACCCGCAGGTGACGCCGGCCATCGACGAGTGCCTGGCCTGCATCCATCAGGTCCACGGCAGCCTGCAAATGGTCGAATTCTACGGCGCGGCCCTGCTTGCCGAAGAAATGGAGCAACTGGCCGGTGCCTTGCAGCAGAACCGCGTCAGCCATCGCGACGAAGCGATTCATGTGTTGCAACAGGCCTTGGGCCAGTTGCCGATCTACCTCGACCGCGTTCACAGTGCCCGCCGCGATTTACCGCTGGTGGTGTTGCCGCTGATCAACGACCTGCGCAGTGCCCGGGACGAGAGCCTTTTGTCGGAAACCAGCCTGTTCAGCCCGCACCTGCCGGTGATCGCACCACTGGACGCCGCGGCGCTGGCGCAGCTTGAACCTCCCGACCTTCCGGGCATGCTGCGCAAGGCCCGGCAACTGCTGCAAATGGGCCTGGTCGGCCTGCTGCGTGAACAGGACGATGAAACCAACGTCGGCTACCTGGCCAAGGTCTTCGCCCGCCTGGAAGGGTTGTGCCGCAACTCGCCGTTGAACCCGCTGTGGCAAGTGGCGTCGGCGCTGGTCGAGGGCATGGCGCAAGGCAGCATCGCCAACAGCCCCGCGTTGCGCAGCCTGTTCAAGGACGCCGACAAGGAACTCAAGCGCCTGCTTGAGCAGGGCATGACCGGGATCAATGAACCGGCCCCGCCCGAGTTGCTCAAGAGCCTGTTGTTCTATATTGCCAAGGCCCAATTCCCCAGCGCGCAGATGCATACCATGAAAGAACGTTACGGACTGGATGAGGCGCTGCCGGACAGCGCCATGGTCGATGAGGAGCGCGCCCGCCTGGCCGGCCCTGACCGCGACGCCATGCGCTCGGTACTCGCCGCGCTGTGCGAAGAGCTGGTGCGGGTCAAGGAGCGGCTTGACCTGTTCGTGCGCAGCGACCGGCAGCACACCTCGGACCTCGACAGCCTGCTGGCGCCGTTGCGGCAGATCGCCGACACCCTGGCAGTGCTGGGTTTCGGCCAGCCGCGCAAGGTCATCATCGATCAGTTGGCGGTGGTCCAGAGCCTCGCCCAGGGCCAGCGCGAACCCAATGACGCGACCCTGATGGATGTCGCGGGTGCGTTGCTTTACGTCGAAGCGACCCTGGCCGGAATGGTCGGCACCGTCGAACCGGAAAGCCGTGAAGAAAGCCGCCTGCCGACCACCGACCTGACGCAGATCCACCAGATTGTCATCAAGGAAGCCCGCATCTGCCTGCAACAGGCCAAGGACATGATCGTCGACTACATCGACGCCGACTGGGACCGCCAGCACCTGCAACCGCTGCCGGCCCTGTTGACCCAGGTGCGTGGCGCGCTGGCGATGATTCCGTTAAGCCGTGCGGCGAGCCTGCTGGAAGCCTGTAACAGGTTTATCCGCGAGCACCTGCTGGTGGATCAGGCCCAGCCCGGCTGGCAGCAACTCGACCACCTGGCGGATGCGATCACCAGCCTGGAATATTATCTGGAGCGTTTGAGTGACGATCACGAAGCGCCCGGCGAGGCGCTGCTGGACGTTGCCGAGCGAAGCCTCGCGGCGCTGGGCTACGTCCCTCGCGAGCCGCAGGTGCCGTTGCTCAATGACGTGCTTGCCCCCGACGAAGCGCAGGTGATGCAGGACCTGCAAGCGCTGGGCGATCCGCAGGTGGTGCAATCCCTGGCCGAGGTGCTGGCCAGCCCGGTGTCCGCCGTGAACCCGCCAGCCCTCAACACGCCGGGCAGCCTGTTGCCGCCGCCGCTCGGCGAGGCGCCAGTGGATGACGAGCTGCGTGAAGTGTTCCTTGAGGAGACCGACGAAGTCCTCGACGTGCTGCGCGAGTACCTGCCGCGCTGGTCCGCCAGCCCTGACAGTGCCTCGGTCCTGGGTGAGTTGCGCCGGGCCTTCCATACCTTGAAGGGCAGCGGGCGGATGGTCCGTGCGCTGGTCCTCGCCGAGCTGGCCTGGGCGATGGAAAACCTGCTCAACCGCGTGCTGGAACGCAGCGTCGAACCCGGTGCGGCGGTGCAGCAGCTGTTGGCCGATGCTTTGGAATTGTTGCCCGAACTGGTGGACGAATTTGCCGCTAATGGCCAGCGCCAGCGCGATGATGTCGACCGCCTGGCCGCCCGTGCCCATGCGCTGGCCAAGGGCGATGAGCCTGCCCCGGAAGGTGTGTCACCCCAAGATGCCGCACTCGATCCGCAGTTGCTGGAGATCTTCCGCAACGAGGCCGAAACCCACCTCGCCAGCCTTAACCGCTTTCTCGATCAGGCCGCCGAGCACATGCCCTTGCAGGCCAGCGACGAGTTGCAACGCGCTCTGCACACCCTCAAGGGCAGTGCGTCGATGGCTGGTGTGTTGCCGATCGCTGAGCTGGCGGCGCCGCTGGATCACCTTGCCCGCGAGTTCAAGGCACACCAGATGCCGCTGGACCTGGACGAAGTCGAGTTGCTGCTTGAAGCCGAAGGCCTGTTTCGCCGGGGCCTGAAGCAGTTGGGCCGCGACCCGCTGGCCGGGATTGCCGGTGCCCAAAGCCTGATCGAACGCACCCGGACCCTGCTTGCCGAACGGCTGGAAGCAATCCTCAGTGCGCCGAACACCGGGCTGCGGATCAAGCGTGATCCGCAGCTCATCAACAACTTCCTGGCCCAGGGCATGGACATCCTGCTGGACGCCGAAAGCCTGCTTCAGCGTTGGCAGCAGCACCCCGGCGAACGTCTTGAACTCAGCGCGTTGCTGGATGAACTGACGACACTGGGCGAAGGCGCGCACCTGGCAGACCTGCACCCGGTGGATGAACTCTGCGAGGCCTTGCTCGATCTGTATGGCGCGGTGGAAGAAAGCAGCCTGGCGGTCAGCGAGCGGTTTTTCCATGAGGCGAAAAGTGCCCACGAAGCCCTGATCAACATGCTCGACGAACTGGCTGCTGGCCAGGAAGTCAGCCCGCAGCCTGCCCGTATCCGGGCATTGCGCGAGTTGCTCGATGAGGGCCTCGATCCTTCGGCCATGGGCCTGATTCGCAGCGACGGCAGCCGTACCCTGAGCATCACCGAACTGGGCCGCGCCACGGCAACGCTTGAGCAAACGTCATCGGCGGACGATGAAATTGTCTCGATCTTCCTCGAAGAAGCAGCGGACATCCTCGAAAGTGCGGGTCAGGCCTTGCAGCGCTGGTTGCACGACCCGGACAACGCGGCGCCGTTGTCGTCGTTGCAGCGCGACTTGCACACCCTCAAGGGCGGCGCGCGGATGGCCGAAGTCGGGCCGGTTGGTGATCTGGCCCATGAGCTGGAAAGTCTTTACGAAGGGTTGGTGGACCGACGCCACAGCCACGGCGCTGACCTGGTGTCATTGCTGCAACAGAGCCATGACCACCTCGCGGTGTTGTTGGAACAACTGCAACGCCAGCAATCACTGGACGACCCGACAACGCTGATCGAGGCCATTCGCGAGTTTCGCCAGGGCAACGGCGCCAGCCCTGAAGCGCCGCAAGCACCGGCCGGGAGCGACTCGGCGGTGCACGACCCGGAGTTGCTGGAGATCTTCCTCGAAGAAGGGTTCGACATTATCGACAGCTCAGGCGCGGCGCTGGTGCGCTGGCAAGCCGAGCCGCAAAGCCGTCAGGAAGTCGAAACCCTGCTGCGTGACCTGCACACCCTCAAGGGCGGTGCACGGATGGTCGAAATTACCCCGATTGGTGACCTGGCCCACGAGCTGGAGTTTCTCTACGAAGGCTTGTCGGCCGGGCTGCTGCAACCGACCGCCGCGCTGTTCGGTCTGTTGCAGGGCTGCCATGACCGCCTGGCGCAGATGCTCGACGCGACACGCGCCGGTCAACCGGTGTTGTCGGCCGATGAACTGATCGAGGCGATCCGCGACTTCACCCACCCGGCCGCCAACGCTCCAGAGGCACCCGCGGCAGAACCGCTCGCGCCGCTGCCGGTCAAGCCCGAGGCGCCGGTTGCGCCAGCCGAGATCGCGGCCGACATGGTCAAGGTCTCGGCAGAGTTGCTGGATGATCTGGTCAACCTGGCCGGCGAAACCTCGATCTTTCGAGGACGGATCGAACAACAGGTCAACGATGCCCGCGTGGCTCTGAGCGAGATGGAAACCACCATTGAGCGAATGCGCGACCAGTTGCGCCGGCTTGATACCGAAACCCAGGGGCGGATTCTCAGCCGTCAGCAGGTTGAAGCCGAGCGCTTGGGTTATGAAGAATTCGACCCACTGGAGATGGACCGCCATTCCCAGTTGCAGCAGCTGTCGCGGGCGTTGTTTGAATCCGCCTCCGATTTGCTCGACCTCAAGGAAACCCTCGACCGGCGTAACCATGACGCAGAAAACCTGTTGCAGCAGCAGGGCCGCATCAATACCGAATTGCAGGAAGGCCTGATGCGCACGCGCATGGTGCCGTTCGAACGGATGTTGCCGCGGCTCAAGCGCATCGTCCGCCAGGTTTCGAGCGAGCTGGGCAAGGATGTCGAATTCATCGTCGGCAACGCCGAAGGCGAGATGGACCGCAACGTGCTGGAGCGCATGGCCGCGCCGCTGGAGCACATGCTGCGCAACGCTGTCGACCACGGTCTGGAAGCCACCGAGGTGCGCGTGGCGGCCGGCAAGCCTGCCCAGGGGCGGATTACCCTCGACCTGTCCCGCGAGGGCGGCGACATCATTTTCGACATCCGTGATGACGGTGCCGGGGTGCCGCTGGAGGCTGTGCGGCGCAAGGCGATCAAGCGTGGGTTGCTTGACCCGAACACCGAGATCAGTGACCGCGATGTCTTGCAGTTCATTCTGCAACCGGGGTTTTCCACCGCCGAGAAAATCACCCAGATCTCCGGGCGCGGTGTCGGCATGGACGTGGTCCACGAAGAAGTCCGGCAACTGGGCGGCACCATGACCATCGACTCTGTGCCTGGGCAGGGCGTGCACTTTCGTATTCGTTTGCCGTTTACCGTGTCGGTCAACCGCGCACTGATGGTGCAGTGTGCGGAGGACCAGTACGCGATTCCGCTGAACACCATCGAGGGGATCGTGCGAGTGCTGCCCAATGAGCTGGAGACGTATTATCAGCTCGACCCGCCGCGCTACACGTACGCCGGGCAGCACTATGAACTGTGCTACCTGGGCGAGTTGCTGAAAACCAGCGTGCGCCCGAAACTGTTGGGCCAGAGCCTGCCGTTGCCGGTGCTGCTGGTGCAGTGCAACGAACGACGGATCGCGGTGCAAGTCGACGCCATGGCCGGCACCCGGGAAATCGTGGTCAAGAGCCTCGGACCGCAGTTCGCCGGGGTGCAGGGGTTGTCGGGCGCGACCATTCTGGGCGATGGCCGGGTGGTGCTGATTCTAGACCTGCTGGCGCCGATCCGGGCGATGCAGGCCCGTGTGCCGTCGCGTACCGCAGTGCTGGAAACCGGCAATGACGCCCAGGCGCAGCGGCCGATGCTGGTGTTGGTGGTCGACGACTCGGTGACGGTGCGCAAGGTCACCAGCCGTCTGCTCGAACGCCACGGCATGAACGTGCTGACAGCCAAGGACGGGGTCGACGCGATGATGGTGCTCGAAGAGCACCTGCCGGACCTGATGCTGCTGGACATCGAAATGCCGCGCATGGACGGCTTCGAAGTGGCCATGCAGGTACGCAACGACCCGCGCTTGCAGCACTTGCCGATCATCATGATCACTTCGCGCACCGGTCAGAAGCACCGCGACCGCGCCATGGCCATTGGCGTCAACGACTACCTGGGCAAGCCGTACCAGGAGTCGGTGCTGCTCGAAAGCATCGCCCTGTGGAGCAAAACCCATGCATGAACATCGCGCCAGCAACCTCACCGGGCTGCTGCTGCCCTTGGCGGATCGCAACCTGATCCTGCCCAACGTTGCCGTTGCCGAACTGATCGACTACCAGCCCGGTGCTTTCGATCTTGACTCACCGCCCTGGTACCTGGGGTTGGTGAGCTGGCGTGATCGGCAAATTCCGTTACTGAGCTTCGAATCGGCGTGCGGCCAGAAAACCGTGATCGGCGACCGCGCCCGCATTGTTGTGCTCAATGCTCTTGGCGGCCGCCCGGACCTCAAGTTCATAGCCTTGCTGGTGCAGGGCATCCCGCGCTCCTACAAACTCGACAGCCAGTTGAGTTACGTCGACGTGCCGCTGTGCACCCTGGAACACGCAGCGGTGCAAGTCGCCGAACAAGTGGCCAAAGTCCCGGACCTGTTGGCGTTGGAGGAGTTGCTGGTGGGGGCGGGGTTGGTCTGAGGTGATCGTTGCCATGTCGACGGGTCGAACGCGTCCGTTGGGAACGATCCACGTTGGCGATAACATTCTTCTGAAACATTGTGCTTTCAGGCTACAAGCCTGAGCCTTGCGCACGGTTGTCCTGGTTTTAAGGTGAGTCATACATGTATCACGGGGAAAGATTCAACGCCTGGACCCATCTGGTGGGCGCGATTGCAGCGTTTGTCGGAGCGGTCTGGTTGCTGGTGATTGCCAGCATGGACGGCAGCCCATGGAAGATTGTCAGCGTGGCGATCTACGGATTTACCTTGTTGGTGCTGTACAGCGTGTCGACGGTGTACCACAGCGTGCGCGGTCGGGCGAAAACCATCATGCAGAAGGTCGATCACCTGTCGATTTACCTGCTGATTGCCGGCAGTTACACACCGTTTTGCCTGGTCACGCTGCGCGGGCCGTGGGGCTGGACGTTGTTCGGCATCGTCTGGGGGCTGGCGGTGATCGGCATGTTGCAAGAGATCAAGCCCCGCTCCGAAGCGCGAATCCTGTCGATTGTGATCTACGCGGTGATGGGTTGGATCGTGCTGGTGGCGGTCAAGCCGTTGATGGCCGCGCTGGGCGGCGTGGGGTTTGCCTGGCTGGCGGCGGGCGGGGTGTTTTATACCGTCGGCATCATCTTCTTCGCACTCGACAGCCGACTGCGCCACGCCCACGGCATCTGGCACCTGTTCGTCATTGCCGGCAGTCTGCTGCACTTTGTGGCGATCCTGTTCTACGTGCTTTAAACCGAGGCGCGGCCATCGCGAGCAGGCTCGCGATAGGGGACTAGAAATCGCCCCACAACTGCTGAGCCACGGCCAACGCCACCACCGGCGCGGTTTCGGTGCGCAGTACTCGTGGGCCGAGGCGGGCGGAATGGAAGCCGGCGCTTTGAGCCTGATCGACTTCCACGTCCGACAACCCGCCTTCCGGGCCGATCAGGAACGCCAGGGTTGCAGGTTTGGCATGGCTCACCAGCGGCTCGGCCACTGGGTGCAGCACCAGTTTCAGTTCGGCCTCGGTCTGTTTCAGCCAGTCGGCCAGCAGCAAGGGCGGGTGAATCACCGGTACGCGTGAACGCCCGCATTGTTCGCAAGCGCTGATGGCGACCTGGCGCCAGTGCTGCAAACGCTTGTCGGCGCGTTCGTCCTTGAGCCGGACTTCGCAGCGATCACTGAAGATCGGAGTGATTTCGTTCACACCCAACTCGGTGGCTTTTTGAATAGCCCAATCCATCCGCTCGCCCCGGGACAGACCCTGGCCCAGGTGAATGTGCAGTGGTGACTCGATTTGCCCGGCGAAGCTTTCCGTCAACGCCACGCGCACGCGTTTCTTGCCGACTTCCGCCAGCGTGCCGAGGAACTCCTGGCCAGAACCGTCGAACACTTGCAACGCATCGCCTTCGGCCATGCGCAGCACGCGGCTGATGTAGTGCGCCTGGGCTTCGGGCAGTTCATGTTCGCCGAGGCTCAGGGGGGCGTCGATAAAGAAGCGGGACAGTCTCATTCTGGTTCTCTGAAAAGGGTGTTATTCATCTGAGTAGGTATCGACTGCTCAGCGACAAACCTCTGTGGGAGCGGGCTTGCTCGCGAAAGCGCAGTGTCAGTCAGCATCAATGTCGACTGACACGGCCTCTTCGCGAGCAAGCCCGCTCCCACAGGGAAGGCTCAGTGGCTGTTAGCCCGGATCACGGAACCCCGGATGAAAGTCCTTCGGCACCGCCACGCTGACCTTGTTGCTCGTTGCGATGTCGATCCCTTCGCTGGCGACTTCAGCCAAGAAGTCGATCTGCTCGGGCGTAATCACGTACGGAGGCAGGAAATACACCACGTTGCCCAGCGGTCGCAGCAGCGCACCACGCTCCAGCGCATGCTGGAACACCTTCAGCCCACGACGTTCCTGCCACGGGTAAGCGGTTTTGCTGGCCTTGTCCTGCACCATCTCGACGGCCAGTACCATGCCGGTCTGACGCACTTCCGACACGTGGGGGTGATCCACCAGGTGTGCGGTTGCGGTGGTCATGCGCTGGGCCAGGGCCTTGTTGCTCTCGATGACGTTGTCTTCTTCGAAGATGTCCAGCGTCGCCAACGCCGCCGCACACGCCAGCGGGTTGCCGGTGTAGCTGTGGGAATGGAGGAAGGCGCGCAGGGTCGGGTATTCATCGTAGAAGGCGCTGTAGACCTCGTCCGTGGTGACGCACGCCGCCAGCGGCAGGTAACCGCCGGTCAGGGCTTTGGACAGGCACAGGAAGTCCGGGCGGATGCCGGCCTGCTCGCAGGCGAACATTGTCCCGGTGCGGCCAAAGCCAACGGCAATTTCGTCGTGGATCAGGTGCACGCCGTAACGGTCACAGGCTTCACGCAACAGTTTCAGGTACACCGGGTGGTACATGCGCATGCCGCCCGCGCCCTGGATCAGCGGTTCGACGATCACCGCCGCCACCGTGTCGTGGTTTTCGGCGAGGGTCTGCTCCATCGCGACGAACATAGTGCGCGAGTGTTCTTCCCAGCTCATGCCTTCGGGGCGCAGATAGCAGTCCGGGCTTGGCACCTTGATGGTGTCCAGCAGCAGGGCCTTGTAGGTTTCGGTGAACAGCGGCACATCGCCGACCGACATCGCGGCGATGGTTTCGCCGTGGTAGCTGTTGCTCAGAGTGACGAAGCGCTTCTTGGCAGGCTGGCCGCGGTTGAGCCAGTAGTGAAAGCTCATTTTCAGCGCGACTTCGATGCAGGACGAACCGTTATCGGCGTAGAAGCACCGGGTCAGGCCTTGCGGGGTGATTTTCACCAGCCGCTCGGACAGCTCGATCACCGGTTGGTGGCTGAAACCGGCCAGGATCACGTGTTCCAGTTGATCGACCTGATCCTTGATCCGCTGGTTGATGCGCGGGTTGGCGTGACCGAACACGTTGACCCACCAGGAACTAACGGCATCGAGGTAACGTTTGCCTTCGAAGTCTTCCAGCCACACGCCTTCACCGCGCTTGATCGGGATCAGCGGCAGCTGTTCGTGGTCTTTCATCTGGGTGCAGGGATGCCACAGCACCGCGAGATCGCGTTGCATCCACTGATTATTCAGGCCCATGTTCAGTCTCCTCGAGGCGGCTCGCGTCGTGCGCGGGCAAACAATCGCGCAAGCCTATGCAATGCCAGGCGAGCGGACAACCTATTGTGTCGTTTGTGGGTGGCACAGGGGGGCGCCACATGGTTGTATTGACGTGCGTATGCGTTGGCGGGGCACGCTTGAGGTTCTGCCGATAGCAGGCTTAACACGTGGTTAATCTTTCCTTAACCCACCCCTTTCAGACTCTTGATCGTATTTCTCGATATTTCAAAGCAAAATTTTCCGCTTTAACTCGATAGATAACTCGATAGTCTTGGTCACAGTTCTTACAGGATTTGGGCAATGCAGCTACGTAACTCTTCCTCCCGCTACGGCGGAGTCAGCATCTTTCTGCACTGGGGCGTGGCGCTCGCCGTCATCGGTTTGTTCGCCCTCGGTCTGTGGATGGTCGGTCTGGACTACTACAGCACCTGGCGCAAAGACGCGCCGGACCTGCACAAAAGCATTGGCCTGATACTGTTCGCGGTCATGCTGCTGCGGGTGCTCTGGCGCTTTGTCAGCCCGCCGCCACCGGTCCTGAGCAGCTATAGCCGGATGACCCGACTGGGCGCGAAGCTCGGCCATGGTTTTCTGTATGTCGGCCTGTTCGCGGTGATGATTGCCGGTTACCTGATTTCCACCGCAGACGGTGTCGGGATTCCGGTGTTTGGCCTGTTTGAAATTCCTGCACTGATTTCCGGTCTACCGGACCAGGCAGACATAGCGGGTGCGATTCATCTGTATCTGGCGTGGGCATTGGTAATTTTTTCCGGTCTCCATGCGTTGGCAGCACTGAAGCACCACTTTATCGACCGTGATGCGACCCTGATACGAATGCTGGGACGCAAAGCCTGATGTTCAACCTCGACTCCAAAGGAATAGAAAGCATGTTGAAAAAGACTCTCGCCGCTCTGGCAATCGGTACTGCACTGTTGTCGGCTGGTCAGGCGATGGCCGCGGACTACGTTGTCGACAAGGAAGGCCAGCACGCCTTCGTTGACTTTAAGATCAGCCACCTGGGCTACAGCTTCATCACCGGTACCTTCAAGGACATCGACGGCAAGTTCAGCTTCGACGCTGCCAAGCCAGAAGCCAGCAAAATCGAGTTCAACGTGAATACCGCCAGCGTATTTACCAACCATGCCGAGCGCGACAAACACATCACCAGCGCTGACTTCCTGAATGCGAGCAAGTTCGGCAAGGCGACGTTCGTGTCCACCAGCGTCAAATCTACCGGCAAGAATGCCGATGGCAAGGAAACCGCTGACGTGGCAGGTGACTTGACCATTCTGGGCGTGACCAAGCCGGTGGTGGTCAAGGCCACTTTCCTGGGTGAAGGCAAGGACCCATGGGGCGGCTACCGTGCCGGTTTCGAAGGCACTACCCACATCAAGCGCAGCGACTTCGGCAAGCAGAAGGACCTGGGCCCAGCTTCCGATGCGGTCGAACTGTACGTCACGTTTGAAGGTGTGAAAGCGAAGTAATTTTCGCCTGACACACAAAAACGCCCCCGGTCTTGCGACCGGGGGCGTTTTTTATTGCCGAACACATTTCTGGCAAGCAACGCAGAACCAATGTGGGAGCAGGCTCGCCCCCACAGGGAATTTGCGGCGGCTAGAAAAATGCCCCGGGTCTCGCGAGCCGGGGCATTTTTCATTGCGGCGCTAAATCAGCGATTGCGGGTCAGCAACGCTGGTTTCTCGCCACGTGGGCGGCTTGGCAGTTGATCGAGTTGCTCGGGTGTCGGGAAACGATCGGTTTTCGACTCCTTGTGCATGATCTTCGGCGCATTGCCACGCGGGTTCTGCACGGCGGGTTCCTGGCGCGGCTGGTCGTCACGGGCCGGGCGGCGGTTGCGCGACTCTTCGCGACGGGCTTGACCGTCACGCGGGGCGCCACTGCGTGGACCGCTGCGCTTGGCTGGCGGGGTGCCGGTGGTGGCGCCGCTGCTGTTGCGCGGGCCATTTTGGCGACCTTGTGGCTGGCCGGTGCGTGGAGCACCTGCGCCTGCCCCCGAGCCTTGCGCCGGAGCGCCCGGACGGCGGCCACGGCCCTGGGCAGGTTTGGCTTGAGGCACGTAGTCGACGCGGTTACCGAAGTTATCCACGTCGTCGTCCAGGAACTCGTCCGGTGCACGGTCAGCAGAGGCACGAGGTGCCGGGCGCTGTTGTTCGCGGGCCGGAGTGCCTTCACGCGGCTTTTGCGCCGGGCGTTCGCCACGGCCACTGGCAGCCGGTTTTTCCTTGCCGCCCTTGTCCTTGCCTTTGTCTTTACGACCGCCGCCACCGCCACTGCCGTTCGGGCCGTCGCCGCGCGGGCCACGTGGGTTGCGCGGGTTACGCACATCCGGACGCTCGCGCACTTCCGGTTTCTCGGCTTCGACGCTGCTTGCATCAAAGCCCATCAGGTCGCCGTCGGCGATCTTCTGCTTGGTCATGCGCTCAATGCTTTTCAGCAGTTTTTCTTCGTCCGGGGCCACCAGCGAGATCGCCTCGCCCGAACGACCGGCACGGCCAGTACGGCCGATACGGTGCACATAGTCTTCGTCGACGTTCGGCAGCTCGAAGTTGACCACGTGTGGTAGCTGATCGATGTCCAGGCCACGTGCGGCGATATCGGTGGCGACCAGGATGCGCACTTCACCGGCCTTGAAGTCGGCCAAGGCTTTGGTGCGGGCGTTCTGGCTCTTGTTGCCGTGGATCGCAACGGCGCTCAGGCCGTGTTTGTCCAGGTACTCGGCCAGACGGTTGGCGCCGTGCTTGGTGCGGGTGAACACCAGCACCTGTTCCCAGGCGCCAGCGGTAATCAGGTGCGCCAGCAAGGAGCGCTTGTGGCTGGCGGCCAGGCGGAAAACGCGTTGCTCGATGCGCTCGACGGTGGTGTTCGGCGGCGTGACTTCGATGCGTTCCGGGTTGTGCAGCAACTTGCCAGCAAGGTCGGTAATGTCCTTGGAGAACGTTGCCGAGAACAGCAGGTTCTGACGCTTGGCCGGCAGACGGGCCAGGACCTTTTTGACGTCATGGACGAAACCCATGTCGAGCATGCGGTCGGCTTCGTCGAGGACGAGGATTTCCACATGAGACAGGTCGACGCTGCCTTGGCCGGCGAGGTCGAGCAGGCGACCCGGGCAGGCCACCAGCACGTCAACACCACGGGACATGGCCTGAACCTGTGGGTTCATGCCAACGCCACCGAAGATGCAGGCACTGACGAATTTCAGGTCGCGGGCATAGAGCTTGAAGCTCTCGTGTACCTGTGCGGCCAGTTCGCGGGTCGGGGTCAGGACCAGGACACGCGGTTGGCGCGGGCCGTGACGCTGGGATTTGTCCGGGTGACCGTTGGGGAACAGACGCTCCAGAATCGGCAGGGCGAAGCCGCCGGTTTTACCAGTGCCTGTCTGCGCCGCGACCATCAGGTCGCGACCTTGCAACACGGCGGGAATGGCCCGCTGTTGCACCGGAGTAGGCTGGGTGTAGCCGGCGGCTTCGATGGCACCGACTAAAGCCTCGGAGAGACCGAGGGAAGCAAAGGACATGAGTAATCCTGTTTTAGTTAGGGCTTGGCCCAATGGGATAGTCTTGCCTGGCGCGAATGGCGTTTAAGAGAAGCGCAATCGCGTCCGGTCCTGCTGGGCCTTGAAGGCTCATCTTCGAGTGCCCGCGCGGGCTGAAAAGCTGCGCTGTAGCGGTGTCGAGATGCCTTTAACAAGACCGAGCGTCCGGGCGTGAGCCTGGCGGGAAGGCCGGAGTATAACAGAGCAATCACTGCGCGCCGCTTTCCTGCTGCTCAACGGTTTTTTCAAGGTGCACTTGCGGCGATGACGCCTGTGCTTGTGCAGGGGCCGCGCCATAGCGTGCGCTCAGTTCGGCATAGGCTGGTTCGCGCTTGAAACGCTTGAGTTCAGCGCCAAAACGCTGCACCAGCAAGTCCATGCCGGCACCGCGGCGGACCGCCAGGAACTGGGCTTCGTGGCTGATGACCGTGGGGCTTTCGCTGATTTGGTCGCGCAACTTCAATTCATCGAGCAGGTGCTGGCCGACGCGACGGTCAGTGATCAGCAGGTCGATGCGCCCGCGCACCAGTTTGCCGAAGTTGGCCTCGTGGGTCGGTGCCGGTTCGCGGGTAAACAGGGTCGATTCCCGAAAGTCCTGGCTATACAGATAGCCGGGCGAAGTGCCGATGGTCAGGCCGCGCAGGTCGTCGAGGGTGCGCAAGGGATGCGGACGTTCATTGGCGTAAAACATCACGAACTCGACTTGCGACAGCGGTTCGCTGGGATAGAGCAGGGTCGCGTCGCGGTCCTTGCTGTAGAAAATATCCAGCGCACCGTCGGCCAGCCCTTGGTCGAGCATGGCCAGGCAGCGTTTCCAGGGCAGGAACTGCCATTCGACTTCAATCCCCAGGCGCTTGAACACAATCGCCGTGGTTTCGTAGTCCAGCCCCAGGGCCTTGCCGTTTTCCTCATAGACATAGGGCGCCCAGGGTTCGGTGACAATGCGCAGCTTCTCGCCCCGTGCGTTAAGGCTCAGGCAAGCAAAGAGAAGGGCTGTCAGCAACTGGGCAATGACGGGCATGACTTGAGATTACGACGAGAAACCGTAAAGAGCCAGAAACCGGGCGCAGATGCTCTAACTCAAGTGTCGGTCGCAAAAAAAGGCCCCGGGTTTCGCCAGGGCCTTGTCTGAATCCGGCAGCGTCTTAGCGCGGCAGTTTCAGGTTGTTCCAGACGGCCAGGCTCGGCTCGGCCTGGTTCAGGGTGTAGAAGTGCAACCCTGGTGCGCCGCCTTGCAGCAAGCGTTCGCACATGTCGGTGATGACCTGTTCGCCAAAGCCTTGAATGCTCTGGGTGTCATCGCCGTAGGCTTCCAGCTGCTTGCGGATCCAGCGCGGAATCTCCGCACCGCAGGCATCGGAGAATCGCGCCAGCTTGCTGTAGTTGGTGATTGGCATGATCCCCGGCACGATCGGGATGTTCACGCCCATCGCCCGTACACGGTCGACGAAGTAGAAGTAGCTGTCGGCGTTGAAGAAGTACTGGGTGATCGCACTGTCAGCGCCGGCGTTGGCCTTGCGCACGAAGTTCACGAGATCGTCTTCGAAGTTGCGCGCTTGCGGGTGCATTTCCGGGTAGGCGGCGACTTCGATGTGGAAATGGTTGCCGGTTTCTTCACGAATGAAGCTCACCAGGTCATTGGCGTGGCGCAGTTCGCCGCTGGCCATGCCCATGCCCGAAGGCAGGTCACCGCGCAGGGCAACGATACGGGTGATACCCGCGTCCTTGTACTGGCTCAGCAGGTCACGCAAGTCGGCCTTGCTGTCGCCAACGCACGACAAATGCGGTGCGGCAGGGACTTTGACTTCGCTTTCGAGCTGCAACACGGTGTTCATCGTGCGATCACGCGTCGAGCCGCCAGCGCCGTAGGTGCAGGAAAAGAAATCGGGGTTGTAACCGGCCAGCTGACGGGCAGTGGCGAGCAGTTTTTCATGCCCAGCGTCGGTCTTGGTAGGGAAGAACTCGAAGCTGTAGCGGCGGTCTTGGGACATAGGAATACCCTTGCAAACGCATAAGCCTGTGGGGCTTGCACATCCCGTGTGGGAGCGGGCTTGCTCGCGAAAGCGATGGGTCAGTCAACATCAATGCTGAATGATAAATCGCCTTCGCGAGCAAGCCCGCTCCCACAGGGAGAGCAGGCAGCAGGACCGATCAGTAGCGGTAAGCGTGCGGCTTGAACGGGCCTTCGACGGTCACGCCGATGTAGTCGGCTTGGGTCTTGGTCAGTTGAGTCACGACACCACCGAAACCGCGGACCATTTCCAGGGCCACTTCTTCGTCGAGTTTCTTCGGCAGTACTTCAACGGTCAGGCGCTCGGCTTTCTGGGCTGGCGACAGGTCGGCGTACTTCTGGCCGAACAGGAAGATCTGTGCCAGGACCTGGTTGGCGAACGAACCGTCCATGATGCGGCTTGGGTGGCCAGTGGCGTTGCCCAGGTTAACCAGACGGCCTTCGGCCAGCAGGATCAGGTAGTCGTCGTTCTGTGCGTCGAAATCGCCAGGGCCGGTACGGTGAATCTTGTGAACCTGTGGCTTCACTTCTTCCCATGCCCAGTGCTTGCGCATGAAAGCGGTGTCGATTTCGTTGTCGAAGTGGCCGATGTTGCAAACAACAGCGCGCTTCTTCAGGGCTTTGAGCATGTTCGCGTCGCACACATTGACGTTGCCGGTGGTGGTCACGATCAGGTCGATCTTGCCCAGCAGCGCTTTGTCGATGCTTGCTTCAGTACCGGTGTTGATACCGTCGATGAACGGCGAAACCAGTTCGAAACCGTCCATGCAGGCTTGCATGGCGCAGATCGGGTCGACTTCGGAGACTTTAACGATCATGCCTTCCTGACGCAGGGACTGGGCCGAGCCCTTGCCCACGTCACCGTAACCGATGACCAGCGCTTGCTTGCCGGACAGCAGGTGGTCGGTGCCGCGCTTGATGGCGTCGTTCAGGCTGTGACGGCAGCCGTACTTGTTGTCGTTCTTGCTCTTGGTCACCGAGTCGTTGACGTTGATGGCCGGGATTTTCAGCTCGCCCTTGGCCAGCATGTCCAGCAGGCGGTGAACGCCGGTGGTGGTTTCTTCGGTCACGCCGTGGACGCGGTCCAGGATCGCCGGGTATTTCTTGTGCAGCAGCTCGGTCAGGTCGCCGCCGTCGTCGAGGATCATGTTGGCATCCCACGGCGCGCCATTTTTCAGGATGGTTTGCTCCAGGCACCACTCGTACTCTTGCTCGGTTTCACCCTTCCAGGCGAACACCGGGATACCAGCAGCAGCGATAGCGGCAGCGGCCTGGTCCTGAGTCGAGAAAATGTTGCAGGACGACCAGCGTACTTCGGCACCCAGGGCAACCAGGGTTTCGATCAGCACGGCAGTCTGAATGGTCATGTGGATGCAGCCCAGGATCTTCGCGCCCTTGAGCGGTTGTTCACCCGCGTACTTGCGACGTAGACCCATCAGGGCCGGCATTTCCGATTCGGCGATGATGGTTTCGCGACGGCCCCAGGCAGCCAGGGACATGTCGGCGACTTTGTAGTCGTTAAAATCTGCAGGCGTGTTGACAGCGCTCATGAAGAGCCTCCATTCGTAGTGTGCGAATGGGCGCCGTTGTGCGTTTAAGGCCTGACCGGATCATCCTGGCCAGACAACGCCCCATCCGAGCCTGACAGGTAAAACCTGCTGCAGCGCCCCTCGGACAGGTGGCGGGAAAACGGTATCAATGAATGATGACCGTTTTGAAACGGTGGCGATTATAGCTGTCTGTTCCAGACTTCCAAAGGGTTTCTGTCGGACACATGAAGAATGCTAATAGCGACCATAGTCGACCTTTCATAGAGCCCGGTCGCAGGCTCTGCCATGATGCCTGCCATCAATCGGCAAGACGGTCAGGAGTGAATATGAATTTCCACACCCGCAAATGGGTAAAACCCGAAGACCTCAACCCCAACGGCACGCTGTTCGGTGGCAGCCTGTTGCGCTGGATCGACGAAGAAGCGGCGATCTACGCCATCGTTCAACTGGGCAACCAGCGTGTGGTCACCAAGTACATTTCCGAAATCAACTTCGTCAGCGCCTCGCGCCAGGGCGACATCATCGAGCTGGGCATCACCGCTACCGAGTTCGGCCGCACCTCTATTACGCTGACCTGCGAGGTGCGCAACAAGATCACCCGCAAGAGCATCCTGACTGTCGAGAAGATGGTCTTCGTCAACCTCGGCGAAGACGGCTTGCCCGCGCCGCACGGCCGCACCGAGATCAAGTACGTCAAAGACCAGTTCCAGGATGACGTCGCCAGCGAGTGAGATTGAGGCGCGCCCTTCGCGAGCAAGCCCGCTCCCACATGAGATCTTCTGCGAACACAGAGGTTGTGTGCGAATGAGATCCAGTGTGGGAGCGGGCTTGCTCGCGAAGGCGATCTGATGAACACCAGGGATTTATCGTTCCCGCAGAAGATCAAAAAATGATCAGTGACGTTCGGCCTGTGCGGCAGGCGCGGGATCGTCCTTGGTCACGTGCTTGACCAGTTTGCCGATGCTCAGGCCCTGCAACAGGATCGAGGACAGCACCACGATGTAGGTGATGCTCAGCAACAGGTCACGTTCCGGACCCAGCGGCAAGGCCAGCGCCAGCGCCACCGACACGCCGCCGCGCAAACCACCCCAGGTGAGAATGCGGATGGTGCCGCGTGGCACCGAGCGCCAGCGACGCAGCAGCACGATGGCCGGGGCCACGGTGAGCAGGCGCGAAAGCAGAATCGCCACGGCCAGCAAACTCGCCGCCAGCAGGTGCAGCCAGTTGAACGGCAGCAGCAACAGTTCCAGGCCGATCAACGCAAACAGCAAGGCGTTGAGCATGTCGTCGAGCAGTTCCCAGAAACCGTCCAGGTAGCGCCGGGTCATGTCGTTCATCGCCAGGTTGCGGCCCAGGTTGCCGATGATCAGGCCGGCGACGACCATCGCAATCGGCGCGGACACATGCAGCTCGGTGGCCATCGCCGAGCCGCCGATCACCAGCGCCAGGGTCAGCATCACTTCGATCTGGTGCTGCTCGATGCTCTTGATCATCAGGTACACGAGGTAGCCGATCAGGCCGCCGAACACCACGCCGCCAATCGCCTCATGGGCAAACAACAGGGCGGTGGCACTGACGGTCGGGGTTTCGCCCAGTTGCGCGATGCCCAGCAACACGGTGAACACCACGACGGCCGTGCCGTCGTTGAACAGTGATTCGCCAACGATGGTGGTTTTCAACGGCTTGGACGCATTGGCGGTTCGCAGCACGCCGAGTACCGCAATCGGGTCGGTGGGCGAAATCAGTGCGCCGAACAACAGGCAGTACAGGAAGCTCACCTGCCAGCCGAACAAGGCAAAAATGTAATACGCCAGGCTGCCGATCACGAACGTGGCAATCAATACGCCCAAGGTCGCCAGCAGGCCGATGGGCCAGCGGTAGCTGCGCAAGTCACTGAGGTTGACGTGCAGGGCACCGGCGAACAGCAGGAAGGACAGCATCCAGTTCATCAGCAGATCGCCAAAGTCGATCTGGCCGATCAGCTGTTGCACATGTTCTTCGAGGCCGGGATAACCGATAAAGCTCAGGCCCTGCAAGAGCAGGGAAAACATCAGCGCGGTGACCATCACGCCGATGGTCGGGGGCAGGCCGATGAAGCGGAAATTCACGTAAGTGAGGAGCGTGGTGAGGCAGATAAACGCAGCGACAAGTTCAAGCATCCGAAGTCCTTTGGATGGGGGTGTGAATAGAATCACCCGACGATGCGGGCAGGGCTTTGATGCGTGGCTTACAGGAGGGGACACATGAGGTGCGCCTGTGAGCCCGCCTGCGTTGACCGCAGGATCGGTGCGGCGTTGCCTGCCGGCGCAAAAAAAGTCCGGGCAAGCCGTGATGCCAGTCAGTTAAGGCACGTAACCTGTGGGAGCGGGCTTGCTCGCGAAGAGGGCATTGCATTCAACATCAATGTTGACTGTGACGCCGCTTTCGCGAGCAAGCCCGCTCCCACAAGGATTGCAGTGCTCAAACTCTTAACTGACAAGCATCAGGGCAAGCCGGGGGCGTTTTACAGCGCCGGGGGCGGTGTCTGTTGCTGGCTGTCGAGCCAGCGCAGGACCTCGGCGGTGGTCTGGATCAGGTCGGCGGGGATGTACTGGTCGACATGGCTGTCCTGATATAACGCCCGGGCCAGCGGCACGCGTTGCAACACCGGAATGCCTTCTTCCTCGGCGATGCGCCGCACTTGCAGGGCCAGCGCTTCGGTGTGTTTCAAAGTGACGACCGGCAGCGGCGTCTCGCCCTTCACGTAACGAATGCCAATGGCGATGTGGGTGGGGTTGGCGACAATCACCGAGGAGCGTTTGACGTCGGCGCGCAGGTTGCTCGATTGCAACTCCTGGTGAAACTGACGCCGTTTGCTTTTGATCTCCGGGCTGCCTTCCATCTCTTTGTATTCGCGTTTGATCTCGTCCTTGCTCATGCGCAATTGCTTGTTGTGCTGGTAACGCTCGAAGGCATAGTCGAGCGCCGAGATCAGCACGAACCCCACGCCGCAGACCAGCAGTAACTGCTCAAGCAACAGGCCGATCACCGGGGCGATGCAGCTCATGCCGCAGCCGGGCAGCCTGATCAGGGAGTCCAGGTTGCCGGCCAGGGTTGTCCACACCAGCAACGACAACAGGGCTACTTTGATGATCGACTTGAGGAAGTCCACCAGGCTGCGGATCGAGAAAATCTTCTTGGCGCCTTCCACCGGGTTGATCTTTTTCAGGTCGGGCTTGATCGACTCGCCGCTGAGCAGGAAACCGTACTGGGCCAGGTGCGCCGCGATGACCACCAGTGCCGCGACGGCCAGCAGCGGCAGGCAGAGGTAGACCATCTCCTGGAACAGGTTTTCCACCATCAATTGCAAGGCCAGCCCGAAAGGCAGGTTCAGGTACGTCTCGGGCATCAGCATCAGTTGCCCCAGGTGCTCCATGTAGTACTCGGAAAAACTGATGAGCGTGGCGATCAACGACAGGATCAGCGCCGTGGACACCACTTCCTTGCTTTTGACCACCTGGCCCTTGGTGCGCGCATCGCGAAGTTTCTTTGGCGTGGGCTGTTCGGTTTTTTCGGCGCTCATGGCGTCTCCAGTACCGGGCGCAGCTGGCTCAGCGGGTCAAGTGCGATCAGCAGGCTGTCATAGGCGTGTTCCATCAACACGTTCAGGTAAATCACCAACAGCAGGCTGGCGACGATGCTCTTGATCGGCATCGCGAGGATGAACACGTTCAGTGACGGGGCGAAGCGGCTGATCAGGGCCAGGCCGAATTCGGCCAGGAACATGGCGATCAGCAGGGGCGCCGCCAGCAGCAGGCACAGGCGCAGCAGTTGCCCGAACTGGCCGTAGAAAAAGTCCACCCACTGGCTGCCGATGTAGGGGAAGAAAGTCGCGACCGGCCAACTGACGTAGCTCTGGAACAGCGCACCGATCAGCGTCAGGAACGCGCCCCCGGAGAAAAACAGGGTGATCAGGGTTTGCGTCAGCAGCAGGCCGGTGGGGCTGGTCTGGCTGCCCAGGGTCGGGTTGAGCGTGGAGGCAATGGACGCGCCGCGCTGGTTGTCGATGATGAAACCGGTCGCCTCGATGGCCCAGAAGGGGATCGTGGCGACAAACCCGATCAACAGGCCGAGCAACACCTCTTTGCCGATCAGCATGGCCAGGTCTATGCCGTCGAGCGTCATGGGCAGCGTGCCGGCGACGGTCGGGTAGGCGAACAGCGCCAGCGAGCAGGCCACGCCGTTACGAATCAGGCCGCCGCCGAGCATTTGTTTGCTCAGAATCGGCATGACCACAAAACAGCTGATGATTCTGGGCAGCAGCAGGGTGTACGCCAGCATGAGCTGTTGCAGGTCCTGAATGCTCATCGCACAAGGGGAATCTTGAGCAGGGTCAGTTCGGCGAAGGCGTAGAGTTCGTTACCCATCCATCCCGCCGTGGCAAACAGGGTGATGACCACGGCGATCAGCTTGGCGACGAAACCCAGGGTCTGTTCCTGGATCTGGGTCAGTGCCTGCACCAGCGACACCAGGGTGCCGACGGCGGCGGCCATGAGCACGGTGGGCATGGACAGGATCAGCACCAGCCACAGGCTCTGGCTGGTGAAGTGGAGGATCTCGGCGTTGTTCACCCTCAGCCTCCGTAACTGATGACAAGGCCGTGGGTCAGCCGCGCCCAGCCGTCGAGCAGGACAAACAGCAACAGTTTGAACGGCAGGGAAATGGTCATCGGCGAGACCATCATCATCCCCATCGCCAGCAGGATGTTCGAGATGATCAGGTCAATAGCGATGAAGGGCAGGTAAATCAGAAAGCCGATTTCGAAGGCGCGGGTCAGCTCACTGACCGTGAAGGCCGGCAGCAGGATCAGCAGGCTGTCGGGTTCGAGCCGGTCTGCGTATTCGCTCGGCCAGACCTGCCGGGTGCTGTCGACGAAGAACGCGTGTTCGCGGGCCTGGATCTGTTTCTTCAAAAAGGCCCGATACGGCTCCATGCCCTCGTCGAGGAACTGCTCCACGGATTCTGTCTTGCTCAGGCTGACGTCATGGGTGCGCAGGTAGTCGCGGGTGGCGAAACCGACGGGCGCCATCACGTACAGACTCAAGATGATCGCCAACCCGTACATCGCCATGTTCGGCGGGATTTGCTGCACGCCCAAGGCGTTGCGCAGCAGCGAAAACACCACGGTCATCTTGATGAATGAGGTGGCCATGACCGCAATGAACGGCAGTAACGCCAGCAGCGCCAGCCCGAAGATCAGGCTGAGTTCGTCAGGCAGTTGAATCATGCGGGCAGGTCCTGCAGCAGGCGGGTGACGCGCACGCCGAGACGGTCCTGAATACTCACCAGTTCACCCACGCCCAGGCAACGCTGGTTGACCAGGATCCGCACTTCGCCTTCGAGCGGGGCGGCCAGGTCGATCAGCGACCCCGGTTGCAGGGTGGCCAGGGTGTGCAGGTCGAGAGTCTGGCGTCCCACCTCGAAGCTGACCTGGACCGGGAGCTGATCAAGACTGGCCAGATCGTGGGTGGTTTCGAGGGGCGCATCGTTGTGCATGGCAAGCAGTTCCAGTTGAGAGTCGTGGTGGCGAAATCGTGCCCAGGGGCGGTCTTCGACCACGCCGAGCAAGGGGCTGGCGGCGTCGTGGCGTGCCGGCAGCAATAGAAGGTCGCCGGTGGCCAGCGAGTGCAGTTGCTCGGGGAGCAGGCAGACCGGGCCCCATTGCAGCGAAAGCCGCAGCGCAACGGTCGTCAGTTCCGCCAAGGGGCGAGCAGGCACGAAGGCGAGCAGCGCGTTCGGGTCGCCGTCGAGCCAGATAACCAGCCGTTGCGCACCGCGTGACAGCGTCAACGCCAGCGTGGGCGTACCTGTGCCAGGCTCGGGGCGGCACGGTTGAATGCTTTTCCAGATCAGCCCCGGCAACACCGCACTTTCCAGTTCCAGCAACGCCAATTGCAGCGGAGCCGGCAGGCTGCTGAACGCCGCTTCTTGCAGGTGGGGTTCAAGCCATCCGGCCAGGGTTGCGCTGTGGCACCGCCAGCGCAGTGCCAGGCCCTGCCAGTGAACATTCAACAGCACGTTCAGTTCGTCGGGTTGCGGCAGGATCGTCAGCCGCGCTTCACCGTCAGCGAGCGGGTAGCGACTGCGGCAGCGACTGATTTTTTGTTGCAGGGCCAGTTCCGACGTCTCGACGCGGGGCAGCATCAGGCTGTTCATGCGTCTTGCTCCCACTCGTCATACACGTGCCGCCGCTGCCGTGAACCCTGGTCGCCCCCGTGTTGATGCTGGGTAAAGGTCAGCTGGATCGGTTGCCCGGGGTTCAGCCGTTGCAGGCGCTCCATCAGGTCGCCACGGGCGAGTTGCAGTTGCAGCAGGCTGCCGGGGCTGGCCTGGATTTCGACGTGCAGGTGCCCGCGTGAATGGGCGAGCTGGACATCGACCGGCCCCAGTTGCGCCAGGTTCACCTGAAGCAGCGTGGTGCTGCCATCGCGGGAAACGCCAGCCTGGATCTGCAGTTGCAGCGTCTGCACCAGTTTGCCGAGGTCCTTGCTGAACTGCGGTTGTTCGGTGGTGTTCAGCAGGCGTGCCAGCAACTTGTCGCCCGGGGTCTGGCCGGTGGTCGAAGATGATTTCGAGTCCTCGATCGGTGAACCGAAGGGTGGCTGTTCGTCGTGCTCGCCGGAGGTGTCGTGTTGGTCCGAGGGCGTTTCGGGGGCTAAACCAGTGACGGGCGCGCCCAGCATCACGGGCAGATTCTGTTCCGGATTTTTCACGGCCGTCGTGGCGCTGTCGCGGTGGCCAGTTTCGGTTTTGGGACGGTCCGTCGATGGTGGTGGCACCGTGACAATGCCCGCGGGAGGCTGAGGCGTGGGAGGGTGTTCAGGCTCGGGACGCGGGGCCGGTTCATCGGGTTGGCCGGTCTCGGGCTTTTCGACGGGCTTCTCCTGTGTGGCCTTTTCATCAGGTGTGTCGGTTTCTGGCGCAGTGCCTGGGAGGTGCGGCCGGCGGATAGGCTCGCGGTCGGTGGCGGTAGCTGGCTCGCCCTGATCGGCGTCATCGTCCAGTGGGCGCGAAGAGTCCCGAGACGTTTTGCCCGGCTCGCGGATGTCGAGCTTGCGCGACGCGTCGGTACGGCGTTTTTCGCCCGCATCGGGTTTGCTGTTCAGCGCCTGTTCGAACTCGGCCTGGCTGGTTTTATCGGCAGCCAGGCGTGCCGGGGCCGGTGAACGTGCAAGGACATCTTGCGTGATGTCCGGTGGGGGAATTCTGTTCATGAAACGGCCTCGACACGACGGAACTCTTCGAGCTCCTGTTCTTCTTTGAACTCAAGCAACATCCGCTCCTCGGCGAGGGCGTGACGGTTCAATTCGTTGAATTTTTCGACCTGCTGCTGAGCCTCCAACAACTGACGCCGGCTCAGGCGAAGGCGTTCGCGTTCCTGGGTCAGGTGCTGGGCGTGCTCGGCAATGGTCTGTTCCAGCGCGGCTTCCTTTTCCCGCAGGCGGGCAACCTGCTGCTGCCATTGCTCAAGCTTTTTGCGGTTCATGGGTTCAGCCTTGCAGAGGTCGAACAAACGGCTTTCTTCTGCCTGGCGCCACTGCCGGTATTCATGGTGTGCAGCTCTCGCGGATTCATGGGCGCGGTGTGCCTCGGCGACCCGCAGCTCCTGGCGTTGCAGTTCCTGTTCGGCGCGCTCGACACGCAAGCTCTTGATGCGCAGCAAGGTGGGCAGGGTCATCGGGTCAGGCTCGCGAGTTGTTCAAGGCAGCGCGGCAGGTCGCTGGGTTCGTGCGTGCCTTGGCGCAGCCAGGCGCGGATCGCGTCCATCTTTTCGATGGCACGGTCGGCCACGGGGTCCTGGCCTTTCTGGTATTCGCCGATCTTGAGCAGCAACTCGACCTCTTCGTACCGGGCCAGCCACTCGCGCAACTGGCTGGCGGCGTTGCGGTGTTCTGGGGTCACAATCTGGTTCATCACCCGGCTGACTGAGCGCAGCACGTCGATGGCCGGGTAATGGTTGGACGCGGCCAGCTTGCGCGACAGGATGATGTGCCCGTCGAGAATCGAACGGGTTTCATCCGCCACCGGCTCGGTCATGTCATCGCCCTCGACCAGCACCGTGTACAGCGCGGTGATGGAGCCTTTGTCCGATTGGCCGGCGCGCTCCATCAACCGGGGCAGGGCCGCGAACACGGAGGGCGGATAGCCGCGTCGGGTCGGCGGTTCGCCCGCGGCCAGGCCGATCTCGCGCTGGGCCCTGGCAAACCGGGTGACCGAGTCCATCAGCAGCAGCACGCGTTTGCCCTGGTCGCGGAAATACTCGGCAATCGTGGTGGCGACAAACCCGGCCTTGGCGCGTTCCATGGCCGGCCGGTCAGAGGTGGCGACCACCAGCACCGAGCGTTTGAGGCCTTGCTCCCCGAGGTCGGACTCGATGAATTCGCGGACTTCACGTCCCCGCTCACCCACTAGCGCCAGCACGATGACGTCGACGTCCGCGCTGCGCATCAAGGTCGCCAGCAATGTACTTTTACCGCCGCCGGCCGCCGCAAAAATCCCCATGCGCTGGCCTTCACCGCAGGTCAGCAGACCATCGATGGTGCGCACACCGAGGGAAATCGGCCGCTCGATCAGGTTACGGCTCATGGGGTCGGGCGCATCGCGGTACACCGGGTACCAGGCGGCGGGCTCACCCAGGCTGATGCCGTTGAGCGGCTGGCCGAGGCCATCAAGCACCTGCCCCAGCAAGTGATCACCGACGCCAACCTGGTGCATGGTGCCGGTCGGGCTGACTTCGGTGTTCGAGGAAATGCCGAGCATTTCACCCAGCGGGGTCAAGAGCGCCTGGTGCTGCTGGAAACCAATGACTTCAGCCATCAGCGACAGCGAATGATCCGGGTTACGCAGTTGGCACAGTTCACCCACGCGCACACCCGGCACCACTGCCTTGAGCAGTGTGCCGGTGACTTGGGTGACCCGGCCGCGAATTTGAATCAGCCGACATTTATCGATGGCCTGCTGCATCTGGCCGGTGATGTGTTCGAGTGAGAGGTGCATGGTCGGCTTGGGTGTAGGACTGGTGGCCACTATAGATAAAGGCCCGCTTCGGTAATTTCAGTCCCGGTCGCAAGTTTTTAGAAATTGGTTGGTGCAAGGCCTAAAAAAATGCGACCGATTTTGGCAGAGGCCCCGGCGGACGAATTTCTACAATGGCACCCACACCACCGTTGTCTGCAAGTGAGTGCCCCTATGGCCAATATTCAGAGTGTCGTCCCTGCGGCGTCGTTGCCGGATCGACAGACCGAACCGACCATTGCGCGCGACAGCCGGCTGACCGGCAGTTTCCAGGGCGAGCGTGTGCAGTACATTTCCACCAGCCAGTCCATGGCCGACTCCGCGGAAGAGCTGACGTTCGTGTTCTCCGAGCGGGTCGAGAAGTCGCTGGCCAAGCGTAGCGTCAGCGATGGCCAGGCGCGGCTGAGTGAAATCCTCGAGATGCTCGAGGAGTACCTCAAGAAAGTCCCGGATCTTGAGTCCCAACAAAAACTCGAAGCCCTGGTCGCGCACCTCGGCAGTGGCCAGTTGAACAACCTGGCGCAGCTCAAGGCTTACCTCAAGGGGTTCTCCCGCGAGATCAGCCACCAATTTGTTGCCCTCTCTCATGCGCGCCAGGAACTGGCCGGCAAGACCGACGCTCGCGCAATGGTCGAACTGATTGACCAGGCGCTGTTGGAAATGGCCCAGGAACATGGCCACGCCATTGAGCTGGGCTTGCAGATCGGGCCGTTGGCCAAGGAAGCGGCAGAGCAGGGTATCGGCGACATCCAGTCGCTGCGCGACACCTACCGCGATGCCGTCATGGACTATCGCGGCCTGGCTGCCGCCTGGAACGACATTCATGCGCGCTTCGGCAGTTCGACGCTCGAAGGCGTGACGGGATTCCTGATGAAAGCCTTGAGCGCCGACCTCGACAGTCAACAGACCCGGCTCGACCCGATCAAGCTCGAACGGGTGATGAGCGACATGCACAAGCTGCGGGTGCTGACGGGCATGTCGGATCAGGTCAATGCATTGTGGCAGGCGCTGGTAACGGGGGAACGAGGCCATGGCATACGGGCCTTCTGACCTGATGGGCGGGCTGATCGGCCTGATCGACAAGCGCTGGGCCAATGTTCAGGACGTGCAGCGACTGATCGTGCCGCTGGCGATCAAGGACGCTGCACGCCAGATCCATTTCTTTCGCGAGATCAAACGCCTGATCCGGCTGATCCCCACGGAAATTTTTACCGATGAGGAGCAGCGTCAAAACCTGCTCAATGCCTGTCAGCTCGCGCTGGACCTGGCCATCGACCAGGAAGAAGACGAATGGCGAGCACAATGAGTAAACGACATGCACTGGATTGACCAAGCACTGGCGCAGTTTTGTCAGGACCTGGGGGTGGCCGTACCGGCTCCGGCGGGGGCGCTGATTCAGCTGGAGTTTGAGGAAACCGGCACGCTGCAACTCGAACAGCATGATCGCAAACTGACCCTGTGGTTGGCCGTGGACCTGGAGTGGCATCAGGTTCACCAGGGCGCGATTCGAGCCCTGGCGCTGACGTTCAGCCGCACCGGGCCGGAGCTGCCGCTGCGTTGCGGGTGGGCAGCCGACACGCGCCTGTTGCTGCTGATTACCCTGGATGAGCGTCGTGTCACCGCCCCGGTGTTGCACCAGGCGTTCCGCACCTTGAGCTCGGCGCGCCACGCGGTGCTTGAGCAGTGAGTCGGATCAGCGCCCCGCACATTGGTATCGAGCACCTGACCGAGGTCGGCGATCAGCATCAGGCATCGGGCCTGCCCGAGCGCTATGTGCTGCCGCCCGACGGCCATTCCATCGAGGCCCACCTCGACAATCTCTACCCGGCAGACCTCGCCGGGCGTCGCCTGCTGGCGTTTGCCTGTCCCCACGAAAGCTTTCACGAGTTGCTCCGGCCACAGGCATTTCGCCAGGCCCTGACAGACCTCAAGCAGCAGGTCTCTTCATCCGATGCGCCCGAGTTTCAGGCGGTGTCGGCGCTGCTGCAAGCGCGCAGCGAAGATGAGTACTTGCTGCAGATGGCCCTCCATTTGCTGCACAAGGTATGACCCCCATGATGTTGAAACCGGTACAGCAAAATGTGCTGCTACTGCTCGGCTGGCTACAGCTGCAGTGCGCCCAGCCAGGTCGTGCGCGGATATTCCTTGAAGCCTTGCTGGCCGTTGAACCAGCTCACCGCCAGGCGCGTCGGGCGCTGGTGGTGGCGTTGTTGCAACTGGAGGAGGGCGAACTGGCCGAGCGTCAGTGCGACCGGTTGCTGGCCGAAGGCGAGGACGACCTTGCGCTGTGGGGCTGTGTCAGCCGTGCGTGCCAGTTACAGGGGCGAATTGCCGATGCGCGCCTCGCTTACGAACGATTCTTGAGCCAGCGGGAGTCCCATGAAGGAGCTCTCTGATTTTCTGAGGCGGGTGGGCGAGCGCCAGGACATCATGCTGGCGGTGATGCTGCTGGCCGTCGTGTTCATGATGATCCTGCCGCTGCCGCCGTTCCTGCTGGACATCCTGATTGCGATCAACATCACGGTTTCCGTGGTGTTGATGATGATGTCGGTCTACATCAGCTCGCCGTTGCAGTTCTCGGTGTTCCCGGCCGTGTTGTTGATTACCACGTTGTTCCGGCTGGCGTTGTCGGTCAGTACCACGCGGATGATTTTGCTGGAGGCCGACGCCGGCCAGATCGTCTACACGTTCGGCAACTTTGTCGTGGGCGGCAACCTGGTGGTGGGCTGCATCATCTTCCTGATCATCACTATCGTGCAGTTCCTGGTGATCACCAAAGGTGCCGAGCGTGTCGCCGAGGTGAGTGCGCGGTTCTCCCTGGACGCCATGCCCGGCAAGCAGATGAGTATCGACGGCGACATGCGGGCCGGCGTCATCGACGTCAACGAGGCGCGTGACCGGCGGGCGGTGATCGAGAAAGAGAGCCAGATGTTCGGTTCGATGGACGGCGCGATGAAGTTCGTCAAAGGCGATGCGATTGCCGGCCTGATCATCATCTTCATCAACATTCTGGCGGGTATCACCATCGGCGTGACCCAGAAGGGCCTGAGCGCCGGCGATGCGTTGCAGCTCTATTCGGTGCTGACCATCGGCGATGGCATGGTCAGCCAGGTGCCGGCCCTGTTGATCGCCATCACGGCCGGGATCATCGTGACCCGTGACTCCTCGGACGGCACCTCGGACCTGGGCAATGACATCGGCGACCAGGTCGTGGCGCAACCCAAGGCGTTGCTGATCGGCGGTGTGCTGCTGGTGTTGTTCGGGCTGATCCCGGGGTTTCCGACCGTGACCTTCATGCTGCTGGCGGCGCTGGTGGGCGGGGGCGGTTACTTCATGCTGTTGCGTCAGCGCGGGCTGGCGGCCGAGGACAACCCCAGGGATTTGCCGACCTTGTTGGCGCAAGGCGCGGGTGCTGCATCTTCGGCCAAGCCCAAAGCCAAGCCGTCGGGCGGTAAGCCCAAGGGCACGCGGCTGGGGGACAAGGAAGAGTTCGCCATGACCGTGCCCCTGCTGATCGATGTGGATGCGAGCATGCAGCAGGAACTGGAGGCGTTCGCCCTCAATGATGAACTGGTGCGGGTGCGACGTGCACTCTACCTGGACTTTGGCGTGCCGTTTCCGGGTATCCACCTGCGCTTCAATGAAGGTTTGAAGGACGGCGAGTACCTGATTCAGTTGCAAGAGGTGCCGGTGGCCCGTGGGCGTTTGCGCAGTGCGCGGTTGCTGGTGCAGGAGCGGGCCAGCCAGTTGGAACTGATTGGCGTGCCGTTCGAAGAAGGCGAACCGGTGCTGCCGGGCCAGCCTACTTTGTGGGTTGGTGCCGAGCACGAAGGGCGGCTGGAGCGATCCGGTTGCGCGTTCCTGAGCATGGACCAGGTGCTGACCTGGCACCTGTCCCATGTGTTGCGCGAGTACGCCGAGGACTTCATCGGCATCCAGGAAACCCGTTACCTGCTGGAGCAGATGGAGCACAGCTACTCGGAGCTGGTGAAGGAAGCCCAGCGCATCATTCCATTGCAGCGCATGACCGAAATTCTCCAGCGCCTGGTGGGCGAGGACATCTCGATCCGCAACCTGCGCGCGATTCTGGAGGCCATGGTGGAGTGGGGCCAGAAAGAGAAGGACGTGGTGCAACTGACCGAGTACATCCGCAGCAGCCTCAAGCGCTACATCTGTTACAAATATTCGAGTGGCAACAACATCCTGCCGGCCTATCTGCTGGACCAGTTGGTGGAAGAGCAGATCCGTGGCGGCATCCGCCAGACCAGTGCCGGCAGTTACCTGGCGCTGGACCCGGCCGTTACCCAATCCTTCCTTGAACAAGTCCGGCAGACCGTCGGCGACCTCTCGCAGATGCAGAGCAAACCGGTGCTGATCGTTTCGATGGACATCCGCCGCTACGTGCGCAAGTTGATTGAAGGCGACTACTACGGCTTGCCGGTGCTCTCGTACCAGGAGCTGACCCAGCAGATCAACATTCAGCCATTGGGCCGGGTTTCGTTATGACCCACGACCCGTTGACCGGCTGGCTGCAAGCGCGGGGTTATGACATCCATCCACATTTTCTGCGCCAGAGCGCGCTGCCGCTGGGCTGGAAGTTCGTGCATGGCGGCTGCGAACTGGCCTGGCGCTGTGAAGGCGCGCGGGTCTGGATCGTCATGCTGCGCCGTGCCGATGGGCGCCATGGCCTGGGCAATTCCTTTGCGGCGCTGTATGTGCTGGCCGAGGCGGTCCTCGCGGTGCTGGGGCCGCAGGCCTGTCTGTACGGCCAGGTGCAGGCCATGGCGGACAGTCCGTTGGAGGGGGCACGGATGGAGCGCTTCTATCGCCACTGGACTGGCGCCGCCGAACCGCAATCAGGTTGGTTCGAATTGGCGGCCGGTCGAGTGTGTTCGCTGCAATCAATGAGAAAACGACAAAAAATCGACCGTACCTGACAGGAAGCCAGGCGCCCTGTCCCTACTATAGGAGCCATGGACATGTACGACGAAACCTACGCCAAAACCCTACAGGCTGCCGAGCAGGCCATTGATGACAACGATCATCGGGCGCGCTTGCTCACGGAAATGTGGGAGGGCCTCGGGCTGCCCGATGAGGTCTGTGACCGGGTCTTTCGGTCACGGGATCAGGCGCTGGTCCAGGTAGCGGAACAGGAACTGTTGCAGGAAGTGCAACGGATGCGGATCAACCGTCCACCGGTTGCCGATGAAGGAAAACGACTGCGTCGTCCAGCGTCGATGCGTGGACTTCTGGTGTAAGGAACCCTTATGGATATCAGGCTTTACCGGCAAGACTTGTCGGCTTTTCTGAACGAATTGCAGACACTTCCCAAAGACCAACTGCGCGGCAGCGGGACCCCTGCCCTGGCAGAGCTTCAGGCGTTGATCAAAAAGCACAACATCACGTTTACCCATGCCACGCAGACCTTGTCGCAAGCCCAGGTCGAAAAGCTGTTGGCCTACTTTCTGCCGCCTACCCCAAACACCACGGGCGGGTTGTATGAGCTGCAGGTCAAGTCCGGGATCGAGTCAGCCAAGCAACTGATCACCCAGTACGCCGATGCGAAACCGGGGCAGCCCTGGCCGCTGAAAGAGTTCTTGGCCAAGGCGCATTTCGGGTTGACCGGTGACCGGATCGACGATGACGTCCGGGGCGTTTATGAAGAGGTTCTGCTGATACAGGACGGCAAGCGCACCGCGCTGCGTGACGACCTCAAGGCACTGACCGCCGAGCTCAACATCTACAGCAAGATCCAGTCGCAGATCAACGCGAAGCTGTCCGCTAAAAAAGAGATCGAGATCGAGCCGGGGCTCAATCTGTTTGACCGCACCTTGTACGGCTACCCCGACGACAAGAGCTGGCAGGCCAGCGCGGAGTACAAACTGCTGACAGGGCTCGACACCTACCGCGCTGGCAACCCGCTGAGCATCAAGAGTTTCCTCAGTGGCGCACCGAAGGAAAGTGGTGCGATGAAACCCGGTGACTTGCTCAACAAGTACGAGTTCAAGGACGAGAACAATCCCATTGCCAACTTCGCCACGACGGTGGGCGACCGCTCCCGCCCGATCAACGACAAAGTCAGTGAAAAAACCACGCTGTTGAACGATGTCAGCTCTCGCTACAACTCGGCCATCGAGGCTTTGAATCGCTTCGTTCAGAAGTACGACAGCATGATGCGCGACATTTTAAATGCCATATAGGAACGGTTGATGAGCCAGCAAGAACACGATGTGTCTGAGGAATACGAGAAGGAACTGGAAGCGTTTTTGCGCGATGGCGGCACGCTGGCCATGCTCAAGAACATCTCCAGCGACAGCCTGGAGCAGCTCTATTCCCTGGCGTTCAATCAATACCAGGCCGGCAAGTGGGATGACGCCCACAAGATCTTTCAATCGCTGTGCATGCTCGATCACTACGACGTTCGGTTTTTCCTGGGGTTGGGCGCATGCCGGCAGTCCATGGGGCAGCTTGAGCAGGCATTGCAGAGTTTCAGTTATGGCGCGCTGATCGATATCAACGAGCCCAGATTTCCGTTTCATGCTGGCGAGTGTCACCTGCAACTGGGTGATCTCGACGGGGCCGAGAGTGGCTTCTACTCGGCTCGGGCCTTGGCCGCAGCACAGCCGGCGCACGCGGTTTTGGCCGAGCGTGCCGGCGCCATGTTGGAAGCCGTATTAGCGAGAAAGGATCAACACAATGAATCCGATAACGTTTGATCGCGTTGCGCTGACCACAGGGAATGTTCTTGCGAACGACCCGGTGGTCCGCCCACGCAATGACCGGGGGGACGCGCTTACGGTCACCCGGGTCGAGGCGGATGGCCGACCGGCCGCCCCGTCTCAGGGTGTGCAACTGACAGCGCCACTGGCGGCCAGTCAGCAGCGTCTGGACGCCAGCAGTCGGGCGGACATCAACCGCCTGGTGCAGTCCGTGCGTCAGGACAGTGTCCTGGCCCAGCGCTTTATCGCCGAAACCTCGAGGCTTGGGGTGGCACGGCTCAGCTCGGTCGAGGATTTCGAAATCGAGCTGGCCAAGCTGACCGGCGAACTGGAGTCCACGCAGAAGAAGCTCAAGCTCGAAGAAATCACCCGGGCGCGTGAGCAGAACCTGCAAAAGATGGACGAAAACCAGAAGAAGATCAAAGAGTCGACCGAGGCTGCGAAAGAAGCCCAGAAGTCCGGTCTTGTGGGCAAGATTTTTGGCTGGATCAGCGCCATTGCATCGATCATCGTCGGCGCAATCATGATCGCGACGGGCGTCGGTGCGGCCGTCGGTGCACTGATGATCGCTGGTGGCCTCATGGGCATCGTTTCCCAGTCGGTACAGCAAGCGGCAAAAGACGGATTGATCAGCAAAGAAATGATGGAAAAGCTCGGACCGGCTCTGATGGGGATTGAAATCGCCATCGCCGTGATCGCTGCAGTAGCCAGTTTTGGGGGGGCTGCCGTCGGGGCAGTCGCCAAGTTGGGGGCGAAAATCGGTGGCAAGGCCGCCGAACTCACTGCCAGCGTCGCCAGCAAAGTGGCGGAGTACGGCAGCAAGTTCGGCAGCGTCGCGAGCCAGTCGATTTCCCATGGCGCCAAGCTTGGGGTGCAGATTTCCGATGTGACCCTGGATGTCGCCAACGGTGTGGCGCAAACCGCCAACTCGGCGCTGCAAGCCAAGGCTGCGGACAAACAGGCCGATGCCCTGGAGGCGCGTTCCCAGCTCACCCAGTTCCAGGCGGTCCTGGACAAACTCAAGGAAGAGCTCAGCCGCATGATCGAGTCCTTTTTGCAGGTCATGGAGCTGATATTCCAGATGATCAATGCCAAGGGCGACAGCCTGCATAACCTATCCAGCCGTCCTGCGGCTATCTGAGGAATACACCAATGATGATTGAAACACGGAATGGCACTCAGGGCCCGGGGCAGATCGACAACGTTCAGCCGCTGGAAAAAACCAAAGTGAATGTGCCGGCTGAAACGCCCCACGCTCCAGGCAAGACGACGCTCGGCGAACAGAAAAAAAGCTCGGGTGTCGACCTGGTTGAACCGCGCCAGCTGTTCAAGCCCGATGGCCTGGGCAAGGTCAACAGTGAGCTCAATGGCAGCGTGGAACTGATGGTGTTGCTGTTTCGCATCGCGCAGAAGGCCCGCGAGTTGGGGATCATGCAGCGTGACAGTGAAAACACCTCGATCATCAATGCGCAGCAATCCCAGGTGGACGAAATGCGCAGCGGCTCCAAGCTGATGATCGCCATGGCGGTGATCTCCGGGGTGATGGCCGTGGCTTCGGCGGTTACCGGTGCTATTGGCGCGGTCAAGAATGGCAAGGCGATCAGCCAGGAGAAGATGCTGGAGAAAAACATCGCCGGACGTAACGAGCTGATCGACGCGAAGATGCAGTCGCTGGGCAAAACCTCTGACGCCGACCGCATCGAAATTGGCAAGGTCTGGGCCAAGGACCAGACTGCGGACACCAGTACGCTCAAGTTGGCCGGTCAGGGTGTGGATAACCGCAATGCCAAGCTGCAAAGCATCAACGGTGTGAATCAGGCACTTGGGCAGATGGCCAACACCTCGGTGCAAGTCAAGCAAACGGCGATCCAGGCCGATGCCAAGGAAGATGAAGTCAACGCGTCGGTTGCCCAGAGCGAAAAGCAAAAGGTCGAAGACCAGTTGAGCTACAACGCCAACTTCATGAAAGAGATGCTGCAGTTGCTCCAGCAGTACACCCAGAACCACAACCAGGCGTGGCGTGCCGCCGCCGGCGTCGCCTGATGTGATTTTGTTGTAGGAAAAAAGCCGCAGTGATGTGGCTTTTTTCTTAAAAGAAAAGCCCGTCAGTGACAAAACCCCAGCATGGCCGGGTGCTAGCATTCGCCTAGCTCGAGGAGACATGCATGGATTTGAGTATCAGGGTCAATCGGCTGCTTGCCGAATTTGCCAACCGCAGTGGCCTTCCCGCTTTGTCGCTGGATGAAGAGGGGGTAGCAAGCCTGCTGTTTGATGATCAGTTGGGTGTGACGCTGGTATTGCTGGCCGGACGTGAGCGACTGGTCATGGAGGCGGACGTGGCGGGAATCGAAACCTTCGGCGACGGAATCTTCCGGCAACTGGCGAGTTTCAATCGACGCTGGTATCGCTTCGACCTGCATTTTGGTTTTGACGAGGCATCGGGCCTGGTGCAGCTGTACGCCCAGATTCCAGCGGCCGAGTTGACCCTGGAAAGCTTCGAAACCACCTTGGCCAACTTGCTCGATCACGCCGAGTTTTGGCAGCAATTGCTGCCCGGACATGACAGTGCCGCCCAGGCGACATCCAGACCCGCCGGTATGAGGGTTTAAGCAGAGCCATGAAGATAGACAGCGCTGGCATTTCACCAGCAGCCACGATCGACTGCGCGCAAGTGCCTGGAAACTTTGCCGGACGCTCGCTCAGTCAGGTGCCCAGTCGTCAGGAAGGGGTTGCCAGTGTCGCAGAGCTGGGTCGCTGGCTGGCGACGCAGGTCGATGCGGGTCAACAGAGTGAGCGACAGTTGCAACGATTGGTCGATGGCGACACCGCGCCTCTTTATGAGCGTCAGGTTCGTCAACCATGATGAGGGCGCTGCTTTGCAGCGTTTTTTTGGCCGTGGGCGGCTGTGTCAGTGTGCCGCCAACGCCCGTGAACAAGATTGATGTCAGGGGGCAGGTGCGTACGCCATCGCCGGTCACGCGCCCGGCCTATGTCAGTGTGCGGCTCTATGCCTTGGCCGGGGGGCAGCCGCGGCTGATTGCCCAGGCCCGCTACCGGGTGACGGCGCTGCCGTTGCACTTTGCTTTTCGTTTGACGCCGACGCAGGTGGCCGGTGACGGGTTGTTGCTGCGCAGCGAACTGGCTTGGTCCGATGACGGTCCTGTCCAGGCGCGCAGTTGGCAACCTGCGGTACCTGGTAACGATATGAATGTGCGTCTTGGACAGTTGTCCTGTTATCCGAAGTGCACTGTTTCGGCGACGCCGGAACACCTCTGAAATACTTTGTATCAATATTTGGCTTATTGATTTTGGTGAGTGTTCCGATACTTCGGCGGCTATATAAGAATATCGAGGGTTTCATTAAATAAGAGTAATTAACCTAATTTCAGGTCAATCATTCTCGTTAATGATAACTGTCGTTGAATTAATCATCGTTCATAGCGTCACGCAGTAGTACGTAGAGGGTGCGTTTTCGTACGGCGCCTGCCTGGGCGGCGTACAAACGGTATGTGCAGGTTCGGGGTCACTATAATATGCAAGGTGCCAGCACACTTGGCCGGAAACAGATAAAGCTGTGCCGATGGTCTATCCCAACGTTTGAGTTTGTATCGAACTGCGAAGAAGGGATTTATATCCTTATCGAGGGACAGCTCACGGTTCAGGATTGTAATGCGACACTTTGTCTCATGCCGGGCGAACTAATGTTTGCGCGCAGAGGTAACTATGTCGTGAGCACGGGTGAACATGATTGTCGTTTACTTTGGATCCCATTATCCGTTGGTTTTTTGCAAAACTTCATTCAGCGTTTCGGCGCGCTGTTGAGTGAGGTTGAGCGTTGGGAGGAGCCTGGGGTCAGCCTCATCGCGTTCGCCAGTACGCCGTTGTTGGCCAATTGCGTCAAAGGGCTTGAAGGGTTGCTGGTGCATGAGCACCCTCCCATGCTGGCGTTGTTGCGGATCGAAGAGTTGTTGATGTTGTTTGCCTTCAGCCCCCAGGGGCCGGCGCTGATGTCGGTGTTGCGTCAACAGGGCAGCCGGCATGTCGAGCGATTGCAGGCTTTCATGGAGCAGCACTATCTCAAGGAGTGGCGGCTCAGCGAGTTTTCTCGGGAGTTCGGCATGGGATTGACGACGTTCAAAGAGTTGTTTGGTTCGGTCTACGGCGTTTCTCCTCGTGCGTGGATCAGCGAGCGGCGTATCCTGTACGCCCACCATTTACTGCTTAACAGTGAGATGAGCATCGTGGACATCGCGATGGAAAGCGGCTTCTCCAGTCAGTCCTACTTTACCCAGAGCTATCGTCGCCGTTTCGGGTGTACGCCCAGCCGTTCCAGACAAGGAAAAGAATAGCGTCGGACTAAAAAAAAAAGACGTTTTTTGCAAGTTTGGTCCGTTGCCCCTCAGTAAGATTGGTCGCAGTGAAAGACGCTGACGGGTGTGCTACGAAACGAGATAGTCAAGGCAGAGAATGAGCCAGGAAGACCATAATCAAACCCCTCAAGCAGGCATTTTTGCTGGCCGTCGGGTATCCGTAGTGGGTCAGGACGCCCGCTCTCGGGGCAGAGCCGCAGGTTGCATATCAGGCAGTTTGTATCGTGAATCGGGAATCATCAGCGCGCGACAGTTGAGCTTGTTGCAGCGCCTGCTGCCGCGTGTGCAACTGGAGCAGTTGTTCCAGTCCAGCTGGCTGCAACAGCGCCTGGCGCGCGGAATGGCGCTTGAGCGTGGGGACCTTCAACTGGTGCTGCGCCAGGCCGCCGCACAGGGTAACGACTGGTGCAACTGGCTGGGCGACCGAATCAACCTGGCTTCGCCCCAGGCCATGATCGACTGGGTCCTGCTGCCCGTATACAGCTGGTGGGAAAGCCTGTTCGACGAAGCGATCCCCAACTGGCGTTCTGCGCTGATCGAGTACGAAACCCAGGCCCGCCAATTGCGGATCAAGGCCGAGTTCTGGCGTCAGGTAGGCGAAGCGGATTCGCAGCTGGTGCAGCAGGAGTTGGCCAACATCGTCCGCTGCCAGGCAAAGACTGAAGCGGACACCGCGAACATGGTCCGCACGCTGAGTGCCATCTCCGAACGGGCCAGAGAAGCCTGGCCCAATTGGCATCAGGGCATGGCTGTGTTGCTGGCCGACGGCAAGCTCGACGGTTTCGCGCCCGTGCCGGTGGTGCTGGCTTCCCTGTGGGAGCCGCTGGCCAAACTTGACGAGGACGCGCACGCCGCGGACGCCGTACAGCATTGGTTGCATGAACGCAGCCTGTGCCAGGCCCACGACCACTTTTACTGGCAGAGCCCCTGACTGCCGGATACGCCGAGGAATCATGGAACATTTACTGACTGGATTGGCCGCACGAACGGGCCAAGGGCCTTTTGTGGCCGATCAAACAGGTCGCTATCACCTGCGGATCGACGGCCATAGCCTGTTTTTACAGCGCCAGGGTGCAGACCTTGTGCTGTCCAGCCCGCTGAACTGGCAGGTTCAGGGCCAATCCCCGGCGGATCGCGAGGTGTTGCTGAACCTGCTGGGGCAGGTCACCCGTTGGAGTCGGCGTCATCCCCAGGCGCTGGCGACCGATGAACAGTCAAACCTGATGCTTGAGGCGCGCCTGGAGCTGGGCGCCCTTGAACTCGACGAACTTGAGCGGGCGCTGGCGGCTCAGGTCGGGATTCTGGAAACGATCAAGCCAGAGCTGCTGCGTGCAGGCCTGGAACCGCAGTGGAAACAAACTTTATGGCGTCCCTGAGAGTCTCGCGGTGCTTGAGCCTGGTCTTTGCGTTGGCGCTGACCGGGACGGTTCAAGGCCAGGATCTGGACTGGCCCGTCATCCCCTACAACTACGTCGCCCAAGGCGAAAACCTGCGTGATGTATTGGCCAACTTCGGCGCCAACTACGACGGTTCGGTGATTGTCAGTGACAAGGTCAATGACCAGGTCAGCGGGCGTTTCGACCTCAAGGACCCCCAGTCCTTTCTGCAACTGATGGCCTCGCTCTACAACCTCATCTGGTACTACGACGGGGCTGTTCTGTATGTGTTCAAGTCCACCGAAATGCAGTCGCGGCTGGTCAAGCTGGAACAGGTCAGCGAAACCGAGTTGAGGCAGGCGCTGGAAGCGGCAGGCGTCTGGGAGCCACGTTTTGGCTGGCGACCGGACATGAGCGGGCGGCTGGTGTATGTCTCCGGCCCTTCGCGTTATCTGGAGCTGGTGGAACAAACCGCCATGGCCCTTGAGCAGCAACACGCGCTGCGCAGTGAGAAAACCGGCGACCTGGCCGTGGAAATCTTTCCGCTCAAGTACGCGGTCGCCGAGGATCGGCGGATCAAGTACCGCGAAGACGATATCGACGCGCCGGGCGTGGCGACTATCCTGGCCCGAGTGCTGGGTGACGCCAATGTGGTGTCGGTCGACGGCGGGCAGGACAGCCCACGGTTACCGGCGCAGTCCGGGCGTGCGGTGGTCCAGGCCGAGCCCTCGCTCAATGCCATTATCGTGCGCGATACCAAGGACCGCATGCCGATGTACCGGCGCTTGATCACGGCACTGGACCGTCCTTCGGCGCGAATCGAAGTCGGGTTGTCGATTGTCGACATCAACGCAGAAAACCTGGCCGAACTGGGGGTGGACTGGCGCGTCGGCATCAGCGTTGGCCCGCGCCAGTTGATCGACATCCGCACCACCAGCCAGAACCTCGGCGGCCAGGGCAACGCCAGCCCCGGTACCACGCGCGAGGCCGGCGCCAGTCTGGTGGACAGTCGCGGCCTGGATTACCTGTTGGCCCGAATCACCTTGCTGCAGAGCCAGGGCCGCGCCCAGGTCGGCTCGCGGCCGACCGTGCTGACCCAGGAAAATACCCTGGCGGTGATCGACCACAGCGAAACCTACTACGTCAAAGTCGTCGGTGAGCGGGTGGCGGAACTCAAACCCATCACCTACGGCACCATGCTGAAGCTGACACCGCGCGTCATCCAGTTGGGCGACAAACCGGAAATCAGTCTCAGCCTGCACATCGAAGACGGTAACCAGAAACCCAACAGTACGGGGGTGGATGGAATTCCCACCATCGCCCGCACCGTGGTCGATACCGTGGCGCGTGTGGGGCATGGCCAGAGCCTGTTGATCGGCGGTATCTACCGCGACGAGCTCAACGAGTCGATGCGCAAGGTGCCGTTGCTCGGCGACATTCCGTACCTGGGCGCGCTGTTTCGCTTCAAGTCCAACTTCACCCGCCGTTCGGTGCGGCTGTTTCTGATCGAGCCGCGGCTGATCGACAACGGCGTTGGCCACTTCGTGGCGTTGGGCAGCAAGCGTGGCTACATGGATGGGTTGCTCCAGGTGGATGAGCTGTCGAACCAGAGCCTTTCGTTGCAGAAATTGCTCGGCACTTCGCAGTGTCAGGTTCTGGGCCAGGCCCGCGAGCTCCAGCAAATACTGGCGCAGACCGGCAAGGATTCTTCGCTGACGGCGTGCAGCCTGGGCAATGACACCACTGGCTGGCGCATTTCCGAAGGTGCCTGCGTCGAAGGCGTTGACCAGTGCGTCCGCGCGCCGAAGAAGCCCTGACATGAGCTGGAAAATCCGTTTTTACAGTGGCCTCAACCAAGGGGTCGAAGTGCCGCTGGCCGAAGGCCGGGTGGTGATCGGCTCCGACCCCTTGCAAGCCGATCTGGTGCTGGTCGATGAAGGTATTGCGCCGGTCCACCTGGTGCTGGATGTCGACCCGCAAGGCGTACGCCTGTTGGAGTGGGCCGAGGGCAACCAGCCACTTCAGGAAGGTCAGCCATTGACCGGCGGCAGCGCGTTGCAGGCGCTGGTCCGGCAGGCCTGTGGGCCGTTGCTGTGGGCCTATTGTGCCCAGGAGCGACAGTTTTCCGAGCAGTTGCCGCTGGCTGCCGGCCCTCAGGAGCGCCGCACGGCGGTGCCTCGGGCCCATTGGGGTGGGCGACTGATGCTCGGGGTCAGCGTGTTGTTGCTGATCGGTGTGGTCGGTTTGCTCGGCGCCCCGTGGTCGGGCGGCAGCGGCGGCATGACCGGCGAGGACCCGGTCGTGGCTTTGCGCAGCTTTCTGCGTGATCGCCAGTTTCAGCATGTGCAAGTCGGCGAACGGCAGGGCAACGGCAATGTTCCGCTCACCGGTTACCTGGAAGACAACCGCACGCGGTTGGCGTTGCAGCAGTACCTGGAGCGCAGCGGCCTGACCTATCGGCTCGACGTTCGCAGCATGGAAGAGATTCGCCAGGGGGTGGAATTCATCCTGCAGAAATTCGGCTACCGCCAGGTGCGTACCGCTAATGCGGATCAACCCGGCTGGATTCGCCTGACCGGCGAACTGGCGCTGGAGGATGAACACTGGTTGCAGATTGAAAGCCTGCTCAAGGCCGACGTGCCGGGGTTGCTGGGCGTGGAAAACCGCGTTCGGCTGGCCGGCTCGCACCTCAAGCGGCTCGACCAGATGCTCGCCGATTTCGGGCTCGAGGCCGTGCTGGCCTACCAGGACAAAGGCGAGCGTATCGAGTTGCGCGGGCAACTCGATGAGGCCCAGCTCAATGAGTTCTATAAGTTGCAGCGCGAATTCCGTCAGGAGTTCGGTGCTCGTCCGGCACTGGATCTGGTGAGTCGCAACAAGCGCGGCAGCACCGATGAGCTGGAGTTCGTGGTGCGTTCGGTGTCCTTCGGCAAAGTGCCGTATGTGGTGCTGGGCGACGGTCAGAAGTACCCGGTCGACGCGTCGACCCCGCAGGGCGTGAGGGTGCTGGCAATCAATGCCGACGCGGTGATCGTCAGCCGCGGCAAACAACAATTCATCATCAATCTCAAGGGAGAGCCACTCAATGATGACGGCTTTGGAGGAGCGTCTGTGCGCCGCTGACGTGGACTTTGAACGGCAGGTGCGCGCGCAACTGGAACAGGCCCAGGCCAGCGGCAAGCGTCGCTTGATGGGCGGCGGTGATCCGCAGCAGTACCGACAATGGCAGATGGAAGCCCAGGCAGTCGAGGCCGCCATCAGCATTCTCAACACCCTCAAGGGAGCTTCGTGATGGCATCGATCTTTACCAATGACAGCAGCGTCAACACCCTCGACAAAGTCGCGGAAAACCTCAAGGAACAGGCCAACAACGCCAACAAAGAAGTCGGCGACGCCATCGCGGCCCTCAAGGACTCCGCAGACAACCCGGCGCTGTTGGCCGAACTGCAACACAAACTCAACAAGTGGTCGGTGATCTACAACATCAACTCGACCGTCACCCGTTCGATGAGAGACCTGATGCAGGGCATCCTGCAGAAAATCTGATGATGGACAGTTCACTGAAAGGGCTGATGGCAGAACTAGCCCTGGCCGGTAGCGGCCATCACTGCCACGAAGAAGCCCAGCAGATTGCGAACTGGCTGGAACAAGTCGAGGGGCAGGAGGAAGCCGCGTGCCTGATCCGGCTCTCCAGCCTGATGAACCAGGGGCACTATCAACAGGCACTGGTGCTGGGCGAAGGCAAGCCGTGGCCGGCACTTGCGCCCTGGTTGGCGCTGTGCGAATGGCGGTTGGGGCTTGGTACGGCGCTGGACCGTCGGCTGGCCGAACTGGCTGCGAGCGAGGACCCTCGGCTGGTGCAGTTTGCCCACGGCATGCGTGACCCGGAGGGGCCATGAACCGGATCGACTCGTCGCCTTCGGATCTGCCGCTGCGCCATGGTCTGGATGCACGGCCCATGGCGCCGGTCGAGCCCGGTCAGACACAAGCCTTCGAGGCGGCGATGAAAAGCCCGCCGGTGTCGCCCAAAGCGGCACCGACCGACGCACCCTTGCAGCTCTGGTTGCAGGGTGCGGACCTGACGACGGCCCTGGCGGGCATGGACCCGCGCCAACAGCGTGACACCGTCTGGAAGTGGTATCGCCAGGACCTGCCGGAGTCGGCCGAGGGGCGTCGTGATGAGTTGCGCAACTGGCTGATGCAAGGCCTGTCGGACCGCTTGCTGGTGCGTTTCCCGGAGCAGCAACTGGGGCTTGAGCAGGATCGCCTGGCGCTCAAGGACCTGCTCAGGGAACAGGCGCCGTTTGGCAAGCAACAGGAAACGCTGTTGCTCAACGTGCTGGGCGAGATCAAGGGGGTTGAGGGCAGTGATTACCTGGCGAGCATCGTGCGCCGCGAGTTGCAGGTCCTGATCCCCACGAACGCCATGATCGAAAACTTGATGCGCTTCACCCACTCACCCGATTTGGAGTCGTGATGGACGTTAGTCAGATAAGTCAGGCCGCTGTCACCAGTCTCGATGAGCTCAAGGCACCCCAGGCCAGTGCCGGGCAAATCGCCGATTTCGAGCAGGCGATGGGCAAGGGCACCGAGAGCCTGGGGGGCAACCTGCTCAATGAAATCGGACAGATCAAAGAACGTTTTTCCCAGGCCAAGCATGACCTTGAGGTCGAGCTTTCGACCCCCGGCGATGACCCCGGCAGCCTGATGCAGATGCAGTGGTCGTTGATGCGCATCAGCATGCAGGAGGAACTGATAGCCAAGACGGTCGGGCGAATGAGTCAGAACGTCGAAACGCTGATGAAAACCCAATAAGGTGTTGCGTGAAGAGACTCAATCCAATCCTGATGTTGTTGGTCGTGTTGCTGCTCGCCGGTTGCAAGGTCGAACTCTATGCCGGCATCAGCCAGAAAGAAGGCAACGAAATGCTCGCGTTGCTACGCACCGAAGGGATCTGGGCGGCCAAGCAACCCGATAAGGACGGCAAGATCAAATTGCTGGTCGAGGAGTCCGATATCGCCGAGGCCATTGATGCGCTCAAGCGCAAGGGCTATCCACGCGAGAGCTTTTCCACGCTCAAGGATGTGTTCCCCAAGGAAGGCCTGATCTCCTCGCCGGTCGAGGAGCGAGCCAGGCTCAATTACGCCAAAGCCCAGGAAATTTCCCGGACCCTGTCGGAAATCGACGGCGTACTGGTGGCCCGCGTCCATGTGGTGTTGCCCGAAGACCGCGATGGTCTGGGCAAGAAGTCTTCGCCAGCCTCGGCGTCGGTGTTTATCAAACACGCGGCTGACATCCAGCTCGACGCCTACATTCCACAAATCAAGCAACTGGTGAACAACGGTATCGAGGGCCTCAGTTACGACCGCATCAGCGTGGTGCTGGTGCCTTCGGCCGATGTCCGGCAAGTCCCGCTCGCCCCGCGTTACGACACGGTGTTCTCGATTCAGGTGACTGAAGAATCCCGGGGTCGGTTGCTGGGGTTGTTCGGGTTGCTGGTCGCGCTGTTGTTGGTCAGCAACCTCGGCCAGTACTTGTGGCAGCGCAGCAGGCTTTCGTGATGACGTTGTTGCTGACGCCGTATCAATTGAGGTTTTGCCCGGCCCGTTACATCCACCCCACGCACGTCCCGCCCTCGCTGACGGGGCTGGCCGACACGCTGGGCCATTGGCGTCGGCACAGCGGGATCAATGCCTGGTTACTGGCTGAGTGCAAGCTGGATATCGAGTATGAGCTGCCGCCGACACTTGGTGGCCTGGCGTTCTTTGAACAGGCCGCGCTGGAGAAAACACTCGGTTACCTGGGCGCGTTGCTGCATGGCCACGCCATTCGCCAGGTGCTGGACGCGACACACCTGCGGCGGGTTCACGCCGCGATTGGCGAGGCTGGGCATCGCTACTGCCTGGAACAACTGGAGCTGATCATTGGTGCCTGGCCGGACGGCTGGCAGCAAGCGTTGCCTGAGGGCGAACTCGGTGATTGCTTGCGCCAACGTGCGTTGGCCTTCTGGCTGCTGGCCTGCGGTGACGCGCCACCGGGATTTGCCCGCCGCCTCGCCTTGCGCCTGACGCATTCCGAATCCCGGCTGTCCGAGCCTCCGGTGCAGTGGACGGTGAGCAGCAACCAGCGTCCATTGGCCCAGGCGTTGTGCCTGAAAATCGCCCGACAAGTGAGCCCGCAATGCTTCCATTTATTGAAATAAAAGCCAGTGAAGTCCGACTGGCGCCCGACCAGGTCCTGCTGCGCAGTGCCGACTATCAGGACTACCTGACGGCGGGCGAACTGGTCGAGGTAGCCCGCAAGCGTGCCGAGGAGATCGAGCAGGCGGCCCACGATGTCTATGAGCAACAGAAGGCGTTGGGCTGGCAGGCCGGCATCGAAGAAGCGCGCAAGCGTCAGGCCACGTTGATTCAGGAGACGCTGTTGCAGTGTCATCAGTATTACCGCGAGGTCGAGCAGCAGATGAGCGACGTGGTGCTGCAAGCGGTGCGCAAGATCCTCCAGCACTACGACAATATCGAGCTGACGTTACAGGTGACGCAACAGGCGCTGTCGCTGGTCAGCAACCAGAAACAGGTGATCCTGCATGTGCAACCCGATCAGGTGATTGAGGTGCGCGAGCAGATTTCCCGGGTGCTCAAGGACTTCCCGGAAGTGGGCTATGTCGAGGTCATCGCCGACGCGCGGCTGGATCAGGGCGGGTGCATCCTGGAAACCGAGATCGGCATCATCGATGCCAGTGTCGATGGCCAGTTGGGTGCCCTGGAAGCGGCCTTGAAGCAAACGTGGATGCAGGGTGGCCGAGCCTCTGCGCCATTGATTGGCAGCGCAACCGGGGAGCAATCGCTTGAAGTTCTAAATTGATAAAAATGCGCCCGATACTGGAAAAGCCAAAAAACCGATTCCCTTAGTATTTGCTCCAGGAAAGAACCTACGTTCTACAGGAGCCTTTTATGCACATTCAGTCGTCAGTCAACCCGCTTGCCAGTGCCAGCCAGCCGCAGGAAATCACCCCGCCGAAGGATCAACAACCGGCCAAGGGCGCGTTGTCCACGGACCCTGTGGGTCAGGGTTTGACGGCGGCGCTCAAGAGCACGATCGGCATCGCGGTCAGCGCGCAACTGCCGGACATCGGCCGTGCGAGCCTGGTGAAACCGCAGCCCGAAGGTGCGTCGCAGTTGATCGCCGAAGGGGCGGGACAGCGGCAAGTCACACTGCGCAGTTTCGAGAATGGCGTCACTGAGGTGCAACTGACCCGGCCACCCCTGACCAGCCTGGTCCTCAGCGGCGGGGGGGCCAAAGGCGCGGCGTATCCGGGGGCGATTTCTGCACTTGAAAACAAGGGCGCACTGGAAGGCATCAAAAGCATTTCCGGTTCTTCGGCCGGGGCTATCACTGCTGCATTGCTGTCGTCCGGCATGAACGCCGGCTCGTTCAAGAATCTGTCGGACGGCATGGACCTGATCTCCCTGCTCGACAGCGGCAACAGCTTCCATAAGAAAATCCAGCATGCGGTTTCCGGCTACGGCAACCTGATTACCGGGGGCAAGTTGGGGGTGATCGGCAGCATCATTCGCTTGCTCCATAACATCCTCCCGCGCCTGGGGTCCGAAGCTGCGCCGTTGGAGAAAGTCCTGCGCACCGAGTCCAGCAAGTCCGTGCTGAACCAGATCGCGGCTCATCCCGAGATCGCTCGGCAACCCGCCGTCAGTGCCATTTCGCAAAAACTGGAAAAGGGCGGCGTGGTGACCTTCGGTGACCTGGCCGTGCTCAGCAAGCAGATCCCGCAGATCAAGGAACTGAACATCACCGCCACGGCGATGTTTGAAGGGCGTCCGCAGTTGGTGGTATTCAACGCCGAACTGACCCCCGACATGGACATCGCTCGCGCCGCGCACATCTCCGGCTCGTTCCCGATTGTCTTCAAGCAGATGGGTGAAACCAGCCATCCGTTTCAGGAGAAGGGCGAGCGTACGTTCTTCCAGGATGGCGGCGTCATGCTCAACGTCCCGGTGCCGGAGATGATCAACCGGCAGTTCGCGAGCAGCCCGTTGCGCCAGGCCGACAACCTCATTCTCAAGTTTCCCGAGGAAGCGGCCGCCGAGCGCGGTCCCGGCGCGGGCTCCCTGAATTTGAAGGAGTGGCTCGTGGGGGCTCCGCTGGGGGCGCAAGCGGCGTTGCAGGAGCGCGGGCTCGCCGCGTTCGAAGACCAGACCGTGGTGGTGCCGCTCAAGACCGAGTCGGGCGATTACAGTGGCATGCTCAGCGGAACCCTGAACTTCACCATGCCCGATGACGTCAAGAACGAGCTGCAAGCGTTGTTGCAGGACGAAGTCGGCAACCACCTCGACAACCGTTTGCAGGCCCGCGAGGCCCACACGTTTGCGACGATGGAAGGCGCGCTGCTGGCGCTGGACGACGAAATGCTGGCCAGCGTCGCGGCACAGGACCCGGTTCGCACGGCGGACGTGGTGCAGTTTCGGCGAGCGGCGGCCGACGTATTGTCCGAGCTGACGGTGGCCATCGTCTCGGCCGACGAGATGAAGCTGACGGGCGACATGAATTCGGCCTTCGCGCGCCTGGATGCGTTGGCGTCGACCCCGGATCGTCAGGAATGGCTGACCCACACGTTGAACAAGACGGATAACGTCGATCATCAACGCTTGCTCGGCGCCCTGCGCAATACGCCCGTGGAGTCGCCGGTGTTGAAGGCAGCGGTCGACGAGATGCGCAAGCGTGACGTCGCGGTGATTGCCGACAACATCCGCAAGGAAGTGATTCTGCCGTCCCTCTACCGTGTCGGGCAGCCGGACTCCAACCTGGCATTGCTGCGTCGCGTCGAGCATAGCCTGATGCGTGCCGCTACCCCGGCCCAGATTAATCAGGCGCTGGACGACCTTGCCGACAACTACGGTGCGCGCAACAAACCCTGGAGCAAGCCGCTGAACTCCACCACCATTGAAATGGCCAAGGCCTGGCGAATCACGGAGTAAGCCCCATGACGTTGAAAACCTGGCTGGACCAATGGGACCTGGCGTTGCCGTCAGAGGATCAGCACACCTGCCGTCTGCGCATTGGCGAAGGCCCGGAGTTGCTGTTGGAGCGGATGCCGGACGGCTGGTTGATTGCCTTGCGCCTGGGCGCGTTGCCCAAGACCCTGCTTCAGGGCGTGGTGCTGCAGTTGTTGCAGGTCAACAGTCCATTCTCGCCGCTTGCTCCCGTGCGGCTGACGGCTGATGTCGCGGGCGACTTGGTGCTGTGGGTCGAGGCGCTTGAAGGGCGGGCGGATGTTGAGGCCTTGAACGCCTGGTACGGCAAGTTGCTACAAGGCCATGCCTTGTTCAACTCGTTGACAGCGCAAGGGGCGACCCTGTCCGAGGCACCCGCACGGGGCGGGATTTTTGTCTGAGCTGACGGCGCCGAGTGATCGCTGTCACGTGTGAAACGTACCGGGCCCTTGAGGGGCCCGGTGTCATTTCAGGGCTGCGGCAATTCAGTTCGAGGCCGTGGCGGCGACGCTGCGGCTTCGCTGCAGGTAGATGAAAAACAGCGCGGTCAGCACTGTCAGGCCACTGACCAGTGCACCGGTCCACGGCAGGTCCGCGAGGTCCGCCCCGCTGGCCACCACCAACCCGCCGATCCAGGCCCCCGCCGCGTTGCCGAGGTTGAAGGCGCTTTGGTTCAGCGTCGAGCCCAGGTTCGGTGCCTCAAAGGCCTGATCAATGATCAGCAGTTGCAGGATCGGGCACAGCGCGAACGCGAACACGCCCCACAACACCAGCGTAATCGCCGCCGGAATCACCGAATGGCTGGTCTGCGTGAAGGCCGCCAGCACCAGCACAACCGCCAGTGCCATGCCCACCAGCGAGGGCAGCAAACGACTGTCGGCCAGGCGCCCGCCGAGCATGCTGCCGACGGTCAGGCCGACGCCGAACAGCAATAGCATGAGGGTCACGCCATGTGGGCTGACGCCAGTGATGTCTTGCAGGATTGGCGCGATGTAGGTGAACACACTGAACAGGCTGGTGGACGCCAGTACGCTCATGCCCAGTGCCAAAAGTACGTTGGCTTTGCCCAGTACTTTGAACTCGCTGGCCAGGTTGGCCTTGTCCATGGCGATCTCTTTGGGCAGCCACAGCCATTGTGCGATGGCCGCAATCACGCCGATCACCGACACCGCCCAGAACGTCGAGCGCCAGCCGGCGTATTGCCCGAGCGCAGTGCCCAGCGGAACACCGAGCACGTTGGCCAGGGTCAGGCCGGTGAACATCATTGCAATCGCCTGGGCCCGTTTGTTCGGCGCGACCAGCCCAGCCGCCACCACCGAACCAATGCCGAAGAACGCGCCGTGGCACAGGGCGGTGATCACCCGTGCGGCCATCAGCGTGGCGTAGTTGGGCGCCAGGGCGCAGAGGATGTTACCGAGGATGAACATTAGCGTCATGCCCAGCAGTGTGGCTTTGCGCGGCATGTTGGCGGTGCCGATGGCGAGGACCGGCGCACCGAACACCACGCCCAGGGCGTAGCCGGTAATCAGCAGCCCGGCGTCGGGAATGCTCACGGCCAGGTCGCGGGCGACATCGGGCAGCAGACCCATGATGACGAATTCAGTGGTGCCGATGCCGAAGGCGGCAACAGCCAGTGCAAGCAAGGCGAGTGGCATGCGCAAGGTCTCTGTCGATGGTCTTGACGCTCTGATCAGGCATACGCATGCCGGCGCCCGAATTCGAAGGGTCGGGTCGCAGCATATTTTTTTGGAATAAGTATGTGCGCAACTGAGTGCGGCGTGGTCGGTTGCAGTATAAACAGCTGCTGACATATGGCGAATCAATTCGATTGATGTGAACAAGGAGAGTTTTAGTGCTCGCGACGGCTCTGGTGTTGGTGGCGGCGTTGTTGCACGCGGCGTGGAATACGCTGATCAAGTTCAGTGCCGAGCGGTTGCTGGTGGTGGCGTGCATGGACAGCGTGGCCATGCTGTTTGTCGTGCTGATGCTGGGTTTCGTCGAGCTGCCGCCCCTGGAGATCTGGCCATGGATTCTGGCCTCGGCGGCGTTCGAGTTGCTCTATCGCTACCTGCTGATTCAGGCCTACCGGGTCGGTGACCTGGGTTTGGTCTATCCGTTGATGCGCGGCCTGTCACCCTTGGTGGTGTTGGCGTTGACGCTGATCTTTGCCGGTGAAGTGCTGACGACCCAGCAGATCCTCGGCATTTTGTTGATCCCGCTCGGCATGTTGTGCCTGCTCTGGCAGGGTGGCGGCGGAGATCGCTTGCCCTGGTCGATGTTGCCGGTGGTGGCGCTGATCGGCTTGTGCATCGGCTGCTACACCTTCATCGATGGTCAGGCGTTGCGGCGCTGGTCGCACCCGATCGATTACCTGGTCTGGGTCACGCTGCTCAGTGCCTGGCCCTTCCCGCTGCTGGCGCTGGTGCGCAAGCGGCCGGCATTCATGCGGTTCTGGCGCGAGCAGTGGCGGCTGGGATTGAGCGTCGGATTTTGCGTGTTATTCAGCTACGCTCTGGTGCTTTGGGCCATGCAAATCGGGTCGATTGCCGAAGCGGCGGCGTTGCGCGAAATCAGCGTGATACTGGTGGTGCTGTTCGGCATGCGTTATCTGAAAGAACCCTTCGGCAGACCACGGCTCTTAGCCTGTGGGTTGGTGCTGGTTGGTATGCTCGTGATGAAACTCTAAAAAAGGAACCTGCAATGACTGTCGCTTTCTGGTGTGTATTGATCGCTATTTTTCTGCCCTACCTGTGCATCGCCATCGCCAAGTTCAGCGGCGGCACGTTCGGGCCGAAGCAGAACCACGACCCGCGAGCCTTCCTCGCCACCCTGGAAGGTTTTGCCAAGCGGGCTCACTCGGCTCAACTGAACAGCTTTGAAGTGACCCCGGCCTTTGCGGCGGCGGTGATCATCGCGCACCTGGCAGGCAACGCCGAACTGGTGACGATTAACGTGCTGGCGGTGTTGTTCATCACCAGTCGCCTGCTCTTCATCATTTGCTACCTGGCCGACTGGGCGATGTTGCGGTCGCTGGTGTGGTTTGTCGGCATGGGGCTGATTGCCAGCTTCTTTTTTGTGTCGATCTGAGGCGCTTTAGCCAGAGTCTGCGGTGCTTGTTCTGGCTTCTTCGCGAGCAGGCTCGCTTCCACATTGGAATGCATTCTCCTGTGGGAGCGGGCTTGCTCGCGAAGGCTATCTATCAGCCGAAGCAGGACTCACGGATTGGCTTTAACCGCATCGGTCACCTGCGGCAGTTGCGGCAACGCCGCGCCTTTTGGCCATAGCATCCAGATCTGCCCTTGCTGCTTCATATCACCTGCCAGTTGCCCGGCGGCATCGCCGGTGCCCCAGAACAGGTCGACGCGAACTTCGCCGGTAATCGCGCCCCCGGTATCTTGCGCGGCCACCGGACGAACCAGAGCGCTGCCGTCGGGTCGTGTGGTGGACAGCCACAGCAGGCTGCCCAGCGGAATCACCTTGCGATCCACCGCCACGCTGTAGCCAGAGGTCAGCGGGACGTTGAGCGAGCCGCGCGGGCCTTCGTTGCTGTCGGGGTTGCGGGTGAAGAACACATAGCTCGGGTTGCTGCCCAGCAGTTCGGGGATGCGCGTGGGGTGAGCCTTGGCCCAGGCGCTGATGGCGCCCATGGTCACGTCTTCTTTTTTCAGCTCGCCCTGATCCACCAGCCAGCGGCCAATAGGACGGTACGGGTGACCGTTCTGGTCCGCATAAGCGATGCGCAGTTGCCGGCCGTTTTCCAATTGAATGCGGCCCGAGCCCTGGATCTGCAGAAATTGCAGGTCCATCGGGTCGGTCAACCATGCCATCACCGGTGCCTTGACCCCTTTGGTCTCGATGGTGGCAGCGTCGTCGTAGGGTTTGAGTACGCGACCTTCGAGCCGGCCTCGCAGGCGTTTGCCTTTGAGTTCCGGGTAAATGCTGTCCAGCGAGACGATGATCATGTCATCGGGCACGCCATACACCGGCACTGTCGCCGCGTTAGTCTGCGTGAGGCTGCCGGGGTAGACCGGTTCGTAGTAACCGGTGATCAGCCCATTGGCATTGCCACCTGAAGACCGCAGGCCATAGACCTGAAGGTTGTCCTTGAGAAACCCGCGCACCTCGTCGGCGCTCAGCGGCACGTTGGCGGCTGCGGCGCAGGTGCCACCCCAGACCGGGTCGGCCTTGAGTCGGGTGCAGGCACTGCGCCATGAACCGAAACCGGCCAGCAGGTCGTTGTCGGCCACGGCCGGCAGGTTCTCCCAGGTCGCATTGGCGTAGGTGGCGATGGCGTGGGTCTGCGGTTGTGTGTTGTCGCCCCCGTTGCAACCGGCAAGCAGGGCAACAAGTGGCAGGGTCCAGGTCAGGCTCGGGCGCCAGGCCTTGAAACGGCTGTTCATGCGGTACTTCCTTTGCGGGGTGTTGGGGCGCTTCCAGCGTTCCAGCAACCCTTATTGTTAATAGGGCTATTGGTCTTGGCGGATAACGCGAGGATACTGGCCGCCGTTTCCCGTGACCTGAAGCCACCATGACTCTTAAAAGACTTTCTGTTGTATTGCTGGCCTGCCTGACACTGTCCGCCTGTGGCGGCGTCGATCCGAACTCGCCGCTGGGTCAGCGCAAGGCGATTTTCAAGCAAATGCTCAAGACCGGCGAAGATCTGGGCGGCATGTTGCGCGGTCGGATCCCGTTCGACGGTGCACGTTTTACCGAGGGTGCGGTCAAGCTTGACGCCTTGTCCCATGAGCCGTGGAAGCATTTCCCACAGATTCGTGAAGAAGACCATACCAGCGCCAAGGATGATGTCTGGCAGCAGCAGGCGCGTTTCCAGGAAATGGCCCGTACCCTGGAAACGGCCACCGGTGAACTGGTGATCGCCAGCCAGGTTCAGCCGTACAAGGCCAGCAACCTGGGGCCTGCCGTGCAGAAAGTCGAAGACGCGTGCAGTGCGTGCCATAAACAGTTTCGGGATCATTGATTCTCAGATTCAACTGATAACGCTGTGGCGAGGGAGCTTGCTCCCGCTCGGCTGCGCAGCAGTCGTAAAGTCAGCCGTCGTGCAAGTGCTGACACTGCGCGGCGGTCGGCTTGGGGCTACTTCGTAGCCCAGCGGGAGCAAGCTCCCTCGCCACAATGAGTGTCGGGTTGTAACGGTCTTACTTATCCAACTCATCCAGCGCCTGCTGCAACTCCTTGCGGGACTCGGCGAGTTTGTCTTTGCGTTTGTTGATCTTCTCGGCATCGCCCTTTTTCATGGCCTTCTCGAGGTCTGCCTGACGGCGGCTGACTTCGTGCTTGGCATCCAGAACGTTGTTCTCGCGTTCTTTCTTCAGGGAGGCGTCGGTGCAATGGGCGGTGACTTCGCTCAGGGCTTTTTCCAGGCCTGCCTGTTGTTCGGCATTGCCGTGGGCCTTGGCTTGTTCGATCTGGGCGCTGATGGACTGGCGCTTGGCGGCGCAACCGGTGAGTTCCGGGGCTGTTTCGGCGGCCATCAGCGGTGCAGCCATGACACTGCACAGGGTCAACAGGGCGAGCGGTGAAAGAAATTTCATAAAGGCTCCGGGTAAATAGGCAATCGTGTCGAGGTGCAGATAGGCTGTTGGAGCGCCTCTGCCACCTTCAGGTTCAACCCTGCCGGGCATGGGCCTAAAACCCCTCGATCCCGGCAGCGCGTAATTGTTCACTCAGAGCCAGTACCTGCGGGTCGCGGAAAAAAGCGCTCAGTTGCGTGGCGCGACCCGGGCCGACTCCGGCCTCGTTTTGCCAGTGTTCGGTGTCTCTTTGTGCCAGCGCCTGCCATGAATCACCGAGGCTGGCCGAGCCGGTCGGCGGCAATCCCAGGGCTTTGAGCCAGCGTACGAAAGGGCGCTGCCTGGCGGTATGCAAACTGTCGAGCAGGCGCGCGCTGCTGCGCGGGCCGAAGCCGTCAATGTTAGCAAGCTCTTGCGCATCGAGGGTCAACCAATCGAGCAGACCATTGAGATGCCCGGCGCTGATGAGCTTTTCCCAGGTGCCGGGGCCGACATGGTGCAGGGCCAGCCCCTGTTTGCCACTGAGCCAGGTCAAGCGCGCAAGAAACTGGCCCTCGCAACCGGTGGTCGGTTGCCAACAGCTCAGCGGATGAAAACTATGTGCTTGTGGTGCGATCACTTCTGGCCGGTCGGTGGCGCGTAACACCACGCTGTCGAGGCGCGGGATGGTCAGGCCGGCGAGGCTGATGGCAACCTGGTCGCCGGGGCGGATGTCCATGGCTTGCCAGCGTTGCAGCGAGCTGACGCTGACCCGTTTGATCTGCCGGTCATCCAGTGTGACCGGGACAAGTTCCAGAACCGGGGTGATACGTCCGGTGCGGCCGATCTTGAAGTGAACCTTGCGGACCTCGGCCAGTGCCTGGGCGAAGGGGTATTTCCAGGCCACGGTCCAGTAAGGCGGTTTGGCCTGCCAGCGCTCGGCGGACGGGCGCTGGCCTTGGCGCAAGACGATGCCATCGCTGGCGAACGGCAGGGGTGAGCGATACCAGTGCTCACGCCAGCGCTCGGCGTCGGCAAAACCTGTAATCGGCTGGCTGTAGCGTGCGCTGTCGGGGAAACCTGACTCCTTTAGAAAGGCCAGGCGTGCCGGCAAACTGGCCGGCCCCTTTGGCCAGTCCCAAATGAACAGGCCAATCCCGCTGGCATCTTTTTCATCGAGCGCTTTGCGTGCCATCAAGCCCGCCACGGTGCTGCGCGCGTTGAGGCTGCCTGCCTCGGCCTGCACGTGCTCGTCCAGTCGCCAATAGAGCTCGCCTTGCAACAGGAGATCCAGCGGCTGCGGCAGGTGCTGGGGAATCGCCGCAATCCTGCGCGCCGAGGGCGTCCAGTCATGGCCATGGAGGCCGTCGCCACGGCTGATCACCTGCTGCAACTGCCCGTTGCGGTAAATCAGCGTGACGGCGACACCGCCGACTTTGGGCTGAACCCAGACGTCGCTGCGGCTGTTGAGCCAGGTTTTGACTTTGTCGCCATCGGGGAGTTTGCCCAGACCGGTGTGGGCAATCGGATGGGCGACCGTACCGCCCGCCGTGCGCAGTGGGTTGCCAGGTGTCGAGGCTGGGTTGAAGCAGGTGCGCCAGGCGCCGAGACGAGCGCGGGACTGGTCGTAGAGTTCGTCGGTAACCAGTGCGTGGCCCTGTCGATGGTAGCTGTCGTCCCAGCGGTCGATTTGCTGTTGCAGGGCGCTGATCTCGCTCAAGGCACGGGCGGGCGGCCAGTCGGGGCACTCGGCGGCCTGGGTGCCCAGGCTGGCAGATGCCAACAGAAAACCGAGTAACAGGCGCAGGTAGGGCAGCATCGTGAGCGTCCTTGCTCAAGGGGGTGTGTGAAGGCTAGGACGGATTTCAGAGGCGAGGAGAGTGGCTGTTTTTCAGCGTGTGTCGACGAACGCCAGCAGGCGTCAATCGAAGGCAATAAAAAGCCCCGCACGGCGAACCGGGCGGGGCTTTGTGTGCAGCCAGGAAAGGCTTACAGGCCGGCAGCAGCGCGCAGGGCGTCGGCGCGGTCGGTTTTTTCCCAGGTGAAGGTGGTGAAGGTATCGCCACCCACAGTCTTGGTTTGCGGCGTACGACCGAAGTGGCCGTAGGCTGCGGTTTCCTGGTACATCGGGTGCAGCAGGTCGAGCATGGTGGTGATCGCGTATGGACGCAGGTCGAACACTTCGCGGACCAGTTTGATGATCTTGTCATCGCTGATCTTGCCGGTGCCGAAGGTGTTCAACGAGATCGAAGTCGGTTGAGCGACGCCGATGGCGTAGGAAACCTGAATCTCGCAACGCTCGGCCAGGCCAGCCGCGACGATGTTCTTGGCGACATAACGACCAGCGTAGGCGGCCGAACGGTCAACCTTCGATGGGTCCTTGCCGGAGAACGCGCCACCACCGTGACGGGCCATGCCGCCGTAGGTGTCGACGATGATCTTGCGACCGGTCAGGCCGCAGTCGCCCACCGGGCCACCGATGATGAACTGGCCGGTCGGGTTGATGTGGTACTGGGTGTCTTTGTGCAGCAGTTCGGCAGGCAGTACGTGCTTGACGATCAGCTCCATCACGCCTTCGCGCAGGTCTTTGTACGACACTTCCGGGTTGTGCTGGGTCGACAGAACGATGGCGTCGATACCCACAACCTTGCCGTTTTCGTAGCGGCAGGTGACCTGGGACTTGGCGTCCGGACGCAGCCATGGCAGCAGGCCGGATTTACGGGCTTCGGCCTGGCGCTGCACCAGTTGGTGCGAGAAGGTGATCGGTGCCGGCATCAGTACGTCGGTTTCGTTGCTGGCGTAGCCGAACATCAGGCCCTGGTCGCCGGCGCCCTGATCTTCAGGCTTGGCGCGGTCGACGCCCTGGTTGATGTCGGGGGACTGCTTGCCGATGATGTTCATCACGCCGCAGGTCGCGCCGTCGAAACCAACGTCGGAGCTGGTGTAGCCGATGTCGGTGATCACGTCCCGAACGATCTGCTCCAGGTCAACCCAGGCCGAGGTGGTGACTTCGCCAGCGATGATTGCCACGCCCGTTTTCACCAGAGTCTCGCACGCCACACGGGCGAACTTGTCTTCAGCAATGATGGCGTCCAGCACCGCATCAGAAATCTGGTCGGCGATTTTGTCCGGATGCCCTTCAGACACGGACTCGGAGGTGAAAAGGGAGTATTCGCTCATCTCGATTTTTTCCTGAATTTACCGATGGTGAGTGTCGCCAGCCGGTCGCTGAAAGTGGCGGACCTGGATCTGGAAACCATTACGTAAGCCTACATAGAGGCTTTCCCCGGGAACGAGTCCCGCAGCGGTGGCCCAACGGGCCAAATCGTCCTGTTCAAACCCCAACCAAAGATCACCGCAGGCCTCCCTGGCCCAACTTTGGTTGTGGCTACATAACTCTGTCACGAGCAGGCTACCGCCCGGTTGCAGCAAACTGGCCATGTGCTTGAGCGCATCGGCCGGTGCGGCAAAATGGTGCAAGACCATGTTCAGTACAACGCAATCGGCCGCAAGGCTCACGCCATTCAATGCATCGGCCAATTGCAGGCTGACGTTAGCCAGCTTTTCACGCACGCAAACCTGACGCGCCAGTTCGAGCATCGCCGGGCTGTTGTCCAGCGCCGTGACCTGAGTGAAGCGGCTTGCCAGTTCCGGCAGGAAACTGCCGTCGCCGGGGCCGACTTCGATGGCCGTGGCACCTTCGTTGAAACTTAACTTGTCGAGCAGCGCCAACACGCTTTCGCGGTACTGGGGCAGGCCGGCGATCAAGTCCTGCTGGGCGCGAAACTTCTCCGCAACCCGTGAAAAAAAGTCCTGGCTGGCCGCGGCTCGTTGCCCATGGACCTGACCGATCCGCGTCTGCACATCGCCGGGCAGGGTCAGGTTATCCACTTCTTCGAGCAGTGCAGCGTGCAGCTTGCCCCCCAGCAACTCGGTGTGGGGCAGGGCGCGACGGTAAAAAATCGCATTGCCTTCGCGGCGAGTTGCCACCAGATCGGCCTGGGCCAGCACCTTCAAGTGGTGGCTCATGCCTGACTGGCCGATGGCGAAAATCTGCGCCAGCTCCAGTACACCAAACGAATCGTTGGCCAGCGCGCGCAGAACATTCAGCCGCAAGGGATCGCCGCCGGCCTTGCACAGGGCCGCCAGCTCATCGCAATCGTCATGTCGAATGGAAGGCACGCGTAAATTCATAAGGCCAGCAGTCTAGTGAGGCGTCGAAATACCCGCAAGGGCAATATCAAAAAGTTTTGATATTGCTCGATAGATGGCACTTATCAGGCCTGGCTTCACTCTACAAACGAAGCGCGGAAAGGTTTCACCCGCCGAAACCGCCACTAACCATGGGAAAAACGTCCTCAGATGACTATCTGTCATTGCCCCGAGGCCGGTCGGTGAGGGAAAATGCTCGCCTTTTTTCCGTTTCGTTTTATTCACTCTCGATTCAATATCCGCAGGAGAACAGCGATGCCCAGCCGTCGTGAGCGTGCCAACGCCATTCGTGCCCTCAGCATGGATGCCGTGCAAAAAGCCAACAGCGGCCATCCCGGTGCCCCTATGGGTATGGCGGATATCGCCGAAGTACTTTGGCGTGACTACCTGAAGCACAACCCGAGTAATCCATCGTTTGCCGACCGCGACCGGTTCATCCTGTCTAACGGTCACGGTTCGATGTTGATCTACTCGCTGCTGCACCTGACCGGCTATGACCTGTCGATCGATGACCTGAAAAGCTTCCGCCAACTGCACAGCCGTACCCCGGGCCACCCGGAACTCGGTTACACCCCGGGTGTTGAAACCACGACTGGCCCGTTGGGTCAGGGCCTGGCCAACGCTGTGGGTTTTGCCCTGGCAGAAAAAGTCCTGGCGGCGCAGTTCAACCGTCCAGGTCACAACATTGTCGACCACCACACCTATGTGTTCCTGGGTGATGGCTGCATGATGGAAGGCATTTCCCACGAAGTCAGCTCCCTGGCCGGTACCTTGGGCCTGGGCAAACTGATCGCCTTCTACGATGACAACGGTATCTCCATCGACGGCGAAGTCGAAGGCTGGTTCACCGATGACACCCCGAAGCGTTTCGAAGCCTACAACTGGCAGGTGATCCGCAACGTTGACGGTCATGACCCTGAAGAAATCAAGACCGCGATCGACACTGCACGCAAAAGCGAGCAACCGACGCTGATCTGCTGCAAAACCACCATCGGTTTCGGCTCGCCGAACAAGCAAGGCAAGGAAGACTGCCACGGTGCCCCACTGGGTGACGCGGAAATCGCCCTGACCCGCGCTGCGCTGAAGTGGAACCACGGTCCGTTCGAAATCCCGGCCGATATCTACGCCGAGTGGGACGCCAAGGAAGCCGGTCGCGCTGTCGAAGCCGAATGGGACCAGCGTTTCGCTGCCTACTCCGCCGCGTTCCCTGAGCTTGCCAATGAGCTGGTGCGTCGTCTGAGCGGTGATCTGCCAGCGGACTTCTCTGAAAAAGCCGCTGCCTACATCGCTGAAGTCGCGGCCAAAGGTGAAACCATTGCCAGCCGTAAAGCCAGCCAGAACGCCCTGAACGCGTTCGGTCCGTTGCTGCCGGAAATGCTCGGCGGTTCGGCTGACCTGGCCGGTTCCAACCTGACCCTGTGGAAAGGTTGCAAAGGCGTCAGCGCTGAAGATGCCAGCGGCAACTACATGTATTACGGCGTTCGTGAGTTCGGCATGACCGCCATCATGAACGGCGTTGCCCTGCACGGCGGCCTGGTGCCTTACGGCGCGACCTTCCTGATGTTCATGGAATACGCCCGCAACGCCGTGCGCATGTCGGCCCTGATGAAGCAGCGTGTGATCCACGTCTACACCCACGACTCCATCGGTCTGGGCGAAGACGGCCCGACGCACCAGCCAATCGAGCAATTGGCCAGCCTGCGCTGCACGCCGAACCTCGACACCTGGCGTCCAGCCGATGCCGTTGAATCGGCCGTGGCCTGGAAGTGCGCCCTGGAGCGTAAGGACGGTCCTTCGGCCCTGATCTTCTCGCGTCAGAACCTGCAGCACCAGACCCGTGACGCGGTGCAGATCGAACTCATCAACCGTGGTGGTTACGTGCTCAAGGATTGCGCAGACGAGCCTGAGCTGATCTTGATCGCGACCGGTTCGGAAGTTGGCCTGGCGGTTCAAGCCTTCGACAAACTGACCGAGCAGGGCCGTAAGGTGCGTGTGGTTTCCATGCCGTGCACCAGCGTGTTCGATGCCCAGGATGCCGGCTACAAGCAAGCGGTTCTGCCGTTGCAGGTCAGCGCCCGTATCGCCATCGAAGCCGCGCACGCGGACTACTGGTACAAGTACGTGGGCCTGGAAGGTCGCGTCATCGGCATGACCACCTACGGCGAGTCGGCGCCTGCGCCAGCCTTGTTCGAAGAGTTCGGTTTCACCCTGGAAAACATCCTGGGTCAGGCTGAAGAGCTGCTGGAAGACTGATCCAGAAGTTGTTTTGTCTGGACTGCCGTCTTCGCGAGCAAGCCCGCTCCCACATTGGAATGCATTCTCCTGTGGGAGCGGGCTTGCTCGCGAAGGCGGTGGTCCAGTCAACGCTGCAATAACGGATTCACCCAGGTATCGAGAACCCCATGCCTCAACCGCGTCCTTACAAAGTTGCACTCAACGGCTATGGCCGGATTGGTCGTTGCGTCTTGCGTGCATTGTTCGAGCGAGGGGCGGCTGCCGGGTTTGAAATTGTTGCAATCAACGATCTGGCCGACATGGCCAGCGTCGAATACCTGACACGCTTCGACTCCACCCACGGGCGTTTTCCCGGTGAGGTGAAGGTCGATGGCGATTGTCTGCACATTAATGGCGACTGCGTGAAGGTCCTGCGCAGTGCCACCCCCGAAGGCATTGATTGGGCGTCGCTTGGCGTCGATCTGGTGCTTGAATGCTCCGGTGCCTATAACACCCGCGTAGACGGCCAGCGGTTCCTCGACGCCGGCGCGCCGCGCGTGCTGTTTTCCCAGCCGATGGCCAGCGAGGCGGATGTCGACGCCACCATCGTCTATGGCGTCAATCAGGATTGCCTGACCGGCGATGAGCTGCTGGTGTCCAACGCGTCCTGCACCACCAACTGCGGCGTGCCGCTGTTGCGTCTGCTGGACCAGGCCTTTGGTCTGGATTACGTGTCGATCACCACCATTCACTCGGCGATGAACGACCAGCCGGTGATCGACGCCTATCATCACGAAGACCTGCGCCGCACCCGTTCGGCGTTCCAGTCGGTGATTCCGGTGTCCACCGGTCTGGCGCGGGGTATCGAACGCCTGTTGCCGGAACTTGCCGGGCGAATTCAGGCCAAAGCCGTACGCGTGCCGACGGTTAACGTGTCTTGCCTCGACATCACGATGCAGACCGTGACCGACACCGATGCGGGCGAGGTCAACCGGATACTGCGCGAGGCCGCCACCAGCGGCCCGCTCAAAGGTCTGCTGGCCTACACCGAGTTGCCACACGCCAGTTGTGATTTTAACCATGACCCGCATTCGGCCATCGTCGATGCCAGTCAGACCCGCGTTTCCGGCCCGAGGCTGGTGAACGTGCTGGCCTGGTTCGACAACGAATGGGGGTTTGCCAACCGAATGCTCGACGTTGCAGAGCACTATCTGCGCGCAGCCTCACCACTTGCTGTCTCTAAAAAACCTGCTCTCTAAAACAGTACAACCAGGAAATGCGACCCATGACCGTGTTGAAGATGACCGACCTCGATCTGCAAGGTAAGCGCGTATTGATCCGCGAAGACCTCAACGTCCCAGTCAAGGACGGTGTTGTCACCAGCGATGCGCGAATCCTGGCCTCGCTGCCGACCATCAAGCTGGCCCTGGAAAAAGGCGCGGCCGTGATGGTCTGCTCGCACTTGGGCCGCCCGACCGAAGGCGAATTTTCGGCCGAGAACAGCCTCAAGCCCGTTGCCGACTACCTGAGCAAGGCCCTGGGCCGTGAAGTGCCGCTGGTGGCCGACTACCTGGGCGGCGTTGCCGTGAAAGCGGGCGACATCGTGCTGTTCGAGAACGTGCGCTTCAACAAGGGCGAGAAAAAGAACGCTGACGAACTGGCCCAGCAATACGCCGCCCTGTGCGACGTGTTCGTGATGGACGCCTTCGGCACCGCTCACCGCGCCGAAGGTTCGACCCACGGCGTGGCCAAGTTCGCCAAAGTCGCGGCGGCTGGCCCGCTGCTGGCGGCTGAACTGGACGCATTGGGCAAGGCTCTCGGTGCCCCGGCCCAGCCAATGGCGGCCATCGTTGCTGGCTCCAAGGTTTCGACCAAGCTCGACGTACTGAACAGCCTGAGCCAGATCTGCAACCAGTTGATCGTTGGCGGCGGTATCGCCAATACCTTCCTGGCCGCTGCCGGTCACCCGGTTGGCAAGTCGCTGTACGAACCTGACCTGCTGGACACTGCCCGCGCCATCGCCGCCAAAGTCAGCGTGCCGCTGCCGGTCGATGTGGTAGTTGCCAAGGAGTTTGCTGAAAATGCTACCGCGACCGTGAAGTTGATCGCCGACGTGGCGGCAGACGACATGATCCTGGACATCGGTCCACAGACTGCAGCGAATTTCGCTGAGCTGCTCAAGTCGTCGAAAACCATCCTGTGGAACGGCCCGGTCGGTGTGTTTGAATTCGACCAGTTCGGCAACGGCACCAAGGTCCTGGCCCAGGCCATTGCAGAAAGTTCGGCGTTCTCCATCGCGGGCGGCGGCGACACCTTGGCTGCCATTGATAAATATGGTGTTGGGGAACAAATCTCCTACATTTCTACCGGCGGTGGCGCGTTCCTCGAATTCGTCGAGGGCAAAGTGCTGCCTGCCGTTGAAGTCCTGGAAAATCGGGCCAAGGCGTAAGCCACCCATTGACCAGGCAAAGGAGTGTTTTCATGGTCAAGACGTTACCGCTGTTGATCGTCGCGGCGTTGTTGGGCGGCTGCGGGAGCACCCCGAATGCCGCGTCGGCGCCCGGGACGGCGACGCCTGAAAACGGTTGCTACCAGGCCGAGTGGCAGGCAGAAACCAACCCGGTGCTCAACAAGCGTTCCGGGCCTGATGGCCTGGATAAATACGAGACGCGGACCCCAGCCAAGGAACAGGGTTGCCCTTGACGGGTCTGACTCACTAACTCCCAGGGCTGGCGGCGTGTGCCGTCAGCCGAGGAACACCGATGAAAGGCTTTATCGCCGTTGCGGCACTGGCATTGCTGGCAGGTTGCACCAACTTGAACCTGCTTCAGTCGCCCAAAACGGACAACTGGACGACCTGGACCTGTGACAGTGAGGCCAAAGTGGTCTGGCGCTTTACCGATGACAGCCGCAAGGAAGTCGACGTGCGTCTGGGCGGGGCCGATCAGGTCTATCGCTTGAAGCTGGAGCCAAGCGGCTCGGGTTCGCTGTACAGCAACGACATGCTGGCGTTTCACGTAAAGGGTGAGGAAGGCCTGGTGTACTGGGTCGCCACCAATGATTTGATCGGCCGCGGCTGTAAAGCGCAGTAAGCATACGAAATTGATACACCACAGATCGACTGTGGGAACAGATCCAAATGTGGGAGCGGGCTTGCTCGCGAAAGCGGCGGGTCAGCTTGCCTCAACGTTGAATGTTAAACCGCATTCGCGAGCAAGCCCGCTCCCACAGTGGGTCTGTGTCGTTCTTGAGATTTATGTTGTACCGAATTCGCAGCCCGGCCTTACCCCCGATCTGCAATAACTTGAATAGCAGCCGCCGCTACGGCAGGCTTGCACGATTAACGACCCTCAACCGGGAGAGACACACACAATGGCACTCATCAGCATGCGCCAGATGTTGGACCACGCAGCCGAATTCGGCTACGGCGTTCCAGCTTTCAACGTCAACAACCTTGAACAGATGCGCGCCATCATGGAAGCCGCTGACAAGACTGACTCCCCGGTGATCGTCCAGGCTTCGGCCGGCGCCCGTAAATACGCAGGCGCGCCATTCCTGCGTCACCTGATTCTGGCGGCAATCGAAGAGTTCCCGCACATCCCGGTGTGCATGCACCAGGACCACGGCACCAGCCCTGACGTCTGCCAGCGCTCGATCCAGCTGGGCTTCAGCTCGGTGATGATGGACGGCTCCCTGGGCGAAGACGGCAAGACCCCGACCGACTACGACTACAACGTGCGCGTCACCCAACAAACCGTAGCCCTGGCTCACGCCTGTGGCGTATCGGTAGAAGGCGAGCTGGGTTGCCTGGGTTCGCTGGAGACCGGCATGGCCGGTGAAGAAGACGGCATCGGCGCCGAAGGCGTTCTGGATCACAGCCAGATGCTGACCGACCCGGAAGAAGCTGCTGACTTCGTCAAGCGCACTCAGGTCGACGCCCTGGCCATCGCCATCGGCACCAGCCACGGCGCGTACAAGTTCACCAAGCCACCTACCGGCGACGTGTTGGCCATCGACCGCATCAAGGAAATCCACAAACGCATCCCGAACACCCACCTGGTGATGCACGGTTCTTCTTCGGTTCCGCAAGAGTGGTTGGCGATCATCAACCAGTACGGCGGCGACATCAAAGAAACCTACGGCGTGCCGGTTGAAGAAATCGTCGAAGGCATCAAGCACGGCGTGCGCAAGGTCAACATCGACACTGACCTGCGCCTGGCGTCCACCGGTGCAATGCGCCGCCTGATGGCCACCAACCCGAGTGAGTTCGACCCGCGTAAATTCTTCGGTGCCACCGTAACGGCCATGCGCGACGTGTGCATCGCACGTTACGAAGCTTTCGGTACGGCGGGCAACGCTTCGAAGATCAAGCCGATCTCCCTGGAAGCGATGTACCAGCGTTACCTCAAAGGTGAGTTGAACGCCAAGGTCAACTAAGCCTGTCAGCGTATTAGTCGCATGAAAAACCCGCAGAAATGCGGGTTTTTCATGGGTGAAGAATTTGTAGTCACCAAGGTCATTGTGGGTGCGGGCTTGTCGTCACTTGTCGTGATCAATGTCCAGCTTGCTGAACGTGACTTTCCCGCCCTCATTGGTGTAACCAGTGTTGTCCTGCACATACACCCCGGCCTTGAAGTACAGCGGCTTGTCGCGCCAGGTGGCGCTGATTTTCGTGTCCCACTGGTAGCCGGCGGCGCTGATGCCCAGGTTTCCGCCGGGGCTGAGGTGGATCAGGTAGGAAAAGCTCTGGTCCAGTTTTACCCCGCTGGCAATGGTGATCACTCGGCCTTCATCGTCATCCGGGCGCATGCGCACCTTGGCGACGATGTTGCCGGTCAGCGTGCTGGCCTTGTACTGGTACTCGACCTTCACCAGCGGCTTTTGACTGTTGTAGGCATGGATCTGGCCGATGACGATCTTGCCGGAGCTGGGCACCTGGTTCACTGACAGGGTCGCGCGCAACAAGTTATCGGCTTCGGGGTAGAGCCAGTTGCGCAGGGTGCCGTCGCTGTAGGTTTCGCGCAATTCGCTACGCGGGTAAATCGCATTTTCGGTCCGTGAGCCGGTCACCGGGGACCAGAAAAACAACGTGCCGGTGTCGGAATGAAAGTACTGATCCTTGAAGCCGCTCACCAGTTTCGGGGTGTCGATGGTTGCTGGTGGGCTGCCGACGGGAACGCTCAGGTTCCAGGTTGCCAGATCGATCATGTTCAAGCCTTCCGCGGTTTTTTGCCGTGCGAAGTGAGCCAGAGGCTTTAGTCCGCACGTTAGAGGGCGGTCTTTATAAGCGTAGAAGGCTTCCTTGTTAACGCCCGTCCGGCGGACGGCTGACGTCAACCTTCTGTCGAATGGCCATCCTTCCCGGTTTCACGGGGCTTGATGAGTGACCGTTAGTCGGTTGGCCGTGGCTTTGGCAGGGTGATGGCGTCCTGATGCCTACTGCTTTCGCAGAACCGGGTCTAGAGTGAAGGCTCAGTAATTGTCCGGTTTTTCACGGCAGCCGGCCTGACGTTCCCGACAAGAGAAGCAGCATGGAATGCGCGCAACCGAAGCCAGGTGAAGGCAGCTCAGTCCTATTGATCGTCGATGATTACCCTGAAAACCTGCTCAGCATGCGCGCCTTGTTACAGCGCCAGGACTGGCAGGTGATGACCGCGGCCTCGGGTATCGAGGCACTGAGTCTGCTGCTTGAACATGAAGTCGACCTGGTGCTGCTGGATGTGCAGATGCCCGGCATGGACGGTTTTGAAGTCGCCCGCTTGATGCGCGGCAGCCAACGGACCCGCCTCACCCCGATCATCTTCCTGACCGCCAACGAGCAGTCCCAGGATGCCGTGATCAAGGGGTATGCCAGTGGTGCGGTGGATTACCTGTTCAAACCCTTCGACCCGCAAATCCTCAAACCCAAAGTCCAGGCGCTGCTTGAACACCAGCGCAATCGTCGGGCGCTGCAACGCCTGAGTCATGATCTGGAGGTGGCGCGAGCCTTCAATGCCTCGGTGCTTGATAACGCCGCCGAAGGCATTCTGGTAGTGGGCGAGGACGGGGTGATACGGTTCGCCAACCCGGCCATGTCGCGCCTGCTCAATGCGCCAGTTGCGCAACTGCAAGGTGCGCCGTTTCTGGAGTTCCTGCAAAAACCTCATATTCCCCAGTGGAGTGACTCGCCGATCAATGCCAGTTACCGCCGCGGTGAAACCTGGCGCATGCATGACGCACTGCTGCGCACGGTACCCGGCCAACAGGTGCCCGTGGCGTTGTCTTGTGCGCCGCTGCCCTCTGAGCAGAAGGCCATGGTGGTGACCGTGCTGGACATGTCGGTGGTGCGCCACTTGCACCAGCAACTGGAGTTCCAGGCCGTCACCGATCCGTTGACCGGGCTGCTCAACCGGCGCGGGTTTTACCAGACCGTCGAAAACCTGCTGTTGCGCGGCGAACGTTCGGACAGTTCATGGGTGTTGCTTTACCTGGACCTGGACGGCTTCAAGCGGGTCAATGATTCCCTTGGGCACGACGCGGGTGACCGCGTGTTGCGTTGGGTTTCCGAGCAGTTGAAGGCGTGTTTGCGGCCCTTCGATATCCTGGCGCGAATGGGCGGCGACGAGTTCACCGCGTTGCTGGACCTGGAGTTTGCAGAGCAGGCGGCCAAGATTGCCGAGAAGCTCATCGAGCGGCTGTCGATCTGTCAGCAGATCGAAGGAATGGACGTGGTGCTGGGCGCCAGCATCGGCATTGCCACCTATCCCGATTGTGGTTCCAACCTCGACGGTCTGCTGCGCGCGTCTGACATCGCCATGTATGAAGCCAAGCGAGCAGGGCGTCAGCAGTATCGCTTTTACGACCATGAAATGAATGGCCGTGCGCGTTCACGCCTGATGCTCGAAGAGAGCGTGCGCACGGCCATTGAAAACAAGGATTTCAACCTCGTCTATCAACCTCAGGTGTCGATTGCCGACGGCCGTCTGCGCGGTTTTGAAGCGCTGTTGCGCTGGCAGCATCCCAGCGTGGGCGATGTGCCGCCGGGGTTGTTTTTACCTTTGCTGGAAGAGGTGCGGTTGATCAGCCGCCTGGGCAGCTGGATTTACCATCGCGGCGCGGGCCAGCGAAAAGCCTGGGAGGGGGTGTTCGCCGATGACCTGGTGCTGGGCGTGAGCCTGAGCAGCACCCAGTTCGGCATGCCGAACCTGGTGACGGAGTTGCGCCAGGTACTGGAGCGCCATGCGTTGCAGCCGCGTCAGCTTGAGGTCGAGATCACCGAAGATGCCCTGATGCAGAACCTCGATGAGTCCCGCAAGCAACTGCGTTTGTTGCGCAACCTGGGGGTGCGGGTAGCGCTGGACGATTTTGGCTCCGGGCCGTGTTCGTTGGCGTATTTGCGCGACCTTGAGTTCGACACCCTCAAGCTGGACCGGCACTTGATCGCCCGGTTGCTGGAGTCGCCACGGGATGCGGCGATCGCCCGCAGCGTGATCGATTTGTGCAAGGAGTTCAGTGTGTTGGTGATCGCCGAAGGGGTGGAGACTGTCGCACAGTATCAGTGGTTGCAGGCCAACGGCTGCGAGCATGTGCAAGGGTTCCTGGTGGCGCGGCCATTGATGGCCGAGGACGCCGACAAGTTTGCGCAGCCTTTCGACTGGAGCGCGCTGGGCACCTGAATTCGTTACACTGGCGGCCTTTTGTGACTCTGCTGCCGCCCCATGACCGCGCTCAAATACCTCCAGGCTTATCCCCACGCATTGCAAGAGCAGGTTCAACAGCTGATTGCTCAAGGTCGGCTGGGTGACTACCTCACTCAGCGCTATCCAGAGAAACATGCGGTGCAGAGCGACAAGGCGCTGTACAGCTACGCTCTGGATCTCAAGCAGGAGTATTTGCGCAATGCGCCGGCCATCGACAAGGTGTTGTTCGACAACCGCCTCGATCTGACCCACCGCGCGTTAGGCCTGCACACGGCGATATCCCGGGTGCAGGGTGGCAAGCTCAAGGCCAAGAAGGAAATTCGCATCGCGTCATTGTTCAAGGACGCGGCGCCCGAGTTTCTGAAAATGATCGTGGTGCATGAGTTGGCGCATTTCAAAGAGTCGGATCACAACAAGGCGTTCTACAAGTTGTGCGAGCACATGCTGCCGGGGTATCACCAGGTGGAGTTCGATCTGCGGGTGTACCTGACCTGGCGGGATATGCAGTAGACATTGCAACAAGGAGTGTGTGGATGGACGTGAGCAAGACCAAAAGCAGCTTTTACCGCCGATTGTACGTGGCGTACCTGATCGACAGCGGGCTGGCCAGCAGTGTCCCGGCGTTGACCGAAGTGACCGGCATGCCCCGGCGCACGGCCCAGGACACCATCGCGGCATTGGCGGACCTGGATATTGTCTGCGAGTTCGAACAGCAAGACGGTGCGCGCAACCATGCAGGCCGTTATCGGATTCGCGAGTGGGGGGCAATTGACCGGGGATGGATCGAGCGCAACCTTCGGCAGATCAAAGCGGTGCTCGAGTATCCCTGACGTTTTGTGGCGCCTGTACTGGCGCCTTCGACGTGCTCGCGAAAGGGCCCTCAGGCCCGGCGCATACCGATGTGCGGAATGTCGTCCTCCAGGTATTCTTCGCCCGCCACCACAAAACCGTACCGTGCGTAGTACGCCTGCAAATGTGCCTGGGCGGACAAGTAGATCGATATCTCCGGCCAATGTTTTTCGGCCTGTTTCAGGCCCTGGCTCAGCAACTCGTGGCCCAACCCGGTGCCCCGCGCTTGCGGTGCGACGATGACCCGGCCAATCACCACGTCACCACCCTGTGAGGTCGGGTCGAGCAGGCGCAAGTACGCCACCAGCCGATCACCGTCCCAGCCCATCAAATGACAGGTGTCGCCATCCAGGTCCTGTTCATCGAGGTCTTGATAGGCGCATTTCTGCTCGACCACGAACACTTCGGCGCGCAAGCGCAAAATGGCGTAGAGCTGTTCCTTGCCCAGATCGCTATGATGTTTGCAGACCCAATCGATTGTCATTCTTTTCGTCCTGTCAGAAGTCTGGTTTCGATACTAAGCGTCCTGCCGTCGGAAGTCTTGCCTGCATTGGCGACGCAATGTGTGATAGAGGCCAAAATGCCATCATTCATTTCTCGCCAGATTGTCTTCTTTGTGTAATCTGCGAGGTAGCTCCGTGCACTGGCTTCAATGAGCTAATGTTAGGACCGGGCTTGTGACCGTTTGTCGGTACACCGGCCTTTGGGAATTGGCTAAAAACACGCTGGGCTTCCCGCCCGCTAAGGATTTTTTAGCATGCCGCGATTGCATCGAGCCTGTGCTTTGATTGGATTGCTGTTGCTGACCCAGAGCGCTGCAGCGGAAAAATTGCGTCTGGTTGCCGATGCCTGGCCGCCGTTCACCGACGCGACGCTGGTTAATGGGGGGCTGGCCACCGATATCGTCAGTACCGCGCTGGCGCGAGCGGGGTACGCCAGCGAGTTCGAGCAGGTGCCTTGGGCACGGGCATTGCTGGGCGTGGGCGAGGGGCGCTACGACGTGCTGGTCAACGCCTGGTACGACAAGGCGCGCACACAACTGGGGCAGTTCTCCAGTGAGTACCTGCTGAACCGCATACGGTTCATCAAGCGCAAAGATGCACCGCTGGAGTACAACACCTTGCAGCAACTGCACATGTACCCGATTGCGGTCGTGCGGGGGTACGCCTATTCGGCGGAGTTCGACGCCGATGCGGCGCTGCAGAAAGTCCCGGTGCATAACTTCGCGATGGCCGTGCGCATGCTGGCGGCTGACCGCGTGAAGCTAACCCTGGAAGACGAATACGTGGCCCGTTATTACCTGGCCCGGGAATCATCCAAGGTACGCAACGCGGTGGAGTTCCTGCCCAAGCCCTTGAGCGAAAACAGCCTGCACATCCTGGTCAGCCTGAAGAACCCCGAGCATGCGCAAATCGTTGCGGGTTTTGACCGCGAGATTGCCAAGATGAAGGCGGACGGCAGCTATGACCGGTTGCTCAAGCAGCACGGGATGTGAGGCTTGCTGTTGTGGCGAGGGAGCTTGCTCGCGCTGGGTTGCGAAGCGGCCCAATACAAACCACTCGATGTGTCAGGTAGAAAACCATTTACCGGTTTACGGTTGCTGCGCACCCGAGCGCGAGCAAGCTCGCTCGCCACAGGGGCGCGCGCGAGCCCTCAATCCTCGCTCGTATCCTTGATCAGGTGCGCCGCCAAGGTCCGCAACGGTCCCAATTGCCGGCAGATCAGCGCCAGTTGGGTTTGCACCAAACGTTGGCCTTCATCGATTTCATCGGGCATCTGCTCCAGCGTCGTGGCCAGTGCCTCTTCCTCATCGCTCTGAATCGCAATCGGCAGTTTGCTCGCCAGCCCTTGGGCGATTTCGTCGATGCTGGCCGCCAGGCTCACCCCGGCACCGTCGATCAACTGTTCACGCACATCGGGCGGTAGCTGGGTTTCGCGGTGTGCACCCAGGCCCGACAAGTAGCTGAGCAAGGTGTGGGAGAGCACCAGGAAGCGGAACCCGACATCGGCCTCTTTACGAAAGTGTCCCGGCTCCATGAGCATGTTGGCCAGGGTAGTCGACAGCGCCGCGTCGGCGTTATGGGCATTGCGTCGTGCCAGTCGATACGCCAGGTCATCACTTTTACCCGCTGCGTATTGCAGCATGATTTGCCGCAGGTAAATGCTGTTGCACGTCAGGGTGTTGGCGAGCACTTTGTTCAACCGACGGCCCTGCCAGTCCGGCAGGAACAGGAACACCGCGAGCCCCGCAATCAAACTGCCGAGCAAGGTATCGAACAGCCGTGGCAGGAACAGCCCGTAACCGTCGCCGACCTGGTTGAAGCAGAACAGCACCATCAAGGTGATTGCCGCCGTGGCCAGGGTGTAGCGAGTGGTGCGGTTGATAAAGAACACTACACCGGCGGCGATGGCGAAACACGACTGCACCAGTGGGTTGGGGAACAGGTCGAACAGCGCCCACGCCACCGTCAGGCCGATGGCCGTGCCGACAATCCGCTGGCCGAGTTTGCGCCGTGTAGCACCGTAGTTTGGCTGGCAGACAAACAGTGTGGTGAGGATGATCCAGTAGCCTTGCGACGGGTGGATCAAATGCACCATGCCGTAGCCGATGGTCAGTGCAAGGGGCAAGCGCAGGGCATGCCGGAACAGCAATGAGGTCGGCGTCAGTTGGGTGCGCAAGCGGCTCCAGACATCCTTGAGGTTGCGCGGCGAGCGGTCGAGCAGGCTGCTGTCGGTGGCGTCGGCGAGGCTGTCGGGGTTGCTGGCATCGCTGAGCAACCGGTCGAGGGTGCCGAGGTTTGCCGCCAGGGCCCGCAACGAGCGCAGCAATCCGCGCCAGGCCGGGTTGCTCTGGATGCGCAGGTGTTCGAGGGAGGCGTGCAGGTCGTTCAGGGCTTCGGCGAACGTGGCGTCGTAAACGAACGGTTGGCGCATCTGGATCGACTCGGCCAGCGCTCGGCAGGCCTTGCCTTGCTGGCGCAGCAGGCGTTGGCAGCGGAACAGCACGTCGCTGTGGAAGAAGGCTTCAGCCAGGGCGTTGTAAGGGTAGTGCGAGGAACTGGCGCGTTCGTGGATGTCTTGCGCCAGGAAGTACAGCTTCAGGTAGCGGCTGACTTTCGATCCCGGCCGGCCATTGCCGACCCGGTGCAGGATGATTTCCTTGGCCGCATTGAGCGCGGCGACTACCCGGCCATTCTGCTGCGCCAGTTCCAGTCGACGGGCTTCGACGTCCATCTGCCGGATCGGTTCGAACAATGACGATTTGAGCTTCAGGTAAAAACCCAGTTCGCGGAACAACCGCGCCAGGCTCTGTTGCACCGGCTGGTTGGAAAACAACGCCTGCCAGAGTACCGAAAGCAAGCCGTACCAGGCGGCGCCGGCCACCAGCAGCACCGGTTCATGCCAGAGGTCGGTGACCGCGCCACCGCGCTGGTCCACGCCAATCATGGTGTAGACCGAGAGGATCAGCGTCGCCGAAGCAATCGCCCCATAGCGTTCGCCCAAGGCGCCGAGCATGGTCAGGCCGAAACTGGCAAGGGCCAGGGCGAAAACGAAGACGTACGGGTAGGGGAATAACAGCTCGACCGAGAAGGCGGCGACGCTGAAACACACCAGCGTCACGGCGAGTGCATTGAGGCGGCCCTGCCAACTGTCGTCGGTCTCGGCCAGGGCGCTGGCGATAATCCCCAGGAACAATGGGATCAACAGGCCCATTTCATCCTGATACCAGCACAGCGCCATGCTGCCGGTCAGGGCGATGAACACCCGCACGCTGTAACTGAATTTATCCAGTGCCCAGAGGCGACGCAGAGACTGACGAAATGGGGTCGATGGCATGAAGTGCGAAGGCCTTCCGGGGCAATGCAGCTAAATTGAGCCAGTAATGACGACGGCGCAATGGCGCCGATCACATCTGACAGCAAAAACTGTTCCTTATGGATCAACACATAACCAATGTGGGAGCGGACTTGCTCGCGAAGAGGGAGTGTCAGTTGGCATCAAGTTGCCTGACACACCGCTTTCGCGAGCAAGCCCGCTCCCACATTTTGTTTTGTGTACGACTTTGGATCAGACGTACTGCGCAGCCGCATAGCCCGAGGCCCAGGCCCATTGGAAGTTGAAGCCGCCCAGATGGCCGGTGACGTCCAGCACTTCGCCGACAAAGTACAAGCCGGGGCTTTTCAGAGATTCCATGGTCTTGGACGAGACCTCATGGGTATCGACGCCACCCAGCGTCACTTCGGCGGTGCGGTAGCCTTCGGTGCCGGCCGGCACGACTGTCCAGCTCGAGAGTTTTTCGGCAATGTCCGCCAGCTCTGCGTGGGTGTACTGCTTCATCGGTTTGGAGGCGAACCAGTTGTCGGCCAACAGGTTGGCCATCTTCTTGGTGAAAATCTCGCCCAGCAGGGTTTTCAGCTCGCTGTTCGGGCGCTCTGCCTGCTGCTGTTGCAGCCAGCCGGGTACGTCGTGGTCGGGCAGCAGGTTGATTTCAACCGTGTCGCCGGATTGCCAGAACGAGGAAATCTGCAAAATCGCCGGGCCGCTAAGGCCACGGTGAGTGAACAGGATGTTCTCGCGGAAACTCTGGTCGTTGCAGCTCACCAGGCAATCGACCGATGTACCGGACAACTCGCCACACAGTTCTTTGAGCTGATCGGTGATGGTGAACGGCACCAGGCCGGCACGGGTCGGCAACAAGGTGTGGCCGAACTGCTTGGCCACTTGATAACCGAAACCTGTGGCGCCCAGGGTCGGAATCGATAAACCGCCCGTGGCGATCACCAGCGACTCGCAGGTCACCTGGCCCAACGTGGTTTCCAGCAGATAGCCGTGTTCGAGTTTTTCGATCTGCTGGATCGAGGTGTCGAGGTGCAGGCTGACGCCGACCTGATCGCACTCGTTGAGCAGCATCTCGAGGATGTCGCTGGATTTGTTATCGCAGAACAACTGGCCGAGTTTCTTTTCGTGGTACGGCACGCCGTGTTTGGCGACCATCCCGATGAAATCCCACTGGGTGTAGCGCGCTAGCGCGGATTTGCAGAAGTGCGCGTTTTGCGAGAGGAAATTGCCAGGCTCGGTATACATGTTGGTGAAATTGCAGCGCCCACCGCCGGACATGAGGATTTTCTTGCCGGCCTTGTTCGCGTGGTCGAGCAACATCACCTTGCGCCCACGCCCGGCGGCGGTCAGCGCACACATCAACCCTGCGGCGCCAGCGCCAATGATCACGACTTCGGTAGAGCGCAAAACGGTGTCCTCATACAAATTTTAAATTCACCGGTGGACCAATGTGGGAGCGGGCTTGCTCGCGAAAGCGGTGTGTCAGGCAACTTGATGCCAGCTGACACTCCCTCTTCGCGAGCAAGCCCGCTCCCACATTTGATCTCTGTCAGCCAGACGATCCTTTACAAAATCCGAACGCGCAGCGAGCGGCCCTTGATCTTGCCGTCGCTCAAACGCTGGACAGCCTGTTTGGCGACGCTGCGGTCGACAGCCACATACGCCTGGAAGTCGAAAATTGCGATTTTGCCGACCTGGGCGCCTGGAATACCGGCATCGCCGGTCAGTGCGCCAAGGATGTCGCCCGGGCGAACCTTGTCTTTACGACCAGCGCCGATGCACAGGGTGCTCATGGCCGGCAGCAGCGGACCACCGCCCTGGGACGTCAGGTTGCTCAGTTGATCCCAGCTCAGCGGCGACTTCTGCAGTTGTTCGATGGCTTGGGCGCGGTGGGCTTCGGACGGAGCAACCAGGCTGATGGCGATGCCTTTCTCACCGGCGCGACCCGTACGGCCTACACGGTGAATGTGAATTTCCGAGTCGCGGGCCAGTTCAACGTTGATCACCATGTCCAGTGCATCGATGTCCAGACCACGGGCGGCGACGTCAGTGGCCACCAGCACCGAGGTGCTGCGGTTGGCAAACATCGCCAGGACCTGGTCGCGGTCACGCTGTTCCAGGTCACCGTGCAGGCCAACGGCCGAGATGCCTTTGGCGGTCAGGTGGTCGACGGTTTCCTGGACCTGCTGCTTGGTGAAGCAGAAGGCCACGCAGGAGGCCGGGCGGAAGTGGCCGAGTACCTTGGTCACCGCGCTCATGCGCTCTTCCGGGGAGATTTCGTAGAAGCGCTGCTCGATCTGCGTGTCGTCGTGGAACGCCTCGGCCTTCACTTGCTGCGGGTTGCGCATGAACTTCGACGCCAACTGCTTGATGCCCACCGGGTAGGTGGCGGAGAACAGCAGGGTCTGGCGACGTTCCGGGCACTGGGCGATGATTTCTTCGATGGAGTCGTAGAAACCCATGTCGAGCATGCGGTCGGCTTCGTCGAGGATCAGCGTGTTCAGGCCGTGGAGCACCAGCGAACCCTTGCGCAGGTGCTGCTGGATACGCCCCGGGGTGCCGACGATGATGTGCGCGCCGTGTTCCAGCGAGCCGATCTGCGGGCCGAAGGACACGCCGCCGCACAGGGTCAGGACCTTGATGTTGTCTTCGGCACGGGCCAGACGACGGATTTCCTTGGCCACCTGGTCGGCCAGCTCACGCGTTGGGCAGATGACCAGCGCCTGGCAACCGAAGAAGCGCGGATTGATCGGGTTCAACAGGCCGATACCGAAAGCCGCGGTCTTGCCGCTGCCGGTCTTGGCCTGGGCGATCAGGTCCATCCCCTTGAGGATCACCGGCAAGCTTTGCGCCTGAATCGGCGTCATCTGGGCATAACCGAGGGAGTCGAGGTTAGCCAGCATGGCGGCGGACAGCGGCAAAGTATTAAAAGCGGTGGCGATGGTGGTCACGGGACTGGCCTGCAAAACAAAATGTCGCGCAGTGTACCAGTCCTGTGGCCATTCGCCCGCAGTTTCCAGACGAGAAGCCGCCGAGCGACGACCAGGCAAGGCGAAGGGAGGTGAGAAAGCGGAGTTGACTTTAGTCAATGAGCATTTCGAACCTCTTTTCAACGCAGCATGGGCAAGCGGAGGCACTTATCGTCTGGAAACTAAGGCTCGATGTGTTGTTCCGGGCTCTGGACCCGCCGTCCGTCTTTTGGTGAGAGCTGCAAAAAGATTGCCGCCGCCAGCATCGCCATGATGCCGACTGTCAGAAAGGTCAGTTGGAAGGCTCCGAGGACGCTGCCCACGCCATTGCTTCCGATCTCTGCCGTGAAGCCGCCGAGCAGGGCGCCAGCGCAGGCAACACCCAGGCTCAGCGACAATTGCGCGACCACCGACAACAGGCTGTTGCCGCTGCTGGCACTGGCATCGTCGAGGTCGATGAGTGTGACCGTGTTCATTGCAGTGAACTGCAAGGAGTTGATTGCTCCCAGGATGGCGAGTTGCGCCAGCAACAGCCAGTAAGGTGTTTGTTCGCTGACCAGGCCCATGCTCGCCAGCATGATGCCCAGCGCCAGGGTATTGCCGGTCAGGATGATGCGATATCCCAGGCGTTCGATCAGCGGCCGGGCGACGGACTTGGCGAGCATGGCGGCCGCAGCGAGTGGCAACATGCTCATCCCGGCCTGCGACGGCGAATACCCCAGCGCCACTTGCAGCAACAACGGCACCAGAAACGGCAGGGCGCCGCTGCCCAGTCGGGCGAACAGATTGCCCAGAATGCCAACGGCAAAGGTCCGGGTCTTGAACAGCGCTGGCGGGAACAATGGATTATCGGTGTGCACTGCCCGCAGCCAGTACGCCGCCAGGCACGCCATGCCACCGAACAGCAGCAACATCACGCGCAAGTGCGGCAGGTGCAATTCGCCCAGGCCTTCCATGGCAATGGTGATCAGCACCATTGCTGCGCCGAACATTAGAAAACCCGGCCCATCGAAACGGGTGCGCTCGGTGCCGCGCAGGTCCGGGATGAATTTCCACACGGCGTAGCAACCGATCAGGCCGACCGGCAGGTTGATCAGGAAGATCCAGTGCCACGACAGGTACTGAACCATCCAGCCGCCCGTGGTCGGGCCGAGCAAGGGGCCGAGCAGGCCGGGAATGGTGATGAAACCCATGGTGCGCACCAGTTCCGAGCGCGGGTAGGCGCGCAACACCACCAGCCGCCCGACCGGCAGCATCAGCGCGCCGCCCAGGCCCTGAATGACCCGGGCGCCGATCAGCAAGCTCAAGGTGCTCGATAACGCGCAGAGCAATGAGCCGATGCTGAACAGCAGAATTGCGCCGAAGAAGATTTTCCGGGTGCCAAAACGGTCGGCAATCCAGCCCGACGCCGGAATCAGCAAGGCCACGGTGAGCATGTAGGCGATGATGACGCCCTGCATGCGCAACGGGTTTTCCGCCAGGTCCCTGGCCATGGCGGGCAGGGCGGTATTGAGAATCGTGCCATCGAGGGACTGCATGAAAAACGCAATGGCCACCACCCACGGCAACCAGCGGGCAGTGGTGGCATCGAGCGCAGGGCGATTGGGCATGGGGCCTCTGAGGTTTGGAGTTAACGCAAGGTCATGGCTGGCACTGACCCCTGTGGCGAGGGAGCTTGCTCCCGCTCGGCTGCGCAGCAGTCCTAAACCGGGAAAATGCAGTCTGTCCGATGAACCGCGTTTGCCGGTATTGGGGCCGCTTTGCGACCCAGCGGGAGCAAGCTCCCTCGCCACAGGGTTTTGTGTTTACAGGGTCAGGGTCAATTGACTGACCAGTGCTCCCGGCAGTAGCGCGGACGCGGTGGCCCGTTGGCTGTAGGTGCTGGCCGACAGCATCAGCTCTCGTTCACTCGTCAATGCTTCCAGCTGTGAACCCAGCAGGCTGTAGGCGCTGTCATCAAACCGCATGGTGCTGACCGGGGCCTGAATCTCGCCGTTCTCGACCCAGAAGGTCGCGAAACGGGTCATGCCGGTCATGCGCGCTGCCGGTTGGTCCGAGTAGTTCAAATACCACAGGTTGCTGATGTACAGACCGGTGCCCAGTTGCTTGAGAATCTGCGCATCAGGCAACGTGCCAGCCGCCATATTCAACGCACTCGGCGACTCACCGCCCCCCGCGCCGTTGGCCGTCAGGCCGTATTCGGCCGCACTGCGCGAATTCACCAACCGTTCGCCTGCCTTGCCTTCAACGATCAGTTTCAGGTCGCTGCGTGGGTAACCTTCGCCGGAGAACGTCGGGCTCAGGGAGCCGCTGACCTTTTCATCCAGCGAGACAAGAGGGCTGAACGTGTTGTCGCCCGCGTAGAGCTTTTGCAGCGGGCTGTTTTTGCTGGCAATCGACTGCGCCGAAAAGCCACCCCAACAGAGCATGCCGACAATCTCTTCGAGCGCCGCCGGTGCCAGGTACGCGCGGTACTGACCCGGCGCCAGGGTGCGCAGCGGCCGCCCCAGAAACGCCAGTTGCTCGCGTGCTTGCTGGAAGCGTTTGGCAAAACCTTCGCTGTTCCAGTCGTGCCCGGCGTAGCTGGCCTTTACGGCCTGGCCGTTGGCGTGGAACAGGCTGAAGTCGAAGTTGAAACTGTTGGCCTGATGCCAGCCGAACGCGCCGCAGGCACTGGCAAAGCCCCGGCTGATCGGACCGGCCGCGTAGAAGCCGACCAAATCCAGACCTTCGGCGGCACGGGCAATCTCGGCGACCACGCGCTCGGTGTCCGGCAGCGGATGGTCCTGCACGTTCTTGCTTTGCCAGTCGTCATGGTTAAGCAGCAGGTAAGGATCCTGCGGCAGCAACGGCAGGGTTTCGCGCAGCTGTTGCAGGCCTTCGGCCAGGCGCTGCCGGTCAACCTCAGGGTCGCCGGCGAGGGTGATGTTCAGGTCGGCATGCCGACCGTCATTGATCAGTTTGAAACCCAGGCTGGCCTGTTGAACCTGACCCGCCTGGCGGACCTTGGCGTGGTTGAAACGTACGAACGCCGACGATTCGGCGGCGTAGCTCAAGGTGAACTGCTCAGGCTCGCGCACTGCATCACGCAGCCACGCCACCAGTCCTTTGAATTGTTCGACCTGACTCAAGACCGTCCCCATCAGGCGTCTCCTCCGAATACGTCAATGTTGCTGAAAACGCAGGCTGGCGAGGCGTGGCCGACGCGAATGACCTGGTTCGGCTCGCCCTTGCCGCAATTGGGCGTCCCCAGGACCTTGAAGGTGCTGGCGTCGCCGACTGCGCTGAGGTTGCGCCAGAAGTGGGAGGAAACCCCGCGGTAGTTGGGGTTTTTCACCACGCCCTTGAGCTCGCCGTTTTCGATCAACTGGCCCCATTCGCAACCGAACTGGAATTTGTTGCGCGCATCGTCAATCGACCATGAGCGGTTGGTAGACATCAGCACCCCGTGTTCGATGTTGCCGATCATGCGCTCGAGCGGTTGGTCGCCGGGCTCGATGTTCAGGTTGGCCATGCGGTCGATGGGCGGACGGTTCCAGCCACAGGCGCGGCTGTTGGCGACACCGTCCAGGCCTGCGCGAAATTGCGAGAGCGCGCCGCCCAAAGGACGCTGAAGCACGCCTTCGCGGATCAGGAATTGCTTGCTCGCGGCGGTGCCGTCGTCGTCATGGCCGTAGCTGGCGAGTTCTTCCGCAATGCCCGGATCGAAGGTCACGTTGAGCAGGCTGGAGCCGTATTGCAGGCTGCCGAAGTCACTGGTTTTGACGAAACTGGTGCCGGCGTAGTTACGCTCGTCGCCGAGGATGCGGTCCAGTTCCAGCGGATGGCCGATGGACTCGTGAATTTGCAGCATCATCTGGTCGGGCATCAGCAGCAGGTCGCGTTTGCCTGGCGGAGTGTTCGGTGCCAGCAGCAGTTGCAGCGCCTGATCGGCGACATTCGGCGCGGCGCCGATCAAGCCGCAGCGGCTGATCACATCGCCACTGCCTTGCTGGCCGAAGTTCTCGCGGCCCAGGCTACGGGTCTGGCTGTCGTTGCCGTCGTAGGCGGTGACGTCCAGCCCCGGATAGACAAAGCGTTGCGCCTGGCGCAGTTCGGCACCGGCACTGTTGAGGTAGATCTGCTCGAGGTGAGTGATGCCGATGCTGACTTCCCAGTTCACCAGCCGCTCATCCTTGGGCACGGCGGCCGATTCGGCGCCGAGCAGTTGATAGCAGTCGCTCAGGGATGGGAAGGGTTGTTCCAGGTTCGGCGAAAAGTAGTCGGCGCGGTCGCTGGACACCGGTTGCTGGCGTAGGTCGAGCAGGGCGTGGGCGGCGATCGAGCGGGCCTGTTGTTCGGCGCGGTCGAGGGCGGCTTGCAGACCGGATGGCGACAGGTCGTTGGTCGCGGCGTAGGCTTCGACGCCGTTGACCCGGGCGGTCAGCATTGCGCCTTCGTCACGGCTCAGGCTTGGCGGTTCTGCGACGTTCTTGCGCACCGACAGGTACTGGCCGGATTCACGGACATAACGCAGCGAAAAGAATTCAGCGCCCGTGCGCAAGGCGGCAAAACGCTGCTTGAGCTGGGGGTGGAAATCGAACATGCGGGGACCTCCTTGTTATGGAGTGGCGGCGGATGGGACCACCCCTCACCCTAGCCCTCTCCCCAGAGGGGCGAGGGGACTGACCGTTGTGTACTCGCGAAATATTGCGACCTGAAAGATCCGGTCGAACTCAGGTTTTGAACAGCATGAAGATCGGCCCCCTCTTCCCCCCTGGGGAGAGGGTTGGGGTGAGGGGGCGATCTCAAGTCTTACCAATTCAGACCGGGCAACCCTTGGCGCGCAATATGGCGTCGAAACGGTCCGGGTCCAGCGTACCGGCCTCGATAGCCGCAAGCGTAGCCTTTTCTCGTGCCAGCAGGTCGTGGCAACGCACCAGCAGTTCTGGCAGTTCGCTGCGCGAGGCAGCCACCACGCCGTCACCGTCGCCGATCATCAAGTCACCCGGTGCCACCAGCATGCCGGCGCAGGAAATCGGGACGTTGATTTCGCCGCCGCCGTCGGTGCTCGGGCCACGGTGTACGCCGCCAATGGCGTAGGCCGGCAGCTCACCGGTTTGCCATTCATCGAGGTCGCGCAGGGCGCCGTTGATCACCACGCCAACAATCCCGGCCTTGAGGGCCATGGCGCGCATGATGCCGCCGAACACGGCACGGGTCAGGTCGGCGCTGCCGTCGATCACCAGCACATCGCCGGGGCGGGCCATCTGCATGGCTTTGAGGATCATCAGGTTGTCGCCGGGGCGCACGCGCACGGTCAGCGCGCTGCCGAGCATCGGTGCATTGCCGTGGAAAGCTTTCAGGCCCAGGCCGCCGACGTTGCGCCCCAGGCAGTCGCTGACAGCGGCGGCGGGGATCTCGCTGAATTCTTTCAGCCATTTCGGATCGAGGGGTTCAACGTTGGGATTGATCAGGTAGCCGGTGGGCCATTTGCTCGAAGAGACGACATCAAACATGAGAAAGCCTCGTGGCCAGCCAGGTGGCGGCGTGTCGGTTGGGGCGGGGAGGTGAAACGTTTGCGCGGTGACTAGAGTAGGCCGGTGCGGGGGGTAGGATCAAGGGTGAAGCGGGTTACAGCCGGAAGTGATGTGTTGTTTGGTCGGGCGCCATTCGCGAGCAAGCCCGCTCCCACATTGGATTTGCGTCGAATCACTATTCAGCGTTCAACACAGATCAAGTGTGGGAGCGGGCTTGCTCGCGAAGGCAGCGCCGCGGTGTAGCGATTACTGCGCGGTTGGGCCCACTTCACGCAGCGGCTTGCCACGTACCGGGGCTTGGCCTGCGACGTAGTACTTGGCCTGGCTGCGTGGCAGTGGCTGACGGCCGCGGATCTTGTCGGCGATTTTCTCGGCGATCATGATCGTTGGGGCGTTCAGGTTGCCGGTGGTGATCAGCGGCATGATCGAGGCATCGATCACACGCAGGTTCTGCATCCCGTGGACGCGACCCTGGCCATCGACCACGGCCATCTCGTCGGTGCCCATCTTGCACGAGCAGGACGGGTGGAACGCGGTTTCAGCGTGTTCGCGGATGAACGTGTCCAGTTGCTCGTCGGTTTGCACGTCGATGCCCGGGCTCAGTTCACGACCACGGAACGCGTCGAGTGCCGGCTGCTGCATGATTTCACGGGTCAGGCGGATGCCGTCACGGAATTCCTGCCAGTCTTGCTCGGTGGCCATGTAGTTGAACAGGATGCTCGGGTGCTGGCGCGGATCCTTGGATTTGACCTGGATGCGGCCGCGGCTTGGCGAACGCATGGAGCCCATGTGCGCCTGGAAACCGTGCTCTTTCACACCGTTGCTGCCGTTGTAGTTAATCGCGACCGGCAGGAAGTGGTACTGAATGTTCGGCCATTCGAAATCCGGACGCGTGCGGATGAAACCGCCGGCTTCGAACTGGTTGCTGGCGCCGATGCCAGTGCCGTTGAACAGCCACTCGGCACCAATGGCCGGCTGGTTGTACCAGAGCAGCGACGGGTACAGCGAAACCGGCTGGGTGCACGCGTATTGCAGGTACAGCTCCAGGTGGTCTTGCAGGTTCTCGCCTACACCCGGCAGGTCGTGAACCACTGGGATGTCCAGGCTCTCCAGCAGCTTGGCCGGACCCACGCCGGAGCGTTGCAGGATTTGCGGCGAAGCAATCGCGCCGCTGCACAGCAACACTTCTTTGCGCGCACGGGCTTCAACGCGTTCCTCAGCGCTGCCCACCAGGTAACGCACGCCAACGGCACGCTTGCCGTCGAACAGAATCTTGTCGGTCAGGGCGTGGGTGACGATGTTCAGGGTCGAACGCTTTTTGGCCGTGTCCAGGTAACCGCGAGCGGTGCTGGAGCGACGGCCTTTAGGCGTTACGGTACGGTCCATCGGGCCGAAACCTTCCTGCTGATAGCCGTTCAGGTCTTCGGTACGTGGGTAACCGGCCTGTACGCCTGCTTCAACCATCGCGTGGAACAGCGGGTTGTTGCCAGCTTTAGGGGTGGTCACGCTGACCGGGCCTTCGCCGCCGTGGTAGTCGTTCGGGCCGATGTCACGGGTTTCTGCCTTGCGGAAATACGGCAGGCAATCCAGATACGTCCAGTCTTCCAGCCCCGGGTTTTTCGCCCAGCCGTCGTAGTCCATGGCGTTACCGCGGATGTAGCACATGCCGTTGATCAAGGACGAACCGCCCAGGCCCTTGCCACGACCGCATTCCATGCGGCGGCCGTTCATGTGTGGCTCTGGATCGGTCTCGTAGGCCCAGTTGTAGCGACGGCCTTGCAGCGGGAACGCCAGCGCCGCAGGCATTTGCGTGCGGAAGTCGAAACGGTAGTCCGGGCCGCCGGCTTCGAGCAGCAGGACGGTGACGCCTTCGTCTTCAGTCAGACGGGTCGCCAGGGTGTTACCGGCAGAGCCGGCACCGATGATGATGTAATCGTATTCTTGGGACATTGAATGCACCCTCTTGAAAAGTGGTCAGGTCGCGGTGGCCGAGCTGCCACTGACTTGTGGCGAGGGAGCTTGCTCCCGTTCGGCTGCACGGCAGTCGCAAAATCTGCGACCGAGTTCTGTCTGAATGAGTGCGGTGCCTGGAGTTGGGGCCGCTTCGCAGCCCAGCGGGAGCAAGCTCCCTCGCCACAAAGGGCGGCAACTCCAGAACCGCGCCAGATCAGAAAACCGAAGCGTAATCGCCCAGTTCGACCTGTACCGATTTGATGCGAGTGAAGTTGTTCAGCGAGCTGATGCCGTTTTCACGACCCACGCCCGACTGCTTGTAGCCGCCGACCGGCATCTTGGCGTCGGACTCGCCCCAGGCGTTGATCCAGCAGATACCGGCTTCCAGTTGATGAATCACGCGGTGAGCGCGGTTCAGATCCTTGGTGACGACGCCAGCGGCCAGGCCGAAGTCGGTGTCGTTGGCACGACGGATCACTTCTTCTTCGGTTTCATAGGTCAGGATGCTCATCACCGGGCCGAAGATTTCTTCGCGCACGATGGTCATCTCGTCGGTGCAGTCGGTGAACACGGTCGGTGCCACGAATGCGCCTTTGGCGAATTCGCCTTCGGTCAGACGGCTGCCGCCACACAGAACGCGAGCGCCTTCTTCTTTACCCTTGGCGATGTAACCCAGCACGCTCTCCATGTGAGCGAAGCTGACCAGCGGGCCGAAGTTGGTGTTTTCGTCTTCCGGGTTGCCAACGCGGATGCGCGCAACGCGTTCAACAATCTTGGCTTCGAAAGCGGCTTTCAGGTGGCTCGGTACGAACACGCGAGTGCCGTTGGTGCAGACCTGACCGGAGCTGTAGAAGTTGGCCATCATGGCGGTGTCGGCGGCGCGATCCAGATCGGCGTCGTCGAAAATGATCAGCGGGGACTTGCCGCCCAGTTCCATGGTCACGTCTTTCAGGGACGAGGCAGAAGCGCTGGCCATGACCTTCTTGCCAGTGTCGGTGCCGCCGGTGAAGGAGATTTTTTCGATGCGCGGGTGCTCGGTCAACCAGGTGCCGACTTCACGGCCGCTGCCGGTCAGTACGTTGAACACGCCTGCTGGCAGGCCGGCTTCGGTGTAGATTTCAGCCAGTTTCAAGGTGGTCAGGGAAGTGACTTCGCTTGGCTTGAAGATCATCGCGTTACCGGCCGCCAGGGCTGGAGCGGATTTCCACAGGGCGATCTGGATCGGGTAGTTCCATGCGCCGATACCGGCCACGACGCCTAGTGGCTCGCGACGGGTGTAGACGAAAGAGGTGGTGCGCAGAGGAATCTGCTCACCTTCGATGGCCGGAACCAGGCCCGCGTAATATTCCAGCACGTCAGCGCCGGTCACGATGTCAACGTAACGGGTTTCGGAGTACGCCTTGCCGGTGTCCAGGGTTTCCAGGGCGGCCAGTTCATCGTTGCGCTCGCGCAGGATATCCACGGCACGACGCAGGATGCGCGAACGTTCCATGGCGGTCATCGCGGCCCAGATTTTCTGGCCTTTTTCGGCGCTGACGACAGCGCGCTCAACGTCTTCTTTTGTTGCACGTTGCACCTTGGCGAGAACTTCACCGTTAGCCGGGTTGATGGCTTCGAAGGTGGCATCGCTGCCAGCGTCGGTGTAGCCGCCGTCAATGTAGAGTTTTTGCAGTTCGAAACGGGCCATAAAGTCCTCGCAAGTGCATAAGTAGTGGGCGTTGACCACCGGGCGTGCCGTAAAACCTGGGCAACGCTGATCAGTGGCCGTTCAGGGGCCGAGCGTTATAGGTGCTCTAGCGCTCCTGCTTAGCCAGTTGGAAATCCATGTATTCGTAAGCGATCCGTTGCGCCTGCTCGGTGTCGAAAGCGTCTCCCGACAGCGCGCCGCGCAACCACAAACCGTCGATCAGGGCTGCCAGGCCGCGTGCGGCACTGCGTGCTTGATCAAGCGGCAGCACTCGGCGGAACTCGCAGCACAGGTTGGAATACAGGCGGTGATCGTTGATCCGCTGCAACCTGTGTAAAGACGGCTGGTGCATGCTGGTGGCCCAGAAGGCCAGCCAGGTTTTCATTGCCGGGCCATTGACCTGGCTGGCGTCGAAGTTGCCTTCGATAATCACCTGAAGATGAGCCCGTGGGCTGTTATCCCCCAGCGCCTGGCGGCGCGCGGTGACGTTCTCGCTGAGGACGTTCATCAGGTACCGCATCGTGGCGGCGATCAGGCCGTTCTTGTCCTGAAAATAATGACTGATGATGCCATTCGAGACACCGGCCAAACGGGCGATCAGCGCAATGCTGGCGTCCCCCATACCGACCTGATCGACCGCCTGCAACGTGGCTTCGATCAATTGCTGGCGGCGGATGGGTTGCATACCGACCTTGGGCATCTTGCACATCTCCTTAGGCCTTCCGGAGGTCGACAATGCGGCTTCCGGATTGAGGGCCAGTCTATTTTGTTTTGATTGAACGTTCAATCAACAAAGAATAAGATCTGCGACAAATCGTCGCTGCTTACAGATTTTTCCTACGTGTAACTGGCGAAAGACGACATCTGAAAATACTCGAAACCCACGCGGGGCATGGCGTGGATCGACGTAACCAAGGTCGCGAACGGACGTGTTGAATGGGCAAGACGCTTGAGGTCCTGTGTCGCGGTACCCCCGCGCGCAAGGCTTGCGGCCCTGGTTTTCAACGCAATCCCTGTGGTTTCGGGCTTTTTTCGGGGTGTCTTTATATCACCCGCTGGTCGGCTGCCAACTAACCGATTGGTCGGGTACTGCTTTGCCTTGTGTCCTTCTCTCGCACTGCCTGGAGCATCTGTGCAATGAGTTCTGCCTCTCTTATAAAGACCCCACCCGAGAAGGTGACGGTCAACGGTTGGGTGTTCTACACCTCGACCGCACTGATCCTGCTGTTGACCGTTATTCTCATCACCGCGCCGCAAGAAGCCGGGAGAATTCTGGGGATAGCGCAAGCCTGGTTGTCGCGCAGCTTCGGCTGGTACTACATGGTGGTGATTGCCGCCTACCTGGTGTTTGTCGTCGGCCTGGCGTTTTCGTCCTACGGCAAACTCAAGCTGGGTAGCAAGGACGACACCCCGGACTTCAGTTATGGCGCCTGGGCCGGGATGCTGTTCTCGTCCGGTATCGGCATCTCGCTGCTGTACTTCGGTGCTTCCGAGCCGCTTGACCACTTTTTCAACCCGCCGGAAGGCGTGGCCGGCACCAACCTGGCGGCACGTCAGGCGGTGCAGCTGACTTTCCTGCACTGGGGCCTGCATGGCTGGGCGATCTACGCATTGGTCGGCCTGGCCGTGGCGTACTTTGCCTACCGTCATAACCAGCCGCTGGCACTGCGTTCGGCGTTGTACCCGCTGGTGGGCGAGCGCTGGGTCAAAGGTGCGGCCGGTCATGCGGTCGACGGCTTTGGCATGTTCGTGACTCTGCTGGGCCTGGTGACCAACCTGGGCATCGGTGCGTTGCAGGTACGTTCGGGGCTGGAAAACCTGTTCGGCATGGATCACACCGACACTAACCTGTTGATCGTGATCATCGTGATGAGCACCGTGGCGACCATCGCTGCCGTGTCGGGTGTGGAAAACGGCATCCGCCGTCTGTCCAACCTGAACATCGTGCTGTTCAGCGGTCTGCTGATTTTCGTGCTGCTGTTCGGCCCGACCCTGCACCTGCTCAACGGCTTCGTGCAGAACATCGGCGACTACCTGAACGGCGTGGTGCTGAAAACCTTCGACCTTTATGTGTACGTGGGCGACAACGAAAAATCCGAGCGCTGGTTGGGTCTGTGGACCCTGTTCTACTGGGCCTGGTGGATTTCCTGGGCCCCATTCGTCGGCATGTTCATCGCGCGTATTTCCCGCGGTCGTACCGTGCGTGAACTGGTGGCCGGCGTGCTGTTGATTCCGTTGGGCTTCACCCTGGCCTGGCTGTCGATCTTCGGTAACTCGGCCCTGGACCTGGTGATGAACCAGGGAGCAGTGGAACTCGGGAAGACGGCGCTCGAGCAGCCGTCCATGGCGATCTACCAGTTGCTCGAGCATTACCCTGCGTCGAAAATTGTGATCGGCGTGTCGATCTTTGTTGGTTTCGTGTTGTTCCTGACCCCGGCCGACTCCGGCGCGGTGATGATGGCCAATCTGTCCTGCAAGGGCGGTAACGTCGACGAAGATGCGCCGCACTGGTTGCGGATCTTCTGGTCGGTGGTGATCACCCTGGTGACCATTGGTCTGCTGCTTGCCGGTAACTTCGAAGCCATGCAAACCATGGTGGTGCTGGCCGGCCTGCCATTCTCGGTGGTGCTGGTGTTCTTTATGTTCGGCTTGCACAAGGCCATGCGCCAGGACGTGCAGATCGAGCAGGAGCAAGCCGAACTGGCGGCCCGTGGTCGTCGTGGTTTCAGCGAGCGGCTGTCGGCGCAGGACCTGCAACCGACTCAGTCGATTGTTCAGCGCTTCATGGACAAACACGTCAGCCCGGCACTGGAAGATGCGGCTGCACAGCTGCGCACTCAGGGTCTGGATGTTCAGACGTTGCTGGGGAAAGCCAAGCGTTGCATGGGCGTGCGGATCGAGATGGAAGAGGGCAACCCTTTTGTCTACGAAGTGAGCCTGGACGGCTACCTGGCCGCGCCAAGCGAATCGCCGAATGCCGATGAAGAGCGCAGCCGCTACTATCGCGCCGAGGTGTATCTGCACAACGGCAGCCAGGAATATGACCTGATGGGCTTCACTCAAGAGCAGATCACGCGTGATGTGATCGATCAGTTTGAAAGCCATCGGCAGCTCCTGGGCCGTGTCTATAGCTAAGGTTTGAAGGACGCGGTGTTTCAGTCTGAAGCACCGCGCTGACTTCTTCGCGAGCAAGCCCGCTCCCACAGGATGTTCACCGTACATGTGGGAGCGGGCTTGCCCGCGAAGGGGTCATCAGCCTCAAAGTGGCTTACCCCGTTGTCCCGATAAACAAAAACGCCGCGATCCTCTCGCGGCGTTTTTGTGTCTGCGGTCTTACCCCAGGTTCTTGCCGAGCAGTGCGTGATACAACTCGCTGTCGCCCAGAATCCCCACCACATGGTTGTTGTCGTGCAGCACCAGTTTGTTGCCGGTCTGATAGCGAATCTGCAACGCATCGCGCATCCCGATGTTCGAATCCACCAGCGTTGGACGACGGCCAAGGCCTTCGACCGCTTGCCCCGGAGCCCAGTTTTGCAGGTCCAGGCTTGAGCCGTTCTGCCGGGCACCCTTGATGGTGTTGCCTTCGGCCAGGTCCAGCCACGAGTCGCCACCCGGATCCAGACACACCGAACCGTTGATGCGTTTGCACTTGTCCAGGGTGCGCATCAGGCTGCGGCCGCACAGCACGTTGAGCGGGTTGGTGTGCGCGACGAAGGTGCGCACATAGTCATCGGCCGGGTTGAGGACGATTTCTTCCGGCTTGCTGTACTGGATGATCCGGCCGTCTTTCATGATCGCGATACGGCTGCCGAGTTTCAGTGCCTCATCAAGGTCGTGGCTCACGAACACGATGGTCTTGCTCAGTTTGTTCTGCAGTTCCAGCAACTCGTCTTGCAGGCCCTGGCGGATCAACGGGTCGAGTGCCGAGAACGGTTCGTCCATCAGCAGGATGTCGGCGTCCATCGCCAGCGCGCGGGCCAGGCCCACACGCTGCTGCATACCGCCGGAAAGCTCGTCGGGTTTCTTGTTGCGCCATTGGGTCAGGCCCACCAGTTCGAGTTTTTCATCGACCAGTTTTTTCCGTTCCTTCTCCGGCCGACCCTGCATCTCAAGGCCGAAGCTGATGTTTTCACGCACCGTCAGCCACGGCATCAGGGCGAACTTCTGGAAGACCATGGCGATGCGCTTGGTGCGCATCATTTTCAGTTCGGCCGGGGTGCAGGAGGCGATGTCGATCTGCTTGCCTTCATGTTCTACGAACAACTTGCCACGGCTGACGGTGTTCAAGCCGTTGATGCAGCGCAGCAGGCTGGATTTTCCAGAGCCGGAAAGGCCCATCAGCACGCAGATTTCGCCTTTCTCGATATCCAGGCTGGCTTTTTCAACGCCAACGATCTGCCCGGTCTGTTTCAGAATCTGGTCACGGGTCATGCCCTGGTCGAGCAGTTTCAGGGCTTCACGCGGGTCTTTGGAGAAGACCACGTCGACCTGATCGAAGCGGATTATGCTCATGCGTCACCCCCTACTTTGGCGTCGGGTTGTTTGCAGATTCGGTCGAGCATGATCGCCAGCAGTACGATCGCCAGGCCTGCTTCGAAGCCCAGGGCGATATCGGCAGTGTTCAGTGCGTTGACCACGGGTTTGCCCAGGCCGTCGGCGCCCACCAGTGCCGCGATCACCACCATCGACAGCGACAGCATGATGCACTGGGTGATACCGGCCGCGATGCTTGGCATGGCGTGGGGCAGTTCGATCCGTGAAAGCAGTTGACGGCGCGAGCAGCCGAAGGCTTTGCCGGCATCCATCAGTTCTTGCGGGACATCGCGGATGCCCAGGTAAGTCAGGCGGATGGGCGCGGCAATCGCGAACACCACCGTGGAGATCAGACCGGGGACCACGCCCAGACCAAACAGGGTCAGGGTTGGAATGAGGTACACGAACGTCGGCACGGTCTGCATCAGATCGAGCACCGGACGCATCATGGTGTAGAACATCGGCTTGTGCGCGGCGACGATGCCCAACGGCACGCCGATCACTACGCACACCAGGGTGGCGAACAGCACCTGGGCGAGGGTTTCCATGGTTTCCTGCCAGTACCCCAGGTTGAGGATCAGCAGGAAGGAGGCGATGACAAAAACGGTGAGCCCCCATTTGCGTTGAATGAAATGAGCCAGCAAGGCGATTAACCCGATCAATGCAAAAGGATTGAACCAGGTCAGCGCGAACGTCACGCCGTGGATCATCGTTTCCAGTGTCACGGCGATTGCGTCAAACGTGCTGGCGCCATGTTGCGTCAACCATTCAACGAAGCCCGCGATGTAGTGGCCTAAAGGGATTTTCTGATCAATCAGCATGGTAGTGAACGTCCGCATGCAAGGAAATGAACAGCCAGGCGGGCGAACCCGCCCGGCGTCAGCGATGTTACTGTTTCAAGGGTTCGGCAAGCTTGGCTTTCACGGCGTCCAGGCCTGGTTTTCCGTCAATGGTGGTCACGCCAGCGAGCCAGGTGTCGAGCACCTGTGGATTCTTTTTCAGCCAGGCCCGTGCGGCGGCATCAGGCTTCATCTTGTCGTCCAGGATATTGCCCATCAATGAGCTTTCCATGTCGACGGTGAACTCCAGGTTTTTCAGCAACTGGCCCACGTTGCTGCATTCCTGGGTGTACCCCTTGCGGGTGTTGGTCAGGACGGTGGCTGCACCGAAATCCGGACCGAAGAAGTCATCGCCACCGGTGAGGTACTGGATCTTGAAGCGCTTGTTCATCGGGTGCGGTGCCCAGCCCAGGAACACCACGGCGGTATCACGCTTCTGGGCGCGGTCGACTTGCGAGAGCATGCCGGCTTCGCTGGACTCGACCACTTTGAAGCCAGCGTCCTTAAGGCCGAAGGCGTTCTTGTCGATCATGCTCTGGATCAGACGGTTACCGTCGTTGCCCGGTTCGATACCGTAGATTTTGCCGTCGAGTTCTTTCTTGAATTTGGGGATGTCGGCGAAGTCATGCAGCCCTTTGTCGTACAGCGCTTGTGGCACCGCCAGGGTGTACTTGGCGCCCTTGAGGTTGATGCGCACGGTTTCGACGGTACCGGCGTCGCGGTAGGCCTTGATGTCGTTTTCCATGGTCGGCATCCAGTTGCCGAGGAAGACGTCCATGTTCTTGCCGTCGGCCAGCGACTTGTACGTCACAGGTACGGAAATCATGGTGGTCTTGGTTTTGTAGCCCAGAGCGTTGAGCACGACACTGGTGGTGGCGGTCGTGGCGGTGATGTCGGTCCAGCCGACATCGGAGAAGTTTACGGTGCTGCATTGTGCCGGTTCTGCGGCGTGAGCCAGAACCGGCAGACTCAGCAGGGCGGCCAACAACAACGAGGGGGAACCTTTCATGGGTGGACTCCTGAGTGTTTTTTTTTGGCGGTGTTCTAGCCGCACTTATGAGTGTTGCGGTTGGTGGGCGTGTGGGGGACAGCTCTGCCACGGTGCCTTGCAATCGAGTCGAGACTGATCATGGACCAGTGAAAATCTGACGCCTACAGGGTGCGTCGTATCCAGTACAGGGATGGTCGCATCCAGTGTCAGTGAGGTCGTTTACAGCTTTATTCCGACCTTTTTAGTCCTCTGAGCCGCAAAAAAACGGCCAAAACGAATCGTCTTGAGCCAGCGGCGTTGGTGGGCATGGGTGCGTCGGTGTGAGACGTCGAACGACCTTATAAAAGCCTGATGATGCGGCCATCTCGGCGGATTGCACTTTGAGCGTAGCAGCTCCGTCACCGGGTGTTTCTATGCCTGGAATGTGCTCGTTCTGGAGGTTTGCAGTTATGGCAATCAGTGTGTTCGACCTGTTCAAAATCGGTATTGGCCCATCCAGCTCCCACACCGTCGGCCCTATGCGCGCTGCGGCGCTGTTCGTAGAGTCGCTGCGTGAAAAGGTGCTGCTGGAGCAGGTGCACCGGGTTGAAGTTCAGTTGTTCGGGTCGTTGTCGGCCACCGGCATCGGCCACGGCAGCGACAACGCGGTGATCATGGGCTTGATGGGCGAATGGCCGGACGCGATAGACCCGTCGCAAATCGGCCCGCGCATCGACACCCTGCGTGAAACCCATACCCTGTTACTCGACGGTCGCCTGCCGGTGCCTTTCATCTGGGCGAGGGACATGCGCCTGATCGACGAGAACCTGCCGTTCCACCCCAACGCCATGACGCTGGTGGTCTTCGGTGAGCGCGGTGAGCTGCATCGCGACACCTACTATTCGGTTGGCGGCGGTTTTGTCGTGGACCAGGCGCAGGCGTCAAGCGGTGTGGTGGACCTGGACCGCACGGTGTTGCCGTACGACTTTTCCAGTGCGGTGGAACTGCTGGCGCTGTGTCGCAAGCACAACCTGCGTGTGGCCGAACTGATGCTGGCGAACGAGAAAGTCTGGCGTTCGGAGGAAGAAATTCGCGCCGGGCTGATGAAGCTCTGGCGGGCCATGCAAGATTGCGTCGAGCAGGGCCTCAAGCACGAAGGCATCCTGCCCGGCGGCCTGAATGTGCGGCGCCGCGCGGCCAGATTGCACCGCAGCCTGCAAGAACTGAACAAACCCAACGTGATCGGCTCGACCTTGAGCGCCATGGAGTGGGTCAACCTGTTCGCCCTGGCGGTGAATGAAGAAAACGCGGCGGGCGGGCGAATGGTCACGGCGCCCACCAACGGCGCGGCGGGGATCATTCCGGCGGTGCTGCATTACTTCATGAAGTTCAGCGAAGTGGTGACTGACGCGAATGTCGTCGACTACTTCCTTGGTGCGGCAGCCGTCGGGATTCTGTGTAAAAAGAACGCCTCGATTTCCGGAGCCGAAGTCGGCTGCCAGGGCGAAGTCGGTTCGGCGTGCGCCATGGCGGCGGCCGGGTTGGCGGAAATTCTCGGCGCCACCCCGGAGCAATTGTGCAACGCGGCAGAAATCGGCCTGGAGCACAACCTCGGCCTGACCTGTGATCCGGTTGGCGGGCTGGTGCAGGTGCCGTGCATCGAGCGCAATGCGATTGCTGCGGTGAAGGCTATAAATGCTGCACAAATGGCCTTGCGCGGTGACGGCCAGCATTTCATCTCGCTGGACCGAGTGATCCGCACCATGCGCGACACCGGCGCCGACATGCACGACAAATACAAAGAGACCTCGCGGGGTGGGTTGGCGGTCAGCGCGGTGGAGTGCTGAAACCGCAGAGACCTGTGGCGAGGGAGCTTGCTCCCGTTCGGCTGCGCAGCAGTCGTAAGGATCCAGGGCCGCTTCGCGTCTCAGCGGGAGCAAGCTCCCTCGCCACAGCAGACCAGTCAAATCTGCGCTCTGAACGAACACCCGATTCAAACCGCGCCACCTTTTGGCGCGTCGCAATCAGGTAGCCAATGTCCTCTCGGTCGGGCGTCACCCCAGGCCCCGACCACCCGTCACCCGTGCTTGGGGTGACACTTCTCGCCCAGCCCTTTTTAATGCGCTTCCCACAAGTGCTACCGATTTGCTCACACGCACCGGGGCGAGGGGCTTGCCGTCGTTGACGGCACTGAGGGTCCCCACTTGACGCGAGTCACATCCAGACACATCGCGACGTCGTTTTCAGGAGTTATTGAATGCTCATTCAACTTTAGGCATGGCAATTGCTCTGTCATATAAAAGCCCCGTCTCACGCAGAGAACGATGGCAATAAGAAGAGCCTCCGCCTGAGGCCATCACCCGCTTTGTGTGAGGAGATACCGCGATGACGTCGTTCAACTCCGGGGCTCAACCCCAGAACCGTGCGCCTCAATCCATCGGCTTTTTGCTGCTGGACAATTTCACGCTGATTTCCCTGGCTTCCGCAGTAGAACCCCTGCGCATGGCCAACCAATTGTCCGGTCGCGAGCTGTATCGCTGGACCACCCTCACCGTTGACGGTGGCCAGGTCTGGGCCAGTGACGGCCTGCAAATCACCCCCGACGCCTCCATGCACAAAGCCCCCGCCCTGGACACCGTGATTGTCTGTGGCGGCATCGGCATCCAACGCACCGTGACCCGTGAACACGTGTCATGGCTGCAAAGCCAGGCCCGTCAGTCCCGTCGCCTCGGTGCGGTCTGCACGGGTAGCTGGGCGTTGGCCTGCGCAGGTTTGCTGGACGGTTTCGATTGCAGCGTGCACTGGGAATGCCTGGCCTCGATGCAGGAAGCCTTTCCACGCGTGGTCATGAGTACGCGCCTGTTTACCCTCGACCGTAACCGTTTCACCAGCTCTGGTGGCACCGCGCCGCTGGACATGATGCTGCACCTGATCAGTCGCGATCACGGCCGTGAACTGTCGGCCGCAATCTCCGAAATGTTTGTCTATGAGCGTATTCGTAACGAACAGGATCACCAGCGCGTGCCGCTCAAGCACATGCTGGGCACCAATCAGCCGAAGTTGCAGGAAATCGTCGCGCTGATGGAAGCCAACCTTGAAGAGCCGATCGACCTTGATGAACTCGCGGTGTACGTCGCCGTGTCCCGCCGACAGCTGGAGCGGCTGTTCCAGAAATACCTGCACTGCTCGCCATCACGTTACTACCTGAAACTGCGCCTGATCCGTGCCCGGCAGTTGCTCAAGCAAACGCCGATGTCGATCATCGAAGTGGCGTCGGTGTGTGGGTTCGTGTCCACGCCGCACTTCTCCAAGTGCTACCGCGAATACTTCGGCATTCCACCGCGTGACGAACGCGTCGGTTCCAACACCACGCAACAAGTGGCGATGATGCCGCTGCCACAAGCACTGGTGCTGTCGCCGTTGTCCGGGCCGCTGTCGGCGTTGAGCCAGGCGCGTAACGAGTCGACTTTCGCCAGCGTAAGGCTCTAACTGAGCACGCTTTTGTGGCGAGGGAGCTTGCTCCCGCTGGGCTGCGTAGCAGCCCCAAATTGAAGAACGCGCAATGTCAGTCAAAACGCGGTTACCGGATTTGCGACCGCTTCGCGGTCGAGCGGGAGCAAGCTCCCTCGCCACAGAGAATGATCAGGCGCTACGGCTTTGCTGGTACTGCGCCAATGCCGGCAGCAATTGCTTGTCTATCGCCTGGCGCACGGCCGGCAGGATGGTTGCGCTGCTGGTGTACATCTGCTTGACCATGGTCCTCAAGGTCGAGGCCCGCACATCGTTCAAGCCGCGCACCGCGCACTCACAGGCCTGCTCTGCAGTAGCGCCACTGGGCACTTCAAATCCCAAAGCCTTGAGCTGGCCCAGCAGGTCTTCCTGGTCAATCAAATCGGCGTGCATCATGACGCAATCCTTCTTCAGGGAACGGTGTCGTGGCTCGATTCTGGTAGGGGTGAGGGGCATGGGCAAGGGCGAATTGTCGCAATGGCCGCGATACCTATGAACAGGTCGTTTTCGGCTAACTTGCGTGAGTGGGGAGTGGGCACACTGGATTTCGCTGGCTTCACGAAGGTTTGGTCACCCTCGCGCAACGGCTCCTCAACAGTAAATTCTGCCTCGATCCTGTCACGGCTTGATCGGGGTTTTTTTTGCCTGTGAATCAGGGAGGTGCGAGGTGTCTGGGCTTGCTCGCGATGAACGATGACGCGGTTTAGCGTTGCAGCACGAGGATCCGTGAGAGCAATTCATCACGGTCGATGTAGCAACCCTGGAAATGCCGGGCGCCGCTGGCGGGGTCGAAGGCGTTGCGGGCGTGGAGGGTGCGGCGGTTGTCGAAGCACCACAGCTCGCCGGGGTTGAGCCGCTGGGTCAGCCGAAAACGTGCTTCGCGGGTCATGGCAATAAAGCGTCGATAGGCGCGATACAGCCTGGGCATTTGCTCCACCGAGGCATCGAACGGCCCGCGCAGGAAGTTTGCCATGCGGATTTCCGACACCTGCCCCAGTGCATTGAGGGCGATGATTGGCGCCAGGCAGCGGTAGTCGCTGTGACGGTCCTTGTTGCGAAACTCCACGGGGATCTCGCACAGCGCGCAGAAGGCATCCGGGTCTTCCTGGCGCAGGGCATCGGCGATGGCAAAGCCGTCGACGAAAATGCTCTCGCCACCGTCAGCGTCATTGACCAGGCAATGCAGAAACTGCAGCCCCGGTTGCAACTCCCGTGTTGGCAGGTCGCTGTGCAGCGGCAGGTTGAAGGCGGTGTAGGCGTTGCTGTCGGCGTCGGCCTTGGACTGTACGTTGAACAGCACGCCGAAATTGCTCTCGCGGATAAACGAAATCCGCTGGGCGATGTGCGTCAGCGAACCGGGCTCTGTGGGCACTCCCCGAATCTGGGTCAGGCCAATGTCCCTCAGCGCCAACAGCCATTGCAGCAGGGCCTTGGGATCATCCATCACCGCTTGATAATCAAACACCGGCAGCGTCAGCTGGTTGTTCCACAACTGACTTTGGGGTTTGCCCGCACGGCGTTCGGCGCGGGACTCGTCGTCATAGGCGTGGGCTCGCAGCCAGCCGGGATCAAAGCGGCTGACGTGGCCGTCCAGCCAATCAATGGACAGACAGCCTTCGGCATCCACCTGGCTGACAACGGGGAACAGATCCTCTACGACATCGACGATTTCCAGCACCTGCTCGCGGGTCACGCTGTACACGCATACCGGACACGGGCAGTTGTCGCGCAGCCATGTGTGATGAAAGGGGCTGACCCGGCCATCGGCCCATTTCACCAGCACACGATCTGCCAAGGTTTGCACGGCAGTCAGGGCGCTGATCAGCGGGTAACGGCGAAAGTCGGCAACAGCGGTGGCGGTGTTCATGGGGGGTTCCTTTGAGCTGTTACTTCTCTGTTGGCAGTGCGATCACCCGGCCGATGTAGGCAGGTACGGGAAGGTCCGATTGCAGTGCGGTCATGGCCAGCAGTTTGTTCGCGACGGGCTCACTGAACGGTGCCGAACGTGGGCCTGCGAGGTCGACATGCAGCAGCATTTGTTCGTTACCCGCCAGTTCCTGCGCGTCGCCCACCCGGTGCAGGCTGTGATAGAGGTGCAGGCGCTTGCGGTCGTGGCCGATGATCTGGGTGTGTACCTCGACTTCGGCACCGAGCTTCACTTCGTGCAGGTAATTGAGGTGCAGCTCGAGGGTGAACAGCGAGTTGCCGCTGGCTTCACGGTTGTGGCTGTCCATGCCCAACTGGTCCATCAGCGCGTCGGTGGCGTAGCTGAAAATCAGCAAGTAGAAGGCATCGCGCAAATGGCCGTTGTAGTCGACCCAGTCGGGGATGATGGTGGTTTGATAGGTGGTGAGGGCTGGCATGGTTCAGGTTCCGACGTTGGTAGTGACTGGACTGCCGCTTTCGCGAGCAAGCCCGATCCCACAAGGACACTGCAAAACCTGTGGGAGCGGGCTTGCTCGCGAAGGGGCCAGACCTGCTGGCGAGTTATTCGCTGAAGGTCATGCCATGCTTTTCCTTGGTGGTTTTCACCGCTTCAAGCACCGCCAGCAGGCAGTCATCACGATAGCGCTCCAGCGCCGAAATGCTGTGGTTGCCCAGTTGATCGCTGGTGCCATCGACCACATCGTCGATCAGCTTGTCGGTCAGTTCCGGCGCGGGCAGGTAAGTCCACGGCAATTGCAGCGCCGGACCGAACTGCGCCATGAAGTGCCGCATGCCGGCATCGCCACCGGCCAGGGTGTAGGTGAGGAACGTGCCCATGAACGACCAGCGCAACCCGGCGCCAAAACGAATCGCATCGTCGATTTCGCCGGTGGTCGCCACGCCGTCGTTGACCAGGTGCAGCGCCTCACGCCACAGCGCTTCAAGCAGGCGGTCGGCGATAAACCCCGGGACTTCCTTGCGCACATGCAGTGGGCGCATGCCCAGCGATTCGTAGACCTTCATCGCCGCCTGCACCGCTTCGGGGGCAGTGTTCTTGCCGCCGACCACTTCCACCAACGGCAACAGGTAAACCGGGTTGAACGGGTGGCCGACCACGCAGCGCTCCGGGTGGGTCGAACTCTCGTAGAACTCGCTCGGCAACAGGCCCGAGGTGCTGGAACCGATCAGTGCATTGGGCTTGGCCGCCGCGCTGATTTTGCTGTGCAGTTCGAGTTTCAGCTCCAGGCGTTCCGGGGCGCTTTCCTGAATGAAGTCGGCATCACGCACGCACTCTTCGATGGTCGCGACAAAGCGCAGCCGATCCTGCGAAGCTCCGGGCGCCAGGCCTTGTTTTTCTAACGCGCCCCATGCGTTGGCGACGCGTTTGCGCAAGGCTGCTTCGGCACCGGGCGCCGGGTCCCAGGCCACCACATCCAGGCCATGGGCGAGGGCGCGAGATACCCAACCGCTGCCGATGACACCACTGCCCAAGGCTGCGAAGGTTTTGATTTCGGTGATAAAGCTCATGGTGAATTCCTGAGTAAATTTGGTGATTCCATGTGCAAGTGACGGTCAACCGCGCTTGGTCAGGCCCATTTTCTTGCGACCTTCAGCCGGGGTCAGGACGCGGGCGCCGAGGCGGCTGAGAATTTCCGAGGCGCGTTCGACCAGTTGGCCGTTGGTCGCCAGCACGCCTTTGTCCAGCCAGAGGTTGTCTTCCAGCCCGACCCGCACGTTGCCGCCCAGCAGCACCGCTTGAGCGGCCATCGGCATTTGCATGCGGCCGATACCGAAACCGGCCCACACCGCATTGGCGGGCAGGTTGTCGACCATGGCTTTCATGGTGGTGGTGTCGGCCGGGGCGCCCCACGGGATGCCCAGGCACAGCTGGAACAACGGGTCGTCGAGCAGGCCTTCCTTGATCATCTGCTTGGCAAACCACAAGTGACCGGTGTCGAAAATTTCCAGCTCGGCCTTCACGCCCAGCTCTTGAATGCGTTTGGCGCCAGCGCGCAGCTGGGCAGGGGTGGAGACGTAAATGGTGTCACCGTCGCCGAAGTTCAGGGTGCCGCAGTCGAGTGTGCAGATTTCCGGCAGCAGCTCTTCAACGTGGGCCAGGCGGGTCAGCGGGCCGACCAGGTCGGTGTTCGGGCCGAACTCCATCGGGTTTTCGCCGGCGCCGATTTCCAGGTCGCCGCCCATGCCGGCGGTCAGATTGACGATGATGTCGACGTCCGCCTCGCGGATGCGCTCCATCACCTCGCGATACAGCGCCACGTCACGGCTGAACTTGCCGGTTTCAGGGTTGCGCACATGGCAGTGGACCACGGTGGCGCCAGCCTTGGCGGCCTCCACCGCGGCGGCGGCAATCTGTTTTGGGGTGACCGGCACGTGGGGGCTCCTGGCGGTCGTGTCGCCAGCACCGGTGAGTGCGCAGGTGATGATGACGTCGTGGTTCATGGTGCGATTTCCTTCAGGCCGTTTTTCTGGGGCGTGGTTTTTGGGCGTAGTGAGCCCGTTCGCAGCATGGGTCGGCTGCGAAGATCGGGGGCTCAGTGCTACTGGCTGGTCAGTTGCAGGTTTTCGGCGGCCGGTTTGCCGTCGAAGGTGGTCACGCCTTCAAGCCAGCGTTGCTTGTCTTGCGGGTGATCCTTGAGCCACTGTTTGGCCGACTCGATAGCGTCCTTGTGATCCAGCAGCGGCTGCATCATCCGGCTCTCGTCTTCGGCGGTGAAGGTCAGGTTGCTCAGCAAGCGGCTGACGTTCGGGCACTGGCTGGCGTAGTTCGGGGCGGTCACGGTCCAGACAGTGGCCGAGCCTTCGTTCGGCCCGAGGGCGTTCTCGCTGCCGGTGAGATAGGTCATTTTCACGTTGACGTTCATCGGGTGCGGCGCCCAGCCGAAGAACACCACGGCTTCCTTGCGCCGCACGGCGCGATCCACCGCCGAGAGCATGCCGGCTTCACTGGACTCCACCAGTTGGAACTTGCCCAGGCCGAACTGGTTCTTGGCGATCATTTCCTTGATCTGGGTGTTGGCGCCCGAACCAGGTTCGATGCCGTAGATCTTGCCGCCCAGTTCTTTTTCGAATTTGGCGATGTCGGCGAAGGTTTTCAGGCCCTTGTCCGCCAGGTAAGTCGGTACGGCCAGGGTGGCGCGGGCGTCTTTGAGGCTCGGCTCCTGCAGGACGGTGACTTGTTTGCCGTCGATGAACGGGGTAATGGTCTGGGTCATCAACGGGTTCCAGTAGCCCAGGAACATATCCAGGCGCTGATCGCGGATACCGGCGAAGATGATTTGCTGGGAGGCACTGGTCTGTTTGGTCTTGTAGCCGAGGCCATCGAGCAGCACTTGGGTCATGGCGCTGGTGGCAATCACGTCGGTCCAGTTCACCACACCCATGCGCACGTTCTGGCACGCGGCGGGGTCGGCGGCCATCGCGCCGGAACTCAAGAAAGCGGTACCGCTGAGTGCAAGAACACAGCTGCTGATCAGTCGTTTCATGGTGGGATCCTCGGCAGGTCGTTATTGTGGGTTCCGGTGTCTGTGCGCCGGTAATGTCACGTTACGCAGCTAAGTCCCCGTGAAAGCGCACAGCGGCGACCTGCTCTTGCACAGTGGCGACCTGTGCCCTTGCCTGGCGCTTGCAAGTGGCGTATCAACGTCCACAGGCTACCCGTCATCCGAGTGCGTTCCATGCCCCAGGATTTCTACTTTCTGCTGATGCCGGGTTTCTCGGCGATCGGTTTCATCTCGGCGATTGAACCGCTGCGGGTGGCCAACCGTTTTCGCGGCGGGCTGTACCGCTGGCATGTGCTGAGTGCCGACGGCGGGCCGGTGTTGGCGAGCAATGGCATGTCGCTCAACGCGGATGCGGCGCTGGAGCCGCTGAAGAAGGGCGCGACTTTGTTGGTGGTCGCAGGCTTCGAACCGTTGAAGTTCGTCAATCCGGTGCTGGAGCACTGGCTGCGCCGCCTCGACCACGACGGCGTGACCCTCGGCGGCATCGACACCGGCAGTGTTGTCCTCGCCGAAGCGGGCCTGCTCGACGGCCATCGCGTGACCCTGCACTGGGAGGCCATCGACGCTTTCAAGGAATCTTATCCACAGCTCAGCGTCACCCAGGAACTGTTCGAAATCGACCGCCGCCGCATCACCTCGGCCGGTGGCACGGCGTCCATCGACCTGATGCTCGACCTGATCGGCCAGGCCCACGGCCCGGCGCTGGCGATTCAGGTCAGCGAACAGTTCGTACTGGGGCGTATCCGCCCGCGCAAAGACCACCAGCGCATGGAAGTTGCCAGCCGCTACGGCATCAGCAACAAGAAACTGGTGCAAGTGATTGGCGAGATGGAACAGCACAGCGAACCGCCGCTCAGCACCCTGGAACTGGCGGACTCAATCAAGGTGACGCGCCGCCAGCTAGAGCGCCTTTTCCGCTTGCACCTCAACGACACACCGAGCAATTTTTACCTGGGATTACGCCTGGAAAAGGCCCGGCAACTGCTGCGCCAGACCGACATGAGCGTGCTGGAAGTGAGCATCGCCTGCGGCTTCGAATCGCCGTCGTATTTTACCCGCAGTTACCGAACGCGCTTTGCGCGCTGCCCGCGGGAAGACCGACGACGGTTAGAGGATGGGCGGGAGGTGGTTTGATGGTGGTCTTGGGCTAGACACAAAACTACTGTGGGAGCGGGCTTGCTCGCGAATGCGGTGGGTCAGTCGACATCTATGCTGACTGACCCACCGCATTCGCGAGCAAGCCCGCTCCCACATTTGATCCTCTTTGTCTGGAGGGCTGGGTTACTTCTTCATAAGGGCAGAACACGCCGCTTTGAAGGCTTCATGCTGATACTTGTTCAGCGTCGCCGGCAGGGCGAAGTCGTGTTTTTTGTTCTGGGCGTTGATCGTCTGCGGTGACAGCAGCGTCACCTCACAATTCTCCAGCAACTGGAAAACCCCTTCGATCTTGAAGGTAGTCGGGCCACCGGCGAATTCGCCCTTTTTGCTGCGCTTTTTGATCGCGATGCGCTCAATGCCGTTGTCGCGTACAAACGCACTGACCTGTGTGGCAAAGGCTTTGACGTTGGCGGCTTCATCGTCATCGTCCAGGGCGATTTTCTTGGTGGCCAAGGGAATGTGGCTTAACGCCTGAGCGTCCAGGGAGGCAACAGCAATGATCGCTTCGCTGCCTTTGATTTCAATACCGCACGTCTTCATGCCAATGCCCTTGGTGAGTGTCTCGCGCCGAACGTCGCGAAAAACGGGCATCTTACCGGCCAGCGTGCGACGCGTGCTGATCAACCTTCGTGAATGCGATTGGCAGAGGCTGTTTCATTGGCATTGCGGATCGCGGCTTTGATCTGCTCGACCTGTTCCGTGCTTCGGGAGAAGGAGGCCCGGATCTCCAGCGCTGCACGGGGTGAGGCCAGTTCCGAGGACCGTGCGCCTAGCACTTCGAGGGTTCTTTTGGCAGCGCCGGTGTCGAGTTCCTGAACGGTGGTGATCAACTGTTTGCGTTGGGGCACCGTGCCGTCGAGCCAATTGGCAAAGTAGGCTTGCTTGCCCTTGCTGTCATCCAGGGACCAAGTACCCTGAGTACTGGCCTGGGCAATCGCGTCAGTCTTTTTCGACGCGGTCACACCCACCTGATTGGCGCCCAGGGCAAAACTGAAGATGAACAGCGAATTGAGCACGAAGAGCACAACGCGTTGCCACAGCACGGTCGCGGTCGCGGCGAACACCACCAGCCCGAACAGAAGGCTGATGCCCAGCCCGGTGTAGTTGGGGGGGACACCAAACTGGTTGACCAGGGTGTTGGTGATGAACATGGTCAGGGAGCCTGCTATCCCTGGGGTCAGCATCGACTTGGGGTTCAGAAACTCCTCATGGGGTTTTTTCTCGGACATGACCGTGGCCTGCTTTGCCTGCGATCAACAAAGCTTAGGCGTTGGCGCGCCGTTGGGGCGTCACTCTTGCCCGATTGACTCCAAAAACTCCGACCGCTCGTCGCTCATCCGCGCGATACAGTCATTCAGCGCAATGGTGTGGGCCTTGCTGCCGGCCGTGGCGGGGAAGGCTTCTACCGCGCAATCGGCGTCGCGGGTCTTCAGCCACTGCTGTTGCGCGGCCTTGAGCTTGCCGGTGATGTCCGTCAGTTGCGCCTTGTTGTTGCCGTAGAGCGTTTGCATGCGTTCGGTCAGGCCCTGGAAGTTGTCGTTCAAGAGCTGTTCGGCGGTGTTCTTGCTATAGGCCGAGCATTCCAGGGTCTGGACGTCGTTTTCGACTGCATCGCAGGGGTTGTTGTCAGCCTCTTCAGCCGCCTGTACGCCGGTCGCTATCAGTGCCAAAGCCAGGAAGATCGTTTTCATTGCGTTGCCGCCCTTGTTCCAGTGATGCAGCGAATTCTGGCCCAAGCGCCGGCCAAAGAACAGACGGGCAAATAGCCCTTGGCGAGACCCTTTGTCGTGGATTGACGCTTTCGGCAATTGCGCTGTCGTTTTTGCACCCGGCTGCCCTGTCCCTCAGGCATATGCTGGCCCCAAAGCGCCGGCACACGATTCGGCGCATGAATCGCCAATAGGGGACAGCCTGATGAGCCCAGCCGAATTGCACGCCGACAGCATCGTTATCGACGGGCTGATCATTGCCAAGTGGAACCGTGAGCTGTTCGAAGACATGCGCAAGGGCGGCCTGACGGCGGCCAACTGCACCGTGTCGGTGTGGGAGGGCTTTCAGGCGACCATCAACAACATCGCCGCCAGCCAGAAGCTGATCCGCGAGAACAGCGACCTGGTGATTCCGGTCAAGACCACCGCCGACATCCGTCGCGCCAAAGAACAGGGCAAGACCGGGATCATCTTCGGCTTCCAGAATGCCCATGCGTTTGAAGACCAGCTCGGCTACATCGAGATCTTCAAGCAGCTCGGCGTGGGGGTGGTGCAGATGTGCTACAACACCCAGAACCTGGTGGGCACCGGTTGCTACGAGCGTGACGGCGGCCTGTCGGGTTTCGGCCGCGAAGTGGTGGCCGAGATGAACCGCGTCGGCATCATGTGCGACCTGTCCCACGTCGGTTCCAAGACCTCTGAAGAAGTCATCCTCGAATCGAAAAAACCAGTCTGCTATTCCCACTGCCTGCCGTCGGGGCTCAAGGAGCACCCGCGCAACAAGTCCGATGAAGAACTGAAGTTCATTGCCGATCACGGCGGTTTTGTCGGCGTGACCATGTTCGCGCCGTTCCTCGCCAAAGGCATTGATTCGACCATCGACGACTACGCCGAAGCCATCGAATACACCATGAACATCGTTGGTGAAGACGCCATCGGTATCGGCACCGACTTCACCCAGGGCCATGGCCAGGACTTCTTCGAAATGCTGACCCACGACAAGGGCTACGCCCGCCGTCTGACCAGCTTCGGCAAGATCATCAACCCGCTGGGCATCCGCACCGTGGGCGAGTTCCCGAACCTGACCGAGACGCTGCTCAAGCGCGGCCACTCCGAGCACGTGGTGCGCAAGATCATGGGCGAAAACTGGGTGAGCATCCTCAAAGACGTCTGGGGCGAATAACGCTTTCCACAGACCGCCGCCGATCTGCCCCCTCTCCCTCTGGGAGAGGGCTGGGGTGAGGGCCGCGGCCACCACCGAACCGAATATTTTCTGGAGTTAAGTTTCCATGGCCAAAATCGCCCCGCAATTGCCTATTGAAGTCGACAGCGAAACCGGTGTCTGGACCTCTGACGCCCTGCCGATGCTGTATGTGCCGCGCCACTTCTTCGTCAACAACCACATGGGCATCGAAGAAGTCCTGGGCGCTGAGGCTTACGCGGAGATTCTCTACAAGGCTGGCTACAAATCCGCCTGGCACTGGTGCGAAAAAGAAGCTGAATGCCATGGCCTGGAAGGCGTCGCGGTGTTCGAACACTACATGAAGCGCCTGTCTCAACGCGGCTGGGGCCTGTTCAAGATCCAGGACATCGACCTCGACAAAGGCACTGCCAGCGTCAAGCTCGAACACTCGGCGTTCGTCTACGTGTACGGCAAGGTCGGGCGCAAGGTCGACTACATGTTCACCGGCTGGTTTGCCGGTGCCATGGACCAGATCCTGCAAGCGCGCGGCAGCAAGATCCGCACCGTCGCCGAACAGGTTTACGGTGGCTCCGAAGAAGGCCACGACGACGGTTTGTTCACCGTCAAGCCGTTGTAAGTCGAGGACCCCGCCATGGCTTTCGAAGCAATGTTCCAGCCGATCCAGATCGGCAAACTGACGATCCGCAACCGCGTGCTCAGCACCGCGCACGCGGAGGTTTACGCCACCGATGGTGGGATGACCACCGACCGGTACGTGAAGTATTACGAAGAGAAAGCCAAGGGCGGGATCGGCCTGGCGATTTGCGGCGGTTCCTCCAGCGTGGCCATCGACAGCCCGCAGGGCTGGTGGAAGTCGGTCAACCTGGCCGACGACCGGATCATCCCGCACTTCCAGAACCTGGCCGACGCCATGCACAAGCATGGCGCCAAGATCATGATCCAGATTACCCACATGGGCCGCCGCTCGCGCTGGGACGGCGAGCATTGGCCGACCCTGCTGTCGCCGTCGGGCATCCGTGAGCCGGTGCACCGCGCGACCTGCAAAACCATCGAGCCGGAAGAAATCTGGCGGGTGATCGGCAACTACGCCACCGCGGCTGGCCGTGCCAAGGCCGGTGGCCTGGACGGTGTTGAACTGTCGGCGGTGCACCAGCACATGATCGACCAGTTCTGGAGCCCACGCGTCAACAAACGTACCGACGAATGGGGCGGCAGCTTCGAGAACCGCATGCGTTTCGGCCTGGAAGTACTGAAGGCAGTACGCAAGGAAGTCGGCCCGGATTTCTGCGTCGGCATCCGCCTGTGCGGTGACGAGTTCCACCCGGACGGCTTGTCCCACGAGGACATGAAGCAGATCGCCAAGTATTACGACGATACCGGCATGATCGACTTCATCGGCGTCGTAGGCTCGGGTTGCGACACCCACAACACCCTGGCCAACGTGATCCCCAACATGAGTTATCCACCGGAGCCGTTCCTGCACCTGGCGGCCGGTATCAAGGAAGTGGTCAAGGCCCCGGTGCTGCACGCGCAGAACATCAAGGACCCGAACCAGGCAACCCGCATTCTGGAGGGCGGCTACGTGGACATGGTCGGTATGACCCGCGCCCACATCGCCGACCCGCACCTGATCGCCAAGATCAAAATGGGCCAGGTCGACCAGATCAAACAATGCGTCGGTGCCAACTATTGCATCGACCGCCAGTACCAAGGCCTGGACGTGCTGTGCATCCAGAACGCCGCGACCTCCCGTGAATACATGGGCGTGCCGCACATCATCGAGAAATCGACCGGTGTGAAGCGCAAGGTCGTGGTGGTCGGTGCCGGCCCTGCCGGGATGGAAGCTGCACGCGTGGCGGCCGAACGGGGCCACGACGTGACCCTGTTTGAGAAGAAAGAATTCATCGGCGGGCAGATCACCACCGCCTCGAAAGCCCCGCAACGGGACCAGATTGCCGGCATCACTCGCTGGTTCCAGCTTGAGCTGGCACGGTTGAAAGTCGACCTGCGCCTGGGCGTAGCGGCGGATGCGGCGACCATTCTCGACCTGCGTCCGGACGTGGTGGTGCTCGCCGTCGGCGGTCATCCATTCCTGGAGCAGAACGAACACTGGGGCGCGGCTGAAGGCCTGGTGGTCAGCAGCTGGGACATCCTCGACGGCAAAGTGGCGCCGGGCAAGAACGTGCTGGTCTACGACACCATTTGCGAATTCACCGGCATGTCGGCTGCAGACTTCCTAGCCGACAAGGGCAGCCAGGTCGAGATCGTCACCGACGACATCAAGCCGGGTGTGGCCATCGGCGGTACGTCGTTCCCGACTTACTACCGCAGCATGTACCCCAAAGAAGTGATCATGACCGGGGACATGATGCTGGAGAAGGTCTATCGCGAAGGCGACAAGCTGATTGCCGTGCTGGAAAACGAATACACCGGCGCCAAAGAGGAGCGGGTGGTGGACCAGGTGGTAGTGGAAAACGGCGTGCGGCCGGACGAAGAAATCTACTACGCGCTGAAGGAGGGCTCGCGCAACAAAGGCCAGATGGACATCGAAGCCTTGTTCGCGATCAAGCCGCAGCCTTGTCTGAGCGAAGCCGGTGATGGCTATCTGCTGTTCCGCATCGGCGACTGCGTGGCCCAGCGCAACACCCACGCGGCGATCTATGACGCGTTGCGGTTGTGCAAAGACTTCTAACGGCTTGCACATAACCCTGTGGGAGCGGGCTTGCTCGCGAAAGCGGTGGATCAGTCGACATCAATATTGAATGTCAGTCCGCCTTCGCGAGCAAGCCCGCTCCCACAGGAACCGAGTAAGGCATCTCGACCTGCAAGACCCCGAGGTCTTTGGGAGCAACACCTATGTTGAACACCCTTCTTCCCATCCTGCTGTTTGCTGCCCTGGGCCTGGCTGTCCTGGGCGCACTGCGGCGGGTGGCTATGTGGCGCCGGGGCCGGGCCTCCAAAGTCGACCTGATCGGCGGCCTGCTGGCCATGCCCAAGCGCTACATGGTCGACCTGCACCACGTCGTCGCGCGGGACAAATACATCGCCAATACCCACGTCGCTACGGCCGGTGGCGCGGTGGCATCCGTCGTGCTGGCGATCCTGGTTCACGGGTTTGGCTTGCATAACCGCTTCCTCGGTTATGCACTGTTGTTGATGACTGCGGTGATGTTCGTCGGTGCGATCTTTGTGTACCTGCGCCGGCGCAACCCACCGGCCCGTTTGTCCAAAGGCCCGTGGATGCGCCTGCCGAAAAGCTTGCTGGCGTTCTCTGCGTCGTTCTTCCTGGTGACCCTGCCGGTGGCAGGCATCCTCCCGGAGAACTTCGGCGGTTGGGTGGTGGCGGTGATCCTCGGTATCGGTGTGCTGTGGGGCGTCTCGGAGCTGTTCTTCGGCATGACTTGGGGCGGGCCGATGAAGCACGCCTTCGCCGGCGCCTTGCACCTGGCCTGGCACCGCCGCGCCGAACGTTTTGGCGGTGGTCGTTCCACCGGTTTGAAACCGCTGGATCTCAACGATCCAAACGCACCGCTCGGCGTGGAAAAACCCAAGGATTTCACTTGGAACCAACTGCTGGGTTTTGACGCCTGTGTGCAGTGCGGTAAATGCGAAGCCGCGTGCCCGGCGTTCGCCGCCGGCCAGCCGCTGAACCCGAAAAAACTGATTCAGGACATGGTCGTCGGCCTGGCCGGTGGTACTGATGCCAAGTTCGCCGGCAGTGCCTATCCGGGCAAGGCTATCGGCGAGCACGCCGGTAACCCGCATCAACCGATCGTCAACGGTCTGGTGGACGCCGAGACCCTCTGGTCCTGCACCACGTGCCGGGCATGCGTTGAAGAATGCCCGATGATGATCGAGCACGTGGACGCCATCGTCGACATGCGCCGTTACCTGACCCTGGAAAAAGGCGCGACGCCGAACAAAGGCGCCGAAGTCCTGGAAAACCTGATCGCCACTGACAACCCTGGCGGTTTCGCGCCGGGCGGGCGGATGAACTGGGCGGCGGACTTGAACCTGAGCCTGCTCAGCGAGAAGAAGTCCGTCGACGTGCTGTTTTGGGTCGGCGACGGGGCGTTCGACATGCGCAACCAGCGTACCTTGCGCGCTTTCGTCAAAGTGCTGAAAGCCGCGAACGTCGACTTTGCGGTACTGGGCCTTGAAGAGCGTGACAGTGGCGACGTGGCCCGACGCCTGGGCGACGAAGCGACCTTCCAGCTGTTGGCCAAACGCAACATCCAGACCCTGGCCAAATACAGCTTCAACCGCATCGTCACCTGCGACCCGCACAGCTTCCACGTGCTGAAAAACGAATACGGCGCCTTCGACGGCAACTACCTGGTGCAGCACCACAGCACCTATATGGCGGAAATCATCGTCGCGGGCGCGCTGAACCTCGGCCAGCACAAAGGCAGCAGCGTGACCTATCACGACCCGTGCTACCTGGGCCGCTACAACGGCGAATACGAGGCGCCGCGCCAAGTGCTGCGGGCGCTGGGGATCGAGGTCAAGGAAATGCAACGCTCCGGTTTCCGCTCGCGCTGCTGCGGCGGTGGTGGCGGTGCGCCAATCACCGACATCCCGGGCAAGCAACGGATTCCCGACATGCGCATGGAAGACATCCGCGAAACCGGTGCCGAACTGGTGGCGGTGGGTTGCCCACAGTGCACCGCGATGCTCGAAGGTGTGGTCGAGCCACGCCCCTTGATCAAAGACATCGCCGAACTGGTGGCCGATGCGTTGCTTGAAGACGCGGCGCCCAGCAAGTCACCGGCACCGATCAAACGTGAACCTGCGGAGGCCCACTGATGAGTGACATTATCCGCCGCGATCCGCGAGCCGAATGGATCGCCCGCAACCGATTGCATCCGCTGCACGCGGCCATGCAACCGGTGCAACACAGCTGGATGGGCCCCAACGGCGTCATTCGCAAGAACCCTCACGGCATTGGTTTCATCGGCCCCAACGGCATCAAGCGGATTGACCGCAGTGGTGCGCAGCAAGGTGGGGCGGCCAAACGTACGGCGGCGGTTGAAGTGCAATTGCCGCTGCATCAGGTGGCTGCACCTGCGTTCTACATCAGTGTGGTGCCGGACATGGTCGGCGGCCGCTTGAGCAGCCACGACCGGGATTTGCTCGGGCTGGCCCATCAGTTGGCCGGCAAGGACGGCGCTGTGTTGGCAGTGGTTTTCGGAGAACACAAAGAAAATGCCTTCGCCACTGCGGGTGTTGACCGCCTGTTGGTGCTCGATGGCGACGAATTCTCAGGTTATGCACCGGAACAACGGGTGCAGGGGCTGCGAGCTGTGGATAACCAGTTCAGCCCTCGTCACTGGCTGCTGCCGGACAGCCGCAGCGGTGGCGGTGAGCTGGGTCGACGCTTTGCCGCCGCCCTGGGCGAGCGCCCGGCCACGCGGGTCTGGCAGGTCAAGGATCAGGCGTGCATCGGCCGCGCCGGTGCTGGTCTGCAAGACCTCGCGCGCCCGGTCGCACGGTTGATTCTGGCAGCGGTGGAGTGCGCCGAGCCGGTCAGCGAAACCCGTCACGAAGCCTTGCCGGTGGAGTTATCCACAACCGTGGCGCGCAGCCTGTCGCGCATCGAAGATTTGGGCGCGGTGGCGGTGGACCCGGCGGCGATCCCCATGGCCGAGGCCGAGTTCATTTTCTCGGGCGGCAACGGGGTCAAGGACTGGGGACTTTTCCACAGGACCGCCGAGGCGTTGGGCGCAACCGAAGGTGCCTCGCGGGTCGCGGTGGATGACGGCTTCATGGCCCGCGACCGTCAGGTCGGTGCGTCCGGCACCTGGGTCACCGCTCGAGTGTACGTGGCGGTGGGGATTTCCGGGGCGATCCAGCACCTGCAAGGCATCGGTGCCTGCGACAAAGTGGTGGCGATCAACCTCGATCCTGGTTGCGACATGATCAAACGCGCCGACTTGTCGGTGATTGGTGAGAGCGCCGAAATTCTTCAAGCCTTGATCGCGGCGGTAGCGGCTTACCGCAACGAGGCCAAGCGCGATGCGGCTTAAGGGAAGGAAAGGGTTATGAGTACTCATGTCATCAGCCTGGTGTCCATCGGTGCCCACCCGACGTCCGGTCGGCCCCGGCGCGCCGAGCAGGATGCGCGGGCGGTTGAACTCGGCCTGCAGCTGGCCGGGGATAACCTGCAAGTGCTGCACGCAGGCGACGTCGCAGAACCTGCGCTGCGCGCATACCTGGGCATGGGCCTGGAACAACTGCACGTGCTGGAGCAACCGGAAGGCGCGGATGCGCTGCCAGCGCTGACCGCGTACTTGCGCGATGCCGGGGCGCAGGTGGTGCTGACCGGCAGCCAGGCGGAAACCGGTGAAGGCTCGGGCATGTTGCCGTTTTTGCTGGCGGAAAGCCTGGGCTGGCCGCTGGTGGTCGGGCTGGCGCAGGTTGAATCCATCGACGGTGGTTCGGCCCTGGTGCTGCAAGCCTTGCCCCGTGGCCAGCGTCGACGCCTGAAAGTGCGCCTGCCGTTTCTCGCCACTGTGGATAACGCTGCGCCCAAGCCTCGGCAAAGCGCGTTCGGCCCGGCCCGGCGCGGGGTGTTGCAGGCGGAAGACGTGGAAGTGGTCGAAGACGACTTGCTCATAGTCTCCACGCTGCAACCGGCCAAACCACGACCCAAGCGCTTGAAAGTGATCAAGGCCAAAAGCGGCGCTGACCGCATGAAAGCAGCGACGGCCAAAGCCAGTGGCGGCGGCGGACAAGTGCTCAAAGGCGTGACCGCGCAAGCGGGCGCCGAAGCGATTCTCAAGTTGTTGATCGAAGAAGGTGTCGTCCGCTGACAGACAACCAATACAGATCTAAATGTGGGAGTCCGGGCCTGATCGCAGGAAAACCTATTAGAACTGCTAGTGTCGGTTTTATTGATGGTTTGTTAGGGTACTGAACAGTTGGTACCCGCTTATGCCTTCAGGGCTGCTCAGTGTCCAGACTCCGAAGCAGACGTGAAACGGCGGGTTGCTCAGGACTCTTCAAGGACGCTGCTGATGCCCATCGCCCACCCGGCTCGACGTACGGAACAGCTGTTTCCCCGGACCTTATTGCTGGCTACGGACCTGCAACAAAGCGTTCTCGCCGAACTGGACCGCAGTGGCCCGAATCCCTTCGCGTATTCCCCCTATGGCTTGCAAAGCGGTCTGAAGCAATCCCGAACCCACCTTGGTTTCAATGGGCAGCTCAAAGAGCGTTCTACCGGCCGTTATCACCTGGGCAATGGTTATCGAGTCTATAACCCAGTGTTGATGCGCTTTCACAGCCCTGATCGGCTGAGTCCTTTTGGTAAGGGGGGGATCAATGCGTATGCCTATTGCAACGGGGACCCTCTCAACTTCACGGATCCGACAGGTCAGTACCTGGTGGCTATTTTTTCGATCGTTCAGCGAGGTTTGACCGTAGCACTGCACTCCGTGGTTCAGGCTGCCATGATCTTCGGGCCCAAGGTTTCCGGGGTTGAATTACATGCCACGCGTTTCAGTCTGGCCGGGTCTGTTGGTAGTGTTGTCGGGGTAACCATGCAGTTAGCGGGATTCCAGAGCGGACAATTCGTCAGTACCGCAGGGACAACGGTCTTGTTGGCGGGCGCTGCAACGCGCGGTGTTGTTGCGCTCAAGAGCGCCTACCAAAGCAACGTACTGTGGAAAACAGTCAAGGCTAACGTCAAAAACATAGTGGGATTACCTGATTCGGCAACGCCCGTTATACCTCCATCTTCGTTGGAGATGGTGACGTCGGTAGCGGCTTCCAGGATCAGGAATTCCTAGGGAGCATCTACCGCCAGATGGATCTTGGTCGTATTGCCCGCTCGGCTTTTTCCGATAGCCTTGGTTTCACCACTGGCAGCCCCGGCGCTGTGCTGATGGGCTTTGACGTAACGGCCATCAATGAACGCCCACTCAAGGTCTGGCTCGTTCACCACCCGAAAGTCTCGGGCAGGTCTCGCCAGGGACAACCGACGCGCATGCGATAGAGCATGCCTTCTACCGTCATCCGTAAATCGCGCTTGTTATAGATGGACTCTTGAAGCCACGTCAGCGAAAAGCAGCGCTGGCGAAGCGACAGGGGCGAGTTGAGCCTGTCGGGACATACCCGGTTGATCACCTACAGGGACTACCCGGACTTTACGATCCCGCCATCCATGCTGCTCGGGCGGTACGTGCCGTCGCTTTTGCTCGGGTGGCGGGGATTCAGTGATTATGAGTTGAATCAGGATATCGCCTCGGGTCGGTCGTGTTTCAACGGGCGTTGATCGTGGTTACCCACAATCCCTGTTAGCGCTTCTGTGGATAACATGTTCGCCCTTCGCTACACCCCATACAAACCAGGCCCTGCAAGCCTTCGTACAAAAAACAACCAGTCTAACCTACGGTTTTTACACGCTTTTAACGGTGGATAAGGTTTGGCGCTGGCCAATACTTGCCCCCAATCTCTGTTGGCGCTTCTGTGGATAAGATGTTCGCTAACTGCTGTAAGCCATACAGAACGGGGCTTTCAAGATTTTGGTTAATAACTGACCAAATGCTGTGTTCTGTCCCTGTTCTGTCACTCAAACCCGCGAAATATGCAGCCTGGACGCAGTTTTCCACAAAGCAGGGCAGGTGCTGTGGAGTTGCCCCCAAAGTCTGTTGGCGCTTCTGTGGATAAGGTGTTTGCGATCCGCTACGAGCCATACGAAACGTGGCTCTCACGGGGTTGATCAAAAAACATCCAGCTGCTGCCTAAAACCCTGCTTCTGGATAAGTCACGGTTTTTCTTCAGTTTCTGTTGAGAAAACTTCCGGCCTTTCCACAGTTGTCCCCATTAGCTGTGGGTGGAGGTGTGGATAACTTGTTCGCTAAAGGCTGCAAGCCACGCGCAGCATAGGCCTGAACGCAATAGATCATATTTCGTACAGTTCTAAAGACCAGGAGAGTGTATTCAGGGGAGGGATGTGGTGACTGGTAGGACGCTTTCGCGAGCAAGCCCGCTCCCACACTTGACCGGTTCGTTCACTGAGTTTGTGAACACCTCCGATCCAATGTGGGAGCGGGCTTGCTCGCGAAGCTTTGGATCTTAGCCGTGAACCGGCACGCCCTTGAGGTAAGGCGCAGGCTCGGCCCCGAGGTTGTTCAGCAGGCGTTCGCTGTACCAGTCCACGAAGTTCACCACGCCAAACTCATAAGTCTTGGAGTACGGGCCTGGCTGGTACGCGGTGGAGTTGATCCCGCGCTGGTTCTCTTCGGCCAGGCGACGGTCCTCGTTGTTGGTCGCATCCCAGACTTCACGCATGCGGTCGACGTCGTAATCCACGCCTTCGACCGCGTCCTTGTGCACCAGCCATTTGGTGGTGACCATGGTTTCCTGTGCGCTGATCGGCCACACGGTGAACACAATGATGTGATCGCCCATGCAGTGGTTCCACGAGTGTGGCAGGTGCAGGATGCGCATCGAGCCCAGGTCTGGGTTCTGAATGCGGCCCATGAGCTTTTTGCAGGCTTGCTTGCCGTCCAGGGTCATCGACACGGTGCCCTTGAGCAGCGGCATGCGCACGATGCGGTTGCGCAGGCCGAAGCTTGCGTGAGCGTAAGGAATCTTCTCGGCTTCCCAGGCAGCGGCAGACGCAGCGACGTGGTCCTTGAATGCCTGGTCGGCGCGCGGGTCGGTCACGTCGTCCCATTCCAGCAGGGTTTTGAGCAGGGCCGGGTGCGAGGCGTTGCAGTGATAGCACTCGCGGTTGTTTTCCAGCACCAGTTTCCAGTTGGCCTGTTCTACCAGGGTGGTTTGCACCGCCACCTTGGTGTTCTCCATGTCGTACGGTTCCATGTAATGGTTCAGTGTCGCCAGGAAGTCATCGATGGCCGGTGGGTTTTGCGCCAGGCTGATGAAGATGTAGCCGCCGGCCGTCTTCACGTTCACCGGTTTGAGGCCGTACTGCTTCATGTCGAAGTCGTCGCCCATCTCGCTGCCGGCGAACAGCAGGCGACCGTCCAGCTCGTAGGTCCACTGGTGGTAATGGCAGACCAGTTTGGCGACTTTGCCTTTTTCGCTGGTGCACAGCCGTGAGCCCCGATGGCGGCAGACGTTATGGAACGCATGCACCACGCCTTCGGCACCGCGAATCACGATGATCGGGTTTTTGCCGATCTGCAGGGTCAGGTAATTGCCCTTGGTCGGGATTTCGCAGGTCATGCCGGCGATCAGCCACTCTTTCTGGAAGATCTCCTGCATGTCGATATCGAACAGGCGCTCATCAGAGTAGAACGGCTGTGGCAGCGAGAAGGTGCGCTCGCGCTCTTGCAGCATCCGGGCGGTGGCCTTGCGTGCGGGTTCCAGTGGATCGCCCAGGCTCAGGGTAGTGGTGACGTCCATCGATTCAGTCCTCATGGCCATTCTGTGTGGCCGGCGAAAGTGGCTACGGTTAGTGCAACGCAAGGCATAAAAACAGCGTTTGTCTGTTGAGCCGAGTGTGGGGCCGCTGTCGGCCAGAACCTTATCCATGGGCGACATGGCCCAATCTGTTCCCGACGCCCAACCCCCGGTGGTTGGGGGCTGGTCGCGATAAGCATGTGAATGTCGCAGATAGGTAAACGGGTGTTCTGCGCTATACGCAGAATCGGCAACATGAGGCCGACAGTCGGCCGTGGAGATCAGCATGTCCAACAGCTTCCTGAACCCGGTAACCACCCAGACCTGGGCCAATGGCCGACACATCGTCCGTTGCGTCAAAGTCATCCAGGAAACCTGGGACGTGCGCACCTTCTGCTTCATGGCCGACCAGCCGATCATGTTCTTCTTTAAACCAGGGCAGTTCGTCACCCTGGAACTGGAGATCGAAGGCCAGCCGATCATGCGCTCGTACACGATTTCCAGCTCGCCATCGGTGCCTTACAGTTTTTCGGTGACCATCAAGCGCGTGCCGGGCGGCAAGGTTTCCAACTGGCTGCATGACACCCTGCACGAAGGCCAGGAGCTGGCGGTGCACGGGCCGGTCGGGCTGTTCAACGCGATGGATTTCACCGCGCCGAAAGTGCTCTACCTCAGCGGCGGCGTCGGGATCACCCCGGTCATGTCCATGGCGCGCTGGTTCTACGACACCAACGGCAACGTCGACATGGTGTTTATCCACAGCGCCCGTTCGCCCAAAGACATCATTTATCACCGCGAGCTGGAGCATATGGCTTCGCGGATCGACAACTTCAGCCTGCACCTGATCTGCGAAAAACACGGCTTGGGTGAACCCTGGGCCGGGTATCGCGGCTACCTGAACCACAAAATGCTTGAGCTGATGGCGCCGGACTTCCTGGAACGGGAAGTCTTCTGCTGCGGCCCGACGCCGTACATGCACGCGGTCAAACGCCTGCTCGAAGCCGCCGGTTTCGACATGACGCGTTATCACGAGGAGTCCTTCGGCGCCACGCCGCCCGAGGCCCGTGCCGATGCCGTCGAACAAGCCGAACAAGCGGCCGATGCCCCGGAGATCGACGTGGCCGACCTGCATCAGGTGGAATTCACCGCGTCCGGCAAGAGCATCCGCGTGGCGCCGGGCGAAACCGTCCACGCCGCTGCGGCCAAGCTTGGGCTGCTGATTCCCAAAGCGTGCGGGATGGGCATCTGCGGCACCTGCAAGGTGATGAAACTGGGTGGGGAGGTCGAGATGGACCACAACGGCGGGATCACCGAGGAAGACGAAGCCGAAGGGTTCATCCTGTCGTGCTGCAGCGTGCCGAAGGGGGATGTGCGGATCGAGTTTTGAGCCGCGCCAATGCCTTGTGGGAGCGGGCTTGCTCGCGAAGGCGTCAGGTCAGTCAACATCTGTGTTGGATGACACACCGCATTCGCGAGCAAGCCCGCTCCCACAGGGTTCGCATTTCAGTCGACAAACAGGTCGGGCATCAGTTTATCGGTGGAGTCCGGTTCAAATCGATAGTGTTCGAACTCCGTGGCACCGTGTTCGCGAAGTATTTCCTCATCAATCAGCAACCGCCCGGTGATGCTGCGACCAGTGCTATCAAGAATGATGTGCGCCGCATCCGCCATAATCGCTGGCGTGCGCGCATGCTTGAACGACTCCCGCGAACCGAGCTGAAACTCGATGGCAGCGGTGGCGATCATGGTTTGCGGCCATAACGAATTGACACTGATGCCGTAAGCCTTGAATTCCTCGCTCATGCCCAGGGTCAGCATGCTCATGCCGTACTTGGTCACGGTGTAGGGGCTGTATTGGGCGAACCATTTGCTTGCCAGGTTCAACGGCGGGGAAAGGTTGAGGATGTGCCCGCCGGTCTTCTTCAGATAGGGCAGGGCAGCCTGACTGCACAGCAGCACGGCGCGAGTGTTGATCTGGTGCATCAGGTCGAAACGCTTGAGTTCGATGTGCGCAACCCCGGTCAACTTGATCGCCCCGGCATTATTGACCAGTGCATCGATGCCGCCAAAATGCTCGTTGGCCTTGACCATCGCCTGATGTACGGCGGCCTCGTCGCGCACATCCACCTGCAAGGCCAGGGCTTTGCCTCCCGCGTCTTCGACTTCCTTCGCGACGCTGAAGATGGTGCCGGGCAGCTTGGCGTGCGGTTCGGCGCTCTTGGCCGCAATCACGATGTTGGCCCCGTCCCGCGCTGCTCGCAGCGCAATCTCACGACCGATCCCACGGCTGGCGCCGGTAATGAACAGGGTTTTGCCTTGTAAGGACATGCGTGCGCTCCTGATTATTATTGTCTGAGCGAATGGAACGGCTCGTCAGTCAATGTAGACCAAGACGCTGTGGTGAGTGGTGAGTGAGCTTTTGTGGCGAGGGAGCTTGCTCCCGCTGGGCTGCGAAGCGGCCCCAACTACTGAAAATGCGGTCTGTCAGGCAGACCGCATTGGCTGGTTTTACGACGGCTGCGCCCCAGCGGGAGCAAGCTCCCTCGCCACAGGAGGATGCAGATAGATATCAGTGGGACATCACTTCCCGGATATCCGCCGCCAATTCGCGCACGCGGTCTTCTTCGGTGTCCCATGAACACATGAAGCGTGCACCGCCGTCGCCGATGAAGGTGTAGAAGCGCCAGTTGCGGGCAGTCAGTGCGGCGATGGCCGGTTCCGAGAGTTGCAGGAACACGCCGTTGGCTTGCACCGGGAACATCAGTTCAACGCCAGGGATGTCGCTCACCAGCTCAGCCAGCAACTGCGCGCAGTGGTTGGCGTGGCGGGCGTATTTGAGCCAGGCGTCGTTTTCCAGGATGCCGACCCACGGCGCCGACAGAAAGCGCATCTTTGACGCAAGCTGCCCGGCCTGCTTGCAGCGGTAGTCGAAGTCTTCGGCCAGTTTCTGGTTGAAGAACAGAATCGCTTCCCCCACCGCCATGCCGTTTTTCGTACCGCCGAAGCACAACACGTCGACCCCGGCCTTCCAGGTCAGGTCGGCCGGCGAGCAGCCAAGGAATGCACAGGCGTTGGAAAAACGCGCGCCGTCCATGTGCAGGTTCAGGCCCAGCTCTTTACAGGTGGCGCTGATGGCGCGGATTTCTTGCGGGGTGTAGACGCTGCCGACTTCCGTCGCTTGGGTCAGGGTCACGACGCGTGGTTTCGGGTAGTGGATGTCCTGGCGCTTGAGGGCGACCTCGCGGATCGACTCCGGCGTCAGCTTGCCGTTTACGGTGCGGGCGGTGAGCAGCTTGGAGCCGTTGGAGAAGAATTCCGGCGCGCCGCATTCGTCGGTTTCGACGTGGGCGGTTTCCGAGCAGATCACGCTGTGGTAACTCTGGCACAGCGACGACAGGGCCAGGGAGTTGGCGGCGGTGCCGTTGAAGGCGAAGAACACTTCGCAGTCGGTTTCGAACAGTTTGCGAAAATCGTCCGAGGCGCGTGCGGTCCACTCATCGTCGCCATAGGCGCGTTGGTGGCCATGGTTGGCCTGTTCCATGGCAGCCCAGGCTTCAGGGCAGATACCGGAGTAGTTGTCGCTGGCGAATTGTTGGCTCTTGTCGGTCATGGCCTGCTTCCGTGGTCGATGATGGTGCGCACTGTACCCAAGATTGCCGGGAGAACACACGCGATGTGTCTGTCAGAAAAATACAAAGTCTGTGGGCAATTATGCACATGACGACACGCGACGGCGCGCTGGATCTGCTCAAGTGGCTGGCGCTGCTGTGCATGGTGCTCGATCACCTGCGTTATGTCGGTTTTTCGCTGGAGGTGCTGTATGTGCCCGGCAGGCTGGCCTTTCCCTGGTTCTGCCTGGCCATGGCGGCCAATCTGTCGCGGGCACGCACGGCGACCACCGGCAGTCAGTGGCGTTACCTGGGCTGGTTGTTGCTGTTTAGTGCGCTGAGCGAAATCCCCTACCGGCTGTACATTCCTGATCCCGACACCTTAAACGTGTTGCCCACCCTGGCGCTGGGCCTATTGGTGGCACGTGGCTGGCAGGATCGAACGCTGGCATCGCGACTGTTGGCCGTGGTTGCCCTGGTGATAGGCGGACTGTTCTCGCCGCGACTGATGTTCGGTTTTTTCGGGGTGCTGCTGCCGTTGGCCCTGCTGCTGGTGATCAGGCGTCCCTGGTATTTCAGCCTGTTGCCGGGGCTGCTGTGCCTGGCGGCGAACCAGTGGCAGGTGCTGTATTACGCGAGCCGGCTGGGCAACAGCATTGCGGTCTTCGGGGTTGGCGCCTGTCTGATTGCGCCATTACTGGGTCTGTTGCTGTTACGACACGCCGGCCGGCTCAAGCCACCACCGATGCGCCGCTGGGCGTATGCGCTCTATCCCGCGCATTTCCTCATGTTATTGGCCATACGCCAGCTCATCGCCTGACCCTTTCCCTGTGGGAGCGGGCTTGCTCGCGAAGGTGTCAGGTCAGTCAACACCCGTGTCGGATGACACACCGCATTCGCGAGCAAGCCCGCTCCCACAGGGGGATCTCTGCTGGTTCGAGGACCGTGTCTGGTCAGCCATTTCGGCCCATGTCGTAAACGCACCTTTGCGTGGCGTCCATAGGCATTTGACTACTCGAAGCCGGTCATACCATCGCATCCAAAGGGCACTGCCTTAGTGCAGAGGCCTCACCGAGACGAATGGCGCACCGCCGCCGCTGGGAGAGACGCGATGTTCAGCAAGCAAGACCAGATCCAGGGTTACGACGATGCACTGCTGGCGGCGATGAATGCCGAGGAGCAACGCCAGGAAGATCACATCGAGCTGATCGCGTCAGAGAACTACACCAGCAAACGCGTGATGGAAGCGCAAGGCAGCGGCCTGACCAACAAATACGCCGAAGGTTATCCGGGCAAGCGTTACTACGGCGGCTGCGAGCACGTCGACAAAGTCGAGGCGCTGGCCATCGAACGCGCCAAGCAGCTGTTCGGTGCCGATTACGCCAACGTCCAGCCGCACTCCGGCTCGTCGGCCAACAGCGCCGTTTACCTGGCCCTGCTGCAAGCCGGCGACACCATTCTCGGCATGAGCCTGGCCCATGGGGGTCACCTGACCCACGGCGCCAAGGTGTCGTCCTCGGGCAAGCTGTACAACGCCGTGCAGTACGGCATCGACACCAAAACCGGCCTGATCGACTACGACGAAGTCGAGCGTCTGGCCGTCGAATGCAAGCCGAAAATGATCGTCGCCGGCTTCTCGGCTTACTCCAAGACTCTGGACTTCCCACGTTTCCGTCAGATCGCCGACAAGGTGGGTGCGCTGCTGTTCGTCGACATGGCGCACGTTGCCGGTCTGGTCGCTGCCGGCCTGTACCCGAACCCGCTGCCGTATGCCGACGTGGTGACCACCACCACCCACAAGACCCTGCGCGGTCCGCGTGGCGGCCTGATCCTCGCCAAGGCTAACGAAGAAATCGAGAAAAAGCTCAACGCGGCAGTCTTCCCCGGTGCCCAGGGCGGCCCGCTGATGCACGTGATCGCCGGTAAGGCGGTGTGCTTCAAGGAAGCGTTGGAACCAGGCTTCAAGGTTTATCAGCAACAGGTGATCGACAACGCCCAGGCGATGGCCAGCGTGTTTATCAAACGTGGCTACGATGTAGTGTCCGGCGGTACCGATAACCACTTGTTCCTGGTGAGCCTGATTCGTCAGGGCCTGACCGGCAAAGAAGCGGACGCAGCACTCGGTCGCGCCCACATCACCGTGAACAAAAACGCCGTGCCGAACGATCCACAGTCGCCGTTCGTGACCTCGGGCCTGCGCATCGGCACCCCGGCGGTCACCTCGCGAGGCTTCAAGGTCACCCAGTGCATTGAACTGGCCGGCTGGATCTGCGACATCCTCGACAACCTCGGCGACGCCGACGTCGAGGCCAACGTTGCCAAGCACGTAGCGGCCCTGTGCGCGGACTTTCCGGTTTATCGCTGAGCGCGGTTTTGGAGTAAATGACTATGCAACGCTACTCAGGCTTCGGCCTCTTCAAACACTCCCTCAGCCACCACGAAAACTGGCAGCGGATGTGGCGCACGCCGACTCCGAAGAAAGTCTACGACGTGGTCATCGTTGGCGGCGGCGGGCATGGTCTGGCGACCGCCTATTACCTGGCCAAGGAGCACGGCATCACCAACGTGGCCGTGGTCGAAAAAGGCTGGCTGGGCGGCGGTAACACTGCGCGCAACACCACCATCGTGCGTTCCAACTACCTCTGGGACGAGTCGGCGCACCTGTATGAACACGCGATGAAACTCTGGGAAGGCCTGTCCCAGGACCTGAACTACAACGTGATGTTCTCCCAGCGCGGCGTCTACAACCTGTGCCACACGCTGCAGGACATCCGTGATTCCGAGCGTCGGGTCAGCGCCAACCGCCTCAACGGCGTCGACGGCGAACTGCTCACCGCCCAACAAGTGGCCGACGAGATTCCGTACCTCGACTGCTCGAAAAACACCCGCTACCCGGTGATGGGTGCGACCGTCCAGCGTCGCGGTGGCGTGGCCCGTCACGATGCCGTGGCGTGGGGCTTTGCCCGTGCGGCAGACGCCTTGGGCGTGGACCTGATCCAGCAGACCGAAGTGATTGGTTTTCGCAAGGAAAACGGCGTGTGCATCGGTGTCGAGACCAACAAGGGCTTCATCGGCGCCAAGCGCGTCGGCGTGGTCACGGCCGGTAACTCCGGGCACATGGCCAAACTGGCCGGGTTCCGTCTGCCGATCGAATCCCACCCGCTGCAAGCGCTGGTGTCCGAGCCGATCAAGCCGATTATCGACAGCGTGATCATGTCCAACGCCGTGCACGGTTACATCAGCCAGTCCGACAAGGGCGACCTGGTGATCGGCGCGGGTATCGACGGCTACAACGGCTACGGCCAGCGTGGTTCGTACCCGGTGATCGAACACACCATTCAGGCCATCGTCGAGATGTTCCCGGTCTTGTCCCGCGTACGCATGAACCGCCAGTGGGGCGGCATCGTCGACACCACGCCGGACGCGTGCCCGATCATCTCGAAAACCCCGGTGCCGAACATGTTCTTCAACTGCGGTTGGGGCACCGGTGGCTTCAAGGCAACACCTGGCTCGGGCAACGTGTTTGCCGCAAGCCTGGCCAAGGGTGAAATGCACCCGTTGGCGGCACCTTTCTCCATCGACCGTTTCCACAACGGTGCGTTGATCGACGAACACGGCGCTGCTGCCGTCGCCCACTAACAGGAGACCTTTCCTATGTTGCATATCTTCTGTCCTCACTGCGGCGAACTGCGCTCCGAAGAGGAATTCCATGCTTCCGGCCAGGCGCATATCCCGCGCCCGCTGGACCCGAATGCCTGCACCGACGAGGAGTGGGGCGACTACATGTTCTTCCGTGACAACCCGCGCGGGTTGCACCACGAACTGTGGATTCACGCCACCGGTTGCCGCCAGTACTTCAACGCGACCCGCGACACCGTGACCTATGAAATTCTCGAAACCTACCTGATCGGCACCAAGCCACAGTTCACCGACAAGGCAGACAGTCCGAAAGTGGCCGCGCAGGCTCTGGGAGCGAAGGTATGAGCCAGATCAATCGCCTGTCCAACGGTGGACGGATCGACCGCAACAAAGTTCTCAGCTTCACCTTCAATGGCCAGAGCTACAAAGGCTTTGAAGGCGACTCCCTGGCCGCTGCACTGCTGGCCAATGGTGTCGACATCATCGGTCGCAGCTTCAAGTATTCCCGGCCACGCGGCATTTTTGCGGCCGGCGCCGAAGAACCGAACGCGGTGCTGCAGATCGGCGCCACCGAAGCCACGCAGATTCCCAACGTACGCGCCACGCAACAAGCGCTGTATCAGGGGTTGGTCGCCACCAGCACCAACGGCTGGCCAAGCGTGAACAACGACATGATGGGGATTCTCGGCAAGGTCGGCGGCAAGTTGATGCCGCCGGGTTTCTACTACAAAACCTTCATGTACCCGCAATCGTTCTGGATGACCTACGAGAAGTACATTCGCAAGGCCGCAGGTTTAGGCCGTTCGCCGACCGAGAACGATCCGGACACCTACGACTACATGAACCACCACTGCGACGTGCTGATCGTCGGCGCTGGCCCGGCTGGCCTGGCGGCGGCACTGGCGGCTGCGCGCAGCGGCGCCCGGGTGATCCTGGCCGATGAGCAGGAAGAGTTCGGCGGCAGCCTGCTCGATTCCCGCGAAAGCCTCGACGGCAAGCCCGCCACCGAGTGGGTCGCCAATGTCATCGCTGAACTGAAAGACACCCCGGACGTGCTGCTGTTGCCGCGTGCGACCGTCAACGGTTACCACGACCACAACTTCCTGACTATTCACGAGCGCCTCACCGATCACCTCGGCGACCGCGCCCCGATTGGCCAGGTGCGCCAGCGTATCCACCGGGTGCGCGCCAAACGCGTGGTCCTGGCGACCGGCGCCTGTGAGCGTCCGCTGGTCTACGGCAACAACGATGTGCCGGGCAACATGCTGGCCGGTGCGGTCTCCACCTACGTGCGTCGCTACGGCGTAGCACCGGGTAAAAAACTGGTGCTGTCGACCAACAACGACCATGCCTACCGCGTGGCGCTGGACTGGCTCGACGCCAGCCAGCAAGTGGTGGCCATTGCCGATGCGCGGAGCAACCCACGCGGTGCGCTGGTGGAAGAAGCACGGGCCAAAGGCATCCGCATCCTGACCGGCAGCGCGGTAATCGAAACCCGTGGCAGCAAACACGTGACGGCGGCCCGCGTGGCGGCCATCGACGTCAAGGCGCACACCGTCACCAGCCCAGGCGAATGGCTGGACTGCGACCTAGTGGCCAGTTCCGGCGGCTACAGCCCGGTGGTTCACCTGGCCTCACACCTGGGCGGCAAACCGACCTGGCGCGAAGACATCCTCGGTTTTGTGCCGGGCGAAGCACCGCAGAAGCGCGTGTGCGTTGGTGGTATCAATGGCGTCTACGGCCTCGGCGACTCGCTGGCCGACGGTTTCGAAGGCGGCGCACGTGCCGCTGCCGAAGCCGGGTTCAAAACGGTCGAAGGCGTGCTGCCCAAAGCCCTGAGCCGTCATGAAGAACCAACGCTGGCGCTGTTCCAGGTGCCGCATGAAAAGAGCACTGCACGGGCACCGAAGCAATTCGTCGACCTGCAGAACGACGTCACCGCAGCCGCCATCGAACTGGCGACCCGCGAAGGCTTCGAGTCGGTCGAACACGTCAAGCGCTACACCGCGCTGGGCTTTGGCACCGATCAGGGCAAACTCGGTAACGTCAACGGCCTGGCCATTGCCGCCCGTTCGCTGAACGTGACCATCCCGCAGATGGGCACCACCATGTTCCGCCCGAACTACACGCCGGTCACATTTGGCGCGGTAGCCGGCCGTCACTGTGGGCATATCTTCGAGCCGGTGCGTTACACCGCGCTGCACGCCTGGCATGTGAAGAGCGGCGCCGAGTTCGAAGACGTCGGCCAGTGGAAACGCCCTTGGTACTTCCCGAAAAACGGCGAAGACCTGCATGCCGCCGTCAAGCGCGAATGCCTGGCCGTGCGTGAAAGCGTCGGCCTGCTGGATGCTTCCACCCTCGGCAAGATCGACATTCAAGGGCCCGATGCCCGTGAGTTCCTCAACCGCATCTACTCCAACGCCTGGACCAAGCTCGACGTGGGCAAGGCCCGCTACGGCCTGATGTGCAAGGAAGACGGGATGGTCTTCGATGACGGCGTAACCGCCTGCATCGGCGACAACCATTTCCTGATGACCACCACCACGGGCGGCGCGGCACGCGTGCTGCAGTGGCTGGAAATCTACCAACAGACCGAATGGCCAGACCTGAAGGTGTACTTCACCTCGGTCACCGACCACTGGGCAACCATGACCCTGTCGGGGCCGAACAGCCGCAAGCTGCTCAGTGAAGTCACCGACATCGACCTGGACAAGGACGGCTTCCCGTTCATGACCTGGAAAGAGGGGCTGGTGGGTGGTGTGCCGGCGCGGGTGTTCCGGATTTCGTTTACCGGTGAGCTGTCGTACGAAATCAACGTGCAGGCCGACTATGCGATGGGCGTGCTGGAAAAAATCGCCGAGGCCGGCAAGAAGTACAACCTGACGCCGTACGGCACCGAAACCATGCACATCCTGCGGGCAGAGAAGGGGTTCATCATCGTCGGCCAGGACACCGACGGCTCGATGACCCCGGACGACCTGAACATGGGCTGGTGTGTGGGCCGCACCAAACCGTTCTCGTGGATCGGCTGGCGTGGTATGAACCGCGAAGACTGCGTGCGTGATCAGCGCAAACAGTTGGTCGGCCTGAAGCCAATCGACCCGACCAAGTGGCTACCGGAAGGCGCGCAACTGGTGTTCAACACCAAACAAGCGATCCCGATGAGCATGGTCGGCCACGTGACGTCCAGTTACGCCCACAACTCCCTCGGCTATTCGTTTGCCATGGGCGTGGTCAAGGGTGGCTTGAAGCGCATCGGCGAGCGGGTGTTCGCACCGCTGGCCGACGGCAGCGTGATCGAGGCGGAAATCGTTTCTTCGGTGTTCTTCGATCCGAAGGGTGATCGCCAGAGCATCTAGTGGCTCTAGATCTTGTGGATGGGCAATGACATCGAGTCGGCCCATTCGCGAGCAAGCCCGCTCCCACAGGGAAACGCGGTCGAATGTGGGAGCGGGCTTGCTCGCGAAGACGGCAGCCCAGTCACCACAAGGGTTGAGACCAACCGCACAACAGAATTCAAGACAGGTGTTCTATGACCACAGTCAACGTTTACCAACAACGCCCAACCACCGGGGCCAAGGCCGAGTCGTCGCTGCATCATGCAGACCTCGCCAGCCTGGTGGGCAAGGGCCGTAAGAACGCCGGTGTCACCGTGCGCGAGAAGAAACTCCTGGGCCACCTGACCATTCGTGGCGATGGCCACGATGCCGCGTTCGCCGCTGGCGTACACAAGGCCCTGGGCATTGAGTTGCCAGGTGCACTGACCGTCGTAGTCAAAGGCGAAACCAGCCTGCAATGGCTGGGGCCGGACGAGTGGCTGCTGATCGTGCCCACCGGTGAAGAGTTCGCCGCCGAGCAAAAACTGCGTGAAGCCCTGGGCGACCTGCACATCCAGATCGTCAACGTCAGCGGTGGCCAGCAGATTCTTGAGCTGAGCGGCCCGAAAGTCCGCGAAGTGCTGATGAAGTCCACCAGTTACGACGTGCACCCCAACAACTTCCCGGTGGGCAAGGCCGTGGGCACGGTGTTCGCCAAGTCGCAACTGGTGATCCGCCATACCGCTGAAGACACCTGGGAACTGCTGATCCGCCGCAGCTTCTCTGATTACTGGTGGCTGTGGTTGCAGGATGCGGCAGCGGAATACGGGCTTAACGTTCAGGCTTAAGCGCTCCGACGGTGGTGGTCTTGCGGTTTGTGTTCGACCTGCAAAACCACCCTTCACCCTAACCCTTTCCCCAGGGGGGACTGGTCGGTGGTGCTGTTGCTATCTCCAGTCGAGGCGGATTTTCAGGTCGCAGTAATACCCGAGAACAACTCGGTCAGTCCCCTCGCCCTCCGGGAGAGGGCTAGGGTGAGGGGCTGCAATCTCCCTGACACCCTAAACAACGAACAGGAGTCACCACACGATGAGCCGCGCCCCAGACACATGGATCCTGACCGCCGATTGCCCGAGCGTCCTGGGCACGGTCGATGCGGTGACCCGCTTTCTGTTCGAGCAGGGCTGCTACGTCACGGAGCACCATTCCTTCGATGACCGGCTCTCGGGCCGCTTCTTCATTCGGGTTGAATTCCGTCAACCCGAGGATTTCAACGAGCAGGCGTTCCGCGCAGGGCTGGCCGAGCGGACCGATGCCTTCGGCATGATCTTCGAGCTGACGCCGCCGCACCACCGGCCCAAAGTGGTGATCATGGTTTCCAAGGCGGATCACTGCCTCAACGACTTGCTCTATCGCCAGCGCATCGGCCAATTGTCGATGGACGTGGTGGCAGTGGTGTCCAACCACCCGGACCTCAAGCCGTTGGCCGACTGGCACGGGATTCCCTATTACCACTTCCCCCTGGACCCGAACGACAAGCCCTCGCAAGAGCGCCAGGTCTGGCAAGTGATTGAAGACTCTGGCGCCGAACTGGTGATCCTCGCCCGTTACATGCAGGTGCTGTCGCCAGAGCTGTGCCGCAAACTCGATGGCAAGGCGATCAACATTCATCACTCGTTGCTGCCCGGTTTCAAAGGGGCCAAGCCGTATCACCAGGCCTACAACAAAGGCGTGAAACTGGTCGGCGCCACGGCGCATTACATCAACAACGACCTGGACGAAGGCCCGATCATCGCCCAGGGCGTGGAAGCGGTGGATCACAGCCATTACCCCGAAGACTTGATCGCCAAGGGGCGGGACATCGAAGGGCTGACGCTGGCCCGGGCGGTGGGGTATCACATTGAACGGCGGGTGTTTCTCAACGCCAACAGAACAGTAGTTCTTTAGATTTTTGGGGCCGCTTCGCGACCCATTCGCGAGCTAGCCCGCTCCCACAGGGGATTTGTGTCAGTACACAGATCCCGGACACATCCCAGATCCAATGTGGGAGCGGGCTTGCTCGCGAAGAGGCCCTCCCAAACAACACAAAAGCACACAGGCAATAAACCCGAGCAATCAACGCGCCGCCGATCCAGGGCGACGCGACCGCTACATAAAAACAACAGCGAGGTGAAAGCATGTCTGGCAATCGTGGTGTGGTGTATCTCGGCAACGGTAAGGTCGAGGTACAGAAAATCGACTATCCGAAAATGCAGGACCCGCGCGGCAGGAAGATCGAACACGGTGTCATCCTGCGTGTGGTCTCCACCAATATCTGCGGCTCCGATCAGCACATGGTGCGCGGTCGCACCACGGCCCAGACCGGTCTGGTGCTGGGCCATGAGATCACCGGAGAAGTGATCGAGAAGGGCAGCGATGTCGAGAACCTGAAGATCGGCGACCTGGTATCGGTGCCGTTCAACGTTGCATGCGGCCGTTGCCGTTCGTGCAAAGAAATGCACACCGGCGTGTGCCTGAGCGTCAACCCGGCCCGCCCGGGCGGTGCCTACGGTTACGTTGACATGGGCGACTGGACCGGTGGCCAGGCCGAATACGCGATGGTGCCGTACGCGGACTTCAACCTGCTGAAACTGCCGGACCGCGACCGGGCCATGGAGAAAATCCGCGACCTGACCTGCCTCTCCGACATCCTGCCAACCGGTTATCACGGCGCGGTCACTGCGGGCGTTGGCCCAGGCAGCACGGTGTACATTGCCGGTGCTGGCCCGGTGGGCCTGGCGGCTGCCGCGTCCGCTCGCCTGCTGGGCGCGGCGGTGGTGATCATCGGTGACGTCAACCCGATCCGCCTGGCTCACGCCAAGGCCCAGGGGTTTGAAATCGCCGACCTATCGACAGATACCCCACTGCACGAACAAATCGCTGCGCTACTGGGCGAGCCGGAAGTCGATTGCGCCGTCGATGCGGTGGGCTTCGAAGCCCGTGGTCATGGCCATGCCGGTGTGAAACACGAAGCGCCGGCCACCGTGCTCAACTCGCTGATGGGCGTGGTTCGGGTGGCGGGCAAAATCGGTATTCCGGGCCTGTACGTCACTGAAGATCCGGGTGCTGTGGACGCCGCTGCAAAAATGGGCAGCCTGAGCATCCGTTTCGGTCTGGGCTGGGCCAAATCCCACAGCTTCCACACCGGGCAGACGCCGGTCATGAAGTACAACCGCCAACTGATGCAGGCGATCATGTGGGACCGCATTCACATTGCTGACATCGTCGGGGTCGAGGTGATCAGCCTGGACGATGCTCCGCGTGGTTATGGTGAATTCGATGCGGGCGTGCCGAAGAAGTTTGTGATTGATCCGCATAAGCTGTTCAGCGCGGCGTAAAAGTTTAAGGTGAGAGAAGGGCGACGTGGTGTCGCCCTTTTTTAGCGCTGAGATACATTAGGGAACACGTATCGATATCCCGGCTCGGAAGGGAGATTTGCAAGTCCGCGGACTACTGATGATTCTATATCAGGGGGGGTGTTGAAGTTTGTTTTGGCTACCATCCTGATGTCTGCCATTGCGCTGTCACTGATCTCTATGAAGGTTATCTCTCCAGTTGCTATGTTTACTTTTCGAACAGCTGAGTCCGGATACCGCGTCTGCCGAGAATTGTTGGTAATGGCTGTACTCAATGAACGGTTAGTCGACGAAGCGTGGTTTTGTGTATGTGTGGCTATGTCTGTAGGCGGACTATTAGCAGTAACTTGTGCTTCGGCGGCTGGCAGAGGCAGGGCATTAGTATCTTGTACATGCTGAGCGTTTAGGGTTTTAACTGGAGTATTGTCCGGCACTACACGCGACGACTTCCTAAGCCCAAGTTTTCTTCCTATCAGTTTTAATAGTCCCCAAACCCCCACCTGTCCAGTAGGATCCACCCGATTCAGCGGATCCCCCAAGCAATACGCATACGCATTCAACCCACCCTTCCCAAACGGACTCCAACTGTCCGGGCTGTTAAACCGCATCAACACCGGGTTAAACGCCCGATAGCCATTACCCAACAAGTAATGCCCGGTCACCGGGTCTGGCCGTTCACCGTTGAAGCCGAGCAGGCTGAGCAAACCGCCTCCGGGAGCGCGATGGCCGTAGGGCGCGTAGGCGAGGGGATGAGGCTGCGTCATGTCGAGTACGTTCACTACCGAGCGTTGTTGATCGGTGGCGAGCAAGGAGGTTTGCGCTGTGCCGTTTTGACGCTGTTGTTGTGCGAGCAGTTGATCCTCGTGCTGCATGATCGAACGTTGCACCGCGCCTTGAACCTCGGTGGCCAGGCGATCTTTCTGATAGAAGCGCAGGGTGCTCGTCTGCACCGATGGCGTGCAAGCGGTCAGGCGATCCAATGGGTCATAGCGGTAGCGGCAGAGCAGGGTTTCGCGGTTTGTCGGCATGGGGCGGGCTCCCTGAAAGGTCTGTCGATTCAGGCTCTCACTCTCGCGCAATTGGCCGAAGTTGCCTACTAGCAGAACTGCTAGGGGCGTGAAGCACGAAGCGCCGGCCACCGTGCTCAACTCGCTGATGGGCGTGGTTCGGGTGGCGGGCAAAATCGGTATTCCGGACCTGTACGTCACTGAAGATCCGGGTGCTGTGGACGCCGCCGCAAAAATGGGCAGCCTGAGCATCCGCTTTGGTCTGGGCTGGGCCAAATCCCACAGCTTCCACACTGGCCAGACCCCAGTGATGAAGTACAACCGCCAACTGATGCAGGCGATCATGTGGGACCGCATCAAGATTGCCGACATCGTGGGCGTCGAGGTCATCAGCCTTGATGATGCACCGCGTGGTTACGGTGAATTCGATGCGGGCGTGCCGAAGAAGTTTGTGATTGATCCGCATAAGCTGTTTAGTGCGGCGTAAGATATAATATATCGCTCGCTTACTTAGTGAGTGAGCGATATGTGTCTTCGCTTTAAGTATGCCCGCCTACTTGTCGAATTATGACGTTTTTGCCCTCTACTGAATACATGACTCGCTCGCCTTGACTAAGGCGTATTTGAAATATTTCAACTTTTGACTGTTGAATTTTTTTTGGATTGCTATCACCTGCTAATCTAGCGGCATCTAAGTGGGATAGTCCAGAGTTGTAGATTGCATTCTGAAAAGTATCAAATTTTTCTTGAGCGGCCTTAGACAGTCCGCTTTTTGAAAAACTTGCGCTGCCCTTGGAGTAGGTCCATTCATTCTGAGTTTCAGGCGTTGTATTTGTTTGTAAGGGTGGCTGCTGTTTTTTGTTCTTTTTGAAGTTGTGAGTGATTGAGTTATTGTTTAATTTTGTTTTCGATGTGTTTGATATTTTTGTCGGTTTTAATGTGGTAGGTGCTGTGCTTGAACGTGCCTCTAATAATGTCTTTGGGGCAGAGCGTGATGTACCGAGAATATCTATTTGTTTTGATTTTGAAACAACTGCTACAGCTCTAGGGAAGTGTTTCTGCATTAGGGAAAACCAGTGTGAATGCCCTGTAGGATCAATCCGATTCACCGGATCCCCTACACAATACGCATACGCATTCAACCCACCCTCCCCAAACGGACTCCAGCTGTCCGGGCTGTTGAAGCGCATCAACACCGGGTTAAACGCCCGATAGCCATTACCCAGCAAATAGTGCCCGGTTACCGGGTCTGGCCGTTCACCGTTGAACCCGAGCAGGCTGAGCAAACCGTTCTTCGCTGGGCGATGGCCATAAGGCATGTAGGCGATGGGATGGGGCTGAGTCGCGTCGAGCAGGTTCAACACCGAGCGCTGTTGATCGGTGGCGAGCAGGCGGGTTTGCACGGTGCCGGTCTGGTGCTGTTGCTGCGCCAGCAGTTGATCGTCGTGTTGCATGATCGAGTGTTGCACCGCGCCCTGGAGCTCGGTGGCGAGGCGGTCTTTGCAGTAGAAGCGCTGGGCGGTGGCCTGTGTGGTTTCGGTGCTGGCGGACAAGCGGTCCAGTGGGTCGTAGGTGTAGTTGCAGAGTGGGGCTGGGCGTTGGGTCGACATGGGCGGGCTCTCTGATAGAGGCGTAACTCAGGGTTTACTGTCGTCCAATTGTTTTGGTTTGCCTACTAGCAGAACTGCTAGTTCAAGCTCGCTCCCACAGGTTTTGTGCCGTGATTTAGCGCCCCGCCAATGCCCCTTGATACAACACCGGCCCGGTCGGTTGTCCGGTTGGCGAACCGCCCTTGGGTTCAAGGCTGACCGCCAGTGCGATCGGTTTGCCCAGCAGTGCCTGTTGTTCAGTGTTCAACGCGACCCTGCCCTTGCCTCCGGCCGGGATCACGCCCAGCGAGATCGGTTTGCCATCGGCCGGAACCGCCCACAATTCAAGGCTGCGTCCGGGATCGACGGCGGCCAGGGTCAGTGGATCGACTTGCAGGTAGTCGTCGTGGGCCTTGATCCTCAAGGCCGGTTGCGCGCTGGCGCTGAGCAAGGTCGCGCTGTAATGGGCGCTGTCACGGTTGTAGAGGATGCCCAGCGTCACCGCCACCAGCAGCGAGCAAATCGCCACGGTCATGCGCAACCAGTTCCAGAACGGCCGCTTGGCCGGCACATGCAAGTGTTGCGGCTCGATCCGTGCGTTGATGGCCGTCCACACCCGGTCGGGCACGGGGACTTCCACCAGTGGTTCATTGAGGCTGACCAGGCTTTCCTGCCATTTAGCCAGCTCCATGCGCAGTTCGGCGTCGTCCAGCAACAGCTGTTCGAAACGGCGGCGGGCCGCAGAGGGCATCAGGCCAATGGCGTAGTCGGCGGCCAGGGCGCGGCGCAGGCGTCGGGTTTGGTAGTTCATGATTCAAGGCACCTGCGCAGCCGCTCCATGCCACGGCGAATCCAGGATTTGACCGAGCCCAGGGGCGCGGCCAGGTACTCGGCCAGTTCAGAGCAGGTCAACCCCTGAAAATAGGCGACAGTTATCGACTGGCGCTGCATGCCTTCAAGGGTGTTCAGGCAGCGGTTCAACGCGCTGGTTTCGCGGTCGTTGCTGAGCAGTTCGTGGGCCGATGGGGCCTCGTCCACCAGGGCTTGTTCTTCCATATCCGTGAGGGGGCGGTCGCGGTGTCTGCGTAACTGATCGATGGCCTGGTTACGGGTGATGTTGATCATCCAGGTCATGGGGGCCGACAAATGGGCCTGATAACGCGAGGCGTTGTTCCAGATGCGCACGAAGCTTTCCTGCAGGACTTCTTCGGCCAGGTCGTTGCGCCCCATGAAACGCAGAGCCACCCCGTGCAGGCGCGGTGCAGCGCTGCGGTAGAGCGTCTCGAACGCACGGCGATCGCCCAGTGAACATTGGGCCAGGAGTTGTCTGAGTGGGTCGGCGTCGGCGATGGAAATGACCGTTCTCCAGGCAATCAGGGGGGCGGCAATCAGCGGTGTGTGGTGCCAGTAGCAGGCAGAGGTTAGTTCACGGCGCGCAGTTGTTCCATTCACGGCGAAATACCTCCAGGCCAACGCCGGCCCTGATGCGCAGGGCCGGCGTCAGGGCTCAGCTTTTAGGCATCAGCACTTTGTCGATGACCTGAATCACGCCGTTGGACTGGTACACGTCATAGGTGGTGATGTCGGCGGTAGCGCCTTTTTCATCCTTGATCGTGATGTTGTGCGGGCCGTTCATCATCACCCACAGCTTGCCGCCGCTGACGGTGGTGAGCTCGGCCTTGCCGCCACCCGCCTTGATCTTGTCGGCCAGGGCCGTCATGTCGAGCTTACCGGCGACCACGTGGTAGGTGAGGATGTGGGTCAGCGTGGCCTTGTTGGCGGGTTTGAGCAGGGTGTCGACGGTGCCGGCGGGCAGGGCGGCGAAGGCCGAGTTGACCGGGGCGAACACGGTGAACGGGCCTTTGCCCTTGAGGGTATCGACCAGGCCTGCGGCTTTCACGGCGGCGACCAGGGTGGTGTGATCCGCTGAGTTCACGGCGTTATCGATGATGTCTTTGCCCGGCATCATTGCCTGACCGCCGACCATGACGCCATCGTGGCTCAGGGAGGCCGCTTGCACGGTGTTCAAGGCAAAACCGCAAGTCACGGCCAGGCTCAGCAGGCTGGCGATCAACGGGGCTTTAATCGAGGTGCGCTTCATGGTGATGATCCTTGTAGAGAGAATCGGCCAGCAATGTCTGTCCGTGCTTGATATACGCACTCGTGCCAATATCGGATGCAGCGCAGGGCGTTCTTTTTCGACTGGATTGCTAACAGGCCGATGTTGCTAGGGAGGGCTGGGAACAATTGTTGTCATGGCCAGTCAAACGGCTGGTTTCCACCACCTGCTTGCGGGTGGCTTTCAGGGTTCAGGAGTTAGTCTCGATGAAGATTTCCCGTGGTTTTGCTTTGGCTTCACTCATGACCCTGGCGACTGGCCCGGTTTTCGCGGGTGGTTTCAGCCTGAACGACGTAGCCGGTGCCGTGGCCGGCATGCAGGGTGGCGATAAAGCGGCAGCCACAGCACCGACCTCGCAGACAGCCGGTTTGCTGAACGCGCTGAGTGCGCTGGACGTGACCCCGGAACAGGCCATTGGTGGCACGGGTGCCATGCTGGGTCTGGCGAAGAACCAGTTGAGTTCGACCGACTATTCACAGTTGACCAAAGACGCGCCGGGGTTGGGCATGCTGTCGGGTAACGGTGGTATGGGTATGCTTGGCGGACTGCTCGGTGGCTCGTCCGGCAAGTCGTCGCCTCTGGACAGCGTCTTGGGCAACCTGGACAACGTGAAGAACACCAATGACCTGAACAGCGCCTTCAGCGCGTTGGGCATGGACGGCGGCATGATCGGCCAGTTTGCCCCGATCCTGCTGCAATACCTCGGTCAGCAGGGTGTCGGCAGTTCGCTACTCAATAGCCTCGGCGGGATCTGGGGCGCCGGCGGCTGATTCAGCCCGCTCGGCGCGCAAGGCGTCGATGCGTGAGTCCTTCTCGGTCCAGAGCTGGTTGACCCAGTTCTGGACACTCTGGCGGAACGCCGGATCGTTTTCGTAATCCCCCTGCCACAACGCCGGGTTCAGCTCTCGGGTCTTGATGTCGATGATTACGCGCGGCACCGCGCCGCTGATCAAGTCCCAGAAACCCGGGATTTTCGCCTGTGGATAAACCACCGTCACATCCAGCACGCCGTCCAGTTGTTCGCCCATCGCCGCCAGGACAAACGCCACGCCGCCCGCCTTGGGCTTGAGCAGGTGTTTGAAGGGGGATTGTTGGTGGGTGCGTTTGGCCGGGGTGAAACGGGTGCCTTCCAGATAATTGACCACCGTCACCGGTTGGCGCTTGAACAGTTCGCACGTGGCTTTGGTGATGCCCAGGTCCTTGCCTTGCAGCTCCGGGTGCCGGGCCAGAAACGCTTTGCTGTAGCGCTTCATGAACGGGTAATCCAGCGCCCACCAGGCCAGGCCCAGGAACGGCACCCAGATCAATTCCTTCTTCAGGAAAAACTTGAAGAACGGCGTACGGCGGTTGAGGGTCTGGATCAGGGCGGGGATGTCGACCCAGGACTGGTGATTACTGATGACCAGGTACGAGGTGTCGAGCCGCAGGCCTTCGCCGCCGCGAATGTCCCATCGGGTCGGGATGCACAGGGCAAAGATCAGCTTGTCGATCTCGGCCCAGGTCTCGGCGATCCACATCACCGCTGCACTGGCGTGATCACGCAAACGCCCGGGCAGGAGCAGTTTGAGCAGGGCAAACACCATCAGCGGGCCAAACAGCACCAGGGTGTTGAGTAACAGCAGCAGGATGACGAAACAGCCGGTGAGCAGGCGGCGCATAAATGACTCTTGGAAACCTTTGGGCGCGCCATGATAAGCAGCTTCGGCCAGCAGGCCAAATCCGGGTGCCGACGAATGTTTCACTTCTGCAGCGATACTCTTTCGGCGCATTGAGACCACTTGTGGCGAGGGAGCTTGCTCCCGCTGGGCTGCGAAGCGGCCCCAAAACCCTGCACCGAGATTTCTCAGGTAGACCGCATCAGCCGGTATTACGACTGCTGCGCAGCCGAGCGGGAGCAAGCTCCCTCGCCACTGAGGTGGTGCTCTAACTTACGATGCTTTTCGCGGTCTAGAATTCAGCGTCAACGCCCATTCTTTCTCAAGGGAATCCACTACGTGAAATCCGTCCTCGCACTGTTATCCCTTCTGGCCCTGCCGGTCATGGCCGCCGAGCCGACCCTGTATGGCCGTTACGAATACATCAAGTTGCCGGAAATCGGCGGCGAAGTGCTCAAGTCCAAGATGGACACGGGCGCCCTGACGGCGTCGCTGTCGGCCAAGGACATCGAAACCTTCACCCGTGACGGCGAAGAATGGGTACGTTTCCGCCTCGGCACCAAAGATGCGAGCAACAAGGTCTACGAACACAAAGTCTCGCGCATCAGCAAAATCAAAAGCCGCGCCGATGAAGAGGACGAGAAGGACGTGGCCGACGTCGCCAAGCGCCCGGTGGTCGAGCTGGAACTGTGCCTGGGCAGCATCAAGCGCACGGTCGAGGTCAACCTGACCGACCGCAGCACGTTCAACTACCCCTTGCTGATCGGCGCCAAGGCGTTGCGCGAGTTTGGCGCGGCGGTGAACCCGGCCCGGCGCTTCACCGCTGACAAGCCGGACTGCTGAATTGAAGTGGTCTCATTGACGTGGGGTATGGCTTGGGGCACCGTTCGCGCACCTAACTGTCGGGCTCGGACGCCATGCCTCATATCCTGATTGTCGAAGACGAAGCGGCGATTGCCGATACGCTGATTTTTGCCTTGCAGGGCGAGGGCTTCACCACGACCTGGTTGAGCCTGGGCGCCGTGGCGCTTGAGCACCAGCGCGCCACCCCGGCGGACTTGATCATCCTGGACATCGGCCTGCCAGACATCAGTGGCTTTGAAACCTGCAAGCAACTGCGCCGTTTCAGCGATGTGCCGGTGATGTTCCTCAGCGCCCGCGACGGTGAAATCGACCGGGTGGTGGGGCTGGAGATCGGTGCCGACGATTATGTGGTCAAACCGTTCAGCCCACGGGAAGTGGCCGCGCGGGTCCGGGCGATTCTCAAGCGCATGGCGCCGCGTGCGGTGGTGGAGATCAGCAGCACGCTGTTTCAGGTCGACAACGAGCGTGTGCAGATCAGCTATCGCGGCCAACTCCTGAGCCTTACCCGCCACGAATTTCGCCTGCTGAACTGTTTGCTCGAACAACCCGAACGAGTCTTCAGCCGCGAGCAATTGCTTGATGCGCTGGGCGTCGCCGCTGACGCCGGTTATGAGCGCAGCATCGACAGCCATATCAAAAGCGTGCGAGCCAAGTTGCGTCTGGTCGCGGCTGATGCCGAACCGATCCAGACCCATCGCGGTCTTGGCTACAGCTACAGCCCAGGGCGCAGCTGATGCCACTGGGGATCCGGATTTTCCTGGTCTACGTGTTCTTCATCGCCTTGACCGGGTATTTCGTGCTCAACACGGTCATGGAGGAAATCCGCCCCGGCGTGCGTCAATCCACCGAAGAAACCCTGGTGGACACCGCGAACCTGATGGCCGAAATCCTGCGCGATGATTTCAAGGCCGGCACCCTTAACCAGAACCGCTGGCCCGAGCTGCTCAAAGCCTACGGCGAGCGGCAACCGGCGGCGACCATCTGGGGCCTGCCGAAGAATCAGGTCAACCACCGCATCTACGTCACCGACGCCAAAGGCATCGTCCTGCTGGACTCCAATGGCACGGCGGTCGGCCAGGATTACTCGCGCTGGAATGATGTGTACCTGACCCTGCGCGGCGAGTACGGCGCACGCTCGACCCGTAGCCAGCCTGACGATCCCAACTCCTCGGTGATGCACGTCGGTGCACCGATTCGCGACAACGGGCACATCATCGGCGTGGTCACCGTGGCCAAACCCAACAGCTCATTGCAACCTTACGTCGACCGCACCGAGCACCGGTTGCTCTGGTACGGCGCGGGCCTGATCGGCCTCGGTTTGCTGTTGGGCGCGTTGTTGTCCTGGTGGCTCAGCGCGGCGTTGCGACGACTGACGGCGTACGCCCAGGCGGTCAGCGAAGGTCGGCGGGCCGAGCTGCCGCACTATCGCGGTGGCGAGCTGGAGCAACTGGCCACGACTGTGGAGCACATGCGCACACAGTTGGAGGGCAAGGCTTACGTCGAGCGTTATGTGCACACCTTGACTCACGAATTGAAGAGCCCGTTGGCGGCGATTCGTGGCGCGGCGGAGTTGTTGCAAGGCGAGATGCCGGTGGCGCAGCAACAGCGTTTCGTCAGCAATATCGACAGTGAAAGTGCGCGCATGCAGCAGTTGATCGAGCGCTTGCTGGACCTGGCGCAGGTCGAGCAGCGTCAGGGCCTGGAGGAACGTGTGCCGGTGCCGCTGGCGGCATTGGTCGATGAGTTGCTTGGCGCTCAGCACGCACGGATCGAACGCAAGCAGTTGCAAGTCGAGCAGCAGATTGCTGCTGACCTGCACCTGACGGGCGAGCCGTTTCTGTTGCGCCAGGCCTTGGGCAACCTGCTGGAAAATGCCCTGGACTTCACCCCGGCCCACGGGGTTTTACGGTTCAGCGCGCAACGGCGTGGCGCGTTCATCGACGTGATGCTGTTCAATCAGGCCGCGCCGATTCCCGACTACGCCCTGCCACGTTTGAGTGAGCGCTTCTATTCACTGCCACGGCCCGACAGTGGGCGTAAAAGCACCGGCCTGGGGCTGAACTTTGTTGAAGAAGTGGTGCAGTTGCATGGCGGAACGCTGACCATCGGCAATGTCGAGGGCGGCGTCGCCGTGACGCTGCGTTTGCCTTAGGCCACTCTCCACACACTCTCCACATTTCCCCCATAAACCCCTCACACCCGCGCGCCAGACTCTCCACCATTGAAAAAAGGGAGAGAACCCATGAACCGCAGCTTGACCATAAAACTGGGGGCGATTGCCCTGTTGATCCTGTTGTTGCTGATCCCGTTGATGATGATCAGCGGCGTGATCCAGGACCGTCAGCAGTTGCGCGACGGGGTCCTGGAAGACATCGCCCGCAGTGCCAGTTTCAGTCAGCAGATCAGCGGACCGGTCATGGTGGTGCCGTATCGCAAGGTGGTGCGCACCTGGGTCAGCAACGCCCAGACTCACGAACGTCAGCAGGAGCTGAGTGAGGAGCGCGGACGCCTGTACTTCCTGCCGGAGCGTTTCGAACTCGATGGCAAGGTGCAGACCGAAGTGCGTGCGCGGGGTATTTATGAGGCGCGGCTGTTCCACGCCGACAACCGCATCAGCGGTCAATTCTCGATTCCCGAGCGCTTGGGCATCACCGAGAACTTCGCTGATTACAAGTTCGACGCGCCCTTCCTGGCGGTCGGTATCAGTGACATACGGGGCATTGAAAACGCGCTGACGCTGGAACTCGACAGCCAGCGACTGGACTTTGTGCCCGGTACGCAGGTCGGCTGGCTGGGCGAGGGTGTACGGGTGACGTTACCGGCGCTGGATGCGCAAAAGGCCACGCAATTGACGTTTGGTTTTGACCTGCGCCTGCAAGGCACCGGGCATTTGCAGATCACCCCGGTGGGCAAGACCAGCAAAGTGCATCTGGCGGCCAACTGGCCTCATCCGAGTTTCGTCGGCAATTACCTGCCGGCCCAGCGTGAAGTCAACAGCGAGGGGTTCAGTGCCCATTGGCAGACGTCGTTCTTTTCCACCAACTTGCAGGACGTCATGTCCAGTTGCGTCTACGACACGCTGTGCGAAGCGTTCACGAGCCGCAGCTTCGGGGTGAGTTTCATTGATCCGGTGGATCAGTACCTCAAGAGCGATCGTGCGATCAAATACGCACTGCTGTTTATCGTGCTGACATTCGCCGGGTTCTTCCTGTTCGAAGTGCTCAAGAGCATGGCGGTTCACCCGGTGCAATATGCGCTGGTGGGTGTGGCGCTGGCGTTCTTCTACCTGCTGTTGCTATCGCTGTCCGAACACATCGGCTTCTCACTGGCTTACCTGCTGTCGGCCAGCGGCTGTGTGCTGCTGATTGGTTTCTATGTCTGCCATGTGCTGCGCAGCGTGAGCCACGGGCTGTTCTTTTCGGCTGGGTTGGCGGCGTTGTACGGCTTGCTTTATGGCTTGCTGAGTGCCGAGGACTACGCACTGTTGATGGGCTCGCTGCTGCTGTTCGGCTTGCTGGGCGTGTTCATGGTGCTGACCCGCAAACTGGATTGGTATGGCGTCGGTTTGAACCGTACCGCCAAGCCCGAGGTGGCTCATGAGTAGGTCGTTGGGGTTGCGCGAGGATCAGCGGGTGGGGGAGGTGTTGGCGGCGCGGATTGTCGGGTTGTTTCCGTTAGATCCATTGTGGTGCCATCGTCGGGTCGCCGCCCGGAGCAGGCTCCCACAAGGGATCTCCAGTGAACACAAGGTTTGTGTGCATCACCGATCAACTGTGTGAGCGAGCCTGCTCGCGATGAGGTCGGTGCCGTCAGCGAAGATTCAGGCCTTCGGCATTGTCGCCAGCATCGAAGGCCGTTGGCTCACCTCGAAGTACCACTCTGCCAACTGCGGATTAGCGTCGCGCCATTTCAGGTCCGGATGGCGAAAATCCAGATAACCCAGCGCACACGCAACGCTGATCGCCGCGATATCAAAATGGCTGGTCAGCTCGGCAATCGCATCCTTTTCCAACAAGGCTAATGCGCGGCGGATCTTGTCGCGCTGGCCGTTGAGCCATTCGTTCCAGTGTTTTTCCACAGGACGCAGGGCCAGTTCGTAACGGATCATCACTGAGGCGTCCATGATCCCGTCGGCCATCGAGGCCAGGGTCAGGCGCCGCCAGCGAGCGTGGCCTTCGCGGGGGATCAGCGGGTTGCCGACGTGTTGCTGGTCAAGGTAGTCGAGGATCACCCGGCTGTCGTGCAGCACCGTGCCGTCGGCCAGGCGCAGGGCGGGGATCTTGCCCAGCGGGTTGTCCCGGTTCAGTGCGGCGTCCGGGCTGACGGGGCTGAGTTGGCTGTGTTGCAGGGCCACGCGGTCCTGTTGGCCGGTCTCGTGCAAGAGCACCATGACTTTACGTACGAAGGGCGACGCCGGGCTGTGGAACAGGGTCATGCTGGGGGCGGACATGGACATTCCTCGCGATAAGGGACCGGGCCAGTGTAGTCGTTGTGAGCACTTCTGATACCCTGCGCGCCCCTTCAAGGAGCACGTTATGCCAAGGATCTATTTCAAACACTTGCTATTGAGCATTGCGCTGATGGCGCTGGGCTGGCTGGTGGTTTATCTGTGTCTCTACTTCGAACTGCGCCCGGTCAGACAGCCAGGTGAGGGGGGCCTGACCTTGCTCGTCTTCTCTGGTGCTACGTTGATGCTCAGCTCTGTCGCAGGGGGGATTGCCGTGGCGGGTCTGGGGCTCTTCTGGTTCTTGACCCGCCGTGGGGTGACAGCGCGTTTGCGCCTGATGCTGGTGGTGACCTATGTACCGCTGCTGGGAATCATCTGGGCGAACCTGTGGTTCAGTTTCAGGCATCTGTCGGACAACCTTTACATGCTGTCGGCGATTTTCGTTGAACTGGGCTTCCTGGCCTACCTGGTGCTGGGCTTCCCCCGAGGCCCGAAAGCGTTCGCTAGCGTGCCGACCGCCGGCTGAACAGCCCGCGCAGGCCGAGCACGGCTGGCACCCCCAGACCGATCCAGCTCAAACCATCCCACACACCGTCCCCGAGCAGCGCCGCGAACAACCCCGCGGCGCTGAGCAGGGCAATCACGGTGGGAACCGTAAAGACCTTCCAGAAACTCGACTGCCGCGGCTTCATGACGTTGCTCCCTCTTGCGTGATCACCGGTTTGGCGGAGGCCTTGCGGCGTACCACCCACAAATACACGCCACTGCCGAGCACGATGATGGTCAGCACATCGAGCACCGCCCAGAGGACTTTCATCGGCATGGCGCCGTAATCACCGAAATGCAGCGGTTGTGACATGCCCATGGCGTCCATGTACCACGGCCGTTCTGCGATGGCCGTGACCTGCAAGGTGCTGGCGTCGATCAGGACCGGCGTCAGCAGGTGCGAGGTCAGGTGGGTGCTGCCTTTCATGAACACCGCGTAATGGTGTTCGCTGGAGAACCGCGTACCGGGGAACGCAATGAAGTCCGGCTGCATGTCCGGGGCGACTTCGGCGGCGATGTCGAGCAAACGGCTGGCCGGCGCCAATTGGGTCAGCGGCGGCGCGTCGCGGTAAGGTTCGATCATCGCGCTCAGGCTTTCATTGCGCCATGCCGCGATGATCAGGTCAGCGCAGGCGCTGATCACCCCGGTGACCCCGACGACCAAGGCCCAGGTCAGGGTGACCACGCCGATCAGGTTGTGCAGGTCGAGCCAGCGCAGGCGGGTGGATTTGTCGTGGCGCACGGTGGCGAAGGTCTGCCGGCGCATGAATGGCAGGTAGAGCACTGTCCCGGAAACAATTGCGACCACAAACAAAATCCCCATGAACGCCAGCAGCAGTTTGCCCGCCAGCCCGGCAAACATGTCCACGTGCAGGCGCAGGATGAACAGCATCAGGCCACCGTTCGCTGACGGCACTTCCAGCGCCTCGCCGGTGCGGGCGTCGAGCATGAAGGTGTGGGACGAGTTGGGTTCGGTGCCGGCCGTCTTGGCCATGATCGCAATCACGCCATTCTGGTCGTCCTCATCCCAGGCCAGGTATTGCATGACATCGCCAGGGCGATGGGCCTCGGCCTTCACGACCAGTTGCTGCAGGTTCAGTTGCGGGGTGTCGGCCGGCATCGTTCGCAGTTGCGGCGCGTCGCCCAGCAGGTGATCGATCTCGTGATGAAAGATCAACGGCAGGCCGGTCAGCGCCAGCATCAGCAGGAACCCCGTACAGATCAGGCTGGTCCAGGTGTGCACGAAGGACCAGCGGCGGATGGTTTTGCTTTTCATGAGTCATCCAGATGCAAAAGGGCCACGGCTGTGCCGTGACCCTTGTTTACCGCAGGGGTGGGTGAATCACCACGTGTAGTTGACGCTGGCCATCACGTTACGACGGTCGCCGTAGTAGCAGTAGAAGCCGTCGCAGGTGGACAGGTATTGCTTGTCGAATACGTTGTTGGCGTTGAGGGCGACACTGGCGCCCTTGAGCGAGTTGCCCAGGCGACCGAGGTCGTAATGCACGGCGGCATCGTAGACGGTGTAGGCGTCGGTATGACCGTCGGACTTCTTGCTGACGTAGCTCAGGTTGCCCGGCGCAATATTGTCGGTCTCGCCGATGTAACGCACGCCGAAGCCCAGGCCGAAACCGTCCAGTACGCCGGTGTGCCAGGTGTAGTCAGCCCAGACCGATGCCTGGTTTTCCGGGGTCAGTGGCAACGGACGGTTCTTGTCCTGCGGGTCGCCGACCTTGGTCATTTTGCTGTTGGCGTAGGTGTAGGCGGCGGTGAGCTTGAGGTTCTCGGTGACGTTGCCCACGGCTTCCAGTTCAAAGCCGCGCACTTGTGCTTCGCCCAGTGGCCGGTTGACGCCGAGGCTGTCGGTGAGCACGATTTTTTTACGCGTCAGGTCGTACACGGCAGCGCTCAGCAGCATGTCGGTGCCGGGCGGCTGGTACTTGATGCCCAGTTCATATTGCTGGCCGGTACTCGGTTCGAAGGCCTGGCCCTTGGCGTTGCCGCCACCTTCTGCCTGGAACGACTCGGCATAGGAGAGGTACGGCGTGAAGCCCGAGTCAAAGACGTAACTGAGGGCAGCGTTGCCGGTGAACGCGTGGTCGTCGCGTTTGTCGTGGGGTTGATTGGCGATGTTGTAGAACGTCGTGTCGGTGTGCAGCCAGTCCTGACGCCCGCCGAGGGTCAGGCGCCAGTTGTCCAGGGCCATCTGGTCCTGGAGGTAGACGCCGGTGCCCTGGCGCTTCTGGTTGTAGTCGTTGTAGGCGAAGTAGTTGACCTTGCTGAAGTCCTGGCCGTACACCGGTTTGATGATGTTGCTGGTTGGGGCTTCGCCGAACAGCCATTTGTAGTTCGTGTTGACCCGTTGGTGATCCAGGCCCAGCAACAGGGTGTGGGCGACTGCGCCCGTATTGAAGTCCGCCTGGAAGTGGTTGTCCACGGCGAACTGGCTGATGTCTTCGTCGACGATGTTGGCGCCGCGACGCACGGTGCCGTCATCGCTGACTGCCTGGTCCGGCTTGTTCGGCCAGAAGCTGCCACCCGCGGTAATGCCCTGGAAGGACAGGTCGCTCTTGGTGTAGCGCAGGTTCTGACGGAACTGCCACACGTCGTTCAGGCGATGTTCGAAGGCATAACCGAGCGCGTAATACGTCTTGTCGTAGAACTCCCAGCTCGGGTCGCCGAGGTTCTTGTGGTACTTCACTTCGCCGGCCGGCGTCGACAGCTTGGTGCCCTGCAATGGCAGGAACTGGCTGGTGATGCCGGTATCGTCACGGTTGAACTGGCTGAGGAAGGTCAGCCTGGTGTCTTCGTCGATGTTCCAGGTCAGGCTCGGTGCGATGTTGTAGCGCTTGTCTTCGCTGTGATCGATGGCGGTGTTGCTGTCGCGGACCACACCGCTGACGCGGTACAGGAACTGGCCTTCATCATCGAGGGGGCCGGTGCTGTCGAAACTGATTTGCTTGCGCTGGTTGCTGCCGACCTGCACTTGCACTTCGTGGCTGCCGAGGGCTTGCGGGCGACGGCTGACCATGTCCAGCAGGCCGCCGGGCGGGGTTTGGCCGTAGACCGATGATGCCGGGCCGCGCAGCAGTGCCACGCGCTCCAGGTCCCAGGTTTCGAGCTTGGGCATGGTGTAGGTGCCCTTGGGCAGCGGCAACCCGTCGAGGAACTGGGTCGGTTCAAAGCCGCGGACTTTCAGCCATTCGGCGCGGCTGTCGCTGCCGTAGCTGCTGGCGACCACGCCCGGCATGTAGCGCACGGCGTCGTCGAGGTTCTGCACGGCGCGGTCGGTCATCTGCTCGCGGGTGGCGATCGAGATTGAGCGCGGTACTTCTCGCAGCGCGGTATCGGTTTTGGTTCCGGAGGCAGTGCGGGTGGCGACGTAGCCATCCACCGGGCCCCAGGCGCTTTCGCTGTTTTCCTGACCCGTGATGCTGGTGGCCGGCAGGGCCAGAGAGCCCTCGGGCACGGCGACCAGGCTGAAGGTGCCGGCACTGCTTTGCTCCAGTTGCAGACCGGTGCCGCGCAGGGCTTCGCGAAGGGCTCCGGTGGCGTCGAACTGACCGTTGACCGGTGCTGAGGTTTTGCCCGAGGCCAGAGACGGGTTGAGGCTCAGGGCAAGGCCGGCCTGGCTGGCGATCTGGTTCAGGGTGCTGGCCAACGGGGCCGCGGGCAGGTTGTAGGCGCGTACGCTGGACGCCTGTTCGGCGGCGATCAGCGGGCTGCTGGCCAGCGGGGTGCACAGGGCAATGGCCACGGCCAACAGGCTGGGGCGCAACAAGGTGTCTAGCGAACGGGACATACGGCGGCTCCGAATGGAAATATTTCTCAATTGCCTACGTGCCGAACGAGATTCGAAAAGTGATAGGGCAAGATGAAAATAGTTTCGATTCAGGGAAAGTCCGGTCACAAATTGCAGGTTCTTTGGCGAGGCTGATGGCCCCCTCGCCGGATCGCTGCGCGGAGCAAGCTCGCACACATTTAATTGCGGGTGTTCACAAGAAGTGTGTTCACAGGAGATCCATTGTGGGAGCGAGTCTGCTCGCGAAGGCGGCTTATCAGACGCCGCAGGACTCAGGGTTTTGTATCGGCCTTCGCGACCACCGTCACCCACCACGGCGTGCGCTGTTCGATCTGCACGGGCAGGGTCGGCAGCAGGGCGGTCAGGGCCAGGTCGGTGTTGTTCAGCGGGAAGCTGCCGGTGATGCGCAAGTCCGCGACTTGCGCGGAGACGCCCAGATAACCGCGCCGGTAGCGACCCAGTTCATGCACCAGGTCTTCCAGCCGCGCGTTGTCCACCACCAGCATGCCGCGCGTCCAGGCATCGGCGCCAGGGTTCAGCACCAGCATCGGGCCGAGGCCATTGCCGTGCATCAGCACCTGCTGGCCTTCGTGGAGAATCTGTTCGTCGGCACTGCCTTGCGGGCGTGCCGCCACCGCCGACTTGAGTACGCCGAGGCGCGTGCCGTCGTCCTCGCGTTTGACCAGGAACCGCGTCCCGAGCGCACGCATCTGACCGTCGCGGGTTTCGACGATGAATGGTCGAGTGTCGTTGTGGCCCGTCTCGATGAGGATTTCGCCCTCCTGCAGAACGATCCGTCGCTGCTTTTCATCAAACCGTACATCCAGCGCGCTGTGGGTGTTCAGGTTGATGACCGTGCCGTCGGCCAGGCGCAAGGTACGTTGTTCGCCGGTGGCGGTGCGTTGATCGGCCAGCCAGTAATCGAGCGGCATGTAGCGGTCGCCGACGAACAACGCGAGCCCGACCACCAGCAGCACGCTGGCGACTCCGCTGCCCAGTGTGCGGACCCGCCGGCGAATGCCTTCGCGTGACTGCAACAACGCCGTGCGGGCCGGCCCGCTGGCGACGGCGAAGCGCTGATCAAGCATGCCCAGTTGTCGCCAGGCGCGAGCGTGTTCTTCATCGGCGGCGTGCCATTTGGCGAACTCTTCGCGCTCCACCGGGCTGCCGCTGCCGGCATCCAGCGACAACTGCCAGGCGATGGCCGCATCGAGTACCCGTGCCGAAACCGGTTTTGAGCTGACCTGATTCATAGCGGCTCGCCGTACAGCGCCACATAGCACTGGCGAATGCCTTGCGCCAGGTATTGCCGAACGCGTGGCACCGAGACGCCAAGGCGTTCGGCAATCTCGGCGTGGCCGAGACCGTCGAGGCGGTTATAGAGGAACGCCGCACGGGCCTTGCTTGAGAGTTTGCCGAGCAAGCGGTCGATGGCCTTGAGGTCTTCGAGAATCAGTTGCTGCTCTTCGACCGAAGGGTGTTGCGCTTCGGGAATCAGCATCAGTTCGGTGAGGTAGGCCTGTTCCAGCGCGGCGCGACGGAAATAGTCGAACAACAGGCCCTTGGCGATGGCTACCAGAAACGCCCGGGGTTCACGGGGCTCCTTCAGTTCGTCACGCCCCAGCAAACGCACGAAGGTGTCCTGGCTGAGGTCTTCGGCCCGTGACGGGCATGCCACATTGCGTCGCAACCAGGCCAGCAGCCAGCCGCGATGGTCGCGATACAACGCACCAACGAGCTCACTGTGAGGGCTTTGGACTGACGACAAGGGGTTTCACCGAATGGATGTTTAAACTAACGAGAATTATTCGCGATTGTGTCAGAGGCAATGGATGGGCGCAATTGACGTTGGTCGGGGGACCGCGTCATCGTTTTCGCGAGCAAGCCCGCTCCCACAAGAGCTCCGCATTACCTGTGGGAGCGGGCTTGCTCGCGAAGGCGTCGGAACAGGCGCTGAAAACCTAGAATGAATGACGCTGTTGCCGACGTTTCCATTGGCTCAATCGCTGTTGCAGGTTCAGTGGGCTGTGAATCTGTTGGGCCCGCGCCCGGCTGAACAGGATCAAGGCCATCTCCGCCGTGGCCAGGGCGTCGGCGCTGGCGTTATGGCGATCGAAGACCTCTAACTTGAACCAGTCGACCCAGTCATCCAGCCCGGCTTCACGGATGTGTGCCTGCGGGCAGAGCAGTGGCGCCATGTCGGCAACGTCGAGAAACGGGTGCTGCAAGCGGTAACCCAGGCTGTCCTTCAAGGCACGCCCGAGCATGTGCTGATCGAATGGCGCATGAAACGCCAGCACCGGGCTGTCACCGACGAACTCCATGAAGTCGAGCAACGCTTCCCGCGGATCACAACCGGCGGCAATCGCACTTGGCCCCAGCTCATGAAGTAATACGCTGGGCCCCAGTTTATGTTCGTTGCGATGCAAGGTCCGCTCGAACTGTTGGCTGAAATCGATGGCACCGTCCTCGATCACCACGGCGCCGATGGACAGCACCACATCTTTATTCAGGTTCAACCCGGTGGTTTCCAGGTCGAGCACCACCCAGCGCTGCTCGCGTAGGCTGCATTCGCTCAGGCTGGGCGCTGGCGGCAGGCGTTCCAGACGCTGTTGCTGTTCGCGGCTCAAGGTCGGTGCGGCCGGGCGCAGCCAGGAAAACAGGCTCATAGCTGATACCGCAGGGTCAGGCTGCTTTGCAGGCGTTGGGCTTGACGCAGGGATTCACGCAGGATCCGCCGATCCAGATGATTAAGGCTGTCGGGATCGACCCGGTTGGAGTAGGGCAGGTTCTCGCGGGTCTGTCGCTGATGTTGCTGCATACGGGTTTGTTGAATGAAGTGGTAGGCCTCTTCATACGCCGCGCCGTCCAGGCGTTCAATCACCTCTTTGGCGACCAGTTGGCGCAAGCGCTCCAGGGTATTGTTGGCTTCGATGCCATTGGCCAGCGCGAGTAGCCGGGCGCCATCGACGAAGGGCGTGAGGCCCTGGACTTTCAGGTCGAGGGTGGCTTTCTCACCGTTCTTTTTAGCCAGTACGAACTCGCGCAAACGTCCCACGGGCGGGCGCTGACGCAAGGCATTCTCGGCGAGCATGCGCTGGAACAGTCGGTTGTCGGCGACCTGATCGAGGATCCCGCGTCGCAACTGCTCGCAGCTGTGTTCATCGCCCCAGACCACCCTCAGGTCGAAATAGATGCTGGAGGCCAGCAGGTTTTCCGGTGTGGCCTCGCGGATAAACGCGGCGAAACGCCGGGCCCATTCGGCGCGGGACAAACACAGCTCGGGGTTGCCGGCCATGATGTTGCCCTTGCACAGGGTGAAGCCGCAAAGCGCCAGGCTCTGGTTGACCTGTTGGGCGATGGGCAACAGCTTGCCGCGAATCTCGGCGGCGTGGGCCGCGTCCCGCGCTTGGAAAAGGATGCCGTTGTCCTGGTCGGTGTGCAGGGTTTGTTCGCGACGACCTTCGCTGCCGAAACACAGCCAGCTAAACGACACGCCAGGGTCGCCGCGCTCGGCGAGGGTCAGTTCGATCACCCGGCACACGGTGTGGTCGTTGAGCAACGTGATGATGTGGGTGATCTGCGTCGAAGAAGCACCGTGGGCCAGCATGCGCTCCACCAGTTGACCGATCTCGCCGCGCAGTGCCACCAGGTTTTCCACGCGGGGTGCATTGCGGATGGTGCGAGCCAGGTGCACCAGGTCGATCCGCTGCAGGGAAAACAGGTCGCGCTCGGAGACGACGCCACACAGCCGCTGGTCTTTCACCAGGCATACGTGGGCGATGTGTCGCTCGGTCATGGCGATGGCTGCGTCGAAGGCGCTGTGATCCGGCGACAGGGAAAACGGCGCCTGGGTCATGTGATGTTCAATGGCCTGGTTGAAGTCGCGGGTGCCGTCGGCGACCACCTGACGCAAATCGCGCAGGGTAAAAATGCCGATCGGGGCCCTGCGCTCGTCGACCACCACGATGCTGCCCACTTGTTGCTCGTGCATCTGGGTCACCGCTTCGCGCAGCGGGGTCGTCGGGCTACAGGTCACCGGGTGGCGCATGGCCAGCTCACCGAGCTGGGTGTTGAGCGAGTACTGGGTGCCGAGGGACTCCACGGCTTTTTGCTGGACTTGCTGGTTGACCTGATCCAGCAGGCTGCTGACGCCCCGTAGGGAAAAGTCGCGAAAGGCGTTGGACAACGCGAACAGTTTGATGAACGCCAGCTTGTTCAGTTGTAGGCAAAAAGTATCTTCGGCCGCCAGGTGCTCGGTGCGTGTGGCGCGTTCACCCAGCAGCGCGGCCAGCGGAAAACACTCACCGGTGGCAATTTCGAAGGTGGTTTCGGTGCCACCCTTGGCGGTGTGCGGACGTTCGCCCACGACCCGGCCTTGCTTGACGATGTAGAAGTGTTCCACCGGGCCATCGGCAGGTTTGATGATGCTCTCGCCAGGGCTATAGAAACGCAGCTGGCATTGTTCGACCAGATAGATCAGGTGCGCGTTTTCCATCTGGTTGAATGGCGGGAAACGCTGAAGAAACTGCAAGGTGCCCTGGATGTTCTGCAACACCGCGGTTTTCCCGGCCTGGGTGAATGCGTCCGTTTTGCTCATAACCATTACCGCAGTCTTTTTTGAATTGTTGTTGTCGGATCATCGGCTATCGTCAGCTCGTGCGCGCAGTGTGCCCATTGGACGTAAGTCTAGGTGGCCGAGTGCCAGTCACGATTTCGGAAATACCCTACGCAGTAACTGCGTAAACCGCGTGCTGACCTCTTGGAAAACTATCGGACGACATGCACATTTAAGCGCTGCTCAGCGATGTCTGATGGTTGTGCCAAGGGATTGAACCAAACATGTAGAGAAGCTTATGTCCGAGCACGATATTTTGAGCGAAGCCGAGCGTGAGGCGCTGCATGCGATCATGCTCGAACCGGATCTACCGCCGCAGCGCGTACTGATCGTTGACGATGACAAGGACGCGCGGGAGTTGTTGTCCCAGGTGCTTGCCCTTGACGGCATCCGCTGCATGACCGCCGCCAGCGGCGAAACCGCACTCAAACTGTTGAACTCGAACAAATCGATTGGCCTGATCATCACCGATCTGCGCATGCACGGCCTCAACGGCCTGGAGCTGGCGCGCGAGGTGCGCAAATCCGCGGGGGCCGCGCTGCCGATCATCATGGTTTCCGGTGACGCCGAAGCGAGTGACGTTATCGCGGCCATGCATTTGAACGTGGTGGATTTCCTGCTCAAGCCCATCGACACCGACAAGCTGCTGGCATTGGTCAAGCATGAACTGGGGGTCTGATCTGCCACCAACGCGTGCAAAACGAAAAAAGCCCTGATCTTTCGATCAGGGCTTTTTCTTGTTCGGCGCTAGCGCTGACTCACAGGCCGTTTTTGGCCTTGAACTCGCGGCGGCGACGGTGCAGGACCGGCTCGGTGTAGCCGTTTGGCTGTTTCGTGCCTTCGATCACCAGTTCGACGGCCGCCTGGAAGGCGATGTTGCTGTCGAAATTCGGTGCCAGCGGACGGTACAACGCGTCGTTGGCATTCTGGCGGTCAACCACCGGCGCCATGCGCTTGAGGCTTTCGAGCACCTGATCCTGAGTCACGATGCCATGGCGTAGCCAGTTGGCGATGTGCTGGCTGGAAATCCGCAGGGTGGCACGGTCTTCCATCAGGCCGATGTCATTGATGTCCGGCACTTTCGAGCAGCCCACACCCTGGTCGATCCAGCGCACCACGTAACCGAGAATGCCCTGGGCGTTGTTGTCCAGCTCGTTCTTGATCTGTTCTGCGGTCCACTGCGGGTTGACTGCCAGCGGAATCGTCAGGATGTCGTCCACCGAAGCACGAGCGCGTTTGGCCAGTTCGGCCTGACGGGCGAACACATCAACCTTGTGATAGTGCAGGGCGTGCAGCGCAGCGGCGGTCGGCGACGGGACCCACGCTGTGTTGGCGCCGGCCAGTGGGTGCGCGATTTTTTGCTCAAGCATCGCGGCCATCAGGTCGGGCATGGCCCACATGCCTTTACCGATTTGCGCACGACCTTGCAGGCCGGTGCTCAAGCCGATGTCGACGTTCCAGTTCTCATAGGCGCCGATCCATTTTTCAGCCTTCATGTCGGCCTTGCGCACCATCGCGCCGGCTTCCATGGAGGTGTGGATTTCGTCGCCCGTGCGGTCGAGGAAACCGGTGTTGATGAACACCACGCGCTCGCTGGCTGCCTTGATACAGGCCTTGAGGTTGACGGTCGTACGCCGCTCTTCGTCCATGATGCCGACTTTGAGGGTGTTGCGCGGCAACTCAAGCACGTCTTCGATGCGCCCGAACAGCTCGTTGGTGAACGCGGCTTCTTCGGGGCCATGCATCTTCGGTTTGACGATGTAGACCGAACCGCTGCGGCTGTTCTTGCGCGAAGTGTTGCCATTGAGGCTGTGGATCGCCGCGAGGCTGGTGATCAGGCCGTCGAGGATGCCTTCCGGCACTTCGTTGCCGTGGCTGTCGAGGATCGCGTCGATGGTCATCAGGTGCCCGACGTTACGCACGAACAACAACGAGCGGCCGTGCAGGCTCAACTCGTGGCCATCGACACCGGTATAGGTGCGGTCGGCGTTCATGGTTCGGGTAAAGGTCTTGCCACCCTTGGAGACTTCTTCCGACAGGTCGCCCTTCATCAGGCCGAGCCAGTTGCGGTAGATCACCACTTTGTCGTCGGCATCGACCGCGGCAACCGAGTCTTCGCAGTCCATGATGGTGGTCAGCGCAGCTTCCATCAGCACGTCTTTGACGCCGGCAGCGTCGGTCTGGCCGACCGGGGTGCTGGCATCGATCTGGATTTCGAAGTGCAGGCCATTGTTTTTCAGCAGGATCGCGGTTGGTGCCGCAGTTTCGCCGTGGAAGCCAATCAGTTGAGCCTCATTGCGCAGGCCGGCCTTGCTGCCTGCCTTAAGGCTAACGACCAGTTTGCCGCCAACGATGGCGTAACCGGTGGCGTCGACGTGGGAGCCGGCCGCCAAGGGCACGGCTTCGTCGAGGAAGGCACGGGCGAAGGCGATCACCTTGTCGCCGCGAACCTTGTTGTAGCCTTTGCCTTTTTCCGCGCCATCCGCTTCGCTGATGGCGTCGGTGCCGTAGAGCGCGTCATACAGCGAGCCCCAGCGGGCGTTCGAGGCGTTGAGGGCGAAGCGGGCGTTCATCACCGGGACCACCAGTTGTGGGCCGGCCATGCGGGCGATTTCGTCGTCGACGTTTTGCGTCGTGGCCTGGAAATCAGCCGCTTCTGGCAGCAGATAACCGATGTCTTGCAGGAAGGCTTTGTAGGCTTGCGCATCATGCGCCAGGCCTGCGCGGGACTGGTGCCAGGCATCGATGCGCGCCTGGAAGTCGTCGCGTTTGGCGAGTAGGGCTTTGTTCTTCGGCGCCAGGTCGTGAATGACCTTGTCGGCACCGGCCCAGAACTTATCGGCGGTGAGGCCGGTACCGGGAATGGCTTCGTTGTTCACGAAGTCGAACAGGACTTTGGCGACCTGCAGGCCACCGACTTGAACGTGTTCAGTCATTGCTTGCCTCACTCTGCTCAGCTATTTCGCTTTTCAGCTCTTCAAATTGACAATGAAGCCTCTGGCCATTTAAACCACAAACCCCTGCACCAGTACATGCCATTACTGGCGGCTGGGTGTTTCCAATCAAGGCCTTGGGCCTTGCTGACGGGGATTTGGGGGTCGTGACGGCGCCTTGGCAGACATCGATCCAACGTTATGTAGTGCGCGCTGCGGCATACTACATGATGAATTGCGGTTGTGAAAATTAGACTAATTACGTCGTTTAGCGACCCGCTAACGCTATCTGGTCACCGCGGGGAACGGGATGTTCTCAAAAAACTATTGGATTGTTCCAGTTAAATATAAAAACTTGTACACATAATCTTCGATGCACTGCTATGGGGCCTGAATTTGTTGGCTATGGAATTCAGTGTGTAGGGCTTTCCTGTGGCGAGGGAGCTTGCTCCCGTTCGGCTGCGAAGCCGTCGCAAAATCAGCGAATGCGTTCTGTCTGAATATTTGAAGGGGCCGCTTTGCGACCCAGCGGGAGCAAGCTCCCTCGCCACACAAAAGCAGTGCCGCGCTGAATTTAGTCCCTTGCCTATACTTGTTTTTCTATAACAAAAGTCATGACAAGAGGGCTGCGCCATGGACCACCTCGTACTCACCGTATTCGCCCCGGATAAGCCCGGTCAGGTCGAGCGCATTGCTCAATGTATAGCCGAACATGGCGGCAATTGGCTGGAAAGTCGTATGTCGCGGATGGCCGGGCAGTTTGCCGGGATCCTGCGGGTAGGTGTGCCGGCCGAGGCCTACGACGAATTGGTAGACGCCCTGCAGGCGTTGTCCGCCCAGGGCATTCGCGTATTGATTGCTGAAAGTGGCATCGAGCAGTCCTGCACCTGGAAGCCGATCGCCATGGAACTGGTGGGCAACGACCGTCCGGGGATCGTGCGCGACATCACCCGACTGCTGAGTGAGCAGGGCGTCAACCTCGAACGGCTGGTGACGGATGTGCGGCCGGCGCCGATGAGCAGTGAGCCGCTGTTCCACGCCGAAGCGATTCTCGCCGTGCCGCTGACTCTGTCGCTGGACGTGTTGCAGTCACGGCTGGAAACCCTGGCCGATGACCTGATGGTGGAATTGGTGCTGCGCAGCGACCCGTAGGGCGGGGAAAGGTTATCCCAGTAAAACGTGCACCTGCCTGTGGATAACCTGTAGAGACTCGCCGCCAGCCCATGCCGTTCGGGGCTCTTCAGTTCTTGATCAAAAAACCAGCAGTTTCAAGGGCTTGTGCACAAACGGCGGGGATCACGCTGTGGATAACCTTGGGAAGGATGCTTGCAGGCTACGATGGCCGTGGCCTGCAAGGCTTTGTGCGTTTTTTGATCAGCTGCGGCGGCGCAAACTCATCCAGGCATCGATGCTGTAAACCGCCAGGCCGGCCCAGATAAACATGAAGGCCACCAACGTGCTGGACGACAGGTGTTCACCAAACAACAGCACGGCTTGTAGCAGCACCAGGGTCGGCGCCAGGTATTGCAGGAAACCGATGGTGGTGTAGGGCAAATGCCGTGTAGCGGCGTTGAAACAGACCAGCGGCACCAGCGTTACCGGGCCGGCGGCCACCAGCCACCAGGCTTGGGACGTGGTCCAGAACTCGGCTTGTGCGCTGCTCGCGGTCGGGTTGAACAGCAACCAGGCAACGGCAATCGGCACCAGCATCCAGGTTTCCACCACCAGCCCCGGCAGTGCCTTGACCGGCGCCTGTTTACGGATCAGCCCGTAGAAACCGAAGGTCAACGCCAGTACCAGCGACACCCACGGCAGGCTGCCGACTTGCCAGACTTGCTGCGCCACACCGATGGCGGCCAGCCCGACGGCCACCCACTGCATGCGTCGCAACCGTTCGCCGAGAATCAGCATCCCGAGCAATACGTTCACCAGCGGGTTGATGTAGTAACCGAGGCTGGCTTCGAGCATGCGCCCGTTGTTCACCGACCAGACATACGTCAACCAGTTGGCCGCGATCAGCGTGCCGCTCAGGGCCAGGATCGCCAGCCGCCGCGGGTTTTCGCGCAGCTCGCGCCACCAGCCCGGATGCTTCCAGACCATCAGCAGCAACGCGCCGAACAGCGCCGACCACAGCACCCGGTGGACGATGATCTCCACGGCGGGCACGGAGGCGATGGCTTTGAAGTAGATCGGGAACAATCCCCAGATGATGTAGGCGCTCAGGCCCAGGATGTACCCGCGACGCGGGTTGGCAGCTTGCATGCAGAATCCTTGCTTAGGCAGCTAACAAAGAGGGGGATTGTAAGGAGATTTTTCGGAACTTGTCGCGAACCTTGTGGGAGCGCGCCGGGCGGCGTTCCGATGCTCGCGATGGCATCACCGCGGTCATCCAGATGCACGGCGGTGTTCGCATCGCGAGCAGGCTCACTCCCACATTGGATCTGTGTGTGTCAGAACAGCTTCAATGGTTCTTCATTGAGCGCAGAAAGTTGCTCGCGCAACGCCAGCACCTGGTCGCCCCAATACCGCTCGGTGCCGAACCACGGGAAGCTGCGGGGGAACGCCGGGTCATCCCAGCGGCGGGCCAACCAGGCGCTGTAGTGCATCAGGCGCAGGGCGCGCAACGGTTCGATCAGCGCCAGTTCCCGTGGGTCGAAGTCGTGGAACTCGCTGTAGCCGTCCATCAATTCCGACAACTGCCCCAGACATTCCTGACGATCCCCGGCGAGCATCATCCACAAGTCCTGCACGGCAGGGCCCATGCGGCAGTCGTCCAGGTCGACGATGTGGAACATCTCGTCGCGGCACATCATGTTGCCGGGGTGGCAATCGCCGTGCATACGGATGTTCTGGTGCGGGGTGACGCTGTAAACCTCTTCCACTCGCTTGAGCAGGTCGCGGGCGACTGACTCGTAGGCTGGCAGCAGGCTGCGCGGGATGAAGTTGCCTTCCAGCAGGGTGGTCAGCGAATCGTGGCCGAAGTTCTTCACGCCCAGCGCTTCACGGTGTTCAAAGGGCCGGGTGGCACCCACGGCGTGCAAGCGCCCGAGCAACTGCCCAAGGCGATAGAGCTGGTCGAGATTGCCTGGCTCCGGCGCGCGGCCGCCACGGCGCGGGAACAGGGTGAAGCGAAACCCGGCGTGTTCGAACAGGCTTTCGCCGTTGTGGATCATTGGCGCCACCACCGGCACGTCGCACTCGGCGAGTTCGAAGGTGAAGCGGTGTTCTTCGAGGATGGCTTCGTTGGTCCAGCGCTGCGGACGGTAGAACTTGGCGATCAGCGGTTCGCCATCTTCGATGCCGACTTGATAGACGCGGTTTTCGTAACTGTTGAGCGCCAGCACGCGGGCATCACTGAGAAAACCGATGCTTTCGACGGCATCGAGGACCAGGTCGGGGGTAAGTGTTTCAAACGGATGGGACATGCTGACTCCTGCGCGCAGCAGGCTGCCGCGTCCGGCCAAGCATGGTAGCGCAAAGCAGTCTGAATTGATCGTTGTGGCTTGAGCGCATTACCTGTGGCGAGGAAGCTTGCTCCCGTTCGGCCTCGAAGCGGTCGCACAACATTCAACCGAGTTCAGTCAGGCAAACGGAATTTGCCGGACTGTGACCGCTTCGCGCTCAAGCGGGAGCAAGCTCCCTCGCCACAGTAGGAGTCAGGCGCCGACGATCCCGCCGTCTTCGCGGGTAATGGCCATTACCGAGGAGCGCGGTTTGCCGTTCGGCAGGTGCTCGGGGAATGTCGAACCGCCGTTTTCACCCGGATGCTGAATCCCGACAAACAAGGTCTTCTGATCCGGCGAGAAGCTGATGCCAGTGACTTCGCAGCCCACGGGGCCGACCATGAAACGACGAATTTCACCGGTGTCGGGGTCGGCACAGAGCATCTGATTGTTGCCCATGCCCGCGAAATCGCCTGCGTTGCTGGAGTCGCCGTCGGTGAGGATCCACAGCCGACCGGCCTTGTCGAAGCCCAAGCCGTCGGGGCTGTTGAACATGTTTTGCGGGGTGATATTCGACGAGCCACCCTTGGGTTTGCCGGCGTGTACGGCCGGGTTGCCGGCGACCACGAACAGGTCCCAGGCGAATGTTGGCGAGGCGTGGTCATCGCGCTCGGTGCGCCAGCGCAGGATCTGGCCGTAGACGTTCTTCTCCCGAGGGTTGGGGCCGCCCACCGGTTGCCCGTCTTCGCCGCGCTTGGCGTTGTTGGTCAGCGTGCAATAGACCTGGCCGTCCTTGGGGCTGACCACGATCCATTCCGGACGGTCCATGCGCGTGGCGCCGACGAGACTGGCGGCCAGGCGTGCGTGGATCAACACCTGGGCCTGATCGGCAAAACCGCTGCTGGCGTCGATGCCGTTTTTGCCGTGGGTCAGCTCGACCCACTGGCCGCGGCCCTTGGGGTGGTCGGGGTTGCTGTCACCGGCGTCGAAGCGTGCGACATACAGCGTGCCGTGGTCCAGCAGGTCGCGGTTGGCCTTGGGGTTACGGTGATTGATTTTGTCGCGGCTGATGAACTTGTAGATGAACTCGCCGCGTTCGTCGTCGCCCATGTACACCACGGCGCGACCATCGTCGGTCTCGGCCAGCGCAGCGTTTTCATGCTTGAAGCGGCCCAGGGCGGTGCGCTTGACCGGTGTCGATTGCGGGTCGAACGGGTCGATTTCCACGACCCAGCCGTGGCGGTTGAGTTCGTTGGGGTTCTTTGCCAGGTCAAAACGCGGGTCGTGTTGATGCCAGTTGATCTCGCGGCTGGCGGCGGATGCGCCGTAGCGCTTTTGCGCGGCGTCGAATGTCTGTTCGGCGTTGCTGCTGCCGAAGCAGTCGGTGAAGTTTTCTTCACAGGTCAGGTAGGTGCCCCACGGCGTTTTACCGTTGGCGCAGTTCTGGAACGTGCCGAGGACTTTCTTGCCGCGCTTGTCGGCACTGGTTTTCATCAGTTCATGGCCGGCGGCGGGGCCGCTCAGGCGCAACGGCGAATTACCGTGGATGCGGCGGTTGTAGCGTGAACCCTGGACGAATTGCCACTGGCCGTTTTTACGTTGCACTTCGATCACCGACACGCCTTCGCAGGCCAGCGCCTTGCGCACGTCTTCGGGCGACTGCGGCATGCCGCCATGCGGGTAGAGGTAGCGGTAGTTGGTGTATTCGTTGTTGATGGCCATCAGTGCACGGTCGCGCTCGCCGGGGAACGCGAACAAACTCATGCCGTCGTTGTTGTCGCCAAACTGCACTTCCTGGGCCTGGGCGGTACCGTTGCCGCTGGGGTCAAAGGCCGGACCATTTTTTTGCAGCGGCTGGCCCCAACTGATCAGCACTGAAGAGGTGTAGCCCGCAGGCAAACTGATGGTGTCCGTGGTGGCCGCCGCGATGCTGTTGAACCCCAGCAGTTTGCTGGTGCCGGCGCTGACACTGGCGGCCAGTGCGCTGCGGCTGAGCAGGTTGCCGCCCAAAAACATCGCCGCGCCGCACAGGGCACCGGCACTGATAAAGCCACGACGGCTGAGGCCGACGATTTTTTCGAGGTCGGTGGCTTGGTTTTCTTCTAATAGGTTCACATCAGGCTCCCTGCGGGTTTTTGCAGTCACCTTAAAGAGCGCCGATGAAGGAAATGTTGCAGTGGTGTTCGGCGCTGCGTAGCGGCCATCAATCAGAGCGGCGTGCCGAGCAACACATTGGAGGGCGAAAACTGCACCTGTACGGCTTTTTCAGCGCTCAAGCCCAGCGCTTTCAGATGCAGCGGCTCCGCCAGGGCGCACAACGTCTGACCATTGGGCAGGGCGATTCGCACTTCACTGGGGCCGTCTTCGGCGTCGAGAATTGCCTCGATGGTGCCCTTGAGGCAATTGTGTCCAGGTGTTGCGGATTGATCGGCGGCCAGCAGTTCCAGCCAACCGGCCTTGATCAGCGCCACGACTTCGGTGCCGGTTTCCAGCTCCAGGCGCCGCGTGCTGTCGTGGGTGATCTGCGCCTGGAGGATCAGCCCTTCGGCCAGTTCCAGGCTGATCAAATCATTGCGGCCTTGGGTGTCGATGGTTGCAACCTTGCCGTGCAGTTGATTGCGCGCGCTGGTCCTGAGCATCAGGCGCCCGAGCAGGTCGAGGTCGCTGGCATCCTCGGCGGCTTCCAGCACTTGTGCTTGCAGTGCTTGCAGCCGTTGATAAAGCCGCAGCACTCGCTCGCCTTCGGCCGAGAGCTTCGCACCGCCGCCGCCCTTGCCGCCGACGCTGCGCTCCACCAAGGGTTTTTGCGCCAGGTTGTTCAGCTCGTCGATGGCATCCCAGGCCGCTTTGTAGCTTAGCCCCGCGCTTTTTGCGGCGCGGGTGATCGAGCCTTGCTCGGCAATGTGTTGCAGCAAGGCAATGCGCTGCGGGCGACGGACGATGTGTTGGGACAACAAGGTAGGCAAGGACATGGCAAGGCGCTGCACGCAAGGGCTGACGGGGTTGGACGTTGGCGGCTTGGCGCGCGGGAGTCAAGTCAGGCGCCAAACCGTCTGGTTGCAATCCCTGTGGGAGCGGGCTTGCTCGCGAAAGCGATCTGTCAGTCACATCGTCGCAGGATGTGCCGCCGTCTTCGCGAGCAAGCCCGCTCCCACAGGGTCAGGTGGTGTTACCGGGTTTGGGTGTCCGGGCCAGGCAATAGACATCGACCCGGGCCGCACCTGCGTCCATCAACAACCTCGCCAGGGTTTGCGCGGTGGCGCCGGTGGTCAGCACGTCGTCGATCAGCGCCAGATGACGGCCAGCGACAGACGCCCCGGGCGCGAGGGCGAAGGCGTTGCGCAGGTTTCGCCGGCGGCCTTCGGCCTTCAGGTCCTGCTGGGCGCTGGTGTCCTGAATCCTCAGCAGCAGCGATTCGTCGCAAGGAATGTCCAGGCTTTCACTGAGCCAGCGTGCGAGCATCGCCGCTTGGTTGAAACCCCGTTGGCGCAGGCGTTTGGTCGCCAGCGGCACCGGGACCAGCAGATCGGGTCGCTCCAGGCCCTCATCGAAGCGATGTTGCAGCGATTGCGCAAGAAGTTCGCCGAGCAGGCGGCCATAGGGCCACTTGGCGTTGTGCTTGAACCGGGTGATCAGGCTGTCCACTGGAAAGCTGTAGGCCCAAGGGGCGATAACCTGTTCGAAGGCCGGTGGTTGCTTCAGGCACTGGCCGCAGGTCATGCCCGCCACGGGCAGTGGCAGGGCGCAGGTCTGGCAATGATCCCCGAGCCAGGGCAGTTCGGTTTCGCAGGCTGTGCATATCGCTTGAGGGGTATCGGACGGTTCTTTGCACAACAAACAGGATTGTTTGTTTTTTAACCAGATGTAAACCGCACCTTTGTATCGTGGTTGACAGCGCATAACTCTTCCTTAAATATGCCGAACATCCGTGTCGCGGCTGTGGATATTCCCTTTCCACCCCCGCAAGCCAAGCATAAACAAGGAAACGCCCATGAGCGCCAGCACCACTGCAACCCTGCGTCATGACTGGTCTTTGGCCGAAGTCAAAGCACTCTTCGTTCAGCCATTCAATGACCTGTTGTTCCAGGCGCAGACGGTGCACCGTGCACACTTCGACGCCAACCGCGTCCAGGTCTCGACCCTGCTGTCGATCAAGACCGGCGCCTGCCCGGAAGATTGCAAATATTGCCCACAGTCCGGTCACTACAACACCGGTCTTGAAAAAGAAAAACTGATGGAAGTGCAGAAGGTCCTTGAAGAGGCCGCGCGCGCCAAGGCCATCGGTTCGACCCGTTTCTGCATGGGCGCGGCGTGGAAACACCCGTCGGCCAAAGACATGCCCTACGTGCTGGAGATGGTCAAAGGCGTGAAGGCCATGGGCCTGGAAACCTGCATGACCCTCGGCCGCCTCGATCAGGACCAGACCGAAGCCCTGGCCCAGGCTGGCCTCGACTACTACAACCACAACCTCGATACCTCGCCGGAGTTCTACGGCAGCATCATCACCACCCGCACCTACAGCGAGCGCCTGCAAACCCTGGCGTATGTACGTGATTCAGGGATGAAGATCTGCTCGGGCGGCATCCTGGGCATGGGCGAGTCGCTGGATGACCGCGCCAACCTGCTGATCCAGTTGGCCAACCTGCCGGAGCACCCGGAGTCGGTGCCGATCAACATGCTGGTGAAAGTCGCCGGTACGCCGCTGGAAAACGCTGAAGAAATCGACCCGTTCGACTTCATCCGCATGCTCGCCGTCGCCCGTATCCTGATGCCGCAATCCCACGTGCGTCTGTCTGCAGGCCGCGAGGCGATGAACGAACAGATGCAGGCGCTGGCGTTCTTCGCCGGTGCCAACTCGATTTTCTACGGCGAAAAACTGCTGACCACCGCCAACCCGCAGGCCGACAAGGACATGCAGTTGTTCGGGCGCTTAGGCATCCTGCCGGAAGCCCGCGAAGAGCACGCCGACGAAGTGCATCAGGCGGCCATCGAGCAAGCGCTGGTGGAGCAGAAGAGCAGCGAGCAGTTCTATAACGCCGCGGTTTAAGCAATCACAGTTTCCTCTGGACGAATGCAAAACCCTGTGGGAGCGGGCTTGCTCGCGAATGCGGCCTGAGATTCAACATAGACGTTGACTGATACACCGCTTTCGCGAGCAAGCCCGCTCCCACAAAGGTTCATGTCACTTGAAAGTCGAGGCCTGCATGTCTTTTGATCTCGCCGCACGCCTTGCTGCCCGTCGTGCCGAAAATCTTTATCGCCAGCGCCCCTTGCTCGACAGCCCTCAGGGGCCGCACGTGGTGGTCGACGGTCAGCCGTTGCTGGCGTTCTGCAACAACGATTACCTCGGTCTGGCCAATCACCCTCAAGTGATAGAAGCCTGGCGTGCCGGTGCCTCTCGTTGGGGTGTCGGGGGCGGTGCTTCCCATCTGGTGATCGGCCACAGCGGCCCGCATCACGCATTGGAAGAAGCGCTGGCCGATTTGACCGGGCGCCCGCGTGCGCTGCTGTTCACCACCGGTTACATGGCCAACCTCGGCGCTGTGACGGCGCTGGTCGGGCAGGGTGACACGGTGCTGGAAGACCGGCTCAACCATGCCTCGCTGTTGGACGCGGGCCTGTTGTCGGGTGCGCGTTTCAATCGTTACCTGCACAACGACGCGGTCAGTCTGGCCAAGCGTCTGGAGAAAGCCACCGGCAATACGCTGGTGGTTACCGATGGCGTGTTCAGCATGGACGGTGATATCGCCGACCTGCCGGCGCTGGCCCAGGAAGCGAAAGCCAGGGGCGCGTGGCTGATGGTCGATGATGCCCACGGTTTTGGTCCGCTGGGTGCCAACGGTGGCGGGGTGGTCGAGCACTTTGGCCTGAGCCAGGACGAGGTGCCGGTGCTGGTCGGCACGCTGGGCAAGGCGTTCGGTACGGCGGGCGCGTTTGTCGCCGGCAGTGAAGACCTGATCGAAAGCCTGATCCAGTTTGCTCGTCCCTACATTTACACCACCAGCCAGCCACCTGCGCTGGCCTGCGCGACGCTGAAAAGTCTTGAACTGCTGCGCAGCGAACACTGGCGCCGTGAGCATTTGAACACGCTGATCCGCCAGTTCCGTCAAGGCGCGCAGCAGATAGGCCTGACGTTGATGGAAAGCTTCACGCCAATCCAGCCGATCATGATCGGTGACGCCGGGCTGGCCATGCGCTGGTCGCAGCAATTGCGTGAGCGCGGCTTGATGGTGACGGCGATTCGCCCGCCCACCGTGCCGGCCGGCAGCGCCCGTCTGCGCGTGACCCTGACCGCCGCCCACAGCGAAGCGCAGGTCCAGCTATTGTTAGAAGGTCTGGCCGATTGTTTTCAACACCTGAAACCGGAGCCAAACCATGCGTGATCGACTGATTCTGCTACCTGGTTGGGGCCTGGGCATTTCACCGCTGGAACCTTTGGCGGCGGCACTGCAAGGGTTGGATGAACACCTGCGGGTCGAGATCGAGCCACTGCCGGAGCTTGAGTCCTGTGACCTTGAAGACTGGCTCGATGAGCTGGATTCGAGCGTGCCTCAGGACGCCTGGCTGGGTGGCTGGTCCTTGGGCGGGATGTTGGCCTGCGAGTTGGCGGCCCGTCGCGGCGAGCATTGCTGCGGTGTGTTGACCCTGGCCAGTAATCCGTCGTTCGTGGCCCATGCCCAATGGCCAAGCGCCATGGCGGGGGAGACCTTCGATGCGTTCCTCGCAGGATGCGCCGCCGACCCGCGCCTGACCCTCAAACGCTTCAGCCTGCTGTGCGCCCAGGGCGCTGCCGACCCGCGAGGGCTCGCGCGCCTGCTGCTGGGTGGTGCGCCGAACACACCGGCGCCGGTCTTGATGGCCGGCCTGGAGTTACTCGCACAACTGGACACACGCCAGGCGTTGCAGGCTTTTCGTGGCCCGCAGTTTCACGTGTTTGCCGGCCTCGACGGGCTGGTCCCGGCCGAGGCGGCCAGTGATTTGCTGACGTTGTTGCCGGATGTTGAAATCGGTCTGATTGAACAGGCCAGCCACGCGTTTCTTCTGGAAGACCCTCACGGTGTGGCGGGGGCGATCCAGGCTTTTTTGCATGAGTGCGGTGATGACTGATTTATCCCTTCCCAACCTGCCCGGTGCCTTGCCCGACAAACGTCAGGTGGCGGCGTCATTCTCCCGAGCAGCGTCTAGTTACGACAGTGTCGCCGAGTTGCAACGCGCTGTTGGCAGTGAGCTGCTGAGCCGTTTGCCGGCCGGTTCTGCACCCAGCCGTTGGCTGGATCTGGGCTGCGGTACGGGGTATTTCAGTCGTGTACTGGGCGAGCGCTTTTCCAGCAGCGAAGGGCTGGCATTGGACATCGCCGAAGGCATGCTCAATCACGCCCGGCCGCTGGGTGGCGCGACGCACTTCGTGGCCGGTGACGCTGAACGTTTGCCGTTGCGGGCGCAGAGCTGCGATCTGATTTTCTCCAGCCTGGCGGTGCAGTGGTGCGCCGATTTCGCCTCGGTGTTGAGCGAAGCTCAGCGCGTGCTCAAACCTGGCGGCGTGTTGGCGTTCGCCAGTTTGTGTGTGGGCACGCTGTATGAACTGCGCGACAGTTGGCGTCAGGTTGATGGTCTGGTCCACGTCAACCGTTTCCGAGAGTTCGGCACGTATGAACAGCTGTGTGCCGACAGTGGCTTGAAGGTCATCAGCCTGGAAAACGCCCCCCATGTGTTGCATTACCCGGATGTGCGCAGCCTGACCCATGAATTGAAGGCGCTGGGCGCGCATAATCTGAACCCTGGGCGGCCGGGTGGCTTGACCGGGCGGGCGCGCATCCGAGGGTTGGTCGACGCGTACGAGCATTATCGAGAAGATCACGGCCTGCCTGCGACGTATCAGGTGGTCTATGCCGTTTTGGAGAAACCGCGATGAGTGCAGCCTATTTCATCACCGGCACCGACACCGATGTTGGCAAGACCACCATTGCGGCCGGTTTGCTGCATGCGGCGCGGTTGGCCGGATTGAGCACGGCGGCCGGCAAACCGGTGGCGTCCGGTTGCGATGTGACGCCCAAAGGTCTGCGCAATGCCGATGCCCTGGCACTGATGGCGCAATGCTCGTTGCCACTGATGTATACCGAGGTCAACCCGGTGGCTTTCGAGCCGGCCATCGCACCGCATCTCGCGGCGCGTGAGGCGGGTGTGGCGCTGACGGTCCAGTCGTTGTTGGCGCCGATGCGGCACATTCTGGATCAGCAGGCTGATTTCACCCTGATCGAGGGCGCGGGTGGCTGGCGAGTGCCGCTGGCTGGCCAGGACAATCTCTCGGACCTGGCGATGGCACTCGGTCTGCCGGTGATTCTGGTGGTCGGGGTGCGCCTGGGGTGCATCAATCATGCGCTGCTGACGGCCGAGGCGATTGCCCAGGACGGTTTGCAACTGGCCGGTTGGGTGGCCAACATCATTGAGCCCAAGACTGCGCGCCTGGAAGAAAACCTCGCCACCTTGGCCGAGCGCCTGCCGGCGCCGTGCCTGGGACGGGTGCCGAAACTCAAACTGGTCACAGCAGAAGCGGTGGCCGAGTATCTGCAGCTGGACTTGCTTGACTAGATTTTGCCTATGACAAGGCACTGTGCCATTAGTGTTTTTGTCGGGTGTTTTGCCGGTGCCTCTGCTTCAATGAGCGCTGTTTATCCTTTGCAGGGTTGAGTTCTCCCATGGAAATCTCAGGGAATACCGCTTTCTACGCCGGTCTGAGCACTATTCAGACAGGGCAGAACCGCGTCGATCAAGCGGCCAGCCAGATCGCCAGCACCACCATTGAACGTTCGGTCACCAGCCAGTCTTCCGAGGCCCAGGTGGATCGATTGCGTTCCGTGGACCGCAGTCAGCAATCGGACCTGGCCAGCAGCATGGTCGACATGTCCCAGGGCAAGATTCAGGTAGAGCTGGGCGTCAAAGTCGCCAAGGCTGCCGATGAAATGCTCGGTACGCTGATCGATACCTTCGCTTGATCCCTCGCTGAACCTGCTGCCCGAACGCCGCGCTGAGTGCGGCGTTCTGTCGGGCATGCCCTACCCCTTTTACTAATCTTTCATACACGACACGGCTTTTTGCTTCACGCAAGGGCTGCGGGCGTTCGCGTGCGCGTTGTGATGCCTGCTATGACGAACGGCAAAGGATCGATGCTTGACAAGATTTGGGCGTAAACGTATGTTTCAAACAACTGTTTGACCGTCACAACAATTCAACACGGTCGTCCATTCCCGGTTACATCAGCAGAGGTTTATCGCTATGCCTGACTACAAGGCCCCCTTGCGTGATATTCGCTTCGTTCGTGACGAACTGCTCGGCTACGAAGCGCATTATCAGAGCCTTCCGTCATGCCAGGACGCTACTCCTGACATGGTTGACGCCATTCTTGAGGAAGGCGCCAAGTTTTGTGAGCAGGTGCTGGCACCGCTGAACCGCGTGGGCGATACCGAAGGCTGCACCTGGAGCGAGTCTGGTGTTAAGACCCCGACTGGCTTTAAAGAAGCCTACAAACAATTCGTTGAAGGCGGCTGGCCAAGCCTGGCCCACGACGTAGAGCACGGCGGCCAAGGCCTGCCGGAGTCTCTGGGGCTGGCTGTCAGCGAAATGGTTGGCGAAGCCAACTGGTCGTGGGGCATGTACCCAGGCCTGTCCCATGGTGCGATGAACACCATTTCCGAGCACGGCACGCCTGAGCAACAAGAGGCTTACCTGACCAAACTGGTGTCCGGCGAATGGACCGGCACCATGTGCCTGACCGAACCGCACTGCGGCACCGACCTGGGCATGCTGCGCACCAAGGCCGAACCTCAGGCCGACGGTTCCTACAAAGTTTCCGGCACCAAGATCTTCATCTCGGCCGGTGAACACGACATGGCCGACAACATCGTCCACATCGTTCTGGCACGTCTGCCGGATGCGCCGGCAGGCACCAAAGGCATTTCGCTGTTCATCGTTCCCAAGTTCATGCCGAACGCTGACGGCAGCCTCGGTGTACGCAACGCAGTGACCTGTGGTTCCCTGGAACACAAAATGGGCATCCACGGTAACGCCACCTGCGTGATGAACTTCGACGCGGCCACCGGTTTCCTGATCGGCCCGGCGAACAAAGGCCTGAACTGCATGTTCACCTTTATGAACACCGCGCGTCTGGGTACTGCCCTGCAAGGTCTGGCTCACGCGGAGATCGGCTTCCAGGGCGGCCTGAAATACGCTCGCGATCGTCTGCAAATGCGCTCCCTGACTGGCCCGAAAGCGCCGGACAAAGCTGCTGACCCGATCATCGTGCACCCTGACGTACGCCGCATGCTGTTGACCATGAAGGCCTTCGCTGAAGGTAACCGTGCGATGGTTTACTTCACGGCCAAGCAGGTCGACATCGTCAAGTACGGCGTGGATGAGGAAGAGAAGAAGAAAGCTGACGCGTTGCTGGCGTTCATGACGCCGATCGCCAAGGCCTTCATGACTGAAGTCGGTTTTGAATCGGCCAACCACGGCGTTCAAATCTACGGCGGCCACGGCTTCATCGCCGAGTGGGGCATGGAGCAGAACGTGCGCGACAGCCGCATTTCCATGCTGTACGAAGGCACCACCGGCATCCAGGCACTCGACTTGCTGGGTCGCAAAGTGTTGATGACTCAAGGCGAGGCTCTGAAAGGCTTCACCAAGATCGTCCACAAGTTCTGCCAGACCAACGAAGGCAACGAAGCGGTCAAAGAGTTCGTCGCACCGTTGGCTGCATTGAACAAAGAGTGGGGCGAGTTGACCATGAAGGTCGGCATGGCCGCGATGAAAGACCGCGAGGAAGTGGGCGCGGCGTCCGTGGACTACCTGATGTACTCCGGTTACGCCTGCCTGGCCTACTTCTGGGCTGACATGGCGCGTCTGGCTGCCGAGAAACTGGCTGCCGGTACCACCGAAGCGGCGTTCTACACTGCCAAGCTGCAGACGGCGCGCTTCTACTTCCAGCGTATCCTGCCGCGTACCCGCACTCACGTTGCAACCATGCTGTCGGGCGCCAACAACCTGATGGACATGAAAGAAGAAGACTTCGCACTGGGCTACTAAGCCTTACGCGGTCTTTCAATAAGCCGCTGCTTCCCGGGAAGCAGCGGCTTTTTTATGCCTGCCAGGAAGGTGTCCGCGACGCTGAAAAAATTCCCGACTAAAACGCTAAGTAGAACACTCTTGCTGCCGTTAAAGAGTGTGCGATGTGATGCCGGTCACATCGCATGTGCTTAACTGTCCGAAATGCAGGCACAATGCCATCTATTGATTTGCCGGGTCGGAGCTTTACCCTTGTTGCGTTCTTCCGCTGTACGTTTCAGTCATTTCCTACCATCACTGCTGTTGTTGCTTGCAGGGCTTGCGGCTGCCTACGTCAAGGATCTCAACGTCTTCTTCACTTCGCTGTTCAACGTGTTGCCAACCTTGGTGCTGTTGCTCGGCGGTGCGTACTGTGCGGTTTACCGACGTCAGCGTGAACTGTTTCTGATGGTCACGGTGTACATCGCCTACTTCCTGCTGGATACCCAGACCGATTACTACCGCGACAACGGCAAAGTCCGTGATGACGCGGCGGTGGTTTTTCATCTCTGTTGTCTGCTGTTGCCGCTGCTGTACGGACTGTTCGGTGCCTGGCAGGAACGTACCCATTTGTTTCAAGACATGGTGGCGCGCTTCGCCGTGCTGCTGGCCTTCGGCAGCGTGGCCCTGGGCCTGGAACAAAGTTACCCGCATGCCTTGCTGAACTGGTTGGCCGAGATCCGCTGGCCGGCATTGCACGGCTCGTGGATGAGCCTGATCCAGTTGTCCTACCCGGTGTTTTTCGCCGCGTTCCTGTTGCTGGCGATTCAGTACTGGCGCAACCCGCGCCCCTTGCACGCCGCCCAGTTGGTGGGGTTGCTCGGGTTGTTCTGGATGCTGCCCAAGACCTTCATCCTGCCGTTCACCCTGAACATCATGTGCAGTCAGGTGATGTTGATGATTGCCGCGGCGGTGGCTCACGAAGCCTATCAAATGGCTTTTCGCGATGAGCTGACCGGTTTGCCGGGTCGCCGAGCCCTGAACGAGCGCATGCAGCGTCTGGGGCGCAATTACGTGCTGGCAATGAGCGACGTCGATCACTTCAAGAAATTCAACGACACCCACGGCCACGATGTGGGTGACCAGGTGCTGCGGCTGGTGGCCAGCAAACTCTCGAAAATCAGCGGGGGTGGCCGGGCCTATCGTTATGGTGGCGAGGAGTTCGCCCTGGTGTTTGCCGGAAAAACCCTCGAAGAATGCATGCCGCACCTGGAAGTCATCCGCGAGTCCATCGCCAGCTACCTCATCCAGTTGCGCAACCAGGACAGTCGCCCGCAAGACGACCAGCAAGGGCGTCAGCGGCGTGCCGGTTCTGGTGCGTCCGCCGTTTCGGTCACGGTCAGCATCGGGGTGGCCGAGCGTCTCGAACAGCGCACGCCCGAAGAAGTCCTCAAGTCCGCCGACCAGGCGCTCTACAGTGCCAAGGGTGCGGGGCGTAATTGTGTGATGGCGTTCGGTCAGAACCGCCGTGGCGCAGTGCGCATGGACAGCGCTGCGGGTTGAGGGCTGATTGCGCTGAAATCTTCAGATAAATCGTCAGTGACTAAAAATTACAAACAAGTCACTAGCTGACCCTATGTGTCGTAAAAGTTGTTCGGTTACACTCAGGGTCTTGTTGAATTCCGATCCCACGAATCACTTTTCACGTTCTCACGAGGTTTGCCATGGCTGACTACAAAGCGCCCCTGCGCGATATGCGCTTCGTCCTCAATGAAGTTTTCGAGGTCGCCAAACTCTGGGCCGAGCTGCCTGCCCTGGCCGACACCGTCGATGCCGAGACCGTCGAGGCAATCCTTGAGGAAGCTGGCAAAGTCACCAGCAAAAGCATTGCACCGCTCAGCCGTGCTGCCGATGAAGAAGGCTGCCACTGGAGCGACGGTGCCGTCACCACGCCAGCAGGTTTCCCACAGGCTTATCAGACCTACGCTGAAGGCGGTTGGGTCGGTGTTGGTGGCGATCCGGCCTACGGCGGCATGGGCATGCCCAAAGCCGTCTCGGCGCAGGTCGAAGAAATGGTCAACTCCGCCAGCCTGTCGTTTGGCCTGTACCCGATGCTCACTGCCGGTGCCTGCCTGTCGATCAACGCCCACGCCAGTGAAGAACTGAAGGCCGCTTACCTGCCGAACATGTACGCCGGCGTGTGGGCCGGTTCCATGTGCCTGACCGAGCCGCACGCGGGCACCGACCTGGGGATCATCCGCACCAAGGCTGAACCGCAGGCAGACGGTTCCTACAAAGTCAGCGGGACCAAGATATTCATCACCGGTGGCGAACACGACCTCACCGAAAACATCATTCACCTGGTGCTGGCCAAGCTGCCAGACGCGCCAGCCGGGCCGAAGGGCATCTCGCTGTTCCTGGTGCCGAAGTTCATGGTCAATGCCGATGGCAGCCTGGGGGCGCGTAACCCGGCAAACTGTGGCTCGATCGAACACAAAATGGGCATTCAGGCGTCCGCGACTTGTGTGATGAATTTCGACGACGCCGTTGGTTACCTGGTGGGTGAGCCGAACAAAGGCCTGGCGGCGATGTTCACCATGATGAACTACGAGCGTCTGGGCGTGGGTATCCAGGGCCTGGCGACGGGCGAGCGCTCGTACCAGAACGCTGTCGAGTACGCTCGTGACCGTCTGCAAAGCCGTTCGCCGACCGGCGCGCAGAACAAGGACAAAGTGGCTGACCCGATCATCGTCCACCCGGATGTGCGGCGCATGCTGCTGACCATGAAAGCCTCGAACGAAGGCGGTCGTGCGTTCTCCACCTACGTGGCGATGCAACTGGACACCGCCAAGTTCAGCGAAGATCCGACCACCCGCAAACGAGCGGAAGACCTGGTCGCGCTGCTGACTCCGGTGGCCAAGGCATTCCTGACCGACCTGGGCCTGGAAACCACGGTTCATGGTCAGCAGGTGTTTGGCGGCCACGGCTACATCCGCGAGTGGGGCCAGGAACAACTGGTGCGCGACGTGCGGATCACGCAGATCTACGAAGGTACCAACGGCATTCAGGCGCTGGACCTGGTCGGGCGCAAGATCGTCGGCAGCGGCGGGGCGTACTACAAGCTGTTCGCCGACGAGATTCGCCACTTCACGGCCACCGCGAGTGCCGATCTGACCGAGTTCACTCAACCGTTGAACGACGCTGTCGGCACGCTGGACGAACTGACGGCCTGGCTGCTGGACCGTGTGAAAAATAACCCGAACGAAATCGGCGCGGCTTCTGTCGAGTATCTGCAAGTGTTCGGCTACGTTTCCTACGCCTACATGTGGGCACTGATGGCCAAGGCATCCTTGGGCAAAGAAGCCCAGGACGACTTCTACGCCAGCAAACTCGGTACTGCGCGCTTCTACTTTGCTCGCTTGCTGCCGCGGATTCACTCGCTGGGCGCGTCGGTCAAGGCCGGTAGTGAATCACTGTTTCTGTTGGACGCGACGCAGTTTTGAGGGATGTAACGTCATGTAAGCAATGTCTTACATGACGTGCTGCTGTTCGCTGCTACCCCAGAATTGGATCCACAGCTAATCTACTGTTCATGGACGTAGCGCAGGAAGCGCAAAGCAATAACAGGGACACGTAGGATTCTGCCAGGATGGCGGAGTGAAATGGATGTCAGGGAAACAGTCTGCAAAGCCCCGCTTCGGCGGGGTTTTCTTTTGCCTGCGATTTGTGTTTTTGCGGCTCAGCCCTGCACATCCAGGACTGTGGGGTGCGTCATCCGCCCGTCCGGGCCATTCATCACGTCTTCCAGCAAATTGCGCAACAGCTCCAGTGTTGCTTGCTGGCGTTGCACGTCGCGACATACCAACCCTACTTTCAGTGGCACCCGTGGCTCACTCAGTGGTTTCCACAGCAGTGCCTTGTTCCCGTGTTCCTGCTGCGAACGCCCCGGTAGCACCGTCACCAATTTGGTATGAGGCAGGCTGTCCAGAATCCCTGCCATGTTGTTCAGTTCGGCCTGCACCTGAGGCCGGCGCCCGAGACTGGCCAGTTGGGCCTGCCAGATCTGCCGCACCTGAAACTCTTCCCCAAGCAGCAACATCGGCAGTTCGGCGGCCTGGCTCATGGAAACTTTCTTGAATTCACGCAGCGGGTGGTCAGCGGGGATGACCAGTGTCAGTTCATCTTCGTACAACAGTACGCCGTGCAGGCCAGGTTGGCGCGGTGGCAGGTAGCTGATACCGATGTCCAGCGAGCCGTTGAGCAAGCGTCGCTCGATTTCCAAACCCGTCAGCTCATAGATCTGCACCACCAGATGGGGCTGGGCGGTGCGTACGCGCTCAAGCATCTGCGGCACCAGGCTGGTGTGAACGGTTTGCAGCACGCCGATGGCCAGCGTGCGCAACGCCTGGCCCTTGAAGTTGCCCAGCGCCTCACGCGCCCGCTGCATGCCGTCGAGCAAGGGCAGGGCGTGGTTGTACAAGGTGTGAGCGGCGAGGGTGGGCAACAGGCGTTTGCTGCTGCGCTCGAACAGGCTTACATCGAGGTTTTGCTCCAGATGGCGGATCTGCTGCGAGAGCGCCGGTTGAGAGATCGACAGGCGTTCGGCGGCCCGGCCGACGTGGCCTTCTTCGTACACCGCGACGAAATAACGCAGTTGTTTGAAATCCATAAGTAATACTTATCGAAAATGCTGGAAAATCGAAATGGCCCGAGGCCTCGCGGAAGCCTAGTCTAACCGCATTCACAAGGCTTACAGGGCCAGAGAGCGCGATGAATACCGTTTACGTCGATGGTGTTTACATAGGTAAGGCAAAAAACCTCGGGCAGGGTTTGATCAGCGACATCGACAAACAGCGAATTGCCAATCGGCTCTGGTTGTGGCCACAAGGCCTGGGCAGCGATGAGCACGGCGATCCGCGCTTTCATACCGGCCCCGAACGCGCCCTGCATCATTACCCCGCCGAGCACTACGCCTACTGGAGCAAACGTTATCCACAGATCGACTGGAGCGCACCGGCCTTCGGTGAAAACCTCTCCACTCACGGCCTGACTGAAGAACACGTATGCCTGGGCGACATGTTTCGCTGGGGTGGCGCTTTGTTGCAGGTCAGCCAGCCGCGTTCGCCGTGCTATCGCCTGAGCCATCGCTGGGGCGTACCGATCCTGCCACAACTGGCGCAGGACACTGGCCGCTGTGGCTGGTTCTACCGTGTGCTCAAACCCGGTTTTGTCAGCGCCGATCAACCGTTCGAACTGATTCAGCGCAGTTACCCCGGCCTCACCGTGGCCTGGGCCTTGCGCAGCTTTTATCGCGAACCGCTGGAGCATGCAGGCTTGAAAAAACTGGTGGACTGCCCGGCGCTCTCTTCGCGCTGGCGTGATATCGCGATCAAACGCATGCGCAGCGGGCGCGTCGAGGACTGGTCCGCACGTTTGCTGGGTCTGCCGCTGGAGGGCTTGCGCGCATGAATCTGTTCAACCTGCGCCGTCCTCAGCCGAGTCTGGATGATCTGACGGTGGAGCCTGTGCCTGTCCGGTGCGATAACCCGAACCACGAGTGCTTGATGCCCAGCGTCGAGCGTCCGCAGCAAACTTTCGTACGCGGCCAGGGTTCCTGGCTGTGGGACAGCGACGACCGTGCCTACCTCGATTTCACACAGGGTGGTGCAGCCAACAGCCTCGGCCACAGCCCTTCGGCGCTGGTCAACGCCATCAGTGCCCAAGCGCAGGCGTTGATCAATCCGGGGTTTGGCTTGCACAACCGTGCACAGCTCACCCTTGCCGAACGGTTGTGCCAGAGTACCGGCAGCGATCAGGCGTACCTGCTCAACAGCGGCACCGAAGCCTGTGAGGCGGCGATCAAACTGGCGCGCAAGTGGGGTCAGCTGCATCGCGGCGGAGCATCGCGAATCATCACCGCCAGTGGCAGTTGCCATGGCCACGGGTTTGCGGCGATGTCTGCCTCGGACTGTCAGAGCAATCGCTTTGAACCGCAGCTCCCCGGCTTCAGCCGTATCCCGTTCAATGACTTGCCGGCCCTGCACGCTGCCGTTGATGCCCGGACGGTGGCGATCATGCTCGAGCCGATCCAGAGCGAGGCCGGGGTGATTCCCGCCACCGAGCATTATCTCAAGGGTGTTGAACGGTTGTGCCGTGAGCTGGGCATCCTGTTGATCCTCGACGAAGTGCAAACCGGTGTCGGACGTTGCGGCACCTTGTTGGCCGAGCAAACCTATGGCGTGCGTGCCGACATCACCGTGCTGGGCAAAGGGCTGGGTGGCGGGGTGCCGGTGGCGGCGTTGCTGGCGCGGGGCTCGGCGTGTTGTTTCGCACCGGGCGAGCTGCACGGCACCCATCACGGAAACGCACTGATGAGCGCCGCCGGGCTGGCGGTACTCGATAGCGTGCTTGATCACGGCTTTCTCGAACACGTTCGCGAAAGTGCTCAACACCTGCGCGAAGGCTTGGCTCGGCTGGCCAACCGTTACGGCCACGGCGAGTTACGCGGACAGGGCTTGCTCTGGGGGCTGACGCTGAGCGACGACTCGGCTGACGCGGTAGTGAAAGCTGCACTGTACGAAGGTTTACTGCTGAACGCTCCACAAGCCAATTGCCTGCGCTTCACTCCGGCGCTGACGGTCAGCAAAGCCAACATCGACGAAATGCTCCTGCGCCTGACCCGGGCCTTTTCCCGGGTACGCACCGCCCAGTTCCAGTGTCGTAAAGGCATCGCGGTCTGAACCGACCGCCACCTCTCAAATTCCCGAACCGTCTCGCGGTATAACGCATCGCCTCCTGTCTGATTTTTTTGGCAGGGGGCGTTTTTTTGTCGATGAGAGGGGTTTGGCTAGAAGATGACGCAAGGTTTGTGCTCGTAATTGCACTGAACCCTCACGCCCGCCACGGGTCGACTGAGGGTGTGGCTCTCCCGAGCCAACCCCGATCCGGAGCAGACCCTATGGATTTCATTCGTATTATCATCGCCATTCTGTTGCCGCCACTGGGGGTGTTCCTGCAAGTGGGATTCGGCGGCGCGTTCTGGCTGAATATTCTGCTGACCTTGTGCGGTTACATCCCGGGGATCGTGCACGCGGTGTACATCATCGCCAAGCGCTGATCAGCGGTTCATCAGGCTTTCGTAAAACAACCATTCCTGTTCCAGTGCGTGGGCCTGATTGCCGGCCTTGCGAAAACCGTGGCGTTCGTCGGCGTAGTAGTGGGCCTGAACCGGAATATGATTGGCCTTTAGCGCTTCGACCATGTCGCGGGTCTGTTGCGGCACCACCACGGCGTCGAGTTCGCCCTGGAAGAAGATCACCGGCACGCGGATGTTGTCGGCATGCAACAGGGGCGTACGGGCGTGGTAGCGCTCGGCGTCCCGCTCAGGGTCGCCGATCAGCCAATCCAGGTAGTCGCCTTCGAACTTGTGCGTGACGCGGCCCAGGGCAACCGGATCGCTGACGCCATAGAGGCTGGTCCCGGCACTGAAGACATCGTGAAAGGCCAGCGCGCACAGCGTGGTGTAGCCGCCTGCACTGCCGCCGCGAATGAACGCGTGATCGCCGTTGATCAGGCCTTGTCCGGCGAGGTAGGCGACTACCGCGCAGGCGTCCTCGACGTCCACGTGGCCCCAGTTCAGGTGCAGCGCTTGTCGATAGGCCCGGCCATAACCGCTGCTGCCGCGATAGTTGAGGTCGGCGACGGCAAAGCCGCGTTGCGCCCAATACTGGATGCGCGGGTCGAGCATCGGGTAGCACGCCGATGTTGGCCCGCCATGAATGAACACCACCAGCGGCGGTTGGGCGACATCGGTCATGGCCGGATAAAAGAAGCCATGGGCCTCGCCCACTCCGCTGGGATAACGCAGGGTTTGCGGTTGGCTGATCATTTCGACGGGCAACAGCGCAGTGCCCCCGGCCAGTACCTGGACCTGAAGGCTGGTGCGGTCGATGGCAATCACCGCCGAAGGCCGGACCGGTGATGCGGCGATGCAATAAACGAATTGCTCATCCAGTGCCAGATTGCGAAAACGGCTGAATTCGCCGGTGAGGTCCTGAAGTGCCGCGCCGGTACGCAGGCCCAAACGTGCGAAGCCTTCCAGCGTCCAACTGGCCAGATACGCCTCGTCACCCAGCGGCAGCCAGGTAGCGCCGCCGAGTTGCCACGGTGCGGGTGCGTGATCGGCCTGTGCGCTGGGCAATGCCCGTAAACCCGATTCGCTCTCGACCCATGGCTGCCAGAATCCTGCGCGGTCCGTCAGGCAATACAGGCGACCGGCGTCATCAAAACGCGGCTGTTGCAGGGACTCTTCACCCGCGTCACCGGCTACGCAACGCGGCAGGCCGAAATCACCCTCGGCGTTGCGCTCGGCAACCATCAACCGCGTCGAGGTCCAGGGCTGATGTGGGCGGCTCCACTCGATCCAGGCCAGGCGTCGGGCATCCGGGCTCAAGGTGGGCGCGGCATAGAAGTCGGCGCCTTCCACCAGCAGATGCCGTTGCCCGTCAGCCAGGTCAATCGCAACCAGGCGATGCCGGTCGCGTTGCTCTTCAACGGCGAGCACCCGGCCATCGGCATATTGCACGTCGCCGTATCGGCATTCACTGGACGTCAGCGCTTCAGGTTCTTCATCTGACAGCGACTGGCGATACAGCTGCTGATCCGCCTCGTTGACGAAAACCACCCCCTCATCGCTCAGGCAGAATGCCCCGCCGCCGTACTCATAGACCCGACTGCGCACACTGAACCCGAGCGGCGTCAGGCAGCGGGCGGCCCCGTCGTGCCAGTGCCAGATCCGGCAAGCAGCGTCATCCGGGCGGTATTCGTTCCAGAACAGGCCGTGCGGGCCGACGCGCAAGTCTGCGAAGTCGATGCCCGCCGCAACAGCCTTGAGGGCGCTCAAAGGGTCAGCCTTTGGCGATGAGGCGTGAGTTTCGTTCATTGCGAAAGGCCAGTAGTTCGATGGTCTGGGTGGCGTGCCTGGCTTCTTCGCGGGCCTTGAGGATCACACCGTGATGTTCGGATTTGCTGCATACCGGGTCGGCATTGCTGGCGTCGCCCGTGAGCATGAACGCCTGGCAACGGCAGCCGCCGAAGTCCTTTTCTTTCTCATCGCACGAGCGGCAGGGTTCGGGCATCCAGTCGTAACCGCGAAAGCGGTTGAAACCGAACGAGTCGTACCAGATGTGCTGCATGCTGTGATCGCGCACGTTCGGGAATTGCACCGGCATCTGCCGCGCGCCGTGGCACGGCAGGGCGGTGCCGTCCGGTGTGACGGTCAGGAAGATACTGCCCCAGCCGTTCATGCAGGCTTTGGGGCGTTCTTCGTAGTAGTCCGGGGTGACGAAGATCAGCTTGCACGGATGCCCTTCGGCTTGCAGCTTGGCGCGGTATTCGTTGGTAATGCGTTCGGCGCGCACCAGTTGTTCCCGGGTCGGCAGCAAACCGACACGGTTGAGCTGGGCCCAGCCGTAGAACTGGCAGGTGGCGAGTTCGACGAAGTCCGCCTCAAGGGCAATGCACAGCTCGATGATGCGGTCGATCTTGTCGATGTTGTGCCGGTGGGTGACGAAGTTCAGCACCATCGGGTAGCCGTGGGCTTTCACTGCGCGGGCCATTTCGAGCTTCTGCGCGAAGGCTTTTTTCGAGCCGGCCAACAAATTGTTCACCTGTTCGTCGCTGGCCTGGAAACTGATCTGGATGTGATCGAGCCCGGCCTGCTTGAAGTCGCTGATTTTCTGTTCGGTCAGGCCGATGCCGGAGGTGATCAGGTTGGTGTAGAAGCCCAGTTTGCGCGCCTCGCCAATCAGCTCGGCGAGGTCCTGGCGCACCAGCGGCTCGCCACCGGAAAACCCCAGTTGCGCTGCGCCCATCTCCCGCGCCTCGCGAAACACCTTGATCCACTGTTCGGTGCTCAGCTCCTTGCCTTGCTCGGCAAAGTCCAGCGGGTTCGAGCAATAAGGGCATTGCAGCGGGCAGCGGTAGGTCAGCTCGGCGAGCAGCCATAGCGGCAGGCCGGTTTCAGGCTTGGGCGGGATGACCAAGGCCTCAGCCGAGTTCGATCCAGTGTTCTGCACGGGCGACCTCCATGAATTGCTCGATGTCGTCACCAAGCTCGGGTACGCCGGGGAACCGGGTATCGAGTTCGGCAATGATGGCCGCGACATCACGTTTGCCGTCGATCAGGCTGCCAATCAGCGCGGCGCTTTCATTGAGTTTGATCATGCCTTCGGGGTACAGCAGCACATGGCCTTTTTGTGCCGGTTCGTACTGGAAGCGGTAGCCGGGGCGCCAGGTCGGGGTTTTGCTGCGGTCGAAACTCATAACGCGATTCCTTTATGCCAGACCCGTTGCGCGGTCACGCTGTGGTAGGGCGGGCGCTTCAGTTCGTAGGCCATGCTCATGGCATCGAGCATGCTCCAAAGGATGTCCAGTTTGAACTGGAGAATTTCCAGCATGCGCTGCTGGCCTTCATAGGTGGTGTAGTGCTGCAGGGTGATCGCCAGACCGTGCTCGACATCACGCCGCGCCTGGCCCAGCCGGGTGCGGAAATATTCGTAACCGGCCGGGTCAATCCATGGGTAATGTTGCGGCCAGCTGTCCAGGCGCGACTGGTGGATTTGCGGGGCGAACAGTTCGGTCAGCGAGCTGCTGGCGGCTTCCTGCCAACTGGCGCGGCGGGCGAAGTTGACGTAGGCGTCCACAGCGAAACGCACGCCCGGCAACACCAGCTCCTGGGAACGCAGTTGATCCGGGTCCAGGCCCACCGCTTGGCCGAGGCGCAACCAGGCCTCGATGCCGCCGTCTTCACCGGGGGCGCCGTCGTGGTCGAGCAGGCGTTGAATCCACTCGCGGCGAATCTCGCGGTCCGGGCAGTTGGCCAGAATCGCGGCGTCCTTGAGCGGGATGTTCACCTGATAGTAGAAGCGGTTGGCAACCCAGCCCTGGATCTGCTCACGGGTCGCCCGGCCTTCGTACATCGCCACGTGATAGGGGTGGTGGATGTGGTAGTAGGCGCCTTTGGCCCGCAGGGCGTGCTCGAACTCGGCGGGGGACAGCGGTGTGTCAGTCATTTCGGTTCTCCGGGGAATAACCGGTGGATTCTCGGGTGTCTGCACTGGCCTCTTCGCGAGCAAGCCCGCTCCCACATTGGATCTTCAATATTTACGAAGTCCATGTGGGAGCGAGCCTGCTCGCGAAGGGGCCCTGCGTCACAACACAATACTCATGCCGTCGTAGGCCACTTCAACATTGCGCCGAACCAGCTCGGCGCGCTCGGCCGAGTCTTCATCAAGGATCGGATTGGTGTTGTTGATGTGGATAAGCACTTTGCGCTGATCGGGCAGTTGTTCCAGCACTTCAAGCATGCCGCCAGGGCCGTTCTGCGCCAGGTGCCCCATCTCCCGCCCAGTGCGGGTGCCGACGCCACGGCGCTGCATTTCGTCGTCGTCCCACATTGTGCCGTCCACCAACAGGCAGTCGCTGCTCGCCATGATGTCCAGCAACGGCCCATCGACCTTGCCCAGCCCCGGTGCGTAGAACAGCTTGCCGCCCGTGCGCAGGTCTTCGACGATCAGACCGATGTTGTCGCCCGGATGCGGGTCGAAACGGTGCGGCGAGTAGGGCGGTGCGGCGCTGCGCAGTGGTAATGGCGTGAAGCGCAGGTTCGGGCAGGCCGGGACGGTGAAGCGCTGGTCGAGTTCGATACGGTTCCAGTTCAGCCCGCCGTTCCAGTGGGTGAGCATGGTGAACAGCGGGAACCCGGTGCTCAGGTCCTCGTGAACCATGTCGGTGCACCAGACCTGGTGCGGGCAACCTTCGCGCAGGCTCAGCAGGCCGGTGGTGTGGTCGATCTGGCTGTCCATCAGGATGATCGCGCGGATGCCGGTGTCACGCAGGGCCCGGCCAGGTTGCATTGGGGCAAAGCTCTGGAGTTGCGCGCGGATGTCCGGCGAGGCGTTGCACAGCACCCAGTTCACGCCGTCATCGGAAATTGCGATGGACGATTGCGTGCGTGCCTTGGCCCGGAGACTGCCGTCGCGAAAACCTGCGCAGTTCACGCAGTTGCAGTTCCACTGCGGAAACCCGCCGCCGGCGGCGGAACCTAGAATCTGGACAAACATGGCTGCTCCATCACTCGTGAACTGAAAATAAAAACGCCCCGGACGGGCCGAGGCGTTGTGCTGCGCAACAAATCAACGGCTGGCGAAGTACATGGTGACTTCAAAGCCGATACGCAGGTCGGTGTAGGCAGGTTTGGACCAGGTCATAAAAACGCTCCTTCAGATTGGGCTGTATACATATACTCCACCTCCGGCAGGAGATGTTCAGGTGCTTGGCCGGCTATGTTACTGAAACGTTTCCGCTAATTGGAGACATCTGCCGAAGAAAGCCCGTTACAGCCCCGGTAAAGATCAGTCTGTCGGTTGCCAGGTTTCATCCGGGCGAGCACCGCTGGCCAGGCATCTGCGGCCTCCTTCTGCGTGAATCAAGCGCCTTGCCGCGTCGAGCAACGCTGTACGGTCCAGTCGCAACACAGCCTGTTGCAGCTCAAGCAGGTAATCCGACGAATGGCCACCCAGTTTGCCCTGCCACAACACTTCAAAGGCTTGGGCAAGCGGCATGGCATTGCCGTCCAGCTGTTCGGCCAGGGCCTGTTGCTGATGGATCAACGCTTCATCATCGAGCGTCGATATCAGATCCGGCAGTTGCGTGAGGAACAACTCCACCTGATCGAGCAGTTCTTTCACCAGCGTCTTCGGCGATTGCACCCCGAACAACAACCCGGTTTGCCCGTTGATCTGTCGGACACCACTGAACACCGCGTAGCCCAGTTGCAGTTCGACCCGCAGGCGTTGGTAGAACGGCGCTTGGCAGACGTGGGCGAACATTCGCCATGCGGCCTCGTCGGCCAGTTCCTGAGAGGGTGTAGGGCAAAACAGCAACAAGGCGTGTTCGTTGGCCGCGCAGGGCTGCTCAGACCAGAGACGTTGACCGGCAATAGAAGTCGGTGCGCTCATCTCGCTGTCGGGAATGCCGGGCGCGCGGCTCAAGGCGCGAGTGATTGCGGTTTGAGCGGCGGCAGGCAGGCCGGCAGCCAGGCCTTCCCAGCGTGCACTGGCCCAGATTTGCTGGAGATTATCCGCTGTGCCCGGCTGAGCGGTCGGGTTCGACGGTTGCCCATGACACTGCGCGGGGAGTGCCTTGAGCAATTGGCGAATTGCAATCAGCGGCTCGGGTGCCTCAGTGTCGAGCCAGGCCTTGGCAGCGGGGTTGGCCAGGCACTGCAACGCCTGTTCAAGAATCGCCGGCATCGGCTCATGCCATCCGCTCATCTTCAGCAACCATTGGTTGCCGGTTTCACTGAAAGACAGCTCGACGCCCGCCTGAAGCGCGTCGTCGCACAGGCTTTGCAGGCTGCGAGCGAGCGTTGGCTGAACGTTGGCCGGTGCAGCCGGGTCGAGACGCCAGCGCAGGCAGAGTGCCGCTTCGCCATTGGCATTCGCCTGCGCGGAACTGAACTGCATGGACGAGCGTTCACGCCGGCCCCGCGTGCGATCCTGAGCGAATGTACGCAAGCCGCGGTGGGCGCTGGTTTGCCCGCGAATCAGCCCGGCTGGCGCGGGTTCTTCAGCGCTGTGCAGGAATGGATTGGCCGGTGGCAGTTGCCAGGCGACGCTCACGTTATCCACAGGCGTCGGGTTGATATGTTGCAGGATCACGCCGAGGGCAACGACGCCTGCGTCCGACAGCCGGGGTTCCCGTTGTTCGCTGTCCAGCCGGGACAGTGCCAAGGCGTTGCTGGTCTGGCGTTTTCGCTGTTGCAGCAAGGCATATTCTTCGCGCAACTCAGCCCCTTTGGCATGCCCGGCAAAGAAACCCAGCCAATCGTTGAACAGCTCACGGAGAATCTCGGCCTGTGGGGTGGCGTTGGCGCTCAGTTTGAACTCGACCTGCAACAGCGCTTGTCCGGCGAACTGGTACAGCGGCGCGGCCTTCAGGCTCTCGATCAACTGGCGCTGGCGTAACTCGGCGAACAAGCCTCCGGGCTTCGCGGCGTTGAGCCAGGTGCACAGAAAATCCAGCGCCTCGGGGGATGAATCCGGCAGGGCTTCAAGCGCAAACAGCAGGTTCAGCCGGCGTTCGCCAGCCTGTTGATAAGTTGTTTGCGAGGCCGTCATCAATGCTGGCGGCGTGCTTTGAGGCTGATGATCCGCAACGGCGAAGTCGGCGCTCAAGCGTTGCGCCAGGCTGCGCAGTTCATCCATCGGCTGCGGGCCGGCGAGGCTCAAGGTCATTTGGCCGGTGTGATAAAAACGCTGATAGAACCCGCACAGTGCTTCTTGGAACTCAGGGTTGGACACCGCCAGGCTCGCACGATTGCCCGCGTGAAAACCCCGCAACGGGTGGTTCGGCGCCAGTCCATTGAACAACGCCTGTTGTTGCTGCGCCGACACATCCAGGGACCAGGCGTGGTACTCCGCCTCCAGCACTTCGCGTTCACGCAGTTGATCGTCTGTGTTCAGGCGCGGGTGGGCGAGCATGTCGCACAAGCGCTCCAGCCCACCGGCGAAGGTTTTGGGTGGCAGTTCGAAGAAGAAGTCAGTGGCGCGTTCACGGGTTTGTGCATTCACCAGCCCACCGTGACGTTGCACGTAGGCCATCAGCCCTTCGCTTGCAGGAAAACGCTCGGTGCCGAGAAACAGCATGTGCTCAAGAAAATGCGCCAGCCCAGGCCAGGCCAACGGGGCGTCGTGGCTGCCTGCCGCGACCCGCAACGTGGCGGCGCAACGCTTCAAACCGGGAGCATGACGAAGCGAAACCCGCAGGCCGTTGGCCAGGGTTTCGGTGTGGGGGTGAAGGTGGGTCGGCGCAGGCATGAGCACTTCCGCTACTGAGGAAGCGCTCATGCTAGCGAAAACCTGGGGTCAACGCTTGTTCAGTACATCGTACAGTTCGGGGCGACGGTCGAGAAAATAGCGGTTGGCGGCCCGGGAGTCCTGCATCAACTGCCGGTCCAGCGTGCCCGCGATCAACGCTTCATCCAGACCTGCCTGGGCGATACGGCTGCCGTCCGGTGCGGCAATGCTGCTTTGCCCGCAGTAGTGGATGTCGCCTTCGTGCCCGCAATAGTTGGCATAGGCCACGTAACACTGGTTTTCGAAGGCCCGCGAGCGCACGGTCACGTCGGCAATGAAGTCGTAGGGAATCATGTTTGCCGTGGGCACCAGAATCAGCTCGGCACCGGCCAGGGCCAGGCGTCGGGCGTTTTCCGGGAACTCCAGGTCATAGCAGATCAAAAAGCCGAGCTTCCAGCCATTGAGCTCCACAATCGGAAACTCATCCTGGCCGGCGCTGAACATCGAGTGGTCGAGATCGCCGAACAGGTGAGTCTTGCGGTAGTTGCACACGCGCTCGCCTTGCGCGTCGATCAACTGCACGGCGTTGTAGATCTGCCCGTCCTCGGCGCGCTCGGGGTAGCCATACAGAATGGCGACGCCCGAGATTTTGGCGATGCGTGCGATCTGCCGCGCCGATTCACCGTTGTGCGCCTCGGCCAGGACGCTGACCGCGTCGACGCCGATGTTGTAGCCGGTCAGGAACATTTCCGGGAACACCAGCAGGTCGGCGCCCTTGGCTTCTGTCGCGAGCTGTTGCAGGCGTTGCAGGTTACCGGCAACGTCAAGCGGCAGCGGCGGGCATTGGTAAAGGGCTACGCGCATTTCAGACTCCTCTTACTCGGGCAGGGCAATCGGCCCGATCTCATGGAATACATCACCTGGCCCCGGGTTTTCGGCGTGAGTTTCACCGCCGAAGTGATTCATGATGCCCCACACCGCGTTGAGCGAAGTCTGCACCGCGCCTTCGACCCAGGCCGGCGTCCATGAAACGTCGTCGCCGGCGATAAAGATCCCGCGCTGTTCGCTGGGCATGTCCTGCTGCATGAAATGCGCATACATCCGCTGGTTGTAGCGGTAATGTCCGGGCAGGGCGCCTTTGAACGCACCGAGGAAATGCGGGTCGGCTTCCCACGACACAGTGATCGGGTCGCCGATGATACGGGCGGCGATGTCGACTTTCGGGTAGATCTTTTTCAGGGCATCCAGGGCCAGTTTCACGCGTTTTTCGATGGGTTGCGGGAGCATTTTCAGCGCGTCGCTCATCCACGAGTACGATAGGCAAATCACGCCGGGTTTGTCGTCACCATTGTCGAAGAGGTACGTGCCACGGGTCAGGCGATCGGTGAGCGTCATGCTCATCAGGTCGCGGCCGGTTTCCGGGTCTTTGTCTTTCCAGAACGGGCGGTCGACCATCACGAAGGTTTTCGAGGACTGCATGTAGCGCGTGCGGTCCAGGGCCATCCACATTTTCTGCGAGAACAGCGACTCTTCGCATTCGATCTGCGTGGTCAGCAACCAGCTCTGGCAGGTGGTCAGCACGGCGGCGTATTCGCGGGTGTCACCCCAGTTGTCGGTCACGCTGAAGCGGCCATCGGCGGCACGCGAGATGCGTTTGACCCCGGTCCGCGGCGCGCCGTTGTGCAGCGAACTCAGGCTGGTGCCTTCCGGCCAGTGGGCGCAGCGCTCCGGCACATGGCGCCAGATGCCCAGCGGCACTTGTTCCACACCGCCGACTACCAGGTGTTGGTGGTCGTCGCAGTTGGTCATCACCACACGGAAGATTTCCAGCATCGAGTTCGGGAAGTCCGAATCCCAGCCGCCTGTGCCGAAACCGACCTGGCCAAACACTTCGCGGTGATGGAACGACAGCTTGGCGAAGGCTTTGGAGGTGGCGACGAAGTCGTAGAACGTCCGGTCATCCCACAGCGGAACCAGGGTGTTCCACAGCTCTTTAAGGCGTGGCACGTCGCGGTCGCGGATCGCTTGCTGGATCTCGCCGAAGCGCGAACCGTCTTCCAGAGCGTCGGCCCACGCGTCGGCCACTTCCTGGAACAGTGCAGGAAGGTCGGCGAGTTTCTGTGCGTAATGGGTTTGGCCTTCCAGGTCGATCACGGTGCTGCCGGATGCCAGCGTCAGCGGGTTGGGGAAGGGTTTGGTCTCAAGGCCGAGCTTGTCGACGTAGTGATAGAACGCGGTGGACGACACCGGGAAACGCATGCCGCCCAATTCGGCGATGATCCCTTCGGCGCCTTCAAAGGCTTGGGAACGCAGGCGTCCGCCCATTTTCGAGGCTTCATAGACGACCGGTTTCAGGCCCAGTTTCATCAGTTCATAAGCGGCCACCAGACCGGCGATACCCGCGCCGACAATCGCCACCTCCGCACCATGGTTGTGCGCAGGAATGCTGCCCAGCCCTGCCGGGTGCTCGATCCAGTCGTCGAAGGCGAATGGAAAGTCCGGGCCGAAAATGGTGACTGGTTTTTTACCGTCTGCAGGATGGCGATTATTCTTGTTCATGGCTGACCTTGCTGGCGACTCGCACGGGGTGCTGAGTATAGAAAAAGACAGCCGTCATTCTAGGGAGCGTAGCGCACGTTAATAAGACGCAATGTGTCGTCGTTTTGCAGGCTATTGATACGATATGACGATTGCGCTGGTCAGACTGGCTGGCCGCGATCGATCTTGCTGCTGAGGATGATCGAGGTGGTGGTCTTCTCGACGCCGTCCACACTGCCGATCTGGTCGAGCAACTGGTCGAGCTGTTCCGGTGAGTCGGTGCGCAGCCACGCCACGTAATCGAACTCGCCGCTCACGGCACACAACTGCTGAACCTGGGCCATGGCGCTCAGGCGGCGCAGCACTTCCTTGCCGGAGCGCGGCTGCACCTTGATGCCGACGTAGGCCTGCAAACCGCCGTCGACCACGCGTTGCCCGAGGCGAACGCCATAACCGGTGATCACCCGGGCCTTTTCCAGCCGTGCCAGGCGCGATGTCACGGTGGTACGGGCGATGCCCAGTTGCCGGGCGAGCATGGCCACGCTTTCGCGGGCATTGATCTGCAACGCGGCGATCAACTGCCGGTCGATTTCATCGAGAACGGGAGGGCGAGTGTCAGGCAAGGTTTTCTCCGGCGGCACGCATCAGTGGTCGAGCATGTTAGCGCCTCGCGGGCTGCGATGCTTGCAACCGCCAGGGGCGTTTCAGGTACAAAAAAGCCACGCAGTACGTGGCTTTCTCACAGGGCGGGGTGGGGTTAGCGCATTGCAGCGTTCACCGCATCCCAGACAATGGCGGCCATTTCGTCAACGGTGCGTCGGCGTCCGCTACTGTCCTTGATGGCGATTTTTGCCAAGGCAGGGTCATCCGGCAGCTCGCGGAAGTAACGGTTTACGGCCTGTTGCAGGTCCAACGAGGCTTCGTGAATGTCGGCTTCGCCTTCGGCATAGGCCCGGTTGGGGTCTTCTGCGCGGTTAAGGTGGTGGCCATCGCGATAGTAGTCGTCGTCCGAAGACAGCACGATTTCCAGGTCTGGACGCGGCAGGTCATACACGTCGTATTCCAGCCAGCGCAGCAATTCGTCCAACTCTTTACGGCGCTGATCGTCTTCGATCTTCGCGCCCTGAAAAGCGATGTTGGAGGCCACAAAGCGGTCGCAGATCACCACCGAACCGTTGTCCAGTGCGTCCCGAATGCTCTGGCGTGCCACCAGCCGATCTGCCGCAAACGCCAGCCCAAGGAACTCGGGCGTCACCTGCCCGAAGTTCCCGCGCAGGAAGTTACCGATCAACTTGCCGATGGGCGTGCCCGACTTGTTGGGAAAGTCGAAGGTCACGATGTGCCGACCTTGCGACTCGAGTCGGCGCTTTAGAATCTCGAATTGGGTAGACTTGCCGAGCCCATCGCCGCCTTCGATGATGATCAAGTAACCAGACTGGGAATTGGGAAGGGATGCCATTGAAAACTACTCCGGATAAATACTCATACGCCGATGCTCTTAGCCTGTTTTTCAGGTCTAAATTTTACTTCGTCGGCGCATTTTCAGTCTTTTTCTTTGGAGGCATCTATTTGGCCTCTCAGGAAGATGCAATGTGGATCTCTATCGGGACGTCGTTCATCGCAGGTGCGTTGATTTCTATAACGACGCTTTGGATAGGTTACGTAAAAGATGGTGAACAGCTCAGAATGACAGAGCTCATCAATACAGGGATATTGGCCGCTTATCGCCGACGAGACTTGGTGGAAGAATACGGTGTGCTGGTCGCTAGCGCCAAGAAAATCGATGTCGCAGGTTACACGTTGAGGGCCTTTAGTGAGCAGAACAAAGAGCATTTCATCGCGTGTGTGAAGGCGAAAAAGCCGATTAAGGCGCGAATACTGCTGGTCGATCCCCGCTCAGAGGCTTCCGCGATCATGGCTGCCGCTGAGAACAAAGACATCGACCAGTATCTCGCTTCGCACAGAACGCTCATCAAGAATCTTTCAGGCCTCAAGTACATAGAGATCAAACTCACCAAACGGCCTCTGTCCATGATGATTTATCGGATTGACGATGTGCTGTTTACCGGTCCCTATCCATTTACCGCCAACAGCACCACGGCGATCACCTTGAAGGTGGGCCGTGGCTGGATGTTTGATCGGCAGATAGAGGATTTCAACGAACTATGGAAAGAAGCCACCCCTTACACGCTGGATGAGCCTCAACCGATCGTTGCCGCGCCCGCGAGCGCCCCAACGGCAACCCCTGCCGCCTGACCGTAGATTACCGCCAGTGCGTCGCCTTGCTTGACCTGCGCCCCGTCGCGGTGCAGCAACTCGATGCCGCCACCGGCCACCACTCGTACACCAGGGGACGGCTCCAACCGGACGTTCACCTGGTTGTTCGCAACATCTGCGAGTGCAATGGCGTCCCACGTCAGGTGGCCTGAGCGTTCGGCCCGCAATGTCGCCTGGGGCAAATCGCCAAGGATTGCCTGGCGCGGGTCGCGGGCGAAGGCGCGCAGGAACGTGCTTTCGGCCCCGTGATCTGCCCACAACGCCACCATTGCCTGGAACGCTTCACCGCTGGCAATCACCTGTTTAGCGCGTTGGGTGACGGCGTCCGGGTCGAGTTCAAGCTGACGGGCAAAGGTACGCAGGAATCCCAGCGCAGTGGTCAGCTCCAGCTGACCCGCCTCGTCAGGCGTCTTGCCGCACAACAGCTCGGCAATTTCCACGACTTCGGTACTGGCACCGATCGAGCGGCCCAGCAGGCTGGGGGACTCTCGCAACTGCGCCACGATGGTGATGCCATTGCTGCGGCCAATGTCTTCGCACAACGTCCCGAAAGCCACCGCTTCATCGGCGGTATGCAGAAACGCTGTCGGGCCGTGAAGAATGTCGAGGATGATCACGTCGGCCGGCAAGGCAATTTGCTTGGACATGATGCTGGCAGCCATCAGGCCGGTGTCGGCGACGGTACCGGTTTCTCCCCGGATCCGGTACATCATGGCGTCGCGGGGGCACAGTTGGGCATCGGCTGCAAAATAGCGCACCGGTTTGTCCAGCCCCTCCCAGTGTGCCAGCTCGCTGACACTGGACACTTCAAAGCCCGGTATCACCGAGAGCTTGTCGCGGGTTCCGCCGGTATGGGCCAGTCGGGGCGCGACCAGAAACGGTGAGCACCAATGGAAGTCCCCGGCCAGGGCTCTCATCAGCGGTGGCAGTAACAGTGCCTGTTTCTCCGATATGCCTCCAGTCGGGTAGCGGCGGGCGGACACCACGGCATGTCGGTGAGTCCGAGGTGTGTCCCCGGCGAGAAAGCGTGTGAGGTGTTGCGCCTCCTCGCTTTCGATCCCGCGAATGAACGCATCGGCTAGCCAGTAACCGGCGGCAATTTCAGTGTCGTCGCTCGATTCCTGCGGATCAAACCAGTGCGAGGCGACGCGTTCGAATACCTGCGGCGAGGGCGTTTGGCCAATGAACGTTGCCGCCTCAGTGCCAGGTTCGAACAGCTCCCGGACGACGGCTTCTGCCTGCTCGACCGCCAGCGCGGCCTCTGCGGTTACTGTCAGGCCACCGGCTTGCTTGAGCCGCAACGCACTGCCCGATTGCGCCGGGGTCAAGGGACTTGAGAGCACCGGGTTTGCCGGCGCCCCATTGCGGACAGCGGCGATAGCCTTGGCGAGGGTCAGGGCGGCTGATTCGTTCATAGCTCGACCCCGATGGCAGCGGCGACCCGACGTGCAGTGTCCTCGGGTGTCGAAGAGGTCTGGTTCACAACAATCAGGCTTGAGCCATGCGCTTGTTCTGCGGCCTTGCACGCCAGCAGCATCTTTTCCTGCATCTCGAAGTGCTTGTTGAGTTCGGCGTTGCGGTCAAAGTCCCGGTCGCGCCTGCTCATGAACTCAATCCAGGTCGCTTCGTTCAGATTCAGAAACACAATCACGTCAGCTTTAGGGAGCGTCTCCCAGTCAGCGTCCACCATCGCTTTGGCTGCGGGAAAGTAGGGGTCCTGACGAGAAACCAGCCATTCGAAGGCGCTATCACCGAGGTAGCGGGCGATCAGGACGTCGTAATAGCTGTCGATAATGGCGGTCTTGTTGGCCTTTCGGGTTGCGTCGGCCTTGAACAGCTGAGGCACGCGAACCGTTCGGAACCAGCTCAGCGCGGTAAAGGCGCCGCTGGTTTCTCTTTCCCTGACCAGATCAGGCCAGGCGGATTCCTCGGGCTCAAGATGAACCTCGACGTCCATCAACCGGGCCAGCGCCTTGGCGGTAGACGATTTTCCGGAGCTGGGCAGCCCTGCAAACGCAATCAGCATCAGTCATTTCCCTGTTTTTGCGGGTTCCTGGAGAAGTCACCATCATGGTGTTCTCGCGTTATGAGGGCCCATACATAAAGAAACTGACGACAAAAGGCCATCATTCATTGGTCCAATCTTTCCGAGAATCGGTATTGGCCGCGAACGTGGGAGGCGAGCCGCTTCAGCGCTTTCCTAGGGTTTAAAGGATGCTCTGACTTCGCCGTGTTTATCTACGATGCCTATTATTTTTCTGACGATATTATAGCTACCCCCCATCGTCATTGGTTCTTTTATCATCAAGAACAATCGTAATCTTTTCTCCTGGTGTATAACCACTTGTTTTAATGAGGAACCCCACGGTGTCCCCAGAGGATGCACTTTTAAGTTCGGTAGAGAAGTCACTTGCCATCCATGTCGCCGATATGATTTCTTTACCATCATCGTATGATGAAGTGGTCGCGCTTCCTGTGCGCTCCATCGTTTTGATCGGGGTAGGATAAACCATATTGCTGCAAGCCGTTGTCAGGAGGCTCAATGCGCAAATTACTACGAAGGATGTAAATTTCATTGCTTGCTCACTGTATGGTTTTCACAGGTTAACGTGCTTAATGTCTTTGCCTCAAAGCTATCATATTTAAGCAACATGAGAATGGGTTAACTGATTTTGGGTGTGGCCGAGAAAGGCGCGATACGACAAGGTCTACAGTCTTTGTATATAGCGTCCGGATCATGGTGTCACTGGCGCTGGGTCGGCTTTTCAGCGTGGCCTTACTATAATATTGATGGCCAATTGATGCATTTAAATGGTTGTTTTCGCTTGATGAGATAAAGATTGTCATTGGCTGAAAATAGAGAATATTTTAAATTTGGATTTGTGTAATAGGCAAAGTTTACGAGTAGGCTCTCTTTCGGTGGGAAAGTTTTACCCTTGAAGTCAGTGCGGGACAGACTACCGTTGTTTTTAAATTTCAGACTGCTTTCACCCACCGTGACTTGATAGTAACCCACGCCATCCCAGCGGTAAGACATGTGGCAGCCAACCTGATCTGGGGCGCAGAATTCACTGTGCGTTTGTTTTTCAAAATAAGGAATCGTAATGTTGCTTGGCGGTATATATCGTCCAAAGCCACGTTCAATATCAGTGAAGTTTGTGAACAAGGTATTGATGCTCGACATGCCTTTGCCAGAATGATCAGAGTCTAATGAATTTCCGTACAGGATGTACCACTCGCCCGTTGAGTTAAGATAATATATTTTTCGAATTCGTCGCTTGTTTTCTTGCTCGCTGATCTTTTCCCAAACGTCAACGTTATCCAGTCGTGCGCTTTTTCTTACGACCTCTTTATAGTAAGCGTCGACCTGTTCTGTACTCCAGGCTAACGCTTGGTTGACGGGAATAAACGGTTTATTTGTATGGTCACCGTTGAATGGCCAGGTGGAGTAGTAAGCCTTCTCTTTGTTTACCAGAAAAACACCGTCAACCATTTCTTCATTGCCCGTTTTTTCCTTTATCAGGAGGCTTCTTGTAAAGTGATGTCTGTCAATGATATTTCCAGAGGTGTCCAGTTTGTAGGATTCGTACAGGCGGGTACTGTCGTCAATATCTGTTGCGACTTTAATGATGACGTTGTTTGTGACCTTATTGATGTTGTGTTCGACGGTAGCTCGCGGTGGAGTTTTAAACCTTTCAATGGTGTGATTCTCGAACTCTGTGATTTCGTCGATATATTTATAATCTGCGAATTCAGTGGGTGGATTTTCTATTTTTTCGCTGAAAAAAAGCGGGGGAGAGTCTTGATAGCCGCAGCCCGCAAATACGGAGAGTGCGAAAATGCTAACAAATGAGATGATTAGGTTCATATACGATTTTGATCCGTCAAGGAGGCTCGTTACTTATGCCGTAATCCTGCTAACTGCTCAGCCGCGCAGCTATCGACCAGATTGTTTCCCGTTCCGCATGCTTCGATTGTTTGGCAGCATCAGTGTAGCCCGCATCGACAGAGACGTACGTTCCTCCACCATAAGGCCGCCGGTGCAGGAGTGTCGTGCTGCGCGTATCTCAAACGTAGCCGCTGCGAGGCGGAAAAGGCGCTTGTAGAGTGTCTTCCTATTGTTGCCGGCGTCGGTCTTTACGGCTTCAGTAGCTCATGCGCGCTGGTTTCGAAGGCTTTCCCCATCGTTTCCGGCGTGCGATATGCGGCAGTGTGATCCAGGCATCCAAGTGGGCTTGATCTGGCCGCGGGCTGGTAAATCGCATCTGCGTAGGTCGCTGAGTGTAGATTTCGGCGCGTTGGAGGTACAGAACTGGCCTGGCTGCTTTTGCCGCGGACATGAAAAAGCCGCGCAATGCGCGGCTTTCGAATTGGTGGGCCCACACGGACTTGAACCGTGGACCAAAGGATTATGAGTCCTCTGCTCTAACCAACTGAGCTATAGGCCCTCAGTAGGCCGCGGATTATAGCGACGGTTTCTCGGCTGTGCTATCCGAAAAGTTTGAAAGCGTTATACGAAGGAAGGTCGCGGCGAATTCTTCGGCCGGCAGCGGTAGGCTGACGATGTAGCCCTGGATCTGTTCGCAGCCTTCTGCGGCGAGGAAAATTTGCTGGGCCTGGGTTTCGACGCCCTCGGCGATCACCGTGAATTGCATGCTACGGCCCAGGGCGATGATCGCGCGGACGATGGCGGCATCGTGTGGGTCGTCGGGCAGTCCACGGACGAAGGACTGGTCGATTTTCAGGAAGTCCAGCGGCAGGCGTTTGAGGTAGCTCAGGGACGAGTAACCGGTGCCAAAGTCGTCGATGGCCAGTTGCACGCCCAGGTGCTTGAGCTGGTGCAGCACTGCAAGCGCCTCTTCGGCCTGGCTCATGATGAAGTTTTCAGTGATTTCCAGTTGCAGGAAACCTGGCTCGAGGCGGTTGTCCCTGAGCAGTTGTTCAATGCGCCCCAGCAGGTTTGGCTGGCGCAACTGCGCGCCCGCGAGGTTGACCGAGAGCGGACCAAAACTGTCATAAAGCCGATTCCAGGCATGCAGCTGCTGGCAGGCCTGCTCCAGGACCCAGTCGCCTATTTGCAGGATCATGCCGTTTTCTTCGGCCAGCGGGATGAAATGCTCGGGCGGTACGTCGCCAAAGGTCGGGTGATGCCAGCGGATCAAGGCTTCGGCGCCGACCAGTGCATGGCTGACCAGGCTGATTTTCGGTTGATAAAACAGGCTCAGTTCATTGCGCTCGATGGCCCGGCGCAGTTCGTGCTCCAGGGCAATGCGCTCGCTGGCCTGGGCGGTCAGGTCGCGGGTATAGCTCTCGACCCGGTTGCGGCCCTTGGCCTTGGAGCGGTACATGGCGGCATCGGCATTCTTGACCAGCGTAGCGACGTCGCAGCCGTCCTTGGGGTAGAGGCTGGTGCCAATGCTCGCGCTGATAAAGAACTCATGCTCACCGGCCTGGAACGGCGCGGTGAAGCAGTGCAGCAGTTTGGTGGCGATGTGTTCGGCGTCGCTGGGTTGTTGCAGGCCGGGCAGCAGAATGATGAACTCGTCACCACCCAGCCGGGCAACGGTATCGATGTCGCGCAGCTGTTCTTTCAAGCGCACGGCGATGCCTTTGAGCAGCAGGTCGCCGACCGGGTGGCCGAGGCTGTCGTTGATGTGTTTGAAGCGGTCCAGGTCCAGAAACAGGACAGCGCCCTGGCCGCCGTTGTCCTGTTGGGCATTGAGCGCTGCCAGCAGGCGGCTTTCGAACAGGCTGCGGTTGGGCAGGCCGGTCAGGGGGTCATGGTGCGCCTGATAGTCGAGCTTGGCCTGGGCATGCTTGAGGCTGGAGATATCTGCGAATACGGCCACAAAGTGGGTGATGAACCGATCGCGGTTGCGCACAGCGCTGATGGTCAGCCAACTGGGGTACAGCTCGCCGTTCTTGCGCCGGTTGGAGATCTCGCCTTGCCAATGCCCTTCGGCGGTCAGTTGATGCCACATGGCCGCGTAGAAGGCGCTGTCGTGCAGGCCTGAGGCGAGCAACCGGGGTGTGTGGCCCAACGCTTCGGTTTCGCTGTAGCCGGTGATCTCGGTAAACGCGCGGTTCACCGCGCTGATGTGTTGCTGGGTGTCGGTGATCAAGACGCCTTCTGCAGTGCTCTCGAACACGGTGGCGGCCTGTTGCAGTTTTTCCTGCATCAGGTGCCGCTCGGTGATGTCGCGCACAATGGTCAGCATGCAGTCGTCTTCACCGATGGGCAGTGGTCGGCTGGACATTTCGCAGAGGCGGATCTGCCCGTCATTGCGCCGAATGTGGCAACTGAAGTCCCGCACGAAACCGTCGCGCTGGAGCAGGTCGAGCATTTGCTTGCGTTCGTTGAGGTTGACCCAGATGCCAAGGTCGAAGGTGGAGCGGTCCACCGACATGGCGGTATTGAAGCCGGTGATGCGACTGAACCCCTCGTTGATCTCGAGCAGCAGGCCATCGCGTTGTCGGGACAGCAGCAAGCCATCCGGGGAGGCGTGGAAGGCCTTGGCGAACTTTTCTTCCGAGGTTTGCAGCAGTTGCTGGGTTTCCTTGAGCGGGCTGATGTCGCGCACGACCACCACCAGCGCCGGGGTGGTGTCCAGGTCGAAAGGCTCGGCGGATATCAGTCCGGTAAACACCTGGCCGTTGTTTCGGCGAAAGGGCATCTCCAGGTTACGAATGCTGCCGGCCTGCAAGCGTTGCAGCAGGTTGGGGCCGACGTCAGGAATACCCCAGATGTTCAGCTCGGTGGCTGTTTGGCCGATCACGTCCTGCGCATTCAGGCCGATCTGCTCCTCGAACGCTTCGTTGACCTCCAGCAAACATCCATCGGACAACCGCGCGATGACCAGAATGTCGGGGCATTGCTGGAACACCGAGGCGAACTTCTGCTCGGACAGGCGCAGAGCCTCCTCGATGTGCTTTGTTTCGCTGATGTCGATCATCAGGCCGCGCATCACCGGCTCATGGCCGTGTTCGATCAGGCTGACGATATCGCGCACCCACAGGCAGCGCCCGTCGGCGGTGATGACACGGTAGTCGAGGCTGTGATCGCGTCCGGCCAGGACCTCATGGTCGCAAAATGCCTGGGCGCGGATCAGGTCGGCCGGGTGGATGATGTTGCGCCAGAAGCCTGGAATCAGCCATTGGGACAGGGGGTAGCCGAGCAGGGCCTCGGCGTGGGGCGACACGTAGCTGTACGTGAAATCGCTGATGCGCGCCTCCCAGGCAATCGCCGAAAGGCTCTCCACCAGCCCGCGATAGTGGTACTCGCTGCTGCGCAGTTCCTGTTCGAGGGCGATGCGTCGCGAAATCTCCGAACTCAGACGACGGTTGATGCGGATCACCACTGCCAGCACCGCGACCAGCAGCAGCACCCCCGGCAGGCCGTATAGCAGCAGATCGGACCAGAAGGTGCGGTGATCAAGAACGTTTCCGACCCAACGCTCCTGGATCGCACTGATTTCGGCGGGGGTCATGTCTGCCAGGGCTTTATCCAGTATGCCCACGAGCATTTTGTTGTCGCGTGGGACGGCCATCGCCAGTTGGTAGCGGTAGGGAGTTTCACCACTGACGTAAAGCCCTTCCAGCTTGAGTTGCCGCAGGCTCCAGACGCTTGAAGCGAGGTCGCCCACCACGGCATCCACTTCGTCGGTCGCCAGTGCCTGCAAGGTCGAGCTGACATTGGGCATCGGGACGAGGTTCAGATCCGGGTGGTGGGTACGCAGCAATTCATGAGGCGCGTAGTTTTCCACCACGGCTATCTTCAACCCGTACAGGTCGTCGATTTTATGCGGCTGCGCGCCCCCCACGTGGGCGAGGATGACGATCGGGAAGTCCAGATAAGGACGGGTGAACGAAAGGTAGGCCTGCCGTTCGGGTGTCGACATGATGCCTGGCAGCAGGTCCAGCTTGCCGTGTTTGATCTGCTCCAGGACTTCGGTCCAACTGGCGGGCTCCACGGGGGTGAACTTGATCGCCAGGCGATCACGGATCAGGTTGATGTAATCCGCCGCCAGGCCCTGATAGCGACCCTGCTCGTCACGAAACTCAAATGGTGGCCATGAGGCGTCTACGCCCAGGCGCAATTCCGGATGGGCCGTCAGCCAGCCGCGTTCCTCATCGGTCAGAGTCAGCGCACCAGCCGTTGCGGTCCAGGCAAGCAGCGACAGCAACAGCACGGTCGGCAGTCTGGGCATAACGGTCTCGTTATGGCTCAAGGGGAATGGTTCGAGTGTAGACGGGCAATGCGGCGGGGGTGAGGCGAGGGGGATTTAATCTCTAGAAAGCAAAACCCCCGGCAGGGCCGGGGGGTTTGTGATCACTCGTCGAGGAAGGAGCGCAAATGCTCGCTTCTCGTCGGGTGGCGCAGCTTGCGCAACGCCTTGGCTTCGATCTGACGAATCCGTTCACGGGTAACGTCGAACTGCTTACCAACCTCCTCAAGGGTGTGGTCGGTATTCATGTCGATGCCGAAGCGCATGCGCAGAACCTTGGCTTCACGGGCAGTGAGGCCGGAGAGAACTTCGCGAGTCGCTTCTTTAAGGCTCTCAACGGTAGCAACATCGATTGGCGACTGCATGGTCGAGTCTTCGATGAAGTCACCCAGATGGGAGTCTTCGTCATCACCGATCGGGGTTTCCATGGAGATCGGCTCTTTAGCGATCTTCAATACCTTGCGGATCTTGTCCTCAGGCATTTCCATGCGTTCGCCCAGCTCTTCCGGGGTCGGTTCGCGACCCATTTCCTGCAACATCTGACGGGAAATACGGTTGAGCTTGTTGATCGTCTCGATCATGTGCACCGGAATACGGATGGTGCGGGCCTGGTCGGCGATCGAGCGAGTGATCGCCTGACGGATCCACCAGGTGGCATAAGTCGAGAATTTGTAGCCGCGGCGGTATTCAAACTTGTCTACCGCTTTCATCAAGCCGATGTTGCCTTCCTGGATCAGATCGAGGAATTGCAGGCCACGGTTGGTGTACTTCTTGGCGATGGAGATCACCAGACGCAAGTTCGCTTCGACCATCTCTTTCTTCGCGCGGCGGGCCTTGGCCTCACCGATCGACATGCGACGGTTGATGTCCTTGATCTCGGCAATCTTCAAGCCGGTTTCGGCTTCAAGTGCGGTCAGCTTCTGCTGGCAACGAACGATATCGGCCTGCAGGCGACCAATGGCTTCAGCGTATTTGCTTTTGCCTTTGGCCAGTGCGTCGGTCCAGCTTTCGTCAACTTCGTTGCCCGGGAACTGGCGCAGGAAGTCGGCACGCGGCATGCGTGCATCACGAACGCAGAGCTGCATGATCGCGCGCTCTTGCTGACGCAGGCGATCCAGGGCACTGCGAACACGCTCAACCAGGCCTTCGAATTGCTTCGGAACCAGTTTGATCGGCATGAACAGCTCAGCCAGCGCCAACATTTCGGCAATCGCCTGCTTGTTTTCGCGACCGTGCTTTTTCAGCGCCTTGCGGGTGATTTCCATCTGGTCGGCCACAGCGCCAAAACGCTGCGCTGCGATGACCGGGTCCGGACCGCTTTCGGCTTCTTCTTCGTCGTCACTGGCTTCAGCGTCGTCGTCTTCGGCGTCGTCATCCGCTTTCACGGCTTTCGGGTCGACAGGCGGCGGTACTTCTGCAGCAGGCGGCGCAATGCCATCGTCCGGGTCGATATAACCGCTCAGGACGTCGGACAGGCGGCCACCTTCGGTGGTGACGCGAGTGTACTCGGAGAGAATATGGTCAACCGTGCCAGGGAAGTGCGCAATTGCGCCCATCACTTCACGGATGCCTTCTTCAATACGCTTGGCGATTTCGATTTCGCCTTCACGTGTGAGGAGCTCTACGGTACCCATCTCACGCATATACATGCGCACAGGGTCGGTAGTGCGACCAATGTCGGTCTCAACCGCTGCCAACGCCGCGGCCGCTTCTTCCGCGGCTGCCTCGTCGGTATCGGCGTCGGCCAGCATAAGGGCGTCCGCATCCGGAGCACTCTCGTGTACGGGGATCCCCATGTCATTAATCATGCGGATGATGTCTTCCACCTGTTCCGGATCTGAAATATCCTCCGGCAGGTGGTCGTTGACCTCTGCGTAAGTCAGATACTTCTGCTCACGACCAAGGGTGATCAACTCTTTGATACGAGACTGCTGTTGCGCTTTTCCGGACATAACACCCTATCCACTGAAGGTCTTGGCGGGCAAAAAACAAGCCGAGGATTATACCTGAGCTATGACCTCACGCGCCAGTTGAGGTCGGGCTTGATGCGCAAACCTTTTGACGCAGGAGGTCGCGCATCTGGTTTGCTTCCTCTGGACTGAGTCCAGACTGGTTTGCTTTGTTGATAAGTTTTTCCAGGTTTCGTTCACGTTGACGTGTCGCTAGCGTAGTAATGGTGTCGAAAAACTGTTGTTCAAGGTTATCACCCTCAATCAGCCATTCCTTTTCTGCCAATGCCTTGAGCAGGCGCCCTTGTTCGGTGCCATGCCAGCGCGCGATCAGTTGAAATGAGTTTAGCTTAGGATTCTTCTGCACGGCTTCGAGCAGTGCTACCAGCAGTTGCGTGGTGGAGTGGTCTTCGGCGGCGAAGTGCCCGGCGTCCTCCACTTTTCCCGCCAGTTGCGGGTGGTGCAGCAGGGTGCGCAGGGCCGTCAGCGTGGGCGGTTCAACAGATGTGGGGATGCGTGGGGCATAAGCCTGATCGCGATCACCGCCGCGCTTGCCTTTTTTGTCCCAGGGTTTGTTTTCCCACTTCTTGGAGCCACTTCCCGGCTTTTTCGGCGTCCACTCCTGCTGGGGCGCGTAGGCCTCCTGTGGCTGGTGGTAGTCGGAATAATCCGGCATGGCGTCGTAATCGATGCCAGGGTCGTAAGCGGGTGGCGCATCCTGTGGGGCGCTGTGCACCAGTTGGCTGACGGTTTCGCTGTTGAGTCCGGTGATTTCCGTCAGGCGCTGGCGCATCAATGTGCGCAAGTTGGCCCCTGGGACTTTGTCGATCAACGGCGCGGCGAGGGTGGCCATGTGGGCCTTGCCTTCGAGCGAGCGCGGGTCGGACTCTTCGGTTAGCTGCTGAAAAAAGTAGTCAGCCAGTGGCTGAGCGTGCTGATTGATGCGGGCGCGGAAGGCGTCGGTGCCTTCGGAGCGCACCAGCGTATCCGGGTCTTCACCTTCGGGCAGGAACAGAAAGCGTGCGCGCCGTCCGTCTTGCAGGCTCGAAAGCGTTGATTCCAGTGCGCGCCATGCGGCGTTGCGGCCAGCCTGGTCGCCGTCGAAGCAGAACAGTACGTTGGGTACGACGCGAAACAGTCGCTTCAGATGTTCTTCGCTGGTGGCGGTGCCGAGCGTGGCGACGGCGTTGCGCAGGCCTTGTTGGGCGAGGGCGATGACGTCCATGTAGCCCTCGACGACGATGATCTCGTCGAGGTTGCGATTGTTTTTGCGTGCTTCGTAAAGGCCGTAGAGTTCCTGGCCTTTATGGAATACCGGGGTTTCCGGGGAGTTCAGGTATTTAGGTTTGTCGTCGCCCAGTACCCGGCCACCAAATGCGATGATGCGCCCGCGGCTGTCGCGGATCGGGAACATTACGCGATCGCGGAAGCGGTCATAGCGTTTGCCGGTTTCGGCGTTCTCGATCAGCAGGCCTGCGTCGATCATGGCTTTTTGTTGCAGGGTGTCGCTGCTCAGGTGCTTGAACAGGTTGTCCCAGCCTGGAGGTGCGAAGCCGAGGCCGAAGTCGCGGGCAATCTCGCCGGTCAGGCCGCGGCCTTTCAGGTAGTCGACGGCAGCTTTGCGTGCCGGGTGGCTTTTCAGCGCTTGCCGGTAAAAATCGGCGGCAGCGGTGAGCAGCGGGTACAGCGGCGAGTCGGTCGGCTGCCGTGGTTTGTGCGGGCGGCCGCTTTCTTCGCGGGGTATTTCCATGCCAGCGGCTTTGGCCAGTTCTTCGACGGCCTGGGGGAAATCCAGGTTGTCGTGGTCCATGATGAAGCCGAGGGCGTTGCCGCCAGCGCCGCAGCCAAAGCAGTAATAGAACTGTTTGTCCGGGCTGACGCTGAATGACGGGGTTTTCTCTTTGTGAAACGGGCAGCAGGCAGTGTAGTTCTTGCCGGCTTTTTTCATTTGCAGGCGCGAGCTGACCACATCGACGATGTCGGTGCGGTTCAGAAGGTCGTCAATAAAGCTCTGGGGAATTAGCCCGGCCATGGCGTTCTCGTCATCACTGCGCTGAAAATTTGATCCGCGCGAGGAGCGGCCCGATGCCGGTCATTGTCTTGAGGCGCGGCAGATGTGCGGCTCGACCAGGTATCGTCTGCGTATTCGCTGTCGGGAAGTGTATCTGCCGAAAAACCACCGACGTTAGTGCTCATCAGTATTCGACTGTTTGAAAGTGTTGCGCCAATCCGGTGGTGGCCAAAGACAGGCCTCGGATAGCTCATGTAAGTGGGCACGCATAATAGTGCCTTGCGCTGATCGTCGTGAGAGGATCAGTAAAAAGGGTGTGCTCGTCAGTAGCCTTGGAAGGCTCGTCAGAAGAGACGTGCACCGCTGGCAAAAGAGCCAGGTCTGACGTTTAAAGCAAATTTGTCTCGGTCGCGTCTGCGGCTTTGACGGTGAAGCATCAAGCGATGTCCGCAAATGCCATTAGCCCGGCTGAGGGCCGGGCTTGGCAGAAGCTTGCTACGAACGTCTGTGTATTAGTACAGACGAACGGCGCGGCGCTGTTCGCGCTGAACTTTCTTGGCGTGACGCTTAACAGCAGCAGCTGCTTTGCGCTTACGCTCAGAAGTCGGCTTCTCGTAAAATTCGCGGCTACGAACTTCAGCCAGTACACCGGCTTTTTCGCAGGAGCGCTTGAAACGACGCAGAGCTACGTCGAAGGGTTCGTTCTCTTTAACTTTGACGGCTGGCATCCAGAGCTACCTTCATTCATTACCGGGGTCAACATCCTCGCGGCAAAAATGCACTTGAAGACGTCGGTTTTTAAGGGTTGCGGATGTTAACCCCTCATCGCTCGGAATGCAAAGCCTCTGATCGAAAACCGCTGGTCGGGGCACCACGTGGCGACTATTATGCGCGCCTTCGAATTCAGCCTAAACAAGGCGCAAACCCATGCTAGTACTGGGATTAGAAACCTCCTGCGACGAAACCGGTGTCGCACTTTACGACAGTGAAAGAGGCTTGCTGGCCGACGCACTGTTCAGTCAGATCGACCTGCATCGCGCCTATGGCGGCGTAGTGCCGGAGCTGGCTTCGCGTGACCACGTCAAGCGCATGCTGCCCTTGATTCGTCAGGTGTTGGCTGAAGCCGACTGCGTGCCAACCGAGATCGATGCGATCGCCTACACCGCAGGTCCGGGCCTGGTGGGCGCTCTTCTGGTGGGGGCTTCCTGTGCACAGGCGTTGGCTTTTGCCTGGGGCATTCCGGCCTTGGGCGTGCACCACATGGAAGGCCATTTGCTGGCGCCGATGCTGGAGCCGCAACCGCCCGAATTTCCGTTCGTCGCTTTGTTGGTGTCCGGGGGGCATACGCAACTGGTTCGGGTCGATGGCATTGGCCAATACGAGCTGTTGGGCGAGACCCTTGATGACGCAGCAGGTGAGGCGTTCGACAAGACGGCCAAGATGATGGGGATGAATTACCCCGGTGGTCCGGAAATCGCACGACTGGCTGCGCAAGGCGTTGCCGGACGTTTCGTCTTCCCGCGTCCGATGTGTGATCGTCCGGGGCTGGCCTTCAGCTTCAGCGGCTTGAAAACCTTTGCCTTGAACACCTGGCAGCAATGCGTCAGTGCCGGGGACGACAGTGAGCAAACCCGCAGCGACATCTCGCTGGCCTTCCAGCAGGCAGTGGTGGAGACTTTGACCATCAAGTGCAAGCGTGCCCTCAAACAGGCGGGTCTCAAGCGTCTGGTGATCGCTGGTGGCGTCAGCGCCAACAAGGCGTTGCGGGAGTCGCTGGAGAAGATGCTCGGCGACATGAAGGGCGACGTTTACTACGCACGGCCGGAGTTCTGCACCGATAACGGTGCGATGATTGCTTTTGCCGGTTGCCAGCGTTTACAGGCAGGTCAGCAGGAAAGCCTGGCCATCAGCGTGCAGGCACGCTGGCCGATGGAGCAGTTGTCGCCCCTGTAATGAGCGTTGCTCATGGCGGGTATTTAAAAATGCCGTTCGCGCCCGGCAAACAGGTCGCGTAGATTGCCGCGATGCCGCCACACGATCAGCCCTGTCAGGGCGCTCATGGGCAACAAGGCCGCAGGCTCTTGCCAGGCCAGCAGTGGCAGGGTCAGGGGCGTGGCGATCAGCGCAGCCAGCGAGCTGGTGCGGGTGAGGTAGAAGGTCAGTAGCCAGGCACCGATGGCCAGGAGTGCGGCGGGCGGGTAAAGCCCCAGCAGCATGCCGGCCGCGGTGGCGACACCTTTGCCACCGCGAAAGCGGAAGTACAGCGGGAACAGATGGCCTATGACGGCGCAGACGCCGACCCAGGCCTGTTGTTGCACTGAAAGGCCTGCAAGCGCGGCGATCAGTACGGGCAACAAGCCTTTGCAGAGGTCGCCGAGCAAGGTCAGGATGGCGAGTTTTTTGCCGGCCAGACGCAACATGTTGGTGGCGCCGGCATTGCCGGAGCCACTCATTCGCGGATCGGGATTACCGGTCAGGCGGCTGAGCAAAATGGCGAAGGACAGCGAGCCGAGCAGGTAGGCGAGAATCGCCAGTAACCAAAACATGCTAACCATTCCGGGCGAGGACGCCCTGATTCTAACGGCGCATTGCGCCCTTGTCGTGCTGCGGAGAAGAGTGCTTGGACAGAGTGTTTATCGAGGGCCTGGAAGTCGACACGGTGATCGGTGCCTACGACTGGGAGCGCGGCATCCGTCAGTGCCTGCGGCTTGATCTGAGCTTCGCCTGGGACAATCGCCCGGCAGCGGCCGGTGATGACCTGACCCTGGCGCTCGATTACGCCAGCGTTTCGGCGCGTATTCAGGCGTTTGCCGAACAGGCGCAGTTTCAACTGGTTGAAACCTTTGCCGAGCGTCTGGCCGAAGTCTTGATGAGTGAGTTCAAGATTACCTGGCTGCGTCTCAAACTGACCAAGCCCGGGGCTGTTCCGGCGGCTACGGGTGTGGGCGTGGAGATTGAGCGCGGATGTCGCTGACTCAGGTTTTCCTTGGCCTCGGCAGTAATGTCGAGCGTGAAGCCCATTTGCAGGCGGGGCTGGAAGCGCTTGCCGGTTTTCTGGTGGATATTCGCTGTTCGGCGGTGTTCGAGAGCCAGCCGGTGGGCATCAAGAGCGAGCCGTTTTTCAATTTTGTGGTGTCGGCCTACACCAATCTGCCACTGATGGAGCTGGACCGGCGCTTGAAGTTCATTGAGGCGGATAATGGTCGCTATGCGCCGGACCGCAAAGGTTTGCCGCTGGACATCGACGTGCTGCTGTATGGCGAGTTGGCAGGCAACTTCGATGGGCTGATCCTGCCGCGTGCGGAAATTCTGAAAAACGCCTTCGTGCTGTGGCCGTTGTCGCTGATTGCGCCGGACAGGGTGCATCCGGGCGTAGGCAAGAGCTTTTCGACGTTGTGGAGTGAGGCGCAGATTGATCAGGTGCTGGCGCCGGTTGCGTTTGAGTGGCGTGGTGAGCAGTTGACCCCTTCAAATTTGTTGTGAGACGGATGACGTCTTCGCGGGCAAGCCTGCCCCCACAAGTTCTATGCAAAACCCTGTGGGGGCGAGCCTGCTCGCGATGCTTTCAAACTACCGCCGCGTCTTTGTAGGATTTCAATGCTTTCAGGCGCTCACGCTTGATTGCCTCGCCCAACCCTGGCCCCTTGAATCCCTTCTCCAGCAACGGCTGAACGGCAATGCCTCGCGCTACGGCGGCCGCCCCACGCAAATAATCCGCTTGTGGATAACTTCTCTGCTCCAGTCCTTTGCGGCCTCGTGCGTCCATCTCGCAGGCGGCAATGAACTCTTCAAAGCGCTGAGGCCGACGGTAAACGTCGAAACTCTGTAGCAGCTCCAGCAAGGTGGATGCTTTCAGTTCCAGCGCCCGGTGACCATGGGTGTGGTATTCGCCCACCAGCAACGCCAATTCCTGACAGTCTTTCGGTGCCTTGAAGCGTTCGTTGACCGCTTTGATCAGCTTCAAACCCTTGTGTTCATGGGCGATGTGCCGAGGCCATTCTTCTTCTGGTGTCAGGCCTTTGCCCAGGTCATGCAGTAAGCAAGCCCAGCGTACGGTCAGCGGTTGTTGGTGCAACGCAGCCTGCTCCAGCACGCTCAGCGTATGGATACCGGTGTCTATCTCCGGGTGGTGGGCTTCAGGCTGTGGCACGCCAAACAGTGCATCAATCTCTGGCATCAGGACTTTCAGCGCGCCGCAGTCACGCAGCACCTGGATAAACACCTGTGGCTGATCTTCCATCAGGGCGCGGGAGATTTCTTTCCAACTGCGCTCGGCTGTCAGGGCTTCAAGTTCGCCTGATTCGCTGAGTTGGCGCATCAGTTCCAGGGTTTCAGGGGCGACAGTAAAACCCAGCTCGGCATAACGAGCAGCGAAGCGGGCGACGCGTAGTACTCGTAGGGGATCTTCGGCGAACGCGGGAGAAACATGACGAAGTAGGCGGGCATCGAGGTCGCGCTGGCCGTGGTAGGGGTCGGTCAGGTTGCCGTGATCGTCCTCGGCCATGGCATTGATTGTCAGGTCGCGGCGGATCAGGTCTTCTTCCAGTGTGACTTCGGGGCTGGCATGGAAGGTGAACCCGCCATAACCCCGTCCGCTCTTGCGTTCGGTGCGCGCGAGGGCGTATTCCTCGCCACTTTTTGGATGAAGAAACACCGGAAAATCCGCGCCGACCGGGCGGAAGCCTTTGGCAAGCATCTCTTCGGTGGTCGCGCCCACCACGACCCAGTCGATATCGGTCACCGGCTTGCCGAGCAAGCGATCACGAACCGCACCGCCGACTTTATAAATCTGCATAAAAAACCTCCGTAAGCCCGACAGGATAACCCTTGCGTCGAACTTTCGGAGGTCGGGCTTGCATCACAGGTGAATGACTGCCAGGTCCAGTCGGCCGTAATCCCCTTCGTTGTGATCACCTCTGGGCGGTACATGGTGGGTTTTCATGAGCTGGTCGCCTTGCAGCGTCTCCAGGTGTATGTCGAACCCCCACAGCCGGTGCAGGTGCTTGAGGACTTCATCAGTGGAGTCGCCCAACGGTTTACGGTCATGTTGTTGGTGGCGCAGGGTCAGCGAGCGGTCGCCACGGCGGTCGATGCTGTAGATCTGCACGTTGGGTTCGCGGTTACCGAGGTTGTACTGCGCCGCCAGGGTTTCACGAATGATCCGGTAGCCTTCTTCATCGTGAATCGCAGGCACCAGCAGGTCGTCCTTTTGATCGTCATCGAGAATGCTGAACAGTTTCAGGTCGCGGATCACTTTGGGTGACAGGTACTGCAGGATGAAACTCTCATCCTTGAAGCTGCTCATGGCGAACTTGATACTCGACAGCCAGTCGGTCCCGGCGATTTCCGGGAACCAGCGGTAGTCCTCTTCGGTGGGTTCTTCGCACATGCGCCGGATGTCGCGGTACATGGCGAAACCGAGGGTGTAGGGGTTGATTCCGTTGTAGTAAGGGCTGTCGAAGCCGGGCTGGAAGACCACGCTGGTGTGTGATGTCAGAAATTCCATCATGAAGCCGTCGGTTACCAGGCCCTCGTCGTACAAGTCGTTCATCAGTGTGTAGTGCCAGAACGTTGCCCAGCCTTCGTTCATGACCTGGGTCTGGCGCTGAGGGTAAAAGTACTGGGCGATCTTGCGCACGATCCGCACGATTTCCCGTTGCCATGGCTCCAGCAGCGGGGCGTGTTTTTCGATGAAGTAGAGGATGTTCTCCTGCGGCTCGGCGGGAAAACGGGCGTTGTCCTTCTCGTTGTACTTGTCGGCGCCTTTGGGGATGGTTCGCCACAGGTCGTTGATCTGCTTTTGCAGGTGTTCTTCACGGTCCTTTTGCCGGCGCCGCTCTTCTTCGGCGGAAATCGGATACGGGCGTTTGTAGCGGTCGACACCGTAGTTCATCAAGGCATGGCAGGAGTCCAGCAGGTCTTCTACCGCGTCGATGCCATGGCGCTCTTCGCATTGCATGATGTACTGCTTGGCGAATACCAGGTAATCGATGATCGAGCTGGCATCGGTCCAGGTGCGGAACAGGTAGTTGCCCTTGAAGAAGCTGTTGTGGCCATAGCAGGCGTGGGCAACCACCAGGGCCTGCATGCAGATGGTGTTTTCTTCCATCAGGTAGGCAATGCACGGGTCCGAGTTGATCACAATCTCGTAGGCCAGCCCCATCTGGCCGCGACTGTAGGATTTTTCGGTGCTGAGGAAGTGTTTGCCATAGGACCAATGGTGATAGCCCAGTGGCATGCCGACAGACGCATAGGCGTCCATCATCTGTTCGGCGGTGATCACCTCGATCTGGTTGGGGTAGGTATCCAGCGCATAGCGGTTCGCGATACGGCTGATTTCGCGGTCGTAGGCCTGGATCAGCTCGAATGTCCATTCGGAGCCGGTGGAAATGGGTTGGCGCTTCTGCTCTTTGGCGGTCATGTCACTAACCTGCGCTGGAAGAGTTCACGGAAGACCGGATAGATATCGCCGGCCGAAACCAGTTGCTGCTGGGCGAACGTGTCGGAGAACGCTTCGCTGATACGCTCGTATTCGTACCACAAGGCCTGGTGTTCGCGCGGGGTGATCTCCACATAAGTGTAGTACTGCACGAATGGCATGATCTGGTTGATCAGGATGTCGCGGCAGATCGGCGAGTCGTCGTTCCAGTTGTCCCCGTCGGACGCCTGTGCGGCGTAAATGTTCCAGTCGTTGCTGGGATAACGCTCGGCCATGATCTCCTGCATCAGTTTCAGGGCGCTGGACACGATGGTGCCGCCGGTTTCGCGAGAGTAGAAGAACTCTTCTTCGTCGACTTCGCGGGCACTGGTGTGGTGACGAATGAACACCACATCGATTTTCTCGTAGTTACGCTTGAGGAACAGGTACAGCAGGATGAAAAACCGCTTGGCGATGTCTTTGGTGGCCTGGGTCATGGAGCCGGAAACGTCCATCAGGCAGAACATCACGGCTTTCGAGCTGGGGTTTGGCTGCTTGATCAGCAGGTTGTACTTGAGGTCGAACGTGTCGAGAAACGGCACGCGATGGATTCGCGCACTCAAGCGTTCAATTTCTGCTTCGATGGTCTGAATATCGCCGAAGTTGTCGGGCTCTTCCCGTTTAAGTCGGGCCAGTTCATCTTTGGCATCCTTGAGCTTTGCCCGGCTGCTGCCAGACAGCGCGATACGCCGTGCATGGGCCGAGCGCAACGTGCGGATGATGTTGATCCGAGACGGGTTGCCCTCGTTGCTGATACCGGCGCGCACGGTTTTGAAGGTGTCGGTGCCACTCAGGTTGCGCTTGACCAGGTTCGGCAATTCCAGGTCCTCGAACATGAACTCAAGGAATTCTTCCTGGGTGATCTGGAAGACGAACTCGTCCATGCCCTCGCCGGAGTTGCCGGCCTTGCCCGGACCTTTTCCCCCGCCACCACCTGGTGGGCGGGCGATATGCTCGCCGCTGGTGAATTCCTTGTTGCCCGGATGCACGACAGTCTGCTTGCCGCCGCGACCATGGTGAAGCACCGGCTCATCGATATCCCGGCCGGGAATGCTGATTTGCTCGCCGTGCTCCATATCCGTGATGGAGCGCCGGCTGACCGCCTCTTCGACGGCCTTTTTGATGTGGTCACGGTAACGCCGCAGAAACCGCTGACGGTTTACCGTGCTCTTGTTCTTGCCATTGAGACGTCGGTCGATCACATAGCTCATGACTGCTCCTTAGAAGCTGTCTTGAGAAATCGCGAGCAAGTCTGGCTGTAAGGGGCGCAGGGTAGGGCCGCGCGGTTATGCGCCTTCCGTACCTGTTGCGCGTTGCCTGGGCTTCGCTGTCGATTTCCAAACACCTTCCAGAAACCTGTGTAACAGAAATTGTGTACACAGGCTCCGGGCTAACGACAACCGGTCTGACCGGCAGCGGGTTACTGCGATTTCCTGACTCGCAGATACCACTCGGACAGCAGTCGTACCTGTTTGTCGGTGTAACCGCGCTCGACCATCCGTGTAACGAAGTCGTTGTGTTTTTGCTGGTCCTCTTTGCTGGCCTTGGCGTTGAAGCTGATGACCGGCAGCAGATCCTCGGTGTTCGAGAACATTTTCTTCTCGATGACCACCCGCAGCTTCTCGTAGCTGAGCCAGGTTGGATTCTTGCCGTTGTTGTTGGCCCGGGCACGCAGGACGAAGTTGACGATTTCGTTGCGGAAATCCTTCGGATTGCTGATGCCTGCCGGTTTTTCGATTTTTTCCAGCTCTTCGTTGAGGGCTACACGATTGAGGATCTCACCGGTTTCCGGGTCGCGGTATTCCTGATCCTGAATCCAGAAGTCCGCGTAAAGCACATAGCGGTCGAAGATGTTTTGACCGTATTCGCTGTAGGACTCCAGGTAGGCGGTCTGAATCTCTTTGCCGATGAACTCGATGTAACGCGGCGCCAGATACTCTTTGAGGAAGCGCAGATACCGCTCGCGGGTTTCCGCCTGGAATTGTTCCTGCTCAATCTGTTGTTCCAGCACATACAGCAGGTGTACCGGGTTCGCGGCGATCTCGTGCGGGTCGAAGTTGAAGACTTTCGACAGGATCTTGAAGGCGAACCGGGTCGACAGGCCGTTCATGCCTTCGTCGACGCCCGCCGTGTCGCGGTACTCCTGGATCGACTTGGCCTTTGGATCGGTGTCCTTGAGGTTTTCGCCGTCATACACGCGCATCTTCGAATAGATGTTCGAGTTTTCCGGCTCCTTGAGGCGTGAGAGCACGGTGAACTGGGCGAGCATCTTCAAGGTGTCGGGTGCGCAATGAGCCTTGGCCAGGGAGCTGTTGAACAACAGCTTGTCGTAGATCTTCACTTCGTCGCTGACCCGCAGGCAGTACGGTACTTTGACGATGTAGATCCGGTCGATGAACGCTTCGTTGTTCTTGTTGTTGCGGAAGGTGTGCCACTCCGATTCGTTGGAGTGGGCCAGCAGGATACCGGTGAACGGGATCGCGCCCAGACCCTCGGTGCTGTTGTAGTTGCCTTCCTGGGTGGCCGTCAGTAATGGGTGCAGCACCTTGATCGGTGCCTTGAACATTTCGACGAACTCCATCAGGCCCTGGTTGGAGCGGCAGAGTGCACCCGAGTAGCTATAGGCATCGGCATCGTTCTGCGGGAATTCTTCGAGCTTGCGGATATCGACCTTACCCACCAGCGCGGAGATGTCCTGGTTGTTTTCGTCACCCGGCTCGGTCTTGGCCACGGCGATCTGGTTAAGGATCGACGGGTAGAGTTTGACCACGCGGAACTGGCTGATGTCGCCGCCGAATTCGGCCAGGCGCTTGGTTGCCCAGGGCGACATGATGGTGTTCAGGTAGCGCCGTGGAATGCCGAAATCCTCTTCGAGGATCGCGCCATCTTCTGTGGCGTTGAACAGCCCCAGGGGCGACTCGAATACCGGCGAACCCTTGATGGCATAGAAGGGCACTTTTTCGATCAGCTGTTTGAGTTTCTCGGCCAGGGACGATTTGCCGCCACCGACAGGGCCCAGCAGGTAGAGGATCTGTTTCTTCTCTTCCAGGCCCTGCGCAGCATGGCGGAAGTAGGAGACGATCTGGTCGATGCACTCTTCCATCCCATGGAAGTCTTCAAAGGCCGGATAGCGACGGATCACCTTGTTGGAAAAAATGCGCGACAGTCTCGAGTTGGTCGAGGTGTCGAGCAGTTCCGGTTCGCCGATTGCCAGTAGCAGACGTTCGGCGGACGAGGCATAGGCGCTGCGGTCCTTTTTGCACAGTTCCAGATACTCTTGCAGCGTGAGTTCTTCCTGGCGCGTGGACTCGAAGCGTTGTTGGAAGTGGCTAAAAATACTCATGACGTCACCTCGCTCGATACGTGGAGCCGACGTCGGATCAGTCAGTCGATGCTGGCAAGCAGCTGAAATGCAGCTGCTGTCTACCCCCCAGAACACCTTCAAAGCTATCGACCTTGAAAGCTACTCCCGATGATCCGCATGCCGGTGTACCGGCTCTCCCCTGTTTTGGATGGCCTGAGGCTAAGGATAGTTCGGAATCCGGGAGGCAAAGAGGCAATGCGTAATTTGTTGTGACGGACCGTTCGTCAGCCCACGGCGGGCGTGGGCTGGCGCGTGTAAAAAAATTTATTCGGCAGGGGTTTGCGAGATTTCTGAAGGAAAAGTCGTACGCCACAGCTCGAAACCACCGTCCATGCTGTAGACGTCGCAGAAGCCCTGGCTGACCAGATAGGCTGCCGCACCCTGGCTGGAATTGCCGTGATAGCAGACCACGACGGTTGGTGCATCAAGGTCGGCGGCGCTGATGAAGGCGTGCAGTGAGTGGTTGTCCAGGTGCTTTGAGCCGCTGATGTGGTTCAAGGCGAAAGTCTGGGGATCACGGACGTCGACCACGACGGCGCCTTTTTCGCGCAGGGCCTGGACCTGCTCTGGGGGGATGCGTTTGAATTCGCTCATGGCGGGCTCCTGAGCCTAGCGCTTGGCGCTGGCTGACAATTGATTGGGGGTGGCGGGTGCGATGGTCGGCATGAGGCGGCCTTCGTCATCGCATTCGCAATTGAGGCGCTGGCCGGTGTCGACGTTCATCAAGGTCAACGAGCCTCCCCAGACACAGCCGGTGTCGAGGGCAAAAACGCCGGGTTCGTTGCATTGGCCTTCCAGGGCTGCCCAGTGACCGAAGATGATCTTCAGCCCCTTGGTCTTGCGCTCCTTGTGCTTGAACCAGGGGGCATAGCCGGGGCGCGCGGTCTCGGCGCCTTCCTTGCCCTTGAGGTCAAGCTTGCCTTCGCTGGTGCAGAAGCGCATGCGGGTGAAATAGTTGGTAATGACCCGCAGGCGGGTAACGCCCTTGAGGTCGTTATCCCATTTCGCCGGCTCGTTGCCGTACATGCCATCCAGGTAAGGTGCGATAAGGTTATCGTCGCGCAGGGCGGCCTCGACTTCGGATGCACACTTTAAAGCTTTGCGCAGGGACCATTGCGGCGGGATGCCGGCATGCACCAGCGCCATGTCGCGTTGTTCGTCGTAGTGCATGAGCTTTTGCTGGCGCAACCACTCAAGCAGCTCCCTGGCGTCCGGGGCTTCGAGGATTTCGTGCAGGGTATCAGCTTTCTTCAGGCGTTCGATGTTGTGGCCGGCGGCCAGCAGGTGCAGGTCATGGTTACCCAATACGCACACCAGCGATTCGCGGATGCTATAGAGATAGCGCAGGGTTTCGAGCGACTGCGGGCCGCGGTTGACCAGATCGCCGACCAGCCACAAACGATCCTTTGCAGGGTCGAATGCCACCTGTTTGAGCAGGCATTGCAGGGGGGCAAGACAACCTTGCAGGTCGCCCACGGCGTACGTTGTCATTAATGCAGGGCTCCGGGCACCGCCAGACGGAACGGCGCGATGACGGCGTCGAAGTGTTTTCCGTCTTCAGCGAGCATCTGGTAAGTGCCTTGCATGGTGCCGACTCGCGTGGTCATCACAGTGCCGCTGCTGTAAGTGTGGCTTTTGCCAACGTCGATCAGCGGTTGCTGACCCACGACACCGGCACCGCGAACCTCTTCGACATGCCCGTCGCCATCGGTGATGACCCAGTGCCGGGAGAGCAACTTGGCCGGGACCTGGCCGTTGTTCTGTACGGTAATGGTGTAGGCGAAGGCAAAGCGGTTGTGCTCGGGTTGCGACTGTTCTGCCAGAAAGCGGGTGACGACGCTGACGTCGACCTGATAACGAGGATCGGACATGCAAAAGGCCTTTAGAGCGAAGCGCGGGGCGTAACTGATTGAGGTCAGTCTAGGCCAGGTATCGGGTAGTAAACCAGACTGTGCGCCTGGTGTCCTACCCGATAACGCTCAAGGGCTGTCAGTCGGCGGCGGGCGTCGTGTTGACTTGTTCGCTGAGCTTGTCGGCCAGGCGAACGAACGCTGCCAGATCGAGCTGCTCGGGACGCAGGCCGCCATCGACGCCAGCGGCTTCGATTTCAGCGTTGCTCAGCAGCAACTTGAGGGTGTTGCGCAGGGTTTTGCGGCGCTGGTTGAAGGCTTCGCGAACGACGCGTTCCAGCAGGCGATGATCCTTGGCCGGGTGTGGCAGCACGTCGTGTGGCACCAGGCGGACGATTGCCGAGTCGACTTTGGGTGGCGGGTTGAATGCGCCGGGGCCAACGTTGAACAGGTGTTCAACCCGGCAGTGGTACTGAACCATGATCGACAGACGACCCCAATCACCACCGCCAGGACCGGCGGCCAGGCGCTCGACCACTTCCTTTTGCAGCATGAAGTGCATGTCGCGGATGATGGCTGCGTTGCTCAGCAGGTGGAAAATCAGCGGCGTGGAGATGTTGTACGGCAGGTTGCCGACGACGCGCAGGCTGTTAGGGGCCGCATTCAGGCTGTTGAAGTCGAACTTCAGCGCATCGCCCTGGTGCAGGTTGAAATTGCTCTTGCCGGCGAACTGCTGGTTGAGGATCGGGATCAGGTCCTTGTCCAGTTCCACCACGTCCAGTTGGGCGCCGCTGTTGAGCAGGCCTTCGGTGAGCGCACCCTGGCCCGGGCCGATTTCCAGCAGGCGGTCTTCAGGCTTGGCGCGGATAGCGCGCAGGATACGGTCGATAACGCCGGCATCGTGCAGGAAGTTCTGGCCGAAGCGCTTGCGCGCCCGGTGTTGATAATGCTCGGTCATAAACGGGTCTCGGCCATCTGATAGGCGGTTTCCAGGGCGACGTGCAGGCTGCCGGTGTCGATTTTGCCGCTGCCAGCCAGGTCCAGGGCAGTGCCGTGGTCGACTGAAGTGCGGATGATCGGCAAGCCCAGGGTCACGTTGACTGCCGCGCCGAAGCCTTTGTATTTCAGCACGGGCAAGCCCTGGTCGTGGTACATCGCCAGCACTGCATCGCAGTGCTCCAGATATTTGGGGGTAAACAGAGTGTCGGCGGGCAGGGGGCCACGCAGGTCCATGCCTTCGCCGCGCAGACGCTCCAGGGTGGGTTCGATGATATCGATTTCTTCATGGCCCAGGTGTCCGCCTTCACCTGCATGCGGGTTGAGCCCGCAGACAAGGATACGCGGCCGGGCGATGCCGAATTTTTGTTGCAGGTCGGCGTGCAGAATCCGTGTGACCCGCTCCAGTCGCTCCACGGTGATTGCATCGGCAACTTCGCGCAGCGGCAGGTGAGTGGTGACCAGGGCTACGCGCAAACCGCGGGTAGCCAGCATCATCACCACTTGTTGGGTGTGGGTCAGGTCGGCAAGAAACTCGGTGTGGCCGGAAAAGGCGATCCCGGATTCGTTGATCACGCCCTTGTGCACCGGGGCGGTGATCATGCCGGCAAAGTGCCCATCCAGGCAGCCCTGGCCTGCACGGGTAAGGGTTTCCAGGACAAACGCGGCATTGGCCTTGTCCAGCTGACCGGCCGTGACCGTGGTGTTGAGCGGCGTATCCCAGACATACAGGCTGTTGGCGGGTGCCGGAACGTCCGGCCAATGGTCGGGGGTGACCGTCAGCAGGTCGACGACCACGCCCAGCTGCGCGGCCCGCTCAAGGAGCAGGTCACGGCTGGTAATGGCAATCAGGGGGTGTGGCTGGGCTTGCGAGGCGAGCAGCAGGCACAGGTCAGGACCTATGCCGGCCGGTTCACCGGGTGTCAGCGCGAAACGCTTGGGTTTCACTGCTTTGCCTGGTCTGCACCAGGGAGTTTGATCTCTACATAGGCTTCGTCGCGGATCTGACGCAGCCAGGTTTGCAGCTCTTCGTCGTATTTGCGGTTACGCAGTACGGTCATCGCTTGCTGTTCGCGGGCCTGGGTGGTGCTGTCGGTGGCGCGGCGGCCAAGGACTTCCAGTACGTGCCAGCCGTAAGGGCTCTTGAAGGGCTTGGACAGTTGCCCTTGCGGGGTCTTGGCCATTACTTCGCGGAATTCCGGTACGAGCGAGTTCGGGTCGATCCAGTTCAGGTCGCCACCGTTAAGGGCGGAGCCTGGATCTTCCGAGTAGCTTTTTGCCAGGTCGGCAAAGTCTTCGCCCGCTTCGATGCGGTCGTAGAGCTTCTGTGCCAGGCGCTTGGTTTCTTCTTCGCTGCGGATTTCGCTTGGTTTGATCAGGATGTGGCGAACGTGGACTTCGTCACGTACCTGATTGCCGCCGCCGCGCTTTTCCAGCACTTTCAGAATAATGAAGCCGCCAGGTGTGCGTGCCGGTTGAGTGATCTCACCCACGGACATGGCGCTCAGCTCACGATCGAAAGGAGGTGGCAGTTGAGCAGCTTTACGCCAGCCCATGTCGCCGCCTTCCAGTGCGTTGTCGCTCGCGGATTTGGCAATGGCCAATTGAGCGAAGTCTGCACCTTGCTTGAGCTGCTGATAGATCTCCATTGCCTGACGAGCGGCATTCTGAATCGCTTCAGAGTTGGCGCTTTCGGGCGTCGGAATCAGGATGTTGGCCAGGTGCAGCTCTTCAGAGAGCTGAACTTTGCCAAGGTCGGAGGCGAGGAAGTTCTTCACTTCCTGCTCGGACACCTGAATGCGCTCGGCTACACGGCGTTGACGAACACGGCTGATGATCATTTCACGGCGAACCTGGTCACGGGCGTCGTCGTAAGACAGGCCGTCGTGTGCCAGGGCGGCGCGGAACTGATCCACGGTCATGTTGTTGCGCTGGGCAATGGTGCCGATCGCCTGGTTCAGTTCTTCATCGGTGATGCGGATGCCGGAACGTTCGCCGATCTGCAGTTGCAGGTTTTCGACGATCAGGCGCTCCAGCACCTGTTGGTCCAGTACGCCGGGCGGCGGAGTGCCGCCGCCGCGCTTGGCGATGGTTTGCTGAACTTCATGCACCCGTTGGTCCAATTGGCTCTGCATGACCACGTCGTTGTCGACGATGGCCACCACTTTGTCGATGGACTGTACTGCGGCATTGGCCGCAGTACCCAGGAACAACGCGCCCAGCATCAGCGGGCGCAGACAATCAGAAAGCTTGGTCTTCACGTTCACGATAACCCTTGATGCCTTGGTCGAGGAAACTCTCTACTTTCTGGCCAACAACGCCACCAAGTCCCTTCAGCACAATTTGGAGGAAAATGCCGCGGTCGCCGCTTTCGTTTTGCGGAGCCTGCTGGCTGAACTCGTCATACTTGATCCAGTAACGGCTGATCAGGCGCAGCTTCCAGCAGCAGTTGTCGTACTCGAAACCACCAATAGCGTCGAGCGTGCGGTTGCGGCTGTAGTCGTATTGCCAACGGCTGATGGCGTTCCATTGCGGCACGATCGGCCAGATCACGGAGAAGTCGTGCTGCTGGATCTTGTAGTAGTCCTTCACGAAACCAGGAGTGCCCGGGGTGCCATAGTCGCCGCCACCCACAATCCACTTACCGGTAGATTCGTCGTAACGAATCTGGTCGTTGCGATAGCGATAGCCGGCGTTGATGATTTTGTTCGGGTTATCTTCAGGCTGGTAATGGAACATCGCGCTGCCCGAACGAGTGCTGCGGCTGTCAGGGTCCCAGTTGTAGTCGGCCGTGGCGCGCCAGTCGCGGTTGAAGCGATAGGCGTATTCCAGTGCGTATGGAGACACGTTGGAATGTGCGTCGGCGCGCGTTTTGGCATCGATACCTGGCAGTTGTACTTCGCGGTCCTTGAAGTACAGGGCCTGGCCAACACTGATAGTTTGACGTTCGAAGCCATTGTCTTCGATCCAGCGGTTGGTCACGCCCAGGGACAGTTTGTTCTCATCCCCTACGCGGTCGGAGCCGGTGAAGCGATTATCGCGAAACAGCGACGAATAGTTGAACGTGCTCTCGCCAGAGTCGAATACCGGGATGTCTTCCTGATTGGTCTCTGGGACGTACAGGTAGTACAAGCGTGGTTCAAGCGTCTGCCGGTAGTTTTTGCCGAACCATGACGTATTACGGTCGAAGTAAAGACCACTGTCGATGCTGGCAATAGGGACGCTACGGTTCTGGGAGCCACTGAAGTTGCCGCCGATGTAATCGGTGCCGTTTCGTGCTGCGGCTGCGCGTGCATCGTCAATCTGGACCTTGCCCAGATTATCGAGGCTGAGGTCGTATTGGGTGTACTTGTACTTGAGCGACGGCTTCACGAAGCCGTAGGTCCAGTTCAGTGGCAGGCTGACGGTCGGTTCAAGATCCAGGCGATTACCGTTGGCCCGTGCCAGGCCGGTAACGTTTCTGTCCAGTCGACCTTGATCGACGCCATCCTTGTCGAAGTAGCTACCGGTTAGCAGGTCGCGATCAAAACGCACGATTTCCGTGTTGTACGAGAAATCCAGACCGCCCGGATGTTGCGGCAGTTCACCTACGAAGGTGATCTGTGGCAGGCGGTTGTACGGCGTAATGTTGGAGACCGTTGCCAGCTCATAAGCCTGGGCATTGATGCGTGCGCGGTAGGTATCGCCACGGTAAGTAACGACGCCCTGCTGGTTAACGTATTCGTGGGAAGCCTTGATCCCGATTTGATCACTTTCCAGATCCTGGAAGTAGTACGGGTCGCTGATCTTGGTGTAGTCGACCTCTGTCATCAGGCGCGAATCAAGCCCACCCTTGTGCTGCCAGTTGAGCATGTAGCGGTTTTTTTCGTAGTCGCTCTGCTTGCTGCGATCGGTATTGTCGTCGTTGAGGTACGCCGCGCCGAACTGACCTTCGCTGGACTTGGTCAGGTAGCGGAACTCGCCTTCCATCAGCAGGCCACGCTTGCTCATATAGCGCGGGTACAACGTGGCATCGTAGTTCGGCGCCAGGTTGAAGTAGTACGGGGTGACCAGCAACATGCCGGTGTCGGTACCGGTGCCGATGGTTGGCGGCAGGAAGCCGGACTGGCGACGGTCGTCGATCGGGAAATAGATGTACGGGGTGTAGAGCACCGGAATGTCTTTGACCCGCAGCGTCACGTTGGTCGCGGTGCCGAAGCCGGTCGCCGGGTTCAGGGTGATGTTGTTACCCTTGAGCTGCCAGGCGTTGCTGTTCGGTTCGCACGTGGTGTACGTGCCGTCCTTGAGACGGATGATCGCGTTTTCAGCACGCTTGGCGTACAGCGCGTTACCGCGGATGCGTGACTTGTGCATCACGTATTCGGCGTTGTCGACCTTGGCTTCACCCGTGTCGAGCTGTACGTCGGCATGGTCGCCAACGAGCAGCGCGCCGTTATCGCGGATCCGCACGTTGCCGCTGAGTTCGCCACGGTTCTCGGCCTGATACAGGTTGGCCTCGTCGGCCTCGACCTGCATGCTGCCCTGGCGCATGACGACGTCACCGGCCAGGGTCGCGACCTGTTGCTCTTGCTGGTAGCGCGACGCCTTGGCACCGATGAAGGTCGGCGCGTCACTTTTATTCGTCTTGTCATTCATGCCAGGACGAATCGGTTCGATATAGGAACCAGAGCAATAAGGACCGGTTTCAGCCAATTGCGCAGCGGTGAGCTTGTCGCGCGGAACCCAGTCGAGGTGACTGTAGTCTTCGCTGCGCGATTTCAGGCCACGACCTTTGGATTCGGTGACCAGGACCGGTTTGGGCCCCGAGTCGTCGCTGGCACTGGTGCCCGCTGCCGATTCGTTGTTCGATGTGACGGCGCTCCCGTCATGCACGGGGCGCGGCGGCAATTGGGCTGCGCTGGTTTTCGGCGCGCAGTCCCAGGCACCCGAAGCAGAGACTGAGCAGTCATACTGTTCGGCGGCGACCACATACGAAGTGGCTAGAGGTTGCATGGCCAGCAAACTGCCGGTTACCAGCAACGGAAATTTTTTACGAAACGCGGGGGATTTCAATGCCATCTTATTAGTCCGGGCTTCCTGCGTGCCATCTGCCCGCGGTGGTGGGCCGCACGCCTCTCGATGGTCTGAAAAAGATGCTGGATAATAAAGCATGACCCGCTTGACGGCTAGCGCCGTCGGAGACCCTTGCAATGCCTGACCAAGATGTACGCTTGCAACACCTGAAAGTTTGGCTCGATGAGCAGTTGGCAATTGTGTTCGCCGATCAGGGCTGGGGCGCCGTGCCCCCGGCCACGTTGACTTCGGCCAGTAGTGACGCGAGTTTTCGACGCTACTTCCGGTGGGAGGGCGGCGGTAAAAGCTTTGTCGTGATGGACGCTCCGCCGCCACAGGAGAACTGCAAACCCTTCGTGGATATCGCCTTTTTGCTGGCGCAGGCGCATGTAAACGTGCCGAAAATATACGCAGAAGACCTCGAGCGCGGGTTTCTTTTGCTCAATGACCTGGGCACCCAGACCTATCTGGACGTGATCGACAGCAGCAATGCCGATGATTTGTTCGATAAAGCGCTGCAGGCGTTGCTGGCTTTTCAGCAGTTGCCGATGGTCGCGCCGCTGCCCAGTTATGACGTGGCGTTGCTGCGCCGTGAGCTGGAATTGTTCCCCGAGTGGTATGTGGGGCGCGAGTTGGGCGTGAAATTCGATGCCGGGCAACAGGCCTTGTGGCAACGCGTGAGCGATCAACTGATCGACAGCGCACTGGCCCAACCCAAGGTGCTGGTGCATCGCGACTATATGCCGCGCAACCTGATGATCAGCGAGCCAAACCCCGGCGTGCTGGACTTCCAGGACGCGGTCTACGGCCCGGTGACCTATGACGTGACGTGCCTGTTCAAGGACGCGTTTCTCAGTTGGCCCGATGAGCGGGTGCGCGGCTGGATGGCCGACTACTGGCAGCAGGCCGGTGCGCTGGGGATCCCCGTGCAGCCGGATTTCGACGAGTTCCTGCGGGCCAGTGACCTGATGGGTGTGCAGCGTCACCTGAAAGTCATCGGGATTTTCGCCCGCATCTGTCACCGTGACGGCAAACCGCGTTACCTGGCCGATGTGCCGCGCTTCTTTGCTTATATAGAAGCCGTCCTGGCCCGGCGTCCAGAACTGGCCGACCTGGGCGAGTTGCTTGCAAGCCTGCGGGCTGCGGTTGGAGTCTGCGCATGAAGGCAATCATTCTCGCGGCAGGCAAGGGCGAGCGAATGCGGCCCTTGACCCTGACCACGCCCAAGCCGCTGGTGCGCGTCGGCGGTGTACCGCTGATCGAGTATCACCTGCGGGCGCTGGCGGCGGCGGGCTTCACCGACATCGTCATCAACCACGCCTGGTTGGGCCAGCAGATCGAGGATTACCTGGGCGACGGCTCGCGCTTTGGCTTGAGCATCCAGTATTCGCCTGAAGAGGCGCCGCTGGAGACGGGTGGCGGGATCTTCCGGGCCTTGCCGCTGCTGGGAGATGAGCCGTTTGTGGTGGTCAACGGTGATATCTGGACCGACTACGACTTTGCAACACTGCGCCAACCCCTCGCAGGCGAGGCGCACCTGGTGCTTGCGGACAACCCGGAGCATCACCCGACAGGTGATTTCAGCCTGGTCGACGGCCAGGTGCAAGAGGGTCAACTTGCTGCCGATACGCTGACCTACAGTGGTATTGCGGTGTTGCACCCGAAACTCTTCGCGGCCTGTACCGATGGTGCTTTCAAACTGGCCCCGCTGCTGCGCGCCGCGATAACGAAAGGTCAGGTGAGCGGTGAGCACTTGTCTGGGCACTGGGTCGATGTGGGCACTCACGAACGTTTGGCGCAAGTCGAAAAATTGTTAGAAGCGAGCTACTGATATGTTGTGGCCAGGGACTCTGATCGGAGCCGGAGCGGGCTTTGCCATAGCCAGCATTCCGGGGGCCATGCTCGGCGCATTGTTGGGGCAGGCGTTGGACCGACGCCTGCAACTGCAAAGCCTCGCGCATTTGCGGGAACGTTTGGGCGGTCGTGCGCAGTTGCGTAACGACGAGCTGTTGTTTGTGTTGTTGGGGCGATTGGCCAAAAGCGATGGCCGGGTAGTCGACGGGCACATCCAGCAGGCGCGTCAGGAAATGCGCTCGCTGGAGATGACGGAGTCGGCGCAAAAGCGTGCCATTGCGGCGTTCAATCGAGGTAAGTCCGGGAACGACCGGTTACGTGGATACCTGCGGCGTTTGAAGGCGCAGCCTTTTGCGGCGGAAGGTGTGTTACGTGCCTGTTGGCGGATGATCTGGGCCGATGGCCGCATTGGCGCCAGTGAGCGCGAGCTGATTGCACAATGGGGCCGCTGGCTCGGCTGGACGCCGGAGCAGGTGCAGTCGTTGTCCGCTGAATACGAACCCCATCGGAAACCCTTGGTCAGCAGCGCTACCGCTTACAAAGAAGCGATGTTGCTGCTGGGGGTGACGGCGAACAGTGAGCCGTCGCAGATCAAGCGCGCCTATCGGCGGCTGCTCAGTCGCCATCACCCGGACAAAGTGGCGGGTTCGGGCGCCAATCTGATACAGGTGCGTGAAGCCACTGAAAGAACCCGAGAGTTGCATAGCGCCTACACATTGATTCGCGAGCGACGGGATTTTCGGTAGAGCAATAGATTGTGTTGTCTCTTAAGCCGCCATCGCGAGCAAGCCCGCTCCCACATTAGATCTTCAGTAGACACAACATGTGTGTATGACCGCGATCAACTGTGGGAGCGGGCCTGCTCGCGATGGGGGCGACGCGGTCTATCAATCCGCGGCGGGCTGCGGGCTCAACCAGCCGCGTACGCGGCGAAACAGTTGTTCCTGTTCAGCGGCGCTGTTGCCGGGCAGGGCCTTGAGGGGGATTTGGCTGAACCGCGAGGCTTTCAGGCGTTTGCTGGCTTGTAAGCGTTCGAGGGCTGCGGCGCGCGTCAGCGGTTTGTCCTTGTAGAAAATATCCGCAGTGGCCAGCTTCAGGGTCGGCGTCAGTTCGGCCAGTTCAGGCTTGGCACCGACTGGCGTTTGCGCCGCCACCATCACGAACTTCTCGATTTGCGCAGGCTGTTTTTCGCTCAGGTAGCGTGCGGCCCAGTAGGCACCGGTGCCATGCCCCAGCAGTACGACGCTGCGCGCGCTTTGCTGTTCGGCAAAGGCAATCGCGGCATCGATGCGCGCAAAGATCCGCTCGGCGTCGGCCTTGGCTTTCTCTTCAACGGTGTCGACGGTCGGCCGGTCAGTGACTTCGCCTTCGCCGCCGGCCACCTGCTCGATGGGGGCTGCGGTGCTGGCGTCTTTGCTGGCAGGGTCGGTTTTGACGGGCGCCGGTGCGGCCTCGACAGCGCGTGCCTGGGCGGCGTCGCTTTGCAGGTCCGGCAGCGTCAGGCTCAGGCTGCCCCAGTCGGCATCCGGCAGTTTGTGGCGCAATGGGCTGATTGCCTGAGGCCAGTCCGCCGTTTCACCCGCCCCCGGAATGATGATGACCGCGCCTTTGGGCTCGCTGGTGTTCGCCGGTTTCCACAGGGCCAGGAAGCTGTCGCTGCCGGTTTGCAGCTGCTGTTGTTCCTGGGCGGGAACAATTCGCTCAAGGGCCGTAGCTTCTTCCTGACTACGCTCAAGCAATGGCTGGCGTTCGGCCGGTTTGTCTTCTGTAGGTTTTTCCGTGGCGGCGGGTGCCGGGTCGGCAGCCTGAACGGAAAACGCACAAGGCAGGATCAACGACAGGCACAATGCTGGCAGTGCCAGGCGGTAAACAGGGGGCATCGGATATTCCAGGCCAGAAGTAATCCCGGCAGCCTAATGGGTTGGTCAGTATTTGTCAGTGTGTGAGAGTTCGATGATGCGTTTTCGCTGCCTGTGGGTTATCGGCTGTTTATGGCTTCCCTTGATGGGGTGGGCGGCGCCCGCACCGGTGGCGGCGGGCGCGCCGTTGACGGTCGAACAGCGCCAATGGCTGGCGCAGCACGCGCAACTGCGGGTCGGCCTGGTGCTGCAAGCCCCTTACGCGCAGTACGACCGGCGTTTGCAGCGCTTGTCTGGCGCCAATGTCGAATTGATGCAATGGCTGGGCAAGACGCTCAACGTCGAACTGAGCTGGCGCCACTTCGCCGACCTGGCGCAACTGGAGGCGGCGTTGCGCGACGGCGAGATCGACCTCGCCCCCGGCCTGACACAAACCCCGGCGAGCCTGCGCCTCTGGCAATTCTCCGACCCGTACATGCGGGTCCCGCAACTGGTGGTTGGCGAGCAGAAAGGTGCCGGCGCCGTGGAACTGGAAAAGCTCGACAGCCAATCCCGGGTAGTGGTGCGGATGCCCAGCGCCATTGCGGACTATCTGCGGGCCACTTATCCCAACTTGAACTTGCAAGGTGTGCCGCAGGAGCGTCAGGCCTTGCAACTGTTGCTGAGCCAGCAGGCGCGTTACGCGGTGATCGATGAGGCGCAGCTCAGCCGTTTGTCGGCCGAACCCGAGTTCGTCGGGCTGGCGGTGGTGGGCGATATCGGTTTGCCGCAATTGCTGCGAGTGGCGACCCGGCGCGACTGGCCGCAACTGGCCGATATCGTCGAGCGCGCCTTGCATGCGATCCCCGGCAAGGACCTGGAGCAACTGCACACCCGTTGGCTGCAACCCAAGTACCCTCGGTTGGCCGAGTCCCGGGGCTTTTGGCAGAACCTGTGCCTGCTGTTGGCGGTGTTGTTGCTCGCCAGCATGGCCTTCATGTTGTGGCAGCGGCGCCAGCAGCGTGCGCTGGAACTGCTGCTGGTGGCTGCCCGGGAAGACATTGCCCTGCGCGCGGCCAGCGAAGAATCCCTGCGCCTGACGCAGTTCTCCATCGATCAAAGTACGGTCGGGATCCTCTGGGTCAACTGGGACAGCCATGTCCGCTACGCCAACCCGGCCGCTGAGGCCATGCTCGGTTACGCGCCGGGCGAGGTCATTGACCGGCCGTTGATCGATTTTGAGCCGGGCCTGCACATGGACCGCTGGCTGAACCTGTGGAAAAGCGCCCGGACGAGCGAGGACGCGCCGCAAAGTTTCGAAACCCACTGCGTGCGGGCCGACGGCAGCATCCTGCCGGCAGACGTGTCCTTGAGTTTTCTGCGCTTTCGCGACGGTGAGTATTTGGTGGTTTACCTCAACGATGTCACCGAACGTCGACGAGCACTGGCGGCCCTGCAAGAAAGTGAGGCGCGATTGCAGGGCATTGCTGCCAACGTGCCGGGTTTGGTCTTTCGTCTGGAAAGGGCACCACTGACCGGGCAAATCGACTTTGCCTACATCAGTGAGGGCAGCGAGGGCCTGGTGGGTTATTCACCGGCTACCTTGAGTCATCGCGACAAGGGCCTGCGCAGTCTGGTGCACCCGGACGACAAGGCCAGCTACCACCAGACCCAGGATCATGCACTGGACACCGACAGCGACTGGTCATGGCAAGGACGGATTCTTACGCGTCAGGGCGAGCAGCGCTGGGCCGAGATCAAGGCCATTACCCGTCGGCTGGAGGACGGTACGTCGGTGTGGGACGGGATTGTCTGGGACATCAGCGAAAGCAAGCGCATTGAACTGGAACTGGCCAGCTCCCGCGAGCAATTACGCGAATTGTCGGCGCACCTGGAAAGCGTTCGCGAGGAGGAAAAGGCCCGCATTGCCCGAGAGGTTCACGATGAGCTGGGGCAGATGCTCACGGTGTTGAAGCTCGAAACCTCGATGTGTGAGTTGGCCTACGCCGAGTTGGACCCAGGGTTGAGCGAGCGCCTCAACAGCATGAAACGCCTGATTGCCCAGTTGTTCCAGTTGGTGCGGGACGTGGCCACAGCCTTGCGTCCGCCGATTCTCGATGCCGGGATCGCCTCGGCCATCGAATGGCAGGCCCGACGTTTCGAGGCGCGTACGCAGATTCCGTGCCTGGTGCAAGTCCCCGACAACCTGCCGGCGTTGAGCGATGCCAAGGCCATCGGCCTGTTCCGGATTCTTCAGGAGGCGCTGACCAATGTCATGCGCCATGCCCAGGCGCATACTGTCGAATTGACGCTGGTGCTGGAAGGTGGCGAGTTATGCCTGACCATCAGTGATGATGGTGTAGGGTTTGTCCCTTCCACCGGCAGGCCGACGTCCTTTGGCGTGGTCGGCATGCGCGAGCGGGTGTTGATCATGGGCGGGCAGTTGTCCCTTGACAGTGAGGTAGGGGAGGGGACGACGTTGAGTGTGCGAGTGCCGCTTGATGAGACCTGAAACGCTTGGAGTGTCTGTACTGGCGCTTCGCGAGCAGGCTCGCTCCCACAGGGGATTTGTGTACGCCGCCTATCAAATGTGGGAGCGAGCCTGCTCGCGAATGATCTTGGCTCTGGATAACAAAAGTGGAGAAAAACGTGATCCGTGTACTGGTAGCCGAAGACCACACCATCGTTCGCGAAGGCATCAAGCAGTTGATCGGCCTGGCCAAGGATTTGCGGGTGGTGGGGGAGGCGAGCAACGGCGAGCAATTGCTGGAGACCTTGCGTCATGTGCCCTGTGAGGTGGTGCTGCTCGACATCTCGATGCCCGGCGTCAACGGGTTGGAGGCGATCCCCAGAATCCGTGCGCTGAACAATCCGCCCGCGATTCTGGTGCTGTCGATGCACGACGAAGCCCAGATGGCCGCCCGGGCATTGAAGGTTGGCGCGGCCGGCTATGCCACCAAGGACAGCGACCCGGCGCTGCTGCTGACGGCGATCCGCAAAGTCGCAGCGGGCGGGCGTTACATCGACCCCGAGCTGGCGGACCGCATGGTCTTCGAAGTCGGCCTGACGGATTCCCGGCCCCTGCATTCGTTGCTCTCGGAGCGCGAGTTTTCGGTGTTCGAGCGCCTGGCACAGGGCGCCAACGTCAACGATATCGCCCAGCAACTGGCCCTGAGCAGCAAAACCATCAGCACCCACAAGGCGCGGTTGATGCAGAAACTCAACATCACCTCCCTGGCCGATCTGGTGAAATACGCGATGGAACACAAACTCCTCTGAATTCCCCGACCTTCCCTGTAGGTCCTGATACCACAAGTCAAAGGTGGGAGCGGGCTTGCTCGCGAAAGCAGTCTGCCAGTTGACATATGTGCTGAATGTTACGCCGCCTTCGCGAGCAAGCCCGCTCCCACAGGGGATGACGTATCCATTTACGACATCCCTCCAGAACTGCTTTTGCCGGCTTTTGTGGCTTGCAGCCTGATGCTGGCCACTATCGCTTATCGACATACCCAATCCCGCCATCCTTGTAGGGCAATCCCTACGCTCGACCTTCCATCCGGCTGAGGCGATTCTCTCCTGCACCCCGATTTGCACGGTTGGAACCAGCCACTAGGCTTAATCCACAGCCGTCAAAACAACAAAGGTGTGGGTATGAGCGAGGTCGATTCAAGCGTTGGGGCCAGTGATGTCCTGGTCAGCTTTCGTGGTGTGCAAAAGAGCTACGACGGCGAGAACCTCATCGTCAAAGACCTCAACCTGGAAATTCGCAAAGGCGAATTTCTCACCTTGCTCGGGCCGTCCGGCTCCGGCAAGACCACCAGCCTGATGATGCTCGCCGGTTTCGAAACCCCGACCGCGGGCGAAATTCTGCTGGCCGGGCGCTCGATCAACAACGTGCCGCCGCACAAACGCGATATCGGCATGGTGTTCCAGAACTACGCGTTGTTCCCGCACATGACCGTCGCCGAGAACCTGGCGTTCCCGCTGAGCGTGCGCGGGCTGAACAAAAGCGACGTGAGTGACCGGGTCAAGCGTGTGCTGAGCATGGTTCAGCTCGACGCGTTCGCCCAGCGCTACCCGGCGCAGCTTTCCGGTGGTCAGCAGCAGCGAGTGGCGCTGGCCCGGGCGCTGGTGTTCGAGCCGCAACTGGTGCTGATGGACGAACCGTTGGGCGCCCTGGATAAACAGCTGCGTGAACACATGCAGATGGAGATCAAGCACCTGCACCAGCGCCTCGGCGTGACGGTGGTCTACGTGACCCACGACCAGGGCGAAGCCCTGACCATGTCCGACCGTGTGGCGGTGTTCCACCAGGGCGAGATCCAGCAGATCGCGCCACCGCGCGAACTCTATGAAAACCCCCGCAATACCTTCGTCGCCAACTTCATTGGCGAGAACAACCGGCTCAATGGCCGTTTGCACAGCCACGATGGCGACCGCTGCGTGGTCGAGCTGGGGCGCGGTGAGAAGGTCGAGGCGCTGGCGGTGAACGTCGGCAAGACCGGCGAGCCGGTGACCTTGTCCATTCGTCCGGAGCGCGTGAGCCTCAACGGCGCCAGCGATCAATGCATTAACCGCTTCTCAGGGAGGGTGGCGGAATTCATCTATCTGGGCGACCACGTCCGGGTTCGCCTGGAGGTCTGCGGCAAGACCGATTTCTTCGTGAAACAGCCCATCGCCGAGCTGGATCCGGCGCTGGCGGTCGGAGACGTGGTTCCGCTTGGCTGGCAGGTCGAACACGTTCGCGCGCTCGATCCGCTTTTAGAGGCGAATTGATCGCCCCCGCAACACCAACACCAACCCTGCACGTGGAGAGAATAATAAATGTTGAGATCCCTGAAATTCACCGCCCTCGTTATGGGCATGATGGGTGCGGCTCACGCAATGGCGGCCGGCCCCGACCTGACCGTGGTGTCGTTTGGCGGCGCGAACAAGGCCGCGCAGGTCAAGGCGTTCTACGCACCGTGGGAAGCGGCGGGCAACGGCAAGATCGTCGCCGGCGAGTACAACGGTGAAATGGCCAAGGTCAAAGCCATGGTCGACACCAAGAGCGTGTCCTGGGACCTGGTTGAAGTGGAGTCGCCGGAACTGTCCCGTGGTTGCGACGAAGACATGTTCGAACAACTCGACCCGGCGCTGTTCGGCAAATCCGAAGACTACGTGAAGGGCGCGATCCAGCCGTGCGGCGTGGGTTTCTTCGTCTGGTCGACTGTGCTGGCGTACAACGCCGACAAACTCAAAAGCGCCCCGACCAGTTGGGTGGATTTCTGGGATACCAAGAAATTCCCGGGCAAGCGTGGCCTGCGTAAAGGCGCCAAGTACACCCTTGAATTTGCTTTGATGGCCGACGGCGTAGCGCCGAAAGACGTCTACAAAGTGCTGGCCAGCAAGGATGGCCAGGACCGCGCGTTCAAGAAACTCGACGAGCTCAAGCCAAGTATTCAGTGGTGGGAAGCGGGCGCCCAGCCGCCGCAGTATCTGGCTTCCGGCGATGTGGTCATGAGCTCGGCCTACAACGGCCGGATCGCGGCCGTGCAGAAAGAAAGCAACCTGAAAGTCGTCTGGAACGGCGGTATCTACGACTTTGATGCCTGGGCGATTCCAAAAGGTCTGGATAAAGCGCGCGCCGAAGCGGCGAAGAAATTCATCGCCTTCTCGGTCATGCCACAACAGCAAAAAACCTACTCGGAAAACATCGCCTACGGCCCGGCCAATACCCAAGCCGTACCGCTGCTGGCCAAAGACATCCTGAAGGACATGCCGACCACCCCGGAAAACATCGCCAACCAGGTACAGATCGACGTCAGCTTCTGGGCTGACAACGGCGAGCAACTGGAACAGCGCTTCAATTCCTGGGCCGCGAAGTAACCACAACATTTCAAGGGCAAGCTTGCCTGTGTGGGAGCGGGCTTGCTCGCGAAGAGGGCATTACATTCAACATCTATGTTGACTGATTTACCGCTTTCGCGAGCAAGCCCGCTCCCACAGGTTACTGGTTCGACTAAAAGTTTGAGGCGGCTCGCCACCTCTGAAACGATCAAAGATTTCCGGAGTTCGCCATGGCCATCGCCGTTCCCTTGAACGAGGGCGCCAGCCCCACCTTGAAGCAGCGCCTTGCGCGTGCCGAGCGGGTCAACCGCTGGAAGGCCCAGGCCTTGATCGCGCCGTTGGTGTTGTTTCTGCTGTTGGTGTTCCTGGTGCCCATCGTGGCGCTGCTCTACAAAAGCGTCGGCAACCCTGAAGTGGTCGGCGGCATGCCGCGCACCGTGGCGGCCATTGCCACCTGGGACGGCCGAGGTTTGCCGGCAGACCCGGTCTACAAGGCTGCCAGTGAAGACCTGGCCGAGGCCCGCAAGAATCAAACCCTGGGCGATCTGTCCAAGCGCCTGAACATGGAGTTGGCCGGCTACCGCAGCCTGCTGACCAAAACGGCGCGCGGATTGCCGTTCGCCACCGAGCCTGCCTCTTATAAAGAAGCCCTTGAAGCGCTCGACGAGCGTTGGGGCGACCCTGCGTACTGGCAAGCGGTGCGCCGCAACACCAGCAGCCTGACGCCGTTCTACCTGCTGGCGGCGGTCGATCACCGGATCGATGACCTCGGCGAAGTGGCCCCGGCCACGCCCGACCAGGCGATCTACCTCGATATTTTTGCCCGGACCTTCTGGATGGGTCTGATCATCACCGCGATCTGCCTGGTGCTGGCCTATCCGTTGGCGTACCTGCTGGCCAACCTGCCATCGCGTCAAAGTAACCTGCTGATGATTCTGGTGCTGCTGCCATTCTGGACCTCGATTCTGGTGCGGGTGGCGGCGTGGATTGTGCTGCTGCAATCGGGTGGCCTGATCAACAGCGGGCTGATGGCCATGGGGGTTATCGATAAGCCGCTGGAGCTGGTGTTCAACCGCACCGGGGTCTACATCTCGATGGTGCACATCCTGCTGCCGTTCATGATCCTGCCGATCTACAGCGTGATGAAAGGCATCTCGCCCACGTACATGCGCGCGGCGATTTCCCTGGGCTGCCATCCGTTCGCCAGCTTCTGGCGGGTGTACTTCCCGCAGACCTATGCCGGTGTCGGTGCCGGTTGCCTGTTGGTGTTCATTCTGGCGATTGGTTACTACATCACCCCGGCGCTGCTCGGCAGCCCGAACGACCAGATGGTCAGCTACTTCGTCGCCTTCTACACCAACACCAGCATCAACTGGGGCATGGCGACCGCGCTCGGCGGGCTGTTGCTCCTGGCGACCATCGTGCTCTATCTGATTTACAGCTGGCTGGTGGGCGCAAGCCGCCTGCGCTTGAGCTAAGGGGAGAATCGAAATGCTCAGTCCGTATATGTCGCCCGTTGAGCGGGTGTGGTTCTACAGCTTGCGCATTCTTTGCGGGCTGATCCTGTTGTTCCTGATTTTGCCGGTGCTGGTGATCATCCCGCTGTCGTTTAACTCGGGGAGTTTTCTGGTGTATCCGTTGCAAGGGTTCTCGTTGCATTGGTATCAGGACTTCTTTGCGTCAGCCGAATGGATGCGCTCGCTGAAGAACAGCATGATAGTGGCCCCGGCGGCGACAGCGCTGGCGATGGTGTTCGGTACACTGGCGGCGATTGGCCTGACCCGTGGCGACTTCCCCGGCAAGGCGCTGGTGATGGCGCTGGTGATTTCGCCGATGGTGGTGCCAGTGGTAATCATTGGCGTGGCCAGTTACCTGACCTTCGCCCCACTGGGATTTGGCAACAGCTATATCTCGCTGATCGTTGTGCATGCGGTGTTGGGTGTGCCGTTCGTCATCATCACGGTGTCGGCGACCTTGCAGGGGTTTAACCAGAACCTGGTGCGGGCGGCGGCCAGCCTTGGCGCCTCGCCACTGACGGCGTTCCGTCGGGTGACCTTGCCGTTGATTGCTCCCGGTGTGATCTCCGGTGCACTGTTTGCCTTTGCCACCTCGTTCGATGAAGTGGTGGTGACGTTGTTCCTTGCCGGCCCCCAGCAGGCGACGTTGCCTCGGCAGATGTTCAGCGGTATCCGCGAAAACCTCAGCCCGACCATCGCCGCCGCTGCGACGCTGCTGATCGCCTTCTCGGTGATCCTGCTGCTGACCCTGGAATGGCTGCGTGGGCGCAGCGAGAAACTGCGTACGGCGCAGGTGTAAGGATCTGCTTTTGTGGTGAGGGAGCTTGCTCCCTCGCCACAGCTTTTAGGGGCGGCCCGCTCATTCACAGACTCAATAGCAGACAAACGCCAATCTACAGCTACTCTTGTGCCCAGCTCCCCCACCTATAAGAGGCTGCGTACATGAGTATTTCCTCTTTCAAAATTGCTCACAAATTGCTCACCGGCACCGGCGCCATCGAGCAACTGGCCGCCGAGCTGACCCGTCTGGATGTCGATAACCCGCTGATTGTCACGGATGCCGCGCTGGTCAAATCCGGCACGGTGGAGCTGGTGTTGGCGCAGTTGGGCGAGCGCACTTACGAAATATTCGACCGGGTGCTGCCCGACCCGGAAATCGCCATCGTCGAAGACTGCATGCGCGCCTATCGCGAGGGCGGGCATGACGGGTTGATTGGCCTGGGCGGCGGCAGTGCCATCGACATTGCCAAAAGTGTTGCCGCGTATGCCGGTTATCACGGCGCGCTGGAGGACCTGTTCGGCGTCGATCAGGTGCCGCGCAAAGGCCCGCCGCTGATCGCCATTCCGACCACGGCGGGCACCGGCTCGGAGGTCACCAATGTGGCGATACTTTCCGACAAGGCCGCGCAGTTGAAAAAAGGCATTGTCAGCGATTACCTGCTGCCGGACGTTGCCCTGGTCTGCCCGCAAATGACCCTGACCTGCCCACGCAGCGTGACCGCGTCCAGCGGCGTCGATGCGCTGGTGCACGCCGTCGAGTCCTATCTGTCGCTCAATGCCTCGGCGATTACCGACGCGCTGGCCATCGGTGCCATCAAGTTGATCGCCCGGTCGTTGCCCAAGGCTTACGCCAACCCGCTGAACCTGCAAGCCCGCGAAGACATGGCCACCGCCAGCCTGATGGCCGGCATGGCGTTCGGCAATGCCGGCGTGGGTGCGGTGCATGCGCTGGCCTATCCGCTGGGCGGGCGTTTCAATATTGCGCATGGGGTCAGCAATGCCTTGCTGTTGCCACATGTCATGCACTGGAACAAGTTGGCGTGCGCCGAGCGCCTGCAGGACATCGCCGAGGCCCTGGGTGTAAAAACGGCAGGGTTGAGCGCGGAGGAGGCGGCAGATAAAGCCGTCGAGGCGATGGCGCGACTCTGTGCCGCAGTGGAAATCCCGCAAGGCCTGCACAGCGTTGGCGTACCGCAGGAGGCAATCCCGGCCATGGCCCTGGAGGCCGCGGGAATCGAGCGGTTGATGCGCAACAACCCGCGCACACTGAGCGCCATCGATATCGAGAAGATCTACCAAGCGGCTTACTGATCATCGCCGTCACGGTGCGCGCGCTAAAGCATGAGGTATACAATGCGCGCCATCGTGATTTTGCTCAGAAAAGGTGCGTCATGCAGCCCTTCGTAATTGCTCCGTCGATTCTCTCCGCCGACTTCGCCCGCCTGGGTGAAGAAGTGGACAACGTCCTGGCCGCTGGCGCCGACTTCGTGCACTTCGATGTCATGGACAACCACTACGTGCCGAACCTGACCATCGGTCCGATGGTCTGCTCGGCATTGCGCAAGTACGGCGTTACTGCACCGATCGACGCCCACCTGATGGTCAGCCCGGTAGACCGCATCATCGGTGACTTCATCGAGGCCGGCGCGACCTACATCACCTTTCACCCCGAAGCCACTCTGCACGTCGACCGCTCCCTGCAAATGATCCGCGAAGGCGGTTGCAAGGCGGGCCTGGTGTTCAACCCGGCCACCCCGCTGGACGTACTCAAGTACGTGATGGACAAGGTCGACATGATCCTGCTCATGAGCGTCAACCCGGGCTTTGGCGGGCAGAAGTTCATCCCCGGCACCCTCGACAAGCTGCGCGAAGCGCGTGCGCTGATCGATGCGTCGGGCCGTGACATTCGCCTGGAAATCGACGGTGGCGTGAACGTGAACAACATCCGCGAAATCGCTGAGGCGGGCGCCGACACCTTCGTCGCCGGCTCGGCGATCTTCAATACACCGAACTACCAAGAGGTGATTGAAAAGATGCGTTGCGAACTGGCACTGGCTCGCCCATGAGTGGTTTTGAGCAGCTGTTCCCGGGGTGTCTGCCGCGGCTGGTAATGTTCGATCTGGATGGCACGTTGATCGATTCGGTTCCGGACCTCGCGGCGGCTGTGGATAACATGCTGCTCAAACTGGGGCGCGAACCGGCCGGCATCGAGTCGGTGCGCGACTGGGTTGGTAACGGCGTGCACATGCTGGTGCGTCGGGCCCTGGCCAACAACATCGACCCGCAAGGCGTCGATGAGGAAGAAGCGGCGCAGGCGCTGGAACTGTTCAACGTCGCCTATGAAGACGGCCATGAACTGACCGTGGTTTATCCCGGCGTGCGTGACACCCTCAAGTGGCTGAACAAGCAGGGTGTCGAGATGGCGCTGATCACCAATAAGCCGGAGCGCTTCGTCGCGCCGTTGCTGGATCAAATGAAAATCGGCCGTTACTTCAAGTGGATCATCGGCGGCGATACCCTGCCGCAGAAAAAACCCGACCCGGCCGCGCTGTTTTTCGTCATGAAAATGGCGAATATTCCGGCGTCCCAGTCACTGTTCGTCGGTGACTCGCGCAGTGATGTACTGGCCGCGAAAGCGGCGGGCGTGAAGTGCGTGGCCCTGAGCTACGGTTACAACCACGGCCGGCCGATTGCCGAGGAATCCCCGGCGCTGGTGATCGACGATCTGCGCACGCTAATTCCCGGTTGCCTGGATCCAGCCGCTGAGCTAACGTTGCCCGACGTTGCTCAACCTCCTTCTGGAAACGCCATCGTGGTGGTTACTCGCAAACTCTGGATGAAAGTCATCAAGGCCCTGGCCCGCTGGCGTTGGCGCGCCTGACTTGTTCCTGGCCGGTTATCCGGCACGTTTGCCTACCTGACCGTTAGACCCTCAAGCCACGAGGCACCTCATGATCCGCGAAGAATTCCTGCGTTTGGCCGCTGCCGGCTACAACCGTATCCCGCTTGCCTGCGAAACCCTTGCCGACTTCGACACACCGCTGTCGATCTACCTGAAGCTGGCTGACCAGCCTAACTCCTACTTGTTGGAGTCGGTGCAGGGCGGCGAGAAATGGGGTCGGTACTCGATCATCGGTTTGCCATGCCGTACCGTGCTGCGCGTGCATGACCATCACATCAGCGTGACCCACGACGGTGTCGAGATCGAAACCGCTGACGTTGACGACCCGCTGGCCTTTGTCGAAGCTTTCAAAGCTCGTTACAACGTGCCGACCATCGCCGGTCTGCCGCGTTTCAATGGTGGCCTGGTGGGGTACTTCGGTTATGACTGCGTGCGGTATGTGGAAAAGCGTCTGGGCAAGTGCCCGAACCCCGATCCGCTGGGCGTGCCGGACATTCTGCTGATGGTTTCCGACGCGGTGGTGGTTTTCGACAACCTCGCCGGCAAGATGCACGCCATCGTGCTGGCCGATCCGTCGCAGGACAACGCCTTCGAGCAAGGTCAGGCGCGTCTGGAAGCGTTGCTGGAAACGCTCCGTCAGCCCATCGCGCCACGCCGTGGCCTGGATTTGAGCCAGCAGCCCGCGGCTGATCCAGTGTTCCGTTCCAGCTTCACCCAAGGCGATTACGAAAAAGCGGTCGATACCATCAAGGAGTACATCCTGGCGGGCGATTGCATGCAGGTCGTGCCGTCGCAACGCATGTCGATCGACTTCACGGCGGCGCCCATTGACCTGTACCGGGCGCTGCGGTGCTTCAACCCGACGCCTTATATGTACTTCTTCAACTTCGGCGACTTCCATGTCGTCGGCAGTTCGCCGGAAGTACTGGTGCGGGTTGAAGACAACCTGATCACCGTTCGCCCGATTGCCGGTACCCGTCCACGGGGTGCGACCGAAGAAGCCGACCGGGCGCTTGAAGAGGACCTGTTGTCGGATGACAAGGAAATCGCCGAGCACCTGATGCTGATCGACCTGGGCCGCAACGACACCGGCCGGGTCTCGGAAATCGGTTCGGTGAAGCTCACCGAGAAAATGGTCATCGAGCGCTATTCCAACGTGATGCACATCGTTTCCAACGTTACTGGCCAGTTGAAGGCCGGACTGACGGCAATGGACGCACTACGGGCGATTCTGCCGGCCGGCACCTTGTCGGGTGCGCCGAAAATTCGTGCGATGGAAATCATCGACGAACTGGAACCGGTTAAACGCGGCGTTTACGGGGGGGCGGTCGGTTACTTCGCCTGGAACGGCAACATGGATACCGCGATTGCGATCCGTACTGCCGTGATCAAGAACGGCGAACTGCACGTGCAGGCTGGTGGCGGCATCGTCGCGGACTCGGTACCGGCGCTGGAGTGGGAAGAAACCCTGAACAAGCGTCGCGCCATGTTCCGCGCCGTGGCTTTGGCCGAGCAAACCCCACAAAACTGACCTGTGGCGAGCGAGCTTGCTCGCGCTCGGCTGCGAAGCAGTCGTAATCGGGCCTGCTTCGCAGGCCAGCGGGAGCAAGCTCCCTCGCCACAAGAGCGGTGGCCATAAAAAAACGCGGCGCCTGTGAGGGCGCCGCGTTTTTTATTGCCTGCGGTTTAGAAGTCCAGGCTGACACCCACATTGATGCCTTGTTGGGTGAAGTCGTCATCCTTGCGGATGTTGTAGCTGGCACGCAGCGCCAGGTCCGTGGTGAGTTTGTGGCTGACGCCCAGGTTCAGGCGGTTCAGATTGGTCTGCGGGGTGTAACCCTCCAGCGTGAAGTCGTTGGCGGGCAGGCTGTTGAGTGCAATCTTTAGCTTTTGCGTGTCGTCGTTGTATTCGCGCTCATGCGCCACTTCGCCAAACACTTGGGTTTGCGGCGTGATCTGGTACTTGCCCTGCAAGCCGACGCCCAGGCGTTTGGAGGTGCGTGTCTGGTCATCGTATGTCAGCGCGGTGGAATGGGCGCCGTTCTCCGAGTAACCATCGACTTCCACCCGTGCGTAATCGGCGCTGACGAACGGTGACAGGTGCCATGGGCTGCTCGCCTGTTGCGCGATGTCGTAGCCCAGTCGGCCGCTGAAGGCCCAGAGGCTGCCGTCGGTATCGCCTTTTTCCGCACCTTCACTGACGCCCAGGTCGAATTTGCGCTTGAGGTTGTCGTAGTCCAGTTTGCCACCGGTCAGCGCGGCATCCGCCCACCAGCGGTTTTGCTGGAATTGGGCGAATGCGGTGCCCAGGTAACTGTTGAGTTTGTAGTCCGAATCGTTGTGGCCCGCTTCAAGGGTCTGACGATAGAACCCCGCCGCGACACCGACCCGCCAGGCCTCATTGAGGCGATAGCTGCCGCCGACATTCAGGTTGTAGCCGCTACCATCACCACTCGCGCCGCTGGCTTGATCATCAAAGTCCAGATGCTGGCCACCCCCGGCAACGATGGCGCGCCATTGACCCACCGCTTGCCAGTTTTCCCAATCGGCTTGCCATTGGTTACGCAGTTCGTCCTGATGCGCACGTAAGGTGCCGTGGGCCATTTCTGGTAATAGAGTCAGTTCCCACGGCGCAGACAGTAAGGAGTAGGCGTAATCGGCAATCAGCCGTTGCCCGGCTTCGGTGGGGTGGACCGAATCGTTGTAAATCAGCTTGGTCGGGTCCGGTGTTGCGCTGTTGATGCCGTATCTGGCGTTTTCCGTACAGCCGTCGCCGCTGAAGCAGGTGGCGGTGAGGTTCTGGTCGGCGGCCAGGCCGAATCGGGCCGGGTCGGCGAAGCTTTCCTTCAAGAGCACAGGAATGTTCAGCGGAATGACTTCGGCATTGACCGTCTGGAGTTGGCGCACCAGCTCGGTATTGAACTGGCCGCTGAGCTGGGACGTGAACGCCTGCAGTGGGCTGCCGTTGATCGCCGGGGTCAGGCCCAAGTCCGGCAGCAACCAGACCATGATGTACTTGGCGCCGGCCTGTTGCAGCGTTTGTACGCTATCGACCAGCCGACCGGCGGCGGCGTTGGCCTGGTCGAGGCTGACGACCCGGCCCTGAAGGAAGTCGTTACCGCCACCGGAAAGGTAATACAGGGCGTTCGGATCGGCGCGAAAGTTGTTACTCGGCAGATAGCCGGGGCGGCTGCGGTCGCCGGTGTCCGAGGTGGTGGTGATCGAATCGAGGATCTGGTCGGTCCGGTAACCGCCTACGGCCCAGTTGTTGCCGTCCGGCAGGCCCTGGCTGGCGCGGGTCGCCGAGGTGGAGGCGGCGGTGTCGTTAGCGGAGAACCCTAGTTTTGCGCCCAGCAACTGCGTCGAGTTGGCCGCGCGAACTTCGCCGCTGCCATCCTTGTAGTTCGGCCCGACGCGGTTGGTGAACCGCTCGGTCGCGCCCGCCGGCCCGCCCGGATCAGCAAACTGTCCGGCATCGTTCAGGCTGTCGCCAAAGACGATGAATTTTGAATAGGGGGCGGGCGATGCGATCGCCTGGGCACAGGCCATCGCGAGAAGACAACCAGCAAGCGGCACAAACAACGTCTGTCTGATCATGAGCAAGTCCGTTTATTTATTGTTGTAGGGAACGAAACGACAGTACCAAAAACTTTTGCGCTTTAGCTATGGCTAAAGGCTGCTTCGATTGCCAGTGTCGAGCCATATTGCACCCCGCGCCCTGCTAAGTTACTGTGCCGGAACGTATGAATGAGACCTTCCCCGTGTTGATCGTCAGCAAACTCTTGAATCAAGTGATCAAGGCCCACGCCCGTTGGCGTTGGCGTTGGCGTGCCTGATTTTCTCTGCCGGCCTGGCCGGACCTGTACCGATTTGCCTTCTTTACCCGTATGAAATGTCGCTGTTGCTGGTTCTGTTCCAGCAACCGACTGCGCAGCACGCTGCGGGTAAATCATTCGAAGGCCGTAATACATTCAGTGAATTCAAGAGGTTTTAACCACCATGTTGCTGATGATCGATAACTACGACTCTTTTACCTACAACGTTGTGCAGTACCTCGGCGAGCTGGGCTCGGAGGTCAAAGTGGTTCGCAATGACGAACTGACCGTCGCCGAAATCGCGGCCCTCAAGCCTGAGCGCATCGTCGTATCGCCCGGCCCGTGCACTCCGACCGAGGCCGGGGTGTCTATCGAGGCCATCAAATACTTCGCCGGCAAGCTGCCGATTCTCGGCGTGTGCCTGGGGCATCAGTCCATCGGCCAGGCATTTGGCGGCGATGTCGTGCGTGCCCGCCAAGTCATGCACGGTAAGACTAGCCCGGTATTTCACGAGGACAAGGGTGTGTTTGCCGGGTTGAACCGCCCATTGACCGTCACCCGCTATCATTCCTTGATCGTCAAGCGCGACACCCTGCCCGATTGCCTTGAGTTGACCGCCTGGACACAGCTTGAAGATGGCTCCATCGACGAAATCATGGGCCTGCGTCACAAGACGCTGAACATCGAAGGGGTACAGTTCCACCCCGAATCGATTCTCACCGAGCAGGGCCACGAATTGTTCGCCAACTTCCTCAAACAAACCGGCGGCACGCGCTAAGGACTTTCCATGGATATCAAGACTGCCCTGAGCCGTATTGTCGGCCACCTCGACCTGAGCACTGATGAAATGCGCGATGTCATGCGCGAAATCATGACCGGGCAATGCAGCGACGCGCAGATCGGCGCGTTCATGATGGCCATGCGCATGAAGAGCGAGAGCATCGACGAGATCGTCGGCGCTGTTTCGGTCATGCGCGAACTGGCCGACAAGGTCGAACTCAAGACCCTCGACGGTGTGGTCGACGTGGTCGGCACCGGCGGCGACGGTGCAAACATTTTCAACGTCTCGACCGCTTCGTCGTTTGTCGTCGCGGCGGCCGGTTGCACCGTGGCCAAACACGGCAACCGTGCGGTGTCGGGCAAAAGCGGCAGCGCCGATTTGCTGGAAGCGGCCGGGATCTACCTGAACCTGACGCCGGTTCAGGTGGCGCGCTGCATCGATAACGTCGGCATCGGCTTCATGTTTGCCCAGTCTCACCACAGTGCAATGAAGTACGCTGCCGGCCCGCGTCGCGACCTGGGCCTGCGGACCCTGTTCAACATGCTCGGCCCGCTTACGAATCCGGCCGGCGTGAAACATCAGGTGGTGGGTGTGTTCAGTCAGGCGTTGTGCCGGCCATTGGCTGAAGTCTTGCAGCGTCTGGGCAGCAAGCACGTGCTGGTGGTGCATTCCAAGGATGGGCTGGACGAGTTCAGCCTGGCGGCACCGACCTTCGTGGCGGAGCTGAAGAATGACCAGATCACCGAGTATTGGGTCGAGCCGGAAGACCTGGGCATGAAGAGCCAGAGCCTGCATGGCCTGGCGGTGGACAGCCCGGCCGCCTCGCTTGAACTGATTCGCGATGCCCTGGGGCGCCGCAAGACCGAGAACGGGCAGAAAGCGGCAGAAATGATTGTGCTCAATGCCGGTGCCGCGCTGTACGCCGCCGACCATGCGAGTAGCCTGAGAGAGGGTGTTGCCTTGGCACACGATGCACTGCACACCGGTCTTGCGAGGGAAAAACTCGAAGAGCTGGGTGCCTTTACCGCGGTATTCAAAGTGGAGAATGAGGCATGAGTGTGCCGACGGTTCTGGAAAAGATCCTGGCCCGTAAAGCCGAAGAAGTCGCTGAGCGCAGTGCTCGTGTGAGCCTCGCGGAGCTGGAAAGTCTGGCCAGGGTGGCCGATGCACCCCGTGGTTTTGCCAAGGCATTGTTGGCTCAGGCCAAGCTCAAGCAGCCAGCGGTTATCGCGGAAATCAAGAAAGCGTCGCCGAGCAAAGGCGTGATCCGCGAGCACTTCGTGCCGGCCGAGATCGCCAGGAGTTACGAGAAGGGCGGTGCGACCTGTCTGTCGGTGCTGACAGATATCGACTACTTCCAAGGCGCCGATATTTACCTGCAGCAGGCCCGCGCAGCATGCAAGTTGCCGGTGATCCGCAAGGACTTCATGGTCGATCCGTATCAGATCGTTGAAGCCCGTGCGCTGGGCGCCGACTGCGTGCTGTTGATCGTGGCGGCACTGGATGACGTGAGAATGGCCGAGCTTGCGGCTGTAGCCAAAAGCGTAGGCCTGGATGTGCTGGTGGAAGTCCACGACGGCGACGAACTGGAGCGGGCCTTGAAAACCCTCGACACGCCACTGGTTGGCGTGAATAACCGCAATCTGCACACCTTCGACGTTAATCTGGAAACCACCCTCGACCTGTTGCCGCGCATCCCTCGTGATCGTCTGGTTATCACCGAAAGTGGCATTTTCAACCGGGCCGACGTCGAGTTGATGGAAATCAGCGACGTCTATTCGTTCCTGGTCGGCGAGGCGTTCATGCGTGCCGAGAGTCCGGGCGCCGAGCTGCAACGGCTGTTCTTCCCGGAACGCGGCGTTGCGGTGAGCGGTTCGACACTCGACTGAGTGCAGGCAGGCAAACCGAGGCGCGCCTTTCGCGAGCAAGCCCGCTCCCACATTGGAATGCATTTCAAATGTGGGAGCGGGCTTGCTCGCGAAGGGGCACTCAAATCCCCCAAAATCTCATACCTTGCGGAGTCGTCCATGACCCGGCCGACCATTCTGACCACCGAAGCCGGCCTGCTCGCCGAACAGGATCTGTTGGCCCATGTCTGCACCGGCGATTCGGACTTCGGTTTATTGTTCTGGCAGCCCAGTGATCGGGCATTGGTCATGCCGCGACGCTTGAGCCGGTTACCCGGTTTCGAGACTGCATGTGAAGTCTCGGCAGCGGCCGGCTGGCCGGTGTTGCTAAGGGAAACGGGGGGCGAGCCGGTGCCTCAATCTGCCGCGACCATCAATATCGCATTGGTGTATGCACCACCGCGCAGCGAAGGCGATCATGGGCGGATTGAAACGGCCTACAGGCGCTTATGCGATCCGATCTGCGCGTTGCTGACGGAGCTGGGTGGCGTGGCGTCTCTGGGGGAGGTTGAGGGGGCTTTTTGTGACGGTCGTTTCAACGTCAACCTCGACGGCCGCAAAATGGTGGGTACCGCTCAGCGCTGGCGCCAGAGCAAGGGAGGTCAACGGCCGGTGGGGCTGGTGCATGGCGCGTTGTTGCTCGATGACGAACGAGCGTCGATGGTCGCGGCGGTCAACCGCTTCAATGAAGCCTGTGGCCTGGAGGCGCGGGTGCGCGCTGAAAGCCACATCGCCTTGCATGAGCAGTTTGCCGCCCCGGATGCCATCGGGCGGCTGGACACCTTGTATCGGCAAATGCTGGCCGGAGTGATGCAGGCTTAGCGGGTGCCGAACACCACCATGGTCTTGCCTTTGACATTCACCAGGTTGCGTTCCTCAAGGTCCTTGAGAACACGACCGACCATCTCCCGCGAGCAGCCGACGATGCGGCCGATTTCCTGACGGGTCACCTTGATCTGCATGCCGTCCGGGTGCGTCATCGCATCGGGTTGCTTGCACAGCTCAAGCAGGCAACGCGCTACGCGGCCGGTGACGTCGAAAAACGCCAGGTCGCCGACCTTGCGCGTGGTGTTACGCAGCCGCTGTGCGATCTGTCCGCTGAGTACGTAAAGAATGTCCGGATCTTGCTGGGACAGCTCGCGGAACTTGCTGTAGCTGATTTCCGCGACTTCGCATTCCACCTTGGCCCGCACCCAGGCACTGCGCTCCTGTTCCTGGCCGGCTTGCTCAAACAGGCCAAGCTCGCCGAAGAAGTCTCCCGGGTTCAGGTAGGCAATGATCATTTCCCGCCCATCGTCATCCTCGATCAGGATGGTGACTGACCCCTTGATGATGAAGAACAGCGTGTCCGAGCGATCACCGGCACAGATGATGTTGCTCTTGGCCTGATAGCGTTTGCGCTGGCAATGCATCAACAGCTTGTCGAGGTTCTTGATCTTGGGTATGGGGGTAATAGCAACCATGGTTGTATCCCGATAAGACTGCACGGTGTGGTTTGGCTTTTTTTATGTGTGGCTGATGACGGTCGCTGGAGCGCTGGCCATGCGCCATTGAATTGGCGCCAGCTTAACAGACGCATTCCTTTAAGATTCGAGAATTTACCTACACTGTGGGTGCTTCCGTCCTAGGCAGGGGAGGCGCTGCCCGACGGGGCCCCTGTGCTAAGCTGGCGACCCTTTTTTTACAGTGGAGTCTTGGCGATGAAGGCACGCATCCAATGGGCTGGTGAAGCCATGTTCCTCGGCGAATCCGGCAGTGGCCATGTGGTGGTCATGGACGGTCCGCCAGAAGCGGGTGGTCGGAACCTGGGCGTTCGTCCGATGGAAATGCTCCTGCTGGGTGTAGGCGGTTGCAGCAATTTCGACGTGGTCAGCATTCTGAAGAAATCCCGTCAGGCCGTTGAGAGCTGCGAAGCCTTCCTTGAAGCCGAACGCGCGACGGAAGATCCCAAGGTCTTCACCAAAATCCACATGCACTTCGTGGTCAAGGGCCGTGCGCTGAAAGAAGCCCAGGTCAAACGGGCCATCGAGCTGTCGGCCGAGAAGTATTGCTCGGCGTCGATCATGCTCGGCGCGGCGGGTGTCGTTATCACCCACGACTACGAGATCATCGAGCTCGGTTGAATCGACATTCAACTATCATAAAAGCAGTGCAGACTCTGGCGATCCCACGCTGACGTCTGCATAATGCGCCACTTTTTTCAGGGTCGTGGCCGGTCAACCGGCAGGTCACTCACCCGAACAGATAACCAAAATCGCCATCGCGAAGAGGTGTTAACCGTCCTACGCAGGTGCGTTGTTCGCATCTGACGGGCATGCTTGATCACGCGGCCGGGCCGCAATACATAGAGAGTTTTTAAACGGTGAAAAGCAAACTCAAGCTCCATGGGTTCAATAACCTGACAAAGACCTTGAGCTTCAACATCTATGACATCTGCTATGCGGAAACCCCGCAAGACCAGCAGGCGTACGTCGAATACATCAACCAGATGTACGACGCTGAACGCCTCACGCAGATCCTCACGGAAGTTGTCGATATCATTGGTGCCAACATCCTGAACATCGCCCGTCAGGATTACGATCCCCAAGGCGCCAGCGTGACCATTCTGATTTCTGAGGAGCCGGTGACCCCCACCGAGAGCCAGATCGAAGAGTCACCGGGTCCTATACCCGAAATCATCCTGGCCCACCTCGACAAGAGCCACATCACGGTGCACACCTACCCGGAAATCCATCCGGTGGACGGTATCGCAACGTTCCGTGTGGATATCGATGTGTCGACGTGCGGGGTCATTTCACCGCTTAAAGCGCTCAACTTCCTGATTCACCAGTTCGAGTCGGATATCGTCACCGTGGATTACCGCGTCCGTGGCTTTACCCGTGATGTTGAAGGCAAGAAGCACTTCATCGATCACGAGATCAACTCGATCCAGAACTACCTCTCCGAAGACACTCGCGACGGTTACCAGATGACTGACGTGAACGTGTACCAGGAAAACATGTTCCACACCAAGATGCTGCTCAAGGACTTCGAACTGGACAACTACCTGTTCGGCGATGCCACCAGCAACTTGTCCGCCGAACAGCGGGTTCAAGTGACTGATCGTGTGAAGCACGAAATGCTCGAAATCTTCTACGCACGCAACATGCCGACCTAAGTTTTCCGTGTACAAAAAAGGCGACTACTTTGCGGTAGTCGCCTTTTTTATGTCTGTTTGTCTGATGTACCGTGCGAGGCCTATCGCGAACCTGCTCGCGATAGGCCCTACAGAACGACGCAAACTTCAGATTCGATAAGTACTCTTGGTCATGACCTTGGCCATCAAACTCATGCCGAACTTCACCGGTGCCGGGAAGCGGAAACCGCCGGCCTCCAGCGCGCTTTCGGCGTGGTGTTCTTCGTCGATGCGCATTTGTTCAAGAATGGCCCGGGACTTTTCGTCTTCGGCTGGCAATTGCTCAAGATGATCGTTCAGGTGCTTGCACACCTGATCTTCAGTTGCGGCAACAAACCCCAGGCTGACTTTGTCGCTGATCAGCCCGGCAACCGCGCCGATGCCGAAAGACAAACCGTAGAACAATGGGTTGAGTACGCTGGTGTGACTACCCAATTGATGGATGCGTTGTTCGCACCAGACCAGGTGGTCGATCTCTTCTTCGGCGGCATGTTCCATGGCGGCGCGCACATGCGGCAGCTTGGCGGTCAAGGCCTGGCCTTGATACAGCGCCTGGGCACAGACTTCGCCGGTATGGTTGATGCGCATCAGGCCGGCTACGTGCCGGGTGTCTTCATCGCTCATTTGCGCTTCGGGTTGCACGATGGCCGGCGACGGGCGATACGGCTGGCCGCTGAACGGCAGCAGGGTGCGCATGGCGGTGTCGGCCTGCAACAGAAGACGGTCAATTGGCGAGTAGTGACGTTGGGTAGTCATGCTGACCTCCGGGAGGAATCTCGATGGCCAGTTTACCCCAATCGGCCGGGTAAGGTTTGCGCTGGGTCATTGCAGAAGACCATCAGGCATTGGCAGATACTGGCTTTGTGGCGAGGGAGCTTGCTCCCGCTCGGCCGTGAAGCGGTCGTAAAGTCAGCCGGTCGGGTGAAGGGTCGCGGTGAATGACCTTAGGGCTGCTGTGCAGCCCAGCGGGAGCAAGCTCCCTCGTCACGGAAAATCCGAGCCAGTCTGGCAATCAGCCCGGCGGCCAGTTCATCTGGCGTTGACCGAGTACGTGCATATGAATGTGGTAGACGGTCTGTCCACCCAGCTCATTGCAGTTCATGACCACCCGAAAGCCTTCTTCGCAACCCAATTCCAGGGCCAGGCGCTGAGCGGTGAACAGAAGGTGCCCGGCCAATGCCTTGTCGTCTTCGGTAAGGTCATTGAGCGTACGGACTGCTTTCTTCGGGATAACCAGAAAGTGTACCGGTGCCTGTGGGGAGATGTCGTGGAAGGCCAGTACCTGGTCGTCCTCGTAAATGATCTTGGCGGGTATTTCTCTGTTGATGATCTTGGTGAACAGAGTATCCACAGCTGTTTCTCCGTTGAGTGGGTCCGGACCGAGTGTACTCAGGCAGCGCGCCCGCGCCCAGTCCCTTGTCCGAGATGGGTTAGCGCGGGCAGTAGGCTTTGTTGACCATGCCGACGATGGTTCGGGTCAGCCAGCGGGAACCAAGCCGAGGCAAAAACGCGAACCAGCGATTCCGGCGTCCGGGAATGATGATTGCGCGGTTCTTTTCCAGCGCCCGTACGGTGTAGAGGGCAACTTCCTCGGGACTCATCAGCAAGTTGCTGTGGGTGAGCTTTTCGGTGTCCAGTTGAGCGGTGCGAAAAAACGCGGTGCGCGTCGGGCCAGGGCAAAGTACCGAAACCTTGACCGCACATTTTTTCAGCTCGACCCGCAAACCTTCAGAGAAGTGCAGTACATAGGCTTTGCTGGCGTAGTAGGTGCTCATCCAGGGGCCGGGATTGAAGGCCGCAACCGAGGCGACATTCAGGATCTGCCCACCACCCTGTAGCGCCATGCTGTTGCCGATGGAGTGGCACAGGCGGGTGAGAGCCAGGATATTCACCTCGATCAGGTCTTGCTCGGTCATCCAGTCCTGAGCCAGGAACGGGCCGCAGGTGCCGATGCCAGCGCAGTTGACCAGCAGATCGATCTGCCGGTCACCTTCTTCGAGTTCCAGCAGAAAGCCGGACAGGCGCAGCGGTTCGCCCAGATCGCACGCACGAAACAGCACCTCGACGCCAAAACGCTGGGTCAGTTCGATCGCAATGCTTTCCAGCTGATCACGCTGGCGGGCCAGCAGGATCAGGCTGCGACCGCGCCGCGCCAGCGCTTCGGCCATGGCCAGGCCTATGCCGCTGGAGGCGCCAGTGATCAGAGCGTAACGGGTCATGCAGTTCTCCATCGCAACGGCTCACAGCTTGCGGACAACGATGCCGCAGGCGAAACGCGTTTATTCTTTCTCATAGTCTACAGGGGGCTGGGCAGCTTGCGCCTCGGCGTCTGGCTCAACAGGTTGTGCGGCGGCACTGTACTCGTATTCATGCCTGAAGGCCGCTATGCCACCCGCGATTGTGCCAATGACACCCAGCGCTACCAATCCCAGCCAGACCCCGCACAGCGCTTTGACGGCAAGGCTGTTCGGTGGCGCAGGGGCACCATAACGGTTGGGCCCCGACGTACCGGGAAGCGCCGCTAGCAGCAGTGGCAAAATGCTGCCGATCACCGGCACCAGATACAAAAACCACAACCAGCCAGACCAGTCCAGGTCGTGCAGGCGTTGCACGGTAATCGTGATGGTCGCGTAAAGGAAGGCCAGCGTCAGGGCGAACAGCAGCAGGCTGCCCGGTATAAGCAGGTCAGCGCTGAATATGATGAGGAAAATCACTGAAGAAAGGCTGGAAGCGACCAGCAGCATCACCAGCACCCAGGCCAGAAAACGCAGGCGACCAATGCGGCCCTGCAGGCCGAAAATGTTGAGTTCGCAAAACTCCGGCAAGGTTTCGCCGACCGCGGAGCGTGGAGGGCTGTAAGGGGATTCATCGTCTGGGGCGGGTGTAACGGTTTTGAGCTTCTGCAGGCTCGGCTCGGGGACGGGCTCAGGTTCCAGGCGGGCCTCAATGCCGGTTTTCGACAGCGCAGCCAGGTAAGTCTGAGCCTCTGCATGCGATACGTCACGTTTCAGCGCAACCGGTTTGCCTGTAAACAGCCGATCAACCGCGCGGACATCGCACTTGAACAGCTCGGCCAGGTTGAGCCTGGCGGTTGTGACATCAACGCCTGGCAACAGAGTCCCGTCGAAGACGATCTTGTATCGGCGTTCGTTCATCGGGCCTCCGTGTCGCCCATCGTAGGTGTAGCCAACCGCAAGGGTTGGCCCCCTTCGGTGGGTCAGCGCGGCCAGCGTTTTGGCAGTTGTGCTGCGTGTTCCTGTGCCTTGCGGTACTCAGCGTCCAGTCGAGCCACCAGTTCATCGACGCTTGGCAGGTCGTCAATTTCACCGACGCCCTGGCCGGCAGACCATACGGTTTTCCAGGCTTTGGCTTCGTCGCTCAGCGGTTTGAGTTTCGAGCCGAAGTCGACCTTGCCTTTGCCTTGCAGCGCGTCGACGTCAAAACCGGCGTTCAACAGGCTTTGGCGCATGAAGCTTGCAGGTACGCCGGACACTGCTGGAGTATGGACGATGTCGGCCGCTCTGGAGGTCAGCAGCATCTCTTTGTAGGCGTCAGGTGCGCGGCTTTCGGTGGTGCCGATGAAGCGCGTACCGAAGTAGGCCAGGTCCGCGCCGAGCAGTTGTGCGGCGAGAATCTCGTGCCCGTGGTTCAGGCAACCGGCCAGCAGCAGGGTTTTGTCGAAGAACTGACGAATCTCGGCAATCAGTGAGAACGGGCTCCAGGTTCCGGCGTGACCGCCGGCTCCCGCGGCGACGGCGATCAAGCCGTCGACCCCGGCCTCGGCGGCTTTTTCCGCATGGCGACGGGTTGTCACGTCATGAAACACCAGCCCACCATAGTTGTGCACCGCATCGACCAGCTCTTTCACCGCGCCGAGGCTGGTGATCACGATCGGCACTTTATGCTCGACGCAGATCGCGAGGTCAGCTTCCAGTCGCGGGTTGCTGTGGTGCACGATCAGGTTCACCGCATACGGCGCCGGGTTTTCCAGTGTGGCCAGGCCCGCTTCGATTTCCTCAAGCCACGCCTTGAAACCGCTGCTTTCGCGTTGGTTCAAGGCTGGAAAACTCCCCACCACGCCATTGCGGCAACAGGCGAGCACCAGTTGCGGGTTGGAAATCAGGAACATCGGCGCGGCCACCACGGGCAGGCGCAAACGTTGTTCGAGCAAAGCGGGCAGCGACATTGGAAGTACCCCGATAAATGGCGACTAGTAAGATTTAGAACGGCCGTACTACAACCAGAATTACAATAGCCAGCAATATCAGAACCGGCACTTCATTGAACCAGCGATAAAAGACATGGCTGCGGGTGTTTTCGCCACGGGCGAAACGCTTCACCTGCGCACCGCACATATGGTGGTAACCGATCAGGATCACCACCAGCGTCAGCTTGGCGTGCATCCAGCCACCCTGGCCGAAGTAGGCGCTGGGGTTAAGGCTGATCAGCCAGCCGCCGAAGATCAGGGTAGCGATCATTGCCGGGCCCATGATCGCGCGATACAGCTTGCGCTCCATGAGGCTGAAGCGCTCCTTGCTGATGCTGTCTTCGCTTTGAGCGTGGTAAACGAACAGGCGCGGCAGGTAAAACAGGCCGGCAAACCAGCAGACAACACTGATGATGTGAAAAGCTTTGAGCCACAGATAAAGCATTTTTAGTTATTCCCAGGTTCACGGTAGTCCGAATAGTAGAGGCTTGAGCCTGCGTACGTCATCTTGACGGTTGTCGCAGGGCAGAGCGCACCCTATTATCGACGGCTTTCCAGTGGGTTCGTTGAGGGCAGGTTTATGGTCAAGGTCGGTATCGTCGGCGGCACGGGTTACACCGGTGTCGAACTGCTGCGTCTGTTGGCACAGCATCCGCAAGCTGAAGTGGTTGTCATCACTTCCCGATCCGAGGCTGGCCTGCCAGTCGCTGACCTGTACCCGAACCTGCGAGGCCACTACGACGGCCTGGCATTCAGCGTTCCAGACATCAAGACCCTGGGCGCTTGCGATGTGGTGTTCTTCGCCACCCCTCACGGCGTTGCACATTCGCTGGCCGGCGAACTGCTCGCGGCCGGAACCAAGGTCATCGACCTGTCGGCAGACTTCCGTCTGCAGGACGCTGACGAATGGGCTAAATGGTACGGTCAGCCGCACGGCGCGCCAGAGCTGCTGGAGGAGGCGGTTTACGGCTTGCCGGAAGTCAATCGCGAGCAGATCAGGCAAGCGCGGCTGATCGCGGTTCCGGGTTGCTACCCAACCGCCACCCAGCTGGGTTTCCTGCCGTTGCTCGAAGCCGGTCTGGCCGATACGTCGCGCCTGATTGCGGACTGCAAGTCGGGCGTCAGCGGCGCCGGTCGGGGCGCCAGCGTGGGTTCGCTGTACTCTGAAACCTCCGAGAGCATGAAAGCCTATGCCGTCAAAGGGCATCGCCACTTGCCGGAGATTCGCCAGGGGCTGCGTCGTGCGGCGGGCAAGGACGTTGGTTTGACTTTCGTCCCGCACCTGACGCCGATGATTCGCGGCATTCACTCCACGCTGTACGCGACTGTTGTCGACCGTTCTGTGGATTTGCAGGCGCTGTTCGAAAAGCGTTACGCCAATGAACCGTTCGTCGACGTGATGCCAGCCGGCAGCCATCCGGAAACCCGCAGCGTGCGTGGCGCCAACGTTTGCCGTATCGCGGTTCATCGTCCACAGGATGGCGACCTGGTCGTCGTACTGTCAGTCATCGACAACCTGGTCAAAGGGGCGTCGGGGCAGGCGGTACAGAACCTGAACATCCTGTTTGGTCTGGATGAGCGCCTGGGCCTGTCCCACGCCGGTATGTTGCCGTAAGTATTATTCCTTGCAGCAAATAGGCCCGTTATTCGGGCCTTTTTGCTTTCTGTGAGAGTGCTTCTGCTGATTGCTATACCGTAACAATAGTTGACCGATTTTCTGGGAGAAGCGGATAATGCGCGTCATCACGCATTATGGCGGCGTAACGCCGGGAGATAGTCAGCATGAGCGTCGAATCCTTCACCCCCACGGCTTTGCAATTCACCCAAGGTGCCGCGCACAAGGTGAAGAGCCTGGTCGATGAAGAGGGTAATGATCGCTTGAAGCTGCGCGTATTCGTTACGGGCGGCGGTTGTTCAGGGTTTCAGTACGGCTTCACCTTCGATGAGGATGTGGCCGATGACGACACGATCGTCGAGCGCGAAGGCGTGAGCCTGGTGGTCGACCCGATGAGCTACCAGTACCTGGCAGGTGCCGAGGTGGATTATCAGGAAGGTCTGGAAGGTTCGCGTTTCGTGATCAAGAACCCGAATGCCACCACGACATGTGGTTGCGGCTCTTCGTTCTCGATCTGATCGCACTTCACCGCATAACAGAACGCCGCATTGCCTCACGGCTTTGCGGCGTTTTGCTGTCTGGCGATCAAGCGGGGTAGATGGCGCCGAGTACACGCAAGCCACGAGCGCCAGTGACGCTTGGGCGGTTGGCCGGGATGCTTTCAAGGCAGCAATGTGCCAGCCAGGCGAAGGCCATGGCTTCGACCCAGTCCGGGTCTACACCATAAGCGGCTGTGCTACTGACTTTCGCGTTGGGCAACAGGCTGGCAAGGCGGCCCATCAGTGTGGCGTTGTGGGCGCCACCGCCGCAGACCAGCAGCTCTTGCGTGTCGGCTTGTGCGTCTTGCAACGACTCGACGATGGTCTGGGCGGTCAGCTCAAGCAGCGTGGCTTGTACGTCTTGTGCGGCAAATGCAGGCAGATTGGCCAGGTGATGTGTCAGCCAGTGCAGGTTGAACACTTCACGACCTGTGCTTTTAGGGCCCTTTGTCAGGAAGAACGGGTCGCTGAGCAAGGCGTTCAGCAGAACAGGTTCTACCCTGCCACTGGCTGCCCACTGGCCGTCGCGGTCGAAGGTTTCACCGCGTTGCTGGTGAATCCAGGCATCCAGCAAGACGTTGCCGGGGCCGCAGTCAAAGCCTGAAACAGGCTTGCCGGTCTCAATCAGGCTCAGATTGCTGAAGCCGCCGACATTCAAGACTGCGCGGTTGCCCCTACGCTCTTCAAACAAGGCTTCATGAAAGGCTGGAACCAGTGGGGCACCTTGCCCGCCAGCAGCGACGTCCCGGCTACGGAAGTCACTGACGACGGTGATCCCGGTCAGTTCGGTCAGTAGCGCGGGATTGCCGATCTGCACTGTGAAGCCGCGTGCAGGCTCGTGGCGAATGGTTTGGCCATGGCTGCCAATCGCGCGAATGTCATTGGGTTTGAGGTGTTGCTCGACGAGAAGGCTGTTGATGCCTTGTGCGGCCAGTTTCACCCAGTTCTGCTGGGCGATGGCGGAGCGGGCAATCTCGTCGGGGCCGCTGGCGCACAAGCCAAGCAGCTCGGCGCGCAGGGTGTCAGGCATGGGAATGTAATGCGTGGCGATCAGCTCGATCGCCGGGGCCTGCTCGATGAGCGCAATGTCCAGGCCGTCGAGGCTGGTCCCGGACATCACACCTATATAGAGCGCCATGGCTTAACGTTTGCTCGAGGCCAGCAGGGTGGCCTTCTCTTGATCCATGCGTGCCATCAGTGGTTGGCTCTGTTGCAGGAAACGTGAGCGTTCGGCCTTGGCAATCGGGTCTGCCATCGGCAGCTTCTGGCCCAGCGGGTCAACGTGTACGCCGTTTACCTGGAACTCATAGTGCAAGTGCGGGCCTGTGGAGAGGCCGGTGGTGCCGATGTAGCCGATAACCTGGCCTTGCTTGACGTTGCCGCCAGTCTGCACGCCTTTGGCAAAGCCTTGCATGTGGCCGTACAGGGTGCGGTAGGTGTTGCCGTGCTGAATGATCACGGTGTTGCCATAACCACCGCGACGACCGGCCAGCAGTACTTTGCCGTCGCCGGCTGCCTTGATCGGCGTGCCGCGTGGCGCTGCATAGTCGACGCCTTTGTGGGCGCGGATCTTGTTCAGAATCGGGTGTTTGCGGCCCATGGAAAAGCGCGAGCTGATACGGGCAAAGTCCACGGGGGTGCGAATGAACGCCTTGCGCATGCTGTTGCCGTCAGCAGTGTAGTAGCTGCTGTTGCCTTGTTTGTTGGTGTAACGCACGGCGGTGTAGGTCTTGCCGCGGTTGGTGAAGCGGGCGGACAGAATCGGGCCGTTGCCGACGGCTTTGCCGTTTACGACTTTCTGTTCGTAGATCACATCGAACTCGTCACCCTGGCGAATATCCTGGGCGAAGTCGACGTCGTAGCCAAACACGCTGGCCATGTCCATGGTCAGGCTGTGAGACAGGCCGGCTCGGGCGGCGGACTGCGAGAGCGAGCTGTTGATCACGCCGTGAACATAAGCAGAGCGTACGGTGGGCTTGGCGGTAATGCGGTTGAACGCAAAGCCTTTGGCGCCTTTGGTAAGGGTGATGCTTTCAAGGTCGCTGACTTTGCTGTGCAGGTTGTTCAACTGGCCGTCGGGGGTGAGTTCGAACTCGAGTTTTTGACCGTGTTTCAGTTGAGTGAATTGCTTGGCCTGCTTGTCGCTGGCCAGCACCTCATGCACGGCGGTAGCCGGCAGCCCAACCTTTTCAAACAGGGTGGAAAGCGTATCGCCCTTGGCAACAATCACTTCGCGGTGGCCTGGCGCTTTCTTCTCTTCAATGGCTGGCGCAGCAGGTGCTTGAGCTGTTTTCTGGGTCTCGTCGGCGCTGTTTTCGATCTGTGCGAAGGGTGACTCTACCGGCTCATTTGTGGCTTGTGCGGCGTCGGCAGCGTCTTGATCTTGTGTCAGTTGTTCAGCAGGGCTTTCCAGTTCAAGGCTCAGCGTCGTCTTTTTGGCTTCTACATCACTGGAAGGGAATACCAGGAGCGCCAGGCTGAGGAGGGCGGCGATACCACTTGCAGCGAGCAGGTGGGTCTTCGGATAAAGCGGCGGCGCTTTAGACGGTTCAGTGGTCATAGGTAATTTGACTTTGAAAAAGATGAATTGGAAAAGATGAATGACATGATGAAGATGAAATAACTGTATAAAATATAACCAAATCATTCTTGAAGCAAGTCTGCGGACGTTCTGTGCGTGGATTGGCGTCCGTACGCCGGGCAAAACTTGTAATTGGGCTGCGTTCTTGTATGGTT
>NZ_CM167794.1:4297500-5307500 GCF_056933555.1 Pseudomonas sp. JL27(2026) | reverse complement strand
TTTAAAGAAAGCGTAATAGCTCACTAGTCGAGTCGGCCTGCGCGGAAGATGTAACGGGGCTCAAACCATACACCGAAGCTACGGGTATCACTTAGGTGATGCGGTAGAGGAGCGTTCTGTAAGCCTGTGAAGGTGAGTTGAGAAGCTTGCTGGAGGTATCAGAAGTGCGAATGCTGACATGAGTAACGACAATGGGTGTGAAAAACACCCACGCCGAAAGACCAAGGTTTCCTGCGCAACGTTAATCGACGCAGGGTTAGTCGGTCCCTAAGGCGAGGCTGAAAAGCGTAGTCGATGGAAAACAGGTTAATATTCCTGTACTTCTGGTTATTGCGATGGAGGGACGGAGAAGGCTAGGCCAGCTTGGCGTTGGTTGTCCAAGTTTAAGGTGGTAGGCTGGAATCTTAGGTAAATCCGGGATTCTAAGGCCGAGAGCTGATGACGAGTGTTCTTTTAGAACACGAAGTGGTTGATGCCATGCTTCCAAGAAAAGCTTCTAAGCTTCAGGTAACCAGGAACCGTACCCCAAACCGACACAGGTGGTTGGGTAGAGAATACCAAGGCGCTTGAGAGAACTCGGGTGAAGGAACTAGGCAAAATGGCACCGTAACTTCGGGAGAAGGTGCGCCGGTGAGGGTGAAGGACTTGCTCCGTAAGCTCATGCCGGTCGAAGATACCAGGCCGCTGCGACTGTTTATTAAAAACACAGCACTCTGCAAACACGAAAGTGGACGTATAGGGTGTGACGCCTGCCCGGTGCCGGAAGGTTAATTGATGGGGTTAGCTAGCGCGAAGCTCTTGATCGAAGCCCCGGTAAACGGCGGCCGTAACTATAACGGTCCTAAGGTAGCGAAATTCCTTGTCGGGTAAGTTCCGACCTGCACGAATGGCGTAACGATGGCGGCGCTGTCTCCACCCGAGACTCAGTGAAATTGAAATCGCTGTGAAGATGCAGTGTATCCGCGGCTAGACGGAAAGACCCCGTGAACCTTTACTATAGCTTTGCACTGGACTTTGAATTTGCTTGTGTAGGATAGGTGGGAGGCTTTGAAGCGTGGACGCCAGTCTGCGTGGAGCCAACCTTGAAATACCACCCTGGCAACTTTGAGGTTCTAACTCAGGTCCGTTATCCGGATCGAGGACAGTGTATGGTGGGTAGTTTGACTGGGGCGGTCTCCTCCTAAAGAGTAACGGAGGAGTACGAAGGTGCGCTCAGACCGGTCGGAAATCGGTCGTAGAGTATAAAGGCAAAAGCGCGCTTGACTGCGAGACAGACACGTCGAGCAGGTACGAAAGTAGGTCTTAGTGATCCGGTGGTTCTGTATGGAAGGGCCATCGCTCAACGGATAAAAGGTACTCCGGGGATAACAGGCTGATACCGCCCAAGAGTTCATATCGACGGCGGTGTTTGGCACCTCGATGTCGGCTCATCACATCCTGGGGCTGAAGCCGGTCCCAAGGGTATGGCTGTTCGCCATTTAAAGTGGTACGCGAGCTGGGTTTAGAACGTCGTGAGACAGTTCGGTCCCTATCTGCCGTGGACGTTTGAGATTTGAGAGGGGCTGCTCCTAGTACGAGAGGACCGGAGTGGACGAACCTCTGGTGTTCCGGTTGTCACGCCAGTGGCATTGCCGGGTAGCTATGTTCGGAATAGATAACCGCTGAAAGCATCTAAGCGGGAAACTAGCCTCAAGATGAGATCTCACTGGAACCTTGAGTTCCCTGAAGGGCCGTCGAAGACTACGACGTTGATAGGTTGGGTGTGTAAGCGCTGTGAGGCGTTGAGCTAACCAATACTAATTGCCCGTGAGGCTTGACCATATAACACCCAAGCAATTTGTTGACCTGAAAAGGCACCAGATTGCGGTGTGTGAAGACGAAATGAACCGAAAGTTCGACTCTTGCAAAACACCGAAACCTACCACATACCCAATTTGCTGAAGCGAGGCCTGCTGGCCACGACTCAGTACCCGAATTTCTTGACGACCATAGAGCATTGGAACCACCTGATCCCATCCCGAACTCAGCAGTGAAACGATGCATCGCCGATGGTAGTGTGGGGTTTCCCCATGTGAGAGTAGGTCATCGTCAAGATTGAATTCCGAAACCCCTATCTGCGTATGCAGGTAGGGGTTTTGTTTTGCCTGCGAAAAAAGCTGTTCCGCTGGGTTTCTATGCAACAGCTCAAGGCATGGCTATCATGCGGGCCTCATTCTGAGGCGAGGCACGCATGCTGACGTTGTTAAAACTCCTGGGGGATGGCCGCTTCCATTCAGGCCAAGTGTTGGGCGCTGCCTTGGGCATCAGTCGTAGTGCTGTGTGGAAGCAACTCCAGCATCTTGAGGCGGAGTTGGGTCTTTCAATTCACAAGGTGCGTGGTCGTGGTTATCAGCTTGCCACGCCGGTTGCACTGCTCGACCCTGTCGAGATATCTCGGTATTCGTCTGCCTGTGCCTGGCCTGTATTCGTCTTTGACTCTATTGACTCCACTAATGCCGAGGCCTTGCGCTTTATTGAGAGAGGTGTGGCTGCGCCGTTTGTTGTGCTTGCTGAGCGACAAGTTTCTGGTCGTGGGCGGCGTGGTCGCAAATGGGTGAGTCCGATCGCAGAGAACATTTACTACAGTCTTGTTCTGCGTATGGATGGCGGGATGCGCCAGCTGGAGGGGCTTAGCCTTGTTGTCGGTCTTGCGGTTATGCAAACACTGCGCGAGCTGGGTGTTACGAGGGCGGGCTTGAAGTGGCCCAACGATGTCCTGGTGGGTCGGAAAAAAATCGCCGGCATATTATTAGAGCTGGTTGGTGATCCGGCTGACGTATGTCATGTGGTTTTGGGGATCGGGATCAATGTGAATATGCAGGTTGCTGATGAAGTTGATCAGCAATGGTCCTCTATGCGGCTTGAGGCTGGGCGGGCATTTGATCGTAATCATGTTGTAGCGCTTCTGAGTGATGTGCTTCGGAAGCATTTGAGTCGCCACCGGTCTGAAGGATTTGTAGCGCTTCAGGGGGAGTGGGAAAAAGGGCATCTGTGGCAGGGGCGCTCGGTTTCATTGGTTGCCGGCGTTAACCAGGTTGATGGTGTGGTCATGGGGATCAATGGGCAAGGTGCTTTGCGTTTGAGTGTTGGTGGTGTGGAAAAGGTCTTTAGTGGCGGAGAGCTAAGTCTGAGGTTGCGCGATGATTCTTGAGCTCGACTGCGGAAATAGCTTCATTAAGTGGCGAGTGCTGCATGCGGATGCTGCGAGTTTGTTTGAGGAGGGGGTGGTTGACTCCGATCTAGCCCTCCTGGAAAGCCTGGGCAGCTGTGATGGCCTTGCTCTTAGACATTGTCGTCTTGTCAGTGTGCGGACGAGTGAGGAGACCTGTGCGCTTGTTTCCTTGTTGGAAGATGCCTTTGCGGTCACTGTTTCCTGTGCCGTGCCCGCTCGTGAGATGTCTGGCGTTCGCAATGGTTATGATGATTACGAGCGGCTAGGGCTTGATCGTTGGCTTGCGATGCTTGGTGGCTTTCATCTCGCTGGGGGGGCGTGCCTGGTGCTCGACTTTGGCACGGCGCTAACTGCAGATTTTATTGCGGCAGATGGCGAGCACCTGGGCGGATTTATTTGCCCGGGGATGCCTTTGATGCGAAATCAGTTGCGCACGCATACCCGGCGAATCCGCTATGACGATCTTTCGGCCGCAAGGGCGCTGGAGAATCTCGAGCCGGGTCGAACAACGGTAGAGGCTGTGGAGCGTGGGTGCGTGCACATGTTGAGGGGCTTTGTTCTTGCTCAGATGGAGCTTGCCCGCAGTTACTGGGGGGGAGAGTTTGCAGTATTCCTCACTGGTGGTGATGCGGTTCTGGTTGCAGGCGTGGTGCCGGAGGCGCGAGTGGTTCCGGATCTTGTGTTTGTAGGATTGGCCATGGCTTGCCCATTGTCCTGAGGTTTCTATGCGTTGGTTGTTTTTGCTGTTGCTGGTTCTCAATGGTTTCTATTATGTCTGGCATCAGCAGGAGGCTCCCCTTCGTGCGAAGGATGTCACGCCGTTGAGTTTGTACCGAGGTTCGCAGCAGGACATACGCTTGCTGAGCGAGACTGGGGATGCTGCTATGGCAAGAGACAAGGGTAAGTTTGCGCCGGTTGAAAGCCATTGCATCTATATGGGAGGATTCGCTCGTCAAGAGGCGCTCCAGCGGCTTGAGCAGAGGATGAGCAGCCTCAATATCAAGGTTCAGCGACTGTCGATGGCTCCCCCTGGTTCTTCAGGTTACTGGTTGCGAATCGCGCCAGAAAGTCAGCATCTGGTGGAGGAATCCTTCATTCAGGAGCTTGTTAATGAATTCAATGAGTTAAAACACAAAATAATGCCGTGCGAGGGGGTTGCAACTGTCGAATAGGTTGCATAGAATGGCGCCCGCTTCGCAGTGAACGTCTCTTGAGACGGAAAGTACGAAGCGGTGTCAATGCAGCTAAGCTCAGGTTTTTAATGAGAAAAATGCTTGACAGAAGGTCGGCGTGATGTAAAATGCCGGCTCGCTTAGGAGGGGTTCCCGAGCGGCCAAAGGGATCAGACTGTAAATCTGACGTCTACGACTTCGAAGGTTCGAATCCTTCCCCCTCCACCATATTTAAGCGTGAGCTGCAAGCTCTGCGGGTATAGTTTAGTGGTAGAACCTCAGCCTTCCAAGCTGATGATGCGGGTTCGATTCCCGCTACCCGCTCCAAGTTTGCAGGTCGTGCAAAGTGTTTCGCTCTTGTAGCTCAGTTGGTAGAGCACACCCTTGGTAAGGGTGAGGTCAGCGGTTCAAATCCGCTCAAGAGCTCCATATAACAAGGCAGATATGAAAATATCTGCCTTTGTTTTAATGGCTTGTGTGACTCGCTAATTCTTCTGCTGGGGTGATTTCGATGGCTAAGGAAAAGTTCGAACGTAATAAGCCGCACGTCAACGTAGGTACTATCGGTCATGTTGACCACGGTAAAACTACTTTGACAGCTGCTCTGACTCGCGTCTGCTCCGAGGTTTTCGGTTCGGCAAAGGTTGACTTCGATAAGATCGATAGCGCCCCAGAAGAAAAAGCTCGTGGCATCACCATTAACACTGCTCACGTTGAGTACGATTCGGCTGTGCGTCACTATGCGCACGTTGACTGCCCAGGTCACGCCGATTACGTAAAAAACATGATTACCGGTGCTGCTCAGATGGATGGCGCTATTCTGGTTTGCTCGGCCGCTGATGGTCCGATGCCGCAAACTCGTGAGCACATCCTGTTGTCCCGTCAGGTTGGCGTTCCGTACATCGTTGTCTTCCTGAACAAGGCTGACATGGTTGACGATGCTGAGCTGCTGGAGCTGGTTGAGATGGAGGTGCGCGATCTGCTGAGCACTTACGACTTCCCGGGTGACGACACTCCGATCATCATTGGTTCGGCTCTGATGGCTCTGAACGGCCAAGATGACAACGAGATGGGCACTACTGCCGTCAAGAAGTTGGTTGAGACGCTGGATAGCTACATTCCGCAGCCTGAGCGTGCTATCGATAAGCCGTTCCTGATGCCAATTGAAGACGTATTCTCGATTTCTGGTCGTGGTACGGTTGTGACTGGTCGTGTTGAGCGTGGTATTGTCCGCATCCAGGAAGAAGTTGAGATTGTTGGTCTTCGTGACACTGTCAAAACTACTTGTACTGGTGTTGAGATGTTCCGCAAGCTGCTCGATGAGGGTCGTGCTGGTGAGAACTGTGGCGTATTGCTGCGTGGCACCAAGCGTGATGATGTTGAGCGTGGTCAGGTCCTGGTTAAGCCGGGTACCGTTAAGCCGCACACCAAGTTCACAGCAGAGGTTTACGTTCTGAGCAAGGAAGAAGGCGGGCGTCACACTCCGTTCTTCAAAGGTTACCGTCCACAGTTCTACTTCCGTACGACTGATGTGACTGGTAACTGCGAATTGCCAGAAGGTGTTGAGATGGTAATGCCAGGTGATAACGTCCAGATGACGGTCACTCTGATCAAAACCATCGCAATGGAAGATGGCTTGCGTTTCGCTATCCGTGAAGGCGGTCGTACCGTCGGTGCTGGTGTCGTAGCCAAGGTTATCGAGTAAATTGTTGTAATGTCTTTTTCGGGCCGGCATAATGGTCGGCCTGATTTTGTTTTAGGTCAGTAGCTCAATTGGCAGAGCGACGGTCTCCAAAACCGTAGGTTGGGGGTTCGATTCCCTCCTGACCTGCCAGATTCACTTCGTGTGTCTGGCTTTCTTTTCACAGGATCTTCATAGATGACTCCTAAGGCTGAAGCTCAAGGCTCTCGCTTCGATCTGCTCAAGTGGCTTGTAGTAGTCGCTTTGGTGGTTGTTGGCGTTGTTGGCAATCAGTATTATTCTGCTTCGCCGATCCTGTACCGTGTACTTGCTTTGCTTGCTATTGCTGCTGTAGCTGCCTTTGTAGGCCTGCAGACTGCCAAGGGCAAGTCTTTCTTTGTACTGGTCAAGGAAGCTCGCACCGAAATTCGTAAAGTCGTGTGGCCAACTCGCCAAGAAACCACGCAGACCACCCTGATTGTGGTGGCTGTTGTTCTGGTTATGGCGTTGCTGTTGTGGGGGCTTGATTCCCTGCTTGGTTGGCTTGTTTCCTTGATTGTTGGCTAAGGGTGTCCCGTGGCTAAGCGTTGGTATGTTGTGCATGCTTACTCGGGTTACGAGAAGCATGTTATGCGCTCGCTGGTAGAGCGCGTAAAGCTGGCTGGCATGGAAGATGGCTTCGGCGAAATTCTGGTTCCCACTGAAGAAGTGGTTGAAATGCGTAATGGCCAGAAACGCAAAAGTGAACGTAAGTTCTTCCCTGGCTATGTGTTGGTCCAGATGGATATGAACGAGGGTACTTGGCACTTGGTCAAGGATACTCCTCGTGTGATGGGTTTTATCGGCGGTACTGCTGATAAGCCTGCACCAATCACCGATAAAGAGGCAGAAGCAATTCTGCGTCGCGTTGCTGATGGTAGCGACAAGCCGAAGCCGAAGACGTTGTTCGAGCCGGGTGAAGTGGTTCGTGTTACCGATGGTCCATTTGCTGATTTTAATGGCACTGTCGAAGAAGTTAACTACGAAAAGAGCCGGATCCAAGTGGCGGTGCTCATTTTCGGTCGCTCTACTCCGGTAGAGCTAGAGTTCAGCCAGGTCGAAAAGGTCTAACTGAACAAGCATCCCAACCCCGCAGCCCTAGGCTGTGGGGTTTTGTCGTCACTGGGATAAACGCGCAAGTAACCGGGGAGCCTCTCGAGGCGTTTGAACCCGTAATTGGAGTGCCTCATGGCCAAGAAGATTACCGCTTACATCAAGCTGCAAGTGAAGGCCGCTCAGGCTAACCCAAGCCCACCTGTTGGTCCTGCTCTGGGTCAGCACGGCGTGAACATCATGGAATTCTGCAAGGCTTTCAACGCCCGTACTCAGGGTCTTGAAGCAGGTCTGCCGACTCCAGTGATCATCACTGTCTACAGCGACCGTAGCTTCACGTTCGAAACCAAGTCGACCCCAGCTTCGGTTCTGCTGAAGAAGGCTGCTGGTTTGACTAGCGGTTCCGCTCGTCCAAACACCGTTAAGGTTGGCACTGTAACTCGTGCTCAGCTGGAAGAAATCGCGAAAACCAAAAACGCGGATCTGACTGCAGCTGATATGGAAGCAGCCGTGCGTACTATCGCCGGTTCTGCTCGTAGCATGGGCCTTAACGTGGAGGGTGTGTAATGGCTAAGCTGACCAAGCGCCAAAAGGCTATCGCCGGCAAAATCGAAGCAGGCAAGGCCTACAGCTTCGTTGACGCAGCTGCTCTCCTGACCGAGCTGTCGACCGTCAAGTTCAGCGAGTCGGTAGACGTCGCTGTAAACCTGGGTGTTGACCCGCGTAAATCTGACCAGGTTGTTCGTAGCGCTACTGTGCTGCCACACGGCACTGGCAAGACTGTTCGCGTTGCTGTGTTCACCCAAGGCCCAGCAGCTGAAGCTGCTCTGGCCGCCGGCGCTGATCGCGTAGGCATGGACGACCTGGCTGCCGAAATGAAAGGCGGCGACCTGAACTATGACGTAGTTATCGCATCCCCGGATGCAATGCGCGTTGTAGGTCAGTTGGGTCAGATCCTCGGTCCACGTGGTCTGATGCCTAACCCTAAAGTCGGCACCGTAACTCCAGACGTAGCTAACGCGGTTAAAAACGCCAAGGCTGGTCAGGTTCGTTATCGCACCGACAAAAACGGCATCATCCACACTTCCGTTGGCAAGGTCGGTTTCGACGCTGTCAAGCTGAAGGAAAACGTTGAAGCCCTGATCGCTGATCTGAAGCGTATCAAGCCGGCTTCTTCGAAAGGTATCTACGTCAAGCGCGTTACCCTGAGCACCACTATGGGCCCAGGTCTGGTCATCGACCAAGGCTCGCTGGACGTATAAGTAATACATTGGCGCGAGCGATCGCGCCAATTGAAAAATTGGGGTCCCTGCCTGGCGGGGGCTATCCAAGACCGTAGGCGACGCAAGTCTTAAACCTCAAGCCTACGCAGATGGTGCTCCCGGTTCCTTACCGAATCAGACACCAAAACGACATCTGGCTTCGGCTGGATGAAACGGTAACAAGCAGGAGTTAAACCCGTGGCAATTAAACTCGAAGACAAGAAGGCCATCGTCGCTGAAGTCAACGAGGCTGCCCAAGTTGCCCTGTCTGCTGTTGTGGCTGATGCCCGCGGCGTGACAGTTGGCGCTATGACCGGACTCCGTAAAGAGGCTCGTGAAGCTGGCGTTTACGTACGCGTTGTACGTAACACCCTGCTCAAGCGCGCCGTTGCTGGCACTCAATATGACGTGCTCAACGACGTGTTCACCGGCCCGACCCTGATTGCATTCTCCAAAGAACATCCGGGCGCTGCTGCCCGTATCTTCAAAGAGTTCGCAAAGGGTCAGGATAAGTTCGAGATCAAGGCAGCTGCGTTCGAGGGCAAGTTCCTCGCAGCTAATCAGATCGACGTACTGGCAAGCCTGCCGACCCGTGACGAAGCAATCTCCCAGCTGATGAGCGTGATTCAAGGCGCTACCAGCAAATTGGCTCGTACTCTGGCGGCACTTCGCGACCAGAAAGAAGCTGCTGCAGCCTAAGGCTGAGCGACTCCTTTCAGCGTTTATTGTTTATTTCGATGGCCGCGTAGGCTGTCACCCCAATACAGGAATTTATAGTCATGTCTCTGACTAACGACCAAATCATCGAAGCAATCGGCGAAAAATCCGTTCTGGAAATCGTTGAGCTGATCAAGGCCATGGAAGAGAAGTTCGGCGTTTCCGCTGCCGCTGCTTCCGCAGGTCCTGCAGCTGTTGCTGCTGTTGTTGAAGAGCAAACTGAATTCAACGTCATGCTGACCGAAGCTGGCGAGAAGAAAGTTAACGTGATCAAGGCAGTACGTGAACTGACCGGTCTGGGCCTGAAAGAAGCCAAGGCTGTAGTTGACGGCGCTCCTGCCATGGTTCTGGAAGCTGTTTCGAAAGACGCAGCTGACAAAGCCAAAGCAACTCTGGAAGAAGCAGGCGCTAAAGTCGAGCTGAAGTAAGCATCGACTTTGCGTCTCCAGCCCGAGCGTTAAGCGAAAGGCTGATGGCTGGTGGCTCTTGCCACCGGCCTTTTTCCGTTATTGGCAGCCGACTGGGTCGGTGCTGATTGCGAGCTGTAACCACCCGATGCGGTGGCGCAAACCATGGGGTTTGCACGATTTTCTGGCTGCTCCCGTCGGGAGGGGCCAAACAAGCAGGTGACCAAGCTGGGGAACGCTGATGGCTTACTCATATACTGAGAAAAAACGTATCCGCAAGGACTTTAGCAAGTTGCCGGACGTCATGGATGTGCCGTACCTCCTGGCCATCCAGCTGGATTCGTATCGTGAATTCTTGCAAGCGGGAGCGACTAAAGATCAGTTCCGCGACGTGGGCCTGCATGCGGCCTTCAAATCCGTTTTCCCGATCATCAGCTACTCCGGCAATGCTGCGCTGGAGTACGTCGGTTATCGCCTGGGCGAACCGGCATTTGATGTCAAAGAATGCGTATTGCGCGGTGTAACTTACGCCGTACCTTTGCGGGTAAAAGTGCGCCTGATCATTTTCGACAAAGAATCGTCGAACAAAGCGATCAAGGACATCAAAGAGCAAGAAGTCTACATGGGTGAAATCCCCCTGATGACTGAGAACGGTACCTTTGTAATCAACGGTACCGAGCGTGTAATCGTTTCCCAGCTGCACCGTTCCCCGGGCGTGTTCTTCGACCACGACCGTGGCAAGACGCACAGCTCCGGTAAACTGCTGTACTCCGCGCGCATCATTCCTTACCGCGGTTCGTGGCTGGACTTCGAGTTCGACCCGAAAGACTGCGTATTCGTGCGTATCGACCGTCGTCGCAAGCTGCCTGCATCGGTACTGCTGCGCGCGCTGGGCTATACCACTGAAGAAGTGCTGGACGCGTTCTACACCACCAACGTTTTCCACCTGAGCGGCGAAACCCTCAGTCTGGAACTGATTGCTTCGCGTCTGCGTGGTGAAATCGCTGTTCTTGATATTCAGGACGAGAAGGGCAAGGTCATCGTTGAAGCTGGTCGCCGTATTACTGCGCGCCACATCAACCAGATCGAAAAAGCCGGTCTCAAGACCCTGGAAGTGCCTCTGGACTACGTCCTGGGCCGCACTACCGCCAAGGCCATCGTGCATCCGGCAACCGGCGAAATCCTGGCAGAGTGCAACACCGAGCTGAACACTGAGATCCTGGCAAAAGTCGCCAAGGCCCAGGTTGTTCGCATCGAAACTCTGTACACCAACGATATCGACTGCGGTCCGTTCGTCTCCGATACTCTTAAGATCGACTCCACCAGCAACCAATTGGAAGCGCTGGTCGAGATCTATCGCATGATGCGTCCAGGCGAGCCGCCAACCAAAGACGCTGCCGAGACTCTGTTCAACAACCTGTTCTTCAGCCCTGAGCGCTATGACCTGTCTGCGGTCGGCCGGATGAAGTTCAACCGTCGTATCGGTCGTACCGAGATCGAAGGTTCGGGCGTGTTGTGCAAAGAAGACATCGTCGCGGTACTGAAGACCCTGGTCGACATCCGTAACGGCAAAGGCATCGTCGATGACATCGACCACCTGGGTAACCGTCGCGTTCGCTGTGTAGGCGAAATGGCCGAGAACCAGTTCCGCGTTGGCCTGGTACGTGTTGAGCGTGCGGTCAAAGAGCGTCTGTCGATGGCTGAAAGCGAAGGCCTGATGCCGCAAGACCTGATCAACGCCAAGCCAGTGGCTGCGGCGGTGAAAGAGTTCTTCGGTTCCAGCCAGCTGTCCCAGTTCATGGACCAGAACAACCCGCTGTCCGAGATCACCCACAAGCGTCGTGTTTCTGCACTCGGCCCTGGCGGTTTGACTCGTGAGCGTGCTGGCTTTGAAGTGCGTGACGTACACCCGACTCACTACGGTCGTGTATGCCCGATTGAAACGCCGGAAGGTCCGAACATCGGTCTGATCAACTCCCTGGCCGCCTATGCGCGCACCAACCAGTACGGCTTCCTTGAGAGCCCGTACCGTGTGGTGAAAGACGCTCTGGTCACCGACGAGATCGTTTTCCTGTCCGCCATCGAAGAAGCCGATCACGTGATCGCTCAGGCTTCGGCCACGATGAACGACAAGAAAGTCCTGATCGACGAGCTGGTAGCTGTTCGTCACTTGAACGAGTTCACCGTCAAGGCGCCGGAAGACGTCACCTTGATGGACGTATCGCCGAAGCAGGTTGTTTCGGTTGCTGCGTCGCTGATCCCGTTCCTCGAGCACGATGACGCCAACCGTGCGTTGATGGGTTCGAACATGCAGCGTCAAGCTGTACCAACCCTGCGCGCTGACAAGCCGCTGGTCGGTACCGGCATGGAGCGTAACGTGGCTCGCGACTCCGGCGTTTGCGTCGTGGCTCGTCGTGGCGGCGTGATCGATTCCGTTGATGCCAGCCGTATCGTGGTTCGTGTTGCTGATGACGAAGTTGAAACCGGTGAAGCTGGTGTCGACATCTACAACCTGACCAAATACACCCGTTCCAACCAGAACACCTGCATCAACCAGCGTCCGCTGGTGAGCAAGGGTGATCGGGTTCAGCGTAGCGACATCATGGCCGACGGCCCGTCCACCGATATGGGTGAGCTGGCTCTGGGTCAGAATATGCGCATCGCCTTCATGGCATGGAACGGCTTCAACTTCGAAGACTCCATCTGCCTGTCGGAACGTGTTGTTCAGGAAGACCGTTTCACCACGATCCACATTCAGGAACTGACCTGTGTGGCGCGTGACACCAAGCTTGGGCCAGAGGAAATCACTGCAGACATCCCGAACGTGGGTGAGGCTGCACTGAACAAGCTGGACGAAGCCGGTATCGTTTACGTAGGTGCTGAAGTTGGCGCAGGCGACATTCTGGTCGGTAAGGTCACTCCGAAAGGCGAGACCCAACTGACTCCAGAAGAAAAGCTGTTGCGTGCGATCTTCGGTGAAAAAGCCAGCGACGTTAAAGACACTTCCCTGCGTGTACCTACCGGTACCAAAGGTACTGTTATCGACGTACAGGTCTTCACCCGCGACGGCGTTGAGCGTGATGCTCGTGCACTGTCGATCGAGAAGACTCAACTCGACGAGATCCGCAAGGACCTGAACGAAGAGTTCCGTATCGTTGAAGGCGCGACTTTCGAACGTCTGCGTTCCGCCCTGGTCGGTCACAAAGCCGAAGGCGGCGCCGGCCTGAAGAAAGGTCAGGAAATCACCGACGAAGTTCTCGACGGTCTTGAGCACGGCCAGTGGTTCAAACTGCGCATGGCTGAAGATGCTCTGAACGAGCAGCTCGAGAAGGCTCAGGCCTACATCGTTGATCGCCGCCGTCTGCTGGACGACAAGTTCGAAGACAAAAAGCGCAAACTGCAGCAGGGCGATGACCTGGCTCCAGGTGTGCTGAAAATCGTCAAGGTTTACCTGGCAATCCGTCGCCGCATCCAGCCGGGCGACAAGATGGCCGGTCGTCACGGTAACAAAGGTGTGGTCTCCGTGATCATGCCGGTTGAAGACATGCCGCACGATGCCAATGGCACCCCGGTCGACGTCGTCCTCAACCCGTTGGGCGTACCTTCGCGTATGAACGTTGGTCAGATCCTTGAAACCCACCTGGGCCTCGCGGCTAAAGGTCTGGGCGAGAAGATCAACCGTATGATCGAAGAGCAGCGCAAGGTTGCCGAGCTGCGTAAGTTCCTGCACGAGATCTACAACGAGATCGGCGGGCGTCAAGAGAGCCTTGACGACTTCTCGGACCAGGAAATCCTGGATCTGGCGAAGAACCTGCGTGGCGGCGTACCGATGGCTACTCCGGTGTTCGACGGTGCCAAGGAAAGCGAAATCAAGGCCATGCTGAAACTGGCAGACCTGCCAGAAAGCGGCCAGATGCAGCTGACTGACGGCCGTACCGGCAACAAGTTTGAGCGCCCGGTTACCGTTGGCTACATGTACATGCTGAAGCTGAACCACTTGGTAGACGACAAGATGCACGCTCGTTCTACCGGTTCGTACAGCCTGGTTACCCAGCAGCCGCTGGGTGGTAAGGCGCAGTTCGGTGGTCAGCGTTTCGGGGAGATGGAGGTCTGGGCACTGGAAGCATACGGTGCTGCATACACTCTGCAAGAAATGCTCACAGTGAAGTCGGACGATGTGAACGGCCGGACCAAGATGTACAAAAACATCGTGGACGGCGATCACCGTATGGAGCCGGGCATGCCCGAGTCCTTCAACGTGTTGATCAAGGAAATTCGTTCCCTCGGCATCGATATCGATCTGGAAACCGAATAACACGTGACGCGAATGAGAGCGGGGCAGGATTGCCCGCTCTCTGCTCCGCCAGGAGGAAAGGCCTTGAAAGACCTACTGAATTTGCTGAAAAACCAGGGTCAAGTCGAAGAGTTCGACGCCATCCGTATCGGATTGGCATCGCCTGAGATGATCCGTTCGTGGTCGTTCGGTGAAGTTAAAAAGCCGGAAACCATCAACTACCGTACGTTCAAACCTGAGCGTGACGGCCTGTTCTGCGCCAAGATCTTTGGCCCGGTAAAGGATTACGAGTGCCTGTGCGGTAAGTACAAGCGCTTGAAGCACCGTGGTGTGATCTGCGAGAAGTGCGGCGTTGAAGTCGCACTGGCAAAAGTTCGTCGTGAGCGCATGGCGCACATCGAACTGGCCTCGCCAGTTGCCCACATCTGGTTCCTGAAATCGCTGCCGTCGCGTATCGGCTTGCTGATGGACATGACCCTGCGTGATATCGAACGCGTTCTCTACTTCGAGAGCTATGTCGTTATCGATCCAGGCATGACCACCCTTGAAAAAGGTCAGCTGCTCAACGACGAGCAGTACTTCGAAGCGCTGGAAGAGTTCGGCGACGATTTCGATGCCCGCATGGGTGCCGAAGCTGTCCGTGAACTGCTGCACGCTATCGACCTGGAACACGAGATTGGCCGTCTGCGCGAAGAAATTCCGCAAACCAACTCCGAAACCAAGATCAAGAAGCTGTCCAAGCGTCTGAAGTTGATGGAAGCCTTCCAGGGTTCCGGCAACTTGCCAGAGTGGATGGTGCTGACCGTTCTGCCGGTTCTGCCGCCAGATCTGCGTCCACTGGTCCCATTGGACGGCGGTCGTTTCGCGACTTCCGACCTCAACGATCTGTATCGTCGAGTGATCAACCGTAACAACCGCTTGAAGCGCCTGCTTGATCTGTCCGCTCCGGACATCATCGTGCGCAACGAAAAGCGTATGTTGCAGGAAGCCGTCGACGCCCTGCTCGACAACGGTCGTCGTGGCCGCGCTATCACCGGTTCCAACAAGCGTCCTCTGAAATCCCTGGCTGACATGATCAAGGGTAAGCAAGGTCGTTTCCGTCAGAACTTGCTCGGTAAGCGTGTTGACTACTCGGGTCGTTCGGTAATTACCGTTGGTCCGACCCTGCGTCTGCATCAGTGCGGTCTGCCGAAGAAAATGGCTCTCGAGCTGTTCAAGCCGTTCATTTTCGGCAAGCTGGAAATGCGTGGTCTCGCGACCACCATCAAAGCTGCCAAGAAGATGGTCGAGCGCGAGCTGCCGGAAGTGTGGGACGTTCTCGCTGAAGTTATCCGCGAACACCCGGTTCTTCTCAACCGTGCACCGACCCTTCACCGTCTGGGTATCCAGGCATTTGAACCGGTTCTGATCGAAGGTAAGGCTATCCAGCTGCACCCGCTGGTCTGCGCCGCGTACAACGCCGACTTCGACGGCGACCAAATGGCCGTGCACGTACCGCTGACACTGGAAGCCCAGTTGGAAGCGCGTGCGTTGATGATGTCGACCAACAACATTCTGTCGCCAGCCAACGGTGAGCCAATCATCGTTCCGTCGCAGGACGTTGTATTGGGTCTGTACTACATGACGCGTGAAGCGATCAACGCCAAGGGCGAAGGTCGTGTGTTCGCGGATCTGCAGGAAGTTGACCGTGTGTTCCGTGCCGGCGAAGCCGCACTGCACGCCAAGGTTAAAGTCCGGATCAACGAAACCGTCAACGACCGTGATGGCGGCAGCGTAAGCAACACCCGTATCGTCGACACCACTGTCGGTCGTGCGCTGTTGTTCCAGGTTGTGCCAAAAGGTCTGTCGTACGACGTCGTCAACCTGCCAATGAAGAAAAAGGCGATCTCCAAGCTGATCAACCAGTGCTACCGCGTGGTTGGTCTGAAAGAGACCGTGATCTTTGCTGACCAGTTGATGTACACCGGTTTTGCCTATTCGACCATTTCCGGCGTTTCCATCGGTGTTAACGACTTCGTTATCCCGGATGAAAAAGCCCGCATCATCAGTGCTGCCACCGATGAAGTGAAAGAGATCGAAAGTCAGTACGCCTCCGGCCTGGTAACCCAGGGCGAGAAGTACAACAAAGTGATCGACCTTTGGTCCAAGGCGAACGACGAAGTTTCCAAGGCGATGATGGCCAACCTCTCGAAAGAGAAAGTCATCGACCGCCATGGCGTCGAAGTCGAGCAAGAGTCCTTCAACTCGATGTACATGATGGCCGACTCGGGCGCACGGGGTTCTGCTGCGCAGATCCGTCAGCTCGCCGGTATGCGTGGCCTGATGGCCAAGCCGGACGGTTCCATCATTGAAACGCCGATTACTGCGAACTTCCGTGAAGGTTTGAGCGTACTTCAGTACTTCATCTCCACTCACGGTGCTCGTAAAGGTCTGGCGGATACCGCGTTGAAAACGGCGAACTCCGGTTACCTGACTCGTCGTCTGGTAGACGTAGCGCAGGATCTGGTTGTAACCGAGATCGATTGCGGCACCGAACACGGTCTGCTGATGACTCCGCACATTGAAGGCGGTGACGTTGTAGAGCCGTTGGGTGAGCGCGTATTGGGTCGTGTTATTGCCCGTGACGTATTCAAGCCAGGTACCGAGGAAGTTATCGTTCCTGCCGGCACTCTGGTAGACGAGAAGTGGGTCGAGTTCATCGAGCTGAACAGCATCGACGAAGTGATCGTGCGTTCGCCGATCAGCTGCGAAACCCGCTACGGCATTTGCGCCAAGTGCTACGGCCGTGACCTGGCTCGTGGTCACCAGGTGAACATCGGTGAAGCTGTCGGCGTAATCGCTGCACAGTCGATCGGTGAGCCGGGTACCCAGCTGACAATGCGTACGTTCCACATCGGTGGTGCGGCAAGCCGGACCTCCGCAGCCGACAGCGTTCAGGTGAAGAATGGCGGTACCGTCCGTCTGCATAACCTGAAGCACGTTGAGCGAGTGGATGGTTGCCTGGTTGCTGTGTCCCGTTCCGGTGAGCTGGCAATCGCTGATGACTACGGTCGTGAGCGCGAGCGTTACAAGCTGCCGTACGGTGCTGTGATTTCGGTTAAAGAAGGTGACAAGGTCGACGCTGGCGCAATCGTGGCCAAGTGGGATCCGCACACTCACCCAATCGTTACCGAAATGAAAGGTACCGTGACCTACGTAGGCATGGAAGAAGGCATCACGATCAAGCGTCAGACTGACGAATTGACCGGTATGACCAACATTGAAGTACTCGACGCCAAAGACCGTCCAGCGGCCGGTAAAGATATCCGTCCTGCTGTGAAGATGGTTGATGACAACGGCAAGGATCTGTTGCTGCCAGGCACTGACGTAATCGCTCAGTACTTCCTGCCAGCCAACGCCCTGGTCGGTGTTGCGGATGGTGCGCGGATCGCGATCGGTGATGTTATCGCTCGTATCCCGCAAGAAACTTCGAAAACTCGCGACATCACCGGTGGTCTGCCGCGTGTTGCCGACTTGTTCGAAGCCCGTCGTCCGAAAGAAGCCTCGATTCTGGCTGAAGTCAGCGGCACCATCGCGTTCGGTAAAGAGACCAAAGGCAAGCGCCGTCTGGTTATCACCCCGAACGACGGTAGCGATCCGTACGAAGAGCTGATTCCGAAGTGGCGTCACCTGAACGTGTTCGAAGGCGAGCAGGTAAACCGCGGCGAAGTTATCTCCGACGGCCCGAGCGATCCACACGACATCCTGCGTTTGCTGGGTGTGAGTGCGCTGGCCAAGTACATTGTTAACGAGATCCAGGACGTTTACCGTCTGCAAGGCGTGAAGATCAACGATAAGCACATCGAGACCATCCTGCGTCAGATGCTGCGTAAAGTTGAAATCGCTGAATCCGGCGATTCCAGTTTCATCAAGGGCGACCAGATGGAATTGACTCACGTTCTGGTAGAGAACGAGCGTTTGGCTGGCGACGACAAGTTCGTTTCCAAGTTCACTCGCGTTCTGCTGGGTATCACCAAGGCGTCGTTGTCCACCGAATCGTTCATCTCGGCGGCCTCTTTCCAAGAGACCACTCGCGTACTGACCGAGGCGGCGGTAACCGGCAAGCGCGATTACCTGCGCGGCCTGAAAGAAAACGTAGTCGTGGGTCGTCTGATCCCGGCGGGTACCGGTCTGGCTTATCACAGCGAGCGTAAGCGCCGCCGTGATGCTGACAAACCGTTGCGCGTAAGCGCCAGTGAAGTGGAAGCTGCACTGACCGAAGCGCTGAACTCGAGCGGTAACTGAGTTCTGCGATAAATAAGTGTGGGGCCCTGGCGCTTCCGCTCATCGAATCGAGGCAATTTGTCGAGGTTCGATGAGTGGGGAGGTCGGGGCCTTGCCTTGACTGGGGGCAAGATCCTCTTTAGACTCTTGTACCCCTAAATTTGGCGGGAATTCGTTCCTGCCATTTTGCTTTTCTTGCAAGACAATAGCGTCGCAAGACAACAGTGGAGCTAGTAGATGGCAACTATCAACCAGCTGGTACGTCAGCCGCGTAAGCGTATCGTCGAGAAATCCGACGTACCTGCGCTGCAGAACTGCCCGCAACGTCGTGGCGTATGCACCCGTGTGTATACCACCACGCCGAAAAAACCTAACTCGGCACTGCGTAAAGTATGCCGTGTGCGTCTGACCAACGGTTTCGAGGTTTCCTCGTACATCGGCGGTGAAGGCCACAACCTGCAAGAGCACAGCGTGGTACTGATCCGCGGCGGTCGTGTAAAAGACTTGCCAGGTGTTCGTTACCACACCGTACGCGGTTCTTTGGATACTTCCGGCGTTAAAGGTCGTAACCAGGGTCGTTCGAAGTACGGTACCAAGAAGCCTAAGTAGTAGCGGCTTTTTGTAAAAACTGAATTATCTATTTTTCTGAGTCGATAAGAGTAAGGTCGGAGGCGTCCCGAAAGGGCACCGATTCCGAGCGAACCTGAAGACCGTTTGAGGGCTTATCCATGCCAAGAAGACGCGTAGCAGCCAAGCGCGAAGTGCTTGACGATCCAAAATACGGAAGCCAAATCCTGGCCAAGTTCATGAACCACGTGATGGAAAGCGGCAAGAAAGCCGTTGCCGAGCGTATCGTTTATGGCGCGCTGGAAAAGGTTAAAGAACGCAAGAACAGCGATCCCCTGGAAATCTTCGAGAAAGCTCTCGACGCCATCGCTCCGCTGGTCGAAGTGAAGTCGCGCCGTGTAGGCGGTGCTACTTACCAGGTTCCGGTCGAAGTTCGTCCGTCCCGTCGTAACGCCCTGGCAATGCGCTGGTTGGTAGACTTCGCCCGTAAGCGCGGTGAGAAGTCTATGGCTCTGCGTTTGGCCGGCGAACTGTTGGACGCTGCTGAAGGTAAAGGTGCTGCTGTTAAGAAGCGTGAAGACGTGCACCGTATGGCCGAAGCTAACAAAGCTTTCTCGCACTACCGCTTCTAATTTTAGCTTCACTAATTTTGCGAGGGCTTTATGGCTCGTACTACTCCGATTAGTCGCTACCGTAACATCGGTATCGTCGCTCACGTGGATGCTGGTAAAACCACCACCACCGAGCGCGTCCTTTTTTACACTGGCAAAAGTCACAAGATGGGCGAGGTGCATGACGGCGCCGCGACCACAGACTGGATGGTTCAGGAGCAGGAGCGTGGTATTACCATTACTTCTGCTGCCATTACCGCCTTCTGGCAGGGTTCCGAGAAGCAGCACAAAGATCAGTACCGTTTCAACGTCATTGACACCCCGGGCCACGTTGACTTCACCATTGAAGTTGAGCGTTCCCTGCGTGTTCTCGACGGCGCGGTCGTTGTGTTCTGTGGTACCTCGGGTGTTGAGCCTCAGTCGGAAACCGTATGGCGTCAAGCCAACAAGTACGGCGTTCCACGTCTTGTTTACGTAAACAAGATGGACCGTGCTGGTGCGAACTTCCTGCGCGTGATCGGTCAGATCAAGCAGCGTCTGGGTCACACTCCGGTGCCAATCCAGTTGGCTATCGGTTCCGAAGACAACTTCCAGGGTCAGATCGATCTGATGTCCATGGAAGCTGTTTACTGGAATGACGCTGACAAAGGCATGACTCCACGTCGCGAGCCTATCCCTGCCGAGCTGCAGGAACTGGCTAACGAGTGGCGCGGCAATATGGTTGAGGCTGCGGCCGAAGCCAGCGAAGAGCTGATGAACAAGTACCTCGAAGGTGAAGAACTCACCAACGCGGAAATCAAGGCCGCTCTGCGTCAGCGTACTATCGCTGGTGAGATCGTTCTGGCTGTTTGCGGTTCTTCCTTCAAGAACAAGGGTGTTCCCCTGGTTCTCGACGCCGTTATCGACTACCTGCCGGCTCCTACCGACATTCCTGCCATCAAGGGTACTGACCCGGATGACGAGGAAAAGCAGATGGAGCGTCATGCGAACGACGACGAGCCGTTCTCGGCTCTGGCGTTCAAGATCGCTACCGACCCATTCGTGGGTACCTTGACTTTCGTCCGCGTTTACTCGGGCGTGTTGGCCTCCGGCGACGGCGTGATCAACTCGGTCAAGGGCAAGAAAGAGCGCGTGGGTCGTATGGTGCAAATGCACGCAAACGCCCGTGAAGAAATCAAGGAAGTGCGCGCTGGTGACATCGCGGCCTTGATCGGCATGAAGGACGTCACCACTGGTGAGACTTTGTGCGACGCTGCCAAGCCAATCATCCTGGTTCGCATGGACTTCCCGGAGCCGGTTATTTCGGTTGCCGTTGAGCCTAAGACCAAGGATGACCAGGAAAAAATGGGTATCGCTCTGGGCAAACTTGCTCAGGAAGATCCATCTTTCCGCGTTAAAACTGATGAAGAGACTGGTCAAACGATCATCTCTGGCATGGGCGAGCTGCACCTGGACATCCTGGTTGATCGGATGCGCCGTGAGTTCAACGTCGAAGCCAACATCGGTAAGCCTCAGGTTTCCTATCGTGAGCGCATCACGAAGAACTGTGAAATCGAAGGCAAGTTCGTTCGTCAATCCGGCGGTCGTGGCCAGTTCGGCCATTGCTGGATTCGTTTTGCTCCTGCTGACGAAGGTCAGGAAGGTCTGCAATTCGTGAACGAGGTTGTGGGTGGTGTGGTTCCTAAGGAATACATCCCGGCGATCCAGAAGGGTATCGAAGAGCAGATGAAGAACGGCGTTGTTGCCGGCTATCCGCTGATCGGCCTGAAGGCTACCGTGTTCGATGGTTCTTACCACGACGTCGACTCCAACGAGATGGCGTTTAAGGTGGCTGCTTCCATGGCGACCAAGCAACTGGCCCAGAAGGGCGGTGGTGAGTTGCTTGAGCCGATCATGGCGGTAGAGGTTGTTACGCCTGAAGACTATATGGGTGACGTGATGGGCGACCTTAACCGTCGTCGCGGCATGATCCTGGGTATGGAAGATACGGTTTCCGGCAAAGTAATTCGTGCCGAGGTTCCGTTGGGTGAGATGTTCGGTTATGCGACCGACGTCCGCTCCATGTCCCAAGGTCGCGCAAGCTACTCTATGGAATTCAAAAAATACAATACAGCTCCGTCGCACATCGTCGAAACTGTTACCAAAAAACAAGGCTGATTCAGCCCTTTAGGCAAGGAGTTAATTGTCGTGGCTAAAGAAAAATTTGACCGTACCCTCCCGCACGTCAACGTTGGCACCATCGGTCACGTTGACCATGGTAAAACCACGCTGACCGCTGCTCTGACTCGCGTCTGCTCCGAAGTTTTCGGTTCGGCCGTTGTTGCTTTCGACAAGATCGACAGCGCTCCGGAAGAAAAGGCTCGTGGTATCACCATCAACACCGCGCACGTTGAATACAACTCGCTGATCCGTCACTACGCTCACGTTGACTGCCCAGGTCACGCTGACTACGTGAAGAACATGATCACCGGTGCTGCTCAGATGGACGGCGCTATCCTGGTTTGCTCGGCCGCTGATGGTCCGATGCCACAAACCCGTGAGCACATCCTGCTGTCCCGTCAGGTTGGCGTTCCGTACATCGTTGTCTTCCTGAACAAGGCTGACATGGTTGACGACGCTGAGCTGTTGGAACTGGTTGAGATGGAAGTGCGCGATCTGCTGAGCACTTACGACTTCCCAGGTGACGACACTCCGATCATCATCGGTTCGGCTCTGATGGCTCTGAACGGCCAAGACGACAACGAAATGGGCACCACTGCCGTTCGTAAACTGGTTGAGACTCTGGATAGCTACATTCCAGATCCAGTTCGTGTTATCGACAAGCCGTTCCTGATGCCAATCGAAGACGTATTCTCGATCTCGGGTCGCGGTACTGTTGTAACTGGTCGTATCGAGCGCGGTATCGTCAAGGTTCAGGATCCACTGGAAATCGTTGGTCTGCGTGACACTACTGTCACCACCTGCACCGGTGTTGAAATGTTCCGTAAGCTGCTCGACGAAGGTCGTGCTGGCGAGAACTGCGGCGTGCTGCTGCGCGGCACCAAGCGTGACGACGTTGAGCGTGGCCAGGTTCTGGTCAAGCCAGGTTCGGTTAAGCCGCACACTACCTTCGAAGCTGAAGTGTACGTGTTGAGCAAAGAAGAAGGCGGTCGTCACACTCCGTTCTTCAAAGGCTACCGTCCACAGTTCTACTTCCGGACCACTGACGTGACCGGTAACTGCGAACTGCCGGAAGGCGTTGAAATGGTAATGCCGGGCGACAACATCAAAATGGTTGTCACCCTGATCAAAACCATCGCAATGGAAGATGGTCTGCGTTTCGCTATTCGTGAAGGCGGTCGTACCGTCGGCGCTGGCGTCGTAGCCAAAATCATCGCCTAAGCGTTGATTGATTAAAAAGCCCCCGCTAGCGGTCTCCGCTGGCGGGGGTTTTTTATTGGGTTGACACTATGTTGGCCCCTCTATAGAATTGCGCCTCCTTTTAACGGGCGTATTGCGCTCGCTGGGAATAGCAGCCGGAGTCTGAAATCCAATGCAAAATCAGCAAATCCGTATCAGGTTGAAGGCTTTTGACCATCGCCTGATCGACCAATCCACCCAGGAAATCGTGGAAACCGCGAAACGTACTGGTGCTCAAGTGCGTGGTCCAATTCCACTGCCTACCCGTAAAGAGCGGTTCACCGTTCTGGTCTCCCCGCACGTCAACAAAGACGCGCGTGACCAGTACGAGATCCGTACTCATAAGCGCGTTCTGGACATTGTCCAGCCAACGGATAAAACCGTTGATGCACTTATGAAGCTTGATCTTGCGGCCGGTGTGGAAGTGCAGATCAGCCTCGGCTAAGACTCGGTCTTAGTCGTGTAACGCTCTGAAATGGGCGGCCATAGCGGGTGAAAGCCCCGTACACTCATGAGGTTTACAACATGACTATTGGTGTAGTCGGTCGTAAATGCGGTATGACCCGTATTTTCACCGAAGAAGGTGTCTCCATTCCGGTCACGGTCATTGAGATCGAGCCGAATCGCGTCACCCAGTTCAAAACTGAAGAAACCGATGGCTATCGTGCAGTGCAAGTCACTGTCGGCGAGCGTCGTGCTTCGCGTGTAACAGCTGCTCAAGCTGGCCACTTCGCTAAAGCGAACGTTGCCGCTGGTCGTACCGTAATGGAATTCCGCCTTGAAGAAGGCGAGTACCAGGCCGGCGATCTGATCAACGCTGAAATCTTCGCTGCTGGTCAACTGGTTGATGTAACCGGTCAGTCCAAGGGTAAAGGCTTCCAGGGTACGATCAAGCGTTGGAACTTCCGCGGGCAAGATAATACCCACGGTAACTCCGTGTCCCACCGCGTTCCAGGCTCTATCGGCCAGTGCCAGACTCCTGGTCGTGTATTTAAGGGCAAAAAAATGTCCGGTCATATGGGCGCTGAGCGCGTGACCGTGCAGTCCCTTGAAGTAGTGCGCGTGGACGCTGAACGCAATCTGTTGTTGGTCAAGGGCGCTGTTCCTGGCGCTACTGGCGGCAACTTGGTTGTACGTCCAGCAGCCAAGGCTCGCGGTTAAGGGGAAGCTGACATGCAATTAAATGTAAATGACGCTCAAGCGATCGAAGTTTCCGAACTGACATTTGGCGGCGAATTCAACGAGACGCTGGTTCACCAAGCAGTCGTGGCCTACATGGCCGGCGGCCGTCAAGGTAGCAAGCAGCAAAAGACCCGTTCCGATGTTCGTGGTGGCGGTAAGCGCCCATGGCGTCAGAAAGGTACTGGCCGTGCTCGCGCCGGTACTATCCGTAGCCCAATCTGGCGTGGCGGCGGTACCACTTTTGCGGCTCGTCCTCAGGATCACTCCCAAAAGCTGAACAAGAAGATGTATCGCGCAGCAATGCGTTCCATCCTTGCTGAGCTGGTGCGTACTGATCGTCTGGTCGTGGTTCAGGACTTCGCTGTTGATGCACCGAAGACCAAAGATCTGCTGAACAAGCTGACCGGCATGGGCCTGACTGACGTCTTGATCGTGTCTGAAGTGGTTGATCAGAACCTGTACCTGGCTGCTCGTAACCTGCCACACGTTGATGTACGTGACGTGCAAGGTTCCGATCCAGTTAGTCTGATCGCATACGACAAGGTGTTGATCACCGTGTCGGCCGTGAAGAAATTCGAGGAGCTGCTGGGATGAACCAGGAACGCGTATTTAAAGTTCTGCTTGGCCCGCACGTTTCCGAGAAGGCTACGGTTCTGGCTGACAAGAAAGGCCAGTTCGTTTTCAAGGTTGCAACTGACGCAACCAAGCTGGAAATCAAGAAGGCCGTCGAAAGCCTGTTCAGCGTGAAAGTAGAGCGTGTTACTACCCTGAATGTTCTGGGTAAGAGCAAGCGCACTGCTCGCGGTCTGGGCAAGCGTAATGACTGGAAGAAGGCAGTTATCTCCCTTCAGCCAGGCCAAGATCTCGATTTCAGCAGCAGTGCTGAGTAAGGAAGGGGTGCATCATGGCAATCGTTAAATGCAAACCGACTTCCCCTGGCCGCCGTTTTGTGGTCAAGGTGGTCAACCAGGAGCTGCATAAAGGCGCTCCTCACGCACCGCTGCTCGAGAAAAAATCGAAGACTGGTGGTCGTAACAACAATGGTCGTATTACCACTCGTCACATCGGTGGTGGCCATAAGCAGCATTATCGTCTGGTCGATTTCCGTCGCAACGACAAAGATGGCATCTCTGCCACTGTCGAGCGTATCGAATACGATCCAAACCGTACTGCTCACATCGCTCTGCTGCTGTACGCAGATGGCGAGCGTCGCTACATCATCGCCCCTAAAGGCGTGAGCGCTGGCGACCAGCTGATCGCAGGTGCTCTGGCACCGATCAAGCCGGGCAACGCTCTGCAACTGCGTAACATTCCAGTTGGTAGCACCGTACACGGCATCGAATTGAAGCCAGGTAAAGGCGCGCAAATCGCTCGTTCCGCTGGTGCTTCGGCTCAGCTGATCGCTCGTGAAGGTGTCTACGTGACCCTGCGTCTGCGTTCTGGTGAGATGCGTAAAGTGCTGGCTGAATGCCGCGCGACCCTGGGTGAAGTCTCGAACTCCGAGCACAGCCTGCGTTCGCTGGGTAAAGCTGGTGCCAAACGCTGGCGTGGCGTTCGCCCAACCGTTCGTGGTGTTGCCATGAACCCGGTTGACCACCCACATGGTGGTGGTGAAGGTCGTACCTCTGGTGGTCGTCATCCGGTATCGCCATGGGGCTTCCCGACTAAGGGCGCGAAGACTCGTGGTAATAAGCGTACCGACAAAATGATCGTCCGTCGTCGCAAGTAAATAGAGGGATACGACAGTGCCACGTTCTCTGAAAAAAGGTCCTTTTATTGATCTTCACCTACTGAAGAAGATCGAAGTGGCGGCGGAAAAGAACGATCGCAAACCAGTTAAGACCTGGTCGCGCCGTTCCATGATCCTGCCACAGATGGTCGGTCTGACCATCGCTGTACATAACGGTCGTCAGCACGTCCCAGTTCTTGTGAACGAAGACATGGTCGGCCACAAACTGGGCGAGTTTGCCGGTACCCGCACATATCGTGGGCACGTGGCAGACAAGAAAGCCAAGCGTTAAGGGGTAAGGAACGATGGAAGTAGCCGCTAAGTTGTCGGGCGCTCGAATCTCCGCCCAGAAAGCCCGCTTGGTCGCCGACCAGATCCGCGGGAAGAAGGTGGGCGAAGCGCTCAACCTGTTGGCTTTCAGCAGTAAGAAAGCCGCCGAGATCATCAAGAAAGTGCTGGAGTCGGCCGTAGCCAACGCCGAGCATAACGAAGGCGCAGACGTTGATGACCTGAAGGTCAGCACCGTTTTCGTCAACGAAGGGCGTTCGCTGAAGCGCATCATGCCACGTGCCAAAGGCCGTGCTGATCGCATCGTCAAGCGGTCTTGCCATATCACTGTCAAGGTTGCTGACAAGTAACGGAGTCGAAGAGATGGGTCAGAAAGTACATCCCATTGGCATTCGCCTGGGAATCGTCAAGGAGCACACCTCCGTCTGGTACGCAGACGGTCGGACTTATGCGGACTATTTGTTCGCTGATCTGAAGGTGCGTGAGTATCTCCAAGACAAACTAAAAAGCGCGTCCGTAAGCCGTATCGATATCCATCGTCCGGCCCAAACTGCACGTATCACCATCCACACCGCTCGTCCAGGTATCGTTATCGGGAAGAAAGGTGAAGATGTTGAGAAACTGCGTCAGGACCTGACCAAGCAAATGGGTGTGCCTGTGCACATCAATATCGAAGAGATCCGTAAGCCGGAGCTCGACGGTATGCTGGTTGCGCAGAGCGTAGCTCAGCAGCTGGAGCGTCGCGTAATGTTCCGTCGCGCTATGAAGCGCGCAGTACAGAACGCCATGCGCATTGGTGCCAAAGGCATCAAAATCCAAGTGAGCGGTCGTCTCGGCGGTGCTGAAATCGCACGTACTGAATGGTATCGCGAAGGTCGTGTGCCACTGCACACCCTGCGTGCCGACATCGACTATGCCAACTACGAAGCTCACACCACTTACGGTGTGATCGGTGTAAAGGTTTGGATCTTCAAAGGCGAAGTAATTGGTGGTCGCCAAGAAGAGCTGAAGCCACAAGCACCAGCGCCTCGTAAAAAAGCTGCTAAGTAAGGGGTACGCCAAATGTTGCAACCAAAGCGTACGAAGTTCCGCAAGCAAATGACTGGCCACAACCGTGGCTTGGCATTGCGCGGTAGCAAAGTCAGCTTCGGCGAGTTCGCGCTGAAGTCTGTTGCTCGTGGTCGTCTCACCGCTCGTCAGATCGAGTCAGCGCGTCGTGCTCTGACCCGTCACGTAAAACGTGGCGGCAAGATCTGGATCCGTGTGTTCCCGGACAAGCCTGTCACCAAGAAGCCACTCGAAGTTCGGATGGGTAAAGGTAAGGGTAACGTGGAATACTGGGTTGCCCAGATTCAGCCAGGCAAAGTCCTGTATGAAATCGAGGGTGTTTCTGAAGAGCTGGCGCGTGAGGCTTTCGCCCTGGCTGCTGCAAAGCTGCCGCTCGCCACCTCCTTTGTTAAACGGACGGTGATGTGATGAAAGCGAATGAACTTCGTGAAAAATCAGCACAGCAGCTGAACGAGCAACTGCTCGGCCTGCTGCGCGACCAGTTCAATCTGCGTATGCAGAAAGCAACTGGCCAGTTGGGGCAGTCTCATCTGCTCTCGCAAGTTAAACGTGACATCGCTCGCGTGAAGACTGTGCTCAACCAGCAGGCAGGTAAGTAATCATGGCTGAAGCCGAAAAAACTGTCCGTACGCTGACTGGCCGTGTTGTCAGCGACAAGATGGACAAGACCATCACCGTTCTGATCGAGCGTCGCGTTAAGCACCCGATCTACGGTAAATACGTTAAGCGTTCGACTAAGCTGCACGCGCACGACGAAACCAATCAGTGCCACATCGGCGACAAAGTCACTATTCGTGAAACTCGTCCGCTGGCCAAGACTAAGTCTTGGGCACTGGTTGATGTTCTCGAACGCGCTGTGGAAGTCTAAGGACTAGGGGTCGGAGAAATTATATGATTCAGACTCAATCCATGCTCGATGTGGCCGATAACAGCGGCGCTCGCCGTGTTATGTGCATCAAGGTGCTGGGTGGCTCCCATCGTCGTTACGCTGGTATCGGTGACATCATCAAAGTTACCGTCAAGGAAGCAATTCCTCGCGGTAAAGTGAAAAAAGGCCAAGTGATGACTGCTGTTGTAGTCCGCACTCGTCACGGCGTTCGTCGTGCTGATGGCTCCATTATCCGCTTTGATGGCAACGCTGCTGTTCTTCTGAACAACAAGCAAGAGCCGATCGGCACCCGTATCTTTGGGCCAGTGACCCGTGAGCTTCGTACTGAGAAGTTCATGAAGATCGTCTCGCTCGCCCCAGAAGTGCTGTAAGGAGATCCGACATGCAAAAGATTCGTCGTGACGACGAGATCATCGTGATCGCCGGCAAAGACAAAGGTAAGCGCGGTAAGGTGCTTAAGGTTCTCGCTGATGACCGTCTGGTCATTGGTGGTCTGAACCTGGTTAAGCGTCATACCAAGCCAAACCCGATGTCGGGCGTACAAGGCGGTATCGTCGAAAAAGAAGCGCCACTGCACGCTTCCAACGTCGCCATTTTCAACGGCGAAACCAACAAGGCTGACCGCGTTGGTTTCAAAGTAGAAGACGGCAAGAAAATTCGTGTCTTCAAGTCGACCCAAAAAGCGGTTGATGCTTGAACACTGCTAGGTAGAAGACCATGGCACGACTAAAAGAGATTTACCGGAAGGAAATCGCACCGAAACTTAAGGAAGAACTTAAGCTTTCGAACGTGATGGAAGTTCCGCGCGTTACCAAAATCACCCTGAACATGGGTCTGGGCGAAGCGATCGGCGACAAAAAAGTCATCGAGCACGCTGTTGCTGACCTGGAAAAGATCACCGGCCAGAAAGTCGTTGTGACTTACGCTCGGAAATCCATCGCTGGCTTTAAAGTCCGTGAAGGTTGGCCGATCGGCGTCAAAGTGACTCTGCGCCGTGAGCGTATGTACGAGTTCCTGGATCGTCTGCTGTCGATCTCCCTGCCTCGGGTTCGCGACTTCCGCGGCCTGAATGCCAAGTCCTTCGATGGTCGTGGTAACTACAGCATGGGCGTGAAAGAGCAGATCATCTTCCCGGAAATCGATTACGACAAGATCGATGCTCTCCGCGGTCTGGACATCACCCTGACCACCACTGCCAAGAACGATGATGAAGGTCGCGCATTGCTGCGTGCTTTCAAATTCCCGTTCCGCAACTGATTGGAGTAGGACCATGGCCAAGATGAGCATGAAAAACCGCGAGCTGAAGCGTCAGCTCACGGTTGCCAAGTACGCCAAAAAGCGTGCAGCACTGAAAGCTATCATCGTTGATCTGAACGCAAGTCCAGAAGCGCGTTGGGAAGCTACAGTAGCTCTGCAGAAGCAGCCACGTGACGCAAGCGCTTCGCGCATGCGTAACCGCTGCCGCCTGACTGGTCGTCCACACGGCGTTTACCGCAAGTTCGGCCTTGGCCGTAACAAACTGCGTGAAGCGGCAATGCGTGGTGACGTACCAGGTCTGGTTAAAGCCAGCTGGTAAGTACTGTCAAAGTCTCGATGTTCGGGGTCGCAAGATCCTGACCATCGGTGGCCTTGAATCTGAATCAAGCCCCTTTTGGGGCTTGATTCATTTCTGGGGTGTGTCTAGAATACCCGGCTCGCCTGAGCCCGTACTTTTTTCGTGCGGCGTTTCTCGGCCGAGGTAGTAGCCGCAAGGCTTATTTTTTTGTATTAGGAGCGTCTAGCCCATGAGTATGCAGGACCCGTTAGCGGACATGCTAACTCGAATCCGTAATGCCCAGATGGCTGAAAAGTCCGTCGTAAGCATGCCATCTTCCACGTTGAAGGTAGCTGTGGCCAAAGTCCTGAAGGACGAAGGTTACATCGCGGGTTATCAGATCAGCAGCGAAATCAAGCCACTGCTGTCCATCGAGCTGAAGTACTTCGAAGGCCGTCCGGTCATCGAGGAAGTGAAGCGCGTTAGCCGTCCAGGCCTGCGTCAGTACAAGTCCGTCGATGATCTGCCAAAAGTTCGTGGCGGTCTCGGTGTGTCTATCGTCTCCACCAACAAAGGTGTGATGACGGATCGTGCTGCGCGCGCTGCCGGTGTCGGCGGCGAAGTTCTTTGCACTGTGTTCTAAGGGGGGATAAGCATGTCTCGCGTCGCTAAGAACCCCGTTAAGCTGCCAGCCGGTGTCGAAGTAAAATTCGCAGGCCAACAGCTTTCGGTGAAGGGTGCCAAGGGCACTCTCGAACTGAACATCCATTCGTCCGTTGAGATCGTTGAAGAAGCTGGTGAGCTGCGTTTCGCTGCTCGCAATGGCGATCAACAAACTCGCGCAATGGCTGGTACCACTCGTGCGTTGGTTAACAACATGGTCCAAGGCGTAAGCCAAGGCTTCGAGCGTAAGCTCCAGCTGGTCGGTGTTGGTTACAAAGCGCAAGCAAAAGGCACAGTGCTGAACCTGGCTCTTGGCTTCTCGCACCCAGTGGATTATGAACTGCCGGAAGGCATCACCGCTGAGACTCCTAGCCAGACCGATATCCTGATCCGGGGTATCGATAAGCAGCTGGTAGGTCAAGTGGCCGCCGAGATCCGCGACTTCCGTCCACCAGAGCCGTACAAAGGCAAAGGTGTGCGCTACGCGGACGAAGTCGTCCGTCGTAAAGAAGCCAAGAAGAAGTAGGGCATAGCAAATGACCGACAAAAAAGTTACTCGACTGCGTCGCGCTCGCAAAGCACGCCTGAAAATGCACGAACTCGAAGTCGTGCGTCTCTGCGTGTTCCGCTCGTCGCAGCACATCTACGCCCAGGTCATTTCGGCCGACGGCAACAAAGTCCTGGCAAGTGCCTCGACTTTGGATAAAGAACTGCGTGATGGCGCCACTGGCAACATCGACGCGGCCACTAAGGTTGGCCAGCTGGTCGCTACGCGTGCTAAAGCCGCTGGCGTCTCGCAGGTGGCTTTCGACCGCTCTGGCTTCAAGTACCACGGTCGCGTCAAGGCGCTGGCTGATGCTGCTCGTGAAGCTGGGCTGGAGTTCTAAGTTATGTCAAATAACGACCAAAAGCGCGACGAAGGCTACATCGAGAAGCTGGTTCAAGTTAATCGCGTAGCCAAAACCGTTAAAGGCGGCCGTATCTTCACTTTCACCGCGTTGACCGTGGTTGGTGATGGTAAAGGGCGTGTTGGCTTCGGCCGTGGCAAGTCGCGTGAAGTGCCTGCTGCGATCCAGAAGGCAATGGAAGCTGCTCGTCGCAACATGATCCAAGTTGATCTGAACGGCACCACTCTGCAGTACGCAATGAAGTCTGCTCATGGCGCTTCGAAGGTGTACATGCAGCCTGCTTCTGAAGGTACCGGTATCATCGCTGGCGGCGCTATGCGTGCTGTCCTCGAAGTTGCTGGCGTTCAGAACGTTCTGGCCAAGTGCTACGGCTCGACTAACCCGGTAAACGTGGTTCACGCCACTTTCAAAGGTTTGAAAGCTATGCAATCTCCTGAATCCATTGCCGCCAAGCGTGGCAAAAGCGTCAAGGAGATCTTCTGATCATGGCTACCGTTAAAGTTACGCTGATCAAAAGCATGACCGGCCGTATCCCTAACCACAAACTGTGCGTTAAGGGTCTGGGTCTGCGTCGCATCGGTCACACTGTAGAAGTACTTGATACTCCCGAGAATCGCGGGATGATCAACAAGGCTTACTACATGCTGCGTGTCGAGGGTTAATCGATGAAACTCAATGATCTGAGTCCAGCGCCGGGTTCCCGTCGCGAAAAGCATCGTCCGGGCCGTGGTATCGGTAGTGGTTTGGGTAAGACCGGTGGCCGTGGCCACAAAGGTCAGTCCTCCCGCTCCGGTGGCACCATTGCTCCAGGCTTTGAAGGCGGTCAACAGCCGCTGCATCGTCGCCTGCCGAAGTTCGGTTTCGTTTCCCTGAAGGCCATGGATCGCGCAGAAGTGCGTTTGTCCGAGCTGGCTAAAGTGGAAGGCGATATCGTCACCGTGCAGTCCCTGAAAGATGCCAACGTGATCAACGTCAACGTACAGCGCGTGAAAATCATGCTGTCCGGCGAAGTTACTCGCGCTGTCACCATCGGAAAGGGAATCGGCGCCACCAAAGGTGCGCGTGCGGCTATCGAAGCAGCTGGCGGCAAGTTCGAGGAATAAATGGCTAAGCAAGGTGCTCTCTCTGCGCTCGGCAAAGGCGGTATGTCTGAACTCTGGGCTCGTCTGCGTTTTCTGTTCCTGGCGATTATCGTCTACCGAATAGGCGCACACATCCCGGTTCCAGGTATTAACCCGGACCGACTCGCGGACCTGTTTCGACAGAATGAGGGGACCATTCTTAGCTTGTTCAACATGTTTTCCGGCGGCGCGCTGGAGCGGATGAGCATCTTTGCATTGGGGATCATGCCGTATATTTCGGCATCGATCATCATGCAGCTGATGACAGCCGTCAGCCCGCAGCTGGAGCAGTTGAAGAAGGAAGGTGAAGCTGGCCGTCGCAAGATCAGCCAGTACACCCGCTACGGCACCGTAGTTCTTGCTCTCGTTCAGGCCATTGGCATGTCCATTGGTCTGGCGGGGCAGGGCGTTGCGTTCACTGGTGACTTTGGCTTCCATTTCGTCGCGGTATCCACTTTTGTGGCTGGTGCGATGTTCATGATGTGGCTGGGTGAGCAGATTACTGAGCGTGGTGTTGGCAACGGTATCTCGATGTTGATTTTTTCGGGTATCGTCGCCGGTCTTCCGAGAGCAATCGGGCAGTCTTTCGAGTCTGCGCGTCAGGGTGATATCAATATCTTCGCCCTGGTTGCCATCGGTTTGCTGGCAGTAGCGATTATCGGTTTCGTGGTGTTCATTGAGCGTGGTCAGCGTCGTATCGCTGTTCACTACGCCAAGCGTCAGCAGGGCCGTAAGGTGTTTGCTGCGCAGACTAGCCACTTGCCGCTGAAGGTGAACATGGCCGGTGTTATTCCGGCTATTTTCGCGAGCAGCATTTTGCTGTTCCCGGCTTCGTTGGGTGCCTGGTTCGGTCAGTCTGAAGGTATGGGCTGGTTGCAGGACATCTCACAGTCGATCGCTCCTGGTCAGCCGTTGAATATTCTGCTGTTTAGTGCAGGGATTATTTTCTTCTGCTTCTTCTATACGGCGTTGATGTTCAATCCGAAAGACGTAGCGGAAAACCTGAAGAAGTCCGGTGCCTTTATTCCGGGTATCCGTCCGGGTGAGCAGTCGGCGCGCTATATTGATGGCGTTCTGACCCGCTTGACCATGTTCGGTGCTCTTTATATGACGGCCGTGTGCTTGTTGCCCCAGTTCCTGGTGGTTGCAGCAAACGTTCCGTTCTACCTTGGCGGGACCTCGTTGCTGATCGTCGTCGTGGTTGTGATGGACTTCATGTCCCAAGTACAATCGCACCTCGTTTCGCACCAGTACGAATCCCTGATGAAGAAAGCCAACCTGAAGGGTTACGGCAGCGGCATGCTGCGCTGACCCATAAGGTTCGAGGAGTTGGTGATGAAAGTTCGTGCATCGGTGAAAAAGCTGTGCCGTAACTGCAAGATTATTCGCCGCGAAGGTGTTGTTCGAGTAATTTGCAGCGCGGAACCGCGTCACAAACAGCGCCAAGGCTGAGTGTGATTGTGCTTCAAGCCCAGCAGCTAGTGCGCTGCTGGGTTGATTATTTGTTATTACAGCGATATTATCTCGCGCCCTATTTCTTGGCTTCCGGGGCGTAGGTAGCTGTCAATTGGAGTCCCACTGAATGGCCCGTATTGCAGGCGTTAACATTCCAGATAACAAGCATACTGTTATCTCGCTGACCTACATCTATGGTGTTGGTCGCACTACTGCGCAGAAGATCTGTGCAGTGACTGGGGTAAACCCAGCAGCAAAGATCAAAGATCTGAGCGACGAGCAAATTGAACAGCTGCGTGGCGAAGTGGCGAAGTTCACCACTGAAGGTGACCTGCGTCGCGAAATCAACATGAAAATCAAGCGCTTGATGGACCTCGGTTGCTATCGCGGTCTGCGTCATCGTCGTGGTCTGCCAGTACGCGGTCAGCGTACCAAGACCAACGCGCGTACCCGTAAAGGTCCGCGTAAGCCGATCCGCAAGTAATCGCCCCAGCGAATCGACAGGAATTTAATCATGGCAAAACCTGCTGCTCGTCCTCGTAAAAAAGTCAAAAAGACAGTGGTTGATGGCATCGCCCACATCCACGCGTCTTTTAACAACACTATCGTGACCATCACCGACCGTCAGGGTAACGCTCTTTCCTGGGCTACCTCCGGTGGTTCGGGTTTCCGCGGTTCTCGCAAGTCCACCCCGTTCGCTGCTCAAGTAGCTGCTGAGCGTGCTGGTCAAGCTGCGCTGGAATACGGCCTGAAAAACCTCGACGTTAACGTCAAAGGTCCAGGTCCAGGTCGTGAATCCGCAGTCCGCGCTTTGAACGGCTGTGGCTACAAGATCGCCAGCATCACCGACGTGACGCCAATCCCGCACAACGGGTGCCGTCCGCCGAAGAAGCGCCGCGTGTAATCCAGGAGATTGTAAAGAATGGCTCGTTACATTGGTCCAAAATGCAAACTCGCTCGTCGCGAAGGCACCGATCTCTTCCTGAAGAGCGGCGTGCGCGCGATCGAATCGAAGTGCAACATTGAAGCAGCACCTGGTATCCACGGCCAACGCCGCGGCCGCCAGTCCGACTACGGCACCCAACTGCGTGAAAAGCAGAAGGTCCGTCGTATCTACGGCGTTCTCGAGCGTCAATTCAGCGGCTACTACAAAGAAGCTGCTGGCAAGAAAGGCGCAACTGGCGAAAACCTGTTGCAACTGCTCGAATGCCGTCTGGACAACGTTGTATACCGTATGGGCTTTGGTTCGACTCGTGCCGAATCCCGTCAGCTGGTATCGCACAAGTCGATCAGCGTAAACGGTCAGACCGTTAACGTTCCGTCCTACCAGGTTCGTGCTGGTGACGTGGTTGCTGTTCGCGAGAAAGCAAAGAACCAACTTCGCATTGTCCAAGCTCTCGATCTGTGTGCCCAACGTGGCCGCGTAGAATGGGTAGAAGTAGACACTGAGAAGAAGTCGGGCGTTTTCAAGAACGTTCCTGCTCGCAGTGATCTGTCCGCCGACATCAACGAAAGCCTGATTGTCGAGCTCTACTCCAAGTAAGGGCTAGAAAATAGGTGCATCCATGCAGATTTCGGTAAATGAGTTCCTGACACCCCGCCATATTGATGTGCAGGTTGTCAGTCCAACCCGCGCCAAGATCACTCTCGAGCCTCTCGAGCGTGGTTTTGGCCACACCCTGGGCAACGCGCTGCGCCGCATCCTGTTGTCCTCAATGCCCGGCTGTGCAGTAGTCGAGGCCGAGATTGACGGTGTGCTCCACGAGTACAGCGCCATCGAAGGTGTACAGGAAGACGTAATTGAAATCCTGTTGAACCTTAAAGGTCTGGCTATCAAGCTGCACGGCCGTGACGAAGTTACGCTGACCTTGTCGAAGAAGGGTTCGGGGGTGGTTACCGCTGCCGATATTCAGCTGGATCATGATGTCGAGATCGTTAATCCCGATCACGTAATCGCTAACCTGGCGTCTAACGGCGCCCTGAACATGAAGCTCACCGTAGCTCGTGGTCGTGGTTATGAACCGGCCGACTCGCGTCAGAGCGATGAAGACGAAAGCCGCAGCATTGGTCGTTTGCAGCTTGACTCTTCGTTCAGCCCGGTTCGCCGTATCGCATACGTGGTGGAAAACGCCCGTGTCGAGCAGCGTACTAACCTGGACAAGCTGGTTATTGATCTGGAAACCAACGGTACTCTGGATCCTGAAGAGGCTATCCGCCGTGCTGCAACCATTCTGCAACAGCAGTTGGCTGCGTTCGTCGACCTCAAGGGTGACAGCGAACCAGTGGTAATCGAGCAAGAAGACGAGATCGATCCGATCCTGCTTCGCCCGGTTGATGATCTGGAACTGACTGTACGTTCGGCTAACTGCCTTAAGGCGGAAAACATTTACTACATCGGCGACCTGATTCAGCGCACCGAAGTAGAACTGTTGAAGACTCCGAACCTTGGCAAGAAATCCTTGACCGAAATCAAGGACGTTCTGGCCTCCCGCGGTCTGTCCCTCGGCATGCGCCTCGACAACTGGCCGCCTGCAAGTCTTAAGAAGGACGACAAGGCGACTGCCTGATCGTCGTAATCACCGAACGTTGTGTTTGGTAAGGAATGAACCATGCGTCATCGTAAAAGTGGTCGTCACCTGAGCCGCACCAGCTCGCACCGCAAGGCCATGTTTCAAAACATGGCGGTGTCGCTGTTCGAGCACGAGCTGATCAAAACTACACTGCCGAAAGCCAAAGAACTGCGCCGCGTTGCTGAGCCGCTGATCACTTTGGCCAAGACAGACAGCCTGGCTAACCGCCGTCTGGCTTTCGACCGTACTCGTTCGAAAGCTATCGTCGGTAAGCTCTTCAACGACCTGGGCAAGCGTTACGCTACCCGTGAGGGTGGCTACCTGCGCATCCTCAAGTGCGGTTTCCGCGCTGGTGACAACGCGCCTATGGCGTACGTTGAGCTGATCGATCGTCCAGTTGGCGGTGAAGCTGTATCCGCTGAGTAAGACGTCAGTCTGAAACGAAAAACCGGGCCTAGTGCCCGGTTTTTTGTGCGCGCTCGAAAAGTAAGGGCCTACGGCTAGCTGATCCCCTTGCTATCTACAAGGACTGTTCGTTAGTTATTTTCTATTGATGTTGATCAATTAATGAATTTGCTGGTGTCATGTTCGTGGTCAATACTTCCTTCCAGCCGATTAGCCGGCAGTTTCCGATTCTGAAGAGGAAGATTGAGCATGAGCCAGAATAAAACGCTGACGACCGCCAGTGGTGCGCCTGTCGCTGACAACCAGAACTCCCGTTCCGCCGGCCCTCGTGGTCCGCTGCTGCTCGACGACTTTCATCTGATCGAGAAGCTTGCCCATTTCAATCGTGAAAACATCCCGGAGCGCCGCGTCCACGCCAAAGGTTCGGGTGCTTACGGTACGTTCACTGTTACCCGTGACATCACTCAATACACCAGCGCGAAGCTGTTTGAATCGGTTGGCAAGCAAACCCCAACGTTCTTGCGGTTCTCCACCGTCGGGGGGGGGCGGGGCTCGGCGGACACCGAGCGCGATCCGCGTGGTTTTGCGCTGAAGTTCTACACCGAAGAAGGTAACTGGGACATCGTGGGCAACAACACGCCAGTGTTCTTCATTCGTGACCCGCTGAAGTTTCCAGACTTTATCCACACCCAGAAACGCCTGCCGCAAAGCAACCTGAAAAGCGCGCAGATGATGTGGGACTTCTGGTCGCACTCGCCTGAGGCGCTCCATCAGGTCACCATTCTGTTTTCCGACCGTGGTATTCCTGATGGCTACCGTCATATGCACGGCTTCGGCAGCCACACCTACAGCCTGATCAGTGCCAAAGGTGAGCGTCACTGGGTGAAGTGGCATTACAAGACCAAGCAAGGCATCAAGAACCTGGCGCCGGCAGAGGCTGCACGACTGGCAGGCACGGATCCTGATTATGCTCAACGCGACCTGTTCGGTGCGATCGAGCGCGGTGATTTTCCGAAATGGCGTGTGTGCATTCAGATCATGACCGAGGCCCAGGCTGCGGCGCATTACGAGAACCCGTTCGACGTGACCAAAACCTGGTCGCAGAAAGAGTTCCCGCTGATCGAAGTTGGCGAGCTTGAGCTGAACCGGAACCCGCAGAACTACTTCGCTGAAGTCGAGCAGGCGGCGTTTGGCCCAAGCAACATGGTTCCAGGTGTGGGTCTGTCGCCGGACCGCATGCTGCAGGGGCGCGTGTTTGCCTACGCCGACGCACATCGCTACCGCGTAGGCACCAATCACCAGCAGCTACCGGTGAACGCGCCGCGCAGTGCGGTCAACAGCTACCAGCGCGACGGCTCAATGGCATTTGGCAGCAACGGTGGTGGTTCGCCGAACTACGAGCCCAACAGCTACGCCGATGCACCGAAACAGGCGCCGCAATTTGCGGAACCTGCCCTGGCCCTTAGTGGCGCGGCTGATCGCTATGATCACCGCGAAGACACCGACTACTACAGCCACGCAGGGGCACTGTTCCGCTTGATGAGCGAGGATCAGAAAGCCCTGCTGATCAATAACATTGCCGGTGCAATGGCTGGGGTATCGAGCGATGTGGTTCAGCGTCAATTGCAACACTTCTGCAAGGCCGACAAGGCTTATGGAGAAGGCATCGCAAAGGCGTTGGGTGTACAGCTTAACTAAGTCTAAACGATAAGCAGAACCGCCCTCATTTGGGCGGTTTTTGCGTTATTTAAACCACTTTTCTCAGAATATCTTCGCTTTTATCGCGCTATTTGAGTGACCAATCGGTCGGCTTGGTTCAAACTACAGCCTTTCAAGCAGGGAGATGTAGGGCGATGCAAGGTCACCCGGACGTAATCGATTACCTCAACACGTTGCTCACGGGCGAACTGGCGGCGCGTGACCAATATTTCATCCATTCACGGATGTACGAAGACTGGGGCTTCACCGAGCTCTACGAGCGCATCAACCACGAGATGGAAGAAGAGGCGGGGCACGCCGATGCGCTGATGCGCCGGATCCTCATGCTCGAAGGTACGCCGCGCATGCGTCCAGACGATCTGGACATCGGCACCACAGTGCCAGACATGTTCGCTGCGGATTTGCGTCTGGAGTACAAGGTTCGCGCCGCGCTCTGCAAAGGCATCGAGCTCTGCGAACTGCACAAGGACTACGTCAGCCGCGACATGCTGCGTATTCAGTTGGCAGACACTGAAGAAGATCACACCTACTGGCTCGAGAAGCAGTTGGGTCTGATCAAGCTGATCGGTCTGGAAAACTACCTGCAATCGCAGTTCTGATGCTATGACCGACTTGTAGGAACCAAGCTTGCTCGCGATGGCGATTTCAAGGACGCCATCGCCGGTAAGCTGTGCTCCTACAAGTCAGGTACAAAAAAGCCCCGGTCACTGATGAAGTGATCGGGGCTTTTTCATGGGGCTGATTTATGCCCGGTCGCGCTCAAGTAGCGGCTTGAGGTAGTAGCCTGTGTGAGACTGCTTCATCTCGGCCACTTCTTCCGGCGTACCCACGGCAATGATCTGCCCGCCCTTGGAGCCGCCTTCCGGGCCAAGGTCCACCAGCCAGTCGGCGGTCTTGATCACGTCCAGGTTGTGCTCGATCACCACCACGGTGTTGCCGTGGTCGCGCAGTCGGTGTAACACGTCGAGCAACTGCTGGATATCCGCGAAGTGCAGGCCGGTGGTCGGCTCATCGAGGATGTACAGGGTCTTGCCAGTGTCGCGCTTGGACAGCTCGCGGGACAGTTTCACCCGTTGCGCTTCGCCGCCAGACAGAGTGGTTGCCGACTGACCGAGCTTGATGTACGACAGGCCGACATCCATCAACGTCTGAAGCTTGCGCGCCAGTGCCGGAACCGGATCGAAGAACACTCGCGCCTCTTCGATGGTCATTTCCAGCGTCTCATGGATGTTCTTGCCCTTGTACTTGATCTCCAGGGTTTCACGGTTGTAGCGCTTGCTCTTGCAGACGTCGCACGGGACATAAATGTCCGGCAGGAAGTGCATTTCTACCTTGATCAGGCCGTCGCCCTGGCACGCTTCGCAGCGTCCGCCCTTCACGTTGAAGGAAAAGCGCCCCGGGCCGTAACCACGCGAGCGGGATTCCGGCACGCCAGCAAACAGTTCGCGGATGGGGGTGAACAACCCGGTGTAGGTCGCCGGGTTGGAGCGCGGCGTGCGGCCGATCGGGCTTTGGTCGATGTCGACCACTTTGTCCAGATGCTCAAGGCCCTTGATGCTGTCGTGGGCCGCAGCCTCAAGGGTGGTCGCGCCGTTCAGTGCGGTGGCGCTGAGCGGGAACAGGGTGTTGTTGATCAGCGTCGACTTGCCCGAACCGGATACGCCGGTCACGCAGGTCAGCAAGCCAATCGGAATGTCCAGATCGACGTCGCGCAAGTTGTTGCCACGTGCGCCCTTGAGCGACAGTGAGAGCTTCTTGTTGCGTGGTGTGCGCTTGGCCGGGACCTCGATCTTCACGCGGCCGGACAGGTACTTGCCGGTCAGTGAGTCCGGGTGAGCCATGACTTCGGCCGGTGTGCCTTCGGCGACGATATGCCCGCCGTGCACGCCGGCGCCAGGGCCGATGTCCACCACGTAGTCGGCCAGTCGAATCGCATCTTCGTCGTGTTCGACCACGATCACGGTATTGCCGATGTCCCGCAGGTGCTTGAGCGTCCCCAGCAGTCGATCGTTGTCACGCTGGTGCAAGCCAATCGACGGTTCGTCGAGGATGTACAGCACGCCTACCAGGCCGGCGCCGATCTGGCTGGCCAGGCGAATACGTTGTGCTTCGCCGCCAGACAGTGTGTCGGCACTGCGATCCAATGACAGGTAGTCGAGGCCGACGTTGACCAGGAACTGCAAGCGCTCGCGGATTTCCTTGAGAATCTTGTCGGCAATTTCGCCGCGTCGACCGGTCAGCTTCAGCGTGCCGAAGTAGTCGGACGCATCACCAATCGGCAGGTTGGTCACCGCAGGCAGCGTCTTCTCGCCGACCCACACGTGCCGCGCTTCACGGCGCAGGCGTGTGCCACGGCAATCCGGGCACGGCTGGGTGCTGAGGAATTTGGCCAGTTCTTCGCGCACGGAAGCGGACTCGGTTTCGCGGTAGCGACGGTCCAGGTTCGGCACGATGCCTTCGAACGGGTGCGAGCGTTTGACGATGTCGCCGCGGTCGTTCAGGTATTTGAAGTCGACATTCTGCGTGCCGCTGCCGTGCAGGATGACTTTCTGCTTATCGGCCGGCAGCTGATTGAACGGCACTTCCAGGCTGAAACCGTAGTGGGCAGCCAGCGAACCAAGCATCTGGAAGTAATAGACATTGCGCCTGTCCCAGCCGCGTATTGCGCCTTCGGCCAGGGTCAGCTCGCCATTGACCAGCCGTTTGATATCGAAGAACTGTTTGACCCCCAACCCATCGCAGGTCGGGCATGCGCCCGCCGGGTTGTTGAAGGAGAACAGCTTGGGTTCCAGCTCGCTGATGGCGTGACCGCAGATCGGGCAGGCGAAGCGTGCGGAGAAGATCATTTCTTCGCCCGGCTCGTCGTCCATCGGCGCAACCAGTGCAATGCCATCGGCCAGCTTCAGTGCGGTCTCGAACGACTCGGCCAGTCGTTGTTGGAGGTCGGCGCGGACCTTGAAGCGGTCGACCACGACATCGATCGAATGCTTCTTCTGTTTATCCAGTTTCGGCAGTTCGTCCAGTTCGCAGAGCTTGCCGTTGACCCGAGCCCGGACAAAGCCCTGGGCGCGCAGTTCTTCGAAGACCGAAAGGTGTTCGCCCTTGCGCTCGCGGATCACCGGTGCCAGCAACATCAGCTTGCTGCCTTCGGGCTGGGCCAGGACCAGGTCGACCATCTGGCTGACGGTCTGGGCTTCCAGTGGAATGTCGTGGTCCGGGCAGCGCGGAATACCGACGCGGGCGTAGAGCAGGCGCAGGTAGTCGTAGATTTCGGTGATGGTGCCAACGGTCGAGCGCGGGTTGTGCGAGGTCGACTTCTGTTCGATGGAGATGGCCGGCGACAGGCCTTCGATGGTGTCGACGTCGGGTTTTTCCATCATCGACAGGAACTGGCGGGCATAGGCCGACAGGGATTCGACATAGCGTCGCTGGCCTTCGGCATACAGCGTGTCGAACGCCAGGGAAGACTTGCCGGACCCGGACAAGCCGGTGATGACGATCAGTTTGTCCCGTGGCAGGGTCAGGTCGATATTCTTCAGGTTGTGGGTTCGAGCCCCACGAATCAGGATCTTGTCCAAGGTGGCCTCGCTCGGCGGGCGTAAAGGCAGGAGTATAAAGCCAAATACTGGATGGATGCACACTATCAAATGATGCTTTCTGAACGGTGTCTGACAAGCCTGCAGAACACGTGCGCGGCAAACCGCCGCATATACCCCCTCCCTCGATGGGACTGGTAGAATCGCCGCCGGTTCACATGAGGTTTTTCCATGCACGATCCCCACAGCGAACGCATGAGTGGCAGTGAGACCCGCGCAGCAAGCGGTCTGGCCCTGGTGTTTGCCTTCCGTATGCTTGGCATGTTCATGGTGTTGCCGGTCCTGGCGACCTATGGGATGGACCTGGCTGGAGCGACCCCGGCCCTGATCGGGTTGGCGATTGGCGCTTACGGCCTGACCCAGGCGCTGTTTCAGATTCCGTTCGGGATCATTTCCGACCGCATCGGTCGGCGGCCGGTGATTTACCTCGGGCTGATTGTCTTCGCCCTCGGCAGTGTGCTGGCGGCTAATGCCGATTCGATCTGGGGCGTGATCGCCGGACGAGTCCTGCAAGGTGCCGGGGCGATTTCCGCAGCGGTCATGGCGTTGCTGTCAGACCTGACCCGCGAGCAGCACCGTACCAAGGCAATGGCGATGATCGGCATGACCATCGGCCTGTCGTTCGCCGTGGCGATGGTGGTCGGGCCGTTGCTGACCCGTGCCTTTGGGCTGTCCGGCTTGTTCCTGGCGACGGGCGGCATGGCGCTATTTGGCATCGTGATCGTGATGTTCATGGTGCCGCGCGCCACCGGACCGTTGCAGCATCGAGAGTCTGGCGTGGCCCGTCAGGCATTGATGCCGACGCTCAAGCACCCGGACCTGCTGCGACTGGACCTGGGCATTTTTGTGTTGCACGCGATGTTGATGTCCAGCTTCGTCGCGTTGCCGTTGGCACTGGTCGAGAAGGCCGGGTTGCCTAAAGAGCAACACTGGTGGGTGTACCTGACCGCGCTGTTGATTTCGTTCTTCGCCATGATCCCGTTCATTATCTACGGCGAGAAGAAACGCAAAATGAAACGAGTTTTACTCGGCGCCGTCATGACGCTGATGCTCACTGAGCTATTCTTCTGGCAGTTCGGCGACAGCTTGCGGGCTCTGGTGATCGGGACGGTGGTGTTCTTCACCGCGTTCAATCTGCTGGAAGCTTCGTTGCCGTCGCTGATCAGCAAGGTTTCACCGGCGGGCGGCAAAGGCACGGCGATGGGGGTTTACTCCACCAGCCAATTCCTCGGTTCGGCACTGGGCGGGATCATGGGCGGCTGGCTGTTCCAGCATGGCGGTTTGTCGGTTGTGTTCCTGGGATGCGCAGGTCTGGCTGCCCTCTGGCTGGCCTTTGCTGTTACCATGCGCGAACCTCCTTATGTGACGAGCCTGCGCTTGCCGTTATCGCCTGAAGCGATCCGCGAAGCCGGTCTGGTCGAGCGCCTGCTGGCCGTCGTTGGGGTAACAGATGCAGTGGTGGTTGCTGATGAGGCGGCCATTTACATCAAATTGGACACCGAACTATTGGATCGCACGACTCTCGAGCGCCTGGTCAACAACCCGGTGCCGACAGCGTGCGAAGCCTAGGAGAACGTTATGGCCCGTGGGGTTAACAAAGTCATATTGGTCGGCACTTGCGGCCAGGATCCCGAAGTTCGCTACTTGCCTAACGGTAACGCCGTGACCAACCTGAGTCTGGCGACCAGCGAACAGTGGACCGACAAGCAAACCGGTCAGAAGGTCGAGAAGACCGAATGGCACCGTGTATCGATGTTCGGCAAAGTGGCGGAAATCGCTGGCGAATACCTGCGTAAAGGTTCGCAGGTCTACATCGAAGGCAAGCTGCAAACCCGCGAGTGGGAAAAAGACGGTATCAAGCGTTACACCACTGAAATCGTGGTCGACATGCAAGGCACCATGCAACTGCTGGGCGGTCGCCCACAGGGCGACCAGCAAGGCCAGGGCGGCGGTAACAACTACCAGCAATCCGCTCCGCGCCAGCAGGCTCCGCGTCCACAGCAGTCGGCTCCACAACAGCGTTCGGCTCCGGCACCACAGCAGGCCGCCCCGCAGCCAGCTCCGGATTTCGACAGCTTTGATGACGATATTCCGTTCTAGGCCTCATCAAAGAAGAGTGCCGCTGAATCCGCTCTAAATAAAAAGGCCCGTCGCTTGATGCGATGGGCCTTTTTTGTGGGAGCGGGCTTGCTCGCGAATGCATCTGGTCAGTCGACACAAATGTTGAATGTCAGTCCGTATTCGCGAGCAAGCCCGCTCCCACCAGGTGATTTGCGTTTTTCAGTCGAGTATCAGGTGCGGCAAAAAGCGGCTTGAGTCCTTGGTGATCAGGCTGTTGTCCTCGCGCACGCCGATACCGGCAGCCTGGTCGCCGATCACCCAGGAGCCGATCAGCGTGTAGCTGTCGCCAAACTGCGGCAGCGGCGCGAACTCCTGGAGGATGAACGGCGCGTCCGTGTACGGCCCGTCTTCCTTCACGACTCGACCATCCTGGGTCTGCAGCTCGATGTTGGCGCCTTCGCGGGAGAAGAACGGCTTGCGCACCCACCCCTTGGGCACCGCTTTATCCGGGGCGACATCCAGGTGCGCCGCGAGCAGGTTTGGGTGCCCTTTGTTGAATTCCCACAGCAGGGGGAGGATGCCTTTGTTGGAGAGGATCGACTTCCAGGCCGGCTCGAAAAACTGCGTATCGCTCCGGGCGATGGCTTCACCAAACGGCTCGTGAAAAATGAATTCCCAGGCGTGCAGTTTGAACAGGTGCGGGATCCAGCGATCTTCGAGGTCGACGAAACGCCCTTCACTGTTGAGGCCGATGTCTTCAAGGTCAATGTGGCGCGATTCGATCCCGACTTTTTCCGCGATCAGGCGCAAGTAGTCGGTGGTGCCTTTGTCTTCGACCGAGGCTTTCATCGAGGCGAAGTAAAATGGCTGTTTGATCTGCAATTGTGCGAAGGCCTGGTGCAGCCTGGTATCGATGCTGTTGAACTGATCGGCATGGCGGGGCAGCAAGCCGCGCTCGATGCATTGCTCCAGCCAGCCCCACTGGAATGCTGCCGCTTCGTACAGGCTGGTGGGCGTGTCGTAGTTGAGTTCCAGCAGTTTGGCGGGGCCGTGGCCGTTGTAGGAGAAGTCCATGCGACCGTAAAGGTGCGGATGGCCTTCGCGCCATGAGGTGCAAATCATGTCGAAGAACGGCGCCGGAATGCTCAGGCGCCCCAGCAGTTCTTCGCTCTGCACCACTCGGCTGACCAGATCCATGCACATCTCATGGATTTCGGTGGTGGGGTCTTCCAGATCATTTTCGATCTGCTTGAGCGTGAATTGGTAATACGCGCTCTCGTCCCAGTAGGGTTCGTCGTCGATGGTGTGAAACATAAAGCCGAGGTGTTCGGCGGTCTGTTTCCAGTCGTGACGCTCCTGGCAGAGGATTTTCTTCATGGCGTTTGCTCCTTAGCTGCTCGATCCGCCTGAGCTTTTCGAGCCACCCCAGCCGCTGCGTGCGCTGGCCTGGCTGCCAAAACCGCCCCGAGAGGTGGACGACGACACCGAGATCGGCTTGGCGCTGCTGCCCGATTTGAATGTCGAGGCGCTGTAGCCCTTGCCGTATTTCGCCTGATTGGACTTAGTGAAACTCGAGCCGCTGGCAATACGCTGGCTGAGGGTTGAGGAGGCGAACTGGCCGCGTGAGTCACGGTAGCGGTAAACCGGCTCGGAGTAGTAGCTGCCACGGTTGTTGCTCAGCATGTTGCCGATCAGCAGGCCGGTCAGCATGCTGCTCATGCCACCCCCGGAGCCTCCCGAATTCGCCTCGGCAGCTGGCAGTTGCGCCTGGGCGGCGTCCATCTGGGCCTGGGTGACCTCGCCGTCGGCCGACAGCTCGAAACCGCCCAGCTTGGGGATGAACTTGCCCGTGGACTCCTGCTGACACCAGTCGGCAACAAAGTCCGCGTCGCAATCGGCCTGGCTGTCATACAGCGGCGCGAGGCGACGGTGTTCGGCCATGGCGGTCATGTAGGCTTCGGAGCAGACGTCCACCGGAATCTTCTCATCGGCGCATTGCTGCACCGATTGAAAGTTGAACTTCTTCTGCACGGGATAGGTTTTTTCTGACGGCCCGCAGCCGGATATCGCGATGGCGACCGACGCCGCCAGGGACAGTTGAACGTACTTGCTTCGTTTCATCGACGTCTCTCTCCGTGGCGCGATCAGTTCTGCGAAGGGGTCATGCACGCGGCATTGAGCAGGCCCACGCTGATGGCGACGGCTGCGACATAGATAGCCGAGGCAATTTCACCGTTGCGGATGCGTTCGGAGGTGCCTTTGAGTACCAGGCTGGTCATCAGGAATGCCAGCAGTTGAACCACGGCGGCAATCAATGCCCACACCGCAAAGTCCAGCAGGCTGACCGAATAGGCAATCACATTACTTGCCGGGATCGCGAAACCGATGATGGCGCCGCCCAGGGCGATAGCGGCAGCGGTGTTGCCGGAGCGGATCAGTTCGAACTCTTTGTGTGGCGTGATGCGGGTGTAGGCGAACTGGAAGATCGCGAACAGCACGGCGGCGCCGATGATGTACGAAACAAATCCCAGGACAGCGGCTTGGTTCAGCGAGATGGAGAGTGCTTCTAGCATGGGCTTTTCCTTTTCAGAGCGTGTTGAGGTCGGTGGTGTACAGCGAGATACCCAGGGAGGTGCTCAGGCTGATGTTGCCGTCGGCGTCTTCTTCGACCGAGAACAGCAGGAATTCGCGTCGATCAGTCAGGCCAGTCGCACGGGCGTAAAGCATCGAGCGATGTTTAATGGTGTAGGACTCATCCGGATTGCTGACGTGTTCGCTCAGGGTAACCAGTTCGGTTTGTCCATTCTCGGTACCCCATTCGCGGGTGAATTCGACGCCTTTGTGGGCGTAGAACGGCAGTCCGATCAGGCTTTCAGGGCCGGCCAGCCGACGCAGCTCTGCCTCACTGTTGATGGTCACATAGCTGAGGTAGTTGAACAGGATGACCGACTCGACCTGCCCGGCGATGTCACCGGTGGTGTGAACTTGCAGCCAGTAATCCTCGTCGTTCATGTAGTAGCGCGAAAGCCAGGTCGACTGCCCGAGGTCGACAGTGCCGACGCTCCAGATCTGCTGGGTATCGGGAATCACGACGCTGGTTTTTTCGTCGAGCAGCAGCTTAAGAGTGGTGTCGAAGGTCACCGCTTTGCCCTGGCCAAGCCCGAGAGGGCCGGCGACTGGCGCAACACCCTTGGGTGTCGGGGCCTCAAGGCCCATCAACTGTTTAAACCATCCCATGGGTGATTTCCTTCAGGCGAGTGGAAGCAATGTAGAAGAGTTCGCCGCCCTGGATGCGAGTAGCGCCGGGCGGGTTGATCGACGGCTGTTGGGCACCCTTGGCGCGGTAGCCGATGAGGGTCGCGTTGTGGCGCTCTTTCAACTGCACATAGAGCTCGCCGAATGCGCCTTCGAAGCTGTCCGGCAGCTTCATCAGGTATTGGGTCGCGCCCTGGCCGACGCACAGCAGTTCGTTGATGACCACCGAGGAGCCGGGGTCCTGGGAGGCGCGCACCAGCATCTCGATGGCCATGCTTGAGGTGCATTCCAGGTTCGGTGCGTAGGAGCCCGCCAGCGCGGCGATCTCGCTGTCATTGAAGTGCGCGACCACGTGGCCCGCCGGGTTCAGTTGGTTGATCGCCAAAACGGTGGCCAGCGTCAGGTCGTCGGAGCGGGTCCGCACCAGCACGCGTTCGGCGCCGGGGACGCCGGCGCGTAACAACAGCGCTGCCGAGGACAGACTTTCGCCCTTGATGAACGATGCCTTGCCGGGCATGGGGTTCTCTTCCAGTGTGGCATCGCAAATGACGATCAGGTTGTCGTTCGAGGTTTCGTCCTGAAGCAACAACTCAATGACACGTTCGCTGGACGAGCCTTCCCAGCCAATGAGGACGGTATGGCCGGTCTTGCCGGTGTAATCGCCTTTGCCCTTCATGCCTTTTCTCCATACATCAATGACGCTGCCAGTGGTTTTGCCGATTGCGGCGGTCAACAGGGCGATGCCGCCGAGCATCACCCAGGTGGCCACGAAAATTCGCCCTGCCGGGGTTTGTGGCGCGAGGTCGCCATAACCGACTGTCAGCGTAGTCGTGAGGTAGAAATAGATGAATGTCGCGGGATTGGTGAGCGGTAGCTCACCCAGTGCCAGCAGGCCCAGATAGGCAGTGGCAATGTGTACGCCCAGGGCAATGGCAAGGCCGGCCCAGCCAAACTTGTGGAAGAAGGACGCTGCGTACACGCGTAACAAGAGGAAAATCGACATTCGTCCCTGGCTCCCTGGGGGTGACGCGTGCGTGGCGAAGAAAGCCGCCGCAGACCTTGTTGGGTACAGCGTGTTTACCGGGCAGCATTAGACCCGTTGCGTGGCGCCGAGAACAGTAGTCGCGCAGCAATAAATCCGGCAAATGCGCCGCCGATATGGCCTTCGAAAGACACGCCCTGACGTGGAATGAAGCCCAGAATCAGCCCGCCATACAGGAAGGCAACAATCACCGCGATCAGCACGTTGCTCCAGCTGCGGTGGAACCAGGCGCGGGCCAGCAGGTAGGCCCAGAGGCCAAAGATCCAGGCACTGGCGCCGATATGTACGCCTTTGAAACCGAACAGCCAGACCAGTGAGCCGCCGAGCAGGATGATGATGGCGCTGACGGTCACAAAACGTTTGAGCCCATCGGCGATCACCAGGGTGCCCAGCACGAGGAACGGCACCAGGTTGGTGAGCAGGTGCGCAAGGGAGCCGTGCAGAAACGGTGAGGTGACAATCCCGACGAGGCCGTACCCGGTGCGGGGCACCAGGCCGAACATCGTCAGGCTGTAGCCTGTCAGCATGTTCAGCAGTTGTATGGCGACCATCGCCAGGGCCAGGCCTGCGATGATCTTGAAGCCCGATACCTTGTCCATCCTTGTCCTCTGGTCGATAAAAAGAAGGGCATCCAATATGTCGATGCCCTTCTTTTTGAATGTGTGCCTGAGCCGGTTATTCGGCCGTTTGCTTCTTCAATCGCTCCAGAATCGCGTTCGCGCTGCCCTGGTCCGGGGTGATACCGGCTTCGCGCAGCTTGCGCTCCAGGTCATTACCGGTGGACGCGTCCGCCAGTTCGTCGTGGGCTTCGAGTTCGGCGGCGCGTTGTTCCTGCTTGGCTTGCAGGCGGTTCAAGGTGCCGACCGCGGTTTCCAGTTTGCCGTTGGCACCGCCGCTGGCGATGGACGCGCTGACCTGTGCTTTCTGTACGCTTTCACGAGCCTTGGCCATGTCCACTTGCTGGCGCAGGCTCTTGATGCGGGCTTCGGCCTTGGTGATGTCCTTGCGCATTTTGTCGGCGTAGGCACCAAACTCGGTGGCTTGCTTCTGTTCGGCGTCGAGGTCGTTGGTCAGGGTCGAAATGGCTTCGGCCACTTCCAGTGCCAGGTCTTCACGGCTGGCCTGGAGCGCGGCCATGGCCTTGGACTCCAGGTCCTTGATCTTGGCGTTGAATTGCGACACGCGTTCGGCCGAGAGTTTGTGCTTGGCCATGATGGTGACCAGTTCGCGCTTGGCGTTGGCCAGGGCGTTGTCAGCGTCGCGGATTTCCTGGTCGAGGATGCGCAGGGCCTGTTGGTCGGCAATGGCTTCGCCGACTTCGCTGGCGCCGCCGCGCAGGGCGGTGAACAACTTGCTCCAGATCGATTGGTTTTGCATGAGTCGGTACTCCCGGAAATTAGTTGAAGAAGCTTTCGAAGGCTTCGCTGGCACGCTGAACGTTGTCGACGAGGGTTTTGATCTCGGTCACGACGTTGGTCAGGCTGGATTCGGAGCTGAGTGCGCCGAACATGCTGTAGACGGTCTGGCCGTTGGGCATGGCTTCGATGCCGATCGACGACAGCGGGAACATTTCCCGGCTGCGCAGCACGGCTTCATTGAAGCGTGGCACGTCCTTGATCGATTCGAGGTCGACCAGCACGGTGTCGACGATGATTTGCTCGCCCACGACAGCGATGTAAATCGGCAGCCCGCCAAACTCGTTCATTTCCAGCTTGATGCTTTGCTCGGAGCCTTGAACCAGTGTCAGGGTGATTTCGTTGGAAACCACCTCATCAAGGGCCTGCAGGGCGCTGAAGAGACGGTCGATGTTCCAGTTATTACCTGCGCTCATGTAATCCTCCAAGTTGAATGAGCCCGCCAGAATCGGCTGGCGTAGCTGTTTCTCCATGAGCTTGAGCAGGCTTCGGTTTTCAGGAAGCACCCAAGTCTCATGCTTTACATAACCGGCGGCGCTAAGGCCTCCGCGCATCTGCTTCATGTAGAAGCTCGATGGTTTTTTCGCGGCAGGTTTCGAGCGCTCTCCCTGGCGGCTCTCTGGAGCAGTATCTGACGCTGGTGGAGAGCGGCGTTTCATGACTGTGACTCCGTTTTGCTTTTATCACGCGTGATAAAGCTACAGGCGATTTATGGCGCCATCAATAGCTCACGCGTGAGATTGTTATCTACCCGACGAAGAGACCAGGCAGCCTCAATGCCTGATCAGTTTGTTGTGTAATTCAGCGTGAGCCTGTTGATCGAGATCCAGCCAGAAATGCTGGGTGCCGGCAATGTCGGCGGCGGCCGGTAGTCCGTCGCGGTACACCAGTCGATTGTTCGTCAGTGCCGGGACTTTGGGCCCTGGCAGCAAGGTGCCGGCGAGGTTCAGCGGGTCGACGCCACACACGGCAACCAGGCTGCCGTCGTGGGGGCGGCGCCGGACTTCGCGCAGCAACGGGATCGCTTCCGGCAGCGCAAATTGCTCACCGGCCAGACCGCTGACGAAGCGCCCGCCGCGAATCTCTCCGCGTGCCTCCAGTCGATGAAAAGTGCGCAGCAATTCACGCCAGCTCGGCAACCAGTCGGCCTCGCGTGCAAGCAACCGCCAGAACACCACGCCGTAGCGGTGCAGCAAGGTCATGGCGATGTGTTCGAGGGTGTCGCCCGGTGTCGATGCCGGGCGTTTGTTATCCACAATCGGCGCTGGCGTTCCGCGTCGCAGCAAAGCCCAGCGCCCGGCATCGTCCATCCCGCCAATGAATGCCCCGCGACCACGCCGGCTGCTGCGGGCCTGGCGTTTGCTCGCCGGGGTAATCAAGGCCCGCAGGCCGGCGAAACTGTCGGCGTTCACCAGGCCTGCGCCTACCAGTTCCTGCAAGGCGATTTCCAGTTCGCTGCGCAGCAGGTGGGCTTCGTGGATCAGTTCATCGAAAAACAGCGCACCGTGTTGGCTGAGCGCGGCATGGACTTTTTGGGTCTTGGGCGACAGTTCGCTGGCCGGTGTCTGCTCGGTCAAACTGCTCCACAAGGCAACCTGACTGCGCGGCAGCAGCACAATCGGCGTGCTGCGAAGCGCCGTGCCGGTGCCTTGGTGGCGGGCAGTCAGGCGGGTCCAGACCAGTTTGCCGCTGCGGCACAACTCATCCAGCCAACTCGCCGAATAGTCTTTGAGCCGCGCGGGCAGAATGTCGCTGTCCCAGGCTGATGCGGCCGCCGGATAACCTTCGAACTGACGGATGATGGCCGGTAGCATCGCGCTGCCCTGGCCTTGGGTCGCACTGGAGAGGTGTTGCCAGTCAAACAGAAACCGCATGAAGTCCTGCAACGCCACCGGCTCGATTTCCCGCCGCAGGCGTTTGACGGTGTAGCGATGAATCCGCGCCAGCAGATGCCGCTCGCACCACTGCTCCTGCGTGGCGCCAGGGCTGAAGTGACCGCGCAGCACGTAACCTTCGCGTTCCAGTTGTGCCAGGGCCTGGCCGACGTGAGCCGTGGTCAGCCCCAGCGGTTCGGCGATCTCGCGCAAGGTCAGCGGGCCGAATGCGCCGAGCCGCGCGCGGATCAGCTCGACCAGCGCCTGGTCGGCTTCCCACGGCTCATCGAAATCCGCCAAGGCGTACAGCGGCGGTTGCAGCGAGGCCTGTGGATAAACCGCTTGCAGGCAGGTCAGGCGTTCCAGCGCCAACCATAACGCTTGATTGGCGTTGATCTGCAAACGGCTGGCGCGACCACCGTCGGCCAGGGTTTGCAGCCAACCTGACCACTGTGGGTTGGCCTGCGCTTCGGCATCGCTGATGGCGGCGAGGCTCATCAGGGCTTCATGCATTTCATCGACGCTGGCAGGCGCAGGCCAAGCCTCTTCACGCACGGATTGAATGGCTTCGGCATCCAGTGCGCCAAGGTCGTCGGTTGAGTGCGGGTCGCTCCAGCGGCGGTTGAGCACCGCTTGGGTGCGGCGTTCTTCCAGAGGCGCGTCGTCGAGAAAGGTGTACGGCCGGGCGCTGAGAATCTCTGCCGCAAGCGGCGAGGGTGCGGGTAAGTCACGGCTGAGCAAGCGCACCTCGCCACGCTCCATGCGCCGCAACAAGGCGAGCCAGCCGTCGCAATCCATGGCGTCGTGCAGGCAATCGTCGAGGGTTTGCTCCACCAGCGGGTGGTCGGGAATTTCACGCTCGCCCGCGAGGTTTTCCAGGCAGGCGATCTGATCGGGAAAGACGCTGGCGATCAGGTCTTCGCTTTTCATCCGCTGGATCTGCGGCGGTACCTTGCGGCCACCGCTGTAGCGCGGCAGCGCCAGCGCCACACCGGCATTCCAGCGCCAGCGCACGCCGAACAACGGCGCGTCGAGCACGGCTTGAGTCAGCAGGTGTTCGGCGCTGTTGCTATGCAGGTAACGCCACACCTCATCCAGTTCGAAACTGTGGCTGGTGGACAGTGACAACACAATCGCGTCTTCGCTGGCGGCGGCCTGTAGCTCGAAGTTGAAGGTGCGGCAAAACCGCTTGCGCAGGGCCAGGCCCCAGGCGCGGTTGATGCGGCTGCCGTACGGCGTGTGGATGATCAGCTGAGTGCCGCCGGACTCGTCGAAAAACCGCTCCATCAGCAGCGTGTCCTGGGACGGCAGGGCACCGAGGGTCAACCGTGCACGGGCGAGGTAGTCCACCAGTTGTTCGGCGCTGGCCAGGTTCAGGCCGAGTGTCTCGGTCAGCCAGTCGAGGCTGGGCTGCAAGTCACCGGGGCTGGCGCCGAGCAGTTCATCGAGCCGGGCGTGCAGGCGCGCCACGGCGAACGACAGTTCCGCACTGCGCCCCGGCGCTTCGCCGAGCCAAAACGGAATAGTCGGCGGCTGCCCCTGGGCATCTTCGACCCGGACCTTGCCGGTTTCGACCCGCAGGATCCGGTACGAGGTATTGCCCAACTGAAAGACATCGCCCGCAATACTTTCCACCGCGAAGTCTTCGTTGACGCTGCCGATGTTCAGGGCTTGCGGCTCCAGCAGCACGGCGTAGTCGGCGTTGTCCGGGATGGTTCCGCCGCTGGTCACGGCGGTCAGCCTGGCCCCGCGTCGGCCGCGCAGGGTGCGGCTGACGGCGTCGCGGTGCAGGTAGGCGCTGCGGATGCCCTGGCGGCCGTTGTAACCCTCGGCGAGCATCTGCAACAGGGCCTGATAGTGACGCTCATCGAGCCCGGCGTAAGGGGCGGCGCGGCGCAGGGTGTCGAGCAGCGCCTGTTCCGGCCATTCCTGACAACTGACCTCGGCAATGATCTGCTGCGCCAATACGTCCAGCGGCGCGGTGGGGATCAGCAGGGTGTCCAGCTCGCCCCGGCGCACGCAGTCAAGCAGGGCGGCGCATTCGATCAGGTCGTCGCGGGTGGTGGCGAACAACCGCCCCTTGGGCGTGCCGCCGACCTGATGCCCGGAGCGTCCGACCCTTTGTAGAAACCCGGCAATAGAACGCGGCGAAGCGATCTGGCAGACCAGGTCGACGTCGCCGATGTCGATGCCCAGTTCCAGCGAGGCGGTGGCGATCAGCACTTGCAGCTCGCCGCGCTTGAGCCGTTGCTCGGCGTCGAGTCGGAACTCCTTGGCCAGGCTGCCGTGGTGGGCGGCCACTGCGTCTTTGCCCAGGCGTTCACTCAAATGGCGGCTCAGGCGTTCAGCCAAACGACGGGTGTTGACGAAAATCAGCGTGGTCCGGTGTTCGCGGGCCAGTGTGGCGAGGCGGTCGTAGACCAATTCCCAGACATCGTTGGCCATCACGGCCGACAGCGGCACGGGCGGGACCTCGATGTTCAGGTCCCGAGGGCGGGCGTGGCCGATGTCGACGATTTCGCACGGACGCTCGGTGCCCACCAGAAACCGTGACACGGCATCGATGGGTTTTTGCGTGGCGGACAGACCGATGCGCATCAGCGGTTCGCCGCCTGCCTTGCTTAAGGTCAGCGCCTGCAAACGCTCCAGGCTCAGGGCCAGGTGGCTGCCACGTTTGCTGGCGGCGATGGCGTGGATTTCATCGACGATCACCGTGCGCGTGCTGGCGAGCATGCGCCGCCCGGAATCAGAGCCGAGCAGCACGTAAAGCGATTCCGGGGTAGTCACCAGAATGTGCGGGGCGCTTTTACGCATGGCACTGCGGTCTTTTTGCGGGGTATCGCCGGTGCGCACGGCGGTGTTGATCGTCAGTTCGGGCAGGCCCATCCCGCGCAATTGTTCGGTGATGCCGGCCAGCGGGTTTTGCAGGTTGATTTGAATGTCGTTGGACAAGGCCTTGAGCGGCGAGACGTAGACCACCAGGGTTTCGTCCGGTAAATGGCCGCCGTTGGCCAGTCCGCGATGAACCAGGTCATCAATGACCGCGAGAAACGCAGTGAGGGTTTTGCCTGAGCCGGTGGGTGCGGCGATCAACGTCGAGCGGCGTTGGCGAATCAACGGCCACGCCGCGGCTTGAGCGGCGGTGACCGAGGGGAAAGTACTGTTGAACCAGGCACTGACGGCGGGGTGGAAGTCGTTCAGCACGCGGTTGGCTGATTCGGGCAGGTTCATGGGGCAATTTATGCGGGTAGAGGAATGAAGAAGCAAGTACCGCTCAAGATCTCCAGCGATCCTTATGGCCCTTTCGCGAGCAAGCCCGCTCCCACACTGTGAATGCAATATTTGTGAACCACAGAGAACACTGTGGGAGCGGGCTTGCCCGCGAAGAGGCCAGTAGCGGCACCACAAACACCTGCGATCTACACTTTACGGATGACGGTTGCGCACTAAACCCGCAAAATGCAACGATTCTGGCAACTTTCAACGACAACGCCTGCGGGCGCTGTCGATAAAACCATCGTTCCAATCAGACTGGGCCTGCTGACTCTATGCGAATGCGCCTTATGTTACTGGGCGGCGGAAATGCCCTTGGGCAGGCGCTGATTCGCCTCGGTGCAGAGGAAGACATCGGTTTCCTCGCCCCCCGTCCGCCTCAGGACGGCTGGGATGCCGCGAGCCTGACGCAACTGCTCGACGACACCCGCCCGGATGCGGTGATCAACCTCGCCTATTACTTCGACTGGTTCCAGGCGGAGACGGTCAGCGAGACGCGCCTGGCTGGCCAGGAACGCGCCGTCGAACGCCTGGCCGAACTGTGCCAGCACCACAACATCGTGCTGGTGCAGCCTTCCAGCTATCGGGTGTTCGATGGTTCACGGGCAACCGCCTACAGCGAAAAAGACGAACCGGTACCGCTGGGCCTGCGCGGTCAGGCGTTGTGGCGTATCGAGCAAAGCGTGCGCGCCACCTGCCCGCAGCATGTGATGCTGCGATTTGGCTGGCTGCTCGATGACAGTGTCGACGGCACCTTGGGGCGCTTTCTCGCCCGCGCCGAACAACCGGAAGAATTGCTGATGGCCGACGACCGGCGCGGCAACCCGACGCCGGTGGACGATGCGGCGCGGGTGATCATTTCGGTGCTCAAGCAACTCGATTGCGCGGCGCCGTTGTGGGGCACTTATCATTACGCCGGGCACGAAGCGACCACACCGTTGGCGCTGGGCCAGGCAATACTCACTGAAGCACGCAACCTGCATGCGCTAGCCATCGAAGCCCCGACCGCCCAGGCTCACGCCGCGCGACCGGACGCCGCCGAGGAGCCGCAACACGCGGTGCTGGCCTGCAAGAAAATTCTGCACACTTTCGGGATCAAGCCCCGCGCCTGGCGCGCGGCACTCCCGGGTTTACTGGATAGGTTTTATCGCCATGGCTGACGGCCCTGTTTTGATCACCGGTGGTGCCGGTTTTATCGGTTCGCACCTCACGGATGCTTTGCTCGCCAAGGGCCATTCGGTACGTATTCTCGACGACCTGTCCACGGGCAAGCGCAGTAACCTGCCGCTGGACAATCCCAAGGTCGAACTCATTGAAGGCGATGTCGCCGACAGCGCTTTGGTGGCGCGGTCGATGATCGGTTGCAGCGCGGTGGCGCATCTGGCCGCCGTGGCCTCGGTGCAAGCCTCGGTGGACGACCCGGTGCGCACGCACCAGAGCAATTTCATCGGCACCCTGAACGTGTGCGAAGCCATGCGCGAGGCCGGGGTCAAGCGTGTGTTGTTTGCCTCAAGCGCAGCGGTCTACGGCAACAACGGTGAAGGCGAGTCGATCGATGAAGACACCGCCAAGGCCCCTCTGACGCCTTACGCTTCGGACAAACTGGCCAGCGAATACTATTTCGACTTTTACCGTCGCCAGCATGGCCTGGAGCCGGCAATTTTCCGCTTCTTCAACATTTTCGGCCCACGCCAGGACCCGTCCTCGCCGTACTCCGGGGTCATCAGCATTTTCAGCGAGCGCGCGCAAAAAGGCCTGCCGATCACCGTGTTCGGCGACGGCGAGCAGACCCGCGATTTTCTGTATGTCGAAGACCTGGTAGACCTGCTGGTGCAAGCCATTGAAGCGCCGCAGGTGGAAGTCGGTGCGGTCAACGTCGGCTGGAATCAGGCGACGACCCTCAAGCAAATGCTTGCGGCCCTGAGTGAAGTGGTGGGGCAGTTGCCACCGATCAGCTATGGCCCGGCGCGCTCGGGCGATATCCGCCATTCGCGGGCGAACAACCAGCGCCTGAAACAGCGTTTCACGCTGCCGGAACGCACGCCAATGAGCGTGGGGCTGGCGCGGTTGTTGGGGCGCTAGAAATAGCCCCCGAGCGATCAACAAGAAAGGCGCCCAAGGGCTAATGCCAGTCAGTGAAAGAAAAACCAGATCTGAAACCGCGAAGATCTAATGTGGGGGCGGGCTTGCTCGCGAAGGCGATCAGTCACTCAACTATGATGTTGACTGACCCACCGCTTTCGCGAGCAAGCCCGCTCCCACAGATATTTCACTTAACTGACAGGCATTAGCCCAAGGGCGCCTTTTTTGTGCGTGTACGGTTTAGAACTTGTAGCCCAGGCCGACCATGTAGACCCATGGGTCCACGTCGACGTTGACCTTGGCGCGAGTGCCTTGGGCCAGGGCGTTGTTGTCGACGTAGGCGCGGGTGTCGATGTCCATGTAACGCGCCTGGGCGTTGATCATGACGTTGTCGGTCAGCATGTAGTCAGCACCGATCTGCCAGGCCATGCCCCACGAGTTTTTTGCGCGGAAGTTGCTGAAACCGTTGTTGCTGGCCTGGCTGCCGACGTGTTCGTCGTAGATCCAGGTGTAGTTGATGCCGCCGCCGACGTACGGCTGGAACGCGGACTTGGCGTCGAGCGGGTAGTAAACCAGGCTGAGGGTCGGTGGCAGGTGCTTGAGTGTGCCGAGTTTGCCGTTGGCCGCATCCAGAGAGGTGCCCTTGATCTTCACGTCGTGCTCGAACGGCGTGGCCGCGAGCAACTCGATCCCCAGGTTGTTGGTGATCATGTAGGCGAAGTTCAGGCCCAGTTGCGTGTCGCTGGACATGGTGGCCTTGCCACCCAGGTTGGCGCCGGCCAGTGGGCCGCGGTCGACCTTGACGCTGGAGCTGTCGGCTTTCGGGTTGACGGTGATTGCGCCGGCCCGGACGATGATGTCGCCAGCCTGGTGGGCGTGGGCGAGCGGGGCTGCGAGCGCGAGGGCAAAGAGGGAAGCGCTGAGCAATGACTTGTGCATGGGGGCTCCAAAGGACAGATTCAAATATTCTGTGTCCAATTGTATGGAGCACCCGGTCAGGGGCTTTGACTCAGCTCAATGAAATCGCAAGAGGGAATAAAAACCGCTTTATCCATTGCGTTTTTGGTCTTTACTCCGGCAATTCGTACACGTAAATCTTGTCCGCATCCATCTGGTAACCCGCGTCCGCCAACTCACTGGTGGAGGCTTTCACCTGCATCGCGCCTTCGACCCAATACGGCTGATACAGCTCATCGAGTTTGACCCCGACCGCGCTCTTGACGTGAACGATCTGGTTCGACGGTGGCGGTGGCACGTGGATGCACGCGCCGAAATACGGCACCAGCAGAAAGTCCGTCGTGCGGCCCTCTTCGTTGACTTCCAGCGGCACGATGTACCCCGGCAGGCGAATGACCTGACCGTCGAGGCTTTTCACCACCGGTGCGTTGGGCATGTCCTGCCTGGCGGCCGGCGCTGATTCGGCGGCGAGCGCATCGCTCATTTGCGACAGGTCGTGCAGCGGTTTCATGTTCGGCACTTCCGCCGGGGCATCTGGCGGGATCATCTCGGACCACGCCAGGTCCTTGGGCTGCGCCGCCCAGAGCGGCAGCGCGACCAGCATCAACAGCGCAAGCAGAGCGCGGGGCATGTTCAACGTCCTCATAAACGGATCGACAGGCCATCGGCCAGCGATTGGCGATAAGCGCGCCAGGCGGGCACGCTGCCCATCAACAGGGCGGCCGCCAGAATGCCACCCAGCAGCGTCCATTCATATTCGCTCGGCCAACTCAGTGGCAGGAACAGCCCATACGTCGACTGCACATACCCCTGGGCCGCCGCGATGCAGGCATAGAGCAGCGCCACCCCGGCGATCACCCCGGACAACGCCAGGGCAAACGCCTCCAGCACCAGCAAGGTTGCGATGTGCCAGGGCCGGGCCCCCACCGAGCGCAGGATCGCCATCTCGCGGCGGCGCTCGTTGAGGCTGGTGAGAATCGCGGTGAGCATGCCGATCAACCCGGTCAGCACCACAAACAACGACACCACGAACAAGGCTTTTTCGGCGGTGCCCATCAGGCTCCACAACTCTTGCAAGGCCACGCCCGGCAGGATCGCCAGCATCGGCTCGCCACGGAATTCATTGATCTCGCGCTGCACCGAGAACGTCGCGATTTTGCTGTTGAGGCCGAGCATGAACGCGGTGATGGCTTGCGGGGTGAGGTCCATGTTGCGCGCCTGATCGGCGCTGATCCGGCCATTGCCCTGGGCAGGCACGCCGTTGTGCCAGTCGATGTGGATCGCCTCCATGCCACCGAGGCTGATGTGCAACGTGCGGTCGACCGGCGTACCGGTGCGTTTGAGGATACCGACCACGGTGAACGGTTTGTCGTCATGTTTGACCAGGCTGATCACGGCCACGCCGTGGGCCAGCACCAGTTTGTCGCCGAGCTTGTAATGCAGCGCATCGGCCACTTCGGCGCCGAGCACCACTTCGAACGGGTCGGTGGCGAACGCCCGGCCACGGGCCAATTGCAGGCTCTGCTGACGGCCGTACTGGTAATGCTCGAAGTAGGCGTCGGTGGTGCCCATCACGCGGTAGCCGCGATGGGAATCACCGAGGGAAATCGGGATCGCCCATTTCACTTTCGGGTTGTTGGCGAAATGCTCGAAGCTGTCCCAACGGATGTTGTTGGTGGCATTGCCGATGCGAAACACCGAGTACAACAGCAGGTTCACCGAGCCCGAGCGTGCGCCGACAATCAGGTCGGTGCCGCTGATGGTGCTGGCGAAGCTGGTCTTGGCTTCGGTGCGCACCCGTTCCACGGCCAGCAACAGGCAAACCGACAGGGCGATGGCGAACGCGGTCAGGAGCGCGGTGAAGCGGCGGTTTGCCAGGCTGGCCATGGCTAGACGAAACAAATACATCTCAAACCTCTAACGGCGTGGCGGCGCGATTGAGTTCGCTCAGCGACAGGTGACGATCGAACAGCGGTGCCAGGCTCTGGTCGTGGCTGACGAACAGCAGGCTGGAACCGGCCTCGCGGCATTCGGCGAACAGCAGGCGGATAAACGCCTCGCGGGCGTCGTAATCGAGGGCCGAGGTCGGTTCGTCGGCGATCACCAGTTCCGGTTGCCCGATCAGCGCCCGGGCGGCGGCGACCCGTTGCTGCTGGCCGATGGACAGCGAATCGGCGCGGCGGCTCAGGATGTTTTGATCCTTGAGCCCAAGGTGCGCAAGCAAGGTCGCGGCCGCTTGATCGACACTGCCGTGGCGCTGCACCGCACGGCTGGCGCGCAGTGTTGAGAAGTGGCACGGCAGCTCGACGTTTTCACGCACCGAGAGAAACGGCAGCAAGTTGAACTGTTGGAAAATGTAGCCGGTGTGGTCGACCCGAAAACGGTCGCGGGCACCGGCCGACAGGTCGGTCAGCTCCTGGCCGAGCAGGCGAATGCTGCCGCGATCAGGTTTTTGCACGCCACCCAGCAGGCCGAGCAGCGTGGTCTTGCCGCTGCCGCTCGGGCCCTTGAGAAACAGGGTTTCACCGGGTTCCAGGCGAAACGCCGGGATGTCCAGCAAGGGCGGATGAGCGGGCCAACTGAAGCTCAGGCCGGACAGTTCGATAAGGGGTTGGGTCATGTGAAACCGGTCAGGTTGGAAGTGAACCCTGTGGGAGCGGGCTTGCTCGCGAAAGCGGTGGGTCAGTCAACATCAATGCTGAATGATAAATCGCCTTCGCGAGCAAGCCCGCTCCCACATTCATTTTGGGTGTATCAGAATTTGAGGGTGGCAGCCTTGGCGGTCACTTCGACGCCTTGCTGGCCACCCGGGCTGATGAGTTGTACCTGAATTTTCTGAGTCGCGGGGAAGGTCTTGAACACCTGCGTCAGGTCCAGGGTTTTCAACGCGCCAGGGTTTGCACAACTGAACTGATAGCGAGCGTGAATCTCGCTGTGATCGTGATGATGCTCTTTGGCGGCCAGGCCTTTGCCGTCGGTGGCATGGTCGTCGTCATCGTCATGCTCATCGGCGTCCGGTTTATCACCGAACAACGGGCTTTCCAGTTCCTGCTGGCTGACCACGCACTGGGCGGCTTTCGGCAGGTTGAACAGCACCAGCGGTTTTTCCAGCTGCGCGCGGGCGGCGGTGACGTTGGCTTTGTCTTCTGCGCTGCTGGCGACGTGTTCGAAACCCACCAGGTTCATCGCCGGGCTTTCCAGTTCCAGCTCCAGGGTCTGGCCGTCCAGCGCTGCGTTCAACCGCCCGACACCATGTTCATGGGCGCCGAGGCTGCCGTGCTCATGTTCGTGATCATGAACCTCGGCGGCTTGAGCGGCAGCCAGTGGCAACAGGGCGAACGGCAGAGCGAGAAGCAGACGGCGCATGGCAAGTCTCCAGGAGAGAAGGTGAAATATTTGTTATGTGATCTTATAACAATTAAGCCAGGAGTTTGACTGTCCGCTTGGCGTTGCGCAAGGCGCGTGGGAGCATGTTCGTCAGAAATGTGAGGAAACCCTAATGTTGCGCATACGTGGAAGCATCGGCGACTGGCCGGTGGATTTGACGCTGGAACTCGATGATGGCGACTGGGCAAGGCTCGGCGCGCAATTGCAGGTCAGTCAACCGGTGAGCGATAGCGCGCCGGTGATCAAACCGGTCAATCAGGACGAAGCGCTGTGGCAGATCGCCAAGGACTTGCTGCGCAAGGCCGGGCAGTTGACCGGGCCGGACTTGCTGGAGCAGTTGGAAGGGTTGACCGGCAACGCGGTCGCCGGCAAGCGCTTGCTGGTACGTTTGCGCCACAGCGCCGACGTCAAGGTAGTGAGCGGTGGGGATACGCCGCTCTACAGCTGGATTGAGCCCGCGTAGGCACTGAGCTTGCTCCGGGCGGCTTGCCGGCGATGGCGATCAAGGGCGCCATCGCCGGCAAGCCGCGCTCCTGCGAGGCCGCTTAGTACAGCGCGGCGAACAGCTTGCGGCGGTACACGGTCACCAGTGGGTGATCGTTGCCCAGCAGTTCGAATACTTGCAGCAAGGTCTTGTGCGGCAGGCCTTCGCTGTAGCTGCGGTTGCGGATGAACAGCTTGAGCAGCGAATCCAGTGCCGGCTCGTATTGCTGGCGGGCCAGTTGCTGCACCGCCAGTTGATAGACCGCTTCGTCATCTTGCGGGTCTTTCGCCAGGCGGGCTTTCAGATCCGCCGCATCCGGCAAATCCTTGGCCTGCCCCAGGAACTGGATCTGCGCCTTGGCGCCAGCCAGGGCAGCCTTGTGCTCATCGGTCTTGACCGCGTCGAGCACGATTTGCGCTTCGCCCAGTTCACCCCGTTCGGTCAGGCAGCGTGCGTACAGAATCAGCGCACGGGCGTGGGTGTTGTCTTCGCCCAACAGCACTTTCAGCGTGGCTTCGGCGTCGGCGAAACGGCCTTCGTCGAACAGCGCTTGAGCCTGCTCGAACGGGTCGGCGGCGGCTGGCGGCGGCATTTGTACATGCGGTTCAAGCAGGGCGCGCACGGCAGACTCGGGTTGTGCGCCGGCAAAACCGTCTACCGGCTGGCCATCCTTGAACAGCACCACGGTCGGCAGGCTGCGAATGCCGAAGCGCGAAACGATGTCCGGCTCGACGTCACAATTGACCTTGGCCAGCAGCAACTCGCCCTGATAGCTCTCGGCGATGGTTTGCAGCATCGGCATCAGCGCCTTGCACGGCGCACACCATTCGGCCCAGAAATCCACCAGCACCGGTTTGTGGAACGAGTTTTCGATCACCGCCTGGTCGAAATCGGCAGTCGTGGCGTCGAAGATGTACGGCGTGTCTTGACTCATGGGCTCTCTCGAAAGAAACGTGAATGGGGCAACTATAAGGCTTGGCGGGGGGCGGCTGAAAGCCGGAACGATCAGGGGCGGGCGGCATGGTAGAGGCTCACATGCCGAAACTCTTGCGGTTCGGCCAGGTCCGGCAAGGTCATGGCTTCGAACATTCCCAGCCGTTGATACGAGGGATGACGAAAATCCCGAACCCGCGAGTCCGCCACCAGCGCTTCCCGCCCACGGCTCAAGAACTCATCGAGCAATGGCAGGTTCGCCCGGTCATACAGCACGTCGGCCACCAGAATCAGATCAAAGCGATCCGCCTCGGCGAAGAAGTCTGTCGAGTAGCTCAGGTGCACGTCATTGAGTTCGGCATTGGCCCGGCATGCGGCAATCGCCAAGGGATCCAGGTCACAGGCCACCACCTCCAGCGCTCCGGCTTTCACCGCCGCGATACCGGCCATGCCGGAACCGGCACCGAAATCCAGCACGCGCTTGCCGGCAACCCACTGCGGGTGTTCGGCCAGATACCGCGCCACCGCCAGGCCACTGGCCCAGCAAAAGCTCCAGTACGGCGGTTCATGCAGAATGCGTCGGGTTTCTTCGGGGCTGAACGCGCGGTCCATGTTGTCGCCGTCGATCAGCCAGAGTTTCAGGTCGGTGTCCGGCAACTCGCAGGCCACCAGTTGTGCGTCGCCGAGCAGTTCACCTAACGCCTGTTGCAGGTCGAGCGGCGTCTTCATGGGGCTTTGATGAACTGCAATTGGCCCAGGGCCTGGGTGGTCGGTTGATTGATGCGTTGCGCCGGCAGGTGCAGGATCAGTTGCCCGGACTGGCTGGCACGGCCGCGCAGTTCAACGCGGGCTCCGGCGGGGAAGGCGTCGGGGTTGAAGCGCAGGCGAAACGGCAGCGCCTGGCTGGTGCCGATCAGGTTGGTGCTGGCGAGCAATTGCTGGGGCCGGTCACGGTCATCGATTACCAGCAACGCCAGTTCTACCTCGGCACCGGCCGGCACGCCCAGCAAGCTGCCGCTCAATTCTCGCTGGTAGGCGGGCAGGGGGCCGAGCTCGGCCGGCGCCTGGGCTTTTTTCTGCGCCTGTTGCGCAGTGCCCTGGGTCGGTGCTGCCGGTTTGGGCGCATCGCTGCTGCAGGCGATCAGCAGGCTGGCGAGACTGAGCAAAACAAGCGGTCTTAGCGGCATTTGCGGCTCCAGCAAGGTGAAATCCATGGATCAGACAGGGTGTTTTGCCTCGCAAATGTTCCTTTTTGACGGTGTCTGTTGTCGTCATGCGGCGTTGCCGTTCCTCGCCATGGCGGGCTACGACTCGTCGCGGCGCCTTGCTTGACGACAACAACCATGTGTCAAAAGAGCAACATTTGGTGAGGCAGGACACTAGCCAGTCTGTATACCGTAAACCCTATGGCTTGTCTTGCCAGTGGGATGCGCTACCATGGCCCTCCCTTTTTTTGTTGCCTGCCACCATGCACTGTCCCTTCTGCGGTGCCAACGACACCAAGGTCATCGACTCTCGTCTGGTCGCCGAGGGCGAACAGGTGCGCCGCCGGCGCGAATGCCTGGCCTGCGGTGAGCGTTTCACCACCTTCGAAACCGCCGAACTGGTGTTGCCGCGCCTGATCAAAACCGACGGCAGCCGCCAGCCCTTCGACGAAGAAAAACTGCGAGCCGGCATGCAGCGCGCGCTGGAAAAGCGCCCGGTCAGCGTCGAACGCCTGGAATTATCGCTGGCGCATATCAAGCACAAACTGCGGGCGACCGGCGAGCGCGAGGTCAAATCCCTGGTGGTCGGTGAGCTGGTGATGGCCGAGCTGCAAAAACTCGACGAAGTCGCCTACATACGATTCGCTTCGGTGTATCGCCGCTTCCAGGACCTCAACGAGTTCCGCGAAGAGATCGATCGCCTGGCCCGTGAGCCGGCCAAACCATGACGATTTCCCCGGAACAAGCGATCCTCGACGCCCACTACATGGCCCGTGCCCTGGAGCTGGCGCGCAAAGGTCACTACACGACTCACCCCAACCCACGGGTTGGCTGCGTGATCGTGCGTGATGGGCAGATAGTCGGTGAAGGCTGGCACGTGCGCACCGGCGAACCCCATGCCGAAGTCCACGCCCTGCGCGCCGCTGGCGAAAACGCTCGCGGCGCCACCGCGTACGTGACGCTCGAACCGTGCAGTCACCACGGACGCACACCGCCGTGCGCCGATGCGTTGGTGAATGCCGGTCTGGCCCGCGTCGTGGCGGCGATGCAGGACCCGAACCCGGACGTTGCCGGGCGCGGCCTGCAACGCCTGGAGCAGGCCGGCATCGTCACCGAAAGCGGCGTGCTCGAAGGCGAGGCCCGCAAACTCAATCAAGGGTTCCTCAAGCGCATGGAACACGGCTTGCCGTTCGTGCGGGTCAAGTTGGCCATGAGCCTCGACGGTCGTACCGCCATGGCCAGCGGCGAAAGCCAATGGATCACCGGCCCTGCTGCTCGCTCGGCGGTGCAGCGTCTGCGCGCGCAGGCCAGCGTGGTGCTGACCGGCGCCGATACGGTGCTGGCCGATGATGCCCGCTTGACCGTGCGCGCCGATGAGTTAGGCCTGGATGCCGAGCAAACTGCGCTCGCCATGAGTCGTCCACCGCTTCGCGTGCTGATCGACGGCCGCCTGCGGGTGCCGCTCGACGCGCCGTTTTTCAAGGCTGGTCCAGCACTGGTCGCCACCTGCGTCGCGGTGGAAGAGCAATACGCCAACGGTCCCGAATGTTTGATTGTGCCGGGCGACGACGGTCAGGTCGACTTGCGCAAGCTGCTGCTCGCACTCGCGACGCGTGGTGTCAACGAAGTGCTGGTGGAAGCTGGCCCGCGCCTGGCCGGGGCGTTTGCCCGGCAAGGGTTGGTGGACGAATTCCAGATCTTCATCGCCGGCAAGTTTTTGGGCTCCACGGCCCGGCCGCTGCTCGACTGGCCGCTGGCGCAGATGAAAGACGCGCCGGAGCTCAAAATCACTGAAATTCGTGCTGTTGGCGATGATTGGCGAGTCACCGCCATCCCTATGCCCCAACCTGTGTGAGAACTACTGCACTCGGCAATACTGCGTTAAAAACAGGCTCGGAATGCTCATTTACAACCCGTAAACTCCGCTTCCTCGCCTGTTTTTGCCTTGTCTTGCCTTCGCTCGTTACGTTCTCACACAGGCTGATCGGCGAGCGTATAATTCTCGGCCATTGCGTTAGCACTGGCCCTGTTCTCGAGGAGGACTCCATGTTTACCGGCATCATCGAATCCATCGGCAGCATCCGTGCATTGACCCCAAAGGGCGGTGATGTGCGGGTTTATGTAGAGACCGGCAAGCTCGACCTGAGCGACGTCAAGCTCGGTGACAGCATCGCGGTCAACGGCGTATGCCTGACAGCGGTCGAGCTGCCGGGCAATGGTTTTCTGGCTGACGTCAGCCGCGAAACCCTTGATTGCACCGCCATGAACGACTTGAAAACCGGTAGCCCGGTCAATCTGGAAAAAGCCCTGACCCCGACCACGCGTCTGGGTGGGCACCTGGTCAGCGGCCACGTCGACGGCGTCGGCGAAGTGATTGCCCGCACCGAAAACGCGCGGGCCGTGGAGTTTCGCATCCGTGCGCCGAAAGACCTGGCCAAGTACATCGCGCACAAAGGCTCGATCACCGTCGACGGCACGAGCCTGACGGTCAACGCAGTGGATGGCGCCGAGTTCGAACTGACGATCATCCCCCACACCCTCAGCGAAACCATCATGGCGGCCTATCAGCCAGGTCGCCGGGTGAACCTCGAAGTGGACCTGCTGGCCCGTTACCTGGAGCGTTTGCTGCTGGGCGACAAGGCTGCCGAGTCCACCAAGGGCACCATTACCGAAAGCTTTCTGGCCGCCAACGGCTACCTCAAATCCTGACTCAAGGGGGTGCCGCGTGGCGCTCAATAGCATCGAAGAACTGGTTGAAGACATCCGCCAAGGCAAGATGGTCATCCTCATGGATGACGAAGACCGCGAGAACGAAGGCGACCTGATCATGGCCGCCGAGTGCTGCCAGCCTGAACACATCAACTTCATGGCCAAGCACGCCCGTGGCCTGATCTGCATGCCGATGAGCCGCGAGCGCTGCGAACTGCTCAAGCTGCCGTTGATGGCGCCGCGCAACGGTTCCGGTTTTGGCACCAAGTTCACCGTGTCCATCGAGGCGGCCACCGGCGTGACCACCGGTATTTCCGCAGCCGACCGTGCGCGCACCGTGCAAGCGGCCGCGGCCCGTGACGCGAAGGCTGAAGACATTGTCAGCCCGGGCCACATCTTCCCGCTGATGGCCCAGGCCGGTGGCACCCTGGCCCGTGCCGGCCACACCGAAGCGGCGTGCGACCTGGCGCGCATGGCCGGTTTCGAGCCGAGCGGGGTGATCTGCGAAGTGATGAACGACGACGGCACCATGTCCCGTCGCGCCGAGCTGGAAACCTTTGCCGCTGAACACAACATCAAGATCGGCACCATCGCCGACCTGATTCACTACCGGATGATCCACGAACGTACCGTTCAGCGGATTGCCGAGCAGCCACTGGACAGCGAACTGGGTCACTTCAACCTGGTGACCTATCGTGATTCGGTAGAAGGCGACGTGCACATGGCACTGACCCTGGGCACCATTTGCGCCGAAGAGCCGACCCTGGTTCGCGTGCACAACATGGACCCGCTGCGTGACCTGTTGATGGTCAAGCAACCTGGCCGCTGGAGCCTGCGCGCCGCCATGGCTGCGGTCGCCGAGGCGGGCAGCGGTGTGGTGCTGTTGCTCGGTCACCCGCTCGATGGTGACGTGTTGCTGGCGCATATCCGCGAAACGGCCGACCACGCGCCGGTGAAAAAACCGACCACCTACAGCATTGTCGGTGCCGGTTCGCAGATCCTGCGGGACCTGGGTGTACGCAAAATGCGCCTGATGAGTGCGCCAATGAAATTTAATGCGATATCCGGTTTCGACCTGGAAGTTGTAGAATACGTGCCCTCCGAATAAAGGCCGGTCCTTTTCGCCCCTTGTTCGCGGTTCAAATATCACTGAGGGACGCGTACTGAACGCGTCCCGGCTCTTTAAGAGATTTGTCGAATGACCCTGAAGACCATCGAAGGTACCTTCATCGCCCCCAAAGGCCGCTACGCTTTGGTTGTTGGCCGTTTCAACAGCTTCGTCGTTGAAAGCCTGGTAAGCGGTGCTGTTGATGCCCTGGTTCGCCATGGCGTGAGCGAAAGCGACATCACCATCATCCGTGCCCCTGGCGCCTTCGAAATCCCGCTGGTTGCGCAAAAAGTCGCTCAGAAGGGCGAGTACGCGGCAATCATCGCACTGGGCGCGGTCATCCGTGGCGGTACTCCGCACTTCGAATACGTGGCTGGCGAATGCACCAAGGGCCTGGCCCAGGTGTCCATGGAGTTCGGCGTACCGGTTGCCTTTGGCGTGCTGACCGTCGACTCGATCGAGCAAGCCATCGAACGTTCCGGCACCAAAGCCGGCAACAAAGGTGCTGAAGCTGCCCTGTCCGCTCTGGAAATGGTCAGCCTGCTGGCGCAGTTGGAGGCCAAGTGATTAGCGACGAAAGCGATCGTTTCAACCCGCGCGATCCAAAACCTGCGGATGCTGGCAAACCATCGAAAAGCGTCAAGCGTCGCGAAGCCCGTCAGCTCGCGACCCAGGCGCTGTATCAATGGCACATGGCCAAGCAATCGCTGAACGAGATCGAAGCGCAGTTCCGGGTCGATAACGATTTCAGTGATGTCGATGCTGCCTACTTCCACGACATCCTGCACGGGGTTCCGGCGCACCGCACCGAAATCGACACCGCGCTCAAGCCATGCCTGGACATCGAAATCGAAGAACTGGACCCGGTTGAACTGGCCGTTCTGCGCCTGTCGACCTGGGAACTGATCAAGCGTGTCGACGTGCCTTACCGCGTGGTGATCAACGAAGGCATCGAGCTGGCTAAAGTCTTCGGTTCCACCGACGGCCACAAGTTTGTCAACGGTGTCCTCGACAAACTGGCCCCGCGCCTGCGTGAAGCTGAAGTGAAGGCGTTCAAGCGCTGATCAGTGCTTGCCGTGCCCTGTCTCGCCGATAGGTTCCCTTTTGGCGAGTGACTGTTGTCGCCGACAAGACGCCGCGACGTGTCATCGCCTGCCAGGGTGAGGCGCGCCAACGCAGTCTGGCGACAGCAGGCTCTGCCCAAAAAAAGAACAGTACCGGTGAGACAGGATACCCAATGGGTGAGTTTGAGCTGATCCGCAACTACTTCGCCGCCGCGCCGTGCGCACAGGCCGGCGAAGGGGTGGCCCTGGGGATCGGCGATGACTGCGCCTTGCTCGCTGTTCCCGCTGGGGAACAGTTGGCCATTTCCACCGACACCCTCGTGGCCGGTGTGCATTTCGCAGACCCTTGCGACCCGTTTCTGCTCGGTCAGCGCTCGCTGGCCGTGGCGGTCAGCGATCTGGCTGCCATGGGCGCCACCCCTGTCGCTTTTACCCTTGCCCTGACATTACCGACGGTCACCGCCGATTGGCTGGACGCCTACGCCCGTGGTTTGAACGCCATGGCGCAAAACTGTGGCGTGCGGCTGGTGGGCGGCGACACCACGCGCGGCCCGCTGAGCCTGACGATGACCGTGTTTGGCCGAGTCCCGACCGGCCAGGCCCTGACCCGCAGCGGCGCGCAACCTGGCGACTTGCTGTGTGTCGGCGGTGAGTTGGGGAACGCCGCCGGGGCATTGTCGCTGGTGCTGGGTGGGCGCGTCGCCCCGGCGAATGTCAGCGAGCCGCTGCTGGCGCATTATTGGTCGCCACAGCCGCAGTTGGCGCTGGGGCAGGCCCTGCGCGCCAAGGCGACCTCGGCGCTGGACATCTCCGACGGCCTGCTCGCCGATTGCGGGCATATCGCCAAGGCCTCAAAGGTGGGCTTGCAGGTCGAGCGCGAGAAAGTGCCGCTGTCGGCGGCGTTGCTGACGTTCCTCGGTCGGGACGCTGCGCAAGTCGCGGCCCTCAGCGGCGGCGACGATTACGTGCTGGCCTTCACCTTGCCGCCGCTGGAGCTGCCGGCATTGCTGGCCGACGGCTGGCCGATCCACGTCATTGGCCGGGTCGTGACCGGGCAGGGCGTGACCCTCATGGACGCAAACGGAAAGGACATCACCCCGCAAACCCGGGGTTATCAACATTTTCGGGAGACCCCGTGACAGATCACCCCAAACAGGTTCCGGCAGCGAGTGTGCCGCCATCGGTCTGGCGCAATCCCTGGCATTTCCTGGCCTTCGGTTTCGGCTCCGGCACCCTGCCCAAGGCACCGGGCACCTGGGGCTCATTAGTTGCGCTACCCTTTATCCCGTTGTGGCAGATGTTGCCCGGCTGGGGTTACTGGCTGATGCTCGGCGTCACCCTGCTGTTCGGCATCTGGTTGTGCGGCAGGGTGGCCAGCGATTTGCGGGTACACGACCATGAAGGCATCGTCTGGGACGAGATGGTCGGGATGTGGATCACCCTGTGGCTGGTGCCGCAAGGTTGGTATTGGATGTTGGCGGGGTTTTTGATATTCCGTTTTTTCGACATTCTCAAGCCGTGGCCGATCAGTTGGGTCGACCGGCATGTGCACGGCGGCTTCGGGATCATGCTCGACGATGTACTGGCCGGGGTGTTTGCCTGGCTGGCGATGCAGGGGCTGGTCTGGTTCTTCGTCTGAAGGACTGAATAAGGGGTTAAGGATGGTGGGGCGTTGGTGGTGGGTTCTGGTGTTTGCGCTGCTCTGTTCGGTTGCCCGAGCGGAGGAAGTGGCGTCGACGCCTGTGCGAATACAACTCGTCAGCGAAGACTGGACCGACTACACCGCCGCTGACGGTCATGGGCTGGGCTGGGACATTCTTCGGGAAATCTTTGAGCCGGCTGGCGTCAAGCTGCAGATGCGCACCGAGCCTTACACCCGGTCTGTCGGCCTGGTACAGCTTCGCGAGGTAGACGCGGTGGTGGGGTCCTACCGTGACGAAGCAAAGAATGTGCTGTATCCGCACTGGAACTACGACGCCGATCACATCTACACGCTGGGCCTGGCGAGCAGTCCGGCGCCGACCCTGGCGACCTTGGGCAAGTACCGACTGGCCTGGGTGCGTGGTTACCGCTATGAAACCTATCTGCCCAACATCCGTCGCTACAACCAGATCGAGCGCCGTTCCGGCATTCTGCCGATGCTCAAGCAGAGCCGCGCCGATTACTACATCGATGCCCTGACCGAAATCAACAGCCTGCTTGCCGAGGCGCCAGATGTGTCGCTGTACAAAAGCACGCACTTGGCAGAATTGCCGCTGTACCTGGGTTTTGCCGATACGCCACAGGCCCGCGCCTTGATGGCCTTGTACGATCAGCGCATGGAAGCGCTGATCAAGAGCGGCCAGTTGAAACCGATCTTCGAGCGTTGGAAGCAACCTTACCCATTCAATGCGAACTGAAAGCAAGCCTTGTGGCTGGCAACGATCCATTGTGGGAGAGGATGTCGGTGTAGTTATCAAACTTCCTGATCGTTATGGCCGATAATTCAGCCTAAGCGTCTGTCAGAACCTGCTGTTACAATGCCGCCTCTGCGAATCTCCACTCCTCATACAGATCAGGAGCACACGGTGCCCGTCGTTTTCGTCGCTGCTTCCAAGCTGCCAACCCCTTTTGCGCAATTCACCATGCATGGCTTTCTCGATGAGGCCACAGGCCGCGAGCACGTTGTACTGAGCCTGGGTGAGTTCGCCGATGGTGCCCCGGTACTCGGCCGGTTGCACTCCGAGTGCCTGACCGGCGATGCCTTGTTCAGCCAGCGTTGTGACTGTGGTTCGCAACTTGAGGCTGCCTTGCAGGCGATTGCCCGCGAAGGCCGTGGCGTGTTGCTGTACTTGCGTCAGGAAGGTCGTGGCATTGGCCTGCTGAACAAGATCCGCGCCTATGAACTGCAGGACGGCGGCGCCGATACTGTGGAAGCCAACGAGCGTCTGGGCTTTGCCGCGGATCAGCGCGACTACGCCATGTGCCTGCCGATGCTGGAGCACCTGGGCGTCAAATCCCTGCGCCTGATGACCAACAACCCGCGCAAGGTCAAGGCCTTGACCGACATGGGCATCGTCGTTGCCGAGCGCGTGCCGCTGCACACCGGTCACAACCCGCACAACAAACTCTATCTGGCGACCAAGGCCAGCAAGCTCGACCACATGATGGGCAACGAGCATCAGGGCGAGGCGGACCGGGCGTGACTCGCGGCCAGGTTCGGCGGCGACTGTCCGTCAGTTGGTGGCAATACCTGGCGCTGGCCTTGTTGCCGCTGTTCGTGATCAACGGTGTGTTTGGCCTGGGCGAGGCGATTCTGCCGATGCTGGCGATGCCGTTTTTCATTGCGGGCGTGGCGTCGATGTTTGTCAGCCTGCGTTTTTTTGGCGGTTACAAACACGCCCTGATCGCTACCCAAAAAGCCCTCGACACCCCGGATGAGCCTGCGGCCTGGATCGCCTTGGCGGCCAAGCGCCGCGTGGCGTTTCTGGCGGCAGGGCTACCGGCCTGGATTGGCGCGCTGGCGGTGTTTGTCGGCCTCGAAGCGGTGCCATTGGTGCTGCTGGCGTTGTCCACTACGGTGCTGTTTTACCTCTACCGTATTCCGCGTCAACTCGGTTGATGCGCCGCTGGCTGGCGGTTCTGCTGCTGGTCGCCAGTGGCTCGGCGGTGGCGCTGGAACGGGTGGTCAGCCTCGCGCCGTCACTCTCGGAAATCGTCGTCGAACTGGGTTCGGCGGACCTTCTGGTCGGTGTGCTGGATGCGGGCGACCGCCCCGCTGAACTCAAGTCCGTGCCGTCGGTTGGCCGTTACGGTCAACTGGACATGGAGCGCCTGCTCAGTCTCAAGCCTGACTTGCTGCTGCTCTGGCCCGGCAGCGTCGGCCCGGCACAACGCGAGCAACTGAGCCGCTTGGGGATCCCCACGCTCGTTGCCGAACCCCATAGCCTCGAACAACTCACCACCCAAATCGAAGTGATTGCCCAACAGCTTGGCCGGCCCGAGCGTGGGCAGAAACTGGCGGCCGATTTGCGCACGCGGCTCGGCGGTTTGCGTCAGCGTTATCGTCGCGATGAGCCGCTGAAGGTGTTTTATCAGGTCTGGGATCAGCCGCTCTACACCGTGGGCGGTGGCCAGATCATCAGCGATGCGCTTGAAGTGTGCGGGGCGCGCAACGTGTTTGCCGACCTGAACCTGCCCGCGCCGCAAGTCAGCGTGGAGGCCGTGCTGCAACGCAACCCGCAAGCGATCCTCGCCAGCACCCAGGCACAACTGGATGCCTGGAAAACCTGGAAGCAGGTGAGCGCGGTGGTGCAAGGGCAATTGCTGCTGGTGACAGACAAAGGCCTGGAGCGCCCGAGCGGGCAGATGATCGACGCGACCGCCAAGCTGTGCCGGTTGATCGCGCCCGACCGCTGACCTGTGGCGAGGGAGCTTGCTCCCGCTGGGCTGCGAAGCAGCCCCAAGACCTGCCAATGGTTTTCTTCAGATCAATAGTGTCGTATTTGATTGCGGCTGCTGCGCACCCGAGCGGGAGCAAGCTCCCTCGCCACAATGGCCAGTGTTGTTTGTTAGATTTCCGGCGTCCAGGTCACGCCAAACATCCACGCCCGACCTTCTTCGCGATAGCCATACGGGTTGCCTTCGTGCTGGTACAGCGCGCGGCTATAGCCTTTGTCCAGCAGGTTATCGACCTTCAGCTCAAGCTTGACCTCGCGATTCATCGCCCAACTGCTGCGTAGCCCGAGCAAGGCATAACCGCCCAGTGGCCGGGTGTTTTTTTCGTCGTCGTAACTGCTGCTCACCGCTTGCCAACTGGCGCCGAGGCCCAGTTGATCGAATTGACGGTCAAGGTCCAGGCTCAACGTGCGCCGGGCGCGGCGTGCCAGGGTATGGCCGCTGTCACGGTCCCGTGGGTCGATGATCGAAACCCCGAGGTTGCTCTGCCAGCCGAACAACTCTTGTTTGAGCGCCGCTTCGAAACCGTTGATCTGTGCCGAGGCGACGTTTTCTGGACCGTCGCCGCCGAACACAATCGCCTCCTTGATATCGGTTCGGTACAGCGAGGCTTCCAGTCGGCTGCTGTCGCTGAGCTGGCTGCGCCACTGCACTTCGTAGCTTTTCGAGGTTTCAGGCTTGAGGTTCGGGTTGCTGTTTTTCTGGTATTGGTCGTCCGGGTAATAGAGGTCGTTGAACGTCGGCGCGCGGAAACCTTCGCTGTAGTTCAGCAGTACGTCGTTGTTTGTGTTCAGCGGCAGGGTGACGGTGCCACTCCAGCTGTTCTGGCCGCCAAACTGCTGGTTCTGGTCGCGGCGCAGGCCCAGTTCGGTGGAGAAATGTTCAGCCTGGAAGCGATGCTGGATGAACGCCGCACGGTTCCAGCGGCTGTCTTCGTCGAGCGTTTTGCGCTCGCCAAAGACGTCGAAGTCGCTGCTGAGCCGGTCTTCATACCAGTCGCCGCCGAGGATCAGGCTGTTCTGTTTGTTGAGCGTCAGGTCGTTCTGCCAGTTCAACGAGTTGCGGTAAGTGTTGAATACGCTGTGTTCGTCGCTGAGCGTGTCGAGCGTTTTTTCACGGTTTTCGCTGTGGCCCAGCTCCACGCGGGACTTCCATGCATCGTTGATGCGGGCGTCGACGTAACTGCTGACGCCGCTGACCATGAACTCGCTATACGGCTTTTGCTGATAGCTTTTTCTCGTGACGGAATCATAACGCCCGAACGGGCTGTCAATTTCGCTCTTGCCTCGGTTATCCAGCACATTGAAACCAACCTCAAGTCTGTCATTAAAGGCGTGGCTCAAGCTCAGGCTCAGGGACTTGTTGCGATAGGCATCGTGGTCGCCATCGCTTGAGTAGGACTGATGCGTGCGGTTGATCCCGGCCGTCTCATCGAGGCTGGCGCCCAGGTTGAAGCGGGTTTGCGCATCGCCGCCAGACACGCCGAGGCTGCGTTCCCAGGTCTGGTTGCTGCCAAACCCCATGTGCAGGCGCGGTTGCAGGCCCTGTTCGGTGCTGCGGCGGGTGAAGATCTGAATCACCCCGCCAATCGCGTCACTGCCGTAGATCACCGAGCGCGAGCCACGCAGTACTTCGACGCGCTCGATCTGCTGAATGTTCAGGTGCTGCAGGTTGCTGTCGCCGGAGGTCGAACTGCCGATACGCTGGCCGTCCACCAGCACCAGGCTTTGCGCCGATTTGGTGCCGCGTATGTAAATCCCGGGCAGGCTGCCGCGTCCACCGGTCTGCGAAACCTGCACGCCCGGCACACGGCGCAGCAGATCGGTCACGCTGCCCGGTTGCAGGCGATCGATGTCTTCGCGGGTGAACACCGTGTTGGCGGCGCTGCTGTCATTGCGTGCCTCGACCTGGCGGTTGGCGCTGATCACTACGTCGGGCAGCTTCAATGCCTGTTCGCGCTCGAAGGTGTCGGCCAGAAGGTGTCCGGCCGGCAGAAGGGTCAGCGTCAGGGCGAGGCGGGGGAGTTTCATGGGCAATCCATTGTCATTTTGCAGCGAGTACATATCTGAAGGTTGCACAAAACCAATGTGGGAGCGGGCTTGCTCGCGAAGACGGTGGCACATTCAACATCAATGTGACGTTTACACCGCTTTCGCGAGCAAGCCCGCTCCCACAGGGTATTGCGTGAATCCGGGGTTTAGAGGCCCAGCAGTTGCAGGCGCTCGCGCACCGCCGCTTCGATCCCGGCCTCATCCAACCCACATTCGGCGAGCATTTGCGCCGGTTTGGCGTGCTCGACGTAAATGTCCGGCAGGCCCAGGTGCAGCACAGGCTTGAGGATGTTTTCTCGGGCGAGAAACTCGCTGACTGCGCCACCGGCACCGCCCATGATGGCGTTCTCTTCAACGGTCACCAGCAGCGCATGGCTGCCGGCAATCTCGCGGACCAGCGCTTCATCCAGCGGTTTGACGAAGCGCATGTCGACCACCGTCGCATCCAGCGTCTCGGCGACTTTCAGCGCTTCGGCCAGTTGCACGCCGAACACCAGCAAGGCAACGGTGCTGCCCTGACGACGAATCACGCCTTTGCCGATCTCAATCGGTTCGAGGTTCTTCTCGATGGTTGCGTTCGGGCCGGTACCACGCGGGTAACGCACTGCCGCCGGGCCGTTGTACAGGTGGCCGGTAGTGAGCATTTTGCGCAGTTCGTTTTCGTCGCTCGGGGTCATCACCAGCATGCCGGGGATGCAGCGCAGGAACGACAGGTCGAAACTGCCAGCGTGGGTCGGGCCGTCTTCGCCCACCAGGCCTGCGCGGTCGATGGCGAACAGCACGTCGAGGTTCTGCACTGCAACGTCATGCACCAACTGGTCGTAGCCGCGTTGCAGGAAGGTCGAATAGATCGCCACCACCGGTTTTGCGCCTTCGCAGGCCATGCCGGCCGCGAACGTCACGGCGTGTTGCTCGGCAATCGCCACGTCGAAGTAGCGCAGCGGGAAGCGCTCGCTGAAGGCCACCAGATCGGAGCCTTCTTTCATTGCAGGCGTGATGCCGACCAGCCGTGGATCAGCGGCGGCCATGTCGCACAGCCACTCGCCAAATACGCCGGAGTACTTCGGCCCGCCGGATTTCTTCGGTGCGGCAGCCGGTGCGTCCAGCGGTTCGAGTTTGGTGATGGCGTGGTAACCGATCGGGTCGACTTCCGCCGGGGCGAAGCCTTTGCCTTTTTTGGTCACCACGTGCAGGAACTGCGGGCCCTTGAGGTCACGCATGTTGCGCAGGGTGGCGATCAGGGTCGGCAGGTCATGGCCGTCGATCGGGCCGATGTAGTTCCAGCCCAGTTCTTCGAACAAGGTGCCGGGTACCAGCATGCCTTTTGCGTATTCTTCGGTACGACGGGCGATTTCCCAGGCGCCGGGCAGGCGCGACAGGACCTTTTTGCTGCCTTCACGCATGCTTGCGTAGGTGCGGCTGGAAAGGATTTTCGCCAGGTAGTTCGACAGCCCGCCGACATTGCGCGAGATCGACATGTCGTTGTCGTTGAGGATCACCAGCATGTTGGCGTCGACTTCAGGCGCGTGGTTCAGCGCTTCGAACGCCATGCCGGCGGTCAGTGCGCCGTCGCCGATCACTGCAATAGCCTTGCGATCACTGTTTTGCAGGCGGGCAGCAATGGCCATGCCCAGCGCGGCGCTGATCGAGGTGCTGGAGTGGCCGACGCCAAAGGTGTCGTACTCGCTCTCGGAGCGACGCGGGAACGCGGCAATGCCGTCCTTCTGGCGCAGGGTGCCCATGCGCTCGCGGCGGCCGGTGAGGATCTTGTGCGGATAAGCCTGATGACCCACGTCCCACACCAGCCGGTCGTCCGGGGTGTCGAAGACGTAATGCAGCGCGATGGTCAGTTCGATGACGCCAAGACCTGCACCGAAATGCCCGCCCGTCTGACCGACGGTGTAGAGCAACTCCAGGCGCAACTCATCGGCCAGGGTTTCCAGCTCGGCTTCGCCTAACCTGCGCAGGCCGTCCGGCGTGTGGGCACGGTCGAGCAGGGGCGTGGTCGGGCGCTTGCGGGGAATCTCATGAAACGTCGTGGGCATCAGGCGAATCGTTATAGGTATAAAAGAGGCGGCAGTTTACCTGATGCATCGCCCCCTGCCCACGCGTTGCTTTTAAGTTGGCGGATCCGCTGTCAGCTGCGGCGTTCGACGATATAGCGGGCCAGCTCGCGTAGCGGCTCGGCGCACGCGTCAAACGGTCGCAGGGCGTGCAGGGCCTGATCGCGCAGTTCCAGGGCATAGGCCTTGGCCGCATCGAGGCCGAGCAGGGCCGGGTAAGTCGGTTTGTCGCGGGCAATGTCGGCGCCCTGGCGTTTGCCGAGGGTCGCGGTATCGCTTTCGACGTCGAGAATGTCGTCTTGCACTTGAAAGGCCAGGCCGATGGCCTGTGCATAAGCCTGCAAGGACTTGAGTTCGTCTTTTTCGGCGCGACCACTGGCCAGTGCGCCCAGTTTGACGCTGGCTTCGATCAGCGCACCGGTTTTGTGCCGGTGCATGTATTCGAGGGCTTTCTGGTCGAGCTTGAGGCCGACCGAACCGAGGTCGATGGCCTGGCCGCCGACCATGCCGGCCGGGCCTGCCGCCAACGCCAGGGCGCTGACCATTTGCAGGCGAGTCTGGGCGTCGGCACCGTTCAGGTGCGGGTCGAGCAGGGCGGTGAAGGCCAGGCTTTGCAGGCCATCACCGGCCAGAATCGCACAGGCCTCATCGAACGCCTTGTGGGTGGTGGGCTGGCCGCGACGCAGATCGTCGTCGTCCATGGCCGGCAGGTCGTCGTGCACCAGCGAATACGCGTGGATCAACTCCACCGCACACGCCGCGCCGTTGGCCTGTTCAGGGTCGGCGCCCAGCGCTTCGCAGGCCGCGTAGGCCAGCAACGGGCGCACGCGTTTGCCGCCGTTCATTACGCTGTAGCGCATGGCTTCATACAGGCGCGCCAGTTCCGGGCTCGGCGCGACGAAGAGCGTTTCCAGTGCCGCGTTGACCCGGGCCTGACTGCTGGCCGAATACGCTGCGATCATTCTGGCTGTTCCGCGTCAAAGGGCGCCTCGGTCAGCTCGCCGTCACGCTCGAGCAACACTTGAACCTTTTGCTCGGCCTGGGCCAGCGCAGCCTGGCAGTCGCGGGTCAAGCCGATGCCTTGTTCGAAGGCGGTCAGCGAGTCTTCCAGCGACAACTCGCCGTTCTCCAGGCGCTCGACCAGTGTTTGCAGGTCAGCGAGAGATTGTTCGAAATCCAGTGCAGCTTTTTTGCGGGCCATGGCGGCAATTCCGGTAGACGTTAAACCGGCGCGACACTAGCAGATAGGGGGGGGAGGGGCAATTCGCCTGTCAGCATAGCGCTGCCGCGCGCCGGGTTGATTTGTGTTCGGGGCCTGACGTAGGCTGGCGCGGCTGGCCGTTTGCGGCGCCGCTCAGGGTTGAGCGCTCAGCGTGGTTCTTCAGGATGCAGGCGACAGGCTCGGTTCGAGGCGTGTCGGCTGCCTTTAATGCATTAGCGACACCCGTTCATTGAGACGCGCATGTCCTTGTACTTTTTCTCCTCCATTCGGCAGCCCTTGACGACCCGTCCAGGTCACGCCGTTTCGGATCCTCATTCGGCCAACAGCCGCCGTCGCAGCATTTTGTTCGCGTTCACTTTTTCGCCTCCCGCCAAAAAACACTGATTTCTTCGCGAGACGTTCGCCACCTCGACGGGCGTTTGGGCGCATGGCCTGAACCGTTGATGGGCGAGGGCGTGTCTGTGTGGTTTTTTTGCGGATGTGGAGGATTGATGAATAGCTCAATGAATCGAGCGTTGTTGGCGGCGCTGATACTCGGTGTGTCGATTGTCGGCCTGAGTATCGGCTCGACGGTCCCGGTGGTCGCACTGCGCCTGTATCAGGCCGGTGCATCGAATGTGCAGATCGGCGTGATGTCGGCGCTGCCTGCGGCGGGCATGATGCTCTCGGCGTTTATCGTGGGGTGGCTATGCCAGCGGCTGAGTCGCCGACACATTTACCTCGGCTGTTTCGCGCTTTCAGGCCTGAGCATTGCGGCCATTGAGGGCCTGTCGACCAATGGCTATGGCCTGGCGGTGGCGCGGCTGCTGATGGGGCTGGCGGCCGGGGTCATCATTATTCTCGGGGAGTCCTGGGTGAATGAGCTGGCCGAGGACGGCCATCGCGGCCGGACAGTGGCGATCTACACCACGTGCTTCACGGTGTTCCAGTTGCTGGGGCCGGGCATGGTCGCGGTGTTCGGCACTGAAGGCCCGCACGTGATTGCCAGCGTGGTGGCCGGGCATGTGCTGGCCATGGTGGCCATTGGCTGGGCGATGCCGGGCGGTGTGAGCAGCCACCCGCAGGACGGGCAACGGTCTTTTTCGGTGCTGGGGTTCATTCGGGTGGCGCCAGCGCTGTGCATGGGGATCATCTTCTTTTCGTTCTTCGATAGCGTGATTCTGTCGATGTTTGCGGTTTACGCCGCCAGCCACGGCTACGCCATCCAGCTCGCGGCGTTGATGGTGACGGTGATCCTGCTGGGCGATGCGGTGTTTCAGTTTCCCCTGGGCTGGCTGTCGGACAAGATCGCCCGGCCGAAAATCTACCTGGCCTGCGGCGTGCTCGCGGTGCTGATCGGCATCAGCCTGCCCTGGCTGATGGGGCGGCCGTTGCTGCTGTGGCCGGGCCTGGCCGTGCTGGGCGCCGTTGCGGGCGGGATTTATACCCTGGCGATTATCCTGATCGGCCAGGGCTTCAAAGGTCAGGACCTGGTCACGGCCAACGCCAGCGCCGGGTTTCTATGGGGGCTGGGCAGCCTGCTCGGCCCGCTGCTGAGCGGTGTGGCCATGTCGACCAGCGCCCATGGCCTGCCGTTGGCGTTGTCCGCCGCGGCTTGCGTGTTTGTGGTGTTTGCACTGTCGTTGTTACGGCGTTCGGTGCTGGTTGGTGTGCTGGAGTGATTACGGTTTGATCGTCTGAGGGTAGTTGATTCGATAACGGGTGCTCCGTCCGCCGCCCGGCAGGCGGGCGAGGCAGCCTTTTTCCAGCAGTTCAGCCAAATGGCGAGTGGCAGTGGCTTTGGAGACCTTCGCGACGGTTTGGTACTGAGCAGCGCTGATGCCATCCTCAAAGCCCTTTTCTCCACCATCGAGCAGACGGTTCAGGACTTTGATTTGTTCGACGGACAACGGCTGCTCTCGATGGTCATTCCAGAAGCGCGCCTTGCCGAGTACTCGTTCGATGCGGACCATCGCCTGTTGAAGGCTGCGTAGCAACGTTTGCAGAAACCACTCCAGCCATTCGCTGATATCCAGGTTGGCTTTCTGGGTGGTTTCAAGTACGCGGTAATAGCCTGCCCGGTCATCGAGAATGCTGGCCGACATGGCATAAAAACGGATCGACTGGTTTTCGCCCTGAGCGAGCGCAAGGTCGGTCAGGGTACGTGTCAGGCGGCCATTGCCATCATCGAAGGGGTGCAGTGTCACGAACCAGAAATGGGCCATCCCCGCCCGCAAAAAGGGATCGAGGCCAGCTTGCCGCTCGCTGGCATTGAACCAGTCGAGGAAACCCCTCAGTTGTTGTTCCAGACCCTCTCGCGGCGGCGCTTCGAAATGCACTGTCGGTCGGTCCAGTCGGCCGGACACTACTTGCATCGGTTCCTCACCACGCAGTGCACCGACGCGAAAAGACCTTGGCATAAGGTCGTCCTGTGCGGGAAACAGACATTCATGCCAATGCATCAGCCGTTCAAGGGTCAACGGTTGAGCGAAATGTTGTGTCGCGTCCAGCATCAACTCCGCCAAACCTTCGCTGCGTTTGCTTACGCGGTTATCGGCGTCCTGCTCCAGGCCTAACCGACGGGCGAGGGATGAACGTACCGAGCCAACATTTAACGGTTCACCTTCGATGGCCGACGAAGTCACGATGTTTTGCAACAAGGCATCGAGTTCGTTCTGTGCACTGAGTGCTTCATTGACGGTGCCTGCCATGCCCAGCAGCTTTCCCTGGGCCTGCACGCACTCGCGCAATAAGGGTGCGAGACGCTCGGTTTGCCAGTGAAATTCTGGCCAATCGGGGTGCTGCCAGATCCAGTGAGGGTATGACATGAGGTCGGTACTCGGGCTGTGAGCCGAATAGAAAAGCTATTCGGCTCATTTAGTGAGCCGATTGTCGACGCTAATCGGCTCACCGTCCAGCTCAGGCTTGCCAGTGTGGCAGTCTCAGAGGGTGATGGTTACCTCAAAAACAAATGTATCCGATTGTTAATAAGTAGCCGAATCGCTAACCTTCCGACCTTTCGTACAACCGTCGACGATAGCGCTGCTGAATCAGGCTCTATCCTGTCTGTACTGCGTCGAGGAATGGGCGCAAGGTTTCGTCATGCATGGCAGGAGGCATCACATGCGTCTTTTTCTTTCGCTCGCGATGACGCTGGTGTGGGCGACGGTTGCCTGGGCAGAGCCTTCGGCCGAACTTCAGGAGCCAGTGGGCGGCTGGCGGTATTCCGGCCTGATGGACCGCACTGAAAACCCTCGCGTCGCCTACCCCACGCCGCCCATCGACCGTGGCGTTCAGCGTAATCGCACGATGATCGAAGGCCAGCTCAAGGCCATCGGCAGTCAGCGCGGGCCGCACACCCTGGCTGTCAACGGCAATCCCCTGAACCTGTACACCGACGAGCAAGGCCGTTTCGCCCGCCCGTATGCGTTTGGCGCCGGTTCCAACAGCGTCGAAGTGCGCAGCGCCGAAGGGCGCTCGCTCAAGCGCGTGCAATTTTACGAAGCCAATGATTTGCGAACCCCGGTGCGCATCCGCGTGGTGCTCGGCTGGGACGATCCCAAGGCTGAACTCGACCTGCACATCATCACCCCGGACGGCCAGCACGCGTTCTTCGCCCATACCGCGTTGACCAATGGTGGCGGACTCGACCCGGACGGCGTCGACGGGCCGGGGCCGGAAATGTTCACCATGACCGCGCCGATGAAGGGCACCTATCTGGTTTACGTGAACTACTGGGGCAACTTCGGCGACGGCGGCTATAACTTCGAAGAAGGCAGCAACCAGAACGAAGTGATCACGTCGCAGATCAACCTGGTGCTCAACGAAAACACCGTTAACGAAAAACGCGAGAGCTTCGTCGTGCCTTTACGGGCAATCGGCGACCTGCTGCTGGTCAAGACTTTCAACTATTGAACATCCCGCTCCACGGATGAATTGGGTTTTGTGAATCATGAGCGAAAACATTGCTTCCCCGGACGCCGGCACACCGGCTACCACACCCTCTCGCCGTTGGCCGGCGCTGCTGATCGGGCTGTGCCTGGCGGCGGGCGCGGCGGGTGGGCTGGGGTGGTTTTTGCACACCTCCAAAGCCCCGCCCGCGCAGTTGGCCAGCGACAAACTGGGCCTGAGCCGTCCCGATGGCCTGCTGGAAACCCATTCCCTGAGCCAGTTGCCCAAGGACCTGCTGGCGGTGCCGTTCCTGCGCGAAACGCTGACCGAGGACTTCGTTTTCTATTACGAGGCCCATGCCGACCGCCTCGGGCTGATCGGCAGCCTGCGCCGGATCATCTACGAGCATGACTTGAAGATGCAGGACAGCATGATTGAGGAGTTGCTCGACCAACCGGCCGATGTCGCCTTGTGGCGCGGGGCCGACGGGCGCTTGAAAGACTTCCTGCTGGTGATGGACCGTGGCGGCCTGGCCAAAATCCTTGAGCCGCTGGCCAAGGTTGCCCTGGACGACTCGCAGTTGAGCCAGGTGGGCACCTTGAACGTGGGCGGCGATGAGGTGGCGCTGTACCAGCTCAATTTCAACGCCAGCCGATCGCTGCTGTTCGCTTCCCGTGGCGACAAACTGGTGGTGTTGTCCAACCCCGGCAAGCTCTACGACTTCAGCAACGGCCCGACGGATGTGACGGGCGCCGTGTCGACCGAGGCCCTGGAAGCGCTGCTCAAGGGCGACAAACTGTTCCCCGAAGCCTTTGGCCTGACACCACGGGCACCCGAGGTCACTCAACGGATCTCGGTGAACGCCAGCGTGTTGGCCATGGGTTACCAGCGCTTTATTCCGAACTTTGCCGGCCTGCGTTTCGACATGGACGACAAGGGCTGGCACAGCTTCCTGGCGCTGGATGAACTGGAAAACCAGCCGGACTTCGACTTCAAGCCGATCTGGCAGGCCATGCCGATGGGCGCCAGTGCCTGCGTGGCCTTGCCATTGGCGGCCGAACAGCAGAAACCCTTGCTGGTGAAACTGGGTGCCGAAGAGCCGGTGGCCCAGGCGTTGACCGAGCACATGGCCGGTGCCGCAGGCCTGTGCTGGTACGCCGATTCGCGGCTGTACACGCCGCTGCTGGTGGCCAGCCTCAAGGACAAAAACAGCGACAAACTCGATGGCGACCTGGGCAGCCTGTTCGGCTCGATGGTCGGCGCCTATGAGAGCAAGGTCGCTGAGCATGCATTCCCGGTCGAGGAAAAACAGCAGGGCGAGGTCCACCAGTGGCAGCGTCAGGTCAGCTCCAACTTCGGGCAGTATCCGGCCAGGGAGGCGAGCGATCCGAACGCGATTACCGGCAAAAGCTTCCTGCGGGTGAGCCTGGCGCGGCATGCCTCGACGTTGCTGTTTTCGTTGGACGACAAACTGGTCGACAAAGCCCTCGGCACCCTCGACAAACGCTTCCCGCCATTGGCCGACGTGCTGCCCAAGGATGTGCTGATGCCGATCTACTTCGGCCCGGACGCCATGGCGCAACTGATGCAGCAGGAAACCCTCGACAGCCTGCCGCAGGATATGGAGCCGGTGTTCTACAACGCTGCCCAGACGTACCTGATTCCGAAACTGCGCAAACTCGGCGGTTACGGCAAATATGCCCTGACCTTGCCTGAAGGCAGCGAGCCGGACGGCCACTGGCAATGGCTGCCGCTGCAATGGAAAGCCCTGTGACAGCGTTGCTCAGAGGCCTGGGGCTGCTGGCGTTGTTGCTCGGCACGCGTTTGCACGCCGCCGAAGCACCGCCCGTGGCGGCCCTCGATGCACAACAGTCCCAGGTGTTTCGGGCCTGGTTCGTGCGTATTGCCCAGGAACAACTGACCCAAGGCCCGAGCCCGCGCTGGTATCAGCAGGACTGCGCCGGGCTGGTGCGGTTCGCTGCCAACGAAGCACTGAAAACCCATGACGACAAATGGCTGCGCAGCAATGGCCTGTCCAATCGCTACCTGCCGCCCGAGCTGCAACTCAGCGACGGCCAGCGCCGCCTCGCCCAGCAATGGCAGCAGGGCGGCGGCAAGGTCGGGCCGTACGTCAACGCGATCAAACTGATCCAGTTCAACAGCCACCTGGTGGGCCGTGACCTGAGCCAGGCACGCCCCGGCGACTTGATGTTCTTCGATCAGGGCGACGACCAGCACCTGATGATCTGGATGGGCCGCTACATCGCCTATCACACCGGCACCACCACCCCCACCGACAACGGCATGCGCTCCGCTAGCGTGCAGCAACTCATGACATGGAAGGACACCCGATGGATACCCGACGCAGCCAACCCCAACTTCATCGGCGTCTATCGACTGAACTTCCTCTCGCAATGATCGGAGCCCGCATGCTGCGTCTGTGTTCACGTTTGCCCCTGTTGCTGGCATTGCTCGCGCCCCTGGCCACGGTCAACGCCGAGGACTCGGTGGAGCCGAGCAATTACACGCCGATGTCCGGCGAGAGCTTTTTCCTGCTGGCCGACAGCAGTTTTGCCAGCGACGAGCAGGCGCTGGTGCGACTCGAAGCGCCGGGCCGCGACTATCGGCGCTTTCGCATGGAACCGTACGGCGGCGCGGACATCCGCGTGTATCGGATCGACAAGCCGCTGGACTTCCTCAAGCGCCAGAAAAACCTGCACCGGGTGGTCAGTGACGGCCAGTTCAAGGGCGAAGGCTTGTCCAACACCCTCGCGTACCTGTGGGACAACTGGTATCGCAAATCCCGTCGGGTGATGCAGCGGGCGTTCTCCTACGAGTCGCGCAAGCAAGTGACCGAAGACGTCCCGGAACTGAAAATGGGCAACGCCATCGTCGCTCCGACACCGTACGAGGCGCAGCCGCAATTTGCGCTGATCCCGGGCCTGCCGGTGGTCAGCCAGTTCCGTTATCCGCTGTGGCAAGCCAAACCGATCCAGCCACCGGCCGGGGTCAACCTGGCCGGTTCATCCAGTGAGTTCGTCAGCGTCGCACCCGGCAACGTCTATATTCCGTTGGGCAAGCTCAAACCGGGCCTGTACCTGGTCGAAGCGCTGATCGGCAAGTACCGCGCCACCACCATGGTTTTTGTTTCCAACACCGTGGCCGTGAGCAAGATTGCCGGTGACGAGTTGCTGGTCTGGGCCGCGGGCAAACATGAAGGCAGCTCGGTGCCCAAGGTCAACGTGCTGTGGACCGACGGTCTGGGCGTGATGAGCAGCGGCGCGACCGATACCGATGGCCTGTTACGCTTGAAACACGTCAGCCCGGAGCGTTCTTTCGTGATCGGCGAGGACGAGGAGGGCGGCGTTTTCGTCTCCGAGAACTTCTATTACGACAGCGAAATCTACGACACCAAACTCTACGCCTTCACCGACCGGCCGCTGTACCGGCCGGGCGATTGGGTGTCGCTGAAAATCGTCGGCCGAGAGTTCAAGAACGCTCGCGACTCGGTGCAGCCAGGGGCGGCGGACGTGAACGTGAGCGTGCTCGACGCTACGGGCACGGCGTTGCAGTCACTGGCGCTGAAGCTGGACTCGAAGGCGGGCACCCAGGGCCGTTTCCAGTTGCCGGACAATGCGGTGGCGGGCGGTTACGAGCTGCGTTTCAGCTACAAGGATCAGGTCTACAGCAGCGCGTTTCGCGTGGCTGAATACATCAAGCCGCATTTTGAAATCTCCCTGAACCTCGCCAAGCAGGACTTCCACACGGGCGAACCGGTCAAGGGTAATCTCGTGTTGCTGTACCCGGACGGCAAACCGGTGACCGATGCCCGGCTACAACTCAGCCTGCGTGCCCAGCAACTGTCGATGGTCGACAACGAGCTGCAATACCTGGGGCAATTCCCGGTGGAGTTGACCAGCACCGAACTGACCACAGACGCCAAGGGCAACGCGACCATCGACCTGCCGGCCGCGGAGAAACCGAGCCGCTACATGCTCACCGTGTTCGCCAGCGATGGCGCGGCGTATCGGGTCAAGACCACCAAGGAAATCCTCATCGACCGTGGCGCCGCGAATTTCCGCCTGAGCGCGCCGCAGCGTTTCAGCGCCGTGGGTGACAAGGTCAACTTCAGCTACACCAACGAGGGTGGCAACACCCCGGCCAAGGCTGGTAAACCGGTGCGCTACAGCTGGGTGCGGCTGGAAGACCAGTCTACCGGCGAGGGCAAACTGGCCCCTGCCGACAAAGGTTTCAGCGTGGCGTTCGACCGTCCCGGCACCTACAACCTGACGATCAAGGACGAGCAGCAACGCGTGCTCGGCGCCACCGGGCATTCGGTCACCGGCGAGGGCGTCAAAGCCGTGCCCGGCACCGTGGAAATCGTGCTCGACAAGGCCGAGTACAAGGCCGGTGATGAAGCATTGGCGTTGATGACTTTCCCTGAACCGATCAACGATGCGCTGCTGTCGCTGGAGCGCGACAAAGTCGAAGCCACGGCGTTGCTGTCCAAGGGCGGCGACTGGTTGAAACTGGAAAAACTCAGCCCCACCCAATACCGTGCGCGGATTGCGGTGAAAGACAACTTTGCGCCGAACCTGACCTTCTCGGTGCTCTACACCAAGGGCGGCGAGTACAGCTTCCAGAACGCCGGGATCAAAGTTGTCACGCCGCAAATCGACGTCGCGATTGCCACCGACAAAGAGCGCTACCAGCCAGGCGAAACCGTGACCGTGGACCTGACCACCCAGTTTGTCGGCAAGCCGGTTCCGGCGCACCTGACGGTCAGCGTGGTCGACGAAATGGTCTACGCGTTGCAACCGGAAGTGGCGCCAAGCATCGACCAGTTCTTCTATCACCCGCGCCGCAACAACGTGCGCACCAGCGCCAGCCTGTCATTCATCAGCTACGACGTGGCGTTGCCGGGCAGCCCTGGCGCGCCGGGCAAAGCCAACCGCAGCGAACGCGGGGTGAAAGTGCTGGAGCGTCCGCGTCGCGAAGACGTCGACACGGCCGCGTGGCAGCCGGAGCTCGTCACCGACGCCAACGGCAAAACCCGTTTCACCTTCAAGATGCCGGACTCCCTGACCCGCTGGCGCATCACCGCGCGGGCGATTGCCGATGGCGGTCAGGTCGGGCAGAAGAAGCAGTTCATCCGCTCGGAAAAACCGCTGTACCTGAAGTGGAGCGGGCCGACCCGTTTCCGCACGGGCGACAAGCCTGACCTGGGGGTGTTTGCCTTCAATCAGGCCGAGCAAGCGGTCAAGGCCGAACTGGTGATCCATTACGCCGGGCAGGAACAACGCCTGTCGCAGACACTGAACAGCGGCATCAACTACATCGCCTTGCCGGCCTTCGTGGTCGGTAATGGCGACTGGAGCGCCGAGCTGGTGCAGAACGGCAAAACCGCCGATGGCCTGGCGGTGCACCTGACGACCACCGGCGACGGCTGGCAAGTGGTGAACACCCAGAGCGTGGACGTTGCCAGTGGCGATACCCCGCTGAGCCTGCCGGCCGACGCCAGCGAGGTTCGCCTGCGTCTGGACGACAGCCCGCAAGCGCTGTTCCGTGCTTCGCTCGATGACTTGTTGGGTTACCCGTACGGCGGCGTCGAGCAAACCGCCAGCCAATTGTTGCCGTTGAGCATGGCTTACCCGGTGCTGTCGGCGAACCCGCAAATCCGTGACCGCTTGCGCCTGATCATGCAGAACAGTCGCTTGCGGCTGGTGCAAATGGCCGGCCCGTCGGCGAGCTTTACCTGGTGGGGGCAGGACGGTGAGCCGGACGCGTTCCTCACCGCTTACGCCTACTACGCCGACTGGCACGCCAGCAAAGCGCTGGAGTTGACCCTGCCGCCGGAGCACTGGCAACGGGTGCTGGACGTCTACGCAAAACAGGCGGGCAGCACACCGCTGTTGCAGCGTGCATTGATCCTGTCGTTCGCCCGCCAGATGCAATTGCCGGTCAACACGCTGTTGAGCGGCCTGATGGAAGATCTGGCGAAAGCCGGTGAGGGTGACGGTGATTTTTTCAATGAGGATGGCGAAGGCAGCGTGGTAATGAGCGCTTCTGACTCTTCGCTGGGCCTGGCCAGTGCGCGGGTACTGACTGCGTCCCTGGCGCGGCAGGCCAAGGTCACGCCACCGGACGCGTTCACGCAGCAGTTGGCCAATGCACAGCAGTTGCTGGCGGTCAGCTCTGAGCCGTTTGCCGAAGCCTTGAGCCTGTCGGTGCAGGCCTTCGATCAGGCCCATGCGCAAGCGTTGCTGCAACGCCTGTTGCCACAGCAATCGACCCTGGAACGCGCATTGGCGTTGAGCTGGCTGCAACGCAGCCTCGAACAGACGCCGACGCCGGTCGCGCTGACACCGGGTCAAGGCTGGAAGCAACAGCAGGGCGCTACCGGCGAAACCTTCTGGCAATGGCAAGGTGCGCAAGCGCCGAGCGTCCTGTCGCTGAGCGGCGCACAGGAACGCCCGGTACGTGCGGCCCTGAGTTTCCTGAGCAAACAACCGGCGTCCGGTGTGGTGCCTGCGACCATTACCCGCCGCTTGTCGCGTCTGGTACCGGGGGACGAAGCGTTCAGCTTCAAGTTGGAGCCGGTCGGGACCAAACCGCTGTCCAGCGACAGCCTGTACCTGGACGAAATCATCATCAACAGCAAAAGCAAGAACCCGCTGCGCTACGGCATGGTTGAAGTGCCGCTGCCACCGGGCGCGGATGTCGAGCGCACCACGTGGGGCATCAAGCTCATCGGCAACGATGGCGACGAACCTGCACCGCTGGAAAAGGCGCGCTTCGAGCAAGGCCAGATGGCCTACGCGATTCCAGTGGACAGCCTCAGCGGCGAACTGCGGATGCGGCATCTGGTGCGCTTCTCGCAAAAAGGCCAGTTCAACCTGCCGCCAGCGCGCTTCACCCAGGTGTACGCGCCGCAGAATCAGGTCCAGGAGCAGAAGCCGGCGCTTGGTCAGGTCACGGTCAAATAACATGACGTGGCGTTTGGGCTGCCTGCTGTTGTGTCTACTCCCTGCGCTGGCAACCGCGCAGGGCGAACCGCTGCGGCTGGCCTGGAAAACCGGGCAGGCCGCCGAACTGGTGCACCTGAGCAAAACCCGGGTGCAGGAACGTGAGCCATTGCCGGCCAGCCTCCAGGCCCCGTTGGGCAGTCTGTGGAAACTGTTCGTCTACGCCTGGCTGGTCGACACTGCCAGCAACGAACCGGCCTACGAGTGCCGTGGCCAGTCCCGCGAAGAAGTCTATTGCTGCACGCCGGGCGCCAGCATCGCCCGGGATCAGGCACTGGTGCGTTCCTGCGGTTTGTACTTCGACCCGCAACGGCTGCAATTGCAGGCACCGGTCTGGCGAGCTTACTGGCAGGCCCGACAGGCGCCGGCATGGTTGCAGGACCTCAACCAACTTCAGCCTGAAACCCGAGTGTCGGTGACGGAACTGCTGCAAACACTCGCCACCTTACCGGCTCAGCAACAGGCGCGCCGGGTGTTGCTCGACGTGGTGCTGAACGCAGCGGACGGCACGGTGGTCGGTGCGTTGGGCGGGCGTCTGCGGGTCAAAACCTGGAGCTGGCTGGCCGATCAGGACGCTAGGTCGCGCCAGGGCGGGTTTGCCGGTTGGCTGACGGACGGCACGCCGATCTGGGTTGGCGGGCGGGGCACCAGTCAGCGGGTACTGAAGGATTACGCCAGCGTTCTCGCAAGCTTTCTGCCGGCCACCTGGCCGGTGGAGGCCGGACGCTGTGTCGAGGTCAGCCTGTTTTCGCGTTATCCGGTGCAACGGGTGACTCAGGATGGCCGGCCAGCGGCGGCGGGGGCTTTGCAGGGGGATTACCGGGTCGAGTTCGCCAATGGCAACCAGCTCGATATCCACAGCGGCGGCGAAGTCTTTCTCCAGCAGGACGCGTCTGCGCCCCGACTGATCGCCCGACTGGACCGTGAGGAGTACGTGGCGCGGGTGCTGCAACGCGAGGCCAGCAGCAAACCGGCAGAAGCCGCCAAGGCACTGGCCGTGGCGATCCGCACCTACTTGTTACAGAACGCCGGACGCAGTGGCGAGTGCCTGAGCATCGACGACAGCAGCAGCCGTCAACGGGTGGCGCCACGTCCGGCCACCGCCGAATCGCGCAGCATCGCCGCCTGGACCAGCGACATCGTGCTGGCCGGGACACCGGTCACCTATCACTCCGATCAGGCGGCGCCAGACAAACTGTCGTGGCAACAAGCCGTCGAGCAGGCCAGCGCCGGGCAGCGTTACGACGCCATCCTGCTGCACGCTTATCCACGTGCAAGTTTGAGCCGTTGGGACAACCCGGTCGCGTCCTGCGTGCCGTTGCCCGCCGCGCAGGAGTGGCTGCAAAACCAGCGTCGCCGCTGGCGCCAACCGCTGGAAAGCGAAGTCGGCTACAACGAAGTCAGCCAGTTCGCGGTCTGTCGTCTGGGCTTCGGTCGACCTTATGTCGACCGCGAGCGTCAGCGCATCTACGTGCGTGGCGTGCTCTCGCTGCAAGACCGCCTCGACCTGACCCATGAATACCTGCACCTGGCCTTTGAAGCCCATCCCAATGGCCAGGATGAAACCTACATCGAAGGGCTTGCCCGTCACCTTTTACTGGAATAGGCCATGAAATTCCGTTATCCACAGGTCATCCTGTTCCTCTGCGGCGTGCTGACACTGCCAGCTGTGATCGCCGAGAGCAGCATTCAGCTCGACACCCCCAAGGGTGGCTGGCGCAGCGGCGCCGTCGAGGGCGATGGCGAGTATTTCCAGCAGACCGTCAACTACCCGGCCTCCTCGGTCAATACGCGGCCAGGCCAAGCAAACACGGCGCGCATCATGGGCGAGATCAAAGGCGCACCCAAAAACGCCAATGAGCCGGGAAAACTCGTCGTCAACGGCGTCAGCATGCCGCTGAAAATCGATGCCAGCGGTCGCTTCGACCGGCCGTTCTCTTTCCCCAGCGGCAGCAACAGCGTCGAAGTGCGCAGCGCCGACGGCCAGCAACGCAAGCGCGTGCAGTTCCTCAACAGTAGCGGTGGCGCAACCCCGGCCAAGCTGCGGGTGTTGTTGTCCTGGGACAGCGACAACACCGACCTCGACTTGCACCTGGTCACGCCCGACGGCGCCCACATTTGGTACGGCGACCGCACGGCACCCAACGGCGCAGCGCTGGACGTCGACGTCACCACCGGCTACGGCCCGGAAATCTTCGCCATGCCGGCGCCGATCAAAGGCCAGTACCTGATTTACGTGAATTACTTCGGCGGCGGCTATCGCAGCGACGAGGAGGGTCAGGAAGATGCGGTGCAACCGCTGACCACGGCACAAATCACCCTCATCACCGAAGAGGGCACGCCGAACGAAAAAATGGAGTCATTCCTGGTGCCGATGCGTGCGGTCGGCGAGCTGACGCTGGTCAAGGCGTTCAGCTATCCGTGACGGGGCGAGGCTCCCGGCTCAAGGGCGGGGAGCCTGTGATCAGTTGTTCTGGTCGGCTGGGGCTTGAACGTCGTCGATCTTCCAGCAGGTTTTGTCTTTCACCAGCCGCACCTCCAGCCGCTGCGTCGTCTCGGGCGTGTTGCCCAGCGTCACACGTTCCCTGGCCGATGTGCCCTGTATGGCTGGCTCGCTGACCGCGATGTGGGAAACCCATTCGTCCATGTAATCCTGAGCCTTGATGAAATAGTCCTCATCAAGCCCATCCGGGCTGGCCATCTGCTTGTTGATCGACTGGATCAGCGCCTGCGACACGTACTGTTTCATCTGTGGCACGTCATCGGTCAGCGGATTCTTGTCCTGGCTGACACTCATGAGATACCAGGTGTAAAACGCTTCCGCTGTCTGCCTGGGCGAACTGGCGCACTCGGCCAATGCCAACGAAGTGTGCAATGAAGCGACGGCCAACAGAGGCAACAGCAGCTTTTTCATGGTTGTGTCCCTACAGATGAAAGTTGAATCGGCACTTTACCTGTTGCGGTTGGGCGTGAGGTGATGCCGGCGTCATCATCCAGCGCTAACGCCCATTGCTGGCCCAGGGAATCGGCTCATTCTGGGTAGCGTCTCGACACGGTTACGGCCGTTATCCTTGGCGTCGTACAGTGCTTCATCAGCCTGCGAGAGCAGATGAGAAAGCTCGTCACCCGACTCGTGGGTGGTCACGACACCGATGCTGACGCTGAGCAGTCCCGGCTCCAGCAGGGGCAGTTGCGCAAACGCCTGGCGAATACGCTCGGCCACGTCTACGGCGGTATGTTCGTCGGCGTTCATCAGCAGACAGGCAAACTCTTCGCCGCCTATGCGCCCCAGCAGATCCTGCGGACGCAAACTGTCCCCCACGACCTGGCTGAAGGCGATCAGGGCTTGGTCCCCCATTTGATGGCCGAAGGTATCGTTCAGGCGCTTGAAGTGATCCAGATCGCACAACAAAAGGGCGACGGGTTCGCCCCGGCGTTTGCCATCAACCAGCATCTGCTCCCCGTGAAACATGAAGGCGCGACGGTTGCCGATGCCTGTCAGCGGGTCGCAAAAGGCTGCGGCCTTGAACTTGAGTTCGGCCCGCTCCTTGACCATTGCCAACGTCACATAGGCGATCCCGATGACGTACAGCATGGACTCGAACAGCATGAAGGAGAAAAAACACACACCCGGACCGCTTCCCTGCAGTGCTTCATCCATGGAAAAGCCCTGATCGCTGATACTCCGTGCTCCATAGAAACCGGTATGCAACAAGGTCAGTATCAATGCCGGCATGTAAGCAACTTCGAGGTGATTGCGACTACGCCAAAACTCCAGAGCGGTCAGTAGCCCATAGCCGACGGCTAGCACGGAGTACACGGATACTCGCGCCGGTGTCGATTCATGGAAAGCCGGAATCAGGCACAAAACCAACCAAATGCCTGCACCTGCGAAGATTCCCGGTACAGAGGGTGAACGGCCGACGAATACGCGCATGGCGGTCCAGTTCATCGCGGCACTCAGTAACAGGACAACGTTGGCGAGTACCACCGGGATGACGTCGTACACCTTGCCACGCAAGCCGATGAGTACCACGCCCAGCGCGGCAAGCAACATCATGGCGCCCAAATAGGCCAACGGTCGTTCACGTGTTTCGCGAAGCCAGGCGTGCCCGGTCAACAAGCCCATCAGACAAAACACGAAGACCGAGACTGTCAGCAGGGTCGGGATGTGAAGCACCATTTCCTTGGCTCCCGTTGAGCGCAATACCGGCACCAGCCCAGAGAAGAGGATCCGGATAAAAGATGAGGCTTTTGTAAGGGGCTGGATTTAGCACTTAAGCGAGATGACTGGCAAGCTCTCGACCAGGGCGAGCCGTGGTTTGGAGCGGCATCAAACGTTGCTAACCTGCTTCCCCGCCTTCGAGGCGCTTGCGCCGCAGGGTTTCACAGAACATGAAGATCAGTCATTTGAAGCTTTGCTTTGGCTTCTTCATATATCAACTCAAGGGAAAGAGTCAGGTCGCTCATTCCTTCTTCCTCTGTCCACAGTGGAACGTGGAGCGCTATGCCAGAGCCATCCTTGTACTTATAAGTATCTATTTTCTCTACGAAAGAAGCTGGAGGTAATACTACTGTATTACCGTACTCAGAGATTCTTGCCTCAATATCCGGTCTGTTGAGTCTGCCATACCAGCTTTTGGCGGAAATTTTATCGAAGTCGCCATTAACGAGTGCCTCAATCAGATCAATTATTTCTTGCTCGAGACGCTTATCAATTTTCATTTTCGTCTGTTTCCTGACATGCGAGTCGAAGTCTGCGATTAAACATAGATAGCTCTTGAAGTGCTCGTCAGCATTTCTGATCAAGGCTTCGCATCAGACACCAGCGGACAGGGGAGCGCCTGAAACGCCTGTGATAGCTAGGCTATCAGGCAGGTGGATTCTCGGACGGGATAGGATTATTTCAGGCATTAAAAAGCCGGCTTGTGGCCGGCTTCTCGGGGACTGGCTTGGTTTATTTTTGGTAAACCGTACCAGCCTTCAAAACGTACACCCGGATCTTGCGTCCGGCTGTGGGACTTGGCGAGAAAGTCATCTGCCTTGTCGGGGCGATCTGACCGGCGCTGGGCGGGTTGATGCCAATGTGGGGCGCAGCATACTGATTTTTCACGGGAATGCCCAGTGGGAAGTGCAGAGTAGAGCGTTGTGGTCTCAGTTGAACGGCACTGGCGGTCGGCGTTTGTTGAGGGTGGACCACCAGAAGACCCAGCCCAGAATCTGGATGTTCTGACGCTGGATCTGTTCGGCGCTGAACAGTTCGTCGGGGTATTCGGCGCTGTTGTGGCTGCGCAGGCGCAGGGCGTTGCCGGGCATGCGGTGCAGGTACTTCACGCGCAGCATGCCGTCGTGTTCCAGGGCGTAGATCTCGCCGTCGACGACCTGGGTCAGGCTGCGGTCGAGGGCGATGATCGAGCCGTCGTCGATTTTCTCCGACATGCTGTTGCCGATCATTGGTACGCAGATGGCCTGGTTGGGATCGACTTCCAGGCTTTCCATGTGCCGTCGCGGCAGGCGAATGGATTGGCCGGGGACTTCGATCACGTGGGTCTGGGTGGCTCCCGGGTTGATCGGGGTTTCCTTGTACAACGGGAGCTCGACATCGGCCGAATGCAGGTCGACGGTGTAGATGCCTTTGACTTCCGCGGCTTCAAACACTTGGCCCGGGTAGTTCAGGGCGTACAACGGGCTTGTGTGCTTCGGGCCTTCGCCGGTACTCAGCCATTTGCTGGTGACCGACAATAACCCGGCAATTTCTTCCATTCGGTAATCCGGCACACCGCGGTGATACCAGTTGTTGACGTGCTGCGGATCGACGTTGCAGAACGTGGCAAATTCCGAAGGTTTGATGCCCACCTCTTTGAGCAACGCCCTGAAGCGCGGGCCGCATGTCTTTTTCTTTTTCATGAGCACGGAGTCTACTGACGAGTGCCGGGCGTTTAAATAAACAACTGGTTCAATTTTCGCGGGAAGTTTTTGTGATGGGCGGAGGCAGTTGCGAGGGTATTTAAACGCGGATAAACGTTTTACGGATTGCTCAATAAACAATGTGTTTATTGATGTTGCCCAGACATAAAAAAACCCCGGTCAAACCGGGGTTTCTTGAAGCGTGCAGCTAAAAGCTTGCAGCTCAGCCTTTATAGGCAGCAACCGACTTCATGATCTCGGCGCGAGCGGCTTCTGCACCGGCCCAGCCTTCAATCTTCACCCATTTGCCTTTTTCGAGGTCTTTGTAGTTCGCGAAGAAGTGCTCGATCTGCTGAATCAGCAGCGGTGGCAGGTCGGTGTATTCCTTCACGTCCACGTACAGCTGGGACAGCTTGTCGTGTGGGACTGCGATGACTTTGGCATCGCCGCCGCCGTCGTCGGTCATGTTCAGGATGCCGACCGGACGGGCGCGGATAACCGAACCTGGAGCAACCGGGTAAGGGGTTACAACCAGCACGTCCAGCGGGTCGCCGTCGTCGGCCAGGGTGTTGGGGATGAAGCCGTAGTTGGCCGGGTAGAACATTGGGGTGGCCATGAAACGGTCAACGAACAGGCAATCGCTGTCTTTGTCGATTTCGTATTTGATCGGCGCGTGGTTGGCCGGAATCTCGATCGCGACGTAGATGTCGTTCGGCAGGTCTTTGCCAGCCGGAATCTTGCTGTAGCTCATTGGGCGGTGCCCCCGTAAGTTGGCCAAATGACTTGGCCGGATTGACCAAAAAGTGGCGGCGATTATAGGCATATTCTGCCGTCGATGCCACGTACCAAGGGTCGTACAGACCTTAGTCGTGTTCGCGATAAGCCGGGTGTTCGGCTTGCAGTTGCCGCAGGCGACTCAGTGGGTCCTGACGGTAAAACAGCGTCAGTTGCCGGTAGACCTGTGGATAAGTGTCGTGCAGCAAATCCGGGGCGCTGAAGAAGTATTCACTGGTCACGGCGAAGAATTCCGCCGGGTTTTCCGCGGCGTAAGGGTCAATTGCTGTTTCGGCGTCCGGGTTGTGGTCCAACTGCCGGTTCAGGTCGTCGTAGGCCTGTTGCATCACGTGTGCCCAGTCACTGACGCGCATGTCGCTGTGCAACGGTGGCAAGCCATTGGCGTCGCCGTTGAGCATGTCGAGTTTGTGCGCCAGTTCGTGGATCACCAGGTTGTAGCCTTCCCAGCCACCACTGGCCATCACGCCGGGCCATGCGAGGATGATCGGCCCCTGTTGCCAGGCTTCGCCGCTGTGCTCGCCGTCCCATTCATGCTCGACACCGCTGGCATCGCGATGGCGCTGCGGGCTGAGAAAGTCGTCGGGGTAGAGCACGATTTCGTGAAAACCCTGATACCAGTTCAGATCGCCCAGGTGCAGCAGTGGCAATTGGGCTTGCGCGGCCAGCAACAGGCGTTGCTCCTGGTGCAGTTCAACGCCGGGCAGGCAGGTCAGGTGTTTGTCTTGCAGGAAGAGCACGGCGGTTTCGCGCAGCCACTGCTCCTCGGCGTCCGTCAGGCCGTCGAGGAAGCTCAGTTGCTGGCGCACCCGCTGCCAGGTGTCATCGGCGACAGGGTGCCTGGCCAGTGTGCGACGGCGCCGCCAGGCCTTCAGGGGCCACATGGTCGATCAGCGCGATTCGGCTTTGGAGCTCGCGTTGGCCAGTCGGTTGCGGACTACACCAATGATCATCGGTACCAACGACAGCAGGATGATGCCTATCACCAGCAGCGACAGGTTTTTCTTGATGAACGGCACGTTGCCGAAGAAGTAGCCCAGGGTCACCAGGCCGCCGACCCACAGGATGGTGCCGAAGACACTGAAGCCAAAGAAGCGTGCGTAAGGCATTTTTGCCACGCCGGCGACGAAAGGCGCAAAGGTCCGGATGATGGGCAGGAAGCGCGCCAGAGTCACGGTCTTGCCACCATGTTTGTCGTAGAAATCATGGGTTTGTTGCAGGTAATCGCGGCGGAAGATCTTCGAGTTCGGGTTGCTGAACAACTTCTCGCCGGCCGTTCGTCCCACCACGTAGTTGGTGCTATCGCCCAGAATCGCCGCGAGCATCAGCAAACCGCCCAGCAGCACAGGGTCCATGCCGCCGCCCGCGGCGACTGCGCCGGCGATGAACAACAGCGAGTCACCCGGCAGGAACGGCATGACCACCAACCCGGTTTCACAAAAGATCACCAGGAACAGGATCGCGTAGATCCACGGCCCGTAATTGGTTACCAGCATGTCGAGGTAGACGTCGAGATGCAGAATCAGGTCGATCGGGTTGAAATCCATGCTTGGCACCTGTGGTGATGGCCTGGCTCGGCAGGCCTGTGCGATGACGTCAGAGTAGAAGGCTACACGCAGGTGTAGGTTTTCTTACGGTCCGAAAAGATCGGCATTATACGGACCAGGAGGTGAAAAGCGTGTCGAGTTTGTAGCGGGGGATGTCGAGGGGAACGCTTCGGCGCTTGCCCTGTTTGTCCTCGAAGGACTGTAGACCCATTGGCGGATTTCGCGCGACAGGTCGTGCGCTCAGGGTTTTGAGGCGCGCAGCCTTCCAGCGGGGGGCAACCCCCCTCGCCGCAGAAGCCCATCTCGCTGGGAGGCGCCTTACAACTCGTTGCTGATCGGCAAGATGTAGTTCTTGAACTCGGTGTCTTCGCGAAAACCGATGGATTCGTAGGTTTTGCGCGCCACCTCGTTGTCGACGCTGGTGGACACGCGCATGCGAACGGCCTGGGTTTCCTTGGCCATTTTTTTTGCGGTGCGCATCAGGTTGTCGGCGACCAGTTGCCGGCGGGCGTCTTCGGCGACATAGATGTCGTTGAGGATCCACACGCGTTTGAGCGACAACGACGAAAAGCTTGGGTACAGCTGGCAAAAGCCCAGCAGTTTATTGTCGTCGTCATCGGGCAAGGCCAGATAGATCACAGATTCCTTGCGTCGCAGGCGCTTTTCCAGAAAGGCCCGGGACGAGTCGGGGTAGGGCAGCGCGCCATAAAATTCGCGGTATTTAACGAACAATGGCGTCAACAGATCCAGGTGCTCGAGGGTTGCTTGAGTAATCCGCATGCTAGGCCTCAACTTCCAGTGGGTATGACGGCAATGGGTCCATTACTCGGGCAGCCGTTCGTCGATGCTGCCCCAAAGCGTAGCCAATGCGCAATCAGGTAACGGCTCAGGCATCCGGCGGACTTAGCAGGAAATTGCCCTTCATATCGCCTCCAGTATCTGTCTCCAGTGTCTGAATTTGCGCTTCATCCTTCAAGTTGACCCCGGACAACTGCCGCCGACAGGCCTCGCGCATCAAGTACAGCAAGCGGTGCGCGGCCATGCCGTAGCTCAGCCCTTCGAGCCGCACGTTGGAGATGCAGTTGCGATAGGCGTCCGTCAGGCCGACCTTTGGATTATAGGTGAAATACAAACCGAGGCTGTCTGGAGAGCTGAGTCCAGGGCGTTCGCCGATCAGGATTACCACCATTTTGGCGCCCAGCAGCTCACCGATTTCGTCCGCCACCGCGACCCGGCCCTGTTCTACCAGAATCACGGGTGACAGCGACCAGCCTTCGGCTTCGGTTTGTTCTTCCATGCGCGCCAGGAACGGCAAGGTGTGTCGATGAACGGCCAGCGCCGACAGGCCATCGGCCACCACCACCGCCAGATCGACCCCGCCGGGATGGGCATGGGCGTATTCACGCAGCGTTTGCGCCGAGGCATCGCTCAGCTTGCGCCCCAGGTCCGGGCGTTGCAGGTAGCTGTGGCGATCAGTGGCCGCGCTGTGCAACAGCAGGCTGGCACGCCCGCGTTCGGCCAGTTGAGCGTTCAGCCCGACGTGATCGAATGGCAGGTGCACCGCATCGCGGGCCTGGGCGTGGGCGTACTGAAAATCCAGCTGTGCGCCGGTTGGCAGGCTGGTGCCGGTGCGGCCCAGCGCAATGCGCGCCGGGGTCAGCTTGCGCAGTTCCAGCCAAGGGTTTTGCGGGTCGAGGGGTGGTTTATCCATCAGCAGATCACTCATCCCAGTTGCGCCAGGGCCTGACGGAAGGCCGGTGGCAGGTTGTTGCCGAAGTGCACCTTGCCGTCACCTTGGGTGAAGATGCCCATTTTGGCCAGCCATTGCTCGAACTCCGGTGCCGGTTTCAGGCCCAGGGTCTGGCGGGCGTAGAGCGCGTCGTGGAACGAGGTGGTCTGGTAGTTGAGCATGATGTCGTCGGAGCCAGGGATGCCCATGATGAAGTTGATTCCGGCCACGCCCAGCAGCGTCAGCAGGGTGTCCATGTCGTCCTGGTCGGCCTCGGCGTGGTTGGTGTAACAGATGTCGCAGCCCATGGGCACGCCGAGCAATTTGCCGCAGAAATGGTCTTCGAGCCCGGCGCGGATGATCTGTTTGCCGTTGTAGAGGTATTCCGGACCGATGAAGCCGACCACGGTGTTCACCAGAAACGGCTTGAAGTGCCGCGCCACGGCGTAAGCGCGGGTCTCACAGGTTTGCTGGTCGATGCCGAAGTGGGCGTTGGCCGACAGGGCGCTGCCCTGGCCGGTTTCGAAATACATTAGGTTTTGCCCCAGCGTGCCGCGATTGAGGCTCAGGCCGGCCTCGTAGCCTTCTTTGAGTACGCTCAGGCTGATGCCGAAACTGGCGTTGGCGGCTTCGGTACCGGCGATGGACTGGAACACCAGGTCCAGCGGCACGCCACGGTTGATTGCTTCAATGGAGGTGGTGACGTGGGTCAGCACGCAGGCCTGTGTCGGGATTTCGTAGCGCTGGATCACCGCATCGAGCATGTCCAGCATGGCGCAGATCGAGGCGATGCTGTCGGTGGCCGGGTTGATGCCGATCATCGCGTCGCCGTTGCCGTAGAGCAGGCCGTCGAGAATGCTCGCGGCGATGCCGGCCGGCTCGTCGGTGGGGTGGTTGGGTTGCAGGCGTGTCGACAGGCGACCGCGCAGGCCGAGGGTGCCGCGAAATTTTGTCACCACGCGGATTTTCTGGGCCACCAGCACCAGGTCCTGCACGCGCATGATTTTCGACACGGCGGCGGCCATTTCCGGGGTCAGGCCGGGGGCCAGCGCCCGCAGGCTCTGCTCGTCGGCGGCATCGCTGAGCAACCAGTCGCGAAAGCCGCCGACGGTGAGGTGGCTGACGGTCGCAAAGGCTCTGGCGTCGTGGGTGTCGATGATCAGCCGGGTGACTTCGTCGGATTCGTACGGAATCAGCACTTCTTGCAGGAAATGTTTGAGCGGGATGTCAGCCAGCGCCATTTGCGCGGCAACCCGCTCGCCGTCGTTCAGCGCCGCGACCCCGGCCAGGAAATCCCCGGAACGTGCCGGGCTGGCCTTGGCCATGACGTCCTTGAGGTCGTCGAAACGGTAGGTCTGGGCGCCGACGGTATGGGAAAATGCAGCCATGGGCGGTGTCCTCCTGGTTCTATAAGTGACTTAAATACACCGCTGACCCCCTGTGGGAGCGGGCTTGCTCGCGAAGACGGACTAACATTCACCTCTGATGTCGACTGACAGTCCGCTTTCGCGAGCAAGCCCGCTCCCACATTGGATTGGCGTGCACTTCAATAAGGCCGGCACCGGGTGATTTGCCCGGCACCGGTGCACTCAGATACCTGTGAGCATAGCGTCCGCCGGTGCGTCGGAACGCTGTTTGGCAGTCAGTTGGAAGTAGATGAAGCCTGCCGCCATGAAGCCGAGGAAGATCAGCCCGATCAGGGTGTTGAACCAGGCCATCGCCACCAGGCAGACCACCGCCAGGAACAGCGCAATGCCCGGCACGATCGGATACCCCGGCGCGCGGAAGGTGCGTTCCAGCAGTGGCTCGGTTTTGCGCAGCTTGAACAGGCTGAGCATGCTGATGATGTACATCACGATGGCACCGAACACCGACATGGTGATCATCGCCGCGGTCAGGGTCATGCCTTGCAGGTTGACCAGGCCGTCGCTGTAGATCGCCGCGATGCCGATCACGCCGCCCGCCAGGATCGCCCGGTGCGGGGTCTGGAAGCGCGACAGTTTGGCCAGGCCACGGGGCAGGTAACCGGCGCGGGCGAGGGCGAAGAACTGCCGTGAGTAGCCAAGAATGATCCCGTGGAAGCTTGCCACCAGGCCGAACAGACCGATCCACACCAGCATGTGCATCCAGCTGGAGTTATTGCCGACCACGGCTTTCATCGCCTGTGGCAGCGGGTCGTTGATGTTTGCCAGTTGACGCCAGTCGCCCACGCCACCGGCCATGACCATCACGCCAATCGCCAGGAACACCAAGGTCAGGATGCCGCTGACATAGGCCCGTGGAATGGTGCGTTTCGGGTCCTTGGCTTCTTCGGCGGCCATGGCCGCGCCTTCAATGGCGAGGAAGAACCAGATGGCGAACGGAATGGCAGCAAAGATGCCGGGGATCGAGGCAATCGTGAACTCATTGGCGCCGGACCAACCGTTAAGCACGAAGTTGCTGAAGCTGAAGCCCGGCGCAACCACACCCATGAACACCAGCAACTCGGCCACTGCCAGCACGGTCACCACCAGTTCGAAGGTCGCGGCAATGCTGACACCGAGGATGTTCAGGCCCATGAACACAAAATAGGCACCGACCGCAGCGATTTTCGGGTCCAGTTCCGGGTATTGCACGTTGAGGTAGGCGCCGATGGCCATGGCGATGGCCGGTGGCGCGAAGACGAACTCGATCAACGTGGCGATCCCTGCGATCAGTCCGCCTTTCTCGCCAAAGGCCCGACGGCTGTAGGCAAAAGGCCCACCTGCGTGGGGAATGGCGGTGGTCAACTCGGTGAAACTGAAGATGAAGCAGGTGTACATCGTCGCCACCATCAACGCGGTGACGAGAAAACCCAGGGTGCCTGCGGTGCCCCAGCCGTAACTCCAGCCGAAGTACTCGCCGGAGATCACCAGGCCGACGGCAATGCCCCACAGGTGCAGGGTGCCGAGTGTGGGTTTGAGCGTGGTTGTTGTAGTCATAAGTCCTCTCTGTCTTTTTTATTGTTTGAACTGTTGGACTTTCGGGGGTGGTTGTCGGGTTGATGAATGCTGTTCACGCAGCGGCTGTTGTGTCGAAAATCCTGAATCACGGGTACGCAAAGCCCGTGCCAGAGCGGCCAGGCAATGTGTGGTGTATCAGTTAAGGCGCCTTCGCGAGCAAGCCCGCTCCCACAGTGGACTTGCGTCAGCCCACGCAGGTGGGTTCACCACAAACCCCCTGTGGGAGCGGGCTTGCTCGCGAAAGCGGTTGAAAGGGCGACACAGGAATACCTGTATCGCCCTCGGTTTCTAGAAGAAGCCCAACGGATTGATGTCGTAGCTCACCAGCAGGTTTTTAGTCTGCTGATAATGATCAAGCATCATTTTGTGGGTTTCACGGCCGACGCCGGACTTCTTGTACCCGCCGAACGCGGCGTGAGCCGGGTACAGGTGGTAGCAGTTGGTCCACACGCGACCGGCCTTGATCGCCCGGCCCATGCGGTAGGCGCGGTTGATGTCGCGGGTCCAGAGGCCGGCTCCGAGGCCGAACTCGGTGTCGTTGGCAATGGCCAGGGCTTCGGCTTCGTCCTTGAAGGTGGTGATGCTCACCACGGGGCCGAAGATTTCCTCCTGGAACACGCGCATTTTGTTGGTGCCCTTGAGCAGGGTCGGCTGGATGTAATACCCGGTCGCCAGGCTGCCTTCGAGTTTTTCCACCTTGCCGCCGGTCAGCAGTTCGGCGCCTTCGCCCTTGGCGATTTCCAGGTACGAAAGGATTTTGTCGAATTGCTGCTCGGACGCCTGTGCGCCGACCATGGTGTCGGTGTCCAGCGGGTCGCCACGCTTGATTTGCAGGACTTTGTTCATGACCACTTTCATGAAGTCGTCGTAGATCGACTCTTGCACCAGGGCCCGCGATGGGCAGGTGCAGACTTCGCCCTGGTTGAAGAACGCCAGCACCAGGCCTTCGGCGGCTTTTTCGATGAAGGTCGGTTCGGCCTGCATGATGTCGGCGAAGAAGATGTTCGGCGACTTGCCGCCCAGTTCCACGGTGGACGGAATGATGTTTTCGGCGGCGCATTTCATGATGTGCGAGCCGACCGGGGTCGAGCCGGTGAAGGCGATCTTGGCGATGCGTTTGCTGGTGGCCAGGGCTTCGCCGGCTTCTTTGCCGAACCCTTGCACCACGTTCAACACGCCGGGCGGCAGCAGGTCGCCGATCAGCTCCATCAGCACGGTAATGCCCAGCGGGGTTTGCTCGGCAGGCTTGAGTACCACGCAGTTACCGGCGGCCAGGGCCGGGGCGAGTTTCCAGGCGGCCATCAGGATCGGGAAGTTCCACGGGATGATCTGCCCGACCACGCCCAGCGGTTCGTGAATGTGGTAGGCAACCGTATTGCCATCGATTTCGGCGGCACTGCCTTCCTGGGCGCGAATGCAGCCTGCGAAGTAACGGAAATGGTCAGCGGCCAGCGGAATGTCGGCGTTGAGGGTTTCACGTACGGCTTTGCCGTTGTCCCAGGACTCGGTGATTGCCAGCAGTTCCAGGTTTTGTTCGATGCGGTCGGCGATTTTCAGCAGCACCAGCGAGCGCGCCTGAGCAGAAGTGCTGCCCCAGGCATCGGCAGCGGCGTGGGCAGCGTCCAGGGCTTTGTCGATGTCTTCGGCCGTGGAGCGTGGGAATTCGGCAATCGGTTGGCCATTTACTGGCGAGGTATTGGTGAAGTACTGACCTTTGACAGGCGCGACGAACTCGCCGCCGATGTAGTTACCGTATTTGCTCTTGAACGAGACGATAGCGCCTTCAGTACCGGGGTGAGCGTAACGCATGATGAATGTCTCCTTGGCTTTTGTGCTTATAAGGGAGTACGCGCAGTAAGCGCTTGTATAAGCGTAGAGCAAAGGTCGGGCCAGTGCTGTGCAGGTCAGTTAAATCAAGGGGTTATAGGTTTTCTGCGGTGACTGAAAATGTACCCTGTGACGGATGCGATACACGCGCCGTGACACTTTGTACCGCTTGTGGCACAGCCTGTGACCGGGCGGTCTTGCCAGCATTGCAATGCGCTCGGTGCTGGAGGATGCTGGGCGTTCTGTGGCGAGGGAGCTTGCTCGCGCTGGGTTGCGAAGCAGCCCCAAGATGTCCGCCGATTATGGTTTTTGGCGAGCGCTTCGCACTCGAACGGGAGCAAGCTACTTCGCCACAAGATGTGTTCAGCCCTTGATGGGACCAGCACAGCTCTCGGGGAGAATAATAAGAAATGCACAACACCCATTTAAGCCGCCACGCCCAGCAAGTGCTGACCGTGACCCAAGGCAAATCCCGCCTTCAGGGACCTGGCAGCGATCCGTCCATCGCCCGTTCCTGGTTGCGCTGCCTTGAGGATTATCACCTCGACCCGACCCTGACCATGGCGCCGACCGTCCTTGAACACGGTCGGGTGCTGGAAAGCCGCGAGCGCTTGCAGCAAGTGCTGCACATTGCCGGCAATGAGATGACCAGCCTGCATCAACAACTCTCCGGCGCCGGTCATGCGGTGCTGCTGACCGACGCTCGCGGCGTGATCCTCAACTGCGTCACCGCGCCGGCCGAACGCAAGATCTTCGAGCGTGCCGGCCTCTGGCTCGGCGCTGACTGGAGCGAGGCCTGTGAAGGCACCAACGGCATCGGCACCTGCCTGGTGGAGCGTCAGTCGCTGACGATCCATCAGGACGAACATTTTCGCGGCCGTCACACCGGGCTGACCTGCTCGGCGAGCCCGGTGTTCGATCCGCACGGTGAGCTGCTGGCGGTGCTCGACGTGTCGTCGGCGCGCCACGATGTCTCGCGCCAGAGCCAGTTTCACACCATGGCGCTGGTCAACCTCTCGGCGAAGATGATCGAGAGCTGCTATTTCCTGCGCTACTTCGACAACCAATGGCTGTTGCGCTTTCACTTGCAGGCCGAATCGGTCGGGCTGTTCAGCGAAGGGCTGCTGGCGTTCGACGGGGAAGGGCGGATCAGTGCGGTCAACCAAAGCGCGTTGAACCTGCTGGGGCATATTCGTGGCGGGTTGCTGGGCAAACCGGTCGAGGCGTTTTTCGATTGCTCGCTGGATGAACTGCTCGGCCGGGCCAGCGTGAATGCCAGCGCCAGTTGGCCGTTGCGCACCCGCGACGGGCGGGTCTTGTTTGCGTTATTGCGCGGGCAGCCGCGCAGCGTGCCGACGCCGGTGGTGCACGCACAGGTGATTGCCGAGCGCCCACGCTTGTTGGGTATTTGCCTGGGCGATGAAGGCTTGCAGAACGATTTTCGCAAAGCCTTGCGGGTCTTCGAGCGTGATGTGCCGCTGTTGATCAATGGCGAAACCGGTTCGGGCAAAGAGGCTTTTGCCAAAGCGGTGCATCAGGCCAGCCAGCGGGCCGACAAAGCGTTTGTTGCGCTCAACTGCGCCGCGATTCCGGAAAGCCTGATCGAGAGCGAACTGTTCGGTTATCGCGGCGGCAGTTTCACCGGTGCCCGCAAGGAAGGCATGCGCGGTAAGTTGCAGCAGGCCGATGGCGGGACGTTGTTCCTCGACGAAATCGGCGACATGCCGCTGGCCTTGCAAACCCGGCTATTAAGGGTGCTGGAGGATCGGCTGGTAGTGCCCATCGGCGGTGAGCCGCAAGCGGTCAACGTGCGGATCATCAGCGCCACCCACCGTGACTTGCTTGACCGGGTGCAGGACGGCAGTTTCCGCGAAGACTTGTACTACCGGCTCAACGGTCTGGAGATCGGTTTGCCGGCGTTGCGCGAGCGCAGCGACAAATCCCAGTTGCTGGACTTTTTGCTGGCTGAAGAGTCGGGCGGGGAGGCGGTGATGATCGAGGCGACGGCGCGTCAGGCACTGCTGGATTTCGCCTGGCCGGGCAACGTGCGGCAATTGCGCAACGTATTGCGAACCCTGGCGGCGCTGTGTGAAGACGGACGAGTCGGGGTTGAGGATCTGCCGGTGATGATTCGCCAGGGCCGGCCGGTTCAGGCCTTGGCGCCTGTGGATGAAGTGTCGGAGCATCCGCTGGACGATGCCGAGCGCCTGGCATTGCTCAATGCACTTGAGCAGCAGCGCTGGCACATGACCCATACCGCCGAGCAACTGGGCGTCAGCCGCAACACCCTTTATAGAAAGCTGCGCAAGCATGGGATTGCCCGTTGAACCGTGTTGCGGTCATTCGCGAGCAAGCCCGCTCCCACAGGGGATCGGCGTTGTTCACATAATGTGTACTCACTGAAGATCCAATGTGGGAGCGGGCTTGCTCGCGAAGGCGTCCGGAAGGCCGAAACACAAGGTGCGATTTTTCCCACCCTACGCTAACCTGCCTCGATGTTTAAGAGGTTGACTATGCACATTCATATTCTGGGTATTTGTGGCACTTTCATGGGCTCGATGGCAGTTCTGGCCAAAGAGCTGGGCCATCGCGTGACGGGCTCCGACGCCAACGTTTATCCACCGATGAGCACTCAGTTGCAGGCCCAGGGCATTGAGTTGACCCAAGGTTACGATCCCGCCCAGCTTGATCCTGCGCCCGACCTGGTGGTGATCGGCAATGCCATGTCCCGTGGTAACCCGGCCGTTGAGTACGTGCTGAACAAAGGCCTGCCTTACGTTTCCGGCCCGCAATGGCTGGCCGACCACGTGCTGCAAGGTCGCTGGGTGTTGGCAGTTGCCGGTACTCACGGCAAGACCACCACCAGCAGCATGCTCGCCTGGGTGCTGGAACACGCCGGCATGGCGCCGGGTTTCCTGATCGGTGGCGTGCCGCAGAATTTCTCGGTGTCGGCGCGTCTGGGCGACACCCCGTTCTTCGTGATCGAAGCCGATGAGTACGACAGCGCCTTCTTCGACAAGCGCTCGAAGTTCGTTCACTACCGTCCGCGCACCGCGATCCTCAACAACCTTGAGTTCGACCACGCCGACATCTTCCCCGACTTGCCGGCCATCGAGCGGCAGTTCCACCATTTGGTGCGGACCATCCCGAGCGAAGGCCTGGTGATCCATCCGACCACCGAACCGGCCTTGCAGCGCGTGATTGAAATGGGCTGCTGGACCCCGGTGCAAACCACCGGCAACGGCGGTCAGTGGCAGGTCAAGCTGCTCAGTGAAGACGGCTCGCGATTTGAAGTGATGTTCGAAGGCGTTGTCCAGGGTGTGGTCGAGTGGGACATGACTGGCCAGCACAACGTGGCCAACGCTTTGGCCACATTGGCGGCGGCGCGCCACGTTGGTGTGGTGCCGGCCATGGGTATCGCCGCGTTGAGCGCGTTCAAAAGCGTGAAGCGGCGGATGGAAGTCGTGGCGCAGGTCAACGGCATCACCATTTATGATGACTTCGCCCACCACCCGACCGCCATTGCCACCACCCTCGACGGCTTGCGCAAGCGCATCGGCGATGCGCCGTTGATCGCGATCATCGAGCCGCGCTCCAACTCGATGAAGCTCGGCGCACACCGTGACGGCTTGCCGGAAAGTGTGGTCGATGCCGATCAGGTGATCTGGTACGCACCGGCCAATCTGGGTTGGGATCTGGCTGCAACCGCTGCGCTGTGCACAGTGCCGTCGGTGGTCAGCGATTCGCTGGACGGCATCATCGAACGTGTCAAAAGCCAGGTCCAACCCGGCACTCACGTGGTGATCATGAGCAATGGCGGCTTCGGCGGCCTGCACGGCAAACTGGCCGAGGCGCTGCAATGAACAACGGCCCGGACCGCATCACGCTGGCGATGACCGGCGCATCCGGCGCCCAGTACGGTTTGCGCCTGCTGGACTGTCTGGTGCGTGAAGACCGCGAAGTGCACTTCCTGATTTCCAAGGCTGCGCAATTGGTGATGGCCACCGAGACGGACGTTTCGCTGCCGCCCAAGACCCAGATGATGCAGGCCTTCCTCACCGAATACACCGGGGCTGCCGCTGGGCAGATTCGTGTGTATGGCAAGGAAGACTGGATGTCGCCCGTGGCTTCGGGCTCCGGTTCGCCGGCTGCGATGGTGGTGGTGCCGTGTTCCACCGGGACCTTGTCGGCGATTGCCACAGGCGCCTGCAACAACCTGATCGAACGCGCCGCCGACGTCGCGTTGAAAGAGCGGCGGCAGTTGATTCTGGTGCCGCGTGAAGCGCCGTACTCAAGCATCCATCTGGAAAACATGCTCAAGCTGTCGAACATGGGCGTGACGATTCTGCCGGCCTCACCGGGGTTCTATCACCAGCCGCAGACCATCGATGATCTGGTGGACTTTGTGGTGGCGCGGATTCTCAACCTGCTCAACATCCCGCAAGACATGCTGCCGCGCTGGGGTGAACATCACCTGAGCAGTGATGAATAAATTGCTGTGCCTGGCGCTCGCCCTGCAACTGGGCGGGTGCGCCACGGCACGCACCCTCAATGCCGCCAAACCGGGCGCGCCGGTGGTGTATTCGGGCATGCGTCTTGATCTGTATGCACTGGACGGTGGTTGCTGCGCCAAGGACCGCTTTGGCGCCGAGGCACCGGGTTACCCTGGCCTAGACCTGCCAGCCAGCGCACTGCTCGACACATTGCTGTTGCCGTTGTCAGTGCTGACGGTGTTGGGGGTTGGGTTCCAGGCGACGGGTGGGTTGTAGCGTTCGGCTTTGAATCGGGCTTGCTCGCGAAGGCGTCCATTCAAGCGCCGCAGAATTACTTGCCTAACTTGCGCAACTCGTCCGACTCGACAATCCGCACGCCGTCCTGTTCTTCCAGCGCCAGGCGCCACATGGCGCGGGCCAGTTGGCAGGCTTCGATACCGCGGTACTTGCCGGGAATCAGTCTGGACAGCGGCCCGACCACTTGCTCGGCCAGGCGAGGTTCAAGGCGATCGCCGAGTAACAGGGAAGGGCGGCAAATGGTCAGCTGCGGCCAGCCCTGAGCCTTGAGCGCTTGCTCCATTTCCCCTTTTACGCGGTTGTAGAACACCGAGGATTTAGGGTCGGCACCAATGGCGCTGATCACGATCAGGTGCCGCGCACCCATCTCGCGAGCGCGTTTGGCGAAGGCCACCACCATGTCCAGGTCGACCGCGCGGAAGGCCTGTTCGGAGCCGGCCTGTTTGATCGTGGTGCCCAGGCAGCAATAGGCGATATCGACCCGGCCACTGAGTTGTGGAAGAAACACGGTGGGGTCGCCGACCGGGTTTTCCAGGTGCGGGTGTTCGGCTAACGGACGGCGTGAAGGCGCCAGCACGCGGCTGATGGTGGGTTCATTGAGCAGGCGGTCGAGCAGGTGTTCACCGGTTAATCCGGTCGCTCCGGCGAGCAGGATGTGCTGAGGCGTCAAGTACATAATATTTTCCCCTTGATACTGTTTCAGCTTAGTTGCTCTTTGCTTCCTTGCTGGCAATCGCGGCACTTTGCAGGGCCTTTTGCGCTTGCTGTTTGCGCAGCAGTTGCCAGTGGGCAATGACGGTTTTCGGTGCCCAGATCTGCGGCTCGGAGGCTTCGAAGCTGTCTGCCAGTTCGCGCTCGGCAACGGTGACCTTGGCCTGGTTGAAGGCCTGTTGCAGGTCGTCGGTCTGGTTCAGTGCCTGGGCGAACAACGCATCGCCGAAGTACGTGAAATCAGCCTCTTCCGAACAGCCAAAGGACACTCGGTCGGCTCGCGAGGCCGTCATGATCAGGGTGTGTTCGTCCTTGAGTGCGGGAATGAAACCGCCGGAGTAACAGGCCGAGATCACGATGATCTTGTCGCGATTCTTCAATGGCGCGAGGACGCTGGCCAGTTCATCGGCTGGCAGGTCGGCCAGCTCCATGCGCGGCTGGTCGAGCACCAGTTCATGCTCGCTGGTGCCGTGGCTGGTCAGGTAGATGAACAGCAAGTCTTCCGGACCGCTGCGTTCGGCCAGCGTCAGGGCGGCGCGGCGCAGGTTCTCGCGGGTGGCCATCGGCCGGTCGACGAGATGGTCGCGATGGTTGACCAGGCGGATCTGGCCACGGGCGCCGAAACGGCTGGCGAGCATGTTGCTGACGTAATCGGACTCGCGCAGGAAAACGCTTTGCTTGCCATCGCCACCCAACGTCAGGGTGTACAACTCGACGGCTGGCGTGGAGGCCGGCACTGCGGCCAGGGCTTGTTCGACCAGGCGGCCCTGCGCCAGCAACCCGAGTTCAAGGCTGTCGGGCAGCAACCTGCCGTCGGCATCGCGCACGCGCTGGCCGTTAGCCCAGTAGCCGCTCTGTACTGTGCCGTCGACGAGCACCAGCGTGCCCTGGCCCTGATAGCTGTCGCTGTCGAACTGGCCGATGTAGAAACTGCCGTCCGGCAGATTCAGGCGGCCGGGGCCGGTAAAGCGCCAGTCGCTGAATTGGCCGGTGTAATGGCTGCTGTCGGCACCGATCAACTCGCCCTTGCCGTTCAGCGCACCGTCCTTGAACTGGCCGATCCAGACGTCGCCATCGGCGTTCTCGTAGCGGCCCTTGCCGTTCAGTTGGTTCTGTTTGAAGCCGCCGACGTAGATGTCGCCGTCAGCACTGTTGAACGTGCCGTTGCCTTCCAGCTGACCGTCGACAAAATGCCCGGTGAACTGATTGCCGTTGCCATCACTGCGCTGGCCTTCGCCGTTGGGTTTGCCCTGGGCGAACTGGCCTTGATACTGGCTGCCGTCTTCAAGTTCGAGACGGCCAAGCCCTGAATATTGATCGGCCTTGAACTCGCCACGGTACGTCATGGCGTTTTCTTTAAGGGTGCCTTCACCGTCACGCCGCCCGAGCTTGAAGCCGCCGGTGTAGCTGCTGCCGGTGGTGGTCAATGTGCCCTGGCCATGGAACAGCCCTTGCTGGAATTCCCCCCGATAGACCTCGCCGTTGCTGCCATGCCATTCACCCTGGCCGTGCCACTGGCCCTTGTCGAACTGCCCGGCGTACCAACTGCCGTTCGGGTAGTCGATGCGACCCTGGCCCTGTAACAGCCCATTGACCAGATCGCCGCGATAACGGCCGCCATCGGGCAGGCGTGCGTCAGGCGGCAACAGCGATTCGCCATCACCGCACGCGGTGAGCAACAGGGTCAGAGCAAGGGGTACAAGTGAGCGCATAGCGGGATCCGGGCAATTAGGCGACCGAGTATGCCGCAGCAAGATGGCTTGTATATAGAGACGCGCGAAACAGCGTGAGCTCAGCCCCCATAAAAAACTACTACGCTCAGAAATACTGCGTTGAAAAAAGGTTCGGACTGCTCATTTACAACACGTAAACTGCGCGTCCTCACCTTTTTTCGCCTTGCCTTTCCTTCGCTCGTTACGTTTTTATGCGGCCTGTTCGTTTCGCAGTCAGGCGTGCTTCAGACGAAGCACAGCGACAATGGTTCAGCGATGTACGCCGGTTTTTCCGAACCTTCGATTTCCAGGGTGGCGGTGGCCTTGAGTAGCCACTGGCCGGGTTTCTTCTCGGTGACCTCGGCCAGGTCGACCTTGAGCCGGACCCGGGAATCGACCTTCACCGGTTGAATGAAACGCACGCTGTCCAGGCCGTAGTTGACCGCCATCTTCAGGCCTTGTGGCAGGATCAGGATGTCTTCCATCAGCTTGGGGATCAGTGACAGCGACAGGAAGCCGTGGGCAATGGTGCCGCCAAACGGGGTCTGTGCGGCTTTGACCGGGTCGACGTGGATGAACTGATAATCACCAGTGGCTTCGGCGAACAGGTTGATGCGGTCCTGATCGATGGTGAGCCATTCGGAACGTCCGAGTTCCTTGCCGACATAATCTTTGAGCTCTGCTACGGGAACATAGGGCATTGAGACTCTCCTTGGGTTCATCGGTTTTATAGTTTTCTGGATGGGGGGATGCCCCTCCGAACAACCACTTTAGATCATCATGGCGATTTGCTCCGGTCAAGCCTCCATACCTTTGGCGAATACCCTCGCATAGCACGTGTCGTGCTTATAATGCCCGGCCCGTTTGTGAGGGCCGAGTTCTGCTGGAGATGACGGATGTTGCTACGCGGCCTGACCTGGCTGGTGCTGTTTCAATTGCTTGGCACGGCCATCAATCACTTGTGTTTGCCGGTGCTGCCGGGGCCGATTGTCGGCCTGCTGCTGATGCTGGTTTTCCTGATTGTGCGCGGTGAAGTCGGTGAGCCGCTGAGTCAGGCGGCCAGCAGCTTGTTGCGTTACCTGCCGTTGCTGTTGGTGCCGCCGGCCGTGGGCGTGATGGTGTATGCCGCCGATATCGCTGCGGATTTCTGGGCCATCGTCGGCGCGCTGGTGCTGTCGCTGGTGCTGTCCATGGCATTCGCCGGGGTGCTGATGCAGCGTCTGGTCAAGCGCCAGGCTCGCCGTGAGGACGTGCAATGACGTTTGACTGGCAGGGCGCCTGGGCGGCGGTGATCCACCATCCGTTGTTCGGCATCGGCATTACCTTAGGCGCGTATCAACTGGTGCTGGCGGCGTTCGAGAAAACCCGCTGGATCTTCCTGCAACCGGTATTGGTGTCGATGCTGCTGGTGATCGGCGTGCTGGTCGGTTGTGGCCTGAGTTATGCCGAGTACCGCAAGAGCACTGAAATCCTCAGCATATTGTTGGGGCCGGCCACGGTCGCCCTGGCAGTGCCGCTGTACCTCAATCTGCGACGGATTCGGCAGTTGTTCTGGCCGATATTTACTACGCTGGTGATAGGTGGCGTTGTAGCCACCGGCATGGGCGTGTTGCTGGGTTGGTGGTTTGGCGCCGAACACATGATCCTGATGACCATGGCACCCAAGTCGGTGACCTCGCCGATTGCCATGCTGGTCTCCGAGCAGATCGGCGGCGTGGCGGCGTTGGCGGCAGTGTTTGTGTTGATCACCGGGGTGATCGGGGCGATCTTCGGACCGAGTCTTCTGACCCGCCTGGGTGTCCATAGTCCTGAGGCGCGTGGCATGGCGCTGGGCATGACGGCCCACGCTGTTGGCACGTCGGTGGCGTTGCAGGAAAGTGAAGAGTGCGGCGCGTTTGCTGCCTTGTCGATGAGTTTGATGGGCGTGGCCACGGCGGTGTTCCTGCCGTTGGCGGTGTCGATGGTGGTTTAAGGAAACCTTTATGAGCCTGGCGCTTTTCCCGCTGAACACCGTGCTGTTTCCCGGTTGCACCCTCGACTTGCAGATTTTCGAGGCGCGCTACCTGGACATGATTGGCCGCTGCATGAAGCAGGGGGCCGGCTTTGGCGTGGTGTGCATTCTCGATGGTGACGAGGTCGGCATCGCCCCCGAAGGTTATGCGCTGGTCGGTTGCGAGGCCTTGATCACCGATTTTAAACAGCAGGAAAACGGCCTGCTGGGCATTCGTGTCCAGGGTGGGCGGCGCTTCAACGTGCTGCGCACCGAAGTGCAGCGCGACCAGTTGACCGTGGCCGATGTCGAGTGGCTTGAAGACGAACCCGAGCAACCCTTGCAGGAAGAGGACGCCGACCTGCTCGCGTTGCTCAAGGCCCTGGCCGAACACCCGATGGTCGAAGCCCTGAACATGGGCACTGAAGCCACCGGCCAGCAATCGCTGGCCAATCAGCTGGCGTATCTGTTGCCGTTTTCCGAGCTGGACAAGATTGATCTACTGCAACTGGATGACCCGCAACAACGCCTGGATGCGATCCAGGCGTTGCTCGATGAGTTGCAGGGCGAGTTGTTCGCCTGACGATCATCTCCGCGAGGTGTCAGTACGCGTATCGCAACATTGCATGGGGCAAGTGCCGTAGTGCGAACAGCGTAAACAATGCCCCCAGTGTCGGGAGTATCCACCACCAGACCCGGGGTGGCAGCGCGGTGAGCGGACTCTGGCGCTGATTCAGCCAAAGGCTGGCGGCGCACACGCAGGCGGCGAGCAGGGTCCCGGCCAGCACATCGGTTGGCCAGTGGGCGCCCAGATACACTCGCGACAGGGCAATGGCCGCGGCTGGCAAGCTGCCGAGCAGCAGCCACGTCAGGCGCATGCGCGGTGGCTGGCCACGGCCGGCAAGCACCGCCAGGGTCAGGAACAACGCAAACGAACCGGAGGCATGGCCGCTGGGCATGCTGTAGCTGGTCAGTGGGTCGCTCAAGACTTCCGGGCGCACCCGGGCGAACAGGTGCTTGGTCGCTGTGTTCGCCAGCGCGGTGACCAGCAACGTGCTGCCCGCGAAGATCATGTGTCGCCATTGCTTCGTGACCAGTAGCAGGATCGTCAGCGCTGTGCTGATCACCAGCATGTTCCGGAATTCGCCGAGTTGGGTCACGCCTACGGCGATTTCATCGAGCATCGGGCTGCGATGCTCCTGCACTAGCGTCATCAGGCCCTGGTCAAGGGCGTTCAAGTGCGGATAACCGATAAACAGCCCGGTCAGAATCGCCAGGCTCAGGCCGGCAATCAATAGCGTGGCCTTGCGGTGCTGTCGCAGGCTGCTGTTGATGCTCAAGCCGATCAACACGGCAAGGCTGCCGACCACGACACCTGCCTGCGGCCAGAAACCTTCGGGCAACGGCAGGCGGATGGCCGCGCCGGTGGCCCAGCCCGGCAACAGATACGCCACCGACCAACCGGCGCCGGCCAGCAGGCTCACGGCAAAGAAACGCGGGAACGGCATGTCGAACATCCCGGCGACCATCGGCAGCATTGGCCGCAACGGCCCGATAAAGCGCCCGACCAGCAGGCTGGCTATCCCGTAGCGCTGGAAATAGGCCTCGGCGCTGCCGATCCATTCAGGGTGGTGGCGCAAGCCTGGCAGGCGTCGGATGTTCTGGTGGAAGTGTCGTCCGAGAAAGTACGACACCACATCGCCGAGCACACCGCCCAGAAAGCCCAGAAGCAGGGTTTCACCCAGCGACAGCGCGCCGCTGCCGGCCAGTACCGCGACGGCAAATAACAACACCGTGCCCGGTACGATCAGCCCGGCGATGGCCAGGCATTCGACGCAGGCCACGATGAATACTGCGGCTGCCAGCCATTGCGGGTTGACCGTCAACCAACCGGTCAGGTTATCGAGCCATGGGCCCATGGAGTGTGTTTCCTTACGTCAGGGAGAGTCAGTTCAGCAGAAAATAATCGCGCCCTTCGACCTGGCCACGGCGCAAAGGGTTGCGCGTGCAATAAGGCGCGTAGGCACTGTCTACGAAGCGGTACATCAGGTGCTCGTCACGTCCGTGGGGAATGCCCAGGCGCGTGGTCTGGATGATATGGGGCGGTGGTGTGCCAACGTCTTCGACAAACAGCACTTCATGGTCGAAGCGTTTGGCGTCCCAGGTCGGGACTTTGAGCCCCAGTGCCTTGCACAGCAATGTCTGGCCAGCGCAGAGTTTCTGCGAGGGGCGAGGGCGCCCGGCAGCATCGGGGTTGTTCAACAGCATTTGCGCCAGGCTGGCCGGGCCGGACACCTCGTCGACCCATGGATAAGCCGATTTGATCAGCACTGCGTTACCTGGCCCATGGGCGCTGAAATTCAGCGAATCACCGCCACGGGCGTAATACATATAGATGTGGCCGCCATCCAGAAACAAAGCCTTACGTTTTTCTGTGTAGCCGAGGGAGGCGTGGCTGCCTTTCTCTTCGCAGTAATAGGCTTCGGTTTCGATGATTCGCGCCGACAGCCACAGGTCACCCACTCGATGGCGGATCACTTTACCCAGCAGTTCACGGGCAAGGAGCAGGGCATCACGGTCGAAAAAGCGGTCAGGCAGGGCTTTTGGCAGCTTCGCAGAGGTCAGGATGGACATGGGATATCAGCGTCATGAGGCCAAACAGACCTGAATGATAACAACTCCAGTCTTAATCGAGGCTGAACGCCGGCAGAGCCCGACTATTTGCGGTCCATTTTGACCATCCGCCCGTCACCGCTGTTAGTAGGAGAGCGCGACAGCTATAATCTGCCGCTTTCCTCTTTGCCAAGACCACAGAGACCATGACTGAGTCCGTTCTTGACTACATGACCCGCCTGGGTCGCGCTGCCCGCGAAGCTTCCCGCGTCATCGGCCGTGCCAGCACTGCGCAGAAAAACCGCGCCCTGCAGGCTGCTGCCAATGCGCTGGACGCTGCTCGCGCCGAGTTGACCGCCGCCAATGAACTGGACCTGGCCGCTGGCCGGGCCAATGGTCTTGAGCCGGCCATGCTCGAACGTCTGGCTCTGACCCCCGCACGCATCGACGGCATGATCGTCGGTTTGCGTCAGGTGGCGGCGCTGCCGGACCCGGTCGGTGCGATCCGCGACATGAGTTACCGGCCGTCGGGTATCCAGGTCGGCAAGATGCGCGTGCCGCTGGGGGTGGTGGGGATCATCTATGAGTCGCGGCCGAACGTGACCATCGACGCCGCGAGCCTGTGCCTGAAGTCGGGCAACGCGACCATCCTGCGTGGCGGTTCCGAGGCGATTCATTCCAACCGTGCCATCGCCGTGTGCATTCAGCGCGGTCTGGCCGAGGCCGGTTTACCGGCCGCCGTGGTGCAGGTCGTCGAAGTGACGGACCGTGCCGCCGTGGGCGCGCTGATCACCATGCCCGAGTACGTCGACGTAATCGTGCCGCGCGGCGGCAAGGGCCTGATCGAACGGGTCAGCCGCGACGCCCGCGTGCCGGTCATCAAGCACCTGGACGGCATCTGCCACGTGTATGTCAGTGCTCACGCCGAGCTGGCGAAGGCCCAACGCATTGCATTCAACGCCAAGACTTACCGTTACGGCATCTGCGGCGCGATGGAAACCCTGCTGGTTGATCAAGCAGTCGCCAGGGAATTCCTGCCGGCAATGGCTGAACAGTTCCGCGAAAAAGGCGTCGAACTGCGTGGCTGCGAGCGGACCCGGGCGATCATCGACGCGGTGGCCGCGACCGACGCAGACTGGAACACCGAGTACCTGGCGCCGATTCTCTCGATCCTTGTGGTCGACGGGCTGGACCAGGCCATTGAACACATCAACCATTACGGCTCCCATCACACCGACTCGATTGTCACCGAACACCAGGGCGAAGCCCGGCGTTTTGTGGCTGAAGTCGATTCCAGTTCGGTGATGATCAACACCCCGACCTGCTTCGCCGATGGCTTTGAATACGGATTGGGTGCCGAGATTGGCATTTCTACTGATAAGCTGCACGCCCGCGGACCGGTGGGTCTTGAAGGCCTGACCTGCGAGAAGTACATCGTGGTCGGTGATGGCCAGTTGCGCGGCCAGGAGCCGGTCTGACTTGGGCGATCTCGACCCGTCAGCCGCAGTGATCGTCCCCCGGCGCATTGGCGTACTGGGTGGAACCTTCGATCCGGTGCACATCGGCCACTTGCGTGGTGCGCTGGAGGTGGCCGAATCGCTGGCCCTCGACGAGTTGCGCCTGATGCCCAGTGCACGGCCGCCTCATCGGGACACGCCACAGGTGTCGGCGCTGGATCGGCTGGCGATGGTCGAGTGTGCGGTGGCCGGTGTGGCACCGTTGGTGGTGGACGACCGCGAGCTCAAGCGCGACAAGCCGTCCTACACCCTTGATACCCTGGAGTTGATGCGCGCCGAGTGGGCCGCTGAGACCCAGGTTTTTCTGCTTTTGGGCTGGGACGCATTTTGCGGCCTGCCCACTTGGCACCGCTGGGAAGAGTTGCTCCAGCATTGCCACATCCTGGTGCTGCAACGCCCGGATGCCGACAGCGAACCGCCGGATGCCTTGCGCAACCTGTTGGCGGCGCGCTCGGTGAGCGACCCGTTGGCCCTTAAAGGGCCGAGCGGACAGATTGCATTCGTCTGGCAGACACCGCTCGCGGTATCCGCCACCCAGATCCGTCAACTGCTGGCCAGCGGTAAGTCGGTACGTTTCCTGGTGCCCGACGCGGTCCTGGCCTATATCGATGCGCACGGTCTGTACCGTGCGTCGAACTGAAACGGAGTGCTTCAAGGCACGAATCAACGTGTATTGAAGCGCCCGAACATATGAGCAAAACGAGTTTTATATGACTGACAAAGACGTATCTAAAGTAAAGCGCAAAGGCACGTTCAAGAGCGCCCCGCTGCCGGAAAAAGTGCTCAGCGGCGAGCCCCTCAAAGGCCAGGCACTGGTTGATGTGGCGGTAGCCGCCCTGGAAGATGTCAAGGCTCAGGACGTGCTGGTCATCGATGTCCGTGACAAGCAAAGCATCACTGACTACATGATCATCGCCACCGGTACTTCCAACCGCCAGATCGGCGCGATGCTGGATAAGGTTCGCGAAGCGGTCAAGGCCCTGGGCGTCAAGCCGTTGGGTGAAGAAGGCAAGGGCGACAGCGACTGGGTACTGCTGGACATGGACGAGGTGATCGTCCACATGATGACGTCCAATGCCCGCCAGTTCTACGACCTGGAACGTCTGTGGCAGGGCGCCGAACAGAGCCGTGCCAGCAGCGCTGCTCACCACAGCCCGGAAAACACTCACGAGCATTTCATCAAGCTCAACAAAGACCAGGAATAAGGAACGGCTGTGCGCCTGCGTCTGATCGCCGTCGGTTCCCGCATGCCCAAATGGGTGGAAGAAGGCTGGCATGAATATGCCAAGCGTCTTCCTTCCGAGCTGGCGCTGGAATTGGTGGAAATACCGCTCAATACCCGTGGCAAGAACGCTGATGTGGCGCGCTTCATCCGTCAGGAAGGCGAAGCCATGCTGGCCAAAGTCGGCCCGAACGAGCGCGTTGTCACCCTCGAAGTGCACGGCAAGCCCTGGAGCACCGAGCAACTGGCGGTCGAACTGGACCGCTGGCGGCTGGATTCGCGCACGGTGAATTTCATGGTCGGCGGCCCCGAGGGGCTGGCGCCGGAAGTCTGTGCGCGGGCCGATCAGCGTTGGTCGCTGTCGCCTTTGACCTTGCCGCACCCGCTGGTGCGGATTTTGATCGGTGAACAGCTGTATCGCGCCTGGACAGTGCTGTCCGGGCACCCTTATCACAAGTAATAGCCCTTAAATGTCCCAGCCGATCCGCATCAAGGACCACGAGAAAGACGCCCGTCTGGTGCGCGGCCGGGTCGTGTTCGGGGCAATTACAGTGGTCACGCTGATCGGCGTGCTGATCGCGCGGCTGTATTTCCTTCAGGTGATTCAGTACGAGTACCACTCGACCCTGTCGGAAAACAACCGCGTCCACGTACAGCCGATTCCGCCGACGCGCGGTTTGATCTTCGACCGCAATGGCGTGGTGGTGGCCGATAACCGGCCCAGCTTCAGCCTGAGCATGACCCGCGAGCGCTCCGGTGACTGGAAACAAGTGCTCGACGTGATCGTCGAGGTGCTTCAGCTCACGCCGGAAGACCGGGTGCTGTTCGAGAAACGCATGAAGCAGGGGCGCCGGCCATTTGAGCCGGTGCCGATCCTGTTCGAACTGACCGAAGAACAGATCGCCCGGATCGCGGTGAACCAGTTCCGGTTGCCGGGGGTTGAAGTGGTCGCGCAGTTGGTGCGTCATTACCCGCAGGGCGCGCACTTTGCGCACTCGGTCGGGTACATGGGGCGGATCAACGAAAAAGAGCTCAAGTCCCTCGATCCGGTCAACTACAGCGGCACCCACCATATCGGCAAGACCGGCATCGAACGTTTCTACGAGCCGGAGTTGCACGGTCAGGTCGGTTACGAAGAAGTCGAGACCAACGCCCGGGGCCGCGTATTGCGTGTGCTCAAGCGTACCGATCCGATTCCCGGCAAGGACATCGTCCTGAGCCTGGACATCAAATTGCAGGAAGCCGCCGAAGCCGCACTGGGTGGTCGTCGTGGCGCCGTGGTGGCGCTGGACCCTAACACCGGCGAAGTGCTGGCGATGGTCAGCCAGCCGAGTTTCGACCCGAACCTGTTCGTCACCGGCATCAGCTTCAAGGCGTACGCCGAGTTGCGTGATTCCATCGACCGGCCGCTGTTCAACCGCGTGTTGCGCGGCCTGTACCCGCCGGGTTCGACCATCAAGCCTGCCGTGGCGATTGCCGGGCTGGACTCGGGTGTGGTGACCGCATCGAGCCGGGTTTTCGACCCCGGCTATTACATGCTGCCCAACTACGATCACAAATACCGTAACTGGAACCGCACCGGCGACGGCTATGTGGACCTGGACACGGCGATCATGCGTTCCAACGACACCTATTTCTATGACCTGGCGCACAAGCTGGGTATCGACCGGTTGTCGGCGTACATGGGCAAGTTCGGCATCGGCCAGAAGGTCTCGCTGGACATGTTCGAAGAGTCGCCGGGGCTGATGCCGTCCCGCGAGTGGAAACGCGCTACCCGCCGTCAGGCCTGGTTCCCCGGTGAAACCCTGATTCTGGGGATCGGCCAGGGCTACATGCAGTCCACGCCGCTGCAACTGGCCCAGGCCACCGCGCTGGTGGCGAACAAGGGCAAATGGAACCGTCCGCACCTGGCCAAGACCATCGAAGGCGAGAAACCGGTGGATGAAAACCCGATGCCGGACATCGTCCTGCGCGACCCGTCGGACTGGACCAAGGTCAACCACGGCATGCAGCAAGTGATGCACGGTGCCCGAGGCACCGCCCGTAAAGCGGCCATCGGCGCGCAGTACCGGATCGCCGGCAAGTCGGGTACGGCCCAGGTGGTCGCGATCAAGCAGGGCGAGAAGTACGACCGCTCCAAGGTTCAGGAACGCCACCGCGACCACGCCTTGTTCGTCGGTTTTGCGCCGGCCGATAACCCGAAGATCACCGTGGCGGTGATGGTCGAGAACGGTGAATCCGGTTCCGGCGTTGCCGCGCCGGTGGTGCGTCAAATCATGGATGCCTGGCTCCTGGGCCAGGACGGCCGACTCAAGCCCGAGTACGCCAGCCCTATCAGCGCGGAGGCTACGGCCCGTGAAGAGTAATTTTGATCGCATCCTCTCCAGCGAGGATGTGATGCGTCGCCGCGCGACACTGTTGCAGCGCATGCACATTGATGGCCCGTTGCTGGTCCTGTTGCTGATCCTCGCCGCCGGCAGCCTGTTCGTGCTGTATTCGGCCAGCGGCAAGAGCTGGGACCTGCTGGCCAAACAGGCGACGTCTTTCGGTATCGGCCTGGTCTCGATGATTGTCATCGCCCAGTTCGAACCGCGGTTCATGGCCCGTTGGGTGCCGCTGGGCTACGTGTTCGGCGTGGTGTTGCTGGTGGTGGTGGACATCATGGGCCACAACGCCATGGGCGCCACGCGCTGGATCAACATCCCGGGGGTGATTCGTTTCCAGCCTTCGGAGTTCATGAAGATCATCATGCCTGCAACCATTGCCTGGTATCTGGCCAAGCGCAGCCTGCCGCCGCAGCTCAAGCACGTGGGTGTCAGCCTGATTTTGATCGGCATTCCGTTCATTCTGATCGTGCGTCAGCCTGACCTCGGTACATCGCTGCTGATTCTGGCGGGTGGTGCATTCGTGCTTTTCATGGGCGGGCTGCGCTGGCGCTGGATCCTCAGCGTGGTGGCGGCGGCCGTGCCCGTGGCCATCGCCATGTGGTTCTTCATTATGCACGACTACCAGAAGCAGCGAATCCTGACGTTCCTCGACCCGGAGAGCGATCCGCTGGGCACCGGCTGGAACATCATTCAGTCCAAGGCCGCCATCGGCTCCGGCGGTGTGTTCGGCAAGGGCTGGCTGCTCGGTACCCAGTCGCACCTGGACTTCCTGCCCGAAAGCCACACCGACTTCATCATCGCGGTGATGGGCGAGGAGTTCGGCCTGGTGGGCATTTGCGCCTTGCTGTTGATTTACCTGTTGTTGATTGGTCGCGGCCTGGTGATTACCGCCCAGGCGCAGACGTTGTTCGGCAAATTGCTGGCCGGCGCGCTGACCATGACGTTTTTTGTTTACGTTTTCGTCAACATCGGTATGGTCAGTGGCCTGTTGCCGGTTGTGGGGGTGCCGTTGCCGTTCATTAGCTACGGAGGAACTTCGCTGGTGACGCTGCTGTCAGCGTTTGGGGTTTTGATGTCGATCCATACCCATCGTAAGTGGATCGCGCAGGTTTGAATAAGGTGAAGATTTCAATGCACGTAATGCGTGGCTGGGCGACTCGATACGCTCCGTGGGTCGGCCTGGTAAGCATCCTTGGTGTGGCGCAGGAAGCGCTGGCCGGCGATTATGAAGGCTCGCCCCAAGTGGCCGAATTCGTCGGTGAGATGACCCGCGACTACGGTTTTGCCGGTGAACAGCTGATGGGCGTGTTCCGCGAAGCCGAGCGCAAGCAGTCGATCCTCGACGCGATTTCCCGGCCTGCCGAGCGGGTCAAGCAGTGGAAGGAATACCGGCCCATGTTCCTCACCGACGCGCGAGTCGCGCGCGGTGTGGATTTCTGGCGTCAGCACGAAGCCGTGCTGGCCCGTGCCGAGCAGGAATACGGCGTGCCGGCTCAGGTGATCGTCTCGATCATCGGCGTTGAAACCTTTTTCGGGCGCAATACCGGCAATTATCGGGTAATCGACGCGCTCTCCACGCTGGGCTTCGACTATCCTCCTCGTGCCGAGTTTTTCCGCAAGGAGTTGCGCGAGTTCCTGTTGCTGGCCCGCGAAGAGCAGGTCGACCCGCTGACGCTGAAAGGCTCGTACGCCGGCGCCATGGGCTTGCCGCAGTTCATGCCGAGCAGTTTTCGCGCCTACGCGGTGGATTTTGACGGCGATGGTCACATCAATATCTGGACCAACGCGGACGATGCCATTGGCAGCGTCGCCAGCTACTTCAAACGTCACGGCTGGGAAGCCGGCTTGCCTGTGGTCAGCCGCGCCGATGTTCGCGGCGACCGGGTCGACGAAGGTCTGACCACGGGCATCGAACCGACGAAAACCGTCGGGGAGTTGCGAGCCCTGGGTTGGTCGAGTCATGATGCGCTGCGCGACGATATGCCGGTCACCGCGTTCCGTCTGGAAGGTGACAATGGCCCTGAATACTGGATGGGCCTGAAGAATTTTTACGCGATTACGCGTTATAACCGCAGCGTGATGTACGCCATGGCTGTACATCAGTTGTCTGAAATGCTGGTCCAAGCACGGGGCGTCAAGTAATGCTGGCATCGCCAATCCGCAAACCCCTGAAGCTGGTGGCTTTCGCCGCGTTGTCGTTGCTCGTGGTCAGTTGTTCGACCAGTCGCGCCCCCCAGCAAAAATCCACCGCCGGCGTACGTGCCATGCCGGGCCTGGACATCAACCGGGCCCACAAGGATGGCGCGCCGTGGTGGGACGTCGATGTTTCGCGCATCCCGGACGCCACCCCGACCCTGCACACCGGCCCGTATAAAGCCAACCCGTATACCGTGTTGGGCAAGACGTATTTCCCGATGCAAGAGTCCAAGACCTACGTGGCCTCGGGCACTGCGTCCTGGTACGGCACCAAGTTCCATGGCCAGAACACCGCCAACGGCGAAGTCTATGACCTGTACGGCATGAGTGCCGCGCACAAGACCCTGCCGCTGCCGAGTTACGTTCGGGTGACCAACCTGGACAACAACCGCACGGTGATCCTGCGGGTCAACGACCGTGGGCCGTTCTATTCGGACCGGATCATCGATTTGTCCTACGCGGCGGCCAAGAAACTCGGTTACGCCGAGACCGGCACCGCGCGGGTCAAGGTCGAAGGCATCGACCCGCAGACATGGTGGGCCCAGAAAGGTCGCCCGGCACCGTTGATGCTTAACGAGCCGCAGGTCGCGCAAAATGCTGCGCCGGTGATCACTGCATCGACCGGCACCGTCGAGCAATGGACGCCACCGCCGCAGCAACACGCCGCGGCCATCGTGCCTGTGCAGATGGATGCAAAAAAAAACGTTTCTGTACCAGCCTCTGGCCAGTATCTGCAGGTGGGCGCGTTCGCCAACCCGGACGCTGCAGAACTCCTGAGATCGAAGCTCAGCGGGATGGTGAGCGCTCCGGTGTTCATCAGCTCGATCGTGCGCAATCAACAGACGCTGCACCGGGTTCGCCTGGGGCCGATCGGTTCACAGGGTGAAATCCAGCAAGTGCAGAACAGCGTGCGCCTGGCCAATCTCGGCTCGCCGAGCCTGGTCACCGCCGAATAAGTAATACCTGATTCAGGGTTCGCTTGCGGTTTGGGGGGTGAACCTGGTTGTTGGCTCGTCGAACAACAAAAGCCCGGCAAGGGTCAGAGAGTGAACAACTGAACACGCGACAATTGTCGGGTTCCGATACGAAAGCTCGCCGAGCGGCGACCAGGCAAGGCAAAAACAGGCGAGGAAGCGGAGTTTAGGGTCCTAAATGAGCATTCCGAGCCTGTTTTTAACGCAGTCTGGTCGACGCGCAGGCAGGTTTCGTGCGGAACCTGGGTTGTCTGATTAGTTTTGCCCGTAGGGCAGTTTCCATTAGCGATTTCGAGAGACGGATGAACATCACCACCTTTGCCAAACGCCTGTGCCTGCTAGTCCCGCTGCTCCTCTCGCCTGCCGCTTTCGCGGTCGAGATGATGCCGTCTGCCCCGCAACTGGCCGCCAAAGCCTATGTGCTCATGGACGCCAGCAGCGGTAACGTGCTGGTCGAGAACAACGGTGACCAGCGCCTGCCACCGGCCAGCCTGACCAAGCTGATGACCGCGTACATCGCGACCCTGGAAATCCGTCGCGGCCAGATCGGCGAGAACGATCCGGTTACCGTCAGCGAAAACGCCTGGCGTACCGGCGGTTCGCGGATGTTCATCAAGGTTGGCTCGCAGGTGACGGTCAGCGATCTGCTGCACGGCATCATCATCCAGTCGGGTAACGACGCCAGCGTTGCGCTCTCCGAGCACATCGCCGGCAGCGAAGACGCGTTCGCCGACATCATGAACAAGACCGTTACCGATCTGGGCATGACCAACAGCCACTTCATGAACCCGACCGGTCTGCCGAACCCTGAGCACTACTCGTCGGCTCACGACATGGCCGTACTGGCTCGCGCGATCATCCACGAAGACCCGGCTCACTATGCGATCTACTCGCAGAAAGAGTTCTTCTGGAACGGCATCAAGCAACCGAACCGCAACCTGCTGCTGTGGCGCGACAAGACCGTTGACGGTCTGAAAACCGGTCACACCGACGAGGCCGGCTACTGCATGGTGTCCTCGGCCGTACGTGATGGCATGCGCCTGATCGCCGTGGTGTTTGGCACCAACAGCGAATCCGCCCGTGCTGCTGAAACCCAGAAGCTGCTGACCTACGGTTTCCGCTTCTTCGAAACCCAGACCTTCTACCAGAAGGGCGCAGAGCTGGCCCAGGCTCCGGTCTGGAAAGGCACCACCAACCAGGTCAAGGCTGGCCTGGCTGAAGACCTGACCATGACCCTGCCAAAAGGCCAGCTGAAAAAGCTCGCTGCCAGCATGACCATGAACCCGCAACTGGTCGCGCCGATCGCCAAGGGCGACGTGATTGGTAAAGTCGAAGTGAAACTGGACGACAAAGTGGTGCACAGCGCCAACCTGATCGCTCTGGACGCGGTCGACGAGGGTGGTATCTTCCGCCGCATGTGGGATAGCATCCGTCTATTCTTCTTCGGCTTATTCAACTGATATTGTCGACCTGCATGCCCCTCTCCCTGATGTAGGGTGGGGGGCATGTCCGTCGCCACGGCTTACGAGGCCGTTACGCCATGACAGACACAGAAGTAAAGGCGCCAAAGATCGAATTCCCTTGCGCGGATTACCCTATCAAGGTGATCGGCGACACCGGCGTGGGTTTCAAGGACACGATCATCGCGATCCTCGAGAAGCATGCCACCGTTGACCATAAGACCCTGGCCGAGCGCCAGAGTACCAATGGCAAGTACACGACCATCCAGCTGCACATCATCGCCACCGGCCAAGAGCAGCTGTACGACATCAACAGCGAGTTGCGAGCGACCGGTTTCGTACACATGGTGCTGTGATGTCCGAACCGCTCGGCTTTCGCGAGCTCGGCCAGATGGCTTACGAGCCGGTCTGGCAGGCCATGCAACGGTTTACCAATGAGCGCGGCAGTACGGCCCCCGATGAAATCTGGCTGGTCGAGCACCTGCCGGTGTTTACTCAGGGGCAGGCTGGCAAGGCCGAGCACTTGCTGCTGCCCGGCGACATCCCGGTGGTGCAGGCCGACCGTGGCGGTCAAGTGACCTACCACGGCCCCGGCCAGTTGGTCGCCTACCTGCTGCTGGATGTACGCAAACTGGGTTTCGGTGTGCGTGACCTGGTCAGCCGCATGGAACAGTGCCTGATCGAGTTGCTGGCCAGTTACGGCGTTACTGCCGTGGCCAAGCCCGACGCGCCGGGCGTGTATGTCGACGGGGCGAAAATCGCTTCGCTGGGTCTGCGGATCCGCCACGGTTGCTCCTTTCATGGCCTGGCCCTGAACGTGGATATGGACCTGGAGCCGTTTCGACGGATTAATCCCTGTGGCTACGCCGGGCTGGCAATGACCCAGCTGCGTGATCACACCGGGCCGATTGAATTTGCCGAGGTAAGTGCCCGGCTGCGTGCGCAGCTCGTCAAACACCTCGACTATGCTGAGCAGACGACCCTAACGGGCGGAATCGACTGATATGACTACTGCGCAAGACGCTGTGCAAACCCTGATCCCGACGCTGGATGTATCCGAGCGCGCCCCCCGTCCGAAAGTTGAGGCGGGCGTCAAGCTGCGGGGCGCCGAGAAGGTTGCGCGCATTCCGGTGAAGATCATTCCGACCACCGAGTTGCCGAAAAAACCCGACTGGATTCGCGTGCGCATTCCGGTTTCCCCGGAAGTCGACCGCATCAAGGCTTTGCTGCGCAAACACAAGCTGCACAGCGTCTGCGAAGAAGCGTCCTGCCCGAACCTGGGCGAGTGCTTCTCCGGTGGCACCGCGACCTTCATGATCATGGGCGACATCTGCACCCGTCGCTGCCCGTTCTGCGACGTGGGCCACGGTCGTCCGAAGCCACTGGACGTCAATGAGCCGCAAAGCCTGGCCATCGCCATCGCTGACCTGCGCCTGAAGTACGTGGTGATCACCTCGGTTGACCGGGACGACCTGCGTGACGGCGGTGCCCAGCACTTTGCCGACTGCATCCGTGAGATCCGCAAACTGTCGCCGAACGTTCAGCTTGAAACCCTGGTCCCGGACTACCGTGGCCGCATGGACGTAGCGCTGGAAATCACCGCGGCCGAGCCACCGGATGTGTTCAACCACAACCTGGAAACCGTGCCGCGCCTGTACAAGGCTGCGCGTCCGGGCTCCGATTACCAGTGGTCGCTGACCCTGCTGCAACGCTTCAAGCAGATGATGCCGCACATTCCGACCAAGTCCGGCTTGATGCTGGGCCTGGGCGAAACCGACGAAGAAGTGATCGAAGTCATGAAGCGCATGCGCGAACACGACATCGACATGCTGACCCTGGGCCAGTACCTGCAACCGTCGCGCAGCCACTTGCCGGTGCAGCGTTTCGTGCACCCGGACACCTTCGCCTGGTTCGCCGAGGAAGGTTACAAGATGGGCTTCAAGAACGTCGCGTCGGGCCCGCTGGTACGTTCCTCGTACCACGCCGATGAACAGGCGAAACTGGTCAAGGCCGAGTTGATGTCGTCCTGACCCGCAATGCCCGCAAGGCTTACACCTTGCGGGCATTTTTGTTTTCCGGCGCTGACCTCGGTGCTACCTCACCTTCAGTCTTTTCCTGCACCCTGTGGGGCGGCTGACCCTCTTCTGTTTGCAAACAATCGCGTCTACTGTGCGTTGATACCTTTACGCAGGGAGAATCATGGATGAGCGCTCGTTCGCCTCACCTTATTTGTGAACACACCCCGGTTCCGGCGTTGCCCGTCGAAGGACGGATCGGCGTCATTGCCCCCGCAGGGCCGGCACCACTGGACACCGACAAGGCCTTTCAGTGGATGCGTGCCCGCGGTTACTCGCTGAAGATTTTCCCAGGGGTGGCAGAGAGTGACGGCTACCTGGCGGGCAGCGACGCGGTGCGCCTCAAGGACCTGCACGACGCTTTTGCCGACCCGGCAATCGACGCCATTCTCTGCCTGCGCGGCGGTTATGGCAGCCCGCGGCTGCTCGACCGGATCGACTATGACTTGCTGAGACGCAACGCCAAGCCGTTTGTCGGCTACAGCGACATCACGGCGCTGCATCTGGCGATCAGCCGTTATGCGGGCTTTGTGACCTTCCACGGGCCGATGCTCAACGCCGACCTGTTGGGTGACAAACAGCAACCGACCGAGTCGGCGATGTTCAGCCTGCTCAGGGGCCAGCTCAAGGCCGGCAGCATGCTCGCGCACCCGGTGGCCTACCCCTTGGCCACGATTGAGCCAGGCATCGCCCGTGGGCGGTTGATCGGCGGTAACCTCTCGATGATTGCCGCGACCATGGGCACACCCTTCGAAATCGATGCCGACGGGGTCATTCTGTTCATCGAGGACGTTAACGAGCCGCTCTACCGTATCGACCGGCTGCTGACGCACCTGCGCCTGGCCGGCAAGTTGAGTCAATTGCGGGGCGTGCTGGTGGGGGATGTGGCGGGGGTGGACGCTGATGCGTTGGCGCGGCTGCTCAAGCAAACCTTTGAACCGTTCTGTATTCCGGTATTGGCCGGTTGGCGCAGCGGCCATTGCGACCCGAACCTGACGCTGCCCATGGGGGCATTGGTCAGGTTGGATGCGGGGAGCAAAGAGTTGTGGCTGGAGCAGGATGTGGTCGTTCGCTAGGCGCGTGGCTTTTGTGGCGAGGGAGCTTGCTCCCGCTCAGCTGCGAAGCAGTCGTCGTTCGGTCAACGGGCTCTTGCAGGTACTGCGCATTTACCCAATTGGAGGCGCTTCGCACCTCAGCGGGAGCAAGCTCCCTCGCCACAGATTGAGGCCGAGCCTCAGCGGTTACGAAGGCCTTCCAGTAACTTGTGCGTCGGGTAGCCATCAGCCGGCCAGCCAAACGACTGCTGAGCGCTGCGAATGGCTTTGCGGGTGTTGGCGCCAATGATGCCGTCGGCCGTCCCGGCGTCGTACTGATGGGTGCTCAGCAGGTTCTGCAATTCAATCCGTTCACTGCGACTCAGCGGCAGGTCATCTTTCGGCCACTCGCCGTTGATCAGGCCCGCACCGCTGAAACGTTGCGACAACAGGCTCACGGCCAACGCATAGGACGACGAGTTGTTGTACTTGAGAATGGCGCGGAAGTTGTCGAGGACCAGGAACGCCGGGCCGCGATAACCTGCCGGCAACAGCAGGGCGGCGGACAGGTGTTCGGAGCCGGCCGGCACGTTGGCGCCGTTGGGCAGGGTCAGGCCCAGTTGCATCCACTCGGCAACGCTCTTGCGGGTCGCGCCGTCGGCCAGCGAGTAATCGAAACCTTTCGCTAACTGCACCTCAAACCCCCACGGTTGCCCACGCTGCCAGCCCGAGCTTTGCAGGTAGTGCGCGGTGGATGCGAGGGCGTCGGCCGGGCTGCCCCAGATGTCGCGGCGACCATCGCCATCGAAGTCCACGGCATGGGTGTTGTAGGTGGTCGGGATGAACTGGGTCTGGCCCATGGCACCTGCCCAGGAGCCGAGCATCTTCTCGGGCTCGATATCACCTTGTTGCAGGATTTGCAGGGCGGCCAGCAATTGGGCGTGGGCGAAGCCCGGGCGGCGGCCTTCGTAAGCCAGGGTTGCCAGCGAGCGGATCACCGACTTGTTACCCTGGAATTGCCCAAAGTTGCTTTCCATGCCCCAGACCGACACGAGCGCCTGACGATCCACGCCATAACGTTGCTCGATGCTTTGCAGGGTGTCGGCGTATTGATTGATCAGCACCTGACCTTTACGCACACGCACGGGCGACAAGGCGCCGTCGAGGTATTCCCACACCGGGCGGGAAAACTCAGGTTGGCTGCGGTCGGCCTTGATGACGCTCATGTCGGGCGTTACATCGGCGAAGGCGCGGTCGAACAGATCAGCGCGGATACCGGCGGCCAGGGCGTCCTTACGGAAACCTGCCTGCCATTCGGCGAAGGTCTGGGTCGGCTGGATCTCCAGGTTCTCGCCTGTTGGCACCACCGGAGGAATCACGGCGGGTGCGGGGACGGAAGGAACGGTCTGAAGAGGTTGGGCGTCGGCGGCGGTCGGTTTTTCCGCACAGGCAACCAGCAGAACAAGGCTTGCGGCAGTCATCAATTGGCGCAGGTGCCAACGGCGGGAGTTACAAAAGGGCATGCACGGGTCCAGAGAATACGAATTCAGGGAGGGACCTTATCACGGGGAGGGGGGTGTTTGCTTTAGGCGGCCAGAAAGTAAGAAGCCTCCCAGCTTTTAGACTGGAAGGCTTCGCGGCGGTAGCTGCCTTTGCCCTTGCCGGCGGGTTCCTGACGGCTACGGAACAGTGGCTGGGCGATAATGGATTTGGCCTTGTTGGGCCGCTTGTTTTTGCTCATGGGCGTTTCTCTCGTGGAGGTGGGGTTTGCGGGGCAAATAATCTGCCTAAGTCAGGGATCTGTCTAGTCCCACGATGTGTAGGAAATGACGGCCTGTGGCGAGGGAGCTTGCTCCCGTTCGGCTGCGAAGCAGTCGTAAATCCAAGCGAATCGGTATGTCTGAAAGAATTCAGGGGGTCGCTTCGCAACCCGGCGGGAGCAAGCTCCCACGCCACAGAAAGACTTACTCGGCCGGCAAGGTCAGGCGCTGACCGGCCATCAACAATGCCAGGCGACTCAAGCTCATCCACGGTGATCCGGCGGCCTGCCCCTTGATTTGTGCGTCGATGCGTTGCGCTTCGAGCAGCAATTGCGCCCAGCGCTGTGTCGAGTAACGTTGCAGGGCTTTGCTCATCAGTGGTTTGCGTTTGTCCCAGACTGGCGGTCGAGCCTGGCTGAACGCCTTGTCCAATGGCACACCCTGGCTGTATTGCAGCGACAGGTTGGCCAGCAGTCGCAGCTCTCGCGCCAGTGCCCAGAGAATCACTGGCGGTTCGACACCTTCGCCGCGCAAGCCTTCGAGCATGCGCAGCGCGTGGGCGGCTTCACCGTTCAGAATCGCATCGGTCAATCCGAAGACATCGAACCGCGCGCTGTCGGCGACTGCAGCTTGCACCGTTTCGACCGTGATCTGGCCACCCTCGGCCATCAGCTTGAGCTTTTCGATTTCCTGGGCTGCCGCCAGCAAGTTGCCTTCTACCCGTGCCGCAATCAGTTCAACGGCATCCTGGCTGGCGGCGAGGCCGGCCTGGGACAGACGCTGACGAATCCATTGCGGCAACTGGTTGGCATCCACGGGCCAGATCTGCACGAACTGGGTGTGCGAACCTTCGACCAGCGCCTTGCCCCACTTGGTTTTCTGCGCGCTGCCATCGAGCTTGGGCAGGCTGATCAGCAACACGGTGTCTTCGGCGGGGCGCGAACAGTATTCGATTAACGCTGCGGCGCCTTTGTCCCCCGGCTTGCCAGACGGCAAGCGCAACTCCAGCAGGCGTTTTTCGGCGAACAACGACATGCTGGCACCGGCTTGCAGCAACGTGCCCCAGTCGAAACTGGCGTCGGCGCTGAATACCTGGCGTTCGTCGAAACCTTGCTGGCGAGCGCTGGCGCGAATGGCGTCGGCGGCTTCCTGACAGAGCAACGGGTCGTCGCCGCTGACGATGTAGACAGGCGCGAGGTTACCTTGCAGGTGTTTGGCGAGTTGGGCGGGCGCGAGTTTCATAAGGCGGGGCGAGCGGGGCGCTGGTGCGCCCCGCATGGCTTACTCGGTCGGAATTTGCAGAGGCGACTGGCGCGGCGTTTGCGCTTCAGCCTTTTGCGCGGCTTCCAGGGCGTCGGCTTCTGCCTTGGCCTTGGCTTCTGCCGTTTGCTGCAATTGCTCCAGTTGAGTCGGCGTGATCAGTTGCAGGCGCAACATCATGCGCTGCACCAGGTCGCGACGCATTTCCTTGCGCGCTTCGGCGGCTTGCTGGTCGGACCCGACGAGGTTGTTACCGTCCTGCATGTACACTTTCTGCACTTGCAGCTTGTCAGTGAGCAACACAAGGTTGTCGTGACTCAGGATCTGGAAGTTCAGAACGCTGGTCAGCTCGTTTTCCGCCGAACGACCGGCACCGGAATAGCTGAGGCTGCGTCGGGTTTCCTGTTCGTCGGTCAAGATCAGTTTGTAAGGTGCGCCGGCGTGGACGTTAACGCCACTGCCTTGCATTACCTGACGAAGCATCACCACGGTTTCGCCGTAGGCATTGCGGGCGCTCAGGTCGAGTTCCTTGATCGCCAGTTCGGTGGTGCCGGTGCCGCGCAGCTGGAAGCCGCAGGCGCTCAACAGTACCGCGAGGCCCATCACCAGCAGGTTGCGTTTGATCATCTTGTTGCTCCCCTTGAAACCATGTGGGCCTTATCGAAGGCCCGAAAGGTTTGTGCGGCGCCAGGTCTGTACCCTGGCGCCTGATCCAATTAGCTCGCGACGATGTTGACCAGTTTCCCGGGCACTACGATCACTTTGCGAATAGTCAGGCCATCGACGAAACGCAGCACGTTTTCGTTGGCACGTGCGGCGGCTTCGACTTCTTCGCGGCTGGCGCTGGCTGGCATTTCGATCTGGCCGCGCAGCTTGCCATTCACTTGAATGACCAGTTGCAGGCTGTCCTGCACCAGAGCGCTCTCGTCCAGCACCGGCCAGCCTGCGTCGATCACCGGGTCGGCGTGACCCAGGCGATGCCACAGCTCGTGGCTGATGTGCGGGGTGATCGGCGCCAGCAGCAGGACCACGGTTTCCAGGCCTTCGTGAACCAGTGCGCGGTCCTGTTCGGTGTCTTGCGCGGCTTTTTCCAGCACGTTCATCAGCGTCATCACCTGGGCGATGGCGGTGTTGAATTTGTGGTTTTGGCCGACGTCATGGCTGGCCTGCTTGATGGCCTGGTGGATCGAACGCCGAATGGCTTTCTGCTCGTCGTTCAGGCTGGCGATGTCCTGTTTGCCCGGCAGGCCCTGAGTGACGTGCGCTTGAGCCAGGCGCCAGACGCGCTTGAGGAAGCGGTGCGAACCTTCGACGCCGGAGTCGGACCATTCCGCGCTCATGTCAGGTGGCGAGGCAAACATCATGAACAGGCGGCAGGTGTCTGCGCCGAACTGGTCAATCATCGACTGTGGGTCAACGCCGTTGTTCTTTGACTTGGCCATCTTCTCGGTTCCGCCGATTTCCACCGGCAGGCCGTCCGCAATCAGCTTGGCGCTAATCACTTTGGCTTTGCTGTCACGCTCAAGCTCGACGTCCGCCGGGTTGAACCAGGTGTAGGCGCCGTTGGCTTCGCGACGATAATAAGTCTCGGCGATCACCATGCCCTGGGTCAGCAGGTTCTTGAACGGCTCGTTGGAACTCACCAGGCCTTCGTCACGCATCAGCTTGTGGAAGAAACGCGCGTACAGCAGGTGAAGAATGGCGTGTTCGATACCACCGATGTACTGATCGACCGGCAGCCAGTGGTCGGCCGCTGATTTTTCTACCAGGCCGCCTTCATAGTGTGGCGAGGCGTAGCGGGCGTAGTACCAGGACGACTCCACGAAGGTGTCCATGGTGTCGGTTTCGCGCTTGGCAGGCTGGCCGCATTTCGGGCAGTTGCACTCATAGAACTCGGGCATGCGCGCCAATGGCGAACCGGCGCCGTCCGGTACGACGTCTTCCGGCAGCACGACAGGCAGTTGGTCTTCCGGCACCGGCACGTCACCGCAGGTATCGCAGTGGATGATCGGGATCGGGCAGCCCCAGTAGCGCTGACGGCTGATGCCCCAGTCGCGCAGGCGGAACTGGGTGCGCGAGGCACCGAGGTTTTTCTTGATCAGGGCGACTTCCATGGCGTCGAATGCGCCTGCGAAGTCGAGGCCGTCGAACTCGCCGGAGTTGATCAGCGTGCCGTGTTCGCCGTAAGCGTCTTGCCATGGCGCCGGGTTTTCGTCACCGGAACTGGTGCGCACCACGGATTTGATCGGCAGGTTGTACTTGTGGGCGAATTCGAAATCACGTTCGTCGTGAGCCGGAACCGCCATGACCGCGCCGTCGCCGTAGTGCATCAGCACGTAGTTGGCGACCCACACCGGCAGTTTTTCGCCGGTCAGCGGGTGCTCGACGAACAGCGACGTCGGCAGGCCTTTTTTCTCCTGGGTCGCCATGTCGGCTTCGGCAACGCTGCCGCCCTTGCATTGCGCGATGAACGCTTGCAGCTCGGGGTTGTTCTGCGCCGCCAGGGTGGCCAGGTGGTGCTCGGCAGCCACGGCAACGTAGGTCGCGCCCATCAGGGTGTCCGGACGGGTGGTGAAGACTTTCAGTGTGCCGGTTTCGCCGATGGAGTCGACGTTGTACGGGAACTGCACTTCCATGCCACGGGATTTGCCAATCCAGTTGCGCTGCATGGTCTTGACCTGTTCAGGCCAGCCTGTCAGTTCGTCGAGGCTTTCCAGCAGCTCATCCGCGTAGGCGGTGATCTTGAAGTAGTACATCGGGATTTCGCGCTTTTCGATCAGCGCGCCGGAGCGCCAGCCGCGACCGTCGATCACCTGTTCGTTGGCCAGGACGGTCTGGTCGACCGGGTCCCAGTTCACGGTGCCGTTTTTACGGTAGATCACGCCTTTTTCGAACAGGCGAGTGAACAGCCATTGTTCCCAGCGGTAGTAATCCGGCTTGCAGGTAGTGACTTCGCGCGACCAGTCCACCGCCAGGCCCAGGCTGCGCAGCTGGGTTTTCATGTAGGCGATGTTTTCGTAGGTCCACTTGGCCGGTGCGACGTTGTTCTTCATCGCGGCGTTTTCCGCCGGCATGCCGAAGGCGTCCCAACCCATGGGTTGCAGGACGTTCTTGCCTTGCATGCGCTGATAGCGGGAGATCACGTCGCCGATGGTGTAGTTGCGCACGTGCCCCATGTGTAGCTTGCCGCTGGGGTAAGGGAACATCGATAGGCAATAGAAAGTTTCCTTGCCTGGCTGTTCGCTGACTTCAAAGGACTTTTGCTCATCCCAGAACGACTGGGCGGCGGCTTCTATTTCACGGGGCTGATAGTGTTCGTGCATGGCTACTTTTGTACTGAATAGGGGTGGCCTAATCCTCTTCAATGCAACGGTGGGCGGTGAGGACGCCAGAAGGGCGTTTCGATGCCCAGCCGAGCTGGAAGTGGAGTTACAGGAAGCGCCGTAGCATACATGACCGCGCTCGGCCTAGGGAAACCCTGATTACGTCCTGTCAACCGAGCCGAGGGCCGTTGGTCGCGGCGCCAGACCGGTTTGCTCAGCGAAGCTAAGCTCTAAATGGGGAGTGAGTCTTACTTTCAATGAGGTGAGGGATGGTTGAGTCACAACGAAAAGTCACGAAGCCCGAGTTGTACGAAAGGCTGATAGAGCGCTTGGGCGTTGCCTTGGACGCAGCAAAAACGGCTGGCCGGTTACGCGATGAGCGCCCTGTCGAACTGGAGCTTCGCGGGTTGAGCAGTGCCGAGTTCGCACTGATCGAGGCCTATCTGGACCGTAGTGAACGTGAGGCGCAAGGATGCTTGATAGAAGAAGCAAAACAGGCCGGCGCGCAGCGCTCGGCGAAGATCATCTGGTTGAAAGACAAGGCACCTGTCGGCGGCGCGGTAAGGGTCCGGTCCCTGCAGTTCAAATAAGTCGGCGTTGCCCTGTGCGGGCACCTGACGTCAGCAGTAAAGGCTGTTTGTTAGAAAAGTCTGATGCATTTGTTGTCGCTTTGCTTCAACCCTCTTAGGCTTCGGGCATCTTTGGAGATGCTCGATGCCTTTTCGTTATTTCATCAAACAACTTCTCTTGCCTCCCGGCATTTTGTTGCTGCTGCTTTTGTTCGCCTGGTGGTTGCGCCGCTCAAGACCGCGCCTTGCAGGCGTGTGTTTTGCGTTGGGGGCGGGTGGCTTCTGGTTGATGAGTTTGCCGGTGATGGTGCAGTGGGGGGCGCACGCCCTTGAGCAGGAGCCGCCCTTGCCCCGTAGTGAGTGGGCGACGCTGGCCCAGCGTGCCGATGCAATTGTGGTGCTGGGCTCTGGGCGCGAGCGTGGCGACCTGGCGTGGGGCGCTGATCAGCCGACGGGGGTGGGCCTGGAGCGCGAGCGTTATGCGGCGCGGTTGGCCAAGGCGTCCGGGCTGCCGGTTCTCACCACTGGAGGGCTGCACTACGGCACGCCACCGACTGAAGCGAAACTGATGGCGGATTCATTGCTGGACGATTTCGGCGTGACCGTTCGTTGGCAAGAAGGGCGTAGCCGTACCACCTGGGAGAACGCGCAGTTCACTGCCCAGATGTTGCTGCCGGAGGGGATCAAACGGATCGTGGTGGTGACTCAGGCCTGGCACATGCCGCGCAGCGTCTGGAGTTTCGAGCAGGCAGGTTTTACCGTGGTGCCGGCACCGGTGGGTTTTCTGGGTGTGGATAACGCGCGCCCTCTGGGCGGCTGGATGCCGGAGTTCAAGTCGATCTGGCAGTCGGGGCAGTTGTTGAACGAAGCGGTGGGGCAGGTCGGGTATTCGCTGTTTTATCGATAGTCGGGTCGATACCCCGGACCTGTGGCGAGGGAGCTTGCTCCCGCTGGGTTGCGAAGCGGCCCGAATAACGGTAAATGGGGCTTGCCAGATACACCCCATTGACCGAATGCGGCTGCAGCGCAACCGAGCGGGAGCAAGCTCCCTCGCCACAGTAATCAGACAGTCTTCGAGATGCGGCTGGCCAGCAGTGCCCAGCCAAACAACAAGACGCACAAAATGATCAACGGCCATGAGCGCCATTGCAGGTACGGCGTCAGGTTGTGCATCGGCACGACTTCGCCGTACAGAATGCCGCGCTCGAACTGCGGGATCTGTGTGGTGATTTTGCCGTACGGATCAATCAGTGCAGTCACGCCGTTATTGGTTGCACGAATCATCCAGCGGCCTGCTTCGAGGGCACGCATCTGAGCCATTTGCAGATGTTGCAGCGGGCCAATGGATGTGCCGAACCACGTGTCGTTGCTGATGGTCAGCAGTAAATCACTGCGGGCCGACAGGCTGGCGGCAAATTCCGGGTACACCACTTCGTAGCAGATGAACGGGGCCACCTGATAACCCTTGGCCTGTAGCAATGGCTGGTCGGCCGGGCCTCGGGCGAAGTCGGACATTGGCAGGTCGAAGAACGCGATCAGCCCGCGCAGCAGTTCTTGCAACGGCACGTACTCGCCGAACGGCACCAGTTTTTGCTTGAGGTAAGTGCCATCGCCTTCGCCGACCACCGTGATGCCATTGAAGAAGCGTTTCTCGTGGTGGATCACCTGGCGAATCGGCACGCCGGTAATCAGCGCCGTATTACGCTCGGCGGCGAAACTTCCCATCATGTCCAGGTAGCCCTGCGCCGACTCCTTGAGTACCGGCACGGCGGTTTCCGGCCAGATCAGCAGGTCGACGCGCCTGGAGCTCAGGCTCATGTCGCGGTACAGCGCCAGTTGTTCGTTGAGCTGCGCGGGGTCCCACTTCATGCTCTGTTCGATATTGCCCTGAATGGCGGCCACGCTCAGCGGGTCACCCGATGGACTGGTCCAGGCATGGCCCTTGAGCGATACGCCGATTACCCACGGTGCAACCAGCAACGCCAGGCCCGCGACGATAAAGCCTTTGCGTCCGGCCTTGATCAGGCGGGGCAGGTTGTAGATCAGTGCGGCGGTCAGTGCCAGGGAGAAGGAAATCAGCCACATGCCGCCCAGCGGCGCCAATCCGGCCAAAGGCCCGTCGAGCTGGCTGTAACCGGAATAGAGCCACGGAAAACCGGTGAGGAACCAGCCACGGAACGCTTCCTGGCCCAACCACAATGCCGCGAAGGCCAGGGCATCGGCCAGCGGTGCTTCGTTGCGGCGCAACCAGCGTGCCCAGACCCAGGCGGGCAGGGCAAAAAACCAGGCAATCGCGGCGGTGAACGCCAGCATCAACAACCCGGCCAGCAACGCCGAAGCGCCGCCAAAGTGGTGAATGCTGTAGTAGATCCAGCTGGTGCCAGCGCCAAACAGGCCGAAACCGAAACACCAGCCACGACCCAGCGCCTGACGCGGTGTCAGTTCACGAAGGCCTGCATAGAAAAAACCGACCGCCAGCAATGCCAGCGGCCAGATATCGAACGGCGCCAGCGTCAGGGTGGTGAGAGCACCGGCCGCCACGGCCAGCAGGTTACCGGGCCAGCCGGGGCGGGTGATCCAACGCATGTCAGTCCTTAGCGGGCTATAGGGGTCAGGCGCAGCAAGTGAATGCGACGGCTATCGGCATTCAGGATGCGAAAGCGATAGGCGCCGATTTCAGTGATTTCGTTGCGTTTTGGCAAGTGCCCGAACGCGCTCATCACCAGGCCGCCGACGGTGTCGAATTCGTCATCGGAGAATTCGCTGTCGAAGAACTCGTTGAAATTCTCGATCGGCGTCAGGGCCTTGATCAGGAAGTCACCGCTGGGCAGTGGCTTGATGTAGCTGTCTTCCTCGACGTCGTGCTCGTCTTCGATGTCGCCGACGATTTGCTCCAGCACGTCTTCGATGGTCACCAGGCCTGCCACGCCGCCGTATTCGTCAATGACGATGGCCATGTGGTTGTGGTTGGCGCGGAACTCGCGCAGCAACACGTTCAGGCGCTTGGACTCGGGCACGAAGGTGGCCGGGCGCAGCAGGTCCTTGATGTTGAAGCTGTCGCCATTCTCCTTGAGGATCAATGGCAGCAAGTCCTTGGCCAGCAACACGCCCATGACGTCGTCGTGGCTCTCACCGATCACCGGATACCGCGAGTGCGCGGAATCGACGACAGCCGGGAGGAACTCGCGGGGTGTCTGGGTCGCCTTGATGCTGACCATTTGCGAGCGCGGGACCATGATGTCTCGTACTTGCAGGTCGGCGACCTGGATGGCGCCTTCGACGATGGCCAGCGCTTCGCTGTCCAGCAATTTGTTCTGATGGGCATCACGCAGGAGCTCCAGCAGCTCCTGACGGTTTTTCGGCTCGTGGGCAAAAGCTTGGGTGAGTTTACCCAGCCAGGACTTTTGCCCGTTGCTCGATCGATCTTCGCTCATAGCGATTACTCTGAATCCTTTGTTGTAACGATAGGGGATGTTTCGGTTTCGTCGTCTGCATAAGGGTCAGGATGACCCAGCTCTGCAAGCAACGTTCGTTCCAGTGCTTCCATTTCCTCGGCTTCATCGTCATCTATATGGTCGTAACCGAGTAGATGCAAGCAGCCGTGAATCACCAGATGGGCCCAATGGGCCTTGAGTGCCTTGCCTTGTTCAGCGGCTTCGCGTTCGACCACGGCCACGCAGATCACCAGATCGCCCAGCAGCGGGATGTCGAGAAACTCGTCGGGTACATCGGCGGGAAACGACAACACGTTGGTCGCGTAATCCTTCTGCCGCCAGGTGTGGTTCAGCTCGCGACCTTCTGCTTCGTCGACCAGGCGAATGGTCATTTCCGAGTCGGCGGTGCGCTGGCGCAGGGCCAGTTCGCACCATTGGCGGAACTCGGCTTCGCTAGGTGCAGACGCTTCGGTCGCCAGTTGCAGATCAAGCTCAAGCATCGCGGCGGCTGTCCTTTTCGGTGGAAAGCGTCACAGGCTCGTCGATCAGGCGATTTTCGAAGCGCTCGTAGGCTTCGACAATACGCTGCACCAGCGGGTGGCGGACAACGTCCTTGGGCTTGAAGTGGGTAAAACTGATGCCCGGTACTTCCTTGAGCACGTCGATCACGTGAATCAGCCCGGACTTGGTGCCCTTCGGCAGGTCGATCTGGGTGATGTCGCCGGTGATGACGGCGGTCGAGCCGAAACCGATCCGGGTCAGGAACATCTTCATTTGTTCGACGGTGGTGTTCTGGCTTTCATCAAGGATGATGAAGCTGTTGTTCAGCGTGCGGCCGCGCATGTAGGCCAGCGGCGCGACTTCGATTACCTGGCGTTCGATCAGTTTGGCCACGTATTCGAAGCCCAGCATCTCGTAGAGCGCGTCATACAGCGGGCGCAGGTACGGGTCGATTTTTTGCGACAGGTCGCCGGGCAGGAAGCCGAGTTTCTCGCCAGCCTCGACCGCCGGACGTACCAGCAGGATGCGGCGGATCTGCTCGCGCTCCAGTGCATCAACGGCGCAGGCCACGGCCAGGTAGGTCTTGCCGGTACCGGCCGGGCCGATGCCGAAGTTGATGTCGTTGGCCAGGATTTCCTTCACGTAGCGCTGCTGATTCAAGCCGCGAGGGCGAATCATGCCTTTTTTGGTGCGCAGGGCGACGGAGGGTTCGGCGGGGGAGACGTTGTCCATGTCCTCGACGGCCGACTCCTGCAGGAACAGGTGGACCATGTCTGGCGACAGCTCGCTACCCTTGGTTTCGCGGTAGAGGCGGCGCAGAAGGTTTTCCGCGGAGGTGGTGTGTTTGAGCTCGCCGATCAGTTCGAACTGATTGCCGCGATTGCGGATCACGATCGCCAGGCGCTGTTCGATCAAGCGCAGATGCTCGTCGAATTGCCCGCACAGATTGGCGAAGCGATGAGCCTCAAAGGGCTCGAGGATAAAGCGATGAGGTTCTATGGGTGCGTTCAAGGTTGTTTTAAGCCGCCCTGGGGCAATGAAGATAAATCAAGGATAACGCCAGCAGGCTACGTGCGAAAGCTCTTAAATAACCCAGCCTCTATTGGTTGCTTCACACCTGTGGCGAGGGAGCTTGCTCCCGCTGGAGTGCGAAGTACTCCCAGTTCAATCACTGCGGTTTTTTAAGTGATGCCGAGGCGCCCGGTTTGCGGTTGCTTCGCAACCGAGCGGGAGCAAGCTCCCTCGCCACACAAGCCCGCAGCCACAGCTACCGCGGTGATTACTGGATCAGCGACCCGCGCAGCGAGTGCGGCTGGGCGGCGTCGATGTGCACGTCCGCGAACTGGCCGATCAGGGTAGGATTGTCGCAGCGAAAGTTTACGATTCGATTATTCTCGGTGCGGCCTTGCAGTTCGCCCGGGTCTTTTTTCGAGTAATCGGTCACCAGGATCCGCTGGGTGGTACCCACCATTTGTCGGCTGATCTCGAAACCCTGCTGGTTGAGGCGATGTTGCAGGGCGTTCAGGCGCTCTTTTTTCAGCTCTTCCGGGGTTTCGTCGGTCAGATCGGCGGCCGGAGTGCCGGGGCGCTGGCTGTAGACGAAGGAGTAGGAGAAGTCGAAACCGACGTCTTCGATCAGCTTCATGGTCTGTTCGAAGTCTTTTTCTGTTTCGCCAGGAAAGCCGACAATAAAGTCCGAACTGATGCAAATGCCTGGCACGGCGGCCCGCAGTTTACGCAGTTTGGACTTGTACTCCAGCGCGGTGTGGTTGCGCTTCATCGCGGCCAGCACCCGGTCAGAGCCCGACTGCACCGGCAAGTGCAGGTGTTTGACCAGTTCCGGCACTTCGGCATGGGCCTGGATCAGGCTGTCGGAGAACTCCAGCGGGTGCGAGGTGGTGTAGCGGATGCGGTCGATGCCATCCACGGCGGCAACCACGCGGATCAGCTCGGCCAGATCCGCCAGGCGCCCGTCGTGGGTCAGGCCACGGTAACCGTTGACGTTCTGCCCCAGCAGGGTCACTTCACGCACGCCGTTTTCGGCCAGGTGGATGACCTCGGCGACCACGTCGTCGAACGGTCGGCTGACTTCTTCGCCGCGGGTGTAAGGCACCACGCAGAAGGTGCAGTACTTGCTGCAACCTTCCATCACTGACACGTAGGCGCTCGGGCCGTCGATACGTGGCTCGGGCAGGTGGTCGAATTTTTCGATTTCCGGGAACGAAACGTCGACTTGCGGCAATTTGGTGATGCGCGCCGCGTCGATCATTTCCGGCAGACGGTGCAGGGTCTGCGGGCCGAACACCACGTCGACGTACGGAGCGCGGTCGCGGATCGCCGCGCCTTCCTGGCTGGCCACGCAACCGCCGACGGCGATCACCATGTCCGGGTTGGCGAGCTTCAGTTCGCGCCAGCGGCCGAGCTGGGAATACACCCGGTCCTGGGCGCGTTCGCGAATCGAACAGGTGTTGAGCAGGATCACGTCGGCATCTTCAGCGCGTGCGGTGACTTCCAGGGCCTGATGTTCACCCAACAGATCGACCATGCGCGAGCTGTCGTACTCGTTCATCTGGCAACCGTGGGTTTCGATGTAAAGCTTCTTGGCCATGGACGGAGTCATCACGTGATTCAAAGAACCGCGCATTATAGGGAACATGTTCCCAGGTTCCTACCGCTGTGCGTCTGGCGGCTATGCTATAGTTCGCCCCCCTTCTTTTTATCCCCCGATGTGTTACCCGCCCACCATGACCAAACGTGAAGCTCCAATCTACAAGGTGATTTTCCTCAATCAGGGCCAGGTGTTCGAAATGTACGCCAAGCAGATCTATCAAAGCGATCTGTGGGGGTTCCTGGAAGTGGAAGAGTTCGTCTTTGGCGAGCGCACGCAAGTGGTCGTCGATCCGAGCGAAGAGAAACTCAAGGCTCAGTTCGAAGGCGTGGTGCGCAGTTTCGTGCCGATGCATTCGATTGTGCGCATCGACGAGGTCGAGCGCCTGGGCACACCGAAAATCAGCGAAGCCCGTGGCGCGGTTGGCAATGTCATGCCGTTTCCGATGCCGATGCCTGAGAAGTAAGCGGTTGCCCCTGTGGCGAGGGAGCTTGCTCCCGCTCGACTGCGCAGCAGTCGTAAAGTCAGCTGACGCGGTGTGACAGATAGAATTCAGGGCCGCTTCGCGCCCCAACGGGAGCAAGCTCCCTCGCCACAGTAGCTCGCGCTGGATTCAGGGAAGGGGCGAAAACGGTGTACGCCCGTCCGCGCTTTGCAGTTCCATCAGGTATTTACGGAAAATTTGCCCCAGTACCTGAGTCGCCACTTCCAGTTCATCGCGTTGCATGTGCTCGGCGACTTCGTCGGCGGTGTCCAGTGCGTCTTCAGCGCCGTTGACCGCAGCCATTTTCAGCACGATATACGCCTGAACATTATTGGCCGGCACGCCTTCGCCGTGGAAGAACATGGTGCCGAGTTTGAATTGCGCCTGAGCATGGCCTTGCAGCGAGGCTTTTTCGAAGTAGTTCAGGGCTTGCTTGAGGTCGCGCGGTGCGTTTTTGCCGTCGTAGTAGAACTCGCCCAACTCGTACTGCGCCTGCGCATCCCCGGCGTCCGAGGCTTTCTGGCAGGCGGCGAGCGCTTGGGAAAGGTCTTCAGGCTGGGTATTGAGGGTGCAACGACCCATCGCTGGGATCAACAACGAGTTGCCGCCTGCTTGTGCATGCGCGAGCAGGGGCTGAAGGAGCAACAGGCAGCCCAATGCAAGGGTGCGGCCGGTGCGGTTCATGGGAATCGACTTACCTCTGACGGGGCACGCGGACCCGCGGGGGGATCCAATAAGCGCGCATTATGAAATAAGCAGGACCTACCTTACAAAGTCTTTACTCGTTTTTCTGCTGCGCGGGGACTATATCTGCCGCTTTCGGGGTGCTTTTCGACGCTTGTGTCGGAAAACAGCGGCAGATGTAGGCAAAAGCTGACGCCGGCAATAGCCGACGTCTGCTGCGATGGCTTACTTGAGTGCAGCGAAGGCGCGCTCGGCAGCATCCAGCGTCAGTTTCAGCTCCGCTTCGCCATGGGCGATCGAAGTGAAACCGGCTTCGAAGGCGCTCGGTGCCAGGTACACGCCACCTTCCAGCATCAAGTGGAAGAAGCGCTTGAACAGGTTCGCATCGCTGGACATCACGTCATCGAAGGTCACGATGGCGTCGGCGCCGCTGAAGTACAGGCCGAACATGCCACCCGCCTGGGTGGTCACGAACGGGATGCCGGCGGCGTCTGCGCGCTGTTGCAGGCCGTCGAGCAGGCGGCTGGTGTAGTCGCTCAGCTCGGCATGGAAGCCCGGACGGCTGATCAGGCGCAGGGTGGTCAGGCCGGCAGCCATGGCCAGCGGGTTGCCCGACAGCGTGCCCGCCTGGTAAACCGGGCCCAATGGCGCGATGTGCGACATGATTTCGCGTTTGCCGCCGAAGCAGCCAACCGGCATGCCGCCACCGATGATCTTGCCGAAAGTGCTCAGGTCCGGTGTGACGCCAAAGTGCGCCTGTGCGCCCCCGAGTGCCACGCGGAATCCGGTCATCACTTCGTCGAAGATCAGCACCACGCCATGTTTGTCGCACAGGGTGCGCAGGCCTTCGAGGAAGCCAGGCGCTGGCGGCACGCAGTTCATGTTGCCGGCCACGGGCTCGACAATGATGCACGCCACTTCCTGGCCGACATCGGCGAGCATTTTTTCAACGGCATCGATGTCGTTGAACGGCAGCGTCAGGGTGTGTTTGGCAAAGTCCGCAGGTACACCGGCGGAGCTTGGCACGCCTTGGGTCAGCAGGCCGGAACCGGCTTTCACCAGCAGGCTGTCGGAGTGACCGTGGTAGCAGCCTTCGAACTTGATGATGCTGTCGCGGCCGGTAAAACCACGGGCCAGGCGAATAGCGCTCATGGTCGCTTCGGTGCCGGAGCTGACCATGCGGACCATTTCCATCGACGGCACGATCGAGCAGACCAGGTCGGCCATCTCGGTTTCCATCGCGGTTGGCGCGCCATAGGACAGGCCGTGTTCAAGCTGCTTGCGCACGGCGTCGAGTACATCCGGGTGGCTGTGGCCGAGGATCATCGGGCCCCAGGAGCCGACGTAGTCGACATAACGCTTGTCGTCTTCATCGGTCACGTAGGCGCCTTCGGCGTGCTTGAAGAACAGCGGCGTGCCGCCGACGCTCTTGAACGCGCGAACGGGCGAGTTCACGCCGCCGGGGATGTGTTTCTGGGCATTGGCAAACAGGGTTTCGGAACGAGACATGGTGGGCTCTCAAAAATCAGGAATTAAAGACTTAAACAGTGAACAAGTCGTTGAAGGCGCGAGCACGGCGCGTCACTTCTTGAGTGTCTGGCGCGCCAAACAGGCCATGCACCACCGCCAGCAGGTCAACACCGTGGGCCACCAGTGGCGCGGCGTTCTCCAGGGTAATGCCGCCGATTGCGCAGATCGGCAGGTGCAGCGTGCTGCGGGCCTGGTCGAGCAAATCGAGGCTGGCGGTCGGCGCTCCGGGTTTGGTGCTGGAGTTGAAAAAGCGGCCGAAGGCGACATAGCTGGCGCCTTCCTTTGCCGCTTGTTCCGCGAGTTCCAGTTGCGCGTGGCAAGTCGAACCGATGATCGCCTGACGCCCCAGCAGCGCACGGGCCGGGGTCAACGGGCCGTCGGTCTGGCCCAGGTGAACACCGACACCCAGGCGTGCGGCCAGTTCGGCGTCGTCATTGATGATCAGCTGCGTCTGGTAGCGTTCGCACAGGTTGCGCAGGGCTTGGGCCTCACGCAGGCGGCGGGCCTCATCGCTGCTTTTATCGCGGTACTGCAACAGGACGACGCCGCCATCGAGCGCGGCTTCTACAAACGGCAGGAACTTGCCGGCCAGTAACTGGCTGTCGGTAATGGCATACAGGCCACGTAATTTCATCGGACAAGCCTCATGGCGTTACGAGCAGAAATCCAGCGGCAAACGGCGCGGCACGAACTGGCCTTTGCCCAGCTGTTCGGCATCACGCAGGGTTCGCCAGGTGTAATTGAGGGCCGATTGCACCGCGCTGGCGAGCTGTTCGCCCTGAGCCAGGCGTCCGGCCAGTGCGCTGGCCAGCGTGCAACCCGAACCGTGATAGCTGCCGGGCAAGCGCTGGCACGTGAAGGTCTGGCGGCTGCCATCTCGGCTGTACAGGCGATTGTGCACTTCGTGTTCGTCGCCGTGGCCGCCGGTGATCAGCAAGTGTTTGACGTAAGGCAGGAGTTTTTCTGCGCATTCATCGGCCGTGCCTTCGGGCAATTCGGCGAGGATGCGCGCTTCAGGAAGGTTAGGGGTGGCAATGATCGCCAGTGGCAGCAGGCGTTCGCGCATGGCGTAGCCAACTTCGTCCTTGCCCAGTCGTCCGCCGCCGCCGGCGCGCAGCACCGGATCGCAGACTACCGGCAAGTGCGGATGCGCCCGGAGCAGTTCGACCACGGTGTCGACCATTTCCAGTGAGCCGAGCATGCCCAGCTTGACCGCCGCGACCGTCGAGTCGTTGAGCACGGCGTTGGCTTGCGCCAGCACCCATTCACGGTCGAGGACGCGGAAGTCGCTGACGTTGACGGTGTCTTGCACGGTCAGGGCGGTGACTGCCGGGGCAGCATGACAACCCTGAGCGAGCAGGGCTTCGATATCTGCCTGCAAGCCGGCGCCACCACTTGGGTCGTGGCCGGAGAGACAGAGGACAACGGGGCGAGAGCAGTAGGTATTCATGGTGCGCGAGCTTACCACCAAACAGGTTTTTTCGGTTGTCGGGCCAGCACTCCTGGCTCGGCAACGGCTGTGCAAGACGCTCGCCAGCGCCCACGTGAATCAACGGGCTTCGCGCGACCGCTCTAGATCAATGGATAGCGCTGAAACGCCCGTTCTAGAGCCTTTAAACTAAAACTTTCAATGGTGTTCAATGGCCATCAACGGCTATGCTAGCGTGGATCCAAACCAATAACAGGTCATGCCGGTTTTACGTCTACTCAAAGGGAATGGGGGGCTTCCTGACACAACCGGACAGGCCACGCTGGGGCTTTATGCGCTATTTGCTGCTGTTGCTGTTGAGCTTGCCAATCTGGGCAGGCGCGGCCGAGTTTGATGAGTTCACCCAAAGCCTCCCCTTGGGTCGAGTCATGCAAGTGTACGAAGATGCAGCCGGTACGGCGGACATCGCCGAAGTCCGCGCGCAAGCCGCTGCCGGCAACTTCAAGACCCACGACAAGGCCACGTTGAACGCCGGTTACTCGCATTCGGTGTTCTGGCTGAAAGTCGACCTGCACTACCGTCCGGCCAATCCTGGCGCCCAACGCACCTGGTTGCTGGAACTGGCGTATCCGCCCCTCGATCATCTGGACCTGTACCTGCCCGACGCTGCCGGCAACTATCGCCTGGCCCAGCGCACGGGTGACGCGCTGCCCTACGCCAGCCGGCAGATCCGCCAGAACAATTACCTGTTCGACCTCGACTTTTCTGCCGAGCAAAGCAAAACCGTTTACCTGCGCCTGCAAAGCCAGGGGTCGATCCAGGCGCCGCTGACCCTCTGGTCCAGCACCGCGTATCTGGAAGACCAGCCCGCGCGCCTTTATGTGCTGGGCCTGATCTATGGTGTGTTGCTGGGGATGCTGGTTTACAACCTGTTTATCTACCTCAGCGTGCGTGACACCAGTTACCTCTATTACATCGTCTATATCGCCTCGTTCGGGCTGTACCAATTGTCGGTCAACGGCGCGGCGGTTGAGTACTTCTGGCCGGACAACCCGTGGTGGGCCAATGCTGCGACGCCGTTCTTCATCGGTGCGGCGGCACTGTTCGGCAGCCAGTTCGCCCGCAGCTTCTTGCAGACCGCCAGCCATTCGCGCTGGCTCGATCGCCTGTTGCTGCTGTTGATCGGGTGCAGCGCGGTGGTGGTGGGCCTGTCGTTGATGGCCAGCTACGCCCTGGCACTGCGCCTGGCGACAGCGCTGGCGCTGGTGTTTACCGTGGTGATTTTTGCTGCCGGGATCTTCGCCTGGTGGCGTGGCTTGCGAGTGGCGCGGTACTTCATCATCGCCTGGTCGGCGTTCCTGCTCGGCGGCATCGTCAACACACTGATGGTGCTGGGTTATCTGCCCAATGTGTTCCTGACCATGTACGCCAGCCAGATCGGCTCGGCGATTGAAGTGGCGCTGCTCTCGCTGGCGCTGGCCGACCGTATCAACGCCATGCGCGAACAACAGGCGCAGACCTTGTTCGATGCCGGGCAGAAGCTCGAAGTCCTCAACCAGCAACTGGCCCGCAGTAATCAGCTCAAGGACGAATTCCTCGCGACCCTGACCCACGAACTGCGCACCCCGATGAACGGCGTGATCGGTTCGCTGGAGTTGATGCAGACCGTGGACCTGGGCCCGGAACTGGAGCAATACCAGCAGACCGCCGCCGGTTCGGCGCGGGACATGATGCGTATGGTCAACGGTATCCTGACCCTCACCGAGCTTCAGGCTGGCAAGCTCAAGATTTTCTCCGAAGCCTTCAGCCTGCGGGGTGTCGTCGATGGGTTGCAGCGCCAGTTCGCCGGCAATGCCGCGAGCAAGGCGCTGGATTTCAAGGTGGAACTGGCAGCGGGCCTGCCGGACCGACTGCACGGTGACAGCGGAAAACTGGCGCAATGCCTGGAGTGCCTGTTGGACAACGCCATCAAGTTCACCCGCATCGGTGGGCTGGCCTTGCGGGTAGCCGGCAAACCCGGTGACGAAGGCCGGCTGGCGTTGTCGTTCGTGGTGATTGACACCGGCATCGGCTTCACCAACCTCGATGAAGCCACGCTCTATCAACGCTTCTTCCAGCTCGATGGCTCGATGACCCGCGAATACGGCGGGCTCGGCGTGGGGCTGGCGATCTGTCGGCAACTGGTGGAGCTGCTCGGCGGGCGACTGACGCATCGCTCCGAGCCTGGGCGTGGCAGCCGTTTTCAATTGGATGTTGAGTTTGATGTGCCCGCGCCGTTGCCCGGTGCCACGCCGGCTTCATTTCAGGACTGTGGTGCACTGAGTTCGCGCACGCCCCGCGAGTGCACGGTGTTGCTGGTTGACGACGACAGCATCAACCAGTTGGTGCTGCGCGGCATGTTGCTCAAGCTCGGTTATCAGGTGCGCACCGCCGACAGTGGGTGGGCGGCGCTTGAGTTGCTGCGCGCTGAAACCGTGGACGCCGTCCTGCTCGACTGTCAGTTGCCGTCGTTCGATGGCTTGTCGTTGTGTTTTCAGATTCGCGCATTGCCTGGCTACGCCGAGGTGCCGGTGCTGGCCGTCGCCCATCAGGTTGATCAGGTGCAATGCCAAGCGGCCGGGATGACCGATTGCCTGGGTAAACCGGTGAAATTCGAGGCGTTGCAGGCGACGTTGCATCGACGGGTGCTTTGTCGGAAATAGGGTGAAAGCGCCGACAGTTAGGCGGGTATGTCACTTTGTTAGGTTCGGCGGCGGTGCTTAACTGAGGTCAGACGCTGACCCCAAGGAGGCCCCGCCATGAACCTGCATCAGTTCGCCGAAACCCACGACGTCACCAACCAGCCGCCGTCGCTGGACGGTGCCAACCTGTACCGCATCGATCTGCCGTTGCAGGAGTGGTCGCAACGTTTCGGGGCCGGTTGGGCCGACACACGCATCGACGCCTACGGTGCGTTGGCCGGTGGCCCGTTGATGGCGGCCGGTTTCCTCGCCAATCAGAACAAACCGGTGTTTTCCAGCCATGACCGCTACGGTCACCGGATCGACCTGGTGGAATTTCACCCGGCCTATCACGAGTTGATGCGCACGGCGGTCGAGCATGGCCTGACGTCCATGCCCTGGACCGACCCGCAGTCAGGCGCCCATGTGGCTCGCGCGGCCATGAGCTACCTGCACAGTCAGGCCGAGGCCGGCAGCGGTTGCCCGTTGACCATGACGTTTGCCAGCGTACCCGCGATGCGCCTGCAACCGGACATCGCGAAGCAGTGGCTGCCGAAAATCCTCGCCACCGAATACGACCCGCGCAACGTCGGCATGGCCCACAAGGCCGGTGTCACCATTGGCATGGCAATGACCGAAAAACAGGGCGGCACCGACGTGCGGGCCAATACCACCAAAGCATATCCGGTCGGCGCTTCGGGGCCGGGGCAGGCGTATGAGCTGGTGGGGCACAAGTGGTTCTGTTCGGCGCCGATGTGCGACGCCTTCCTGACCCTGGCCCAGACCGACAAGGGCCTGACCTGTTTCCTGCTGCCGCGCCATCGCCCGGACGACACGCGTAATCAGTTCTACATCCAGCGCTTGAAAAACAAGCTTGGCAATTGTTCCAACGCGTCCAGCGAAGTCGAGTTTCGCGGGGCTTTGGCATGGATGATCGGCGAAGAAGGGCGCGGCGTACCGACCATCATCGAGATGGTGGCCATGACCCGTTTCGATTGCATGGTCGGCTCCAGCGCCCTGATGCGTCAGGCATTGACCCAGGCCAGCCATCACTGCGCGCACCGCAAGGTCGGCGGCAAGTTGCTCAGCGAACAACCGCTGATGCAAAACGTGCTCGCGGATCTGGCGCTGGAAAGCGAAGCGGCGCTGGCCTTGAGCCTGCGCATGGGCCGGGCGCTGGATCATCTTGATGATGCGCAGGAAGCCAGATTCGCCCGGCTGGTGACGGCGGTGGGCAAGTACTGGATCTGCAAACGTGCGCCGGCCATGATCAATGAAGCCGCCGAGTGCATGGGCGGTGCCGGGTACGTCGAGGACAGCATTCTGCCGCGCCTGTACCGTGAGGCGCCGGTGAATTCGACGTGGGAAGGTTCCGGCAACGTGCAGTGCCTTGACGTGTTGCGTGCCTTGTCGAAAGAGCCGGGCGTGCTCGATGTGCTGTTCCATGAGCTGGGCGATGGGCATGGCGACAAACGCTTGGCCGCGCACATCAACCAGTTGCAGGCCGCGTTCAAGGACACTGGCGACATTCAATACCGTGCCCGGCAACTGACCGAAGACATCGCCCTGGGGCTGCAAGCCAAACTACTGCTGGAAGCCGGCAATGCCGCTGTCAGCGATGCCTTCATCGCCAGCCGGTTGGGAACGGCCGGGCGGGTGTACGGCACCTTGCCGCGCGGGCTGGATGTGGAAGCGATTGTCGCGCGGTCGACTCCGCAAGGCTTTTAAGCGCGGACCATACTTTTGTGATCAACCCTGATCCAATGTGGGAGCGGGCTTGCTCGCGAATGCTGACTGTCAGTCAACATCATTGTTGAGTATTGAACCGCCTTCGCGAGCAAGCCCGCTCCCACAGGGTTCCCGTCAGACTGTGTTGCAGGCAAGATGAAGGCCTGCAAGCCAGAACACAGGAAGCTGATCGTGACCGAAGCCTTTATTGTCGTTCAAACCGCCGAGCAAGCCGTGGATCGGCTTGCCGCTCTGCATGAGCGGGCCACCACTGCGCTGAATCAGGCGCTCAAGCGTTACCTCAAGGATCGCATCGAACCGGACGCTGAACAGCGTGCGATGTTTCGTTATCCCGAACTGCGTCTGACCTACCTTTGCCAAGGTGAAGTCCCACAGACTACCCGAGCTTATGCCAAGGTCCAGTTGCCGGGGACCTACAGCGTCACCGTCACTCATCCGGCGGCTTTCCGTAAATACCTGCTGGAGCAACTGGTGCCGCTGATGCACGACTTCACCGTGACGGTGGAAGTGGGCATCAGCCAGCAGAACATTCCGTACCCGTACGTGGTCGAGCAGGGCGACGAACTGGCCGGTTCCGGCGTGACCGCTGCCGTGCTGGCGCGGGTGTTTCCGAGTACCGACCTGTCGGCCGCCACCGATGGTATCGCCGATGGCCTCTACGATTGGGAAAACACCGACCCGCTGCCGTTGGCGCTGTTTGACGCGGCGCGGGTGGACTTCTCCCTGCGCCGCCTGGTGCATTACACCGGCAGCGACTGGCGTCACGTGCAGCCGTGGATTTTGCTGACCAACTATCACCGTTATGTCGACCAGTTCATCGTCCATGGTCTGGAACAGTTGCGCAGCGACCCGCGTTTTGTGCGGATGGTGCTGCCGGGCAACGTGATCATCGAAAAGAGCATGGATCACGGTGAAGCCTCGGCGATTGCTGCGGGCGTGGTCTGGCACCGTTACCAGATGCCGGCCTATCACTTGCTGGCCAGCGATGGCCATGGCGTGACGCTGGTAAACATCGGCGTCGGCCCCTCCAATGCCAAGAACATTACCGACCATTTGGCTGTGCTGCGTCCGCATTGCTGGCTGATGATCGGTCACTGCGGTGGCCTGCGTCAGTCGCAGACCATTGGCGACTACGTGTTGGCGCACGCCTACATGCGTCGCGACGGGATTCTCGACCGGGTGGTGCCGCCGAACATTCCGATTCCGGCCCTGGCCGAAGTGCAGATGGCGTTGCAGCAAGCGGCGGCCAACGTCACGGGCGAGAAGGGCGATGACCTGAAAAAACGCCTGCGCACCGGTACCGTGCTGACCTACGACGACCGCAACTGGGAGCTGCGCTGGGCCCAGGAGCGCCCGTTGATCAACCTGTCGCGGGCCGTCGCGGTGGACATGGAAAGTGGCACCATCGCAGCGCAAGGTTATCGCTTGCGGGTGCCGTACGGCACGTTGCTGTGTGTCTCGGACAAACCCCTGCACAGTGAAATCAAGCTGCCGGGTTCGGCCAACGCGTTCTATGAACGCGCGGTCAGCCAGCACTTGAAGATCGGCATTGCAGCGGTGGACCTGCTGCGCACTGAACTCAACTCGCTGCACTCGCGTAAACTGCGCAGCTTTGACGAGCCGCCGTTCCGCTGATTGTTGTCATGGTCATTTGACGGTCGGGCCACTAGCATAGTGAGCCCTGACCGTTAGATGTTGTGTTTGCCATGTCCCGTCCACCTCGTCCCGTTTCGCGCCGCCCTGGCGTGAAACCTGCGCCATCCTCTTCAGCTCCACGACGTGTCGCCAAGGCGCCACCGGCCGAGCCGAAACTGATTCTGTTCAACAAACCGTTCGACGTGCTGACGCAATTCAGTGATGGAGAAGGGCGGGCGACGCTCAAGGACTTTATCGAGATTCCCGGGATTTACCCGGCAGGGCGGCTGGACCGCGACAGCGAAGGTTTGCTGTTGCTGACCAACGACGGTCAGCTTCAGGCGCGCATCGCCGACCCGAAACACAAATTGGCCAAGACCTATTGGGTGCAGGTCGAAGGCGAGCCGAGCGCTGAGCAGTTGCAGCGCTTGCGCGACGGTGTGGAGTTGAACGACGGCATGACGTTGCCGGCTGAGGCGCGACACCTTGAAGAGCCCGCGTTGTGGCCGCGTAACCCGCCGGTACGCTTTCGCAAAAGCGTGCCGACCAGTTGGCTGGAACTGGTGATTCGTGAAGGGCGCAACCGTCAGGTACGGCGCATGACCGCAGCGGTTGGCTTGCCGACCTTGCGACTGGTGCGGGTACGGATCGGTGACTGGTCGATCGAAGGTCTCGACCAAGGCCAGTGGAAAGAAGTGCCGGCGCGCTTATAAAGTGCCGGATTCGATCAGGCCGATAACCACGCTTTTGATGATGAACGCGGCCACGCCCAGACCCAGCACAAAGAACAGGATGAACGAGCCGAAGCGTCCGGCCTTGGATTTTTTCGCCAGGTCCCAGACGATGAAACCCATGAAAATGATCAGGATGGTCACCAGACCAGTCATCATCCACTCTTCAAACAACGCAGGATCAATGGAATTCACGGGGGTCTCCGGCAGGGGCAGGCCAAACAGGGCGGCGCGCAGTATACGCCAAGGGTCAAGGGTGGCGCATTGACCTGCGTCGGTCTGCCGCACTCTTGAGGCGCCTGTCCCCTGTGGCGAGGGAGCTTGCTCGCGCTGGGTCGCGACGCGACCCCAAAACCTGCGCCTGTACTTCACGGGGTAGATCGTATTCGCTGGTCTTGCGACTGCTTCGCAGTCGAGCGGGAGCAAGCTCCCTCGCCACCAAAGTGGAATCAGCTGCGCAAATGGGTCAACGGCAACTCGGTACTGTTAAGCACCTGGTTGAGCACGAAGCTGGAACGCACGCTGGTCACGCCTTCGATGCGGGTCAGGTGGCCGAGCAGTAGTTTTTGGTAGTGGTCCATGTCGGGCACCACCACCTTGAGCTGATAGTCGGCGTCCATTCCGGTCACCAGGCTGCATTCGAGCACTTGCGGCAACGTGCGGATGGCCGCTTCGAAGTTCTCGAAACGCTCGGGGGTGTGTCGGTCCATGCCGATTAGCACGTAGGCGGTCAGGCTCAGGCCGAGCAGCTTGCGGTCGAGCAGGGCGACCTGGCGGGAGATGTAGCCGTCGTCTTCCAGTTGCTTGACCCGTCGCGAGCACGGCGATGGCGACAGGCCGATGCGTTCGGCCAGCTCTTGATTGGAGATGCGCGCGTCGCGCTGCAATTCCGCCAAAATGCTCAGGTCGTAACGGTCGAGTTTGCTCATGAATCAGGCCTTTGTCATATCTATTGCGGAAGATTATCTATCCAAGGTTAAAAATTGCGCAAGTCATGTTTAATTGAGCAATATTCGCAATCCTCTGTCGCGGCTCCACGCCTATTCTTATCACCAGAATCACTGCCCGGACAAACAGTCCACAGCGGCCCGCCGAAACAGGCCAGCCGCGGCCACCACTCCCACAGGGGTTGAGCTGGCCCCCGGGCTACACACTGTCCAGAAGACGGCGTGAGGTGAGCCGACGTCAAAAGCGTCGAGCACGGACGAAGTTCTCAAAGGGAGGCCGACGGGTCTCCCTTTTTTATTGCCTGCGAAATAAGTTCCGTGACTGATAACCTGTTGCAGAACCGGCCTGCGCTTTTCCAGTCTTACGTACAGGTCCTGAACCGCAATGAGGAATAGCATGAAGTCGCGCATCTGGCGTCTGGCAGGTGTTGGTTTGCTTTGCATGAGTGTCAGCGCGCAGTTGCTGGCCGAGAACGAGCAGCAAGATCCCTATCACGCTTCGCAACACAACGCAGGCAATGGCCGCGGTCAGCATGAGCATGGACCTGAAGGCGGGCCAGCGAATAATCAGCAGCGCCCGGAAAACACGCCACCACGCCCGCAGAATAATCAGCCACGGCCACAGAGCGAGATCATTCGCGGCGACAACAGCCGCCAGTTCGAACACAACGGCCAGCATCAGGGCGGCGACTGGCAGAGCCGTCCGCCCCACGATCCGAATGGCCAGGGCCGACCTGCGCCCGCACCGGTGCCGAGCAATAACCTGCCGATCCAGGGCCGTCCCGACACCGTGCGCCAGACCCAGGAACCACAACGCGGCTATTACAAGGACATTCCACGGCGCAACGATTACAACCCCAACTGGCACACTGGCGGTCCACGCCCCGGCTACGAGGATCACCGCTGGCCGGGTCGCCCGGACGGCCATGGCAATGGTTGGGGCCCCGGCCCACAGTACCGGCCGGGTTACGTCGTCGACCGCTTCCCTGATCGCAATTACCGCGTGCCGTACCGTGGGCAGGATTACTTCTTTTCCGGTGGCTACTGGTATCGCCCGCAAGGCCCGCGCTATGTGATAGTCCAACCGCCTCGCGGGATTCGGGTGAGTTACCTGCCCGACTATGCGCGTGAAGTCTGGATTGGCGGTGCGCTGATGTTCCTGGCAGCAGGGGCGTACTACACCTATGAGGAGAGTACCCAGCAATACGTGGTGGTTGAGCCGCCGATGGGTAACCCCGCCCCGGAATCGACCGGCAATGGTTACGACGTCGTGGCGTACCCCGCCAACGGTCAGTCTCCCGAGCAGGTCAATCAGGATGGTTACGATTGCTATCGCTGGGCGGTCCAGCAGAGCGGGTTTGACCCGCGGACGGTGACGTATCAGCCCGATCCTTCGGTGGTCCAGGCCTACCGTCAGGCGCAGGGCAGTTGCCTGAGTTCACGTGGGTATCAAGTGAATTACTGATCCCGCGCGGCCTTCACCACTTCTTGCGGGTCGGCGTGCACCAGCACTTCGGCTCGCGGGTAGGCGGCATGAATGGCATCGGCGGCTTGATCGCTGATGCCGTGGGCCACCGACAGCGTGAGTTCTCCCGGCAACTCCAGGTGTAACTGCACGAACCAGTGGCTGCCGGATATCCGTGTGCGCAGGTCGTGTGCGCCGAGTACGCCCGGCACGCTGCACGCCAGTTCGAGCATGTGCTGGCTGACGTCGGGCGGCAGTTCTTCATCCATCAACACCGCAAAACTTTCCCGGGCGATCTGAATCGCGCTCCAGAAAATGTACACGGCGATCCCCAGGCCGAACCACGCATCCAGCTGTTGCCAGCCGACACTGGCCAGCACCAGCGCCACCAGAATGCTGCCGTTGAGCAGCATGTCCGAGCGGTAATGCAGCGAGTCGGCTCGCACGGCGTTGGAGCCGGTTTCACGGATGACCCGGTGTTGCAACGTCAGCAGGGCCAGGGTCAGTGCGAGGGAAAAAATAATCACCCCGATACTGATCAATGGCGCGCCCACCGGCTCCGGATGCTTCAAGCGTTCAAACGCCTGGAACGCGATCAGCACCGCACTGCCACCGATAAACAACGCTTGTGCCATGCCCGACAAGGACTCCGCCTTGCCGTGGCCATAGCGGTGATCCTCATCGGCCGGGCGTAGCGCGTAATGCACTGCCAGCAGGTTGAGTAACGAGGTCACGCCGTCGAGCGCCGAGTCCGTCAGCCCGGCGAGCATGCTCACCGATCCACTCAGCCACCAGGCGATGGCCTTGGCGATAATCAGCGTGCTCGCCACCGCTACCGAGGCGCGGGTGGCCAGGCGTAGCAGGCGAGCGTGTTCCGGGCTGGTGGTCATTGCGACGGCGTTTCCTCGTGGTCAGGCATCAAATGGCGGGTTGCAGGCCGAGCATGGCCAGTTGTTGAGCGCTGCCCTTGTGCTGGATCAGGCGGGGGTCATCCAGCGGGAAGTCGCGGCCCAGTTCACTTTCGAGAATAGCCTGCAGCTTGTGGTTATCGACCTGGCCGTCGGCACCGATGGCTTGTTGAAGTTTCTCGGGCGCCACCTGCGCGGTCTTGCCCGGCTCGAAGTAAATCGCCCCCGTGGTGAAGTCCACGGCAAAGGCGATCAGCCCCGGGATCACATAAAACAGCAGGCCTACGGCATCGAGTACGGCAATTGCCGGGTCGATCTTGCCGTCGATCTGGCCACGGCGGTCAGGGTAGAAAATCGAACCGCACGCGGTCACTTGGGTCAGCAGGGTCGCAACCAGTACACCGCCCATCAGGCGAAAGGGAGCACGCATGGAAAATCTCCTGAGTAAAACTTGAAACGAATCGTCGTCGGTCAAAATTAGGACCGTCATTAACGCTAGGCAGTTCGCCGTTATACTCGTGGCTCTGTTTTGGAGCCAGCATGATTTCTTTGCCGATTGATGAAGTTTTACCTGCCTTGCGTGACGCCCTGGCGACACGCCATGAAGCCGTGCTGGAAGCACCGCCCGGTGCCGGTAAAACCACCCGCGTGCCTCTGGCGATGTTGAATGAGCCGTGGCTGGCCGGGCAAACCATTCTCATGCTGGAGCCGCGTCGGCTGGCGGCGCGGGCGGCGGCCGAGCGGCTGGCCAGCGAACTGGGCGAAAAGGTTGGTGAAACGGTCGGCTACCGGATTCGCCTGGACAGCAAAGTCGGGCCGAACACCCGCATCGAGGTGGTCACTGAAGGCATCCTCACGCGTCGCTTGCAGGATGACCCTGCGCTGGACGGCGTGGGCCTGCTGATTTTTGACGAATACCACGAGCGTAGTCTGGATGCTGACCTGGCGTTGGCCCTGAGCCTGAATGGCCGTGAACTGTTTCGCGATGACCAGCCGCTGAAAATCCTGCTGATGTCGGCGACCCTGGAAGGCGAACGCCTGGCCGGTTTGCTCAATGACGCGCCGATCCTGCGCAGCGAAGGCCGCATGTACCCGGTGACAATGCGCTGGGGCCGGCCGTTTCAACCGGGTGAATTCATCGAGCCGCGTCTGGTGCAAACCGTGCTGGAAGCCTTGAATGATGAAAGTGGCAGCCTGCTGGTGTTCCTGCCCGGTCAGGCGGAAATCCGTCGCGTGCATCAACAGTTGGCCGACAGTTTGGGCGAGCGCGCTGATGTGCTGCTCTGCCCGTTGCATGGTGAACTCGACCTCGCAGCGCAACGTGCGGCCATCGAACCAGCGCCGCCCGGCCAGCGCAAAGTGGTGCTGGCCACCAACATTGCCGAAACCAGTTTGACCATCGACGGCGTGCGGGTGGTGATCGACGCCGGGTTGGCGCGGGTGCCGCGCTTCGATCCCGGCAGTGGCATGACCCGTCTCGACACCCAGCGTATCTCCCGGGCCAGCGCCACCCAGCGCGCCGGTCGGGCCGGGCGGCTTGAACCCGGTGTGTGTTACCGGTTGTGGTCGCAGGATCAGCACGAACAACTGGCGGCCTACGCCAGCGCCGAAATCCTGTCGGCGGACCTTGCCGGGCTGGCCTTGCAGCTTGGGCGCTGGGGCGTGGCGCCAGGGCAACTGGTGTGGCTCGACGTGCCTCCGGCGGCCGCTTATGCACAGGCGCAGGATTTGCTCGAGCGACTGGGCGCGCTGCAAGGCACATCGGCTGAAGACTGGAAGCTGACCCGCCACGGTCAGGCCATGGCTGAACTGCCGGCCCATCCACGTATCGCTCATTTGTTATTGCGCGGGCAGGCGCTGGGGCTGGCGAACATGGCCTGTGACGTTGCCGCGTTGCTGGGCGAACGGGACATTTTGCGCGGTGCCGGTGCGGACCTGCACAGTCGTCTGGTGCTGCTGTCCGGCGAAGAACGCGCTGCGCGTGGCGCTCAGGGTGGCGTGCAGCGGGCGCGGCAGTTGGCCCGACAATATCGCGGCTACCTGCGGGGCAAAGCGGAGGCGCCGGTCAGTGACCCGGATCATCCGCGCTGGCTCGGTGCCTTGCTGGCGCTGGCCTACCCCGACCGCGTGGCCCAGCAGCGCCGCGCCGGTGGGGCAGAATATCGGCTGGCCAACGGTCGTGCGGCATTGTTCGCTGAAGCCGACAGCCTGATGAAGCAACCCTGGCTGGTGATTGCCGATTTGGGCAGTCGTCAGGGCCAGCGTGAAGAGCGCATTTATCTGGCGGCGGACTTTGATCCGACGTTGTTCGACTCGGTGTTGGCGGAGCAAGTGCGTTGTGTCGATCAGCTCGATTGGGACGAACGCGAAGGCGTGCTGCGGGCCGAGCGTCAGCGCAAGGTCGGCGAACTGGTACTCAGCCGCGAGCCGTTGACCGGTCTGGATGAGACGGCGCGCAGTCAGGCGCTGGTCAACCTGGTACGGCGCAAGGGCCTGGAGTTGCTGCCCTGGACCCCGGAACTGCGGCAATGGCAGGCGCGGGTGGCACTGCTGCGTCAGCTCGACTTGAGCAAGCAGGATCACAGTGAATGGCCGGACGTCAGCGATGGGGCGTTGCTCGTCAACCTTGAGCATTGGCTGATGCCGTACCTGGGGCGGGTGTCGCGGCTCAGCCATTTTGCCAACCTGGACCTGTCGAGCCTCGTGCATAACCTGTTGCCGTGGCCTTTGCCGCAACGCCTCGATGAGCAGGCTCCTCATCATTTGAGCGTGCCTTCGGGGTCCTCGATCCGCCTGGACTACAGCGAACAGCCGCCGATTCTCGCGGTGCGTTTGCAGGAGTTGTTCGGCCTGGCCGAAACCCCGCGTATTGCCGGTGGGCGGCAGGTAGTCAAGTTGCACCTGCTGTCCCCGGCGCGTCGTCCGGTGCAGGTGACGCAGGACTTGGCGAACTTCTGGCGCAGTACTTATGCCGAGGTGAAGAAGGATTTGAAGGGACGCTATCCGAAACACTACTGGCCGGATGATCCGCTGGTGGCCGAGGCGACGGCGCGGGCGAAACCGCGTAAGTAGACGGGTCCTGTAGTGTGGAACGGCTGACACCAATCCTGTGGCGAGGGGGCTTGCCCCCGTTGGGTCGCGAAGCGGCCCTGAAATCGATGGTCGTATTGCTTCAGAGAGAACGCATCTGCCGGTTTACGACTGCTTCGCAGCCGATCGGGGGCAAGCCCCCTCGCCACAGGTTGTTCATTGCTTCAGGGGGCGGCGGGCAGCAGAAACCGCGCAATCACCGGCAAGTGATCGGAGATGCGCAAGGTATCGTCCTGCCGCACCTGGGCTTCGACCCGTTTGATCCGTGGGCTGTAAAACAGATAGTCGACCGTGCGGTCCGGGCCATTGAGGGCGGGGTCGTTGGGGTAGTGGGTGAGCCAGTCCGCGCGGTCGACGCCGCTGGCTTCGTTGTTGGTCGGGATCATCGGGTACTTGTCCCACAGCAGGTGCAGCGTGCTGTCGGGCGAGTAGGGCGTGCGTTGTTCCGGCGCCAGGCGTTGGTACTGGCCCAGCGGCAGCAGGTTGAAATCTCCGCCGATCAGCCACGGTGTGCCGCGCCCCTCGAATTTGTCGATGACCTTGGCAACGGCTTCTACCTGGGGTTGCAGGGTGTCGTCCGGTTGCGTTGCCCGGTCCAGATGGGTATTGAGCACTGCGATTTGTCCGCCATCGCTTAATGGCAAGTAACTGACGAGCAGGGCGTCCCGAGGCTGGAACTGTCGGCGGACAAGGTTGGCCGGGGCTTGCGGTAATTGCAGGCGTTCGGCGTGTTCGATCTGGTAGCGGCTCAGGGTTGCCAGTTGCCGGCCGACGCTGCCAAAGATGTGCGTGTCCGGGACGAAGTCGGCTTTCCAGTCAAACGTGTAGACGCTGCACGGATAGAGGTCGCTCAGGCGTTCCTGGAGCAGTTTGAGCTGGTCCTGATAGTCGCTGGCCTTGGCGCCAGCGTCGAGTTCCTGTAGCAGGACAATGTCCGGTTTCTCGTCACGCACCACCCGCGCCACTTCGTCGAGGCTGAAGGCCATGTCCTCCAGGGTCGGGCGTTCGTCGGTGCCGTTGGCCAGGTCATTCCAGAACACATAGCGCTTGCCGGCCAGATACTGGACGTTCCAGGTCATCACCTTCAAGGCCTGGCCGGGCACCAGCGTGGGCGCCTCGGCGCGGCAGCTGACCGGCAGCGTTTCCTTGGCGTCGGGGCGCCAGGTCAAGCTGTAGACCATGGCGAACAACAGGCCGACGAAGATCAGCAGGCCCAGCAGGGTGTAGCGCAGTAGACGGGTCATGGCTCGGCTTATGGCGTTACAAATTTGACCCCGAGCATAGCCCAGAGCCGGGCAGACCCCAAGGGTAGAGCGCTCAGGCCATGCTGTCAGGCGTGTCAGGCTTTTCGCAAATCAACATATACAGGCGATACAGCACCACGCTGAGGAACAACTGCAAAAAGCTGTAGGCGCTTTCCATCAGCAATGACAGCGCCGGGTTTTGCGGTTCGGAGTAGATCGTCACGCTGGTGCCCTTGAGTACCCACAACGGCACCATCACGCAGAGCATACACACCAGAATCCGCAGGAAATGCCCCTTGGTCAGTTGAAAACTCTGCTTGATGGCGTCCAGTGGTTCCAGGCCCCGCAACACCAACAGGTATTCGGTGAAGGCCAGCATCACCATCAGCCAGACCCCCGGCAGAAAGTACAGCGACAGGCCCACGCGAAGCAGCATGCTGTTGATCGCGACGAGCACCGCCAGGCGCGGCCATAACGTCACGGACATGGCCAGCAGGTCGAGGGTTTTGGGGGACTCACCCCGGCTGCGGGCGTCGAGGAACAGAATCAGCGCGCCGGTGTACAGCGGATACACCAGCAACCCGACAATCAGGCTGTAGCCGGGAAACACGTCTGGCTCCACGGCATGGCCGAGCAGTTGCTGGAGCAGCGCTTCGAACACCACCAGCGGCAGGCACAGGGTGACGATCCGGCTCAGGTTGCGCTGGAAGAAGTAGAAGGAGTCGCGGAGCACATCTAGCGGATTCATTGGCAGCGGTCACAAGTAACAAGCTATGTCGACACTCTAACCGATGCGACCGTCAGTCGAGCAAACGTAAACGTTCGGTAAAGCTCGTTGAAACAATCTGTAACAGCCCCATAACTCATAGGCACCTTATCCACAATGGATAGGGCGAGGATTTTCCCGGCAATCTATGAGGTCGCCATGAACAGCGAAGAACAAACCCTGATCGATGGACTGTTTTCACGGCTGCAACAGGCCGAAACGGATTCAGCCCCGCGCGATGCCCTGGCCGAGACGCGGATCAAGGAACACCTGGGGCGCCAGCCGGCGGCGGGCTATTTCATGACCCAGGCGATTCTGGTGCAAGAGGCCGCCATCAAGAGCCTCGACGAACAGAACAAACAACTGACCCGGCACATCCAGCAACTGCAAGCCGAGCTGCAAGACGCCAGGGCACAGGCCGCCGCACCGGCACCGAGCAGCGGTGGCGGATTCTTGTCGAGTATCTTTGGCGGTGCCCGTGATACGCCGCCGGCACCGGCCTCCAGCGGTGGCTGGCGCGAGCCGGGGCGTCCTTCGGCAGCCCCGTCGCCCAGCTATGGCGCGCCACAGCAAAACTATGCTGCACCCCCTCAGCAAAACTACGCCGCGCCGCCGCAACAGGCGCCCGCAGCAGGTAGCAGTTTCCTGGGGGGTGCCTTGAAAACTGCCGCCGGGGTGGCCGGTGGCGTGATGCTGGCAGAGGGCATCAGCAGCCTGTTCCACAGCCATCAGCAACCGCAGGAAATCGTCGAAGTCATCAAGGAAGTACCGGCTCAGGTCAATGACAGCGGCAACGGTTGGGGCAATGACGATCAGCGCCTCGCCAACAACGATGCCTGGGGCAACGACCAGGGCGATGCCGATTTCAGCGACGACAGTTCCTCTTTTGGCGACGACGATTCCTTCGTCTGACACACCATTCGTCCGGGGCGTTGTAGCGCCCCGGACTGATTTTTCGCGGAACATTCCATCTGGCTGGCATACTGGGCGACTTTTCAGGCCTCGGGCCTGATCAATCGCCTGCGCTTGTGTGCGCCATGAGGATTTGCGGTGAAGAAGATCGCGGTGTTCGCCGATGTCCAGAACCTCTATTACACCGTGCGCCAGGCCTATGGCTGCCATTTCAATTACGCCGCCCTGTGGGCTGACATCAGTCAACGCGGGCAGATCGTCGAGGCCTATGCCTACGCGATTGATCGCGGCGACAGCAAGCAGCAGCAGTTCCAGCAGATCCTGCGCAATTTAGGCTTCACCGTGAAACTCAAGCCGTACATCCAGCGCAGCGACGGCTCGGCCAAGGGCGACTGGGACGTGGGCATTACCCTCGACATCATGGACGCCGCCGATCACGTCGACGAAGTGGTGCTGGCTTCCGGTGACGGGGATTTCGACATGCTGCTGGAACGCATCATCAGCAAGCACGGGGTGGAAGCGGTCGCCTATGGCGTGCCGGGGCTCACCGCCAACTCATTGATTCGCGCAGCGACGCGCTACGTGCCGATCGAAGGCGCGTTGCTGCTTAAAAACTGATTTTTACCAGTAGGAACACGTTTGGAACGCATAGCTGTCATCGACTTTGAAACCACCGGGATCTCCCCGAGCAGCAGTTGCCGGGCCACGGAAATCGCCGTGGTGATCCTTGAACAGGGGCGCATCGTCGAGCGTTACCAAAGCCTGATGAACGCGGGCGTGCGAGTGCCGGCGTTCATCGAGCAACTGACCGGCATCAGCAACGCCATGCTGCGCACTGCGCCTTCGGCAGAGCAGGTGATGAACGAGGTCAACGAGTTCGTCGGCTGCACTCCATTGCTCGCGCATAATGCGGCGTTCGACCAGAAGTTCTGGGACTTTGAACTGGGGCGGATCAAACGCACCCGCTTGCAGAATTTTGCTTGCTCGCTGCTGTTGGCCCGTCGCCTGATGCCGGCCGCGCCTAACCACAAACTCGGCACCCTCACCACCTACGCAAAACTGCCCCACACCGGACAGGCTCACCGGGCTATGGCCGACGCGGAAATGGCGGCGAACCTGACGGCCCACCTGGCCGAGGAACTGCGGCACACACACGGGGTGCGCGAGTTATCCCACGACTTGCTGTGCAGCTTGCAGAAAGTGCCAGCGGCGAAAATCAACGAACACCTCAAGCGCCATCGCGGGTTTTAAGTTCAGTGGCGCTTTAGCTGGCGCCATCGGGGGCTGAACAGTCTCCACAGAACCCAACTCACCCGCCATTTTTGCCATTGCTTTCCAACTGCCCCAACGGCACGCGCCGTTCTATGGCGCTGGAAAGCACAATCGATGTCTTGCTGGAACCGAACCGCGCCACGCGGTTGATCAGTTCCTCAAGCTCGGTCATCGAACCGACCGCCGCCCGGATGATCACGCACGGGTCGCCGGTGACTCGATGGCATTCAGTGATCTGGGGGATGCTGGCCAGTTCGTCGTATGCCTTCTGGTTACCGTGCAGGGCCAGGCGCAACTCGATCATGCACTGGATCGGCAGACCTATTTTGCTCATGTCGACAGTGGCCTGGTAGCCGGTGATCACCCCGCTGGACTCCAGCTTCGCCACGCGTTCGGCGACGGCCGGTGCCGACAGGTTCACCTTGCGGGCCAGTTCGGCGTAGGACGCCCGTCCGTTTTCCAGCAGGGCACTGAGCAGCATGCGGTCGTACTTGTCCATAAACAGGCTCCTGAAGTGGCTGGCTTTTGAAAGCACGGTTTATAGCCGTGATCTCCATGCTTTGAAAAGTGTACGGTCCTTATAAACAGGTTTTGTAACTTAAGTTCCGCCTGTCGGTTTTCTAGAATAACGTTCCACTTGTCCTGTCGTAGAGCATCCCATGCCTGGCCTTCGCCGTTTCCCGTTACCGTTGATTGGTGCCTTTTTTGCGCTGTATGTGATCTGGGGATCGACCTACCTGGTGATTCGCATCGGTGTGGCCTATTGGCCGCCACTGATGCTCGGGGGTGTGCGTTTCATCATTGCCGGGAGCCTGATGTATGCCTTTCTGCGCTGGCGTGGCGTCCCGGCGCCGACCTGGCCGCAATGGAAAGCCGCTGCGGCGATTGGCGTGTTGCTGCTCAGTTGTGGCAATGGCGCGGTGACCGTCGCCGAGCACGCGGGTGTGGCTTCCGGCGTGGCGGCGTTGGCGGTGGCGACGGTGCCGTTGTTTACCTTGCTGTGCGGGTATTTCTGGGGTGCGCGTAATACCCGTCTGGAGTGGGCGGGGATTGTGCTCGGGCTGATCGGCATCGCCATGCTCAATCTGGGTTCCAACCTGCAATCGAGCCCGCTGGGCGCAGTGTTGCTGATTTTCGCTGCCGCGGCCTGGGCCTTCGGCTCGGTGTGGAGCAAGCACTTGCCGTTGCCACAAGGGGCGATGGCCAGTGCCGCCGAAATGCTCGTGGGCGGCGTGGTGCTGATGATCGGCAGCGCATTGTCTGGCGAACGTCTGCAGAGCATGCCGCCGCTCGAAGGCTGGGTGGCGCTGATGTACCTGGTGGTGTTCGGTTCGATTGTCGCGTTCAACGCCTACATGTACTTGCTGAAAAACGTTCGCCCGGCGGCGGCCACCAGTTATGCCTACGTCAACCCGGCAGTGGCGGTGTTGTTGGGGATCATGTTTGCCGGTGAAAGCATTGGCTGGGAGGAAGCGATGGCGATGACGGTGATCATCAGCGCTGTGGTGCTGATCGGCTTGCCGCAGTGGCGACGTGTTCCTGAGCGGCGTGCTGTTTTGGTGCCGACAGAATCCCGTGTGAATTAGGGTAAACTGCGCGCCATTGCACACTTGCGCTGATTTCTCCTACGGTATTCCCATGACTTTCGCCACTCTTGGCCTGATCGAACCCTTGCTGCGCGCCCTTGAGACGCTCGGTTACCAGACGCCGACCCCGGTGCAGACGCAAGCCATTCCGGCGGTGCTGGCCGGTCGCGACCTGATGGCTGCGGCCCAGACCGGCACCGGCAAGACCGCCGGTTTCGCGGTGCCGCTGTTGCAGTTGCTGGCCATGGAAGGGCCGAAAGTCACCAGTAACTCGGTGCGTGCGCTGATCCTGGTGCCAACCCGCGAGTTGGCCGAGCAGGTTCACGAAAGCGTGCGCCAGTACGCCGAGAACCTGCCGCTGAGCACCTACGCGGTGTACGGCGGCGTCAGCATCAACCCGCAAATGATGAAGCTGCGCAAAGGCGTCGACCTGCTGGTGGCCACGCCCGGTCGTCTGCTGGACCTGTTCCGTCAGAACGCGCTGAAGTTCAACCAGTTGCAAACCCTGGTGCTGGACGAAGCCGACCGCATGCTCGACCTGGGCTTTTCCGAAGAGCTGGGGAATATCTACAGGGTGCTTCCAAAGCAGCGCCAGACGCTGTTGTTCTCTGCGACCTTCTCCGACGCGATCCGCGAGCTGGCCGGGAAAATGCTCAATGATCCGCTGAGCATCGAAGTCAGCCCGCGCAACGTGGCGGCCAACACCGTCAAGCAATGGGTGTACACGGTCGACAAGAAGCGCAAGCCCGAGCTGTTCGTTCACTTGATGCGCAAGGGCAAGTGGAAGCAGGTGCTGGTGTTCGCCAAGACCCGCAACGGCGTGGACGCCCTGGTGGAGAAGCTTCAGGGCCTGGGCGTGAACGCCGACGGCATCCACGGCGACAAACCGCAAGCCACGCGCCAGCGTGCACTGGACCGTTTCAAGGCCAGTGAAGTGCAGATTCTGGTGGCCACTGACGTCGCGGCCCGTGGGCTGGACATCGAAGACCTGCCGTTGGTGGTGAACTTTGACCTGCCGATCGTCGCCGAGGACTACATCCACCGTATCGGCCGCACCGGCCGTGCGGGCGCGACCGGTGAGGCGATTTCGCTGGTGTGCGCCGATGAAGTGAACTTGCTGTCGGCCATCGAGATGCTGACCCGTCAGACCTTGACCCGTCACATGGAGCAAGATTTCGAACCGGAGCACCGCGTGCCGGACACCGATGCCAGCGGCCAGGTGATCAAGAAACCGAAAAAGCCGAAAAAACCCAAAGCCTCCGGTGGCGGCAAGCGCAACCTGGGCAAATGGGTAGACAGCGGCGAGACGGTCGCGGATGTGCCGGTCAAGGCCGTACGCAAAGTGCCGGTGTTCAACACCGGGCCGCGTAAGCGTAAGCCTTGATTAGACCCAACGCCTGTTAGACCGCTTTCGCGAGCAAGCCCGCTCCCACATTTGATCTGGGTTGTATGCAAAATTTTCGTCAAATGAAAATCCAGTGTGGGAGCGGGCTTGCTCGCGAAGGGCACGACCCAGTCTTCAACTCTTACGTTTCAACCACTCCACCATCCCCAACCCTGCCGCTCGCCCGCTGGCGAAACATGCGGTCAGCAAGTAGCCGCCCGTCGGCGCTTCCCAGTCGAGCATTTCCCCTGCGCAGAACACGCCGGGAAGCTGCTTGAGCATCAGTTGTTCATTCATCGCTTCGAACGTCACGCCACCGGCGCTGCTGATGGCCTCGTCCAGTGGGCGGGTGTTGACCAGCGTCAGGGGCAAGGCCTTGATGGCGCTGGCCAGCGAGAACGGGTCGCTGAAGGTCTCGGCCGGCGTCAGTTCACGCAGTAACGCGGCTTTCACGCCGTCGATACCGAGTTGGCTGTGCAGGTGTTTGGCCATGGAGCGTGAACCACGGGGTTTGCTCAGCGCCGCCTGGATTTTATCCACAGGCTTGCCGGGCAGCAGGTCGAGGTGCAGGGTCGCTGAACCGGTGTGGTTGATGGCCTCGCGGATCGGCGCCGACAACGCATAAATCAGACTGCCTTCGATGCCGGTGGCCGTGATCACGCATTCGCCCAGCCGCGGCACATCGTGATTCAGCCCGATGGCGATGTTCTTCAGCGGGGCACCGGCGAATTTGCTGACCATCAATTCGCTCCAGGCCTGCACTTCAAATCCACAATTGCTCGGTTGCAACGGTGCCAATGCCACGCCGCGTTGCTCCAGTGGCAACATCCATGCGCCGTCCGAGCCCAGGCGCGACCAACTGCCGCCACCCAGTGCCAGCAGCACGGCATCGGGGTGGATGGATTGTTCACCTTCGGGGCTGTCGATGCGCAGGCTACCGTCGGTGTTCCAGCCCTGCCAATGGTGGCGGGTGTGGATAGCAACGCCGGCCTCGCGCAGGCGTTTGAGCCAGGCGCGGAGCAGGGGAGCGGCTTTCATGTCGGTAGGAAATACCCGGCCAGAGCTGCCGACAAAGGTTTCGATGCCCAGCTCATGAATCCATTGGCACAAGGCGTCGGCCCCGAATGCCCGCAGCAACGGGGCGATCTGCGGGGCGCGTTCGGCGTAGCGCGAGAGGAACGCGGGGTAGGCTTCGGAGTGGGTGATGTTCATACCGCCGACACCGGCCAGCAGGAACTTGCGCCCCACTGAGGGCATGCCGTCGTACAGATCGACCTTGACCCCGGCCTGGCTCAACACCTCGGCCGCCATCAGGCCGGCGGGGCCGCCGCCGATGATGGCGACGTGAGGGGGGAGGGAAGTCGAGAACTGAGTCATGAGAGGCGCTGAGATATGGCGGAATAAGCCGGGGATTCTACCAGCACCGATCTATGTGGGAGTGTGCTGCTCCCACATTTGATCTTCGGTGTGCCCAGGGCTGTTCAAAAAACAACCACCTCTTTGCAGGCTATACACGCTGTGGCCTGTAGGGCCTTTCGCTCAGGTTATCCACAGGCCGTTCCACAGGCATTGTGGGTAAAGCACTCACAACTCAATGACACCCTGATGACTGCCAGACTCGCTGTGCGCTGTGATGGAGGATGCCGTGGCGCCGCGCCAGGGCCTTGCGGTCCTTGCTGTAGCCGCCGCCGATCACCCCGACCACCGGAATATCGCGCCCCAGGCAATGGCGCAACACGCTTTCATCGCGGGCGGCGACGCCTTGGTCGGTCAGTTTCAGGTAACCCAGCGCATCGTCTTTGTGCACATCGACGCCCGCGTCATACAGCACCAGATCCGGTTGATAGAGCGGCAGCAGATAGTTCAGCGCGTCATCGACCACCTTCAGGTACGCCTCATCGCCCATGCCCATCGGCAGCGGGATGTCCCAGTCGCTAGTGGCTTTGCGTGCGGGAAAGTTCTTTTCGCAGTGCAGGGAAACCGTCACGGCGTCCGGGGTATGTTCCAGAATACGTGCCGTCCCGTCGCCCTGGTGTACGTCGCAGTCGAAGATCAGCACCCGACCGACCCGGCCGCTTTCCAGCAGGTAATGGCTGATTACCGCCAGGTCGTTGAAGATGCAAAAACCGGCCGGGTGATCGTAGTGGGCGTGATGGGTGCCGCCCGCCAGGTGGCAGGCCATTCCGTGTTCCAGCGCTTGCTCGGCGGCCAGCAGTGAACCGCCGACCGCACGCACGGTACGCCGGGCCAGGGCTTCGCTCCAGGGCAGACCGAGGCGCCGCTGGTCCTCGCGGGACAATTCGCCGCCCATGTAGCGCTCGATGTAGTCCGGGGCGTGGGCCAGGGCAAGAATGTCTGCCGGGCAGAGCTGCGGACGCAGCAAGGCGTGGTCCTGGGTCAGGCCGCTGTCCACCAGGTGATCGCGCAGCAGGCGGAACTTGTCCATGGGGAAGCGGTGTTCCGCCGGGAACTCGGGGCTGTAGTCTTCGTGGTAGATCAGCGGCAGCGGCATGGCAGATTTATCTAGGAAGGTATGTAGGAATAAGTGAAGGATCCTACCAGCGATGTAGACTTGTGGCATGGAAACGGAGGGGATCGATGGAGCCAATACTGGAACTCGAAAGCGCACGGTTGTTGATGCGCCAGTGGCGTGATGAGGATCTGCCGGCGTTTGCAGCGATGTGCGCTGACCCGCAGGTCATGCGTTACTTTCCGGCGCTCCTGAGCCGCCTGGACAGCGCGGCATTGATCGGGCGAATGCGCGGTCATTTTGCCGAACATGGTTTTGGTTTTTGGGCGTTGCAGCGCAAGGACACCGGGGCTTTCATCGGCCTGACCGGTTTGTTGCATGTCGGTTTCGAGGGGGCTTTTACCCCCGCCGTGGAAATCGGCTGGCGCCTGGCACGCGAACATTGGGGCCTGGGTTACGCCAGTGAAGCGGCGTGGACCGCTCTGCGCTGCGGCTTTGACCGATTGGCGCTGGACGAGGTGGTGGCGTTTACCACCGAGGCCAACCTGCCGTCGCAGAAAGTCATGCAGGCGATCGGCATGCATTACGACCCCTCGGCGGATTTTGAACACCCCAAGGTCGGGGCCGATAATCCGCTGCGTCACCATGTGCTGTACCGCATCACCCGTGAACAGTGGCTGGAAACCTTGCATGGATAAGCTGGGCGGGATGTTTACAATGTGCCCATTGTGGGTCCGAGCCTGAATCTGAATTAACCGCCGCAGCCCAGACTGCGCGGTATAGCCTGTGTGAGGAGCGTCTGAATGAGCCAAGTGTTGGAAGACCTGGTCGACTTGCTGACCCTGGAAGCGATCGAAGAAAACCTGTTTCGCGGTCGCAGCCAGGACCTGGGTTTTCGCCAGTTGTTCGGCGGCCAGGTGTTGGGCCAGTCCCTTTCCGCGGCCAGCCAGACCGTCGAGGAAGCGCGCCATGTGCATTCGATGCACGGCTACTTTCTGCGTCCCGGTGACGCCGCGTTACCCGTGGTGTATCAGGTGGACCGGGTGCGCGATGGGGGCAGTTTCAGCACCCGCCGCGTGACTGCGATTCAGAAGGGCAACCCGATTTTTACCTGCAGTGCGTCGTTCCAGTACGACGAAGAAGGTTTCGAGCACCAGAGCGTGATGCCGCAGGTAGTGGGCCCGGAAAACCTGCCCTCGGAACTGGAAATTACCCGGCAACGCGCACACCTGATCCCGGAGCACATGCGCGAAAAGCTGCTGTGCCCCAAGCCGATCGAAGTGCGCCCGGTCACCGAAAAAGACCCCTACAACCCGCAACCGGCCGACCCGATCAAGTACGTGTGGTTTCGTGCCGACGGTGCGTTGGCCGATTCGCCGGCGTTGCACAAATACCTGTTGGCCTACGCCTCGGATTTCGGTTTGCTGACCACCTCGATGCTGCCGCACGGTAAGTCGGTCTGGCAGAAAGACATGCAGGTCGCCAGCCTCGATCACGCGTTGTGGTTCCACGCTGACCTGCGTGCCGATGACTGGCTGCTGTATGCCATGGACAGCCCGTGGGCCGGCAACTCGCGCGGTTTCTCTCGTGGCAGCGTGTTCAACCGCGCCGGGAAACTGGTAGCGTCGGTCACTCAGGAAGGTTTGATTCGTCATCGCAAGGATTGGGCATGAGCCTTTCTGAAGTACGGCACTGGGTGTTTGACATGGACGGCACGCTGACGGTGGCCGTGCACGATTTTGCGGCGATCCGCGAAGCGCTGGCGATCCCCGCCGAGCACGACATTCTGACTCACCTCGCGGCGTTGCCCGCCGCCGAAGCGGCGGCCAAACACGCCTGGCTACTGGAGCATGAGCGTGATTTGGCGCTCGGCTCAATGCCGGCACCAGGCGCGGTGGAACTGGTGCGCGAGCTGGCCGGGCGCGGTTATCGCCTCGGCATCCTGACCCGCAATGCACGTGAACTGGCGCATATCACGCTGGAGGCGATTGGCCTGGCGGACTGCTTTGCAGAGGACGATGTGCTGGGCCGTGACGACGCACCGCCCAAGCCCCATCCCGGCGGTTTGTTGAAACTGGCCGAGGCCTGGGACGTGGCACCAGGCGAGTTGGTGATGGTCGGCGATTATCGTTTTGACCTGGACTGCGGCCGGGCGGCGGGGGCGCGGACGGTGCTGGTGAATCTGCCGGACAATCCATGGCCGGAACTGACCGACTGGCATGCGCAGGATTGTGTGGCGCTGCGGCAGATGCTGTCGGCTTGAAAGTACCTTTGTGGCGAGGGCGCTACGGGAACAACGCCTTCTGCCCCTCGGGCGAGGTGAACATCCGGTTCCCGTCATGCCCGACGCCGGGCACTTCGATCAGCCGTTGATTCAACCCTTCGGGATGGCGTTGTTGCAAATAGTCGAAATAGCTGTGCCCACGAATCAGCCGATACGCGCCCTGCGTCTCGGCGGCGCAGCTTCTGTCCAGGGCCGGGTGATGGGGGTTGATGTCTCTTTGGCCCAGCAAGTAGGTGACATCGCGCTGAATGTAAGCCTGCTCCAGTTGTTGCGGTGTTTGCCCGTCGGCGTAGTCCGGCAGTTTCTCCAGACCGTACTTCCAGTCATTGAAACCGGGGCACGTCGCGACATCGAACGCTGCTGGCCGCTGTGCATCGAAGTACGCGTACGAGGACGGGTTGGCGACCACAAACCGCAAGGCAATGCCGGCGGCTTTCAGGCTGGGCACGTCGTGTTCGAGCAGCGCATAGCGTTGCACCACTTGTGCGCCGCCAGAGTGACCGGCGATGACGATTTCTTTCAGGGCGGGAAACTGCTGGCGGTCACTCAGGCGTTCCAGAATCTTGTCGAGCACCGCGTAGGAACTCAGTGGGTTCGGACCGGTGGACGGCGCGCCCGCCATCCAGTCATTGCCCTGCCAGCGCAGTAAGCTGTCGGGCAAGTGATGGCGTGCGACATCGGCTTCGTTGAGAAACTGCGGCGCGATCACCAGGGTAGTGGCGCTTTGTCCGGCGTGCTCGGCGGCGGCTTCAGCACTTTGGCGATAACTTTGTGCGTTGCGCAGCCGACCGTGAATCACGATCAATACGCGCAGGATCTGCGGTGACGCCTGGCTGACGTCGACCGCCATTTCGCCAGCCCCCAGGTCCAGCCGTCCGGGGCTGATGACCTTGACCCCGCGCTCGGCGGCCTGACTGGCGGCGCAGACGATCAGCAGACCGAGCAGCACCAGCCGTTGACGGCTCATTTACAGGCTCTTCGCCGCAAAGGTGTCGCACTGGCCGACCTGGCCCTGGGCGAAACCGGTCTTGAACCAGCGTACCCGCTGCGCGGAAGTACCGTGGGTAAACGAGTCCGGTACCACGCGGCCCTGACCCTGTTGTTGCAAGCGGTCATCGCCGATGGCATTGGCTGCGTTAAGGGCTTCTTCGATGTCACCTGGTTCGAGCCAGTTCAGGCGTTTTTGCGCATTGTTGGCCCAGACCCCTGCCAGGCAATCGGCCTGCAACTCCTGGCGCACCAGCAAGCCGCCGTCGCCTTCCATGCGTTGACCTTGCTGACGCGCAGCCTGGATTTTCGCCGACACGCCGAGCAAGGTCTGCACGTGATGGCCCACTTCGTGAGCGATCACATAGGCCTGTGCGAAGTCGCCGGCGGCGCCAAAGCGCTGGGACATGTCCTTGAAGAAACTCATGTCCAGGTAGACCCGTTGATCGGCCGGGCAATAGAACGGGCCGGTCGCCGAGGATGCGCCACCGCAGGCCGAGTTCACCCGACCGCTGAACAGCATCAGCTTGGGTGCCGAGTACTGGCGGCCGGCCTGCTGGAAAATCTGGCCCCAGGTGTCTTCGGTGTCACCGAGGATGCGCGCCACGAATTCCGCCTGCTCATCGTTGGCCGGTGGCGCCTGGCGGGTTTGCGTGGTGGCCGGGGCCGAGGTTTGATCCATTTGCCCGACCAGTTGCCCGAGGATTTGCAGCGGGTCCTGGCCGGTGATCCAGCCAATGCCGACGATCAGGACGATGGCCGTCAGGCTCAGGCCCTTGCCGCCGCCGAAACGCATGCCCCCGCCACCACTGCCAACGTCATCGCCCCGCGCATCCACCACGTTGTCGCTGCGTCGGCCTTTTTTCCATAGCATGTGGGAATCCTCTGAATGAACGTGGTGATGAGTGTCGCTGTTGAGTGGTACTGACGCCAGTCCGATCGTCAGCCGGCGCCTGCTACAGTGGCTCGGCCGCAAAGGTATCGCACCGCTCGAGTCGTCCCTGGGTAAAGCCGACGTTGAACCAGTGCATGCGCTGGGCGGAGGTGCCGTGGGTGAACGTCTCAGGCAGCAGGGCGGCCGTTTGGTTCCGTTGCAGGTAGTCGTCACCGAACACGGTAGCGGCGTGCAGCGCGGCTTCGATGTCGCCCGCCTCCAGCCAGTTCAATCGGTGTTGCGCATGCTGCGCCCAGACACCCGCCAGGCAATCGGCCTGCAGTTCACTGCGCACGTGCAAACCGCCATCGCCGTCGACGGATTGGTGAGCGTCGAGCGCATCGTCCAGCGGCTTCGCCAGCCCGAGTACGTTTTGCACGTGATGGCCGACTTCGTGGGCGATGATGTAGGCCTGCGCAAAATCGCCGACGACCGAATACTTCCGGGCCATGTCATCGAAGAACGCCAGGTCCAGATAAATCCGCTGATCGCCAGTGCAGTAAAAAGGCCCGATGGCCGAGGACGCGAAGCCGCAGCCGGAAACCACGCCGTGGTCGAAGAGGGTCAGCGAGGGGCTCGGATAGGCTTGGCCCAGCGGCTTGAAAAGCTGTGTCCAGGCGTCTTCGGTGTCACCCAGAATCGACTCGACGAAGGCCCGCGAGCGGTCGTCTTCCGGTGTGTCGTGCCCCCGTAAATCCGTGCCCAGCAGGCCGATGACCGCCAGCGCCACGAGACCCATTCCGGCGGCAGCCTTGCGGTTGATCCCGGAGCGTGGGACCGAGGCTTCCCGGGTGTCCAGTACGTTGTCGCTGCGTCGTGCCTTGTTCCATAACATGATGATATTCCTTGTAGGTTGATCGGCATCCATTGCCGCCCACAGGGATAACAGCTGGCCCGCCCGCCGTTCAGGCAAATGTGTAAAGGCAAGTAATCGTGCACCGGGCGAAGTTGTATAAGAATCGTAAACGCGGGCCCAAATGGCCACCTCCCGGCTTCCTTCACTGTGGGGTGCGGCCCATAATCGCGGGCCCCTGCAGTAATGGCCGTGAACCCAGAATGACAATGACAATAGAACTTCCCGCAGCCCTCCAGGCCCCTGTGGCCGAGCCGCGCAAGAGTCGCAAGAACAACCCGGAAAAGACCCGCGAAAACATTCTGCAAGAAGCCATTGTCGAGTTCGTCCAGCAGGGGCTGGCCGGCGCGCGGATCGATGCAATCGCCGAACGAATCCACACCTCCAAGCGCATGATCTATTACTACTTCGGCAGTAAGGAGCAGCTCTATGTCGAAGTGCTGGAGAAGCTCTATGGCGATATTCGCCACACCGAAAGTTGTCTGCACCTGGCTGAGCTGGCCCCCTTGGACGCGATTCGGCGGCTGGTGGAATTCACCCTCGATCACCATGATCGCAACGTCGATTTCGTGCGCATCGTCAGCACCGAAAACATTCACAACGCCGAGTACGTGAAGCAGTCCGGGGCGATCAAGGCGATGAACAACAGTATCCTCGATTCGCTGGGGGACATCCTGCGGCGCGGTGCCGAGCAGGGGGTTTTCCGCTCGGGGCTGGAGCCGGTGGATGTGCATTTGTTGATCAACTCGTTTTGCTTCTACCGGGTGTCGAACCGCCATACCTTCGGTGAGATCTTTCAGGTCGACCTGTCGGATGAAGTGATCAAGGAACGCCATCGCCAGATGATCTGCACCTCGGTGCTGGGTTACTTGCAGGCGTAACGGCTGCTGTCATCGTTCCTGGCGCATTTCAGAACTTCCCCCCCTCATCAGGCCGGACTCCGGGTCGGCCTGCGCGCCTTTGTGTGTGCGAACTTTCTGCATTAATTGAAAATCATTCTCGACAAGACGTAAGATGCGGCCCTGTTTCCTTCAAGTTCCAGGGAGTCGGTTTGTCGGACGTGGATCTCAAAGGCCTGTTTCTCAAGCACGCCGTTACCCTGCGCGGGTACCTGGCCCGCAAGGTACGGGACCCTCAGTTGGCTGCTGATCTGGTGCAGGAAAGTTTCCTGCGCCTGGCCGAACAGACGCGCGCGGAGCGCATCGACAATACCCAGGGCTATCTCTATCGAACGGCGAGTAATCTGCTGATCGACCATGTTCGCCAGGAAGCGCGGCGCAAGACCGACTCCGTGCCCCATGAGGCGCTGGCCGAGATCGAGGATGAAATGGCCGGGTTGGAGGCTCAGGCGATGGCCGAGCAACAGCGAATGGCATTGAAACAAGCATTGGCGGAGCTGCCAGAGCGGACCCAGGAAATTTTCCGCCTGAACCGCATCGAAGGCCTGACCCACGCCGAAGTCGCCCGGCAGTTGGGCATCAGCGACAGCTCGGTGCAAAAGCATCTGTCTCGGGCGCTGGCCTACGTCATGCAGCGCTTGGGCGATCATCCGACGAACGCGTTACGGTAAATGCCGGGTTGAATCGTCACTGCTTATATATAACGAGAATTCGAGATTCACACGTGAATAGCCAGGGCCAGGATCACAGCATCACCGAGGCCGCCGCCGACTGGGCGGTGCGTCTGCACGCGGGGCCGTTGAGCGCCGCCGAACAGGCCGAGTTGCAGCGCTGGCAAGCGGCGGACAGCCGTCATGACGACGCCTTGCGCTTCGCCGAGCAGACGTGGGCGGCCCTCGGCGACTTGCGCCACGATGCCGATTTCAAACACGCCCCGGCCCCGCATCGGCGCCCGCCCGCAGCGGCACTGGTGCCGCCCCGTTCGACACGGCGACGGCGTCCCTGGCGTGTGGCCGCCAGCGCTGCGCTATTGCTGCTGGCGATCAGTGTCGGATGGCTGCGCGGCCCGCAAGCGCTGCTGCACCTGCAAGCGGATTACGTCACGGCCAAGGGCGAAGTGCGCACCGTGCACCTGGCCGATGGCAGCACCGTGGAGCTGGATTCGGCCAGCGCCATCCGCCTCGATTTCAATGGCACGCAGCGGCGGATTCGCTTGCTCAGCGGCGCCGCGTGTTTTGACGTGGCGCCCATGGGGCCGAAGGAAACACGGCCCTTTGTGGTCGACAGCGCCGGCGGCCAGACCCGCGCCCTCGGCACACGGTTTGTGGTCGGGCGTGAAGACGCCGGGCATGCGTGGGTCGGCGTGCTGCAACACAGTGTTGCGGTGACCCTGCAAACCCCGCCCGCACAAGGCTCGGCCGAGCGGGTGCTGCAAGAAGGTCAAAGCGCACGCTATAGCCAGACAGCCGGGGTGCGGGCGCTGGACGGTTTCGACCTGCAACGGGCGACCAGTTGGCGGCGCGGCGTGCTGATTTTTGATCGGCTGCCGCTGGCCACGGTGATCGAGCAACTCAATCGCTACCGTCCCGGTCGCGTGTTGCTGAGCAATCCTGAACTGGGTACGCGGGAAGTCAGCGGCGTGTTTCGCCTCGACATGCTCGACGCCGCGTTGCAGACCCTGACCCGTGAATTGCAGGTGCAACGCTTCGATCTCGCGGGCGTCAGCCTGATCTATTGAGCCGGCTTCACACCAAGGCTTCCCCCCTCATTGAAAAACTTCTGAAAAAAAACTTACTGAGTTTCGCTGCCTGACACGTCTTGCTAAGTGAGATGCATTCTCACAAACAAGCATAGTCAGCGCAGGGATATCGAGCATGGTTGTCAGCAGTTGCAAGGAGCGCCTCACCGCCAGCCGGTTGGCCCTTGCCATTCACCTTGGAGTTGCCGGGATGTTGGCCAGCGGCGGCGTGTTGCACGCCGCTGAACCACAAGGTGTCGTCACGCAGCAGGCCGACCAGCAAACCGTGCAGATGTTCGATATTCCCGCCCAGTCGCTGGGCACGGCCGTGCTGCTGTTCGCCGAGCAGGCGGGGCTGCAAGTGTTGTTCGACAGCCAGCGTTTGCAAGGCTTGCAGAGTGCTCCGCTCAAGGGCCGCTACAGCGTGCAGGAAGGCCTGGCCCGTTTGCTCGGCACGGCGCCAGTGGAATACCGCTTCACCGGCGAGCGCCAGGTGACGTTGAACCGGGTGGCTGGCCATGACGGCGCGCTGGCATTGGACACCACCACCGTCTCGGGCAACCACAACGAAGGCCAGCCCAGTGACTGGGTCTACCAGACCCCGCGTTCGGTTGCGGTGATCACCCGCGATCAGATCGACAAACGTCCACCGCGCCATGCTGCCGACATGCTCGAAGAAACCGCAGGCGTCTACAGCGCCGTCAGCCAGCGTGACCCCGGTTTGTCAGTGAACATCCGCGGCGTGCAGGACTACGGTCGGGTCAACATGAACGTCGATGGCATGCGTCAGAACTTCAACGTCAACGGCCACCAGCAGCGCAACGGCACCATGGTGATCGACCCGGAGTTCATCTCCAGCATCGAGATCGACAAGGGCAGCCAGTCCGGCATGGGCGGTGCGGGTGTGCTCGGCGGTATCGCCACCTTCAAGACCCTGGAAGCCAGCGAGTTCATCGGCGAGGGCAAGGAATACGGTGGGCGGGTGCGGGCCGGCAGCGGCATTGGTGAGCTGGGCAACGGCACCTATTTCAACGGCAGCGGGGTGTTTGCATTCGGCAATGAAGTGGGCGACGTGCTGCTGGGTTTCAGCGAACGGCATTTCGGCGACTACCGGGGCGGAACGCATAATTCCGACAACCTGGGCAGCGAGATCATGGTCAAGAAGTACCGCCCCGAGGCCTGGAACGACTGGCTCAACAGCGAAGTCGGCGACTCCGGCAGCGTGACCCGCTCGCAACTGATCAAGTTCGGCCTGAACCTGCCCCAGGACCAGCGTCTGCAACTGAGCTATATGCAATCGGACAGCGACAGCAACGATTCGTGGATCTATGAAAACGGCAACGCCTACGACTATCGCCGCCACAGCAAGAACAACCTCAGTGCGCAGAACATTGCGCTGGACTACCACTACACCCCCGACAATCCGCTGATCGACCTCAAGGCCAAGGTCTATTACGTGACCACCCAGCTGGATCGGCGCAACGCTGGCAACGATGCCACGGTGTCTTCGGGCAACCGCTATGCCGCGTACACCGATCACTACCGCACCGACACCTGGGGCGGGCAACTGGAGAACACCGCGCGTTTTGATTTCGACACGTACGGCTCGTTGAGCTGGAACCATGGCCTGGAGCTGTACCAGGACAAATTCCGCCCACGGGTCGACAAGATTCCTGCGCCCAACGAGGTGGTCCTGCCGTACATCGAGGGCGGAACTCCGGCCGGCAAACGCACCATGGCCAGTCTGTTCAACACCCTGCAATACGAATACGGCGGCTGGCTGACCCTGGACGCGGGCCTGCGTTATGACCGTTATCGGCTGGAAGGCCAGACCGGCATGACGCTGTTCAAGTACCCCGACGTGGGCGTTCGCGGCGCGGCGTCCCACGACGTGTACGACATCGACCGCGAAGAAGGGCGCTTCTCGCCGACCTTCGGCATCGGCATCAAACCGGGCGTGGACTGGATGCAGGTCTACGCACGCTGGGGCGAAGGCTGGCGTCCGCCGGCCGTGACCGAAGCGTTTATGACCGGTCGCCCGCATGCCGGTAACTCCGGGGAAATGGTGTACCCCAACCCTTACCTCAAGGAAGAGAAATCCCGGGATTGGGAAGTGGGCGTCAACGTGTTCAAGGAGTCGCTGTTTTTCAACAATGACCGGCTGGGCGTGAAGGTCGCGTACTTCGATACCAAGATTCAGGACTACTCCTTCCTCAACACGGGCGTGTCGATTCCGCACTCCACGCCAGGCCTGGGCTTCGGTCGCATGGCCTATGTGAACAACCTGAGCGACACGCGTTTTCGTGGCCTCGAGTACCAGCTCAACTACGACATGGGGCGGATGTACACCAACCTCAGCTACACCCACATGATCGGCACCAACGAATTCTGCTCGAAGAACTTCTACATGGGCGGCGCCAAGAAAAGCGGTGGGCGGGTCGGCACCATCACCGAGAAGGTCACGCTGCCCAACGGCAAGGTCGGCACGGTGCGCAGAACGGTCTACAAATGGGTCGACGACGAAAAGGCCAACGCGGCCTACGACTGCAAGGGCGTGTTCGGCAACGCCACCTACATGCCGGCCGATCGCGGCTCGCTGACCGTCGGTGCGCGGTTCCTGGAACGCACCCTGGATACCGGCGTGCGGGTGCGTTACAGCTCCGGCAACGGCGAAAACCTCGACAGCCACAGCTATGAATTCCTCGACCAGGCGACCTGGCCGAAATACACCGTCTATGACCTGTACGCCAGCTACTGGGCGACCGAAAACCTGAACATTGCGCTGGCCCTGGAAAACGCCACCGACGAAGCCTATTTCGTCGCCATGGGCGACGCCAACAACCTCACCCTGGCCCGCGGGCGAACCCTGAGCGGGATGCTGGAGTACAAGTTCTGAGTCGGCGTGTTGCCACTCGAAAGGTTTTGCTCACGAGGAGCAAAAAGTACGCCGTACGTGCGTATCGATGTTCATCATTAACTTATGAAGGATCCTGTAATGACTATCTCGGTTAACTACGCAGCATCGCAAGGCTCGACCACCATCGCCCAATACCTGGTCGACTGGACCGCTGGCTTCCAGACCGCCGGTCACGGCTACAGCAACACCGGTGGCTTCAGCAGCGGTGGTCGCAACATGAATGGCGACCAGTACGCCACGCATGGCAGCAATGGCTCCGACTACGCGTTCATTGCCGACAGCAACACCACCAACGGCCTGCACTACGTGTTCACCCCGGGCGTACCGGCCAGCAGCAACATGAACCACTACCTGTGGGGCAACCTGGACAACGTGCAACTGGGCGAAGTGCTGGGCGGCGGCAGTGGCCATGACTTCACCCTCGACAACTACGTGGTGGCGTTCAATGGTCTGGACCTGTCTGCCGCCCAAGGCGCTGGCCGTGCCGGCAACGTGGTACAGGACGTGATCTACGGCCTGATGCAAGGCAACACCGCCAACCTGGAAACCGTGCTCAACAACCTGCTGGACGACTACGGCCTGTCCACCGCATCGACCTTCGACGCACTGGCCGCCAAGGGCCTGGGACACGCCACTGCCGAATCCTTCGCTGCCGCCGACGTGGCGCTGGTGGGCGTGCAGGACGTTGGACAGGACTGGGCACTGGCTGCCTGATTTCCCTGCTGCATAAAAAAAGCGAATGAAAGATCGCTCTTTCATTCGCCGTGCTCAAACACCGACGCCGCCCGAGTTTTCGAAGGCCAGGGCGGCGCCGGTGGCGAATTCTGGGGACCGCCACGGCGACTGTCAACGCGCTAGGCGAGCCTCGAACCGAGCGGCTCCGCTTGAGCCCTCGGTCATGCAAGACCCTCAATTGCCCACGGAAGTACTTGATGAACAGGCCTCATACCCCCGCCGGTAACGAGACGCTGGCCGCACTCACGGCCTATAAAAGCGGCTTCTTCAACATCGGTCTGTTCTCGGCAGTGATCAACCTGCTGATGCTCGCCCCGGCGTTGTACATGTTGCAGGTGTACGACCGGGTGCTGGCGTCCGGCAACCAGATGACGCTGCTGATGCTGACGCTGATGATCCTCGGCATCTTCGGCCTGATGGGCGCATTGGAATGGGTGCGCAGCCAGGTGGTGATCCGCCTCGGCACGCAAATGGACATGCGCCTGAACCAGCGGGTGTACGACGCTGCATTCGAGGCGCAACTCAAGGGCGGCGTGCAGACTGCCGGCCAGGCCCTGAACGATTTGACCGCGCTGCGCCAGTTCGCCACCGGCAACGCGTTGTTCGCGTTTTTCGATGCGCCGTGGTTTCCGGTCTACCTGTGGGTGATTTTCATGTTCCACCCCTGGCTCGGTTTGCTGGCGCTGGGCGGCGCGGTATTGCTGGTGGCACTGGCGTGGATCAACCAGCACATTTGCCAGGCACCGATGACCCAAGCCAGTCAGCTGTCGATCAGTGCCAGCCAACAAGCCACCGCCCATTTGCGCAACGCCGAAACCATCGAAGCCATGGGCATGCTTGGCACGTTGCGCGAGCGCTGGTTCGGCCAGCATCAGGCGTTTCTGGCCCAGCAGAACCTGGCCAGTGAAAAGACCGCCGCCATCAGCGCCTGGTCCAAAGGCGTACGCCTGGCGTTGCAATCGTTAGTGTTGGGCCTCGGTGCGCTGCTGGCGGTGCAGGGCGAAATCACGCCGGGGATGATGATTGCCGGTTCAATCCTGATGGGCCGGGTGTTGAGCCCCATCGACCAGTTGATCGCGGTGTGGCGCCAATGGAGTTCGGCGCGCCTGGCGTACCAACGGTTGTCGGCGCTGTTGCAGGCCAACCCGGCGCGCCCGCCGCGCATGCCGTTGCCGACGCCCAAGGGTGAGCTGACGGTGGAACAACTGAGCGCTTGCGCACCGGGCAGCCGACGCCCGGCCCTGAGCAACCTGGGGTTCAGCTTGCCGGCCGGTCAGGTGCTGGGGGTGATCGGGCCGTCGGGTTGTGGCAAGTCGACACTCGCCCGGTTACTGGTAGGCGCCTGGAGTCCGGTGACCGGCAAGGTGCGTTTGGACGGCGCGGAACTGGCGCAGTGGGACAAGCAACAACTGGGGCCGCACATCGGTTATTTGCCCCAGGACATCCAGTTGTTCGCCGGCAGCATCGCCGACAACATCGCCCGGTTTGGCGCACTCGATTCGGACAAGGTCCTCGCCGCCGCGCAAATGGCCGGCGTGCATCAATTGATCCTGCAACTGCCCCAAGGCTACGACACGCAACTGGGCGAGGGCGGCGCCGGGTTGTCCGGTGGGCAGAAACAACGCATCGGCCTGGCCCGCGCGTTGTACGGCTTGCCGGCGCTGATCGTGCTCGACGAACCTAACGCCAATCTCGACGAAGCCGGTGAGCAGGCGTTGTTACAGGCCATCGCGGCCCTCAAGCAACAGCGTCGCACGCTGATCCTGATCACCCACAAACCCAACGTACTGAGCCTGACCGATCAGTTGATGATCCTGCGGGACGGCCAGTTGCAAGCGTTCGGGCCGACGGCGCGGGTGCTTGAGGCCTCGCAGAAAAGCAAGCCCGGCGCACCGGCCCCGGCAAGCAAACCGGTGTCGGGCGTGAACATGAGTTATCGGCTCGGCGTTGCCGCCAGCAGTGAAGGAAGCAAAGCATGAGTCAGCAACACGCGGCCGTCACACCGACCGTCCACGGTCCCCAGGCTTCGGCCAAGGTATTGGCGCTGGACCACACAGGGTATTCGCGGCTCGGCTGGTGGCTGGTGATCGGCGGGTTTGCCGGGTTTATCGCCTGGGCTGCCTGGGCGCCGCTGGACAAGGGCGTGGCGGTGTCCGGCAAGGTCATGGTCTCGGGCCACCGCAAAGCGGTGCAGCATCCCAGCGGCGGGGTGGTCGAGCGCATCGAGGTCAAGGACGGCGACCTCGTCAGCGCCGGGCAGGTGCTGATCCGTCTCAAGGAGACCCCGTTACGCACGCAGATGCAGTCGTTGCGTACCCAGTTCCTTGGCTCGCTTGCCAGCGAAGCGCGCTTGAATGCCGAACGCGACGGCGCAGCGAGCCTTGAGTTCGCCGCGGAACTGGTCGCGCTCAAGGATGACCCGCAGGCTGCCGCGACCATGGACCTGCAACGGCAGTTGTTCGGCAGTCGCCGCCAGGCATTGGCCATGGAGCAGCAGGGCATCGACCAGAGCATTGCCGGTTCCGAGGCGCAGTTGCGCGGGACTCGCGACTCCCAGGCCAGCAAGCTGTTGCAGCGCGACGCGTTGCGCGAACAGTTGCAAGGCCTGCGCGAACTGGCTCGCGACGGGTACATACCGCGTAATCGCTTGCTCGACAGCGAGCGGTTGCTGGCGCAGATCGAAGGGGCGATTTCCGAAGACTTCGGGCGCATCGGCCAGTTGCAGCGGCAGGTGCTGGAGATGCGGTTGCGCATTCGTCAGCTCACCGAAGAATTTCAGAAAGAGGTGCGCAGCCAGTTGGCTGACACCCGTATCCGCAGCGATGACTTGCGCAATCGCCTGGCCAGCGCCGAGTTCGAACTGGCCAACAGCCTGCTGCGCGCACCGGCCGCCGGAGTGGTCGTGGGGCTGGAGGTATTCACTGAGGGCGGGGTGATCAAACCCGGTCAGGCGCTGATGGAAATCGTCCCGCAGGGTGAGCCGCTGGTGGTGGAAGCGCGGGTACCGGTGCAGATGATCGACAAGGTTCACCCTGGCCTGCCGGTGGAGCTGATGTTCTCGGCGTTCAGCCAGAGCACCACGCCACGGGTGGTGGGGCAGGTCATGCTGGTGTCGGCTGACCGCCAGGTCGATGAGCGCACCGACGAGCCGTATTACACGCTGCGTGCCCAGGTCGGCGAGCAGGGCATGGCGCAACTGGCCGGGCTGCAGATTCGTCCCGGCATGCCGGTGGAAGCGTTCGTGCGCACGGGGGAGCGCTCGATGCTCAATTACCTGTTCAAGCCGCTGCTGGACCGCACGCACATGGCACTGGTGGAAGAATGAGCAGGGGCGTTTTACGTGTTGCAGTGCTGACGCTGTGCTGCGTCGGCACGCCAGCGGCTCAGGCCTTGGGATTGCTGGACGCCTATGACCTGGCGTTGCGCAATGATCCGACCTTTCAAGCGGCGATCGAGGAGCGCGCTGCCGGTGAAGAGCAGCGCATCATTGGTCGCGCCGGGCTGTTGCCGAGCCTGTCGTGGAACTACAACAATTCGCGCAATGAGTCCGAGGTCACCCAGGCGGATGTCAGCAAGGACCGCGACTACCGCAGCTACGCCTCGACCCTGACCCTGCAACAACCGCTGCTGGACTATGAAGCCTACGCACGCTTTCGTCAGGGCGCCGCGCAGGCGTTGTTCGCCGATGAGCGTTTTCGCAGCAAGAGCCAGGAATTGGCCGTGCGATTGCTCGGGGCCTACAGCCAGGCGTTGCTGGCGCAGGAGCGGATTGAACTGAGCCGGGCGCAAAAGCGTGCGTACGCCGAGCGCTTGCAACTCAATGAACGCTTGCTTCAGGGCGGTGAGGGCACCCGCACCGATCTGCTGGAAACCAAGGCCCGCCTGAGCCTGGCCCAGGCCGAGGAAATCGAAGCCCTGGACGTGCAGGACGCGGCACTGCGTGACCTGCAAGCCATCGTCGGGCAACCCTTGCAGATCGAAGAACTCGACCCGTTGGTTCGTCAGTTCGACATCCAGCCGTTGCAGCCCAACCGCTTCGAGAGCTGGCGCGACCTGGCCATCGCCCACAACCCGGAACTGGCCTCCGAGCAGCACGCTTTGAGCATTGCCGAATACGAAGTGGAGCGTAAGCGCGCCGGGCATTTGCCCAAGGTCAGCCTGTACGCCAGCAGCCGTCAGACCCGCTCGGATTCGGAAAGCACCTACAACCAGAAGTACGACACCAACAGCGTCGGGGTTCAGGTCAGCCTGCCCTTGTTTGCTGGTGGTTCAGTGTCGGCATCGACCCGGCAGGCAGCACGTCAACTGTCCCAGGCGCAGTTTGAGCTGGATGCCAAAACCGCCAGCACCCTGACCGAGTTGCGCAAGCAGTTCAACCTGAATACCAGTGGCGCGGCGCGTATCAGCGCTTATGAGATGGCGGTCGAGTCGGCAACGGCGCTGGTGACCGCGACCCAGAAAAGCGTGCGCGGCGGCGAGCGGGTCAACCTGGACGTGCTGGACGCCGAGCAACAACTGTTCAGCGCCCGCCGCGATCTGGCCGACGCCCGCCACGCATATTTGCTGGCGCGGATTCAGCTCAAGTATTACGCCGGGCTGCTTGATGACCGGGACTTACAGACGTTGGCCGGGTATTTCCAACCGGTCGGTTGATACCTTCCATCGCGGGCTTGCCCTGATGCCAGCAAACCGCCCTTGTAGGCGCGGGGGATAAGGCCGCAATGCAAACAGCCGTCACGAGGACGGCTGTTTGGGTGTTGCGTGCAGGCGACTCAGCGCCGGGTCAACAAGACCCCGGATTCCATGTGGTGCGTCCACGGGAACTGGTCGAACATCGCGCAGCGGGTGATGCGGTGCGTGTCGTGCAACTGGGCGATGTTGGCTGCCAGTGTCTCGGGGTTGCACGAGATGTACAGGATGTTCTCGAAGCGCCGGGTCAGCTCGCAGGTGTCCGGGTCCATGCCGGCGCGAGGCGGGTCGACGAACACGCTACCGAACTGGTAGCTCTTCAGGTCGATGCCGTGCAGGCGACGGAACGGGCGGACTTCGTTCAGTGCTTCGGTCAGCTCTTCAGCGGACAACCGCACCAGCGTGACGTTATCCACCGCGTTTTCGCTGAGGTTGCTCAGCGCAGCATTCACCGAGGTCTTGCTGATCTCGGTGGCCAACACTTTGCGCACGCGGGTTGCCAGCGGCAGGGTGAAGTTGCCGTTGCCGCAGTACAACTCCAGCAGATCATCCGAACGCTCGCCGAGGGCGTCATACGCCCAGTTCAGCATCTTCTGGTTCACCGTGCCGTTGGGCTGGGTGAACGCGCCTTCGGGCTGGCGATAGCTGAACGTGCGACCACCGACCTCGAGTTTCTCGACCACGTAATCATGGCCGATCACTTCGCGCTTGCCCTTGGAGCGACCGATCACGCTGACGTTCAGGTCTGCGGCCAGTTTCGACGCCGCCGCGTGCCAGTGCTCGTCCAGCGGTCGGTGATAACACAGGGTGATCATCGCGTCGCCGGCCAGGGTGGTCAGGAACTCCACCTGAAACAGCTTGTGGCTCAGGGCGGCGCTGGCCTGCCAGGCAGCCTTGAGTTGCGGCATCAACTGGTTGATGCGCAGGCTTGCGATCGGGAATTCTTCGATCAGGATCGGCGTGCGTTTGTCTTCCTGGGAAAACATTGCATAGTGACGCTCGCCGGCTTCACGCCACAGGCGAAATTCGGCGCGCAGGCGAAAGTTCGCCAACGGTGAGTCGAACACTGAAGGTTCTGGAGCATCGAACGGCGCGAGCAGGTCACGCAAACGCGTGACCTTTTCTTCGAGCTGGACGGCGTAAGCCTGGGAATCGAATGTCATGCGGCGAACCAACCCAACTTGATCACAAACAGAATCGACAGGATCACCAGCGCCGGGTTCAGTTCACGGCCACGGCCGGACAGCAACTTGATTGCGGTCCAGGCAATGAAACCGAAGGCGATACCGTTGGCGATGGAGTACGTGAACGGCATGGCCAGGGCGGTCACCACCACCGGCGCGGCAACAGTAATGTCATCCCAGTCTATTTCCGCCAGGCCCGAAGTCATCAGCACGGCGACGAACAGCAGGGCAGGCGCGGTGGCGAATGCCGGAACGCTGCCCGCCAGTGGCGCGAAGAACAGTGCCAGCAGGAACAGAATGGCGACGACCACCGCGGTCAGACCAGTACGGCCACCGGCGCTGACGCCTGCTGCCGACTCGATGTAGCTGGTGGTGGTCGAGGTGCCCAGCAGGGAGCCGGCCATTGCGGCAGTACTGTCGGCGATCAGCGCACGGCCCATTTTCGGCATGTGGCCGTCCTTGCCCATCAGGCCGGCGCGCTTGGCGACGCCGATCAGGGTGCCGGAGTTGTCGAACAGGTCGACGAACAGGAAGGCGAAGATCACGCTGACCAGGCCGATGTCCAGTGCGCCCATGATGTCCAGTTGCAGGAAGGTCGGCGCCAGCGAAGGTGGCATCGACATCACGCCGTTGAACGGGGTGAAGCCCAGCGCGATGGATACGATGGTCACGCTCAGGATGCCGATCAGCACCGCGCCGCGCACTTTCAGGGCTTCCAGGGCAACGATCAGCGCAAAGCCCAGGGTGGCGAGGATCGGTGCCGGTTTTTTCAGGTCACCCAAGCCGACCATGGTCGCCTGGTTGCTGACCACGATGCCGGCGTTGTGCAGGGCGATCAGCGCCAGGAACAGGCCGATACCGGCCGCAATCGCCGAGCGCAGCGGCAGCGGGATGCTGTTGATGATCCACTCGCGGATGCGGAAGATCGACAGCAGGAAGAACAGCACCGCCGAAATGAACACCGCGCCCAGCGCCACTTGCCAGGTGTGGCCCATGTGCAGGACCACGGTGTAGGTGAAGAAGGCGTTCAGGCCCATGCCCGGCGCGAGTGCGATCGGGTAGTTGGCGATCAGGCCCATGACGGTCGAGCCGATGGCTGCCGCCAGGCAGGTTGCGACAAACACCGCGCCCTTGTCCATGCCGGTCTCGCCGAGGATGCTCGGGTTGACGAACAGAATGTAGGCCATGGCCAGGAAGGTCGTGATACCCGCAAGAATCTCGGTACGCACGTTGGTGTTGTGTGCCTTGAGTTGAAACAGCCTTTCCAGCATGTCTGCTCCCCGTGGCGCGCCTTGCGCCGTGAATGTATCGACCTGAACAGCAAAGCACAGACCGCCATGGGCGCCTGATAATTTTCTGTTGGCCGGAAAAAGCCGCGCATCATACCAGCAGCGTGCGGCTATGGCTGCTTATGGCTGTGATCGTCGGCGATGTTTTGCCACGAAGTGGACTGGGGCATACTGCGCGCAGGTTTTGGGGAGCGTTATGGACGGTATAAAGAGCAGGATCATTCTGGCCCTGGGCGTGTGCAGCGCCCTGTTAATGGGCGCACCAACGGCCTCGGCTGCCTCGGCTGCGCCATTGAGCGAGGTCAAGGTGCTCAAGGTCGAATCGCCCGGCTGCGGCTTTGAAGACATCGAAGAGGGGCAGGCGCAGACGCGTTGCGATCACGCCGGTGCCAGCATCAAGGTCTACGTGCTGGAGATGGGCTACGGCCGCATGCCCCACGTCGGGCTGGACGGTTTCGAAATCGATGGCACCCGAACACGGGTCTGCGCCTTCGATAACGGCAACCTGACCGAGTGCACCGGCAACAGCAAGATTGTCGGTTACCTGTACATCTTCGATCTGGCCGGCAAGCAGCAAGGCACGTTCACCTTCAGCAACACCTCACTCAACGCGCCGGGCAACACTCTGTCGACTCAGCTCTACATCAAGTGATCGCGAGGCGGTAACGAGGGCTACGCTTTAAGGATCACTTGGTGGAGTCTGCCCATGACCTTTAGAGCCCTGATCACCCTCGCCGAAGGCATCGACGACCTGCAAAGCGTGACCCTGATCGACGTGCTGCGTCGTGCCAAGGTCGAAGTGGTGGTGGCGAGCGTCGAGTCGCGACGCATGCTGACCTGCGCTCGCGGCACCCGGTTGACCGCCGATGCCATGCTGGTCGACGTGCTGGCGCAACCGTTCGACCTGATCGTCCTGCCCGGTGGCGTCGTCGGCGCGCAGCACCTGGCCGCTCATCAACCGCTGCAACAACTGCTCAAGGATCAAGCCGCTGCCGGTCGCCGGTACGCCGGCATTGCCGAAGCCCCGGCGGTAGCGCTGCAAGCCTTCGGTGTACTGCGCCAGCGGCGCATGACCTGCCTGCCATCGGCAAGCCATCAGTTATCCGGCTGTACCTTCGTCGACCAACCGGTGGTGGTCGACGGCACGTGCATCACTGCCCAGACCTCGGCCGCCGCGTTGTCGTTTGCCCTGATGCTGGTGGAACAGGTGTGCGGCAAGGCCCGACGAGCGGCGGTGGCGGGGGAGATGGGGGTTTAATCGGCCTCAGGGTTTCGCTTCATCCACCGGTACAGGCATGCGGTCGCTAGAGGTTTCAGCCAATGGCCACGGTGAGCATCTGAAACCCGCTGGCGGTAAACACCCGTGCCAGCCAGAACGCAATGAAAGGGCGATGAAGACGCAACAGCAGCGGGGCTTCGGTGAGCATCGGCAGGCTGGCCTGAGCGTGGGAGAAACCGGGATTATCACCAAGCTGTAACCAGAAGTTGCAGAGGCTGGGAGTTTAGTTAGCTAGACATCAAATGAAACGGGGCTCCGCGCCCCAGGGCCTCGAAAAAATCCGTGAGACAACCTGTCACGCGACAAAAGACCACACAGTTCGGCCCTGAAAATGGGACTACTCTTTCAGCGTTGATTGATCCAGGTCAACAAGCTTTGCGCGGTGGGCCGGATTCCCTGCGTCGTGATGGAAAAAGAACGGACTCCAATCACCACACTCCATAACCGTGGGGGCAGTGGATGCAGGTCACGAGCCTGCAGCCGGTATTACCTGACAGAGGAAGACTTATGTTCGGTTTGGAGGCACTTGATCTCGCCCGAATTCAGTTCGCGTTCACCATCTCGTTCCATATCCTGTTCCCCGCCATCACCATCGGTCTGGCGAGTTACCTGGCGGTGCTTGAAGGCTTGTGGCTGAAAACAAACAACAACACCTACCGTGACCTGTACCACTTCTGGTCCAAGATCTTTGCCGTGAACTTTGGCATGGGTGTGGTTTCCGGTTTGGTCATGGCCTATCAGTTCGGCACCAACTGGAGCCGATTCTCGGACTTCGCCGGTTCCGTCACAGGTCCCTTGCTGACCTATGAAGTGCTCACGGCCTTTTTCCTTGAAGCCGGATTCCTGGGCGTCATGCTGTTTGGCTGGAACAAGGTGGGGCGCAAGCTGCACTTTTTCGCCACGGTCATGGTCGCCATCGGTACGTTGATTTCGACCTTCTGGATTCTCGCGTCCAATAGCTGGATGCAGACCCCGCAGGGCTACGAAATCGTCAACGGCCAAGTAATCCCGGTGGACTGGATCGCGGTGATTTTCAACCCGTCGTTCCCGTACCGCCTGATGCACATGGCGACCGCCGCGTTTGTGGCCACGGCCTTCTTCGTCGGTTCGTCGGCGGCCTGGCACTTGCTGCGCGGTCGGGACAACCCGGCCATCCGCACCATGCTGTCGATGGCCATGTGGATGGCACTGATTGTGGCGCCTATCCAGGCAGTGATCGGCGACTTCCATGGCCTCAATACACTCAAGCACCAACCGGCAAAAATTGCGGCGATCGAGGGCCACTGGGAAAACCACGGCGACGAACCGACGCCGCTGATCCTGTTCGGCTGGCCGGACATGAAAGAAGAGAGAACCAAGTACGCGGTCGAAATTCCGTACCTGGGCAGCCTGATCCTGACGCACTCGCTGGACAAGCAAGTACCGGCCCTCAAGGAATTCCCGCCTGAAGACCGGGCGAATTCGACCATCGTGTTCTGGTCGTTCCGGATCATGGTCGGCCTGGGCATGCTGATGATCTTCACCGGTTTGTGGAGCCTGTGGCTGCGCAAGCGCGACCGGTTGTACGAGAACCGTGCCTTCCTGCATCTGGCCTTGTGGATGGGCCCGTCCGGCCTGATCGCGATTCTCGCTGGTTGGTTCACCACTGAAATCGGCCGTCAGCCGTGGGTCATCTACGGGGTGATGCGCACCGCAGATGCTTCGTCCGGGCACAGCGTGGTGCAGATGAGCATCACCCTGGTGCTGTTTGTCGTGGTGTATTTCTCGCTGTTCGGTGTTGGCCTGGGCTACATGATGCGCCTGGTGCGCAAAGGGCCGAAGATCGACGAAGGTGCCGAGCCGAGCCATGGTGGCCCTGGTCAGCAACGTACGCCGGCCCGTCCGCTTTCCGCTGCCGATGATGGCACCGAAGGTGATCACAGCCACAGCCTGAACAAGGGGAATTGAGTCATGGGTATTGATCTTCCGCTGATCTGGGCCGTGATCATCATCTTCGGCATCATGATGTACGTGGTCATGGACGGTTTTGACCTGGGCATCGGGATTCTCTTCCCGTTCATCAAAGGTAAAAGCGACCGCGACGTGATGATGAACACCGTCGCTCCGGTCTGGGACGGTAATGAAACCTGGCTGGTACTGGGTGGCGCGGCGTTGTTCGGCGCCTTCCCGCTGGCCTATTCGGTGGTGTTGTCGGCGTTGTACCTGCCGTTGATCCTGATGCTGGTCGGCTTGATCTTTCGCGGCGTGGCCTTCGAGTTCCGCTTCAAGGCCAAGGACGACAAGGTTCACATCTGGGACAAGGCGTTTATCGGTGGCTCGATCACCGCGACCTTCTTCCAGGGCGTGGCCCTCGGTGCGTTTATCGATGGTTTCAAAGTGGTCGATCGGCAGTTCGCCGGCGGTTCACTGGACTGGCTGACGCCATTCACGATGTTTTGCGGCGTGGCGTTGGTGGTGGCGTATGCGCTGCTCGGCTGCACCTGGCTGATCATGAAGACCGAAGGCAAGTTGCAGGAACAGATGCACAACCTGGCGCGACCGCTGGCGTTCGTGGTGTTGGCGGTGATCGGTATCGTCAGCCTCTGGACGCCGCTGGCCCATGCCGAGATTGCCGCACGCTGGTTCACCCTGCCTAACCTGTTCTGGTTCCTGCCGGTGCCGATCCTGGTGTTGGTGACCATGTACGGATTATTGCGCGCGGTGGCACGCAATGCTCATTACACGCCGTTCCTGCTGACGCTGGTGTTGATCTTCCTGGGTTACAGCGGGCTGGGTATCAGCCTGTGGCCGTATATCGTGCCGCCGTCGATCACCATCTGGGACGCCGCCGCACCGCCGCAAAGCCAGGGCTTCATGCTGGTCGGCACGCTGTTCATCATTCCGTTCATCCTGGGCTACACCTTCTGGAGCTACTACGTGTTCCGCGGCAAGGTGACTCACGAAGACGGTTATCACTAGTCACACGATGACGGCGCGAGCCTTGGGCTTGCGTCGATGACTCAGAGGAGATTTGCATGATGGCCGGTAAACCTGACTTGCAGGAAATCGAAGCGGCTGAGAAGAAGCCGCTTTGGCAGCGACTCGGCTGGCTGGCCGGGATCTGGGTCGGCAGTGTCCTGGCGCTGTTTGTGGTGGCGAGCCTGATGCGCCTGTTCATGAACGCGGCAGGCCTGAGCACTCACTGAAACACCGGACTTCCCATCCCGTTGCCTTGCGGCACGGATTTATAACCCTCCTGACCAGGAGGGTTTTTTTTGCCTGCTACCTGCTGGAATTTGCTCGCGATGACGATCCTCAGGGCGCCATCGCAAGCAAACCATGCACCCGCGTAACGATGTGAGTCAGCTTTACTTGCGGGCCTTGAGAATGACGAATTTCGGGGTGGCCGCCACCTGTTCCACTCCCCGGAACAGCCTTGCCAGTTTGCTGTGATAACCCAGGTGCCGGTTGCCGACGATGTACAGTGCGCCACCGACCACCAGGGCTTCGCGGGCCTGCTGGAACATCCGCCAGGCCAGGAAATCACCGACCACTTGTTGCTGGTGGAACGGCGGGTTGCACAGCACCACGTCCAGCGACAGCGGCTCCTGACCGGCCAGGCCATCGGCGGCGCGGACAATGACATCGCGTTCCCCGAAAGCGGCGCGCCAGTTTTCAGCGGCCGATTGCACGGCCATGAACGATTCGTCCACCAGCGTGTACTGTGCGTCGGGGTTTTGCAGGGCGCTGGCGATGGCCAGCACGCCGTTGCCGCAACCGAGGTCGGCGACCCGTGCGTTGCCCAGGTTCGTCGGCAGGTGTGGCAGGAAGGCTCGCGTGCCGATGTCCAGGCCTTCACGGCAGAACACGTTGGCATGGTTGAGCAGTTCGATGGCGGGTTGGTCGAGGGTGTAGCGCGTCGGGTAGGGCGACACGGCCGGTGTTTGGGTGTGTGGCGTGGCGATCAGCAGCCGGGCTTTTTTTACCGCCAGTGACGCTTGAACCGGGCCAATGTAGCGCTCCAGCAAGTCGCCAGCCGCACGCGGCAGGTGTTTGATCATGGCACTGGCGATAACTTGAGCGCCGGGGGCCAGTTGGTCTTGCAGGCGGATCAGTTGTTCTTCGAGCAGGGCCAGGGTTTTCGGCACCCGGATCAGCACGCGATCGAAGGGGCCGGCGAGTCGTTCGCTGGCCGGCACACTGGGCACTGCGTCAAACGCCAGGCCATTGCGCACGAGGTTCTTTTCCAGGCCTTGAAGCGCCAGGAAAGAGTCGCTGCTGCTGGTGACCTGGAGCTTTCCGGCCAGGCTGGCCGCCAGCGCGCCGAAGCTGTCATTGAGCACCAGGACACGTGTCGTCGCTGTCGGTTGCTGTTCGGCCAGATAGTTGAGCAGGTATTCGTCCGCCGCGTCGAAGGCTTGCAGCGGTTCGTTCTGCTGTTCGGGCTGGCGAATCAGGTCGAGTTGGGCGAAAGCGGTGTCGAGCAGGGGCATGGTGCGGGGACTCTGGATGATCAACGAATGTCCCGGGCGCATGCTGGATGCTGGCGGGACTGCCTGAGTGGACTTCGACGCGGGTTCTTGTGCGTCATCACCCAACAGGACCGCAAATGGTACGTTTTTTTACCTTGGATTACTTGCAGGTTTTACTGCGCGTAAGCCTGGAGGGCGGATCCTGTGGTGTTCAGTCGTCTCAGATCATTCCGGTCATGGCGGCGCGTACGACGGCCGAGATTTTGTTGGAGACGCCCAGTTTCTTGATGGAGCTGTTGACGTGAAAGTTCACCGTTCGCTCTGTGAGGTTGAGGATAGTGGCAATCACTGCCGCTGTTTTGCCTTCTGCGGACCATTTCAGGACCTCGACTTCTCGGGGCGACAGTCGCGTGATGTCGTGGCAGGCAGGTTTATCCCGCTTGAGCTTCTCGGTCGCCAGTGAGTGCAGTTTCTGGCTGATGAACACCGCGTAGCCAAAGTTTTCATAGAGCTCATATGCCGACACTGCCAGGTGGCTACGGGCGATACTCAACATCCCGCACATACCGTTTTTTACGTCATGCACCGGTTGTGACCAGCCGTGCTGCAATCCTTGTATCTGCAAGGCGATCCAGAGCTCCGGTGTTTTTGAAAAAACACTGTCTTCCCAGAGAATAGGGAGCATTGACTGGTTGCAATGAGCCACTAGTGGGTCTGTGGCTTCGTAGTTGTGGTGGTCGTATTGTTTGTTCCAGTTGTGGGGGTAGTTATTCATCCTCAGCGTGTGCAACGGATTGTTGCAATTAAGGGAGGTTATTGAAAAAGCACAATATTCGAAGCCGAGGTTGTTAACAAAATTGAGTGCCATGTCATAAGCCGCGTCGATCTTCGTCTCGTGAGCCAGCTGCTTGAGTTGAGATTCTCTCCATCTGTCCATAGTCACTCTCCAAGAGTGTTGCCTCTGCGTGTCGCGGATCCAATCTCGACACGGAAGCGAGTGTAGGATAAGTCTTACGCTATGGGTGGGATTATTTTGCTCTGATGAATATCGCTGGCGGTATAAAAAAGTTTATATTGCGAATACAAGAGCTTAGTAATTTGGATTTTAGTTGCCAGGTAGCGAACTCTAAAATATGTACGATTCAGTGAGTGATGATTCAGTCGTAAATACCACTATAAAGGTGAGGTTTTTCTCTCGGCGGGTTTGCGTGACACTAGAGGGACCTGAACACCGGAGCGCCCCATGACCGCCAGTGCAGAAAAATTCACCCGCCAGACATTGCTCGACGTACAGCCTTTGACGCCCAGCCTGTTTACCCTGCGCACCACAAGGGATGCGGGTTTTCGTTTCCGCGCCGGGCAGTTCGCCCGCCTGGGCGTAACCAAGGCCTGCGGCAGTACGGTCTGGCGTGCCTATTCCATGGTGTCTTCCCCCTATGACGACTTTCTGGAGTTCTTTTCCATTGTCGTGCCCGGGGGCGAGTTCACCAGCGAACTGAGTCGTCTGGGTGAGGGCGATACCCTGATGGTGGAGCGTCAGGCGTTCGGTTTTCTGACCCTGGACCGTTTTGTCGATGGTCGTGACCTCTGGTTATTGTCCACTGGTACGGGCATCGCGCCGTTTCTGTCGATCCTGCAGGACTTCGAGGTCTGGGAAAAGTTCGAGCGGATCATTCTGGTCTACAGCGTGCGTGAAGCCCGTGAACTGGCTTATCAGGCACTGATCAGTGGCCTGGCAGAGCGCGATTACCTGGCAGAGTACGCACATAAGTTGCAATTCATCGCCACGGTCACGCGTGAGGACCACCCCGGCGCGTTGAACGGGCGGATTACCCACCTGATCGAGAATGGCGAGCTGGAGCAGGCCGCGGGCGTCGCCCTGACGGCTGAGCACTCGCGGATCATGCTGTGTGGCAACCCGCAGATGATCGATGACACGCGTCATCTGCTCAAACAGCGAGGCATGCACCTGAGCCTCAGCCGTCGTCCTGGCCACGTTGCGGTAGAAAACTACTGGTAAAAAAACGGCGCCCCGAGGGCGCCGTTTTTCAGGTTTTATTCCCGCTTAAGGCCGATTGTTCTGGGCCTTGAGCAGGTCGCGGATCTCTCCCAGCAACTCTTCTTCCTTGGTCGGAACCGGTGGCAGGGTTGGCGCCACGGCTTCTTCGCGTTTCAGGCGGTTGATGGCTTTCACACCCATGAAAATCGCGAACGCGACGATCAGGAAATCAATGATGCTCTGGATGAATTTACCGTAGGCCAGCACCACGGCCGGGGCCTCACCCTGCGCGGCTTTGAGCGTGACCGCGAGGTCCGCGAAGTCCACCCCACCGATCAGCAGACCGATTGGCGGCATGACGACATCACCGACAAACGACGACACGATCTTGCCGAACGCGGCGCCGATGATGATACCGACGGCCATGTCGACCACATTCCCTTTGACCGCGAAGGCCTTGAACTCACTTAGCACGCCCATAGGTTATTCCTTGTTACAGATGAGGTTGGTGAACGCAGTGTAAATCAGCAGTCCGGGTCTTGCTCGACACAACGGCTGACAACGTTCGCAGTTATCGACCCTCGTTCCGGCAAATAGTTTTCAAAGTGCCATCATTCGCGCGCGATTTACGTGCCAAGCCTCTGATAGGCCAGCATAAAATCTCAATCGGCACGGTGTGTTCTTTCTATTTATATTTTGACTCCCCGGTCACTAGCCTCTGTTCAGCGCATCTGGATGCGCTCCATAAAACCAGAGGATTTCGACATGACCACCACCCTTGGCCGAGGGACTTTCCCCCATCGCCGCACATGGGGTCTTTTGACCGCCAGCCTGTTGTCCTGCTCCGTCCACGCCGCCACCCTGACCCGGGACAATGGCGCCGCCGTGGGCGATAACCAGAACTCGCAAACCGCCGGCGCTACCGGCCCGGTGCTGTTGCAGGACGTGCAACTGCTGCAGAAGTTGCAGCGTTTCGACCGTGAACGGATACCCGAGCGTGTGGTGCATGCACGGGGGACGGGCGCTCACGGCAGCTTTACCGTGACTAACGATCTCAGTGACCTGACGAAGGCCAAGGTGTTTGCCGCAGGCCAGACGACACCGGTCTTCGTGCGATTCTCAGCCGTGGTGCACGGTAACCATTCCCCGGAAACCCTGCGCGATCCTCGTGGTTTTGCCACCAAGTTCTACACCGCGGACGGTAACTGGGACCTGGTGGGCAACAATTTTCCGACCTTTTTCATTCGCGATGCCATCAAGTTTCCGGACATGGTCCACGCTTTCAAGCCGGACCCGCGCACCAACCTCGACGACGATTCACGTCGCTTCGACTTTTTCTCCCATGTACCTGAAGCCACGCGCACCCTGACCGAGCTGTATTCCAACGCCGGCACACCGGCCAGTTATCGGGAAATGGACGGTAATGGTGTTCATGCTTACAAGTTGATCAATGCCAAAGGCGAAGTGCACTACGTAAAGTTTCATTGGAAGAGTTTGCAGGGGATTAATAACCTCGATCCAAAAGCCGTTAGCAACGTTCAGGGTAAAGATTACAGTCATATGACAAATGACTTGGTGGCTCATATTAATAAAGGCGACTTTCCAAAGTGGGACTTGTACATTCAGGTTGTCAATTCGCAAGACCTGTACAAGTTTGATTTCGATCCATTGGACGCTACCAAGGTCTGGCCAGGTATTGCTGAACGAAAAGTTGGACAAATGGTGCTCAACCGTAATCCGGCGAATGTGTTTCAGGAGACCGAACAAGTTGCCATGGCACCGGCCAATTTAGTGCCAGGTATTGAACCCTCGGAAGATCGTTTGTTGCAGGGGCGAGTGTTCTCGTATGCCGATACCCAACTGTATCGCCTGGGGGCCAATGCCTTGCAGTTGCCGATCAATGCGCCAAAGGTCGCGGTGAACAACGGCAATCAGGACGGTGCGATGAACATCGGTCACAGCAGCACGGGTGTGAACTATCAGCCGAGCCGCCTGGAGCCACGTGAAGAACCGCAGGCGGCGCGCTACAGCCAGTCGATCCTGGCGGGCAGCACCCAGCAGGCGAAAATCCAGCGAGAGCAGAACTTCAAGCAGGCCGGCGATTTGTATCGTTCGTTCAGCCAGAAGGAGCGCAGTGACCTGATCGAAAGCTTCGGCGGCTCGCTGGCGATGACCGATGACGAGAGCAAGCACATCATCCTGTCCTTCCTTTATAAGGCAGACCCGGAGTACGGCACGGGTGTGACCAAAGTCGCCAAGGGTGATCTGAACCGCGTCAAAGCCCTCGCGGCCAAGCTGGCGGACTGATCCAGCAGCCACCCACCGGGCCACGCGCAGGTGTCGTGCGCGTGGCCTCTGGAGCACTTGTCATGAGAATTTTTCTTGGTTTGTTTTGGGTGGCGCTGTCGATCAGCGCTCACGCCGAGTCGGGCACGCCTTCTTCAATGAAGGCCCAACTGCAGGATTATTACTTCGACGCCGCCCGCCGGGGTGACGTGCCGATGCTCGACACTTTCATCGAGGCGGGTTACTCCCTTGATACCCGTGACAACAAGGGTTACACCGCGTTGATTCTGGCGGCTTATCACGGCCAGGGCGATGCCGTGGAACGCTTGCTGGGTGCGGGGGCGGACGCTTGTGCCCAGGACCATCGCGGCAACACCGCGCTGATGGGCGCGATCTTCAAAGGTGAAGTGCAGATCGCCCGACGCCTGTTGGCTGCTGATTGCAGCCCGGACCAGCGTAACGGCGCCGGCCAGACTGCCGCGATGTACGCCGGTCTGTTCAAACGGGTGGAGTTGCTTGACGCCTTGACCGCCAAGGGGGCCGACCTCAATGCCGAGGATTCGCTGGGTAACAGCGCCGCGCGTCTGGCTACCGGGCAAATCCGTACGGCGGTGCCGCGCTGAACGTGTCCGGCTGAGCTATCATCGCGGTTTTTTCCTGGGAGTTCAGATGGCCAAGGCAAAGCGCATGTACGGCTGCACCGAGTGCGGTTCGACCTTCCCCAAGTGGGCCGGCCAATGCGGCGAATGCGGGGCCTGGAACACCCTGACCGAAACCATGGTGGAAAGCGGCGGTGCTGCGCCACCCAGCGGTCGTACCGGTTGGGCCGGGCAGCAGGCGCAGATCAAGACCCTGGCCGAAGTCAGCGTCGAAGAGATTCCGCGTTTTTCCACCGCCTCCGGTGAACTGGACCGCGTCCTGGGCGGCGGTCTGGTGGACGGTTCGGTGGTGCTGATTGGTGGTGATCCGGGCATTGGCAAATCGACCATCCTCCTGCAAACCCTGTGCAACCTGGCCACTCGCATGCCGGCGCTCTACGTCACCGGCGAAGAGTCCCAGCAGCAAGTGGCCATGCGCGCCCGGCGCCTGGGCTTGCCCCAGGACCAGTTGCGGGTGATGACCGAAACCTGCATTGAAACCATCATCGCCACCGCACGGGTAGAAAAGCCCAAGGTCATGGTGATCGATTCGATCCAGACGATTTTTACCGAGCAACTGCAATCTGCTCCCGGTGGCGTGTCCCAGGTCCGCGAAAGTGCGGCGTTGCTGGTGCGTTATGCCAAACAAAGCGGCACGGCGATTTTCCTGGTTGGCCACGTGACGAAAGAAGGCGCGTTGGCAGGGCCGCGGGTGCTGGAGCACATGGTCGACACCGTGCTGTATTTCGAAGGTGAGTCCGATGGTCGCCTGCGTTTGTTGCGGGCAGTGAAAAACCGTTTCGGCGCGGTCAATGAGTTGGGCGTGTTCGGCATGACCGACAAGGGCCTGAAGGAAGTCTCTAACCCATCGGCGATTTTTCTCACGCGGGCCCAGGAAGAAGTGCCGGGCAGTGTGGTGATGGCGACGTGGGAAGGCACGCGTCCGATGCTGGTGGAGGTTCAGGCGCTGGTGGACGACAGCCACCTGGCCAACCCGCGCCGCGTAACGCTGGGGCTCGATCAAAACCGCCTGGCCATGCTGCTGGCGGTGCTGCACCGCCACGGCGGCATTCCGACCCACGATCAGGACGTGTTCCTCAACGTGGTGGGTGGGGTCAAGGTGCTGGAAACCGCGTCCGACCTGGCATTGATGGCGGCGGTGATGTCCAGTTTGCGCAACCGGCCGCTGCCCCACGACCTGCTGGTGTTTGGTGAGGTCGGGTTGTCTGGCGAAGTGCGGCCGGTGCCAAGCGGTCAAGAGCGCTTGAAAGAAGCCGCCAAGCATGGCTTCAAACGCGCCATCGTACCCAAGGGCAACGCCCCGAAAGAGGCGCCAGCGGGGTTGAAGATCATTGCGGTTACCCGTTTGGAGCAAGCCCTCGACGCACTGTTCGAGTAGTTTTCACTAGGTTTCGATCAAGGCCCCCAGCTCGCGCTCAAGTTCGTCCTGGTCGCCAAGATTGAGTTCGATCAGGCGTCGCAGGCGGCTGACGGACTCCAGGCTGATGTAGCGGCAAACGAAGCCGAGCTGGCGGTCATTGTCATGGGACAGTTGGATGTCCATGCGAATTTCGGCTTCGTTGCTCAAGTGAATCTCGACCGAAAACATCTTCTTGCTGTCCCCCAGCCAAGGCTCGGGGCGCTCGATCAGCAGGCCCTTGAGTGACAAATCGATCAGCCTTACCGGCCAGATGCAATTGCCCTGGCTCAGCTCGGTTCGGGCATCGAACGCAATACGTTTGAAGCGGCGGCGATTGGCAGGGTGGTCGCTCATGGCGCGGTCCTCTGGTTGTTCGCTGACTATAGACCCGCATCTGCACAGGCTGCCACTACAGCGATGGCGCTAGACCAACGTCGAGCTATGGTCTTTATCGCCACTAGCGCTAAACTCGGGGTGGCTGTCTTTCTTGTCCACCCTGGCTGGATTAAAAAAATGAAAAATAATAATAGCCTGCTACGCCATCTACCCTGGCTGCTGCTGGCAATCGTAGGCGCGTGCGCCCTGGGCGTCGTGGCCTTGCGCCGAGGCGAGGCGATCAACGCCTTGTGGATTGTGGTCGCGGCAGTGGCCATTTACCTGGTTGCATACCGTTACTACAGTCTGTTCATCGCCAACAACGTGATGCAACTGGACGCGCGTCGGGCCACCCCCGCCGTCATCAATAACGACGGTCTGGACTACGTCCCCACCAACAAACACATTCTGTTCGGACACCACTTCGCGGCCATTGCGGGCGCGGGGCCTTTGGTCGGTCCGGTCCTGGCGGCGCAGATGGGCTACCTGCCCGGTACGCTTTGGCTGATCGCAGGCGTAGTGTTGGCCGGTGCCGTTCAGGACTTCATGGTCCTGTTCATGTCCACCCGCCGCAACGGCCGTTCACTGGGCGACATGGTCCGTGAAGAAATGGGCCGCATCCCCGGGACCATCGCGCTGTTTGGCTGCTTCCTGATCATGATCATCATCCTCGCGGTGCTGGCGCTGATCGTGGTCAAGGCGCTGGCCGAGAGCCCGTGGGGCATCTTTACGGTGATGGCGACCATCCCGATCGCGATGTTCATGGGCATTTACATGCGCTACATCCGCCCGGGCCGCATCGGTGAAATCTCGGTCATCGGCGTGTTGCTGTTGCTCGGTTCCATTTGGCTGGGCGGGCAGATTGCCGCCGATCCGGTGTGGGCCAAGGCGTTCAGTTTCACCGGGATCCAGATCACCTGGATGCTGATTGGCTACGGCTTCGTGGCGGCGGTGTTGCCGGTCTGGCTGATCCTCGCACCGCGTGACTACCTGTCGACCTTCCTGAAAATCGGCACCATCATCGCCCTGGCAATCGGCATCCTGGTGACCATGCCCGAGCTGAAAATGCCGGCACTGACCCAGTTCATCGACGGCACTGGGCCGGTGTGGAAGGGCGGTCTGTTCCCATTCCTGTTCATCACCATCGCCTGCGGCGCGGTCTCGGGTTTCCACGCACTGATTTCTTCGGGCACCACGCCGAAGCTGCTGGATAACGAAACCAACGCCCGTTACATCGGCTACGGCGGCATGCTGATGGAATCCTTCGTGGCCATCATGGCAATGGTTGCCGCTTCGGTGATCGAGCCAGGCGTGTACTTCGCCATGAACAGCCCGGCCGCAGTGGTCGGTGGTGACGTGGTGGCGGTGGCGCAAACCGTCAGCAGTTGGGGTTTTGCGATTACACCCGAGGCCCTGCAAGCGGTGGCCCATGACATTGGTGAAACCACGATCCTGGCTCGCGCCGGTGGCGCACCGACCCTGGCCGTCGGCATCGCGCAGATCCTGCACAGTGTCCTGCCGGGTGAAAACACCATGGCATTCTGGTACCACTTCGCGATCCTGTTCGAAGCGCTGTTCATCCTGACCGCCGTCGATGCTGGCACCCGTGCCGGTCGATTCATGCTGCAGGACTTGCTTGGCTCCTTCGTACCGGCGCTCAAGCGCACTGAGTCCTGGACCGCCAACCTGATCGCGACCGCTGGTTGTGTAGCGATGTGGGGTTACCTGCTGTACCAAGGCGTGATCGACCCACTCGGTGGCATCAACACCTTGTGGCCACTGTTCGGTATCTCCAATCAGATGCTGGCCGGTATCGCGCTGATGCTTGGCACGGTTGTGCTGATCAAAATGAAACGCCAACGCTACATCTGGGTGACCTTGCTGCCAGCGGTCTGGCTGCTGATCTGCACCACCACCGCAGGCTTCATCAAGCTGTTCGACGCCAACCCAGCGATCGGCTTCCTGTCGCTGGCCAAGAAATACAGCGATGCCCTGGCCAACGGTCAGATCCTCGCCCCGGCCAAGGACATCAACCAGATGCAGCACGTGATCTACAACGCGTACACCAACGCAACGCTGACGGCGCTGTTCCTGTTCGTGGTGTTCAGCATCCTGTTCTATGCGCTCAAGGTCGGTATTTCCGCCTGGGGCACGAAAGAGCGTACGGATAAAGAATCGCCATTCCAGGCGCTGCCAGACGCGTAATCGAGGATTGCAACCATGTTCAATGACCTGAGTCGCCTCGGTAAATACCTCGGTCAGGCCGCGCGCCTGATGGTCGGCATGCCCGACTACGACACCTACGTCGAGCATATGCAAACCAAACACCCGGACAAACCGGTGATGAGCTACGAAGCGTTCTTTCGGGAACGCCAGGAAGCCCGTTACGGTGGCAAGGGTGGGCCCAAGTGCTGTTGACCTGAGGTCAGGTTGACGCAATTCCCCTTGTGGGAGCGGGCTTGCTCGCGAAAGCGGTGTGTCATTCAACATCAATGTCGACTGACACGGCCCCTTCGCGAGCAAGCCCGCTCCCACATTTGTTTTGTGTTGTTTTCTTATTGTGTGAAACAGGAGATTCCAGTTGTCTTCTCCCATTCCGGTAACGATCCTGAGCGGCTTTCTCGGCGCGGGTAAAACCACGCTGCTGCGCCACCTGCTCAAAGCCGAGCACGGCCTGAAAATTGCCGTGATCGAAAACGAATTCAGTGATGCCGGCATCGACACTCAACTGTTGGGCGATGAACCGGTTCAAGTCATGACACTGTCTAACGGCTGCGTCTGCTGCACCATTCACACCGATCTGACCAAGGCGCTGTACCTGCTGCTGGAACGTCTGGACAGCGGCGAAATCACCTTCGACCGTCTGGTGATTGAATGCACTGGTCTGGCCGATCCGGCGCCGGTGGCACAAACCTTTTTCATCGATGAAGAGCTGCGCGAGCGCTACCTCCTCGACGGCATTATTACCCTGGTCGACGCCGCTCACGCCGAGCATCACCTGACCCAGACCATCGCCCAGGCACAGATCGGTTTTGCCGACCGCTTGCTGGTGAGCAAACGCGATCTGGTGGACGAAGCGACCTTCGAGGCGCTGAGCGAACGCCTGACCCGTATCAACCGTCGTGCGCCGATCCGCGTGGTCGAGCACGGCAACATCGACCTGGCGCAATTGCTCGATGTGCGCGGGTTCAATCTGAACGCCGATCTGGGCGGTGGTGTGAGTTTGCGCCCGGTGAGCAAGGCACCCTCCATTGACCGCATCGCAAGCCTGGTGCTGCGCACCGACAAACCGCTGGATATCGACAAACTCAGCGAGTTCATGAACGAACTGCTGGAAGACCACGGCAAGCAACTGCTGCGTTACAAGGGCGTGCTGAACATCGTGGGCGAACCGCGTCGGATGGTGTTCCAGGGCGTGCTGAAGCTGTATGGCTTCGACTGGGATACCGAGTGGGGAGAGGGCGAACCACGCGAAAGCGTGATTGTGTTTATTGCCGATGATTTGCCGGAAGAGAAAATTCGCCAAGGGTTTGCGCGGGTGGTGGCTGATTAGGACTATTCGGTGGCAAGCCTTGCTCCAGCGCGATTGCATGTGAGGCTTGCCCGGGATGACGTTCTAATCGGCAATACGGTTCTGGCCGGTGAGCGATTGCGGATTCAGCAATGTCTCCTCCAACCAACTGACCGCGCAAACAGGCTGCTTTACGCTGTATCGCGATCTGGAAGGTGCGTGCTGAGAATGTTCAGATTGAACGTGACAGCATCATCCATACCAATGTCGGCAATATAAGAGAAAGGTGAGCCGCGCACTTTCATTCCGCCAATAAACCCACCATCCCTGGCTTTGAGTTTTAGTCGGTGACGGTTGCCCTTCAAGTTGTCCAGGGTCACAACGTTATTGTCTTGGTTAAATAGGTCGAATGCGGTCAATTTGTTAAGGTTTCGATCTACCGCTCCCAGGATGTTGTTTGTGCTTTTACTTAAGCGCCATGAAGGGAGATGAGGCTCATTGTCCAGGATGTAGATTTCATAACCTTCGGATGTGTACCAAAAGTACAGTTTCAATTGTGCGATAACACCAATATCTGCGTTGGGGCGAGAGCCCAGTAACCTTGAGTCGTCACGCGGCTGTACGCGGCCACTGAAGACGCCGCCACTGCCCATGGTCGGGTGTGAGATGGCCGGTTTGCCGTGGAGAGTGGCGAGCAGGTTCAACGTTCTGTGGGGTATTTCAAGGTTGGCGCTGAAGGACTTCTGATGGGATGGGGTCATGAAAAAAATCTCGAAGGTTGATAGTTTGGTTAGTTTGGTTAGTTTGGTTTTCCTAAGTTTCGAGCTAAAGATTAAGTTATTTTTTGTGGGGCGTGTTTGTGCGTGTATTTCAAAACATTGGTGGCGTGGATGAATTGCTTTGTTTGAAGTAATTCAGTGGGGGACTTTAAGTGAAGATTGGTAATGAAGGGTTTCGAGCTCTGGAGTGATGCTGGACTTAAAGAGTGGCGGTTGCATGAGCTGAGTGCAACACGGTTATTGAACTGAAGCAGGAGTCTCATGTTGCAAGCCCATGAGCTGAGTAAATACCTCGGTCGGACACAGTCAGTTAAATCGCTTGGGTGGTCGGATGTTCAGCAAATCCGCAAACTTATCCAGCTCCTTGCGCAACTCTCCGACGGGCATCGCATAGATCGCTTTATAAATGGTTTCCCGGAAAACGTAGGCTTCTTCGAAATTGATCTTCATGACGCGCGTCTTGCCCGCGATGTGTTCTGGAGAAAAGCGTTCTTGAAGCAAATGAAGCACCTGCTCGAAGCGGTCATTGCCCAGAGCCAATTTTCTGGCCGGGCGGCAAACTTTACGGCGCTCGCGAGTATGAGCCTGTGCAGCGTGGGCAACGTATCCCCCATTAAGGGATCGATTACGACGTAACTCGCGGCTGATCGTACAGAGCCTAAAATCTTGACATTGCCGGACCTGGATCGTGGCGCGTTCTTCGACGCTGAGTTCTGTATAGGACATGGTGGCACCTTACCGGAGGGTGAGGTGTTGCACTCAATTTTTGCGGCCGCCGAGTTAATATTTCTCCCTATTCTTTCTGAGCAGATATTGCCGTGCTCGGCTTAAATGTTTACTGCGTGTGTTAAGTGCGGCGGATAACTGATTCAGATTGTCTTTCAGAAAGGGAGGTTGGAGGGGGTTGTAAGTTACATTTGGTCCGATTTCTAAACTTTCATTATTTCATTTGGGTGATAAGGTTTTTGGGCGCCGGTGTTGGCGTCAACTTATTTAGTCTGGAGAAATATATGGAAGAGCAAATCATGGACCTGTCGGGAGAGTTCGACGCGGAGTTTGAAGCCTACGTAAACGCAGGCGACAGCCAGATGGCCGGCGCAGAGGTCATGGCGACCACCGTGTCGTGCGGAACCCTGGGCTGCACTGTTATCGGTTGCTAAGCCGGTCGTTCTGTATGGCGAGTCATTGACTCGCCATTTTTGTTAAAGGTGTCATCAAATGCTGGCTGATGGACTGACATTTCAAGAGCGTGAAGCCGCGGGAGCAGGTGCGCCGCCAGATACAGACCTGTTACGCAAGACCCTTGAGAAACTGCATAAAGATGATAAGGCCCTCCTGAATTATTTTGGATTGGATCGACAACATCTTATTCAAAGAGTTGAAAGCCAACACAGGCTTGCCGAGCAGGTAGAAGAATCACCAGTAGTAGTGTCGCTGAGGCGCGAAGTTGATATTGTTGATTCGCTGTCGATGGGGGCGCCGGCGGAAGAGGACCCTCAAGAAAACTTCTGTGGGTTTTATTATCGATTTTATAGCTACTTCAAAAAGCGCTTTGAAGAGGATCGGCGATACGTTGCAGTTCATGAACATGTCGATATTGAAAGTTTGTTATCAGGTGCTCAGCATTACGTGATTGCAGGCGTCAAACGCTTATCTGAAAAGTCCCTCGTCCATGCGTTGAATACGCAGATATCCAAAGACCCTGACCTTGATCTTGAGACCTTCAATCAGCAATTGAAATCCAGGTTGGCAGGCACGATTTTGAAGTCGTACCCCGTTTTGACTCGCCTCTTGATCGAGCAGATCGAAAGCACGGTAGCGTATCTGTACAAGGTCATTGCTCATTTCGCCGCGGATGCTGACCTGCTTCAGCGCACCTTCATGTTGCCCGGCAAGCGGCTAGACGCGATCACTCTCGGGCTGGGGGATCCGCATGCCAATGGTGAGACGGTTTGTTCAGTGCAAATCGGCGATCAATCGCTTGTCTACAAGCCACGGAGCAATCATGAAGCGGTGTTCTATAACGCGCTGCTCAAGCGCCTTCATGAGCGTACCGGTGATGACTGCTTTGCGGTCTATGCGCCGGTAATGGTCTCCAGGGAGGGGCACTGCTGGATCGAAAAAATCGAGAACCTGGCGTGCGGGACAGAAGCCGATCTGTCGCTGTTCTATCGGCGCATAGGGGCGCAGATTGCCGTTGCTCACGCCTTGAACGGCATCGATTTTCACTACGAAAATATTATTGCCAGCGGCAGCAGCCCGGTGATGATTGATCTTGAGTGTCTGTTTACGGCCGCTATGGTTGATCTGAAAATCAATCTTCCACACACCAGTGCATTGTTCAAAACTCTCAAGCGCAACAGTCAGTCCGTCTTCTCGAGCGGTTTTGTCGCCTATTCGCCAGGTGCCGACAATGACACCAGTGGGCTGACCCGGCAGAAGACATTCATATCGAGCAGCAAGCAATTGATTCGTGAACACGGTTTCTATCGATTGAAACGGGTTCAGGTCGACAGGAGTCCTGTGATCAGGCACTTGCCGGTTTTTGAAGGTGAGCCGCGTTCAGTCGGGGATTACCAGGATGAATTCTTTCAGGGGTTCGAATGTGGTTACGACCATGTGATGAATAATAGGGAGACGGTACAAGGGCTGATCACCCTGCACGCCAGCGAGCTGAAAACCCGAGTATTGATAAAAAACACACAGCGCTACGCCGACTTCATTGAGTTGTCCCTTCATCCGCGCTTCATGCAATGCATGGTTCAGCGTGAATTGCTGTTGGCCACGCTGTGGTCGGAGTCGAACGAAACGCTCACCGGCCATGAACTCCCGCGGTATGAGTTGAACGATCTGCAGAGGGCGAACATCCCTTGTTTCACTATGCCTGTGGGTTCGAGCCGGATAATCGGTGCCGCAGGCGCGCAGTTGGCGCAACTGGCTATCGAAACGCCGTTTGACAGTTGCCAGCGCAAGCTCAGCGCACTTTCGCCCAGCGATAAAACCTTACAGAAGTACATTCTCCAGGCGTGTCTGTTTCCCGTTTCCAATGATGCTGTGCCCTTGAACCGAAAACATCGGTACAGCGGCGTGTCGAGCACGGTCACGCCGCATTATCTTGAGGGTGCCTCGAACATTGCCAAGGTCATCGAGCGGCTACGCGTCAAGGGTGAGGAGGGCGATGCGGGATGGATGTTCATGAATACTCATCCTCGCACCCAGCGCAAATACATCTCTGCAATGGGGAACAGCGTATACAACGGCATGGGCGGGCTGGCGATTTTCTACTTGAGTCTTTTCCGCGTCAGCGGCCAGGAACATGACAAGGACAAGGTCGATGAGATTCTGCGTTCGATGGCCAGGTCCCATGGGCACTTTGACAGTGATGTAACGGTCAGTGCCTATTTCGGGCTGGCATCCTATCTGTACGTCCTGATCAATTACCAGCGCATGACCGGGCAGGAGAATCACCAGCGGACCATTGACGACTTGCTGGTAAAACTCGCCACCTTCCCACGCGTGGACGATGAGTACGACTTCCTCAATGGCTGGTGTGGCACGCTGACGATGCTGGCCAACCTTTATCGGCTGCAGAGGCGCGCAACGTTACTGCCACTGATCAAAACGTTCACCGATGCCATCAAGTCCTGCCTGTTGTATGAAGACGGAACGTTTTTCCACGCAACCACTCGGGCACCGCTGCTGACGGGGTTCTCCCATGGGATCTCCGGCATCCTCCATGCGCTTGCCAAGGTGTATGAGATCACTCGGGATCCGTCGCTCGTGACGTTGATCACTCAGTTGCTGGAGGCCGAAAACCGTCTCACCGTCCAGGGCTTCTGGCTTGATCTGCGCGACCCCGGCGAACAGAGCTACATGAACAAATGGTGTCATGGGGACGCGGGTATTTTGATCTCCCGGATGCAACTGAGAAGGGCGCTGGGAAATGTCTTGAGCAACGACTTGAGGGCGGTGATCGAAGCGGACATCAGAACCTGTGAACACAATATCTGGGGCCATGGTCTAGGGAGTGGCTACAGCCTGTGCCACGGCGACTTCGGCAATCTGACATGCTTGCTGGATCTGTATCGTTGTGAGGCAAACAGCCAGGGTATCACCCGGGTCTTGCAGGCGTTTTCTGAGGTTTCGCACACGTTCTTCAATGAGGGTTTCATCGATGAACACAGCATTCCCGATCTCGGGATGCTGCTGGGTATTGCCGGTGTGGGTCAGGCGTTACTCTTTGCCCTGGACGCGAGCCTGCCTAACGTGTTGTCCCTGGAGTTTCAGGGGGCGGGGCCGTCAGTGTCTGTGCAGGATGCCCCAGATACCTGATCACCCAGTGAACCGCTGCGCTGATGCCTTCGCCCTCCAGGGGCTGTGCGAACAGTGGACGAAAAAAAACCGGTCATCGCTGACCGGTTTTTTACTGCCGCGGTTTAACGGGCTGATTAAGCGCCGTATACCGGCAGCTTCTTGCAGATGGCCTTGACCTTCTCGCGAACGGCGTCAATGACGGCGTCGTTGTTCAGGTCAGCCAGGATGTCGCAGATCCAGCCAGCCAGTTCCTTGCACTCTGCTTCCTTGAAGCCACGAGTGGTCACAGCCGGTGTGCCGAAGCGCAGGCCGGAAGTGACGAACGGGGAGCGTGGATCGTTCGGTACGGAGTTCTTGTTCACGGTGATGAAGGCTTTGCCCAGAGCGGCATCGGCGTCTTTACCGGATATGTCCTGCTTGATCAGCGACAGCAGGAACAGGTGGTTTTCAGTACCGCCGGAAACTACGTCGAAACCGCGCTCGATGAACACACCGGCCATGGCCTGGGCGTTCTTCAGCACTTGTTGCTGGTAGGTCTTGAACTCTGGCTGCAGAGCTTCTTTGAAGCAGATCGCTTTAGCGGCGATCACATGCTCCAGTGGGCCACCCTGGGAGCCAGGGAACACGGCGGAGTTCAGTTTCTTCTCGATGTCGGCGTTGGCGCGAGCCAGGATCAGGCCGCCACGTGGACCGCGCAGGGTCTTGTGGGTGGTGGTGGTCACGACGTCAGCGAATGGAACCGGGTTCGGGTAGATGCCAGCAGCAACCAGACCGGCCACGTGAGCCATGTCGACGAACAGGTAAGCGCCAACCTTGTCAGCGATTTCGCGGAAGCGCGGGAAGTCCAGGATCTGCGAGTACGCAGAGAAACCGGCCACGATCATTTTTGGCTTGTGCTCAACAGCCAGACGCTCGACTTCGTCGTAGTCGATCAGGCCATTGGCGTCGATGCCGTACTGAACGGCGTTGTACAGCTTGCCGGACGAAGAAACGCTGGCGCCGTGAGTCAGGTGACCGCCGTGGGCCAGGCTCATGCCCAGAATGGTGTCGCCCGCTTGCAGCAGAGCCAGGTAAACGGCGCTGTTGGCTTGGGAGCCGGCGTGCGGCTGGACGTTGGCGTAATCGGCGCCGAACAGTTCCTTGGCTCGATCAATTGCAAGTTGCTCAACCACGTCGACGTATTCGCAACCGCCGTAGTAGCGCTTGCCTGGGTAACCTTCGGCGTACTTGTTGGTCAGTGCCGAGCCTTGAGCTTCCATCACCGCTGGGCTGGTGTAGTTCTCCGAAGCGATCAGCTCAATGTGTTCTTCCTGGCGCTGAGCTTCTTGCTCCATCGCGGCAAAAAGGTCGGCGTCGTACTTGGCAATAGTCAAATCACGGCTGAACATGGCGGTCCTCAAGGATCGGGGTGGGGGCAGAAAAAAGCCATTCTAACTCAATGGGTTTTGTCTGGCATATGAAAGGACATCATGTCGCAGACAAGTGGCTTTCATGCACGGATTTGCGGTGCCTGGGCAGGCCCATCACGAGCAAGTCGCACCGTCGCACCGTCGCTTCCATAGTTGAAATACGTTCCCCTGTGGGAGCGGGCTTGCTCGCGAAGGGGCCGTGCGCATCACCACAACATTTCAGTTGAACATGAACAGCGCTTCGAACCGACCGGCTGACGACCCTGGGGCGACCGGATTCCTGTCTGTTAAGCGAGAACTACTGGTTGATGCAGATCAGCGATAAAGTGGCTGAGCCCGATGGGGCTTCTCTATCGTGTATCGGTACCGCTGAATCTGCGCGTCTGGGTACCGCTCTAATGTTTTAAACGTAGAGGGCGGGTTTTAAATTTCGTCGGGATGGTCAAGATAAGGGGCATTTCTCTGGAGTATGTTTAATGTGAAGAACGCAGAGTGTTCGGTACGGTCTGTCACGAAGTACTTTTTTGGTAGTCCATGGAGAGCTACTTCCCTGGAGTTTTTTAATCTCACTCTCTGTCCATGATGAACGTCTATCCAAAGATTAATGGTATCTGTTTCCATAATGTCCAGTGACATGCCACCAAGATCGAATTTTATTTCGCCCGCCCATTCACTCGAGCTGGCTGCGATTTCTCCGTGACTGTTCAGGTTGACCAAAAAGCCCTTAGTAAGGATGTCGGAACGAACATAAATAACATAAACGCCATTCTCGACGCGAAAGTAGAACTCGGTAGGGATGGCTCCAGGTCTGGCTACCAGCCGGTGCCGCGCTAGGCCGGGACCAGGATAAATGGTTTCGATGGTGACAGGATCTCCTAGGCAACTAAGAGTTCCAGTAAAGGATTTCTGGCGATCAGTACTCATGGGTTTTCCTTTATGCTGTATTTGTAGGTGGCTACTATGCTTTTGATGGCAGCCAGGAAAGGGGAATATAACAGGCGTGTATTGTTAGTGGGTGTGCTGAGTGTTTCAATTTATCTGTTTAAAATTGCGTATTAATTAGGTTTTGTCAGCAGGCATGCGTAAGTTTGTAGAGGTCCAAAGACCGCATGTTCTACGTCTGAGTTTTAAGTTTTAGTGTGTGTCTGGGCCGTTTGAGGTTTGCAGTTTTTAACGTGATAAAACTTGCGTAGCGCATCATTGCTGAACGGCACATCCAATCGGCTCGCCAGCATCGGACGACCGGGCAGGTAACCCTGCCCCTCATTGCCCCGTGCTCATACAGGAAACCCGGCACGCCCTTGGCAATCTGCGCACTCTGCTCGCCGGACGGCAGGCCGTAGATCAGGGAGTGCTCGGACTTCATTCTGTAAGGGGGAACTACGTGATGTTGATCCGCGATCAAGTCATTGATCGCGATACTGGGTCGAATCTTTTCGCGTTGTTTCTGTATCGCAGATATTACGCGTCAGGGTGTTCTTTAAATGAAGTATCAGTAGTCGCGGGTGTTTTACACTTCGTCGGGGTGGCCAAGGTGAGCGGCGTTTTTCTCGAGTATGTTCAATTTGAAGTGAGCGTGCAGTTGATGCTCTAAGGTCCCGAAATATTTTTTTCTTTTGGATAGGCGTTTGAGCAAGAAAGGTGAAGGCTCGTTAATGACTCCCTTTATTGTCCATGGCTGAAGGTTGTTGTAATAAATATTAAGGGCGCCGCTCTCGGGTGGTGTAGGCGCCGGACGCTCAAAGACAAGATGAAATTTTATGTTCTCAGCGATGTGTGCCGGGCTCACGGCAATTTCACCGTGGCTGTTCAGGTTGACCCGTTGGCCCAGATGGGATTCGTCGCGAACATACATGACATAGGAGCCCTGTTCGAGCCGAAAGTAGAACTTAGTAGGTGTTCTCCCGGCGCTGGCGACTAATACGCTGTAGCTCCCACGGTGCGGGTCCTGTAAATCATCGATGCTGACGGGATCACCATAGCAACTCAGTGTTCCAATAAAAGACTGTTGACGGTCAGTAGGCATATTATTTCCTTGATGTAGGTTTACGTGGGTTGCGGTATTTTCAGTACGCGCTCTGAAACGAAAACCTAACAGTCCGAAAATTATAAGTCTCTGAAAAAAGCTTTTCGATTTGTACGCCATGAGGGACGTGTGTTGTTTGCGAAGGGAAGTTCTGATTTTTCAGCGGGGTTTTTATTTGACGCTTTTATCTGGAGGGGTTCAGGCCTGTGACTTTAGTCTAATCAAACATGAACAGCGCATCATTGCTGAACTGCGCTTCAAATCGGTTGGCTGGCATTGGACGACCAAACAGATACCCCTGAACTTCGTCGCAACCATGTTCGCGCAGGAAGTCCAGTTGCTCATGGGTCTCCACACCCTCGGCGATCACCGCCAGGTTCAGGCTGTGGGCCATGGCGATGATCGCCCGGGCGATTTGCGCGTCCTGCTCGCCGGATGGCAGGCCGTCGACGAAGGTACGGTCGATTTTCAGCACATCGATCGGGAACTGCTTGAGGTAGTTGAGCGATGAGTAGCCGGTGCCGAAGTCGTCGACCGCAATGCTCAGGCCGAGGTTTTTCAGACCGGCCAGAATCTGCATGGCTTCACTGACTTCACGCATCAGGATACTTTCGGTCAGCTCCAGTTCCAGGCAGGCCGGCGGCAGACCGGTGTCCTTGAGAATGGTCGCGATCCGCGTACCCAGTTGGCCGTCGGAGAACTGGCGGGCCGAGATGTTTACCGACACTTTCGGTACCCGCACCTTGGCCAGGTGCCAACTTTTGAGCTGGCGGCAGGCTTCGCTGATGACCCAGTCGCCGACGTCCACCACCAGCCCGAGTTCTTCGAGTACCGGAATGAAATCGCCCGGTGGCACCAATCCGCGTCGCGGGTGGCGCCAGCGCAGTAGGGCTTCGGTGCCGGTCAGGCGTTTACCGTCGCCGCTGAATTGCGGCTGGTAGTAGAGAACGAATTCGTTTTGTTCGAGCGCGTGGCGCAGGTCGCTTTCCAGTTCCAGTCGCTCCAGGGCGCTGGCGTTCATGTCGGCCTGATAGAACTGGAAGTTGTTTTTGCCGCGTTCCTTGGCGTGGTACATCGCGGTGTCGGCGTTTTTCATCAACTGGCTCAGCTCGCTGCCGTCCTGCGGGCTCAGGGCGATGCCGATACTGGCGGTGACGAAAAACTCGCGACCCTCCAGCACGAACGGTCTCACCAGGCTGGCGAGGATCTGCTCGGCCACGTGAATCGCCCGGTTCAGGGCAATCTCGCGGTTGGCTCGCGGTTGCAGCAGCAAGGTGAATTCGTCGCCGCCCATGCGCGCCACGGTGTCGTCATCGTCGACGCAACCGAGCAGGCGGGTGGCCATCTCCTTGAGCATGCGGTCACCCGCGGCATGGCCGAGGGAGTCGTTGATCGGTTTGAACCGGTCCAGGTCGAGGAACATCAACACCACCCAGGACTTCTGCCGCTCGGCCGATTGCAGCGCGGTGTGCAGGCGATCCTGGAACAGTGTGCGGTTGGGCAGGTGGGTCAGGGCGTCGTAATAAGCCAGGCGATGAATCCGTTGCTCGCTGGCCTTGCGCTCGCTGATGTCGCTGAAGAAGCACACATAGCTGGCAAGGTCGCCTTCGTCATCCAGCACGGCCGTGATGCCAACCCAGGCCGGATAATGTTCGCCGTTGCGGCGCTTGAGCCAGACTTCACCTTCCCAGGAACTGTGCTGGTGCAGCTGCTTGAGCACATAACGCAGATGGGCTTCCTGCTGCTCATCGACGGTGAGCATGTTCGGCAGTTGATCAAGGACTTGCGACACCTCGTACCCACTGACGCGGCTGAACGCTTCGTTGGCCTGCACGATGTAACCGGCCGGGTCGGTGATCAGGATCGCGGAGGTCGAGTGCTCGAAAACCGTCGCGGCCATGCGCAGGTCTTTCTCGGCGCGTCGTTGCTGGCTGATGTCGCGACCGACGCCGAGCACGCCTTCGAAGGCGCCGTGTTCGTCCCACACCAGCACCAGGCGCAACTCGATGGGGATCTTGCGACCGTCGGCCCGCAGGCAGTCGAACAGGAACAACTGGGTTTGCACCTGGTTGCGCAACAGGGCCAGTTGCTCGGGTTTGTCCAGGGCCTTGCTGACCCGATCCATCAGGTTGTAGATGCCGGTCAGTTGCTGCGGGTTGGCAATGGTCGTCTGCCAGCCGTTCTCGAAAATCCACTCGGCGTCATAGCCCAGTACGGCTTGCACCGAGGGGCTGACGTAATTGAGCGAGAGCTTGCTGTCGGTGGAAAAGATCACGTCGCTGATGCTTTCGGCGAGCATCCGGTAGCGTTGCTCGCTGTCGCGTAACGACTCGCTGGCCTCAATCTGGTCGGTGATGTCCTTGGCCACGCCGATGATGCGCGTCACCTGATCGTGTTTGTCTCGCGCCAATGCCTGTTCGCGAATATCGAACCGCCGCCATTTGCCGTCGCGGTGACGAAAGCGCAATTGCGCCTGGAGCAGTTGGGCGTAGCCGGACTGGCGTTGTTCCTGGCGCAGGCGGTGGTAGTGATCGGCGTCTTCGGGGTGCAGAAGGATTTCCCAGAAGTATTCGCCCATCTGGTGCAGCTCGTTCCGGTTGTAGCCCAGGGTCTGGCCGAGGTGATGGTTGCTGAAAATCATTCGCTGGCTGATCACGTCCTGCACGTAGAGGTGATCCGGCACCGTGCGCACCACATCGGACCAAAAGCCTTCGCGCTCAAGCAGCGACAGCTCGATCAGCTTGCGGCTGGTGATGTCGCTGATGCTCAGGATCACCGCTTTATAGTCGTGCTGTTCTTCCGGCAGGCGCAGCACCAGCCACAGGTGCTGGTCGCGGCCCTGGGCGTCCTTGAGGTTGATCTCCAGTTCAAGCTGTTTCTGCTGGCTGATCAAGGCGTCGAGCAATTGGTTGCCGATGGTGTTGTCGTCCAGCGGCCGGCCTTCGATCAACAGTTTCCAGGCTTGCTCGCACGACTGGACATTAAGCAGGTGCAAGGCAACCTGGTTGACCTCGGTAATGCGCAGTTCCTGCAACAACTGCTGGCGTTGTTCGGGGACCTGGAGCCAGGCGTGCAGTTGCTCGAGGTTGTGCAGGTGAGCCTTGTCGAAAAATGCTTTCAAGCCTGAAAGGTCGAGCACGCACAGGGCCACGCCGGTGCCTTCGAAAATGTCCTGATAGCGACGGCGCCCTTCATGCAACTGGCGCTGGCGGCGGCGCATGTTCAGCAGGGCGATCACGGGCAGCAGCGAAAAGGCCAGGCCCAGCAGGCATTTGCCAATGAAGGCCGGCAGCAGTTGTTCGATCACCTGTTGCCGGTCGAACAGCCCGCGCAGTTGCCAGTCGCTGCTGCTCAACGGCACCACCAACACACTGTTGGCCAGGTCGTCGGGCGTCAGGATACCGGGTGTGGCGGAAGGCAAGGTTTCGTCGCGGCTGATGATCTGATGATTGATGCGGCTTTCAACCAGCCACAACGGCCGCTGGCCAACGTCGCCCTGTTTGGTCAGGGTCGAGAAAAAGGTCGGGGTCAGTCGCAGCGCCCAATACCCGCGACTGTTGCCGCTGGCCTGGCGCAGTAACAAATGCACCACCGAGCCGTCATTGGCGTTGCTGAAATAGTGCGCCTGGGCGTGGCTGCGTCGGACCAGGTCGCTGAGGTAATCGGCGTCCTCGCTGTCGGGGGCGCTGTCGCTGATGACTTTGCCCGAGGGGGTCAGCAACGCGATGCTGCGCAGGTCCGGCAGCGATTGCTGCATTTTGCGTAGCAGCGCTTGTTGCTGTTCGCCGCTTTGCGGCTGTTCGACGATCGGTAACAGGTTGAGGGCGATTTGCGCGTTCAGTGCCATGTTCAGGCTGACTTGCGCGGCCAGGTCGGCGGTGTAGTCGATGGTGTACTGGCGCTGGTTTCTCTGGGTCTCGTGGAGTTGGTCGAGCAGTTGCCAAAACAGCAGCCCGAGCAACAACAGGACGAGCGTCGCCAGAGCGCCTTTCAAGGTGCCACGCAGGGGAGAGCCGGGCGCAGGGTGCAATGCGCGCACGGACGAGTGAGGAGTGACATTGGACAAACTGTAATCCTGCGGTTTGGCTGGACTGGCGCGACGTGCACTATAAGCCGGACGCCCGAAGGGCGGCTAGCATGCCTTGAGTTGTGGCAAAGTGCCAGCCCCTTGCGGCTGGACGGGTATGTCGCATTGAGGTAGCTTTGCCGGTTACGCAGGGCGTTCTAGCCCAAGATATTCAGGCTCTTTATACGTGCGCAGGCATTGATCATGATCAAGTGTCTGCGCCGCGCATGGCCTGGCCGGGCTTCGCCCGCTTTATTCATCAGTCACTGACGCTAGGTTCACCATGGCTCAATACGTCTTCACCATGCATCGGCTGGGCAAAGTTGTTCCGCCGAAGCGGGAAATCCTGAAAAACATTTCTCTGTCTTTTTTCCCGGGCGCCAAGATCGGCGTGCTCGGCCTCAACGGTTCGGGTAAATCCACACTGTTGAAAATCATGGCCGGCGTCGACACCGAGTTCGACGGCGAAGCCCGCCCGATGCCTGACCTGAACATCGGCTACCTGCCGCAAGAGCCGATCCTGGACCCGACCAAGACCGTGCGTGAAGTGGTCGAGGAAGCGGTCAGCGTGATCAAGGACGCCCAAGCGCGTCTGGACGAGGTCTACGCGGCTTACGCTGATGAAGATGCCGACTTCGACAAACTGGCCGCAGAACAAGCCAAACTCGAAGCCATCCTGCAAGCGGGCGACGGTCACAACCTGGAGCGCCAGTTGGAAGTCGCCGCCGATGCGCTGCGTCTGCCGGCCTGGGACGCCAAGGTCGAATTCCTGTCCGGTGGTGAAAAACGTCGTGTGGCCCTGTGCCGTCTGCTGCTATCCGCCCCCGACATGCTGCTGCTCGACGAACCCACCAACCACCTGGACGCCGATTCCGTTGCGTGGCTGGAGCATTTCCTCCACGACTTCCCGGGCACCGTGGTTGCGATCACGCACGACCGGTACTTCCTGGACAACGTGGCTGGCTGGATTCTGGAACTCGACCGCGGTGCGGGCATTCCTTACGAAGGCAACTATTCGGGTTGGCTGGAAGCCAAGTCCGATCGTCTGGCTGCCGAATCCAAGCAGCAGTCGGCTCACGAAAAAGCCATGAAGGAAGAACTGGAGTGGGTGCGCAAAGGCGCCAAGGCTCGCCAGTCCAAATCCAAGGCTCGTCTGCAACGCTTCGAAGAAATGCAATCGCAGGAATTCCAGAAGCGCAGCGAAACCAACGAGATCTACATCCCGGCCGGTCCACGCCTGGGCGACAAGGTCATCGAATTCAAGAACGTCTCCAAGGGCTACGGCGACCGCGTGTTGATCGACAACCTGTCGTTCTCCATGCCTAAAGGCGCCATCGTTGGCGTGATCGGTGGTAACGGCGCGGGTAAATCCACGCTGTTCCGCATGCTGATGGGCAAGGAAACACCAGATTCGGGCAGCATCGAAGTCGGTGAAACCGTGCAACTGGCCTGCGTCGACCAGAGCCGCGAAGACCTGGACGGCAGCAAGACTGTGTTCCAGCAGATCTCTGACGGTTCCGACCAGATCCGCATCGGCAACTACGAGATCCCGTCGCGCACTTATGTTGGCCGTTTCAACTTCAAGGGCGGCGATCAGCAGAAGTTCGTCAAGGACCTGTCCGGTGGTGAGCGTGGCCGCTTGCACCTGGCCCTGACCCTGAAAGAGGGCGGCAACGTCCTGCTGCTCGACGAACCGTCCAACGACCTCGACGTTGAAACCCTGCGTTCCCTGGAAGAAGCCCTGCTGGACTTCCCAGGCGCCGCCATTGTGATCTCTCACGATCGGTGGTTCCTTGACCGCGTTGCGACTCACATCCTGGCGTACGAAGATGACTCGCAAGCGATCTTCTTCGAAGGTAACTACACCGAGTACGAAGCCGACCGTAAAAAGCGTCTTGGCGAAGCTGCTGCCCAGCCACACCGGGTGCGTCACAAGAAACTGGCCTGATTTCGGGTTGGTTGCATAAAGAGCGGAGCCTTCGGGTTCCGTTTTTTTTTGCGCATTTTTTCAGTGGTACCGCAGCGCGCCCTTCTTGCGAAAGCGGTCTTCAGGACTGAGCATGACTTGAGTGGCGAGTCCCTGTTCTGGTGCGAAAACACCCAGAAATCGGATTAATTTATATCCAGTGCACCATTTAATTTCATAACTGCGACATTTTGCGCTGTGCTGGTGCTCAATTCGTTTGCTAGAGTCCAGGTCAATCTCTTCCAACGACAATAAATTTGCCGAGACTTTTCCATGATCGAATCCGTCGAATCCTTCCTTGCCCGCCTCAAAAAACGCGACCCCGACCAGCCTGAATTCCATCAGGCGGTAGAAGAAGTCCTGCGCAGCTTGTGGCCGTTTCTCGAAGCCAATCCGCACTACCTGACCTCGGGCATCCTGGAGCGCATGTGCGAGCCGGAGCGGGCCATCGTGTTTCGGGTTTCCTGGGTCGACGATCAAGGCAAGGTGCAGGTCAACCGTGGTTTCCGCATCCAGATGAACAGCGCCATCGGTCCGTACAAGGGCGGCTTGCGTTTCCATCCGTCGGTGAACCTCGGAGTGCTGAAGTTCCTCGCCTTCGAACAGACCTTCAAGAACTCCCTGACATCCTTGCCGATGGGCGGCGGCAAGGGCGGTTCGGACTTCGATCCAAAGGGTAAGAGCGACGCCGAGGTGATGCGCTTCTGCCAGGCATTCATGAGTGAGTTGTACCGGCACATCGGTGCGGACGTGGATGTGCCGGCCGGTGATATTGGCGTCGGCGCCCGTGAAATCGGCTTCCTGTTCGGCCAGTACAAGCGCCTGGGCAACCAGTTCACCAGCGTGCTGACCGGTAAGGGCATGAGCTACGGCGGCAGCCTGATTCGCCCCGAAGCCACCGGTTTCGGCTGCGTGTACTTCGCCGAGGAAATGCTCAAGCGTCGGGGTGAAAAGGTTGAAGGTAAACGCGTGGCGGTCTCGGGGTCGGGCAACGTCGCGCAGTACGCGGCGCGCAAGGTCATGGACCTGGGCGGCAAGGTGATTTCCCTGTCCGACTCCGAAGGCACGCTGCACTGCGAGGCCGGTTTGACGGAGGAACAATGGCTGGCGTTGCTGGAGCTGAAAAACGTCAAGCGCGGACGGATCAGTGAATTGGCCGGGCGCTTTGGCCTGGAGTTCCGCGCCGGTCAACATCCCTGGGGCTTGCCGTGTGACATCGCGCTGCCGTGTGCCACCCAGAACGAACTCGATGCCGAGGCTGCCCGTACGTTGTTGCGCAATGGCTGTGGCTGCGTGGCGGAAGGGGCGAACATGCCGACCACCCTGGCGGCTGTGGATATCTTTATCGAGGCCGGGATTCTGTTTGCCCCAGGCAAGGCGTCGAACGCCGGTGGGGTGGCGGTCAGTGGTCTGGAGATGTCGCAGAACGCCATGCGCCTGCTGTGGACGGCTGGCGAAGTCGACAGCAAATTGCACAACATCATGCAATCGATCCACCACGCCTGCGTGTATTACGGCGAAGAGAACGGCCGGGTCAATTACGTCAAAGGCGCGAACATCGCAGGCTTCGTCAAAGTCGCCGACGCCATGCTCGCTCAGGGCGTGGTTTAACTGGGCTCGATGCGGATGATCTCGATCAACTGATCGCCGGCCGGTCGCTGCCAGAGCACTTCGTCGTTCAGTTGTGCGCCGAGCAGCGCCCGCCCGAGCGGTGAACTCCAGTTGATCAGGCCTTTGGCGGCAACGGCCTGGTCTTCGCCCACCAGTTGCACGCGCCGTTCGGTGCCGCTTTCATCAGCGTACGTCACCCAACTGCCGATCTGGACCTTTTGGGTCGAGGTTGCGGGGGGCACCACCTGGGCGCTTTGCAGGCGTTGATTGAAGTAACGCAGATCGCGCTCCAGATCGGCCTGGCGCTGCGGGTCAGCCTGGTCACCGAGGGCCGATTGTTCGCTGTGCAGGGTTTGCAGCTCTGCAACCTTGGCCTGAAGCAGGGCCAGGCCTTGGGGCGTGACGTAGTTGGGCTGTGCGCTGACCTGACGTTCTACCGGCTGGTCGGCTTGCGCAGCGGCGTTATCTTCATTGACGAAAGCGCGGCTCATGGCAATTCTCCCTTGATGGGGTTTAGGCCATGGTGGCAGGCTTTTGGTTTCACAGGTTGTCCGAAAACGACCTACTGCGAACGATAAGCCCGCGCCGCGCCCTGATCCTTCTCGTGCTGCCAGGCGCGATCACGCTCGTTCAGATAACGGTTCTGATAGTCGCTACGGTCCTGGCTCTCACGCATGGCCTGGCACTGACGGAACCCATCGCTCCAGCCTTCGGCGTACTGCGCATCCTTGAGGTAGCGGGGGACGTCTTTCCTGAAGCCGCCCGTGATGGCGCCTGCCGCTTGCCGGCCACTGCTGCAACCATCATCGAAACCGTCGGCGAAGGCCGGTGGATACCCTTTGGCAATCAAGTCTTCGTGGGTCGACTGGCAACCCGCAATCAACAGCAACATTCCCAAAACACCCGCACACCGCCACATCTCAGACTCCCGCGCCGCTGAACGGCTTATCAGGAAAGTCTAGATGGGCGTTGGTCAGGCGTTTGTGAAACAGCTGTGATTATTCTGTTGGCGCGTCAGCCAGCCGGGTGTGTTCCGCCAGCTCCTGTTCGATGAACGCGGCGATCATGGCGCGGTACACCTGTTCGGTAACCTGTGGGTTGGCGCCAACCTGTTCCGACAGAGCCCGGACTTTGGCGATGACCTGTTCCGCACGCTGCGGCGCTTTCACCGCGTCACTGTCTTTTTTGAAGCGGGCGGCCTGTGACACGTAGGTGCCGCGTTCGGCCAGCAGGCTGACGATTTGCCGGTCCAGCCGATCGATGTTGTCGCGGATGGCTTCGAGGGAATCACAGATAACGGCCATGTTGAATCAACTCCTTGAATAAACGTCAGTGTGAGCATTGCGCCCCTACGGTACACGGAACCTGCTGGCGCGAGCGATGCGGCGATCCGACGTGCCCGCGAAGGCACTGCCGCGATTCTGCCAGTGGTCAGTAGTGATACCACTTGAGCTCAAGCATGACTTCGTTTTCCGGCGTGGCCATGTGGCTGAACTCGCGTTGTGCGCTCAGGCGCAAGCCGAGGTTGCGTGACAACTCCCACTGCTGGTTCAGGCTCAGGCTGCGACGGACTTCGCCGTTGGTGAAGAAGTCGCCCTTGGCTTCGAGGCTCAAGTTGCCCAGCGGGTTTTTCCACAGCAGGCCACTGTTGAACCCGGCCGCCGGGGCGATGAACCCCGCAAAGTCGTTGTTGTGTTCAATGCGTACCGTGCCGAGGGCAAAGCCCAGCAGGTCCTCACCCAATTGCCAGGTGCCGCCCGCGCCGCCATTGACGTGGCTGACCAGGGTTTCGTCATCATGCTTGCCCGGCACCCGCTCCAGCCCCCCGGTGACTTGCCACGACCAGGGTTGCAGCAACGCGTTGCGCGGCGTCAGCGAGCGGATGGTTGCGAGGTCCAGTTGCTGAAGCTGCCAGTGATTGCCTTCGTATTGGCGCAGTTTCATCTGCAGGATTTCGATTTGCGCGCCCAAGGGGAAACCCTCGGCGTTGTCATTGAGGTCGTGATAGGCCATGCGCAGGCCGTACTCGCCAAAAGCCTTGTCGCCCCGGGTGCCGATGCCGGCCTGCCAGGTGCGGGATTCGTGGCCGTCTTCCGGCAACCCCGGGCGCTCTATTTTGAGGTCCGGCGCCGGGTTCTGGTTGATCGCCCGCAGGAGTTCGAAACTACGCTGGGCGCGCTGCGGATCACGCTCCTGGCCGTTGGCGCGGTAGCGTTCCAGGCGATAGGCCGCGTCGATGATCAGTGCCTGTCGGTCACGTGGCAGGGCCTTGAACGCCGGGTCTTGCAAGCGCTTTTGGTCGGCGCTGATGTTCAGTACCCAGTCCTGTTCTTCGTTGGTCAACGGCTCGGCGCGGCTCAGCAGTTCCCGTTCGCGGGATGGACGATAGTCGATTTTTTCCACCAGCCCGGCGGCCTTCACCGCTTTGACGGTGTCGGTGGGGATGGCGGTCAGCGGGAATTGCTCGGTGAGCCGCAGGCTCGGCCGGGCCACTTGCAGCAGTTCGAGCAAGCGGTAGGAGCAGTTTTCATCGAAGAAGAAGTAGTCGAACTGGATTTGCTTGAGTTCCCAGATGTGCTCGACCATGCGCTCGGTTTCGACCTGCGTCAGGTTCAGCCGGTACTCCCACAGGTCGCGGTTCTCCAGGCTGCGGTACTCCGAGAGTTTTTCCTGGTAGGGCACCAGCGCGAACAGGCCGGGATAACCGCCCATCAGGCCTTTCCAGGCATACAGGATGCTGTTGTCCGACCCCTCGATGTAGGCGCCGAAGTTGATCGCATAACTGAGCAGGGCGGTGTGGTCGCTTTGTACGTCGGCCTGATCGATGCGCAGCAACGTGTGGCCGAACATCGAGGAGGGGCTGTTCAAGTAGGCCGCCGGGAAAATCATCACCGCGCTGTGGGGCGATACGTCCTTGAACCATTGTTTGAATTCGGTGCAATCCAGCGCCGGTAAGTCGGTCAGGTTGAGGTGGGCTTTCAACCAGCGAGTGCGAGCCGGGTAGACGCACTGCGCATGTTTTTCACCGGCGCTGGTTGGGGCGTAGAGCGCTTGCACGGTGGCCGCCAGTTCCGCGTCGGGGTGTTCGGCGCCGTTGTCGGCGAGGAAGAACTGCTTGTCGCTGACATAGCTGCGCCAGCCACCGAGCTTGGCGGTTTCGTAATGGCCCAGGGAAATCCAGAAAGGGTCATTGGCCAGTTGCTGCAAACGGACGTTGTCGATACGAGGCGCGGCGGACAGCGGGGCGCAGACGAACAGCGCCAGACAGGCAAGGCGTTTGAGCATGGTGGGCTACTTATTTCGAAAAAAAGACCCAAAGAGGGCTAGGTCCAAAAACAAAACCCGCCCCGGTGAAGGGGCAGGTGAGGTCGAGCTTATGCCGGGGTCGCATATTTGGCCAGGCGAGCATCGCCTTTGAGCACGGCCAGGGTGTTGGTGTGGACATCTTCAGCGGTCACGTCAGCCTTGCTGAAGATCTGCTGGAAGTGCTCGTGGGTGACGGCCGCAAAATGCTCGCGGTCTTCAGGCGCAACGCCCAGGACCACGGCATAGGTGGTCAGCGCTTCGCCCTGCCCCTTGGCCATGTCTTCGGACAGTTCGTTCATCATGCCGTTCATGGCGAACCAGGACTTGCCGCCGTAGGTCAGTGAAGCATTGGTGGCGCAACCGTTGGTGCCGGACGTCATCCCGAAGGTGGCGTTACCGGACGTGCCGTTGGTGGTGGAGGCCAGGAAGTGTGCCGGAGTGCCACGCTGACCTTCGAACAGCATGTTGCCCCAGCCGCAGTTCGGGCCACCTGGCGATTCGGCCATGGCGTTGAGGGATACAACGGTGAAGAGAGTACCGAGAAGAATCCGTTTCATAGCTGTGTTCTCTTTATGTGCATACCAATGGACAGGAGTTCTGGCCCGACCCGGCACCAGTGGGCCGGTTATTTGCCCAGCCGCGCAGTTTGGAGTTTAGGCATGATCCTGGGGTTCCGTGTTTTTTTGCAAAACAATGGCTCAATCCGGCGACAAGGCGCGGGCCCGCGTGGGCTTTGAGCCTTGACTATGCTTTTACGCAAGGCGCGCCTTGCCAGTTCGGCACGGCCGGCGCCAGAATGCCGCCAACTGCCCCGCCTGATGTAAGGAAGCCCGATGCCTGATCCTGTTGCTGCCAGCTTGCGTCTAGCGCCCGAAGCGCTGACCCGTCCGTTTTCCGCTGAACAGTTCAGCTTCTCTACCACCAATGAGCTGGAGCCTTTTCGCGGTGTGCTTGGCCAGGAACGCGCGGTCGAAGCCTTGCAGTTCGGCGTGGCCATGCCGCGCCCCGGTTACAACGTATTTGTCATGGGCGAACCCGGCACCGGCCGGTTTTCCTTCGTCAAACGCTACCTCAAGGCCGAAGGCAAACGCCTGCAAACCCCGGCGGACTGGGTCTACGTCAATAATTTCGATGAACCTCGCGAACCCCGCGCCCTGGAACTGCCCTCGGGCACGGCGGGCGCATTCATCACCGACATCAACGGGCTGATCGACAACCTGCTGGCGACCTTTCCGGCGGTGTTCGAGCATCCGTCCTACCAGCAAAAGAAAAGTGCCATCGACCGCGCCTTCAATCAGCGCTACGACCGCGCTCTGGACGTGATCGAGCGCCTGGCGCTGGAGAAGGAAGTCGCGCTGTACCGCGACAGCAGCAACATTGCCTTCACCCCGATGAGCGAAGGCAAGGCACTGGATGAGGCTGAATTCGCCCAGTTGCCGGAAGCCGACCGCGAGCGGTTTCACACGGACATCTCCGAGCTTGAAGAACGCCTGAACGAAGAACTGGCGAGCCTGCCGCAATGGAAGCGTGAATCCAGCAACCAGATGCGCCAGCTCAACGAAGAAACCATTACCCTGGCGTTGCAGCCATTGTTGTCGCCGTTGTCGGAGAAGTACGCGGAAAACGCGGCCGTCTGCGGTTACCTGCAAGCGATGCAGGTTTACCTGCTCAAGACGGTGGTCGAGCAACTGGTCGATGACAGCAAGACCGATGCAGTTGCCCGCAAACTCCTGGAAGAACAGTACTGCCCGAGCCTGGTGGTCGGTCATCCGGCCAGCGGCGGTGCGCCGGTGGTGTTCGAGCCGCACCCGACGTACGACAACCTGTTTGGCCGTATCGAGTACAGCACCGACCAAGGCGCGCTCTACACCACGTATCGGCAATTGCGTCCGGGCGCCTTGCACCGGGCCAATGGCGGTTTCCTGATCCTGGAAGCCGAAAAAATGCTCGGCGAGCCGTTTGTCTGGGACGCGCTGAAACGCGCCTTGCAGTCGCGCAAGTTGAAAATGGAATCGCCGCTGGGCGAACTCGGTCGCCTGGCCACGGTGACCCTGACGCCGCAACATATTCCGTTGCAGGTCAAAGTCATCATCATCGGTGCGCGGCAGCTGTACTACACGCTGCAGGACCTGGACCCGGATTTCCAGGAGATGTTCCGGGTCCTGGTGGACTTCGATGAAGACATCCCCATGGTCGACGAAAGCCTTGAACAGTTCGCCCAACTGCTGAAAACCCGCACCTCGGAAGAGGGCATGGCGCCGTTGACCGCCGATGCCGTGGCGCGTCTGGCCACTTACAGTGCGCGACTGGCCGAACATCAGGGGCGCTTGTCGGCGCGTATTGGCGATCTGTTCCAGTTGGTCAGCGAGGCCGACTTCATTCGCGACCTGGCCGGCGACGACAAGACCGACGCCGGTCACATCGAGCGTGCGCTCAAGGCCAAGGCCACTCGCACCGGGCGTGTCTCGGCGCGGATTCTCGACGACATGCTGGCGGGGATCATCCTGATCGACACTGCGGGCGCTGCCGTCGGCAAGTGCAACGGGCTGACGGTGCTGGAAGTCGGCGATTCGGCCTTTGGTATACCGGCGCGGATCTCCGCCACGGTCTACCCCGGCGGCAGCGGCATTGTCGACATCGAGCGCGAGGTCAACCTCGGGCAGCCGATTCACTCCAAGGGTGTGATGATCCTTACCGGGTATCTGGGCAGCCGTTATGCCCAGGAATTCCCGTTGGCGATCTCTGCCAGCATTGCGCTGGAACAGTCCTACGGTTACGTCGATGGCGACAGTGCCTCGCTGGGCGAGGCTTGCACCTTGATTTCGGCGTTGTCGAAAACCCCGCTCAAGCAGTGCTTCGCCATTACCGGGTCGATCAACCAGTTCGGTGAAGTGCAGGCCGTGGGTGGGGTCAACGAGAAGATCGAAGGCTTCTTCCGTCTGTGTGAGGCGCGCGGTCTTACCGGCGAGCAGGGCGCGATCATTCCGCAGGCCAACGTGGCCACACTGATGCTCGACGAGAAGGTGCTGGCGGCCGTGCGGGCCGGGCAGTTCCACGTTTATGCGGTGCGTCAGGCCGATGAGGCATTGAGCTTGTTGGTCGGTGAGCCTGCGGGCGAGCCGGACGCGGACGGTCAGTTCCCGGAAGGCAGTGTTAACGCACGGGTGGTGGAGCGATTGCGGGCGATCGCGGAAATGATCAGCGACGAGGACTTGAAAGAGGCCGAGAAGGCGCTGGCTCAAGAAGCGTTGGCAGAGGCCAAGCCGGCCTGATGCACACCTGGTTTGACGTTACACAAAACCACTGTGGGAGCGGGCTTGCTCGCGAAGACGGTCTGACATTCAACACTTGTGTTGTCTGGCACGCCGCCTTCGCGAGCAAGCCCGCTCCCACATTTGGATCCGGTTGAAGCTGGAATAGTGTCATCACTCTGGCGTCAATGTTCACACAATGACCATTCGGCGCCTTCTGGTTTCACCTGACGTGCTAGTCAGACTTTTCTTCTATCCTCAGGTCAAGGATATCGACAGTTATCACTGGATCGAGACAGCGTCCCCGTGGAGGCTGAATACCGGATCTACCGAGGGTCGCCGCCATGTCGCGCAACCTCTGCCTTACCCGCCAGTGCCTCGGCCTGGTGACCCGTATCGAATGCAGTATTCGCCCGTTGGCGGGGGATACCGGTATGTGGACCTTGCTGTTTGCTGCCGGAATGGCGGGCGAACAACCTTCTGCGATCAAAGCCCAAGGGCCTTTCCATGGCCCGTTCGTGGCCGAGTCAATCCTCGAAACCATCGTTGAAAGCCTGACCCTGCACGGTTACGAGCTGGCGGACGACCCGCAGATCTGGTGCCTGCATTTGCAGGCGCAGTTGCGGGAAATCAATGGCGGGCGTTGTCGCAACCTCGGCGGCTTCGAGTTTCACCCCGAACACTGATCGACCGGCTCGGGCTATTCGACAGGGCTGGGGTTCTCGGCCTTGTCGAGTTTGACTTCGAAACCGTACTCGACCGTCGTCAGGTCGGTGCGCTGGTAGGTTTCCAGGCTCGTCGGCTGGCCGTAGAAGTAATGCACCTCGAACAGCGCCGGCCCTTCGTTGCCGGCGTCATGGCTGACGGCAAGGATTTCCTTCAGGTAGTTGCCGCTCGCATCCTTGGCAAAAAAGCGCCAGTCCTGGGCCGGGAACAGCTTTTGGTCAACCACCAATGCATTGCCCTTGAGCTCCAGGCCTTTGGGCAGTGCGTGAGTATCCAGGTTGTTCTTTTCAATGTCGGCCAGAAACAGCGGCATGGAGCCGACCACATACGCCGGGGTTTCGGGGAACAACGTCAGGTCATACGTGATGGTGGCGCGCAGCGGGTCGATTTCGTAGGCCTCGGGCGGCAACTCGATTGGCTCACCTCGTTTGCCGCTCGCATCCTGGGTAAAAAAGGTCACCGGTGTATCACCCGGGCTGAACGAGGAGCCGAGCAGTTCATCGTTGAAGCTTTTCGGGTGGAAAAACTCGATGCGCGCGGCGCTGGCATCCTCCACCGACTGGCTGACGCGAATGCTCTTTTTCAGTTGCTCGTCATCCAGCGTGGCGCCCTTGAGCCAGTTCGTGGCCTGATCGTCATACACCACCACGGGCAGGCTCAGGTTTTGCACGGTCTTGTCAGTGGTGTTGCGGTCGAAATGGCGCACAGGCAGGTCCAGGTCCCTGCGGGTCACGGCCACGGTGGAGAAATCCAGGACGCTGACTTCCAGTTGCTCGACAGGGCCGTTGAAATACACCTTGGAGTAATGGCGGGTGCGTTTTTGATCGAAGGCGCGCTGTTCGTCTTCCAGGTGTTTTTCGAAGGTGTCGCTCCAGGCGGTCTGCTTCTGCATCTCGGCCAGTTGCTTCTCGTAGAAGGCGATATGGGCAGCGTCTTCGTTGATCGAGCCTGAGCGCGAGAGAAACTGCCCGGTTGTGTCGCGGGCCTGAACGATCAACGGGTTGAGGGGGATGTCACTGACTTCCGGGGCCAGCGCGGCGCTGTTGTTGACTTCGATTTCGGCGTAGTTCCTGGCAAGGGTTCGCAAGGTGACGCTGATGTTGTCGTCGCTGCGGGTCTGGCCAACGTCTTTTTTCGTCAGTTCGAAGGTGAAGACTTTGCGTGGCGCGATGATTTGCGCTTTGCCGTGCAGGCTGACCGGCTGCGGCTGGTGCTCGTTGTCGACTTCCACCCCTTCGGTGAACGGGTAGGCGACGGTCAGGTCATCCGGGCTGGTGACGCTGGCGCTCGACGGGCTGAGCTGGATGCCGGGGTCGGTTTCCGACCATTCGGGTTGGAAAGGGATGACCTTCTTGTTGCTCAACGTCACCGACTGCCATTCCAGCCCGTGAGGGAAGGGGAACTCGGCCGGCATGTTGAAGGTGAACGGGAATATGGGCTGCAAGTCGGTCAGGTAGTCGGAGCTGGAAGCCTTGCGCAGTACGAACAGGCCGTCGAGGTAGGTGTCGACCAGCGCCTGTGGCGTCGGGTAGTGCTTGAGCAGCGCCATGGCGTCGTCGCCGTATTCGGTTTCGAGCGGTTTGCCGGCGAGTTTTTGCTGAGCCCGTTCGAGTAGCAGCAGCGAGCCGCCGAGGTTGGCGATTGCGTCCTTGAGCTTGGGGTCCTGGATGGCGTCCAGCGATTTTTCGAACTGTGCGGTCTTGTCTTCGAGGCGGGTGGGTTTTTTCTCATCGCTGGGCGAGCAACCGCTGAGCAGCAGTGCCAGGCACAGTCCGGTCCCGGCTAAAGGCAATCGCAAATCCATACTTCAGTCTTCCTGTCCGACGTCGGTGAGCTGGCTTGGACACTAGCAGAAAAACGCCGGAACGGATTTGCAGGTGACGGATTTTGCGACGGTTTATGGGGTTTTGAGCCGCTGGTATACTCGCCGCCATTTCCAGCCCCCCCCACGTGTGAGATTCAATGGAACGCTTTATCGAAAATGCAATGTACACCTCGCGCTGGTTGCTGGCGCCGATCTACTTTGGTCTGTCGCTGGGGTTGCTGGCGCTGGCCTTGAAGTTCTTCCAGGAAGTTTTCCACGTCATTCCCAACGTGTTCTCGATGGCCGAGTCCGACCTGATTCTGGTGCTGCTGTCGCTGATCGACATGGCGCTGGTAGGCGGCCTGCTGGTGATGGTGATGATTTCCGGCTACGAGAACTTTGTCTCGCAACTGGACATCGACGAAGACAAGGAAAAGCTCAACTGGTTGGGCACGATGGACTCCTCGTCGCTGAAAATGAAAGTGGCCGCCTCCATCGTGGCGATTTCCTCCATTCACCTGCTGCGCATCTTCATGGACGCCAAGAACGTCGATCCCGAGCACCTGCAGTGGTACGTGATCATCCACATGACCTTCGTGGTTTCCGCGTTTGCCATGGGTTACCTGGACAAGTTGACCAAGCACTGATCGTTATACCTGTAGGCGCAAAGCTTGCTCGCGATAGCGGTATCGAGAGCAGCAGAAGGACCGAGTCGCGCTCATCGCGGGCAAGCCTTGCTCCTACAGGCAGCCGGCAACAGGCAGCCGGCAGCAGAAGATTGTGAAACAGACAAACGGTGTCGTCTGTGGCTTGTGCTTTGATGCGCCGAGGCATATGCCTGTAAGGGTCCTGGCTTGCCATTGCGCGGGGTGCGCCCATGAACCTGCAAGAGCTGAACGCCTATGCCATCGCCGGAAAGGTCGACGAGCTGAATCTGATCTCGCTGGAGGGCGGTATCTACCTGATTGAAGCGCGGATCCATGGTGCGGCCTACCCGCTCAATGATTCCCACGGCCAGGCGCTGCATCTGCGTTCGGTGGAGCACGCGCGGGAGGTGCTGCACAGCTTTCCGCGGCTGCCCCTCAACCTGATCCACACCTCGGTTCACGATGAGATGTGTGGTCTGGGCGCCAGTGCAGAAGAAAACCTGAAGGTGCCCATCGCCTTTCGCACGGTGTAACCGCCCAGCCCCTGGATCACCGCAAGGGCATCTGTGCTAGTCTGCTCGCCCTTTTGGTTCCGGGCGCCCGGGATGCGCTGTGCACGCACGGCAAACCCCCGAGCCGTCCGCACAGCGGAGCAGTGTTATGTCCGAAGTAAATCTGTCCACCGACGAAACCCGCGTCAGCTACGGCATTGGCCGTCAGTTGGGCGACCAACTGCGCGACAACCCGCCACCGGGCGTTAACCTGGACGCCATCCTGGCGGGCCTGACCGACGCATTCGCCGGTAAGGAAAGCCGTGTTGGTCAGGAAGCGATGTCTGCCAGCTTCAAGGTCATCCGTGAAATCATGCAAGCCGAAGCGGCGGCCAAGGCTGAAGCGGCTGCTGGCGAAGGCCTGGCATTCCTGGCTGAAAACGCCAAGCGTGATGGCATCACCACCCTGGCTTCCGGTCTGCAATTTGAAGTGCTGACCGCAGGCGATGGCGCCAAGCCATCCCGTGAAGACACCGTGCGTACTCACTACCACGGCACCCTGATCGACGGCACTGTGTTCGACAGCTCCTACGATCGTGGCCAGCCTGCAGAGTTCCCGGTCGGCGGCGTGATCGCTGGCTGGACCGAAGCCCTGCAACTGATGAATGCCGGCAGCAAATGGCGCCTGTACGTGCCGAGCGAGCTGGCTTACGGCGCACAAGGCGTTGGCAGCATTGCACCGCACAGCGTTCTGGTGTTCGACGTCGAGCTGCTGGACGTTCTGTAACACCTCGCCTGTCACTATGACAGGCTGACATTGTGGGAGCGGGCTTGCTCGCGAAGGCGTCCTTTCAGTCAACCCATCAGTTGCCTGACGCACCGCTTTCGCGAGCAAGCCCGCTCCCACAGTTTTTACGGTGTTTCATACTTCGAACTTGGTATTCAGCTCATTCGAGGGGCGCAACGCCCGGGCATAGCAAAACAGAAACAGATTGCGTACCAGTTCCTTGAGCACCACCGGCTCGCTGGAGCTCAGGCCGTTGACGTCCAGGTCGCCCTGGTCTTGCAGCTCGTTCAGGGCTTCTTCTTCCAGTACCGCACAGACTTCACCTGTTTCCCGATGCAGGATCCGGAGGTATGGGTGTGGGCGATCCAGCCATGCATCGATCAAATAAGTCATGGTTCTCATCTCCTTTGATGGGGTTCATTGAGAATAATTCTTATTCAGCGAATAGCAAGTACCTATTGGCAGTTTCTGTTTTTTTCTGTGTGGGAATTGCTGGAGGTCAAAACGGCTGGCGTTTGGCTATTGCGCGGGATTACGGGGGGGGGAGTCAGGGGAGGGTGAAGCACCATCCCACGCCGGGCGCGGGATGGAGTACGAAAGACTCAGACCTTTCTGACGAACTCGGATTTGAGCTTCATCGGGCCGATGCCATCGATCTTGCAGTCGATGTCATGGTCGCCATCACACAGGCGGATGTTCTTGACCTTGGTGCCGACCTTGACCACCAGGGACGTGCCCTTGACCTTGAGGTCCTTGATCACGGTGATGGTGTCGCCATCTTGCAGGACGTTGCCGACCGAATCTTTTTTCACGGTTTCATCGGACGCTACGTCGGCTTCGCCATTGGCGGACCACTCGTGGGCGCACTCAGGGCAGATCAGCTGTGCGCCGTCTTCGTAGGTGTATTCGGAGTTGCATTTCGGGCAGGGTGGCAACGTGCTCACTAAAGCTCCTTGATTTCAGGATGGCTAAAAAGCGCACATTGTATAGGGTTTTAGGCAGGAGGGGGTGAGGGCGACAAACCTGTGGGAGCGGGCTTGCTCGCGAAAGCGGCATAACAATCGACATCAATGTTGAATGTTAGTCAGTCTTCGCGAGCAAGCCCGCTCCCACAAAGATTCGCAATCAGTGCGTGCGTGCGACCGCAAACTCGCTCAGTTCGACCAGCGCATCGCGGTATTCGCTGGCGGGCAGCGTTTCGAGGCACTTGATTGCACGGGCGACGTAATCGCGAGCCAGTTGGGCGGTGTAATCCAGCGAGCCCGAGGCTTCCACGGCGGCGCGGATGCTTTCCAGGTCTTCGATGCCACCTTTCTGGATCGCCTGACGCACCAGTGCTGCCTGCTCTGGCGTGCCTTCGCGCATGGTGTAGATCAGCGGCAGGGTCGGTTTGCCTTCGGCCAGATCGTCACCGACGTTCTTGCCCAGGGTTTCGGCGTCGCCACGGTAGTCGAGCAGGTCATCCACCAGTTGGAAAGCCACGCCCAGGTGATCGCCGAAGGTGCGCAAGGCTTCGCTCTGCGCAGGCGTAGCGCCGGCCAGGGCGGCGGCACTGTGGGTCGACGCCTCGAAGAGCATCGCGGTTTTGCCGCGGATGACTTCCATATAGGTTTCTTCGGTGGTGCTGGCGTCGCGGACCTTGGACAACTGCAGCACTTCGCCTTCGGCGATGATGCGCGTGGCCTGCGACAGGATCTTCATCACCGGCATCGAGCCCAGCTCGACCATCATTTCGAACGAGCGCGAGTACAGGAAGTCGCCCACCAGCACGCTGGGCGCGTTGCCCCACATGGCGTTGGCGGTCGAACGGCCACGGCGCATGCCGGACATGTCGACCACGTCGTCGTGCAGCAGGGTGGCGGTGTGCAGGAACTCGATAGTGGCAGCCAGCAGGCGCATGTCATCGCCTTCGCGACCCAGGGCCTTGCCACACAGCAACACTAATAAAGGACGCAGGCGTTTACCGCCAGCCGAGGTAATGTAGTCGCCGATTTTCGACACCAGCGGCACTCGGGAAGTCAGCTGCTTCTTGATGATGCCGTCGACGGCGTTAAAATCGTCCGCCACCGCGCGGTAGAAAGCTTGGGGTTGCATCAGAGACAGTTGCTCCAGAAGGGTTGCGCGGCATGCTAGGACCCACGTCCGGGCCTGTCAAGGCGTGATGGGCGGCCCCTTGCAACGCGCTCGCGCCTTGCGTACAATCGCGCACCCTGAACTTCCTGGGCAGCACCTGCCTTACGCAATTGCATTTGGGGCGTTCCATCCCATGCAGCCATGCCAGCCAATACCTCTTCTTATAAAGAGCTGGGTGAGCAGGATTATCGGAGAAATACCATGTCGTACGCAGTAATCGTTACTGGTGGCAAGCAATACAAGGTCGCACCAGGTGAATACCTGAAGATCGAGAAACTGGAAGTCGCTACTGGCGAATCCGTAACTTTTGATCGCGTTCTGTTGGTCGCCAATGGCGACGACGTGAATATCGGTGCTCCAGTTGTTGCTGGCGCTACCGTTGTGGCTGAAGTGATCTCCCAAGGTCGTCACGATAAAGTCCGCATCATCAAGTTCCGTCGTCGTAAGCACCACATGAAGCGTATGGGCCACCGCCAGTGGTACACCGAGATCAAAATCACCGGTATTCAGGCTTAATTTCAGCCTAATTCCTCACTAGGAGAATTGAACTCATGGCACACAAAAAAGCTGGTGGTAGTACCCGTAACGGTCGCGACTCAGAAGCCAAACGCCTTGGCGTGAAGATGTATGGCGGCCAGAAAATCATTCCGGGCAACATCATCGTGCGTCAGCGCGGCACCCAATTCCACGCCGGTTACGGTGTAGGCATGGGTAAAGATCACACCCTGTTCGCGAAAATCGAAGGCGTGATCAAGTTTGAAGTAAAAGGCGCGTTCAACCGCCGTTACGTGAGCGTTGTCTCGGCTTAATTGCGAGATCGCTGGAAAAGCCCTGTCTTGCGACGGGGCTTTTTCGTTTGTGGGGTGAGTCTCTTGCAAAGCTGTTTGTAATGGGCTCCAGCGCTGGATTTGCGGTCGTTGATTGAGGTCGCTGCGCTCATTTTTGCAAGAGTCTTATGTCTTAGTGTTTTTCGGCTCGTCCGTATGACGAGAGGCGTTTTGTTATGAAGTTTGTTGATGAAGTATCGATCCGAGTAAAAGCTGGCGACGGCGGCAATGGTTGCATGAGTTTCCGTCGGGAAAAGTTCATTGAAAACGGTGGTCCGAACGGTGGTGATGGTGGTGACGGCGGCTCGGTCTTCATGATCGCCGACGAAAACCTCAATACCCTGGTGGACTACCGTTACACCCGGCACTTTGATGCCGAGCGTGGCTCCAACGGCGGCAGCACCGACTGCACCGGCAAGAAAGGCGAAGAGCTGGTGTTGCGGGTTCCGGTTGGTACTACGGTCATCGACTCCGCGACCCAGGAAGTCATTGGCGACCTGACCAAGGCTGGCCAGCGTCTGTTGGTGGCTCATGGTGGCTGGCACGGTCTGGGTAACACCCGATTCAAATCCAGTACCAACCGTGCGCCGCGCCAGACTACGCCGGGCAAGCCGGGCGAGCAGCGTGACCTCAAGCTGGAAATGAAGGTATTGGCTGACGTCGGCCTGCTGGGCTTGCCGAACGCCGGTAAAAGTACCTTTATCCGTTCGGTGTCGGCAGCCAAGCCGAAAGTTGCCGACTATCCGTTCACCACGCTGGTGCCGAACCTGGGTGTGGTCAGTGTCGATCGCTGGAAGAGCTTCGTGGTCGCCGACATTCCGGGTCTGATCGAGGGGGCTTCCGATGGTGCGGGCCTGGGGATTCGCTTCCTCAAGCACTTGTCGCGCACCCGTCTGCTGTTGCACCTCGTCGACATGGCGCCGCTGGATGACACCAGTGCTCCGGATGCTGCTGAGGTGATCGTCAGCGAGCTGACCAAGTTCAGCCCGTCCCTGGCTGAGCGTGATCGCTGGTTGGTGCTGAACAAGTGCGACCAGATCCTTGAAGAGGAGCATGATGCTCGGGTCAAGGAAATCGTTGATCGTCTGGAGTGGACGGGGCCGGTGTACGTGATCTCGGCTATCGCCAAAGAGGGTACCGAGCGCCTGTGCCACGACATCATGCGTTACCTGGAGGATCGTGCCGATCGTCTGGCTAACGACCCGGCTTACAAAGAAGAGCTGACCGAGCTCGATCAGCGTATCGAAGATGAAGCCCGTGCCCAGTTGCAGGCGCTGGATGACCAGCGTGCCCTGCGCCGTAGCGGCGTGAAGTCGGTCCATGACATCGGTGACGATGATTGGGACGAAGAAGATGTGGATGACGAAGACGGTCCGGAAATCATTTACGTCCGCGACTGATTCGTTGCAGTAAACTTAAGCGCCGCTCAATCGAGCGGCGTTTTGGTATCTGGAAATCGGTAGTCACGAATAACGTTACGGGCAGCGCTGGGTCGCGCTGCCCTCAAGCCAGGGTTGAAGATGATGCGGAGCAAGGTGACAGGTGCGCAGCGTTGGGTCGTGAAGATCGGCAGCGCTTTGCTGACGGCGGATGGCAAGGGGCTGGATCGCGCAGCGATGGGCGTCTGGGTTGAGCAGATGGTGGCGCTGCACGAGGCAGGCGTCGAGCTGGTGCTGGTGTCCTCCGGGGCGGTGGCGGCCGGCATGAGTCGCCTTGGCTGGACCGTACGACCCAGTGCGATGCATGAATTGCAGGCGGCGGCCGCCATCGGTCAGATGGGGTTGGTGCAGGCCTGGGAGTCGAGCTTTGCCGAGCATGGCCGGCACACTGCGCAGATTCTGCTGACTCATGACGACTTGTCTGACCGCAAGCGCTACCTGAACGCCCGCAGCACTTTGCGCGCGCTGGTCGAGCTCAAGGTGATCCCGGTGATCAACGAGAACGACACCGTGGTCACTGATGAAATCCGTTTTGGCGACAACGACACGCTGGCAGCGCTGGTGGCCAACCTGGTCGAGGCTGACTTGCTGGTGATTCTGACCGATCGGGACGGCATGTTTGACGCGGACCCGCGCAATAATCCCGATGCCAAGCTGATTTACGAGGCGCGTGCCGATGATCCTGCTCTGGATGCGGTGGCGGGCGGTACGGGCGGTGCGCTCGGTCGTGGCGGCATGCAGACCAAGTTGCGCGCGGCACGCCTGGCGGCGCGTTCGGGGGCTCACACGATTATCGTGGGTGGGCGCCTGGAGCGTGTGCTGGATCGTTTGAAGGCGGGCGAGCGCATCGGCACTTTGCTGTCGCCGGAGCGCGGCTTGCTGGCGGCGCGCAAGCAGTGGCTGGCCGGGCATTTACAGACTCGCGGCACGCTGGTGCTGGATGAGGGGGCGGTGTCGGCGTTGTCTCAGGGCAACAAAAGTTTACTGCCGGTGGGTGTGAAGCTGGTTCAGGGCAGTTTCCGACGTGGCGAGATGGTGGTGTGCGTGGCGCCGGACGGTCGTGAGATCGCTCGCGGGCTCGCCAATTACAGTGCGCTCGAGGCGCAAAAGATCATTGGTCAATCGTCTGAGGCGATTGTGGGTTTACTCGGTTATATGGCGGAGCCTGAGTTGGTTCACCGCGATAACCTGATTCTGGTTTAAGGAAAATGCGTATGCGCATGGCGAAAGGATTGTTGGGTCTGCTGTTGGCGATGCCGCTGCTGGCTTCGGCGGAAGAAATTGGTCAGGTCTCGACCGTGTTCAAGTTGGTTGGGCCGAATGACCGGATTGTGGTCGAGGCTTTTGATGATCCGAAAGTTGAGGGTGTGACGTGCTATCTGTCGCGCGCCAAGACGGGTGGTGTAAAGGGTGGTTTGGGTCTGGCCGAGGATCGTGCGGAAGCGTCGATTGCGTGCCGTCAGGTCGGGCCGATCAATTTCAAGGGTGAGCTCAAGGATGGCGAGGAAGTGTTCAAGGAGCGCACGTCCCTAGTGTTCAAGACCATGCAAGTGGTGCGCTTCCTCGACAAGAAGCGCAATACCCTGGTGTACCTGGTCTATAGCGACCGCGTGATCGAGGGTAGTCCGCAGAATGCCGTGACCGCGATCCCGATCCTGCCGTGGGCGCACGCTCAGTAATTTGATGCAGGTCTAGTGTGGGAGCGGGCTTGCTCGCGAAGGCGGTGTAACAGTCAATGAAGATGTTGAATGTTATGGCCTCTTCGCGAGCAAGCCCGCTCCCACATTTTTTTGCGCTGCATTCACTAAATCGCAGGCAATAAAAAACCGACCCTGGGGTCGGTTTTTTAATGAGCGTGTCGCTTAGGCAGCAGCGGCAACGTTCAGAGCCTTTACGTGGCCATTCAGGCGGCTCTTATGGCGAGCAGCTTTGTTCTTGTGGATGATGCCTTTATCGGCCATGCGGTCGATAACTGGCACGGCCAGAACGTAAGCAGCTTGCGCTTTAGCAGCGTCTTTTGCGTCGATGGCTTTAACTACATTCTTGATGTAGGTACGAACCATGGAACGCAGGCTGGCGTTGTGGCTGCGACGCTTCTCAGCCTGTTTTGCACGTTTTTTGGCGGAAGGTGTGTTGGCCACCGTCGAGCTCCTCGAAAGACTTTTTAGGAAATAGCAAACAAAATAGGCCGCGAATCATGCCGATGAGTTGAAGTCTTGTCAAGGGCGGGTGATGCGTTCCGCTGAGTGGTCGATCTAAAGAGGCGGGATATTTATTTCCGGCGCTTGACCTGTAAACTCGCGAGCTTTGGCTCTGTGCTGTTGCGGCGCGGAGTATCGCATAAGTGGGCGCTTTGTTCGCCTGCTGTTTATCGACAGGCAAAAACTCTTCAATGAACCTGCTTAAATCGTTGGCCGCCGTCAGCTCTATCACGATGCTTTCCCGGGTTCTGGGCTTTGTGCGTGACACCCTTATTGCCCGCATATTCGGTGCCGGCATGGCCACGGACGCCTTTTTTATTGCCTTCAAACTGCCCAATCTGCTGAGGCGGATCTTTGCCGAGGGGGCATTTTCCCAGGCGTTTGTGCCGATTCTTGCGGAATACAAAAGCCAGCAGGGCGAGGAGGCGACTCGAACCTTCATCGCTTATGTGTCGGGCTTGCTCACGCTGGTACTGGCGCTGGTCACTATTGTGGGGATGATCGCCGCGCCCTGGGTGATCTGGGCCACGGCGCCGGGTTTTACCGATACACCGGAAAAATTCGAGCTGACCTCCAGCCTGCTGCGGGTGACGTTCCCCTATATATTGCTGATTTCCCTGTCCTCGCTGGCCGGGGCGATCCTTAACACGTACAACCGTTTTTCGGTGCCCGCCTTCGTGCCGACGCTGCTTAACGTCAGCATGATCGTTTTTGCGGTGTTCCTGACGCCGTACTTCGATCCGCCGGTCATGGCGCTGGGATGGGCCGTGCTGGCTGGTGGCCTGGCGCAGTTGCTCTATCAACTGCCACACCTGAAAAAGATCGGCATGCTGGTACTGCCGCGCCTGAATCTGCGCGACACCGGCGTCTGGCGCGTGATGAAGCAAATGCTGCCGGCAATCCTCGGGGTTTCGGTCAGCCAGATTTCGCTGATCATCAACACCATTTTCGCCTCGTTCCTGGTAGCCGGTTCCGTGTCGTGGATGTACTACGCCGACCGCCTGATGGAGCTGCCGTCCGGCGTGCTGGGCGTGGCGCTGGGCACGATTTTGCTGCCGACGCTGGCCAAGACCTACGCCAGCAAGGATCGTCACGAATACTCGCGGATTCTCGATTGGGGGCTGCGCCTGTGCTTCGTGCTGGTGCTGCCGTGCTCGCTGGCGCTGGGGATTCTGGCCGAGCCGCTGACGGTTTCGCTGTTCCAGTACGGCCAGTTCAGTGCATTCGATGCCGCGATGACCCAGCGAGCGCTGGTGGCTTATTCGGTCGGATTGCTCGGGATTATCGTGATTAAAGTGCTGGCGCCGGGTTTTTATGCGCAACAAAACATTCGCACGCCGGTAAAAATCGCGATTTTCACGCTGATCGTGACGCAACTCTTCAACCTGGCCTTGATCGGGCCCTTGAAGCACGCCGGTCTGGCCCTGGCCATCAGCGCCGGTGCGTGCCTCAACGCCGGCCTGTTGTTCTATCAACTGCGCAAACAACAGATGTATCAGCCGCAGCCAGGCTGGGGCCTGTTCGGGCTCAAGCTGATCGTGGCCGTAACGGTGATGTCGGCGGTTCTGCTGGGCTTGATGCACTTTATGCCCGCGTGGGGTCAGGGCCACATGCTGGAGCGTTTCCTGCGCTTGGGGGCGTTGGTGGTCGCTGGTGTGGTGGCTTATTTCGGGATGCTGGCGCTGATGGGCTTCCGTCTGCGGGACTTCAACCGCAAGGCGTTGAGCTGAACAAATTGCCTCGATAAACGCAGGTCTGGCAGAGGTTTTGTCGGTTCGATCACTTTGGGTTACGGTGTTGCCTGTCGTCCGTCGCCGGGTGTGGTTATAATCGGCCACTTTATGAGCAAGAAGCGCGTTATGCAGCTGGTTCGAGGCCTCCACAATCTGCGCCCCCAGCATCGGGGCTGTGTCGCCACTATTGGCAACTTTGACGGTGTTCACCGTGGTCACCAGGCTATCCTGGGCAGGCTGCGTGAGCGTGCGCTCGAGTTGGGCGTGCCCAGCTGCGTGGTGATTTTCGAGCCCCAGCCGCGTGAATTCTTCGCCCCGGACACGGCTCCGGCCCGTCTGGCGCGTTTGCGCGACAAGTTGCAGTTGCTGGCCAATGAAGGGGTTGACCGGGTCCTGTGCCTGGCCTTCAATCAACGGTTGAGCAAGCTCAGCGCCGCCGAGTTCGTCGACACTATTCTGGTAGACGGCCTCGGTGTGCAGCATCTGGAGGTCGGCGACGACTTCCGTTTCGGCTGTGATCGGGTAGGGGATTTCGATTTCCTGCAACAGGCCGGGATCGTTCAGGGCTTTACCGTCGAAGCGGCGCAGACCGTGGAACTGGACGGGTTACGCGTCAGCAGCACCCAGGTGCGTAATGCCCTGGCCGCCGCTGATTTTGCCTTGGCCGAGCGGTTGCTCGGTCGTCCGTTCCGGATTGCCGGACGGGTGCTGCACGGTCAGAAGCTGGCGCGCCAACTGGGCACGCCAACTGCCAACGTGCAACTCAAGCGTCGTCGCGTGCCGCTGTCCGGGGTTTACCTGGTCAGTGTCGACATCGACGGCAAGACCTGGCAAGGCGTCGCCAATATCGGCGTTCGACCCACGGTTGCAGGTGATGGCAAAGCCCACCTTGAAGTACATCTCCTGGATTTCGCCGGCGATCTGTATGACCGGCGTTTGACGGTGGTTTTCCACCACAAGCTGCGTGAAGAGCAGCGTTTCGCCTCTCTGGAGGCGCTTAAGACGGCGATCAATGCGGATGTCGCCGCCGCCCGTGCCCATGCCGCACCTAGCGCCAATCGCTAATGAAGAGCCATAAATGACCGACTATAAAGCCACGCTAAACCTTCCGGACACCGCCTTCCCAATGAAGGCCGGCCTGCCTCAGCGCGAACCGCAGATTCTGCAGCGCTGGGACAGCATTGGCCTGTACGGTAAGTTGCGCGAGATTGGCAAGGATCGTCCGAAGTTCGTACTTCACGACGGTCCTCCGTACGCCAACGGCACGATTCACATCGGTCATGCGCTGAACAAGATTCTCAAGGACATGATCATCCGCTCGAAAACCCTGTCGGGTTTCGACGCGCCTTATGTTCCGGGCTGGGACTGCCACGGTCTGCCGATCGAGCACAAAGTCGAAGTGACCCACGGCAAGAACCTGGGCGCGGATAAAACCCGCGAACTGTGCCGCGCCTATGCCACCGAGCAGATCGAAGGCCAGAAGTCCGAATTCGTCCGCCTCGGCGTGCTGGGCGACTTCGCCAACCCGTACAAGACCATGGATTTCAAGAACGAGGCCGGTGAAATCCGTGCCCTGGCTGAAATCGTCAAGGGCGGCTTCGTGTTCAAGGGCCTCAAGCCTGTGAACTGGTGCTTTGACTGTGGTTCGGCCCTGGCTGAAGCGGAAGTCGAGTACGAGAACAAAAAGTCCTCGACCATCGACGTTGCGTTCCCGATTGCCGACGAAGCCAAACTGGCTGCCGCTTTCGACCTGCCGTCGCTGGGCAAACCTGCTTCGATCGTGATCTGGACCACCACCCCGTGGACCATCCCGGCCAACCAGGCGCTGAACGTCCACCCGGAATTCAACTACGCCCTGGTCGATGTCGGCGACAAACTGCTGGTATTGGCTGAAGAGCTGGTCGAGTCGTGCCTGGCCCGTTACAGCCTGGAAGGGTCGGTCATCGCGACCACTACCGGTAAAGCGCTGGAACTGATCAACTTCCGTCACCCGTTCTACGATCGCCTGTCGCCGGTTTATCTGGCCGAGTACGTTGAACTGGGCGCCGGCACCGGCGTGGTTCACTCCTCGCCAGCCTACGGCGTAGACGACTTCGTGACCTGCAAGAAGTACGGCATGGTCAACGACGACATCCTGAACCCGGTGCAAAGCAACGGCGTTTACGTGCCGGCGCTGGAGTTCTTCGGCGGTCAGTTCATCTGGAAAGCCAACCCGGCCATCGTCGACAAGCTGACCGAAGTCGGTGCGCTGCTGCACACCACCGTCATCGAACACAGCTACATGCACTGCTGGCGTCACAAGACCCCGCTGATCTACCGCGCCACCGCGCAGTGGTTCATCGGCATGGACAAAGAGCCAGCAACTGGCGACACCTTGCGCAAACGCGCCATCAAAGCCATCGAGGACACCCGGTTCGTTCCGGCCTGGGGCCAGGCGCGTCTGCACTCGATGATCGCCAACCGTCCGGACTGGTGCATCTCCCGTCAGCGTAACTGGGGCGTACCGATCCCGTTCTTCCTGAACAAGGAAAGCGGCGAGCTGCACCCACGCACCGTTGAACTGATGGAAGTTGTGGCCAAGCGCGTCGAAGTCGAAGGCATCGAAGCCTGGTTCAAGATGGACGCCGCCGAACTGCTGGGTGACGAAGCGCCGCTGTACGACAAGATCAGCGACACCCTCGACGTCTGGTTCGATTCGGGCACCACGCATTGGCATGTCCTACGTGGTTCGCACCCGATGGGCCACGAAACCGGCCCGCGTGCCGACCTGTACCTGGAAGGTTCGGACCAGCACCGTGGCTGGTTCCACTCGTCCTTGCTGACCGGTTGCGCCATCGACAACCACGCGCCGTACCGCGAACTGCTGACCCACGGTTTCACCGTCGACGAAGCGGGCCGCAAAATGTCCAAATCACTGGGCAACGTGATCGCGCCGCAGAAAGTCAACGACACCCTGGGCGCCGACATCATGCGTCTGTGGGTCGCTTCGACCGATTACTCCGGCGAAATGGCGGTGTCCGACCAGATCCTGCAACGCAGTGCCGACGCCTACCGGCGGATCCGTAACACCGCGCGCTTCCTGCTTTCCAACCTGAGCGGTTTCAACCCGGCCACCGACATCCTGCCGGCCGAAGAAATGCTCGCGCTGGACCGTTGGGCCGTGGACCGCACCCTGCTGCTGCAACGCGAGTTGCAAGAGCACTACGGCGAATACCGCTTCTGGAACGTCTACTCCAAGATCCACAACTTCTGCGTGCAGGAGCTGGGCGGTTTCTACCTCGACATCATCAAGGACCGTCAGTACACCACTGGCGCCAACAGCAAGGCCCGCCGTTCGGCACAAACCGCGCTGTTCCACATCAGCGAAGCGCTGGTCCGCTGGATCGCGCCGATCCTGGCGTTCACCGCCGACGAACTGTGGGAATACCTGCCGGGCGAGCGCAACGAATCGGTGATGCTCAACACCTGGTACGAAGGTTTGACCGAGCTGCCGGAAGGCTTCGAACTGGGTCGCGCGTATTGGGACCGGATCATGGCGGTCAAGGTAGCGGTCAACAAGGAAATGGAAATCCAGCGTGCGGCCAAGGCCGTCGGTGGCAACCTGCAAGCCGAAGTGACGCTGTTCGCCGAAGACGCCCTGAGCGCCGACCTGGCCAAACTGAGCAACGAGCTGCGCTTCGTGCTGATCACCTCGACCGCCAGCATTGCACCGTTCGTGCAAGCGCCAGCGGACGCGGTGGAAACCGAAGTCAGCGGCCTGAAACTCAAAGTGGTCAAGTCGAGCTTCGTCAAGTGCGCCCGTTGCTGGCACTGCCGCGAAGATGTCGGCGTAAACCCAGAGCATCCTGAAATCTGTGGCCGTTGCGTCGACAACATCAGCGGCGCTGGCGAGGTTCGTCACTATGCCTAACGCTGCTGGCCGTTTCGGACGGCTGAGCTGGCTGTGGTTGAGCGTGCTGGTCCTGGTCATTGACCAGGCCAGCAAGTTCTACTTCGAAGGTTCACTGAGCATGTACCAGCAGATCGTGGTCATTCCCGACTACTTCAGCTGGACCCTGGCCTACAACACCGGCGCGGCCTTCAGCTTCCTGGCTGACAGCTCCGGCTGGCAGCGCTGGTTGTTTGCCCTGATCGCGATTGTGGTCAGCGCGGTGCTGGTGGTCTGGCTCAAGCGTCTGGGGCGCAACGAAACCTGGCTGGCGGTTGCGCTGGCCCTGGTACTCGGCGGCGCGCTGGGCAACCTGTACGACCGCATCGCCCTGGGCCATGTGATCGACTTCATTCTGGTGCATTGGCAGAACCGCTGGTATTTCCCGGCGTTCAACTTTGCCGACAGCGCCATCAGCGTCGGGGCCGTGATGCTCGCGCTGGATATGTTCAAAAGCAAGAAAACCGGAGAAGCCGTTCATGACTGAACAGGTATTGGCTGAGCAACGCATCGGCCAGAACACGGAAGTCACCTTGCACTTTGCATTGCGCCTGGAGAACGGCGACACCGTGGACAGTACTTTCGATAAAGCCCCGGCGACCTTCAAGGTCGGCGACGGCAACCTGTTGCCAGGTTTCGAAGCGGCGCTGTTCGGTTTCAAGGCTGGCGACAAGCGCACCCTGGCAATCGCGCCCGAAAACGCCTTTGGCCAGCCCAACCCGCAAAACGTGCAGATCATCCCGCGTTCGCAGTTCCAGGACATGGAACTGTCCGAAGGCTTGCTGGTGATCTTCAACGATGCGGCGAATACCGAGCTGCCCGGTGTGGTGAAAGCGTTCGATGACGCCCAGGTGACCATCGACTTCAACCACCCGCTGGCCGGCAAGACATTGACCTTTGACGTCGAGATCATCAACGTCAAAGCGCTGTAACTGACCGAGCACGGTCAAAATGTGGGAGCGGGCTTGCTCGCGAAAGCGTCATCACATTCAACTTTAATGTCGATTGACACACTGCTTTCGCGAGCAAGCCCGCTCCCACATTGGATTTCACCGTTTTCGAGTCCATTGTTCGAATGACAGGTGGCAATACTATTTCTTGCGCGCAAGACACGAGGCACAGCATGCACATCAAACTCGCCAACCCCCGTGGCTTCTGCGCCGGTGTGGACCGGGCGATCGAAATCGTCAACCGCGCCCTGGAAGTTTTCGGGCCGCCGATCTATGTGCGCCACGAAGTGGTCCACAACAAATTCGTCGTTGAAGACCTGCGCGCACGCGGGGCGATCTTCGTTGAAGAGCTGGATCAGGTACCCGACGACGTCATCGTGATTTTCAGTGCCCACGGCGTTTCCCAGGCTGTGCGTACCGAAGCGGCCGGCCGTGGCCTGAAAGTGTTCGATGCCACCTGCCCATTGGTGACCAAGGTGCACATCGAAGTGGCCCGCTACAGCCGCGACGGTCGTGAGTGCATCCTGATCGGCCATGCCGGCCACCCGGAAGTCGAAGGCACCATGGGCCAGTACGACGCCAGTAATGGCGGCGCGATCTACCTGGTCGAAGACGAAAAGGACGTCGCCGCGTTGCAAGTACACAACCCGGAAAAACTGGCGTTTGTGACTCAGACCACCTTGTCGATGGACGACACCAGCCGCGTGATCGATGCCCTGCGCACACGTTTCCCGGCCATTGGCGGCCCGCGCAAGGACGACATCTGCTACGCCACCCAAAACCGCCAGGATGCGGTCAAGCAACTGGCTGATGAATGTGACGTGGTGCTGGTAGTCGGCAGCCCGAACAGCTCCAACTCCAATCGCCTGCGTGAACTGGCCGAACGGATGGCCACGCCCGCCTACCTGATCGACGGTGCCGAAGACATGCAGCGCAGTTGGTTCGAGGGTGTCGAGCGTATTGGCATCACCGCCGGGGCCTCGGCACCGGAAGTGCTGGTGCGTGGCGTTATCCAGCAATTACAGGCCTGGGGCGCTACCGGTGCCGATGAACTGGCTGGTCGTGAGGAGAACATCACGTTCTCCATGCCCAAAGAGCTACGCGTTCGCTCCCTGCTCTGATTCCTCTCCTCCCGCGCACAAGGCCTGCCCGGCCTTGTTGCTGCGCAGGCTGACCCGACCCGTGGGCGACAGCACCACCTGATGGTGGCTGACAGGTTCGCGTGCGGCACAAATGTGCAGCGTCCCGGCCTGGAACGCACCACTGGGCATCAATGGTTCCCCCAGGCTGCTGAAGCGCACAAATAGTTTGACCGGCCGATTACCGACGATCGGGATGTCTGCGCTGTCCTGATGCTCAAGCAGCAGCGGATTGCTGGCGTCCTCATGGCCTTTGCCATTGCGGTCCAGAATGATTCGCCAGCCTCGACTCCAATCCTCTTCCAGCGCGTGCATGACCACCACCTGATTGCGCAGGATGGCTTCGTTGCGGGCGTTGCGCATGCCGCTGGCAAGGTGTTGCGCCGCTGTTTCACGGCGCACCCCTTCGGCGTAATCGCTGAGTGCCGGCACGGCAAGTTGTAGAACGATCGCTGTGATTGCCAGTCCGATGAGCAGTTCTATCAGGCCAAACCCCTTTTGATGCATGACGGCTCCTTCCCTGGAGTGGCTGTGAGTTTGTGCAATAGGAGGCAAATCAACCCTGCGGCTATCGGTCGAATGTTCTAGCGTGTAGAGCTAGGTGTAGTCGTTGGCAGCGGAGGGCAGCGATGAAACATCGTTCAAAAGGTTTCACCCTGATCGAGTTGATGATTGCGGTGGCGGTGCTGGCAATCCTGATCACCCTGGCTGTGCCGGCGTTCACCGGGACTATCCAGCGGACCAAAGCCGATACCGAGATCAGCGACCTGCAACGCGGGATCAATTACGCACGCCTGGAGGCAATGGACCGGGGCATCACCACGCGGATCAGGCCCACGGCGGGCGGCAGCGTCTGGACTGGGGAGTTGTCGGTTTATGACAGCACCGGTACGCCGGCGAATGTATTGCGGGTTGTTCCGGCCATGAGCAGCGGCGCGACTCTGACGCTAACCTCTGGAGTGACCAACATTGATTTCAATAACCTGGGCGGGTTGGCGGCCCCGGCCACGGCGGTGGTGATCAGTTACGCACTGGGGGCGCAGAGCAGGACGCTCAGCGTGTGTCTGAACGGACGGATTGTCTTGGGTGGAAGTTGCGGATGATAGCAGGGAGCAAGCGTGCACAGGACGGCATGACGTTGATCGAGGTGTTGGTTGCGTTGCTGATTCTGGCGGTCGGTTTGCTGGGCGCGGCGGCGATTCAACTCAATGCCTTGAAATACACCGACAGTTCGCTGATGACCAGCCAAGCGAGTTTCATCGCCTACGACATGATGGACCGGATCCGCGCCAACTCGGCCGCCGATTACACCGTCACGCCGCCGACTTCGGGCAACTTGAACGTTGCGCGGGATCAGGACCTGTACGACTTCACCACCAACATCACCAGTTTCGGCGGTCCGACCGCTACCGGCAGCATCACTCTCAATCAGCGGGTGTACACCATCACCATCCAGTGGAACGACTCGCGGGCCACGGGTGTGTCCGGCAGCACCCGCAGCTTTGTACTGACCAGCCGTGCCACCGTCGACCCGGTGGCCTCGCCATGAACAAAAACTCCCGAGGCTTCGGCCTGATCGAACTGATGATTGCATTGGCCATCAGCCTGATCGTGGTGCTGGGCGTGGCGCAGATATTCATTTCGGCGAAAAACACCTACATCAATCAAGGGGCAGCGGCGGCCATGCAGGAGGACGCGCGTTTTGTCCTGAGCAAGATGATTCAGGAAATTCGCATGGTCGGCATGTTCGGTTGCCTGGCAACGATCACCGATGCCAGTTCGGCCGGTGACTTCAATGCCAGCCAGATCGCGCCGGTCAGTTGGGACAATACCGCGCTCAAACTGACCCTTGTTACGTCGGATGTCGGCGCTAACGGCGGGGCGCCTACCTGGACGGTGGTTTCCGATTGCCGAACCGGTGCCACCGCGTACACCGGTGTCCATGCTGCCGCTGCCGGGCAGTTGGCGTTCCCCATCAGGCGGTTGGTCTACACCTTCAGCGGTGGCCAGCTCCTGATGTCCACGGGCACCGGGACCACTTCGGCGGTACTGGTGAGCAATGTCAGTGCGTTCAACGTGACCTTTGGCATCGCCACCAGTGCCACCGATGTTGCCGCATCGAGTTACACCACCAACCCGAGTAACCCGGCGCTGATTCGCAGTGTGCGTTTGACACTGACCCTGACCGACCCCGGCAACCGCGTGCGTAATCAGACGTTTAACGTGGCTGCCGCTTTGCGCAACCGGCTGATGTAGGGAGATGCCCATGACCCTTTTTTCCGGCAAGGCCGATAACCAGCGTGGCATGGCGCTGCTCATGAGCCTGGTGTTTCTGCTGCTGCTGACGCTGATCGGTATTTCCTCGCTGCAGAACGCCACCCTCCAGGAAAAAATGGCCGGCGGTGTCACGATGCGCAACCAGACCTTTCAGAGTGCGGAAGTGGCACTGCGTATCGGTGAGAGTGCGGTGCAACTGGGCACCTACACCCTGGCGGTCTGTGCCAATACCACCCAGTGCGCGCCGCCCGCCGAATCTTCGGTGGTTACGGCTGCCGGGACCAACGCCACCTCGGGAGTGACCTGGATCGCTGCCGGCAGTGGCTTTTACGCGGTACAAAATATCGGCACCACACTGAATGCGGTCAATGTGCCCAGTAACACCTCGGCGACGCTGTATCGGGTCACGGCGGTGGGGTTTGCCGCCAATAACCTGAATGTGCGCAGCGTGCTGGAGAGTGTTTATGCCAAGTATTAAGGCTCGCCACAGCCGTGGATGGCATGGGTTGTCGAAACTGCTGTGTGGCGCCCTGTTGGGTCTGTATCTCACGGCACCGGCTTATGCCTTCACTCCTTCGGATTCGCCCCTGTTGAGCGCGGCGGCGGTGGCACCCAATGTCATGTTGCTGATTGACGATTCGGGGAGCATGAACAGCATCATTTATGCCACCGGGTTCGACCCGACGGTTTCACGAACCCCGGCCCGACAATGCAATTACTTTTTCTTCGGGTGCGTTAGCGGTTCCGACATCGTTGGTGATCCGATTTTTTTGTCCAGCCTGCCGACGTCCGGTTGTTCCAGCGGTTACTACGCGTTCTACAACAACAGCACGACGCCGTTGTGCCTCAAGCTCCCTGACCCGGTGGGCAACGGCAACACCCGTTACTACGACGACTACATCTCCTACCTGGTAAGCCTGGCCAATGGTAAGAACCGTGATTTTACCGACGGCTCGATACCCAACGACTACCGCATTAACGTGGCGCGCAACGTTTCCACTGCGTTGGTTACCAGTAACCGCTCACTGCGTATTGGTCTTGCGACCTTCAATCCGCCGGTCAACAACGACTCAGGGAATGGTGGATACATCGTCCGATCTGTCAGTGATCTGGTGCCGGTCAGCGGCAGCGTGACCCAGGCCCAGGCCGATGCGAACTACAACGCACTGACATCCGCCATCAATGGCTTAAGTGCGGTGACCAACACTCCGCTGGCGGAAACCTACTATGAGATCACTCGCTATTTTCGCGGCATGACGCCCTACTACAATTCGACGCCGAAAACCTATACCCGCCCGATCCAGTATCGCTGCCAGAAAAACTATGGTGTGGTAATCACAGACGGCTTGCCCACCTATGACCGAACGTTCCCTCCCAACGATCCCTTGGGCGGTAAAAACCTGCCCAACTGGGACGGAATCAACAATGACGGTAACAATCTCAAGGGAGATAACGAGGGCGACACTCTCTACCTGGATGACATCGCCAAGTTCGCTTTCGACATTGACATGCTCTCTAATGGTACTGATGCCGCAGGCAAAAGCTGGGACTCGACCGATTTTCCCAAGCAAAACATGAACACCTATACCGTAGGGTTCACCGCCGCCAATCAGATGTTGTCGGATGCGGCCAACTACGGGCAGGGCAAGTACTACCAGTCCAATGACAGCGCCAGCCTCAACACTGCGTTGTCCTCGGCCTTGAGCGACATCACCGCCAAGGCCGGCTCTGGTGGCAGTGGCGTGACCAGCAGCACCACACTGGCCAGCGGCTCCAGTTATTACCAGACCACCTACGACCCCAGGGACTGGCGCGGCACCATCAAGTCCTTTGGTTTCACCGCCAGCGGCGCCGTGGACACCGCGTCGGTGCTGTGGACCACCGACACGGCCATCGTGCCGGGGGCTGCGGCGCCGACCTATCAGTCCTGGAACACGACCACCAATGCGGCCGTGACCCTCGGTTACGGTAATTTTTCCAGCGCGCAACAGACCACCCTCAGTCAGAACCTGCCGGCCGGTATCACCGGCAGTGACCTGGTGGAGTGGAGCAAGGGCACCAATAAAACCGGCTTGAAAGTGCGAAGCGTACTGTTGGGCGACATCGTCAACTCCCCCTTGGCTCTGGCCTCACCCAGCGACAAAACGGCTTCGGACCTGACTGGCAGCACCAGTTACAGCACGTTCCTGACCGCCAAGGCCGCCAACATGAACACCAGCCTGGTGGTCAATGCCAATGACGGTTTTGTGAACGTCATCAACACCGTCAACGGCGCTCGCCGATACGGTTACATGCCCTCAAGCGTTCTACCGTCGCTGCATTTCATTGCCGACACGGGCTACATCAATGGCACCAGCCACAAGTTTCTCAATGACGGCCAGGTCGGTGTGTTTGATGCACAGCTCAGCAGCACGTGGAAAACCCTGGCCCTGGGCGGTGTAGGGGCCGGTGGCAAGACGTTTTACGCGGTGCAGTTGTTCGATGCGTCGGCGGGGAACGTGACCAACGCGTTGTGGGAAATCAGCGCGCCGACCACCGCCAACACGGCGAACGTCTTCAACGACCTGGGGTATGCCTATTCCCGCCCCGAGGTCGCGCGTTTGGCGGATGGGCGTTGGGCCGCCTTCATTTCCAACGGTTACGGGAGCAACTCGGGAGTGGCGGCGTTGTACGTGGTGGATATTCGTGACGGATCACTGATCAGGAAAATCGTGATCGACAGCACTGAAACCACCAATGGCTTGTCGTCGGTCAAGCTCAAGGTCGATTCGCAAAGTATTGTGCAGGCGGCCTATGGCGGTGATCTGAAAGGGCGGATGTGGAAGTTCGACCTGAGCAGTTCGAACGTCGCCAGTTGGGGCGTGGCATTTTCCGGCAAACCGCTGTTCACCACGCCAGGTGGCGCAACGCAGCCGATCACCGCGCAACCCTTGCTGGCGGACAACCCAGTCAGCGGCAAAGAGGTGTTTTTCGGTACCGGGAAGCTCAACGAGACGGCAGACAAGGTCAGTAAGGACTTGCAGGGTTTCTACGCGGTATGGGATGCAGATGGCGGTTCGGGGCAAATCACCGTGTCGACGCTGCAGGCCCAGTCCATCACTGGCGTATTTACGGGGAGTGCAGGAGGGCAGTTCATCACCACCTCCCAGAATAACGTCACGTATCCGGCGCAGAACGGCTGGTATTTACCGCTGGTGTACAACAACGTGCTGACCGGCGAGCGGGTCATCAACCAGGCAAGTCTGGTGCTCGGGCGGATCGTGTTTACCACCGCAGGCGTGGACACCTCGGACCCGTGCGCGAGTTTTGGCACCGGCAAACTGGTCGAACTCGATGCATTCAGCGGTAAGATGCTCAACTATGCGGTGCTCGACACCAATGGCGATGGCCTGGTCGACAGCACGGACAGCATATCCAGCGGGGTTATTTTCACCGGTGGCATTCCCACCCTGAACGCGATCGTCAATAGCGCGAGCCGCAAGATCGTGAATGATTCCAGTGGCGGCATCACCACGTTGGTGGAGAAATCCGGGGGTGGCAGCCGTCGCATCATGTGGCGACAAATCCAGTAAGCGAGAGTTGAGGCAATGCGTAGATCCAACCAAGGTTTTACCCTGATCGAAATCATGATCGTGGTGGCAATTCTAGGGATTCTCCTGACGATTTTTACCCCGATCCTCACCGAATACGTGAAACGCAGCCACCGCACGGAAATCGCCGGGTTGTTGTCGGATCAGGCGCAAAACCTGGAGCGGTTCTATTCAAAGAACAACGTCTACACCAACGCCACGGGTGTCAGCACCGGCAATGATTACTACACCCTCACCGCAACGATTACGGATCAAACCTTCCTGTTGACGGCCGTGCGCAAGGCCGGCACCACCATGGCTGGCGACAAGTGCGGGGATTTCACCCTCACCAACACGGGCGTGCGGGGCATGAACAACGCAACTACCGGGCTGACCACCAAGGATTGCTGGGGCCGCTGAGTTTTCTTTTTGGGGCGCGTTTTGCGCCCCCTGTCTTTTTAATGGTTGGATCAGAAAATGGTCAGGCAACAGCAAGTGGTGATTGTCGGTGGCGGAGTGATCGGCCTGCTGACGGCGTTCAATCTCGCGACGCAAGGGCTGGGCGTGACTCTGCTGGATCGCTCGAATGTCGGGCAGGAGTCGTCCTGGGCCGGTGGCGGTATTGTTTCGCCGCTGTACCCGTGGCGCTACAGCCCGGCGGTCACCGCATTGGCACATTGGTCTCAGGATTTTTATCCACAACTGGCCGAGCGTTTGTTCGCCGCGACAGGGGTCGATCCCGAGGTGCACACCACGGGGCTGTACTGGCTGGACCTGGATGACGAGGCCGATGCACTGGCCTGGGCCAAGCGGGAAAACCGGCCGCTGAGCGCCGTGGATATCTCGGCTGCCCACGATGCGGTGCCGGTGTTGGGCGCCGGGTTTTCACGGGCGATCTACATGGCGGATGTGGCCAATGTGCGTAACCCGCGGCTGGTGAAGTCCCTCAAGGCGGCATTGCTGGCGCTGCCCGACGTGACCATTCACGAGCAGTGCGAGGTCAGCTCGTTCATTCGTGAAGGTGAGGCCGTGGTGGGCGTGCAGACGTCGAAAGGCCCGATCCATGGCGATCAGGTGGTACTGACTGCGGGTGCCTGGAGCGGCGATTTGCTCAAGACCCTTGGCCTGGCGTTGCCGGTCGAGCCGGTCAAAGGCCAGATGATTCTCTACAAGTGCGCCTCGGACTTTCTCTCGAGCATGGTCCTGGCCAAGGGCCGTTACGCCATTCCCCGTCGCGATGGCCACATCCTGATCGGCAGCACGCTGGAGCACGAAGGCTTTGACAAAACCCCGACCGAATCGGCACTGGAAAGCCTCAAGGCTTCGGCGGTGGAGTTGATTCCGGCCCTGGCGGATGCCGAGGTGGTCGGGCATTGGGCGGGGCTGCGGCCGGGTTCGCCGGAAGGCATTCCCTACATTGGGGCGGTGCCGGGGTTTGAAGGGCTTTGGCTGAACTGTGGGCATTACCGGAATGGATTGGTATTGGCGCCGGCGTCGTGTCAGTTGTTTACGGATGTGATGCTGGGCCGGACGCCGATCATTGATCCGGCACCGTATGCGCCTGCTGGGCGGATCTGAAGCCCATAGGCCATGTGGCGATGTTTTTGTGGCAAGGGAGCAAGCACCCTTGCCACAGGGACCCTCATTCCAGGCCCAGTTTCTTGAGCCTGTAGCGCATCGACCGAAACGACAGGTTCAAGCGCTGAGCCGCCGCCGTGCGGTTCCAGCGGGTTTCTTCCAGGGCCTGAAGAATCAGTTTGCGCTCGATGTCTTCCAGGTAGTCCTCAAGGTTGTCGATTTGCGTCAGGTCCGGTGCGCCGGGCTCGGCGCTGCAATTGCCGTCCGCCAGGCGCAAGTCGCCAGCTTCGATCTGCTTGTTCTCGCACAGGGTGTGGGCTCGTTCGAGCATGTTCTCGAGTTCGCGCACATTGCCTGGGAAACGATAGTTTTTCAGGGCGTCCAGCGCTTGTGGGTGGAGGCGGGCGGGCGGCAAGCCGCTGTCTGCTGCCAGACGCTTGAGCACGTTGCCGGCCAGCAGCTCGATATCGTCTCGGCGTTCGCGCAAGGGCGGAACGCGTAGCTCGATGACATTCAGGCGGTAGTACAAATCCTGGCGAAAGCGTCCGGCGGCGACCTCGGCATCCAGGTCCTTGTGAGTTGCGCAAAGGATTCGCACGTCGACCACTGTTTCCTGTTGGCCACCCACGCTGCGCACGGCTTTTTCCTGGATCGCCCGCAGCAACTTGACTTGCATGGCCAGCGGCAGGTCGGCGACCTCGTCAAGGAACAGCGTGCCGCCGTGGGCCGCCTGGAACAATCCTGGTTTGTCCTCGATAGCGCCACTGAAACTGCCTTTTCGATGGCCAAAGAACTCGCTTTCCATCAACTCGGACGGAATTGCCCCACAGTTGACCGGTACAAAGGACTGGCTTGCACGCGGGCCTTGGTCGTGGATCAGCCGCGCCACCAGTTCCTTGCCGCTACCGGACTCGCCGCTGATGTACACCGGAGCCTGGCTGCGGGCGAGTTTGTCGACTTGCTGGCGCAGGCTGCGCATGGGTAACGAGTCGCCCAGCAGGCGTCGGTCGAGGGTGGTATTCGCCGCGCCGGTTGCCGGCAAGCGCAGGGCGCTGCCGACCAGTTCACGCAAACGCAGCAGGTCGACCGGTTTGGTCAGAAAGTCGAAGGCCCCGGCCTTGAGGGCATTGATCGCGACTTCGAGGCTGCCGTAGGCGGTAATCATCGCCACCGGCACCTGTGGATAACGTTGCTGGATGTGTTGCACCAGTTCCAGGCCGGTTCCATCCGGCAGGCGCATGTCGGTAAGGCACAGGTCAAACGCGTCCTGAGCCAGCAAACCGCGGGCCTCGTCGACATTGCGTGCGCTGAAGGTGTCGAGTTTCATCCGGCCCAGGGTGATTTCCAGGAGTTCGCGGATATCCGGTTCATCATCGACGATCAGGACTTTTTGCCGTGGGCTTGTCTTCAACTTTGTTTCCGTCCGTGAGCAAAGGTGATGCGAAAGCAGCCGCCGCCTTGGCGTGGAATGAAGTCTAGGCGGGCCTGGTTGCTTTCGCACAGCTCACGGGACAGATAGAGACCCAGGCCGGTGCCCTGGTTGCTGGTGGTGAAGAAGGGTTCGAACAGATGCGTGTGCTGCTCCGGCGCCACGCCGGGGCCGTCGTCCAGCACCTCCAGGGTCGGCAACTGGCTGTGCGGGTCGATGAACAGCGAGAGCCAGACCTGCGCCTGCGAGTGCAGCATGGCGCTGTGACGCCAGGCATTGCGCACCAGGTTGTCGAGAATCTGGGTCAGTTGGTCCGGGTCCATCAGGGTGATGAAGTGGCCTTCGGTGATCCGTACGTGGACAGGTTGCTGTTGCGGTCCGCTGGCCCGTATTTTGTGGACAAAGTCCTGTAACCAGGCCTTGAGGTCGAGCCGTTGCGGTTCGGTGGGCTGGCGTCTGGAGAGTTGCAGGACGTTTTCGATGACTCGATTCATGCGCTGGGAGTGGTCTTGGATAATCTGCGTCAGACGTCGGTCCCCGCTGGTCAGTTCCTCGGATTCGCGCAGCAACTGCGCCGCATGGCTGATCGCGCCCAGCGGATTGCGGATTTCGTGGGCGATACCGGCCGTCAGCCGCCCTAGTGCGGCCAGTTTGAGCTGCTGGGCCTGTTGCGCCACCTGAGCCTGATCTTCGAGGAACACCAGGGTCTGGTGCTGCAGGGGCTGGCCCAGCGCGATAAAGCTGGGTTGCAGCTCCAGGCCATTGCTGGCGATTTTCAGGCTTTGGGGGCGCAAGGTCGGGTTGTTGAGCCACAGCTGCAGGCGTTCGACCAGCGGCGGTGCGTGGGTGTCGATTAACTGGCCGCTCAGGTCATGCACGCCCAGCAGGCTCAGGGCGCTCTGATTGGCCAGTTGCACCCGACGCTGGTCATCCAGCACCAGAATGCCGGTGCGCATGCGTTGCAGGATCAGCGCATTGAGGGCTTCCAGGCCGATCACTTTGCTGGCCCGTTGTTCGGCCAGGGTTTCGCTGAGTTCCAGGCGCCGGGTCAATCCTTGCACCAGCAACGCCGCCGCGAAGCACAGGGCGCCGAGGGTGCCGGCCTGCAAGTAACTGCTGACGCCTGTCGAGTGGCTGAGGTTAAGGTAAAAGCTCAAAAACACGATGCCGATAGCCGCCACCGCCGCAATCAAGAGGCCAATGCGCCCGCGCAGCAGGGTGTTGCTGATGGCAACGGAGATGATCAACAGGTTACCGACGGCGCTGGCAGCTCCGCCAGCAGCGTAGAACAACACTGAAAGCAGCAGCACGTCGACCAGGGCCAGGCTGAAGATTTGCCCGTGACGGTGGGGGTTTTCGAGAAACACCACCAGCAGGATGTTCAGCACCAGGTAGAGCCAACTGGTGTTGCGCAGCAGTTCGTCATTGGCGAACTCCAGCAACTGGTTGTCCAGGTTGCTGGAGATCAGCAGCACCAGAACGATGCCGATGCTTAAACGGTAGAGATGATAGAGGCGCAGCAGACGCTGCGCCTGTTTGCCGTCGGGACTGATCGCCTCAGCGATCACGTGAGCCGGGGCCTTGCTCCAGATGTTTCTGGCTGCAATACCATTGTTGTTGAAGCATCAGCGCCCGGTCGCGGGGCACATGCACGCCACAATGGGCGCAGCGGACCATGGGCGCAGCGCTCTGCTCGCCGGGCGCAGGGTGGTTATTGGCAGGGCTCTTGAATTTGCGCCAGAGCCATACCGCGGCAGCAATCAGTGCGATCCAGAACAGTAAACGAAACATGGTGGCCAGCTTCTCGACTAATGATCCGGCAGTTTAGCCAAGGACCCGCACAGCGCACAGCGCAATAAAACGCGGCAATAAAAAAGGGAGACTCGAAAGTCTCCCTTTTGGGTGCTGCGCAGGCTTCAGTCGAATACGCCGAAGGTCATGTAGCTGAACCACGAACGGTCGCTATTGTTGCCTTCTGCTTCGTGCTGTTCTTCCTCGACCGCGTCGCCATTGGCGTCTTTAGGCTTGAGGTCGGCCGGAATCGCGTCTTTGGCGTCCTGGAACTGCTTCATGACGTCCTGGTTGGCGCGGGTTTCTCCTGGCGGCAGCGGTGGACGAGATTCGATCAGGCCCAGGGTAGCCTTGCTCAGCCACGAACGGTTGTCGGCTTCGGCCACGCGAGGCGTGAACTGACCGTCGACCAGGGTCGGGTGGTTCGGGTAGTTGAGCTTCAGGGTTTCGAGGCTGGTGTTGGCCAGTTCGTCCAGGTGCATGCGCTGGTACGACTCGACCATGACCGCCAGGCCGTCGCCGACCGCTGGGGTTTCCTGGAAGTTTTCCACCACGTAGCGGCCACGGTTGGCCGCGGCAACATAGGCCTGACGGGTCAGGTAATAGTCGGCCACGTGGATCTCGTAGGCCGCCAGCAGGTTGCGCAGGTAGATCATGCGCTGCTTGGCGTCAGGCGAGTAACGGCTGTTGGGATAGCGGCTGGTCAGCTGGGCGAACTCGTTGTAGGAGTCGCGGGCAGCGCCCGGGTCACGCTTGGTCATGTCCAGCGGCAGGAAACGCGACAGCAGGCCCACGTCCTGGTCAAAGGAGGTCAGGCCCTTGAGGTAATAGGCGTAGTCGACGTTCGGGTGCTGCGGGTGCAGACGGATGAAACGCTCGGCGGCAGACTTGGCAGCCTCAGGCTCGGCGTTCTTGTAGTTCGCATAAATGAGCTCGAGTTGAGCCTGATCGGCGTAGCGACCGAACGGATAGCGCGATTCCAGGGCCTTGAGCTTGGCGGTGGCGCTGGTATAGCTGTGGTTGTCCAGGTCGGCCTGCGCCTGCTGGTACAGCTCGACCTCGCTCAGGTTCTCGTCTACGACTTCCTTCGATGAGCAAGCAGCGGTCAATGCGAGGATGGCGATCAGCAGCAGGTGTTTCACTTGCATGGCGGCTTGCGTCCCTATGACGGCCGCTGTCTTGGGCGTGGCCGTCCTGTTATGATGAGCGCCCCGTTGAAAGCCCCGGGGCAAAAGACGCCGTATTTAACCACAAGCGCGCAGCCGAAACCAAAGGCTGTAGCCGACGCCTAGTCTGAGCATGTCCGATAAAATTGAACTTAGCGCAGAGGTGCCGTCCGAATTGGGCGGCCAACGCCTCGATCAAGTCGCCGCACAACTATTCGCTGAGCACTCGCGCTCGCGCCTTTCCGCCTGGATCAAAGACGGCCGCCTGACTGTGGATGGAGCGGTTATCCGCCCGCGAGACATCGTTCATGGCGGCTCCATCCTTGAGCTGACTGCCGAGCAGGAAGCTCAAGGAGAATGGATAGCTCAGGACATCGCCCTGGACATCGTCTATGAAGATGACGACATCCTGGTGATCAACAAGCCTGCTGGCCTGGTGGTGCACCCTGCCGCCGGTCACGCCGATGGCACCTTGCTCAACGCTTTGCTGCACCACGTGCCGGACATCATCAATGTGCCGCGCGCCGGTATCGTGCACCGTCTGGACAAGGACACCACCGGTCTGATGGTGGTCGCCAAGACCATTCAGGCGCAGACGCAGCTGGTAACACAGTTGCAGAGCCGCAGTGTCAGCCGGATCTACGAGTGCATCGTGATCGGTGTGGTCACCGCCGGTGGTAAGATCAATGCCCCGATCGGTCGTCACGGCCAACAGCGCCAGCGCATGGCGGTGATGGAAGGCGGCAAGCAGGCGGTCAGTCATTACCGCGTACTCGAGCGTTTCCGTTCCCACACTCACGTGCGGGTCAAGCTGGAAACCGGTCGTACGCACCAGATCCGCGTGCACATGGCCCACATCAACTACCCGTTGGTCGGAGATCCTGCCTACGGCGGTCGTTTCCGTATCCCGCCGGCAGCCAGTGTGACCATGGTCGAATCGCTGAAGCATTTCCCGCGTCAGGCGCTGCATGCGCGTTTCCTGGAACTGGATCACCCGACGACCGGTAAGCGCATGAGTTGGGAATCGCCACTGCCGGACGATTTTGTCTGGTTGCTGTCGCTGCTCAAGCAAGACCGTGAGGCGTTCATCGGATGATGACTTGGCTGATTCCTGACTGGCCTGCGCCGGCCGGGGTGAAAGCCTGCGTCACCACCCGTGCGGGCGGCGTCAGTCTGGCGCCGTTCGACAGCCTCAACCTGGGCGATCACGTCGAGGACAGCCCTGCGGCTGTCGCCGAAAATCGCCGTCGCCTCACCGATTGCTTCTCTATTCAGCCGGCCTGGTTACAACAGGTTCACGGCATTGTGGTGGCTCACGCTGACCCGACGACGGTCGCGATGGCTGACGCCAGCTGGACTGAAACACCGGGTATCGCTTGCACAGCGATGACTGCCGATTGCCTGCCAGTGCTGTTTTGCGACCGTGCCGGCACCCGCGTTGCAGCGGCGCATGCCGGTTGGCGTGGCCTGGCGAATGGTGTGCTTGAGGCGACTCTGGACACCCTGGCGACGGACCCTGACCAGGTATTGGTCTGGCTCGGTCCTGCCATTGGTCCGAAAGCGTTCGAAGTCGGTCCGGAGGTTCGCGAAGTCTTTGTCCAGCAGCTCCCGCAAGCGGATCAGGCATTTGTCCCAAGCCAAAACGCCGGCAAGTTCATGGCTGATATCTATCTGCTGGCGCGCCTGCGTCTGGCGGCACGCGGTGTGACGGCTGTTTACGGTGGCGGTTTCTGCACCGTGACCGATCCACGCTTCTTTTCTTACCGCCGCGCGTCCCGCACGGGTCGGTTTGCCTCCCTGGTCTGGCTCGAGCATTAGACTCTCCTGACCTGCATCAACCTTGCAGCGCTTGAATCTTCCAGAATCGACCGCATCTAGTGGGGTATCTGGCAGGTTTCTCTATTTAGGTGTGTCCATCGCTCCGGCCTGCTCAAAGGAAGGTGACCAATGCGTATAGACCGTTTAACCAGCAAATTGCAGTTAGCCTTATCCGATGCCCAATCCCTGGCCGTCGGCCTCGATCATCCGGGCATTGAACCTGCGCACTTGATGCAGGCGCTGCTTGAACAGCAGGGTGGCTCGATCAAGCCACTGCTGATGCAAGTAGGCTTTGACGTCAACAGCCTGCGCAAAGAGTTGAGCAAAGAGCTCGACCAGCTACCGAAAATCCAGAATCCTACCGGCGACGTCAACATGTCGCAGGACCTCGCACGCCTGCTCAATCAGGCCGATCGCCTGGCTCAGCAGAAGGGCGACCAGTTCATCTCCAGTGAGCTGGTGCTGCTCGCCGCCATGGACGAGAACAGCAAGCTCGGCAAATTGCTGCTAGGGCAGGGCGTCAGCAAAAAAGCCCTGGAGAATGCGATCAACAACCTGCGTGGCGGCGAAGCGGTAAATGACGCCAACCACGAGGAGTCGCGTCAGGCGTTGGACAAGTACACCGTCGACCTGACCAAGCGCGCCGAAGACGGCAAGCTCGACCCGGTGATCGGTCGCGACGACGAAATCCGTCGCACTATTCAGGTCCTGCAACGCCGCACCAAAAACAACCCGGTGCTGATCGGTGAGCCTGGCGTGGGTAAAACCGCCATCGCCGAAGGCTTGGCCCAGCGCATTATCAACGGTGAAGTGCCGGATGGTCTGAAAGGCAAGCGGCTGCTGTCGCTGGACATGGGCGCGCTGATTGCCGGCGCCAAGTACCGTGGCGAGTTCGAAGAGCGCCTCAAATCCCTGCTCAATGAGCTGTCGAAACAGGAAGGCCAGATCATCCTGTTCATCGACGAACTGCACACCATGGTCGGCGCCGGTAAAGGCGAGGGCTCGATGGACGCGGGCAACATGCTCAAGCCGGCCCTGGCCCGTGGCGAGCTGCATTGCGTCGGCGCAACCACGCTCAACGAGTACCGCCAATATATAGAGAAGGACGCTGCGCTCGAGCGGCGCTTCCAGAAAGTGCTGGTGGATGAGCCGAGTGAAGAAGACACCATCGCCATCCTGCGTGGCCTGAAGGAGCGCTATGAGGTTCACCACAAAGTGGCGATCACCGACGGTGCGATCATTGCGGCAGCCAAGTTGAGCCATCGTTACATCACTGATCGTCAGTTGCCGGACAAGGCCATTGACCTGATCGACGAGGCGGCCAGCCGCATTCGCATGGAGATCGACTCCAAGCCGGAAGTGCTGGACCGTCTGGAGCGGCGCCTGATTCAACTGAAGGTCGAATCCCAGGCCCTGAAGAAAGAAAGCGACGAAGCGGCGAAGAAACGTCTGGAAAAGCTGCAGGAAGAAATCGCTCGTCACGAGCGCGAGTACTCGGACCTCGAAGAAATCTGGAACTCGGAAAAAGCCGAAGTACAGGGTTCGGCGCAGATCCAGCAGAAAATCGAACAGTCCCGTCAGGAACTGGAAGCCGCACGCCGTAAAGGCGACCTCAACCGCATGGCCGAGCTGCAATACGGGGTGATCCCGGACTTGGAGCGCAGCCTGCAAATGGTCGACCAGCACGGCAAAAGTGAAAACCAGTTGCTGCGTAGCAAGGTGACTGAAGAAGAGATTGCGGAAGTCGTGTCGAAATGGACCGGTATTCCCGTCTCGAAAATGCTCGAGGGCGAGCGCGACAAGCTGCTGAAGATGGAAAGCCTGTTGCACCAGCGTGTGATCGGCCAGAACGAGGCCGTAGTGGCTGTGGCCAACGCTGTACGGCGGTCCCGCGCGGGGTTGTCGGACCCGAATCGCCCAAGCGGTTCGTTCATGTTCCTCGGCCCGACCGGTGTCGGTAAAACGGAGTTGTGCAAGGCCTTGGCCGAATTCCTCTTTGATACTGAAGAGGCGATGGTGCGTATCGACATGTCCGAGTTCATGGAGAAACATTCCGTGGCGCGGCTGATCGGGGCGCCACCAGGCTATGTAGGTTACGAGGAGGGCGGTTACCTGACCGAGGCAGTGCGTCGCAAGCCTTACTCGGTGATCCTCCTGGACGAAGTCGAGAAGGCCCACCCGGACGTGTTCAACGTATTGCTGCAAGTGCTGGAAGATGGTCGCCTGACCGACAGTCATGGCCGCACCGTGGATTTCCGCAATACGGTAATCGTCATGACGTCCAACCTGGGCTCGGTACAGATCCAGGAACTGGTCGGTGATCGTGAAGCGCAACGTGCGGCGGTGATGGATGCGGTGTCGACACACTTCCGTCCGGAGTTCATCAACCGGATCGACGAAGTGGTGATCTTCGAACCATTGGCTCGGGATCAGATCGCCGGCATCACCGAGATCCAACTGGGTCGCCTGCGCAACCGTCTGGCCGAGCGTGAGCTGAAGCTGGAACTGAGCAGTGAAGCCCTGGATAAGCTGATCGCAGTGGGTTACGACCCGGTCTATGGCGCGCGGCCGCTCAAACGAGCGATTCAGCGCTGGATCGAAAACCCGTTGGCCCAGCTGATTTTGTCCGGCAGCTTCCTGCCAGGCGCCAGTGTGATGGCCACCGTGGCGAACGACGAAATCGTGTTCAACTAAGCGTTCGTTTCACGGTAAATAGAGAAGGCCCTGCATCGCAGGGCCTTTTTTTCGTTAGGGTGTTGAACTGTAAGGAAAAGGCTTGTAAAGTGCGCCCCGCAGTAAGTCGCCCCAACGGTTTCTTCTCCCCAAGGAGAAATCTGAAATAAGTTGCAAATCATTGTCTTGAAAGCAATTTAGGGGGTTGACAGAGGGTTTTAAAATTGTAAAATAGCGCGCCTCAGACACACGAACGCAGCGATGCGAACGAGTCGAAGAGAGTGAAGCAAAGCGTCAAATGTTGTAGATGTAATTGAAATATGTAGTTCCGTGATAGCTCAGTCGGTAGAGCAAATGACTGTTAATCATTGGGTCCCAGGTTCGAGTCCTGGTCACGGAGCCAATTTCAAACCGGGGTATAGCGCAGTCCGGTAGCGCGCCTGCTTTGGGAGCAGGATGTCAGGAGTTCGAATCCCCTTACCCCGACCATTTTTGGGTCGTTAGCTCAGTTGGTAGAGCAGTTGGCTTTTAACCAATTGGTCGTAGGTTCGAATCCCACACGACCCACCATTTTTGAAACCAGTTAACGCTGGAATCGAATCTTAAGATCAGAGGCCAAAAGCACTGATCGAAGAAGGCGCCTTTTAAAGGTGCCTTTTTTTTACCGGGGTATAGCGCAGTCCGGTAGCGCGCCTGCTTTGGGAGCAGGATGTCAGGAGTTCGAATCCCCTTACCCCGACCATATTAAAAATCCTCGTATCGAAAGATACGGGGATTTTTTTTGCCCAGAAGAAACACACGGGCACCGCAAAAACAATGTGGGAGCGGGCTTGCTCGCGAAGAGGTCGTGTCATTCAACATTTATGTCGACTGACACAGCGCTTTCGCGAGCAAGCCCGCTCCCACAGTTTTTTAGTGCAGTTTCAGACGCGGCTCAGTCCCGCGCCCAATCTTGCTGCCCAGCATCAACATCGCCGTACGGAATGGCCCGTACAGCGCCACTTGGTGCATGCGGTACAACGACACGTAAAACATCCGCGCCAGCCAGCCTTCCAGCATCACGCTGCCGGTCAGGTTGCCCATCAAGTTACCCACAGCCGAAAAGCGCGACAGTGAGATCAAGGAGCCGTAGTCGGTGTACTTGTATGTCGGCAAAGTCTTGCCTTCGATGCGCAGTTTCAGCGATTTGGCCAGCAATGATGCTTGTTGGTGCGCGGCCTGCGCACGAGGCGGTACGTTGCGGTCGGTGCCTGGTTGAGGGCACGCGGCGCAGTCACCAAAGGCGAAAATATTTTCATCGCGGGTGGTTTGCAGGGTCGGCAGTACTTGCAGTTGGTTGATCCGGTTGGTTTCCAGGCCGTCGATGTCCTTGAGAAAGCCCGGCGCGCGAATGCCGGCCGCCCAGACTTTCAGGCTGGCGTGGATTGCTTTGCCATCCGCGGTGATCAGGCTGTCGGCCGTCACTTCGCTGACGGAGGCATTGGTCATCACGTTGACCCCGAGTTTTTCCAGGGTTTTATGCACAGGCCCGCCGATGCGTTCCGGCAGGGCAGGCAAGACCCGTGGGCCCGCCTCGATCAGCGTGATGTGCATGTTTTCCGGTTTGATCCGGTCCAGGCCGTAAGCCGCCAGTTCATGAGCCGCGTTGTGCAGTTCAGCGGCCAGTTCGACACCTGTGGCGCCCGCGCCGACGATGGCCACGCTGATTTGCTCGACTTTGTCGGTCTGCCCGGCGTGGGCACGCAGGTAGTGGTTGAGCAACTGTTGGTGGAAGCGCTCGGCCTGTTTGCGGGTGTCCAGGAACAGGCAGTGCTGTGCCGCGCCCAGCGTGCCGAAATCATTGGTGGTGCTCCCCACCGAAATCACCAGCGAGTCGTAAGCCACTTCCCGCGCAGGCACCAGCTCCAGGCCTTGTTCGTCATAGGTGGCGGCCAGCTGGATTTTCTTCTGTGCGCGATCGAGCCCGCTCATGCGCCCCAGCTGGAACTCGAAGTGGTTCCATTTTGCCTGGGCGACATAGTTGAGTTCGTCTTCGGAAGAGTTCAGCGAACCGGCTGCCACTTCATGCAGCAGCGGTTTCCAGATGTGGGTCAGGTTCGCGTCGACCAGCATCACGCTGGCCGTACCGCGCTTGCCCAGAGTCTTACCCAGACGGGTAGCCAACTCCAGACCGCCGGCGCCGCCGCCAACGATAACAATACGATGAGTCATGGGGATATCTCGCAAGGCTAAAAGAAAACGGTGCAATTACCCGAGCGAGCGCGATGCAGCTCATAGCGTCAGGTAACTCACAAGTCGGCTCAGCAGGCCCAGGCCGATGGTCACTGCCAGTACCACCACGAGGAGCATCCACGGCCGGAAAGGCCGGCGCTCGACTCGGTGCTGGGACAGTTGCAGGTACTCTTCGACATGCTGTTGGTCATCGGGGTTCAAACGGCTGGTCATAGAAGGCCTCGTCAGGTAGACGTTGCAAAATGTATTGACGCTACAACACGGATTTATCCGGTGTTAAAGGCAGCATAGCCGCTGGCTGTAAGGGGCTTGACGCTGACGCTGTCGTCCAGGCGAATGATTGCGCTTTGTATCACTCGTGCGGTGATTGCGCCATGCCCGCGTACCCGGCCTTGTTACGACACCGCAGCAATCAGATCCTGCAACGTGTTCACAGGCTGATCCCGACGTCGAAGACGATGCTGCGGCCCAGGTTGCTGCGCAGAAAGTCCGGTGCATCGGGGTGGGCGAACAACACGCGGGCGAACGTCGGCCCGACCAGCGACAACGAGCGCCAGCCCTGGCGCAGGTACTCGGTGGGCGGTGGGAAGTGGCTGTTGAGGTCCAGGACTTCACGCTTGAGGCTGGCGAAGGCAATGATGTCCAGCTCCCCCAGGTCCATCCCGCGTTCCTTGTAGTTGTGGGCTTTTTTGCGCAAGGTCGGCGCCAGTCTCAACAGGAATTCATTGGCGGGGATGCGCCGTGGCTTGGCTTCGCGGCGCACCAGTTGGCTCAGGGAAAACGCGCTGCGGCGCCGTTGCAGTTCGTCGCGCCATTCGTCATTGAGGCGCCGCCCCTCGTCGAGCACGAAGAACACCTCGAAATTCGCTTCGCGAAACAACACGTCAGGCGGCTCGCCGGCAGGGCTGAATTCGTCGGCGCGATACGCAATATTCAAGCCTTGCAGCAGGCGCTGGCAGACCCAACGCTCACGCTCCCATTTGCGGGCATTGGACAGGAACGCGTTGGCTTGCTCGGCCGCGATGGTCAGCAGGCGCAGGTAATCTGAGTCATCCATAGGCCCAAGCTTAGCGTTCAAATGTGCTTTGGAATATTAAAGTCTTTGGTCCAGGCTTCAGAAGTGACTGGCACCCTCGGCTGGCGCAATGTCATCATTGGCGGCCCGGATATGTGGTCCTCAGCAGTGGCGAGTCAGGCCTGTACCTGACGGCTAAGCCAAGATGTACCGATATCGTTAACTTCTCTTTTGGACAGTTGAAAGCATGGAAGCTGAAAAGATTAATCTTCCTGATGGTACGACAGCGTGTTTTGCAGCCGCTCACACGCTGAGCCCCGTGAATGACAAACAAATAAAGCAAGTGAGCGTTGCCGAACGCAAGGCAGTTGCATTTTATATCGGTGGTGCGGCGGATAAAGAAAGTTACTACACGTTTGGTCCTGATAAACATGTGGAAAAACTTGAGCTGTATATGAGGACAAGGCTTCAAAAATATTGGGGCACGAAATACATTTCTAAGTGGCTGGACTACAGTGAGGCGAAAGGCTGGTACGACATCGAGCATAAAGTGATCAAGCTGATACCCAATAAGTCCAGCCCTGTCTACATAGTCGGCCATAGCCTGGGTGGCTGGAACGGTGCGCACTTATCGCAGATTCTGACCGATAAGGGCTACGTTGTTAAATTATTGGTCACGCTGGATCCCGTTGGACGAGGTTTCCTGGTGTCGTTGGGCTCTGATATTCACTTCGCGGAACCCAAGCCTAAAGCAGAACAGTGGATCAATGTCTGTGCCAATCCCTCAACGCCTGATGACACGGATGGTGTTGCAAACTTCGGTGAGAAGTGGCTGGTTTCCTGTGGGCCTGATATCAATGACACCATGGATGCCAACCACTATATGGCGATGCGAATGTTCGATACAACGCTGTCGAGTGGCAAGTCGGCAGCGACTATTATTCATGAGTCCATTACCGACTATTTGGGGTAAAGCCATGAAGCGGTTTTTGATTGTCGTGCTGTGTGCCTTATGTGTTTCGTGTGCCAAAAGTCATAATAAACCTGAGGCTGAACTTACCTTTTTGTCGGTCGCCATTGAGCATCCGCAACTATACAAGGTCGCTTTTGCGTCAAATCAAGACCTGTTAAATGTATTTTCCAAGACGCGAGGAGAAATTCAAACCCACGAGCAATTGCTGTGCGCACTTGAGGACGATCTGGATTTTTCATCGACCCACACGATGACGCGTTCCCTGCGGGGGGCTTTTCATGCAAGCCGGGGGGCTGAGCCAGTAGCGGCTGCCAAAGGTTATGAGTTTACGGCAGATGCATTTTTCGAAGCGGTGGACAGCGACGACAATGTGAGTCCCATCCCCAATGCGACACTCGATGTCCTTTTAGCCAGTAAGCCAAGTATTGCCTGCAAGGTGGTCGTTCTGGGGTACGGGTTCAAACCGTTCTATAGCAATACCGTGTATATCCCGACGAAAGACCTGTTGCGTGAAGTGAAAAAGGCCGAAGCGGCGCCGTGACGAAGGCGCGTTCGATCGCTGCGTACCGGGTTGTTGCTGAGTGCTGGAGCCTGGGATCACGCGGTGTAGACTGCTGACTTATTGATTCGCACAGAACAACAAGGAGTGTGTCGTGAAGTATTGGTCGGTGTTGTGGTTGCAGCTCAAGGACGGTCAATTGATTGGCCGGCACGAGTACGCCACGGCCACGCAACTGCGCGAGGCGCTGGAGAGCGTTCAACCATGATCGGTGCAGGGTTGCTCTCACCTGAAACCCTCACGGTCGGCTGGCTGATTTATGTGCCGGTGCTGGTCTGGGCGGTTTTGCGGGCACCGTGGGTCGAGTTGTTCAGCGACAGTCGGCGCCAGCATTTACTGTTTGGCACGGTGTTCGCGTTGTTCATGTTGTGGCTGGTGCGGCGGGACTTCAATACCGGTGTGTCGTATCACTTCATTGGCATGACGGCGGTGACCCTGTTGCTCGACTGGCCGCTGGCGATTATCGGCGGGCTGGTGGCGCAAGTCGGTCTGGTGCTGCTTGGGCGCCAGGATCTGGCGGCGATGGGCGTCAACGGCACCTTGCTGATTCTGCTGCCGGTGTTGGTTACCGAATGCTGTGCAATCCTTGTAGAGCGGGCGCAGCCGCGCAATCCCTTTGTGTATATCTTCTGTTCCGGTTTTTTTGCCGCCGCGCTCTCGGCATTGCTGTGCCTGTTGGTGGGGCTGGGGTTGTTATGGTTTGACGGGCGCTTCGCGATGCCGGAATGGCTGGAGGACTTTATCGGCTACCTGTGGCTGGTGATGTTCCCCGAGGCCTTTATCAACGGCATGGTGATCAGTGCGTTGGTGGTGTTTTGTCCCGAATGGCTGGAAACCTTCAACCGCACGCGCTACCTCAGCGCCCCCTGGAATGATAATGAGCCGCGCTCTTGATCCCCGCAGGTAATCGCAAGCCTTGATCCACATCAAATCGTCGAAGGGCTGGCGATCTCATGCTCTGAAAAACCTTCAGGAGTATCGGCATGAGTGTTTACGAGTGGGCCCGGCAGGAGTTGCGCAACAGCCTGGAGTCGGCGCATGAGGCGGGGTTTGAACCCGGTTTGACGTTGCGAGCCTTGCTCAGTGCGGTGGTGCAGCAGAGCAAGGACGTACGCAGTGTCGAGGATTTGGCCGACGAGTTGCAGTTTCTCGCCGAGAACCTCGACGACGGGCAGGATTACGGCTTTATGCGACCCTGACGGTCGGCATCAGTGACGCGGGTCGAAGTCTTCGCTGAACAGCTCGTCTTCAGCGTCCGGGCTGACCGGGATCTTGTGCTCTTCCGACGCCCAGGCACCCAGGTCGATCAGTTTGCAACGGTCCGAGCAGAACGGCCGGAACGTGCTGGTCGCGCTCCATTCAACGGGTGCGCCGCAGGTTGGGCATTCGACAATAGGGGGTTGGCTCATGATTGGCCTCCACGCAAAGTAAGGTAAAAGTGGTGCAGGCGTTCGACCTCGTTGTGCAGCCACGCGAGGTCGCGGTCGTTGACCACCACATCGTTGGCATGCAGCAAGCGGTCCTGACGCGTGGCCTGCGCTTTGAGAATGGCGTGCACCTGCTCGGCGCTGGTCTGGTCACGTGCCAGGGTGCGTTCGACTTGCAAGTGTTCCGGGGCATCGATCACCAGCACCCGCTGGGTCATGGTGTACTGCCCGGATTCGATCAACAGCGGTGAGACCAGAATCGCGTATGGCGATTCGGCGCGAGCCAGATGGCTGGCGATCTCCTGAGCAATCAGCGGGTGCAGCAATGCTTCCAGCCAGCGCCGCTCATCGGGCACCTCGAAGATCAGTTTACGCAAGGCTGCCCGGTCCAGTTGCCCATTGGCTTGCAACACGCCAGCACCAAAGTGCCCGGCGATCTGCGCCAGCGCCGGGCGCCCCGGCTCCACTACCCAGCGCGCCGCATGATCGGCATCCACCAGATGCACGCCCAGGTCGATGAAGTGCTGGGCCGCGGCACTTTTGCCGCTACCGATGCCGCCAGTCAGGCCGAGGATCCAGGGTTTTTCCACAGGGGTATTCATTTAAAACCGACAGACTGCCAATAGAGATCGGTTATTTGACCACCCCAGAGCAAGGCAATCCAGCCGGCAATGGCCAGATAAGGACCAAAGGGGATGGGCGTCGAGGTTTTTGCATCGCGCAGACGCAGTAAAACCAGCCCCAGCACGGCGCCCACCAATGAAGACAGCAGAATGGTCAGCGGCAGGATTTGCCAGCCGCCCCAGGCGCCGAGCATTGCCAGCAGCTTGAAATCGCCGTGGCCGATGCCGTCCTTGCCGGTGAGCAGCTTGAATACCCAAAACACCGACCACAGCGCCAGGTAGCCGGCCACGGCGCCCCACACGGCATCAGCCAGGGGTACGAACAGGCTGAAGCTGTTGAGGATCAACCCCAGCCACAGCAGCGGCATGACCAACACGTCGGGGAGCAATTGGTGCTCGGCATCGATCAGGCTCATCGCCAGCAAGCCCCAGCTCAGGAGCGATACCCAACCGGCCTGCCAGCCGAACCCGAAGTGCCAGGCGATAAACGCCGAGAGCACGCCACAGGCCAGTTCGGTCAGCGGGTAGCGGCGGCTGATGGGCGTCTTGCAGCTGGAACAGCGCCCCCGCAGTGCCACATAGCTGAGCAGTGGAATATTTTCCCAGGCGCGTATGCGGTGACCGCAGTGGGGGCACTCGGAGTGCGGCAGCATCAGGTTGTAAACCGGCCCTGACGATTCGGTCGGTAAACCAAGTACTTCGTGGGCCTGTAACCGCCATTCGCGCTCAAGCATTTTCGGCAGGCGCCAGACCACTACGTTGAGGAAGCTGCCGATCAGCAGCCCCAGCACCAGTGCCGTCAACACAAACGCCAGTGGAACGCTGGCCAGAAACTCACTCAAAGGCATGTTCAGATCGCTGTGCCGAGTTGGAAAATAGGCAGGTACATGGCAACCACCAGACCGCCGACGATAACGCCAAGCACCACCATGATGAAGGGTTCCATCAGGCTGGTGAGGTTGTCGACCATGTTATCGACTTCAGCTTCGTAGAAGCTTGCGACCTTGTCGAGCATGTCATCCAGTGCGCCGGATTCTTCGCCGATGGCCGTCATTTGAACCGCCATGCTGGGGAACATGCCCGTGGCACGCATGGAGAAGTTCAACTGCATGCCTGTGGATACATCCTGCCTGATCCGGTTCACCGCGTTCTTGAACACGACGTTGCCCGTGGCTCCTGCCACCGAGTCGAGGGCTTCAACCAGCGGCACGCCGGCAGCGAACGTGGTCGAGAGGGTGCGTGCATAACGGGCCACGGATGACTTGTACATCAGCGCGCCCACCAGTGGCATTTTCAACAGGTAGGTGTCGAGTGCGTCGCGAAAGCGTTGCGAGCGCCTGAACGCTTGCCGCACGCCGAAGCCTGTGGCGATCAACACCAGTAGCACCAGCCACCACCACGCCTGCAAGAACTCGGAAAGGGCGATGACCATCAGGGTGAAGACCGGCAACTGGGCGCCGAACCCGGCAAACACCGATTGGAATTGCGGTACGACCTTGATCAGGAGGATGCCGGTAACAACAATCGCGACAAAAACCACGGCCAGTGGATAGGTCATGGCTTTCTTGATTTTGGCCTTGAGGCTTTCGCTTTTTTCCTTGTAGGTGGCGACACGCTCCAGCAACGTGTCGAGGGCCCCGGCCTGTTCACCCGCGTCTACGAGGTTGCAGTAGAGCTCATCGAAATACTGAGGTTTTTTGCGCAGTGCGGCAGCGAAGCTGTTACCGGCGGCGACTTCCTGTTTTACCTCGTCTACCAGCTTGCGCATGTTCGGGTTATCGAAACCTTCGCCGATGATGTCGAACGACTGCAGCAACGGCACCCCGGCCTTCATCATGGTCGCCATTTGCCGGGTGAACAGGGCAATGTCATGAGCTTTGACGCGTTGACCGGCCCGCAGCAGGGAGGAGGATTTCTTTCGCACCCTGCCGGGGTTGATCCCTTGCTTGCGCAATTGTGCCTTGATCAGCGCCGGGTTATGACCGCTCAGTTCGCCGGTCATTTTCGTGCCTTTTTTATCGATGCCTTCCCAAGCGTAAACGCTGACTTTTACGGCTTTGACCGCCATGACTCAATCCTTGGTTACCCGGTTGACTTCTTCAAGGCTGGTAACGCCTTGCATGGCTTTGAGCAGACCTGAAGTGCGCAGGTCGTTGAAGCCGTCCTTGCGCATTTGCGTGTCGATCTCCAGTGAGTTGCCTTCGGCCATGATCAACCGTTGCAGCTCGGGGGTGTTTTTCACCACTTCATAGATCCCCACGCGTCCTTTGTAGCCGCCAATGCAGAGATCGCAACCGACGGGCTCATAGATCGTGAACGAGCCGATGCGTTCCCCAGGGAATCCTTCCTTGAGCAGCGTCTCTTCGGGAATGTCGATGGCGCGTTTGCAGTGGCTGCACAGTTTGCGCGCCAGGCGCTGGGCGATGATGAGGTTGACCGAAGTGGCGATGTTGAAGCCGGGAATGCCCATGTTATGCAGTCGGGTCAGTGTCTCCGCCGCGCTGTTGGTGTGCAGGGTGGAAAGCACCATGTGCCCGGTCTGGGCTGCCTTGATGGCGATTTCGGCGGTTTCCAGGTCGCGGATTTCGCCCACCATGATCACGTCCGGGTCCTGGCGCAGGAAGGAGCGTAGCGCCTGGGCGAAGTCCAGTCCCTGCTTGGGGTTGACGTTGACCTGATTGATGCCTTCCATGTTGATCTCCACCGGGTCTTCGGCGGTGGAGATGTTGATGTCGACGGTGTTGAGGATGTTCAGACCGGTGTACAGCGAGACGGTTTTGCCCGAGCCGGTCGGCCCGGTTACCAGGATCAACCCTTGGGGTTGCTTGAGCGCCGCCATGTACAGGTCTTTTTGCTCGGGTTCGTAGCCGAGGGCATCGATGCCCATTTGGGCGCTGGACGGGTCGAGAATCCGGATGACGATTTTCTCGCCCCACAGCGTTGGCAGGGTGTTGACCCGAAAGTCGATGGATTTGCTTTTCGACAGGCGCATTTTGATGCGCCCGTCCTGAGGTTTTCGGCGCTCCGAGATATCCAGGCTGGCCATGACCTTGAGCCGCGCAGCGATACGGTTGGCCAACTGGATCGGTGGCTTGGCCACTTCGCACAGCAGGCCGTCGGTACGCACCCGTACTCGATAGGTTTTTTCGTAGGGCTCGAAATGCAGGTCCGAGGCCCCGCCCTTGATTGCATCGAGCAGCATCTTGTTGACGAAGCGCACCACCGGCGCATCGTCGGCGTCTTGCCCGGCGATAGCATCCAGGCGCTTGTCGTCGATCGTCTCGATGTCCAGGCCATCAAGGTCCACATCGGCCATGTCTTCAAGGCCGGTGGTGTGGCTATCGAAGAATCGCTCAATGGCGTCAGTGAGTTTGTCGTCCTCCACCAGGATGGCTTCGGTGGTCAGCCCGGTGCTGAACTGGATGTCGTTGATAGCCTGCTGGTTGCTGGGGTCGCTGATACCGACGAACAACTTGTTGCCACGCCGCCAGAGGGGCAGGGCATGGTGTTGGCGAACCAGTTTTTCGCTGACCAGGTCTCTGGGCTGGGTGTCCTTGTCGAGGCAGTTCAGGTCCAGAAAGGCCACGCCAAAATGTTCCGAGGCGATTTCCGCGACCTGACGACTTTTCGCCAGTTTGTTCTGTACCAGGTAGCTGACGAGGGAAACCCGGCTGCGTTGAGCTTGCTGATACGCCTGTTGCGCGCTTTTTTCAGTGAGCACTTCGGCCAGCACCAATTGCTTGGCCAGGCCGGACAGGGCGATGTCATTCATTCGAGCACCAGACGCAAACCATTGAAGACTTATAGCGTAGTCAACCGGTGGCGCCAAACCAGCGAGGCTTGGGTGACAAAAAATGTCAGATAGTGCGCTTCTTCAGGTCAGGAGCCACGTGAGACCAGGCCCTTAACCCCACAGGGCTGGGCAGAAATGCGTTGGCATGTGCTGTGCTTTGTACTGTCCAGATCATGAGATTTCGCCTCATGCCTGGAGCCGTTTATGAACAGACAACAAGGTTTCACCCTGATCGAGCTGCTGATCGTGGTCGCGATCATCGGCATTCTGGCGACATTTGCCCTGCCGATGTATTCCAAGTATCAAGCGCGGGCCAAGCTGACCGCCGGGCTGGCCGAGATTTCGGCGATGAAGGTTCCGTATGAAGATGTGATCAATCAAGGGACCGCGCCGACCACGGCGAACGTGGGGCCTGGTGGCGCCGCGGCGACCAGCAATTGCACGCTGGTGGTAACGGGCACCGCTTCCACAGGGGCCGGCACCATCGTGTGCACGCTTGTGAATGCACCAGCGCCTGTATTGAGCAAAACCATTACCTTGACCCGTGACGCGACAAACGGCTGGTCGTGTGCGACCACCGCATTGCAGGACTACGCGCCTAAAGGTTGCACCGGCGCCTGATCGTGCAGTGATGAACCCATGCCTCGCCTCTGCGGACGCGGGGCATTTTTTTGCTCGTCATTGGGTGGCGGACTGACCTTGGGGAAGCGTTCAGTCATTCATGGCGTTAAGCCTGAAAAAAAACCGCAACTTGCATGTAGAGAATGGCCGGGTCATGCAATTTGCATGATTCCGATTTTTTGATGATTTTATAAGCTATTGATTTATATGAATTTATTCTTTGTCTTGATGTTGGCACATCCTCTGCAACATCCCTGATAACCCTGCTGGGATCGACTGCAGCAGACTTTCTGGAAAAACAGGAGTTACTCGTATGAAGAAGTTCGCTATCGCTGCCGCAACTGCTACCGCGCTGACCCTGACCCTGGCTAGCGGTGCATTTGCCCAGACCACTCAAACCACCCAATCACCCATGGTGGTGGCTGCCGGTGAAATGACCAAGGCTACCGAAGCCACTTCCGATACCTGGATCACCACCAAAGTAAAAAGCGATCTGATGACCGAGAAAGGCATTCCTGGCACCGACATCAAAGTCGAAACCAACAAAGGCGTTGTGTCACTGTCTTCGACCGTAGTCATTACCGAAGCCCAGAAGACCACCGCAGTGAACATCACCAAAAAAATCAAAGGCGTGAAAGCAGTATCGGCTGACGGTCTGAAAGCCGAGTAACGCGCAAGGCTTCTCGCCTGGACCGGGAGAAGACGCGACAGGTGGGCCGAGTCATACACCTGTCGCTGCTTTTGAGTTCATGCGACCGGCCACAAGGATGTGGTCATTACAGGCTCCGGCATTCGTGTCGGGGCCTGTTCTATTGGCAGCGCCGCAAACCCACTGTGGAAGCGGGCCGGGCGGCGTTCCCACCTTGGTGTTGTGCCTGGTTCAGTTACCGCGTTTGCTGGTGATCTGCACCAGCCTGTTTCCTTCAAAGCGCAGGTACTGGTACATGCCGTTGTTCGGGCCGTAGGTCCATTCCTCGACCTGAAATTCTTCCCGGCGATTGGCGCTGCGCTTGTAGCCCAGGGAGTCCCGGGCAACCGGCTCGCCGCATTTTTGCAGCACTTCGCTGGCGCGATCACCCACGCTGATCAGTTGGCTGGCACAGCGCAACGTATCGGCTGCCCACGCGTGGCTGGTAGCAAACGCCACCAGGCAGATCAGTATTCGGGCGCGCACTTATTCGGCATCCAGGTGCATTGGGGTGACCACGCGGCCGTCACTTTCCGCCTGACCGAGGTTGGCATCGATGAAGTACACACGGTCATCGGCCAGTTGGCCTTTATCCACCAGGTAATCCTTGATGCTGCTGGCGCGGTCCTGGCCCAGTTGACGCAAGAGTACGTCGCTTGACGCCCAGAACTTGATCACGCCTTCGCGCAGTTTGGCTGTGCGTTCATCTTTACTCAGTTGTGCCCATTCGGCCGGTGGCTGGGTTTTCAGGCGTGTGCGGTAAATGCCTTCGAGCAGCGGATTTTTTTCGCCGTCCGGGACCTCCAGCAACGAAGCCTGGGCCGGGACCTTGTCGCCGCGACGCTGGAGTATTTTGTAGTAGTTGTACTGGTATTCGCGTTCCAGTCGCTGCTCGGCAATCAGCGGGCCGTCGCTGCTTTGCGCGGCGGTGCCTTCGATTTCCAGGCGCAGTGCCGGACGCTCCTTGAGCGCACTGGCCAATTTGACCAGTGTGCCTTCGGCGTCCTTGCTCAGGTCACTTGAACCTGGTGCGAACGAAACGCTGCCCAGGTCCTGGGAGTCGCCCCCGGTGACCAGCCCGCCAATGAGTTTGAACGGTGCGGCGGCGGCCTTCACGATCAGGTTACGCAGGGTTTGCCAGATAATCGGCATCACGCTGAACTGCGGGTTGTTCAGGTCGCCGGTAATTGGCAGTTCGATGGAGATCTTGCCGTCGACGTCCTTGAGCAACGCGACGGCCAGTTTCAGTGGCAAGCTCACGGCGTCCGGGCTGTCGACTTTTTCGCCCAACTCCAGTTGTTCCACGACCACTTTGTTTTCAGCTTTGAGCTGGCCCTTGGTGATCAGGTAGTGCACGTCGAGATTGAGCCGGCCCTTGCGGATCCGGTACCCGGCAAATTTGCCGGAGTAGGGCGTGAGGGTTGTGAGCTCTACCCGTTTGAAACTGGTGGCGATGTCCAGCGCGGCCATCGGGTCGAACGGGTTGACGCTGCCCTTGATGGTGACTGGCGCATAGCGGTCGACCTTGCCCTTGACGTCGACGCTGGCCGGTTTGGCCTGGCGGCTGTCGATGGTGCCGATCTGGCCGTTGAGCTGTTGAATGGCGGTGGCGAAGTTCGGGGTCAGGCTGAAGTCGGCGAAGTTCGCCGAGCCGTCATTGATCGCGATGCCACCGATGTGAATGCCCAGCGGTTTGTTCGTGCTCGTTGCAGGTTTCGCCGCAGCGGTCTTGGTGCCGTTACCAGCCGGTTGCGGGATCAGCAGGTCATCGATGTTGGTGGTGCGGTCATCGTTGATCATGAAGCGTACATACGGCTGTTGCAGGTTGATCTTGTCGATCGACAGGCTGTCGCCGTGCTGGTAGTTGATACCGTCGACCACCACTTGCTGCCACTTGAGGAAGTCGCGGGTTTTGAGGGTGTCGAGGGTGTGCAGTTGATCAATCTGCGCTCGGCCGGTGATGTTGAACGCCAACGGCTCGGTGCTTTTGAGGTTGACTGCCAGATCACTGCCGAGCATGCCGCTGCGCAGCTCCAGGCGAATGAACGGACTGATATAGGACTGGGCGACACGCAGGTCGATGTCCTTGGTCTGTACGTTGAGTCTGGCGCTGATCGGCGCCAGATTGACTTCGCCACTCGCCAGGACCTTGCCCTGCTTGCCCAGCCCGGTGTCGAGCTTGAGCGTGAAAGGCGAGCCGTTGAGGCTGTCAAAGTTTTGCAGGTCAAGGTTCAGTGGGCCGACTTCCAGTGCTACGGCCGGTTGTGCCTTGCGATCAGCCAGGTGAACCTGGTAATCGCGCAGTTGCACATCCTTCAACAGGACTTGCCAGGGCTTGCTCGGGGCAACCGGCGCGGCTTTGGGCGAGTCGGCTGCTGCGGGCGCGGCCGCAGGTTCTGCTTTTGCCGCCGGTTTGGCTGGCTGGCTGGCAAAGAGTTTTTGCCAGTCGAGTTGACCGTCTGATTCGAGGGCCGCCCAGGTTTCGAGTTTTTCGCTGCGGACCTTGCCGACCACCACCTGCTGTTTGGCCAGGTCGATCGTGGTTTCGCTGACGTCCAGGCGCGCCAGGCGCACTAGTGGCCGGCCATCCGGGGCCTTGATCGCGAACGGTGCAACGCTGAGCGCGGTATTGCTCAGCAGCAGTTCGGTGCCCTTGGCCAGGCTGAGCTTGTAGTCGGTACTCAGGCTCAGGGTGCCATCTTCAAGGACCAGCGGCACCGCGTCGCGCACGTAGGGCCACCAGGCTTTCATCTTGCCGTTGGTGACTTTGAGTGTGCCTTCGGAGGTGAGAGGGATCAGGCTGACATGGCCGGACCAGTCGATCTGCCCACCCTCGGGGCCGACAGCCACCAGGGTCATGGCGGCGTTGTCGTCGGGCAGGGTGGACAGGTTACTCAGTTCGAAATCGAGTGTGTTGTACAGGAACTCGATGGGCTCGCTGGGGCGCAAGTCCTGGAAGTGGACGTAGCCACCCGCCAGTTTGATGCGCTCGACGCGCACAGGGAAAGGCTTGGCGTTCGGGTCGGCGGGTGTCGGCTCGCTGGCTGGCAGTTTGAACAGGCCCAGCAGGTTGAGCTGGCCGTCCTTGCCAAAGAGAAGCTCGGTCTTGGGTTTATCCAGTTCGATGTCGCTCAGGTGCAGCGCACGTGTCCAGAGGCTGTCGATCTGCAGGTTGGCGTAGAACCGTTCGAAGCCGATCTGCTCTTTGCCCGGCTCGCCAATGTTCAGGCCCCACACGGTCAATTCCAGGCTGAAGGGATTGAGTTCGATCCGCTGGATGTGGGCCGGCACCGTGGCGTAGTGGGCCAATTGTTGGTTGGCGACCCGCAGGGCGATGCCCGGCAAAATCAGAAACCCCAGCAGGCTGTAGAGGGCCAGAGCGGTCAACAAAGCGCCGATAGCGCGAATCAATCCTTTGGGCATGTGGGGCTTCATCTGTCTGGATCGGAGTGCCTTGGAGTATGGCACGCGTTTACGGTTCCGAAGTAATCGCCTTCGAACAGGATTCTTCAGATTTTGTTGTTAGGTTTCAGAGCTTCAGGATCAGGGTTTTCAGTGGTGGCTGTTGATCCATCGACGGGAAGTCGCGGCCAGGTGTCAGCACCGACCACTCCCGAACCGGGCGCCCGGCTTTCTCGGCGCAGCGCAGCACTTGCTCGCGCCAGTCGTCGAGGCTGACTTTCGCCAGGTTGTTGCAGCAGATCAGCACGCCGTTGTCGGCGGTGGCCAGCAATGCCGGTTTGAGCAGGCTTTGATAATCACGCAACAGGTCGACGGTGCCAAACGCACTTTTCGCCCACGCAGGAGGATCGAGCAGGACCAGGTCATATTGGCGCTGTTCCAGGCGTGGATAGCTTGGCAATTTCTGCCCGCGACGCTGGGTGATCGGCAGGCCTGCGAGTTGGCGAATGGCCGGGAAGTAGTCCGATTGCACGAACTGCATGGTCGGCAACTGCGGGTTGAGCAGGCCGTTTTCACGACCCACGGCCAGGTTACCTTCGGCAAAGTCCAGGTTGCAGACTTCGCGGGCACCGCCAGCGGCGGCACTGAGGCCCACGCCGCAGGTGTAGGCAAACAGGTTCAGCACGCTTTTACCGGCGCTGTGGTCCTTGACCCAGCCGCGAGCGTTTCGCAGGTCGAGGAACAGCAGCGGATCTTGCCCGGCGTGGCGGCCACGGACCCGGTAGTTCAGGCCCCATTCGTGACCGACCAAGTCTGCCAGTGCGGCCTCTTCGGCGCGGTAGACCGTGTCTTCGCGATCAATGCGCGAGTTACCCCGCGAGCGGTCGTTGTAGACCAGCAGGGTGTCGAGGTCGAGGTATTGGTTGACGGTGGCATGCAACGCGAGCAAGTCATCGCGTTCCAGCGATTGGTGAAAGCTTTGGACCAGCAACTGCGGGCCGTAGCGGTCGACCGTCAGGCCACCGGCACCTTCCTGGCTGCCATGGAACAGCCGATAGCAGTCGGTGCCTTGCTGGTGCAGCTCGGCGAGCAGGTCTTGGCGATGATCGAGGGCGGCGCGCAGCGCCTGATTCAAGGAAGACATGGACGCGCCTTGCTGGGGAATTTGGCGCGAGAGTTTAACAGCATTGTGAGCGATGGTTCCCCTGTGGCGAGGGCGCTTGCTCCCGCTCGGGCGCGCAGCGGCCGTAAAGTCTTCGACCGGGCTTTGTCTGAAAGGATTCGGCGCAAGGACTTGGGAGTGCTTCGCACTCCAGCGCGAGCAAGCTCCCTCGCCACAGGGTAAGTGTTTGGCGATGATCTGGCGTTCGATCGCCAGCGTCACACATATCAGCTGGATATTCCCATCCGCCGTTTGGCGCGCTGTGCCGAACCATTGCGCACCGCCCAGCGCAGCATCGGGGCACTGCGATTGATGCTGGCGCGGATCAGTTGGCGATGTAACGGGTTCTGGCGGACACCCAGCATGTCACTGGCCCAGTCGGGCAGCAGGTCGATGCCGGCTTGCATCATCAGCCCGCCGAAAGGCTTGGCCAGGCGACTGGGGGACGGTGCGGCGAGGAGCAATCGCAGCACCTCGCGGCTGCGCTCATCGCACAGCAACTGTGGGCGCATTCGCTTAAGGTACTCGGCGATTTCCTGACGTGAGCGCGGAACATTCCGCGCGCCCAGTCGTTCGGCGACCAGGGCGATTTCGGCGTAGTACCGGTCCTGATTGGCCAACGAAAGGTCCGGGTTACGGTAACGCACGTGGGCGGCGAGGAAGCTGCTGACTTCTGCCACATGCACCCAGGTCAGCAAGTCGGGATCGCTGGCGGCGTAGGGTCGGCCGTCGGGCGCGGTGCCAACGACCTGCAGGTGAATGGTGCGCACTTTGTCGATCAGCCATTCGGCGTCCTGGCGTGAGCCGAAGGTCGTGCCCGAGATGAACTGCCCGGTGCGGCGCAGTCGCCCGAGCATGTCTTCACGAAAGTTCGAATGATCCCAGACCCCGGCCAGCGCCAATGGGTGCAAGGCTTGCAGCATCAGTGCGCTGATGCCGCCAATGAGCATGCTGCTGAAGTCACCGTGGACCTGCCAACTGACCGAGTCCGGCCCGAACAGACCTGGGTCGCCCTTGGGGTTTTCCAGGTCGAGTTTGCCCAGCGACAGACCGCTCAGGCTCATGATCTGGGTTTCGATGCGCGTACGGATGAATTCCATGACAACTCGCTGCAACTTCAGTAAGGAGGGCGCGGCATGGGCCGCGCCGGTTCAATGGTTCAGACGCTTGTCGATCAGCCCTTCGACCACGCTCGGGTCAGCCAGGGTCGAGGTATCGCCGAGGCTGTCGAGTTCATTGCAGGCGATCTTGCGCAGGATCCGTCGCATGATCTTGCCTGAGCGGGTTTTCGGCAAGGCCGGTGCCCACTGGATCAGATCGGGCTTGGCGAAACTGCCGATTTCCTGGCTGACGTGGGTCAGCAGGTCTTTCTTCAGTTCGTCATTGGGTTCGATGCCGTTCATGGGGGTGACAAAAGCGTAGATCCCCTGGCCCTTGAGGTCGTGGGGGTAACCGACCACAGCAGCCTCGGCGATACTGTCGTGCAGCACCAGCGCGCTTTCGACTTCCGCGGTGCCGATGCGGTGGCCGGAGACGTTGATCACGTCATCGACGCGCCCGGTGATCCAGTAATCGCCGTCTTCATCGCGGTGTGCACCGTCACCGGTGAAGTAATAACCGGGGTAGGGTTTGAAATAGGTGTCGAGCATGCGCTGCGGATCGCCGTAGACGCTGCGGATCTGTGCAGGCCAGCTTGATTTTATGGCGAGCACGCCGCTGCCGGCGCCGCTGATTTCCTTGCCGTGCTCATCGAGCAGCACCGGTTGTACGCCGAACATGGGTTGGGTGGCGCAGCCGGGTTTGATCCGCTGGGCGCTGACCAGCGGGCTGAGCATGATGCCGCCGGTTTCAGTCTGCCACCAAGTGTCGACAATCGGGCAGCGTTGCTCGCCCACGGCGTTGAAATACCAGTCCCAGGCTTGCGGGTTGATCGGTTCGCCCACGCTGCCCAGCAACCGCAGGCTTGCCCGTGAAGTGCTTTGCAAGGGCCCCGGTCCTTCGCGCATCAGGGCACGCAGGGCGGTGGGCGCGGTGTAGAAAATGTTGACCTTGTGCTTGTCGATTACCTGCCAGAAGCGCGAGCTGTCGGGGTAACTCGGCACGCCTTCGAAAATCAGCGTGGTCGCGCCGTTGGCCAGCGGGCCATAGACGATGTAGCTGTGGCCGGTAACCCAGCCGACGTCGGCGGTGCACCAGAAGACTTCGCCGTCGCGGTAGTCGAACACGTATTTGAAGGTCATTGCTGCTTGCAGCAGATAACCGCTGGTGGTGTGCAAAACGCCTTTGGGTTTGCCGGTGCTGCCGGAGGTGTAGAGGATAAACAGCGGGTCTTCGGCGTTCATCGGTTCGGGCGGACAGTCGTCGCCGACATCGCGCAAGGCCTGGTGATACCAGAGGTCGCGCCCCTCAACCCAGTTCACATCGCCCTGGGTGTGCTCGACCACCACGACCGTGTTGACGTTCGGGCAACTGAGCAGGGCCCTGTCGACGTTGCGCTTGAGGGGCACATATTTACCGCCTCGCACGCCCTCATCGGCGGTGATCACGGTGCGGCAGTCGGCATCCAGGATGCGGTCGCGCAGCGAGTCCGGGGAGAATCCGCCAAACACCACGGAGTGCACGGCGCCAATGCGTGAGCAGGCGAGCATGGCGTAGGCCGCTTCGGGGATCATCGGCATGTAGATGCACACCCGGTCGCCTTTTTTCACGCCACGGCTTTTCAGCACGTTGGCCAGGCGGCAGACGTAGTGATGGAGTTTTTGGTAAGTGATGTGTACCGACTCGGCCGGATCGTCGCCCTCCCAGAGGATTGCAACCTGCTCTCCGCGCTGGGCGAGGTGGCGGTCAATGCAGTTGTAGCTGACGTTTAGCTGGCCACCAGCAAACCATTGGGCGGCACCGGTGTGGATGTCGGTTCGCTGGACGGTTTGCCAAGGCGTCGACCAGTCGAGAAAGCGCTTGGCCTGTTCGGCCCAGAAAGCATCGGGTTGCTCGATGGATTGTCGGTAGAGGCGCTGGTAGTCATCCTGACTCAGTTGCGCAGCCCGGCGGACGGCATCGGCGTTGGGGAACGTGCTGATATCGAACATGACGGTTCCTTATTCTTGTTTTGCGACAAGTGATAAAGATGCGCCGAGTAACTATCGGGTTCAAGTCGTACAACGGACCAATGTGGGAGCGGGCTTGCTCGCGAATGCGGTGGGTCAGTCGCCATCAATGCTGAATGACAAACCGCATTCGCGAGCAAGCCCGCTCCCACAGGGTCTGTGCAGACCTGTGGGAGCGAGGATCAGATCACCCGCGGTGACGACCGCGGAAGTAGTTGATCAGGCCTTGGGTGGAGGCATCGTCAGCCGGGGTTTCTTCGCTGCCGGTCAGGCGGTTGTAGACGCCTTTGCCCAGTTCCTTGCCCAGCTCCACGCCCCATTGGTCGAAGGCGTTGATGCCCCAGATCACGCTTTGCACGAAAACCTTGTGCTCGTACATCGCCACCAGTGCGCCGAGACGACGGGGGCTGATGCGTTCGACCACCAGGGTATTACTCGGACGGTTGCCCGGGATCACCTTGTGCGGTGCGATTTTTTGCACTTCGGCTTCGGGCAGGCCTTTGTCACGCAGTTCGGCTTCGGCTTCGGCGCGGGTTTTACCCAGCATCAGCGCCTGGCTTTGCGACAGGCAGTTGGCATACAACCACTGATGGTGGTCGGCAACCGGGTTGAAGCTGACGATCGGTACGATGAAGTCGGCCGGAATCAGTTGGGTGCCCTGGTGCAGCAACTGGTGATAGGCATGCTGACCGTTGCAACCCACGCCGCCCCAGATAACCGGGCCGGTGTCGGTGGACACCGGCGTGCCGTCCTGGCGCACGCTCTTGCCGTTGGATTCCATGTCCAACTGCTGCAAGTGCTTGGTGATGTTGCGCAGGTAATGGTCGTACGGCAGGATCGCGTGGCTCTGCGAACCCCAGAAGTTGCCGTACCAGACACCCAGCAGCGCCAGCAGCACCGGCATGTTCTGTTCGAACGGCGCGCTCTGGAAATGCTGGTCCATGGTGTAGGCACCGGACAGCAGCTCCTTGAAGTTGGACATGCCGATGGCCAGGGCAATCGGCAAACCGATGGCCGACCACAGCGAGTAACGCCCGCCGACCCAGTCCCACATCGGGAAGATGTTCTCTTCACGAATCCCGAAGGCCACGGCCGCCGCGTTGTTGCTCGATACGGCGATGAAGTGGCGATACAGCTCGGCCTCGGAACCGCCCTGCGCCAGATACCAGGCGCGTGCGGCCTGGGCATTCTTCAGGGTTTCGAGGGTGTTGAAGGATTTCGACGAGACGATGAACAGCGTGGTTTCAGCGCGAATCTTTGCCGAGAGTTCGTGGAACTCACTGCCGTCGATGTTCGCCAGGTAATGGCAGCGCACGCCTTTCTGGGCGTAGGACAACAGCGCTTCGGAGACCAGCTCCGGGCCGAGGAACGAGCCACCGATGCCGATGTTCACCACGTCGGTGATCGGCTTTTCGGTGTAGCCACGCCACAAGCCGTCGTGAATACGGCCGACCAGCTCAGTGATCTGGTTCAGCACCTTGTGGACTTCAGGCATCACGTTGACGCCGTTGACCGACAACTTGTCGCCGACCGGGCGACGCAGGGCGGTGTGCAGTGCCGGGCGGCCTTCGGAGGAGTTGACGATTTCGCCGCTGAACAAGGCTTTGATTGCGTCTTGCAGGCCGACTTCTTTCGCCAGGCCCACCAGCAGATCGCGGGTTTCGCTGTTGATCAGGTTCTTCGAATAATCGAGAAACAGTCCGCAGCTGCTCAGGCTGAATTGATTGAAGCGCTGCGGGTCGGCATTGAACGCTTCGCGCATGCTGAAATCCTGCATGGCCTGGCGGTGGTCATTCAACGCTTGCCAGGCGGGCAGAGCGGTAACGTCTTGAGGAGTGCGGTAGTACGCCATCGCTGCGGGTTTCCTTTTACTTGAACGGCCTTTAGGACACTGAAAAACCCGGAATGTCCTGTGCGCTGACAGGTGAAATCCGGTCGAACTGCGTGAGCACGATTAAATAGCGCAGGGCGATTACAGTAAACCTCGCGTATTGATCTGTCTTGGCTTTGTCTGACCGTGTGCCAGTACTTTTTTATACCGGCACATCTGGCGTGTGCAACAGGCGGGCTTTGAGTGCGAAAGAATAGACGGTTGGTCAGGCGACCTGGACCGGGATGGCATTGCTGGTGTGGCTCAGTTCGTTGCCTGGGGCCATGTAGAGCATGCGCGGCTTGAAGTTGAGCAGTTCGGCTTCGCTGTAATGGGCGTAGGCGCAGATGATCACTCGATCACCGACCTTGGCCTTGTGGGCGGCAGCGCCGTTGACCGAAATCATGCGCGAGCCTTCTTCGCCACGGATCGCGTAGGTGGTGAAGCGTTCGCCGTTGTCGACGTTGTAGATCTGGATCTGCTCGTATTCACGGATTCCGGACAGGTCCAGCCATTCACCATCGATGGCGCAAGAGCCTTCGTAATCGAGTACAGCGTGGGTAACTTCGGCGCGATGCAGCTTGGCCTTGAGCATGATTGCGTGCATGAGTGTTTCCCTGGTCAGATCCGAACGGCGGGCAGTTTGCCCGAAGCCTTGAGGGGCGGCAATATGGCTTGAAATACAATCTCTGACGCAACCTGACCCCTTGTGGGAGCGGGCTTGCTCGCGAATGCAGACTGTCAGTCGACGAAGATGTTGGCTGACACGACGTCTTCGCGAGCAAGCCCGCTCCCACAGGGCAATGGCCGTATTTAAACGGGGGCGTCGAGGTTCAGGTGCAGGTTGTCGATCAACCGCGTGGTGCCCAGGAACGCCGCGACCAGAATCACCAGATCACGATCCTCCACCATCGCGGGACGCAAGGTCAGCGCATGGCGAATTTCAAGGTAGTCCGCACGCAAACCGGCGGTTTGCAGTTGCGCGGTCTGTCGGGCCAGCAGCGCCGGGTAATCCCGTTCGCCCTGTTTGATCGCTTCGGCGATTTCGCTCAGCGTGCGGTACACCACGGGGGCGGTTGCGCGCTGCTCTTCGCTGAGGAAACCATTGCGCGATGACAGCGCCAGGCCATCGGCGGCACGAACGGTCGGCTCGCCGATGATCTGGATCGGCATGTTCAGGTCGTGGACCAGTGCGCGAATCACCGCCAGTTGCTGGAAGTCTTTCTGCCCGAAGATCGCCAGGTCTGGCTGGACCATGTTGAACAGCTTGCTGACCACCGTCGCCACGCCTTCAAAATGCCCGGGGCGGCTGGCGCCACACAGGCCTTCAGACAGCTGCGGGACGCTGACACGGGTTTGACCGGTCATGCCGTCGGGGTACATTTCTTCGACCGTCGGCGCGAACAGCAGGTGACAGCCGGCTTGCAGGAGTTTTTCCTGGTCGGCGGCGAGTGTGCGCGGGTACTTGTCGAGGTCTTCGCCAGCCCCGAACTGCAGCGGGTTAACGAAAATGCTCGCGACCACAAAGTCCACCCGTTGGGTGGCTTTGGTCACCAGGGCAATATGGCCACTGTGCAGGTTGCCCATGGTCGGCACGAAGCCGATACGCTTGCCTTCGCTACGGGCGCGGGCAACGGCGGCACGCAGTTCGCGTACGGTCTTGACGGTGTTCATGCAGAGAATCCGTGTTCGGCGCCTGGGAAGGTCGCGGCTTTGACTTCACTGACGTAAGCGCTCAGGGCGGCATGAATGCTGTCTTTGCCGGCCATGAAGTTCTTCACGAACTTCGGTGAACGGCCGGTCAGGGACAGGCCGAGCATGTCGTGCAACACCAGCACCTGGCCGTCGGTTGCGCTGCCGGCGCCAATGCCGATCACAGGGATCTTCACCGCCTGAGTGATTTCGTGGGCCAGCTCGCTCGGAACACACTCAAGCAGCAGCATGGCGGCGCCAGCCTGTTCCAGGGAGATCGCATCGGCACGCATCTGACGCGCCTGGTTCTCGTTGCGGCCCTGGACTTTATAGCCGCCCAGAATGTTTACCGATTGTGGTGTCAGACCCATGTGCGCGCACACCGGGATACCCCGTTCGGCCAGCAGGCGAATCGAGTCTGCCAGCCACAAGGCACCTTCAACCTTGATCATGTGCGCACCGGCCTGCATCAACAGGGCGCTGTTGTGCATGGCTTGTTCGGTGGTGGCGTAGGCCATGAACGGCAGGTCCGCGAGGATCAGCGCGTCAGTGTTACCGCGCTTGACTGCCGCGACGTGGTAGGCCATTTCGGCCGTGGTGACGGGCAGGGTGCTGTCGTGACCTTGCAGTACCATGCCCAGGGAATCGCCGATCAACAGCACTTCGACACCGGCCTGGTTACAGGCATGGGCGAATGTGGCGTCGTAGCAGGTCAGCATGGTGATTTTTTCACCTTTCTGCTTGAGGCTTTGCAACGTGGTCAAGGTAATAGCTGGCATGAAAAAAGGTCCTCGTTCAGGCGCTTTGGAAACTACTGCGAGTAACGCGCGTGATTCATCAATGTACTCAGGCGCACGCTCTGTTGTCGTGCTTATAAGGCCTGGATTGCGCCCTTCAGCGCCGGGTTGGCGGCAGCGGGACGCCTATAGTCGTGAGGAGAACTCGGGAAGTCAATTGGATGTGTTACCGCCATGTTACGCCTGCGGTGTTACCGGGGTAACTGAGGCGATTCAGCAGTTGCCGATCTTGTATTCGACACAAAATCAATGTGGGAGCGGGCTTGCTCGCGAATGCGCTGGGTCAGTCAACATTGATGCTGAATGACCCAGCGCATTCGCGAGCAAGCCCGCTCCCACAGGGGGATTTGCGTCAGTTCTGGGCGATGCGTTCCAGCCCGATAAACGGGCACGCCGCCAGCAATTCGCTGAGGCGACGACCGTCGGCCAGGTGCAGGCTTTCGGGCGCCAGTTCGGCCAGTGGATAGAGCACAAAGGCTCGGGCCTGCATGTGGTAGTGAGGCACTTTGAGGCGTGGCTCGTCGATCAACCGATCACCGAACAGCAGGATATCCAGGTCCAGCGTGCGCGGGCCCCAGCGTTCGTGACGCTCGCGGCCCTGGTCGATTTCGATGGCTTGCAGCGCATCCAGCAGCTCCAGAGGCGCGAGTTGGCTGTCGAGGGCGGCCACCGCGTTGGTGTAGCGTGGTTGCCCCGGTAGCAGCGAATCGCTTTGATAGAAAGCAGAGACGCCCGCCAGTCGGGTGCGTGGCAACTGCGCCAGCGCTTCAATGGCGCAGCGCAGTTGTTGCTCCGGGGCAGCGAGGTTGCTGCCCAGGCCAATGTAGATCCGTTCCATCGGCTTACTCGCCCGACTCGCCCGAACGTTTACGCTTGGCCCCGCCGCTGCGACGACGCTTGCGCGGGGCACCACTGGCGCCATCGTCCTTGCTGCTGAGGTCGCGGATCATGTCGCGACGTTCGCTGTCGTTGGCGTCTTGGTAGTCGGTCCACCATTCGCCCAGGCCGTTGGTCTGTTCGCCCGCGCTTTCGCGCAGCAGCAGGAAGTCGTAACCGGCACGGAAACGCGGGTTGTCCAGCAACAGGTCGGCGCGTTTGCCGCTGCGTCGTGGCAGGCGTTCCTGCATGTCCCAGATTTCGCGGATCGGCATTGTGAAGCGCTTTGGAATCGCGATGCGTTGGCACTGTTCGGCGATCAACTCGTGCGCAGCTTCCTGCATCGCCGGAATCGGCGGCATGCCACGGTCCTGCAAGCGCAGTACGCGGGCCGGTAGGGCAGGCCAGAGCAGGGCGGCAAACAGGAACGCCGGGGTAACCGGTTTGTTCTGCTTGATGCGCAGGTCGGTATTGATCAGCGCTTCGCTGATGAGCGTGTGGGTGTAGGTCGGGTTGTGTTCCAAAGCATCGGCACTGGCCGGGAACAACGGGTCGAACAGTTGCAGGTCGACCAGCATTTCGAAGGTGTCGGCGGCGTGCCCGGACAGGAACAGCTTCAGGACTTCTTCGAACAGACGTGCCGACGGGATCTCGCGCAGCATCGGCGCCAGGTCGCGGATCGGTGCGGCGGTGTGCTTTTCGATACCAAAATTCAACTTGGCGGCGAAGCGCACGGCCCGCAACATCCGTACCGGGTCTTCCTGGTAGCGCTGGGTCGGGTCGCCAATCAGGCGAATCAGGTGATTGCGAATGTCGTGTACGCCGTTGGCGTAGTCGAGGATGCGCTCGCTGATCGGGTCGTAATACAGGGCGTTGATGGTGAAGTCGCGGCGTTGAGCGTCTTCTTCCAGGGTGCCATAAACGTTGTCACGCAGAATGCGCCCGCTTTCGTTACGTGAGGACTGGTTGCTGTCTTCCTCTTCGTCGTTTTGCGGGTGATTGGCGCGGAACGTCGCAACTTCGATGATTTCGCGACCGAAGTGGATGTGCACCAGTTTGAACCGACGACCGATGATTCGCGCATTGCGAAACTCTGCCCGCACCTGTTCGGGTGTGGCGCTGGTGGCGACGTCGAAATCCTTGGGCGTGATGTTGAGCAACATGTCACGAACGCAGCCACCGACCAGGTAAGCCTGGTAACCGGCGTTCTGCAGGCGTTCGACAATGTTGACCGCGTAACGGCTGAACTGGGCCTTTTGCAGCGAGTGTTGACCGCTGTTGAGCACTTCAGGCGTGCTGCGAATGTGTTGCGTACGACGCAGGGGAGAACGGAATGACTGGAACAGCTTCTTCAGCATGGGATGCACTGTTTGAAGGAATGTTCGGCCATAACGAAGAATGACCGCATGATGGGCCGGGATTCTAGCATTTAGTCGGGGGATGGTGTAGGACGCAGCAGATATGAGCTGCAAGCTGCATGCTAGAGGTGCGGAACAGGGGGGGATTATGGAATGCCGGAAACTACAAGGGGAGCCGAAGCTCCCCCAGAAGTAGTTGCGTGCTCTATTTTTATTATGGTTTTCGGGCTTTTTGTTTTTGTTTAACGCCCTCGCCATGAAGTTTTTCCTTCATGACCCTCCCAATCGGGAGCCAAGAGCAAACGGATTGCTTTGGTCGCTGTGTTGCAGTGATCTGTCGATCCAACCAGTTCAGGCTCTGTCTTAGGACAGTTTTTGTTGTTCTCGGCCTGGTCGTGGGGCAAGCCCCAAATACAACGCCTCTCCAAAAGAATCAGTTAGCTGCGCCTCTCGCCGTCTTGTTTTTATTGTGCGTGAGTCGATTCGTCTTATTTTTATTGTCTTGTGCATTGCTTGTTATTGTTCTTGTACCAAACATATAGCAGGTGCCGTGCCAACTTTTGCGAGGCCTAGTAAAACAAGGGGTTAGGTGTGTGTCCGAGCTTTTCGAGGGCGAAAAAAAGCCGGGGCTTCGTTACCGTAAGCCCCGGCTTTTGTTACGTGAAAACGTTGAGGTAACAGTTTTTTCACACAGTCACGTGTTACCCGCACATTGGACAGGTAACGTTCAGCTTTCGCTGATGGCCCCGGTCTTGCGCCGCGGGATGCCCAGGCGTTGGCGGCGTTCCCACAGGCATTTGCGGCTGACCCCGAGTTTGCGGGCCAGTTCGGTTTCGGTCATGTGGTCCTGGTGTTCAAGGACGAAGTGCTGGAAGTAGTCCTCCAGTGACAGGTCCTCGGTTGGTTCGTGGCTGGTGTTACCGGTACTGCCCTGTTGTGGTGCCAGGCCGATGAAATCGTCATCTTCCAGGTCACTGAGTTCGATATCGATGCCCAGCAGCTCGGCCGAGATTTCCGGGCTTTCGCACAGGATCACGGCGCGCTCGACGGCGTTCTCCAGTTCGCGCACGTTGCCTGGCCAGGAATAGTGACGAATCGCCTGCTCGGCATCAGCGGCGAATTTCAAGTCTGTGCGATTGACCCGCGCGCTTTGGCGAGCGAGGAACGCATTGGCGATTTCATTGACGTCCGTACCGCGCTCACGCAATGCCGGCAGTTTCAGCGCGATCACGTGGAGGCGGTAAAACAAGTCTTCACGGAACTGGCCAATCTTGGACAGGCTCTTGAGGTCGCGGTGGGTGGCTGCGATCAGGCGTACGTCGACTTTCTGCGATTGCACCGAACCCACGCGGCGGATTTCACCTTCCTGCAACACACGCAGCAGGCGCGCCTGGGCTTCGAGTGGCAATTCGCCGATTTCATCGAGGAACAGGGTGCCGCCGTCTGCCGCTTCCACCAACCCCGCGCGTCCGGCGCTGGCACCGGTGAATGCGCCTTTTTCGTGGCCGAACAGTTCGGACTCGATCAGGCTTTCCGGGATCGCCGCACAGTTCACCGAAATCATCGGGGCCTTGGCACGTTTGGACAGGTTGTGCAGGGCGCGCGCCACCAGTTCTTTACCGGTGCCGGACTCGCCCTGGATCAGGACATTGGAGTCGGTCGGCGCGACCTTGCGGATCTTGCTGTACAGGTCCTGCATGGGCGGGCAGGAGCCGATGATGCCGATTTCACCGTTGCTGTTGTCGACACCCGGTTTTGCCGAACCGTTGGCGGCCTTGCCGACCACAGGTTCTGCGCCAGTGCTCTGTGCCGACTGGCGGTCACGCAGGATGCGCGCGACAGCCTGGAGCATTTCGTCGTGATCGAAAGGCTTGGCGATGTAGTCCACCGCGCCCATCTTCATCGAGTCGACCGCCGAGCGCAGGCTGGCGTAGCTGGTCATGATCAGCACCGGCTTGCCCTGGCCCAGTTTGATCAGTTCAGTGCCCGGAGCGCCGGGAAGGCGCAGGTCGCTGACAATCAGGTCGAACGTGGGAATGCTGAAGCGTTCTTGTGCTTCCTGCACTGAACCGGCTTCGCTCACCTGGTACTGGTTACGTTCCAGCAGGCGGCGCAAGGCGGAGCGGATAATTGTTTCGTCTTCGACGATCAAAATGTGCGGCATTGATTCGATTCTCTCGACGGTCTCAGTTCACAGCGGACGTCGCTTCGACATGACGCGGTAAGGTCACCCGGATACGGGTGCCGCGTTGGCTTTGTGTGTCAGCCGGGCTGTCGATGGTGATTTGTCCATAATGCTCTTCAACGATGGAATAGACCAGTGCAAGGCCCAGACCGGTGCCTTCACCCGGATCCTTGGTGGTGAAGAAGGGTTCGAACAATCGATCCATGATGTTCGACGGGATGCCGCTGCCTTCGTCTTCGACGATCAGATCGACCGTGTGTTCGCCGGCTTCACTCTTGACCCGGACCGCGCTGCCGGCCGGCGAAGCGTCGCGGGCGTTGGACAGCAGGTTGATCAATACCTGGGCGAGCCTTTGCGGGTCGCCGTCGACCCAGTGATCGGGGTCGCACAGGTTGAAAAACTGCACCTCGAAATTGCGTCGGTTCAGCGCCAGCAGGCCAATGGCGTCCTGCGCCACTTCAGCCAGGCAGACCGGCTCGTCGTTGTGTTGATGGCTGCCGGCGTGAGCGAAGCTCATCAGCGACTGAACGATGCGGGACACGCGCTTGGTCTGTTCGAGAATCTGCCCGCTGATTTCGGTCAGTTCGGCGTCTTCTTCGCGCTCTTCGCGCAGGTTTTGCGCCAGGCAGGCGATGCCGGTGATCGGGTTGCCGATCTCGTGCGCCACGCCAGCCGCCAGCCGGCCGATACTCGCCAGGCGCTCGGAGTGCACCAGTTTGTCTTCGAGCATCTGGGTTTCGGTGAGGTCTTCGACCAGTAACACCAAGCCGCTGTTACCCGGTGCGAGCGGCTCGTCGATGGCCGCTTTGTGCAGGTTCAGCCAGCGGGTCTGGCCGTCGAGGGCCAGATGCTGTTTGTGCAAATGCTCGTCGGGCAGGTTGATGAAGCCTTGCAGCAAGTCTTTCCACGGCTCGCCCAGGGTGCCCAGGCGCGAACCGACCACGCGTTGTGCGGCGATGCCGGTCAACTCCTCCATGGCTTTGTTCCACATGAGGATTTCCTGGTCCTTGGCCAGCGAGCAGACGCCCATCGGCAGTTCCTGCAAGGTTTGCCGGTGGTAGCGGCGCAGGGCGTCGAGTTCAGCCGCCAGGCCGGTGAGGCGCGAGTGGTAATCCTCGAGACGGCTTTCGATGAAGTGAATGTCTTCGGTGACGTAGTTCTCGCCGCCGGCCTTGTACGGCAGGAAGGTTTCGACCATGTCCTGGGCGACGCTCGGCCCCATCAGGCCGGAAAGGTTGGCTTCGATGCGGTCGCGCAAACGGCGCAAGGCGTACGGGCGGCGTTCGTCGAAGGGCAGGTAAAGGTCGCGCAGCGCCTGCTCGACCTCCTTCTGCGCAGCTTTGGCGCCCAGTGGCTTGGCCAGTTGGGTGGCGAACTCCTGTGGCGAGGCCGCGTGCAGTTCGCGGCGTTGCGGGCGACGCACGTTGTCTACGGCGCAGGCCTCGGCGGCGCTGGTTTCTTCACTGCTGGCGTTGGTGAACAACGAGATCAGGGTGAACATCAGCACGTTCGCCGCGAGCGAGGCGATGGCCGCCATGTGCCAACTGGTGTCGTCGAGCACGTAGATCATGTTCAGCAGCGGGATGTAGAAGCCTTGCAGGTTGCCGACCAGCGGCAACAGCATGGTTACGATCCACACCAGAATCCCCGCCAGCAATCCGGCGATGAAGCCGCGACGGTTGGCGGTCGGCCAATACAGCACGGACAGCACGCCGGGCAGGAACTGCAAGGTGGCGACGAACGCGACGATGCCGAGGTTGGCCAGGTCCTGTTCGGCACCCAGCAGCAGGTAGAAACCGTAGCCGGCCATGATGATCGCGACGATCAGCGCGCGGCGGGTCCACTTCAGCCAGCGGTAGATGTTGCCTTCGGCGGGCGGCTGATATAGCGGCAGCACCAGGTGGTTCAGGGCCATCCCGGACAGCGCCAGGGTGGTGACGATGATCAGGCCGCTGGCGGCCGACAGCCCGCCGACATACGCCAACAGCGCCAGCGCTTTGCTGTTGGCGGCGATGCCGATGCCCAGCGTGAAGTATTCCGGGTTGGTGGTGGCGCCCAGTTTCAGGCCGGCCCAGAGAATCAACGGCACTGCCAGGCTCATCAGCAGCAGGAACAGCGGCAACCCCCAGCTCGCACTGACCAGCGAGCGCGGGTTGAGGTTTTCGGTGAAGGTCATGTGGTACATGTGCGGCATGACGATCGCCGAGGCGAAGAACACCAGCAGCAGGGTGCGCCACGGCCCTTCTTGCAGCGGCGTGTGCAGGGCAGCGAGGGCGGTCTGGTTTTGCAGCAGCCAGAGTTCCAGCTGTTGCGGGCCGTCGAACACGCCGTACAAGGCATACAGGCCGACGCCGCCGATGGCGATCAGCTTGATCACCGATTCAAAGGCAATTGCGAACACCAGGCCTTCGTGTTTCTCGCGGGTCGCGATGTGCCGCGAGCCGAAGAAGATCGTGAACAGGGTGATCAGCGCACAGAAACTCAGGGCGACCCGATGCTGAACCGGTTCGCGGGTGAGGATGCCGATGGAGTCGGCTACCGCTTGAATCTGCAACGCCAGCAGCGGCAGCACGCCGATCAGCATGAAGATCGTGGTCAGCGCACCGGCCCAGGTGCTGCGGAACCGGAAGGCAAACAGGTCGGCCAGGGATGACAGTTGATAGGTGCGGGTGATCTTCAAAATCGGGTACAGCAGCACCGGCGCCAGCAGAAAGGCGCCGGACACCCCGAGGTAACTCGACAGAAACCCATAGCCGTACTGATAGGCCAGGCCGACCGTGCCGTAGAACGCCCAGGCGCTGGCGTAGACACCCAGCGACAAGGTGTAGGTCAGCGGGTGGCGAATGATCGCCCGCGGAATCATTCCGCGTTCGCTGATCCAGGCGACGCCGAACAGCACCGCAAGGTACGCGGCGCTGATCAGGATCATCTGGGTCAGGCTAAAGCTCATCGGCATCTTTTTGGCTCTGCAGGATGAAGGTCACGACGATCAGGATCAGCCACAGCAGATACGGGCGATACCAGGCGCCAGTGGCGTCGATCCACCAGTCCATGATGGCGGGGGAGAATAGATAGATCCCCACTACCAGGAGCAGGACCAAGCGATAGATGTACATCCCGGCCTCTCTTTATTGTGTGTGCCCGAAAACGTGCGGCGATGGTAACGGATGGGCGCCAAGCTGCAAGTGGCGTCAGCGTATTTGCGCTTCGGGTAGCGTCAGTGTGCGCGGGATCAGCGCGGCGTCCCAGTACTTGATGCCCCAGTTCAGCACTTCCTTGGGACTCGCGTCGTCGAGTTCATGAACCGGACTTTGCCCCAGTGCACGCAGGGCGCGCAGCAACAGCGGCGTAGCCTGGTCTTCGGCAAGCGGCGGCGAACGGTAGGATTTGCCGAGTTTGTTGCCGTCCGGTTGGGTAATCAGCGGCAGGTGCAGGTAACGCGGTTGCGGCAGGCCCAGCAGTTCTTGCAGGTACAACTGGCGCGGGGTGGAATCGAGCAGGTCGGCGCCCCGCACGATGTCGGTGATGCCTTGCCAGGCGTCGTCGAGCACCACGGCCAGTTGATAGGCGTAGAGCCCGTCGCGGCGGCGAATCACGAAGTCGCCGACGTCACGGCCCAGGTGCTGGCGGTACTCGCCTTGCACCCGGTCCTGAAAGTGGTATTCCAGTTCTGGAACCCGCAGGCGAATGGCGGCGTTTTCCTGAGCATGCCCGGCGTTGCGGCACAGTCCAGGGTAAATCCCTTGATAAGGTTCCAGTTGCTTGCGCGAGCAGGTGCAGGCGTACGCCAGGCCGTGGTTGAACAGTTGATTCAGCACCTGCGCGTAGGCGTCGTGACGTTCGCTTTGGCGGACCATCTCGCCGTCCCATTCAAAGCCGTAGCTCTCCAGGGCCTTGAGGATCGCGACTTGGGCGCCGGGTTCTTCCCGAGGCGGGTCGAGGTCTTCCATGCGCAGCAGCCAGCGGCCACCGACCGAGCGGGCGTCAAGGTAGGAGGCCAGGGCTGCGACCAGCGAACCGAAGTGCAGGTGCCCACTGGGGGTGGGGGCGAAGCGCCCGATGTAGGCGGGGGAGTTTTTTGCAGTCATGGGGGCGATATTACTGTTCAGGGCTTGCGCACACTACCCTGTGGGGGCGGGCTGGCTCGCGAAAGCAATGTGTCAGCCAACACATATGTTCAGCTGATGGCCCGTTCGCGAGCAAGGCGAATCGTCGCACCGTCGCTCCCACAGAAACAAAAACGGAGCGTTCGCACGCTCCGTTCCTTGTTCAAGTCGGTGGTTACTTACCGACTTGCTTTTCCTTGATTTCAGCAAGGGTCTTGCAGTCGACGCACATGTCGGCAGTCGGGCGGGCTTCGAGACGGCGGATGCCGATTTCAACGCCGCACGACTCGCACCAACCGTATTCTTCGTCTTCGATCAGTTGCAGGGTCTTGTCGATTTTCTTGATCAGCTTGCGCTCGCGGTCGCGGGCACGCAGTTCGAGGCTGAACTCTTCTTCCTGACTGGCACGGTCGGCCGGGTCGGGGAAGTTGGCCGCTTCGTCTTTCATGTGATCAACAGTGCGATCGACTTCCTGCATCAAGTCCTGTTTCCACTTGTTCAGGATCTTGGTGAAGTGTTTGCGCATGGGCTCGCCCATGTACTCCTCACCCTTCTTCTCGACGTAGGGTTCGAAGCCGCTAATCAGTTGGCTGCTCTGTTGCTTTGCTTGGGTGGGCATGAAATGGACCGCCTCTACTCTTGTAATCCATTGCGCAGGATTGCTCCATCACCGACACCTGCCGGCCCTGCGGCTGCAAGCGGGCGAACTTACCAGATCAAATCAGAGCGCGCTACTCCCGGTTGTCGAGGCCGCGGCCTGTATGGCTTGCAAAAGATTGCAAAGCCTTGACTGGTGCATCTGGAGGTCTGCTCAATTATTGATTTTAGTCAAACTTGGGCCTCGCGCCGAACTCATTGTGCGAGCCTTCTGAAGGCTCGGACTGCATTAGGCTCTCGCTCGTTCCACGGCTTGGGTAGAATCGATTTTTTTCCCCGTTGAAGGAAGGCTAATGGCTCAGTCCTACAGTGCGCGCAGCCGCGCAATCGAACCTTTCCATGTCATGGCGCTGCTGGCGCGTGCCAACGAGCTGCAAGCGGCCGGGCACGACGTGATCCACCTGGAAATCGGCGAGCCGGACTTCACCACCGCCGAGCCGATCATCAAGGCCGGGCAGGCGGCGCTGACGGCGGGGAAAACCCGTTACACCGCAGCGCGCGGCATTCCCGAGTTGCGTGAGGCCATTTCGGGCTTTTATCAGCAGCGCTATGGGTTGAACATCGACCCACAGCGGATTTTGATCACGCCGGGCGGTTCCGGTGCGTTGCTGCTGGCCAGTGCCTTGCTGGTCGACCCAGGCAAACACTGGTTGCTGGCCGATCCGGGTTACCCGTGCAACCGGCACTTCCTGCGGCTGGTGGAAGGGGCGGCGCAACTGGTGCCGGTGGGGCCGGAGGTGCGCTACCAACTGACCCCGGGCCTGGTCGAGCGTTACTGGGACCATGACAGTGTTGGCGCACTGGTGGCGTCGCCCGCCAACCCGACCGGGACCATTCTGACCCGCGATGAGTTGGCCGGGTTGTCCGCCGCGATCAAGGAGCGCCACGGCCATCTGGTGGTGGATGAGATCTATCACGGCCTGACTTACGGCACCGATGCCGCCAGTGTGCTGGAAGTCGATGACAGCGCGTTTGTGCTCAACAGTTTCTCCAAGTACTTCGGCATGACCGGTTGGCGTCTCGGCTGGCTGGTGGCGCCGTCGGCCGCGGTGGGCGAGCTGGAAAAACTCGCGCAGAACCTCTACATCAGTGCGCCGAGCATGGCCCAGCACGCGGCGCTGGCCTGTTTTGAGCCCGACACCCTGAGCATTCTCGAAGAGCGCCGCGCCGAGTTCGGTCGTCGACGCGACTTCCTGCTGCCGGCCCTGCGCGAACTGGGTTTTGGTATCGCCGTGGAGCCCGAAGGGGCGTTTTATCTGTACGCCGACATCAGTGCCTTCGGCGGTGACGCGTTTGCCTTCTGCCGGCACTTCCTTGAAACCGAACACGTTGCCTTCACCCCCGGGCTGGATTTTGGCCGTTATCAGGCCGGTCACCACGTGCGGTTTGCCTACACCCAAAGCCTGCCGCGCTTGCAGGAAGCGGTGGAACGCATTGCCCGTGGCTTGCGGAGCTGGCAAGGCTGATGCACTTCAATCCTCCCCTCGAAGAAGGTCGGCTGATCCGCCGTTACAAGCGGTTTCTCACCGATATCGAAACCGTTGACGGCGAGCTGCTGACCATTCACTGCCCCAACACCGGTTCGATGTTCAACTGCATGGTCGAAGGCGGGCAGGTCTGGTTCAGTCGTTCCAACGACCCTAAGCGCAAATTGCCCGGCACCTGGGAAATCAGCGAAACCCCGCAAGGGCGGTTGGCCTGTGTGAACACCGCGCGGGCCAATGGCTTGATTGAGGAAGCGTTGCGCGCCGGGCTGATCACCGAACTCAACGGTTTTACCGGGCTCAAGCGCGAAGTCCCGTATGGCCAGGAAAACAGCCGTATCGATTTTCGCCTCGACTACCCGGATGGCCCGGCTTTTGTCGAAGTCAAAAGTGTCACGTTGGGGTTTGACGGTACAAACGTCGCCGCGTTTCCGGACGCGGTGACTCAGCGCGGTGCCAAGCATTTACGCGAGTTGGCATGCCTGGCACGGGACGGTGTCCGCGCGGTGCTGGTGTATTGCGTCAACCTCACGGGCATCGACGCTGTGCGCCCGGCCGAGGAGATTGACCCAGGTTACGCGGCTGCGCTGCGTGAGGCGAAGGCGGCCGGGGTCCAGGTGCTGGCGTACGGCGTGAGCCTGAACTCGCAAGAGGTTCGGGTCGACCGGCGACTGGACGTGTTGCTCAACCCCTAGGGTTGCACCCAGATGCCCTGATGGTCTTCACGGCTCGTCAGGGCGTTGAGGAACTGCCCGGCGCAGGGGCCGGCAACGCATTCGCCGCTTTCAATCAGAAACAGCGCGCCGTGGGTGGCGCACTGGATCAGGCTGGCGCTGGGGTCCAGAAACTGACCGGGCTGCCAGTCCAACCCTACACCGCGATGCGGGCAGCGATTTTCATAGACGTAGACCTGGCCTTCGCGGCGTACGGCAAACAGCTTCTGGCCGTCGATCTCGAAACCGCGGCTGCCGGCATCGACCAGCTCGGCGCTGGTGCAAAGAAACTTCATGACTATCCTCAAGTGCCGCAGGCTCTGGCCTGTAGCGTGTGTGCGTGTGAGCAAATGTGTCCGTGCTTGACGTGCAAATGCTAACAATTATCAAATGGCCGCTTCGCCTGTGGTGAAGCCGTGCTGACGACGCCTCGATCCCACCGGAAAACTCCTCAAAGGAAACCCTGTTATGCGCCTGAGTACCAGCGCTATCGCATTCTGTGTCGGGCTTTTGGTCAACCATGGGGCCGCAGCGGTCGAGTTGCCGCAACGCTGGGTCAGCGCCGGTGGTGCCTTGTCTGAATGGGTGAGTGCGTTGGGTGGCGAGTCGAAACTGGTCGGTGTCGACACCACCAGCCTGCATCCCGAATCCCTCAAGGCGTTGCCAAGTATCGGTTATCAGCGGCAATTGTCGGCGGAGGGCATTCTGAGTTTGCGTCCGCAAATTCTGGTCGGCACCGAAGAAATGGGCCCGCCACCCGTGCTGTCGCAGATTCGCGGCGCGGGTGTGCAGGTTGAACTGTTCTCCGCGCAGCCGGACTTGCCGACCCTGCAAGGCAACTTGCAACACTTGGGCAAGCTGTTGGGCAGCGAAGCGCAGGCCGCGCAATTGTTCCAGCGTTATCAGCGGCAGCTTGAGCAACAGAGCGCCTGGGTCCGTCAGGCACAGGCCCACCAAAAAGCGCCAGGCGTGCTGCTGTTGCTCGGGCATGCGGGCGGCAAACCGCTGATCGCCGGTAAAGACACCGCGGCAGATTGGCTGCTGCAACAGGCGGGTGGCAAAAATCTGGCGACCCACACGGGCTACAAGCCGTTTTCCGTCGAGTCACTGGCCGGGCTGAGCCCTGAGGTGCTGGTGTTTGCCGACCGGGCGCTGACCGGTGACGCCGCACGCGCCGCGTTGTTCAAGGAAAACCCGATCTTGTCCTCGACCCCGGCGGCCAAGGCCGGCCGGGTGTTCGAACTGGACCCGACGCTGCTGGTCGGTGGCTTGGGGCCGCGCTTGCCGCAGAGCCTGGTGAAGTTGTCTGCCGGGTTTTATCCGGCGGAACCGGCCCAGGCAAACACCGCCCCATGACCACTCTGGTTAAACCGCGTTCGCTGTTCATGGGTTTGAGCCTGTTGTGTGTGCTGGCGATCTGGCTATCGTTGGCGCTCGGGCCGGTCAGCCTTCCGTTGATCGATACGTTACGCGCCGCGTTGCGCATGCTTGGGCTGCCCATCCCCGCCGAGGGGCTGGAGCAGGCCGAGCTGATTCTTGGGCAGATTCGCTTGCCGCGTACCTTGCTCGGGCTGGCGGTGGGCGGGGTGTTGGCGTTGTCCGGCGTGGCGATGCAAGGTTTGTTTCGCAACCCGCTGGCCGACCCTGGGCTGGTGGGGGTTTCCAGTGGTGCGGCGCTGGGTGCGGCGATCGCGATTGTCGGCGGTTCAATGTTCGGCGGTTTGCCGGAGGCCATCGGCCCGTATCTGTTGTCGGTTTGCGCGTTTCTTGGCGGGTTGGGGGTAACGGCGCTGGTGTACCGGCTCGGTCGACGTAACGGCCAGACCAACGTGGCGACCATGTTGCTGGCCGGTATCGCGCTGACGGCGCTGGCCGGTTCGGCGGTGGGGTTGTTCACCTACCTGGCGGATGACGCAACGCTGCGCACGCTAACGTTCTGGAACCTGGGCAGCCTCAATGGCGCCAGTTATGCGCGCCTGTGGCCCTTGCTGCTGGTGAGCGCGGCGGTGGCGCTGTGGTTGCCGCGTCGGGCCAAAGCCTTGAATGCACTGTTGCTTGGTGAGTCCGAGGCCAGTCATTTGGGGATCAATGTCGAGGGGCTCAAGCGTGAATTGGTGTTTTGCACCGCGCTGGGGGTTGGCGCTGCCGTTGCGGCCGCCGGGATGATTGGCTTTGTCGGGTTGGTGGTGCCGCATCTGGTGCGGCTGCTGGCCGGGCCCGATCACCGCGTCTTGTTGCCCGCGTCGGTGCTGGCGGGTGCCAGCCTGTTGCTGTTCGCCGATCTGGTGGCACGCTTGGCGTTGGCCCCGGCCGAGTTGCCGATTGGCATTGTCACGGCATTCATCGGCGCGCCGTTTTTCCTGTACTTGCTGTTACGAGGTCGTGCCTGATGCTGCGAGCGGAAAACCTGCAGATCTGCCGTGGCAAGAAAGTCGTGCTGGCGGACATCGATCTCGAACTCAAACCGGGGGAAGTCCTCGGCGTCCTGGGGCCCAACGGCGCCGGGAAAAGTACGTTGCTCGGTGCTTTGTGCGGCGAGTTGCGTCCTGACCACGGCCGGGTCTGGCTTGATCAGCGAGAACTCAGCCAGTGGAACGGCGCGCAACGGGCACAACGTCTGGCGGTACTGCCACAGGCATCGACCCTGGATTTTGCCTTCCGCGTTGATGAAGTGGTCGGGATGGGGCGTTTACCCCATCAAACCGGGCGTGCGCGTGACGACGAGATTGTCGCCGCAGCCCTGCACGCCGCCGACGCCGGGCATTTGGGCGGGCGCAGTTACCTGGCGCTGTCCGGTGGCGAGCGCCAGCGGGTTCATCTGGCACGGGTGCTGGCGCAGCTCTGGCCGGGAGAGGCGGGGCAGACTCTGCTGCTCGATGAACCGACCTCGATGCTCGACCCGTTGCATCAGCACACCACGTTGCAAGCGATTCGCGAGTTCGCCGATCACGGCGCCGCCGTGCTGGTGATCCTGCATGATCTGAACCTGGCGGCGCGTTACTGTGACCGCATCCTGCTGCTCGAAGGTGGTCGCCCTCATGCGTTGGACACACCGCAACATGTGCTGCGCCCCGAACCGCTGAAAGCCGTGTTCGGCCTGGACGTGCTGGTGCAGCCGCACCCGGAGCGCGGGCATCCGCTGATCATTGCCCGTTGAGGTGAGCCTCGTGCAGGACTATTGCGCGCAAATGCGTCAGTAAGCCGCTGCGGTTTGACCGGGGGAAACACGTTTCAACAGGCAAAAAAAGACCCGGCAAGAGCCGGGTCAAATAACCGTGATTAGCCTGATGAGGAGATAATCTGAGAGTCCGAACCAATGGTCTTTCAGAAAATCGGCTGATCTCGCGACCAGTTGTGATAATCATAACGATTCTCATTTCTAAGTCAACTGCTGTTTCCCGAATTCTTTTGACTTCATTGAAACGCTCGTTTGCAAGTTCCGTAAACATTGGGCTCAAGGGGATTGAAGGCGCGAGTTCAGGGCAGTGATTTGCTTGTTCAGCAGGTCGTGATTGATCAGTGCATCGGCATAGGCCGGTTGCTCCCCGAGTAAATACATGTCGATTGCTGCCCGCTCACATTTTGTGGTGTGACGAGATGGCTTCCAGTTGTTTGTTCAGTGCGTCCTTGCGCTCGGCCGGGATGTCGTTCCAGTGCACGTCCATTAATGCGCCTTCAATTGCATACAACAACACCTTTGACGCGCGAAACCCACGAGTCCGCACGGCGCGATAGGCATCCACCGCTCCCAGTCTGCGCAAGTCCGAGGCACTGTGAATGCCCACGGCATGCAGCCACTGTGCCGATGTTTTGCCGAGGTTTTTCAGGTGTTGCAGTTCATCATTCATCAAGCCTCCTTGCGACAGCCGAATGGTGCGTGGGCGAGCTTCCAAGGAGTGTAGCGGTCAGTAGGAAAAGCGTGATTGTTTGGCAAGTTTCGATGCAAAAGCTTCTAAGCGGTCAGGCCATGGCTTTTGGGAAAGGGCCACAAGGGCAGCAGGAAGGGGAGCGTCTCGCACAGTCCGGAGCAAAGCGGGGGCGCCGGACTTCCAGGTAACAGAAAGGGTGTTACCGGGTGCGATAACGCAGACGCGTACCGAAATTCATCGACATCAGAATCTCGTCGGCCGACAACTCTGGCGGGAAGTAAGCTCCGGAGATTTGCGCATGTGCCAGGCTTGCGCCTTCCAGCGAGGCGTTACGAAAATCGATACCGCGCAAGTCGGCGGAACGGAAGTAGGCGTCAGTGAAGTCAACTTCGTCGGCATTCAGTTCGCGCAGGTCGAGGCCGCGAAAATCACCGCCCGCCATATCGACAGGGCCGTGCTTGGGCCGTTCGCGGTTGAAGCCGGTAATGTCATCTTTGTGCAGCAAAGCGTACAGCGGGGTGTCGAGCAGTTTTGGATGGCTCATGGAACGTCACCTGTTGGTTTTATGACGCCAGTATAGTGCCACTATTTCAAGGCCGTGAAGCCAGATGGGGCTTCACGGCTGAAATACTTTCTTACAGGCCTGGCAGGCGTTGACGGATTTGCGCGACAACGGTGTCCAGGGTCCCGCTTTCATTGGTCTGCACGCGTTTGCTGCACAGAATCTCGGCAGGCGTCAGTGCTTCGCGATGAGTTTGTTGAGCTTCGATGATGGACAGGTTCGCGTCGGACGGATCGTTCTCATCGGTCTGACGTTGCTTCAGCCAGCTCTCGATCACGGCTTGTGGTGCGCTGCAGTCAAGAATCAGGAACGGTGCGCCGGTGGCTTCGGCGATTTTGGCTGCACCATCGCGCTGGTCGCGCTTCAGGTAAGTGGCGTCGATGACCGCCGGGAAACCGGCCCGCAGAATCACGTCGGCGATCTGATGCAGACGGGTGTAGGTGGCCACGCTGGCGTCGGTGCTGTAAATGCCGGCTTCAGGGGTGTTCGGCACTTTTTGTTCGCCGAACATGCGCTTGCGTTCGATGTCCGAGCGCAGACGAATCGCACCCAGGGCTTCAACCAGGCGCATGGCTACGTGGCTTTTGCCGACGGCCGAAACGCCGTGGGTGATGGCCAGGAAGCGTGAAGGAATGGTGCTGTAGCTTTCCGCCAGGTTGGCGTAGTTGCGGTACTGGCGCAGGGTGGTGGCGCGTTGCACCGGGTCGGCTTCGGCCGGCATGCTGAATAGGCTGACCTTAGCGCGCACCAGTGCGCGGTAGGCTTTATAGAAGTTCAGCAGCTCCAGGCCCTGATAGTCGCCGGTCAGTTCCAGGTACTGGCTGATGAAACGCCGCGCCAGGCTCTTGAGGCCGCGGTCTTCCAGGTCCATCGCCAGGAACCCGGTGTCGGCGTACACATCGGTGAAGCGGAACGGTTCGTTGAACTCGATGCAGTCGAAAATCACCACGTTGCCATCGATCAGCGTGGCGTTACCCAGATGGATATCGCCGTGGCATTCACGGATGAAACCGTCGGCCTTGCGCTGGGCAAACAACGGCTTGAGGCGTTCGAAGCTGCTTTCAGCCCAGGCTTGCAGGGCTTCGAGTTGCAGCAAGTCAGCCTTGTCGCTGAGGAACGGCAGGATCTGCTCGAAGTTCTGACGCACAGGTGCCATGACGCTGTCCGGTGTACCGGCTTCGTGAGCGGCCGGAACCTTCGGGGCGTTGAGGTGGAACTGCGCGATCTGGCGGGCCATCTCGTCGATGTGCACGGTGGTCAATTCGCCGTTGGCTTGCAGGGTGCTGAGCAGTTGGCTCTGCGGGAACTGGCGCATCTTCAGTGCGTATTCGATCACCGGGCCAGTACCACCCAGTTGGGGGGCCTCGGCGCTGCCGGTGATTGGCAGTACTTCGAGGTACAAGCCCTGGGTCAGGCGCTGGTTCAAGCGCAACTCTTCGCCGCAGAAATGCTCGCGTGCCTCAAGGCCGGTGAAGTCGAGGAAGCCGAAGTTCACTGGCTTCTTCACTTTATAGGCATAGGGGCCGGTGAGCAGCACCCAGGAAATGTGCGTCTCAATGACCTGGAAGCCTTCTACCGGGTGTGGGTAAAGGGCCGGGTTTTGCAGGGCGGCGATCAGTGACTGGCTCACAGGTGATCCTTCAGAGTCTGGGAAAATTCAAGGGCGTCATTATGGCTGCAAGCTGGGCTAACGCAAACCTCGAGGGGCTCATGTTGATCGCGAATAAAGTGCGTATAATCCGCCGCCATGACTCGTACCCGATCCCCCCGTTCCGCTAAAAAACGTCCTTCTGGTGGCCTGCGTCCCTGGTTAGGCTGGGCCTTGAAGCTCAGTCTGGTCGGCCTCGTGGTTATTGCCGGCTTCGCGGTTTACCTCGATGCCGTGGTCCAGGAGAAGTTCTCCGGCAAGCGCTGGACCATTCCGGCCAAGGTCTACGCACGACCGCTCGAACTGTTCGTCGGACAGAAGCTGAGCAAGGACGACTTTCTCACCGAACTCGATGCCTTGGGCTATCGTCGCGAAAGCGTGGCCAACGGTCCCGGCGCGGCTGCCGTCAGCGGCAACACTGTCGACCTCAATACCCGTGGCTTCCAGTTCTATGAAGGGATGGAGCAAGCGCAGCCGGTGCGTGTGCGCTTCTCGGGCGACTACGTTGCCGAGTTGACGGCAACCAACGGTTCGAAACTCGCGGTGGTACGCCTTGAACCTCTGCTGATCGGCGGCCTGTACCCGAAAAACCTTGAAGACCGCATCCTGATCAAGATCGATCAGGTGCCGCCGTACCTGCTCGAAACCCTGGTGGCCGTGGAAGACCGGGATTTCTACCATCACTTTGGCGTTTCTCCGAAGTCGATTGCCCGGGCCATCTGGGTCAACACGTCGTCCGGGCAAATGCGCCAGGGCGGCAGTACGCTGACACAGCAATTGGTCAAGAACTTCTACCTGACGAACGAGCGCAGCCTCAGCCGTAAGCTGAACGAAGCCATGATGGCCCTGCTGCTGGAGCTGCACTACGACAAGCGCGAGATTCTTGAGGCCTACCTCAACGAAGTCTTCGTCGGTCAGGATGGTCAGCGTGCGGTCCACGGTTTTGGTCTGGCCAGTCAGTTCTTCTTCAGCCAACCGCTTTCCGAACTCAAGTTGCACCAGGTGGCGTTGCTGGTGGGCATGGTCAAGGGGCCGTCCTACTACAACCCGCGTCGTTATCCGGAGCGCGCAATGGAGCGGCGTAACCTGGTACTCGACCTGCTGGAACAGCAGGGTGTCGCCACTGCCGAGCAAGTCGAGGCGGCGAAGAAGATGCCGTTGAGCGTGACCAAGCGCGGCAGTCTGGCCGACAGCTCGTTCCCAGGGTTCCTTGACCTGGTTAAACGCCAGTTGCGCCAGGACTACCGCGACGAAGACTTGACCGAAGAAGGTCTGCGGATCTTCACCAGTTTCGACCCGATTCTGCAGATGAAAGCCGAGGCTTCGGTCAACGACACCTTCAAGCGCCTTGCCGGGCGTAAAGGTTCCGAAGACGTTGAAGCGGCCATGGTCGTGACCAATCCGGAAACCGGTGAAGTCCAGGCAATGATCGGCAGCCGTCAGGCCAGTTTTGCCGGGTTCAACCGGGCGCTGGATGCGGTGCGTCCGATCGGTTCGTTGATCAAGCCAGCGGTGTACCTGACCGCGCTGGAAAAACCGAGCCAGTACACCCTGACCAGTTGGCTCTCTGATGATTCGTTCTCGGTGAAGGGCGCTGACGGTCAGGTCTGGAAACCCCAGAACTATGATCGCCGTTCTCACGGCACGGTCTTCCTGTATCAAGGGTTGGCGCATTCCTACAACCTGTCGACCGCACGCCTGGGTCTGGAAGTCGGCGTGCCGAACGTCCTCAAAACCCTGGCGCGACTGGGTGTCAGCCGCGAGTTCCCGGCGTTCCCGTCAATGCTGCTGGGTGCGGGCGGTTTGAGCCCGATGGAGGTGGCGACCATGTACCAGACCCTGGCCAACGGTGGTTTCAACACGCCGATGCGCGGCATTCGCAGCGTGCTGACGGCCGAAGGCGAGCCGCTCAAGCGCTATCCTTTCCAGATCCAGCAGCGTTTCGATCCGGGGTCGATCTACCTGATCCAGAGTGCCATGCAGCGTGTGATGCGCGAAGGCACCGGCAGCTCGGTGTATAACGTGCTGCCCAAAACGCTGGCGCTGGCGGGCAAGACCGGTACCAGTAACGATTCGCGTGACAGCTGGTTCGCAGGTTTCAGCCAGGACCTGCTGGCGGTGGTCTGGCTTGGCCGCGATGACAACGGCAAAACACCGTTCACCGGTGCGACGGGCGCGTTGCAGGTCTGGACCAGTTTCATGCGCAAGGCCGACCCGCTGCCGCTGGACATGCCGCAGCCGGACAACATTGTTCAGGCCTGGATCGATTCACGCACCGGGCAAGGCTCCGACGCCAACTGCCCTGGCGCGGTGCAGATGCCGTATATTCGCGGCAGCGAACCGCCTCCCGGCGCCGCGTGCGGTGGTGAAAGCCCTGCAACCAGCGAGTCGGTGATGGATTGGGTCAAGGGCTGGACGAATTAAGCAAAGAGGGTTTCAAGTGAACAAGTGGTTGATTCCAGCGGTTTCCGTTCTGGCTTTGCTCAGCGGTTGCTCCAGCGTGCAACGGGGCTCTATCCCGGTCGTCGACTCCGGCACCACGGTGTCCAATAGCGAGCGGGTATCCGCCAACGGCGGTTTCCGTCAGACCACCGTCAAGCGTCCGGCGCAAGCCAAGACCCAGGCCATCCCGCAAGGTGATACCGGCGTGGTGGTGATGATTCCGGGCGGCGGTGCAGCGACGTCGGCACCGATCAGCAGCCAGCCGTTTACCCCCGGCCCAAGCAGTTCGGGTCCGATCACGCCGGGTCCGATCGACACCTCGCCGATCCAGTCGGCGCCGATCAATCAGGGCAACTACAGCATGCCGTCGACACCGAGCGGGATTCCTTCCGCCAGCGCGGGTGGCCTGTCTGCCGACGAGCAGTTGGACGGCCCGGTCCTCGCACTGCTGACCACCGCGCAGCAGCAACAGGCCAGTGGCGACCTGAACGGCGCGTCGTCCAGCCTGGAGCGCGCCCAGCGCGTGGCGCCACGTGAGCCGCAAGTGCTCTATCGTCTGGCTCAGGTGCGCATGGCTCAAGGGGATGCCGCGCAAGCGGAACAATTCGCTCGTCGCGGCCTGACGTTCGCCAACGGTCGTCCGGATCTTCAGGCCAGCCTGTGGGGCTTGATTGCTCAGGCACGCGAGAAGCAGGGCGATGCGGCAGGCGCAGCACTGGCCCGTCAAAAGGCCAAGGTTTCGTTGTGATGGATACCCGTTTCCCAAAGATTGCCGAGCAGTTGCTGCTGATCGAGCGCGAGCTGCGGATTCAGGGCTGGTGGGACGAAGTCGCTCCGAGTGCTGAAGCGCTGGCCAGCGTCGAGCCCTTCTCGGTCGACACCCTGGATTTCGAGCAATGGCTGCAATGGATCTTCCTGCCCCGCATGAAACTCATCCTTGAGAATGACCTGCCACTGCCCAACGCCTCGGGTATCCAGGAAATGGCCGAGATGGTCTTCGCCGCCCGCAATGTTCAGGGCAAGGACCGGCAGTTGCAGGTCCTGCTCAAAGCGTTCGATCAACTGATCGCCGCCTCCCGCTAGATCGGAAACTGCCAGGACTACTGGCAGTTGTCCGCAATCGCTTTCTGCGTCTCGATGATGCGTGCCTGTCGTTGTTCATCGCTCAGGCGCCGCATCTCTCCTTCGGTGTTCTCCCGCAAGCGTGGGTTGTTCTGCAACTGCGCCAGATTGGTTCTGGCCTGATCGCAGAACACTTTGCGTTGCGCTTCCTGCTGCGCAATCTGCTGCTTGACCGTGTTCTCGATGACTTTCGGGTCACTAGGCGCGGTGCTGGCGGGTGCGGGGGCATTTTTTGAGGGGGCGGAGGCAGGTATCGCAATCGTCGTGGCCGGCTGTCCTTGCGGTGGTTGTGCATCGAAATGGGTCACGCCCTGACCATCGACCCATTTGTAGACCTGGCCGGCCATGCACCATGGGCTCAGTCCAATCAGCAGGCTGGCCGTCAAGAAGTACATTCGCATGCTGCTTTCCTTGTCGTGAGTTGCGCAATTGAAGCTAACACACTAGCGGATTAAAGGTTTTTTCTTGCGTTCTCATGCGCTTAGTTCGAATTAGTCACATTGACGGCTTGACTTGCAGAGGGCGAAACAGAAGAATCCAAAGTCCGCTGTAGAGGGACTGCCAGAAGCAGACCCACTCGGTAGATCATGAGGCGCACACCCGCGCCGACCTGTTACACCCGCAACGCGTTACCTCGCGCTGGGTGGGAAAAGCCCGCAACACTTGGGACGATCCCAATACTTGCTCAGTCAGTGCTGACGTAGTCGGCGACCACCGTCGCTCATGCTCTGCCGAGAAGTAAACCTATTAAGACCCGTCCCCTTTTTTGTGGGCGGTATTCTGGCGTTTTAGAGGTGAACAACGTGGAGCTTTTATCTGGCGGTGAGATGCTCGTCCGCTTTTTGCGTGACGAAGGCGTCAAATATATCTACGGGTACCCCGGTGGTGCTCTTCTTCATGTCTATGATGCCCTGTTCAAAGAACCGGAAGTGACCCACATCCTGGTTCGTCACGAGCAGGCTGCGACCCATATGGCTGACGGCTACGCCCGTGCCACCGGCAAGGCCGGCGTGGTACTGGTGACCTCAGGTCCTGGTGCAACCAACGCCATTACCGGTATTGCCACGGCCTACATGGACTCCATTCCGATGGTGATCATTTCCGGCCAGGTGCCTAGCACCATGGTAGGCACCGATGCGTTCCAGGAAACCGACATGATCGGTATCTCCCGGCCAATCGTGAAGCACAGCTTCATGATCAAGCACGCGTCGGAAATCCCGGAAGTCATGAAAAAGGCGTTCTACCTGGCGCAATCCGGTCGTCCCGGTCCGGTCGTTGTCGATATCCCGAAAGACATGACCAACCCGGCCGAGAAGTTCGAATACGTCTTCCCGAAAAAAGCCAAGCTGCGTTCCTACAGCCCGGCCGTTCGCGGTCACTCCGGGCAAATCCGCAAGGCAGCCGAAATGCTCCTGGCGGCCAAGCGTCCGGTGATGTACGCAGGCGGTGGCGTGATCCTCGGTGGTGGCTCCGCGCCGCTGACCGAACTGGCAAAAATGCTCAACCTGCCAGTCACCAATACCTTGATGGGCCTGGGCGCCTTTCCTGGCACCGACCGTCAGTTCATCGGCATGCTCGGTATGCACGGCAGCTATACCGCCAACCTGGCCATGCACCACGCTGACGTGATTCTCGCCGTTGGTGCGCGTTTCGATGACCGTGTGATCAATGGCCCGGCCAAGTTCTGCCCGAATGCCAAGATCATCCACATCGACATCGACCCGGCATCGATCTCCAAGACCATCAAGGCAGACGTACCTATCGTCGGCCCGGTCGAGAGCGTCCTGACTGAAATGGTCGCGATCCTCAAGGAAATCGGCGAGACCCCGAACAAGGAGTCCGTTGCCAGTTGGTGGAAGCAAGTCGACGAGTGGCGCGGTGATCGCGGCCTGTTCCCTTACGACAAGGGCGACGGCAGCGTCATCAAGCCGCAGACCGTGATCGAAACCCTGTGCGAAGTGACCAAGGGCGATGCCTTTGTGACCTCCGACGTGGGTCAGCACCAGATGTTCGCCGCGCAGTACTACACGTTCAACAAGCCGAACCGCTGGATCAACTCCGGTGGCCTGGGCACCATGGGCTTCGGTTTTCCGGCGGCCATGGGCGTCAAGCTGAGCTTCCCGGATGCCGACGTCGCCTGCGTAACGGGCGAGGGCAGTATCCAGATGAACATCCAGGAGCTGTCCACCTGCCTGCAATACGGGTTGCCGGTCAAAATCGTCATCCTGAACAACGGTGTTCTGGGTATGGTTCGTCAGTGGCAGGACATGAGTTACGGCAGCCGTCACTCACACTCCTACATGGAGTCGCTGCCTGACTTCGTCAAGTTGGCCGAGGCCTATGGTCACGTCGGCGTGCGCATCACCGACTCGAAAGATTTGAAGTCGAAGATGGAAGAAGCGTTCGCCATGAAGGATCGCCTGGTGGTGATTGATATTTCGGTCGACACCAGCGAGCACGTCTACCCAATGCAGATCAAAGACGGCTCCATGCGCGATATGTGGCTCAGCAAGACGGAGCGTACTTAATCATGCGGCACATTATTTCCTTGCTTCTGGAAAACGAACCGGGCGCTTTGTCTCGTGTAGTGGGGTTGTTCTCGCAGCGTAACTACAACATCGAAAGCCTGACTGTGGCGCCAACCGAAGACCCGACCCTGTCGCGTCTGACGCTGACCACCGTGGGCCACGATGAGATCATCGAGCAGATCACCAAGAACCTGAACAAGCTGATCGAAGTGGTCAAGCTGGTCGACCTGTCGGAAAGTGCTCACATCGAGCGCGAACTGATGCTGGTCAAGATCAAGGCTACCGGCGCCCAGCGCGCCGAGATCAAACGCACGACCGATATTTACCGTGGGCAGATCGTCGATGTCAGCGCCAGCGTGTATACCGTTCAACTGACCGGTACCAGCGACAAGCTCGACAGCTTCATTCAGTCCATCGGCACTGCCTCGATTCTTGAAACCGTGCGCAGTGGTGTCACCGGGATTGCCCGTGGCGACAAAGTACTCAGCATCTAAACCAAATTGGCTAATGGCCTGAACGGCCTGGATATATAGGGGAATTTCATGAAAGTTTTCTACGATAAAGACTGCGACCTGTCGATCATCCAGGGCAAGAAAGTTGCCATCATCGGTTACGGTTCCCAGGGTCACGCTCAAGCGTGCAACCTGAAAGACTCCGGCGTTGACGTTACCGTTGGCCTGCGTAAAGGCTCGGCCACTGTTGCCAAGGCTGAAGCCCATGGCCTGAAAGTGACCGACGTGGCTTCCGCTGTTGCGGCTGCCGACCTGGTCATGATCCTGACGCCGGACGAATTCCAGTCTTCCCTGTACAAAAACGAAATCGAGCCGAATATCAAGAAAGGCGCCACCCTGGCCTTCTCCCACGGCTTCGCGATCCACTACAACCAGGTTGTGCCGCGCGCTGACCTCGACGTGATCATGATCGCGCCGAAGGCTCCAGGTCACACCGTGCGTTCCGAGTTCGTCAAAGGTGGCGGTATCCCTGACCTGATCGCGATCTATCAGGATGCTTCCGGCAACGCCAAGAACGTTGCGCTGTCCTACGCTGCCGGCGTGGGTGGCGGTCGTACCGGCATCATCGAAACCACCTTCAAGGACGAGACCGAAACCGACCTGTTCGGCGAACAAGCCGTTCTGTGCGGCGGTACCGTTGAACTGGTAAAAGCCGGTTTCGAAACCCTGGTTGAAGCGGGCTACGCGCCAGAAATGGCTTACTTCGAATGCCTGCACGAACTGAAGCTGATCGTTGACCTCATGTATGAAGGCGGTATCGCCAACATGAACTACTCGATCTCCAACAACGCCGAGTACGGCGAGTATGTGACCGGCCCTGAGGTCATCAACGCTGAATCCCGTCAGGCCATGCGCAATGCCCTGAAACGTATTCAGGACGGCGAATACGCCAAGATGTTCATCAGCGAAGGCGCTACCGGCTATCCTTCGATGACCGCCAAGCGTCGTAACAACGCCGCTCACGGTATCGAAATCATCGGTGAGCAACTGCGCTCCATGATGCCGTGGATCGGTGCCAACAAGATCGTCGACAAAGCCAAGAACTAAGTCGCGAGCTTTTACGAAAAACGCGGCCTAGGCCGCGTTTTTTCGTTTGCGGGGTCGGTTCTGGTATAAAGCTGCATCGTTTGTGGCCGAACCGTCGCCACAAGCACCTGTCGAAACTTTCCACCCCGTTGCAAGGTAATGTCCATGAGCGAACGTCCCGAAGAGCCAAATAAGGCCTCTGACGCCGAAAGCCTGCTACCCATCGATGAGCATGTCGAAGAAGGGCATGACGCTGAAGGCCGTAAAGTCCGGCATCGTGGTATCTATCTTCTGCCGAATCTGTTCACCACTGCGAACCTGTTCGCAGGGTTTTATTCCATCATCAACTCCATGAGTGCACAGAGCGCCCTGAGTGCAGGTGATGCAGCCAGCGCGAGCAAGTATTTTGCCTTTGCGGCAATCGCCATTTTCGTGGCCATGGTGCTCGACGGCCTGGATGGTCGAGTGGCTCGCATGACCAATACCCAAAGTGCATTCGGTGCCGAGTACGACTCGCTGTCGGACATGGTTGCCTTCGGTGTCGCGCCGGCGCTTCTGGCCTTCGGCTGGGCGTTGGGCGATATGGGCAAGGTGGGCTGGATGGTTGCCTTTATCTATGTGGCAGGCGCGGCATTGCGTCTGGCGCGCTTCAACACCCAGGTCGGCACGGCAGACAAGCGTTACTTCATCGGTCTCGCCAGCCCGGCCGCTGCCGGTGTGGTGGCGGGCATTGTCTGGGCGTTCAGCGATTACGGTATTCAGGGCTCCAAGATGTCTTTCCTGGTTGCACTGATGGTTGCCGCTGCCGGCATGCTGATGGTCAGCAATATCAAGTACAACAGCTTCAAGGAGCTGGACCTTAAAGGTCGTGTGCCTTTCGTGGCGATTCTGGCCGTTGTGCTGGTGTTTGCCGTGGTGTTCAGTGATCCGCCGCGCATCCTGTTGCTGGTTTTTCTCGCTTACGCAGCCTCTGGCCCGGTGCAGTACTTGTTGCGCCTTCGTCGGCACAAAAAAGCCGAGTGATGTAATTTCCCCCATACTCCGCAGTCTATTGGTGCATCTGTCCTCCAATTCTGCGGAGTTGCCATGTTATTCAAGTTCCCCAAGTCGTCCGACTGCCAAGAGTCGGACGTCACGCCCGAATCCCTTTACCTTTCTCGACGCAGTGTGCTCGGTGGCGCTATCGCGGGTATGACCGTCAGTAGCTTGCCGCGTTGGGCCAGTGCTGCGGATACCGCTCGTTATGCGGGTGTCGAGCCGGGCAGGGCGCCTTCCTGGTTTGCCGAAAAACTTCCCGCCACCCAGTGGGGGGCGGTCACTGTCAAGGATGAAGCAATCACGCCGTTCAAGGACGCCACTCACTACAACAACTTCTATGAGTTCGGTACCGACAAAGGTGATCCTGCGCAGAATGCGGGCGCGTTGAAGACTGAGCCGTGGTCGGTGGTTGTCGATGGTGAGGTGGGGAAGCCGGGGCGCTATGCGCTGGAAGACTTCATGAAGCCTTATCAATTGGAGGAGCGCATCTATCGTCTGCGCTGTGTAGAGGCTTGGTCGATGGTGATCCCGTGGATCGGCTTCCCTCTCTCGGCGTTGCTCAGTCAGGTTGAGCCAACTTCCAAGGCGAAATACATCCGGTTTGAAACCTTGCAGGACCCCAAGAGCATGCCGGGGCAGCGTTCCGGTTTCGCTCTGATTGACTGGCCTTATATAGAAGGGCTTCGTCTGGACGAAGCGATGAATCCGTTGGCGATTCTTGCGGTCGGGATGTACGGACGTGAGTTACCCAATCAGAACGGCGCGCCGTTGCGTTTGGTGGTGCCGTGGAAGTACGGCTTCAAGAGCGTCAAATCCATTGTGCGTATCAGCCTGGTCAGCGAGCAACCAAAGACCACTTGGCAAAGCATTGCGTCCGATGAGTATGGTTTCTACGCCAATGTGAACCCGACGGTCGATCATCCTCGTTGGACCCAGGCGCGGGAGCGTCGTCTACCGAGCGGGCTGTTCAGTCCCAATGTGCGTGAGACCCAGATGTTCAATGGCTACTCGGACGAAGTCGCTTCTTTATACAGTGGCCTCGATCTCAGGAAGAATTACTGATGCGCTATCCGGCTTGGCGTCTTGGCATCTTTTTGGTAGTGGCGATGTGGCCGGTGCTCTGGCTGTATGAGGCGTGGAGTTTTGCCTTGGGGCCAGATCCGGGAAAGGTTCTGGTTGACAGGTTGGGGCTCGGGACGCTGATTCTGTTGTTGGTTACCCTGGGCATGACGCCTTTGCAAAAATTGACGGGTTGGCCGGGCTGGATTGCCGTACGACGGCAGTTGGGCTTGTGGTGCTTTGCCTATGTCGTCTTGCATCTGAGTGCCTATTTGGTTTTTGTCCTGGGTCTTGATTGGTCTCAGTTGGGGGTGGAGTTGCGTAAGCGGCCATACATTATTGTGGGTAGCCTGGGTTTTCTGTCTTTACTGGTGCTCGCGGTGACCTCCAATCGTTACAGTCAGCGACGTTTAGGCGTGCGCTGGAAGAAGTTGCATCGCCTGGTCTATGTGATTCTTGGACTTGGGTTGCTGCATATGTTGTGGATCGTTCGAGCGGATCTGAAGGAATGGACTGTTTATGCCTTTATAGGCGTGCTGCTATTAGTACTGCGAGTACCACCTGTAACCCGTCGAATCCCGCGTTTGATAACCCGCAAAGCCCCTTCTGCAACAAAAGCGTAATTAACCCTTGACGGCAGATTCTGGAAGTCTATAATTCGCCCACTTCCGGCGCAGTCGAAACGGAAAACTCCTTGGTAAACAAAGAGTTACGCAGTTTTCGGCAGTAGGTTGCTTCAGTTCATCGAAGCCTGGAAGGAGTTGAAAGGGCAGGGTTGCATGGCGCTTTTGACGGTTCGATCTTCTCGATCGAAAGCGGAGAAAAAGAGGGGTTGACAGCAGCGAGTAACGCTGTAGAATTCGCCTCCCGCTAACGAGAGATCGGAAGCGCAAGTGGTTGAAGTTGTTGAAGAATTCTTCGAAAACTTCTGAAAATAACCGCTTGACAGCAACAGAGGCTGCTGTAGAATGCGCGCCTCGGTTGAGACGAAAGATCTTAACCAACCGCTCTTTAACAACTGAATCAAGCAATTCGTGTGGGTGCTTGTGCAGTCAGACTGATAGTCAACAAGATTATCAGCATCACAAGTTACTCCGCGAGAAATCAAAGATGTAACCAACGATTGCTGAGCCAAGTTTAGGGTTTCTTAAAAACCCAAAGATGTTTGAACTGAAGAGTTTGATCATGGCTCAGATTGAACGCTGGCGGCAGGCCTAACACATGCAAGTCGAGCGGCAGCACGGGTACTTGTACCTGGTGGCGAGCGGCGGACGGGTGAGTAATGCCTAGGAATCTGCCTGGTAGTGGGGGATAACGCTCGGAAACGGACGCTAATACCGCATACGTCCTACGGGAGAAAGCAGGGGACCTTCGGGCCTTGCGCTATCAGATGAGCCTAGGTCGGATTAGCTAGTTGGTGAGGTAATGGCTCACCAAGGCGACGATCCGTAACTGGTCTGAGAGGATGATCAGTCACACTGGAACTGAGACACGGTCCAGACTCCTACGGGAGGCAGCAGTGGGGAATATTGGACAATGGGCGAAAGCCTGATCCAGCCATGCCGCGTGTGTGAAGAAGGTCTTCGGATTGTAAAGCACTTTAAGTTGGGAGGAAGGGCAGTTACCTAATACGTAATTGTTTTGACGTTACCGACAGAATAAGCACCGGCTAACTCTGTGCCAGCAGCCGCGGTAATACAGAGGGTGCAAGCGTTAATCGGAATTACTGGGCGTAAAGCGCGCGTAGGTGGTTCGTTAAGTTGGATGTGAAATCCCCGGGCTCAACCTGGGAACTGCATTCAAAACTGTCGAGCTAGAGTATGGTAGAGGGTGGTGGAATTTCCTGTGTAGCGGTGAAATGCGTAGATATAGGAAGGAACACCAGTGGCGAAGGCGACCACCTGGACTGATACTGACACTGAGGTGCGAAAGCGTGGGGAGCAAACAGGATTAGATACCCTGGTAGTCCACGCCGTAAACGATGTCAACTAGCCGTTGGGAGCCTTGAGCTCTTAGTGGCGCAGCTAACGCATTAAGTTGACCGCCTGGGGAGTACGGCCGCAAGGTTAAAACTCAAATGAATTGACGGGGGCCCGCACAAGCGGTGGAGCATGTGGTTTAATTCGAAGCAACGCGAAGAACCTTACCAGGCCTTGACATCCAATGAACTTTCCAGAGATGGATTGGTGCCTTCGGGAACATTGAGACAGGTGCTGCATGGCTGTCGTCAGCTCGTGTCGTGAGATGTTGGGTTAAGTCCCGTAACGAGCGCAACCCTTGTCCTTAGTTACCAGCACGTCATGGTGGGCACTCTAAGGAGACTGCCGGTGACAAACCGGAGGAAGGTGGGGATGACGTCAAGTCATCATGGCCCTTACGGCCTGGGCTACACACGTGCTACAATGGTCGGTACAGAGGGTTGCCAAGCCGCGAGGTGGAGCTAATCCCATAAAACCGATCGTAGTCCGGATCGCAGTCTGCAACTCGACTGCGTGAAGTCGGAATCGCTAGTAATCGCGAATCAGAATGTCGCGGTGAATACGTTCCCGGGCCTTGTACACACCGCCCGTCACACCATGGGAGTGGGTTGCACCAGAAGTAGCTAGTCTAACCTTCGGGAGGACGGTTACCACGGTGTGATTCATGACTGGGGTGAAGTCGTAACAAGGTAGCCGTAGGGGAACCTGCGGCTGGATCACCTCCTTAATCGACGACATCAGCTGCTGCATAAGCTCCCACACGAATTGCTTGATTCATTGAAGAAGACGATAGAAGCAGCCCGAAATTGGGTCTGTAGCTCAGTTGGTTAGAGCGCACCCCTGATAAGGGTGAGGTCGGCAGTTCGAATCTGCCCAGACCCACCAATTTTGTGTGGGAAACGCCTGTAGAAATACGGGGCCATAGCTCAGCTGGGAGAGCGCCTGCCTTGCACGCAGGAGGTCAACGGTTCGATCCCGTTTGGCTCCACCACTTACTGCTGTTTGACTGCTGTTTCTGCGTTAAAGCTTAGAAATGAGCATTTCCTTCGGACGAAGGCTAAATGTTGATTTCTAGTCTTTGATTAGATCGTTCTTTAAAAATTTGGGTATGTGATAGAAAGATAGACTGAACGTTACTTTCACTGGTAACGGCTCAGGCTAAGGTAAAATTTGTGAGTTCTCTTAACTGAGAAATTCGAATTTTCGGCGAATGTCGTCTTCACAGTATAACCAGATTGCTTGGGGTTATATGGTCAAGTGAAGAAGCGCATACGGTGGATGCCTTGGCAGTCAGAGGCGATGAAAGACGTGGTAGCCTGCGAAAAGCTTCGGGGAGTCGGCAAACAGACTGCGATCCGGAGATGTCTGAATGGGGGAACCCAGCCATCATAAGATGGTTATCTTACGCTGAATACATAGGCGTAAGAGGCGAACCAGGGGAACTGAAACATCTAAGTACCCTGAGGAAAAGAAATCAACCGAGATTCCCTTAGTAGTGGCGAGCGAACGGGGACTAGCCCTTAAGTGGCTTTGAGATTAGCGGAACGCTCTGGAAAGTGCGGCCATAGTGGGTGATAGCCCTGTACGCGAAAATCTCTTAGTCATGAAATCGAGTAGGACGGAGCACGAGAAACTTTGTCTGAATATGGGGGGACCATCCTCCAAGGCTAAATACTACTGACTGACCGATAGTGAACTAGTACCGTGAGGGAAAGGCGAAAAGAACCCCGGAGAGGGGAGTGAAATAGATCCTGAAACCGTATGCGTACAAGCAGTGGGAGCCCACTTTGTTGGGTGACTGCGTACCTTTTGTATAATGGGTCAGCGACTTATTTTCAGTGGCGAGCTTAACCGAATAGGGGAGGCGTAGCGAAAGCGAGTCTTAATAGGGCGTCTAGTCGCTGGGAATAGACCCGAAACCGGGCGATCTATCCATGGGCAGGTTGAAGGTTGGGTAACACTAACTGGAGGACCGAACCGACTACCGTTGAAAAGTTAGCGGATGACCTGTGGATCGGAGTGAAAGGCTAATCAAGCTCGGAGATAGCTGGTTCTCCTCGAAAGCTATTTAGGTAGCGCCTCATGTATCACTGTAGGGGGTAGAGCACTGTTTCGGCTAGGGGGTCATCCCGACTTACCAAACCGATGCAAACTCCGAATACCTACAAGTGCCGAGCATGGGAGACACACGGCGGGTGCTAACGTCCGTCGTGAAAAGGGAAACAACCCAGACCGTCAGCTAAGGTCCCAAAGTTATGGTTAAGTGGGAAACGATGTGGGAAGGCTTAGACAGCTAGGAGGTTGGCTTAGAAGCAGCCACCCTTTAAAGAAAGCGTAATAGCTCACTAGTCGAGTCGGCCTGCGCGGAAGATGTAACGGGGCTCAAACCATACACCGAAGCTACGGGTATCACTTAGGTGATGCGGTAGAGGAGCGTTCTGTAAGCCTGTGAAGGTGAGTTGAGAAGCTTGCTGGAGGTATCAGAAGTGCGAATGCTGACATGAGTAACGACAATGGGTGTGAAAAACACCCACGCCGAAAGACCAAGGTTTCCTGCGCAACGTTAATCGACGCAGGGTTAGTCGGTCCCTAAGGCGAGGCTGAAAAGCGTAGTCGATGGAAAACAGGTTAATATTCCTGTACTTCTGGTTATTGCGATGGAGGGACGGAGAAGGCTAGGCCAGCTTGGCGTTGGTTGTCCAAGTTTAAGGTGGTAGGCTGGAATCTTAGGTAAATCCGGGATTCTAAGGCCGAGAGCTGATGACGAGTGTTCTTTTAGAACACGAAGTGGTTGATGCCATGCTTCCAAGAAAAGCTTCTAAGCTTCAGGTAACCAGGAACCGTACCCCAAACCGACACAGGTGGTTGGGTAGAGAATACCAAGGCGCTTGAGAGAACTCGGGTGAAGGAACTAGGCAAAATGGCACCGTAACTTCGGGAGAAGGTGCGCCGGTGAGGGTGAAGGACTTGCTCCGTAAGCTCATGCCGGTCGAAGATACCAGGCCGCTGCGACTGTTTATTAAAAACACAGCACTCTGCAAACACGAAAGTGGACGTATAGGGTGTGACGCCTGCCCGGTGCCGGAAGGTTAATTGATGGGGTTAGCTAACGCGAAGCTCTTGATCGAAGCCCCGGTAAACGGCGGCCGTAACTATAACGGTCCTAAGGTAGCGAAATTCCTTGTCGGGTAAGTTCCGACCTGCACGAATGGCGTAACGATGGCGGCGCTGTCTCCACCCGAGACTCAGTGAAATTGAAATCGCTGTGAAGATGCAGTGTATCCGCGGCTAGACGGAAAGACCCCGTGAACCTTTACTATAGCTTTGCACTGGACTTTGAATTTGCTTGTGTAGGATAGGTGGGAGGCTTTGAAGCGTGGACGCCAGTCTGCGTGGAGCCAACCTTGAAATACCACCCTGGCAACTTTGAGGTTCTAACTCAGGTCCGTTATCCGGATCGAGGACAGTGTATGGTGGGTAGTTTGACTGGGGCGGTCTCCTCCTAAAGAGTAACGGAGGAGTACGAAGGTGCGCTCAGACCGGTCGGAAATCGGTCGTAGAGTATAAAGGCAAAAGCGCGCTTGACTGCGAGACAGACACGTCGAGCAGGTACGAAAGTAGGTCTTAGTGATCCGGTGGTTCTGTATGGAAGGGCCATCGCTCAACGGATAAAAGGTACTCCGGGGATAACAGGCTGATACCGCCCAAGAGTTCATATCGACGGCGGTGTTTGGCACCTCGATGTCGGCTCATCACATCCTGGGGCTGAAGCCGGTCCCAAGGGTATGGCTGTTCGCCATTTAAAGTGGTACGCGAGCTGGGTTTAGAACGTCGTGAGACAGTTCGGTCCCTATCTGCCGTGGACGTTTGAGATTTGAGAGGGGCTGCTCCTAGTACGAGAGGACCGGAGTGGACGAACCTCTGGTGTTCCGGTTGTCACGCCAGTGGCATTGCCGGGTAGCTATGTTCGGAATAGATAACCGCTGAAAGCATCTAAGCGGGAAACTAGCCTCAAGATGAGATCTCACTGGAACCTTGAGTTCCCTGAAGGGCCGTCGAAGACTACGACGTTGATAGGTTGGGTGTGTAAGCGCTGTGAGGCGTTGAGCTAACCAATACTAATTGCCCGTGAGGCTTGACCATATAACACCCAAGCAATTTGCTGACCTGAAAAGGCACCAGATTGCGGTGTGTGAAGACGAAATGAACCGAAAGTTCGACTCTTGCAAAACACCGAAACCTACCACATACCCAATTTGCTGAAGCGAGGCCTGCTGGCCACGACTCAGTACCCGAATTTCTTGACGACCATAGAGCATTGGAACCACCTGATCCCATCCCGAACTCAGCAGTGAAACGATGCATCGCCGATGGTAGTGTGGGGTTTCCCCATGTGAGAGTAGGTCATCGTCAAGATTAAATTCCGAAACCCCTATCTGCGTATGCAGGTAGGGGTTTTGTTTTGCCTGCGAAAAAGTTGGCTGTGATATCAACAAATTTGCACAGTTATTTTCGAGCCAGAACACTAGAATAGCTCCCTACCTTTTTAGAGCCTGAGTCTCTTATGACCGATCCGGTTGACGCCTCAGGGCTGTCAGATTTACCGCTGGACGATTTGGTGGCGTGCCATGAGTGCGACTTGCTGATGCGCAAGCCCATACTCGCCCATGGTGAGAAAGCCCTGTGCCCGCGTTGTGGTTACGAGTTGTATGCCCATCGGCACAATGTCGTGGAACGTAGCCTCGCGTTGGTGATTGCCGCTCTGTTGCTGTACATCCCGGCGAACTTTTTGCCCATTATGCAGCTCAATCTACTCGGACAGTCGTCGCACGATACTGTCTGGAGTGGCGTGGTCGGCTTGTTCGATACAGGTATGCAAGGCGTAGCCGTCGTGGTGTTCCTGTGCAGCATGGGTATCCCTCTGCTCAAACTGCTCTGTCAGTTATTCGTCTTGCTGACTATTCGTCTGAATGTCGGACGCAGTTATGGCTTGCTGCTCTATCGCATATACCACCACCTACGCGACTGGGGGATGTTGGAGGTCTACCTGATGGGGGTGCTGGTGGCCATCGTCAAACTGGCGGATATGGCGGCGATCACCATCGGTCTTGGCCTGGTGTGTTTTGTCAGTTTATTGCTGGTTCAGGTCTGGCTGGAGGTGGTGATGTCGCCCCATCAGATCTGGCAAGCCTTGTCGGGAGAAGACGCTCATGCGGGCGATTGATGCGGGCATTCTGATTTGTGCCGAATGCCACGAATTGAACAAGCAGGACCCGGACACCGACGAGCAGGTCTGCACGCGGTGCGGAGCCTTGGTGCATGCGCGTCGGCCGAACAGCCTGATGCGGACCTGGGCACTGCTGATTACCGCCGCGATTCTCTACATTCCGGCGAATGTGCTGCCGATCATGACGGTTAGTGCACTGGGCCAGGGTGATCCGAGCACCATCATGTCCGGGGTGATCCAGTTGGTTCAGCACGGCATGATTCCGATTGCTGCGGTGGTGTTTGTCGCGAGCATTCTGGTACCTACCTTCAAACTTGTCGGTATTGCCTTGCTGTTGTTTTCGGTGCAACGCCACCAACCGTTATCGGCTCGGCAACGCATCGTCATGTATCGGTTTATCGAGTTCATTGGCCGTTGGTCAATGCTGGATATTTTTGTGATCGCCATTCTGGTGGCGGTGGTGAATTTCGGTCGGCTTGCCAGCGTCGAGGCCAATCTTGGCGCGGTGGCTTTTGCCAGTGTGGTGATTTTGACGATGCTTGCCGCAGTAACTTTCGATCCCCGACTGATTTGGGATAACACGGAGTCGGACGACGACCATGACTGATTTGCCTAAAGCTAAAACCCGACCGGCCTCCAACTGGTCGGCTATCTGGGTGTTGCCGTTGATTGCCCTGATTATCGGTGGGTGGTTGGGCTGGCGTGCCTATAACGAAACGGGTATCGAGGTGCATGTCCGTTTTGAAAGTGGTGAGGGCATCCAGGCCAACAAGACCGAGGTGGTCTACAAAGGCATGTCGGTCGGCAAGGTCAAGAGCCTGACGCTTGATGATGAAGGGGCGTCCAAGGGGGTGATTGCCACCGTCGAAATGAACAAGGACGTCGAGCAATACCTCAAGACAGGCACCCGTTTCTGGCTGGTGAAACCGAGCGTTTCCCTGGCCGGGATTACCGGTTTGGAAACCCTGGTGTCGGGTAACTATGTGGCGATTAGCCCAGGCGAAGGTGAGCCGAGCCGCAAGTTCAAGGCCTTGGCCGAAGAGCCGCCGCTGTCGGATTCCAAGCCGGGCCTGCACCTGACCATCAAGGCTGATCGTCTTGGTTCGCTGAGTCGCGGCAGCCCGGTGTTTTACAAGCAGATTCGTGTCGGCCAGGTGAAAAGCTACCTGCTGTCAGAAGATCAGAGCACGGTCGAACTCAAGGTTTTTATCGAACCGACTTACGCCAGTCTGGTTCGCAAACACACGCGCTTCTGGAACGCCAGTGGCATCAGCATCGACGCGAACCTGTCCGGGGTCAAAGTTCGCAGCGAATCGTTGGCGAGCATCGTCGCCGGCGGTATTGCGTTTGCCACGCCGGAGAACCGCAAGGACAGCCCACCGACTGACCCGAGCCTGCCATTCCGCCTGTATGAAGATTTCGACGCGGCACAGGCCGGAATCCGGGTCAAAGTGAAACTCAGCGACTTTGAAGGCTTGCAGGCCGGTCGCACGCCGGTGATGTACAAAGGCATTCAGGTCGGCAGTTTGAAAGCGCTGAAGGTCGACCCTGATCTGTCCAGCGCCAGTGCCGAGTTGACCCTTGATCCGTTGGCCGAGGATTACCTGGTCAGCGGGACTCAGTTCTGGGTGGTCAAGCCGTCGATTTCACTGGCTGGCATCACCGGCCTGGAAGCGTTGGTGAAGGGTAACTACATCGCGATCCGCCCCGGTGACAAGGGGAGCGCACCGCAGCGTGAGTTTGAGGCGCGCGCCAAGGCGCCGCCGCTGGACCTGCGTTCGCCGGGCCTGCACATGGTGCTGTTTACCGAGAACTTGGGCTCACTGGAAGTCGGCAGTCCGATTCTCTACAAGCAGGTCAAGGTCGGTTCGGTGCAGAGTTACCAGTTCTCGCGCACCAAGAAGCAGTTGGTCATCGGTGTGCATATCGAGAAAGAGTACGAAGGGCTGGTCAACGGCTCGACGCGTTTCTGGAATGCCAGTGGCATTACTCTTTCGGGTGGCTTGACCGGTGGGATTCAGGTCAAGAGTGAGTCGCTGCAAAGTCTTATGGCCGGTGGCATTGCCTTCGAAACGCCTATCGCGAATGTTCCGTTGCGCAAGCGCATTCCACGCTTCCGGCTGTTTGCCAGCCGTGAAGAGGCGAGCCAGAAGGGCGCGGTGGTGACCATCAAGGTCGACCGTGCCGATGGTTTGCGCAGTGGCACGCCGATTCGCTTCAAGGGCCTGGACGTTGGCAAAGTTGAAAGCGTCGACTTGAGCGATGACTTGCAGTCGGTCCTGCTCACCGCTCGTATCACCGAGGTGCCGGATCGCATCGCCAGGGTGGGCAGCCAGTTCTGGGTGGTCAAGCCTGAGCTGGGCCTGATCAAAACCTCGAACCTCGAAACCCTGGTGACGGGTCAGTACATCGAAGTGCAGCCAGCGGCGAAGAACCAGGGGCCGCAAAAGAACTTTGTTGCCCTGGAGCAGCCACCGGAAGACTCTGCGCGAGAGGAGGGTTTGAGTCTGGTGCTGAGTGCTGCTCGACGCGGTTCATTGAAGACCGGTGTGCCCGTGACCTACCGCGAAATTACCGTGGGTAAAGTCACCGGTTATGAGTTGGGCCAGACCGCTGACCGGGTGCTGATCCATATCCTGATCGAACCCAAGTACGCACCGTTGGTGCGTGGCGGCAGTCGGTTCTGGAATACCAGCGGTTTTGGCGTGGACTTTGGCCTGTTCAAGGGCGCGACCGTGCGCACCGAATCACTGGAAACCCTGATCGCCGGCGGTATTGCCTTTGCGACCCCGGACGGTGAACGCATGGGGAACCCGGCGCGACCAGAGCAGACGTTCCCGTTGTTCGACAAGTTCGAGGACGAGTGGCTGTTGTGGGCGCCGAAAATCTCACTCGGCAAGTAGTTTACTGGTGTCTGGGATACCGCCATCGCGAGCCTGCTCGCGATGGGGCCCTCAAGACCGCCAGAGAAGCTAATGAATACTCGTAAAAAAGGCCGCGATCCATTGGATCGCGGCCTTTTTTATTGCCTTCGATTAACGCAAATCAAACCGCATCCAGCTCCGGCTCATCGGCTTGTACGTTGACCGCTGGCTTCACTTCATCGTGGCGACGGATGTACTTCCAGTCTGCCTCGTCGATGTAGATGCCGTTCGGTCCGCTGCCGCCTTCCAGGTCGATGGCGACACTGGCGCAAACCTGCGGCTTCACACTGGCCAGGATCGGCACGAAGCCCAGTTGCAGGCTGGTTTCCAGCAAGGCTGCCTGGTTTTTCTCGTCGATGTCCGCGGCCTCGTCGAGGTAGTACGGCAGGCGCACGCGACCGGCCTGGTCGCGGTCCATCAAGTGCAGCAACAAGTACATGTTGGTCAGCGCCTTGATGGTCATGGTGGTGCCGTTGGACGCGGCGCCATCGATGTCGGTGTGAATCACCGGTTGACCGTTGACCTTGGTGATTTCGAACGCGAGCTCGAACAAGTCTTTGAGGCCGAGCTGGTTGTGGTTCGCCGCCACCAGACGCGCCAGGTATTCCTTGGCTTCTTCGTTCTTGTTGTCCTGATCGGCGCTTTGGCTCAGGTCGAACACGGAGAGGGTTTCGCCTTCTTCGTATTGACCGGCGCTGTGGATGATCTGGTCGATGTGCTTGAGGGCTTCCTTGTTCGGCGCGAGCACGATGCGAAAGCTCTGCAGGTTGGAGACCTGACGCTTGTTGATCTCGCGGTTGAACAGCGCCAGTTGGTGCTCAAGGCTGTCGTAATCGCTGCGAATGTTGCGCAGGGTCCGGGCGATGTCGGTTACGGCTGCACGGCGTGCCTTGCCCAGGGTCAGGGCTTCGTCGGTACGGTGCGCGTAAGCGTTGATCAGCAATTGCAGGCGACGCTCGACGTCATCCTCGCTGTCGAACTTGGCCACGCCTTTGAGGCGAACCTGAGCGTACAGCGCTTCGATCTGACCGTCGACGCGCAGCAACCCTTGCCAACTGTCCTGATAGTCATTGAGCAGCGGCAGCAGGTTGTCCATGGAATCGTCGATCGGGTCCATGAACGGCGTGCCGAAGGGCAGGTCAGCCGGCAGCAACTGACGGCGGCGCAGGGCGTCGTCGAGGGTGCGCTGCTTGGCTTCCATGTCGCCGATCTGGCGGCCGACCAGTTGCAGCTTGGCCGACAGTTGCTGGACGCGTTCGGTGAAGGCATCGCTGGAGCGTTTCAACTCGTCCTGCGCGGCTTCCATCTGCGCTAACTGCTCCAGCTTGTCACCCTCTTCGGCGCTCAGGGTTTGCGAGCGACGGAAGTCTTCCAGGGCTTTTTGCGCATCCAGCACTTGCTGGTACAGCGCTTCGGTCTGGGTCTTGCTGGCCGCACGGTCTGCCGCCACGGCTTGCTGTGTCTTAAGCTGCTTGAGTTCTTTGTCCAGCCGCTCTTTTTGATCGCGCAACGCGGCGCGGTCGGCCAAGGCTTGCAGGGCTGGTGGCTCGATGTGCGAGAGGTCGATGGACAGGCCCGGCGCTTCAAAGCGCTCGCCTTTGAAGCTGTCGAGAATCAGCTCCATGGATTTGACCCATTGACCGTCGTCGTCCAGCGCAATGCCATGCTCGCCCAGCGGCAAGCTGAACAGGGCGCTGTTGAACAGGCGCATCAGACGCTCCACATCCTGTTGCGAGAACTCTTCGCGCAGGCGGGCGTAGCTGTTGTTGTCAGCGTGATCGAGTTGCTGCTTGACCGACTTCAGGCGTTTTTCCAGGTCCCGCAGACGCTCTTCGAGGTCTTCGGCGCTGAATTGACGAGACTGCGCCAGCGCACCGGCCAGCTCATCGTGGGCATCCTTGGCGGCCAGCAATTGTTGTTCCAGGACTTTGACGTCATCGACCAACGCGAAGCGATGCTTGAGCACCGACAACTCGCCGAGCCAGCGCTGGATGCCGGTGATCTCGCGCTCCAGGCGCATCAGTTCCTGAGTCCCGCCGCGCTGATCGTTTTGCAGGGCATCCTGCTCGTTGCGGTAGTGTTCGGCCTGGATCGTCAGCTCTTCCTTGCGGGCGCCGGCGTAGTCCGACCAGGTGCCCAGCAAGGAGTCGAGCAGTGGCGAGATGCGGTGCAACTTGCCGCGCAGGATATTGCGCTGGGTGACGCCTGCCGAAAGGGCCTCGACCAAGGGACCGGCGGTGACCAGCGAGTTGTAGTCCTGCTCCATGCGCCGCACATCGCGGAACGCTTCTTCGCACGCGGCGATGTAATCGACGCTGCCAGAACGCAGGCTGTGCTCGAACGCGTCGAGGAACAACTGCTTGAGCTTGGCCGCGGTGATTTCGCGCATGTGCAGCAGGTTGATGAACAGCGCACGGAAGGTCTTCAGGCTCTGCTCGCTGGTGGAGCGCAGCGGGATCAGCGTCAAGTCCAGCGGAACCGAGGTGTGACCGCCCACCAGCAAGCGACGCAGTTCATCGGGCTTGAGTTCGTAGGCTTTCAGGCCCTGGCGCTCAAGGTTGTTGAACAGCTCTTTCTGACGCAGGCAGGTGTCATCTTTCTGGTAGTGCGCCAGGTCGAGTTTGCCGGCGTAGGCGAAGAACTGGTGACCGAAACCACCGCCCGGGCCGCGCCCGACCACGCCGATGACGTGAGGGCCGTGAGGCAGCGAGACTTCGACCAGGATGTAACTGGTGTCCGAGGCAAAGTAGAAGCGCCGGGATTGTTCAAGGCTGTACTTGCCGAAGCTCATGTCCGACATGCGTGCCAGAATCGGGAACTGCAAGGCGTTGATCGAGGCGGATTTACCGAGGTTGTTCGCGCCGTAGACCGACAGCGGTTCTTCCAGCGGGAACAGGCCGAGGCTGTAGCCAGCGGTGTTCAGAAGGGCAAAGCGGCGGATGCCGTAACGTTCCTTGCTCATGCGTCGAGCTCCTGTTCTTCGGCAATGGCACGGGCCATGGCGTCTTCTTCGCTTTCTTCAGCGAAGTCACTAAGGTCCAGCGGGTCATCGGTTTCCAGCAGTTTTTCGTCGCTGTCGTCATCGATCAGCACTGGCACCGGTAGCGGTAGCACGCTGTGCAGGCTGGCGGCCAGGTCGCGGTCCTGCTGGACCGACAGGCAGACGTCGAGGAAGCGGTGCATCGGCGGCAGGAAACGGTAAATACCGTTTTCTTCACCGGCGAACCCCAGCTGCGTCATGCGGCGCATGATTTTTTCTTCCAGCTCTTCCTGGGTCTGTACTTCGGCCTGGATGAACAGGTCACGGTACTTTTCCAGCAAGGAGGGCAGTTCATCGCGACCGAGGCTGCCGCCGTCGAGCACGGCAATCGGGTCGCGGCCCTGGTCGGCCAAGTGTTCGACGAGGATAAAGGTGAACAACGCCAGGCGCTGGGCGGTCTTGTTCACCGCAGCGGCGGCGAGGTCCGGCACAAAGTAGTAGAAACCACGCGTGTCGCAGACCAGTTCAAACCCCAGGGCCTTGAACAGCGTGCGGTATTGGTCCTGAAAGTTCGACAGCTGCGCGTAGAGTTCAGGATCGCGACGGCTGACGTGGTAGCCCTTGAACAGCTCGCGAAAGATCGGCGCCAGCTGAGACAGTTCGGATAGATCAAGATGCATTAGATGTGCTCGCAGAATTCTCGGGCGCGTCATCGCGGGCCGAGAGCAGGGCGAAGGAGCGCAGGCTGACCTGGTGCTCGTGAGTGTGGTAATCGCGGCGTTCCAGACGCTCGCGCTTGAAGCGTTTTTCCCGTGACAGACGGGAGAACCAGTACAGCAACTCGTCGGTCGCGCCGTCCGGTTCCTGTTCCAGCAGCCAGGTCATCAAGTCCGGCATTGGCAGCGCGTCTTCGCAGCGTTCGAGCATTTCCCGGACGGTGCGTGGTGCCCGAGGGGCTTCGCCTTTTTGCGTTTTGTGGGCCTTGGGGAAACGCGCCGGTTTCGGCTCGAAACGCGCCAGGGCATAGACGTAGGCTTCGACCTGGCTGGCGCTGCCGAGGAAGGTGCTTTGCGGTCGGGTGAACATCGGCATGGCCGCTTGCGGCACCGCATCGATGCCCTTGCGACGAATCATCGACAAGGCCAGCGCCGCGCCACGGGTCACGGCGTTGTGACGGCGGGCTTCTTCACGCAGCGGCAGCAGCAGTTCGCGAGCGTGACGCAGGGTCAACTGGGCGCTGGTCTGCATTTCGAGGATGCGCGCATGGGTGCGCAGCAGCATGTCGTCATCGACCAGGTGGCCGAGGCGCTGCTGTTCGCTGAGCATGCGCAACAGCACGTTTTCAACCTTGCGCACGCCTTGCTCGAACGCGCCGTCGGCGTTCACCAGTTGGATCATCGGCTCGACGTATTCGTCCCAGGTCGCCAGGACTTCGGCGTAACGCTGGCGCAGCGGGATCTGCCGGTCGCTGGTCTTGGCCCGTTCGGCGACAGCCACCAGGGCTTGTTCGTCGTTGGCGAGTTTTTTCAGCACATCGCGTACGCGCATGTCGAGCAAGCGCAGTTGGCGCGCCAGGTCGTTGCCATCACGGATGTCGAAGGCGTCCTGGATGTAACCGGCCAGCCGCTCCAGATGGCGCAGGTAGGCTTCGATTTCCAGGCACAGGCCCAAGCGGTGCTCGCGGCGCAGGTAGGCGAGGAAGTCGTGGATCTGCGCGTTCAGTTCAAACCGGTTCGGGCTTTTGGCCACGGGCACCAGAATGTCGAGGCGAATCCACACATCCAGCAGGCTGGTGATGTCCTGTGGTGTGCTGTCCAGTTGCTGGGCGGCCAGTTGCGAGCGCAGTTCGTTGAGGCTCAGGGTGCCTTGGTCGAAGTGCTCGCACAACGGCTCCAGAAGTGCCCAGTGTTCAGCGAGGGCGCGCAAGACGCGCTTGGGTTCGATCATGGTAATGGCCGGTTGGTTGGCGATTAAAAGCGGCGATTGTACTGCATCGCACGCGATGGGAATCCCTCTCGGGCGATCGACGGGACGGACAGTCTGCTTTCTATCGATCAACAGCGGGCGATCTTGAGCGAAGGGCGGTAGAATCCTCGCACTTTAGTTATCCACAAGTGGCCGACCTTTGCTTATCGAGTCCCGTCGCCGCGCCTATTTGACCGCCATGCAGGTGGTCAACTGGCTGCCGCGCACCGAATTGCCCTTTGCCGCGCCATCACGGCCCGAGCTGCTGGAAGCGCCAGAGCCGTTGGTCGAGACGCCGATGATGCCTGCTCAGGTCGCGAAAGCGCCTGCAGAGCCCGCGCCCCGGCCAGCCGAGCGGGTCAAGATCGAGGTCCCGCGCCCGACGCCTTCGGTTGCACGCCCGGTGAGCAAACCGGCCGAAGACGCCGAGCCAGCACCGGTCGTGGTCAAGACGCCGCCCGTACCGCCGCCGCGTTTTGCCCTGCAATTGCTGCGTGCCGGCCGTTGCCTGCTGCTGGTGGAGTTGCCCACAGGCGAAGCGTTCCAGAGTCGCGACCCGGCCTATCTGCTGCTCAAGGACATGCTGCGCGCCGCCGGCCTGCCGGACAGCCCGCAAATTGTCGGCGAGCCGGTGCGCTGGCCGTTGCTGGCACGCGGAACCATGGATCAGGGCCCGGACGCCGCGCGCGACTTCGTGCAGGGTTTCCTCTCGGCTCGCCTGGAAGACGCGCCGTGTGTGTGCGTGTGGCTGATCGGCCTGCCCGCAGTGCGTTTTGCCGGTGAGGCGAATGCCGAGTCTTACAATCGCGAACTTCAGGTCGAAGGCCTGGGGTCGGTCTGGGCCCTGCCTGGCCTGGAATTATTAATGGATGAGCCACAGCGTAAGGCTGATGTCTGGCAAGCCATGCGTCGGCTGATGGCGCGCTGGAAAGAATCAAATGAGTGACGCTGTATCGTTCCGCCCCATGACCGAAGCGGATCTGGACGCTGTTCTGAAAATCGAATACGCGGCGTTCAGCCATCCCTGGACCCGCGGGATTTTTCTCGATGGGTTGGGCAAGTATCAGATCTGGTTGATGTTCGAAGGCCAGCAGCAGGTCGGTCACGGCGTGGTGCAGATCATCCTGGATGAAGCGCACCTGCTCAATATCACGGTCAAACCCGAGAATCAGGGCCGAGGCCTGGGGCTGACGCTGCTTGAGCACCTGATGTCGATTGCCTACAAGGCGCAGGCGCGGGAATGTTTCCTGGAAGTACGCGACAGCAACCGCGCGGCATTTCGGTTGTATGAGCGTTATGGCTTCAACGAGGTCGGCCGTCGCCGTGATTACTACCCGGCGGTGGGCGGGCGTGAAGATGCAGTTGTCATGGCCTGCACGTTGGTGGACTGATACATAACCATTGTGGCGAGGGAGCTTGCTCCCGTTGGGTCGAGAATCGGCCCTGAAATCAGCGACCGCGATTTATCAGACAGAGTGCGTTAGCCGATTTTACGACTGCTTCGCCCGAGCGCTGACCGGCGGGAGCAAGCTCCCTCGCCACAGGATCAACGATTCCCGTCAACAGGATCACGCTCTGCCATTTCCGCCTCATCCAGCCCATTGCCACCGCCAATTTCGTCTTCATCGACAATGCTCAAGTCCCAATCGGGGCTAAAATCTTCCCCGGCTTCGTGAGCATCGCGGGCACCGTCTTCACGGATCAGATTTCCCGGGCTCATGTCGTCTGACGATTCGTCGTCATCCGTCGAGTCCTCGTGCATGCCTGATTCACGCAGGTGTTTGCTGGGGATCGGTTGTGCACGCTGATGCTCGGGGATCAGGTCGCTAATGGTTTCGCCGGGTTCTTCATCGAAATCCAGTTCGCGCATCGTGCCCATGCGGTCTTCGTTGTCGTCGATGGGTTCGGGTTGTACCGCATCGAAAGGACGTCGTGATTCAGTCATGGCAAATCCTCATACTGTGGGCCTTACTACGGTGGACCTACAGCACCCTTGAAGATTCCCCCCGGCATGGACCACCGGGTATCTGCACCGCACGCGTGACCCCGACGGACGGTTGGCTGTCAAAGCTGCGCACCATTCTTGAGGCTTCCGAGCATGAACGAATTACAAGATCTGATTGATAACAACGAGCGTTGGGCCGATGCGATCAAGCAGGAAGATCCTGACTTCTTCGCCAAACTGGCCCGCCAGCAGACGCCTGAATACCTGTGGATCGGTTGTTCGGACGCCCGTGTACCGGCGAACGAGATTGTGGGCATGCTGCCGGGCGACTTGTTCGTGCACCGCAACGTGGCCAACGTTGTGCTGCACACTGACCTCAATTGCCTGTCGGTGATTCAGTACGCAGTGGACGTACTCAAGGTCAAACACATTCTGGTGACCGGGCACTACGGTTGCGGTGGCGTGCGTGCCTCGATGCAGGACCGCCAGTTGGGCCTGATCGACGGCTGGCTGCGCTCGATTCGTGATCTTTATTACGAGCACCGCGAAGCACTCGGGCAGTTGCCGACTGAAGAGGAGCGCGTCGACCGTCTCTGCGAGCTCAACGTGATCCAGCAAGTGGCCAACGTCGGCCACACCAGCATCGTGCAAAACGCCTGGCACCGTGGGCAGAGCCTGTCGATCCACGGTTGCATCTACGGCATCAAGGACGGTCGCTGGAAAAGCCTGAACGCGACCATCAGTGGTTTTGAGCAATTGCCGCCGCAATACCGTTTGCGCCCGGTCGGCGCACTGTAGGCCTCAGTGCCTAGCCGTGATGTCGATGCCTGTGTTGTAGAAACAACAGGCCTTCGGCATTGGGCGGTTCATCGTATCCGGTGATCCAGCCCCGGCAGTCGGGCGAGCCACACTGGCAGGCAAACTGACGCATCAGTTTGTCTTCGGTGCTGGCGTAGTCCATGCACAGCACGCTGCCGGGGGTGATGTCCTTCAAGGCCCATAACCACAGCTCACTCATGTCCAGGAACACGTTCGGGTCGCAGGAGTGCAGCAGCAATCCGGAAAAAAATGGATCGTGAACGTGAACGCCCGGTATCAGTTGCAGGGTGTGCCGTTGGCGAGCATGGGTCAGTAGCCCGGACACCCGGCACATACGGCTGATACGCAGGTAATCGCGCAACGCGGTGATGCCTGCACCCCGCCCATCGGCGGTCTGGATGACCTCAAAGTGCGCCCGGGAAGGGTAGCCCTGGCAGGTGCTGGTTTCTTCGTAAGGGTAAACGCAGTCGTTGAGCTGTGGGCGTGGCTTACCCTCGGCCAGAGATTTCATGACGATCCTTGTCTGTTGGGGGCTGCGACCTCTGGAGGCTGACGATCCTGTCCGCCCTGCAGCACATGGGTTCCCTTGGAGAGTCTCGTAAAAAAATGGAAAGGTCTACTGTCAAATCTGACAGTAGACATAACCTGTCCCCTGCGTAAGCAAACACTTACGCAGGGTCAGCGCTTGCAGGTCTACAGGTGCGGGACTGCCACGGAGGTCTCGGGCGCCGGGGCTTTCAGCTGATCGAGCTGGGTCTTGATCGACGTACTCACGCATTGGGCTTGAGCCTCTTCAGGCGTGAGATTGCGTACTGAAGTAAAGAACAGCTCGCAGGTTTTGACTTTGTCGGTCACCTGCCAGGTTTGTGTGCAACTTTTGAGCAGGGCGCTCGGGTCGCTGGCGGGTTTGCTGCCCATGCCGGCTTGCCAGCATGCGGCGCTGAGGTCTTGCCCCATGACTTTCAAACCTGCGGCATCGGCCTTGGCTTGATCGTTGTCATAGTTGGCCGGATCGGCGGCGTACCAGATGTAGCTTGGATGGTTGGAGCCCAGCACTGGCACCTTGACGCCTGCGCTCGGGCTGATTTGCGCCAGGCCCAGGACATTCACGGTGACACCGTATTGCAGCTTGATCCAGTTGCGCACCGGTGCGCCGAAGGCGACCATCGGCAAGGTCACGCCTGCGGCGGTCTGGCTGAATTGCTTGACCAGCGTGGTCTGGTAGTCGGTGAAGTAGCCGTAAACACCTTCCAGGTCTTTACCGGCGCTGGAGGGCGCGGCAATCGGGGCGATGTCGATGATCGTCTGAAAGGCCGGTGTCTGCTCTGGCGCAATGCCGTTGGCCGTCAGCAGCGTGGCCCAGCGGTCGGTGGTCTTGGACTCCAGATAATCCTGGGCCTGGGTCAGCGAGTAATCCGGTGGAAAGTGCAGCAACTCGACGCTCTTGCGGTTTTCCAGGGCCATGCCCAATGGCAGGAACAAGTACCAGCTGTAGGCCCACTTGCCGTCGGCGTTCAGTTTGCTGGCGCCGGTGTAGGCCAGGTCCCCGGCGTCGAGCAGCGCGGCCAGGGGCTTTTCATAACCGGCCGGTACACCGCTGATGGCGGCGTAGAGCTGATTGTTATCGGTTTTGACGCTGACTTTGGCGGCACTGTAACCGTCGCGCTGCACACTTTGGGTCAGGTAATGCTCGACTGTCTGTTCCAGTGTCCAGTTGCGAAAGCAGATGACGTTGCAATTGTTGGGGTAGGCGAACAGGCGTGTTACCCGCTCGCTGCTGCCCAGCTTCAGGTCGACATCGGCGTGGGCGGTGGCACTCAGCGCGAGCGCAGCGAGGGTGAGGCTCAATCCAGCGAGTTTGAACATGCTCAGATCCTTTTCAGCGATGTCCCGGCAGAGCGGGGGTGAACGCCATACTGGATCAGGATCGTGAGACAGAGAAGTGGGCGATGGCTGAATTTTTCATGGAGCTGAACGTACACATCCAGTGTTTCGGACTGCGCGTCTGTCAGTCCGCCTGACCGGCAGGCGGGCCAACGAATGGCACAGGGCTACAAGAGGCGTAATGCCAATTGGCTGCCCGCGTTCAGGTACTGGACTTGTGCCGCCACAGCATCTTTGACAATGGCTTCACCCGTGTCGCTCAGCTTCGCTCTTTTGGCGTCGATGACGCACAGCTGTAGCAATTGCATGGCCACATCCATTGCTTTTTGGAAGGCTGTGACGTTGTTGTGTTGGCCAAGCTCGCGAATCACGGCTTCCATTCGGCGGTCGGAGTCATCACGAAGTTGTTTGTATTCAGAAAACGAGACACTGCCATCCTTGTAGATTTCAGCCAGCATTTCTTCCAGGGTTTTTGATAGGGGAGACATCGATTGTTCATCCTTGAGGTAATGACTCAGTGGTTTACCCGAGTGGCATACGGTGCATGTGCAGGTCGAAGCTTAATGCAGGGATGAACAGATCGGCGGTAGGGCGCGCCTTTGTTTGATGTCGGGTCACACCGCCCCGCAATGTAAGACAGGGCGCTGTAATGGCTGCGCAGTAGTCACCCAATGATGTGGGATTCATGGAGTGGTCGCTCCTTGGGCGAGGAGCGACTGCCGTTCCGGTCAGGCGGAAAAATCCAGCGCATTGCTCAAATCGCCCATGGGTGTCTGCCCGCGGGCGATCATCGCCTCATCACGCTGCTTGATCCCGTCGAGCGTCTCCAGCTGGAACACCCGGGTGATCAACCGCAGGATCGACGCCGTGTCGTAAACCGTGTGGTCCACCGTGGCTTTGCGGGCGAAGGGTGACACCACCAACGCCGGCACCCGAGTGCCCGGGCCCCAGCGGTCGCCTTGCGGCGGCGCGACGTGGTCCCACCAGCCGCCGTTTTCATCGACCGTGACCACCACCACCATGTTTTTCCACTGCGGGCTCAGTTGCAGCACTTTCAGGGCGCGCACGATGTGCCGGTCGCCGGAGGCCACGTCGGCATAACCGGCGTGCATGTTCAGGTTGCCCTGGGGTTTGTAGAAACTCACTGCCGGCAGTTTGCCGGCCTCGGCGTCGGCGAAGAACCGGTTGGTGCTCGATTCGTCGCCCAGGCCGGCGTCGCGCAGGCGCTTGTTGCGTTCGGCCGGGTTGTGCGGGCCTTGCTGCTGGAAGTAGTTGAACGGCTGATGGTGATACTGGAAGTTGGGGATCTTGGGAATGCCGCCCGAGTCCTTGTACTGCTCCAGCGTCGCCTGCCAGGCGCCGGCGTACCAGGCCCAGTCGACGTTCTTTTTCGACAGTTTGTCGCCGATGTGTTCGTGGCTTTGCGGCACCAGCACGTTGGGCAGGTCGGGTTTTGAATAGTCGGGGCGTTCCAGGTCGCGGATCCAGGTCGGCCAGTAGGGCGGGGCCAGGGTGTTGACTGCGTAGCCATCCGGCGTCAGGGCGCTGGGGCCGAACTGCGGCGGGCCGGTCATGGCGCTGGCCGGCGATGCAGGCAGTGGCTTGAGGCGGGTGTCGAGCGGGTCATCGCTTTGCAGCGAAGCGATTTGCGATTTGGCCACTGAGGTGGCGGCGTCCGGGTAAAACGGCACGGCGGCACTGATCAGGTACTGATGGTTGAGAAACGAGCCGCCGAAGACGCCCTGGAAGAAGTTGTCGCAGAGCACGAAGTCCCGCGCCACATCCCACAGGCGCAGGGAGTAACGGCTTTGGGCGTAATGCCCCATGGTCAGGCCGCCCGAGTCGGCCCAGGCGACAAAGCGGTCGTTCTTGCCGCCGTTGATCTGCATCTGGTTTTGATAGAACACGTGCCACAGGTCCCGCGTCACCAGGCCGAACGGCAAGTCCTCGCCATTCGGGCCTTTGAGGGCGTAAGGCGCATTGGGCAGGTTTTCCTGAAACTGAGTGCCATTGGGGTAGGTCACGCCATCGAGGGTTTGCGGGCCGATCTGCAGCACGCCGCCCCAGGACGGTGGCAGGGTTTGCAGCAGGCTACCGTCCCGGTCGCGCTGTTGATACTCCTCGGGCTTGAGCGCGGACAAGGGTTTTTCAAGGCCCGGGAAATCGCCAAACAAATTGTTGAAACTGCGGTTCTCGGCGTAGATCACCACCACGGTTTTCACTTGATCGTGCAGGGCCTTGTCCAGTTCAGTGGCGGACAGCGGCCGTGCCTGCGGTTTGCCCGGTGCCTCGCTGGCATTGCTGCAACCGCTCAGTGTGGCGCCGACGCCCAGTACTGCCACGCCACCGAGGAAGCGTCGGCGGCTGGTGTCGGTGGGATTGCCGGTAGAAGGTGGTGCGTCGTTGCGGTTGTGGTCGTCGTTCATCCTGAATCCTGATGTTCAAAAAAGTGTTGCCGCATATTTCGGCTGGAGCCTGGCAGCGAAATATGACGGCAAGGTTACACGCGGGTTTCACTCCCGCTGATTTAGGGCATCACCGGCGCCGCATACTTGAGCGTTGTTCCCAGCGCCCACAGCAGCACCAGCACCAGCGGCGTGTGCACCAGCAGTTGCACAAAGGAGAACCCGATCAGGTCCCGCGCCTTAAGGCCCAGTACACCCAGCAGCGGCAGCATGTAGAACGGGTTGATCAGGTTCGGCAGGGCTTCGGCGGCGTTGTAGATCTGCACCGCCCAGCCCAGGTGATAGTTGAGGTCGTTGGCGACTTGCATCACGTACGGCGCTTCGATGATCCACTTGCCGCCGCCCGACGGAATGAAGAAGCCCAGCACCGCCGAGTACACCCCCATCAACACCGCGTAGGTATCGTGGGAGGCGATGCTGACGAAAAACGTCGAGATGTGGTGCGCCAGGGTCTGGCCGTCGGTGCCTTTGACCACGGTCATCAGTGCCGCGATGGAGCCATACAGCGGGAACTGGATCAGCACCCCCGTGGTGGTCGGCACGGCGCGCGTCACCGCATCCAGGAAGCTACGCGGGCGCCAGTGCAGCAAGGCGCCGAGCATCAGGAACAGAAAGTTGTAGGTGTTCAGGCCCGATATCGCACTGATCGCCGGTTTGCTCGAGAACTCATGAAACAACCACCCGGCGGCCAACAGCACCAACGCGAGGGTCAGAATCGGGCTGTGTTCCAACCATTCCCCAGGGCGGGTACGGGGCGCTGGCGCCGGCAGGTTGAAGCTGGGGTCGATGCCGCAGGCCTTGGCATCACGGGCGGAGTTCGGCCCGGGCGCGGTGGCGTAGGCGATGATCAGCGACACCACGATCAGCGCCAGCAGCAGCACGCCGGACTGCCACAGGAAAATTGTCTGGGTAAAGGGAATCACCCCGGTGATCGACAGGATCGACGGCGGCAAACTGGCCGGGTTGGCCTGCAACTGTGCAGCCGACGACGACAGCCCCAGCGCCCAGACCGCACCGAGCCCCAGGTACGCGGCGGCACCGGCGGCGCGGTAATCCATGCGCAAATCGGTACGGCGGGCCAGCGCCCGCACCAGCAAGCCGCCGAACACCAGCGACAGGCCCCAGTTCAACAGCGACGCGACCATGGAAATCAGCGCGACCCAGGCCACGGCCGAGCGGCCGTTTTTCGGGATACGTGCCAAACGGTCGATCAGCTTCACGGCCGGTGGCGAGCTGGCGACCACATAGCCGCCGATGACCACGAAGGCCATTTGCATGGTGAAGGGGATCAGGCTCCAGAATCCGTCGCCAAAGGCCATCGCCGCGTCGGTGGGTTTGGCGCCCATGGCCATTGTCGCCACGGCGACGATGATCACCGCGAGGGCGGCGAACACCCAGGAGTCGGGAAACCAGCGTTCGGCAAAGTTTGAACAGCGCAGGGCAAAACGTGCAGAGCGGCTATCTTCGATATCAGCGGCCACGGGGAAACCTCGAATTTTTATGTTTATTGTGAGGGCGGTCGCAGCGTCAGGCGCCGACCGCGAACTGTGCAAGAATGCGGCAATTGGCAATCACTGAAAAGGACTGACGCGCATGCCATTCCCCGAAACAGAGCGCTCGGCGCTGCTTGAGCTCAAGGGCGTAGGGCCGACGGTGGTCGCTCGTCTTGAGCAACTGGGTTTCGAATCCCTGGCACAACTGGCCACCGCCGATGCACTGGAAATTGTCAGCGCGGCGTCGGCCGTGGTTGGCTCGACGTGCTGGAAAAACAGCCCGCAGGCGCGCTCGGCGATTCAAGCGGTCATTGCCTTGGCCAAGGCCCGCTGAGAGGGAGTTTCGATCTTTGCACAAGCCTTCGGTCTTTGCTTATCAGGGCGTGTATCGCTACCTCGTCGAGTTGATCGACAGTGGTCCGCGTCAGCAGGAGCAAAAGCTCCCGTCGTTGCGTCAGTTGGCGTTGCGCCTGAATGTTTCGGTATCGACCACCAAATACGCCTACGCCTTGCTTGAAGACGAGGGGCGGGTTCATGCCCGGCCCAAGCTGGGTTACTTCACGCGAGCAATGCCGGCGCTGCCTCCGGGGGAGGGCATCGTCAACCTGGTCGACAATGTCTACACCCGTACGCGCCAACCGGGGATGCTGGCGCTGAGTAGCGATGCGCCGGCGATGTTGCTGTCGCTGGAGCAGCCACTGTTGATGGTCGAGCGCGAACTGGCGCGTCGGTACCCACGCACCGCCATTCCGCTGTATCAACCGTTTGGCGAGGATGAACTGCGGCGGGCGTTGGCCGAGCGCTATACCCGTTCCGCCGATCACACCTGGCAGGCTGAGCAGGTGTACATCGGCGCGGACCTGCGCAGTGTGTTCGAGTTGTCGTTGCAGGCCTTGGACCTGGCCGGCAGCGCGGCACTGGTGGAGTCGCCGTGTTCCTGGGCGGTGTTGCGCCAGTTGCAGGCGGCGAACCTGAGGGTGATCGAAATGCCGCTGGGCCTCGATGGCCGTTTTGACCTCCAGCGCCTGCACGATGTGCTGAACCGTGAGCCGGTACGTTTGGCGGTGTTCTCGTCAGGCGTAAGCCTGCCCCACGGCAGCCTCATGCCTGTCTCGGACAAACAACAGGTGTGCGACTGGCTGAGCGAGCGCGGTGTGTGGCTGTTGGAGAACGACATCTATGGCGAGTTCAGCTTCGCGCCTATATCTGCGCGTTACCGTGATGTGGCCGACCCCGAGCGGTTGTTGGTGTTTTCCAGCGCCGACAAGATCATCGGTGCCGAGGCGCCTTTTGGTTATGTGTTGGCGCGTGGGCTGAGGGCGCCCTTGCAGCGGCAATTTCTCGAACGGGCGAGCCGGTTGTCACCGATGCGCCAGAAAGCCGTTGCCCGGTTGTTCAGCACCGGGCGCATCGACACGCATCTGCAACGGCTGCGCGGTCAGTTACAGGTGTGCATGCAGCGGATGAACCGCCTGCTGGAGGAACACACGGCTGGCCAATTGCGGGTGCAGCCCCCGGCCGGTGGCGCGACCTTTTGGGCCGAGGCCATGCACCCGGTGAATATGCGTCGGGTCTACAAGCGGTTGCTGGCCAAGGGCATTGTGATTGTCCCCGGTGAAATATTCAGCCAGCAGGGGCTTTGGCACCAGCACCTGCGCCTGAGCTACACCCTCGACTGGAGCCGGGACATCGCCCAGGCACTGAAACACCTCGGCGAAGCCCTCGAGCACGAGCGTCAGTTGACCCCGTAACAGTGGCGCAACTCAGGGAAGCTGCCGTCCCGCACTTCGCTGGCATAACATTCAAAGGCCTGGCTGAGCAGGGCGCCGGCATCCACGTACTGTTTGACGAAACGCGGCGGCTGCGCGCCGCCCAGTCCCAGCAAATCCTCGGTGACCAACACCTGGCCGTCGCAGGCCGGGGAGGCGCCAATGCCGATGGTCGGCATCGGTGAGAAATCGCTGATGCGCCGGGCCAGCGGTTCGGCCACGCCCTCAAGCACCAGGCTGAAGGCCCCGGCCGCCAGGTGCGCGCGGGCGTCGTCCTCGATGGCTTGCGCGGTGTGGTCGTTCATCCCCTGGGCCTTGAACCCGCCCATGGCGTTGACGTACTGGGGCATCAGGCCAATGTGGGCCATCACCGGAATACCCCGTTGCACCAGAAACTCCACGGTGTCGGCCAGCGCTTTGCCGCCCTCAAGCTTGACCGCATCGCAGCCGGTTCGGGCCAGCATTTGGGCGCAATTGCGGTAGGCCTGTTGTGGCGACTCTTGATAAGTGCCGAACGGCATATCGGCGATCACACAGGCCAGGCGCGTGCTGCTGACCACGGCGCGGGTGTGGCCGATGATTTCTTCCATGCTCATGTCCAGGGTCGAGCTACGACCATAACCGACCATGGCGGTGGAATCGCCGATCAGGATGAAGTCCACGAACGGGTCCATCAGCCGGGCCATGTGGCTGGTATAGGCCGTCAGGGAGACGATTTTCTGCTGGCCTTTCATAGCGACCAGTTGTGGAACGGTCAGGCGACGGGTTCGGGTGTGCAGGCTCATGGCGACTTTCCTTGGGGCAGACTGGGGGTGGAAAGTGCCCGATTATTGGCGTCGCCGAGATGAATTCAATGTACAGATATTGCCTAAAAACCAACCCAGCACTCGGTTCGGGTTGTTCCCGATGGCGTTTGCGTAGACCATTGGCGCCTTGGTTTTTGCCCATTTCAGAGGTCGATTCATGACTGTCACCCCTGCTGCGCGACCGGCACCGTTTTCCCGGTCCGACTACAAGACCCTCGGTCTGGCGGCGCTGGGTGGGGCGCTGGAAATCTACGACTTCATCATTTTCGTATTTTTCGCCCTGACCCTCAGCCAGTTGTTCTTCCCGCCGGAAATGCCCGAGTGGTTGCGGCTGCTGCAAAGTTTCGGGATTTTCGTGACCGGTTACCTGGCGCGGCCGCTGGGCGGAATCCTGATGGCGCACTTCGCCGACCGGATGGGGCGCAAGAAAGTGTTCAGCCTGAGCATCCTGATGATGGCGTTGCCGTGCCTGCTGATCGGGATCATGCCGACCTACGCCCAGATCGGTTACTTCGCCCCGTTGCTGCTGTTGGCATTGCGGGTGCTGCAAGGCGCGGCGGTGGGCGGCGAAGTGCCGAGTGCCTGGGTGTTCGTGGCCGAGCACGCGCCGACCGGGCATCGCGGTTATGCCCTGGGCTTTTTGCAGGCCGGGCTGACCTTCGGCTACTTGATCGGTGCCTTGACGGCGAGCCTGCTGGCGCAACTCTTCAGCCCGGCGGAAATCCTTGATTACGCCTGGCGTTACCCGTTCCTGCTGGGCGGGGTGTTCGGGGTGATCGGTGTCTGGCTGCGACGCTGGTTGAGCGAAACCCCGGTGTTCATGGCGTTACAGGCCCGGCGCGAACAGGACGTCGAACTGCCGCTGCGCACGGTGTTGCGTGAGCATCGGCTGGCGATGTGGCCGGCGATGCTCCTGACCTGCGTGCTGACGTCGGCGGTGGTGGTGTTTGTGGTCATTACCCCGACCATGATGCAGAAAACCTTCGGCATGACCGCCAGCCACACCTTTGCCTTGAGCAGCCTGGGCATTGTGTTCCTGAACATCGGCTGCGTGATTGCCGGTCTGATCGTCGACCGTATCGGTGCCTGGCGCACAGTGATGCTCTACAGCCTGCTGCTGCCGCTGGGCATCGGCGCGCTTTACACCTGCCTGATTGCCGGGGGCGACTGGACCGGCCTGGCGTACGCTGTGGCAGGGTTGGGTTGCGGCGTGGTCGGCGCGGTGCCATCGGTGATGGTTAACCTGTTTCCGGCGCGGATCCGTGTTTCGGGGATCTCCTTCACCTACAACATCGCTTACGCGGTGTGGGCGAGCATCACGCCGTTGCTGCTGATCGGCCTGATGCCGTGGAGCCCGTGGATCTGCGTGATGTTTTGCGCGGTGATGGGCGCGGTGGGCGTCGGCAGTGCGCTGTACTTCGGCGCGCGCATGCCGTTGGCGTGTGGCCGGGCGGCGGTCAGCGCGGCCTGAACCGTCATCGCTGCAAGCCTCGCTTCATCATGAAGCGAGGCGTTTTTTGGTCATCGGGCGCGCTTCGGGTTCATTCGGGGATCAGCGCGACAATCATGTCGACTTCCACCGAGGCGTTCTTGGGCAATTGATACACCCCCACCGACGTGCGCGTGTGCACGCCGACGTCGCCGAAAATGCTGTAGAGCACCTCTGACGCGCCGTCGGCGACTTCACTTTGCAGGGTGAAGTCGGCGGCGCTCTGGACGTAGACGTTGATCCGCAGAATCCGTTTGATCCGGTCAAGGTCACCCAGCATCTGCACGAGCACCGCCAGCGCCCGCATCGTGCAGATCTTAGCCGCGTGCCGGCCTTGCTCCAGCGATACCTCGGCACCGACCCGGCCGACCACCATCACGGTGTTGTCGATGCGCGGGATCTGTCCACTGACGTACACCTCATCGCCGTTTTGTACTGCCGGAACATAGTTGCCGCCGATCCGCAGCGGGCCATCGAAGCGGTGGCCGAGTTGTTGGGCGATGGTGTCGAAAAGCGCCTGGCGAGAGTGCTCCATGCTGTACTCCTGGGGGTAGCTGCGGACGTTGGGACATGGACTATAACCTGTCCCATACCCAGAAAACGCTCCGGTTTCACGGGGATGTTAAGGGTGTTTGGGGCCGCGCCAACTATTTTTGTAGGACAACCTCGAAACGCTCTTCAGAAATGTCCTGCAATGCCGATGGTTAGGCTCAATAAGCCCTCAACTTCTGCCCATCGGTACACCCCCATGTTCAACAAACGCTTGAAGCAGGAGCTGTCGGCTCTTCGCGAGGAACTCTCCAGCCTTCTGCAAGTGAAAGAAAGCCTGGAAAGCGAGATGCTCGTATTGACCCTCGACCCCGATGGCCGGATTCAATCGGTCAATCAGAACTTCACCCAGGAAATGCTCTACAAGAGTCACGACCTGATCGGCCGGGCTATCGAGGACCTTGTCCCGGCCCACGTCAAGGCTGACGATTTCCACCACCGCTTCACATCGGCGCTGACCCGTGGCGAGCACTTCGCTGGCGTGGTTCGCCTGTTGCGCGGGAATGGCGAAGAGGCGTGGCTGCGTTCGATCATGCAACCGGTGCGCAATTCCGAGGGGCGGATCAAGCACTTTTCGATTTTTTCCAGCGACTTGACCCGCACCATCGAAGCGTCCCGCGAACACGAGAACCTGATCGGTGCGCTGGTGCGTTCTACGGCGGTGATCGAGTTCGACCTCAACGGTAACGTGCTGACCGCCAATGACCGGTTTCTCGGCGGCATGGGCTACAGCCTGGCGCAGATCAAGGGCAAGCATCACCGTACGTTCTGTGAACCGCAGGAATACAACAGCCCCGAGTACGAGGCGTTCTGGAGACGCCTGAACGCCGGCGAGTTTGTGGCTGACCGCTTCAAGCGTGTCGACAGCCACGGGCGTGTGGTCTGGCTGGAGGCCTCGTACAACCCGGTGGTCGACGCCAACAACAAGCTCTACAAAGTGGTCAAGTTCGCTACGGTGATCACCGATCAGGTCAATCAGGAACAAGCGGTCGCCGAAGCCGCCAACATCGCTTACAGCACCTCGTTGCAGACTGACAGTTGCGCACAACGTGGCACGACCGTGGTCACTCAGGCTGTGGATGTGATGCGTGACCTGGCCCGGCACATGCAGACCGCAGGCGAAGGGATCGAGGCGCTCAACGAGCAATCGGTGGTAATCGGCACCATCGTCAAGACCATCAGCGGCATTGCCGAACAGACCAACCTGCTGGCGCTCAACGCCGCCATCGAAGCAGCCCGTGCCGGTGAGCAGGGGCGTGGGTTTGCGGTGGTGGCCGACGAAGTTCGGCAACTGGCCTCGCGGACCAGCCAGGCCACCGATGAAATTGTCGGTGTGGTCCGGCAGAACCAGGACATGGCGCGCAACGCCGTGGCACTGATGACCGATGGCAAGCTTCAGGCCGAGCAAGGCCTGGCGCTGGCGGCGGAAGCGGGCACGGTGATCGTCGAGATCCAGGACGGCGCGCAGAAAGTGGTCAACGCGGTAGGGCAATTTGCCAACCAGTTGTCGACGTAAGCCCTGAGCCGAGCCTGTGCCCGCTCGCGGGTGCGGGCGGGTTTGCAGGAGGGCGCGTCGGTTCAGGCGTCAGTTGAAGTCGGCCCGTAACAGTGACAACACCTGCAGATCCTGGTGTTGCCCTTGCCAGAAACCGGCTTCACGCAGGCGCCCTTCCTCTTCAAAACCCAGACGCTTGAGCAGCTTCAGGCAGGCCAGGTTGTCCGGGTGCACGGTGGCTTCCACGCGGTTGAGCTGCATCTGTGCAAAGCCCCACGCCAGTATCGCCGCCAGTGTTTCGTGCATCAGCCCTTGGCCCCAACCCGCGGGGGCGAGGGCGAAGCCCAGTGAGCAACTCTTCCAGGCGCGATTCCATTTGTACAGACCGACATTGCCGACAAGGCTTTCCTGGTGCTTGAACTGGAGGCCCCAGCGTGTGGCGGGGCTGGCGTGGGTCCGCCCCTCGGCGAAGGTATCGACCAGCGCCTGAGCCTCGGCCAGTTCGGTCATCGGGTCGATGCCAAACCACTTCATGGCCTGGGTGTCGCCATGCATCGCCAACAGGTCCGGGGCATCGCCTATGACGATTTCACGCAAGCGCAGGCGCTCGGTTTCCAGGGTGGGGAACGCTTCCATGCTGTGTCCTTATGGGTCAGTCGGGGTAACCGCCGAGGCGGGTTATGGTGAAGGCCAGGTGTTCGCCAATCAATGCCGGGTCGTTCGAGCACACCACGTCCTGGACCTGAATAATCCCGCATTCAACGATCACCGGGCACACGCCGAGCACTTTTCCATAGGCGCGATAGGCCCAGCCACCCAGCGATTGCAGGCCGATCCGCTGATCAGGATTGCCAGCGAATTGCGCGTCCCAGGACTCATCGTCCGCCAGTTCCGCCGAGAACCGGAACTCGAATGCATCGCCCGGTTTCGGCGCGGTATCAGCGCACACGCTGAACTCGTCCATCACGCAGAAGCGAACCCCGTCGATTTCAAGGAGCGCTTCAAGGTAAGGGCCTTGGGTGGAAACCAGCGTGGCGAGGGGCATGTCTTGGGCCTGTCGGGTGGGTGAAGCGTGATCGTCGTGCGTGTCGAGCCAGCCAATGTGCCGGACGCTCACTCAGGAGTATCGGTACAAACGATTACCAGCGAGCCTGCCCCAGTGCCTCGGTAAATGCCATCAGTTTGGGTGAATACTGGCGTGAGGGCGGATAGACCAGCGACAGTGCGCGGCTGCGTCCGGCGTAACCTTCCAGCAGTGGCACCAGCCGTCCTTCGGCGAGAGCGTCTTTCACCGCGAACTCCATCAGTTGGGCCACGCCGTAGCCGCCGAGCACGGCGTCCACCAGGGCATCGCCGATGTCGAAGATCAGGCGGCTGCCGACGCTCACGTCACGTACCTTGCCGTCGAGCATGAACTGCCAGTCCACCAGCCGTCCGCTGCGCAGGTTTCGCACGCTCAGGCAGTTGTGCTGTTGCAGGTCGTCCATGGTCAGCGGCGTACCGTACTTGGCGAGGTAGGCCGGGGAGGCGACAGTGACCCAGCGCAGGGCGTTCAGCGGACGGGCGATCAAGCGCTGGTCCTGAATCTCGCCGGTGCGCAGCACGGCGTCAAAGCCTTCGTCGACGATGTCCACCAGGCGGTCGGTCATCACCGCTTCGATGCACAGTTGGGGGTAACGCTGGGTCAGTTCGCCAATCACCGGCATCACCACGTTGCGCCCGAACAGCGACGGTGTGCTGATCTTCAGCAGGCCGGACGGCGTTGCGCGGCGGTCCAGCAGTTGCCGTTCGGCGTCGGCCAGCTCCAGGAGTAATGGCGCACTGCGTTCGTAAAGCACCTGGCCGTCCGGTGTCAGGCTGACGCTGCGGGTGTTGCGTTGCAGCAAGCGCACGCCCAACTCGCTTTCCAGGCGCGAGATGGCGCGCGACAGGCCGGATTGGGTCAAGCCAAGGTCCCCGGCTGCGCGGGTGAAGCTGCGGGTTTCAGCAACCCGTACCAGCAAGCGGAGGGCGTTTAGATCCATGATTAAAGTCATCACTGAAAGGCTTGGGTCGGTATTTATCATTTAATCGGCATCAAAGACACTGGCGCCTGTTCATTTCTGCACAGGACTCGCCGTGATGCCCATTGCTTCAAAACCTTCTGGCTGGATGCTGACGCTGCTGGCCACCGCCCAACTGATCATCGCGCTGGACGCGACCATCGTGTTTGTCGCCTTGCCGGAAATCGGCAGCCATCTGGGCTTCTCGGCCCAGCAGTTGCAGTGGGTGGTCAGTGCGTACAGCGTGGCATTCGGCGGGTTCCTGTTGCTCGGTGGCCGGGCGGCCGACTTGTTGGGCAAGCGCCGTTTGTACGTGCTTGGGCAGTCGTTGTACGCGTTGGCGTCGCTGGCTGGCGGGCTGGGTGGCAGTGCGTTGCTGCTGGTGTTGGCGCGAGCGGTTCAGGGTGTCGGCGGGGCGATGTTGTTCCCCGCGACGCTGGCGTTGATCAACACCCATTACCCTCAGGGACCGGCACGTAACCGCGCCTTCGCGGTGTGGAGCGCGGCGTCGGCGGCCGGGTTGGCGTTGGGGGCATTGCTGGGCGGGGTGCTCACGCAGTGGTGGGGCTGGGAGGCGGTGTTTCTGGTCAACGTGCCCCTGGCGGGTGCCTGTGCACTGGCGGCGCGGCGCTGGATTCCAGCGGATGGCGAGCGCGAACGCGGGCGCCATTTCGACCTCGGCGGCGCACTGACCGTCACCCTTGGCGGCACGTTGCTGGTGTTCTCCATCGTTCAAGGGCCGGAGTGGGGCTGGACCGCCCCGGCGACGCTTGGCTGCATGGGTTTGGCGCTGGCGCTGCTGGGCGTGTTTGCCTGGCTCGAACACCGTGGCCATGATCCGCTGATGCCGCTGCGATTGTTCGGCTATCGCGAGTTGCGCATGGCGATGGTGCTGACGGCGGTGTTCATGAGCAGCTTTGGCGTGCAGTACTACTTTCTGGCGCTGTACTATCAGCAGGTCTACGGCTACAGCGTGTTGCAGTCGGGCCTGGCGTTTTTGCCGGCGACGCTGTTGTGCACGCTCGGCATATGGCTGGCAGAATGTTCGCTGCCGCGTTTCGGATTGCGCGCCACGCTGGTCAGCGGCTTGCTTGCCGGCGCGGTGGGAATTGCCTGGGTGTACCTGGCGTTGCCTGGTGGTGCGGGTTTCTGGCCGTTGTTGCCGGGGATCGTCATCCTCAGTGTCGGCCAGGGCATGACCTGGACCGCCATGTGGGTCTCGGCCGGGCAGGGCATTGCGGCGGGTGAGCAGGGGGTGGCGGCCGGCATGGCCTCGACCAGTCAGCAGATCGGCGGCGCGCTCGGGCTGGCGCTGCTGGTGTCACTGGCTAACAGTGCCGCAGGGGCCTCCACCCAGGCCCATGGCATCGAACTGGCCTTGCTCGTCAGTGCGCTGATTGCGTTGTCGGGTGCGGTGCTGGCGTTACGTTTGCGCCGTGGCGCGCAGGCCGGGTTGGTAGCGGCGGGCGAACATGCTTGATGTTTGACGTTACCTGCCTCAGGTCGGCAGTGCCTGCCTGGCGCGGGTGATGCGTGCGGTTCCCCGGCAGGCGAGCATGTTGATCACCGGGCGCAGGTGTGGCTTTCTTCTGTCGGCCGGTATTTAACGGGCGGCATCAGATCCACAGGTCATTCTGCGCCGTACGCTCGCCCCCTTCGCTCCCGGTGTTGAGTACTCCCTTGGGTTCGATCAACAGCAGCCTGACTTCCTCTTCGGCAAACGGTTTGTGCTCGATCCCTTTGGGCACCACATACATTTCGCCTGCGTGCACCAGCACCTGTCCATCGCGAAAGTCGATACGCAACTGGCCTTCAAGGACGATAAAAGTTTCGTCGGTTTCGAGGTGTTCGTGCCAGATGAAATCCCCGAGCAGTTTCACCACTTTGAACTGGTAGTCGTTCATTTCAGCGATGACCCGAGGTGACCAGTGCTCGTGAATCAGCTCAAGTTTGTGACGCAAGTTCAGGCTCTGATACAGACTCATGGCGGCGCTCTCAAGGGTTGATCCAGGCGCCACGATAAGCCGGGGAGGTGCGGATATCTTGCACGATTGTGCGTGACTCAGCGCCGATGCATGCTCAGCCAGCGGGCGGGCGACAGGCCGTAGGTCTTGCCGAACTGGCGGGTCATGTGGCTTTGGTCGCTGAAACCGGCAATCAGCGCGGCGTTGGTCAATGACTGGCCCTGGATCAGCAGTGAACGCACCAGGTCCAGGCGCCGCATGCTCAGGTAGCGATAAGGGCTGGTGCCGAACAACAGGCGAAAATCGCGCGACAGGCTCCAGCGGTCACGTCCGCTATGGGCCGCCAGTTCATCCAGGGTCAGGGTGCGGTCGAGGGCGCTGTGGATGAATTCCCGCGCACGTTCGGCTGCCTGATAATCGAACCGCTGGCGATGGGACGTCACGCCAGACACGGCGTTCATCGCCTGGGCCAGGTCGAACAGCGCGTCCTGTTCTTCCAGGGGATCGAGCGGGTTGTCGAGGCTGCGCAGCAGCGCTTGGGTCGCGGCAAGCAAGCGTGGGTCTGCGGACAAGCCGGTCTTGATGAACGGCAACGGCTGGCCCCCCAGCATCTGCTGAATCAGCGCCGGTTCGATGTACATCATTCGGTATTGGAAACCGTCTTCGGTGCCGGCCTCGCCATCGTGTACTTCGTCCGGGTGCAGGACCATGGTCACGCCGGGCTGGCTGTGGCGCCAACCGCCGCGGTACTGAAAGCTCTGCACGCCGGCCAGGGTCCGGCCGATGGCGTAGGTGTCGTGACGGTGCAAGTCATAGCCGTGGCCTGAAAAGTACGCCTCGATACGCTGCACCCCGCCTGCGTCGGGCGCCCGGTGAAACCAGTCAGTGAGGATTTTCTGCTTGCCCATGCTGAGCCTTCGTTGCCGTGAGCGCGGTGGCAAATACGTTAACCCAGCCATTGGCGGCTGTCTGTGTTCGAATTTAAATAGTTGTATTGTGATAATTAATTATTGTTTTGCGATAATTATTTGGCTAGTGTGGCGTCACATTCATCCAGAGGGCTTCACATGACTTCCAATCGACTTGCTCAACTCAGCCAGCGCATGGCATCCGTCACCCTGCTGCTGATCGTTGCGATGCTGCTGCTCAATGCCGCGATGTGGCTGTTCCCTGGCCTGAGTACCGTTGGTGCGGGTTTTGCGTTGACCGAACGCCAGCTCCCGATCATTGCCGACCAAGCGTTGCTGTTTACGTGGTGGCAGGTGTTGGGCGGTATCGTGTTGTCGAGCGTGCCGTTACTCGCTCTGGCAGGTGGGCTTGGTCACTTGCGTCAGTTGTTTCAGGGCTACGCCAAAGGCGTGTATTTTTCCGCTGATTCAGCGCAGCACTTGGGCAAGGTCGGTCGGGCGGTGGCAATCTGGGTACTGCTGGATTTCGTTTGCGAACCGCTGCTCAGCATGTGGGTGACCCTGCACGCCCCTGCGGGTGAACACTTGATCACGATCAGTTTCACCCCGCCGACCTTCGTTGCACTGTTCCTGGCCGCCTGCATTTCGATCATTGCCCGCATCTTGGGTCAGGCCAGTGAAGTCGACTCAGAAAACCGCTCGTTCGTTTGAGATCGCCATGTCAATTGTCATACAGCTGGACGTGATGCTTGCATTGCGCAAAGTCAAATCCAAAGACCTCGCGGCAGCGATCGGTATCACTGAGGCCAATTTGTCCTTGCTCAAGCAGGGCAAGGTCAAAGGTTTGCGGCTTGCGACGCTGGACGCGATCTGTGCGTACTTGAACTGTCAGCCTGGCGACCTGTTGATTCATGTGCCCGAGGTCGAGTAAAACCTGATGGCGTCCTATTGTGGTGATGACGTTGGGGCCCAGTGTCGTCATCGTTGCGCAGCGGGCGGTCCATGGTTGGAAACACGAAGGGAGATGACACAAGGCATGAATACGGGATCAGTTGAACCGCAAATGGACGTGCGTTTTCGGGCCGTCAGTGAGCAGGACATCCCGCGCATCTGTAGCTTTGCGCGCAATGAGCAGGAGCTGTTTTTCTTCTTTCCCGCCGCGACCTGGCCGCTGACCGGGGCGCAGTTGCGGGATTCGATTGCCCAGCGCTCGGACTCGACCGTCATCGAGCTCGATGGCGTCGTCGCCGGTTTCGCCAACTTCATGCGCTGGGAAGACCAGGGCACGTGCACCATCGGCAATGTCATCGTCGACCCGCAACTGCGCGGCGCCGGCATGGCCGGGAAACTCGTCCGGCACATGATCGCCACTGCCCGAGGCAAGCACCGGGCAAGCGAGGTCACGCTGTCGTGTTTCAACACCAATATTGCCGGGTTGTTGCTCTATCCCCGGCTGGGTTTCACGCCCTATGCAATCGACGAGTACGCCGGCAAACAGGGTGAACGACTGGCGCTGATTCGTCTGCGGTTGACTCAGGACCCAGGTCTTTAACCGTTTTACGTCACAGGAGCGCGGTTGATTGGCCGCGCATCTGTCTGCATTTTTCAAGGATTTACCGATGACCGATTCAAGCAACGCGCAGGTGTATCTTTTTTCCTATGGCACCTTGCAGGACAAAGCCGTGCAACTGGCCAACTTCGGCCGCGAGCTGAGCGGCAGCGCCGACGCCATGCTGGGCTACGAGCAATCCTGGGTCGAGATCACCGACCCCGACGTGCTGGCCACCAGCGGCAAGACCCATCACCCGATCCTGCGCCCCGGTAGTGCGGCCAGCGCGCCGATCCCCGGGATGGTGTTCCTGATCACCGCGCAGGAGCTGGCCGCCGCCGACAGCTATGAAGTGTCGGATTACAAGCGGGTCAGCGTGGTACTGGCCTCGGGGATCGAGGCGTGGGTGTATGTGAGCGTTTGAGTCAGTGGGCGGATGTGTGATCTCTCCGAGCCCGACCATGGGCTCGGTGGTTCTGTCATGGCGTCAATAAGATGATGTCAATTTGATGACAAGTCCTTTAAGATCGCCGCGCTTTTGATGGGTGGCACTTGGCTATCATTTTTTGATGTGTAAGGGTGTTGCGTGAGCGTCACGCACGGAAGCGTCTGGATTTTTCTGTAGTTGTTAAGGATGAAGACGTGACGCCAGCTCTCTTTCGCAAGACCCTGCTCTCCCTCGCCATTGCCACCACGGCCAGCACCGCCCTGCCAGTGTGCGCGCAGACGCTGCAACTGACCGACGCCGGCCTGAGCTCGGTATTGCAAACCTACACCGATACCGTTGAAGTCAACGGTACGTTCACCAGCGCCAACAGCGATCTGGATGCCGTCGCCTTCAATGGCTCGACCTTCCAGAAAGACCTGATCCTCAACGCCACCATCGACGCCAAGGGCAACTTCGCCGATGGCGTGGACATGGACCAGGCCGACTCGAACGGCCAACTCAATACCGTTACCGGCAACCTGATCAACAAGGGCAGCATCTCGGCCATTGGCGGCGGCGCCACCGCGCTGCTGATCGACCCGGTTGTGGTCGGCGGCAATGTGATCAACGAAGGCAGCCTGATCGCCAAGGGCGAGCCGATCCAGGACGGTAAGGACCTCGATGTCGCCCGTGCGCTGGAAGTCTCCGGTTCGTCGGTCATCAGTGGCGACCTGGTTAACGCCGCCACTGGCAAGATCATCGCTGAGGGCACGGGTGCCAAAGGCATCTTGCTGATGGGTGGCGAGATCAAAGGCAAAGTGATCAACAACGGCTTGATCCAGGTGACGGGCAAAGATGCAACTGCGCTGGATCTAACATCGAACGAGAAGATCAGCTACAACAATCTTGCGAAAATTGGTGGTTTCGAAAACCACGGCACGATCATTGCCAAGGGCGATGATGCCTCGGGCCTGAAGATTGATGGTGCTTACTTCACGGGCGATACTCCGCAGATCATCAACACCGGGGTGATTCAGGCCGATGATGCCGCAATTGCCATTAACGGTTTCCAATCGGAAAGGATCACGCTGAACATCGTCAACAGCGGCACCATCATCTCCAAGGATGAAGCTATCGATGCCTCTGATGTTCGAGCTCAGATTTACCTGACAATGAAGGACGGCAGCAAAATCACCGGCAACCTGATTGGTCTGGATGGCGCCACTGTCTATGGTCATGCAGTGTTCAATGGCACTGACTCAACCGTTGATGGTGCCAACATCAAAATGCTCGATGGGCGTGGCTGGGTAGACGTTGGTCTGGACATCAATGAAGGTATGCCGGTGGAGGTTGGGCATCTGGAACTCGGTCAGCCTCACACCAGCCTCATTGGCAGCATCGGATTTACAGAAGGTTCGTCTCTGGATCTGAATCTCAGCCGCGCAACGGACCCGAACAAGGCAGTATTGTCAGTCAGTGAAATTGCTCATTTTGACCACGGTTCGCAAATCCGCCTTGCCGCCCAAAGCCAGGATTTCAATCCGCAAGGCACCAGCTACAAGCTGATTCAGGCAAATGAGCTGGAAGACGAAGGTGTAAGCGTCGTCAGCACCTCGGCCTTGCTCAACGTCGACACGTTCACCGTGCGAGACAACCAGATATTCGCCAAGGTAAGCGGTAAAGGTGAAGTCGAAGTCAACGACATCATTGTCAGCCACGGCGCCAACCGCAACACCCAGCAAGCGCTGTCGAGCTTCAGCCGTGACGCGGTCATGAGCAAGCTCAAGGGCGACGACGCGGTGTTCCAGGCATTCGCCAACGCCAGCGAAGCGCAACTGGCCGAACTGGCCAAACAGCTGACACCAGACGTGGACGGTGGCGCGACCCAAGCGGCCACCACCAGCCAGACCCTGATCAGCAACGTCACCGGCAATCGTACGGCGGGCGTGCGCGGTCAGTCGTCGGGTGAAGCCTTCAAGGACACCGGTGTCTGGGTGCAGAGCCTTTACAGCGATGCCACGCAGGACCTGCGTGACGGCGTAGCCGGTTACAACGCTTACAGCCGCGGTGTGGCGGTGGGTGCCGATGGCAAGCTGAACGAGAACGTGACCCTGGGTCTGGCGTACAGCTTCCTGAACACCGACGTCAACGGCAAGACCGGCAACAAGACAGCCGTCGACTCCCAGGCGTTCACCCTGTACGGCGGCTTCGAGCAGGGCAACTACTTCGTCGATGGCAGCCTGACCTACGGCAAGAACGACAACGAAAGCAAACGTCGCATTGCCGGCACCACCGCCAAGGGCGATTACGACAGCAACCTGCTGGGTCTGAACCTGGTCGGCGGCTACACCTATCACCTGAACGATGAAGTGCTGATCGAGCCGCGTGTGGCGGCCCGTTACACCCTGGTCGACATCGACGGCTACCGCGAGAAGGGTTCTTCGGCGGCGCTGAAAATCGATGACCAGCGTTATGAAGCACTGGAACTGGGCGCCGGTCTGCGGGTTGCCGGTAATTATCCGCTGGGCCAGGGCACACTCGTGCCGCAAGCCAAGTTGATGGCGTACCACGACTTCGCGGCGGACAAAGCGTCCAGCACGTCGACCTTCGTGGTCGGTGATACCCCGTTCGTCACCAGCGGTGCCAAGGCTGCGCGTAACAGTTACGAAGCCGGTGTGGGCACCGATTATCGCCTGGGTGCGGTGACTCTGGGCCTGAACTACGACTACGTCGGCAAGTCGGGCTTCGATGCGGACACCTTCACCGCCAAAGTGCGTTACGACTTCTGATGAAGTCCACAACCTTCGGCCCGCGCTCGCGGGCTGGACGTTGGCTGCCACGCGCGGCGCTGTTGATCAGCGCCGCGTTGAGCGGTTGTCAGTCGCCGCAGCAGGCGTTGCAGGCATTGGCCGCAAGCCACGGCCAGCGACTGGAGATCATTTCCACGCAAGCATTCCCCCTGGCCCTGAGCGTTTCGCTACAGCGCCTTGATTCACCCCGAATTCGTATTTACCTGGAAGGCGATGGCCGTGCCTGGGCGACGTCCAGCCAGCCGAGCCTCGACCCGAGCCCGCGTCACCTGTTGATGGCCGAGATGGCGTTCAGCGACCCGACGCCCAGCCTCTATCTGGCCCGTCCTTGCCAGTTCGTCAGCGCACCTGCGTGCCGCCCCGTGCTGTGGACCGACCGGCGCTTCTCGCCTGAGGTGCTGGACAGCCTCGATCAGGCCCTGAGCCAGATCAAGGCGCGTTTCGGCAATCAGGACTTCGAACTGATCGGCTATTCCGGTGGCGCGGCCCTGGCGCTGTTGCTGGCGGCTCGCCGCGACGACATTGCCCAGGTGCAAACCCTGGCCGGCAACCTGAGCCCGCGGCAGTGGGCCGAGTTGCTGCGCCTCAGCCCGTTGCAGGGTTCGCTTGACCCACTGGACTATCGCGAGCGGCTGGCGCGGATACCACAGCGGCACATCGTCGGCCGCGACGACCCGATTGTTCCGCCGGCATTGCTCGACAGCTATCGACGAGCACTGGGCACGGCGACGTGCCTGGAGGCGGTGGTGGTGCCGGGCGTGACCCATGTCGAAGGTTTGGACAGCGCCTGGGCCACATGGCGAGAGCGGCCGATTCGCTGCGCAGAGACTGCAGCACCACAGCCATAAAAAAGGGCCTGCCTCACGGCAAGCCCTTGTGTGTTTCCAGTGTCGCTCAATCCCCCGACGCTTCACCCTCGCGGCGTGGGTCGGCCCCCCCGGCCCAGGAGGCGTTACCTTGCGCATCACGCACCCGGACGATGGCCTGGGTGCCGCTGGTCATGTCAATTTCGTTGACCGCATGGCCCTTGTCCTTGAGTGCCTGAATCAGCGCCGGGCTGAACTGGCCTTTTTCCAGTTCGGTCGGGCCGTTGCGGCTGCCGAAGTTCGGCAGGCTGATGGCAGCTTGCGGGTCGAGGTTCCAGTCGAGCATGCCGACCACTGATTTGGCCACGTACTCGATGATTTGCGAGCCGCCGGGTGAGCCGACGGTGGCGAGGAATTCGCCGCTCTGACGGTCGAAGATCAGCGTCGGTGCCATGGACGAGCGCGGGCGTTTGCCAGGCTCGACGCGGTTGGCCACGGGTTGGCCGTTCTCTTCAGGGATGAACGAGAAATCGGTCATCTGGTTGTTGAGCATGAAGCCCTGAACCATCAGGTGCGAACCGAAGGCCGCTTCCACCGTGGTGGTCATCGAGACCGCGCCACCTTGGTCATCGACCGCCACCACTTGCGAGGTGGAGATACGCAGCGGCGAACGATCCGGCGCATACGCCACTTGAATGCCCGGCGGTGTGCCAGGTTTGGCGGTGCCCATGCTGCGTTCGCCGATCAAGGCTGCGCGGCTGGCCAGATAGGTCGGTGATACCAGGCCTGCGACCGGCACCGGGACGAAGTCCGTGTCGGCGACGTACAGGGCGCGGTCGGCATAGGCCAGACGCTCGGCTTCGGCGATCAGGTGCACCGCCTCGGGTGCGGGTTCCATGCCGGCCGGGGTGTTGGTTTTCTGCGGTTTGAGCGGTGTCAGGGACAGGCGTGGGTCGCGGCCTTCGAGGGCTTGCAAGGTGCCGAGGATTTGCGCCACGGCGATCCCGCCCGACGACGGTGGCGGCATGCCGCAGACCTGCCAGCGTTTGTAGTCGGTGCACAGCGGCGCACGTTCCTTGGCGGCGTAGCCCTTGAGGTCGTTCAGCGACAGGCTGCCGGGGTTGGCGTGGCCCTGGACCTTGGCGACGATCTCCTGGGCAATCGGGCCTTGATACAGCGCATCAGGACCTTCCTTGGCGATGCGCTTGAGAGCGTTGGCCAGCGCCGGGTTCTTCAGCAATGTACCGACGGCTTTCGGGGTGCCATCGCCGTTGAGAAAGTACGCGGCCATGTCCGGCGAGCGCGACAGGAACGGGTCGGTGGCGATCATGGTGTGCAGGCGTGGCGAGATCGCGAAGCCTTTTTCCGCCAGCGCGATTGCCGGTTCGAACAGCGTTGCCCAAGGTAGGCGTCCGTGTTTGCGATGGGCCATTTCCAGGGCGCGCAACACGCCCGGAGTGCCGACCGAGCGCCCGCCAATCTGCGCCTGCGGGAAGGGCATGGGTTTGCCATCGGCTTGCAGGAACAGCTTCTCGGTGGCGCCGGCCGGTGCCGTTTCGCGACCGTCATAGGTGCGCACGGTCTTGCCGTCCCAGAGCACGATCATCGCGCCGCCGCCGATACCCGAAGACTGCGGCTCGACCAGCGTTAGCACCGCTTGCATCGCAATGGCCGCATCGATGGCTGAGCCGCCCTGACGCAGCATCTCCCGGCCGGCCGCTGCTGCCAGCGGGTTGGCGGCTGCTGCCATGTGTTTGGAGGCGTATTGGGTGCGAAGGTCGGTGCGATAACCAGAGGCAATTTCCGGGGCGACCGGCAAGGCTCCGACAGAAGGGGCTGAAGGCGGGGCGTTGCACGCCGCGAGCGTCAGGGTGGCGGCTATCAGCGCTGTGGCGGATAGGCGGTAAGGGTTCACGTGGAAGGCTGAGAACACTCGGTCGCTCCGTGCGTTGGAAAAATGAGAGGTCGACGCTAAACGATTGTCTCGGTTTGGGCCAGATCGAATGCCGTCATCAACGTCGGGATCATCGCCAGCAACCGCTCGGGGCTGACGCCATCGCGGGCCTGCACGGACAACCCGTGCAGCAGCGTCGCGTAGTAATCGCCGAGGGCGGCGGCATCGGTGTCTTCCTTCAATTCACCGGCCTCAATGGCGTGGCGAAAGCGCTGGATGATCGACTCGGTGCGCTGCTGCCGATGCTCCGCCAGCCATTGGCGGACCCCGTCGTTGCCTTGCGAGCAATTGGTGGCCGCCGACACCACCATGCAGCCGTACGGCTGCTCGGGGCGGGTGTACAGGGCAATGGCATCGCGGAACATTCGCTGCAAGCCGTCGCGCAGCAAGGGCTCCTGCTCCAGTGCCAGGGCGGCAAATGCGCCTTCACCGGTTTCGTAGGCTTCGATGGCCTCGCGAAACAGCGCTTCCTTGGAACCGAAGGCGGCGTAGATCCGGGCCGAGGCAATGCCCAGTTCCGTGACGAGGTCGGCCATGGACGTGGCCTCGAAGCCACGTTGCCAGAACAGGTCCCGGGCTTTGTGCAGGGCCAGGGTTCGGTCGAATTGTCGGGGTCTGCCAGCCATTCGGGCGATGCCTTTTGTGCGAGTGAAGGCAGCAGTATCGCTGATTGTTTGTTGATCGACAAAAAAATAAACGGCCACACCTTGACGCGGCTTCTCGATGCTCCCTATTCTTTGTCGACCAACAAAGAATAGGGAGTTCACCATGAAAACCATCAAGGGCCCGAGTTTGCACCTGGCCCAATTCAGCGATGTTCATCCGCCGTTTGACAGCCTGCCCTCGATTGCTGCGTGGGCCGCTGCGCAAGGCTTCAAGGCGTTGCAGATCCCTGCGTGGGACAAACGCTTGCTGGACATCGAGCTGGCCGCCGAGAGCCAGACCTATTGCGACGAAATCACCGGGCTGTTGGCTGAGCACGATCTGGTCGTCAGCGAGCTCACCACGCACATGTTCGGTCAGTCGGTGGCGGTGCACCCGGCTTACGACTCGATGCTCGACGGGTTTGCCCCTGCATCACTGAAAGGCAACGCCCAGGGTCGTAGCGAGTGGGCGGTCGAGCAGTTGAAGAGGGCGGCCAAGGCCTCTCAACGCTTGGGGCTGACGGACATGGGGAGTTTTTCCGGGTCATTCGCATGGCCGTACTTTTTCCCCTTTCCGCAGCGCCCCGAAGGTTTGGTCGAGGCAGCCTTCGATGAGCTCGCCAAGCGCTGGTTGCCGGTGTTGAACAGTTGTGAGGATCACGGCGTCAACCTGTGCTTCGAGATTCACCCCGGCGAAGACCTGCACGACGGCACGACCTTCGAAATGTTCCATGAGCGCGTCGGCCAGCATGAGCGCTGCAAGATGCTCTATGACCCGAGCCACTTCGTGTTGCAGCAGCTCGATTACCTGGATTTTATCGATATCTATCGCGACCAGATCCGCATGTTTCACGTCAAGGACGCGGAGTTCAACCCCACCGGCCGCCAGGGCCTCTACGGCGGTTATCAGCCGTGGGCCGATCGGGCGGCACGCTTCCGTTCGCTGGGTGATGGGCAGGTCGACTTCAAGGCGATTTTTTCGAAGCTGACCCACTACGACTACGCCGGTTGGGCAACGCTGGAGTGGGAGTGCTGCTTGAAGAATCCACAGGATGGCGCTCGCGAAGGCGTGGCGTTTATCAACGACCACATCATTCGGGTCACTGACAAAGTGTTCGATGATTTTGCCGGCGCACCGCTGGAGCGCGAACAGATCCACTCACTGCTGGGCATCTCCAGCGTCACCCCATCTAGCCCGAAGGTTGTTCTATGAGTCTTTCCCGTTTGAATACGTCCGAGTCGCCGGAGCTGACCCATGGCTACGCGTTCGTCGAAGGCGTGCGCCTGCATTACGTCACCCAGGGGCAAGGGCAACCGGTTCTGTTGATACCGGGCTGGCCGCAAACCTGGTTCACCTGGCGCTTCATCCTGTCGGCGCTGGCCGCCAACGGGTTCCAGGCCATTGCGGTGGACCCGCCAGGCACTGGCCTTTCCGACAGGCCGGAGAGTGGCTACGACACCGGCACCGTGGCGCGTCGCCTGCATGGTTTGATGGCTTCGCTGGGGCACAGCCACTATCAGGTGGTGGGGCATGATGTCGGCATGTGGGTCGGTTATGCGCTGGCCAGCGACTACCCACAGGCCATCCGCAAACTGGCGCTCTGCGAAGCGGTCATCCCTGGGTTGGCACCCGCGCCGACGATTTTTGCCGCACCGCAGCAGAACAAGTTCCTGTGGCATTTCATGTTCAATCAGGTTCCGGACTTGCCGCAGGTATTGATCGCCGGCAGGGAGGCGGCGTACCTGACGTACATGTTCGACACCTGGTCTCATCGCCGCGACCGCGTGGCCGTGCAGGTCTACATTGATGCCTATTCGGCGCCGGGTGCATTGCGCGCAGGGTTTGGTTATTACCGGGCGATCCCCGAGACGATTGAGCAGAACCTTCAACGGGCGAAAACGCCACTCTCGATGCCGGTACTGGCGATCGGTGCGCAGCATGCGACGAACGATGCGCCGTTGCTGACGATGCAAGGCAATGCTCACGATTTGCGTGGCGCGGTGATCGCCGATTGTGGGCACTTCGTCACCGAAGAAGCGCCTGAGGAATTCATTGCTCACCTGTTGCCGTTTCTTTCGGCAAACGCCTGAACAGAGGCCCGCCATTGTGCGGGCCGTCTCGCCGATACTCATCCGGTTTGGGTCATGCCGGGATGTTATGGCCGTAAGGTCGGGCGGGAAGGGGGGACTTTTCTGCGGGCATAAAAAAACGGCCTACCTTTCGGTAAGCCGTTTTTAGTACTTGGTGGCTACACAGACATTTGAACTTGATGGCTAAGGTATTGTATTTGCTTGATATTTTTATGTGTGTTTTTTAAAGGGATACACCAAGGGATACACGGCGCTGGCTGCTGGCCCTTCGAGAACCTATTACGTTGACGGAAACGCGGGCCCAAATTCATACCGACGAGCGGTCGGTTGTGGAAGCTATGATTCCAAGATCTGTTTAGTTTCGGTCGACGTCACGTTGCGGATTAATGCAGGCGATTGCTGAATACAAGGAGTGACCATGGCGGCATTTACCGATTTTCAGCTCGAGGAAAAAATCAAATCAGTGCAAGGCGCTATCCAGGATTGGGCGATTTCAAATGATCTATGGCAAAGCACCGGATTTCAAACTTATGCACATCGTGTTGGGGGAGAGCCTGGGAACCAAGCTGTAGCGTTCATTCAGCATTTCGAGGGCCACCTACGCGACGTAGTTGATGGCTCTGCTGATCAGCGGCTTTACTCGGAATATGAAGCAATTGTCGAATCTCATGGCTTTTGGTTTGAGAACATCGATGGTGTTTCCGTCCACTTTTATCCTTCCGAGCAGGACTGGGCTGATGCATTTGATGAATACTTTCATTGGCAGTGGGTGTGCGGGCTGGTGAAAGAGGATTGTGGGGATGTTCATGAAGAACTCTATGCCCATTTTGCCAAGCGCCCGGAAGATCTGCGGCGCCTGGGACACCGCCAGTTCGAGATACTGCTCTTTCGAATATTTCAGAATCACGGATTTGAAGCGGAACTTGGACCGGGCTCTGGAGATGGAGGGGTGGACGTTCGATTGTTTCAGCGAGGGCCGCTAGGTGACGTAATGACGTTGGTTCAGGCGAAGAAGTACGCGCAGCGCCGAAAGATAAATGTGGAGGCTGTCGCCGCCCTTCGAGGGGTAATGGCTGATTCAGGTGTTGACCAAGGCATATTTGTGACTACGTCCGAGTATCTACCAAGCGCTCGAAAGTTCGCTGCGCGGTCAACGGCACAGATTGAGCTCCGAACGTCTAGTGACGTTGCTAATTGGTGTCGTGATGCGACGAACGGCGTGATCGCGGACAAGTCAAAATTGATTTCCGATGATCACGTTCTGAATCAGATTAGACAGGTTGGAGGAGGTCCGGACTATCGGATTGTTCACGCATCGACTGGCTACACGATGATGCAAAACTCCTTCGCTCTCGTGCTGAAAGAGAGCAAACACGCTGCGCTTCTCATGGTCCTGCCTAAGCATCGAATATCAGGTGACGCTCATGGCTTGGAAGGGCACGAAGTGCCAGTGCTAGACGACACAGTTCTAGCATGGAAAACCGAAGCGCACGTTTTGCGGGTGACGCGTGAAGTTGACCCCGGCGGAAATGTTTCTTATTGGACCGGCAGAAATCTTTATACCAAATGGAATGGGACGAGCCAGTTTTTCAGTTGGATCGATTAGTCTGGTTCTATTCTGGAGCACTCCCCTGATACGGGGTGGTGATATCTAGAGGTACTTGTTCTGTGGCTATTTGCATGTCTTGCAATGACAGATCGCCTGGACATTGGCCGCCAACTCCGCCTGTCGCTGCTCGAGGTTCGCGATAAAACTGAGCTCCCATTTCGGTAGGTCAGGTACTGGAAAACTACCGGCATTCCGGTAGTTCGAGCGGGCAGCGCTACAAACGCATTTCCCTGATGACTCGCCTTTGATCAGTTCCCCGCGAAAGGGCGCGCCGGGCATCCTTGGTGAGCTGGTTAAGCGCTTGCTCCTCGAATGCCACCGCCATTGTGCTGGCCTTCCTGACAATCAGCAGCGCCAGCTCCGGCGGAAACACCACCTTGTCGGCGGGTAGATAATCACAAGTAATAACGGACCCGGCTCAGTCCTCGGTGTGCGGCTGAAGCTGGTGCTGTTTGGTAGCTCCAGCTATGACCAGCAGATGTTACCTGTTCCGGCCTGCTGTCAGGTCGGCGGACGCCCCAATAAATACTTGACGAGCACCAAGCTCCAGCGCGCAGCTATCACGCTGGAGACGGCGCAGTGTATGGGCTGCGGACGATTTGAGCGGTATCTGTCGATGAAAATCCGTCAAGGGCCTGTCAAGTATTGATTGGCGCGCTAAGGATTCAGTCGACCAGGTATTTCACCACCCCATCCCGCTGGCGTGGACCTGGCGATTGATCGAGCAGTTACCTTGACGGCCAAGTCTGGAACTTTTGACAAGGCTGGTGCTGGCCAAGCTGCGCGAATGCCCGCAAAGCCATGAACTGCGTGGCTTTCAGCGTTCCAACTAGTGGTGGTGCCGGAGAAATCCGTCAAACCCTGTCAAAAATTTCGTCAAGGCTCCGTCAAGGGTCGTCAGGGATCGAGTTCGCTTCTCCTAGCGTCTTCATGACTCGCCAGCCTCACAAATCACCGTCGTGGACGCTCCCATTTTCTGGACGGGATAGCTGTCCAGTCTGCTGCCCGACCTGCCGCCGCCCATGCTGTCCGTGGCTCCTGGGCGGAGTTGGATTACCTGCCCGCCGCGCTGGCCGTCCAGAGCCTGTCCAGAATCCGTCTGGGGTCTGTCAGGGGGATGAGACGATCAAGCCTGCTTGTTTGACGGCCCCCGCATGTATAAAGCCTCAGACGCCGACCAGGTGCGGGGTTCGTCTCATGCCTGTCTTATATTCCGTCAAAGCGTGGTCAAAGTGAGATGCTGATGATGAGCTTACTTAAACGGCAGGGAAGAGTGGGAAAGCTACAAGCCGTGCTGTTTCAGGAAGCGAATGACCTTTGTTTTAACGTCTGGAGAAGAATCGAATCCTTGCCGAATTCGCAGGAATTCAGAAGCGGAGAATGGATCGTGTGATCTGATTTGGTTTAGCGCTAAGTCTGTCTCCAGCGCATCCGCTCGCCTAATTACAGAGTCACGGTAAACGACCCAGCTATCGTGTCTAACAAAGCGGTGTGAACCCATCGAAAGGATACATGTTGAATCGGCGTATTTACCCTGATAGACAGATGAGATGTTCACCAATAACACGACGTTATCGTTCTGAAATGGGCAAAAAACTGGATCGTTGATCACTATGTGTAAGTGATCAGCGCCGCCTGTGGGGATTAATAACGTTCCTTTCTGAAGTATTGTCCCTGGCATTAAATATACTCAGATATTTTCCTAGCGAGAGCACGGCGTTCTCGAAGATCCTGTGCTTTGATTTCAGCAAGATCCTCACCAACCCCAAGAGCTATGAAGGTAGATTTTGGATCAATATCTACCGACGTACCGTGCGGGTCGTGCCATTCGGGGATGTATTTATGAGTGTAGTCCCGAAGCTGGTATTTGCTCATGTGTCCAAATTGATGCCAAACGGAGTCAAGAACCAAAAAGTCAGATCGGCTCAATTCATCAAGGTCATCAAAGTTTTGTAACTCTCTGGACAGTTTCACTTCATTATCAGCCGGCGGAGAAATCCAGGAGCTCCACTCCTTCGATTCCCGCTTACCTTTGATCAAATTCAAGGTCGCAGACAAAACGGGGCCATGAGGCATCGAAACTGCTCGGTCCTCTGACATTGGGACATCAAACCTACTCATCGACTCTCTATCAGCCAAGTACATCAGCTTGATGAGCTTCAGATTGGGCAGCGAACCTTCGGCACGGGCCAAGAAGAAAGCCGCGATTTGCGCTACTTTCTGTTCACTGAAAATCACGTGTTACCTCTCTTCCCCAGTCCTTGGGGGGTGGTCCTGCGTACAAGTGGTCGCGAATTATCAGCCGGCCTATACGTTAGTCAAGGGGTCTATCCACAGGTTCCGCCCAGCGGTATCGATATCTCCGGTGAATGGCGGAGCAGCTGTGAACGACGCGCATAGATTGCCCTGTTTGCCTTAGCTATAGCACCCCATGAACGCCTACGCACGTCCAACACCATAAAGAATCGACATAACCATTCAGTTCGACTGAGTAAATTGTCGATTGCATGGGGTGTTTCGCAAATGGTGGCAGCAGACTCGTTGCGCCTCCTCCGTGTGTTTGGTTTCGCGAATGACAGAGTTGCCAGTCAAAACACCTGCTTTTGGTGGAAACCACAGTGGAAACCTCGCGCTTGGCAACCGCATGGTCTGGTGGTCGCGCTGGTAACCGCCAGCCAGGTTCGCGCCAGCATCGCGTAGGAAGGTGCGAACTAGAAGTGCGAACCTCGGGTGCGAACTTGGTCGGTACGCACCCGCCAATGCGTACCAATCGTGCGTACCTGGCTGCGTACCACGGCCAAAACGGCCAAGTATTCACGCAGAGCACAAGTGCGCGACAGCACTGCGTGAAGGTCTGCGTGAAACCCCAGTGCGAGATGGCTTCGCGCATTGACCAGATGCGCGACGGACGTGCGCGAAACACTGCGCGAAAACACGCCGATAGGGACTTGACGCGGGCCTTCCATGGGGTAGTTTTCGCAAAGGGGCATTTGATGCGTCAGTGACCAGGGGGAAGTGGTCACCGGTGGTGGTCACAGCACATGGTCACTACCGAGGGTATCCGCGCCGGAGCAGCATCAAACCGTGGATACCGGAGTGGATACCAGCCGACCTGGATATCCTCCGACTACCTAATAAGACCTAACATCTGATCGGCGCGGAAACCTGACAAAACCTGACATTCGCCGAACGGTATCACACAGAAAAACGCTCAATGAAAGCCAGTAACGGCTAGGCTCTTCGGCAGATTGTTAATTCACGCTGGCTTGCGCAAAGCCGCATCCGATAAAAAAGGCTGATGTCTCATGTCAATTTTCTCGAAATTAATGTCAGTGATCAGAGGCGGTAGAGGGGCAAAGACTGCAGGGGCTTCCGCTGCTGAGGGACGAACCGGTTATGCAATTTCAACGGTTAAATTTGATCCTGAGCGGATAACCGAGGCGGTTAAAGTCGACCTTAGAAGCAACATCAAACAAATAAGTGAGTTCGATGAGTCTCATTTCGAGAAAATTTATGATGCTGCTCTGCGTTCAGTGTCTAGTGGGCGAGATCTAGCAACGTTATTTAATTCCATCATGGAACTCGAATTGCCTCGCATGACGAAACGGAGGGCCGGCGAGATAGCTCTCAGCTTAAACAACAAGGCTTCAGCGCTCATGAATCGCGACCAGAAAATATCTCTCGGCATTAAATATGCTGTTTGGTCCTACAGTGGCGCGCCATGCCAAATTAACCCTAAAAAACCTTCCGCGAATGATATTCGTCAGGACGCGGCGCATAAAGCTGCCGACGGCAAGCGATATGAGATCGCCAAAGGAATGCGTCTGAATGGCAAGCTTACGATGCCTGGTCGGGAGGAGGGTTGTAAATGCATTTCCCGAGCCATCATTCCAGCGTTTGATTAGTAAAAGGCATCCCGGCTGGCCATTACTGGCTGATAGATCAGCCACTCAGAAATTAGCAGCCACCAGCTTCTTTGTAGGGACTGCAAAAATCATCAAAGTTGCCTCGCGCCAGCTTATTCTCGATGGCCAGGCGCGCTTTCCCCTGGCCGGCTGGTCGTTCGCGTAAGAGTTGCACATCAGATGGGCCGTCAGATATTGGTAACCGGGCGGAGTGGTTACTTTTGGTGGTTACCAACGTGGTTATCAACCGAACTGGTCAGCGCTAGCGACTTAGCAAAACTTAACATCTGGTCGACGTGAAAACCTGGCATTGAAAGGGCGAACGTTACTGGGAGCCAATAGGGTATGAATATGACTGGCGTGGTATCGAATCAGAGAGTTTTTTTGGAGATTGCCATCACTGCCCTGGAGGAGTCTCGAAGGTTGGCTGACGAGCTAACAACCCCGAAGGACGGAGGTGGAAGCATATTTCGCTACGATCCTGAAATGAAGTCTTTCAAGCAGGCGCTTATATCAATCTCCTTCAGCTGTAGCTTCCTTGAAGCCATGTTGTGTGCCGTGGGTACTGAAGCGCTTGGCAAGAGATATAAAGATGGGGACATCTACGAGGGAAAGTTGAAATCGCTCGGGATAAATGATCCAACCCTTTTGGCCAAAGTAAAGCGGCTACGGACGGTGCGAAGGGAGCTTATGCACCAAAAGGTCATGCCTATAAGTGAACTGAAGTCCGATAACACGTACTTCGCTCAGGATGAGGCGGAGAGGGCCATGGCGCTAGTGCAACAAATAAGGGAAGAGTTGTGCAGACGGCCTCAATAGCACTGAAAAGCTGAGTCAATTGATCTGTCTACGGGTATGAAACGGCCGCCCGGAGAGCGGCCATAGTCAATTGCTCTACATCTGGTCCTCAGCATAAATTGCCGCACTGATGATCGCCCCGCCCACCCGACGCTTGACGAAACAGAGCGGGACCGGGTTGCCAGAGGCGGTGGTGTTCCTAGCACTGCCAAAAGCATAGCCAGGGGTGTTTTCAGGGACGGCGCTGGTCTTCAGACCGCCGGCCTGGGGGCTAAGCATTTGGATGACACCACCTGCGACCATTCCCACACCTGTTGCAAAGAGGGCAGCAGATACCGGCGGTGCCCAAAGCGAGAGGAAGGAGGCGGCAATTAGCAGCGCGCCTACGACCGTCTGCAACACACCAGCACGCTTGCTCCCGACGATTACCGGCGCGATCACAATGTCGCCATCGCCATGCATCTTGAGCTCGCTCTCCCCGATGTTCTTTTTTCCCAGAAACACCGCGAACTCAAGGCCTCTTGATTTCGCATTCGATAGAAAGCGCTCGAAGCCAGGCAGCTGGACACAAAGCGCTTTGATGGCCTCGGCAGGGGTGCGCACGGCGAGCTGGTAAGACTTCCCAAATTGGCGCAACTGTCCATAGAGCTTAACGGTTCTGATTTGGTCGTATTGCGAGGCCTTCATACCTGGTCCTCTGCGTATATGCCGCAGCTAATGATCGCACCGCCCCAGCGGCGCTCACCGATGCAGAGAGGGACCGGGTTTCCGGATGCGGTGGTGTTTCGCGCGCTGCCGAAGGCGTAGCTCGGCATATTTTCGGGGGCGCCGCTTTGCTTCAGTCCAGTAGCTTGTGGGCTGAGCATCTGGATAACGCCGCCGGCAACCATGGCAATGCCTGGGGCGAGTGTCGCTCCGTTGGTAAACGGACTGGCGATAATCAACGCGACACCAATGACGGTCTGCAAGAGCCCTGCGCGCTTGCTGCCGCAAACCACCGGCACAATGCGTATTTCCTTCGCTCCTCCCAGCGCCAGTTCCTTATCGTTAATGTTCCTACGGTTTCGAAAAATCGCGAACTCAAGCCCCATCTGCTTCGCGGTTGCGAGATATCTTGCGAAGCCCGGATGGTTTACATCGATTGCTTTTACCGCTTCGCGCACATCACCGGTCGACAGTTCGAAAAAGTGCTCACGCCCGAACAGCTTTGCTGCTGAGCCGCCGAGCAGAACTCGAGTTTTACCGCCGTAATTGGTAGCCATTGCCATGATTTACCCTTGTGCGCCTTGTGCGCTGTGTTTAGGAATTTCCATACCGAGCTGAGCAGCCAGGATCATTCGGGCGGCCATAGCATCGTCTCGGATCGCGATCTCGCGGTTCACTTCGGGATTCCAGGCCTAGCAGTGCGTCGACTGGTAAGCCCGTGCGCCGCGGTATTCGATGCGCATGAGTTCGGCCGAGATCCGGGCCTCGTCCTCAGTGAAGAAAGGCCCCTCGATATCAACCCTTTCCCCATCCCGCACGCGTTGAACGTTCCACACGACATACCCGCCGATTGTCCCGGGGGCAGTAGTGAAATCCGTGGTCTTGCACGCTTCGGCGAAGCGTATGTGGTGTGACATGTGTTTCCTCCTTCGACGCCTTGGCGCCATTGATGGGCTGGTGACTGGTGCTATTGCTCAATGTCGCGACACGTTTTCGTTATTCGCAAAACGTGTCGCGTACCGATAGGGTCATTTGCCGACGAGGCGCAGGTCGGGCGGCAGCTTTGGGCCGAATGGCGCACCAGGTGCGAACGGGTCGGGCAGCAGGTGCTCGGGGCATTCCCTGATGAAGTTCGCGGTCGCGAGGCGGCAGGCGTTGAACAGCGGTGCGTCGTTCCATTTCTGGCCGCGGCGGGCGGCGCTGTCCTCAAGTGCATAGGCGAACACCAGATCAGCCAGGCTGGCCAAGCCTTCCTTACGCGCCGTCTCGCGCTCCACGGTGTTGATCGCCAGTAGGTCGCACAGCCGATCGAAGCCAAGCCCGTTGGCCAGCCCCTCGGTATCCAGCACCAGCGAGCGCCCGAACCCGACGAGCACTGTGCGGAGGTCGTCCGATTCCACACGGCGGTGGTCCGCGGCCTGCTGTTCGAGCTCGGCGATGGTGCTGGCGGTGAATGGCAGGTATTGGCGCAACTTGCCGGCCTTGCGGCGAATGGCCCGGCGCTCGTCGCGGATCGAATCAAGCCGCGCACCGAAGGCGCGGCAGATCCGTCGGGTGGTGATCAGACTGGTGCTCATGCTGGCGCCGGGCTTCCTGGCGATGTCGACCAGGGCAATGACGAGGCTTGTGCTCATTGGGCTTTCTCCATGGGCGTTGAGTCGTAAGCGGCGCGCAGGTCCGCGCCAGCCGAGCAGTGGCGGCCGGTGGGCGCGTAGCAGGAACGGCAAACCATGATGTGGTTGAGGTACCGGTCGCGGGCCTGTCGCCACTCAGGTGTGGCAGTGGCGGCGCTGGCATGGGGGCCGGTGATGAACTGGGCAGCACGCTCGACGCGGTTGACCAGTGCCAGGCGTGCTGGTGGTCGACTCCACACTTTTGCGGAGTCGGTTCCAGCAATGGCCGGCGGCATGTGATCGAGCAGGGCGGACAGGAGGCTCATAACGCCCTCTCGCCCTGATTACTCGTAATCCAATGTGCCTGTGAATTCAAAAACACCGGCAACAGCGGCAACAATGGCAACAGCCCCGTAAACCGTGGGCCCCAGGTGTTGCCGATGCTTCCAAATTGTTGCCACCGGATTTTTACCGGCAACAGTGATAACCAAACTAAGGGGTTGAGCTGGTCTCTTATGTTGAAAATGAGGTGTGCGTTGCCAGTTGTTGCCACTCTTTTTATAGGGTGGCAACGGCTGCAAGCCACGTCCCACAAGGCCGTTGCCGGTGTTGCCACTGTTGCCAGTGATTCTAGGTTCCTGTGAACTCGGGCAATCCGGGTCGGTGATGTGTTGGTGCCGTTCATGCGCCACCCCCTTCGCGGTCCATTGCCTCGGGATCGACCACGTACAGGCGCGCCTGACCACCACCAGGGAGCCGGTAGTTTTTGGTTTTGCGTTCGTTGTCGCGGCGGGCGAGTACGTTTGCCCCCTCCAGCGCTTTGATGATGCGAGACAGGCCGTAGCCGTGGGCGGCCTCGATCAGTGCCGGCTTGTTGAACAGGTACAGGCGGTTATTGCCCGTCAGTTCCCAATAGCCGGCGCGATTGAATACCTTGGTGTCAGGCGTCACGTCATCGACATCGGAAAAGCGGCTACTGCCATGGCGATCGATGAAGTCGAGAATGCCGGCGAGGATCTGCCGGTCTTCAGCATTCCCGCTGCCCACCCGGCTCAGCCATTCGCCATAGAGCAAGCGGCAGTCGGCGAGGGCGGTGCCCGGTTTCCACGGCAGCAGGCTGTAGGCGATGGCCATCTCGCCCGCCAGCGCAATAACGGCGAACCGATCGGCTACGCGCCCGGCCTGGGCGTTGTCCTCCACAAAGCTGGCGCGTACGCCGGCGAAGTCTTCGAGCAACCCGGCGCGGTCATCACTGGCGAGCAGCTTCTCGACGAACGCAGGCCCGAGGTGGCCATGGTGGGCACCAACGGCCACGGTGAGCTGCCGGTGGAAGTCCGCGCCCTCAAGCCCGTGCAATTCGTCAAAGGCTCGATGCGTGCGGGTGCCGGCGTTCACGTCGACCATGCGCAACTCTGCGCCAGCGTGGGCGGCATTGCCGGATATGGCGGCGTGTTCGGAGAGCGAGCGCTCGCCACTGGAGAGGGTCAGCAGGCGCCAGCTCAACTTGGCGCGGCCTTCACGCTCGCGGGTCATAGTGCCTTTGCCCTGACCGTTGGCGAGCGAGTAGGCCATTTCCTGTACGCGCTTCGGATCGGCGCGCTTGATCTCGTCCAGCGGCAGGATGGTGTCATTGCGGCTCGACGCCTCGATCTCCAGTCCGCCCTTGGTCATGTCCCAACTGGCGGCGAACACGCCCGGGTCACCCCACACCGACGAGCCGATCAGTTGAGCCAGTGATTTGCCGCTCGAGCTGTCTCCCACCAGGTGAACGCCGCCACCCAGCACGCCGACCAGGCTCAACAGCGGGCCGGCCAGCGAGCAGCCGATCGCCAGTGTCAATACCGGGTTACCGGCGCACTTTGCGGCTACTTCCGTTTGCCATAGCGCCAGCTCGCCGCGGCGGCTGAAAAGAACCTGAGCTTTGTTGCTGGCCTGGTACCGCACTTTGTCACTGCCAATCGTCCGCCCGGGCAGCACGAACGCCCCCGACTCATGCCAGCCCGGCCGGCTGGTGGTGGCGAACACCTCGGCTGGGTGCTGGTCGAGCAGGTACTCCATGAAGGTGCCGCGTTTCTTCAGGGCGATAATGACGCCCATGCCGAACAAGGCACGCCGGGCGTCCTCGCCGCTGCCGCCGAACACCTCCATGGCGATGATCCATTCCTTGATGCCGCCCTCGGTGATCAGGCGCAGCAGGCGGCCCTCGCTGCCATCGTCACTGTTGGTGGTGCGGGCCACGACTGTGACGGGGCTGGAGATCCACTCATCGGTGATGGGACGGTCGCCGGTATCGCCCTCGGCGTCGTCCTGGTCGGCGGCCGTGCGTTTGAAGCCATGCCAGTAGACGCCCGGGCGCAGCTTGCGACCTTTCTCGTTGGTCACCCAATGTTCGTAAACGGCCCAGCATGGCCTGTCGGGAGCAACTCTCACTGTCCGGTCAACGTCGAGCTCTGCGAGCTGATCATTGATCTCTCGCTCTCGTCCTACGGCAGTTTGTAACTGCTCCAGATCAATGGCGCTGAGCGCCTCTCCGCGGTCTAGCTGAGCGGCGGCAATAGTCTGGATCAGCCGTGCCTGATTGCGGGCGCTCTCCAGAGACTTTCGCCTGTAGTCGAGTCGTGCCGTGTCGCTCAGATTCCCGGCAAACAAGTCCTTAAGCTCAAGGCCGACTGCGGCGAGAACATCAGAGGTCGAGCAGCCGCCGAAGCAATGAATCAGCACGCGACCGTCAACGCCGGACGCCACGCTTAACGATGGTGACTTGTCCTGGTGCGCAGGACATTTGGCCATGTAGTTATCTGTTGCGGACCGTCTCACTCCATCCAGCCTGGGAAGTACGAGACTGTGAAGCGGATCATCACCGACGATGGTGAGCTTTGGAGTGCCCCTCATGCGGCGCCCTCCGGTTCGTATCGCGCCAACACGCGGCCGATCTGTTTAACGATCGCGTCGGCCTCTTTGTGGCTGTACTCGTTCGCCGCGCTGTCACGCAGTTGCACCAGATCGCTGAATGCGCCGATCAACAAAATCCGACCGTAGTCGTCCATATGCGGCGGCACATCGTCGCGCACGGTGATGGCGCCGAGCTCGAAAGGAATCACGTTACCCACGGTTGGCGCTCCCGGCGAAGGCTCGACAAACCCGGCCGTTGTTCACCGCATGCCAATAGGTCAGCTCGTCGATTGAGTCGACCAGGCAGGCCGTCACTTGGGCGTCAGGACTACGCATAACTACGCGGCCGCACTCGGCGTCGGCCTCGCCCAGGAATGGGCCCAGCAATGCCTTGGGCACCTTTGGGTGGACCAAATAAAACAGCTCGGTGGCTTTCTTTGGGCAAGCCGATCCCGTCGACGCTGGCGCGTCGTTTTGAATTTTCATGTTTAGACTTCCGGCGTTATTTCGTTTCGTCGATGCGCGGCCGCGGCACCGGTGTCGGACAAGTTGCTAATCAGCGTTCCGAGGCTTTCCAGCATCCAGCCGATGTCTGTTACCGCTGTTTCACTGAGGCCTGTTTCGCCATTCGAGGCAGAACAAGCGAGGAGATTGCCAATGCCAGAAATGCCATGGGCCAAAACGGATAGGTAGCGGTCCGATGCTTTCTCCGTCTCCTGTAGTTTCTCGGCCGACATTTTGAAAATGGATTCGTGGTTTGGCAGCAGGTTGTGCCAGTTTCCAGAACTCATTTCGCCACCTCTGCGGAATCCACAGCTTTCTGCATCTTCTCGACCTCGCAATCGACGTAGTTCGCCCAGTCGTAACCCAGGAAGCCACCGAGGTTCGCCAGTTCCTCAATGTCCTGCGACTTGCCGTGCTTCAGGTCTTTGATGATGGAGTTGAACAGCGCCCGCATGTGGTTGATGCGTTCGTGGGTGGCGCGAAGCAGGTCGAGGGCATCATCGGCGATGTTGGCGCTGGTCTGGGTCATTGCGCACCGCCTTGAGCTTCCAGGGTGCGAACGATGGCCATGTGGGCGTTGTAGCGAGTGAGGCGAACGGAGAGGGACGAGTTTGCGCGGAGGGCGCTCAAAGCCATGCGCCGGTGAGCAAAGGCGCGAATTGTGGACAGAATGAGGGCGTGTTTCATAGGTGAAGCTCCCGAATCATGAGAGCCACCACGGCCTGCCGCCAAGCAGAGAAGGGTGGCGAATTGCGCAAGATTGGCGGACCGGTGATTCAGGAACCCGGCGCACCCGAGGGTGCTCCTGCGCAACCCGCCATAACGCGAGAATGCGGACACAAAAAAAGCGCCTGCAATCGTAATGGGGGCGCTGTTGCGCCTGAAATCATTCGACCCGCCAAGGTCGTTGTCAGCAATGTGACGGGGAGAACCATACCGGCGGGCGTGACTACTGGCAAGAAAAGTTATCGACCGTTCATCGCCGATCATGAGCGAGGCGTTCATGCGGCCACCTGACGGCGAGACGCCCCGGGCCCTTTGAGCATAGCCAGGATGTTGAGGGCGCGCTTGTATTCGCTGGCCGGCAAACTGTACCGGGTCACAAGGCAAGGCAGCCCCCAGTGATTTGGCACGCGCTCGGACTGGCGGGCGAACTTCAAGCCGTAACTGTGGGTCAGGCTGCTGATTGTGCTGTGAAGGCAGTGGTCACCCAGGCGCTCAGCTTCGAAGCGGTTGAGGCTGCGATCCTGAAGCATATAGGCCAGGACGCGGCTGATCTTTGTCGGCGCTTTCCCGGTGCTGCTGGTGGTACTATCGGCGTGAGATTTTTCCGGGCTGGCCTTAATGGGTTGGCCTTTTTTTTGGTCGGTCATTTAGGCCGCCTCCCCTCGCAATGCGATGCGTTGGCGCACCCAGGCGTGGACCTCGGCCAGTACAAAGCCAACTGGCGAGCCGCGCGACTTGCTGTTGCTCAGCGGCACAGGGCGGGGGAAGGTCGGATCGTCTTTGAGACGTTTATAGACGGTGGGGCGGGCGAGGCCGGTGATGGCTTCGAGGTCCGGCATACGGATCAGGGTGATTGCCGGGTCGAAGTTCTGCGCTGCCGAGGTAGAAGGCTGATGTGCTGCGTGGATGGTGTGCATTGTACGTTTCCCGATATTGATCTAGACGGGAAACAGGTTGATGGAGCGGCAGCGGGCTCGACAGATCCGTATGCGCGCAGACTGTACAGTTAGCGCGTATACCGTACTGTATGCGCGCAGATGGTAGTCGCTCAGTCAGGTCTTTAAACGCACGTGCGCCGTGACCCACCCATAAAGCGTTCTCTCGGTAACTCCATAATCTTTGTGTTTATTCCGGGCGAAGGCTGTTCGGCTGCTGAAGTTTGATCCGGTGGTATCCCAACACAGTAGAGCTGCTGACCTGCTCTCGCTTGTTTCTCTATGTCGAGCATTTGCTGCGAGACTCGCGGCGAGAGAAACCTTTTTCCTCACCAGTTCATCTACCTGCTCGGGGGGGCTTTTTTCATTGTCTTGCAGAAAAAACTTGATTCTCTTACGCATGTCGTGTTCGTCCTGATACTGCTCCGCTCTACAAACAACCTCCATGATGTCTACTGCATTGTTAGCAATGGAGCTAAGGCACGTCATAGGTAAGTCTTCTTTCAGGACGGGCGGCCACCACTCATCGTCCTGGAATGACAGGATCGCCTGCCCGATGAGGATCAATGCTAAAACGGCGAAGTATTCGTAGGGTTTTGCGTCAGGGAAATTCTCGTCATCAAGGTCGACACCTTTTAGACTTTCATCCAAGGCTTCAAGAGGGCTAGTGTTTTCCTCAGTCGGAAAATCGAACTCATCAGAAATGATGTCAGGGTTGTGATCGACCAGCTCTCTCAGTCCATATTCCGTCCGATCCTCGTAGCGGAGATGCCGGAGTATCGAACCACCAGTCTCTACTTGATGGGTAATCCAGGATTCTTTCGCTGTGTAGAAATATTCGCTGGTGAGCCACTCGATAGTTGAGGCGGCCACTCTCATCTCAATTTCTGATCGTTCCTGAAGCACTAGCTTGGCGCGCGCTTGCATGCCGCGCAGTCGATATATGGGATCGAGCGGCGCCGTGTCCGTAAAAGGATCAAACTCTTTATTTGTATCCACAATAATCGCCTCCCCGGCGGCCGGTAACGAGAAATCGACCAGTCGGGCGGATGGGTGTCCGCTTTTCGCCCCGTCAGGATAGGCTGGCCAAAACGCTGCGTGTCCGGATACTGGCTATCCGAACAGTAATGGCTTTCAGTCTATATCTGTCTGCAAGTAAGAGGGAAGCGCCAGGTCAAGCACGCTTGCCAAAGTCGCCTTGGATGACGACGCCACCGGCAAGCCCGTCGAGGTAGTTCGCATACCATTGCATCATCTTCGTGCGCTGCGGCAGGTATTGGGCCTTGTTGTAGATGCCGGCAACGCCAGGCTTTTTGTGTGAAAGCTGGGCCTCGACGTGGTTCTCGTCAAAGCCGTTCTCGTTGAGCACCGTCGACGCGATATGTCGAAAGCCGTGACCGGTTTGCCGTCCCTCGTAGCCCATCCGGCGCAGAGCCATCAGAAACACGGTGTCGCTCCGTGGTTTGGTGTGGTCACTGCGGCCAGGGAACAGAAGGGGATAGCTGCCGGTGTATTGGCGCAGCTCCTCCAGCGCCTCGATCGCCTGAGAGGAAAGCGGCACCAGGTGTTCAAGGCCTTTTTTACGGCCTTTGCGCTCGACGGGGATCGTCCAGACCTTCTTGACGAAATCGAACTCCGACCACTTTGCCTCGCGTAACTCACTGGGGCGCACGGCGAACAAACTCAGCAGGCGCAGGCCGAGGCGCACATCGTGGGCGTGTGGATAAGCAGCAATGGCACGGATCAGGCCGGGTAGCTCATCGGATGAGACGTGAGCATAGTTCTCGGCCTTACCGGACTGGAGGTATTTTTGCAGTCCCTCAAGCGGGTTGTGGGTTGCCCGGCCAGTTACCCTGGCCAAGTCGTAGGCGTCTCGGCAGTACGAGCGCACCCGGCTCATTTGCTCAAGGATTCCCTGCTGCTCCATGCCGCGCAGAAACTCCATCCACTCAAGCGGAGTGATATCGGCATAGGGGCGCTTGCCGAACACCGGGAAGACGTGACGTTCCAGGGCGCCGATGATTCGCTTGGCCGTCCCAGCGTCCCAGTTGGTGAGACGTGAGGCGTACCACTCTCGCGCCAGCGGCTCGAATGTCTCGCCGGCGATATCCCTCTCTGCTTTTTTGCGGGCTTGTTTGGTTACGATCGGGTTTTTGCCGTCGGCGGCGTCGGCGCGCAATTCGGCAGCTTTCTGTCTGGCAACCGATCCGCTCACCTCGGGGTAGCCGCCAAGCCCAAGCCACGACCATTTGCCGTCGGGCTTCTTGTAGCGAAGCTGCCAGGACTTTTGGCCATCAGGCTTCACGCGGAAATAAAGGCCGCTCCCGTCCAGCTCGCGATACTCGTTGGCATCAGGCTCCAGGCCGGACAATGCGGTATCGGAAAGGGGGCGGCGTTTTATCTCGGATCGCTTCATTTGGGCTTGTATCCCCTTGGTTCAATTATTTGTCGAGGATACACAGGGGGATACACGGAGGGAAGGTATAGGGGGATACAAGGAGAGATAGCCAGAAACAAGAAAGCCCGCACTAGGCGGGCTTCTTGAGGTTGTTTAGAGACTCGTGGAGACATCTGTAAACAGGTACTTGGTGGCTACACAGGGACTTGAACCCCGGACCCCAGCATTATGAATGCTATGCTCTAACCAACTGAGCTATGTAGCCAAGTGGCGCGCATTATTGGCTTGGAATGAAGATGTGTCAAGCATAAATCTAAAATATTTCTCTACGCTTTCAACCGCTTATCGACCTGAGCCGAAAAAACCGGCGTGGCGCGGGCATTAATTGAGCTGAAACCTCCCGGTATTTGCGCTCAAGGCCTTGCTGCCCTGGCTCAGTGTGTCTGCCGCCAGGTTCACGGCCCGTGCGCCTTCCAGCAGGCGTACGGCGGCCTGATCGACCTGTTGAATGTTGCCGCTGACCTCGTCGGCCGTGCAGGCCTGCTCTTCTACCGCCGTGGCGATTTGCGCCAGTGTGTCGGTGACGCTCTGTACCGCGGTGGCAATTTCCCCCAGGCGTTCGCCCAGCCCGGTCACCGCTTGCGCGTCACTTTGCGCCTGACCGCACGCGGCTTCCATCAGGTTCACCGCCTCGTTGACCGTGTTGCGCAGGCTGTCGACCGTACCGGCAATCTGTGCGGTGGACGACTGGGTACGTTGCGACAGGCTGCGCACCTCGTCGGCCACCACCGCAAAACCGCGACCCTGTTCGCCCGCCCGCGCAGCTTCGATGGCGGCGTTGAGCGCCAGCAGGTTGGTCTGCTCGGCGACCCCGCGAATCGTATCGACCACCAGTTGAATCTGCTGGCCTTGTTCGCTGACGCGACCCAGCGCGGCTGCCGTGTCGTTCAGGCGCTGATTGAGCTGTTGAATGCTCGCGGTGGTGCGCTGGCTGTCACGACTGCTGTCGGCAGCGATGCGTTGGGTGTGCTGAGCGCTGCCGGAAGCCTGCTCGCAACTCTGGGCAACCCCTTGAGATGTCGCGGCCAGTTGCGTGGCGGCAGCGGCGATCTGGCTGATCTGCAACTGCTGGGCTTCGACTTCGCCCAGCGCACCGCTGGAATGAGTATTGAGGGTGCGCACTGCGTCGCTCAGTTGCAGGGTTTCGTGATCGACCCCCAGCAGGCTGGCGCGCAATTGCACCACGGCGACGTTGAGCGCGGTGCTGATGGCCGCCAGCTCGTCACGCCCCTGCACCGGCACTTGCAGGCTCAGGTTACCGTCGCGCAGGGCTTCGGCGAGCAAGGTGATGCCGCTGGCGCTGCGGCGGATCGAGGCCTGCAAACAGATGAACAAGTACAGCGCCGCCAGCAGCAGGCAACCGAAGACAGTCGCCACGACGATAAGCTGATGAATCGCGGAGCCATGATAGTGATCGAGTCGTTGGTCCAGCGCGCTCAGGGATTGCTGGCGCAGTGAGGCAAAGTCGCCGAGCAGGGCGTCGAGGCTGCGTTCGAAGTCTTCCGGCTTGAGGTTGATGTTGCCGCCGAACACACCGTCGTCGAGCACTTTCAAGCCGCTGTCGAGGCGCTTGAGGCTGTCCTGATAGTGCGCAGCCCATGCCTGTAATTCGCTGGGCAAACGGGCTTCGAGCAGGCTGCCGGTCTTGATGAGTTGCTCGCGGGCGTCGCCGATGCGGCTTCGCAGGTCGCGCAGTTGCAGGCGGCTTTGCAGGGTGAACTGGCCGGACACCACGGACGCCTGGCCGACACTGGCCAGCCGGCCCACGCGCTCAATCAGGTCGGGCGTGTGTTGGGTGGCGATCTGCGTGAGCAAGTAGGTTTCCAGCCAGGGCGCGAGGGTCAGGCGATTGTCCATGACGATCTGCTCGCGCAACGCTTGCAACGCGCTGAGGGCGGCGGTGAAGCGCTCATAGCCATCGGGCCACCAACCCACGCTGCTCAGGCTTTTGGAGTCCAGGCCCGCGAGCGCGGCTTGCAGGGCTTGATAGCGGCTGAGGGTTTGCGCTTCGGCGCCTTCTGCTTGCAGCGTGCTGCCCAGGTCGATGGCGGCCTGGCTGAGCGCGGGCGAAACCGCGTCGAAGGCAGCCATGGCGGCAAGCGTCGCCGGTGTGGGCTGACGATTGGTTTCGGTGGCGCGCCAGCGGGCGGCGCGATCACGTTGGGCGGCGAGCAGATTGTCCAGGGTGTCGAGGGCCAACAACTGGCTCACCCCGGCACGCTCGCCGGTAATCAGGCTGAGTTTGTCGCGATAATCCTGGCCAATCATCCACAAGCTTCCCGCCAGTGGCAGGATAAACAGCAGAAACAACAACTGGAACTTACGCGCAAAACCAAAACGCCCAAGCAGTCTGATCCCTGGTGATAAAAACGCCTGCATGCCCGACAACTCCCCTGAGCAACACGCACCGTTGGCGTGCGGTGACGGCGCGATGGCCGAAACCTGTGCCCGCAAAAAAAAGGCCTCGAAAGTTCACGGCCACCGGCGGTATCGGCCAGGGCTGGGGTGAAACTTCCCATTCTCGGTGCCCTTGGTAAGGGCCCGCGTTGAAGTGGAGGGACAAGGCAAGATTCAGACCATGGCTTTGCGCTACTAACCGGTCTCGACGGATAACAAGTCGTTAGCAGGCTAAGGGGATGGCGCTGCCGTACTGAAAAATGGCACATTGACGCACCTGCACTGCGCTCCCATCCGTTGTATGGAAACTCTCATGGCAATCAGTAATGTTCAGTCCGCCGCCACGCCGGCGTCCGCTGCTTCGCAAAGCAGCCCCTTGGTCATGCGCATCATCGGTGCGGTAGCGCTGGCGCATTTGATCAACGACCTCATTCAGTCGGTGTTGCCGTCGATCTACCCGATGCTCAAGACCAACTACGGCCTGACCTTCACCCAGGTCGGCCTGATCACGCTGACCTTTCAGCTCACCGCATCGCTGTTGCAGCCGTGGGTCGGTTACCACACCGATCGTCATCCCAAGCCATGGCTATTGCCGGCCGGGACCGTTTGCACACTGATTGGCATTTTGATGATGTCGGTGGTTGGCAGCTTCCCGATGATTTTGCTGGCGGCGGGGCTGATCGGGGTCGGCTCCTCGACCTTTCACCCCGAAGCCTCTCGCGTGGCGCGGTTGGCTTCGGGCGGGCGGTTTGGCTTGGCGCAGTCGACGTTCCAGGTGGGCGGTAATGCCGGTTCAGCTTTCGGGCCATTGCTGGCGGCGGCCATCATTATTCCGTTTGGTCAGGGTAACGTTGCCTGGTTCGGCCTGTTCGCGGTGTTTGCGCTGGTGCTGCTGTATGGCATCAGTCGCTGGTACGCCCATCACTTGAACCTGTTCAAGCTCAAACAAGGCCAGGCGGCGACTCACGGGCTGTCGAAGGGCAGGGTGACCAGTGCGCTGGTGGTGCTTGGTTTGCTGGTATTCTCCAAGTACTTCTACATGTCCAGCCTCACCAGTTACTTCACCTTCTACCTGATCGAGAAATTCGACCTGTCGGTGGCCAGTTCACAGCTGCATTTGTTCCTGTTCCTGGGGGCCGTAGCGGCGGGGACCTTCTTCGGTGGGCCGATTGGCGACAGGATCGGGCGTAAGGCGGTGATCTGGTTCTCGATCCTCGGCGTTGCGCCGTTCACCTTGCTCTTGCCTCACGTCGATTTGTTCTGGACCAGTGTCCTCAGTGTGGTCATCGGTTTTATCCTGGCCTCGGCGTTCTCGGCCATCGTGGTGTATGCGCAGGAACTGGTGCCGGGCAACGTCGGAATGATCGCCGGGATCTTCTTCGGCCTGATGTTTGGTTTCGGTGGGATTGGCGCCGCGTTGCTGGGGCACCTAGCGGACATTCACGGTATCGAGTACGTGTACCTGCTGTGCTCGTTCCTGCCTTTGCTGGGGATTCTGGCGATTTTCCTGCCGCGCACCCAAAAGGCCTGACCTGATACAAAAGCAATGTGGGAGTGAACCTGCGCGCTCCCACGCGTATTTCATTCAGGAAACAGCCGCGCGCAGACGCGGCTTTTTCTTGGGCGCTGTTTTTTTTGCTCAACGCTTCAATGGATTGCGCAGGCCCGTGATCCGTGGGCTTGAGCCCGTGCGGCAGGATTCTTTTTAACGTGGCGAATGAATTATTTTGACAAATTTGGATTTAATGCTTTTCTGAATGATATTGATTTGCATTACACTCCGTCACCTTCAGTGCCCCGTAAAGGTGCATGTTGGCTCAACAAGGACGGTTTGTGATGAAGTACACCCCCTGCCTTTTCAACTCTCTTTTTCTTACCGCCGGCGTACTACTAGCGGCCCCGGCGTTGCAAGCAGAGGAGGTTGGTGAGGTCGATAAACATAACGTGACCGAACTCGACACCTCGTTTGTCACCGCCACTGGCGGTGCGACCGACCTTCGAGATGCACCGGCCAGTGTCAGTGTTATCTCCCGCGAAGAAATCGAACGTCAGCCGGTGTATGACCTCAACACCTTGTTGCGGCGCATTCCCGGTGTCACCGGCGGCTTCGGCCCGGTGGGCGAGCAATCGAAGATCAAGCTGCGGGGCCTCGACGACAAGTACACCCTGATCCTGGTCGATGGCAAACGCATCGGTAGCTCATCGGACTTGAGCTATCGCCGCGACCTGGGTCGCCAGGACCTTAACTGGATCGCGCCGAGCATGATCGAGCGCATCGAGATCGTGCGGGGCCCGATGTCTTCGCTGTATGGCTCGGATGCCATGGGCGGGGTGATCAACATCATCACGCGCAAAGTGTCGAAAACCTGGAGTGGTTCGGCCAACGTCAACACCACCATTCCTGAAGACTCCGACCGTGGCCAGACCACCCAGACCAGCCTCAACCTGTCCGGACCGCTGACCGATTCCCTGGGCCTGCGCCTGGGGGCGAATCTGACGCGTCGCGCGGCCGATGAAGTCGATGCTCGTCGCGACAAGATGGGCGAGTTCATGTATGGCGACGGCGCGGGCGGCTCCAAGGATCAAAGCCTCAACGCGTTGCTCGACTGGCGTATCAACGACGAGCAGAGTTTATCGTTTGAAGCCGTGCACGGCGTTGAGCGGTCCTGGTCGAGCAAAAAGACCTTCGGCGACTGGGGCGAAACGATCGGTGCCAAATTCGGTGCCGGGCGTCTGATCCGCGACAGCTACACCCTTTCCCACACCGGGGACTGGAGTTTCGGTAGCTCGAAAGTGGACATGTACCTGAACAAATTCAAGAACGATATCGATTGGGGCAAGGCCAACTCGGAAGAAAAAATCGTCGAAGGCAGCCTTAACATTCCGTTTGAGTTCTTGCTCAATCAGCGCCTGACAGTGGGCGGGCAGTGGAAGCGCGAAGAGCTGACCAACAGCGATACGCTAGGCACCGTACCGGTGGACTACCAGGGGGCTCCTGTGAGCGGCGCCACGCTGAAAGGGGATTACTCGGCAGCCTTTATCGAGGATGAACTGTTCCTGCTCGACAACCTGACCCTGACCCTGGGCAACCGCTTCGACCACAGCGAGGAGTATGGCAACCACAACAGCCCGCGCGCGTATCTGGTCTACCATCCGCATCCAGACTGGACGGTGCGTGGCGGTGTGTCCAAAGGCTTCCGTGCGCCGAGTCTGAAAGAAGGCAGCGCAGGTGCGGCGACTGAATCCGGTGGTCGCGGTTGTGGCTCGCTGCGACCTCTGGGCTACACCACGGGCAGTTGCTGGATGGCTGGTAACCCGAACCTGGCCCCGGAAACCAGCGTCAACAAAGAAGTGGGCGTGTCCTTCGATCGTGACGGTTGGGAGGCAGGCCTGACCTACTTCCATACTGATTTCGAGGACAAGATCGAGTACGCGCCGTTGGGTTTCTACCAGGGCCGCTGGTGGACCATGCTGGAAAACGTCGAAAAGGCGCGCACCCGTGGTTGGGAAGGTTCGGTTCGCGTACCGCTGACGGACTCCGTGGACTGGCGCACCAACGCCACTTACATGCTTGAAAGCAAAAACCTGTCCACGGGTGAAGACCTGATCAGCGCGCCAAAGCTGTCCGCATTCAGCGCGATCAACTGGCAGGTTACGGACCAGTTGAACACCGAAGTCTCGGCGCAACACGTGGGTAAACAACGTGGCGTTGGCACCGATTTCGTCAAGTCGTACACCACCTATGACCTGACCGCAAATCTGGCCGTGACCAAATGGCTGACGTTGAATGCGGGCGTACAGAACGTCTTGGATGAAGATCTGCGCGATGGCTCGACGACCTTCTATGTGCCTGGTCGGGCGTTCTTTGCGGGGGCTACGACGTACTTCTAAAAAAGTAGGGCGTTGCCAGTCGAGCGCACCAAACGCAGAAAAGCCCGCCACCATCCCTCTGACCTGCAGAGAGTGGTGGCGGGCTTTTCAGTCCGCCTGAGACAGGAGGATTAGCGTTACACGTTAAAGCGGAAGTGCATCACGTCGCCGTCTTTGACGATGTATTCCTTGCCTTCCAGGCGCCATTTACCGGCTTCCTTGGCACCGGCTTCACCCTTGAACTGGATGAAGTCGTTGTAGGCGATCACTTCGGCGCGGATGAAGCCTTTTTCGAAGTCGGTGTGGATCACGCCAGCGGCTTGTGGTGCGGTGGCACCGACGCGGACGGTCCAGGCGCGGACTTCTTCAACACCGGCGGTGAAGTAGGTCTGCAGGTGCAGCATTTCGTAGCCGGCGCGGATTACGCGGTTCAGGCCAGGCTCTTCCAGGCCCAGGGCCTCAAGGAACATGTCTTTCTCTTCGCCGTCTTCAAGCTCGGCGATTTCCGCTTCGATCTTGTTGCAGACCGGAACAACCATTGCGCCTTCTTCTTCGGCGATGGCCATGACCACGTCGAGCAGCGGGTTGTTTTCGAAACCGTCTTCAGCCACGTTGGCGATGTACATGACCGGTTTGGTGGTCAGCAGGTGGAAGCCACGAATCACCGCTTTTTCGTCGGTGCTCATGCTTTTCATCAGGCTGCGCGCAGGCTTGCCGAGGGTGAAGTGAGCAATCAACTGCTCCAGCAGGGCTTTCTGAACGACCGCATCCTTGTCGCCACCCTTGGCGTTGCGAGCGACTTTCTGCAGTTGCTTCTCGCAGCTGTCGAGGTCGGCGAAGATCAGTTCGAGGTCAATGATCTCGATGTCGCGTTTCGGGTCGACGCTGTTGGAGACGTGAATCACGTTTTCGTCTTCGAAGCAGCGGACCACGTGGGCGATGGCATCGGTTTCACGGATGTTGGCCAGGAACTTGTTACCCAGGCCTTCACCTTTCGAAGCGCCGGCAACCAGGCCTGCGATGTCGACGAATTCCATGGTGGTCGGCAGGATGCGCTTTGGATTGACGATGGCTGCCAGGGCGTCCAGACGCTTGTCCGGCATCGGCACGATACCGGTGTTCGGTTCGATGGTGCAGAAGGGGAAGTTTTCGGCCGCGATACCGGATTTGGTCAGGGCGTTGAACAGGGTGGACTTACCGACGTTAGGCAGGCCGACGATGCCGCAATTGAATCCCATGGTGTTTCCCCTCGGGTAAGAGTCAGGCCTTCTGGCTGTGCAGGTTTTTCATCGCGCGGTTCCATTCACCGGCGAAGATATCCGGCAGCACGCCGAGGGCAAAATCGATGCTGGCATCGAGTTTTTCCTGTTCGGCGCGTGGCGCACGACCCAGGACAAAGTTTGAAACCATACTGGCAACGCCTGGGTGGCCAATGCCGAGCCGCAGGCGGTGAAAGGTATTCTGGTTGCCCAGTTGCGCAATGATGTCGCGCAACCCGTTGTGACCGCCATGCCCGCCGCCCTGTTTGAGTTTGGCAACGCCGGGAGGCAAGTCGAGTTCGTCATGCGCCACCAGGATCTCTTCCGGCTTGATGCGGAAAAATCCGGCAAGTGCCGCTACGGCCTGGCCGCTACGGTTCATGTAGGTGGTGGGAATCAGCAGGCGAACATCCTGACCCTGATGCGAGAAGCGCCCGGTCAGGCCGAAATATTTGCGATCAGGCACAAGGTTTACACCTTGGGCGTGCGCGATGCGCTCAACAAAAAGGGCCCCTGCGTTATGCCGGGTCTGTTCGTATTCGGGGCCTGGATTTCCCAGGCCAACGATCAGTTTGATGGCAGTCACGTCAGGGGCCCTTCCTTGGAGTGGTTGATAACATCGCGGCAATGGGGGTGTGCGGCGAAAGTGGACGAAAAATGCTCATTTACCATGATGTAAACTCCGCGTTCCGCCCGCTTTCTCGCTACGTTCCAGTCCGCGATGTTACTGAGTCACTCCGGCGTACAGAGTGAATTACTCTGCAGCGCCTTCTGCAGCTGGAGCAACACGTGGAGCGTGAACGTTGGCAACAGCCAGGTCGTTACCGTGAGCCAGAGCAACAAATTCAACGCCTTTAGGGGCCTTGATGTTGGACAGGTGAATGATCGAGCCGATTTCGGCGTCAGCCAGGTCGACTTCGATGAATTCAGGCAGGTCTTTTGGCAGGCAGGAAACTTCAACTTCAGCAACAACGTGCGAAATTTCGCCGCCTTTTTTCACTGCAGCAGCTTCGTTGATGAAGTGCACAGGAACGTGAGCAGACAGTTTCTGACCAGCAACAACGCGTACGAAGTCAGCGTGCATCACGTGGCCTTTGGCCGGGTGACGTTGCAGAGCTTTGATGATTACGTTTTGCTTGGTGCCGCCAACGTTCAGCTCGATGATGTGGCTGTAAGCCGCTTCGTTTTCGAGCAGTTTGGCAACTTCTTTAGCCAGCATGCTGATGGATTCAGGGGCTTTTTCGCCACCGTAAACTACAGCTGGAACCAGGCTTGCGAGACGACGCAGGCGGCGGCTCGCACCTTTCCCCAGGTCGGAACGCACTTCAGCATTCAGAGTAAATTCGTTCATGTTGTATCTCCAAAATAACCACATTCGCCCCAGCGTTTGCGACCAGCGCTAAAGGCGATATGGGCAAAAAAGCCCCGCCCCGACAGGAATGCCGGGGCGGGGCGCTTTTCGTCAACGAGAAGTCTGCGAAAGGGCAGGGCCCTTAGCGGAACATCGCGCTGATCGATTCTTCATTGCTGATGCGGCGAACCGCTTCGGCAACTACCGGTGCGATATCCAGTTGACGGATACGTGCACAGGCTTGTGCTGCAGCGGACAGCGGGATGGTGTTAGTCACCACCAGCTCGTCCAGCACGGAATTTTCAATGTTTTCGATCGCTCGGCCCGACAGCACAGGGTGTGTGCAGTAGGCAAAGACTTTGGCTGCGCCATGCTCTTTCAAGGCTTTAGCCGCGTGGCACAGGGTGCCGGCGGTATCAACCATGTCGTCGACCAGAATACAGGTACGCCCTTCGACATCACCGATGATATGCATCACTTCAGAGTGATTGGCTTTCTCACGGCGTTTGTCGATGATCCCGAGGTCCACGCCCAGGGATTTGGCAACAGCACGTGCACGCACGACGCCGCCAATGTCCGGGGACACGATCATCAGGTTTTCGAAGCGCTGATCTTCAATGTCATCCACCAGTACTGGGGAGCCGTAGATGTTATCTACCGGAATATCGAAGAAACCCTGGATTTGGTCAGCATGCAAATCAACCGTGAGAACACGATCGATGCCGACTACGGTAAGCATGTCAGCAACGACTTTCGCGCTGATAGCCACACGTGCGGAACGCGGACGGCGATCCTGACGGGCATAACCAAAGTAAGGAATTACAGCAGTGATACGAGTTGCTGAGGAGCGGCGGAAGGCATCAGCCATCACGACGAGTTCCATCAGGTTATCGTTGGTCGGAGCGCAAGTCGGCTGAATAATGAAGACATCTTTACCGCGGACGTTTTCATTGATCTCGGCTGTAATTTCGCCGTCGGAGAATTTACCGACAGAGATGTCACCGAGAGGGATATGCAGCTGACGTACAACACGCCGAGCCAGATCGGGGTTAGCGTTCCCCGTAAAGACCATCATCTTGGACACGCGCAGTACCTGAAGGCTGAGGGTAACCTGGATGAGTATTAGAAAATGGCAGGGGCGGCTGGATTCGAACCAACGCATGGCAGGATCAAAACCTGCTGCCTTACCGCTTGGCGACGCCCCTGTATCTGTTGCTACGAGTACCCAGTACTCGATTCCTTTTAGAGCAGACTTTGTAGTTTGCGATGCAACATCGAAACGTTGCTTCCCTTTGCTACAAACCCTGTAAGGGTCTCTGTAAGAAGGGCCGAGACTTTATCAGCTTCAGCTTTGCTTGGGAAGCCCCCAAACACACAACTTCCAGTTCCGGTGAGTTTTGCTTCGGTAAATTTACCTAACAAATTCAAAGCGTTACGTACATCTGGGTAACGCCTTGTTACCACCGGTAAGCAGTCATTTCGACTGTTTCCCTTGGGAACGGGGCGCACTTTAATGGGAGAAGAGTTACGTGTCAACAGCGGATCTGAAAAAATTTCTGCTGTACTTACAGATACTTGCGGCACAAGCACCAGATACCACGGTTCTTCCGGGTCTACAGGGGTGAGCTTTTCTCCCACACCCTCAGCAAATGCGGCGTGCCCACGCACGAAAACCGGGACGTCGGCACCCAGGGTCAGGCCCAGTGCGGCGAGCCGATCTTCGTCCCAACCCAGTTGCCAGAGATAATTCAACCCCAGCAATGTGGTGGCCGCATTCGAACTGCCGCCACCGATTCCGCCGCCCATGGGCAGAATTTTTTCGATCCAGATATCAATCCCAAGTGCGCAGCCGGATTGTTCCTGGAGTTTTTTGGCGGCTTTGACGATCAGGTTGCTGTCGTGAGGGACGCCTTCGAATTCGGTGTGCAAGCGAATGACACCGTCATCGCGTACGGCGAAGGTGATTTCATCGCCGTAGTCGAGAAATTGAAACAGGGTTTGCAGCTCGTGGTAACCGTCTTCACGGCGCCCGAGGATGTGCAGCATCAAATTGAGTTTGGCGGGCGAGGGCAGGGTCAGGCGATTTGCTGGCATGTCATTGCCCCAATTTGCGAGGTTGCCAGTCCTTGATCACCAGCGTGACGTCAAGGTCGGTGCCGTGCAGTTTGATCCGCTCCGGTAGCCAGTAGCCATTTTGTTGGGTGTAGCTGAGGTACTCGACCTGCCAGCCATCCTGCTCCAGTGTGGCCAGGCGACTGTCGGCATCGAGGCTCAAGCGACTTTTGCTGTCGGGGGCGGGTAAACCGCGAACCCACCAGACCAGGTGCGAGACCGGCAGCTTCCAGCCCAGTTGTTCTTCCAGCAAACCTTCGGGGGTGGACGCTTCATAGCGGCCCTGGTTGGCGACTTCCAGAGAAACCTTGCCGGGCCGTCCGGTCAGTCGGGCAGCGCCGCGGCCTAATGGGCCGGAGAGGCGGATATCGTAGTAATCCTGGCGTTGCAGCCAGAACAACGTACCGCTGCCCGAATCTTTCGGGGCGCGAATGCCAACCTTGCCGTTGATCTGCCAGCCATCGAGGCTGGCCAGTTGCTGCTTGTGCTCACTCCATTGTGCGGGGTTGCCGTGACCTTCGACCGACTCACGGGCACCAAAACCCGCGCAACCGGCAAGCAGGGCGATAAAGCTGAAAACGATAACGTGGCGCAAAAACATGATTTTAAAGAGTCTCGGAACCGGTCAGGCGCTTGATGGTGCTGCGCAGGGTAGGGCTGTCGGGTTGTTCCTTGAGGAACTTGCCCCAGATTTGCTTGGCTTCGCGTTGCTTGCCGTTGGCCCACAGGACTTCGCCCAGGTGCGCAGCGACTTCCTGATCGGGGAACCGCTCCAGGGCCTGACGCAGCAAGCGTTCGGCTTCGTCGAGGTTACCCATCCGGAAGTTCACCCAGCCGAGGCTGTCGAGAACGGCCGGGTCTTCGGGGTTCAGCTGGTGAGCCTGTTCGATCAGAGCCTTGGCTTCAGCGTAGCGCGTCGTGCGGTCAGACAAGGTGTAGCCCAAGGCGTTGAGCGCCATGGCGTTGTCCGGGTCGCGCTTGATGATCAGTCGCAGGTCTTTCTCCATTTGCGCCAGGTCATTGCGCTTTTCCGCCAGCATGGCCCGCGTATAGAGAAGGTTCAGGTCATCGGGGTATTGCTGCAACGCTTGTTCAAGGACCTTCCAGGCGCGATCCCCCTGATTGTTGGCCGACAGTGTCTCGGCTTGTATCAGGTACAGCTGGATCGCGTAGTCAGGTTGCTCGTCGCGTTGCTTGGCCAGGCGTGTTTCGGCTTCGGCGGTGCGGCCGTTGTTCATCAGGATGTCGGCCTGACGCAATTGCGCCGGCAGGTAGTCGTTGCCGGGGCCAACCTGGGCGTACTCGATCAGTGCGCCTTGCGGGTCGTTGCGTTCTTCGGCGATGCGACCCAGGTTCAGGTGCGCCGAGTCGACATGGCTTTCGCGGGCGATCAGGTCTTCCAGGTAACCCTTGGCCTCATTCCAGGCCTTGGCTTCCAGGCAGACGAGTGCCAGGGAGTAGCGCAGTTCGTCGTCTTCCGGGTACTGCTGGACCAGGCTGGAAAACTGCTCTTTGGCATCGCTCATGCGGTCCTGTTCGACCAGCATGCGCGCGTAGGTCAGGCGCAGGCGTTTGTCGTCCGGGTACTTGCGGATGCTTTTTTCCAGCAACGGCATGGCTTCGCTGCCACGGTTCAGCCCTTGCAACAGGCGGGCGCGCAACAGGATCGGCGCTATTTCGCCTTCTTCCGGAGGGTTTTTCTCAAGCAGGGTCAGTGCGCCCTTGGCGTCACCGTCCTGTTGGAGCAAGAGTGCCTTGCCGAAAATCAGTTGGCCGTTGTTAGGGTGACGCTGCAGCAAACGGTCAAAACTTTTCATCAGGCCGTTGCGCGTGTCCTGATCGGTGTCAGCCGCCGACAGTGCCAGAAAGTCGAAGTGGGTGTCGCCTTTGCCTTGCAGGACCTTTTCCATATAGAGCATGGAATCGTCGTAGCGACCGGCGCGGGCCAGTTGCACGGCGGCGGCGCGTTGGGCCTCGAGGTCGGTGGGGGCGTTTTTGGCCCAGATCAACGCCGTATCCAGCGCAGCCTGGTCGGCGCCCAAGTATTCGGCGATGCGGAAGGCACGCTCGGAAACCCCTGCATCCTGAGTGTTGATGGCCTGGGTCACGTAGTTGTCCAGGGCAATGTCGAAACGATTGCGCTGGCCGGCCAGTTCTGCGCTCAACAGGCTGAAGATGGTTTCTTCACTGAAGGAGGCATAAACCTTGGGCTTTTCAGGGGCTGGGGCGCTGTCTTCGACCGGCGGCGTACCGTCCGACGAAACGGGTGCCAAGGCCTGGCAGCCGCTGAGGAAGACAAAAGCAAGGAGCAACGCGGAAGATCTATTCATATAGGAAGAGGACGACTAACCTGCGGTCGGATCATCATGACACAAGCCTTCGGCCAAACATAACCGAGACTCAATGAGTGCCTTTTCACAGGCGGTCTATTAGGACAATAGTCTGCGGTGGTTGTTCTGGCCCGGACGAAGTAGGACAATTGTCGGCTTCTCGACATCATCAGCGACCTTGAATGGCCTTCCTTGCACTTGGTATTAACCACAAGACTGCGTCAGTAGACGTGCGCGAGCGCGTGGCTTTTACTCCAGAGCAGCTGGTTGAAGCCTTGCAGCAGCTCTGCCGACTCACCGACAGCCGCGAAGCTGCGATCCTCTCCACCTGCAATCGCAGTGAACTCTATATAGAACAGGATCACCTTTCGGCCGAAACCGTGCTGAGCTGGTTGGCCGATTACCATCATTTAAGCCTCGATGAGCTGCGCGCGAGTGCTTATGTGCATGAAGATGATGCGGCAGTTCGTCACATGATGCGTGTGGCCTCCGGGCTCGACTCGCTGGTGTTGGGCGAGCCGCAGATTCTCGGTCAGATGAAGTCCGCCTATGCCGTGGCCCGCGAGGCCGGCACGGTAGGGCCGCTGCTCGGGCGTTTGTTCCAGGCCACGTTCAACGCGGCCAAGCAAGTGCGCACCGACACCGCCATTGGCGAAAACCCGGTGTCAGTGGCGTTTGCCGCGGTCAGCCTGGCCAAACAGATTTTCAGTGACTTGCAACGCAGCCAGGCCTTGCTGATAGGCGCCGGCGAGACCATCACCCTGGTCGCCCGCCATTTGCATGAGTTGGGCGTGAAGCGGATCGTGGTCGCCAACCGGACCCTGGAGCGCGCGAGTATCCTGGCCGAACAGTTCGGCGCCCACGCGGTGCTGCTCTCGGACATCCCGGCGGAACTGGTGCGCAGCGACATCGTCATCAGTTCCACCGCCAGCCAGTTGCCGATCCTCGGCAAGGGCGCGGTCGAAAGTGCGCTGAAGCTGCGCAAGCACAAACCTATCTTCATGGTCGACATCGCCGTGCCACGGGATATCGAGCCCGAAGTCGGCGAGTTGGACGACGTTTACCTCTATAGCGTCGACGATCTCCACGAAGTGGTTGCCGAAAACCTCAAAAGTCGCCAGGGTGCAGCCCAGGCGGCGGAAGAGATGGTTTCCATTGGCGCCGACGATTTCATGGTTCGCCTGCGTGAGCTGGCGGCGGTCGATGTGCTCAAGGCCTATCGTCAACAAAGCGAACGCCTGCGCGATGAAGAACTGCAAAAAGCCCAGCGCATGCTCGCCAACGGCGGCAATGCTGAGGACGTATTGGTGCAACTGGCGCGTGGCCTGACCAACAAGTTGCTGCATGCGCCCAGTGTTCAGTTGAAAAAACTGACTGCTGAAGGCCGCCTCGATGCGCTGGCCATGGCCCAGGAACTCTTTGCCCTCGGTGAGGGCTCTTCGGATAGCTCTTCGGATAAAAAACCGCAATGAAAGCGTCACTGCTCAATAAGCTGGACATCCTCCAGGACCGTTTCGAAGAACTGACTGCCTTGCTTGGCGATGGCGAAGTCATTTCCGATCAGAACAAGTTCCGTACCTATTCCAAGGAATACGCGGAAGTTGAGCCGATTGTCGCCACCTATAAGCAGTTGCTCAAGGTTCAGGGCGACCTCGAAGGTGCCCAGGCACTGCTCAAGGACAGCGACCCGGACATGCGCGAAATGGCCGTGGAAGAAGTTCGCGAAGCCAAAGAGCAACTGATCGAGCTCGAATCCAGCCTGCAACGCATGTTGCTGCCCAAGGACCCGAACGACGGGCGCAACGTGTTCCTGGAAATCCGTGCCGGCACCGGGGGGGACGAAGCGGCGATTTTCTCCGGCGACCTGTTTCGCATGTATTCGCGTTACGCCGAGCGGCGTGGCTGGCGGGTCGAGATTCTCTCGGAGAACATCGGCGAGCACGGTGGCTACAAAGAAGTCATTGCACGAGTCGAAGGCGACAACGTCTACGGCAAGCTCAAGTTCGAATCTGGCGCGCACCGTGTGCAGCGGGTTCCGGCCACTGAATCCCAGGGCCGCATCCACACCTCGGCCTGCACCGTGGCGGTGTTGCCGGAGCCGGATGAGCAGGAAGCGATCGAGATCAACCCGGCGGATTTGCGGGTCGACACCTATCGTTCTTCCGGCGCGGGCGGTCAGCACGTAAACAAGACCGACTCGGCCATTCGTATCACCCACTTGCCGTCGGGCATTGTCGTCGAGTGCCAGGAAGAACGTTCCCAGCACAAGAACCGGGCGCGGGCAATGTCCTGGCTTTCGGCTAAATTGAACGACCAGCAAACCAGCGCGGCGGCGAATGCCATCGCCAGCGAACGCAAGTTGCTGGTGGGCTCGGGCGACCGTTCCGAGCGTATCCGTACGTACAACTTTGCCCAGGGCCGGGTTACCGACCACCGGGTCAACCTGACGTTGTATTCCCTCGACGAAATCCTCGCCGGTGGCGTCGATGCAGTGATCGAGCCGTTGTTGGCTGAATTCCAGGCCGACCAACTGGCGGCGATAGGTGAATAAATGACCATCATTGCCAGTTTGTTACGCGCTGCCGACCTGCCGGATTCGCCCACTGCGCGTCTGGACGCCGAATTGCTGCTGGCTGCGGCTTTGGGCAAGTCCCGCAGTTTTCTGCACACCTGGCCCGAGCGCATCGTGCCGAGTGAAGCCGCATTGACCTTTGCCAGCTACCTGCAACGCCGTCGCTCCGGGGAGCCCGTGGCGTACATTCTCGGCCAGCAGGGTTTCTGGAAACTGGACCTGGAAGTGGCACCGCACACCCTGATCCCGCGCCCGGACACCGAGTTGCTGGTCGAAGCCGCGCTGGAGCTGTTGCCCGCGACACCGGCCAATGTCCTCGACCTGGGCACCGGCAGCGGCGCCATTGCCCTGGCCCTGGCCAGCGAGCGTCCAGCCTGGAGCGTCACCGCCGTGGACCGCGTGCTGGAAGCCGTGGCCCTGGCCGAACGCAATCGCCAGCGCCTGCACTTGAACAACGTCACGGTGCTGAGCAGCCACTGGTTCGACTCGCTGAAAGATCATCGCTATACGCTGATCATCAGCAACCCGCCGTACATTGCCGCTGCCGACCCGCATCTGGTGGCCGGTGACGTACGCTTCGAGCCCGCCAGTGCGCTGGTGGCCGGCACCGATGGTCTCGACGACCTGCGTTTAATCATCGCCCAGGCGCCGCAACACCTTGAGGCGGGTGGCTGGTTGATGCTCGAACATGGTTACGATCAGGCCTGTGCGGTGCGTGATTTGCTGCTGGCCCAAGGCTTTGAAGAGGTCCACAGCCGTAAGGACCTGGGCGGTCACGAACGTATCAGTCTGGGGCGCCTGCCGTGCTGAATGATCAGGAACTGTTGCGCTATAGCCGGCAGATTCTGTTGCAGCATGTCGACATCGACGGGCAGTTGCGGCTCAAAGGCAGCCGCGTACTGATCGTCGGCCTCGGCGGTCTTGGCGCACCGGTTGCGCTGTATCTGGCGGCGGCCGGGGTTGGTGAACTGCATCTGGCGGACTTCGACACGGTCGACCTGACCAACCTGCAGCGCCAGATCATCCATGACACCGACAGCGTCGGCCTGAGCAAGGTTGACTCTGCGATCAAGCGCCTGGCGGCGATCAACCCCGAGATTCAACTGATCGCCCATCGCACCGCACTGGACGAAGACTCGCTGGCGGCGGTGGTGGCGGGCGTCGATCTGGTGCTCGATTGTTCCGATAATTTTTCCACCCGCGAAGCGGTGAACGCAGCCTGCGTGGCGGCGAAAAAGCCATTGGTCAGCGGTGCGGCGATTCGCCTGGAAGGGCAGTTGTCGGTGTTCGACCCGCGCCGCGCCGAGAGCCCGTGCTACCACTGCTTGTACGGGCACGGCAGCGAAGCCGAACTGACTTGCAGCGAGGCCGGCGTGGTCGGTCCGTTGGTGGGGTTGGTCGGCAGCCTGCAAGCCCTTGAAGCGCTGAAGTTGCTGGTGGGTTTTGGTGAGCCTTTGGTGGGGCGGCTGTTGCTGATCGATGCCTTGGGCACGCGTTTTCGTGAATTGCGGGTCAAGCGTGATCCGGGTTGCAGAGTCTGTGGGGGTATTCATGCGTGAAGCACCGATTGGTGTGTTCGATTCTGGTGTTGGCGGGTTATCGGTGTTGGCCGAGATCCAGCGTCTGTTGCCTAACGAAACGCTGCTGTACGTCGCCGACTGCGGGAACATTCCCTACGGCGAGAAAACCCCGGAGTTCATTCGCCAGCGTTGCAGCGTGATGGCCGAGTTCCTCCAGCAACAGGGTGCCAAGGCCTTGGTGTTGGCCTGCAATACCGCGACCGTGGCCGGTGTCGCGGACTTGCGTCGTGACTATCCGACCTGGCCCCTGGTTGGCATGGAGCCTGCGGTGAAACCGGCCGCGGCCGCCACCCGCAGCGGCGTGGTCGGAGTGCTGGCCACCACAGGCACCTTGCAGAGCGCCAAGTTTGCAGCGCTGCTCGACCGTTTTGCCACTGATGTGCGCGTCATCACCCAACCTTGCCCGGGGCTCGTGGAAATGATCGAGGCGGGCGATCTGCACAGCCCCGAGCTGCGTCAGTTACTGGCCGGTTACCTTGAGCCGTTGCTGGCCGGCGGGTGTGACACGATCATTCTCGGCTGCACCCACTACCCCTTCCTCAAGCCGATGCTCAAGCAGTTGATCCCCTCGGACATCAGCCTGATCGACACGGGTGCTGCCGTTGCCCGGCAACTTCAACGCCTGCTCGCCGAGCGTGAACTACTTGCGCAGGGGCCGCCCGCTGACGCGCAGTTCTGGACCAGCGCCAGTCCCGAACACATGAGAAAAATCCTGCCGTTGTTGTGGAATAAGTCTGGTGTTGTGCGAAGCTTCAGCCAGTAAAAATTGTGAGCTTCAGACGAGCCGCTGATTTCTATAGCCGTGTCTGTTGAGCCATAAAAACCACACGAACTCGTTTGGAAAAAGGATGTTTCTAATGAAGCGACTGTTCTGCCTGGCCGTGATTGCGGCCGCACTATCGGGGCTAAGCTTGTCGGCACAGGCCGCCGGTGTCGAGTTTGCGGTCGGCCAGACCAGCGACTCGACCCAGTCTTACCGCTTGGGGATGCAGTTTGATTGGGACCAGAGTTGGCTGCAGAGCGATGTCGGTCGCCTGACGGGATACTGGAGCGGTGCCTACACCTTTTGGGACGGTGACAAGCGGGCCAGCAACCACAGTTTTTCGTTCTCTCCGGTGCTGGTTTACGAGTTTGCCGGGCAAACCGTCAAACCGTATCTGGAGGCGGGGATCGGCGTTGCGGTGTTCGCCCACACCGAGGTCGAAGACAACAGACTGGGCTCGGCCTTTCAGTTCGAAGACCGTATCGGTTTCGGTTTGCGCTTTGCCGGTGGGCATGAAGTGGGGGTTCGGGCGTCGCACTATTCAAACGCCGGGATCAGCAGCCCGAATGATGGTGTAGAGAGTTACTCACTGCATTACACGATGCCGCTGTAACGGTTCTGAGCGGTGGTGGGTCATTGTGGCGAGGGAGCAAGCTCCCTCGCCACATTGGACCGCGTCAATCAGGATCAGCGATACGCCGTCGTAATTCCCTGGCGCTCGTCGATGCATTCCGGTGCGCCCATTTCGAACTCGCGGCAGATTAGCGGACGCTTTTCGTAGATGGTGCACATCATGCTGTTGCGATCCAGCGCGGCGCACCAGCCGTCATCCAGGCGCAGCATGACTTCCCCGCCCCAATCGTCGGTGTCGATGTAGCGTTCGGGGACGCCGGTGTCGGTGATCAGCATCACTTCGAGCTGACAGCAGCACGCCGCGCAGGTCGAACAAGTGACCGCCGGTTCAGCGATAGTGGTGAGGGGGATGGTGTTCATGGCGCGCAGTGTAAGGCAGTGAGCCGTCGCTGTGTGAAAGGCCTGACGGACGCTAAGCCGATGGCAGTGCATTGCTCAGCAGGTAAGCGCCGGGCAGCCCCGAAATACCGCTGCCGATGATCGCGATGTTCACGGCTGATCCTTGATCGGCGGTGCACTGCGGACCATCCGTTTGCCGATCGCCAGTTTGATCCGCTTGGGCATTTTCGACAGTGGCCAGAGTGTGGCCATGAACAGGGCCGGGAAGGCAATCTCCAGAGGGCGCTGTTTGAGTTTTTCGACGATGTGTCGCGCAGCCTTGTCGACCGGCCAGCCCAGTGGCATGGGGAAGTTGTTCCCGGTGGTCAGCGGGGTGTCTACAAAACCTGGGCTGACCACGGTGAGTTCAATGCCCTCGGGCGCCAGATCAATGCGCAGCGATTCGAACAGGTAACGCAGGCCGGCCTTCGAGGTGCCGTAGGCTTCGGCCCGTGGCAGCGGCAAGTACGTCACTGAACTGGCGATGCCCACCAGATGCGGCGCCACACCGGCGCGCAGCAAGGGCAGCGCGGCTTCGATGCAGTAGCTGCTGGCGAGCAGGTTGGTGCGCACCACGTGTTCGATGATCGAGGTGTCGAACTGCTTGGCGTCGACATATTCACAGGTGCCTGCGTTGAGGATCACAGTGTCCAGCGAGCCCCAGTCGTGCAGGATATGTTCGCCGATCTCGCGCACGGTCTGGCTGTTGGTCAGGTCGCCCGGCAGCACCAGCACTTGTCCCGGATAGCGATGGGCCAGGGCTTTCAAAGGTGCGACCGTACGGGCGCTGACCGCCAGATGCACGCCGGATTTCAGCAGTTCCTCGGCCAGCGAAGCGCCAATATCGCTGCTGGCTCCTGTCAGCCAGTATCGTCGTGGCGTTTTAAGGCTCATCCCTGTCTCCTTTTCAGTCAGGCAATGACCCGACCTAATACGGGTAAATACTTATACAGCAGGGCCCCGACATCGAAGTAGTCCCGGTGGCGGTAGACCTTGTCGCATCAGGGCAGGTGCGAGCAGCCCTCAACCTGAATCCTGGAGAACTCGCGAGCGAAGTGCTGCAAGAACTCACTCATTCACACCTGCGGCATCCAGGCGAGAAGGCAGATTTTTGAACGCGGCCAAGGCGCGTTCGCGCGAGCTGCTCAGGTTGACCATTGGCGGCGGATAATTGGCCACGCCAAACAACCCGCCCATGGCCGCCGGGTTGTGGATATCTTTTTTGTTCAGCCCTGCCAGTTCTGGTATCCAGTGCTTGATGAACAGCCCTTCGGCATCGAATTTAGCCGACTGGCTCAAGGGATTGAAGATCCGGAAGTAGGGCGCCGAATCCGTCCCGGTGGACGCGCTCCATTGCCAGCCGCCGTTGTTTGCCGCCAGGTCGCCGTCGATCAGGTGCTGCATGAAAAAGCGCTCGCCTTCGCGCCAGTCGATCAACAGATTCTTGGTCAAAAACATCGCCACCAGCATCCGCAGCCGGTTGTGCATCCAGCCGGTTTCCAGCAGTTGGCGCATGGCCGCGTCGATAATCGGCAGGCCGGTACGGGCCTCTTTCCAGGCGGCCAGCTCCTGGGGCGCATTGCGCCAGGCCAAGGCTTCGGTTTCCGGGCGAAATGCGCGGTGCCGGGAGACGCGGGGGTAGCCCACCAGAATGTGTTTGTAAAATTCGCGCCACAGCAGCTCGTTGATCCAGGTGACGGCGCCGAGGTTGCCGCTGTCGAATTCGCCCTGGTTGGCTTGCAGCGCGGCGTGCAGGCATTGGCGCGGGGAGATGACCCCGGCGGCGAGGTACGCTGACAACTGGCTGGTGCCGGGCTTGGCCGGAAAGTCGCGTTCGCTTTGGTAATAGTCGATCCGTTGATCGGCGAAGGTGTCGAGACGCCGCCGGGCCTCTGCCTCACCGGCCGGCCAGAGCTGGCGCACTGGTTCGCCGGGCGTGGCAAACCCTTCGACCTGTGACGGCACAGGATCAGGGCTGATGCCGGTCGCGGCTTGAGTCTTGGGCACGGCGATGAGGTTGGGTAACTTGCCATGCAAGCGGGAATAACAGACTTTGCGGAACTGGCTGAAGACCTGGAAGTAAGTGCCGGTCTTGGTCAGTACAGAGCCGGGTTTGAACAGCAATTGGTCCAGGTAGCTGTAAAAGGCACAGCCCTGCGCTTCAACGGCGCGGGCCACGGCCAGGTCCCGGCGGGACTCGTGAATGCCGTATTCCTCGTTGACGTGCAGTGTCTGGATCTTCAATTCCCGGCAGAGCCCTGCCAGCACGCTCGGTGCGTCATCCCAGTGCGGTGCGCGGCGGATCAACAGGGGAATGTTCAGGGTGTTCAGGGCCTGGCTCAGCAGGCTCAGGTTGCGCAGCCAGAAATCCACTTTGCACGCGGCATCGTCATGGGCCAGCCATTGCTGCGGGCTTATCAGGTACACGGCGACGCTCGGGCCGCGTGCTGCGGCAGCCGCGAGGGCGGTGTTGTCGTGCAGGCGCAGGTCGCTGCGCAGCCAGATCAAGTGCATGGTGATATCCGATCAAGCATTAAATGAGTCCACGCTCAATCAGCTCCTGTTGCGCCGACAGCGGGTCGGGCGCCAGGAACAAACCGGCGATCTCTGATGTTTTTACGGACAACTCTGCGCGGTGGATGCACACCGTTGGCCCGGCAACGAGGGTTGGGCAACTGACGCCGTTCAATAGTTTTGTCAGTGGGTTGAGATTGATGGCTTTACTCGAATACAGCAGCACGCCCCGGGCTTGCAGGTGTTCGACGGCCAGCGCCAGCTCACCCGGTGGCAGGGGCCAGTCGAAAACCTCTACGGGGCAATCGGTGCTGCTGATCAGCCAGGCACACAGCCATAGGTGAGGTTCGAGTGGCAGGTCGGACTGGTTGACCAGCAGCCACGGCGCACCGCGCAACTGACGGTTGTTATGGTAGATACGTGCGCCAAATTTACTGCGTAGCCAGGAGTAGAAAAACACCCGCTCCATCTGCGCACTGAATTGCCCTTGCCAGCGCTGCTCGAGTTCGGCCAGCAGCGGTATCAGCAGTTGTGCGCACAAGGTGCGTGGCGGGTACAGCGACATGACCTGGTTGAACGTGTCATCGACCTGACGCTCGGCCAATTGGCTGATGGCCTGTATCAGTCTGATGCGTAGCACCTGCCAATCGTTCTCCACCGACTCGGCCTGGGGCGAGGTGTCAAGCAATGGCTTGACCTGGCTGACGGCCACGCCGCGATTGAGCCAGACGAGGATGTTGTGGATGCGTTGCACGTGTTCAGAGGAGAACAGCCGATGCCCCTTGGGCGTGCGGCAGGGCACGATTAAGCCGTAGCGGCGCTCCCAGGCGCGCAGGGTCACAGCGTTGACGCCGGTCTGCCGGGCCACCTCGCGGATCGGCAGCCAGCCGTCGTCGAGCGCCCTCTGGAAGTCGGGGCCCAGGTCTTCGCTGGCAGACGGGTCGGGTGTGGTTTTCATTTAAATCGCATTTCGCAGGCTGAGATTTTCCGGGTGCGGTTGCAGGTAGACCTGTTGCGCCACATACGGATGGGGGTGTTGCCGGAAGTGGTGCTTGAGCAGTGTCAACGGCACCACCAGCGGCACGATGCCGTGGCGGTACTGGCTAATCACATGCTGCACTTCCTGCTTGTCTTCGGCACTGATGGCCTGCTTGAGGTAACCACTGAGATGTTGCAGCACGTTGGTGTGGGTGCGGCGGGTGGCGCACCTTTTCAGGGCGGCCATCAGTTTGCTGAAATAGCGCCGGCCGAGCTCGTCGGGGTCGCACTTGCCCATGTTGCCCAGCAGGTTGCCCAGGGTTTTGTATTGCAGCGGGTGGTGGGCCATCAGCAGGTATTTGTAGCGCGAGTGAAAGTCAGTCAGGGCGCGACGGCTCAAGCCTTGTTGCAACAACTGTTGCCAGGCGGCGTAGGCAAACACGCGGGTCAGGAAGTTTTCCCGTAGCACCGGGTCGTTGAGGCGGCCGTCTTCTTCGACCGGTAAATCCGGGTGTCGGGCGCAGAACGCCTGGGCATAGATACCGCGTGCGCCTCCGTCCACCGGGCTGCCGTTGGCGTGGTAGACCTTAACCCGGTCCAGCCCGCATGACGGCGATTTCTGCATGAAGATGTAGCCGCAGATATCCCCCAACTCGTCGGCCATCTGCTGGCCGTAGTCGGCCAGGGGCTGGGTCACGTTGATGTCGGGATGAACCGTGCCCACCGCCATCGGATACGCGGGATCGCCCACCAGCCGGATCGGCTCACGGGGGATACCCAGGCCAATGGCGACTTCCGGGCAGACCGCAACGAATTCGAAATAGTCAGTGAGGATACGGCTGCACAAGCGCGACTCCTTGTGGCCACCGTTATAACGGACTTCGGCCCCCATCAGGCAGGCACTGATGGCGATTTTGGGTTTGCTGGTGGAGTCGCTGGGCATCGGGACACCTCTGATCTATCCCTGTACAGAGGATTTTGTCTGTACAACATGGATGGATAATAGATTTAAAGGTGTACAAGTCAAACTGATTGTATAAGTTTTTTGGGCGATTATCGCGAGTCAGCTCGCTCCCACAGGTATTACTTCCAGCCCGTTAGCCTGGCGTCGTGGTTTGCAGATAGGCTGCCGTGTGCTTTGACAGCAGCAATTTAACGGGCTCGATGCGTTTCATTGCAGATGTTGATGCAGGCGCCGAGCGGCTTCCTGGCCACTGAGCCAGGCCCCTTCGACGCGACCGGACAGGCACCAGTCGCCACACACGTACAGGCCCAGATCGGCATCGGCCAGTGCCCCCCATTCGTGGCTGCTTGCCGGGCGGGCGTAGAGCCAGCGGTGGGCGAGGCTGAAGGTCGGGGCGGGCATGGCGCTGTGCAGCAACTCTGCGAATGCGCCGTGCAGTTGCTCGATCACGGCTTCCTTGGGCAGGTCAATGTGTTGTCGGCTCCAGGCGCTGGTGGCGTGCAGCACCCAGGTGTCGAGCTGGGTGTCGCGCCCTGGTTTGCTGCGGTTGCGCGCCAGCCAGTCCAGCGGGCTGTCCTGCACGAAGCAGCCTTCCATCGGGGTGTCCAGCGGGGTATCGAAGGCGAGGGCGATGGCCCAGGTAGGGTCCATTTTTACCCCGGCGGCGGCCCCGGCAAGTTTCGGCGCTGCGGCCAGCAGGGCGGTGGCCTGAGGGGCCGGAGTGGCGATGATGACGTGCCCGAAGGGGCCATGGGTGAAGCCCTCGGCATCCTGCAGGTGCCAGTGTTCTTCGCCGCGATACACCTCCGTGATCCGGCAGGCGAAATGCACTTCGAGGTCACCGAGCAGGGCACGGGTGATGGCGCTCATGCGTGGGGTTCCGACCCAGCGGGTCTGTTCGTCCGGTGACAGGCTGAGTTGGCCACCTTGGTAGGTATAAAGTTGCGGCGCCCATTCGGCGACCCATCCATTGGCTTGCCAGCGCTGCACTTCGGTGACAAAGCGGCGATCGCGCGCGGTGAAATACTGCGCGCCCATGTCCAATGCGCCAGCATCACTGCGTTTGCTTGACATGCGTCCACCGCTGCCTCGGCCTTTGTCGAACAACTGTACGACATGGCCGGCGTCACTGAGAGCTTGGGCGGCGGAGAGTCCGGCGATGCCGGTGCCGATGATTGCGATGGGTACAGTCATAGGGGCCTCGTTTACCTTTTTGTACAGGCTACGCCGTGGTTCAAGCCTGTACAATATTGTTTTCCGGTATAACTTTTAGCGTTATCGTTCTGGTAGCTTGTCCTAGTGTTAAGCACAGAGCTTGCCCGATCCGAATGTCCCTGCTTATAAAAATAGACTAGTGATCGGCAGAAAACGCCACGCGAGGAAGAAGTCATGCACATATTGCTGACCGGCGGTACTGGATTGATAGGACGTCAGCTCTGCCGACACTGGTTGAGTCGCGGTCATACGTTGACGGTGTGGAGTCGCAGCCCCGGGCTCGTGGCCAATGTGTGTGGCGCGCAAGTGCGCGGGATCGCGCGGCTGGAGGACCTCGGCGAGGAGCCGGTCGATGCAGTGATCAACCTGGCAGGCGCGCCGATTGGCGATCGTCACTGGACACACAAACGCAAGGCGTTGCTGTGGAGCAGCCGAATCGGGCTGACCGAAACCTTGCTGGCGTGGCTGGAAAGCCGCGCACAAAAGCCGTCGGTGCTGATTTCCGGGTCGGCGGTGGGTTGGTATGGCGACGGCGGTGAGCGTGAGTTGACCGAGGACGCTTCACCGGTCAGCGAAGATTTTGCCAGTCAGTTGTGCATTGCCTGGGAAGAAACCGCGCAGCGTGCCGAGGCGCTAGGCATCCGAGTGGTGCAGGTGCGCACCGGATTGGTGCTGTCGGCCGAGGGGGGCTTTTTGTCACGGCTGTTGCTGCCGTTCAAACTGGCCTTGGGCGGCCCGATCGGCAGTGGCCGGCAATGGATGCCGTGGATCCACATCAACGATCAAATCGCCCTGATTGATTTTCTCTTGCATCGCAATGACACCCGCGGTCCTTATAATGCCTGCGCCCCGAAACCGGTGCGCAATCGCGAGTTTGCCAAGACGTTGGGCGGCGTATTGCACCGGCCTGCGATCCTGCCGATGCCAGCCTTTGCGCTGCGGCTGGGGCTTGGCGAGTTATCGCTGTTGCTGCTGGGCGGGCAGCGGGCAACGCCGGCACGGTTGTTGGCGGCGGGTTTCACTTTTCAGTTCACTGATTTGCGCGCGGCGTTGGACGATCTGTCCAGCCGCCTTTAGAAATAGGACGTTGCATGACCGATCACGCGTTGCTCCTGGTCAACCTGGGTTCGCCGGCTTCCACGAAAGTGGCGGACGTACGCAGCTACCTCAATCAATTTCTGATGGACCCTTATGTTATCGACCTGCCATGGCCGGTGCGGCGTTTGCTGGTCTCGCTGATTTTGATCAAGCGCCCCGAGCAATCAGCTCATGCCTATGCGTCCATCTGGTGGGACGAGGGTTCGCCGCTGGTGGTCCTCAGCCGCCGTTTGCAACAGGTTATGACCACCCGGTGGACCCAAGGGCCGGTGGAGTTGGCGATGCGTTATGGCGAGCCGTCGATTGAGTCGGTACTCACGCGTATGGCTGGGCAGGGCATCAAGAAAATCACCCTCGCCCCGCTGTATCCACAGTTCGCCGACAGCACCGTGACCACGGTGATCGAAGAAGCGAAGCGGGTGGTACGCGAGAAGAAACTGAATGTGCAGTTCTCGGTTCTTCAGCCGTTTTACGATCAGCCGGAATACCTCGATGCGTTAGTCGCCAGCGCCAAGCCTCACCTGGAGCAGGATTACGATCACCTGCTGCTCAGTTTCCACGGTCTGCCAGAGCGGCACCTGAAAAAACTAAACCCGGGCCACACCTTTGAGGGGCAGGGTGATTGCTGTGCCGGAGCGCCGCCGGAAGTGGTCGCGACCTGTTATCGCGGCCAGTGCTTGCGCACCGCTGCCGCGTTTGCGCAGCGCCTGGGGCTGCCGGAGGGCAAGTGGTCGGTGTCGTTTCAATCGCGGTTGGGCCGCGCCAAGTGGATCGAGCCTTACACCGAAGCGCGCCTCGATGAGTTGGCCAGACAAGGTGTGAAGAAGGTCCTGGTGATGTGCCCGGCGTTTGTCGCCGATTGCATCGAGACCCTGGAAGAGATCGGTGATCGCGGGCTGGAGCAGTTCCGCGAGGCGGGAGGTGAGGAGTTGGTGTTGGTGCCGTGCCTCAATGACAGCCCGGAGTGGGCGAAGGCGTTGAGCACGCTGTGCGAAAGGGCGCCGCTGGCCCTGTAGGTGAACAGCCTTGTGGCGAGGGAGCGTGCTCCCGCTCGGCTGCGAAGCAGTCGTCAATCCGGTTGCTGCGGTCTTTGTGATGCACCGTGGTGTCCGGTTTTAGAAGCGCTTCGCACTCCAGCGGGAGCATGCTCCCTCGCCACAGGGGGCTGTGTAAGCCGTTAGATCAACGGCTCATCCGGCTGTTTTTTCTTCCAGCCATCATTGCCCGGCAGGATCAGGTTCAACGCAATCGCCACAATGGCGCACAACGCGATGCCCTTGAGGCCAAAGTCATCCGGGCCGGTGCCGGTGCCAACCAGCACACCGCCAATTCCGAACACCAGCGTGACCGATACAATCACCAGGTTACGCGCCTCGCCCAGGTCGATCTTGTGGCGGATCATGGTGTTCATGCCCACCGCTGCAATCGAGCCGAACAACAGGCACAGGATCCCGCCCATCACCGGCACCGGGATGCTTTGCAGCAGCGCACCGAACTTGCCGATAAACGCCAGGCTGATGGCGAAGATCGCCGCCCAGGTCATGATTTTCGGGTTGTAGTTCTTGGTCAGCATCACCGCGCCCGTGACTTCGGCGTAGGTGGTGTTGGGTGGGCCGCCGAGCAGCCCGGCCGCGGTGGTAGCGATACCGTCACCAAACAGCGTGCGGTGCAGGCCTGGTTTTTTCAGGTAATCACGACCGGTCACGCTGCCGACAGCAATTACGCCGCCGATGTGCTCGATGGCCGGGGCCAGCGCCACCGGAACAATGAACAGAATGGCCTGCCAGTTGAACTCTGGTGCGGTGAAGTGCGGCAACGCGAACCAGGGCGCGGCAGCAATTTTCGCGGTGTCGACGACGCCGAAGAAAAACGCCATGCCAAACCCCACCAGCACGCCCGAGATGATCGGCACGAGGCGGAAGATGCCTTTGCCGAACACCGCCACGATCAATGTGGTCAGCAGGGCGGGCATGGAGATCAACATCGCCGTCTGGTAAGGGATCAGTTCAGTACCATCGCCGGCCTTGCCCATCGCCATATTCGCGGCAATGGGCGCCATGGCCAGGCCGATGGAGATAATCACCGGGCCAATTACCACTGGGGGCAGCAGGCGGTCGATGAAACCGGTGCCCTTGATCTTCACGGCCAGGCCGAGAAAGGTGTAAACGAAACCGGCCGCCATCACGCCGCCCATGGTCGCCGCGAGACCGAACTGGCCCTTGGCGAGAATGATCGGGGTGATGAAGGCAAAACTCGACGCCAGGAACACCGGCACTTGCCGTCCGGTGACCACCTGGAACAGCAGAGTCCCGAGGCCCGCCGTGAACAGCGCGACATTCGGGTCGAGGCCGGTAATCAGCGGCATCAATACCAACGCGCCAAACGCCACGAACAGCATCTGCGCGCCAGAAAGAATCTGGCGCCAGAGCGGGTCGTTGAACTCATCCTGCATGCTCACGCGTCCTTCTGCTTGGTGCCGAAGATCTTGTCGCCAGCATCGCCCAGGCCAGGAATGATGTAGCCGTGTTCGTTCAGCTTCTCATCAATGGAGGCGGTGTAGATGGTCACGTCCGGGTGGGCGTTCTCGACAGCCGCAATGCCTTCTGGCGCGGCTACCAGGACCATCGCACGGATGTCTTTGCAACCGGCCTTTTTCAGCAGGTCGATGGTGGCGACCATGGAACTGCCGGTGGCGAGCATCGGGTCGATGATCATGGCCAGGCGCTCGTCGATCTCCGGAACCAGTTTCTCCAGATAGGTATGAGCCTTCAGGGTTTCTTCGTCGCGGGCCACGCCGACAGCGCTGACCTTGGCGCCCGGGATCAGGCTCAGGACACCTTCGAGCATGCCGATACCGGCACGCAGGATCGGCACGACGGTAATTTTCTTGCCGGCGATTTTTTCAACGGATACGGTGCCGCACCAGCCTTCAATGTCATAGGTTTCAAGGGGCAGGTCTTTGGTGGCCTCGTAGGTCAGTAGCGCCCCGACTTCCTGAGCAAGCTCACGGAAATTCTTCGTGCTAATGTCTGCGCGGCGCATAAGGCCAAGTTTGTGTCGGATCAGCGGATGGCGGATCTCACGGATGGGCATAGGGAAAAGCTCCGGCGGCGGGCAAAAAAAACGGCCTAGATTAATCTATCCGGGGGTGTTGTCCTATAGACATACAGTACGTTAGTCCACAAACGCTTGATCTGGCCGTTCGGGATGCGTACCTTTGCCCGCTTTTCCGAATCCGCCACCCCCTTGGAGAGCGCCATGTCCGCTGATCTCGAGCATATCCGTCAAATCATGCGAGAGGCTGACTGCCTGTACACCGAAGCTGAAGTCGAGGCGGCCATCGCCCGCGTCGGTGCACACATCAACGAAGAACTCGCTGAGCGCAATCCGGTGGTGTTCTGTGTGATGAACGGCGGCCTGATTTTCTCCGGCAAGCTGCTCACCCACCTGAAGTTCCCACTGGAAGCGTCCTACCTGCACGCCACCCGCTATCGCAACGAAACCAGCGGCGGCGAGCTGTTCTGGAAGTCCAAGCCGGAAGTGTCCTTCATCGACCGTGACGTGCTGATCATCGACGACATCCTCGACGAAGGTCACACCTTGGGCGCGATCATCGACTTCTGCAAACACGCCGGCGCCCGCGCCGTGCACACTGCCGTACTGATCGACAAGGACCACGACCGCAAGGCTCGCCCGGACCTGAAAGCCGATTACGTCGGCCTGCCGTGCATCGACCGCTACATCTTCGGTTATGGCATGGACTATAAAGGTTACTGGCGCAATGCCGCCGGGATCTTCGCCGTCAAAGGAATGTAAAAACATGGCAACGCCCAGCTTTCTCGATCAAACATTGTTTACCGAACTGGCCGGGAAAGCGGCGGCCAACCCGCGCGGTCGGCAGCATCACAACTTCCACCAGATGGAAGAGCCGTGCCACCGGATGGCGGTCGGCTTGCAGCCGGCCACCTACATTCCGCCTCACCGGCATTTGAGTGACGACAAGGCAGAAACCCTGCTCGTCCTTCAAGGGCGCCTGGGCGTGCTGATCTTCGACGAGGCGGGGCAGGTTGTCGCCAAGCGGGTCTTGCAGGGCGGCGGCGATACCCTGGGGGTGGATTTGCCTGCGGGCGTCTACCATGGCCTGGTGGTGCTGGAAGCGAACAGCGTGATGTTCGAGTGCAAGTCCGGTCCTTATCGGCCGGTGGGCGAGGGTGAGCATGCTCACTGGGCGCCCCGCGAAGGTGAGCCTGGCGTCGCCGAATACCACGCCTGGATGCGTGCGCAGTTCGATTGATCTTCACCCATGTGGGAGCAAACCCGCTCCCACATGGGATCGTGTTCACAGATTCACTTTCCTATACCCCATGCTAGAGTGCTTGGCCCCGCCCTCCGGAGCCTGTCATGAGCCTTTTGATCCGCAACTGCGCCGCCCTGTTGCTGACCCTCAGCCTTCCGCTGGCGGCCGCGCCAGCGGTCATGCACGGGCAGTTCCTGCCACCCGACGACCTGTTGCTGCGTGGTGGTCAGCCCGAGCAACAGCAACTGTTGCAGGTCACCGAGTATTCGGTGGTGGTCGGCAGTCAGCGTCAATCCACGCAACAGCCTATCCCGGTGACTTCACCGTTAATGATTCGCCTCAAGGGCAAGCCCTTGAACAAGGGCGCGACCATCAGCCAGGTGCTGGTGAATTTCGACGGTGAAAGCAAAAGCCTGAAAAAACCGATCTATGACGACAAGAGCAAAACCCTGACGCTCTACTACCCGCAGGCTCAGTACCGGGTAGTGATGGACTTGCTGCGTAACGATACGGTGTATTGCCAGTTCCTCAGTTACGCCAACGGGCATGTCTGGGCAGACCTGCACACCGGCAGCCAACGCACGCGTTGAGCCTGGGGCCGCGCGGGGGGTAAACTGCCCGCCCCGTGTAATGTCTGCGAGCTGGAGTCGGCAATGCGTAAAGATAAAAAGCAGTTGATTGGTGACGAGATCGGCGATGCGCAGATCAAACTGTTCCTGGATTTCGAACCGGTCGACGCCACTTCACCGTCCCTGCACAAGCTGATCAAGGCTTACCGTGGCTTGCGGATCGACGATTTCGAGCGTTTCCTGGTGTTCTTCGTCGAGGCCGGGCTGGACCTGAACGGCAAGGATGAGCACGGCAATGACTTCGTTGCCTTGATCAAGGATCAGCGCAACGCGCCGGACTACATCGAGCTGATCGAAAAAGCTCGCGGCTGATTCCTCAGGTACATCGGTAAGTGTGGCAAGCGCCCTCGCCACAAATCAGGTTTGCCCGGTCATAAAAAAACGCCCCGCTCTCAACGAGAACGGGGCGTTTTTTATGCCTCAAGACTTTAAGCGAAGCTTGGGGTCTCGCTGCTTTCTGCAACCAGCTCCAGCGCGACGTTATTCTGCGCGTTGATCTTGCGATACAGCGCAGCGTCGGTTTCCAGGACCTTTTCACGGGCCGGGAAGATTTCCGCCAGTTTGGCGGCCCATTCACCGGAAGCTTTGTTCGGGAAGCATTTTTCGATCAGTTCCAGCATGATCGAAACCGTTACCGACGCGCCTGGCGAAGCGCCGAGCAGTGCCGCGAGGGAACCGTCCTTGGCCGCCACCAGCTCGGTGCCGAACTGCAGAACGCCACCTTTCTTCGGGTCTTTCTTGATGATTTGCACACGCTGGCCAGCCACTTCCAGGCGCCAGTCTTCGGCTTTGGCTTCGGGGTAGAAGCGGCGCAGCGATTCCAAGCGTTGCTCCATCGATTGCATCACTTCGCTGACCAGGTACTTGGTCAGGTCCATGTTGTTTTTCGCCACGGCCAGCATCGGACCGATGTTACCGGCGCGAACCGACATCGGCAGGTCCATGAACGAGCCGTGCTTGAGGAACTTGGTGGTGAAACCGGCGTATGGCCCGAACAGCAGGGATTTCTTGCCATCGACCACGCGGGTGTCCAGGTGCGGCACCGACATCGGCGGCGAACCGACCGCCGCCTGGCTGTACACCTTGGCCTGGTGGTGCTTGACCACTTCGGGGTTGTCGCAACGCAGCCATTGGCCGCTGATCGGGAAACCGCCGAAGCCTTTGCTTTCTTCGATGCCCGAGGCTTGCAGCAGTGGCAGCGCAGCGCCACCGGCACCCAGGAAGACGAATTTGGCGTCGACATCACGGGTGTTGCCGCTGTTGACGTCCTTGATGCTGACGGTCCAGCCGTTGCTGTTGCGCTTGAGACCGGTCACACGCTTGCAGTACTTGACCTGGGCATCGGGTGCGCTGGTCAGGTGCTTGAGCAGTTGATTGGTCAGGGCGCCGAAGTTGACGTCGGTGCCGTTCATCACGCGGGTCGCGGCGATGGTTTCGTCAGCCGGACGCCCCGGCATCATCAATGGCATCCAGTCCGCCATTTTTGCCTTGTCTTCGGTGTATTCCATGTCGGCGAAGGCGTGGTGCTTGCTCAGCACCTTGAAGCGTTCCTTGAGGAACGAAACGCCTGCATCGCCTTGCACGAAGCTCAGGTGCGGGACCGGGCTGATGAAGGATTTCGACGAGCCGAAGGTGCCTTTTCTGGTCAGGTAGGACCAGAACTGCTTCGACACCTCGAACTGGGTGTTGATGTGCACGGCTTTCTTGATGTCGACGCTGCCGTCGGCGGCTTGCGGCGTGTAGTTGAGCTCACACAGCCCGGCGTGACCGGTACCGGCGTTGTTCCACGGGTTGGAACTCTCCGCGGCACCGGAATCCATCAACTCGACGACTTCCAGCTTGATCGCGGGGTCGAGCTCTTTAAGCAGTACAGCCAGGGTGGCACTCATGATGCCGGCCCCAACCAGTACTACGTCGACTGCTTCGTTATGCGCCATTTAACGCGTCTCCAAAATCTGCAGCACCAAATTGTCGGCATAGCTGCCAGGAGTTACGGGGCAAGCTTTGTAGAGCCCCAGGTCACCCATGGCCAGGATCGCCATGTCCGAATCTTCGCAATTTTTTGCAACTTCGACAGACGCTACCCACCGGGCTTAGGGTTCCTATGAACTCACTTCAGCGCGCGGGAGGCAATTCGACTTATGGTCGATACGTCCGTTTGTGCAACCAAATCCGTAGCGGACAGGCTTCAGGCTCCGGTGTTTGAGGAGCACTCGGTCCTGTGTCGTTGGGCTGTTGTAGACGCTAATGGTGCATGTTCAGACGCAAAACTATTCATTTGCTCGCCACACTCTCGTGAAGTTGTGAAAACCCGTTTTTTCACGCTCTTTTGAAGACGTGAACCTCAAAAAAGGGCTGTCCCAGCCTGGCACTGTGCCCGAGGATCGCCGCCATCGACACAACAATGGCAGGCAACGCAGGCAAACAGCTCAGTGACCGAGCGTAATGACAGCTCTGGCAGATTCGCGAGAAGGGGTGTTTTGCAGGGTAAACAGCAAGCACGCCAGCTTCACTCGATCTGTGTGGGCGGCTCTCTGTGGGCGGTTCTGGGTGCCAATACGTGCGTATTGACGGTGTTGCGGGGCCCGATCAGGAGACGTCCTTATAATCGGGGGGAGATTGTAGCGAAGAAACGCAGGGAAATGGTCGTGTTTAATGACTTTTATTAGCCGTCTGGTCAGGAGGGCAACAGCTGTTGCAGCCATGAGCGTGTAGCGCGCCCGCTGACACGGGCGCTGTCGGGCAACGGCCGGTGCAACCAGTTGAGGCGGATCTCCTGGATTTCCACCCAGCCTTCGCCCGTTGGCACCTGTTGGCAGTGCCTGAACGCCAGGCAGCATTGATTGTCGTCGAGCTGGGCGAAGTAGCGATATTTACGGCGTGAGACGAACAGCGGCCAAAGGATTGTCATGGCTATGTATCCGGTGTGTGACTGCCTTGAAGATTGTCAGTGTGGCATGACATTGGCGTTACTGCCTGGCGCGGCGCATGACTTTGCACAACTGTTCAGCCCGTATTCAGGGTCGCTGGTTTGCACCCGGCCCCCACCGCTATACTGCCGGTCTGTTTGTGCCTGATTCTGGAGAGAAGCGCATGTTGCAACGCCTGTTGTTCGGTTTGATCACTGTGACCAGTTTGACCCTGGTTGGCTGCGCCCACAGCCCGCAACAACTCAGTCCGCAACCCAAGCTCACGAGCCAGCTTGCACCTGTAGGCCATGGCCAGCCGGTGGTGGTGCGTGTGGTTGACGGCCGTCCGTCGCCTACCTTGGGCACCCGTGGTGGCTTGTACCCGGAAACCAGCGCCATTACCGTACAAGGCGCCGATATCCTGCCCAAGTTGCAAGCCCAGGCTGAAGCCGCCGTTCGTCTGCTGGGTTTCACCCCGACTGCCAACGCCTATAACGCGCCGCAGTTGACCGTGACTCTGGCCGAGTTGAAATACCAGTCGCCCAAAGAAGGCATGTACGTGACCGAAGCGACCATCGGCGCGACCTTCCGCTCCGATGTGCAGAACGCCAACCGTCGCTACAGCGGCCGTTACGGTGCCTCGCTGGACCAGCGTTTCGGCATGGCGCCGAACCAGGAAACCAACACCAAGCTGGTGGGCGATGTACTGAGTGATGCGCTGACGCGTTTGTTCAAGGACCCGACCGTCGGTCAGATCCTCGGCGAGTAAACATTCGCGAGATTCAAAAAAGCCCGGTGCCAGTGATGGCCCCGGGCTTTTTCATGCCTGTCGATCCTTCGGGACCCGCTCCGCGCGCTCTACAAGGGGTCGGCGTTGTCAGGCCGCTTGCGAGTAAAAATCCAGCACGCTGACACCCGTCAGCAAATCGGTTTCAGGCAGGTCGGCGTGTTGATGTCCGCCAAGGGCGCAATACACCAGCCAGTGGCGGTCCTGGACATTGAAGGCGAGGCTGCCGACCAGCGCTTGCTGTTCATCGCTTTGGGCGATCAGGTAGAGGCGGTCCTGGTTTTCGGCGTGCAGCATGACAAGCTCCATGGGGATTCGAGGGGCCACAGACTGGCTTGCTTAGATGACGAAGGCATGACGGGCTGAATTAATCGGCGCATCGGTCGTTGTTTCGTCTTAAAACGCGGGCAACACGTCAGGCTTTCGGTAGAATCCGCGCCGCGAGAGCAGGCCTGATGCTCCGCCTTACCGGTTTTGCTTGAGGTTTATGATGTCGTTGCACCTGATCTCGCTGTTTTCTGCACACCCCGCCAAACTGATCAACCTGCTAGCCCTGCTGTTCGCCTGCCCCGGCGGTTGGCTGCTGCATGCCACCCGGCGCCGTGAGCAGCGAGCCCTGGCCCACCTCGCCGAACAAAGCGAACGTCGCGCGGTTGACCAGCCGATGTTGTTGCTGGACGTTGCGACCTTGCGCATGAATCGCTTTTTCTACCGTTTCGGTTTCGCCTGCCTGGCCCTGGCGCTGCTGGTGTCGTGGATCAGCACCCGCTTCTGAACCCTGACACAACCTGTGGCGAGGGAGCTTGCTCCCGCTGGGCTGCAAAGCGGCCCAAAAACCCGTCCCCCGTGTTGTTTCAGGCACACCGCGATCACCGGTTTTACGACTGCTGCGCAGCCGAGCGGGAGCAAGCTCCCTCGCCACAGTAAGAGCAAATCCCCAAAAAAAACGGCGCCCTGAAGGGCGCCGTTGTTGTATCTGGTCAAACCGCTTACAGGGGCAGGCCTGCCTTGACGCGGTACTGATTGCGCACCGGCGTTGCATATTGCAGCACCAGGAACGGCCGGTGTGCCTCGGGGCACGCGTCGAGGCGCCGTTGCCATTCTTCCCGGGCCTTGGCCAGCTCATCGGCGGCAAACACCTGGGCGGCGTTGGGCACCTGCAGTTGCGGGTCGGCGTCGCTCCACTGGGCATAAGCCAGGTAATGCACCGGGAACAAGCGATAGCCGCCAAGGATCTGCCGGTCCATTTCGCTCGCCAATTGTTTGGTGTCCTCGAAACGTTCGGTGATTGGCGCTGCGAAGTTCACGTGCACCCGGCCTTTGTAGCCGGTGATGCCCTTGGCGATGCTTGCGTCATCCTCGCCGGGCACTTTGGCGTAAGTGCCGGTGGTGGCGCGGATGTACAGTTCTCGGGCCTTGGCCTGGTCGCACGGGTCGTATTCGTAGCTGATCGACACCGGGGTGAGGTTGAGCGACTGAATGACTTCGCCAAACGGCTCGTCCTTGCGGCTCATGTGGAACATCTTGAGGATCGCCGACTCGGTACGGTCGTCGCCGTCCTTGGCCCGGCCTTCGGCCTGGGCGATCCAGATCGACTGGCAGTCGTTGCGGATCGAATGGTTGATGTACGCCGAGAGCAACTGGTAAGCCGCCATTTTTTCGCGTCGACCGGTGATCGAGCGGTGCACGATGAAGCTCTTGTTCAGGCGCATCAGGTCGCTGACAAAGGGCTTTTGCAGCAGGTTGTCGCCAATGGCGATGCGTGGCGTCGGCAGGCCGGCGTGGTACACCGCATAGTTGACGAAGGCCGGGTCCATCACGATGTCGCGGTGGTTGGCGATGAACAGGTAGGCGCTGCCGGACTTGAATTGTTCGACGCCGGTATAGGTCACGCCGTCAGTGGCGCGCTCGATCGTATGGTCGACGTACAGCTCGACCTTGTCCTGCAAGGTGGCCACCGAGCTGACACCCGCAAACTCACGGCGCAGCCGATAAGCGATAAGGGGTTTGAGCAACCAGCCGAAGGCCCCGGCAAAGCGCGGGAAGCGGAAGTGGGTGAGGATATCTAGAAACGCCTTGTCGCCGAGCAGCCTGGCCAGTACTGCCGGGACTTCGCTGTCGTCGTAAGGTCGGATGGCATCGAATTCGCCCATCATGCTCTCTTGTTAGAAACGGCTAGGGTAAGTAATGGATAGGATCGATTACACATAGGGCACGGTCTGAAAAATACGCTCAAACAAAAATAGCCCTGCAAATAGACCGGCGATTATACGCACAAGTCACTTGGGAGACCGCGATGCTGGAAACTGCGCACTATGACTGCCCTTATTGTGGGGAAGAAGTGGAGGCTGTGCTGGACTTGTCCGGCGGTGATCAGCAGTACATTGAGGACTGTCCGGTGTGTTGCCGGCCAATTGTGTTCACGCTGCAAACCGATGGTCAGGAATGGATGCTCGACGTTCACACTGAAAACGAGTGAAGGGTGACTCCTATGCAGCGCATCTATGAACCGGAAAACCTGATGGAAGGCGAGTTACTGCAAGGCATGCTGGCCAGTGAAGGGGTGGAGGCGCATCTGGTGGGGCGCGACCTGCTGGGCGGTGCGGGCGAACTGCCGGTGTTCGGCCTGCTCGGGCTGGCGGTGGACAACGACCAGGCGCAATACGCGCGCGAGCTGATCACCGCGTACAATGCGGCGCTGCCTATGCCTGGCGACGAACCGCACCCTGTTGCCGGAGTGCTGGTCTGTTAGGCTGACGTTCGTTTGAGTGAGAGTCGTGTTGCCCCATGTGTGGACGTTATGCCCTGTTTCGTTGGAACCCCGCGTTTGCGGCCTTGCCCGGATTTCCGGCCGATCAGCAGGCGCAGTGGAACATTTCGCCCAATGACTCGGTGCTGATGCTGCGGGCGGACGCGGGCCAGCGCACGTTGGCGCGTGCACGGTGGGGGCTGACGCCACCCTGGCTGACCGATTTGTCGCGGACTCCGGCGCATGCCCGTGCCGAAACCCTGGCCGAACAGCCCATGTTTCGCGAGGCCTTTCGCCAGCGCCGTTGCCTGTTACCGGCCAACGGGTTCTACGAATGGCGCGGCACCACCCGCAAGCGCCCGTACTGGCTGACACCGGGGGAGGGCTCCTCGCTGTTTTTTGCGGCAATCTGGGAAGCGTACCCAGTGCAGGAGCAAGTCTGGTTAAGTACGGCAGTGGTGACCCAGGCCGCGTCGAATCAGCGTCGTCCGTTGATGCTCGATGCAGCCGGGCAGCAAGCCTGGCTTGACCCCGAAACCCCGTTGCACACCTTGCAGGCGCTGCTCGCCAGCGAACCTGCCGTGTTGCGCGAGCGGGTGCTGGCGAACCTGGTGAACGATCCAAAACTCAATGCGCCGGAATGCCTGACGCCGGGTTAAGCCTGAGTCAAAAGCCCCTCACCCCAGCCCTCTCCCGGCGGGAGAGGGCGCTGATCGAGTTGTCTTACTCAATTCATCGACCTGAAGTAGCCCCCAATGAGTCCCCTCTCCCTCTGGGAGAGGGTTAGGGTGAGGGGCTTTGCTTTTCAGACCTTGAACTGATTGATCAACCGCCGCTGCTGCTCGGCCAGTTTGGTCAGGTCCGCACTGGCAGCGCTCGATTCATCCGCGCCGCCCGCGACTTCATTGGCCACCTGGCCGATATTGATCACGTTGCGATTGATGTCGTCGGCCACCGCGCTTTGTTCTTCCGCCGCACTGGCGATCTGGGTATTCATGTCATTGATCACCGATACCGCCTGCGTGATGGTTTCCAGGGCCTCGGCCGCCTGAGCGGCGCGCTGCACGCTTTCATCCGTGCGGTTCTGGCTGTCTTCCATGACACGCACCACATCGCGGGTGCCCTGCTGCAACTGCTGGATCATCGACTGGATTTCTTCGGTGGCCTGCTGAGTCTTCTGCGCCAGATTGCGCACTTCATCAGCCACTACCGCAAAACCACGTCCCTGCTCGCCAGCCCGGGCGGCTTCAATCGCGGCGTTCAAGGCCAACAGGTTAGTCTGCTCGGCGATCCCGCGAATAGCGGTCAGGATCGCGTTGATGTTCTCGCTGTCCTTGGCCAGGGTTTGCACTACGCCCACCGCTTTGCCGATTTCCACCGCGAGGGCGCCAATCGAGGTCGAGGTGTTACGCACGATCTGCATGCCTTGGGCAGCGGCGCGGTCGGCGTGGCTGGCAGCTTGCGCGGCCTGGGTCGCGTTGCGTGCGACGTCCTGGGCGGTGGCGGTCATTTCATGCACCGCGGTGGCCACTTGATCGATCTCGGCCATTTGCTTGTGCACGCCAATATTGGTGCGGATGGCGATGTCGGCCGTGTGTTCGGATGAGTCGCTGACGCTCTGCACCGACGTCACGACCTGGGTGATCATCGCCTGCAACTTGGCCAGGAAAGTGTTGAAGCCCTTGGCGATCGAACCCAGTTCATCGGCGCGGTCGCTGGTCAGGCGGCGTGTCAGGTCACCTTCGCCCTGGGCGATATCGTCGAGCATGGCCACCATCTGTTTCAGGGGGCGGGCAATGCCGTGGCCTACCAGCCAGATCACCAGCAAGCCGATACCCGCGATCAGCAGGCCGACCATGGTCATGCCGAACGTGTCGGCGTTGCGCTGTGCCTTGAGGTCACTCTGCAAGGTTTGCAGGTCGGCCATCACCGCGTTCAGCGGCAATTGCAGCAGCAGGGTCCAGCGAGCGTCGGTCTGGCCGATGCCGAAAGGCAAATACAGCTCGATCTTGCCGCGGGTCTTGTCGACGTTGTAGGTCACTTCGCCGCGATTGAGGTGGCTCAGGTTGGCGACCTGGCTGGCGTCGAGAATGTCGCTGACCTTCTCGCCGAACTTGCTAGGGTCCTTGGTGTAGGCGACCAGGCGCTGGTTGCCGCCGATCAGGGCCATTTCACCGACACCGTTATAGAGCTTCTGGTTTGCGCCCAGCAGCATGTCCTGAATGAAGTTCACCGACAGGTCGGCGCCGACGATGCCTTGGAATGTGCCGTTGACCATGATCGGTTCAATGAAGGATGCCAGCATCACGGTCTTGTCGCCGACCTTGTAAGGCGCCGGGTCGATTACGCAGGGTTTTTTGCTCTCCTGGGAGCACAAGTAGTACTCGCTGGCGCGCACGCCGGTGGAGAGGACGGTGCGATCGTTGACGTCCGCCAGTTTGTCCAGGCCCAGGCTGGCGTCTTCGTTGCGGAACCACCACGGCAGAAAGCGCCCGGTGCCCGCATCGATACCGACCACTTGGCTGCCGACATAAGCCGCGTCGTTATGGTCCAGCGCGTTGGGTTCCCAGCCGATGTAGGTGCCGAGGATTTTCGGGTTCTGTGCGACGTTTTCCTTGATCAGGCTGATCAGTTGCTCACGGCTCAGGCTCAGCTGCGGTTTGCCGTCGGCCTGCGCAGTGCCGATCAGCGCGTTGACCCGCACCAGTCCACCGGCAATCAGCAGTGGCGCTTCGAGCTCACGCTGGATCTGGCTGACCTGGGTTTGCGCCAACCCGCGCAGACGTTGCTCAATGACTTGCTCGAACTGCGCCTGAGTGCGCTGCTGGACCATGTCCTGGGTCCGCGCCCCGGAGAACACGGCGTACAACACCAGGGCGGCGACAACGCTCAATACGATGGCACCGGCCAGGGCGGCGACGGAAAACTGGATCGACTTGAATTTCATAACGGCTCCGGACGCGGGAATGACGTCTGCCGAGGGTTATCGGCGGCCGGGCGGTCGGGCATGAGCGGGAATTTTCAAAATGACTGTTTTGGATCGGCAGGTGTCGCTCAGGGGCAGGTGTTGAGCCTTTGCGGCGTCTGGCGGGGTGTCTTTTATGAATTTATTGCGACGGGGAGGTAGGGCGTATCTGAAATTAACGTGCAGCACGTCTGTTGTATCTGGCGTCGATAGAGATCACAGCCTAGGATACGCGCCATCTTTTCAGGGAGAGAGTGTTCATGAGTAAGCGTTTGGTTTTGTGTGCATTGAGCGCAAGTCTGCTGCTCGGTGGGTGCCAGTCGGTCAATACGACCAGCGGCGGCGCGGTGGGTGTCGAACGCAAGCAGTACATGTTCAGCATGCTGTCGACCGATGAAGTCAACCAGATGTATGCCCAGTCTTATCAAAAGACGCTTGGCGAAGCGCGCAGCCAAGGGGTACTGGACAAGAACAGTGCCCAGGCTCGGCGTGTTCAGGCGATTGCTGATCGCCTGATTGCCCAGGCCCCGAACTTCCGCCCGGATTCGGCGCAATGGAAGTGGGAAGTCAACCTGATCAAGAGCGACGAGCTCAACGCCAACTGCGGTCCTGGCGGCAAGATCATTTTCTACACTGGCCTGATTGACAGCCTGAAACTCACCGACGATGAAATCGCTGCCGTCATGGGTCATGAAATCGCCCACGCTTTGCGCGAGCACGGTCGTGAAGCAATGTCCAAGGCCTATGGCATCGAAATGGCCAAGCAGGGCGCTGGCGCATTGTTCGGTCTGGGGCAGGACAGCCTGGCGCTGGCCGATACCGTGGCGAACTACGGCATGACCTTGCCCAACAGCCGTGCCAACGAAAACGAAGCCGACCTGATCGGCCTGGAGCTTTCGGCACGTGCCGGTTACAACCCGAACGCCGCGATCACCTTGTGGAACAAGATGAGCAAGGCTTCCGAAGGTTCGTCACCGGAGTTCATGAGTACTCACCCGGCGTCCACCAGCCGCATTGCTTCCCTGCAAGCGGCGATTCCGAAAGTCATGCCGCTTTACGAGAAAGCGCCGAAGTCCTGATGTTTATACATCGTCAGTAAGAACCTCATCGAGAACAGGCTCGCTCCCACATTGGTCCCGTACGTCAGAGATCAACTGTGGGTGCGAGCCTGCTCGCGATAAACGATAACGCGCTCTACCGGCCTATCGCATTACACCCATCCGCTACTCTGCATTGCCTTGTACACCGCCACAATGGCCAGTACGAGGAACGCCGACGCCGCCAGGCGACGGATCAGGGTCAGGGGCAGTTTGTCTGCGGCAAAGTTACCTGCCAGAACCACCGGCACGTTGGCAATCAGCATGCCCGCCGTAGTGCCGATAATCACCAGCCACAACTCAGGGTATTGTGCCGCCAGCATCACAGTGGCGACTTGAGTCTTGTCGCCCATCTCCGCCAGGAAGAACGCAATCAGCGTGGTCAGGAACGGACCGAACTTGCGGGCCGTGCTGGCTTCGTCATCATCCATTTTGTCTGGCACCAGGGTCCACAGCGCGGTCGCTGCAAAGCTCGCGGCCAGAATCCAGTGCAACGTTGAATCCGAGAAGAAACTGCCAAACCAGGCACCGACTGCGCCAGCGGCTGCGTGGTTGGCCAGGGTCGCGGCGACGATGCCGGCAATGATCGGCCAGGGTTTGCGAAAGCGGGCGGCGAGAATGAGTGCGAGCAGTTGCGTCTTGTCGCCAATTTCGGCCAAGGCAACGATTGCGGTAGGAACGAGTAGAGAATCCAGCATCAGGTAGTTTCCAAGGGGCGGGTCGACACGGCTATGACACGTACAGCCTTCCCGCCCCGGGTAAGGTGTTCGTGTCATAGGTCTTGTCAAACCCTGCGTTCCGTCTGTGCGGACGCTGGGGTCGCATACGCCATGGTCTGAGGACCAAGTATGTTGACGTATGCCGGACGAGCATGGCGCTCGTGGGAGACTACTCCCCTAGGACGGAGCGGATTCTGCCTAGGCAAATCCGATAGGGCAAGCGTTAATTGCTCAGCCGCGTTTGGCCCGGTAAATCCGGAAACCTTGCCCTTCGGCCTTGATCGTACACGCCCCCAAGTGCTCTTCGATCAGCGGTTGGTACTTCAGGAAACTGTTGGCAACCAGGCGAAGTTCGCCGCCATTTTTCAGATGTTTGGCAGCTTTTCGCAGCAGGTTCTCGGTAGCGAAATAATCGGTATGAACGCCGACATGAAACGGCGGGTTACTCAGGATTGCGCTCAAACCCATCGGTGCGGCGTCGATTCCATCGCCCGTCAGCACCTCGGCTTCCAGACCGTTGGCCGCCAGGGTCAGGCGACTGCTGGCGGCCGCGAAGGCGTCGACGTCCAGCAGGGTGACGGTGTTGTGCGGATAGCGCCGCTTGACCGCCGCGCCCAGAACGCCAGCGCCACAACCGAAGTCCAGCAAGTGACCGCTTGGCAGTTTGTCCAGGTGTTCGAGCAGCAGCGCGCTGCCGCGATCCAGCCGACCGTGACTGAACACGCCCGGCAGGCTGATGACTTTCAGAGGGCCTTCGGCCAGTGGCAGTTCATATTCCTGGGCCAGGCTTTCCAGCGATTTGGCCTCGGGCGCATTGGCCACGGTGACTTGCCATAGCTGGCAATGCCGTGCGCTGTCGAGCTTGCGAGGTTTACCGAAGGGGTTCAGCTGTTTGGCTGCGCCTTCGATGCCGCTGCGCTTTTCACCCACCAGGTACAGCTCGCGACCGGCCAGGCGCGAGGCGAGGGCGTTGAGGATGTAATCGGTCAGGTCCTTGGACTTGGGCAGAAACACCACGGCTGTCTCAAACGCGCGGTCCGGTGCGTTCACGCCAAAGTGGCTGCGCTCGGCAAAGCGTGCGTCCAGCGCGGCTTGGTCGCCCGCGTGCCAGCACCAGCCGTGAGCGTTGGGCAATTTGCCCAGCAGGTCATCGGCGGGCAACCCGGCCAGCAGCAACGAGCCTTGAAACAAATCAGCCTGACGAAGCAGTACTTCACTGCGCGGATCCATAGTCTGCTCCTTGAAAAAAAGTGCGGCAGTTTATCAACTGACGACCCGCAGCGCTGTACCGCTGAAAAACGCCTGGGCGTTTTCCGTCAGTTGGCCGACGATCCGCTGCCGCGCCTCGCGGCTGCCCCAGGCGTTGTGGGGTGTGACGATCAAGCGAGGGATGTCATGGGCCAGCAGCGGATTGCCGGCGGTCGGCGGTTCGACGCTCAGCACATCGGTGGCCGCACCACCCAAATGGCCGCTGCGCAGGGCATCGGCCAGGGCCTGCTCGTCGATCAAGCCACCGCGGGCCGTGTTGACCACAAAGGCACCGGGCTTGAGCAGTGCCAGTTCGCGAGCCCCGATAAAATGGCGCGTGTGTTCATTGAGCGGGCAATGCAGGGTCAGCGCATCGACTTGCGGCAGCAGTTCATTGAGCGGCACCCGATCAGCGCGGGCAGGGCGGCCGGGAATCTGCCCCGACACCACCCGCATGCCAAAGGCTTCAGCCAGCCGCGCCACTGCGCCGCCCAACTCGCCATGGCCGAGCAGGCCGAGGGTTTTGCCTTCGAGTTCGACGATCGGGTAGTCCAGCAGGCAGAATTGTTTCGCCTGCTGCCAGCGACCTTCACCGACAGCTTTTTGATAATCGCCCAGGCGCGTGGCGAGGTTAAGCAACAGCATGATCGTGTGTTGCGCGACCGATGGCGTGCCGTAACCCTGGCAGTTGCTTACGGTAATACCATGGGCGCGGGCGGCGGCGAGATCGACGTTGTTGGTGCCGGTGGCGGCGATCAGGATCAGCTTCAGGTCAGGGCAGGCTTTGAGCGTTTCAGCGTTCAACAGGACTTTGTTGCTGATGGCCACGCAGGCACCCTTGAGCCGCTCAACGATGTTGTCCGGCGTGGTCAGCGAGCACAGTTGAAGGTCATCGAAGCAGGCCTGCAAACCGCTGAGGTCCAGGTCGCCGAGGTCCAAGGAACTGTGGTCGAGGAAAACGGCGCGGTTGTCGTTCGTCATTAACTGTACCTTTTGCGCGGGGATCTGAAGGCGTAATCTGCCGAGCCTACCAGATGAAACAAAACGTTACGCTTGGCCAAAAGGAGCCCTCATGTACTTGACCGAGTTTTTGACCGTTGCCCTGATTCACCTGCTCGCCGTGGCCAGTCCAGGACCGGACTTTGCCGTGGTGGTGCGTGAAAGCGTGACCCACGGTCGCCGCGCCGGCACCTGGACGGCGCTGGGGGTGGGCACGGCGATCTTCCTGCACGTGGGCTATTCGTTGCTGGGCATTGGCCTGATCGTGTCGCAGTCGATTGTGTTGTTCAATGCACTCAAATGGCTGGCGGCCGCGTACCTGCTGTACATCGGCTTCAAGGCCCTGCGGGCGCAACCGGCCAAACCTGCTACCGAAGACCTGCACAAGGAAGTCGGCGAACGCACCGCGCGCGGTGCTTTCACCTCGGGGTTCGTGACCAATGGCCTGAACCCCAAGGCCACGCTGTTTTTCCTTTCGTTGTTCACCGTGGTCATCAACCCGCACACGCCGCTGTCGATCCAGGCCGGTTACGGGATTTACCTGGCCGTGGCGACCGCTGTCTGGTTCTGCCTGGTGGCGATGCTGTTCAGCCAGCAGCGCGTACGTGCCGGTTTCGCTCGCATGGGCCACTGGTTCGACCGGATGATGGGCGCGGTCCTGATCGCCATCGGTGTGAAACTGGCCTTTACCGAGATGCATTGATCGCGTTGTCCGTTCGCACCTTGGAGGTGTGCGGCCGGACGGTTGTAGGCCAAATCGTGTGATCAGTGATGAATCCGGGCAAATGCTGGCGTAAAGCTAGCATTTGTACGGTGCCGCAAATCATTCCTTTGGCTGATTTGGGCTGTGTTCAAGGGCTCTAGAGTGCTTAACTCAATGCCAAGACCGTGCAGTCAGAAAAGGGATTCTTATGTTGCAGACTCGCGTTATCCCCCCGGCTGAAGGGGCCTACCAATACCCGCTGCTGATCAAGCGTCTGCTGATGTCGGGCAGCCGCTACGAAAAAACCCGTGAAATCGTCTACCGCGACCAGTTGCGCTATACCTACCCGACCCTGATCGAGCGGGTCGCGCGGCTGGCCAACGTGTTGACGGCGGCGGGGGTCAAGGCCGGGGATACCGTGGCGGTCATGGACTGGGACAGTCACCGTTACCTGGAATGCATGTTTGCGATCCCGATGATTGGTGCCGTGATTCACACCATCAACGTGCGCCTGTCTCCCGAACAGATTCTCTACACCATGAACCACGCCGAGGACCGCTTCGTGCTGGTCAACAGTGAGTTTGTGGGGCTCTACCAGGCGATTGCCGGGCAACTGGCCACGGTCGAGAAAACCCTGCTGATCACCGACGGGGCCGACAAAACGGCTGACCTGCCGAACCTGGTGGGTGAGTACGAGCAGTTGCTCGCCGCCGCCAGCACCCAATACGACTTTCAGGATTTCGACGAAAATTCGGTCGCGACCACTTTCTACACTACCGGCACCACCGGTAACCCAAAAGGGGTGTATTTCACCCACCGGCAACTGGTGCTGCACACCATGGGCGTGGCGGTGATCATGGGCAGCATCGACAGCGTGCGCCTGCTCGGCACCCGCGACGTGTACATGCCCATCACCCCGATGTTCCATGTGCATGCGTGGGGCCTTCCGTATGTGGCAACCATGCTGGGCCTCAAGCAAGTCTATCCCGGCCGTTACGACCCGGAATACCTGGTAGAGCTGTGGCGCAAGGAGAAGGTCACCTTCTCCCACTGTGTGCCGACAATCCTGCAGATGCTGCTCAACTCCAAGGCTGCACAAGGCACCGATTTCGGTGGCTGGAAAATCGTCATTGGTGGCAGTGCCCTCAACCGTGGGCTGTACGAAGCGTCCAAGGCCAAGGGCATTCAGTTGACTGCCGCCTACGGCATGTCGGAAACCGGCCCGCTGGTGTCTTGCGCGCACCTGAATGAAGAGTTGCTGGCCGGCACCGATGACGAGCGCACCACCTACCGCATCAAGGCCGGGGTGCCGGGACCGTTGGTGGAAGCGGCCATTGTCGACGACGACGGCAACTTCCTGCCCGCCGATGGCGAGTCCCAGGGCGAACTCGTGCTGCGCGCCCCCTGGCTGACCGAGGGCTATTTCAATGAGCCGCAAAAGGGCGCCGAGCTCTGGGCTGGCGGCTGGCTGCACACGGGGGACGTCGCGACCCTGGACAGCATGGGCGTGATCGATATTCGTGACCGCATCAAGGACGTGATCAAGACTGGCGGCGAATGGGTCTCCTCGCTGGCACTCGAAGACCTGATCAGCCGCCACCCGGCGGTACGTGAAGTAGCAGTGGTCGGCATTCCTGATCCGCAATGGGGGGAGCGGCCGTTTGCCCTGCTGGTGGTTCGAGAAGGCCATGTGATCGGGGCCAGGGAACTCAAGGAACACCTCAAGCCTTTCGTGGAACTGGGGCATTTGAGCAAGTGGGCAATTCCGAGTCAGATCGCCCTTGTTACTGAAATTCCCAAGACCAGTGTCGGCAAGCTCGACAAGAAGCGTATCCGCGTCGACATCACACAGTGGCAAGCCAACAACAGCACCTTCCTTTCGACGCTTTAAGCGTCCCTTGCCGTGCCCGAAAAGGCACGGCAGGCCCACCAAGCAAGCGCTTGGCTTGTGAAATCGAAAATTTCAGCCATTCTTGCCGTGCCGGCATTTGCCGGTCTGGCGAAACGACTGTTCCAGAGTGCCCGGGGGCTGCAAATCACACTTTAGAGGGATCAAGCAGTAACCCCTGCTGGCTATAGTCGCTCAAGGATTTTTAAGAACGAGGCAAACGCACACAACGGGGCGATGCAACTTGAATGATGTCGGGGGCTTCTGGTTTCCGGTCACTCAGAACGTTTTTAGAAGTGCTCACTGCCATAACAATAAAGCACATGGAGTAGCGTCGATGACATCTACCAACCAGTTCTGGCGCCGGGCAAAACTGCCCCTGGCGGTCAGTCTCGCCTCTACGCTCGCCGGACCCGCATTCGGCGTCAGTTTCAATATCGGAGAGATCGAAGGTCAGTTCGATTCGTCACTGTCGGTGGGTGCCAGTTGGTCCACCGAACAGCCCAACAAGAACCTGATCGGTGTCAACAACGGTGGTCACGGCCTGTCGCAGACCTCCGACGACGGCCATGCGAACTTCAAGAGCGGTCAGACCTTCTCGAAGATCTTCAAGGGCATCCATGATCTTGAGCTGAAGTATGGCGATACGGGCGTATTCGTACGCGGCAAGTACTGGTATGACTTCAAGTTGCAAGACGAAGACCTCGACTTCAAAAACGCCAGTAACGACGGCCGCAAGGAAGGTGCCAAGTCCTCCGGCGGTCAAATTCTCGATGCGTTCGTTTACCACAACTACTCGATAGGCGATGAGCCTGGCTCGGTCCGTCTGGGCAAGCAGGTCGTGAGCTGGGGTGAAAGTACGTTCATCGGTGGCGGCATCAACTCGATCAACCCGATCGATGTGTCTGCGTTCCGTCGTCCGGGTGCCGAGGTCAAGGAAGGCCTGATTCCGGTCAACATGTTCTACATTTCCCAGAGCCTGACCGAAAACCTGTCGGCCGAGGCGTTCTATCAGCTGGAATGGGACCAGACCGTTGTCGACAACTGCGGCACCTTCTTCTCCCAGCCGGACATCATCGCCGACGGTTGCACCGACAACCTGCGGGTGCTGAACAAGCGCTCGACCATCCCGGCCATCGCCCTGGGGCCATTGGCCAACTTTGGCGTCGACGTCAACGAAGAAGGTGTACTGGTTGCCCGTGGCGGCGACCGCGATGCACGGGACAGCGGCCAGTGGGGGCTATCGTTCAAGTACAACTATGAGCCGCTGGACACCGAGTTCGGTGCCTATTTCATGAACTACCACAGCCGCGCGCCGATTTTCAGCGCCACGGCTGCGCCACAGTCGATTTACAACATCGCCAAGGGGTTGCCAGGTCCATTCGCAGCATTGGGGCCGTTACTGGTGGCCGGTAACTCCAAGTACTTTGTCGAATACCCGGAAGACATTCGCCTGTATGGCTTGAGCTTTTCCACCACCTTGCCTACCGGCACCGCGTGGCAGGGCGAGATCAGCTACCGTCCGAACGCGCCGGTGCAACTGAACTCCACCGATATCCTGTTCAACGGTGTGCGTCCATTGGGTGGTCCGCTCGCCGATGCTTCGCTGCTCAACGGCCAGCCTGGTCAGGACCTGCACGGTTATCGTCGTAAAGAAATCACTCAGTTGCAGACCACGTTCACGCACTTCTTCGATCAGGTCATGGGCGCCAGCCGTCTGACCTTGGTAGGTGAAGTCGGGTTGACCTACGTCGGCGGCCTGGAAAGCACCTCCAACGTACGTTATGGCCGTGACCCGGTTTACGGGCCGGGTGAATTGCCAAATGGTACTTGCGAGTACCTGAACGGTAAGACCATTGCGGGCGCCGGTCCAGGCACCGCCAAAAACAACGCCACCCGTAACTGCAATGACGACGGGTTCACCACCTCGACTTCCTGGGGTTATCGCGGTCGTGCCATTTGGGAATACAACGACGTATTCGCGGGTGTGAACCTCAAGCCGAATGTGGCGTGGTCCCATGACGTCAGCGGTTATTCCCCTGGCCCTGGCGGCAACTTCGAAGAAGGCCGCAAGGCTGTCAGCCTGGGTGTCGATGCCGAGTATCAGAACACCTATACCGCGAGCCTGGCCTACACCAATTTCTTCGACGGCAAGTACACCACCGTGGATGACCGCGACTTCGTTGCGCTCAGCTTTGGCGTGAACTTCTAAGTACTGCTACTTCAGGACGAACAAGAATATGAAAATGACCAAGAGTCTGTTGCACGTAGGAGTACTGGGGCTTTCGTTGCTGGCGGCCAATGTCATGGCGGCCGTTCCGGCGGCGGAAGCGGACAAGCTGGGCAAGAGCCTGACCCCGATGGGTGCGGAAATGGCAGGCAATGCCGACGGATCGATTCCAGCTTGGAAACCACTGCCGAAAAACGCCGGCACCGTGGACAGCAAAGGCTTCCTGTCCAACCCGTTTGCCAGTGAGCAACCCCTGTTCACCATCACTGCGCAAAACGTCGACAAGTACAAAGACAAACTGGCGCCGGGCCAATACGCGATGTTCAAGCGTTACCCGGACACCTTCAAAATGCCGGTGTACCCGTCCCATCGTGGCGCCACGGTACCGGATGACGTGTTTGCCGCGATCAAGCGCAACGCCACCAGTACCAACCTGGTTTCAGGTGGCAACGGGCTGGAAAACTTCGAGACAGCCGTTCCGTTTCCGATTCCGAAAAGCGGCGTCGAGGTGATCTGGAACCACATCACCCGTTATCGTGGCGGTAGCGTGACTCGCCTGGTGACCCAGGCCACGCCGCAAGCGAATGGCTCGTACAGCCTGGTGTACTTCCAGGATCAGTTCGTGTTCCGCGACAAGATGAAGGACTACGACCCGAAAAACCCGGGCAACATCCTGTTCTACTTCAAGCAGAAAGTGACCGCGCCGGCACGTCTGGCCGGTGGCGTCCTGCTGGTTCACGAGACGCTTGACCAGGTCAAGGAGCCGCGTTCGGCGTGGGTCTACAACGCCGGTCAGCGTCGTGTGCGTCGGGCTCCGCAGGTGTCCTACGACGGTCCGGGTACTGCCGCTGACGGTTTGCGTACATCCGACAACCTCGACATGTTCAACGGTGCGCCGGATCGCTACGACTGGAAGCTTGAAGGCAAGAAAGAGATGTACATTGCCTCCGACAGCTACAAGCTAGATTCCCCGGCGCTCAAGTACGCCGACATCATCAAGGCCGGCCACATCAATCAGGACCTGGCGCGTTACGAGCTGCGTCGTGTCTGGCATGTGGTTGCAACCTTGAAGGAAGGCCAGCGCCACATCTATGCCAAACGTGACTTCTTCATCGATGAAGACACCTGGCAAGCGGCAGTGATCGATCACTACGACGGTCGTGGTCAACTGTGGCGTGTCGCTGAGGCTCACGCCGAGGATTACTATGACAAGCAGGTGCCGTGGTACGCCCTTGAAACCCTCTATGACCTGCAGTCCGGCCGTTACCTGGCTCTGGGCATGAAGAACGAAGAGAAGCAGGCGTATGACTTCGGCTTTACCGCCACTACCAGCGACTTCACGCCAGCTGCACTGCGTCAGGAAGGGGTTCGCTAACCCGCTGTAAACCGAGGCCGCATCCTCGTAAAAACGCCCCGATTGATTCGGGGCGTTTTTTTTTGCAACGATTCGTGGTTCGGGCGTCTGTCAGACCGTGGTCTTTTTGTAGCCATTTGTAGCAATAACCTTCAATCCCTTGTCGTTTACCGCTAGTCTGCGGACATCTGCAATGCCGCCAACAGAATTTTAACAAGAGCCGGCCATGAATGATCTGTCCCCATTTTCGGGTCCCGCCAGTGTTGCTGTCACGGCATTGGACGGGCGTTTTTTCCGACCTCCGTTGCCTGATGGCCACGTGTGGCGACCTCGCTTATGTGAACGCCTGACGGCGGGTTTGAACGGAAGGCTGCTACTGGTCAGTGCGCCGGCAGGTTTCGGAAAAAGCTCGTTGGCCGTGGAGTTTTGCCAGAGCCTGCCCGCTCATTGGCAAAGCCTCTGGCTGGGGCTTAGCCCACGAGACAATGATCCCGGTCGCTTCCTCGAACGGCTGCTGGACGGTCTGCAACATTACTTTCCCCAGTTGGGCGCTCAGGCCCTCGGCCTGCTGAAAATGCGCCAACGGCACCAGCCTTTTGCCTTCGAGGAATGGCTCGACGGCTTGCTCGACGATCTGGCTGCTCACGTATCGACCCGTGCGCCGCTGCTGCTGGTTCTTGACGACTACCACCTGGCGCAGGGGCCGGTCCTTGATCGCTGCCTGCAATTCTTCCTCAATCACCTGCCTGACGGTGTGCTGGTGCTGGTCACCAGTCGACAGCGCCCGGACTGGCATCTGGCGCGTTTGCGGCTGTCGCGGCAACTGGTCGAGCTGCACGAGCAAGACCTGCGCCTGACCCATGATGAATCCCTGGCCTTGCTCGACCGTCACAGCAGCTCGCTGCGTGGTGAAGCGCTGGAGCAACTCATCCAGCGCAGCGAAGGCTGGGTGGCCGGTCTGCGTTTCTGGCTGTTGGCGGCCTCTGAAGCCGGTGGCGATGAGGCGCTGCCACAGGCGTTGAAGGGCAGCGAAGGCTTGATTCGCGACTACTTGCTGGAAGAGGTCATCGATTGCCTGCCTGCCGAGGTGCAATCTTTTTTATACGACACCGCGCCCCAGGAACGCTTTTGCAGCGAGCTCTGCGACGCCGTGCGTGAAGCACACGACAGTGCGCAGATCCTCCGGTATCTGCTGGCGCATCAGGTATTTCTGGTGCCGCTGGACGAGCAGGGTCTTTGGTACCGCTACCATCATCTGTTTTCCGATCTGCTGCGCAGCAGGCCTTCGGTCAGCACCATGGTGCCGACCGCCAGTCTGCATTTGCGGGCGTGCCGTTGGTTCAATGCGCAAGGCCTGATCGACGAGGCGGTGGAGCAGGCCTTGCGCGCCGGGCACCTGGATGTTGCGGCGAACCTGGTGCAGAACCTGTCCGAGGAGCAACTGCTGGCCGAGCAAAATGTCGCCATGTTGCTGCGCTGGAAAATGGACTTGCCCGACAGCCTGCTGATCAGCACCCCCCGGCTGATCGTGTTGTATAGCTGGGCGCTTGGGCTGGCCTGTCAGTTGGATGCGGCTGAGGAGCTGGCCAGTCATTTGAGCCGATTCCTGCCGGCGCCTTCGGCAACGGCGCAGAAGTCCATGCTGGCGCAATGGTTGGCGCTGAGCGGGATCATTGCCAGGGGCCGTGGTAACCGCGAACTGACCATACTGTATTGCACGCAAGCGCTGGAGAGCCTGCCGGCCAAACGATACGGCCAGCGGCTGATGTGCCTGTCGACCCTGTCCAACCTGGCCATTGCCGACGCCGACCTCTGGCGTGCGCGAGGCCTTAATCGAGAGTCTCTGGAGTTGGCGCAACGGGTGGGTAATCCGCTGTTCGAGGCGTTGGCTCACTACGATCGGGCTCGAGTGCTGCAAGCTCGTGGGGAAATACTGCGTGCTCTCGATGAAGTGCATCAGGGCCTGCAACGGTTACAAGGGTTGTCGGCGCAGCGACTGTATGCCGTTCGCGCACGCCTGACGCTCTATGAAGGCTTTTTGCTGACCATGCGCTCGCAACCCGAGGCCGGGCTGGCCCGGTTGCAGGCCGGGCTGGTCGAAGCTCGGGCGTGTCGGGACATCAGCGTGCTGATCGGTTACTGCGTCATCGCCAATCTGGAAGGGCATCGCGGTCATTTTGCCGCCGCGTTCGCCGAACTGGCAGAGGCCGAGCGACTGATGCACATCTGGGATGTGCCACCGATCTACTACCTGGCGATGATCACTCTGGTCAAATGTGAGCTCTGGCTGGCCCAGGGACGCACCGACCTGGCCGAAGCCTGGCTGGCGAGGCTGGGTCAGACCTACAACGGCGAATTGGCGGCAGCCCCGCCAGAGTTCCATCCGCAGCTCCCGTTGCACATTGAGTTGCAACAAGCGCTGCTTGAGACGATTCAAGGGCAGCCGATGCGTGCAGAGGGACGTTTGAATGCACTGATTGAGCATGGGCAGCGCACGGGCCGACAAATGCTCAGTGCGATGGCCTTGAGTCAGAAACTCGCGTTGTTGATCGGCGGTCGAGAGACCGAGGCCCGGCAAACCTTGTTACAGGCTGTTGATGCGGCGGCGGGGGGTGTCTTGCAACCTTTCGAATGGTTATTGCGCGATCATCCGCAATGGTTGCGTGAGCAGTTGGCGCACTGTCCGCCAACACCCTTGCGCGAGAGCCTGCTTGAGCGATTACCGGTGATCGTCACGCGTGAAGCACTTGATCCGCAGCATCACACGGAAAATCTCAGTGCCCGGGAGCAGGCGGTGCTTCAGTTGATCGCTCAAGGTTGTTCTAACCAGCAAATCAGCGATCAACTGTTTATCTCGTTGCACACCGTCAAAACCCACGCCAGCCACATCAACAGCAAGCTTGGTGTCGAGCGAAGGACGCAGGCTGTGGCGCGGGCCAAGGCGTTGGGACTGTTGGGTTAAGCTCCCTCACGCAGGGTGTTGTTTACTGCTGGAGGCGACCCATCGAGGTTGAGTCGTACTCGCGAACGTCGGTGGTGCGCCGATTGAACGCTACGTGACCGGCGGCGACGCTTTTATCGAGGAAAGTACCCGCACCGACGATCGCACCATCCCCGAGCTGCAAGTCGTCGGAGATAATGCAGGCGTGTGCATGAACCCTGACTCCGTCGCCGATGAGCAGCTTGACGTCATCGCGCAACCCTTTGATCCCGATGGTGCTGTTTTGCCAGATCTTGAAGTTTTTGCCGATCTGCGCGTGGGAGGTAATCACGATTCCGTTCGGGTGAGCGATCCACAGGCCTTCGCCAATGGTCGCACCGAGCATGATTTCTACGTTGAACTCGCGACTCAGTTTTTCGTTGAGCAGTTTGCCGCGACGTCTCCAGAACTTATTGCCTTGTTCATTGAGAACATAGGCAAGACGAAACCAGAACACATAACGATAACGGCTGTATCTGCGGCACTTTTGAAATAGCCGTTTCCAGCTGAAAGGTTTGTCGAGGCTGCCAATAATCTCGATGTGCCAGTAACGTTTTACGGCACTAAACATACTAGTTATCACGGACAGTTCTCTCGCAAACGCTATTCAGTCGCGTGTGCTGGGCCAGAATGATGCCCAGCGGCAGCCAGAACACTATCCAGTAGACGCCGGGGCGATTCATGACGGTGTGGTAGTTGAACAAGGCTGTCATCATGCCGAAAATGAGCAACGGCAAACCAATCGACCCCAGAGGGGCGTTCCAGATTCTTCGATCCGTTGCTTGTCGGAAGGCAGCAATCAGCATGGTCAACATCAACAGAACACCGATGACGCCATACTCATAAAAGAACTGCAGAAAGAGATTGTGGGCCTGATTGAAACATTGACCTGATGCAATGCAGATGTCGAAACTGCGGCCTGCGCCTGCCCCTGTTAACCAGAATTCGTTCAGGCGTGTGAACCAACCTTCCCAGATTGCGTCTCTCAAGCTGAAACCACGTACTTGTTGCTCACGCACTACGGGGGAAAGCCAAATGCCGATAGCAGCAGCGACTAACACTGCACCCATCAGCCATTTTCTGGTACGGGGGGTGTGAAAGAGAACGGCCGCCGTTAACGCAGCAACGCCATACCCCATCCAGACACCGCGAGCCCCGGTGCAGAACACATACAGGGACAGACTGACCAGGCAGGCGCTGAATAAGACAGTGATCGGTAGCGAGTAGCGTTTGGTCAGCAGTTGGCAAAAACCATAGACGCCGAAGAATCCATAAAATAGCGCTGCAATGATAGGGTTTTGAAAGTCACCATAACGTCCATATCCCAGGCTGAACAGGCGATAGCCACTAAAGACAATATTCCGATCTTGCAGAATGGATTGCAGGACGATGCTGGCAATGGCGCAAACACCTGCGATAACAAACAGAATGTTCAGGCACGCTTCCATCTTGCCTTCTCTGACCAAGAGGGCAATGGTCGCGAGGTACAAGACAATATATAAGGCTATTTTGAACTGATCATACGTGGAGTTTTCAGAGCCGCTATTAGTAAAGGCAATGGCCACTGTAAAAATCAGCATTGCACCGATGAGCCAGTATCTTTTCTGAATCATGCTGTTACGAAGTCGAGCGTCTCCTATGAACAAAACCAATGAAGGTATGAACAGGACCATATTGGACACGGTGGTGCGAGTGCTTCCATCAGTGATGAAAATCATCCCGGAAATATGCGTAATGAAACCGACAATCAAGGCTATTAGCGTAAATCGCAGAAACATAGTGTTCTGGTAAGTCATGAAAAATCCATTGTCAGGTTAAGCTCATAAAGCGACACACATTTAGTACTTAACATTTGTATTTTGCTGCTTCCTGCTGGTGAATGATTAAGTGTTCCGGCTACCTTCTAGTCGAGGTTTGCCAGGGAGGGCTGGAGTCGTTAATTTGTGATCATTGGAGGGGGGGATTGCGTTAGCACGACCCGTACGGATGATGGCATTGTGCCAAGATTCTGCCACGAATCTTACAGGAGTCCCTATGAGAGCGCCAAAAACTGTAATAATCCGAGAGTCTTTTCCGGTAGGGCCATTGCAGTGTAATTGCACGATAATCGGTGATCCGCTAACCGGTAAGGCGATTGTCGTCGATCCTGGGGGTAACCACGAACTGATCCTTGACCGGCTCCATGCCTTGGATTTGCGTGCAGTAAGCATAATTCATACCCATGCTCACCTTGATCACTTCCTCGCTTCCGGGCAGTTGAAAGAAAAAACCGGCGCCACCTTGCATCTGCATAAAGAGGATCAGTTCCTTTGGGATAATCTTGAGATGCAGTGCCAGATGTTCGGGGTGCCCTATACCCCGGTGCCGCCGCCGGATCGCTGGCTGGCTGATGATGAGGAACTGGCTTGCGGATGTGGCGTAGCGTTGCACACACCAGGTCATACGCCCGGTTCCATGAGCTTTTGGTTTTCAGAGGCTAAGCTGCTGATTGCCGGTGATACGTTGTTTCGTCGTGGGGTAGGGCGGACGGACTTGTGGGGTGGCGATCAGGCCACCCTCGTACGTTCGATCAAGCAGCGCTTGTATACCCTGGACGAGGAGGCGACGGTGGTCACCGGACATGGTCCCGACACCCGTCTGGGCGATGAAATGCGCGAGAACCCTTTTGTGCGGGCCTGATTTCCAGGTGTGAGTGAAGCTCATGGAATTTTTGCCGTTCATGGTGATCCAACGCCCGCAAAGGTCTATTGCCAACGTCCGTTGCACCACCGAATGCAAAAGTAGGAGCTTTCCATGTTGACCTCGCGTCGTTTGATTATTGTCGCTACTGCCGTGGCATTGCTGTCCGGCTGCGCTTCACCTAACCCGTATGACAACCAGGGGCAGGCCGACGGTGGCTCTCAGGGTATGAGTAAAACCGCCAAGTACGGTGGTCTCGGTGCGCTGGCCGGTGCCGTGGCCGGCGCAGCCATCAGTCACGACAACCGTGGCAAGGGCGCGCTGATTGGCGCGGCAGTCGTCGGTGCTTCTGCCGCCGGTTATGGCTACTACGCTGACCAGCAGGAAAAGAAACTGCGCGCCAGCATGGCCAACACCGGTGTAGAGGTGCAGCGCCAGGGTGATCAGATCAAGTTGATCATGCCGGGTAACATCACTTTCGCAACCGATTCGGCGAATATCGCGCCAAGCTTCTACCAGCCGTTGAACAACCTGGCCGGCTCGCTGAAAGAGTTCAGCCAGAACCAGATTGAAATCGTCGGCTACACCGACAGCACTGGCAGCCGTCAGCACAACATGGACCTGTCCCAGCGTCGGGCCCAGAGCGTGGCGACTTATCTGACTTCCCAGGGTGTCAGCGGTGCCAACCTGTCGGCACGTGGTGCCGGTCCGGATAACCCGGTTGCCAGCAACGGTGACGTTAATGGTCGTGCGCAAAACCGTCGCGTAGAGGTCAACCTCAAGGCGATCCCTGGTCAGCAGTATGGCCAGCCGCAAGGTCAGCAATACCAGTAACAGGCCTGACTGAACCCCAGGTGTAAAAAAGCCCGCCCGATTCTCAGCAGATCGGGCGGGCTTTTTTTGTTGTTGCCTGTGCGGGCCTCTTCGCGAGCAAGCCCGCTCCCACATGGGTTCAGAGTCGAGCCATCATTCAGTGAGCACCATAAATCCTGTGGGAGCGGGCTTGCTCGCGAAGAGGCCCTGACAGGCGCAGGAGTTATCAAACCCTGAGCCACAAAAAAGCCCTCGGACATCACCTGTCCGAGGGCTTTTTGTGTAGAGCGAAACCTGATTACTTCTTCAGGCCGTAGTGTTCGTCGAGCATGCCCGGAGCGTTTGGCGCTTTCGGTGCGTAATCGCGTGGCGGCTCCTGATTGCGCGGCGGGGTCAGGCGCTCGCGCGGGGTTGTTTGCACGGCATCGGTGTGCAGGGCAGCCAGCAGGCGTTGGCGAGTCTGTTCGTCCAGGGCCAGGCGGTTGGCGCCCTCGGCGAGGTGGTCTTGCACTTCCTGATAGCTCTGAGTGAGTTTTTTCACCAGCATTGCGGTGCTGTTGAAGTGGGTAACCACTTCATTCTGATAGCTGTCAAAACGTTCCTGGATGTCATCCAGCTGACGTTGCGTGCGGTTAGGCGCAGCATTGGGCAGCAGTCGGGCAACCAGGAATCCAATGGCGACACCGGCAACCAGGGCAAGAGTCGGCAACAACCAAACTAAGAGCGAGTGTTCCACGAGTCCTTCCTCTATAAACGGCTTTGCTTTACGTTAACGGCTCGGACCTGCGCTGTATACCGCGACGAGATCGCAATCATGCCAGGCACAGACTTTTAGCTAGACGAGTCGACCCCTCGAGAGGTCACGGAGTTCCTTCCTTGCTTATGCGTGAAACCCCTGTATTGATTGATGGCCCGGTGGGCCAACTCGAAGCCTTGTACCTGGATTCCCCCGAGCCACGCGGCCTGGCGCTGATCTGCCACCCCAACCCGGTGCAGGGCGGCACCATGCTCAATAAAGTTGTTTCGACCTTGCAGCGCACCGCTCGCGACGCCGGTTTGATCACATTACGTTTCAATTACCGTGGTGTGGGTGCCAGCGCGGGTTCCCATGACATGGGCACTGGCGAAGTCGACGACGCACAAGCAGCGGCCGAGTGGTTTCGCGCCAGGCACCCTGAGCTGCCGATGACCCTGTTCGGTTTCTCGTTTGGTGGTTTTGTTGCGGCCAGCCTGGGCGGGCGCCTGGAAGCCAGCGGGGAACGCCTGGCTCAGTTGTTCATGGTCGCTCCTGCCGTGATGCGCCTGGGCGATCAGGATCAACTGCCGCAGCACTGTCCGGTCACTGTGATCCAGCCAGAAACCGACGAAGTCATCGACCCGCAGCTGGTTTACGACTGGTCTGATGCCCTTGATCGCCCCCATGAGCTGCTGAAAGTGGCAGAATGCGGGCACTTTTTTCACGGCAAGCTGACTGATCTCAAGGATCTGATCCTGCCGCGCCTTTCGAATTGATTGCAGTCTGATAAGCGATTACCCATGACTACTCGTACGCGCATCCTCACTGGCATCACCACCACCGGCACCCCGCACCTGGGCAACTATGCGGGCGCTATCCGCCCGGCGATCCTCGCCAGCCGCGACAGCAATGCCGATTCGTTCTACTTCCTGGCCGACTACCACGCCCTGATCAAGTGCGATGACCCGCTGCGTATCCAGCGCTCGCGCCTGGAAATCGCCGCGACCTGGCTGGCCGGTGGCCTGGATGTGGATCGGGTAACGTTTTATCGCCAGTCCGACATCCCGGAAATCCCGGAACTGACCTGGCTGCTCACTTGCGTCGCAGCCAAGGGCCTGCTCAACCGTGCGCATGCCTACAAGGCGTCGGTGGACAAAAACGTTGAAACCGGCGAAGACCCGGATGCCGGCATCACCATGGGCTTGTACAGCTACCCGGTGCTGATGGCCGCGGACATCCTGATGTTCAACGCTCACAAGGTGCCGGTCGGTCGCGATCAGATCCAGCACGTGGAAATGGCCCGTGACATCGGCCAGCGTTTCAACCACCTGTTTGGCCAGGGCAAGGAGTTCTTCACCATGCCGGAGGCGCTGATCGAAGAAAGCGTCGCCACGCTGCCGGGTCTTGATGGTCGGAAGATGTCGAAAAGCTACGACAACACCATTCCGTTGTTCTCCAGTGCCAAGGAAATGAAGGACGCAATTTCGCGGATCGTCACCGACTCCCGCGCACCGGGCGAGGCCAAGGACCCGGACAACTCGCACCTGTTCACCTTGTTCCAGGCCTTCGCCACCCCGGCGCAGGCCGATGAGTTCCGCAGCGAACTGTTGCAGGGCCTGGGTTGGGGTGAAGCGAAGAATCGTCTGTTCCAGCTGCTCGATAACGAACTGGGCGAGTCCCGCGATCGCTACTACACGCTGATTGAGCGTCCGGCAGATCTCGAAGACATTCTGCAGCACGGTGCTGCAAAGGCTCGCGCCGTGGCCACGCCGTTCCTCAACGAGCTGCGTGAAGCGGTTGGCCTGCGCTCTTTCGTCAACCAGACGCAAGTGGCAGCCACCACCAAGAAGAAAGCCGCGAAAGCTGCGCGTTTTGTCAGCTTCCGTGAAGACGACGGCAGCTTCCGCTTCCGTCTGCTGGCGGCCGATGGCGAGCAACTCGTGCTGTCGCGTCACTTCGCGGATGGCAAAACCGCAGGCGTGGTGACCAAGCAACTGCAGTCCGGTCAGCCGCTGGACGTGCGCAGCGAAGACCTGAGCTTTAGCGTCTGGCTGGAGGGCGAGTGCGTCGCCGACAGTCCGGCTTTTGCGGACAGTGCCGCGCGGGATGTCGCCATCGACGCCTTGCGGGTTGCTCTGACGCCTGTTCAGGAATAATCAGCGGCTCGGCCCGACCAAGGGCTGATTGCCATTCCCCGGGGCCGTCGCTACAGTGACGGCCCGTTTTTGTTGCCTTGCTAACGAATTATGACGCCCCTAGAACGATATCAAGCTGATTTGAAACGCCCGGAATTCTTCCATGATGCGGCGCAGGAAACTGCCGTGCGTCATTTGCAGCGCCTGTACGACGATCTGGTCGCGGCCTCGCAAAGCAAGCCGGGCCTGTTCGGCAAGCTGTTTGGCAAGAAAGACCAGGCGCCGGTCAAGGGTCTGTATTTTTGGGGCGGCGTAGGTCGCGGCAAGACGTACCTGGTCGACACCTTCTATGAAGCGCTGCCGTTCCAGGAAAAGTCCCGCACTCACTTCCACCGTTTCATGAAGCGCGTGCACGAAGAGATGAAGACCCTTGGCGGCGAAAAGAACCCGCTGACCATCATCGCCAAGCGTTTCGCCAACGAGGCTCGGGTGATCTGTTTCGATGAGTTCTTCGTGTCCGATATCACTGACGCGATGATCCTTGGCACCTTGATGGAAGAACTGTTCAAGAACGGCGTGACCCTGGTCGCGACGTCGAACATCGTGCCGGACGGTCTGTACAAGGACGGCCTGCAACGTGCGCGGTTCTTGCCGGCCATTGCGCTGATCAAGCAGCACACCGACATCGTCAACGTCGACAGCGGCGTCGATTACCGTCTGCGCCACCTTGAGCAAGCGGAGTTGTTCCACTTCCCGCTCGACGAAGCGTCCCACGAGAGCCTGCGAAAAAGCTTCCGCGCACTCACGCCGGAATGCACTCAGGCTGTCGAAAACGATGTGTTGATGATCGAGAATCGTGAGATTCGCGCTCTGCGCACCTGCGACGATGTGGCCTGGTTCGACTTTCGCGAGTTGTGCGACGGTCCGCGTAGCCAGAACGACTACATCGAACTCGGAAAAATCTTCCACGCGGTGTTGCTCAGCGGTGTGGAGCAGATGAGCGTCACCACCGACGACATCGCCCGACGGTTTATCAACATGGTCGACGAGTTCTATGACCGTAACGTCAAGCTGATCATTTCGGCGGAAGTCGAGCTGAAAGACCTCTACACCGGCGGTCGTTTGAACTTCGAGTTCCAGCGCACCTTGAGCCGCCTGCTGGAAATGCAGTCCCACGAGTTCCTGTCGCGGGCGCACAAGCCGTAGGGCGTTTCGCCGCACAAAAAAGGGCCTGCAATGCAGGCCCTTTTTCGTTCATCGCAGAACCCCTGTGGGAGCGGGCTTGCTCGCGAAAGCGGACTGGCATTCAACATGGATGTCGACTGACACACGGCTTTCGCGAGCAAGCCCGCTCCCACATTTTTGATTTGTAGTGGTTCTAAAGCCTACGCCGCTTGCTGAAACTGCTGCCGATACTGGTTCGGTGACAACTCCGTGTGCTGTCGGAACAGTCGGGCGAAGAAGCTCGCGTCGTCGTAGCCAACCTCGTAGCTGATGGTCTTGATGCTCTTGCGGCTGCCGGACAGCAGGCCTTTGGCCGTTTCGATGCGCAGCCGTTGCAAGTAATGCAGCGGTTTGTCGCCGGTGGCGGTCTGGAAGCGGCGCATGAAGTTTCGGATGCTCATGCCGTGTTCACGCGCGACGTCTTCGAAGCGGAACTTGTCGGCGAAATGCTCTTCGAGCCAGTGCTGGATCTGCAGGATGATCACGTCCTGGTGCAGTTTCTGACCGCCGAAACCGATGCGACCCGGGGCATAGCTGCGTTGCACCTCGTACAGAATGTCGCGAGCCACGGCCTGGGCCACATGAGCGCCGCAGAAGCGTTCGATCAGGTAGATATAGAGATCGCATGCCGACGTAGTGCCGCCCGCGCAGTACAGGTTGTCGGCGTCGGTCAGGTGTTTGTCCTGATTGAGCTGGACCTTGGGGAAGCGTTCCTCGAAGGCATTGAAAAACCGCCAGTAGGTGGTCGCCTCCTTGCCGTCGAGCAGGCCGGCCTCGGCGAGCCAGAACACCCCGGTGGCTTCACCGCAAAGCACGGCGCCACGGGCATGTTGTTCGCCAAGCCATGGCAGCACTTGTGGATAACGTTGGCAGAGGGTGTCGAAATCGTCCCAGAAGGCGGGAAGGATGATGATATCCGCATCCTCCAGTTCGCCATCCACGGGGATGATCACATCACTGAAGCTGCACACTGGTTTGCCGTCGGGGCTGACCAGGCGGGTTTCGAACGCCGGTGTCAGGCCTTGGCCCAGTTGCTTGCCGTAACGCAGGCTGGCCAGATGGAAGAAATCCTTGGCTTGCATGAGGGTGGAAGCGAAAACCCGGTCGATAGCCAGGATGCTGACGCGCCGCAAGGGCGTGGAGACTTGGTTAGACATAATTCAATTTATTCTTATAGGGGAAAGTGGTCACCAGACGGCTGGATCGTCTTATTTTTTGTCGGATGTGTCCAGTGCCCTCTTGCTGGGGAGGGGGCTAGGCTCATTGATTCATTTTCGGCAAACAATAACGACAGGTGCCCGCATGATCCCCAGAACCTTGTTCAGCCCCGACCACGAACTCTTTCGCGACAGCGTACGGACCTTCCTTGAAAAAGAGGCTGTGCCGTTCCATGGGCAATGGGAAAAGCAGGGTTACATTGATCGTACGCTGTGGAGCAAGGCGGGGGAGGCGGGGATGCTCTGTTCCCACTTGCCGGAAGAGTACGGCGGCCTGGGGGCGGACTTCCTCTACAGCGCGGTGGTCATCGAGGAGGTGGGGCGGTTGGGGTTGACCGGCATTGGTTTCTCCCTGCATTCGGACATCGTGGCGCCCTACATCCTGCATTACGGCAGTGAGGCGCTGAAGCACAAGTACCTGCCAAAACTGGTTTCAGGCGAGATGGTCACCGCCATCGCGATGACCGAGCCGGGTGCGGGTTCCGACCTGCAAGGGGTCAAAACCACTGCGGTGCTGGAGGGTAATGAGTACGTGATCAATGGCTCGAAAACCTTCATCACCAACGGCTTTCTGGCGGACCTGGTGATTGTCGTCGCCAAGACCGACCCCAAGGCTGGCGCCAAGGGCACGAGCCTGTTCCTGGTGGAGGCGAACACGCCGGGCTTCGCCAAGGGCAAGCGGCTGGAAAAGGTCGGGATGAAAGCGCAGGACACTTCCGAACTGTTCTTCCAGGATGTTCGTGTGCCCAAGGAAAACCTGCTGGGGCAGGCCGGGATGGGGTTCGCCTATTTGATGCAGGAATTGCCACAAGAGCGCCTGACGGTCGCCATCGGCGGTCTGGCTTCAGCCGAAGCGGCGTTGCGCTGGACCCTGGATTACACCCGCGAGCGCAAGGCATTCGGCAAGGCGATTGCGGACTTCCAGAACACCCGATTCAAACTGGCGGAGATGGCCACGGAAATCCAGATTGGCCGGGTCTTCGTCGACCGCTGCCTGGAGCTGCATCTGCAAGGCAAGCTCGACGTGCCGACGGCGGCGATGGCCAAATACTGGGGCACCGACCTGCAATGCAAGGTGCTCGACGAGTGCGTGCAGTTGCATGGCGGTTACGGCTTCATGTGGGAGTACCCGATTGCCCGCGCCTGGGCGGATGCGCGGGTGCAGCGGATCTATGCCGGGACCAATGAAATCATGAAGGAGATCATTGCGCGGTCGCTTTGAATTCAGGGTGAATGGAAGACCGCTTTCGCGAGCAGGCCCGCTCCCACATGGATCGCGCTGTACCTGTGGGAGCGGGCTTGCTCGCGAATGGATCTAAAGATCAATCAAGGAGCCGGATTCGGGTGATCCTTGTGAATCGCCTCGATACCCGCCAGCACTTCATCCGAAAGCTTCAGATCAAGACTGGCAATGTTGCTGTCGAGTTGTTCCAGTGTCGTCGCGCCAATGATGTTGCTGGTGACAAACGGCTGCCGGGTCACAAACGCCAGGGCCATTTGCGCCGGGTCCAGGCCATGTTCACGGGCCAGCGCCACATAACGGCTGCACGCAGCTTCCGACTGCGCGTTGAAATAGCGGCTGAAGCGGCTGTAGAGGCTCAGGCGGCCTTTGGCCGGGCGCGCCCCACCTTCGTACTTGCCGGACAGAAAACCAAACGCCAGCGGCGAGTAGGCGAGCAGGCCGCATTGTTCGCGGATGGCGATTTCCGACAGGCCCACTTCGAAGCTGCGGTTGAGCAGGTTGTAGGGGTTCTGGATCGATACTGCGCGCGGCCAGCCTCGGGCTTCGGCCAGCGCAAGGAATTTCATGGTGCCCCATGGCGTCTCGTTGGACAGGCCGATGTGGCGGATCTTGCCGGCCTTGACCTGTTCGTCAAGCGCTTCGAGGGTTTCCTCCAGTGGGGTGAAGTCTTCGTCAGCGGTGTGTTTATAGCCGAGTTGGCCGAAGAAGTTGGTGCTGCGCTCGGGCCAGTGCAGTTGATAGAGGTCGATCCAGTCGGTCTGCAAGCGCTTGAGGCTGGCGTCCAGGGCTTGGACGATGTGCTGGCGATTGTGTTTGAGCTGACCGTCGCGGATGTAGTCGATGGTGTTGCCGGGCCCGGCGATCTTGCTGGCCAGGATCCAGTCGGCACGATCGCCGCGACGTTGGAAGTAATTGCCGATGTAGCGTTCGGTGGTGGCGTAGGTTTGGGCTTTGGGCGGCACCGGATACATCTCGGCGGTGTCGATGAAATTGATCCCGGCGCTCTTGGCCCGTTCAATCTGCGCGAAGGCCTCGGCCTCGCTGTTTTGCTCACCCCAGGTCATGGTCCCAAGGCAAATTGCACTCACGTTCAGATCGGTACGGCCTAGCTGGCGATAGTCCATCGGGTGCTCCCTTGGCAAAACAATCATAAAAGCAGGTTGAAAATTTTTTCGCAATCTGCATAATTGCGCACCTCTTTCTGCAGTGGAAGTGATGCGCCGCCGCCGAAGAATCTTGCCGTTGAACGGACGCGCCGACCCGAGCCCCCGAAAGCGTCTGTATCCGGCTGCCTTTGACTTGTCAAAGTACGCACTATTCAGTAAGATCCGCCGTCTAAATTATCAGGGCGGCCCCTGAGGCTATAAAGAATGAAAACTTTTACTGCTAAACCGGAAACAGTAAAGCGCGACTGGTTCGTCGTCGACGCTGCTGGTCAGACCCTGGGTCGTCTGGCCACCGAAATCGCGAGCCGTCTGCGTGGCAAGCACAAGCCTGAGTACACTCCTCACGTTGACACCGGCGACTACATCGTCGTAATCAACGCTGAGCAGATTCGTGTAACAGGTGCTAAAACCACCGACAAAATCTACTACTCCCACTCCGGTTTCCCGGGCGGCATCAAGTCGATCAACTTCGAAAAGCTGATCGCCAAAGCCCCTGAGCGCGTGATCGAGACCGCGGTTAAAGGCATGCTGCCTAAAAACCCGCTGGGTCGCGACATGTATCGTAAGCTGAAAGTCTATGCGGGCGCTGCACACCCTCATACTGCTCAGCAGCCCCAAGAACTGAAGTTTTAACGGAATAGTTCATTATGTCGGCGACTCAAAATTACGGCACTGGCCGTCGCAAGACCGCAACCGCACGCGTTTTCCTGCGTCCGGGCACTGGTAACATCTCCATCAACAACCGTTCGCTGGATAATTTCTTCGGCCGCGAAACTGCCCGCATGGTAGTTCGTCAGCCGCTGGAATTGACTGAGACTGTCGAAAAATTCGACATCTACGTCACCGTGATCGGTGGTGGTGTAAGTGGTCAAGCTGGCGCAATCCGCCACGGTATCACTCGCGCTCTGATGCAGTACGACGAAACTCTGCGCGGTGCACTGCGCAAAGCTGGCTTCGTTACTCGCGATGCACGTGAAGTTGAACGTAAGAAAGTCGGTCTGCGTAAAGCGCGTAAGCGTCCGCAGTACTCGAAGCGTTAATTCGCTTTCGCGTTCAAAGCGCCCAGTCTCCTCGCGGAGCTGGGCGTTTTTTATGGGCGGCGTTTTATGGTGTGACAACTTGCCACATCCGCAGAGGCCCTATACTACAAGGCTTGGCGCTGGTGTCGGGTGGTAATTACCTTGTCAGAATAGGGGCTTTTCATTACCATTCTGCAAAATTTTTATAAGTTCAGATTTTTACTTAGTAGATGCCTGATTTAACAGGCCACAAAGCTGATGGGAGAGGACTGAATGAGCAATGACGGCGTGAATGCAGGCCGGCGTCGCTTCTTGGTAGCAGCCACATCCGTGGTGGGTGCTGCAGGAGCGGTGGGGGCTGCGGTCCCGTTCGTGGGGTCATGGTTTCCCAGTGCCAAGGCGAAAGCTGCAGGTGCACCGGTGAAAGTGAATGTCAGCAAGATTGAACCAGGTCAGCAGATGATTGCTGAGTGGCGCGGTCAGCCGGTGTTCATTGTCCGCCGTACCGAGGAAATCCTGGGGAATCTTAAGAAGATCGAGGGACAGCTGTCTGACCCTTCCTCCAAGAACTCGACACAACCAACTTATGTCGACCCGGAAGTGCGATCGATCAAGCCAGAAATTCTGCTGCTGATCGGTATTTGCACTCACTTGGGCTGTTCGCCGACCTTCCGTCCAGAAGTGGCGCCTGCGGATCTGGGCAAAGACTGGGTGGGTGGCTATTTCTGCCCTTGCCACGGTTCCCACTACGATCTGGCTGGCCGCGTCTACAAGTCGCAACCTGCGCCTTTGAACCTGCCAGTTCCCCCGCATTCCTATGAGTCGAACGACATCATTGTCGTTGGCGTCGATACGGAGAAAGCGTGATGAGCAAGTTCATGGATTGGGTTGATGCGCGCTTCCCCGCAACCAAAATGTGGGAAGACCATCTCAGCAAGTATTACGCCCCGAAGAACTTCAACTTCTTCTACTTCTTTGGCTCCCTGGCACTGCTGGTTCTGGTTAACCAGATCGTTACCGGTGTCTGGCTGACCATGAGCTACACCCCGTCGGCGGAAGAGGCCTTCGCCTCCGTCGAATACATCATGCGCGACGTCGAGTACGGCTCGATCCTGCGTCTGCTGCACTCCACCGGCGCTTCGGCGTTCTTCATCGTGGTTTACATGCATATGTTCCGTGGCTTGCTCTACGGTTCGTATCAGAAGCCGCGTGAGCTGGTGTGGGTCTTCGGCATGCTGATCTACCTGGCGCTGATGGCTGAGGCCTTCATGGGCTATCTGCTGCCGTGGGGCCAGATGTCCTACTGGGGTGCCCAGGTGATCATCTCGCTGTTCGGTGCGATCCCGGTCATCGGTAACGACCTGACCCAGTGGATCCGTGGTGACTACCTGATTTCCGGTATTACCCTGAACCGCTTCTTCGCCTTGCACGTCGTGGCGCTGCCGATCGTGATTCTCGGTCTGGTGGTGTTGCACGTTCTGGCGCTGCACGAAGTTGGTTCGAACAACCCGGACGGCGTGGACATCAAGAAATACAAAGACGAAAACGGTGTACCGCTGGATGGCATTGCTTTCCACCCGTACTACACCGTGAAAGATATCGTCGGCGTGGTGGTGTTCCTGTTCATCTTCTGCTCGATCGTGTTCTTCTTCCCTGAAATGGGTGGTTACTTCCTCGAGAAGCCTAACTTTGAAGTTGCGAACGCCTTCAAGACCCCGGAACACATTGCACCGGTTTGGTACTTCACCCCGTTCTACGCGATCCTGCGTGCGGTTCCGGACAAGCTCCTGGGTGTTATCGCCATGGGTGCTGCGATTGCCGTGCTGTTCGTGTTGCCTTGGCTTGACCGTAGCCCGGTCAAATCCATGCGCTACAAAGGCTGGCTGAGCAAGATCTGGCTCTGGGTGTTCTGCATTTCGTTCGTGATTCTGGGTGTGCTGGGCGTTCTGGCGCCTACGCCAGGTCGTACGTTGCTGTCGCAGGTATGTACCTTCCTGTACTTCGCCTACTTCATTCTGATGCCGTTCTACACCAGGCTCGAGAAGACCAAACCGGTTCCGGAAAGGGTGACTGGCTGATGAAAAAGCTATTTGCTGTATTGATTCTCGCGGCGTTGCCTGTGTTCTCCTTTGCGGCTGAACACGGTGGCCCGGAGCTGGAAAAAGTCGATATCGACGTTTCCGACAAAGCGGCCATGCAGGACGGCGCGCGTACGTTCGCCAACTACTGCATGGGTTGCCACAGCGCCAAGTTCCAGCGCTATGAGCGTGTTGCCGACGATCTGGGGATTCCTCACGATCTGATGCTGAAAAACCTGGTGTTCACGGGTGCCAAGATCGGCGACCACATGAGCATCGGCATGCAGCCGGCAGACGCCAAGGCATGGTTCGGCGCCGCGCCGCCAGACCTGACCCTGGTGGCTCGTGTTCGTGGCACTGACTGGCTCTACGGTTACCTGAAGTCGTTCTACGAAGATCCGTCGCGTCCTTGGGGTGTGAACAACAAGGTGTTCCCGAACGTCGGTATGCCTAACGTTCTGGTCGGCCTGCAAGGTCGTCAGGTGGTAGGTTGCAAGCAGGTTCCAATCGTCGAGGGTGGCAAGAAGCAGTATGATCCTCTGACCGGTACGCCTTTGACTCATGAGGCGTGTGACCAGCTGACCATCGTGGAAAAAACCGGCGCGCTGAACGAAGAGCAGTTCGATGAGAAGGTCAAGAATCTGGTGACCTTCCTGGCCTACTCGGCCAACCCGGTGAAGCTGCAGCATCAGCGCATCGGTACCTACGTGTTGCTGTATCTGGCGTTCTTCTTCGTATTCGCTTACTTGCTCAAGCGTGAATACTGGAAAGACGTACATTGATAAAACGTTAAGCAATTGCTGTTGAACGCGCGCGCCCAAGGGCGTCTCTGAACGTGTAACGAGCCTGGTCCGTCAGGCGTTACGGGAGACGCCCTCTGGGCGCGCGCGTTTTTCCGCTTCCGATAATTTCAACAAGCGAGGAGGACCGCCATGGGCGTGACCAATCGGTTGGCCTGTTACTCCGACCCCGCTGACCACTATTCCCACCGAGTGCGCATCGTACTGGCAGAGAAGGGTGTCAGCGCCGAGATCATCAGTGTGGAGGCGGGTCGTCATCCGCCAAAACTGATCGAAGTGAACCCTTACGGCAGCTTGCCCACCCTGGTCGATCGTGACCTGGCGTTGTGGGAGTCGACCGTGGTGATGGAATATCTGGATGAGCGTTATCCGCACCCGCCGCTACTACCGGTTTATCCTGTAGCGCGTGCCAACAGTCGCCTGCTGATTCATCGTATTCAGCGTGACTGGTGTGGTCTGGTGGATCTGATCCTGGATTCGCGGACCAAAGAGGCGGCGCGTGCCGTGGCCCGTAAAGAGTTGCGTGAAAGCCTGACCGGTGTTTCGCCGTTGTTCGCCGACAAACCGTTCTTCCTCAGCGAGGAACAAAGTCTGGTGGACTGCTGCCTATTGCCAATACTCTGGCGTTTACCGATTCTGGGTATTGAACTGCCGCGGCCTGCCAAGCCGCTGCTTGATTACATGGAGCGCCAGTTTGCGCGTGAGGCTTTCCAGGCGAGTCTGTCTGGCGTCGAACGCGATATGCGCTAAGGCTTAAGGAGCCGCTATGAACTCCAGTCGACCTTATCTGGTCCGCGCGCTCTACGAGTGGATTGTGGACAACGATTGCACCCCGCACATGCTGGTCAATTCCGAGTACCCGTCTGTACAGGTGCCACAGGGTTTTGCCAGTGATGGACAAATTGTCCTGAACGTTTCGCCTGCCGCTGTGCGTCACCTGCACATGGACAACGACGCGGTCAGCTTCGAAGGGCGTTTCGGCGGCGTGCCGCACACCCTGTACGTGCCTATCGCTGCGATCCTGGGCATTTACGCCCGGGAGAATGGCCAGGGCATGGTGTTCGACCTGGAATCGCCTATGGACGACGAGGAAGAGATCGAGCCCGATGACGATCTGCCGCCACCCGATAGCGAGCCGCCACGCCCAACCGGCCGGCCAAGCTTGAAGGTAGTGAAGTAACAAAAAAGGCGATCCAGATGGATCGCCTTTTTTGTGTCTGTTGTTCTATCAATCTATCGGACTGTAGGAGCAAGCCGTGCTCCTACAGGGGCGCGGCAGTTATCAGTCGATGTATTCGAACAGTTTCACGATCTTCTGCACGCCGGAAACACCTTGTACCAGGTTGGTGGCCTGAGCGGCTTCCTGCTTGGTCAGCAGGCCCAGCAGGTAGACGATGCCGTTCTCGGTCACGACTTTGATGCGCGAGCCAGGGATGCTGGCGTCGGTGAGCATCTGGGTTTTGATCTTGGTGGTCAGCCAGGCATCGTTCTGGCGGGCCAGCAACGAAGATGGTTGCAGGATTTGCAGTTCGTTGTGCACGGTCTTGACGCGCTGAACGGCGGCTGCAGCTTGCCCGGCCTGTTCCTTGAGATCGGCGCGCGGGGTTTGTCCGGCGAGCAGCACCACGCCGTTGAAGCTGGTGACGACGATGTGCGAGTTGTTGTCCAGGTCCGGATTGGCCTTGGCAACGTTCACGCCCACCTTGGTATCAATCAAGGAGTCATCGATCTTGCTGCCGAAAGTGCGGGTGCCGCGGTCGTCTTCAATGGGGGCTTCACGGCTGGCGGTAATCACCGAGGTGCAACCGCTGATGCCAAGGCACAGGGTCAGGGCCAGAAGGCCAAGGCGATGAGGGGTCATTCTTCACTCCCGAACAATTGGCTGTCGATCAAATCGCAAAGGCAATGGATCGCCAGCAGGTGGACTTCCTGAATACGTGCAGTGACGTTGGCCGGTACACGAATCTCGACGTCTTCGGGCAAAAGCAGCGAAGCCATGCCGCCGCCGTCACGACCGGTCAATGCTACGACAATCATTTCGCGATCATGTGCGGCCTGGATCGCTTGAATAATGTTTGCCGAGTTGCCGCTGGTAGAAATCGCCAACAGTACGTCGCCGGGTTGGCCGAGGGCGCGGATCTGTTTGGAGAAGATTTCGTTGTAGCTGTAGTCGTTGGCGATCGAGGTGATCGTCGAGCTGTCGGTTGTCAGTGCGATGGCAGGCAGGCTCGGACGCTCACGTTCGAAGCGGTTGAGCAACTCCGAGGAAAAATGCTGGGCATCGCCGGCCGAGCCGCCGTTGCCGCAGGAAAGCATTTTGCCTTCGTTGAGCAGGGCGTTGACCATCACCTGGCTGGCTTGCTCGATGTGCGGTGCAAGTACGTCCATCGCCTGTTGCTTGGTGTCGATACTGGCCTGAAAAAGCTGGCGAATTCGCGATTGCATGTCCATCTGTGTGACCTTAAGTAGCGCGGCGTGGTGGCACAGGAATGTGCAGCCCGCAAAGCAAAGAGCAAAAGTGCAGGGTGAAAATCGGCCTTGCCTGAGAGCATTCAGCTGTCAAAGGCGTTCCGTAGCCAGTTCAATTGGGCGGCGGTGCTGTCGATGGCAACCACATCGAAACGACAGGGGTGGTTGGCCCAGCGTGACTCGCGCTGCAAAAAATACTGCGCCGCGAGAATCAATTTTTGACGCTTGCGCGCATCAATGCTGGCGAGCGCGCCACCCCATTGGGTGTTTTGTCTGTAGCGGACTTCGACGAATACTACTGTATCGCCGTCAAGCATGACCAGATCAAGCTCGCCGCGTTTACACAACCAGTTCTGCGCCAGAAGGCGCAGACCCTGTTGCTGGAGATGCCTGAGCGCCTGGCTTTCTGCATCTCGACCGCTTTGTGAGCTTGACCTGTCGGGCATCAGCGCGGGGTATCGGGCAGGCGTTGAACCTGGCCGCTGACAAACTGTGCCCACGGCAACTGGCGCTGGATGCGTTGAGATGGCGTCATGCCCAGGCTGCCCGACTGACCTTCGATGCGGCTATCCGGCAAGGCCTTGAGCTGGCCCAGGCGCGGCGCCAGACGATAGGCGTCCACGCCCATGGCGTACAAGCGGCCCAGGCTGCTGCCGGCTTGCGGCCACTGTGCGGTCACTTGTTTGCGCAGTGGGTCGTTGGCGTCCAGTAGCCACGGGGTTTCGCAGAAGCGAATGCCGTTCATGTCGTTGTACTGATTCTGGTCACCGCTGGCGCTGTACACGTGGGAGGTCGCGTAGACCGGCACGTCACCGGCGTACTGGAAGTTCAGGGTCGGCTTGATCTGCTGGGCTTGCTGAGGCGTGCCGGCCAGGAAGATGAACTCGATATCCTGACGGCGTGCAGGCTGGGCCGCGATCTGGGTGCCGACGGTACTTTGCAGGCTTTTGGCGCGACCTTCGCTTTGACGCAACTGGAACAGGTCGGCGATCTGCTGGGCCAGGGCGACCGGCTGGTCAATGCGCTCGATACCGATAACCGTGCCGCCATTGGCTTCCCAATCCTGACGGAAGGCTTTGAGCACGCGATCGCCCCATTCGCCTTTCGGCACCATGGCAGCGGCACGATGCAGGCCGTCGGCGCGCGCGCGACGCGAAACCTCGCGGGCTTCGTCTTCGGCGGCAAGGCCGAACTGGAACAGTTGCGCAGGGCCTTGTTCGCCTTCGCTGTAGTTCAGCGCAAGGGTGGTGATTGGCAGTTGCGGGCGGGCGCTGAGTTGCTTGACCAGTGGTTTTTCCAGCGGACCGACCACCAGTTGCACGCCATCGGCCTGGGCTTTGCGATAAAACTCGTCCAGCGAAGTCAGGCGCGAGCTGTCATAGAACTGGATGCTTGGCGGTTTTTGCCCGGCTTGTTGAGCCTGGTAATGAGCCGCCATGAAGCCTTCACGCAGTGCTTTGGCAACCGATGCCAGTGGGCCATCTTGCGGCAGCAGCAGGGCGATCTTGTTCAGTGGCTGGCTGGCCAGTTCCTTGAGCTTGGTCAGTGGCAGCGGCAGTTGAATGGCGGCCGGGTGCTTGGGGTTCTGAGCGCGCCAGTTGTCGATGGCGGCCTGTTGTTGCTCCAGGGTGCCGGCGGATTTAACGGCCAGGGCCAGGCTCAACCAGCCACCGAGGTCGTCAGTGCTGGCAGGTTGCAGCTGTTCGGTCGGCAGCGAGGCGATCAGTGCCCAGATACTTTCGTGGTTCTTGCTGGCTGCATCACCGCTGAGCAGCGGTGCGATGAAGATCCGCTCGCGAGCGGCGGCCAGTGTCTGGCCGTCTGCTTCAAGCGCTCGGGCGTGAACAGTGCCGGTACGCACTTGTTGCTCCACCAGCAATTCACCCAGGCGTTGCAGGCTTGGGTGACCCAATGCGCTCAGCGCGGCTTTCGGCTGGTTGCGGGTCATGGCCAGTTCGGCCGCCAGGGTGCTGGCGAAGACCTGTTGGCCAGGTTTCAACTGCTCCAGCGGGACGAGTTGAAGAATTTGTGCGGACTTGCCGGCATTGCCCTGGCGGTAGGCCAGGTCGGCCGCGCTCAAGCGCAGCAAGGCTGCCTTGTCCGGTGATTTGCTGGCAGTCGCCTGTTCAAGCAATTGCTCGATACTGGCATCCGGGGTCCGTGGAAGTTCGCCAAGGCTGGAGGAGGGCGAGCTGGCGCAAGCCGCCAACAGGGCAGCGAGGCAAAGGGCAGAGAGCAGCCGCAGGCAAGCGATCATGTAAGTGTTCCTGATACTCGATCAAATTAGCGTCGAATTGTACCCAAGCGCTGGCCGGGGCGCGATGTTACTGGCGTTAAACGGTCAATTTAGGTCGTGTAAATGTTGCTGGACCCGAGAAAAGCCTGCGTCGCAAGATTTCTGCCACACGCATTCAAAGTGCTTCTACGCGCTACAATGCCGGTTTTACCGATCATGAGGTGTGCGTTTTGACTGCTCCAGGTGCTTTGAATTCCGCTGCTGGCTCGCTTTATGTGGTGGCGACGCCCATCGGCAACCTGGACGACATCAGTGCGCGGGCACTGAAGATCTTGCGCGAGGTGGCGTTGATCGCCGCTGAAGATACCCGTCATTCGTTGCGTTTGTTGCAACACTTCGGGATCACCACTGCGCTGGCGGCGTGCCATGAGCACAATGAACGCGATGAAGGCAGTCGCTTTATCACGCGTTTGCTGGCCGGTGACAATGTCGCGTTGATCTCCGATGCCGGCACGCCGCTGATTTCCGATCCGGGTTATCACCTGGTGCGTCAGGCGCGCGCGGCCGGCATCAGTGTGGTGCCGGTGCCGGGTGCGTGCGCGTTGATCGCCGCGCTGTCGGCGGCGGGCCTGCCCTCGGACCGGTTTATTTTCGAGGGTTTCTTGCCGGCCAAAGCGGTGGGGCGTCGGGCGCGTCTGGAGGCTATAAAGGAAGAGCCGCGCACGCTGATCTTCTATGAGGCGCCGCACCGGATTCTTGAATGCCTGCAAGATATGGAACTGGTGTTCGGTCCTGAGCGTCCGGCCTTGCTGGCGCGTGAGCTGACCAAAACCTTCGAAACGCTTAAAGGACTGCCATTGGCTGAGCTGCGCGGGTTTGTCGAAGCCGACAGCAATCAGCAGCGCGGCGAGTGTGTGGTCCTGGTGGCTGGCTGGACGGCGCCGGAAACCGAGGATGCGGTCAGTAGCGAGGCGATGCGCATTTTGAATCTGCTGCTTGAAGAGATGCCGCTCAAGCGTGCGGCGGCGCTGGCAGCGCAAATCACTGGCGAGCGCAAGAATGTGCTGTATCAGGTAGCACTGGAAAAACAAAAAACCGAGTAAAAACGCGGGTTGTAGAGCGGCAAAAGGCTTTTAGCGCTTGTTCTTCGGCCGCTCTGCCGTTAACCTTCGCGGCGGAGAGTCGATCGGACAGTCGCTGCCCTCTATGAAAATTAGGGGGGGGAGGAAAGTCCGGGCTCCATAGGGCGAAGTGCCAGGTAATGCCTGGGAGGCGTGAGCCTACGGAAAGTGCCACAGAAAATAACCGCCTAAGCGCTTCGGCGCCGGTAAGGGTGAAAAGGTGCGGTAAGAGCGCACCGCACGTCTGGCAACAGTTCGTGGCTAGGTAAACCCCACTTGGAGCAAGACCAAATAGGGTCCCAAGGCGTGGCCCGCGCTGGGACCGGGTAGGTTGCTAAAGGTGTCCAGTGATGGCCATCGTAGACGAATGACTGTTCAAGACAGAACCCGGCTTACAGATCGACTCTCCACCTTTTTTCGCGTCTGCTGAGTCATCGGCAGCAGCACCGGTAATACTGATTGGCCACCTGCTTGATCTCAAGGCAGTGGCACCGAGATAGTGGCCATTTCCCTCCCTGCTTGAATCACTAGCAGAAGCGCTTTTGTAATACCGAAAAAATCTTACTCTTAACAAATTACTTTAACTTCTGAGTCTAGCTTTCTGAGTGGATTGAAGTTATTGGGCAAAATCCTCCGCCAAATTCTCGTTACCCCTCCTCTTACGCTCCTAAATCTCCGTTCTGTAAGGGTTTTCCTTTAATCCGTGCCTTGACGGTGCAGTGGGCGCATTCCTATAGTGTGCGCAAGTGGCGGAAAGTGGCATGAAGTGGGTTTTTTGAGCTCAAAACGCTAATATTTGGAGAAACGCAGACGTGTTTCGCGGAGCCAACGCTATCAGTCTCGATGCAAAAGGCCGACTCGCCATGCCGAGCCGGTATCGTGACGAGCTCGTTTCGCGAAGTTCCGGGCAATTGATCGTCACGATCGATGCCGTTGATCCCTGTTTATGTGTTTACCCGCTCGATGAGTGGGAGCTGATTGAAACCAAACTGCGCGCACTGCCTTCGCTTCGCGAAGAAAACCGCCGTTTGCAGCGTTTGCTGATTGGTAATGCCGTCGACCTCGAGCTCGACGGCAGTGGTCGTTTTCTGGTTCCACCCCGTCTGCGCGACTATGCCAAGTTGGATAAGCACGCGATGTTGGTAGGCCAACTGAACAAGTTCCAATTGTGGGACGAGGATGCCTGGAACGCGGTTTCTGCTGCGGACCTGGCTGCTATTCAACAACCGGGCGCCATGCCTGATGAACTGCGTGATTTGATCCTGTGACTATTGATAGCGGCTTTAACCACATCACCGTACTGCTTGACGAAGCCGTCGAGGCTCTCGCTGTACGCCCTGATGGTTGCTATCTGGATGGCACATTCGGGCGCGGCGGACATAGCCGCCTGATACTCAGCCAGCTCGGTCCCGATGGACGGTTGCTGGGGTTCGATAAAGATCCCCAAGCGATTGCCACCGGGCAAACGCTAGCGGCCGAAGACGGCCGCTTTGTCGTTGTGCAGCGCAGCTTTGCCGAGCTGGGTTCGGAAGTAGCCGAGCGTGGTCTGGCCGGTAAAGTCAGCGGCGTTTTGCTCGATCTGGGCGTGTCTTCGCCACAGCTCGACGACCCTGAGCGCGGTTTCAGTTTTCTCAATGACGGCCCGTTGGACATGCGCATGGACCCGTCCCGCGGGATCAGCGCTGCCGAATTCGTCAACACCGCCCCCGTCGAAGAAATTGCCCGTGTGTTCAAGGAATACGGCGAGGAGCGTTTCTCCGGTCGTATGGCGCGCGCGGTGGCCGAACGTCGTGATATCAAACCGTTCGAGCGTACGGGCGACCTGGCGGAAGTCCTGAAAGTTGCGAACCCGGCGTGGGAGAAGGGCAAGAACCCGGCGACCCGTGCGTTCCAGGGGCTGCGCATTCACGTCAACAACGAACTGGGTGATCTTGAGGCCGGCCTCGAAGCCGCGCTGGAATCCCTTGAAGTGGGCGGGCGTCTGGTGGTGATCAGCTTTCACTCGCTGGAAGACCGTATCGTCAAACTGTTCATGCGCAAACTGGTCAAGGGTGAAGCCGACAACCTGCCGCGCAACCTGCCGGTGCGACACGTCGCCTTCGAACCCAAAATCAAAGTCCATGGCAAAGCGCGGACGGCCTCCGACGCCGAACTCAAAGCCAACCCTCGTTCCCGTAGCGCCGTCATGCGTGTCGCGGAGAAGCTGCGGTGAGCAAGCTTTTCGCCAAGCCACTTCCAGGCGGAAGCTTTTTCATGCTTTTGCTGTTCGTCGGCATATTGGTGTCCGCGATTGCGGTGTCTTACAGCGCCCACTGGAACCGTCAGTTGCTGAATGCGCTGTATGGCGAATTAAGCGTGCGCGACAAGGCGCAAGCCGAATGGGGCCGGTTGATTCTTGAGCAAAGCACCTGGACCGCGCACAGCCGTATCGAAGTGCTGGCGAGCGAACAATTGAAGATGCACATCCCGGGCGCGGCAGAAGTCCGCATGGTGGCGCCATGATGAAACTCGAGGGCGCCCTCTTTCCCTGGCGATTCCGTGTGGTGTTGGGGCTGCTGGCACTGATGGTCAGCGCGATCGCCTGGCGTATTATCGACCTGCAAGTGGTCGACCGCGATTTCCTCATCGGTCAGGGCGATGCGCGCAGTCTTCGCCATATCCCCATTCCGGCTCACCGTGGTTTGATCACCGACCGCAACGGCGAGCCGTTGGCCGTGAGTACTCCGGTGACTACGCTGTGGGCCAACGCCAAGGAAATGCAACTGGCCAAGGACAAGTGGCCGGCCTTGGCCGTTGCGTTGGGGCAGGACCCGAAGGCGCTGACCGAGCGTCTTGAGGCTCAGGCCAACAAAGAATTCATTTACCTGGTGCGCGGGTTGACCCCCGAGCAGGGCCAGGTCGTGCTCGACCTTAAAGTGCCTGGCGTTTATGGCATTGAAGAATTCCGGCGCTTTTACCCGGCCGGTGAGGTCACCGCCCACATGGTCGGTTTTACCGACATTGATGACCGTGGTCGGGAAGGCGTCGAATTGGCCTATGACGAATGGCTGGCCGGAGTCGCCGGCAAACGTCAGGTCATCAAGGACCGCCGCGGCAGACTCATTAAAGATATACAGGTCACCAAAAACGCCAAGGCCGGCAAGCCCTTGGCGTTGTCGATTGACCTGCGCCTGCAATACCTGGCCAACCGCGAGCTGCGCAACGCCATCGTCGAAAACGGCGCCAAGGCTGGCAGCCTGGTGATCATGGACGTGAAGACCGGCGAGATTCTCGCCATGGTCAACCAGCCAACCTATAACCCGAACAACCGTCGCAACCTGCAACCGGCAATGATGCGTAACCGCGCCATGATCGACGTGTTCGAGCCGGGCTCGACCATGAAAGCGATCTCCATGAGCGCGGCACTGGAAACCGGCCGCTGGAAACCGAGCGATACCGTCGAGGTTTATCCGGGCACCCTGCAACTGGGCAAATACACCATTCGTGACGTCTCCAAGACCGAAGGGCCGGTGCTCGACCTGACCGGCATTCTGATCAACTCCAGTAACGTGGGCATGAGTAAGGTTGCCTTCGATATTGGCGGTGAAACCATTTTCCGCCTGGCGCAGAAAATAGGCCTCGGCCAGGACACCGGCCTGGGGTTCCCGGGTGAACGCGTCGGTAACCTGCCCAACTATCGCGAGTGGCGCAAAGCCGAGACAGCCACGTTGTCGTATGGCTACGGCCTCTCGGTGACCGCCATTCAGTTGGTCCACGCTTTCTCGGCGCTGGCCAACAACGGTCGCATCGCGCCGCTGACCCTGATCAAGACCGACAAGACTGCGCAAACCACCCAGGTGATTCCGGAGAAGGTCGCGAAAACCATGCAGGGCATGTTGCAGCAAGTGATCGAGGCCCCGCGTGGCGTATTCCGTGCCCAAGTGCCGGCTTACCATGTGGCCGGCAAGTCCGGTACTGCACGTAAAACGTCGGTGGGCACCAAAGGCTACGCCGAGAACTCCTACCGCTCGCTGTTCGCCGGTTTCGGCCCGATGAGTGATCCGCGTTATGCCATCGTGGTGGTCATCGATGAGCCGAGCAAGGCAGGCTACTTCGGTGGTCTGGTCTCTGCGCCGGTGTTCAGCAAAGTGATGTCCGGCACCCTGCGCCTGATGAACATCACCCCGGACAACCTGCCGCCGACCCAGCAAGCCAACGCAGCACCGGTCATTCCCGTTAAAGCCAATGGAGGGCGTGGCTGATGTCTCTGAGCCTGAACAAGATTTTCGCCCACGCGGGTCGTGATCTGCTGATTCGCGAACTGACCCTGGACAGCCGCAATGTGCGGGCTGGCGATCTGTTCCTCGCTGTGCCTGGCGGAAAACTCGATGGCCGCGCGCACATCGCCGATGCCTTGCAGCGTGGCGCAGCCGCCGTGGCTTACGAAGTCGAAGGCGCGACCGTGCTGCCGATTACCGACGTGCCGCTGATCCCGGTCAAGGGGCTGGCCGCGCAACTGTCGGACATTGCCGGGCGCTTTTACGGCGACCCGAGCCGCCACCTGAATCTGGTCGGTGTGACCGGCACCAACGGCAAAACCAGCGTGACCCAATTGGTTGCGCAGGCACTGGACCTGCTGGGACAGCACTGCGGCATCGTCGGCACCTTGGGCACCGGTTTTTACGGTGCGCTGCAAAGTGGCCTGCACACCACGCCCAACCCGATTGCGGTGCAAGCTACCCTTGGCGACCTGAAAAAGGCTGGCGCCAAAGCCGTGGCCATGGAAGTGTCGTCCCATGGCCTGGATCAGGGGCGCGTCACCGCGCTGGCCTTCGATGTGGCGGTGCTGACCAATCTTTCCCGCGATCACCTGGACTACCACGGCACCATGCAGGCCTACGGCGAAGCCAAGGCCAAGCTGTTTGACTGGAGTGACCTCAAGTGCCGGGTGATCAACCTGGACGACGAGTTCGGTCGCCAGTTGGCCGCTGAAAAACGCGAGTCCCGACTGATTACCTACAGCCTGGAAGATGCCAGCGCTTACCTGTATTGCCGTGAGGCTCAATTCGACGACGAAGGCGTGCGCGCCACACTGGTTACGCCTCAAGGCGAGCACCATTTGCGCAGCACCCTGCTGGGTCGCTTCAACCTGAGCAATGTGTTGGCGGCTGTCGGTGCCTTGCTGGGGCTGGACTACGCGCTGGATGAGATCCTGCGCGTGCTGCCGAAACTTGAAGGCCCTGCCGGTCGCATGCAGCGTCTGGGCGGCGGCTCTCAGCCGCTGGTGGTGGTCGATTACGCCCACACCCCGGATGCGCTGGAAAAAGTCCTGACCGCGCTGCGCCCGCACGCCAAGGGCAAATTGCTCTGCCTGTTCGGGTGTGGCGGTGATCGCGACCGTGGCAAGCGCCCGTTGATGGCTGAAGTGGTGGAACGTCTGGCCGATGGTGTGCTGGTCACCGACGACAACCCGCGCACCGAAGACCCGGCACGAATTTTCGACGACATCCGCGCCGGTTTCACGGCTGTGGATAACATTCGTTTCGTCGCTGGCCGTGGCCAGGCGATCGCCCAGTTGATCGCCGGTGCCTCGGCGGATGACGTGATCGTCCTCGCGGGCAAAGGTCACGAGGACTATCAGGAGATCAGCGGCAAACGCCATGATTTCTCCGACCTGGTGGAGGCCGATCGTGCCTTGGCCGCGTGGGAGGTGGCCCATGCTTAAGGCCTTGTTGCTGAGTGACGTGGCCGGTCCGTTGGCCGGTCGTGTGCTCGCCGCCGATAGCCGTTTCGAGGGAGTGAGCATCGACAGCCGGGCAATCAAGCCGGGCCAGTTGTTTGTCGCCCTGACCGGGCCGCGTTTCGATGGTCATGACTACCTGAACGAGGTGGCTGCCAAAGGTGCGGTCGCAGCCCTGGTCGAGCGTGAAGTGGCAAACACCACCCTGCCTCAGTTGCTGGTCAAGGACACCCGTCAGGCCCTGGGCGAACTGGGCGCGCTGAACCGTGCGGCCTATTCGAATCCAGTCGCGGCGATCACCGGCTCCAGCGGCAAGACCACCGTCAAGGAAATGCTCGCGAGCATCCTGCGCACGCGCGGGCCAGTGCTGGCGACCCGTGGCAACCTGAACAACGACCTCGGCGTGCCGTTGACACTGCTCGAACTGGCGGCCGAACACGCGGCTGCCGTCATCGAGCTTGGCGCTTCTCGGATCGGCGAGATTGCCTACACCGTGGGCATGACCAAGCCGCATGTCGCCGTGATCAACAATGCCGGGACCGCTCACGTGGGCGAGTTCGGCGGGCCGGAAAAAATCGTTGAAGCCAAGGGCGAGATTCTCGAAGGGCTGGATGCCGATGGCGTCGCTGTTCTGAACCTTGATGACAAGGCCTTCGCGATCTGGAAAACCCGAGCGGGCGGTCGTCAGGTATTGAGTTTTGCCCTGAGCAACAGTGCGGCCGATTTCCATGCCAGCGACCTGGGTCGCGATGCGCGTGGCTGCCCGTCCTTCAAATTGCACAGCCCGCTGGGCGTCGAGCACGTTCAACTGAACCTGCTGGGTAACCACAACGTGGCGAATGCCTTGGCCGCCGCGGCTGCCGCTCATGCCTTGGGCGTGACGTTGTTCGGCATCGTCGCGGGCCTGAATGCCGTGCAACCAGTCAAGGGGCGTGCCGTTGCCCAGTTGGCGACCAGCGGCCTGCGTGTAATTGATGACACTTACAACGCGAACCCCACCTCAATGTGTGCCGCCGTTGATATACTCGCCGGCTTTTCCGGCCGCACCGTCCTGGTGCTCGGAGATATCGGCGAGTTGGGCGAGTGGGCGGAGCAGGGGCACCGCGAAGTGGGCGAGTACGCCCGCGGCAAGGTTTCCGCGCTTTACGCTGTTGGTCCGATGATGGCGCATGCCGTCGCGGCCTTCGGTGAGCACGCACATCACTTCGCCAATCAGGCTGATCTGATCGCGGCGCTGGGCGCCGAGCACGCAACAAACACCACTATTTTGATCAAGGGCTCGCGCAGCGCGGCGATGGAAAACGTCGTTGCGGCTCTGTGCGGTTCGAGCGGGGAGAAACATTAATGCTGCTGCTGCTAGCGGAGTATCTGCAACAGTTCTACAAAGGCTTCGCGGTCTTCCAGTACCTGACCCTGCGCGGGATTCTTGGCGTACTGACCGCGTTGTCGTTGTCGCTGTGCCTGGGGCCGTGGATGATCCGCACCCTGCAGAATCGTCAGATCGGTCAGTCGGTGCGTAACGACGGTCCGCAATCGCACCTTTCCAAGTCGGGTACCCCGACCATGGGCGGCGCGCTGATTCTTTCCGCCATCGGCGTCAGTACCTTGCTTTGGGCAGACCTGCACAACCGCTACGTGTGGGTGGTGTTGCTGGTAACCCTGTTGTTCGGCGCCATTGGCTGGGTCGACGACTACCGCAAAGTGATCGAGAAAAACTCCCGTGGCCTTCCGAGCCGCTGGAAGTACTTCTGGCAGTCGGTGTTCGGTCTCGGCGCGGCTATCTTCCTGTACATGACCGCACAAACCCCGGCCGAAACCACGCTGATCCTGCCGATGCTCAAGGATTACAGCATTCCGCTGGGCCTGGGCTTCATCGTCCTGACCTACTTCGTGATCGTCGGCACCAGCAATGCGGTCAACCTGACCGACGGCCTCGACGGTCTGGCGATCATGCCGACCGTGATGGTCGGCGGCGCACTGGGGATCTTCTGCTACCTGTCGGGTAACGTGAAATTCGCTGAGTACCTGCTGATTCCCTACGTACCGGGCGCGGGCGAGTTGATCGTCTTCTGCGGTGCATTGATCGGCGCGGGTCTGGGGTTCCTCTGGTTCAACACCTACCCGGCCCAAGTCTTCATGGGCGACGTCGGCGCACTGGCGCTGGGTGCGGCCCTGGGCACCATTGCAGTGATCGTTCGTCAGGAAATCGTTCTGTTCATCATGGGCGGCGTGTTCGTGATGGAGACCCTGTCAGTGGTCATTCAGGTTGCCTCCTTTAAGCTGACCGGTCGCCGTGTGTTCCGCATGGCACCGATTCACCACCACTTTGAACTCAAGGGCTGGCCCGAGCCGCGCGTGATCGTCCGTTTCTGGATCATCACCGTGATTCTCGTGTTGGTCGGCCTTGCCACCCTGAAGCTGAGGTAGAACGAGTGTCTCTGATCGCTTCTGACCACTTCCGCATCGTTGTCGGCCTCGGCAAGAGCGGCATGTCCCTGGTTCGCTTCCTGGCGAACCGGGGCGTGTCCTTTGCCGTCGCCGATACGCGGGAAAATCCGCCGGAGCTGGTTACGCTGCGCCGCGATTACCCGCACGTGGAAGTGCGTTGTGGCGACCTGGACGTCGATTTCCTTTGCCGCGCCGACGAGCTCTACGTGAGCCCCGGCCTGGCCCTGGCGACACCGGCCCTGCAAGCGGCCGCGGCCCGTGGCGTGAAACTGTCCGGTGACATCGAGCTGTTCGCGCGTAACGCGAAGGCACCGATCATTGCCATCAGCGGCTCCAACGCGAAAAGCACCGTGACCACCCTGGTCGGCGAAATGGCCGCTGCGGCGGGCAAGCGTGTCGCCGTGGGCGGTAACCTCGGTACGCCGGCGCTGGACCTGCTCAGCGATGACGTCGAGCTGTACGTGATGGAACTTTCGAGCTTCCAGCTCGAAACCACCGATCAGCTTGGCGCTGAAGTGGCCACCGTGCTCAACGTCAGCGAAGACCACATGGACCGTTACAGCGGTCTGCCGGCCTATCACTTGGCCAAGCACCGGATTTTCCGGGGGGCGAAGCAAGTGGTGGTCAATCGTCAGGATGCCTTGAGCCGTCCGCTGATGAGCGAAGGCCTGCCGTGCTGGACCTTCGGCTTGAGCAAGCCGGATTTCAAGGCCTTTGGTCTGCGTGAAGAAAACGGCGAGAAGTACCTGGCCTTCGAGTTCCAGAACCTGATGCCGGTGCGCGAGTTGAAAATTCGCGGTTCCCACAACCAGTCCAATGCCCTGGCGGCGCTGGCATTGGGGCACGCCGTTGGCCTGCCGTTCGACGCCATGCTCTCGAGCCTGCGTACTTTTGCCGGGCTTGAACACCGCTGTCAGTGGGTTCGCGACCTGGACGGCGTCAGCTACTACAACGATTCCAAAGCCACCAACGTCGGCGCCGCACTGGCCGCCATCGAAGGCCTGGGCGCGGACATCGACGGCAAACTCGTGCTGATCGCTGGTGGTGATGGCAAGGGTGCCGAGTTCAAGGATCTGCGTGATCCGGTTGCGGCCAACTGCCGCGCCGTGGTGTTGATGGGCCGTGATTCCGGGTTGATTGGCCAGGCCATCGGCGATGCCGTGCCGCTGATTCACGTCAACTCCTTGAATGAAGCGGTCGAGCAATGCCGGGCCATCGCTCAGCCGGGCGATGCCGTGTTGCTGTCGCCAGCGTGCGCCAGTTTCGACATGTTCAAGAACTACGAAGAACGTGGTCACCAGTTCGTCCGCGCAGTGGAGGATCTGGCATGAGCCTGAGAAACATCATCAAGCCGTATCCTTCGCCGCTCATCACCGGGCGTGGCATTGACCTCGATTTCCCGATGCTCGCGGGCTGTCTGGCATTGCTCGGCCTGGGGCTGGTCATGATTGCATCGGCCTCGACCGAAGTGGCGGCGGCGCAGTCGGGCAGTGCGCTGTACTACATGATTCGCCACCTTATCTACATCGTGCTGGGCCTGGGCGCCTGCGTTGTCACCATGATGATTCCGATCGCCACCTGGCAACGCCTGGGCTGGCTGATGCTGATTGGTGCGTTCGGTTTGCTGGTGATGGTGATCATTCCGGGCATCGGCCGTGAAGTGAACGGTTCGATGCGCTGGATCGGCTTCAGTTTCTTTAACGTCCAGCCTTCCGAGATCGCCAAGGTGTTCGTGGTGATCTACCTCGCCGGTTATCTGGTGCGTCGCCAGAAAGAAGTGCGCGAAAGCTGGATGGGCTTCTTCAAGCCGTTCATTGTTCTGCTGCCGATGGCGGGTCTGTTGCTGATGGAACCGGACTTCGGTGCCACCGTCGTGATGATGGGGGCTGCTGCGGCGATGCTGTTCCTCGGTGGAGTGGGGCTGTTCCGGTTTTCCTTGATGGTTGTCCTGGCGGTTGCGGCGGTGGTGTTGTTGATTCAGGTGCAGCCGTATCGAATGGCGCGTTTGACCAACTTTGCGGATCCGTGGGCGGACCAGTTCGGTGCCGGCTATCAGTTGTCTCAAGCGTTGATCGCTTTTGGTCGCGGAGAGTGGCTGGGTGTCGGCCTGGGCAACAGCGTGCAGAAACAGTTTTACCTGCCGGAAGCTCACACCGACTTCGTGTTCTCGGTCCTGGCCGAAGAGCTGGGTGCCGTGGGTTCTTTGTGCACGGTAGCGCTGTTCGTTTTTGTCTGTATTCGTGGCATGTACATCGGTTATTGGGCCGAGAAAGCCAAGCAATTCTTCGCCGCCTACATCGCGTACGGCTTGTCATTCCTGTGGATCGGCCAGTTCCTGATCAACATCGGGGTGAACGTCGGTTTGCTGCCGACCAAAGGGCTGACCTTGCCGTTCCTCAGTTACGGCGGCAGCTCCCTGGTAATCTGCTCTGCGTGCCTGGGCCTGTTGTTGCGAATCGAGTGGGAAAGTCGAACTCACCTGGGCAGCGAAGAGATGGAATTCAAGGAAAGCGACTTTGCCGAGGAGCCACCCCATGGGCGCTAACGTGCTGATCATGGCCGGTGGCACCGGTGGCCACGTGTTCCCGGCGCTGGCCTGTGCCCGCGAGTTTCAGGCGCGCGGTTACACCGTGCACTGGCTCGGGACCCCGCGTGGCATCGAAAACGAACTGGTTCCGGCGGCGGGTCTGCCGCTGCACCGGATCAACGCCAGCGGTCTGCGCGGCAAGAGCAAGCTGTCGCTGCTCAAGGCGCCGTTCATGCTGCTCAAGTCGATCTGGCAGGCGCGGGCGGTCATCCGTCAGTTGAAGCCTGTTTGCGTGCTGGGCTTTGGCGGTTACGTGACCGGCCCTGGCGGGGTGGCTGCGAAATTGACGGGCGTGCCGGTGATTGTTCATGAGCAGAACGCCGTGGCCGGTACCGCTAATCGGTTGCTGGTGCCGTTGGCCGCCCGAGTCTGTGAAGCGTTCCCCGACACCTTTACCCTGTCGGACGGTCGGCGTACCACCGGTAATCCGGTGCGCACCGAGCTGTTCCTCGAGACACCGCGTCAGGCCCTGGCCGGACGCAAGGCGCGTTTGCTGATCCTGGGCGGAAGCCTGGGCGCAGAGCCGTTGAACAAGTTGCTGCCTGAAGCCCTGTCGCTCGTCGCCCCAGACTTGCGCCCGGAGGTGTTTCATCAGGCCGGCAAACACCACGATGAAGTGACTGCCGAGCGTTACCGCGCTGCGGGTGTCGAGGCGCAGGTGCAGCCTTTCATCAAAGACATGGCCCACGCCTATGGCTGGGCCGACCTGGTGGTTTGTCGCGCAGGCGCGCTGACCGTCAGTGAACTGGCCGCCGCCGGTCTGCCCTCGTTGCTGGTGCCTTTGCCCCATGCGATCGACGATCACCAGACCCGCAACGCCGATTATTTGGCACACGAGGGCGCTGCCTTCCTGATGCCGCAAAGAACGACTGGCGCAGCGGATCTCGCTGCACGCCTGACAGAGGTCTTGATGCAGCCACAACGACTCAACGATATGGCTGGCGCCGCGCGCCGTCTCGCCAAACCCGATGCCACCCGTGATGTGGTCGATATCTGCCTGGAGGTGGCCCGTGGTTGAGAATCAGAAAGCCATGCCACAACCGGAAATGCGCCGCATCCGCCGCATCCACTTCGTCGGCATTGGCGGCGTGGGCATGTGCGGGATTGCCGAAGTGTTGTTGAACCTGGGCTATCAAGTCTCCGGCTCCGACCTGAAAGCGTCGCCGGTGACCGAACGTCTCGAATCGTTCGGCGCACAGATTTTCATCGGCCACCGCGCCGAGAACGCTGCGGCCGCTGATGTTCTGGTGGTGTCGAGCGCCGTGAACACCTCGAACCCGGAAGTCGCGACCGCCCTTGAGCGCCGCATTCCGGTGGTGCCACGGGCTGAAATGCTGGCTGAGCTGATGCGCTACCGCCATGGCATCGCTGTGGCCGGTACTCACGGCAAAACCACCACCACCAGCCTGATTGCTTCGGTGTTCGCGGCCGGTGGCCTGGATCCGACATTCGTGATCGGTGGACGTTTGAATGCTGCTGGCACCAATGCACAGCTGGGCACCAGCCGTTACCTGATCGCTGAAGCCGACGAAAGCGATGCAAGTTTCCTGCACTTGCAGCCGCTGGTGGCCGTGGTGACCAACATCGACGCCGACCACATGGCGACCTACGACGGCGACTTCAACAAACTGAAGAAAACCTTCGTCGAATTCCTGCACAACCTGCCGTTCTACGGTTTGGCCGTGATGTGCCTGGACGACCCGGTCGTGCGCGAAATCCTGCCACTGGTCAAGCGTCCGACCGTGACCTACGGCTTCAGCGAAGACGCTGACGTGCGTGCGATCAATGTTCGCCAGCAGGGCATGCAGACCTTCTTCACCGTGCTGCGTCCTGACCGCGAACCGCTGGATGTGTCGGTGAACATGCCGGGCAACCACAACGTGCTCAATTCCCTGGCCACCATCTGCATCGCCTCCGACGAGGGCGTCAGCGATGAAGCCATCGTTCAGGGCCTGTCGGGCTTCCAGGGTGTGGGTCGACGCTTCCAGGTCTACGGCGAGCTGCCAGTCGAAGGCGGCAACGTGATGCTGGTGGACGACTACGGTCACCACCCGACCGAAGTCGCTGCGGTGATCAAAGCCGTGCGCGGTGGTTGGCCGGAGCGCCGTCTGGTGATGGTCTACCAGCCGCACCGTTACAGTCGCACCCGCGACCTGTACGACGATTTCGTCAATGTATTGGCCGACGCCAACGTGCTGTTGCTGATGGAAGTCTACCCGGCCGGCGAAGAGCCGATTCCCGGTGCCGACAGCCGCAAGCTGTGCAACAGCATCCGCCAGCGCGGTCAGTTGGACCCGATCTACATCGAACGCGGCGTTGACCTGGCGCCTGTGGTCAAGCCGCTGCTGCGTGCCGGCGACATCCTGCTGTGCCAGGGCGCCGGAGACATCGGTGGTCTTGCGCCGAAACTGTTGAAAAGTCCGTTGTTCGCGGGCGCCGTTGCGGCTGCCGGCCCGGAGAAATTGAAATGACTGCTGCCTACGCCAATCTGTTCTCGACGATTGCCCCGAAAGACTTCGGTCGTGTCGCTGTGCTGTTCGGCGGTAAAAGCGCCGAACGTGAGGTATCGCTGAAATCCGGCAACGCGGTGCTTGAAGCCCTGCAAAGTGCGGGCGTGGATGCGTTCGGTATCGATGTCGGCGACGACTTCCTGCAGCGTTTGCTGAACGAGAAGATCGATCGCGCGTTCATCATTCTCCACGGCCGTGGCGGTGAAGACGGCAGCATGCAAGGCCTGCTCGAGTGCCTGGGCATTCCGTACACCGGCAGCGGCATCCTCGCGTCGGCACTGGCGATGGACAAGCTGCGGACCAAACAGGTCTGGCACACCCTGGGTATTCCGACGCCACGTCATGCGGTACTGAGCAGCGAAGCCGACTGTATTTTGGCGGCGACGGAACTGGGCTTCCCTTTGATCGTCAAACCGGCCCATGAAGGTTCCAGTATCGGTATGGCCAAAGTGTCCAGCGCGTCTGAACTGATCGACGCCTGGAAAGCGGCCAGTACCTACGATTCGCAAGTGTTGGTCGAGCAATGGATTCAAGGTCCGGAGTTCACCATCGCCACCCTGCGTGACCAGGTGTTGCCGCCGATTGCCTTGGGCACACCGCACACGTTCTACGACTACGACGCCAAGTACCTGGCCTCCGATACCCAGTACCGGATTCCTTGTGGCCTGGACAGCGCCAAAGAACAAGAACTCATGGACCTCACGGCGAAAGCCTGTGAGGCGCTGGGTATCGCCGGTTGGGGACGGGCTGACGTGATGCAGGACGCCGAAGGGCGGTTCTGGTTCCTGGAAGTCAACACCGCACCGGGTATGACCGACCACAGTCTGGTCCCAATGGCAGCACGCGCCGCCGGTCTGGATTTCCAACAGTTGGTGTTGGCGATCCTGGCGGCCAGTGTTGGCAGCAGCGCTGCCGGTAACAAAGAGCCGCGAGGGTAAGTCCATGCAAGGCCACCAGCTACGTCATCAGCCACCCGCACCCGGCCGCAAGCCGGTGCCGCGGGGTGCCAGCCGGATGGTGGCCAAAGAGCCGATGTCGGTGCGCCTGCCGAAAGCCAATTTTGGTTTTCTCAAAGCCTTGTTCTGGCCCGTGCTGCTGGTTGCCCTTGGGTTCGGTACTTATGAAGGCGCGCAGCGGTTGCTGCCCTACGCCGACCGGCCGATCACCAAGATCAACGTGCAGGGCGACCTGAGCTACATCAGCCAGCAAGCGGTGCAGCAGCGGATCGCCCCGTACGTGGCGGCGAGCTTCTTCACCATTGATCTGGCAAGCATGCGTACCGAGCTGGAGCAGATGCCATGGATCGCTCATGCCGAAGTACGGCGCGTGTGGCCGGACCAGGTGGTGATTCGCCTGGAAGAGCAATTGCCCGTGGCCCGTTGGGGCGACGAAGCGTTGCTGAACAACCAGGGCCAGGCGTTCACGCCGCGTGAGTTGGCCAACTACGAACACCTGCCTCAACTGTTCGGGCCTCAACGGGCACAGCAACAAGTGATGCAGCAGTACCAGGTGTTGAGCCAGATGTTGCGCCCGATGGGCTTCTCGATTGCACGCCTGGAACTGCGTGAACGGGGCAGTTGGTTCCTGACCACTGGCGCCGGTAGCGCAGGCCCCGGGATCGAACTGCTGCTGGGACGCGGTGCCCTGGTAGAAAAGATGCGCCGCTTCATTGCCATTTATGACAAGACGCTCAAAGAACAGATTACGAACATCGCGCGCATCGACCTGCGTTATGCCAACGGCCTCGCCGTCGGCTGGCGGGAACCTGTAGCGCCCACGACGGCCCAACCCGCCGTCGCGAAGAATTAAGAGAGGCAGGACCATGGCAAACGTGCAAAGCGGCAAAATGATCGTCGGTCTGGATATCGGCACCTCCAAGGTAGTGGCGCTGGTAGGCGAGGTTTCGGACGACGGCACGCTGGAAATCGTCGGGATCGGCACCCACCCCTCGCGTGGCCTGAAGAAGGGCGTGGTGGTGAACATCGAATCCACAGTGCAATCGATCCAGCGCGCCATCGAAGAAGCGCAACTGATGGCCGGTTGCCGGATCCACTCGGCGTTCGTTGGCGTGGCGGGCAATCACATCCGCAGCCTGAACTCCCACGGCATCGTCGCGATCCGCGATCGCGAAGTCAGCTCGGCTGACCTTGAGCGCGTCCTCGACGCGGCCCAGGCCGTTGCGATCCCGGCTGACCAGCGGGTTCTGCACACCCTGCCGCAGGACTACGTGATCGACAACCAGGAAGGCGTTCGTGAACCCCTGGGCATGTCCGGCGTGCGTCTGGAAGCCAAGGTTCACGTCGTGACATGCGCGGTGAACGCGGCACAGAACATTGAAAAATGCGTGCGTCGCTGCGGTCTGGAAATCGATGACATCATTCTTGAACAACTGGCTTCCGCGTACTCGGTGCTGACCGATGACGAGAAAGAACTGGGTGTTTGCCTGGTGGACATCGGTGGCGGCACCACCGACATCGCGATCTTCACCGAAGGCGCGATCCGTCACACCGCCGTGATCCCGATTGCGGGCGACCAGGTGACCAACGACATCGCCATGGCGTTGCGCACTCCGACCCAGTACGCCGAAGAAATCAAGATTCGTTACGCCTGCGCGCTGGCCAAACTGGCCGGTGCCGGTGAAACCATCAAGGTTCCAAGCGTTGGTGATCGTCCGCCACGCGAGCTGTCCCGCCAGGCCTTGGCCGAAGTGGTCGAGCCGCGTTACGACGAACTGTTCACGCTGATCCAGGCCGAACTGCGTCGCAGCGGCTACGAAGACTTGATCCCGGCCGGCATCGTGCTGACTGGCGGTACATCGAAAATGGAAGGCGCGGTCGAACTGGCCGAAGAGATTTTCCACATGCCGGTGCGCCTGGGCGTGCCGCATGGCGTCAAGGGGCTGGACGACGTGGTGCGCAACCCGATTTATTCCACCGGCGTTGGCTTGCTGATGTACGGCCTGCAAAAGCAGTCCGACGGGACGTCCTTCTCGGGCATCGGCAGCCGCGACAGTTACAGCAACGAAGAACCTAAAGCCGCCTTGCTCGACCGTATCAAGAGCTGGGTTCAGGGCAACTTCTAAAGATTTACCGCAATACAGCAGCAAGCAGGTTTCAAGCGGCAGGCAACAAGCAGTAGGCAGTAGGCGCAGTAGGCGAAAAAACTAGAGAAATGAAAGGAGAGGGAAAATGTTCGAACTCGTAGACAACATCCCCGCAAGCCCGGTTATTAAAGTTATCGGTGTTGGCGGTGGCGGCGGTAACGCCGTGAATCACATGGTCAAGAGCAACATTGAAGGCGTTGAGTTCATCTGCGCCAACACTGATGCCCAGGCGCTGAAAAGCATCGGCGCGCGGACCATCCTGCAACTGGGCACAGCCGTTACCAAAGGGCTGGGCGCGGGCGCGAACCCGGAAGTCGGTCGTCAGGCCGCTCTGGAAGACCGCGAGCGTATTGCCGAAGTGCTGCAGGGCACCAACATGGTGTTCATCACCACGGGCATGGGCGGTGGTACCGGTACCGGTGCTGCGCCGATCATTGCCGAAGTGGCCAAGGAAATGGGGATCCTCACCGTTGCGGTGGTGACCCGTCCATTCCCGTTCGAAGGTCGCAAGCGCATGCAGATTGCCGATGAAGGCATCCGTCTGCTGTCTGAAAGCGTCGACTCGTTGATCACCATCCCCAACGAGAAGCTGCTGACCATCCTGGGTAAAGACGCCAGCCTTCTGTCGGCTTTTGCCAAGGCTGACGATGTACTGGCCGGTGCCGTTCGCGGTATCTCCGACATCATCAAGCGTCCGGGCATGATCAACGTCGACTTCGCGGACGTGCGTACCGTGATGAGCGAAATGGGCATGGCGATGATGGGCACTGGCTGCGCCAGCGGTCCGAACCGTGCACGCGAAGCAACGGAAGCGGCCATCCGCAACCCGCTGCTCGAAGACGTGAACCTGCAAGGTGCACGCGGCATCCTGGTGAACATCACCGCCGGTCCTGACCTGTCCCTGGGTGAGTACTCCGACGTGGGTAGCATCATCGAAGCCTTTGCTTCCGAGCACGCCATGGTCAAGGTCGGTACTGTTATCGATCCGGACATGCGCGACGAACTGCATGTGACCGTGGTTGCCACGGGCCTGGGCGCAAAAATCGAGAAGCCTGTGAAGGTCATCGACAATACCGTTCATACCTCCATGGCTGCTCAGGCGCCAGCCCCTGCTCGTCAGGAACTGCCGTCGGTCAACTACCGTGACCTGGACCGTCCAACTGTAATGCGCAATCAGGCTCAGGCCGGTGCAGCAGCAGCGGCGAAGCTGAATCCGCAAGATGATCTGGACTACCTGGACATCCCGGCTTTCCTGCGTCGCCAGGCCGATTGATGAAATGTATCAGGGGTATTAGGGTGATTGGTGTTCAGCAAAGGTCTGGTCTGCTATCATCGCCAGCCTTTGTTGATACCAGTTCGCAATTTGCGCTGAAGCGGCCCATGCCATGATTAAACAACGCACCCTGAAGAATATTATCCGTGCCACAGGTGTAGGCCTGCATTCCGGGGAGAAGGTTTACCTGACTCTCAAGCCTGCGCCTGTCGACACTGGCATTGTGTTTTGTCGTGCCGACCTCGACCCTGTGGTGCAGATTCCTGCTCGCGCGGAAAACGTTGGTGAAACCACTATGTCGACCACACTGGTCAACGGTGACACCAAAGTGGATACGGTGGAGCACTTGCTCTCGGCCATGGCTGGCCTGGGCATCGATAACGCCTACGTCGAGCTCTCCGCGTCCGAAGTCCCGATCATGGATGGTAGCGCTGGACCTTTCGTATTCCTGATTCAATCGGCTGGCCTGGAAGAACAGGACGCAGCCAAGAAGTTCATCCGCATCCTGCGTGAAGTGACAGTGGAAGACGGCGACAAGCGCGCCACTTTCGTCCCTTTCGAAGGATTCAAAGTGAGCTTCGAGATCGATTTCGATCACCCGGTGTTTCGCGACCGCACCCAAAGTGCCAGCGTGGATTTTTCCAGTACTTCGTTCGTAAAAGAAGTCAGCCGCGCCCGTACCTTTGGTTTCATGAGTGATATCGAGTACCTGCGCAAGCACAACCTCGCACTCGGCGGCAGCGTCGAAAACGCCATTGTGGTCGACGCGGATGGTGTACTGAACGAAGACGGCCTTCGCTATGAAGACGAATTCGTGAAGCACAAGATCCTCGATGCCATTGGTGACCTCTACCTGCTGGGCAACAGCCTGATAGGTGAGTTCAAAGGCTTCAAGTCGGGGCATGCACTGAACAACCAGCTTCTGCGCAAATTGATTGAGCAGAAAGATGCGTGGGAAGTCGTGACCTTCGAAGACGCCAGCACTGCGCCGATCTCTTACATGCGTCCGGTTGCGGCCGTGTAAGCATTACTCTCTTTCTTTAGTTTTTAAAGGCTGCCTTCGGGTGGCCTTTTTTTATGACCTGTATAACGAGGTAGCCTGCGTTTTTTGGGCGCCTGTTGGGGCCTCATCGCGGGTAAGTCGGATCGCCGCACCGCTTGCTCCTGCGCGCGGCGTGGCTTTGGGTGCGTCAAACCCGTTCGCCAGCTGCCACCACCCGGTTACGCCCGGTGTGCTTGGCGCGGTACAGCGCTTTGTCAGCCTCGAGCATCAACGCTTCAAGACTCTCACCGGGTTTACCCGCCCACGTGCCGAGCCCGATGCTGACGGTGATCGGTGACGTGTCACCGTCGACCGGCGGCAACTGCTCGACGGCAGCGCGGATGTTCTCGGCGATACGCAGTGCGCCGAGGTGATCGGTTTCGGCCAGGACCACACAAAACTCCTCGCCGCCATACCGTGCCAGCAGGTCGGCCGGGCGGCGGATACTCTGGCTGATGACCTGGGCGACATTGCGCAGGGCGTCATCGCCGACCTGATGACCATGGCGGTCATTGAACGCCTTGAAGTGGTCGGCATCGATCATCAATACCGACAGTGGCTTGCTGGAGCGCTGTGCGCGGGACCATTCACGGCTCAGTGCCTGATCCAGTGCGCGGCGGTTGGCCACGCCGGTCAATGCGTCGGTGGCTGCCAGTTGGGCCAGTTCCCGCTCGGCCTGCTGACGCAGCCGCAGTTCGCGGCACAGTAACCAGGTCAGCCACAACAGGCCGAGGCACAGCACGCCGGTTGCGCCGCTGATCAGGATTGCAGTCCGCCGCCACGCGGCGAACACCTCTTCGGTGGACAGTGCAACGCTGACGGTCAGGGGCAGGTTGCCGACACGTGAAAAGGTGTACAGGCGATTTTTTTGGTCGATGCTCGAGACACTGGTGAAGCTGCCAGTGCCCTCGCGCATGATGCGCACGACGTTGGGTCGGCTGCCGAAGTTCTGGCCGATGGCTGCATTGTTCAAGATGGGTTTCTGCGCCAGCAGGATGCCGTCGCTGTTGAGCACGTTGAGGGTACTGTCGCGCCCGATGTCCAGGCTGTTGAACAGTTCGTCGAAGTACGCCAGGTGCATGGAAGCAACGGCGACGCCGAGAAACTCGCCGGTCGAGGAGGAGATACGGCGGCTGAAACTGATGCGCCAGAGGTCTCGATCATCGCAGTTGCAACGCGGCTTGAACGGGCGACTGATGAACATCCCGGTGTCTTTGTTGACGGTATGGGCAAGAAAGTAATCGCGGTCGGCGAAGTTGCCGGGTTTGGGGTCTACCCGCGACGAGTCGGCAATGACATTGCCGTGCTTGTCCAGCAACAGGAAGTCGCCCCGGAAGCGGGCGGTACTGGCGCGGTCGAACAGCACCAGATGGCGGATCTGTGGCGAAACCTTTTGCAGGTCGTCACGCATGGAGGCGGTAATCAGGCCTTGCAGCGCCAGGTCGTAGAGTTCGACGTTGCGCAGCACATCGGCATCGATCAGTTGCACGATGTTGGTCGCGCCACGGGTTGCCGACTGTTTGGCGTTGGCGTGTTCGCGGATCAACAAAAAAGTGACGATGCTGAGGATGGCGATAACGGTCAGCGAGCTGCCGAGGATCAGCATGAATTCGGGGCGTCCGGTCTTGATCGGAACCTCGAGGGGGGTGCGGCTCACAGTCATGGTTCTGATTTCTGCTGGAGGGACGGTATAAGCGTAGTGCCCGAACAGAGGGGGCAGCGTCGCAGCTATCAGTTCATTGATGCGTGTTCATATGATGAGAATGTATAAATCCGGGACACAAAAAAGGCCAGCGAAAGATGCTGGCCTTTTGATGGGGGTGCTTAGAACACATCCATCGGGTAGTCGACGATCACCCGATACTCGTCGGTGTCCTGATCAAGCGTGCCGTAGCCGTTGCCGCCACGGTTGGTCGCCCATTGCAGGCGCACCGCCAGATCCTTGGCTGCGCCACCCTGAACCACGTACTTGAGGTCCAGGTCTCGCTCCCAGTGTTTGGCGTGCTCGCCGTTCTGGTTGTACCAGGAGGCATAACCACGGCTGTGCGGATCGACCTTGCTCAGGTCCAGTTCGCCACGCGAGTACGACACGGCCGAGGTCAGGCCCGGGAAGCCAAGACCGGCGAAGTCGTAGGCGTACTTGAGCTTCCAGGAGCGCTCGTTCGGGCCGTTGAAGTCCGAGTACTGCTGCGAGTTGTCGAGGTAGATGCTGTCGCCCTGGCTGATGTAGTCGAACGGCGTGTTGCCATTCACCCGCTGGTACGCGGCTGTCACGCTGTGGTTACCCACGCCGACGGTGAAGTGCAGGCTGTAGGTGTTGTTGTCGATCTTGCCCAGCAGCGAATCGCCGGTGTCCTGGGTGTGATAGTAATGCAGGCCAGGGTTCAGGCTGACCAGCTCGTTGACCGCATAGGTGTAGTCGAGGTCATAGTAGTACTGGTTCCAGATATTCTTGAGTTCGGACGCATATAGGCTGCTGGTCAGCCCCGGCAAGCCGCTCCAGGCCACGCCGGTCCAGTTCAGGTGCTGGCTTTCGTCGCCGTCCGCCAGTTTGCCGTAGGACGTGCCGATGCGCTGACGGCCGCTTTCGTTGTACGGCTTGGTGAAACTGGCCTGGCCGCCTTCGATCATCCAGCCGTCGAAGCTGTGGTTGGTCAGGCTGACGCCACGAAAGGTCTGCGGCAACATGCGGCTCATGCCACCGGCAATCACCGGGTTGTTGAGGAACAGGTCGCCGGCCTTCAGCTCGGTGTCGAAGGCACGCATTTTCAGGGTGCCGCCCGCGCTCGAAAACGAGCCTGGGGCTTTGCCGTTACCGCTGCCGACCGGCAGGATGCTCGAGCCGTCGGTGCCGCCACCGCCGTCGAGTTTGAGCCCGAGCATGGCGTTGGCGTCAACGCCGAAACCGACCGTGCCCTGGGTGTAACCGGATTCGAAAATCCCGATGAAGCCCTGGCCCCATTCGATGTTGTCGTCGGTCCGCTGCTGGCGGTTGCGATTCATGTAGTAGTTGCGCGCGGTCAGCTTGAGGCTTGCGTCGTCAACGAAACCTTCGCTGTTTGAGGTTTCTGCCGCTTGGGTACTGGCAGCCATCATTGCGGTCATTGCAATGAACAACGGGCTGAGTTTTAAAGTGATACTCACGTGGGGTACAGCTCCTTGGGTTTATAACAAACTTTATTCTTTTAACTGGACGGTGTTTCTTGTTAGAGAAAACGAGTAACCCGATGTGTTTTACACAACGAAAAAAAGCCGCTGACAGCAGCGGCTTTGAAGACAACTTCACCAGGGAAAGAGCCTCGTGAAGTGTCGAGGGAAACTAAGGGGTGTGGCGGATCAGCTGTCTTTTTCAACCTGGGGTTGAGCGTGATTGACGGATGTTTGCTGGGGTTGCACAGCATTTTGCGCCTTGGCGGTCAGTTCAGCCTGGGACTTTTCGAAGGCGTCGGCCCGCGCGGCGTTTTGCGCGATAAAGGCAGGCGACTCTTCGGCCATGGCGAACGGTGACATCAACAAGGAAGACAAAACAAAAGCGCTGGCAATACCCATACTGTTGGACATGTTCAAAGACCTTCTTGCGTGGCAAGTGCTGTTTGGTGCGGCCAAAGTAAAGGTCTTCGGTGTTTCGAAAAAGAGCGGATTACAGAAAGGACTGTTGCGCCATTAGCAATAGTCAGTGACGTTTCGCGTTTCTGTTACTTGAACTCGGCGCCAGTGCATGGGAACGATGATCATCGTTCAGGCGCTCAGGGCGCGCAGTCTAGCGAGATTAAACCGGCAGATAAATACCAAATGTATTTACGCCGCCATCACTGCGCGCAAACACATCCCCGCCATGCATCAACGCAATCGCCTTGACGATGGCCAGCCCCAGCCCATGGTTGGCGCCGCTGTTGCTGCGTGAGGCGTCGACCCGGTAGAACCGCTCGAACAATCGCGGCAGATGCTCACTGGCAATCGGCAACCCCGGATTGGCCACGCTGATACTCACCTGATGTTCCTCGGCTTCAATCCGCACCAGGATCACTTGGCCGGGCGCGGTGTGCTGCACCGCGTTGCTCAGCAGATTGATCAGCGCCCGGCGCAGGTGGGCGATTTCAATCCGCACCTGGGCATCGCCGCTGACCTGGACCTTGACCTGCGCATCCTCAAGAATGAAATCCAGATACTCCAGAGTGGTCGCCACTTCATTGGCCAGCGAAGTCGAGGTCAGTTGGGTGGCCTTGCTGCCCTGATCGGCGCTGGCCAGAAACAGCATGTCGTTGATGATCGAGCGCAAGCGTTCGAGTTCTTCAAGGTTCGATTGCAGGACTTCAAAGTAATGCTCTGCCGAGCGTCCACGGGTCAGGGCAACCTGGGTCTGGCCGATCAGATTGGTCAGGGGCGAGCGCAGTTCGTGGGCGACGTCGGCGTTGAACGACTCCAGGCGTGTGTAGGCTTGTTCGACGCGTGCCAGGGTCGAGTTGAATGCAGTCACGAACTGATCGAGCTCAGGCGGCAGCGGTGACAATTGCAGGCGTGCCGACAGCAGCGGGGGGGCCAGTCGCTGGGCTTCCTGGGACAGTTTGATCAAGGGCTTGAGGCCGATCTTCGCCACCCAGTAACCCAGCAGCGATGCCAGCAACACGCCGATGAACGCCAGGCTGATCAGGGCCATCAGCAACTGGTGTTGGGTCTCATAAATCGTGTGGGTATCGATGCCGATCATGAAGCGCAGCGGCGGGCGCTGGTCCTTGGCCGGGAATTGGCTGACCAGCACTTTCAACGGGTAGGGCTGATCCGGCAATTGCAGGTCGCGCATGCCCGTCGGGCCTTCGGCGAAGGCGCGGATCTGCGGCGTGAGGTTGCCGTATTCGTAAGTCGCATCGCCGCTGATGATCCAGAAGCGGATGCGCTTGTCTTCCTCGCTGAGCAGATTGAGTTTGTTATTGATCTTCACCCAATGTTCCAGCGTGCCGTAACGGCCCACCGTCGACTCCAGCACACTGTAACGCGCATCCAGCTCGGCCTCGGGCAACAGGCCCAGGCCCTTGTCGACCTGTTGATACAACACCCAGCCAATCACCAGGAACACCAGCGCCGCCACCAACGTGAACAGACCACTGAGGCGTAACGCGATTGAATTACGAGGCACGGCGGCTCTCCAACACGTAACCCATGCCGCGAATGGTGTGCAGCAGCTTCTCTTCGAACGGCCCGTCGAGTTTGGCGCGCAGGCGTTTGATCGCGACTTCGACGACGTTGGCGTCGCTGTCGAAATTGATGTCCCAGACCATTTCGGCGATGGCGGTTTTCGAGAGGATTTCGCCCTGACGCCGGGCCAGCACGCTGAGCAGCGAGAACTCCTTGGCGGTGAGGTCCAGTCGCGTCCCGGCACGGGTGGCCTTGCGGCTGATCAAATCGATCCACAGGTCGGCGATGGTCACTTGCACGGGCTCATGCCCACCGCTGCGCCGGGTCAAGGCTTGCAGGCGCGCCACCAGTTCAAGAAAGGAAAAGGGTTTGCCCAGGTAATCGTCGGCCCCGTCACGCAGGCCTTTGACCCGATCTTCGACGCGTTCGCGAGCGGTGAGCATAATCACCGGGGTTTGCTTGCGTGCCCGCAGCGCGCGCAGTACGCCATAACCGTCGAGACCGGGCAGCATCACGTCAAGGATGATCACCGCGTAATCGGTTTCCAGTGCCAGGTGCAGGCCTTCGACCCCGTCCGGGGCGAGGTCCACGGTGTAGCCCTGCTCGGTCAAGCCGCGGTGCAGGTAGTCTGCGGTTTTTTCTTCGTCTTCGATAATCAGAACGCGCATGACCCGCCTCAGTGTGTGCTCGCCAGCGCAGGCGCTGGTGTGGGCCGATGGAATAGCCGCTCAAGCCACAAGTATATGACCGGCGTGGTAAACAGCGTCAGGGCCTGGCTGACCAGCAACCCGCCGACCACCGCGATCCCCAGTGGCTGGCGCAGTTCGGCACCGGTGCCGTAACCGAGCATCAGCGGCAGTGCGCCGAGCAGGGCGGCCAGGGTGGTCATGATGATCGGTCGGAACCGTGTCAGGCAGGCTTCGTAGATCGCTTGCTCGGGTGGCAACCCTCGATTGCGTTGGGCGTCGAGGGCGAAGTCGATCATCAGGATGCCGTTTTTCTTGACGATCCCGATCAGCAGCACCAGGCCGATCAGCGCCATGATCGAGAAGTCCTGCCCCAGAATCCACAGCAGCATCAGGGCACCGAGGCCGGCCGAGGGCAGGGTGGAGATGATCGTCAGCGGGTGCACGAAACTCTCGTAGAGAACGCCGAGAATGATGTAAACCGCCACCAGCGCCGCGAGAATCAGCCACGGCTGGCTGGCCAGCGAACTCTGGAACGCCTGCGCCGCGCCCTGGAAGTTGCCGTTGACCGAGGCCGGCATGCCGATCTCGGTCTTTGCCTGATTGAGCATGATCACCGCGTCACCCAGCGCGATGCCGGGTGCCAGGTTGAACGACAGGTTGGCGGCCGGGAACATGCCGTCATGGGCGATGGACAACGGGCCGATGGTGGGTGCGTCGAACCTGGCCAGCGCCGACAGCGGCACCATTTCACCGCTCAGCGGCGAGCGCAGGTAGAAGTAGGCCAGGCTCTCGGCCTTGCCACGCTGACGGGTGTCGAGTTCGAGGATCACGTTGTACTGGTTGATCTCGGTCTGGAACTCGTTGATCTGCCGCTGCCCGAAGGCGTCGTACAGCGCTTCGTCGACGTCGCTGGCGGTCAGCCCGAAGCGCGCCGCCGCCGCCCGGTCGATGTTGATGTGGGTAATGCTGCCGCCCAGTTGCAGGTCGTTGGAAATGTCGCGGAACGCCGGGTTGCTGCGCAGTTTTTCCGTCAGGCGCTGGGTCCAGGTGTTCAGTGTCGGGCCGTCGTTGCTCTTGAGCACGTACTGATACTGGGCGCGGCTGGGGCCGGAGCTGAGGTTGATGTCTTGCCCGGCGCGCAGGTACAGGACGATGCCGGGCACGTTCATCAGTTGTGGGCGAATCCGGTCGATGAACTGGCTGGCCGACACATCGCGGTCACCGCGTTTTTTCAGGGCAATCCAGAAGCGCCCGTTGGCGATGGTCTGGTTGCTGCCCGAGACGCCCACTGAATGGGAGAAGGCCTGTACCGCCGGGTCGGCGGCGACGATCTCGGCCAATACCTTGTGTTTTTTCACCATGTCCGGAAACGACACATCGGCGGCGGCTTCCGTGGTGCCGAGGACAAACCCGGTGTCCTGGACCGGGAAGAACCCCTTGGGGATAAACACGTAGCCGGCAATCGCCAGGCACAACGTCAGGCCAAAGATGCCCAGCATCAGTTTCTGATGGGCCAGGGCCCGGCGTAGGCCTCGTTCGTAGAGGGCCAGCAAGCGTTCGCCGAACGTGGCTTTGGCGTGGGCGTGATGCACTGGCGCGCGCATGAACAGCGCGGCCAGGGTGGGCGCCAGGGTCAGGGACACCACCACCGAAATCATGATGGTCGAGGTGGCGGTCAGGGCGAACTCCTTGAACAGCCGCCCGACCACACCGCCCATGAACAGCAGCGGAATGAACGCAGCCACCAGCGAGAAGCTGATCGAGACCACGGTAAAACCAATCTCGCCGGCGCCTTTGATCGCCGCTTCGCGCATGCCGTCGCCGGCCTCCAGATGGCGGTGGATGTTTTCCACCACCACAATGGCATCGTCGACCACGAAGCCCACGGCGATCACGATCGCCACCAGCGTCAGGTTGTTCAGGCTGAAACCCATCACGTACATCAAGGCGAAACTGGCGATCAGTGACACCCCGAGCACGCTGGCGACGATCAGCGTCGCGGACCACTGGCGCAAAAACAGCGCCATGACCGCGACGACCAGCAGAATCGCGATCAGCAGGGTGATTTCCACTTCGTGCAGCGACGCGCGAATGGTCTGCGTGCGATCGATCAGCACGTTGACCTGCACCGACGCCGGCAGCATGGCTTCAAGGTCCGGCAGTGCAGCCTGAATCCGGTCCACGGTGTCGACGATGTTGGCCCCCGGTTGCCGTGAAATGACCAGGTTCACCCCCGGTTCATCGCCGGACCAGGCCTGGACGTAGGCGTTTTCCGAGCCGCTGACCACCTTCGCCACATCCTTGAGCTGGACCGGCGCACCGTTTTTATAGGAGACGATGAGCTGGCCGTACTCCTGGGGGTGGAACAACTGATCGTTGGTCGACAGCGTGGAAATACTCGATTCACCGTACAGCGCACCCTTGGCCAGGTTGAGGCTGGTTTGCTGGATGGCCAGTCGAATGTCGGCCAGCGTCAGACCGATGGCCGCGAGTTTGTCGGCCGAGGCCTGGACCCGGATCGCCGGGCGTTGCTGGCCGGTGATGTTGATCTGGCCGACACCATCGATCTGGCTCAATTGTCGTGCCAGCAGGGTTTCGGCGTAGTCGCTGAGTTCGGTGCCGGGCATTTGCGTGGAACTGATACTGAGGATCAGCACCGGGCTGTCGGCCGGGTTGACCTTGCGCCAGGTCGGCAGCGTCGGCATGTCCTTGGGCAGTTTGCCGGCAGCGGTGTTGATGGCGGCCTGCACTTCTTGCGCGGCGGTGTCGATGCTTTTGTCGAGAGTGAATTGCAGGGTCAGGTTGGTCGAGCCCAAGGCACTGCTGGAGGTCATCTGGGTCATGCCGGGAATGGCACTGAACTGCACCTCCAAAGGCGTGGCCACGGAGGAGGCCATGGTGTCCGGGCTGGCGCCGGGTAACTGGGCGGCGACCTGAATCGTCGGGAACTCGGCCTCGGGCAGCGGCGCAACCGGCAGGCGCGGGAAGGCAATCAGCCCCAGCAGCACGAGTGCGAAGGTCAGCAGGACCGTCGCAACCGGGTGGTCGATGCACCAGGCTGAAATCGAGCCCCGGCCCTTCATGGCTGCTGCTCCGACGTGGCAGCCTGGGTTGCGGCCGGCAGGGCGCTGAGCACCTGCACGGTGGCCCCCGGTTTGAGTCGCGACTGACCGTCACTGACCAACACATCACCGGCCTGCACGCCTTTGATGATGTTCAGCTCGCTGTCCTGATAGACCATGTGTACCGGCACGGTTTCGACCTTGTCACCTTTGACCCTGTACACGAAATGCTGGTCCAGGCCTCGCTGGACCACGGTCGGTGGCACCACCAGGGCGCCTTTGTCGAGAGCGGTCTGGATCTTGATCGTCACCAATTGCCCCGGCCAGAGCTTTTGCGTGGCGTTGTCGAACTCAGCCTTGGCGCGCAGGGTTCCGGTGTTGGCACTGATCTGGTTGTCGATCAGCGTCAAATGGCCTTCGCCCAGCAAATCACCGGTAGCACCGTCGGCGCCAATGTAGGCGTCAACGGCTGCGGGCTGCGGTGCGGCGATCAGCCGTTGCAGGGTCGGCAGCATCTGCTGCGGCAGGGAAAACTCGACCGCAATCGGGTCGATCTGGGTCACCGAAAACAACCCCTGGGTATCATTCATACGCAGGAAGTTGCCTTCGTCGACCGTACGAATACCGACCCGGCCTGTCACCGGTGAGTGAATCTGGGTGTATGAAAGCTGTACCTGTGCAGCATCAATGGCGGCCTGATTGCCCAGCGCCGTGGCTTTCAATTGATTGACCAGCGCCTGTTGCTGGTCGTAGGTCTGCCTGGAGACGCCGTCATCCACCGTCAGCAGTTTATAGCGCTTGAGATTGACCTCGGCCACCTGCAACTGTGCCTGGCTTTGGCCCAGTTGGGCGCGGGCCTGATCGAGGTTGGCGCGGATCGTTCGATCATCGAGGGTCGCCAGCAGGTCCCCGGTCTTGACCCGTTGGCCTTCCTTGACCAGCAGTTTGGTGAGGATGCCGTCGATCTGCGGCCGGATCACCACGCTGTGCAATGACAGCACCGAGCCGATGCCGCTGATGTAGCGCGGCACGTCTTGCTCGACAACGCGGACCACATGCACCGGGATCGCCGTCGATGCCGAGAGTTTGCTCGTTGCCGGCCGGATCAGAGCCCAGGTACCGATAGCGACAAGTACGGCGAGGGTGCCGAAAGTCAGGAGAGATTGTTTTGTGATGGGCATCAGGTCAATCGCCGGGGCCAGTGAGTCGGAACGGGGGCCAGTCTGTTTCTGTTATAGCCCTTCGGTCCGGTCAGTACCGTGACGGCTAACTGACAGCGCTGTCAGCTGAGATGACGTCTACGCTGGTTAAACGTCCGGCACCGTGGGCGGACAGAGAGTCCATGGGGTATGGAGATTGCAGCACCCACGTACTTTCCAGACTCCCAGGATGGATCCAGCGTCAGAGAGAAGCCTTGAAATGAAATTGAAAATAGCCGTTTCGAGTGGTGTTCTGTTGTTGTCCCTGGCTGGCATTGCTCATGGGCAGGGCATCAGTTTTGTCGGGAGCATTGTTGAGCGTGGTTGTGAAGTCGCACGTATTGGTGCGATGAATTCTACTGATGCACAGCAGATTGACGTTGGAGCCCGGCTCAGATTGGAGGTTAACCGTGTGGATAACGTCTGTCGCCATGGCACCATACCCTTTACGGCCCGTTATGAGCCGTTGGTTCGCTCTGGTGGGCACAGCAGCTCTGAGTCTGAAGCCGGCGTTGTGACGATTACTTATCTGTGAGGTATTGGGCGACGCGAAAAATCTTTGGGGGGCGACCGAAGGCGAGGGCATGGGTCTCAATCGCACAGGTATACTGCCGGCCTTTCGCGGCCCGCTCATCGGGCCCGACTCAATGCAACACCCGGAGCTTTCATGACTTCCCCGACACAACCGCCTGTGGTTGAAAACGACCAGGCTGACCTGCCAGACAGCGTCGACTCCAGCGCCGACAGCGAAACCAAAGCCGCGATCCCGGCGTTCAAGTTCCCGTTCAAACCGGGCGAACTGGCCGCTGCCAAAAATGCCAATCAGCCGTGGTACAAGAACGGCGCGAAGAACGGTCACACCAAGACCCCCGGCGCAGCGCCTCCTGGCACCCGCCGCTCGATGGGCAAACGCTGAGTCGCCCGTTTACGGCTGGCTGGTAGTTATCCTTCTGTGCTATCGCCTATTCCTACGTGAAATCGGGCTGCATCTTCTGGAAACTCTGCGACCAATCCAAGAGAGTTCTCTGACCTTTCGTTAAACCCCTCAAGCAGGGTACGCAAGGTTCATTGAACTCAAGGAGTCCGTTGCATGTGGTTCTGGAAAAACGCGCAGAAGGTGTTGCTGACGATGGTTTTCGGGGGGCTGGCGAGCGCTGCGGTGGCCCAGGAAAATCGCTGGACAGAGATTCGTTTTGGAGTCGAAGCTGACGTTCCTCCCTTTGAAAGTCGCAATGCCAAGGGTGAACTGATCGGGTTAAACATCGAGTTGGGCAATGCGTTATGCGCCGAACTCGCGGCTCGTTGCGTCTGGGTCGATCAGCCATACGCGACCAATATCGCAGCACTTGAAGCCGGACGTTTTGACGCGATCATGCCGATGACAGCAACGCCGTTGCGTCAAGAAAAAATCGACTTTACCGACAACCTCTATCCGCTGGCCAGCGCCCTGGTGGCGCGCAAGTCCGTTGGCCAGCTATCCACCGTGCAATCGCTCAAGGGTAAACGAGTCGGTGTACTGGCCGGGACCAGCCGAGAAGCCTATGCAAAGGCCAAATGGGCACCTGAAGGTGTAATCGTCCAGAGCTTTGCACTCAACGGTGAGTTGATCAGCAGCCTGCAGGCAGGCGAGATTGATGCCACCTTGCAAGACACCCTGGAAATATCCACCGCTTTTCTGCAAACCCTGACGGGTGCCGATTTCGGTTTTGCCGGTGAGGAAATCAAGGATGAAATGTTGGGCAGTGGGGTGGCCATCGGTGTGCGCAAGGCCGACCCTGATCTACGCGATGCTCTGAACGTTGCGATGCAGCGACTCAAGCAAAAGGGGCAGTACCAAACCATTCTGCAGCGCTATTTACCCTCGTCCGGGCATTCAGGTGGGCTGACGTTTCACCCAGGAGAGGCCGGGCAGGCCTTTTCTCAGGCGGTGCAGGTCGGTTCGACGCTTTACCTTTCCGGAATCCTTGGCGTTGGTGCCGATGACAAGCTGGCGTCGGGAGGGATTCGAGGGGAAATGACCCAGGCCATGAACACCCTGCGCAATACTCTGGAACATCATGGTTCCTCCCTGGATCAGGTGGCCAAGTGCACGGTGATACTCGCGGATATCAAGGACTTTTCCACCATGAATGCGGTGTACACCGGCTACTTTTCACCAGGTCGCCTACCTGCGCGAACGACCTTTGCCGGCAAGCAGTTGGTGCTGAATGCCCATGTCGAGATTGATTGCGTTGCAGTAGTCAAAGCGTAGAGAGGGGATAGTCATAATCGCCAATGATGGCTAAGTGCTCATTTCCTGAGCCAGATCAGTGTTTGTGGAATCAGTGCGCTTAGAGTCAGCAGCCCTGCCGACTCTTCCAATAAAACGAGCGCGCTCTCCATGAAGATCAATCTCCCGGTAACGGGGCGAAATGTGGATTTTGCCCCCGATGCGAACATTCTTTCGACCACCGATCTGACCAGCGCGATCACCTACGCCAACGCCGATTTTATTCAGATCAGCGGCTACAGCCGGGAAGAGTTGCTGGGCTCACCTCACCATTTGCTTCGTCACCCCGACATGCCGTCGGCCGCGTTCGGCCATATGTGGCGCACGCTCAAGCGGGGCCGCTCATGGATGGGCATGGTCAAGAATCGCTGCAAAAACGGTGACCACTATTGGGTCAGTGCCTATGTCACGCCAGTGACGCAGGGCGGGCAGGCGATGGAATACCAGTCTGTGCGCACCAAACCCAGTGAGCAGCAGATTGAGGCGGCCGAAAAAGCCTACGCCCGGATGCGCAGCCCCCGTTCGTCGTTATGGCGGCAGCTGCCGGTGCCAGGGCTGAAATTCAAACTGTGGGCATCGTTCAGTGCGGTGCTGGCCTTGAGCCTGGCGGCGGCCGATTGGTTGGCGTCGTGGTCGCCGTGGTGGTCGTTGCTGGCGCTGGCAGTCGGCAGTGGCGTTGCCGGGATTGCCGTCGGCCTGGCGTTGCGCCCGCTGGGGCGCTTGACCGAACGGGCCCGGGTGATTGCCGACAACCCGCTGAGCCAGGGGATTTATACCGGGCGTCGGGATGAGTTCGGTCAGGTCGAGTTTGCCTTGCAGATGCTTGAAGCGCAGGTCGGCGCGGTGGTGGGGCGCATCGGCGATGCTTCGCAACGCTTGGCGGGCCACGCGGCCGAGTTGGTCGAACACTTGCAAAGCAGCCACAGCAGCACCCTTGATCAACAGGCGGAAACCGACCAGGTCGCTGCCGCGATTCATCAGATGGCGGCCAGTGTGGCTCAGGTCGCCAGCCATGCGCAGCAAGCCTCGCAGGCCGCCGATCAGGCGGAAAGTGAAACCCGTGAAGGCCATCATCTGGTGGGCGAAAGCCGCAGCGCGGTGTTGCGCCTGGCCAGCGAACTGTCCCGTGCCACCGAGGTGATTCATCAACTGGAAGGGCACAGCACGGATATTTCCGGGGTGCTGGAGGTGATCCGCAGCATTGCCGATCAAACCAACCTGCTGGCGCTCAACGCGGCCATCGAAGCCGCCCGCGCCGGGGACGCCGGCCGTGGGTTTGCGGTGGTGGCCGATGAGGTGCGGGGGCTGGCGCAACGCACGCAGCAGTCGACCAACGAAATCCAGCGCATGATCAGCACCCTGCAAAACGGTGCGCGGGACGCGGTGCAGGCGATGCAGCAAAGCAGCGAGCACGTGGAGAACAGCGTCGACCAGGCCCAACGCGCCGCAACGGCGCTGGACGGCATCAGCCAACGGGTCAACCAGATCACCGAAATGAGCCTGCAAATCGCCGCCGCCGTGGAGCAGCAAAGCGCTGTCAGTGAAGACATCAACCGCAACATCATCAGCATTCGCACCGCGTGCGAGGCCACGGTCAGCGCCGGGCAGCAGAGCCACATCAATTCAGAGGACGTGGCGGGGCTGGCGGGTGACTTGCAGTTGCTGGCGCGCGAGTTTTGGCACAAGCGCGGGTAGGTGATCATGCGCCCGTGTGGGAATGCATCCTGTGGCGGGAACAATGTTCCCGCAAGGCATGGGCGCGATGTGCTTATGCGGCGCGCAGGGAAATAAACGCATAGTTCAATGGTGCGGCCGTGGCCACGTGAGCGCCAGCGGCCTGCACCTGCCCGGCGATGTCATCGCACGAGACATGGAACAGCCATTCGCCAGGCGAATCCGGCAACGGCGCTGCCCGAACCTGATCGATGGCTTGGGCAAACGCGGCCATGTCCGGCAGGTAAGCGGTGAAACCGTCGCCTTTGAGGGCCGTGGTGCGAATCCCCAGCCGTTCGCAAATCGCTTCCTTGGCCTGAATGTCGTCGCGGTCGGCCTGGCGTGAGTGCTGGATGAGCGTCGCGAGTTCCGAGTCCACCAACTGGCCACCGACGATCAGCGCCGGGCCCTGTTCCCAGGATTCGGGCGGGCAATCCTTGGCGCTCGGGTTCAGGGGAATATGCGGGTTGATTTCCATCGGGTAGATACGGCACACCAGCGGTCGGCGCTCGTAGATGCCGCAGCGGTTGTCTTCGTCAAGATTCCGGCAGGGACCGGCGTTATACGCGGCAAAGGTGATCGCCACGTGGGCCTGGGTCTCGCCGCTCTGAACGATCACCGACCGGCGTTCGGCGTGTTCGCGTTGTTGCACCGGCAGGCCCAGGCCATTGCCAAGAAAGCCTTCCACCAGCACGATCACGGTGCCGCCATCCGCCGCCCACATGCGGGCTTCGGCGAGAGTCAGAGGGACGTGGTGGTCGTTGCAGCATTTGCCGCAGCCTACGCAGGAATAGGTTGTGTTCATCGGGTGGCCGGTCACAGTCCAGAGGTGTCAGCGATGGCGAAAAACCACCGCGAGGGGCGGTGTCGAAGCAAGTTGTGCGCCAGTCACCGGGGCTGATCGGACGAACGGATCGAGTCCCATTCGGTGACCACCGCGGTTCTGGTTTTTTTGCTGTACAGGCACAGCTCGGTGCCTTGCTGGCCTTTCATGTGTTTTTGCGGGTATTGGCCTTGCAGCAACAGCGCGGTGTAACCAACCCGGTCGTCGAACTGTGCGGGGTTGCCGACGGGTTTGGGGTGGCTCAATTGACTGGCCTGGGTGCAGCGGGCGAGTACGGCTTTGTCGAAGGCTGCCCAGGCATCCGGGCTGGAGGCTTGGGCCAGAGGGGCCAGGGTGGTGAAGCAGAAAAAGCTCAGGGTGGAGGCTTTCATGGTTGGGGCATCCTTGAGTGAACCAAGGTTGGAGTATGCCTGATGGTGTCGGGATGGTTAGGTGGGCCTCATCGCGGGTAAGCCCGGAAGACGTACATTGTGTAGGTGCCGAGCTTGCTCGCGATGGTGGTGTCAGTCCGGAACGATTTCCCGGCGGACGACGCGCATCCCGGCGCTTTCATACAGCGCCCGGGCGCGATGGTTGTCTTCCAAAACCTTCAAGTCGACAAACCCCTCGCGCCGCTGTTGAAACGCATGGAAAGCCTGCAGCAGCAACGCCCGGCCCAGCCCTTGGCGCTGAGCGCGCGGGTGCACCACCAGGTTCTTGATGTAGGCGCTGGTCCAGCACTGAACCACGCCGACAATGCCCTGGGCGTCGGTGGCGATGAAGCACAGTGCCGGGTCGTATTCGGCGTCGGATTCAAAACGCTCGCGCCAGACATCGAGCGCCGGCACTCGGCCGCCGCCTTGTGGATAACCCAGCGCCATCAGCCCATGAATGGCTTCGGCCGATGTCGGGTGGTATTCGCTCAACCGGACGCCATCCGGCCAGACACTCGGCGGCACTTGCGATGAAAGGTCGCGCCGCATGAGCAGGCAGTACGCCTCAGCCAAGGCTTAATACCCTTGCTGGGCGACGGTTTTGGCGGCCTCGATCAGGCACTTGGTCAACTCTGGCGACGAGAACTTGGTCAGCACGGCGTTGGCCCCGGCCAATCGGGCTTTTTCGCTGTTCATCGCGCTGTCCAGCGAGGTGTGCAGCAGCACATAGAGGTGGGCAAAGTCTGGTGTTTCGCGCAGGGTGCGGGTGAAGGCGTAGCCGTCCATTTCCGACATCTCGATGTCCGAGACGATCAGGTTGATCTGCTGGGCGGTGCCTTGCAGGTCCAGCAGGCAATCAATGGCTTCCTTGGCGCTGCGGGCGGTGTGGCATTGCAGGCCGAGATTGCGCAGGGTGTGGACCGACTGTTGCAGCGCCACCTGGCTGTCATCGACTACCAGGATCTTGGCGTTGCCCAGCACTTCGGCGTCTTCCATGCTCAGCTCGGTCGGGGCCATTTCGATCTGCGCCGGGGCGATGCCGTGGATGACCTTTTCGATGTCCAGCACTTGTACCAGCGTGCCGTCGACCTGGGTCACGCCCGTGATGTAGGAGCGCACGCCGCCGGAGCCGAAAGGTGGCGGACGGATGTCGGTGGTCAGGCAGTGAACAATCTTGCTCACGGCTTGTACGTGCAGACCCTGTTTGGAGCGGCTCACGTCGGTGACGATCAGGCAGCCGCCATCCGGGTCGGCCAGGGGCATTTCGCCAATCGCCCGGCTGAGGTCGATGACCGACAACGAAGCACCGCGCAAGGTGGCGATACCTTTGACGTGCGGGTGCGACTCCGGCAGTTTGGTCAGGGGCGGGCAGGGGATGATTTCACTGACTTTCAGCAGGTTGATCGCCATCAGCTTGCCGCTGCGCAAGGTAAAGAGCAGAAGCGAAAGTGAGTCTGCGCGGGCTTTGTTGGAAGACATAAAAACCTTCTGTGGAAAAAGGTGATGGGCGACCGCAAGGGTCGCCAACAACTATCGATGCCGGGTTATCGACTTGTCGGGGGCAGGCTTTAGGGTTAATGGCAGCCCGTTAGTCATACGCTGAAGCTTGTGGCGAGGGAGCTTGCTCCCGCTGGACCGCGAGGCGGTCCCCAGGCATCGGGTTTACGACCGTTGCGGGCGGAGCGGGAGCAAGCTCCCTCGCCACAGGTGAACGAGTTCGGCATGCGATCACTTCATACCCAGTCTTTTGGCCATCCGCCCAAGGTTCGCCCGATCCAAGCCTAGCTCACGGGCGGCGCTGGCCCAATTGTTCTGGTGGCGCTCAAGGCTCGCAGCGATCAACTGACGCTGGTAGTTTTCGGTGGCCTGACGCAGGTCGCTGCCAGCCTCAAGGGCCGGTGCTGCCATGGCGGCAGGCTGCTCGGGTGCGGCGTCGAGGGGGGCGTGAGGTAAGTCCAGGTCTGGCGCGCCGAGGCTCAGAATCTTCGGTCGTTCACGGCAATTGCCCAAGGCCTTCAAGGCGCTGCGGCCAATCAAGTGTTCCAGTTCGCGCACGTTGCCCGGCCAGCCGTAGGCCAGCAGCGCGGTTTGGGCATCGCTGGTCAGGCGCAGGCTGTTAAGGCCCATGCGCGAGCGGTTCTGTTCCAGAAAGTAGCCGCTGAGCAGCAACACGTCCCGGCCGCGATCCCGCAGCGCCGGCACCAACAACGGATACACACTGAGGCGATGGTAGAAGTCGGCGCGGTAGCGGCCGCTGCGTACCTCGAAGGCTAGGTCGCGGTTGGTCGCGGCGATCAGGCGCACGTCCACCTGATGTTCCTTGTCCGAACCGAGCCGTTGCAACTGGCCGCTTTGCAGGACCCGCAGCAACTTGGCCTGAACCGCCAGGGACAACTCGCCGACCTCATCGAGAAACAGCGTGCCGCCATTGGCCAGTTCGAACTTGCCGCGCCGGTCATTCATCGCTCCGGTGAACGCCCCGCGCACGTGGCCGAACAGCTCGCTTTCCACGAGGGTGTCCGGCAGTGCGGCGCAATTGAGGCTGATGATCGGTTTGTCGGCCCGCGGGGACGCGGCGTGAATTGCCTGTGCCACCAACTCCTTGCCCACCCCGGTTTCGCCGGTGATCAGCACGGTCAGGTCGCTGCCGCCGACCAGGTTGATCTCCTCGACGAGGCGTTTGTGGGCCTTGCTCTGGCCAATCATTTCACGCTGCTGCTGGCCGCTGGCCTGGCGATAGACCTCGGCGCGCTGGTGCTCGTCCTCGGCGCGAGTGGCCAGGCGCTCGATGCGCTCGGCGGCGTTGACCGTGGCGGCCGCGAGGCTGGCGAAGGCTTGCAGGGCGTCCAGTTCAATCGGTTCGAAGCGTTCCGGGTCCAGTGCATCGAGGGTCAACAGGCCCCACGGTCGCTCGTCGATGAACAGCGGGCAGCCCATGCAGTCGTGAACTTGCAGGTGTTCGTCGAGGCCATCGACCAGCCCGTCGTAAGGGTCCGGCAAATCACTGTCGCTGGGGAAGCGGGTCGGCCCGGGGCTGGCGAGCAGTGCGGCGAAGCGCGGGTGCTCGCTGACTTTGAAGCGCCGGCCCAGGGTGTCGGTGCTCAGGCCGTTGACGGCGAGCGGCACCAGCCATTCGCCATCGAGGCGCAGCAGGGCGGCGGCATCGCAAGGCAGCAGGGCGCGCAGGGCTTCGAGCAGGCGCCGGTAGCGCTCGCCTTCGGGCAGTTCGCGCGAGAGGTCGGACACCAGCGGCAGAAGGGTGGTCAGCAGGGATTTTGCAGTCATATTGACTCCATGTAGTCAGCGTGACTATAAAACAGCTTGGGTCTTAATGACTACGTGTTATTCAAGTTATTGATTTATATGGTTTTAATTGTTGGCATGGAAACTGATACGTATAGGGTAATCCACTAGAAACTCATTTGTTCAGGAGTGTTCCTTATGCTGAGTGCCCAAGACCGTGCCATCGTTAAATCCACCGTGCCGCTGCTTGAAAGCGGCGGGGAAGGGCTGATCACCCATTTCTACCGCATGATGCTCTCCGAGTACCCGCAAGTGCGGGTGCTGTTCAATCAGGCACACCAGGCCAGTGGCGATCAGCCGCGTGCCTTGGCCAACGGCGTGCTGATGTACGCCCGCCACATCGACCAACTCGATCAGTTGGGCGACCTGGTGGCGAAGATCATCAACAAGCACGTGGCGCTGCAAATCTTGCCGGAGCATTACCCGATTGTCGGCCATTGCCTGCTGCGGGCGATTGGCGAAGTGCTCGGTGAAGAGATCGCCACGCCGCAAGTGATCGCGGCCTGGGGCGCGGCCTATAACCAGTTGGCCGACATCCTGATCGGCGCCGAAACGGCCATCTATGACGAAAAAGCCGCGGCTGTCGGCGGCTGGCGCGGGGCGCGTGAGTTCAAACTGGCCAAGCGGGTGGAGGAGAGTTTTGAAATCACCTCGTTCTACTTCGAACCGACAGATCATGGGCCGATCCTCGCCGCAGAACCGGGTCAGTACATCGGCCTGCAACTGTTTGTGGACGGGGAAGAGATTCGCCGCAACTACTCGCTGTCGTCCCTGGGCGACAACGGCCAGTACCGCATCAGCGTCAAGCGCGAGAACGGTGGCCGTGCCTCCAATTACTTGCATGACCAGTTCCAGGTCGGCGCGAGCATCATGCTGTTCCCGCCCTCGGGCGAGTTCACCCTGACCGCCAGCGACAAACCGCTGGTGCTGATCAGCGGCGGAGTGGGTATTACCCCGACCCTGGCGATGCTGGAAGCTGCGCTTGCCACCGAGCGGCCGGTGCACTTTATCCACTGCGCGCGCAACGGTGCGGTGCATGCGTTCCGTGATTGGGTCGATGGCCTGGCGGCACGTCATCCGCAGCTCAAGCGCTTCTATTGCTACGCCGAAGACGACGGCATCAGCCCGGCGGCGCACAAGGTCGGGATACTGAGCCAGGAGCAACTGGCTGACTGGCTGCCGCAAGAGCGCGACCTGGACGCTTACTTCCTGGGGCCTAAAGGCTTCATGGCGGCGATCAAGCGCCACCTCAAGGCGCTGGGTGTGCCGGAGAAGCAGAGCCGCTACGAGTTCTTCGGCCCGGCTTCGGCGCTGGAGTGATTTTTGAAGGCGACCCGGGAATCCGGGTCGCCTTTTTCGCGAGCAGGCTCGCTCCCACTGGACCGCGTCATACACAGATCAAATGTGGGCTTGCCCGCGAATGGCCTCACCACGGTCCCGATTAGTAAAAATCCCTTAAAAGTTAATCCGCTCTTAACCGGTTTATCGTTTATTCCCCGATGCTGATGATAGGCGCTCGTTCGCAATCATGATCAGGATCACCCCATGTCGCAGGTCGTCATCTCCCGTCGTTTCTCCCTCGCCAGCCTCAGCCTGGCGGCCCTGTTGCTCAGCTCCGTTGCCACGGCCGACAGCGCGTTACTCCAGCCGCAGACCCTGATCGTCGATCAGAGCCTGCCCCAGGCGCAACGCGACTCAATGGTATTGGCGGCCCGGCGCTATGGCAGTTTCTGGAACAGCGGCGATGCGGCACTGGCCAAGGCAGCCTTGTCGGAGCAGTTCATCGACAAGACCCCGCCCGAAGGCCGGGTGCAAGGGCCGAGCGGGCCTTTGCTGGCATCGGCGTTCTTTCGCACGGCGGTACCGGACCTGAGCTGTGAGATCGAGCAGATGATCGTGGTCGGCGACCGCGTGGTGGTGCATTTGCACTTTCGTGGACACTTCACGGGGCAGTTCAATGCACTCAATGGTCATGGTCAGCGTGTAGACTTCCGGGCAACTGATATCTATCAGATCGACAACGGCCGCATTGCGGCCAACTGGCATATCGAAGACAACATCAGCTTGATGCAGCAGCTCAATACGCTGGCGCCTTCGAGCTGATCCACGTACGAAAAAGGGAAACGCGATGAGTGAGGAAATGATGCGGTTGGGACGTGAGCGGCGCTTCCTGGTGTTGTTGGGCATTATCTGCCTGGCACTGATCGGTGGTGCGCTGTACATGCAAATCGTGCTGGGCGAGGCCCCTTGCCCGCTGTGCATCCTGCAACGTTATGCGTTGCTGCTGATTGCCATCAGCGCCTTCATTGGCGCGGCCATGCGCACCCGCCGCAGCATTACCGTGTTCGAAGTGCTGGTGGTGATCTTCGCCCTCGCGGGGATGGGGGTGGCCGGGCATCACGTCTACACCCAGTTCTACCCGGCGGTCAGTTGCGGCATTGATGTGCTGCAACCGATTGTCGACAGCCTGCCGCTGGCCACGCTGTTCCCGCTGGGTTTCCAGGTCGACGGTTTCTGCTCCACGCCGTATCCGCCGATCCTCGGTTTGTCCCTTGCACAGTGGGCGCTGGTGGCGTTCGTGCTGATTGTGGTGCTGGTGCCGCTGCTGACCTCGCGCAATCGCAAACACCTGCGCTGAAAGCCATGCGCTCACCGCCCGGTGAGCCCAAAACGCCCCGGTCCTCCTTGAGAGGTCCGGGGCGTTTTGCATTTCAGTCTCGGTGTAAAAAGTCTGTGATGCGTAGCAATGAACGGTGCGACCCATGTGCGACATGTTGTCACAGGGGGTGTGTCGCAAGCTATTTCAAGGCGGCGAAAAGTTCCCCGGCCGAACCTGAAAAATTCGCCGCTGATCCGTCATTTAAGAGCCCCCCTGATCTGCCGCAGCAGGCAGTTTTAACAGGCTTCAGTGAAACGCCACAGCCCCTGTCGCAAGGGGTTTTGCGGGGGCGAGACGATGGCCTGAAGGGGCGTGACCCTGTCTGAAGTGGGCGAAGTAGGCCTACATTTTCTGGGGTTCTTGTTGAGAATTAATCGCGATAAGATTCGAGATCTTTGCGAAATTCGTTAATGATTGTTGCTGGATTCGATAAAAATTATTTCGGGATGAGTCATGGTTTATAAAACGTTACATATCTACAATCGCCCGCACTGAATTTCCGGCACTGCTCTTTCTTGAGCACGAGGGGCGGTCGAGGGGCTTTTTGAGCTCCATGCGACGCCAGGTGTCGGCGCCTTCCAATAATCCGCACCAAATGGAATTGGTCTGTAACAAGGCCTTTGACCACGAATTCGAATAAGAACTAACCGCTTGCCCAGGATGTGTCGATCGCCGTTTACGTGCGACGGGCAGGCCCTTATTCAATCCAAGAAAAATGCCAACCCTTGGCAGGGTGAAGTGTTGGCGATCAAAACCCAACTGCATTGCGCAAGCTGCTTTAGAGGTCGTGAGATGAGTAAAAACAGGTACCCCAGATTACTAGGCTTATTGCCGCTGCTCGGCACGTTGTTGCTGGGAGGCTGCAACATGACCTTGCTCGATCCCAAGGGGCAGGTGGGTCTGGATGAACGAAACCTGATCATCACCGCAACGCTGCTGATGCTCCTTGTCGTGGTGCCGGTCATCGTGATGACCTTCGCTTTCGCCTGGAAATACCGCGCATCGAACACTGAGGCGACCTACGCGCCGAAGTGGTCGCACTCCACCAAGATCGAAATCGCGGTGTGGGCTGTTCCGGTACTCATCATCATTGCCCTGGGTTACGTGACCTACAAGTCGACCCACGCACTGGACCCGTATCGTCCGCTGGAATCCGACGTCAAGCCGATCACCATCGAAGTGGTCTCCATGGACTGGAAGTGGCTGTTCATCTATCCCGAGCAAGGGATCGCCACCGTCAACAAGATCGTGTTCCCGGCCAATACGCCGATCAACTTCAAGGTGACTTCCGACACCGTGATGAACTCGTTCTTCATCCCGGGCCTGGGTGGCCAGATCTACGCGATGGCAGGCATGCAGACCAAGCTGCACCTGATCGCCAACCAGAACGCCGAGCTTGACGGGATCTCCGCCAACTACAGCGGTGCTGGCTTCACCGGCATGAAATTCAAAGCAATCGCAACGTCTCAGGCAGATTTCGATGCCTGGGTCAGTGACGTCAAGAAGTCACCTAAACAGCTTGAAAAGGCTGAATACGAAGCCCTTTCCAAACCCAGCCAGAACAACCCTGTAGAGCTCTACTCCTCGTTCACGCCGAACCTGTTCCAGACCATCATCGACAAGTATGAAGGCATGAAACCGGGCAAGCCGATGCACCACGAGAAGAAAGAGCACGAAGTGGCCGGCGCCGGTATGGAAGGGATGGACATGAGTTCGCATTCAGCTGCCGGGGCAGAGGAGTAAACGATGTTTGGTAAATTAAGTTGGGAAGCGGTCCCGTTCCACGAGCCGATTGTGATGGTGACCATCGCCATGATCGCGCTCGGCGGTCTGGCGGTGTTCGCTGCAATCACCTATTTCAAGAAGTGGACCTACTTGTGGTCCGAGTGGCTGACCTCGGTCGACCACAAGAAAATCGGCGTGATGTACATCATCGTTGCCATGATCATGCTGCTGCGTGGTTTTGCCGACGCCATCATGATGCGTTCCCAGTTGGCCCTGGCCACCGAGGGTTCGCCTGGCTACCTGCCACCTGAACACTATGACCAGATCTTCACCGCTCACGGTGTGATCATGATCATCTTCATGGCGATGCCATTCTTCACCGGCCTGATGAACCTTGTCGTGCCGCTGCAGATCGGCGCCCGTGACGTTGCCTACCCGTTCCTGAACTCCCTGAGCTTCTGGCTGCTGGTATCCGGCGTAGTGTTGGTAAACGTGTCCCTGGGTGTCGGCGAATTCGCCCGTACCGGTTGGGTTGCGTATCCACCGCTGTCGGAGCTGGGCTACAGCCCTGGCGTGGGTGTGGACTACTACATCTGGGCGCTACAGCTGTCGGGTCTAGGTACGACGCTGACCGGGGTCAACTTCCTGGCCACCGTGCTGAAAATGCGTACCCCTGGCATGAAAATGATGGACATGCCGATCTTCACCTGGACCTGCACCTGGGCCAACGTTCTGATCGTCGCTTCCTTCCCGATCCTGACCGCTACCCTGGCATTGCTGACGCTTGACCGTTACATGGATTTCCACATTTTCACCAATGAACTTGGTGGCAATCCGATGATGTACGTCAACCTGTTCTGGGCCTGGGGTCACCCCGAGGTTTACATCCTGATTCTGCCGGCGTTCGGGATCTTCTCCGAAGTCATCTCGACCTTCTCCGGCAAGCGTCTGTTCGGCCACCACTCGATGATCTACGCCTCGGGCGCGATCTCGATCCTGGGCTTCATGGTCTGGCTGCACCACTTCTTCACCATGGGTTCGGGGGCCAGCGTCAACGCCTTCTTCGGCCTGGCGACGATGCTGATTTCGATCCCGACGGGGGTGAAGCTATTCAACTGGCTATTCACCATCTACCACGGTCGTCTGCGCTTCACCAGCCAGGTGCTGTGGACCCTGGGCTTCATGGTCACCTTCGCCATCGGCGGCATGACCGGCGTACTGCTGGCCATCCCGGGTGCTGACTTCGTGCTGCACAACAGCCTGTTCGTGATCGCTCACTTCCACAACGTGATCATCGGCGGCGCGGTATTCGGTTACATCGCAGGCTTCAGCTTCTACTTCCCTAAAGCGTTCGGCTTCAAGCTGCACGAAGGTTGGGGCAAGGCGGCGTTCTGGTTCTGGATCTCGGGCTTCTTCGTCGCGTTCATGCCGCTCTATGTACTGGGCTTCATGGGCATGACCCGTCGCCTGAACAGCACCACCAACCCTGAGTGGACGCCTTACCTGCACGTGGCCATGTTCGGTGCGGTTCTGATCGCCATCGGTATTGCCTGCCAGTTGATCCAGCTCTACGTGAGTATCCGTGATCGCAAGCAGAACATGTGCGAAGCCGGCGACCCGTGGAATGCCCACACGCTGGAGTGGTCGACCTCCTCGCCACCACCGTTCTACAACTTCGCGGTACTGCCCAAAGCCGAAGGCATCGACCCGTTCACCGAGGCCAAGGAAAACGGTACGGCGTACCAGGCTCCAAGCCGCTATGAACCGATCCACATGCCAAACAACACCGCGACCGGTCTGGTCATGGGTGCTCTGTTGACCGTGTTCGGTTTCGCAATGATCTGGCACATCTGGTGGATGGCCATCGCAGGTCTTGTCGGGACCGTGGTGTACTTCGTGATCCACGCTGCACGCGATGACCAGGGCTACATGGTGCCGGTCGAGACAATCGAACGCATCGAAGCCGAGCAGCACCAGCGTCTGGTAGCGGCCAAAGCCATTCCGGCCACCGCCACCCGTGTTGAAACCTCGTTGGAACAGGCTTAAACCATGTCGAACTTAGTGACCCCTGTTGGACACGCCCATGGTCATGACCATGGGCACGATGACCATCACCACGACTCGGGCGAGATGACCGTATTCGGTTTCTGGCTCTACCTGATGACCGACTGCATTCTGTTTGCGTCGATCTTCGCGGTGTACGCGGTACTGGTTAACAACGTAGCGGGTGGCCCGTCGGGCCACGACATCTTCGAACTGCCGTACGTGCTGGGCGAAACCGCCCTGCTGCTGTTCAGTTCGATCACCTACGGCTTCGCCATGCTGGCGTTGTTCAAGGGCAAGAAGAATCAGGTACTGGGCTGGTTGGCCATGACCTTCCTGTTCGGTGCCGGCTTCATCGGCATGGAGATCAACGAGTTCCACATGCTGATCTCCGAAGGCTACGGCCCTAGCCGCAGCGGCTTCCTGTCCGGGTTCTTCACCCTGGTCGGCACCCACGGCCTGCACGTGACCAGCGGCCTGATCTGGATGGCGATCATGATGTATCAGGTCCAGAAAAACGGCCTGACGGCGACCAACAAGACCCGTCTGAGCTGCCTGAGCCTGTTCTGGCACTTCCTGGACGTCGTGTGGATCTGCGTATTCACCGTTGTTTACCTGATGGGGACTATGTAATGGCTAACGCAGCTCACTCACACAATGGCCACGATAGCCACGACGCCGGCCACGGCAGCGTCAAGTCCTACGCCATCGGTTTCATCCTGTCGGTGATCCTCACCGTCATTCCTTTCGGCCTGGTGATGTACCCGACCCTGCCAAAAGACGTGACCCTGTGGATCGTGCTGGCCTTCGCAGTGATCCAGGTGCTGGTGCACCTGGTGTACTTCCTGCACCTGGACCGCTCCGCTGCCCAGCGTAACAACGTGATTGCGTTCGTGTTCGCTGCGCTGGTGATCGTCCTGCTGGTCGGCCTGTCGCTGTGGATCATGTTCAGCATCCATCACGTCATGATGGCGCACTGAGGAAAGTCCGGATGTCCTTAAAGCACTTTATCCAAATCACCAAGCCGGGGATCATTTTCGGTAACGTGCTTTCTGTGGCAGGCGGGTTTTTCCTGGCCTCGAAAGGGCATGTCGATCTGGCCATCTTCCTGGCGGCGATGATCGGCACGTCCCTGGTCGTGGCGTCAGGTTGCGTGTTCAACAACTGCATCGATCGCGACATCGACCTGAAGATGGAACGCACCAAGAACCGCGTGTTGGTGCAGGGCTTGATCTCCCTGAAACTGGCACTGGTTTACGCGACCGTCCTGGGTGTTGCCGGTGTGGCGCTGTTGTACCGCGTGGCGAATCCGTTGGCCGCGTTGTTCGCGGTGATCGGGTTTGTGATCTACGTCGGCTTCTACAGCCTGTACCTCAAGCGCAAGTCGGTTCACGGCACGCTGGTGGGCAGTCTGTCGGGCGCCATGCCGCCAGTGATCGGTTATGTCGCGGTCAGCAATAGCTTCGACATGGCGGCGCTGACGCTGCTGGTGATGTTCAGTTTGTGGCAGATGCCGCATTCCTACGCCATTGCGATCTTCCGCTTCAACGATTACCTGGCGGCATCGATTCCGGTGTTGCCGGTGAAGCGCGGGATTCAGGTGGCCAAGAAGCACATCCTGATCTACATACTGGCGTTCCTGGTGGCGACGTTGATGCTGACGTTCAGCGGCTACGCTGGCATGAGCTATCTCGCTGTCGCGGCGGCCATGGGCATGTACTGGTTGTACATGGCGTGGACTGGCTATAAGGCGGTGGATGACACGGTCTGGGCACGCAAGCTGTTCGTGTTTTCGATTTTCACCATCACTGCGCTGAGCGTGATGATGTCGCTGGACTTCAAGGTGCCGAGTGAGTTGTTGCTGACTTACGCGCCTTAAGGTTTTTGCGGTTGTACGAAAAGCCCCGCCTTCGAGAGAAGCACGGGGCTTTTTGTTGGTCGTGATTTACCTGTGGGAGCGGGCTTGCTCGCGAAGACGGTCTGACGGGCGACCCATCTCTTGCAGGTGTACATATCCGTTGCTGTAGTCATGACTGCTTATGGTTTCGCCCTGACGGCGACTCACTTTTGCAGACGCCGAAAAGTAAGCAAAAGGCTTCGCCCCAAGCGTACGGCACCTCGCCAAGGCTCGGCGTTCCCTCGCTCCGGTGTCCCGAAGGGGCGGGTGGATCAAGATCAACAGCACGGCGGCCTGACAGCCGACCAATATCTGGCAGTGTGCCGAGCCTTCTGCAGAACTGTGGATGACTGTTCGTCAGTACGGGGAATCGTTGCTTGCAGAACTATAAGCAACTTGCCTATAGTTTTGTGATGCGAACCGTTTTCTTTGAAACCTCCTCGTTTACGGCAACTGTCGGTGACTATCTGACGGATGATGAGTATCGAGCGCTTCAGGTCGATATGCAGTTGAACCCACATGCGGGCGACGTTATGCCCCGCACAGGTGGGTTTCGTAAGCTGCGATGGGCAGATGGACGTCGGGGTAAAGGCAAGCGAGGCGGTTTGCGGGTCATCTATTATTGGCTGATGAATGACGGTCAGTTCTGGATGTTCGCGATTTATGACAAAGATGAGCTTGAAAATCTGACCGCCGACCAAGAGAAGGCGCTCAAGAAAGCCATAGAGACAGAGTTAAAAGCACGAGGTACCCCATGAAAAAGCGCGACCTGTTTGCAGAGTTGATGCAGGGCGTTGATGAGATGGCAGCTCAACGAGAAGGCAAGATTACGCTGCGCAACAATACGCTGGAGGACAAGCCGGCTCCGGAGGTAGGCGCACAAGAAATCGTCGCGCTTCGGGCGAAGTTGCATATGTCTCAGGCCGTTTTTGCCAAGCGAATCAGAACCAGTCCCAGCACCCTGAGAAATTGGGAGCAGGAAAAGTCGAAGCCCAATGCGCAGGCCGCCTTGTTGATTAGGCTGGTGGAGAAATTCCCCGACATGGTTGAGCGGTTAGGCGCCGTTTGAGCAGATAACCAAACACCTGAAAAGCCCCGCCTTCAAGAGAAGCGCGGGGCTTTTTCCATTCAGTCGCGGTTGTTACCCGGCGCACCCAGCACCTTCACCACATCATCAATCACCGCTTTACTCATCTCCTGCAAATAGTACGACGCCCAGGCATAGCGGTCCGTGCCGCGCACCATTGCCGCGTCTTCGGCCAGCAGTTTGGAGAGGTGGAGCAAGTCGGACACGTGGCACAACGCTTCACGGATCGGGACGCCACTGTTGACGCGAAATAGGGGTTGGTCGCAGTGGATCGAGAAGGGCGTGAAGCCGGCGGTTTTCAGGTCTTGGGAAGATGGGATCTGACCAGAAGAAGTTTTGGATGAATCGATGGCGCACATAGGGAGAACTCCGATAAGTGGCTGCATCTTGTTCGAGTTCTCAGGCCCGGTCGCTGACTGGGCAGCGACAAGTTCAGGCTAGTAGGCAGGGTCAGAGGGCGCAATCGTAGCAATGTACTGGCTTGTGTAAGATTTTGTGTGCTCGGCGATGATCGTTCCTGAATGAGCGATCAGTTGCCAGTTTGTTAGACAGGTACCCTGTGGGAGTGAGCCTGCTCGCTCCCACATTTGATCTGCTGGCGTGGATATCACTGCACAGCGATGCTGTAACCCTCAAACGCCGTCTGCTGTTGCAGTGCAGTAACGATGGCCTTGCGCGTAGCCGGTTGTTCGGCGCCGGTGTTGTCGAGGAATGTCTCGCTTTCCAACTCCGCCTCATTGCCTTCACCCACGAAGACAAAACCGAGGAACTCGAACGCTTCGCGGTCCACATTCGGCTTGGAGCGTGGGGTGCGCAGCGGCAGGCTGACGCTCACGCCGTCCTTGCTGATGCTGAACACTTCGGCTTCTTTCTTGGCGCGTGCGGCCTTGCTCTTGCCGCTGCTCGGGTTGCTGATGGCTTGATGCGTCTGGTTCAGCACTTTCAGGGCCAGGCTGTAGACCAGCTCCTGAAAGGCCGGGTCATCCTTGTAGCTCGACAGAATCCGGCTGATCGAGAACTTGCTGCTCAGGTCTTCCAGGGCGGCGATGTCGGCGGCCTCGGCGTCCTTGAGTTGCTTGAGTTCGCCCATCAGCTCATAGGCTTTATCGTCGTCGAAGCGGTCGTGGGCCTGGCGAATCGCTGCGCGCAGTTCGCGGATCTGGTCGCTTTCTTTCGCGCTCTGGAACGCGTCGAGGACCATCTCGCTGATGGTTTTGGCCTGCGGCACATGCTGGGAAAGATGGATGGAGTTTTCGTATTCCGCTTTGGACGACAAGGCGACGACGGATTCAGCGATGTTGGAATCAGGCATTGAAATTTCACTACTTCTTTAAACAGAGTTTGAGACAGGAACAGGGTCGAGCATTTTTCAGGTCGCCTAATCTATTGGACCCACGCCGCATTGTCACGGCTGAACAGGCCAGCGGTGTATTTTGTACGCGTGGGGGATTTCGGGTCAGAGAGCCGTGGCGGCGCGCCGGGCCTTGAAGGAGCGGAACAGGCGATAGAACTTCAATGACCGACCGCTGAAAATTCCGACGGCCAGACCCGCTGCGCCGGCCTTGAGCGTGAGCATTTCAAGGTTCGTGGCGTTCTCGGGGTGAACATCATTCTGATAGCCGAAGTAGTAGTTCGCCACAAACAGCAGCAGGTAGAACACCAGGGTCTTCACCGTGCCGGGAACGATCAAGCCATTTTCCGGATCGTCCAGTTCAACGCCTCGGGTGGAGAAAACAATCATCCCCAGCAGGCTGCCAAGCAGCAACGCCGCGATCCCGACGCCGATCAACAGTGTTGGGTCTGCTGAAAAGTCCAGGGCAAGCGCCACCCAGGCCAGCAACACCAGCGGGCTGAAGATCAATGAGTTTTTGCTTTCCTGGGTGGGCGAACAGGCCTTGACGCCGTGGTAACCCAGAAACAGCAACACGAGATACGCCCAGAACGGCGTATTCAGCAGAATATCAATCATCGGTTATCCCCGAACAGCCAGGCCAGTGGGGATCGTATGTGCGCAGCAACGCGGCATTGTCAGCATCCTTGCAGGGCGCGACTGATGGCGTCGCGAAGGGCGCTGATAATGCCTGAACCTCACGCCTGTGTCTGTTGCCGGAATTCGGCAAACGACACCATGCGCTGGCGCGCCGGGTCCCAGAGTTTCAGGCTCAGGCAGCGATAAATATCGCGCGGGTGCAACGAGGTGCTGATCGGCGTGCCCAGCGCCGGGATCGCCGCCATGGCCTCTGGCAGCCGATAAAACGGAATGCCCGGATTGGCGTGATGCACATGGTGATAGCCGATGTTGGCGGTGAACCAGGCCATGACCGGGCCGGTGCGCATGTAGCTGGAGGAGAAAACTGCGGTGGCGGCGTAGTCCCAGTGTTCGCGGTCGGGGTAACGCACGCCGGGAAAGTTGTGCTGGCAGTAGAACATGTACGCACCCAGCGCCGAGCCGCTGAGGCTGGGGATCAGCACCGAGTACAGCAGAATGTCCGGCGCGAGCACGGCCAGGGTGATCCCGGCGGTCAGGTTGAGGGTTAGCGCCAGCAACGACCAGGCCCGGTGCCGGGGTTGGGTGATCAGCGAGACCATGCAGATGCTGAAGAGGAAAATCGTCAACGAGGCCAGCGCGATCATCAGTGGATGGCGGGCGATCCGGTAGCGCAGGCGTTTGCCACGGCTGGCCCGGGCATACTCGTCGGTCGAGAGCAGGGGGAAGGTCCCAAGGTCGGTGTGGGTCGACAGCAGCGGCAGTCGCCGCTCTTCGGCACCGACGTACTGGCAGCTGTGCCCATGGTGGTAGTCGTGGGACTGTTTCCACAGGGTCGGCGGCGCCATCAGCAGCACGCCGAAGGTTTTGAAGAACCCGGCGGCGAAACGCGAGTCCTGCAAGATCGCCCCGTGCATGTAGTCGTGGTACAGCACGAACAGGCGCACCAGTGAAAGCCCCAGCAGCACGCCAAAGCACGCACGTAACGGCCACCACAAGGGGCTGGCCGCCGCGGCCCCGAACAGGCCGATCACCAGCAGCGTCGAGTAGAAGTGCCACCAGCTCAGCCGCCGGTTTTCCACGGTGAAGGGCAGGGTCTGGCGGATCAGGTCGCGCCCATAATCTGCCAGTGCTTCGCGGTTCAGCCCGTCGGTTGGCCAGGGCACGAATGTGCCGGGGTCGACCGGTTGGGCGTGGGCATCGGGGTGCCGTGGGGAGTGCGACGTCTCGGCTGCGCTCATGCTTGGTGCTCCAGGTTCATCCGGCGAGGGCCTCGCGGTTCAAGGGTTGTAGAAACAACGTGGGACGGCGGTTTTTCCACGGTTGGGCTTGTTCCAGTTGGCCAGCCAGGCGCAACAGCAAGGCTTCTTCGCCGACGCCCGCACTGAGCATCAGGCCAATCGGCAAGCCCTGGGCATTCCAGTGCAACGGCAGCGAGATCGCCGGTTGTCCGGAGGCGTTGTGAATCGCGGTGAACGGGCTGTAGTCGAGCAGCGGTGAATAGACTTTTTCCACGTCCGATTGCTGCACATCGACCACACCGTTACGCAAGGGTGGGGCGGCCAGGGTCGGGGTCAGCCAGCAATCGTAGGTCTGGTGGAAGCGGGCCATTTCCCGGCCGGCCTGTTGCAGCACCAGTTCGGACATCTGGTAGTCGACCGCGCTCATCGCCAACCCGCGTTGGTGTACGCCTTGGGTAAAGCCTTCAAGTTCACCCGGCAGCGGGCCGCGGCCCAGTTGCAGGGTCATCAGCTCGACGGCGAAGGCAATCCCGGAAAACCACAGGGCGCTGAACGCGTCGACGAAACTCGGTTGATCGATCTGCGGCGAGGCTTCTTCGACCTCGTGCCCCAGGGATAGCAAGAGCTTGGCCGTGTGTTCGACCGCCGCAATGCAGTCGGCGTGCAGCGGTCGCCCGGCCGGGTCGACACGGGAGAAGGCGATGCGCAGGCGTCCGGGGTCAAGGGACAACTGCTGCAAGAAGCTGCCGTGCATGGTCGGCGCACGGTAGGGGTCGCCGGGCACCACGCCGTGGGTGGCGTCGAGGATGGCGGCGCTGTCGCGCACCGTGCGTGTCAGCACATGCTCATCGAGCAGGCCACTGAGCAACTCACCGAAGTCCGGGGCCAGGGAGTTGCGGGCGCGGGTCGGCTTCAACCCGACCAGCCCGCAGCACGACGCCGGGATGCGGATCGAGCCACCGCCGTCGTTGCCGTGGGCGGCGGGCACCATGCCGGTAGCGACGGCCGCTGCGGCGCCACCGCTGGAGCCGCCGGTCGAGTAGTCGAGGTTCCACGGGTTGCGCGCAGGGCCATAGAAGGCGCCTTCGGTGGTCGGCAAAATGCCGAACTCCGGGGCATTGGTTTTGCCGACGAACACCAGGCCTGCCTGCCGAAACCGGCTGACCAGTTCACAATCCTGTGGCATCACGCGTTCACACAGCATACGAGAGGCGAGCGTCGAGGGCAGGCCCTGGCAATCGCCGAGGATGTCCTTGAGCAAGAACGGTACCCCGTGCAATGGCCCGCTGGGCGTTGACAGGTCTTGTGCGGCCGCCATGTCGCGGGCCAGGTCATAGGCTTTGAACACCACGGCGTTGACTGACGGGTTAAAGGCTTCGATCCGTCGAATCGCTTCCTCTGTCAATTCTGAGGGCAGCACTTCCTTGTTTCTGACCAGCTCGGCCAAGCCTACGGCATCGAATTCAGCGTACTCGGTAAAAGACATCCCTTTCTCTCCTGTTGCGCTCGATTTCAGGTCGGCCAGGACGTTTTTGTCGCGCTGCCGCGTCTCATGACACAGCGCGCAATACATGCTCGGCTGACGGATGTGCCTTGTTGTCGGTACGACGTGACTCAGGCAGCAGGCATCTGGCGCACAGCAGCGATCGCCGGGCGCGCCACACACCCGAAATCGACTATGCGCCGAAGGCCAGAATTGCGGGTATACGCCGTTCGGAGTATTAACTTCGGCGGCCCGGTCCCAGAGGATGAACAGGCGTAAAGGATGCGGAAAGCCTTGATTCAGGGCGTTCCGGGAGTTTGGCTAAGTATGGCTGCCTGGATAAAAACAATGACTACGAACGACCACGACCGCGACGTTCCGTATGTGAATTTTTCGGAATGTCTACAGCACCACGCACAAACGATCCCCCACCACCTGGCGTATCGGTTTCTGCAAAACGGCCGCGATGAAGAAGTACTGATCAGCTTCGCTGAACTGGACATGGCTGCACGCGCAGCCGCGGCGACCCTGCAACGTCATTGCCTGGTCGGCGACCGGGTACTGATCTTGCTCAGGCCCGGCCTCGACTATGTGACGGGCTTCATGGCCTGCCTTTATGCCGGGCTGGTAGCGGTTCCGGCCTATCCACCGGGGGCGAGCAAAACCCTGGACCGGCTCGACGGGATCATCAATGACTGCCAGCCGGCAGCCGCGCTGGCGACGGCCGAGGATGCTCCGACCATCCGCGCCCGGCTTGAACAAGCCGCCTCATCGGCGCAGGTGCTGGATATCTCGGCCCTCGATCAGATGATCGCGGCGCAATGGCGCCCGGTGGCGGTGTCGCGTGGCGACCTGGCGTTTTTGCAATACACCTCCGGCTCCACGGGCACACCCAAAGGGGTGACGGTGACGCACGGAAACCTGATTCACAACTCGCGCAGCATGAGCCGTGGCTTCCTGACCCATCAGGGCAGCCACATGGTGAGCTGGTTGCCGCCTTATCACGACATGGGGCTGATCGGCGGCATCTTGCAGTCACTGTTCGTGGGGTTCTCTTCGACGTTGCTGGCGCCGATTCACTTTCTGCAACGGCCGTTGCGCTGGTTGCAAGCGATCAGCAAGTACCGTGGCACAGTGAGCGGTGGACCGAACTTTGCGTATGAATTGTGCCTGCGCAAAATCAAGGACGAGGAGTTGGTCGGGCTCGACCTGAGTGGCTGGGAAGTGGCGTTCAACGGTGCCGAGCATGTGCGGGCGCAGACCATCGACGCCTTTCACCGGCGCTTTGCGCAGTGCGGTTTTCCGCGCACGGCCGCGTTCCCTTGCTACGGGCTGGCCGAAGGCACGCTGATGGTCAGCGCCGCCGGCACGGTGCGTGAGCCGTTGATTCGACCGTTTCATGCCGCCATGCTGGAGGACAACCGCGCCGAGCCGTTCACCTGCGAACGGCCCGAGGATGCACGGGTGCGTAACCTGGTCAGTTGTGGCCGGGGGATTCCCGGCAGCGAGCCGTTCATTTGCGACCCGGCCACCGAGCAACGCCTTGAGGAGGGCCAGGTCGGGGAGATCTGCATCGTGGGTGACAGCGTCGCCAGTGGTTACTGGCAGCGCCCCGACAGCACCGCCGCAGCGTTCCGTGATGCACTGCCCGAGCAGACCCCATGGCCGCGTTTTTTCCGCACCGGCGACCTGGGCTTTTTACTCGACGGCGAACTGTTCGTCACCGGACGTCTCAAGGACCTGATTATCGTTAACGGCGTAAATCATCACCCCGGTGATATTGAAAACACGGTGCTGCGTACCCACGACAGTTTCCGCCCCGATGGCAGCGCAGCATTCAGCATAGAGCTGGACAATACTGAGCAGGTGGTGATCGCCCAGGAGATCGAGCGCCGCGCCCTGAAGTCTCTCGATGTACCGGCATTGTTTGCCGACCTCAAGACGCGTCTTTGGCAGCAGCATCAACTGGCTCGGCCGATCCTGATACTGGTGTTTGGCGGCACGTTGCCGCGGACCTCCAGTGGCAAGATCAAGCGTCAGGAGTGTCGCAAGGTTTTCCAACCGTGGCTGACGCGCGCAGCTACTGTGCAGGAGGGAGCGGGTGTGGTTTGGGACAAGTCGATCGTGGCCGTGGAAAGTAACGGGCAGATCGTCTTCGATATCACACTCGCCAGTCAGGTCCTGGAGGTATGACCAGCGTATGGATTGGCCCGGCGCATGCCCATAAACCTGCGGCGCTGCTGTTTGCCCCGCCGAGCTTTGGAGAACCGCGCATCGAGCTCAGTAGTCGCCCGCGCGGTGTGCTCGCGTTGCCCCCCACCGACAGCCAGCAACGCTTGCAGCTGACGGGGGTGCTCAACTCGATCACTTCGGCGCGGACTATCGCTGACCTGAAAGTGCAGACGCAACTGGCGCTGCCGCAGATCATGCCGTGCGAAAGCTTTGTCTTCGCCAGCGGCAGGATCCGTGGGCACCGGGTGTTCATTTCGCACCTGATCTACCCCGACAATGTCAGCGAGGCATTCGTCCAGGCGATTGTCGGGCGTGACGGCATGGTACCGCCGATGGACATCGACCCGGTCGAACATTGCGGCCGGCCAAAGTTCACGTCGCTGGACCGTCTGGACAGTCCTCTCGACCGGGTCTGGGCCAACATCTTCCGGGCTCACGGCATTCGCAACCTGGGGTGGACCTTCCTCCCCGGGCTGCACCGCAACACCTTTACCGGTTACTTCTTCCACAACATTTCGCCGGTGGTCGCCCACGAAAGCAAGATGCGCATGATGGTCTTCGCGCCGTACCTGCACATTGCCCTGAACCGCGCCCTGGGCAGCAAACTGCTGCGCCATCAGCAAAGCCGCGATCCGCATCAGCAGTTGATTTCGATCCTCTCCAACCGGGAGGCCGAGATTGCACGCTGGGTTTCCCGTGGCAAGACCAATTGGGAAATCGGACAGATCCTGGGGATCAGCGACAAAACCGTGAAAACCCACATGCAGAACATCTTTTTCAAGCTCGAAGCCTCGAGCCGGGCCCAAGTCGCCGCGCTGTTTTCTGACGAATAAGCTGTATTTGTCACCCCTTCGATACGCCCTGTAACGGTTAGCGCTGACAGGTTCAGCGCTATGAGCGGCATGGCCGCGCCTGTTCACTTCATCTCCCTGTGTCATGCACAGCGTCCCGGACCCGGTCTGCGGCTGCGTGTCGCCTGCCAATTGCCGCGTCGGTGTCCCGGTGGTTACTCCGTACGGAGTATTGAGAGCAGAGGCCCGTGCGCCGAGCATTGGGGCGTAGGAACGGTTCTGCCCGAGGGGGCAGTTATCCACTCACGCGCTTGCAGCATGGTGCCGATCAGCGAGTACGGCGAACCTCTCGCTGGTCATTGGCACGGCACAGGGAGCGAAAAACATGCATGGAGGCGAATGTGCACATTGATGAAATTACCGACGCAGTCACACAGACCCTGGCGACGTTGCTCGAAGTTGATTCGGCAGGTCTGGATGTCGAGCGGTCGTTCCATGAAATGGGGGTCGACTCGGTGCTGATCGTCGGCATGTCGGCCGAGTTCGAGGACCGTTTCGGGGTCTCTCTGGACCCCGAACTGGGCTACCTGCACGACACCGTGCGCAAGATCAGCCAGCACTTGTACGGCGTTATCAACCAGGCGAGAGCGAACTAAGCCATGACCCTTTCACTGCTCAACATTACCCGTCAGGAACTGTTGGATTTCGTCGGCCTCAACGAGACCGTGGTCAATGCCCGTGGTACCCGCATCGAGACCGCCAGCGGCCAGACCCTGATCGACTTCGTCGGCCAGTTCGGCGCGGTGCCGTTCGGTTATGCGGCGCCGTCGATGGTCGCGGCGGCGAATGCCTTTCTGGCCTCCGGGAAGCCGAGCCTGATCCAGCCGCTGCTCAACCCGGATGCCGAAGAACTGGCCCGGCGCCTGATCGAACTGGCGCCCGGCAACTACTCGAAAGTCACCTTCACCACCAGCGGCGCCGAGGCCGTGGAAGCGGCGATCAAACTGGCCCGCGCGGCGACCAACCGTGAGTTGATCGTCGGCACGTTCAGCGGTTTTCACGGCAAGACCCAGGGCGCGGTGGGCGTGACCGGCAAGGCCTCCTATCGCGATCCGTTTCACCTGCGTTCCGATGGGTTTGCCCATGTGCCTTACGGCGACCTCGGGGCGCTGGAAGCTGCGCTCAAAGACAAACGCGCCGCCGCGTTTTTCGTCGAGGCCATACAGGGCGAGGCGGGGATGATTACCCCACCGGGCGGTTACCTGCTCGCGGCGCAGAACATGTGCCGGCAGTACGGCACGCTGTTCGTGCTCGACGAAGTGCAGACCGGACTCGGCCGCACGGGTGAGTTGTTTGCCGCGTCGGCCGAGGGCTTGAGCCCGGACGTGATGCTGCTGGCCAAGGCCCTGGGCGGTGGCCTGGTGGCCATTGGTGCGTGCATCTATGGCGAGCAATGCTGGACCCGCGACTTCGACCGTCATCACAGCTCGACCTTCGCCGTAAACGGCTTCAGCGCGGCCATCGGCCTGGCGGTGCTCGACCAGCTCACCGCAAAGGACGGCGCGTTGGTCAAGCAGGCGGCGAAGCAGGGCGCCTACTTGCATGACGGGCTCGCCGCGCTGGTGCAGCGTTACCCCGAGGTGTTCGAAAGCCTCGACGGGCGCGGGCTGATGCTCGGCCTGAAGTTCCGACGCTGGAGCGGCGAGCGTCTGTACACCTTGTCCCTGGCCAGTGCCTTTGGCGCGCTGGTGCCCATCGTCTGTGGCTACCTGAAAACCCGGCATGGGGTCTATTGCCTCCCCACGCTCACCGAAGGCAACGTGCTGCGGATTCAACCGCCGCTGACCGTCACCCGACCCGACATCGACGTACTGCTTGAAGGCCTGCGCTCGGTGGCCGAACTGGTGATGCAGCACCAGCAGCATCGCTTGATCCTCGAGGCCCACGGGTTTGCCGCCGCGCCGCAGCCGCTGGTGAACTGGCCGCAACCGGTGGCCGGCAAGCCTCGCCTAGACAGCGGAAAGTGCCTGGGGCGCTTTGCGTTCCTGCTGCACCCGACCACCGCCGAAAGCGTCAACGGTGACAGTGTCGTCGAGGGGTTGGGCCTGGTGGGCGAGGAAAAAGCCTTCATTCAGGATTGGCTCAACGAGTTCTCCGAGTGGGCCAAACCCGATCTCGACACCGGCGTCTCGTTCCATGCGCGGCGCCTCTACAACCTGGCCGGTGATTACGTCGAAGGCTGGCTGGTGGGCAGCCTCTTGCAGCCGCGGGACCTGATGCGCCTGAGCCTGGGCAAGCGCCGCAAGCTGCTGGGCAATTACCTGGAAAGCGTCGGCAAACTCAACGTCGATTTCGTCGGCCTGGGCGCCTACACCTCGGTGATTTCCAATGCCGGCGAAGACATGCTCAACGAGCGTTTCCACACCACCACCGGCAACAGCCTGACGGCGATGGTGGGGGTCGATGCCTTGCTCACCACGTGCGCCAACCGTGGCACGCCGTTGGCCAAGCGCTTGACCGGCGTCATTGGTGCCTACGGTTCGGTGGGGCGTCTGGCGAGCCTGCGCCTGGGCAAGTTCTGCGAACACCTGGTGTTGCTCGGCAATGCCGCCAACCGGGGCGCGATGGATGAGCTGCGGCGTGTGGGCGGCGAGTTGTACCGCGATGCGTTGCTGGCGATTCAGCACGGACACAGCAGCGGCATCGCCAAGAGCCTGGTGCAACTGTTGCCGAGCCTGGCGAGTGTCGAGCACTTGCTCGACCGGGATTTCAACGACGACGAACAACTGCGTGCGCTGTTCGATGTGGTCGACGGGCTGGCTCGGGAGAAACCCAACATGCAGCCGCCGCTGGTGATTACCGCCGACCTTGCGGTCTGGCTGCCACGCCTGGAAACCGTGCTTTCGGCAACCTCCAACGGCTCGGCGTTCATCGACCCGGCCGTGCTGCACCCCAACGCGGTTCTGTGCGATTGCGCGCAGCCGCCAGACATTGGCCCGGCCGCCCTGGCCCTGCGTCCGGACGTCACGGTGATCGAGGGCGGGCTGATCAATCTGCCCGAGCGCAGTTACCGCTTCGGCCAGCAGAACCTCACCTGCCTGCCGACCGGTGTGACCTTCAGCTGCCTCGCCGAAACGATTGTCCTGACCATGGCCGGTGCGCAGCGTGACTACAGCATTGGTAAACGACCGTCGCTGGAAGACGCCGAAGCGATCTTCGACCTGGCCCGCAGTTTCGGCTTTGCGCCGGCCATCGAGCTGTCGATCGAGAAGGCCGGTTAATCCCTTTACCCCGAACAGAGACTTCAATCATGTCCATGCACAGCGCCGTAAGCGCCACTGAAAAATACCTGCCGGGTCTGTTGGCCACGCTGGAAAGCCGCGGCTTGATGGCCCTGGAGCAGGCTGACCCGAGCGAAATCTGTGAGTTGTTTCGCGGTTTTCGCGCTGCTGGCCTGATCATTCCCCAGAGCTACGGTGGCCTCGGCGCCACGCCGAGCGAGACCGTGGAAATCCTGCGGGCCATCGGTTCTTACTGCCCGTCACTGGCCGTGATGATGACCATGCACCACCACACCATCGCCACCATCGTGCAGTTGGGCGGCTTGATTCCAGCAGCCGACGAATTGCTGTGGGGCATCAGCCAGAATCAGCTGCTGATTGCCTCTGCCTTCGCCGAGGGCAAGCCGGGCGCGGAGATTTTCAACACCAGCGTCAAGGCCCGCGCCGTGGAGGGCGGCTTTGTCCTCGATGGCGTCAAGAAGCCTTGCACCATGAGCCACCAGATGGACGTGATCGTCGTCGGTGTGGCCTGCGAGCAAGCCAACGGCAGCGTCAGCCAGGGTTTTGCCGTGGTGTTTGCCGATGGCAGCAATGTCAGCCGCGAACCGTTCTGGAATGCCACGGTGCTGCGTGCCTCGGACAGCCACGCGCTGGTGTTCAACGGCGTATTCGTGCCGGCCGAACGCATGCTGCTGGCCGATGGGGCCGACGCTGCCGAAGTGGCGGCCACCGCCATGGAAACCTCGTTGAACGGCTTGAGCTGGTTCCAGTTGATGGTCGGCGGCACTTACCTGGGCGTGGCCTCGGCACTGGTGCGGATGCTGCTGAAAAGGACCAGCGTCGACGCCGCGCAACTGGCGCAACTGACTATCGAGTTTGAAGGCGCCCACCAGGCGCTGATGGGCACGGCGGCTGAGCTGCAAGCGCAAACCGTCGCGCCGCTGACCACGTACAACAAGGCCTTGTGCACGCGGTTCCTGGTGCAGGCGGCCATTGAGCGCGGCACTAACCTGAGCGTCGAGTTGCTGGGGGGGATGGCGTTTATCGGCTCCGATGACGTCGCCTACTTGCTCGCCGCTTCACGGGCTATCTGCTTTCACCCGATCTCACGGGCCGCCGCCACACCCATGCTGGTGGCTTTTCTGCGCGAGTCATTCATCGCAGACACCTGACCGCCATCGTTGCCGAAGGCGACGTCGCACCCGCGCCGTCGCCTTCAGCGGCGATGAACTTGATGCCTGAAGGAGTAGGAATCTTGAGCACCTCCACCGATACGCTGTACCCGCAACGCCCGGCCAACATCAGCCGGCTCTTGCACTTTTTGGCCATCCCGCTGTTCAGCGTGTTGATGGTTTTCAACCTCGCCGCCGTTGCCGTGATCCTTGCCATCGCCTTCACCTTGCAGGGCGCTCGTTGGCTGTTGGCGAAAATCCCGGGCGTCAGCGCTGCCAGCAGCGCCTGGGTGCGCGGCTATCACCGGTTGGTGCAGCGGCTGGCGAACAAGATCCTCAAGGACCCGCGCGACGAGCAGATTCTCGCGGCGGCCATCAGCCTGAGCGTGACCGCTGTACCGGTGTTCATTGCGCAGCTGTGGCTCAAGGACATTTCCTGGCCGCTGGTGTTGGCGTTCTACGCCTGTGTCTATGGGCCGAACATTCGCAGCTTCGTGCGTTCCTTCAGTGCCATGCACCAGGACGGGCATGTGCCGGGCGGGATTTTCAAACAGTCGAGCGTGCTGGATCGCTGGGTCGGCAATTCGTTCCTGTACATGTACTTCGCCATTCCCATGGGCCTGACGCCCCACGCGGCGGCCCATTTGCAGCAGCATCACCGCGAAAGCGCCGGGCCGCTGGATGTCTACGCCACGGCCCGTTATGACCACGCCAATCTCTGGCACTTCATGGTCTACATGGTGCGCGAGGTGATGTACCAGCAACTGCTGATTTCACCGTGGCTGTATTTCAAGAGCAAAGACAAACCGACCCAGGCCCGCAGCATGGTCGCCGGCGTGCTGGTGCACCTGGGCGTATTCGTGGCGCTGGCGCTCTACAGCCTGCCGATTGCCGTGCTGTACATGCTGGTGCCGTGGTGCGCGAGCAACATTCTGATGGGCGTTATCCACTGGAGCCAGCACGCGTTCTACGGTGGCCAGCAAGACCCCCATGACTGGATGTACAACACCGTCACGCTGCTGGAAAAACCGGTGAACATCTTCAATGAGGGCTACCACGCCTGCCACCACCACTGGTCCATCGGCCACTGGACCGAAGCGCCTGCGCTGTTCGAAAAACTCAAGCCGGAACTGGCGGCTGCCCAGTCGATGGTGTTTCGCGACCTGAGTGTACTGGACATCTTTTTCATGCTGATTTTCCGGCGCTTCGACGCCATGGCGCACAAGCTCGACTGGTGGGAGCCGTTGACCCACGAAGAGAAAGTCCAGCTGCTGCGCCGCCGCGTATTGCCGGCCCCGATCCATGCCCACGAACAGGCGCATCAGCACCGTACGCCAGCGCCTTCGTCGGCCCCTGAACCTCAAGCAGCGTACAACGCCATGAGCCCGCCATGAACAAGCCGCTGACCCTGAAAGTTGCCTCCATCGAGCGGGAAACCGACGACGCGGTGACCATCCACCTCAAGCAACCGATGCTGCGCAAAGTGCGTTACAGCGCGGGGCAGTACCTGACGCTTGAAGTCGAGGTCGACGGCGTCAAAGGCTGTCGCGCGTATTCCATCAGCAGCACGCCGGGGCTGGACAAAACCTTGTCGATCACCGTCAAGCGAGTGGCCGGCGGCAAGGTGTCCAACCAACTGGTGCAACAGCTGAGTGCCGGCGATGTGGTGCAGACCCTCGGCACGCACGGGCGGTTCACCTTCGCCCCGCAGCCGGGGAGCCGACGGCACATTGTGTTGTTGGCGGCGGGCAGTGGCATCACGCCGATCTTCTCGATTTTGAAGTCGGCGCTGCACTTCGAACCGGATTCCCAGGTGTCGCTGATCTACGGTAACCGCAACACCGGCTCGGTGATTTTTCGCGACAAGCTCGAGCAGTTGCAACGCACCTTCGGCGAGCGTTTGAAGCTGGTTCACGTGCTGTCTCAACCCGAGGCGCCTGCTGCCCAGGGCGGCCGGTTGACCCAACAGCGGCTGGTGGAACTGTTGCGTGCGTTGCCCGACAGCGGCACGCAAACCCGTGAGTATTACAGCTGCGGGCCGGGCGGGATGATGGATGAAGTGACGGCTGCGCTTACTTCCCTGGGCATCGCCGCCGAGTCGGTGCATCAGGAGCGTTTCACTCCTGCCAAAGCCGCGGCTGTAGCGCCCGTGTCCGAGGCACCGAAACGCGTGCAACTGCTGATGCAGGGGCAGGAGTTCAACTTCATGGTACCCAGTGGCCAGACCCTGCTCGAAGCCGCGCTGGCCAGCGGCGTGACCCCGCCGTTTTCCTGCCGTGCCGGTTTCTGTACCGCGTGTGTGTGCACGCGCCTGGCGGGTGACGTGCGCATGCGCGAGGACCACGGCCTCTCTACCGCTGAACTGAACATGGGGCAGGCGCTGCTGTGTGTCGGCTATCCGCTGACGGACAACGTTCGCTTGCAAGTCCATTAGCGCTTATTCCAGGGAAGGGAGATTGAATTCATGAACACTCACACTGTTTTTGCCGCTGATGATGAGTACCGCTTGGCCAAACGTGCCGAGCTACGGGTCGACCGTGAGCGTCAGGCCCGGTTGCAGGCGCTGATGCAACCGCAACCGCTGAAGTTCGCGCTGTGGTCGTTGTTCCATGTCGCGGTCTGGGTTGGCGCCGCGTTGTACCTCTTGAGCGCTGAAAACCCTTGGGGACAACTGGCGGCGGTGCTGGTGCTGGGCAATCAGTTGCATGCGTTCACCGTGCTGCAACATGACTGCGGCCATCAAAGCGCTTTCCGCGCGCCGTGGCAGAACCTCTGGGTTGGGCGTTTCATGGCCTGGTTCATTGTGTTTCCGTTTTCATCGTTTACCGAGTGCCACAAGTATCACCATCGCTACCTGGGGGATCCGCAGAAGGACCCGGACGACTGGAACTACGAGGCCGGCGTGGCCTGGATGTTCGTGCGTATCGCCGTGTTCGTGCCGCGGTTCATCTACTTCTCGCTGGTGCGCTATGGCCGCCAGGTGCGCAACCTGGTGCTGCGCGAGCTGGCCTTCAATGTGTTGAGCATGGCGGCGCTGTGCGCCTGGTTCGTCAGCCAGGGCCTGCTGTTGCAGTTCGTGCTGATCTTTGTCGCCCCGTTGTTGGTGCTGGCGCTGGTGATCAATCCGGTCTCCCGGGGTTACGAGCATTTCCCCATGGCGACCCTCGCTCCCGAACACCATGACCGCCTCGACCTGGCGAAAAACACCGTGACCGTGACCGACCGGCTGATCGGTTTTTTGTGGGCAAACATCAACTACCACGTCGAGCATCACATCTATCCCAACGTGCCCTTCGTCAACCTGCGCAAACTCTCGGCGTTGCTGGACAACAAAACCTATATACGTGACCGCTGGCTGCTGGCGCGGATGTTCAAGCGGCGCCCATCGTCGCCCGATACTGAACCGGGGAGGGTGGCGTGAGCTACATTTACTGCGCCTATTGGAAAAATACCCGGCGAGGAGTCACGGATGAACTGTATTTTCTGCCAGATCACAGCGGGCACACTGCCCGCCGCCCAGGTCTATCGCGACCCGCACTGCATGGCGTTCATGGACGTTCATCCCCTGGGGCAGGGCCATTTGCTGCTGATTCCGTTGCAGCACGTGGAGAAACTCGAGCAATTGCCCGACACCACCCGGTTTCACCTGTATCGGGTGTTCGACACGCTGATCGCGGCCCAGCGCAGCGCCGGTTTCGGCGTCGAGGGCACGCACCTGATCGTCAACGACGGCAAGGCCACCAACCAGCACATTCCCCATGCGCACCTGCACCTGGTGCCGCGTCGGCAGGGCGATGCGCTGGGCTTTGGTCTGCGCATGTTCATGCATCTCACCGGGCTGTTCGGCCCGCGTACCCGTCACGAAAAACTGCTGGCCCAGGCCTCGGCCATCGCCACCCATATCGATCCGATGGCGTTGCAAACGTTGTCCGTGCGAGCCGTGCAATTAGGCAACCCTCAACCGGTTTGACCCTCTGCGCCGGGGGCTTGGCCCCGGCGCCCAACCCCGTGTTTTCAAAGTCCAGTCGTTCATGTGCTGCGGGCACGGTTGCCCGGCTACAGCGTTGTCAGGAGCAAGGAAAATGAGTGCCGTACTTCAGGAACAAGCGTCAGTGGCGCGGGTTTATCGCGTCTTGATCATGGGGGCCGGGTTCTCCGGCATCGGCATGGCGGTGAGCCTCAAGCAACGGGGCGAGCAGGACTTTTTCATCTACGAGCAGGAGGCCGGTGTCGGCGGAACCTGGTGGGTCAACCAGTATCCAGGGTGCGCTTGCGATATTCCCTCGCACCTTTACTCGTTTTCCTTCGAGCCGAACCCCCACTGGTCACGGCGTTTTTCGCCACAGCCGGAAATTCGCGACTACCTCAAACACTGTGCGGACAAGTATCAGGTGCTTGCTCATTGCCGCTTCAATACTCAGGTTACCGGCCTGCGCTGGCTGGAATCCCGGGCCCTGTGGGAAGTGACAGACGCTGCAGGAAACGTGGCCTACGCCCGTGTGGTGGTGGCCGGCACGGGGGCATTGTCGACACCTGAAGTGCCGGCGCTGGAAGGGCTTGAGCGATTTGGCGGGCGGATATTTCACTCACAGCAATGGGACCATAGCTACTCACTGGCCGGAAAACGCGTCGGGGTGATTGGCACCGGGGCCTCGGCGATCCAGTTCGTTCCGCAGATCCAGCCTCAGGTCGCACAATTGAGTGTGTTCCAGCGGACCCCGCCGTGGATCATTCCCAAGCCTGATCGAGCCTTCACCACCCGATCACAGCGTCTGTTGCAGCGTTTCCCCACGCTGCAGCGGCTGCTGCGAGGGCTGATCTACAGTGCCCACGAAGTTCGGGTGTTGGGGTTTGTATTCAGCCCACGCTTGATGGCGTTGCACAAACTGCTGGCCCTGAATCTGTTGCGGCGCCAGGTCAAGGACCCGGTGCTGCGGCAGCAACTGACACCGAATTACTCGATTGGCTGCAAGCGCATCCTGCTCTCCAACAATTACTTTCCGGCGTTGGCACAAGCCAACACCCACCTGGTCACCAGCGGCATTCAGCGCATCAGCAAGGACGCGGTCATCACCGCCGACGGTCAACGTCATCCGGTGGATGCGCTGATTTTCGGCACCGGGTTCAAGGCCCGCACGCCGTTTCCCAAAGGCATGATTTTCGGTCGGGAGGGGGCTGACATCGTCGATACCTGGCAGGCCGGTTCCGAGGCATACAAAGGCACCACCGTCAGCGGCTTTCCCAACCTGTTTCTGTTGATGGGACCTAACACCGGCTTGGGGCATAACTCCATCGTCTACATGATCGAGTCGCAAATCACCTACATCCTCGGCGCGCTTGACACCCTGGACGCCGAAGGCATCGCCAGCCTCGATGTGCACCCCGAGGCCCAGCGGGCGTTCAATCAGCGCTTGAGCCACCGCATGCGGGGCGCGGTATGGAGCGTCGGCAGTTGCAAGAGCTGGTACATGGACCCGGACTCCGGGCGCAACGTTGCGCTGTGGCCCGGCTTCAGCTGGAAATTCCGCCAACAGACCCGGCGCTTCGACGCCGAGGTCTATCGCCTGATGCCTGAACCACAAGGACCTCGACCATGAGTCATTCCGGGAAAACCGTGTTTGTGTTTGGCCTCTACATGCTGTTGCTGGGCGCGCCGTTGTTGATCGCCCCGAATCTGTTGCTGCCGTTGTTCGGCTTTGCCCTGACAGATGAAGTCTGGATCCGCGTCATGGGGCAACTGGCGTTGTACCTGGGCATTTACTACGTGTGGGCCGGGCGCAAGAACCAGCGCGAATTCATCGCGTTGACCGTGCCGGTCCGACTGTCAGTGATCGTGTTTTTCGCGGTCTTCGTCGCCGCAGGCCTGGTGCCGCCAGTGTTGCTGCTCTTGGGATTGCCGGACCTGTGCAGCGCCACGTGGACCTGGCGGGCGTTACGCCGGGAGCGGAGCCGGGCCGTGATTGGCGAGCGGGTGATGGACCGTTAAATCGGGCACTGCCCATCGATACTCAGGAGCGGTCGTGCAGCGAGTTCACATTCATCGAGCGCACGGCCAGCGGCGCTGCGGTTTCTTCGTCCTGTGGCAGCGAGAAGCGAAAGGTCGCGCCCCGGCCGGCGACATCCACCAGGCGGATGTCCAGGCCATGCAATTGCAGGATCCGGTGCACGATGCGCAGCCCGAGGCCGCCGTCGCGGCGGGCGCCACCGATGTTGAACGGCCGCAGGAACAGGCCTTCGCGCAGTTCGGCGGCGATACCGGGGCCGGTATCACTGACCGTGACTTCGATGAATTTCCCGACGGGCAAGAGGCTGATTTCGACGTCCCCGCCCGCCGGTGTATGGCGCAGGGCGTTGTCGAAAAGGTTGGTCAGCACACGCTCGATCAGCCCCAGGTCGGCGCAGACCACCCCGGACACGTTCGGCGCGAATGCAGCCTGAAGGGTGACCTGCCGGGCCTCGGCGGTCAGTTCGAACTTCTGGAAGATATCCTGCACCAGATCGGTCAGGGAGAAACGTTCGAGGATGGGCTGCACGAAGCCGTGTTCCAGGCGCACCAGCTCCAGCAGCGATTGCGCCAACCCGCCGACCTTGCGGCTCTGGTCCAGTGCGATGCCCAGGTAGCGACGGCGTTCGGCCGGGGTCAGTGTGCTGTCCTTGAGTGACAGGGTTTCGAGGTAGCCGTGCAGCGATGCCAACGGTGTGCGCAGGTCGTGGGAAATGTTCGCCACCAGCTCACGCCGCTCCTGATCCTGGCGGGTCAAGGTGTGCCACTGATCCCGCAAGCGGGTTTGCATCTGCCGGAACGCGGCATCGAGCACGATGATTTCGTCGTGGCGAGTGGTGTCCGGCGGGAGGGCGGGGGGCAGTGGTGCGGCGGGAATGGCGTCGATGTCGAATTGCGCGACGTTTTCGGTCAGCCGGCGCAACGGCCGGGTGATCAGGGTAAACGCGGTGAGGCCCGCGATCAGGCACAGCAACGCCACCAGGCCTATTGACCAGAGCGCGGTGGTCAGCGCCACGCTGGTGGCGCCGCGCTCGGCGAGGCGGTCGTGTTCTTCGCTGAGCAGCACCACGTAGAGGTAACCGGCCGGTTGACCGTTGACCCGCAACGGCGCGGCGCTGAAGACCTTGCGCCCGTCGGGGCTGCGCGGGTCGTCGCCCAGGATCGGCAGCGCGTCGCCATTGAGCAAGCGCTGGAGTGGGGCCAGATCCACCTGTTCGCGGCGCAAATGGCCTTCGGGCGCAGCGTTGCCGACCACGCGACCGGTGGTGTCGAGCAGGTACACCTCAACGCTCGGGTTGACCCGCATCAGTTGGCTGAACAGTTCGCGCAGGGCCTCGGGTTTCAGGCCGTTGGCGTCCATCAGTTGGGTGTCGCGGGCAATGTGCCGGGCGAGATCGCGGGACAAGCCTTGTACTACTTCCAGCTCATGCATTTTGTTGGAGCGCACCTGCATCCACACAGACGTACCGCAGCACACCAGCAACAGCAGGGCGAACACGGCCGACAGGCGTTGAGTCAGTTTCATGGTTGTTCCTGCGCCGAGGCAAACTTATAACCGCGCCCCCACACCGTGAGAATGCGCACCGGTTGGGCCGGGTCGGTTTCTATTTTCGCCCGCAGGCGGTTGATGTGGGTGTTCACCGTATGCTCGTAGCCTTCATGGCTGTAACCCCACACGGCGTTGAGCAAATCCATGCGCGAGAAGACCTTGCCGGGTTGGCGGGCGAAGAAATACAGCAGGTCGAATTCTCTGGGCGTGAGGTCCAGCCGACGCCCGTCGAGGGTCACATCGCGGGTGATCGGGTCGATGAACAAACCGTCGGTGATCAGGCTGCCGGCGTCCATTTTCAGGTTGCGTGCCATGGCGTCGACCCGGCGCAGCAGGGCCTTGACCCGTGCCACCAGCTCCAGCATCGAGAAGGGTTTGGCCAGGTAGTCGTCGGCGCCCAGTTCCAGGCCGAGGATGCGGTGCACTTCGCTCGAGCGGGCGCTGGTGATGATGATCGGTGTGTAGCGGGCCATGGCGCGGGCGCGGCGGCAGATTTCCAGGCCATCGACACCAGGCAGCATCAGGTCGAGGACCAGTGCATCCCAACCGCCCTGTTCGAGCAGTTGCAGGCCCTGATGGCCGTCGGCGCTGTGCACGACCTCAAAGTGTTCATCGCGCAGGTGCAGGCAGATCAGATCGGCGATGTGTTGGTCGTCCTCGACGACCAGGACGCGTTTGGGTTGGTCCATGTGAGCGGAATCCTGTGGCGCAGTGAGCGCATTGTGCGGGTTTTCTTCCCGCCGAGTTATCACGAATTGTTTAACTCCCCGTGAGGATTTGGCGATCACCTCAAGCCTAGGCTGTGTTCCATGTAAACCACGGCGAATTTAGGGAGAGGGCCATGTTTTCACGGCGACAAATTCTTCTGGCAGGCGGCGGGCTGGGCGTTGCAGCACTGATTGCCGGTGTGTTGCCAAAATTGACTGCCAGCGTTGCGCTGGCTGGCGACGCGGTTGCCGCCGAGGCTTTCGAGGTGACCCACACCGAGGCCGAATGGCGGGCCCTGCTCAGCCCCGGGCAATACGACATCCTGCGCGAGGAAGGCACCGAACGGGCCTACAGCAGCGAACTGAACAACGAACACCGCGAGGGCACGTTTGCCTGTGCCGGGTGCGATCTGGCGCTGTTTTCGTCGGACACCAAATTCGACAGCCACACCGGTTGGCCGAGTTTCTGGGCGCCGCTGGAACATGCCGTGGCAATCCGCGACGACCGATCGTTCGGGGTGTTGCGCACGGAGGTTCACTGCCGTCGTTGTGGCGGCCATCTGGGCCATGTGTTCAACGATGGGCCGAAACCTACCGGGCTACGCTATTGCATGAACGGTCTGGCCATGACCTTCAAGCCGCGAACGGCGTAATCCCATGGGCATGTCATTTTCCTCACTTCATACAGGTCATCGTTATGTGGCTTCTGGTCCTCGCTTATCTCGGTGGTGTGCTGACGATTGTCAGCCCGTGCATTCTGCCGGTACTGCCCTTTGTCTTCGCTCGCACCGGGCAGCCGTTTATGAAAAGTGGCTTGCCGCTGTTGGCGGGGATGGCGCTGACCTTCGCGCTCGTCGCCTCGTTGGCGGCGGTGGGCGGCGGTTGGGTGGTGCAAGTCAATCAGTACGGTCGCTGGCTCGCGTTGCTGTTCGTAGCACTGTTCGGGCTGACGTTGCTGCTGCCGCGCCTCGCCGACCGGTTGACCCGGCCACTGGTCGCGGCTGGCAGCCGGCTGTCGGAAGCAGCGGGCGCCGATGCCCGGCCGCGTCCCGGTGCTTCGTTCCTGATCGGCGTCGCCACGGGCCTGCTCTGGGCACCGTGCGCCGGGCCGATTCTGGGGTTGGTGCTGACCGGCGCAGCGTTGCAAGGCGCCAGCATCGGCACCACGTTGCTGTTGCTGGCCTACGCGGCGGGCGCTGCCACTTCCCTCGCCGGGGCGCTGTTGCTGGGCGGTAAAGTCTTCGCGGCGATGAAACGCTCGATTGGCGCGGGTGAATGGCTGCGCCGGGGCTTGGGTGCGGCGATGCTGGCGGGGGTGGCAGCCATCGCCCTCGGGCTGGACACCGGCATTCTGGCGCGGGTGTCGACGGCCTCCACGGGCGGGATCGAGCAGGCGCTGGTCGGGCGTCTGGCTGGCAAGTTACCCGCCAACAACAGCGCGATGATGGCGCAGGTTCCTCAGTCCCAAGCGGGGGATGCGGGGGCAAACATGATGGCGGCCGGCGGTGCGATGAAACTGTCCGCCAACAGTCCCGCGACACTGCCGATCGAAGGCAATTTGCCGCCGCTGGACGGCGCCGTGCAATGGCTCAACTCGCCGCCTCTGGATGCCCAGGCATTGAAGGGCAAAGTGGTGTTGGTGGATTTCTGGACCTACTCCTGCATCAACTGCCTGCGCACCTTGCCGTACGTCAAGGCCTGGGCCGAGAAGTACCGCGATCAGGGCCTGGTGGTGATTGGCGTGCACGCCCCGGAATTCGCCTTCGAACGCGACGTGGGCAACGTGACCAAAGCCATGAAGGATCTGGGCATCACCTACCCGGTGGCGATCGATAACGACTACCGGATCTGGCGGGCGTTCAACAACGAATACTGGCCGGCGCATTACTTCGCCGACGCACAGGGACGTATCCGTTATCACCACTTCGGTGAGGGCGACTACGCCGAGTCGGAACGGGTGATCCAGCAGCTGCTGCGTGAGGCTGGCGCCGCGAAAGTCGCGGACGGCCTGATCAATGCCAACGCCCAAGGCGTGCAACGGGCCTCGGACATGAATGAAGTACGCTCGCCGGAAACCTACGTTGGCTATCAGCGCTCGGAACATTTTGTACCCCAAGCCAGTCTTGCCCCGGACAAGGAGGCGGCCTACAGCGTGCCAAGCGCTTTATCGCTCAACGACTGGGGGCTGAACGGGCAGTGGAACGTAGGCGCCGAACGGGCGACTTCCACCGCGCCCGCCAGTGGCATCGTCTACCGCTTCCATGCCCGTGATTTGCATTTGGTGCTGGGCCCTGGCCCCGACGGCAAACCAGTGCGTTTCAAAGTCACGATTGACGGCAAGGCCCCGGGCGATGCCCACGGCACTGACGTCGCGCCGGATGGCAGCGGGAGTGTCACTGAACAGCGCCTCTACCAATTGGTGCGTCAGCCGGGTGATGTGGCGGATCGCACCTTCAGCATCGAGTTTCTGGATTCGGGTGTGTCGGCCTATGCCTTCACCTTTGGTTAACGGCCTGCGGTTCTCGCCGCCTATTCAGCAGGAGTCAGCGCCATGAAATCGTCATCGAAAATCACCGCCACGGGCGTGCGTCGGGTCCTTCTGGGGCTGGTCATCGCTGCGGCGGCGGGCCAATGCTCGGCGTTTCCCTTTGGCACGTCCGAGGATGCAGTGGCCATCGCGCCGCCAGCGCTGGACGAAACGCCCCAGGCCGGCAGCGAGACCGCTGTCTTCGCGGGCGGCTGCTTCTGGGGCATGCAGGGCGTGTTCCAGCACGTCAAAGGCGTGAAGAACGCGGTTTCAGGTTACGCCGGTGGTGCCGCCAACACGGCTCAGTACGAGCGAGTCAGCGATGGCGATACCGGCCACGCCGAATCCGTTGAAGTGACCTTCGACCCGAGCCAGGTCAGCTATGGCGCCTTGTTGCAGATCTACTTCTCGGTGGCCCACAACCCCACCGAGCTCAACCGCCAGGGGCCTGACAGCGGCACTCAATACCGCTCGGCGCTCTTCATCCGCAGCCCCGAGCAGCAGCGCATTGCCAAGGCCTACATCGCTCAGCTCGATGCGGCCCATTCGTTCAACAAACCGATTGTCACCACGCTGGAAACCTACAACGGCTTCTATCCCGCCGAGGCGTATCACCAGAACTTCCTGACGGAGCACCCGAGCTATCCCTACATTGTCATCAATGACCTGCCGAAAGTGGCGCAGCTCAAACAGTTGTACCCGCAGCGCTATCAGGAACAACCGGTGCTGGTGAAGGCGGGTTTGTAGGTGTTGGGGCGGGTACAACGCTCTACAGCTTCGTGCGTGGGCGCTCCATGGCGATGGTCGACTCCTCGAACCCCAGGCCTGTGAAAAACGCCGAGGCGCCCGACCGACCGGCGCGCAACACCCAGGTAATGTCCGGGTTGTCCCCCATGATGTGCTGAACCAATGCGCGGCCCACACCTGCGCGCCGATGCCGCTCGGACACCACCACCATCGACAGGTAGCCATTGGATAAACCATCGCTGATGCCCCGTGCAAACCCGATGATCTGCGACGCTTGAAAGGCAATCGCCGTACGCTGGGAGTTGGCGATGAGTTGGGCGAAGTGTTCGGGAGAGCCGATGCGGTGTTCCCAGCCATTGGCGGCAAGAAACTGGCGAACGGCTTCGACTTCGGTGGGTAGCAGGTCACGAATGGTCATGGGTAGTACCGGGCGATCTCGCGCCAGAGGTAGGCGTAGCGAAACCTCAGCCAGCGAATGTGCAGGGTGCCCAAGTGCCGACGAAAGCGGCTGCGTTGGCGCTTTTCAAGCATGGCCTGGATCTGGATTTCCAGGCTGTGCGGGTCAAAGCACGACCAGATCGGCGGAATGACGGTTTCCAGGTTCGTGTGGCACACCGGCGCCACTTCGGCATACAGGATGTGTTCGATGAGATTGCGCTCGTAATCGGCGGTGTCCCGGGCAATCACGGCGTAGTTCACGTCGTTGTCGACAAAAGCATCCGATAACGTCCAGTGGATGGCTGCGCGTTCTTCCTGGCTGATGGGGCGTCCCATTCCAGCAACTCCTGTTGTGCAGGTCTCAGTCTGACTGAACCGGGCCGACCATCCGGGTCGGCGGTGAGCCGTTGGCATTGTGTTGAAAAATCGCTTGTGGCTGGCCGTTGGCATTGAAGAACACTTGGCCGACCCCGGCCGAGTTCCACAAGCGCTCGCCGGCTTGCGCGTGTTCGGGAATGTGCGGGACCACCCGCATCAAACGGCGTTTGGTCAGCCAGTTGAGCGGCGAACGTGGCGAGTAGAGCCAGCGGTTGAGGCGGTCGAACCATTCGAGCAAGGTGTGCGGGAACTCGTTCTTGATGCCGCTGCTGGTGATCTGCCAGATCCTCGGGCCGGCCTTGCGGTGGCGGATCAGCACTTCATAGACGAACGAATAATGCACGTCCCCGGACAGAATCACGTAGTTCCCCGGCGTGCGTGAATGGCGGAAAATATTCAGGATGACCTGCGCCGAGCCCCGGTGGGCCATCCAGTTTTCCGCGTCGACCAGCAGCGGATAACCGCACCAACTGAAGACGCGCTGTATGGTTTCTATCAACTTGACGCCAAACACTGGCGCCGGTGAAACGATGATCGCCGACGGGTGATCGAGCAGTGCCTGTTGCAGTTCGCTGAGGGCTTCCCAGTCGAGCAGGCCCGAGGGTTGTTTCAGGTTGAACTCGCTGCGCCAGCGCCGGGTGCGGGTGTCGAGCACCACCAGCGCCGGGCGGGTCGGCAGCACGTAATGCCAGTCCTGGAATCTCAGCAGTTCATCGATCAGGTTGTCCTGCGCGGTGCTGTCCAGGTAACGGTTCTGGCTCGCAGCCTTAAGGGCGCGGGTTTTCTCCAGCACGGCGTCGAACACATCCGGGTTGTTGCCCCAGCCCTGGCACAGCAGGTAGGCAATCAACGCGTTACCGATGATGCGTTTTGAGAACGGGTGACCGTAGGCGGTTTCTTCCCACTGGGCGGACAGGTTCCAGTCATCGGTGATGTCGTGGTCGTCGAAAATCATCAGGCACGACAAGTGCGCCAGTACCCGGGCGACGCCGCCAAGCCCGGCCTGGAAGGTATCGACCCGCGTCTGTTCATGGGCGTAGCGCTTGCGCCGTTCGGGTGTCAGCGTGGGCGGTTGCGGGGCGATCAGCGTCCAGGGTGTCGGCGACCAGACCAGCAAGTACATGGCCATGACTTCGGCGAAGGTCACTAAATGGTTGTCGGCGTTGCTGCTGGTGAAAATCGGTTTGCGCACGCCGCCGAAAAACCGTTCGCGCAGGGTTTCGTTGCTCGAAAGCTTCGGTAGCAGGTCGGCGCGATGGTAGTAGCTGGCCGGGTGTTCGTAGAGCTTGGCGCTGTCGCTCACCACCGCGCCGTCCAGGTGCTCCTCGAACAAGCCCAGCCGTTCGATCAGCGCATGAATCGCGCGCAGCATCGGCCCGGCCACGTCGTCGGCGTACACCTGGTCGCCGCTCATCATCAACAGGGCGGGGCGCTGAGCGACCTCAGTGTTGGCCGCCAGCAATCGGTCAACGCATAGCAAGCCGTCGTCGGCCGGGTGATGGGGCTTGCGGCAGGAACCGTGCAGCAGTTGATCGATACGGCTGCGCAGCACGAAGTTCGGACGGCAGGCCTCGCCGTAAAGAAGATGGGGCGCCCAGTCGGCAATCCCGGTGTGTGAACCGTCAGCCTGAGTGATTCGCACGTCGTACTCGATGGCCACGTCGCAGGGCAGGGCGCTGTCCAGGTGAACGTCGATCAGATGAACAAAGGCGTGGGTGCCGACCGGAATGACCTGGCACTGGCGGGCGTCGAGCGCAATGTCCACGCCCGGTTCGCCATCGACCTGCACGCGCAGTGTCAGCGCCAACGCCTGCGACCCGACCAGCCACAGCACCAGCCGCGTCGGTTCCAGACGCCGCAACAGCGGGCCGACCAGCACGGGAGGCAGGGTTTGATGATCATCAGGCAACAGGGCGGGCATGGACATCCGGGGTAAAGGCTCTTGGTGCTAAATAGCTGGCGATAATAGCGCAGCCCATCGAGCGTAACCGGCTATCGCGATGTTTCCAATGATGTCCCTTATGCCTTGGGTGCAGAAGCGTCTGGCGATTGTTCAACCCGTTCAATCGTCTTCTTGCAACGCCGATCGCAGAGATCACGTCAGCCATGGTGACCCAGGCGCATTTCTGACGAATCTGTAGGTTGCGACGCTCAGTGGACGATGCAAGGGCTCATGGGGCTCCCATTATTGGACTGTTCAGAATCAAGCTGATGTGGGTAATGCTTTGCTCGACTGCCCCAGTTTTCTTCTGAACAGTGTGGACATTGGCAACTCGATGTATTTGTAACTCAGGAAAGAGCACAACACGGTTGTCAGGCAAATAGCTGTCAGCGTGAGAGCCTGGTTTAGTTCAAATGAGTGCTGAGCGGTAAGCGCGTACCAGATAATGAGTGGGTGTACTAAGTAAGTCGAATAAGACCAGTCGCCCAGTTTGCTGAGCAGTGATGTTTTCGAGAAAAAGGATTCTTGGGAAATAAGTGCCAGGATTATTGCGGTGCAGGGTAATCCGATTCGTAAAGGGCTGTGGTCGACAAAGTCTGATGCGGCTATCGCAGTAATGGACAGCAAGATAATAGCAATGGCAGGCGCAAGGGACAGGGCTCGGTGATACCCGTTTTTGTAAACTATCGACAGGGTAACGCCAAACAGAAAGTCATAAATAATGGGCGCGCCGTAAAATGTCAGTGAACCTCCTGCTTTAGGCAAGACGGTCTCTATCAGGGTGATGCCTATTAATAAGGCCGGGGCCAGACATTTTTTCGGAAGGAACAGTGAAAAAGCAAAGACGATGTAAAAAACAGCCTCGAAGTTTAAGGTCCAGCCTACCGTGAGTATCGGATACAGCCCCAGCCCTGAAGGGTTTTCAGCGGGTATGAAAAACATACTTTTGAGTAAGAAATCTGGCGCGAATCCAAGGGGGGGCATGACAGAGGGAAGTAGAATTATTGTTAAGCTGGCCGCAAAGGTATACAGCCAATAGGCGGGTACTATCCGTGCGGCTCTCTGAATGGCAAAGTCACGGGCGGAGATTGTTTTTTTTGAGGCGGATGTGTAAATGACAAACCCGCTGATTACAAAGAAAATGTCTACGCCAATTGAGCCGTAGTTGTAGAGCAAGGTTGTAATGGTGTTGGCGTTTTTGTTGCCGAAAATCTGTACGTAATGATGCAGCACTACACTCCACGCGGCAAAGGCTCTAAGGAACTGTATTGAATTGAGCATCGGCTGGTCATCTTGAAATCGGGAAGTATAATCCGTCTTGCCTACCTGTCATAGAGTTCTGGAGTTCTAAAGATTGGTGAAGGGTTAATGGGGACATGTTTTTTCAAAACGGCATCCAGCCCTTATGAAAATAAACCTGCCCCCTGTTGTTCACATGCCTGGCGAACGGAGCCTCAGGCAGGCTCTAACCGGTCAGCTCATCGGCAAGGCTTTCGACGTCTCATTACCTTGTACCAAGGTTTGCGGCTCGCCATGAGCGATCAGCCAGCGCAGCATGTCGGTCACCGGCACGCGGTGGCGGCGTTCGAGCGATTGCATGCCGTCGGGGCTGTAGTGTTCGCTGTAGCGCGTGAGGATCAGCTCGCGCTGGTCGCTCGATAACTGCAGGCTGACTTCGCGGCAGTGCACGTCGGTGTTGGCGCGCTTCACCACGTGTTGGTGCAGGATCAGGGGTTGGTTGTCAGAAACCATCGGCAGGGTCTTCCTGGCAGCGTTGCTTTTGCGGTTCGGGGGCGCCTTGTTGGCCTTCCAGCACAACGTCGGCATGGTGTTCGGCGATCATCCGCTCGGCCAGCGTGCGGTTGCTGCGTCCCGTCAGGTGGGCCAGGGGCAGCAGGCCAGCGTGGCGAGTCAGAGCGGGTGAAGGCTTGAGCGAAGGCATAGGCAAACAGTCGTCGGAGAACAGGTGCCAGATGCTGACATCCGGGTCTTGCACAAAGATGTCTGGTTTTTTACCGCGTTGACGCTGTGTTACCGAGTTGAAATAAATGACGGAGCGCGCTGAATGGTTTTAGATGTTGGCTCTTTCAGACGTTAAGTGATGCCCGCCGGTGAGCAGTCTTTTGATCGTGGACGATGACCTTGAGGTCCTCGCTCTGCTGAAGAAGTTTTTTATGCAGCAAGGTTATGACGTCGAGGTCGCCACCGAGGGCGTCTCGCTGTGGGCGGCAATGGAGCGCCAGGTGCCGGACCTGATCATTCTCGACCTGATGTTGCCGGGGGAGAACGGCCTGATCTTGTGCCAGCGCTTGCGCCAGCAATACGCGACCCCGGTGATCATGCTGACCGCCATGGGCGAGTTGAGTGATCGGGTGGTCGGGCTGGAAATGGGCGCCGACGATTACCTGAGCAAACCCTTCGACGCCCGGGAGTTGTTGGCCAGGGTGCGTGCCGTGCTGCGCCGCGCTGGGGAGAGCCGACCGCTGGCCGGACAGGTGCCGCACCCGCTGATCAAGTTCGCGGACTGGCAACTGGACCTCACCCGCCGCGAGTTGCGCTCGCCAGATCAGGTGATGATTCCGCTGTCGGCCGGGGAGTTCGATTTGCTGCTGGTGTTCGTCGAGCATCCGCAGCGCATTCTCACCCGTGAACAGTTGCTGGACCTGGCGCGGGGGCGTTCCCATGAGGCGTTTGATCGCAGCATCGACGTTCAGGTCAGCCGCTTGCGGCGCAAGCTGGAATACGACACCAAACGGCCAGAGATGATTCGCACCGTGCGCAACGGCGGCTACCTGTTCACCCCCAGCGTGACCCGCCAGTGATCCGGTTCAGGATGGGCTGGCGCCTGCGCCCCCGGGACACGGTGGCCCGCTGGATCGCCCTGACCACCCTCGTCGCCATGCTGATTTCCCTGGCCTTCAATGCGCTGTTTATTCAACTGGCCGGTGTTTGGGCGTATCCACCGCTGGCCGAGACCGGCCTTCTGGAAAAAACCGCGTCCGTTACCCGGATGATCGAAGCCTCGCAAGCCTCGCAGCGCGAACAGCTGGCCGAGGCCGCCAGCACTAGCGTTTTTAGCGTGAGCTGGCATGCCACCCGTCAAGGCCTCGATTTGCCAGACACTCCCGAAGCGGCTTACCGCACCGCTTCACCGCAGGCCCAGCGTCTGTTCAACACGCCGACCCGCCGAGTCGAAGCCTATCAACCCGGCGACTGGCCGCAAAAGAACGGGCACTACGCCTTGTTGGTGCAACTGGCGGATGAATCCTGGCTGATGTTCAGCGTGCCCTCGCGCAGTTGGGGGCTGGCGGAAGGGCCGCGAACCCTGATCGTGATCGTGTTGGTGTTGCTGTCGACCAGCATCGTCACACTGATCGCCACCCGCCGACTGGCCAGACCCCTGCAGCACTTCGCCCAAGGCGCACGACGCTTCGGCGTCGACTTTCGCGCCCCGCCCATCGAACCGGTTGGCCCGCATGAAATCCGTCAGGCAATCCTCGCCTTCAACGCCATGCAGGCGCAGTTGCAGCACTTCATCAAAGACCGCACCCAGATGCTCGCGGCCATCTCCCATGACTTGCGCACCCCGTTGACCCGGATGCGTTTGCGCGGCGAGTTCATCGAAGACCCGGAGCAACAACAACGGTTGTTTCGCGACGTTGACGAAATGCAGGCGATGATCAACTCGGCCCTGGAGTTCTTCCGCGACGACGCCCGGCTGGAGCAGGCGACCCCGTTCGACCTGGCAGAACTGCTGCAAACCCTGATCGACGACTACCGCGACCAGTCCATCGATATCACCTTCAGCGGCCCGCCCCGACTGGTGTACTTCGGCCGCCCGCTGGGCCTCAAGCGTGTCATCACCAACCTGGTGGACAACGCGATCAAATACGCCAGTGAGCCGGCCATTGAATTGCGCAACGCAGAGGATCAGGTGACCATCCGCGTACTCGATCGTGGGCCGGGGATTCCTGCGGACAGTTATGAACAGGTGTTCACCCCGTTTTTCCGCTTGGAAGCCTCGCGCAATAAAAGCACGGGCGGAGTTGGGCTGGGGCTTTCGACGGCAAGAGCCATTGTGTTGGAACAGGGAGGGCAGTTGACGGTGAGGAATCGCAAGATTGGAGGGCTGGAGGCGCGCGTGGTGTTGCCGGTGCAGGTGACGGCCCAATGAAGCGCTATCCATTTGGCGCTCTGCTAGTGAGCGCTATCGGTTTGATGGGTTTTCCCGTAACCCTGCTGGCTGACGCGCAATTGTGTTCAATCAATGTACCGAACACTGCGTGGGTGGTTGCCGATTGCCACAAGGAAGGGGGCGTCGAAATACTAAAACTAGTCCCCGCAAACGTCCCCCTCTCTGGCTCGGAGTTCGACACGCTTCCAACGGTCATCGTGGCTGGGAGTAACCCGGATGAAGTCACCAGAAAAGTCGGTCTGGGCGCTGCCAATCCCTACAACAACTTGATTGAACTCCCCAACTCTGGGGCGATCGTTCGCTACTCCGACGCCGCCGGCACAGCGAAAGCCAAAATGATGCAAGAGGGCTGGAAGTTACTGGACATGAAAGATATCCAGTATGTGGCCGGGCGCGAAAGCGATGGGGAAGGGTACAGCCTTGTTTGCAGTACGTTTGAACGAGTGATCGGGCAGCGGGTTGTGGTGGTTTCGCAGTGCAATGACTTTTATGAAGACGATATCTCCAGGTTGAAACATGTACTTCGGTCGTTGGAGGGGGGAGGTTTTGGGGGCGTATGAAGTGTCCGTGAGTGATTCCCGACTGTAGCCATGGATGCCGTCTCCTCGGAAAAATCGCAACCACCGTCCTAGGACTTTTCCCGCAAACCGTCGCGCCTTCCATGAACTGGCGGCTGCTCTTCTTCAGGGATAGCCTTCAGGTGTGGCTGCGCATCAGCGATCGGCTTTGACAGGCTGAAAAAAACACAGGCTTTCACTCCTCTTGATAAAACGGCATGCTTTCCCGCGTGCAGTTTCTTTCTGGCGGCTGTGCGTGGGGCATCTTCGGGTGCACCGGGTGTGCTTGTGCTCCTGGTCTGTCAACCCGCGTACAGTTGCCACCCAATCCTGTTTGACAGCAGGGGGTTGGCAGCTTCTATAACCAACACAGGAGCTCCACCATGAAAAAGGTCACTCCCAATCCGCCGGAAGTCCCAACCTCGTCTGCCTCTGATCCCGTCCCGCTCAGCGAATCCGCCCAACGCACCGTCAGTGCCCGTTTGCGTAACCCCTGTCACCCTGATCCCATCAGCCATGTATTCACCATCGTCCCCAACGTCGACACGCCAACCTTACTGGTCCACGCCAGCGAAACCCTCGCTTCTATCAACGCCATGACCACCGACCTGGCGTTCGAACTCGAAGGCTCGCGACGCAATGTGGCACTAGCCATTCAACAGTTGGCCGTGCTGGCCGAGTTGCTGGTAAACCGAGCACTGGACCACCTCGACACTCCCGATGGGGCGAGTGAGAGTAAGCCCACCGTCCACCACTGAGTGGCCGCGCTCGTTTACCCAAAGGAGGTTTGTCATGGATCGATACATGCCAGTCACCGGCATTGACTGCACCATCCCGTCACTGCTGATCGATACCCACGCGCCGCTCGACGTACTGCACGAAACCGCCGCCTACCGCATCCGTACCGCGACTCACTGCTGGAAAACATCGCCATGGGCGAGGGGGTTCACAGTGAACTGGCGCGGGTGCTGGTGACTTCACTGCGTGATGATTGTGATTTGCTGGATGTGGTTGGGTGGCGATTGCAGGCGCAGGTGCTGTTGGTGTGAAAAATGGGCGACCTTGTTTAGGTCGCCCATTTTAGTTGGTGGAAAGCAGGGGCAGGCTAGGTTTTACTCACACCCATAATCGTGGTCTTTTCGTGTATCTCTGAAAATAAATCTGTCCCGTTTTTCGGTCCCGTTTTTCCCGCTGCGTGGTCTGTATGGTCGTCACGAGTTTGTGATTGTGCTTTGCCTAGAATGCCGATTAATATCTAGATACAACCTCTAGGGAAGAAAATATGCACCTTGTTACCAGATCTTACTTTGATACATTTTGCAAGGACTTTGGCGCTCCGTATGATGAGTCTAAGAACTTCGAGGCGTTTGTAAATTACTGTGCCTTCTCTAAATACTCTGGGGACAGGGTTGAGGTGGCTGATGTGGTTTATGAAGGTGCAGATCCAGGGATAGATGGTGCACTTTTATTTCTCGATGATCGCGCTATATTCTCATTGGAAGAACTAGAGGAGATATTCGCAACGAGTAGGCGCGAGTATAAGGTGTCGATAGTTTTGATTCAAGCTAAAAGATCCGTAACTTGGTCTAAGCAAGAGATTGATTCTTTTGTTGCTGCCATAGTCGACTATCTGTCAGAGGTGCCAGCGCAGCCTCATAGTCAATACTTGGCGGACTTTAAGAAAATGTTCAATAAGATATTTGAGAATATTGGAAGAATTAGAGGAGGATTACCTAATCTTCACGCATATTTTTTTACTGCTGCCCCGGACACGGAAGCAGTTGAGATTGATGCAGCATTTCAAGTCGGAGAGGCTGCGCTGAAAAAAATGGGGTATTCTAATGAGACTCTCCTCATTAAAGCGCATCGCGAGCTAATTCATGAGCTTTGGCTATCGGCAGATGGGCCGATGGAGGCCAAATTAGCGACTGTCGGGTATGCTCCCTTTCCTGCTGCTCCCGACATTAACAACGCTTACGTCGCCACGGTAACTGCGAGAAGCTTTATAGATTCGGTACTAAAAGACCCAAGTGGAACACCACGAAAGAAGCTCTTCGAAGAGAATGTCAGGGATTTTTTGGGCGTAGATGTTGAGGTAAATTCTGAAATCGCCGAAACTTTAAATAGCGCTGATAAAAAGCAAAGATTTGGCCTTATGAATAATGGCATTACAATAGTTGCGTCTAGTATTAGGCCTGCAGGGCAGGAAATATTTATCCGGGACTTTCAGATTGTGAACGGGTGTCAGACCTCTAATATTCTTATTTCCTTGGATGCGCAGGTTGATAGCTCAGTCAGTTTAATGATCAAGCTTATTGAGGCCGATGATCCGTCAGTGATCGACGACATCGTGCGTGCAACCAATAGACAGTCTAAAGTTGAAGATGCTCAATTCATATCGACGTTAGATGCATTGCGGGTGTTGGAACAGTACTTTAACGCTAGAGGTGCAGCAGAGTCTAATAGACTATATTTTGAGCGCCGCAAAGGGCAGTATAGATCTGAGAATGTTGCGCCTGCACGAATCTTTGATGCGAGGGAGGTAGCGCGTTGTTATGCAGCGGTTGTAATGATGCGTCCGGACTATTCCAGTAGGTACCCGAATAGGTTGACTGGAGAGCTCTTGAATGATGTTTTTTCACGAGCTGCTCACGAAGAAGATTATTATACTGCCTGCTACAGTCATTACCGATTAAGAATGCTTACTGGGAATAAGCGCTTTGACGGTAGGTACTCGAAACTACGTTGGCACATAATGACTGCGGCATCTAAGTACTGCCAATCGATGTATAAAAAATTTGGCTGTAAGACAAAAAATGAAGCTTTGTATAATTTGTTTTCTTCCAATGATGGAGATTGGTTTGAGAGGCTTGATCTCTTAATTAAGACTGCGTTGCCGGATCCAGATATATCGCGCGACCTGCTCAAATCACCGCCATTGACATCAACAGTCCTTGCAAATGTGGATACTTTAATTGTTTGAAGATACCTGAAGTCGAGGTGGTAGTGCGGGCGCTCTAGCGCTCGCACTAAATTTCTAATGAAAAAAGGGGGCAAATTCATTATTTGTCAGCTGATCGAGGCAGTGCGGGATGGGGTTGTGGTTTTTGATAGTGGGGTGTTGCAGCTTATTGCGACGCGGAGCGTTATGGGATGCATTACCACGCGGAGCGTGGGAACGATCAGTGGGGGACAGGTCCATTCTCATATCAGCCAAACCCCCGCCCAGTATCAGTCGGTGCAAAGGGCCACCAAACCTGCCCCCACCCAATCATTCACTGAATATCTTTCAAATAATCCTTAAGCGCAATCAGCGGACTATCAAGCTGCTCCAGCGTCTGTGCAGCGCTGAAATCTCCCGACAATCTATCCAACTCTCGCCCCAGCGGCGTACCCGCCCCACCTATCGCCTCAAGCGCCAGCCCCACGCATTCAGCCACTTTGACCTTAATGGTCTCGACATCACCTCTGCGTACCAGCAAGCCGAATACGTCCCGCTGGTAGTCGCCCATCATCAGGTCGTCGCGCAGGATCGGGCTTTGGCCTTCGGTTTCGTAAGCGAGTTTGAGGGAGAAGAGGGCGACTGTTTCCAGGGGTAATTCCATGGGGGGAATCCTTGTGAAATGGTCCGCGGGTCAAGGGGTGTGGAAGGGAAGCAGGATCAAAAGATCGCAGCCTTCGGCAGCTCCTACGGGGGCGGGGTGGCTTTTCTTTGGGCGAAAAAAAAGGCCTTGCTAAGCAAGACCTTTCTTAATTTTGGTGCCCCGAGGGAGACTCGAACTCCCACTCCTTTCGAAAACGGATTTTGAATCCGCCGCGTCTACCAATTCCGCCATCAGGGCTCAATGGCGGCGAAGTATAGAGATGAGATAACCATCGGTCAATCAGGTACATGGAGAATTTTCACTATTTCCGCTAGACTTCCCGGCCCTGCTAGACGAACTCCATCATGCGCGTTGCTGACTTTACTTTCGAACTCCCTGATTCGCTGATCGCTCGCCACCCTTTGGCTGAGCGGCGCGGCAGTCGCCTGTTGACCCTGGATGGGGTCAGCGGCGCTATGGCACACCGTCAATTTACTGATTTGCTTGAGCATTTGCGCCCAGGCGACTTGATGGTGTTCAACAATACCCGGGTGATTCCGGCGCGGCTGTTTGGCCAGAAAGCTTCTGGCGGCAAGCTGGAAATTCTGGTCGAGCGGGTGCTCGACAGCCATCGCGTGCTGGCCCATGTGCGTTCCAGCAAGTCGCCGAAGCCGGGTTCGAAGATCCTCATCGACGGCGGTGGCGAGGCTGAAATGCTCGCGCGCCACGATACGTTGTTCGAACTGGGGTTTGCCGAAGAAGTGCTGCCGCTGCTCGACCGTGTCGGGCACATGCCGTTGCCTCCTTATATCGATCGCCCGGACGAAGGTTCGGACCGCGAGCGCTATCAGACGGTCTATGCCGAGCGCTTGGGTGCGGTGGCGGCGCCTACTGCCGGTCTGCATTTCGACCAGCCGTTGCTGGAGGCGATTGCCGCCAAGGGCGTTGAAACCGCGTTTGTGACCTTGCACGTCGGCGCAGGCACTTTCCAGCCAGTGCGCGTGGAACGGATCGAAGATCACCACATGCACAACGAATGGCTGGAAGTCAGCCAGGATGTGGTGGATGCGGTTGCCGCGTGCCGTGAGCGTGGCGGACGTGTGGTGGCCGTGGGGACCACCAGCGTGCGCTCGCTGGAAAGCGCTGCCCGCGATGGCGTGCTCAAGCCGTTCAGCGGCGACACCGATATCTTTATCTACCCGGGCCGGCCGTTTCATGTGGTCGATGCCCTGGTCACCAACTTTCATTTGCCCGAATCCACGTTGTTGATGCTGGTTTCGGCCTTCGCCGGTTATCCCGAAGCCATGGCGGCCTACAAGGCTGCCGTCGAGCATGGATACCGCTTTTTCAGCTACGGTGATGCGATGTTCATCACCCGTAATCCGGCGCCAACCGCACCCAAGGATTCGGCCCCAGAGGAAACAGAATGAGTCGCCAAAGTCGTATGTCTTTCGAGTTGCTGGCCACTGACGGCAAGGCTCGTCGCGGTCGCCTGACCTTTCCGCGTGGCACTGTCGAGACCCCGGCGTTCATGCCGGTCGGTACTTACGGTACGGTCAAGGGTATGTTGCCGCGCGATATCGTCGCCACCGGCGCCGAGATCATTCTGGGCAACACCTTTCACTTGTGGCTGCGTCCTGGCACGGAAGTAATCAAGAAGCACGGCGACCTGCATGATTTCATGCAGTGGAAAGGCCCGATTCTGACCGACTCCGGCGGTTTCCAGGTGTTCAGCCTGGGCGCCATGCGCAAGATCAAGGAGGAGGGCGTGACCTTCGCCTCTCCGGTGGATGGCGCCAAAGTGTTCATGGGCCCGGAAGAGTCAATGCAGGTCCAGCGTGACTTGGGCTCCGACATCGTGATGATTTTTGACGAGTGCACGCCGTACCCGGCCGACGAAGACGTCGCGCGGGTGTCCATGGAGCTGTCGTTGCGTTGGGCGCAGCGCTCGAAAAACGCCCATGGCGACAACACCGCAGCGCTGTTCGGTATCGTTCAGGGCGGCATGCACCAGGACCTGCGCATGCGCTCCCTGGAAGGCCTCGACAAGATCGGCTTCGATGGCCTGGCGATCGGCGGTCTGTCGGTGGGCGAGCCCAAGCACGAGATGATCAAGGTGCTCGACTACCTGCCAGGCCAGATGCCTGCGGACAAACCTCGTTACCTTATGGGCGTTGGCAAACCGGAAGACTTGGTTGAGGGTGTGCGCCGCGGGGTGGACATGTTCGATTGCGTGATGCCAACCCGTAATGCCCGCAATGGGCATCTGTTCATTGATACCGGCGTGCTGAAGATCCGTAACGCGTTCCATCGCCATGATGATTCGCCGCTCGATCCGACCTGCGATTGCTATACCTGCCAGAACTTCTCCCGCGCTTATCTGCATCACCTGGACAAGTGCGGCGAAATGCTGGGGAGCATGCTCAATACCATCCATAATTTGCGCCATTACCAAGTGCTTATGGCTGGTTTGCGCGAGGCTATTCAACAGGGTACATTGGCCGCCTTTGTCGATGCCTTCTATGCCAAACGCGGGTTGCCTGTTCCGCCTTTGGACTGAGTTTTAAAACGTTTACGACACTAATTTTGCAACTGGAGTGCTAAATGAGCTTTTTTATCTCTAATGCGATGGCAGACGCCGCTGCACCGGCTGCCGGCCCTGCTGGTACTGGCTTCGAGTGGATTTTCCTGGTCGGTTTCCTGGTCATTTTCTACCTGATGATCTGGCGTCCACAGGCCAAGCGCGCGAAAGAGCAGAAGAACCTGCTCAGCAACTTGCAAAAAGGTGACGAAGTTGTGACGTCTGGCGGTATCGCCGGCAAGATCACCAAAGTAGCTGATGATTTCGTTGTTCTTGAAGTTTCTGACTCGGTAGAGCTGAAGTTCCAGAAAGGCGCTATCGCAGCCACCCTGCCAAAAGGCACGCTGAAAGCGATCTAAGTTTCATCTTTTACCAATCGACGGGGCGCGCAAGGCGCCCCGCGTCATAAGCGGGCGGCGTGATGCTGAACAAATACCCTCTGTGGAAATACATACTGATCCTGGCGGTGCTGGCGATCGGTTTAATTTATTCCGCTCCCAATCTTTATCCTGACGACCCGGCCATTCAGGTCAGCGGTGCAAGCACTGCGCTGCAAGTTACTCAGGCAGATCTGGATCGTGCGAGCAAAGCGCTCTCCGACGCCGGGATCAACGTCAAGGCCGCCACTGTCGCGGCGAACGGCAAGGGCGGTTTGTTGCGTCTGACCAAGCAGGAAGACCAGCTTCCAGCCAAGGACGTAGTGCGCAAGGTGTTGGGTGATGACTATGTCGTCGCGCTGAACCTGGCACAGACAACCCCGCAATGGCTGCGCAGTCTCGGCGCGCATCCGATGAAGCTGGGTCTGGACTTGTCCGGTGGTGTGCACTTCCTGCTCGAAGTGGACATGGACAAAGCCCTCGATGCACGCCTGAAAGTCTACGAAGGCGACGTCAAGAGCCTGTTGCGTAAAGAGCGTCTGCGCTATCGCAGCCTGCCGCAACTCAATGGCGCCATTCAGCTGGGTTTCAGTGATGAAGCTTCCCGCGAACAGGCCCGTGTGTTGATCCGCAAGAACTTCAACGATTTCGACATTGTTCCGGCCGACCTCAATGGTCAGGCGGTACTGCGTCTGGCGATGACCCCGGCCAAGCTGGCGGAAATCCGTGAATACTCCATCAAACAGAACTTGACCACGGTACGTAACCGCGTCAACGAGCTGGGTGTTGCCGAGCCTATCGTGCAGCGTCAGGGTGCCAACCGCATCGTGGTTGAACTGCCGGGCGTGCAGGACACTGCCGAAGCCAAGCGTATCCTCGGCAAGACGGCCAACCTTGAGTTCCGTCTGGCCGCTGAGCCTGGCGCTTCGAAAGCGACTTCCGAAACCTTCGAGTTCCGCGAAGGCAAGCGTCCTCCTGCGCAAATCGAGCGTGGCCTGATCATCACCGGTGACCAGGTGACTGACGCCAAGGCCGGTTTCGGTGAGCACGGCACGCCGGAAGTGAATATTCGTCTGGATGGTCATGGCGGCGAACTGATGAGTCGTGCGACTCGCAGCAACGTCGGCCGCAGCATGGCGGTGATCTTCATCGAGCAGCGCCCGGTGACCACCTACGTCAAGCAAATGGTCAACGGCGTCGAGAAAGACGTGCCGGTCCAGACCTTCAAGGAAGAGAAAAAGATCATCAGCCTGGCGACCATTCAGTCGCCGCTGGGTGCTCAGTTCCGCATCACTGGCCTGAACGGTCAGGGCGAATCCTCGGAGCTGGCCTTGCTGCTGCGCGCCGGTGGTCTGGCGGCGCCGATGTACTTTGCCGAAGAGCGCACAATCGGTCCGAGCCTGGGTGCTGACAACATCACCAAGGGTATCGATGCGTCGCTGTGGGGCATGCTGTTCGTGTCGCTGTTCATCATCGCCATCTACCGCTTCTTCGGCATCATCGCCACGGTTGCGTTGGCAGTGAACATGGTGCTGTTGCTGGCCTTGATGTCCTTGCTGGGTGCCACGCTGACCTTGCCGGGTATCGCCGGTATCGTGTTGACCATGGGCATGGCGGTCGACGCCAACGTACTGATCTTCTCGCGGATACGTGAAGAGATCGCGGCCGGCATGACGGTGCAGCGGGCAATTAACGAAGGCTTCGGCCGGGCATTTACTGCGATTCTCGACGCCAACCTGACCACGTTGCTGGTCGGCGGCATCCTCTTTGCCATGGGCACCGGCCCGGTCAAGGGCTTCGCAGTGACCATGTCCCTCGGGATCTTTACCTCGATGTTCACGGCCATCATGGTGACCCGCGCGATGGTCAACCTGATCTTCGGTGGTCGTGACTTCAAGAAGTTGTGGATTTAAGGGGCTGCCATGTTACGTACAATCAACTTCATGGGCGTTCGCAACTTCGCGTTCGGCGTCACATTGTTCCTTACGGCGCTGGCCATTTTCAGCGTTGTCCACAAGGGCATGAACTGGGGCCTGGACTTCACCGGCGGTACGCTCATCGAGCTGACCTACGAGCGTCCGGCCGACGTCACCAAGGTTCGTGAGCAACTGGTCACCGCCGGTTATCACGAAGCCATCGTGCAGAACTTCGGTGCAACCACCGACCTGCTGGTGCGTATGCCAGGTGAAGACCCGCAACTGGGTCATCAGGTAGCTGAAGCGCTGCAGAAAGTCGGCGGCGACAACCCGGCGAACGTCAAGCGCGTCGAGTTCGTCGGCCCGCAGGTGGGTGAAGAGCTGCGAGACCAGGGCGGCCTCGGCATGCTGATGGCGCTGGGCGGCATCCTGATCTACCTGGCTTTCCGCTTTCAGTGGAAGTTCGCGGTCGGGGCGATTGTCTCGTTGATCCACGACGTGATCGTGACTATCGGTATTCTGTCGTTCTTCCAGATCACCTTCGACCTGACGGTGCTGGCGGCGGTACTGGCGATCATCGGTTACTCGCTCAACGACACCATTGTGGTGTTCGACCGGGTTCGTGAGAACTTCCGTGTGCTGCGCAAGGCCAGCCTGATCGAGAATATCAACATCTCGACCACGCAAACCCTGCTGCGGACCATGGCCACGTCGATCTCCACCTTACTGGCGATTGCCGCGCTGCTGTTCTTTGGTGGCGACAACCTGTTCGGCTTCTCCATTGCGTTGTTTGTCGGTGTATTGGCGGGTACTTACTCGTCGATCTACATCGCCAACGTGGTGCTGATCTGGCTGAACCTGAGCAGCGAGGACCTGATTCCTCCGGCCAATACCGAGAAGGAAGTGGACGACCGTCCTTGAGGCGTTATTTCTTCTCGTTATAACCAGAAGGCGCGAGCATTGAACTCGCGCCTTTTTTTATGCTCCAAGGTTGGGAGAAGCGCGGGCAAGCCCGCATGTGATGGTCAGGAGGTTCATGTGAACAAGTCGTTACTGGTTGGTGCGGTATTGGGTGCTGTCGGTGTGACTGCCGGGGGTGCTGTTGCCACCTACAGCCTGGTAAAAAGCGGCCCTGAGTATGCGCAAGTACTGGCAGTTGAGCCGGTCAAGACACAAATCAAGACCCCACGTGAAGTCTGCAAGGATGTCACCGTCACCCGGCAAGCGCCGGTGAAAGATCAGCACCAGATCGCCGGTACGGTGGTTGGTGCGTTGGCTGGTGGTTTGCTGGGTAATCAGATCGGCGGCGGCACCGGCAAGAAAATTGCCACGGTTGCGGGCGCTGTCGGTGGTGGTTATGCCGGTAATAAGGTCCAGGAAGGTATGCAGAATCGTGATACCTACACCACGACGCAAACCCGCTGTAACACAGTCAATGACATTAGCGACAAGGTTATCGGTTACGACGTGCGTTACTCGCTGGACGGCAAGGAAGGCAAAGTGCGGATGGACCGTGACCCAGGCAACCAGATTCCAGTCAACAAGGACGGTCAGTTGATCCTTTCGCAGGCTCAGTCGGGTCAATAAATACTCAGGTTACAGATGCACAAAGAAGCACCCTTCGGGGTGCTTCTTTTTGTCCACAGTTTCTGCATTCCCATCAATCCCCCGTGGGAGCGAGCCTGCTCGCGAAGGCGTCGCCACATCCGGCATTGGTGGTGGCTGATACACCGCTTTCGCGAGCAGGCTCGTTCCCACATTGGATTTTCAGTGTGTTGGAGGCCGAATTCCAGGCATAAAAAAGCACCCCGAAGGGTGCTTTTTGTGCCTGTCGCTTAGCGTTTCAGCGAGGCTGGCAGGTGCGGCTGGATGGCCGTCAGTACTGCTTTGAAGCATTTGGTATTGCCGGCAACGATGTGACCTTTTTCAAGGAAGTCATGGCCGCCGGTGAAGTCGCTCACCAGGCCGCCAGCTTCCTGGATCAGCAGGGCGCCTGCTGCCATGTCCCACTCGGACAGGCCCGACTCCCAGAACGCATCGAAGCGACCAGCGGCAACGTAAGCCAGGTCCAGGCTCGCGGCGCCAGCACGGCGGATGCCGGCAGTCTGGCCAACCAGGCTGCGGAACATGCCCAGGTAGTTTTCGAGGTTGTCCATCTGGTCATCACGGAACGGGAAGCCCGTACCCAGCAATGCGCCTTCCAGGCTGGTACGACCGCTGACACGCAGGCGGCGACCGTTAAGCTGGGCGCCACGACCACGGCTGGCGGTGAATTCTTCCTGGCGAACCGGGTCCAGGACCACTGCGTGTTCCAGGCGGCCACGGTATTTGCAGGCGATGCTCACGGCGAAGTGAGGAACGCCGCGCAGGAAGTTGGTGGTGCCGTCCAGTGGGTCGATGATCCACAGGTAATCTGCGCCTTCGCCGCTGCCGGCGTGCATGCCGGTTTCTTCGCCCATGATGGCGTGAGTCGGGTAGGCCTTGCGCAGCGCATCGATGATTTTCTGTTCGGCGGCGCGGTCAACTTCGGACACGTAGTCCTTGGCGTCTTTTTCGTCGACCTTGATGGTATCCAGGCGCTCGATGGAGCGGAAGATCAATTCACTGGCGCTGCGGGCGGCGCGCAGCGCGATATTCAGCATGGGCTGCATGGATGTGTCACCTAAGGTTGTTAAAGAAAGCCGAGCATTCTAGCAGAAAGTTTCTACAGATGAACGACGACGTTCGCTTTCGTCGCTTAACTTTGCATCCGGCTCCGGAAATACCTTCAGTTTTTGACGAGCGGTCACTGTTGTCAGGTAAGTCGCCGCGACGACTCATTGCAGGCTATAGGGGGAGTGGCAACGAGGTATGGCAGCAGTGGACGCGGTCAAAAGTGAATAGTTATTTTTGAGGCGGGATGCCTGGATGAGCTGTAAGATTTGCTCCCCTTTTCACTGTCCGAGAGCGCCTCCCTTGCTGCAGAACATTCGTGTCGTCCTGGTCAATACCAGCCATCCGGGAAATATCGGCGGGGCTGCGCGTGCCATGAAGAACATGGGGCTGTCGCGGTTGGTGTTGGTCGAACCACGGCTTTTTCCTCATCACGAAGCCGATGCGCGGGCCTCTGGTGCCGGCGATATTCTGGAAAATGCGCAAGTCGTCGCCACGCTCGAAGACGCCTTGGTCGGCTGCAATCTGGTATTGGGCACCAGTGCTCGCGACCGTCGTATTCCCTGGCCGCTGCTGGACCCTCGTGAGTGCGGCGTGAAAGTGGTCGAGGAGGCCGCACAAGGCGCCGAGATCGCGTTGGTGTTTGGTCGTGAAGACTCCGGCCTGACCAATGAAGAGCTGCAGCGATGTCATTATCACGTGCACATCCCGTCAGACCCTGAGTTCAGTTCCCTGAATCTTGGGGCGGCGGTGCAGGTGCTGGGCTATGAAGTGCGCATGTCCTGGCTGGCGGCCCAAGGTCAGCCGAGCAAGGTCGAGAAGGATGAAGTAGCGTCCACCAAGAGTGGTGAGCTGGCGACCATGGATGAGCTGGAGCGATTCTATGAGCACCTGGAGCAAACGCTGGTAGCCATTGAATTCCTCGATCCGCAAAAGCCGCGACACTTGATGGCGCGCCTGCGCCGGTTGTACGGACGAAGCTCGGTCAGTCGGGCGGAAATGAATATTTTGCGTGGCATCCTCACGGAAACCCAGAAAGCGGCCCGTGGCGAGCTTCTTAAGCGGAAGGATTAATAATGTTCGAGCGTTTGCGTGAAGATATCCAGAGCGTTTTCCACCGTGACCCGGCGGCACGTAATGCGTTTGAAGTGCTGACCTGCTACCCGGGCATGCATGCGATCTGGATTCATCGTCTCTCTTCCGCATTGTGGGGCATGGGCTGGAAATGGCTGGCGCGCGTGGTATCGAACTTCGGTCGCTGGTTGACCGGGATCGAAATCCATCCGGGTGCCAAGGTTGGGCGGCGCTTTTTTATTGATCATGGCATGGGCATTGTTATTGGTGAAACGGCAGAAATTGGCAATGACGTGACGCTGTATCAGGGTGTGACTCTCGGCGGTACCAGCTGGAACAAAGGCAAGCGCCATCCGACGCTGGAAGACGGCGTGGTGGTAGGGGCGGGCGCCAAGGTGTTGGGTCCGTTCACCGTGGGGGCGGGTGCCAAGGTGGGTTCTAACGCGGTGGTAACCAAGGCTGTTCCCGCAGGTGCGACCGTTGTCGGTATTCCGGGCCGGATCATCATCAAGTCCGATGAGGAGCAGGAAGCCAAGCGCAAGGCCATGGCCGAGAAAATCGGCTTCGATGCCTATGGTGTCGGTGAGGACATGCCGGACCCGGTGGCGCGTGCCATCGGTCAGTTGCTGGATCACTTGCAGGCAGTTGATGGTCGACTGGAGGGTGTGTGCGGCGCACTCAAGGATCTGGGCAGCCCTTACTGTGCCAAGGACTTGCCCGAGCTGCGCGAAGAAGACTTCGCCTGCGTAAAAGACAAGGGTGAAAGCCAGGCCAGCTAATTCGCGGCGCGGCATTCGCGAGCAAGCCCGCTCCCACACTTGATCTCTGTTGTGCGCAAATTTGCGGCCTCTGAAGATCCAATGTGGGAGCGGGCTTGCTCGCGAAGAACGATAACGCGCATTTACTGGTCGTTCGCCACCAGCCTTTGCTATAGTGCGCGCGCTCTTTTTGCGGGTAAACCTGACTAAAGTACTAGGTCTTATAGTTGACTTAAATACTCGGGAATTGCATACTCGCTCCATCCCGTAACCCCCGTGGTAATTGTCCATGCGACTGACTACAAAAGGCCGATACGCTGTCACCGCCATGCTTGATCTGGCGTTGCACGCGCAGCATGGCCCGGTGTCCCTGGCCGATATCTCTGAGCGCCAAGGCATTTCCCTGTCCTACCTTGAACAGCTTTTTGCCAAATTGCGCCGCAGCAATCTGGTTTCCAGTGTTCGTGGCCCAGGCGGTGGCTATCAGCTATCGCGTGAGATGCAGGGCATTCAGGTCGCTCAGGTGATCGACGCGGTGAACGAATCGGTCGATGCAACCAAATGCCAGGGCCAGGGTGACTGCCATTCCGGCGACACCTGCCTGACCCACCACTTGTGGTGTGACCTCAGCCTGCAGATCCACGAATTTCTGAGCGGTATCAGCTTGGCTGACCTTGTGACTCGCCGTGAGGTGCAAGAAGTAGCCCAGCGTCAGGACCAGCGTCGTTGCAATGGCAAGGCGCCGCGTCTGGACAAGATTGAAGCGTCCGCCGTCGAATGACAGCCAAAGAGCTAGCGGCACGCCAGCCAGCCTGATTTTAGGAGATAGTCCATGAAATTGCCGATTTACCTTGATTACTCTGCGACCACCCCGGTTGATCCGCGTGTCGCGCAAAAGATGAGTGAATGCCTGCTGGTCGACGGAAACTTCGGTAACCCGGCGTCCCGCTCCCACGTGTTTGGCTGGAAAGCCGAAGAAGCGGTCGAAAACGCTCGCCGCCAGGTCGCCGACCTGGTCAACGCCGACCCGCGTGAAATCGTCTGGACCTCCGGTGCCACCGAGTCCGACAACCTGGCAATCAAGGGTGTCGCGCATTTTTACGGTTCCAAAGGCAAGCACCTGATCACCACCAAGATCGAACACAAGGCTGTCCTCGACACCATGCGCCAACTGGAGCGCGAAGGTTTCGAAGTCACCTACATCGAGCCTCGTGAAGATGGTCTGGTCACCCCTGAGATGATCGAAGCCGAGTTGCGTGATGACACCATTCTGGTGTCGATCATCCACGTGAACAATGAAATCGGCACCATCAACGACATCGCAGCCATTGGCGAATTGACCCGCTCCAAGGGCATTCTGCTGCACGTCGACGCTGCGCAGTCCACTGGCAAAGTCGAGATCGATCTGCAAAAGCTGAAAGTCGATCTGATGTCCTTCTCTGCCCACAAAACCTACGGTCCTAAAGGCATCGGCGCGCTGTACGTGAGCCGCAAGCCGCGTGTTCGCCTTGAAGCGACCATGCACGGCGGCGGTCATGAGCGCGGCATGCGCTCCGGCACCCTGGCGACTCACCAGATCGTCGGCATGGGTGAAGCGTTCCGTGTGGCCAAGGAAGACATGGCTGCCGAAAACGTCCGTATCAAAGCCTTGAGCGAGCGTTTCTTCAAGCAGGTCGAAGGCCTCGAAGAGCTGTACGTCAACGGCAGCATGACTTCGCGCGTTCCGCACAACCTGAACCTGAGCTTCAACTACGTTGAAGGCGAGTCGCTGATCATGGCGCTCAAGGATCTGGCGGTATCGTCCGGTTCTGCGTGCACTTCGGCATCGCTTGAGCCTTCGTACGTACTGCGCGCCCTGGGCCGCAACGACGAACTGGCACACAGCTCGATCCGTTTCACCTTCGGCCGTTTCACCACCGAAGAAGAAATCGATTACGCCGCGCAGAAAGTCTGCGAGGCCGTTACCAAGCTGCGCGCTCTGTCGCCGCTGTGGGACATGTACAAAGACGGCGTCGACATTTCGAAGATCGAGTGGGCGGCGCACTGAATTTAAGTCGCCGCACACGGGCTCTGTCGTACGTATTGAAAGGTCGGCTTGCAGAGCCCAAAGAGCGACTCTCTGATGAGTGAGGATTAAGAATCATGGCTTACAGCGAAAAGGTCATCGACCACTACGAAAACCCGCGTAACGTCGGCAAGATGGACGCGGAAGATCCTGATGTCGGCACTGGCATGGTCGGCGCCCCGGCGTGCGGCGACGTTATGCGCCTGCAAATCAAGGTTAACGAGCAAGGCATCATCGAAGACGCCAAGTTCAAGACCTATGGCTGCGGCTCTGCCATTGCTTCCAGCTCCCTCGCTACCGAGTGGATGAAGGGCAAGACCCTGGACGAAGCCGAAACCATCAAGAACACTCAGCTGGCTGAAGAACTGGCTTTGCCGCCAGTGAAAATTCACTGCTCGGTACTCGCTGAGGACGCCATCAAGGCCGCCGTTCGCGATTACAAGCAGAAGAAAGGCTTGATCTGACTTTCAAGATTTGGCGACGAGTAAGGAGTCACCGATGGCTATCAGCATGACAGAAGCGGCAGCTCAACACGTGCGACGCTCCCTCAACGGGCGCGGCAAAGGTGAAGGGATTCGTCTGGGTGTTCGCACCACAGGCTGTTCCGGCCTTGCCTACGTGCTGGAGTTTGTCGACGAGGTGGTTGCAGAAGATCAGGTGTTCGAAAGTCACGGCGAGAAAGTGATTATCGACCCGAAAAGTCTGGCTTACCTGGACGGCACCGAGCTCGATTTCGTCAAGGAAGGGTTGAACGAAGGCTTCAAGTTCAACAACCCCAACGTGCGCGGTGAATGTGGCTGCGGCGAAAGCTTCAACATCTGAGGCTGGTCGTGGGTACTCCTTGTCATTTCGCTTTATTCGAGCTGCAACCGAGCTTCACTCTGGACCTCGATCAGCTGGCTACGCGCTACCGTGAGTTGGCGCGCGGCGTTCATCCAGACCGCTTTGCCGACGCTTCCGAGCGTGAGCAGCGGCTGGCGCTAGAGCAATCCGCGAGCCTCAACGAGGCCTACCAGACGCTCAAAAGTCCCCCCAAACGTGCGCGTTACCTGCTCGCCATGGGTGGTCGTGAGCTGCCGCTGGAGGTCACGGTGCATGATCCGGAGTTTCTTCTGCAGCAGATGCAATGGCGCGAAGAGCTCGAAGACCTGCAAGACAGTGCCGATCTGGCCGGGATTGCGGTGTTCAAGCGCCGCCTGAAGGTCGCTCAGGATGAATTGAACGACAGCTTCGCAGCTTGCTGGAATGATGCGGCGCAACGTGAACAGGCAGAACGCCTGATGCGGCGCATGCAGTTTCTCGACAAGCTCACCTACGAAGTGCGCCAGTTAGAAGAGCGCCTCGACGATTAACCCAGTGCCGCCTCGGTCGCACGCCTGATATACAGATAAGTCCTGATAACGATGGCCCTACTGCAGATCGCCGAACCCGGCCAAAGTCCTCAACCGCACCAGCGTCGTCTGGCTGTGGGGATCGACTTGGGCACTACCAATTCGCTGGTCGCTGCATTGCGCAGTGGTCTTTCCGAGCCTCTGGCTGACGCGCAAGGGCAGGTCATCCTGCCGTCTGCCGTGCGCTATCACGCCGATCGCGTCGAGGTCGGCGAATCCGCCAAGCTGGCTGCTGCCACCGATCCCTTGAACACCGTGCTATCGGTCAAGCGCTTGATGGGTCGTGGTCTGGCCGACGTCAAGCAATTGGGTGATCAGTTGCCGTACCGCTTTGTCGATGGCGAGTCGCACATGCCGTTCATCGACACCGTGCAAGGCCCGAAAAGTCCGGTCGAGGTTTCCGCCGATATCCTCAGGGTGCTGCGTCAGCGCGCCGAAGCGACATTGGGTGGCGAATTGGTCGGTGCGGTGATTACTGTTCCGGCTTACTTCGATGACGCTCAGCGTCAGGCCACCAAGGACGCAGCCAAGCTGGCCGGTCTGAACGTGCTGCGTCTGCTCAACGAGCCAACCGCTGCTGCCGTGGCTTACGGTCTGGATCAACAGGCCGAAGGCCTGGTTGCCATTTACGACTTGGGCGGCGGCACCTTCGATATTTCTATTCTGCGTTTGACCGGTGGTGTGTTCGAAGTGCTGGCCACCGGGGGCGATAGCGCCTTGGGCGGCGATGACTTCGATCACGCCATTGCTGGCTGGATTATCGAGAGTGCGGGCCTGTCCGCCGATCTTGATCCGGGCGAGCAACGCAGTCTGCTGCAAACCGCTTGTGCGGCCAAAGAAGCGCTGACCAACGCTGCGAGTGTTGAAGTTGCTTACGGCAACTGGAAAGCCTCGCTGACTCGCGAAGCCTTTGATGCGCTGATCGAGCCAATGGTCGCTCGCAGCCTGAAAGCCTGTCGTCGTGCGGTGCGCGATTCCGGTGTCGAGCTGGAAGAGGTGCAAGCGGTGGTGATGGTCGGTGGTTCGACCCGCGTACCGCGTGTTCGTGACGCGGTGGCTGAGGCCTTTGGTCGCCAGCCGTTGACCGAAATCGATCCGGATCAAGTGGTGGCCATCGGTGCCGCGATCCAGGCCGATACCTTGGCGGGCAATAAGCGCGATGGTGGTGAACTGCTGCTGCTCGATGTGATTCCGTTGTCCCTGGGGCTGGAAACCATGGGTGGCCTGATGGAGAAGGTGATTGCGCGTAACACCACCATCCCGGTTGCTCGCGCCCAGGACTTCACTACCTACAAAGATGGCCAGTCGGCCATGATGATTCACGTGTTGCAGGGCGAGCGTGAGCTGATCAGCGATTGCCGCTCCCTGGCGCGCTTCGAGCTGCGTGGCATCCCTGCGATGGTGGCGGGTGCAGCGAAGATTCGCGTGACCTTCCAGGTTGACGCCGATGGCCTGCTCAGCGTTGCCGCCCGCGAACTGAGTTCGGGCGTCGAGGCTAGCATTCAGGTCAAGCCATCCTACGGTCTGACTGACGGCGAAATCGCCCGGATGCTCAAGGATTCATTCCAGCATGCCAATGACGACAAAGTCGCCCGCGTGCTGCGTGAGCAACAAGTTGACGCCCAGCGCCTGATCGAAGCAGTGCAGGGCGCCCTTGATGTTGACGGCGAGCGCCTGCTCGACGCTGAAGAGCGCATGGTCATTGAGTTGCAGATGCAGGAACTGACCGAATTGATGAAAGGCACCGATGGTTATGCCATCGAGCAGCAGACCAAGCGTCTGTCGCAAGTGACCGATGCCTTTGCTGCCCGCCGCCTGGACTCGACGGTGAAAGCCGCGCTGGCGGGGCGCAACCTGAATGAGATTGAGGAATAACGATGCCGCAGGTCATTTTTCTGCCACACGAAAAGTTTTGCCCGGACGGCATGGTCGTGGAGGCTGAACCCGGTACGTCCATCCTCGATCTGGCGCATGAGCACCATATCGAGATGGAAAGTGCCTGTGGCGGCGTCTGCGCTTGCACGACGTGTCACTGCCTCATTCGGGAAGGTTTCGACTCGCTGGAAGAAGCTGACGAGTTGGAAGAAGACTACCTTGATAAGGCTTGGGGGCTGGAAGCTCAGTCGCGCCTGGCCTGTCAGGCAAAAGTCGGGACTGAAGACCTGACTGTCGAAATTCCGAAATACTCGCTCAACCATGCCGCCGAAGCGCCGCACTGATTCAAGGAGTTGTCATGAGCCTGAAATGGGTTGATGTGCTGGAAATCGCGATCCAGCTGGCTGAGTCCAAGCCGGATGTGGACCCGCGTTATGTGAACTTCGTCGATCTGCATCAGTGGGTGCTGGCATTGCCGGAGTTCAGCGATGATCCGACCCGCGGTGGCGAGAAGGTGCTTGAAGCCATTCAGGCCGCCTGGATCGAAGAAGCCGACTGAGCGCACCGTACGCCGTTAGGCAATACCAAAGAACCCGCGTATAATTCGCGGGTTTAATTTTTCGCAAATTACCGTTTCTGGAGTTACACCATGGCTGTTCAACGTACTTTCTCGATCATCAAGCCTGACGCTGTTGCAAAAAACGTTACTGGTGAAATCATCACCCGTTTCGAAAAAGCTGGCCTGCGCGTTGTAGCTTCGAAAATGAAGCAACTGTCCAAAGCCGAAGCTGAAGGCTTCTACGCTGAGCACAGCGCTCGTGGTTTCTTCGGCGACCTGGTTGCTTTCATGATCTCCGGTCCGGTTGTTGTTCAGGTTCTGGAAGGCGAAAACGCTATCGCTCTGAACCGTGAGCTGATGGGCGCTACCAACCCTAAAGAAGCTGCTGCCGGCACCATCCGCGCTGACTTCGCTGATTCCATCGACGCCAACGCTGTGCACGGTTCGGACTCCGAAGCCGCTGCTGCTCGCGAAATCTCGTACTTCTTCGCAGCTACTGAAGTAACCACTCGCTAAGCATTGGCTTAAGAGTGAAGGTGAATCCATGACTACATCGACTGTTAAAACTAACCTGCTGGGTCTGACTCAGCTGGAAATGGAAAAATTCTTCGACTCAATCGGGGAGAAGCGTTTCCGTGCCGGTCAGGTAATGAAATGGATTCACCACTTTGGTGTCGATGATTTCGACGCCATGACGAACGTCAGCAAAGCCTTGCGCGACAAGCTCAAGGTCATTGCTGAAGTTCGCGGCCCCGAAGTGGTCAGCGAGGACATCTCCAGCGACGGCACCCGTAAGTGGGTGGTGCGCGTGGCGTCCGGTAGCTGCGTCGAGACCGTGTACATTCCCCAGGGCAAACGCGGCACCTTGTGCGTTTCGTCCCAGGCAGGCTGTGCCCTGGATTGCAGTTTCTGCTCCACCGGCAAGCAAGGTTTCAATAGCAACCTCACCGCCGCCGAAGTCATCGGTCAGGTGTGGATTGCCAACAAATCCTTTGGCAGCGTCCCGGCAACCGTCGACCGTGCCATCACCAACGTGGTGATGATGGGCATGGGTGAGCCGCTGCTGAACTTCGACAACGTCGTGGCTGCCATGCACCTGATGATGGACGACCTGGGGTACGGCATTTCCAAGCGCCGTGTGACCCTGTCGACTTCAGGCGTGGTGCCGATGATCGATGAGCTCTCCAAACACATCGACGTCTCCCTGGCGTTGTCCCTGCACGCACCGAACGATGCGCTGCGCAATCAGCTGGTACCGATCAACAAGAAGTACCCGCTGAAAATGCTCCTTGAGTCCTGCCGCCGCTATATGTCGTCCTTGGGCGAAAAGCGCGTGCTGACCATCGAGTACACCTTGCTCAAAGATATCAATGATAAGGTTGAGCACGCTGTTGAAATGATCGAGTTGCTCAAGGACACGCCTTGCAAGATCAACTTGATCCCGTTCAACCCGTTTCCTCATTCCGGTTACGAACGGCCGAGCAACAACGCCATTCGTCGTTTTCAGGATCAACTTCATCAGGCAGGCTTCAATGTCACCGTGCGCACCACGCGCGGTGAAGATATTGATGCGGCTTGTGGCCAACTGGTCGGGCAGGTGCTGGATCGCACCCGTCGCAGCGAGCGTTATATTGCCGTGCGTGAATTGAACGCCGACAGCGATATGGCGCAAGACGCTGCGAATCGTACTTAAAGAGAGGACCTCTATGCCATTGCGCCTCGCGCTGCTTCTGCTGTTCGCCAGCCTGTCGGCTGGTTGTGTTCTGTCGGGTGATTTCAATCCGATGAAAACCAGCAAGGGCCGCGATGAGGCACGTGCTGCGTATGTGCAGCTAGGCGTGGGGTATCTGCAGCAGGGCATGACCGAGCGGGCGAAAGTCCCGTTGAAGAAGGCCATTGAGCTGGACAGTTCCGACCCGGATGCCAACGCGGCGCTCGGTCTGGTGTTTCAGGCCGAGATGGAAAACGAGCTCGCGGACCAGCATTTTCGCAAGGCGCTGTCTTCTCGTCCTGGCGATGCGCGCATCCTGAATAACTACGGCAGCTTTCTTTTTGAAGAAAAACGTTACAAAGAAGCTTACGAGCGCTTTGAGCAGGCGGCGGCCGATAGCCTTTACCCTGAGCGTTCGCGGGTTTTCGAGAACCTGGGCATAACAGCCTCGATGCTTGGCCAGCGTCAACTTGCCCAGCAACAACTGGAAAAAGCCCTGCGTTTGAACCGTCAGCAACCACGTGCATTGCTGGAAATGGCTGAGTTGTCCTTCGAAGACAGGCATTATGTGCCGTCGCGCGACTATTACGACCGTTTTAGCCTGCTTGCCGAGCAAAATGCACGTAGTCTATTGCTCGGCGTCCGGTTGGCTAAGGTGTTCGACGATCGCGACAAGGCCGCCAGTTTTGGCCTGCAATTAAAACGACTCTATCCCGGTACGCCGGAATATCAGCAATACCTGTCGGAGCAATGATGAAAGCGGCGCATCCCGAAGTTGTAGCAGCGACTCGCGTAAACCCCGGTGAGACCCTGCGTCAGGCCCGCGAAAGCAATGGTTGGACGCTGGCTGAAGTGGCCCTGAAGCTCAATCTCACCGTGACTTCCTTGAGCAACCTGGAAGCCGGCGCTTTCGACAAGCTGCCAGGGCACACCTTTGCTCGCGGCTATATCCGTGCTTATGCAAAATTGCTGGGCATGGACCAGGCGATCCTGGTTCAGCAGTTCGACCAGAGCACAGGCACCGATTCCCAGGGCAGCAATGTCCATAGCCTGGGGCGTATCGAAGAACCTTCACGGGTTTCCCACACCATTTTGCGAATTGTCAGCCTGTTGCTGCTGATCGCGGTGGTGGGGGGCGGTTTCGTCTGGTGGCAGGATCAAACCTCGCTGCGCACCAAAGAATTGATTGGCATCAACCCTGAACACGTTGAAGTCGAAGGTGCTGACGGCACTACGCAGATCCATCCGCTCGACGAGCCGGAAGATCAGGCCGTGGTTGAAGGTCAGACCGAGGGCGAGACTGCACTGGCATTGCCGGAAGGTCAGGCTCCGGCTGAAACCCCGGTCACCGCTCAAGCCCCAGCGCCAATGGCTCCAGTGGTCGCGCCTGCTCCTGTGACCCCCGTGGCCCCTGTTCACGTGGCGCCAATCGTAGCCGCAACACCGGCCGCACCGGCTCCCGTCGTGCCTGTCGTTGCGCCTGTCGTGACCGCACCGGTTGCTCCAGTCGCGCCAGCGGTGGCAGCAAGCGCTCCGGTTGCCGGGGCGGGTCAGGTCCGGCTCCAGTTCACCGCCGATTGCTGGGCGCAGGTCACCGACGGCAACGGCAAAGTGTTGCTCAGTGGCCTCAAGCGTAAAGGCGAAACCGCCGACGTCAGCGGCAAACCACCGTTTGCAGTACGCCTGGGCTATGCCCGTGGCGCGCAGGTCAGCTACAACGGGCAAGTGGTCGATGTAGCTCCGTTCACCAGTGGCGAGACCGCTCGCCTGAAGTTGGGTCAATAAGTCATGCACGGCGAATCACCAATCAAACGTCGCGAGTCCCGCAAGATCTGGGTCGGTAACGTGCCTGTGGGCGGCGATGCACCTATCGCTGTGCAGAGCATGACCAACAGCGATACCAATGACGTCGCTGCCACCGTGGCGCAGATCAATCGTCTGGAAGCTGCCGGTGTCGACATCGTGCGGGTTTCCGTACCCGACATGGATGCAGCCGAAGCTTTCGGCCGCATCAAGCAACTCGTCAAGGTGCCGCTGGTTGCCGATATCCACTTCGACTACAAGATCGCCTTGCGTGTAGCGGAACTGGGTGTGGACTGCTTGCGAATCAACCCGGGAAACATCGGTCGCGAAGATCGTGTACGCGCCGTGGTCGATGCCGCGCGTGACCGGGGCATTCCGATTCGTATTGGCGTCAACGCCGGTTCGCTGGAAAAAGACCTGCAAAAGAAATACGGCGAGCCGACCCCGGCTGCACTGGTCGAGTCTGCCTTGCGTCACGTTGAGCACCTTGAACGTCTGAACTTCCAGGACTTCAAGGTCAGCGTGAAGGCGTCCGACGTGTTCATGGCCGTCGAAGCCTACCGTTTGCTGGCCAAGGAAATCGTCCAGCCGCTGCACCTGGGCATCACCGAAGCCGGTGGTTTGCGTTCAGGCACAGTGAAATCCGCCGTGGGCCTCGGTATGCTGCTCGCCGAAGGGATTGGCGATACTATTCGCATCTCGTTGGCGGCTGACCCGGTCGAGGAAGTGAAAGTCGGCTACGACATTCTCAAATCCCTGCACCTGCGTTCTCGTGGCATCAACTTCATCGCCTGCCCGAGCTGCTCGCGGCAGAACTTCGACGTGGTGAAAACCATGAACGAACTGGAAGTGCGCCTTGAAGACCTGCTGGTACCGCTGGATGTCGCGGTCATCGGTTGCGTGGTCAACGGTCCAGGCGAAGCCAAAGAGGCGCATGTGGGCCTGACCGGCGGCACGCCAAACTTGATTTACATCGACGGCAAGCCGTCGCAGAAATTGACGAATGACAATCTGGTGGATGAGTTGGAACGGCTGATCCGCCAGAAAGCGGCCGAAAAGGTCGAAGCCGACGCGGCGCTGATCGCCCGCGGCTGATTCAACCGAATTTAAGGATTTATAGTGAGCAAGTCTCTGCAAGCCATTCGTGGCATGAACGACATCCTGCCCGAACAGACCCCGCTGTGGCGTCATTTCGAAGGCACCGTTTCGCGTTTGCTGGATAACTACGGTTACAAGCAGATCCGCATGCCGATCGTCGAATTCACTGAGCTGTTCAAGCGCTCCATCGGTGAAGTGACCGACATCGTCGAAAAAGAGATGTACACCTTCGACGACCGCAACGGCGACTCCCTGACCCTGCGCCCTGAAGGCACGGCGGCCTGTGTGCGCGCAGTGCTGGAACACGGGATCACCGGTGGTGGGCAGGTGCAGAAACTCTGGTACATCGGCCCGATGTTCCGCCACGAGCGTCCACAGAAAGGCCGTTATCGCCAGTTCCACCAGATCGGTTGCGAAGTCTTCAACCTCGACGGTCCGGACATCGATGCCGAGCTGATCGTCCTGACCTGGCGCTTGTGGGGCGAGCTGGGTATTCGCGACGCGGTCAAGCTTGAGCTCAACAGCCTGGGTACCAGCGAATCCCGTGGTCGTTATCGCGAAGCGCTGGTGGAGTTCCTGACAGCTCGCCTGGACAAACTGGATGAAGACAGCCAGCGCCGTCTGAAAACCAACCCGCTGCGCGTGCTCGACACCAAGAACGCTGACACACAAGCCGTGCTGGTCGACGCGCCGAAAATGGCCGACTACCTGGACGATGAATCGCGCATTCACTTCGAAGGCCTGAAGGCGCGACTGGATGCCGCCGGCATTCCGTACGTGATCAACCCGAAGCTGGTGCGTGGTCTGGATTACTACAGCAAAACCGTTTTCGAATGGGTCACCGACAAACTCGGTGCTCAGGGCACTGTTTGCGCGGGTGGCCGTTACGACGGTCTGGTTGAGCAGATGGGTGGTAAGCCGACCGCAGGTGTTGGTTTTGCCATGGGGATCGAGCGTCTGGTGCTGTTGCTGGAAACCCTGGAGCAGATCCCGGAAGAAATCTCCCGGCAGGTCGATGTCTACCTCTGCGCTTTCGGCGAAGCCGCCGAACTGGCAGCACTGACACTGAGTGAGCGGGTTCGCGATCAGTTGCCTGGCTTGCGCCTGCAGATCAATGCCGGTGCCGGCAGCTTCAAAAGCCAGTTCAAGAAGGCCGACAAGAGCGGTGCGTTGTACGCATTGATCCTCGGTGACGACGAAATGGCCCAGCAAGTGGTAGGTTTCAAACCCCTGCGTGGCCAGGGCGAACAACAAAGCATTGCCTGGGATGCGCTTGCCGCTCACCTGGCCACCTGCGTCGTGCAGGGTTGAAGCTGTCAAACAGCCGATTTAGCGAATAAGGAGTATTGGGGTGTCGAGTACCGAAGACGAACATCTGGCGGAATTCAAAGACTGGTGGCAGCGTAACGGCAAACCTCTCGTGACCGGTGGCCTGTTGGCGCTGGTCATCGTGTTCGGCTGGCAGGCGTTTCACAAGTATCAGAGCAATCAGTCGCAAGGCGCCTCGATGCTCTATCAGCAATTGCTCGAAACCACGCTGACGCCTGACGGCAAGCCTGACGCAGGCCGCGTTGCGGACCTGGCCGGCAAGCTCAAGAGTGAGTTCGGCGGTTCGGCGTATGCGCAGTACGGCAGCCTGTTCGTAGCAAAAGTCGCGGTCGACAGCGGCAAGCTGGACGATGCGGCCAGCGAACTGAAAGGCGTAGCCGACAAACCAGCCAACCCGACCCTGGGTGAAGTGGCGCGCCAGCGTCTGGCTCAGGTGCTGGCGGCACAGAACAAGACCGAAGAAGCACTGAAATTGCTCGAAGGCGATGCCGACAAGGCGTTCCTGGCCACTCGCGAAGAACTCAAGGGTGACCTGCTGGTCCAGTTGGGTCGTACCGACGAAGCCCATGCTGCGTATCAAAAAGCCAAGGCTGCACTGTCGGATGAAGCGGCGGTCGGTGGCCTACAAATCAAGCTGGACGACCTGGCCAAAGGGGATGCGTGACGTGATCCGTTGGAAACATGCAGCATTGCTGGCTCTGGCCGTTCTGGCCGCGGGTTGCAGCAGCAACAGCAAAAAAGAACTGCCACCGGCTGAGTTGGTCAACTTCAAAGAAGAAGTGGTCCTGCAAAAGCAGTGGAGCCGTTCGATCGGTGACGGTCAGGGCGAAACCTACAACATGCTGGTGCCGGCGATTGACGGCGACACCATCTATGCGGGTGACGTTACCGGCGTCGTCATGGCGATGGATCGCAGCAACGGCGACGTCAAATGGAAGAAAGACCTTGAACTGCCTGTTTCCGGCGCCGTTGGCGTGGGTTACGGTCTGGTCATGATCGGCACCCTGAAGGGCGAAGTGGTTGCCCTGGATGCCAGCAGCGGTGAAGAGAAATGGCGCGCTCGCGTGACCAGCGAAGTTCTCGCACCGCCCGCAAACAACGGTGACGTGGTCGTGGTTCAAACCCAGGACGATCGTCTGATCGGTCTGGATGCAAGCACCGGCCATCAGCGCTGGTTGTATGACAGCACCCCGGCGGTCCTGACCCTGCGCGGCACCAGTGCGCCGGTGGTCACCAACCGTCTGGCGGTTGCCGGTCTGTCGACCGGTAAAGTGGTTGCACTGGATATTTCCAACGGCGTGCCGGTCTGGGAACAACGTGTAGCCATTCCGCAAGGTCGTTCGGAACTCGATCGTGTGGTCGACATCGACGGTGGCCTGCTGTTGTCCGGCGGCACGTTGTATGTAGCCAGTTATCAGGGGCGCGTTGCGGCGCTGGACCTGGAGAGCGGTCGTCAGCTCTGGCAGCGTGATGCTTCCAGCTATGCCGGCGTTGCCCAAGGTTTTGGCAGTGTTTACGTGAGCCTGTCTTCGGGTACCGTTGAAGGCGTCGACGAGCGTTCGACCACCGCATTGTGGACCAACGACTCGCTGGCCCGCCGTCAACTGTCGGCTCCGGAAGTGTTCTCCAGCTACGTTGCAGTGGGTGACCTGGAAGGTTACCTGCACCTGCTGAGTCAGGTGGACGGTCGTTTCGTCGGCCGCGAACGCATCGACAGCGACGGTCTTCGTGCCCGTCCGCTGGTGGTGGGTGACACGATTTATGTGTATGGCAACAGCGGCAAACTGGAAGCCCTGACCATCAAGTAACATTTTCTCCAAAGGCGCCGAGCGAAGATCAAGCCAGGTGAACATCAGCAAAGGGGCGGCGTTGGCGTCAGTCAATGAGCCCGCCGAGCTGATTTTTACCCCCGTGTGATTGAGTGCAGGCCTTTTGGCTATGCTTGGGGTAATCCCCAAGCGGCCTTGCTCTGCAAGGCTTGCGGCACATTACGTGCTGCCCCGAGCACCAGCCGCTGCCTCGCAGCGGCTTTTGTATTTTCTGAAATAACGAAGTGGAGAGCCGCATGGTTCCCGTAATCGCCCTGGTGGGCCGACCGAACGTCGGCAAGTCCACCATGTTCAACCGCCTGACCAAAAGCCGCGACGCCATTGTCGGCGACCTCTCTGGTCTGACCCGTGACCGCCAATACGGTGAGGCAAAGTGGCAAGGGCGCTCCTACATCCTGGTCGACACCGGTGGTATTTCCGGTGACGAACACGGCATGGACGAAAAGATGGCCGAGCAGTCGCTGCTGGCCATCGAAGAAGCCGATGTCGTTCTGTTCCTGGTAGACGCCAAGGCTGGCTTCACCGCTGCCGACCAGATGATTGCCGAGCACTTGCGCAAGCGCAACAAACGCTCCCTGCTGGTGGCCAACAAGATCGACAACATCGATCCTGAGATGGCCCGTGCCGAATTCGCCCCGCTGGGCATGGGCCACGCTATCGGCGTTGCCGGTGCGCAAGGTCGCGGTGTGAACACATTGCTGGAAGCCGCGTTGAGCGAATTCCCGCGTGACACCGAAGAAGAGGATTTCAACGCTGACGTCGCCGAAGGCGAAGAAGCGGTACGGATTCCTGGCCCGAGCGAAAAGGATGGCATCAAGATCGCCATCATCGGTCGTCCGAACGTCGGCAAGTCGACCCTGGTCAACCGTATGCTCGGTGAAGACCGGGTTATCGTGTATGACGAGCCCGGCACCACCCGTGACAGTATCTACATCCCGTTCGAGCGTAACGACGAGAAGTACACGCTGATCGACACTGCCGGTGTGCGCAAGCGCGGCAAGATCCACGAGGAAGTCGAAAAGTTCTCGGTGGTCAAAACCCTGCAGGCGATCAAAGACGCCAACGTGGTGATCTTTGTGATGGACGCCCGCGAAGGCGTGGTTGATCACGACTTGAACCTGCTGGGCTTCGCCCTGGAAACCGGTCGCGCCATCGTTATCGCCCTGAACAAATGGGATGGCATGACGCCTTCCGAGCGTGATTTCGTGAAGATCGAGCTGGAACGTCGACTGTTCTTCGTCGACTTCGCTGATATCCACTTCATCTCCGCTTTGCACGGCACTGGCGTGGGCAACCTGTATCAGTCGGTACAGAACTCGTTCAAGTCGGCGATCACTCGCTGGCCGACCAACCGCCTGACCCAGATCCTGGAAGATGCCGTTGGCGAGCACGCGCCGCCGATGGTCAACAACCGCCGGATCAAGCTGCGTTACGCTCACTTGGGTGGTGCGAACCCGCCGTTGATCGTGATCCACGGTAATCAGGTCGAGCGCGTTCCGAAGTCTTATGTGCGTTATCTGGAAAACACTTACCGCCGTGTGCTGAAGCTGGTCGGTACGCCGATCCGCATCGAGTTCAAAGGTGGTGAGAACCCGTACGAAGCCAACAAGAACACTCTCACCGACCGTCAGGTCAACAAGAAGCGTCGCTTGATGTCGCACCACAAGAAAGCCGACAAGAAGCGCCGCGATAAGCGTTGATTGGTGCACCGGCTCGTCCTGTCAGGATGGGCTCCCTCGCCACAGGTGAAGTGGTAGCTGTATTAGAAGAAGGGCGCCCATGGCGCCCTTTTTCGTGCCTGGTGTTTAAGCTATCCTCGGGTTCTCCCGCGCCGCCGTAGAGCCGGGTGTTCAGCAGGGAACCACCGATGATCACCAGCAAGCTGCCGAATGTCGGCATCACCATCTTCACCCAAATGTCTCAGCTCGCGGCTTCGAGCGGCGCGCTGAACCTGTCTCAAGGGTTCCCTGATTTCGATGGCCCGCAAGCCCTGCGCGATGCGGTCGGTCGGCACATTGCCAATGGCCATAACCAATATTCGCCCATGACCGGTTTGCCGGCGCTACGCCAGCAAGTCGCGGGGAAAATCGTCCGCAGCTACGGCGCTCACGTCGATGCCGACAGCGAGGTGACGATTACCCCTGGCGCGACCCAGGCGATTTTCTGCGCCATTGCTGCCGTGATCCACAGTGGCGATGAAGTCATCGTTTTCGACCCTGCCTATGACAGTTATGAGCCCGCCGTGCAGTTGGCGGGTGGTCGATGTGTGCATGTGCAACTGGGCCTGAACGACTTCGCCATCGACTTCCAGAAACTCGCTGACGCACTGACGCCGCGCACGCGGATGATCATCCTCAACACTCCGCATAACCCGAGCGGGGCGCTGATCTCTCGCGCCGAGCTGGATCAATTGGCGGCGCTGATTCGTGACCGTGACCTCTACCTGATCAGCGACGAGGTGTATGAACACTTGGTGTTCGACGGCGTGCCCCACGTCAGCGTGCTGGCCCATGAAGAACTGTATCGACGCGCCTTCGTGGTCAGTTCGTTCGGCAAGACGTACCACGTCACGGGTTGGAAAACCGGTTACGTGGTCGCGCCGCCGGCCCTCAGTGCCGAATTGCGCAAGGTGCATCAGTACGTCAGTTTCTGCGGCGTGACGCCGCTGCAATACGCCTTGGCCGACTACATGGCCGAGCACCCGGAGCATGTCGAAGAGTTGCCGGGTTTCTATCAGGCCAAGCGTGATCTGTTCTGCGACTTGCTCGCGCCGTCCCGGTTCAGCTTTACCAAGGTCGCAGGCACCTACTTTCAGTTGGTCGATTACTCGCAGATTCGCCCGGACCTGAATGACGTCGACATGGCGATCTGGATGACCCGTGAGCACGGCGTGGCATCGATTCCGATCTCGGTCTTCTACCAGAATCCACCGGCAGGGCAGCGGCTGGTCCGTCTGTGTTTTGCCAAGCGTGAGGAGACGCTGCGTCAGGCAGCGGAAAAACTATGCGTGATCTGAGTGCCTTGCCCAACCTGAACGTCGCACTCATCCAGACCACATTGGCCTGGCATGACCGGCAGGCCAACCTCGAGCATTTTGAACGGTTGCTGGAGCAGGCGCGAGGTGCTGATCTGGTCATCCTGCCGGAGATGTTCACCACCGGGTTTTCCATGGAGTCCGAAACCCTGGCCGAGTCTGAGAACGGTCCGACCAGCAAATGGATGCGGGTGCAGGCAGCCAGGCTCGATGCGGTGATCACCGGCAGCGTGATCGTCCAGGCGGCCGATGGCAGTCATCGCAACCGCTTGTTGTGGGCGCGGCCAGACGGTGAGGTCTGGCATTACGACAAGCGCCATCTGTTTCGCATGGCCGGCGAGCACAATCACTACACGCCGGGTGAGCGTCAGATGCAGTTCGAGCTCAAGGGCTGGCGGATTCGTCCGCTGATTTGCTACGACCTGCGTTTTCCAGTGTGGAGCCGCGATGCTCAGGACACCGACCTGTTGCTGTACACCGCCAACTGGCCGGGTGCACGCCGTCAGCACTGGAATCGGCTGTTGCCGGCGCGAGCCATCGAGAACCTGTGCTATGTGGCGGCGGTGAACCGTATCGGCACAGACGGTAAAGGTTTTGCGTACACCGGGGACAGCCAGGTGCTGGACTTCCAGGGCGAGACGCTGCTCGGTGCGGGTGATGCGGACGGGGTTTTTCAGGTCGTTCTGAATGCTGCGGATCTTGAGGCTTATCGCACGCGCTTTCCGGCTAATCTGGATGCCGATACGTTCGAGTTCACCTGAGATCTTGGCTGCCTGACAGTCCGTCTTCGCGAGCAAGCCCGCTCCCACATTAAACCTGCGTCGTTCATGCAGTTTGTGAACTGAAGAAGATCCAATGTGGGAGTGGGCTTGCTCGCGAAGAGGCCATTACAGACAACACAAAGCTTGCAGGCAAAAAAAGGCCCCGAGGTTTTCACCTCGGGGCCTTTTGCGTTTCAGCTGGCGGGTTACGCTGCTTTCGCTTCCGGTTGGCTCAGGGAGCGGTTCAGCGCACTGAACAGGGCCTTGAAGCTGGCGGTGGTGATGTTTTCATCGATACCCACGCCATGCACAGCGCGTTCGCCGTTCACACGCAGTTCAATGTAGGCCGCCGCCTTGGCATGGGTGCCCGCACCGATGGCGTGTTCGTTGTAGTCCATGATTTCGACCGGGATCGGCAGGCCTGCCACCAGTGCTTCCAGGGCCCCGTTGCCCTTGCCGCGCCAGTGCAGGTTGGTTTCGCCCTGGCCCTTGCCGGAGACTTCCACTTCCACCGTGCTGTGGCCGTTTTCTTCTTGAAGACGATGGCTGACCAGCGCGTACGGTGTGTTGGCCTGCAAGTACTCGCTGTGGAGCAGACCGTGGATTTGCTGCGCAGTCATCTCAAGACCCAGGCGGTCGGTTTCACGCTGTACTACCTGGCTGAATTCAATCTGCATGCGGCGCGGCAAGCTGATGCCGTATTCCTGTTCCAGAAGGTACGCGATGCCACCCTTGCCCGACTGGCTGTTGACGCGAATGACGGCCTCGTAGCTGCGGCCGATGTCGGCCGGGTCGATCGGCAAGTAAGGCACTTCCCACAGTTCGTCCGGTTTCTGCTGGGCGAAGCCCTTGCGGATGGCGTCCTGATGGGAGCCAGAGAATGCGGTGTGGACCAGATCGCCGACATACGGGTGACGTGGGTGCACCGGAATCTGGTTGCACTCTTCGACGACCTTGCGCACGCCGTCGATGTCGGAAAAGTCCAGCTCAGGGTTGATGCCCTGGGTGTAGAGGTTCAGGGCCACGGTCACCAGGTCGACGTTACCGGTACGCTCACCGTTGCCGAACAGGCAGCCTTCGACGCGGTCGGCGCCGGCCATCAGGCCCAGCTCGGTAGCGGCTACGCCGGTGCCACGGTCGTTGTGGGTGTGCAGGCTGATGATCACGCTGTCACGACGGTTGATGTGACGGCCGAACCACTCGATCTGGTCGGCATAGATGTTCGGCGTGGCACATTCGACGGTGGCCGGCAGGTTGAGGATCACCTTGTGCTCAGGTGTCGGGTTCCAGACCTCGATCACCGCATCGCAGACTTCCTTGGCGAACTCAAGCTCAGTGGCGCTGAAGGTCTCTGGCGAGTATTCAAAGCTCCACTCGGTTTCAGGCTGCTGGGCCGCGTATTTGACGAACAGCTTGGCGGCGTTCACCGCAATGGCCTTGACCCCGTCCTTGTCCTGGTTGAAGACAATGCGGCGGAAGGAAGGGGAGGTCGCGTTATACAGGTGAACGATGGCTTTTTTCGCCCCGCGAAGGGATTCGAAGGTGCGCTCGATCAGGTCTTCACGGCCCTGGGTCAACACTTGAATGGTGGTGTCGTCCGGGATGTGGCCGTCTTCGATCAGGGTACGCACAAAGTCGAAGTCGGTTTGCGACGCGGCCGGGAACGACGCTTCGATTTCTTTGACGCCAACCGATACCAGGGTTTTCCAGAAACGCAGCTTTTTCACCGCGTCCATTGGCTCGATCAGCGACTGGTTACCGTCGCGCAAGTCGGAGCTGCACCAGATCGGCGCGGCGGTGATGGTCTTCGACGGCCAGGTACGGTCCGGAATGTCGATGGTCGGGAACGCGCGGTATTTCGAAGACGGGTCTTTGAGCATGCTCATCGGGTAATCCTTATTGTGTGGGCCGAAAAGAGGCGGCCTGCCGGTGGATCAAAACTGTGTGGGATAAAACGGGAGACGAGGCGCCACGATTCAGCCTGGCAGTCGTGCGCTGACAAGGCACAGGCTGCGGTGCTGGCGAAGCTGAATGAGGGTGTGAGAGGTTTTCATGCCTTCAACCCTAACCGCGGGGAGGGGAGGATGGCAAGGGGGCGAAAAACTTTGAGAGGAATACTCGAAAAGTATTTTTTTGCGAGATTTTATTGCTGTGTATGGCTGAGATTGTTGTGATGTTTGCGCGAGGGTTGGGCTAGGCGCAATTGAAGATTTCAGGCTTCGGGAAGTTTTTCGGTGTCTGTGAAATTGTCATCGCGAGCAGGTTCGCTCCCACGAATATAGGTGCGACCACACATTTGGTGAACGCCCCAGATCCACTGTGGGAGCGAGCTTGCTCGCGATGAGGCCAGTGGCCTCATCCAGGATTCAAGGTTGGAACGCCCCGATGAAAATCGCCGGGTCCACCCGCGCATCGTTCAGGCTGACGTTCCAGTGCATGTGCGGTCCGGTGGCGCGGCCGGTGGAGCCGACCTTGCCGACCACGCCGCCGCGAGCCAGTTGCTGCCCGACCTTCACGTCGATTTTCGACATGTGGCAGAACATGCTGATGAAGCCCTGGCCGTGGTCGACGAACACGGTATTGCCATTGAAAAAGTAGTTACCGATCAGGATCACCTTGCCGGCTGCCGGGGTTTTGATCGGCGTACCTGCGGGCACCGCGAAGTCCAGGCCGGCGTGGGGATTGCGCTCTTCGCCGTTGAAGAACCGGCGTACACCGAACTTGCTCGACAGCGGGCCATTGACGGGTTTGTCCAGCAACAGGTTGCTCGGGGTGTTCGGACTGAATGTGCGGTAGGCGCGGATCTGCTCGGCCAGCTCACCGTCGATGCGTTTGAGGTCGGCCGGGTTTGGGTTGACCTGACGCTGGTTCTTCAAGGTGATGTGCTGTTCGGGGTACTTCTTGTTGCCGACCATGAAGTTCAGGTTGCGGCCGCCGCTGTTCAATTGCTGACTGCCGGGTTTGATGGTCAGGGGCACGCCGACAATCGCCAGCCAGTCGTTCTGTTCCTTGACCACCAACACCGGTTTACCTTGATAGCTGGCCTTGGGCGCCTGGGCCGAAGCGCCCAGGTTCACCACCGCCACGCCCCCCGGCACCGGTTTGTTCAGCAGGCGGGTGATGTAGCTGTCGGCATGGGCGTTGAAGGTCAGGCAAAGCAACAGCAGGGAGCTAAGAAAACGCGGCATGGATCAATCCAGTAAAGAGAGGGTGACAGGCGTCAGATGGTTGTCTTCGACCCGCACCTGCAATTCGCCGTCGCCGAGTCTGGCTTTCAGGCGTTGGCCATTTTGGGTTTGTTGGGCGCTGCGGATCGCGTTGCCGCGTTCGTCCAGCAAAATGCTGTAGCCCCGGCCCAATGTCGCCAGCGGGCTGACCACGTGCAGGGTTTGCATCTGGCTTTGCAGTTGCAGGCGCCGGGCCTTCAGGCCTTCGCGCATCGCGCGGGGCAGGCGCTCGGCGAGGCTGTCGAGGCGCTGGCGGAGCATCGCCAGTTGGCGTCCCGGATGTTGCCCGGCAAGCCGGGTTTCCAGGCGAATCAAGCGCTCACGGCGTACTGCCAGGCTGCGTTCGAATGCCCGACGCATGCGCATGTCCAGGTCGTCGAGGCGTTGCGCTTGCTGACGCAGGCGTTCGCCGGGATGACGCAAGCGGCGTGACAGGCCCTCCAGGCGCAGACGATCGCGCATCAAGCGGTCGCGAATGCGCATGACCAGACGCCGATGCAGGCTTTCGACCCGGCGCACCAAGTCGCTTGCGTCCGGGGCCAGCAGTTCGGCGGCGGCGGAGGGCGTCGGGGCCCGGACATCGGCGACGAAGTCACTGATCGAGACATCGGTTTCATGACCGACGGCACTCACGATAGGCGTGACGCAGGCGTCCACGGCGCGGGCCACGGCTTCTTCGTTGAAGCACCAGAGGTCTTCCAGCGAACCGCCGCCACGGGCCAGGATCAGCGCGTCAAAACCGCGCGCATCGGCCAGCTTCAGGGCACGAACAATTTGCGCGGTGGCCTCGCGGCCCTGCACGGCGGTGGGGATCAGTGTCAGTTCCACTTGTGGGGCGCGGCGGCGGAAAACGCTGATGATGTCGCGAATCACCGCGCCGGTCGGCGAACTGATGATGCCGATGCGTCGCGGGTGAGCTGGCAGCGGTACTTTTCGCTCGGCGCTGAACAGGCCTTCGGCGCTGAGTTTTTCTTTCAGGGCATCGAAGGCCAGGCGCAGTGCGCCGTCACCGGCCGGCTCCACGGTATCGAGAATCAGTTGGTAATCGCCACGGCCTTCGAACAGCGAGACCTTGCCGCGCACCTTGACCGCCAGACCGTCTTTCAACGCCTGGCGGACCCGCGCCGCATTCTGGCGGAACAGGGCGCAACGCACCTGGGCGCCGCTGTCCTTGAGGGTGAAATAGACGTGGCCGGACGCCGGTCGGGCGAGGTTGGAGATTTCGCCTTCGACCCAGATGTTGCTGAACACGTCTTCAAGCAACACCCGCGCGCGGCCGTTGAGCTGGCTGACCGTGAGGACTTCGCGGTCCAGGCCGAGTCTTGCAAAGGGATCTTTAATCATGGGGCGCATGATAAAGGCATTCGTCCATCAATCTCCATGACTCAACACAAATCCCCGGTGGGAGCGGGCTTGCTCGCGAAGAGGTCGTGTCAGTCGCCATCATTGTTGAATGACCCACCGCCTTCGCGAGCAAGCCCGCTCCCACAGGGACCTGTAAAGGTATTGATGAATTGCTGGACCAGCGCCGAGGGATTTTGCGGGTAAGCGAGGGCTACGGTGCTGTGGCAATCAGTGCCCGCCAGGGGCAGGAAGTGGATGTCGGGCGGTGCGATGTCCTGCATCGATTCCGGCAGCAGGGCGATACCGAAGCCGGCCTGGATCAATTGCAGTTGTGTGGTTTTACGCGACACCACCCGGGCGGCCTTGGGAAAGAAGCCTTGGCGCATGCACAGCTCGGCGGACAGATAACTCAGCCCACCGCGTTGCGGATGGGGAATGGAGATAAACGCTTCATCCTTTAATTGCGCCAGATCGATGCCTTGAGTGGGCTTATCCACAGCCAGCCGATGCTTCGGGGGGACGGCCAGCAGTAATCGCTCGCTATACAGAGGAAGAATTTGCACCCCTTCGCGCTGGCGCAGCACTGGCAAGCGCAGCAGCCCGACATCCACACGCCCTTCGGCCAGGGCTTCAAGTTGTGCTTCGGACGAGCGTTTGGCGATGTCCATCGAGACGCCGGGGCAGTGATCGAGGTAGCCACTGATGGCGCTGAGCAACCGGCCGCTCATGGGAACGGTGCTGGAATGGCTCAAGCGCAAGGTGCCCAATTGGCCATTGCCCACTTGGGTCGCCATTTCGCTGGCCTTGGTCAATTCGTTCAGCAGGTTTCTGGCCCGAGGGTAAAAGGCTTCGCCGGCAGCTGTCAGTCGGGGCTGGCGCGCAGTGCGTTCGAACAGTGGTGTTTGCAGGCGGTTTTCCATGTCCTTGATCTGCCGGCTCAGGGCGGACTGCGCGATAAACAGTCGTTCGGCGGCAGCGCTGAAACTGCCGGTCTCTGCAATTTCGACGAAGTAGCGCAGTTGGCGGGTTGAGATCACAAGTCATGCCTTTTTGAGATGGATTAGCGGCTTTGATGATATTAGTCGCAAGGCTCGCGGCTGGCTAAAGTCATCTCACATGAACTCAGGAAGTTGACCGATGAGTGTTGTCGCACTGTTGCAGCAATGGCCGTTTGGCACTGTGGACTGGCTGGTGATCGGCGCAGGCATTGTCCTGGCCTACATCGTATTTGGCATTGCCGGTTTCGGCACGGCGCTGGTGGCGGGGCCGATCCTGATTCTGTTCATGCCGCTGTCGAAGATCGTGCCACTGCTGGTGTTGCTGGATTTTGTCGCGGCGTTCGGCAACCTGCTGCCCTCGCGGCGGGACGTGGCCAGGCCCGAGCTGCTGCGGCTGCTGCCGTGCATGGCGGTCGGTTGCACGTTGGGGGTGATCTTTTTGTTGAACCTCAAGTCCGACCTGTTGCTGTTGTTGATGGGGCTGTTTATCAGCGCTTATGCGATTTACAGCCTGGGGGTGAAAGCCCGGCCGGCTCAATTGGCAGCGGGTTGGGCGGTGCCGATGGGCACGGTGGGAGGCATGTTCGGGGCGTTGTTCGGCAGCGGAGGCTTTTTGTATGCGATCTACCTGAACAGTCGCTTGCCCAAAGACGCGGCGCGGGCAACCCAAAGTGCGCTGATCAGTTGCAGCACGGTGGTGCGCTTGAGCCTGTTCGTCATTGCGGGTGTCTACGGCGAGCTACCCTTATTGGTATTGGCGGCGTGTTTGTTGCCGGCCATGGCGCTGGGGCTGTGGATCGGTCGTCGCTTGACGATGCGGTTGTCCCGCGAGGCCTTTGTACGGCTGGTGACTTGGCTGGTGCTGGCCAGTGGCATTGCCCTGATCAGTCGTTATTTGAGTACTTGACCTGTGTGTGTCAGGGATTAAGCTGCCGGCCGCTCTATCGCCTTCGCGAGCAAGCCCGCTCCCACAGGTGATCTCTGGTGGTCCACAATTATGGGGCCACAGGTGATCAAGTGTGGGAGCGGGCTTGCTCGCGAAGGCGCCATCCGGTACGCCGCAGAACATCCATTTGACGCAGTAGGCTGCACCCATGAATTCGCAAAGCATTATTGTCCCGAAAATCTCTACTCTGCCGGTGCATGAGCCCCGGGCGCGGGCGGTTGTGCGGTGGCTGGTGCGCAAGAACATCATTGAAGAAGAGCTGACCACGTGCGGGCGTACCGGCAATCGCATGGCCCACGCCATCGCGCCCGGTGCGCGGGCGGTGGTGCTGCACCCCGATGCGCTGCCATTCGGTCAGCCGATCAACGGGCTGGAGATCATCACCAAACGCTGCATCTATACGCCGTCCAGGGGCTTTCTCGAAGAAGCTGGCTGCGCCGAGTGTCGCAAGGAAATCGGCGAAGCGCTGTTTGAAAGCCTGGAAGACTGGATGCCGGGGCGCACCGATAACTTCACTTGCCCCGAATGCGGGCATGAAGACGACATCAACGGTTTTCTGTTCTTGCAGGAATGCGGTTTTTCCAACCTGGGGTTTATTTTCAATAACTGGCTTGAGGCCGGGTTCAAGCAGAGCTTTATCGACGAGTTCGCCGAATGGCTGGACCTGCCAGTGAGCTGGGTCAAGGTAGAACTGTAGGAGCAAAGCTTGCTCGCGATGCGGGCAACTCGGTCGACCTGATGCTGGGCAGTGATGCCATCGCGAGCAAGCTTTGCTCCTACGGGATTGGGGCGTGAAATGCTCCGTCGATCACTGCGCTGATAATAGACAGACTTTTACCTTTCGCCTTCGGGGGTGTCTGAGTATAATGGCGCGCTTCCATTTTCCCGCTCGGGAGCCCCCGCGATGCTGCGTATCAGCCAAGAAGCTCTGACCTTCGACGACATTCTTTTAGTGCCTGGTTATTCCGAGGTACTTCCTAACGAAGTCAGTCTCAAAACCCGCCTTACCCGTGGCATCGAGCTGAATATTCCACTGGTTTCTGCCGCCATGGACACCGTCACTGAAGCCCGTCTGGCCATTGCCATGGCTCAGGAAGGCGGTATCGGTATCATCCACAAGAACATGACCATCGAGCAGCAATCTGCCGAAGTGCGCAAGGTCAAGCGGTACGAGGCCGGCGTGGTCAAGGACCCGATCACCATCGAGGCTGAAGCCACGGTGCGTGAACTGTTCGAACTGACTCGCCTGCACAACATCTCCGGTGTTCCGGTGCTGCACGATGGCGACCTGGTCGGCATCGTCACTTCCCGTGACGTGCGTTTCGAAAACCGTCTGGAAGCCACCGTTCGTGAAGTGATGACGCCTAAAGAGCGTCTGGTCACGGTCAAGGAAGGCGCCGACAAGAACGATGTTCGTGAGCTGTTGCACAAACACCGCATTGAACGCGTGCTGATCGTCGACGACAAATTTGCCCTCAAAGGCATGATGACTGTCAACGACATCGAAAAAGCCAAAGCCTACCCACTGGCCAGCAAGGACGACCAAGGTCGTCTGCGTGTCGGCGCTGCGGTCGGTACCGGTAAAGACACCGGCGATCGCGTTGCAGCCCTGGTGGCTGCCGGCGTTGACGTGGTGGTGGTCGACACCGCTCACGGTCACTCCAAAGGCGTGATCGACCGCGTTCGCTGGGTCAAGCAGAATTTCCCTGAAGTACAAGTGATCGGCGGCAACATTGCCACTGGCGCAGCCGCCAAGGCCCTGGCCGAAGCGGGCGCGGACGCGGTCAAGGTCGGTATCGGCCCTGGCTCGATCTGCACCACCCGTATCGTTGCCGGTGTCGGCGTGCCGCAAATCAGCGCCATCGCCAACGTAGCCGCTGCCCTTGAAGGCACGGGCGTACCGTTGATCGCCGACGGCGGCATTCGTTTCTCCGGTGACCTGTCCAAGGCCATCGTTGCGGGCGCATCCTGCGTGATGATGGGCTCGATGTTCGCCGGTACTGAAGAAGCACCGGGCGAGATCGAACTGTTCCAGGGCCGTTCGTACAAGGCTTACCGCGGCATGGGTTCGCTGGGCGCCATGTCCCAGGCGCAAGGCTCCTCCGACCGTTACTTCCAGGACTCTTCGGCAGGCGCCGAGAAGCTGGTTCCGGAAGGTATCGAAGGGCGTGTTCCGTACAAGGGCACCCTGAGCGCCATCATCCATCAACTGATGGGTGGCCTGCGTTCTTCCATGGGCTACACCGGTAGCGCCAACATCGAAGAAATGCGTACCAAGCCAGAGTTCGTGCGCATCACCGGCGCCGGCATGGCGGAATCTCATGTTCACGACGTGCAGATCACCAAAGAAGCGCCAAACTACCGCGTAGGTTGATGCTTCGAGCAAAACGTTAAGTAACCGGGGCTGTTTTCAGCCCCGAGTTGTTTCTGAATTACGACTGTTTACGAATTACTTAGACGAGACTGAATCATGGCCCTCGACATTCACGCTCACCGCATCCTGATCCTCGACTTCGGTTCCCAGTACACCCAACTGATCGCCCGCCGCGTGCGTGAAATCGGCGTGTATTGCGAACTGCACCCGTTCGACATGGATGAAGAAGCGATTCGCGAATTCGCTCCCAAAGGCGTCATCCTCGCCGGTGGCCCCGAGTCCGTCCACGAAGCCAACAGCCCGCGCTGCCCGCAAGCGGTGTTTGACCTGGGCGTACCGGTTTTCGGTATTTGCTACGGCATGCAGACCATGGCCGAGCAACTGGGCGGCAAGGTTGAAGGTTCCGAGCTGCGTGAGTTCGGTTATGCCCGCGTTGACGTGGTCGGCAAGAGCCGTCTGCTTGACGGCATCGAAGACCACATCGACGCCGATGGCCTGTTCGGCCTCGACGTGTGGATGAGCCACGGTGACAAGGTCACCAAGATGCCGGAAGACTTCCACGTCCTGGCCAGCACCCCGAGCTGCCCGATCGCGGGTATGTTCAGCGACGAGCGCCGTTACTACGGCGTGCAGTTCCACCCGGAAGTGACCCACACCAAGCAGGGCGGTCGCATCCTGTCGCGCTTCATCCTCGACATCTGCGAGTGCGAAGCCCTGTGGACGCCGTCGAAAATCGCTGAAGACGCCATCGCCAACATCCGCGCCCAGGTCGGCACCGACAACGTCCTGCTCGGCTTGTCCGGCGGTGTGGACTCCTCGGTGGTTGCCGCGCTGTTGCACAAAGCCATTGGCGACCAACTGACCTGCGTCTTCGTCGACAACGGCCTGCTGCGTCTGCACGAAGGCGAGCAAGTGATGGCCATGTTCGCCGAGAACATGGGCGTCAAGGTGATCCGCGCCAACGCTGAAGACCAGTTCCTGAACAACCTGGCCGGCGAGTCGGACCCTGAGAAAAAACGCAAAATCATCGGCCGCACGTTCATTGACGTGTTCGATGCCCAGTCCAACAAACTGGACAACATCAAGTACCTGGCTCAGGGCACCATCTACCCGGACGTGATCGAGTCGGCTGGCGCGAAAAGCGGCAAGGCTCATGTGATCAAGTCGCACCACAACGTGGGTGGCCTGCCGGAAGAAATGAACCTCAAGCTGGTTGAACCCCTGCGCGAGCTGTTCAAGGACGAAGTCCGTCGTCTGGGCCTGGAACTCGGCCTGCCGTACGACATGGTCTACCGTCACCCGTTCCCGGGCCCAGGCTTGGGCGTGCGGATCCTGGGTGAAGTGAAGAAGGAATACGCCGACCTGCTGCGTCGCGCCGACCACATCTTCATTGAAGAGCTGCGCAAGGCTGACTGGTACCACAAGGTCAGCCAGGCATTCGTGGTGTTCCAGCCAGTGAAATCGGTTGGCGTGGTTGGCGATGGCCGTCGTTACGCCTGGGTTGTGGCCCTGCGTGCGGTAGAAACCATCGACTTCATGACTGCGCGTTGGGCACACCTGCCTTACGAACTGCTGGAAACCGTCAGCGGCCGCATCATCAATGAAATCGAAGGCATCTCCCGCGTCACCTACGACGTGTCGAGCAAGCCGCCAGCGACCATTGAGTGGGAGTGATCCCGCGCAGGCCTTGATGGCTTGATCGCAGGACACTGAAAAGGCCGTGTGAACACTGTTCACACGGCCTTTTGCGTTTCAGACGCCGGGTATTCGGACGGGGGTCATGCCCATTCTGTGCAGCGCTGAACTCAAACCCTCTGGGGTTTGAAAACGTCGACCGCTGATTTGCCAGGAATCCCGTTCGACGTAGTACCCACCAGCATCTCGTTTTATGGGCGTTCGGACGAGTGTTCCACGGGTGAGGATGCCGTTGCTGGTGATGACTCTATTGGAGAGGGTTTTACTGCGGTGAACCATCAACGGTTCACCGGTGCTGGTGCTGAGGGTGTACATGCCAGGATCGCGCAGGCCATCCTCCAGCTTCTGTGCAACGATCACACTCTGCGGCGTCTTGATTTTCAGCAACAAGTCATTCCTGGCAAAACCGGCTGCTGTTCCCGGGCGCGTCACGTCAGATACCCCAGGGTCGATTTCGATACCGCCGAGTTCATCCGGGCTCACGCTTTCAATCCGCAACCCGATGCCCCCTTCAAGCTCACTGACTCCCGCCACGCCGGCATAGGTGTTGGCGTGGCTGTTGCCGACTAAAGCGACCCAGCGGTGTGCTCCTCTGGCTGTCTGGTCGGCGCTGATCACTTGGTGGGCGAAGTAATTCATCATTTTTTGCCGAAAATGACTATCTGCACCCTCAATGCCAGTACTACGGTAACTGGCAAGAGAGTCGATGGCCTGAACGCGTATGTGGTTGGTTTTCGCCGCCCTGACCACTTGTTCAAAGGTGAACTGTTCGCTGGGATCAGTCGAAAAACCTGCATCAAGGTCCTTGAGATAGCTTTCAAGATTCTCGGACATCACACCGGTTCTGTTGAACACGTCCAGATCAGCTTGATGGAAGTCCGTCAGCAGATGCTCCATGTACAAGGTCTTGACCTTGTTTTGGCGCAGCACGCTCATGTTTTCGACCAAGAACTGTTTACTGCCCACGCTGGCGTGACTCTCACCGATGACCAGGCTCTGTGACCGCTTGAAAATGGTTTTGATGATGTCCTTGAACTTTGCATTCGGGATGAAAGAGGGAATGGCCGGCCTGGCTGGCAGTTGCAGCTGCGCATAAAAGGCGACGGCGTCGTTGTGCAGTGTCCGGCGCAGCCTCTTGAAGGCTCCCAGACTATGGTCAGGATCAGTCTGGCTCACGAAGCCGTCCTTCAAATCCCATTTCATGCTTGTGCCGTTGGCCACGCGTTCGAGGTCTGGCTTCAACTCCGGCGAAACATCGTAGGCAGTTGCCGGGGCATCGAAGTCCGGTAGTGGCGGTTCAGCCCTGGTAAACAGGTCGGAAAACCTGCCGCCACCCGTAAGCCCTGCACGGTTTAGCGTCACCCATTCACCCGATTCGTTCAGGCGTACCGGTACATTGCGGTAAAAAGAGTAAGGATTGACCGGGTCGACGATGCTCCAGAGCTTCAATTCGTTGTTGTAATGCACCAGGAAAAAACTGTCGTCGATGGCAATGTAATTACCCCCCGTTTCAGGTTGGTAAATACCCTGGAACTTGCCTGCATTGCTGACCGGAGAATAGCCATCGAGAATCTCGTTGGTTTCAAAAGGGGCCAGAATCTCAGCGTCGGACGGCTCAGGAGCAAGGGCCTCGATGAGAGGAGGTGGCGCGGTGTCCGTTTCAACTTCTGTGTTCAGTTCTTCCTCGGTCGAGAGGGCCTCTTCAACGTCTAGCGCCTCTGCCAATTCGGTCGCGCCTCGCAGAAATGGCAAATTGAACAATACATCCACGCTGCCGAGGATGGCGGCGGTGACAGCCGCCTTGCGTTCCATCGGGGTCGTGCCGTTGATGGCCTGGTCGATGTGCAGCCCGACATTGGCGATGCCGGCGCCGATGACCACCAGCGCTGCCGGCCATGCGAGGGCGGCCATCGGTCCGAAGGTGTGGTTGAAGGCATTGAGATAGCCGATCCACAGTTTTTTCCTGATCTCGCCGTTGGAGTGCAGCAGGAAGTTGGCGTCGCTGAGCATGCGCTCATGGGTGGACTGGTTCAGATGGGTGAATGCATCACCATGAATTTTTTCGCCACGGTAATGGAGTAAATGATGGCCCGCGGCTTCATCGTCGCCGGCTAATACCTCATACGCATGGGTGAGGCCGACATCATCAATGGGCGTTTCCTCGAACGCGTGGACGATCAGGCCAATGCCGGTGAAATTGGCAAGCTTGTGCCCCAGTGAAGTGGGCCTTTCCTGAAGAATGTCGCGCTCTTGCTGTTTGAAGTGCATGAGCATGCGCTCGCGGCCTTCGGCATTCTTGACTTCATTGGCCAGCCATTTGTGCAATTGCTCGACGCTGGTGAAGCAGTGAAACCCTCTGGGTTCACCCGGAACGTAGAGAATGTTCAGGTCACTGTCGTCAGTGATGCTGAGGATGTCCGTCGACACGTACTGATCAATGCAAAATTTGCGGATCGATAAGCCGCTGCCTGTTGGCGCCTCGTCCAGCAGCATTTGCCGGGTAAGCGGCCTGCTCACATTACCGACGGCGGCACTGAGCACCGTGGTGAAGTGTTCGCGGCTCAGGTGTCCCTTCTCATAGTCTTCAATGGCTTTGGCGATAAAGGTGCACTTGGCCAGCGCGCGGAAGTTGGCACTGTGTTTTTCCCAGAACGTCGCGATGGCTGTCGTGTAGCGGTCGCTGAAGTTGATGTCCCAGAAGGCTTTCAGCGCATCCCTGGCATGCAGGCGGACTTCGTTGGTTTCATCGTAGTTTTCGCCATCCGCACCGACGCGATAGAAGCCGCTGTCAGCGTCCAGCAGGTCAGCGTTGTCCTGGTCGTGGACACTGAAACGCTGCATGACCAGTTGTGGGAAAGTCATCGACTCCCTGGGTTTTTCAAAGACGTGCTGCCAGCCGGTAAACGTCTTCGAGCTGCTTTGCGCGGCCCGAAAACGGTGCCAGTAGACCTTGTCGGGCTCGATGTCGGTGATCTGGTGCTGAACGAGTATGTCTTTGGCGACCTGGTACGCCATGGCGTACATATCGGGGCAATCGGCAGCCAGGTCAGGGATCAGGGCCTTGAGCGCCAACGCATCGGCGGCGTTGGGCAGGTGTATGTCTTGAGTATCGTCCATGATGCTCTCCTTGAGAGGTCGCTTGGGGGCGCTCACTATCTCAAGGGGCATCGGTTCTATCTGTAAGGCACTGTGTAGCGGGTGCTGGTCAGTTGCTGATAGAAGCAGCAGGACATGGCAAGTGTTTGAGTCAGGCTCAGCGCCGTGCAATGTCCGAAAAGTAGAACTTGTCCAGGGTATGCCGCGATTCGGTGTACTCGAACTGGCGGCCATCCTGCAGAAAGGTCTGGTTGCTGACCACGATCACATGGCTCTGACCGTCGAGGTCCAGGTGTTGCTGGTCGTCCTTGCTGCGTGGCACCGCTTCGATGGTGCGTTGTGCGTAGCTGATCTGCAATTGCAGGGTCTGCTCGATGAAGGCGTAGATCGAGTGTTCGGCGATCTCGCGATTCAGCCCCGGAATCAGCTCGGCGACAAAGTGGTTGATGTCCAGAATCACCCGTTTGCCGTCGATGCGCCGTACGCGTTTGATGCGCGTGATCAGGCAGCCTTCTTCGGCCTTGAGGTGTTCCAGCAGGGCGCCCTGAAGCGGGATCTGTTCGAACTCGACGACTTCGGTGCTGACGTCATTGCCCAGCCGAGGGTAGGTTTCCTGGAAGCTGACGATGCCGCCGAGCTGGAATTCGATCGGGTTGGGCGACAGCACGAAGGTGCCCTTGCCATGGACTTTCTGGGCAAAACCGCGTTCCTGAAGCAGTTCGATGGCCTTGCGTACGGTGCCGCGACTGGCCTGGTAGCTGTCCATTAATTCGGTTTCGGAAGGCAGGCGGGCGCCGCGTTCCAGACGTTCGGTGCTGATGCTGGCAAGCAGATCGCTGTAGATCTGGTTGTACTTACTCATGGGAATGGCCGGGTTGTGCTCAAGGCAGGAACCTTAGGGAACGCGTGCCGGTTTGTCTATTGCACAGACGGCGGGTTCGTCATGACTGTCAGGAATGCCGCCACTGGTCGGGTCGTGGATAAACAAAAGCAAACTCGTCTGTACGAGTTGTTGCTTTAACTCGTACAGACGAGTACTTTTCGCTTCGGCATGCTGCCAACAACAAAAAAACACAGTGGATGAAAAAGCATGAGCCACGATTACGCGACTATCGCCAGCGAGCTGCTTCATAGCCTCGGTGGTGTCGACAACCTTGAACAGGCCGCGCATTGCGTCACGCGTCTGCGCCTGGCCCTCAAAGACCCGCAGCGGGTCGACAGCGCGACGCTGAACCAGATCGATCTGGTCAAGGGCTCGTTCTTCACCGGTGGTTTGTTTCAGGTGGTCATTGGCCCTGGCGAAGTGGAGAAGGTCTACGCCGCACTCCGCCAGCAGACCGGCCTCGCGGCCTCGACCATCGCCGACGTCAAACAGAAGGGCGCCGACAAAGCCAATGCCATGCAGCGCCTGGTGCGGGTGTTCTCCGATGTGTTCATGCCGATTCTGCCAGCGCTGATCATCGCAGGCCTGCTGATGGGCGTGAACAACCTGATCGGCGCCAAGGGCATGTTCATCGCGGACAAAACCCTGCTTGAGGCTTACCCGACGCTGGACGGTGTCTGGAGCCTGATCAACCTGATGGCCAACACCTCGTTCGTGTTCCTTCCGGCGCTGGTGGGCTGGTCGGCGGCCAAGCGCTTTGGCGGCAGTGAAATCCTCGGCATCGTGCTGGGCCTGATGCTGGTTCACCCCGATCTGCTCAACGCCTGGAACTACGGCAAAGCGGTGGCCGGGCTGGACGGCCAGAGCCTGCCGTACTTCGATATTTTGGGCTGGTTCAAGATCGAGAAAGTCGGTTATCAGGGGCAGATTCTGCCGATCCTGCTGGCGGCCTATGTGATGAGCGTTATCGAAAAATGGCTGCGGGCGCGGGTGCCGAATGCCATTCAACTGCTGGTGGTGCCGATCACCACCATCGTTGTCACCGGCGTGCTGGCGCTGGCCGTGATCGGCCCGGTGACCCGGCACCTGGGGATTCTGATCACCGAAGGCGTGGTCACCCTGTTTGACCTGGCGCCGATGGTCGGCGGGGCGATTTTCGGCCTGCTCTATGCGCCGCTGGTGATCACCGGCATGCACCACATGTTTCTCGCCGTCGACCTGCAACTGATTTCCACCCAGGGCGGCACGTTCATCTGGCCGATGATCGTCATGTCCAACCTGGCGCAGGGCAGCGCGGCACTCGGGGTGTTCTACATGAGCCGCAATGCGCGGGATAAAAGCATGGCCTCGACCTCGGCGATTTCCGCTTATTTCGGCATCACTGAACCTGCGATGTTCGGCGTCAACCTGCGCTACAAGTTTCCGTTCTATGCCGCCCTGCTGGGGTCGGCGCTGGGCTGCATGTTCCTGTCGCTGAACAAGGTCCAGGCCTCGGCGATTGGCGTTGGCGGGTTGCCCGGTTTCATTTCGATCATCCCGCAGTTCATTCCGATGTTCATTGTCGGGATGATCATCGCCATGGTCGTGCCGTTCGTTTTGACCTGTGGCCTGAGCATGAAAATCGTTCGGCCGGGGTATCGCGTTGCCTGATGGATCGCTTTCGCGAGCAAGCCCGCTCCCACAGATTGACCGCATTCCAATGTGGGAGCGGGCTTGCTCGCGAAGAGGCCATAACGGGCGCTGCATCAACTTACTGAAGGAATCCGCCATGCAAGACTGGCAGCGTTCGGTGATCTACCAGATCTACCCGAAGAGTTTTCACAGCCATGCCGGCAATCCCACGGGCGATCTGCTCGGGGTGGTGGCCAAGCTTGATTACCTGCAATGGCTGGGGGTCGATTGCCTGTGGATCACCCCGTTCCTGCGCTCGCCGCAGCGCGACAACGGCTACGACATCAGCGACTACTACGCCATCGACCCAAGCTACGGGACCATGGCTGACTGCGAGTTGCTGATTGCCGAAGCGGCAAGGCGCGGGATCAAGCTGATGCTCGATATCGTGGTCAACCACACCTCCATCGAACACACCTGGTTCCAGCAGGCGCGCTTGAGCCTCGATAACCCTTACCGCGACTTCTACATCTGGCGCGATCAGCCGAACAACTGGGAGTCCAAGTTCGGCGGTTCGGCCTGGGAATACGAAGCGCAAACCGGCCAGTACTTCCTGCACCTGTTCGATCACACCCAGGCCGACCTGAACTGGGACAACCCGTTGGTGCGCGCCGAAGTCTTCAAACTGATGTGCTTCTGGCGTGACAAGGGCGTGGGCGGTTTCCGTCTGGACGTGATCAACCTGATCTCCAAACCGGCGGACTTCCCCGAGGACGACACCGACGGCCGACGTTTCTACACCGACGGCCCGAACGTGCACGAATACTTGCAGGAAATGCACCGCGAAGTTTTCGACGGTCACGACCTGATCAACGTCGGCGAGATGTCCTCCACCAGCCTTGAACACTGCATTCGTTACTCGCGGCCAGACTCGAAAGAGCTGTCGATGACCTTCAATTTCCATCACCTGAAGGTCGATTACCCGAACATGCAAAAGTGGGTGCGTGCCGATTTCGACTTCCTCGAACTCAAGCGCATCCTTTCCGACTGGCAAACCGGCATGCAGGCCGGTGGCGGCTGGAACGCGCTGTTCTGGTGTAACCACGACCAGCCACGGGTGGTGTCGCGGTTTGGCGATGACGGCGAGCACCGGGTGGTCTCGGCGAAGATGCTCGGCACCGCGCTGCACTTTCTGCAGGGCACGCCGTTCATCTACCAGGGTGAAGAGCTGGGCATGACCAATCCGGGTTTCGAGCGCATCGAGCAGTACCGCGATGTCGAGACCCTGAACATCTACCGCCTCAAGCGCGAAGCCGGAGAGTCCGAGGCGTCGAGCATGAGCGCGATCATGCAGAAGTCCCGCGACAACAGTCGCACCCCGATGCACTGGAACGCGCAACCGAATGCAGGTTTCAGCAGCACCGAGCCGTGGATCGGCGTGCCGGCCAACGCCACGCTGATTAACGTCGAAAATCAGCTCGACGACACGACTTCGGTGCTGCACCACTATCGCCAGTTGATTGCCTTGCGCCGCAGCGAACCGTTGATTCAGGACGGCGTGTACCGCCAATTGCTGGCCGACCACTCTCACGTTTGGGCCTACCTGCGCGAGGGCGAGGGCGAACGGCTGCTGGTGGTGAACAACTTCTACGGCGCGCCGTGCGAAGTTCGTTTGCCTGACGGGGTCATCAGCGATCAAGTGGTGCAACGGCTGGTTATCAGTAACTACGCCGACCATGAGCGCCGGTCCGCGCAGTTGTTCTTGCGGCCTTATGAGTCGTTCGTGTTGCACCTGACTGAATAAAAATACCAATTCACACAACTCGCAGAACCCTGCGCGGGGGCGCTTTGCGCGCAGGTTTTGCCCAGCAAACAATAAAAATAATGGGGTGGTTCTTGAAGACATTACTCAATCGCAGCCTGGCGGTGTCCTGTGTATGCCTGGTGTTGCCGTTTTCGGCCCAGGCGCTGGAGTTTGCCGGTTACCTGCGCAGCGGCGTCGGGACTTCGGTCAACAGCAGCTCGCAATCGTGCTTCCAGTTGCCCGGCGCACAGTCCAAATACCGTTTGGGCAACGAGTGCGAGCAGTACGCAGAGCTGGAGTTGCGCCAGGATCTGTTCACCCTCGACGACGGTTCGGTGCTCAGCGTCGACGGCATGGCATCGCTGTACAACCAGTACGACCGCAACCTGACCTTTCAGGGCGACAACGGCTCGGTGCGCATGCCGCAGATGTACGCCCAGTGGTCGAACATGCCGAGCCTCAATGGCGGCTCGCTGTGGGCCGGCCGGCGTTACTACAAGCGTAACGACATCCATATTTCCGACTTCTACTACTGGAACCAGAGCGCCACGGGCGGCGGTATCGAGGACGTGAAGATTGGCGACCTGAAATACAGCTACGCCTTTTCGCGCAAGGACAACCTCTACCAGAAGGACTACGTCACCCGGCACGACTTCAACGTCGCGGGGTTTAAGACCAACCCGGACGGTGAGCTGGAATTGGGCCTGAGTTACCTCGACAAACCGGACCGGCGCAACGCCCATGCAGGCTGGGCGATCACCACCCAGCACGTGCAGAAGAACTTCCTCGGCGGCAAGAACAAACTGGCCCTGCAATACGGCGAAGGCCCGGGCACCGGCCTGGGTTACACCGGTAACGTGGGCCTGGACGACAGCAACAAAAGCTATCGTCTGGTGGAGTTCTTTGACTGGCAGGTGACGCCGCGTTTCGGCGGGCAGGTCGAGGCGGTCTATCAAAAGGATATTCGCCCGGACGGCAACGACCAGAATTGGATTTCCTTAGGCATTCGCCCGGCGTACGCGATCACCGAGCAGTTCAAGCTGGTCACCGAGCTGGGCCACGATCAGGTCGAGGCGCCGGGCGGTACGCGCAAACTGAGCAAATTCACCTTCGCCCCGACCTGGTCACCCAAGGGCCCGGACTTTTGGGCACGCCCCGAGGTGCGTCTGTATTACACCTATGCGAGCTGGAACGAGGCGGCCAAACGGGCGGCCAACGAACTGGCGGCAGGCTCGGCGTTATCCGACACAGGTGCCTTCGGTACGGCGCGCCATGGTGCGAACGTCGGATTGCAGGTCGAGTACTGGTGGAAATAAGCGATGCTGTCGGGGCTCGCGCCCCTTCGGCACTTCAAAGAACAAAACCGCAGGTGACGTCATGACCACAACCCAACCACTGCAACTGCTGGCGCCGCTGTCCGGGCTGCTGATGCCGCTCGACCAGGTGCCGGACCCGGTGTTCGCCAGCCGTGTGATCGGCGATGGCCTGTGCATCGATCCGACCTCGCAGACCCTCTGCGCGCCGTTGGCCGGGGTGGTCAGCAACCTTCAGCGCACCGGGCACGCCATCAGCATCACTGACGACAACGGCGTGCAGGTGTTGCTGCACATCGGCCTGGACACGGTGAACCTGGCGGGCAAGGGGTTCAGTGCGCTGGTCGGGGAAGGTCAACGCGTGGAGGCCGGGCAGCCGCTGATCGAGTTCGATGCCGATTACGTGGCCGTGCATGCACGCAGCCTGCTGACCTTGATGCTGCTGGTCAGCGGCGAGCCGTTCAGCCTGTTGATGCCGGACAGCGGTCTGGTGGCGAGCGGGCAGCCCTTGCTGGCGGTCAATGTTTCAGATGAGCGCTCAGCCGTTGCGGCGCAGGAGGAGGGTGAGGCGTTGTTCTCCAGACCGGTGAACCTGCCCAACCCCAATGGCCTGCACGCGCGCCCGGCGGCGATTTTTGCGCAAGCGGCGAAGGGCTTTGCCGCGAGTATTTACCTGCACAAACAAACGGCCAGCGCCAATGCCAAGTCACTGGTGGCGATCATGGCGTTGCAAACGGTGCAGGGCGATGCGGTGCAGGTCAGCGCCGTGGGCGAGGATGCCGAACGGGCGATCAACACCCTGGCCGAGCTGCTGGCGGCGGGGTGTGGTGAAGCGCTGATGGCGCCGGTGAAGAGCGAGCCGATTGCGGCGATTGCAGCGTCTTTGAGCAACCTGCTGCGCGGTGTCTGTGCCTCGCCAGGTTCGGCGTTTGGCCGGGTGGTTCAGGTGGCGCAGCAGCGGTTCGAGGTGGAGGAGTCCGGTTCGGATCAAGCGGTTGAGCGCACACGTTTGACGCAGGCCTTGAAGCTGGCGGATCAGGCGTTGCAGGCCTTGCGTGACAACGCCGTCGGCGAGGCGCAGGCGGGGATCTTCCAGGCCCATCAAGAGTTGCTGCAAGACCCGAGTCTGTTGGAGCAGGCCCTGGCCTCGATAGCCGAGGGCAAGAGCGCGGCATTCGCCTGGCGGGGCGCCACCGAAGCGACGTCGGCGTTGTTCAACAGCCTGGGCAGCACGTTGCTGGCCGAGCGGGCGCTTGACCTTGCCGATGTCGGCCAGCGAGTGCTCAAACTGATTCTCGGGGTGCAGGACAGCGCCTGGGACCTGCCGGAGCAGGCGATCCTGATCGCCGAACAACTCACTCCGTCGCAGACCGCAGGCCTGGATACCCGAAAAGTCGTGGGTTTTGCCACGGTGGGCGGCGGCGCGACCAGTCATGTGGCGATCCTCGCCCGGGCCTTCGGTTTGCCAGCGGTGTGTGGCTTGCCCCTTGAGGTACTGACGCTGAGCAACGGCACACAGGTGCTGCTCGATGCCGACAAAGGTGAGCTGCACCTGAACCCGGCGGCGTCGGCCATCGACGCGCTACATACCCGACATCAACAGCAACGCCAGCGTCACCAGCGTGAACTGCAAGACGCGGCACTGGCGGCCACCACCCGCGACGGCCATCACGTCGAGGTCACGGCCAACGTCGCCTCGCTGGCGGAAGTCGAACAGGCCCTGAGCCTGGGCGGCGAAGGTGTTGGCTTGCTACGTTCGGAGTTCCTGTACCTGGAACGCCACAGCGCTCCGACGCATGACGAACAAGCGCAGACCTACAGCGCCATCGCCCGAGCCCTCGGCCCGCAACGCAATCTGGTGGTGCGCACCCTGGACGTGGGCGGCGACAAGCCCTTGGCTTACGTGCCGATGGACAGCGAGACCAATCCGTTTCTGGGCATGCGCGGGATTCGCCTGTGCCTGGAGCGCCCGCAGTTGTTGCGCGAGCAGTTCCGGGCGATTTTGAGCAGCGTCGCGCTGGCGCGCCTGCACATCATGTTGCCGATGGTCAGTCAGTTGTCGGAGCTGCGTCTGGCGCGGCAGATGCTGGAAGAAGAGGCGCTGGCCCTCGGGCTCACGGAACTGCCGAAACTGGGCATCATGATTGAAGTCCCGGCCGCTGCGCTGATGGCCGACCTGTTTGCCCCCGAGGTGGACTTCTTCTCCATCGGCACCAACGACCTGACCCAATACACCCTGGCCATGGACCGCGATCACCCGCGACTGGCCAGCCAGGCTGACAGTTTTCACCCCTCGGTGCTGCGTCTGATCGCCAGCACCGTGAAAGCCGCGCATGCCCATGACAAGTGGGTCGGGGTGTGTGGCGCGCTGGCCTCGGAAACCCTGGCGGTGCCGCTGTTGTTGGGGCTAGGGGTGGATGAACTGTCGGTCAGCGTGCCGTTGATTCCGGCGATCAAAGCCGTGGTTCGCGAGGTTGACCTGATTGATTGCCAGGCCATCGCCCAACAGGTGCTGGGCCTGGAAAGCGCCGATCAGGTGCGCGAGGCGCTGCGCCTGTATCACGCGGCCACTGTCGATACTTCATTGGTTCTGGAGAACTGAGCATGTTCGAAAAAATGCAGCGGGCGTTCTGGAAGGCCCTGACCCCGGACCTGGTGGTGGATGAGCCGAAGGTGGTTGCTCATCCTGTCTCGGACTTGGCAGTGAATATCGTGGCCGCTCTGGGCGGGGCGAATAACCTCAAGTCGCAACAGCGGGTTGCCCTGACGCGGGTGCGGGTGGAGTTGAAGGATGCCGCGCTGCTGGACGCGACGGCCTTGCGTGCAGCGGGTGTGCCGGGGGTGATGGCGTTGGCGGGTGGGGTGGTGCATTTGATCGTGGGATTGCCGGTGGCTTGAGCTGGGCGTTTGCCTCAAGAACCGCCCCTCACCCTAACCCTCTCCCCAGGGGGAGAGGGGACTGACCGTGGGTTTCTGAAGGTTTACTGCGACCTGCGAATTCGAGTCGAACTCAGGCTCAAGAACGAAAGATATCTGCTCCCTTCCCCCTCTCCCTCCTGGGGAGAGGGTTGGGGTGAGGGGTGGTTTTTGAAGCCAACCCAAAAGCAAGGCCCGCCATCCACCGAGTTGCCCTTACTGTTTCTCAACCGCAGGTGTATCGTATTCGCCTTTTGCGGGCGAAGGTCCGCCGCTGATACGTGAGGTAGTTGAGTCCATGTCCTTTACCCGTCGACAAATACTCGGTGGTTTGACCGGTCTTGTAGTGGTTGGCGTGGGGGCCGGCGGCGCATCGCGTTACTGGCTGGGGAAAATGGCCGACGAACAGGCCGGGCACGATTACGAACTGATCGCCGCACCGCTGGACGTCGAACTGGTGCCGGGCCACAAAACCGAGGCCTGGGCCTTTGGTCCGTCGGCACCGGGCACCGAACTGCGCGTGCGTCAGGGCGAGTGGCTGCGGGTGCGCTTCATCAATCACCTGCCGGTGGCGACCACCATTCACTGGCACGGCATCCGCCTGCCGCTGGAGATGGACGGCGTGCCTTACGTCTCCCAGCTCCCGGTGCTGCCGGGCGAATACTTCGACTACAAATTCCGCGTGCCGGACGCCGGCAGCTACTGGTATCACCCCCATGTGAACAGCAGCGAAGAGCTCGGTCGCGGGCTGGTCGGGCCGCTGATTGTCGAGGAGCACGAGCCCACCGGCTTCAAGTACGAGAAGACCCTCAGCCTCAAGAGCTGGCATGTCGATGAAGAGGGCGCCTTCGTTGCGTTCAGCGTTCCTCGCGAAGCTGCTCGCGGCGGTACGGCCGGGCGCTTGTCGACCATTAACGGGGTGTCGCAAGCGGTGGTCGAGTTGCCGGCTGGGCAGATCACCCGGGTGCGCTTGCTGAACCTCGATAACACCCTGACCTATCGCATCAACATTCCGGGCGTTGAGGCGCAGATCTACGCACTGGACGGTAACCCGATCGAGCCGCGCCCGATGGGCAAGGAATACTGGCTGGGCCCCGGCATGCGCATCTGTTTGGCGATCAAGGCACCGGCGGCGGGCGAAGAGTTGTCCCTGCGCAACGGTCCGGTGCGCCTGGGCACGTTCCGCTCGGTGGCCAATACCGACGCGCCGACCGAGTGGCCACCGGCCCTGCCGGCCAACCCGATCTCCGAGCCGGACATGGCCAACGCCGAGAAACTCAACTTCAATTTCGAGTGGGTTGGTTCGGTGTCGGTGAACGTCGACAACGGCAAGCCGCCGAGCCTCTGGCAGATCAACGGCCGGGCCTGGGACATCACCGACAAGACCTGCGCCGACCGGCCGATTGCGACGCTCAAGAAAGGCAAGACCTACATTTTCGAATTGAAGAACATGACCCAGTATCAACACCCGATCCACTTGCACGGCATGAGCTTCAAAGTCATCGCCTCGAACCGCAAGAAGATCACCCCGTACTTCACCGACACCTACCTGCTGGGCAAGAACGAGCGCGCCCAAGTGGCGTTGGTGGCGGATAACCCGGGGGTGTGGATGTTCCACTGCCATGTGATCGACCACATGGAAACCGGCCTGATGGCCGCCATCGAGGTGGCGTGATGCGTCAGATTCGCCCCGCGCAGATCATCGACCGCAGCCGCGATCAGCACTTCATGCGCGAAGCCCTGGCCCTGGCCGCACAAGGTGCGGCCCTCGGTGAAGTGCCGGTGGGCGCGGTGCTGGTGCAGGACGGGGAAATCATCGGGCGCGGCTTCAATTGCCCGATCAGCGGCAGCGACCCCAGCGCCCACGCCGAAATGGTCGCGATCCGCGCCGCCGCGCAGGCGGCCAGCAACTATCGCCTGCCGGGCAGCACGCTCTACGTCACGCTGGAACCGTGCAGCATGTGCGCCGGGTTGATCGTGCATTCACGGATTGCGCGGGTGGTTTACGGCGCGCTGGAACCCAAGGCCGGAATCGTGCAGAGCCAGGGACAGTTCTTCACCCAGGGCTTTCTCAACCATCGGGTGCTGGTCGAAGGCGGGGTGTTGGCCGAAGAGTGCGGCACGGTGCTGAGCGAGTTTTTCAAGGCCCGACGCGCCAAACCAACAGAATAAACACAGAACCAATGTGGGAGCGGGCTTGCTCGCGAATACGGATTAACATTCAACAGAGATGTTGACTGATCTACCGCTTTCGCGAGCAAGCCCGCTCCCACATTTTGATCTCCATTGGTGCGGAGATCGGTGTTTTATTTGCGGGCAACGATGACGGCGCGCATCGGTGCCGGCAGGCCTTCGATGGTTTTGCTGTGATCGTGCGGGTCGAGGAAGTCGCTCAGGGACTGATACTTCATCCACTCCGTGCCGCGCTGTTCCTGCACCGTGGTCATGCTGACGTCCACGCAGCGCACATCGCTGAACCCGGCGCGGCGCAGCCAGAGCATCAGCGCTGGTACCGACGGCAGGAACCACACGTTACGCATCTGCGCGTAGCGGTCTTCGGGCATCAGCACTTGTTGCTCGTCGCCTTCGATCACCAGCGTCTCCAGCACCAGCTCACCGCCCTTGACCAGGCAATCCTTTAACGCCAGCAAATGTTCGATCGGCGAGCGGCGATGGTAGAACACGCCCATGGAGAATACGGTGTCGAAGCCTTCCAGGTTCGGCGGCAGGTCTTCGAAGGGAAACGGCAGGTGCCACGCGGACGGCTCGGACAGGTAACGCTGCACGGCCTGGAACTGGCAGAAGAACAGCCAGTTCGGGTCGACGCCGATCACGCTGTCGGCACCGGCACCGAGCATGCGCCACATGTAGTAGCCGTTGCCGCAGCCGACATCAAGGATGCGTTTGCCCACAAGGTCCAGGTGTGGGGCGACGCGCGACCACTTCCAGTCCGAGCGCCACTCCGTGTCGACGTGCACGCCAAACAGGTCGAATGGCCCTTTGCGCCATGGCGACAACCCCATCAACGCGGTGCGCATTTGTGCACGGGTCTCATCGTCGCAGTCAGTGTCCAGGGTCAAGCCGTTCAGCAAGTCGACTTCGCTTGGCTGGATCTTCGGCAACGCGTCCAGCGCACTCTGCCAGCGTTCCAGGTCGCCATGGCCCTTTTCCATCTTTGCATCGAGTTGCGCTTGCAGGGTGTTGGCCCAGGCGGCCAGCGGTGTACCGGCCAGGCGGCGGGCGAGGGGAGACAGATCAATCATGGCAAGGCAATCAACGAGGCAAAGTTAAGACACTGGAACCACGGCACGACTTTCGAGAACCCGGCCGCCAGCAGGCGTTCGCGGTGTTCTTGGAGGCTGTCGGGCTTCATGACGTTTTCGATGGCGCTGCGCTTCTGGGCAATTTCCAGTTCGCTGTAGCCGTTGGCGCGTTTGAAGGCAATGTGCAGGTCGGTGAGCAGGGCGTGCTCCTCACTGTCTTCAAACCGCAGTTTTTCCGAGAGGATCAGCGCGCCGCCCGGCAACAGCGACTGGCGGATACGGCCCAGCAGTGCCAGGCGCTGGTCCGGGGCGATGAATTGCAGGGTGAAGTTCAACGCCACCACCGAGGCCGGTTTGAAATCCAGCGCAAGGATGTCGCCTTCGATCACTTCAACCGGCAGCAACTCCTGGAACATCGAGTCCTGGGCGTTGAGGTATTCGCGGCAGCGCTCGACCATCGCCGCCGAGTTATCCACCGCGATCACCCGGCAACCGTCGGTGCGCACGTGACGGCGCAGCGCCTGGGTCACCGCGCCAAGGGACGAACCGAGGTCATAGAGCACGCTGCCCGGCTGGGCGAATTGCGCCGCGAGCACGCCGAGGTTTTCGACAATGGTCGGGTAACCCGGCACCGAGCGCTTGATCATGTCCGGGAACACCCGCACCACGTCCTCGTTAAAGGCGAAGTCAGGCACCTGGGCCAGGGGTTGGGCGAAAAGGCGATCGGGTTCTTTGCTCACGACGGTTCCAGCGGTGGAGGTGGAAAAGGCCGGCATTTTAGCCAAGTTGGCGAGGGGATGCGCGGGTTGTCTGATAAACCGCCGACGTTCCACCGGTTGCATGGCAGATCAGTGGTTGTGGCGAGGGAGCTTGCTCGCGCTCGGCTGCGTAGCAGTCGTCTCCCGGTGAACGTGCGGGGCTGGGGTTGAGCGCGAGCAAGCTCCCTCGCCACAGGATTCAGCGCGGTTTCTGGTGGAACGCCGACGCTGTGATCCCCCATTGCCCCAGCCAGTAACTGAGGATGATCAGGTACGGTGCGGCGGCGAACGGCTCCACAAAACGGCTGATACCGATCACGCTGTCAGAAAACACAAACGCCAGCGCACCCGCCGCCGCGAGCCAGGCCGAGCGCTTGGGCACGTCGGTGCCGAGCCGCGCCAGCGCTCGCCAGAGCATGGCGCTGATGGTCAGGCCATAAACGATCACCGGTATCAGCAAGGGGCCCAGGCCTTTGGAGGTCAGCACCCACAGCAACACGGCACCGGCCGCCAGCGCGATCAGCAGTGGCAACAGCGCCCACCGACGGCAATCGCTCACATAGGCCTTCACGTACAGCAGGTGGGCCACCAGAAACGCCCCGAGGCCAAACACGAACAAGTCCATGGGCATCGCCAGCAACACATCGCCCACCAGTGAAAACATCAGGCCCAGGCTGATCCAGCGGCGATACTCGGTAGGCGGTGCATCGTGCAGCCAGCCGAGCAACGCCAGCACCGGCAGCGGCTTGACCAGCAAACAGAGCAAGTCGGCGTGAACGCTCGTCCCGTAAAGAAAGGTCACCGCGCCCATCAGCGCCAGAATCAGCCAGCCCATGATCAGTTCACCGTAATTGCACAGTCGAAGGTTTGCGCAGGTTCCACTTCCGGTTCCCACGGCTGTTGAGAGGTCAGGCGCAAACGCCCGGTGCCGGCGGAGAAGGCTTGAAAGCGCCAGGTCGATTGCCCGCCGCTGCCCACCAGCCCGGTGTTTTGCGGGTTGGTGTAAACCTCAGGGCTGATTGCGCGCAGCACGCCGCCCGCTGAATCCTGGATCGCCCAGCGATAACCCGTGGTCGGGTTGCTTGGCAGGGTCAGGATCAGGTGTTGACCGCTGGTGAGCGTGACCGGGCATTCGTCCTGCGCCTCCACCGTGACGTTCTGTTTCGGCGAGCTGGCGCAGGCGGCCAGCAGGGCGAGGCTCAGGGGTAACAGCAGGCGGATGGGGGACATAGGGTCAAGCGCTCCGGTTTTCACGACGAACGGCGAGCATAACCGAAGATGAGACAAAGTGTGACAGCGCCAGCCCTCACCCTAACCCTCTCCCGGAGGGAGAGGGAACTGATCGAGGTGATCGGACAAGGTACATCGACCTGAAGTATCGAGCCGAACTCAGGTTTAAAGGCAACAAGGATCGGCTCCCTCTCCCACCGGGAGAGGGTTGGGGCGAGGGGCTTTTGATTAGAACAACACCTTCGCCACATCCGCAAAGCGCTTGGCGAAGTGCACGGTAATCCCTTCTTTCAGGTAGTCCGGCAGTTCTTCAAAACTACCCCGGTTAGGCTCTGGCAAGATCAGTTCGAAGATCTTCTGGCGCCGCGCCGCAATCACCTTCTCGCGCACGCCGCCAATCGGCAGGACATGCCCGGTCAGGGTCAGTTCGCCGGTCATGGCCACGCCTTTTTTCGGCGGCTGGTTGCGCGCCAGCGAGAGCAGGGCGCTGGCCATGGTCACGCCGGCGCTCGGGCCGTCTTTCGGCGTCGCACCTTCCGGAACGTGCAGGTGGATGAAGGCTTCGTCGAAGAACTTCACGTCGCCACCGAATTGCTTGAGGTGCGAGCTGACGTAGCTGTAGGCGATCTCGGCGGACTCCTTCATCACATCGCCCAGTTGCCCGGTGAGCTTGAAGCCACGGTTGAGGGTATGAATACGTGTGGCTTCGATCGGCAAGGTCGCGCCGCCCATGCTGGTCCACGCAAGACCGGTAATGACCCCGGTGCCGGACAACACCTGTTCGTTACGGAACACCGGCATGCCGAGGGAGGCTTCAAGGTCTTTGGGACCGAGCTTGATCACAGCTGCAGGTTCGTCGATCAGTTTCACTACGGCTTTGCGCACCAGTTTGCCCAGTTGTTTTTCCAACTGACGCACACCGGCTTCGCGGGCATAGCCGTCGATCAAGGCTTTCAGCGCGCTGTCGCTGATGCTCAGGCTGGTTTTCGATACCCCGGCTTTCTCAAGCTGTTTGGGCCACAGGTGACGCTTGGCGATGGCGACTTTTTCTTCGGTGATGTAGCCCGACAGGCGAATCACTTCCATGCGGTCGAGCAACGGGCCGGGGATCGAGTCCAGGGTATTGGCGGTGCAGACGAACAGCACTTTGGACAGGTCCAGGCGCAGGTCCAGGTAATGGTCGAGGAATTCGACGTTCTGCTCCGGGTCCAGGGTTTCCAGCAGCGCCGAGGCCGGGTCGCCCTGGTAGCTTTGGCCCATCTTGTCGATCTCGTCGAGCATGATCACCGGGTTCATCACTTCAACGTCTTTCAACGCCTGGACGAGTTTGCCTGGCAGTGCGCCGATGTACGTGCGGCGGTGGCCCTTGATCTCGGCTTCATCGCGCATGCCGCCGACGCTGAAGCGATAGAACGGTCGGCCCAGCGACTCGGCGATGGATTTGCCGACGCTGGTCTTGCCCACGCCCGGGGGGCCGACCAGCAACACGATGGAACCGGAGATTTCGCCTTTGTAGGCCCCGACCGCAAGGAACTCAAGGATCCGGTCCTTGATGTCGTCGAGCCCGGCATGGTGTTTGTCGAGCACTTTGCGTGCGTGTTTGAGGTCAAGTTTGTCTTCCCCGTAAACACCCCACGGCACCGCAGTGGCCCACTCCAGGTAGTTGCGGGTGACCGCGTATTCCGGCGAGCCGGTTTCCAGGATCGACAGTTTGTTCATTTCCTCTGCAATGCGTTTTTGCGCCTGCGGTGGCAGGACCTTGCCCACCAACCGTTGCTCGAACTGCTCGACGTCGGCGCTGCGGTCGTCCTTGGTCAGGCCCAGCTCCTGCTGGATGACCTTGAGCTGTTCCTTGAGGAAAAACTCGCGCTGGTGCTCGCCGATCTTGCGGTTCACTTCGGCGGAGATTTCTTTTTGCAAACGCGCAACTTCAACTTCCTTGCGCAGCATCGGCAGGACTTTTTCCATGCGTTTGAGCATGGGCACGCAGTCGAGCACTTCTTGCAGCTCGTTGCCTGTCGCCGAAGTGAGGGCGGCGGCGAAGTCGGTCAGCGGCGACGGGTCGTTGGGGCTGAAGCGGTTGAGGTAGTTTTTCAGCTCTTCGCTGTACAGCGGGTTGAGCGGCAACAGTTCCTTGATCGCGTTGATCAGCGCCATGCCGTAGGCCTTGACCTCGTCGGTCGGCTCGCTCGGTTGGTGCGGGTATTCGACTTCCACCAGGTACGGCGGGCGATGGTGTTTGAGCCAGGTGCGGATGCGCACGCGGGTGAGGCCCTGGGCGACGAATTGCAGCTTGCCGTTTTCCCGGCTGGCGTGATGGACCTTTACCAGCGTGCCGTAGAGCGGTAGGGCGCTGGTGTCGAAATGCCGTGGATCTTCCGGCGGCGTGTCCATGAAAAACAGGGCAAGGGAGTGGTGGTCGGACTTGCTGACCAGCTCCAGGGTTTCGGCCCAGGGTTCTTCGTTGACGATCACCGGCAACACTTGCGCCGGGAAGAACGGCCGATTGTGAATCGGGATGACGTAGACCTTGTCCGGCAGGTTCTGTCCCGGCAGGGCCAGGCCTTTGCCTTGCGAGGTGAGGGGGTCGGCGTTTTCGGGGTCGGCGTAGTCGCTCGGGTTTTCGGGGAATGCTTGCTGGTCGCTCATGGGGCACCTGCGCAATGGGGTATGGGAGTTAGATGGGGCAGGTGCGGGGTGGTTTCAATGGGGGGCGGTTGTTAGCAGGTATTTCATGGGCGGTGTTCAGGTCGGGGACAGGTGCCTGAGCTGCTACTGGCCGGACTCGGCCCTGGCCAGCAGGCTCGGCAGTTCGGGCTCTATTGCGTCGTGGGGCAGGTGCTGCAAAACGTCCTGGATGCTGGCGGCGTACATCGCTTCGATGGGCGCATCAGCCCACTCGAGTTCGCAGGCGGCGGATGCTCGAACGTTGAGGTAAGGCGAGGCCAGCAGCAGGGTTTTGAGCAACTTGATGGCGTGGGTGGAGCGTTCCGCCCCCAGCGCCTCGGCGCAGCGTGCTTGCCAGTGCTGCGGCTGGGTGGTGATGCACTGGTGCAGTTGTTCCCATTGCGCGGTGCTGAAGTTGGCCAGTACGCCTTTTGCCACGTGCTCGCAGTGGTATTCGCTCCAGGGGCTGCTTTCGCTGTCGCCGATCCAGGCGTTCAAGGTGTCCATGGGGGGGCTCCGTGATCGGCGTTTCCGATGATGCGTTCGATCATTGCCTGAGCTTCTCGCAAGCCCTGTTCAAGTGTTTGCAGGGAGTTTGCGTGGGTCTGCGCGCAGGGATAATCCCACTGCTGGTCCTGGATGATGTAGATCCGAAACGCGCCGTCGGCACAGAACTCGGGATACCAGCCGACGTCGATCAGCAGGTTTTGCGGATACTGGACCTGAAGCAGGTCTTCTTTCAATGAGTCGAGCTGATCGTGCACGTCGACATTGTCGAGGGTCGACAGGTCATTGAATGTGACTGTGCCGTGCAGGTAACCGAGGTCAATCATGTGGGCGCCGATGCTTTGAACGCTGGGGGGATGCAGTGTAATCAGGTTTGCTTGCGATAAGCCGGCCAATCTCTTTCAGATGTACATATCCGTTTCTGCGGTCGTGGCCACTTAGGGTTTCGCCCTTACGGCGACTCACTTTTTTTACAAGCGCCAAAAAAAAGTAAGCAAAAAAACGCCCGCCCCAAGCGTACGGCACCTCGCCAAGGCTCGGCGTTCCCTCGCGAAGGGGCGGGTGGATCAAAGTCAAAGCACGGCGACCTGCCGGTCGGCCTGAGTGGTTGGGGCGCGCATGACTTTAGATCAATCTGCGATCCACAAAAAAGGCGACTACCTCACGGTAGTCGCCTTTGTCTTTACTGCCGCTAACGCTTATTCCGACAGTTTGTAAGCGATCACATAGTCGCCCATTTTGGTGCCCAGGGAGCCGTGGCCACCGACGACGAGCAAGACGTACTGTTTGCCGTCCTTGCCGGTGTAGGTCATCGGCGTAGCCTGGCCGCCAGCCGGCAGGCGCGATTTCCAGAGTTCCTTGCCGGTGTTCACGTCATAGGCGCGCAGGTATTGGTCCAGCGTGCCGCTGAGGAAGCCGACGCCGCCGGCCGTGACGATCGAGCCACCCATGCTGGGTACGCCGATGGGCAGGCCGATCGGAATCGGCGAGCTGTCGCGGCTGGTGCCGTTCTTGCGTTTCCAGACCACTTTGTTGGTGGTCAGGTCGATACCGGCCACATAGCCCCAGGCCGGTGCCTGGCAAGGTACACCGAGCGGCGACATGAATGGGTGCATGGTCACCGCGTACGGTGCGCCTTTGTTGGGTTGTATGCCGGCCGTCTCGCTCTCGCGCTTGCTGTCCGCAGCCACTTCGGACTGAGGGATCATTTTGGAAACGAACGCCATGTAGTTCGGGCTGGTGAACAGCATCTGGCGAACCGGGTCGACCGACACGCCGCCCCAGTTGAAGACACCGACGTTACCCGGATAGATCAGGCTGCCCTGGAGCGACGGCGGGGTGTACTGGCCTTCGTAACGCAGCTCCTTGAACTGGATGCGGCACAGCATCTGGTCGAACGGGCTTGCGCCCCACATGGCTTTCTCGTTCAGCTCCGGCGCCAGCAGGTTCAGGTCCGAACGGGCCTGGGTCGGGGCGGTGTGATCGCCCGGGACCGCGCCTTGTGGCACCGGGATTTCGCGGATCGGCACGATCGGTGTGCCGTCGCGACGGTCGAGCACATACAGGCTGCCCTGCTTGGTTGGTGCGATCAGCGCAGGCTTGATGCCGTCGGCGGTTTTCAGGTCGAGCAGGGTTGGCTGGCTGCCGACGTCCATGTCCCACAGGTCATGGTGAGTGAACTGGTAGTTCCAGCGCACCTTGCCGGTGGCCAGGTCCAGCGCAACCATGCCGGCGCTGAATTTCTCGGCGCCCGGCGTGCGGTCACCACCCCATTGGTCAGGCGTCTGGTTGCCCAGTGGCAGGTACACCATGCCCAGTTTTTCGTCGACACTGGCCAGTGACCACATGTTCGCCGAATTGCGGCTGTAGATCTGGCCGGGTGCCAGCGGTTCGGTGGCGTCCGGGTTGTTGCTGTCCCAGTTCCAGACCAGGTGACCATCGCGCACGTCGAAGGCGCGGATCACGCCGGACGGCTCGTTGGTCGACTCGTTGTCGGTGACGTGACCGCCCATGATCACCAGATCGCGGGTAATCGCGGCGGGCGAGGTGGAGTAGTAACCGCCCGGGGTGAACGGGCCGATACCCTGGGTCAGGTCAACCACGCCTTGATTGCCGAAGCCTTCGCAGATTTTGCCGGTGTCGGCGTTCAGGGCGATCAGGCGTGCATCGGCGGTCGGCAGGTACAGGCGACGCGGGCAGGCCTGGGCCACGGCTTTTCCTGCTTCGGAGACGGCGGCGGCCGAGGCATTGTCAGCCTTGGCGTAAGCGTTCTCGTCGTAGTAGGAAACGCCACGGCAGGTCATGTGGGCGAAGCCCTTGAAGCCTACCGGGCTTTTGATCTGCGGGTCGAAACGCCAGAGTTCCTTGCCGGTGTCCGGGTCCAGCGCCAGCACTTTGCTGTGGGCGGTGCAGGCATAGAGCATGCCGTTGGCCTTCAGCGGGGTGTTTTCGTTGGTCAGCTCCACCGGGTCGCCAGCAGTCGGCAGGTCACCGGTGCGGATGCGCCAGGCTTCTTGCAGTTTGCCGACGTTGGCCGGGGTGATCTGCTTCAGCGGCGAGTAGCGGTCGCCGAATTCGCTGCGGCCATACGCCTGCCAGTCGCCTTCGGGCATTTGTGGCGCGGTGCTGGTCATGTCGGCGCTGTCACGACCCAACTCGCCGAGGACTTCGCCAGGGTGGGTGAACTGGCTGGCAATGGCTGTCGCGCCCGCCAGTACCACGGCCACGCCAAGCGCGCCGGTGGCCATCGGTGCAGCGCCATCGCGCAGCAACGGACGGCGGAACCACGGCAGCAGCATGACCACGCCAAGGGCGAACCACAGCGACAGGCGCGGCACCAGTTGCCACCAGTCGAGGCCGATTTCCCACAGCGACCACACGGTACTGGCGAACAGCACCAGTGCGTACACGCCCAGCGCCGCACGCCGGGCTGCCAGCAGCAGGACCCCGGTCAGCAGCAGGCCGATACCGGCCAGCAGGTAGTACAGCGAGCCGCCGAGCATGCTCAGCTTGATCCCCCCGGCCAGCAAGGCCAGGCCCATTAGCAGAAGCACGATACCGAGCAGGCTCGGCAGCAGACGGCTTCGACTCAAAGCACCATCAGTGCTCATAGTGTGGTTCTCCGTGACGTTTTAAGTAGTCCCGCGCCTGTTCACTGTAGATGACGATCAGGCATGGGCAGGGTTCAGTTGGAAAAGTGAAACTTGGTTAGAGACTGTTTGGTTCATGCAATCCCTGTGGGAGCGGGCTTGCTCGCAAAGGGGCCGTCAGCTTCGACATCAACGTGACTGACCCACCGTCTTCGCGAGCAAGCCCGCTCCCACAGGTTTTTTGTGTTGTTGGTCAGAACGACGACTGGATTTTGATCCCGCCGATCAGCGCGTCATCGACCTTGTCTACGCCGCCCGGATGGCGGATGTATTGCAGGTTCGGGCGCACGGTCAGCCAGTCGGTCAGGTGCACGCCGTAATAGAGTTCGGCGCTGTATTCGGTGTCTTGCGGCGGCAGGTAGGTCGGGTTGTCGTAATCGAAGACCGCGTGCGCCTGGTTGGCAGCCTCGGCGTTCTTGCGATAGGCCGGGTTGACGTGAACCCGGGCCATGGCGAAACCGATGTCGTCCTTGGCGCGGGCGTCAAACAGGCCCTTGTAGACGACGCCCGCCTGGACGTAGTTGTCGACGGCGTTGGTTTTCTTGTCGTGCATCGTGCCGTTGGCGAACACGCTCAGGCCGCGCGAATGGTCGCTGGCACGGCTGGTCAACTGTTGCTGTACGCCCAGCCACACGCCGTGCTTGCTTGAGGCGCTGCGGTAGGCTTCGCCGCTGAGGGCGGCCGGTTGACCGTTGCGGTCCTTGTAAACATCGGTGGCGCTGGCGTTGCTGTAGTAGTAACCGGCGCGGTATTCGCCTGGCAGGCCGTTGAGTTTAGGTGTCCACACCAGTTCCACCGGCAGGACGGCGCCCTGGGTGCCGCTGCCGCTGAGCTTGAAGCCGTTGTCGCGGTCCAGGTTCGACGGGTTTTGCTCGTAGGCACCGATCTGGGCGTAGAGCTCGGGGGTCAGGTGATACTTGACCCGCAGCGCCCACTGGCTAACGGGCCAGTTGTACCAGATGCCACCGGCCCAGTTACCGACCTGGGAGCCGCAGAACGCCAGGTTCTGGAAGTCGCAAGGGAAGCTGTTGAAGTCTTCGCCTTCGCCGAATCGACCGACCTTGATGTCGAGTGTCTGGTCGAAGAATTTCTGCTGATACCACATCTGCGTCAGCCGGGTGGTCTGGCCACGGCCCCAGACTTCCTGGGCCGAGGTGAAGCCCGGTGCACGCGGGTCATTGATCCGGTCGTTGCTGATGTTGTTGCCGTTGCGCCTGGTAATGGTCAGCTGGAATTCAGCGTCGTCCCAACCGAGGATCTTCTGCAAGTCCAGGTGCGTACCGAAGCCGAACTGGTCGCTGTAGCGCGCCGTGCGGTCGTGGTCGTAGCCACCGTGCAGGTTGCTGCCCATTTCACCGGTGTAATCGACTTTGAAGTCGTAGCCTTTTTCCGAAAGTTCGGTGCGCGTGCCGTTCCAGTCACCGAGCATCCACGGTGAATCGCTGTCGAAGGCCGGCGCGGCCTGAACGCAGGTGGCGAGGCCAAAAGCGCTGACGCTGACAAGCAGGTTCAGGGATGTGGCGCGAGAGCGCGTGCGTCGGACAGCGCTGTCTTTGAATGTCTGGAAGTCGGGCATGGAGGCAGTCTTAGATCTTTTCTGGGGATGGACACGAATACCGGGCGCGCACCCGAATGCTGCAGCGGGTGCATGGACCGTTGATTTCAAGGAAGAAGGTGAAACGGTTCAGCGTGAAGGCCGCAAGGATAAAGCGCTGCCTCTGGGAGAGAAAGCGCTTTTATTGACATGGATCATTTCTGATTTGGTAACAGTCAGTTCGGATCAGGCCGATCAGTGCTGCGGCGGTATCAGCAGCCCCAGTTGAGTGTGGAGGGCAGCCAGTGCGTCGTGACGGCTGAAGTCCTCTGCAATCGCTTGGGCGTTTGCCTTGAACGACGGGGTTCGCAGGGCTTTTTCGACCGCTTCGCTGATCGCCTGTTCTGTCGGATAGCTGGTGCCCAGGTTGATCCCGCAGCGTGCCCAGACCACTCGCGCCGCCGTTTCGGCCTTGTCTTCACCGGTGCCGGCAACGATCACCGGAACGCCATGGCTGAGGGCGCCATTGATGGCGCCGAAGCCGCCGTTGGTGATGAACACACTCGCCTCGGGCAGCACGTCGACATAGGAAACGAAGTCGATGATGCGGGCGTTTTGTGGTGCCACCGCGTCGGTTTCCCGCCCCCCTGTGAGGGCCAGCACCTTGACCGGCAGGTCGGCCAGGGCGCGCAGGGTTGGCAACAGCAACTGGTTCAGGTCGGCATTGGCCAGGGTGCCCTGAGTCACCACCACCAAGGGTCGTTCGTCACCGGGAAACAGTTCGGCGACGCTCTGGCCATTCGGGTGTTTGACGTTCAGCGGGCCGACAAACTGCACCGTCGCGGGCAGTTCGGCGCGGGCGTAGTCGAAAGCCTGAGTCGAGAGTTGCAGGAAGCGGTCAACGTTGAGAATCAGGCTGTCGGTCACCGCCGATTGCAACGGTGGATGCCCGTGGGCGCCGAGTGTGGCGTTGAAGTACGCCTGCACCTCGTCAATCAATTGTTGAGTGGACGGCTCGACCAGCGTGCTTCGGCTCAGGTCGTCGGGCAGTACGGCAGGCGGAATCCGTGGGCCGTAGAAAATCGAGTCGCGTGAGGACAGGGTCAGCGGTGTCACGCCGATGCAGGCCACTTTGGGGCGCTGATCCTTGGGCCCCAGCAGTAACGGCAGCGCTCCGTAGAAGGTGTTTTCGATCAGCACAACGTCGGGGGCCTGTTGCGAAATCAACCGCCGCAGGTCCTGATCCTGAAACGGCATGGCGTCGGCGAAGAAGTTTTTTAGCGCCAGGGCCATTTGCGCAGGCCCTGGCGGCAACGTGGCGCGCAGCGGGAAGTGGCTTTCGAGGTGGCGGTAATCGAAGTCGATACGCTCCTCGAAAGGCTGGAACTGCGCGCCGGTTTTTTCCACGTCCTGGCGAAACAGCTTGCCGCTGAGCACGGTCACGGCATGACCGTGGCGGACCAGGTGTTCGGCGATTTTCAGCAGCGGGAAGACATGCCCCGGCGTCGCGGTGGAGGCAATCAGAATACGTGCCATGGGAAGTCCTTATCCTTGAACTGCGGTGGGCAGACCGTCGCCGGCATGGGCCAGCGCGGTGTTGTGGCACACGGGCGAGCCGTGGATGTGCACGCGCTGCAAGTGCCGTGCAGAGCGGGCGGTGAAGGCTTCGCGGCCATGCAGCAGGGAGAAGTTGTCGGCGATCACCACGTCGTTTGGCTGCCAGGTGTGAGCGTAGAAGAAACGCGGGTCGTGCAGGCGCTGGTGCAGGTCCTGTTCGAAGGCTTCAACCTGCTCGGGCGCCAGGCCGTGGTACTCCAGCGCGTGACGGTTGAGGAAGCGTTTGTCCTTTTCCGCCGGCTCGTTGTAGCGCAGCACCCACTGCCCGTCACGCGGGTCGGCCACCAGCAGCGGCGAGCAGACCTCGCCGCCGTAGTGCACGACTTTCTGGATGCGGTAAGTCACTCGCACGGTTTTCCACCGCTCCAGAACGGCGGGCGGAACGTTGGCGAGCAGGGCGCGGGTGTTGAGGAACGTGGTGCAACCGCCCTCGTTTTCAGCGGGGGCATGCAGGCAGTTGAACAGCTGGAACTCGGGAATGGTCGGCTTGTACATGCCGTCCCAATGCAAGGGCACGCCACTGTGGTCGAAGATGTGGTCGGTGGCGTCGTGGTGTTCGCGCACATCCAGTACGGCACCGAACGGCCACATTTTGATTTCGCCCCACTGCTGGGCGTAGCGGGTCAGCGACGGTGAGTCGCTGAAGGTCGGCGCAAAGCCGCGCAGGATCAGCAAGTGATGCTCGCGGGCCAGCGCTCGCAGCTCGCTGACCGGCAGTTGCTCGACGGTCTGGCCGCTGAACGCCGGGCCGATGAGCAGGCCGAAAGGCTGATGGGGTGTGATGTGAAAACGCGTGTGTGGGTTCATGGTGATTCACCGATGTGGAGGCTGGGAGAACGTGGCCCTCAGGCCACTTCGGCGCGCGGCTGGGTGGTGACCTGGTAGTGGCTGTGAGCGCCATCGATCCACACCGGCTCGGCGTTGATTTCCAGGGCTTCGGCCTTCTTCATCAGCACGAAGCTGCCATCGATGTCGACGGCGGTGCCGTGCCATGGCGTCAACCAGTCGTCCTTGGTCGGCAGCATGTGGATGCCCATCTTCAGGCTCGACGCCGGTTGCGGGTGGATCGACAGCCGAATCGCGTCGGGAAAGCACCGGGCCAGCAGATTGCCCCAGGCCCAACTGCTCTGGATCACCCCGTAGGCGCGTTGCCGGGCGTCGCGTTGCAGCGCAGTCTTGGAACCCTGGTAGTCCGGCAGCAAACCGTCTTCAAACAGGAAACGGGTGATGGCGCGGTACAACCGGGTGCCGTCCTCGTCGCTGATCAGTTGATCGCGGATGGCGTCCAGCGGGTCGGCATAGCCCTTGATCAGCGTGTCGCGCAGGGCGTCGTAGTTGCCGATCAGTGCCGAGAACTCCTGAATGTCACCCAGGTTCAGCACCGCCAGGTGTTGCAGGTTTTCATCGCGGATCAACGCCTTGATCTGGTCCTGATAGACGTTGATGGTGGCATCGGAAACGCCGATCAGGTCGGAAAACACGTGGCCGTCGGAACAGATCGTCAGCCGTGCGCCGGGGGCGTAATGCTGCTGGATGGTGCGGCAGACCTCATTGAGGAAGGTCAGCGAGAGTTTCTCGGCCATGTCCGGCACTTCGCCCAGCACTTTGTTGGGGTTCGGCGATTTGGCCGGGAACGCCGGCAGCACAAACTCGATCGGCCGGTTCTGGGCCACGAAGGCTTCGATGCGCGGCAATTGGGTTTGCCGCACCAATCGGTTTTCTGCGCTAAGGTCTTGGTCGGCCGCTGAAAAGCGTCGGCGGTATTGCAGGATTTCGTCGAGGATGACTGAAGCGGTGGATTGGCTAGGGATTCCGTGCACGAAAAGGCTCCATCTGTTGTAGGAAACAAGAGGGCGCCAGCGTGAAGGGGGCGAAAGGGCCACGTGCGGTACATATGTATAGGTTTCAGTTTTTTTGTGTGCGCAGCCGGAGTGTCACGAACAGCGACGCAACGCCTGGAACTCTCCTACAGTTAAGCTCGCATCTGACGAACGCCATTGCGCAAGGTCCTTCCACCGGACGACCCCCTCGGCTAAGGTGCGCGGCTTCCTTTTCCTACTTCGCTCAAAGGCCTGGCATGACCGAACAGAACACCAACCCGCTGCACGGCGTAACGCTGGAACAGATCCTCACGGCGCTGGTTCAACACTACGAGTGGTCGGGGCTTGCCGAGCGGATCGACATTCGTTGCTTCAAGAGTGACCCCAGCATCAAGTCCAGCCTGACGTTCCTGCGTAAAACGCCATGGGCGCGGGAGAAGGTCGAACGTCTCTACGTGAAGCTGATGCGTACCAAGCGTCCGCTTTAAGGAGCCGCGATGCACGCCGAGCCGGTTGCCCGATCACGGGGGATGCGCGCTTCCATTCGCGTGGCGGCGGTGCTGGGCTGGGTCGGGTTGAGCATTCAGCTGTACCTGATTTTGTACGGGCGCTGGAGCGTCGGGGCGAGTTTGCTCGGCGGGCTGGTGAGTTTTTTCAGTTTTTTCACCGTGTTGACCAACACCTTGGTGGCGGTGGTGCTGACCTGTGAGCTGACAACCCGGGAGTCGGCGGCGCGACGCTGGTTTTTGCAGCCATCGGTCAGCAGCGCGATTGCCGTAAGTATCGCCGTGGTTGGGCTCGCGTACAGCCTGTTATTGCGCCATCTATGGCATCCCGAAGGCTGGCAGTTACTCGCCGACGAATTGCTGCACGACGTGATGCCGCTGCTGTTTCTGCTCTATTGGTGGCTCTGCGTACCCAAGGGCAGCTTGCGCCTGAGGCATGTCGGTTGCTGGGTGATTTATCCGCTGGTGTATTTCGCCTATGCGTTGCTGCGCGGGCACCTGATGGGGGTGTATCAATACCCGTTCATCAATGTCGAGAAACTCGGTTACCCCCAGGTGTTCCTCAACGCTGGGGGGATCTTGCTTGGGTTTGTGGTGATTGCGCTGTGGGTGGTCGCACTGGATCGGTGGCGCGGACGTCTTGGCAAAGGTATGGATGTGTAGTGTTTGTGGCATCGCCTTCGCGAGTAAACCCGCTCCCACATTAATTCATCAGTGAACACAGCGTTTGTGAACACCATCGATCAAGTGTGGGAGCGGGCTTGCTCGCGAAGAGGCCCGCAAGGTGGTTACTCCTCGTCGCTGTCGTCCAGTTTCCAGTAGCCCACGGCTTTCACAAAGTCCTGGTTCAAGCCTTTCTCATCGAGCAACACCCGCCGAATCTGCCGTGAGACTTTGCTCTCGGTCGCCACCCAGGCGTACAGGGCGCCACCGGGCACCTGCGCGTGCTGCACCGTGCTCAGCAGGGTGTTTTTGCTGTCGTCACGCAGGACCCAGATCACCTCCACCTGCGCGGCGCTTTCCAGCACCTGCTGTTCGGCACCGTTGGCCACTTCGATGATCACCAGCGCTCGCCGATTGGCGGCCAGGCCTTCGAGACGGCGGGCGATGGCCGGGATAGCGGTTTCGTCGCCGATCAGCCAATAGCTGTCGAAGACATCCGGCACCACCATCGAACCCCGTGGCCCGGCGATGTGCAGGTGTTGACCGGGTTTGGCCTGTTCGGCCCAGGTCGAGGCAGGGCCATCGCCGTGCAGCACGAAGTCAATGTCCAGCTCCAGGGTGTTCAGGTCGTAGCGGCGCGGGGTGTAGTCGCGCATGGCGGGCATCGGGCCATTGTTCTTGCCGGCACCGATCACCAGGGTTTCCAGCGCGGCCTGTTCTTCGGCGGTCTGCGGGAACAGCAACTTCACATGGTCGTCGGTGCCCTCGCTGACAAACCCGGCCAGTTGCGGCCCGCCGAGGGTGATGCGGCGCATGCGCGGGGTCAGGTCGACCACGCGCAGCACTTCCAGGCACCGGCGTTTGATTTCGTGGCTGACGCGGTGGATGGTTTGCACGTTCACTGAATTCATTCGGCGTTCTCCTGTGCCGCGAGTGGGGTGGGGCCATCGACAATGGCCTTGGCGGTGTTGTTGAGCAGGTCGCGTACCCGAAGAATCTCTTCGGCGCTCCAGCGACCGTGGTGCATTTGCAGGGCGTGACGCAGGTTGTGCACCGCCTCGTGGATTTCGGCGGGGCGGTCGTGGCCGCGCAACGAACGCTTGCTGACCTCGATGCGCATACGCACACCGTCCAGGGCAATCGCCTGGTCTGTTAAAGACAGACGTCCGGCGTCGGTGATGCTGTAGCGTTTTTTTCCGCCATCGGCGTCGCCCAGAATCATTTCGCTTTCTTCCAGGAACGTCAGGGTCGGGTAGATCACTCCGGGGCTGGGGCTGTAGGCGCCGTCGAACATGCTTTCGATCTGGCGGATCAGGTCATAGCCGTGGCACGGCTGCTCGGCGATCAGGGCCAGCAGCAGCAATTTCAGGTCGCCGGGGGCGAATACCCGAGGGCCGCGACCACCGCGTTCACGGCCGGGGCCAGGGCGTTTTTCGAAGCCATCGCGGCTGTCGGCGTGTTCGCGGTGGACATGATGGTCTCTCATTTTTAAGTGCTCTCGTCGTGTTTAGATACAACTTAAGATATATCTTTACGAGAAATCAAGGCCTGGGGACCAACGGTCGGACGCAGGAGCCGAGCAAAGGGGCGTGCCGCTCCCGGACACATGCCCGGGCGTTTTTCCTATCGATTATTTGCGGGTTTTAAATCAGGTGCATGTTTGAAAATTAGTGTTAACTCTCTAATAGTGGGAGTTTGGCCTGTGTTTGCTAGTTGTGTGGTACAGGTCTTACGGACACAGCGTGGGTCAAAGTTCTGTATTGTTTTTCTCTTCTTTCTGTTTGTAGTCTGACTCTTACGGCTAATAACCGCATTTTTCGATATTTCAGGTTTTGTCACACTAGGCTTGCGGCGTCATGGCTACAGGTGTGCCGGAACTTGCCTGCTTACTTTCCATAGGAATTGCCCGATCATTTGTCGGCGTTGGAAGTTGAGACAAAACGCCATCTTTTAATATTTTTGGCCGGTGGTCTTAACTTCCAATGATCCAATTCATTTAAAAAACAGGTATTGAATGATGTTCAAGAAATTCGTGATGACTGCTCCCTTGGCTGTCCTGGCTCTGAGTACTTCGGTCGTGTTTGCGGCCGGCAAAGCTGAACATTCCATTAGTCTGGTGGCTCACGTACCGACGGATGGTTTCTACGTGGTGCCGACGAATTGGGACCTGGTTAACAAAGATCAGGATATGAGCCATAACCCGGCTACCGGTGCGATGCGGGAAGTGACCGGTTTCTTTGATGTGCGCAACAACAATGGTTCGGTGTTCGCCAGCCTGGCAACCCCGGCCACGCTCAAGTCAGGATCGACCGTCGTACCCGTGAGAGTGGAAATCAATAACGAGGAACTCGGTACCGTACCGAAAAAGGTTGTCGGCGAGGAAGAGTCCAATGATAACTTCCGAGCGTCTCTGCGGATTTCCGTGGCCGGTGCCGTTCCGCCGGCCGGAGACTACACCGGTGAAGCCAATATCATATTTGACGCCGTTCTTCCGGAATGAATCCCGGCATGACAATAAACGCTTACTTGCCTAAGTAACGCAACCGGTTGGCAAGTACTCCTGTTTGCCGACCGGGCTTTAACTTATTTGTAAATAGAGTACGTCTTCATGTTCCCGATGACGCCCATCGCGGCTGCGCTTGCGTTGTTGTTTTGTAGCAATGCACTGGCAGCGCCTACTGCTGTTGGTAACACGCCCAGAAGTTTGTTGGCTCAGGCCAAAGGTCTGCCCGCGGAGTTTGAGGAGCACTTCTTCGAGGTGCCACTGGCTGTCCGGGTTGAGCGTGATCAACAACCACTCGGCGAGGCAATGATTGTGTTGTCCCGTGATGATCGCATTACCCTGCTTGAATTTACTGATGTCAGCGAAAGCCGCTTCAGCGCCAGTGAACGTGAAATCTGGGCCGACTATCTGGCACACGGGGTGCCATTGGGTGCCTGCACGGGCACCTGTCCGCAGCAAATGCTGGCAATCCACTACAACCTTGAAAACTCATTGGTGTCGATCGTCACAGAACATGCCGAGCGCGACACTGAAACCAAGCGTTATTACAACCAGCCCGAAGGTGGCAGCAGCGGTCTGATGGTGCGCAACCAGCTCAATCTCAATGGTGGGCAGGATCAGGACCTGGGCGGCCGTTTTGGCCTTGAGGCCAGTGGCAGCCTGGGCAACTGGAGCCAGACCCTCAACCTGCAACTGGCCCGCCTTGGCGGGCCGGATGACAAGCTTTATCACTCGGTCTATGAGCTCTATACCCAACGCGAGTTGCAAGGCAGTTTTGCACGGCTGGGCTACTTCACCCCCAACTCCGAAGGCCTGACCCGTCAGCCACGTTCGTTCGGGACCAGCCCCGACACCGCCGTGGGCGTGATGTATGGCAGTTCCGACAGCCTGGCGATCAACAGCCCGAAACCCAGCGTCTATCCGATTTATGTCACGGCCAACCGCCAGGCGGCGGTGGAGATTTACCGCGATGGCCTGTTGATCAATACCCAATCGGTACAGACAGGTTTGCAGACGCTCGACACCCGGCCATTGCCCGGCGGCATTTATGAAGTGGAAGTGCGACTGATCGAGGACGGTCAAATCACCTCGACGACCCTGGAACTGGTCTACAAACCGAGCAATTGGCGCAACCACGATGAGCGCTGGCGCTACAACCTGTTTGCCGGGCAGGAAACCAAACTGCTCAGCAACTGGGACCAGCAGGCCAGTGGCAGTGCAACGGCAGGGGCTTCGATCAATTACCTGCTGCACCCACGGGTCATTCTTGGGCTGTCGGCGCGTCAGGTGCGCGAAAAACTGCAATACGGCAGTTCCATCGACTGGACCCTGGCCAACAGCACCAGCCTGTACGCCAACCTCTATCAGACCGAAGACCACGGCACCGGCGCGGATCTGCAAGGCCTCTACAACTATGGCGCCGGCAGTCTGGTGATCAGCCACAACCGCAGCTGGCTCGACACTCGCGATATCTACGAAACCCTGCCCGACGGCACCCGTGTGCGCCAACGCAATGTGTTCACCGGCCAGACCAGTAATTCATCGCTGGCGCTGAACCATCGGGTCAGCCGCAAGAGTTCGCTCAACGCCCGGGTTTCCCACAGTGAGGGCAACACCGAAGGCGTGGGCGTCGACCTGGGCTGGACCCAACGCAGCGTGGTGTTTGGCAGCGACGCCCAATGGCGGCTGTCGCTGTTCGACCGCCCCGGCAGTTTCAGCAGCGGCGATGCGCGCAATCGCGGGGTCGACCTGAGTATCAGCATGGCGCTGGGCGGGCCAGGGCAGCAGTGGTCGGGCAGTATCGGTTCGCGCACTGCGCGTGACGGCAGCCGCGACAACAATGCCTCGCTCGGCTACCGCAAAGACTTTCAGGACCATGTGCTGCAAAGCGTGTCGGCCACGGCGATCACCGACACCTATGGCGTCGGCTTGTCCAGCCTGGCGAACTTTCGTACCGACGCCATCAATGGCGACGGGTTTGTTCAGCGCTCTTCCTATAACGGTAACTTCACCGGTGGCCTGAACCTGGACAGCACGGTGGCCATGGGAGCCCGGAACATAGTGATGACCAGCCAGTATCAGGGGCGCGGCGCGGGGATGATCGTCGACGTCGAGTCCGACATCGACGACATTGCCTTGCGCGTCGACGACCTGGGTGGCGGTAGCGCGGCTTTGCGCCCGGGGCGCAACTTCATCCCGATCACCGCCTATAAAAACAGCTCGGTGAGCTTCGATTTCGACGGTACCGATGTACCGGCGGCAACCATTCAACCTGCGCGCTCCAGTTATCACCTGAACAAGGGCGGTGTGGACTACCGCAAGGTCCGCGTGATGCGAACCCTGACGGTGCTCGGTCGCTTGCTCGACCCTCAGGGCCGGCCGCTCAAGGGCCATCACATCATCAACCACGCCAGCCGTGGAGTGAGTGAAGTCGACGGGTTCTTCTCCATGGAAATGAACGCCGGTTCGCCGACCCTGGAAGTGCGTTATGGCAATCAGTTGCTGTGCCAGTTTCGCCTGGACCCCAAGGCGGGGCGCACGGAAAACAATGTGCTGATGATCGGGGATCTGCGTTGCAGCCCGGACACGTTGGCGGATGCAACCTATACGGCTGAGAAGGCGGGCTGATGAACAGGTTCAACAGGTTTGGAAGAGAGCTGAGCCGCCGGGCATCGCTGACGGTGCTCTGTGTGATGTGTTGGGCACCGGCAAGTGCGGCGGTGATCGATATCGATGCGGTCTTCACACCGGATTCGTCAGCCCCGCATAAAAATGAGTTCGTGAACAAAACGGCATCTCAAGGCTTCTGCACTCAAGTGCCCAAAGCCTGTGAACCGGAAGGTTTGTTCAGTCTGATTGCGCCTATCAGTTTTACCGCCAATGCGCCGATCCGCGCCCGCCATGCCGATCCACGCCAGGGCGGAATGGCCAAGGTGCCGTCGGAATGGCGGGATGTGATCGTCACTCATGAGTCCGGAGAGCGCGCTACTGTCAAAATTCGCATTGCCGGTATTGGTCATGAGTCGCAGATTCCGGTACCGATTGTCCAATTGACGGGCATCGTGGGCGGGGCGGGTTGGGACCGACTGTGGCAAGGCGGGTCATGGTTGTATGCGCCGTCACCCTGTCAGGGCGTGGGGTGGTCTACGGTTGGGCAGCGAGGTTTCAACAGTTTCTGGAAAGTACCTCTGGGCGCGGGAGCCTGCTCCAAACAAGCGTTGTTTGAAATTCCGATGTCCTTTCGTTTCCTGTATTTCGTATTTGCTTATCAGTTGATCACCCCTGATCCGTTGGGTATGAAAAGCGGTAAATACCACGGTCCGATCACTTTCAGCGTTGGGCCGCGTCAGGATTTCGACATGGGGGATCTCATGCAACCCGACGACACGACATTGACCTTGAACTTCACGCTGGATGTTCAACACACCCTCAAGGTCGAAATTCCTCCAGGAGGCAACAAGGTCCAGTTGGTGCCGCCGGGTGGCTGGCAAGGCTGGCTGCAGGCCGGACGCAAGCCGGTGCGGCTGTTCCGGGATCAGACGTTCACTATCTCGGCGTCATCGAAATTCAAGATGCAACTGGAATGCGAGATTTCGGCACCTTCCTTCGAATGCATGATCAGGGACTCTGTCTCCGGACGTGCGGTCGAGGTACAGGTCAGCACCAGCCTGCCCAACGGGTTGACGGATCTTGCCGGGCAACCCGTCAAGCATCTGCGGCTACGAACCGGTGCGGCCAGCGCGCCACAGTTTCAACCGGGTTTCTATGTGGACAGAGCCCCCGGTGTGCTGCACTTCGAGGTCCCGGCTGATCAGATGGGGTTCATGTTGTCCCCCGGTCAGCCAGGCCACTATTCCGGCAAAGTCACGGTGATCTGGGATTCGGAAGCCTGATGGCCCGCGCATCGATCGGCCAGGCCAGTGTTGTGTTCAATGTCATGAGGTTCAAGGTTATGAAGCGTCTGGTAGCACTGTTGGGTTTGAGCGGGTTGTCCCTGGCGATTCAGGCGGCACCGAGTATCAATGTCGGGACGGTCTACGACTACCTCGATGGCGATAAAAGTACTTACCTGAAACGGGTGTTCAACGGTGGTGACAGCACGGCCTTCGTCAAGGTCAACGTGCTGGAAATTATCTATAACGCGGATGGCACGTCTACCGAAGTGCCGGTCAAGGCTCAGGCGGATGCCAGTGCCCGCGATGGCTTGATGGCCAGCCCCGCACGTTTGATCGTGCCGGCCAATGGCATGCAGGGCACGCGGCTGCTGTACATGGGCAATCGGGAAGCCGAGCGTTACTTCCGGGTGCGTTTCGTGCCGGTGGTGCCGGAAAAGGAAGACGAATTCGCGGTGTCCAGCGAGGAGCGCGAAGACTACAAGAAACAACTGACCGCCGGGGTCAACGTCATGGCCGGTTTCGGCACGGTGTTCTTCGTTCGGCCGAAAAACACTCGTTTTGACAGCGTGATCGACGACGGTGCCGCGACGTACAGCCTTCGCAATAACGGCAACACGGTGGTGATTATCGATGAGTTCAAGAACTGCTCGTTGAAAGACGAAACCGCCTGCGAGCCGACGACCAAACACCACGTCATGGCGGGAAAGACCTTTGCGTTCCAGAAGCAGGCTGGCCGCGAGTATCGCTTCAACCTGATCGAAGGGCAGTCCAAAAAGGCACTGCACATCGTCAGCCGATAGCGTTCGCGCAGGTTTCTCTTTGAGGCAACAGGTACCCGACATGATCAAGCAATGGCTAATCGCGACGTCGATGGGCGTCGGGGTGTTCATGAGCCCCCAGGCCTTCGCCGCACGCGAAGTACACGAATTCGAGGTGTCGGTGGACATCCCCACCCTGGGCTTCTACGTGATACCGGCCGAGACCGACTGGATTCACCGCGAGCAGATTCTGCCGTGGAATCCGAACACCTCCACCCTGGGCAGTTTGCGCAAGACCTTTGACGTCAGGCACGACTCCAGTGCGATTGAGGCTCGCCTGGAGAGCGAGCCTCACTTGTCCAACGGCAGTGACAAAATTCATCTGCGTGTGCGCTTCAACGATCGGGAACTGAGCCATGACCCGCAGCCCCGGGAAGTCGTGTCCGCCACGGATGCCATGGCGGGAAGTCGCGTGCGCCTGGACATCGAGCCCAAGACAGAGCCGGGCGGTTATAAACCGGGCAGCTACTACGGCAATGTGAGGTTGATCTTTAGCGCAGTGGCCCCGTGATTTGAACTCAACGTGTCGAAACTCGACAGATGAAAAGTGTGCTTTCACCTGTCGAACGCATTGCTGTGTGGGGGAGTCAGCCTGTTACAGACCGGCTTTTTTCAGTGCTTCGTGTGTCAGGCGTCTGCTTAGGTTGCGTTCCTGATCGTACAGTTCATTGTTCAGGCGTTCCTCTGTTTGCAGGGACATCGGCTGTTGGGTAAAGATCTCCTCGTGAGGTATCGACAGGCTGTCCGCCAAGCCTTTCAAGCGCTCGCGCAACGCGGTTCGTTGCCCGCTGGGCAACTCATCGGAGGCAGCCCATTCCCGCTGCGCTGTAATCAGCTCGGTCAACAGCCCCGACCGGGTCTGATACAGCGCTTCATGTTCTCTGAATTCGCTGGGGTAGCGCTCATTCAGGTACTTGATCCAGAAGTCCCGCTCATTCATCGAATCCACCAGGCCGTCGCCTTCCTCAAGTGCGGTGACCGTTTCAAAGGCTTGCTCGATGCTGGCTTCGCTGACACCGGCAACGCGCCTAAAGAGCATGCGTTGCGACTGCCACGGCAGATCCAGGCGCTTGGCCAGGGAAGTCTGGTAGGCCAGGTAGACTTCGACGTCATCCGGGTCGCCCCCTCGCGCCTCGATGTCGGCACGGGCAATCTCGTTGACCCGCTCCAGGCGCGCAGCGCCCCTGGCCAACGTCACCAGCCTGGTTTCCAGCACGGCGTTCGAGGTCGAAAACGCGTGCGCCTCGGCGGCCAGCACCTGCACACCCATGTTGTTGAAGAGCTGAGCACCCGCGTCGGCGCAGTTGGCGGGGGTGGACGCCATGGCGAACAGTTTTTCACGCAACTGAGGGGTCAGGTCCATGGCATCGATGGTTCGCCACACCCGTGAAGACAGCTGCTGGCGTGCGTCGCCACCGGCGCGGTAGTCCGCAGACTGCGTCAGGTTATCGATGACGGTGAAAAAATCAGTTGCACCGGTTTCAGCCATCAGGTCAGACCAGGCTTCGGGCCTGGCAACGCCTTGTCCATCGAGATAGCCCCACCAGCCCTTATCGTTGGGTCTTGGCCATTGGTCCCTGGCGTTTTCGGCGAGTGCGTTGTAGGCATGACGGCGGGGTATTCCCACCGATGTACGATAGTTTTCATAGCTCAGCCGGTTCGGTTCCGACAGGTCCGCTGCGTTGAGGAGTGTACGCGCCACGATGAAGGCTTCATCGGACCCCGGAACGACATGGGGGACCGTTGTAATAGGGTTGAACCTCATGTCGAGGAAAAACCCGCGCGGTCGGCGTTTGCTCCAGAGGCCCTCTGGCCAGGTGTCGATATTGGTGTTGAACAGCGTCAATTCGCGCAATGCCGGCATGCGGCCGATGTCGGGGACACGACTCAATGGATTGTTGTCGAGCCTCAGGACTTCCAGACGGGTCAGGTCTTTGAGTTGCTGAACATTTTCGGCCGTCAACGGTATGAAGTTGTCGCTCAGCCGTAGGGTCTTGAGAAAGTGCATCTGGGCGATGTGTTCAGGCAACGCGGTCAAATTGCATCGGCGTGCTGACAGGTTGCGCAACTGTCGAAAGTTTTTCAGCAGGCCGGTGGCGTGTGCGGGAAACGGGGTGCTGTCCAGATTCAAGGCCGTGATTTTATCCAGGTACTTGCCCAGATCCGGCAGCGTTTCCCACCAGTGGCCCAGATTAATGTCCTGATTGTAAGCACTCGACAGATCCAGGGTGTAACCGCTGTCCAGTTGCAGTCCCGGCGTATCTAACACGCGGGTTCGTCGTTCGAAGCACTTGATCAGTTGCCTGGCGATGTAGCGCCCTCCACCGTTGACGAACCCCCGGCTATCAGGACCCCAACTGTCCGGTTGTTGATAGCGCCATTGGTTCAGGGTGACGCGCAGTTCGTCGAGCTCTTGCTCAAGCCGCGTCACGGTTGCGATGGGCTCGGGGTGGCTGTTCAAGGATTCAACGAACGCGGCCACCTCATGGTCATTCATGCCGGGGTAGAGGTTCTGGACCCTGTCGGCCAGTGTCTTGCCTTCGCTGCTCAGGGCACCACCGCGAAGTAACAGCAGGGTTTCGCGCCGAGGAGCCCCTTGCACTGGCGGCTCGGCCAGCAGGGTGCGACGCACGCTGGGTGGTTCGGTTTTGGTCATGACCCATTGCTTGAGTCGTTCGCCTTCGCCAACGCCGTAGCCCAGGGCCTGGCGTTGCTTATCGGGCAGGGCGCGCAGGAGTGATGCATGGAAGTCATCGGCTTGGTGCAGCAGATTATGTTTGGCATCACGGACCTCGTACTGCTGCGGTCCCTTGTTGATCAGCAGCCTGACGGTGGAGGCATCCTGTGGGCCGGCACCGCTACTCAGTGGACCGTCGACGTTGCCCTCGCGGACCTCGATTCGCAGGTCACCGAACGTGTCGGTGTTCTGGCGCAAGGCCCCGAGCACCAGCCGTTCGGTGTCTGGGGTAAACAGCGAGTCGCGGATCAGACCTTCACTGGCGCGGGTGGCCCGGACCTCGGATTGCAGCTCCCGGGCGATGTTTTTCAAGCGCAGGGGAATGCGCTCCTCGTTGTAGAGGATGGCCCCTTCCAGTGGATCGGCGCTGGCCAATAGACGTTCGACCACGGTGGTGGGCAGTTCGGGGAACTGGCGTTTGATCACCTCGACAGGCTTGTCGTTGGTATGTCCGCGGCTGGCGTAGTCATCATTGAACAGCGCTGCCCGGTTTTGCTGTGCCAGTGCTGCCAGTTTCTGGCGTAGTTTTTGGGTACGAACCTTGAGTGAGGGGTGTGGGGTGTCCAGCGGTTGGTCGAGAATGACCGACGTCGCATTGGCATCGAGTGTTTCCATCACGCTGTCCAGCAGCTTGCCCTCAATGAGCTGCCGTTCACTCAATTGCACGATCAGTTTGCGGCCATGCGCCGCTTTCGAGCTGCGGTATTCCCAGAGGGTATTGGCCTGATTGTCGATGATTCGCATCGAGACACCGTCGGGCCAGAGACCGTAACGCGTCATGAGGTGCAATTGCGTGATAGGGCTTGCCAGGGCGTAGACCGCGGGGTCGGCGCTGTTCATCTGATCAATGAAGGTTTGCACGTCGGTGTCGATGGTCAACCGGGTGAGGGTGTCGTCGAACAACGGCGGGGGCGTGGTGTTCTCGACATACATCCTGCGCAGTTCGTCCGCCTGTGTACCGCTGGTCTGCAGGGCCTCTTCACGTTGGTCCTCGCTCAGGTCGTTCACCGAGCGCCCCATACGGCGTAGCAGGGTTGACCTGTCCCAGGTGCGTGGCTGCTCGCTTTCGAGCACGTAAGCGCCGGCACCGTTATGGCTGAGTGCCGGTTGGTAGGCATCGGTGCGCGCGGGGTGCTGGAGTTGTTGCAGGCCGGTTCGGGCGTTGTCATTGACCTCATAGAAGTGTGTATCGAGCTGCACCAGGGTTTTTCCGGCATGCCGGTAGACGCCCGGTTCAATCGGGGTGAGGTTTTCCGGCAGTCGACCCTTGAAGCGGTAAGGTGCAAGGTCAGGTTTCCACAAGCGGGTTTTGCCATCGGGCAGTTTGATCGGCTTCAATCCTTCGATAAAAGGTGAAACCGTGTAGTGGAACACCGGTGCGAGGACGATGGCGGTGGCGACGTTTTCGATGACGTCGGTGATGTGCGCCCAGCCGGCCTCGCGGTCACCTTCGCCGAGTTCTATGGCGCCTTCGAGGACTTCTGAAAGCAACTGGCCGGCCATGACCACCAGCATGGCCTCACCGAGACCCGGCACGAACATCGCAAATACGCCTACGGTGGTAAAACCGATGTTCAGGTAATTGGCCCAGCGCGCTGATCGAGCCTTGGCATCTTGATCCTCGGTGGGGACGGCCATGACTCGGGCATCCTCAAACAGACGATCCAGCTTGATGTCGTGAAGCAACGACCAAGGGTCGAAAGACTCCCACAACCCTTTGCCTCTCATGGTCACCCCCCGGATGTAGACGTTGGGGTTGTCTATCGGGTCGCGTCGTGTATCCCGATCCGGTGGGCCTGGAAGCGCGACATTGAGCAGTGCCTGTTCGGTGATCCGAACCAGTTCATGACGCCGCCAGGTGACCGCAAAGGATTCTGGCGGGCCGTCGCTGACCTTCTCGGTAAAGCGACTGAAGTAATAGGATTTGTCTCGCTCGGCCACGAACCGGCTGAAAAAAACCTGGTAGTCGGTCGGTTCCAGAGCCGCTTGCCCGCTGGCACTGCCTTGCGGGCGGAACATGAACTGTCGGGTCAACTCCTGTTCGAACTCGGTAAACGAGGCGTAGCGCTTGACCGGGTGTTCAGGGTCATCGGGAATGTAGGCAATCACGTAGCCGTGGTGATAGCGATGGGGAACGGTGGGCATGAAGACCATGCAGTCGGACAGCCTCAGGCCCATGACACTCAGGCTGGTGAAAAAAACCTGCTTGTCACCCTCCATGATCTTTTGTTGGCCCGCGACCACCTTCAGCAGCAGTTCGTAATCGCGCGGCTCAATGTCTTTTTTGACCAGTGCCATATACGCCGCGGCTTTCAGGGCGTTCTTGTGATGGGTTGTCACCTTGTTCTGCAAAAACGTGCGGGCAACCGGGGCTTCGGGGCGCAAAAAATCCTTGAGGTAAGCCTGATACTTCCCACCTATGTCCAGGGTTCGGCATAGACGCGTGAAGGCCTCGATGCCCAGTGACGTCCGGACGCGATCAAAGTGGCCACGCTTGTCGGGTTGGCTGATGAAGCCAGAACTGCTGTCAAAGAATCCGGGTTCGACCTCCTCGGCTTCGAAGTTGTGCAGCGCAGCGTGGAACAACGAAAACGTCTTGACGGCAAAGCCACCGCTCTTGATGCCGAACAGGCCCAGGCTCTTTGGGGCATAGAGCCTCAGCCAGGTTGTATCGGGGTCGAGGTTGGCATCGAGTTTTTTCAGCTCCGGCAGCAGCAGCTCCCTGGCGAAGTCATGAATGTTTTTCAGGGTTTTCTTGAAGATCCGGTCCTGCTCGTTCTGGGATTTCAAGAGTGCATCATTGAGGGCTTTAAGCTGGCTCTTCTGTTCCGGTGACGCGTTGTCGTACCAGGCGGGCGTGATCGGCCGGGTTTGCTTGAGTGCGGCACGTCGGTCGGCAGTCGCCTGGAAATGGTGCGGCGAAATGGCATTTTTGATGAGTTGAAAATGTGTGCCCTGATCGTTGAGGGCGGGTAACCCGAGTGGGCTTCCTGGAAATTCAGACACGGCTCGTCTCCTTGAGTCAGTCGGGAAAGCCCCAGCCTACTCAGACGTGCCGCGTGAATGAGCTACATAGTTATCGTGTGATCAACGGTTGGCCATGCTCGCCTGACACAGGGTGTTGGTGCCCGGTTGCAAGTACGGCGTGAGAATCGGCGCCATGCCCTTTAGCACTTGCACCGGCAACGCCGAGGTGAACTTGAAGGCCTGCGCCGAGGCGCCGGGAACGTAGGCGGTGAGGGTGCCGAAGTGGTTGTCGCCGATGTAGAAGACAAACGTGGCGGTGCGGTTGATCGATTTGGAGCTGAGAATCCGCCCACCGGGTCCGATGGCTTCGATGCGGTTATCCCCGGTCCCGGTCTTGCCGCCCATGGCCAACGGTGTGCCGTCGGCCAGTTTGAAACTGCCCGCCACGCGTTTGGCCGTACCGGCGTCCACCACTTGCGAGAGGGCTTCACGCAAGGCCGTGGCGACTTCTGAAGGCATGACCCGTTTGCCGTTATCCGGGTCGTTGATCAGTCGGGTTTCATAGGGGGTGTCGGCGGCGAAATGCAGGCTGTCGATGCGCAGGGTCGGCATGCGCACGCCGTCGTTGAGGATGGTGCCGATCAGTTCCGCCAGGGCTGCCGGGCGATCGCCGGAACTGCCGATGGCGGTGGCCAGTGACGGCACCAGGTGATCGAACGGATAGCCGACTTTCTGCCAGCGCTGGTGAATGTCCAGGAACGCTTCGATCTCAAGCATGGTGCGGATGCGGCTGTCACGGGCGCTCTTGTGCCGGCTCTTGAACAGCCAGCTATAGACTTCCTGACGCTCGAACTCGCTGGCTTTCACAATCTGGCTGAACTTGGCGTCGGGGTTGTTCAGCAGGTAGCCCATCAGCCACAGGTCCAGCGGGTGGACCTTGGCGATGAAGCCCTGATCGGGCAAGTCGAAGGCGCCGGGGCCATAGCTGGTGTAGAGCTTGTCCAGACGTTCGTCGGTAAGTTTTTCAGTGCTCTTGCCGGTCTTTTTATCGGTGGTCTTGACGGATTTCAGGTGTGAGCGCACGAAGCTGTTGAAACTCTCCTGACTGGCCTCCGGCAGCAGGTAGCGGTGCACGGCGGCCAGGCGAATGGCGGTGGGGTGCATGCTGTCCAGGAAGGTGTCGAGGCGAGCCTGGGTGTCCTTGTTGCGGTATTTTTTCCAGAAGCGCAGCAGGAACGACGTGCCTTCGCGGTCCGCGAATTGCGCCAGGTACTCTTGCCGGCGTGGATCGTCGTCATCCTTGAGCAATTGAGCGCTGTTATTGGGGCCGGAGTAAGTGCTGTAGCGCACCAGGTCGCGCATCAGGCGAATGAACGGCAGGTTGATCGACTCGCGCAGGGCATCGCGCAGGGTCGGCATGCGGCCGTTGTCTTCACTGCGAAAGTTGTGGAACGTGTGCAGGCCGCCACCGGTGAAGAACGCCTCGCCGGGGCTTGCCGAGTATTTGCGGTCGAGGGCGGCGGCGAGCATTTTCGGCAGGCTGCGGTCGTTGTTCTGGATCAGGTAGTCGACGGCCCAGCGGGTCAGGCGATCCTGGTCGGGCACCTCGACTTTTTTCAGTTCGGCTGGCGTTTGCACGCCATAGCGGTCGTGCAGTTCCGAGATGATTTGCAGGTAGGTGGTCAGCACCCTCAGCTTGGCGGTGGAGCCGAGTTCCAGCTTGCTGCCCTCGTTGATGTCGAACGGTTGGTCGGTGCTGTCGGTCTGTACCCGCACGCGCGAACCGTCGGGTGTCAGCTCCAGCAGGGTAAAGCTGTAACGCACCTGAGTGGTGCTGGTGGGCGTCAGCAGGCGTTCGCCAAGCAGGCCCATTTGTGCGGCGAATGTCGGGTCGGCCAGGTGTTTGAGGTATTCGGTGGCCTGGGCTTGCAAGTCGCTTTGCAAGGTACTGGTGGCGGAAAGGTCGAGACGGTCGAGGTCATACAGCGGCCGGTTGAGCAGAGTGGCCAGGCGACTGCGGGCGACGCTGATGCCTTTGTTGGTTTCGATCGGCTGAATAGTCGGCTGCTGCTGCCAGTCGCGGTAGGTCACCTTGCTGGCCAGTGCGGCCGCCGTGAGTTTGGCGTCGATCACGTTGTTCTGCGACAGCAGGCGAATGTGGCTGTCGGTGAGTTCGACCAGTTCCGCCCGGCCCTTGGCCAGGTAATGCGAAGGCCGGCGCTGGGCGATCATCAGCGACAGCACTTCACGCAGGGCCAGGCCCTTTTCCGCCAGGCTCTTTGGATCGGTGGCGTCACTGGCCAGGCGTTCGTTGACCTTGGCGAAGTCTGCGCCATACCAGACCCGCAGCCCTTCGGCCATGCCATGGACTTCACCGTGACCGGGCACCGCCGACAACGGCACGCTGTTGAGGTAATCACGCACAATGTTTTTGCGCGCCTCGAGGGTCTGCGGTCCGTCCTGATAGGCCCGCACGCTGGCGGAAATCATCTGGCGGATTTTCTCGCCCCCGGACACGGTCAGCCCGTCCGGCGAATGGCGGTACTTTTCCAGTTGAGTCGCCAGGGTGCTGCCTCCCGCAGTCTGGCCGGGCAAGTGCAGCAGTTTGGCGATCTGTGACCACGCCGCCTTGCCAAAGCGCGGCCAGTCCACGGCGGGGTTGGCCAAGGGTTGTTTGGGGTCGAGCAGGTAGCGGTTCTCGATGAACAGCAGGCTTTGCACCATCACCGGCGGGATCGAGGCAAAGCTTGAATAGAGTTGTTGCGGGTATTTGAACTGGTACAGCGGCGCGGCGCGGCAATCGGTGATGGACAACCCGGCCTGGATTTTTTCGGCGTAGGGCACGAAAAAGCCTTTTTCGCTGTAGTCGAACAGTTGGGGTGAGAAGCGGGTTTGTGCCTGCACCAGGTAATTGCGCTTGAGCAGCCGGGGCAGGAACTCGCCCAGCGCGCTGTAACCCAGGCGCTTGTCGAAGGGCCCGGCGCCCGGATAGAAAATCGAATCACTGGGGCCGGCTTCCAGGGAGTAGCTCAGGGACGCGGCGAGCGAACTGAACTCCCGTGCCTGCCATTTCGAGGTGCGCATTTCCTTGGAGGCGACGAAGCCCAGGGCAATCAGGGCAATCAGCAGCAATAGCCAGAACAATCGCCAGGCATGCCTGCTACGGCGAGGTTTCTTGGGTGACGGCGCTTCATCCACACGGTTTGTTGGCACCACTGCTTCACTCGAATCGGTTTGCCACAAAGCGCCCATAGTCGACTGATCCATTCACGCAGATTGATCTGACCTGACTGAAGCTTAGACGCTGGTTGGGCGTGGTGAAAAAATTGTGAATGCAAAAATATTGCGAACCAATCACTGACCGTGGCGAGGGAGCTTGCTCGCGCTGGACAGCGAAGCTGTCTCAAACCTGTAGGCGTGGTTTGCCAGGAGAGTCGTATTCAATTGGTTTACGACGGCTTCGCCACCGAGCGGGAGCAAGCTCCCTCGCCACGGAGGATAGAGATTGTCTGAGAGTATTGGGTTAGAGCCATCATGACGGTAAATACGGCCTAGGTAGGGGCATGACGATGCACCAAGGCTGTGCAATACTCGGCAACATTCGAACGACCACTCAATCGATGAAATACAGGTAATGCGCCTCGGTAAACCGCGCTTTTACCGAGATTTATCACTGAATTTAGTCGTTTATAGAGTGAAAGGTTCTGTATAGAGCTTTTTATACTGCACGCCCCGCTGATCTTGCAGGTTTTGTCCTACAAGACGGTTCTACCCACGAAGTAGTCCCGGTATTGGGAAGTCCAGGTCTATCGGCCGGGGCTTCGCACACTCGGTGGTCACATCCAATAACAAGACGAGGTTGTACCCCTATGCCAGTTGGCAATCCCCTGCCTCACGGCGAGACCGCTCAAGGCGGACCGCTCAAACGCGAACTCGGCGAACGGCATATTCGCTTGATGGCGCTGGGCGCCTGTATCGGCGTCGGTCTGTTCCTGGGCTCGGCCAAGGCCATCGAAATGGCCGGCCCGGCAATCATGCTGTCCTACATCATTGGTGGCCTGGCGATCCTGGTGATCATGCGCGCCCTCGGCGAGATGGCCGTGCATAACCCGGTGGCCGGCTCCTTCAGCCGTTACGCGCAAGATTATCTGGGCCCGTTGGCGGGTTTCCTGACGGGCTGGAACTACTGGTTCCTGTGGCTGGTGACCTGCGTTGCGGAAATCACCGCGGTGGCGGTGTACATGGGCATCTGGTTCCCCGATGTGCCGCGCTGGATCTGGGCACTGGCGGCGCTGGTGAGCATGGGCTCGATCAACCTGATCGCGGTCAAGGCCTTCGGTGAGTTCGAGTTCTGGTTCGCCCTGATCAAGATCGTCACCATCATTGCGATGGTACTCGGCGGCATCGGCATCATCGCTTTCGGTTTCGGCAATGACGGCGTGGCGCTGGGGATTTCCAACCTGTGGACGCATGGCGGCTTCATGCCGAACGGCGTGCAGGGGGTGTTGATGTCCCTGCAAATGGTGATGTTCGCCTACCTGGGCGTCGAGATGATCGGCCTCACGGCCGGTGAAGCGAAGAACCCGCAGAAGACCATTCCCAATGCCATCGGCTCGGTGTTCTGGCGCATTCTGCTGTTCTACGTCGGTGCACTGTTTGTGATTCTGTCGATCTACCCGTGGAACGAAATCGGCACTCAGGGTAGCCCGTTTGTGATGACCTTCGAGCGTCTGGGTATCAAGACCGCTGCCGGTATCATCAACTTCGTGGTGATTACTGCGGCGCTGTCGTCCTGCAACGGCGGTATTTTCAGCACCGGGCGCATGCTCTATAGCCTGGCGCAGAATGGCCAGGCCCCGGCCGGTTTCGCCAAGACCTCGAGCAACGGTGTGCCACGTCGTGCGCTGCTGCTGTCGATTGGTGCATTGCTGGTGGGCGTGTTGCTCAACTACCTGGTACCCGAGAAAGTCTTCGTCTGGGTGACGGCGATTGCGACCTTCGGGGCGATCTGGACCTGGGTGATGATCCTGCTGGCGCAGCTCAAGTTCCGTAAAGGCCTGAGCCCGACCGAACGTGCAGCGCTGAAGTACCGCATGTGGCTGTACCCGATCAGTTCCTACCTGGCGCTGGCGTTCCTGGTGCTGGTGGTTGGCCTGATGGCTTACTTCCCGGATACCCGCATTGCGCTGTACGTCGGCCCGGCATTCCTGGTGCTGCTGACCGTGGTGTTCTACGTGTTCAAGCTGCAACCGAACACTACTGCGCAAGGTGCGGTGGGTTCGGCGTCGTAAGTGCATGACGCTGTAAAAGCAAAAGCCCCGGTCGATTGACCGGGGCTTTTGCGTTTCAGGCCGTGGCCATGGGCATTGGCCGGTTCAGCCGTTTGTTGAAGTCCAGCCACGCCCCCAGCGTTGCCATCAGCGCAACCCCCAGCAGCGCACTGAAGATCTGCATCGCGAGGGCATCGTTGGCCTGGGCGTTGAGCATGTCTGCCAGGGGCGCCAACAGCACGCCAAAGCAGAACACTTCCAGCGAGTAACGGCCCATGCGGCAGCTTTGCTGCGCGAGCCAGTTCTGGGTCCAGCCACCGCTGGGCAGCAGTTTGGCGACGACATACGCCATGGCCAGGAAGTGCAGCAACCGTACCGGCGACAGGTTGGTCTTGCTGATCGGGTACAGCCATTCACCGAGCATTGTGGGCATGAAGGCATCGTGAATCGTCGGCCATTTCCATGACAAGGCGATCACCCCCGTTACCAGCAGATAGACCGCAGCGGCGACAAACAACGGCTGACGAGGCAGGGCGCGCGCCTGCGGTACACGCGGACGTTGCCCATGGATCGCCGCTGCGCCGCCGAGGATAAACAGCAGTTGCCAGGCCATCGGGTTGAAGAACCACACGCCGCCGTCGGTGGCGGCCAGGTTCCATTGAAACCATGGCGCCGCGAGGTACAACAGCACTGAAAAGCCTACCACGTACTCGGCTTTGCGCAGCATCAGCGGCAACACGGCGGGCAGCCCCAACAGCAGCAGGATGTACAGCGGCAGCGGGTCCATCAGGTTGGGTTTGAAGCGCAACAGCAGCTCATCGACCAGCGCCTGCTGCGGGTTGCTGAGGAAATACTGCAAGCCCATTTCCTGCACCAGGTCGCGGGTTTCAACATGGCTGTTGGCAAAAAACACGATACCCATCAACAGCGCCAGCAAGAAGATATGCACCACGTACAGCACCCAGGCGCGGCGCAGGATTTTCACCGTGGCGATCAGAAAACCGTCGCGCCGGGCGATCTTGCCGTAGGCCAGTACCGCCGCGTAACCGGCCAGGAACACGAAAATCTCCGCTGCATCGCTGAAGCCGAAGTTGCGCACAGTGAACTGGGCCAGCGGGTTTTGCGGCACGTGATCCCAGAAAATGAAGATCAGCGCCAGACCGCGAAAGAAGTCGATGCGAGGGTCGCGTCCATTAGTCATGACTACGGGCTCTTGAACGGGTGTGAGTAAGAAGAGTGATCTGGCAGGCAAAAGGTTGCGCGCCACCTGCCGGCGGCGCGCAGGGTGGCGGTATTCGCCGGGAATTGCAAAGGCTGGATATTACGGGATGTCTCGTGAGGCTGGCGCCTGTGAGCACATCCGAATTTGCCACTATGCTGAAGCATCGATCGTTGAGCGCGCCATGCATCAAGTGCTCAATGCCAGGAGGCCGTCATGAAGGAGCTTAAGGTTGAGTATTAAGGGTGGAGCAAGCAGCGGGTATGGTTTCAGCAACTTTTGGTGGTTAGCGCTTATCGCATTGGCAGCATGGGTACGCTTTTATGGTGTGAGCGAGCCGGCTGTTTGGTCCGACGAAGGTTTTACCTTGTTGCTGAGCTCGCGCCCGGTGCCTCAGATCCTTTTTCATACCGCGCAAGATGTTCACCCACCGCTCTATTACGTGTTGCTGCATGGGTGGATGAACGTGTTTGGGCCTGGCGTGTTCTCTGCCCGCAGCTTCAGCGTGCTGGCCGGTGTGGGAACCGTAGCGCTGGGTATCTGGCTGGTTCGCTTGATCAGTACCCGGCGCGCGGCGGTTCTGGCCGGGATGTTGCTGGCGTTGCTTCCATTTGCCGTTCGTTACAGCCAGGAAGTGCGGATGTATGCACTGCTTGGCCTGTTGTTGCTCGGGGCAACGGTCGCACTGGTCTACTGGGTCAGTAACCCCGCCAATTATCGTGCGCTCGCCGTGTATGTGCTGTTGATGGTCGCGGGGTTGTACACCCACTACTTTGCCGGGGTATGCCTGGCGTCGCATTGGGCTTACTTGCTGGTGTTGAGGTGTCAGCGTTCACTGCGGCATCAACCGCTGTCGATGCCTGCGTGGTGGCTGGCCAATGGCTTGATCGTTGTGCTTTTCCTGCCTTGGGTGCCGAGTTTGATAGCGCAGCTAAGGTTCTCGGGGTTCAACTGGATAGCGCAGCCAGACGTTTCCACAGTGGTTGCTGCTGTCTGGAAATTTGTAAGTTTCAGTGACGGGCCAAGATCATGGGTTTGGCTGGCGATTATGTTACCAGCGGTGTTTTTGACTGTTTCAGTAATGATCGCCATGCGCGATAGAAGTGAGGGCAGGTTTAGCACGCTTCTGGTTATCTATACTTGGTTGCCCTTGGTGTTGATTGTGATTGCATCGTTCATCATTCCCTTATTTGTCGATCGCTACTTCTTATTTTCCGCATTGGGTTTGCCGATGATTATAGCTATCGCGCTGGAGGGTATTTGGGAACGCAGATTGTTGATTTCCTGGACGCTGTTGGCACTGATGGTCGTTGTGGAGAGCGCGGGTATTTATAACGTTCATTCTCAAGGACACAGAGTGTATGACGAGGTGAATAAAATTGATGCGCTTGCAGGGCACGTCAATCGACTCTCCCTCCCAAACGACAAAATTGTTGTGATGAATGAGTTTCTTTATTTTCCTTTTGCCTACTACAACCATAGCGGGGTAACTCCCTCGCTCTATACCCCCGTGCAAAAAGATGGCACTTCCGGGCGCCCGAATGGTCGTCAGATCTGGACACTGGTTCAACAAGAGGCCGAGGCGGTGTACCTCGATGAACTAGGGCAGTTACAACCGGGTTCAGGCCGGGTATGGGTTCTGGATGGTACGGGACGTCGGGCACGAACCGTTGTTTTTCCGGAGCGCTGGCACTTGATCAGTGCCTTCGTCGCAGGTGACGCTCAAGTCCGGTTGTTCGCTATCTGTACGGACGCCACCGCTATCACTCAGCCGTTATGTCGCCAGCCTTGAGCGCTGTCAGGTCACAGGTTCAGACATCGACAATCACCAGCGTGCCCTGGCTGCCGGGCAATACGGCGTGGGGGATATGAGCCTCTACGAGGTACATCTCGCCCGGCTGCACGAGCACGGTTTCACCGGCGATGCCCAATTTCAAACATCCTGAAATGACCAACAGCCCTTCGTTGTAGTCGTGGGACTCCTCTTCATAAGCCTGTTCATCCATGCGCAGGACCTTGATCTTCGCGGCGCCGACCTGACCGACCACCGAGGATTTCCAGGTGCCCGGCAGTTGGCGGGACAGTTGATCAAATGACAGTAACGGCATGCTGCAACTCCTTGCGGATTCACTGGGCCGTCGGTGGTCCGGTCAGGCGGGGTTAGGGGAGAAGGCTGTGTCAGAACGCATCCATCAGCACGACGATGCAGTCTTTGGCCTGATGGCGATTGATCTGCGGTACCAGTCGGCGGAAGTGCTCCGACTGGCAATGAGCATCCAGCGCGGCCTGATTCGGCCATTGTTCAATGAAGACAAAGTGCCCGGGGTCTTTCTGGTCGACGAACAGGTCGTAGGCGATGCAGTCGGGTTCCAGCCGGGTCTTTTCCACCAGTTCGGCGTACCACGGGCGAACCGTTTCCAGGTGTTCGGGTTTGATGAAGTCCCGGGCAATGACTTTGAGCATGAATGTTCTTCCTTGAGTAGAACGCCAACCCCGGGACGGGGTCGGCGCTGAAGCGGTTGTCAGGCGACGGCGACGTCATTGGGTTCGAAGCTGTCGGCCCGTGCCATCTGCCACATCCGCGAATAGAACTCGCCGCTGACTTCGCCGGTCAGCAGTTCGCCGGGCTTGAGGAACACATGCAACTGCGAGAACAGTTTGATCTCGGTCGCCGACATGCGCCGTACCAGGTGTTTGGCCGACAACTGCGAGGGGTGTTCGAGGCCGGCGGCGGCGAGCATTTCGGCGAGGGCCTTGAGGGTGCTGCGGTGGAAATTGAATACCCGTTGGGCCTTGTCCGGCACCACCAGGGCGCGCTGGCGCAGGGTGTCCTGGGTGGCGACGCCGGTCGGGCACTTGTTGGTGTGGCAGCTCTGCGACTGGATGCAGCCGATGGCGAACATGAAGCCACGGGCCGAGTTGGCCCAGTCGGCGCCGATGGCCAGGACGCTGGCGATGTCGAAGGCGCTGACAATCTTGCCGCTGGCGCCGAGTTTGATTTTGTCCCGCAGGTTCAGGCCCACCAGGGTGTTATGCACGAACAGCAACCCTTCGCGCATTGGCACGCCAATGTGGTCGGTGAATTCCACCGGGGCGGCACCGGTCCCGCCTTCCTTGCCATCGACCACGATAAAGTCAGGCAGGATGCCGGTTTCCAGCATGGCCTTGGCGATGCCCATGAACTCCCACGGGTGGCCCAGGCAGAACTTGAAGCCCACCGGTTTACCGCCCGACAGTTCACGCAGCTGCTTGATGAAATGCATCATCTCGATGGGCGTGGAAAACGCGCTGTGCCGTGAAGGCGACACGCAGTCTTCGCCCATCAGGATGCCGCGTGTTTCAGCGATTTCTCGGGTCACCTTGTGTTTGGGCAGGATACCGCCGTGGCCAGGTTTGGCGCCCTGGCTCATTTTGATTTCGATCATCCGCACTTGCGGGGTCTGTGCCTGGGCGGCGAAGCGTTCCGGGTCGAACCGGCCGTCAGCGGTGCGGCAGCCGAAGTAACCGCTGCCCAGTTCCCAGGTTAGGTCGCCACCGTGTTCGCGGTGATAGGGGCTGATGCTGCCTTCGCCGGTGTCGTGGGCGAAATTGCCGAGTTTGGCGCCCTGGTTCAGCGCGCGAATCGCGTTGGCGCTCAGCGAACCAAAACTCATCGCCGAGATGTTGAATACCGATGCCGAATACGGCTGGGTGCACTGCGGGCCGCCGACGATCACCCGAAAACCGCTCGGGTCGCTCAACGGCGCCGGGCGCATGGAATGGCCGATGAATTCGAAGCCCGACTGGTACACGTCGATCAGTGTGCCGAAGGGTTTGTCGGCGCTTTCATTCTTGGCGCGCGAGTAAACCAGCGAACGCTGGGCGCGGGAGAAGGGCAGGGCGTCGCTGTCGGATTCGAGCAGGTACTGGCGGATTTCCGGGCGGATGCCCTCCACCAGGTAGCGGATGTTGCCCAGGATCGGGTAGTTGCGGCGCACGGCGTGGGGGCTTTGCAGCAGGTCGAAAATGCCCAGCAGGCTCAGCAGGCCGGTGACGATGCTGATCGGCCAGAGCCAGTCATGTTCAAGAAATGGCAGGCTGGCGAGGGTAAATATCACGCAGACGGCAAAGAAGGCGTAGCGGCTCAGGAGGGACAGGCTCATACGGTTTCCTTGGGTTCGGACTCGGTAAATTCACTGTAGGAGCCGAGCTTGCTCGCGATTGCGCCGTGTCAGGCAACAGATCTCTGACAGAGAGATCGCGAGCAAGCTCGGCGCCTGCACAAAGGCGCTGCATCAGGCATTTTGTGCCTGGAGAAAGATCGAAAACAGCTCGGACTGGGATTTGATCCCTAGCTTGCTGTAGATGTGTTTCTTATGGACTTTCACGGTTTCAACAGAGATTTGCAGCTTACGAGCGATGTCCTTGCTGGAGCAACCGCCGAGCATCAGGCGCCCGACATCCAGTTCGCGTGCGGTCAGTTGCACGCCGTTGAGTTGCTGCACCGAGGCCACGAGCCGGGCCCGCCAGTCGGTGTCCGGGGCTGCCTGCGCCGGCGTCTCGCGCAGGTCATGGGCAAGGCGCTGGCGCATCAGGCTCAACACCCAGGGCTCGATCAGCGACAGCAGCGCCATCTGCTCGGGGCCAAAGTGCTGTTTGCTGCCCAGCGACAGGCACAGGATACGCTCGCCTTCGAGCAGGCAATTGAACTGGATTTCGTCGGCCACCACATTCAGACGAAAGTAGCGCTGGTAATACTCGGTTTGCTCGAAATGCTCCGGCGCCACGTCGGCCAAGCGATAGAGCCCGGTGCGCGTATGCTCGCGGCAGTTGAGGTAGAACGGGTCGAGCAGGTACAGACCCTTGAGGTAGTCCTGGAACAGCAGGTCTGGGCGGCCGTCTTCGCTCGGGCATTCGGCAAATACCTGGGGCGCTTGTTCGCCATTGAAAAGCAGGACGACCCAGCTGTCGAAGGTCACGTACTGACCCAATTGACGCACCAGTCGGGTCCAGAAGACGGGCTTATCCAGCACGTCGATCAGTTGCCCGACCGAGCGATGCCAGGCGATGTCTTGCAGCGAGTGGGTCATATCCAGCCCTGTCGGGTGACTTGGCCGCGTCACGCGCCGGCCGGTTGCAGGTGCACATACTGGCGCACCGTGGCGGAGTGGGCAATCACTCTGCCTGCCGGCCAAGTCTACCGTTCATGCGGCAGGTTTTGATTGGCGCACTGGCAATTCGACCCTGAACGTTGTCCCCACCCCCACTTCACTGCGTACCGAAATCTCGCCGCGATGCTTTTTCACGATGCCATACGACAGCGACAGGCCAAGCCCGGTGCCCTGGCCCACCGGTTTGGTGGTGAAGAAGGGATCGAAGATTTTCTTCAAACTGTGCGGTTCGATACCTGAACCGGTGTCGGCGACTTCTATCCACACCCTTTCCCCTTCAAGCCCGTTGCTCAGGGTGATGGTGCCGCGCTCGGGCCCGATGGCCTGGGCGGCGTTGACGATCAGGTTCATGACCACCTGATTGATTTGCGAGGGCAGGCATTCGACGTCCGGAAGGGGCTGGTACTGCTTGACCACATCGGCCTTGTACTTGATTTCATTGGCGACGATGTTCAGCGTCGAGTCGATGCCGTGTTGCAGATTGGCCCACTGCCATTCCTGCGAGGAGTCCACCCTGGAGAAGTCCTTGAGGTCCTTGACGATTTGCCCGACTCGCGTAATGCCGTCCTTGGATTCCTTGATCAATAGCGGAATATCGTCGCGCAGGAAGTCCAGCTCGATCCGGTCACGCAACGCTTTCAGGCGTGCGATCAGTTCACTCGAACCGATGGCTTCTTCGGCGTCCCGGTAGGCGTCGAGCATTTCCTGCAATTGCTTGAAGTAGCCGTCCAGCGTGCCGAGGTTGGAGGAGATGAAGCCAATGGGGTTGTTGATTTCATGGGCAACGCCGGCCGCCAGTTGGCCCAGGGAGGCGAGTTTTTCCGACTGCACCAGTTGGCTTTCGAGTTGTTTGCGCTCGTCGATTTCCTGTTGCAGATCGACGCTCGCCTGCCGGTATTGCTGGGTCCGGCGCTCTACCAGGTGGCCCAATTGGTCCAGTTGCACGCTGGCGCGCTGGGTCATGTCCCACTTGGACGTCAGGGTGCTGGCCATTTGCTGGACTTCGATGTTGTCGAAGGGCTTTTTCAGGATCAACAGACGGTCACGGGCCTGCAAGCGCTCCAGCAGTTCGTCCCATGAGTGGTCGGAATAGGCGGTGCAGACCACCACTTGCAGGCGCGGGTCTTCTTTCCACAAGTGCTCGATGGTTTCGGCACCGTCCCAGCCCTGAGGCATGCGCATGTCGACGAAGGCCAGCGCATAAGGGCGCTGCTGTTCCATGGCGTGCAGCAGTTTGCTCAAGCCTTCCTGGCCGCCATAAGCCGAATCCAGTTCGAACAGGGTCGCCACGGGTTTGGCCTCGCTGCCGAACAACGCGGCTTCCATGTCGTCCAGCTCGGCCGTGTGCTGCGCTTCGGGCGTCAGGATTTTGCGAAAGTCCTCATGTATGGAGGGGGTGTCGTCAATCAACAGGATGCGCCGGTTCGGCGGGGTACTCATGCCTCACCTGCCACGGTTTTCAAGGGGATTTGCAAGGTGAACAATGCGCCTTTGCCGGGCCCGTCACTGTGGGCGGTGAGGTGGCCGTTCATCTCGATCGCGGCCAGGGCGCAACTGTGCAGGCCGAAGCCGTGGCCTTCCTTTCGGGTGGTGAAACCGTGGGCGAAGATCCGCGTCATGTTCTCCGGGGCGATCCCTTCGCCTTCGTCCTTGACGCTGACTTGCAGGGTGACGTCGTCGACAACCTTGATCCCCAGGGTCATTTCCCGAGGGCGGTCGCTGAGATCGGACATCGCGTATTTGGCGTTGCTGATCAGGTTGATCAGGATCAGCAGCAGACGGTGCTTGTCGCCCATCACTTGCGGAACGTCACTGTAGTCCTTGACCACCGTGACGTGGTGCCGGGTCAGGGCACCGGAGTTCATTCGCAGGGCGTCCTCAAGCAGTTCGTTGAGGTGCAGCGGTTCCATCAGGCTGGTGGCGCCCGCATAGGATTGTTGCGTGGCGACGATGTCCTTGATGTGATCGACGCTTTTGCTCAACTGCGCCAGTTCATCGGTGATGCCTTGCTGCTCGACCGCGATGGCGTCCACCAACTGATTCAGGTAACCGGGGAGCAACTTGCCCTTTTCATCTTCGGTGATGAAGTGCCCGAGGTCCTGCGGGTGTTCGTTGATCAATTGCATCGCCTTGCCCAGGCCGAGCGCCTTGCTGGTGCGCAGCTTGCGGGTCACCAGGTCGGCGGAGATGTTCACGCTGTTGAGCACGTTGCCGACATTGTGCAAAACGTTGGTGGCAATCTCGGCCATGCCCGCCATGCGCGCTGTGTCCAGCAGTTCGCTCTGGGTATCGCGCAGTTCCCGGGTGCGTGCCTCGACCCGTTGTTCAAGCTCCTCGTTGGCGGTTTGCAAGGCCTTGTTGACGCGGTTGATCTCCGAGAAGCTGCGCATCAGGCGAATCGCCAGGTACAGCAGCAACAGCACCAGCAGCGTGGAGAACACCAGCATGTAGAAGTGATATTTCTGATTCACCGCGTCGTTGAGCTGTTGGTCCTTGTTCAGCAGGGAGGTGATGTCGTCCAGCCGTTCGGCGACCGGGATTGTTTCGATCTTCTCCAGCAGCGTGTTGACGATCGGTTGTTCGCGCAGGATCAGCGCGATGTGGTTGCTGAGAATGTCCACGGGCCCATGGAATTGTGCAGGTAACCGTTGCTTGTTCACCGTCAGTTTGTTCAGCCCCACCAGAATGTCCGCCGCCCTGTCGTCGGTGGTGACCTGGGAAAACTCCAGGCTGCTGAGCAGCAAGTCATAGGTGTCGGTGGCGGTGTTCTGCAGTTGCAGTTTGTCTTCGTCGGTCACATTGGCGAGCTGGTTCTGGATGTCGTCTTCGGCGGTCGGCAGGAACGCCAGGGAGTTGCGCAGTACTGCGTTGTGGGATTTGAACTGCTCCACCAGCCGGGTCTTTTCCTTGATGGCGTTCAAGTAACCATCATGGCTGGTCGCCCACAGTGCCGAGTCGTTGCGGCCATGGCTGGACTCCATCGTGTCGAACCGTTCCCACAACCGGTTCATTTCGGTCAGGGGGGAAACCAGCGGGTCGTAGTTGTGGCTGATGGCGATGCGGGCCTTGAGGATTTCAGCTTCCCATTGCGCGTCCAGTTGCTTGATCTGGCGAATCAGGTCCCGTGATTCGGTGTAGGTCGTGGTCTGGTCGGAGCTGGACATGAAATACAGGAATAGCAGGATCGAGGCCAGGAGTGCGGTCATGCCCGACAGGATGGCCAGGCTGAGGTTGCGAGAGACGGTCATAGCGGCTTGCCTCCCCATTCACCGGTCAGGGTCTTGAGGAATTTGATGATCAGGGTTTTGTCGTCGGCCGATGGCACGCGCCCCAGTTGAAACGTGAACATGATGTCCACGGCTTCTTCGAGGGTCTTGGCCGAGGCGTCGTGAAAGTACGGTGCGGTCACCGCGACGTTGCGCAGGCTGGGGACCTTGAACACGTAGCGGTCCTCTTCGTCCTTGGTCACCAGGTAGCGTCCCAGGTCCGACTCCAGCGGGTTGCCCCGGGCCTGGAAGTAATCGCCCATCACACCAAACTTCTGGAACATGTTGCCGCCGATGTTCACGCCCTGATGGCAGGCGATACAGCCGTAGTCCTTGAAGCGCTGGTAGCCGTATTTTTCGTCGATATCGAGGATGTCGGTATTGCCCAGCAGGTACTGGTCGAAACGCGAGTTGCTGCTCAGCAGTGTGCGTTCGTAGGTAGCCAGTGCATCTTGCACATTCGCGGTGGTCACCCCGTCGGGGTAGGCCTTGCCGAACGCCGATTGATAGGTCGGGTCAGTGGAGAGGGTCTCGATGACATGCTTCCACTGACTGCCCATCTCGCTCGGGTTTTGCACCACTTCGTGGGCTTGCGCCTCCAGAGTGTCGGCGCGACCATCCCAGAACTGTCGGAAATTAAGGCTGGCATTGAACACGCTCGGGGTATTGAACGCCACGGGGGTGCCATTGACACCGATGGAAAACCCTTTGTCGTCGGCCCCGCCTTTTTCCAGTTGATGGCAACTGGCGCACGACAGGCTGTTGTTGACCGATAACCGGGGTTCGTTGAACAACAGACGGCCAAGTTCAACGCGCTGCGGGTCCTGTTTGGGCGCCGGCGGCAAGGGTTTCAGCGGTTCATCCAGCGGTTCGGCGCTCGCAGTCAGGGCCGCGGCAAGCAGCAGGGGCAAGGCGAGGGTTGGTCTGTGTGGCCACATCAGAAGCCTCCTTGGCGCGGTGGCGCTACTGACCTGCTAATGGATACGGCGTTGCCGGTTTGAGGAAGTGCGCGAAGTCCTCGGGGGACACGGCTTTGCTGAAGTAGTAACCCTGGCCTTCTTCGCACTGGTGGGCTTTGAGAAAGTCCAATTGCTCAAGGGTTTCGATGCCTTCGGCGATGATGTTCAGGTGCAGGCTCTTGCCCAGGCTGATAATGGCGCTGACCAGCGCCGCGTCGTTACTGTCGTGGCTCACGCCGCGCACGAACGACTGATCGATTTTCAGGACGTCCACCGGGAATTTACGCAAGTAGCTCAGGCTCGAATAACCCGTGCCAAAATCATCGATGGCCAGCCTGACGCCCAAAGCCTTGATGGCTTTCAGGGTCAGGACCGTGATGTCGATACTTTGCATCAACACACTTTCGGTGATCTCCAGTTCCAGTAACCCCGGTTCAAGGCCGGTCTGCTGCAATACTTCCACGATCCCGTCCACAAAACCGCGTTGGCGAAAATCGATGGCGGACACGTTCACCGACATGCAGATCGTCGGCAGCCCGGACTTTTGCCAGGCGCAGGCTTGTCGACAGGCCTGGCCCAGCACCCACTTGCTCAGGGGCACGATCAACCCGCTGTCTTCGGCCACGCCGATGAAGTCTGACGGGTAGACCCAACCCTGACCCGGTTTGAACCAGCGTATCAACGCCTCGGCACCGACCACCCGACCGCTGTTGAGGTCAAGTTTGGGTTGGTAATGCAGAACGAATTCGTTGCGCTCCAGGGCCAGGCGAATGCCCGATTCGATGCTTTGTTGCTGGCGTGCACGCTGGTTCATTTCGTCAATGAAGAAGCTGAAATCGTTCGGGCCGCTTTCCTTGACGTTACGCATCGCCGTTTCGGCTTTTTTGATCAGTGCCACGGCGTCGAAGCCGTCGTCGGGGTAAATGCTGATACCCAGGCTGGCAGTCACGCGCAGGTCATGGCCGGCGATATGCTGTGGCGTGCTGACCGCACCCAGGAGTTTTTCAGCGATGCCTTTGGTCTGCTGGGGGTGGTGGACGTCGGCCAGGATCACCACGAATTCGTCCGCGCCGTAGCGAAACACCGAATCGGATTCGCGCACGTTGCTCACCAGGCTCTGACCGACCCGCTTGAGCATTTCATCGCCGGTCGGGTGGCCCAGGGCATTATTGATGCGCTTGAAGCGGTCCAGGCCCAGAAACATCACCGCCAGTTGTTTGTCATGGCGCCGCGAAAGGGCCAGGGACTGATTCAGGCGATCACCGAGCAAAGTGCTGTTGGGCAGTTCGGTGAGGACGTCGTACTGCAACAAGTGGGAGACCTTGAGCAATTCGTGGACACGGTCCTCGATGGTTCGCTCAAGGGCGAGCATCTTGAGGGCGGCGTCCTGCGCCATCTGCCATTTCCACGTCAGGGCACTGGCCATCTGACGGATTTCCAGGCTGTCGAATGGCTTTTTCAGCACCAGCAACTGGTCGCCGAACTCCAGTCGCTCGGCCATCGCTTCCCAGGAGTAATCGGAGTAGGCGGTACACAGGGCGATTTGCAGGTTCGGGTCGACCTTCCACAAACGTTCGATGGTTTCCAGGCCATCCCAGCCGGGAGGCATGCGCATGTCGGTGAAGGCCAGGGCATAGGGCCGGCCCTCAGCCTGGGCGCGGGTGACCAGGTCCAGTGCTTCCTTGCCTTGATAGGCTGAATCGAGGTCAAAGGTTGGACGGCTTTTTGGTGGGGTGCCGAACAGGCACTCCTCTGTATCGGCCAAAGCACTTTCACCCTGGGCATCGGGCCCCAGGATCTTGCGAAAGTCCTGATGGATCGAAGGCGTGTCATCAATGATCAGGATGCGCCGGTTGGCCGGGGCAAATGCTGGATTCATCGCATGGCCTCCGGAGGCGGCGGATCTTGCGCGGTCGGAGCCGGTAGAGGCGCGGGCACGATACTGCCGGCCTGCAATAGCTCGGCAGCCTGTTCGCTGCTGACAGCTTTGCTGAAGTAGTAACCCTGGGCGTTCATGGGGGAACCGGTGGACATCAGCGAACTGCGCTGTTCCTGCGTCTCGACGCCCTCGGCGATGATGCCGATGCCCACTTCCCGGGCAAAGTTGATGATGGCGCGCAGGGTGGTGGCGCTGGCCGGGTCGCGACTGGCGTTATCAATGAATGCCTGGGCGATTTTCAAGTGATTGACCCGGTAGGTCTTCAGGTAGTCGAACGAGGAGTACTCGGTACCGAAATCATCGATGGCGATTTTCACCCCCAGCTCGCGCAGGCGTGGAAGCACATCGTTGTGGGTCCATTTGGTCTGCGCCAGCGTGGCTTCGGTGACGTCGAAGCGCAGGTCCCACGGGCAGAGGCTCCAGCGAGCGGTGGTGCGCAGCACATCATAAATCAGGTCCGGGCCGCTTTTGAGCTGGGCCAGGGACAGCTTGATGGCGATCACCGGGGGCGACATGCCCTGGTCCCGCCATTGGCGCATTTGCTGGCAGGCGCGATCCAGCAACCAGTGCCCGAGGGCGATGACCGTGCCGGTTTTTTCGGCGGCGGGCATGAAGGTGTCTGCTTCAAGAAGGCCGCGCTGCGGGTGGTTCCAGCGCACCTGGGCTTGCATGCCGAGGATCCTGCCGGTGCCCAGGTCGACTTCCGGCAGGTAATGCAGTTCCAACTGATCCAGTTCCAGGGCCTGTTTCAAGTCATTGGCGATGGTCATCCGGTCGACCACTTCCTGATTGATCTCTTCTGAGTGGAAGTGGTACTGGTTGCGGCCCTTTTCCTTGGAACGGTACAGCGCCATGTCGGCCTGGGTCAGCAGCGTGTCGGCACTGGGGGTTTCCTGGGTGCAGGTGCTGATGCCGATGCTGACCGAGACCCGCACGTTGTTGCCGTCCAGCGAGTAGGGCAGCACCAGCCTGTCGCGAATCTTGGCGGCGAGGGAGGCACACTGCGACGGGTCGCCGATGTCCAGCTGCAAAATCGCGAATTCGTCACCGCCCAGACGTGCCACCACATCGTTTTCCCGCACGCAGGCCTTGATGCGCCGGGCGACTTCCTGCAACAACAAGTCTCCGATGGGATGGCCCAGGGTGTCGTTGATGCGTTTGAAGTGGTCGAGGTCCAGGTAGAAGATCGCAAAGGGTGTCGCCCCACGGCGGGCCGCGGCGAAGGCCTGGTTCAGGCGTTCGATCAGGGTGGCGCGGTTGGCCAGGCCGGTCAGCCCGTCGGTGCGTGCCAGTTGGGCGATTTTCTCTTCGGCCAGCTTGCGTTCGGTGATGTCGATGATGATGCCTTCGACCTCCAGCAGCCGACCGTCATGATCACGCACCGGGACATAGCGGTTTTCGACCCAGCGCCAGTCGCCATCACCGGTTCGCAGGCGAAACTCGATGGATGCGCCAGCGGCATGCCGGTCGAGCACTCGCGCCATGGCCGCGTCGACCTTGTCCTGGTCCTCGGGGTGAATCAACTCTTGAGCCCAGTTGGCCGAGGCCACCAAATGTGCCGCCAGGTGGCCAAACTTGGTGATGTTGTGGGAGATGTACATCAGCGGAAACGACGGCTCGCCGCGCAGCCGGTACAGAATGGTCGGGCTGTTCTGGACGATGACGTTGGCGTCGGACAACTCGCGGGTGCGCTCTTCAACGGCGTGTTCCAGCAGGCTCATTTTCAGCGCGGCGTCTTCGGTCATCTGCCACTTGACCGTCAGGGCGCTGGCCATCTGACGGATCTCAATGGCATCGAAGGGTTTTTTCAGGATCAGCAGGCGATCGCCCAGCTCCAGGCGCTCGGCGATGTCATCCCAGGAGTAGTCGGAATAGGCCGTGCAGAGCGCGACTTGCAGTTTGGGGTCGACCTGCCACAGCCGTTCGATGGTTTCCAGACCATCCCAGCCCGGCGGCATGCGCATATCGATGAAGGCCATGGCGTACGGCAGGTCCTTGGCCAGGGCAGCTTCGACCTTGGCCAGGGCTTCCAGGCCCTGGAACGCCGAATCGAGCACAAAACCCTGCAGGGCAACCGCTGCCGGGGCGCCGAACAAGGCTTCTTCGGCGCTGCTCAGTGCGTTGTCATCAAAGATCTGCGGGGCGAGAATCTTCCCGAAGTCCTGATGGATCGACGCCGTATCGTCGACGATCAGAATCCGCCGGTTGGCCTGGCCCAGCGGCGTCTTCATCGGGTTGCACCCTTACCGATGTTCAACAAGGTCGTGTTCATGTGGCATCCCTTCCTGATCGCCTGGCAGTGCGGGTACAGACACTGGATCCGTGTTGACTGAGCATAGCCGCGCTCTTTTGAGTTCGCCCGGCGGCTTGTCTCAAATCACTTCGGAGTGGCGCAAAAAATCATCTAGCCTGTAGGTCAAGCGCTGGGTATCGAGGACGTTTCCTGGGGCACACACACGATCATGTGTCTGTTTCAAGCGAGGAGAGGCCATGGAAGAGCAACCCCCGATGACTCAAGCCCTTAAACCCAGGGTGCTGCTGGTCGATGACGAGGAGCCGATTCTCAACAGCCTGCGCCGCTTGTTGCGTACCCAGCCCTATGAGGTGCTACTGGCGACCAGTGGCGCCCAGGCACTGGAAATCATGGCGCAGCAACCGGTTGATCTGGTGATGACCGACGCGCGCATGCCCAACATGGACGGTGCGACCCTGCTGGCCCATGTCCATGAACGCTACCCCGACACGGTCCGCATCCTGCTGACGGGGTATGCGGATCTACCGACGATTATCAAGGCAATCAACAACGGGCAGATCGATCGTTACCTCAGCAAACCCTGGAGCGACGAAGAAATGCTGCTGACGTTGCGCCAGTCCTTGTTTCATCAGGACTGCGAGCGCGAGCGGATACGGCTGGTGCAGGTAACCTGGGATCAGAACGAGCAGTTGAAGGTGCTCAATGAGTCCCTGGAAAGGCGCGTTCTGGCGCGCACGGCCGAACTGCAACAGACCGCCGACATGCTTGATCTGGCGTACGAAGAACTCAAGCACAGCTATGTCACCGGCACCGAAATGTTCTCGCTGCTGGCCAACCTGCGCCTGCCGCCCTCCAAGCAGACTAGCCGGCAGATCATCGAGCTGATCCGGGTTTACTGCAAAATCCATGAGATGGACGAAGTCAGCAGCCGCAACCTGATCATGGCGGCCGCGCTTTACAACATTGGCAAGATGAGCTGGACCGACAGCATGATGACGGCGCCCGCAGACCTGCTGCACCACACGGACCGCGAGCGCTATCGCAGTTACCCGAAACAGAGCGAGTCGCTGTTGATGACCCTCGACCCGATGAAGGATGCCGCGCGGCTGATCCTTCATCATCAGGAGCGCTGGGACGGCAGCGGGTTTCCGGACCGTCTCAAGGGCGAGGCGATTCCCTTCGGTTCGCGGTTGTTGAAGCTGGCAGTGGACTTCATCGAATTGCAGCGCGGCTTGATCCTCGAACGGCAGATGAACAGCGATGAGGCGCTGGTTTATATCCGCCAATACACCGGCAAACTCTACGACCCGGACCTGGTGGAAGACTTCATCAAGGTGTGTGCTGAGTATTTGAGCGATGTCACCCTGGCAGACCCGAGCGTGAAGGTGCTGGGCACTCGCGATCTGGCTGCGGGCATGGTACTGGCTCGCAACCTGAATGCTGACAACGGCATGTTGCTGCTCAATGCCGGCAAGGTGTTGAGCGGGCCGCTGGTGGAAAAACTCATCGCCTTCGAGGCCATGGAGGGCGGCAAATACAGCGTATTTGTAAAAGTTGCGGAGCTGCAAGAGTCCATCGCCGCAACAGGTTGAGTGGGAGCGCACCGTTTGCTCCGAGCGCCATGACCGTGTGATCCTTGCGCTTTTTGCGCTCAAGGCACGCGTTTCCATGACCCTGTTATCCGCCGTTGTATCCCCGTCCATCATCCGCATCGCCGCCGCGCTTTTGATCGGCGCCGATGGCCGGACCCTGCTGGTGCGCAAGCGCGGCACCCAGGCTTTCATGCAGCCGGGTGGCAAGATTGAGGCCCATGAGCGGCCGGTCGATGCCCTGGCCCGTGAGCTGGAAGAAGAACTCGGGCTGGTGATCGACCCGGCCCAGGCGAGCTACCTCGGGCATTTTTCGGCGCCTGCCGTCAATGAACCCGGCTTCGAAGTTCAGGCCGAACTGTTTGAAGTGCATATCGCCTGTGCAGTGACGCCGGCCGCCGAGATCGAAGAGGTGGTCTGGATCGACCCGGCCACCGACGGTGACTTGTTGCTGGCGCCATTGACACGGGACCTGATCCTGCCGTTTTATCGCTCTCGCTGACCCCTTCGGCCTGACCGTCCACGGACAAAGGATTGCTCCATGATTCCCACGCAAGACTTGCTGATTTTCGCCGCCGCCGCGTTGCTCATGGTGCTCACGCCGGGGCCGAACATGATCTACCTGATTTCCCGTTCGATCTGCCAGGGGCGCAAGGCCGGGGTGACGTCGCTGCTGGGCGTGGTGGCGGGGTTCTTTGTGCACCTGTTCGCGGCTGCGGCGGGGTTGACGGCGGTGTTTCTCGCGGTGCCGATGGCTTATGAGGTGCTCAAATGGGCCGGTGCCCTGTACCTGTTGTGGCTGGCCTGGCAGGCGCTCAAACCCGGTGCGCGTTCACCGTTTGAAGCACAACAACTGCCACCGGATTCTTCGCGAAAACTGGTGCTGATGGGTTTTTTGACCAGCGCCCTGAACCCTAAAATTGCGGTGTTCTACCTCTCGGTGTTCCCGCAGTTCATCACCCCGGAACACGGTTCGGTGTTTACCCAAAGCCTGATTCTGGGCACGGTCCAGATCACCGTGAGCTTTTCGGTCAACCTGTTGATTGCCCTGTTTGCAGCGGGCATCGCCTCGTGGTTCGTCAACAACCCGACCTGGCTGGTGGTTCAACGTTATTTCATGGGGTTTGTACTGGCGGCGCTGGCGGTGCGGCTGATGCTCGAGCAACGTCGTACGGCCTGACCCCGTGACTGTCCAGCGATTGAACGCCCGCCATGCCCAGGCCTACCGGGCACTGATGCTGGAGGCTTACGAGCTGCATCCGCAAGCGTTCACTTCCAGCGTTCGCGAGCGGGCGCTGATGCCGCTGACGTGGTGGGAAGAGCGCTTGAGCGGTCCTCTGGACGTACTGTTCGGTGCCTTTGACGGCGAACAGTTGGTGGGCATTGTGGGGCTGGCCTTCGAAGCCCGGGAAAAGGCCCGGCACAAGGCGACATTGTTTGGCATGTGCGTGTCAGCCCGTGTCAGACAACGCGGGCTCGGCTATCAACTGGTGCAGGCGGCGTTGACCGAAGCGCGAACCCATCACGGGCTGCGCCTGGTTCAACTGACCGTCACCGCCGGCAACGACGCCGCGTTCGCGCTGTATCAACGCTGCGGCTTTGTGCAGTTCGGGCTTGAACCGTTGGCGGTACGGGTGGGCGAGGACTACTTCGACAAGATTCACCTGTGGCGCGAGATCACCGCCTGAAACCTGCTACCCCATTACCTCAGATACACCGCATACGCTGGATTCACGACTGCTTCGCTCGAGCGCCGACCCGCCGAGCGGGAGCAAGCTCCCTCGCCACAGGGACAGTGTCGTGTGAGGTTTCAGCGTACCGCGCTGACACCATCGAGGGTTGAGAACGAGGTGTCCTTGGCCGTCAGCAGGAAGTCGCGCATGTACGGCGCATCCAGCATGTCCGCACGGATCCCGGCGTACAGCGTGGCAAACAAACCTTTCTCGCCCAGCCGCTTGGCCTTCACGTAACCCCGTGAGCTGTACTCATGCAGTGCCCAGTGCGGCATGCCACACACGCCGCGGCCGCTGGCCACCAATTGCATCATCATCACCGTCAGCTCCGAGGTCCGGACCTGCGCCGGTTCGATGTCGGCCGGCTCCAGGAAGCGGGTGAAGATGTCCAGCCGATCCCGCTCCACCGGGTAGGTGATCAGGGTTTCGCTGAGCAGGTCTTCGGGGACGATGTACGGTTTGCTCGCCAAACGGTGTTGGTTGGCCACCGCCAGCATCGCTTCATAGGTGAACAACGGCACGTAAGTGATCCCGGCCAGTTCCACCGGGTCGGACGTTACCACCAGGTCGAGGTCGCCACGGGCCAGGGCCGGCAGCGGGGCGAAGGAGAAGCCCGAGGCCAGGTCCAGCTCGACTTCCGGCCAGGCATCGCGGAACTGGTCGATGGTCGGCATCAGCCACTGAAAGCAGCTGTGGCATTCGATCGCCATGTGCAGCCGCCCGGCGGTGCCACCGGCCAGTCGCGCAATGTCACGCTCGGCGCCGCGCAGCAGCGGCAGGGTAGCGTCGGCCAGTTGCAGCAGGCGCAGGCCGGCACTGGTGAAGCGTACCGGTTTGGTCTTGCGCACGAACAACGGCATGCCCATGCGCTCTTCCAGCTCCTTGAACTGGTGAGACAGGGCGGACTGGGTCAGGTGCAGGCGTTCAGCGGCTTCGACCAGGCTGTCGGCTTCGCGCAAGGCGTGCAAGGTCTTCAGGTGACGGATTTCGAGCACCAGGGTCTCCATGAGTAAATTTTGTGATCAACACGAAAAGGTTGAGTTTGTCTCATGTTGGGTTGGCTGTCGACAATAGCGCCATCATTTACTCAGGAGGAACACGCCATGGCCTTGGCCCATACACTCGGTTTTCCACGCATCGGTGCCGACCGCGAATTGAAAAAAGCCCTTGAATCCTATTGGAAGGGCGACCTAGAACAGTCCGCATTGCTGACCGTGGGCCGTGAATTACGGGCCAGGCACTGGCAGTTGCAAAAAGACGCCGGCATCGACCTGCTGCCGGTGGGCGACTTCGCCTGGTACGACCAGGTACTGACGCACTCGTTGACCTTTGGTGTGATCCCCGAGCGCTTCGACACCACCCTGGATGCTCAGGGTCGCCCGACCCTCGACACCCTGTTCGCCATGGCCCGTGGCGCCAGCACCGGTTGCTGCGGCGGCGACCACGCCAAGGCGCAGTACGCCCAAGAACTGACCAAGTGGTTCGACACCAACTACCACTATCTGGTCCCGGAGTTCACCGCTGATCAAGTGTTCAAGCTGAATTGGGAACAGTTGTTCGACGAAGTCGATGAAGCCCAGGCGTTGGGTCACACCGTCAAGCCGGTGATCATCGGCCCGCTGACTTACCTGTGGCTGGGTAAAACCAAAGGCAATGACTTCGACAAGCTCGACCTGCTCGAACGTCTGCTGCCGCTGTACGGTGAAATCCTCAACCGCCTCAAGACCCAAGGCGTGGAGTGGGTGCAGATCGACGAACCGATCCTCGCCCTCGACCTGCCGCAAGCCTGGAAAAGCGCCTTCGAACGCGCCTATCACATCCTTCAGTACTCGCCGCTGAAAAAACTCGTGGCCACCTACTTCAGTGGCCTGGAAGACAACCTCGGGCTGGCCGTGAGCCTGCCGGTAGACGGCCTGCACATCGACGCCGTGCGTGCGCCGGACCAACTGGGCCAGGTGCTCGACCGCCTGCCGACCTACAAAGTGTTGTCGGTGGGTTTGGTCAACGGTCGCAATGTCTGGCGCTGCGAACTGGAGCAGGCGCTGGCACAACTGCAACCGGCGCAGGAGCGTTTTGGCGACAACCTGTGGGTCAGCAGTTCCTGCTCGCTGCTACACAGCCCGGTCGACCTGGACCGTGAAGACAAACTCGATGCCGAACTCAAAAGCTGGCTGGCGTTCGCGGTGCAGAAGTGTGGCGAAATCGCCGTGCTGCGCGATGCCTTGAACGATCCGCAGTCGCTGAAAGTCAAAGCCGCCCTGGCCCAAAGCCGCGCCGTACAGGCCAGCCGTGCACAGTCGCCACGCATCCACAAAACCGAGGTGCAGGCGCGGATCAAGGCCATTCGCGACACCGACAGCCAGCGCCATGCCCCATTTGCCAAGCGCATCGAGTCGCAACGCGCCCGCCTGAAACTGCCAACGTTCCCGACCACCACCATCGGTTCGTTCCCGCAGACTGCGTCGATCCGGCTGGCGCGTCAGGCGTTCAAACAGGGCAAGTTGTCGGCCAACGATTACACCGACGCCATGCACAGCGAAATCCGCCATGCGGTGCAGGTTCAGGAGCGCCTCGGCCTCGACGTGCTGGTGCACGGTGAAGCCGAGCGTAACGACATGGTCGAGTACTTCGCCGAGCAACTGGACGGCTACCTGTTTACCCGTTTCGGCTGGGTTCAGAGCTACGGTTCGCGCTGTGTGAAACCGGCCGTGATCTACGGTGACCTGAGCCGTCCGAAAGCCATGACCGTCGACTGGATCACCTACGCACAGAGCCTGACCGATAAGGTCATGAAAGGCATGCTGACCGGCCCCGTGACCATGCTGATGTGGTCGTTCCCGCGTGAAGACGTCTCGCGCAAGGTCCAGGCCCGGCAGTTGGCGTTGGCCCTGCGTGACGAAGTGGTCGACCTGGAAAAGGCCGGGATCAAGATTGTGCAGATCGACGAGGCCGCGTTCCGCGAAGGCTTGCCGCTGCGCCGGGCGCAATGGCAGGAGTACCTGGACTGGGCGGTGGAAGCGTTCCGCTTGAGCGCCTCGGGTGTGCGTGATGAAACCCAGATCCACACCCACATGTGCTACAGCGAGTTCAACGACGTGATCCAGTCCATCGCGGCCATGGATGCCGACGTGATCACCATCGAAACGTCGCGTTCGGACATGGAGTTGCTGGAAGCCTTCGAGGCGTTCGACTACCCGAATGACATTGGTCCGGGAGTCTATGACATCCACTCGCCTCGGGTGCCGGACACGGCTGAAATGGTCAAGCTGATCAGCAAGGCAGTCCAACGCATTCCAGCCGAACGGCTGTGGGTCAACCCGGACTGCGGCCTGAAAACCCGCGCCTGGCCAGAGACCGAAGCGGCGTTGGTGAACATGGTGGCGGCCGCGCGACAGTTGCGTAGCCAGTTGGCTTAAAGTCCTGCGGCCCCTGGTTGGGCGCCTTCGCGAGCAAGCCCGCTCCCACATTTGATTGGTGTCGTACACAAACTCTGTATCTGACATAAATCCTGTGGGAGCGGGCTTGCTCGCGAAGAACGATAACGCGGTCTACGAACCGACCGTTCGGCACTCTTCATCAAACTGTCACGCAACTGTGGCAGCGCGCTTGAACAAACATCATCAGACTCGCGCTCTACTGGGGTTCTGCGTTTCGGTGTTTTTCATGCGGGTACGATTTTTTTCCATTGCACTGCTTCTGGCCGCACTGTTGTTCGGCCCGCCGTCCTTGGCGGCTTCGCGTTGTGACGTCAATGTGCCGACCCAGCGGGTCGATCTTCCACAGGTGAGCCTGGCGTACCAGAGCATTGGTCGCGCCTCGGACCCTGCATTGCTGCTGGTGATGGGGCTGGGCGGGCAGTTGATTCACTGGCCGGATGAAGTGGTGGTGGCGCTCTGTCAGCAGGGGTTTCGGGTGATTCGCTATGACAACCGTGACGTTGGGTTATCCACCTGGCGCCAGGCCCCCGCGAGCGCCAACCTGACCTTCGAAGTGCTGCGCTACAAGTTGGGCTTGCCGGTGGCGGCGCCTTATACGCTGACCGACATGGCTGACGATGCACTGGGTTTGATGGACGCCCTGCACGTGGAGCAATTCCATGTGCTGGGCGCAAGCATGGGCGGGATGATCGCCCAGCATATGGCGGCCATGGCGCCGCAGCGGGTGGAAAGCCTGACGCTGATCATGACCAGTTCCGGTGCCGAAGGGCTGCCGGCGCCGAACGCGGCGCTGGTGCAGTTGCTGTCACGGCGCAGTGCGCCGAACCGTGAGGTGGCGCTGGAACAACAGGCCGACTTGTTGGCGGCGCTGGGCAGCCCGCAGGTGAGGGATGATCGTCAGGCGTTGTTGCATCAGGCGGCGGTGTCCTATGACCGGGCGTTCAACCCCGAAGGCGTGAAGCGCCAGATCATGGCGATCCTCGCCGAACCGAGCCGGGTGGCGCTGCTGAATCAGCTGCGGGTGCCGACCCTGGTGGTGCACGGCACCGCTGACCCGCTGCTGCCGGTGATGCACGGCATTCACCTGGCAGCGCATATTCAGGGTAGCCAGTTGAAGCTGATTCCAGGGTTGGCCCACCGTTTTCAGGAAGCCTTCAAGGCCCCGTTGCTGGCGGCGGTGCTGCCGTACCTGAAAACCCACCGCGAAGACACCTCACATTGGGCGCAGATCGATCCGGTACAGGCACCGAACCTGTTGTAACGTTCAACAGGCCTGAAGGTGCGCCTTTGTGGCGAGGGAGCTTGCTCCCGCTGGGCTGCGAAGCGGCCCTAAACCCGTCACCGCGTACTTTCAGATAGAAGCAATCTGCGACTACTACGCCGTCGAACGGGAGCACGCTCCCTCGCCACAGGGACCGCATCGAGCGTTTCAGCGAACGATCTTGTCCACATGAATCCCGAGTTTCTTCAGCCGATACCAGAAGCTGCGCTCGGAGATGCCGATCAGTTGTGCGGCGGCGGCTTGTACGCCGTTGCTTTGCTGGAGTGCGGCAAGGATGTAGGCCTTCTCGACTTCCACCAGTGCGGCGTCGAGGTCGGCAGGGACGCTGCTGCCTTCGCTGAGCATCGCACTGGCGCTGCCATCGTTGGCACGAGAGGCGAACAGGTAGGCCGGCAGGTCCTCTTCTTCGATCACCGCACCCGAGGCGACGATGGTGGCGCGCTCGACGCAGTTTTGCAGTTCGCGGATGTTCCCAGGCCACGAGTAATTGGCCATGGCCTGCAAGGCTTCCGGGCTGAAACCCGTGATGCGCTTGCCGGCTTCGGCACCCAGGGTGTGGGCGAAGTGCCGGGCCAGTGGGCCGATGTCTTCGGCCCGCTCGCGCAAGGCCGGCAGCGGGATCGGAAATACGTTGAGGCGGTAATAGAGGTCTTCGCGAAACTCCTTGTTGGCCACCGCTTCCAGCAGGTTCTTGTTGGTGGCGGCGATGACCCGCACATCGACCTTGCGCTCGCGCGGGTCGCCCACCGGCTCGATCACCCGTTCCTGCAAGGCCCGCAGGATTTTTGCCTGCAAGGCCAGCGGCATGTCGCCGACTTCGTCGAGAAACAGCGTGCCTTTGTCGGCCTGCATGAAGCGCCCCACGCGGTCAGCCACGGCACCGGTGAATGCGCCTTTGCGATGGCCAAACATTTCGCTTTCCAGCAAGCCTTCCGGGATGGCCGCGCAGTTGACCGCGACAAACGGTTTGTCGGCGCGGTTGCCATGTTTGTGGATGGCCCGGGCGACCATTTCCTTGCCGGTGCCGCTTTCGCCGGTGAGCAGGATGGTGGCGTTGCTTTCACGCACCGAGTCCACCGCTTGCAGGACCCGGCGGAAGGTCGGGCTGTCGCCCACCAGGCTGTCGATCTGCTGGTGTTCGTCGAGTTCGGCGCGCATGCGCTGGTTGTCTTTGAGGATGTCGCGAAATTGCAGGGCCTTGCTGACGGTGATGTCCAGTTCATCGATGTCGAACGGCTTGGCAATGTAGTCAAACGCACCGTTGCGCATCGACTGCACGGCGTTTTTTACCGTGCTGTAGGCGGTCATGACGATCACCGGCAGTTGCGGGTAACGCACCTTGATTTCCGCCAGCAGCTGCGGCCCGTCCATGCCGGGCATGCGCCAGTCGCTGATGACCAGGTCGATGTCTTCCTGCTCCAGCACTTTGAGCGCATGCAGGCCGTTGCCGGCGGTAAACACCTGGATGTCGTTCTGGCCAAGGGCGGAGGCCAGCAGGTCGCAGAGCTTGGGCTCGTCGTCCACCACCAGAAGGTTATGCGTCATCGCTGTCCTCGCCATCGTCTTTACCGTTGGCAGGAATGTACAGGCTGAACGTGGCGCCGGCATCTTTTTCACTGACGCATTCGACCCGCCCGTCATGGTTCTCCATGATCGAGAAGACCTTCGCCAGACCCAGGCCCGTGCCGGAAGCCTTGGTGGTGACAAATGGGGTGAAGATGCGTTCGAGCATGTCCGATTCGATGCCCTGGCCGGTGTCGGACACGCTGATCACGGTGTATTCGTCGTCACTGCTGATGCCCAGGGTCAGGCGTCCGCCGTCGGGCATGGCGTCGATGGCGTTGAGCACCAGGTTCAGGCACGCCTGCTTGAGCTGGCGGGCGTCGGCGTGCAGTGTTGCGCCGGGCGCCTTGTCTTCGATCCGCGCATCAATATTGTGGGTGGCCAGTTCCGGTGCACAAAAGCCCAGCAGTTCATCCACCAGCGGCCGTGCCAGCACGGTGGCGCGCATTGGGGCGCTGGGTTTGGCGAAGTCGAGGAAGTCGGTGATCAGGTCGTTGATCCGGCTGACTTCGCTGACGACATATTCAAGATGCCGTTTGTCGGTCTCCGGCAGGTCGGCGCGGCGGTGCAGCAACTGGGTCGCGGTTTTGATGATGCCCAGCGGGTTGCGGATTTCATGGGCCAGGCCCATCGCGACCTCACCGAGTGCATGCAAACGGTCGCGACGGCGCAGTTGGGATTCCAGGTGCTGCAATTCGCCCAGGCGTTCGCTCATGTGGTTGAAGGTGCTGCTCAGTTCGGCCAGCTCATCGCCACCGATAACCGGTACCCGTTGGCGGTAATCCCCGGCAATCACTGCCTGTACGCCTTTGGACAGGCCCCGAAGAGGCCGCGTCAGGCGTTGGGACACCAGCCAGCCGACGCACAGCGAGGCGGCGGAACTGAGCAGGAAAATAAACACGAACAAGCTGCTCTGGTTGACCAGCCCGACGAGGCTGGAATGGCGCAGCAGGCCACTGAAAATCACGCCCTGGAGTTCACCGTTATCGTTGAGGATCGGTCGATAAATGCCGCTGTAGCGGTTGGTGAATTGCTCGATGGGTTCCTTGGTGCTGCGCAGGATCTCTTCGATTTTGTGCGGCACCAGTTGTGGGTGATCCTCGAAGCGCTGGGTGGAGAATATCTCCGAGAAGTCATCGGCCTTGGCCAGGTACAGGCGCAGGTCCAGGGAATGCACTTCGGCCACGCTGGTGAGGAAGCTGCTGTCCAGGTAGGTGGCGATCACCAGTTGATAGTCGACACCGTCCTGGGTCGTCTCAAAGGTCGAGACCACCGTGCCGGTGGCAACGCCGCCGACTTGCAGCGTCTGCAGTACGGCTTTGGGCGCAGTGTTGATTTGCCGCACGATGTCATCGGCTGCCGTGCTGAACACCACTTTGCGGTCGTGGATGCGCACCAGCGCCACCACATCGATGCCCATTGAATCGGCGATATCGGCGGTCAGTTTGTCGTGCTTGGTCGAGGTGTGGTCGGTGGGCGGGCGGGTGTAGCGCAGGAACAACTGTGCCACCCGGGCGTTGTCACGCAGGATTTCGGTAATTTCGTCCTCGACGATTTTGGTTGATTCCTGCAACCAGATCCGCACGTTGCTATCGAAAATCTGCGACAGGGTGGTGGCCGCAAGTTCGGCGGCGATCATGGTCGGGATCACGCTGACCAGCCAGAATGCCAGGACCAGCTTGCGTTGCAGGCTCCAGCGGGAGATGGCGAAGGGGCGGGCTTTACGGCGGCGGTCTCTGATCATCGGGTTTCGCTTATCGCAGCAGCCATGGCAGGGTCGGATCGATCCGGTCGGATAAACAGCTTGACGACTTTCAACAGGGCGTTGAGCAGCCGGTTACGGTGGTGAAAGAACAGCGTATTGCCTTCAAACGAGCAACCGAGCCGCAGCTTACTGGCATACCCGGCCTGGCCGCACTCGTACAACGGGATTTTATGCTGAATACAATAGTCGACATTGGCCAGCCAGCTTCTGAAGTACAGGTTGTACTCGCGGGTCTGGTCCAGGTCGTGGGCGAAGAATTTGTCCACCAGCCGTTGCTCGTCGAGCAGCACCAGGTTGAACGCCACCAGTTGCTCGTCGACCCAGTACAGTACGCACGCGGCGCGGTCTTCGAGGTGTTCGAGGATGTTGGTGAAGTACGCCGGTGACAGGCGTTCGAACTCCAGATCACTGCGCGCCAGAGTGGCTTCGTACAGGCGCATCATGGTCGGCAGGACGTCGTCCACCGAGCGTCGCCATTCGATGCGCGGGCCTTTGGCCCGGAGTTTTCGACGCAGGTCCTTGCGGGTTGATTTGCCCAGTGAGCCCAGGTACGCGTCCAGGGAGCCGAACGCGATGGGCAGCACGGCGCTTGGCAATCCGGGCATGTCTTGCAACCCGGCCTCACGGCAAACGTCCAGCCATTGCGGGTCGTTGCTGGGCGCATCCTTGACCGCCAACAAGCCGATGCCCGCCTGATTGGCGTCACTGCGGGCCAATGTCAGCAACTGGCGCAGCAAGGCCGGGCGCTGCGCCTCGGTCACGGAGCGAGCCGTGCCCACGTGGCACTGCTCGGCAACCGGTGAACCGAGGGCATACAGGTGGATATCCAACACGCCCGGCAGCCAACGCCGCAACCGTTCGGTGACCCGCTTGGCCAGCCCCTGAACCGTGGTGTCGAGCGAATACACGGTGGTGAACGCCACCGCGGCCGCGATGACGCAACCGTCCTCTTGCAGCGTCAGGTAACGCCACTGGAAGTCGGCGATTCCTGCCTTTTCAACGGCCCGATAGTAGTCCCAGTCCTCGAGTTCTGCGGGGAAGCAGTCATTCCAGGCGCAGCGTTCGATGGCCTCGATGGTTGAAAAGGCTTGGGCGGTGATCACGTCGGTTCCTTAGGCTACGCCAGCTGTCGATACGCTTCGCGCACGGGCGGGGTTACCGTCCGCTGGGCGATGAAGTCCGCGCTCAACTCCACGACGCGGCGGTACTGCAGGTCGACCGTGATCATGTGGTAGCAGTTATCCAGCAGGATCTTGGTCACGGGGCCGCCGAGTTTGCGTTCCACGTAATCGGCGTTCCAGCGGCTGGTGATGTCGTCCTCGCGCGAATGCAGCACCAGTGCGGGGACGTTGATCGAAGGCATGCGTTTCTTGACCACCGCGTTCATCCGGTGCAGTTCGCGCACGGTGACGCCTTCCATGGTCAACAGCCCGGCATTGCTGCTTTCGCCGGCCTTCATCTGGCGCTCGACGATGGCCCGCAGGCGCTCGTTCTTGATGCCATAGGGCGGTTTTTCTTCGAAACGGCAGATGTGCACGCCAAACGGAATCTTCATCAGCAAAGGCGTCAGGAACGCCAGTTTGTGAATGCTCCAGCCGTCATAGCGCAGGGTGGTGGAATACATCAGCAGGCCGCTGATCTGCCCCGGGTGTTCGGAGGCCAGGTACATGGACATGACCGCGCCCATGGACAGGCCGCCGACGAACACCTGTTCGTGTTTACGGCGAATGCCGGCGAACGTCTTGCGCACGCCTTCGTACCAGTCGCGCCAGCCCGTGGCTTGCAGGTCGGCGTTGTCACCGCAGTGCCCGGCCAGGGTGGGCACGTACACCGTGCACCCTGCCTTGGCCAGGCCGATGGCCACCCGACGCAACTCCGTCGGGGTGCCGGTCAGGCCGTGGATCAACAACACCGCGACCTCACCACTGCCGAGAACGAAACCGGCGCTACCTTCGCCCATGTCGATCTCTGGTTGGATCATCGTTTCATCGCTCGAGCAAGCAAGCGGTCGAGCAGGGCGATGCCCAGGTCGATTTCCGGGTAGCTGATTTCCAGCGATGGCGCGAGGGTGATCACGTTCTTGTAGTAACCGCCCACATCGAGAATCAGGCCCAGACGCTTGCCGTCGATTTCGATGTCGCCCTTCATGCCTTCTTCAACCATGAAGTCCAGGGTGGCCTTGTCCGGCGTGAAACCGTCCGGGCCGCAGATTTCGCAGCGCAGCGCCAGGCCCAGGCCGTCGACGTCGCCGATGATCGGGTAGCGTTTTTGCAGGTCCTTGAGGCCTTCCAGGAAGTATTTGCCCTTGGCCATGACCATCGCGCCGTAATCGACTTCGCTGGTCATCTTGAACATTTCCAGGCCGACCGCCGTACCCAGCGGGTTGGAGGCGAAGGTGGAGTGAGTCGAGCCTGGCGGGAAGATTTTCGGGTTGATCAGTTCTTCTTTCGCCCAAATGCCGCCCAGTGGGTTGAGGCCATTGGTCAGCGCCTTACCGAAGACGATCACGTCCGGTTTGACGTCGAAGTGCTCGATCGACCACAGCTTGCCGGTGCGCCAGAAACCCATCTGGATTTCGTCGACGACCATCAGGATGCCGTGCTGGTCCAGCACCTGCTTGAGTTCGCTGTAGAAGTTCATCGGCGGGATCACGTAGCCGCCGGTGCCCTGGATCGGCTCGACGTAGAACGCTGCGTATTCACTCTGGCCGACTTTCGGGTCCCAGACACCGTTGTATTCGGTTTCAAACAGACGGGCGAATTGTTGGACACAATGGCTGCCGTATTCTTCCTTGGTCATGCCTTTTGGGCCACGGAAGTGGTACGGGAACGGGATGAAGTTGGCGCGCTCACCGAAGTGACCGTAGCGGCGACGGTAGCGGTAGCTCGAGGTGATCGACGAAGCGCCGAGGGTACGGCCGTGGTAGCCGCCTTCGAAGGCGAACATCAGGCTCTTGCCGTTGGTGGCGTTACGCACGACTTTCAGCGAGTCCTCGATGGACTGCGAACCGCCGACGTTGAAGTGCACGCGACCGTCGAGGCCGAACTTCTTCTTGGCATCGACCGCGATCATTTCCGACAGCTCGATCTTGCCTTTGTGCAGGTATTGGCTGGCGATCTGCGGCAGGGTGTCGATCTGCTGTTTCAGTGCATTGTTCAGGCGCGGGTTGGCGTAACCGAAGTTGACGGCCGAGTACCACATTTGCAGGTCGAGGTAAGCCTGGTCTTCGGTGTCCCAGACGTAGGAGCCTTCACAGCGGCTGAAAATACGCGGCGGATCGATGTAGTGAACAGTGTCGCCGTAAGAGCAGTACTTGGCCTCTTTGTCCAGAAGGACCTGGTCTTCTGCGGTAGCGATTCGGATATCAGACATGGTGGAAGAGTTCCTGTTGTTCAGAAGTGTGTTCGCAGGGGTGATCAAGCGAGAAGGTGCTGGCGTTGGCAGCGCTGCCGTTTGGCAACTGGGCCAGCAACGCGGGCAGTTCGGCGAAGCTGTCGAAGCGGGCGTAGGCAATGCCGTTGCGCTCGCAATGCTCGGCCAGGCGGTCCTTGGCAAATACGAAGTCGGCGGTGGAGGCCACGCACATGTCGGATTGGCCGTCACCGATCACCAGCACGCGTTTGCTGCTGGGGGTGGACTTGCATTTGCAATTGCCGGAAGCGGCGCGGCAGGCGTCGCTCGAGTACGGAAAGTCGATACGCCAGCTGTTGTGGTCGACTTGACGCAGGCGATTGGCGAGGATCGGCAGCAAGCTCACGTAGTTGCGTGCCAGGATCCGGGCGATGCCTTGCTCGATGCCGTCGCTGACCACTTCCAGGGTGGCGCCGAGGCCGACCACGTGGTCGACGAAGTCGGGGAAGTCCGGGTCGATCTCGACGGTGTCGAAAAAGCCGAGCAGCTCGGCAGGCGAGGCCTTGACCAGCGAGAGCTGGCGACTGAGGCATTCACGCGAACCGATGTCACCGGCCAGCCACTGTTCCTCAATCACTTCCCAACTTGGGTCGGCGAAGCGTTGAAGGATGCTGTCGATCACGTCGGTGCGGGTGATGGTCCCGTCGAAATCACACACGATGTGCCAGTCAATCATCTGTAGTACCTGTTTATGGCGAGGCAGTGGGCAGGGCGCGCTGTTTGCGCTTGCAGTGGGGTACAGCAGGGACTGTGCCAAGTTGTTTCGGCCCATGACTGGCGGGCTTTCGGCGCGCAGGGGCGAAATCGGAGCTACAATTTTTGTAGGTCGCTACAAACAACATGAGTGCTTGCGCAGGGAGCTGGACCTGAGGATTGATGCGCGCATGTCACGATAAGGAATCGCACCATGTTCAGGTTTATCTCTGCTGTATTCGCCAGTCTGCTGTGCCTGTGCGGTGTGTCCGCTACGGCGCGGGCCGACGGCATCACCGGTGAAGCGGGGCTGGGAATCAGCTATCAACCCTACGACCCGACCGGCAGCCGCTACGAGACAGTCCCCGTGCCGTACTTCGATCTGGACTGGGGCGATGTGAGCCTCGGCACCGACGACGGCTTGACCTGGAGCGCCCTGAAAACCAACGGTTTCAGCACCGGGCCGTTCATTAATTACCTGCCGGGGCGCAGTGCCAACCGGTCGCTGTACGGCTTGCGCGATGTGCCGGACATGGGCGAGGTCGGTGGCTTCATTCAGTACAGCCCGGCCGACTTCTGGCGGGTGTTCGCCCAGGTCGGTCAGGCCGTGGGCGGTAAAGGCGGCCAGGGTGGCGTGTTGGGCCGGGTCGGCGGGGAAATAGGCTATCCGCTGGGCGGCGGGGTGATTGGCAGCAGTAACCTGACGGCGCATTTCGCCGATGGGCGCCAGACCCAGACCTTCTTCGGCGTGACGGACAAGGAGTCCCGGGCCTCGGGCATTCGCGAGTACAACGCCAGTGGCGGTTTGCAGAATGTGGCCCTGACCCAGAGTTTCGAATTCCCGCTCACGCAGCACTGGTCGCTGGTGACCAGCGCCAGCTGGATTCACCTGACCGGCTCGGCGGCGGACAGCAGTATCGTCAAGGAAAAGGGCAACGTGAACCAGGGCGAAGTGCAGGCGGCGATCAGCTACAAGTTCGACTGATCGCAGCGATCAAGGATCGCAACGCTGCCCCGGACGCTCTGGATGTGACGCAAATCGTCACCCGGTGCATTCCCGCACGAAAGCGTGGGAATGCTCATGAAAGACGTGTCGAGTTTGGTCTGCTGTTTGCAGTGGTCGTGGAGAACTCAATTGCTCAGGAAGTTCTTCATGGCTCGTCCCGTCTATCGTTTGCTCGCCTATTCATTGTGGGACTTGATCCCGATCATGCTGGGCGTGGCCCACCTGGCGTTTGTCCTGTGGCTGGTAACGGCTTTTCATGACCTGTCATGGTGGGCCATCGTGCCGCTGGCCCTGGTCTATGCCGTCAGCCTGTCGTGGAGCATCAATAGCATCTCCCATAACCAGATCCACAACCCGTACTTCACGATGGGCTGGATGAACCGGGCGTTTGATCTGCTGTTGTCCGTGACCATCGGTTTCTCCCAGACGCTCTACCGCGATATCCACAATCGCCATCACCGGGGCAACTCCGACCTGCCGGGAGCGGACGGTAAAACCGTCGACCCGCTGTCGATCTACCTGCGTGGCAAGGACGGCCAGCCGGAAAACCCGTGGGCCTACACCTTCCTCAGCTTCTTTCGCGATGACCCCAAACCTTTTTATGAGGAAATGCAGCGCAAGCGCCCTGACGATGCGCGCTGGGTGAAGGTCGAGATCTACGTGACGGTCGCCACCTACCTGGCGCTGGCGTTCTATGACTGGCGTGCGGTGCTGTTGCTGGTGCCGTTCTGGTACCTGGGCCAGGCGTTGTCGTCGCTCAATGGGTATTACGAGCATCTGGGCGGCAATCCGGACTTGCCGATTGCCTGGGGCGTGAGCACTTACAGCGTGCTCTATAACGTGATCTGGATGAACAACGGTTACCACGCCGAACACCATTACCGACCGAAAATGCACTGGACCAAGGTCAAGGCGTTCCACCGCGAGATTGCCGAGCAGCAACGGGCGGCGGGGGTGAAGGTGATCCCGGTGTCCCATGGCCTGGGCTTTCTGGTGGCTCACCGCAAAGAACAGTGAGTCGGGCGATGGTTTCCCCGTCGAACGGGTCTGCGGGGGCACTCATCGGACTGCGGCTGGCCCGTCCCTTGCATTTACCCCCTGAAGCCCGTTCGGCCGGCCTTCATGAGTGATGGAGCCGGTGTCTGAGGGGGTCTGACAAGGGTGAATCCAAACCTTGAACATTTTAGATCTCGACCACAGCCTGACGGCCCAGGCGCCTATCGCTCGACTGCTGGAAAGCGGCCGTGCGCGGCGTCTGGACCTGCTCGACCTGGGCCCGAAACTGCGCTTATGGTCCAGCGAGAAGAACTACCGGCGTTTTTCCGAGCGCCTGCGCCAACGGCCCCGCCACACGGGCTCGCAACCGGAAATCTTCTTTGTCGGCTCCGGTGACTATCACCACCTGACCCCGGCCTTTCTCGCCGATATCGCAGAGCCGGTCAGCCTGATTCACTTCGACAACCACCCCGACTGGGTACGTTTTGCGCCACGTCGCCATTGTGGTTCGTGGGTCAACCGGGCGCTGAAACTGCCGAACATCAAGCGCATCGTCACCCTCGGCCCGTGCAGCGACGACCTGCATAACCCGCAACTGCGCGGCGGTAACCTCGGCGCGTTGAAGCGTGGCGACCTGCAATTGTTTCCCTGGCAACACCCGCCGTCCCAGGTCTGGGGCCGGATCGGCGATGGCGCCGGGCACCGGCAACTCGAAAACCACCTGCACTGGCGCAACCTGGCCGACCTCGATTGGCCGGTGTTTCTGGCGCAGTTGATCCAGAGCCTGCCCACCGACGCGGTGTGGATCACCATCGACAAAGATGTGCTGGCCAGCGAAGACGCGGCCACCAATTGGGATCAGGGCGGCATGCGCCTGACTCACTTGCTGCAAGCCTTGCGCGCACTGGCGGCGAGCAAGCGGATTCTGGGCATCGACGTCTGTGGCGAGTTCGCCCAGCCGGCGTTCAGTAACGCCTTCAAACGCTGGGAAGCCAAGTCCGACCAACCGCCTCCCGAGCGCTGGAGCGATGACGACTTACTGCGCAACTCAACCACCAACCAAGCGCTGATCAGCCTGTTCGAGGAGTTGTTCCCGTGACCCTGACCGTGGTTTTACTGGTGGCCTTTTCGATTGTCCTCGATGTCATTGGCCAGCTCTGTTTCAAACTCGGCCTGGACCGGTTGCCCGAACTTGAAGGCGGTTTTCGCCTGAACGCATTCTGGGGCCAGGTGTTCAACGCACCGCTGCTCTGGTGCGGGATCGGCGCCTATGTGATCGAATTTTTCGTTTGGCTCGAAGCCCTCTCCCGAGCGCCCTTGAGCCTGTTGTTTCCAGCCGCGGCGCTGGCGTATTGCGGGGTGGTGCTGGCCGGCAAAGTGGTGCTGGGGGAAACCGTCAGCCGCCGACGCTGGCTCGGCACCCTGGTGATTACGGCGGGCGTCATGCTCGTGTGTGTGGCCCATGTCTGAAGCTCAATCAATGATGGAAGGGAACAGCACCATGGGGTGGTTGCACGGACGGCTGGGCACGGTGGTGCTCTGGATGTTGCTGATCGGCTTTGAAAGTGGTGGCCAGATCGCCACCAAGGTCGGCGGCGATCAACTGGGGCAGATGGATTTTACCTGGCAATGGCTGCTGGCCGTGGCCGGAAATCCGGGCGTTTTGACGGCTATCGCCTGCTACATCGGGGCGTTTTTCGTGTGGATGCTGATCCTGCGACGCAGCAGCTTGTCGCTGGCGTTCCCCCTGAGTTCGCTGGTATTTGTCGGGGTCTTGCTCGGTTCGTGGCTTGGCCTGGGCGAGCAGATCAGCCTGCTGCACTGGTTTGGCGTGGCCGTGATCATGGGCGGGATTGCGTTGCTGGCCGAGGGAGAAGAGGCCTGAATGCCCACTGTTTCCTGTAGGTGCCGAGCGTGCTCGGCGTCTACAGGGCGGGGTCTCAGCCTACATCTGGTTTGACGCTTCGGCGCGACAACGGCCGCAAGCAATGTCAGGCGTGCAGGCGCACCCAAACGCTGACCAACACCGTCGCCGCCATCAACCACGCCACCGCCGCAACGGCCAGCGACGCCTCCAGCCGCATCCGGTCGACCATCACGTACAAGGTCGCCAGGTACACAAAGTACGGAATGATCGACCACATGCCAAACACGATGGTGGTTTTCAGGTCATCCAGCGAGCGGCCCTTGCCGACGATGTAGTGGGCGATCAGCGCAAAGGTCGGAAACAGCGGCACCAGGCCTGCAATGTAATAGTTTTTGGTCTTGGCCAGTGCGGCGAGGATCACCACCACTGCGGCGCCGAGTGCAGCTTTCAACAGTAAGTCCACGGGCATTCTCGCGGCGGGTTAATGGCTCAGGCCGTACTTCTTGACCTTGTCGAACAGCGTGGTCTTGGCCATGCCCAGTTCCAGGCTGGCCTGGGTCAGGTTGCCGCCGCTGCGTTGCAAGGCATCGTTGAGCAGGTTGCGCTCGAAGGCTTCCACCGCTTCGGCGAACGCCAGGCCCTGAGTGCTGCCGCCGGTGCCGGACTTCTTGAAGGCCGGCAAGCCAAGGGCGAAGCGTTCGGCGACGTTACGCAGTTCCCGCACGTTGCCCGGCCAGTCGTGGCTCATCAGGTTCGACAGGGTCTGGTTGTCCAGTTCGGGCAACGTACGGTCAAAGCGCAAGGACGACTGCTGCAAGAAGTGTTCGAACAATTGCAGGATGTCTTCGCGGCGCTCACGCAGGGGGGGCAGTTCCAGGGTCACCACGTTGAGGCGGTAATACAGGTCGCTGCGGAACTGGCTGGCGCGGCTCAATTCGTCGAGGTCGGACTTGGTCGCGGCGATCACCCGGCAATCGACGGCAACGCTCTGGTTCGAACCGAGGCGCTCCAAGGTGCGTTCCTGCAAGACCCGCAGCAACTTGATCTGCAAGGGCAGCGGCATGCTTTCCACTTCATCGAGGAACAGCGTGCCGTCATGGGCGTGTTCGATTTTGCCGATGCGCCGTTTGCCGGCACCGGTGAAGGCGTTGGCTTCGTGGCCGAATATTTCGCTTTCGAACAGGTTTTCCGGCAGGCCGCCGCAGTTCAGGGCCACGAACTGCTGGGAGTGGCGGCGACTGAAGTCGTGCAGGCAACGGGCAACCAGTTCTTTACCGGTGCCGGTTTCACCTTCGATCAACACGTTGGCCGAGGTGTCGGCCACGTTGGCGATCAACTCGCGCAGGTGCTGCATGGCCGGTGAACGGCCGATGATCCGGCCTTCAAGGGAGTCGCGTTCGGCCAGTTGTCGACGCAGCGATGTCACCTCGCGGGCCAGTCGGCGCTGTTCCAGCGCGCGGCGTGCGACGTCCACCAGACGTTCGGGGGAGAAGGGTTTCTCCATGAAGTCGTAGGCGCCTTTTTGCATCGCGCCAACGGCCATGGAGATATCGCCGTGGCCGGTAATCAGCACCACGGGCAGGCTGCGGTCGCGGGCCTTGAGGCGGGTCAGCAACTCCAGGCCGTCGATGCCGGGCAGGCGAATGTCGCTGACGACAATCCCGGCGAAGTTCTCGCCGACGCGCTCCAGCGCTTCTTCGGCACTGCCCACGCCAATGCACGGAATGTCTTCCAGGGTCAGGGCTTGCTGGCAGCCGAGCAGGACATGGGGGTCGTCTTCGACGATCAGCACACTAAGGTCGTTGTTCATATTGGCTCGGCGGGAAGGGGGCTTACCAACGGTAAACTGAGGACGAAAGCGGTACCACCGCTGGCCGGGTGCTCGACGCCCAAATGGCCGCCAGTGGCGGCGGCCAGGCTCGCCGAGAGGGTCAGGCCGAGGCCCAGGCCCTGTTCACCGGGTTTGGTGGTAAAGAAGGGTTCGAACAAATGTTTGCGCGTCTCAAGGTCAATGCCGTGGCCATTGTCGCGCACGCGCAGGCGATATTTGCTCTCGACAGCGTCGCCCTCCAGCCATAGCACCGGCAGTGGCTGCGCTTGCATGGCGTCGAGCGCGTTGCCGATCAGGTTGACCAGAATCTGCTCCAGACGGGTCTGGTCGATCTGCACCTGAACATCGGAAAAGTGCCGATGTACCTGCAAGTGCGCGGACTCCACGCGACTGCCCAGCAGTTGCAGCGCGGCGTCTACCGCTTTGCCCAGGCTGGCCTGACCCTGATCGTCACCGCGCCGGGCGAAGGAGCGCAGGCTGGCGGTGATCCGGCCCATGCGGTCGATCAGTTCGTTGATGGTCTTGAGGTTGGTGCTGGCGACGTCGAGCTGACCACGTTCGAGGAACCGAACCGTGTTGCCCGACAGCGTGCGCAGGGCCGCCAGCGGTTGATTCAATTCATGGGCGATGCTGGTGGACATCTGCCCGATGGCGGCGAGTTTGCCGGCCTGCACCAGTTCATCCTGGGCGCGGCGCAAGGTTTCTTCGGCCTGGCGCCGCTCGCGGATCTGGCTCTTGAGGCGCTCGTTGCTGGCGCGCAGGTCGCCGGTGCGCTCGGTGATCCTGCGCTCCAGTTGGTTGTTGGCCTCTTGCAGCGCTTCACGGGCGGCGAGGCGGGTGGCGATGACCTTGCGTCGTTCGTTCCAGGCGATCAACAGAAACGCCACCAGGGCAAACGCCACCGCCACCAGGATTCCCTGATTGATTGCCTCGCGCCGCAAATCCTGTAACGGCGTGAGCAGGGTGAAGTTCCACGGCGTATCGCTCAAGGGCCGGGTCTGTGACAGGTAGCTGACTTCTTCTTCGTCTGACACCAGTTCGGTGTTGGCCGGGAAGGTCAGTTTCTCCACGCCTTCGGCCAGTCGCTCGCGCGCCAGCGGTTCAAGTTCGTTGAGCGGGAACCAGTAATATTGAAGGCTGCGGGCCAGCCGCTCCTTGGTTTCATCACTCAGGGGCAGGACCGATTTGAGCCGCCGCGCCGGGTCGCTGGAAAGGATGATGATGCCGTTTTCGTCACTGACGAAGGCTTCCAGTCGGGCGCGTTGCCAGCGTTCTTCCAGCGCTTCGAGGCGGACCTTGACCACCGCGACGCCGATGATCTTGCCTTGTTCTTCCAGGCCATGGGCCAGGTAGTAGCCGGGTTCGCCGTTGGTGCTGCCGATGCCATAGAAACGTCCGGGCTGGCCACGTATGGCGTTCTGGAAATAGGCGCGAAAGGACAGGTCTTCACCGAGGTAGCTGTCGACATCGCGCCAGTTACTGGTGGCCAGCACGCGGCCGGTGGTGTCCATCACGTAGATAGCCCGACTGCGGCTGCGCCGGTTCAGGCCTTCGAGGTAGTCATTGACCGCTTGCCGGTGTTCCGGCGACGGGTCGTCCAGCAATTGCGAAACACTCGATTCGAGTTCCAGCAGGCTGGGCAGGTAGGTGTATTTGCTGATCTCGCTTTCGACCGTGCGGGCGTGCAGTTCCAACTGACGCTGGCCGTTCTCGCTCAGGCTGCGGATGCCGTAGTGTTCGCTGGTCCAGAAACCGACGTAACCGAGACCGACCATCAGCAAGATGACCAGTGGCGGTAGAAACAAATGGCGAATCAGACGGGGTTTCACGGCGAGTGATGGCGGTGCGGCGCGATAGAGAGTGGGGTCGCATTTCATCACAGATGCCTTGGGTCAACCAGCGTGGTAGCGGGCTTACCCTTTATTCAGTCGAGCGCAGAACCTGTGGCGAGGGAGCTTGCTCCCGCTGGGACGCAAAGCGGCCCTGAAACTTGCCAATGCAATTTATCTGATACATCGCACTGGCTGGTTCTACGACTGCTTCGCAGTCGAGCGGGAGCAAGCTCCCTCGCCACAAGGGCAAGCCTGCTCTCCTATCGAGAGCAGTTCCGGTTTTAGTGCTGCAGGATTTTCTCGAGGAAGTGTTGTGCACGCTCGGAGCGGGCGCTGATGTCGCCGAAGAACTCTTCTTTCTGGCAGTCTTCGATGATCTTGCCCTGGTCCATGAAAATCACCCGGTCCGCCACTTTACGGGCGAAGCCCATTTCGTGGGTCACGCACATCATGGTCATGCCTTCGTGGGCCAGTTGCACCATCACGTCGAGTACTTCGTTGACCATTTCCGGGTCGAGCGCCGAGGTCGGTTCGTCGAACAGCATGACGATCGGGTCCATCGCCAGCGCACGGGCAATCGCCACACGCTGCTGCTGACCACCGGAGAGCTGGCCAGGGTGCTTGTGGGCGTGAGCGGAAAGACCAACGCGCTCAAGCAGTTGCAGGCCTTTCTTGGTAGCCTCTTCCTTGCTGCGCCCCAACACCTTGATCTGCGCGATGGTCAGGTTTTCGGTGATGGTCAGGTGCGGGAACAGTTCGAAATGCTGGAACACCATGCCCACGCGTGAGCGCAGTTTCGGCAGGTCGGTCTTCGGGTCGGCGATGGATGTGCCGTCGACCACCACGTCGCCTTTCTGGAACGGTTCCAGGGCGTTGACGCATTTGATCAGGGTGGATTTGCCGGAGCCGGATGGCCCGCACACCACGATCACTTCGCCTTTTTTGACCTCGGTGCTGCAATCAGTCAGTACCTGGAAGTCGCCATACCACTTGTTGACATTCTTGATAGAGATCATACGGCAAACCTTTTTTGCAGACGCTTGACCAGCAGCGAGGCGGCAAAGCTGATTGTGAAGTACACGAGACCTGCGAAGATCAGGAACTCATTGGAGCGGCCGATGATGTCGCCACTGGCTCGCGATGCATTGAGGAAGTCCACCAGGCCGACCGCGTACACCAGCGAGGTGTCCTGAAACAGGATGATGCTCTGTTGCAGCAGCAGCGGGGTCATCTTGCGGAACGCTTGCGGCAGGATGATCAAACGCATCATCTGGCCATACGTCATGCCCAGAGCTTGGGCGGCGCCCATCTGGCCTTTTGGAATCGACTGCACGCCGGCACGGACGATTTCGCAGAAGTACGCCGCTTCGAACATCATGAACGCCACGATGCACGAGGCGAACGCGCCGATCGGGGTGTCTTCGCCGGTGATCCAGCGCAGGACGAACGGCACCGCCAGGTAGAACCAGGTGATCACCAGCAGCAGTGGGATCGAACGGAAGTAGTTGACGTAGGCGCCGGCAATGTTCGACAGCAGCTTGCTGTGGGACAGGCGCATCAGTGCCAGGATCGTACCGAGGATGATCCCGCCGACGACGCCGAGCGCCATCAGTTGCAGGGTCATGACCATGCCGTTCCACAAGCCCGGCAGGGACGGAATGACGCCCGAGAAGTCGAATTCCATCATTTACCCCCTACGGAGATCAGGCCGGGCACCGCGACTTTCTTCTCGACCACACGCATCAGCAGCATCAGGCTCATGTTCAGGGTGAAGTAGATCAGGGTCGCCAGGGTGAAGGCTTCGAACAGGTTGGCGGAGAATTCTGCGGTCTGTTTGGTCTGCGCGAGCAGCTCCATCAGGCCGATCAGGGACGCCACGGACGAGTTCTTGAAGACGTTGAGAAATTCCGAGGTAAGCGGCGGAATGATGATCCGGTAGGCCTGGGGCAGCAGCACGTTCCAGTAGATCTGCGGCAGGCTGAAACCCATGGCGCGGGCGGCCGATTCCTGGCCACGCGGCAGCGCCTGGATACCGGTGCGCACTTGTTCGCACACCCGGGCAGCGGTGAACAGGCCCAGGCACACGACAACGCTCAGGTAGGCGGAGGTGGTCGGGTTCAGGTCCTGCTTGTACCACTCTTGCAGGTTGGCGGGCAGCAGGTCGGGCACCAGGAAGTACCAGATGAACAGCTGAACCAGCAGCGGCACGTTACGAAAGAGTTCCACGTAGCAGGTGGCGATGCCCGCTACCAGGCGATTCGGTACGGTGCGCATGACGCCCAGAATCGAACCCAGCAGCAACGCGATGATCCAGGCCACGATGGCGATGGCGATGGTCCAGCCCAGCCCGGAAATGAACCAGTCGAGATAGGTCTCGCTGCCCACGCCGGTGGACTTGAAGAACACGCCCCAGTCCCAGTTGTAATTCATTAGGGTCTCCCCTCAGATCGATCGATGTACAAGTGCCCGCCTGGGGAAAATCCGTTCCCGCCCGAACAGGTGGCCTGTGTGATCAGTTTTTTCAGCTCAAACTGACCGTACAGACCTCTGCAATCAGGCACACGCGATCGGCTCGACAACCACCGGTTCGAGTGCTTCCAAAAAAGTGCCAGCAGGGAGTGACAGCCTTCTGAAAGGGCATGGGCCCTTTCAGAAGGTAAGGTTAGTCAGAAATCAGGATTTTTTGTCGTCAGCCGCTTTGTCGGTCGGGTTGGCGATCAGGGCCTTGAGCTCGTCGCTCATCGGGAACATCAGGTTCAGGCCTTTTGGCGGAATTGGCTGCAAGAACCACTTTTCGTAGATCTTGTTGATTTCGCCCGAAGCGTAGGTCGCTTTGATGGCGTCATCGACAGCCTTCTTGAACGGTTCGTCGCCCTTGCGGACCATGCAGCCGTAGATTTCATAAGACTGTGGTGTGCCGGTCACGGCCCAGTCAGTCGGCTTCTTGGCCTTGGCCATTTCACCGGCCAGCAGCGCGTCGTCCATCATGAAGGCAACAGCGCGGCCCGATTCCAGCATCTGGAAGGACTCGCCGTGGTCTTTGGCAGAGATGACGTTCATGCCCATCTGCTTGTCGGCGTTCATCGACTTGAGGATGCGCTCGGACGTGGTGCCCGCGGTGGTCACGACGTTCTTGCCTTTGAGGTCAGCGAAATCCTTGTAGGTCGAGTCCTTTTTGGACAGCAGACGTGTACCGATTTCGAAGATGCCGACAGAGAAGTCAACTTGTTGCTGACGCTCGACGTTGTTGGTGGTGGAGCCGCACTCGACGTCCACGGTGCCGTTCTGCACCAGCGGAATACGGGTTTGCGAGGTGACCAGGTTGTACTTGACCTGCAGGTTAGGCATGTCCAGGTCTTTTTTGATGGCTTCGACGATTTTCAGCTGAATATCGTGGGAGTAGCCGACCGGTTTGCCGGTAGCGTCCGCGATGTAGGAAAACGGAATGGAAGCGTCGCGGTGGCCCAGGGTGATGGTGCCGGACTCTTTGATCTTCTTCAGTGTGCCGGTGAGTTCGGCGGCGAAAACTGGAGTGCTAATCAGTGCGGCAGCGATAGCTGCGCCCAGAAGATGGGGAACGATGCGCATCAAATTTTCCTCGACATTGTTTTTATATGGAGCCAGTTCGTCGGCTCTTTTTTTGTACTGCGAATGCCTTGACTGCTCCTGAAGTGTTGGCACATCCGGCATTCGTCCCAGAGTGTAGAGCATGAGTCGTGCCAGGCCAGGCGAGTCTTATCAACGCATTGATTTAGAAGGGTATTAAGTATTTATGACGGTGTTTTTCATGCCGATTCATCCGGTTTACCGAATTGACCAGAAGGTCGCGTTCGGAAAACCGAATGCAATCCAGGGGGGGCGCTGAGCACCTTGTGGGTGCGAGCCTGCTCGCGATGAGGTCAGCGCATCCAGCATTGAAGTTGCCTGACACACCGCTATCGCGAGCAGGTTCGCTCCCTCCGTGGAGTTGCGGTGTATTCCGGAATGCAGAAAGCCCCTGGACCTTTCGGTGCCAGGGGCTTTCGTTTAACCGGGTTACCGATCAGGCCGCTTCGATCTTGCTGCGGTTCTGCTCGACTTTGTCCAGATAGCGTTGCACGTTTTCCTGCTCTGCCTGGGTGGTGAACAGCCCGAGTTTGCTACGGCGCCACAGGATGTCGTGAGCGGTGGTGGCCCATTCTTCGCTGCACAGGTAATCGACTTCGCGGGTATAGAGGCCGCCACCCAGGTGTTCGCCCAGGTCGCTGAGGTTCTGCACGCCTTCCAGCATGCGCCAGGTACGGCTGCCGTAGGTGGTGGCCCAGCGGCGGGCAATTTCGGTCGGCACCCAGTCGAACTTGTCGCGAATCAAGGCGCTCAAGGCTTGAGGCGTGGTCATGTCTTCGCCGCCCGGCAGGGTCGCGGTGGCAGTCCAGCTTGGCTTGATGTGCGTGAAATACGGTGTCAGCTGCGCCATGGCCGACTCGGCCAGTTTGCGGTAGGTGGTCAGCTTGCCGCCGAACACCGACAACAGTGGCGCTTCTTCGCCACTGCCAGACAGCGCCAGAGTGTAGTCGCGTGTCACGGCCGATGGGTTGTCGGATTCGTCGTTGCACAGCGGGCGAACACCGGAATAGGTGTGCACGATGTCGTCGCGGCTCACTTGCTTCTTGAAGTGGGCGTTGACGACCTTGATCAGGTAATCGGTTTCGCCTTCGGTGATCGCCACTTTTGCCGGGTCGCCGGTGTATTCGCGGTCGGTGGTGCCAATCAGGGTGAAGTGATTGAGGTACGGAATGGTGAACACGATGCGCTGGTCTTCGTTTTGAAGGATGTGCGCGTGGTCGCCTTCGTACAGCTTCGGCACGATCAGGTGGCTGCCCTGGATCAGACGGATGCCGTAGGGCGATTCCATCTTCAGGTCGTCCTTGATGAACTTGGCGACCCAAGGGCCGGCAGCGTTCACCAGCGCCTTGGCGCGGATCGAAAACAGGCTGCCATCGGTGCGTTCCAGGTTCAGTTCCCACAGGCCTTTGCTGCGGCGGGCGCTGACGCAGCGGGTTTGGGTGTGAACGTGAGCACCTTTTTCGCGGGCGGCCATGGCGTTCAGCACCACGAGGCGGGCGTCGTCGACCCAGCAGTCGGAATATTCGAAGCCTTTGGTGATTTCGCTTTTCAGTGCGCTGTCGGCACCGAACTTCAGGCTGTTGGAGCCTGCGAGTTTTTCCCGCTTGCCCAGGTGGTCATAAAGGAACAGGCCTGCGCGGATCATCCACGCCGGACGCAGGTGAGGGCGGTGCGGCAGCACGAAACGCATCTGCTTGACGATGTGCGGGGCCTTGGCCAACAGCACTTCGCGTTCGGCCAGGGCTTCACGCACCAGGCGGAACTCATAATGTTCGAGGTAGCGCAGACCACCGTGGATCAGCTTGCTGCTGGCCGACGAGGTGTGGCTGGCCAGATCGTCCTTTTCGCAAAGGAACACCGAAAGACCGCGACCGGCTGCGTCTGCTGCAATCCCGACGCCGTTGATCCCGCCGCCAATAACGGCAACATCATAGACTTCGGCAAGCGGTGGAGCAGGCAAGGTAGAGGTGGTCATGAGCAGGCCTCGCGATCTTTTATGATCTGATCGTATTGGAATTCGAACATTAATGTTCATTTGCGAAAATGTTAGCCCATAAAGCCGCTCACAGCCAGTTAACTTCGATTGAAAATACTGATCGAAGGGCCGTTAAAGGAAAGTTTCCGAACATTTAGATGCGCGTAAGGACGCGAAAGAGGAGGTGCGGCAGAGATTGCTATCGCGAGCAGGTTCGCTCCCACAAGGGTTGCGCTGAACTTGTGGGAGCGAGCCTGCTCGCGATGGCGTCTGGACAGGCGACGAAGATGTGAGGGGAGGCTAAACGACTTCCAGCCGAATCTTGTGTTGATTCAGCAACTGCGCCAGCGCCGGCACCGGCTGCTGGTCGGTGACCAGGCAATCGATCAGGCTGATCGGTCCCAGGCGAATCATAGCGTTACGCCCGAACTTGCTGGAGTCGGCAGCCAGGATGACTTGCCGGGCGTTGGCGATGATCGCCTGGGAGACGCGCACTTCCTGATAGTCGAAATCCAGCAGGCTGCCGTCTTCGTCGATACCGCTGATGCCCACCAGGGCGAAGTCGACCTTGAACTGGTTGATGAAGTCGACGCTGGCCTGACCCACCACACCGCCATCACGCCGCACGTTACCGCCCGTCAGCAGGACGTCGAAATCGTCCTTGGCACTGAGCATGGTCGCGACGTTCAGGTTGTTGGTGATGATTTTCAGGTGGCTGTGATTGAGCAGCGCCCGAGCAATGGACTCGGTGGTGGTGCCGATGTTGATGAACAGCGAGGCGTGATCGGGGATTTGCTTGGCGATGGCTTCGCCGATGCGTTGTTTCTCATCGCGCATCTGATCGGCGCGCATGGCGTAGGCGGTGTTTTCAACACTGGAGTCGTAGGCTGCGCCGCCATGGTAGCGACGCAACAGATTCACTTCCGCCAATTGATTGATATCGCGGCGGATGGTTTGCGGTGTAACGACGAACAGCTGGGCCATTTCCTCGATGCTGACGTAACCGCGTTCGCGGACCAGTTCGAGGATTTGCTGCTGACGGGGAGGCAGATTCATGGGGCTTCCTTTGGGCTGCCGTGCAAAATTTGCCCATGATGCCGCAGGAATCCGCTCCCTACCAGTTAGAACCCTTTAAGGGGCCAGAGGCCTGGCTTATTCAGCGCCTTCGTGTGGTTCCCAGTCGCGGGTGCGGCTGACGGCTTTTTTCCAGCCGGCGTAGAGTTTTTCCTTCGCGGTTTCGTCCAGGGTCGGATCGAACTCGCGCTCGATCACCGCCTTGCCGCGCAGTTCTTCCAGGCTGCCCCAGAAGCCGCACGCGAGGCCGGCCAGGTAGGCGGCACCGAGGGCGGTGGTTTCACGCATTTGCGGGCGCTCGACCTGGGTGCCGAGGATGTCGGCCTGGAACTGCATGAGGAAGTTGTTCGCGACTGCGCCACCATCCACGCGCAGGGCCTTGAGGCGCTCGCCGGAGTCCTGCTGCATGGCATCGAGTACGTCGCGGGTCTGGTAGGCAATCGACTCCAGCGCTGCGCGAATGATGTGATCCACGCGTACGCCACGGGTCAGGCCGAACAGTGCGCCACGGGCATACGGGTCCCAGTAAGGGGCGCCGAGACCGGTGAAGGCCGGGACCAGGTACACGCCATTGCTGTCCTTGACCTTGTTGGCGAAGTATTCGGTGTCGTGTGCGTCGTTGATGATTTTCAGCTCGTCACGCAGCCACTGCACGGTGGAGCCGCCGTTGAAGACCGCGCCTTCCAGGGCGTAAGCCACTTCGCCACGAGGGCCGCACGCGATGGTGGTGAGCATGCCGTGCTTGGACTTCACGGCTTTGTCGCCTGTATTCATCAGCAGGAAGCAGCCGGTGCCGTAGGTGTTTTTGGCTTGGCCCGGTTCCACGCACATCTGGCCGAACAACGCTGCTTGCTGGTCGCCGGCGATACCGCCGATAGCGATGCCGCTCTTGGTGTGGCCGTAGATTTCGGACGACGACTTGACCTCTGGCAGCATCTCGCGCGGGATGTCCAGGATCTCCAGCATCTTCGCGTCCCACTCCAGGGTGTGGATGTTGAAGAGCATGGTGCGCGAGGCGTTGGTGTAGTCGGTGACGTGGGTCTTGCCGCCGGTAAATTTCCAGATCAGCCAGCTGTCGACGGTGCCGAACAGCAGTTCGCCGTTGCGGGCGCGTTCGCGGCTGCCTTCAACGTTGTCCAGGATCCACTTGAGTTTGGTGCCGGAGAAGTACGGGTCGGTGACCAGGCCGGTGGTGTCGCTGATGTATTGCTCGTGGCCATCGCGCTTGAGCTGCTGGCAGATCTCGGTGCTGCGTCGGCACTGCCAGACGATCGCGTTGTAGATCGGGCGGCCGGTGGTCTTGTCCCAGACCACAGTGGTTTCACGCTGGTTGGTGATGCCGATGGCGGCCACCTGGTCATGGTGCAGGCCGGCTTGAGCCAGGGCCTCGACCATCACGGCGCTTTGTGTGGCGAAGATTTCCATCGGGTCATGCTCGACCCAGCCGGCTTGCGGGTAATGCTGGGCGAATTCGCGCTGCGCAGTGCAGACCACGTTGGCGTCGCGGTCAAAAATGATCGCTCGCGAACTGGTCGTACCCTGATCGAGGGCAATGATGTAGTTCTTATTCTGAATGTCGGTCATGTCGATTGCCTTGGACGAAATAAGGGAGAGGGCGCAAGCGCGAGATCAGGTTGGGCAGGATCTCGCGCCATCGGTTTCAAGAAATTCTTGGTTTGCCGTCAATGGCCTGTTCTGCATCCTTTGTAGCAGGTGTGGCGTTGGGCAGATAACGGGCAATCAGCCCGCGATAAGCGGCAGCGCCGAGGCAGGCACCCACGATGGGGGCGAATACCGGAATCAGGAAGTACGGAATATCGCGGCCGCCAGTGAAGGAAATTTCACCCCAGCCAGCGAAGAAAGTCATCAGTTTCGGACCGAAGTCTCGCGCCGGGTTCATCGCAAAACCGGTCAGCGGGCCCATCGCGCTGCCAATCACCGCAATCAGCAGGCCGATCAGCAGGGGCGCCAACGGGCCCTTTGGCAGGCCGTTGTTGTCATCGGTCAGGGACATGATCACGCCCATCAGGATGGCCGTGATGATCACTTCCACCAGGAACGCCTGGCCAGTAGACAGTGCCGGGTGCGGGTAGGTGGAGAACACCGACGCCGTTTCCAGGCTGGCTTGCGTGCCGCGAACAATGTGGTGGGTTTGTTCGTAATCGAAGAACAGGTTGCTATAAAGCGTGTAAACCAACAACGCCGCGCAGAAGGCGCCAGCGACCTGGGCAAGGATGTAGAACGGCAATTTGCGTTTTTCAAAGTCGGCGAAAACGCACAGCGCGATGCTCACGGCCGGGTTCAGGTGGGCACCGGAAACGCCGGCGGTCAGGTAGATCGCCATGCTGACGCCAACCCCCCAGATGATGCTGATTTCCCACAAGCCGAAACTCGCACCCGCAACCTTGAGCGCGGCAACGCAACCTGTGCCGAAGAAGATCAGTAGCGCAGTCCCCAGAAACTCGGCCATGCATTGGCCGGAGAGTGACGGTTGTTGTAAAGCAGTTGTCATTGAAAACCTCGGTTTTTGTTGTTGTCGGGCGCTGTTTCCGAAGGGGCTGAGCGCGATTTTCACCGAGGCAGGATCCCCATCCTGGTCTCGGCTTTACTGCTGGGTGCTGCGTAGGATGTTTCACATGGTATTCAGATTCGAAAAAATATAGACAAGAAACACTGCTGTCAAAGGTCGAAAGTGAACCGTCAGTCACTTTTAAACTATTAGTTACATGAATGATCGCGTTAGTCAGGTTTTGCGGGTTGCCAAAAATCGGCGGATGGCCGGGCCTGCGGCGGCGAAACGGTCTTGAGGTAGAGCCTTTTCCAGAGGCATGACCTAGAATCGTGCGGTAACGATTTTCCTCTCTCGCCCGGCTTGGAGCTGCCATGACCCCCGCATTGGACCTGCTGAAAAAAGTTCGTGCCGAACATCGCGTGCACAGTTACGAACATGATCCGAAAGCGGCTTCCTATGGATTGGAGGCAGCGGAAAAACTGGGGCTGGATCCGGCGCAAGTCTTCAAGACGCTGTTGGCGGCCAGTGAAAAAGGCGAGTTGCTGGTGGCGGTGGTGCCGGTGGCTGGCACCCTGGACCTCAAGGGGCTGGCCCACGCCGCCGGGGTCAAGAAGGTTGAAATGGCTGACCCGGCGGCTGCGCAACGTGCGACTGGCTACCTGTTGGGTGGGATCAGCCCGTTGGGGCAGAAAAAGCGCTTGCGCACGTTTATCGACAACAGTGCTCAGCCTTTCGCGAGCATTTACGTCAGTGCGGGACGACGTGGTCTTGAGGTCGAATTGGCGGCGACGGTGCTGGCCGAGCACACGCAGGCCAAATTCGCCGATATTGGTCGGGCCTGATTGCCGCGCTGTATGGTGAAAACCGGCAGGTTCTTTCTCTGGTTGCCACTTGGTGGTTGATGCAAACTCGTCCTTACCTACAGAAGGAGAACACCCATGCAGCTAGCGTTTCATCAGGTTGATGCATTCAGTGATCGACCGTTCAGTGGCAATCCGGCAATGGTCTATCGGCTCGACGCCTGGCTCGCCGATGACTTGATGCAAAAAATCGCCGCCGAACACAACCTTGCCGAAACTGCGTTTGTGGTGCGTGAGGCTCAAGGCTGGCGTATCCGCTGGTTCACGCCGATCACCGAAGTGCCGTTGTGCGGCCATGCGACGCTGGCCAGCGCTTATGTGTTGTTCAAGGTCTATAAAGAGCCGGTCGAACGACTGGACTTCATCAGCAAGTCGGGCCCCTTGAGTGTGAGTCGGGAAGGCGAGCGGCTATGGCTGGACTTTCCGACGATTGAACCGGGCAAAGTCGATGTGACCCTCGATGTGGAGCGGGCGCTGGGCGTGCAGGCGGTTGAGGTGCTGGGTTCCAAGAAATTGTTCGTGGTGCTGGAGTCAGAGCAGGAGGTGCTCGATTGCCAGCCGGACATGGCTGCGCTGGCCAAGTTGCCTTGGCCTGGTGCAATCGTTACGGCGCGGGGTACGGGGCATGATTTCGTTTCGCGCTACTTTGCGCCGGCCATCGGTATTAACGAAGACCCGGTCACCGGCTCGACGCATTGCAGCCTGATTCCGTACTGGTCGCAGCGGTTGGGTAAATCGAGCCTGACGGCGTATCAGTGTTCGGCGCGGGGAGGGGAGTTGTTCTGCCGCCTGGAAGGGAGTCGGGTGAAGATCGGTGGTAATGCGACGCTCGTTGCAAGCGGGACGCTGATGCTCGGCTGACGGAAACTTGCTGTGGGAGCAAGCCTGCTCCCACAGTAGTCCGTGTTGTTCAGTGCGCGGTGCTGTACCGACGAACCCCGGACTCTACCGCCGGAATGTGCGCTGCCGTGCTGCCACTGGCCTGGAACAACACCAGGTGTTCGGCTGCCACGCGGATACCGACATCGGCACCGACCAAATGGTCAGCATGGCTCGGGAAGATCGATTCCAGTTGGCTGCCGGTCGGGAGTTGCAAGCGATACAAGGTCGAGGCGCCGAGGAAGGTCTTGCCGACAATCCGTGCCTGCAAGTCACTGTCCGGCGCATAAACGATATCGTCCGGGCGCAGCAGTACATCAACCGCGCCACCCGTAGGCCAGGTGTAGGCTCGGTTACCGCGTAGCACGCCCAGCTCGGTTTGCACCGACTCCGGGGAGTGCAACTGGCCGCGAATGAAGTAACCCTGACCGATAAAGCTCGCCACATACGGTGTTTGCGGTTCGTGGTACAGGTTGTAAGGCGTGTCCCACTGCTCCAGGCGACCCTCCTTGAATACGCCAACCTGATCGCTGACGGCGAAGGCTTCTTCCTGGTCGTGGGTCACCAGAATTGCGCTGGTGCCACGGGCCTTGAGAATGTCGCGCACCTCGTGACTGAGCTTGCGGCGCAATTCGCCATCGAGGTTGGAGAACGGCTCGTCGAGCAGCAGCAGTTGCGGTTCTGGCGCCAGTGCCCGGGCCAGGGCAACACGTTGCTGCTGGCCGCCAGACAGTTCATGAGGGAAGCGCTTGCCCAGGTTCTTCAGGTTGACCAGTTCGAGCATCTCCTCGGTGACCCGATCTTTTTGCGGATGCTTGCGGATGCCGAAGGCAATGTTCTCGGCCACGCTCAGGTGTGGGAACAGGGCGTAGTCCTGGAACACCATGCCGATCCGGCGTTTTTCCGGTGCCAGGGTGAAGCCGGCACTGGAGATGGTTTCGCCGGCCAGTTGTATTTCGCCTTCATGCACCGGTTCGAAACCGGCGATTGCCCGCAACGTGGTGGTTTTGCCGCAACCGGACGAACCGAGCAGGCAACCGATGTCGCCAGCATTCAGGTGCAGGTTGAGGTTCTGGACGACCCGTTGGTCCTGATAACCGCAGGCCAGATTGCGCAGGTTCAGCAGTAATGGATGGCTCATGCGTGCTGGTACGCCGGTGTGACGAGAAATTCGAGCAGGGCCTTTTGTGCGTGGAGACGGTTTTCGGCCTGGTCCCAGGCGACCGAGCGCGGGTCGTCGAGCAGGTCGAGGCTGATTTCTTCGCCACGGTGAGCGGGTAGGCAATGCATGAACAGTACGTCCTCCGCGGCCAGATCGAGCAAGGCACGATTGACCTGGAATGGCGCAAACAGTTTGAGTCGCTTGGCGGTTTCTTCTTCCTGGCCCATCGAGGTCCAGACGTCGGTGCTGACTAGATGGGCGCCCAGTACAGCGTCACGAGGATCGCGGACGATGGTCACTCGATCGAAGGCTTTGGCGACGAACTCAGGGTTGGGTTCGTAACCTTCAGGGCAGGCGATGCGCAACTGGAAGTCGAACTGAATCGCGGCTTCTATATAGCTGTTACACATGTTGTTGCCGTCGCCGATCCAGGCCACGGTCTTGCCTTGAATCGAGCCACGGTGTTCCAGGAAGGTTTGCATGTCGGCCAGCAACTGGCACGGGTGCAGGTCATCGGACAGGCCGTTGATCACCGGTACGCGGGAGTTGGCGGCAAATTCGGTCAGGGTATTGTGGGCAAAGGTGCGGATCATCACGGCATCGAGCATGCGCGACATGACAATGGCGCAGTCGCCGATCGGCTCGCCACGGCCCAGTTGGGTGTCACGCGGCGAGAGGAAAATCGCCTGGCCGCCGAGCTGGATCATACCAGCCTCGAACGACAGGCGTGTGCGGGTTGAGGATTTCTCGAAAATCATCCCCAGAACGCGGTTTTTCAAAGGCTCGAACAGTACGCCGCGATTACGCAGGTCTTTGAGCTCAATGCCTCGACGGATCATGCTGACCAGCTCTTCGGGCGTGCAATCCATCAGGGAGAGAAAGTGCCTTGCGCTCATCATTGACTACCTTTTGCAACGGACCGCAGATACTCAAAGCCTTGTTTAACTGGAAAACGGGCGAGACCTGCGGCGGGAGCCGCACGGGGCGACGAAATAGGGGAAGGCGCGATATTGACACTAAATGTCGCGTCTTACCAATAGGCTACAGTTTTTAGGGGATATCAGAGGAGCTACCGGATCGTCACGGTAGCGCTTTTGAAGCCTGTTTCCTGCTAGCAACAAGCCATTTGTACACCGCCCTCGCGCGCGTTGGCAATTGATAGCGGCGGCCAAAGCCTTGTGTGGGTCGGTTTCTGACCCGTCGGCCGAAGCGTTGCCCTGCATGATCTGCCCGGCGGGCAGTCGAAACATTTGCTAATGCAAAGTGCTGGGTTATAACTAACTCACATGCGACACAGGACGCTTGGAATGGAATCGAAAGAACAGCAATTGTTGGCGCTGCTGGGGCTCACGGCCCGTACCCTGACTCACTTGACCGCGTCCATGACCTCGATGTCGTTCGAATTGCTGCGCAGTGAGGACGAAGTGACCAAGGCAGCCGGTCGACGGATGATCGACCGAATGGCCACCGTCAGCGCCGGCCTCGATGAGCATTGGCGGTTGATCGGTGAGCTCACGGGCGTGCATGTCGCTCATGAACAGATCGAAACCATTGAGGAAATCCAACTGCAGATGCCATCCGGCTGGCCGCAGGCCTGAGCGTGTGGCCGCTATCGGCTGGCCTGATGCCCCTCGATTCACAAGACGAACGTCGCTGGCGCAGCGCCAGGTCACAGCCCATAGTTTTGTTCCCGCAACCTGATGCCGGTTGCCCGAATACAACAGAGACTGGCCATGACCAAGACTCTTCATCACCGTGCCTGCCACCTGTGTGAAGCCATCTGCGGCTTGACCCTCGAAACTACTGCCACCGATGACGCCGTGCAGATCACCTCGATCAAGGGCGATCCTCAGGACAGTTTCAGCCGGGGTCATATCTGCCCCAAGGCCGTGGCGTTGCAAGATATCCAGAATGATCCGGATCGCCTGCGCCAGCCAATGCTCAGGGTTGGCAGCGAGTGGCAGCCGATTGCCTGGGACGACGCTTTCGCGAGGGTAGCTGAACGTCTGGCGGATATTCAGGCCCGTCATGGGCAAAACGCGGTGGCGGTCTATCAGGGCAATCCCAGTGTGCACAATTACGGGTTGATGACCCACAGCAACTATTTTCTGGGGTTGCTGAAAACCCGCAATCGCTTCTCTGCGACCTCGGTCGATCAATTGCCTCATCACCTGACCAGCTACTTGATGTATGGCCACGGTCTGCTGCTGCCGATCCCCGATATTGATCACACCGATTTCATGCTGATCCTGGGCGCGAATCCCCTGGCCTCGAACGGCAGCATCATGACTGTCCCGGATGTCGAGAAGCGCTTGAAGGCGATACAGGCCCGGGGCGGAAAAATCGTGGTAGTCGATCCTCGTCGCAGCGAGACGGCAGCGATGGCTGACCAGCATGTGTTTGTGCGCCCCGGAGGGGATGCTGCGTTGTTGTTTGGGCTGCTCAACACGTTGTTCGCCGAAGGGCTGACCTGCGAGGGGCACTTGCCGGTGGAAGGGCTGGAGGACGTTCGCCAGGCGGTTGCCGGGTTTACGGCGCAACGCATGAGCCCACTGTGCGCCGTGCCGGCAGAGCAGATCCGCCAGCTCGCGCGTGACTTCGCTGCTGCACCTACGGCCGTCTGTTACGGGCGGATGGGGGTATCGACTCAAGCATTCGGCACTTTGTGTCACTGGCTGGTGCAGGTGATCAACCTGGTGACCGGCAATCTTGATCGGGTCGGGGGGGCGTTGTGTACCGAACCTGCGGTGGACCTGGTGGCGTCGACCTCGGGAGGGCATTTCAATCTCTGGCAAAGCCGCGTTTCCGGGCGCCCGGAGTACGCCGGTGAGTTGCCGGTGTCGGCGCTGGCCGAAGAGATGCTCACGGAGGGGGAAGGGCAGGTGCGGGCGCTGATTACCGTGGCCGGTAACCCGGTGCTGTCGACGCCCAACGGCCGGCAACTGGAGCAGGCGCTCGACGGGCTGGAGTTCATGCTCAGCATCGATTTGTACATCAACGAGACCACGCGTTATGCCGACCTGATTCTGCCGTCGACATCGGCGCTGGAGAACGATCACTACGACACGACATTTAATATGTTCGCGGTGCGCAATATCAGTCGTTTCAACCGGGCGATCCTGGCCAAGCCCGAAGGCGCGTTGCATGACTGGGAGATATTCGTCGGGTTGGCCCAGGCCTTCGCGGCGAAAACCGGCAAGGAACTCAAGCCGACCCTTGCGCCCGCGCAGATGATTGATCTGGGGTTGCGTAGTGGGCGCTATGGCGATGCGTCGACCTGCAAGTTGTCACTGGCAACGCTGTTTGATCATCCGCACGGCATCGACCTTGGACCGTTGAAGCCCAACCTCGGGCCACGGCTCAAAACACCGGATCAGTGCATCCAGGCTGCACCGCCCGCGATCCTGGCCGACCTTGCGCGGTTCGCCGCGTTGCAGGCGCCGGCGGCGGATGAGTTGTTGATGATCGGCCGACGTCATGTGCGCAGTAACAACTCCTGGATGCATAACTACCACCGGCTGGTGAAGGGCAAGCCTCGACATCAATTGCTGATGCACCCTGACGATCTCTCCAGTCGGGGGCTGAGCGATGGGCAGCGGGTGCGGGTCAGCTCGCGGGTCGGGGTGATCGAAGTCGAGGTCATGTCCAGCCTCGACATGATGAAGGGGGTGGTCAGTCTGCCTCATGGTTGGGGGCATGCCCGGCCGGGTGTGCAGATGAGCATCGCAATGGCGCAGCCCGGTTCCAGTGCAAACGATTTGACCGATGAGCGTCAGCTTGATGAATTGTCGGGTAATGCGGCGCTCAATGGGGTGCCGGTCACAGTGGCGGCGGCCTGAACGTGTCTGTCGGGGAGACCGAGCAGGGCGGCAGGCTTTCCGTTACAATGCGTCACCGTGCCGACAACCGAGTCGGAAAGTTCAGCCGAGGTGCTCCATGGATATCATCGAAACTATTAAAGAGCAGATTGCTAACAACACCATTCTGCTTTACATGAAAGGCTCGCCGAATGCCCCGCAGTGCGGCTTTTCTGCGAAAGCCTCCCAGGCTGTAATGGGCTGTGGTGAGAAGTTCGCTTACGTGGACATCCTGCAGAACCCGGAAATCCGCGCCAACCTGCCAAAGTACGCCAACTGGCCAACCTTCCCGCAACTGTGGGTCGGTGGTGAGCTGGTCGGCGGCAGCGACATCATGGTCGAAATGGCCGCTGATGGTTCGTTGCAGGCCTTGATCAAAGAAGCGGCTGCCAAAGCGGCTGCGAACAAGTCTGAAGCCTGATTGCAGTTGGCGTTGTAACTTTTCTCGGTAGAAGTTACAGCACAACAAAAAGCCCCGCCTCTCGTCAGAGGGCGGGGCTTTTTGTTGGTGCAGGGTAAGTCGTTTTAACTTACTCGCCCATTTGCGATTGCAGGTAGTTCTCGATGCCGACTTTGTCGATCAGGCCAAGTTGGGTTTCCAGCCAGTCGATGTGTTCTTCTTCGGACTCAAGAATGTCTTCGAGCAGTTCGCGGCTACCGAAGTCACCCGTCACTTCGCAGTGGGCGATGGCGGCCTTGAGATCGGCATGACCGATGCGCTCGATGCGCAGGTCGCACTCCAGCATTTCCTTGGTGTGCTCGCCGATGTGCAGCTTGCCCAGGTCCTGCACGTTCGGCAGGCCTTCAAGGAACAGGATGCGCTTGATCAGCTTGTCCGCGTGTTTCATCTCATCGATGGATTCGTGATACTCATGCTTGCCCAGCTTGTTCAGGCCCCAATCTTCATACATGCGGGCATGCAGGAAGTACTGATTGATTGCGACCAGTTCATTGGCAAGAATCTTGTTGAGGTGCTGGATGACTGTTACGTCGCCTTTCATGATGGGGTCCTGCCCTTAAGTAACCGTATATAGGGCGAGTTTGAGCCGGGCAGTGCTGAGTGTCAAACCTAAGTTATTGAATAATATATGAAAATTAATCGGAATAAGAATGTTTGTGTTCCGCATCCATTCCCTAAGCGATTGAATTAAAGGCATAAAAAAACCGGACACTAAGTCCGGCTCTTTAAATCATGCTGCTTACGCGGCAGAAAATTCTACAGGGAAGGGGATTGCCGCCTGGCTGATTTGCAGCTCGGCGAGGGTTTCGCGTACCACTTGCTTGGCAAGACAGGCGCATTTACCGCATTGGCTGGCGACGCCGGTGGCTTGGCGTACCTCACGGTAGCTGCAGCAACCTTCATAGATTGCATCGCGGATTTTCCCGTCAGTGACGCCAGTGCAGAGGCAAACATACATAAGGTGAGAACCGTCGTTGGTTATGGCTCAATTGCGATGGATCTTAATGTTAACGAGAATGATTGTCAAAGTGGTTTCTGAAGGCATTGGTCCAGAGTGGAGGTTGGCTGACGAACGGTTTTGCCCGGCGTCATGGGGGCGTGGAATTTGTGTCTGGATGTTTTTGGATTCGGTATAAAAACCGCTAAGGACAGGTCAAAAACGCGGTGTATGATGTTCGGTCCTTGCGAAGGGCGATCACGTCACAGGCCTGTCGCTGAATAGCGGCACACTGTTTCAGATTTGTTCTTCACGCCACCACACCAGGAGATATCCAATGAGCGTACTCGTAGGCAAACAAGCCCCTGACTTCACCGTTCCGGCCGTACTCGGCAATGGCGAAATCGTCGACAGCTTCACCCTGTCCTCGGCCATCAAAGGCAAATACGGCCTGGTGTTCTTCTACCCACTGGACTTCACCTTCGTCTGCCCGTCCGAGCTGATTGCCCTGGACCACCGCATGGCTGATTTCAAGGCGCGCAACGTTGAAGTGATCGCGGTTTCGATCGACTCGCACTTCACCCACAACGCCTGGCGCAACACCCCGATCAATGCCGGCGGCATCGGTCAGGTTCAGTACATCATGGCTGCCGACATGAAGCACGATATCGCCAAGGCCTACGACGTTGAGTCCGAAGGCGGCGTGGCTTTCCGTGGTGCGTTCCTGATCGACGACAAAGGTGTTGTTCGCTCGCAGATCGTCAACGACCTGCCGCTGGGCCGTAACATGGAAGAGCTGATTCGTCTGGTTGACGCCCTGCAATTCCACGAAGAGCACGGTGAAGTTTGCCCTGCCAACTGGAAAAAAGGCGACAAAGGCATGACCGCTTCGCCAGCAGGCGTTGCGGCTTACCTGACCGAGAACGCTGGCAAGCTGTAAGCCAGGCGTCAGGCAAAAAAACCGGCCCTCGAGGCCGGTTTTTTTATGCAGGGCAATTCTTCAAGCGACGTGACTCAGTCGTTGAAATCTTCCCAGCCGCCCATCTGTTTCCAGCGATTGACGATGCCGCAGAACAGATCGGCCGTCTTCTCGGTGTCGTAGCGCGCCGAGTGAGCCTCGCGGCCGTCGAAATCGATGTCGGCCGCCTGACACGCCTTGGCCAGCACGGTTTGACCGTAAGCCAGGCCCGCCAGCGTTGCGGTGTCGAAGCTGGAGAACGGGTGAAACGGGTTACGTTTCATGTCCAGGCGCGTGACGGCAGCGTTGAGGAAGCCCAAGTCGAAGCTGCTGTTGTGGCCGACCAGAATCGCGCGTTTGCAGCCGTTGGCCTTCAACGCCTTGCGTACACCACGGAAGATGTCGGTCAGGGCCGCCTCTTCACTCACGGCCATGCGCAGTGGGTGATCGAGCTTGATGCCGGTGAACTCCAGGGCCGCGGCTTCGATGTTCGCGCCTTCGAAAGGCTCTACACGAAAGAAATAGGTGTGTTCAGGGAACACGAAACCTTTTTCGTCCATGCCGATAACGGTTGCGGCGATTTCCAGCAGGGCGTCGGTGGCGCAATTGAAACCACCGGTTTCAACGTCGACAACGACCGGCAGGTAGCCACGGAACCGGGCTGCCATCGGGTGGCGCGAACCGCCGCCACCGCCATGACCGTCCTGTTCGTCGTCGAAATGATCTTCACTCACGCGTGTTCCTCCAGCAGGCGCCAGCGCAGTTTTTCACCGGCGCGCAGCGGGATGACAGTCAGCTCGCCGAATGGCAGGCTGGTTGGGGCGGTCCACTCTTCGCGGACCAGGGTAATGCGATCGGTGTTTGCCGGCAGGCCGTAGAAACGTGGGCCATTCAGGCTGGCGAAGGCCTCGAGTTTATCCAGCGCGTTGCGCTGCTCAAAGGCTTCGGCGTACAGCTCGATCGCAGCAAAAGCGGTGTAGCAACCGGCACAGCCGCAAGCTGTTTCTTTGGCGTGCTGGGCGTGCGGGGCCGAGTCGGTGCCCAGGAAGAACTTCTCGCTGCCACTGGTGGCGGCATCGAGCAGGGCAACCTGGTGCGTGTTGCGCTTGAGAATCGGCAGGCAATAGAAGTGCGGACGAATCCCGCCGACCAGCATGTGGTTGCGGTTGTACAGCAAGTGGTGAGCAGTGATGGTCGCGCCAACGTTGGCTGAAGCCTCGTTGACGAACTGTACTGCCTCTGTGGTGGTGATGTGTTCAAACACCACTTTGAGCGTTGGGAAACGCTCCACGACACGGCGCATGTGTTCGTCGATGAAGACCTTTTCGCGGTCGAAGACATCGACGTCGCCACGGGTGATTTCACCGTGAATCAGCAGCGGCATCCCGACTTCGGCCATGGCCTCGATCGCAGGAAATATCTTGTCGATGCTGGTGACGCCGGAGTCAGAGTTGGTGGTCGCGCCGGCCGGATACAGCTTGGCGGCGTGAACAAAACCGCTGGCCTTGGCCGCACGAATTTCTTCAGGCTGGGTCCGGTCGGTCAGGTAAAGCACCATCAGCGGCTCGAAGCGGCTACCGGCCGGGCGCGCAGCGAGGATGCGCTGGCGGTAGGCGTCGGCTTCAGCGGCGTTGCGCACTGGTGGTACAAGGTTTGGCATGATGATGGCGCGACCAAAGGTGCGCGCGACATCCGCGACAGTGTTGGGCAACGCAGCACCATCGCGAAGATGAATATGCCAGTCGTCGGGACGCAGCAGGGTCAGGCGGTCGGACATTGGGAATTCCAGGCGGGTCAAACTGAGGGGAATGCTACCGGAAAAGACTCTCTCAGGCACTCGCTATCAAGTTTTGTAGGATGCAACCGATATCCCTAGGGTGTGCTGTAAACAAGTGATATGCCGTAAACGAGTGTGTCGGTCTTTTGTGTAGAAGCCAGTGGAGCCTCCCGTGCGCCAGCGTTATTTAGCCTTGCTCAGTGTGTTTGCCAGCCTTCCTGCGATGGCGCTCACTTTCCAGACCCGTCTGGAGAGCATTGAGTGGACGGTCGAGGGCGACAAATTCGAATGCCGCTTGATCCAGCCGATTACCGATTTCGGTTCGGGTGAATTCGTACGGCGCGCCGGCGAGCAGGCAACCTTTCGCCTGAAGGCCTACAACTCCATGATCGGTGGCGGCTCGGCCACCTTGCTGGCGGCCGCCGCGCCGTGGCAACCAGGGCGCAGCGACATCAACCTGGGGGCGGTGAAAGTCGGTAGCGGCAATGTGATGTTGAACAGTTCACAACAACAGGCCGGCCGGTTGATTGGCGGTTTGATGGATGGCCGCAGCCCGGTAGTGCGTCATTATTCGCGCGACGGTGGCGTCTCGGAAGTGCGTTTGCTGCCGGTCAAATTCAGCAAGGCGTATGCCGACTATCAAGGTTGCGTGGCCAAGCTGTTGCCGAAGAACTATGAACAGGTGAAGCAGGCCGAAGTCGGCTTCCCCGGCGGTGGTATCGAACTGGATGCCCAGGCCAAGGCCAAGTTGCAGGTCATGCTGGACTTCATGAAAGCCGATCCGACGGTCAATCACATCGAACTCGATGGCCATTCCGACAACAGCGGCAACCGCCTGACCAACCGCGATCTGTCGCGGCGCAGGGCTTTGGCCGTGATGGACTTCTTCAAGGCCAATGGCTTTCAGGAATCGCAAGTAACCATGCGTTTCCACGGCGAACGCTACCCGTTGGCACCCAATACCAACGCGGCCAACCGAGCCAAGAATCGTCGGGTCAACGTGCACCTTGAGCGTGTTGCGCCGGTCGAGAAACCAGCCCCTCAGGCCAGCTCCGCGCCGAACGCTGCTGCCACCTCCTGAACCCGCTGTAATCGTCGCCCACTCGACATAATCTGTCGCTTCGTCGTCATAAGCTGTCGCGCCACTGTAAATTATCCGGTTTGATCGGTAGACTTGACCGCTTTCCGTACAACCCGGTGGAGTGATGGCATGGCGGACGTAAACAAGGTCGTTCTGGCGTATTCCGGCGGCCTGGACACTTCGGTGATCCTCAAGTGGCTGCAGGATACTTATAACTGTGAAGTAGTGACCTTCACCGCTGATCTGGGTCAGGGCGAAGAGGTCGAACCGGCCCGCGCCAAGGCTCAGGCCATGGGCGTAAAAGAAATCTACATCGATGATCTGCGCGAAGAGTTCGTGCGTGATTTCGTTTTCCCGATGTTCCGCGCCAACACCGTTTACGAAGGTGAGTACCTGCTGGGTACTTCTATCGCTCGTCCGTTGATCGCCAAACGCTTGATCGAAATCGCCAACGAAACCGGCGCTGATGCCATTTCCCACGGTGCAACCGGCAAAGGCAACGACCAGGTTCGTTTCGAACTGGGCGCCTATGCACTCAAACCAGGCGTGAAAGTGATCGCGCCATGGCGTGAATGGGACCTGCTGTCGCGCGAGAAGCTGATGGACTATGCCGCGAAGCACGCGATCCCGATCGAACGTCACGGCAAGAAAAAATCCCCGTACTCGATGGATGCCAACCTGCTGCACATCTCCTATGAAGGCGGCGTGCTGGAAGACACCTGGACCGAGCACGAAGAAGACATGTGGAAATGGACCGTCTCCCCGGAGAACGCGCCTGATAAACCGCAGTACCTGGAACTGACCTACCGTAACGGCGACATCGTTGCACTGGACGGTGTTGAAATGACGCCGGCTACCGTGCTGGCGACCTTGAACCGTATCGGTGGCGAACACGGTATCGGCCGTCTGGACATCGTCGAGAACCGTTACGTGGGCATGAAGTCCCGTGGCTGCTACGAAACCCCTGGCGGCACCATCATGCTGCGCGCTCACCGGGCGATCGAATCGATCACCCTGGACCGCGAAGTGGCTCACCTCAAAGACGAGCTGATGCCCAAATACGCCAGCCTGATCTACACCGGTTACTGGTGGAGCCCTGAGCGCCTGATGCTGCAACAGATGATTGACGCATCCCAGGCCCATGTGAACGGCGTCGTTCGCCTGAAGCTGTACAAGGGCAATGTGATCGTCACCGGGCGCAAGTCCGATGAGTCGTTGTTCGACGCCAACATTGCCACCTTCGAAGAAGATGGCGGCGCCTACAACCAGGCTGATGCAGCGGGCTTCATCAAGCTCAATGCATTGCGCATGCGTATTGCTGCCAACAAGGGTCGCAAACTCTTCTGAGTCCCTTGACCTGAGTTATGCCATGACCCTGCTTTAAACAGGGTCATGGCTGATTCAAGCATCAGAGATGCTGCTGAATCGTTGTATTCGAATTAACAACTTCCTTGCTGTTGTGCAGGTCTCAACGGCGAGCATCGTCGTTCAGACCGATGCTAGTCAATAACGGTCATTGTCAGCTTTCTCAGGCTGTAAATCATGTAGGCATCTTTGGTGCATCTGTCATTGCGTTGGTAGTCCTTCAGTGTCTTCTTATTGAAGGCGCGGTCTGTCTTGCTGTCGGTGATGAATACAATGATGCCGTGAGTGACTTCTCGCTGTTGTCGGTTTTTCTCCATCAACTGATCAAGTTCCCTCTTGCTGCGCAAGGGCCTCACATCAATAAACTGAAAGCGATTCAATTTTCCAACAAGCTTTAGCGTTTGCTGGGGGGCTGCATTTATGGTGAGTGTTATCTCCTCGGGTGGGGATTGTCCGTGAGTGGGGACGTCGTCTGATTGTGCCGTGCTGGGTCTTTTTTTAGTGTGCTTGTTCGTTGCGACTCGATTGTTTTCATATGGCCTGTGAGTGGTTTCTTTAAGTTTCTCTTTCTCTGTGCGGTTGACTTCATTGATGACGCTTACAAACTGTTTGCTCTTTTCGAAGTCTGAAGGGGCGTACAGCGATTTGTAATTGAAGTTAAGAGTGACGAAGAAGAGTAGTAATAAGTAAAAAGGAAAGCTGATGAGGAACCAAATGTAGACTTCTCGCTCTTCGTTGTCGAGAAAGGGGAGTGATACGGCTGCCGATGTTTCAGATATTGCTGCGAAAATAGCAATGACTGTCATGGGGTTAGTTATTTTTCTCTGATATTTTTTCATGTCGGTTACTCATTAAAACTTTTTCTATTCTATAGGGTTGATTGTCCTGGGGGCTGATGTGTTGGGCTATAGCAGTTGTAGTATGAGTGTAAAGGGTATTTTTACTGTTGATGTGTGTGAATGTGGTTTTTAATGTGAGTGAGTTTATTTTAAGCTCTTATTGAAGAGCGGGCGCGCGGTTGCGGCGTACAAGTGCTGGTTTTTCGATAAGCAGGTTAGGGTGGTGGGCTGAATGTTAGCGTGCACTTTATGCTCCAATTAAAGGCATTAGAGATTCTGAAGGGGTCTTGTTATTTGACGATAGACTATCAGCGAATTTTTGGTGAGGGCGAGAGTCGATTTACAGAAGGTTGTGCAACGTCGTGTGATACAAAAAAAAGGTCCCCGATGCCGTGGGGGTGAGCATCTTAATTTTTAGGCACATTGTTTTTTTCGAATTCTTGTAGGGAAAATCCGTGTTGCTTGTAGGAATTGTCTTTCGGTGAGGGTGGCCGGTCGAAGCAGCATGCCATGGGCGAAACGACTACGCTATTGTGCGGGCTCTAAAAAATCGAACAGCGAAACTGGACTTGCCCATGAATAAAGTGCTGATCGTAGATGATCACCCCGTCATTCGTCTTGCTGTGCGCATGCTAATGGAGCGTCATGGCTACGAAGTAATAGCAGAGACGGATAATGGCGTTGATGCGTTGCAACTTGCCCGTGAACATATGCCGGACATTATCATTCTTGATATTGGTATCCCCAAACTGGATGGGCTTGAGGTTATCGCGCGACTGACGTCTACCGCCACACCTTTGAAGTTGCTGGTATTGACATCCCAGGCGCCCGGTCATTTCTCAATGCGTTGCATGCAGGCTGGTGCGGCTGGGTATGTCTGTAAACAGCAGGACCTCACCGAGTTACTCAGTGCAATCAAAGCCGTACTCTCGGGATACAGCTATTTTCCGAATCAGGCCTTGCACACAGTGCGTTCAAGCCTGGGGAATGCGAGCGAGGCGGACATGGTAGACAGGTTGTCAGGTCGGGAAATGATGGTGCTGCAACAATTGGCTCGTGGAAAAACCAATAAGGAGATTGCTGATGGCATGTTTCTCAGTAACAAGACCGTCAGTACCTACAAGACACGCTTATTACTGAAACTCAATGCACGCTCGCTGGTTGATCTGATCGAACTGGCGCAACGCAATGGGCTGGTGTAAGTCCGGCGTTCCAGAGGCAAGGACAGTCATCGAATGATCCTGTCGGCGTGGGCAGTGGCTGATATCACCTTGTAATGATCGGTGAGTCGGTCAACTTCACCGCAGGAAATCGAGCAATAACGCAGCGAAACCGGAGCCGGGCCGCAGCGCCTGGTAAAAAAGCCTCCGTTTCGGGAGGCTTTTACGTCTTACAGATCAAAATCGTAGTCGGCCAATTGCTTCTGCAAGCGGCGCTCCTCCAGCAAGTTGTCGATGGTGCGACGTTTGCTCAGGTTGGTCTTGGCTACTTCCACCACCGGCTCGGCGTCATCGGTCTCAACAGGGGTGAAGTCGTCTTCTACGTCCAGTTGTTCTTTGTCAGTGCTCATAAGGTTAACTCCAGACTAAGACTGCCGTTGGGGCCCCTTATAGCGACAATCTCCTGGCGGGTAAAAAAGATTTTTTCAATCGGTACATCAATAAACGCTATAGCGCCTCAATCGTCGGAAGTCTTTTCCTTGTATTCGCACAGGTCTTCTATCCGACAGCTGCCACAGCGAGGCTTGCGGGCCAGGCACACATAACGTCCGTGAAGGATGAGCCAGTGATGAGCGTCCAGCAGGTATTGCCTGGGGACGAACTTCATCAGTTTCTGCTCCACTTCCACCACATTTTTTCCAGGCGCCAGGCCGGTACGGTTGCTGACCCGAAAGATGTGGGTGTCGACCGCCATGGTCAACTGACGAAACGCGGTATTGAGAACCACGTTCGCGGTCTTCCTGCCAACACCGGGTAGCGCCTCCAGTTCTTCGCGGGTTTGCGGTACTTCACCGCTGTGGCGTTCGACCAGTAATCGGCAGGTTTCAATGACATTTTTGGCTTTGCTGTTGAACAGGCCAATGGTCTTGATGTACTCGGACAGGCCTGCTACACCGAGCGCATGGATGGCCGCCGGGGTATTGGCGACAGGGAACAGTTTTGCGGTGGCCTTGTTGACGCCGACATCGGTGGACTGTGCCGAGAGAATGACTGCTATCAGCAGCTCAAACGCTGAGGAATAGGCCAACTCGGTTTTGGGTTCCGGGTTGTCTTCGTGAAACCTGCGGAAAATTTCCAGGCGTTTTGCAGCATTCATGGGCAGAGCATTTCCTTGAAGCCAGTCAGTGTGATGGGGAGGTGCCAGTCCAGGCCTGTTTCGCGGCGATGAGCAGGCCCAGCAGGATAAAGCCGCCGGGCGCCAGGGTCGCCATTCGCAGGCCGCCATCGGCGGTGAGCAACCAGCCGTTTCCGAGCAGTGCCGGTAAAAAATCATGGCCCAACGAGGCGTTGCCAATAACCTCTCGCAGCAGGCCAAGGCTGAGCATCAGGGCGCCAAACAAGCCGGCCAGTCGAACCCGTCCGGGTTGCTGGAAAAAGCCGCTGTGCTCCAGCACCACGCATTGCAGGGCGATCAACCCCACGTAAATGCCCAACGCTTTATACAGTTCGTAGGTCCAGGCCTGCAGCGCCAGCGCTGCGAGGCTCGTCAGTGTCGCGGCCAGCAGAAGGCTGGTGATCAACAGCAAGCCCGGAATCATTCGTGGCCGCAGCACGCTCATCTTCAGCCCATACAGGCTGATGACCAGCACCGACACCAGCCACAGCGTCACAGCCTTGCCTGGCGAGTCGCTGGCGCCTATCAACGGGGCAAGAACCAGTGAATGTTGCAGTGCCGATGATCTGTTCACGGGCTGCTCCCGATCAATTGGGCCTGATGTTCGTCGAAGTAGCGTAACGCATCGTGAATGGTATTTATCACTGCTCGCGAGGTGACCGTCGCCCCGGCCATCTGATCGAACTGCCCCTGATCTTTCTTCAAGGCCCAGCCGTTGTCCGTGGGATCGTTGCGCGATTTTCCGAAGAAGCCCTGAAGCCAGCTATTGGGTTGCGCGGCGATTTTCCCACCCAGCCCCGGGGTTTCCGATTGCCGCAGGGTTTTGACGCCGAGCAACTTGCCCCTGGCATCAATCACGATCAATAGCTCGATTGCTCCGACGTAGCCGAGGGTCTGGCTACGCAGAATGACCGCGCTGGGTTTGCCCGCAGCGCTCGCCAGATAACCGCCCAGTAAGGTGCTGTTGGCCAGTGTGGGGTCCTTGAGCGTCAGCGGTTGGTCCAGCGGCTGATTGTCGTAACTGCCGGGTGGCAGCATGTCCAGCAGTTGGCGACTTTCGATCAGGCGTTGCTCGGCAGAAATGCGCGGTGCCAGGCTCTGTTGCAGGCAGTAGATCGCAGCACCGCCCACGGCGATGATCAGCGCCAGGATCAACACGCTGCGTGTGCGGTTCATGGCGAGGACACCTCAGGCCGGGTGGCAACGAGGCGCTCCAGGGCCGGCACGCCGAGGTTCATCAACAGCACGGCGAATGCCACCCCGTCAGGGTATCCGCCCCATGTTCGGATCAGGTAGGTCAACAGGCCTACGCCTGCGCCGAACAACAACCGGGCTTTAGGGCTCTTTGCCCCGGACACCGGTTCTGTCGCAATAAAGAACGCCCCCAGCATGGTCGCCCCCGTCAGCAGATGAAACAGAGGCGAGCCGTGGGAGTCGGACCCCGAACCGTTCCAGCACACCAGGCTGATGATAAACAGGCTGCCGAGCATGCCGACCGGGGCATGCCAACTGAACACGCGTTGCTGTAACAGCCAGAGGCCGCCGACAAGGAAGGCCAGGTTCACCCACTCGATGCCTTTGCCACCCAGATGACCGAATGCCGGATTGCCGGCGAACAGTTCATCCATGGTCAGGCTTTTGTTGATGCGCAGGCTGTCCAGGGCCGTCGCTTGAACCCAGGCGTCGGGCTGATCGTTCAAGTGAATGCCGAAAATCTGTTGCAGGCCGCCCGACAGGTCCATCCCGTGGGACGCCGGCCAGTGGGTCATCTGTTGGGGGAAGCACACCAGTACCAGCGCAAAACCGAGCATCGCCGGGTTGAACGGGTTCTTACCGACGCCACCGTAAAGGTGCTTGCCGAAAAACATCGCGGATGCCGCAGCACTCACCGTCAGCCACCACGGGCAATAGGGCGGCAGGGCCAACGCCAGTAACGTTGCGCTGACCAGCGCACTGCCGTCGCTCAGTGACGGCATGAGGCCGCGTTTTCGTAGCCGCAGAACCAGCGCTTCAACGGCCAGCGCACTGCTGCCCGCCAGCAGCAGATTGATCAAGACGCCCCAGCCCGATACCCAGAACAGCACCAGCATGCCCGGCACCGTGGCCAGCAACACTCGCTGCATCGCCTGCTGAAGGCGTTCATCGACCGGTTCAAGGGCTGACATGGGCGTCCACCTGACGTTGCGCCTCAGTGAGCCGTTCACGGGCCTTGGTCATGAGTTCGGCGGGTGTGGCGGGTTGTCGTTCCAGTTTGCTGAGGTCGGCGCGGGCGTAGGCCAGTTCGGTTTTCAACTGCCGCAGTTGAGCGTCGATGGGGCGCTTCTCGACGCGAACCAGGTCTGGTGCAGGCTTGCCGCTGGCGTCTTCGGCCTCGTGCAGGGCCTGCTCGGCGTGTGCCAGTGCAGTGCTCAGGGCGCTCAGTTGATCGGCCGGTGCTTCGCTGAGCTGGGCTTTTTTCAGTTCGGCTCGGCGCATCGCCAGTTGGATTTTCGCCCGTTTGAGTTCGGCATCCTGGGCGGGCGCGGCCGCTTGCACAGGGGCGGGTGGCGTTGTGCTCTCAAGGTGGGCGAGGGCTTGCTCGGCTGCTTCGAATTGCTGCTGAAGCAGGATCAGTTGCGATTGTTGCTCGAAGGTCGGCGGATGGCCGAAGGCTTTCAGCGATTTGTGCAATTGCGCCCGACTCATCGCTACGTCGATCTTGGCTTTTTTCAGCACCGCGTCCGCTGCCGCAGCTTTTTGTGCCTGAACCCGGGCAATGGCGTCTTGCACCGGATGATTGCTGGCTTCGTTGGGCTGAGCCGCTTTTTGCGCACGGGCCAGGCGTTCCGCCTGTTTCTGTTCTTCTTCGCGCCGCAGGCGTGCGTTGCGCTGTTCGAAGCGCTGACGGGCGTGATCGCGTTTGGCGTTACGCGCTCGCTGTTCTTCGAGCGTGACGGCCAGGCCGCCGACAATCGGCAGGACCTTGGCGGAGGGCAGCGGGCGCATTTCGATGCAGTCGACCGGGCAAGGTGCCACACACAGGTCGCAACCGGTGCACTCATCGATGATCACTGTGTGCATCAGCTTTGCCGCGCCGACAATCGCGTCGATCGGGCAGGCCTGAATGCACTTGGTGCAGCCAATGCATTCGGCTTCACGGATGAACGCAATTTGCGCCGGTGCCGAACCCCGGCTGAGGTCGAGTTCCAGCACCGGAATGTTTAGCAGTTGCGCCAGTGCCGAGATCGTCTCGGCGCCGCCCGGTGGGCACTTGTTGATCGCCTCGCCGTTGGCAATGCCTTCGGCGTAGGGTTTGCATCCGGGGTGGCCGCACTTGCCGCATTGGGTCTGCGGCAGGAGTGCGTCGATGCGTTGAATCAGACTCATGTTTTGATCAGTCCGCTGAAACCGAGAAATGCCACTGCGATCAGTCCGGCGCTGATCAAATCGATCGGCAGGCCACGAAAGGGCAGGGGCACGTCGTTATTGAGAGTGCGCTGACGCAGGTCGCTGAACAGGCTCAGTACCAGCCAGAAGCCCAGCCCGGCACCGAGGCTCAGCGCGGCGTGATCGCCAAGACCCTTGTCATTTTGCAGGTTGAGCAAGCTCAGCCCCAGCACGCCGGCATTGCCCAGCAACAAGGGCCACAAACCGCTGAACGGTAACTGCGGCAAAGCCTGCGCCAATACTCCAAGCAATGGCTTGATCAGCAGCACGCTCAGCGGCAAAAACACCAGCAGGTGCACAGACGCCAGCCCCAAGGGGATGAGCAGCCAATGATAAGCGGCGTAGCCCAGCACACCGCTGAGCAGCATCAGGCAGGTGGTCGCAATGCCCAAGGCGTGGACCTGGCGCCGTTCGGTCGCTGGCTCGCGGGTTGCCTGCACCATCGGATCGACGCCCAGTGGCCACTGCAACAGGAAGTTATTGATCAGGGCAGTGCTGATGAGCGTAAGCAGAATATCGGTCATGGGCGTGCCGGTTGAGCGAGGGACCTGTTCTTGAAGATTAGGCAGTATCCGGCAAGGCAGATATGAAAATCCCACCGCCGCGAGCGGGCGCGACGGTGGGATCGGTCCAGCCAGGCGATTTACTTGATGCGCTGACCCGGCTTGGCGCCGCTGTCCGGGCTCAACAGGTAGATCTCTTCACCGCCAGGGCCTGCCGCCATGACCATGCCTTCGGAGATCCCGAAGCGCATTTTGCGTGGCTTGAGGTTGGCGATCATCATCGTCAGGCGGCCTTCAAGCTTGGCCGGGTCCGGGTAGGCGCTCTTGATGCCGGAGAACACGTTGCGTTGCTCGTCACCGATGTCCAGGGTCAGGCGCAGCAGTTTGTCGGCACCTTCCACGGCTTCGGCCTTGAGGATCAGGGCAACACGCAGGTCGACGGCGGCAAACGCATCGAACTCGATCTCGGCCGAGAGCGGGTCCTTGGCCAGTTCGCCGTTGCCTTGGGGGGCAGCAGCGCCGGTGTCGGTCTGGCTGGCGGCCAGGTCTTCCTTGGAGGCGTCGGTCATGGCTTGCACTTTTAGCGGGTCGATGCGGGTCATCAGCGGCTTGAACTCGTTCAACTGATGGTTGCTGAGCAGGGTCGCGTGGTCGTTCCAGGTCAGCGGCGCGACGTTGAGGAACGCCTCGGCGTCGGCAGCGAGCAGCGGCAACACCGGCTTGAGGAAGATCACCAACTGGCGGAACAGGTTGACACCCAGGGCGCAGATCGCCTGGACTTCGTCGTGCTTGCCTTCCTGTTTGTTCAGCGACCACGGCGCCTTGTCGGCGATCCAGGCGTTGGCACGGTCGGCCAGGCCCATGATTTCACGCATGGCGCGGGCAAAGTCGCGGGCCTCATAGGCATCGCAGATGCTTGGCGCAGCGGCCAGGAACGCTTCGGTCAGTTCCGGCGCGGCATTGCCCGCCACTAGTACGCCAGCATTACCCTTCTGGATGAAACCTGCGCAACGGCTGGCGATGTTGACGACTTTGCCCACCAGGTCGGAGTTGACCTTCTGCACGAAGTCTTCGAGGTTCAGGTCCAGGTCGTCGACGCCACGGCCCAGCTTGGCCGCGTAGTAGTAACGCAGGTATTCCGGCGACAGGTGATCCAGGTAGGTCCGGGCCTTGATGAACGTGCCACGGGACTTGGACATCTTCTGGCCGTTGACGGTCAGGTAGCCGTGGACGTTGATGCCGGTCGGCTTGCGGTAGCCCGCGCCTTCAAGCATGGCTGGCCAGAACAGGGCGTGGAAGTTGACGATGTCCTTGCCGATGAAATGGTACAGCTCGGTCGTCGAGTCCTTGGCCCAGAACGCATCGAAGTCCAGTTCGGGACGGCGTGCGCAGAGGTTCTTGAAGCTCGCCATGTAACCGATGGGCGCGTCCAGCCAGACGTAGAAGTACTTGCCGGGTTCGTCCGGGATCTCGAAACCGAAGTATGGCGCATCGCGGGAGATGTCCCACTGTTGCAGGCCCACATCCAGCCATTCGGCGATCTTGTTCGCGACGGCGTCCTGCAGGGTGCCGCTGCGGGTCCATTCTTGCAGCATGAGCTGGAAGTCCGGCAGCTTGAAGAAGAAGTGCTGGGAATCCTTGAGCACCGGGGTGGCGCCAGAGATTGCCGACTTCGGATCCTTCAGGTCTGTCGGAGCGTAGGTCGCGCCGCATTTTTCGCAGTTGTCGCCGTACTGGTCTTCGGTGCCGCATTTCGGGCAGGTGCCCTTGATGAAGCGGTCGGCCAGGAACATTTTCTTTTCCGGGTCGAAGTATTGCGTGATCGAGCGCGTGGCAATGTGCCCGGCGTCGCGCAGCTTGCGGTAGATATGGCCCGACAGCTCACGGTTTTCATCAGCGTGAGTGGAGTGAAAGTTGTCGAAGTCGACCAGGAACTCGGCAAAGTCGGCGCTGTGTTCCGCCTGGACGTTGGCGATCAGTTGCTCCGGGGTGATGCCTTCTTTTTCTGCGCGCAGCATGATGGCCGAACCGTGGGCGTCGTCCGCGCAGACATAAATGCATTGATTGCCGCGATGTTTCTGGAAACGCACCCACATATCGGTCTGGATGTATTCCAGCATATGGCCGAGGTGAATCGAACCATTGGCATAGGGCAGGGCGCTGGTGACGAGGATCTTGCGTGGCTCGGACATGGGGCTCGGCTACTTGATGAAACGGAGGTCGGCCACTATAAAGCGCTGGCGCATATTTTTCACCCCGTGAGCCTGCATCCCAATGCGGCGACTGCAAAAAAATGTGGCGAGGGAGCTTGCTCCCGCTGGGTGGCGAAGCCGCCCCAAACCTGGCGATGCCGATCTGCCAGGCAAACCGAATCAGTCCAATTGCGACTGCTTCGCAGCCGAGCGGGAGCAAGCTCCCTCGCCACAAATGTGTGTCCGGCGTAGGATACCCGCCTGATTTTCCTGTCTTGTTATCGGAGTTGCCCATGAGCGCCGTCAATCGCGCAGCGGTGGAAGCCGTCCTTCGCCAGTACACCGACCCTTACCTGAACCAGGATCCGATCAGCGCCGGGTGCCTGCGCAACATCGACATTCAGGGTGATCGCGTCAGCGTTCAGCTGGAAATCGGCTACGCCGCCGGTTTGTTCAAGAGTGGCTGGGCGCAGATGCTGCAAATGGCCATTGAAGGCCTGGACGGTGTGACGTCGGCCAAGGTCGACATCACCACCGTGATTGCCGCGCACAAGGCTCAGGCGCAGATCCCAGGCCTGGCCAACGTCAAGAACGTGGTCGCCGTGGCGTCTGGCAAGGGAGGCGTGGGCAAATCCACCACGGCTGCCAACCTTGCGTTGGCACTGGCCCGTGAAGGCGCCAAGGTGGGGATTCTCGACGCGGACATCTACGGTCCGAGCCAGGGCATCATGTTCGGTATTGCCGAAGGCACACGGCCGAAGGTCAAGGATCAGAAATGGTTTGTGCCGATCGAGTCCCATGGTGTTGAAGTGATGTCGATGGCGTTCCTGACCGATGACAACACACCTATGGTCTGGCGCGGTCCGATGGTATCCGGCGCGTTGCTGCAACTGGTGACGCAGACAGCCTGGGGCGACCTGGACTACCTGGTCATCGACATGCCGCCAGGCACCGGTGATATCCAGCTGACGCTGGCGCAGAAAGTTCCGGTGGCCGGGGCTGTGATCGTGACCACGCCGCAGGATCTGGCGCTGCTGGATGCGCGCAAAGGCGTGGAGATGTTCCGCAAGGTCAATATCCCGGTGCTCGGTGTCGTGGAAAACATGGCCGTGCACATCTGCTCCAACTGCGGGCATGCCGAGCATCTGTTCGGTGAGGGCGGCGGGGTGAAGCTGGCCAGCCAATACGGGGTCGAGCTGCTGGCGTCGTTGCCGCTGTCGATGGTCATCCGTGAGCAGGCCGATGGCGGCAAGCCAACAGTGATCGCAGAACCCGATAGTCAGATCGCGATGGTTTACCAGGAACTGGCCCGTCACGTGGGCGCGCGGATTGTCTTGCAGGAAGCGGTCGCGCCATCCATGCCGAACATCACCGTCAGCGACGATTGATTCGCTGAAGAAATACGATCCAATGTGGGAGCGGGCTTGCTCGCGAAAGCGGTGTGTCATTCAACAGATAAGTTGACTGAACTGACGCTTTCGCGAGCAAGCCCGCTCCCACAGTTGTTTTGCGGTGGTCTTAAATGCGCAACCCGCCATCCATTTCCAGGATCCGGCCGGTGTAATAGTCGTTCTCGAAAATGTACGCCGCCGAATGGGCGATTTCTTCAGGCTTGCCCATGCGCTTGAGCGGAATGCCTGCGGTCATTTTTTCCAGCGCTTCGGGCTTCATGCCCAAGGTCATTTCGGTTTCGATGAAGCCCGGCGCGATACCTGCCACACGGATGCCGTAGCGCGCCAGTTCCTTGGCCCAGGTCACGGTGGCCGCCGCGACGCCAGCCTTGGCGGCGGAGTAGTTGGTCTGGCCAACGTTGCCGGCGCGGGAGATCGAGGAAATGTTGATGATCGCGCCGCTGTTTTTAAGCTCGACCATCTTCGCCGCCACTTCACGGGTGCACAGGAACACGCCGGTCAGGTTGACGTCGATCACGGCCTGCCATTGGGCCAGACTCATCTTGGTCATTTCGCCGTCCTTGACCTTGAGCAGCAGGCCATCACGCAGAATCCCGGCGTTGTTGATCAAGCCATGGATTGCACCGAAATCTTCGGCGACCTGGGCGACCATGTGGGTCACCTGTTCTTCATTGGCCACGTTGCACAGGTAGGCGCGGGCCTCGACGCCCTTGGCCTTGCACGCGGCGACCGTGTCGTCGAGCTTTTCCTGGTTCAGGTCGACCAGCGCCAGCTTCGCGCCTAAGCCTGCGAAATACTCGGCCATCGAACGGCCTAAACCCTGGCAACCGCCGGTGATAATGATTACTTTGTCAGTGAGTTGCATTCGCATGCCCCAATAGCAGGTCTGAGTGGTGTCCTTTTTAGAGAGCCTCTCGATCTGCGCCTGACGTGGCCTGGCTGCACATGAGAACTGCCCCGATGGCGTACTGGAACTTTCACCCAGGCGCCTGTCCGTTTTTTCAACGGATTCTATATAAGGAGTCATAAATTGAGCGTTCAAGCTGCCAAGCATGCCCGAGAATTACTGCTCAAGGAATACCGTGGCGTGCTGTCGACGCACTCCAAGGCCATGCCGGGTTTCCCGTTCGGTTCGGTGGTTCCTTATTGCCTGGACGAGCAGGGCCGGCCGCTGATCCTCATCAGCCGCATCGCCCAGCACACCCACAACCTGCAAAAAGACCCCAAATGTTCGCTGCTGGTGGGGGAGCGCGAAGCTGAAGATGTGCAAGCTGTCGGTCGCCTGACCTACCTGGCCGAGGCGGCTAGAATCGACGACGAAGCGGCGATCGAAGCCGCCGCCGAACGCTACTATCGCTTTTTCCCGGACTCGCAGAACTACCACAAGGCTCACGACTTTGACTTCTGGGTGCTGGAGCCGGTGCGTCATCGCTACATCGGCGGCTTCGGTGCGATTCACTGGGTCGACAAGGTCACCCTGGCCAACCCGTTTGCAGGCAAGGCCGAAGTGAACATGGTCGAACACATGAATGCCGATCACGCCAAGGCCATCGCCCATTACGTGGAACTGGCCGGTTTGCCGAAAACCGTCCCGGCGCAGTTGGTGGGTATCGACAGCGAAGGCATGCACCTGCGCATTGGTCAGGGGCTGTACTGGCTGCCGTTCCCGCAGGTTTGTAATACGCCGACACAAGTGCGCGAAGCCTTGGTTTTACTGGCTCACGCCGAGCATTGGCCGAAAAATGAAGCGGCCGACGCTTGAAATCACGAAACGGCGACGTCATCTAAGGTGAACTGGCAAGGCATTCTTGCGTTGAGGAACCATTTGATGCGCCCTTTTTTGTTGCTCTTTCTGCTGTTTCCGCTGCTAGAGCTGTATGCATTCGTCAAGGTCAGTGCGGCCATCGGGTTTTTCCCGGCGCTGCTGCTGATCATTCTCAGCACGGTGTTCGGTGTGTTCGTGCTGCGTGTTGCCGGCCTGGCCACCGCATTGCGCGCCCGTGAAAGCCTGAGCCGTGGTGAGTTGCCGGCCCAAACCATGATTGAAGGGCTGATGCTGGCGTTGGCCGGTGGCCTGCTGCTCTTGCCGGGCTTTATCAGCAGCGTGATCGGTTTGATTCTGCTGTTGCCGCTCTCGCGTCGGCTGCTGGCCAACAAAATGCGCCAGCGCGCCGAAGACCAGGCGATCCGCCAGCGGGCGTTTGCCGACGACTTTCAACCACGTGGCGGCCAGACCTCGGGTCAACCCCTGGGGCGCGAGCCCAACGTGATCGAAGGCGAGTTCGAGCACCGCGACTCCAAGTAACCCCTTCATCGACACGGCACCTTCGGGTGCCGTGTTCGTTTCTGCTGCCCTGGATGCAAAAAAAATCACGGTAGCGCCCTTGTAATAAGCTTATGCGCCCTTATGTAACGGTCACCGCAAGGTTTCTGGTGAAGATCACCAGACAGACTTCCGCGTCTCGCTTGACGAGCCGCAACCGGCAACGCCGGAACTTAACCCGCCGGGATTACACCGGCCGCTGAAAACCGCAAATTAGGAGAGATCGACAATGAAGCTTCGTCCTCTGCATGACCGCGTCGTCATCCGTCGCAGCGAAGAAGAAAAGAAAACCGCTGGCGGTATCGTTCTGCCAGGTTCGGCTGCTGAAAAAGCCAACAGCGGCGAGATCCTCGCTGTCGGTACCGGCCGCGTGCTGGACAACGGTGAAGTGCGTGCGCTGGCCGTGAAAGTGGGTGACAAGGTTGTGTTCGGCCCGTACTCCGGCAGCAACACTGTGAAAGTTGACGGCGAAGACCTGCTGGTAATGGCTGAGAACGAGATTCTCGCTGTTATCGAAGGCTGATCCGCACTCAATTTCCCGCGACTACAAAGTATTTAAGGAATATCGATCATGGCTGCTAAAGAAGTTAAATTCGGCGATTCCGCCCGTAAGAAAATGCTCGCCGGTGTCAACGTCCTGGCTGATGCAGTAAAAGCGACCCTGGGCCCTAAAGGCCGTAACGTGATCATCGAGAAGAGCTTCGGCGCTCCGACCATCACCAAGGACGGCGTGTCTGTTGCCAAAGAAATCGAGCTGAAAGACCGCTTCGAAAACATGGGCGCGCAACTGGTCAAAGACGTTGCTTCCCGTGCCAACGATGACGCAGGCGACGGCACCACCACCGCTACCGTTCTGGCTCAGTCGATCGTCAACGAAGGCCTGAAAGCCGTCGCTGCCGGCATGAACCCGATGGACCTCAAGCGCGGTATCGACAAAGCGACCATCGCGATCGTCAAAGAGCTCAAAGCCCTGTCCAAGCCTTGCGCTGACACCAAGGCCATCGCTCAGGTCGGCACCATCTCGGCCAACTCCGACAACTCCATCGGCGACATCATTGCCGAAGCCATGGAAAAAGTCGGTAAAGAAGGCGTGATCACCGTTGAAGAAGGCTCGGGCCTGGAAAACGAACTGTCGGTTGTTGAAGGCATGCAGTTCGACCGTGGCTACCTGTCCCCGTACTTCGTCAACAAGCCAGAGACCATGACTGCCGAGCTGGACGGTCCGCTGATCCTGCTGGTCGACAAAAAGATCTCGAACATCCGCGAAATGCTGCCAGTACTGGAAGCCGTTGCCAAAGCTGGCCGTCCACTGCTGATCGTGGCCGAAGACGTTGAAGGCGAAGCCCTGGCGACTCTGGTTGTGAACAACATGCGTGGCATCGTTAAAGTTGCAGCCGTCAAGGCTCCAGGCTTCGGCGACCGTCGCAAGGCCATGCTGCAGGACATCGCTGTTCTGACTGGCGGTACCGTAATCTCCGAAGAGATCGGCCTGAGCCTGGAAAGCACTACCCTGGAACACCTGGGTAATGCCAAGCGCGTGATCCTGTCCAAAGAAAACACCACCGTGATCGACGGTGCCGGCGTTGAGGCTGACATCCAGGCTCGCGTGCTGCAGATCCGTCAGCAAGTGGCTGACACTTCGTCCGACTACGACCGTGAAAAACTGCAAGAGCGCCTGGCCAAGCTGTCCGGCGGCGTTGCAGTGATCAAGGTTGGCGCTGGTTCCGAAGTTGAAATGAAAGAGAAGAAAGCCCGCGTTGAAGACGCCCTGCACGCAACCCGTGCAGCCGTTGAAGAAGGCGTGGTACCTGGCGGCGGCGTGGCACTGGTTCGCGCTCTGCAGGCTATCTCCGAACTCAAAGGCGACAACGCCGACCAGGACGTTGGTATCCAGTTGCTGCGTCGCGCTGTTGAAGCGCCACTGCGCCAGATCGTTGCCAACTCCGGCGACGAGCCAAGCGTGGTTGTCGACAAGGTCAAGCAGGGTTCGGGTAACTACGGTTACAACGCTGCTACCGGCGAATACGGCGACATGATCGAAATGGGTATCCTGGACCCGGCTAAAGTGACTCGTTCGGCTCTTCAGGCAGCGGCTTCCATCGCCAGCCTGATGATCACCACCGAAGCCATGATCGCCGAGATCAAGGAAGACGCTCCAGCTGGCGGCGGTATGCCAGACATGGGCGGTATGGGCGGCATGGGCGGCATGATGTAAGCCAGCCTTACCCCTATAAAAAACCCCGCCTGTGTTAAGCAGGCGGGGTTTTTTATTGCCCGGTATTTAACCCGGTCGGGTGGTTGTATCGGTCATAGGTGAGAGCAAGCCTGCTCCCACATTAGATCTGTGTTTCAAACGCTGACAGGTGTTGCCTTGGCCGCCGGGCGATACAGGATGAAGTAGTACGAGCCCAGGCAAATCAGCCAGCAGAAAATCGCCGTCCACACGTTGTGCGAGAAAAAGTGCGCCCCCTGGATCATCCGGCTGACGGAGAAAATCGACCCCAGGGTGAAGGCAAGCACCAGGGCTTGACGGGCCAGTCGCGGGCGCCGGTCACGCAGTACGAAGAACAGCGCGAACAGCGTAAAACCGGTTGCCGCATGGCCACCGGGCCAGCAACGGCCGGGTTTGTCGGTGGCCGGGCGCGGGCTCAGCAGTTCGCTGTAGGTTTCCTTGCCGCCGAACTCCTTCAGGCTCCAGGGGCACTGCACGGCGGTCACGGCTTTGACCGGCGTGACAAACGACGTCGCCAGCCCCAGCGACAACACCAGGCAACCCAATTCGCGTTTGAACGGCTTGAGCCGCGCCATCAGGAAACTGGCGATGAACCCCAGGATGGCGAACACCGAAAAGGCGATCACCACCTGTTTGGCGCGGTCGTGCAGGATGTTTTCCAGAAAATAGCTGTGCTTGCCGATGAAGCCGCCAGCGGCGGGGTCGTAAAACAGCTTCGCGAGGCTCATGTCCAGCGACGTCAGTTCAAGGGCAAGCAGGGCGGCGGCCGCAACAGCAGGGATGCCCAGGCACAGCCAGGGATTCAGGGGGCGCGAGGCGGGGCGGGTAACGGGAGATGACATCATGGATCCTGAACATTCAAAAAGCGCCCCGGCTCATCCATCCGGGGCGTTTTCGGTTAACGAGTGCTGATCTGTTCGGCACCCTCCTTGGGTGCTTTCCAGCCAAGCAGCTGTTGTTTGAAGCCATAACTGGCAGTTTGGTAATACGTGATGGCGCGGGCAATCAACGGGTCGTTGGCGCTGGCTTGGGATTCGCGGCTGTCGGTCAGTGCCTGGTCATGTCGGCGCAGGCCCTGGCGAGGGCTGAGAATGGCCAGGTCCGTACCGTCGAACAGGCCCAGGTGCTGATAGTTACCGACTACGACACGCGGCGGCAGCGGGTTGTCCTGCAACAGGTTGCGGCCGAAGAATGTCGACTGATAGTCCTGGTTGAGCAAGCCGAGCAGGGTTGGCGCCAGATCGATCTGGCTGGCCAGTTGCGCGGTTTCGCGAGCCGCAATCAGCTTGGGTGCGTAGACGAACAGCGGGATCTGGTAGTTGCTGATCGGCAAGTCTTCCTTGCCCGCGCTGCCTGCCGTGTGGTCGGCGACGAAGACGAAAATCGTGTTGTCGAACCAGGGTTTCTGGCGCGCCTCGTTGAGGAACTGGCCGATGGCGTAGTCGGTGTACTTCACCGCGCCGTCACGGCCGCTGCCCGATTTGATGTCGATCCGGCCGTCAGGGAAAGTGTAGGGGCGGTGGTTGGACGTGGTCATCAGTTGCAGCAGAAACGGTTGTTGTTTCGCGTAGTCGGCGTCGGCCAGCTTCAGGGTTTGCCGGTACAGGTCTTCGTCGGCCATGCCCCACGCGTTCTTGAAGTGGATATCGGCTTCGTCGACGCTGCTCTGGTCGACCACCCGGTAGCCGTTGCCGCTGAAGAACGCGTTCATGTTGTCGAAGTAGCCGCGCCCGCCATACACGAAGACGCTGTCGTAGCCCACGGCCGTGAGTTGCTGGCCGAGGCTGGCAAAGCCGCTTTCGCGTCCGACCCGTTTGACGATCGAGCGCCCCGGTGTGGGTGGAATGGCCAGGGTGATCGCTTCCAGGCCCCGGTCGGTACGGGTGCCGGTGGCGTAGAAGTTATTGAAGTACAGGCTCTGCGAGCGCAAGGCATCCAGGTTTGGCGTCAGGTTGCGCGGGTTACCGTTGCTGCCCATGTACTTGGCGCTGAAGCTCTCGAGGGTCACCAGCACGATGTTGGGCTTGCGCGTGGCGCCGGGGTTGTCGATTTGCCGACGGATATCCAGCGGGTCCTGGCCAATGAACCGGGCATTGGGCTCGCTCAGTTCGGCGCGCATCTGTTGCGCCACTTCGGTGGGCGACAGGCTGCTGTAGAACTGGGTGTAGTCCAGTTCGTTGTTACGGAAAGCGGCGAAGAACTGGTAAGGACCGTTGCTCGCCAGTTCATTCTGGTAGGCATTGCCGCCCTGGGCGCGCGGGGCATCCTGGCTGAGCAGTTGCAGGGTCAGGCCACTGAGCAGCAACAAACCGAGTGCACTGGACAGGCGCCCACGCAAGGCTGGAAGCGGCGCATCCAGTGCGGCATTGAACGGTTTGCGCAAGGTCAGGCAAAGGACCACTGCCAGCACGGCGAGGATGCTCAGCAACGTGCCGATGGGGTAGGACTCGAGCACGTTGTTCAGCACTTCATCGGAATAAACCAGATAGTCCACCGCGATAAAGTTGAAGCGCACACCGAATTCGTCCCAGAACAACCATTCCGCAACGGCGGTAAACAACATGGCGAACACGCTGACGCCGAGCAGCCCTTGCAGAAACCAGCGATGGCCGCGTCGACGCCACAGGGCGGGCGGGCACAGCAACAGGTAGAGGCCCAGTGGTAGCGCGGCGTAAGCGAGGAAACCCAGGTCGTACAAAAGGCCGATGCCGAACACGGGCAGCCAACCGCTGCCGGTTTCATCAAGGTGGGTGAGGAGCAATACACTACGGGTCAGCAGGAAGATCGCCAGCCAGAGGCCGGTGACAAGCACCAGAAATCGCATGGGTGCTGTCTTGAAAAAGTCCATTGGAAACACTCCTTATAATCAATGGCGCGCGAGTGTGCGGCTGACACTGTAGTCAGGTTGTGAATCGCTAGTGAAAACTTTGTTAAGGCTGAGTGAACGCTCTTTGGGTCCTCGTACACCCGACGCACACAACCCTAGCCGTGAGCCACGCTTGGCCTTAAGCTGCGCGGGCCAAGACGGCCGTTACTGTGTACGGAGAGAGTGCCGATGCGAATTCTATTGGTTGAAGACAACCGCGATATCCTGGCCAACCTGGCCGATTACCTGGGACTCAAGGGTTACACCGTGGATTGCGCGCAGGACGGTTTGTCGGGCCTGCACCTGGCGGCCACCGAGCACTACGACCTGATCGTGCTCGACATCATGTTGCCCGGCATCGACGGCTACACCCTGTGCAAACGCCTGCGCGAAGATGCCCGGCGTGATACCCCGGTGATCATGCTCACCGCCCGCGACCAGCTGGATGACCGACTCCAGGGGTTCAAGTCGGGTGCCGACGATTACCTGATCAAACCGTTTGCGCTGTCCGAACTGGCGGCGCGGATCGAGGCGGTCATGCGCCGTGCCCAAGGCGGCGGACGTCGGGCCTTGCAGGTCGGCGACCTGAATTACGACCTCGATACCCTGGAAGTCGTGCGCGAAGGGCGCCTGCTCAAACTCAACCCGGTCGGCCTTAAACTGCTGGCGGTGTTGATGCAGAAAAGCCCGCACGTGCTGCGTCGCGAAATTCTAGAAGAGGCCCTGTGGGGCGATGACTGCCCGGACAGTGACAGCCTGCGCAGCCATGTTCACCAACTGCGCCAGGTGATCGACAAACCGTTCGCCAAACCGCTGCTGCACACCGTGCATGGCGTGGGCTATCGCTTGGCCGAGGGTCGGGATGGAGTTTAAGCAGAGCCTTGCCCAGCGGATCATCATCGCCTTTGCGTTGATGAGCGCGCTGGTGGCAGGGGCGTTCGCCATGGGGATTGTGGCGACCGTGCACCTGGTTGAAGAAAAACTGATCTCCGCAGGCCTAGGCGGCGATTTGCAACGTTTGCTGTTGATGGACAGCATGGCTGACTGGAGTCACCGCCCCGAGCCCGACCAGTTGTTTTACTTCAGCGGTGGCCCCGGCGACTTCGATCTGCCCAAGGACCTGCGCAACCTGGATGCGGGGTTTCACGAAGTCTTTCGCGAACAGCTGTCGTATCACGCCATTGTGGAAATCGTCGACGGGCGGCGCTACGTCCTGCTGCAAGACCAGAGTGATTTCGAGGAGCGTGAGCGGGTGCTGTTTGCCGTGGTGCTGGTGGGGTTTGTCCTCAGCCTGGCGTTGGCGGTTTTTCTGGGCTGGATACTGGCGCGCAAGGTGATGGCGCCGGTGGTACGGCTGGCCCGGCAAGTGCGTCATCGCGATCAGTTGCTGGGGCTGGCGCCGCCGCTCGCGCCGGACTACGCGGCCGATGAAGTGGGTGAACTGGCAGTGGCGTTCGACGCCACCCTGGGACGCCTGCGCCAGGCGTTGACCCGCGAGCGGTTGTTCACCAGTGACGTCAGTCACGAATTGCGCACGCCGTTGATGGTGCTGGCCAGCTCTTGCGAGTTGTTGCTGGAAAACCCCGGTATCGACCAGCGCGGTCGGGCACAGGTCGAGCGTATTGCCCGGGCGTGCGAAGAAATGCGCGAACTGGTGCAAACCTTCCTCATGTTGGCGCGGGCTCAGCGCGAAGACGCGAGCATGTCGCCTCAGCAGACCCTGCAACAAGTCGCCGAGGAGTTGCTCGGCCTGTGGCGCGAGCCGATCCAGAGCAAGGGGCTGGCACTGACGTATGAGCCTGACCATCCGCTGGACACCCGCTACAACGCGACGTTGCTGCACGCGGTCATGGGCAACCTGCTGCGCAATGCCCTGCATTACACCGACAGCGGGTTCATCCGTTTGACCCTTCAGCCTCGCGGGTTTGTGGTCGAAGACAGCGGCGTGGGCATCCCCGAGGAAAAACGCGAAGCGATGTTCGAGCCGTTCGTGCGTGGCAGCGAGAATCGCGGTGAAGGCCTGGGGTTGGGGTTGTCACTGGTTCAGCGCATTTGCGAGAACCAGGGCTGGACCGTCAGCCTCAGCACCATGGAGCCCAACGGTTGTCGTTTCCAGGTCGAGTTGCATTCCTCAAAACCCTGAGGGCGGCGGTGCCCTGTGCCCGGTGCCAACGTCACGGGGGCTGGCCACCGACCGTCCTTTCGTCATGTAAAAGCTTGAAATAGTTGAGGATTGGACGGGACGAAGTTTTCACAAAGGGATGACCTGACGCCGACATCCAGCTGCCTAAGGTGGCCATCATCAGCCCCAGGTGTCCTTGATGATGGCCACCCCGATCAAACTTCCCTTCTCCAACAAGTACGACCAGCAGCATGCGCAGGAGTACTTGCTCAAGCATCAGGACGGCCTTGCCCGCAAGTTGTCCCACAAGCGTGACGAGCAACTGGCCAGGGGCGCTTTGGCCCTGGCGGGAGAGCCTGGGCTGGTACTTGATCTGCCTTGCGGCGCCGGCCGCTTCTGGCCGCTGCTGGCGGAAAAACCGAACCGCGTGATTATCGGCGCAGACAATTCGGCCGCCATGCTCGAGATCGCCTCCCTGGCCCAACCGGCCGACGTGGTGAAACGGGTACAACCCTTGCAGACCTCAGCATTTGCCATCGACTTGCCGGATAACGCAGTCGACAGCATTTTTTGCATGCGCCTGCTCCATCACATTGGCGACCCGGCTCATCGGTTGGCCATCTTGCAGGAATTTCAACGGGTTACCCGCGACAGCGTGATTGTTTCGCTGTGGGTCGACGGCAATTTCAAGGCCTGGAAACGTAAACGACTGGAGCGCAAACGCCAGTTGGGCGAAGAACAGGGCAGTTACCAAAATCGCTTTGTGTTACCAGCTGCTACGATTGAAGACGAATTCAGGCAGGCGGGGTTTCGCATTCAGGAGCATCTGAACTTTATTCCGCTTTATGCCATGTGGCGGGTTTACGTACTGCGCAAGAGGTAAACGGATGGCAGTCGATTATGTATCGGACACGGAAGTCACTTCGCAACAACGCTTCGACTATTTCTGGCGCCAGCAGGGCGAGTGGGTTGAAGCCCCCAACCAGCGTCGGGGCGGGGAGAGCGGAGTACAGCGACTCACCAGCAGCAACGGGCGGTTGCTCTACGCCAAACGGCAGACCGGGCATACTTATCGCAGTTGGCTGTACCCCTTTGGTCGCCCGACTGTGTTGCGCGAGCGTGAGGCACTCGAGGGCCTGCGTTTGCACGATGTGCGGGTCCCGGAGGTGGTTTTTTGCGGGGCCCACCGTGAGGCCGGGCAGCCGTGGCGCGCAATGCTGGTGACGGCCGAGCTGGAAGGTTTCATTGAAATCGATCAGTGGTACGCCGCCGATGGCCTGGAGCGCTACGGTGAAGTGGTGCATGACCGATTACTGCGCGAGTTGGCACTGACCCTGGCCCGTATGCACCGGGGCCGCTGGCAGCACGGCTGCCTGTACCTCAAGCATATTTTCGTGCGGGTGAGTGGTGTGGGCGATACAGCAGCGGTGGAGGTCGCCCTGCTGGACCTGGAGAAGTCCCGACGGCGCTTGACCCGGGCCCGAGCGGCGTCCCACGACATGAAACAATTGCGCCGCCATTCGTCGTGGAGTGCAGCGAACTGGGCCAGGCTCGTCTACTTTTATGAGACGGCGTTTGGCAGCGCTATCAAAGGTTTATAGCGATGAAATTAGAAATTGCACGAGGAGTGTTCTTGCTAGGAGCCTTGGCAGTTGCATCTTTGGCAGTGGCGGCCTGGGAGCAGCCTAAAACCCAGTTCCTCAGTTCTGCTCACAACGGAGCGCATTGCCCTTTGCCACGGGTTGCCAAGGTTTCGGAGGCGACCAAACCCGATCAAGATTTGTTGTTGTTCATGTTCGGCCTTTCTCAAGGCATGAAGCCTCAGAGCTGATATCCCACTCGACACGTCCCTATGAAAGGCCTCGCACTGCGAGGCCTTTTGGTGTGGCACGGCCACCGATGACGGCCTCAGGTTTTATCGGGCCTGGCCAGCACGGTGTAGACACACGGCAACACGAACAACGTGAACAGGGTGCCAATCGACATGCCGGTGGCGATCACCGTACCGATGTCGAAGCGGCTGACGGCACCGGCCCCCGTGGCGATGATCAACGGCACCATGCCGAACACCATGGCAGCGGTGGTCATCAATACCGGCCGCAGACGAATGGCGGCCGCTTCCTCCACCGCCTCCCGCGCGCTCAGCCCTTTGTCCTTGCGCAACTGGTTGGCGAACTCGACGATCAGGATCCCGTGCTTGCTGATGAGCCCGATCAAGGTCACCAGGCCGACCTGGGTGTAGATGTTCATGCTCGACCAACCCAGGAACAACGGGATCAAGGCACCGCAGATCGACAGTGGCACGGTCACCAGAATCACCAGCGGGTCGCGGAAGCTTTCAAACTGCGCCGCCAGTACCAGAAAAATGATGGCCAATGCCAGGGCAAAGGTCACCCACAGCGCGCTGCCTTCCTGAAAGAACTGCCGCGCCGCGCCTGCATAGTCGAAGGCGTAGCCTGGCGGGGCTTCCTCATTGGCGATCTGGCGCACGGTGTCCAGGGCTTCGCCCATGCTGACCAGTGGCACGCCCGAGACAATGGCCGAATTGAGCTGCTGGAACTGATTCAGCTGTCGCGGTCGGGCCCGGTCGGTGACGGTGATCAGCGTTGACAGGGGTAACAGCTCAGCCTTGGCGTTTTTCACGTAGTAATTGTTCAACCACTCGGGATTGTCCCGATAGGCCCGCTCCACTTGGGCGATGACTTTGTAGCTACGACCCTCGATAGTGAAACGATTGATTTCGGCTTCGCCCAGCAGGGTCGCCAGCGTGGTGCCCAGGTCCTGCATCGAAACGCCCATCTGCGCAGCCTTGGCGCGGTCGATGTCGACCACCACCTCGGGTTTGTCGAATGCCAGGTCAATGTCGAGAAAGGCGAACTTGCCGGATTCAAGCGCTCGTTTTTTTACCCTGTCCGCGATTTTCAGCAAGGGTTCGTAGTCATTGGCGGTGTTGATGACGAACTGAAACGGCAGCCCTTCACCGGTCCCCGGCAGGGAGGGCAGGTTGAAACCGAATATTTGCAGCCCGCTGATGCGCGACAGCTTGCCCTGAACCTCGGGCAGGATCTGCATTTGGGTACGGCTGCGCTCGTTCCACGGCTTGAGCAGGAAACCGCCGATCCCCGATTGAACGCCATTGAACCCATTGATCTGGAAGGACGAGTAGTACTCGGGAAACTCCTTGAAAATCGTGACGAACTCATCGGTATAGGTGTTGAGGTAATTGAGGTTCGTGGGCTGCGGTGCGTTGGCCATCATGAAAATGATGCCCTGGTCCTCGTCTGGCGCCAGTTCCGATTTGGTGAATTTGAGCAGCACTGGAATCAGGCACAACACGATCACCGCGAACACCATCACCACCGGCCGGGTGTTGAGCGTGCCATGCAGCATGCGTTGGTAGCGTAGTTTGAGGCCTTCGAAGATCTGGTCGAGTCGATGGGCCAGGCCGCTCGGGTTTTCGTCATGGCGCAAGAGCAGGGCGCACATCATGGGCGACAGGGTCAGGGCGACGATCCCTGAGATCACCACGGCGCCGGCCAGGGTCAGTGCAAACTCCTTGAACAGTGCACCGGTCAGCCCCGTCAGAAAGCCGATGGGCGCGTAGACTGCCGCCAGGGTGATGGTCATCGAGACCACCGGCATGGCGATTTCCCGTGCGCCTTCGAGGGCGGCGTCCAGCGGGGTCTTACCTTCCTCGATGTGCCGGTGGATGTTCTCCACCACGACGATGGCATCGTCCACTACCAGGCCGATCGCCAGCACCATGGCCAGCAGCGTCAGCAGGTTGATCGAATAGCCCATCAGTTGCATGAAGAACATCACGCCGATCATCGACAGCGGAATGGTGACCACCGGAATCACCACCGAACGCAGTGCCCCCAGGAACAGGAACACCACGACGATCACGATCAGCACCGCTTCGAAAAGGGTTTTCACCACTTCGTTGATCGATGCCTGAATGAACAGCGTGGCGTCATAGGCAATTTCGGCCTTGAGGTTGGGCGGTAGCTGGGATTCCAGCTCCGGCATGAGCTTGCGCACTTCCTTGATCACGTCCAGCGGGTTGGCCCCCGGCGTGGCCTTGATGCCGATGTACACCGACGGCGTGCCGCCGAATGAACTGACTGAGTCGTAGTTTTCCGCACCCATTTCGACCCGTGCCACGTCACTGAGCAGCACCCGGCTATCGCCCTCGGTTTTCAACGGGATGGCGGCGAAGGCTTCGGCGGATTTGAGTTCGGTGTTGGCGTTGATACTGGTGACGACATACTCGCCTTTGACCTCGCCGGCCGCGGACAGGAAGTTGTACTGGCGCACGGCGGTGGTGACGTCGCTGGCGCTGAGGCCGTAACCGGCCAGTTTCACTGGGTCGAGCCACAGGCGCATGGCGAATATCTGGTTGCCGAGAATCTCGGCTTCGGCCATGCCGGGCAGGGTGGCCAGTTTGGGCTGGATCACCCGTGACAGGTAATCGGTGATCTGCGGGTTGCTCAGTTCCTTGCTGAAGAAACTGATGTACATCAGCGCCGAGGCGTCGGCCGCTTCCTTGCTCAGCACCGGGTCTTCGGCGTCTTGCGGCAGCTTGTTCTTGACCTCGTTGGCCTTGGCCAGCAATTCGGTGAATAGCCGGTCGCTGTTGGAACCGATGCGGGCATAGATCGAAATCACCGAGAAGTTCTGGCGGCTGACCGAGGTCATGTAGTCGATGCCCTCGGCACTCGCCAGGCTTTGCTGCATCGGTTGGGTGATGTAGCCCTGGATGGTTTCGGCGTTGGCTCCGGGGTAAGCGGTGGTCACCGTGATCAGTGCGTTTTCCATCTGCGGGTATTGGCGCAGCGGCAGTTTGCTCCAGGCCTGGAAGCCCAGCAGCACAATCAACAGGCTCACCACTGTGGCGAGCACCGGGCGGCGGATGAACGGATCGGTAAAAGCCATGGAGGTTCCTTGATCAGTTCGCGTGTGGCGGGCTCGCCTGTTCAGTGGGCAGAGTCTTGTCGGCGCTGATGGCGATATGTGCGCCGTTGTCCAGTTTGATCTGGCCGCCGCTGACCACCTGCTCGCCGTTTTGCAGGCCTTTGGTAATCAGCACCAGCCCTTCGCGGCGTTCGCCGGTTTCTATGAAACGCCGTTCTGCAATCAGGATCGGCTGGCCCTTGTCGTCTTTTTCGACGCTGCCGTCCGCCGCTTTTTTCTCGGCCACCACGTACAGCGAGTTGCCGTAGAGGGTGTAGGTGATGGCGCTTTCCGGCACGACGATTTTTGGCTGCGGGTTCGGCAGCAGCACCTGAAGGTCGGCGAACATGCCCGGCAGCAACTTGCCGTCAGGGTTGGCCAGGGTGGCGCGGACCAGTACGTTGCGGGTGCTGTTTTCGACTTTAGGGTTGATGGCGCTGATGGTGCCGGGGAAGTCCTGGGCCGGATAGGCCGCCACGCTGACATGCACCCTTTGGCCCAGGGCAATCTTTGGCACCGCTTGTTCGGGGACGTAGAAGTCCACGTAGAGGCTGCTCAGGTCTTGCAGGGTGGCGATCACCGTGCCGCTGGGCAGAAAGTCGCCGACGTCGACCTGACGAATGCCGATGGTGCCGCTGAACGGCGCAACGATATGCTTCTTCGCCAGTGCAGCCTTGAGCTGATTGACCGTGGCCTTGTTTTTGGCGAGCTGCGCCGTGAGGCGGTCGAACTCGCCTTTGGAGATCGCCTGGCTGCCGACCAGTTGGCTGCCGCGACCGTAATCCAGTTGGGCCAGGCCGAGGTCCGCCTGGGCGGTTTCGAGCAGGGCGCTTTCGACGGCGCTGTCGAGTTGCACGATGGGCTGGCCGGCCGTGACCTTCTGCCCGGACTCGAACTGCACGTCCTTGACTGTACCGGCGATCTCCAGGCTCAGGTTCACCCCTTGCAGCGCCTTGAGCGTGCCGACCGTGGGCAGGCGGGCTTGCCACGGGCGTTCGGTGGCAGTGACCACGGCGACGCTGATCGGTGGTTTCGGCACGGCGAAGGTCTGGACCATCTTGTAGATGGAGAAGGCTTTGTAGCCTCCCAGCATCAGGATGATCAACAGGACAACACCCAACATGATCAGCATGCGGCGGCGCAGCATATTCCACATCCTTGGAGATGAACCGGAAAAAACTGGCGAGTCAGGCGCAAACAGTACTCCGAGTGCGCCGGTGATTCCAGATTGCTGTTGGCCGCGAAATGGCCTCTTTGCCGCCGCCGACAAAGAGGCTGGCGCTTATATCAAATGCAGATGGTTGTCCCAGAGCCCTGCGGGTAGATCGAGGGGCTTTGCAACAAGGGGTGTCTGACGACAATCGTAGAAGCGGCAGCGGCCCTGGCCGGAAGTGACGACGAAACCGTCAGCCACCGCGCCGACTCCGGCGCAGTCCGGCAACGGCGCATCGAGACGCAGTGCGCCGCTGTCCAGGTCCCAGATGAAAAAGCGGTTGCCGCGCGGTGCCGTGAGGGCCACCAGGCGCAGGTCGCTGTGCACCGCGACGCTTGCGGTGTAGTGCCCCATCGCCTGCAATTGCTGCTCGGCAACCGGGAACGCCACGAAGGGCTGGCCGGGACGCTTGATCGCCAACAGCTCGGACGACTCATGAGCGGCGCCCATGAATTGTTGACCGGTGACGATCGTGCCGTCGCTGGCAATGCCCATGTGCCGCACGCTGTTCATCTGTTGGGCCAGGGTTTCCTTGCTCAGCAGGGTGCCGTCACGTTGCATCAGCACCAGGCTCGGTTCCATGGCATCGAGGTTCATTTCGACCCGGCTTTCGGCCTCGGTGCGAATGCCGCCGTTGGCCACCACCAGGGTTTCACCGTCGGGCATCCACGACACTTGATGCGGGCCGATGCCGTGGGTGGATATCTCGCCGCTGTGCACCAGCCGCTCGCCTTCGAACCGGTACACCCCGAGCAGGCCGCGACCGGGGGCGGTGGTGTCGTTTTCGGTGGCGTACAGCCACTCGCCACTGTGATGAATCACCGCGTGGCCGTAGAAGTGCCGACCGGGTTGCGATACCACGGTTTGCAGCAGCGTGCCGTCGCGCAGGTCGATCAGGTAACTTTCGGTGCCGGGACGCCGGGCAACAAACAAGGCTATCGGCAGCGTCGGGTGGTTGATGATGTCGTGGCAGCGCAGGCCGACCTGGGTGGTGAACACCGCCGTGCCGTCCAGCCGATAGCCGACGGCGTAGTGCTTGCCGTCGCTGTCGTCGCGGGCCGAGAGCAGCAAGGGGCCGTGGTCCTTTTGCTTGAACAGCTTCCAGCCGCCCAGCGTCAGGGCCCCCAGCAACAAGCTGCCCACTGTCAAAACCTGGCGTCGCAGCATGGCGCTACCTCTCATCAGTCACCGTCGTTGGCGTTGAAGCCCAGTTGGATGCCCAGCGCCTTGGCCAGTTCGCCTTCGTGCAGGCGATGGACGACGTTGAGGCTGTCGTAGAGGTCGTTGAGCTGCTGGCGGCCGGCATCGTCGGCGAGCATCTCGGTGAGCGAGCGCTGGCTGCTGGCGAACAGTTTCAGGGACGCGGTGTAAGCGGCGTCGATTTTGTCGGCCAGGGCTTTCTGCTCGGCCGGCAACAACCCGCGCAGGCCTTTGTTGTCGACGCCGGCCCATACGGTCTGAGCGGCGGCCAGGCTGGCTTCCAGGCTTTGCAGCGAGGATTGGCTACGCCAGGCGTCGGCCTGGAACGGCTGTGGAATGCCCTTGGTCTGGCGACCCATCGGCGTGCCGAGTTTTTTCTTCAGGGTGTCCAGTGCGGTCACTTGAGCACGCAGCAGATCGGCGATGGCCTCGTGGGAATCGGCGTAACGCTGGTTCGGGAACTTGGTCATCTGGGCGAGCATGCCGTCGGTGCTGTTCCAGCTGGCCAGGATCTCTTCGGCGAGCTGCTTCTGACGTTCGCCGATGGCGCTCAGCAGAGGGCAGTAACGGGCCTTTTGCGCGGCGTCGGCCACGTTGGCCTTGTTGTCGAACAAAATGTATTCGTAGGCCGAGAGGCCCTGGACGACGACACTGGATTTGGCCAGTGCGGCGGCGTCAATCTGCGGCTGCGCGTTGACCAGTTGCTCGACCTGACGGCCGACCAGGTTTTTCTTGTCCGGCCAGAACTGCACCTGCCAGGAGCGGTTGCCCTCGGCCAGCGGACCGACCAGCAGCGGTTGCAACTCGGCCCAGGCTTTTTGTGCGTGGAGGAAGTCGGCGCGAGCGGTTTGCAGGTCCGACTTGCCTTCGCAGTAGGCCAGCGCACTCACGGCCAACTGGCGGTCGGCGTCGACCCAGCGGCTGTAGGTCGGCAGGATCACTTGCTTGGCGATGGCTGCCGAAGTGACGGCTTGTGGGTCCTGGGGTGAGCAGGCACCCAGGGCGAGTGCGGCAAGGCTGGTGAACAACAACTTGGGACGAAACATGTCGGGATCCCTTTTCTTTTTTAGGGTGAAAGCTTTGGGGTAAAGCCTAATTTCAACGCTGGTGTTCGGCGTTAAAGAGAGTTCAGAAAGGCCAGCAGCGCAGCGCGCTGCTCGGCGTTAAACGCTAAAACCTGTTGCTGCGCAGCCGTAGCTTCACCCCCGTGCCAGAGCACGGCTTCGAGCAGGTTGCGGGCGCGGCCGTCATGCAAAAACTGGGTGTGACCGCTGACCGTCTGCGTCAGGCCGATGCCCCACAACGGCGGTGTGCGCCAGTCGCGGCCGGAAGCCTTGAATTCGGTACGGTTATCGGCCAGGCCGTCGCCCATGTCATGCAGCAGCAGATCGCTGTAGGGGCGAATCACTTGATTGGCCAGTTCAGGTTCTGCGGCATTGGCGGTGGTGGTGAATTTGGGGGTGTGGCATGACTGGCAACCGGCCTGATAGAACAGGTTTTTGCCGGCCAGTACTTGCGGCGCACCGACATCGCGGCGCGCGGGGACAGCGAGGTTACGGGTGTAGAAATGCACCAGCCGCAGAATGTTGTCGCTGACTTCCGGTTCGCCCTGTGGGCCATCGCCGTTGGGAGCCTGCTTGCAGGCGGTCTGGGCATCGGTGCAATCATCGAGGTGTCTCAGGCTGGTCGTGAGGCCCATATCACCAGAAAACGCGTGAACATTTTGTTGATTGAGATTCGGTTGCCCGGCTTTCCAGCCAAAACGGCCCAGCACCGTTTTTTGTTGGGCGTCATCCCACACGTGGTTCGGCCGCCCGGCAATGCCGTTTCCGGCTTTTTGCTGTTGCTCGGCGTTGGCCAGAATGTCGGCATCGGAAATCGCTTCGAGCAATCCGAGGCCGATCATTGGCGGGGCAACGCGCGCGGAAAAACGCGTGTCCGGGTGCAGGGGGCCGTAGCCGAGTTGGGTGATCAGCAATTTGGGTTTGCGCAGTTCAACGACGGTGCCGTCCTTGAACCGCACCGGGACCGGATCGTAGTCGACGCGCACCTTGCCCTCCGGAGCGACGCCCGGTATCGACATGTCCTGGAACTGTCCGCCATAGACGGGTTCGGGCACGACACCGAGCTGTTCGATGACCTTGGCATAGGCCGGATCGTCAGGGATCGACAGTCGCACCAGCATGGACACCGCGTTGTCGGAACTGGCGGTTGGCGGGTGGCCGCGACCGTCCTTGATGTGGCAGCCCTGGCAGGCATTGGCATTGAACAGTGGGCCGAGGCCATCGCGGGCGGTGGTGGTCGACGGCGCAATCACCCAGGGGCTGCGAAAGAAACTGTTGCCGACGCTGAAGTCCAGGCGCCGGGTGGGCGACAGGTTGGCCGAGGGCAGGGAGAACGCGTTCTGATCGGTCTTGCGCACTGTTGTGGCGCCACCGGAGCGGGCCTCGCCGGGTTCGGCCTGGGTAAAACGCGGGGCGTCATCGCAGGCACTCAAGCCAAGGGCCAGCAACAGAGCGGACAAGCGAAGAGGCAGCGAGGGCATCAGACTTCCTGCAAGGCGAGCAAAACAAGGGCGCAAAGTCTAACAGGGCAAGGGAAATTGAATAAGAGGAATTATCGTTTGCTTGATGTGGGTCAGCTTATCTGCCGAGCGAGTCACAGTCATCGCACTGCCCTGTGGGATGGATACCAGGCAAATGAAAAAGGCGACCCGAAGGCCGCCTTTCTGTTCAGCCAGCGTTGATCAGAACTCGTGATCGGCGTTGTCCGGGTTCAGGTCGCTGATACCCAGTTTGCCGGCAGCCGCTTCGATCGAGCCGGTCTGCTTGACCAGGGAGGCGATGGCATCACGCACGATCTGGTTGCCGGCAGTGTTGCCAGCCGCGATCAACTGGTCGTAGTGCTCACCCTTGTTGGCGTGGTCAACCATGACCTGGATCTTGGCTTCGGTCGTAGCCAGGTCGGCCTTGAGCGCTGCGTCGGCTGCCGGGTCAACTTTAGCCACCAGCGACGACAGGCTGGCGCCGGTCATTTTGGTGCCGTCTACGCGGGTGTACTCGCCCAGGTACACGTTACGAATGCCTTTGGCGTCGTAGAAGTGCGAGTTGTGGGTGTTGTCGCTGAAGCAGTCCTGCTCGTCTTCAGGAGAGTTGGCTTCCAGGGAAACCTTCATGCGCTCGCCCGCCAGTTCGCCCAGCGACAGGCTGCCCATGCCGAAGAGCATTTTGCGCAGGCCGGTTTCGCCCGGCTCGGCTTCCAGGGTGGCGCGGTAGTTGTCGGCCACGTCCGGTTTCCAGTTGCCGACCATTTCTTCCAGGTCGCTGACCAGCAGTTGGGTCACGGCCTTGAGGTAGGCGCGACGACGGTCGTTGTGGCCACCGGTGGCGCCAGCGCCTTCCAGGTAGTCCGACGCAGGACGGTTGCCAGCGCCAGGGCCGGTGCCGTTCAGGTCCTGGCCCCAGAGCAGGAATTCGATGGCGTGGTAGCCGGTGGCAACGTTGGCTTCGGAACCGCCCAGCTCGTTCAGGCTGGCGAGTTTTTCCGGGGTGATGTCTTTGACGTCAACCTTGTCTTCGCCCACCTGTACTTCGGTGTTGGCGATGATGTTGGCGGTCGCGCCCGGGTTGCCCAGTGCGTGCTCGTAAGACTTGTCGACGTAGTCGATCAGGCCTTCGTCCAGCGGCCAGGAGTTAACCTGGCCTTCCCAATCGTCAATGATGGTGTTGCCGAAGCGGAAGACTTCACTTTGCAGGTAAGGAACGCGTGCCGCGACCCAGGCAGCCCTGGCGGCTTTCAGGGTTTCTTCGTTCGGCTTGGCGAGGAACGCGTCGATGGCGGTTTGCAGGGTCTTGGCAGTGGATTCGGCATCGCTGTAGACGGCGAAAACCATGTCGGCGTAATGCGCGACCACGGCTTTGGACGCAGCCTCGTCGACTTTACCGGCAGCAGGAGCAGCGGGCGCTGCGGTGCTGGCGGCCGGGGTCGGTGCTTGAGGCGCGGCGGCCTTGTCTTTACCTTCGCCGCAACCGGCGAGGGAAATAGCGATGGCCAGCAGACTGGCGGTGGCCAGAGGCATACGAATCATGGCGAACATCCTGCTTCGGTGAATGAGTGGACAGGCGCTGGGGTGCGCAAAACTGCGACATAATGCAAATCTTTCGCATTATGTGTAAAGGGCTGTACCTGGAAATATTTCCTATTCGCGCGGCGGTTGCCCTGGGTCAGGCCTCACGTGTCACAGGCTCAGCGCATGGGTGCGCTGGGCTTGCTTGAGGTAGGCGCTCAACTCACGGGCCGGCAACGGCTTGCTGTAGTGATAGCCCTGACCTTCGTGGCAGCCTTCGGAAATGATGTAGGCCTCTTGCTCGGCGGTTTCGACCCCTTCGGCAATCACCTGCATGCCCAGGCTCTTGCCCAACTGAATGATCGCCCGAACGATGGTCGCGTCGTCGTCGTCATCGAGCAGGTCTTGCACAAAGCTCTTGTCGATCTTGATCTTGTCCAGCGGCAGGCTCTTGAGGTAGCTGAGCGAGGAGTAGCCGGTGCCGAAGTCGTCGATGGCAATCAGCGCCCCCGAACGACGCAGGCTGAGCAGGTGCTGGGCGGCGGTGCTGATGTCTTCCATCAGGCCGGTTTCAGTGACTTCCAGTTCCAGGCTGCGCGGCGGCAGGCGATAGATTTGCAGCAGGTTGTTGACCACGCGCGGCAGCTCGGCGTGGTGCAGTTGTACGGTGGACAGGTTGACGGCCATGCGCAGGTCGACGAAGCCCTGGTCGTGCCATTCGCGCAGTTGCCGGCAGGCCTGGTCCAGCACCCATTCACCGATGGCGATGATCGTGCCGTTTTGCTCGGCCAGTGGAATGAACAGGTCCGGCGGTACCAGGCCGTGTTCGGGGTGTTGCCAGCGGATCAGGGCCTCGACGCCCACCACCCGGTGATCGCGGTAGCTGATCTGTGGCTGGTAGACCAGATAAAACTGCTCGCGGGTGAGCGCGTCGCGCAGGTCTTTTTCCAGTTCACGGCGGCGGCGCATCTCACTGTCGACACTGGCAATGTAGAACTGATAGCGGTTGCGCGAACGGGTCTTGGCCAGGGTCATGGTCTGTTCGGCTTTCTGCAACAGCTTCTCGGTGCTGTCGCCGTCCTCCGGGAACAGGGTGATGCCGATGGTGGCCCGCAGGCGAATTTCCTGATGGTCGAGGGCGAACGGCGCTTCCAGGTCGTCGAGGATGCTTTGCGCCAGTTCCGCGGCTTCGTAGGGTTGCTCGATGTCGGCCTGGACCAGCGCGAACTGATCGCCGCCCAAGCGGGCGAGGGCGCCGAGGCGACCGCTATGGGCGCGCAGGCGGTCGGCCAGGGCCAGCAGCAACTGGTCGCCGGTCTGGTAGCTGAATTGTTCGTTGATGCCCTTGAAGTCGTCCAGCCCGACACACAGCACCGCCACCCGTCGTTGCAGGCGACCGGCGTCCACCAGGATCTTGTCCAGTTGCTGCTGCAATTGCTGGCGGTTGGGGAGCCCGGTGAGGAAGTCGTATTGCGCCATGCGCAACAGGCTGTTTTCCGCTTCGTGGCGCAGGTGCGTGTTGCGCTCGATGGATTCAAGCAACTGGTTGGCAGTGTTGATCCAGATCCCCAGTTCGTTTTTCTCGTGGCCCTTGAGCAGCGGGATCTTGTGTTCGCTGGGGCGGTCGGGATTGATGGTGGTCAGGTGTTCGATGATGCGCGACAGCGGTTTGGTCAACAGCCAGTGATACACCAGGTACAGCACCAGGCCCATGGCCAGGGCGCGTAATACGCCGGAGATGAAAATGATCACCGAGCTGATGATAAACCCTTGGCCGTAGGTGGCTGTGTCGAGGGTGATGCTCAGGTCGCCGTAGTACTCGCTGTAGGGGCCGCGACCCACCAGTTGGGTGGTGAAGGTGCGTTCCTTGCCCAGGATCAGGTCCGTCAGCCAGCGGCTGTGGGAGTGCTGCAGTTCGCGGGACTTTTGCGCGAGCATGGTTTCGTTGGGATGACCGATGGACGCCATGCGCACGGCGTCATCCTGGAACAGGCCTTCGATCACTTGCATGCCCATTTCCCGGTCGAGGCTGTAGACAGCCTGGGTCGAGGGGTCGCGGAACATGTCGAGGATTCGCTGGGCGTCGTTGGCGACGGCCTGGTGCGTTTTATAGGCGTCGAAAACAATCTGCGCGCAGCTCAAGACGACGCCGACGATCAATGCCGAAAGGAGCACGACCCGGAGCAACTTCACCGACAAGCTGTTCTTGAGTTCCAGCTTCAAAGGGTAATTCCTTGTTCCGTGCGGGTAGCGTCAAGTTGCCATGAGTATTGGCAATCCCGGGATGGCAGTCAAAGGGACAATCATGCCGGGGAGATTTTGTTTGCAGGCTTGGCCACAATGCCGTGGTTGTTGGCGATTGGAGCCATTTGTAATGTGTCGGTAGGCACCTCCTGCAACTTGAGGGGCGGGGGAGAATATTTCCGCCTTGCTGAGGGTGGACGGCTGGGGCTCAGGGGCAAGCGAGCGATGATTTGCAGCCTGTTGCATGCCTGGTGAGGGGCATAAAAAAACCCGGCATTGCCGGGTTTTTTCACTGCAAGCAGACTTAAGCGGTGAAGGTTTTGCCTTCGAACTGCTCAGCCACGAACTTCCAGTTGACCAGGTTCCAGAACGCTTCGACGTACTTCGGACGAACGTTGCGGTAGTCGATGTAGTAAGCGTGTTCCCAGACGTCGCAGGTCAGCAGCGGGGTGTCGCCGCTGGTCAGCGGGTTGCCGGCGCCGATGGTGCTGGCCAGGGCCAGGGAACCGTCAGCCTTTTTCACCAGCCAGCCCCAACCGGAACCGAAGGTGCCGACGGACGTCTTGGTGAACTCTTCCTTGAACTTGTCGAACGAACCGAACGCAGCGTTGATGGCTTCAGCCAACGCGCCGGTAGGTTGGCCGCCGGCGTTTGGCGCCATGCAGTTCCAGTAGAAAGTGTGGTTCCAGACCTGAGCGGCGTTGTTGAAGATACCGCCCGAGGAAGTCTTGACGATTTGTTCCAGGGTCTTGCCTTCGAACTCGGTGCCTGGCACCAGGTTGTTCAGGTTCACGACATAGGTGTTGTGGTGCTTGTCGTGGTGGTATTCCAGGGTTTCCTTGGAAATGTGCGGCTGCAGGGCATCGTGTGCGTAGGGCAGCGGCGGCAATTCGAAAGCCATGATGATTCTCCTAATCAGGTCAGTTGCGGTGAGCGCAAGGCCGATCACGGGCGGCCAGACAAGCGCCGGGGAGTTTGTACTCTTTGCGGCGCAGGTGTCGGATCATAGCACCGGGGGTGCGGCATAACCACGCAACAACTGTGTGGAATAGAGGTTCCAGAGCCTTTTGGAATATTCGCGTAGCCCGATTAATTGAATCGCTACATCAGGCCGCGCTGATTAACTGAAAGGCTACGGTGAACATCATCACGGCGACCAGCAGGTCGAGAATCCGCCAGGTGCCGGGGCGTGCCAGCCAAGGGGCGAGCCACGCGGCGCCGAGGGCCAGGGTGAAGAACCACAGCAACGAGGCACTGGCGGCACCGACTACATACGCGCCGGGCTCGGTCTGTTGGGCGCCGAGGGAGCCGATCAGCAACACGGTGTCCAGGTAGACATGCGGGTTGAGCAGCGTCACCGCCAGTGCGCTGAGCATCACCGCTCGCAGCGAGCGCACGGTCTGGTTTGCACCCTGTTGCAGGCTTTGTTTCGAGCAGGCCCGACGTAGCGCCAAGCTGCCGTACCACAGCAGGAACGCCGCCCCGCCCCAACGGGCAACCGCCAGCAGCAGCGGGTTTTGCGCCAGGATCGTCGCCAGCCCGAATACCCCGGCCGCAACCAGCAGCGCATCGCAGGTCACGCAGAGCGCCGCGACGGGCAGGTGATGTTCGCGCCGCAGGCTCTGCGCCAGCACGAACGCGTTTTGAGTGCCGATCGCCATGATCAGCCCGGCGGCCACCAACAGGCCATTGACGTAGCTTTGCCACATAAGGATTTACTCCGCGTTTGTCGCCAATTGCCGCAGTACGTTCATGGCGCGATCAGCATCGGCCTGACCGACAAACAGGTGATCGTGGTAGTAACCGGCGATCACGTTGCAACTGATGCCGGCCTGCCCCAATGCCGTGGCAAACGCCGCCGTGAGGCCCACTGCTTCCAGCGCCGAATGCACGTTGAGGGTGATCCACGCCGCTACGTAGTCGAAACTGAAACCGGCCTTCACCGCGTGCCGACGTTCGAGGATGACCGTCAGGCCTTCGCGTTCACGGAAGCTGCCGATAATCTCGCAGTCCCTGGGGAGGTGGCCGTCGCGGATCGTGCAGAACACGTATTCACCGTCGTTGAGTTCCGGGCTCATGCTGCGCAGCAGGGTTGCCAGGGAAGTTTCGCCAGCCATGTCGCTGATCCTTGTTCAAGAGTTCTTGCTGGCCATTCTCCGGTGCCGCGCTGTATAAGAAAAACCAATATTGCTGATCACTCATTAGGAAAACTGATGTTTGACTATAAGTTGCTTTCTGCCCTGGCCGCCGTGGTCGAGCAGGCCGGCTTCGAACGGGCGGCTCAAGTACTGGGGTTGTCTCAGTCGGCCATCTCCCAGCGGATCAAATTGCTTGAAGCCCGGGTCGGCCAACCCGTGCTGGTGCGGGTCACGCCGCCGGCCCCGACGGAGATCGGCCGGCGCCTGCTCAACCATGTGCAGCAAGTGCGACTGCTTGAGCGCGACTTGCAAACGCTGGTGCCGGCCCTCGATGAGGAGGGGTTGCCGGAGCGTCTGCGTATCGCCCTCAATGCCGACAGCCTGGCGACCTGGTGGGCCGAGGCCGTGGGGGATTTTTGCGCCGGGCAGCACTTGTTGCTTGACCTGGTGGTGGAGGACCAGACCGTTGGCCTCAAACGCATGCGGGCCGGTGAAGTGGCTGCGTGTGTGTGCGCCAACGAGCGTCCGGTGGCGGGCGCTCGCAGCGTGTTGCTGGGCGCCATGCGCTATCGTGCACTGGCCAGCCCGGCCTTCATCGCCCGGCATTTCCCTCACGGGGTTCGCGCCGATCAGTTGGCCCGCACGCCCGCGCTGGTGTTCGGGCCGGATGACTTTTTGCAGCATCGTTACCTGGCGTCGTTGGGCGTGGATGGCGGTTTCGAGCACCATTTGTGTCCGTCCTCCGAAGGCTTTATTCGCCTGACCGAGGCCGGGCTGGGCTGGGGGCTGGTGCCGGAACTGCAGGTGCGCGATCAACTGGAACGGGGCGTTCTGGTGGAGTTATTGGCAGATAAGCCGATTGATGTGCCGCTGTACTGGCATCATTGGCGCAACGGAGGGCAGTTGTTGGCCCAACTGACCGAGCATCTGGCACGATCCAGCGGGCAATGGCTGGTGCCCTTGGAGCAGCGGTAAGCGTCAAGCTGCAAGCTACAAGTAAAGAGCTTGTGGATCGGTTTTAACTTGTAGCTTGTCGCTTGAAGCTAGTTACTGCATTTGTAGGAGCAACTCATGAAAATTCTGGTCACCGGCGCAAGCGGCTTCATTGGCGGACGTTTTGCGCGTTTCGCCCTGGAGCAAGGGCTGGACGTGCGGGTCAACGGCCGTCGGGCCGAAGGCGTCGAACATCTGGTGCGTCGTGGCGCGCAGTTCGTCCAGGGGGACTTGAGTGATCCAATGCTGGTTCGCGACCTGTGCCTGGATGTCGACGCGGTGGTGCATTGCGCGGGCGCGGTGGGGCTTTGGGGGCGGTATCAGGACTTTCATCAGGGCAACGTGCTGGTCACCGAAAACGTGGTCGAAGCCTGCCTGAAACAGAACGTTCGACGGTTGGTGCACTTGTCGTCGCCCTCGATCTACTTCGATGGTCGCGATCATCTTGGCCTGACCGAAGAGCAAGTACCCAAGCGCTTCAAGCACCCGTACGCGGCGACCAAGTACCTGGCCGAGCAGAAAGTCTTCGGTGCACAGGAGTTCGGTCTTGAAGTACTGGCCTTGCGGCCGCGTTTCGTCACGGGGGCCGGTGACATGAGCATCTTCCCGCGGTTGTTGAAGATGCAGCGCAAAGGACGCCTGGCGATCATCGGCAATGGCCTGAACAAGGTCGATTTCACCAGCGTGCAGAACCTCAACGAGGCGCTGCTCAGCAGCCTGTTGGCGACGGGGTCGGCGCTCGGCAAGGCCTACAACATCAGCAACGGCACGCCGGTACCGTTGTGGGATGTGGTCAACTATGTGATGCGCCAGATGGAAGTTCCACAGGTTACCCGCTACCGTTCCTACGGTTTGGCCTACAGCATCGCGGCGCTGAACGAAGGGGTTTGCAAGCTGTGGCCGGGACGACCGGAGCCGACGCTGTCGCGCCTGGGCATGCAGGTCATGAACAAAAATTTCACCCTGGACATCAGCCGCGCCCGGCATTATCTGGACTACGACCCGAAAGTCAGCCTGTGGACTGCCCTCGACGAGTTCTGCGGTTGGTGGAAGGCCCAGGATATTCGCTGAAATAAACACTGAACCGAGAGTGGGGTTCAAGGTCGATCAGTGCGGCGAGTGAGCGGTTTATACTCGCAGCATTTAGCCATCACCGTGCTTTAGAAAGGTTGACTCATGTCCATGCGTAACGATGCCAACGACGACTTCGACGATGTACCCAGCCTGCGGGCCGATACCCTCGACGACGACTTTGAACCGACTTCCGCTACCCGCGAGCGCACCTCGGTGCATTCCCGGCCTGCGCCTGCGGCCAGGGTCAAAGGTGCGAGCACGGGCCCGCTGTGGGCACTGGTCGGTGCGTTGTTTTTTGCCTTTGCCGGTTTGGCCTGGTGGAGCTTCCAGCAGATTTCGCTGATGGAACAGCAACTGGTCGCCACTCAGGAAAGCTTCGCGCGGATCAGTGAGGAAGCGGCGGGGCGTTTGCAGGATATTTCCGGCAAGGTCGTGGCCAGCCAGACCAACGTCACCAGTGACAGCGAAGCGCTGAAGCTGCAAATCAAGCAACTGGAAAGCAAACTGCTGGAGCAGAACAAACAGCAGCAAGGCGTCGCGGGCCAGGCGACGGACCTGGACAAACGTCTGGCGCAAATGGCCGCGCAAACCGCCGAGCAACAAGCCGCCAACAGCCAACTGCAAGCTCAGGTCAAAGCCCTGAGTACTGAGTTGACCACGCTCAAAGGCGTTCAACCGGACACCAGCAAAGTCGATGCCCAACTCAAGAGCCTGGGGACGGACATCGCTGCATTGAAAAAGCAGGGCAACCCGGCCATCGAGCGTCTGGAGCAGGAACTGATCGTCCTCAAGAGCCAACAGGACAATCGCCCGGCCTCGGCTCAAGGGGGGGGCAACACCGCCGAGTTCGATGCGTTCCGTGGCCAGGTCACGCGCAACATCAACACCTTGCAAAGCCAGATCCAGAACCTGCAACAGCAGATCAGTGCCCGCCCTTGATCCCGATGCGTTCCCGCGCTGCGGGAATGCTTGCTGGTGACTGCCTCATTGCCGTCTACGCTCTTGAAACATCAATAAGACGAGGGATGCGCAATGAGGTTTCTGCACAAAACTACCTTGCTGGGCTGGCTGCTGGTGCTGTGCCTGGGGCAGGCGCACGCGGCCGCCAAGGCTGCGGATGACAGCCAGGCAGCGCTGGCCCTGCTGGAAAAAGCCCTGGCCTATTACCACGACAACGGCGACAAAGCCTTCGCGGCATTCAGTCGCCAGGGCGAGTTCGTCGACAAGGATCGCTATGTTTTTGTCGTCGACACTCAAGGGATGATGCTTGCCAGCGGTGGGCCGTCGTCGGCATTGATCGGCCGTGATGTGTCCGAGGCGCTGGGGCCTGACTTGCAGAAAGCTTTCAAAAACGCCTTGCTGGTGCCGGAGGGCAATGGCATCCAGGAGGCCGAGTATCGCTGGCAGAATTGGGCCGATGGCAAGGTCGAGCGCAAACGGGTGTTCTACCAGCGCATCGGCAACCGCATCCTGGCGGTCGGTTACTACCTGCCGCGCGCCTCGGCCGAGCAGGCCAAGGCATTGCTCGAAAAAGCCGCGAGCGATCTGGCCAAGGATGAGAAAGGCACGCTGACAGCGATCAACTCGCTCAAGGGCGGTTTTTTGCAGGATGACCTGTATGTATTTGTCGTTGACCTGGACAACCAGCGCTACGTTGCCCATGGCACCAACCTGCGCTTGATCAACACCGATTTCGGCAAGATCAAGGACCCGGAAGGCAAACCCGTGGGGGAGCCGATCCTGGCACTCATGGGGCAGCAGGATCAGGGTGAATACGCATACCGCTGGAAAAACCCAGTCACCGGCAAAATCGAAGACAAGCACGCCTACCTGAAAAAGGTCGATCACTTGCTGGTGGCGGTGGGGTATTACAGCCCTTGATTGTCAGTGACCGACGACGCCAGGCGGACTCGGTCCGCCTACCGGGCCTTGTCCTCCCGCCCGCGCAACAGCATGTTCGGCATGCTGATGGCCGCCACGAGGCCAAGTATCGACACCGCCGCGCTGACCATCAGCAGGTGGCGGAAGGTCAGCAGCAGTTCGGCGCGCAAGGCGTTCTGCGCATCCCCCGACGCAGCGCTCAAACCGTCGAGCAACACGTTGCCCGAACTGCCTTCGGCCATCAGCGACGAACTGGCCAGGTGCGCGAAGCTGGAGTCCTGCAACAATGCCAGCAGCAAGGCCGACATCAAGGCCACGCCGACCGCGCCGCCCAGTGAGCGAAACAGGTTGGTGGTGCTGGTGGCCACGCCGATGTCCCGTTGTTCCACCGAATTCTGGGTGCCCACCAGCGAGGTGGGAAACTGCATGCCGGCGGCAATCCCGCTGAGCAGCATGAACACTGCGCTGAGGAGTGTGGCTTGAGGCGGGCTGAACGCCATGCCGAGAATGGCGAACGGCATCAGCAGGGCGCCGGTCAGAATCATCGGTTTGTAGCGCCCGGTCACTGAAGTCTGGCGCCCGGCGAAGTACGCGCCCATCGGCAAGCCCATGGCCAGCGGCAACAAGTGCAGGGCCGCACTGTCGGCACCGGCACCAGTGACACTTTGAAAGCGCAACGGCATCAACACGATCAGCGAAATCGCCTGGAAACTGGTGAAGAAAATCGTGCACCAGCACAGGATCGCAGGGCGATTGGCAAACAGGTGCATCGGCAGCAACGGCTCGCGAGCCCGCCGCTCATGCCAGACGAACAGTGCCAGGGTCAGCACCGCACAGCCCAACAAACCGAGCACCTCGGGGCTGCGCCACACATGCCCCTGGCCGACCAGGGTAATGTCCAGCAGCAACGCGCTGAGGCCGATGATCATCAGCAGCGTGCCGAGGTAGTCGATGACCGGCTTGCGCTGCGGCACCGGCAACCCCACCAGCGTGCGGTTGGCCACCAGCCACGCGCCGAGGCCCAGCGGCAGGTTGATCAGGAACACCCAGCGCCATGACAGGTACTCGGTCATGTAGCCGCCCAGCACTGGCCCGGCAACACTGGCCATTGCGTACATGCTGCTGAAATAGCCCTGATAGCGGCCGCGTTCGCGGGGCGGGACGATGTCACCGATGATCGCCTGACTCACCGAAATCATTCCCCCGGCACCGATGCCCTGGATGATCCGGGCGAGCACCAGTTGCTCCATGCTCTGGGCCATGGCGCACAACAGCGATGCCAGGGTGAACAGGCCCATGCCGAACAGCATCAGCCGTCGCCGACCATAAAGATCGCCGAGCTTGCCGTAGATCGGTACTGCCACGGTCATCGCCACCATGTAGCCGGAAATCACCCAGGCCAGCAGGCTGACATCCTTGAACTGCGCGGAGATGGCCGGCATCGACACGGCGACGATGGTCTGGTCCAGCGCCCCGAGGAAAATCGCCAGCATCAGCGCGACCAGCACGCTGCGAATAGCGGGTTTGGGCGTTTCAGGCTGATTGAGATTGGCCACGAAAAAACCTGCGAGCGGTGATTGACCCGCAGGGGGGAGGCGAGCGGGAGTGTTCGCCAGTGTAAGTTGATAGCAAGCTATTCGATAGCCTCGTATGGAAAGTCGAGGAGGGCGACCTGGGGTTTCAGTATTTTCAGTGTTGTCATGGCTCGCATCCGTCATGCGGACTTGGCCGGTGGGTGGTTTTTATCAATCGAGTGCTTGCATTTTTTGCGTGTGAGTCTGTCAATTGGCGGTGACAGCTGAGTCGATACCTGTTCTTTTTGCCAAACGGTGCGATTATCGCCCGACACTCTGAGGCCTGGACTGAAGTGATGAACAAGCCTGCCCCTCCTTCGATTCCCGTATTCAAACTCTATGGCGAGAGCCTGGACTGGCCAACCCCGGACCTGCTGCATTGCGAAACCCTCTCCAAGCGCAGCCGCGAACATCAATGGGAAATCAAACCCCATCGGCACGCCGATCTGTGTCAGTTGTTATTTGTCTTCAAGGGCCACGCAGAGCTTGAGATCGAGGGCAAACGAACACGCCTCGACGAACCGGCGATTCAGGTGCTGCCGCCGTTGTCGGTGCACGGGTTTCGGTTTTCCGAGGATGTAGAAGGCTTCGTGGTGACCCTCGCCGCGCCGCTGGTGGCGCACCTCCAGGCGCAGTTGGGCGATTCGGTGAGCGCACTCGTGCAGGCTGAAAGTTACCCGGCCGGCCAGGACAGCGAGTACCTGAACAGCCTGTTTTCCTCCTTGCAAAGCGAATACGTCGGTCATCAGCCGGCCCGTGAAATGCTCATGCATTCGCTGGTCAGCGTGATTATGGTGTGGGTCAGCCGCCAGGTGCTCCAGCGCCACGCGGCGAGCCAACGGCCACAACGTGCGCGCGAGTACCTCAACGGGTTTATTCAACTGGTCGAAGACCACTACCGCGAACATGTGAAGGTCGAAGACCTGGCGCACAAGTTGGGGATTTCCGTTTCCCACCTCAATGGCACCTGCCGTGAACTGGCGGGGCAACCGGCCTTGCAGATCATGCACGAACGCCAGTTGCTCGAAGCCAAGCGCTTGCTGACGTACACCAGCATGACCATTTACGAGATGTCCGATGTGCTCGGGTTTTCTGATCCGACCAACTTCACCCGGCTGTTTCGGCGGCGCGTGGGGATATCACCCAAGGCGTTTCGCGACCGGCTGAAAGCCGATCAGGATGGCGAGGACTGAAACCGCTTGTTACCTGAGGGCGTTCAGGGTCGCGTTGTGGGGTATGCAACGTTCGAAGTTGCAACTCGCGTACTCACGTGGCAACTGCCGGGCCTGCTCCACCCGGTAGGCCGCAGTGCCATACAACACCAGCGTCGCGGTGCAGGTGATGAAGATCGCGAGGTATCTTCTTGTTTTGGTGTTCATGGCGCTGACCTCTGAACGAATACCCTTGGGTATTACTATCAGCATAGGTCGCTTGGGGGCGGCTGCAAGCCAAGCTACAAGCTACAAGCCAAGGCCACAAACCTGCTTGCAGCTTGCAGCTTGCAGCTCACAACTTACAACTTACCGCTGCTCCTATCCCATTCCGGCTCTTCGGGAAACCTCAGTACCAGAAAATCCAGCATGCTGCGCAGCGCTGCCGGCATGTGTTTGCGTGATGCATAAACCGCGTACATGTTCATCTGCCGGGGTTCTGCACCTGGCAGCAAGCGAACCAGCTCGCCGCTGTGAATGTGCACCCCGGCCTGATAGGTGGGCAGCATCGCCACACCGGCGCCGGCCATGGCGGCGCGCAGCAGGGTGCTGGCTTCATTGGCGCTGATGTTGCCCTGTACCGGTACTGAAACCTGCTCGCCGTCCTGCTCGAAATGCCACAGGCTTTTGCCGAAGTAAGAGTGAGTCAGGCAGTTGTGCTGGCTCAGGTCCTCGACCCGCTGCGGCGTCGGGTGTTCACGCAGGTAGGCGGGGGAGGCGCAGATCACCGAGCGGCAGACCGTCAGCCGCCGGGCGATCAGGTTCGGGTCCAGGTCGTTGCTGGTGCGGATCGCCAGGTCGATGCGCTCATCCACCAGGTTCACCGTGCGGTCAAGCATTTGCAGGTCGATGCTCACGCCTGGGTAGCGCTTGACGTACGCGGCCACGGCATCGGCCAGTTGCGCCTGACCGAACGAGGTGCTGACGCTGATGCGCAGCAGGCCACGCGGCGCATCGTCCGGCTCGCTGACGGCGGCCTGCATGTCGCTGGACAAGTCGAGCATCTGCCGGCAGCGCGGCAGAATCTCGCTGCCCGCAGCGGTGAGGCTCAGTTTGCGGGTGGTGCGGTGCATCAACCGCGCGCCGACCCAATCTTCCAGTTCCGCCAGATAACGCGACACCACCGGCCGTGAGAGGTCCAGGTGATCGGCGGCGGCTGACTGGCTGCCCAGGTCGACTACCGTGATGAAGACCCGCATTGCTTGAAGACGATCCATGATTTGCCCGCTTTCAGAAACAAACTATGTCCAAGCATCGCATTTTTTGTAACGACTCAGGCAACTAAGCTCTCTCCCATCGCCAATCACGGCAGCACAGACCCGGAGCACATCATGATCGGATTCACCTCACTCAAGCGCTTGTTGCTGGCCACCGCCACTGTGGGCTTCGCCGCCCATGCCGCTGCTGCCCCCGCGCCACTGACCCTGGATGTTTACAACCCAGGCACCGCTGCTATCTTCCCGGTGAGTTCGGTGCTGGTCAGCGGCAAGCACGACGCCATCCTGGTGGACGCGCAATTCGGCAAGTCCCAGGCCGAGCAGGTCGTGGAAAAAATCCGCGCCAGCGGCAAGGAACTGACCACCATTTACATCAGCCACGGTGACCCGGACTACTACTTCGGCCTGGACACCATCACCGCCGCGTTCCCGAAAGCCAAAGTGCTTGCCTCGCAACCGACGGTTGATCACATCAAGGCAACCGTTGAAGGCAAAGTCGCATTCTGGGGCCCGAAAATGGGCGCTGATGTGCCGGCCAAAACCATCGTTCCAGCCGTGCTCAAGGGCCACAGCCTGACCCTGGAAGGCCAGAAACTGGACATCATTGGCCTGGACGGCAAACAACCGGACCGCACCTTCGTCTGGATCCCGTCGATCAAAGCCGTGGTCGGTGGTGTGGTGGTGGCTGAAAACATCCACGTCTGGATGGCCGATACCCAAACCCCGCAGTCCCACAAAGACTGGCTCGTGACCCTGGACACCATCAAAAACCTGAAGCCTGCGACCCTCGTGCCGGGCCACTACCTGGGTGAAAGCGCTCGTTCGCTGGCCGCCGTGCAGTTCACTGCCGACTACATCAAGGCCTTCGACGAAGAAACCGCCAAGGCCAAAGACTCCGCCGAACTGATTGCGGCGATGAAAAAGCGCTTCCCGACCCTCGGCGAAGAAAGCTCGCTGGAACTGAGCGCCAAAGTCGCCAAGGGCGAAATGAAGTGGTGAGTCGTTTTACCCTTTGTGGCGAGGGAGCTTGCTCCCGTTCGAGTGCGCAGCACTCGCAACATTTGCCATGAGTACGAAGCTTTTGGGGCTGCTGCTGCGCAGCCCAGCACGAGCAAGCTCGCTCGCCACAGATCACACCTGAACTGGAGAACGTCATGAGCAAGATCGCAATCATCGGCGCCACTGGCCGTGCCGGTAGCCAACTGTTGGAAGAAGCCCTGCGTCGTGGTCACAGCGTCACTGCAATTGCCCGCGATACCTCGACCATCGGCCAGCGTGACGGTGTCACCCGCAAGAATGTCGACGCCGCCGATGCCGCCGCCCTGCAAGCTGCCGTGGCCGGTCATGACGTGGTGCTCAGCGCCGCGCACTTCTCCAGCATCCCGGTCAGTGCCATTCTCGGGCCGGTGAAACAGGCCGGCGTCAAACGCCTGTTGGTGGTGGGCGGTGCTGGCAGCCTGTTGCTGCCGACGGGCAGCAAAGTCATCGACAGCCCCGGCTTCCCGGATGCCTACAAGGCCGAGGCCAGTGCTGGCGGCGTTTACCTCGACACCTTGCGCCAGGAAAAGGAACTGGACTGGACTTTCCTGTCGCCCTCGGCGGAATTTGTCGAGGGCGAGCGCACCGGCACCTTCCGCGTGGGCAAGGATGACCTGCTGGTGAGTGCCGAAGGCAAGAGCTGGATCACCTTCGCCGACTACGCGATTGCGATGCTCGATGAAGTCGAGAAACCGGCGCATAGCCGTCAGCGGTTTACGGTCGGTTATTGATCTGTCACCAAAGCACGGACTGCCCCTTGGGCAGTCCGTGCTTTTTGCTATGTGCTGATTTTTAACGGTGCGCTATTCCAACTCTGCAATGGAGTTTGGGAAGTGCTCAATGCGTGTTTGTGGTTGTCGTTAGTGTGAAACCGGATGTTTAAGAACTGATGAGTTCGGTTGTTTTTATTTTTCTTGAGACGCTTTAAGTAATGATTTCTGCTTCATCTTGGTTGTGTGCAATTAGAGGCTTTGAAGATGAAGTGGGGTGTTTTTTTGTCTGTTGTTTTTCTAGATGTTTAACTTTTCAAGCGTTTGCGTGTTGAATGTTTTTAATTCCTACGAGGTTCAGGGTGTTTGACGAGCTTGTGGCGTCACGTTCTTGCTATTAGGGTTGTGCTCTGGTTTGAGTGGCGAGGAATGCTGCTAAAACTTTTCAATAGGAGGTTGTTTGAGGCGACGTGCCCTCACGGTATGGAGAAGGTCAATGATTGTAGATGCGAAGGAAAAGCCTAAGGAAGAATCTCCGGAAGAACTTCGGGAAAGGTTGAGGACGACTGCCGGTCAAGCAGTTGTCGAGATGGAAGGCATAAGCACTATAAGTGATGCGGCGAAATATGTGCCGGTTCAATACTTCGGCGTGATGGCGGGCAAAAATGGAAGCGCTTACAGGGGCGGAACATTCATTGTTCAGAAACATAATATTGTGGCCATAAAACGTTATGTCAAAGCGGCCTTGGCCTTACCAGTCGATTTGACCCCGATTGAACGTCAGTTGGGTTACATCAGATCTGGAAGAGAGGGACTGGAACCGGCCGACATCCAGAGCCTGCATCAGAAGATTCACCAGCATGCACTGTCTTGGGGAACCCTTGAGCGTGATACCAAGGATCTTGGGGGGCGGCTGGATCTGTTTTCCCGTGGGTTCATCAATACCGGGAACCTGGTGATAGAGCACCTTAAAGGCTTCCAGGGCTACAAGGACCTGACCGGCACGATTCATACGCTGACGGAGGTGGAGCGGGCCAAAATGGCCGAAATCGCGCTGGGGAACTCGGACACCGACAAGGTCGAAAGCCTGGAAAGGTATCTGGTACGGATGAAAAACGATATCGAGAGTTTCTGCCGCCGGATCAGCGCGGTTAAGGCACTGTCGACGGAGTTCTCGCGCAAGATTACCGAAGAGCTGTTGCCTCTCGTCAAAGTAAAACTCAGCGATGTGGAGCGAGCCGGTCTGGATCAGGTCGCCGAGGAAGAGCAACTCAGAGTTGAAATAAAAGAACTGGATAAGCGTATCGCCGAGAAAATCAAAGAGTACGACAGTCTGGTGGGCTATGCCTTCACCGGGTTGGTGTTCGGCCCCATCGGTGTTGCTATCACTGGCGGCATCTTTGGTTCTAAGGCAGAAGCGACCAGGGCAGAGAAAAACGGCCTGATCGAAAATCGGGATAATGTGCTTAAGGAAATGGAGAAAGCCCGGTTGTCCAAGCTGTTGATGGATTTGCGCATACGATTGGAAAACATGAAGTCGCAGATGATCGATGCCGAACAAGGGGCGAAAAACCTGGAGGACGTCTGGGCCATTATCTGGATGAATATCGAGGAATCTCGAGTGCGGCTATTTGAAATGGATAACGCCTTTGACTTGAGTTTGCTGGTTATGGATATTCAGGATGTGGTGGCGCCTTGGGGAACCATTAAAGGCTATGCCGCCAATTTGTCTGAAGTGTTTAATTCGGTTGTGGATTAAGTTGTCACTCTATTGAGTTCAAGGAAGAATTTTATGACGGTTCATGAGTTTAAGGGTCTGTTCAGTTATGCCGTGCCGGACACGGTGGTCATGAAACAGGCCAAGAGTCAGTTTGACTTGAAAGTGGCTGGTAAAACCTTTGCCTTCGCTGGGGCGATACAAGATAAGGTCGACTACCTGCGTGCACAGATCAACGACACAGATCATCAATTGTTTGAGCATATCAAGAGGGTGCAGGCCTCCCTGGGTAACATCAGTTTTGAGAGTACGCTGGCGCGTATCGTGCAGATCGAGGGGAACACCGTGGCCACGGCTGCAACACGTGCCAGAAAGATCGAGGAACTGGTGACGTATTGTGTTCAGCGGCTGAGCAGTTCGCAGGCGCCCTTGCTCGCGGCCCGGGAGCATTTATCCCGAGAGCTGCCAGAGATTGGCGGCCTCACACTGGTTCAGGAGGGCGCGCAGTGGAGCGCTCCTTATGAAGCAAGGCGTGCAGCGCAAGAACGCAAGCTCCTGCTGCTCAATACCGACCTCCGTGCGCTCGCTGAAGAGAAACGCAGTGTCGACGAGGCGCTGCAACAGTTTAAGTCCCCTACCTGGATCGACATCTTCAAGGGCATGATTCCAACCGCCCAGGAGATCGAGGCAGCGATCAAGCTGGTCAGCACGAAAAAGCCTGATCGCGAATTCCTGGAGCTTGCCTTGAAGCGGCTCAACGGCAACCTGGACGGCATCGAGCAAGGTCGTCAATACGTGAGTTTCACAGAGGCGCGAGACGCTATTTACACGCGCACCGATGGCGTACGGGTTGAGGTCAAGGCGGTTGAAAAAGAGTTGCTTGAACTGAACCGCACACTGAGCAAGCTCGATGAGATTGGCAGCCTCGACCAAAACAGACTGAGCTGGTTGCAGGAAGCGCAAAAGCTCGCCCAGGCCTATGAGCACTTCATGGTGACAACTCAACTGCACATGTTGCGCGATGCTGTGTCGATCAAAGAGATGGCGGCACGTTATTGCGCCATGCTGGATTACCTGAGCGTGATTAAAAGGGCCTGAGTGGATCAGGGGCAGTGAATTGGGGCCGTGGGGTTGGCCGCGTTTCAGGAGATCAAGCACGTGATTCGCGCCGTATAAGCGACTACGAGCGCAATCGCGCCAGATCCCGCAGCGGTGGCGCGCCAAACAATCGGCTGTACTCGCGGCTGAACTGCGAGGGGCTTTCATAGCCCACGCGGTAACCGGCCGCCGAGGCGTCGATGCCTTCGGCGAGCATCAAGCGCCGCGCTTCTTGCAGGCGCAGTTGCTTCTGGTACTGCAGCGGGCTCATGGCGGTCATCGCCTTGAAGCGGTGATGCAGGGTCGACACGCTGAGGTTCACTTCCCTGGCCAATGCTTCAATGCGCAGCGGCAGCTCGAAGTTGCCGTTGAGCCATTTGATCGCCTGGCCGATGCGATGGCTCTGGCTGTTGGCAATGGCGATTTCATACAAACGGTGGCCCTGCGGGCTGCGCAATAGGCGATACAGGATCTCCCGACGAATCAGGGGCGCGAGCATGGCGATGTCTTTCGGCGTGTCGAGCAGGCGCGCCAGGCGCAGCACCGCGTCGAGCATGGGTTGATCCAGTTGTTCAACGTAGAGGCCGCGCCCGGCGGGTCGCGAGGGGACGCCGAGCGGGCCGGCGTCGGCGATCAACGCGGTGATCTCCGCCGGGTCGATGTCCAGGCGCAAGGCCAGGATCGGATGGTCTGGCGAAACATTCACCACCCGACCACTGAGCGGCATCGAGACCGACACCACCAGGTAATTGAGTGGGTCGTAGTTGAAGAACTCGTCCGCCAGGCGAACTTCCTTGCGCCCCTGAGCCATGATGCACAGCGCCGGTTGTGCGAGCACCGGGGCGAAGTCGTGGGACTGGCTGTGGCGCGACAGATACAACGAACCGATGGCGGTCGCGTAGCTGCCGTCCTCGCGGGTATTGCGGCGAATGATTGCCGCCAGCTCCACCCGGTGTTTTTCCATGTCGGCGTCCAGCGGGGTGTGGGTGTGATCCAGAGGTGCCATGGGAATCATCCTCGGCAAGGCTGATGGGATGGGCACAGCTTATGTTTGTGCAACCCATGGGGGTAGGTAAATCCTGCGTAAAACTTGCCTGATCCTGTTCCAGGGCCGCCGACAGTCTGAAGAACATGAGCAGAGGCGGGAGAAACTTGCTTGAAACACCTCTGTCACGTTCAGCGCTCGGTTGAACTGGGGGGTAGCGTCACCGGCGTGCGGGTGCAGGATTGTGCAACAAGCCGGCAGGAATCGACTAACGGCCCGTGACGGGGGAGCTTAATCTGGGTTCCTGTCGCAGCCTCTCTCGGGCTGCTGATCGTTTACATCCAGGGAGAGTCGAACATGTCCACGCAAATCCCCGTCAGCCACATGGCGTTTGTCCGCGCCCGCGCTGGCCGTTCAACGGAGTTGGGTGCGCGCTTGAGCAGCCTGATCGAACCTTCGCGCCAGGCCAGCGGTTGCCTGCACTTTGCCTTGCAACATTCCCTGTGTGACCCTGAACTGTGGCTGGTGTCCGGATTCTGGACCGATCAGCGGGCCATGACGGACTACTTCAGCAGCCCGGCAATGGAGGTATTCAGCGAGCTGGTGCAGGAACTGGTGGTCAATAGCCTGGACTTTCACACGTTCAGCGATGTATCGGTCGCTCAGGCGCGGGACGAATATCCGTCGTTCAACGCCGCGCCGTTGCAGCAGTTGGCCAGCTGAGGGTTTAGAATGGCCGACTTTCCATTGGCCAGGATCCGCAACATGGCACGTAAAGAGTTTGCACAGTTCGAAGCCGTTTCTGCCGCCGTGCGCGGTGAGGAGGGCTATAGCGCCGCCATTGCCGTCAAGGCCCTGGGTGGTTCAGGCGCCCCGCGGTTTCACAAAATCCTTGATGACCAGACCTTCAAGACCGCCCTGGTGGCCGATCAGGCTGCAGAAGCGAAACTCGAGCAACTGAGCGACGTGACTGAAGACGGCGAACTGGTCTGGTGACGATCAGGGGGCGTTGGCCGCTCCCGGTCGGAACATTTTGAACAGGGCCTCAGGCCCCAACTGGAAGTAATCCGCCGGCCCACCGCCGCGCAGAATCGGTTCTGCCGCGGCGGTGTCGTACACCCCGTCCTTGAGCAGCCACTTGGCGATATGCACGGCGACCACTTCGCCGAGAATCAGCCAGCTTGGTACCACTTCTTTATCTGCGCGCTGCAACTGAATGATCTGCGTGACCTTGCATTCGAAGGACACCGGGCTTTCGGCGACCCGTGGCACCTGGATGATTTTCGAGGCGGCGGGCGTCAGCCCGGCCAGCTCGAATTCATTGATGTCGGCCGCAACCGTCGCGCAGCTCTGGTTCATCTGCTCGGCCAGCGGGCGGGTGGCCAGGTTCCAGGCGAATTCGCCGGTCTGCTCGATGTTGTTCAGGCTGTCTTTACGGCCAACGCTTGAGAACCCGATGATCGGCGGAATGTAGTTGAACGCGTTGAAAAAACTGTAAGGCGCCAGGTTCAGCCGGCCTTCACTGTCCTGCGAGGAAATCCAGCCGATGGGGCGCGGGCCGACGATGGCATTGAACGGGTCGTGGGGCAGGCCGTGGCCGTTGGCGGGTTCGTAGTAGTGGATGTCGTCGGGCATTGCGCAGATTCCAGAACGGTTAATGGTTGCAATAGTGCCGGGCAGGTGCGGTTTATTCCAGCGGTACTGGGGCAAAATCCGGCCCTCCAGAAATGACTAAGCCCGGCCGAAGCCGGGCTGTGATGCCACGTTCAAGTGTTAGCTGATGGAAGCCGAGCCAGTGCGGTCATAGCCGTCAGCAGCGATGGTGGCAGAGCCTGTACGGTCGTAGCCATCTTCAACCAGGCCTTTTTCTTCCAGGCGATCGCGGCCACCTTCGGCAACGGTCTGGCCTTGTGGGGTACGGTCGAAGCCATCGGCGGCGAGAGTGGCGGAACCAGTGCGGTCGAAGCCATCAGCCGCAACAGTGGCGGAACCCGTACGGTCATAACCATCGGCAGCGACAGCGGAACCGGTGCGGTCGAAGCCGTCGGCGGCGAAGGTGTTGGCAGCCAGTACGGAGAGGGTCAGGGCGAGGATCAGTTTGGTTTTCATGGTGTGTACTCCGGGTTCGTTTACGTGGTGTGCGTTGGGTATGGGGTTTATATTACGCTTGTGAAATTGATTAAAAAGCGCAAAAAATGCTTAAATCAATCGATTTATACGATGTTATGGGCGTCGCAGGAAGTTGTCAGACGCCGCTCGGTGGCCTGCATTCTGTATACGTACGAAACCTCGATATGGATTCAGAGGCCGGCAGAATGTCGCTTGGGCATTAACGGATCATTAATCTCGCCACCGCCCTTGAAGCGCCCGGATGAACGGATTTTTCATTTGAGCCTTACCTAATTTTCACCGTGCCCCGGGCAGCCTTCGCGTCGGCCAAAAACTCAAAGACAGGCCGTCTTGAATCGAGCTCTGGAGCACTGCACCGAATGAACAAACTTCCACAGATCACCCTGGCCTTCTGGGTCATGAAAATCTGCGCGACGACCCTGGGGGAAACGGCTGGGGATTTGCTGTCGATGACCTTGAATGTCGGCTACGCCATCAGCTCGATGATCCTCATCAGCGTATTTTTGCTGACCCTGGTGACACAGCTGTTTTCCAAAACCTACAGCCCGGTGCTGTACTGGATCGTGATCCTCTCGACCAGCACCGCTGGCACCACGATGTCGGACTTCATGGACCGTACGCTGGGCCTGGGGTATGCGTCGGGGTCGATGATTCTGATCGCCATCCTGGTCGCGATTTTTGCGGCGTGGCGCTTGAGCGGCGAGTCACTGAACGTGAACAAGGTCCAGAGCTTTCGTGGCGAGATGTTCTACTGGGTCGCGATCCTGTTCTCCAACACCCTGGGCACCGCGCTGGGTGACTTCCTGGCGGACGACTCGGGGCTGGGGTTTGCCGGTGGTGCATTGTTGATCGGCGCGACCATCGCGGTGGTGGTACTGCTCAAGTACTTCACGAAGATCTCGTCGGTGCTGCTGTTCTGGGTGGCGTTCGTGTTGACGCGACCATTCGGCGCGACCCTGGGCGACTTCCTGACCAAACCCCATGAAAAGGGCGGGCTGGATTTCGGGACCATTGGTTCGTCGCTGGTATTGGCGGGGATATTGGTGGTGATGATCGCTGGCGCTTCGTTTGTGCAGAACAAATACGCGGGCCGTGAGGTTGCCGAATTGTCCTGATACCGAGTCGCGGCCTTCGCGAGCACTGCGTTGCTCTTGCAGGAGCAAGGCATGCCCGCGATGACGGTTTAACATTCAACAAATAGGCCGCCTGCCAGATCGCTATCGCGGGCAAGCCTTGCTCCCACAAAGGCCTCGCACCTTTGTGGGATTTTTTGCCTGTCAGTCCGTCTCGATCCGCGAGTGTTTGCGGGTGTCTTTCATGGTGATGTACACCAGCAACGACACCGCAATGCACGCCGTCACGTACCAGTAGTAACCGGTCTCCATGCCGATGCTCTTGAACCACAGCGCGATGTATTCGGCGGTGCCGCCGAAGATCGACACGGTCAATGCATACGGCAGGCCTACGCCCAGCGCACGGATTTCGGTCGGGAACAGCTCGGCTTTGACCACGGCGTTGATCGAGGTGTAACCGCTGACGATGATCAGTGCCGCCATGATCAGGAAGAACGCGCCCCACCAGGTCTGGATGGTGTGCAGGGTCGTGAGGATCGGCACCGTGAACAGCGTGCCCAGAATGCCGAAGGCAATCAGGATCGGCCGCCGTCCGACTTTATCCGACAAGCCACCGATGATCGGTTGCAGGCACATGAACAGGAACAGCGTGGCCGCCGAAATGGTGGTGGAGTCGCTGATGCTCATGCCGACTGTGTTCACCAGGTACTTCTGCATGTACGTGGTGTAGGTGTAGAAGGCCAGGGTGCCGCCCATGGTCAGGCCGACCACGGTCATCAACTCCTTGGGGTGACGCATCAGGGTGCGCATGGCGCTTTCTTTGGACTTTTCTTTCTTGGTGAACGACTCGGTTTCTTCCATCCCGCGACGCAAGTACAGCGCCACGACCGCGCACAAGGCACCGATGGCGAACGGAATGCGCCAGCCCCAGTCGTACAGTTGTTCGGTGGTCAGGGTTTGCTGCAGAACGATCAGCACGCCCAGGGCGATGAGTTGGCCGGAAATCAGCGTCACGTACTGGAAGCTGGAGAAGAAACCGCGACGTTCCTTGGTCGCCATCTCGCTCAGGTACGTCGCCGAGGTGCCGTATTCGCCACCGACCGACAGGCCTTGCAGCAAACGGGCGAACACCAGCAGAACCGGTGCACCGACGCCGATGGTTTCATAACCCGGGCTCAGCGCGATGATCAGCGAGCCGAAGCACATCAGATACACCGAAGCCATCAACGCGGCTTTACGCCCGGCACGGTCGGCATACAACCCCATCAGCCAGCCGCCGATCGGGCGCATCAGGAAGCCCACGGCGAAAATCGCGGCGGTGTTCAACAGTTGGGCGGTGGTGTCGCCTTTGGGGAAAAAGGCTTTGGCGAAGTACAGCGAGAAGGCGGCGTAGACGTACCAGTCGTACCACTCGACCATGTTGCCGACAGAACCGCTGAAGATCGATTTGATGCGGCTGGCCGTGGTTCTTTCTTTGGCAGGCACAGCGGCCGACCCAAGAGGCAGGGTTTGTGAGTTATCCATGACGGATCCTTCATTTAATTGTTTTTGTGGAGCGCGCGTTAGCGCAGCCTGCTTGGGCTATAGCAGGAGCTGTGCCAACGGGCAGAGGGCCGGTTTAGAGGGGTTTAAGGGAGTGGGTGAGCGGATTGTTGCCTATGGATGGTTGGGGTATGAGCGGAAACTCGCTTGTGGGGGGAGGTCCACCCCTCACCCTAACCCTCTCCCCAGAGGGGCGAGGGGACTGACCGAGGTGTTTGGTAAAAATACTGTGACCTGAAAAACCGAGGCGAGCTTGGCTTTATTGAAACCTGAGAGGGACTCGATCTTTCAGGTCGCAGTATTTCTTGAGATCACTGCGCTTTGTCCCCTCGCCCCTCAGGGGAGAGGGTTAGGGGGAGGGGTGGATTTCACCCCAAAAACATCTCGCGGCTCAGCCCATGGCGCTGCATCTTTTCGTTGAAGGTGCGGCGCGGCAGTTGCAGTTCTTCGAGCACGGCTTTGATGTCGCCTTTGTGCCGGGTCAACGCGGCGCGCAGGCACTGGGCCTCGAAGGCTTCCTGCTGGGCTGCGAGGGATTGGCCGGGTTCGGGGCCGACCGGTTCCGGTTCATCCAGCCCCAGTACCTGGCGCTCGGCAGCGTTCGCCAGTTCGCGCACGTTGCCCGGCCAGTCGTGACTCAGCAAACGGCTCAAGTGCGGCCCGCTCAGCGGTGCAACACTGCGCCCCAGTCGCTCGGCGGCGGTGTGAGCGAAGTGTTCGTACAGCAACGGAATGTCCTCACGCCGCTCGCGCAATGGCGGTAAACGCAGTTCCGCGACGTTCAGCCGATAGGCCAGGTCTTCGCGAAAACGTCCGGCGCGGGCCTCATCCAGCAGGTCAGGTTTGGTCGCCGCAATGATGCGCAGGTCCACGTGAATGCTCTGGTTGGAACCCAGGCGTTCGAGTTTCTGTTCCTGTAGCACCCGCAGCAGTTTGACTTGCTGGGCCAGCGGCATGCTTTCGATTTCATCGAGGAACAGCGTGCCGCCGTCAGCGTATTCAAGCTTGCCGATGCGTTTGCCCTGCGCGCCCGTGAAGGCACCGCTTTCATGACCGAACAGCTCCGCCTCGAACAACTGCTCAGGGATGGCCGCGCAGTTCAGGGCCACGAAGGGTTTGCCGGCACGCGGGCCGAAGTCGTGCAGGCAGCGGGCGACGAGTTCCTTGCCGCTGCCGGTTTCACCACGAATCAGCACGTTCACCGGCAAGGCTGCGAGGTCCAGCACTTGTCGGCGCAAGGTCTGCAACCCTCGTGACACACCGAGCAGGCTGGCCTCGAGTTTGCTGCGGTTGTCGGCTTGTTCATGCAGCGCGCGGTTTGCCAGTACCAGGCGACGCTTGTCCAGCGCCCGGCGCAAGCTGTTTAGCAGCATCTCGGGGCTGAAGGGTTTTTCCAGGAAATCGTAGGCCCCGTCACGCATCGCTTCGACGGCCATCGGCACATCGCCGTGGCCCGTCAGCAGGATCACCGGCAGTTCGGCGTCCAGCTGTTGCAGCCGGGCCAGCAGTTCCAAGCCGCTCATGCCGGGCATGCGGACGTCGCTGAGCACCACCCCGGGAAAATGCGCCGGCAACTGCGCCAGGCAGTCCTCGGCGCGGCTGAACAGTTGCACGTCAAAACCCGACAGGCTCAACCATTGCTCGACCGCGCTGCGAATGCTCGCTTCGTCATCGACGACGATTACTGAGTTGAGCATTGAATGTGCGCCTCCAGGTCGATCGGCAGGGTGAGGGTAAACAGCGCGCCCTCACCCTGGTTGCCAGCGATCAAGCGACCACCGAGTTCATGAACAATGGCAAAGGACACCGCCAACCCGAGGCCCAGGCCATCGCCCACCGGTTTGGTGGTGAAGAACGGGTCGAAGACATTCGGCAAATCCTGCTCGGCAATACCGCCGCCGCTGTCGGCGACGGTCAGACACCAAAGCTGCTGATCGGCCTTGAGGCGGATTTCCAGGCGCTTGAGTGGTTTGTCGCGCATGGCGTCGAGGGCGTTGCGCAGCAGGTTGATCAACACCTGTTCGAGGCGGATCGCATCGCCGCGCACCCACGCCGGGCGGGTCAGGTCGAGCACGCAGCCAATGTGTTCGTCGCGAAAGCGAGCGTCGAGCAGTTGCAGGGACTGGTCGACCACGGCCGCCAGGTCCAGGCGCTCGCGCAAGCCGCTGGGGCTTTTGCGCGCGAAGGTCTTGAGGTGGCCGGTGAGGGCGGCCATGCGGGTCAGCATGTCGTCCACTGGTTTGAGCGCCTTGTAGGCATCGTCGACGCGGCCATGATCGAGCAGCAGGCGCAAGGTCGCCAGTTGCATGCGCTGGGCGGTCAGCGGCTGGTTGATTTCATGGGCCAGGGCGGCGGACATCTGCCCCAGCGCCGCCAGTTTGGCCGATTGCACGAGGCCGTCCTGGGCGGTGCGCAGGTCGCGGGTGCGCTCATCAACCAGGCGCTCCAGCTCTTCGCGGCTGCGTTGACGCAGTTTGGCCAGACGCCAGCGCTGGCTGAGGAACAACAGCAAAAACACCAGCGTCAGCCACAGCCCGGCGGCGGCCAGCCCGGCGTTACGCAGGTCTTCAAAGGCAACCTGCGGGCGACGCAGCAGGTGCAAGGTCCAGCCTTCGGTACTCAGGGGCAGCGATTCCCAGAGGTACTCGGCCGATCCGTCGGGGCCATTGACGCGGGCCAGATAGCTGTTGTCGTCAAAGTGCCGGATGGGCTGATGGTCCAGCGGCGTCAGCGGTTGTTTGTCGTACTGGCGGGTCAGTTTGAGTTCGGCGCGATCGGTGTCCGAGAGTGCGTTCAGCAGCCGATAGCGCCACCCCGGCTGATTGGCAATAAAGACGATGCCCCGGGCGTCGCTGACCAGCAGGGTGTCGCTGCCCTGGCGCCATTCGCGTTCCAGTTCCGGAAACTCGAGTTTGACCACCATGGCGCCGCGAAACTCACCGTTGTCACCGGTCACGGCGCTCGAGAGGAAGTAGCCGGGAATCCCGCTGGTCACGCCCACCGCGTAAAAACGCCCGGTGCCCTGGCTGCGCGTCTGGCTGAAGTAGGGGCGGAAACCGTAGTTGTGGCCGACGTAACTGCTGGGCAGGCGCCAGTTGCTGGCGGCAACGGCCAAGCCTGTGTGGTCCAGCAGTTCGAGCGTGGAGGACTGGGCGGCGCCGTTGATCTTCTCGAGCTTGTGGTTGAGCAGGTCTTGTTGATCCGCATTGACTGAGCCATTGAGAGCCGAGCGCAGTTCCGGGTCCAGCGCCAGCACGGCGGGCAGGGCGCGGTAGCGTTCGATCAGTGTGTGCAGGGAGTTGGCGTACAGCGCCAGTTGCTGATTGGCGCGGGCGGCGTCGTCCACCAGGGACTGGCGCTCGGTGTGACGCATGGCCAGGGTGGCGGCAATCGCCGCACCGGCGAGGATCAGCAACGAATACAACGACAGACGCAAGGTACGAGAAGTTGGCAGCATGCTGTAGAAAACAGGTGAGTGTCCGGGTGGGCACCATAGCACGCAGCAGGATCGCGTACGTGCCTTTGAGATGATTTTGCCTAGGCCGCCTCGAATCGGGAGGAGCGCGAGTGGAGGAGGGTGCGGGTATCCTCCAGAAGTGTCACGGTTCGCGAACTTTCCATTTTAAGCTCCTCGAGTTCGACACCCTTGAACGTGGCGACGCCATTGGCATGGAAGAAGTCTTCAACTTTACCCACATGGGCGTTCAAGGCGCCGATCAGATCAGTGATGTTGGCGTCCAGTCTGTCTCTCTTGCCTTCTGAGATCTCTTTCCCGGCGCCATGCACTTCATGAAGTATTTCAGGGACTGCCATTACTGCGTTGAATGAGGTGCTTGCTGCGCTACCCACTGCTGGAAGTGCTGCTTTCAGGCCTTCCCCGACTATCATCTTTGTCATGTCTTTTTGCCCTGCTGTAGTGCTTACATCCATGCCTCTCAGAAACTTTTTCAAACCTTTATTCAGCGGGCCCTTCATCTCATCTTCGGCGCGTCCGAATATTGCTCCCGGATCCAGATTGCTGGCTTTCAGTTTTACCGAGGCACTTAAACCGGTGCTTTCAGCAATTTTATCCACTGCTGCACTGACGCCTTTTTTCACTGCGAATCCCAAGCCGATGACTGCCACGTTACCGACACCCGGTGCGGCTGTCGCCAGCGGCTGGAGCCCTACGCCAACCGCTATCCCCGCCCCATAACTCAAAACGTTCCCCACCAATAACGTTGCCGTCCTACGGAAAGTCGATTTCCCATGTTCCGAGGCGGAACGATGGTTGAGAATCTGCTGTTGGGTGTCCAGCGCAGCACGATTCGTGATCCCCATGACTGCCAGGTGTTTCATGATGCTGTCGTCCAGGCCCGATCTCAAACGGCGGGATGCCAGTCGCTCGCGGCTTCTTTGATAACCGGCATTCTCTGAGGTGATGAGCCTGTCTATGCCCGCGTTGAGTGCAGCGGCACTGGGCCATTTGACTTCGCCATTTGAATCGATGAAACCGATTGGATTGTTCCCCACCATCGCATACAGATTAAGCCCATCCACATCGCCCGCCGGGTCGGCACTGACCCAGCGCTGCAACCACGGCGCGTAATACCGGGCGCCGTAGTAATACAACCCGCTGGCGTCCATTTCCTTGCCTGAGTAACGAACCGTCTTGTAGTCGGCGTCTATCGCCGAACGGGCCGACCACCACGCCGTACTGCCGAAGGGGTAATACACTTCGTGGCTGATCCGTTCGCCCTTTTCACCCAGTTCAAGGTTGCTGGAGCCCAGGTGATCGTCGAGGCTGTAGCGCAGTTGCGTTTTATCAATGCCCTCGGGTTGGCCCTTGACCCAGTGCAGGCAGCGCACGCTGCCCGGCAGGGTGATGATGTGCAGTTCTTCACTGTCGTCGAGGATGCGGACCTCCAACCCCGGCAAGTAACGGACATCACGGGTGTGGCTGACGCTCTTCGCCTGGGTTACCTGATGCTTGTACACCCGGGCGCCCTGGCTGTAGGTATAGGTTTCCTTGTCGTCGACGCCCGTTTCGCGTCGGATCAGCGTGATGTCGGCCAGTTGATCCTGGGTATTCCAGCGCAGCGGCTGGTTGTTGTTCAGCGCCTTCAGGTTGCCATGGGCATCGAAGGCGTCGTCGAACACCGGGTCGGGATCGCCTTCCTGCCACGCCAGGCCGCGATTGCTGTGGGGGTCGATGCGCATGCACCGGGTGTAGCAGTGGCCGTCGCGAACATGACGCAACCGGGTCAGGTTGCCACCTGGGTCATAGTCGTAATGCTGGGTGTAGTTGAAGCGGGCTCCGGGGGCCTCGGGCATGATCAGCTCCGGTAAACCGGGTTGCAGGTGCGGGGTTTCACCTTCAAAACCGCTGGCGCTGATGAGTTGGTACAGGGAGTCGTAGGTGAAGCTGCGATGGCCGTCGACGCGCTGGTTGGCGAAAAATACCGGGGGCATGGTGTGGTCGTCGATGTGCAGTACATTGCCCACGGGGTCGTAGGTGTAGCTGAGGTCCTGCTGAAAATCATGCCCCGCAACGCCGGACTTGAGCGCACTGAGGCGTCCATCGGCGGGGTCGTAGGTCCAGGTGCTGAGGAGGCCGTTGGCGCTGGTTTTCGTTTCGAGCTGGCCGGCGGCGTTGTAGTGCAATGCGTTGATAATGATTTGCGGCGCGCTGGCATCCTTGAGCTGGAGCCTGATGTCCTTGAGCTGCCCGGCAACATCGAATCGACTGAGTTGCCGATGCCCTGCAGCATCGGTTTGCAGGCGTAGTTGAGCGCTGGCGCTGTACTGCCAGTGGCTGGTGAAGGCGGGGCCATCGGCAAAGGTACGGGTTTCTTCGAGAGGCTGGCCGTGGAGGCTGAAGCGGTTGATGTCCAGCTCGCCGGAAAGGTCGATCAGGCGGGTCAATTGCCCACGTCGATTGAACGCCGGGTCGCCCGTGGCATCCGCGTAGGTCAGGCGCTCGAGGGTCTCAGGCGCTTGTCCGTCGGGGCGCTGGTTCACGGCGACGATACGCAGTTGATCGTCATAGTCGGTTTGCCAGTGGGTGCCGCGTGCGTCCCAGCGTTGCAGCACCTGATGAGCAATGCCGGTCAGGCTCAGGCGCTGGCCGGCGTCGACGCTGTCGACCCGCAGCGCTGTACCGGACAACCGATAGGCGCTGGTCATATTGGGTTTTGGGGCTGAGCCATACAGGCGCGGGTCCCATTGCTCGGTCAGTCGGCCGAGGGCGTCGTGGACGTGCCGGGTGGCCAGAGCCTGTGCCGTCGCCCCTGCTGTTTTGCGCCAGTACGCGACGTGGCGAACGGGCAAACCACGGCCGTCGTTGATCCGCAGTGTTGGTGTATGCCAATCAGTGGTCGGTTTCATCGGGGCTGCTCAAGTAATGCCGCGTTACTGATGTACGCCCGATAACCGTTGCGGGCGGGTCCCATTGCGCGGTCAGTCGCCCCTGGGCGTCATGGGGGTGTTGGCTGATCAACGCCAGGATGGGTGTCTTGACCTCGGTGCGCAGGTACTCGACTTGCCGGACGTGCAGGCCCCGGCCGTCGATCACCATCCGGGGCGGGGTGTTGTGATGCACCTGAAGGTTCATGACAGGTTCTCGTCCGGGACCGGATCATAGGTGTCATTGAAGTCTTCGCTGGTCTGGTACCAGGGATGGTAGTGCTCGCGGGACACATGACCTTTGGCACTGATGACCTGGATGGGCCGGCCCAATGGATCGTAAAACTGCTGGTCGTGATAGCCGAACTGGCGCAAGGACTGATCGTTGATGTAGCGCCAGGCGTTGGCAAAGTAGGGGCGATACACCCGCACCGCGAGGCCCTTGTTGTTGTACTCGACCCGTTCGCTGACCCGCCAGCGCATGGCGGCGTGGCTTTCCTTCGGTTTGCCGGTATTGGGGTCAAGCTCCAGTTCACCGCTTTCATTGACGACATAGGCCATTCCCGGCTCAACCAGTTGCTTGGTTTGCAGCGTGCGCCCAAAGCCGTCGATGCAGGTCAGTTGCATCTGGATCTGTTGGCCATTTTCCGCGTCCGGGTAGTCATCGGCGGCCAGCACCAGACTGTGCACCGGTTCTCGCGGCGTGCGGCGGATCAGTTCCAGCAGCGTTTGTTCGTCAGCGGTTCTGACCTTGAGTCGGGTCAGGCGATGGCGAGCGCAGGCGCGAATGTGCAGGGTAGGCAGCAAGTAGCCCTGGGCGATCCACCGGCCCAGGTGATCGGTGGTCAGCGCGTCAGAGTCACTGAGTCTCCCCATCCAGCTGTGCAAATCCTTGCGCATGCAACTGGCGGCTTTTTGCAAGGCGCCCACAGGGTTGCCGATGGCTGTGCCGGGGCTTGGGTCCTCGGGGCGTTGATGTTCGACAAGGGGCTTGAAACCGATGCCCACGCCGTTCTCGGTGCCGAAGAAACTGGTCGCCAAGGGCTGGCCGGAGGGTTCGTAGAGCGCTTCCTGCACATTGTCGTTGGCATCGATCACGCGTTCGGGGGCAAGCGAGTGGTAATCGTATTCGGCGCGGGTGGAACAGCCATCCGGCAACGTGACGGTAGCGCTCAGCAGGTGGTAGTCGTCGTACGTGATATGCGTGAGGCCGTGGCTGACGGTGGCGTTGAAGGCCTCCACTTTGTAGAACTTGTCGAGTTTCGAATAGCGGGTAAAGCCGTTGAGTCCCGACCACAGGTTTTCCTGCCGATCCTCTTCTTCATCAGGCTCGAGAAACAGTGTCATGGGGTGGAAATGAATTTTTCGCAGTTCCTCCCGGATGTTGAACGGCGGCGGCAGGCTGTCGTAGGCATCCAGTGCGGTCTTGTCCAGTTCGGCCAGCTCCTGCGGTCCGGCCAGCGCCTCGAAGTGAGCCTCACCGTCCGGCAGCACGCTGCCATCTTTCGTACTCAGATAGCTTTGGCGTGATAACTGGCTCAACAACCGCTGGGCGTTCCATTCGGTTGAGGCCTGGAACTGGTTGAAGCGCTCATACGAAATATCGTCAGGCTTGAGCCCGGAAGGGAGCGATCCCTTGGGCAGTACCAATGCGTTGCCGCGCTGGCGCCAGGGCAGGGCCAGTCGCCAGCCTTGCTGCGTGTCCAGGTGGATGAATTCCGCGCGAGCCTCACTCAGGTAATAGCTCTGCTGGGCGTCATCATGGGCATCGCGCCACCATTGGGCGTGATCGGGATCTTTGAACGGTGGGGCATCCCCTTCGACTTTGCGCCGGGCATAACTGATGGTGAACGAGTGGGTGGGTGTACCGAAGCGGTCCCACTGCAGGGTGATGTCATGCCGACACAGCGGGTCATCGACAAAGCGCTCGTACTGGTAGCTGATTTTTTCAGCCAGCAGCGGCATGACGATCGCGTGAGGATGATGAGGCGCCATGGGCCGAAGTTTACGCACCAGGTAACGCGATTGTTCCACCGAGTACGGCACTGCCGTGGCGGGTTCATCTTCAGTGGCGAATACCTCCACACGCAGTACCGAGCCGCTCAGGCTGCGGGCGATTTCGTGCAGCGTGTCCTGATCAACGGGTTCGAACACCTGATCGGCGCAGTCGCTCTCGTGATAAAGGCTGATCAGCGTATTGCCCAATGGCTGGGCCTGGTCATCGCCGTTGAAGTAACCCTCGCGAGGCAGGTCCACCAGGCGTCCCGTATGGAACCAGGTGCGGGACTGGACGGGGGCGGTAAAACCGGTTTCGCCTTCCTCGGGGCTGGTTTCGCTGTCGGTCTGATGCAGCAGGCCGAAGCCGCGAAATTCACGGTCATGGCTGTCGTAGTAACCCTGGAAGTAGTTGAAACGCTGAGTCAGGCAGTTGCCGGTGATTTCGTCGAGTTGGGTTTGCCGGTTGACCACTTGCACAGGGAGCGGCAGGTAACACGCCAATGGTTTTTCAGGGGTGGACCCTTGGCGTTTTTCGTCCAGCCATTCCTGCGCCGAACTGCGGTAGCGAACGGTCGCGGAGCAGCCCATGTTGTTATTGGAGGCGACCAGTGCGTAGGGTCGTGCTGCGACAAAGTCATAACGCCAGTGCCGTGGCGACATATGCGGTACGGTCAGAATCAGGCTGGCACACCCAAGCCCTTGCAGGTCGGCGAAGCTGACCTGGCTCAGGGTGTCGTAGCGAATGCCCTCGGGCCACGCCACGCGAACCGGCTCCTGCTCCAGCCTATTACCGCCTCGATTGAGGTAGATCTCGAAGTGATCCGAATCGAGGTAAATCAGTGCTGGCGCACCAGAGCCGTCCAAGTCGGCGATTCGCACCCGCGCCGAATCGAATGTGGCGTAGTCGAAGGGCAGGGGGCTCATGACGAAACCCTTGCCGAAACGCCCGTGGCCCAGGTTCGGCCAGCATTTGATTTCGTCGTGGCGAATGCGGCACAAGTCTGGCAAGTCGGTGCACAGGGTATGGCCCAGAAACACCAGCTCGCTGCGCGAGTTGCTGAACAGCGGCAGATTGTCGTCGGCCGGCAGGTGGGGAATGTCCTGTGCGGGCGCGAAACCGTCTTCGCGAAGGCTGCCATACAGGCGCACGCTTTTGGGGCCGATCAGCGCCAGTGAGTGCAGGCCGCTCCCTGTCAGGTCACCAAATTGCGCGAGGACGTTGAAGAACTCCAAAGGAAATGCAGTGAACACACTGAACGGCGACCAACTGCGGTCCGGGTTCAGGGTGTAGAAACCGCTGACGGACGGTTGGGCGACGATCCAGTCCAGGCGGCTGTCGCCGGTCAGGTCGGTGAGCGACTGTTTGATCGTTCTGCTGCCATCGGCGACCGGAATGGTCGGCAGCGCCTGCCAGGGGCTGTAGCTGATGTCGTCGGGGGTATCGGTCCCGCGTATCGGTTCGCGGTAGTACCAGCTCTGGTCGTATCGGCAGAGAAACCCCGGAACGCCTTCGCCGTAGAGATCGACGCATTGGTGGTACTGCTCATCCTGAACACCGGGCATGTGTTCGAAGGGGAAAAACGGTGTCGACTGGGTATTGAGGTCGAAGGGTGAATATTCAAACTCCATGGGCGGCATAGCTTCCAGCACACCGCTGGCGTCATAGGCGTGATAGTGCGCCGCCTGCAATTGGCTGTAGAACGCCGGTTCCGGCAGGTACTCCAGCAACAGACGCTTGACCAGCGCAGGCTTGGGTCCCAGTTCCTTGGGGAAGTGGTGAAACATCAGGACCTGGTGACAGAGGCGACGGGTACTCAATTCAAACCCGTAGCCATAGGTAAAGAATGGATCACGCCGGGTGAGCCATTCACCGTAGTGGTCTTTCGGGTCCAGAAACGGTTCGCCGTAAACCGGCCTCTCGCTCCAGTCGAGGGTCCGCTCGCCGTAGTCGAACACCAGATGGAAATGCCAGTCCACAGTGGCGGGGTTCTCCAGAGCCCAGGCATACAGATGCTCGCTGGCCTGGGCGTTGCCGTACAGCACACGGCTCAGGTAACGCTGGGCGCTGAAGTCGTGAGGTTGGCCGGGAGAGGGCGTTGCGTCGTCGGCCTTGTACTCGAAGACGATGTGTTCGCCATGGGCATTCATGCTCTCGAGCAGCAGCCAGACCCCAACCCGTAATGCGTCTTGCGGGTCAGCGCCCCGCGTTGCCTCGGTCTTGCCGTAAACATGCAAACTGCCGTCAGCCCCATGCACCAGCCAAAAGGGTGGCTGGTTGGGCTTGATGCTCGGTTGCCAGAGCTCGACCAGGTCGAAGGCGCCTTCGACCCGGGGCCAGTAACGGACCACCGAATGTGTGCCAACAGGCTCGCCGTTGTAGCTGTCTTCAGAACGGGACTTGATCTGGCCACTGTCATCGCGTTCCGGCATCCATTCATCGCCACCGGGCCCGACTATCACATCGTCGGCGAGATAACGGGGTACGCCCTTGCTGGTCTGGCGGGTAATGGCATTGACACTCAAACGCCAGCCAAAACCGCACGGGCCGTTGCCCGCCTGGCTGTTGTAGCTCAGCCCCAGCGCCGGAGCAAAGCCACGCCCCGGCGTAATCGGCAAAGGCAGTTCGAAGGATGCCTTGCCGCTGGTACCGACCGCACCCCAGCTTTTGCCGAGGGTGGTAATCGACGCACTCTTGGCAATGGACGGTGGGGTAATGCTTTGCGATGCCTGATCTTCCATGTGACGTTCCTGTTTCCAGCCATGCAGGTGCAGACGCTGCACCATGCCCTGTGACGCACGGCGAACAGGCTTCACGCTATCAACTTGCAAGGGGGACGTAACCTGTCAGATCTGACAGGTAGGAGGGGAGTTTTTAGAACATATGAGTCTGGAAAATAAGTTACTTATCGCGGATTGTTAAACGCCCGGCCCTGAAACCGGAGGCGAAAAAAAGCCGCGCTGTTTCTGCAAACAGCGCGGCTTTCGTTCAGTGGGCAGGTTGAAGGCTTACTGCACTTCTACCGCCAGGCTTTCACTGATTTTTTGCTGCCAGATGGCCGGGCCGGTGATGTGCACCGACTCGCCCTTGCTGTCGACCGCAACGGTCACGGGCATGTCTTTGACGTCGAACTCGTAGATGGCTTCCATCCCCAGTTCGGCGAACGCGACAACGCGCGATTTCTTGATGGCTTGCGCCACCAGGTAAGCCGCGCCGCCAACAGCCATCAAGTAAACCGCTTTGTGGTCCTTGATCGCTTCGATGGCGGTCGGGCCGCGTTCGGATTTGCCGATCATGCCCAGCAGGCCGGTTTGCTCGAGGATCTGACGGGTGAACTTGTCCATCCGCGTGGCCGTGGTCGGGCCCGCCGGGCCAACCACTTCTTCGCGCACCGGGTCAACCGGGCCGACGTAGTAGATGAAGCGACCCTTGAGGTCCACCGGCAAGGTTTCACCTTTGTTCAGCATCTCGACCATGCGCTTGTGCGCGGCGTCGCGACCGGTGAGCATCTTGCCGTTGAGCAGGACGGTTTCGCCCGGCTTCCAGCTCTGTACGTCTTCAGGCGTCAGGGTGTCGAGGTTGACGCGACGGGCCGATGGGCCGGCTTCCCAGACGATTTCCGGGTAGGCATCCAGCGGTGGCGCTTCCAGCGACGCCGGGCCTGTGCCATCGAGCACGAAGTGCGCGTGGCGGGTGGCGGCGCAGTTGGGGATCATGCACACCGGCAACGATGCGGCGTGGGTCGGGTAATCCATGATCTTCACGTCGAGCACGGTGGTCAGGCCGCCCAGGCCCTGAGCGCCGATGCCCAGTTGGTTGACCTTCTCGAACAGCTCCAGGCGCATCTCTTCGATACGGTTCTGCGGGCCGCGAGCCTTCAGCTCGTGAATGTCGATGGACTCCATCAACACTTCCTTGGCCATGACGGCGGCTTTCTCGGCGGTGCCGCCGATGCCGATGCCGAGCATGCCCGGTGGGCACCAGCCAGCGCCCATTTCGGGAACGGTTTTCAGTACCCAGTCAACGATCGAGTCGGATGGGTTGAGCATGGCCATTTTCGACTTGTTCTCGGAACCGCCGCCCTTGGCTGCCACGTCCACTTCCACGGTGTTACCGGGCACGATGGAGTAGTGGATCACCGCCGGGGTGTTGTCCTTGGTGTTCTTGCGAGCGCCCGCCGGGTCGGCGAGGATCGAGGCACGCAGGACGTTTTCCGGCAGGTTGTAAGCGCGACGCACGCCTTCGTTGATCATGTCGTCCAGGCCCATGGTGGCGCCATCCCAGCGCACGTCCATGCCCACGCGAACGAACACGGTCACGATGCCGGTGTCCTGGCAGATCGGGCGGTGGCCGGTGGCGCACATGCGCGAGTTGATCAGGATCTGCGCCATCGAATCGCGGGCTGCCGGCGATTCTTCACGCAGGTAGGCCTCGTGCATGGCCTGGATGAAATCCACGGGGTGGTAGTAGGAAATGAACTGCAGGGCGTCGGCAACGCTCTGAATCAGGTCGTCTTGCTTGATCACGGTCATGAGTCGCGCTCCTCTAAAAGACGGGAACATTCAATAAGGTGCTTGCAGTGGGGTGCATCGGTCGGCTGCAAACACCTTTCAAGGCACGCCGGGGTTGCTGGCGCGACGCTAAAAAGGCGCGGCAGTATACCGCGCATCAAGGGCGGGCACACCCGCCGACAGTCAAACCAAAGTCGCATAGGGTCAGGCACGTGCCTTTGTCGGCAAAGACGCTTTCTGTGGCGAGGGAGCTTGCTCGCGCTCGGTTGGGACGCGGCCGTAAATCTGGCTGGCCGGGTATGCCTGACACTTGCAGGTGGGACTTTCTGGGCCTGCTGCGCAGTCCAGCGGGAGCAAGCTCCCTCGCCACAAAGGTTTGCCTGGCCTGCATTGCATCGCGCGTGGCTTATCACCTCAAAATTGAATGGTCATTTTTGGGCTGCAACACTAAAGTGGCAACTGGCCTTTAGGGTAGGACACTCTTTTCAGCCCCTCCTTGCGCACGGTGAGCCAACGATTGACCCATAAAGCCATCCAGCGTTTGTTACTCAAGCGTTTCACCCTGGCGGCCGGCACTTACCTGTTGGCGCTGGTGCTGCTGTGGCTGGCTATTTTCAGTGGGCATTACCGGGCACCGATCAGCAGCGCGTTGATCAGCAGTGCGTTGGTGGTACTCAGCCAGTGCGTTTTGCTGGGGGTGTTCCTCAGCGGCCGTAACCTGAGTTTCGCCGACCCGAGCCTGACCGAGGTGCAGGTGTTGGTGGGGCTGGGCTGGCAAACCTGGCTGATGGCTCATCTGGACCTGGCGCGGGGCGCCTTCCTGGTGTTCTACGTGCTGATCCTGCTGTTCGGCCTGTTCCACTTGTCGCGCCAAGCCTTTGTGCGGTGTGCGTCGTTGGTGTTTTTCAGCTTCGCGGGCATCAATCTCTGGGACGGCTATCACTTGCAGTTGAGCGACCCGCCACTGGCCGCGTTGCAGGTGTGCATGCTGTTTCTGGTGTTGCTGTGGCTGGTGCTTTATGCCCGTTACGTCCAGGCTTCGCGCCAGCGCATGCGTCAACGGCGTTTCGCCCTGCAAGCGCATCAGGACACCCTGCGCGGCATGATGCGTCAACTTGAAGACCTGGTCGCCACCGACGAGCTCACGGGGCTGTTCAACCGTCGGCACTTTTTGCGCCTGGCCTCCCGCGAGCTCAATGCCATGGACGTTGGCGTGGTGCATGGCCTGGCGCTGATCGACCTCGACCACTTCAAACGCATCAACGACCTGCACGGCCATGCGGCGGGCGACCAGGTGTTGCAGGCGTTCGCCGCCGTTGCCATGGCCTGCCTGCGCAACGGTGATGTGCTGGCACGTTATGGTGGTGAAGAGTTCGTTGTGCTGTTGCCCGACTGCGACGCCGACCGGCTGACCTCCTGCTGCGAACGTTTGCGCATTGCGTTTACCGAGGTCGAGTTGATCGGCCTGAGCGTGCGCGACCTGAGCCTCTCGGCAGGCATGACGCTGCTGGCGTTGGGCGACGACCTGGACGACGCCTTGCAGCGTGCCGACCAGGCGCTTTACCGGGCCAAGCGTGACGGTCGTAATCGCTGTGCCGCCGCGTGGGAGAACGTCGATGCCTGAGTTGCGGGTGGGCGATCTTCAGTGGTCGGTAGCGGTGGGGAGCAACCTGCTCGATGCCTTGAACCAGAACGGCATGCACGTGCCTTACAGCTGCCGCGCCGGCAGTTGCCATGCGTGCCTGGTGCATTGCCTCAAAGGCGAGGTGAGCGACCGGCGTCCCGATGCGTTGAGCGCCGGGCAGCGTCAGCAAGGTTGGCGCCTGGCCTGTCAGTGTGAAGTCGTCGATGACCTGCAGGTGGCGGTGTTCGATCCACTGCGCGACGGTTTGCCGGCCACCGTCGAAGCTGCCGACTGGTTAAGCCCCAGTGTATTGCGCCTGCGTTTGCGGCCTGAGCGGCCCTTGCGCTACCAGGCCGGTCAACACCTGGTGCTGTGGGCCGGCAATGTGGCGCGGCCGTATTCGCTGGCCAGCCTGCCGCAGGATGATCGTTTTTTGGAGTTTCACCTCGACTGCCGCCTGCCGGGTGAATTCAGCGATGCGGCGCGTCAGTTGAACATCGGCGACCCGATCCGCCTGGGCGAATTGCGTGGCGGCGCCTTGCATTACGATCCCGATTGGCAAGCCCGGCCACTGTGGCTGCTGGCGGCCGGCACCGGGTTGGGGCCGTTGTTCGGGGTGTTGCGCGAGGCGTTGCGGCAGGATCACCAAGGCCCGATCCGGGTGATTCACCTGGCCCACGATGCCAGCGAGCATTACCTGGCCAAGCCCTTGGCGGCGCTGGCGGCGAATCATGAAAACCTGACGGTTGAGCTGCTGATCCCGGCCGAGGTACCAACGGCGTTGGCGCAATTGCGCCTGGGTTCACGGCAAACCCAGGCCTTGGCCTGTGGTTCGCCGGAGAGTGTCGATGCCTTTGCCCGGCGCCTGTACCTGGCCGGGTTACCACGTAATCAACTGTTGTCGGACCTGTTTGTGCCCAGGGGTTGAGCATGCAGTGGCGCACCGCAGACCTGTAGGCGCCAGGCTTGGCCTACCATCCACAGGTTGTAGAAACGCAAAAGCCCCGTCATTCACATGACGGGGCTTTCGTTTTTCAGCGGTTTGACACTCAGACCATCTTGTCGCCAACGTGCAGGATTTTCATGCCGTTGGTGCCGCCGATGGTGTGGTAGCTGTCGCCTTTGGTCAGGATGACCCAGTCGCCTTTCTCGACCACGCCGAGTTTGAGCAACTCGTCGATGGCGGCCTGGCTGACTTGTTCAGGCGGCAACGAGGCCGGGTCGAACGGTACGGTGTAGACGCCACGGAACATGGCCGCGCGGGCCTGGGTTTCGCGGTGCGGGGAGAACGCGTAGATCGGTACCGAGGAACGGATGCGCGACATGATCAACGGCGTGTAGCCACTTTCGGTCAGGGCGATGATCGCCTTCACACCGGGGAAGTGGTTGGCGGTGTACATGGCCGCCAGGGCGATGCTCTGGTCGCAGCTTTCGAACACTTTGCCGATGCGGTGGCTGGAGGTCTTGCTGGTCGGGTGCTTTTCAGCGCCGACGCAAATCCGTGCCATGGCCTGGACCGCTTCGAGCGGGTAGAGACCGGCCGCACTTTCGGCCGAGAGCATCACGGCGTCGGTGTAGTCGAGCACGGCGTTGGCCACGTCGGACACTTCGGCACGGGTCGGCATCGGGTTCTGGATCATCGACTCCATCATCTGGGTCGCGACGATCACCGCTTTATTGTGGCGGCGTGCGTGCAGGATGATCTTCTTCTGAATACCTACCAGCTCAGCGTCACCGATTTCCACGCCCAGGTCGCCACGGGCAACCATGACCGCGTCGGAAGCCTTGATCAGGCCGTCCAGGGTTTCGTCGTCGGCCACGGCTTCGGCGCGTTCGATCTTCGCCACCAGCCAGGCAGTGCCGCCAGCTTCGTCGCGCAGTTTACGGGCGTATTCCATGTCGGCGGCGTCACGCGGGAAGGACACGGCGAGGTAGTCGACTTCCATTTCTGCGGCGAGCTTGATGTCGGCCTTGTCTTTTTCAGTCAGGGCTGGAGCGGTCAAGCCACCGCCGCGACGGTTGATGCCTTTGTGGTCCGACAGCGGGCCGCCGATGGTCACGGTGCAATTCAGCTCGGTGGCGGTGGCGGTGTCGACACGCATTACCACACGGCCGTCGTCGAGCAGCAGCTCGTCGCCCACGCCGCAATCCTTGACCAGGTCCGGGTAGTCGATACCGACTATTTGCTGGTTGCCTTCGGTCAGCGGATGGCTGGTGGAGAAGGTGAATTGATCACCGATCTTCAGCTCGATGCGCTTGTTGGCGAATTTGGCGATACGGATTTTCGGGCCTTGCAGGTCACCCAGCAGGGCGACGAAGCGGCCGTGCTTGGCGGCGAGGTCGCGCACCAGTTTGGCACGAGCCTTGTGCTCGTCCGGGGTGCCGTGGGAGAAATTCAGACGGGCAACGTCCAGGCCAGCCAGAATCAGCTGTTCGAGAACTTCCGGCGAGTTACTGGCCGGGCCAAGGGTGGCGACGATTTTGGTACGACGGACGGACATGCAAAGACTCCTCAATTCAAGCGCAACGAGAGGCTACTATGGTCCGCGGCTGTAGTCATTGTTCGTTTGCACTACTTATTGTTTTCTTTATTGAACGAACATCCCTGAAACTTTCAGGACGGCCCGCCGACTCGAACTTGCCGTTCGTCGACACTGTTAGCTCTAACGCGCTTTACGATCTGCCCGAGGGTATTCATGCGATTTTGGCATTCCAAGTCTTTCCCGGCGGCGTCGGTTCGCCTGCGTCGCGGAATCGAAAATTCACGGCCAAATGACCGCAGCGTTTTCGTTCGTGTGCAAGCCCACTGAGCCTTGGCGGCCCAGTGGTTTTTTTCGTTTGCGCCAGGCGTTGGGCGTTATGCCTTCAGCCGACACACCGAAGCGGATGACTCGTTACACTCGGTCTTTTACAGCGACGACGTGCTGGATTCGATCACCCGGTTATTGAAGATTTTCGCCAACGGGTCGATACAGAACTCAAGACAGGAGAACCCCCATGCGATTCATGCTCATTGCTGCCCTTGCCCTCAGTGTCGTGGGCTGCACCCGTTGGTCGATGAACCATCATTTGAACAGCGCTTACAGCGCGTATGACCGCGGTAATTGCGAGCAGGTGATGCTCGACCTGTCCAAGGTCGACCGCGAGAGCCGCACCCGCCGTTACGTGCAGCCGGAAGTGTCGATGCTGCGCGGGCAATGCCTGGAGCGTCAGAAGCTGTTTGTCGACGCCGCCCAGACGTATCAATTCATCATCACCCAGTACCCCAGCAGCGAGTACGCGTACCGTGCCCGCGCCCGCCTCGAAACCCTGCAGACGTTGGGTCATTACCCTGCCCGCAGCACCGCGCAAGTGCGTCCCGCCGCGCTGTGATGACCCAGGTCATTTAAAGGCTGGCCGAGCGCTGAATGCCAGTCAGTTAAGGCACGTAGCCTGTGTGCGGGCTTGCTCGCGAAGAGGGCTTTGCACTCAACATCAATGTTGACTGTGACGCCGCTTTCGCGAGCAAGCCCGCTCCCACAATTAAACTCTTGACTGACTGGCATTAGGCCGAGCGCTGGCCTTGAGCCAGGCGGGCGCGCCCCTGGTTTTATCGGCCGTGTTGCCGATGACGGGCTGATGCTCATTAGCCTGTTGCCTGCTGTGCCATGAAGACGCCCCCCATCATTACAACGCCGTTTTCTGGTGCTCTGTACTTCATCGAAGTACGGGCAACGGATGAGTGCGTGCAGCAGTATTTCAGCGTGCATCCGTTGTTCTCCCCTGCCTGATCCCCCCACACTTTTGTGGTGGAGCTGCCATCACCTCGCGACTAAACCCGATCGCTGATGGGCAGCGACAGGGTTCACGTTAGCCGTGGCGGCCAAGGCGCACAAGCGGGCGGATGTGTAGGTTGCGGCGCGGGTGATGTAGCCGCTGACTGAGGGGTGTAAGGCACTGAGGAAAGTAACGGGGTGTCGGGTTACCGTTCGTCGGGACTGTCAGTTCTTACAGGTGTTTTTGTGCACTGCCTTCAGGCTACAAATGGCTTCAATGAAGTGGCTGTATGCCTCGCATCGGAGCGCCATCATGCTGGATCAACCAGATCAACCAGATCAACCAGATCAACCAGATCAACCAGATCAACCAGATCAACCAGATCAACCAGATCAACCAGATCAACCAGATCAGACCATTCTTCCTCATTATCGACCTTTGAATAGCCCAGGGGTGCTGGCAACGGTGTCGAGCCAGAATGTAAGAATCATAGGGCCTGGTGGTCAGACCGATGGCGACAGCGAGGTCGACTTACACTTCAAACTTAATGGGTCGCATCTAGACACACACGTATTGAAAAACATAAACAGGCCCTTTCGTTACACGCGAAGTTCGTTACCCAGAGGGACACACGTAATTCATTACAGATATTTCAATACACGCAGCAACCAATGGTCTGACTGGTACACGTCGGCAAACTTTTACGTTGTGGGCCAGGTGTCTATCACCACCCCCCAGGCTAACCAGGTTGTGGTTGAGCCCCTGCCTACTATTAGCGGAATCAGTCAGGGCGCACATTGGATACAAATTGTTCGTGCGGAGAATGTGGCCGACGTTCTGAGTGCGCCGGTCAGGGTTATAAATGAGAACTGGAGTGTGCGCCTCAATCAGCAATTGGCCGTTGGCGAGCATTCCATTTCAGTGGCGTACTGGGTTGAAGGCTACACGCCGGCTTATGGAGACAAAAGAACCTTCAAAATGCTTCTGGCCCCCGTCATTACAACGCCTGTCAACAATGCGGTTGTAGGGGTTAATGCAAAGGTTTCAGGGCGAGGAGGTCTGTTCCCAGCAACGGTTTACCTCTATAAAGAGGGAGACAGAGCAACCCTTCTCGGCTCGGTCATGGTGGGTACCAATGGAACCTGGGAGACCAGGCTCACGGGAAACGTGCAGCAGGGGGCATTGCGTCTTGAAGCGCTGCAAAAGCTGGTAGGGATAGAGAGTCAGTCGATGACCATTACGGTCAACATCTTGCGACAGCCCGAGATCGGAACACCTCCGGATAACACGGTGCAGGAGCGGGTGTTTACGGTCACAGGTTCGGGCGCTAATTCTGGTGCAAAGGTCAAGGTGTTTCATGACCGTGGCACAGTCCCCATTGGCGAAGCGAGCGTGGCTGCAAATGGCGGCTGGAGTGTAGCCGTGAACGTAGACCCAGGGCGTGTATTGCTGGTGGCGGCGCAATACCTGGGCGAGGAGTACTCACTGCGTGGTGTTCCACGAACGTTCAGAATCCGCCCGCCTAAACTGGCCGTCACCCTAACGCCGCTCCCCGACAATAAAATGGAACTTTCAGGTTTCGGTCACGAAGGCGCCACTGTCGAGATCACCAAGGTCAGCGGACCGGGCGAAGCCGTTTTACCCCCCATTAAAGTGGAAAACGGTACCTGGAAGGTCACCGCCACACACTGGGTACCGGGCGACTACACCCTGTCGGCGATCCAGAAGGTTTCTGACAATGCCGGTGGCTGGATTCCCTCGTTGCCGTATGAGTTTCCCCTTCGATGGGGGCCGCCCGCCCCGACAGAGGTGGTGTACACGAAGGCGTACACACCGGTCTTCTCCGGCAAGGGTTACATCGGGACCGGGGCCGGGGTGATTATTACTTTTGCAAACGGGAGCCGTGCCGCAGAGGATGCCGCAGTGGTGGGTGGCGTATGGTCCAGCCGGGCGTTGACCGAGTGGGGGCCGACGCTGGCCCGTCAGGTTTTTTTGCGACAAACGCTGGGTGAGATGATCTCCTCTGACAGTGTTGAAGTCGCTGTGACCATTGAGCCCCAAGCCCCCATCATCACGGGATTTGACGAAAACGAATTATCACCGACCATTTCCGGCACGTGCTGGCCTGGGGCCGTGGTCAGTTTCAGCTACAGCGATAATGCCACAATGCCTAGCTTAATCTCTGTCAGCGGAAGCTGGAGCTATAAACGCGACGTTCCCTTTGCACCCGATGTCGAGCACACGATTTTCGTGTATCAGACCGTCGCATGGCAAAAGTCTCTGCCCGCCACCAAGACGTTTGCTGTCAACAAGCCGCTCCACCCACCGGTCATCACTGAGCCCGAGGAAGGCCAGGAGGTTGGCCACAACCTGGTCGTGAGGGGCAAAGACGGGGTGTCGGGCGCCACGATGCAACTCAGGGATGCCCAGTACGGCTGGTCTCTGGGGGCGCCGACGTTGCTGGACGCCGATGGCGACTGGTCGGTGCCGCTCGAGGACCTGCGTTTCGGTCCGTTCTACATTGATGCGCAACAGCATATCGGCGACCGGAAGTCTGAACGCAGCGCCCAGCGCAGATTTACGGTAGTGGTGCTGCCTCCGGAAATCGAGGTGCCGACGCCCGAAGGCAACCTTCCACGGACCTCGAAGATTTGCGGCACTGGTAGGCCGGGTGGCCGTGTCGATGTGTGGTTGCAAGGCAATACGCAACCTTGGCTTAAGGATCTGCCGATCATGGACAACGGTCGCTGGGAGGCGGAGGTCAGTTTGCCTGTCGGAACGAAAACCCTCTGGGCCAGGCAGGTTTTCGAGGAGCAAGTCTCCAAAGACAGTTCACCTCGCATCTTTCACGTCGTACCTGCCGCGCCGTTCATTGAAACCCCCGCCGAGCAAGAGGCTGTGGGGCGACACTCGGTGGTTTCAGGGTTCGGGTATCCGGGCGACACCGTCACGGTGACGCTGGTTTCCAATGATGAGCCAACGGTGTTGGGGCAAGCGCCCGTGCTGGAAGACCGCACTTGGTCGATGGCCATCGAACTCAATTATCCAGGGGGTACCTGCCGGTTGAGTGCCGTGCAATCGCGAGAGGGTTTCGACTCTGTGCCGGCCACCGTGCGAACGATTCTGCCGGGGGCGGGCCTGCCGGGGGTTGACGTGCCGGCAGAAGGTGCATGGGTCACTTCACCGGTGGCGGTTGCGGGGGAGGGCGTCGGTGTCGGTACGGGGGAAGTGGTCGCCTGGTTCAACCCGGAGGTGAGGCTGGCGCCTGAGTTTGAGGTGGTGGGCGAGCGCTGGGCGCAGACCACTGATGGGCCGCTGCGCGAGGGCGGCAATCGGGTCAGCTTTCGCCAAACGTTTGAGCGCGGGGGGGCATCGATTCGTTCTGACTGGGCCGAAAGTGGCCGGTTCGAGGTTAAACCGCCGAAGCCTTCGTCCACCTGAAATGCCCTTTTCTTCCCGATGAACGGTCGCCGCTACTGTCACTTATGACAGTAGACGCCGACCTGGTTCTGACGCCAAATCCAACCATTGCCTTGAACGGCCCAGGCTTCTGGCGAACCCGTTCAACGACCCGCCACGGGTAACAGGAGCTTCATCATGGCTATCAACCAGGCTCACCCTTGTGTGCAACTGCTGCACGAAGTGTTCAGTGATACGCAGCGCGAAAACTATCAGACGCTGACCGACTACATTGAGGCAGGCGGGTCGGTGTTTCCACTGGTGGAGAAGGGCGTGGCGGGCCTGGTGGATGGCTACGGCTTGAGCCTGAGTGATGCACAAAACTTTCTGGGGCGGGCCAATGCATTGGCTCTCTACGTGCGGCGTCAGTTTATCGAGCAGACATTGGTCGGCGATAACACGGAGTCCATCAAGTCGATGAGCGGGTTGTTGTCACTGGTCGAAGGGCCGAGTTTTGAACGGTTGTTCAAGTCCTCTTTCAATATTCTTTGCCCGCCGGACGCCCTGGAGTCGGTCACTTCACCTGTTGCCTATATGATCGACCTGCTCAAGTGGAAGCGAGACCGAATGGAAGCGTATGGCGATAGCTCAAAAATGCTACTCGAGGCTAATCGGCGTACGGATCTTAAAGACCTGATCGTCGACTTCAATGCGGTTCATCAAGCAGTCTCGTCGGTCGATATCATCACCTTGGTACTGGAAGCCTTTATCAGGGCCAACAAACCGGGCACGCCTGATCTTGATGAGGGCATGAGCACCGTCCGCTATCCCAACGGGCTGCCCTATCACCGGGATTGGGCGACGATTGATTATGTCGCCCGCGAGCATGATCTGTCCGCAGGGGCCATGGCACGTCAGGTCGACCTGCTCTTTCCGTATTTTCTGCAACCCAATGCCCTGAGCAATAAGGGGGAAAGGGCGATGCTTCATGCGTCCCGGTTGGGACCTTTTCAGAGGAGCTTGCTGACTGAGGAGCCACTGGTCACCGAGCCCCCTGAAAAAGTGAATGCGTTCTATGCGCTCAACTTTGGAGTGGGGCCAGACATTGGAGTCAATCCTATAAGCAACATGCGGTGGGTGTCGTTCTTCTGTGAAAGGACAAAACTCGAGCCCCTTGACCTTGAGGCGTTGCTTTCAATTCGAAGCTTTGTACCGGTGCGGTCTGCCAATGCGCCTGTGAAAAACAATGAACCATTGATTTCAAGTGGCGCGCTGTCGGGTTCGGTCTATATCAATGCCGATTCAAGTGGCGATGCTGTAGATATTGAGCTAAGGGGGGGAGCGGATCATTCCTTCCAGCATGTTCTGAAAAACGCCCCTCACGCCCGAATCGACCGCATGAACCGCAAGCTGCGCCTGGATCAATGGCTGGGCTTGCCGCCTGAGCAGGTGGATGCACTGATCATGGCGGCGATCAGGACCGAGGCGCGCACGATCCCCGTGACTGCGGGCCCAGAGCCCGCTCATATCAACTGGATCTCCAATCACACCGTGCGGGCCATCGGCCTGTTCCAGGAGTTACGTGAGCGTTGTGGCTGTACGGTCGATGACTTTGCGGTGTATATCCATGAACTGTCGATTTTCGGTCGCGGTGAAACACTGTCGCAGTTTGATCGGGTGTTCAATCCGCCGGGGTTCTCTACTGATCCCTTGATACTGGATGGCGGTGAATTTCCGGTATTTCCTGTCCCTGGTGAGGACGCGTTGACCGTCAACCTGATCTGCCAAAGGCTGGGTATCAACCTGCACACTTACCGTCACCTGGCCGAGGTGATTGCCCCGGCTCATAGCCCGGTTGGTGGCCCGGAGCAACCGCTGAAACGCAATCTGGCGGTTCTTTCAAGCTTTTACCGCATGGTCAAGCTCCCCCTGCTGCTGGGCATCACGCCGGTGGAAGGCCTCCTTCTGCTCTTGACCCTGGGGGGCGAGAGCTGGCTCAACGCGTTGGCCGCAGCCCCACAGCTCAAGACGAACACAGAGGACGGCCCACCGGATGTGCTGAACGTGATCCACGCCCTGGACGCCTGTGTTCGCTGGTGTGCCGAACACGACATGCCTGTGGCGTGGATGCTGCAGCAGGTGTCGCCCATCACGGTGCCAGCGGCCGCGTCTACCCCTGAGCGCGCGTTGTTCGAGCAACTGCGCACTCTGTTGAGCGCTGCACTGTTTTCCGATACGGCGTTATTAATGGCGGGTGTCCCGCCGCTGGCCGGTGGCGCTGGCTGGCTGGACTTGCTGGGCGCTGTGGTCGATGACCATGGGTTGGTGCTGACGCAGACAGAGCAGGACACGCGCGATTACCCAACGTTCGCCCGTGTAGAACTCGACAAGGCCGTCCGGGCCGGGATTGGCGAGGGTGATGAGGGCTCTCGTGCCCTGATCGTCGAGAAAATGCTCGACGTACTCCTGCAAGCCCGAAGCGGCCAGATGTCAGTGGTCAAGGAGTGCGTGGCGGTCTATGCCAACCTGAGGTCGGAGCTGGTGTTGCCGGTACTCGCCTGGGCACATGGCACGGTGTATGAGGTGCTCAGGCAAGCGCTTGAACGCACGATTCAACCCGATGAGCCGGCGACCTACCACCGGCAGGAAGAGGATGAAGCGGATCCGTTTCTGGTGTTACTGGCCGATGTGCAGCGACGCAGCACCGTGGTGGTGAAACTGGACCTGAGCGTAGCGCTGCTTGAGGAGTACCTGGCTTACGGTTACCAAGTGTGGTGGAGCGCCCCTGACAAACATCAGTTCTCCTTGACCACGCTGTACTACCTGACGGTGCTGACCCAGGCCTTTGCGCTGGGAGATCAACCGTCCGTGAAGCTGCTCGATTACCTGCGCGAAGTTAACCAATTGCCTCAGCAACCCTCACAAGACGCCTTGCGTCTGGCCCAGGAGGTGGCCGCAACCCGGCTTGCGATTTTCTTTACCTGGAGTATCCAGGAAGTGCGCGAGTGCGCACTGCACATCGACCCGGCGCAAGGCCTGGTCAAAAATCTTCGTCAACTGGACCTGCTGATGCGCGTTCGTGTGCTGGCGGCACGCACGGGCATGGATGCCCGGACGATTATCCTGATGGGCACCCTCCCGGACGCTATCGAAACAGGGATTAACACGGCTGCTTACCCGATCACTGCCCGGCATGCATTGCTCAGCCTGTCCTCAACGCCCGTGCCTTTTGTTCCTCATGATGGCGAGGTCCTGGAACACATGGTCGTGCCAACGTGCACTGTGAATCGCAGAGAGTTGGTGGCTAACAATCCGCAGTTAACAGCCACATTCACGGTGATGGTCCTGGACCTGGCGGGTCAGCCCTTGAGCGGGGTCAATGTGTACTGGCAAACCGAGCTGGGAAGCATCAATGGCGGTAAGCCCACGGTTACCAACCCCAGTGGGGTAGCCATTGCGACGTTACTTCCAGGGAACGTGATGGGCACCGCCAGCCCACGTTACTGGCTGGACCTGCATGAAAAGCAACAGGCGCCCAGTGTGGTGATTGGGGTTGATAAAACAACGCTGGGCTTCCCGAGTGGTTTCATGTCTCGGGTGCCAGTGGGTGAGGTCCCGCTGGGGCAGGAGGTCGAGCTGTATGCTGTGATGATGGATGACTTTGACAATGTGGCGAGTGGCATTCCCGTGCAATGGAGCAGCCAGCCTGAGGGTGAACGGGTAGCCCAGATTCAGCCAATTATCAGGCCAAGCGAAGCGCTGACCAATCAGGAGGGGGTCACACGGGTGTCCGTCTCAAGCCTGACCGCCGGGACGTTCGTATTCAAGGTTTCCGTGACCCGTTCGAACGACGATACAAACACCGCGTACTTTGCCCCGATTACCTTCGGCGCCCCCCCGCCGGCCCCTTGAATGCACCCCAAACGGTCCGGACGCTGGCTGTCCGGTCTCGCACACCTGACCCTATCCCGGGAGCAACGGTTATGGAAAACAAGCATATCGCCGGACTGCGCGAACACTATCGCAGCGCGTTGGTTGAGTTCTGCATCGGGCAAGTGAAGAAAGACCCCGAGGACCCCTCGTTCAGCTTCATGCGAACACCCGCGGACTTGTTCGAACTCTTGCGCATGGACCCGCTGGACACCTATCCGGTGCAAAGCTCCTGGGTTGCCGAAGCCACCAGCTGTGTCCAGCAATACATCCATGCGACGTATCGCAAGCTGGAACCGGGGTATTCCGAGGTCAACTTCAATTCACGGGACCTGAAACTCTGGGAACTCTACAACAATTACCCGGACTGGGCGGCGTTGCAGATGATCGCCATTTACCCGGAAAACTTCATCACGCCTCATGTGCGCCGCCGAAAAACCAGCCTGTTCAAGACCCTCGAAAACAACCTGAACCAGACGCGACTCAGTGCCGACTCCGTGCAAGTGGCGTTGCAGGAATACCTGCAGGTGTTCGAGCAGACCTGCAACCTGGACGTCATCAGCAGCTACATGGACGGCGGCTCACCCACCCGCGCCGACTATTACTTTATCGGTCGTGAGCGCGTGCAACCGTTCCAGCACTTCTGGCGCAAGGCCGAGGTTGAGCTGACGACCAGTTGCAAGGCCATCAACCCCGCGGCCTGGAGCGAGTGGCTGCCGGTCGAGATTCCGGTGGGCGAAAAGGTACTGGATATGCGGCCGGTGTTCTGGGGCGGGCGTTTGTGTCTGGTCTGGGCTGAGTGGCGTGACCAAACGGTTGACAAGAATAAGGAGCAGGTTCAGCCCTACAAACTGGATGTGCAACTGGCGTTCATGGCGCAGAACGGTCATTGGTCACCACCCCTTTCCCTGTACAGCGACGAATATCAGCAGGACGTCTCGCCCAACAGTCGGTTGATCGCCACGGTGTTTGTCGATGACCAGCACCCCAAAGGCAAACTCGGGGTGTTGTTGACCAATCGTGACCCTCAAGAAAAGAACCCTGTCGATGTGTACCGGGTACGCGATGTCCTGTTCCGTAGCGTTGACGACGAGGATGAGGACAGCGGCTGGCTCAGCGCGTTGGCGGACTATGGTTTTGATGTTCCTGAGGTTGTGCAGCATCCGATTGTAAAACAGCGTCGCCCGACGATGAGCAACACTGATGTACCTGCCGGTAGCTTGACCCCTTTCTACTCCCTGGAGGCGGTTGTTTTTCGCGTTGCCGATAAGGACATTCTGATGGTCAGGGGCTTGTGTGCGGTGAAAAGCCCTGATGAAGGACCAGCCAGGAACTTTGATTTGACGATGGAAAACCAATCAGGGGGCGATCCGGCACCGATCACGGGTTCATTCTCCGATACGGGAGGCTGGAAAACCAAATGGATGGCCGTTTCTCGGTCGGCTGGTGGATTATTGGATCCCTTCACCTTTATGTTCGGCGGTACTGCGCCCGGTCACACGGTGTACGGACGCAAACGCTATGTGGTAACAGTTGCTTCGATGGAAGGTACGAGTTTTGCCCCGTTGTCACTGGACAAGACCAGTACCGAGGGCGCGCAGTTTCTTAAACTCAACCAGCCCGCATTGGACCTTAAATATGTACGTTTGAACTCCCTGTTTGGCCCGGAACTGGTTCAACGGGCCAGTATTTCGGTGGATGCGGTACTGGATTGGGAAACCCAGCACCTGCCAGAGCCGGGCCCTGCTGTCGGCACTCTCGATGAGCCGCTCGACACTTCCCGCGTCATCGACGAGCCGAACGGGGCATTCGATGGGGCCAATGGGCTGTTTTTCTGGGAGCTGTTTTTCCATGTACCGCACCTGGTGGCGTCTCGCTTGAGTGCCGAGAACCGCTTTCTGGAGGCGCAGCAATGGTTGCACTACCTGTTTGACCCCCAGGCCCCCATGGACTCGAGTACGACACCTGAAAAACCGCTTTACTGGCGCTGCCGGCCATTGACCGGCACCGGTAACCTGGGTTGTGAAGCGCAGGCCCCCACCGATCCGGATGCGATCGGTTACTCGGCCCCTCGGCATTTTCAGATCGTCGCGTTCACCGAATATGTAAAGAACCTGATGGCGTGGGGGGATTGGTACTATCGCCAGCTCACCCGCGACAGCCTGGTGGCCGCCAAGTTGTGTTACGTACAGGCCGGATTCCTGATGGGCAAGGCCCCCACGATGAGGTCTGTCAACCGTTGGGTGCCGACAAAAGTCAGTGACCTGATGGCCAAAACCGTTACCCGGCCTGAACTGGAAGCGTTTGAAAGGGACCTTGCCTTCACGCTGGCGGATGTACCCGCCAAGGCCGACGCAGCCCCAGTGCTCGGTATGGTGGGTACCGAACCGTTTATGTTGCCGATCAACGAGCAATTGCTCGAACTCTTTGATTTGCCCGCCCGGCGTATGGATTACCTGCGTAACAACCTGACCCTGGACGGCAAGCCGATGCTGGTTCCGTTGTTCAGCCCCATGACCGACCCCGATCAGTTGCTCCGGGACCTGGCCGCAGACGGTGCCGGCACGCCACGGCCGATGGGTGGGCAATTGGTGGTGGTGGCGTTCCGCTGGCGGGTGTGTTTCGAGGCTGCGCTGCGTGCGGTGCGAACGCTGCAGGATTATGGCAATCAGGTGTTGCGCCTGCTGGAGCAGCGCAATCGCGCGGAACTGGAGGAACTGCAGCACACCCATCTGGTGGAGTTGGGGGCGTACGCCAAGGCCGTGCAGGACCAGATCATCGAGCAGATGAAGGCGACCGAACAAGCGCTGACGCAGAGCAGGGCTGTAGCACAGGAGCGCGCCGATGCTTATGCGAAAAAGTATGAGGACAATGTGAGTGATGCAGAATATGACGTGATGGACGCCATACTGCTGGCGAAAATTTATACGGGCATGGGGATAGGATTCAAGGCGGCAGGAGCGGTTGCTACAACAGTTGTCCCGAATAAAGCCGGGACGTCATTTGGGGTGGCGAACCCAGGGGGGATACTGGAAGCCGCGGGTGGCACGTTTGATGTCTTATCTCTCAGCATGTCCTTGCATGCGGAAAGAATGGCCACCACCGAAACCTACCGTCGTCGCCGTGACGAATGGGACCTGCAACGTCATCAGGCGCTGGCCGAGGTGCGTGCACTCGATGCACAGATCGCCGCGCAGGCCTTTGCCGTCGCAGCGGCCCAGGCCAGCCTGGAGCAAACCCAGAAAGCCAACAGCCATGCGTTGGCGCTCTACACCTTCATCAAAAAGCGTGCGACCAACGCCGAGCTGTTCGGCTGGCTGCTGGGCCAGCTCAAGGCCCTGCACTATCAGGCCTATGACGCGGTTGTCGGCTTGTGCATCAGTGCCCAGGCGTCGTTGATGTTCGAGACCGGTGATTACGACTCGCAGATTCCCCTGCCACAAGTCTGGCTGGACAACCGTCACGGCCTCACGGCAGGCGATCATTTACAGGTTCATTTACTGCGCATGGAGCGTGAGTTCCTGCATCGCTATGAGCGGCGCCTGGAAGTGGTCAAGACGATTTCCCTGCGGCAATTGTTTGAGGACACCGTGGACCCGCAAGTGGGTTTTGATGACTGGGCCTCGGCACGCTCAAACCTGGTCAGCACCGGAACACTGGATTTCAAACTCACCCAATTGCTTTTTGACCGCGATCATCCGGGGCACTATTGCCGACAGATCAGCAGCGTGGAGCTGGACCTGCCGGTGCTGGTCCCGCCGTATCAGAATGTAAAGGCCACCCTGATCCAGATCAGCAGCACCACGGCGACCAAGGCGTCGATCCGTTCGCTGGAGTATTTGCACCAGCTTGTAGGCGCAATAGCCCCCGCCGATGTGCGTTTCAACCTGCGCAGCGGCCAACAAATCGCCTTGTCCGTGGGGATCGGCGACACCGGTATGGCGAGCGTGAAACCCGATGAAGGCTTGCTGAATCCGTTTGAATGCACGGGCGTGGTTTCGCGCTGGAGGCTCAACTTCCCCTGGCCAAAAAAGGAACCGCAAAAAGCCATGCTGGAATCGTTGACGGACATCATTGTGCGCATTCGTTACACCGCCAAGGTCGGCGAGCCGTCGTTTACCCGAAAAGCCGAGGAACTGGTCACCCTTGCCGAAGCGAAACCGCCGGCTAAATCGGCCAGCCAGGGAGCGGGTAATCATGAGTAACCCCGTCATTCAGGCCAATGACAGCCTGGTACGCAATGGTGCGTTTTTAAATGGCTACAAAGAATGGACGCCGACCAATGAGCTCTGGACGGGCACCGCGAGCGAGCCTTATGAAGGCGTCAATATTCGGTTCCTGACGCTGGCAAAACAGGCCTCGGTCAGCCAGCTCATCAAAGTGCCAAAGGACGTTCGCGGGGACACTCATTACACCCTCAGCTTTCTTTACGAAACGCGCAATACCTTGCCCGGCAGGCTGGAAGTCACGGTTGTCAGGACGGGGGAAAAACAGGCGATTGCGCTTGATCCAGCCCCGCCATCGGACAGCCAGCAGGATCAGTATCCTCAGGCGTTCAAACCGACTTCGTACCATGAAGAACTGAAGTTGGCGCTTGAAAAAGATGACACGATTCGTGTCAGCGTGTTCAGCCCTGATGGCAGCAATTCGCAGAAAATCTGCATCACCCGAATCCAGATTCTCTTGCACCTGGGGCCGTTGCAATTACAAACGATGAACCTCGACAACGAGGTGTTGCCTGCTGATCGCATGTTGTACCTGTGTTTGGGGGCCACGGGGGAAGGGCAGCACAAGCTCGGCTTTCAGGCTGTAACGGACAACGCCTGGCTGGATACTCAAGCGTCGCTGACCAGTGATGACAACCCGCAGGGCGCCATTGCCGCCACACCGTCTATGGGTGTGGACCAGCCACTCGGTTCGCTCTGGTCGCTTGACTGCCCGGTGATCGAGGGGGACGGGCCGCATGAGTTTTCGCTCAACCTGCTGAACCAGTACACCGCCGAAGCTTTTCCGATCATGGCTTCGCTGGGACATCACCGGCTCAAATTCGGCGCGGTGCAGGAAGCGGCTTACTTTCCGGTTCGCGAGTACCGGCAGAGTGTTCGCCTGGGTGTTCAGGTGCTGTCGTATTACACCGATCAAGCGGTCCCCAACCTGGAGGTGAGCTGGGGGCTATGGGGGCACCCGCAGAGCACAACGTCCATCACCGACGACGAGGGATGGGCCTGGTTCGACTATCTGCCGCAAATTGATGGCAAGCATCTCATTGAGGCCTCGGTCCGGAGCCTGTACTACGCCAGCGGCAGGAGCGCTCAGGCACTGGAGGTCTACGCACTGGCAACGGACCCCTGGAAAGATGTGCGGGTTGTTGTCGAGGGTAACGAGACGCCGTGGGATGAGAAAACCGGTTACCCCAATCGCGGCTCAACGTACCCCGTCACGCTGAAGCTGCCCGAAGACAGCCCATTGCGGGACACCGATCTGTGGCTAATGTGGGAGGGGGATTCCTCGCAACAGTTGGGGGTGACGGTGAGCCCGGCGCTTCATGAACGGGTGCCGGTCACAGCCTTTGAATTGACCTGGAACCTGACCTGCGAGGATCGTCGCGACGGCACGTTCGACCTGCTGCTGGGGTGCTCGAAACTGTTGCTCGACTCGGGCAAAAAACCGATGTCGCTGGCGCGTAATGTGGTCAGCGTCGGTGAGGTGCGAGGGCCGAACAAATCCCCGGTGGTGGATGAACACGAAAGCGTGCTGCTGAGGGTGCAGGTGGTGCATGTCACCAGCAACGGCCCGGGTGATCCGGTGACCAATGCCCTGGTTGACTGGGAGGTGCGCGGTAAAACGATTTCCACTGTCACGGGGGCCGGCGGTTGGGCCAGTGTTCTGGATACACCGACAGCGCACGGCACCTACATCATTATCGCTAAGGTTCGGGCCCATACCGAGATGCGGCCAATACCCCATGAGTTCGCGGTCACGGCGCTGGAGACCAGCGCCTGGAAGGACCAGGCCGGGTTTTATCTGGACGACGAACCGGTGGAGCTGAGCACCGTCGGGATCGTCTGCCAACGTGGCAAGCCGCATACCTTTCGGGTCACTCCGAAGGCCGGTGGCCCGGTGGCCGGTAAACCCATGACCTTGAACTGGAGTGCTGAGGATCCTGGCTTGGGGTTAAAGATGGGTGAGCCGGTCGAGACGCCTGCAGGTGATTGGGAGTGGTCGTTGAGCGCTGAGGCAGGCTCCAGCCTTAGTGGCTTGTTCGAGCTGAAGCTCAAGAGCGAGGGGTTGCAGGACGCTCGAGCGCTGTCCGGTCGGTTACTGTCCGCCAACCTGGAGGAGGAAGCGAATGTGCTGCTCGACCGGGTATCGGCTTCGATTGGCAGTCAGACGCTCTACCCGTGCCTGGGCGCGGTTCATGGTTTTCACTGCTTGCCTCATGCACTGAGCCCGTTGGTCGGGCTGCAGGTCAAGTTGAAGTGGTCGGGCACCTCGGCTGATGAGTTGGGGGCAATCGTTGAGCCCGCGTTAGACCAGCCTCAGATCATCAGCGACGGGGGAGCGCTCTGGGCGTTGAACTTCGTCGGCAGCGAGAAAAATGGCCGGTTCGCTTTGGCACTGGAACTGCCACAGCTCAAGCTCGCTTCTGGGGCCAATGTGATGGACTTGGGGCACAACAAACTCAGGCTCCAGGCACAGCATGACGCCGCCGTGGACCCTGTCGCCGGTCAGGATCGGGCGTGGCTGTGGGTTCAAGCAGTGTCCGCGTTCACCCGGCAACCGGTTGCGCAGGTGCCTGTGGCGTGGGCAGCTGCTGGGGCTTCGGCCGTGGTAAGTACCGATACCGAGGGGTGGTCCGGCTATGGGTTTGCGCCGCTAACCCAGGGTCAATACCCGATTGAAGCGCGGGTCGTCAGCCCTTATGACGGCTATGAGGAAAAACGTTCGCTGACGGTCAACGCGCTGGCGAGTGACCCCTGGGCGGAGCTTGAAGTCCGGTTCGATGGGCAACCTTCCCGGCGCTGGGGCTCTTTTACTTTTTTTCCGCGGCGCAAGGGCGAGCATTTCATTGAGGTGTCGGCACCACAAGGCAGTGTGTTGCTGGATCAGTTTGTCACGTTGGGGCTTACGGGCACCGGCCCTGCTGAACTTGGCGTCAGTTTTGTGCCTGCGACAGCACTCGGGGTTCCGCGCCAACTGACCTCTGAGGGGCTGAGTTACACGCTTAAGGGCGGGGACCTGAAGGACGGCAGCTTCTCGTTGCGCCTGGCGGCTGAACGGTTGCAGAACCTTTCACCGGCCAATGCGATGTCGCTGGGCGTGGGCTCTCAGGTGGTCAAGATTTCGGCAAGTCATCTCATCCTTCAGGTGCTCGACTGGGAGCAGATGCTGGAGGAACAGGTCACGGTGGTTTCTGCCGTCACCGGCAAGCCCATGGTGGGGTGGACGGTGACATGGCGCAGCCCTGACCTGGGCTCGGTTGAAAGCCGTACCGATTTTTATGGTGTGGCGCGGATTCGCTTCAAACCACTTACAGCCGGGGCCGCCGAGTTGACGGCGACGGTGGGGGATGAGGTGTATTCGGAGTCGGTGTCGTTGGCGTTTGTGGTGAACGAGCCGCGTGAAATCAAAGCATTGGTTAGCGTTGGTCAGGGTGCCTATCCGGGGGAAGAGGGCGAGGCACAGGCCACTGTGGTGTCGGCTCTTACCGGTCAGCCTTTGAGCGATGTAGAGGTGATGTGGGACTTTGCCGGTTTTTCTCTGACCCCGACGCGGACCGATGCCGAGGGCAAGGCGAGCGTTCGTTTCAGGCTAGAGATGCCGGGCGATGCGGTGCTGGTGGCTTCGGTGCGCGGGGGGCTGGGTGGCTGGGACATGGCGTCCTTGTTGTTTACGACGCTGGAGGATGCGTTGTTGCTTGACGATCTTTTTACTGAAAGGCCAACTATTTTTCTCGGTGAAACGGGCGTTTTTCGCACAAGGGCGGTGTATAGCCGTACGGGGTTTGTCGCGCAAAACATCTGGGTGAACTGGAGCTTTCCGCACTTGCAGTTGTTGCCTTCGCTCACCGATACCGATGGAGTTGCGAGCGTCGAGTTCAAACCTGCGAACATCGGGACGTTTGACCTGATCGCAACGACCAGTGGCAGTAGCCCTGCCTCAAAAAGCCTGGCGTTTATGGTGCTGGATCCACTCACGGATCCAACACATGCCAAGGTAGCTGCTGTTACTGCATCGAAGAATCCGGTTGGTGTCCGGGAATATGTGACGTTCACAGCCAGGATCGTTGCGACAGTCTCTGGGGAGACGATGCCGAACAGAGAGGTGTTTTACTCGGTGGCCGAGAGTAGCTATTTACCAGCGACGACTGATCATAAGGGGGAGCTATCGCGTATTTATAGTCCTATTGAGGCCGGGAGCTTACGTTTTGTGGTCGAACTTCGTAATCCGGGCGGGGATACCGAATCTGGTGGCGTCACCGTAACGGTGGAAAGTTTATTGGAACCGGAAAGCCGCATTTGATTGCTGGCGGGCAAGTGGATTTTTAACTGGGCTACATCACGCCTGATGCCTGTCAGTCAGGGCCCGAAACGTGTGGGAGCGAGCCTGCTCGCGAAGACGTCGGCACATTCAACATCAATGTTTGCGCACACACCGCTTTCGCGAGCAGGCTCGCGCCCACAGAGACTTCACTTAACTGACAGGCATTAGCTACATCACGCCTGCTTTTTTCCTGCTCAGATATTGCGTGACTAACCCGGCCCCCAGCTCTGCGGGCCGCACATCCAGCACTGAAACTCCCTGGGCGCTCAACCGCTCATGGAGTTCAGTCCGTGCATTCAAGTAATCCACCGTGCCGCAATAGGCCAGGGCGTCGGGCAAGGTGTGCACCGGGGCATGGCGCAGGTGGTCCAGGACTTCCTCGCGCAGGCTGGCCACCAGCACTTGATGGTATCGGCTCAGGCGTTTTACGGCGCTGAGCAGCTCGTCGTCATCTTCATCGCGCAGGTTGGTCACCAGCACCACCAGGGCACGGCGTTTCTGGCGGGTCAGCAACTGGCTGGCAGCGGCCTGGTAGTCGGCGGGTCGCTGGCTGCTGTCGAGGTTGTAGACAGTGTTGAGCAAAATATTGAGCTGGCCGCTGCCTTTGAGGGGGGAGAGGTAACGGGGGCGGTCGCTGGCAAAGGTACTCAGCCCTACGGCGTCGCCTTGGCGCAGGGCGACGTAACTGAGCAGTAGGCAGGCGTTGAGGGCGTGGTCGAAGTGGGTCAGCTCGCCGTCCTGGCTGCGCATGCGCCGGCCACAATCGAGCAGGAAGATGACTTGCTGGTCGCGTTCATCCTGATATTCCCGTGCAATCGGTGTGCGCTGGCGAGCGGTGGCCTTCCAGTCGATCTGGCGCAGGCTGTCGCCCTCACGGAACTCGCGCAGTTGATGAAACTCAAGGCCCAACCCGCGCCGTTGTCGCTGGCGCACGCCGAGGCGGCTGAGCCAGTGGTCGACGGCCAGCAGTTGGGCGCCATGCAGGCGCGAGAAATCCGGATAGACACGCGTGTCGTTCGTGACGCTCACAAAGCGCCGTGCGGTCCACAAACCCAGTGGGCTCGGGAGGCTGATCTCACACCGTTCAAAGGTGAAATGCCCACGCTTGAGCGCACGCAAGCGGTAGTGCAAACGGCTCTGCTGGCCGGGTTGCAATTGGACCTGTTGCGGCAGGTGCTCGATGCTCAAACCGTCTGCAACGTGGTCGAACACCGTTACGTTCATTGCCTGTGAACAGTCGTGTTCAATGTTCAGTTGAACCTCACCCCAACGCCCGAGTGCCAGGCTTGCGGGAACCTGCCGTTGTACCCGTGGCGACGGCATGCGCCTGAGCCTGGCGGCATCCAGTACAGCCAGCAGTAAAAGCGCCAGCAGCAAGCCCCAATTGATCGACAGCAGGTTGGGCGCGATGTCGAGGCCCAATGCCCTGCAACTGCCGAGCACGATGCTCAAACCCAACAGGACGGCGAGCCAAACCAGCAGCAGGCGAGAGGGTTTCACACTCTTGGCGCCGGGACTTGCTCAAGCAATTGCTTGAGTACCTGATCGACCTCCAGCCCTTCGATGTCCAGTTCCGGGGCGATTCGCACGCGATGGCGCAGCACCGCCAATGCACAGCTTTTGATGTCATCGGGGATCACAAACTCACCACCACGCAACAGCGCCCGGGCACGGGCACCGCGCACCAACGCGATGGACGCACGCGGCCCGGCACCCAGGGTCAGGCCGGGCCAACTGCGCGTGGCACGGGCCAGGCGCACGGCATAATCGAGCACCTGATCGTCGAGTGCCAGGTCGCTGGCAATTCGTTGCAGGGCCTGGACATCCTTGGCTTGCAGAATGATGCGCAAGGGTTGCACTTCCAGCATGTCGGCGCGGGTCGAGCGACAGACCTGACGGACCATGTTCAGTTCTTGCACAGCGTCCGGGTAATCCATGCGCACCTTGAGCATGAAGCGGTCCAGTTCGGCCTCGGGCAGGGGATAAGTGCCCTCCTGTTCGATGGGGTTTTGGGTGGCCAGCACCATGAACGGTTGGGCAATCGGCAGGGCCCGGCCTTCGAGAGTGACCTGGCGTTCCTGCATGGCTTCAAGCAGCGCAGCCTGGGTTTTGGCCGGTGCACGGTTGATCTCGTCGGCCAGCAGCAGGTTGGTGAACAACGGGCCTTTGCGCAGCTTGAATTGCTCGGTGTGCAGGTCGTAGACCGCATGCCCGGTGACATCGCTGGGCATCAGGTCCGGGGTGAACTGAATCCGCGCGTACTCGCCACCAAAGCAGCGTGCCAACGCCCGCACCAGCAGGGTTTTACCCAGGCCGGGCACCCCTTCGAGCAGCACATGACCGCCGGCGATCAGTGCCGTGAGGACGTCGTCGATCACGGCGTTTTGACCGATCACGACTTTTTGCAGTTCCAGGCGCACCGCCTGCGCCAATTGGCTGGCCCGTTGCCGTTGTTGGGCGGCGTGGCTTTGGCTGGTGGGCTCGATCTGTTCACTCATAAGTTCCGGAGCCTTGCTAACTGTTAAATCTGCTTTATCTTCCATAAATCAAGTATTTACCGAATCTAATTTTTTTGGCTTTTTACGTGTGGAACGTATGAGCAAATTACCCTAGGTCTGGACGACGCTTAATCATACTGGAGCCAGATTAATACCCCTGACTCCGCTTGGCGTGAAACTCTTTCACCTCGTCCCATGTCATCTTCATCACAATGTTCATCGCCGACGACTCATCGATCACGTAGACCTCTATTTCAGGATTGTTGATAGGAGGCCTATTCCTAAAGGGGTGTTCCAAACGGCCAGTACCTACCACTCCATCTTGGCTGAAGACGACAGCTGGGCAATGATCTCCGTTTTCAAATAAAGCCTTCACCCCAGACTTGAGCCACTCCCAATCAACCCACGCAGGAAAGGGGGAGCGGGTCGTATGGAGGACAACCGGGATAATCGAATCCACGCCATTGACAATGACGCCGGAGAATTGGGAAAGAAGCACTTCGTCAGTGATTGCATCAATCGAAACGTTTATTGCCTCAGCATCTGCGTGGTGGACGTTAGAGCCTAATTGTGGCTCTAGAAATTCCATGAGCCGGAGGAAACCTTCGGATTGAAACGCCTTTCCCTGGCTACCGTCTGCCCGTGCCAGTGTTCCCTTGAGAATACTGCGCGCGATAGAAGCCGCCGCCCTGACCTCATCCGCACTGAGGCGGTCAATTGCTTGCTCGCTCACTAGGCTGAAGAGTAATGCGTGACGGTAACCAAGGTCGAAGCACGCCTGATGAAATGGATGTCGTTTACTGATTAGGTCTGTCCTGACCCACTGAGCAAGCTCTTCTGTGGCCTCCATTCGTTTAGCCGGATCATTGGATAGCATCGGCATTGGCGTAACGACCTCTTCAGTGATGTCGTACATTTGCTTCATCTCAATCGCAAAGCGCAGCGCCTCCAACTGAGCCCACTCGACCATGGGCTCAATCCTCAACGCATGCACTTTGTCCGGAGCGGCGTTGAAGGCAGCGACGGCCAGGTCCCCAAGCACACGGCCAGTTAAAAACGCATCACTACACTTGATCAAACCTCTAGGGAATGGTGCTCCCAGCGAGAGGTTCGCTACTAACGTCATTGCAACTGCAGGATCAGTCCAATCTAGCTGATTGAGACCAACGAATGGCATGTAATTATTTCGAACGGCCGGGTTAGAAACAAATTCCCGAGCATGCTGCCCGAGAGTCCCCCAGAAATCGAACCTAGTCGGCACGACTCGATTTCGGTACTGACGAGTCTTCAACTGCCAATGGAAATCTCCGTCAAATTCAGGATCGAAATGCTCTTTAAGCAGAGGAAATGCAGCCTTAGCAATGTCGTACACCGTCTGCGGTGTCTGGCCTAGAAGGTCATCCCTTCGATTGTGCAGGAAGGTCGCCGCCTCGGACTCCCTCTGCGGCAGGCCATGATCACGGCACCATGCATGCATTGCATACGGATCAATGGCAGTAAGAGTAATGCACCATCGACCACGGCCAAAGCCGTTGACATCACGCGAGAGCATCATAAAGCCATGCGAGCCTGCCCTGTCCCCTTCTCGAGCAATTACATCCATGGCGGTAAGCACTATCCTCGGAGGCCAGCGCTCATCGTCTTCATTTCCCTCAACGGAATCGATATCTCCTTGCTCGCTTTCGAAATCGTCGATCCCTTTGTAGGCGAGGTAAAGATCGATTGACGGAAGCGCTTCGACTGGGAGATTGGTACTGCCGGTCAGATGCCAAGCCTCTGGGAGGTGTGCTAGCAGACCAAACCCAGACTCATCGTTGGTCAACTTGAGTGCCAAATACTGCTTACCCGACCATGCGTTCATGCTGCCAACGGCATGCACGAGAAGCGTCGACCAATCAGCCGCGACTACCACGAAGCAAACGTCGAAGTTGCCCAAAAAAGGGAGCATATTCCGAAGCTCCTGCTCGTAGCCGGCAAGCTCTGTGACAGTCTGTCGCTCGGTTTCGCTGGCCCTTTTGACCTCAAAAACCACGAGCGTCTTCGTCTCAGGGTTGAAACAAAGGATGTCTGGGCGCAGCACCTCCCCTGTGGTCAGTGAGATGCTGGTGTTGATCGAGATGATCTCCAGCAAGCCCAAACGACTCAGCACATGGTCTGCCGCCTCCGCTGAAGCACGTCGAGAGATGTAGTCGATACCAAAGGATGGAAGGAAATACTCCTGGTCTACCGCGTCCGTTAAGGAGGTGATCGCCTCTTGCCCCTGGATCGACTCAAGCAGTTCCTCCTTCTCAATAAGCTGTTGTAGCCAGGACACTACTTCGGATTCTGGGGGAAGCTTGATCTTGGACATAATTCTTCCTTGAGTTGATAGCAGACGATTGTAGCGGTCACCCAGTTTCTACAGGCAAATCGACCTAACCATGTGGCTTCCTTGAAGCCAGGTCAACCACCTTACGGTCGCTCACCTTGGCCTTGAGCACACGGTTCTCGTCCAATAGCATCTCATTGACGGACGCGAGATTGGCGACCTTGGCCCGCAGTTCCTGTATCTCCCGACGGTAGGCTGCGGACTTCATGCGCTCGGCAATCAAGTCTTGGTGCTTCATATCACGCTTGGTGCGACTGGAGCGCCCCTGAGCCTCGCGAATAGCCTCGGCAATTCCTGGGTAGTGGTTGTGGATCAGCGCCGTCGATACGCCTGCTTCGCGGGCGACTGCGGCAATGGTAACTTTTGTTTCTCCAGTGTGGGCACGGCCCTTCTGGATGCGGTAGAGGGCGAGCTTCAGATCCTTCTCACGATCCTCGGCCAGCTTGTAGTTGATTGCCTTGTCCTTGGGTTTCATGCGATCAGAGTCTCCGAGGGCATGCCCAACTGGACCAGTACATCTCGGCAGCGATTCAGGTCGCGCTCAACACGCTGCCGGCCGCCCTCGCCAATGTCCGGGCAATGCAGCAGCTCTTTCAGATCATCGTAGAGTCGCTGGTAGATGGGCGCGTGGCCGGGTCCGATAACGGCATTGTTGCAGTTGCCGCAGCGGGTACGCTCAAGGGTATTGCCGACGCAACCGTCATTGTCCGCCGTGCACCAAGCATGGCCGTTGCTGCGAATCGCGGTGCTTTCGGCAATGGACTTCAGCATCGAGGTGTGGTCCTTGAAGATCAGTAGGTTTTGCGGCTCCCGCTGCCACTGCTTTATCGAGCGGCCATAGCCGCCGGCCAAGGGGGCGTCACCCAGCCAGTTATCGACGACACCGAGCTTGATGTCTTCCAACTCCGCCTGAATATCGTCGTACAGTTCAAGGTCAAGGTGCTGCCCCCAACTGTCGTCCATGGCATAGCCCAAGGTCATGTCCAGCGACCAGTGTGCGTAATGCTCCTTGAGGTAGCGCAGGTCGCCGAAGCGGCTGTGTGCGGCGTAGTTAGCGAACTTGCGGCGAAACTGATGGCTGGCGAGATCCCAACTCAGTCCGCAAGCCTTGGAGAATGCTTTGAGGTGGTAACACCAAGTGCTATTTGAAAGCGTGCGTACCTGATTGCCTCCCATAGCTACGCCGAGAAATAGCGCATGGCGGTGCTTGAGAGCCTCGGCGATTTGCGGATCATGCGAGCTGGTACGCCGGCGCTGCACGATCTCGGCGGCGATCATGGCCTGATAGGGGGCGGCCCAGCGCTCCATCAGGCGCAGGGCTCGTACGGCAGCTTCGGGGATCATCCAGTCATGGATACCGGCATCCGTCTTATCCGACCGCGAGCGCATCCAGTGGTAGACGGTGCCTTCATCGTCCTGGGTACGGCGGTGCGCGCCCGACAGCACGTTGGCCAGCTCGTGGTTGCGGCAGCCGGAGGTGCTGGCTAAGACGATGTAGCAGGCCGTGCGCAGGTGGGTCAGAGCCTTGAGGAATGCTCTCAGGCCACCCTCCCAACCAAGGGTGTCCAGGTGACTGTTCTTCGCCCAAATACCCCCCCAGATACTCCGCCCCTTACGCTGCACTGTAAGGGCATCTAGCGCGTCGCGCAGGTCAAGCAGTTGCTGGCCTCGCTCAACCTGCTGGCAGGCCTGTTCGAACAGCGCGCAGAACACATCATCGGGGATCAGCGGTGTCTTGCCGCCCAGCTTATGGGGGGCTCCGCTGCCAGTAAGTCCCGCCATCGCCATCGCGGAAGTCTCTGGCCAGGGATGTTGAGGCATCCGGTCGTCGGTGTACTGGCTGAGTTCATGGAGCGCTTCGACGGCCCTGAAGCGGCCGCGCAGCCCATTCTGCGACAGCGGCTTGTCCTTGGAACGGTGGGGCTGCCGGTGTGCTTTGCAGGCGGCCACATAGGTCGCGCAGACCATGGGCGTCACCGCGCCCAGGTGGTCGAGCTTGAGCACTTCCAGATAGCGCAGGAATGGCCTGGCATCAGTGAGAGTTTGCCGTAACACGTTGCCTTTAGGCCGCCCCATCCCGCGCCCACGCCCACGCCGCAGGTAACGGTACAGGATTGCCTTCATCACCGCTTGAAACGCCTGCGGCACGGTGCTGAAGTCCAGCCGTTTATGACCGGCTTGTGTGTTGCTCGTGAAGCCGTCGAGTTGCCAGATGTCGTCGCCGTAGCGGCTGAGGATGACCCACTGCTCATCGACCTGAGTAGCGCTGATGATCAGGGCGTCGCGTTCGGATTCGGGGAGTCCACGTACATCGCCCGGCTGGGCGGCAAAGGGGGGGCAGGATCGCTCTGCCAGGGTGTTGTCGCTCATGCAAAGACCTCCAGGCTTTCGATCAGATCAATCGACCAGAACGGATGCGGCTGGGTGCGGGCGCGCTCACGGGTGGCCTCTATGGCTGCGGCCTTGAAGGTGCCGCGCCGCAGTCCCTCGGCAACGATGTAGTTGTCAATCAAGCGGGGGATGTGGGCGTACTCCCGTGCCCAGCGTCGCTTGTCCATGCGCGAGCGCTCGGCCAGCACACGAAAGTAGAAGCTGAACAACTTGTACAAATCCTCGGCGGTCACCGCGTAGTGCTTGCAGCGCAGGCAGTTCATGAAGTTCATGCAAGTTGCGCCCTCACGCCTCGGGGCGTATTGACCATTTTCTGGGTCGGCGCAGTGGCCCATAGGAGTGTCTTTATAGGTCGCGCCGATGCTCCGAGTCAGCAACTCCTGCACCAGTACCTCGCCCATGAACTGCCAGTTGCGACGGGAGTTCTCGTTGGGCTTCAGGTAGTTTTGGTCGGCCACCGGCAGGGTATTGCCGAGGGCCGCGGCGGTGGTCGCTAGATCGCCGTCGGTTAGCTCGAAGATTCGGTTAGCGAAGGTCTTGCGCAGGCGAGAGACATTGATGCGCAGCGGTTTTCCGTTGCTGTCGGTTAGACCATGCTCGGCTACAAGGCGGTTTGTCGCCCGTGCCAACGTTTCTGTGTTCAGCGCCGTGATACGACTGAGGCCTTTGCTGTCGCGAGCGCGATACAGCCATACGCGGCCTTTGAGGTCGTCCGGAGTCTCTGCATCCAGGGGGGCAGTCAGAGCCATCACATGGCGGATCAGGCGCTCCACGTTGGTTCTCACGCTCGGCGTAGACTCCAGAAGGCGCTCGGCGTCCGACTCGGCGCGCAGAGCCACTTTGCTGGTGTTGTAGCCGCGCCGCTTCCACAGCACCAGGAACACGGTGTTGTCCTTGGGATGCGGGCGCAGGCAGTCGCGACCCATTTCCAACAACGGCGTGGTATTGCGTCCGGTGTGTAGCGCCACGACCAGCAGGGCGCAAGCCAGTAGTTCGCTGGTCACAGGCGCGTCGTCGGCCCAGATCGGTGTGATTGCCCGCCGCAGAGCCACAGCGAACGCTTGCCGCTCGAGCTTGGACAGCGCCGTCTCACTCTTGTACTTGCGGTTGCTGTTTGGGAAGGGGTTACGTGGGAAGGTAGCCGCATCGCCGGAGGTGACCAGGGGGATCAATCCACGCCGCTCCAAGGCAAGCAGTACGGGCTTGGTCTGTGTGTAGATGGTCTTCTGAGCTGTAGTCGCCACGCCCAGCCCGGCCAGATGACCGAGGTAGCCGTCGATCAGGTCCCGGCTCACATCGGTCAGGGCCAGGTCACGGCCAAAAGCCGTAGCGCGCAAAACGCAGCAGTCGAGGAAATTGCGAAGCCCATTTTTGCAGTAGCCAACCACGGTGCTGGCCGTGACGGCACCGTCCTGGCCGACGAGGAAGCGTTCTATCTGACGTTGGCAGGCGTAGGTGATGGGGTCGATGCCGGAGTCGTACCAGCGGGCAAAATCGAAGCGCCGGAGGCTAGAGCTGCTCCGCCCGAACTCGACCGTGGTGTTCTTCGGAGGGATGGCCTCGGGCAGGATGACTACATTTCCTACCGCGTCGTGGCTGTGCTCGACTTGAGGGATGCTGAGGTCGGTCTTGGCAAATACCTTACGCTTGCCCATCAGGCCGCCCCCGCCAGTGCATTCAACTCGTCGTCATAGGTCAGCACCGCCTCGTCGGCCATTTCATTGACCAGATGCAGGTACACCATGGTCGTCTGAATCGAACTGTGACCGAGTTGTTGTTGGACGAACACCAGGGGCTCCAGCCCGCTCGCAGGGTTGCGTTGAAGGCTGACCAGGGTATGGGTGGCATAGGTATGTCGGAGCATGTGCGTATGGACCTTGATCCCCGCCCGCTTGCCGGCCTCGCTGATGATCCTGTTGAGGCTCTTGCCGTCCTCACCGTAGGGTTGCCCGAACTGGTTGAGGAACAGCGCCCTTTGCGGGGTCTTGCTCAGTGAGGCACGCTCACCGCGCAGCTTCGTCACATAGCGATAGAGTTCGGCCATGAACTGACGACTGACGCGAATCTCTCGCGGCGTGCTGCCTTTGGTCACCATGCCGCTACCATCAAACGGATCGAGGCGAATGCGGAGGTTGCGCTCGGTTCGTACCGCCTTGTCCGGGTCGAAGACATAGGCCAACGGGAAGGCGGCGATTTCCTCACGGCGCAGACCTGTATGCAGCGCTAGGCGCATCATCATCCGGTGATGGGGGTTCTCCGCTGCTGCCAGGAGCGCCTTGACCTCGGCCATGCTCAAAAACTTGGGCAAGGCCTTGGGGCGACGCGGCATCACATCGTTTGCCATGGCCTTGCCGCCGCTGGCATCGACATGCGCAAGGAAGCCTGTTTCTCGCTTCACGGTGCGTTCTTCGTAGGCGAAGGGCAGGCGCTTCACCCACCCCTCCTTCAGCGCGAACTCGTAGAATTTGCAGATGTAATGCAGGCGCTGGCGAGTGGTGTTGGGTGCCAGTTCGCACGCTACCAGGCAGTAGTCCCGATAGGCCGCAACAAGGCTCTTGGCCTCGCCACGATCAACGTCGCGCCAGTCCAGTTCATGAGCTTGGATGAAGCTAAAGAAGTCGTACAGCGCGCGCCCGGTGCTGGGCCAGGAGCGCTTAGAGCCAATGGCTCCGCGAAGCAGGTAGTGACGGAAGAATTGATTGGCCGGGACGCAACTCTCCATCGTGTCCCACAGGAGGATGGGGAACCCAGGATAGGGTTGCCCAGAGATCATCAACTCCTTAGTAGCCCACACAAGCTCCATCTGCCATCCCTTGCACTGACCAGACACCCAATCCCTTTGTCTGCTCTGGCAGATTTAGGGCTATTAGATTGCCCCTCGAACATCACCTCAAGCTATGAGTTCGTAAGGGCCTGTTTCTAATACAATGGGAATCTAACCTTTGCAAGGTGCCAGATCATAAGGCATTCCTGAGGGTTTGCAGGTGGGCGACCTGACGGGCGAAGTCAGCGCTGGACAGCCGCTGTTTTGGCCGTGGGCTGAGGGCCTGGCTGATGGCGCTGGTAGGTTGGCGGGTCAGGCGTGCGAGCACCTGCCATTGTTCGGCAACGCCGAGGTGTTCGAAGCCTGGGTGACGGTGCCGAGCCCGTCGCAGAAGGTCTTGCTGCAATGCTTGCAACAGGCGCTCCTGCCCGTTGCGCCGCAGCAGAAAATCGGCGCTGGCCCGCACATGTTCCTGAAGTTGCCGACGTGCCTTGGGCGGCGGTGCCTGTAGAGGGCCCTGACGCAACGCCACATGCCAGATCCACAAGCCGATCAACGCGGCCAGCGCCACCAGCGCCTGCGCAAAATAGCGCAGCAGCAAGGTCAGCAGGTCATCGTGATCCGTATTGAATACCAGCGTCACGTCGGTGCCCGAATGCAAGTACCAGAGCAGCCAGGCGTTGTCGTAGCGCCCGATGTCCGGGGTTTTCCAGAGGTCCGCATCGGTGACCACGGTGATCGAACCCTGGCCGTAACTCAGTTGCATCAGGTGCGTGGCCAGGGCGCTGTTGGCCCAGGCGTCAGCAAGGTTGTTCGGGTCTTCGAGGTGGAACGCGGTGTCGAAGCTGGCGTAGGCCGGGGCGTCTTCGTCTTCCAGATACAGTTTGGTGAGGTTGGGGTACGGGTCTTCGCCGATGTCGGGCGGCGGTGCTTTCAGGTCTTTGCTCAAGGATTGGTGCAGTTGCACCCGGTCGAGCAACAGGTCGCCGCTGCTGGCGGTTCTCTCATCCCAGAGCGCCTCGGCAACCATCAGCACCCGGCCGCCGGCCCGCGCCCAGTTCAGCACCTGATCGGCCTGGCGTGGGGTCATGTTCGAACGTTCGCCCAGCAGCAACAGGCTGTGCCCGCTTGGTTCCAGGCTCGACAAAATGCTCAGGCTGTTGGCGTGGCTGACATTCAGCCCCTGTTTGCGCAGGAAGTGTTCGGCTGCCAGATACGGATTGGCCCGGGCTTCGGGCGAGGGGCCGTAATCGATAACCTCCTGATAAGGCGTGGCATTGAAATACACAGACACGCCCAGGGCGGCCAGCAAACCGATTACCGGCATGCCGAGCAGCCACCACCGTCGACGGTTCAATGCACCGCTCCCGGACCGAACACATCGCGCCAGCCCTGGCAGAGTTGCTGTTGCAGAAGGGGCGGTGGCAAGCGATGCCCGTAGGCCATGTTTTGCCAGTGCCTGGTCAGCTCGGTGCTGAAGGCCAGCAGGGCGGGTTGTTGCAATTGCCTGATCCGTTCCAGCACCTGGCCTTCGGTGTCGGCGGGGCTGAGGGGCAGGGCGAAGTCATGCTGCACGCGGCTGAGCAGGGCGCGATACAGCAACCCGAGCGCTTCCCGAGGCTGGGTTTGCCAGAGGCGTTCAGCGTGGGCGGCCACGTCGTCGGGCCAGGTCTGGATGTTGGGGGCTGTGTGCGTGGCCACGGTAGGTGAAGGTGTGCGGCGGGCCAGTGGTTGTCGACCGACAAAGGCCTGCACCCCATCGCGATAACGCCAGATCAGCCAGGCTGCGGCGCTGATCACGCTGGCCCAGAGCAGAATCTCCAGCGCCTTGGCGATGTGGCTCAGCGTGTGACTGTCGAGCCAGTCAAAGAGGCGTTTCAGCCAGCCCGGTGCCTGTTCATCGCCTGACGCTTCGGGCTGCTCCTCGCCGAAGCGATAGCGGGTAACGGTTTGCGTGTTCTTGAAGGGCGGGGCGTCAAGAATGACGTTGATGCTGTTTCTGGATGCCTGGCTGGTCAGCGGTTGTGTCAGCAGGCGCGGGGTGTCGGGTGAGGCGAGAGGTTCGTCGGCCCAGAGTGGCTGGGCGCCGGTTATCAGTAACAGGGTGCCCAGCGCCAGAGTGATGGCAACGTTGCTGAGCCGTTGGCGCAATCGGCGGAACACCCGCTCGATGTCCCAGGCTTCCAGTACAGTGCGCCGGTTCAGGTAGAGGCTGAAACCGCAGGCGACGTAAACCGGTTCCCAGATGATCAGCACCAGGGCGTAAAAGGCGTTGCTCAGGTGTTCCAGCCACAACCAGTCCTGCTCGGATGCGGCGATCAGCGTCTGCCAGTCCCACTCGAATTCGATCTGTAGCGGCAACATCAAGTAGAACAGCGTCATCAAGCCGATCCACAGCACGCTTTCCAGGTGTACGCCGATCACCGTCAGCCAGCGGGCGGCGCTGGTGTTGTGCTGTTGCAGTACCCGCAAACGTTGTTGCCGTGCCTGCCCGCCCAGGCACTCCAGTTGCATCACGGGCATCACGAAGCTGCGGCTGAGGCTGAACCGGCGCCAGGTCAGGCTCGCCAGCAGTTGCGGTGTGAGCAGGCGTGGCCATTGGCGAAGCGCCTGTTTCAGGCTGGGGGGCTCCTGGAACAGGGCGGTTGAAAGGATGTACAGCGGCAGCCGTTCGAACGCCGGTTTCAGCCACCAGAATATCAGCAGGGCCAGAGACGGTGAGTCCCACAGCAACAGGCTCAACAGGCCAAATACCGGCAGGGTGACGATGGCCCAGCTGAGCATCAGCAACCGGCGATGTTGCTGGCTCAGCAGCACCCCCAGGTCCATGGCTTCCCATGGCGTACGTGGACGGATTACGACGCTGGCGTCACTCAGGTGCATGGGGCGTTCGTCCGGCCAGGGTCAGGTAAGCGGCGACCAACAACCATAGCCCGGCGCCGACCCGGAACTTGGTCTGCGGTGAGGGGCCGGACAGGGATGACCAGTAGGCCTCGATGAAGGCCGCAATCAGCAGGAACAGCATCACCCCGGCAATCAGTTGCACGCTCGTGCGGGCGGCCAGTTGCAGGGCTTCGCCCCGCGAAAGGCGCCCCGGTGCAATCAGCGCCCACCCCAGTTTCAACCCGGCCGCCCCGGCGAGCACGATGGCGCTGAGTTCGAACGCGCCATGGCCAATGACGAATGACCAGAAGCTTTGCCCGAAACCCACGTGCGTCAGGTGACCGGCGACGGCGCCAATCATCAGGCCGTTGAAGAACAGGAAGAACACGCTGCCCAGACCAAAGAGCAGGCCACTGGCGAAGGTCTGAAAGGCAATCGTGATGTTGTGCATGATGTAGTAGCCGAACATCAGCCAGTTCTGGCTGGACGCTTGTTCGGTCGTGCGCCCCATTTGCCCGGTGGCAGGGTCGTAGAGGTTTTGGATGGCACTCACCTGTTCCTCCGGCATCAGGCTGTAAATCAGTGGCGGAAACAGGTAGACCAGCAATCCGATACCCAGCAGGCTGCCCAGGAACACCAGGCTGGCCAGCAGTACACATCGCCATTGTTCACGTACCAGCCGGGGGAACCCGGCGAGGATGAAGCCCAGCAGGCTGGCGCCGAGGCGGGTGCGATGCCGATAGAGTTGCTGATGGCCCCGGAGCACGAGCTGTTGCAGCGGGTCGATCAGAAAACTGCTGTAGCCGCGAGCTTCGGCCAGCGCCAGATGCTGGCAGATACGACGGTAGTCCTTGGGAAAATCGGTGTAATCGGCGGTGCGAGCCTTTGCGCGTTCAAGCCGCTGCAAACATCGGGAGAATTGCTCCCACTCGGTGTGATGACGGGCTTCGAAGAGGCTTTGCTTCATGTCGGCCCCAGCAAGCCATGGGCGATGCCGTTGAGCTCTGTGACCGCTTGGGCGGCCGGTACCTTTAGCGGTTCGGCGAGGAGGGCGGCCAGTTCACTGACGCGGTCGGGGGACAGTTCACTTTGGCGTTCGGCAAAACCGAGGATGGCGCGCTGCTCTATCAGGCTGAGGGCAAACGGGGCGTGTCGCGCCTGTGCTGCGGGCAATTTTGGGCGGGTGAGCGGTTGCTCGCGGTAGATCACCAGGGTGCCGGCAGCCAGGTCGCCGAGTCGCTTGAAGGTCGGGTGTTGCAGGCAACTGAGCGCGCCGAGGAAGTAACCGAAGGGCAGCATGTCGACAAACCGCAGCAGGTTGCGGGTCAGCGAAGGTCCCCAGTCGATGGGCGTGCCGTCATCCCGTACAACGCGCAATCCCATGATCTGCTTGCCGGGTGAGCGGCCCTGGTTGAGGACCTCGAACAGCACCATGTACAGCCAACTGACCACCAGCAGCAGAATCGAACCCAGGCCCACCCCCAGCTCACCGAGAAGCGTCAGGGCAATAAACAGCAGGCCGAGAATCAGCCCGCGAAACGCCAGGTCGATCGAAAACGCCAATGCACGCGGCATCAACCCGGCCGGTCGCAGGGGCAGGTCGACACCTTCAGGCGTTTCGACCTTGTACCCGGTGTCCAGTGGCGGGTGCAGCGGTGCAGTCCGTGGCAGTGCTGGGGTCTCGAACATGGGCAACCTGATGATGTGGCCGGAACGGGATTCAATACCCGCTCGATGCTAGCAGCCTTGCGGGGACGAACAACATAACTATGTATGACAAGGTAGCAGCCCGAAAATGTTTGAATGGCAAGAATGCTGGTCGACGCGGGTAGTGAGCGCCTAGACTTCGCCGGTCTTCAGTTCAGGAACAGCCCGTGACCTCCATCTTCTGGTACGACTATGAAACCACTGGGATCAACCCGCGCTGCGATCGCCCCTTGCAGGTGGCGGGGATTCGCACCGATTTCGATCTCAATGAGATAGACGCGCCGGTCAATCTCTATTGCCAGCCCAGCGACGACATCCTGCCCCATCCGGTGGCGTGCATGATCACCGGCATCACCCCGAGCCGCCTCGCCGAGCAGGGCCTGAGCGAAGCTGATTTCATGACCCGGGTGCACGCGCAACTGGCGGCCCCCGGCACCTGTGGCGCCGGTTACAACACCCTGCGCTTCGATGATGAGATGACCCGCTACAGCCTCTATCGAAACTTCTTCGACCCTTACGCCCGCGAATGGCAGGGCGGTAACAGTCGCTGGGACTTGATCGATGTGGTGCGCGCTGCGTATGCGTTGCGCCCGCACGGCATTGTCTGGCCGGAGGAGGACGGTCGCGTCACGCTGAAACTCGAACGCCTGACGGCCGCCAACGGCATCGACCATGGCCATGCCCACGAGGCCTTGTCCGATGTGCGTGCGACCATCGCCCTGGCGCGGCTGATTCGTGAAAAACAACCCAAGCTCTATGACTGGCTGTTCCAGTTGCGCAGCAAGCAGCGGGTGATGGACCAGGTGCGTTTGTTGCAACCGATGGTGCACATCTCCGGTCGCTTCTCGGCGGCCCGGCATTACGTTGGCGTGGTTCTGCCGCTGGCGTGGCATCCGCGTAACCGCAATGCGCTGATTGTCTGCGACCTGCACCTCGATCCCCAGGGCCTGCTCGATCAGGACGCCGAGACCTTGCGTCAGCGGTTGTATACCCGCCGTGACGACCTGGCCGATGGCGAACTGCCGGTGCCGCTCAAACTTATTCACGTCAATCGTTGCCCGGTGGTGGCACCGTTGTCGGTGTTGCGTGCCGAAGATCAGCAGCGTTTGCAGTTGGACATGGCCGAGTATCAGGCGCGGGCGCTGCGGCTAACTGACGCACAGGAAGTGTGGGGGCATAAACTTCAGGCGATTTATGCCAGTGATGACTTCGCGGCAAGTCTGGACCCTGAACAACAGTTATACGACGGTTTTCTAGGTGACCGGGATCGCCGTTTATGCGAACGCGTCAGGACCGCCGAACCGATGCAATTAGCACAAGAGCAATGGCCGTTCGATGACGAACGTTTGCCTGAATTATTATTTCGTTATCGTGCCCGTAACTTTCCCGATACGTTGAGTGGTGAGGAGCAAGAACGCTGGCAATTATTTTGTCAGCAGCGTTTGTCAGAGGCTGAATTGGGCGCCCCGAATACCTTGAGTTCTTTTAATGAGGCGCTGGCAGAGTGCTCGCTTAGTGCTTCATCGATTCAGCGACTGGTACTGGACGAGTGGCAAGACTATGCGCAATCTTTACGCAAACGTTTGAGTCTTTAAAAGCTGGCTGTGCTAAGGACTGTACGAAAAGTTGCCGAGTGGCGATCAGGCAAGGCAAAAACAGGCGAGGAAGCGGAGTTTACGGGTTGTAAATGAGCATTCCGAGCCTGTTTTTAACGCAGCATGATCGACACGCAGGCAGTTTTCGTACAGAGCCTAATACCCGAATCACAGGCATAAAAAACGCCAGCGAATGCTGGCGTTTCTGGGTGATCGCAGCGTGTGCTGCGATCACAGGTTGCGGCTTAGCCCAGCAGGGTAGCCCAGCCTTCAACCACGTCACCGCCCCACTTGGCTTTCCACTCTTTCAGCGTCTTGTGGTTGCCACCTTTGGTTTCGATGACTTCGCCGTTGTGCGGGTTTTTGTATTGTTTAACCTTGCGAGCACGTTTGGTGCCGGTAGTTTTCACAGCGCCGCGTGGTGCTTTAACTTTCGACTCTGGATCCAGCAGCGCGATGATGTCGCGCAGGGACTTGGAGTACTCGCCCATCAGGGTGCGCAGTTTGCCTTCGAATTCCAGCTCGGTTTGCAGTTTGTCGTCTTGGGACAGGTTCTTCAAACGGGCTTGCAGCTCTTTGATAGCTTCTTCTGTGGCGCGGTATTCGTTGATCAGGGACATGAGGACTACCTTATGTTGGGCGCTGGATGACAGGTTACAGTGCGGCAATAATAGTCAGACAGTTTCATCAAGTAAACATTTAGACGGGCTTTTATTTAATTTAATTAGTGTGGTTAGCGCAAAAGGCGGGTGTGCAGTTAAATACGCTGATGTAGCCAACACAGATATTCACAATTGTGTGCTTGTGTAATGAACCAAACAGCGGTCTCGACGTTGTCGGGTAAAGCCGCCCGAGCGGCTTCTGCACTCCAGGGTGAGTTCATCCTGTGACCCGGGCGTCAGGAGTACTGCAGATTTGCCGCACAATCGCTAGAATGGCGGCCTTTGCGAAGTTCTGGAGTTTCCCCCTCATGCGCACTTTTCGGCTAGTGATTGCTTGCCCGGACCGCGTCGGCATCGTTGCTAAAGTCAGTAACTTTCTGGCGTCACATAACGGCTGGATCACTGAAGCGAGCCATCACTCGGACAATCTCAGTGGCTGGTTTTTCATGCGTCACGAAATTCGTGCCGATTCGCTGCCTTTCGGTATTGAAGCTTTTCGCGAGGCGTTTGCGCCTATCGCCGAAGAGTTTTCGATGAGTTGGCGCATTACCGACACCGAGCAGAAGAAACGCGTGGTGTTGATGGCCAGCCGTGAATCCCACTGCCTGGCTGACCTGCTGCACCGCTGGCACAGCGATGAGCTGGACTGCGAGATTTCCTGCGTGATTTCCAACCACGACGACCTGCGCAGCATGGTCGAGTGGCATGGCATTCCTTACTACCACGTGCCGGTCAATCCTCAGGATAAAGAACCGGCGTTTGCCGAAGTGTCGCGCCTGGTCAAGCAGCACGACGCCGAAGTGGTCGTGCTTGCCCGTTACATGCAGATTCTGCCGCCGGCGTTGTGCACCGAGTACGCGCACAAGGTCATCAACATTCATCACAGCTTCCTGCCGTCGTTCGTCGGTGCCAAGCCGTATCACCAGGCGTCGATGCGCGGTGTGAAGCTGATCGGTGCGACGTGCCACTACGTGACCGAAGAGCTGGATGCCGGCCCGATCATCGAGCAGGACGTGGTGCGCGTCAGCCACAGCGACAGCATTGAAGACATGGTGCGTTTCGGCCGTGACGTCGAGAAGATGGTGTTGGCCCGTGGCCTGCGTTATCACCTTGAGGACCGGGTGCTGGTCCACGGCAACAAAACCGTCGTGTTCTGATCGCCGACGTGACGATTGAAAAAACAAGGGCCTGAGCGTTCAATCGCTTCAGGCCCTTTTTTTCAGAGTGAGGTAGGTGAGATGGCTGATCCACTGGACAAAGCGGCTTCCAGGGCGCCAGCAACCCTGGGCGAAGGCTGTCTGAGTCGTTACGACCCGGATGACCTGAGTGCCGAGGACGGCACAGACTTCCCTGACGCAGCCGAGCTCTGGAAGCAATTGCAGGAGAAGCCCGCACCTACGCCTGTAGGCGCGGACTTACCTGCAAAGAAGCCCTGAGGGGCGTTAGATTCGGAAACTGCCTACCAACTGCTTCAGGCGTGCAGCTTGCTGTTCCAGGTCGGAGCAGGCACGCAGTGTCGATTGCAGGTTCTCTACCCCTTCCTGATTGAGCGTGTTGATCTCGGTGATGTCGATATTGATCGACTCCACCACGGACGTCTGTTCCTCGGTAGCGGTGGCCACCGACTGGTTCATGCCGTCGATCTCACCGATACGCAAGGTCACGCTGTTGAGGCGTTCACCGGCCAGGTTGGCGATTTCCACGCTGTCCTGGCTGTGACGCTGGCTTTCGCTCATGGTGCTGACCGACTCGCGGGCGCCCACTTGCAGTTCCTCGATCATCGTTTGTACTTGCTGTGCCGACTCCTGGGTGCGGTGTGCCAGGTTGCGCACTTCATCAGCCACCACCGCGAAACCGCGCCCGGCTTCACCGGCCCGTGCCGCTTCAATCGCCGCGTTGAGTGCCAGCAGGTTGGTTTGCTGGGAGATGCTGGTGATCACTTCCAGAATCTGCCCGATGTTCACGGTTTTGCTGTTCAGCGATTCAATGTTGGTGCTCGACGCGCTGAGCATGCTCGACAGTTGGTTCATCGCTTTGATGCTGCGATCCACCACTTGCTGGCCGTCTTCGGCCAGGTTGCGGGCGTCGCTGGCCTGATGGGAGGCCTGAGCGGCATTGCGGGCGATTTCCTGGGCGGCGGCCCCCAGTTGATTGATCGCGGCGGCCACGCTGTTGGTACGGCTTGATTGCTCGTCAGAGTTGAGCATCGAGGAGTTGGACGCGCTGACCACCCGCAAGGCGACTTCGTTGACATGCTCGGTGGCCGAAGATACCTCGCGGATCGAGCCGTGGATGCGCTCCACGAAACGGTTGAACGCGTTGCCGAGGATGCCGAATTCGTCCTGGTTTTGAATGACCAGGCGTCGGGTCAGGTCGCCTTCACCGTCGGCGATGTCCTGCATGGCGCGGGTCATCACGTTCAGCGGCTGAAGCAGGATGCGGATCAACATGCCCAGCAGGGCGATGATGATGGCCACGGCAATGACGGTGGCGATAATCGCAGAGGTGCGGAAATTGCTGAGCATGGAAAAGGCTGTGTCCTTGTCCACGGACAGACCGATGTACCAGTTGACCGATGGCAGGCCTTTGATCGCGGTGAAGGTGATGATGCGGGTTTTGCCGTCGACTTCGACTTCGGCAACGTCGCCATTGATGCGCGGGGTGTTCTGCGGGTAGGCCTCGCTCAGCGATTTCATCACCAGCGCTTTGTCCGGGTGAACCAGGATCTTGCCGTCGGCGCTGACCAGGAAGGCATAGCCCATGCCGTCGAAGTCCAGGGCCTTGAGGTTGTCGATCAGGGTTTGCAGGCTCAGGTCGCCGCCGACTACGCCGACGCTCTGGCCGGCTTTTTTCGAGGCGATGGCGATGGAAATGATGGTCTGGCCAGTGGCCGCGTCGATGTAGGGTTCGGTCAGCGTGGCAGTGGCGTTATTTTCAGCGCCCTTGTACCAGGGGCGAACACGGGGGTCGAAACCGTCCGGCATTTTCGCATCCGGGCGGATGGTGAAACTGCCACGGGCATCACCCAGGTAAGACGCCATGAAGGTCGACGTCAGGGCTTTCTGTTCCAGCAAGCTGGCAACGTTGGCCTGTTCCGGGTTGATGGCGATGTTCTGGGCCAGGTTTTCGATCAGCAGGATGCGTCCCGACAACCAGGTTTGAATATTGCCCGCAGTGACATCACCCATTTCATGCAGGTAATTGTCCAGATCATTGCGAATCGCATTGCGCTGTAAGTAGTCGTTGTACAGCGTGAAAGAGGCGAAGGCGGCAATGACGATGAGGGCGGCGGCAAGCAGGATTTTATGGCTGAAGCGCAGATTTTTGTTCATGGCTTGTGGTGTCCGCTAAGGTCTTATTGTCCAGGGCGCGCGGTTGGAAATACGCGCAAAATGGGCATTATTGAAAGTAAGCTGATATTTCCATCTCTCCTTAGGGAATTATCTGACCTAATTTTCAGTCTGGTCTCTCGCTTAACTCTATCGGCCGTGCAGGACTAAAGATTAACCATGGGTGACAAAATGCCTGACTCCTCGCAACTCGTTATCGGTGCTGACCTTGAGGGGCAACCGATCGCTCAGGCCATGCGCCTGGCGAACCGACACGGTCTGGTGGCAGGGGCCACCGGCACCGGCAAAACCGTGACGCTGCAACGGCTGGCCGAAGCGTTCAGCGACGCTGGCGTGGCAGTGTTTGCCGCGGATATCAAAGGTGACCTGTGCGGTCTGGGCGCGGCGGGCAACCCTCAGGGTAAAGTTGCCGAGCGAATCGCCGGGATGCCTTGGCTCGACTACAAGCCTCAGGCGTATCCGGTGACCTTGTGGGATATCCACGGTCAGAGCGGTCACCCTTTACGCACGACCTTGAGTGAAATGGGCCCGCTGTTATTGGGTAGCTTGCTGGAATTGACCGACAGTCAGCAGTCGACGTTGTACGCCGCGTTTAAGGTCGCCGACCGTGAAGGTCTGTTGCTGCTGGACCTCAAGGACCTGAAAGCACTGCTCAACCACCTCAAGGATCACCCCGAGCTGCTGGGTGATGACGCCGCGCTGATGACCACCGGTTCCAGTCAGGCGTTGTTGCGACGGCTGGCGACTCTGGAGCAACAGGGCGCCGAGGCCTTGTTTGGTGAGCCGGCGCTGCAACTGCAAGACATCCTTGCACCGGCCAGCGACGGTCGCGGGCGGATCCACTTGCTGGACGCAAGTCGACTGGTGCACGAAGCGCCCAAGGTTTACGCGACGTTCCTGCTGTGGCTGCTGGCAGAACTGTTCGAGCAATTGCCGGAGCGCGGTGATGCGGAAAAACCGTTGCTGGCGCTGTTCTTCGATGAGGCACATTTACTGTTCGCCGGTACGCCCAAGGCGTTGCAGGACCGTCTGGAGCAGGTTGTGCGGTTGATCCGTTCAAAAGGCGTTGGCGTGTATTTCGTCACCCAGTCCCCCGGTGACTTGCCGGATGACGTCCTGGCTCAGTTGGGGCTGCGCGTGCAGCATGGCTTGCGGGCGTTTACCGCCAAAGAGCAGAAGTCCCTGAAAGCGGTGGCGGACGGTTTTCGGCCGAACCCGGCGTTCAGCACCCTGGGCGTGCTGACGGAACTGGGCATCGGTGAAGCGCTGGTCGGCACCTTGCAGGAAAAGGGCACCCCGCAAATGGTCCAGCGTGTGCTGGTGGCACCGCCGCAATCGCGTATAGGGCCGTTGAGTGAGGCCGAACGTGCAGCACTGATCAGCAGTTCGCCGCTGGTCGGTCGTTATGACAAACCGATTGATCGCGAGTCGGCCTATGAAGTGCTGATGCAGCGTAAAGGCCTGGCACCGGAAGCAGAAGCCGCACCGGGTAAGCCGGAAGCCGAAGAACCGAGCCTGGTCGACAAGGCGGGCGAGTTCCTGGGCTCCGCCGCCGGGCAGGCATTGAAGTCGGCCATGCGCCAGGCCGCCAATCAATTGGGCCGACAGCTGGTGCGCGGGTTGATGGGCTCGTTGCTCGGTGGCAGCAAGCGCCGCTAGTGAGTGGGCACACTCAAAAATGTGGGAGCAAGCCTGCTCGCGAAAGCGGCAGATCAGACAACATCGATGTTGAATGTCTGACCCCGCTCCTACGTTTTGGGTTTGGCGTGCGCCGCCAGGCGCTCCAGCGCCGCCCGCAGGTTCGGATCGCTGATCCCGTCGGCGGTGGCCTGAATGGTCGCGCCGGCATCGGTCGACAAACTGATGGTATGGCCGGCGGCGCCCTGTTGCACGGTTGGCGGCTGCACCTTGAACAGAATCCGCGTCAGGCTGGCGAACTCGTCGAACATCTGCAACTGCCGTTGCAGACGCTTTTGTTGGTAGCGCAACCGGGTCGCCCAATGACCGTCCGTGACGATCAGTAACAAACTGCCCTCGCGCCACGAAGCCACGTGGCAATGCTCGCGAGCGGCGGGTTGCAGTTGGCTTTCCAGCAGGCGCTGTAAATGCCCCAGGCGTTGTGCATGGCCGAAAATGGCTTTCAGCGGCTTGGCTTCGCGAAGCAGGACAGCGGGTGCCCTGGCCGTAAGAGGGCGAAATGCCATGATCGAACACCTGAAGTAACAGAGTCGCCATGGTAGCAGAAAGCATCCGATGCGCCTGACCCATTGCTTTGTTACCGCTTTACCCATTAAATCAACGGGTAACTTCTGCCTAGGACGGCTTGAAGTTCAGCAAAATGCCCTTATTTTAAGTGAGCCCCGTCACAGCGCTGTGCATGCATCGTGGAATAACGCCACTTTCCTCACCATCGTTTCCGGGTAGAATGCTCGTTCGCATGCGGCCATGAGGGCTGCACGGGCGACTCACGGGGCCGCCCTCCATCCCTTTGTGTGGAAGATCCTGCCGATATGTTTGCGCCTTTGTTAAAGAAACTTTTTGGAAGCAAGAACGAGCGCGAAGTCAAACGCATGCTCAAGACGGTACAGATCGTCAATGCCTTCGAAGAGCAAATGGTGGCCCTTTCGGACGATCAGCTACGCGCCAAGACCGAAGAATTCAAGGCCCGCATCGCCAAAGGTGAAACCCTCGACAAACTGCTGCCTGAAGCCTTTGCGGTTGCCCGCGAAGCCGGCAAGCGTGTCATGGGGATGCGTCACTTCGACGTCCAGTTGATCGGTGGCATGACCTTGCATGAAGGCATGATTGCCGAAATGCGTACCGGTGAAGGCAAGACCCTGGTGGCAACACTGGGTGTTTACCTCAACGCACTGTCGGGCAAGGGCGTACACGTTGTTACCGTGAACGACTACCTGGCGCGCCGCGACGCCAACTGGATGCGTCCGCTCTACGAATTCCTCGGCCTGACGGTCGGTGTGGTCACCCCGTTCCAGCCGCCGGAAGAAAAGCGTCTTGCCTACGCTGCCGACATCACTTACGGCACCAACAACGAATTCGGTTTCGACTACCTGCGCGACAACATGGCGTTCAGCATGGAAGAAAAATTCCAGCGCGAACTCAATTTTGCCGTGATCGACGAAGTCGACTCGATCCTCATCGACGAAGCCCGTACCCCACTGATCATCTCAGGGCAGGCCGAGGACAGCTCCAAGCTGTACATCGAGATCAATAAACTGATCCCGCAGCTTGAGTTGCACGTCGAAGAAGTCGAAGGCGAAGTCACCAAGGCCGGTCACTACACCGTTGACGAGAAGACCCGTCAGGTCGAACTCAACGAAGCCGGTCACCAGTACATCGAAGAGGTGCTGACCCGCATCGGCCTGCTGGCCGAAGGCGAGAGCCTGTACTCGGCGCACAACCTGGGCCTGTTGACCCACGTTTATGCCGGTCTGCGTGCGCACAAACTGTTCCATCGCAACATCGAATACATCGTTCAGGACGGTCAGGTTGTACTGGTCGACGAACACACCGGCCGTACCATGCCGGGTCGCCGTTTGTCCGAAGGCCTGCACCAGGCCATCGAAGCCAAGGAAAACCTGAACATCCAGGCTGAGAGCCAGACCCTGGCCTCGACCACGTTCCAGAACTACTTCCGTCTCTACAACAAGCTGTCCGGCATGACCGGTACGGCAGACACCGAAGCGTTCGAATTCCATCAGATCTACGGTCTGGCGGTGATGGTCATTCCACCGAACAAACCGCTGGCACGTAAAGACTACAACGACCTGGTGTTCCTCACCGCGGACGAGAAATACGCTGCCATCGTTGCCGACATCAAGGAAAGCATGGCCCAGGGCCGTCCGGTGCTGGTGGGTACTGCCACCATCGAAACGTCCGAGCACATGTCCCGACTGCTTGAGCAGGAAGGCATCGAACACAAGGTTCTGAACGCCAAGTTCCACGAAAAAGAAGCCGAAATCATTGCTCAGGCCGGTCGCCCGGGCGCACTGACCATCGCCACCAACATGGCCGGTCGTGGTACTGACATCCTGTTGGGCGGTAACTGGGAAGTGGAAGTCGCCTCACTTGAAGACCCGACGCCAGAGCAGATCGCCCAGATCAAGGCCGACTGGCAGAAACGTCACCAGCAAGTGCTTGAGTCGGGCGGTTTGCAGGTGATTGCGTCCGAGCGCCACGAATCGCGCCGTATCGACAACCAGTTGCGCGGTCGTGCGGGTCGTCAGGGCGATGCCGGTTCCAGCCGTTTCTACCTGTCGCTGGAAGACAGCCTGATGCGCATCTTCGCCTCTGACCGGGTGAAGAACTTCATGAAGGCCCTGGGCATGCAGCCGGGCGAAGCGATCGAGCACCGCATGGTGACCAATGCCATCGAAAAGGCTCAGCGCAAGGTTGAAGGTCGTAACTTCGACATTCGTAAGCAACTGCTCGAGTTCGACGACGTCAACAACGAACAACGTAAAGTGATCTATCACATGCGTAACACGTTGCTGGCTGCCGACAACATTGGCGAAACCATCGCGGACTTCCGTCAGGACGTACTCGACGCTACCGTCAGCGCTCACATCCCGCCTCAATCGTTGCCTGAACAGTGGGACGTTTCCGGTCTGGAAGCCGCTCTGCAGAGCGACTTCGGGGTGAAACTGCCGATCCAGCAATGGCTCGATGAAGATGATCATCTGTACGAAGAAACCCTGCGCGAGAAGCTGATGGCCGAGCTGATTGCCGCGTACCACGAGAAAGAAGACCAGGCGGGCGTCGAAGCGCTGCGCACTTTCGAGAAACAAATCGTTCTGCGCGTTCTGGATGACTTGTGGAAAGACCACCTGTCGACCATGGACCACTTGCGTCATGGCATCCACTTGCGTGGCTATGCACAGAAGAACCCGAAGCAGGAATACAAGCGCGAGTCGTTCACGCTGTTCTCCGAGCTGCTGGATTCGATCAAGCGCGACTCGATCCGTGTGCTGTCGCACGTTCAGGTTCGCCGCGAAGACCCGATCGAAGAAGAAGCACGCCTGCGTCAGGAAGCCGAGGCACTGGCTGCGCGCATGCAGTTCCTGCACGACGAGGCCCCAGGTCTGGAGCAGCCGGAGTTGCTGGGTGAAGAGGTTGATGTTGCCCTCGCCGCCGCGCCGGTACGCAACGAGCAGAAGCTGGGCCGCAACGAACTCTGCTATTGCGGTTCGGGCAAGAAGTTCAAGCATTGCCACGGGCAGATCCAGTAACACCCGTTTCATACGCTGATATACCCGCGCCGCGACCGGCTTCAGCCGTCGCGGCGTTTTGCCATTTAAACCACCGTCCCTTGTGATGACGGTGCAGACATCACACCTATTGAGGAGCGCATTCATGGCTGTTGGTCTTGGTCCTTTGCCTACGTTGCACCCGGTTGCCGGTTTTGAACTCGGTATCGCCTCGGCTGGCATCAAGCGTCCTGGGCGCAAAGATGTCGTGGTCATGCGCTGTGCCGAGGGCTCGACGGTTGCGGGTGTGTTCACCTTGAACGCCTTTTGTGCCGCGCCGGTGATCCTGGCCAAGCAACGCGTGCAAGGTCCGGTGCGTTATCTGTTGACCAACACCGGCAACGCCAACGCCGGGACCGGTGAGCCTGGCCTGGCCGCCGCCGAGCGCACCTGCGCCAAGCTGGCTGAACTGACCGGCGTCGATGCAAGCCTCGTGCTGCCGTATTCCACTGGTGTGATCGGTGAGCCGCTGCCGGTCGAGAAGATCGAAGGCGCGCTGCAAGCGGCACTCGACGACCTGTCGGTGAACAACTGGGAAGCTGCGGCTACTGGAATCATGACCACCGACACCTTGCCAAAGGGTGCGAGCCGTCAGTTCCAGCACGATGGCGTGACCATCACTGTCACTGGCATCAGCAAAGGCGCCGGGATGATTCGTCCGAACATGGCGACCATGCTGGGTTACATCGCCACCGATGCCAAAGTGTCACGCGATGTGCTGCAAAACCTGCTGCTGGACGGCGCCAACAAGTCGTTCAACCGTATTACCATTGATGGCGACACCTCGACCAACGACTGCTGCATGCTGATTGCGACCGGCCAGGCTGCACTGCCGGAAATCACCGAGGCCAGCGGCCCGCTGTTTGCTGCACTGAAACAAGCGGTGTTTGAAGTGTGCATGGACGTGGCCCAGGCCATTGTTCGCGACGGCGAAGGCGCGACCAAGTTCGTGACCGTTGAAGTCAACGGCGGCGGCAATCATCAGGAGTGCCTGGATGTCGGTTACACCGTGGCGCACTCGCCGCTGATCAAGACTGCGCTGTTCGCCTCCGATCCGAACTGGGGCCGCATCCTGGCCGCCGTGGGGCGTGCCGGTGTGCCGAACCTGGACGTGAGCAAGATCGACGTGTTCCTCGGCGAAGTCTGCATTGCCAGCCGTGGCGCGCGCGCAGCGACTTACACCGAAGCCCAGGGCTCGGCCGTGATGCAGCGTGAGGAAATCACCATCCGTATCGAGTTGGGTCGCGGCGATTGCAGCGAAACCATCTGGACCACCGACTTGTCCCACGAATACGTGAAGATCAACGCCGAGTACCGTACATAAACCACGGCTCAAGACCGAGTCGCCCCATTCGCGAGCAAGCCCGCTCCCACAGGAGATCTTCAGTGAACACAGAATTTGTGTACGGCAGGATCAAATGTGGGAGCGGGCTTGCTCGCGAAGACGGACGACCAGACGCTAGATATTTTAGATTGTTCCCCTGACGAGAAGGCACCAAAACATGAGCCTCCACCTGATCATCGGCGACAAACTGTATTCTTCCTGGTCCCTGCGCGGTGCCTTGGCACTGGAACTGGCTGGTGCGACCTACACTGAAGAACTGATCAAGCTGAACCAGCCGGACACCCGTGAGCGCCTGCTCAAGCATTCGCCGACCGCCAAGGTGCCGCTGCTGAAAACCGAACACGGCACCATTGCCGATTCGCTGGCCATTGCCGAATACCTGGCCGAGTGCTTCCCGAACGCCAACCTTTGGCCAAAAGACGTTGCCGCGCGGGCCCAGGCGCGTTCCGCCTGCGCACAGATGCACAGCGGTTTCTTCGCCATGCGCGGCAACATGCCGTTCGACCTGAGTCACGACGCAGCGCTGTCGCCGATGCCACCTGAGGTGAAGGTGGAAATCGAGCGGATGCTGGCGTTGTGGGCTGAATGCCGTGCAGTAGCCACCGAAGCCGGCCCGTTCCTGTTTGGGCGGGCCAGCCTGGCGGACGCGTTCTTCGCACCGATTGCCGTACGCCTGCGCACCTATCAAGTGGCGTTGCCGCCCGCGGACGCAGCGTATGTCGAAGCGATTTATCAATGGCCAGCCTTCAAGGCCTGGCAAAAAGCCGGTTTAGAGGAAGCAGTGCGGTGAAACGAGTCCATGTAGCAGCAGCCGTTATCCGCGATGCCAACGGCAAGATCCTGATCGCCCGCCGTGCCGACACTCAGCATCAGGGTGGCTTGTGGGAGTTTCCCGGTGGCAAGGTCGAGGCTGACGAGTCCGTCGAAACCGCCCTGGCCCGTGAACTCCATGAAGAGCTGGGCATCGTGGTCAGCGCTGCGCGTCCGTTGATCAAGGTTCAACACGATTACCCGGACAAACAGGTGTTGCTGGATGTCTGGGAGGTTTCGGCGTTTACCGGCGAACCTCACGGCGCAGAAGGCCAGCCGTTGGCCTGGGTGACGGCGCGTGAGCTGGCGGACTACGAGTTCCCGGCCGCCAACCAGCCCATTGTTGCGGCTGCGCGGTTGCCGAGCGAGTACCTGATCACCCCTGAAGGCCTGGAAACACCGGCCTTGCTGCGAGGTATCCAGAAAGCCGTTGCCAGCGGGATCAAACTGATTCAACTGCGTGCGCCGAATGGCTACGACCCGCAATACCGGGATCTGGCGGTGGACGCGGTGGGGTTGTGTGCCGGCAAGGCGCAACTGATGCTCAAGGGGCCGTTCGAGTGGCTGGGGGACTTCCCGTCTGCCGGTTGGCACATCACGGCGGCGCAGTTGCGCAAATACGCCAGCGCCGGGCGACCGTTGCCGGCGTCGCGCTGGTTGGCGGCGTCGTGTCACAACGCCGAGGAGCTGAGCCTGGCCGAGCAGATGGGCGTGGATTTCGTCACGCTGTCACCTGTGCAACCAACCCAGACTCATCCCGACGCTCAGCCATTGGGTTGGGCGCAGGCGTCGACCTTGATCGAAGGCTTCAGCAAACCGGTGTTCCTGCTCGGTGGCGTTGGTCCGGCCGAACGGCAGAAGGCCTGGGAAAGCGGCGCGCAAGGCGTGGCGGGGATTCGGGCGTTCTGGCCTGAGGCTTGATTCTACGGTGTCGCCACTGACCTCTTCGCGAGCAAGCCCGCTCCCACACTGGATCTTCAGTGCGCACATTTTTTGTGAACACCAAAAATCAATTGTGGGAGCGGGCTTGCTCGCGATGGCGGCCTGACAGGCGACAATTTCCTCCCGGATTAAACGCTCGGTTTGGCGGCGGCCTGCCACAGAATCTCCGCAATGCCTTGGCGCTTGGCAATCAACCGCGCCGCCACAAACAGCAGGTCCGACAACCGATTGATGTACGCCAGGCCCACCCCGGCCAACGGCTCAACCGCGTTCAAATGCTGGCAACGCCGCTCGGCGCTGCGGGCGAGGCTGCGGCAGACGTGAGCCTGGGCAATCAGGGCCGAGCCACCGGGCAAAATGAAGTTCTCCAGCGGCCCCAGTTCTTCGTTCCACAGATCAATCGCCGCTTCCAGCCGTTCGACTTCAGCCCCGTTCAACGCCTGATACACCGGCATCGCCAATTCGCCACCCAGGTCGAACAATCGGTGTTGGCAAGGCTCAAGCACTTCGATCACCTCGATCAGGCCCGGGTGTACGTGGCGCTGTTCCGCCAACCCGGCCAGCAGCAAGCCCAGTTGACTGTTGAGCGTATCGACTTCGCCAATGGCCTCTACCCGAGGATGGTCCTTGGGGACGCGACGACCGTCGCCCAGCCCGGTTTCGCCTTTGTCCCCGGTGCGGGTGTAAATCTTCGACAAGCGAAAACCCATGCTTAGCTCTCCAGTGGATTGAGTTCTTGAGGGGCGAGCGGGGTGCTCGCCAGTGGCAGGCGCAGCGTGAAGCAAGTGCCCTGGCCCAGCGTCGACTGCACTTCCATCTGCCCCTTGTGGTTGTTGGTGATGATGAAATACGAAACCGACAACCCAAGGCCGGTGCCCTGGCCGATTTCCTTGGTGGTGAAAAAGGGCTCGAAGGTGCGTTTTCGCACGTTTTCACTCATGCCCACGCCGTTGTCTTCCACCTGGATTTCCGCCCACGGTGGATTCAGCCGTGTGCGCAGGATGATGCGTCCGGGTTCGCTCTCGTCCTCGCGTTGGTGGATCGCCTGCGCGGCGTTTTTCAGCAGGTTGAGCAGCACTTGTTCCAATTCGTTGGCCGTGCCGGGCACCGGGCCCAACTGCGGATCGAATTGGCGCACAATCGCCTGGCCCTTGAAGTCGAAGCCGACAATCAGGTCGAAGTCGTTACCGGCGATTTCCACTGCTTGATCGATCAACGCTGGCAGGTCGCACGGTGCCATTTGCCGGTTGCTGCGGCGACTGAAACTCAGCATGTGGGTGACGATCTTCGCCGCCCGACCACCAGCCTGTTGAATGCCGTCGAGCAGTTGCGGGACTTCACGGCTTTGCAGGTAGCGGTTGACGCTATCGAGTTCGATACCGGCCTGCTCCGCGGCTTCAAGGTTCTTCGGCAGTTCAGAAGAAAGTCGACGGCGGATGTTCTGTACGTTATGCAGAATCGCCCCCAGCGGGTTGTTGATCTCGTGGGCCATACCGGCCGCGAGGCCGCCCACCGAGAGCATTTTCTCCGATTGCACCATCATCTCTTCCAGGGACAGGCGCTGGGTGATGTCGTCGATCCGGATCACCACGCCCCGTCCGGCACCGCCCATCAATGGGTAAAACGTCAGTGCGTAGTGCTTGGCTTCGTCGTCCTTGACCCAGGTCACGCGCTCGATCTTGGCGACCGTGTGTTGCTCAACGGTTTCCTTGAGCTGCGGCAAAAAGGGCTTGAGTGGTTCGAACGCCAGGAAGATCGGCTGGTTCAGGGCTTCATCCAGGCGCGTGCCGGAAAGCGCACTGGCTTCCTGGTTCCACTGAGTGACGTAGAGCTGTTCGTCGAGGGCGATCAAGGCGGACGGCATGGAGTCGATGATGCTGTTCAGGTAGTTCTGGAACCCGGTGAGTTTTTTCTCGATCTTGCTGCGAACCTGGACTTCCAGCTCCAGTTTCCGGTTGGTGTGACGGGTTTCTTCAGCCAGCCCCTGAGCCTGGTCGTAGGCGGCCTGGGAGTCGTCCCGCGCACGTTTGAGTTGCTGCTCGCGAGCTTCGATGCGCGAGAGCATGGTGTTGAAGGCCTCGGCGAGGCTACCGATTTCGTCGTAGTTGCCGCGTGATGCGCGTAATGAGTAGTTTTCTTCGCGGGTGACCTGCCGCGACAGCTCTTCAAGTTCATGGATCGGTCGGGTGATCAGGCGTTTGATCTGCCGGGCAATCACCAGCCACAACAACACGCTGAAAATCAGGATGCCCAGGCTGGCGGTCAGGGTGCCGGTGTAGAACGCCATCGGCAGTTCGCTGCTGGCCACCAGTAACAGATGGCCGGGCGCTTCGCCGGGGCGGGGCAGGGTGATCAGTTGATTGCTGCGAAACTCGGTGGCTTGCCAGGCTTCAATGTGTCGGTAGCGCTCGGGCAGTTGCAGTTTGTCGCCATGCTGCACCTGGGCCAGCCGCACGCCTTTGCCGTCGTACAGGGCAGCGGCGCGCAGGGGGGAATAGGTGTTGAGTTCATCCAACAGCCTTTGAGCCGCTTGTGGCGATTCAAGTGCCTGGGCGGCAATGGCCGGGTTGGTCACCAGTCGGCCGATGGTTTGCAGGGCCTGCGGGGCCATGCTTTCCTGGGAGATCCAGTACGCGGCGCTGATAAAGGTCAGGTTGGCCACCAGCAGTACGGTGGTCAACAGCACCAGCAGGGCGGCCAGCAGTTTCTGGCCGACCGGCAGGTTTTCAAGGCGCTGGCGCAATGGCATCGGGGTCGTCGCTAAAAAGGAACAGGAAGGCAGCGTAGCCGCTGCTCAGTCGCTGGGCAATCCGCGTGTGTGCAAGTGGGCGATCAGGCGCTGTTGCAGCTGGGCAAGGTGCGGCAGCACCAGTTGATGCCTCGACGCGACCGTGCAGGCGTGCCCCAGCAAGTAGCTGATCTCGGTCCGGCGCTGGTTGGCGACGTCCTGGTACATCGAGGAGTAATTGGCCGCTGTCGCCTGGATCACCCGTTCGACTTCCTGTTGCAGGTCCTGCGCGGCGGCGGGTTGACCGCATTGTTCCAGCAACTCGGTCAGTTCGGCGCACAAGGTCGCGACTTCGCAATGATGCTGCTGCAAGCCGCCGTTGCGGCAGTCGTGCAGCACGGTCAGCGGGTTGATTGCGCAATTGAGCGCGAGCTTGCGCCACAGGCGCGTGAGGATGTCCGGGGTCCATTCATGGGGAATGCCGGCGGCGCTCAGGTCATCCAGCCAGAATGGCGCGACAGGGTGGCTGGCGTCGCCCAGCCAGGTGTAACCGTGGCCGGCGAACACCACGCGCCAGTCTCCGTCGCGAAACGCGCCCTCGGTGCTGGAGGCAAAGATACAGCGCGCTTGTGGCACCTGCGCCGCTACCGCCTCCTGGCTGCCGAGGCCGTTTTGCAGCAACACCAGCTCGGCATCGGGTGTGAGGCGCGACGCCAGTTGGGCGACGGCGGTTTGCGCGTCGTAGGCCTTGCAAGCCACCAGCAAGCGCTTGATCGGCTCGACACTGTCGAAGGTTTCGCCGGGCACGGCGTACACGCGTGCTTCGCCCTGTTCGACCAGTGTGAGTCCGCCTGTCGCCTGATAGGCCTGCAATCGCGCGGCGTCGCGCAGGATCAGTTTTACCGGGAGCCCTGCCCGTGCCAGGCGCGTGGCCCAGAGGGTGCCGAGGCTGCCGGCGCCGAGGACATGCCAGGTGGTCGACATCAGCTTTTTACTCGGATTGTCAGGTGCATGTGAGGCTCGCCGCTTCGAATGAGAAAGACCCGTTATAATCAGCGCGGATTTTAACCGCAAGCCAGGTGTGCTCCATCTCTATCGAGCGCACCCTTTTTTATTGGAGAGATTACATGCCGTCGTTCGACGTGGTATCCGAACTGGACAAACACGAAGTCACCAACGCGGTCGAGAACGCCGTCAAGGAACTCGACCGTCGTTATGACTTGAAAGGCAAAGGCAGCTTCGAGTTCAAGGAGAAGGACCTGACCGTCAACCTGACCGCCGAGGCCGACTTCCAGCTTGAAGCAATGATCGAGATCCTCAAGCTGGCCCTGGTCAAGCGCAAGATCGACGTGCAGTGCCTGGAAGTGAAAGACGCCTTCGCCTCGGGCAAGCTGATGAAGCAGGAAGCTGTGCTCAAGGAAGGCATCGACAAAGAGATGGCGAAAAAGATCGTCGCCCACGTCAAGGACGCCAAGCTCAAGGTTCAGGCCGCCATTCAGGGCGAGCAGGTGCGTATCACCGGCAAGAAGCGCGATGACTTGCAGGAAGCCATTGCGGCCCTGCGCGCCAAAGAGTTCGGCATGCCGCTGCAGTTCAATAACTTCCGCGACTGATCGATCTGAGGGAACCTGCGGGCATTATTGACGTCCCAGGCCCCAGCAACGGCAGAAATGAGCGAGCCCCATCGGCCCGGTCTTTCTGCCGTTCAGTTTTTACAAGCCGGGTACCCGGAATCAGGAGAGTGGAATGGATTTGAATGCTGAAGTAGACAACCTGGTCAAGGCGTCCCAGGCGTGGATTCCAATGATCATGGAATACGGCAGCCGGGTGCTGCTGGCAGTGCTCACCCTGGCCATTGGCTGGTGGCTGATCAACAAGCTGACGCACAAGGTTGGCAAACTGCTGGCCCTGCGTAACGCCGATCAGGCGTTGCAAGGGTTTATCAGCAGCCTGGCGAACATCATTCTCAAGGTCCTGCTGATCGTCAGCGTGGCTTCGATGATTGGTGTCGAAACCACTTCATTTGTAGCAGCGATTGGTGCTGCCGGCCTGGCCATCGGCCTGGCCTTGCAAGGCAGCCTGGCGAACTTTGCCGGTGGCGTGCTGATTTTGCTGTTTCGTCCGTTCCGCATTGGCGACGTGATCGAAGCGCAGGGCATCACCGGTACGGTCGATAGCATCCAGATCTTCCATACCTTGCTGCGCACCGGTGACAACAAGACGGTCATCGTGCCCAACGGCAATCTGTCCAACGGCATCATCACCAACCACAACCGTCAGCCGACCCGTAAGGTGGTGTTTGACGTGGGCGTGAACTACGAGGCCGACCTGCAAAAGGCCCGTGAAGTGCTGCTGGACCTGGCCAGGGATGAGCGCGTGCTGGCCGAGCCTGCGCCCGTGGCGGTGGTGTCGATGCTGGGCGACAGTTCGATCACCCTTTCCCTGCGGGTGTGGGTGAAGACGGCGGATTATTGGGACGTGATGTTCCAGTTCAATGAACATTCCCGCGACCGCTTGAAAGCGGCGGGTATTGATATTCCGTTTCCGCAACGGGTTATTCGCGTGGTTCAAGAAGCAACGGCCTGACGGTGTTGTTTCCATTACTTGGCTGTTCGGTCAAGTATCGGTGGTGAACTCAAGGGGCGATAAGCCTCTTGGGTGTTTACTCTTCCCTGCGTATTGATCACGTGTGTGAAGGGTATCGGCCATTGTCGAGATGAAGTGCGTATGTTGTTAGCGTGCTATCAATTAACTTGAAGGCACCGTCATACATACGGACACAAAAAAGCCGCTCACCTGAATAAGGTGAGCGGCTTTTTGTTAGAGCGCAGTGCTATGACGCTATCGAACGACTGAACAATTACAAGATGTTCAGTGGGTACTCGACGATCAGACGGGTGTCGTTCAGGTCGTTGTAGTTCGAGGCGGAGTAGTTGCTGGTCGAACGGTAGATCGCGTTACGCAGGCGCAGGGACAGATCCTTGGCCGGGCCTTCCTGGACCACGTACTTGGCTTCGAAGTCGAATTCGTGTTCCTTGCCTTCGCCAGCAGAAGCGCCGGTGCGAGCGCCATCAACGTGAGTGGTCACGTTGTCGCCCTTGACGTAGCGAGTCATGAAGCTCAGGCCAGGCACGCCGTAGGAAGCCATGTTCAGGTCGTAGCGAGCCTGCCAGGACTTCTCGTCTTCGCCGACGAAGTCGGAGATTTGCACGGAGTTGGCCAGGAACACAGTACCGCCGCCGTCTACACCGTAGACGTAGCCGGTTTTGCCGCTCGACTGCTGGTGAGCAAGGGTGAACTTGTGCGCGCCGATGGAGTAGGCTGCCGCGAGGCTCCATACCTTGTTGTCGATGATGCCGGAACGCTTCTGGCCGTCATCTTCACTTTTGTACGCGTTCAGGTCGAAGTTCAGTGCCTGACCTTCGGTGACCGGAATGGTGTAGTTCAGGTTGAGGTACTGCTTCTTGAAGTGGTCTTCAACATCGGAAGCAGCAACACCGCCCACCAGGTTGTCGGTGAACTGATAGGTCGCGCCAGCGATGTTCGCGGAGGTCAGACCCTGGTTCTTACGGCCACTGCTGTCGCGACCGTTGATGCTGTCATTGTACTGACCGGTCTGGGAGCGCATGGCGGTGAAACGACCTGCACTCAGCTCCAGGCCTTTGATTTCCTTGCTGGTAATCAAGGTGCCGGTAGCAACTTCTGGCAGCAGACGGCTGTCGTCTGTCGAGAAGACCGGGCTGGCAACGAACTGGTTGCCGTACTTCAGCACAGTGTCGGAAACGCGGAATTTGACTGCGCCGCCTACTGCCGAGGAAGTGTCTTCAGGTTCGCCGCGGCTGTTGTTGGCAGCCAGGCCGTTGCCCGAGCGACCCGCGCCGCCGTCCAGTTTGATGACGCCCATGGCGTAAGCATCAAGACCGAAACCTACGGTGCCTTGAGTGAAGCCGGATTCGTAGTTGAGCAGTTCGCTGAGGCCGGTGTCCTGACGGTAGCCGCTCTTGAAAGTACCGTCAGCGCGCTGATGGTTACCTGCACCGTTCTTGAAGTCACGGTTCATGTACTCAAGGCGAGTCTTGGCTTTCAGGCTACTATCTTCGATAAAGCCCTTGGCGTCGTCCTGGGAGGACGCGATTGCGAACTGCGAGGTGCCTGCTGAAACAGCCAGTGCGATCATGCTCCACTTCATCACGCGCATCGTGATTTGCTCCTTTGGTTTTTAGGAAGAGTACTGCCGTCCCACCTGTTTTATTATCTGGGCGGCTCTTTCTTTTTGTGTCGGCGCAAACTTATATCACGCTGACAATGTTGGCGATACTTGCCTATCTATCCTTTCAGCTTCTTTACGGCCCTGTCGCAATTGGCTTGACTCAGGTCGTAAATCCACAATCCGGTGCAATACGGGCTGACAACTTCAGTACTGTTTTTCAAGGCTTGAGCATTGATAAAAAGTTTCCCTGTCCCAGCACTCGATCTCCGTCGGGCAACCCTGCCTCTGTTTTTTGCCTGAAGGCGTTCGCTTCCAGCGACGTTTCCTTCAGGTCATGTGTGTATGAATGCAACAAGCGTGCACAAAGTAATGAATCGTTGACGTTTTTTTCATGTTCACCGGATAAAACTGTAAAGGCCTCGTAAAACCGGGTGCTTCGCGGTGCTCTGGTTTGAGCTTGACGCCAAGGCTTTCCTGGTGTTGCCGGTTGGATAATCGGCCAAATAATTCAAAACGTTACCGGTCCACCCTGAAAAGTGAGTAGTTGGCGGATGCCTGACGCATTGAGCGTAGACGCGATGTGCGGTTTTGGTGCAAAAAAATTACAAGATTGTGCGCGGCCGACGAATGCATAGCGTCGCTATATCAGACGAATCAGTGAGTTGCGGTCACGAGGTGGCAGATTTTGTGCTGATGGCTCTGTCTGTGGGCAGTGAGCCTGGAAGTGTCTCAATGAGGGGCGTGCAAGCGTGCAGCGTCGCCTTAAGCGTGTTGTCGCAGGTTCTGCCGAGGCTGTTGGCCGTGAATGCACAGGCATTCGAAGGTATGCTGCGCGCCTGTCGCTTGGTGGGCAGCCGTGCCGGCTGAGCGCTAAGCTGAATTTTGATGAGCTGAGCGGGAGTGTGCACGGTGTTCGCTTTAGATCCACGGCTTCAACAAGACACGTTGCCGATTGGGGACTTCCCCTTGTGCCGGTTGCTGCTGTCCAACGATTCGAATTACCCCTGGTTCATCCTGGTGCCTCGTCGTGAGGACATCAGCGAGCTGTTTCAACTCGATGCGGCTGATCAGCAGCAGTTGTGGCAGGAAACCACGGCCCTGGCTGAAATGCTCAAGGACTCGTTCGACGCCGACAAGCTGAACGTCGCGACGTTGGGCAATGTGGTGAGTCAGTTGCACATGCATGTGATTGTGCGCAAACGTGACGATGCGGCATGGCCGGCACCGGTCTGGGGCAAACTTGCGGCCAAACCCTACACGGGCGAACAGGTTGCGGTGATTCGCGAGCGGTTGCGCTTGGTGTTGACCGTCGATTTCAACTTTCTGGAGGGCTGAAGCATGAGCCTTGAAGAGCGAGTCATGGAGCTGGAAAGCCGTTTGGCGTTTCAGGATGACACCATCCAGGCGCTGAATGATGTGTTGGTGGCCCAACAACGTGTTGTCGAGCGTTTGCAGCTGCAAATGGCGGCACTGCTCAAGCGTCAGGAGGAAATGGTCGGGCAGTTCGAATCGTTCGAAGAAGAAGCTCCGCCACCGCACTACTGAGGCTGTTGGTATTTAGCCAATGTGCAGGCAATAAAAAAACCGCGAGCAGCCAGGCTGCATCGCGGTTTTTTTGCGACTTGAATCAGCGGCGCGGCAGGGCCGCAATCACGTCTTCGGCTTGCAGGCCTTTGTCACGGTTCATGACCGAGAACTCCACACGCTGGCCTTCGACCAGAACGCGGTGCCCTTCGCCCCGGATCGCCCGGAAGTGCACGAAAATATCGTCGCCGGAGTCGCGGGAAATGAAACCGAAACCTTTAGAGGTGTTGAACCACTTGACGGTGCCGGTATCGCGGTTGGTCATGTCGTAGTTTTGTGGAGCAGCAGCAGGTGACGATTTGTAGAAGCTGACGGCCAGGTGCAGAAGAACGGCGGTCAGGGCAACGATGAGGCTCAGCAGGACAGCCGGTTGGCCGCCAATCACCGGCATTGGTGCCAGCAATGTCAGGGTTTGCAGGACAACCGCCAGCACCAGCAGGGCACTGACCAGGTTTTGCAGTTGATGACGAGGGCCTTTGTTCCAGTAAGGGATAACCGGAGCAAGGGTCAGGTTGAGCAAGCCGAAGAACGCCAGGTACAGCGCGTCAGGTTGTTGCAGGTAAGGAGCGGCTTCGGATCGCAGGCTAGGGATGAAGGACAGCAGCAGGGCAGCTGCGCCCATTAGCAGGTGGACGATTTTCAACATTTTGATTAACTCACGTTAAGACGGATCGCAAGGAAGAGCTGACGGGGTACGGTTCGCTTCTGAACAATGGGAGGCGTTGGGCACGTACCGGGTATCAGCCTATGCGCTGCGCCGCAGAAATAGGCGACAGCGACACACTGCCTATTTAACAGCAAAGCCTGTGGCTTCTCAAATCAGCTGATTGGGTGTGATGCGTTGCCAGGCCGGGGCCTGATGTAAGTGTTGCTGCAAAGCCTTGATCTAGACGATCAAGGCGGTTTTTCTGGAGGCTTGGAGGTTTTCAGGGGCAGGGGGAGAGTCTTTGGTGGTGGTGCCGGACGGTGGCGCTTTTGTCGCAGCGCGAAGAGTCAGGGGCGGCTGTCAGGTGCGTCGGGTCTTGCTAGAGTGGTCCTGCCCCCGTGGGATGAATTCCATCGCATCAAGGAGATAAACATGGCAATTGATATCGGTATCAGCGAAGAAGATCGCAAGTCCATTGTCGACGGACTTTCGCGTCTGTTGTCGGATACGTATGTGCTTTATCTGAAGACCCATAACTTCCACTGGAACGTGACAGGTCCGATGTTCCGGACGCTGCACTTGATGTTCGAAGAGCAATATAACGAACTGGCGCTGGCAGTAGACTTGATCGCCGAGCGGATTCGTGCACTGGGGTTTCCGGCGCCGGGTGCCTATTCTGTTTACGCTCGACTTTCTTCTATCAAGGAAGAAGAGGGTGTGCCCAGTGCCGAGGATATGATCAAACAACTTGTCCAGGGGCAGGAGGCCGTCACCCGGACGGCGCGCGGGATCTTCCCGTTGCTGGATAAAGTCAGTGACGAGCCTACTGCCGATCTGTTGACGCAGCGTATGCAAGTACATGAAAAAACCGCATGGATGCTGCGCTCGCTGCTGGATCACTCATAACGTCATTTCGCGGGCGGCTTCCTGAGGGGGCTGCCCGTGTCCCCGCCCGGCGAGGGCGGTCGAGGGTGCATTGAACTCTTGCTTCTATTTATAGTCATTGATGGCACCTTCTTCTTCGAGGCTGGATTGTCGCTGGCGTATCGTCAGGCCCCGGAAGTTGTCTTTTGGATAGTGGCAATTTGATTATTAAATACTGAGTCACCAAATTCGTAATAACGTTATGCAAAAAACAATGGAAGTGTAGGACGGCGCAAAGGGTCGTCCCGCTGTTGTTGGCTTGTCCTACGTTGATGGTCATAAAGTCATCTGGATATAACTATCTGGTTACGCTTTTATATGGAGACAGATTGTTGCTCTTATTGAAAGCAAGTATGGCAAAGGAGTGTCAGTGGGATGATTCAGGAAGTAAGCAGGGGGGCGAAGGATATCGCCCGATTTCACGATATAAAGGTAGATCCGTTTGTCAGGGAGTTCGATATGGGCCTGGCCCGGCCATTGTCCAGGTCGGTGCGCCTGAATGGTTTTGCCACGTGCCTCAGGCTTGAGCAAGTCTATTGGGACATTCTCGGCGACATGGCCAGGGTCAATTGTTGCTCGGTCAGTGCGTTGCTCTCCTATGTTGACCGCGAGGTCCATTTGCGCCACGGCGGCGTGAAGAATTTCAGCGGCCTGGTGCGTGTTGTCTGCGTCGTGCACAGCTTGAAAGAGGGCGCCTGCGCCTCGTAACCGGGCCGAGTTCCAGCCTGCGCTGTCATACGGCTGCACAGGCTGCATTTAATGGATATAATCGCGCTCTTTGCCGCCAGGCCCGAGGTTTGCGCGGTAATCATCCGAGCGCCGAGACAACCCCATGCCGATGTACGACTATCAATGTGCTTCCTGTGGTCATCAGTTGGAAGCCATTCAAAAGATCAGCGCAGCACCGCTGGTCGACTGCCCTGCATGCCAGGCGCCTGAACTGAAAAAGATGCTCTCCATGCCGGGTTTCCGCCTCAGCGGTACCGGTTGGTACGAAACCGATTTCAAAACCGGTTCGAAGAAGAATCTGGCCGGCGGCGACAAAGCTGACTAAGTTGAACTCTACGCGCGAGTTCTTGCATCATCAGGCGCCTTATTCAGGTGCGGTGGTGCGGCAAGGCCTCCCATCGAATTTCGAATTACGAGAAGTGAAACCACTACCATGATGCGCAGCCATTATTGCGGCCAACTGAACGAAAGCCTGGAAGGTCAGGAAATTACCCTTTGCGGATGGGTCCACCGTCGTCGTGACCACGGCGGGGTGATTTTCCTCGATATCCGTGATCGTGATGGTCTGGCCCAAGTGGTGTTCGACCCGGATCGCGCTGAAACCTTCGCCGCTGCCGACCGTGTGCGCAGCGAATACGTGGTCAAGGTCACCGGCAAGGTACGCCTGCGTCCAGCCGGTGCCGGCAACGCGAACATGGCTTCGGGCATGATCGAAGTCCTGGGCTACGAGCTGGAAGTGCTGAACGAAGCGGAAACCCCGCCGTTCCCGCTCAACGAGTTCTCTGATGTTGGCGAAGAGACGCGCCTGCGTTATCGCTTCATCGACCTGCGTCGTCCGGAAATGCTCGAGAAGCTGCGCCTGCGTTCGCGCATGACCACCAGCATCCGTCGCTACCTGGACGAAAACGGCTTCCTGGACGTTGAAACACCGATCCTGACCCGTGCTACCCCGGAAGGCGCGCGTGACTATCTGGTGCCGAGCCGTACTCACGCAGGTAGCTTCTTTGCACTGCCGCAATCGCCGCAGTTGTTCAAGCAACTGCTGATGGTGGCCGGTTTTGATCGTTACTATCAGATCGCCAAATGCTTCCGTGACGAAGACCTGCGTGCCGACCGCCAGCCGGAGTTCACCCAGATCGACATCGAAACCAGCTTCCTCGATGAAAAAGACATCATGGGCCTGACCGAAGGCATGATCCGCAACCTGTTCAAGGAAGTGCTGGATCTGGAATTCGGTGATTTCCCGCACATGACCTGGGAAGAGGCCATGCGTCGTTACGGTTCCGACAAGCCGGACCTGCGTAACCCGCTGGAACTGGTGGACGTGGCCGACCAGCTCAAGGAAGTCGACTTCAAGGTGTTCAGCGGCCCGGCCAACGACCCTAAAAGCCGTATCGCCGCACTGCGCGTCCCGGGTGGGGCGAGCATGCCGCGCAGCAAGATCGACGACTACACCAAGTTCGTCGGCATCTACGGTGCCAAGGGCCTGGCGTACATCAAGGTCAACGAGCGCGCCAAAGGTGTTGAAGGCCTGCAGTCTCCAATCGTCAAGAACATCCCGGAAGCCAACCTCAATGTGATCCTGGATCGTGTTGGTGCGGTTGACGGCGACATCGTGTTCTTCGGTGCCGACAAAGCCAAGATCGTCAGCGAAGCCCTGGGCGCGCTGCGGATCAAGGTCGGTAACGACCTGAACCTGCTGACCTGCGAATGGGCACCGATGTGGGTTGTCGATTTCCCGATGTTCGAAGAGAACGACGACGGCAGCTTCACTGCCTTGCACCACCCGTTCACCGCGCCGAAGTGCACCCCGCAAGAGCTTGAAGCCAACCCGGCGACCGCTCTGTCCCGTGCCTACGACATGGTATTGAACGGCACCGAGCTGGGTGGCGGTTCGATCCGTATCCACCGCAAAGAGATGCAACAGTCGGTGTTCCGTCTGCTGGGCATCAGCGAAGCGGAACAGGAAGAGAAATTCGGCTTCCTGCTCGACGCCCTGAAATACGGCGCGCCGCCTCACGGTGGCCTGGCTTTCGGCCTGGACCGTCTGGTCATGCTGATGACCGGCGCCCAGTCGATCCGTGAAGTGATCGCGTTCCCGAAAACCCAGAGCGCTGCGTGCGTCATGACCCAGGCTCCAGGCCTGGTGGATGCCAAGGCACTGCGTGAGCTGCACATTCGTCTGCGCGAACAGCCAAAGGCTGAGTAAGGCTTGATCACAGTGGCGCATCACTCGATGCGTCACTGCATCAGAGCAGATTTTGTTGCCCGCTCGCCTTCATGGGTGTGCGGGCATTTTTTTATAGAGAGTTGTTTTAAAGAGAATTCGGAGCGAGTGTTATGGCGGGTCATTCCAAGTGGGCGAACATCAAGCACCGCAAAGAACGTCAGGATGCCAAGAAGGGCAAGATTTTCACCAAGTGGATTCGTGAGCTGACTGTCGCGGCCCGTCAGGGTGGCGGTGATCCGGGTTCCAACCCGCGTTTGCGTCTGGCGCTGGACAAAGCCCTTGGCGCCAACATGAGTCGTGACATCATTGATCGCGCAGTGGCCCGTGGCGCTGGCGCGGCCGACACCGATGACATGGTCGAACTGAGCTACGAAGGTTATGGCCCGGGTGGCGTGGCGGTGATGGTTGAATGCATGACCGACAACCGCAACCGTACCGCCGCAGCGGTGCGTCATGCGTTCAGCAAGTGCGGTGGCAACCTGGGGACCGACGGTTCGGTGGCGTACCTGTTTGAGCGCAAGGGGCAGATTTCCTTCGCGCCGGGCGTTGACGAAGACGCGCTGATGGAAGCAGCCATGGAAGCCGACGCCGATGACGTGGTGACCCACGAAGACGGTTCCATTGACGTATTCACCTCGTTCGCCGGTTTCTACACCGTGCGCAATGCGCTGGAAGCTGCCGGTTTCAAGGCTGATGACGCGGAAATCGTCATGCTGCCGACCACCAGTGCCGAGCTGGACCTGGACGGTGCGCAGAAGGTGCTCAAGCTGATAGACATGCTCGAAGACCTGGATGACGTGCAGAATGTCTACTCCAACGCGGACATTCCCGAGTCGGTGGCTGAACAGCTCGGTTAAGGGCGACTAAGATCCAGAGTGGGAGCGAGCCTGCTCGCGAACGCGGATTTTCAGGCAGCATCGTTGCTGAATATGAAACCGCTTTCGCGAGCAGGCTCGCTCCCACATTTGTTATTCGTGTATTGAATATCGTGTTTTTACTTAACCCGCAGGCGTTATGACTTTAATTCTTGGCATCGACCCCGGTTCGCGCATTACCGGCTATGGCGTGGTCCGCGATACCGGTCGTGGCTGCGTGTACGTGGCCTCTGGCTGCATTCGTACCGGCTCCGGCGAGTTGCACGAACGTCTGCAAATCGTCTATCGCGGCGTGCGGGAAGTCATCCAGACCTACGGCCCGGTGACCATGGGCATTGAAAAGGTCTTCATGGCGCGTAACGCCGATTCTGCCCTCAAGCTGGGGCAGGCACGCGGTGCCGCCATTGTTGCGGGTGCCGAAGAAAGCCTGGAAATCGCCGAGTACACGGCAACTCAAGTGAAACAAGCTGTGACCGGAACCGGCGCGGCGAATAAAGAGCAGGTGCAGATGATGGTCATGCACATGCTGAAACTGACCAGTAAACCGCAAATCGATGCCTCGGACGCCCTGGCTATCGCCATTTGCCATGCCCACACCCGCTCCAGTCTGTTACCCCATGGCCTAGGGACAGCACGCAGTCGTGGCGGTCGCCTTCGCCTCTGATCTGATAGCATCAGCCCACTCATTTTGTTCGCTGAGCGTTTTGCGCCTGTCCTGTCGGCCACCACGCTCAATTTGTGAATCGTCAGCCGTCTCTGGCCAACGCTTAAGGATTTGAAACGTGATTGGACGTTTGCGCGGCACCTTGGCTGAAAAACAGCCGCCGCACCTGATTCTCGATGTAAACGGCCTGGGCTATGAGCTGGAAGTGCCGATGACCACTCTCTACCGACTGCCGTCGGTCGGTGAACCGATCACTTTGCACACCCATCTGGTCGTGCGCGAAGACGCCCAGTTACTCTATGGCTTCATCGGCAAGCGTGACCGGGACTTTTTCCGTGAGCTGATCCGGTTGAACGGCGTAGGGCCGAAACTGGCGCTGGCGCTGATGTCGAGCCTGGAAGTCGATGAGTTGGTACGTTGCGTGCAGGCCCAGGATACCTCGGCCCTGACCAAGGTTCCGGGCGTCGGCAAGAAGACGGCCGAGCGTTTGCTGGTGGAGCTCAAGGACCGCTTCAAGGCATGGGAAGCTGTGCCAAGCATGTTCGCGCTGGTGCCGAATCAGCCTGACGCCCCGGCACAACCTGTGGCGTCGGCTGAAAGTGATGCGGTCAGTGCGTTGATTTCCCTGGGCTACAAACCGCAGGAAGCCAGCAAGGCAATTTCTTCCATCAAGGAGAAGGGCTTGAGCAGTGAAGACCTGATTCGTCGTGCCCTGAAGGGAATGATTTAAGTGATTGAAGCTGATCGTCTGATCGCCGCCACGGGCGGCCCTCGTGACCGCGAAGAAGTCCAGGACCGGGCGATTCGTCCGGTCAGCCTGGCCGAGTACATCGGCCAGCCGACCGTTCGCGAGCAAATGGAGTTGTTCATCCAGGCTGCCCGTGGGCGCAATGAATCCCTCGATCACACGCTGATCTTCGGCCCGCCGGGCCTGGGTAAAACCACGCTGGCCAACATCATTGCCCAGGAAATGGGTGTGTCGATCAAAAGCACCTCGGGACCGGTTCTTGAACGGCCGGGTGACCTGGCGGCATTGCTGACCAATCTCGAGCCCCATGATGTGCTGTTCATCGACGAAATCCACCGTTTGTCGCCCATCGTCGAAGAAGTGCTGTACCCGGCGATGGAGGACTTCCAGCTCGACATCATGATCGGCGAAGGACCGGCGGCACGCTCGATCAAACTCGACCTGCCACCGTTTACCCTGGTCGGCGCGACCACTCGCGCCGGGATGCTGACCAACCCGTTGCGCGACCGTTTCGGGATTGTCCAGCGCCTGGAGTTCTACAGCACCGCGGACCTGGCTACGATTGTCAGCCGTTCGGCGGGTATTCTGGGGCTGCCGCTGGACCCGGAAGGGGCGTTCGAGATTGCTCGCCGGGCGCGCGGCACGCCGCGAATCGCCAACCGCTTGCTGCGCCGGGTGCGCGACTTCGCCGAAGTCCGCGCCAAGGGCCACATCACCAAGCCGATTGCCGACCTGGCGCTGAACCTGCTGGATGTCGACGAGCGCGGCTTCGATCATCAGGACCGGCGTCTACTGTTGACCATGATCGAGAAGTTCGATGGCGGTCCGGTCGGGGTGGACAGTCTCGCGGCGGCCATCAGCGAAGAACGACACACCATCGAAGACGTGCTTGAGCCTTATTTGATTCAGCAGGGCTATATCATGCGAACCCCGCGCGGGCGCGTGGTGACCCGGCATGCGTACCTGCATTTTGGTTTGAACATTCCATCGCGCATGGGCGAGATGCCCGTGGTAGACGAGTTTCTCGACGCGGTGGACGATTAATAGACGGTCTGCGCCGATTTATTCGGGTTTTGTGCGGTCCTAGGTGGCTGTCGCGACCCTTCCCTGGCAGGAAAGGCGCAGAAGAATGAAAAACAGTTGCCTGGCCGGATTGGCAACCTGAGGAGTAAGCACTAGAGTATGCGCGCGCAAAACGGGCTAGAGTCGTTCGCACATCGTTGTCGCGTTTATTACGAGGACACCGATGCCGGCGGCATCGTGTATTACGTTAATTACCTCAAGTTTATGGAACGGGCTCGAACCGAGCGGCTTCGTGAACTGGGCTTTGCCCAGTCGCAGCTTGCCGGGGAGGACCTGTTGTTCGTTGTGCATTCCAGCGAAGCGCGCTACCACGCGCCGGCGCGACTGGACGACGAGCTTTTGGTAAGTGCACAAGTAATCGAATTGAACCGTGCCAGCCTGCGCTTTAAACAGCAGGTCAGGCGGGCTACGGATAATGTGCTGCTCTGCGAAGGGCAGTTTTTGGTGGCCTGCGTGCGCACCGACAGTTTGAAACCCCGGGCCATTCCCGAAGCTCTACGTGCGGCTTTTGCCGACGTGAGCGGCGCGGGTACACACTCAGAGCAGGAGATAAAGCGTGGAAGCTAACGTCGTCGACCATTCCTCCATGTGGAGCCTGGTCAGCAATGCCAGCGTTGTTGTGCAGTTGGTAATGCTGACCCTGGTAGCCGCATCGGTGACCTCATGGATCATGATCTTTCAGCGCAGCAATTTGCTGCGTGCCGGTCGACGCGCCCTGGAGAGCTTTGAAGAGCGCTTCTGGTCGGGTATCGACCTGTCCAAACTCTACCGCCAGGCGGGCAGCAACCCGGACCCGGACTCGGGCGTCGAGCAGATTTTCCGTGCCGGCTTCAAGGAGTTCTCCCGTCTGCGCCAGCAGCCTGGCGTTGACCCCGAAGCGGTCATGGAAGGCGTGGCACGTGCCATGCGCGTGGCCATCTCCCGTGAAGAAGAAAAGCTGGAGCAGAGCCTGCCGTTTCTGGCCACTGTTGGCTCCGTCAGCCCGTACATCGGTCTGTTCGGTACGGTCTGGGGCATCATGAACTCCTTCCGCGGCCTGGCCACTGCCCAGCAAGCGACCCTCGCCACTGTGGCGCCAGGTATTGCCGAGGCACTGATCGCTACCGCTATCGGCCTGTTCGCAGCAATTCCCGCAGTAATCGCTTACAACCGTTTCGCCGCTCGCAGCGAAACGCTGATCAGCCGTTACTACACCTTCGCCGATGAATTCCAGGCGATCCTGCACCGCAAAGTGCACACCAGCGAAGAATAAGCAGGTAATTCCCAATGGCTTTAATCGCTCGAGCTCGCAAAAAGCGCAAGCCGGTTGCCGAGATGAACGTGGTGCCCTACATCGACGTGATGTTGGTACTGCTGGTCATCTTCATGGTGACCGCGCCGATGCTCAATCAGGGCGTGAAGGTTGATCTGCCCAAGGTTTCCAGCGAAGCCTTGCCGCAGGACAACAACACCCAGGTCCTGACCATTTCGATCAAGTCTGACAAGACCTATTACTGGAACCTTGGCAGCGAAGTCGACACCGAAAAGCAGCAAGACAAGGCCATGACCTTGCCACAGATGACCGACGCGGTGACCAAGATCATTCGCGCCGGCAACGAAGGCGGCAAGCACACCCAGGTGTTCATTCGCGGCGACAAAACCGTCGATTACGGCTCCGTCATGGGGGCCATGGGCGGGTTGCAGAAGGCCGGAGTCGGTAATGTTGGCTTGATTACCGAGGCGCCCTGATGCAGCAACAACGAGAGCCAACAGCCTCGGAAAGCTACTTCTGGCCTAGTGTCTGGGCGATTGGCTTGCACGTGCTGGTGTTCGGCATGCTGTTTGTCAGTTTTGCCCTGACGCCGGAGTTGCCGCCGGCCAAGCCGATTGTCCAAGCGACCCTGTACCAACTGAAATCGAAAAGTCAGGCGACCACCCAGACCAATCAGAAGATTGCGGGTGAGGCGAAGAAATCTGCCGCGCGCCAGACCGAAGTCGAACAGATGGAACAGAAAAAGGTCGAGCAGGAAGCGGTGAAGGCTGCGGAACAAAAGAAAGAAGAAGCGGCTCAAAAGGCCGAGGAAGCCAAAAAAGCTGACGAGTCCAAGAAAGCGGATGAGGCAAAGAAGGCTGACGAAGCCAAGAAAGCCGATGAAGCCAAAAAGACTGCGGAAGCCAAAAAGGCCGAAGAGAAACAATTGGCTGATGTAGCCAAGAAGAAAGCCGAAGAAGAAGCCAAGAAAGAAGCTGAAGAAGAGGCCAAGAAAAAGGCTGCTGAAGAAGCGAAGAAGAAAATCGTCGAAGACGCGAAGAAGAAAGCCGCCGAAGACGCCAAGAAGAAAGCTGAAGCAGACGAGGCGAAGAAGAAAATCGCCGAGGACGCGAAGAAGAAAGCGGCTGCCGATGCTGCGAAGAAAAAGTCGCAGGAAGCAGCACGTAAATCCGCTGAAGAGAAAAAGGCCCAGGCCCTGGCAGATTTGCTTTCCGACACGCCGCAGCGTCAGCAGGCCTTGGCCGATGAGCAGGGCGATGAAGTCGCCGGCAGTTTTGACGATCTGATTCGTGCTCGTGCAGCGGAAGGCTGGGCTCGTCCTCCTTCAGCCCGCAAAGGCATGACGGTTGTGCTGCAAATAGGCATGTTGCCTGATGGTACGGTGACTTCGGTCAGCGTGGCCAAGTCCAGTGGTGATGGTCCGTTTGACGCTTCGGCTGTTGCGGCGGTCAAGAACATTGGTCGATTGACAGAAATGCAGGGAATGAAACCGAGCGATTTTGCTCCCTATCGTTCATTCAAGATGACATTCACACCTGAGGATCTAGCCTTGTGAGAAACCTTCTTCGAGGAATGCTTGTCGTTATTTGCTGCCTGGCAGGGATAGCGGCGGCGGATGAAAAAAACATTCTGGTCACCAGCGGCAGTGATCGGGCAACGCCGATCGCGGTAGTACCGTTCGGCTGGCAGGGCGGCAGCGTACTGCCGGATGACATGGCGGAAATCATCGGTAACGACCTGCGCAACTCGGGTTACTACTCGCCGATTCCAAAGCAGAACATGATCAGCCTGCCCACCCAGGCCAGCGAAGTCATCTACCGTGACTGGAAGGCCCTGGGCGCCCAGTACATCATGGTCGGCAGCATCGTTCCGGCCGGCGGTCGCCTGCAGGTGCAGTACGCACTGTTCAACGTCGCTACCGAACAGCAAGTGCTGACCGGCAGCGTGTCGGGCAGCGTTGATCAACTGCGCGACATGTCGCACTACATCGCGGACCAGTCGTTCGAAAAACTCACCGGTATCAAAGGTGCGTTCTCGACGCGGATGCTCTACGTGACAGCCGAGCGCTTCTCCGAGAAGAACACGCGCTACACGCTGCAACGTTCCGACTATGACGGTGCGCGCGCCGTGACCTTGCTGCAATCGCGTGAGCCGATCCTGTCGCCGCGTTTCGCGCCCGACGGCAAGCGCATTGCCTATGTGTCGTTTGAACAGAAGCGTCCGCGCATCTTTGTTCAGCACATCGACACCGGTCGCCGTGAGCAAATCACCAACTTCGAAGGCCTGAATGGCGCTCCAGCCTGGTCGCCGGATGGTTCTCGCCTGGCTTTTGTACTGTCCAAGGACGGTAACCCGGATATTTATGTGATGAATCTGGGGTCGCGTCAGATCAACCGCGTGACCGCAGGTCCTGGCATTAATACCGAGCCTTTCTGGGGTAAAGACGGGTCGACCATCTACTTTACGTCCGACCGTGGCGGTAAACCGCAGATCTACAAAACCAGCGCAAGTGGCGGCGGGGCTGAGCGCGTGACGTTTATCGGTAACTACAACGCCAACCCGAAGCTCTCGGCTGACGAAAAGACGCTGGTGATGATTCACCGGCAGGAAGGCTTCACTAATTTCAAGGTGGCGGCTCAGGATTTGCAGCGCGGAAGTGTAAAAATCCTTACAGATAGCACACTTGATGAGTCACCTACTGTTGCGCCCAACGGCACCATGGTAATCTACGCCACCCGCCAGCAGGGCCGGGGAGTCTTGATGCTCGTGTCCATTAATGGACGCGTAAGGCTCCCGCTTCCTACCGCTCAAGGCGAAGTCAGAGAACCTTCCTGGTCCCCTTACCTGAACTGACGCGGCGCTACACGTTTTACTTAACACATTGGGGTTCATTAGGAGTTTCACGATGGAAATGCTGAAGTTTGGTAAGTTTGCTGCGCTGGCTCTGGCCATGGCTGTAGCTGTAGGTTGCTCGTCCAAAGGCGGCGACAATGCCGGTGAAGGCAATGTTGATCCAAACGCTGGTTACGGCGCTAACACTGGTGCTGTTGATGGCTCCCTGAGCGAAGAAGCTGCTCTGCGCGCAATCACCACCTTCTACTTCGAATACGACAGCTCGGACCTGAAGCCAGAAGCCATGCGCGCTCTGGACGTTCACGCCAAAGACCTGAAAGCAAACGGCGCTCGCGTTGTTCTGGAAGGCAACACCGACGAACGTGGTACTCGTGAGTACAACATGGCACTGGGCGAGCGTCGTGCGAAAGCCGTTCAACGCTACCTGGTACTGCAAGGTGTTTCCCCAGCTCAGCTGGAACTGGTTTCCTACGGCGAAGAGCGTCCAGTTGCTACCGGCAACGACGAGCAGTCCTGGGCTCAAAACCGTCGCGTCGAACTGCGTAAGTAATTCGTCATGCGAACGTGCCGTCGTGCTGTAACTGTTTTGGCTCTCAGCCTCGCGCCGCTTGCGGCGTGGGCTGCGGTTCCTGTGGTCGATGACAACTCCGGTTATAACAATAGCGGGAGCAGTTATCCGCCTGCGGGTTACGGTACGAACGGCGCCTATGCCGGGGGAGGGGTTTCGGCCCCTGTCTCGGCACAGGGCGAGCTGTTCAACCAACTGCAACAAATGCAGGAACAGATTTCGCGCCAGCAGGGTGTGATCGAAGTTCTGCAAAACGATGTTTCGCGCATGAAGCAGGAAAGCCTGGAGCGATACCAGGATCTTGATCGGCGCATTGGATCCGGCGGTGCTCCTGCCGTGGCTCCTGAAAATTCTTCTGCCGGTGGCGATATGAATGCCGCCGGTGCAGCAGCAGGCGCGGGTGCAGCTACCCAGGCGCCAGCCGCCAGCAGCGAACCGGGTGACCCGGCGAAGGAAAAGCTCTATTACGATGCTGCCTTCGACCTGATCAAAGCCAAGGATTTCGACAAGGCCAGCCAGGCTTTTTCGGCATTCCTGCGTAAATACCCGAACAGCCAATACGCGGGCAATGCTCAGTACTGGTTGGGTGAAGTGAACCTGGCCAAAGGCGACCTGCAAGGTGCAGGCCAGGCGTTCGCCAAGGTTTCGCAGCTGTATCCCAAGCACGCCAAAGTGCCGGACTCGCTGTACAAGCTCGCTGATGTAGAGCGTCGACTGGGTCATACCGACAAGGTCAAAGGCATTCTGCAACAGGTGGTTGCCCAATACCCGGGGACTTCCGCCGCTCAGTTGGCCCAACGCGATCTGCAGCGCATGTAAGCCTGCTTGACCCGTTTACAAGAAACCCGCGCTAGTCGCGGGTTTTTTCGTTAGAATTCACGCCCTTTTTATGAAACACCGCTTTTTGGGGTCTACGCGTTGGCGGGGTTCCAGAAAGTGCCTGACGGAGGCGGACAGCCTGTTTAGCTGTTACGCCCGTGGCGACTATGCAAGACACATTGAGAATTACCGAAGTTTTTTACTCGTTGCAGGGTGAAACGCGCACTGCCGGGCTGCCTACAGTATTTGTACGCCTGACCGGTTGCCCACTGCGCTGTCAATACTGCGACAGTGCCTATGCGTTCAGCGGCGGCACCATCAGGCCCCTCGACGATATCCTTGAGCAGGTTGCAGGCTTCAAGCCCCGTTACGTCTGCGTGACGGGCGGCGAGCCGCTGGCGCAACCCAATGCGATTCCTCTGCTTAAGCAATTGTGTGACGCCGGTTACGAAGTGTCGCTGGAAACCAGTGGCGCTTTGGATATCAGTGCCGTCGATCCACGGGTCAGCCGAGTGCTCGATCTGAAAACGCCAGGGTCGAAAGAGGCCCATCGCAACCTTTATGAGAACATCGAGCTGCTGACGCCAAACGATCAGGTCAAGTTCGTGATCTGTTCTCGTGAAGACTATGATTGGGCGGTGTCCAAGCTGATTCAGTACGGCCTCGACCGGCGTGCTGGTGAAGTCTTGTTTTCACCGAGCCACCATGACTTGAATGCACGCGACTTGGCTGACTGGATTGTCGCGGACAATTTGCCGGTGCGTTTGCAATTGCAGCTGCATAAATATCTTTGGAATGACGAGCCGGGGCGCTGAAATGACGGAACAACTTAACACTGCTGAAAAACGTGCGGTCATCCTGCTGTCCGGTGGCCTGGACTCGGCGACTGTCGTGGCCATGGCTCGCGCAGAAGGTTACACCTGCTACACCATGAGCTTCGATTACGGCCAGCGGTCCCATGCCGAGTTGCACGCCGCCGCGCGCGTCTCCCGAGACCTGGGCGCGGTTGAGCATAAAGTGATTGGTATAAACCTGAACGGTATTGGCGGTTCGGCGTTGACTGACAGCAGCATCGACGTGCCTGAGGTTGCTGGTGAAGGTATTCCGGTGACTTACGTCCCTGCACGCAACACGGTGTTTCTATCCCTGGCGCTGGGCTGGGCCGAAGTGCTGGGAGCGCGTGACATCTTCATCGGCGTAAACGCGGTGGATTATTCCGGATACCCGGATTGCCGTCCCGAGTTCGTCGAGGCGTTCGAGCGTATGGCTAATCTGGCGACCAAGGCCGGAGTAGAGGGGAATGGTTTCCGCATCCAGGCGCCTTTGCAGAACCTGAGCAAGGCCCAGATCGTTCAGGCGGGCGTGAAGCTCGGTGTCGACTATGGCCTGACGGTGTCCTGCTATCAGGCGGACGATAACGGCTATGCCTGCGGCAAATGCGACAGCTGCCGTTTGCGTGCCGAGGGCTTCGCGGCGGCCGGTATCAGCGATCCAACACCTTATTTTTGATTTATTTTAAATTAGGTGTTGAATAGTCCTTAAAAATCAGTATTATACGCGCACCACACAGCGGGTCGTTAGCTCAGTTGGTAGAGCAGTTGGCTTTTAACCAATTGGTCGTAGGTTCGAATCCCACACGACCCACCATTTTTGGCGGTTTAGAAAATCCGGAAGGCCCACGTAAGTGAGGATTTCCGGGTTTTTTTTTGCCTGAAATTTGAGCCTGGCTCAAGCGGGCTGTTCCATCGCGTGACGCAGGTCAGAATGATCTTTTGCATCCGAGGGATATTCTGTAGCCTTGCGCAGCTTCAACACTGTCTGTGCCTGATGAATACTCACTCTCCCGGCGGTACCCCGAGTGGTCCGGAGCCGGGTGTATACTCGACTTTCGCGCGAAAGCGCCCGCAGGTCTTGCGATCATGACGCAAATTTCCGAACGCCTTCTGGTACAAGCCCACCTCGACGCCAAGCAGCCCAAGCCGCTGAGTGCTGAAGAGCAGGCTCATTACCGCGCTGCCATCGCCGCTGAGCTCAAGGCTCAGGATGCGGTGCTGGTTGCCCACTTCTATTGCGACCCGATCATTCAGGCCCTGGCTGAAGAAACCGGTGGCTGCGTTTCCGATTCTCTGGAAATGGCTCGCTTCGGCAATGCTCACCCGGCCAAGACCGTTGTGGTCGCCGGCGTGAAGTTCATGGGGGAAACCGCCAAAATCCTCAATCCCGAAAAGCGCGTGCTGATGCCAACTCTGGAAGCGACCTGCTCGCTGGACTTGGGTTGTCCGGTGGAGGAGTTCTCGGCGTTTTGCGATCAGCACCCCGAGCGCACGGTGGTGGTGTATGCCAATACCTCGGCAGCGGTGAAGGCGCGGGCGGATTGGGTGGTAACCTCCAGTTGTGCACTGGAAATCGTCGAGAGTCTGATGGATAACGGCGAGACGATCATCTGGGGGCCGGACAAACACTTGGGCACTTACATTCAGCGCAAGACCGGCGCTGACATGCTGCTCTGGGACGGTGCCTGCATCGTTCACGAAGAGTTCAAGGCCAAGCAGTTGGAAGACATGAAGGCGCTGTACCCGGATGCTGCCATCCTGGTGCACCCTGAGTCGCCGACGGCGGTGATCGAGTTGGCTGACGCGGTAGGCTCCACCAGTCAGTTGATTGCCGCTGCGCAAAGCCTGCCGAACAAAACCCTGATCGTGGCGACCGACCGCGGCATTTTCTACAAAATGCAGCAGCTGTGCCCGGACAAGGTCTTTATCGAGGCGCCAACCGCCGGTAATGGCGCGGCGTGCCGCAGTTGCGCGCATTGCCCATGGATGGCGATGAACACCCTTGAGCGCACGTTGCAGTGCCTGCGTGAAGGCTCGGGCGAGATTTTTGTCGACCCGGCACTGATCCCGCAGGCGATTCGCCCGCTCAAGCGCATGCTCGACTTCACAGCGGCGGCGCGGATGAAGCTGGCAGGCAACGCCTGATCGCGATTATTCAGCGCATACAAAAACGCCCCGATCATTCGGGGCGTTTTTGCATCTGGGGAGTTATTTTTTCTTCTTCGGGATCCGTACCAGTTGGCTGTCGGAATAGATGTCGTGCCAGCTGCGTTTCTGTTTGTCGAAGAGCATCCAGAAGAAACCCAGGCCGGCGCACAGCAGGGAGGCGATCGACACCACAAAGCGCAGTAGCGCTTGCCACAGGCTGATGGCCGAGCCGTCGGCGTTCTGGACGCGGATGCACCACACCTGCATGCCCAGCGTCTGCCCCGACCAGGTCCAGAACCTGGCGAAGAAGCCAAACAGCACAAACAGCAGAATGGTCGAGAACAGTGGGTCGCCGTCCAGTGCGCCCGCGTCGGTCATGGCGCGCATTCTTTCTTCGCCGAGGATTGCCATCTGCACCATCTTGTAGAGGCCGCCCGTCACGATGAGTAGTGCGGTGCACAACAGAAAATCATAGAACATCGCGGCCAGGCGACGACCCAGGCCGGCGACGGGAAATTCGCCCTGGGGGTTGAGCAGGTGTTTCGACATGGCACGGCTCTCGGAGAAAAAGAAGCCATTTTACGGAATTACGCGCATAAAAAAGCCCCTGATGTCAGCATCAGGGGCTTTTTGCCGCAGAAGATCAGCCTTCTGCTTGTACTTCGTCAGCCTGCATGCCTTTTTGGCCCTGCACAGCGATGAAGGTGACTTTCTGGCCTTCTTTCAGGCTCTTGAAGCCGTTGCCTTGAATGGCACGGAAATGCACGAACAGATCCGGGCCGCTTTCTGGAGTGATAAAACCAAAACCTTTCTCGTCGTTAAACCACTTGACGGTGCCGCTCTGACGTTGGGACATTTCTTATTTCCTTTGACGCAAAAATTGATGACAGCCTCTTTCTCATGAAAGAGTACTGGGGCTGGTTGCAGGAAAGTAGAAAGACGTCGAACGGGTTGTAGCAAACTTGTTGGCTACTGCCCAGGTCACGATTCCAAGCGACCCATGCAAACACAGTGAACAAACTCTACGCCAACTACGGGAGAAAAAACAAGCCCCCGCGAAGCCCCGGTTTTACTCAGGTTGCGGGTACTTAGTGAGTCCGTTATGGCGGACTTATGCGATAGCGTTGTTCAATTGTTTTCGATCGTTATAAGTAAGGTTCATATTCGAAACGGCGCACTGTTTTATGGCGGTTGCGTTACAGATTAGTGCACGCTTAACGCAACCGCGTTACTTATAGGAACAGTCAATCAACCACGATAGTAGCGTTGTGGAACAAATGGCATTTTGCTTACAAGCAAAGGCACCTTTTTCCCACGCACTATTGCCCAAACTTGGGTATCCAGTGCCATGTAGGCGCTGTCGAGGTAACCCATGGCCAAAGGGCCGCCCAAGGTGGGACCGAAGCCGCCGCTGCACACGGTGCCGATGATTTCACCTGCATCGTTGACGATTTCTGCGCCTTCGCGAACCGGCGTGCGTTCCTGCGGCAACAAGCCGACGCGTTTGCGGCTGACACCGTTCTGCTGTTGTGCGAACACGGTTTCGGCACCCGGGAAACCACCCGCACGCACACCCTCGGCACGGCGCGGCTTGGAGATGGCCCACAGGAGGCTGGCTTCAATCGGCGTGGTCTCGGTGTTCATGTCGTGGCCATAGAGGCACAGGCCGGCTTCCAGGCGCAGTGAGTCGCGGGCGCCGAGGCCGATGGCGGCGACTTCCGGCTCGGCCAGCAGGGCGCGGGCAAGGGCTTCAGCGTTGGCGGCCGGCACGGAAATTTCGAAACCGTCTTCGCCGGTGTAGCCCGAACGGCTGACGAAGCAGTCGATGCCCAGCAGCGTCACACGGGCGAACTGCATGAATGTCATCTTCGCAACGGCAGGTGCCAGGCGCGCAAGCACGGTGACCGCTGCCGGACCTTGCAGGGCAAGCAGGGCGCGTTCTTCAAACAGTGGCTCGATGCTGCACTGAGCGCCAATGTGCGTGCGCAGGTGTGCCAGGTCCTGATCCTTGCAGGCGGCGTTGACCACCAGGAACAGTTCGTCGTTGCCCAGGTTGGCGACCATCAGGTCGTCGAGGATGCCGCCGTTTTCGTTGGTGAACATCGCATAGCGTTGCATGCCTACCGGCAAGTCGATGATGTCCACTGGTACCAGGGTTTCCAGGGCCTTGGCAGCATTGGCGCCGGTCAGGTGGATCTGGCCCATGTGCGAAACATCGAACAACCCGGCCTGATCACGAGTGTGCTGGTGTTCTTTCATCACGCCCAATGGGTACTGCACCGGCATGTCGTAGCCGGCGAACGGCACCATGCGGGCGCCGAGTTCGAGGTGCAGTGCGTGGAGCGGGGTTTTCGACAGTTGTTCGGTGGACATGCGTAGCTCCTTGAAAATGTGGTTCGGGATCAGGATCAAAAGCCCCTCACCCCAGACCTCTCCCGGAGGGAGAGGGGGCTAGTTACGTTCTCTCCCGCAAGAGAGAAGAAAAATCAGTGATCAGCATTCGATAATGTTGACCGCAAGACCGCCACGGGCGGTCTCCTTGTATTTGCTTTTCATGTCGGCGCCGGTCTGGCGCATGGTACGGATGACCTTGTCCAGGGAGACAAAGTGCTGACCGTCGCCGCGCAGGGCCATGCGTACCGCGTTGATGGCTTTGACCGAGCCCATGGCGTTGCGCTCAATGCACGGCACTTGCACCAGCCCGCCAATCGGGTCGCAGGTCAGGCCAAGGTTGTGTTCCATGCCGATTTCGGCGGCGTTCTCCACCTGCTGCACGGTCCCGCCGAGGACTTCGCACAGGGCACCGGCTGCCATGGAGCACGCCACGCCGACTTCACCCTGACAGCCGACTTCCGCACCGGAGATCGAGGCGTTTTCCTTGTACAGAATGCCAATGGCAGCGGCGGTCAGCAGAAAGCGCACCACGCCGTCGTCATTGGCGCCGGGGATGAAGCGCATGTAGTAATGCAACACCGCCGGAATGATCCCGGCCGCACCGTTGGTGGGCGCCGTGACCACGCGCCCGCCGTTGGCGTTTTCTTCGTTGACCGCCAGTGCATACAGGTTGACCCAGTCCAGCACCGACAGCGGATCGCGCAGTGACGATTCGGGGTTCTTGCACAGTTGTCGATGCAGTGCCGCCGCACGGCGCTTGACCTTCAGGCCACCAGGCAGGATGCCTTCGTTGCGGCAGCCGGCGGCGACGCAGTCCTGCATCACTTGCCAGATTTTCAGCAGCCCGGCGCGGGTTTCGGCTTCGGGACGCCAGGCACTTTCGTTGGTCAGCATCACCTGGCTGATGGACAGCCCATAGGTGGCGCAATGCTCGAGCAGGTCCTTGGCGCTTTTGAACGGGAAGGTCAGGGGCGTGGCGTCTTCGACGATGCGGTCGGCGCCGGCGGCGTCTTCATCGACCACGAAACCGCCGCCTACCGAGTAGTACTCGCGGCTACGAATCTGGATGCCAGCAGCGTCAAAGGCGCGAAAGATCATGCCGTTGGGGTGATAGGCCAATGGCTTGCGGATCATCGCCAGGTGGAGTTTTTCATTGAATTCGATGATGTGCTCACTGAGCAGGTTCAGGCGGCCGCTGCTGCGAATTTCATGCAGGCGGGCGGCGATGTTCTCGGTGTCCACGGTGTCCGGGTGTTCACCTTCCAGGCCCAGCAACACAGCCTTGTCGCTGCCGTGGCCTTTACCGGTGGCGCCGAGCGAGCCGTAAAGCTCGACTTTGACGCAGGTGGTGTCTTTGAGCAGGTTTTCACGGCGCAACCCTTCGACGAAGCGCGCAGCGGCACGCATCGGGCCGACAGTGTGGGAACTGGAGGGGCCGATGCCAATCTTGAACAGGTCGAACACGCTTAACGACATGGTTGTTCTCCGGTTTCTTGTTATAGGTATTAGCGGAATCTGAGGCTTGGCACAGATCCCTGTGGGAGCGGGCTTGCTCGCGAAGGCGGTGTGACAGACAGCACATTTGGTGGCTGACACACTGCCTTCGCGAGCAAGCCCGCTCCCACAAGGGATATGTGGTGTTGTCGATAGTGGGGCGAGCGAACCCGCCCCCCACATTTTTAAGCGTAGCTTTCGATCGACGGGCAGGCGCAGATCAGGTTGCGGTCGCCGAACACGTTGTCGACCCGGCCGACCGGTGGCCAGTACTTGCCTTCGATCAACGACGCCACTGGATACACCGCTTGCTCACGGCTGTAGGGATGGCTCCACTCGCCGACGATTTCGGCCGCGGTGTGCGGGGCGTTTTTCAGCGGGTTGTCGTCCTTGTCCAGGGTGCCGTTTTCCACTGCACGGATTTCTTCGCGGATGCGAATCATGGCGTCGCAGAAGCGGTCCAGCTCTTCTTTTGATTCGCTTTCGGTCGGCTCGATCATCAGCGTGCCGGCCACCGGGAACGACATGGTCGGGGCGTGGAAACCGAAATCGATCAGGCGCTTGGCGACGTCTTCGACGCTGATGCCGCTGCTGTCTTTCAACGGGCGCAGGTCGAGGATGCATTCGTGGGCGACCAAACCGTTGCTGCCGGTGTAGAGAACCGGGTAGTGCTCTTCGAGGCGACGGGAAATGTAGTTGGCGTTGAGAATCGCCAGTTGCGAAGCACGCTTGAGGCCCGCGCCGCCCATCATCCGAATGTACATCCAGGTGATCGGCAGAATACTCGCGCTGCCAAACGGTGCTGCGCAGACTGCGCCTTCCTTGCGTTCCATGGCCGCGTGCCCCGGCAGGAACGGCGTCAGGTGGGATTTCACGCCAATCGGGCCAACGCCCGGGCCGCCACCGCCGTGGGGGATACAGAAGGTTTTGTGCAGGTTCAGGTGGGATACGTCGCCGCCGAACTTGCCCGGCGCACAGAGACCGACCATCGCATTCATGTTGGCGCCGTCGATGTACACCTGGCCGCCGTTGTCATGAATGATCCCGCAGATTTCGCGGATGCCTTCTTCGAACACGCCGTGGGTCGAGGGGTAAGTGATCATCAGTGCGGCGAGGTGTTCGCGGTGCTCGATGGCTTTGGCGCGCAGGTCTTCGATGTCGACGTTACCGCGTGCATCGCAAGCCGTCACGACCACCCGCATGCCAGCCATGTTGGCGGTGGCCGGGTTGGTGCCGTGGGCCGACGAGGGGATCAGACAGATGTCGCGACGTTCTTCGCCACGGCTCTGGTGATAGGCGCGGATCGCCAAGAGACCTGCGTATTCACCCTGGGAGCCGGCGTTCGGTTGCAGCGAGATCGCGTCGTAACCGGTAGCGGCGCAAAGCATCGCTTCCAGTTCATCGGTCAGTTGCTGGTAACCGGCGCTTTGCGCAGGCGGAGCGAATGGGTGCAGGGCACCGAACTCGGCCCAGGTCACCGGGATCATTTCGCTGGCGGCGTTGAGTTTCATGGTGCACGAGCCCAGCGGGATCATGGTGCGATCCAGGGCCAGGTCCTTGTCGGCGAGCTTGCGCAGGTAGCGCATCAGCTCGGTTTCCGAATGATAACGGTTGAACACCGGGTGGCTGAGGATCGGCGATTGACGCACCAGCGCGGTCGGGATCGTGCTTTGAACGGAGGCGGCAAGGGCGGCGAAACCTGGCAGCGCTTTGCCATCCGCCAGAAGACCCCACAGGGTTTCGACATCGGCCTGGTTGGTGGTTTCGTCCAGGGACAGGCCCAGGCGTTCACTGTCGACCACACGCAGGTTGATGCGCTGGGTGTGGGCCTTGTCGTGCAGCGCAGCGGTTTGCGCGCCGGTTTTCAGGGTCAGGGTGTCGAAGAAGCTTTCTTGCTCAACCTCAAGGCCCAGCGCGCTCAAGCCTTTGGCAAGGATCGCGGTCAGGTGATGAATGCGGTTGGCGATCTGTGTCAGGCCTTTGGGGCCGTGGTACACGGCGTACATGCTGGCGATGTTGGCCAGCAGTACTTGGGCGGTGCAGATGTTGCTGGTGGCTTTCTCGCGGCGGATATGTTGCTCGCGGGTCTGCATGGCCAGGCGCAGGGCCGGCTTGCCGAAGCGGTCCACGGAGACACCGACCAGACGGCCAGGCATGTCGCGCTTGAACGCATCGCGGGTGGAGAAGTATGCCGCGTGCGGGCCACCGAAGCCCAGCGGGACGCCGAAGCGTTGGGCGCTGCCGATGGCCACGTCGGCACCGAACTCGCCCGGCGGGGTCAGCACGGTCAGGGCCAGCAGGTCTGCGGCTACGGCCACCAGTGCGTTGGCGGCGTGGAGGCGTTCGGTCAGTTCGCGGTAATCGAACAGCTCACCGTTGCTCGCCGGGTATTGCAGCAGGGCACCGAAGAAGGCGCTGACGTCGGTCAGTTCACGCTCGTCGCCGACCACCACGTCAATGCCCAACGGCTCGGCACGGGTGCGCAGCACGTCGAGGGTTTGCGGGTGGCAATGGACGGAGGCGAAGAACGCATGGCTGCTTTTGTTCTTGCTCAGGCGTTTGCAGAAGGTCATGGCTTCGGCAGCAGCGGTGGCTTCGTCGAGCAGGGAAGCGTTGGCGATCGGCAGGCCGGTGAGGTCGCTGATCAGGGTCTGGAAATTCAGCAGTGCTTCGAGGCGACCCTGGGAGATTTCTGGCTGGTACGGGGTGTACGCGGTGTACCAGGCCGGGTTCTCCAGCAGGTTGCGCAGGATCGGCGACGGCGTGTGGCAGTTGTAGTAGCCCTGGCCGATGTAGGTCTTGAACAGTTGGTTCTTGGCGGCGATGGCTTTGATCGACGCCAGGGCGTCGGCTTCGCTCAAACCAGCGCCCAGGTCCAGCACGCTGGTGCCTTTGATGCTGTCGGGGATGACGCTGGCGCTCAGGGCTTCCAGGGAGTCAAAGCCCAGGCTGTTGAGCATGGCTTGCTCGTCGCCAGAGCGCGGGCCGATGTGGCGCGCGATGAATTCGTTGGCGGTGCCCACATTTACAGAAACAGGAGGTACTTGAGTCATGTCGGCGCTCCTCAGGCTTCGGCTTGGGCTTTGATCAGGCGGTCGTAGGCGTCCTGATCCAGCAGTTGACCGACAGCGGCGGCATCGGCCGGGATGAAGCGGAAGAACCAGCCTTCACCCAGTGGCGCTTCGTTGACCAGCTCCGGGTTGCCTTCGAGCGCCGAGTTGGTTTCGACCACTTCACCGGTCAGCGGCATGTACACGCCGCTGGCGGCTTTTACCGATTCAACGGTGGCGGCTTCTGCGCCTTGCTCGTAGGTCTGCAGTTCCGGCAGTTGCACATACACCACGTCGCCCAGGGCGTTCTGTGCGAAGGCGGTGATGCCGACGGTCACGCTGCCGTCAGCTTCGGTGCGCAGCCATTCGTGATCTTCAGTAAAACGCAACTCGCTCATGGAAACTCCTCGGGGGCCAGATTCGTCTGGTGGACGCGATTGAATGCTCGTGCAGGGCAGAGCTGTTATGGATAAAGACATAGCAAAAACGCGGCCAATGTTTTTTATTCTTTATAAATCAATGAGTTAATTCGTTTTGTGGCTGTGGTGTAAGGCGGGGCTGTAGCGAAAACGCTACAGCGCGGGGCCGAGAGAAAAGACGAGGGGGATCAAAGCCTTGCGTAGCGCAGGCGAAACGGCTATGTATCGAAATCGTTCCGCTGTAGCGCTTTCAGTACAGATGCAGGTCGTTTTTGAAGTGAGTCATGCAGTAGTGGCTAACCCTGTGGGAGCGGGCTTGCTCGCGAATGGCGCGCCACGGTCATTCAGATACACCGCGTTATCGTTCTTCGCGAGCAAGCCCGCTCCCACATTTGACGCGTCAGGTTCAGGCCTTGCCGGGAATGCCGTATTTGCGCAGCCGGTGGGCGATGGCGGTATGGGAGGTTTGCAGGCGGCTGGCCAGTTGGCGGGTCGAGGGGTAGTTGACGTAGAGCTTTTCCAGCAGGGTTTTCTCGAAGGTTTCCATGGCTTGTTCGAGGCTGTCGACGTCGGTGTCGCTCTGGCGCGCCACGGAGGTGCCGGCGATGTCCAGGTCGCCGATGTCCACCAGGCTGCTTTCGCAAATGGCGGCGGCGCGGAAGATCACGTTCTGCAATTGCCGTACGTTCCCCGGCCAGCGGTTGCCGAGCAGGGCCGGGTAAGTGCCGGGCGCCAGGCGGCAGACCGGGCGCTGGATTTGCGCGCAGGCCTGCTGCATGAAGTAGCGCGCCAGCAACAGGATGTCCTGGCCGCGCTCACGCAGCGGCGGCACGGCGACGTTAAGCACGTTGAGGCGATAGAACAGGTCTTCGCGGAAGGTGCCTTCGCTGACCATTTTTTCCAGGTCACGGTGGGTTGCACTGAGGATCCGCACGTTGACCTTGACCTCACGGTCGCCGCCCACGCGCCGGAAGCTGCCGTCATTGAGAAAGCGCAGCAACTTGGCTTGCAAGTACGGCGACATTTCGCCGATCTCGTCGAGAAACACCGTGCCTTGGTTGGCCAGTTCCATCAGCCCCGGTTTGCCACCGCGTTGAGCGCCGGTGAAAGCGCCGGGGGCGTAGCCGAACAGCTCGCTTTCGGCGAGGTTCTCCGGCAATGCCGCGCAGTTCAATGCCAGGAACGGCGCACTGTGCCGGGCACTGATGGCGTGGCAGGCGCGGGCCACCAGTTCTTTGCCGGTGCCGGTTTCGCCCTGAATCAGCAGCGGCGCATCCAGCGCCGCCACCCGTTGCGCACGGGCCTTGAGGGTGCGGATGGCGGCAGATTCACCGAGCAGCGCATCAAAACCTTCAGCGTGGTCATGGTGCAACGCCGACAGTTGCTCACCGATGCGGTTTGGCTGGTACAGGGTTAGCAGGGCGCCGGCATCGGTGATGGGCGTGGCATCGAGCAGCAAGGTCTGGCCGTTGACGGTGATTTCGTGCAACGGCAAGCGAAAGCCCTGCTCCAGCAAGGTGTCCAGCAACGTCGGGTCGGCAAACAGCTCGGCGACGCTTTCCCCGGCCGGTTCGCGGCCATACAAGGCAATCAGTGCCGGGTTGGCCAGCAACACGTTGCCGGCGCTGTCGAGGGCCAGCACCGGGTCGGTCATCGCCGCCAGCAGTGCGTCGAGTTGCAGGTGTCGACGTTGACCGGGAAGGATGTCGACCACCGTCACCGCTTGCACGCCGCGCACGCTGAACAACGCATCGCGCAGTTCGTCGAGCACCTGGGGACTGAGGGTCGGGGCGTCGATGTAGACGTTGGGTGGAACCATTTCCACCGCATCCAGGTTGAGATTGCGCCCGCCGAGCAAGGCCAGGACTTCCTGGGTGATGCCGACGCGGTCGATGAAGCTGACGTGGATACGCATGGGGCGGTTCAGTGTTCTGGAATGCGGAGGGTGGCCAGTATGCCTTGGAGGAGGGGGGCAGGTGAAATTCGCAATCAAATTGTAGGAGCAAAGCTTGCTCGCGATGAACGATAACGCGTTGTATCAGTGACACCGCGGTGCCTGCATCGCGAGCAAGCTTTGCACCTACAGGTTATGGGTTATTCCAGGTGTTCGGGTTTGACCGGGTCGCCGGGTTTCACATCGAGTTGTCGGCGGACGTCTTCGAACATCTTGTCGTAGTAGCCGTGCATGGCACGGATGTCGGCGGTTTTCGGGATGCCGTACTTGACCCCGATATGGAAAGCTTCACTGGCAAAGTTGTAAGCCATGTCTTTGGGCAGGGTGAAGCTTTCCTTGAAGTCCTTGTTGTTGATTTGCCCATGCATGGTGAACTGCATGGCTGGGCCTTCCTTGGGATCGTGGATGACTTCATAGTCGATCTTGATGTCGTACCCAAAATCGCCAGGCTGCAACGGTGCGCGATGGATGTGCAGGTGACCGGGCTCGAACGTGGCCATAGGCATTTCTCCTTCAAGGCATGAAGAAAGGGCAGGCGCCGGGCCCGCCCCGAGGTTCTTATAGCAAGCGTCTTACAGGTAGGTGATGCCAGGTTGTGCCGTGCTGATGCGGGTACCGGCCTTGCCCTGGACAATCGCTTCGATGTCCGAGAGTGAACCGATGACCGCGACTTTGCCAGTGTTGCGGGCGAACTCGCAGGCGGCCTGGACTTTCGGGCCCATGGAGCCGGCAGCAAAGCCGAGTTTTTCCATTTCGTCGGGGTGAGCCTGGGCAATGGCTTTCTGGGTGGGCTTGCCGAAGTCGATGAAGGCTGCGTTGACGTCGGTGGCGATCACCAGCAACTCGGCATCCAGCTGTTCGGCCAGCAGCGCCGAGCACAGGTCTTTGTCGATCACCGCTTCGATGCCCTTGAGCTTGCGGTTTTCGTCGTACATGGTTGGGATGCCGCCACCGCCGGCGCAAATCACGATGCTGCCTTTGTCCAGCAGCCACTTGATCGGGCGGATTTCGAAGATGCGTTTGGGTTTCGGGCTGGCCACCACGCGGCGGAATTTGTCACCGTCCGGGGCAATCACCCAGCCTTTTTCAGCCGCCAGCGCTTCGGCTTCGACCTTGGAGTAGACCGGGCCGATAGGCTTGGTCGGGTGCTTGAAGGCCGGGTCGTTGGCGTCGACTTCCACCTGGGTCAGCAGGGTTGCGAACGGCACTTCGAAGTCCAGCAGGTTGCCCAGTTCCTGTTCGATGATGTAGCCGATCATGCCTTCGGTTTCGGCGCCGAGCACGTCCAGTGGGTAAGGGGAAACCGAGGTGTAGGCTGCTGCTTGCAGCGACAGCAGGCCGACTTGCGGGCCATTGCCGTGTGCGATCACCAGTTGATTGCCGGGGTGAATCTTGGCGATCTGTTCGGTGGCGATCCGGATATTGGCGCGTTGATTGTCCGCGGTCATGGGTTCACCACGGCGCAGAAGGGCGTTACCGCCCAGTGCAACGACGATACGCATAATGCAGTCCTTCTAGACAGAGAGGTTGCGGGCGACGCGGTCTCCCTGTCGGAACCGGCCTGAGTGTGGGAGCGGGCTTGCTCGCGAAAGCGGTGTGTCAGTCGACATCAATGGTGCATGTCAGTCCGTCTTCGCGAGCAAGCCCGCTCCCACATTGACCGTGTTCCGTTAGTGGGAGCCGGGTGTGCCGTTAGATATCAGCCAGTGCCGACACCAAAATCGCCTTGATGGTGTGCATGCGGTTTTCCGCTTGCTCGAAGGCGATGTTGGCCGGCGACTCGAAGACGTCTTCGGTGACTTCTACGCCGTTGGCCAGGTGCGGATAACGTGCGGCGATGTCCTTGCCGACCTTGGTTTCGCTGTTGTGGAACGCCGGCAGGCAGTGCATGAATTTCACCCGTGGGTTGCCCGAGGCTTTCATCATTTTCGCGTTGACCTGGTACGGCAGCAGTTGCTCGATACGTTCGTCCCACGCTTCGACCGGCTCACCCATCGATACCCAGATATCGGTGTGGATGAAGTCCACGCCCTTGACCGCTTCTTTCGGGTCTTCGGTGATGGTGATGCGGCCGCCACTTTCTTCGGCGAAGGCTTTGCACTGATCGATGAAGTCCTGATGTGGCCAGAGCGCTTTCGGCGCGCCGATGCGCACGTCCATGCCCAGTTTCGCGCCGATCATCAGCAGCGAGTTGCCCATGTTGTAGCGGGCATCGCCCAGGTAGGCGTAGCTGATGTCATGCAGCGGCTTGTCGCTGTGCTCGCGCATGGTCAGGGTGTCGGCGATCATTTGGGTCGGGTGGAATTCAGCGGTCAGGCCGTTGAACACCGGCACGCCGGCGAACTTCGCCAACTCTTCGACAATTTCCTGCTCAAAGCCACGGTATTCGATGGCGTCGAACATCCGGCCCAGAACGCGGGCGGTGTCTTTCATGCTTTCCTTGTGGCCGATTTGCGACGACACCGGGTCGATGTAGGTGACGTGAGCCCCCTGGTCGTGGGCGGCCACTTCGAAGGCGCAACGGGTGCGGGTCGAAGTTTTTTCGAAGATCAGCGCGATGTTCTTGCCTTTGAGGTGCGGCTGTTCGGTGCCGGTGTACTTGGCGCGTTTCAGGTCGCGGGACAGGTCCAGCAGGTAGTGCAGCTCGCGATTGGTATGGTGCATCAGCGAGAGCAGGCTGCGGTTGCGCATGTTGAAAGCCATTTTGGATCTCCTTAGGTTTCGGTTATCCCCTTGCCTCGCGCTTTATAAGGGCGAGGCAAGGCACACTCATTAATAGTCGATTGGGTCGCGGATGATCGGGCAGGTCATGCAGTGGCCGCCGCCACGGCCCCGGCCGAGTTCGCCGGCGCTGATGGTGATGACCTCGATCCCGGCCTTGCGCAGCAGGGTGTTGGTGTAGGTGTTGCGGTCGTAACCGATCACCACGCCAGGCTCCACGGCCACCACGTTGTTACCGTCGTCCCACTGCTCGCGCTCGGCGGCGAAGCTGTTGCCGCCGGTTTCCACCACGCGCAGGGCCTTGAGGTTCAGGGCCTTGGCGACGGTGTCGATGAAGCTGGTTTCTTCGCGGCGAATGTCGATGCCGCCCGGTTTGCTTTCATCCGGGCGCAGGGTGAAGGCGACGATCTGGTTCACGACTTCCGGGAATACCGTCACCAGGTCTCGGTCGCAGAAGCTGAACACGGTGTCCAGGTGCATCGCGGCGCGGGATTTTGGCAGGCCGGCGACGATCACGCGTTCTACCGCATTGTGTTTGAACAGGCTGATTGCAAGCTGGCCGATGGCCTGACGGGACGAGCGTTCGCCCATGCCGATCAACACCACGCCGTTACCGATGGGCATCACGTCGCCGCCTTCCAGCGTGGCGTTGCCGTGTTCCTGGTCCGGGTCGCCGTACCAGACCTGGAAGTCGGCGTTGGTGAACTCGGGGTGGAACTTGTAGATGGCGCTGGTCAGCAGGGTTTCCTGACGTCGCGCAGGCCAGTACATCGGGTTCAGCGTCACGCCACCGTAGATCCAGCAGGTGGTGTCGCGGGTGAACTGGGTGTTCGGCAGCGGCGGCAGAATGAAGCTGGTGTGGCCGAGGAAGTCGCGGAACATCTCGATGGTCTTGCCACCGAAGCTGCTCGGCAGGTCGTCGGCGGACACACCGCCGATCAGGAACTCGGCGACCTTGCGCGGCTCCAGGCTGCGCAGCCATGAACCGACTTCGTTGACCAGGCCCAGACCGACCTGGTTGGCGGTGATCTTGCGCTCCAGGATCCAGTCCAGCGCTTCGGGGATGGCGACGATGTCGGTCAACAGGTTGTGCATTTCCAGCACATCGATATCGCGCTCACGCATCTTGGTGACGAAGTCGAAGTGGTCGCGCTTGGCCTGGGCGACCCAGAGCACGTCGTCAAAGAGCAGTTCGTCGCAGTTGTTCGGGGTCAGCCGCTGATGGGCCAGGCCTGGGGAGCAAACCATGACTTTGCGCAGTTTGCCGGCTTCGGAATGTACGCCGTACTTAACTTTTTCCGTGGTCATTACAGTGATCCTCCAGATGACATAACAGAACGGGTGTTACAGGGTCAGGAAGCCGTCGTAGAGTCCGTAAGCCGCCACTAGGGCGCCCACGACCACTGCGGCGAAAATCAGCTTCTCGACGTTGGTGAAAATCGGTTTGCCCAACTCCAGCTTGGCCTTGGCGAACAGGATCGCGCCGGGGGCATACAGCAGGGCGGACAGCAGCAGGTATTTGACCCCGCCGGCGTAGAGCAGCCAGATCGCGTAGATCAGGGCAATGCTGCCGATGACCAGGTCTTTCTTGCGCTCGGCCAGGGCTTTTTCGTAGCTTTCGCCACGCACCGCCAACAGCACCGCATACGCCGCCGACCACAGGTAAGGCACTAGGATCATCGAGGTGGCGAGGTAGATCAGCGACAAGTAAGTGCTGGCCGAGAACAGGGTGATGATCAGGAAAATCTGCACCATCGCGTTGGTCAGCCACAGGGCATTGACCGGCACGTGGTTGGCGTTTTCCTTACGCAGGAACTCCGGCATGGTGTGGTCTTTGGCGGCGGCGAACATGATCTCCGCACACAGCAGCACCCACGACAGCAGCGCGCCGAGCAAGGAAATGATCAGGCCGACGCTGATCAGCACCGCGCCCCAGTGACCGACCACGTGTTCCAGCACAGCGGCCATCGACGGGTTCTGCAGTTTGGCCAGTTCAGGCTGAGTCATGATGCCCAGCGACAGTACGTTCACCAGCACCAGAAACAGCAGCACGGTGATGAAGCCGATGACGGTGGCCTTACCCACGTCCGAGCGTTTTTCGGCGCGGGACGAGAAGATGCTCGCGCCTTCAATGCCGATGAACACCCACACGGTGACCAGCATCATGTTGCGCACCTGGTTCATCACGCTGCCCAGGTCCGGGTTTTTGATGCCCCAGATGTCGGCGGTGAAGATCTCCAGTTTGAAAGCGAAGATCGCGATCAACACAAACAGCAGCAGTGGCACGACCTTGGCGACGGTGGTCACCAGGTTGATGAACGCCGCTTCCTTGATCCCGCGCAGCACCAGGAAGTGCACCGCCCAGAGCAGCACGGAAGCGCCCACCACGGCCGCCACGGTGTTGCCTTCGCCGAAGATCGGGAAGAAGTAACCCAGGGTGCTAAACAGCAGGACGAAGTAACCGACGTTACCCAGCCAGGCACTGATCCAGTAGCCCCAGGCGGATGAGAAACCCATGTAGTCGCCAAAACCGGCCTTGGCGTAGGCGTAGACACCGCCATCGAGGTCAGGCTTGCGGTTGGCCAGGGTCTGGAAGACGAATGCGAGGGTCAACATGCCGACGGCGGTGATGGCCCAACCGATGAGGACTGCGCCGACATCGGCGCTGGCAGCCATGTTTTGCGGCAAAGAGAATATCCCGCCACCAATCATCGAGCCGACAACAAGGGCGACTAACGCACCCAGTCGTAGTTTTCCGGGGGATTCAGACATTGCATGACTCCAATGCAGGAGAAGAGAGACAACAGCGTAGAACTGTTAGCAAATCAATCAGCTGACTTAGATCAGTGCATGGGCACATTCCATTGTTAATGAATGACTTGTGGGGCTCTCCGGGGCGAAACTGTTATGCCCGGAAAGACCGGAGCAGAGCGGTCCGTTAATAACAAACGGGAATAACTCGTATTGCCGAGAGGGTTGAAGCTAGTTCCTTTTCACGAATGTGCAAATTTTTGACATCTGTTTTCAGTACAGGATTGATTTATCGCGACTCGCACACAAAACTGGCCAATTGCTAGTGACTCGTGGGTTCATCAGTTCTAAATAAAAGGTATTTGTTGGCGTTATCTAATAAACGTTATTTGCCTTTAGCTATTTAGTTGAACGCACCGTTGTTACGGTTTCGCAGGCGTGACCCGATCGGGATGGAGAAACAACAATGTCGCAACCGGCGCAAAAGCTTCGACTCAGTGCGTTGATCGCCCTGGTGGTGGGTTCGATGATTGGCGGGGGGATCTTTTCCCTGCCGCAGAACATGGCCGCCCGGGCCGATGCCGGGGCGGTGCTGATCGGTTGGGCGATCACCGCCGTCGGCATGTTGACCCTGGCGTTCGTGTTCCAGACCCTGGCCAACCGCAAGCCGGAACTCGACTCCGGGGTGTACGCCTACGCCAAGGCCGGGTTTGGCGATTACATGGGGTTTTCGTCGGCCTGGGGTTACTGGATCAGCGCCTGGCTGGGCAATGTGGGTTACTTCGTCCTGTTGTTCAGCACCCTGGGTTATTTCTTTCCGGTGTTCGGGCAGGGCAATACGCCTATCGCCATCGGCTGTGCCTCGGTGTTGCTGTGGGCGGTGCATTTTCTGGTGATGCGCGGGATCAAGGAGGCGGCGTTCATCAATCAACTGACCACCGTGGCCAAGATCGTGCCGCTGGTGATGTTCATCGTGATCGCTGCGGTGGCGTTCAAGGCCGACATCTTTACCCGCGATATCTGGGGCCGCAGCAACCCGAATTTCGGCGGTGTGATGGATCAGGTGCGCAACATGATGCTGGTCACGGTGTTCGTGTTTATCGGCATCGAGGGCGCCAGCGTGTATTCGGCCCGCGCCGAGAAACGCTCGGACGTTGGCCGCGCCACGGTCATCGGGTTTCTCGGGGTGCTGGCGCTGCTGGTGCTGGTGAACGTGCTGTCGCTGGGGATCATGAGCCAGCCTGAGCTGGCCAAATTGCAGAACCCGTCGCTGGCGGCGGTGCTTGAACACATCGTCGGGCCGTGGGGCGCGCTGCTGATCAGCATTGGCCTGGCGGTGTCCTTGCTTGGTGCGTTGCTGTCGTGGGCGCTGCTGTGTGCCGAGATTCTGTTCGCCACGGCTCGGGACAAGACCATGCCGGCGTTCCTGACGAAGGAAAACGCCAACCATGTGCCGGTCAATGCCCTGTGGCTGACCAACGTGATGATTCAGATTTTCCTGTTGATCACCCTGGTTTCCGCTGGCACCTACACCAGCCTGATTTACCTCGCCTCGTCGATGATTCTGGTGCCGTATCTGTGGTCGGCAGCCTATGCGGTGCTGTTGAGCGGGCGTGGGGAAACCTATGAACACGCGTCGGCCGAGCGCACCAAAGACTTGCTGATTGGCGGCATCGCGCTGAGTTATGCGGTGTGGCTGTTGTACGCCGGTGGGGTGAAATACCTGCTGCTGTCGGCGCTGCTCTATGCGCCGGGAGTGATTCTGTTCGCCAAAGCCAAGCGGGAGCAGGGCGAACCACTGTTCACTCATGTAGAGAAGGGTATTTTCAGCTGTGTCGTCGCCGGGGCCGGGTTGGCGGCGTATGGGTTGTACAGCGGGTTGTTGTCGTTGTGAGGCTGTTGCTCGACTATCGGCCGCCCTATGACTGGCCGGCGATGCTCGGTTTTTGATCGGCGCGGGCGATTGTCGGGTTGGAGGCGGTGGTCGACGGTGTGTACTCGCGCAGCATCACAGACATTCGGCACAAATCCTGTGGGAGCGAGCCTGCTCGCGAAAGCTATCTGAAAGTCACCACCACTGTGCCCGATGGGAACCCAATTCTCCGGCCGGGATGGCCCACTGCAACGGTGTGCCGGTGATTCTCAGCGGGACATGCAAGCGCTGCGCGGGCCCCCAGGCTGTCTGTTCAAGCAGCATTCCTTGATCGTTCTGATCTTCGGCCCGCAGCGGCTCATCCGTCCCCGGGCCATTCTCAATCAACACTTTCGCGGTACGCGCCAATGACAACTGCGCCGACCCACCACGACCACTGCGCAACCGTTCAGCCAACAACCTGAGCGCACTGGCCGCCATCAAATACCCGGTAGCGTGATCGAGGGCCTGCACGGGCAAAGGCGTCGGTTTGTCAGCCTGCTTCCAGCCCATGCCGGCCTCGGCGATGCCGCTGCTCATCTGCACCAGGCTGTCGAAACCCCGGCGGTTTTGCCACGGGCCGCTCCAGCCATAAGCGTTGAGGCAGACATCAATCAAGCCGGGGGCGAACACCTGTCGTTCTGCGGCACCATAACCGAGGCGTCCGAGGGCATCGGCGCGGTAGCCGTGAAGCAGAATGTCGGCGTCCTTGAGCAAGGACTCGAACACCGCCCGGTCTGTCGCGTTGTGCAGGTCGAGGCGGGCGCAGCGTTTACCGAGTGTCACTTCCGGGACCACGCCCGGTTCGTTCCAGTGCAGCGGGTCGATGCGCAACACGTCGGCGCCCATTCCCGCGAGGAAGCGGCTGGCAATCGGGCCGGCGAGTACGCGGGTCAGGTCCAGTACCTTGAGGCCGGCCAGCGGTTGCGCGACCGAGCCCAGCCAGGTGATCGAGGACTCGCCGTTGTGCGTCGCGAAGTGAATCAGCGGTTCAGCGTTGACGGCCAGACCTTGCGGATGGGAGGTCCATTGTTGCCATGAGCGCATTTCGGCGGCGCAGCCACCGGCCTCGACCACCGCGTGTTCCAGATCGCTTTTGGCCCATCGGGCGACCTTGGCAGCCATGGCGCTGCGATCAAAACTGTGCCCCAGCACCTGTTCGGCGGCGCTGCGGTGATGGGGCGCATTGGTGTGCAGGCGAATCCAGCCGTCACGGGTTTCGTAGTCGCCGGCAATCTTGTCCCACAGCGGCGGGGTGCTCCAGTCGATGGGGCGAAGCGAGGTGGCGAACCAGAAAGAGGCGAGGCGGCGGTCGACTTCCAGGGCTGGCAAACGACCGGTCTGCTGGTGCAGCAATTCGCTGATGGCCTGGCCGGCCGCCGCCATACTGGCGCAAGCCAGGTCTGTCACGGCAAACGCCGAGGGCAGGGCGCCGCTCGACGTGAACGGAATCGGGGTGTGGGGCAAGCCGAGCGCGGCTTGTATGGAGGTGAGTAGATCAGTCATCGAAGGCCCTCCGGAAGAGAACTCGAGCATAGATCAATTGTGGCGAGGGAGCTTGCTCCCGCTGGGCCGCGGAGCGCCCCCCAAACCAGGCACCGAGTCCTGCCAGAAGGACCGCAATGGCCGTGTTTACGGCTGCTGCACAACCGAGAGGGAGCAAACTCCCTCGCCACAGGGGAGGTGTTTGGTCACTACACCCGGAATTGATCCATCAGTTTCATCTGGTGGGTGGCCAGGGCGTTGAGCTGGCTGCTGATTTGCGCCGACTCGGTGGCTTGCCCGGTCAGGGTTTCAGTGACCGTGCGGATCGCCGAGACGTTGCGGTTGACCTCTTCGGCCACGGCACTTTGCTGTTCGGCGGCGCTGGCGATTTGCAGGTTCATGTCGCTGATCACCGTGACCGCGTCGCTGATTTTGCCCAGCGCCTGCACCGCTTGCTGGATCTGCCCGGCATTGTGGTGGGCCTGGGTTTGGCTCGAATGCATGGTGGCGACCACGCCGCGAGTACCGCTTTGGATGCGTTCGATCACCAGGCGGATTTCCTCCACCGAGTCCTGGGTACGTTTGGCCAGGTTGCGCACTTCATCCGCCACCACCGCAAAACCGCGACCACTTTCGCCGGCACGGGCCGCTTCGATGGCCGCGTTCAGCGCCAGCAGGTTGGTTTGCTCGGCAATGCTGCGGATCACTTCCAGTACCGAACCGATCTGCTCGCTGTTGACCGCGAGGGCTTCGACTTCACCCACTGCTTTGCTGACCTCCTCGGCCAGTTGGTTGATGTCGCGGGTGCTGCGCTCGATGATCGACATGCCGTCGCGGGCCGACTGGTCGGCACCTTTGGCGGCATTGGCGGCATTCGAAGCGCTGTTGGCGACCTCATGGGCAGTGGCGCTCATTTCGTTGGACGCGGTGGCCACCTGGTCGATTTCGCGGAACTGCACTTGCATGCCTTCACTGGTCTGGCGGGCGATTTCCGAAGACTGGTCGGCGGTGCCGCGGGCGTCGGTAATGCTCTGTTTGATCTGCGCGATGGTCGGTTGCAGCTTGTCGAGGAAGCGGTTGAACCAACTGACCAGTTCGCCCAGTTCATCCTGCTTGCTGTAGTTCAGGCGTTGGGTCAGGTCGCCGTCACCGCTGGCAATCGCCTTGAGCATCTGCGCGACGCTGTTGATCGGCCGGGTCACGCCGGACGCCGTGAGCCAGATCAGCAGCAGGCCAAACAGGCCGGCCGCAATGGCCACCAACAGGGTTTTGAATGTGCCGGTTTCCTGGGCGTCATCGAGCACTGCTTGCAGTTTCACCGAGTCAGCCAGCAATACCTGTTGCGGCAAATCGATCACCACCCCCCAGGCTTTGGCGTCGTTGATCGGGCTGACCGGGTAGACCGCCCGGATCAACTCGCCTTGCTTGAGGATCTTCGGTGCGCTGGCGCCGAGCAGTTGCAGCACGTCCTTGCCGTCGGCACCGAGGGTCTCGGCGATGCTTTTGCCGACCTTGCCGGCGTCGGCACTGTAGGCGGCGACCACGCCACTGCCGGAGACGATCAGCATGTGCCCGGCGTTGTTGAAGAGGTCACGCTGGGAATCGTTGGCGGCGGCTTGCAGCGCGTCGAGGGCGATGTCCACGCCGACCACGCCGATGGCTTTGCCGTCCACCAGCAGCGGCACGGCAATGGTGGTCATCAGCATCAGCTTGCCGGCAACGGTGTCGGCATACGGGTCCAGCAGGCAAGTGCGTTTGCTGTCGCGCGGGCAGGTGTACCAACTGTTGTACGGAGTGCCGCTGAGGCTGAGGGTGGTTTTGGTCATGTCGTCCTCGACCATTACCGTGTTCACGCCGGGGCCGGCCGCGCGGCTCCAGTAGCTGGCGAAGCGCCCGGCTTCGTTGGATGCACGCACCGCGTCGTTGGCGAACTCGCTGTCCTTGCCGTCCAGGGCGTTGGGCTCGAAGGCCAGCCAGATCCCCAGCACTTTGCCGTTGCGCTCGAACGCGGTTTTCAGGCTGTGGTTGAGCTCTTCGCGCAGGGCCGAGGCGTCCAGTGAGCGCTTGCCGGCCATGACCCGCATGTCGTTGATCTGGTCGGCGAGGGCGGTGACCACCAGCAGGCTTTCGCCGAAGGTTTTCTGCACGCGCACTGCTTGCTCGGCGGCCTTGGCCTGGAGCAGGTTTTCGACGCTGCCAGTCAGCATCTTCGTGCTGGACGTGCTGACGAGTTGGTCGTTTTGATTGGTCTGGTAGATGTTCATGCCGACGATCAGGCCGACCACGCCGAGCAGGCACAGTCCGGACAACAGCACGATTTTCAGGCGGATGGACAGAGAGTCGAACATGGGGGCGATCTCGCAAATGAATGAAGAGTTGGCTGCGAGTCGGGAACAACTCGTCTCGCCAAATCCATTCAGCGCCATGCCCGAAACATCGGCTTACAACCCTGCCGCATGAGGGCGAGCCGATGAATGGTCAGCGCAAGCGTTTGCGCGGGGGGAAATGCTGTTCCTGTGGCGAGGGAGCTTGCTCCCGTTCGGCCGATCCGCGTCCGGGTGCACAGACGTGAGTCAGGTGTAGGCGGTGGGGCTGGATTGTTTTGGGGCCGCTTCGCAGCCCAGCGGGAGCAAGCTCCCTCGCCACAGGGGATACAGGCGTATCAGGACGGTTGTGGCAAGGATTCGGGGCGAGACCAGATCCACAGGTTGCCCAGGCTCATGCCCGCGATGGCCAGGTAGATCGGCCAGCCGTGATCAAGCATCACCAGCATCAGCGTGGCGCACAGCAGCATGCTGACGGTGGCGCTGACTTTGGCCCGGCGGGCGATGATTCTGCCGTTACGCCAATTGCTCAGGATGGGCCCGAACAGGCGATGGTTTTCCAGCCAGGCACTCAGGCGTGGCGAACTTTTGGTCGCCGCCCAGGCGGCCAGCAGAATGAATTCGGTGGTCGGCAGGCCGGGCACGACAATGGCGATCAGGCCCAGCGCCAGGCTGGCGTAGGCGAGCAGGCCGAAGAGAATGCGGGCTACTTTCGATGAGGTTGGGACGGGCATGGGTTGGGAAATGACTGCGCGGCTTGATCGGGAGATTACAGGCTTGCCCGGTCCCTGTGGGAGCGGGCTTGCTCGCGAAGGCGGTGTGTGAGGCAACATCTTTGTTGGATGTTACATCGCCTTCGCGAGCAGATCGTGTGAATCAGGCGAGTTCAGGCGCGGTGGCGTAAGCCTGTTCCAGCAGCACGGTGAAGCGGTTGAACGCGTCAATCGCGCCTTTTTCTACAGCCGCTTCTTCTTCGGCGCTGAATGCCAGGCCGTCGAGGGTTTTGACAAAGCTTTTCCAGCCTTCAGCGCGACCACCGGCAGGCTCGCCGAGGTGGCGGGCACCGAATGTTTCGCTCAGGCCCAGGCCCACTGCGCGCTTGATCAGGAACGCCGCGCCCAGTTTCGAGCCCTCGGATACGAAGATCCAGCCCAGTGCTTCAGCCTTGCTCGGATTGCTCACCGCGCCTGCAACGGGGGCCGGGACGTCGGTCTCAAGGTCCGCCAGGTCAGCCTTGGCAGCCTCGGCGCGGCAGCGTTCCGGCAGGTCCGGGACGATGGCGGTCAGCTCGGCGTCGGTGTACAGCGAGACCAGTTCCGACTGGAACAGGTACTGGGCCACGACGAAACGGGCGAAGTTGGCCTGGGTTTCGAACGGTGCATGGGCCTTGACCAGCGTGTCGAGCTTGGCGTGCGGTTCGTGGGTGATCTGGTTCAGGCGTTGGGAACGCAGGGTCGGGCGCTGGGCGGTGTCGGCGGTGGTCATGACGATGTCCTTGAGAATGAGATGCACTTTGTAACTAGACGAACTAGAAGACGCGGCACAGTAAAAAATCCTCACTGCGCTCTGAATAAAAGAACGCAGTGAGGCATCGGTCTTAGATGTCCCAGACCAGGTTGATGGCGAAGTTACGACCTGGCTCGGTCAGGCGGTCCAGGTTCGCCGGGCTCAGCACAGCGGCTTCGCCGACGCTGTCGTAGCCACGCACGTTGTCCCACTGCCAGTATTTTTTGTCGGTCAGGTTGTACACGCCCGCGCTGACGGTGACGTCATCGGTGACCTTGTAGAACCCGCTCAGGTCGAGAATGCCGTAGCCCGGCGTCTTGAACTGGCTGCTGGCGCCATCCGGCGACTTGAAGGTGCTGCTGTCGACGCGGTCTTTTTTCTTGACCAGTGTCCAGCTGAGCATGGCCCCGTAGTTGTCCTGGTCGTAACCCAGGCCCAGCACGCCGGTCAGCGGGTTGACGGCATTGAGCGGTTCGCCGGTGTCGTTGTTGCGACCGTAGGCATAGGCCAGCGAACCCTGGGTGTAGAGACCTTGCGGCGCGCCAAAGGTGTCGAGGTTCAGGCGCCCCTTGAACTCGACGCCCTTGATGGTGGCGTGCTTGATGTTGTTGCTCTGGAATGTCAGCTCGTTGTAACCGGGCGACACGGCGTCTTCGTTGATGAAGTCGCGGTACTTGTTATAGAACACCGCCACATCGAAGTTGCCGGACTCGAAATTGCCGCGCAGGCCGGTCTCGTAGCTCTTGCTTTTTTCCGGTTCCAGGTTCGGGTTCGGCTCCACGCGATAACCGGTGGTGCTGTTCTCGAAGCGGCCGTACAGCGCCTTGGCGCTCGGGGTGCGGAAGCCTTCGGCGTACTGGCCGTACCAGGTGTAGTTTTCGCTCAGGGCGTAGGTCAGGCCGAACTTGGGCGAGACGCGGTGCCAGGTCTTGTTCTCGTCCCTGACCGCGCCTTTGCCGTCGGGGGCCACGGTGTTGAGGAATTCCTGGGTGATGTGCGGCTTGAGCTGGGTGTAGTCGTAGCGCAGGCCCGGCAGGAAGGTCCAGTTGTTCCAGCTGATCTGGTCCTGGGCGAACAGGCTGTAGGTATTGAGGGTCGGGTCCGGGAAGTCGCTGGATTTTTTCAGTACGTCGGCGGGGCTGATGGCGCCGATTTGTCGGCAACTGCCGAACACGGTCAGGCATGTTCCGCTGCCGCTGCGCGAGCCGGTGACTTTCTCTTGCTTGATGGTGGTGCCGTACGTCAGCAGGTGGTCGGTTTCACCGAGGCTGAAGGCCTTGTCCAGCTGTGCGTCGAATACCCACTGCCGCTCTTCATAGAGCGTATCGCGTGAGCGCATCACATTGCGGCCTGGAGAGCGGGGACTGCGTGGAACGTAGTAGTTTTCCAGGGTGCTCTGATCGGTCTTGGCGATTTGGTAGTTCAGGCTCCATTTGAGGTGATCGACCAGCAAGCTATCGAGGGCGAAATGGTTTTGCAGGCCGAAACGCTCGCGGGTGACGGTGTCATTACCGGTGCGCGAACGGTACATGCCCATCGGCTGGCCGTTGTTGAACGGGCCACCGACGGCGCTTCGCTGGTTGGTGTCGCGGTCGTCCTTGTACTTCTCGTAGGTCAGGCCCAGGCGCGCGTCGTCGGCGTAGTTCCAGCCCAGTTTGGCCAGCACGTTGGTGGTGCGCACGTCTTCCGGGTTGGCGGCGGTACGGTCCAGGCCGGTACCGTGGTTGTTGCCGTACGAGTCGGTTTCATGGCCGTCGCGCTGGCTCAGGTGCAGCAAACCGTCGAACTGCTCGACGCGGCCCGCGACGGTGGCGGATTTGAGCCAGCTGTTGTCGGCGGAGCTGTAGCCGGTTTTCAGGCGGGCGCCGACGTCCTGACCAGGCTTGATGATGTCGTCCGGGTCGAGGGTGAAGTAGCTGACCGCGCCACCGATGGCGTTGCTGCCGTACAGCACCGAGGCCGGGCCGCGAAGGATCTCCACGCGTTTGACGATTTCCGGGTCGACGTAATTGCGCTGGGTCTTGGCGTAAGGCCCGTTGAAGAACCCGTTGGGAATTTCGACGCCGTCGACCTGGGTCAGGATCCGGTCACCGTCGATGCCGCGAATGTTGTAGCCGCTGATGCCGCCACGGGTACCGGTGCCGCCGACCGAAACACCCGGTTCGTAGCGCACCAGTTCCTTGATGTTGTTGACGTTGCTGCGGTCCAGTTCCTGCCGGTCGTGCACGGTGACGGTGCTCGGCACGCTGTTCACGTCCTGCTCCTGGCGGGTGGCGCTGATGGTCACCTGTTGCAGGGCGAGGGTGCCGCCGACGGTGCGTTTTTCCAGGACGATATTGTTGGTGCCCAGTTTGCGGTAGCTCAGGTTGGTCCCCACCAACAGACGGTCCAGGGCTTTCTCCGGGCTCAACGCGCCGTGCACGCCTGGCGAGGCAACGCCTTGGCCCAGTTCCGCCGGCAGGCCGACTTGCCAGCCTGTGACACGGGTGAAGTCATTCAGGGCGGACACCAGCGGTTGCTGGGTGATGGCGAAAGTGTAGTCACCCATGTTGCGGGTCGTTTGCTGGGCTGGGGTGGCGGCCATGACCGGTGCGGCATGTGTACCCGCCAGCACGATGGCGGCGGTCAGCAAGGACAGGGTGCAGTTTTGCACGCGGGCCGAAGGTGAGAAGGACCGGCTGTTGAGGCGAGAGGACATCGATAGTGCTCCGTGTCGCGCGAATCTTATAGGTGCAGATTGGCATCAGAGATGCGAATCAGTTGCATTGGCTGTAACGAGACGTACGGCGAATGACTATCGAGTAAAAATAGTTCTCATTTAGTTCAGGATCACCAGCGCCGGGAATTCCTGGAGGCGCGCCGAGGTGATGTGGGCCAGTGAGCGCACGACGTCCAGTGGCTGATCGAGACGGTAATTGCCAGTGACGGCAACGTCGGCCAGGCGCTCGTTGTTGTTGATGATCCAGCCTGGGTAGTAACGCCCCAGTTCAGCCAGTACCTGGCTCAACGGGCAGTTCTCGAACACCAGTCGACCCTGGACCCAGGCCAGGTCGGTGTTGGCATCGAGCCTGGCCGGCTGGTCGAAACCGTTGGGGCCGATGCGGATGCTTTCCCCGGCGGACAACCGCACGCGGGCGTCGTCGTGGGTGGCGCGCAAGTCGACATCGCCACGCTGCACCCGCACCTGCGCCACGCCGTCGAGGTAGCGCACGGCAAACGCGGTGTCGCGCACGCTGGCCTTGACCGGGCCAGCATCGATTTCCAGCGGCAGGCCACGATTGCCCGGCACTTCGAAAAACGCCTCGCCCTGAAAGAGTCGGGCAACGCGCTGCTGGTCATTGATGGTGCTGGAAAACGCCGAGTTGGTGTTGAGCAGGACCTTGGAGCCGTCCTCCAGTTGCAGGCGCTGGCGCTCACCCACCACGGTCAGGTGATCGGCCTGGATGCGCATCGGCAGGTTGCTGAAGCTCAACAATCCGATCACCAGTACCGCGGCCGTGGCCAGGGGTTTCCAGTGAGGACGCAGGCGTGCGAGGGCGGGTTTGCTGGAGGTTTTTACGCTCAGTTGTTGGGCGCATTGTGCAAGCTGCGGGCTGTCCCAGATCGCCTGGGCCTTGGCGAAGGCGTCGGCGTGCAGCGGGTCGGCGGCGAGCCAGTCAAGGAACTGCCGGGTGTGATCTTCGCTCGGATCTTCCAGCACGATCAGCCAGTCCAGTGCCTGATCCATGGCGCTGGCGGGGTCCCGCGCCGGGGTGGGCGGTTGGGAGTGGTGGATGTCCGTCACGGTTGTACCTCGGCTGTGTCTGCTGGAAAGCAGTTTCCGGTTTCAAGCTTTAAGCTGCAAGTTTGGTGGCCCACTTGTAGCTTGCCGCTTACAGCCTGGCGCTGCTGTTATTCCGTTCGACGACGCCGACGCAGATCGCCATGATCAGCTTCAGGTCTTTTTGCACGGTGCTCAGGGAAACGCCGAGTTTTTCGGCGATCTCCAGATAGCTATGACCGTGCAGGCGGCTGAGGATGAAGATCTGCTGTTGGCGCGGGCTGAGTTGGTTGAGGCTTATGTTCAAGCGTTCGAGCAACTGTTCGGCATGGGCGGCGTCCTCGGCACTGCTGAGCGGCGCGGCGATACCCTGCACGACGTCCAGGGGAACGTCTTCAAGCATCGTTCGGGACTGAATGCGCCGGGCGCGCAGGTGGTCCAGCGCCAGGTTGCGGGCGGTTTGGAAAACGAAAGGTTCCAGGTGATCGATCGCCCGTTCACTCAACGCACGGGTAACCCGCAGGTAGGTTTCCTGCAACAGGTCTTCGGCGGTGCTGTGGTTGTTGACCATGCGCTCCAGAGTGCGCAGCAGCGACACCCGTTGAGCGAGGAAGACGTGATTGAACTGCGACTGACTCACAATAGGACCTGATCCATTTCAAGCGAATGATAATGCTTATCATCTGCCGGAAAGGTCAAGCGCTTCGTGCAAGAATTACTTTCGCCCTTGCAGGTACGTCGGGTAATCGGGGGCCGGTAAGCGTGCGATTGAGGCATCAAGGGGCTGCCAGCAAGCTCTCCACCGGCACGCCGAGGCGCTGCGAGAGCAGCATCCCTGAAGTGCCAGTGGCGATCCGCTCATGCCGGGCCTTACTCGGCGTTGCACAGGGCCAGGCAGTTATCGAGCATGCGGTTGGAAAAGCCCCATTCGTTGTCGTACCAGGCCAGCACCTTGAGCAGCTTGCCGCTGACTTTGGTGTGGTTGGCGTCGAAGATCGACGACAGCGGGTTGTGGTTGAAGTCACTGGAAACCAGCGGCAGGGTGTTGTAGCCCAGGACCTTGGAGTGCTGGCTCGCGTGCTTGAGCAGCGCGTTGACTTCTTCGGCGGTGGTTTCGCGTTTGAGCTGCACGGTCAGGTCCACCAGCGACACGTTGATCACCGGTACGCGAACGGCCATGCCGGTCAGTTTGCCCGCCAGTTCCGGCAGCACCAGGCCGACCGCTTCAGCCGCGCCGGTCTTGCTCGGGATCATGTTCTGGGTAGCCGAACGGGCGCGGTACGGATCGCTGTGATAAACGTCGGTCAGGTTCTGATCGTTGGTGTAGGCGTGGATGGTGGTCATCAGGCCGCTTTCGATGCCCAGTTCGCGATGCAGTACCTGAGCCACCGGGGCCAGGCAGTTGGTGGTGCACGACGCGTTGGAAATGATCTGGTGCGATGAGCGCAGGATGTCGTGGTTGACCCCGTACACGATGGTGGCATCGGCGCCTTTGGCCGGTGCCGAGATAATCACTTTGCGTGCGCCGGCCGTAATATGGGCGGCGGCTTTGGTGCGGTCGGTGAACAGGCCGGTGCATTCGAACACCACGTCGATCTTCTCGGCGGCCCATGGCAACTCTGCGGGGTTGCGAATGGAGCTGACCGAAATACGGTCGCCGTTGACGGTCAGGCTTTCCCGATCATGCTGCACGTCGGCATCGAACGTGCCGTGCACGGTATCGTACTTGAGCAGGTGGGCGTTCATCGAACTGTCGCCCAGATCGTTGATGGCGACGATCTGCAAATCCTGACGATAGCCTTGGGTATACAGTGCGCGCAGGACGTTACGGCCAATACGGCCAAAACCATTGATTGCGATACGAAGAGTCATTTAACAGCGCCGCCGTCGTTTTGTTGTTGGAATTACAAGATTATTCGCATAAAAATAGAAAACAAGCCTTTTTAGTGGCAGTATTTTGTTTTATCTACAACGAGTGACCTGAATCAACTGGTCCGAGTGGTCAAGAAAACCGTCTGTCATTCCAACAACAACGGCTTTTGATCAGCATAGACAATCAGGTCGCCACATCCGTTAGCCTGGAGTTCTACACATGCATCCCCGCGTTCTTGAGGTCACCGAACGGCTTATCACTCGTAGTCGCGCTACGCGTGAGGCCTACCTTGCATTGATTCGCGGCGCCGCCAGTGACGGCCCGATGCGCGGCAAGCTGCAATGTGCCAACTTCGCCCATGGCGTGGCCGGATGTGGCAGTGAGGACAAGAACAGCCTGCGGATGATGAACGCGGCCAACGTGGCGATTGTTTCGTCCTATAACGACATGCTCTCGGCGCACCAGCCCTACGAAGTGTTCCCGCAACAGATCAAGGAAGCCCTGCGCGAAATCGGTTCGGTCGGTCAGTTCGCCGGTGGCACTCCCGCCATGTGCGATGGCGTGACCCAGGGCGAGCCGGGCATGGAACTGAGCCTGCCGAGCCGCGAAGTGATTGCGCTGTCGACGGCAGTGGCGTTGTCCCACAATATGTTCGACGGCGCGCTGATGCTGGGCATCTGCGACAAGATCGTGCCGGGCCTGATGATGGGCGCGCTACGCTTCGGTCACCTGCCGACGATTTTCGTGCCGGGCGGGCCGATGGTCTCGGGCATTTCCAACAAACAGAAAGCCGACGTGCGCCAGCGTTACGCCGAAGGCAAGGCCACCCGTGAAGAGCTGCTGGAATCGGAGATGAAGTCCTATCACAGCCCCGGCACCTGCACGTTCTACGGCACCGCCAACACCAACCAGTTGCTGATGGAAGTCATGGGCCTGCACTTGCCCGGCGCCTCGTTCGTCAACCCGAACACCCCGTTGCGCGATGCACTGACCCGCGAAGCGGCGCACCAGGTCACCCGCCTGACCAAGCAGAGCGGCAGCTTCATGCCCATCGGCGAAATCGTCGACGAGCGTTCGCTGGTCAACTCGATTGTTGCGTTGCACGCCACGGGCGGTTCGACCAACCACACCCTGCACATGCCGGCCATCGCCATGGCGGCGGGCATTCAATTGACCTGGCAGGACATGGCCGACCTCTCCGAGGTGGTGCCGACCCTGAGCCACGTCTACCCGAACGGTAAAGCCGACATCAACCACTTCCAGGCAGCGGGCGGCATGTCGTTCCTGATCCGCGAATTGCTGGAAGCCGGTTTGCTCCATGAAAACGTCAACACGGTTCTCGGTCACGGCCTGAGCCGTTACACCCAGGAACCGTTCCTCGATAACGGCAAACTGGTGTGGCGCGAAGGCCCGATCGAAAGCCTCGATGAAAACATCCTGCGTCCTGTCGCACGGGCGTTCTCGCCGGAAGGTGGCCTGCGAGTGATGGAAGGCAACCTGGGGCGTGGCGTGATGAAAGTCTCGGCTGTGGCACCGGAACATCAAGTGGTCGAAGCGCCAGCGATGGTGTTCCAGGATCAGCAAGACCTGGCGGACGCCTTCAAGGCCGGGCTGCTGGAAAAAGACTTTGTCGCGGTAATGCGCTTCCAGGGGCCGCGCTCCAACGGCATGCCGGAACTGCACAAGATGACCCCGTTCCTGGGCGTGTTGCAGGATCGCGGCTTCAAGGTTGCGCTGGTCACCGACGGGCGCATGTCCGGCGCGTCGGGGAAAATCCCGGCGGCGATTCACGTCAGCCCCGAAGCCTTTGTCGGCGGTGCTTTGGCACGGGTGCAAGAGGGCGATATCATCCGCGTCGATGGCGCCAAGGGCACCTTGCAACTGATGGTCGATGACGATGAGTTTGCTGCCCGCGAACCCGCCAAGGGGTTGCTGGGCAACAACGTTGGCAGCGGTCGCGAACTGTTTGGTTTCATGCGCATGGCGTTCAGCTCGGCAGAGCAGGGCGCCAGCGCCTTTACCTCTGCCCTGGAGACGCTTAAGTGAAACTGGCCCTGGTCGGTGATATTGGCGGGACCAACGCGCGGTTTGCGTTGTGGAAGGACCAGCAACTGGCGTCGATCCAGGTGCTGGCGACGGCGGACCACGCCAGCCCGGAAGAGGCGATTGGCGTCTACCTGGCGGAGCTTGGGCTCAAGCCCGGCTCGATTGGCGCGGTGTGCCTGTCGGTGGCCGGCCCCGTCAGTGGCGATGAATTCAAATTCACCAACAACCACTGGCGGCTGAGTCGCAAGGAGTTCTGCCAGACCTTGCAGGTCGATCAGTTGTTGTTGGTCAACGACTTCTCGGCCATGGCCCTGGGCATGACCCGTTTGCAACCGGACGAGTTTCGGGTGGTGTGCGAAGGCACACCGGAACCGATGCGCCCGGCAGTGGTGATCGGCCCTGGCACAGGCTTGGGCGTGGGCACCTTGCTGGACCTTGGCGAAGGCCGTTGGGCCGCGTTGCCGGGCGAGGGCGGGCATGTCGACCTGCCGCTGAGCAGCCCGCGTGAAACCCGGCTCTGGCAGCACATCTACAACGAAATCGGCCACGTCAGCGCTGAAACCGCACTCAGCGGCAGTGGTTTGCTGCGGGTCTACCGGGCGATCTGCGCGGTGGACGGGCACACACCTGTGCTCGACACCCCGGAGGCGATTACTGCCGCTGGCCTTGCCGGTGATCCGATTGCCCTGCAAGTGCTGGAGCAGTTCTGCTGCTGGCTCGGTCGCGTGGCCGGCAACAACGTATTGACCACCGGTGGGCGTGGCGGGGTGTACATCGTCGGTGGGGTGATTCCGCGTTTTGCCGATTTCTTCCTGCAAAGCGGTTTCGCCCGATGCTTCGCCGACAAGGGTTGCATGAGCGAGTACTTCAATGGCATTCCGGTGTGGCTGGTCACTGCGCCGTATTCCGGTTTGACCGGCGCGGGTGTGGCGCTCGACCAGTCCATTCCAGCCTGAAGTGCTTACCTGTGGGAGAGGGCTTGCTCGCGAAGGCGGACTGTCAGTCAACGACGATGTCGGACGTGATGGCCTCTTCGCGAGCAAGCCCGCTCCCACAGTGTTTCTGCGGTGTTTGCAGATTCGGTACTTAAGGCATAATCCGCCCCATCCATAACAACAAGGACGCCGCCCTGTGAGCTCAGTCAACAAGTCGATTTTGTTGGTCGATGACGATCAAGAGATACGCGAGTTGCTGGACACCTACCTCAGCCGCGCCGGCTTCCAGGTGCGCACTACGCCCGATGGCGCAGGGTTTCGTCAGGCGCTGAACGAGGCGCCCAGCGACCTGGTGATCCTCGACGTGATGCTGCCGGACGAAGACGGCTTCAGCCTGTGCCGCTGGGTTCGCCAGCACCCGCGTCAGGCCCAGGTGCCGATCATCATGCTCACCGCCAGCTCCGACGAGGCCGACCGGGTCATTGGCCTGGAACTGGGCGCCGACGACTACCTTGGCAAACCCTTCAGCCCGCGCGAATTGCAGGCACGGATCAAGGCTTTGCTGCGCCGTGCACAGTTCGGTCAGGAGCGCTCCGGCGGCGAAGTGCTGGCGTTCGATGAGTGGCGCCTGGACATGGTCAGCCACCGCTTGTTTCACACCGACGGTGAGGAAGTGATTCTCTCCGGTGCCGATTTCGCCCTGCTCAAACTGTTCCTCGATCACCCGCAGGAAATCCTCGACCGCGACACCATCGGCAACGCCACCCGTGGCCGCGACCTGATGCCGCTCGATCGCATCGTCGACATGGCCGTCAGCCGTTTGCGCCAGCGTCTGCGCGATACCGAAAAACCCCCACGCCTGATCCGCACGGTGCGCGGCAGTGGCTATCAACTGGCCGCCAACGTGGTTGCCAGCAATGGTCACTGAGGCCTTCGCCCGGTTGATTCGGCGAGTGCCAGTGCCGCGTTCGCTGCTCGGGCGGATGTTGCTGCTGACCCTGCTGGTGGTGCTGTTTGCCCAGGCGCTGTCGAGTGTGATCTGGGTCTCGCAATTGCGTGCCACCCAGTTGGAAGGGCTGGTGACTGCCGCCCGCAGCCTGGCCCATTCGATGACGGCCAGCGTCAGTTACTTTCGCTCCTTGCCGGTGGCTTATCGACCGCTGGTGCTCGACCAATTGCGCAGCATGGGCGGCACCCGTTTCGTCGTGACCCTCAACGACAAACCGTTGGGCATGGAGGTGCTGCCCGCGACGCCGCGCAAACAAGCGGTGCTGGAGGCGGTGGAGGACGTGTTGCGTACGTCCCTGGGCAACGATGTCGATATCTCGGTGACCTTCGTCAGCCCCCAGGACCTGCGCATCTTCAACGGTGGCCTGAAGCTCGACGAGTTGCCGCGCTCCTGGGCGCATTACGCCCTGACCCTGGAACCGGTCAACCCACCGGTGCTGGTCACTCAGATCAAACTGGCCAAGGGTGAATGGCTGTACATCGCCTCGCTCCTGCCTGAGCCCTACACCAGCCTCGAAGAACAAGGCCTGCCGGCGCAGCAGGTCTGGTTCATTGTGCTTACCAGCGGTTTTTTGCTGCTGTTCATCGGCTTGCTGGTGCACTGGCAGAGTCGCCCGCTCAAGCGTCTGGCGCGGGCCGCACGGGACCTGTCGCTGGGCGCCGAGGTCGAACCGGTGGCCGAGGGGGGCGGCAGTGAAGTGGTCGAAGTCGGGCGTGCGTTCAACGCGATGCGCGAACGCATCAGCCGTTACCTGACCGAGCGCAGCCAGTTGTTCAGTGCGATTTCCCATGATCTGCGCACGCCGATCACCCGCCTGCGGTTGCGGGTCGAACTGCTCGAGGACGAGCAACTGCAAGCCAAGTTTGGCCGTGATCTGGACGAATTGGAGTTGCTGGTCAAAGGCGCGTTGCAGTGCGTCAAGGACACCGACATTCATGAAAATATCGAGCCGGTGGACCTCAACCATGTGCTCGATTGTCTGGTCGAACCTTATCTGGCGCCCCACGGCAATGGCCGCGTGACCCAGCAGGGGCGGGCGCTGGCGCCGTACCCTGGCAAGCCCTTGGCGCTCAAGCGCTGCATCGGCAACCTGATCGACAACGCCCTGAAGTACGGACAGAACGCCCATTTGCACATCGACGATGATCACAGCGCCTTCATTCTGCACGTCGACGACGAAGGCCCAGGGGTTCCGCAGCAGCGCCTGGAGCAAGTGTTCGAACCGCACTTTCGTCTGGCCGGTCAGCAGCAGGGTTATGGGCTGGGGCTGGGCATTGCGCGCAACATTGCCCATAGCCATGGTGGGGAAGTGAGTTTGCAGAATTTGCGCGAGGGCGGGCTGCGGGTGACGTTGCAGTTGCCCCGCAGTGTTGATTAGGGATACCGCGTTATCGTTCTTCGCGAGCAAGCCCGCTCCCACATTAGATTCTCGGCGTACACAAAATCTGTGTTCGACACGGTCAAGTGTGGGAGCGGGCTTGCTCGCGAAAGCATCGGAGCATTCAACACATTTTTTTAAACAAACGTCACAAGTCAGTGACACAGCCAGCCCCCTTCGTTACCTGCGCCTTCCCCTACGTTGTTTAGACTCCCAGCAGTCATAACAACAAAAAAGGTCCCTCATGAACACCTTCCAACCTGCATTCAGCAGTTGGCTGAACGCGCCTGCCCATCAGCAATGGCTGGCCGATGAAGGCCTGCGCCTGCTGGCATTTGCCAAAGCGTCGAAGCTGCCCGAGGGCTTCGGCCATATGGACGAACACGGTCAACTGCCGGCCGATGCCCAGGCTCACACCCTGAACACCGCCCGCATGACCCACAGCTTCGCCATGGCACACATTCAGGGCCTGCCAGGGTTTGGCGAGCGGGTGGATCACGGCATCAAAGCCCTCTGCGGTCCGCTACGTGACGCCGAATTCGGCGGTTGGTTCGCAACACCTGAGCACCGCGACGGCAATACCGGCAAAGCTGCGTACCTGCATGCGTTCGTGGCGCTGGCGGCCAGCTCGGCGGTGGTTGCCCGACGGCCCGGTGCACAGGCCTTGCTCAACGACGCAATCGCGATCATCGAGCAGCATTTCTGGAGCGAAGAGGAGGGCGCGATGCGCGAGTCCTTCAATCGTGACTGGAGCCGCGATGAAGCCTATCGCGGCGCCAACAGCAACATGCACGCCACCGAAGCGTTTCTCGCGCTGGCCGATGTCACCCAGGACAACCGTTGGCTGAGCCGCGCACTGCGGATTGTCGAACGGGTGATTCACGGTCACGCGGCCACCAACGACTACCAGGTCGTTGAGCATTTCGATCAAGGCTGGCAGCCATTGCCTGAGTACAACCACGACAACCCCACCGACGGTTTTCGCCCTTACGGCACCACGCCGGGTCATGGTTTTGAGTGGGCACGGCTGCTGCTGCACCTGGAAGCGGCGCGGGTGCAAGTGGGCATGCTCACTCCGGGCTGGCTGGCGGTCGATGCGCAAAAACTCTTCGAGAGCAACTGCCGGCACGGCTGGGAAGTCGATGGCGCGCCGGGCATCGTCTACACCCTCGACTGGAGCCATCGCCCGGTGGTACGCCAGCGTTTGCACTGGGTTCACTGCGAAGCGAGTGCGGCCGCGAGTGCCTTGCTCAAGCGCACGGGTGAGGCGCAGTACGAAACCTGGTATCGGCGTTTTTGGGAATACAGCGAAACCTGCCTGATCGACCGGGCTCACGGCAGTTGGCACCACGAACTCGACCCGCAAAACCGCCCGAGCGCCGAGATCTGGGGCGGTAAACCAGACCTCTATCACGCCTGGCAAGCCGTGCTGATTCCGCGCTTGCCATTGGCGCCTAGCATGGCCTCGGCATTGGCCCAGGTGTCTAGCCCGGCACTTATGTAACCATGCGGTGACATTTCACCGTCGCTTCGTTACCTGCGAGGTGGACTACGCTGTTTAAACTCGTTTGCAGCGCAAGCACCAGACTTGCATGCATAACAACAAGAAAGGTACTTCAGATGAATGCGATTTCTCGCCTCGCCACTGTCATTTCTCTCGCCTCATTGTTTCCCCTGACTGCATTTCCCCTCAGTGCCCTTGCCGCCGATTCCAAAGGCTCCGTGGAAGTCGTGCACTGGTGGACATCGGGTGGCGAAAAAGCAGCGGTCGATGTCCTCAAGGCTCAAGTCGAAAAAGACGGCTTCATCTGGAAGGACGGTGCGGTCGCCGGCGGCGGTGGCTCTACGGCCATGACCGTACTCAAGAGCCGCGCTGTTGCGGGTAACCCGCCAGGTGTCGCACAAATCAAAGGCCCGGACATCCAGGAGTGGGGTAGCACCGGCCTGCTCAGCACCGATGCCTTGAAAGACGTTTCCAAAGCGGAAAACTGGGACAGCCTGTTGTCGAAGAAAGTCGCCGACACCGTCAAGTACGAGGGTGACTATGTCGCGGTGCCGGTGAACATTCACCGGGTCAACTGGCTGTGGATCAACCCGGAAGTCTTCAAGAAAGCCGGTATCGAAAAAGCCCCGACCACTCTCGAAGAATTCTATGCCGCTGGCGACAAGCTGAAGGCTGCCGGCTTCATTGCCCTGGCCCACGGCGGTCAGCCATGGCAGGACAGCACGGTGTTTGAAGACGTGGTGCTCTCGGTCATGGGCGCGGATGGCTACAAAAAAGCCCTGGTCGACCTGGATCAGAAAGCCCTCTCGGGCCCCGAGATGGTCAAGTCTTTCACCGAGCTTAAAAAACTCACCGGTTACATGGACCCCAACCGCGCGGGTCGTGACTGGAACATCGCCGCTGCCGACGTGATCAATGGCAAGGCCGGCATGCAGATGATGGGCGACTGGGCCAAGAGCGAGTGGACTGCCGCGCACAAAGTGGCCGGCAAGGACTACCAGTGCGTACCGTTCCCAGGCACCGAAAAAGCCTTCACCTACAACATCGATTCCCTCGCCGTGTTCAAGCTCAAGGCTGATCGCAAGGGCGACATCGCCGCTCAACAGGACCTGGCCAAGGTCGCGTTGGGTAAAGACTTCCAGAAGGTCTTCAGCATCAACAAAGGTTCTATCCCGGTGCGTACCGACATGCTCAACGACATGAGCGCGTCGGGCTTCGACTCGTGCGCCCAGGCATCGGCCAAGGACTTCCTGGCGGATGAGAAGACCGGGGGCCTGCAACCGAGCATGGCGCACAACATGGCCACGTCCCTGGCCGTGCAGGGCGCGATCTTCGATGTGGTGACCAACTTCATGAACGACAAGGACGCAGACCCGGCCAAGGCCAGCGCCCAACTGGCATCGGCCGTCAAAGCCGCCCAGTAATCCCGAATACAGCCTGATCCTGTGGGAGCGGGCTTGCTCGCGAAGACGGTAAGTCAGTCGACATCTGTGTTGGATGTCAGTCCGCTTTCGCGAGCAAGCCCGCTCCCACAAGGGATCACTGTGTCGATTCATTTCTCCCCACCTGGATTATCCCGATGAGCTCTGTGGCGGTTTTCAGCAAAGCCTCACCGTTCGACGCACTGCAACGCTGGCTCCCCAAACTGGTTTTGGCACCGAGCATGTTGATCGTGTTGGTCGGTTTTTATGGCTACATCATCTGGACGTTCATTCTGTCCTTCACCAACTCAAGCTTCATGCCGAGCTACAAGTGGGTCGGCCTGCAGCAATACATACGCTTGATGGACAACGATCGCTGGTGGGTCGCGAGCAAGAACCTCGCGCTCTTCGGCGGCATGTTCATCGGCATCAGCCTGCTGCTGGGTGTGTTCCTGGCGGTGCTGCTGGACCAGCGCATTCGCAAGGAAGGTTTCATCCGCACCATTTATCTGTACCCGATGGCGCTGTCGATGATCGTCACCGGTACTGCGTGGAAATGGCTGCTCAACCCAGGCCTGGGCCTGGACAAGATGCTGCGTGACTGGGGTTGGGAGGGCTTTCGCCTGGATTGGCTGGTGGATCAGGATCGCGTGGTGTACTGCCTGGTGATTGCCGCTGTCTGGCAAGCCTCGGGGTTTGTGATGGCGATGTTCCTGGCCGGCCTGCGGGGTGTTGATCAATCGATCATCCGCGCCGCTCAGGTCGACGGCGCGAGCCTGCCGACCATCTATCTGAAGATCGTCCTGCCGAGCCTGCGGCCGGTGTTTTTCAGCGCCTTCATGATCCTTGCGCACATTGCGATCAAGAGCTTTGACCTGGTGGCGGCAATGACGGCGGGCGGTCCGGGTTACTCGTCCGACTTGCCGGCGATGTTCATGTATTCCTTCACCTTCAGCCGTGGCCAGATGGGCATCGGTTCGGCCAGTGCGATGATGATGCTGGGCGCGATCCTGGCGATTCTGGTGCCGTACCTGTACTCCGAGCTGCGAGGCAAACGCCATGATTAATCAACCGCGCTTGAGCTTCAGCCGCGTCGCCATCTACGCCACGTTGCTGCTGGCGGCGGCGGTCTACCTGATCCCGTTGGTGGTGATGCTGCTGACCAGCTTCAAGTCGCCTGAAGACATCCGCACCGGCAACCTGCTGAGCTGGCCGCAAGTGATCGACGGCATCGGCTGGTTCAAGGCCTGGGATGCCGTGGGCGGTTACTTCTGGAACTCGGTGAAAATCACCGTGCCGGCGGTACTCATTTCCACGTTCATCGGTGCCCTGAACGGCTACGTGCTGTCGATGTGGCGCTTTCGCGGTTCGCAGCTGTTTTTCGGTCTGCTGTTGTTCGGCTGCTTCCTGCCGTTCCAGACCGTGTTGCTGCCGGCCTCGTTCACCGTGGGCAAGCTCGGCCTGGCCAACACCACCACCGGTCTGGTGCTGGTGCACATTGTCTACGGCCTGGCGTTTACCACGCTGTTCTTTCGCAACTACTACGTGAGCATTCCGGATGCGCTGGTCAAGGCGGCGCGGCTGGATGGCGCGGGCTTCTTCACGATCTTCTGGAAGATCCTGCTGCCGATGTCGATCCCGATTGTGATGGTCTGCCTGATCTGGCAGTTCACTCAGATCTGGAATGACTTTCTGTTCGGCGTGGTCTTCGCCAGTGGCGATGCCCAGCCAATCACCGTGGCCCTGAACAACCTGGTCAACACCAGTACCGGGGCCAAGGAATACAACGTTGACATGGCGGCGGCGATGATCGCCGGGCTGCCGACACTGCTGGTCTACATATTCGCTGGCAAGTATTTCCTGCGTGGGCTGACGTCCGGCGCGGTCAAGGGGTAGAACATGGCAACTCTCGAATTACGCAACGTCAACAAGACCTACGGCAGCGGCTTGCCAGACACCCTGAAAAACATCGAACTGAAGATTGATGATGGTGAGTTCCTGATCCTTGTCGGCCCGTCCGGTTGCGGCAAGTCCACCTTGATGAACTGCATCGCGGGGCTTGAAAACATCAGCGGCGGGGCGATTCTGGTGGATGACGCGGACATCAGCGGCATGAGCCCGAAAGATCGCGACATCGCCATGGTGTTCCAGTCTTACGCGCTGTACCCGACCATGAGCGTGCGCGACAACATCGCGTTCGGCCTGAAGATTCGCAAAATGCCCGCCGCTGAAATCGAGGAAGAAGTTGCGCGGGTGGCCAAGCTGCTGCAAATCGAACACCTGCTTGGCCGCAAACCCGGCCAGCTTTCCGGTGGTCAGCAGCAACGCGTGGCCATGGGCCGGGCGCTGGCGCGGCGGCCGAAGATTTACCTGTTCGACGAACCGCTGTCCAACCTCGACGCCAAGCTGCGGGTCGAGATGCGCACCGAAATGAAACTGATGCATCAGCGCCTGAAAACCACCACGGTCTACGTGACCCACGACCAGATCGAAGCGATGACCCTGGGCGACAAAGTGGCGGTGATGAAGGACGGCATCATCCAGCAGTTCGGTACGCCGAAGCAGATCTACAACGACCCGGCCAACCTGTTCGTGGCGAGCTTCATTGGCTCGCCACCGATGAACTTCATTCCGCTGCGCTTGCAGCGCAAGGAAGGTCGCCTGCTGGCGCTGCTCGACAGTGGCCAGGCGCGCTGTGAGTTGCCGCTGGGCATGCAGGACGCCGGTCTTGAGGACCGCGAAGTGATCCTCGGCATGCGCCCGGAACAGATCGTTCTGGCGAACGGCGAGGCCAATGGCTTGCCGACCATTCGCGCCGAAGTGCAGGTCACCGAGCCGACTGGCCCGGACACCCTGGTGTTCGTCAATCTCAATGAAACCAAAGTCTGCTGCCGCCTCGCGCCGGACGTGGCGCCGGCCGTGGGCGAGACCCTGACCCTGCAATTCGACCCATCGAAAGTGCTGCTGTTCGATGCCAAGACAGGCGAGCGCCTGGGGACGGCCGGCCAAGCGAAAACCGAAACTCACAGCGCAAACGTCACCCAGTTCAAAGGCCGCTGAAGATCAGAAATGTGGGAGCGGGCTTGCTCGCGAAAGCGGTCGGACATACAGCATTGATGTCGACTGATACACCGCCTTCGCGAGCAAGCCCGCTCCCACAGGGGATTCGTGGCGGATGGGGACATTCGTCGCAACGGTTGTAAACCGCGTTAGATAAAAACAGTTAATAACAATAAAGAACGAGGATGTAGGGATGAAGAAGAACAACACCCGTACCCGGTTTATCTGCCAGCTGTCCGCGATTGCGGCGATGAGCCTGGCTGGTAGCGTGCACGCCGCCGAGGCGTTCAGTGCCGATTCGAAGTGGATGACCGGTGATTGGGGCGGTGAGCGAACCAAGCTGATCGAGCAAGGCGTCGACATCAAAATGGACTACGTCGGTGAAGTGGGTGGCAACCTGCATGGGGGCTACAACGACGACAAGACCGCGCGCTACAGCGACCAGTTTGGCCTGGGCGTGGCGCTGGACCTGCAAAAACTGCTGGGTTGGGATAACACCCAGGCGAAGGTCCAGTTCACCAACCGTAACGGTCAGAACATCTCCAATGACCGTGTCGGCGACCCGCGTGCCGGCACCTTGAGTTCCTCGCAGGAAGTCTACGGGCGGGGCCATATGGTCCGATTGACCCAATTGTGGATCCAGCATCAGTTCTTCGACAATAAACTGGACGTCAAGGCCGGTTACTTCGGTGAAGGCGAAGACTTCAACACCTTCCCGTGCGAGTTCCAGAACCTGGCGTTCTGCGGTTCCCAAGTGGGTAACTGGGCCACCAACATCTGGTACAACTGGCCGGTCAGCCAGGCGGCGATCCGCGTGAAGTACAACATCACGCCTGAGTTCTTTGCGCAGATTGGCGCGTACAACCAGAACCCGTCACAACTGGAGCACGGTAACGGCTTCAAGCTCAGTGGCAGCGGTACGGCGGGCACGGTCCTGCCGGTCGAGCTGGTCTGGTCGCCGAAGGTCAACAATCTGCCGGGCGAATACCGTGTCGGTTACTACAAAAGTACCGCCGATGCCGCCGATGTTCGCGAGGACGTCAATGGCCAGGATGCGGCAACAACAGGCAAAGCTTATCGCTCCCACGATAGCAAGCACGGCTACTGGTTCGTGGTGCAGCAGCAACTCACCAGCCACAATGGCGACGCTTCTCGCGGGCTGAACATCGCGGCCAACGCGACCTTCCACGATAAGGACACCAACGTTGTCGACAACTATCAGTCGTTGATGTTTGTGTACAAAGGCCCGTTTGATGCACGTCCAAAAGATGACGTCGGCATCGGTTTCTCCCGTATCCACGTCAACAATGATGTGAAGAAAAATGCCGAGTTGCTCAACGTCGCCAACGGAGCCACCCGTTACGACGATCCGATGTTCTCGCCGCTGCGTAGCACTGAGTACAACTACGAGATCAACTACGGTTTCCACGTTACCAACTGGCTGACCGTACGCCCTAACCTGCAGTACATCACTCATCCTGGGGGCGTGGACGAAGTCGACAACGCGATCGTCGCCGGTTTGAAAATTCAGTCGGTGTTCTAACTTAAGCTGCGATAAGCTCCTTTCTATAATGCGCATTTTGCGGATGGCCAAGGCTGTCCGCTTTTTTTTGGGTGAGCCAACGCGGACTTTTCGCGTACGCTTTTGTGGCGAGGGAGCAAGCTCCCTCGCCACAGTCAGTTAGCCGACACAAAAGTGTATGAATACACCCATGATTTTCAGGACCGCGGCACATGCATGAGCATCCGCTACAACGCTTCTTCAAGTCCTTGCGCGAACGTCCGGTGTTTGCGTGGGAACGCTATCGGCAGCGCGAAGTGCTGGTGATCGACCATCCGCTGTGCCAGGCGGTGTTCAGCCGGCAGGGTGCACAATTGCTGCATTTCCAGCCCAGGGGCCAGAAACCGTGGCTCTGGTGTGCGGCGAAGTGGCCGCAAGTCGGGGCCATTCGTGGCGGCGTGCCAGTGTGCTGGCCGTGGTATGGCCGTCACCCCAGCGAAAACGCCTGGCCGTCCCATGGCTGGGCGCGGCTGATCGACTGGAAGCTGATCGACAGCAGCAGCGATGACGACGGCGTGCGCCTGCATTGGCAATTGCAGCTGTGCGACTGGCAGGTGGACCTGCACGCGCATCTGGGTGAGCGTATGGATTTGCGTCTGAGCACCGAACATCAGGACAGCCTGCCATGCCAGCTGAGCCATGCTTTGCACGCTTACTGGCGTATTGGTGATATCGGTGAGGTAGCGCTGTCTGGGCTCGACGGCGTGCAAGGCTATGACCAGCTCAAACGTGAAACCTGCCAGCAGGAAGGCGAGTTGCGGGTCGACGGCGGGTGCCAGCGGGTGTTCCAGCACGAGGGTGAATTGCAGCTCAAGGACCACGCCTGGCAGCGTCAATTGTGCATCGACACCGGCGACAGCGCCGACACGGTGGTCTGGCACCCGGGGTCACGGCCACTGTTGGGGGTGAGCTGGGATGAAGTCTCGGAGTTTGTCTGCGTCGAGGCCGCGAGCGGTGGCACCGACAGCCTGAGCCTGGCGCCGGGGGAGCGGGCGCATTTGAGTTTGCAGGCTCGGGTGGGGATTTAACTCAATTTCTGTGGTGTGGCGCCCATCGCCTTCGCGAGCAAGCCCGCTCCCACAGGTACGGCGCGATCCTGTGGGAGCGGGCTTGCTCGCGAAGACAGTTTATCGGGCGACGCAGGTCACAGAAGGGGTTAGTTGAACTCATCGCCAATCGGATACCGGCTGGCGTTGAGGCTTTCCTTGATCTTGCGCAGGTGTGGCTGGAAGTCGACGCCACGGCGCAGGGTCATGCCGGTGGCGAGTACGTCGAGTACCGTCAACTGGATGATCCGCGAGGTCATCGGCATGTAGATGTCGGTATCTTCAGGCAGCGGAATGTTCAGGCTCAGGGTGCTGGCCTTGGCCAGTGGCGAACCTTCTGCGGTCAGGCCGAGTACCGAGGCACCGTTCTCGCGGGCAATGCGCGCCACTTCCACCAGTTCGCGGGTGCGGCCGGTGTAGGAAATGATCACGAACAACTCACCGGTGTGAGCCACCGAGGCAATCATCCGTTGCATCAGCACATCGGCATGGGCGGTGACGGCCAGGTTGAAGCGGAAGAACTTGTGCTGCGCATCCAGGGCCACCGGGGCTGATGCGCCGAGGCCGAAGAAGTGGATCTGCCGGGCCTGGATCAGCAAATCCACGGCGCGGCTGATCAGGTTCGGGTCCAGCGCTTGGCAGGCGCTGTCCAGCGACGCAATCGCGCTGCCAAAGATTTTCTGGGTGTAGGCTTCGGGGTTGTCGTCGGCTTCCACCGCGCGGCTGACATACGCCGCACCGCTGGCCAGGCTTTGGGCCAGTTGCAACTTGAGTTCCGGGTAGCCGCTGACGCCAAACGAACGGCAGAAACGGTTGACCGTCGGCTCGCTGACCGAGGCGGCCTGGGCGAGGGCGGCGATGCTGAAGCGGGTCGCCTGCTGAGGATTGAGCAGGATCACTTCGGCGACTTTACGTTCTGCCTTGTTCAGGTCTTCAAGGCGATTCTGGATCTGTTCCAGTAAATTTCGCACGCGGTCCATACATGTTCCTTAGGTCGGCTATGCAAACGGGGCCTTTGAAGCAGCCCATAACGGTGGCCTATCCTACTGATGGCTCCGACCGACCACCACTCGGATTCTATATTTTGGAAAAATGTTATGGTTATTACTACATTTTTCCTTGAGCGATGCCTTGAAAAAAGGTATTTGTAGCTTAACTTGATAAAAGAACAAACATCATGCCTTCGATTACGGTTGAACCGTGCACCTTTGCCTTGTTCGGCGCCCTGGGCGATCTGGCCCTGCGCAAGCTGTTTCCTGCCTTGTACCAACTCGATGGTGCCGGCCTGTTGCACGAGGACACGCGAATCTTTGCGCTGGCTCGTGAGCCGGGCAGCGAGCACGAGCACCTGGCGAACATCGCCGCTCAACTGCGCCAGTACGTCGAGGCCAAGGACATCGATGAAACGGTGGTCGAACGCTTCCTGGGCCGCCTGACTTACCTGCATGTCGACTTCCTCAAGGCGGACGATTACGTTGCCTTGGCCGAGCTGGCGGGCAAGTCTCAGCGGATGATCGCGTATTTCGCCACACCGGCAGCGGTGTACGGGGCGATTTGCGAGAACCTGTCCAAAGTCGGCCTCAACGAAAACACCCGTGTGGTGCTGGAAAAACCCATCGGTTCGGACCTGGAGTCGTCGCGCAAGGTCAACGATGCCGTGGCACAGTTCTTCCCGGAGAACCGCACCTATCGCATCGACCATTACCTGGGCAAGGAAACGGTTCAAAACCTGATCGCCCTGCGTTTCGCCAACAGCCTGTTCGAAACCCAGTGGAACCAGAATTACATCTCCCACGTGGAAATCACCGTGGCCGAGAAGGTTGGTATCGAAGGCCGCTGGGGCTACTTCGACAAGGCCGGCCAGCTGCGCGACATGATCCAGAATCACCTGTTGCAGTTGCTGTGCCTGATCGCCATGGACCCGCCTGCGGACCTTTCGGCCGACAGTATCCGCGACGAAAAAGTCAAAGTGCTCAAGGCCCTGGCGCCGATCAGCCCGGAAGGCCTGACCACTCAAGTGGTGCGCGGCCAGTACATTGCGGGCTACAGCGAAGGCAAATCGGTGCCCGGTTACCTGGAGGAAGAAAACTCCAACACCCAGAGCGACACCGAAACCTTCGTCGCCCTGCGTGCCGACATCCGCAACTGGCGCTGGGCCGGCGTGCCGTTTTACCTGCGTACCGGCAAGCGCATGCCGCAAAAACTGTCGCAGATCGTCATTCACTTCAAGGAACCGTCGCACTACATCTTCGCCCCTGAGCAGCGCTTGCAGATCAGCAACAAACTGATCATCCGCCTGCAACCGGACGAAGGTATTTCCTTGCGCGTGATGACCAAGGAACAGGGCCTGGACAAGGGCATGCAACTGCGTAGCGGCCCGTTGCAGCTGAATTTTTCCGACACCTATCGCAGCGCGCGCATCCCCGATGCCTACGAGCGGTTGTTGCTGGAGGTGATGCGCGGCAATCAGAACCTGTTTGTCCGCAAAGATGAAATCGAAGCCGCGTGGAAATGGTGTGATCAGCTGATCGCCGGGTGGAAGAAGTCCGGCGATGCACCCAAGCCGTACGCGGCCGGGTCCTGGGGGCCGATGAGCTCGATTGCACTGATTACGCGTGATGGGAGGTCGTGGTATGGCGATATCTGAATTCAAACTGCCGCAAGGCGTCAGCGCCCATGAGTTCAAAAGCCCGGTGCTGTTGGCCGAAGGCCTCGCCTTGAAGGTGGCCAGGCAATTGAGCGACGCCATCGATACGAAGGGCGGCGCCACGTTGGTGGTCTCCGGTGGGCGCAGCCCGGTCGCGTTTTTCCAGCACCTGGCCAAGCAAGCGCTGGAGTGGTCCAAGGTTGTGGTCACCCTCGCCGATGAGCGCTGGGTGCCGGTGGAACACGCCGACAGCAACGCCGGCCTGATCAAGCGTTACCTGTTGCAGGGCCCGGCCGCGAAAGCCAAGTTCCTGAGCCTCTACAGCGTCTCGGCCAATCTGGAGGAGGCGGCGCAGCAGGCCGATCGTTTGCTCGGCGAGCTGTCGTCGATCGACGTGCTGGTGCTGGGCATGGGCGATGACGGGCATACCGCGTCGCTGTTTCCAGGCAGCCCGAACCTGGCCGAAGCGTTGCAGGCCGACGGTACGCGCCGTTGCTGGCCGATGCTCGCGCCGACCGTGCCACATCAGCGCCTGAGCATGAGCCGGGCGCTGCTGGCGTCGGCGCAGTACACCGTGTTGTCGATTTCCGGTCAGTCCAAGTTGACCACCCTGAGTGCCGCACTGGCCGGTGACGATGTCGCCGCGATGCCGATTCGCGCGTTTCTGCAACCTACGTTAGAGATTTACTGGTGCCCATGAACCAAGGATCAGCCGCTATGACAACCTCCCAACCGACCGTTTCCATGGCGGACAAAGTTGCCCTGATCGACAGCCTCTGCGCCACGGCGCGGATCCTGCCGGTGATCACTATTGCCCGCGAGCAAGACATTCTGCCGTTGGCGGATGCGCTGGCGGCCGGTGGCCTGACGGCCCTGGAAGTGACCCTGCGCTCGCAGTTCGGCCTCAAGGCCATCCAGGTGTTGCGCGAGCAACGCCCGGAGCTGGTGACCGGCGCGGGCACCGTGCTTGATCGCAACATGCTGGCCGCCGCCGAAGCGGCCGGCTCGCAGTTCATTGTCACGCCGGGCATCACCCGTGACCTGCTGGAAGCCAGTGTCGACAGCCCGATTCCGCTGTTGCCCGGCATCAGCAATGCCTCCGGGATCATGGAGGGGTACAGCCTGGGGTATCGTCGTTTCAAGCTGTTCCCGGCGGAAGTCAGTGGCGGCGTCGCAGCCATCAAGGCTCTGGGCGGCCCGTTCGGCGAAGTGCGCTTCTGCCCGACTGGCGGCGTGGGGCCTGCGAACATCAAGAGCTACATGGCGTTGAAAAACGTGATGTGCGTGGGCGGTAGCTGGATGCTTGACCCTGAGTGGATCAAGAACGGCGACTGGGCGCGGATCCAGGAGTGCACCGCCGAGGCGCTGGCCCTGCTGGACTGACCGGCTGCTTTTTGACGAAGAATCGTTGTTGTGTTCTACGGCTTTACGGTGCACTTGGTCGGTGCGCCGTTTTTTTTTGCGCGTCTTTCAGCGGTGGATGCATCTGTTGACGGTCCGTAGACGGCTTGTAGATATAGTTACCGCAGATGGCCACAGGTTCTCCTTCACGCTGGGCGAAAGGCTGATGCTCTATCAGCCGTCCAAGACCACAGCAGAGGAGTTCAGATCATGGATGATCGCCCAACCACCCCGTCCCCCCAAGCGCACGTTTGCGTGCTGGCACCGGAGCAGATTGCCGGGCCCTATTTCCGAAACCCGAAACTGATTCGCAGGAACATCAGTGAAGGCAGCAGCGGTGTTCCGTTACTGCTCAAACTGCGGATCGTCGACGCGGCGACGTGCCTGCCGGTCAGAGATGCACTGGTCGATATCTGGCACTGCAATGCGCGGGGTGCTTACTCCGGCTGGAGCAAAGTGGATCCGGATCAGGAGGTCAGCGTCGGCAGCATCGGCGCCATTCCCCGCACCGACGACGACACGTACCTGCGCGGTGGCCAGTTCAGCGACAGGAACGGGTGTGTCAGGTTTACCAGCATTTATCCGGGGTTCTATGCCGGACGCGCGCTGCACATTCATGTGGCAGTGCGAATCATGGGCAGCAACTACCTCGATGATCGACACGTGGCTTGGGTCGGGCAGCTGTATCTACCCGAGGTGGCGTCGCGGCCGGTGCTTAACGCCAGGGAATACGCCGGTCGCGCCGTGTCGGTATTGAATAATGATCAGGACGACTTCTACACCCGCATGGGCGGAGAGCGATCGACCTTGAACATTTATCCCATTGGCCGCGATTCCTGGGAGGACGGTTATTTCGGGCACATGACTATTGGCATCGACACTCAAGCGGTATCGGAACACATCAAACGCGAGGACTTCGACACGTACACCGTATGAATCCGGCACCCGAGAACAGGCTCGGGCGCCAGCAGGGCTCAACTCAGTTCGACCAACGCTTGTGCCAGGCGCTGCATCTGCGCCGCCGTGCTGGTAAACCCCGGCGTGATGCGGATGCACGGCCCCGTCGCGGAGCCGTTGCGGGTGACGGTGAACAGGTTGTGCTCGTTGAGCAGCCGTTCAACCATCTGTTGCTGGTCGGCATGCCGGGTGAAGCGCATCGAGGTGATGCCGCAGTACAGTCGCGGATCGTCGGGGGTCATGACTTCGATACCCGGCACACCGCGCACGGCACCCACCCAGAGGTTGCGCAGGTAGTTGAGCCGCGCGCCCTTGGCCGCCGAACCACCAATGGCACGGTGTTCTTCGAGCACCAGCGGCAAGGTCAGCAGCGCCGGAATGTTCGAAGTGCTGTAGGGTGTGCGCGAGCGGATATCGTTGCTCGCGAAGTGGCTTTCGCCCATGTCCGGATCGATGTCGGCCAGACGCGACGGGGCGATGTAGGCGAAGCCGAGGGTCAGCGGTGCGCCGATCCATTTGTGCAGGTTGAAGCCGGCAAAGGCAATACCCAGCTCATCGAGGTTGAACTCGATTTGCCCCAGGGCGTGGGCACCGTCGAGGATCACGTCCACGCCGTGCTGTCTGGCCGCCGCGGCAATCGCCTGCACCGGCATGACCAGGCCCGTGCGGTGGGTGACGTGGGTGAGGGCCATCAGTTTGAGCCGTGGGTAACGCACGAATGCTTCGCGGTAAGTGGCCAGCAAACTGTCGAAACTGGCCGGGTGCGAGTGGTTGATCTCGATCACTTCGACGCCGCGATAACGCGCGAGCCAGCGCATCGCGCCCTTGACCGTGTCGTAATCCAGGTCGCAGATCAGCACCTGGTCGCCAGGCTCCAGGCGATTGTAGTTGCGGATCAGCGATTGCAACGCATCGGAGGCGTTGCGGGTGAGGGCGACGGCTTCAGGCTCGGCGCCGATCAACTCGGCCACCTGCTGGCGTATCTCCAGGCTTTCGATCTGTTCGAAGCGCTGGCGTACATGCACCGAGTTGCTGCGGTTGATGAAGTCGATGTGGCGCTGATACTCCTCGATCACGGTACGGGACATGCGCCCGAAGTAGCCGTTTTCCAGGTTGATGGGCTCGGGTACGACATCGTAACGGTCAGCGAATGTCTGCCAGAAGGCTTCATCGTGGGCGCGGTGCGTGTTGTCGGGCATGGGCGGCTCTGTCAGTCAGTGGCGAGGTTTGGGTTTGCCGTGTTTGGCGCGCAACGGGTCGAGCAGATCGGACAGGCCGTTGTGATCGATTTCCTGCATCAGGGCCAGCAAGCCGCCCAGTTCACCGTGGGGGAAACCTTCGCGGGCAAACCAGTTCAGGTATTGGCCTGGCAGGTCGGCCAGGATGCGGCCCTTGTACTTGCCGAAGGGCATTTCGCGGGTCACCAGCAGTTCGAGTTTTTCAGGGTTCATCGATCGTTCGTCTTGATTAAAGCAGTCTGGAAAATACAGGCATTCTGCATGCAGGCCAATTGACAGATCATGCAAAAAACGCGGATACAGATGCAGGTTAAAAAGTTAACTTATTGAAATATAAAAGAAAAAAATTCAATTCAAGGCTGGCATGCCAGGTGCAACACCTATGGCAACTCTCAACCCGCAAGGAATTGAAAAATGACCGACATTAATAAAGAAGCGATTTCAGTCCTGAACGACCTGATCGAGACCAGCAAGGACGGTCAGGAAGGTTTCAAGACCTGCGCTGAAGATATCAAGCATCCTGAACTCAAGGCGCTGTTTGTCAAACGTTCAGCCGATTGCGCCACGGCCGCCGCTGAACTGCAAGGCACGGTGCGCTCGATGGGGGGTGATCCTGAAACGAGTACCAGCGTCAGCGGTGACTTGCACCGTCGTTGGGTCGACCTCAAGTCGCTGGTCACCGGCAAGGACGAGGAGGCTGTGCTCAACGAAGCCGAGCGGGGCGAAGACCATGCTCTGAAGGCCTACAAGCACGCTATCGAAAAAATCAACAAACACAACCTGGTGGGTATTCGTGATCTGGTGGAGCGTCAGTACCACGGCGTTCAACGCAATCACGACCAGGTCAAAGCCCTGCGCAACCAGGCTCGCGCACGTTCTTAAACGCGTGTGAACTGTCAAAAACGCCAGCCAGCCTGGCGTTTTTTTGTGCCTGGTTTTTTTTGCTGGACGGCTCATAGTTAGCTTGCTAATAATTTGTCCGTCGGTCCTTCTGGCCGATCCAGACTATCGTTATTTCGTCCGCTCAAGAGTCGTCCCCGTGCCTATCACCTTGCAGGCCTTGCTGGCACCCGACCGCCGCGCCTTCCAGTTCGCGATCAAGACCCTGCTCGGTGCCGGCCTGGCGCTGTGGCTGGCGTTGCGCTGGGGCCTGGAGCAACCGGCGTGGGCCTTGATGACGGCGATCATCGTTGCCCAGCCGCTGTCGGGCATGGTGCTGCAAAAAGGCTTGGCCCGGCTGGTGGGAACACTGGTCGGGACGTTTATGTCGGTGGTGTTCATGGGTCTGTTCGCCCAGACACCGTGGTTGTTTCTGTTCGCCCTCGCGCTGTGGCTCGGGCTGTGTACCGCCAGTTCGACTTTGCTGCGCAGCGCCTGGTCCTATTCGTTTGTGCTGGCCGGCTACACCGTGGCGATCATCGCCTTGCCTGCGCTGAGCCATCCGCTGACGGTGTTCGATCAAGCGGTGGCACGGTGCACCGAAATCTCCCTGGGGATCATCTGTGCGACCGCCAGCAGTGCGCTGATCTGGCCGCTGCGAGTCGAGCGGCAACTGGCGGCCCAGGCTCGCTCGGCTTGGCAAAGTGGCATGCAGGCCGCGCGTGCGACCCTGGCCGGTGATCGTCTGGCGCGCAAAGGGTTGCTGGAAATTCTCGGGCGCATCGTGGCCGTCGATGCCCAGCGTGAGCATGCCTGGTTCGAGGGGGGCCAGGGCCGGCAACGGGCGCGGGCGATCAGTGGCTTGAGCCAGAAACTGCTGATGCTGTTGCGCATCTCCCGCTCGGTCCGGCGCCAGTGGCGGCAACTCGATGACGCTGAAGCCGCGCAACTGCAACCGTGGCTGGAGGAGGTTCAGCAGGCGCTGGAAGACGCCGGGGTGGGCACGCTGAGTGCGTTGCGCCCCAGGTTGCTTGATGCCGCCCACGACCCTCGAATCAGCAGTGCACAAAGTTATTGCCTGGCGCGGTTCACCCTGTTACTCGACACCGCGCTGGCCGCCGGTGTGGCGCTGCAGGCGGTGGAGGAGGGCAAGGAGCCGGTCGAGCAACCGGCGACCCTGACGCCCCACCGGGACCTGTCGCTGGCGCTGGTCTTCGGCGCGCGCAGCGCATTGGCGTTCCTGGCAGTGGCGACCTTCTGGATGGCCACTGCCTGGCCGGCCGCCGCTGGGGCAATGTTGTTGACCTGCGTGGTGTGCAGCCTGTTTGCCAGCCGTGAGAACGGTGCGCAGATCGGCATGAGTTTTTTGCGCGGCATTCTGCTGGCGATCCCCGTGGCCTTCGTGGTGGGTGAAATCCTCTTGCCGCAATGGAGCGGTTTTCCCCTGCTGTGCATGGCTTTGGGCGTGCCGCTGTTCCTGGGGGCGTTGGGTATGGCCAAACCGCAGATCGGCGCGACGGCCACTTCGTTTTGCCTGCATTTCATCGTGCTGGTGGCACCGCTCAATCAGATGCAGTTCGACGTCGGGACCTTCTTCAACAGCGCTCAGGCGATGCTCATTGGCGTGGGGGCGGCGGTGCTGGCGTTCCACTTGTTGATCCTGCGCGATCCGGCCTGGCACGGCCGCCGTTTGCTGGCGGCGACCCTCGACGATCTGGTACGCCTGACCCGGCGCAACCTGCGGGGGGCCGAGAGCTGGTTCGGTGGGCGCATGGCCGACCGCCTGCTGCAATTGGCCCGGCATTACCCGGAGCTGCCGCAGCAGGCGCGCAGCCGTTGGGACGACGGTGTGCTGGGCCTGGACATCGGTGACGAGCTGCTGCATTTGCGCTTGAGCCTGGCGGTGGCCCAACTGCCGACCCATGTGCCACAGCGCGAGTACTTCGAACACCTTGAACAGGTCCTCAAGCAAGGGCCGGCCGGCAGTCGCGCCGATGCACTGGAGCAGCCGAGCGCCGCGTTGCTCGAGAGTCTTCAAGACCAGCCGCCCAGCGATGCGCTGAAACTGGCTCAGGGTGCGGTCCTGCAATTGCAACGCAGCTGGCGCGCCTGGTGTCGCCAACAGGAGGAAAACCATGGGGTTGCGTGAGTGGTCGCTGGGCGGGGTGTTGCTCAGCCCCTTTCTGGTTTATGTGCTGCTGGCATTGCTGGTGACCGGTGGGGTGAGGCTGTTGCTGCGCCTGACACCTGCGGGGCGCTGGATCTGGCACGAAGCATTGTTCGATTGCGCGTTGTACGTCTGTGTATTGACCGTGATCACCGTGGTCCTCGGACCTTTATAAGGAGTTGAAAATGCGCACACCTGTACGTGTCGCAGTCACCCTCTGCCTGGTGGCGGTGGCGATCTTTGCCGGGTTTCATTTATGGCAGTACTACATGCTCACCCCATGGACCCGCGATGCGCGGATCCGCGCGGACGTGGTGATCGTCGCCCCCGATGTGTCGGGTTGGGTGCGCGAGCTCAAGGCCTACGATAATCAACAGGTGAAGGCCGGCGACAGGTTGCTGAGCATTGACCGTGACCGTTTCGAAGCCGCGCTGGAGAAAGCGCAGGCCGTGGTGCAAACCCGTCAGCAGCAGTTGAGTTTGCGTGAGCATGAAGCGTCCCGCAGGGCCAGTCTCGGGCCGCAGGCGATCAGCGCCGAACTGCGTGAGAATGCGCAGATCAATGCCGGCATCGCCCGTGGCGAACTGCGCCAGGCTCAGGCCGAGGCCAAGGTCGCGGAACTCAACCTGGCGCGCAGTCAGGTGCATGCGCCCCGCAGCGGGCACATCACGAACTTGCGCCTGGCCGAGGGCAATTACGTGAATGCCGGGCAACCGGTGATGGCGCTGATCGATGACTCGACGTTTTATGTGCAGGCCTATTTCGAGGAGACCAAGCTGCCGAGGATTCAAGTGGGCGACCCGGTGAAGGTCTGGTTGATGAGTGCAGGCGATGCGCTGCAAGGTCACGTCGAGAGCATCAGCCGTGGCATCACCGACCGCAACACCACGCCTGACGGGCAATTACTGGCGCAAGTGGAGCCGACCTTCAACTGGGTACGGCTGGCGCAGCGGATTCCGGTACGGATCAAACTCGACGTGGTACCGGAAGGGATCAACCTGAGTGCCGGGATGACGGCGAGTGTGCAGGTTCAGGAGCGGTAGAAGTTCCTGTGGCGAGGGAGCCAGTTCCCTCGCCACAGGGAACACGGTGTCAGCCGATGCTGATCGCCGGCAGCGTCGGCAAGGTCACGGTCTGCTGTTTGCGCGGCGCCAGGATCTCGGCTTCGCCGTCCACCACCAACTCATCGCGCTGGTTGAACACGCGGGTTGCGATGCGTACGCGGAACTTCGGCAGTTTTTCGAGGATTTCCAGGCGCACGGTCAGGGTATCGCCAATCTTCACCGGCTTCTGGAAGCTCATTTGCTGGCCGATATAAATAGTGCCAGGCCCAGGCAGTTCGCAAGCGACCGCTGCACTGATCAACGCACCGCTGAACATGCCGTGGGCGATGCGCTCCTTGAACATGCTGGCAGCGGCGAATTCGGCGTCCAGGTGCACCGGGTTGTGGTCGCCGGACATCGCGGCGAACAACTGGATATCACGTTCTTCGACGGTCTTGCTGTAGCTGGCGGTCTGGCCGACTTCAAGGGCTTCGTAAGGGGTGTTGGTAACCTGAGTCATCTGTTTAAAGTCCTGTTGACGAACAATTATTCGGTTTTTGGCGGCCGGCGATGCTCCAGCGCCTGAGCAATCCAGCCAAGCACATCCGCGGTCACTTCGTCGCGGTTTGTTTCATTGAACACCTCGTGCCGCGCCTGCGGGTAGATGTTCAGTTGCAGGCACTGGCTGCCAGCCTTGCGCAGGGCGTCGGCCAGACCCTTGAGACGTGTGCCATTGCTCACGGGATCACATTCGCCGCCCATCACCAGCAACGGCAGGCCCGGATCGATCTGGGCGAGATTGGACGCTTTGCTGATTTGCTGCAACCCGCCGAGCATGTCGATCCACAATTGATTGGTACAACGAAAGCCGCAGAACGGGTCGTGCACGTACAGGTCGACTTCGGCCGGATCGCGGCTGAGCCAGTCGAACGGGGTGCGATTGGGTTTGAAGGCTTTGTTGAACGAGCCGAACGACAACCACTCGATCAAGGCACTGCGCCCGGTGGCGCCCTGGCGCAGGCGTTCGAACCGGGCAATCAACTGCGCCACGCGGTACAGCGCCGCCGGCTGGCAATTGGAACCACTGAGAATCGCCCCGTGCAGGCTGGCGCTGTGGTGCAGCAGGTACGCCTGGGCAACGTAGCTGCCCATGCTGTGGCCGAGCAGCACGACGGGCGTGCCGGGGTGCTGCTGGCCGATGTGCTGTTGAAGGCTGGCCAGGTCGCCGACCACTTTGCGCCAGCCGTCCTTGTCCGCGTAGTGCCCCAGCAGGCCGCCCTGTTCGGCAGTTTTGCCATGCCCGCGCTGGTCCGGCGCATACACGCCATACCCCTGGGCGCACAACGCCTGGGCCAGGCGTGCGTAACGGGCGCTGTGCTCGGCCATGCCGTGAGACAGCAGAATCACCGCCCTGAGCGGTACGTCGGGCAACCACTGGTTGACGAAAAGCCGACTGCGGTCACTGGTGGTCAGCCAGAAAGTGTCGTGGATCATGGCGATTCCTTTGCACGGGGTCGTTGCATTGTATAGCTCATCAACCGCCCGCCGTCCGGTCAGGGCATGCCTCGGCAGCAAGATTCATGCGGTCAATGACGCTCATGCGTATATTTGCCGGATTCGCCATAACTGCTAGTGTCCGAAGAGCCCCGCCTTTCAGAAATGACAGAGAAGCGGCCCGGACACGTTCAGGTAAAAGAGGACAAGAACAATGCAACCTGATTTCTGGAATGACAAGCGCCCGGCCGGCGTCCCCCTCGATATTGACCTTGGGGCCTACAAATCGGTGATCGAGGTGTTTGAGCGTTCCTGCAAGAAATTCGCCGACCGCCCGGCGTTCACCAACATGGGCATGACCCTGACCTACGCCGACCTTGAGCGCTACAGCGCGGCCTTCGCCGGTTATCTGCAAGCCCACACCGACCTGGTGGCTGGCGATCGGATCGCCGTGCAGATGCCCAACGTTCTGCATTACCCGATTGCGGTGTTCGGCGCCCTGCGTGCCGGGCTGATCGTGGTCAACACCAACCCGTTGTACACCGCACGGGAAATGCGTCACCAGTTCAAGGACTCCGGTGCCCGGGCGCTGGTCTACCTGAATATGTTCGGCCAGAAGGTTCAGGAGGTGCTGCCCGACACCCAGATCCAGTACCTGATCGAAGCGAAGATGGGCGACCTGATGCCCGCCGCCAAAGGCTGGCTGATCAACACTGTGGTCGACAAAGTCAAGAAGATGGTCCCAGCCTACCAACTGCCCCAGGCCATTTCCTTCAAGCGTGCATTGCGTCTGGGCCGTGGCCAGGGCATCAAGCCGTTGAACGCCACCCTGGATGATGTCGCGGTTTTGCAATACACCGGCGGCACCACCGGGTTGGCCAAGGGCGCAATGCTGACCCACGGCAACCTGGTGGCCAACATGCAACAGGCCCGGGCGTGCCTGGGGCAGCACGGTGCCGACGGCCAGCCGCTGCTCAAGGAAGGTCAGGAGGTAATGATCGCGCCGCTGCCGCTGTACCACATCTATGCCTTCACGGCGAACTGCATGTGCATGATGGTCACCGGCAATCACAACGTACTCATCACCAATCCACGGGACATCAAAGGCTTCATCAAGGAGCTGAAAAACTGGCGCTTCTCGGCGTTGCTGGGGCTCAACACGTTGTTCGTGGCGTTGATGGACCACCCGGACTTCAAGACCCTGGATTTCTCCGGTCTCAAACTCACCAATTCCGGTGGCACCGCGTTGGTCAAGGCCACCGCCGAACGCTGGGAACAGATGACCGGTTGCCGCATCACCGAAGGCTACGGCCTGACCGAAACTTCGCCGGTGGCCTGCACCAACCCATATGGCGACAAGTCTCGGCTCAGCACCGTCGGGCTGCCCGTACCGGGCACTACCCTGAAGGTCATCGACGATAACGGTGTCGAGCAGCCATTGGGCGAGCGGGGCGAGTTGTGCATCAAGGGCCCGCAGATCATGAAAGGCTACTGGCAGCAACCTGAGGCCACCACAGAAGTGCTGGATGCCGAGGGCTGGTTCAAGACTGGCGACATTGCGGTGATCGACCCGGATGGTTTTGTACGCATTGTCGACCGCAAGAAAGACATGATTATCGTGTCGGGTTTCAACGTGTACCCGAACGAAATCGAAGACGTGGTCATGGCCCATCCGAAAGTCGCCAACTGCGCGGTGATCGGCGTGCCGGACGAGCGTTCCGGCGAGGCGGTGAAGCTGTTTGTGGTCGCGCGTGAGTCGGGGGTCAGTCTTGAAGAGCTGAAGGCGTACTGCAAGGAAAACTTCACGGCCTACAAAGTGCCCAAGCACATTGTGCTGCGTGACTCGCTGCCGATGACGCCGGTGGGCAAAATCCTGCGGCGGGAGTTGCGTGATATCGCCTGACCCCTTAAACGCTGCACTGCGCGCTATCGCGAGCAGGCTCGCTCCCACAAGGTCATCAGTGATCCTGTGGGAGCGAGCCTGCTCGCGATTTTTTCTGTAAGGCCTGAATTCATGGGGCTTTCAGGCGTTATAGAATTTTTGCTCTAAAACTGACCACTGAACTGTCTTGAGTCGAGAATGTGACTGTAGGGGCTCTCTTTGGCTCTAGTCGACCCTTGGCAAAGCTGCTACTCTCGGCGCGCTTTGTGACTTCTCGGCCTGAGTTAAAGCCAGATTCACCTATAAAAATCACACACCAATAATAATCGCATCAAATGCGGTGATGAATTCGCGTTGCTGAGGAGTGGGCTTCCATGATCGAAGACTTTTGGAAGGATAAGTACCCTGCCGGGATTGCTGCCGAGATCAATCCGGACGAGTATCCGAATATTCAGGCAGTGTTGAAGCAATCCTGCCAGCGCTTTGCCAACAAACCGGCCTTTAGCAACCTCGGCAAGACGCTCACTTACGGTGAGCTGTATGAATTGTCGGGCGCTTTTGCCGCTTACCTGCAACAGCATACCGATTTGCAGCCCGGTGATCGAATCGCCGTGCAACTGCCCAACGTCCTGCAGTACCCGGTTGCCGTATTTGGCGCGATCCGCGCCGGGCTGATCGTGGTCAACACCAACCCGCTGTACACCGCGCGGGAAATGGAACACCAGTTCAACGATTCCGGCGCCAAGGCCCTGGTGTGCCTGGCCAACATGGCGCACCTGGCAGAAACGGTCGTGCCCAAGACCAGCGTCAAGCATGTGATCGTCACCGAAGTGGCCGACCTGTTGCCGCCGCTCAAGCGTCTGCTGATCAACAGCGTCATCAAGTACGTGAAGAAGATGGTCCCGGCGTACCACTTGCCCAAGGCCATCAAGTTCAACGACGTCCTGAGCAAAGGCCACGGCCAGCCAGTGACCGAAGCGAACCCGGCCAGCAGTGATGTGGCGGTGTTGCAATACACCGGCGGCACCACCGGCGTGGCCAAAGGCGCGATGCTGACCCACCGCAACCTGGTGGCGAACATGCTTCAGTGCAAGGCGCTGATGGGCTCCAACCTCAACGAAGGTTGCGAGATCCTCATTACACCGCTGCCGCTGTACCACATCTATGCCTTCACTTTTCATTGCATGGCGATGATGCTGATCGGCAACCACAACATTCTGATCAGCAACCCGCGTGACTTGCCGGCGATGGTCAAGGAACTGTCGAAGTGGAAGTTCAGCGGTTTTGTCGGCCTGAACACCCTGTTCGTGGCACTGTGCAACAACGAAGCCTTCCGCAAGCTGGATTTTTCCGGGCTCAAGGTCACCTTGTCCGGTGGCATGGCCTTGCAACTGGCGGCTGCCGAGCGCTGGAAAGCCGTGACCGGTTGCGCCATCTGCGAAGGTTACGGCATGACCGAAACCAGCCCTGTTGCCACCGTCAACCCGGCCCAGAACAACCAGATTGGCACCATCGGGATTCCGGTGCCGTCGACGCAGTGCAAAGTCATCGACGACGCCGGCGTTGAGCAACCACTGGGTGAAATCGGTGAGTTGTGCGTCAAGGGGCCACAAGTCATGAAGGGCTACTGGCAGCGCCCGGACGCCACCGACGAGATCCTCGACAGCGAAGGCTGGTTGAAGACCGGTGACATCGCGCTGATCCAGCCGGACGGCTACATGCGTATTGTCGATCGCAAGAAAGACATGATTCTGGTCTCCGGTTTCAACGTCTACCCGAACGAACTCGAAGACGTGCTGGCCGCTTTGCCTGGCGTGCTGCAATGTGCGGCCATCGGTGTGCCGGACGAGAAGTCCGGTGAGACGATCAAGGTCTTTATCGTCGCCAAACCGGGCGTGACCCTGACCAAGGAGCAGGTGATGGAGCACATGCGCGCCAACGTCACGGGCTACAAAGTGCCGAAAGCGATCGAGTTCCGCGACGCGTTGCCGACCACCAACGTCGGCAAGATCCTGCGCCGTGAACTGCGCGATGAAGAGCTGAAAAAGCTTGGCTTGAAGAAATAAGCCCCGCGTAAAACACAAAAGCCCCGCAGATGCGTAATGCTGTTCACTTAAGCATTTGAGTCAAAGCGGGGCTTCATCGAAAATCCGATGCCAGACCTCTGGCATCGGATTTTTTATGTCTGTTCAACAGGACCTGCTCGACCTCGGCGACCTTTTCAACTTCTGCGACCTGAGCACCTTCACCCAAAACATCCCCATCGAGTGGGTAGCATCTGCACTGAATTTATCCAGTCAGGCCACCATTCGTCGACGTCGCCTGCCCGCTGATCAAGTGCTTTGGCTGGTGCTCGGCATGGCGCTATTTCGTGACGAGCCAGTTCACGAAGTGGCCAGGCGTTTGAATATTTGCGCCCAAGGCCTGGCCTCTGACCACCTATTGGCTCGTAGCGGAGTAACCGAGGCTCGTAAACAGCTCGGCGCCGATCCCGTTGAGTGGCTGTTCCGCAAGACCGGCACTCAATGGGGGGCGGAGCGTTATGACGGTGATGCCTGGCACGACCTGCAGGTATTCGCGGTAGATGGAGCACTCTTGCGCACCCCGGATACGCCCGAGCTACGAGAACACTTCGGGTCGGGAAACACTCCGAGCGACCGCCAGACTCCGTTTCCCATGCTGCGACTGGTCGCGCTGATGAATGTGCGCTCGCACGTAATTCTGGATGCTCAATTGAGTCCTTACCGACGCAGTGAAATGCGCTTGGCCGACGAGTTCCTACAGCAGATCCCCAACCACTCGGTGACGCTGTTCGACAAAGGGTTCTGGGGCGCCGAACTGCTGTCGAGCCTGAACAGAGCCGGTACCCACCGCCATTGGTTGATCCCGGCAAAAAAGGGACTGGTCTATGAGGAAGTGGCCCGTTACAGCGAGCATGATCGCCTGCTGCGCATGAAGGTCTCGCCGCAGGCCAGGAAGCGAACCCCAACTCTTCCAACACACTGGGAGGCGCGCGAAGTCAGCTATGAAATTCAAGGCAAGCTAAAGACCGTCATGACGTCGTTGCCGGCCGATACCTACACCACCAAGGCCGTTGCCAATCTTTATCAGGAACGCTGGGAGATCGAGCTGGGCTTCAGGGACATCAAGAGTTCGATGCAACAGAACGCAATGACTCTGCGCAGCAAAAAAGTCGACCTGGTCTATCAGGAAGTTTGGGGGCTTTTGCTGGCTTACAACGTGATTCGTCGGGAGGCCAGTCAAGCAGCAGTGGCGTTTGGCCGAACACCTTCCGACATCCGTTTCAAGCCGGCCTGCCAGTACATCGCCGTTCAACTGATCGTGATGGCAGCGGCCAATCCGGTTTCAGCCACAGGGAGGCGATTGGCAGAGCTAAGGGCAGGTATTGGGGGATTGTTTCTGGATCACCGCCCAAGGCCTACGAGGCCAAGGACGGTAAAAATTTCAAAAACCCGATTTCCAGTCGACCGTAAGGCTGCTCCGCTTAAGTGAACAGCATTACCGCAGATGCGGGGCTTTTTGTTTAAAGCGATAGAGGAGTGCTTCTGTGGCGAGGGAGCTTGCTCCCGTTCAACTGCGAAGCAGTTGCCATCCAGTCGATGGAGATATTCCGGATTTATTGCAGTGCTTGATTTGGGGCTGCTTCGCAGCCCAGCGGGAGCAAGCTCCCTCGCCACAGTGGTCCTCCGCCTGGGATCTTACAGGCGGAACTGCGCGAAATTGACGTTGGTGCCGGCCGGGCGCATGTCCTGCAGGAACGAGTCCTTGTCGGCGCTCAGTTCCAGGCTCAGGGCTGCTTTACGCTTGCCCTCGTTGCGCACCACCAGGCCTTCCATTTTTTCCCGCAGGAACACGGTTGGCACTTTCAGGTGCAGCAACTGGTCGGTGTCCGGGGTATACATCAGCAGGTGAATCCATTCGTACTGACCAATGGCCAGGCGTGCGACCGGCAGGTCGAACCACCAGATGTTGCGGTTGCGGTTCAATTCGGTGAAATGGCAGTTGTTGACGCCAAGCACAGCACCGCCGAGTTCCTGGTTTCTGCGGGCAATGGCCTGCTTTTTATCGAGTTTCATATCATTCCTACGGGGTTGGATCTTCAGTGCCATGGCCTGAATACATTGCGCATTCTCGGGGCAAAGGCTGCAAACATAAAGCCCAACCTGCCACCGACGATGAAATGACCCTGCAAAAATAAATGAAACTCTGCGCAACGGCCACCGGTCAACCCTTACGCAATGACTATGACCCTTGAATGTTCTGGAGGAGAAACACCATGAGCAGCACTGGCGATAAAGTTAAAGGTTTGGCTAACGAAGCAGTCGGCAACGTCAAGCAAGGCGTTGGCAAGGCAACGGACAACCCCAAGTTGCGAGCTGAAGGCAAGCTTCAGGAAAAGAAAGGCGAGGCCCAGCAAGCGCTCGGTAAAGCCAAGGACGCGGTCAAGAAAACCATCGATAAAGCCTGACCGGGCAGTGGGCTTCAGCGTCGTACAGCGGCCATCCTCCGGGTGGCCGTTTTTATGTTGGCTATGGTTAACCGGTACCGGTAATTTGTTTCGAGGTCGCCAAACAGGCTACCTTGATGTAGAAAACGCCCCCTGAGTCGCCACCGACTTCAACCTTTTGCGGCGAAAGGAGACGCTATGATTTTTCCGGAACTCAAAGGTTTGCCCTTGCATCGGGTCATGCTGCGCACCGTCACCGAATTCATCGCCGATGAAATGTCGACGTATGCGTCGGCGCTGGCCTACCAGATGCTGTTCTCGCTGTTTCCTTTCATTCTGTTTCTGATTGCCCTGATCGGTTTTCTGCACCTGCCGGACTTTTTCTCCTGGCTGCGCCTGCAATCGGAACTGGTGCTGCCGCCCCAGGCCCTGGAGCAAGTGAACCCGGTGATCGATCAGCTCCAGCAATCCAAGGGTGGCTTGCTTTCGGTGGGTATCGTGATTGCCTTGTGGACCGCATCGGCCGGTGTGCGCTTGATGATGAGCGCGATGAATGCAGCGTACGACGTGGTTGAAGGCCGGCCGATCTGGAAGCGCTTCCCGCTGTCGGTTTTCTACACGGTGGGCATCGCTGGCATGTTGCTGGCCGCTGCAGCGTTGATGGTGCTCGGCCCGCAGGTGATGGAGTGGATTGCGTCCCAGGTCGGCATGGAAGAGTTCATCGTCACACTCTGGACGATATTGCGCTGGCCGGTGATTGTGATCCTGCTGATGGTCGCCGTGGCCCTGATCTACTACGTCATGCCTGACGTGAAACAGCCGTTTCGCTTCATCACCCCAGGTTCGGTGCTGGCGGTGGTGGTATGGATCATCGCTTCGCTGGGCTTCGGGTTCTATGTGAAAACCTTCGCCAACTACAACGCCATGTATGGCAGTATCGGCGCGATCATCGTGTTGTTGCTGTACTTCTATATTTCCGCTGCGGTGCTGTTACTTGGTGCGGAGATGAATGCGGTAATCGACCACATGTCGACCGAAGGCAAGCATCCTGGTGAAAAGGACTTCGGCGAACACGACCACAAACAACACGTATCGGGATTGGGACGGGATCACTCGCTCAAACCGACCACTGACGAAGCCTGACCATGATCCGTGAAATCCTCAAAATGGGCGACGAGCGCCTGCTGCGCATTGCCCCGCCAGTCCCTGCCGAGATGTTCGACAGCCCCGCGCTGTGGCAATTGATCGACGACATGTTCCAGACCATGGAAAGCGTCGGAGGTGTCGGCCTGGCCGCGCCGCAGATCGGTGTCGACCTGCAACTGGTGATCTTTGGTTTCGAGCACAGCGAACGCTACCCGGACGCTGAAGCGGTGCCGCAGACGATTCTGATCAATCCGTTGATTACACCGCTGGAACCGACGCTGGAAGAAGGTTTCGAAGGTTGCCTGTCAGTGCCCGGCCTGCGGGGTGCGGTGCAGCGTTACCAGCGCATTCGATATGAAGGGGTGGACCCCAAGGGGGAGCCGATTGTACGTATCGCTTGCGGGTTTCACGCGCGGGTGGTGCAGCACGAATGCGATCACTTGATCGGGCGGCTGTACCCGTCACGCATCAACGACTTCAGCAAATTCGGCTACATCGACGTGATGTTCCCCGACCTGGACCCCGGCGCAGACGATTGAGCCGCTGACCGACCTCAGCTGGCGTCCACGGCAGGCGACTGACGTTCCATCGCCATGGCAATCATCGGTTTGGCCCGTGTATAGCGGGCCAGGCGTTCGGCCAAGGCATATGGCAAGAGTGGCCCGGCGCTAAAGCCATTGCGCTCGTAGAACCCGCGCAATTCGGGGTGGCAGAACAGCCACACCGACCCTTCAACCTGCTGGAGCGCGTGGGCCATCAAACCGGCCGCCACGCCTTGCGCCCGGCAGGCCGGGTCGACAAACAAGCCCGTCAGCCAGAACCCTCCCGCCATGGGCCGCAAACAGAGCCCGGCGATGATCTCGTCGCGTTTACCGACCCATAGTTGAGCCTCGCGGACGGCTTTCATCGGGGATTGATGGGCGCGGTAAAACTTGTTCAGCAATGGCCACAGAGGCTCGGCGAGCCGTGTGTAGTGGGTGTTGGGCATGAGCGGGGCCGTCGGAATGCAAAGTCGACGATTATAAAAGAACACCCGCGTCTGGATAGGTGTATACCTGATCTCACATCCCGTATGAGTGGAGTACGTATCATGGCCAAAGGCATGGATTCAAAGAAAGCAGCGAAGAAAAAACCGGCGAAAACTGCCGATGAAAAACGTGCTGACAAGAAGGCCAAGAAGGTCGATGTGTTCGGGCACTGAGTCACCCAGGCGGAACCCTGCTACCGGGTTCCGCTTTTATTTCAGCGCGTGTAACCCATTTTTTTGCAAAACTCCCCTGAGTGAGCCGCCTCAGGTCAGTCAGGGTTAAGCCTGTTCCGCCACCAACGCAGCGCTAACGGTTGGCCGCGCATCGATCCGCGCCTGAAAGCGTTCAAGCGCGGGCCATTGCCCCAGGTCGATGGCAAATACCCGGGTCCAGCGCAGGGTCGTAAACAGGTAGGCATCGGCCACGCTGAACGACTCGCCCAACAAATAGTCCTGCTGCTCCAGGGTCTGCACCAGGAACGCAAAGCGTTTGAACAGTTTCTCCTTCAAGAGCGTTTTGACAGCCTCGGGAAGTGCCCCGTTGAACAACAAACCCAACCCGCCATGAATCTCGCTGCTGATGAAGTTCAGCCATTCCTGCAAGCGTACCCGTTGCCAGCTTCCATTGGCTGGCGCCAGGCCTGCTGACGGGTGCAGGTCCGCGAGGTATTGCAGGATCGCCGGGCCTTCGGTCAGCACTTCGCTGTTGTCCAGTTGCAACGCTGCTACGTAACCCTTTGGATTGATGGCCAGGAAGTCTTCGCCGTGTTGGGTGGTCTTGTTGCTGTTGTCGACGCGCACCAGTTCGAAAGGCACACCCAGTTCACGCAGGATAATGTGCGGGGCGAGGGAGCAGGCGTTGGGTGAGTAATACAGCTTCATGGTCAGGGTTCCGGTTGGGTTTTTACCAGTGTCATCGTCGGGGATGCCCTGCGTACAATTAATCTTTCAGACCTCTGCCATAAGGACAGCTACTGCCATGATGAACCTGATGCACTGGCGCATGCTGGTGGCCGTGGCGGACACCGGCAACATCACTCGCGCCGCCGAGCGCGTCGGCATGACCCAGTCCGGCGCCAGCCAGGCGTTGGCGCTGCTGGAGGACATGCTGAATGTGCAACTGTTTACCCGGGAAAATCGCCAGACCCTGCCAACCGCGATTGGCCGGCAGGTAATCGAGCAGGCGCGGGTGATGCTCGATGCCCTCCAGAACATTCGAAATACCGTGGATGGGGCCAGGAGCGTTCAGCGAGGCTCGATCAGGCTGGCTGTTTTTCCCATCGTGCTGGAGAAAGTTCTGCCGCCGTTGTTGCGTCGATTCAATCGGCTTTACCCCGGTATTGAGGTGGTCACATTGGAGGTGAGCGATCACGAGGTCGAAGCCCTGCTGGAAGCCGGGCTGATTGATCTGGGCGTGGTGTTGAATCCACGTCCCGAGCGTACCGTCGCATTACTGGGGCGTGACAGTTGGGTGGGGGTGACGCCGCAGGGCCATCCACTGGCCAGGCAAGCTCGCGATGGCACGGTGTCGCTGGCCGAGCTGGTCGAGCAGCCGTTCGTGCTGGCCACCGGTGGTTGCACGGTGAATGCTCGCAGTCTGGCGGCAGAGTCCGGGCTGGCGTTACGCGATGTACGTGTTGAGGTCCGGGAGTGGAGCAGTGCTTTTGCGCTGGTCCAGGAAAATGTCGGCGTTACGCTGGTGCCGGAGATGACGTTGCCCGCCAACCGCAGGGGGTTGAGTGTTTTTCCTCTGGCCACACCTCTACATCGCGAGTTCGGTTTGGTGGCATCCAGCCGCGAAACACCGTCACCTGCTGTGCATGCGTTGCTTGGAATGTTCAGCAAGGAAATGGGGCTGACAACCGTTGAGCGTATGGCTGAATGATGGCCTTGCATCCGTGCTTTTGCTGTCTATGCTCACTCCTGACTCGTTATGTCAGTTGCAATATGAAACTTTTTATTGGCTTTGGTGAGGTTTCTGCTTAAGTGGAGATGTGTTCAATAGCATTAAGAGTGTGCAATCAAGGCACCGACGCTATAGGGAGTTAGTTATTAAAAGGAGTTACGTATGAACGTTAGGTCAGGCCCGTTACCGGGTCATCAAGAAAAGGATGGCTTGATAAGAGCGTTACTTCATGGACGCTTCGATTAAACATCATTTATCACCTGACACTTATCCTCGTGCTGGGGGTATGTTTGCCTGTTCTGTGAAACGTTGTGGTAAGTCCCGTGAAAAACCACGCACTTGCGTCAAACAAAAAACAGCGCTGAAGGTGATACCACCATGTTTAATCTACATCACAAGTCTGACCTGCTTGAAATCGAGCGTTTCACCTGTGCGCTGAGTGAGGCCAATGCCAAGTTGGCGGCAGTCAGCCGCTCCATGGCAATGATCGAGTTTGATCCCTCGGGGGTGATCCTCGATGCCAATGAAAACTTTTGCCTGGCCGTTGGTTACTCCATCGATGAGATCCGCGGCAAACATCACCGGATTTTTTGCGAGGAAGATTACGCCAAGAGTGACAATTACCAGCGCTTCTGGCGTGAGTTGGGGCGTGGAGAGCCGATCAGTGGCACGTTTCTGCGTCTGAACAAGGCAGGCAAGGAAGTCTGGCTCGAAGCCAGTTACATGCCCGTGTTCAACGGGCAGCGTCAGGTCAGCAGTGTGATCAAGGTTGCTTCGGACATTACCGAACGCATCAACAAGGAACATGAAAACCAGAGTCTGATCAACGCACTGAGCCGCTCAATGGCCGTGATCGAGTTCTCGCCGGACGGCAGAGTCATGAATGCCAACGAGAACTTCTTGCAGACCATGCACTACTCACTTAACGAGGTGGTGGGCCAGCATCACAGCATGTTCTGTCATCGTAGCGAGAGTGAGTCAGCGGCGTACAAGGCGTTTTGGGCATCCCTCAATCGGGGCGAATTCCACTCCCGCCGTTTTGAGCGGGTCGACAAGCACGGGCGGATGGTATTTCTCGAAGCCTCTTACAATCCGATCTTCGACGCCAAGGGTCGTTTGTACAAAGTGGTCAAGTTTGCCAGTGACATCACCCAACAAGTCACGACCTTGCAGGCGGCCGCTGAATCCGCTCATTCAACGTCGGTGCAAAACGACGCGTGTGCCCAGAAAGGTTCACAAGTCGTGCAGCAAACCGTGCAAATCATCGAAGAAATTTCCAAGGACCTCAACGAAGCGGCCCGCAGCATTGATGCCGTGAGCAAGCAGTCGGACATTATCGGCACCATCGTGCAGACCATCCGCGCAATTGCCGATCAAACCAACTTGCTGGCGCTCAACGCGGCGATTGAGGCAGCGCGGGCCGGGGAGCATGGACGCGGATTTGCGGTGGTGGCCGACGAGGTTCGCAGCCTGGCGGCTCGCACCAGCCTGGCGACGCTTGAAATCGTCGAAGTGGTGCGCAAGAACCACGATTTATCCCTGAGTGCGGTGTCGAGCATGCAATTGAGTTTGAGCCGCACAGGCCTGGGCGTGGAGTTGGCCAATGAGGCGGGCGAGGTGATCCTGGAAATTCAGCAGGGTTCGCGGCATGTGGTCGATGCCGTCAGCCAGTTCAATTCGACGCTGCAACTCAATTAAACGGCGTATATGAAAAGGGCTCCCCTGAGTGGGTAATACCGTGTTGGAGGCTGGCTTGCCGACGATGGCGTTCTTAAGGCCGCTATCGCCGGCAAGTCTGGCTCCTGCACCTGCGAGGCGGTAGCCTTTTGCCGGTTGACCCTGTCTTAAATAGCGGCCAGGGTCTTCTCGGCGGCCAGTGTGCTGGCGGGCATTTGCGCTTTCTCGGCCTCGGCCATTTTCATCTTGTCCTCTATTCGCTGGGCGATTTCCTTGCCGATGGCCAGTTGTTTCTCGGGTGACATGTTGGCCAGGTCTTGCTCGGTAATCCCCAGTTCCTTGAGAATGCTGTCGCGCATCCGTTGTTCAGGGGACTTGCTCATGTAGTCCTTGAACTCGGTCATGGCTGCGCTGTCGGTGGCCGTGGTGGCTTGTGGTGTACCGCTGACCGGGTCAGTGGCTTGCAGCAACACACGGGTTTTGGCAAAGGCAGCGTCGACATTGTCGGCCACGGTCGTGCCGCTTTGTTGAGCAGCGGCCGTCGCCTGAACGTTCGCGGCGTTCTGGACGTTCTGCATTTGACCACTGTACAGCGCGCTGGCGGCCGACATGGCGGGGTCCATATCGGGGCGCTGGATTTGCTGCACGATCGAGGACTTTTGTGCGTTGACCAACATGTTGAGATACCTGTAGGCAATTGCTATCCCCGTGCATTGAGCAAGTTGTGTGCCGCTATGTGTTCACCCCGTTTACAGGGGGCTTTCAGGCAAAATCGTAGGGCGGTGTTGCCGGAAAGCGGAAAGGGTTTGCCGCCGGGCTGGCGGCAAACCTTGTATGGGGGAAGGCGGGTGACTATAGGTCAACCTTTGGAGTGAGGGCCCGGTTGTAAGCCATCAAGGCCTCGATTCGCGACTCGATAGCTCCAGCTGGATGTCGTTCGAAAGACACCGCGTGGCCACCCGGTTCCTTGTAGCGGGTGCCGAGTTCATTCTGTGAGGTCCACTGGGCATAGGCGCCTTTGACGTGCAGCTTGGCAACTTTGATTGTCCGCAGGGTCGAATCATCACTGCCTCTGGCGGATAGGATGGCGGGGCCTTCGGGGGCACTCTCGATAAAGGCGTATTCCGGCAGCGCCGGGCCGGGTTCCAGGGTCAGTACGGCCTCTGGTCCGAAACCGAAGTAGCCCTTGCTGGCCAGGTGCGCACCCGGAAACTCCGGCCATGAGTCTGCGACCACCAGTTCTTCGGGCTTGCTCAAATCGTTGCCGATCAGGACGTACTGATGGTCAAAGTCGTCCGCCCCGACAATGTGGATTTTGGAGGTTCGGGGCTGGCTGGCCAGAATGGAGAACGTCACCTTGGAGTTTTCAGAACAGTTGCCGCCTCTGATCTTGATGGCTGCCTGCGCTGCTTCGGCTTCGGTCAATTGCGCGGTAGGAAGTCCCGTGGCGAGGTCGACTTTTCTGAGGTTTTTTAATGCAGCGATGGCTGATCCACCTTTTTCCCAGATGCTGGGCAGTTGGTTACCGGACATGGGCAACAGCTCTTTGGCCCGGGTGACGGCGCGTTGGGCCATCTCCAGGTTGGCCATGATGTCGGCACTGACCTCAATCGGTTCGGAGGCTGTGGCAACAGGCCAGTTGAACTCGCTGGCGTAGCTGCGCAGGTCGGCCAGTGGCACGGCGATTGCGACCTCTTCACCCGCTGCTGAACGGCGTAGAAGCTCATATTCTTCGGTGCGCCCCGCTTTTTTCAGGTAGCGGGCGGTCATGCCCAAGTCGCGCTCTGAAGACGACAAAGGCGTCAGCACTTCATCGGAAAATACAGTGTTGAGCAGTTCGTCGAAGCGTTCCGCCGGTAATAGGATTTTCAGGTCAGGCAAAAGCTCAACGGTCTGGATCGTATTGATCCTGGCCAGCGAGTTATCGGCCGTATTGGCCTCCTGGAGTGCATGCCACACCGCGTTCAAATGCTGCTCGGGCATCTCGTTTGCGATGAATTTCAGGCCAATCAGGTAGTCATTTTTCAGGTACTGCGCGGTTTCAGAATGAAACGCCCCGTCGACCCAGCTCTGGTATTGCGTCTGAAAATCGAGCAGTTCCGCCAACGCAATCCCGCCTTCTGTGACCTCTCCCGGGACATACCCTGGCGCGCCACCACGTAAACGCATGAACGAGGGGTCGTAGTGCGGTTTCTTGGGGCCGCTATGAAACAGTACCTCCCACAACTGAGGGCGTGAAAGGGCATGCTCCCGGACCTTGAGCTTCAACTGCGGGCCCTGGTTGGGTGATGGCAGGCCCAGCCGCAGGCGTTCGGTATCGGGCAGGGCGTGCTGGATCGAGTTGAAGAGGTCGTCGGTGCCGTGCAAGTCGTTGCCTTGGGCGTCATGGGTGGTGTATCGATTGCCCCGTTTGACCAGCCGTTTCTGTATGCCGGCGTGCTCATCGCCAATGCTGTTAAGCAGTTCGCCGTCGAAGGAGCCGGCACGGATTTCGAGGCGCAGGTCGTTGGACCAGCCGGGGAGCTTTTCCAGGGTACGCAAGGTCAATAACTCGTAATCCTGGTTGGTAATGGCGTCCAGATAGAGCCCTTCATAGGCTCGGCAGACCCGGGTCTGTCGCAAATTCCATTGGACTGCTTCATCCAGTCGCATGGATAGCCGACCGCTCTCACGCCAGGTGTTCAATTCTTCGGTACTCGCCCTGCTCAGCAATTCCTGAGCGGCACTGTTGGGGAGCCCCGGGTATTGGCGTTGCAGTTGTTGAACCTGCGGATGGCCGGCGATTTCGCTCTCGCGATAGAGGCTTTCGAAAATATCCGGTTTTCTTTCCGAGGCGTAATCGGCAAGTTGATCACGAAGTGTCTGTAGCCTGACCTCTTTGCTGGTCGAGATGCTCTCGCCCAGTAGTTGATGGACCTGATTCTCGCTGAGTTGGTCCAGCATACGGTCGGGGAGCGCTCCGTTACTGATCTCGGTACGGGTCAGTTCTATCCCTCGGGCACCGGGAGTGCGTCCGGCACCGTATTCGGTAAAGGTTCCCCTGAGTGCCGGGCCCTCGTAGACCTTGAGATAAAGCGAGGTTGGCCAACGAGGCTGTTCTGTGATCAATGACACCGGGTAGGTCCCGTACTCAAGCGGCTTGCCGACGCGCATTTTCAGGATCAGATCTTCAAGGGTGCCATACAGGTTAAAGCGTTTGATGGTGTCGGCCAGCGATGCGGCTGGGTGCAAGCTATCAACGTGCATGGTGCGCAAGAGGTTTTCGTCGAGGGTGCTGACGCGATGAATCTGTTCCAGTTCGGCATCGCTGAAAGCGTCGACCGAGTGGCCAATACGCCGCATCAGTTTGGGGTTTTGCCACTCCAGAGGTTTCTCCAGTTCGTGAACCCAGCTACCTGCGCCATTGTGTTTGAGCGAGGGCGAAAAGGTGTTGGAGCGCGTCGGGTGGGTAATCGCTCCTGTGTTGCGCCCTGGATCAAGCCGAACCTCATAGTGTTTGTTGTCCAGCGGCAGGTACGTTTTGTCCTGCTGCCAATGGAGGCCCAAGGTGTCGGGTTTCGAGCCTTCAGGCAGTGTCAGCGTTCGTTCATAGGGCTTGAGGTCGGGTTTCCACAGTTTCGTCGAACCATCGGGTATTTTCACCGGTCGCAAACCCTCGACGAAAGATGAAGGTTTGAGCGTGCCAACGAAGGTTCCCGCACCTGCACCGATCATTCCCATGACAGCCAGGTTATCGACGACCCCGATCAAATGCCCCCATGCTTGCGCGGTATCACCGTCCTCCCATTCTTCAATGGCTTCGAATACTTCGGTCATCAACTGCGCCGCCGTGACGCTCAGCATAATTTCTCCCAGTACAGGTACAAACATGCTGACGACGTTGAGCAGGTCCAGGCCCAGGGTCATGTAATGGGTCCATCGTTCCCAGCGGGCAGTTGCATCTGCCTGCGCAGTGGAAATGACATGGAAGGAAGCATCGTTGTAAATTTTTTGAATCTGACGCCGGTACAGGGCGTAGCCGATGTTTTCTGGAATATGAACTTCCACCAGGTCCAGGTGCGGGTTTCCAGTACTGGGCAAGCGACGTTTCAGGCTGGAGAAGAATGTCACTTCATCCCGCTGGGCAACAAAGTGACGAAAAAACATTTGAAAGTCTTGCGAGCGTAATCTTTTTGAAAGATCAACTTCGAACGCCCTGGCGTTACTGTATTCCTTCAGCGGGTGTACGGGATCGTCGGGCAGATAAACCACGACCGTGGCCGATTTACTCGGGTGGTTGGGGTACGGATAAATCAGCAGCGTATTGATCAGGTCGCAATCGAGCATGCTCAAGTGTCGATAACGCAGCGGTGAGGCCGATGTACCGTCTGAGGACCAGGCACTGTGCAGGGTGTTGTAGGTATACGAGCCAATATCGTTTTTTAAATGAGCGACCTGGAGGGCGAGTTTCAGTGCGTTCTGATACTGCCACTCGACTTGCGTTCTTACTTTAAGGTGTGCGGTCGGGTCATCCGGGGTCAGGATGCCCCGCAGGTAAGCCTGGTAGCGACCGCCGATGTCCAGTGTTCTGCACAGCGTAACGAGTTCGGTAATGGGTATTTGCAGCTGTGTGATTCCTTCTTCTGTCGCCAGGTACAAGCCCGAGTAACGCTGGAATGCATCTGCCTCAGCTTCGGATTTGTCGAAGTTATGCTTGGCCGCATCCAATAGGCTGCATACCCGGCTTTTTGATCCGGCGATCAGGGAGCTAACCTCTATATACAGTCGTACGGTCAGTTTGTTTTCGTGTTTGAGTTGCTCGGGCGTAACCGTCAAGTTGAAGGTGCTGGCCAGCGCATCGATGAGCAAGGGTATTGCGAAAGTGTCGACGTCCTGGGCAAGTGCTTCTATTGCGTTTCTTGAGTTCTGACTGTTGGCGTGAGCCGTCTTTAATGTATTCAGTTGTTCGTCTGTCGCATTCTTGTGCCAGAGAGGGTAGCTGAAGTTGTAAGAGGCTAGCCGAGTGCGCTCTGTGGAGGTCAATCCTTTGCTCCAGTGAGGCAAGTTGTTCTGGATGTGTAAGGTGTTACCTTTTAAGGGGGGTAGAGAGTTTTGCATCCTGCAATAACCTGATGTGTGTTGAAGTGGATGACCAGCCTATGGGGTGGTGAGTGAATATTGAAACTGCAATTGAGTTTTAGTGTTTCGAACAAGGCGATATCTTTTGTGGATGGTGATCGGTTATTGACGAGGGTCTGTACGAAAAGTCGCCGAGTGGCGATCAGGCAAGGCAAAAACAGGCGAGGAAGCGGAGTTTACGGATTGTAAATGAGCATTCCGAGCCTGTTTTTAACGCTGCATGTTCGACACGCAGGCAGTTTTCGTACGACCCTGGTCGCCGTTGTTAAACGGGCGTGCCAGGATCGACACACCCGTGTGGACATACTTATCCCAGGCCTCTGCAGTCAGCCATGCAATGGGTTGTTCACGCGGCCAACACTATCGACGGAGCTGTCGAGTAAACGCATGCGCATGAATGATTTGGCCGGCCAGTGCTCTTCCAGCAACGCTGCACGTTCGGTGAGCCAGCGTTGTGGGTCCACCCGATCGCGCAAGGTGTCGAAGCAGGCGCGGACCTGGGTGGCCAGCAAATCCCACAATGGACCTTCGGGCTGATCCCAGTGACGGCTGCACAGCAAAACCAGCTCGCCCAGATGACACATGAATGTGGTGTGCAAGAGCTTGTCGCGCACAAAACCGGCGTCGTCATAGAGGGTCATCAGCGGGTCATGCAACTGTAGGTCCAGGCCTTGCTGGTGCAAGGTCTGGCGTTGGATCCGGATATCGCCGAAGTCGCGGATCAGCAAACGATCCAGGTGCCCGGACGCGTCCATGACCATGAAGCTGTTCTGCTGATGGGCCTCCAATGCCACGCCATACAACAGGTACAGGCCGAGCAGGCTTGGAACGGCAATCGATAGATAGTCCTGCAAAAATCGCAGCATGGAGGATGGGTCATCGGTGCCTTCGGCCAGCGCCACCCACTGACGCAACAATGGCTGCCCGTACTCGTCGAGAGAAAACAGGCTGCTCACGGGCACTGCCATTTCGGCGGATTGCAACAGGCTCAGCGGGTTGTCTCGAAACAGCACGGCCAGGTGCCGGGCGCGCGGGTCATCCGAAGGCTGCGGTGAATAATGCAGGCCGATGCACTCGGGCACGATGTTCAGGCGTTTGCGGATATCGGGTTCTTGCTCGAGTATTTTCAGTAGCAAGGCACTGACCCTTGGCCCCATGCGCGCCGAGCGGGGTGACAGGGTGCGTTGCACGCTGGTCAGGCGAAGCGCCACGGGGAGTTTGACCAGCGGAGAGCCCGCATCGCCATTCGGTACCAAGGTCCGAAAGGACAGGGTGGGGTGACCGTTGAAGGCCACAATCCCGGTCATCACCAGCAGGTTGTCGGCGATTTCTTGAGCGAATTCGCCAGGCAACAGTTCATCGGCCTGCCAGGGATGGACGGGAATGGGCAGGTAGTCCGCAGGGCTCAGGCCACGTTCACACAAGTGCTTCATCAATTGCCCGGTCGCCAACGGGAAAAACGCTTGCCACTGACTTACGTAGTCCTGGATGTTTTCCAGCATTTCGACGTGGGCGACTTGCCGATGCAGGGCACACAGGCGCACAGGAACGTGAGCCTTGAACTCAGGTGAGAGGGCGATAACCTGGGCGGTGCTCAGGCCCAGCTTGGTTTTGAAGTCGGGATGCCAGGGATGCCCTTGCGCACCCCACTGTTCGAGTAGCGCGGTGGGGTTTTCGATTGAACGGGTGCTCCTGAGCCAGGCCAGTAGCGAGGTGGAGCCCTCACGCTTGGCGTGTTCGCGAAGGTGTCGGCTCCAGCCAAGGTGAAAGGCCTGGCAGAGGGAGGCATTAGCGAGGCTGTCATCGAGTTCAAGTATCAGACGCTGCTCGACTTCAGGAGGTGGTGGGGGCTCAAGCAACGGGCAGAGCAACGTCAGCAGCCGGGAGGGGAACAGCAGCTTGTGCGGGGCATGCCCCAGACGATGCAGTGTGATGCTGCCCTGGAAGTCCCAACTGCCCATTCTTGCGGGGATGAGGTGTGAGAAACACAGGCGGGCGCCATCGGGCAATATCAGCCAATGATGCGAGCCATCAGGTTCCAGCCTGTTGAGGTCCAGCAGCCCTTCACGAAGCAGTGCCTGCAACAACCGCTGGAAGCTCTGTTGAATGGCCTGTTCGAAGGTTTCGATCAAATGAGCGAGGGTAATCGTGTGTGAGGTAAAGGCCTCGGTAGCGAGGGCTTCGCTCCAGGATGAGAGCAGTCGTTGCTGTTTTGGCAGGTCCGTGTGCATCGCTTTCGACTCCTTGGGCTTAAAAAAACCAGCTCCAAAAAAGCTACGGCAAATGCACAGGAATTGATGGCAAGCGTTTCTTTCAGCTGTGTGGGAAGTGTCTTGTGATAAGCGGGGGCAGGTCCGTAGGCGAGTTCAGCGCTTAAACGCTCCGGGTCAGTTCAGGGGCATTCGATTGTGAGATCAAACTTGCGGATGACGCTAATCAATAGGCTGCTCAGGCCGGGTCCGGCAGTGCTGAGGCCGGCAGGCCGAAGGTGCGGTCGAACAGCCAGTTGAAGGCAAAGGTGTAGCAAGGAATGAAGACGATCAGCGCCAGATCCAGCAGAAACGCCTGCACCAGGCTGATGTTCATCCACCAGGCGATCAGCGGGATCAGGAACACGATCAGCGTCAATTGGAAACCGACCGCGTGAGCAATGCGGCGCTTGACGGTACGGGTACGCGACACTTGATGACTTTCCCAGCGCTCGAACAGCGAGGTGTAAATAAAGTTCCAGGTCACGGCGATGGTGGTGATGATCACAGCCAAAGGGCCGGTGCTGCTGGGCGCGGTGCCTGACAGCAAGGCCAGGCCAAGGGCAGAGAAGGTCATGCCAAAGATTTCGTACAGCGAGACATAGACCAGTTTGCGTTTAACGCCTTGCATGGTGGGACCTCTTTCGGAATGCATTGGGCGCCAGCAATGTGTCGAGGGCGCTGGCGGAGGCGACGAAAGATAGCTTCAATAGGCTTGATAGAAAAAGTCAGTAGATGTCAGTTTTGTTGATAGGTGGTGCATGAGTTTTTCCAGCGACAACATCCAGTTGTTCCTCGCCGTGATCGAGCGCGGTTCGTTTTCGGCGGCCGCCCGGTCACTGGGCAAGGTGCCTTCGGCCATTAGCATGGGGATTGCCAACCTTGAGGCTGAACTGGGTTACCCGCTGTTCGACCGCAGCCATCGCGAGCCGGTGCCGACGGCGATGGCCAGCGCATTGGTGCCGCATGCGCGGTTGATCGCCGAGCAACTCAAGCAACTGCGCGTGCATGCCGTGGAGTTGTCACTCGGGCTGGAGAGCAAACTGTCGATCGGTGTGGTGGCTGACCTCGACAAGGCGCCATTGCTGGCGGCAATCAAGCACCTCGCCGAGCGTTACCCCTTACTCGATATCGAAGTGCTCAGTGCGCCGCAGGACGATGTATTGCAGTTACTGCACCGTGGCCGCGTCAGCGTTTGCCTGGCGTTCGCCGGGTTGAGCGTGAACGTGCTGGAGCGTTTTCAGTTTGTGGGCACCGAGCGGATGATCGCCACCATTTCACCGGACAACGCCGCGTTTCAAGCGCTGGGTGAGGCGCCGTATCTGGAAGACCTGGTGCAAGTGCGGCAGATCATCGTCGCCAGCCGTGATTTGCCGATCAGCGAAACCCGGCCGCTGCTCGGCGAGTCTCATTGGCGTACCGATACCCTGGCGATGGCCCTGGAAATGGTCGAGGCCGGTATCGGCTGGGGCAACTTTCCGTTGTCGGTGGTGGGCTCGCTGCTGGCGGCCGGGCGGCTCAAGCGCTTGAGTTTCAAGAACATCGAGAACGGCCTGGTGCTGCCCGTGCACGCGGCGTGGCTCAAGAACCAGCCGTTACAGAAAGCCGCCCTCGCGTTTGTCGAGTTGATGACCAATCAACCTTGAGCCGCGGGGACATTGCCCCGCGCACCTGAGGGAATAACGCTAGGTACTTTCGCGAACCTTCAGCTCGAAACCCATGTCCTGCACCGGTTGAGCGACCTGATTGCCGGCCAGCAAGGTCAGCATCTGCTCGGCAGCGCGGCGGCCGATGGCTTCTCGCGGGGTACTGATGCTGCTCAGGCGCGGCACCATGTGAGCCGAGGCGGGCAGGTCATTGAAACCGAGGATAGCCACTTGTTCAGGGATCTTGATGCCACAGCGCATTGCTTCAAGCAGCGCGCCCTGGGCGAGGTCGTCGTTGCCGAAGAAAATCGCGTCAACCTGCGGATGGCTGGCCATCATCTGCAGAAACAACTCGCCCCCCAGGCCGACGGAAGAAGGGCGCGGGGTCAGCAACTCAAGGTCGGGGTCGTACAGGTTGGCCTGTTGCAGCGCCCGGCGATAGCCTTCGCCGCGCAGCAACGTGCGTTGGTCCAGTTGTGCGCCGATATAGGCCAGGTGCCGCCGCCCACGTGAAATCAGATGCCGGGCGGCCGTTTCACCGGCGCTCAGTTGGGAGAAACCGACGCAGTTCACCCCGGCACCAGCGTCCAGCTCCATCATGTACACACAGGGAATGTTGCTGGCCTCGATCATGCGTCGAGCGCTTTCGGTGCGATCAAAACCGGTCAGCAGCAGGCCACGAGGCTGGTAGGCCATGTAGTTGCGCAGCAGGTTTTCTTCTTCATCGCGCGAATAGTGGAAGTTGCCGATCAGCACTTCGAAGCCTTTTGGCCGCAGCACCTGATGAATGGCTTCCAGGGTTTCGATGAACAACAGGTTGGACAGCGACGGCACCAGCACGACCACCGAGTGGCTCTGGGCCGAGGCCAGGGCGCGGGCGGCCGGGTTGACCACATAGTTCAATTCCAGCGCGGCTTTCTGGACTTTCTCCACCAGTTCGGTGGCGACCGTGCTGATACCGCGCAACGCTCGGGAGGCGGTGATCGGACTGACACCGGCCAGGCGTGCCACTTCATTGAGGGTAGGGCGGCCAGTGGTACGGGTATTTTTATCGTTTTTAGAGGCGGTCATCGGGCGGCTTGCCAAACAAAAATCAAGGCACTAAGGTAGCGCTGTCTCGGCGCAGCTGCAAATGCGTGAGCAGGGCGTGCCTGATTCCTGCTTTTTGGTGTTGAGAAAGAACCCGTTCCAACCCATAAAAATGACAAGAAGGCGTCGGCAATTTCTGCTTTTGCACTAGAGTTTCAAAGAGCAAAGGTAGCGCTGTCTGCGTGCTGAGGTGTTTCATGAGTCAACCCATCACCGCCCTGGTCATCATGGGCGTGGCCGGATGCGGCAAGTCCAGCGTCAGTGAGGCCCTGTGCCTGCTCAGCGGCGCGACGGCCATTGAAGGCGACACGTTTCACCCCGCCGCCAATATCGAAAAAATGAGTGCCGGCATTCCCCTGGATGACAACGACCGCGCCGGCTGGCTCGACAGCCTGTGCGATGAATTGCGTCGTGTCGATGCGACGGGCCAGCGCCCGGTGCTGACGTGTTCTGCACTTAAACGCAGCTACCGCGAACGCCTGCGCAGTGCATTGCCTGGCCTGGGCTTCGTGTTTCTGGAACTGACCCCGGCCGTGGCCGCCGAGCGTGTGGCTCATCGTCCGGGGCATTTTATGCCCTCGACACTGATCGACAGCCAGTTCGCCACCCTCGAATCTCCCGTCGGTGAACCGCTGACCCTGGCGCTCGATGCGACCACCCAAAGCGTTAAACACCTCGCTGAGTTGGCCAATGCCTGGTGGCAGGAGCATGGTTTGAAATGACCGGCTCAATGTGTGCATCAATTGGTAGCGCTGTCTTGTCAGTCGTCGAATTCAACTCGCCTTTATAAGAACAACAAACAGGAGACACCCCCATGTTTGGTTTGGCCCACGATACGTTCCTGCTGCTCGATGCAGTGGTCACCATCATCGGTTTGATCGTGTTGATCACCCGGTTCAAGTTCCACCCCTTCATTGCCCTGATTATCGCGGCCGGTTTCCTCGGGCTGACCTCGGGCATGCCGGTCGGGCAGATCATCAAGGCGTTCCAGGACGGCTTTGGCGGTGTACTCGGGTTTGTCGGGATCATCCTGGCGCTGGGCACCATGCTCGGCAAAATGATGGCCGAGTCAGGCGGGGCGGATCAGATCGCCCAGACCCTGATCCGTGCTTTCGGCAAAGAACGCGTGCAGTGGGCGATGATGTTCGCGGCGTTCCTGGTAGGGATTCCGCTGTTCTTTGAAATCGGCTTTGTGCTGCTGATTCCGTTGGTGTTCATCGTGGCGCGCCGCACCGGTGTGTCGCTGATCAAGATCGGCATCCCGCTGCTGGCCGGTCTGTCCGCCGTGCATGGCCTGGTTCCGCCTCATCCGGGGCCGTTGCTGGCCATTGGCGTGTTTGGTGCCGACATCGGTAAAACCATTCTTTACGGCCTGATTGTTGCGCTGCCGACCGCCATTATTGCCGGCCCGCTCTACGGCACGTTCATCGCCAAGTACATCCCGGGCCATCCGAACCAGGAACTGGTGGATCAGTTGGCTCGCGAGCCGCAGTCCAGCACGTTGCCGAGTTTCAGTATCACGTTGATCACCGTGCTGCTGCCGGTGTTCCTGATGTTGCTCAAGACGTTTGCCGATGTGGCGTTGCCGGAAGGGCATTTCTTCCGCATCTGGATGGACATGATCGGTCACCCGATCACCGCGCTGCTACTGGCGTTGCTGCTGTCGCTCTACACCTTCGGGCACCGGCAGGGCATTGGCTCCAAACAGATCCTCAAATTGCTCGACGCCAGCCTGGCGCCGACGGCGGCGATCATCCTGATCATCGGTGCCGGCGGTGGCTTCAAGCAGATGCTGGTGACCAGCGGTGTGGGTGATGTGATCGGCCACATGGCGGTGAACGCGCAGATCTCGCCGATCCTGCTGGCCTGGCTGGTGGCGGCGGTGATTCGTATTGCAACCGGTTCGGCAACGGTAGCCACCATCACCGGCGCAGGTATCGTGGTGCCGGTGGTCGGGATGATTCCGGGCGTCAACCGTGAGCTATTGGTACTGGCGACGGGCGCGGGTTCGTTGATTCTGTCTCACGTCAACGATGCCGGGTTCTGGCTGGTGAAGCAGTATTTCAACATGACCGTGGCCGAAACCTTCAAGACCTGGACGGCCATGGAAACCATCCTGTCCATTGTCGCGCTGGGGTTCATCCTGCTGCTGTCGCTGTTCGTTTAAGCAAAAACACAGGTGGTGACACGGTTCTTGTGATCACCACCAAACAAATGTGGGAGCGAGCCTGCTCGCGAAAGCGGACTTACAGTCAACATCTACGTTGAATGTGATGTCCCCTTCGCGAGCAGGCTCGCTCCCACAGTGTTTTGTGTCAGGTGTTAGATTTAGCGACTAGCCCATCCGCCCGGAGCATCCCGCGAATCCCGCGTACGGCCTGACGAATCCGGTCCTGGTTTTCGATCAGTGCGAAGCGCACGTGGTCGTCACCGTATTCACCAAAACCCACGCCCGGCGAGACACACACCTTGGCGTCGGCCAGCAGTTTCTTGGCGAACTCCAGCGAGCCCATGTGCGCGTAAGCCTCGGGGATCTTGGCCCAGACATACATCGAGGCTTTCGGGTTCTCGACCATCCAGCCCAGTTCATGCAGGCCCTTGACCAGCACGTTGCGGCGTTGCCGGTATTGCTCGGCGATGTCCTTGACGCACTGCTGATCACCTTCCAGCGCTGCGATGGCCGCGACCTGCAACGGGGTAAACGTGCCGTAGTCGTGGTAGCTCTTGATCCGCGCCAGGGCGTTGACCAGTTCCGGGTTGCCGACCATGAAACCGATCCGCCAGCCCGCCATGTTGTAGCTCTTGGACAGGGTGAAAAACTCCACCGCGATGTCCTTGGCGCCCGGCACCTGCATGATCGAGGGGGCTTTCCAGCCGTCATAGACGATGTCGGCATAGGCCAGGTCGTGAACCACCAGCACGTCGTATTGCTTGGCGAGGGCGATCACTCGCTCGAAGAAGTCCAGTTCGACGCACTGCGCAGTCGGATTGGACGGGAAGCCGAGGATCATCATTTTCGGCTTCGGGATCGAGCCGCGAATAGCCCGCTCCAGTTCGGCGAAAAAGTCCACGCCCGGAATCAGCGGCACCGAGCGCACTTGCGCGCCGGCAATCACTGCACCGTAGATGTGGATCGGGTAGCTCGGGTTGGGCACGAGTACGGTGTCACCCTGGTCGAGGGTGGCCAACATCAAGTGCGCCAGGCCTTCCTTCGAACCGATGGTGACGATGGCTTCGCTTTCCGGGTCGATGTCGACCTCGTAGCGGTCCTTGTACCAGCGCGAAATCGCCCGGCGCAGGCGCGGGATGCCCTTGGAGGTGGAATAACCATGGGTGTCTTCGCGCTGGGCGACGGTGACCATTTTTTCAACGATGTGCGGCGGGGTCGGGCCGTCGGGGTTGCCCATGCTCAAGTCGATGATGTCTTCGCCACGACGACGGGCGGCCATCTTCAGCTCGGCAGTGATATTGAATACGTAAGGGGGGAGTCGATCTATGCGCGCAAAGCGGCGCGGCGAACCTTGGTCGGCCATTGTTGCCTCGAATAACGTGAGCGCCCGGAACCGTCCGAGCGACGTTGGCCACTGCGGTGGCCTGCGGCGAAAGATAAAGGCGCGGATGACCGGTTGTCCAGTAGCGGCGTTCAACTATTTTCGACGACACTCAGCGTTTTACCTCGCCGATTTTGTCGCGTCGCCTGTGTGCGCACGCTTTTTGCTTGGGTCGGCGCTCACTCGAACGCGCGCCCTCAAACAGGATGAACCATGGAGTTTTCCAGCGGATTTTTGCTGAGCCTTTCACTGTGCCTGGACATCGGTGTGGCCAACATCGCGATGATTACCCTGGCCATGCAACGCGGCTACTTTCAGGGCTTCGCATTGGGACTTGGCACCTGCGTCGGGGACCTGGTTTACGCGGTGCTGGCGCTGGCAGGCATGACGGTGTTGTTGCAGTACTCGGCGGTGCGTTGGGTGCTGTGGGTGGGCGGCTCGGTGTTGTTGCTGTACTTCGCCGCGAAGATGATCTACTCGGCGATCCATCACAGTGCTGTGCTGGCTGAGGCCGGTGAGGTGAAGGGCGGTTCTCATCGCCGGGAGTTTTTTCGTGGGATTTTCCTGGCGATGTCGTCACCCAGTGCCATTTTGTGGTTCGCGGCGGTGGGCGGGACGCTGATCGCCCGCTCCGGTGGCGGCAGCCTGGCCAGCGCCGGGCTGTTTCTGGCAGGGTTCTTTTGCGCCGGGCTGCTGTGGTGTGTGGCACTGTGCCTGGCGGCGACCCAGGGCGGCAAGTTGCTGGGCGACAAGCTCCTACGCTACTCTTATCTGGTATCTGCAGCGATCTTCTGCTATTTCGCGGTGTACGTGATCATTAGCGGTTATCAGGAGTTTGTCGGAACGAGCGGTATGGTTGAACTTCCCGGTCTTTGACTGGGGGAATCCGGTTTGGCTTCTATACTCCCAGCCGAACCCTCTTTACTGTTGCAGGAGTTTATTCATGGATGAGCATAAAAAGGGCGCCGTCGCCGCGCCTCGCTTCGAAACAGGGCATTTTTTGCTGATCGCAGGCCTGGGCGGGCGGTTCAGTACCACGCAAGACATTCCCAAGCTCTGGGATAAATTCATCCCGCACATCGGCAAGGTGCCTGGGCAAAAAGGCGATGTGACCTACGGCATCTGCTGCAACCCTGATGGCAAGGGCGAGTTCGAGTACATCGCGGGTGTTGAAATCAGCAAGCTCGATGACCTGCCCGAACTTTACCGCTGGATCGAGGTGCAACCCCAGCACTACGCGGTGTTCACGCACCAGGGCTCGCTGGATAACCTGCCGCAGACCTTTCAGTACATCTGGAAAACCTGGTTGCCGGCGTCTGGTCATGAAGCGGCCGATGCACCGGAGTTCGAACGCTACAGCGAGGACTTCAACCCGCAAACCGGCGCTGGCGTGCTGGAAATCTGGCTGCCACTCAAGGAACGTTGATCGGCCGCAGTGGCGGGATTGGCTTATGCTACCCGCCCTTTGACCGTCGAGACGCCCAGCCATGATTACCCGCTGCACTCACCTCCAACAGACCGGTTGGCTGACGTTGCGTCAGGCGCTATGGTCCGACTGTTCCCAGGACAATCACCTTGGGGAAATGGCGAGCATTGTGTCCAGCCCCCAACGTTACATCGCCCTGACCTTCAGTGATCAGGCCGGACAGGTGCTGGGTTTCGCCGAAGCGTCGATTCGCAGTGAGTACGTTAACGGCACGCAGACGTCTCCGGTGGGGTTCCTGGAGGGGCTGTTCGTGACGCCGGCCAGCCGCGGGCAAGGTATCGCCCGTGCGCTGGTGGCGGCGGTGGAGCAGTGGTCGCAGGCGTTGGGCTGTACGGAGCTGGCCTCCGATGCCGCGCTGGACAATCAGGCCAGCCATGCCATGCACCAGGCGCTGGGGTTTGCAGAAACCGAGCGTGTGGTCTATTTCCGCAAGGCCATTGACTGAGCGTCGGGCTTTTTGCCTTTGTTCAATCGTCGTGCGCGCAGCAGGTCGACCGACAGGGTGATGAAGCCAAAGGCACTGATGGTGAACAACATAAGAAGGCCGATCTGAACGCTACTCATGATGAGTTTCCCTATTCATGGAAAAAGACAGGGAAACAAATAGTACGAACCGACGGCCAATGACAGCGCCTATACGCAAGCTTTACGCGGTGGGGGGTGATCGATATGCAGGCCTTATTCCTCTATCATCATGCCCCCTTTTACTCGCCGAACGTGCCTGCCATGAACTCATCCACGACCGTCATTCGCCAGGTGCTGCCCGCTGACCTGGACCGTTGTTTCGCCATCGAAACCCTGGCCTACGAAGGTGATGAAGCGGCGACGCGGGAAAAGATCGCCACGCGCATCGCCACCTGGCCTCAGGGCTTTATCGTTGCCGAGGTGGACGGGGTGGTTGCCGGGTTTATCAATTCCGGTGCGGCGTTTGTGGTGGAAATGGCCGATGAAGCCTTCAAGGAGTTGATCGGCCACGACCCGCAAGGCCCGCATGTGGTCATCATGTCGGTGGTGGTGCACCCGGACTTTCAAGGCCAGGGCCTGGCCAGGCGCCTGATGCACGCGTTCATCGCCCGGATGCGCGAGCAGGGCAAGGCGAGCATCCATTTGATGTGCAAGGAGCGGCATGTGACGCTCTACGCCGGGTTTGGTTTCGTCTACCTCAAGGCCTCGGATTCCGACCATGGCGGCATGGCCTGGCACGAAATGGCACTGACGCTCTGAACCAGGACAAGGGCTGCTTTGGCAGCCCTTTTTATTGCGCGCTCAATAGAGGCTGTTCAGTGCCCGGATCGGGGCTTCCCGGTCGTAGGCTTCGGCATCGAACTGGCCATCGTTCAGGCGTTTGTGAAAGGCCCCGGCCGTTGGCAGGGCGGACCGGTCCAGGTGTTTTTCCGGGTTCCACAAGTCTGAGCGGACGATGGCTTTGGAGCAGTGGAAATACGCCGCTTGCACGGTCACCAGAATCACCGTGCGTGCCGGTTTGCCGTTGACGGCAAAGCTCTCCAGCAGCTCGGGGTCATCGCTGATGGTCGCAGTGCCGTTGACTCGCAAGGTTTCGCCAATCCCCGGAATGATGAATAACAGCCCCACCCGCGAATCGACAATGAGGTTGCGCAGGGTGTCGATGCGGTTGTTGCCGGGGCGGTCCGGGATCGCCAGGGTCTGGTCGTCGATGATCCGCACAAAACCCGGAGCATCGCCCCGTGGCGATGCATCCATGCCCTCGGGGCTGACCGAACTCACAATCACCAGGGGCGAGGCGCGCACCATGGCCTGGTAGTCCTGGTTCAAAAAGGGGATTTGCTTGCGTACCGCGCGGTCGTGGGGCAGGCCGTAGATCGTTTCAAGTTGCTCAATGGTTGTCAGCATTGTTCACTTCATCCGTAAAGGTCGCTGTGGGTTCAGAAGGCCAGGGCCATGCGTCGCTCGTAGCCGATCCGGCCCTTGTAGGCTTCGCCGCGGTCGACCCAGCCTTGCTTGAGGTACAGCCCCAATGCCGATTCGTTGTGGGCATCCACCGACAATTCCAGCCCCTTGATCTGCGGCCAGGCCTGGCGGGCCACTCCGGGCAGGGCTTGCAGGCAGGCTTTGCCCAGGCCCTTGCCTTGCAGGCGATGGTCGACTTGCAGGGCATGCAGGGTGGCGGTGTCTTCGCTGGCCCAGTCCGGCAGGAACGGCGGACGCTTGAGCAGCAGAAACGCGACGGGAACGTCTTCGCGAAGGAGCGCGAAGCCCTTGATGCTGTCAGTGGGCGTGCCGCCCAGTGAGTGCAGGGCGCCGTGGATGTCACCGGAAAACTGCTTTTGTTGTGGATGGATTTCGATGGCTTCGACTTGCAGGCGCTGAACGGCGTTCAGGTGTTCGTAGGGAACGAGCTGGGTAGTCACTGGCGGTGTCCATGGTCCGACAAAGGTGAGGCCCGGATTCTAGCGAGTTTGATGCATTGAAATTTATTTTTTTGGGCTGTCGATGGGTCTGTTGGCCAGACGACTAAGGGTGTCTTCACGCTAAAACACTCGGAGTTGCATCATGAATGCACCAAGGATAAACACTGAAATCCAGGCCCTGATCGAGACCTGCCGTCAGGCGGTAATCAGCAAGGATGTGGAAAAAGTCATGGGCTTGTACGCCGACAAGCGCCGTATTGTTCGACCTGCACCCCTGATCGTCGGGATGTTCGCCAAACCTCCCATCTGCGGCCATAGTTGATCAGCCTGATCACGGAGAATTCCATGAAATACCTATGCCTGGTCTACAGCGACGAACACCTGCTGCACAGCTTGCCCGACAGCCCGAAAGACGCCGAGTGCATGGCCTATGCCGAGTCGGTCCAGGGCAGTGGACGGATGCTCGCCGCCGAGGCGCTGGAGTCGGTCCAGACGGCCACCACGGTGCGCATGCGCGGCGGCAAACTGTCGATCACCGATGGCCCGTTCGCCGAAACCAAGGAGCAGTTGGCCGGTTTCTACCTGATCGATGCCAAGGACTTGAACGAGGCGATTCAGGTGGCCGGCAAGATCCCGGCTGCCCGGGTCGGCAGTGTTGAAGTGCGCCCGGTTCGCACATTGAATCCCTGATAAAAATCATAAACAGGAGTATCGCCATGAGTCTTCCCGGAGCAGGCCACCCGCCTGCCGAGCATGAGTTGTCCATCAGCCGTTTGATTGATGCGCCGCGCCGCAAACTGTTCCGCGCCTGGACCGAGCCTGCGCTGCTCGCCCAGTGGTGGGGGCCTCACGGCATGACCACGCCGGAGTGTGAAATGGACCTGTGGGTCGGCGGTCAGTTTCGTACCCTGATGCGTGCGCCGGACGGCAGCGAGTACCCGACCTGCGGCGTCTTTCTGGAAATCGTCGCCCCGCAACGATTGGTCTTCACCGATGCGTTCACACCTGGCTGGGTTCCCTCGGGCAAGCCGTTCATGACCGCTGAAGTGACGTTTGAAGAGGTCGATGGCAAAACCCTCTACACCGCCCGCGCCATGCACTGGAGTGAAGAGGACCGCCAGGCCCACGAAGCCATGGGGTTCCATGAGGGGTGGGGGCAGAGCCTGGACCGCTTGGTGACCCTGGTGACCACAGGCATGCCGGACTGATGCCGGGCGATCCGGTCAAGGCGCTGGTCGAGGCGGTTTACCGCAACGAATCGCGGCGCATCCTGGCGACGTTGATTCGTTTGCTGGGCGATTTCGACCTCGCCGAAGAGGCCCTGCATGAAGCCTTCTTCGTTGCGGTCGAACGCTGGCAGCGCGATGGCGTGCCGGATAACCCGCGCGCCTGGCTGGTGTCCACCGGGCGCTTCAAGGCCATCGACGGTCTACGCCGTCGAGCGCGATTCACCGCCGCGCAACCGGCCCTGATCGCGCAGTTGGAGGCACTCGAGGAGACCGAGTGGAGTACCGAAGACGTGGAGGATGATCGCCTGCGGCTGATCTTTACCTGCTGCCATCCGGCGCTGGCGGCGGACGCGCAAGTGCCGTTGACGCTGCGGGAGGTCTGCGACCTGACCACCGAAGAAATCGCCCGGGCCTTTCTCTCGGCACCCGCCACCATCGCCCAGCGCATCGTGCGCGCCAAAGCCAAGATCCGCGACGCAAATATCCCTTATCAAGTACCGTCCATGGGCGAATTACCCGAGCGCCTGGACAGCGTGTTGCGGGTGATTTACCTGGTGTTCAACGAAGGCTATTCGGCGTCGGGCGGCAGTGAGTTGACCCGCGAAGACCTGACCCGCGAAGCGATTCGTCTGGGGCGACTGTTGCTGGAGTTGCTCCCCGAGCCCGAGGTGATGGGGCTGCTGGCGCTGATGCTGCTCAATGAGTCGCGGCGCCCGGCCCGGACGTCGGTCACCGGCGAGTTGATTGTGCTCGATCAGCAAGACCGTTCACTGTGGGTTGCCGAACTGATTGCCGAAGGCTGCGGGCTGCTCGAGCGGGCGTTGAGCACACGGGGTTTCGGCCCCTACTGCCTGCAAGCCGCAATCTCGGCGGTGCATGCCGAAGCGCCGAGTGCGCAGGAAACCGACTGGCCGCAAATCGTCGGGCTGTACGACGTCTTGTTACGAGCGGTGCCGTCGCCGGTGATCGAACTCAACCGCGCCGCTGCCCTGGCCCAGCGTGATGGACCGTTGGCAGGGCTACTGCTGATCGAAGGCATTCTGGCGCGGGGCGATTTGCTCGACTATCACCTGGCGCACTCGGCACGGGCCGAGTTTTGTCGACAGTTGGGGCGCACTGAAGAGGCCCGGGCGGCGTATCGGCGCGCCCTTGAGCTGACCCGGCAAGCGCCGGAGCGGCGGTTTATCGAGCGGCGGCTGAGTGAGTTGGCGTATGGCGCGAGGTTGCGACCGTGAGCGTCACTCCAGCATCTTGGCCAGCAACCAGCTCCCCGCGGGCCCCGGCGGGTGCAACCGTGACCAGAGCGCATCGACCGCCACCGGTTTCGGCCAGCCACGCACCTTGAGTTCCTGCAATGTTCCCGCACCGAAACGCCCCGCCAGCCAGCGTGGCAAGGGCGCCCAGCCGAAACCGCCCTGGGCCATTTCCAGCAGCATCAAGTAACTCGGCGCCGACCAGACTCGTCCCCGAGCGCGGGTTTCGTACGGGTTGACGATGGTCGCCAGACGCAACTCGCGGTGTTGTTGCAGGGCCTGTTGGTCGATCGTCGTCACGCTCGCCAGTGGATGTTCGCGGGAGACGAACAGCGCGATTTCCGTGCGTTCGTCGAGGGTCGCGCTGTTCAGGTCGGCGGGGTAATGGGCCTGCATTTCGGCAAAGGCAATATGCGCCCGGCCGCGCTGCACGAGCGCCACCAGGTCATCGCACTCGGCAATCAGGCATTCGAGTTCCAGATCCGGGTAACGCTGTTCGAAGGCGCTGAGTACGGATTCGAAACGGTTCGACTGATAGGTGTCGGATATCGCCACGGTCAGTTTGGGTTCGACCCCACCGGACAGTTGGGCGGCGGTCATTTCCAGGCGGCTGGTGGCGGCGAGGATGTCTTCGGCGCGTTGCAACATGACGTGGCCGGCCGGGGTCAGGCCGGGCTTGCGGCTGCTGCGGTCGAACAGCGTCACGTTCAGGTCGATTTCCAGGCTGGCAACGGCTGCGCTGATGGTCGACTGGCTTTTGCCCAGTTTGCGCGCCGCCGCTGAGAACGAGCCTTGGGTGGCTGCCTGGACGAATGCCAGCAGGACTTCATGTGAGGCCATGAACTATCGCCTTGATCGATGGTTATTGATTATGAAGTATCGGCAGGGTGACAGATGATGGCAACCACATTCACCCACGGAGCTTGATCATGAGCACCCAGAAATCTTTTTCCGAACGTGTTTTTCAGGCCATTGGTTTTGAGCTGCTGGCAGTCTTGCTGTGTACGCCGCTGCTGGCGTGGCTGATGGACAAACCGGTGGTCGACATGGGCGTTGCAACGATTGCCATTGGCTTGATCGCGCTGGCCTGGAACGTGGTGTTCAATGGTTTGTTCGACCGTCTGCTCAAACGCCTGGCCCTGGCCCCGAGTGCCTGGACGCGGGTCTTGCATGCCTTGCTGTTTGAAGGCGGGCTGGTGGCGGTCAGTGTGCCGCTGATTGCCTGGTGGTTGAACGTCAGCCTGATGCAGGCGTTGATTCTGGACATCGGCGTGCTGCTGTTTTTCCTGCCGTACACCTATGTCTATCACTGGGCGTATGACGTGCTGCGGGCGCGGATGCTGGAACGGCGGATGGCCTGAGGCGGGAGGGTTTGTACGAGGCAGGCAAGCGGAGCGGCGCCCGACCCGCTCCCATGACGGGAGGGGCGGGCGGCTCGGGTTCGATCAAACGTGGAAGTAGCCCACGCAGGAGTCGAATGGCAGGCGCTTGAGTTCGATTTTGTTCAGGTCGAACACTTCGCGCAGGGCTTTGGTTTCGCCCGGGAAGTTGCGGTACGCCACTTCGTCCAGTACCACGATGGCGCCTTTTGGCATGTACGGCAGGAAGGTTTCCAGCGCGACTTTAGTCGACTCGTACAGATCGGTGTCGAGGATCAGCATGGCCACGACCAGGTCCGGACGGGACTTGACCCACTCAGGTGCAGTCTTGCAGATGTCGCCCTTGACCAGTTCGCAACGCGGGATGCGGTTGACCGGACGCAGCAGGTCGTTGGCATCGATCATGTCCTGGATCAGCGACTGGTCGGTGTCAGAGAACATGGTCTCGTTGACGTCGGCCGGGTCTTCGTCCTTGTTGATGCTCTGGAAGCCTTCGAAGGTGTCGAAGCCGACGATCGAACGGTTGATCGCGTAGGGTTCCAGGATCATCGACAGGTGCATGTAGAGCATCAGCGAGTTGCCCTTGTACACGCCGCACTCGACGATGGCGCCCGGGATCTCGGCCACTTTCTTGAACAGTTCCATGCGCGACAGCGCGGCAGTCACGCCGATGCGGTTGGCGAACACGAAAGGCGCATCGGCCACGTACTCGGCGTCGACCCGCTTGAGAACGCCGGCGCGGGTTTCGTTGTATTGGGCCTCGGCAGGCGTAATGCGACGCTTGGTCATTATTTGATTCCTTGGAAATTCGAGAAGTCGTGGGCGTGGAAATAGTCTTTGAAACCGGCGCCGACATCCGGGCACGCGCTGTCGACGTTGATCGCGCCGCGCTTGTGCTTGAGGTCGTCCAGGTGCATCAGGCGGAAGTCCACGCTGAAGCGGGTGTTATCGGTGTAGTTGGGCACGGTGCCGTGCAGGTGCGAGCCAGAGAAAATCAGCATTTCACCGGTATTGCCGGCGATGCGGATTTCCGAGGCGCCGTTGATCTCTTCCTGAGGAACTGGATGTACCCGACGTTCTTCGGTGAGGTTGTCCTTGGCGCGATGGCGTTGAGTGTTGATCCACTCGGACAGACTCCAGTCGGCCGAGGTGTTCTTCACCGGCACGTCGAAGTACGCCGGGTTGATCATCATGGTCTGCTCGGGCTCGATGGTGTAGACCGGCATCCAGGTGTTGATCTGGCAATCGACGCTGCCGTACCAGGTGTCGCGGTGCGGTTTGTAGGCGTAACTGACACCGGCATGCAGGTAGTTGTAGTTGGGCACTACACGCACACGCGGCACGTCGAAAATGTACTCCTGGGGATCGACGCCGATTTCCAGGGTGAACGCGCGGATCAGGTCCTTGGCGCGTTGGCTGTTGGTGAACTGGCCCTTGAGACGGGTCACCAATGCAACGAATTCTTCGACCGGCATCATGCGGTGCAGGGCCTGGTGGTCGGTCTCGCCGTCAAACGCGGCGGTAATGCTCTCTTGGGCAAAGGCACAAAGCTCTTTGGCCGCGGTGAGCTGGGTGTTCAGGAAAATGTCACCGGCGTAGACGGCTTCTTTAAAGTCAGCTTTCTTCTGAAGCTGATTGATGTACAGATTCACGGTTCCCCTCCTGAGTGCATCGAGTCTTATCTAAGTCGGCATAAGGCTAACAAACTGAAGCCCGATTGCTTTTGCGTTGGGTCATTAACGGTCAGGGACAGCGAGTTTTCGATGAAAGGCCGGTTTTGGTTTTTCGAGGGTGCAAAAAAATCCCGGGGCGGTGCTCCTTCCCGGGATTTTCCAATGGTGCGCAGTTTAAAACAGTTGCGTGAACAACCAGTACAAACTTCCCGACAACACAATCGCCGCCGGCAGGGTCAGCACCCAGGCCATCAGCAGGTTGCGGATGGTCTTCATCTGCAGGCCGCCGCCGTTGGCGACCATGGTCCCGGCCACCCCCGATGAGAGCACGTGAGTGGTCGACACAGGCAAACCGAACATGTCCGCCGCGCCGATGGTCAGCATGGCCACGGTTTCCGCCGAGGCGCCCTGGGCGTAGGTCAGGTGGGTCTTGCCGATTTTCTCGCCGACCGTCACCACGATGCGTTTCCAGCCGACCATGGTGCCCAGCCCGAGCGCGATGGCCACGGCGATTTTCACCCACAGTGGAATGAAGCGCGTGGCGTTGTCGATCTGCTGCTTGAACAGTTGCAGTTTGCCGGTGGTATCGGCGTCGAAATGGCCGACCTGGTTCTTGTCCATCAACCGGATGGTTTCACTGGTCAGGTACATGTCGTTGCGCACGTTGCCCATGGCTTCGGCCGGGACCTTGGAGAGCGAACCGTAGCCCTTCACTTCGTTGCCGATGTTGCCGGTCAATGCGGCGAGGGCGGGGATCAACTGCGGCGTGGCTTCCTTGCTGCGCACGTAGTCGGACAGCACGGTGCGCGGGTCGGTCGGGGCTGGTTGCGGCGCATGCTTGACCAGCGCTTGCTGGGTCACCTCGGCCACCGCAGCGAACTGCAACGCCTGATCGGCCGGCATGGTGCGGTTCAACGCGTAGGCCATCGGCAAGGTGCCGACCAGGATCAACATGATCAGGCCCATGCCTTTCTGGCCGTCGTTGGAGCCGTGGGCGAAGGACACGCCAGTGCAGGTCAGGATCAGCATGCCGCGAATCCACCACGGCGGCGCAGTGTTGCCTTTCGGGGCTTTGTACAGGGCGCGGTTCTTGACGAAAGCACGCAATGCCAGCAACAGCAGTGCGGCAAAACCGAAGCCGATCAGCGGCGAGAGCAGCAGGGCATAACCGATCTTGGTCGCTTGCGCCCAGTCGACACCGCTGGTGCCGTCGCGCCCGTGCATCAGGGCGTTGGCCACACCGACGCCGATGATCGAACCGATCAGCGTGTGGGACGACGAGGCCGGCAAGCCCAGCCACCAGGTGCCGAGGTTCCACAGGATGGCGGCGATCAACAGGGCGAAGATCATCGCAAAACCGGCGGAGGAGCCGACTTGCAGAATCAGTTCCACCGGCAGCAGGGCGATGATGCCGAACGCCACGGCACCGCTGGACAACAGCACCCCGAGGAAGTTGAAGAACCCGGACCAGACCACCGCGAAATGCGGCGGCAGCGAATGGGTGTAAATCACCGTGGCTACCGCGTTGGCGGTGTCATGGAAGCCGTTGACGAACTCAAAGCCCAGGGCAATCAACAACGCCACGCCAAGCAGCAGAAACGGGGTCCAGGTGGTCACCGTGGTGCCGAGTTCGTGCATGTCGTGCATCAGGCTGTAGGCGGTGAACAGCAATCCCATGGCCAGTACCGCGAAAAACACCACGGTGGTGAACACACCGGTTTTTGCATCGAGTGCCGGCCGGGTGTCGCTGGCGGGGGAGGCGGCAGTCAAGGAAGGAGTAGCCATTGCCGGACAGTCCTGTGGAAGAAAGGAGTGCCCGCCATGATCGTTGCTAAATGTTACACAGAGGCTGCCTCAGATCAGGGTTTAGGTTTTTTCCGGGCCCATTGATCCGAATGCACTACCTGTGGTGAGGGAGCAAGCTCCCTCGCCACAGTGAATGGTTGGGCTGAAATGTGCTCAGTAATCCTGGCGCTTGCGAAACGCCCAGCGCCCCGCCAGCACGGTGAAAGTTGCCACCAGTGCTACCAGGATCCAGAAGCCTTGCGGGTCGCCGGAAAGCGGAATCCCGCCGACATTCATGCCGAAGAAACCGGCAATGATGTTGATCGGCAGCGCCAGTACGGTGACCACGGTCAGGGTAAACAGCGTGCGGTTGCTCTGTTCGTTGAGGTTGGCGGCGATTTCTTCCTGCAACAGCTTGATCCGCTCACCGAGGGCCGTGAGGTCGTTGATGATCAGCGCGAACTCCTCGGTGGACTTGCGCAGCTCCTTGACGTCGTCTTTCTGCAACCAGGGCGGCGGCCGGTTCAGCAGCCGCAGTAACGAACCGGGCTCCAGCGCCAGTAACCGCTGCAACCGCACCAGCACCCGGCGGTTGGCGCCCAGTTCGGCGCGGTTGGTGGACAGGCGCGAGGACAGCAACTCATCTTCGATCTGATCGACGCTCTGGCTGGTCTTGCGCACGATCTGCGTCAGCACTTCGCCCTGGTCGCGCAGCAAATGCACCAGCAATTCAAGCGGTGAGCGAAAGCACTCGCCGGCCTTGACCGAGGAACGCAGTTTGTCCACCGAGTGCAGCGGTTGCAGGCGCGCACTGACAATCAACCGACTGCGGGCGCAGACCCACAGGGTCGAGACGTCCGAGGACACCATGCTGCTGAGGTTGAACACCACATCGTTGACCACCGCGAGCAACGCGCTGTCGACGTGTTCAATGCGGGTTGAACGTGAGCCTTCGTGCAGCGCCTCGAAGAATTCGTCCGGCAGCGCCAGATGGCTTTTCATCCAGCGCTCGCACGCGGCGTGGGCCAGGTTCAAATGCAGCCAGAGGAACTGCTCGGGGTCGTCCGGTACCTGCAAATACTGCAACGCCTTGGCCGAATCGATCTCGCGGCCGCGTTCGCCGGGACGAAAGCTGAAGCCGTAGAGCAGGCCGAACAGGTCAGAATCACGGTGACGTTGGTCAATGCTGTGGTTCATTGAGTCTCGCTGGGGAGGCGCCTGTCAGAACGTTCACAGGCTCACTTGAGCCGCATCATTGCAAGGCTTTTTGACCGTTTTGTGACGATTTGACGGCGCCGGTAAATTGCCTTCGACCGGTGGTCGGATTGCCTCAAGAAAGCGCCCGTAGCGCCGATGGCATAAACGTTAACGTGCACGCTTCTGGCTGTGGGCCGAAGCGTTGCTGACAGGGATGTCCGGACACTTTGCATGCCCGTGCGGTGCGTGCCTCATCCCTGTCATGAGTATCACTCGATGTTTTTGCACAAATCCCTGAGAGCTCAAATCCTGGCACTGCTCAGCGGCAGCCTGTTTGCGATGCTGTTGATCGCATTGGCCTGCTTTCACTTCCTCTCCAACGGGGTGCAGAGCTATAGCAACCTGATCGAAGGCCCGCTGCATACCTCGCAACTGATCGATGAGGCCAACCTGCAGTTCAAGGCCCAGGTTCAGGAATGGAAAAACGTTCTGCTGCGCGGCAAGCAGCCGGCCGAGTTGGACAAGTACTGGAAACAATTTGAAGAGCGCCAGGCGGATGTCCAGAAAATCCTGGGTGAGCTGACCCACGAGCGGGGCATTGACGCTTCACTCAAGAATCGCCTGGAAAGCCTGCGTGAAGCCCATCGTGTATTGGGTGGCGCGTACCAGAAGGGCCGTGACGCTTACGTGGCCGCCGGTGCCGACGCAGCCGTCGGGGACAATGCCGTCAAAGGTGTGGACCGCGCCGCCAGTGAACAGATGAGCGAACTGGTCATCGACTTGCGCAAGCAAGGTGTCGAGCAATCGGCGCTGATCAGCGCCAGTGCCGACCGCACCGTGTTACTGGGGATCGTGGTGATGCTCGCTTCGGGTCTGTTGATTGGCTTGCTCAGCCTGTGGCTGGTCAACCGTCAATTGGTCGACCCGATTCGCAAGTTGATCGAGTACGTGGCGCAGTTGAGCCAGGGTCGTTTCTCCGAGCGCGTGAACAACGACCGTCAGGATGAACTGGGTCGGTTGGCCGTTGCGGCCAATACCTTGCGTGATTTCCTGGCAGAAACCTTCAGCCGTCTGCAACGCAGCGCCACTGACCTGAACAGCGCCAGCGGTGAACTGAACTCGATTGCCGGGCTGATGGCCAGCGGCACCAACGAGCAGTTCAACCGCACTGATCAGGTGGCCACGGCGATGAACGAGATGTCTGCCACCGCTCAGGAAGTGGCGCGGCATGCGGCCGACGCGGCGAAAGCGGCCGACGACGCCGACCAGTCGGCCCAGCAAGGCGAAAAGGTCATGCAGGGGACGATTTACACCATCACCCAGATGCGCGGCGAAATCGCCAACACCGCCACGGTCATCCGTCGTCTGGAAGCCGACAGCGGGCGCATCGGCAAGGTGTTGGAAGTGATTCGCGGCATTGCCGAGCAGACCAACTTGCTGGCACTGAACGCTGCCATCGAAGCGGCCCGGGCCGGTGAAGCCGGACGCGGGTTTGCCGTAGTGGCCGATGAAGTCCGTAGCCTGGCCCAGCGCACGGCGGCTTCGATCATCGAGATCAACCAGATCATCCAGAGCGTGCAGACCGGTGCAGTGGACGCGGCGCAGGCCATTGAAAGCGGCCAGTCGCGCAGCGAAGAAAGCGTCGAGCAGGTGACAGAGGCCGGCGCCATGCTGGAGCGCATCACCGCGTCGGTGGAAGCGATTCGCGACATGAACCGTCAGATCGCGACCGCGGCCGAAGAGCAGACCTCGGTCGCCGAAGACATTTCGCGCAACCTGACCGAGATCACCAGCATCGCCAGTACCAATATGGACAACGTGCAACGCACCGAGGCCGCCAGCCACAACCTGCAAGGGTTGTCGGGGCAGTTGAACGAAGTGACGGCGCGCCTGAGCGCCTGATTCAACCTGCCTGCCTCATCGTGTTGCGACCCGGTCACCGAGTTGCTACACGATGACTCTACAAGGGCGTAACCCTGCGGGCATTTACCGCCGAGGTGCAAAAAAGCCGCGAGACCCGAAGGTCTCGCGGCTTTTTGTTGGGTGCGTTACTTGTCTTGCTTGTTGCTCAGTACCTGGCCGGTCTTGGCGTCCAGTGTCACGTCCCACTTAACGTTCTTGGCGTCACGGATTTCGACTTCGTAAGCATAGGCGCCGGTCGTGGCATTGTGCTCAAGTTCGGTGTCGGTGATGTTTGCCGCTGTGGTGCCAGGGTGCTGGGCCAGGGCGGCCTCATTGAGCTTCTGCATGTCCATGATGGCGCCGTCCTTGAGCAGGCCCGGGATCAGGTCCGGACGCACATCCGCCATGGCGAAACCGGCGGTCAGGGTCAGGGCGGTAGCAGTGAGCAGGGTGGTCAACGTCTTCATGGGGTCAGTCCTTGTGTGAGCTGTTTAAGTGGCCTCAGGTTAGCCTGCGCAACTTAATTCATCCTTAATGGCAAACGGCTGCATGTTGCGCCGTTTGTTCAATCGTCGCACACGCCAGCGCTTCATGCTGGGGCCTGGATCAATGGAGGCCCGTATGAAACGAATGATGGCGACACTGTATGCCCCGCTGTTTCTGGGCGGCTTTTTGAGTCTCGGTGTGGGGATGGTGAGCGCGCAAGGGCTTTCTGCATGGTGGCTGTTGCCAGTGTTTCTCGGTGCATTGCTGGTGTCATTCCTGGCGGAGTGGTGGTTGCCCTATGAGCCTGCCTGGAACCAGTCTCAAGGGGATGGCCGACGCGATATCGCCCATGCGCTGGTCAACGAAACCCTGAACGCACTCGGCTTGCTGACACTGCCGGGGCTGGTGGCAGTGCTGTCGTTCGAGGGCATTTGGCCCAGTGGTTGGCCGCTATGGCTGCAACTGTCGATGGCGATCGTCATTGCCGATGCGGGCATCAGCCTGACCCACTATCTCAGTCACCAGGTGCCGTTCTTGTGGCGTTTGCACGCTGTGCATCACAGTGTCCAGCGGCTGTATGGCTTCAACGGACTCATGAAACATCCCCTGCACCAGATGTTGGAAGCGTTAGCGGGATTGCTGCCGTTGTTGCTGTTGGGGATCCCCGTGGACGTGGCGGCGTTGCTGGCGTTTGCCATCAGCATCGAGTTGCTGTTGCAGCATTCCAATGTCGACATGAAGCCTGGGTGGTTGCTGCGGGTGTTCGCCTGGGCACCGGTACACCGTTTCCATCACATGAAATACGGCGCGGCCGGCAATGTGAATTTCGGGTTGTTCTTCAATTTGTGGGACCGGTTGCTGGGCACGGCTTTTCAATGCGACAACTATCAGATCCGCCAGGGGGACCTGGGGATTGGCAGTCGACCGGACTTTCCTCAGGGTTACGTCGAGCAGTTGCTTGATCCGTTCACCCCCGAGCGATTGGTCGAGGAACCCGTTGTACCGCAGCCGTTGCGCCGCTGAGGCATCAGTCACGCAGTGCTATCTGGAGGCCGTTCAGCCCGTGGCTGGCGGTCACGCCGAAGATCTTTTTCAGTGTGCGGGACAAGTGCGCGGCATCGGCAAAACCCGCGTCATGGGCGGCTGATGTCACGTTGCTGCCGGCCAGTATCAGGGCCATGGCCAGGCGCAGGCGCCGCCAGAGCACCAGCCGCCGCACAGGCAAACCGACTTGCCGGGCGAACAGCCGTTCAAGCTGACTCAGAGAGACATGAGCTTCATTGGCCAGGCTGGCCGCCGAGACTTTATCGGTGAGCAGCCTGTCCAGGGCGGACAGTGCGCGTTCGATGCGGGGGTCATTGACGGCTCGGCGGGGGCAGAGGTTCATGGCGTGATCGATGCTGTGCAGGGACAGTTCGACGTCGGCCAGCATGCTCTGCAAGTGCGCACCATCGAAGATCAACGGTTCGGCGTAGACACTGAACACCGTGTCGGGCGCGTCGAGAATGGCGTGGCGGTGCAGCGAGGGGATAAACAGCCGATGACCCGTGCAAGGAATGCCTTCAAGGCTCACGGTGACCGGTTGCCTGGGGGCTAAAATCAGTTGATGGGCGTAATGAGCATGGGGCGCAGTGCGCCCCAGCTGACCGTGGATCAGGCCAAAATCACGCCCTAACCACAGGCGGCCTGTCCAATCAAAGGTCTTGCTCACTCAATAACCGTTCTTCTCAAGCAACTGCGCAACGCTGGCGGTGGCCGGGCGCTGGTAATACTTGAGCAACTCCGAGGCACGGTTGGTGAAGATGCCGTCGACGCCTGAGTCCATCACTTTCTTGTAATCCACGGCATCGTCGATGGTGTAGACGTGCACCAGCATGCCTTTGTCGTGGGTGTACTGGTTCATCCAGGGTTTTACCAGGTCAAAATAGCTTTGATCACCGCCATTGGTCAGCGCTGCCGAAGGACCAGTGCCGATGGCGCCCTGGGCCTTGGCGTAGTCGACCCACTGCTCGAACTCAGCCTTGTCCTTGGGTTCCTGCTTGGCGTAGTAGGCGGCTTTGTCCTTGTCGCCGGATTCGGCGAAGCTCACCTTGGACTTGGGTTCCATACCGCCTTCACCGACCCACAGCAGCAGGATTTTCGGCACTTGCGGCATTTCTTTTTGCAGCAGTTCCAGGCTGCTCTTCTCGAAGGTTTGCAGGATCACCTTGCCTTTGCCCTGGCCAACAGCCAGTTCACTCTTGGCCAGTTTGGAACCGGCCGGGCTCAGCCAGCCACGGTCCTGCAATTTGTCCTTGAGGTCACGTTCAAGACCAGGAAACTGCTTCGCTTCCTTGGTTTCGATGTACAGGCCAGGTTTGTGCTGCGGATTGCCTTGGGCGATGTCGATGATTTCGTCCAGGGTCAGGATTTGCAGGCCAACATACGCAGGGCGGGCACGGTCCGGGTGGGCGGCGTTGAACCAGCTGCCGGCGTCCAGGGTTTTGAGCTCTTTGATCGTGAACTCGTTGGCCGGGCTGTCCTTGCGCTCAGGGAATTTGGTCGCGACGTCGGTGGTGCGTTGCAGGTTGTTGTCGTGCAGGGCGAACAGCACGCCATCCTTGCTGCGTTGCAGGTCCATTTCCAGGTAATCGGCACCCAGGTCGCGAGCCAGTTTGTAGGCGGCGGCGGTGGACTCGGGGGCATCGAAGGACGCGCCACGGTGGGCAATCACCGCAGGGTGCGGGATGCCATTGAGGCTGGCCAGAGTATTCGGGGTCGGCTGGCTGGCGGCCTGTGCCTGGCCAAGGCCGAGCAACAGGCTCAGCAGCAGGGCGCTTTTGGTGTAGGTGACAGGCATGGTCGAGGTCCTTTTCTGGAGGGCGATTTTAAAGGAGTACCTTTTAACAATTGAGCGCCGCTTGTGCTATCGCCAGACCGACATAAACGTGCGTAATGCCTCTTTTTTCAGCACATTTGTGCGGTTCTTTGCAGTACTCTTGCCTCCAGCAGTTTCCCCGACAGAGGGAAACCCCAGAACAGTCGACATCCTGCCCTGCGTGTAAACCATCGATCCGCGGTCCCTTGGGACCCCACCGTGAGGTTTACCATGCGCATCACTTCCCAGCTTATCTGCCAGGCTGCCGACCAACTCAAGGGCTTCGTCGGCCTGAACCGCAAGACCGGCCAGTACATCGTACGTTTCAGCGAAGACTCCTTCGGCATGGACGTGGCCGATGACGGCATCATCCCCACCAGCGAGTTTGTCTGGGCCGCGCAGGACGGCCAGACCATGACCCTCAAGCGTGATCTGATCCAGTTGCTGCTGGATCAGAATATCGACGACCGCATCAACATCACCGAACCCTTGCGGGTGTACATGAATCGGCGGGAAGTGCCGGAGATTGCAGCGATGAGGAGTCTGGTGCAGAGCTGAATGTTCTGCGGTGCGCGTCAGGCGCTCCACACGGGTTATGGCTCAAGCCCGTTCGACCTTGCACTCGTGCGTATGGCCACGAGTGCGAGGTCGAACGTCGGCGTTCACGAATCGCGCTGTGCTCGGGAGGGTGTTTCCAGGCCAGAACCGCCGCTGTCCGGCTGTCCGAGTCACGTGGTCAAGCCTTGGGGGCATCCTTGCGTACAAAATGCTGATGCATCTCGCTTGTCAGGTTTTCGATGCGTTCGGTGAGGGTTTTGGTCATTTCGGTCAGGCGCGTATTTTGCTCAAGCAATGTCATTAGCTGCGCGGTGTTCTGCGCCGCCTGGGCCTGACGTTCGCTGTTGGCAACGGCCAGGGCTTCGCGGTGTTGCGCGTCGGCGTCGGACTGGGCTTTGTCGCGCGCGGCCTGACGGGTTTGCGCCAGTAGAATCAGTGGCGCCGCATAAGCCGATTGCAGGCTGAACGCCAGGTTGAGCAGGATGAACGGGTAAACGTCGAAGTGAGTCACGCCGAACAGGTTGAGGCAGACCCAGATCACCACGATCAGGGTTTGCGCGCCAAGAAAGGTCGGTGTGCCGAAGAACCGTGCAAACGCCTCGGCGCGCAGGGCAAACCGATCATTGCCGAAGGTCGGTGCGAGGTGGGCGTGAGGACGATGAAAGCGCAGGTGATCGACGGGGGCTGCCGGTTCGTTTTCAGGAGTGGTTGAAGTCATGGGGATCTCTGCAACAGGCTGGGACTGAACTTCACTATAGCCCTGCCAGCCTTTGCGCGACGTCGGTTCAGGCGTCGCGTGTGCGGCCCTTCAGCGCGGGGCGCGCTCGTTGGCGAACATACTGACGGCTTGCACCGCGTTGCTCGCGCCGTCACGAATCTGCACGATTACCGTTCCGGCTTTGTCCGCCAGCCTGACCCCTTCGGCGGCACGGTCGCGGGTGCTGTCCATGCTCCTGATGGCATCGCGTGTCTGGCTCTGGATCAGGCCGATCATCGTTGAGATTTCTGCCGTGGAACCACTGGTGCGTGCCGCCAGTTGCCGCACTTCATCGGCCACCACCGCGAAGCCACGTCCTTGTTCACCGGCACGCGCGGCTTCGATGGCGGCATTGAGGGCCAACAGGTTGGTCTGATCGGCAATGGCACAGATGGTGTTGACGATGGCCGTGATCTGCTCAGAGCGTTCGCCGAGTTCGGCGATCAAGGTAGAGGAGCCGTCAATGTTGGCGGCAATTTCGCGCATCTCACTGGCCGTGTTCTGAATCACTTCGGTGCCGTGCTCGGCGACTTTTCGGGTTTCAACCGAGATGTGGTACGCCTGCGTGGCACTGCGGGCGTCCTGTTCATGTTGCTCGACCATCGCGGTCACGTCAGAGGCAAACTTCACCACTTTGCACAGCCGACCGCTGGCGTCGTACACCGGGTTGTAGTTGGCTTCGAGCCACAAGGTACGGCCGTGCTTATCAATGCGCTCGAACTGGCCGTTGAAAAATTCGCCCTGATTGAGTCGGTGCCAGAAGTCCTGGTAAGCATCGCTGTTGGCCAGTTCCGGCTTACAGAACAGCCGGTGATGTTTGCCCTTGAGTTCGCTGAGGCTGTAGCCGAGGCGATTGAGGAAATTCTGATTGGCACTGATCACGCTGCCGTCGAGGTTGAATTCGATCACGGCCATCGCACGGTCAATGGCCTGGAGTTTGGCCTTGGATTCACTCTCCTGTTGCATATTGTCGGTCACGTCGAGTGCGTACTTGACCACTTTCATGACCTTGCCCGACGCATCCTTGATGGGGTTATAACTGGCTTCCAGCCAGACCGGCTGACCACTGCCGCTGACCCGTTCGAAGGTGCCCGAGACGAATTGTCCTTTTTTCAAGTCGTCCCATAGCTGTGTGTAGGCACTGCTGCGGGCAAAATCCGCTGTACAGAACCGGCGGTGGGATTGGCCGATGACCTGTTCGCGCCGAAAACCCATGGCCTTGAGAAAGTTGTCGTTGACGTGCAGCACCGTTCCATTGAGGTCGAATTCGACCACCGCCATCGAACGGTCGATGGCGTGCAGGAGGCTGGCCTGCCGGGCAACGGTGTCTTGCAGGGCTTCGATGGTTTTCTTTTGGCGGTTAAATAGCATGGTCGCGGGTGCTCTGGAGTGGGATAAACGCGGAGTCGGCTCCTGTGCCGCAGGTCGAGGGCAATCATAGCCTTCGACGATGTCTGCTTAGTGCCGGGCAACCCCTGTCTGACAGCTAACGTTCGGGGAACAAGTTCTTTATGCGGTGACCGCCAGGGTCGGCCCGGTAAATGGTTCGCTGAGTGCGATGTTGATTTTGTTGCGGCCGGAATTCTTGGCGGTGTACAGCGCCTTATCCGCCTCATTGAGCCAACTGGCGGCGTCCTTGAAGGTAGGCCGGCAGGTGGCCAGGCCTATGCTCAAACTGACTCGCAGCTGCGGCACGTCCGGGTTGCGATAGTTGCTGAACACGTGACGCAAGCGTTCCATCACGTCCCTGGCCTGTTCGAGGGGCATGTCTGGCAGGATCACGCAGAACTCATCGCCGCCGTAACGCCCGGCCAGGTCGCTTTCGCGCAGGTTGCGCTTGAGCTCGGCACTCAACTTACGCAGTACCGAGTCGCCCACGATGTGCCCGTAGGTGTCATTGATGGCTTTGAAGTGATCAATGTCGATCAGCGCGATGGTCGCTTGAATCTGTTGCTGCTGGCACAGGTGAAACTTGATGTGCAGCAGGTCTTTCCAGGAGCCGTGGTTGAGCAGGCCGGTCAGGCTGTCGGTTCGACTCAACGCACTCAGTGCCCGTTTGTGTTCCGAAAGTTTGATCGCCAGTTGATAACAGACCATGCCCACAGCCAGTGGATATAGCGTGAGCATTGGCAGGCACGCGTACACCTGAATCTGGGTGACCGTGCTCGTAAACGCCGCACCGAACAGCAGCCATGAAAGCAGCACGCCGCCGAACTGGGCGAGGATGCCGCGAATAAAGAGTCGGTAGCCACCCGCAGCGACGTTGTTCATGGCCATCATCGAAATGATCGTGACCGTCGTGAGCGGCGTGAACTGCATGGTCGCGACCCAGAAGCCACCCAACAGCGAATCGTAAAGCAGGTTTCGACGCTCGGCCTGGTAGGGGAAGGTTGCGCGGGTCGACATCTGGTAGGCCACGTGTGGCCAGATAAAACCGTGGAACAGCAACAGTGCCCAAATCCACAGGGGCATTTGCAATGGGAACAGCGCCGCAAACACGCTGATGCAGCCAATACCCAGGCCGATAATCCTTGGCATGTAAATACGTTTGGCAAAGGACAGCCCTTTGCCGCGTTTGTTTTCCATATATCCCTGCACCAAATGGGTTCCGAACACTTCGTTGTGTTTTTTTATCGCCGTTCATCGGATCAATTGCGTGAATATTGTCATTTATTCCACGCGCAATAATCAGTGTCCTTCGAAGCCATTTATTGGGAACAGAGGGATTTAGCCGTCGGGGCGACAGTGCGTTGCAGCACTTTCAGGCAGGTTTCAACAGCCGCAGAGGTTCAGGGCTTGAGCTGGTAGCAGCCCAGGAACATGTCCAGTGCCGACTCGATCACCTGGGCCTGTTGGTCGGCATCAAGGGCGGCCTGGCCCATGGAAACTTGCGGCCAGAACGCAAAGGCTTTGAGCAGCCCCTGCATCTGCTGGGCGGCGAAACCGGGGTCTACGGCCTTGAGTTTTCCGTCGACCTGGGCGGCGCGAATCCAGAGGGCGAGGCCTTCTTCACGTTCGCCCAATCGGGCGACCATATCCTGGGCGCGTTCCGGTGAGTGGATCGTGGCGGCAATAGCAACGCGGGCCAGGTCGAGAAAGTTGTCGTCTGCCAGCATCTGTAGCTTGGCCAGCAGCACCTGTTGAAGCTGCTCGCGCAGCGGCAGGTCACTGCGGTAGGTGCTTTCCTGCTGGGCGGTGATGCTGCACCAGAGTTTGTTGAGGATCTCGGCGAACAACTCTTCCTTGCTGGGAAAGTGGTTGTAGACCGTGCGCTTGGACACACCCGCGGTCGCCGCAATCTTGTCCATGCTGGCAACGTCGAAGCCGCAGGCGCGGAATTCAGTGATTGCCGCCTGGACAATGGCGTGGCGTTTGCGGTCGGTCAGGCGCTGTGGAGCTGTCATAAATAGGCTTCGGTAAAGTGGGCAGGAATTACACTCGGAAGTTTACTTGTTCGAGGATTTGTTGCAATCTCGGAACTACACTGTGCAGTGTAGTTGTTCGGTGCTCAAAAAATATGTTCCCGGCTGATGCGTGCGTGCCTTGGCCATTTATTGTCCCGATAACAAAGCCGCGACCTCAGCGGTTTTGCTGGAGCCTCTCAATCATGGCCACTTACTTGACCGGCGCTGATCGCGCCCCAGAGCTTGAATCGTCCCGACAGGAGCAAGGGCATTTTCGTAATCATGCCGCCGTTCGGCGAGAGGGACTGGGCAAGACCCTGCGAATTTTCTGGAATATGATCTTCCACAAACCGCGTAGCACCCGGCCGAGCGGGGTGATTCCGGTTCAGGCGCTGACTCGTGAGCAACTGTTGGCGGCGGCTGATGGCAGCGTGTTTCGCCTGGGCCATTCCACGGTGTTGCTAAAGTTGCGTAACACGTTCTGGCTGACCGATCCGGTCTTCGCTGAGCGTGCGTCGCCGGTGCAGTGGGCCGGGCCCAAACGTTTCCATCAGCCGCCGATCAGCCTGGAGGCATTGCCGCCCATCGAGGCGGTGATTCTGTCCCACGATCATTACGATCACCTGGACCACGAGTCCATTCTCAAACTTGCCGACAAGACCCGTTTTTTCCTCGCGCCGCTAGGTGTCGGCGATACCTTGATCAAGTGGGGAGTGGATGCTGGCAAGGTTCGGCAACTCGACTGGTGGCAAGGCACCGAGGTGGAGGGCATTCGTTTCATCGCCACGCCGTCGCAGCACTTTTCCGGCCGGGGTCTGTTCGATGGCAACAGCACGTTGTGGGCCTCCTGGGTGATGATTGATGGAGACAGGCGAATCTTTTTCAGCGGTGATACCGGCTATTTCGATGGCTTCAAGCGGATCGGCGAGCGCTATGGCCCCTTTGACCTGACGCTCATGGAAACAGGCGCCTACAACGTCGACTGGCCTCATGTTCACATGCAACCGGAACAGACCCTGCAAGCGCACATCGACCTGAAAGGGCACTGGTTGCTGCCGATCCATAACGGTACGTTCGACCTGGCGATGCATGCCTGGCATGAACCGTTCGACCGCATCCTGGCGTTGGCCTGGGAGCGAAATGTTTCCATCACCACGCCACAGATGGGAGAGGCGTTCAACCTGATGCAACCTCTGCGTGGTGGTGCCTGGTGGTTCGACGTCGAGCAGGAGGTGTCCGTAGGGCATCAGAGCGTTGGGTAATACGACTACAGAGTCAGTTGAATAATCATGCACGGTGGATCGGCATGTGATGACGGACGTTTCCTGCACGTTCTATAGGCTGAAAAACGGGATGAATTGAGTCATCCGTTATCAGCCAAGACTAGGATGTCGTCATATGGATACAACGTTAAAGGGCCGCATAAACCGGCTAGCTCAGATCGTTCTGCTGTCGATTACAGGTTCTGCTTATGCCGATACACCATCGCCGCCTATGGGGCTGGAGTACTTCAGCGTCAGTACCCTCAAGGAAAAAATGGCCAGTAATCAACTCAGTTCGGTAGAGCTGGTGCACTTCTTTCGAAACCGCATCGATGCACTGGACAGGCTGGGGCCGGCGATCAATGCGATCATCGAACTCAACCCGGATGCACTGACCATTGCCGCGGAGCGAGATGCGGAGCGCCGGCAAGGCCGTATTCGGGGGCCTCTGCATGGTGTCCCAGTATTGTTAAAAGACAATATCGACACCGCCGATCAGATGCAGACCAGCGCAGGTTCGCTGGCTTTGCTCGGTGAGCCAGCTGCGAACGATGCATTTATCGTGCGACAGCTCAGAGCATCCGGAGCAGTCATTCTGGGGAAAACCAATCTCAGTGAGTGGGCGTACTTTAGAGACCCGGTAATCCCAAGTGGCTGGAGTGGCAGAGGTGGGCAGACGAAAAATCCGCATGTGCTGAGTGGTGATCCCTGCGGGTCCAGTTCCGGCTCGGCGGCAGGTGTCGCGGCAGGTTTTGCGCCGCTGGCGGTGGGAACGGAGACCGTTGGTTCGATCATCTGTCCGGCGTCGATGAATGGTGTGGTGGGTCTCAAACCAACGGTGGGGCTGCTGAGCCGCAGCGGTGTTATCCCGGTCACTCAAAAACTCGATACGCCCGGTCCAATGGCGCGGAGTGTTGAGGATGCGGCGCAGTTGTTGAATGCCATGGCTGGCAATGATCCGGCAGACCCGGCGACCCAGCCGCCCACGGTTATTGGCAGGGACTACACCACGCTGCTGGCCTACGACGCCTTGAGGGGACAGCGCATTGGTTACCCAGCCACATTTGAGCCCGCGCAGGGCGACCCGCAGTTTTTCGAGGCTCTGCAAGTCATGCGGACCGCGGGCGCTACGCTGATCCCGGTAGAGATCGCTGACCCTCATTCGCAACGTGTGGACGAGGGGTTGTGGATGGGCATCAAACGAGATCTCTCCGGCTATCTGGAAAACCGCGCGGGGGTTGCCGTGAGCAGCCTTCAGGACTTGCTTGCCTTCAATGAGACAAACCCTGGTCCAGAGCGGTACGGACAGCTCACGTTGAGTGAGGCCAATGCCGTTGTCTTTGACGAAACTGCCTACAACGAGGTCTGGCGAACCATCCAGGACGAGAATGGTGCTGTCATCGAGAACCTGCTGGCAGAACACAGCCTGGACGCGTTGGTGTCCGATGTAGCATCGCCTGCGATGAACATTGTGCCGTTGGCGGGTTATCCTGGGATCATGGTGCCCTCTGGCATGGGCGATGATGGTTTGCCTACCTCTGTTTTTTTCTTCGGCGCGCGCTGGGATGAAGCCCGTCTTCTGGCGCTGGCTTACAGCTATGAACACGCGTCTCAGGCGCGAAGGTTTCCAGACTTCAAGCCTGAGTAACTACCCTGCATGAACCTGTGGGTCAAGGCTGACAGGTTCACGAACATCAGCCATTGGCATGAGCCCGATTCCTTCGTTATGACGCGCCTCTCTTGGGCTCACTCGATCATGGCGTAATCAGCTCGTTCAAGAGGGCTGGGTGTGGAGCCTCGGACGTTCATGCCTCTACCCGGCGCAAAGCCCGGAAAGAACACCAGCCCCTCGGCCTCAAGCCGAAACGCGAGGGCCAGGCGGGTGACATCGAGTAAATCGCCTCCTGCTTCAAATCGCGCAATGGCCTTCACTGAAACGCCCGACTCTTCGGAAAAGCGTTCCAGGCTCCAGCCCAGCAGCTCACGGGCCTGTGCACTGTGAGTGGAGGTGAATTGAAAAAGGGCGATACGTTCCAGGGTGATTTTCATCGCGAGAGAGGCCATGGTTTTCTCCGGGCTCGAGAGTGGAAATTCAAATTACTGTGTTTTTGTACAGTTGTTTTGTGCCCGGATCAAACTCATTTTTTGATTGGTTCGGCAGGGTTTCTGTCTGGTAGGTTGTCAGTGCATCCACAGGGGTATCACGACCCAATACTTCAGGGCGGGCTTCACTTGGCTGGCGCAGCAACTTCCGTGCGCGGCTTGTCGATTCCCGTCATCAACCTCGTCATAATCCGCCACCGTTTCCACTCAAGGACTGTTCAATGTTCAAAGGATTGTTGCGTCTGGTGTGCTCGGTTGCACTGTTGTTCAGCGTGTTGTCGAGTGCGGCGTTTGGCGAGGGTGACCGTGTGTTCACTGGTACCCTGGGCAAGATGCCGATTGTGCTGGAGATGAATTTGAGTGCGCCGAGCAATGTCAGCGGTCGCTATCTCTACCAAAAGTATCACCGCGATATTCCGGTCTCGGGCACGCTTGATGGCCAGACACTGGTACTCAACGAGGGCGAAGAACGCTACGGTGAAAACACGCCGCGAGCGCAGCTACGCCTGCAAGAAACCCCCAACGGCTGGCAAGGCGAGTGGCGCAACCCCAAAGGTAAAACCCTCAAAGTCAGCCTGGTCAACGCCCATTTTCCTCCCGTACCTGCGGACGCCGTGCCTTACATCGCCTCGCTGCGTAACACCGCGCCCTACGACTATTTACGCTTGCAAGGCCTGACACTCAAACCGGGCAAAAAACAGGATTTCATGGGCTATACGCTGCAATGGTGGTCTGAGCCTGAGTCGAAGATCTCACTGTTCGAGATCGTTTCAGGGTATTCGCCTCAGGAGCGAAAACGGCTGAATCAGCAACTGATGGGGCGGTTGTGGCAGGAGGTGACGAGTTATCACGATTGCCTGTTGGGCAGCGCTCAATGGGCGTATGTCAATTTGGTTGCTCAGCCGCAGTTGCTGACCCCCAGCGTCGTCAGCATCAACCTCAGCATGGAATACAGTTGCGGTGGCCAGCACCCGGACTACAGCGAAAAGCCACTTAACCTGGATGCCAAGACAGGCAAAGTCTTGACCCTGGAAGACGTGCTTTGGGTAGGGCAGGGTAAACCGCTGCATTACGAGGCGAGTATTGGCGACGCCGATGAACAAGGCCCGGAGTTACGCGAGGCTTATTCCACGTATCGTCAGCAAGCATTCGCGCCCTGGTTGATCCAGCAGTTCACAACCCTGCATCCGACAGAGATGCAGGCGGCCGGTACAGACGATGGCATGTGTGTCTATGCCAATGCAGAACCTTGGCAGTACGCGTCCTGGTACTTCACTGTGCAAGGTATTTACCTGAACCCTTACTTTCCCCATGCCCTCGCACCGTGCAGCGGCACTGAATGGAGCGTCCTGCCTTATAACCTCATCAAGCAGCATCCGGGCGGTGTGAAACTGCAATTGCCTTGAGTGGGTCAGTCAGCGCGAGGCGCGCAGGTCACTGCACCTCCAGCCCTGGCACTTCACGGATGATGAAGTGATCCAGGTTCTCGATATCCCCACTGAACACCCCGAACGTCTGTTCGGGATTCTTCTTGCTTGGCACCTGTTTCAACTCGGGTGTCACGCCATAGAAGAAACAATAGAGTTCCCGCTCGCTACCAATGGCGCTTTTGATCTCTTCCAGGAACGCTTTGCGCTTGCGGTAGTTCTCGATCAGGTTTTTGCTCAGGTAGACATTGACTGAGTAAGGCTTCTTGTCGAGCCAGACCTTCCTCTCGAAATCAATGCGGAAGCTGGTTTTGTAATCCTTGATCTCTTTGATCTTGCCCCAGTAAATCAACCCCTTGTTGTCTTGCAGGTATTCGATTTTCTTGAAGAACGAACCGTAAGATGCCGTGTGCTCGCCGATCTTCAGTGGCATGCGCTTGAGCAAGTCCTTGTTGTCGAAATTCGACACGAAGCATTCCACCGGGTGGGCAAAGACGCAGGTTGTGTCCGGTGCCGATTCGCGGGGCGGGGCCTCAACGATTGTGGTTGCTGTTGCAGGTTTTGGTTCTTCCCGAGGTGCATCAACCTGCGGGGCCGGGGTAGGCGGCTTGCGCACATACTCACGCCGGGTCAGCAAAAACTCCGACGGGAAATGCTCCTCTGGTCCGCCATCCGCTTCTGTGCCCCCTGGCGCCGCAGCCCTGAGGCTGACATAAGGGCAGCCCTCGACATGCCGGGTGCCGGGCAGGTTCTTGAAGTGCGGTGTACGCACATAGTTGACGTTCTTGGCATTGAAGGTGCCCAGCCCGTTGGTTTCATCGAAGGCTGCCCGGCAATCATCGTTGGGGCACTGGAAACGTTCCTTGGCCGAATCGAAGTCCATGGTTTCGTCGAAGTTCAGATCGCGCACGTCATAGATCGACAGTTTGTCGTCGAGGCTGATGCAGTAGGCGGTGTCGAATTTCATAAACGCTCGGGTCCTTGAGAGTTGGGTGGCGTATTAATAGCCGGTGACGCGCTCTGGCGCACGCACTCATTCACGTTCGTCGCTTGATCACACCCCAGCGTTGGACAAGTGTCCAGAGCCTGACTAGCGTTGTGGGACGGGTCGTGTGAGGTGCCGTTCTTGCCGTTCACCGCGTGTACAAGGAGGTCAGGGTGTTTGGATCGGTCGTCCTGGACGCGATTATCGGAATGCTGGCGCTTTTCACAGTGCTGGGCATCTGCGTCACCACACTCACCGAGATCGTTCTGTCGTTCTTTCAGAAAGTCAGGGCGCGTTATCTGTACGAAGCACTTGAGTTGCTGTTTGTCGGCAAGTTGAAAACGCTGGGCACCCACGACGCTGAGTTCCTGCAACAGGTGCTCGATCACCCGGTGATCAAGGCCATGGCCCCCCCTGGTCAGCGCCCCAGCTACCTGGACCCGGCCATGCTGGCGCAGGTCGTGATTAATCTGCTCTTGCACAAGGACGACATTGCTACCCTCGACATTCCTCTTGAAGAACTCAATGCGGCCTTGGCCAAGGGCATTGCGCAGATCCCCTCCGAGCACCTGCGCCGCGCGCTCTCAAGCCTGCTGGCCGCCGCCCAGGCCAAGGTCACCACGACTCAGGACTTGCTCTGCGCGTTCAAAACCCGGCTGGAGCGCTGGATCAACGCGGTCATGGACCGCGCCGAAGGCTGGACGCGGCGCCATGCCAAGGCCGTGTCACTGGGGTGTTCACTGCTGTTGTGTCTTGCCCTCAACGTCAACGGTTTCGACCTCATGAAAGGCATGGTGCGAGGCGATGCCTTGCACGAGGTGAGCATGAAGATGGCCGCGGACCTGGTGAAAAACGGTCCGGGACTGAATCAGGGGCAAGCCTGCGCCGACAATAGCGACAAGTCCCAATGTCAATTCAACGCAGCCTTGAACAGTTTGCAGGCGTTGCCTCAAGGCGCCATCGGCTGGAACACCCTGCCGATGTTCTTGCAGAAGGATCAGCTCAACAGGCCAGCGTGGTTTCTGTATTGGTTGTTTGGGGTCATGGCGGCGGCGCTGGCCGCCTCGTTGGGCGGCGACTACTGGTTCAAGATGCTGAGCCAGGTCATTCGCTTGACGGGCAGTAAAACACCACCGGACCCCAAGCCATGAGGTGCTGCTTCCCCATCCCGTCCCGTCAACCACCGTTAGCTCTTGCATAGGCCTCTTGGGCCATGGAGGCAAACATGTCCAACAATTGGCCTGCCGATATCAAGCACGTCGTTGTGCTGATGATGGAAAACCGTTCGTTCGATCATTTGCTGGGCGACTATAGAAACAAGGTCGACAGGGCCTGCGAAGGCATCGGTTCGGTGCCCACACCCAGCAACTCGGTGACGCTGGCCAGCGGCGGAACCGTTGTAATCACCCAGCAGCAAGAGAGCCCCGACGGCTTCAGTTTATGGGCGCCACCACCGCCGCCACTCCCGGCCAAACCCGCCAAGAACAGTGAAGGCTTCGACCTGGGCCACGAGTTCGACGACGTAGTGATACAGCTGGACGTGACCGGCGTTGACAGCCTCACCGCACCATTGATGAACGGCTTTGCGCAAAACGCCTACACCAAGGCGCGCACAGACCTGAAAACCTACAAGACCTACGCCCAATCCATGGCCCAGCGGGCGATGAACTACATCCCTTTCGGCGAGACGCCTGAGGGGGATCCGTTGCCGGCGATTCAGGGGTTGGCCCGTCATTACACGGTATGCGATCGCTGGTTTTCCTCGGTGCCGGGGCCGACCTGGCCGAACCGTTTTTTTGCCATGCTCGGCAGTTGCAACGGGCATCTGCTGATGCCCGATGTCAAAAACAAAACCGTGGTTTCCGGGATCAAAAGCCTGATTGCCCAGTTCACCAGCGAGAGTATTTTCTCGCTGCTCAGAAGCCACGGCCACGATGTGCGGATCTACTCCGACGGCGCCATTCCACTGGCTGCGCTGGTCAGGGGAGGGCGACAACACTCCCGCATCAAGGACTTCAAACAGGACGTTCACGATCAGACTCTGCCGGCGCTGTCCTGGATCGAGCCTAGCTACGGCTTGCTCAACGGGACCCTGGGGCCAAACGTGTCCCATCATCCACCGGAGGACATTCGCTTTGGCGATCAGTTTGTCGGTGATGTGTTCAATGCGTTGTCCGCCAACAAAGCGGTGTGGGACAAGACTCTGTTCGTGTTGCTCTATGACGAGCATGGCGGTTTCCACGATCACGTTGTGCCACCGGCCGCGGTGCAAACCGACACGACATCGGATGTGCACTGGCCTAATCCATTTACCCTGTTGGGCGTTCGCGTACCGGCGATCTTTGCTTCGCCCTGGCTCAAGCCCGGGCTGGTGCCTTGGGCATCAAGCTCTATCAACCAGCAACATTACGACCACACCAGCCTGCTGGCTTTTCTCTGCGACCACTTTAACGTGCCGCGCAGTGCCCTTGGCCCACGGGTGGTGGCGGCCCAGCACTTCGGCAACGCGCCTATCTGGCGGAACGCGCCACTCACGGCCCCGATACAACTCGACGCCACTGCCGTACCTTCGCGTGATGGACTGCCGTTGATGGAGTCCGGGCTGGCCACCCTCAGTCGGCAAGTGGTGGACACGGCCACAGGCTACCTCAATGGCCTGGACCCGGTGCAGATCTGGCAAAACAGTGCTCACAACGTCAGCGCCTTCCTGGCTGAGCACATGCGAGGTCTCGCGGCGCCCGCCGATGCCGTGACGCTTGCAGCCCCTGGCGAGGACAACCTCGAAGCCAAACTGCGCAACCTGCAAGACCTGATGGACACGGCCTATCCGTTGCCGGCCGCCACCACGTTGCCGAGAGCGACGAGGGCCTTGTTGGCTGCCCCTGAGCAAGCCGCTACACGCCTGAAAGTGCTGTGCTTGCCCGGCGTGGGCTATACGCAGACATTCAATGAGCAGGGCGGTACGGACGCGAATTGGCAGGAGCAATGGCGTTCGCTGATTCGCAGTCAGTTGGCACAGAACGGTCGTAATGTTGAAGGTGACGACATCGAGTTTCTGTCCTTCGATGATCAGCTCAAGGGGGGACCAGACTTCGCCCAGATCACCCGTGGTCTTGCGATTTTGCGCGCAGACGCCACCGACAAGGACGATCAGGCCTTCGGCAGTTGGGGCTTGCCGGTCAATCAGATGCTGCGCGCCACGGTTGGCGCCACCGTGCAGTGGATCGAAGACCCCGACTTGCGCACCGATCTGGTCCAGCATTTGTTGGAAAAAATCGATGAGTTCGACCCACAGATCATCTTTGCCCAAGGGCTGGGTAGCCTCATCGGTTATGACGCCTTGCGTCGTTCGGTGGCTAAAAAAGGCTCGGCGCTCAAGCGCATCGACGGTCGGGTGTTCGTCAGCTTTGGCTCACCCATCGCGCTGCCGTTGGTGATGCGCGAAGTGTGGGGCGGGCGCGTCATGCGCTTGAACGATAACGGCCGGGGCATCCGCCGCTGGTTCCACTTGTACAACCCCAACGACGGCTTGCTGACCCGGCCGATCACCTCGCCGGACTCGGCGCGTATCGACCTGCAAACCGAGTTCACTGTGCCGCTGCGTGATGACCTGCTGGACCTCAATCATGCGGCCCAGGCCTACTTGTCGTCGCCCACCAGCCAGACCGGCCTCTGGCCACAACTGGCCCGTGACGTGGTGGCGGCGCGGATTCTTGAAGTCCCGGCGTTCCTGTCCCGCACCGGTCAACGCAAACGCCGTGCACTGGTGGTGGGCATCAATGATTACCCGGATCCGGGCGCGCGCCTGGAGGGTTGCATCAACGACACCTACCTCATCAGCCGCATGCTTCAGGAAAGCGGCTACGACGCCGGGGACATACGCCTGCTGCACAATGACCGAGCGACGCGGGCAAACTTCGTCGAACGTCTGGAGTGGTTGGTGGATGGCGCCAGAGCGGGTGATGAACGGGTGCTGTTCTATTCTGGCCACGGCACCCAACTGCCAGCCTACGGCGCAAGCCAGGAAGCTGACCACATGGACGAAACCCTGGTGCTCTACGACTTTGACTGGGATGACGAAAACACCCACTTCACCGACAAACTGTTCCGACAGTTCTACAGCCACTTGCCCTTCGACCCGGACGGCCACGGCGCCAAACTTACCGTCATGCTCGACTGCTGCAACGCCGGTGGCATGACCCGCGGCGCGGGCCGCGTGCGCGGCATCACCCCACCCAGCGACATCCGCCACCGTCTGCTGCGTTGGGACCCTTATGCCGGCGACTGGGACCGCCGCCCTTACGCCGCCGACAGCGACGGCCGCGACTTCAGCGCCCAAGCCGACCACAGCAAACCCCAGGCACTCACCCGAACCCGCCGCACCCAAGGCGCCTGCATCGGCCTACGCCCCGACAGCTCTGCCCAACTGCAGCGCCAAGGCAAACTCTACGGCCACCACGGCCCGTACATGCCCTTGATGCTCTACGCTGCACGGGAAAACGAAAAAGCCAGCGAATACCAGGTCGGCGCCAATAGCTATGGCGCGTTCACCTACGCCATGGTCGAACAACTGCGCAAACTGCAACAGGAGGAGGCGAAGCTGGGTTTTGACGAACTGATCAAACGAATTGGCGGCGTACTGAACGCCCGGTCACTGGGCCAAACCCCAGAAATCGTCGGGCCGAGCGGGGTGAGGGAAGCGGTGTGCCCATGGCGGATCAGTGGGTTGGGGAAATGACCTCGTAACCCTTGCGACAGCCAAAGAAAAGGGCCGCAGGATATTCCTGCGGCCCTATGTTTTACCTTCCTGAGAGACCGAGTCGCTGCCTTCGCGAGCAAGCCCGCTCCCACACTGGATCGCAGTCGTACACAAATAATATGTCCACTGAGAATCTAATGTGGGAGCGGGCTTGCTCGCGAAGGCGTCAGTGAATGGACCACATAAATAAAATCCGCCACCTGAACTTCAGGCAGCGGATTTCTTCATTTCAGCAACGAACAATCAAAACCCTCGCAGCACCCGTGACGCCTTTCGCCACCAGGATTGACGTTGATTGAACGGATCATGCACCAGCACACAAGGCATATCCCGCAACCGAATCCACGGCTCATCCTGCCAGTGCAGCATGCAAAGCGACATCTTCGGCCAGTCCAGCACGCTCAAGGTCGGCCGCTCGACCGCCCGCGAAGAGCGCGCATCACGCAACGTAGGCACCACCTGATGCGTCAGCCATTCGCGTAGCAGTCGATAATCCGGGCAGTAGTGATAAACCAACAGAGCGTACACACCTGACTCGCTCAACATCAGTCGCTCTTCCGCTGCGCCGTGGGCGTACACCAGCATCATTTGCCACTGGTCTGCATCGAGCTTGCGCGACATACGCTCGTCAAGGTACTTGCCCATCAAACGCCCCAGATCATGAGCACAGAATCAGGCTTGGTTCTCCACAAGGAGGGCATGACGGTGGATGTTGTGACGGGTGGGGATGAGAGGTTAAGACATGACGGGCCTCCAGATCTGAAAGCGTCGGGAGGAGTACGTGAATACGGTGGTTCACCTTCATCGTGAAGGTTAGATGCTTAGGCATATCCGTTACCTCTGGCTGCTTTCTTAGGGCATTCGTTATGGGTGTCGGGAGCTAAGAAACCCACCAGAGACGGGCCGGACATATTCCCCTTTCGGGTCTTGTATTCGCCCACTCCCGACATAACGGGGATTTTTTCACAGGCGTCGAAAAACCGCTGGCGAAAAAATGCCGCATGGCTGTCGGGTGCGGAGGACCGCTCTGGTTGAGGCGTTTCTTAGGCGCCGAATTGAGAGCCTATGGGGTCAACGCAACACGGTCAACCCCTCAAAATCGTTCATCATTTTTCAGCCAGAAAATGTGTAGGTCCTAAGCATCCAAGCCCAGCGCTTTGTGGATTTCATCGCGTAAGAACTCTCTGTTTTTTGTGTGGCATTCCCAGATGATCACCACGCGCCATCCGAGCGCTAGCAAGGCTTGTTGAGCATCCAGATCTCTTTCAACATTTCTTGCTAGTTTTGGCAGCCAAAATTCAAGTCTGCTTTTGGGCGTGTATGCATATTTGCAGTCGGGATGTCGGTGCCAAAAGCAGCCGTGAACGAATACGCACAATCGATGCTTGGGGAACACCAAATCAGGTGTTCCCGGCAGATCCTTCCTATGCAGACGATAGCGAAGCCCCATCTCATGACACACCGATCGCACGACCATTTCCGGCTTCGTGTTTTTCCCCTTGATCATCGACATGATCCTGGAGCGATGTTCTGGGGTGACTATGTCTGCACTCATTCAAGTCTCGCTTAACGGAAAACTCGCCTTCAGCCATGTCAGGACGGCAACGCTGTCGTGCAACCCTGTTTCGCGAAGAAGCTCAACAATGTCCTTGCCTGCGAGAATCATCACAGGATGGCCATCTTCAACGATTTCTTTATAGGCTTGGTCGTGAAGCCATGATGTCGTGATTATCACCCCGAATTGTCGATGCCGCAGGCGAGAGATCAGCCTCGAGACCTCCCGCACACCTACAGAGTTGTTCGTGCCATAACACTTGGCCTCGATTGCGAAATCCACAAGGACTGAAGTCTCAGGCCTTCCTATTCTTAGTTTGCCAATACCATCGCGACCGCCATCTCGATAACGCCTCGTCAAGTCAAGGTCGACTGTGTCTGGTAGACACACCCTTACCAAATGAGCGGCACAGGCTTCAAATGCATAAGGATCTGACTCAAAGTGTTTGTGCAGGATGGCGAGCATCTTTATGTCCTCTTTCGAGGATGGAAGCTGATCCTTTTTTGAACGTATAGGCTGTGAGCGCTTGGCTATGAGAGGAGTGTATTGACCAGATTTGATCCACTTTAGCCACTCCAACGGCGCATGCTCGCTATCACTTGCTCGAGTCCCATTGATGATGTCTGTCAGCCAAACTCTCGGTATTTCTGGTAAATCGAGGATGGTGAATGTGGCTCTGTAGTTCTGAAAGCGTTGACCTTTGCTCGTGTGCCAGACAGCTACCAAATCATCGTTGTGAGTGCTTCCTATTCGGCCGGGTACTGCCAAGCCTCTGAAAATCACATCACGATAGACTCCGGCTTTGGTGAAAACAAAAATTGGGGGTATTTCGGCCCGTAAACCAGAATGCTGGCGCTCAAAAATTAGCTCCAAAAGGTTGTTGCCATACCGGTTGGTTTCGTCCAATTTACGCCCCGGCTTCTTGTTATCACCGTAATAGGTGAACACGCCTGTGGATAGGTCCAGTTCATCGGGCCAGTCAAGATCCTCCATGCTCGATAACAGCGCTATCAGGCGCGGATCATCACGCTTTCCTCTGATTCTGAAGCCACCTTGGTTGCTGAGGTTCAGTAGCTTCGTCAGAGGATCGTCACTGGAATTGCCATTTCGGCTTCCAGAATAGCGAGCGTCAATCATCAAATCTGAGCTTGACAGCTCGTCAACAGAGTAAACCAGGTTGTCTGTCATAGTGGTGTCCTAATGCCATCAGAGTTGAATGGTGCCGGGAACCTGGTAACCTGGCTAGAAGATTAATTTAAAGGCTTTGAAATGGATCAGATTCGTACGTTTGACATGTTCTGTGGCGCGGGGGGCAGCAGCCTTGGCGCGCGCGAGGGCGGTGCCAAAATCGTTGGTGGTGTTGATCTGTGGGGGCCGGCAGTTGAGTCCTTCAAACTAAATTTTCCTGAAGCGCATGTATTTCAAGAAGATTTGCGAATTTTGACGCCAGAGAGAGTTTTGGAAAAAACTGGGCCAATAGATCTTTTAATCTCATCACCTGAGTGCACTCATCACACTTGCGCTAGAGGGAGTAAACCACGATCTGAGGAAAGTAAGGATACAGCCTTTCAGGTAATTCGATATGCTGAGGTTATGAAGCCTCGATGGATTACATTGGAAAATGTAGTCCATATGAAGCCGTGGGGAAGGTATAAAGAATTAATGGCGGAGTTAATTCGTCTGAAATATAACGTTCGAGAACAAGTTATAGATGCCTCCGGATTTGGCGTTGCCCAGCGGAGACGTAGGCTTTTCATGATTGCTGATTTGATGGAAATGCCTAGTCAGATTTCACCGTTAAATACCCTATACAAGAATGTATGGGATATTTTGGATGATAGTGGTAGGTATAAAATGTCACCCCTACGAAGGGCGAATCGTGCCAAAGAAACACTAGCGCGTGCTGAGCGCGCAATAGCGGAGTTAGGAACTAATAAGCCGTTTTTAATTGTGTACTACGGTACGGATGGCGGAGGTGGCTGGCAGCGTATGGACGCCCCATTGAGAACAATTACGACGGTAGATCGATTTGCATACGTTAAACCTACTCCAGAAGGGCATATGATGCGTATGCTTCAACCTGAGGAGTTGCGTAAGGCGATGGGCTTTCCTAATGATTATATTTTCCCAAACGTTACTAGACGCGAGAAAGTAAAACTTATGGGAAATGCAGTTTGCTCTCCCGTAATGGAATCTATTGTACAAGGGTTGAGTTCAGCGAAAAAATGTAAAAATGCTGCTTAAAAAAAGGCCTCCCATGGGGGAGGCCAATTTTATCGAATCTCAACTATCCCCGGTCGAGTAGTCTGTCTGATTAGCCAACTATTAATATCTGAAAGAATTTGTTCTCTTAAACGACCCAAAACATGGCGTGTTAGGTGTTCGTTGGGGAAGGAACTGCTCAGCGAAAATGTAAGTTTGGAATTGAACACAAAGTGATAGTGCTCGTCTCTTTTGTTTATCATCTCTGGGAGTTTTATTAAGTATTCGCCAAGGAGCTTGTTGGTCCTGTCTTGTCCATTGATGTGATTGCAAAAATGAGAGTGTTCTTTCGGTATTTTAATGCCGACTAAATATTTACTCCAGGGTGACTTGTTTTGCGCGTGGTCACATGGAGGTGTTATATCGAGAGCAATAAGAGAACAAGCAGCGGTAACAGCCTCTTTTTGACGGTTCTCAGTTCGCAGAAACTGCAGAAAGTTGCAGCGTAAAAATTTTCCAAACTCTCCTGCGGTAATATCACCACTTGGTAAAATTTGATAATGCTCGGAAATATCTATCACGCTGCCGGGGGGGAGTGGTGATCCAACGGCTATTTCTTCAAAATGTATGATTCTATTTGTTTTTGCCTTCCAATTTTCCAGTCTTGTATGCCGCTCCGCATCTACGGTATTGAAATTCTCAAGGCCATCAATTGTTGCCCCTATTTTATCTCGTAGAATCGACGAAAGTACTTCTTTAATTCCCTTTTTCATGTTTTCAGGTGCGACGTTTTTTCCTATGTCGGCTAAAGCCATTTCGTATAAAATATTTCCAAGGTCAGGGTCAAAAAACTCACCTGGTTTAATAAAGCTGGTAATTTCTGAAATGGTTTCCGATATAGCTCGAAAGACTTCAGTCTCCCAAGATAGTAAGGATTTGGTTGCAGGAAATGCGTTTGATTTTTCAAAAATATGTATAGTAAGTTCGTCTATTTCAGAGGGGGCAATGGTTTCGATTTTTTTTACTTCGCTGTGAATGCCATGCGATGTAAAATTTGGTTTTGTGTCAAGTGAAACATAAGTGTATGGCGCTTGTGTTGGCTTTAGGTTTTCTCTCAAATGATTGAACATTTCTTCGGCTTTGCTTGTACCAAAACCGCTTTCTGCTCCAGCCCATGTGGACCAAGTCACCAAAAGCCATGGCCCATTATTCTCGGAAATTACGGATTCAATAGTTGCAACTGCGGCTTCGTAGTCATTTCTTCCTGGCTCACCAGCTGAGATTAATGCTAAATCTTGAAAGATGACTCTTATGCCATTTAGCTTTGCAGGATTTTGAGCTATGCGGTCTGCAAGAAGTTTTTCGTCAAACTGAAAAAAATAACAAGGGGTTAAACTTTTAAGCAGAATCGTACAGATCAGCATTCCGTCGTCATACTTATCATCGATAACTAACGCGTGCCCCATAGCAGACATCTTAATTTTCCTTCTTAAATACCAGTCCGACTTGCGCACCTGTTAAAACTGCAGGGGCGTCTATAAAGTTTTTCTCGGGGAAGGAAAGTCTCCCACCATGAGATTTCATAACCATATCGGTGTAATACAGTCCTATTCCCATTCCAGCAGGCTTTCGCGTATAAAAGGGTTGAATGATATCGGCTGCTTCATCAATAAAACCGGGGCCGTTATCCGCAATTATAATTGCAGGTGACTCCATCTCTGCAGTTGGTGCGATCCAGATGAAACGCTCCGTATCAACCTCATCTAACCAATATATTGCGTTGTCGATTACATTGACAAGTGCTGAAGTCAGCATTCGTCTCATTCCCTTGATTGTGAAATCTAGCTCAGGGCGATTTTTGAAGCCGTCCAGGAAAGTTATTTTATGCCTAGTGAATCTTCTTTGTTGTGTGAGTAATGCATATCTTACCAAGTCAGAAGCATTGATTTCTTCCATCTTTTTATTGCTTACCATATACATGGCACCCTGCAAGATGGAAACTAGCTCGTTTGACATTTTCTGCAGTTGTTCGATAGGTGCACGCTCTATGATACTTGCATTAAGTCCTTTGACGCCTCTTTCCAACTCATGGAAGACCGTTACTAATCCTAGTCCAGCTCCAGCTGCTGATAACATTACATCTCGGGTTTCGCGATAGCTCTTTCCGACGCCTCTGACGATTTCACCAATTTGAAGGTCTAGTTCCTTGTTTTTTAGAACCGATTGCTCTAATTCGGTTAATAATTCTTCAATTCCCTTTTTGTGCATAACTCCTGAAGAAAATCCAGGTGAGGTGCTAAGTGCGTTTTTAAGCAATCGTTTGTCTTTGTTTCTTTCCGCTTCAAATTGCGAAATGATACAGAGCATCGCATACACGAGTTCATTATAGGCATCATTTTCAACGAAGCCTTCTCGGTTAGTTTTTTCTTTTAAAGCTGGGCTTCCCTCAAGCTCTAGATGAATTTCGCCGATTATTTGCTTGCTACCGAATTTTCTAGTGGGGCCTTGAATGCGCCTATGATCAAGCCCTAGCCAATCATCTCCGGGTTCCCCATAGTTATATACGCGAAGACCATCTCGGTAAACCTTAATGCCTCCTTGCTGTTTGACATAGTCTTCGAGGCCCCCTTTTTCATCTTTTATATAGCGTAAGATGTCTTTATCGAAGTCAAAACCGATGATTTTTCCTTTAAGTGTGCCTATTCCCAATCCGTGATTTTCCGGATCTGTAGTGTGGTAAAGATCTGGCCTTTGAGGTCGCTTTTTTCTTTCTCTCCAATTTTCCCCGTCTTCTGGGAATTTAAATCGGAAGAACTCAAAATTCTCGGACGTTAATTCTATAGTGCGCTCGAATATGACTTCACTATAATCGGCCTTGATTGCGGTGTAAGGAGTGAAGCTGTAGTTATAATAAAAGCCTTTGTTCGAAAGCTCGAAATTGAAACTAAATAGGCTCTGGCTCTCGGCAAGTTCTGGGTCGAAAAGATCGTCCAGCCAAGTTTTTTTAGGTGTAAGTTTAAATAAAACCTCAAATTTATCTTTGTAGTCTGGCGAGTTTTCTTCATTTTTATATGATAGCGAAGCCGGAGTCATGGACTTTACAGATCTATAAAGTTTTCGGATTTCTCCTCTGCGCCATTTCTGTTTGAGATTTGAGATTTTAATGTATGTGCCAGTTGTCCCAGATTTAAATATTTCGGCTTCGCGCTCACCAATATGTACCTTGGCCTCATCTAAATACTCAGATTTTGCAAATTCCGACCAGTCTATGTCTACAACAACTTCTGGAGTATCTTTTGCCTTCGTAACCATTAATATTTTTGTGCCAAGACGGTGTACAGCAAATCGACCTACCCCTTTCTCTCCGACTTGAAGCCGGCCCTTGGTGGTTCTTTCTCCTTTAATTCTTTTTTCCAACTTATGCCCGTTGGCAGGCTCCATCCATACATTGGTTACGGTTGCAAAACTCATGCCGTAACCATTATCGATAATTGTTATTTCGCCGTTATCTTCATCGATATTGGTGAGTTCAAGATTTACTTCACTTGCGTCTGCATCATATGAGTTTTTTACAATCTCAAAGAGTGCAAGTGTATGATTCTTAATCAGCTGTTCACCCAAAAGCTCCATGATTCTTGCTTTTGGTCTGAATGATGCAATTGCCTTTTGCATTATGCTCCCTCATTACATTGTGAGATTTTTATGAATTTTAGATTCATTGAGCACTTATCACACAAAATTAATGTATCTTGAAGGTTTACGTAAAATATTTGGCGAAGCGTAGATTTTTTTCATCTGTGATTTTCCTTGCGCCGCAGTTGTAGCTAAAAAATCATGCTTTCTGCTGAGCCGCACACCCTCGATCATTTTCGCCTCGAAGTTGCGAGATTACTTTGCCATCAAAAAACAAAAAAGTGTAGTGGCTGAATGTCTGTACGGGAAGAGGATCGGCGGGATGGCTTGGCTTTTTCACTCTATTGAGCCTAACGTCTGTGTATCGCTAGTAAATTTAGCATTTGCGCCGCTTTCCCACTGCATTGGTCTCTAGTCTTAATAAAGCGACTCCATAATTTAGGGCGAAATCTATCGGTTCTACCGTTTTTTATAGCGTCTATAAGTGCTATTTAATTGCCAATTAGTTTGCGTAGGCCCTTGTTTATAAGTGTATTTTTCTTGTGTTTGAACAAATAATTGGTAAAAAAAAGCCCTGAAAAAATCAGGGCTTTCGTGTGTTTAACTGCGAACAGCAGGATTTTTGCTCAATCAATTCGAGCTGAGAAATCAATCCCAGCTCAACGCCCCACCAGTCTGATACTCAATAACCCGCGTCTCAAAGAAGTTCTTCTCTTTCTTCAAGTCCATGATCTCGCTCATCCAAGGGAACGGGTTAGTCGTCCCTGGATACTCTTCCTTCAGACCGATCTGGCTCAGGCGACGGTTAGCGATGAACTTGAGGTAGTCCTCCATCATCGCTGCGTTCATGCCCAGTACGCCGCGAGGCATGGTGTCGCGGGCGTATTCGATTTCCAGTTGGGTGCCTTGCAGGATCATCTGCGACGCTTCTTCCTTCATTTCGGCGTCCCACAGGTGTGGGTTTTCGATTTTGATCTGGTTGATCACGTCGATGCCGAAGTTCAGGTGCATGGATTCGTCGCGCAGGATGTACTGGAACTGCTCGGCGACGCCGGTCATTTTGTTGCGCCGGCCCATGGAGAGGATTTGGGTGAAGCCGCAGTAGAAGAAGATGCCTTCCAGTACGCAGTAGTAGGCGATCAGGTTGCGCAGCAACTCTTTGTCGGTTTCGACGGTGCCGGTTTCGAACTTCGGATCGGAGATCGAACGGGTGTATTTCAGGCCCCAGGTGGCTTTTTTAGCGACCGACGGGATCTCGTGGTACATGTTGAAGATCTCGCCTTCATCCATGGCCAACGATTCGATGCAGTACTGGTAGGCGTGGGTGTGGATCGCCTCTTCGAATGCCTGGCGCAGGATGTACTGGCGGCATTCCGGGTTGGTGATCAGGCGGTACACGGCCAGGACCAGGTTGTTGGCAACCAGGGAGTCGGCAGTGGAGAAGAAGCCCAGGTTGCGCATCACGATGCGGCGCTCATCGTCGGTCAGGCCTTCCGGGTCTTTCCAGAGGGCGATGTCGGCGGTCATGTTGACTTCTTGCGGCATCCAGTGGTTTGCGCAGCCGTCCAGGTACTTCTGCCAGGCCCAGTCGTACTTGAACGGGACGAGTTGGTTGAGGTCGGCGCGGCAGTTGATCATGCGCTTTTCGTCAACGGCCACACGGGCGGAGGCGCCTTCGAGTTCAGCCAGGCCTTCGGCGATGTCGAGGTTGTCCAGGGCAGCCTTGGCGCGGATGATCGCGGCGGAGTCGCTGGCGGTTACGGCACGTGCTTCCAGTGCAGCGGCACCGCCAGCGGTGTCGAGGCGGTCCATGTTGGCTTCGGTCGCGTGACCGGCATTGGCGCCTTTGGCGACAACTTCGCCGTCTTCTTTGTCGAATTCGTCCCAGCTCAGCATGACGTGTCGTCTCCTGCGTGAGGGCCAGTCGCCCGTGTGAAAACTCTGAAAGTCGGTTTTTCACACGGCCTGGTGGCCGCGTTGGATCTAAAGGAATCGTTTTGATGCGTAAAACGCAGGCAAAAAACAGAAATGTCTACGGGTGTCCTGAAGTCGCTGAAGGGCGGAGTTGACGTGGTCAGCTCCTGCGGAGACTTCAGCATGGCTTTCATCCTCCTGTAAGGGGATGTTGCAGGCCCGATTTACCGGCGCATTATAGGTGTTTTTTCATGCTTGTGGTGCGGCGAAATGGCTCAGAGAACCCTTCGCAGGGGACGTTTTCGCGGCGGACCAAGGGTTTGCAGGGCTTTGGCGGATGAAGATTTTTTTTGTACTGGCTTGGGTGATTTTGGGCGGCGGGGGAGAGGTGATGCGCTCGAGGTTTCCATGCAAAACGGTGTAACCCTGATGGGGCGGGACTTGCAGCGGTATTGAGGCGGTTTTGTCTGCAGAATTGTGTTCAGTTTCAGGCGGAAATTGTCGATGGGCTTTTTTGTTCAAAAAATAGTCAAAAAACGGGTTTTTCACTACATCTTGTGTTTTGTGTCGCGTTTCGATGCTTGTGGACACAACGGAGTGTTGACCTGACGAGGTGGTCGACGTGGGGGCAAAAGGGATGGTTTGGCGGGGCGTCGGGTGCTGTGAGGTGATGATCCCTGTGGGCATCATTGCCGCAAGAATGATTTCTTGCGGCCGGCAATGAGAGAGGTTTGAGCGTTGGGTATCAACCGTTAGAGCAGCCGTTACCCATGATGCTGTAACGCAGAATGTGCCGTTGCCCTGTCGAGTCCTCGTATTCCATTCGCGCCGGTACAACTTCACATACATTGGGAACTTCGCTCATGGAGATCACTTTGGCGATGTCCAGGTGGGTGGAGTAAGTGTATTCCTCTACCGGTACTGTTTTGCTGGCGACATCAGTCGGGACCTCGTCTGCCATGGCGGTTGCGCACAGACTGCTGAGGGCCAGAACCAATAAAGCTTTCATTTCAAATTTACCTTTCTGAGGTCGAGTAGGGGCACGCAACCTTTTTGGGGTTGCGTGTGGAACTTGAGTAAAGAGTCTTGGATTACTGCCTTCGTGGGGGCTGCAACTGGGTTAATCACATTGCCTGGTTGGCGAGACAGATTTTAGGCCTCGGGGTGACACGCATATAGGCGTGCTTTTGATAAAGACTATTGGCATATCTTGTAACAATCCCTCAAAAACGACCTTCCACGCTTCAAAATCACCTTTCCTGAAACAGCTAAAACCCGCTGAAACCGCCGCGTCTGAGCCATTTGGCCGGTAATTGCAGCGTTTTGTAGGGGCTTGTTACTACCATCGTCGAATGGTTCTATAGCCCCGGCCCGGCTACAACGAGGTCATACAAAAACAACTATTTCACCGAGGTAAGAAAGATGAGTGCGGCTTCTCTGTATCCCGTTCGTCCCGAGGTTGCGGCTACCACGCTGACTGATGAGGCGACCTACAAAGCCATGTACCAGCAGTCGGTCGTCAACCCGGACGGCTTCTGGCGCGAACAAGCCAAGCGCCTCGACTGGATCAAGCCTTTCACCACGGTGAAGCAGACGTCTTTCGACGATCATCATGTCGACATCAAATGGTTTGCCGACGGCACCCTGAACGTTTCCTACAACTGCCTCGACCGCCACCTCGCCGAGCGCGGCGATCAACTCGCGATCATTTGGGAAGGCGACGACCCTGCCGAGAGCCGCAACATCACCTACCGCGAGTTGCATGAAGAAGTCTGCAAGTTCGCCAACGCCTTGCGCGGCCAGGATGTGCATCGCGGCGACGTGGTGACTATCTATATGCCGATGATTCCCGAAGCCGTGGTCGCCATGCTGGCCTGTACCCGGATCGGTGCTATTCACTCGGTGGTGTTCGGCGGTTTCTCGCCGGAAGCCCTGGCCGGTCGGATCATCGACTGCAAATCGAAAGTGGTGATCACTGCGGACGAAGGCCTGCGTGCCGGCAAGCGCATCCCGCTCAAGGCCAACGTCGACGACGCACTGACCAACCCGGAAACCAATAGCATTCAAAAGGTCATCGTGTGCAAGCGCACCGGTGGCGACATCAAGTGGAACCAGCATCGCGACATCTGGTACGAAGACCTGATGAAAGTGGCGGGCGCCGTGTGTGCGCCGAAAGAGATGGGCGCCGAAGAAGCGTTGTTCATCCTCTATACCTCCGGCTCCACTGGCAAGCCCAAGGGTGTGCAGCACACCACGGGCGGTTACCTGCTGTACGCCGCGCTGACTCACGAGCGCGTGTTCGACTACCGTCCGGGCGAAATCTACTGGTGCACCGCCGACGTTGGCTGGGTCACCGGCCACACTTATATCGTCTATGGCCCGCTGGCCAATGGCGCGACCACTTTGCTGTTCGAAGGGGTGCCGAACTACCCGGACATCACGCGGGTGGCGAAGATCGTCGACAAGCACAAGGTCAACATCCTCTACACCGCACCGACGGCGATCCGCGCCATGATGGCGTCGGGCACCGCAGCCTGTGAAGGCGCTGATGGCAGCAGCCTGCGTCTGCTGGGTTCGGTGGGTGAGCCGATTAACCCGGAAGCGTGGGACTGGTACTACAAGAATGTCGGCCAATCCCGTTGCCCGATCGTCGACACCTGGTGGCAGACCGAAACCGGCGCCACGCTGATGAGTCCGCTGCCGGGCGCTCATGCGCTCAAGCCAGGCTCGGCGGCGCGGCCGTTCTTCGGGGTGGTGCCGGCGTTGGTGGACAACCTGGGCAACATCATCGAGGGCGTCGCCGAGGGCAACCTGGTGATTCTCGATTCGTGGCCAGGCCAGGCGCGTACGCTGTATCGCGATCACGACCGTTTCGTCGACACCTACTTCAAGACGTTCCGTGGCATGTATTTCACCGGTGACGGTGCCCGTCGCGATGAAGACGGTTACTACTGGATCACCGGGCGCGTGGATGACGTGCTCAACGTTTCCGGCCACCGCATGGGCACGGCCGAGATCGAAAGCGCGATGGTTGCGCACCCGAAAGTCGCCGAGGCGGCGGTGGTTGGTGTGCCGCATGACATCAAGGGGCAGGGCATTTATGTCTACGTCACCCTCAACGGTGGCGAAGAGCCGAACGAGGCGCTGCGCCTGGAACTGAAAAACTGGGTGCGCAAAGAGATAGGCCCGATTGCTTCGCCGGATGTCATTCAGTGGGCGCCGGGCCTGCCGAAAACCCGCTCGGGCAAAATCATGCGCCGCATCCTGCGCAAGATTGCCACCGCTGAATATGACGGGCTGGGGGATATCTCCACCCTGGCTGATCCGGGCGTGGTGCAACATCTGATTGATACGCACAAGACCATGAATGTCGCTTAACAGCGGTTCTTGAGTCATCGAAAGCCCCATCCGGTGTTGAGCCTGGTGGGGCTTTTTTGGTGGTGATCGGATTGAGATCACTGGCGTCAGTGCGGGCCTCTTCGCGAGCAAGCCCGCTCCCACATTTGATTGTTGTCATAGGCAAGATTTGTGATCGACGCAGATCTAAGGTGGGAGCGGGCTTGCTCGCGAAAGCGATCTGACAGGCACCACATAAATAAAGCACCAACCAATATTTATCGGCTTCCCCTGTACGACGCTTCCCACTGTTACCCGGCCCGTCTCAAGTAACTAAATGTGTAACCGCTCGCCCGCTTTCGAGGCATTGGGAAACGCAAAGCCCCGTTCCAGGGCCTGTTCAGGCTACCTAAAAAATAAGACACGACGCTGCGCTTGCCGGATTAGAAGGGTTTGCGAATAATAGGCCCGCAATTTGCAGCATAGATCGGTTCATCGTCTTTTGCTCTTGCATGAATTTCAAGGGCTGTCAATGTGCTTGGTCGGGTTTCTCGGTGCTTCTGTAATTTGTTGTCGCATTGAAGAAATATCGGCTCCGGGCCTGTCGTTAGAATGCCGATCACTCGCTCGTCGTTGCCTGCTTTGAAATCCGTGTTGAATTCAACGCAAGAGTCCTGGGACGCTGCGCCGCTTTCCGGTTTCACCCATTCGCATATTGGGCTGTCGCTCACTCTGCCGTTTTCGCCCTTTACCGATGGAGTCCTAAGATGAAGAAACTCGTGCTTCTTGGCGCCCTGGCACTGTCCGTGCTGTCCCTGCCGACATTTGCCGATGAAAAGCCTCTGAAAATTGGTATCGAAGCGGCGTACCCTCCGTTCGCCTCCAAGGCCCCGGACGGCAGCATCGTTGGTTTCGACTACGACATCGGCAACGCCCTGTGCGAAGAGATGAAGGTCAAGTGCGTGTGGGTCGAGCAAGAGTTCGACGGTCTGATCCCGGCACTCAAAGTGCGTAAGATCGACGCAATCCTGTCGTCCATGTCGATCACCGATGATCGCAAGAAGTCCGTGGACTTCACCAACAAGTACTACAACACCCCGGCGCGTCTGGTGATGAAGGCCGGCACGTCGGTCAGCGATAACCTGAGCGAACTCAAGGGCAAGAAAATCGGCGTACAGCGTGGCTCGATCCACAACCGTTTCGCTGAAGAAGTCCTGAAGCCGTTGGGTGCTGAAATCAAGCCGTACGGCTCGCAGAACGAAATCTACCTGGATGTGGCTGCCGGTCGCCTCGATGGCACCGTGGCTGACGCCACCCTGCTGGACGACGGCTTCCTGAAAACCGACGCCGGCAAAGGTTTCGCGTTCGTCGGCCCTGCGTTCACCGACGTCAAATACTTCGGCGACGGCGTAGGCATCGCAGTGCGTAAAGGCGACAAGGCCGAACTGGACAAAATCAACGCTGCCATCGCGGCCATCCGCGAAAACGGCAAGTACAAGCAAATCCAGGACAAGTACTTCAACTTCGATATTTACGGCAAGTAAATCGTCGAAGCTGTCTGTCCGAAATGGCGCAAGCAACAGGATCTCTGAGGTTTGCGCCATTTTTTCATCCCAATTTTCGAGGACCTGAATCATGTTGAAAGGCTACGGGGCTGTCATCCTCGATGGCGCATGGCTGACGCTTCAGCTCGCCTTGTCGTCCATGGCCCTGGCCATTGTTCTGGGTCTGATCGGGGTCGCGTTGCGCCTGTCGCCGGTACGTTGGCTGGCCTGGCTGGGCGACCTGTATTCCACGGTCATTCGCGGTATTCCTGACCTGGTGCTGATCCTGCTGATTTTCTACGGCGGTCAGGACCTGCTCAACCGCGTGGCGCCGTTGCTGGGCTATGACGACTACATCGACCTGAACCCGTTGGTCGCCGGTATTGGCACCTTGGGCTTCATCTTTGGTGCGTACCTCTCGGAAACCTTCCGCGGGGCGTTCATGGCGATTCCCAAAGGCCAGGCCGAAGCGGGCGTGGCGTATGGCATGAGCAGTTTTCAGGTGTTCTTCCGGGTATTGGTGCCGCAGATGATTCGCCTGGCGATTCCGGGCTTCACCAACAACTGGCTGGTACTGACCAAGGCGACCGCGCTGATTTCGGTGGTCGGTCTGCAAGACATGATGTTCAAGGCCAAGCAGGCGGCAGATGCCACCCGCGAGCCTTTCACCTTCTTCCTCGCAGTGGCGGCGATGTACCTGGTCATCACCAGTGTCTCGTTGCTGGCATTGCGTCACCTTGAGAAGCGCTACTCGGTAGGCGTAAGGGCGGCTGATCTATGATCTTCGACTACAACGTCATTTTCGACAGCCTGCCGCTGTACTTCGGCGGTTTGCTGACGACTCTGAAACTGCTCGCGCTGTCGCTGTTTTTCGGGTTGCTGGCGGCCCTGCCGCTGGGGCTGATGCGCGTCTCCAAGCAGCCGATCGTCAACATGAGCGCCTGGCTGTTCACCTACGTGATCCGCGGCACGCCGATGCTGGTGCAGCTGTTTTTGATCTACTACGGCCTGGCGCAATTCGAAGCGGTACGCGAAAGCTTCCTCTGGCCATGGCTGTCCAGCGCGACCTTCTGTGCGTGCCTGGCGTTTGCGATCAACACCAGCGCCTACACCGCTGAAATCATCGCCGGCAGCCTGCGGGCCACGCCGAACGGTGAGATCGAAGCGGCCAAGGCCATGGGCATGTCGCGCTACAAGATGTACAAGCGCATCCTGCTGCCGTCGGCCCTGCGCCGGGCGCTGCCGCAGTACAGCAACGAAGTGATCATGATGCTGCAGACCACCAGTCTGGCGTCCATCGTGACCTTGATCGACATCACCGGTGCCGCACGTACCGTGAACGCGCAGTACTACTTGCCGTTCGAGGCGTACATCACCGCTGGCGTGTTCTACCTGTGCCTGACGTTCATTCTGGTGCGCCTGTTCAAGTTGGCCGAGCGCCGCTGGCTGGGCTACATGGCCCCGCGGAAGCACTGATATGGAACGCATCGATCACGTCTTGCCGTGGAGCCACTTGGGTAGCGAACGCCGGGTTTCGGTGTTCCGCTTCGGCCAGGGCGAGCGCAAGGCCTACATTCAGGCGAGTTTGCACGCCGATGAGCTGCCGGGGATGCGCACGGCCTGGGAGCTGAAAAAGCGCCTGGCCGAACTCGAAGCCCAGGGCGCCCTGAACGGCGTGATCGAGCTGGTGCCGGTGGCCAACCCGATGGGCCTTGGGCAATTGCTGCAAGGCAATCACCAGGGCCGTTTCGAGGCGGGCAGCGGCAAGAATTTCAACCGTGATTTCGTCGAGTTGAGCGAACCGGTGGCGGCGCAACTGGAAGGGCGGTTGGGCGACGATGCTCACGCCAATGTCCAGTTGATTCGTCAGGCGATGAGCGATGTGCTGGCGGCATTGCCGCCCGCCGCCAGTCAGTTGCAAGGCATGCAGCGTGTGCTGCTGAGCCACGCGTGTACGGCGGATGTGGTGCTTGACCTGCATTGCGATGCAGAGGCGGCGCTGCACATGTACGCCTTGCCGCAACACTGGCCGCAGTGGCGTTCGCTGGCCGGGCATTTGGGTGTGCGGGTCGGGCTGCTGGCGGAAGACTCCGGTGGCAGTTCCTTTGATGAGGCATGTTCGTTGCCATGGCTGCGCTTGTCGCGCCTGTTCCCGGACGCGCAGATCCCGTTGGCCTGCCTGGCGACTACGCTGGAACTGGGCGGTCAAGCGGACACCACGCGCCCGCAGGCCGAGGCTCACGCCGAAGGTATTCTGGCATTCCTCGCCGAGCAGGGATTGATCGGCGGCGAATGGCCAAAACCTGTGCAGGAGCCTTGCGAAGGCGTGCCGTTCGAAGGCACCGAGTTGCTGTTTGCACCGCACCCAGGCGTAGTGAGTTTTCTGCGCGAGGTGGGCAGTTGGGTGGAACCCGGCGAGCCGATTTTTGAAGTGATTGATCCTTTGGCTGATCGGGTCAGCACCGTGTGTGCTGGTACGGCCGGCGTACTGTTTGCCGTGGAGCGGCTGCGGTATGCCCAACCCGGTTTCTGGCTGGCCAAGGTGGCGGGGCGCGAAGCGCTGCGTCACGGGCGCTTGCTCAACGACTGACTGACTGTTTTTGTGAGAACCGACCGCATGTACAAACTTGAAGTCCAAGACCTGCATAAACGCTATGGCAGTCACGAAGTGCTCAAGGGCGTGTCCCTGGCAGCAGCAGCGGGTGATGTGATCAGCATCATCGGCTCCAGTGGCTCCGGCAAAAGTACCTTCTTGCGTTGCATCAACCTGCTTGAGCAGCCGCACGCGGGCAAGATTCTGCTGAACAACGAAGAACTCAAGCTGATCCCGAACAAGGACGGCGCGCTGAAGGCTGCCGACCCGAAACAGCTGCAACGCATGCGTTCGCGCCTGTCGATGGTGTTCCAGCACTTCAACCTGTGGTCGCACATGACCGCGCTGGAAAACATCATGGAAGCACCGGTCCACGTACTGGGCATGTCCAAGGCTGAAGCACGCGAGAAAGCCGAGCATTACCTGGCCAAAGTGGGCGTGTCCCATCGTAAGGATGCATACCCTGGGCACATGTCCGGCGGTGAGCAACAGCGTGTGGCGATTGCCCGTGCGCTGGCGATGGAGCCAGAGGTGATGTTGTTCGACGAACCGACCTCGGCACTCGACCCGGAGCTGGTGGGCGACGTGCTCAAAGTGATGCAGGCCCTGGCCCAGGAAGGTCGGACCATGGTGGTGGTGACGCACGAAATGGGCTTCGCCCGTGAAGTGTCCAACCAACTGGTGTTCCTGCACCAGGGTGTCGTCGAAGAGAGCGGCAACCCGCGTGAAGTGCTGGTCAACCCGCAATCCGAACGCCTGCAACAATTCCTGTCGGGCAGCTTGAAGTAATCGCTCCCGTTGTGCACCAAATTAGGTCATGCTGCGCACCGTGCGCCAGATGGTCTAATTTGGTTGCAGCCGCTTTCGGCTCTAACACTGTTTTCGTTTCGGATTGCTCGCCATGACTGCCCATCGAATTGGTTTCCTGATTTGGCCCAGCACTAAAGCCTTGACGCTGGCGCTGGCCGAGGAGGCCTTGCGTGTTGCTCAGCGCGTGCATCCAGACGTTGTCTACGAACTGTCGTTCTTGCAGGCCGAAGCGCCTGGTGAAGGGGCCTGGCAGTTGCCGGGCGAGCCCTGGGCCGGCAAGCTCGAAGGTTTGCAGAAGCTGTTTTTGCTGGCCGACGAGCCACCGGCAGCGCTGGCGCCGGCCCTGAGCAGCGCGCTCAAGCAACTGGTTCGCGCCGGTTGCGTGATTGGCGGTTTGTCGGCGGGTGTCTATCCGCTGGCCCAGTTGGGTCTGCTCGACGGTTACCGCGCTGCGGTGCACTGGCGCTGGCAGGACGACTTTGCCGAGCGCTTCCCGAAAGTCATTGCCACCAGCCACCTGTTCGATTGGGATCGCGACCGCCTGACGGCTTGCGGCGGGATGTCGGTACTCGACTTGCTGCTGGCAGTGCTGGCCCGTGATCACGGCGCTGAACTCGCTGGTGCGGTGTCCGAAGAGTTGGTGGTGGAGCGCATTCGCGAAGGTGGCGAGCGTCAGCGGATTCCGTTGCAGAACCGCCTCGGCTCCAGTCACCCGAAGCTCACGCAAGCCGTGTTGCTGATGGAAGCCAACATCGAAGAACCGCTGACCACCGACGAAATTGCCCAGCACGTGTGCGTGTCCCGTCGGCAGTTGGAACGAATTTTCAAGCAGTACCTCAATCGTGTACCGAGCCAGTACTACCTCGAGCTGCGCCTGAACAAGGCCCGGCAGATGTTGATGCAGACCAGCAAGTCGATCATTCAGATCGGCCTGTCCTGCGGTTTCTCCTCGGGGCCACACTTCTCCAGTGCCTACCGCAACTTCTTCGGTGCCACGCCGCGTGAAGACCGTAATCAACGGCGCAGCAGCAGCCCGTTCGAATTGTCCTCAGTCCCTTCAGAGCGTGGTTGATCGAGCCCCATCATCGGGGTGATGAGCGCTTCAATGCCAAAATGCACGCCTGTGCGTTCGAAGTAGGCGATCAACGTTTGCAGGCTGTGCCCTGAAAAGCGATTGCCGCTGAAGTTGAAGCCTTCAGCCCTCTCCAAAGGCAGTTCCAGCAGCATGTTGGGGATTTTGGTGAGGGCGTTGTCACTGAGGTCGACCCATTCCAGTTCCGCCAGTTGAAACACCCCGTGCGGGACTTCCCTGATTCCGGTGTCATTGAGCCGCACGGTGACGAGTGTCGCCATTTGGCTGAGGTCGGGTGCCTGCCCCAAAGGGTTTGAGCCCAGATCGAGCGTATCGAGCTGTTCCATTTGCGCGAGTGCGGCCGACGTGCGGGATGACAGGTTGATACGGCAGTGCGCCAGTGACAGCGCCCGCAACTGACTCATCGTGAATAGGGCGTCGGGGAGGTTGCCCAGGTTGCAGTCGCGCAGGGTAAGGCTTCTGAGGTTGGGAAAAGCCTCCAGGAAGCGTCCGATACCCGTCACGCCTTCGGCACTGTGCACCGCCAGCGCAGAGACATGGCTGAAGTCGCCCCTCAGGGTTGGCAGGTCGCCATGGATGACGGTGTTGACGACGAGCTCATAGGTCGGCTCAAGCACGTCATTGAAGTCGTCCTGCCCGGTTTCGCGCCGCCAGCAGCGCTCCAGCTTTTGCTTGAGGGCGTTGCGGTGTTCGCGCTCGATTCGCTGTTGTGGTGCATCGAAGGGTTCGCCACTGCGCGGGTGCAGGGCCGGCAGGTCGGCGGCCCAGGCGGACAGGTCATCGCTGAGTCGGGCGAGTTCTGTTTCCAGTCGTTCCAGCTCGAACCGACCGTCTTCCAGGGTGCCGGGCAAGTCGTACACAAAGTCGCTCGCCTGCCGGGGTTCAGTGTTCGGGTACAGCACGGTGACGCGTTCGATGTCCGCTTCGGGGGCGCAGACTCCCAAGTCATAAGCGCTGCTGAAATAGTGGTGTTTGATGAGTTCCCGCGCAGTGCTGGAGAGCGGGTTGTGCGCAAGCTGCACGCCGTGTTTGTGATAGGCGGGGCTGTCGAACAGTTCGCTGGGGAGCTGACTGATCCTGTTGCCCGACAGCTTGGCGGCGTCGAGCTTGGGGTGGTGCATGACACCTGTGGGGATTTCGGTCAGGCCGCAGTGGCTCAGGTCCAGATGAACGAGTTCGGGCAGCGATTCAAGGTTTGGCACTGTCGTGAGGGGGTTGCCGGACAGGTCCAGCGTGACCAGGGTGTTCAAAGAGGCCAGTTTCGCCCTGTCGGTCGCATCGAACCGGATGCCGCACTCGCTGAGAATCAGTGTGTCCAGATCAGGCATTCGGGGCACGGCGTCGGGGAGGCGGGTCAGGCAAAAACGTCGTAGCTCCAGACGCTGCAGCCCCTTGAAGGACTGGAGGAATTTGGGGGAGCCCTGCATTGCCCGGCTCCCTACCAGGGACAGTCGCGACACATGGCTGAAATCGGCACTCAGCGTCGGCAAGTCGCCGAGTATCGGTGAGGTGAAACCGAGCGTGTATCGGTCGGCGTTGTCCGGGGTATTTAAATCCCGTTCGGATTGCCGCCGCCAACTGCGCAGGATTTCCTGAGCCAGTAACCGGCGGTTGCGTTGCGCGGTTTGTTGTTCCAGATCACTCAGCGGGGCCTGCGTTTGGGGGTGAACGAGGGGCGTCTCGGTTAGCCAGGTGCTCAGGTCTTCGCGCAGTCGGGTGAGTTCGCAGGCCCGGCGCGAGAGTGCTGCGTGTGTGCCGTCGGGCGCGCGTTGCAGTTCAAGGGCAATGCGTTGGCGTTCATCCGGCGCAAGGCTGGGGTAAACCTCACGGATTCTGCTGTCGAGGGTGGGAGGCGTGACGTGATTGCGGTGGTAACCCTGATTGCCGCCCGGCAGGCGCAGGGTCGTGGGGTCGTAGAACGGTTTTCGACGGGGATGCCTGGCAAACAGTCGGCGCACTGTCGGTTGATCCGCGATGTGTTGTGCGATGCGCTGTTTGAAGATTTGCCCTTCGTTGATGGCAAGGCCCGGCTCCACGTGCTGCGCGTCTGGTAACGCCTGAAGCAGGGCTGCATAAAAGTCGCCAGGGGGCTGCTGGGGTGTGTTGTCGCCATAAACCTGGTAGGTGGCGTCTTCAGCGCGTATCAGAACGCCAAGGGCTGGCGCGTCAACAGGGCCGATGCTATCGCGCAGCGCGCCGTCATGGGACACGTCTCTGACTTCGATTCGCAGGTCGACGGGCCAGCCTGGCAGCGAGGCAAGGCTGTGCAAGGCCAGTCGGTGGGTGTCTGCGGTTTCCAGCGAGGCTCGATAAAAACCCTCACAGGCTCGTGCGGCGCGCACCGCTTCCATGGCTTTCAGTGCGGCTTCCTTGAGGCGCTGGGGCACTCGGCCATCGTGCAGTTGCAGCCATTCGCTGCTGGTGGCATTGCTCAGCAGTTCTTGCGCGATGTCTGTCGGTAATCCCTGGACTTCGACGAGTAGCGGCTGAACCAGAAGGTCGTGCGTGTTCTCAAGTGCCCGGTAACGGGATTCAAACAGCGACTTGCGCTTGTTCGGGACGACTTCCGGGTGAAGGTCGCGCTCGAGCCTGAAGCGTTTGATGCAGTCGGTCAGCAGTGAGGGCGGGGGCAGATTCTCGACATGCATTTCGCGCAACACGTTGTCGTGGTAGCCGCTGATACACAATATTTGCTCGCGTTCGGCGTTGGAAAATGACTCGACGCTGTGGCCGAGGCGCCGCATGACGGTCTCGCGATCCCAGTCCAGCGGTTGCTCGAACGCTGTCTGCCAGGCGCCATGCTGGTTATGCCGCAGTAGAGGTTGATAGGCGTCGGCGCGGCCGGGGTGCTCAATGTGAAACTGGCCGGTGCGATTATTCAGGCGTACGGCGTAGAGGTTGCCTTCCAGAGGCAGGAAGTGTTTGCCCAGATGTTGATACAAGCCCAGGGCATCGGGCTTGGCGTCTGTCGGCAAGGTGAAGCGATGGTTATATTCATGCAGATTCATGCGCGTGTTCCTTGGTGTGTGGAGTAGCCCAAGGAAAACAGGCGCTGATGGGCGCTGTGCGGTACATAGTTGCCGTGTGGCGGTGCGCGTAATGCAGCAAACCCGGCCGGTGCCGGGTCTGCGCGATCAAACGTTAACGTTGGGCAGTCAGGCCGGGGGGCAACTGCCTTGGCCATGCGGGATCATTCGTCGACTTCACTGCCCTCGGAAGATGAAGTCGCCAGTTCTGCGTTGTCGATGACGTGATCGATACCGAAGTCTTCTCCGGTTCGCTGAAAGTAGGCGATGAACAATTGCAGGCTTTCCTGGGAGAACGGATTGCCTCGAAAGTTGATCGCTTGAGCCGTATCGACCGGCAGTTCCAGAATGTCGCTGGGTATGTCGGTGATGACGTTATCGCTCAGGTTGGCGACCTCCAGTTTCGTTCGGCTCAGCAGGCCGGGTGGAATCGCTGAAATACCGGTGTCGTGGATAATCAGGTGCTTGAGTTTCGGCATTTGGCTGACGTCGACAGGCAGCCCCAGCGGGTTGCCGCTCAGGATCAGGCGCTCAAGATGCTCCATGCCGGCCAATGCAGCCTGTGTCTGTGTGGTCAGGGTGATGTCGCAGTCGGGCAACTCCAGTGTGCTCAGCTCACCCAAGTGGAACACCGCGTCGGGAATGGCGCGCAGCCGATAGTCGCTGATGGTCAGGTGCAGCAGGTTGGGGAAGCAGCGTAGAAATCCATCGACGTCTGATGCGCCCGCCTCTTCGCCATCCAGATAAAGGCGCGACACATGACTGAAATCCGCCGTCAGTGTCGGTAACGGTCCATTGATGATCTCGTCGGTGTACAGCTCGTAGCGGGCTTCACCCGCTTCAGTAAACCCTTCCAGATCGGACTCGCGCCGCCAGCACTGCTCTACGGTTTGCTTGAAGGCGTCGCGAGCAAAGTGTTCTTCTGTCAGTTGCGTATCGGTAAAGGGCTGTCCCGTTCTTGGGTGGATGGCGGGAACGTTGCCAGTCCACGCGGCCAGATCGTTGCCCAGCTTGGTGTACTCGGTTTCCAGGCGCGTTAGTTCGGTTCTGCCGGTTTCCAGGTTTCCGGGCAGTTGGTAGATGAAATCGCTGGCTTCCTCCCTGTCCAGAAGCGGGTACAACACCTGGACCCGCTCAATCTCGGCGGGGGCGGCCATGACACCGAAGTCCTGGCGGTTTGTTCCAAAGTAGGCCTTGATCTGTTCGCGGCAGGCCAGCGAGAGCGGGTTGTTACCAACGTCCATGCCTTTGCTGGTGCGGGCGGGCAGATTGAAAAAGCCCGGTTCCAGATCGGTGATCAGGTTGTCATTGAGAATCGCCGTATGCAGACTCGGGTGGCCGAGCAAGCCTTCCGGCATGCTGCTGATACCTGTGTTGGAGAGGTCGACAAAGCTGAGTTCAGGCATCCCCCGCAGGTTGGGTGATAACCCCAGCGGGTTGTTGTAGAGGTCCAGCGTTACCAGGTTGCTGAAGGATGAAAGCGTTGCCTGTGTCTGCTGCGTGAGAACGATGCCGCAGTCGCTCAGCAGCAGTTGATTGAGCTTTGGCATGGTGGACAGCGCTGACGGAAGTTCGCCGAGGGCAACATGTCTGAGTTCCAGGCGGGTCAGGCCGCTGAAGTTCTGCAGGAAGCCCATGATGCCTTGTGGGGCGCCGCTGTCCGTCAGCGACAGCGTTGAAATGCGGCTGAAGTCCGCCGTCACGGTTGGCAGTGCGCCCTCGAGTGTCTTGGAAAAACTCAACAGGCACTCGCCGTCCTCACCACCTTCGGCGAGGGCGGCAGTGTTGGCGGTGATTTGCCGACGCCAGCCACGCAGCATCTCGGCCCTGAACGCGATGCGCGTTTCTCTGTTCTCCATCACCTGCGCGGCGCTGAGCCTGTGGCCGGTTTCAGGGTGGAAGTGGGGCACCTGGCTGGCCCAGGCATGCAGGTCATGACTCAGTTGCAGGTACTCGCCTTGCAGGCGGGTAATTTCTGCATGGGCGCCGGAGGGGTGGCTGCGCAGTTGGCGAATGACCTCCAGCACTTCTTGCGGGTCGAGTGCCGGGTAGAGCTGGCGAACCCGTTGATTGAGGTCCGGCCTTCCTGGCAGTAGGCGACGATAGCCATCGCCCCCACCGAGAAGGCGCAGGGTGCGCGGGTCATAGGCCGGTTTGAGTATCGGGTTTTGCTCCAGGACATTGCGCAGTTCACTGCGCTCCAGGGTGTGCTCGCGCAGTGTCTGCCTGAGCTTTGGCCCTTCATGGATATTGAACTTCAATGCATTGCGTTCAGTGCCGGGCAGGGCATGAAGCAGCGCGCTGTAGAGGTCGGTCGCGCCGCTCAGGTCCAGGCCTTTGTCGTCATAGGCCTCGTACCGGGCATCCTCGCGCTGTACCAGCACTTTACGGATGGGGGCGTCTTGTTTGCCGATGCGGGTGCGCGTGCGGCCGCCGAATGAATAGTCCTGGAGGTCGATGCGAACCTCGGACGACCAGCCCGGCAGGCGTTCAAGCGAATGGAACATCAACAGGTCGGTGTCTGGATTCTCCAGCGACAACACGTCAACGCCTTCGTAGGCCCGCGTCACGCGGACCTCTTGCAGGGCCCAGCGAGCAAGCTCCTTGAGACGCTGCGGTACGGCTGCGTCTTGCATCTGTTGCAACTCGGAGCCGCTGGCGTGCTCCAGCAGTTCCGTTGCCACGCTGAGTGGTAGATCCGGGGCGATGTCGATCAGTTTTTGAGCCAGGGCGTTATGGCTGTGCTCAAGCGCACGGTATCGACGCTCGAACAGCAAGGCTCTTTGGCGAACGGCGGTCAGGGCGAGTTTTTGCCTCAGTGTCGCGGCGCGAGCGTTCAGTGACCGGGGCGGCGTACCTGGGGCTTCTTCCAACAGGGTTTTCTGTTCGGTTTCACTCAGGTTGGCCAGCAGGGTTTTGAGCAGGTCGCCGTCGGTCAGCCGGCCTTCCTGGACCTCAATACCGGTGTTTGCAGGGCTCGTGGTTTCCCAGGCGATGTTGCCCTGTGCATCGAGCAGGCTGAGGCCTGTATCTTCGGGCCACAGGAAATGTTCGCTGAGTAACTGGAGCTGGGTCTGTGAGTCGGCCTTTGAATACGTTTCAAGATGCTCACTGCCGAGCTGTTCTATAAAGGTTTGCAGGTCTTTGTCGATGTTGATGCGTTTGAGGGTGTCGGCCAGTAGAGAGGGTAGCGGCTCGTGCTCGACATGCATTTTGCGCAAGGTGTTCTCGTGCAGGCCGCAGGCCCTGAGCGCGCGCTCGCGTTCGGCGGGGGAGAGCCTTTCGCTCAGTGGGCCCAGGCGCCGCAATACGGTGTGGTTGTCCCATTCCAGCGGTCGGTCGAGTTCGGTCTGCCAGGCGCCGCTGCCGTTGTGTTTGAGCGCGGGGCGGTAGGCGTCGGGGCGGGTGGGGTGTTCAATGCGGTAGTCGCCGGTCGGGTCTTGCCTGACGGCGAAGCGCTTGCTGTCGATGGGGGCGATGGTTTTACCGTTGTGCCGATACAGCCCTGACACCTCGGGAACCGATTTCAGTGGCAGGGGCGCGGTATGTTCGTAGGGGGCCAGGTCGGGCGCCCAGTAAAGGGTTTTGCCGTTGGCCGCTTGTACCGGTTTGAACCGGTCGATGAAGGCGATGACCTCTGCGGGCAGTGCCTTGCGAAACTCTGCCGCTGCAATGACGCTGCCCGCAGCGAAGGCGCCTAACTGGACCAGCGATTCAACCACGGTCATGAGGTGCTCGAATGCTTCGGCGGTCAGCCCTTGGGCCCAGTCGATGACCCCTTCGAAGGCATCGTTGACCAATTGATAGGCCATGTAGGCCAGCATCAGTTCCCCTAGAAATGGCACAAAGGGCAGGGCGACGAACGCGGCGACCTGCACAATGGCGGACACCACGCGGGTAAAGGAGTCCCAGAGTGCCCATCGGGCCTTTTGATCCGCCGCTGCGGTGGAAACCGCAATGACCCGGGCGTCGTTGAGAATCTTGTCAAGGTGTGCCTGGTAGAGATGGGGCCAGGGGCCGCGATGGATCGGCGTCATGGAAAACTGCAGTTCGGGTCGCTCTGTCGGCGCGTCACGCCATGATGGCAGCGGGTCACCGTAGGGGCGTTGATGCCAGGTCACCTGGCTCAGGCGATCGGCCAGGTTGCCAAAGAAATGCCCGCGGTCTTCGTGGGCCACAAATCGGCTGAAAAACTGTTGGTAATCCGGGGTGCGCAGTTGGCGACTGAGGGTGTGCATCAGCTCGGCGGTGGAGGTGTACTCCTTGATCGGGTGCTCCGGGTCATTGGGGATGTAAGCCACAATCCGTGCGGTAGTACGTGAGTGTTCCAGGTTCGGCGCAAACACCACGATGCCGGTCAGTTTGGCGGACATGATCGTCAAGTCGTGGCACAGCAAAGGTTCATTGCCGAGTTTGATGCCGTGCGCGCCGTCGGCCAGCCCCCGAATCAATTGAAAGAAGTCGTCCTGAATGTCGCCGTTCATTCGCGCCAGTTGCAGCGCCGCTTTCAACGCAGCTTTCTGGCTGGCCTCGATCCGGGGGCGCAGCACCGCCGCGACCACCGGGTTGGAGATGCCCAGGTTCTCGTCAAGGTAGGTGCGGTACTGGCCGCCGATATCCAGCTCCCGGCACAACCGGGTAAAGGCTTGTACCGTGATCTTCTGCTTGAGTGCGGGCAGGGTGTCGAACTGTCCGGTCGACGTCGGTGCGGTGATGAACGTCGAGTCGGGTTCGTAGGCGTCCTTGGCGGTTTCCTGTTCTTCAAAATTGTGCAGCGCCGCATTCAGCAGTGAAACCGTCCAGGTGCGGGCGGCACCTGACTTGATCGAAAACCAGGGAATGGTCGCGGGGATGTACAGGCGCAAGAACGTCTTATTGACGTCCAGGTCCACGCCGAATCGCGTTTTCAGGGCGTTCTTGAGCAGTGGCTCGGCGAAGGTGTAGGCGTCTTGCAGGTTTTCCAGGGTTCGGTCGACAACGTTCTGGGCCGTCCAGTGCGCAGCATTGAGTTGCCCGAGTTCGGCGTGTTGCGCGGCCGGTGCCGAGCGCAGCCGCTGCGTCAGGAAGGGCTGTGCTTTTCTCAGCGCCAGGCGCCTGTCGAGTGAGGCGTTGCCGAGCCAGTGCGCGATTGTGTGGGCAAGTGGGGGGAAGTGAGTGTCGGTGTGGGCAAAATAGGTTGCGTCAGCCAAGGCTGCACGCGCGGGTTCATCGGGTAATTGCATGGTGCTGATCCGTTAGCGCTAAAAGGACGACAAAGGAAACAGGATGAGCCGATGGTGGAGCGGTACATATTTAGGCGCGCGGGTATTCATCTCGCGCCAAGCCTGCCGCAAATCGGCGCCAGCAGTTTAAACTGCGCCTTTGCGACGCTATTTGTCGCATTGCCGTAAACCCGGAGAAATCAGGGTTTTGCGCTATAAGAAGTTGTCGCTTGGCGGCAAGGCCGGGCTGAAAACTGTCCTTACAATCCTCACCAAGCCCGCCAGTTTCCGGCGGGTGTTCCTCATCAGGAGACTCCGATGTCCGTTGAGCATGCTGCGGTACAACGCGCCGATTTCGACCAGGTTATGGTTCCCAACTATGCACCTGCCGCTTTTATTCCTGTACGTGGCGCCGGTTCCCGCGTTTGGGACCAGTCCGGTCGCGAGTTGATCGACTTCGCAGGCGGTATCGCGGTGAACGTATTGGGCCACGCGCACCCGGCGCTGGTCGGTGCCTTGACCGAGCAAGCGAACAAGCTGTGGCATGTTTCCAACGTGTTCACCAATGAGCCGGCCTTGCGCCTGGCCCATAAGCTGATCGACGCGACCTTCGCCGAGCGCGCATTCTTCTGCAACTCCGGCGCCGAAGCCAACGAGGCCGCCTTCAAGCTGGCCCGTCGCGTGGCTCACGATCGCTTTGGTCCGGAAAAATACGAAATCATCGCCGCACTCAACAGCTTCCACGGTCGCACCCTGTTCACCGTGAACGTCGGTGGCCAGTCGAAGTACTCCGACGGTTTTGGTCCGAAAATCACCGGCATCACCCACGTACCGTTCAACGATCTGGCGGCGCTTAAAGCGGCCATTTCCGACAAGACCTGCGCGGTGGTCCTGGAACCGATCCAGGGCGAGAGCGGCGTCATCCCGGCCGAACTTGAATACCTGCAAGGCGCCCGCGAACTCTGCACCGCGCACAACGCGCTGCTGATTTTCGACGAAGTGCAAACCGGCATGGGCCGCACCGGCGAACTGTTCGCCTACCAGCATTACGGCGTGACCCCGGACATCCTGACCAGCGCCAAGAGCCTGGGCGGCGGTTTCCCGATCGCGGCAATGCTGACCACCGAAGCGCTGGCCAAACACCTGGTCGTCGGCACCCACGGCACCACCTATGGCGGCAACCCGCTGGCGTGCGCCGTGGCTGAAGCGGTGATCGACGTGATCAACACGCCTGAAGTGCTGAGTGGCGTCAAAGCCAAACACGACAAGTTCAAGACCCGTCTGGAGCAGATCGGCAGCAAGTCCGGTCTGTTCACTGAGGTGCGTGGTCTGGGCCTGTTGCTCGGTTGCGTGCTGAGCGATGCCTGGAAAGGCCGCGCCAAGGAAATCTTCAACGCCGCCGAGAAAGAAGGCCTGATGATCCTGCAAGCCGGTCCGGACGTGATTCGTTTCGCGCCAAGCCTGGTGGTTGAAGACGCCGACATCGACCAGGGCCTGGAGCGTCTCGAGCGCGCCGTGGCCAAACTGACTCAAGCCTGATAGTGACTTCGGCGCCTGATCATTCAGGCGTCGAACAAAATTCTTATGCCGGGCCAGATTAAATGTGGGAGCGGGCTTGCTCGCGAAGGCGGGCTGACATTCAGCATCAATGGTGAATGTTATGGCCTCTTCGCGAGCAAGCCCGCTCCCACACTTGACTCTGAGTGGCTTGAAGGCCGGCCCGGCTTTTTTTCCTCTGTGTGTTTTTCGAGAAAGGAGTGACACCATGCTGGTGATGCGCCCCGCGCAAATGGCTGATCTGGGCGAGGTACAGCGTCTGGCTGCGGACAGCCCGATTGGTGTCACTTCCTTGCCGGATGATGTCGAGCGCCTGAGTGACAAGATCGCAGCAAGCGAAGCCTCGTTCGCTGCCGAAGTCAGCTTCAACGGTGAAGAAAGCTATTTCTTTGTCCTTGAAGACACCGCCACCGGAAAACTGGTGGGCTGTTCGGCCATCGTGGCCTCGGCCGGTTATTCCGAGCCGTTCTACAGCTTTCGTAATGAAACCTTCGTGCATGCGTCTCGCGAGCTGAAGATTCATAACAAGATTCACGTGCTTTCCCAGTGCCACGACCTGACCGGCAACAGCTTGCTGACCAGCTTCTACGTGCTGCCGGAGTTGGTGGGTTCGGCCTGGTCGGAACTCAACTCCCGTGGTCGCCTGCTGTTCGTTGCCAGCCACCCGGAGCGCTTCGCCGATTCCGTGGTCACCGAGATCGTCGGTTACAGCGACGAAAATGGCGACTCGCCGTTCTGGGATGCCATCGGTCGCAACTTCTTCGACCTCAACTATGCCGCTGCCGAACGTCTGTGCGGGCTCAAGAGCCGGACCTTCCTCGCTGAACTGATGCCGCATTACCCGATCTACGTGCCGCTGTTGCCGGACGCCGCCCAGGAAGCCATGGGCCAGGTACACCCGCGGGCGCAGATCACGTTCGATATCCTGATGCGCGAAGGCTTTGAAACCGATCACTACATCGACATTTTCGACGGTGGCCCAACCCTGCACGCCCGCGTCTCGGGGATCCGTTCGATTGCCCAGAGCCGTGTGGTGCCGGTGAAGATTGGCGAAGCGGTCAAGGGCACTGGTCGTCAGTACCTGGTGGCCAACGCCCAGTTGCAGGATTACCGCGCGGTGTTGCTTGAGCTGGACTATGCGCCAGGCAAACCGGTGACCCTGGACCTGGAAGCCGCCGAAGCCCTGGGTGTCGGTGAAGGTGCCAGCGTGCGCCTGGTCGCGGTTTAACGTCTGACTTAGTGTCTAGAAAGCAGCGAGTTTCACGGGTGGTCGTTACCGGCTGCCCGTTTGAGGAGATAGCATGATCGTTCGTCCCGTACGCAGCAGCGACTTACCTGCTCTGATCGACCTGGCCCGCAGCACCGGTACCGGCCTGACCACCTTGCCGGCCAACGAAGAGCGACTGGCGCATCGGGTTGGCTGGGCTGAAAAGACCTTTCGCGGCGAAGCAGGACGCGGCGACGCGGATTACCTGTTCGTGCTCGAAGACGACAACGGTCGCGTGGTGGGCATTTCCGCCATCGCCGGTGCCGTCGGCATGCGTGAGCCCTGGTACAACTTTCGCGTCGGCCTGACTGTCAGCGCTTCGCAAGAGCTGAACATCTACCGTGAAATCCCGACGCTGTTCCTGGCCAACGACCTGACCGGCAACTCCGAGCTGTGCTCGTTGTTCCTGCACGGCGATTACCGCACGGGCCTTAACGGCCGGATGTTGGCCAAGGCGCGGATGTTGTTCATCGCCGAGTTCCCACAGTTGTTCGGTAACAAGATCATCGCCGAGATGCGCGGTGTGTCCGACGCGGCCGGGCGCTCGCCGTTCTGGGAAAGCCTGGGTCGGCACTTCTTCAAAATGGAATTCAGCCAGGCCGATTACCTGACGGGCGTGGGCAACAAGGCGTTCATCGCCGAGTTGATGCCCAAGTTCCCGCTGTACACCTGCTTCCTCTCGGAAGACGCGCGCAATGTCATCGGTCAGGTCCACCCGGACACCGAACCGGCGCTGGCGATGCTCAAGAGCGAAGGCTTCAGCTACCAGGGTTACGTTGACATCTTCGACGCAGGCCCGGCCGTTGAATGCGAAACCGGCAAGATCCGTGCGGTGCGCGACAGCCAGGCGCTGGTGCTGGCCATCGGCACGCCGGGTGACGACGCCACACCATTTTTGATTCACAACCGCAAGCGCGAAGACTGCCGGATCACCGCCGCGCCGGCACGCTTTGCTGCCGGTACCCTGGTGGTCGACCCGCTGACCGCCAAACGCCTTCAACTCAACGCCGGCGATCAGGTTCGCGCCGTGCCGTTGTCCGCTGCCCGGGAGTCGAAATAATGAATTCGCTATACATCGCAGGTGAGTGGCTGGCAGGCCAGGGTGACGCGTTCGAATCGCTGAACCCGGTGACCCAGCAGGTGCTGTGGGCAGGGCAGGGCGCCAGCGCCGCTCAGGTCGAGAGCGCCGTGCAAGCTGCGCGTCAGGCATTCCCGGCGTGGGCCAAACGTTCCCTGGAAGAGCGCATCGGCGTGCTGGAAGCGTTTGCCGCCGCCCTGAAAAGCCACGCGGACGAACTGGCTCACTGCATCGGTGAAGAAACCGGTAAACCATTGTGGGAAGCGGCGACTGAAGTGACCAGCATGGTCAACAAGATCGCCATTTCGGTGCAGAGCTACCGCGAGCGTACCGGCGAGAAGAGCGGCCCACTGGGTGACGCCACCGCCGTGCTGCGCCACAAGCCCCACGGTGTGGTGGCGGTGTTTGGTCCTTACAACTTCCCGGGGCATTTGCCAAACGGACACATTGTTCCTGCGTTGCTGGCCGGTAACAGCGTGCTGTTCAAGCCGAGCGAGCTGACCCCGAAAGTCGCCGAGCTGACGGTCAAGTGCTGGATCGAAGCCGGCCTGCCGGTGGGCGTGCTGAACCTGTTGCAGGGGGCGCGTGAAACCGGGATCGCACTGGCGGCCAACCCGGGGATAGACGGTCTGTTCTTCACCGGTTCCAGCCGTACCGGTAACCACTTGCACGCGCAGTTCTCCGGGCGTCCGGACAAGATCCTCGCGCTGGAGATGGGCGGCAACAACCCGCTGGTGGTCGATCAGGTCGCAGACCTCGACGCCGCGGTGTACGCCATCATTCAGTCGGCGTTCATTTCTGCCGGTCAGCGTTGCACCTGTGCCCGTCGCCTGCTGGTCCCGCAAGGCGCCTGGGGCGACACGTTGCTGGCGCGCCTGGTCGCGGTCAGTGCGACTATCGACGTTGGCGCATTCGATCAACAACCAGCGCCGTTCATGGGGTCGGTGGTTTCTCTGGCGGCTGCCAAAGCGTTGATGGATGCCCAGGAACATTTGCTGGCCAACGGCGCTGTGTCGCTGTTGGAAATGACTCAGCCACAGGCCAATGCCGCGTTGCTGACCCCAGGTATTCTGGACGTGAGCGCTGTCGCTGATCGTCCTGACGAAGAGCTGTTCGGCCCGTTGCTGCAAGTGATTCGCTACGCTGATTTCGAGGCGGCCATCGCTGAAGCCAACAACACTCAATATGGTCTGGCGGCGGGTTTACTGTCGGATTCCGAGGCGCGCTATCAACAGTTCTGGCTGGAAAGCCGTGCCGGTATCGTCAACTGGAACAAGCAACTGACGGGGGCTGCGAGCAGCGCGCCATTCGGTGGTGTGGGTGCTTCGGGCAACCATCGCGCCAGCGCCTATTACGCCGCGGATTACTGCGCGTACCCGGTGGCCTCGCTGGAAACCCCAAGCCTGACACTGCCAGCCGCCCTGACCCCCGGCGTGCGGATGTCGTAAGACCGCTTTCGCGAGCAAGCCCGCTCCCACAAGGTTGATGCAAGACTGGAGGGAGGGGTAAGCCAGCCTCTAAAGGTCTGTACAGACCCTGTGGGGGCGGGCTTGCTCGCGAAGGCCGCAACTCGGTCGCATTGAACAGTTACTGATGCCTATAAAAACCAGATTCGTGGAGCCTCGCTGATGAAATCCTATGAAGTCAACTTTGACGGTCTAGTGGGGCCTACCCATAACTACGGCGGTCTGTCCTACGGCAACGTCGCGTCCCAGAGCAACAGCCAGCAGTCCTCAAACCCCAAGGAAGCGGCGCTGCAAGGCCTGGCGAAAATGAAAGCGTTGATGGAAATGGGTTTCCAGCAAGGCGTACTGGCCCCGCAAGAGCGCCCGGATGTGGCCGCCTTGCGTAACCTGGGTTTCAGTGGCACCGACGCACAAGTGATCGAGCAGGCCGCCAAACAGGCGATGCCGTTGCTGGTTGCCAGTTGCTCGGCGTCGAGCATGTGGGTGGCCAACGCCGCCACCGTCAGCCCAAGTGCCGACACGGCCGACGGTCGCGTGCATTTCACCGCCGCCAACCTCAACTGCAAATACCACCGCAGCATCGAGCACCCGACCACCAGCCGCGTACTGGGGGCGATGTTCGCCGACCAGAAGCACTTTGCTCATCACGCCGCGTTGCCGGCAGTGGCGCAGTTCGGTGACGAAGGCGCGGCCAACCACACCCGTTTCTGCCGTGAGTACGGCGAGGCCGGTGTTGAGTTCTTCGTGTTCGGTCGCAGCGCGTTCGACACCCGCTACCCGGCGCCGCAAAAGTACCCGGCGCGTCAAACCCTTGAAGCCTCGCAAGCGGTTGCCCGTCTGCACGGGCTGAGCGATGACGGCGTGGTGTATGCCCAGCAGAACCCTTCGGTGATCGATCAGGGCGTGTTCCACAACGACGTGATTGCGGTCGGTAACGGCGAAGCGCTGTTCTATCATGAGGATGCGTTCGAAGGCACCGAGCAGATGCTGGCAGAACTCACGACCAAACTGGCCAAGTTCGGCGGCAACTTCAAGGCGATCTGCGTGCCGCGCTCCAGGGTTTCGGTCGAGGACGCCGTGCGTTCGTACCTGTTCAACAGCCAATTGCTGTCGCGTGCCGACGGTTCGATGCTGTTGATCGTGCCGCAAGAGTGCCAGAACAACGAACGCGTCTGGCAGTACCTGCAAGAGCTGACCAGCTCGGGCGGCCTGATCCGTGAAGTGAAAGTCTTCGACCTCAAGCAGAGCATGCAGAACGGCGGTGGCCCGGCGTGCCTGCGGTTGCGCGTCGCACTGAATGAAACCGAGCTGGCGGCGGTCAACCCAGGGGTTATCATGACCCCGCCGTTGTATGGCACGCTGACCCAATGGGTCGACAAGCACTACCGTGACCGCATGACCGAAACCGATCTGGCGGACCCACAATTGTTGCTTGAGTGCCGGACGGCACTGGATGAACTGACGCAAATCCTTAAACTGGGCGCGGTTTATCCATTCCAGATCAATTGAAAGAGGGCGCGTCGTTGATGGCGCGCCGCTTTACCTCCAGATGAGAACGTAAAAATGACCGATACCCTGAAGCTGATTCTTGAAGACACCGACGGCACTCAACTGGAAACTTCCTGCACCCGCGTTGCGGTGATGTGGCAGGGCAAAGAGTTGTGGATCCAGCACGATGGCCGCGGTCAGCTGCTGATCGGTGTTGACGTTGAAGAAGGCGATGCTGAATACGCCAACCTGTTGCTGCGCCCATTGGCCACCAACCTGGTCAGCCTGCAACTGGAAATGGAACCGGCTGAAGTCGGCGACGAAGACCACGTGCATGGCCCAGATTGCGCCCACGATCACTAAGGAAGTCGCGCTATGCTCGCCCTCGGCAAACTGCTTGAACTGACCCTCGCCGGTCGTGAACCGGCGGAGAAGACTCAACTGACTGTCGACGGCGTGCGGATGCGCTGGCTGAGTGAAGGTGCGCTGGAAGTCCGGCCACCGGAGGCTCGCGACAATGGCCTGGACCTGCTGCTGTCAGCCGGCATCCACGGCAACGAAACAGCGCCGATCGAGTTGCTCGATCGCCTGTTGCATGACATCGCCCGCGGTGAGTTGAAGCCGCGCGCACGTATTCTGTTCCTGTTCGGTAACCCGGCGGCCATGCGTTGCGGGGAGCGTTTCATCGAGCAGGACGTCAATCGGCTGTTCAATGGTCGTCATGAGTTGAGCAGCGGTCCCGAGGCGTTACGGGCCTGTGAGCTGGAACGCCTGGCGGCGAGCTTCTTCAGCGTGCCGGACCGCGACCGTTTGCATTACGACCTGCACACGGCGATCCGTGGCTCGAAAATAGAGCAGTTTGCGTTGTACCCGTGGAAGGAAGGTCGCCAGCATTCGCGCCAGCAACTGGCTCGCCTGCGCGCTGCTGGCATGGAAGCGGTGCTGTTGCAGAACAAGCCGTCCATCGTTTTCAGTTCTTACACCTACGACAAGCTCGATGCGCAGGCCTTCACCCTGGAACTGGGCAAGGCCCGGCCATTCGGGCAGAACGAAGGTGTCGACGTTTCGCGTCTTGAAACCCGCCTCAAACAGATCATCGAAGGCAGCGAACCGTCATTGACCGATGCGGGCCTGGACGGTTTGCAGCTGTTTAGCGTGGCGCGGGAAATCATCAAGCACAGCGACAGCTTCCACCTGCATCTGCCGGCGGACGTCGAGAACTTCTCGGAGCTGAAAAAGGGTTATCTGCTGGCCGAAGACATCGCCCAGACCCGCTGGGTTGTCGAGGAAGAGGGGGCGCGAATCATCTTCCCGAACCCGAAGGTCAAGAACGGCTTGCGTGCCGGGATTCTGATTGTGCCAAGCGCTGGCGAAAACCTGGTCTGACCCGGACCTGGATCCCGACGCAGAGCTAATGTGGGAGCGGGCTTGCTCGCGAATGCGGTTTAACATTCAACAATGATTTTGGCTGTCAACCAGCTTTCGCGAGCAAGCCCGCTCCCACAGGTATTGCATCATCCCGGGGAGCGGGTGTGAGGTTTAAACCGCTACCGCACGAGGCTCGCTACGGCGAAAAACACGCACCTTGTGCAGCGTATCCGCGCAGGTCTTCGCCGCTTCCTCACCCTTGTGCACGAAATGCTCGAAGAAGAACTTCTGATGTTCTTCGCCGACGTGGAAGTGGTGCGGGGTCAGTACGACCGAGAACACCGGGACTTCGGTTTCCAGCTGAACCTGCATTAAGCCGCTGATTACAGACTGGGCGACAAACTCGTGGCGGTAGATCCCGCCGTCGACCACCAGGCCTGCTGCGACGATGCCGGCATAACGGCCGGACTTGGCCAGCAACTTGGCGTGCAGCGGGATTTCGAAAGCGCCGCCGACTTCAAAAAAATCGATATCCGATTCCTGATAGCCCTGAACGAGCATCTCGGCGACGAAGCCTTTACGGCTCTGGTCGACGATTTCCTTGTGCCAGCAGGCCTGAATGAACGCGACACGTTCGTTTGCGTGGGTTTTGCTTTTGCTGTCGATTGCGGTGGGTTGCATCAGTTCTGACTCCTGTTTGTGTGAAAAACAGGGCATATGAATCGAATGGGATTTAAGGGTACGCACGGGCCACGCGCGCAAGTCTGTGCACGAATGCCCACGGGCGGCCCTTTGGCGCCAATCCCGTTCTCTCTTCATCCGGACTATGACCGTCGGCCCCGGGATCACACCGGGTCTGCTGACCTTGGCGCTATCCACCGCAAAAGCCGTGAATATCGCCAAGCGCTCGCGGGCTATGCGCATTGCGCGCAATTACCGCCGGTGGGGAATTGCACCCCGCCCTGAGAACGTTTTGCCGTCAGATTTTCTGGCGGCGCAGCGTTTTTAACACATATTGTTAGGCGATGCATTGCGCCTTTCTGATGATTGCCATCAGTTTTTTCGTTGGCATTCATCGTCATTTACTGCATCGAGTCTTGATTAATCGGGCCGATGACCGCAGTAATCTCTTTGTGCAGCAATGTCCCCTTTGCCAGCGAGGCTGGCGTCCCCTTCCGAGGCCTGATTCATGAGTGTTATCGATCTTCGCAGCGACACCGTCACCCAACCGACCGCAGGGATGCTTAACGCGATGGCCACGGCGGCTACCGGGGACGATGTCTATGGCGAAGATCCAACAGTCAATCGTCTTGAGGCTGAACTGGCCGGGCGTCTGGGCTTTGCCGCCGCGTTGTTCGTGCCAACGGGCACCATGAGCAACCTGCTGGGCTTGATGGCCCATTGCGAGCGTGGCGACGAATACATCGTCGGGCAGCAGGCCCATACCTACAAATACGAAGGCGGTGGCGCGGCGGTACTGGGTTCGATCCAGCCGCAGCCGCTTGAAGTGCAGGCCGATGGTTCGCTGGACCTGGCGCAGGTTGCGTCGGCCATCAAGCCCGACGACTTTCACTTCGCCCGTACCCGGTTGCTGGCGCTGGAAAACACCATGCAGGGCAAGGTGCTGCCGCTGGAGTACCTGGCACAGGCCCGTTGGTTTACCCGTGAGCACGGCCTGGCGCTGCACCTGGACGGCGCTCGGTTGTACAACGCCGCAGTGAAACTGGGCGTTGATGCCCGGGACATCACTCAGCACTTCGATTCGGTGTCGGTGTGCCTGTCCAAAGGGCTTGGCGCGCCTGTTGGCTCGGTGCTGTGCGGTTCGGTCGAGTTGATCGGCAAGGCCCGGCGTTTGCGCAAAATGGTCGGCGGCGGCATGCGTCAGGCCGGCATCCTCGCGGCGGCGGGGCTGTATGCGCTCGAACACAACGTGCAACGCCTGGCGGATGACCATGCCAACGCGCAATTACTGGCTGAAGGGCTGCGTGCGGCGGGTTATGACGTCGAACCGGTGCAGACCAACATGGTCTACGTGCAAATGGGCGACAACGCCCACGCGATCAAGGCTTTTGCCGGTGAGCGCGGGATCAGGCTCAGCGCGGCCTCGCGCTTGCGCATGGTGACGCACATGGACGTCAGTCGGGCGCAGATCGAACAGGTGATCGCGACTTTCGTCGACTTTTCCCGTAAATGACAATGCTGGCCGTCCAATTGACCGTTTCTATCGTATAAACACGCTGTACCGCGCGCGCGGGGCCGATATAATGCGGCCCTTTGCCGTCGCTTCGTCCGTTGACGATTCGCACAGGCCTTTGGCCGCAGCCTCCGTGGAAGAACCTAATGAAAAGCGCAGAAATCCGTGAAGCCTTCCTTCGCTTCTTCGAAGAGCAAGGCCACACCCGTGTAGCCTCCAGCTCTTTGATTCCGGGCAACGACCCAACCCTGCTGTTCACTAACGCGGGGATGAACCAGTTCAAGGACTGCTTTCTGGGCCAGGAAAAGCGCGCGTATACCCGCGCCGTCAGCAGCCAGAAGTGCGTTCGCGCCGGTGGCAAGCACAACGACCTGGAAAACGTCGGTTATACCGCTCGTCACCACACCTTCTTTGAAATGCTGGGTAACTTCAGCTTCGGCGATTACTTCAAGCGTGATGCGATCACCTTCGCCTGGACTTTCCTGACCTCGGTCCTGAGCCTGCCCAAGGACAAACTCTGGGTCACGGTCTACGCCAGCGATGACGAAGCCTATGACATCTGGACCAAGGAAGTCGGGGTTCCGGCTGAGCGTATGGTCCGTATCGGCGACAACAAAGGCGCGCCATACGCGTCCGACAACTTCTGGACCATGGGCGATACCGGCCCGTGCGGTCCTTGCACCGAGATTTTCTATGATCACGGCGCTGACATCTGGGGTGGCCCACCGGGTTCGCCAGAGGAAGACGGCGACCGCTATATCGAAATCTGGAACAACGTGTTCATGCAGTTCAACCGCACCGCCGATGGCGTGTTGCATCCGTTGCCAGCGCCGTCGGTGGATACCGGCATGGGCCTTGAGCGGATCAGTGCGGTGATGCAGCATGTTCACTCGAACTATGAAATCGACCTGTTCCAGAGCCTGCTGAGCGCTTCGGCCAAGGCCATCGGTTGCACCAACGACAACCAGGCTTCGCTGAAAGTCGTGGCTGACCACATTCGGTCATGCGGTTTCCTGATCGCCGACGGCGTGCTGCCGTCCAACGAAGGTCGCGGCTACGTGCTGCGTCGGATCATTCGTCGCGCTTGCCGTCACGGTAACAAGCTGGGCGCCAAAGGCAGCTTCTTCTATCAGATCGTTGGTGCACTGGTTGCCGAGATGGGTGAAGCCTTCCCTGAGCTGAAGTCCCAGCAGGCGCACATCGAGCGTGTGCTGAAAGCTGAAGAAGAGCAGTTCGCCAAAACCCTGGAACAGGGCTTGAAGATCCTCGAGCAGGATCTGGCCGAGCTCAAAGGCGATGTAGTGCCTGGCGACGTGGTGTTCAAGTTGTACGACACCTACGGCTTCCCGATGGACCTGACCGGCGACATCGCTCGCGAGCGCAGCCTGACCATCGACGAAGCAGGCTTCGAGCGCGAAATGGAAGCCCAGCGCGTCCGTGCCCGTTCGGCCAGTTCCTTCGGTATGGACTACAACAGCCTGGTCAAGGTTGATGTGGCCACCGAGTTCACCGGCTACACCGCTCACAGCGGTTCGGCAAAAATCGTTGCTCTGTATAAAGACGGGCAATCGGTCGACGTATTGAGCGAAGGCGAAGAGGGCGTGGTCGTTCTCGATCAGACGCCGTTCTATGCGGAATCCGGCGGTCAGATCGGTGATTGCGGCTTCCTCAAGGCTGGCGCTGCGCGTTTCGACGTGCGCGACACCACCAAGACCGGCGGTGCGTTCCTGCACCACGGTGTGCTGGACTCGGGCAGCCTGACCGTTGGCTCGCCGGTTCAGGCTCAAGTGGACGCTGACGTACGTCACGCCACTTCGCTGAACCACTCCGCGACTCACTTGCTGCACGCCGCATTGCGTCAGGTGCTGGGCGAGCACGTTCAGCAGAAAGGCTCGCTGGTCGACAGCCAGCGCCTGCGTTTTGACTTCAGCCACTTTGAAGCCATCAAGCCTGAGCAGATCAAGGCGCTGGAAGAAATCGTCAACGCCGAGATTCGCAAGAACTCCGCCGTTGAAACCGAAGAAACCGACATCGAAACCGCCAAGCAAAAAGGCGCCATGGCGCTGTTTGGCGAGAAGTATGGCGACAATGTGCGCGTGCTGAGCATGGGGGGCGATTTCTCCGTCGAACTGTGTGGCGGTATCCACGCCAACCGTACCGGCGACATCGGCCTGCTGAAAATCATCAGCGAAGGCGGTGTGGCGTCTGGCGTGCGTCGTATCGAAGCGGTCACGGGCGCGCAAGCATTGGCGTACCTGAACGCTGCGGAAGAGCAACTCAAGGAAGCGGCCAACCTGGTCAAGGGCAGCCGCGACAACCTGATCGACAAGCTGTCGGCTGTGCTTGAGCGCAACCGTCTGCTGGAAAAGCAACTCGAGCAGTTGCAAGCCAAGGCTGCCAGCGCGGCAGGCGACGATCTGTCGGCTTCTGCGCTGGACGTCAAAGGCGTGAAAGTGCTGGCCGTGCGTCTCGACGGTCAGGATGGCAAGGCGCTGCTGGCGCTGGTCGATCAACTGAAGAACAAACTCGGCCGCGCAGTGATCCTGCTCGGCAGTGTCCATGAGGAAAAGGTCGTACTGGTTGCTGGTGTGACCAAAGACCTGACTGGCCAACTCAAAGCCGGTGATTTGATGAAGCAAGCCGCTGCGGCAGTGGGCGGGAAGGGCGGTGGTCGTCCAGACATGGCGCAGGGCGGTGGTACCGACGCTGGCGCACTGGATGCGGCACTGGCGCTGACCGTTCCATTTGTAGAGCAGGGTTTATAAGGCAGTTTGCCCGGCCCGCAGTCTAGTGGCGGGCCCGGCGGCTGTTTGAGTGATTATTGGGCGCCCTTCATGGGCAGAGGCGGCTTTGAAATGGCTTTGATCGTACAGAAATTTGGAGGCACCTCAGTCGGCACTGTCGAGAGAATCGAGCAGGTCGCCGACAAGGTTAAGAAATTCCGCGATGCCGGCGACGACCTGGTGGTCGTGCTGTCGGCAATGAGCGGCGAGACCAACCGTCTGATCGATCTGGCCAAGCAAATCAGTGGCGACGATCAACCAGTCCCTCGTGAGCTGGACGTGATCGTTTCGACCGGTGAGCAGGTGACGATTGCATTGCTGGCCATGGCGCTGATCAAGCGCGGCGTGCCAGCGGTGTCGTACACCGGTAACCAGGTACGAATTCTGACGGACAGTGCGCACAATAAAGCGCGTATCTTGCAGATTGATGACCAGAAAATTCGCGGTGACCTGAAGGCCGGTCGTGTGGTGGTTGTCGCCGGCTTCCAGGGCGTTGACGAGCACGGCAACATCACGACGCTGGGGCGTGGCGGCTCCGACACCACCGGCGTGGCATTGGCGGCGGCCTTGAAGGCTGACGAGTGCCAGATCTACACGGATGTCGACGGTGTCTACACCACCGACCCGCGTGTGGTGCCCGTGGCTCAGCGCCTGGACAAGATCACCTTTGAAGAGATGCTGGAAATGGCCAGCCTCGGTTCCAAGGTGTTGCAGATCCGCGCGGTCGAGTTCGCCGGCAAGTACAACGTTCCGCTGCGCGTACTGCACAGCTTCAAGGAGGGTCCGGGTACCCTCATTACTATTGATGAAGAGGAATCCATGGAACAGCCGATCATTTCCGGCATCGCTTTCAATCGCGATGAAGCCAAGCTGACCATCCGTGGCGTGCCAGACACCCCGGGCGTGGCCTTCAAGATCCTTGGGCCGATCAGTGCCGCGAACATCGAAGTCGACATGATCGTGCAGAACGTTGCGCACGATAACACCACCGACTTCACCTTCACTGTGCACCGCAACGACTATCAGGCGGCGCAGACCGTGCTGGAGAACACCGCTCGCGAGATCGGTGCGCGGGAAGTCGTTGGCGACACCAAGATTGCCAAGGTATCGATTGTCGGCGTCGGCATGCGTTCTCACGCAGGTGTCGCCAGCCGCATGTTTGAAGCCCTGGCCAAGGAAACCATCAACATCCAGATGATCTCGACGTCGGAAATCAAGGTTTCGGTCGTGATCGAAGAGAAGTACCTGGAACTGGCTGTGCGCGCCCTGCACACAGCTTTCGAACTGGACGCACCGGCCCGACAGGGCGAGTGATGCGTTGCCCAGGGGGCGCGGTCTGACCGCGCCCTTTGTTTTTTTGAATGGCGCGACACAAAACTGTTCTTTTGCTCGCGCTAGTCAATACTTAGGCGTGTAGGGCTGCGATCGTTCTGGTTGTAGGTCGAATGCCTTTTTTTTGCAGACTGTTGTCCCTGAACTGAAATGCGTGAGGAGAAAGGTATGCTGATTCTGACTCGTCGGTGCGCAGAAAGCCTGATTATTGGTGATGGCGAAATCACCGTGACCGTGCTCGGCGTTAAAGGAAATCAAGTGCGTATTGGCGTTAACGCACCCAAAGAGGTAGCGGTTCACCGTGAGGAAATCTACCTGCGTATAAAGAAAGAGAAGGACGAAGAACCAAGCCATTAATTTTTATCGCTTTTTATGTTTGCAAACGGGGAAAAGGTTGGTTAAGATACGCCCCGTGTTGCGGAGAGCTGGCCGAGTGGCCGAAGGCGCTCCCCTGCTAAGGGAGTACACCTCAAAAGGGTGTCGGGGGTTCGAATCCCCCGTTCTCCGCCATTATTTTCGTAGTTCGTTGTAATCTGGCTTTTTCGGTAAGTTGTTGAAATTACTAGAAAAAGTGGTTGGAATAGAGATTAGACGGTCTATAATGCGCGGCAACAAAATGCACTCGTAGCTCAGCTGGATAGAGTACTCGGCTACGAACCGAGCGGTCACAGGTTCGAATCCTGTCGAGTGCACCATTTAAGAGTTGTTTGCAGTCATGCAGGTAACTTGGCTTCAACCAGTTGTGGTCTGGTTTAAAACACAAATGCACTCGTAGCTCAGCTGGATAGAGTACTCGGCTACGAACCGAGCGGTCACAGGTTCGAATCCTGTCGAGTGCACCATTTAAGAGTTGCTTGCAGTCATGCAGGTAACTTGGCTTCAGCCAGTTGTGGTCTGGTCTAAAAACACAAAATGCACTCGTAGCTCAGCTGGATAGAGTACTCGGCTACGAACCGAGCGGTCACAGGTTCGAATCCTGTCGAGTGCACCATACACCAAAAAGCCTGCGTCTAACGCGGGCTTTTTGCTGTCTGGGATTTGCCTTTTACACATCCTTTCTCATCGAACACGATTTCGGCACTGCGACCCTTTTTGGTCTCGTAGCGATAGCGTGTCGTCGTGTCTCGAATATTGATTTTATCCGGTCTGCCCAGGGCGCTTTCCACGTCTTGCTGGCTCATGCCTCTGATGACTCGCTGATTGATGATCGCAACGCGCCTCTGCCTGGCGTCGATCAGGTTTCCGCACTTGTCATCGGGCAGGCCAACAATGGTCGGGGGCTGCGGTTTTGCATTCATGCCGGATGTTTCTTGGTAATTGTCGCTTGGTGAAGCTGTGTCCAGTTTGAAGAGACTGGGGCGCTCGATGTTTTGCAGTGAAAGGCTCTGGCCATGGCTGCAGCTAAGTGTAGTGAAGGTGATGTGGCCGCCGCTGTCCTCGCAGCGATGGATGGTTGTGGCGGTGGTTTGAAGGGGGGTGATCAGTAGCAGGGGCAGGGTTAAGGCAGCCAGTGCGTTCGATGGCATTCAGCGTCCTCCGTGACGGTGTGCTAACAGGTTAGTCGCAGCTTTCTGTGTCGGTGGTGTGTTTTCCTTTCAGGATGCGTCGTCGCAGTTGCGTGGGTTTGGGCTCGGCTCAGCTATGCCTCGCAAGCGCTTGTTCTAGCCATGATTTTTTAACGTTTAAAGCCGCCAAGCGGTGTATGATTGCGCCCGTCAGCCCCGCCGGGGCTTGTGGAATACCTCCATGGACTTACCCAGTAGTTACTCATTACCTTGTTTTGCCAATCATGAATTGACTGATTGATCCTTCCGGCGTGCCCCGCTGCTGGGAGTGGAGTTCGCCTATGACTGAAGTAGAAGTAAAGAAAACGCAAGAAAGCCTGCAAGACCGCCTTGCTCAAGTCGTTGAGCTGCTGCAGCGCCAGCGGGTGGTCGAAGACCTGACTCATCGCCAGGAAGGTCCTCATCATGATCGGGTCGAGCACCTGGTCCACCGACAAAATCTCGTCGAATTGCAGCGCAAGCTCGATGACCTGCACTCCGCTGACGTCGCCTACATCCTTGAAGCCTTGCCGCTTGCCGAGCGACTGACTGTCTGGCAGTTGGTCAAGGCCGAGCGCGATGGTGACATTCTGCTTGAGGTGTCCGACTCGGTTCGAGAAACCCTGATCGCCGACATGGATGATCACGAGCTCCTGGCTGCCGCCAAGGAGATGGACGCTGACGAACTCGCTGACCTGGCCCCTGAGCTGCCGCGAGACGTCGTCCACGAGTTGATGGAGACCCTCGATGGTCAGCAGCGTGAGCGCGTCCGCTCTGCGTTGTCCTATGACGAGGAGCAGGTCGGGGCGCTGATGGACTTCGAGATGGTGACGATCCGTGAGGATGTCAGCCTTGAAGTGGTATTGCGTTACCTTCGCCGTTTGAAAGAGCTGCCTGGGCATACCGACAAACTGTTTGTGGTCGATTATGACGGCGTACTCAAAGGCGTGCTGCCTATCAAGCGTCTGCTGGTCAACGATCCGGATAAGCAGGTTTCGGAAGTCATGGCCAGCGACCCGGTGAGTTTTCATCCGGACGAAGATGCCTATGACGCCGCTCAGGCGTTCGAGCGTTACGACTTGATTTCCGCGCCGGTGGTGGACAAGAACGATAAGCTGATTGGCCGTCTGACCATCGACGAAATGGTCGACTTGATCCGTGAAGAGAGCGAAAACGAAGTGCTCAACATGGCGGGTCTGCGTGAAGAGGAGGATATCTTTGCGTCAGTCTGGAAATCCTTGCGCAACCGTTGGGCATGGCTGGCGGTCAACCTGATCACGGCCTTCGTCGCTTCCCGGGTCATTGGGCTTTTTGAAGGTTCCATCGAGAAGCTGGTGGCGCTGGCGGCGTTGATGCCGATAGTTGCCGGTATTGGTGGTAACTCGGGTAACCAGACGATCACTATGATTGTACGAGCCATGGCATTGGACCAGGTCAGTACGGGCAACACCTCGCGCCTTATGCGTAAGGAGTTGGCGGTAGGCTTGATCAACGGCCTGGTTTGGGGTGGGGTGATCGGCGTCGTTGCTTATCTGTTGTATGGCAGTTGGTCGTTGGGAGTAGTCATGACGGCTGCCATGACGCTTAACTTGCTGCTGGCGGCGTTGATGGGGGTTTTGATTCCCATGACCCTTGCGCGCCTTGGTCGCGACCCGGCAATGGGGGCTAGCGTGATGATTACGGCGATGACTGACAGCGGCGGGTTCTTTATTTTTCTCGGGCTGGCGACGATTTTTCTGCTTTGAGTTGTTTTTGCATGGCCTTCCTAGGTTAGCGGCCCTGGATTTCCAGGTGTTGAGTGATAGTTCGATGGCGCCCTATGGGCGCCATCGGCGTTTATGGGGCTGAATGGCAGGCAAAAAAAAGCCAGCTTGACGCTGGCTTGAGCTTTCGGGATGAAATCAGGAGGCTTCTGCGGCCATTTCAGCATCGTGCGCGATCAGTGAGACGAGCGCGTTTTGCTGGCGGTGGGATAGTTGGCGGAAGCGTTGAAGTAGTTCGCGTTCATGTAGCGACAGCTCGGGGCTGTCCAGGCGCATGCTCAATTCTTCACCCAGCGCGCCTTCCTGAATAAGACTCTGTTCCAGGCGTGCGATGATTTCGGAATTCATGCTGCGGTGATGATTGCGAGCCACCTCGGCAATGCGTTCACGCATTCCGTCTGGCAGACGTACGACGAACTTGTCAGCCGTACGGCTGGAATAAATTGCCTGTTTCAATGGGCGCATATATTTAACCGGTTAGTTCAGGGGAGCGGTTCTCGGAATTGGCCGCAGGATGTCAGTAGGACAAGCATCGCTGCCAAATGTTCAACCTGAATTGATTTGAGGCCCGCATCATGCCTCAAAATTGCCAGATCATTGGCGTCAATTCTGTGACAAATATTGAACTGGATAAAGGCGTTATGCCAGCACCAATTATCAGAAATGCGGACTGGTTTGAAAAGATCACTCAGGCCTCTATTTCTGACCGCGTCCTGTTACCCGACAGGTGGGTGCCGAAACACCTCCTGAGCGTGCATGCTATGCGGATTCGATCTTTGTTCCTTACCTTATACAGGATAGTGGCAAATGGCCGATTTACTAGGTAGCCAATCGACGTGGGGTGATGAGCGGATGCCAGGGCGACTGATTTATCTCATGGGGCCGTCTGGTTCTGGTAAGGACAGCCTTATCGACGCGGCGCGAGCCTCTCTGCTTCAGATGAATTGTAAAGTGGCACGGCGGATCATTACCCGCTCGGAAGAGTCCGCGGGAGAGCAAGCGCTGGGTGTTTCGCCGGATGAGTTCCGCAGGCTCAGGGAGGCGGGGCGTTTTGCCTTGAGTTGGCACGCCAATGGCCTCGACTATGGCATCCCTATCGAGATCGATCAGTGGTTGGGGGCTGGGCGTAACGTGCTAGTCAATGGTTCGCGAGGGTATCTGGCTGAGGCACAAGCACGGTTCCCGAGCCTGTTGCCGGTGCTGTTGACGGTCAAAGCCGAGGTCTTGCGTGATCGGCTTCAGCGCCGCAAGCGCGAAAGCGCCGAGGAGATTGGCTCGAGACTGCAGCGTAACTCACTGTTTTTGGCGCAGGCATCCGGGAGAGGGGCGGAGGGGATTTTAAGCTTGGATAATTCTGAGGCGTTGGGAGCGACGGTTGAGCATTTTCTGGGTTTGCTCAGGCAGGAAGGTCTTGCTGGAAAACTGGAACCGGTTTGATTTTTCGACAGTCCGTATATGGACTCCCCCTCATTGCAAGCCCCGTTGCTTTGGCGCCCGTGCCGACTGCACACGTATATTCGGCCTCTAAATACGGCATCGTTTCGATGCAGGGCCATGATGGGCTATTCGCGCGCCGGCTCCCGATCGCTTTTTCGTGCTTTTCGCACTTGGACATTCGAGGGTTTTGCCGACGCCGGTTCGACCGGTTTGCCATCGTTCAGGTTGCTTCGCAATCGTGGTTAAGAGTTGTTTCTCTCGTAGAACACGTCGGGTAAATAGATCAGGCCGCTGCCTGATTCGGTTGGTAATCAGTGTCGTGACGCAGCATCGCCCAAGCCATGCGTGCAGTTTTGTTGGCCAGCGCAATGGCGGCCACATTGGGATGCGATCGCTCGGCTAAACGAACGGCCCACTGGCTGAGCCGATCCTCTTTGGATTTGGCTGTGCGTAGCGCCGAGCGTGCGCCATGCACCATCAATGTTCGCAGATACGTATCACCGCGCTTGCTGATACCGAGTAGTCGATCCTTACCGCCAGAACTGTGTTGCCTCGGTGTCAGTCCCAGCGAGGCGGCAAACTGTCGGCCATTGGCAAACTGACGGGCATCACCGAGAGCGACGACGAGCGCTGTGGCGATCATTGGACCGACACCACGCAGCTGTTGAAGGCGAACGGCGGACGGCTCGTTTGTCGCGATCGCAGTGATCTCGCCATCGAGCTGGCAAATACGCCCATCCAGCGCACGAAGGTCGTCCCACAAACCATCCAGCAGACGACGAAAGCGTGCCGTCAAACCGTTATCCGCATCCCCTAGCCAGCATGGTATTGCACGACGCAGCATCAGCAATTCCTTCGGTGCAACGAGACCGTACTCGGCGACCAGCCCACGGATCTGATTGGCTTTGGCCGTCCGCTGTTCGATTAAGCCGGCCCGGATGCGATGCGTCGCCTGGATATCCTGTTGTTCGATGGTCTTGATGGCGACGAAGCGCATGCTGGGACGGCTCATCGCTTCGCAGATCGCCTCGGCATCGTTCGCGTCGTTCTTGTTGCTCTTGACGTACGGTTTGACGAACTGCGGCGCGACCAGCTTCACCCGAAATCCGTGGGCTTGTAGCTGCCGAGCCCAGTGATGTGCACCGCCACAACTCTCCATCCCGATCTCACAGCCAGGTTCGATCTTCTCCAACACCGTTTGCAGCCAGCGATCACGCGGTAGGCGCTGCCGCCAGACGGGTAGCTCATGACAATCCACGCCGTGGATCTGAAACACGTTCTTGGCCAGGTCGACCCCAATGCGCATAAGCTTCATGTGTGGACTCCTTCTCACTGTTGACTGTGGTTCGCACTTTCAGTCTGGCACTCAAGATGCCGAAGTGAGGAGGAGTCCATCCCATTGCTTTCGGATCGGTTACACCTCTCTATGCCTACATTGAAAAAGCCCTTCGGATGACATGACAAATTCAGGTGCGCCGTTTAACATGCACGCCGTCTATCTCACCGTAATCTATTGCGGTCACCTGTGTCTCAGTAGCTCAATTGGATAGAGCATCCCCCTCCTAAGGGGAAGGTTGGCAGTTCGAACCTGCCCTGGGACACCATATTTTTCAAGGCCTCCAGCAGCTTCTTATTTCTCCGCTTAACTCTTATGGGTGCAGGGTGGGTGCAGTAGGAATGCTTCAGGCAACAAAAAGCCCCACTTGGGTTCTACCTGGTGGGGCTTTTTTATGCGGAATGTATGATCCGAATACCCGATTGTCAGTCGATCATCGAAGTACTTCGCCGTATCAAACACGGGGGGGCGGAATGGGCGCATCGTAACGTTACGATGTGGTTTCCTGGCCCATCAAATGCTTGGGCTCCGGTGTACCCGCTTCAGGACGCCAGCACCCCGTACTTTGACTTCATGTACACCCGCAAAGAGCCGCCTGAGGAAGCCTTGTCCGCGCTGCTAGGGAAGTACCCACAGTGCACCGTTATCGATTGGTCGCGCGGCCGCTTGGCCTGCATCCAGGCCCCCGGTGTGGATGTTGAGACGCTAGCCGAAATCATCCGAGATATCGCTGAAACCGCTTGGGGTGAGCGCACCGCGGTCGTCGATGCTTCGTATGAGGAAAGGGGTAGAGCGTAACCCAAGAGCGGACGGTCGGCCTTGGCTCCCGAAGCGCATGTGCACAGACCAAGTCTCGGGTAACAATCGGCCAAAAGCAGAGATTGACGTAAAGATAAAGCTCCCCGTTATTCCTGTGCTTAGGACAGAATGAGATCTTCCCCTAGACTCTTCGGCCCTGCACACCATGGACTACTCTCGTTTCACACCGGAGCAGGTGGCATCACGATCTGGTACCGCTCCGGCGGATACCCATGTGAGGCAATGGCTAGCAGGCCTTCCAATCGCTGAGAGACTCGACTTTCTAAAGCGACTGTGGCCACTGAACTACCGGTACTCCCTCAAACTGCTCCAGGCGGCACAGCTGCCGAGGCAGGAAAACGAGTACCTCTTCAGGTACTGGCTCCGAACTGGCCATCACAATACGGCGCAGGAGCTCATCAAGTGGTTGCAACCGACTCTGGGGGAAAGAAAATTCTGGCAGATTGCTTCCCAAGAGAAGCTTTCACCAACTATGTGGGACTTCATGAACTACCACAGCAATGGACGCTTGGACTCGCAACCCGACGAAAAATAAATCTGTATCCTTTTCCAACAGATTCGTATTCGGCGCACCCAACCACCACGTACATCGGTGATGACTGTCCTCTGCGGATCGATTTTGGTCAGTCGCGACAGGCAGAAAACGGCCGATTCTGTTGAAAAAGTCGGTTTTTCAGCTGACCTGAACTCAGGCACGACCATCGCCTAAGAACCGACTCACCACATTGAGTGGTTTCTCGGCCCTTCGTTGACCGTTGCTGCTCAGTTAGTGGGTTAATTTGAGGTTTTTTGCTGAGTGCAGGCGCACCTATCCCGTGGCAGGTGGCCCTTGAGATGTAAATTTAGCCAGCCGTCGCAGGTTCTGTACCGCGGCCGCCAGCGTGAATTCATCGGTCGCGCCACTCATGCCACGTAGTCTCAGGCGATCCAGTTTCAGGATGCGCTTTAGGTGGGCAAACAACATTTCGACCTTCTTACATTCGTGGCGAGAGCGCACGTACGCAGGTGTCGTTGCGATGCGCCGAGCCAAATCGCGCGCGGCTTCATGGACGCTGCGGGCGATCTTGCGGAACGCAGTGTTCGGGCAACATTTGGCTTTCATCGGACAGGCAACGCAGTCGGTCTGCCTGGATCGGAAGATGATGGTGTTGGCTTTGGTGACGTGCGAACGCTTGTTCTTGAAGGCTCGCCATTCGCTACGTAATGCATTGCCAGCCGGGCAGCAGTATTCCTCAGACTCTTCATTCCAGCGGAAATCGTTGCTCGAAAAACTGTCGTTCTTGCGTTCGGTTTTGTCCCACACCGGCACATGTGGCTCGATGTCCTTTTCCTCCACCATCCAGGCCAGCATCGGCGCTGTACCGTAAGCGGTGTCGCCAATCAGGCGTTCCGGCTTGATGTCGAACTGCGCTTCGACCCGATCGATCATCGTCTTGGTGCTCTCGACTTCTGCGGTTCGATGAGCCGGTGTGGGTTCCACATCCATGATCACGCCGTGCTCGGTATCGATCAGATAATTCGTGGAGTAAGCGTAGAACGCTGGGCCACCTGGAGCTGCGGTCCAGCGGGCTCGAGGATCAGTCAGCGATAGGCGCTTCGGTAGCGTTTCGACCAGAGCCTCTTCATCGAGCGCCTCAAGATACTCACGCACGGCGCGGGTGCTCAGGGCCGGATCGCTCCAGTTGACCGGTTCATCACCCGGTACGCCGCGCTGCCGGCTGGCATCCGCCTTGATGATGCTGGCGTCCACGGCAAAGCCTTCACCTTTGACCAAGCCAGCGTCCATGCAACGACGCAGCACTTCATTGAACAGCCAGCGAAACAGATCGCTGTCCCGAAAACGGCCGTGTCGATTTTTGGAAAAGGTCGAGTGATTGGGGACTTCATCTTCAAGGCTCAACCGGCAGAACCAGCGATACGCCAGGTTCAAATGGGTCTCTTCGCACAGCCGTCGCTCTGAGCGAATGCCGTAGCAATAGCCCACGATCAGCATGCGGATCATCAGTTCGGGATCAATCGACGGACGCCCAATCGGGCTGTAAAAATCGGCGAGGTAATGGCGCAAGTCGCTCAGATCGAGACACCGATCAATGCTACGCAGAAGGTGATTGGCGGGGATGTGGTCTTCAAGGTTGAATGAGTAAAACAGCCGTTCCTGCCCACTCGATAACTGTCCCATCATGCTGCGTGCTTCCCTGCTGGCCGATGCGCGGATTTTGCCGCAGGCCAGACAGGGGAGCTACTTTTTCAACAGAATCGGCCATTAGCGGACGGTCAACGAATATCTGATTCAGGGCAAATGCAACCGACCGCACCTGCCCCCCCCCCCCCGATGGGTAAAGCCCTGGCCTGGCGGTGTAACGCATCTATGCCGCCGTCATAAAGCTATAAATCAACGGCATTATTGTATAAAGCTAAATTGAAGCGCTAAATGGTAATGACTTAATGAATCGCTCCATGAATAGCCAATCTGGCGCACCATGATTATCGACTGGCAAATATATCAAGGATTCTTTCATCCTCGCTATTCCCCATTTCCGCCCGTAACTATAGCGGTATCGCTCCTTCTTTATAAGGGCACATAGAAATAGCGCAATATATTTGTTCATGTTGAATTTCGGCGTAAATATATGCACATCTTCAGTCGAGCAAAATGGCTTATCTTGATAAAACGCATTAGCTACGCTATTCCCGTTACGAACTACTGAAATTACTCCCGCTTGGTGCATTGGCGCATGATCAGTTTTACTTGTGACTCCGTTATTAAATTCTGAAGCGCTCACAAAAGGATATTCCCCTACGCCATTCAGCTCTTTTTTTCTCGGTCCACGCCCCCTATCAATTTCGAATATCTGCTCGTATTTGAAAGGTTTGAGAGCACTCAAATCCAGTTCGATGACATCATCAATTAACTTTTTTGAAATATTATCAGCGGCAGCAATATTGGCATGTTTCACCCATTCAGGAACCGACTCCAAAGCAGGGATTTTTATTTCCGACAGCGTTCTATTGGCCTGGCGACCGTAATTATATCTGTATTTGTTTGCGCGCAAGCAGGCGCAGTAGAAAATCTTCTCCTGACTGGACATGTCGACTTTTGCAGTTAGGTAATATAAATCTCGGCCACTATAAAAAGGCTCCGACTGCAAAAAAGACTCCATAACGGAACCTCCGCACGCGACTGTAATCGACCCCGCAGGAAGAGGATTCAAGCCCTCAACTAAGGAGATTTTTGCAGACACTCCGTTGTTCTTTGCCGTTCGTGATACAAAAGGTACACCATCGGGATCAACAGCTTGTTTGTTTAGCTCAAGATTAGATCCGTATCTAACTTCAAACAGATCTGCAACGCTTACGAGCTTCACTCTAGTTCCTCCGAGTCATCCTCAAGCCGAGATTCATCGACCTCTACAATTTCCTCATCTCGCAAGATATTGAACACCAGAAATTTCTTTACAGCCTCCTCGAAGTCCGCCTTCAACACACCGGAGTAATCTGTTTCCATATAAGCTTCGGCGCACCACTCGTCATCAGCAGTGACCTGCTTCTTGACGCACAACCCCGGTATGTCTTCTCTATTCTTATAGGAGTTAAGCCATTTTTCTCTAATCTCTTCCCAGCGGCCAGAGAAGTCTGTACGTCCGTGTTGTTTGGTTTTCTCAAACCCATCATCCTTCCAGTACCCAAACCAGGTTTTTCTGCTTTCAGTCGCATGTGGCTTGTGAGCAGTAAATACCATAATGCATGTGATGGTTCCTACCGGAGTGAAAAGCTCGTCGGGCATCGACATAACAGCTTCAAGGCAATGCTTCGACAATAGGCTATGCTTTGTTTCATGCGGGGTTATCACACAGGACATTGGAACAATGGCGATTCCTGTGCCTCCAACTTTCAAACAATCCAGCATATGCTCGACAAAGGCAAGTTCATGAAGGCCTTTTCCCTTCTGAGCATATGGTGGATTTATCATTCCAACATCAGGCTGACGGGAATTGATCTCCTTGGTTATTGCATCATCGAAACAGCTTCCCTGGTGCAGATTAGCCTTTCCATCGCCGCGAAGAATCATATTGCTTGCTGCAAGCGCATACATATTTGGTTGCTGCTCTACACCAATCAACCCATATTGTTTTACTCTCGCTTTCTCTTCATCGGTTATGCATTTCTTAAACATCTGATGCATTGCGGAAACAAGGAATCCCCCGGTACCACAGCAAGGGTCAAAAACCGTGCTGTCCTTTTGCACGTTTGCAATTCGCGAAAACAGATCTGTAATATGACGAGGAGTTAGGACGATTCCAAGTGCTTTTTTATCGCCGCCCGTGTACCGAAGAAACTCGCCATAAAATTGACCAATGATATCGTAATCATGGTAAACACTTATGAACGGCCAAGCATGTATGTTTATTTTATCAATCAAATTATAAAGCGGACTTTCTCCCGTTAACTTATCCGCTCGACTCAACTCTGGATGAACACGCAGAAATGAGTATGGCTGTATCATGTTTTGTTTTTTTGCGTGAGGTATATCAGATTTTTTGATTTCCTCCTCGATAGCATCGCAAAGTTTCTCAGGAAGTTCATCCGGCGTGTATATAGAAAATACTTTTGAGAAAACAAAATTACTCAAAGCAATTAAAACACCACTTACTAGAAGTGGCTTTTCGCTTTCACTGAGCTTTGCGTAGTCGCGCATGTAATTATGAAGATCTTTCGAAAAAGACATTAAGTCCGAAAGTCTTCCCTTTTCAACCTCAGGATCATAGGTTGCATGTTCGATTAGATTTTCGAACCCTATTATCTTGTCGATCTGGGTGCCGCCTTTATTATTTAAAGGCTTGTAGTCAGGAATTACACCGGCAACACTTCTAGGTTGTAAATATGTTGAAATGCGCAAATTGCTTTTTGTCTGTCCGCTACAGCCTATTGCGATGACGTTGAATTCTTTTGCAAGATAACTAGCATAATGGAGGGCACCATCAGCAGCAAAGTCTTTTGGGCAGTCCAAGTTTTCACTAGCGTGTTTCTTGTTATCGGCCTTGCATTCAAAAATTATTACAAAGTCTTGTATTTTTTTTGATTTTATTATGAATTCCGGAGCACCTACGCCACCCTTTCCTGTTTTACTCGCGCTTCTAAGCAGACTTTGTATCTTTGTATTTTGGCTTTTTTGCTCTTCAATTACTATATCTTCATTATCGAAGTAGCCGAGACTTCTGAGCGTATCTCTAACTAAGTTCTCTGTGATTCTCTCGTTCATATTGGCTCAATAACAAAATAAATATCGATGAAATATTTCAAAATTCTTTAGTCGCTAGATAGAATAATATGCTTTATCTAATATTCCTGGCATATGCAAGATGCAAAAGCGTCTTTTTACTTTAGCTAATCCAACATCTCCAAGGCTACCTAGCAACGGGAACAAAATCGGCAATATTAGCATGCCCCCCTACCTTCGGTCTTGCAATGATGCATCCTTGCCTAAAGGAAGCAGACGCACAAGATGTCTCACGTGAATCGGGATAGCACTACGACAACTCCGTTAAGCTAGGAGCTGGGGCTTAGGTTTCGAAGAAGAGTTTGGGCAAGCGCTCCTCTCGCACCTTGCTCCGCGTACAGCCATCGCGTGGCAGTTTGATGCAGGAGCGCTTTTGAAAGGGGCTGTCATTACGAAATCCACTGCAGTGCTGCTCGCTTGTCCGGTCGTAGTCGATTTTCAATGGTCCGCTTTTGGCCGAGAGCCGTCTGTCGCGGGGGAGGTTTCCGACCCGAAACAATGGGGAGACGTTCATGTACGGATATTGAGCTTACAGAGTTGCCTTTAGTGCTGTTCTACGCCTGTAAACGATCAGGCTGCTCGATGTAGCTATAACCAAGGTTCGGCCAGTATAGGAGAACCCAAAAGCTCTCAGCTCGATCTCGATAGCCAGCTTGTGAAAGGTACTCGCCTGTTTATATCGGGCGCCATGCAGCCATGAACCCGGCTCGATCAAAAGTAAATGATGGCAGGGCCAATTCAAGGGGACGTTCTCGACCACCCAACCGTCAAAAGCACCCACAGGCAGGCTACCGCCATTGATACCGGCCATGGAGATAGCTCTGCCCGCCAGTGGTCCGATACCTTCAGCCTCCAGGTACTGGTTACTTTCTACATCCCCCGTATAGTCTCTTGCGATCTTCTGACCTGTCAGGCAATCGATAACGCTACGTCCTGCGCTTGAGGTCACCAGTAACAGTTCGGAGTCGCGGTCGAAACCAACTTCCAGAAGGCTTCCCACGGCAAAATGAGCAGCGATTTCCCAGGGGGATGGTGGTGGGGAGATGGGAAGCTGGCCGATAGTCTGGCGCAGTGGATCGAGGTATGAAGTATTCATGTTGGTCGAACGAACCTGAAAATTTCGCTGCACGTTAGCACAGGTGATGTGAGCGCCCACTTTCAACCCATGGCAATAATTTCACCGGCCAATGGTCGGTGAACATTGGCGGTTACCTGATCTGAAAAAGACGTGAAATCGCGACCAAGGCTTTCTCACCGTCAGCCTCATAGAGACCAAACAAGAGCGCTTGGTCGCTGAGGCGATGTAGATGGAACAAGAGCGCTTGGTCGCTGAGGCGATGTAGATGGAAATAGTTATAAAAGGCTTGGCCAAGGCGCTGCTTCTCGAACGTTCCTTGGTTCCAAAGGTCAAGAAACTCGTTATAGGCGGCGTTCTCGATTTCCAACTCCGGTCTGCTGTCCATTTGAATCTCAATTGATGGTGAGCGCTGGTAGGATCCAACAAAGCCCAAACTGGCAATACTAGGCGCATTAAATTGAATGTCCGGTTTTTGCCGATTCTGTTGAAAAAGTCGGTCCTTCCAGAACGCCCGTATACTGACCGCTGAAAACGCCTTTTTTGCGCGCTGCTACGCAAAATCTGAGCCCCGAGTCCTCTGCTTGAAGTAAAGATTTCAATCTCAAGCACGTACTTTTCCGCCGTGGAAACCATTGCCGACTTTTTCAACAGAATCTGCCGATTGCGAACCTTCATGACTGGCTGTTATTGGCCGGTTTCTGCCGGTCATGACTACGAAGCGTGGTAGTCAATTCCGATGCAATCGTTGTCTAGTCGCAATGTGAATTGCGGGTTGGGTCGAGTGCAAGCGGGTGGTCAAGTGGAGTGCAATTTCGCATCTGCCGCAAAAAATCCAGCCATGAAAAAAAAACAGCATGAAAAAGCACTTATCCCCCTCCCGCCGACGGGCTATGTGTTTCTTTTTTTTGCAACGCGGAGGGTGATGCAAAAGATAGTTCCGCTCAGGCCAGCAGGGGGAACTGTTGGCATTTTCGAATTTGCACGGAGTGCAAAGGTTTGCAAGAAAGTGAAACGACGTTGCACTGCGTTGTGGGGTGTCGGTTAATTGATCAGGTGCGGGAGACGCCCGGTTTGAAAGGGGGGCAGTTGTGAAAACTATCGATAGCTGGGTTTTTCGTTTTCGGAACCGTTCGCTTCGGATGTTCCCCCAGTCATCACGCAGTTCGATAAAAATGACTGTAACGTCCAGCCTGTGCTGCTTCCTGCTGTTCTGTGGCATTGCACGGTAGTGCCAAAACTTCTCAGGTGTGAACATCAATCAAGCGGGCATGAGCAAAATCAAAAAACGAGGCGGAAATGGCCATTTTTCAGACGTCAGGTGGGAGAAGGGTAAACTTTGGTAAGCGAGTGCTCACGATCCGAGGCCCATCTCCCTGAATCGGTCGCGGTAGGAACGGCACTTGCCTGCCGCCCCCCGCACAGATCCGTACGTGCGGAACTACTGCATACGGCTCCTGCCTCGGGTACGCGACCGGAGCGATCTGCGGCTTATCACACTCAACCCCGAATATCGCAAGAATCCGCAACGTCGTGCCGAAGCCATCAATAACTGCGACATCGCGACTCTCTGTTTGCCCGACCAAGCCGCGCGCGACGCTGTAGCGACCATCGAAAACTCCGGCGTTCGGCTGATTGATGCGAGTTCGGCGCACCGCACCCATCCTGACTGGACCTATGGTTTCGCGGAGATGAATCCTCAGCAGAGCCAACGCATCGCCGCTGCGCGACGGGTCACCAATCCCGGTGCAATCCAACGGGGACGATAGGGTTGCTGCACCCATTAATAGAGGCCGGATTACTGCCCCGGGATTACCCGATGAACATTCATGCCGTGTCGGGTTACTCCGGGAAGGGACGTGTCGGGGTGGAGGAGCATAAGGGAGAAGGCGCAGCACGGTAGTCGTCGTTTCAGGTCTATGGGCTGGAGCTGGCACACAAACATATTCCGGAGATTCAGCAGCAAAGCGGTCTGACGGAGCGGCCGATGTTTGTGCCGTCCTATGGTGCTTTTCGGCAGGGGATCGTACTGACCATCCCCTTGCAAACCCGGTTGTTGGCACCAAGTGTGAGTGCGGTGCAGTTACATGCGTGTCTGATGCGGCACTACGTCGATGCGAGCCATGTACAGGTGATGTCGATGCAGGAGGCTAAAGGGTTGACGTAACTTGATCCTCAAGCACTTAACTGAACTGATGATTTGCGACTGTCAGTGTTTGAGAATGATGAGACGGGGCAGGTTCTGTTGGCTGCGGTGTTTGACAATCTTGGGAAGGGAGCATCTGGAGCAGCAATGCAGAATCTGGATTTTATGCTTGCAGGAACATGACTCCGATTACCCGCGCAAATTAGCGTATTGCCCTCATCCCGAGCTAGGATTAGAGGTCAGGCCGGAGTCGTACATCAAGCCGTGAACCAAATTAACTGTAATATCCACACTGAAACACCAACTTCAACTTTTAGAGAAAATATCTTGTTTGGGCATAAAAAATCGAGCAAACAGCTCGGATTGCGACTTAATGTTTAACTTGGCATAAATATTGCGACGATGAACCTTTATCGTTTCCACCGAGAGGGAAAGCTTTCCGGCTATCTCTTTGTTAGAGAAGCCACTAAGCAACAATCTGAGTACATCACTTTCGCGCGCTGTTATTTGCGTGCCAAGTTGAGTAATCGTTTCTGGCCATAGAGGAGGCTCAGTAAGATCTTTCTCTACATCAACTTCAAAGCACATGCGCTGATGCATTAATGCAATCACCCACGGCTTGATAATATCAAGCATTGTTATTTGCTCTTGATTAAAACGGACTTTGCTACCAACGGAAATGCATAACGCTCTATCAGAGTCGAGCTGAACATTGTACTGAGCCTCATCGACAGAGATGTATTGTGCAAAATATTGATGATAATACTCAGTTTCAATAAAGTATTCCGGCGCAATATCCAGCAAATGAAAGAAACCGCTCTGAGGGTTTTCTCGATTAGCTATATAAAATGGATCCAGCAGGTAAAGCCCCTTCACATAGCGATGAGTGAGTGCATCTACCTCTTCTACATCTGCGACATCAGGAAGACTAACAACTTGCACTTGTTGATTACTAAAAATCAATACAACCCAATTATCGATTTTCACGTATTCATTTAATATACGAACAAGTGAAGTCCAGAATTCTGGACGGTTCAACTGCATGATCAGCTTCCCAATCGATCGGTGCCAAGCCAGGCTATGAAGGTCGAACGGCATTTTCTACCCCTTTAGGGTTAGGGATTCGTAGGTCAGAGGTAAGTATTCGTAGGTATTTACTATTCGGTAACGCCCGGTATATTCGCTAACAGGACTTACGATGGCCATGAGGGCACATCGTCTTGACAAGGATGTTGCATGAGAAAGTCACGTTTGCGAATCATTTTTTCGGCCTCGCTTCTCTGTGCAGGGATGAGCACATCAGTGGTAGCTGTAGAGCCTGGGGTGTATCTGTATAACTGGTTCGGGCTTCTCGCACCGGAGACCCCAAAGGAGTTTGAGCAGGCAACCGGTACCACAGTGCATATGGATGCTTTCGACAGCGCCGAAATCATGCAGAGCAAGGTAATGGCTGGGCGCACGGGGTATGACGTGGTTGTGGCCACCTCCAATGTGTTGCCAAGCCTGATCCAGGCGGGAGTACTTCAGCCGTTGGATCGTAATCAACTGAGTAATTTGTCACATATCGATACTGATATCTTGTCCCAGGTCGCGGTCAATGATCCTGGTAATCGCTACGCTGTGCCCTATTTATGGGGCACTACCGGCATTGGCTATGACGTTGACAAAGTCAAAGGGGCATTGGGTGATAATGCTCCGGTGAATAGCTGGGACTTGATCTTCAAAGAAGAAAACATCAGCAAACTCCAGTCGTGTGGTGTGGCAATGCTTGACTCTCCAAGTGAGATCATTTCGATTGCTTTGAATTACCTTGGGCTCCCCAGCAACAGCAGGAACCCGGATGATTACCAGAAAGCTCAAGCCCTACTGTTAAAAATCCGTCCCTACATCCTCTATTTCGACTCTTCACGAATTGACGCTGACCTGGCTAACGGTAATATTTGTGCAGTAGTGGGATGGGCTAATGGTGCCCTTGCTGCGCAGTCCATAAACGAGAAAACCAACACCGGACGCAAGATTACCTACAGCCTTCCTCGCGAAGGAGCGCTGGTCTGGTCGGAAAATCTGGTTCTTCTAAAAGACGCTCCCCACCCAAAGGAAGGTATGGCGTTTATTAATTATATGTTGCGACCAGAAATTATTGCCAAGACATCAAACCACACTCTCTATCCTAACGCCAATAAAGATGCCTCTGAGTTTGTCGAACAGAAGTTGCGAGACAACCCCTGGATTTATCCAGACAAAAAGACTATTGCCACACTTATCCCACTTGAGCCACTGCCATTGAAGCTGGAGCGAATCCGCACACGGATTTGGACCAAAGTAAAGAGTGGTGTGTAATCTGATTTGATTTGTCGCCTGTTGCTCTATGCATATCTATATTTTATACGCGGACGTGCTGTGAGCAGCAGATTGAGGCTATTTATGTCCGGAAAGTAAGAAGCAAACGCCGATATATAGGGGGGGCGCTAAACCAGTGGGTTAGTGCCTGGTGTAGGCTCTTGCCTTAAGCTGGACTTAAACGGTTTCCTAATATTGCCATCTGCGACAACGCCGATTCAACACCTTATGCAAGAAGAGAAAAGTGGATGTTCAGCCCAGCCCATCACACGCCTTTCAGTTTGACCATCGACGGTTTTGCGCACGATTTTCAAGTACTCGCATTCACCGGAGATGAGGCGATCAGCAGGCCTTACCTCTTCAACGTGGAGCTTGTTAGCGAGCGGTCTGACCTGGATCTCGAAAGCCTCTTCGACGTTGAGGCTTTTCTGACCTTCGACACGAAGGGCAACGGCATCCATGGACGGGTCTATCACATAGCCCAAAGCGGCAATGATCAGCGCTTGATGCGCTATAACCTGGCCCTCGTACCGCACCTATCCTACTTGCGCCACCGCATCAACCAGAGGATCTATCAACAGTTCTCAGTGCCGAAAATAGTCGCCTTGATACTGGAAGAACACGGGATTGTGGGTGACGCTTATCGGCTTCATCTGGGGTCGACCTACCCCGAGCGTGACTACTGTACCCAGTACGATGAAACGGATTTGCACTTTATTCAGCGCTTGTGCGAAGAAGAAGGTATCCACTTCCACTTCCAACACAGCGCTCAAGGCCACGTACTGGTCTTTGGCGATGACCAGGCGGCTTTTCCCAGGATTGGGCAACCTACTGCTTATGGACAAGAGAGCGATAGAGTGGCCAACGAGCCACTGATCAAGCTCTTCAACCTACGTTTGGGGAGAAACGAGCAACAGCCACACATGGAAAACGATGACAAGCTGAAGCTTTTCACAAGTCATGAGCACGGCAAGCAGATAAGTCTGCGTGCTATGGAGCGCCGCCACGCGGCTTATCGGAAAGCTGAAGGGCAAGGTGACCAGACCCGGTTCGTCAGTGGCCATGTTCTGGAGATCTCTGGCCACCCGCGCCAGGAATGGAACGACCTATGGTTACTGACTCACGTCATTCACGAAGGCAAGCAACCACAGGTATTGAGCGAGAACGTCGCCCGTGGCAACACAGACAACGAAGATGACTTTCATGAGGGTTACCGCAACCGCTTTATCGTTCTTCCGTGGGACGTGTCCTACCGTCCGCCTTTGGCTCACAAGAAGCCTCAGGTACCAAGCAACCACGCAGCTGTGGTCATCGCTCTGGAAGAGGAGGAGATCCAGGGTGATAGGCGCCTCGGAAGGGTCAAGGTCAAGTTCCCCTGGGACCGCGAAGGTAGATTTGACGACAAGAGTTGTTGTTGGCTGAGGGGGACCTCCAATTGGAGTTGTGAAATTACGCCCCCCCGAATGGGTATGAAAGTCATGGTTACATTTCTCGAAAGCGACCCCGATCAACCGCTGATCAGCGGTTGCCTGTGCTGCCGCTAACCGCAACCCCTATAAGAGCAGCAACAGTCAGGTTGAAATTTACCCATGCAATAACTTAGTCAAGGGCTCAAGCCAGCAGGTCGGTGATCCACCGGGCCTGCCGGGCGACGTCCTGCACCTTCGCCAAGGCACGGTCTGCCGCGCCTTGGCGAAGTTGGTCAGGGTCCGCTGCTTCTCGCGCAACAGGCGCTGCCACTTGATCAGGAATGCCGAGCTGCGTGCCCGAATCTGCAGCGGACCGGAATACAGCTCCTCGGCCGTGTATATCACCGGCCCGATGCGCTCGGCGACGATGATTTCGTAGTCGAAGCGGTTTTCCCGCAGCACTTCTCCGCAGAGGATGCAGTAACCATTTTCCATCAGCCATTTGCGCAGTGGCTGCTCGCCGCCGTTGGGTTGAAGGATCAGGCGCTCCTGGCCGCTCAGATATGCCTTGCCGCTGTCGAAAATGTCGCGGATCGTCTCGCCGCCCATGCCGCAGATGCTGATCGCCGTGATTCCATCCCCAAGCTCGATTTCCGCCAGGCCATTGGCCAGGCGCACGGTGATCCACTGGGCCAGGCCGCTCTCGCGCACGGTGCGTTCGGCCGAGCTAAACGGCGTCAATGCCACCTCTCGGGCCACCAAGGCCACAATGTCTGATGGTGTAACTGCTGCCCCTTTTCAGCACCGATGTCCGGCACCTTTGACAGGATCGTCCAGGTGCTTCGTCGCTATCGGCCAGAAGTGGACGTTCAAATGAATCGAGGAAATTGGTCTGGGCATTGGCGAGAATTACGCGCTCCTGGGGCAATCCTGGGGCGGTATGCTCGCGAGTGAACACGCGGTACGGCAACCTGCGGGGCTACGGGCCTTGATCGTCGCCAATGCCCCTTCGGATATGCGCGTCTGGGTTCAGGAGGCCAACCGGTTACGTAAATTGCTGCCTGCGGGTGTGCATAAAACACTGCTTGAGCACGAGCAGGTAGGGGCCTTTCAAGCGGCCGCCTATCAGGAAGCGACGAGGGGCTTTTACGATAACCATGTGTGTCGTATCAGTCCCTGGCCAGAGGAAGTTGCGCGTACTTTTGCCCAGGTCGATGCCGACCCCACCGTTTACCATGCTATGAGCGGGCCCACGGAGTTTCATGTGATAGGCAGCCTGGAAAACTGGACCATTGTCGACCGCTTGCAGCACATCAACGTGCCGACGCTGGTGATCTCAGGTCGCTACGATGAAGCAACACCGACGGTGGTCAAACCCTATGTAGAGCAAATCCCGAATGCTCGTTGGACATTGTTCGAGTACTCCAGCCATATGCCTCATGTCGAGGAGCGGGTCGGCTGCATAGGGACGGTTGTGAGGTTTTTGGATGAGTGCTTGTAGTGGGTGATGGGTAGTGCCTATTTTTTGGCTGGTATGGGTTTTGGGGGCTCCGTTGGCACCTGGTAGGCAATTGTGTTTGCCGGCTCTGTTTCTTTAACAAGGAGAGCCTCCATGGCTACGTTAGCGTGTATGCCCCTCACTGGCACCCAACAAGGGGCACCTACCAGGAAGGTCACGAAGACCAAGTCATGGTTTAGAGCTTCTGCTACGAGGTGATCATCCCGCATGACCCACAGCCTGGCCAATTCACCGGCCAGCGCGTTCGCAAACCAGTCAAAATTACCAAGGAGTTTTCCTCGCCACAGTTGTCGACGGCCCTGACGTTCGGAGAGCGACTGACCGAAATCTTTCTCCAGTGGTAGCACTCCTCAGCTGTATTTATTCCCAGATCCAAGGTGGTTTTTGCTGGCCTAGCGGCAGTATCGCTTCATTGGGAAGCTCAATTTGTAGTGGGACTGGCCCACTTTTAGGTTGCCATTGAGGGAGGGCTCAACTGATCACTGCTCCCTTTGGGCCACTTGCGATCAAACTTGCACCACAGGCGGTTTTCATACCGTCCAGTGCGACAGCAATTCCGCCCACTGTGTAAGTACTGCTACCTTCAGCTATTGGGAAGACGCCTTTGCACAGTGGGCAACTGACTTTGTGTCCGACGCCAGCAATGGGTTTGCCGTTGAGGTCGGTTTGAGGGAAGGCTTCTAGTACGACTCCACCGTGAGTGGTGGAGTCGCCCAAGCGGATGATGTCTTTCACTAAGCCATTCCTTTGCCAGTAGTTGCCTAAGCAATATCCACTACGAAATGCGGACTTTCTGAAATCATCCGCATTGTCGAATGTCCCCGACTCAGGCAGCGAACTTGTGCCTAGTCCAATTCGGGTGGACGTATTTTATTGTCAAATAACGCTAATTTTTGAGAGGTCAATACGAGGTTGTTATCAGAGATTCTTGTATTTTTATAATAGTCTCGATTGATTGCTCAAGAATTATTACTTCAACGAAACTCTAGAACTCTCCCCCAATCAACGATGCCTTCTGCAAAGGCCCTATCCGATCGCAATGAATAGATCTCATCGCTACATATTGGATCTTTCATTATTTCCTCCTCTTCCTCATCACTCAAGATGACAGCCTTGCCTCCCTTTTTTTCAAGCAGGTACTTTTGACCAGCGATATAATTGTAGGCATCAATGATGGAGCTTTCTGCCGCACCCAAGCTATCCGAAGTTCCTTCAGTGAAGAATACAAGAAGATCTGAAAGCGCGTAAAAATACAAGTTTCTAACCACCTCATCATCGTTAGCGTCTTGTTCATCAACTACGGCAGAGCTTATTACTCGGTTTATTGCTCTTGTGCTTAATTTTGAATTGTCTGTAGCAAGAGAATCCCATAATTTACTTATGAATGAAATTGCTTCTTTTGGTACGCCAATATTCATCGTATTGAGCATGTTTCCAAATCTATCAAACGCCCTTAGCAGTACAAATAAAGACACTTTTTCTAGCTTGTTCATTGTGGATCCTTATTCACTTTTTGCGTTTGAGAGGCGATACAGGGTTTGCGCCATGGCGGAGAATAGATCCCTCACAGGAGCAGCATATAGGGCGACTTGCAGCAATATCAATCACCTTCATATTATTTTCCTCCGCATACCTATTGATGATGTTTACCTCGGCATGGCCTTCCGGTCCTGAGACGTTTGGTACACTAATAGGCGCAACACCCAGGATATTTGCTCTCCCTTTCTGTGCTCCTGACATTCGCCCCCGACTAGACGCAGCCACTGTCTGAGTCTTTCCATCGGGACTGGCAAGAACAGCTACAGCAATTGTTTCGCTATTGAACGATCTGGGTGAACCACCAGGTTTCAGGGATTCGCCATGTATGCTGTGCGCCATTTTTTCTAATGGGTTCATATTAGAGTCATATCGGCATCGCGGACTGAGGCCTAGCGGGTCTGTCCAGCCGACAGGGTTGTTGCTGTACTGATAAATATTCACTCCACCCGCATAACCAATCGGGTCTTTACTGACAAACCGGCCAACACTTGGATCATAGTAACGGTAGCGGTTGTAATGCAGCCCCGTCTCATGGTCGTGGTACTGGCCCTGGAACCGGATCGGGTTCGTCAGTCCTTGCTGTTGTGCCCATTCCGAGCGCTGCTCACGTACTTCACCCCACGCTTTGTACTGCGCGCTCCAGGCGGTGTGGCCGTGTGGGTCGGTCAGTTCCTGCGGCGTGCCAAGGTGATCGCACTGATACCAGGCCAGCGCCTCAAAGGGCAGTACCGTCGGCTTGTGATTCCACAATGGATCGTCATCCAGATTGTAGCTGCCGCTGTAATCCGGTTGGCCAGTCAGGTGAATCGGTTGATGCCGCAGCGCCTGCGCCACCGGCACGAAGCTGCCCGGTTCAAAGATGTAGTGCACCGTGCGGCCAGTGCCGCTTTCGTGCTGCGCCGGGCTACTTTCCCACGCCAGTTGGTCACCGTCCCAGCCATACAGAGTGAAGCCGCAACCCAGTTCGCGTTGTTTGCGCGCATGTTCGTTGCGGTTCCATTGGGAGCCGGCCTCGGGGCGTTGTTTGTAATGGACGCTGGAGTTTTTGTGCAGGCGTCGGCCGAGGGCGTCGTAGGCATAGTCGACGGCCAGGCGAGCATCTTCGAAACGCACCAGTCGGTCGAACAGGTCCCATTGCATCCGGCTGTAACTGCCGTTGTGCAAGCGCTGAATCTGGTTGCCGCGCTCGTCGTATTCGTAATGGGTGCCGGTGTATTCGCGCAGCAGGTTATCCAGCAGTTTGCTGCGCGGCTGGTCTTGATCCAGTGGTCGGCGGATTTGCAGGACTTTCTCGTCCAGCAGGTTGCCGGCCGGGTCGAAGGCGAAGGTTTCCACGCCCTGGCGAGTGGTGGCGCTGAGCAGGCGGCCGACCGGGTCGTAGCGATAGGCGAGGGGGCCGCGACGGCTGTCATTGATGTCGGTCAGTTGCCCGGCGGCATCGTAGGTGTAGTTGCGTTTGAGCAGGGTGGACTTGTCGTCACCACGGGCCAGCAACTGTTCTTGCAGGCGTCCGGCCGGGTCCCACTTTTGCGTTTGCAGCAGGCGGTTGCCTTGATGGCGGACGACTTCCCGGTGCAGGTCATCGCGTTCAAAACCGATCAGTTCATGCTCATCCAGGCGCATGCCCAGCAAGTGCCCGCTGCCGTAGGTCAGCCAACTGACGCGATGGCCGTCCGGGCGCACGGTGGCGATACGCTGGTTAAGCACGTCGTACTCGTGCTGCCAGACCGCGACCTGGGGTTTTTCCAGGCCCAGGTAGTGCTGGTGTTCACGCACCAGATTGCCTGCCGGGTCGTGAAACCACTGCAAGCGACTCTGATCGTTGCAGGCCATCACCAGGTTGCCATTGCCATCGTAGGCGAAGGTTTCCCGTTGCGTCTGCTGACCCAGGCTGGCCTGACGCTCGGTCAGGCGGCCCAGTGGGTCAAACTTGACCGCGATGCTGCGCTCGCCATTGACGGTGCTGTGCAAGCGACCGGTGTTCTGATCGTACTGGTAGCGTGTGGTGTGGCCATCGAAACCGGTTTCTTCCAACAGTCGGCCCATCGGGTCGTAGTGGAAGTGCGCGCGCCGCTCGTTTTCGTTTTCCAGGGTCTGCAAGCGGCCGAGGCGGTCCCAGCGGTAGCGCAGGGTTTGTTCGGCGGCATCGACCCGCTCGGCGATCTGGCCGGCGACGGTATAGCTCCAGGTAGTGCAACGATCCAGCGCATCGACATGCACCAACAAACGCCCCTCGGCATCTCGCTCGAAGCGGTCCTCGGTTTTGTCCGGGTGTTTGATCAGCACCAGGTGACCGGCCTTGTACTGGTACTCGGTGCTCTGTCCCGTGGCATCGGTGAAGCAGATCATCTGCCCGCGATCGTCGTACTCCCAGGCGCTGGTCTTGCCCGAACAGTCGGCGTACTTCACCAACTGGCCGGCGTCGTTGTATTCAAGGGCCTTTTCGTTGCCGTTGGCGTCCTTGATTGCCGTTGGTAGACCCGCTGCGTCGTAGGCGTATTCGGTTTTGTTGCCCAACGGGTCGAGGGCTTCCACCAGATTGCCGTGGTCGTCATAAGCGCGTTGCCACTGACCGCCCTCGGCATCGCTGATTTTGATCAGTTGGCTCTGGTCGTCGTAGGCGTAATGCACCACCGTGTGGTCGGCGCGAATGTGCTCCAGGACATTGCCACGGTCATCGTAGCTGAAGCGGTCGGTGCTGCCGTCGGCGTGAACGTGGCGCACCACATTCTTGGCCTGATCACGGAACAGCCACTCAGAGCTACCGTCGGCATGCCGGATGCGATAGGTGTAGCCAAGGAGGTCGTAGTAGTGCCAGGTTTCGTAGCCATGGGCATCGGTGACGTAGGTCAGGCGGATGTTTTCGTCCCACTCCAGGCGGGTGTCGAAGCTGCCATCGTCAGCCCATTCGCGCACGGCTTTGGCGTCGGCGCCCAGGCCTTCCCATTGCAGATTCATCCCGCGGCCGGTGCGGTCGGAGTAGCGGGTGATCAGGTGATGCTGGTACTGATAATTCCAGGCCGCGCCGTTTTCATCCTGAGCCTGAACCAGATCACCGACAGCGTCGTACTGGTAAGCGCAGAGTTGCCGCTGGGGTGCACCGTCACGGATTTCCCACAGGCCGATCAAGCGACCGTGCTCGTCGAGCAGGGTGCCCAGGTGCAGGTGCACCTTGGTCACGTCATCCTGATAGGTGATCAGGTCCGACAGCACCGGCAGGTCGTCATGCCGATGCTCGTGGTGCAACATGATTCCCGCGCCATTGCGCAGCACGATACCGCTCAGCAGGTAGCGCTGGCCGTGACGGACGTAGGTTTCCTTGCGTTCGAAACCACGGCACAGCACCAGTTGCTGTTCGCCGGCGCGCACCAGGGTGAAGTTTTCGATCGGGTCGTAGTGGAACAAACCGACCTTGGGCAATGGATAGTCATGGCTGCGGCCGTCGGCATCCTGAAACACCAGGCCGTCGTCAACGCAGTCGAAGCGGGTGGTGAACTCGCTGATCCAGCGAGCACCCATGATGCCTTGGTCGTAGGCGCTCAAGGCAGAGCAATAGGTGCGGGTCCACGCTACCGGGAACGGTCCTGGCAGGCTGAAGTCGGTGTGTTCCATGGATTCCGAACCCATGGCAAAACTGATGCTTTTACAGGTCCCGGGGCAAACGCCGTTCTTCTGTTCTTTGGGGCGTTTTTTTCCGCGCTTTTGGCGTCGGATCACCTCCAGCGCATTGGCACTCGCCAGCTGCTTGGCCTGGCTGATGGCATCGGGTTTGACACTGGCACCCTGACCGTTTTCGTTGCGCAGCGTCCATTCTTTCACGCTGTCCGCCAGGGTCTGACGCAGGCGCTCAAGGGAGTCCGGGTTTTGTGGGTCGGCCAGCTTGTTCAGCTCGCGGCGTAGCTGCGGTGCCAGGGCCCGTAACTTGGGCGTGTTACGCAGCACTTTCGCTTTGACCTTTGGCGGTAACAGGGCGTCCGCCGCTACGTTGGCCAGGCTCTTGTAAGTGAGCTTGAGGATGCTTGAGGCGGCACCATAGGAATTGTCGATGATTTCACTGGGGTTATGCAGCAACGCATCCGCATGTCGCCCGAAGGAATCGAGGTCGGTCTGGGTATCAATCGTCCCGGTCGCGAGTGCCTCCAGACCCTTGGCGAGGTCGATCACCATCGCTTCGCCGTACTTGCCGATGGCGTCCAGCAGGTCCTTGAGCTGTGCCTTGGCCTTAGCCCCGACAAAGTCATCGAGGGCGCCGACGATGTCGGCGTTCAAGTGCCCGATCAGGATATTGATCAGGGCATCGCCCAGGGCTTTCTTGCCCTCCTGACGCACCAGAAACAGCATCGGTCGCAAGCTCATGCGCGCTGCGGCCATGGTGGGTGGAAGCGGGATAACCCCGATCAGGTTGATCCCCAGGCTGACCCAGACGAATGGGTCTGGCTCTTCGCTGGTGGCCAGCGTGACGATGTCCCCCAGGGCATCCATCAGCGCAATGACGTTGCCCACCGCAGGCAGGGCGCCCGCGACGTTTTTGATCCGCTCCAGGTTGACCCAGTCGTCGCTGATCTCTCGCAGCCAGGCATCGAAGTTTTCGGCGCCCAGGCCCACGTCCTCGATGTAGACCTCGCTCAGGGGGGTAGGCGCTACTTGGGGTTCACGTAGTTTTTTAACAGCTTTGCTAGTGGTCATGAAAGCATCTCAGCGGCCATCAGGCTCGGGGTCTGAAGAGGAATCTTGGGAAGGCTCGTAGGCGGTAGGCTCTGCACGCTGGGTAAACCTGGCAATTGACCGATCTTGCTCGCAGCCCCCAACACCGACGAGGCGCTCGGCAGGGAGGCACTGGCTCGTTGTGGCATGCCAGCGAGTCCGCCTTGCACAAGCCCTTTGACCTGCCGTGCGGTTTGCATCGCGCCTTGTGCGCCTTGCATCAGGTCCTTGCCGTTTTCCAGCATGGCGCTGCTACCGCTGGGCAGGAGGCTCGTCACCATGGCCTGCACCTGTGCCGGAACACTCTCCGCGCCGGGTTGTTGCCGAGGCCACTCGGGCTTGCCGACATAGCTGCCAACACTCCAGGTGTCCGCTGGGTCCTTGCCGAACATGACCCGTGCAGGGCCAGGCGCGGCGCCGGAGACGGTCGCAAAACCTTTGGCGTCGAGCGTACCCTTGAGGCTCTTGCCGAGGGCGTCAATCACTTCGAAATCACCGTCCTTGATGCCCTGCCGTCCGGCGTACTGGTTGAACAGTTCCAGATTGCCCTTGCCGGGTTTCGGCGGTTCGGGGAACACACCCGCGAGGCTTTTCGCCCCGGTGTAGGCGAAGTTCGCCGCGTGGGCGGTGTACGGCCCGGTGGTGGCGTGGGTGATGCCACCGGCGTTGTAGGTGGTGGCGCTGCCGCCGCCCTGGATCACCAGTTCGGTTTTTGCCGTGAGGGTGATGCGGTCGGCGTTGGCGGTGATGTTGAGTTTGGCCAGCAGGTTGATGCTGTCCTTCAGCGCCCGAAGATCGATGTCGCCGGAGGCCGCCACCAAACGCCAACCCAGGTTCTGCACAAACAGGCGCATGCCCTGGCTGGCGCTGGCCAGCAGGCGTTTGCCGATGGCCAGGCTGGTGTGGCCGGTGCTGCTCAACGCCAGGTGTTCGCCGGTGGCGATATGGGTCGAGCGCGGGGTGGTCAACGCGATGCCGGCCGGGCTGGCGAGCACCAGGTGCGGTTCGACGAACTCGGGGAATTCGTTGGTGCTCAGGTCGCCCGGCCCGGTGCCCAGAATGCCCAGGTGCTGGGCATGCATCGCTTTGGCCACGTCGTCCTGATCGCCGGGTTCCTGGGCCTGCACCTCGCGGGCCTGAATCGCGAAACCGTCCTGCTGCTCGCTGGCGGTGGCCAGGCGTTCGGCGGTTTCCGGCAGGTCCTTGTGGTGCTTGCTTTCGTGGTGACGAGGCTCGGTGGTGATCAGCAATCCCGCCGCCGCACGCACCGCGCCATGGCGGTCGGTGCGCAGCTCAAAGCCTTCGCCACGCGGCTGGCCACCGGACGGACGTGGGTGGGTCAGGTAGCCGAGGTTGATCGCGCTGGCACCGTGGTCACTGCGCAGCGCGATGCTGATTTCGCTGGTGGTGTCGTCGATGCGCAACTCGTTGGCGCGGCTGCCCTTGTATTCCTTGCTCTTGACCGTGGCCAGGGTCTTGAAGTCCGGCAACTTGTACGGCGGCAGGTTCACCCCGTGGTACAGGCACCCGGTGATCAGTGGCTGATCCGGGTCACCTTCAAGGAAGCTGATCAGCACTTCCATGCCGATGCGCGGCAGGTTGATCGAGCCGAAATTCTGGCTGGCCCAGTTCGACGCCACGCGCATCCAGCAACTGGTCTTGTCGTCGAACTCGCCCTCGCGGTCCCAGAAGAACTGCACCTTCACCCGGCCATATTGGTCGCAGAAAATCTCTTCGCCAGCAGGGCCGGTGACGATTGCACTCTGGGTGCCGAGCACTTTGGGTTTCGGGTGATCGAGGGGAGGGCGATACGGCACGTCCCACGGGATTGCGCTGAAGCTGTTGCGATAGCCCTGATGGAAATCGTCCTTGAGGTCGGTGACGTCGCTGCTGATCACCTCTTCCAGCACCTGCGGCTGTTTGCCTTCGTGGAGAATTTCGGTCAGCAGCCACAGGTCGTTCCACGCCGGGTTGGCGTGCTCGGTCAGGGCCAGGAAATGCCCGGTGACCAACAACGGCTGATCACTGTTGCCTTCGGCGAGGCGGTAGTCGCTGCGGTGGCGTTCCAGCGCCCGATTGGCCAGGTGTTTACCGCGCTCGCGGTCGACAAAACGCCCTGGGTAGTCGTAGTCCTCAAGGTCCGGTTTGGCGCTGCTCTTGGCGTCGCTTTCCAGCTCGATGCGCGGCTTGGTGAAGTCGTAATCGCGGCGCGTGGTGCGGCTGGTGCGGGTGGCCAAACGCAACCCGAAGCGCTTGATCACCGGGTCATCGGCGACCAGCCCGGTGTCCTGCTGATAGGCCACCGGCGCGAGTTTCGGGAACACCGTCTGATCGTCACCGAACACCAGCAGATGGCCGCTGGCGCTGTGCTGGAAGTGGTAGTGAATACCTTCTTCTTCGCACAGGCGCTGGATGAAATGCAGGTCGGATTCGTCGTACTGCACGCAGTAAATGCGCTCGGGGTACACCGCGCTGAGCTGGAATTTGTAGTCGCTGGCGAGGATGCCGTGCTCTTCCAGCACCTGGGCCATGATCTGTGGCGCGGTCATCTGCTGGAAGATGCGCTGATTCACGCGATGGGCCAGGTAGGCCAGTTGTGGACGCAGGGAAATCCGATAGCGGGTCAGGCGCTTGCCGGCCTCGCCCTGGGCGATGCTGTAGACCAGCCCGTGAATGCCGGTGCCGTTTTGCGAGAGCTGCAAGAAGGCCAGTTTGTGCAGCAGGCTTTCGAGGTTCAGCGAGGAACGTTCGCTGACCAACTCCAGCTCAAATTCGAACGGTGTGTTCAGGGCTTCACGGCCCTTGAAAGCCAGGACCTGAAAGTCCGCGCCCTCAAGGGTCAATGTGAAATGGGGTTGGTTGGCCGGTGAGAACATCCCTTGTTCCTCGTGCAGTGCAGCGGCGTCCATCGACATCCCTGTCGGGTATCAAAGAACGCAAGAATTTTTGAGTGACGCAAACAGCATCGACCAGCAGCGCTGGCCGATGTGGTGTAACGGTCGGCCAGACTTAGCCAGCGACCGGGGAACGCCAGTCATCGGAACCCGAAGTACCGGATACTTCGTGGGTCCAGGTGATTTTGCGGTAGGTGAAATGCACGTCTTCCAGGTGGGTGAAGTGCGAGTTCGATGGGTCCTGGCAGTTGTGCATGTAGTCCTTGATGTCCACGATGATCGCGTCTTCAAGTTTGGTGGTGTAGTAGTGCTCTTGGGTGCCGGCAGCGGAGGTGCGGTACCACTTGATTTCGATAGTGGTCATGCGCTCGCCCGAGGTCAGGGCAGCCAGCAGCAGTGGGGAAGCCTTGTCGAAGACTTTGGTGATAACCACGGGTTTGTGAACGCGCTGGCCGGTTGGTTGGCCGGACTGCGGGTCACGCGGGATGATCACTTCGTGGCTGAAACCCTGAACCATGACCTGGTCTTCGTGACCTTCCTGGTAGGTGTTGCCAACGGAGTCAGCGGTGAAGGCGCCGGCGGTGATCAGGCCTTGTTTTTCGCCGGTGACGGACATATACGCTGGTGTTGCCATGGATGCTCTCCTTGCTTACATAAATGAGATAGCCCGGGGGCGAAATCGCCCGGTGGGTGATCTTTATGTATCAAGGTTTGTGCCATGTATGAAAAATACTATTTAAATCAATTAATTATTAGATTGCCCTGTGAGACCTTGCCCTCTTTTGCGTAGGAACAGTCGCTAAAGTGCGCAAGAAGTTGCGCAGTACTGCGCAAGAAGTTGCGCACTCGGCTACAGCCCAGGTGGGCCGTGGGCTGTAGGGGATTGGTGGGCGGATTTCTGGAAACAAGTGCGCAAGAAGTTGCGCACATAGACAAAAGGCCGCCTCCCGGCTAAATCTCAAATCGGGGGCAAGAAATCGTCGAAACGGGCAACGAGCCCTACGGTCTGCAACACAGCAGCTTGATTGCTCAGACAACAATCAAGTCACGTGAGCGAAAGCACAGATTTCATCGCGTGATGACGTGCCCCCATCATTTGCTCGGCTCTACTGCCAGTGCCTGAACGGCACTGACTGCGTTTCGCGCCCGTATCCATTGCACCTTCCTGAAAAGAAGTCTGAAGGTGTAAACCTTATTCAGGGCGGGACAGCGCTATAAAACAAAGCCCCGTCGGAAGACCGAGCGGGGCTTTTTCGTTCAGACCTTTCAGCCCGTCGAATTGAAGGGCTCAAAAGCTGCTCGCCAAGAGGTGGGGGGAGGCCGTAGGTGTGTCTGATCGTCTTTAGGCTGAGCCTGTAATTTTTGACTCGGTCGCCCCGTATTTTTTCAACAAAAAAGTGTGCCACCCCCTTATTACACGTCTGATTTCGAAAAGCCGAGGGATTCAAGGAATCAAGGGCAAGCCCTTATAAATCGGGCCTTTCAGAGCCTTGAGACAATCCCTGACTTTTTTTCAGGGAATGAGGCAGGTGGCAGTAGTCTTTATTGAACTGAACAGAGTTGTATTCCCTTATCCCTACTTTCGTATCTATTAAGGGATTGATGGAGGCCGCGTGATTCCTGGGCTGTTCCCTTATTCCCTTGATCCCTCCGGAAAAAGATACATTGGAGGATTGATCATATAAATACGTGTTGCTTGGAAAGCGGACTGGAGACCGCTTGTTCACTGGCTGGCCCCGTTCTGTTCCAATTTCTTGGGGTCGATCACGTAAAAGCGTGCATCACCACCGCCTGGCGTGTTGTAGCGCTTCATTGACCGTTTCTGATTGGCCTCGATGTCCACTTTGGCCAGCGCTTCAACCCCTTGGAGAGCACGAACAATCCGATTTCTGCCAAAGCCAATGGCGGCCTCTTCCAACGCTGGGGCATTGAACAGATAGAGTCGTTTTCCATGCTCGATCTCGTAGTAGCCCGCTCGGTTGTGAACGGTCGCGTTTGGATGGGTGTCGTGCACGCTGGAAAAACGGCTATCGCCGTGGCGGGAAATAAAGTGAGCGACACCACGCAGAATCTGGCGGTCTTCCGCGTTACCGTCTCCGGCGGTTGAGAGCCATTCGTTGAACAAGAGACAGCAGGCTTTTGTGGCTGTGCCTTCCGGCCAATTAATCAGCTTGCGACGGATGGCCAGTTCACCGGCCAGCGCCATAATTGCAAAACGATCAGCAACCCGGCCAGCCTGCGAACTATCGGTGCCGAAGGATTCCCGCTCCTTCCTGAATGCACTGTGCAGATCCTCGGGTTGCTGAATCAGCGACTCCACAAATGCTGGGCCAAGGTGACCATAGTGCTGTGACACGGCATCGTTAAGCGTTCGGTGAAACTCTTGTCCTGTCAGACCATGTACATCATCGAAGGCACGGTGAGTACGAGTGCCAGCATTCACATCCACCATGCGCAACTCGGCTCCTGCGTGTGCACTACTGCCCCCGATGGCAGCGTGGTCTGATAACGATCGTTCACCACTGGAGAGCGCGAGTACACGCCAGGTCAATTTGGCGCGGCCTTCACGCTCTCGGGTCATCGTGCCTTTGCCCGTGCCGTTGGCGATGGCATACGCCATTTCCTGGACACGCTTGGGATCAGCTCGCTTGATTTCGTCCAGGATCAGCACGGTGTCATTGCGCGAAGCAGCCTCGATTTCGACACCGCCCTTCGACACATCCCACGATGCTGCGAAGGTGCCGGGGTTCCCCCAGATTGACGCCGCCAAGAGCTGGGCGAGCGATTTACCGCTTGAAGAGTCGCCCACTAGGTGAACACCACCGCCATTAACTCCTACCTTGGCGAGCAGAGGCCCAGCCAAGGCGCAGCAGACCGACAGGATCAATACGGGGTTGCCCAGGCAGCGTGTAGCAATCTCGGTTTGCCAGTTGCAGAGAGTCCCCTTGCAGGTGAATACATTTATCGCCCGGCCAGAGTCCTGGAATCGCACGTTGCTGCTGCCTATGACTCGTGAGGGCAGCACAAATGCCCCTGACTCATGCCATCCAGGTTTAGTAGTGGTAGCGATCACTAGGTCAGGCGAGTGATGGCTCGCCAGATACGGAACGATTTGGCGTCTCTGGTGGTGCTCGATGACCAAGCCTCGGTTCATCAAGACCTTCATGACTTCATCACCTTTGCCTGCGAGTGCTTCCATGGGCATCACCCACTCAATACGCCGCCCCCGGTGACTGAAAGAAAGTAGGCGCCCAATGCTGCCGTCTTCTGAGTTAACCGTTTCAGCTTCAACGTTTAAAGGTGTGCAGATCCAGTGATCCACTGGAATGGCTTTTTCCTCTGACCCGTTTTGTTTCAATCCGTGATACCAGGTGCCCGCCTTGTACGTTTTTCCCTCGACATTGCAGGCGTGTTCGTACACGGCAAAATGCGGCCGTTCCAGTTTTTCAGGTGATGGCACTTTAGGATCGCCGACCAGGCTTAGGGTCAGGCTTTTTTCGTGGGTGTTCATGGCTTGCGGCTCTCTTTGTATTGGCCGGTTAGCCAGAGGTACAGATCGTTGAAGTCGGATAGGCCGAACGGGGCGTCTAGAGGCCAGTTGGGAAACACCACAAGAGCCCCAGTTGCATGGGCGGTTTGGTTGGCGGCGGTTCTTCCAGGATTTCCTTTGGTTTGGCGGTCATCATCACCAGCGATTACCAGTTCCAGTGTGTCGCCATAGCGCTCGCGCATTGCTATGGCCACCGACTTGAGGTTGCCCGCGTTCATGGCGCAGACCACAGGGCTGCCAGTGTTGCGGTGCAAGGTTGCACCGGTGGCCCAGCCTTCGCAGACATACAAGCGACAGCCTTCGGAGATTTTGCCCAGTGGTGAGTAGCAACCTTGTACTCGGCCGCCTGGTAGAAAGCGTTTACTGCCATCTGATGTGATGGTCTGTAGGTTGATCAGGCGGCCCTCATGGCAGAGAGGAACGACCAGCCGACCATGACCCAACTGACGCAACTGATAGGGGGGCACCCCCTTGGCCATCAGGTACGTGTGTAAGCGGTCGGCGGGCTTCGCCGTTTTCCAAAGCTGCGCAGCGTGTCGAGCAGCTTCCAGATGCTTTTCTTCCTGGAGTTGCTGTGCGCGCAGGGCGGATGCTTTGCGTTCCTGATCGACATGTCGACTGCGCTCTTGGAGCAGTTGAACATCGGCAGTCGAGAGGTGGAACAGGCCTAGGCGCAAGCGCTCATCAATCTCCTTGGCTGCGTCCATTTGTCGGCAACCATTGAGGTAGGCCAACAGTGACACCAAGTCACCGCCGTGCGCGCTGTCGTCGGCAAAATCATTCCACCGGCCAGAGTCGAGCGACACGCCGAAGGAGCCGGCTTTTTGATCCCCGCGAGCAAGGTTGGGTGCCACCCATTCGCGGCCTTTGCGTGTGCCTCCAGGTAGCCATTCAGGCAGCAGTGTTTCGGCAGCGCTCAGGGCGTACAGGGCTGTTTGGCGTATCAGATCAATAGGGCTGAGACTGCTCATTGCACACCTCCATGCCCCACAGCGACTAGCACTAAATTCCCGTGTTCGTTCAGGGTGTAAGGTTGGTTGGGCTCCAAGCCGTTTTCGCCGATGTACCCGATCTTGGTGCGGCACCGACGTGCCTGTCCGTCGTAGTACTGGATAATCGCGAGTCTGGAAGACGGCGATTGTTTACATGTAAGGGGCGCAGTGCTGGCATCGTTTATCAGCAGAGGGGTAGAATTCAGTGGTCGCATGGTTTTTTCTAAGAGTTCTGTGCGGTGGGTCGGGTCAGTGGTCGAAACACTGACTCGGCACTTTTTCTTTCAGGCCTGTGCTCATCAGGCCGCAGTGTGATTTGAATCCCTTCTCGTTTTACTTCCTTTGGCGTTGTAGCCATCACCTGGCGCCATCCTTAGCTACGCGCTCAATCCAAGCTTTCAGTTCGGTCATTAGGATCAGACGTCGGCGTCCAAGCTTGAACGCTTTGAGGTCGCCTGAACCGATTACCTCGTAAATTCCCGACCTTGAATGGCTTGTGAGCCGCGCAGCTTCTTCAACGCTGACAGATAGCGAGGGCGCGGTTTCTGCTTGGGTCATTTTCTTTCTCCTTGAGTGTCCACATGGACTGTACGATACTGTGCTGAACGTAAACATAGTATTTGTAAGTAACATCGCATGCAAGCTGTTTTGCTTGTAGACACTTGTGGGGCTCATATGGCAAACCGGTCAAAAAAAGTCGTGATATCGGCACGGATCGACCCGAGACTGAAAGATGCCTTGGACATCGCTGCGAGTATGCAGAACAAGAAAATCGTGAAGCTCTTGGAGGAGCTTGTAGAGGTAGGGCTAGCTGACCTGACACTTCAGAGCCCTTTTCGGGGAGGGCATCTACCTAACGGCCCAGATATGAATTTTTTAACAGTGTTTGACGCTGTATGGGATCAGGATGAGGTTGTTTTTAAGCTAAGAGCAGGCACGATCGGGCCGGATTTTTGTGGGGAAACTCTTTCTCGCCAGGCGAAGGTCGTCATTGATTCTGAGCGCTTCAAAGGCGATTTTGATCTTTTCGGCGATTTGAACGGCCATACGGCCTTATGGGGAGGTACGTACGACAAGCACTACGTGAACCTGGAGCTAGTGAAAAAGGAGTGGCCGATCATCGAAGGCTATATAGCTTTTCTGGATAACAATCAGCCGTTAGTGGTTTCGTACGAGGATTACAAGAAAATGAGAGGCGAAGAGAGCTAGATAAGCTCTACTGCTGCGGCTTTTGTGCCTGGTGCTAGATGGGCGTATCGAAGTGTCATTTTGATGTCTGAGTGCCCTAAAAGATCTCGTACTGTGTTCAGCGGCACGCCGGCCATCACCAAGCGTGACGCGAAGTCATGACGCATATCATGCCAGCGAAAGCCCTCGATCTTGGCCCGCTCTAGCAGTCTGAGCCAGGCGCTTTTAACGTCCTCTAGGCGACCACCTTCCTGGCTCGGGAACACATACCGAGATTTGCCAGCCTGTTTTTTCCAGTGCTCCAGAACGCTCACGGTTTCCTTGTTCATTGGGATGTGCCGTGTGTCGCTCGTCTTGGTTGTATCGCCAGCGGCAGTGATTGTGTTTGTGCTGAAGTTCACAGCAGACCATTTCAAATCGAATAGCTCCCCGCGCCTCATGCCGGTGTTCAGTGATACCAGCACCATTGGTTTCAGGTGATCAGTGAATGGCAGTTGCAGCAAACTTTGCATCTGTTGCTTGCCGCGATCCGCCCGCCACTGATTCGCGCTCTCACGCCCAGCTCGTATTTCGTCTTGCCGAGTATTTAGGGCTTCGCGGAGGCGTTTGGCCTCATCAGTGTCCAGGTAGCGAACCAGGCCCAACGAGTCGACCTTGAGCTGTTTCAGCTTGGCGAGTGGGTGCGTACTGATGTACTCCCACTCAACCGCACGGCTGAACACGCCGCTGATCGAGCCCATTTTTCGATTCACTGTCGATGCCTTATTACCAGCCTGCATCCAAGCCGTACGGATTTGCTCCAGGTCACGGCCAGATATTGCGTCGATTCGCTGGGACATGATCGCGTCAAAGTTGTTGTCTAGCGTGTGCAGAGTCTTTTCGTGGCCCTTGTGGTGCGTCTTAAACCACGGCATATAGGTGTCGTCGATAAAGTCGCGAAGAGAGGGGAGCGTGGCCCCTTTACGGCCTTGTGTTACCGCTAATGGCTCTCCAAGCTTTCGCGCTTCTGCGAGGTACTGCGTGGCTTCTTGCCGGGCCTGATCAAGCGTGAGGATCCCAACGCGGCCAAGCGTCTTTTTGCGGCCTCGGGCCCATGTCACTACGTATGACTTAGCGCCGGCAGCTGTTACACGGACGAAAAGACCTGTGACGGCAGTATCGTGGATCTCGTACTCTCGACCTGTGACCTGCATGGACGACAGCAGTTTGGCGGTTAGCTTTTCTTTCACCTGAATCTCATGGGTGCAATATGGGTGCAAGAATGACTATACGGAACCGTTTTACCAGACACAACTGGACGGAAAGACCCAGTATATACGGGGACCATCCATTGTTTGCTACGCGCCATATAACCCTCCTAAGGGGAAGGTTGGCAGTTCGAACCTGCCCTGGGACACCAATAACTCAGGCATCCAGCGATTTCAGCACTCAATATCAGAGCCTTATGGGGCGTGGTGGGTGCAAATGAAAGTCGATTGCCGTTAAAAACCCACCGAGAATTTTCGAAGTGGGTTTTTTTATGGGCGCAGGGTTATTCCGTCGATACAAAACTGTTCGAGGCAAAAAGCAGGGGGCGGTTACTTGTTGATACCAGCTCTCGCTTTGTCCCTAATCGCCGCGGGTGCTGGCTATAAGCTGGAAGTCGCATCAGTCACCAGCAGAGAAGTGAGAAAATCCCACTTCGCTATGGATGGCTCAAATGTGAGTCGTGATCACAATTGAGCGATGCCTGCTCCAGTCTGCTGTCAGGGCGCCCACTTACTGCTTCAACTGCCAAGCTGTTGAGCTGGCCGCTGCCTTGAACTTGGCGCGATTCTCCGGCGTGGCGGGTGGTTCGGAGTCACCAAAAATCGCCTTGAGCCAATGCCCGTCAGTAGGGTTTGGGAAGATGATGAACTTGCGGCCAAATTGCTCCTTATCTTCAGTCATCAGGCTATTGCGGTGCTTGACGTCAGCGACGTAATACTTGCGCTTGAAGTCGTTGAGGTTGTCACCCAGCATCACTACCACGTCATAATCTTTGGCGATTTCTGTTTGTCGTGGTTCTTTGTTAGAGCTGTCGCGATAAACCGTCAGGTGTTTTTCATCGGCAAAAGGCAGCTTGTTTTTACGCAGATTGGCCAGGGCGTACTCATAGGTCTTTTCGCCTTGATCACGACTGGTGACGTAGAAAACGTCTACGCCCTTCGATTGTGCGTAATTCAAAAACTCCAACGCTCCTGGCGTGGCGACAGGCCCATTCTCAGCAACCCATTTGTCCCAGGCATCGTCGTCGAAGAACTCTTTCCCCGAATTGATCATGTAGCCCCAGTAGCTATTGCTACTCAGAACGGTGTCATCGACGTCACTGATGATGGCTAAAGGTCGATCGCCGTCCTTATGAGTTTGGAGGGCTCGATCCAGCTGCATTCTCGCTATGTTGAAGCCTTGATAATAGAGCGCTTCGAACTCGGCGGCTGTTTGCTTCCAGGCGACGGCGGAGGTCAAAAGATTGGATGGAGGGGCGGCGGCGATCTGTTCAGCAAAGGTTGGTGTCCCCTGAAGCATCAGAAGCGAGAAGAACAAGGGGGTGATTAGGGTTTTAGTTATTTTTATTTTCACATTTGAGCCCTTAAAGCGAGGATTGAGCAGCTTCAACAAACACTGCCAGGGTGTTCTATATCACCCCGCGTTTACGCTCAATGCAGGTGTCGCGTTTTTAGATCAATGAGGCGTAATTCCCGCCTTTTGCTCTGGAGTCCAGAAGGGGTAGATATCGGATACGTTCCTTGGCCGTAGCATTAGGCTTCACTCCACCTGGTACTCAGATTTGTGTGTGGGTGGGGTTGGGGGCTGGCTGCTTTCAATCGAGAGTGAAAAAGTGCATTTGTAGGTGATGGCTGCTATGGCCTCCTCAGAGGTCATAGCAAGGGGCGGTCTAGACCGAAACTCAATCGTGTGCTTATCGAACCAGTTGCCGGATTCCCAGGAAAAGAATCAAGCCGCCGCAGAGTCGATCGATTGCTTTCTTCCTCTGTTTATATGCTGTAGCGACCTTGGGTTGCGAAAGGGCGATTGCGACCACTCCGTACCAAGCCATCGACACTGCAACTACGACTGCCAGCATGGACAGGAACGTACCCTGTGAAACATGGGTGGGTGCTGCCGCTGAAAAAACAGCCGCATAGAAAGCCATGGATTTAGGGTTGCCAATGTTAGTCACAACCCCTTGAACAAATGACTGCCGAAAGTTTCTGGTGACGCCATTGCGACTCGGTGCAAGTGAGCTCTTCCCGGCCTTGATCAGCAACCGGCATCCAAACCAGATTAAATAGGCTGCCCCCACGACCTTCACGGTCAGTGCGGCCCAAGGGAAGGTTGCAAATACAAAGCCAATACCTGCAATTGCGCAGCTAGCCCAGAACAAATTGACCATCACGATACCCGCTACCAGTGCCAGAGCTTCGGAGCGCGTAGCGGCTACTGCTTTGTGGGCCACAGCAACGAAATTTGGCCCTGGGATAACGACCCCGGCCAGGTAGACCAAAAAAACTGTCAGAACGGCGGGGCCGTCGATCATATGCATTCCTTGCGTGTGCTGTGGACGGGGATCGTTATTAAAGTGAGATGCTTTCAAGTCTGGGGCGCTTATGACCTCAACATACATCGCAATGTTAGCTCGATGCAGGGCTTTCGAGCGTAGTGGTTTTTATAAGCCTTCCGCTGAGAGCGAGCATCGTTCTTGGGGGCGGCAACGGTCTCCTGGTTGTCCATTTGGTTGGCAGTACTCGAAGTGCTTGCCTTGGTTTGACTCCTGCTATGTGGCAGTTGCCTATCATGCTTGTGCGGTTGCGGGGTGGGTGTGGGGTTTGGCTGTTCATATATAGGTAGGTGGCTCCGCTTGGATGGCTATTTTGGTGGTTTCGCATTTCTTCGTCTTCTGAGGGGGGGGATTGCTGAGGTGT
>NZ_CM167794.1:0-4295000 GCF_056933555.1 Pseudomonas sp. JL27(2026) | reverse complement strand
AAAAGCTTCGGGGAGTCGGCAAACAGACTGCGATCCGGAGATGTCTGAATGGGGGAACCCAGCCATCATAAGATGGTTATCTTACGCTGAATACATAGGCGTAAGAGGCGAACCAGGGGAACTGAAACATCTAAGTACCCTGAGGAAAAGAAATCAACCGAGATTCCCTTAGTAGTGGCGAGCGAACGGGGACTAGCCCTTAAGTGGCTTTGAGATTAGCGGAACGCTCTGGAAAGTGCGGCCATAGTGGGTGATAGCCCTGTACGCGAAAATCTCTTAGTCATGAAATCGAGTAGGACGGAGCACGAGAAACTTTGTCTGAATATGGGGGGACCATCCTCCAAGGCTAAATACTACTGACTGACCGATAGTGAACTAGTACCGTGAGGGAAAGGCGAAAAGAACCCCGGAGAGGGGAGTGAAATAGATCCTGAAACCGTATGCGTACAAGCAGTGGGAGCCCACTTTGTTGGGTGACTGCGTACCTTTTGTATAATGGGTCAGCGACTTATTTTCAGTGGCGAGCTTAACCGAATAGGGGAGGCGTAGCGAAAGCGAGTCTTAATAGGGCGTCTAGTCGCTGGGAATAGACCCGAAACCGGGCGATCTATCCATGGGCAGGTTGAAGGTTGGGTAACACTAACTGGAGGACCGAACCGACTACCGTTGAAAAGTTAGCGGATGACCTGTGGATCGGAGTGAAAGGCTAATCAAGCTCGGAGATAGCTGGTTCTCCTCGAAAGCTATTTAGGTAGCGCCTCATGTATCACTGTAGGGGGTAGAGCACTGTTTCGGCTAGGGGGTCATCCCGACTTACCAAACCGATGCAAACTCCGAATACCTACAAGTGCCGAGCATGGGAGACACACGGCGGGTGCTAACGTCCGTCGTGAAAAGGGAAACAACCCAGACCGTCAGCTAAGGTCCCAAAGTTATGGTTAAGTGGGAAACGATGTGGGAAGGCTTAGACAGCTAGGAGGTTGGCTTAGAAGCAGCCACCCTTTAAAGAAAGCGTAATAGCTCACTAGTCGAGTCGGCCTGCGCGGAAGATGTAACGGGGCTCAAACCATACACCGAAGCTACGGGTATCACTTAGGTGATGCGGTAGAGGAGCGTTCTGTAAGCCTGTGAAGGTGAGTTGAGAAGCTTGCTGGAGGTATCAGAAGTGCGAATGCTGACATGAGTAACGACAATGGGTGTGAAAAACACCCACGCCGAAAGACCAAGGTTTCCTGCGCAACGTTAATCGACGCAGGGTTAGTCGGTCCCTAAGGCGAGGCTGAAAAGCGTAGTCGATGGAAAACAGGTTAATATTCCTGTACTTCTGGTTATTGCGATGGAGGGACGGAGAAGGCTAGGCCAGCTTGGCGTTGGTTGTCCAAGTTTAAGGTGGTAGGCTGGAATCTTAGGTAAATCCGGGATTCTAAGGCCGAGAGCTGATGACGAGTGTTCTTTTAGAACACGAAGTGGTTGATGCCATGCTTCCAAGAAAAGCTTCTAAGCTTCAGGTAACCAGGAACCGTACCCCAAACCGACACAGGTGGTTGGGTAGAGAATACCAAGGCGCTTGAGAGAACTCGGGTGAAGGAACTAGGCAAAATGGCACCGTAACTTCGGGAGAAGGTGCGCCGGTGAGGGTGAAGGACTTGCTCCGTAAGCTCATGCCGGTCGAAGATACCAGGCCGCTGCGACTGTTTATTAAAAACACAGCACTCTGCAAACACGAAAGTGGACGTATAGGGTGTGACGCCTGCCCGGTGCCGGAAGGTTAATTGATGGGGTTAGCTAACGCGAAGCTCTTGATCGAAGCCCCGGTAAACGGCGGCCGTAACTATAACGGTCCTAAGGTAGCGAAATTCCTTGTCGGGTAAGTTCCGACCTGCACGAATGGCGTAACGATGGCGGCGCTGTCTCCACCCGAGACTCAGTGAAATTGAAATCGCTGTGAAGATGCAGTGTATCCGCGGCTAGACGGAAAGACCCCGTGAACCTTTACTATAGCTTTGCACTGGACTTTGAATTTGCTTGTGTAGGATAGGTGGGAGGCTTTGAAGCGTGGACGCCAGTCTGCGTGGAGCCAACCTTGAAATACCACCCTGGCAACTTTGAGGTTCTAACTCAGGTCCGTTATCCGGATCGAGGACAGTGTATGGTGGGTAGTTTGACTGGGGCGGTCTCCTCCTAAAGAGTAACGGAGGAGTACGAAGGTGCGCTCAGACCGGTCGGAAATCGGTCGTAGAGTATAAAGGCAAAAGCGCGCTTGACTGCGAGACAGACACGTCGAGCAGGTACGAAAGTAGGTCTTAGTGATCCGGTGGTTCTGTATGGAAGGGCCATCGCTCAACGGATAAAAGGTACTCCGGGGATAACAGGCTGATACCGCCCAAGAGTTCATATCGACGGCGGTGTTTGGCACCTCGATGTCGGCTCATCACATCCTGGGGCTGAAGCCGGTCCCAAGGGTATGGCTGTTCGCCATTTAAAGTGGTACGCGAGCTGGGTTTAGAACGTCGTGAGACAGTTCGGTCCCTATCTGCCGTGGACGTTTGAGATTTGAGAGGGGCTGCTCCTAGTACGAGAGGACCGGAGTGGACGAACCTCTGGTGTTCCGGTTGTCACGCCAGTGGCATTGCCGGGTAGCTATGTTCGGAATAGATAACCGCTGAAAGCATCTAAGCGGGAAACTAGCCTCAAGATGAGATCTCACTGGAACCTTGAGTTCCCTGAAGGGCCGTCGAAGACTACGACGTTGATAGGTTGGGTGTGTAAGCGCTGTGAGGCGTTGAGCTAACCAATACTAATTGCCCGTGAGGCTTGACCATATAACACCCAAGCAATTTGCTGACCTGAAAAGGCACCAGATTGCGGTGTGTGAAGACGAAACGAACCGAAAGTTCGACTGCCCCTAAAAAGGCAGCACAAAACACCGAAACCTACCACATACCCAATTTGCTGAAGCGAGGCCTTCTGGCCACGACTCAGTACCCGAATTTCTTGACGACCATAGAGCATTGGAACCACCTGATCCCATCCCGAACTCAGCAGTGAAACGATGCATCGCCGATGGTAGTGTGGGGTTTCCCCATGTGAGAGTAGGTCATCGTCAAGATTGAATTCCGAAACCCCTATCTGCGTATGCAGGTAGGGGTTTTGTTTTGCTTGCGAAAAAGTTATTTGCGCAAATCAATCCTTGCGAGGATTGATAAGGTGCGCCACACACACAAGACAGACTCGTAGAAAGTGGATGGCGCATGCAGTACTTGGTCTGGGGTTAAGCAGGTCTTTCAGCTTATCGGGTGGCGTTTCCTACATGCCATCGTCCCCTTCGACTCGGCTCATGGAGGTGCTCACATCGGTAGCGCTGCGACGGCCATTGATCTGATAGCTGCGTTCGCCTGGATCGAACTCCGGTTTGCGAAGTACCAATTGAGCGCCAAGCCCATGTTCTGCGCTGTACCTTCCAAACCAGCTCATTATCCTCCCGATGTAACACTGCTTGCCGATGATGACCGGCATATCTGCGACTATTTCGAAGCTGTAGTGTCCGGGTCCGAAACTGTAGTACACACTGGAGTCTTCTGCTGTTGGCGGGATGGGGCATAGAGGACGGCTCTGATCGCCTATATCTTTCGCCTCGGTTTTGCTCACGGTGGTCAGCGCTTGGGTCAGTGCTTTATGTAGGGCGACGTCCAAGGTTTTGTTCGAGCCGCGGGTTTCATCTTTTTGAATCCTGGGGATAGACAGCTGATAACGGTAGTTAACCGTTACAGTGGGGGCTATGCCTATCTTCTTCAAAGGGTTCAGCAGGTAGAGGTGATCAACCCCGTAGTAGCTGTTGCTGTAGGCTGCATACACACGGCCGCGAACTTTTATCCAGTTGACGGTTTGGTTTGCACCTCGATCATTGATAGAAAGCAGAGCGCTTTCAGCGCTCGACTCGGGATCGAAATCACGTCTTGTTCTGACAAACGTTTCTCCGTTCCGTCGAAACGTTTCTATGAAAGTGAACAAGCCAGTGCCACCTGAATAGGTCGCTACAACAAGGTCTCTCAATCCATCGCCGTCCAGGTCCATCAGGCTGTACGAGGTATTACCGAACTCGCCGGCACCCTCAACCTTAGACGCGTTCAAGGCCTTCCATTCGTCCTTTGTGACACCTTTGGGGATGACTTTTGGGAAGTGTGCGTCGCTCAGGGTGTTCTCGTCATCGTTGACGTTTGAAAATGTAGTAACCCCTTTCTTTATAGAGAGTTCTTTCAGTGTGCGCTCTAGCGGGAACTCTGCATTGGAGTGACGCTTTCTCTCGATGGTCTGTCGCAGATCTTCTGATACCTGCTTGTCTAGTTCGTCGGGTATGTAGACAGCTACTTCGCTCCATTGCGTCTTCAATGAACCCAGGCGCTCGTTATAGCGCTGAGTAAGGCAGGGTTTATCTTCGGCGCATTGATCGCGTGTTCTCAGCCAGAGGCGCTGGGCTTCTCTCAATTCAGAATGTGCTTGAGGATTGGCTTCAGCCAGTCCTTGGTAAGCCCAGCCCATGTGTGTATCCAGTCGATACAGTTCGGTATCTGCGCAAATCGTCTTTTCAACGGCGGTTGTTGCTTTTGTACAATCCATTCCCGATGCAAGTGCGCTCTGGGTAGACAGCAGGGCGCAAGCAGACAGAATGTGGCGTGCCTTGATGTGCACAGTCATAAATCCTTGTATTAATTAAGTCAGTGCAGCGCCAACATGTTTGGGTGCTTTGCGGTCAAGAGACGAGCGCTGCGAAACAAACTCCCCCTGTGCTCAGGCGGGTCGGGTCAAGTTGGCTTGGGTGCAATACCGATGCAGATATCCTCACTGCGCCTCCTCGACCGCGTTTCTGATTGTGTCATGATCCACGCCAAGGCGTGTCCAGGATCCGCTGGTCGCTTCTTCCGATCATTTTCCTTGCCTCTTTCAGCGCGACACCTGTGCGTTGGCTCTCTTTATGGGGCGCAGAAATGGTTCATTACCCATCCATGCCCTCGTAAAATCTGCTTTTATGTCAGTTAATTAGGTAATTGCGTGCCCGCTCCCTATAAGGGAAAGCCGCAAGTGGCCGATAACCCGACGAGCCCTAAGCGTGCGCCAGGCAATAGTGATCGCAGGTTTGTGAAATATTGCTTGATAGCCTATGGCTGCTAGCTATCATCTGCGCGCCGAAACGGGCAGCGAAGTTGAGCTCGTCCTTGTATTTGCCTTTGGGTTCATCTTCTTACTTGCCTGGAATCTTCGATGCTGGCGTACCACCAAAAAAGCTTTTTGATCGTCGATGATTTCTCGGATTTCCGCAGTTCGGTCAGGTCGATGTTGCGTGAGCTGGGCGTCAAGGATGTAGACACGGCCGATACCGGCGAAGTGGCGCTGCGCATGTGCGCGCAGAAGCGCTACGACTTCATCCTGCAGGACTTTCACCTGGGCGACGGCAAGAAGAACGGCCAGCAGGTGCTTGAAGACCTGATGGTCGACAAGTTGATCAGCCACGAAAGCGTGTTTGTCATGGTCACGGCCGAGACCAGTCAGGCGATGGTGCTCAGCGCTCTGGAACACGAGCCGGATGCGTACCTGACCAAGCCTTTCAATCGCTCCGGCCTGGCTCAGCGGTTGGAGCGACTGGTGCAGCGCAAGACATTGCTCAAGCCGATCCTGCAAGCCCTTGATCGTGGCAAGCCTGCCGAAGTGTTGGCAGCCTGTGTTGCGCTCTGCAAGCAGGACCCGCGTTATGCGCCGTTGTGTCAGCGCTTCCGGGCCGATGCATTGCGCGACCTTAATCAGCACGAGGCGCTTGAGCGCTTTCTCAATACCATTCTGGCCGAGCGGCCATTGCCTTGGGCTTACGCAGGTCTGGGGCGTTCGCTGATCAAGCGGGGGCAGGTGACGCAGGCCAAGAATGTGTATGAGGCCGGGCTGAAGGCGTTCCCGATGATGCCGGCGCTCTACGACGGGATGGCGGACGTGCTGATCGCCCAAGGTGATCCCAAGCGTGCGCAGAGTGTCCTGGAAGAGGCTGTCCGGTTGTCGCCATTGGCTGTTCGTCGTCAATCGCTGCTCGGCAAACTGGCATTGGCCAACGAAGATTTCGAGAGCGCCTCCAAGGCTTACCGTCAGGCTGTTGCTCAAGGCGCGCAGTCGCGTTTCAAGGACCCGGAGAGCAATCTCGGGTTGGCCCAGGCGCTGATCAGCAAGGGCAGTGAAAAGGGCCTGGATACCCGGACGCGCCTGGAGATCAACCAGACGCTCAGCCTGGTGGCCAAGGAGAACGTCAATGACCCTGGCCTGCAGATTCGCGCGCGGTTGATGAAGGCCACGAGCCTGCTGCTCAATGATGCCGAAACCGCCGAGAAGCTGACTGAGCAAGCCATGGCGCGGCTCGATGGCATGGAGCAGTTCATGAGTGCCGAAGCGGCGCTGCTGGTTGCCAAGCAATTGCAAATGCTGGGGCAGGCTGACGCCGGTGCGTCGATGCTGAAAAACTGTGCAGAGATCTACGGTGATGATCCGGTCGTGATGCAAGGCATTGCCAAGTTGACTGACGACCCGAACATCCTCAATTCCGGTAATGCCGCCGCCGACCTCAACCGTCAGGGCGTGCGCAGCTACAAGGCCGGCACGCTGGCCGAGGCGCGGGAGTTGTTCCGGCGCGCGCTGGCCATGCAGCCAAAGAACATCAGTATTGCTTTGAACATGGCGCAATCGCTGCTGCATGGCGCTGATGCCGGCCTCGATGGGGCGTTGCTGGAAGAGTGTCAGGCGGCGCTTAAAATGGTTGGTCTGATGCCTGACAGCGATCCCCGTTATCCGCGTTACCAGAAGCTGCGCGCCAAGGCGTTTGTCGAATGAGTGACAGCCGCGAGGGGCTCGATTTTTCGACGGTGATTGCCTCCACCGTCCATGACATGAAAAATTCCCTGGCCTTGCTCATGCAAACCCACGGGCAGTGGCTTTCCCGTCTGCCAGACGGGCAGCGTCAAACCGGCGAACAGCGTGTGATCGAGTATGAGTTCGCGCACCTTAACGGCATGCTGGTGCAGTTGCTCGGGCTGTACAAACTGGGCGTCAACCAGTTGCCCTTGCAGCCTGACTACCATGAGCTGGATGATTTCATAGAGGCGCAGTTGGCCGGGCACCAGCAGGTGTTTGATAACCGTGGTATCAGCGCCACCTGTGAGGTGGAAGACTTCATGCCTCTCGGTTTTTTTGACCGGGGGTTGATTGACTCGGTGCTGGCCAACATTATCAACAACGCTCTGCGGTATACGCGGCATGCGTTGGTGGTCAGCGCGCGCGAGGAGGCCGGGCAACTGGTGCTCAGCATCAACGATGACGGTGAGGGTTACCCGGCGCAGATGATCGAGCGCCAGGCTGATTATGTGCAAGGTATCAATCGGGTCAGTGGCAGCACCGGCCTGGGGTTGTACTTCGCTGCACGCATTGCCGAGCTGCATCAGCGCAACGGTGTGCGGGGCCGTATCGAAATCAGCAATGGCGGTCCTTTGGGCGGCGGCTTGTTCAGTCTTTACCTTCCTTGAGTGAGGCGCCTGCCTCGCCCCTTCTTTCAGAGTGAACGATTCAGCATTGGCGTGATGCGTGGTTAGCGTCGGCTCATGCGGCTTTTTGCGTGTCTGTGCTTGAAATCCTGAACGGGTGATGCGTATTTTGTACGGGTCGCCGTTCGCGGCTGTATAACAACAAGGATTGAGTCATGACGACCGATGGCCAGAGCTCACTCGCACAGCGATTGACCGGCATTGATGAGATTGAGTGTGTCACCCCGGACCTTAACGGTGTACCTCGCGGCAAGGTGATGACGGCCGAGGGATTCCTTGAGGGGCGGCGGTTGCAGATGGCGCGTGGTGTGCTGCTGCAATGCATCATGGGGGGGTATCCGCCTGCCAGGTTCTACGGCAGCGACGACGGCGATTTGGCGTTGGTGGCCGATCCGCAGCACATTCACCCTTTGCCCTGGAGCAAACAGCCTCGGGCGTTGGCCATCTGTGACGCTGACGAGTTGAGCGGCGAAAGCTCCGCGCTCTCGACCCGAGGCCAGTTGAAGGCTGTGATTGCGCGGTATGCAGCCCGAGGCCTGGCACCAGTGGTGGCGACCGAACTGGAGTTTTTCGTGTTCGCGCCCAACACCGACCCAACCCAGCCGTTTCAGCCGCCCGTGGGCCTGGACGGCCGGCGCGAGGCGGGTTACTCGGCGTTCAGTGTCAGTTCCAACAACGGCTTGCGGCCGTTTTTCAGTGAGGTCTACGCGTGCATGGCAGCGCTGGGGTTGCCTCGCGATACGTTCATGCACGAGATGGGCATCAGTCAGTTCGAAATCAATCTGCTGCACGGCGATCCGCTGTTGCTGGCCGACCAGACGTTCCTCTTCAAGCATTTGCTCAAGGAAGTCGCCCTCAAGCATGGGGTGACCGTGGTGTGCATGGCCAAGCCGTTGGCGCATACGCCGGGAAGTTCGATGCATATTCATCAGAGCATCGTCGAGATCGGCAGTGGGCAGAACGTGTTCAGTGACGCGGCGGGTGAGCCGACGCCAACCTTCTTCCATTTCATCGGCGGTCAGCAGGCCTGCATGGCGGACTTCACCGCGTTGTTTGCGCCGAACGTGAATTCCTATCAGCGCTTGTGCCATCCTTACGCGTCGCCGAACAATGCCTGTTGGTCTCACGACAATCGGGCGGCGGGTTTGCGGATTCCGGCCAGTTCGCCAGTGGCGCGTCGGGTCGAGAACCGCTTGCCGGGTGCCGATGCCAACCCTTATCTGGCGATTGCGGCCAGCCTGGCGGCGGGGCTTTACGGGATTGAAAACGAGCTGGAGCCAGGGGCGGCGATTCAAGGCGAGTTTGAAGTGCCGGACAGTTTGTCGTTGCCGTGTACCTTGCATGCCGCTCTTGAGCGTCTCAAGCGTAGCCAGTTGGCCCGGGAACTGTTCGGCAAGGAGTTCATCGAAGGCTACATCGCTTCGAAAACCATGGAGTTGACCAGTTTCTTTGACGAAATAACTCCCTGGGAGCGGCGTGTTCTAGCGGCCCAGGCATAACTGACCCGTCGCCATCGGGCTATCGTTGTCGGTAGCCCGGTACTCACTGCAAGGAGCCGCTCGGAACGCCGATGCGCCAAATCTGGAAATCCTTTCGAGCACTGTATTTCGCCTCGCTGATGATGTTGATCGGCTCGGGTCTTTTGAGTACTTACCTGGCGTTGCGCCTGGCGGCAGACCATGTCGATAGTCTGTGGGTCGGTGCATTGATGGCCGCCAACTATTTCGGTCTGGTGCTGGGCGGGAAGATCGGTCACCGACTGATCGCCCGGGTCGGCCATATTCGTGCTTATGCGGCGTGTGCCGGGATTGTCGGAGCGGCCGTGCTGGGTCATGGCCTGGTCGACTGGCTGCCGGCATGGCTGGTGCTGCGGATGATCGTGGGCCTGGGCATGATGTGCCAGTACATGGTCATCGAGAGCTGGCTGAACGAGCAGGCCGAGGCCAAGCAACGTGGCCTGGTGTTCAGCGGCTACATGATCGCTTCTTATCTGGGGTTGGTGCTGGGGCAGTTGATTCTGGTCATGCACCCCTCCCTGGGGCTCGAACTGTTGATGCTGGTCGCGCTGTGTTTTGCACTGTGCCTGGTGCCAGTGGCGCTGACCCGACGGATTCACCCGGCGCCTTTGCACCCGGCGCCGATGGAGCCACGGTTCTTCATCAAGCGTGTGCCGCAGTCGCTGAGTACAGTGCTCGGGGCCGGGTTGATTGTTGGTTCCTTTTACGGGTTGGCGCCGCTGTATGCGTCTCAGCAGGGGCTGAGCACCGAGCAGGTCGGCCTGTTCATGGGTAGCTGCATCTTTGCCGGGTTGGTGGTGCAGTGGCCGCTGGGTTGGTTGTCGGACCGCTATGATCGCGCGCTGCTGATTCGCTGCTTTGCGTTTTCCCTGGCGGTGGCGGCATTGCCGTTGGCGATCCTGCCGCAGGTGCCGTTGGAGGTGCTGTTCATTGCCGGGTTCCTGTGTTCGTTGGTGCAGTTCTGCCTGTATCCGTTGGCGGTGGCATTCTCCAACGACCATGTGGAGGGCGACCGTCGGGTCTCGCTGACCGCGATGTTGTTGGTGACCTACGGCGTGGGGGCGAGCATCGGGCCATTGGCGGCGGGGGTGCTGATGAAGTTGTTTGGCAGTCAGATGCTCTACGCGTTTTTCAGCTTTTTTGCGTTGGTGCTGGTCTGGCGCATCCGGCCGAAGGCGGTGACCAATCTGCATCAGGTCGACGATGCGCCGCTGCACCACGTCGCCATGCCCGACAGTATGTCCAGCTCGCCGCTGGTGGCGGCACTCGACCCGCGGGTCGATGAGCAGGTGGTGCATGATCAGATGCAGGGTTCAGTCAGTCCTGAGCCTGAGGATGAGCCTGAAATTGAGGATCAGCAGGGGCCTCGGCCCGCCTCTGATGAGCCGGAAACAGGGCGCACGCAAAGCTTCACCGAGGCCAGACCCTAGAACGAAAAACGGGCAATCCCCCAAAGGGATTGCCCGTTTTCTTTACTGACTTCGGATCAGAGGTCGTCGTCTTTATCGAAGCGGCGTGCTTCGCGTTGTAGCTGATAGACGAAACGTTCCACCTGCCGTTGTACCAGGCCGCTCATGTTGTGAAAGCGTACGCCGGCGAAGGTAGTGGCGATTTTTTCTTCGAAGTGCAGGTAACGCAGTTCGACCGGAGCGGTCATGCTGCCAAAGGGCAGGGCTGCGACAAAGCGCTCATAGACCTGGCCCAGTTGCAGTCGATCCGAAATATCGCCTTCAAAGCGCAGCTTGCAGCCAGTGGCCGAGATGTCCAGCAGCTTGCCACTGATCGGGGCCTTGAGTTTTTCGCCGCTGAGTTCGATGTTTACCAGTTGCGCCAGTTTCAAGGCTGCGCGGAAGGCATTGCGACGCTGGTGGTAGACCACTTCATCGGGCAGGGTGCCACGGTAGCAGCGGCCGCCATTGGACTCGTCGATGGTCAGTGTTGCGGTGCACTCCCAGGCAATACGCACGCCATCATGAAAGCCTTCAACCCGAAAAGGTTCACCTGCAAGCAGGAAGCGCTCGCCATCGCGAGGGATCATTTCGTCCAGGGCGAGCATGTTGCTGTCCCGGTCCACGTCGACCAGGTAGCTTTGGAAGCGTTGGCTGCGTTCCTGGAAAGTGATGATCAGGGGATCATGGCTCTCTTGCAGCTGCCGCAGGTTGCCGGCGATTTCCAAAGGCGTGGTAAGCACCTTGGGTGGCTGCGGAGCATCTTCCGCGTTTAAGGTGTTGAACACGGTTTATCAATCTCCAGACAAAATACGACGACACGCAGATGCCAGCATTTTGCCAGCATGTTTCGCACCTTGATAGGGTGCGTTCATTGCGGATTTCAAGCCTGACTGAGCGGGCGCGGTTTCGCCATTTTGGCAGTTGAGCCGCGAGCGTCATAGAGGGCAGGGGGTTCGCCGCCGGTGAGGATTTTCAACTGGTTGGCGGTCGTGGCTTGCTGGACCTGGATCGAGCGGCCGTTGAGTTCATTGGCGATCTTGCAGTCGGCCAGCAGCTGATTGAGTACATCGCTCTGGGACAGCAGTTCGTCGCCAATGCTGGAGTGCGCGGCCAGTTGTTCCAGGCCGGTGCGATCGATGGGCAGGTTGAGACTCTGGAGAATCTCGCTGCGCTTGCGACCATGCTGCTCCAGCAGAATGATCAATGCCTGTTTTTGCGCCAGAATTTCTTCCAGCAGCGGCATGTCGCGACCATGCAGGGCGAGGGATTCGGTCTGCAACAACTCCAGCAAATGTTGAGCTGGAGCAAAGTCGTCGGTGATCAACTGCAGTAAATTAGTATCGTGCATGGCTGGCCTTGGGTTTTAAGCGTCCAAAAGCCTGGCGCAGGCCTTTGCCTAGCGCTGGGCTTCGAAGTTGAGCAGTTTGCTGGCTACACGGTTGCTGTCGACTTTATAGCTGCCATCGGCAATCGCTGCTTTCAACTCGGCCACGCGGGCGTTGTCGACGGCAGGTTGATCGCGCAGCTTGTCAGTGACCTTCTGCAACTGTTGAGCCTCATTACTGAGGTGTACCGATTCCCCGCTTTTGACGGTACTGGCCTGTTCGGCCGGGGTATTCAGCGGCGCGGATTTGCCGGTCTCGGCGGTTTCCTTGTTGGCGCTGGTACGTGTACTACCGGTGAGTGTGCTGGGGGCGTTATGCAAACGGCTGAAATCGATGACCATGATGAAAACCTCTGGGTATTTGGACGCTTGCCATGTTTTCGGCCATACCCGGGAAAACTTTAGGCTCATTTATCAGTGAGCGTGCGCGCGTCAGCGGTTGCCCGGTATGCGCCACAGTTTAGGGAACAGTCGAGTGGCGCGCCACATCTTCACCAACAAAGAGCCCTACATGGCCACTTCCACCTGGCCCGGTGCGATGACCTGAGCCTTGATCACCCGCTGCGAGTTGAGGTTTTTCACTCGAATCTGTTCGCTGAGACCGCCATTGGACAGGGCTTCGCCGGGCATCCGCACGCTGAGTGTGCCGCTGCGGGCGGTAATCACCACCTGATCACCCTTGCGTATGACCTCTGCCTGCTCCAGATGGACCAGCGTAATGACCTGATCGGTGACCATTGGTCGGACAAGTTTTTGCCCGATGGCCTGATCGACGGAGGTCAGGTAACCCTGGTTGATCTGGCTGATATCGCGCTCACGCAACACAACATCCTGGGGTTCGATAATGCCCGCGCGCTTGAGGGGGCGCGTGGTGGTGACAATCTCCCGAAACAGGCGGACTTGAGCGGGCACGAAGACTGTCCAGGGCGAGGCGCCGTCGCAACGAACCCTCACGGTTACCCGTCCCAATGGCCTGGCCGGACTCTCCAGGGTGGCTGTCAATTCCTTGTCGCAAAGTGGCATGCGCAGGCGCGGGTCTAGCTGGTTCACTTCGATTTCGTAGCGGCCCTCGGTTTGACTGGTAGCCAAATAGTCCTCTACGGTGAATTCAAGAAAGCCCTGAGTGACGCCGATAAGTAGATCAGGCAAGGTAACCGAGTCAGCAAGGGCAGGGCTGCCAGCGTTGAAAAGGCAGACGGCCGACACTGCACACAGCCATTTGCGGCAGGTGGATGTCAGGTGTCGGGAAAATGTCGTTTTTGCGTTCATGACAGTTAAAAAGCAAGCCCCGTGCCGTTTAGCAATGAATGTGCGTCGGAACTTAGGTGTTGGTGTAGGAGTCTGGGCATGGCTGGTGTAATGGATTCGGTAAACCAGCGCACGCAACTGGTAGGGCAGAATCGCCTGGAGCTGTTGTTGTTCCGTCTCGACGGCCAGCAGCTATACGGGATCAACGTGTTCAAGGTTCGCGAGGTGCTGCAATGCCCCAAGCTGACCGTGATGCCCAAGTCCAATCCTGTCGTGTGCGGTGTGGCGAATATTCGTGGGGCGACCATCCCGATTCTCGATCTGGCGATGGCGACCGGGTCCGGCGGTTTGCAGGACCAAAGTAATCCCTTCGTGATCATCACGGAGTACAACACCAAGACTCAGGGTTTTCTGGTTCGGTCGGTCGAGCGCATCGTCAACATGAACTGGGAAGAGATCCATCCGCCGCCCAAGGGCACCGGACGCGATCATTACCTGACGGCTGTGACTCGAGTAGACAATCAGTTAGTCGAAATCATCGACGTTGAAAAGATACTGGCGGAAGTGGCGCCCACCTCGGAAGCGATTTCGGTCGGCGTGGTGGATGTCGAGACGCAGAATAAAGCGGTTTCCTTGCGGGTGCTGACGGTCGATGACTCGTCGGTGGCGCGCAAGCAAGTCACGCGTTGCCTGCAAACGGTGGGCGTGGATGTGGTTGCGTTGAACGACGGTCGGCAAGCGCTGGATTACCTGCGCAAGCTGGTCGACGAGGGCAAGAAGCCGGAAGAGGAATTCTTGATGATGATCTCCGACATCGAAATGCCCGAAATGGATGGTTACACCCTCACGGCCGAGATCCGCAGCGACCCACGCATGCAAAAGCTCCATATCATCCTGCATACTTCGTTGTCGGGTGTGTTCAATCAGGCGATGGTGAAGAAGGTCGGTGCTGATGACTTCCTTGCCAAATTCCGTCCTGATGACCTGGCATCCCGGGTAGTCGACCGGATCAAAGCAGCAGACAACAGCTAAAGGGTCTTTGCCCTTGGCGGTCAACACGATTTAAGAGGCGGCATCTTTGTCTACGGGTAATTTGGATTTCGAACAGTTCCGGGTGTTTCTGGAAAAAGCCTGTGGCATTTTGCTCGGTGAAAACAAGCAGTATCTGGTGTCGAGCCGTCTCAACAAACTGATGGAGCAGCAAGGCATCAAATCGTTGGGTGAGTTGGTTCAGCGCATCCAGACTCAGCCGCGCAGTGGTTTGCGCGAGATGGTTGTGGATGCGATGACGACCAACGAAACCCTGTGGTTTCGTGATACCTATCCGTTTGAAGTGCTCAAGAACAAGGTGCTGCCCGAAGCGATCAAGGCCAGTCCTGGCCAGCGTTTGCGGATCTGGTCGGCGGCGTGTTCGTCGGGTCAGGAACCGTATTCGCTGTCGATGTCGATCGACGAGTTCGAGCGCGTCAACATGGGTCAGCTGAAGATGGGTGTGCAGATCGTTGCCACCGATTTGTCCGGCACGATGTTGAACAACTGCAAGACCGGCGAGTACGACAGCCTGGCCATCGGTCGCGGTTTGTCGTCGGAGCGCTTGCAGCGTTACTTTGACCCGAAAGGGCCGGGGCGCTGGGCGGTGAAGGCGCCGATCAAGAGTCGCGTGGAGTTTCGCTCGTTCAACCTGCTGGACAGCTACGCCAGCCTGGGCAAGTTCGACATCGTGTTTTGCCGCAACGTGCTGATCTACTTCTCCGCCGAGGTGAAGAAAGACATCCTGATGCGCATTCACAGTACGCTCAAGCCGGGTGGCTACCTGTTCCTTGGCGCTTCCGAGGCGCTGAACGGTTTGCCGGATCACTACCAGATGGTGCAATGCAGCCCGGGAATCATCTATCAGGCGAAGTGATTTGCCGGTAGCGGGTGGTGCATGAAAACGGGAGTCCTCAGGGGCTCCCGTTTTTTTTGCCCGCCAAACTCCATCGCAACCACACCTGTCCAATGTGGGAGCGGGCTTGCTCGCGAAAGCGGTATGCCAGTCAAAGTAAATGTCGACTGACACGACGCCTTCGCGAGCAAGCCCGCTCCCACATTGGTCCTCAGTGATCGTTAACAGGCGGCAGAAAAGCGGCAGGCGACGGAAAACGGTTGCCGCTTTTCTGGCATTGCCGCTTTGCCGCTGCCCGCAAAGCCCCGGTTTATGGGGTTTCATAAACTGGCACGCCGCTTGCTAAGTTCAGGTTACGAAAAATCAGGTCACCCGAAGGTTTCCGACATGAGCATCAGCTTCGATAAAGCGCTCGGTATCCATGAAAAAGCATTGGGCTTTCGCGCACAGCGCGCTGAAGTCCTGGCCAACAACATCACTAACGCCGACACACCGAACTACAAGGCTCGGGATCTGGACTTCTCGGCTGTGCTGGCCGCACAGAACGACAAGCACAAGAACGGCACTATCGCTTTGAACATGACCAACAACCGTCATATCGAAGCACAAGGCCTGGGCAATGGTGACGAGTCGTTGATGTATCGCACGCCGATGCAGCCCTCGATCGACCAGAACACCGTGGACGCCCAACTGGAACAGTCCAACTACGCAGAAAACGCAGTGGGCTTCCAGGCCAGCTTCACGCTGCTCAACAGCAAATTCAAAGGGCTGGTTTCAGCCCTTCGCGGGGAGTAATTCATGTCTCTATCCAGTGTTTTCAATATTGCCGGTAGTGGCATGAGTGCCCAGACCACTCGCTTGAACACCGTCGCCAGTAACATCGCCAACGCCGAGACGGTCTCTTCGAGCATCGACCAGACCTACCGCGCCCGTCACCCGGTGTTCGCCACCATGTTCCAGGGCGGCCAGAGCGGCGGCAGCAATTCGCTGTTCCAGAACCAGGACGCCGCCGGCCAGGGCGTGCAGGTGCTGGGCGTGGTCGAAGACCAGAGCAACCTTGAAGCGCGCTACGAGCCGAACCATCCGGCCGCCGACGCCAAGGGCTACGTCTACTACCCGAACGTCAACGTGGTCGAAGAAATGGCCGACATGATTTCCGCCAGTCGTTCGTTCCAGACCAACGCAGAAATGATGAACACCGCCAAAACCATGATGCAGAAGGTCCTGACCCTCGGTCAGTGATAAGGGGCGACTCAGATGAGTATTACCGATACCACCACCGCGCCGACGCTCAAGGACATTCTGGCGGCCTCTTCGCAGAAGACGCCGGCTACCACCAGCGCTGACGGCCTGGCTGCGGCGACCAACAGCAAGACCGGTAGCAAGTCGCTGGGCAAGGACTCGTTCCTGCAACTGCTGGTGACCCAGCTGAAAAACCAGAACCCGCTCGATCCGCAGGACAACAGTGCATTCGTTGCACAGTTGGCGCAGTTCAGCAGCCTGGAAGGCATCACGACCCTGAACACCTCGGTGAACTCGATCTCCGGCTCGTTCAAGTCGTCGCAGGCCTTGCAGGCCTCGTCGCTGGTCGGTCGCTCGGTGATTGCCCAGACCGACAAGGCGCAGGTCGATCCGAACAAGAGCCTCACCGGTTCGATCTCGGTACCGAGTTCGGTTGCCAGCGTCACGGTGAAAATCACCGACAAGGACGGTAAGACCGTCAAGACCATCGATCTGGGCAGCCAGAAGGCCGGTTCCGCCAGCTTCGTCTGGGACGGTACCGATTCGGCCGGCGTCAAGGTTCAGCCGGGTACGTACACCTTCGCGGCGAACAGCAAGATCGATGACAAAAACACCTCGCTGGTGACCTACCTGCCGGCAACGGTCAATAGCGTGACGATGAGTCAGAACGGGGGCGAGATGATGCTCAACCTCGCAGGCATGGGCCCTATTGCCCTGTCCAAAGTTCAAACCATTGGTATATAGAGCCGGCTAACGCGGCAACAAGGAGTGGAATATGTCTTTCAATATCGGCCTTAGCGGTCTCTATGCAGCCAACAAGCAGCTGGACGTGACCGGCAACAACATCGCCAACGTCGCGACCACCGGCTTCAAATCGTCCCGTGCGGAATTCGAAGATGTGTACTCGGCGACCAAGCTGGGTACGGGCAGCAAGACCATCGGTAATGGTGTGCGCTTGGCCAACGTTTCCCAGCAGTTCACGCAGGGCGACGTCAACAACACCGGCAACGTGTTGGACATGGGTATCCAGGGTTCGGGCTTCTTTGTGTTGAGCGACAACGGCTCGCTGACCTTCACCCGTGCCGGTACCTTCAAGGTCGACAAGGATGGCTTCATCACCAACAGTTCGGGCACTTCGCGTCTGCAAGGTTACGGTGTGGATGCCAGCGGCAAGATCATGAATGGTATTCTCAGCGACCTGAAAATCGATCAGTCGAACCTGGCGCCGAAGACCACCAGCGCTATCTCGGCCAGCATCAACCTGAGCTCGACGAAGCCAGACATCGATCCGGCCGTCACGCCGTTCGATCCGACCAAGATCGGGACCTACACCGATATGTTCACCACCCCGATTTTTGACAGTCAGGGTAACGAGCATAAACTGGACCAGTATATGGTCAAGACTGGTGCCAATAGCTGGCAGACCTACACGCTGGTTGATGGTCGTAACCCTAATGGTAACGCCTATGTTCCGGGTACTGCCGCTCTTCCTGGGCCTCCGGTTGTTCCAGGTGCGCCAAGCAACCAGGCTCCGATGACAATGACCTTCGGTTCCGATGGCAAGCTGCTGGGGATCGCACCTCCGACGACGCCGACTGACTCCCCGTACACGGTCGCTAACAACTCCATCATCATGGGGCCTGGTGTCTGGACGCCGGGTACCGTCACCAATGGTGTCTGGAAGGCCAACGGCGCGGCAGGCAATACCACGGGTGTGAGCAACGACCTGACCAAAACCACTCAGTACAACACCGACACCAACCGTACGACATCGACCCAGGACGGTTATGCCACTGGCCAGATCACCAACCTGACCATCGACGGCACCGGTACGCTGTTCGCCAACTTCAGCAACAGCAAATCCAAGCCGATCGGTCAGATCTCCCTGGCCAGCTTCACCAACGAGCAAGGTCTGCAACCGGCAGGTGGCACCAACTGGAAGCAAACCTACGACTCGGGCTTTGCGGCGTACGACACTCCGCAAACCGGCACCCTGGGTTCGATCAAGTCCAACTCCCTGGAAGACTCCAACGTCAACCTGACCAACGAGCTGGTCGACCTGATCAAGGGGCAGAGTAACTACCAGGCCAACGCCAAGACGATCTCTACTCAAAGCACCATCATGCAGACCATCATTCAGATGGCCTGATGCTGGTTGGCAGGTAGCGCTTCACAAAGAGCCCCTCGAAAGAGGGGTTTTTTGTGGCCAGTGATTTTGTGTCGGGTGCAGGATTCTGTGGTGTCTTCGTGAGCAAGCCCGCTCCCGTACTTGATCGGTGGTGTTCACACATGTTGTGTCTACCGAAGGTCCTCTGTGGGGGCGGGTTTGCTCTCGAAGGCGTCAGTTGCGGCTCCCATTTCCTTGAGATAAAAGAAAACCCCCGACAATCCAGAGGACCGATCGGGGGTTTTCGAGCAGGCGCCTTGCAGCGCCTGCCGGCTCAGCTTATTGGCAAGCTTCGCAATCCGGCTCGTCGATGGCGCAGGCCTTCGGCACTGGAGCAGGACCGGCGGGAGCCGCCAGGACCGAATCTTCACCGTGGTTGCCGCCGCTGGAAACAGCGTTCAGCTTGCCGGTGTTGATGGTCGACTTCTCGGTGCTGGTTGCGGCCAGGGCGCGGAGGTAGTAAGTGGTTTTCAGGCCACGGTACCAAGCCATGCGGTAGGTCACGTCGAGCTTCTTGCCCGATGCGCCGGCGATGTACAGGTTCAGCGACTGAGCCTGGTCGATCCACTTCTGACGGCGGCTGGCTGCGTCAACGATCCACTTGGTGTCCACTTCGAATGCGGTCGCGTAGAGCTCTTTGAGTTCTTGCGGAATGCGTTCGATCTGCTGCACGGAACCGTCGTAGTACTTCAGGTCGTTGATCATGACCGAGTCCCACAGACCGCGAGCCTTGAGGTCACGAACCAGGTACGGGTTGATCACGGTGAATTCGCCCGACAGGTTCGATTTCACGTAGAGGTTCTGGTAGGTCGGTTCGATCGACTGCGATACGCCAGTAATGTTGGCGATGGTCGCGGTCGGTGCGATGGCCATGATGTTGGAGTTACGAATACCTTTCTGTACGCGAGCACGCACCGGTGCCCAGTCCAGGGTTTCGTTCAGGTCAACGTCGATGTACTTCTGGCCACGTTGCTCGATCAGGATCTGTTGCGAATCCAGCGGCAGGATGCCTTTGGACCACAGCGAACCCTGGAACGTCTCGTAAGCGCCACGCTCGTCAGCCAGGTCGCAGGACGCCTGGATAGCGTAGTAGCTGACCGCTTCCATCGACTTGTCGGCGAACTCGACGGCAGCGTCGGAACCGTAAGGGATGTGCTGCAGGTACAAGGCGTCCTGGAAGCCCATGATGCCCAGTCCGACCGGACGGTGCTTGAAGTTGGAGTTCTTGGCTTGCGGCACCGAGTAGTAGTTGATGTCGATAACGTTATCGAGCATGCGGACTGCGGTGTTGACGGTGCGTGCAAGCTTCACGGTGTCCAGCTTGCCGTTGACGATGTGGTTCGGCAGGTTGATCGAGCCCAGGTTGCAAACGGCGATCTCGTCCTTGTTGGTGTTCAAGGTGATCTCGGTGCACAGGTTCGAGCTGTGAACCACGCCCACGTGCTGCTGTGGGCTGCGCAGGTTGCACGGGTCTTTGAAGGTCAGCCATGGGTGGCCGGTTTCAAACAGCATGGACAGCATTTTGCGCCACAGGTCTTTGGCCTGGATGGTCTTGAACAGCTTGACCTTGCCCGGGTACTCGGTCAGGGCTTCGTAGTACTCGTAACGCTCTTCGAAGGCCTTGCCGGTCAGGTCGTGCAGGTCCGGTACTTCGGACGGCGAGAACAGGGTCCACTTGCCGTCATCGAAGACACGCTTCATGAACAGGTCAGGGATCCAGTTGGCGGTGTTCATGTCGTGGGTACGACGACGGTCATCGCCAGTGTTCTTGCGCAGCTCGATGAACTCTTCGATGTCCATGTGCCAGGTTTCCAGGTAGGCACACACAGCGCCTTTGCGCTTGCCACCCTGGTTAACGGCGACGGCGGTGTCGTTCACCACTTTCAGGAACGGAACAACGCCCTGGGATTTGCCGTTGGTGCCCTTGATGTACGAACCCAGCGCGCGAACCGGTGTCCAGTCGTTGCCCAGGCCGCCGGCGAATTTGGACAGCATGGCGTTGTCGTGGATCGCGTGGTAGATGCCCGACAGGTCATCCGGCACGGTGGTCAGGTAGCAGCTCGACAGCTGTGGACGCAGGGTGCCGGCGTTGAACAGGGTCGGGGTCGAGGACATGTAGTCGAAGGACGACAACAGGTTGTAGAACTCGATCGCACGGTCTTCCTTGTTCTTCTCTTCGATTGCAAGACCCATGGACACGCGCATGAAGAAGATCTGCGGCAGTTCGAAACGCACGCCATCCTTGTGGATGAAGTAACGGTCGTACAGGGTTTGCAGGCCCAGGTAAGTGAACTGCTGGTCGCGCTCGTGGTTGATCGCCTTGCCGAGTTTCTCAAGGTCGAAATCAGCCAGTACCGGGTTCAGCAATTCGAACTGGATACCCTTGGCGATGTACGAAGGCAGGGCCTTGGCGTACAGGTCGGCCATTTCGTGGTGAGTCGCGCTTTCAGCGACTTCCAGGAAGCTCAGGCCTTCGGCGCGCAGGGTGTCCATCAGCAGGCGGGCGGTGACGAACGAGTAGTTCGGCTCACGCTCGACCAGTGTGCGGGCGGTCATGACCAGCGCGGTGTTGACGTCTTTGAGGGCGACGCCGTCGTAGAGGTTTTTCAGGGTTTCGCGCTGGATCAGGTCACCATCGACTTCTGCCAGGCCTTCACAGGCCTCGGTCACGATGGTGTTCAGGCGGCCCATGTCCAGCGGCGCCAGGCTGCCGTCGGCGCGAGCGATACGGATCGACGGGTGAGCGTTGACCGCTTCCTCGGCAGGGGCGCGGGTGGCGCGTTCCTTGGAGCGGCCGTCACGGTAGATCACGTAGTCGCGAGCCACTTTCTGCTCGCCGGCACGCATCAGGGCCAGTTCGACCTGGTCCTGGATTTCTTCGATGTGGATGGTGCCGCCCGATGGCATGCGACGCTTGAAGGTTGCGGTGACTTGTTCGGTCAGGCGGGCAACGGTGTCGTGGATTCGCGACGAAGCGGCAGCGGTGCCGCCTTCAACTGCGAGAAACGCTTTGGTGATGGCGACGGTGATCTTGTCATCGGTGTAAGGAACGACAGTGCCGTTACGCTTGATCACACGCAATTGGCCAGGCGCGGTAGCCGACAGATCCGAATTCGAATCAGCAGCCTGCTGCGCGGTGCCCTGCGGGTTCTCGCGAGTTGTGTCGGTTTGCATGGGTGTCTCCACGTTCTCTATGTTTGATTGGGCACCATCACGGTGCCCACCGTTCCGTCCTGAAGCACTACAACCAGCAAGCGCCGGGCATAACGACCTCGGGACAGTTTCAGGAAGGGGCGCTTGCGCCGCTTCCCTGCCGAAGTCTTTGGTTTCAGGCCGTGAGCCTGAAACCGAATTTCTGGTGGGTGACAGTTTTCGACTGCAACACCCGTACCGTTTTCACTTCCTGGTGAAGGAAAACAGCAGCCATCCGCGCACGCGGTTTGGTCTTCTAAAAAAGAGTTTGGTTCAACCGAACAGGAGCAAGAAAAGCGCTTGAATTTCTCGTCTGATTTGTGTTTGGTTCTTGGCTCAAAACCCTACATGTAGGGTTTTTTTGTCGCCGGGCTACAAGATAATGCGTTTTAGGGGGCGATTGCAACGTGCTACCTGTGGATAAAGCTGTGCGTAATTTGTGTATGAAACTCGCAAACATCGTGTAGGCCGCGACCCTGCTGGATCAGACCGCTGGTCACTGTTTTTTGCTCTCGAATTTAGCCGGAAGCGGATTTTTGCGGGCGCGAACCCTATCACAAAATTGGCCGGTTACCGAGCGCATTTACTGGCTTGTGTTCGCGAGGGGGGCCGTTGCTACAATCAGGTTCCTTTACGCTGTCTTATCCGCCCCGATCATGACAAAAAAACGGGTGGACCCTTCCTTAATAGAAATATTGGCAAGCAGAGGTCACCCGTGGAGCAAGAAGCCTGGCAGGTATTGATCGTCGAGGATGACCAGCGTCTGGCCGAATTGACCCGCGAGTACCTGGAGAGCAATGGCCTGCGCGTGACCATCGAGGGCAATGGTGCGTTGGCGGCGGCGCGGATTATTGCCGAGCAGCCGGACCTGGTGATTCTCGACCTGATGCTTCCCGGCGAAGACGGCCTGAGCATTTGCCGTAAGGTACGCGAGCGCTATGACGGGCCGATCCTGATGCTCACCGCCCGCACTGACGACAGCGACCAGATCCTCGGCCTGGACCTGGGCGCTGACGACTACGTGTGCAAACCGGTGCGCCCGCGCTTGCTGCTGGCGCGGATTCAGGCCCTGCTGCGCCGCAGCGAGAGCCCTGAGCCGGTGGCGCCGGAAAAGCTGCGGCGCCTGCAGTTTGGCCCCTTGGTGGTGGACAATGCCCTGCGCGAGGCCTGGCTGCAGGACAACGGCATCGAGCTGACCAGCGCCGAGTTCGACCTGCTGTGGCTGCTGGTGGCCAACGCCGGGCGAATCCTGTCGCGCGAAGAGATCTTCACCGCGCTGCGAGGCATCGGTTATGACGGCCAGGACCGTTCGATTGATGTGCGCATTTCGCGTATCCGACCGAAGATCGGCGATGACCCGATCCACCCGCGGCTGATCAAGACCATTCGCAGCAAAGGCTATTTGTTCGTCCCTGAGGCCTGTGTGGATCAGGCGCTGTGAACTCGATATTTCTGCGCATTTACGGCGGTATGTGCGCGGCGCTGATTCTGGTGGCGGTGCTTGGGGTGCTGGCCTTGCAGGTGCTCAACCAGGTGCGCAGCGAGCAGTACCGCGAGCGCCTGGCCCACGGCACGTTTTCGTTGATGGCCGACAACCTGCAACCGATGAGTGACATCGAGCGTCGCCGGGCATTGGCGGTGTGGGAGCGGTTGCTGGGTATTCCGCTGGCGTTGCAGACCTTCAGCCAGACTGGCCTGGACCTCGGCCAGCGTAACCGCGTACAGCGCGGGCAGGCGCTGGTCGAACAGACCGGCCCGCACGCGGCAAAGGTTTACCGCCTGGTCAGCGACAAGGAACAATTGGTGCTGACTGGCGAGGTGCAGCAAATCAGCGAGCAACTGGCGCGGGCAACCATCTACCTGCTGGCCGATGAACTGGTGCGCTACCCGGTGGCCGAGCAGCCGCAACGGTTGGCGATGCTCAAGGAGGCGAAGGGGTTTGGTTTTGACATGACGCTGGTCACCCTCGAGCAGGCCGACATGGATGAAGACCAGCGCCGACGCGTTTCCGAGGGCGATACGGTGATGGCGTTGGGCAAGGGCGGTGACTCGATTCGAGTGTTAGCCGGTATGGTCGGCACGCCGTGGGTGCTGGAAATCGGTCCGCTGTATCAGATGAATCCTTATCCGCCGGAATGGCTGGTGTCGATTGCCGCGTTGGGTTTGAGCCTGATCGGCTTGATCGTCTATCTGCTGGTGCGCCAACTGGAGCGCCGCTTGCGTGGGCTGGAGGCGGCGGCCACGCGCATCGCCAAGGGCAGCCTGGAAACCCGGGTGCCGGCACGCGGCGCCGATTCCATCGGACGGCTCGCCGCAGCGTTCAACGGCATGGCCGAGCACTTGCAGCAGTTGCTGGCGATTCAGCGAGAACTGGTGCGGGCGGTGTCCCACGAGTTGCGCACGCCGGTGGCGCGCTTGCGTTTTGGCCTGGAGATGATCGGCAGTGCGAGCACGCCTCAGGCGCGTGAGAAATACCTGGCCGGCATGGACCATGACATCCAGGACCTCGACGGGCTGGTGGATGAAATGCTCACGTACGCGCGACTGGAGCAGGGTTCACCGGCGCTGAATTTTCAACGGGTCGACCTGGATGCCTTGCTCGATCAGGTGATCGCTGAGCTGGCGCCGTTGCGCGCCGACGTCACGGTGCAACGTGGCTTGTGCCTGTCGGCGGCCGATTGCGATAACGCGTGGGTCGAGGCCGAGCCGCGTTATCTGCACAGGGCCCTGCAAAATCTGGTGGGCAACGCCATGCGCCACGCGCAGTCGCAGGTGTGTGTCAGTTACCAGGTGGGTCAGCAGCGCTGTCGGGTGGACGTCGAAGACGATGGCCCCGGTGTGCCGGAGCAGGCCTGGGAAAAGATCTTCACGCCGTTCCTGCGTCTTGATGACAGCCGCACCCGCGCCTCGGGCGGGCATGGGTTGGGGTTGTCGATTGTGCGGCGGATCATCCACTGGCACGGCGGCCGGGCGTTGATCGGCAAGAGCAAGACCCTGGGTGGGGCCTGTTTCAGCCTGAGTTGGCCGCGCAATCAAGAGAAGGATTGAGCGTGTTGTTGCCCGCGAAGCGCCTTCGCGGGCACTGAAAATCTTCAGGCCTTGATGCTGACCAGGCTCAACAACTGCCCGTCGTGCACCGCAAATTGCGCGTCCAGTTCACTGCCGTGGCGCCATTCACTGGACAAATCGGTCAGCAGGCGAAGGCGTACATGGCCGCTTTCGCTCCACTCCAGCACTTCGGCGTGCTCGAAGTAAAAACGCTGCTGGACGATGGGGTAGAGCGCCTTGAACAGGCTTTCTTTTACTGAAAAGGTCAGGGTTACCCACAGTGCGATTTGTTCTGGGGCGGCTGTGGCCATGCGCTGGAGTTCGGCGGCGGTGAGGATTTCCCCGGCCAGACGTTCGGCGCGCTCGGTGCTCAACAGGTTCTCCAGGTCCATGCCCAGGCCGCGCCAGTGGTCCTTGCGCGCCACAATGGCTGCGGCATGGCCGGTGCTGTGGGTGATCGAGCCGCAGATATGCGCCGGCCATACGGGCGCACGATCATCGCCAATGGCCGGGATGTAACTCGGTTGGTCCAACTGCTGCAAGGCTGCACGGGCACAGACGCGACCGGCGAGAAATTCTGCCTGACGCTTGGCCACCGAGCGCTGGATGCTCGCTGGCCGTTCGACTGCGCTGCGCTGGAAGTCGTCGATGGCCAGGTGCGACGGGTCGAAACGGGTGCTGAACAGCACTGTGCCGGGCAGTGTTTCAGGCAACGGCCAGTGGGCGTCGAGCGGGGTGCAGCAGGCGGGAAGTGTGGGCAGTGGATTCATGCGAGGCATTTTGCCGGGTTGTCTGGGGGCTGGGTAGTGCAAAGGTTCAGATCGGCGCTGAGGCCTTCGCGAGCAAGCCCGCTCCCACAGGGATTGATGGTGCTATACAAATCCAGTGTGGGAGCGAGCCTGCTCGCGAATAGCCGCGCGCGCGTCTAGTGGCTCACCCAAAAATCTTCTTGAAGAACGCCTGCATGTCCGCCCACGATTTTTCATCGGCGGCCTTGTTGTAGCCGATGTCCGGCCCGCCATGTTCACCGTGGCTCAAGCGGTCGGCGTCGGGGTTGCTGAAACCGTGTTTGGCGCCTTCCAGGCTGACGAATTGATAGTCGGCCCCGGCCTTGTCCATCTCGGCCTTGAATGCCGCGACCTGATCGGGGGTGACCATGCTGTCCTGGGCGCCGTGTTCCACCAGTACCTTGGCCTTGACGCTGCCCGCCGTCGCCGGCGTGTTGGCCACCAGCGCCCCGTGGAAGCTCACCACGCCTGCCAATGGCACACCCTGGCGCGCCGCATCGAGGACGACTTTACCGCCGAAGCAATAACCGATGGCGGCCAGTTTGTTCGGGTCGGTCTGGGGCTGTTTCTTCAGCAGGTCGAGCCCGGCGGTGAAACGTGCACTGGCGGCCGCGCTGTCCTTCAGGGCCGCCTGCATGAACGCCATGGCGTCAGCCGGGTGCTCGGTGTTCTTGCCGTCGCCATACATGTCGATGGCCAGTGCGCTGTAGCCCAGTGCGGCGAGGTCGCGGGCGCGGCGCTTGGCGTAGTCGTTCAGCCCCCACCATTCATGCACCACCACCACGCCGGGGCGGGCGCCCTTGAGGCTGTCGTCGTAGGCGTAGTAGCCGATCAGCTTTGTTCCGTCGGGGCTTTGGTAGGGAATTTCCTGGGTCTTGATCGCGGCCTGAGTCAGGCCGCTCAAGGCCAGTAATGCCAAGGCAAGGAATACACGCATGGTCAGTTCTCCATTAAAAGACGTCCGCTGATCCTAGACGATTTGATTCAGGTCAGGTTCAGAGAGTGTTCAGGGGGAGTTCAGGGGCTGGCCGGTAAGCTCTCCCCATACCCAAAAGCGCACAAAGCATGAGGAAGACCCCTATGACTGTATTCAAAAAACTGATGCTGGCCGTGACCGTTCTCGGTGCCAGCGCTGCGGCCCAGGCGGCCGACAGCAACTTCGCCAGCCTGACGTTCGGCCAGACCAGCGACAAGGTGAAAAAATCCAGTTCGCTCAACAGCAACCTCGATCATCCGAACGCCGACGGTGTGATTGGCAAGGACAATACCTGGGGCCTGCGCCTCGGGCGGCAGAACGATGAGGCGCGCTACTACGCCACGTACGACAATGTGTCCGGCAGCCACAACGGCATCAAGTTGCGCCAGGAAAACCTGCTGGGCAGTTATGACCTGTTCCTGCCCGTGACCAGCAGCACCAAGCTGTTTGGCGGCGGCACGGCCGGTCTGACCAAGCTGACCCAGGACTCGCCGGGCTACAGCCGCGACAGCGACATCGGGTATGCGCTCGGCGTACAGGCCGGCGTGTTGCAGCAAGTTTCGCAGAACACCTCGGTTGAACTGGGTTACCGTTACCTGCGCAGCAATGCCAGCACTGAAATGAGTCAGCGTGGCGTCGGCAAGCAGGGCTCGCTGGACCTGACCAGCAGTGCTCAAACTTACGTGTCGGCCAACTACGCTTTTTAAGCGCGCGTTCAGAGTCGGCCCGCGCCGGATCAGCCTGAGGTGATCCGGCGTCGTCGTGTTAGTCATCAGGGCACTGACAGTGCCCGTGGAGGCGTTGCCTTGCCTGGGAGAGCGTTATGAAACTGCTGGTCGTCGAAGATGAAGCGCTGCTGCGCCATCACCTGCAAACCCGTCTCACCGACAGCGGCCATGTGGTCGAGGCCGTGGCCAATGCCGAGGAGGCGCTGTATCAGGTCGGGCAGTTCAACCATGACCTGGCGGTGATCGATCTCGGTCTGCCGGGCATGGGCGGGCTGGAACTGATCCGCGAGTTGCGCACCCTGGGCAAGAGTTTTCCGATCCTGATCCTGACCGCGCGCGGCAACTGGCAGGACAAGGTCGAAGGCCTGGCTGCCGGTGCCGACGACTACGTGGTCAAACCGTTTCAGTTCGAGGAGCTCGATGCGCGCCTCAATGCGTTGCTGCGCCGCTCCAGCGGTTTTACCCAGTCGACCATCATTGCCGGGCCGTTGCTGCTGGACCTCAACCGCAAGCAGGCGTCTCTTGATGAGCAGCCGTTGGCGCTGACCGCGTACGAGTACCGAATCCTTGAATACTTGATGCGGCATCATCAGCAAGTGGTGGCCAAGGATCGCCTGATGGAACAGCTCTACCCTGATGACGACGAGCGCGATCCGAATGTGATCGAGGTGCTGGTTGGCCGCCTGCGGCGCAAACTCGAAGGGCCGGCCGGTTTCAAACCGATTGAAACCGTGCGTGGCCTGGGCTACCTGTTCAACGAGCGCTGCCGGTGATTCGTTCTCTGCGTGTGCGGTTGATGCTCGCTGCCACCACCCTGGCGGTGCTGTTCATGCTGGCCTTGTTGCCCGCCATGCAGGGCGCGTTCAGCCTGGCGCTGCAAGACTCCATCGAGCAGCGCCTGGCCTCGGACGTGACCACGCTGATCTCCGCGGCGCGGGTTGAAAACAACCGGTTGCAGATGCCGACGCAGTTGCCGGATGAGCGCTTCAACCTCACCGACAGTCGGCTGCTGGGTTACATCTATGACCGTGAAGGGCATCTGGTCTGGCGTTCACGGGCGACCCGGGACGAGGACATCAACTACACGCCACGCTACGACGGACGCGGCAATGAGTTCGCCCGGATCCGTGCGGCCAACGGGCAGGAATTCTTCGTCTATGACGTGGAGGTCAAGCTGCTGGGCGGCAAGAGTGCGGCGTTCAGTATCGTGGCGCTGCAACCGGTGCGTGAGTACCAGCAGACCCTCGAAGGCCTGCGAGAAAATCTGTATCTGGGGTTCGGCGCCGCGTTGCTGGTGTTGCTCTCGCTGCTGTGGATCGGCCTGACCTGGGGCTTGCAGGCACTGCGCCGCTTGAGCCAGGAACTGGACCAGATCGAAAGCGGCACCCGTGAAAGCCTCAGTGAGGAACACCCCCGCGAACTGCTGCGCCTGACCGGCTCGTTGAACCGTTTGCTGCGCAGCGAGCGGGAGCAGCGCAGCCGATACCGCGACTCGCTGGATGACTTGGCCCATAGCCTGAAAACCCCGTTGGCGGTGCTGCAAGGGGTCAGTGAAGACATGGCCCGACGCCCGCAGGATCGGGATCAGGCCTGGGTGCTGCAAAGTCAGATCGAACGCATGAGCCAGCAAATCAGCTACCAGTTGCAGCGTGCCAGTTTGCGTAAAAGCGGTCTGGTGCGCCATCAGGTGCGCTTGCGCCCGGTGCTGCAAAGCCTGTGCGACACGCTGGACAAGGTCTATCGCGATAAAGCGGTGCGTGTTTCGTTCGACTTGCCGGAGCATTGCTACGTGCCGATCGAGCAGGGGGCGCTGCTGGAAATGCTCGGCAACCTGCTGGAAAACAGCTATCGCCTGTGCCTGAGCCAGGTGCGGATCAGTGTGCACGAGGTGATGGGCGACATCGAGTTATGTGTCGAGGATGACGGCCCGGGTGTGCCGCCGGATCAGCGGGCGCGGATCCTCCAGCGCGGCGAGCGCCTGGACCGCCAGCATCCGGGGCAGGGCATTGGTCTGGCGGTGGTCAAGGACATCATCGAAAGCTATGGGGCGCAGTTGACCTTGAACGACTCGGTACTGGGCGGGGCGGCGTTCCGGATTCATTTTCCGGTGGCGTGAGCGAAAGCTCGGCACTGAAGACTCAATCTTCCTGGGCGCGGTAAGCGCCGGGGGTCAACCCGGTCCACTTCTTGAACGCCCGGTGAAACGCCGAGGGTTCGGAAAACCCCAACTGCTCGGCGATCTGTTGCAACGACAGGTCGGCGCGGCCCAGGTGATAAATCGCGATATCGCGGCGCAACTGGTCTTTCAACTCCTGAAAACTCGAACCTTCCTCACGCAAGTGCCGACGTAACGTCTGCGGGCTGATGTGCAGGTGCGCGGCCACTGTTTCCAGGTCTGGCCAGCGCGAACTGTCGCGGCTGAGCAAACGGCGCAACTGGCTGCTGAGGCTGTCGCCGTCGTCCGGGCGTGACAGCAGGTCGGCCGGCGAACGTTCGAGGAAATGCTTGAGGGTGCGTTCGTCCTGCAACAGTGGCATGGCCAGGTAGCGGCTGTGGAACAACAGGCTGCTGTGGGAGGTTGAGAACTGCTGCGTGCAGGGAAACAGCAGATCGTACTCGGCCACATGCGCCGGTTTCGGGTAACTGAAGGTGGCTTCTTCCAGGCGAATTCGCTGGCCGATCAGCCAACTGCCGAGCCGGTGCCAGATCACCAGCAGACATTCGGTGAGGAAGTGTTCAGGGTCCCGCAGGGGGGAGTCGTCCAGGCTCAGGCGAACCATTTCGCCTTCGCGGCTCAGGGTCAGGCGCGGGCCGTGGGGGAATAGGCTATAAAATAATAAGCCGCGATTGAGTGCTTTCGACAGCGTCGGGCAGTGAATCAAGGCATGGCACATCATGGCAAAGGTGCCGGGTTTGCTCGGGCCCTGACCGAACCCCAGGTATTCATCATCCAGCCCCTGCCACAGGCCTTGCAGCAGGCGGGTGAACTGCTCGGGTGCAAGGCGCGCGCGCGGCTCGTCAAGCAGCTCGGCGCTGATGCCCAGTGCCTGCAACAGCGGCGAATAGTCGTAACCCTGCCGACGCGCACCCTCGAGGGCGGCGCGGGCGAAATGGCTGGCGATGGTACGTTCACGCATGGCTCGGGTCCGTCCAGTGAATGGCGGATCTTAGCCACGACCCCACGCATGAACAAGGCGGATATCCGCCAAATTGTAGGACGAGATCCTGGTGGTGGGCGGGAATCCGCCACTTTGTGCGAGTGAGTGAGTCACGGCGACTGGGCTATCGCCCCCGCTGGCAAAGGGCTTTCGGGTGTTTTGGGTGAGCTGGCACGGGGTTTGCGATAAGGGCTGGAGATCTGCCAGCGCGCAGCTCGACAAAACAAATTCCTCCAGTGCAGGAGGGTTCGCAATTCAAGTGTCGTGGGCAACACCCGGATGTTGCCACGCGGGACTCTTGAGGAACTTTGCAATGACGACTCGTCAGCCACTGTACAAATCCCTGTATTTCCAGGTGATCGTAGCCATCGCCATCGGCATTCTGCTCGGTCACTTCTACCCGCAGACCGGCGTGGCGCTCAAGCCGCTGGGCGACGGGTTCATCAAACTGATCAAAATGGTCATCGCCCCGATCATTTTCTGCACCGTCGTCAGCGGTATCGCGGGCATGCAGAACATGAAGTCGGTGGGCAAGACCGGTGGCTACGCGCTGCTGTACTTCGAAATCGTGTCCACCATTGCCCTGCTGATCGGCCTGGTCGTGGTCAACGTCGTGCAACCGGGTGCCGGCATGCACATCGACGTCGCCACACTGGACGCCTCGAAAGTTGCCGCCTACGTGACCGCAGGCGCTGACCAGAGCATCGTCGGCTTTATCCTCAACGTCATCCCGTCGACCATCGTCGGTGCGTTCGCCACGGGCGACATCCTGCAAGTGCTGATGTTCTCGGTGATCTTCGGTTTCGCCCTGCATCGCCTGGGTGCCTACGGCAAACCGGTGCTGGACTTCATCGATCGCTTTGCCCACGTGATGTTCAACATCATCAACATGATCATGAAGCTCGCGCCGATCGGTGCGCTGGGTGCCATGGCCTTCACCATCGGCGCCTACGGTGTCGGTTCGCTGGTGCAACTGGGCCAGTTGATGATCTGCTTCTACATCACCTGCGTACTGTTCGTGGTGGTGGTGCTGGGCGCTATCTGCCGCGCTCACGGTTTCAGCGTGCTGAAACTGATTCGCTACATCCGTGAAGAGCTGCTGATCGTACTGGGTACTTCCTCGTCGGAATCCGCCCTGCCGCGCATGCTGATCAAAATGGAACGCCTGGGCGCGAAGAAATCGGTAGTGGGCCTGGTGATCCCGACCGGTTATTCGTTCAACCTCGACGGTACTTCGATCTACCTGACCATGGCCGCTGTGTTCATCGCCCAGGCGACTGACACCCACATGGACATCACCCACCAGATCACCTTGCTGCTGGTGCTGTTGCTGTCCTCCAAAGGTGCTGCGGGCGTGACCGGCAGCGGTTTCATCGTGTTGGCCGCCACCCTGTCCGCCGTTGGCCACCTGCCGGTTGCCGGCCTGGCGCTGATCCTGGGTATCGACCGCTTCATGTCCGAAGCCCGTGCCTTGACCAACCTGGTCGGTAACGCCGTGGCGACACTGGTCGTGGCCAAGTGGGTCAAGGAGCTGGACGAAGACAAGCTTAAGGTCGAACTGGCTTCCGGTGGTCGTGGTATCTCCGACACCCGTGAAGAAGACGATCTGGGCGTGGCTGAAGGCCCAACCCCGACGTCGGTGAAGTAATTCACCGAGTCATGAAAAACCCGCTTCGGCGGGTTTTTTGTTTCTACAGGTCTGGCTCCGCTTGCCTTTCTGAGCGCAACGGTCAGTCCCGCTGACGGTTACGGTGATTGCTCAGCGCTGTCGGGCTGCCTAGGCTTGAGATGTCGCTTACGGAGAACGCTCATGCCCGGTCCACTGGCATCACTCAAGGTTCTGGATTTCTCGACGCTGCTCCCGGGGCCATTCGCTTCGTTGTTGCTGGCGGACATGGGCGCCGAGGTGTTGCGCATCGAATCGCCGACGCGCCTGGACCTGCTGCGGGTGTTGCCGCCCCATGATCAGGGCGTGTCCGCCAGCCATGCCTACCTCAATCGCAACAAGCGCAGCCTGGCGCTGGACCTCAAGCAGCCGGCGGCGCTGGAGGTGGTCAAGCAGTTGCTGCGCGACCACGACATCCTGCTGGAGCAATTCCGGCCGGGAGTGATGGAGCGTCTGGGGCTGGGCTACGAGGCGTTGAAGGCGATCAACCCACGGTTGATTTACGTGTCCATCACCGGTTACGGCCAGACCGGCCCGTACAAGGACCGCGCCGGGCATGACATCAACTACCTCGCGCTGGCGGGCGTGGCCAGTTACACCGGGCGTCAGGACAGTGGGCCGTTGCCCTTGGGGATTCAGGCCGCGGACATCGCCGGCGGCTCGCTACACGGGGTGATCGGTTTGCTGGCAGCGGTGATCGCCCGCCAGCACAGCGGTGTGGGGCAGCACCTGGACGTGAGCATGACCGACTGCGCGTTCAGCCTGAATGCCATGGCCGGTGCGGGCTATCTGGCCTGCGGTGTTGAGCCTGGCCGCGAAGACCAGATGCTCAATGGTGGCAGCTTCTACGACTACTACCGCACGCGCGATGGTCGCTGGTTGTCGGTGGGCAGCCTGGAGCCGGATTTCATGCAGCAACTGTGCGCCGTACTGGGTAAGCCCGAGTTGGCCGCGCACGGGTTGTCGCCCAGGCCCGAGCAGCAAAAGGCCTTGAAACTGGCGTTGCAGATCGAATTCGAGAAGCACGATTTTGCCGAGCTGTGTGAACGGTTTGCCGGGGTTGATGCCTGTGTCGAGCCGGTGCTAAGCCTGGCGGAGGCTGTTGAACACCCGCAGCTCAGGGCTCGGGAAGTGACGACTGAGGTGCCCCGTGGTGATGGCTCGACCCAGGTGCAGATGGCCTGTGCGCTGAAGTTTTCGGAGGGGCTGCCCGAGCCAAGACATATCGGCGCGGCGCTGGGGGCGCATACCGATCAGGTGCTGGGCGAGTTGGGGTACAGCGAGCAGCGGATCGAGGCGTTACGCAGTGCCAAGGTCATTCTCTAGGCTCTGTACGAGAACTGCCTGATCGCCACTCGGCGACTTCTCGTACAGACCCTGGTGTCTGATCGGCCGCTATCGCGAGCAAGCCAGCTCCCGACGCAGATCCAATGTGGGAGCGGGCTTGCTCGCGAAGAGGCCGGCCCAGACACCGGAAATCTCACTACTCGACTCTCATTTCCCCACTGAACACCAGGGTGTTGCGGCAACGCCGGCACAAGTACCGTCGCCCCTGGCGTACGAGGTTATGGCGCTGGGCGGAAAACGGGAAATCGCTGTCGACGCACGGGCATTTGTAAATGTAGCGGGTGGCGCTGCGACGCTTGATTGCGTAGGTGTGACAGCGGTGGGGCGGCAGTTCATAGACGCCGCGCATGATTAACTGCCATTCCTCGCCGTGGGGCTGAATCCGGTCACCAAACAGCTGATGGGCGATCAGGTGTGCCACTTCGTGGGCGACGGTCTGCTTGAGGAAGTCTTCGCTGTTTTCCCGGTACAACTGCGGATTGAAGCGCAGCAGGTTTTCGTGCAAATGCGCCACGCCGGCTTTCTGGCCACGCAACTTGAGGCTGACCACCGGGCGTTTGAAAGAACGTTTGAAAAAGGATTCGGCTTGTTGGAAGCACTGTTCGACGCGGGTATTGAGTGGCTCGGGCATGCTTGACGGGTCTCCAGAGTCACCGAGTATGCCGCAAACACCGCGCATTCCGAATCGTTCAGGCGCCGAATGGTCGCGGGGCAATTAAAAGGCCGCCTCGCGGCGGCCTGTATTGGCAGATCCTGGTGTGGTGTGTTGGCGGCATCCTTTGCTCGCTCGACTGCCCGCGTTAGCAGCGTTTGGCTAGTTGGTGTAGACCGGGCCGACGCCCAGGCCCCAGACAATCACGGTGAACGCCATGATGGCGACCAACACCACCAGCCCCACGGCCAGCACCGAGCTTGAGAACAGAAAACCCTCGTCCGATGGAATGTTCATGAAGGTCGGCAACCCTACATAGAGCAGGTACACCGTGTAGCAGACAGCGGCCGTGCCGACGATCATTCCCAGCCACAAGTGTGGATAGAGTGCCGCCAGCCCGCCGATGAACAGCGGTGTCGCGGTGTAGGTGGCAAACGCGACGCAACGCGCCAGGCTCGGGCTCGCGTCATAGGTGCGCGCCATCCAGTGAATGAACGCGCCCATCACCGCGACGCCACCGAGCATCGCCAGGTAAGACATGATGGTCATCCACAGGGCGCTTTCCTGGGTCAGCATGACCGGCGCCCGGCTGCCGATGACCCAGCCGACCTGCGTGGTGCCGATGAACGCCGACACGGCGGGGATCGCCGCGAGAATCAGCGTGTGCGTGAGGTACATGTGGCTGATGCTTTCCTCTTGGTCGCCACGGATTTCTTTCCATTCTTGATCAGGGTGGGTGAAAAGCCCCACGACGTGATGGATCATAGTCAGTCACTCCTTCGTGATTGCTATCGCCCCCCAGCGGAGCGCTTACGGGCCTGCGGCCCTGTAAGAAAGGTCTGAAATGTATGCGACCTTATGTCGCAGTATAGGGAGGAGTTGTTGGTGCGGGAGCAGGGGCTTTAGAGCAAATTGCGCTGTAAAGCCGGGGGTTAATCGCTGCTGCTTCTGGTGTGCGGCAAATCCGGGGGGATCTTCGCCCGCGCCGTTTTTTTGCGTAAAATGCCGTCCTTTCGTCACTCCTCGCGGATTTGAGCACCATGGGCACGCTTTCGGTCAACCAGAACAAACTGCAGAAACGTCTTCGCCGGCAGGCCGGTGAGGCCGTCGCCGATTTCAACATGATCGAGGAGGGCGACAAGGTCATGGTCTGCCTGTCTGGTGGCAAGGACAGCTACACCCTGCTCGATGTGCTGATGCACTTGCAGAAAGTGGCGCCGATCAAGTTCGAGATCGTGGCCGTGAACATGGACCAGAAGCAGCCGGGCTTCCCCGAGGATGTGTTGCCGGCCTATCTGAAAACACTGGGCGTGGAATACCACATCGTCGAAAAAGACACCTATTCGGTGGTCAAGGAGTTGATTCCGGAGGGCAAAACTACCTGCTCGCTGTGTTCGCGCCTGCGCCGTGGCACGCTCTACACCTTCGCCGATGAAATCGGTGCGACGAAAATGGCCCTCGGTCACCACCGCGACGACATTGTCGAGACGTTCTTCCTCAACATGTTCTACAACGGCTCGCTGAAGGCCATGCCACCCAAGCTGCGTGCCGATGACGGGCGCAACGTGGTGATCCGGCCACTGGCTTACTGCAACGAGAAAGACATCCAGGCCTACTCGGACTTCAAGCAGTTCCCGATCATCCCGTGCAACCTCTGTGGCTCCCAGGAAAACCTGCAACGCCAGGTGGTCAAGGAAATGCTTCAGGAGTGGGAGCGCAAGACGCCGGGCCGCACCGAAAGCATCTTCCGTGGCTTGCAGAACGTGATTCCGTCCCAACTGGCGGACCGCAACCTGTTCGACTTCACCAACCTGCGCATCGACGAAACCGCCGCCTCGCGCTTCGTCAACGTGGTCAATCTCTGATTCATTCCGCCCCCCCTGGTGCCGTGGCGCCAAGGGGGGCTGCTGATTCAGTTCATGGCTGGCGCTGGGGGAAAACCAGAATCACGATCTCGCCTTTCTGGTAACGCTTGCCATCGACCGGCAGCAGCTCGACTTCCTGTTCCTCGACCACGTTCTTGACCCGCATCACCACACCCACCGGGCCGTGTTTACGGGCTTCGGTCATCCACTGCTGCACGTTGTCCATGCCCACCTGGCGCTGGCTGGCGTCAGCGTAGTCCAGGCCATATTTCAACTCGCCCGACGTGTTGTACAGCACGACGTCGGTTCGTCGCAGACGCCAGGTCAGGGCGGAGGCAGCGCTCAGGTCGTTGCTCAACAGTGCCGTGGTGGGCTGCAACTCTGCCAGGTGTTCGTTGACGAACTGGTCGGGCATCTGGCTGTAGACAATGCTGTTGGGCATGCCGGGCGGCAGCAGCGCGACCAGCAGCCAGATGCCCAGGGCCGGGGCGGCCCAGAATGTCAGTGGCCGGAAGGCTTGCAGCACGTTGGCGATGATCCAGCCCATCAGCACAATGAAGGTCAGCGACAGGCTGAGCATTTCTTCATGGCCGTAGACCGGCCGGGCTATTTGCAGGTAGATCAGCGCGATCAGGGCGCCGACTCCCACGACCAGATTGAGCACGCCGTTGATGCGCAGCACCCGGCCCTTGGCCTGGGTAATGTGCTCGATCAGGACATGGCCCATCAGCAGCGCCAGTGGCAGCAGGCACGGCATGATGTAGGTCGGCAGTTTGCCCCGGCTCAGGCTGAAAAACGCCAGCGGCAAGAGCATCCAGAGCAACAGGAAACCGATGGCGGGATTGAGTTTTTCCTTCCAGCCCTGGATCAGTGCCGACGGCAGCAGCGCAGCCCATGGCAGGCTCGACGCTACCAGCAGCGGCAGGTAGAACCACCACGGCCGGGTGTGCTGGGCATCTTCTGCGGCGAACCGGCGAATGTGTTCGTGCCAGAAGAAAAACCGCCAGAAGTCCGGCTCCTGTGCGTGGACCTTCAGCACCCAGGGCAAGCAGACGAGGGCCGCCACCAGAACGGCCAGCGGGCCGTAGCGCAGCAATTCACCCAGGCGTCGCTGCCAGAGCATGTAGGGGAGGGCGATCAATACGGGTAGCAACCAGGCCAGAAAGCCCTTGGTCATGAAGCCGATACCACAGGCAAAGCCCAGCATCGCCCAGGCTCCGACTCGGGCACGGGTGGTGGTGCTGGAAAGCGCAAACCACAGGGCAACCAGGCTCAGGTTGACCCAAAGAGTGAACTGCGGGTCGAGGTTGGCGTACCCGGCTTGTCCGGCGATCAGGCCAAAGCTCATGTAGAGCCACGCGGCGGCAAAACGCTTGCGCGGATCGGTCCACAGACGCCCGGCGATCAGGTAGGTCAGCAGCACACTCAGCCCGGTCGTCAGGGCTGAGGCGATACGCACACCGAACAGGTTTTCACCGAAAACCGCCTGGCCCACGGCAATCAGCCAATAGCCGGCAGAGGGTTTTTCGAAGTAACGGATGCCCATGAAATGCGGCGACACCCAATCACCGCTCAGGAGCATTTCCTGGCTGATTTGCGCATAACGGGTTTCGTCGGGGATCCACAGGCCGTGAGTGCCCAGCGGCAGGAGATAGAACAGGCCAAAGGCCAACAGCAGCAGCGGCAATGCCCAGCGTCTGATCATCGTTGCTGTCCCTGCGGCTGACCCTCGTGATCGTTCAGTGCAGGGCCTGGCAAGGGCGCCATGGGCGAGGGGAGCAGTGTCTGGTGCATGACATTCCTTGGAGTCAGGGGCTGATCATAGAAGTGGTTGTACGCTCGGGCACTCAAACAAAGGCTTGTTTCAGGCACGGGCAAAACAGGTTGGACAACCAGAGAGATTCAAGCGCTTAAACTAAAAAAGTCCAGTTTGGGTGCTCAGATAAGTGTGAATCTCATTGTCTGTTTAAATGAGTGGGGTTAAGAGCTAGTCCAGATTCAATTAAAGTCAAACGGCAATGTCGCAGAGTGAGGTGCTCGATGCGAAAGAGGCCTTTAATTGCTGGGCTTTAAAATCGTAACAACTAATTTAAAGTCTTCTTCAGGGCCTGCGGCCAATCTTCGGCATTCAGTAAGCCGAGTATTTTCAACTGGCCGTTACTCCCTACCGTCACGAAGAGTGAACTGGTGTATTCGCTGAATTGCGCATGCTCGAACCCCAATGCACTTTCGACGTCGCTGATGCAGCCGCTGTGGGTAATCAGCACAAGGTTGCGTTGTTGGGCCTTGTGCTTCAGGGCGGCGTCACCCAGCGTTTTGTCACATTTGGCCGCCCAGTCCTGCACGCTGCCTGCATGGGCAAACATCGCGGTGGAGGTTTGTTGCGTGCGGGTGGTCGGGCTGCTGACGACATCGGCGTTTTCCATGCCGATGCTCTGGAACGCCTTGCCCAGTTGAGTGGCCACGTCATTGCCGTGGCGGGTGATGCCATCCGCCGGTCCCAGGCATGGATTGCTGGAGCGGTCGCAACGTTCGGCATGCCTGACCAGCACGATGAGGTCGCCGGCTTTCCAGTGCTGGTAAACGCCCGCGAGGTGGCCGCTTTCCCCCAGGTTCAACGGGCTTCTGGGCCACACGGCAAAGCCTGTGACCAGCGCCGCGATCAGTACAGCAGCGCTTCCCAGCAGGATTTTCTTGAGTCGGCGGGTTTTACCGCTTTTTGGCGATGCACCCGGCAGGACAGCGTTGGCCACATTGATTACCTGTGTGCGTTTTTCAAGCGAATCGCTCAATACAGGTTGCGGTGTTGCAACGTTGAGCAGGAACGCAAATCTAGGGCAATCGTGGTGGGGGATTGGTGAAACCAATGTGAAAAATTCGAGTGAGCATGAACGGTCCTTGTCAGCCAGATAACAGTGAGGGAGTAGTCGTCCCTGCGCTTGGCGCCCTTTGCGGTACAGCGCAAGAGTGACTTGTTCTTGGAGGCTGGAAACTAACGATAGTCGATAATCAGGAAGTATCGAGAGGGAGGCTGGGGCGTTGCGGAAATTGTGTATCGGGGTGTTTGCGTATGGCCGGCAGACTGACGCTGTAAACAGCCAGGAAGTGTGAAGCCTGCCGCGGCAAGTTCATCCCGCAGCAGGGTTTTGCTAGCGGTTTAATGGTTGACGGTAAACGCCAGCATGGCCGACAACTGGCACAAAGGCCGGCCACTTTCCTGGTGCCACTGATTGAAGACGGCTTGCACGATTGCCCGGTCCCGCTGGCTGCCGGGAACCTTGTCGATGATCTTCTGCGCACTCAGTGCCGCCACCACATCCTGGGTCGGAATGAACGTGTCTTTGCCGACCATTCGCAAAAAGCGCGGGGCTGAGAGGCCGCCAAGCTGGCTGCCGTGTTTGGCCAGGTATTGCCAGAGGCCAACGATATCGGTCACCGGCCAGTTCGCGATGAAGTTGCCGAAACTGCCGTGCTCATGGGCAATGTCGAGGACCAATTGCGCGTTGCGCGGCACGCTTTTGAGTTTGCCCAGATGGCGGATAATGCGTGTGTCCTGCATCAGCCGTTCCAGGTGTTCGGCGCCCATCAGTACGACCTTCTGCGGGTCGAAGCCAAAAAAGACCTGCTCGAATGCCGGCCATTTTGCGTCCACCAGGCTGTGTTTCAGCCCGGCGCGAAACACCCGCAAGGCCAGCATCGACAGATAGCGGTCGGCGCCGAGTGCGCGCAGCTGCTGCTCGGACGCGGGGACAGGCAAGTGTGCCTCCAGGGCTGCGGCTGAACCGAAGCGGTTAAGACAGTATTCGTTCAGCCATTTGTAATCGTGCATGCCCGCTCCGGGTTCGGTGACGACAGTCATTTGAGTTTTGCCACATTGAGGGGGCGGCCCTCAGCGGCAGGGCGTTCGCTCAGGCGACGCTCGCCTCGCCTTCTCCGGCGAGTTTGCGATTGAGCTGAAAGCGCCAGCGAACATACAGCAGGGCCGAGCAGAACACGGCCAGGCTCGCGAGCATTTCCAGCAGCCCGAACAGTTGGCGGTTCGGGTCGAACGCGGCGATGGCGCCCTTGATGAAATACAGGTTCACCACGAAACACATCCACGAATGCCCGCGCGCACTGCCGCTGAGCATGCCGGGTGCCAACAGCAGCAAGGGCACCAGCTCGATCAGCAGGATTACCCAGGGGCGGGCGCCGTGCAGGTCGGCGATTACCAGGTAGTAGGCGCACAGCAGGCCGATCAGGCCGAAAAAACACAGCAGGCTGAGCCCCCGGCTGATGCGCACACGGGGTTCCAGCCACTCGAGGGAAGGCAAAATCTTCGGCTTCTTAGCCACGGTTGCTCTCCAGTTGCAGGGCAGTTTTCGCCAGGCGCAGGCCCAAGGCACGGCACAGCGCGATTTCGTGTTCATTCAGGCCGCTTTTGCCATCGGCACCGGCATGGTGGCTGGCGCCGTAAGGCGTGCCGCCGCCTCGGGTTTCCAGCAGGGCCGATTCGCTGTAAGGCAGACCGGTGATCAACATGCCGTGGTGCAACAACGGCAGCATCATCGACAGCAGGGTGGTTTCCTGGCCACCGTGCAGGCTCGCCGTGGAGGTGAACACGCCTGCCGGTTTGCCGACCAGGGCACCGGTCAGCCACAGGTTGCTGGTGCCATCGAGGAAGTACTTGAGCGGCGCAGCCATGTTGCCGAAGCGGGTCGGGCTGCCAAGGGCCAGGCCCGAGCAGTTTTTCAGGTCGTCGAGGCTTGCGTACAACGCGCCTTCCTCGGGAATGCTCGGCGCGACGGCTTCACAGTCGGCGGAAATCGCCGGCACGGTGCGCAGGCGTGCTTCCATCCCGCCCTGTTCGATACCGCGAGCAATTTGCCGGGCCATTTCATTGGTCGAGCCGCTGCGGCTGTAATACAGCACCAGGATGTACGGCGTGGTCACGGCAGAATCTCCAGCACGTTCTCCGGCGGACGGCCGATCACGGCTTTGTCGCCCACTTCAAGAATCGGCCGCTCCATGAGTTTGGGGTGCGCGGCGATGGCGGCGATCAATTGCGCCTCGCCGAGGGTGCTGTCGGCCAGGTTCAGCGTCTTGTATTCATCCTCGCCTGTGCGCAGCAGTTGGCGTGCGCCGATCCCCAGCTTGCCCAGCAGGCTTTGCAACTGCGCGGGATTCAGCGGGGTTTCCAGGTAGCGGACCACGGTGGGCGTCAGGCCACGGGCTTCCAGCAGTTCCAGCGCACCGCGCGATTTCGAGCAGCGCGGGTTGTGATAAAGCGTCAGATCGGTCATGTGCGGGTCGCATCTTGCGTAAGGTGGCGGCTATTCTACCTGCGCCGCGAGCAGTCCTGAACCTTGGGAGGCGATGGGTCGCAGCAAAATCACTTTTTTAACAGGGATCAGCTCATGACAAGGCGATTGGCAGCAGCATTGGTACTCCTCTTTCCCCTGCTGCTCAGCGGCTGCGGTGTCGATTTCGGCGTAGATCAGCGAGGGCAGAAAGTCGCGTCCGAGCGCCTGGACAATCAATGGCTGGTGCTCAACTACTGGGCGGAATGGTGTGGTCCGTGCCGTACCGAAATTCCTGAATTGAACGCCCTGGCCGAGCAGCTCAAGGCCCAGAAGATTGGTGTGTTTGGGGTCAATTTCGACAATGTTCAGGGCGAAGACCTGAAGGCTGCCAGTGAAAAGCTCGGGATAACCTTCACGGTGCTGGCCCAGGACCCGGCCGACCATTTTGAATTGCCGCGCAGCGAAGCCTTGCCGGTGACGTACATCATCGACAATAAGGGCAAGGTGCGTGAACAGTTGCTGGGGGAGCAGACGGCGGCAGGGGTGATGGCGAAGCTGCAAGCGTTGCAGGCAAAGAACTGATTTGTATCGAAGGGCTTAAGTGGAGTGGGCTGTTGTGGCAAGGGAGCAAGCTCCCTCGCCACAGGTGTCACTTGGCTGTGCGGGGTGATCAACCCTCTTCCAGCCACCAGCGCAGCGGCTTGCCTTCGGCTGGCCAGAAGCGCAGTTGCTCGATCGGTGAAATGTCCCAGCGCTGCACGGTTTCCAGGGCTTGCAGGAAGCGTGTTTCCTGCTCCATCAGGGCCGGGGCGCACATTTTTCGGGTGCGGCCGACCTTGCCGAAGCTCAGTTGCTGACCTTCAAGGGTGTACGGCGCGAACCAATGGTTGCAGCCGCCCGTGCCATACGCGCGCCCGTCCTCACCGAGGGTGATGGTCAGGTGGCTGTTGTCGATCAGCGGACGTTCGCCGATCCACTCCAGCACATAGCTGCGCTCTTGCTCCAGCTTTACCGGGTCACCCGCACAGCCCGACAGGCCCGCGCCGATCATGACGGCCAACGCGAGGCGTTTCATTACGCAGGCTCCTGACATTTGGGGCACAGGTGTTTCTCGCCCTGGCTGGTCCAGCCCAACTCGGCGATACGTGCACTCGCCGCAGGCTTTTGTGCCTTGACGCCCAGTTTGGCGTCGACCGCGAACTCAAAGTTCAGCTCGGCGGCGCAGCTGTCGCAATTGACCTTCCACTGGTGAATCGCCAGTTCGGCAAACACCGGCCCGCTCGCCATGGCCACCCATTGGCCCATGGGCTTGAGCAGGTGGCGAACGTTTTCAACGGTCAGGCGCATGGACAAGTCCTTGCTGCCCTTGAGCGTGACCAGCAGCACGTCGCTGGCACGGATCGAGCCCCCGTTGCCGGTGACTTGAAAACGGCCCGGCGCCAGAGAGCGGCACTCGATCAGGGTGTGCTGCGGGTTCATCAGGGTGTAGCGGAAATCGTGTTCGACCATGGGTCCTCCAAATATGGCCGGTATGCTAGCACGCGAAAGAATTCGGGATGGCGCGCGGTTGCGACCTTCGATCAGGTTCAGGCGCCCATGCGCGTCTGCAAACGGGCCTGGGCCCGCTGTCGAGGTGGGCCGCGAGGTCTGTGGGATCAGTCGACCCGGTTCTGCGGATTGCCCGCCGCCCAGGCTGCAATGTTCTGCAAGGTCGTTGTCGCAATCGCCGCCAGCGCTTCGCGCGTCAGAAATGCCTGGTGAGCGGTGATGATCACATTGGGGAACGTCAGCAGGCGCGCCAGCACATCGTCCTGCAAGGGCAAGTCGGAACGGTCCTCGAAAAACAGCTGGGCTTCCTCTTCATACACATCCAGCCCCAAATAGCCCAACTGACCGTTTTTCAGTGCGTCGATCAACGCAGGCGTGTCCACCAGGCCGCCGCGACCGGTGTTGATCAGCATCGCGCCCGGTTGCAGATGGGCCAGCGACTCGGGGTTGATCAGGTGCTTGCTGTCTGGCGTGAGCGGGCAATGCAGGCTGATGATTTGCGATTCGGCCAGTAGCTGCGGCAGGGGCAGATAACGTGCGCCGAGGGCTTCGACCTGCGGGTTGGGGTAAGGGTCATAGGCCAGCAACCGGCAGCCGAAACCATTCATGATTTTGGCAAACGTGGCACCGATCTGGCCGGTGCCGACCACGCCGACAGTCTTGCCCACCAGATCGAAACCGGTCAGCCCGTGCAGGCTGAAATCGCCTTCGCGGGTGCGGTTGTAGGCGCGATGCAGGCGGCGGTTCAACGCCAGAATCAGCGCCACCGCGTGTTCGGCCACGGCGTGGGGCGAGTAGGCCGGAACCCGCACGATGGAAAGCCCCAGGCGTTTGGCGGCGGCCAGGTCGACATGGTTGTAACCGGCCGAACGCAGGGCAATCAGCCGCGTGCCGCCCGCCGCCAACTGTTCGAGTACCGGGGCGCTGAGGTCGTCATTGATGAAGGCACAGACCACTTCGTGGTGCTCGGCCAGTGCCACGGTGTCCAGGCTCAGTCGCGCGGCTTGAAACTGTAGCTGCACACCGGGCGGCAGTGCGGCCTCAAGGAAGCTTTCGCGGTCGTAGGTCTGGCTGCTGAAGAGAATCGTGCGCATGACAGGCTCCCTGTTTGTGAGCGCCAAGCTTAACCCTGACAGGCCTGGGCGCTATTGCTGTGGATCAGGCGCTGATGCGCGCTTCGCTGGCCAGGCGGTTGATTGCCCGTTCAAGTTCGTCGAGGGCGCTGATGGCTTTGGGGTCCTGTTGCTTGAGCAGGGTTTCGCTGCGTTGGCACGCCGCGCGCAGTTGCGGTACGCCGCAATAACGGGTGGCGCCATGCAGGCGATGGACGCGTTCGATCAACGCATTGTGGTCATTGGCCTCGCGGGCCACTCGAATGGCTTCGCGGTCGGCTTCCAGCGAGGCGAGCAGCATGGCCAGCATATCGGCCGCCAGGTCTGCCTTGCCGGCTGCCAGGCGCAGGCCTTCGTCGGGGTCGAGTACCAGCAGGTCAATGCCGGTGCCCGACGCATCGCTGCCGCGTTCCGGCCCTTGATTGCGCAGGGCCAGGCCGGTCCATTTCAAGACCACCTGCGCCAGTTGCCGTTCGCTGATGGGCTTGGTCAGGTAGTCGTCCATGCCGCTTTGCAGCAACGCGCGTTTTTCGTTGGCCATGGCGTGAGCGGTGAGGGCCACCACCGGCAACGGCGTGCAATGACGCTCGCTTTCCCACTGGCGGATCGCTTCGGTGCTCTGGCGACCGTCCATGCCGGGCATTTGCACGTCCATCAGCACCAGGTCGAAGGTTTCGTTTTGCACGGCCTTGACCGCTGCATAACCGCTTTCGACCGCCAGCACCTTGGCGCCCATGTCTTCGAGCAGGGTTTGCACCAGCAGCAGGTTGGCCGGGTTGTCGTCCACGCAAAGCACTTTGGGCGGGCGACTGGCCACCGGCTCGCCGGGTTCGCTGCGCAACTGGCGCGGGTTGACCATGTCCGACAGCGCCCGGCGCAGTTTGCGCGTACAGGCAGGCTTGGCCTGCAACTGGCTGTGAGGGTTGGGCACCGAGAGGTGGAACAGCGTCTGCTCGGTGGTCGGGCACAACACCAGGACCTTGCAGCCCAGGTGTTCGATGTCCCAGATATGTTGATTGAGGCGCTCGGGCGGCATGTCATTGCTGGTGATGCCGAGCACCGCGAGGTCGATGGCCTGGTCGGTCTGATGGGCGCCGGTGATGCCGTTGGTCAGGCTTTCCAGGGTGTTGAACGGTGTGACCAGCAGGCCGCAGTCTTCCAGTTGATGCTGCAAAGCCTGGCGCGCCAGCTCGTGGTTTTCCAGTACGGCAACGCGGCGCCCGAGCAGCGGCGGGGCGGGCAGGTCTTCGGCGTCGTCGCGGGTTTTGGGTAGGCTCAGGCTGATCCAGAACACCGAACCTTCGCCCGGCGTACTGTCGACCCCGATCTCGCCCCCCATCTGTTCTATCAGGCGTTTGGAGATGACCAGCCCCAGGCCGGTGCCGCCCGGTTGGCGGGACAGCGAATTGTCGGCCTGGCTGAAGGCCTGGAACAGGGCGCGCACGTCCTGGTTGGACAAGCCGATGCCGGTGTCCTGAATACTGATGCGCAGTTGCACGCTGTCTTCATGCTCTTCTTCCAGCATGGCGCGGGCGACGATGGTGCCTTCGCGGGTGAACTTGATCGCGTTGCTGACCAGGTTGGTGAGGATCTGTTTGAGGCGCAGCGGGTCGCCGACCAGCGACAACGGCGTGTCGCGGTAAACCAGGCTGACCAGCTCAAGCTCTTTGGCGTGCGCGGCCGGGGCGAGGATGGTCAGGGTGTCTTGCAGCAGGTCGCGCAGGTTGAACGGAATGTTGTCGAGCACCAGTTTGCCGGCTTCGATTTTCGAGAAGTCGAGAATCTCGTTGATGATGCCCAACAGGCTGTCGGCGGACTTTTCGATAGTGCCCAGGTAATCAAGCTGGCGTGGGGTCAGCTCGCTTTTTTGCAGCAAATGCGTGAAACCGAGAATGCCGTTGAGCGGTGTGCGGATTTCATGGCTCATGTTGGCGAGGAACTCGGACTTGATGCGGCTCGCCTCCAGGGCTTCCTTGCGCGCCAGGTCCAGTTCGATGTTCTGGATTTCGATGGTTTCCAGGTTCTGGCGAACGTCTTCCGTGGCCTGGTCGATGCTGTGCTGCAATTCTTCCTGGGCGTTTTGCAGGGTGCTGGCCATGCGGTTGATGCCCGAAGCCACCTCGTCGAGTTCCTGGCTGCCCAGCGGTGGCAGTCGGGTTTCGAGGTGGCCATCCTTGAGTTGCGCCACCGCCAGTTTGATTTTGCTCACCGGGTCATTGATGGTGCGGCCCATGCGCAGGGCCAGCAACGCCGTGGCAATCAAACCGGCGGCGATCAACATCACACTGGCAAACAGGGTGCGATAACCGCGCAGCAGCATGCCATTGTGGGTCAGTTCAAGCTCGACCCAACCCAGCAGCCGGTCGGCTTCATCAGGGATCAGGTCACCGGCCAGGTTGCGATGCTTGCCAAATACCGGCAGCAAGTAGCGGGTCGCGTCGAAACCGGTGTGTTGCAGCATGTGCGAGCTGTTGCCGATCGGCGTCGGGTTGAGCATGCTCGGGCCGGCATGGGCCAGCAGCGAGCGGTCCGGCGCCAGGAACGACACGGCGCGAACATCCGGTTGCTCCAGGGACTGGGTGGCGATGCGCTCGAGCACGTCGCTGTCCTGGTGGCCCATGGCGGGTGCCACCAGGGGCGCCAGGTGTTCGGCGATCATTTCGCCGCGTTGCAGGAGTTGGGTTTGCAGGTCGGACTGCTGCATCCAGGTGAAATAGCCGCCCAGCACCATCGCCATCAGGCTGGTGGGCAACAGGGTCAGCAACAGTACGCGGCCTTTGATTCCCAGTTTCTTTAGCACGCAAATCTCCTGCTTCCACGCAATTTTTTAATGTTCGACGCCTGCATCCGGCACGCGCCACCTGCGCAGTGTATCGATTTGCTTGCAGGCAATCTTCGTAAAATTTAGCGCTGTGTCGTACCGCCAAAAGGGTGGCATGCGCCGGATTCTACGGTGCGGGTTGCTCGTGGGGGAGCAATCTTGAATAATCGGCGATTGAGAATGACTTGCAGAAGCTAATGACTCCCGTACCCGTTGGCCATCCCCGCATCCTGGTGATTGAAGACGACCCCGTGCTTGGCGCTTATGTTCGCGATCACCTGGCGCGCTGTGATTTTCACGTCACCTGGTGCCAGAACGGTCAGGAGGGCCTGGCGATTGCCCGCGAGCAAGCGTTCGAGGTGGTGCTGATGGACATCCTGTTGCCGGGGATGGACGGGTTGTCGATCCTCACCCATCTGCGCGAACACCATTCCACGCCGGTGCTGCTGATGTCGGCGCTGGGTGCCGAGGCCGATCGCATCAGCGGTTTTCGCCTGGGCGCCGATGACTACTTGCCCAAACCTTTCAGCATGGCCGAGTTGCGGGTGCGCATTGAAGCGATCCTGCGCCGTGTGGCACTGGATCGGCGGCATGTGCCTGCGCCGGTCGCCCACGACCAGCACAGCCTGCGCCTGGACGATGAACTGTGCGATGCGTTTTACGGTGAGTGCTGGGCGGGGCTGACCCGCAGTGAGTACCGTTTGCTCGAAACCCTGGCCCGCAATGGCGATGAAGTGCTGAGCAAGGCGTTTCTGTACCAGCACGTGCTGCAACGCGGCTACGCCCCCCATGACCGCAGCCTGGACATGCACATCAGCCAGATCCGCCGCAAGCTCAAGGCCATTGGTTACAGCGAGCGCGAAGTACGTACGGTGTGGGGCAAGGGGTATGTGCTGAGTGCCGTCGATGAAATGGCCTGACCTGCCCGGCAGGCACTCGCTGTTCTGGAAACTGGCTTTTCTGCTGGTGGGGTTCTGCCTGTTGATGATCTGGCTGAGCTGGTCCTGGGGGCGTTACATGGAACAGCAAAACCTGTTCCTGTCCGATGAAGCCCGGAGCACTCTCGGCGGTTATGCCGCCGAAGCCGAACGCGCCTGGGTGCGCGGCCAAGGCGCGGGAGTCGACGCCTGGTTGCAGGACATGTCGGGCCGCGAAAGCACTGACCTGGGGGTGATCGGGCAGGACCTGCAATCGCTTGGCACCCTGCCGTTGAGCGAGAGCCAGGTTCAGCACATGACGTTCCTGCGTGGCCTCGATTGGCCGGTCAGTCGCCATGCGAAACGTTTGCCGTGGTTGAGGATCCCGTTTCCCGAAGACCCCTCGGCGGGCAGCCTGGTGATCGAGTTGCCGCAACGGTTCATGCCCGGTCATTACCGGTTGTTCTGGCGTGTGATCACCAACGGAGTGATTCCGGGACTTTTCACCTTGTTGCTGTGTGTGGGCTTGTACCGATTGCTGGTGGTGCCGCTGAACAGCTTGCGTGAGCAGGCCAATGCCTGGCGTGCCGATCAACTGACCACGCGGTTGCCGACCCTGACCACCAACCGTGCCGATGAGCTGGGTGAATTGGGGCGTGCTTTCGATCAGATGTCCGAGCGCCTGCAAAGCACCGTGGCCTTGCAGCAGCAATTGTTGCGCGACCTGTCCCACGAACTGCGCACCCCGTTGAGTCGCCTGCGGGTGGCCAGTGAAAGCGAGCAGGACTTGTTGCAGTTGCGTGAACGCATCGGTCGGGAAGTCGATGTCATGCAGCGGCTGGTGGAGGACACCCTGCAACTGGCGTGGCTGGACACCGAGCGTGCGCCCCTGCCCGAGGAGGCGATCCAGATTCAGGCGCTGTGGGAAATGCTCACGGAAAACGCCTGTTATGAAAGTGGCTGGTCCGCCGGGCAATTGCAGTGTGCGGTGGAGGCGTCGTGCTGGGTGCGCGGCAATCTCAACACTCTGGCCCAGGCCCTGGAAAACATTCTGCGCAATGCTATTCGCCATTCTCCGGACGGTGGCGTGGTGCGTCTGGACGGTCTGCGCGACGGCAACTATTGGCACCTGTGGCTGGACGATCAGGGGGCGGGGGTCGCCGAGCATGACCTGGAGCGCATCTTCGCGCCATTCACCCGACTCGACGGATCGCGGCCGGGCGACGGCGGTTTCGGGCTGGGCTTGAGCATTGCGCGCAACGCGGTGCAGCGTCAGGGCGGGCGTTTGTGGGCGGAAAAAACGTCACAGGGGTTGCGACTCAACATGCGATTGTTGGCGGATAGTTGAGGGTGTCCAGGGCGATGATGTCCTCGCAATGAGCACAAATTCCGGCCTTATTCCCATAAAGCATAAACACCACACTTTGCGTGATATGGCCTGTCGAGGTTTGCCGGTATGATGGGCGCCCCCGCAGTCTGGATTGCGAATACGCCATGACCTTGCAGTACCCCACCATCGCCGATTGCGTCGGCAACACTCCGCTGGTTCGTTTGCAGCGCCTGCCTGGCGCCACCAGCAATACCCTGCTGCTCAAGCTCGAGGGTAATAACCCGGCGGGTTCGGTCAAGGACCGTCCGGCGCTGTCGATGATCACCCGCGCCGAGTTGCGTGGGCAGATCCATGTCGGCGACACCCTGATCGAGGCGACCTCCGGCAACACCGGGATCGCCCTGGCCATGGCGGCGGCGATCAAGGGTTACAAGATGATCCTGATCATGCCCGACAACTCCAGCGCCGAGCGCAAGGCCGCGATGACCGCCTATGGCGCCGAGCTGATTCTGGTCAGCCAGGAAGAGGGCATGGAAGGTGCTCGCGACCTCGCCCAGAGAATGGAGGCAGAAGGCCGCGGCAAGGTGCTGGACCAATTCGCCAACGGGGATAACCCCGAGGCGCACTACACCACCACCGGCCCGGAAATCTGGCGCCAGACCCAGGGCACCATCACGCACTTCATCAGTTCGATGGGCACCACGGGCACCATCATGGGTGTTTCGCGCTACCTCAAGGAGCAGAGCTCCACGGTGCAGATCGTTGGCTTGCAACCGATGGAAGGCTCGGCGATTCCGGGCATCCGTCGCTGGCCGCAAGAGTACCTGCCGAAGATCTATCAGGCCGACCGGGTTGACCGGATCGTCGACATGGCCCAAAGCGAAGCCGAAGACGTGACCCGTCGACTGGCCCGCGAAGAAGGAATCTTCTGCGGCGTGTCCTCGGGCGGTGCGGTGGCTGCGATGTTGCGTCTGTCCCGGGAAGTTGAAAACGCGGTGATGGTCGCGATCATTTGTGACCGTGGCGACCGTTACTTGTCGACCGGCATTTTCGACGCGTCCAACTGATGGCCAAGCATGAGAGAGGCCTGCGCTTCCAACCGACTGGCGGCATCAAGGCCCCGCAAGTCCCGACCGGCAAAAAACAGCGCTTGACCATCGAGCGCCTGGCAAACGACGGTCGCGGTATCGCGTTTTTCGAAGGGCGCACCTGGTTCGTCATCGGTGCCTTGGCCGGTGAAGACATCGAAGCGCGCGTGCTGGGTGCTCACGGCAAAGTCGTTGAAGCGCGCACCGAGCGCGTGTTTGTCGCCAGCGATTTGCGCCGTCCCGCGCCCTGCGCCCATGCCGGGCGTTGCGGCGGTTGCAGCGTGCAACATCTGCCCCACAACGAACAGCTTGCCCTGAAACAGCGCATGCTCGCCGAGCAGTTGTCGCGGGTGGCCGGTGTCGAGCCCGAGCAATGGGCCGCGCCGTTGAGCGGTCCTGAATTTGCCTATCGACGTCGCGCCCGGGTGGCGGTGCGCTGGGACATCAAGGCGAAAAAACTTGAAGTGGGCTTCCGCGCGGCGGGTAGCCAGGACATCGTCGGCATCAACGATTGCCCGGTGCTGGTACAGCCCTTGCAACCGATCATGAGCCGCTTGCCGGACATGCTTCGACGCTTGAGCAAACCTCAGGCGCTGGGGCATGTGGAATTGTTTGCCGGTTCTTCCCTGGCGTTGCTATTGCGGCACATGGCGCCGTTGTCGGACGCCGACCTGACCATCCTCAAGGAATTCTGCGCGTTCCATGAAGCCCAGTTGTGGCTGCATGGCGAAGGTGAACCGCAACCGGTGGCGGCGGATCAATCGTTGGGATATCGCCTTGAACAATGGGACTTGAACCTGGCGTATCGGCCGGGGGATTTCATTCAGGTCAACGCCGGTGTCAACGAGGCGATGGTTGCACAGGCCCTGGAATGGTTGGCGCCGACCGCCGATGAGCGCGTTCTGGATCTGTTCTGCGGCTTGGGCAACTTTGCCTTGCCGCTGGCGCAGAAGGTTCGTGAAGTGGTGGCCGTGGAGGGCGTGCAAGCCATGGTCGAACGTGCCGCCGCGAATGCACTTAGCAACAATCTGCATAATGCCAAATTTTTTCAGGCCGATTTGTCCCAACCTTTGGCTGATGCCGAATGGGCCCGTGAAGGCTTTTCTGCGGTACTCTTGGACCCACCCCGTGACGGTGCTTTCGAGGCGGTGCGCACGCTCGCATCCCTGGGTGCCAAGCGGCTGGTTTATGTGTCGTGCAACCCGGCAACACTGGCGCGCGACACGGTCGAATTGATCAAGCAGGGCTATCGGTTAAAACGTGCCGGGATCCTCGATATGTTTCCTCAGACGGCGCATGTCGAAGCCATGGCGTTATTTGAAGCGAGCTAGGATGGCTCGTCTGGTCCGATTGGCCCGCCCGTGCAGTACCCGCGCCAGCCCTGTGCGGGTGCATCGGCAATACAGGTCAGCGAATTTGACGCATTGAATCGGCGTCGTAGGGAAGGTAAAGCAAGATGGTACAGGTGAGAGCACACCAGCCGATCAACACCGACGGCAGTATCAATCTCGAGGCTTGGCTCGATCATGCGGTCAGTGTCGACACGGCACTCGATCGCGAAGCCTTGAAGGAAGCCTGCGAGTTCGCTCGTGCGGCCGAACAGCAAGCCAATGCGGCGAAGAACCTGTGGTCCGAAGGGACCTCGAGTTTTCGCACCGGCCTGGAAATCGCCGAGATCCTTGCCGATCTCAAACTCGATCAGGATTCGCTGGTTGCCGCGGTGCTATACCGGGGTGTACGCGAAGGCCAGATCCAGTTACCGGCGGTCAGCCAGCGCTTCGGCACGGTGGTCGCCAAACTGATTGACGGCGTGCTGCGCATGGCCGCGATCAGTGCGAGCCTGAGCCCGCGTCAGTCCATGGTGCTGGGCACTCAGGGCCAGGTGGAAAACCTGCGCAAGATGCTGGTCGCGATGGTCGATGACGTTCGCGTCGCGCTGATCAAACTGGCCGAACGCACCTGTGCGATTCGTGCGGTGAAAACCGCCGATGACGAAAAACGCAACCGCGTCGCCCGGGAAGTCTTCGACATCTACGCGCCGCTGGCTCACCGCCTGGGCATCGGCCATATCAAATGGGAGCTGGAGGACTTGTCCTTCCGTTACCTGGAGCCGGATCAGTACAAGCAAATCGCCAAGTTGCTGCACGAGCGACGCCTGGACCGCGAGCGGTTCATCAGCGACGTGATGAACCAGCTACAGAATGAATTGCAGGCCACCGGCGTCGATGCCGACATCAGCGGCCGGGCCAAACATATTTATTCGATCTGGCGCAAAATGCAGCGCAAGGGTCTGGAGTTCAGCCAGATCTATGACGTGCGTGCGGTGCGCGTGCTGGTGCCGGAAATGCGCGATTGCTACACCGCGCTGGGCATTGTCCACACCCTGTGGCGGCACATCCCCAAAGAATTCGACGACTACATCGCCAACCCGAAAGAGAACGGCTACCGCTCGTTGCACACGGCGGTGATCGGCCCGGAAGGCAAGGTACTGGAAGTCCAGATCCGCACCCACGCCATGCACGAAGAGGCCGAACTTGGTGTCTGCGCGCACTGGCGCTACAAGGGCACCGACGTCAAGGCCAGTTCCAACCACTATGAAGAGAAGATCTCCTGGCTGCGTCAGGTGCTCGAGTGGCACGAAGAGCTGGGAGACATCGGTGGCCTGGCCGAACAGTTGCGGGTTGATATCGAGCCGGATCGGGTCTACATCTTTACCCCCGACGGTCACGCCATCGACTTGCCCAAGGGCGCAACGCCGCTGGACTTCGCTTACCGCGTGCACACCGAAATCGGTCATAACTGCCGAGGCGCGAAGATCAACGGGCGCATCGTTCCGCTCAACTACAGCCTGCAAACCGGTGAACAGGTCGAGATCATCACCAGCAAGCACGGCACTCCGAGCCGCGACTGGCTGAACCCGAACCTGGGTTACATCACCACGTCACGGGCGCGGGCGAAGATCGTTCACTGGTTCAAATTGCAGGCCCGTGACCAGAACGTCGCGGCCGGTAAAACCCTGCTCGAACGCGAACTCAATCGCCTCGGCCTGCCGCAGGTGGACTTCGACAAGCTGGCCGACAAGGCCAACATGAAAACCGCCGAGGACATGTTCGCAGCCCTGGGGGCCGGCGACTTGCGCCTGGCGCAACTGGTCAACCTGGCGCAACAACTGGTCGAGCCGGAGCGCGGTAACGAGCAACTGGAGCTGATCCCGCGCAAAGCCACGGGCTACAAGCCGGGCAAGCGTGGCGACATCCAGATCCAGGGCGTCGGCAACCTGATGACCCAGATGGCCGGCTGCTGCCAGCCGTTGCCGGGGGACGCAATCGTTGGCTACATCACGCAGGGGCGTGGTGTGAGCATTCACCGTCAGGACTGCGCCTCGGTGCTGCAACTGGCCGGGCGCGAGCCGGAGCGGATCATTCAGGTCAGTTGGGGGCCGGTGCCGGTGCTCACCTACCCGGTGGACATCGTCATCCGGGCCTACGATCGTTCCGGTTTGCTGCGTGACGTGTCGCAGGTGTTGCTCAACGAGCGCATCAACGTGCTGGCGGTCAACACCCGCTCGAACAAGGAGGACAACACGGCGCTGATGTCCCTGACCATCGAGATTCCGGGGCTGGACGCGTTGGGTCGATTGCTGGGGCGTATTTCCCAGTTGCCGAACATCATCGAAACCCGGCGTAACCGAACCCCGTGACGGTGATCAATGTGGGAGCGGGCTTGCTCGCGAAGAACGATAACGCGGTATGTCAGATAGACCGCGTCGTCCGCTTCGCGAGCAAGCCCGCTCCCACAGGTTCTCCTAGAGATTGATAGATGTATTCACTTCAAGACTTGCTGCACCTGATGAACCGCCTGCGGGACCCGCAGTTCGGCTGCCCGTGGGACATCAAGCAAACCTACGCGACCATCGTTCCGCATACCCTGGAAGAGGCGTATGAAGTCGCGGATGCCATCGAGCGTGGCGACTTTGATCACTTGCAGGGCGAGCTGGGCGATCTGCTGTTCCAGGTGGTGTATTACAGCCAACTGGCGCGGGAGGAGGGGCGTTTCGAATTCAATGGGGTGGTCGACAGCATCACCCGCAAGCTGATTCGTCGTCATCCCCATGTGTTCCCGACCGGTGATCTGTATGCGCCGCTGGATGTCCCGCGCCTCAATGAGGAGCAGGTCAAGCAGCGCTGGGAAGAGATCAAGGCCGAGGAGCGTGCAGAGAAATCGCAAGCGCCCGAGCAGCTTTCGTTGCTTGACGATGTGCCGACGGCGCTGCCCGCGTTGTCTCGTTCTGCCAAACTGCAAAAGCGCGCCGGGCAGGTCGGTTTCGACTGGCCGGATGCATTGCCGGTACTCGACAAGGTCCGTGAAGAGCTCGATGAAGTGCTTGAAGCCATGGCCGACAACGATGCGGCGGCGATTGCCGATGAAGTCGGCGACCTGCTGTTTTCCGTGGTCAACCTGGCGCGTCACCTCAAGGTTGATCCGGAAACCGCGTTGCGTGGCGCCAATGGCAAGTTTGAAAGACGTTTCCGATTTATCGAACAGGCATTGCGCGACACCCACCGTCCCATAGAAGATTGCACCCTCGAAGAGTTGGACGCCTTGTGGGGCGAAGCCAAACGTCAGGAAAAGAATTTGCCCAGCTGCGGCTGAGCTGTTGCCTAAGTGAGTAAGCACCATGAGCCTTTCCCTTCGCGACCAGTTGCTCAAAGCAGGGCTGGTCAACCAAAAGCAGGCCAAACAGGTCGGCAAAGAAAAACAGAAGCAGCAACGTCTGGTCCACAAAGGCCAGATCGAACTCGATGACTCCCAGCAGCGTGCGGCCCAGGAGGCCATGGCCGAGAAGGTCAAGCGCGACCAGGAGCTCAATCGTCAGCAGCAGGAGAAGGCCGAGCAAAAGGCCCGTGCCGCGCAGATCAAGCAATTGATCGAAGTCTCGCGTCTGCCGAAGCTGACCACCGAGGATTACTACAACTTCGTTGACGACAAGAAGGTCAAGCGCCTGTCGGTCAACACGCTGATGCGCAACAAGCTCAGCAGCGGCTCGCTGGCCATCGTGCATCATGCCGGCGGTTATGAAGTGATTCCGCGCGAGGCGGCGCTGAAGATTCAGGAGCGCGATCCCCAGCGCATCGTGCAACTGAATGTTCAGACCGAAGAGGTCGATGTCGAAGATGATCCGTACGCGGCCTATCAGATCCCTGATGATCTGATGTGGTAAGCGTTTAGCGTTCGCTGCAACGACAAACCCCGCGCTCATTGGCGGGGTTTGTCGTTTTTCAAGTCTGTCATTGCCGGGGTCAGGCGTCGCGTTGCTGTTCCAGGGTCTCGAGTTCGGCCTTGTAGCTGTGGGCATCGCTTTCGGAATGGAACATGCCTACCAGCAGGTCTTGTTGGTACACATCCCAAATCCGTACGCCGGCGGCGACGCCTTCGTGGGACATGTGTGAATCATCGCGTTCAGTCACTTTTACAGTCATCGGCCAGCTCCACTTTCGGGTGATCTGCAGCAAGGCGTGTGCAGGCCTTTGTTATATATTTTGTTAGCAGGCTAAGTAAATGACTGTGCTCGGTAACGAACCTTTACGGATTTTGCAAAAGAGCCGCAGCCCGCGAAGTGCGCGACATTCGGTCGCGGGGCGTTTGGTTTCATGACGAATATTTCATGTTCGCCCAGGTGTTTTTGGTGGGGGCGATCCAGGTTCGGGAGGCAGGGAGTGATCTCGCAGGCGAAAAAAAGCCCCGCGTTCGCGAGGCTTTTCGTTTCGGTCCGGCTTAGCTGCCTTTGACCGTCTTGCCGTTGACCGTACCGTCCAGGAGCATGATGTTGTACTCCTTGCCGTCGGTTTCAACCTGTTGCAGACGTACCAGCAGGTAATCCCAGTCCTTGGCGAACCAGAGTACGGTGGTGCGCTTGCTTTGTGTCGGGTCACGCACGCGCTCGACCTTGATGGCGTCGATCTGGCCAGCCTTGGTGTCGACTTTTTCAGAGCCCAGCACGCGGAAGTCATAGGTATCGACTTCGCCATCATCGACAACCTGATAGCTCATGCTTTTTTTGCCGGCCGCCACATCATGTTGCAAGGCCAGTTGATAAGTGGACTTGTCGACCATGCCGCGGTTCAGCGGGATTTTTACCGCATCGCCACGGTCGGTGCCGGTGACCATTTTGGTGGTCCAGTCGAAGTCCAGGTCGGCTTTCTTGGCTTTACCCAGGCCGCCGCGCTCGAAGTGATAGGACTGTGGCAGCAGGGTGTCCTTGTCCAGTGTCAGGGTGCTTTCTTCGGTCAGGCTGGCGATCATCATCGAGGCCTTGAAGCTCAGCTTCCAGACGCCGTTGGCGTTCTTGGTCAGGCTGCGCTCAGCCGTGCCGCTCATGGGAAGTTGCTTCCAGTCTGCGGTGTAGCTGGCGGAGAACGGTTGAAGGTCTGCGGCCTGCGCAAAAGGCAGGGCGAGCAGAGCACAAGCGAAGAGCAGGGCGCGACGCATAAAATCTCCTAGGTACGAATCAAGTGGCCGCTGGCCGCGAGTAACTGACCATCCAGTAAAGCACCTTGTTCGCCAAGCGACAGTCGACCTTCGGCAAACCAGCGTACGGCCAACGGATAAATCAGGTGTTCCTGGACATGGACTCGCTGCGCCAGACTCTGCGGCGTGTCGTGCAACTCTACCGGTATTACTGCCTGTACGACCAGTGGTCCGCCATCGAGTTCCTCGGTGACGAAGTGCACGCTGCAGCCATGCTCGGTGTCGCCGGCCTCCAGCGCTCGCTGATGCGTGTGTAACCCTTTGTATTTGGGTAGCAGCGAAGGATGGATATTGAGCAGGCGGCCCTGGTAGTGACGCACGAAATCAGCGCTGAGAATGCGCATGAACCCGGCGAGTACCACGAGTTTGGGCTGGAAGGCGTCGATCAGTTCGATCAGGGCGGCATCGAAGGCCTCGCGACCTTCAAATGCTTTGTGATCGAGGGTGCGGGTGTCGATGCCTGCATCCTTGGCGCGTTGCAGGCCGTAGGCGTCAGCGCGGTTGGAAATCACCGCGCGGATGCGAACCGGGCTGTCGCCGGCTCGCACGCTGTCGATCAAGGCCTGCAAGTTACTGCCGGTGCCGGACAACAGCACCACAACATCACAGGTGGCGGGCATCCGCTCTTGCATCAGTGTGCCTTGAGGTTATTGAGTACAACCGAAGCCGCGCCTTCGGCAGCGGTGGCGATCTGGCCGATCACCCAAGGCTGCTCGCCGGCTTCGCGCAGTACGTTCAGCGCGGTTTCAACGTGCTCCTGGCCAACGCAGATCACCATGCCGACGCCGCAGTTCAGCACGCGGTGCATTTCGGTTTCGTCGACGTTGCCTTTCTCTTGCAGCCAGTCGAAGACTGCCGGGCGGGTCCAGCTCGCCACGTCAACTACGGCCTGAGCGCCTTTTGGCAGTACGCGCGGGATGTTGTCGAGCAGGCCGCCACCGGTGATGTGGGCCATGGCCTTGACGGCGCCGGTGTCCTTGATCAGCTTGAGCAGCGGCTTCACGTAGATACGGGTCGGGGCCATCAGCAGGTCGGTCAGCGGTTTGCCGTCGAGCTGGATGTTTTCGATGTCGGCACCGGACACTTCGATGATCTTGCGGATCAGCGAGTAGCCGTTGGAGTGCGGGCCGGAAGACGGCAGGGCGAGCAGGGCATCGCCAGCAGCGACTTTCGAGCCGTCGATGATTTCGGATTTTTCGACCACGCCGACGCAGAAGCCTGCCAGGTCATAGTCTTCGCCTTCGTACATGCCAGGCATTTCAGCGGTTTCGCCGCCTACCAGCGAGCAGCCGGACAGCTCGCAGCCAGCACCGATGCCGGTCACGACCTGGGTCGCGGTTTCGACGTTCAGTTTGCCGGTGGCATAGTAGTCGAGGAAGAACAGCGGTTCAGCGCCGCAAACCACCAAGTCGTTGACGCACATGGCAACCAGGTCGATGCCGATGCTGTCGTGCTTGTTCAGGTTCAGTGCCAGGCGCAATTTGGTGCCCACGCCGTCGGTGCCGGAAACCAGCACGGGCTGCTTGTAGCCGGCCGGGATTTCGCAGAGGGCGCCGAAACCGCCCAGGCCGCCCATGACTTCCGGGCGCGCAGTGCGCTTGGCGACGCTCTTGATGCGTTCGACCAATGCTTCACCGGCGTCGATGTCTACACCGGCGTCCTTGTAGCTCAGGGAGGGTTGCTTGCTCATGATCCAGGCCTTTAGGGGGGATTCAGGGGTAACGACCGAGTCTGGTGAGGGCGCTGAAAAAAATCGCTGCGGGTGTCCCGCGTGAGAATTTCAGAGTGCCCAGCCGTTGCCGGTCTGCGAAGGCGCGCGATTTTATCAGGCTTGAGGGGCAGCGGCCATCCTCGGGCCGACGGGCAGGGACATATCGCGATAAAAAAACCGATATTGGCCGTGTTGGGTCGCATCGCTCATGGCTGTATAAGGTATAGCCGTTAAGCGGCTATCGTTATGACAGTACGAAATCTTCCATCGGTCGTGTGAATGTTTTGCCAGGGTTTGTGGTCACAGCCTTGCTCTCGTGTGTTCATGCGCACTGCTCCAACCGTTTTTCTCGTCGGGAATCTTCCATGGGTTTGCGTAAATTTCTTTTTGTCGGTTGTTTGTCGCTGGTCAGCCTGGCGAGTCATGCCGAAACGCTCAATGGCCTTTATCAAGTGCGCGAGCCGGTCAGTGGCCAGACGCCACAGGAGCGCGATCAGGCTACGCAGAAAGCGCTGGAAACCCTGGTGTTGCGCCTGACCGGTGATGCCAAGGCTGCCCAGAGCCCGGCGCTGGCCGCGATTCGCAAGGATCCGCAACAGATCATCAGCCAGTACGGTTATGACGCCGGGCCACCGGAAAGCTTGCAGGTCGACTTCGATCCGGTCAGTACCGATCGCGCATTGCGCCAGGCCGGGTTGGCGTTGTGGGGTGCCAATCGGCCGTCGATTCTTGGGTGGTGGCTGAGCGATTCGACTGAAGGCTCAAGCCTGGTCGGCGACGGTCAGGCCAGCGCTGCGCCGCTGCGCCGTGCGGCTCAGCATCGCGGTTTGCCGCTGCGCTTGCCGCTGGGTGACCTGGATGAGCAGATTGTCGCGACTGCGCCCAATCTGGAAGGGGCAGACCCTGCGCCGTTGCGACATGCATCGGAGCGTTATGGTGCCGACGCCTTGCTGGCGGTACATGCCCGTGAAGAGGGCGGCCAATGGCAGGCCAAGTGGCGCTTGTGGCTGGGCGACCAACGTGAGCAGGGCAGCGTGCAGGGCGCCGACACGGCGGCTGTCGCCGATGCGGTGTTGCTGGCGGTCAGTGAGCGACTCGCGCCACGTTTTGTTGCCAAGCCGGGCGTGTCCACCGAGCAGTTGCTGGAAGTGCAGGGCATGAACCTGGAGCGTTACGCGGCATTGGGGCACCTGCTTGAGCCGTTTGGTGCGCACCTGCAAAGTGTGGATGGCGACCGGATTCTCTATCGGGTCAACGGTAGCGCCGAACAGTTGCGGGCCCAACTGCAGTTGGCAAAGTTGCAGCCGATACCGGCGGGTGAGGCGCTGGCACCCGTTGCGGCGGTGCAACCAGCGGTTGCAGGTTCGGCGCCCGTTGTAGCGCCGGTGCCGGCTGCGCAATTGCGCTTCCGTTGGTAAACGTTTCTCTCTTTATATAGAAGCAATGGAGTGGTTCATGGCCGATACGCGGCGTTGGGTCTGGCTTGGTGGGGTGTTCCTGCTGTGCGCGTTTGTGTACCTGTTGCATCCTATTCTCACGCCCTTTCTGGTGGCGCTGTTGTTGGCCTATCTGTTCGACCCGCTGGTGGATCGGCTGGAAAGGCTCGGCCTGTCGCGCACGTGGGGTGTGGTGGCGGTGTTTGCCTTGTTCACCCTGATCGTCATGACGCTGCTGTTGGTGTTGGTGCCGATGCTCGCCAAGCAGTTGTTCCGCCTGTATGAGTTGGCGCCGCAAATGCTCGACTGGTTGCAGCACACCGCGATGCCTTGGGTGCAGGCGAAAATGGGATTGGCGGACGGCTTCTGGAAGTTCGACAAGGTCAAGGCCGCGATCAGTGAGCACATGGGCCAGACCACCGATATCGTCGGTGTGGTGCTGAGCCAGGCGACCGCTTCGGGTCTGGCGTTGATCGGCTGGCTGGCCAACCTGGTGTTGATTCCGGTGGTGAGTTTTTACTTGCTGCGCGACTGGGACCTGATGATGGCGAAGATCCGCAGCCTGCTGCCGCGTGATCGCGAGGCGCGGGTGGTGTCGCTGGCGGGCGAATGCCATGAGGTGCTCGGGGCTTTCGTGCGTGGGCAGTTGCTGGTGATGCTGGCACTGGGCGTGATTTACGCCGCCGGGTTGATGCTGGTCGGGTTGGAGCTGGGCCTGTTGATCGGCTTGATTGCCGGCCTTGCGGCGATTGTGCCGTACATGGGCTTTGTGATTGGTATCGGTGCGGCGCTGATTGCCGGGCTGTTCCAGTTTGGCGGTGATCTGTACCCGATGATCGGGATTGTCGCGGTGTTCATGGTGGGGCAGGCGCTTGAGGGTATGGTCCTCACGCCGCTGCTGGTGGGTGACCGAATCGGCTTGCACCCGGTGGCGGTGATCTTCGCGATTCTGGCGGGGGGCGAGCTGTTTGGTTTCACCGGGATCCTGCTGGCGTTGCCGGTGGCGGCCGTCATCATGGTCCTGGTGCGTCATGTGCATGACTTGTATAAAGATTCTGATATGTACAGTGGCGCCGAAGACCCTGATTTATGACGACGTCCGGTTGACCCCTCCTGGCTGCCCGACGCAATGTCGGGCGTGCCCTGCGGACGGTTCGGCTGTCACATACGCCGTCAAAAATTCCTCCGTGAATCCAATAAGTTAACGCAAACCTTTGATTTTGCTTGTGGTCTGTTGCATTGTGCGGCCAGCTTCACGGGTATAAACTTTGCAAACTTTACACAGAGGCCACTAACGGTTCGTTTGGAACTGTTCAGTCAGCATGAAACCGATTCAGCTGCCCCTAGGTGTGCGTCTGCGTGACGACGCTACCTTTATCAACTACTACCCAGGCGCCAATGCCGCTGCACTCGGCTATGTCGAGCGTCTATGCGAAGCCGACGCCGGCTGGACCGAAAGCCTGATTTACCTCTGGGGCAAGGATGGCGTAGGGCGTACGCACTTGTTGCAGGCGGCCTGTTTGCGTTTCGAGCAGTTGGGTGAGCCGGCGGTTTACCTGCCGCTGGCCGAGTTGCTGGATCGCGGTATTGAAATCCTCGACAACCTTGAACAGTACGAACTCGTCTGCCTCGATGACTTGCAGGCAGTGGCCGGGCGAGCGGATTGGGAAGAGGCGTTGTTCCACCTGTTCAACCGGTTGCGTGACAGCGGCCGGCGTCTGTTGATTGCCGCATCGACCTCGCCACGAGAGCTGCCGGTGAAGCTGGCGGACCTCAAATCACGCCTGACCCTGGCGCTGATTTTCCAGATGCGTCCCTTGTCCGACGAAGACAAATTGCGAGCCCTGCAATTGCGTGCTTCGCGTCGTGGACTGCACCTGACCGACGAAGTCGGGCATTTTATTTTGACCCGTGGCACGCGCAGCATGAGTGCGTTGTTCGAGCTGCTTGAGCGTCTCGATCAGGCCTCGCTTCAGGCTCAGCGCAAGCTGACCATTCCGTTTCTCAAAGAAACCCTGGGCTGGTAAACCGTGGCCTGTAGCGTGTTTCGGCATATTAAAGGCGCCAGAAAACACGCATCGGGAATAGGTTTTCACGGCGCGTGCGTAATCAATTTGGGCTTAAGCGCTTAGATGTAAACGAGAAACCGATAAGTCACATTAAGATCGATTGAATTTGCAAATGAAGTTGATAGCGGGCATAGTCTCGGCTTCTTTACAACTTCAGCCACGGTCGTGCCCATGCTAAATCGCTTCGCACCCCTCGTGCCTCTCGCACTTGTCACCCTGTTGTTCGGTTGCGCTGCGCACTCTCCAGTGTCCCAGCAAGAGCAGCAACAACAGGTTAAAAATTCTGCTACAGCTCAGTCTTCCGTTATTTACCAGGAAGAACTGGCCACCGAAAAAGAGCTCTCCGGCTTCGTCGATGGCAAGTCCTACCAGCTTCCGGTTCTGGCCGACAGCATCCTCGAACGTGGCATGTCCCTGATCGGTACCCGTTACCGTTTCGGCGGTACCTCTGAAGCCGGTTTCGATTGCAGCGGCTTCATCGGTTATCTGTTTCGCGAAGAGGCGGGCATGAACCTGCCGCGTTCCACTCGTGAAATGATCAACGTGGATGCCCCGCTGGTTTCTCGTAAAAACCTGAAGCCGGGCGACTTGCTGTTCTTCGCTACCAATGGTCGTCGCGGTCGTGTCAGTCACGCCGGGATCTACCTGGGTGATGACCAGTTCATCCACTCCAGCAGCCGCCGCAGTGGTGGTGTCCGGGTCGATAGCCTGGGCGACAGCTACTGGAGCAAGACCTTCATCGAGGCCAAGCGTGCACTCGCCATGGCACCGACAACGGTTACCGCGCGCAAGTAATCAGGCAATTTATAAGGCTATCTTAAAGTCTTACTTGAAGTTTGACGCGCAGCCGCTAGAATCCAGACATATTGTTGAATAACTAACCGCGTAAGCCTTGCTTACGCGGTTTTGTTTTCAGCCTCACGGCAGAGAAAGCCGCATCCAGATCAGGATTGTTCTGCATATGTCGACGTCGGCCCGCCTCATACTCATTTGCTTCGTGGCGCTGCTAAGCGCCTGCGCCAGCCGCACACCGCCCCCTGCAAAAGTGGTCCGGGCACCGGTATTCGCTCCCTCTCAAACCTTTTCGCCTGCTGCTGAAGACGTGCTGTTTCGCGCCTTGGGCCTGGTGGGTACGCCCTATCGCTGGGGCGGCAACACACCGGATTCGGGTTTTGATTGCAGCGGCCTGATCGGCTACGTCTACCGCGATGCGGCCGGCATCTCCCTGCCGCGCTCGACCCGTGAAATGATCGGCATGCAAGCCCCCAGCGTTGGTAAAGAAGCCCTGCAAACCGGCGACCTGATCTTCTTCGCCACCAATGGCGGCTCTCAGGTCAGCCATGCCGGGATCTACGTCGGTGAAGGTCGCTTTGTGCATGCGCCGGCCACGGGTGGCACAGTGAAGCTGGACAGCCTGTCCAAGGCCTATTGGCAAAAAGCCTATCTGAGCGCCAAACGGGTGCTGACCCCCGAACATCTGGCGCACAACCCCTAGCTCGCAGAGGTTGTCATGACCACTCGCACGCTTAATCTCGATGATTCGCTCTACCACTACCTGCTCGACGTTTCCCTGCGTGAAACGCCGTTGCAGCGGCGTTTGCGTGACGAAACCCAAACACTGCCCAACGCTCGCTGGCAAATTGCACCGGAGCAGGGGCAGTTCCTCGCGTTGCTGGTCAAGCTGACCAACGCCAAGCGCCTATTGGAAGTCGGCACGTTCACCGGCTACAGCGCCTTGTGCATGGCGGCTGCGTTACCCGATGACGGCTCGTTGATCTGCTGCGATATTCCAGGTGACTACAACGCGACGGCGCTGCGCTACTGGCAGGAAGCCGGTTTGTCTGGGTGTATCGAGCTGCGCCTGGCGCCGGCACTGGAAACCCTCGCTCAACTGGGGCAACCGGGGCAGTTTGATCTGATCTTCATCGATGCCGACAAAGCCAATTACCCAGGTTATCTGGAGCATGCGCTGCGCTTGTTGCGGGTGGGTGGTCTGGCGGTGTTCGATAACACGCTGTGGAGCGGGCGAGTGCTGGAGGTCGACTCCGACAGCGAGGACACCCGAGCCATCCAGGCGCTCAATCGTGCCTTGAAGGATGACCCGCGTGTGGATCTGTCACTGTTGCCGATCGGAGATGGGTTAACCCTTTGCCGCAAAAGGTAGGCGCTAACCCCGATTAATGTGGGAGCGGGCTTGCTCGCGAAAGCGTTATAACATTCAACATCAATGTTGACTGTCAGTCCGTCTTCGCGAGCAAGCCCGCTCCCACATTGGTTATGTGTTGGCGTTGGAGGACTTATTTGGTGGCCGAAACCCGCCACACCTTATTCCCCACATCATCCGCCACCAGCAAGCCTCCTTGTTGATCGATCACCACGCCCACCGGCCGGCCCATGGCTTCTTCGTCTTTATTGAGGAAGCCTGTGAGTACGTCCACCGGTTGCCCGGTCGGTTTGCCGGCATTGAACGGTACAAAGATCACTTTATAGCCGCTGTGCGGGTTGCGGTTCCATGAGCCGTGTTGGCCGATGAACGCGCCTTGGGTGAACGGCGCCGGCAGTTTGCTGCCCTCGGCGAAGGTCAGCCCCAGCGATGCGGTGTGCGGGCCGACGGCGTAATCCGGGGCGATGGCTTTGGCCACCTGGTCCGGGTTGGGCGGCGTGACGCGCACATCGACGTGCTGGCCGTAATAGCTGAAAGGCCAGCCATAGAAGCCGCCGTCCTTCACCGAGGTGATGTAGTCCGGCACCAGGTCGCTGCCGATTTCGTCGCGCTCGTTGACGGCGGTCCAGAGCTTGCCGGTCTGCGGTTCCCAGGCCAGGCCGTTGGGGTTGCGCAGGCCTGAGGCGAAGATGCGGTGGTTGCCGGTGGCACGGTCGACTTCCCAGATGGCGGCGCGACCTTCTTCCTGATCCAGGCCGTTTTCACCGACGTTGCTGTTGGAGCCAACGGTGACGTAGAGCTTGCTACCGTCCGGGCTGGCGATGACGTTTTTGGTCCAGTGATGGTTCAGCGCGCCGCCCGGCAAGTCGACGACTTTGGCCGGTTGCGAGGTGATGGCGGTTTCGCCGCTTTCATAATGGAAGCGCAACAAGCGGTCGGTGTCGGCAACGTACAGGTCATTGCCGACCAGGGTCATGCCGAATGGCGAGTTGAGGTTTTCCAGGAATACCGTGCGGGTTTCGGCGACGCCGTCGTGGTCGCTGTCACGCAGCAGGGTGATGCGGTTCGCGCTGGGTACGCTGGCACCGGCGCGCCCCATGACTTTGCCGGCGATCCAGCCGCGAATACCGGCGCCGTCGTCGGACTTGGGCGGCGAGTTGGTTTCAGCCACCAGTACATCGCCGTTGGGCAGCACGTAGAGCCAGCGCGGATGATCCAGGCCTTCGGCGAAGGCCGCGACGTGTGTGCCTGGAGCTGCGATCGGTTTGGCGCCTTCGGTCCAGCCGACCGCCGGGGCAATGTTCACCGTCGGGATCAGGGTTTTGTTCGGTTCCGGCAGTGTGGGCGATGGCCCGGTGCCGTCCGAGACTTGCAGGTTGGACGTCTCACCGCAGGCAGCAATCCCTGCGGCGATGGCGATGACGAGGACATGTTGAGGCTTGAGCATGCGGATCTCCCTATGAATGCAGTGCCTACATCATAGATGACCCTGGCGGCAGGAAGGTTCAGCCGGTCAGCCGCGTGCTTCCTTGAGGAGGATGGCGATCCCGGGGTGGTAGTTGCCGGCATCGCTGTGCAACTTGCGGTAGGCATACGGAAAGTACCAGGCCACGGCGCAGGTCAGTTCCTTTTGCAGGTCGTCGACCATGTCCTGGAGTTCTTCCGGGGTGGCGCTGTGTTGGGCTTTTTGCGGTGCGACGAACAGGCAGCCGAGTTTCAAGTCGCTGGCGTAGCCGATTTTCTTCGCGTCGCTGACGGCGTCTTGCAGGGCCTGTGTCAGGTTGAGGTTCGTGACCCGTGGCCAACGCTGGGTGGCTTGCAGAAAGGCGCGTTCCTCTTTGCTGGCGATGTACAGATCGGCGCGGCCATTGCGTTCGCCTTCCTCGATCTGTTTTTTTGTCGGGGCCTGCTCCAGGGTGACCAGTTCGGCCATCCACGCCGCAGCCGACAGCAAGCCGAGGTTGGCGCGTTCGTCGAACCAGTAAGGGGTTTCGTTATCGCCGCGCACCGCGTTGTAGCGATCGATACAGTCAAACCAGCGTTCCAGCACCGGGCGCAGGAATTCCAGTTTCGGATTGCTGATGATCATGCCTTGCATGTTGCTCACCTTGTTCTTGTGGTTTGGAGTTGTGGCGATTTGATATCACTGCTCTGAGTGTGGCACAAGATTGGCGTCAGTAAATTGATTCAGGCCAATTTTCCTCAGGTGTTGGCGTCTGGCTTTAATTGACGCTCCACCCCCAACCCTCTAACCTTCGCGACTTGTTTCAGGTGCTCTGTGACCCATGGGTCGACCGAGTGAAACAGGGAAGCCGGTGAGTGTGTTGCACGATCCCGGCGCTGCCCCCGCAACGGTAAATGAGTCAAGGCTGCGCCTTGTGCCACTGTGTCGAGTGTTGATACGGGAAGGCGCGCAGTCGGCAACTGCCGCTCATGAGCCCGGAGACCGGCCTGATCCATCCAGCGGCATCACGGTGGGCGATGCCAGGCTTCTTGCCGTCTATTGCTATGCCCGCCCGCCGTTACCCCGCCTCAACGGAGAGCTCCCCCATGACTGATTCCCCTGATCGTGACGAACGCCATCTGGCGCGCATGCTGCGCAAAAAAGCCGTAATCGATGAGCGTATTGCCAATTCGCCGAACGAGTGTGGCCTGATGCTGGTGCTGACCGGCAACGGTAAAGGCAAAAGCAGTTCTGCTTTCGGCATGCTGGCGCGGGCCATGGGCCACGGCATGCAGTGCGGCGTGGTGCAATTTATCAAGGGCCGTAGCAGTACCGGTGAAGAACTGTTCTTCCGGCGCTTCCCCGAGCAAGTGCGTTTTCACGTCATGGGCGAAGGCTTCACCTGGGAAACCCAGGATCGCCAGCGTGACATCGCCGCCGCCGAAGCGGCCTGGGCGGTGTCACGCGAGTTGCTGCGCGATCCGGCCATCGGCCTGGTGGTGCTCGATGAGCTGAACATCGCCCTCAAGCACGGTTATCTGGACCTGGACCAGGTGCTCAGCGACTTGCAGGCTCGCCCCCCCATGCAGCACGTGGTCGTCACCGGGCGCGGCGCCAAGCCCGAGATGATCGAGCAGGCCGATACGGTTACCGAAATGGGCATGATCAAGCATGCGTTCCAGGCCGGTATCAAGGCTCAAAAAGGCGTTGAATTGTGAGTGAGCCGCGTTTTTGTCCGGCGGTACTGATCGCCGCACCGGCTTCCGGTCAGGGCAAGACTACCGTAACCGCCGCGTTGGCCCGATTGCACCGCAATCAGGGGCGCAAGGTGCGTGTATTCAAATGCGGCCCGGACTTTCTCGACCCGATGATTCTGGAGCGCGCCAGCGGTGCGCCGGTGTATCAGTTGGACATGTGGATGGTTGGCGAGCAGGAAAGTCGTCGGCTGTTGTGGGAAGCAGCGGGCGAGGCCGACCTGATCCTCATCGAAGGTGTCATGGGCCTGTTCGACGGCACACCGTCCAGCGCGGACCTGGCGCGTCACTTCGGGGTGCCGGTGCTCGGGGTGATCGACGGCACCGCCATGGCCCAGACGTTTGGCGCACTGGCCCTGGGGCTGGCGCGTTATCAGCCGGACCTGCCGTTTGCCGGGGTGCTGGCTAATCGCGTCGGCACCTTGCGTCATGCGCAATTGCTGGAAGGCAGCCTCACTGAAGGGCTGCGCTGGTATGGTGCCTTGTCCCGGGAAACCGGGATCGAGCTGCCGAGCCGCCATCTCGGGTTGGTCCAGGCGAGTGAACTGAACGACCTGGACGCACGTCTCGACGCGGCGGCCGAGGCGCTGGCCAGCAGTTGCGAAGTGGCGTTGCCCCCCGCCGTTGAATTCGCCGCCCCCGAGGTGGTCGTTGCCGAACCGTTGCTGGCAGGCGTGCGCATTGCCGTGGCCCGCGACGAAGCGTTCGCCTTCACTTACGGCGCGAGCCTGGACCTGCTGCGGGCGATGGGCGCCGAGTTGCTGTTCTTCTCGCCGATTCATGACCGTAAGTTGCCGGATGCCGACAGCCTGTATCTGCCGGGCGGCTACCCGGAATTGCACCATGTGGCGCTGGCGCAAAACACCACGATGCTGGCGGCGATTCGCGCGCACCACGCGGCGGGTAAACCGTTGTTGGCCGAGTGCGGCGGCATGTTGTACCTGCTCGACTCGTTGACCGATGTCGAGGGGACGCGTGCCGAGTTGGTCGGTTTGCTGGCCGGTGACGCGGTGATGCAAAAACGGCTTGCCGCCCTGGCGCTGCAAGCGGTCGAACTGCCGGAAGGCTTGCTGCGCGGGCACACCTATCACCATTCGCTGACCAGTACCGAGCTTGAGCCGATTGCCCGTGGCCTGAGCCCCAACGGTGGGCGCGGGGCGGAAGCGGTTTACCGTGACGGGCGGATGACTGCCTCCTATGTACACTTTTATTTCCCGTCCAATCCCAAAGCGATCGCCGCACTGTTCCTGCCGGAGTCCGAGGCCGCCATCGCGAGCAGGCCCGCTCCCACAATGGATCACCTAACCCCTGTGGGAGCGGGCTTGCTCGCGAAGAGGCCATGACCGACAACGCATTTTCCGAAGCCGAACGCGTAGCGGTCTACCGCGCCATCGGTGAACGTCGCGACATGCGTCATTTCAGCGGCGGCACGGTAGAACCCGAGCTGCTACGGCGTCTGCTTGAAGCGGCGCATCAGGCGCCGAGTGTCGGCCTGATGCAGCCATGGCGTTTCATCCGCATCAGCGACCGGCCCTTGCGTGGCAAGATCCAGCAACTGGTGGAAGAGGAGCGGGTGCGCACGGCCGAAGCGCTGGGCGAGCGCTCCGATGAATTCATGAAGCTGAAAGTCGAAGGCATCAACGATTGTGCCGAAGTGCTGGTGGCTGCGTTGATGGACGATCGTGAGCGGCACATTTTCGGGCGCCGAACCTTGCCGGAAATGGACATGGCGTCGTTGTCCTGTGCAATCCAGAACCTCTGGCTGGCGTCCCGCGCCGAAGGGCTGGGCATGGGCTGGGTGTCGTTGTTCGAGCCGCAGGCGCTGGCCGACCTGCTCGGTTTGCCGCCAGGCGCCAAGCCGCTGGCGGTGTTGTGCCTGGGGCCGGTCGAGGCGTTTTATCCGGCGCCGATGCTGGTGCTTGAAGGGTGGGCGCAACCGCGTCCGCTGAATGAATTGTTGTATGAGAATTTTTGGGGAGTGAGTCAATGAGTGTGGCGTTATTGAGTGTCGCCGGGGTGGCGCTGGATGCGCTGCTGGGCGAACCCAAACGCTGGCATCCGCTGGTGGCGTTCGGCCGTTTTGCCGACCGCATCGAGCAACGTTTCAATTCCGGCGGTCGCGGCTGGCGCAGCCACGGCGTGACGGCCTGGGTGTTGGCGGTGTTACCGCTGACTCTGCTGGCGACCGCGTTTGCCTGGTTGCCGTACATCGGCTGGATCGTCGAGATCCTGGCGCTGTATTGCGCCCTCGGCCTGCGCAGCCTCGGCGAACACGTCGAGCCGGTTGCCCAGGCGCTACGCAGCGATGATCTGGTGGAGGCGCGCAAGCGTGTCGGTTACCTGGTCAGCCGTCAGACCAGCGAACTGGACGCGACCGAAGTCGCCCGCGCCGCCACCGAATCGGTGCTGGAGAACGGCAGTGATGCGGTGTTCGCCGCGCTGTTCTGGTTTATCGTCGCCGGCGTGCCGGGGGTGGTGCTGTATCGCCTGAGCAATACGCTGGATGCCATGTGGGGTTATCGCAATGAACGCTTCGAGCGTTTCGGCTGGGCGGCGGCGAAGATCGATGACGTGCTCAACTATGTTCCTGCGCGACTGGTGGCCTTGACCTACGCGTTGCTGGGCAAAACCCGTCTGGCATTCAAATGCTGGCGTACTCAGGGGCCGATGTGGGACAGCCCGAATGCCGGCCCGGTGATGGCGGCGGGTGCCGGTGCGCTGGGTGTGGAACTGGGCGGCGCGGCGATTTATCACGGCGAGCTGCATCAGCGTCCGACCCTTGGCGAAGGCGTGCCGGCGGACGCCGACTCCATCGACCGTGGCTGGCAACTGGTCCAGCGCGGGGTATGGTTATGGCTGCTGATTCTCTGCCTGGGGGTTGAGTTCTATGCTTGAGCACGGTGGCCGTTTGCGCAAGGCGGCGCTCACCTATGGCATCGCTGAAGCCGACTGGCTTGACCTGTCCAGCGGTCTCGCGCCCTGGCCGTGGGCGATCCCGCAGATCCCTCTGCGGGCCTGGGCCCGCTTGCCGGAAACCGACGACGGCCTGGAGCAAGCCGCTTGCGAGTACTACGGCGCGACCCAAGTGTTGCCGGTGGCCGGCTCACAAGCCGCGATTCAGTTGCTGCCGCGATTGCGTCGCGCCGGCAAGGTGGGCGTGCTGTCGCCGTGTTACGCCGAGCACGCCGAAGCCTGGCGCCGCAGTGGCTACATCGTTCGGGAAGTGACTGAGCAGGAAGTCGACTTCTTCCTCGACAGCCTCGACGTGCTGGTTGTCGTCAACCCAAACAACCCCACGGGCCTGAGCCTGACCCCGGAGCGTTTGCTCGACTGGCATGCGCGGCTGGCCCAGCGCGGCGGCTGGCTGGTAGTCGACGAAGCGTTTATGGACAACACCCCACACCTGAGCCTGTCTGCCCATGCCAATCAGGTCGGGCTGATCGTCTTGCGCTCCTTTGGTAAGTTCTTTGGTCTGGCCGGGGTGCGATTGGGGTTTGTATTGGCCGAGCGCAAGTTACTCAAGTTGCTGGCCGAGCAAGTCGGGCCGTGGGCGGTCAGTGGCCCGACGCGGGTTCTGGGGCAAGTGTGTTTGCGCGATACCGAAGGGCACACACAGCAACGCCAGCGCAGCGAGGCGGCGAGCCAGCGTCTGGCGTTGCTCCTTGAGCGTCACGGCTTCAAGCCGCAGGGCGGGTGCGCGCTGTTCCAGTGGTTGATCACCGAACGCGCCGGGCAGCTTCACGAATTCATGGCCACACGCGGCATTTTGCTGCGCCTGTTTCCCCACAACAGCAGCCTGCGATTCGGCTTGCCGGCCGATGAAGCCGACTGGCTGCGCCTCGACGAGGCGTTCGCGGCCTACCGCAAGGACGTTCCATGAGTACGCTGATGGTGCAGGGCACCACTTCTGACGCTGGCAAAAGTACGCTGGTGACGGCGCTGTGCCGCTGGCTGACCCGTCAGGGTGTCAGCGTGGTGCCGTTCAAGCCGCAGAACATGGCGCTCAACAGTGCGGTGACCGCCGACGGTGGCGAGATCGGTCGGGCGCAGGCCGTGCAGGCGCAAGCGGCGAACCTTGAGCCGCACACCGACATGAACCCGGTGCTGCTCAAACCCAACAGTGACACGGGCGCGCAAGTGATCATCCATGGCCGCGCCGTGACCACGATGAACGCAGTCGCCTATCACGACTACAAAGTCATTGCCATGCAAGCGGTGCTGGCGTCCCACCAACGTTTGAACGCGGTGTATCCGGTGGTCATGGTCGAAGGCGCGGGTTCGCCGGCCGAGATAAACCTGCGAGCCGGCGATATCGCCAATATGGGCTTTGCCGAAGCGGTGGATTGCCCGGTGATATTGATCGCCGACATCAATCGCGGCGGCGTCTTCGCCCATTTGGTCGGCACCCTGGAGTTGTTGTCGGCCAGCGAGCAGGCGCGGGTCAAGGGGTTCATCATCAACCGTTTTCGCGGTGACATTGCCTTGCTGCAACCTGGCCTCGACTGGCTTGAAGCACGCACCGGCAAACCGGTGATTGGCGTGTTGCCTTATGTGATGGATTTGCACCTGGAAGCCGAGGATGGCATTGACCAGCGCCAGACCGACAAAGTCGAGCAGGTGCTGAATGTCGTGGTGCCGGTGCTGCCGCGCATCAGCAACCACACCGACTTTGATCCGCTGCGCCTGCACCCGCAGGTCAATCTGCAATTTGTCGGGCCCGGCCAGCCGATCCCGCCTGCTGACCTGATGATCCTCCCCGGTTCCAAAAGTGTGCGCAGCGACCTTGCGTATCTGCGGGCCAATGGTTGGGACAGCGCCATCGCCCGCCACCTGCGTTACGGCGGCAAACTGCTGGGCATCTGTGGTGGCCTGCAAATGCTCGGCGAGCAGTTGCACGACCCGCTGGGGCTGGAAGGTGTGCCGGGTTCCAGTGCCGGTCTGGGGTTGCTGGCGTTTGAAACGGTGCTTGAAGAAGAGAAGCAGTTGCGCAACGTGCGCGGGCATTTGGTGTTGGAAAATGCTGAGGTCAGCGGTTATGAAATCCATGCGGGCGTGACCACCGGGGCGGCGCTGGAACACGCGGCGGTGCTGTTGGATGACGGTCGCAGCGATGGCGCACACAGCGCGGACGGGCAGGTGTTCGGCACGTATCTGCATGGCCTGTTCGAGTCGGCGCCTGCGTGCAGTGCGCTGTTGCGCTGGGCCGGTGTGCAGAACGTGCAGGAGGTCGATTACCACGCCCTGCGCGAGCGCGATATCGAGCGGTTGGCGGACCTGGTGGAGATGCATCTGGACACCGGGTTGTTGCGTGAACTCTGTGGGTTTTGAGGTGGTTTTGATGACGCATTCGCGGGCAAGCCCGCTCCCACAGGGTTACGAGGCGTATTCAAATTTTTTGTTCATTCGAGATCAACTGTGGGAGCGGGCTTGCCCGCGAAGAGGCCAGTTGCCTCACCGAATATTTTTCAGGATACCTTCATGCTGCAACTGATCCTCGGCGGTGCCCGTTCCGGCAAGAGTCGCCTGGCTGAAAAACTCGCGTCCGACAGTGGCCTGGCGGTGACATACATTGCTACCAGCCAGCCGCTGGACGGTGAAATGAATGCGCGGGTGGCCCATCACCGCGAGCGCCGTCCGGCGACGTGGGCGCTCATTGAAGAACCTTTGGAACTGGCCCGCGTGCTGCGCGAAACCGCCCGCGCTGAACATTGCCTGTTGGTGGACTGCCTGACGTTGTGGCTGACCAACCTGCTGATGCTCGACAACCCCGAGCGTCTGGCGCAGGAGCGAGAAGCCCTGCTGGACTGCCTGGCCTCGCTGCCGGGGGACATCATTTTTGTCAGCAACGAGACCGGAATGGGTGTCGTGCCGCTGGGCGAATTGACTCGCCGCTATGTCGATGAAGCCGGTTGGTTGCATCAAGCCCTGGCCGAACGCTGTCAACGTGTTGTGTTGACTGTCGCCGGCCTGCCCCTGACTTTGAAAGGAACTGCGTTATGACTGACTCCTGGTGGCTGAACCCGTGCAAGCCGATCAACGCCCAGACCCACGCGCAAGCGGCGGCCCGTCAGCAACAGCTGACCAAACCGGCAGGCTCGCTGGGGCAGCTCGAAGCGGTGGCGGTGCAATTGGCGGGATTGCAGGGGCGGGTCAAGCCGAGCCTGAATCAGCTATGGATTGCGATCTTTGCCGGTGATCACGGGGTGGTCGCGGAAGGTGTGTCGGCGTTTCCCCAGGAAGTGACTGGGCAGATGCTGCACAACTTCGTCAGCGGCGGCGCGGCCATCAGTGTGTTGGCGCGACAGCTGGAGGCGCGCCTGGAAGTGGTCGACCTCGGCACGGTATCACCGTCGTTGAACCTGCCGGGTGTGCGTCATCTGGATCTGGGTCCCGGCACGGCAAACTTTGTCTATGCCCCGGCGATGACTCGGCGCCAGGGCGAGCAAGCCTTGCAGGCCGGTCGCGACAGCGTGCACCGGGCCATTGCCGAAGGCACCGAGCTGTTTATCGGTGGCGAGATGGGCATAGGCAACACTACGGCCGCCAGCGCCGTGGCCTGCGCGTTGCTCGATTGCCCGGTGGTCAACATGACCGGGCCGGGCACCGGATTGAGTGCGGCGGGCGTCAGCCATAAAGCTCACGTCATCGAGCGAGCGTTGGCGCTGCATGCAGCTCAACGTGGCGATGCGTTGCAGACACTGTTCAACCTGGGCGGTTTTGAAATTGCGGCGCTGGTGGGGGCTTACCTGGCGTGTGCCCAGGAAGGTGTGGCGGTGCTGGTAGATGGTTTCATCTGCAGCGTGGCGGCACTGGTGGCGGTGCGCCTGAACCCGGCCTGCCGCGAATGGCTGCTGTTCGGCCATCGTGGTGCCGAGCCTGGCCATCGGCATGTGCTGGAAGCGTTGAGCGCCGAGCCGTTGCTCGAACTCGGGTTGCGTCTGGGCGAGGGCAGTGGTGCGGCGCTGGCAGTGCCGTTGTTGCGACTGGCGTGTGATCTGCACGGACAAATGGCGACCTTCGCCGAAGCGGCTGTGGCGGATCGCCCGGCATGATCTTGCGCCTTGACCTGTTGCGCCATGGTGAAACCGAACTGGGCGGTGGCCTGCGCGGCAGCCTCGACGACGCCCTCACGGCCAAGGGCTGGGAGCAGATGCGTGGGGCGGTGATAGGCAGGGGGCCGTGGGACCGTGTGATCAGTTCGCCGTTGCAGCGTTGTGCACGTTTTGCCGAGGCATTGGCTGGGCAACTCGGGCTGCCAGTGCAGCTTGAGCGCGATCTGCAAGAGCTGCATTTCGGCGCCTGGGAAGGGCAGAGCGCAGCAGCGCTGATGGAAACCGACGCCGAGGCGCTGGGGCTGTTTTGGGCCGATCCCTATGGGTTCACGCCACCGGATGGCGAGCCGGTGACGGCGTTTTCTGCACGAGTGTTGGCGGCGGTAGAACGCCTGCATCAGGCCTATGCAGGTGAACGGTTGCTGCTGGTGAGTCATGGCGGGGTGATGCGTTTGTTGCTGGCGCAGGCGCGGGGATTGCCTCGCGAACAATTGCTCAACGTCGAGGTGGGGCACGGGGCGCTGTTTACGCTGCAAGTGCAGGCTCGGGGCCTGCTCAAGGAAGAGGTCTGAACGTGTTGCCATTGTGGATTGCCCTGCAGTTTCTCAGCAGCTTGCCAATTCGTCTGCCGGGTATGCCGCAACCTCGGGAGTTGGGGCGCTCGCTGCTGTTCTATCCATTGGTGGGGCTGTTGTTCGGCGTGTTGCTGTGGGCGTTTGACAGTCTGTTGATTGGTACGCCGCCGTTGTTGCACGCCGCTTTGCTGCTGACGGCGTGGGTGGTGCTCAGTGGTGGTTTGCACCTGGATGGCCTGGCTGACAGCGCCGATGCGTGGCTTGGCGGCTTCGGTGACCGCGAACGCACGTTGACCATCATGAAAGACCCACGCAGCGGACCGATTGCGGTGGTCACGCTGGTGTTGGTGTTGCTGCTTAAATTCGCCGCGTTGCTGGCGTTGGTCGAGCAGGGGCATGGTGTTGTTTTGATCATCGTTCCATTGATCGGCCGCGCCGCGCTGTTGGGGTTGTTCCTGACCACGCCCTATGTGCGTTCGGGTGGGTTGGGTCAGGCGTTGGCCGACCACTTGCCGCGTAAGGCCGGGTGGTGGGTGTTGGCGATCAGTGCGTTGGTGTGTGCGTTGATCGGCGGTTTTGGCGGCGTTTTGGCGATTGTTATCGCGGTGCTGGTGTTCGTCTGGTTGCGGCAGGTGATGCTGCGCCGTTTGGGTGGAACGACGGGCGATACTGCGGGGGCGTTGCTGGAATTGCTGGAGATGGCGGTGTTGGTGGGGTTGGCGTTGGTCTGATGGTGATTTTTTGAATTTACGGCCGTCATCGCGAGCAGGCCCCTCTCCCACAGAGGGGCGCTCGGCAGTACCTATGTGGGAGCGAGCCTGCTCGCGATGGCGGTCTTGTGGGCAGCACACTGTCTATCTGTAACTTGATTTAACAGACTCGCGGGTATATACACGCACCATGCTTGCCTCTCAATGTTTATGCACCAACCTGCGTCGTGCCGCCCGTGGCGTCAGCAGGCATTACGACGGCGCCCTCGACGGCTTCGGAATCAACGTTGCCCAGTATTCTTTGCTATGCAACTTGCAGCGGCTGGACCAACCGAGCATTTCCACCCTGGCTGAGGCCATGGGGCTGGATCGCAGCACGTTGGGGCGCAATCTCCGGGTGCTGGAAGGCGCGGGGCTGGTGCTACTGGTCGAAGGTGAAGACCAGCGCAACCGTATCGTGCAACTGACCCAGGCCGGAAGCGAGCGTCTCGCGGCGGCGTTACCCGCCTGGGAAGCGGCGCAGCAGCGCTTGATTGATCGTTTGGGTGCCGAGAAGCGTGCAACCTTGCTGGCCTTGCTGGACGAACTCGCCTGAGGTGGCGGGCCTTTCCAAACGTAAGCCCGAATTTAAGCCCGAACTCAAGCGGGTATATACCCGCGAACGGAGAATAAAAATGACATCGATGTGGCGTACCAGCGGTTGGGTGCTTCTTGGGAGTGCGCTGATTCTTGCGTTGTCATTGGGCGTGCGGCACGGTTTTGGGTTGTTCCTGCCGCCGATGAGCGCGCAGTTCGGCTGGGGGCGCGAGGTGTTTGCCTTTGCCATCGCCCTGCAAAACCTGATCTGGGGACTGGCGCAGCCATTTACCGGTGCGTTGGCTGATCGCTTCGGTGCCGCGAAAGTGGTGCTGGTCGGTGGCGTGTTGTACGCCGTGGGCCTGATGTGCATGGGCCTGTCCGACTCGGCAGTGACGTTGTCGCTGAGTGCCGGGTTGTTGATTGGTATCGGCCTGTCGGGCACGTCGTTCTCGGTGATTCTGGGCGTGGTTGGGCGTGCGCTACCGCCGGAAAAACGCAGCATGGGCATGGGCATCGCCAGTGCGGCGGGGTCGTTCGGACAATTCGCCATGCTCCCCGGGACCCTCGGATTGATCGGCTGGCTGGGCTGGTCGAGTGCGTTGCTGGTGCTCGGCCTGTTGGTCGCGTTGATTGTGCCGTTGGTGAGCATGCTCAAGGACAAGCCGCTGCCGGTGCTGGGGCACGAGCAGACGTTGAGCGAAGCGCTGCGTGAGGCCTGCTCCCATTCCGGTTTCTGGCTGTTGGCATTCGGCTTTTTTGTCTGTGGCTTTCAGGTGGTGTTCATCGGCGTGCATTTGCCGGCGTATCTGGTCGATCAGCACTTGCCGGCCGGCGTTGGCACCACGGTGCTGGCGTTGATCGGCCTGTTCAATATCTTCGGTACGTACACAGCAGGCTGGCTCGGCGGGCGGATGTCCAAGCCACGTCTGTTGACCGCTTTGTACCTGCTGCGCGCCGTGGTCATCGGGTTGTTCCTTTGGGCACCTGTCACGCAAACCAGCGCCTACCTGTTTGGCATGGCCATGGGCTTTTTGTGGTTGTCGACGGTGCCCTTGACCAATGGCACCGTGGCAACGCTGTTCGGTGTACGAAACCTCTCTATGCTCGGTGGTATTGTTTTCCTCTTCCACCAGTTGGGTTCGTTCCTCGGCGGCTGGCTGGGGGGGGTGGTCTACGATCGGATGGGGAGCTATGACTTGATATGGCAAGTGGCGATTCTCTTGAGCCTGTTGGCGGCCGCCCTGAACTGGCCCGTGCGCGAGCGTCCGGTGGCGCGGTTGCAAACGCTGGTGAGCGCGGCGTGAATCGTGTCGCAGTGTGGCTTGGCGTAGCCAGCCTGGGCGCGTTGTTGCTGGTGCTGGCCTGGTGGGGCTGGCATCAGGGCGGTCTGGCGCTGATGCAATTGGGCATGGGCGTTTGCTGAATCGCTGCTTGCGAGGTCTGCGCAAGGGCGAGTAACGTCGCCCTCTGACCTCTATCAAGGACGTACGACATGCTGATGCGCTGGTTAGCCGTTCCAGCTGTTCTGTTGGCCATGGCCGGTTCAACCCTGGCGGCCGAATGCCCGCCGTTGCTTTCTGGCGCTTTGCCCAAGTTGCATGCCAAGGAATCCATTGATCTGTGCCAGCGCTTTGCTGGCAAGCCGCTGGTGGTGGTCAATACCGCCAGTTTTTGTGGTTTCGCCCCTCAGTTCAAAGGCCTTGAAGCCCTGTATCAGCGCTATAAAGACCAAGGGCTTGAGGTGTTGGGCGTGCCGTCCAATGACTTCAGGCAAGAGTCCAGGGACGGTGCCGAAACCGCCAAGGTCTGTTATGTGAACTACGGCGTGACCTTCACCATGACCGAGCCGCAAAAGGTTCGCGGCGACGATGCCGTCCATTTGTTCAAAGCCTTGGCGCAGCAGAGCAGTGCGCCGAAGTGGAACTTCTACAAATACGTAGTCGACCGCCAAGGCAAGGTGATTGCCAATTTCTCCAGCCTGACCAAGCCCGACAGCGCGGATTTCATCGAGGCCGTGGAAAAGGCCCTGGCCTCCAGACCCTGATCGACGCCCATGAAAAAGCCCCGCTCTCTGACGAAGAGGCGGGGCTTTTTCAATTCAGCGGGCGAGCCGCCAGGGCTCGCGGTGAATCAGAAGCGGTAGGTTGCGCCTACACCGAAACCATTTGCCCAGTTTTCATACTTGGCGTTGTAGCTCTGGCCACGGTTGTTGTGGTTGTTGACCTTGACGGCTTCTTCCTTGAGGTAGGAGTAAGCGACGTCGATGGTCAGGTCGTCCGTTGGGCTCCAGCCAGCACCGAGGCTGAAGATCGTCCGGTCGCCAGTCGGGATGCGTGGGGAACGGTCGACGTTGTTGGTCGGTGCCTGGTCAAACGACAGGCCGGTACGCAGTACCCATTGCTTGTTCAGCTTGTACGAAGCGCCGATGGCGTGAGCCCAGGTGTCGTGCCAGTTCTGCTCTTCGGTGATGGAACCGAACTGACCGCCCAACGCAGGCTGGACGCCTTTGTTCTCGACGGTGATGTTTTCCAGGCGGCTCCAGCGGGTCCAGGTGCTACCGGCGTAGATCGTCCATTGGTCGTCGAGCTCGTGAGTGACCGAGAAGTCGACCGACTCAGGGGTTTGCAGTTTCAGCGAAGCGTCGTACTTCTGGCTCGGGTTCAGGCCAGCGGCGGCAAGCAGGCTGTAGTTGACCTTGGTGTCGCCTTCAAGTTTGTACTTCACTCTCGAGTGATAGGTCAGGCCCACGCGAGTGCTGTCGGTAACCTGTGCCAGGACACCGATGTTGTAGCCCAGCGCAGTGTCGTCGCCCTTGATCTTTACCTTGCCGTCTTTAGCGAGCGGGGTAATCGACAGGTTGGATTCCAGGGTGCCGTCGATACGGTTGATGGTCGGGCCGAAACCGATCGAAACCTTGTCGTTGAAGGCATAGCTGACGGTAGGTTGCAGCGTCATGACTTTAACGTCGCTCTTGCTGCCGAAGTAGCGGCCAGCAAAGCCTTTTTCGTAATCGGTCACGAGACCGAACGGTGCGTACATACCGATACCGAAGGCCCAATGGTCGTCGATTGGCTTGACGTAGTAGCCCATAGGTACGGCAATGAACGGCACCATGTCGCCGTCGTTGGTGCCTTTGTTCGGGCGCGAACGGGCGTCGCTGATGTCGGTGTGAGCGTCGAGCATGGCGACACCGCCAGTCACTTGTTCGCGCTTGATACGCGACATACCGGCAGGGTTACCAAAAATTGTACTTGCGTCGTCGGCGACAGAAGATCGCCCGGCAAAACCAGTGCCCATCCCACTGATGCTCTGTTCGTTGATGGCAAAGCCACTCGCGAAAATCTGCGTGGATGCCAACGTTACGGCGAGGCTGAGGGTGGTTTTGAGCATTACTTTTTTCATTATTAGAACTCCTGGTGATCACCGGGGCGAAAATTACCAACATTTTCGTTCCAGCGCCATAGGCTGTATCGCTTGAGTTAGAGCGGTTTTGTAGGACAATCCGACCAGATTCGTGTCTTTTGCGCGATCTTTAAAAAGTGGCGGATCAACAGGCGAGTTCGTTCAGGGGGCAAACGCAGGTTTGCCAGGCGCAGGTGAAGTCTCTCAAGCGGCCTTGGGGCTGGAATGTTTGACGCCAGATTCTTGCCATTCCCAGCAGGTCGTCTGCTTCGGGCAGCGGGGTGTTCTGTTCTTCTATCAGCAACCAGGCGATGGCGGTGGCGTAGCGCAGGTTGACGGTCAGTTCCAGGTGCGGGCCGCTCAAAAAAGCATGTTGGCTGGCCAGGCCGCGAACCAGGCTTGCGCGCTCGGGGTCCAGTGCCAGGTAATGGTCCCAGAGTGCCTGGTGACGAAGCTCGGCAATCCGGTATAGCCCATGTCCACGGCGGTCATGCAGGGCTGAGCCCAGGGCGGACTGACTGGCGGCAATGCCCAGCAGGAGGGATTCGGCGGTCCGGCTGTGGCGCCCGAGATAGATCAGTGTCGGGCGGATCACATAACGGCACAGTTCGCTGGCGGCGATACCCATAAGGCCCTCGAAACACGAAGTGGGCGGCGATACCTGAAGGGAGCTTGGCAGCTGTGAATCGACTCAGGCTCGCCGGAAGCGGATCAAGCCGCTTGAGTTGAAGTGTAGTGTCATATTCGAGCTGTAAAGGACTGTATTTAAAATATTTTCGGCTACGAGTTATAACCGTTATACCGGTTCGTGCTTAGGGTCGATTCAGTGCAAAGAGAAATATCGGGCAATAAAAAGCCCTGCTGGTTGGGCAGGGCTTTTGAGGTTTTCAGCCTTTCTGGCGTCTCAGGCAACCAGTGCCTGACGGGTACGCTCGATCACGGCCTGCAGCGGCTCTGCGCTGGAGTATTGATCGGGATACAGGCGTTCGCTGTGACGGGCGATGCCGTGTTCGTTCACCAGAGTGAAGCTGAAGCAGCCTTTGCGAGCGGCCATGATCAGGCAGTTCATTGGTGCAAAAGCGTTGGTTAGGGTGCGAATGGCATCCTGAGTATGGATTTGAGTCGACATAGTTATTAGATGTTCCTGCAAATGACACGGATAAGAACCGTGCAACGTTAAAACGTTCCAGTAACGTCGACCACCATTGGTCAAACGAAGAACCCGACTGGAACAAAGCAGCCAGTTTGAAGCGCATTGATTTTTGCGCGCTTGGGCCGGCAGGTAGGTACTTAGGAGGGCAGGCAACACATCAAGGGCAAAGGTTCTGGGCCCGGGGTGAAGATCCTGATCAATATGCAGGTTGGTTCGGTCAGAGTAAGTGAGCTTCGCAACACCCTTTGCATTCGATTCAAAGGCAGTGTTGACGCAAGGTTTACCTGGAAACCATCGAGGTGGTCGATCCCGCGTTGTCGGTAGAGGCTTCTCTTTAGGGAAGGCTGACCGTGAGGATTTGTTCGACCAGAATTGACTTTCAGCTTGGTACTAACGCCGCGGATACTAGCGGTTTGAATTTGAGAAAGGAAGTGTGTTAGGCAAAAAAGATTCGTGGCGCCGTCAAAAACGGCCTGGGCTAGGCGCTGGTGAAAGGGGGTAAGCCACGAAGACTGCAGGTTTCACGGAGGCGGAAGGTGCAGGTGACCGTTGGTCGGTTGGTCATGGCTTTACGACCGTGGAGTGCGAAGGGGGCTCGATATTGGTCGGCCCCACCTTGGGGCCCGGAGTTTTTGTAAGTGTGCGAAAAAAGTGCACCGATATAACCACCTCAACAGTACTTGTGCACATTAGTTGCGCGGATCGTCACCGCGCTGTCATCTGACCCTCAGCGGCAGTGGGTGCCTGTACTGAAAATTTAAGTCAATGAAAAACATCGGTTTTTTTTACTGGTGAAAAAATCGTCAGTTTGACTGCGGGCCCCATTCCACAGGGCTTGTGGCGAGTTCAGGGGCGGTTGTCCACTGAGTTATCCACAGCTTCTGTGGATTGTCCCTAGCGCTTGCTCTAGGACGGGCGTGCCGGGTTTTTTCGCCTTTACCCGTACGAAAAAAGGAGTAGAGTGGCGCGCCTTCTGATCTGCCTCACAGTGCTTTATGAAGTTTCGCTCAGTATCAACCTCTGCTACCTCCGCACCCACCGGTGTTACCCCACCCAAGCGATTTTCCATGCGCGTCGCCGAGTGGCTGCTCGACAGCCCGACCCTGGGCGATAACCCCAACGTCAAGCATTTCGCCGGGCGTTTGCTCAAGCAGCCTGCGCGTGAAGGTGTAGTGGCTGCGCAAAGTCGCCTGGGCCAGTTGATGTGCCGCGAGTGCGGCAATGCGCGAGACCGTCGGATCGGCCAGGACCTGCTGCGCCAGGCTGCTCGTGCGGGCGACCGGCGCGCCCAGCAGGAACTCGGTCGGATCGAAGACTGAGCTGTCCAAGCCTGCACGGCTTGGTTAACCTTCAAGCTTTATCTCATCGGCAGGAGTCGCCATGGCTATGGACTTGACCAGTGTATTGCTCGGTCTGGCAGGCGCGGCGCTGCCGCTGTTGGCGCTGGCCTGGCAACTGCAACGGCGCATGAGTGCCAGTCAGGCTGACCTGGCCCTGCTTGAAGAGCGTCTGAGCACGGCCCAACTGGCGCAGGACGGCCTCAATGCGCAACTCGATGCCTGCCGTGACGAAATCAGCGACCTGGGGCAGGCCAATGCAGCCAAGCAGGCCGATCTGGCGGCGGTCAATCGTGAAGTCGAGTTGTTGCAGATCGAGCGCGACAACGCCCGCGATGCGGCTCACGCCTGGAATCTGGAGCGCAGTAGCAAAGAGGCCGAGTTGCGTCGGTTGGACGCCCAGGCCGCCTCGCTCAACGCCGAGTTGCGCGAGCAGCAGGACAGTCATCAACAGCGCCTCAGCGACTTGCAAGGCTCGCGGGACGAGCTGCGGGCACAGTTCGCCGAGCTGGCCGGGAAGATCTTCGATGAGCGCGAACAGCGGTTTGCCGAAACCAGTCAGCAGCGCCTCGGGCAACTGCTTGACCCGTTGAAAGAGCGCATCCAGTCCTTCGAAAAACGTGTGGAAGAAAGCTATCAGGCCGAAGCCCGCGAGCGTTTCTCCCTGGCCAAGGAGCTTGAACGCTTGCAGCAATTGAACCTGCGCCTGAGCGACGAAGCGACCAACCTGACCCGCGCACTCAAGGGCCAGAAAACCCAAGGCAACTGGGGCGAGTTGATCCTTGAGCGTGTTCTTGAACATGCCGGCCTGGAGAAAGGGCGCGAGTATCAGACCCAGGTCAACCTCAAGGGGCCGGATGGCGAGCGTTTCCAGCCCGATGTCATCATCTATCTGCCTGGCGACAAGCAGGTGGTGGTCGACTCCAAGGTCAGCCTCACCGCCTATCAGCAGTATGTCGCGGCCGATGACGAGCAGATCGGTCAAGCGGCCCTCAAGCAGCACGTGCTGTCCCTGCGCAATCACGTCAAAGGCCTGGCCGGCAAGGACTACAAGCGTCTGGACGGCTTGCACAGCCTGGATTTCGTTTTGCTGTTCGTGCCGATCGAGGCCGCGTTTTCCGCGGCGTTGCAGGGTGAGCCGACGCTGTTTCAGGAAGCGTTCGACCGCAATATCGTGATCGTCAGCCCGACCACGTTGCTGGCGACGTTGCGGGTAATCGACAGCCTGTGGAAGCAGGAACGCCAGAGTCAGAACGCTCGGGAAATCGCCGAGCGTGCCGGGTGGTTGTACGATAAGTTCGTGCTGTTCATTCAGGATCTGGACGAGGTTGGCAATCGCTTGCAGCAACTGGACAAGGCCTACAGTGCTGCCCGTAACAAACTGACAGAGGGGCGCGGCAACCTGGTCAGCCGCAGTGAGCAGCTCAAACTGCTCGGTGCCCGTGCGAGCAAGAGCCTGCCAGCGGACCTGCTGGAGCGGGCGATGACGGATGCCGATGGGTTGGTCGAGCTGCCTGAGTAACTGCTGTTGTGGCCAGCCTCCAGGCCGTAATCACAACGGCAAATGCCGACTCAGCAACGCCCGCAATGCCGCCGGTTTCACCGGTTTGGCCAGGTAGTCCAGGCCCGCCGCATGCACCTGGGCCACCATCTCCGGCCGCCCATCGGCACTGATCACCACCCCCGGCACCGGCTCGCCCAGTTGCGTGCGCAACCAGGCCATCAGTTCGGTCCCGGTTTCACCGTCGTCGAGGTGGTAATCCACCAGCGCCAGGTGCGGGCGCACGCCGTCGCCCAGCAGCGCCGCACATTCTTCGCGGTTGCGGGCTGTCCAGACCTGACACCCCCAGCGTGTGAGCAGGCTATTCATGCCGATCAGAATGCTGTCTTCGTTGTCGATGCACAGCACTTGGGCACCATTCGGCAACGCACCGTTCAACTCGACGACTTGTTTGGGCGCGCTGGTTTGCGCACGCGCCAGAGGCACGCAGACACTGAACACGCTGCCCCGGCCCGGCCACGAACGTACCTGCAATGGATGGCCGAGCACGCGGCAGAGTCCGTCGGCAATCGCCAGGCCCAGCCCCAGGCCTTTTTCGGCGCGGGTCTGGTGGCTGTCGAGGCGCTTGAACTCTTCGAAAATCACCTGGCGCTTGTCTTCTGCAATCCCCGGCCCGCGATCCCAGACTTCCAGGCACAACTGATCGCCCTGGCGCCGAACGCCCAGCAGTACCGGGCCTTTGGCGTAGCGGAAGGCGTTGGTCAGGAAGTTTTGCAGCACGCGGCGCAGCAGTTTGATGTCGCTGTCGACCCGCAACCGGCTACCGCGCACGCGGAACTTCAGGCCCTGTTCCTGAGCCAGTGCCTTGAACTCCGCGCCGAGAATGTCGAACAACTCGTTGAGCACGAACGGCTTGCGGTCCGGGTTGATCTTGCCGTTTTCCAGGCGTGAGATATCCAGCAAGTCGCTGATCAGGTCTTCGGCCGAGCGCAGCGAACTGTCCAGGTGCTGCACCAGTTTCTGGGCTTCGGCGGGCAAGCCGTCGTCCTGGTGGGAGAGGGCGGCCGAGAACAGCCGCGCGGCGTTCAGGGGCTGCATCAGGTCATGGCTGACCGCCGCCAGAAAGCGGGTTTTCGACTGGTTGGCCGACTCGGCGGTGCCCTTGGCTTCGGTCAGCGCAACGTTCAGTTGCGACAGTTCATGGGTGCGCTCGGTGACCCGTCGCTCCAGCCCTTCGTTGGCCTCGGTCAGCGCTTGCTCGGCTTCGCGGAACGCGGTGATGTCGGTGAAACTCATGACGAAACCGCCCCCCGGCATCGGGTTGCCGATCAACTCGATCACCCGGCCATTGGGGAACAACCGTTCAGAGGTATGGGCGCGGCCCTGACGCATCCAGTGCAAGCGCCGTGCGACATGCACTTGCGCCTCGCCGGGGCCGCACAAGCCACGCTCGGCGTTGTAGCGAATGATGTCGGCAATCGGTCGGCCGACGCTGATCAGCCCGTCCGGGTAGTTGAACAGTTCCAGGTAACGCCGGTTCCAGGCCACCAGTTTCAGCGACTGGTCGACCACGCTGATGCCCTGGGTGATGTTTTCAATCGCGCCTTGCAGCAGGGCTCGGTTGAATTGCAGCACTTCCGACGCTTCGTCGGCGATCCGCACCACGTCCTCAAGCTGCATTTCCCGGCCTTCGATGGCGGCTTTCACCACGGCGCGGGTTGACGAGGCGCCCAGCACGCCGGCGAGCAGGCGTTCGGTGTGGGCGATCCATTCACCGTCAGCATTCTGGTTGGGATTGAAGCCTTTGCCCTGGCGATAAGCGAAGCGGATGAAGCTCTGGCGCGCCCGTTCTTCACCGACAAACCGCGCCGCCAATTGCAGCAGGTCGTCAATCTGCACCGCCAGCATTGAGCGGGCGTTTGGCCGGGCGCTGATCTCCTGACCAATGAATCGCCCGGCCTGCCAGTGTTCCGAGACCCGCGTACGCGACAACACCGAGACCCAGGCGAACAGTGTGAAGTTGCCGGCCAGCGACAGCACCACGCCTTGGGTCAGCGGCGTGATTGGCAGGTTCAGCGGGTTGCTGTGCAACCACGCCAGCCCCGGAAAACTGCTGAGAGGCCAGCCAAGGCTGTGGGCCGCAATCGGCAGAATCAGCGTGTAGAACCACAGGAAGGTCCCGGCGGCGAGGCCGGCGAACACGCCACGGCGGTTGGCCTGTTTCCAGTACAGCGCGCCGAGCATGGCCGGTGCCAGTTGGGTCACGGCAGCGAAGGCGATCTGGCCGATGGTCGCCAGGCTGGCGGTCGAACCGAGCAGGCGATAGGCGACATAGGCGAGCAGCAAAATCACCACGATGCTCACGCGGCGCACCGAGAGCATCCAGTAGCGGAATACTTCAAACGGCCGCTCGGCGTTTTTACGCCGCAGCAGCCACGGCAGCAACATGTCGTTGGAGACCATGGTCGACAACGCCACGCTGGCCACGATCACCATGCCGGTGGCGGCCGACGCGCCGCCGATGAACGCCAGCAGCGCCAGGGCTGGATGGGCCTGGGCCAGCGGCAGGCTGATCACGAACGAGTCCGGTAGTACGGAGCTGGGCAGCAGCATTTGCCCGGCAAGGGCAATCGGTACCACGAACAGCGCAGCCAGGGCCAGATAGGCCGGGAACACCCATTTGGCCAGGCGCAGGTCCTGGGGTTCGATGTTCTCCACCACGGTCACATGGAACTGCCGGGGCAGGCAGATGATTGCCATCATCGCCACACCGGTCTGCACCACCATCGATGGCCAGTTGATGGTTTCTTTCCAGTATTGCTCCAGGCGCGGCGCGAGCATGGCCTGATCGAACAAGTCATCGAAGCCGTCGTACAGGCCATAAGTGACGAACGCACCGACCGCGAGGAAGGCGAACAGCTTGACCAGCGATTCGAACGCAATCGCCAGCACCATGCCCCGGTGGTGTTCGGTGGCGTCGAGGTTGCGGGTGCCGAAGACAATGGTGAACAGCGCCAGAATCAGCGACACGATCAGCGCTGTGTCCTGGGCGCGGGTGCCCATGGCGTCGGCACCTGCACCGATCAGCAGGTTTACGCCGAGCACGATGCCCTTGAGCTGCAAGGCGATGTAGGGCAACACGCCGACCAGGCAAATCAGCGCCACCACCACGGCCAGGGATTGGGATTTGCCGTAGCGGGCGGCAATGAAGTCGGCAATCGAGGTGATGTTCTCCTGCTTGCTGATCATCACCATTTTTTGCAGGACCCACGGCGCGCATACCAGCAGCAGGATCGGCCCCAGGTAAATCGGCAGGAACGACCAAAGCTGTTCGGCAGCCTGGCCCACGGCGCCAAAGAACGTCCAGCTGGTGCAATAGACGGCCAGCGACAGGCTATAGACCCACGCACGCATGCGCGGCGGCAACGGGGTGCTGCGACGGTCGCCGTAAAAGGCGATGGCGAACATGATGGCCATATAGGCCAGGGCGACGGCGGCGATCAGCCCGCTGGACAGCGACATGGAAACTCCAGACAAAAGACACCGGACCTGCGACCGGCCTGACAGTCTCGCACGATGGTCGGGGTTCGTCAGTGTCGACCAAGGTCGTGGGGTGGCGGGGTGTCGCAGGCGCGGGTGCCAGTTGGATCTTTAGTGCATTTATGGGCCGTGAGCACAAGACAGCGGAGCACCCTCAATGCCAATGTGGAGCGAGCCTGCTCGCGATTGGCAGCCTCACTGATGCAACGCAATCTCGATCAACCGATGCAGTTCTTCGACTTCCAGCGCCGCCGCCGAAAACAGGATGCGAAACACCGTCGGCGCCACCACCAGATTGATCAGCCGGTCAACGCTTGGCTTCGGCTCGTCAGGGTAACGATCCAGAATGCTCTGCAATTGCCCGCCAATGATCGTCACGCAATAACCCGGCGTAGTGCTGGCTTGCACGTCGCGCATCATGTTGCGGCCGGGCTCGGAGCTCATCTCGTCCAGGTATTGCTCGGCCCAGGCCCGCAGGTCGCCGCGCAAGCTGCCGGTACTGGCCGGTTCGCTGTCGGGGCGCATGCGGGCGAGGGCGACGTCGGCCAACAACGCCGACAAGTCGCCCCAGCGTCTGTAGATCGTCGACGGTGTCACGCCTGCGCGGGCGGCGATTTGCGGCACGGTCACGGTGGAGCGCTCCTGTTCTTCCAGGAGTTGGCGCACTGCCAAATGGATGGATTCCTGCACCCGGGCACTTCGGCCACCGGGGCGTAACGCTTCTTTAATTGCCATGCAGCGGACCTTAACACAAAGAATTTGCTTTAAGCCTGGGCCGGTAGCACACTCCGCAAAAGCAAAATATTAGCTTTAGCGGAGCGTGCCCATGTCCAGCCCTGTCTCAAACCGTTCCAGTCTGGTGTTCCTGGCGATCACCTTACTGAGTTTTCTCGCCGCTTCCAGTGCGCCGACGCCGCTTTATCACCTCTATCAGGATGCGTTGCAGTTCTCTGCGGCGACCCTGACGCTGATTTTCGGTGTGTATGCCCTGAGCCTGCTGGCGGCGCTGCTGACGGTGGGCTCGCTGTCCGATTACCTGGGCCGCACACCGGTGATTTTCGCAGCATTGCTGCTTGAGATACTCGCGATGCTGCTGTTTATCAACGCCGAGACAGTTGCCTGGCTGATTGCCGCGCGGGTGATTCAAGGGTTTGCTACCGGCATGGCCACCAGCGTGCTGGGCGCAGCATTGCTCGATACCGACCGCCAGCAAGGGCCGCTGGTCAACAGTGTGGCGCCGTTGCTGGGCATGGCGTGCGGCGCGCTGGGCACCGGGTTGTTAGCCGAATACGCGCCGCAACCGCTGCAACTGGCGTACGGGATATTGGCCGTGGTGTTTCTGGTGCAGGCGTTGTATGTCTGGCGGCTGCCGGAGCGCGTCAGCCGCCAGCCGGGCGTCTGGGCGTCCCTGCGGCCAACCTTGCATGTGCCGCCGCAAGCGCGGCGGGCGTTGTGGCTGGCGTTGCCGGTGGATGTGGCGGTCTGGGCGGTGGGCGGGTTCTTCCTGTCCTTGGCACCTTCACTGGTGCGAGCGGCCACCGGGTCGACCTCGAACCTGATCGGTGGCGCACTGGTGGCGGTGTTGACGGTGAGCGGCGCGCTGATGATTTTCTCGCTGCGCAACCGTCCGGCGGACAGCGTTCTGCGGTTGGGCGCGAGCCTGTTGGCCGTGGGGATAAGCTTGATTCTGGTTGCCGTGCACAGCGCGAGTCTGCCCTTGTTCTTTGTGGCCACGCTGGTGGCGGGCAGTGGTTTTGGCGCGGGTTTCCTCGGTGCCTTGCGCAGCGTTGTGCCGCTGGCCTTGGCCCATGAGCGCGCGGGGCTGATGTCGGCGTTTTATGTGCTCAGTTACCTGGCGTTCTGCTTGCCGTCGCTTGCCGTCGGGAGCCTGACCCGCACCTTCGGCCTGATTGCCACCACCGATGGTTACGGCGCGGTGTTGATCGTGTTGTCCCTCGGTGCGCTGCTGGGGTTGAGGTTGCAGCGTCCGGCCAGCCTCTGCGGGGCGCCGAGCAACCCTTAGGCGCAGTTATTACCTGTTTCGGTTAGCCTTGGCGACCGCTGTGACTCACCTTCGAAGGAATGAACCGCGATGAAGATCATCCGCAGTAAAAGCTTCACCGGCGAACGCGCCTGGGCAGCGCTGGATATCGCCAACATGAATGGCATCACCACCCGGTTGCACTGGACCGATCAGCCCTACAAATGGCACACCAACGATGGCCAGGAAGTGTTCGTGGTGCTCGATGGCCAAGTGCAGATGCGCTACCGGGAAAACGGTGTCGAGCACGCGGCTATGCTTGAGGTGGGTGACATCTTTTACGCGCAGGTCGGCACTGAGCATGTGGCTCATCCTCAAGGCGCGGCGCGGGTGCTGGTGATCGAAAGCGAAGGCAGCGTTTGATCGATATATCTATAAAGTAGATAACAGATAGAGATATTACCCGTTATATAGATATTCGATTCAGTTCTACCATGGGCGCTACCTCACCAGAGGAGAGGAGTTCGCCATGTCATGCCCCAACAGCGTCAAACCCGGCCTTCGGCCATTGAGTCATTTGCAGCACCCCCGTGAAGTCGTCCGCCAGTTCACCCCCAACTGGTTTGCCGCCACCATGGGCACCGGGGTGCTGGCCCTGGCGCTCGCCCAACTGCCGACGTCGATTCCCGGCCTGCATGCCTTCGCCGAAGGTTTGTGGATGTTCAATATCTTCCTGTTTCTGCTGTTCAGCGCGCTGTATGCGGCGCGCTGGGCGTTTTTCTTTGAGGAAGCACGGCGGATTTTCGGGCACTCCACGGTGTCGATGTTTTTCGGCACGATCCCCATGGGGCTGGCGACTATCATCAATGGCTTCTTGCTGTTTGGCTTGCCGCGCTGGGGGGAGGGCGTGGTGCACGTGGCCGAGGTGCTCTGGTGGCTCGATGTTGCCCTGTCGCTGGCCTGCGGCGTGTTGATTCCCTACTTGATGTTCACCCGCCAGGAACACAGCATCGACCAGATGACCGCCGTTTGGCTGTTGCCGGTGGTGGCGGCGGAAGTTGCCGCGGCCAGCGGTGGTTTGCTGGCGCCGCACCTGACCGACGCGCATGCCCAACTGGTGGTGCTGACAACCAGTTACGTGTTGTGGGCGTTCTCAGTGCCGGTGGCCTTCAGCATCCTGACCATCCTTCTGTTACGCATGGCCTTGCATAAACTGCCTCACGAAAACATGGCCGCGTCGAGCTGGCTGGCGTTGGGACCGATCGGCACCGGGGCGCTGGGCATGTTGCTGCTGGGCAGCGACGCGCCGACGATCTTCGCGGCCAATGGCTTGCCAGGTGTCGGCGAAATCGCCGCGGGCCTGGGGCTGGTGGCCGGGATCACCCTGTGGGGGTTCGGCTTGTGGTGGATGCTGATGGCGGTGCTGATCACCTTGCGTTACCTGCGCGCCGGGATTCCGTTCAATCTTGGCTGGTGGGGCTTTACCTTCCCGCTGGGCGTGTATTCCCTGGCGACGCTGAAACTGGCCAGTACCTTGAACCTGACGTTCTTCAGTATTTTTGGCAGCGTGCTGGTGGTGGCGCTGGCGTTGATGTGGCTGATTGTTTCCGCGCGCACCGTGCAGGGCGCCTGGCGTGGCGAGTTGTTTGTTTCGCCATGCATTGCAGGATTAAAGAAATAATCGGCAAAGATTAGGTAAGCTTTTGTCCCTGGATGGTCTTTCGACATTCCAATAACAGCCTCCAGGCCACTCAGGGACATGGACGATGAGTCACCCTTCGCAATTCACCTTGCTTCGCACACGGCGTTTCCTGCCGTTTTTTGTTACGCAGTCCCTGGGGGCGTTCAACGACAACCTCTTCAAACAGTCGCTGATCCTCGCCATCCTCTACAAGCTGGCCATCGAGGGCGACCGTTCGATCTGGACTAGCCTGTGCTCAATGCTGTTCATCCTGCCGTTCTTTCTGTTCTCGGCGCTGGCCGGGCAGTTTGGCGAAAAGTTCGCCAAGGACTCATTGATACGCCTGATCAAGCTGTGTGAAATCGCCATTATGGCGGTGGGCGCTGTCGGGTTTGTCTTCGATCACCTGTCGCTGATGCTTGTGACGCTGTTCGCCATGGGTACTCATTCGGCGCTATTTGGCCCGGTGAAGTATTCGATCCTGCCCCAGACCTTGCACGAAGACGAGTTGGTCGGCGGCAACGGTCTGGTAGAGATGGGAACGTTCCTGGCGATTCTCGCGGGGACCATCGGCGCCGGGGTCATGATGTCCTCGACGCACTATGCGCCCATTGTCTCTGCGGCGATCGTGGCGGTGGCCGTGCTCGGTTACCTGGCCAGTCGCAGCATTCCCCGCGCTGCTGCATCGACCCCTGAACTGCGCTTGAACTGGAACATCTTCACCCAATCCTGGGCCACCTTGCAGTTGGGGCTCAAGCAAACACCTGCGGTGTCGCGCTCGATTGTCGGCAATTCGTGGTTCTGGTTCATGGGCGGCATCTACCTGACGCAGATTCCGGCCTACGCCAAAGACTGGATGCACGGTGACGAAACCGTGGTGACGCTGATCCTCACGGTGTTTTCGGTGGGCATCGCCCTGGGTTCGATGCTGTGCGAGAAGCTCTCCGGGCGCAAGGTCGAGATCGGCCTCGTGCCGTTCGGCTCCTTCGGCCTGACAGTGTTCGGGCTGCTGCTGTGGTGGCATTCGGGGGCGGTGCCGCAAAATGTCCTGGCGAACGACTGGCTGGCGGTACTCGGTTACCACGAAGCCTGGTGGGTGCTGATTGATATTCTCGGGCTGGGGATTTTCGGTGGTTTCTATATTGTGCCGCTGTATGCGTTGATCCAGTCGCGCACGCCGGTGCATGAGCGCGCCCGAGTGATTGCGGCGAACAACATTCTCAATGCGTTGTTCATGGTGATCGCGGCCGCGTTCTCGATCGCAATGCTGAGTGTCGTCAAGCTATCGATCCCGCAGTTGTTCCTGGTGATCTCGCTGCTGAACATTGGCGTCAACGCCTACATCTTCAAAATCGTTCCCGAGTTCAGCATGCGCTTCATGATCTGGCTGCTCAGCCATTCCATGTACCGCGTGCAGCACCGCAACCTGGAGGCTATCCCGGACGAAGGCGCTGCGTTGCTGGTCTGCAACCATGTGTCGTTTGTGGATGCACTGTTGATTGGCGGTGCGGTGCGTCGGCCGATTCGCTTTGTGATGTATTACAAAATCTACAACCTGCCGGTGCTCAACTTCATCTTCCGCACGGCGGGGACGATTCCGATTGCCGGGCGTCAGGAAGACATTCAGATCTACGAAAAAGCCTTCAAGCGCATCGCCCAGTACCTGAAGGACGGTGAGCTGGTGTGCATTTTCCCTGAAGGCAAGTTGACCGCCGACGGCGAGATCAATGAATTCAAGGGCGGGTTGACGCGGATTCTCGAAGAAACCCCGGTGCCGGTGATTCCGTTGGCGTTGCAGGGGTTGTGGGGGAGCTTCTTCAGTCGCGACCCGAACAAGGGCTTGTTCCGTCGGTTGTGGTCGCGGGTGACGTTGGTCGCTGGCGCGGCGGTGCCGGTCGAGGCCGCTCAGCCGGCACAGTTGCAGGCATTGGTAGGCGAGTTGCGCGGTGCCGTCCGATAGTCGGTGCCGGTGTTGGCCTCATCGTCGGATCGTCGCCCGGAACAAGCTCGCTTCCACGGTGGAGCGCGGTCAAATGTGGGAGCGGGCTTGCTCGCGAAGACGGTAGAGGCCTAAGCGCTGACTTTAAGCCCGATCAACCCGGCAATGATCAGCGCAACGCTGGCCAGCCGGAACAGCGCCATGGACTCGCCAAACAGGATGATCCCTGCGATGACCGTGCCGACCGCGCCCACGCCGGTCCAGATCGCGTAGGCCGTGCCCAGCGGCAGTTCCTTCATCGCCAGGCCCAGCAAGCCGAGGCTGATGGCCATGGCAATGATGGTCAGGGCGGTGGGGAGAGGGCGGCTGAAACCGTCGGTGTACTTCAGGCCGACAGCCCAGCCCACTTCAAACAGGCCGGCGAAAAACAGAATGATCCAGGACATGAAACACCTCCATCAATTGACGGGGCCGTCCCCTGATTGATAACTCGATCGAGCCGCGAGGTCGTCCCCGCGTTGGCGCGTAGAGTGCCCATTATCAATCTGGGGATCAAGTTTTCACTCAGTCCGCTGCTGGTTGGGCATCTCGTTCGCGGCCTTGCTTTTGTGGGAGCAGGCGGAACGCTGCCCGACCCGCTCCCACATTAGAGATCACACACTTTAGATGCCTTGCGGTATCTCTTCCCCGCCCAGCGCTTCAACCAGCGCCGGGAGGAATTCGCCGAAGGTCAGCATCATCAGGGTGAAGCTGGCGTCGAGTTGGCCGAGGGCTTCGTCGCCACCGTCCTGTTCCGCCTGATCCTGCAGCAGGTCTTCGAACTTCAGGCGCTTGACGGTCATCTTGTCGTCGAGCATGAACGACAACTTGTCCTGCCAGGCCAGCGACAACTGAGTGACCACTTTGCCGGTGCTCAGGTGCAACTGGATTTCTTCGCTGGTCAGGTCCTGACGCTTGCAACGCACGATGCCGCCGTCTTCGTGGGTGTCGCGCAGCTCACACTCGTCCAGTACAAAGAAGTCGTCCGCGGCTTTCTGGGTGGTGACCCATTCAGTCATGGTCGCGGTCGGGGCCATTTTTACGGTCAGTGGACGTACCGGCAACGAACCGATCACTTCACGCAGGGTGGACAGCAAGTCTTCGGCGCGTTTCGGGCTGGCCGAGTTCACCAGGATCAGGCCCTGTTTTGGCGCGATGGCAGCGAAGGTCGCCGAGCGGCGGATAAAGGCACGCGGCAGGAACGCCTGGATGATTTCATCCTTGAGCTGGTCACGCTCCTTCTTGTAGACCTTGCGCATTTGCTCGGCTTCGATCTCTTCGACCTTTTCCTTGAGCGCGTCACGCACAACGCTGCCCGGCAGAATGCGTTCTTCTTTACGGGCAGCGATCAGCAGGAAGTCCTGGCTGATGTGCACCAGCGGAGCGTCTTCGCCTTTGCCGAACGGCGCGACGAAACCGTAGGTGGTCAACTCCTGGCTTGCACAGGCACGCGCCGGTTTGGTCGCCAGTGCGGTTTCCAACGCCTCAGCATCAAAAGGCAGATCTTGGGTCAGGCGATAGATAAGCAGGTTTTTGAACCACATGGGGTGAGTCTCTCCTTTATACAAAGGAGCGCATTATTCTCTGCGAAGCGTCATAGGCCAACCCTCAGCTAAGCCTTTGGAAGGCTTGTAAAAATTATTTAAAAAAGTGCTTGCCAGAGGTTGGGTCGCTCCGTAGAATGCGCGCCACACCGAAGCGAAGGGTGATTAGCTCAGCTGGGAGAGCGTCTGCCTTACAAGCAGAATGTCGGCGGTTCGATCCCGTCATCACCCACCATTCGTTTCAAGTGTTACGCGCAGCGGTAGTTCAGTCGGTTAGAATACCGGCCTGTCACGCCGGGGGTCGCGGGTTCGAGTCCCGTCCGCTGCGCCATATTCGGTAACCTGGAACGCTGAACGCCAGGTCACCACAGGAAGCCCGCTAACGCGGGCTTTTTGCTGTAAAGAGTTCCATGCGAAGTGTATTGTTTCATCGAAATTCAGTTTTTTTAATTTTTTATCAATTAAATCAACACCTTACGAATTTTTGTGGCATAATGCGCCCCGCAACGAAGGTAAAGGGTGATTAGCTCAGCTGGGAGAGCGTCTGCCTTACAAGCAGAATGTCGGCGGTTCGATCCCGTCATCACCCACCATTTACGTTCAACGCTACGCGCAGCGGTAGTTCAGTCGGTTAGAATACCGGCCTGTCACGCCGGGGGTCGCGGGTTCGAGTCCCGTCCGCTGCGCCATATTCGGTAACCTGGAACGCTGAACGCCAAGTCACCACAGAAAGCCCGCTTAATGCGGGCTTTTTGCTGTCCGGGATTTGATAAATACCCGGCAGCTTTCTCGTCTGTCCGGCTGTCGATAACCGCCTCTTTATCTCCCGTTTTCCCGAATCTCTCCGCGCGCTTCGTTTGCGCAACTGAACCTCCCCCTGATTCACGTCAACGACCGCCCGAGCCAATTCCTTTACAACGAGGGTGGGACCTGAGTGGCTAATGCCCGTCAGTTAAGTGAAATCTCTGTGGGAGCGAGCCTGCTCGCGAAAACGGTGTGTGCGCAAACATTGATGTTGAATGTGCCGACGTCTTCGCGAGCAGGCTCGCTCCCACATGTTTCGTGCCCTAACTGACAGGCATTAGGCCTGAGTGGCCCCGTTCTCTGCCTGATGAACCTATAAAAACGAAAAGGGACCTGGCCAACGGGACCACCCGGCGCCAGTCCCGAAAAGGGATATTTCAATGGATTTGACTCTGCCGCGGCTGGCCATTCTGGGCTCGTCGTTGTTGTTCGTGCATCAACTCCACGCCAGTGAGCCGACCCCGGCAACGGTTTCTGTCACCCCTGCCAGCTCACTCATCGAGCAGGGCAAGTACGTTGCCCAGCTCGGCGACTGCATCGCGTGTCACACCGCCAAGGGTGGCGCGGTCATGGCCGGGGGGCTGGAGCTGAAAACACCGATGGGCACCCTGTACTCCAGCAACATTACGCCGGACCCGGACACCGGGATCGGCCGGTACACGTTCGAGCAATTTGATCGTGCGATGCGCGAAGGCGTGAACCCGGCGGGCGATAACCTGTACCCGGCGATGCCTTATCCGTCTTACGCGAACATGAGCGAGACGGACATGCGTGCCCTCTATGCCTATTTGCTGCAAGGGGTGACGCCGGTCAGCCAGGTCAATCTGGAAGCGGACATGAGCTGGCCGTTCAATCAGCGATGGGGGTTGTGGTTCTGGAACCAGATGTTTGTCGACAGCCAGCCTTTTGTACCGGACCCCGGCAAGGATGAAGTCGTTAACCGTGGCGCTTACCTGGTCCAGGGGCTGGGGCATTGCGGCGCCTGCCATACGCCGCGCGGCATTGCCTTCCAGGAGAAGGCCATGAGCGACGCCGGTTCCAGCGGCAAGCACTTCCTGGCAGGCGAAACGGTGGAAGAGTGGCGTGCCCTCAGCCTGCGTAACCTGTGGACGGTCGAGGACACCGTGCAGTTGCTCAAAACTGGGCAAAATCGCTTTGCCACGGTGTCCGGCAACATGGCGGACGTGATCCATCACAGCACCCAGCATTTCACCGACGGCGATCTGACCGCGATTGCGACGTATCTCAAGTCCCTGCCTGCCGGCAAAGACGATCTGCCGATGCCGCTTGAACCACGAACCCCGGCCGAACCTCCGGCAGCGTTGTTCACCAGCCGCGGCGGTTTGGGCTACACGCAATTTTGCGCCGACTGCCACCGGCCGGATGGCGGCGGGGTGAACGCGATGTTCCCGCCGCTGGCAGGCAACCCGAGCGTGGCCTCGGCCAACCCGACCTCGCTGCTGCACATCACCCTCACGGGTTGGAAAACCGCAGAAACGGCGACCCATCCACGGGTCTACACGATGCCGGGTTTCGCCCGGCTCTCGGATCAGGAAATCGCCGAGATCCTGAGTTTCGTGCGCTCCAACTGGGGCAACAGCGGCTCGGTAATCAGCGCTGCCCAGGTCAAACAGATGCGTGCGCAGCTCAATCCGACCACCGATTCCTCAACCTTCGAGACGCCGCGCCTGGCTGACATGCTGGCGGCACCCAATGCCGACCAGGTGGTCCGTGGCATGCGCCTGCACCTGCAAACCAAAGCGCTGTTGCCGGACAACGTGGGCAACTCGCTGAACTGCACCAGTTGCCACCTCAACGCCGGTACGGTGGCCGATGGCTCGCCGTTTGTCGGGGTGTCTGCGTTCTTCCCCGGTTACGCACCGCGTGCGGGCAAACAGATCACTTTGCAGGAACGTATCAATGGCTGTTTCAGGCGTTCGATGAATGGCCAGCCACTGCCGGTGCAGTCGCCGGACATGCAGGCGATGGTGGCCTACTTCGACTGGATGAAGCTCAACACCAAACCCGAGGACAAAGTCGCCGGGCGAGGTGTCGGCAAAGTCGACACGGCGCTCAAGCCGGACATGGAAAACGGTCAACGGGTCTACGCCAAGCAGTGCGCGGTATGCCACGGCGCCGAGGGCGAAGGCCTGAAACGTGCCGACGGGGCGCTGGTGTTCCCGCCGCTCTGGGGGGATGAGTCGTTCAATATCGGAGCGGGCATGGCGCGGGTCTACACTGCGGCGGCCTTCGTCAAACGCAACATGCCGATCGGCTTCCACGAGAAATTCCCGTTGGGGCAGGGCGGTCTGTCCGATCAGGAGGCCGTGGATGTCGCGGGCTACTTCTCCCGGCAACCGCGTCCGGACTTCCCGGACAAGGCGAAGGATTGGCCAAACGGCGGTAAACCGGTGGATGCGCGTTACTGATGCGATGCGCAATGCCTGGCCCCTGACGTGTTGTCCGCGTCAGGGGCCGGTTTGCCGTTACTGCTCAGCGTTGCGAGTGTGACGGTAATCACTGACGGCTTCGTACACTGCTTTGCGTAGCCGGTTGATACCGCCAATCGGTCGATGATCTTCCAGGCCAAACCACGGGTTGAACGACAGGTTATCGCAGTGCCGGTTTTGCGCCGGCGTGTCGAAGTCCTGGGCCGGGACCTTGATGCGCGCCACGGTCTCGAACGGTGCATCGCTTTCGCGCCACTCGATACTGGTGTCTTCGATAGGCATGTACTGGCTCGGGTCCTGACGCTGGATCTGCAAGACGAAACAGGCCGGTACCCGGTCGATGGACAGTTGCTGATTCAGCGCTGCACGCAGGAAGTTTGGCAGCGCCTGATTTTGCGTGGGCAGTGCATACGCCGGGCAGCTCTGTGGGTCAGGAGCCACGCGGAACTTGATGTTGGCCTTGCCGAATGTGTAAGGCGAAACGGAAAAGTACGTAGTCTGCGTTGGGCTGGCCGGGGCGGGTGCCAGAGTCGACAGGGCAATGAACAGATGACGCACCTGCCAACTGCGCGGGTCGACGCTGGGGAAAAACGCCATCGCCTTCTTGCCATCGGCCTGCGCGGCCACGTTCTGACGGTATTCGGCGACATCACTGACGAAGAAGTTCGGATGATTGAACATCACGAAATCCTGCTCGCCACGGCCCTGCTGTTCCTTGAGTAACTGGGGCCCCGGCACATCGAGCAACTTGATCGCCATGCCCCGAGCGTCGCGGATGCTGTCGAACTGCGGATAGGCATTGCCGTTGGACAGACGCAGGATCGCCTGCCAGGTTTTTCCACGGTCGGCGAAAACCCCTTGGCGCAGTTCGGGCGCCAGGTCCTGCAACACCTGAACCTCGGCCTTCACACAGCCATGGGCTTTGGCATGGGCATCACGCAGGTAGCGGGTGTTGTCCCGATGCTGGTCGACGATACGCACGGCCGTTTGAATGATGTCCTGGGTCATGGCGGCCTCGCCCTCGGGGATTTGCTCTTCCACCGACACCGGGCCTTGGTGTTGCCAGGCAAACACCGCCGTCGCCACTGCCCAGCTCAGCAGGCCAAGGCCCGCCAGCAACAGCAAGGCCTTAGCGATGAAGGTTGTGATGCGCAGCCAAAGGGTGCTCAACATGCGCGTGTCCTTTTCATCATGGGGAGGGTCATGGCAGTTGCGCTTCCAGAGGGCCGCCCAACACTTTCAGGTATTCCAGCAGCGCCCAGCGCTCCGTGGGTTTGAGCCAGCGGCCGATCACGCCGTTGCCTCGTTCGCCCGCGCGGAACTCGTGCCCGCCGTTGTGGTTGCCGGTGATCCGGGTGTCGAACACAAAACCGTTGGTGAAGGCCTCGGTGCGATAACCCAGGTGCAAGGGGTCGTATTCAAACGTGCCTTTATAGAAGGTGCTGTCGCGTTCATCTTGTGGCGAGAGCAGTTGATAGAGGTTGGGCACCGAGCCGTTGTGCAGAAACGGCGGTGTGGCCCACACGCCCGCCAGTGGCCGGGCCTTGTAGGCGCGTAGCTCGCGCACACCGATGGGCAGGCCGAAACCGTTCAGGTCGTCGCGTTCTGCGGCGCTGACATTGGCCTCGCGGTAGGCGCGCTCCTCCACGAACGCCGTGACGTACGCCAGGCCTTTGGCCACCGACACGCTGCTCAGGTCCAGCGGCTCGTGGGGCGTGGGGTGCAGTTTGACGTCCAGTTGCGCGAGCTCGGCCGGGTCCCATTGCAGGGCCGTCAGGTCGAAGCGCTGATCAGCAATGTTGCTGGCGGCACCGGGGTCGGTGCCGATGACTTCCACCGGGAGCATTGTCAGCGTCTGGAGCGGGCGGCCGTTTTCCTCGCTCACCTTCGGCACGTGGCAGCCTGCGCAGTTCTCGGCAAACAGGGCCCGGCCCTTGGCGGCGAGTGGTTTGTCGACGGTGCCCAGTAGGGGTTCCGGCCAGGTCGGTGGCTTGAGCTGTTTCAGCGTTTGCTCGATCAGGTGCAGGTCGCGTACCCGCACGCTCGACGGGTAGCGTGCATCACCCTTGAGCGGCTGACCGGCGCTGTCAAAGAAGCTCAGCGTGGCGCCTACGCCCAGGGCTTCGCCGATGTTGCGGGCCATGGGTTGTTGCGCAGAGCCGTTCCACTGCACCCAATCGAAGGTCCACATGTCCCACAGGTGCGGGTAGTCCACCGGGGCGTTGGCCACTCGGTAATTGTCCGGGGAAATGGCATCGCCGAAGCTTGCGTTGGCGATGCGCCCGAAGGCGTCGGTGCGGCCAGGGCCTTCTTCGGTAGGGTAGAGGCCGCGATGGGTGTCGTTCCAGGCCACGCCGAGGAAGGTGTCCAGTGAGGTTTTGAAGTCTTTGCGCAACTGCTCGTGACGGGTTGCATAGTCCTGACCCAGCACCTCGCGGGCAAAACGCTCGAACTTCCACGGGTTGTAATAGGTGGCGGCAAGGCTGGCCACCAGCGCCTGCCCGAAGCTGCCGCCACGCAAGGTGGGCACGCTGGACGGCAGCACGTGCTGCGCTGAACCACCGTCGATACGAATCGCCTGGCCGTTGAAACGCAGCTCGCCGGTGTGGCAGGCAGCGCAGGTAATATCCAGAAACTCTTCTTGGCTGCCGGTATTTTGATGGCGTGCGAAACCCACTGGAAGATTGCCAGGGTTGTTCAGCGAAGGTTTTTGGACCGGGTCTACCAGAAACCCAAAGCGCGCCAGGTACTCGGGGCTGGCAAAGCGTTGTGGCGAGAAGGGCAGCTCAAGGGCGGTGAACCAGGTGTAACGCAAGCCTTTGACCTGTGTGCCCTGGGGCGTGAAGTAATAGAGCTGACGCTCGGCGGCCGACCATTGATCGAGATAATGCACCTGCTCGGCCGGGGTATAAGCCGGCAGCCTGGGGTTGGCGACGTAATAAATCACCAAGGTCAACACGGCGAACAACAGCAAAAAAATCAGCAGCAACACACGGTGAAAAAGACGCAAGAGACTATCCTTATGATTTTTTGTCGTCTTATGCCTGAGCTTGAAAGGTGCGGCAAGTGGCCATTACGTCGGCAGTCGTCAGATGGGGCTGGTTACGCTATGAGCGGGGGATGACGGACGGCTCCTACCGATTATGAAAATGCGTTTAAATGCCTGAACTTATCAGACGTTTCCTGCTCTCATGCCGGTAGCCATTGGTCGTGGCGGCCTGATAAGCTCGCGGCTTTACTCGATTGCCCTTTAGGCGCATGAACAAGGAAATAGCATGAAACAGCATCGGTTGGCGGCGGCGGTAGCCCTGGTTAGCCTGGTACTCGCGGGTTGTGACTCGCAGACCAGCGTAGAGCTGAAAACTCCGGCGCAAAAAGCTTCCTACGGCATCGGCCTGAACATGGGCAAGAGCCTGGCTCAGGAAGGCATGGATGATCTGGATTCCAAAGCCGTAGCCCAGGGCATCGAAGATGCCGTCGGCAAGAAAGAACAGAAACTCAAGGATGACGAACTCGTCGAAGCCTTCGCCGCGCTGCAAAAGCGTGCTGAAGAGCGTATGGCCAAGATGAGCGAAGAGTCGGCAGCCGCTGGCAAGAAGTTCCTTGAAGAAAACGCCAAGAAAGCCGGTGTGACCACCACGGCTTCGGGCCTGCAGTACGAAGTCGTGAAGAAAGCCGATGGCGCTCAGCCAAAGCCGACTGACGTCGTGACGGTTCACTACACTGGCACCCTGACCAACGGCACTGTTTTCGACAGTTCGGTTGAACGCGGCAGCCCGATTGATCTGCCGGTCAGCGGTGTGATCCCGGGTTGGGTCGAAGGCCTGCAACTGATGCACGTAGGCGAGAAGTACAAGCTGTACATTCCTAGCGAACTGGCCTACGGCGCACAAAGCCCTAGCCCGGCAATCCCGGCCAACTCGGTGCTGGTATTCGACCTGGAACTGCTGGCCATCAAGGATCCGGCAAAACAAGACGCCGCCAAGTAATCCGCGTCTGTTATAAAACAACGCCCCGTTTATACGGGGCGTTGTTGTATCTGGCGTTCGGTGATGGATAAATGGCACGAACGGACGGGGTTGCCGGGAGTCATAGCATTGAGGGTGCCGGTGCTAGACGCACAAGGGTGCCAAGTCAATGAATTATTGGGTTTTTTTATGTGAGTAAAAAACGCCCGATCTGAGTCAGGCCCTTATGAAACGGGGCTTTCAGGCGTGAAATGCAGCTCTGTTCACAAGGTTATCCACAATTTGTGTGGATAACATTTCAGCAGGAGGGATGATGAAGACACCCTGGAGTTTCGCTCGGTTTTTACCTTTGGCGGGTCGGTTGATCAGCCGTGGGCGTTTACCCACCCTGTTGTTCGCCGTGGCCAGCAAGGGCGCCAGCCAGGGCAATCGCCTGGGCAAGCTTAAAGATGACCTGAAATTATTACAGGCATTGTGCCTGGCCTACTGGCGGGGCGAGTACCGGGCCATCAGCGGCAAGGCGATTGTGTCGGTGGTGGCGGGGCTGATGTATTTCCTCAGCCCGGTGGACGCCATTCCGGATTTCATCCCGGTGTTCGGCATGCTCGACGACATCGCGGTACTGGCCTGGCTGATGAAAACCCTTGATGACGAACTCAACGCTTTTCGCGCCTGGCGCAACCGCCAGGTGCCGGAAAAGCTGGCCGTGGTCGAGCGTTTGCCCGATACGCTGCAGCAACTCCAATTGCAGGGACCGAAAAAAACCTGAGCCGTTTCAGGATCATCCACAGATTGTTACCCCCTCGCGACCTTGGCGGCTGTTAGGATTACACTTCTAGGGAAAGTGCCGACTCGCTAAGTGTTGTTGTCCTACGGGGTAGTCATGGATATTCAGATAATTGCACGCGATGGTGAACCCGAATATGCGGTTCTGCCGTGGGCTCAGTATCAGGCTCTATTGAAGGCAGCAGGTGTCAACGAAACACCGCCACGTGAAACACCGGTCCGCCATGCGGCCGTACCTGGCCAGATTCTTCCGGGCCTGGACCAACTCAAAAGTCTGCGTGAAGGGAAGGGCATCGCCCTCGAGGCGCTGGCCCGCACAGTCGGAATCAGCCCGTCCTATCTAGCCCTGATTGAAAGTGGCGAGCGTCTGCCTGACGCTGCGATCCGCCGCAGTCTGGCCTGGGAGTTGACGGTGCCGGGTTGGAGGGACGAATCGTGAGCGTACGCATCAGCCGTCAACACTGGGACGGGTTGCTCGGCGAACTGGATCAGGCCCGTCGCCAGCGTCATCTACTGACCTACCGGGCGCTGCTCGAGCGTTTGCAGTTACCCAGCCCGGCCATGCAAACCCTCACCGCCGCCCTTGAGCATCTCGCGGCCCTGGACGCCCGAGCCGAGCAGCCACTGCGCAGTTCACTGGTGATCAGCCAGGGTGCCAGCCGTTTGCCGCGCACCGGTTTTTTTGAGTGCGTGGAACGCCTGGGACGTTTTTCCGGACCTTCCGATGGTGTCGCCGCAGCGTCCTGGCATGCCTCGGAAGTGGTGCGGGTGTTTGAATACGAATACCCTGAATCAGCGGAGGCCTGAATGCTCTGGCGACTGAAAGCGCGTGCCAGTTACTGGCTGGCACGTCGACTGTTTCACTGGACCTGGCTGGTGCGTCAACCGCGAGGCTGGAGCTGGCTTGAAGGGCAGTTTGCGCGGATGGCCAACCTGGGCGATGTAGGGGCGCAGAGTTTCTACGGCCACATCTTGGCGTTCCGGGGCCAAGGCCTCGGCGCACGCGAGGAGGGCGTGCGATTGTTGCGTCTGGCAGGGTTGGCGGGGGATGGCAAGGCGGCCTATCAGGTGGGCGTGATCAGCCTTGCCGGAACGCCGAGCAAGGCCCCGGATGCTGCCGAGGCGGCGCGCTGGTGGGCAATGGCGGCCAAGGCCGGGCATCCGCTGGCAGAACTCAAATTGAGTGAACTGGCGGCCCGTGCCGGCGCCGAGACTCAGACACCGTCGTCCACATGACCTGAGTAATCCAAGACGGCCCGTGAAGTGCAAGGCTTCCGGGCCCGGGTTTCTGCGAACAATCCGGGACGATTCAGTCAGTCGCCTCGGATTTTTCCGGTTTAACGAAACACCCTACAGTCACCGCCTACTTCGCTGACTTCTTTCCCTGCCCATTCGCTGCACAGTCTCGCGCTCCACTCCACATGCGCGAGACCTTGCAATGTTCGACCCCGGCGGGGCTTCGGTCCTGAGTAACATCATTGGCCATCTCGTCATTGCGGCCCTGAATCCTGAAAGCCCCGACGTAGAACAGCTCTTCAGCGATTTTCGGCTTAGCCTCAACGACTATGAGGCCTGGGCCGAGAGCTTCTGGACCGGTTGGGCGCTGGATGTCGAGCAGGTGTTCAATGTCGGCGATGACGTCAGCCTGACGGCGCCGAAGGGGTCGACCGAGCCTGTCAGTTCGAGCGTCGTGATGTGCCCGGCCGATGGCCCGTTGACCCTGGTGCACATGTTCCAGAGCACGCGTTTCGTGCCCATCGGCAACACGCCGGTGATGCTGGAACCCGTGCTCAAGGGGCGCAATGGCGACGTCGTCATCGGGGAGGCCATTCACAAGACCATCGGTCCCAGCGGCATTCTGGAAATCCCCGAATGCTGGCGCGGCCAACGCTATCGCATCACCTTTTACCCCGACGTTTCCCAAGACCAGGTCAAGGCCCTTTACGCCTCCTATCAGGAGGTGCTCGACAAACTGGAAGGCTGGCTGCGCAGCGAGTGGACGAACGAGTTTCAACCCCAGTGGGCGAGCTTTTCCGAGGCGGGTGTTCTCGGTCGCTTCAGCATACTGCAAGAGGCGGACTGGCGCGGGGTTGAAAGTGCGTTTCTGAGCCTGTGGGATGAGGTTCATCAGCTCTATCAACTGCTGGCCGGCCTGCACACCAACAGTGAAAAACTCCTCGAGTACCTGACCCAGGCAGAGCTGGACATCCTGCTCAAAGCCCCCGCGCAGGCAATCGCCAATGCGCTGCTGATCCTCAGTGATGAACCGCTGATGTTCATCTATCTGGCGGCCGTTATCAGCTGGCTGCGCATGCTGCCCCCCCAACACGAAGCCGAAGTCATGGCCCAGGTTCGTACCGAGGTGCTGATCGGCGTGTTGCTGGCGTGTGTCACCGGGGGGCTGGGCCTGGGGCTGGGCCTGAGCGCCAAGTCGCTGGGCAAGATCAAGTCCGAGCGTGCCCGCCACTGGCTGGCGGCCCTGAGCCTCAAGCTGGCGGAGCTCTCAAATGATCAGCGCCTGACAGCGCACGCCTCGGTGCTCAAACCGTTGATGGTCAATGCCCGAAACGCGCCGCTGGCACCGACCCCGAGTGTGCCGCTGAAAATCACCCCGGGCGAAGCGCCGACGCTCTACGTGAAAAACCCGGCGGCGCTCGCCCGGAACAAAACCGAACCAAGGTCGCGCCTCAGTCAGCAGGAACACCACGACGACGCCCCGAATCAGGCGAAAAACCCTAATGGCGACAGCGCTGATTGTGTGGCCCTGACCTGCACCAACAACTGCCCGGTGTCGATGGTCACCGGTGAGGAACTACTGACCCTTACCGACGGCGAACTCGATGGCGTGCTGCCGTTCGCCTTCACCCGCTTGTACCGCACCAGCGCCGTGGAGATCGATTGTGGCCTGGGTTTTGGTTGGAGCCATTCGCTGACACAGCGCCTGCACCTGACTGAGCAGGAGGTGGTCTGGACCGACCACGAGAACCGCCGCACGTCTTTTGTGCGGCCCACGGCGCAACGTCCGAGCATCCACAACAGCCTGTCCCGGGCGGCGATTTACCTGGGTGAAGACGCCAATGAACTGATCGTTGCGCCGGCTGGCGAGAGCGCTCGGTTCTATCACTTTCGCGACGGCCACCTGAGCGCAATTAGCGACGCCTACGGCAACCGTTTACGCATCACACGCGACCGGCAGGACCGGATCAAACGGCTGGACAACGGCGCCGGTCGGGCCTTGTTGTTGCGGTACGAGCGGGCGCACCTGATTGCCGTCGACTACCAATGTTTTCACCCGGCCGCGAACCTCGACGAAGCCTGGCGCACCGAGCAAACGCTGGTTAGCTATCGCTATGACGAATGCGATCACCTGGTCGAAGCCTGCAACGCTGCGGGCGAAAGCGAGCGTTACGACTACGACGAGCGGCACGTCATCCTGCAGCGGCAACTGGCCGGTGGCGCGAGTTTTTTCTGGGAGTGGGAGCGCGAGGGCAAAGCGTCACGCTGCGTTCGGCACTGGGCGAGTTTTGAGCAGGTCAACGCGCACTACGTCTGGGGTGACGACGGCCGCGTGACAGTGCAAAACGCCGACGGCAGCGAGGAGGTTTACGTCCATGACGACCGGGCGCGGCTGCTGCGCACGGTCGATCCGGCCGGGGCCGAGCGGCTCAATGCCTACGATGATCAGGGCCGGTTGATCGCCGAACAGGACGCCCTCGGTGCCGTCACCGAGTACCGCTACGACGAGGTCGGTCGGCTCATCGCACAGATGCCGCCCGAAGGTGAACCCACGATCTTCGAGTACCGCCACGGCTTCCTGTACCGGCGGTGCCGGGGTCAAGCCGTGTGGACAACCCTGCGCAACGCCCAGGGCGACATCACTGAAGCGAGCGACCCCGACGGCCACGTCACTCGCTACTACTACGACGACAAGGGTCAGCGGTTGTTGGTGCGTTACCCGGACCGCAGCGGCCACCAATGGACCTGGAACGCCCTCGGCCAGCTCACCGAAGAACAACTGCCCGACGGCAGCATACGGCGTTATGGCTACGACCCACTGGGCCGGATGGTGGTGCGCGAGGATGAACACGGCGCCGTCACCCGGTATCAGTGGGACCTGGTCGGGCGGCTGGTGCAGACCACGCTGCCCGGCGGCGCTCACCGCGCGTTCAACTACAACGCCTACGGCAAGGTCACCGCCGAGCGCGATGAGCTCGGCCGCGTCACGCGGTATGAGTACGACGACGATCTGCACCTGATCAGCCATCGCATCAATCCCGATGGCTCGCACCTGCGCTATCGCTATGACAACGCGCGGTTGCGGCTCACCGAGATCGAAAACGAAGCGGGCGAACAGTATCGGCTCGACTACACGCCCAGTGGCCTGATCGCTCAGGAAACCGGGTTCGACGGCCGACGCACCGCTTACGCCTATGACCTCAACGGTCACTTGCTGGAAAAAACCGAGTATGGCGACGACGGCTCGCAGCTGATCACGACGTACCAGCGTGATGTCCACGGTCGGTTACTGCTCAAAACCCTGCCTGACGGCAGCCCGGTCGAGTACCGCTACGACAGCCTTGGCCGGTTGGTGGGCGTCGATGACAGCCACGACTGGCCGCTGGAATTTCGCTATGACCGCCAGGATCGGCTGATCACCGAACATCAGGGCTGGGGCACGCTGCATTACTGCTATGACGCCTGTGGCCAGCTCAATCAGATGCGCCTGCCGGACACCAGCACGCTCGACTACCACCACGCGCAGGGCGGCGCACTCACGGCCATCGACCTCAACGGCGCCCGGCTGACCACCCACCACGTTGAATTCGCTCGCGAGCGTCAGCGTCAGCAAGGGCTGTTGCTCAGCGACTATCAGTACGACGAACAAGGCCGGTTGCAGGCGCACGCACTGTCGCAACAGGCCCAACCGCGCTATCGCCGCGACTACGCCTACAGCGCCAACGGCAACCTCGCCTTCATCGCCGACAGCCGCAATGGCCAGCGCAACTATCAGCACGACGCGCGTGACCGGCTGACCCACGTCCATCACGTCCGCGACCCGCAACCGGAGCGCTACAGCCACGACCCGGCCGGTAACCTGCTGATGCAGGACCGTCCCGATCACGCGATGCTCAAGGGCAATCGCTTGCTGATGCACGGCGACCGGCACTATGACTACGACGCCTTCGGCAACCTGATTCGTGAGCGTCGCGGCCGAGGGCAAACCCTCGTCACCGAGTATCGCTACGACTGCCAGCATCGGCTGATCGGCGTCACGCTGCCCGATGGCAGCCAGGCGAGTTATCGCTACGACGCCTTCGGCCGACGCACCGCCAAAACCGTCAACGACCTCACCACCGAATTCTTCTGGCAAGGCGAGCACCTGATCGCCGAACACAGCCGCGAGCATCACCGCAGCTACGTCTACGAGCCCGGCAGCTTCCGCCCGTTGGCCCTGCTCGACGGCGAAGGCCCGACCAAGGCCTGCCCGTTCTACTACCAACTCGACCACCTGGGCACCCCGCAGGAACTGACCGACTACAGCGGTGGAATCGTCTGGTCCGCGACCTACCAGGCCTACGGAAAACTCACCAGCGTCGAGCAGTCTGGCGAAGACGCCCTCGACCAGCCGCTGCGTTTCCAGGGCCAATACTTCGACCCCGAAACCGGCCTGCACTACAACCGCCACCGCTACTACCACCCCGACATCGGCCGCTACCTCACCCCCGACCCCAGCAAACTCGCGGGCGGGCTCAACGCCTATCAATACACCCCGAACCCTACGGGCTGGGTAGACCCGCTGGGGCTCAACACCTGCCCGGGCGCCAGCACCTGCAAGAAACCGGGAGAGGCGGAAGACCCGACGGGGCAGGCGAAGGTGGATGAGGGGGAGCCTGGGCTAGCAGCCCCGAAGGGAGAAAAAGAGTATCTGTACCGGGGAGATCAACGTGAGCCTGAAGATGTGTTTGACAATGGATTCAAAAGCAAGGGTAAAAGTAATGATTTACTACTCCACTCTATTGATAGCGATTATCCGCCAAGTGATTTCATTAGTACGTCGTATTCGAGAGATGTCGCGGTGCAGTTTGCGACAGGATTTCATACAAGAATGGGGTATTTGTATACGTTGAATAAGATCCCAGGTAGGGACCTTAAAAAGGAATTGGGAGCGATGTATCAGTTCGGAGCTGAAAAGGAGATTGCGATCCAGGGTGTTATCAAGAATGAAGATGTTCTAGGAGCGACATTGATGATAGATGATGGTCGTTCATTCGGTTACTCCATACCGAATCTGAATAGGAAGGTGAAGTGATGGTGTCTGTAAGAATAACTATTGGTGTGAGCGGTGCACAGGACGATGCAGTGTTTATCCTTGATGAAAAGACTGTTTCCATAAGGTTTGTAATGAATAACGGTTTTGAACGAGCTTATTCGGGTACGAATTTTTTTGATTGCTTTTCGCAGGTTAGGCTTGACTGTATTGATGTGACATTTTTTTGTAAGGGGGCTAAGATTAATGTTTATCCATCTAGTATGGCGTTGCAAATGTCTCTTGGTTTGAAGGCCTATGAACTTACTTTAGGGCGGGCTTGTGCACTGACTGATATGGTGTATATATTTGACTATGAAGATGAGGGGCTCGTGACGAATCCGGATTTGCAACGGGACTTTTTTATGCGTTGGTTGGCTTCGGATAAGATTGATGGCTGAGTTGTAAGTGTTTTTATGATTTTCTGTTGGCGGTAGATTGTGAATCATACACATGGTCTTTAATTTTGAGAGTGGTGTACTCTTGGTTTTTGACTGGATGGGTTGATTTGAAGTTTGGTGGTGAATGAGGTAGCTGTCACGCTGCTCGAAGTGGAGTATGGTGAGTAGCTTGTTCTATTTCTATAGGGCGACTTTTGTTGGTCGGAATTTAGAGTTGCGCGGCCTTTCTGTATGGGGATATATGTAATGTTGAAGTGGCCGGGAACTCGTCTTCCATTTGAACCTCGGCTTTCATACTGGTTGGGTGGGATCTCTATATACGATAGAGAGGAAACTCTTGGCGAGGAACTGTGGGTTTATAATCCGAACGAGATAATGCATAGAGAAGCTATTATTAAGGGTTATTTGTTGAGTAGGTATGAGAGCTTACCTTGTAGGCATAAATTTTTATTTTTTAAGATTCTTGAGGATGCGCTGGTATTGCCTGGTTATGATTTTTCAATAGAGTTTAAAAGTGACTATGATGTGAATTCTACTGTTGCATGGGATGAAACAGAGATAGACGATCCCCGTGGATTTTTTGAGGACATATATAGATTGGCAAGTGAGGCGTGGAAAGACGACCTTCACAAAGCCAGCCTTGAAGATCAATCCACTTGGTAACAGAGTGCTGGATGTTGCGAGCGCTGCGCACTCCTACGGGATGATGGTGATCTGTAGGAGCATGGCTTGCCCGCGATGGCGGTGGTGCAGGCAGCGAAATTTCTGGGCAAGGTTGTCGGAGATTTCGTTCGCATTGCGGCGGTGTGCGTGAACTGGTGCGTGATGGGCTTCGTCGATAGTCTTTGGTGGTCACTGCAAATTCAGTGACAGGGTGTGGAAGCCCTTCTATTGTTAGGCGCACAAAACAGCACCAGTTCGGCGTTTTTTGTCTGTGTTTTATGGTGGCTGTGCGCGGGGCACTTTCGAGTGCGCCGGGTGCCTGACGTCCCGGTCTTCCACATCCGCGTACAGCCGCCACCTATCGCGTGGAAGCGATTTCTGACGGTTTCAATCCATACGTTAGGAAGCCAGATCATGAAAACACTCACCCCGGATCCACCGTACGTTCCCCCGACTTCCCATCCTTCCAACCGTTACATGGCCCTCACCAGCAACTGCTCCGACATGCCGACCTTGTTCGTCGATACCCATGCACCGCTCGATGTGTTGCATGATGCGGCCGGTTATCGCATTCGTGCGGTCACGCAGGTGCTGGAAAACCTGGCCATGCGCGGAGAGATCAGCGCTGATTCGGTCATCCTGAATGATTTTGCCTTGCTGTGTGCCATCCCGCTGCGCGATGGTTGTGACCTGCTGGATGTGATCGGGCGGCGATTGCAGGCGCAGGCATCCACATAGCCGGATCGTTCCCACGCTTAACTGTCCACGTGGGAATGCTGTCGACAGATGCTCTGCGTTATCCCTGCGTGAGGGTGAGCAGAGCGTCACTTGGGGCATTCCGACCCGGGAGCGTGGGAACAACGATTGGATGGAGGACGTGTTGAGGGAAATGGACGTAATGAATGAATCGTTGGATCAGTTGATTTCAGACTTCCTGGCAACGGTGGAAGAGGCTGTGTCCCTGTTGGAGAAAGCGTTCGGTGAGCGCTGCATTCTTGGTTTGTGGCGCGGCGGGGCGTTAGAGCGCTGTGGAACCGTGGTGGATGACATCACGTATGAACTTCATGGGGTGGGCTGTGCGGTTTGTCTGCCGGATGTATGCATTGATTTTGATTACGGCCCGGATGGCCGAACAGACGGTTTTGATGCGTGGAGGTTGTACCTCTATGCCTGTGAACGTCCACTCGACTACCCGAAATACGTTGATCAGAACGTGCTGGACGTTGAACTTGCCCAGTACCTGGCCTCCGGGAAGGTGGAAAGGTTGTCGGATCCCTATTGCAGTTTGTATTTTTTGAAGGCTCGGTAATTGCCTTGGAAGTGGGTTAAACAGGGATGAGTCAGCGATATGTTCATTGAAGTAACCGATGTGTTTGTTTCAGGCACAGCCATCAACGTGAACTTTTCCTCGCCATTCGGTAGCGCCGCAGCCTTTTGGGACGGGAGCACTCCTGAGCCGGGCCGGAACTATGAGATTGAACTCACCTTGGACGAACAATTTTCCTGGGGTCACAACATCGAGCCCGCCCACAACAACGTTCCCTCCATCGATAGGGTTGAGGGGACGGTGCGCATCAGTGCTCGCCTGGTTTGCGTCGAAGCGGACGGTATTGCCGTCCTGGACCTGGGCGGTTCGGTGGTGTCTGCCGAGGTGGCAGGTGAGGTGGCAGTGATGCCGGCGTTTGTTTCGTTGAGATCGCAGGCGTTATCCGTTTGCCCGACGGGCGTTTGAAGTCGAGGGCAAATGCCGTGCTGGCCAGAGACGTTCATTTTTATATGCACCGATAAAGACCCCACCATGCAGCCCTACGAACCTGATGAACGCTACGAAGAACTCAACACCTGGATTGGCGATTCGCAGGAAACCCACTGGACCGCCTATACCACCGAGTTGGTGGCAATCACCGTGCTTTGCGACTTTACGCCGGCTCAATGGTCGCGCTTGGAGGCAACGGTCCTGTCAAAACCCGAGTACTGGCAGCAGCGCTGCGCCGTTTCTTTGGGGGAAGACCGGTCAGCGGCGGCCCTCGATATTCTCAAGTTGATGTTGATGAAGTCCGCGTACACCGATGTCCGGATCATGTGCATTTACGAACTGGACTGGGCCGAGATTCCGATAGAGCGCCTGTATGTTTCCAGCATCAAGGACGTTATCAATAGTCTCCCTGTTGGCCACGTAGAACCCGAGTTGAAAAGCCTGCTCGCGAAGGCAGAGTCGGCGGCGCAATAGTCTCAGCGGTGCCCGTTCAGCAGGGCTTCGGGTGCCACCGGCAATGCCCGGCTATCAATCACATGAACGCTGTACCCCGGCACATTCTTGGCGTGGTGTTTGGCTTGTGATGCGAGTTCCGCCAGTTGGCTGGCGTCGAGTTGGCCGCAGGCCTCCAGGTGCAGGTGAACGACGCCAATCGACAGCGACAACAGCGGGAATTCCTGACGCACACCCTGACGGTTGGGCGCGATAAAGCAGCCGGCCTCCAGGTGTTCGCTGCGGTAGAAGCGTCGGCACTGGCTGTGGAAGTCGTCGAGCAACTGGTTGAGGCGTTTGCGCCAGTCTTCCGGGCCGAGCACCAGCAGAAAGTCATCACCGCCGATATGCCCGACAAAGTCGCGGCTGGGGTCGACGCGATCATTCAGGCATTGCGCCAGGCACAGCAGGACTTCGTCCCCACGGCCGTAGCCGTAGATGTCGTTGAAGGGTTTGAAACTGTCGATGTCGACGTAGCAGATCACCGACTCACGGCCCTGTTGCAACAGACGCGTGAGGCATTGCTGGATTGGCACGTTGCCGGGCAGCAAGGTCAGCGGGTTGGCGTAGCGGGCCTGCTGGATTTTCAGTTCGGTAATCAGCTTGAGTACATCAATCACCCGGCCCAGCCCCAGGTAGCCACCGTTGAGGGTGATGATGAAATCTTCCTCGATGCGTTGACGCGCGCGGCTGGTGATGAGGCGGCTGACCTGTTGCAGCGACTGGCTGAGTTCGACGGCGAGGAAGTCGTCGTTCATCAAGCGGCTGATCGGCTTGCGGGCAAACAGGTCGGTCGCGAACGGCTTGAGCAACGCATCCGACAATGAATGCCGGTGGACGATGCCGCACGGCTGACCTTGCTCATCCAGCACCGCCAGCGAGTTCAGATTGGCCTGGCGACGGAACGCTTCCAGCACCGTGGCTGTGGGCGTATCACGGTCCACGGCCGGCTGCTCGTTGAGCAGGGCGCTGAGGTCGCTGCCTTCATCACTCAGTGCCACGGCGCTGCTGTCGTGCTTGGGCATCATGGCGCGGGCATCGTGAGGCGGGTGTTCCTGGGGGCGGCAGAGCAGGTAACCCTGGATCAGATCGACGCCCATTTCGGTGAGCACCGCCAACTCCTCGGGCAGTTCAATGCCTTCGGCGATCACCTGGGCCCGCGAGGCTTTGGCTATTTGCAGGATCGAGCCAACGAACTCTCGCTTGAGGGCGTCCTGGTGGATGCCGTCGATAAAGTGCCGGTCGATCTTCACATAGTCGGGCCGTAACTCGGACCACAGGCGCAAGCTGGAATACCCGGCGCCCAAGTCATCCAGGGCGATGGAAAAACCCATGGCGCGATAGTGATGCAGGGCGTTTTGCAGCAGCTGAAAGTCGTCGGTCGGCGTCTGTTCGGTGAGTTCGATTACCACCTGGCTCGGCGGGATGCCAAAGTCCTGGAGCATTTGCAGGGTCCGGCCCGGTTGGTGGCTGGCTTCAAGCAGGGATTCGGGGGAGACGTTGAGAAACAGTTTGCCCGGTAGTTGTTGCTCGCTGAAACGCCGACAAGCGCTGTGGCGGCAGGCCATTTCCAGTTCACTGAGGCGGCCCGCCTGACGGGCGACAGCGAACAGTGCGATGGGCGAGTGCAGCGGGCTATTGGAAGGGCCGCGGCTGAGGGCTTCGTAGCCCAGGATACGGCGTTCGGACAGTGAGACGATCGGCTGGAACAGGCTGTGCAAACCGCTTTGAGCCAGAATTGAACTCAAGGCACTCAGCTGTTCGGTCATGGTCATGGCGATCTCTGTCGATAAAAAAAGGACCGGACACCTGAGGTGTCCGGTCCTGTATTTCACGACAGAATGATGACTGTTTGATGACGCTCCGGGGAGCGTCAGCATTAAATTGCCATCACTTCTTGTTGCTGGCGACCGTGCTGTTCATTTTCAAGTAGTCCAGCAGAATGCGCCCGGTCTCGCTCAGGTAGGCATCGTCTTCTGGCTTGGTTTTGTCCGGCTCGGCGGCGACAGCGTCTTCGTCCTCTTTCTTCAGTTCCTTGAGCGGTTCTTCGCCTTTGGCCTTGCGGCGCATGTTTTCCATCGCCAGTTGCTTGGCTTCGATGTCGGCGTGTTGCGCACGGCGCTCGGCTTCGTTGAGGCTGACGGTTTTTTCCGCCATCAGCTTCTGGGCCAGTGCCAGTTTGTCGCGGATGAACACAAACTCTGCATCCTTGGCGCTACGCGCGTCATGTTCGGCTTTGAGCTGTGCAATGTACGGCTTGAACGGGTCGATGGCCGGCTTGATCGCAGGACGGATGGTGTCCCACGGCATGGCTTCAGGCAGGGCGCTTTCGCCGATTTCCTTGGTGTCGATGATCGACGGGTAGTCGATGTCCGGCAGCACGCCCTGATGCTGGGTGCTCTGCCCGGAAACCCGGTAGAACTTGGCCAGGGTCAGTTTCAGCTCGCCATGGTTCAACGGCTGGATGGTCTGCACGGTGCCTTTGCCGAAGGTCTGGCCACCGATGATCAAGGCGCGGTGGTAGTCCTGCATGGCGCCGGCAAAGATCTCCGAGGCCGAGGCAGACAAGCGGTTGACCAGTAGCACCATCGGGCCCTTGTAGAACGCGCCCGGGCTTTCGTCTTCGAGCACATCGACCCGGCCGTCGGCGTTACGCACCAGCACGGTCGGACCTTTGTCGATGAACAGGCTGGTCAGTTCGGTGGCTTCCTGCAAGGAGCCGCCGCCGTTGTTGCGCAGGTCGATAACCACGCCGTCGACTTTGTCTTTTTGCAGTTCGGTCAGCAGTTTCTTGACGTCGCGGGTGGTGCTCTTGTAATCCGGATCACCGGCACGGAACGCCTTGAAGTCGAGGTAGAAGGCCGGGATTTCGATCACCCCGAGCTTGTAGTCCTTGCCGTCCTGTTTCAGGTTGAGGATCGACTTCTTCACCGCTTGATCTTCAAGCTTCACGGCTTCGCGGGTGATGGAGACGATTTTGCTGGTCTGGTCGTTCGGTGCATTGCTGGCCGGGATGACTTCCAGGCGCACCACGGTGCCTTTCGGCCCACGGATCAGCTTGACCACTTCGTCCAGGCGCCAGCCGACCACGTCGACCATTTCCTTGTCGGCCTGGGCCACGCCGATGATCTTGTCGGCCGGAGCCACTTGCTTGGTCTTGTCCGCCGGGCCTGCCGGCACCAGGCGCACGACCTTCACCTGATCGTTGTCGCTCTGCAACACGGCGCCGATGCCTTCCAGCGACAGGCTCATGTTGATGTCGAAGTTTTCCGCGTTATCTGGCGACAGATAATTGGTGTGCGGGTCGTAGGACATGGCGAAGGTGTTGATGTACGCCTGGAAGATGTCTTCGGCGCGGGTCTGATCCAGGCGCGTGAGCTGATTTTTGTAGCGCTTGGTCAGCGTTTCCTGAATCTGTTTGGGCTCTTTGCCGGCGATCTTCATGCGCAGGACTTCGTCCTTGACGCGTTTGCGCCACAGGTCGTCCAGCTCTGCGTTGGTTTTGAGCCACGGAGCGTCCTTGCGATCGATCAGCAAGGTTTCCTTGGTGTTGAAGTCGATTTTGTCGACGCCCTTGTTCAGTTCGACCAGGGCGAATTCCAGACGCGCCTTGACGCGGTCCAGGTAGCGTTTGTAGATGATGAAGCCTGCGTTCAGGTCGCCGCTCTTGAGGAAGTCGTCAAATTGGGTTTTCCATTTGTCGAATTCGGCAATGTCGCTGGCCATGAAGTAGCTGCGCGAAGGGTCCAGCAGTTTCAGGTAGCTGTCGTAGATGATCACCGAGCGGGCATCATCCAGCGGTGGTTTGCTGTAGTGGTGGCGCTTGAGCAATTCGACGACATTAAGGCTGGCAATCACCTCGTCACGATCGGGCTGAAGCTTGTCCCAGCTATTGGCTGCGAACGAATGACTCGGCAGCGACAAGGTGCCGAGGCCAATAAATAGAGCGAGTGCGGTGCTGGGGAACAAATGCTTCATGCTGATTCGACGCGGGGGCAATTGATAACGCATATTAGGCCGTCTTTGAAGTTGCCGGTTCCACGAGGGCCGGTCGCATAATGCAAAAAGCCCGGCGCTACAGCAACGGGCTCAGTCCAGACTCACTATGGAGGCACTGTGAAGGCATTGCAAGGCGTTGAAGGTCATGTGGAGTGGGTTGAAGAGCCAAGTCCTGCGTGCGATGCAGGGCAAGTTCGCATTCGAGTGGCGGCGGCAGGCCTCAATCGTGCCGATTTGTTACAGCGGGCAGGGCTTTACCCTGCGCCTCCCGGCGCCAGTCAGGTGCTGGGGCTTGAATGTTCCGGGGTGATCAGCGAGGTCGGGCCGGGCTCGTCGTGGCAGGTCGGTGATCGTGTTTGCGCGTTGTTGGCGGGCGGCGGCATGGCCGAAGAAGTGGTGGTCGACGGGCGGCACGTCTTGCCAGTGCCGGAAGGTTTGTCGTTGGTCGAAGCGGCGGCCTTGCCTGAGGTTTACAGCACGGCGTGGCTGAACCTGTTTCAACTGGCGGCGCTCAAACCCGGTGAAAAAGTGTTATTGCACGCTGGCGCCAGCGGCGTGGGCTCGGCAGCGATCCAGTTGTGCAAGGCGTTCGGTAACCCGTGCTGGGTCAGCGTCGGTTCGGCGGATCGGCTGGCCTACTGCCAAGCGCTTGGTGCCCAGGGCGGCGTGGTGCGCACCGATGGCCTGGACAGCCTGACTGATCTGGGGCCTTTCGATGTGATTCTGGACCCGGTTGGCGGCAATTACTCGGCCCTGAACCTCAAGCTGCTGGCGCGCGATGGGCGTTGGGTATTGATCGGTTTGATGGGCGGTCGCGAAGCACACCTGGACCTGGCGCAGGTGCTGGCCAAGCGCATTCAGTTGCTGGGTTCGACATTGCGCAGCCGTGACGATCAGTTCAAGGCCGACTTGTTCAGCGACCTCAATCAGCACGTCTGGCCGCTGTTTGTCGAAGGACGCCTGAGCCCGCAACTGGCCCGGACCTTCCCGATCAAGGATGCCGAGGCGGCGTTTGCCGAGCTGGCGACCAATCAGGTGTCGGGCAAGTTGGTGTTGGTGATCGACGAAAGCCTGGTCTGACCTTGTGGGAGTGGGCTTGCTCCGGGCGGCGTTCCGATGAAAGCGGTTAATCATTCAACATTCATGTCGACTGATACATCGCCTTCGCGAGCAAGCCCGCTCCCACACGGGGTCTCGGTTACTTCCAGTGATGAATTGGCCAACCTGCTTTTTCAGCATGTTCGAGCAGGACCGGATCGGGATTCACCACGTGCGGGAAATCGACCTTGAGCAGCAACGGCAAATCGTTGCGTGAGTCCGAATAGAAACTCGCGCCTTCCAGGTTCTCCTCTTCGGCGTCCAGCCACTCCAGCAGCCGGGTGATCTTGCCTTCGCGGTAGGTCAGGGTGCCGACGGTATTGCCGCTGTACACCCCATGAGCCACTTCCAGCTCGATGCCGAGAATCTCGTCGATGCCCAGGCGTTCGGCAATCGGTCCGACCAGGTGGGTGCCTGAGGCGGAAATCACCAGAATCCGGTCACCGGCCTTGCGGTGGGCCGCGATGGTTTTGGTGGCATCGCTGAAGATGATCGGCTCGATGAAGTCCTCGACCCAGGGGCCGACCAAGTGCTCGACTTCTTCCGGTGTGCGACCGATCAAGGGTTCCAGGCTGAAGGCCATAAAGTCTTCCATGGCCAGTTTGCCGTGGCTGTAGGCGTCCATCAGTTCATTGTTGCGACGCATGAAGGACTCGGGGTCGACCCAGCCCAAACGGCCCATCTGTTCACTCCAGAGGGTGGCGCAGTCGCCGTGGATCAGGGTTTCGTCCAGATCAAAAATTGCCAGGGCCATTAATTCAGCTCTCTCTTTAACATCGGTGTGCACAGCAAAAGCATCAGGCTACCTCACACAGGGCCGTCGGATCGATGGAAAGTGCCAGGCGTTGACCGTCGGCATGCAAGTCGGCCGCCGAGCGGTTCAGTACGTCTACCACCAGTTCCACGCCACGGGCCTCGACCCTGTAACGGATGACGTTGCCCAGCAGGCTGTGGCTGCGGATGAGTGCATCGGGTTCACCCAGGACGCTCAGTTCGATGGCTTCGGGGCGAATCGCGATGCGGCTGTTGATGGGCCGTTGCAGCAGTTTGCTGGCGCTGGCGGCATCAAGCAGGTTGTAGTTGCCGATGAAACCGGCGGCAAACACATCCACGGGCGCAGTGTAGAGCGTCTCGGCATCGCCACTCTGTACGATCTTTCCCTGGTTCATCAGGAAAATCCGGTCAGACATGGTCAGGGCTTCTTCCTGATCGTGAGTGACGAAAATCGTGGTCAGCCCCAGTTCGCGCTGAATCTGTCGGATCTGTTCGCGCAGGTGTTTGCGGATCCGCGCATCAAGTGCCGACAACGGCTCATCAAGCAGCAACAGGCGCGGTCGGGTGACCAACGAACGGGCGAGGGCAACGCGCTGGCATTGGCCACCCGACAGTTGATGGGGGTAGCGGGTGGCGAAATCGTTCAGCTCCACCAGTTGCAACACGTCGAGCACGCGTTTGCGGCTGTCGTCGGCGTTGACCTTCTGCATGCGCAGGCCGAAGGCGACGTTCTGTTCCACGGTCATGTTGGGGAACAGCGCGTAGCTCTGGAACACCATGCCGATCCCGCGTTTTTGCGGGCTCAGCGGCACGAGGTCCTGGCCTTCCAGCAGGATCTTGCCGCCGTCTACCGCTGTCAGCCCGGCGATGCAGCGCAGCAGGGTCGACTTGCCGCAACCCGAGGGGCCGAGCAGGGTGACGAACTCGCCTTTCTGGATTTCGCAGTTGATGTCGCTGAACACCGGGGTGCCTGCCTGCCCTACTTGGGCGTAGCTTTTTTGCAGGTGTTGGACGCTGACGTAGCTCATTGGCTTTTGTCCTTGTTCAAGATATTGGCCGCCCAGGTCAGAACCAGCACAAAGAAGAAATAGGAAATCACCAGCGCGCTGGTGAAGTGACCGCTGCTGTTACGCATGTTGTTGAGGTAAACCTGCAAGGTTTCATAGCGCGTGCCGACGAGGATGTTGGCGAACACGAACTCACCGAACAGGAAGGAGAACGACAGCAGCAACGCCACCATCAAACCCTTGCGCAAGTTCGGCAGCACCACCAGGAACGCTGCCTGCCAGGTGCTGGCACCGAGCAGTTGGGCGGCGTCCATCAGGTCGCGCAGGTTGATCGCTTGCAGGTTATTGGTGATCGCCCGGTACATGAATGGCAACGCCACGGTGAAGTAGCAGCCGACCAGGATCCACGGTGTACCGACCATTGCGAACGGCCCCGAACCGTAGAGCTGCAACAGCCCCACCGATGACACCACCGGCGGCACGGCGAAGGGTAGCAGGATGAGGATGTTCATCAGCGCGTCGAGTTTCGGAAAGTGGTAATGCACCACGAACAGCAACGGCAGAATCAGCACCACCGAGAGGATCAGCGCACCCACGCACACCAGCAACGATTGGCCGAAGGCACTGAGAAAGCGCGGGTCACTCCACAACTGGATGTACCACTTGAAGGTAAAGCCGCTGGGCAGGATGGTGGCCGACCAACTGCTGGCGATCGAGTAAATCAGCGTACCGGCCAGCGGCAGCAACAGGATGGCAAACAGCAGGTAAACCACGACGCGGTGGTAAACCGCGACGGAGCCGGGTTCAGCGCGAGACATGGTAGCTCCTCTTCAACAGCAACTGATGGACGACGGTTACCAGGGTCATCAATGCCACCAGCACCACGGCCAGGGCACTGGCCATGTTCGGGTCCAGGGATATATCGCCCGAAACCATCGCTGCGATACGGATCGGCAGCACGTTGAAATTGCCGGTGGTCAGGGCGTACACCGTGGCGTAGGCGCCGAGGGCGTTGGCCAGCAGGATCACGAACGTGCCGAGCAGTGCCGGGGTCAGCACCGGTAAACCGATGTGGCGCCAGAACTGCCAGCCGTTGGCGCCGAGCAGTTCGGCCGACTCGCGCCAGTCTTCACGCAGGGCGTCAAATGCCGGGTACAGCAGCAACACGCCGAGGGGAATCTGGAAGTAGGTGTAGAGGATGATCAGCCCGGTTTTCGAATACAGGTTGAAGTCCTGAATGATCCCGGCCTGTTTGAGGATGATGGTGATGCTGCCGTTGAAGCCCAGCAGGATGATGAACGCGAAGGCCAGGGGCACGCCGGCGAAGTTGCTGGTCATGTTGGCGAACGCATTGACGAAGTTGCGCAGCTTTGAATCGACCCGGCGCAGCGAATAGCTGCCGAGGATCGCGATGACGATCCCGAACACGCTGGACCAGAAGCTGATCTCAAGGCTGTACTGGATCGCTTGCAGGTAGAACTTCGAGTTGAAGATCTTGTTGAAATTGGCCAGGCCCCAACCGAACTCCTCCGATTGCAGGCTGTTGATCAGCACCCAGCCGAGCGGGGCGATTTGAAACACGATGAAGAAGAGCGCGAAGGGCACCAGGCACAACGCCGCGAGCCATTTACCACGGGTGATGGCATTCACTTGAGCAGCTCCCGGCACACGGGTTTGTCGTGGGCAACGCCCAGCAACTCGCAGACCGTGCCGCACAGTTCGGTTTGTCTGGGGGTTGCATCGGGGTTGAAGCTGAAGGCATCGCCGATGACGAACAGCGGCACTTCGCGCTCTTCGGCGAGCAGGCCGTTGTGGGAGCGGTCGTTGTTCATGCCGTGGTCGGCGGTTACCAGCACCTGATACCCGGCGTCGAGCCAGCCTTGCAGGTAGTCGGCCAGGATGATGTCGGCCGAGCGGGCGCTGTTGCGGTACTGCGCGGTGTCGAGGCCGTGCTTGTGCCCGGCGTCGTCGATGTTCATGGGGTGCACCAGCAGAAAGTCCGGCGCATGGCACAGCCGCAGGTGTTCGGCGTCGGCGAACAGGTGCGAGTCGGGGTAGTGATCGGACCAGTAGAAATGCGCGTGCTGGATCGCCAGTTCGCGGTTGTCGGTATGGCGGTCGCGCGCCGCCATGAACGGCGAACGGTTGTACAGCTCACTGACCCAGTGATAGGCCGCTGCTGCGGTGGTCAACCCGGCATCGCGGGCGTAATGGAACACGCTGCGCTGGTTGGACAGGCGCGACACATTGTTGTGGACGATGCCGCTGGCAATCGGCGGGACGCCGGTCAGGATGCATTCATAGAGCGGGCGCGACAGGGACGGTAACTCACACTCCAGTTTGTAGAGTGCGGCACGGCCGGCCTGTGCGTAGGCCTGCAAGTGCCCCATGGCATGGCGGGCGACCTCGTAGTTGAGACCGTCGAGCACCACAAGGATGACGTTGTGCTTCATGGGGGAGGGGACTCCGCAAAACAGGAATTCAGGACACTCAAAACTCAACTCGATCCTTTGTGGAAGCGGGCTTGCTCGCGAAAGCGGATGGTCAGCCACATTGATGTTGAATGTGCCTGCGTCTTCGCGAGCAAGCCCGCTCCCACAGGGATCTCGATCAGATCTCCAGTCGGGGACCTATAGCGTTATTGCATGTTGATGATGACTTCTTCCTGCCATTTCTGTGGCAGCGACTTGGAGGTCTTCTCCCACGCATCCGCGTCCTTGATCGGGGTAACCTTTTTGTACTGCTCGTTCGGCAGCAGGTTGGCCTGTACGTCTGCCGGCAGGGTCAGGTGTTCGGCACGGATCGGGCGAGCATTACCGCGTGCCAGGTTGGTTTGGCCGGCATCGCTGAAGATGTATTCGCGGGCCAGTTTGGCGGCGTTCGGGTGCTTGGCGTATTTGTTGATGATGGTGGTGTAGCCGGAAATCACCGAGCCGTCAGACGGGATCAGCACGATGTAATCGTCCTTGTTGACCATCTTGTTGCGGTAGCTCAGGCCGTTGAAGTCCCAGACCACGCCGACTTCGACTTCACCCTTTTCCATGGTGGCAATCGTCGGGTTGGCCAGCGACAGGCGACCTTGCTTGGCGATCTCGGCGAACATCAGCAGCGCCGGTTGAATGTTCTTTTCATCGCCACCGTTGGCCAGGGCCGCCGCCAGTACGCCGTTGGCGGCCTGGGCTGCGGTGCTCACGTCACCGATGGACACCTTGTACTTGCCGGTTTTCAGGTCAGCCCAGGTTTTGGGGGCTTCGGAACCGTGCAGCAGCTTTTTGTTGACGATGAACGCGATGGTGCCGGTGTAGGCCAGCGCCCAGTTACCGTCCTTGTCCTTGGCCCAGTCCGGGACTTGGTCCCAGGTGCTTGGCTTGTACGGTTGAACCACGCCTTGCTTGACCGCAATCGGGCCGAACGCTGCGCCCACGTCGCCGATGTCGGCGCTGGCGTTGTCTTTTTCGGCGGCGAACTTGGCCACTTCCTGAGCCGAACTCATGTCGGTGTCGATGTGCTTGAGGCCGTAGTTCTTGGCCAGGTCTTCCCAGGTGCCTCGCCAGTTGGCCCAGTCATCGGGCATGCCGACGCTATTGACTGCGCCTTCCGCCTTCGCAGCGGCTTCGAGGGTTTTTAAGTCGGTGTCAGCCGCCATGGCTGCGGTGCACATGGCAATGGTCGAGCCTAACAGTGATGCCAGGAAAAGCTGTTTCATCCGAAGCTCCTTTGGGCGTATTGAACGCTGCGTGTTGCGATTGTTGGTCTAGGTCAGCAATACCTGAGCCAATGTAGGTGGGCTGGATGACACTTTGATGTCGGTGTCAGCGGCGCACGCTTTTTTTTCGCTCGGGAACAGGGGCCGCGAGGTAAGCGTAGACCAAGACCATAAGCCCGTTTTGCGGGGACTTGGCCGCTAATTTGCAGCGTTATGGCTCAGCCCTTCGGTGGCGTTGTCATGGTTCAGTCATATGGATTGCCTAGGCTTGCGCTATGTCTCAGGACGCTTTTTTTGGCGCAGTCCTGCCCCGAAACAGTGCTGGTCTAGTCCAGATAGGTAACGTTGATGCGCGATGAGGCAATCAAAGCGGTGACAGCCATCGGCCAGGTCCTGCAAGAGCAGATCGACCATGGCCTGCTGGCACCGGCCAGCAAGCTGCCGGCCGAGCGCAAGCTCAGTGAGTTGTTCGACACCACCCGGATCACGGTGCGCGAGGCGTTGTTGCAGCTCGAAGCCCAGGGGCAGATTTATCGCGAGGAGCGGCGCGGCTGGTTTGTCTCGCCGCCACGCCTGGCCTACAACCTGATGCAGCGCAGCCACTTTCACGCGATGGTCAGTGCCCAGGGGAGGGTGCCGTCGACCGAGGTGATTTCGGCACGCCTGCAACCGGCGTCAGCGGCGGTGTGTGCCTGGCTGCAACTGCCGGCATTGTCGAGCGTGATTCAGATCTGTCGTTCGCGGCGCATTGATGGGCGGTTGGTTTTGTATGTTGAGCACTATCTGAACCCGCAGTTTTTTCCGGGGATTCTGGGCTTCGATCTCAATCAGTCGATTACCGAGTTGTACGCACGGTATTACGACTTGCACTACGGGCGGGTACGGTTCGAGATTGTGCCGACCTCGTTGCCGGTGGATGCGGCGGCGGCGCTGAAAGTGTCGCTGGGGAGTCCGGGATTACGGATTGCGCGGGTCAATTACGATCAGCACGAGCGGCTGATCGATTGTGACCTGGAGTTTTGGCGACATGATGCGATTCATGTCGGGGTGGATGTGGTTTGAGTTTGGTTCGAGTGATATTGCAACGAGTGCAATGTCCTTCAAGATAACTTTTCGGGTTTGGCTGCTATCGCTATTTCGTTAAGTTTACGGTGTTGTGAGTAGTGTGTCCGTGGTGGAAAATTAAATATCTTGAAAGGAACGAGTTCACATTTGTCTGGTTAGGTTTGTGGGTTTCTATGTAAGGTTGGTTCAGTCGTTCATGTGGGCGGCTAAGGAGTTCTACTTACATAAGGAGTTGGATATGTCTCTCTCGAGGTTTTCGTTTTCTGCAACTATGGAGATTTTAGGGCGTTCGGTCAGAATATTGCCGGGAGGGCGCATTGGAACGCAATGGAATTATGGTAAGCCGACGCTGTTCCATTTTTTTTGCAGTGGTAATATATGCTCTTTTGGTGTTGCGGAGGGGGAAGAGGTCGGCTATGTAAATTGTGATAAAGACGGATACCTCCACCTTCAAAGTACAGCCAGGATGTTCTATTTGGCGGACGCTGATACGGGTTTGAATTTGTCGGGAGCAGATCTTCAAAATAACGCAAGAATAAGTCTGCATGCTTTTGGTGGTGGGCCCGTTCTGCAGTTTGAAGGGGCGGACGGCTTCAAGGATGTAGAAGTACACTATAATTTTCTGATAGCTGCGAACAAAGTAAAGATTGAGCGCATAGATCGTAGTTTTACATTTATCGTGCCAAACGGTAACGGTGCGTGGATTGATTACCCGAAAAGTGGGTCTTATGATCCCGAGCCTGTATCGATAGTATTGGATGTTAAAAGTATAGAAGTACAAGCCTCTTGAGGCTTTTACAGTAGGTTGCACGACTCATGTACTTCGATTTTTAGGGGCGGTCTGAAGTACCCACCGTTTTCTTGATACTCCAACCATTCGGAAATCAAAAAAACGGTGGCCTGCAAAAGTCAGGCTTTGGCTTCTCTTAATTCATTGTTTTTCCTTGAGTAGCACCTTGTTTTCACGCATCACAGGCGCACCTCTCCCGCAACCAGCAACCGTTTTCGCATCATCCATAGGTTCGACAAGGCAAGTAACGTGGTCTGTTGCGCGGTGTTTTTCATCAAGCCGCGATAGCGCACTTTCGTATAGCCAAACTGGCGCTTGATCCCCCGGAACGGATGTTCGACCTTGGCTCGCATCTAGGCCTTTGCGTATTCGAGCTACCGCCTAATGAGTCGGGTTGGTAATGACCACATCGGCCTCAGGAATGGTGTCGCCATCATCCGCCGCCGGGACATTTCGTACAGAAGCGGGCGAGCCTGCTGTTTGCCCCCGCAAAACTAGCAGTTCTGCTAGTACCCATCCCTCACGACTTTCTCAATACTCAACGCCTGCACCCAGAACCGTCGAGGCGCTCATCCCATGCCAACCCAACGCGACACACTGCTCTGCCTTTATCGCTATGACCCACTGGACCGCCTGACCGGACAGGCGCCACCCGATACCCCGAGCGTCAGCGCTTCTATTGCAAAAGCCGTTTGGCCACCGAGATACAGGGCGCAATTGGGTCTTCCATCGTCCAGCATGGCGACCAACTGCTGGCGCAACAGCAGAGCGACGGTGCTGCACTCGACACCACGCTGCTGGCCACCGATCAGCAGCGTTCGGTGGTGCACACACTCAAAGCCAATCACCCACGACAGTCCATCGCCTATTCGCCCTACGGCCACCGCCCCGCCGAAAACGGGTTGCTCAGCCTGCTCGGCTTCAACGGTGAACGACCGGACCCGGTGACCGGGCATTATTTGTTGGGCAATGGGTATCGGGCGTTTAATCCCGTGCTAATGCGATTTAACAGCCCGGATAGTTTGAGTCCGTTTAAAAAAGGTGGGTTAAATACCTACGCGTATGGCTTGGGGAATCCGGTTAACAGCAGCGACCCAACTGGTCATATCACTATTACTGGTATTGTATCTGCATTTCAACACAACGAACCTTTCTCGAAGATACCGCGTGCTTCAATTTCAACCAAAATAACAAAGCCAACAGTCGTAGCCCCGAAGGGATATCAACTTGCAGGATTCCATGGATCATCAAGCCAATACATAGAAAGTTTTGGGAAAGGAGTAAATCAAGAACACGTACGACGCCAAGCTCTGGGGAAAGGATTTTATGCAACACCAGATATTAAAGTGGCTGCAAGTTATGCTCGATCAACCGAATTCGGTAAGTACTCGCGTCGACTGGAATACAGTGAGCTTTTTCCTTACGCCGGGTTTTCTAACGATCCAATTACCGCCAATACCTCATACGTACTGACTCCCACTTCAGCGACCGTATATGGCGTTTACGTAAAAAATTACAACCTTATGAAACCAGATAAAGACTTCATTTTTAGCCCCAATAGGTTTCGCAGCGATACACCGACTCCTCTTAGGGATGCGGTACTTGTATTTCCACCTGAGATGCATAAAAGCATCATAGTGAGACCCCTCGACTCGCTAATTAACCTACCAACCCCTTATACAGATAATTTAAACATCAGGTCAAAATAGGGGGGCAGATAGAAGAAGTGGTAGAAAAAGTGGCAAAAAATAGACAAGTCTGAATTCCAGTTACTTAGGGAAGGTCTGAAGTAGTCAGCGATTTTTGATGCCTTCCTTGCTTGAAGTTCAAAAAACGCTGGCTTGGCCAGAAATCAGACCTTTCCTGTTCTTAACTCATCGTTTCACCCTTAAACAACTCCTTTTCAAGGCGCTTTTCCCGCATTACAGGCGCACCTGTCCCGCAACCAACAGCCGTTTTCGCATCATCCACAGGTTCGACAGGGCAAATAGCGTGGCCTGTTGCGCGGTGTTTTTCATCAGGCCGCGAAAGCGCACTTTCATATAGCCAAACTGACGCTTGATTACCCGAAACGGATGTTCAACCTTGGCGCGTACTTGGGCCTTGGCGTATTCGATCTTGCGTCGCAGACGACCGATCAAACTCCGTTTTCCGTGCTTTTTGTAGCTGCTGGGCCGCGCCGCAATCGACCAGATCATTTTGCGGCGCTGATGCTCAGGACGTTTGTCCACGCCGGTGTAACCGGCATCGCCTGACACGTAAGACTCCTCGCCATGCAGCAACTGATCGACCTGCGTCACGTCCGCCACATTGGCCGCCGTGCCCACCAGGCTATGCACTAACCCGGATTCGGCATCAACGCCGATGTGCGCTTTCATCCCGAAGAAATACTGATTTCCTTTCTTCGTCTGGTGCATTTCAGGATCGCGCTTACCGTCCTTGTTCTTGGTCGAACTTGGCGCATGAATGATCGTCGCATCGACCACCGTACCTTGGAGCAGCATCAAACCACGGTCGCCCAGATAGCCGTTGATGACCTGCAAAATCCCGCCGGCCAACTCATGTTTTTCCAACAGACGTCGGAAGTTAAGGATCGTGGTTTCGTAGAGGGCTTCTTCCATCGCCGGATCGCTGTAACCGAACCAGTTCTGCATCGAATGAACCCGCAACATGGCCATCAACGGATACGCCGGACGACCGCCTTCACCCTTCGGATAATGCGGATCGATCAAGGTAATCAAGCCCTTCCAGGGCACCACCTGATCCATCTGATCAGGAAACGCTCACGGCGGGTCTGCTTGCGTTTGCCGGCGTACTCGGCATCGGCGAAGGACATCTGTTTCATCGGGACTCAACCGTCGTGTTTGGGGCAGGCGGGTATTTCACCAGATTTGGAATCTCTTCTTCAGCGTTTCCTTAGGGTCAAGGCAGTCTTGGGGGCTTGCGAGCTGCCTTTTCCCATTATTACTTCGGTGGCCCTTCACCTGTGGCAATCACTTGCACGCTCATCCTCGGCGTCGCCAGGTCCAGCCCGGCTTCATCCAGATGCCGCTTGAGCGACAGGTTGAACGCCCTTGAAACTTCCCACTGTTTGATCGGTGCGGTCTTGAAGCGTGCGCGAAGAATCGCGCTGCCGGACTCGAAGCTTTCTACCCCTTGAATCTCCAGTGGTGACCAGATGTTGCGGCGTTGCAGTGGATCGGTGCGCATTTTCTGGCCGACATCGCGCATCAGTTTGATCGCGTCGTCGATGTCCATGTTGTAGGGCACGGCCACCCGGAAGATCGCGTAGCCGAATTCCCTGGAGTAGTTCTTGATGCTTTTGATTTCACTGAACGGGATGGTGTGGACGATGCCGTCGATGTCGCGCAGCCGCACGGTGCGGATGGTCAGGCCTTCGACGGTGCCCAGGTGGCCGCCGACGTCGACGTAGTCATCGATGGCCAGGGAGTCTTCGATGATGATGAACAGCCCGGTGATCAGGTCGGCGACCAGCGACTGCGCCCCGAAACCGATGGCCAGGCCGATCACGCCGGCACCGGCCAGCAGGGGCGTGACGTTCATGCCCATGTTGGCCAGGGCGACGATCAGCGCAATGATGAAAATCGCCACGAACAGCACGTTGCGGATCAGCGGCATCATGGTTTGCGCCCGTGCATTGGCCAGGCCTTTGCGTGAGCGAGTGAGGGCGTGATGCACGGCGGTGTCGCTGAGGATCCAGATCAGCCAGGCAAAGATCAGTGTGCCGGCGAGGCTGAACAGCTTGACGCTGACTTCATGGCCTTCACCTTCGGTAAAGCGGATCAGCGACATGCCCCAGACCCGTAAACCAAGTTCGATGAACGCCAGCCACACCATCAGGTGTGCCAGGGTGTAGAAAAAGCTTTTCAGGCGTTCCGAATACAGCGCATGGCGCTTGGGGCCGCGTTGGGGTTTGAGTGAGTGACGGCGGACCAGCCCGTTGATGACCATGCACAGCACCAGCAACACGGTGCAGATCAGCGACTGGCGCAGCGCGGTACTGGTGTCGCCCGCCGAGACGAAGGTGGCGAACAGCGAGATCGCCACCAGCACCAGCGCCGGCAAGTACCAGAAGGTCCCGAGGATATCGATGGTGTCGCTCAGGGCGCGGCGGGTCAGGCGTCGTGACAGCGGTTGATTGCGGATCAGGTGGGCGATGGGTCGACGGAATCGCAGGATGAACAGCCCGGTGGACAGCGCGGCCAACACATTGGCGAATGTCGCGGCGGTGTGGGCCAGGTGGCTGCCGAGGCTGGCGATCAGGCGCGGGTCGCCCAGGGCTTCGCCGAAGGCGGCAAAGCTGCCGATCAGCCAGAGTGGGCGAAAGGCGCGGTGACGCAGGATGTACAGGGCGCGATGGCGATGCGGGCCGTCGAGCAGGGAAAACGCGATCACGCAGATGGCCGAGAAACAGGTGCCCACCACCAGGGCATAGGCCAACACCATCGCCAGCTCCTTGCCCAGGGAAGAAGGCAGGGCGTAGCTCATGTAGACGGTGATCAGCAGCGCGATCAGCCACGGGCCAAGTTTGCGCAAGGCGAAGCGCAGCATGTCCAGGGCCTTGGGGTGTTGTGGCAGCTCTTCGGTCAGGCCGAAGCGCATCCGCACGCGGTGGCCGACCCAGATCAGCGCGGCGGCCAGCAGGCTCCAGAGCATCAGGATCAGGGCGAAGGCAAAGATGATCGGCAGCCATTCGCTGGCCGGCAACATCAGGGCGCTCAGTTCGTCCTGGGCCAGGTCGAACTCTTCGGACCAGCGGGTAATCGGGCTGTCGGCACCGGAAAACTGCTTTTCGAAATTGGCCAGGGTTCCGCCGATCAGCCCCAGTACGCCTTCTTCGGCGGGTGCCTGGGCTTTTTGGGTGACGTCACGCAGTTTCTTCAGGTCGGCCAGCAGCTTGGCCCGTTGCTGGTCGTTCTCCAGTGACTTGATCACTTCGTCCAGCGATTGCCCCAAGGGTTCCTGTGCTTGCGGCTGGGGTTTGTTCTGGCCAAGCAGGCTCGGCAGGCCGACGGCTTCGGCGGGAGCCATGGGCAGTAAAACCAGCAGACAGACAAGCAGGGTCAATGGCAACGCGAAGAGACGAGTGAGCACTGGGCGATCAACCTCCAGAGGGGCGGGTGGACCGAGTGTACGAGCCGACCAGAACCAATGCGAGGGTCACGGGTGCTTTATTCGTTGAGTTTGGCGAGGATCTTGTAAACCACGGTGGCGAGAATCAGCAGCATGCCGATCCACATCGAGAACACGCCAGCGTTCTTGTCGCGAAAGTTGAAGCCGATGGCCAGCAGGATCATCCCGGTGAGAATCGGAATGAGCATGGAGTGAAACGCGGACATCGAGATCATGGCGACAACCTTGTTTGAAGGGATACGTCCAGTCTAGGTGGCTTTTGTGAGACCGGGGGTGATGTGTATCAGAAATGAACCAGTAGAGCAGCAAAACCGTGTGGCGAGGGAGCAAGCGCCCTCGCCACATAGGCCCATCACTAACCCGGGGTTACGGCAATTCGCGGCAGGCGTAGAACGCGCTCAGCACTTTGACCAGGTGCGCCAGGTCATGGCTGCCGCACAGCTCGCGGATCGAGTGCATGGCAAACGTCGGCAGGCCAATGTCCACGGTGCGCACGCCCAGGTGGCTGGCGGTGATCGGGCCGATGGTCGAGCCGCAGCCCATGTCGCTGCGGACCACGAAGCTCTGAACAGGGACTTCTTCGGCCATGCACAGGTGACGGAAGAACCCGGCGGTTTCGCTGTTGGTGGCGTAGCGCTGGTTGCTGTTGACCTTGATCACAGGGCCGGCGTTGAGTTTCGGGCCGTGATTGGCGTCGTGCTTGTCGGCGTAGTTGGGGTGCACACCGTGGGCGTTGTCGGCCGAGACCAGCAGCGATTTTTGAATGGTGCGCACGAATTCGTCACCTTCAGGCAGCAGGCGGCGCAGGGTTTGCTCCAGCATCGGACCATCGGCGCCACACGCCGAGCAGGAACCGACTTCTTCGTGGTCGTTGGCCACGAACACGCAGGTTTCGTCGGTGTCGCTGGTGAGCAGCGCTTGCAGGCCGGCGTAGCACGACAGCAGGTTGTCCAGGCGCGCGCCGGCAATGAAGTCGTTGTTCAGGCCAATGACCGCCGCACTTTGGGTGTCGTAGAAACTCAGCTCGTAGTCGAGCACCACGTCGGCGTTCAGGCCGTGTTCACGGGCGAGTTGGTCGGTGAGTACGGCGCGGAAGTCCACGCGCTCGTCACCGGCAAATTGCGCGAGGATTGGCGGCAGTTCGGTCTGTGCGTTGATCGCCCAGCCCTGATTGGCTTCACGGTTGAGGTGAATGGCCAGGTTGGGAATGATTGCGATCGGCGCCTTGAAGTCGATCAGTTGGCTCTCGACCTTGCCGTCGCGGCGGAAAGTGACACGGCCGGCCAGTGACAGGTCGCGGTCGAACCAGGGGGCGAGCAATACGCCGCCGTAGACTTCGACGCCCAGTTGCCAGAAGCCCTGGCGTTGCAGCTCAGGCTGAGGCTTGACCCGCAGGCACGGGCTGTCAGTGTGCGCGCCGACCAGGCGGATACCGCCATGGAGCGGTGAGTGACGGCCCATTTTGATTGCGACAATCGAGGAATCGTTACGGGTGACGTAATAGCGACCATTGGCTTCGGTGGTCCAGGGCTCGCGCTCGTCAAGGCGCTGATAACCCGCCGCTTCCAGGCGCTGAACAAGGCTGGCCGTGGCGTGGAACGGGGTAGGGGAGGCCTTGAGGAAGTCGATCAGGCCTTGGTTCAACTCTTCGCGCATAAGTAGCTCCAGACAGCAATGGACGGGAGTTTAACGTATTGATCGCAGAATTGGCGGTGGACTATGGCAGTGGTTGCCCCCGAGATTGCGTCTGGAGGCGCCCCCCCCTGTGGGAGCGGGCTTGCTCGCGAAGGCGATGTATCAGGCAACATTGATGTCGACTGACACTCCCTCTTCGCGAGCAAGCCCGCTCCCACAGGTTAATCATTGGCCTTAGAACGGCGCCGGGCACTCAAAGCGCAAGCGCTCGCCCGATTGCGGATGGGTAAAGCTGAGCATGCTCGCGTGCAGGCACAGGCGCGGCCAGGCGGCCAGGGCTTGTGGATGGGCGTAGAGCCCGTCGCCCAGCAGCGGATGGCCAATGGACAACATGTGCACGCGCAACTGGTGCGAACGGCCGGTGATCGGTGTCAGTTCTACCCGGCACCAGTCGCCACAGCGTTCCAGCACGCGCCAGAAGGTCAGCGCGTTCTTGCCGAACTCATGGTCTACCACGTGGCGCGGTTTGGTCGGCGGGTCATAGCGCAATGGCAGATCGATGCTGCCGCTGTCCAGCTCCGGCTGGCCCCAGCACAGGGCGGTGTAGGCTTTTTCGGTTTCGCGGTCGTGAAACTGCCGAGACAGTTCGCGATGGGTATCCGGGTCGAGAGCCAACAGGATGATGCCGGAGGTTTCCCAGTCCAGTCGATGGACGATGCGCGCTTGCGGGTAGCCGTTCTCTTGCAGGCGAGTGATCAGGCAATCCTTGTTGTCGTCGGCGCGGCCGGGCACCGAGAGCAGCAGGGTAGGCTTGTTTACCACCAGTACGGCGGCGTCCTGATGGATGATGTGAATATTGGACAACGGCATTAAAACAGCCTCGTAACAAACGTGTGGGAGCGGGCTTGCTCGCGAAGAGGCCGGAACATCCAACATCACTGTTGACTGTACCGACGCCTTCGCGAGCAAGCCCGCTCCCACATTAGACCGGCAGGTGTTCTGACTGCCGTGGTTCCCAGCCGGATCGACTCAGCGATCTGGCAGGGTGATATTGAGTTCCAGAATCGAGCAGCTGCCCTGGTTTTCCAGTGCGACATGCACGTCATCGGACCCGATATTGACGTACTTGCGGATCACCTCTACCAGTTCCTTCTGCAAGGCTGGCAGGTAATCAGGGGTGCTGCGCTGGCCGCGTTCATGCGCCACGATGATCTGTAGACGCTCTTTCGCTACCGACGCGGTGCTTACTTTCTTGTTGGCACGAAAGAAGTCAAAAAGATTCATTATCTACCTCCAAACAGGCGCTCGAAGAATCCCTTCTTCTCTACATCGAGGAATCGATGCTCCACGGTCTTGCCCAGCAGACGGTCGACGGCATCGCTGTACGCCTGGCCGGCGTCGCTCTGGTCGTCGAGAATAACGGGCACGCCCTGGTTGGAAGCCTTGAGGACCGCTTGCGATTCCGGGATGACGCCCAGCAGGGTCACCGCCAGAATCTCTTTGACGTCTTCGACGCCCAGCATTTCGCCGTTACTCACGCGCTCAGGGTTGTAGCGGGTCAGCAGCAAGTGTTCCTTGATCGGGTCTTCGCCGTTTTCGGCGCGGCGCGACTTGCTGGCCAGCAGGCCCAGCATACGGTCGGAGTCACGGACCGAAGACACTTCCGGGTTGGTCACGACAATCGCTTCGTCGGCGAAGTACATGGCCAGGTGGGCGCCTTTCTCGATGCCCGCCGGGGAGTCGCAGACCACGAACTCAAAGTCTTCCTTGAGTTGCATCAGGACTTTTTCCACGCCTTCCTGGGTCAGCGCGTCTTTGTCGCGGGTCTGGCTGGCAGCCAGTACGTAGAGGTTTTCCAGACGCTTGTCTTTGATCAGGGCTTGTTGCAGGTTGGCTTCGCCGTTGACCACATTGACGAAGTCATACACCACGCGACGCTCGCAACCCATGATCAGGTCGAGGTTACGCAAACCGACGTCGAAGTCGACGATGACTGTTTTGTGGCCGCGCAGAGCGAGGCCGGTACCGATAGCGGCGCTGGTGGTGGTCTTACCCACACCACCCTTGCCGGATGTAACCACGAGAATCTTGGCCAAGGTGTTTCACCCCTAAGGAAAAAGGACATTTAGCCCCTGAAAAACATCTCTTGAAAAACTACTGCAGTCGGACAGCCTTGGCTGGAATTTGGACAACAACAGGGTTTACCGCTGGCAAACGCTGTTTTGCGCCTTTTTCCTACTTCGTTTGAGCCGTTTTCGCTACGTTTTAGAGATGCTTGGAAAATGCGGCAGTATCCGTTAAAGCCGAATGATGTTCAACACGTCACCCGACAGGCTGACTTGTACGCCGTAGCCCCACAGCGGATCGCGCCGCAGGTCTTCGGAAACCTTGTAATGGCCCGCGATGGAGAGTAGTTCAGCGCTCAATTGCTGACAGAAAATCCGTGCCTTGGTATCACCCTTTACACCGGCCAGCGCACGACCGCGCATCGGGCCGTATACATGGATGTTCCCATCGGCGAGAAGTTCCGCGCCCGGGCTGACCGACGAAATCACTACCAGATCGCCACCTTGGGCATAAATCTGCTGCCCGCCACGCACCGGCGAGGTGATGATCCGGGTGGGTTTGACGGTCGGTTCCGGTGGTTTTTCCGGTTTTTTCGCAACGACGCCTTCGTGAGGGTCAAGCAGCCGTTCGCGGGCGCCGGACGGCGGCAGCACGGGCAAATCCACGGCAATGGCTGCCGCGATGTCTTCGATGCGGCTGGCGCGAATCGCCAGGGTGCGCAGGCCATGCTGGCGACACACGCGCATCAGGCCCGGCAGGTCGACCGCGCCTTCGCTGGCGGGCAGTTTGTCCAGAGCCAGGACCAGCGGCGCATTGCTGAAGAAATTCGGCGCCTGGGCAACCTTGGCGGCCAGTTGGCGGTCGAGGTTGTCGAGGTCATTGCGGGCCAGTTCCAGCACCGTGATGGCGAGCATGCTGCCCTTCAACTGGAACACGGGATCTTGGTCTAGCAGTTCGGTTTGGCTCATGGTCGGCATACAACGGCTTGTCACTAAAAGTGCCGAGACTTATAACGAGAACGCCCGCGAGCCGCAAGCCGGGCGAACCGTTGTAGAATGCGCGGCCATTGTCTTTCCGGAACCGTTAATGGATCGCCCGCACTTTCGAGCTGCATTTTTTCTTCCGCGTTTTTGGCCGCTGTGGCTGGGTTTGGGCCTTTTATGGCTGATTGTCCAGCTGCCTTATCCGGTTTTGCTGCGCATTGGCCGAGGCCTGGGCGCGCTGATGTATCGGGTGGCCGGCGACCGACGGCGCATCGCGCAGCGCAATTTGCAGCTGTGCTTCCCGGAAAAATCCGCCGCTGAACGCAAACGCCTGCTCAAGGACAACTTCGCGTCTACCGGCATCGCCTTCTTCGAGATGGCCATGAGCTGGTGGTGGGCCAAACCGCGCCTGGCGCGCCTGGCGCATGTCGAAGGGATGGAGCATTTGAAACAGGCCCAGCGGGACGGCAAAGGCGTGATTCTGATGGCGCTGCATTTCACCACGCTGGAAATCGGCGCGGCGTTGCTCGGCCAGCAGCACACCATCGACGGCATGTACCGCGAGCACAAGAACCCGTTGTTCGACTTCATCCAGCGTCGGGGCCGTGAGCGGCACAACCTGGATTCGCTGGCGGTCGAGCGCGACGACGTGCGCGGCATGCTCAAGTTGCTGCGCGCCGGGCGGGCGATCTGGTACGCGCCGGATCAGGACTACGGCGCCAAGCAAAGTATCTTCGTGCCGTTGTTCGGGATTCAGGCCGCCACTGTCACCGCGACCAGCAAGTTTGCGCGTCTGGGCAAGGCACTGGTGGTGCCGTTCACCCAGGAGCGTCTGGCGGACGGCAGCGGTTATCGGCTGGTGATTCACGCGCCGTTGAGCGGGTTTCCCGGCGAGAGTGAAGAGGCCGATTGCATCCGCATCAACCAATGGGTCGAAAGCGCCGTGCGCGAGTGCCCCGAGCAATACCTCTGGGCCCATCGCCGCTTCAAGAGCCGGCCACCGGGCGAACCAAAACTGTACGACAAGCGCGGCTGATACGCTCCCGTCAACCCGATCCCTAGCAATGGAGTGTTGCGATGAACCCAGCAGAACCGGTTACAGGGTTGATTCTTTCCGGCGGCGGGGCTCGGGCGGCGTATCAGGTGGGGGTGCTGGCGGCAATTGCCGAGCTGTTGCCGGCCGGCGCGGCGAATCCGTTTCCGGTGATCGTCGGTACCTCGGCCGGGGCGATCAACGCGGTCAGCCTGGCCAGCGGGGCAATGGACTTCACGGCAGCGATCCAGCGCCTGACTGCCTTCTGGCAAGGCTTTCGCAGCCATCGGGTGCTGCGCAGCGACTGGCCCGGCGTGATCCATCAAGCTACCCGGTTTGTCAGCCACAGCCTGCTGGGCATTGGTGCTCCGGTGCCGGTGGCGCTGCTCAACAGCTCACCGCTGCGGGACCTGTTGAACGACAAACTGCACCTGTCCGGCATCAACGAAGCCATTGCACAAAAGCAACTGCATGCGGTGGCGGTCACGGCATTCGGCTATGAGTCGGGGCAAGCCGTGACGTTTTATCAGGGCGGCCGAACCATCGACGCCTGGTTGCGTCACCGGCGCATTGGTGTTCCCACGCAATTGACCGTCGAGCATTTGCTGGCGAGTTCAGCCATCCCGTTGTTGTTTGCCCCGGTCAAGATCGATCAGGAGTATTTCGGCGACGGCGCGGTCCGTCAGTCGGCGCCAATCAGCCCGGCCCTGCACCTGGGGGCGAGCCGGGTGCTGGTGGTGGGGGTGAGCGGCAACCCGCGCGGCCTCGATCCCGATAATCCCTTGCAGCGTACTTACACCGGTCAGCAGCCGTCGTTGGCGCAGATCGGTGGACACATGCTCAACAGTACGTTCATTGACAGCCTGGAAAGTGATATCGAGTTGTTGCAGCGCTTGAATCAATTCAGCCATTTGATGCCGGCCGGTACGCCGACCCACAGCCTGGGCGTGGCACCGGTGGAGGTGCTGGTGATTGCGCCGAGCCAGCCGATCGATGAGATCGCTGCTCGCCATCGCCAGGAGTTGCCGGCCGCATTGCGCCTGTTTCTGCGCGGGCCGGGTGCGACCAAGACCAGCGGTGCCGGGGTGTTGAGTTATTTGCTGTTCGAGGCGGGATATTGCAGCGAGCTGATCGAGTTGGGGCGGCGCGATGCCTTGGCCAAGCGCGGGGAGTTGTGCCGGTTTCTCGGCTTGGCGGAGCCTGTGGTTTCGGCTTGAAATCGGCGGTGACGCCATCGCGAGCAGGCTCGTTCACACAGTTGATCTTTGTTGTGCTTAAGATCCCCTGTGCGAGCGAACCTGCTCGCGATGCTTTTGACGGTCAGAAGTGGAACTTCACCAGCAAGCTCGCGGTGTTCTGATCGGTATCAAAGTACTGGCTGTCCTTGATCCCGTACTTGTTCTTCCAGTAGTCGTATTCGATACCCACGTACAACTGCTTCTCACCGAAACTCAGGGCTTTGCCCAGGTCGTATTTGATCTGCGGGTTGATGTGCAGGTTGGCGTGGTACTCGCCTTTGGAGTTCTTGTCGTTGTCGACGACCCAGTCGATGAAACCATCGATGAGAATGTCCGATTTGCCCACGGGAATGGTGTAGGCCCAGACCGGTGTGATCTGCCAGACGTTGTCGCCGGCACGTGAACCTTCGGTCTGACGGTTGTAGAAGTTCAACTGGAAGTAGTCGAAACCGGGAATCGCCAGGTCGAAGCCCGGGCCGACCAGGTACGACTCGGTGTCGCCTTCACCAAACTCGTAGGTCATGGCCAGCAGGACGTCCTTGATCGGGCCGAACGCCAGTTTCTGATCGAAGATCTTGCCGAACGAAAGACGCGGGCTGATTTCACCGTAGTAAGTGTTCGGGCCGAGATTGCCGTCCTTTTTGCCGTTGTAGAAGATCTTGTCGACGAACAGGAAGTTGTCCCCGTACTTCCACGCGTCGGCATGTTCGAAGGTGACTGTCTGCTGGATTTGCGGGTTGACTTCGAAGTTCTGGCCGTACAAGTAAGTCAGGCTGTTGTTTTGCCATTGCAGCAGGTCGCCAGCCATCGCCTGGCCCCCGGCCAGCAAGCTTCCCGCCAGCATCAGGCTATTCACGGTGCGTTTCATTCGGTGCTCCCAAAAGTCAGTAGTTCCACGTTTTTTTAAACCGGCGCTCTGGTGTGGCGCCTTACTTCGATGCAGCAAAAGTTATCCTTTCGGTCAGCTTTCTGGCTGTTGGCAAGTGCTGAGTCAAGGTTTTAAAAAGCCAAAAAACTCCCGATCGGCTGTCCGCAAACAGTCGATGGAGAGTGATGTCGGGTTGCCTTGGAACTGGCCAGCGCCGGGATAAGTTGGCTTGCTGGTCAGGAATTAAATCCGGGCTTTTTTTTAGACCCGTTTCAGGCGGCCGCGCAGAATACTGGCTACCGCCCCATGGCTCAAGCGCCCCGCAACAGAGCACTGCTATCAAGTCTGTCATCGTGTTGTTCCTCGATTGTTCTTATTGTGAAGGCGCAGACAGCCGCTGACGGCGACCGGGCGTATCGCCGGCCGGCCTGTCATGCGGGTATTCGTGTCACGGGTGAAACCGGATAACGATGGAGGGACGGGCGGACCGTCCGGTTATCCGTCAGTGCTGATGAGCGTGGCAGTCGTTGATGGCGGCGCGTTCGGTGCCGCCGAGGATGTTGAACAACAGGTTCAGCGAGAGCGCGCTGAGGGTCGCCATGGCGATGCCGCTGTGGGTGATCGGGCTCATCCACAACGGCAGGTGGGCGAAGAATTCCGGGCGAACCACCGGGATCAGGCCCATGCCGATACTCACGGCCACCAACAGCTGATTGCGGCGGTCGGCGATGTCGGCTTCCTGAAGGATCTTGATGCCGGTGGCGGCGACCATGCCGAACATGGCAATCGCCGCGCCGCCAAGGACCGCCGGTGGAATCGAGGCCACCAGAAACGCCGCTTTGGGCAGCAGGCTCAGCATCACCAGCAAGCCGCCGGCGACAATGGTCACTGAGCGGCAGCGTACGCCGGTCATCTGCACCAGGCCGATGTTCTGGGCAAAGGAGGAGTGGGTGAAGGTGTTGAAGAACCCGGCGAAGAACGACGCGCCGGCATCACACAGCAAACCGCGGCGCAGCATGCGTGGGCTGACTTCCTGGCCGGTGATCTTGCCCAGCGCGAGGAACATCCCGGTGGATTCGACGAAAATGATCACCACCACCAGGCACATCGACAGGATCGGTGCCAGTTCAAATTCAGGCATGCCAAAGTGCAGTGGCGTGACGATTTGCAGCCAGGGTGCCTGGGCCATGCCGCTGAGGTCGACCATGCCCAGCACGCCGCAAAGCACGTAACCCAGGCACATGCCGATCAGCACCGAAATGTTGACCCAGAAGCCGCGCATGAAGCGATGAATCAGCAGGATGGTGCCCAGCACCAGGGCGGCGATGGCCAGGTAGATGGGTGAGCCGAACTGGGCGGCGCCGGCACCGCCACCGGCCCAGTTCACGGCGACGGGAAACAGCGATAAACCGATCGAGGTGATGACAGTGCCGGTCACCAGCGGAGGGAAGAAGCGCACCACTCTGGACATGAATGGCGCGATGATCATGCCGAAGAACCCGGCTGCGATGGTCGCGCCGAAGATCCCTTGCAGGCCGATACCGGGCATGCCGGCCATGGCCACCATACTGCCGACGGCGGCGAAACTGGCGCCCATCATCACTGGCATGCGAATGCCCATGGGGCCGATGCCCAGCGACTGCACGATGGTGGCGATGCCGGCGACCAGCAGGTCGGCGTTGATCAGGAAGGCGATTTCTTCACGACTCAGGTCGGCAGCCTGTCCGATGATCAGCGGCACCGCGATGGCCCCGCCATACATCAACAGAACATGTTGCAGGCCGATCAGGATCAGTTGCAAAAGGGGCAGTCGGGCAATGGCGGGTGCGTCGGGGATGCGCGCTTCGGATGACTCGGACATGCAACACCTCGGATCTTTTTTATTCTTGTGATTGAACAGCCGTCGGGTTGCTCACAGCTGTCCTTTGCAGCATTCATATTTGTGGCAAGGGAGCTTGCTCCCGCTGGGTCGCGAAGCGGCCCTTCTCTTTGAAGAGCCGGGGGGCTGCTGCGCAGTCCAGCGGGAGCAAGCTCCCTCGCCACAAAAGCCCGCTTTAAACAGGCCTTTGTGTTGCTTAGTTGGTGCGGGCTCCCTGAACAATCCAGGCGCCGATCAGGTCACGTTCCTGCTGGGTCATCTGGGTAATGTTGCCCAGTGGCATGATCTGGCTGGCGACAGCCTGAGCCTGAATGCGCGGGGCGTTTTGGCGGATCTGTTCCGGGGTGTCGAACATCACGCCGGCCGGTGCCGTACTGAACAACGGGCTCGTCGGCTTGGCCGAGTGACAGACCGCGCAACGCTCCTGAATCACGCTGTGCACCTTGTCGAAGGCCGGGCCGGTATTCGAGGCTTGGGCCGGCGCCGTTGCAGGGGCTGTGGCCGGAGCGGATTCAACCGGTTTGGCACCACCACCGAGGGCGGTTTCCGGCAGCGGTTGGTACTCGATCTTTGCCGGTGCCTTGGCCACTTCCGGGCTGTTCATCGGCGCAGGGCCGGTGACGTAAGCCAGGCTGATCATGCCCACCGCCGCGACGGGCAAGGTCCAGGCGAACTTGTGGCTGTCGTGGCGGGTGTTGAAGTAGTGACGCACCAACACCGCCAGTACTGCGATCCCGGCCAGGATCAGCCAGTTGTATTGGCTGCCATAAGTGCTCGGGAAGTGGTTGCTGATCATGATGAACAGCACCGGCAAGGTGAAGTAGTTATTGTGCCGTGAACGCAACAAGCCTTTGGCCGGCAACGCCGGATCGGGCGTGCGGTTCTCGGCAATCGCCGCCACCAGTGCCCGTTGGGCCGGCATGATGATGCGGAACACGTTACCCACCATGATGGTGCCGATGATCGCGCCGACGTGCAGGTAAGCCCCGCGACCGCTGAACACTTTGCTGAAGCCGTACGCAGCACCGATGATCAGCACGAACAGGATTGCGCCTAGCAGAGCAGGGCGTTTGCCCAGCGCCGAGTCGCACAGGAAGGAGTAGATGAACCAGCCGACGAACAGTGAGCCCAGACCAATGGCCACGCCTTCCGGTCCGCTCAGGGTGCTGCCAGGTGCCAGGAGGTAAAGCGTCGGGTTGGAGTAGAACACCACGCACAGCAGCGCGATCCCCGACATCCAGGTGAAGTAGGCTTCCCATTTGAACCAGTGCAGGTTGTCCGGCATGGTCGGGGGGGCCAGTTTGTACTTCTCCAGATGGTAGATCCCGCCACCGTGAATCGCCCAGAGATCGCCGGCCAGACCGTTTTTCGGGTTGACCCGATTGAGGTTGTTTTCCAGCCAGACAAAGTAGAACGACGCGCCGATCCAGGCCACGCCAGTGATCATATGAACCCAACGCACGCTCAGGTTCAGCCATTCCAGCAGATGTGCTTCCACAGTCTTTACCTCTCGCCCGTCACGCGCGTTGTCGCGTGATGGACCTTCTCTTATTGGTGGGGGGCGAGGATCAACCGCTCATCCTCTTTGAAGAAATGCTCATCGCAGTTATTGCCTGTGCCACTGCGATCAACCACCAGGAAGTCATCCCGCTTTTCGATCGTCAGCACCGGGTGGTGCCAAACGCCGCGATGGTAATTAATGCCCTGCCTGCCGTTGGTGACGAAGGCGCGGACCAAGCCTGATACAGGTTCATCGCCAAGTGGCGCGACCACGATCAGAAAGGGGTTGCCGAGCAACGGTATGAAAGCCTGGCTGCCCAGCGGATGGCGCTCCAGCATGCGCAACGTCAGCGGCATGTCCTGCGCGTCGGCGCGGAAGATGCTGATGATCGCCTTGTCCTCTGGCGTGGCGGTTTCCACCGTCGCCAGTTTGTGGAAGCGCAGGGTCGAACCGTTGTTGATCATGAAGTGATCGCTACCGTCGGTTTCAATCACGTCACCGAAAGGGGCGAAGGCTTCTTTGGTCAGCGGTTCAATCGTCAGTGTGCGCATGCTGGTCTTCTTACCTTGAATTCGTTGTTGTCTGTTCTATTGCTATCGCGAGCAGGCTCGCTCCCACATTCGACCGCATTCCCCTGTGGGAGCGAGCCTGCTCGCGAATGGCCTCACCGCTTACTTCGCGACCTTGCCCAATACACGCAGGCGACTGACACCACCATCCGGGAACACGTTCAGGCGGATGTGGGTGATCGGTCCCAGTGCCTTGATCTGCTCGGCGAAGGTGTGTTCGGCGTGCATTTCCAGCTTCTGGCTTGGCAGCAGTTCGCGCCAGAACAGCGACTGGGTTTCGATCTGGCTGTCGGTGCCGCCCTTGACGAACGCACCCTGGACCGAGCAGGTATCCGGGTAGTTACCCTTGAAGTGCAGGGTGTCGACGATGATTTTTTCGATCTCGCCCGCATGGCCCAGCGCGACGATGACCCAGTCATTGCCTGGCGTGCGGCGACGGGCGGTTTCCCAGCCATCGCCCATGTTGATGCCGCGGCCCGGGTTGAGGATGTTGCTCATGCGGCCGAAGTGTTCGTCGGAGCAGGCCAGGGCACGACCGCCGTTCAGGGCGGCGGCCAGGTCCACTTGCTCGTTGTCGCCCACCGCCGACCAGTCGCGGAACGGAATGCCGTACACCCGCAGACGGGCGACGCCGCCGTCCGGGTAGATGTTGAAGCGCAGGTGGCTGAACGCCTGGTCGTTATTGATTTCGTGGTAGTGGTGGCTGTTGCCTTGCAGCTCGACGGCCGACAGCACTTCAGTCCACTGGGTGTTTTCGTCCGGTTCGCCCGAGACCAGGAAGCAGGCTTCCAGGGAGGCCGATGGTGGGTAGTTGCCGGTGAAGAACGAAGTGTCGATGTCCACGCCCTTGATTCGGCCCGGCACGCCGAGGCGGATCACGGCGCTGTCGTAGCCTTCGAAGCGCTTGCGGCGCGACTCCCAGCCGTCCATCCACTTGCCGTTGTCATCGAACACGCCCTCCTTCCATACGGCAGGGGTCGGTTGAAACAGACGATTGGCGTCTGCGAACCAGTCATCGGTGACCGAGATGATCTTGGTGCCCAGGCGGGCGTCGGCCAGGTTGACGAACTTCTCGAAAGGTACGGCGTAAGCTTTCATTCTTCTTGTCTGCCTTTAATTAAGTTGGCTTGGGATGCTTGCAGGGCCCTGGGCTCGTTCTGCGTTCGGAAACTCGCTCGGGCCAAGGTCGCTATAGGGTCAGTAATCGGAACAACGCGATCTTGTTGATCTCCGCCAGCGCGCATTTGAATTCGGTGTCGGCCGAGTTGTGAATGCGCGTTTCGAACGCCGCGAGGATCTGATGCCGGTTGCTGCCTTTTACCGCCATGATGAAGGGAAACTTGAACGTGGCTTTGTAGGCGTCGTTCAGCTCGGTGAAGCGCTGGAACTCATCGCTCGAGCATTGGTGAATACCGGCGCCAGCCTGTTCATGGGTGCTGGCTTCGGTCAGTTGGCCCTGGACGGCAGCTTTGCCGGCCAGGTCCGGGTGAGCGTTGATCAGGGCCAGCTGGCTTTGGTGATCAGCGCGGAGCAGGATGTCGCTCATGCGCTGGTGCAGGGTTTCGATCTGGTCGATCGAAGCGTCCTGGCCCAGGTCGAAGGCCTTCTCGGCCACCCATGGCGAGTGTTCGTAGATGTCGGCGAAGGCTTTGACGAAGGCGTCGCGGCTCAGGGTCGATGGCTTCAGGGTCTGGAAGGCAGTCATTGTGCAGCCCCTTGGTACGGGTGGGTTTGGTGCCAGTGCCGGGCGATGTCGACCCGGCGGGTGAACCAGACCTGATCAAAACTCTTGGCGTATTCGATAAAACGCTTCAACGCGGCCAGTCGGGCAGGGCGGCCGATCAGGCGACAGTGCAGGCCGATGGAGAGCATTTTTGGCGCGTCGGCGCCTTCAGCGTAGAGCACGTCGAACGCATCCTTGAGGTACTGATAGAAATCGTCGCCCTTGTTGAAACCCTGAACCTGAGTGAAGCGCATGTCGTTGGTGTCCAGGGTGTAAGGGATCACCAGGTGCGGCTTGCCGGTCGGGTTGTTCGGTTCCCAGTAGGGCAGGTCGTCGTCGTAGGTGTCGCAGTCATAGAGGAAACCGCCTTCTTCCATTACCAGCCGACGGGTGTTCGGCCCGGTGCGGCCGGTGTACCAGCCCAGCGGGCGCTCACCGGTGATTTGGGTGAGGATGCGGATCGCTTCGAGCATGTGCTCGCGCTCTTGCGCTTCGTCCATGTATTGGTAGTCGATCCAGCGGTAACCGTGGCTGCAAATCTCGTGGCCGGCATCGACCATGGCGCGGATCACGTCCGGGTGGCGCTGGGCGGCCATGGCCACGGCGAAGACAGTCAGCGGAATGTCGAATTCCTTGAACAGTTTGAGGACCCGCCAGACGCCGGCACGGCTGCCATACTCGTACAGCGATTCCATGCTCATGTTGCGCTCGCCTTGGAGCGGTTGTGCCGAAACCATTTCTGAGAGGAAGGCTTCGGATTCTTTATCGCCATGAAGGATGTTGCGCTCGCCGCCTTCCTCGTAATTGAGCACGAAGGACAAGGCGATGCGGGCATTGCCCGGCCAGTGCGGGTGAGGAGGGTTGGAGCCGTAACCGATCAGGTCGCGTGGGTAGTCAGCGCTCACTGCAGTCTTCCTTCTTATTCGAGGTTGCTTATTCGCGATAAGGGGTGTGTGGCGGCCTGACGATGAGGTGGCAGGCTGGTGTCACAGCGATGGGCTGATTGTATACAACTTTATATTTGTTTTGTAAGCCTGATTTTTTGACTTTTTCATCGGCTGTCACCGGCTCGTTGGTTCAACGTTAATGTGCAAGAAACCTGCCTGATCGATCAGCTAATGGATGAAAGGTCTTTGCTGTTCGGGGTTTGGCTGAGGATTGGCGTAATCACCCGGTTTAGAGAATTGAGGGAAAATACGTCGTTTTTATTGTGTACAATTTGTGTTGAAAGTGTCTTAATCATCCGCTCGCCGCTGCTTTTCGTGCTCCGAAAAGGTGCGGTCTCCTTTTAAACTGACTCCGGGAGGCGCGAGGTCTGGCTGCCGTGAAGGCAGGCAGGCACGCAGAATCAATGGGACGTTTGACTACACACGTTTTGGACGCTGCACACGGTTGCCCGGGCGGCTCGATCAAGGTCGAGTTGTACCGTGTTGAAGGTTCGCAGCTGGAGCTGGTCGCCAGTGCGCTGACCAACAGTGACGGCCGTTGCGATGCTCCGTTGCTGCAAGGCGATGACTACCGTTCCGGGGTTTATCAATTGCAGTTTCATGCTGGTGATTACTACCGCGCTCGCGGCGTGCAACTGCCACAGCCGGCCTTTCTCGATGTGGTAGTGCTGCGGTTCGGCATCTCGGCCGAGCAGGATCACTACCATGTGCCGTTGCTGATTTCGCCCTACAGCTATTCGACCTACAGAGGAAGCTAGGACTCCCCCCAAGCTGGTTTTCTCAGAAGCCACTGCGCAAATAGCTTCTTTGGTCTTTCGCCCGCTCACACTGCGGGCTTTTTTTCGTCTTCAGGAATGAGGTGTGTCTGATGACGCCTTCGCGAGCAAGCCCGCTCCCACATTTGATCGTCGTCGAGCACAGATACTGTGTGCACTGAAGATCCAGTGTGGGAGCGGGCTTGCTCGCGAAGCTTTTGCTCTTTAGCGGCTCAACAGCGACGCAGCACCCGCGCCACCGAACAACCCCGCACTGATCCGGTTAAACCAGCTCTGGCCCTTGCCGCTGCGCAGATAGCGCGCCGCGCCATGGGCGCCGAGGCCGTAAGCCAGCTTGCACAGCAGGTCCAGCACCGTCCAGGTGGCGATCATGATCAGCAGCTGTGGCAGAAACGGCTGCTGCGCGCTCAAGAATTGCGGCAGGAACGCGGCGAAGAACAGGATGTCTTTCGGGTTGCTGGCGCCCAGCACAAACGCGCGCCCGAACAACGCCCGAAACCGTGGGGTCGGCGCTGTTTGCGGGACTTCAGTGGCGTGGGCCGGTTGTCGTGATTGCTGCCAGCTCTGCCAGGCGAGGTAGAACAAGTACAGCGCACCGATGATTTTCAGCGCGCTGAACAGTTGCTCTGAAGCCAACAGCAGCGCGCCCAAACCCAGCGCCGAAGCGCTCAGCAGGCAGATCGAGGCAATCACCCCGCCCAGAAACGCCGGGTAAGAGCGGCGTAACCCGTAGTTCAGGCTGTTGCTGATCATCAGCAACGACAAAGGGCCCGGTATCAGGATCACCACCAGGGCGGCGCCACTGAACAGCAGCCAGGTTTCCAGACTCATGACGTTCCTCCATTTGCACAAAAGCCCCACACGAGGAGGGTGAGGCGATTCAAACGGCTTGCTGCAAACGATCAGCAGCAAGCTATCTTCGCAACCTACAAGAAAATGAACTTGGCGATGAAGATCGCACACAGTACCCACAAACTGATGGAAATTTCCTTGTGCTTGCCCGTGCCGGCCTTCAGCACCACGTAGGTGATGAAGCCCAGCGCAATGCCATCGGCAACCGAGAAGGTCAGCGGCATCATGATCGCGGTAACGATGGCCGGAATGCTGTCAGTGGCATCGTTCCACTTGATGTGTTCCATGCCGCCCATCATCAGCATTGCGACATAAATCAGCGCGCCGGCGGTGGCGTAAGCCGGAATCATCCCGGCCAGTGGGGCGAAAAACATTGCCGCAATAAACAGCACACCTACGGTCACGGCGGTAAGCCCCGTCCGACCACCTGCGGCCACACCCGCGGCGCTTTCCACATAGCTTGTTACTGGAGGCACACCGACCAACGCACCCAATACGCTGGAAGCGCTGTCGGCTTTCATGGCGCGGGAGAGGTTTTCGATCCTGCCGTCTTCGCCGACCAGATTGGCACGCTGGGCAACCCCCATCAGGGTGCCGGCGGTGTCGAACATGTGCACGAAGAGAAACGCCAGTACCACGCTGATCATGCTGACGTTGAACACGCTGGCAACGTTCATGGCCATCCAGGTTGGCGCCAGGCTAGGTGGGGCCGACATGATCCCTTCGTAATGCACCAGGCCCAGGCCCCAACCGGCCAGGGTCACGGTGATGATGCTGATGAGGATTGCACCGAATACACGGTGGTAGCTCAGCACCGCGATCATCAGGAAGCAGATGGCCGCGAGCAGCGGGCCGGGCTCGCGCAGGGAGCCGAGTTTGATCAAGGTCGCCGGGCTGTCGACAACGATGCCTGCGGTTTTCAAACCGATCAGCCCCAGAAACAGGCCCACACCGGCACCCATGGCAAAGCGCAGGCTCACCGGAATGCTATTGAGCAGCCATTCACGGATCCGGGAAAAGGTCAGGATCATGAACAACACGCCGGAGACAAACACCGCACCGAGGGCTGTCTCCCAGTTGTAGCCCATGGTGCCGACCACGGTGTAAGTGAAAAACGCGTTCAGGCCCATGCCCGGCGCCAGGCCCACGGGCCAGTTGGCGTAGAGGCCCATCAACAGGCAACCGAGCGCGGCGGCGATGCAGGTGGCGACAAATGCCGCACCGTGGTCGATACCGGCGTCCGCCATGATGTTGGGGTTGACGAAAATGATGTAGGCCATGGTGATAAAGGTCGTGAGACCTGCAATCAATTCGGTCTTCACCGTGGTGCCATGCAAACTGAGTTTGAAGATGCGTTCCAGCCAGCCATTGCGTAACGGCGGCGAGAGTTCCAGCGTCGGGGATTCGGATTTGCGGCTTTCCACAGCGAGTACTCCTCAAGAGTTTTATTGTTATTTCCAGAGCCGGACACAGGAGGTGGGCAGCGGCTCTTTGAGGTACTTGCGAATTTGTTGACTGACTGGTCAGGAACTCGCACGTGGCGAATTATGCTTTTGTATACAAATAAAGCAAATAATGTTTTTTGGTTTGTCGACGAAAAGAGTGGCGATAAGGATATATCGCCAGAAAGGACACCTTCGCGAGCTGACGTTCGACGGTGCCAGCGCCATGCCGATTGTCAGCCGCTTGAAAAAGAGCAGTTTCGTCATCACCTGAGTGAGCTGCGGGACTTTTACTGTGTACGTCGCGATGCGTTCCAGTCGGCGCTGGAAACCCGTTTTGCTGATTTGGCGGAGTGGAATGTGCCGCAGGGCGGGCTGTTTTTCTGGCTGACGTTGAAGCAGCCGCTGGATACCCGGACGTTGCTCAAGGCGGCGCTGGCCAATGATGTGGCGTTCATGCCGGGCGAGTCGTTTTTCCCTGAGCCGGATCGCAATCATGGGCATCTGCGGCTGAACTTCAGCCACATTGACCCGGGCGCGACTGGACGAAGGGCTCAAGCGATTGGCAGCGGCGGTGCGTCAGGCACAGGTTGCGCAAGTCGCGTGAGGGAAGGCTGAAAACAAATAAACCGGCGAATGGGCTAATGCCAATCAGTTAACGTCACTTTTACGAGGAATGCTTCAGGTTGTTTGCCAGACTCGAGAACCACCCCCTCACCCTAACCCTCTCCCCAAAGGGGCGAGGGAACTGACGGCGGTGTTCATTCGAGTGAAATCGACCTGAAAGTCCGAGTCGAACTCAGGTTTTGAAAGGCGTGGAGATCTGCTCCCTTTCCCCTCGCCCCTTTGGGGAGAGGGTTGGGGTGAGGGGTAGATTTCAGATCAAAACAGAGCATCCAGACGCTGAGTTTTCTTAACTGACGGGCATTTGGCGAATGGGTCGGTTTATTTTTGTGCGGGATTTGTGCTGATTGTGCTGGCCTCATCGCGAGCAAGCTTTGCTCCTACGAGGGCAGGGGTGATCAAAATATTTGTGAACGCCACTCATCTGTAGGAGCAAGGCTTGCCCGCGATGGCGCCCTCAAGAACACCTCAAAAGCATCAGGCCGCTGCAAACCGCTTGTCCAGATAATCGATGATCACCTTGGACTCATACATCCAGGTGGTCTGGCCGTTCTCTTCGATGCGCAGGCACGGGACCTTGATCTTGCCGCCTTGCTCCAGCAGGGCCTGACGATCCTGTTCGTTGTTCTTTGCATCGCGCAGGGCCACCGGCACGTTCAGGCGGCGCAGGGTACGGCGGGTTTTCACGCAAAACGGGCACGCGTGGAACTGATACAGGGTCAGGGCCTTCGCGGCTGTTTCAACTTGAGCCTGAGCAGCGGCAGGGCGCTGCTTTTTGCCTGGACGGGTGATGAAGTCGATGAAAATGATCAGTTGGCCGAGGCCGACGCGTAGCCCTTTGATAAGTTGTGCTTTGACGGACACGAGAGCCTCACAGGCAATTGGAAGGGGCGCGCAGCTTACCTGATTTTTCACAGGCAAAAAAAACCGGCGATGAATGCCGGTTTTCTTCGTGCTGCGTGTTACTTGATCAGGCTGAGAAACTCGCTGCGGGTTGCCGCATTTTCGCGGAATTCACCGAGCATCACCGAGGTGATCATCGTCGAGTTCTGTTTCTCCACACCGCGCATCATCATGCACATGTGCTTGGCTTCGATCACCACTGCAACGCCCAGGGCGCCGGTGACCTGCTGGACCGCATCGGCGATCTGGCGGCTGAGGTTTTCCTGGATCTGCAGGCGACGCGCATACATGTCGACGATGCGTGCGACTTTCGACAGGCCCAGTACTTTGCCGCTCGGGATGTAGGCCACGTGGGCCTTGCCGATGAACGGCAGCAAATGGTGTTCGCACAACGAGTAGAGCTCGATGTCCTTGACCAGCACCATTTCGCTGTTGTCGGAGCTGAACAAGGCACCGTTGGTGACTTCTTCGAGGGTCTGTTCATAACCGCGGCAAAGGTACTGCATGGCTTTGGCGGCACGCTTTGGCGTGTCGAGCAGGCCTTCACGGGAGACATCTTCGCCCAGTTGGCCGAGGATCTGGGTGTAATTCTGTTCCAGGGACATGAAACTACCTGTGGGATTTTACGCAAAGGGCAAGGGTACGGCGGCGGGCACGACGCTGCAAGCGTGATGACAGCGCTTTACTCGTCGCGACCTTCCATCATGGTTCGTTTGAGCATCACATAAACCGCACCGGCGCCGCCGTGTTTGGGCTGGCACGACGTAAAGCCCAACACCTGTGGATGCTGGCGCAACCAGGTGTTGACGTGGCTTTTGATCATCGGCCGCTTGCCGTCCAGGCGTACGGCTTTGCCGTGGGTGACGCGCACGCAGCGGATTTCGAACTTGGTTGCTTCGGCCAAAAATGCCCAAAGGGTTTCCCGAGCCTTTTCGACGTTCATGCCGTGCAGGTCGAGGCTGCCTTCGAACGGAATCTGGCCGATCTTGAGCTTGCGTATCTGGCTTTCCTGCACACCGTCGCGGGCCCACATCAGTTCGTCTTCCGGGCCGACGTCGATCACGAACTGGTCGGACAGGCCGTCCACCGCCGCAATGTCGGTACGCACGGTAGCCGCTTGACGCAGCTTGGCGATTTGCGTGCGGTCAGCCTTGGGTTTGCCGGTTTCGGCGCGATCGTGCTTGATCGGCTTGACGCCTTGGATCGCGCTTTTGAACAGGGAAAAATCGTCGTCTTGCATGTCAGCCTCCGCGAAGGGCGGCCAGTTTACCCAACTCGGGCGATGCGGGCGCGGCAAAACGCCGTGGGTGTCGTTCAGTCGTGTTTTTTCATCAGGTGCGGGGCCATGTTCAGCGCCCGGGACTGGCGCGAGCGGCGACGGCAGCGGCGCCAAAGCGCGATGCCTGAATACAACAGCAACAAGCCGATGGCCAGAACCACGGCCGAACCTGCCGGGCTCGCGTTGAGTTCGCCAAGGGCCGTCGGACGGCCAAACAGGCTGGCGGCACCGGCCAGGGCCAGTAATACGCCGAGTGTGGCGAGCAGGGCAGAACAGGCTGCGCCGAAGCGAAACCGCCAGTTGCTGGGGCCTTTGGGCCGCAAGCGGCGTGCGTCAAAACCATCGGATAGCTTCATTCCGACCTTCCTCAATGGGTATCGGCCCTTCGACCGGGAGATGACGGGGATGTTCCTGAGGCTAAGGCAATTGCAGCAAATGAGAGTCTTTTACGGATGAGCGGCGCGGGCGGCCGCTCACCTGTTTTCGATCAAGTCAGATCTTTGGTCAGGGCGAGGGTGGCAAAGTTGTCGGCCATGATCGCCATTTCGGTCTGCTGTACATGTTCGGCGCTGAGGATTCCACCTTTGTAGGGCAGGTCCCGCGTGGCGCAGGCGTCTTCGACCAGGGTGCAGCGAAAGCCCAGGTTTTTTGCCGCGCGCACCGTGGTGCTGACGCTGGAATGGCTCATGAAACCGCAGACGATCAGGTCCAGGGAGCCGAGGTCTTGCAGGCGTTTTTCAAGTTCCGTGCCGTGGAAGGCACTCGGCAGCAGCTTGCCAATGATGGTTTCGTCGGCGTGCGGCTCCAGGCCTGGAATGAATTCACCGCGCTCACCTTGCGGGTCGAACAGGCCACCGACGGTGCCGAGGTGGCGAACATGCACAACCGGCCGGCCGGCATGGCGGGCGGCGGCGACCAGCAGCTTGATGTTGTCGACGGCAGTATCCATGCCGTGCAGGGCCAACGGGCCGCTGAGGTACTCTTTCTGGGCGTCGATGATCACTAGGGTCGCGTGGCTCAAACTGGCAGGTGCATAACCGCGGCCGCTGAGTTGAAACATCGTCTTTGGAACGGACATTCTGGGGCTCCTTCGAGTGGGGCTTTTGCGACATTGTCCTCTGGCTGAGCGCTTCTGTGAATCGCTACTATCGTAGGCACCGTCGTTGCTGGCCTGCAGACTCTCAAGAGCAGCGCCTATGTTCAATCAAAAGCTAAAAATCAGGATGGCTCCTACATTTGCGCGATCCTTTTTCATGCGTCGTCGGGGCGGGTTTAGGCTGTTAGAATCGCCAGTCGTTTTTTTTGGAGTTTTGCCCCGTGATCACTTCCCGCCTGCGTACTTTGCGCGACCATATCCGTTGGGCCGTCAGCCGTTTCCATGGGGAGGATCTGTTTTTCGGCCATGGGACCGACAACGCCTGGGACGAAGCCCGTCAGTTGGTGCTCGGTGCGTTGCATCTGCCGTGGGAAATCGCCGACAGTTACCTTGACTGCGCCCTTGAAGACGATGAACTGGTGAACCTGCAACGCCTGCTCAAGCGCCGCATTGAAGAGCGCATCCCTACTGCGTACCTGCTGGGCGAGGCGTGGTTCTGTGGCATGTCGTTCATTGTCGACGAGCGGGTGTTGATCCCGCGCTCACCGATTGGCGAACTGATCGAGAAACGTTTCGAACCGTGGCTGGGTGCTGAGCCTGCACGGATTCTCGACCTGTGCACCGGCTCGGGCTGCATCGGCATCGCGTGTGCGTATGAGTTCCAGAACGCCGAAGTGGTGCTGGCCGACCTGTCGTTTGAAGCCCTGGAAGTAGCGAACCAGAACATCGAGCGTCATGGCGTCGATGAACGTGTGTTCACGGTTCAGGGTGATGGTTTTGACGGTTTGCCGGGTCAGCGGTTCGACCTGATCGTGTCCAACCCGCCGTATGTGGATGCGGAAGATTTTGCCGACATGCCGGACGAGTACCAGCATGAACCCGAATTGGGCCTGGCCTGCGGTGACGATGGTTTGAACCTGGTGCGGCGCATGCTGGCCGAAGCGGCGGACCACCTGACCGAAAAGGGTCTGCTGATCGTTGAAGTGGGCAACAGCCAGGTTCACGTCGAAGCGTTGTACCCGGAGGTGGATTTCGCCTGGCTGGACTTCGAACGCGGTGGGCATGGTGTGTTTATGCTGACTGCCGAGCAGTGCCGTCAGCATCAGGCGGTATTTGCTTCCCGCGTTTAAGTTCGGTCAATGTGGCGAGGGAGCTTGCTCCCGTTGGGCTGCGTAGCAGCCCCTTGCTTCTCAATGAGTTGGCAGGATTGCGACCGCTTCGTGCTGGAACGCCAGCCCGGTCGAACGGGAGCAAGCACCCTCGCCACAAGCGCTTTAGCGGTGTGTCGCAATCCAGATCAGCAACCCGGCCTGGAACACCGAGAACGCCACCAGGCAGGTGATGGTGAAGCGCAGCCCGCTGTCTTCGCGCTTGAACTTGGCGACTTTATCGTCCTGCTTCTTGATTTTGACTTCCTGTTCCGCCAGGTTCTGTTCGGCTTGCTGAAGCATCTGCGCGGCTTCGAGAATTTCCACGAACTGCAGTTTTTCGGTGTTCCAGTCACCCAGCAGGTCGCCGACGGTCGTCTCTTTGACGCTGCCCTTCAAATGCTGGGCGTCTGCGTAGACCACATCGAAACCTTGAACGCGCAAAAAGTGATCGCGGCGCAGGCGCGTGTCTTCGTTGAGGGCGTCCTTGTTGTTCAGGTTCATGCCGTCGACCTGATAGCTTGACCACTTTTTCTTCGCCCAGGTAATCCCTTGAGCGGCCAGAAAACGGCCGATACCACGGTTCGACGGTTCGATCTGCAAACCGCTGTCCGGGCCGAAGTGCACACGCCGTTCGGTGTGGTCGACCCACACGTCCAGATGATTCTGCTCTTTGCGCACGCGCTGGCCGGGCAGGGTGATGCTCATGCGCAGCAAGCTGTGCTGCTTGTTGTTGCGCTCGGCATAGCCGAACTCGACAAAGCGCAATGGCCGCCCACCCGTGGCGCGGTCAGTTTGCAGCGGCGCCAGGCGGAGCATCTTGTGGTGCTCGACATGGACGTCCGACCACGGTAGCTCGACCGCTTCTTTGGCGGTTTTGTCGGCTACTGTTTCGGTTGAATTCTGGGTATCAGTCATAACGGCGAGATCCTGTCCAAGCCCGGCATGTCGGCAGCAAGTGAATTGTCGACAAAGACTTATCGGCCGCTTTTTTCAGGACTGGAGAACAAAACCGCTTAACTGGCGGGAAGTCCGTCTATAAAGCTCAAGATCCGTGCCCCGAGTTCAGCGGCCAAGGGCAATTGCGGGTCCTTGTACGATGCCATTTGTCGCTTGACGTCATTGGGCACGATGCGCAGCACGTGGTTCATGCCCTCGATCAACGCCAGTTGGGCGTCGGGTTTGGCGGCCTTCAACAGTTGAGCGTCGCCGACGCCGACCTGGATGTCGTTGCTGCCCTGGATAATCAGTGCCGGCATCTTCAGTTGGCCGAAAACGGCTGCCGGGTCCTGGCGAAACAGCGAGATCAGGTACGGTTGCACGCTGGGGCGGAAAATCACTTGCAGCTGTGGCGGCACATTCTCGTCGACCTGGCCGGCCTTGAGGCTGTCGAGCAGTTCGCTTGCGCGCAGCATCAGCGCAGGCGGCAAGCGATAGCCCAGCTGCTGGCGCAACACCTGGTCCACCGGGCGGGCGCTGCCGGACACGGAAATCACTGCCGCAGCGCCAGCCTTCGGCGCAGCCAGGCTGGCGATCAGCGCACCCTCGCTGTGGCCGAGCACAATCAAGGGGCCCAGGCGTGGATCGGCCTTGAGCTTCTGCCCCCAGGCCACCGCGTCGGCGACGTAGGCCTCGACCGACAGATTGCGTTCGTCCGGTGTCGCGGCGAGGCTGGCGGCCACGCCGCGTTTGTCGTAACGCACGCTGGCGATGTTGTGTTTGGCCAGCACCCAGGCCAGGCGCTTGAGGCTGTCGTTGCGCCCGCCGTCGGGGTTATTGCCGTCACGGTTGGTAGGGCCCGAGCCCGGAATGATCAGGACAACCGGCACCGGGCTGTCGGATTTTGGCAGCAACATCGAGCCATACAGCTCGCCGTTGCCGGTGTCCAGGCTGATCGGACGTTGCAGGACAGTGGCCTGGACCACACTGGAAAGCAGGCCGGTAAACAGGGTAAGGCTCAAGGCAATAACTCGCAGCATCATCACGCCATCATTCACAAGGTGTCGGTTGGACTTGCAGGCACCGATAAGGTTCGAGGATGAACTAGTTGGGTAGCCTGCGTATACTCGCCCGCACTACATATTCAGGTTGAGTTACTCAGCGATTTCACGGAGCGCCCTGCATGTCCGGCAATACCTACGGCAAGCTGTTCACTGTCACCACCGCGGGCGAAAGCCATGGCCCGGCGTTGGTCGCCATTGTCGACGGCTGCCCGCCGGGGTTGGAGTTGTCCCTGGACGACCTGCAGCGTGACCTTGACCGCCGCAAACCCGGCACCAGCCGCCACACCACCCAGCGTCAGGAAGCCGACGAAGTCGAAATCCTCTCGGGCGTGTTCGAAGGCCGCACCACCGGTTGCGCCATCGGCCTGCTGATCCGCAATACCGACCAGAAGTCCAAGGACTACTCGGCGATCAAGGACCTGTTCCGCCCGGCCCACGCCGACTACACCTACCACCACAAGTACGGCGAGCGCGATTACCGCGGCGGCGGTCGCAGCTCGGCGCGTGAAACCGCCATGCGCGTGGCGGCCGGGGCCATTGCGAAAAAGTACCTGGCCACCCAGGGCATCGTCATTCGCGGCTACATGAGCCAGCTCGGTCCTATCGAAATCCCGTTCAAGACCTGGGAGTCGGTTGAGCAAAACGCATTCTTCAGCCCGGACCCGGACAAAGTGCCGGAGCTTGAGGCCTACATGGATCAACTGCGCCGCGACCAGGATTCGGTCGGCGCGAAGATCACCGTTGTGGCAGAAGGGGTGAAGCCGGGTCTTGGCGAGCCGATCTTCGACCGTCTCGACGCAGAACTGGCCCACGCGCTGATGAGCATCAACGCAGTAAAAGGTGTGGAAATCGGCGCCGGTTTTGCCAGCGTGGCCCAACGTGGCACCGAGCACCGTGACGAGATGACCCCGGAAGGTTTCCTGAGCAACAACGCCGGCGGCATTCTGGGCGGGATCTCCTCGGGCCAGCCGATTGTGGCGCACCTGGCCCTCAAGCCCACGTCGAGCATCACCACGCCGGGCCGTTCGATCGACGTGCATGGCACCCCGGTGGACGTCATCACCAAGGGCCGCCACGACCCGTGCGTCGGCATCCGCGCCACGCCGATTGCCGAAGCGATGATGGCCATCGTGTTGATGGACCACCTGCTGCGCAATCGTGGGCAGAACGCCGACGTGCGTGTCAGCACGCCGGTGCTGGGCCAGCTGTGATGCCATGCCCTGACGTCGCTGCGGTCTGATGGCCGTGGCGGCGCTGCCGTACTGGCGGTTATCCAGTTTCTATCTGTTCTATTTCGCCTTGCTCGGTTCGACGGCGCCGTTCCTGGCGCTGTACTTCGATCACCTGGGGTTTTCGGCTGCACGGATTGGCGAGTTAGTGGCGATCCCGATGCTGATGCGCTGCGTGGCGCCAAACATTTGGGGCTGGCTCGGTGACTACACCGGTCGACGCCTGGCCATCGTACGCTTTGGCGCGGTCTGCACGCTGCTGACCTTTTCCCTGATCTTTGTCAGCAAGAGCTACGCCTGGCTGGCGATGGTCATGGCGTTGCACGCGTTCTTCTGGCATGCGGTGTTGCCGCAGTTCGAGGTCATTACCCTGGCGCATTTACAGGGCCAGACCTCGCGCTACAGCCAGATCCGCTTGTGGGGTTCGATCGGTTTCATCATCACCGTGGTTGCACTGGGGCGGCTGTTCGAATGGTTGAGCCTGGACATCTACCCGGTGACGCTGGTGGTGATCATGGGCGGCATTGTCGTCAGCAGCCTGTGGGTGCCGAACGCCCAGCCGGCGCAAGGCAATCGCCTGTCGGGCGAGGGCTTTCTCATGCAACTGCGCAGCCCCGGTGTGTTGGCGTTTTATGGTTGTGTGGCGCTGATGCAGATGAGCCACGGGCCGTATTACACTTTTTTGACCTTGCACCTGGAGCGCCTGGGCTACAGCCGTGGCGTGATCGGCCTGCTCTGGGCCCTGGGCGTGGTGGCCGAAGTTCTGATGTTTTTGTTCATGAGCAAGATTCTTGCGCGGTTTTCCGTGCGCCGGGTGCTGATGGCGAGTTTCCTGCTGGCGGCGTTGCGCTGGTTGCTGCTCGGCTCGTTGGCTGAGTTCCTGTGGGTGCTGCTGTTTGCGCAGGTTTTGCACGCGGCCACTTTCGGCAGTTTTCACGCCGCTGCCATCCATTTCGTGCAACGTAGCTTCGGCGCTCGCCAGCAAGGTCAAGGGCAGGCGTTGTACGCCGCGCTGGCCGGCACCGGCGGTGCGCTCGGCGCGTTGTATTCCGGTTACAGCTGGAACGCGTTGGGCGCTACATTGACCTTTAGTATTGCCAGCCTCGCAGCTTTGGCTGCAGCCGTTATCATTGCCACACGTATGCAAGAGGACAGGCCATGAGCCTTACCCGTGAAGAACTGGCCCGACAAATTATAGATGCCGGGCGTTTTCTGTATGGCCGCGGCTGGTCGCCGGCCACCAGCAGCAATTATTCGACAAGACTGTCGGCCACCGAGGCCTTGCTCACCGTCTCCGGCAAGCACAAAGGCCAGTTGGGCCTCGACGATGTACTCGCAACGGACCTGTCGGGCAATAGCCTGGAACCGGGCAAGAAACCGTCCGCCGAAACCCTGCTGCACACGCAGTTGTACCAATGGCGTGCCGACATCGGGGCGGTGCTGCACACCCATTCGGTGAATGCCACGGTGCTGTCGCGCCTGCTCCAGAGTCACGTCATCACGTTTGAAGACTATGAGCTGCAAAAGGCCTTCAGCGGCATTGCGACGCACGAGTCCAAGGTCCGCGTGCCGATTTTCGACAACGATCAGGACATCGAACGCCTGGCGTCCAAGGTTCAGCCGTGGCTCGACGCGCACCCCGATTGCGTCGGCTATCTGATTCGCGGTCATGGCCTGTACACCTGGGGCTCGAAGATGAGTGATGCACTGCGCCAGATCGAGGCCTTCGAATTTTTGTTCGAGTGCGAGCTGAAAATGCGTTCGTTGACCCACCGATAACGCGCACTTCACCCGAAGTCGCCAACCGTCTGATGAAATGCCTTGCCAGACCGGCCTGTAAAAGCCGGACGGCAGCGCCGCTAATGAGGAATTGCCAGTATGAGCAGCCTGTCCGTTTACCACGTTTCCAGCCCCGACCTGCCGAACAAGGTCCTGACCCATTTCGAAGACATCGCCTCGACCCTGGCCGAGCAGGGTGTGCGCTTCGACCGCTGGCAGGCCGCCGCGAAGATCCAGCCGGGCGCGAGCCAGGCAGAAGTGATTGCCGCTTATCAGGTGCAGATCGACAAACTGATGACCGAGCGCGGTTACATCACGGTCGATGTGATCAGCCTTAACAGCGACCACCCGCAAAAAGCCGAGTTGCGCGCCAAGTTCCTTGACGAGCACCGCCATGCTGAAGACGAAGTCCGGTTTTTTGTCGCGGGCCGTGGGTTGTTTACCCTGCACATCGGTGACTATGTGTACGCCGTGCTCTGCGAAAAAAACGACCTGATTTCTGTCCCTGCCGGCACCCCGCACTGGTTTGACATGGGCGAGCACCCGCACTTCGTGGCCATCCGCCTGTTCAACAACCCGGAAGGCTGGGTGGCCAATTTCACCGGCGAAGACATCGCCAGCCGTTTCCCGCGTCTGGAGGACTGAAACGATGACGATCAAAGCCATCCTGACTGACATCGAAGGCACCACCAGCGCCGTGAGTTTTGTGTTTGAGGTGTTGTTTCCGTATGCCGAGCGACATCTGGCCCTGTTTGTTCAGCAGCAGGGAGGCCGCCCGGATGTTCAGGCGCAACTGGAGGCGGTGCGTGTCGAGAGCAACGAGCCCCAGGCCAATCTTCAACGCGTGATAGAGATTTTGCAGGGCTGGATTGCGCAAGACCGTAAGGCCACCCCGCTCAAGGCCCTTCAAGGAATGATTTGGGAGCAAGGTTATCGAGACGGAGAGCTCAAGGGTCATGTATACCCGGACGCCGTTGCGGCGCTGAAACAATGGCACCAGGCCGGTTATCAACTGTTTGTTTATTCGTCCGGTTCGATCCAGGCGCAAAAGCTGATTTTCGGCTGCTCCCAGGCGGGTGATCTGTCGCCGTTGTTCAGCGGCTACTTTGACACCACCTCCGGGCCCAAGCGTGAAGCAAGCTCCTATGAGCGCATCACCCAGGCCATCGGCTGTGCGCCGCAGCAGATTTTGTTTCTCTCCGACATCGTTGAAGAACTCGACGCCGCACGCCTGGCCGGCATGGCCACCTGCGGGCTGGTGCGCGAGGGCGGGACGCTGGCCGGGCATGCCAATGTCACGACCTTCACCCAGATTGATCCCGCCACGTTCTGATGCACAGCGACTGACAGATGGCGGCCTACCGTCGTGTGTCAGTCGCGGCCTACAAGGTCTGTAAACGTCCAGCGGTTCACAATGGACTTGCCATCTGTAGGACATGTAGGACGTTGCCTGTTGGTAAGTCGTCCATCCCTGTTTGTCACTTTCCCGACTTGTTTAATCTTTCGCCTGTGTAACTCTTTGGTCTCGAAGTATTTGCCGGTCTGTACCGTACTGGGCACAGGGCAATGTCGCGGTTTTATGAGGAAGAGGGAGCAGGATGAAAACAGTACCCCCCGTGGAGGGGCCTGTGTCGAAACCGCCGAAACGGCTGCGTCCGGACGCTGCGGGCAAACCCCTGAGCGAGAAGGAACTGGAAATCCTGCGCTGGGCCAAGGCCGGGAAAACCGTGTGGGAAATCAGCGTGATCAAGGCCATTTCAGAGGCGACGGTGAAGTTCCACCTGAGCAACATCTACACCAAGTTGCGGGTGAGCAATCGGGCGCAGGCGGTGGGTGAAGCGGTCAACCGGGGGTTGCTGGGGTGAAACGCATCAGGCCGTGCAGCGCGATGGCGTACACGGCCTGAAGGTGCGGGCGGCAGGGCTCAGGCCGAATAGTAGGTCGGCAGGGCGAAACGTTGTTGGCTTTGCAGCATGGAGATTTGCGGCAGCTCGCTGGCTTGTTCTGCCAGGTCACGGCGGATGGCGCTGATCACCCACGATAACTGATCGCCGGCATGCAACTGCGCGTAGGAGATCGAGCGTTTGAACACTTTGCCTTCGGTGCTGCGCAACGTCAGCAAAATACCGCCGTCAGGTCGTGCCTGAGTGGTGACGTCGAAATGGGAGAACAGGGACGAAAATTTTTCCTGGATCAGATTCATGTCTATCAGCTCCGTGAGTACGTAGGTGCAACATGGAGTGATAGCTGCAGTGATTGTGCCAGTATCTTGTTTTAAAAAATTCCTTGTTTATCAATAAGTTATAAATTGTGTGGATTTTCTGTTTCGTGCATTTTGCATGAATGGCCATCGTGCATCCTGCATTTTGCCGGGAGGTGCGTTGCTGTTTCAGCCGTTGCCCGAGTGGGCCTGGACGCCTTATGGCGAAGCCGCCGGGGCAAAACCCGGGCAAAAACAGACCCGATCCCGGATACAAATCATTTCAAAAACCGCATGTACAGCGTCAGAGCCCCTGACGTACTTTTCGACCTGTCCCAACGCTTGTTTTTCCACTTTGCGCATCTCTGACGAGAGGTACGCGATCGTCCCTCATTCAGGGATGAAGTAGCACAGAACACCGAGCACTGCATGTTCGCCCGACAATAAAAACCAGGCCCTCAAGTGGGCCGAACGGGAGCAACCATGAGCAGCACACCGAACGACATGATTACCTGGGGCATGATGCTCCGTAAGTTGCCGTCCATGGCCAAGGCCCTGCCACGTGTTGTCAGGGGCCTGAGAAGCGCCAACGTCAAGCAGCCCGATCAGCCTTGCGGGCTGGGGTGGTATTTCGAGCAGTCCACGTTGCGCAACCCTGATGGGCCGGCTCTGTTGCAGGGCGAGGTGGTGCTCAGTTATGCACAGGTCAATCAATGGGCCAATCGCATTGCTCATCACCTGATGGCTCAAGGCATTGGCAAGGGCGACGTGGTCGGGATCTTCATCGAAAACCGTCCGGAGCTGCTGGTCACGGTGCTGGCGGTGGCCAAGATCGGTGCGGTCAGCGCCATGCTCAACACCTCGCAAACCCAGCAGGCGCTGGTGCATAGCATCAATCTGGTGAACCCTGTGGCGATTGTCGTGGGGGCGGAACTGGTGGACGCGTATGCGGCGATTCGCGAGCAGGTCGCCATCGAGCCGGTGCGGACCTGGCTCGTCGCCGATCAGGACACGACCCGCGACCCTGGCACCGCGCCCGCCGGGTTCATCAACCTGATGGCCGCCAGTGCCCAGGCTTCTGCCGAGAATCCTGCGAGTAGCCAGCGGGTCTACCTCGATGACCCTTGTTTCTACATCTACACCTCGGGCACCACCGGGCTGCCCAAGGCCGGAGTGTTCAAACACGGGCGCTGGATGCGGACCTCCAGTATTTTCGGCTTGATCGCCCTGGATATGCGCCCCGAGGACGTCGTGTACTGCACCTTGCCGCTGTACCACGCCACGGGGTTGTGCGTGTGTTGGGGCTCGGCGATTGTCGGGGCTTCCGGGTTCGCCATACGGCGCAAGTTCAGCGCCAGCCAGTTCTGGAGCGACGCCCGTAGATACCGCGCCACGACCATCGGCTACGTGGGTGAATTGTGCCGCTACCTGATCGATCAGCCACCCAGTGCAGACGATGCGGATAACACCGTGGTGAAGATGATCGGCAACGGTTTGCGTCCCGGTGTGTGGAGCGCCTTCAAGCAGCGTTTTGCGGTCAAACACATCTGTGAGCTGTACGCCGCCAGCGACGGCAATATCGGGTTTACCAACATGCTCAATTTCGACCACACCATCGGTTTTTCCCTGATGTCCTGGGAACTGGTGGAATACGCTCACGACAGCTGTGCGCCCGTGCGCAACAGCCAGGGCTTCATGCAGAAAGTCGGCAAAGGCCAGCAGGGTCTGTTACTGGCGAAAATCGATGACAAGGCGCCGCTGGACGGCTACACCGACCCGCAGAAGACCGAGAAAGTGGTGCTCCACGACGTTTTCGAAAAGGGCGACCGTTACTTCAATACCGGCGATTTACTGCGCAATATCGGTTTCGGGCACGCCCAGTTCGTCGATCGCCTGGGCGATACCTACCGCTGGAAGGGTGAGAACGTCTCGACCACCGAGGTTGAAAATATCCTTTTGCAGCACCCGCACATCGCCGAGGCCGTGGCCTATGGGGTGGAAATCAGCAACACCAATGGCCGCGCCGGGATGGCGGCGATCACGCCTGCGGAGTCGCTGGCGACCCTGGACTTCAGTGAATTACTGAGTTTTGCGCGCCAGCAGATGCCGGCTTACGCGGTGCCGTTGTTTCTGCGAGTGAAGGTCAAGATGGAGACCACCGGGACCTTCAAATACCAGAAAACCAGGCTCAAGGACGAAGCGTTCGACCCCGGTAAAACCGGCGATGACCCTATCTACGCGTGGCTGCCCGGCTCCCACACCTACGTTCAGGTCACCGAGCAGGTGCTGGCGGATATCCATGGCGGCAAGTTCCGTTATTGATTTTGGCTATGGCCGCCCGAGAGAAAAAAGGAGTGACACACCCAAAGCCGCTCGGGAAACTAGCGGCTTTGCGATTGACCGAAAGTGGAGCCCCCAATGACAGACAAAAACCGCCAGATGAGCCCGGAAGAAGCCGCGGAGTTTGCCGAGCAGGTATTCAACAAGGCCCGCGAGGGTGATGCCGCGATGCTGGCCGCGCTGCTCAGCAAAGGCTTGCCGCCGAACCTGCGCAATCACAAGGGCGACACCTTGTTGATGCTGGCGGCCTACCATGGCCATGTCGATGCCGTGAAAGTGCTGCTGGAGCACAAGGCCGATCCGCAAATCCGTAACGATAACGGCCAGAGCCCGATTGCCGGCGCGGCATTCAAAGGTGATCTTGAGGTCGTCAAGACGCTGGTCGAGGGTGGCGCCGAGGTTGAGGGTTCATCCTTCGATGGTCGTACCGCGCTGATGATGGCGGCAATGTTCAACCGCACCGCCATTGTCGATTACCTGATCAGCAAGGGCGCCAATCCCAAGGCCCTGGACGCCAACGGCGTATCTGCCCTGGATGCCGCCAAAACCATGGGCGCCGTCGACACCACGGCACAGTTGCAGAAACTGCTCGGCTGATCACGAACCCTGTGGCGAGGGAGCTTGCTCCCGCTGGGGCGCGAAGCGGCCCTGAATCCTGAAACCCATTTGTATCTGATACTCCGAGTACTCTGGATCACGACTGCTTCGCAGCCGAGCGGGAGCAAGCTCCCTCGCCACAGGGTTGCGCTTGACCTCGGGCTCGGTATCCCTTCGCGAATACGCTATCCTTCGCGGCCTCAAAATTCCCTCGCTACAGGATCTGCCCCATGAAAGCCGCACTCGTCGAACTCATCAGCAAAATCAGCTCTGGCTGCATGGGCGAGGCGCAGATCGTGCAGATCGCCGACGAGGCGGCGCAGGCTTATGCTGACCCTGCGGCTTTTCTGGTTGCCAACCCGGACATCAACTACGACGACACCTTCCCGATTCCGTTGGGTGAGTGGGTCGTCGTCGGCAGCCTGCCGGAAACCGTGCTGTTCCAGGCCGACACCTACATGGACCTGTTCGCCCAGATCGTTGAATCGTTCGGGCCGGGCGTGGTGTTCAACATCAAGCCCAAGCAACTGGCCAAGACCGAAGCGCTGACGGCGCTCAACCGCATCCAGATCCAGCTGGGCAGCATGAACCCGGAAAACGGTGGTTATGTGCTGATGAACTTCAGCCAGTTGCTCGATGACGAAATCCAGGCAGTGCTGGTCTATGGCAACGACGTGCCGCGCGTGCTGGCGTTGTGTGCCGAGGTCGGTATTGCCGCTGCACCGTCGCTGGAAGCGCTGAAAGTGGCGATCCACGTTTAAGCCCGCAATAAAACGAAACCCCGCTCAGGCCCGACTATCCTAAGGACTGTACGAAAAGTTGCCGAGTGGCGATCAGGCAAGGCAAAAACAGGCGAGGAAGCGGAGTTTACGGGTTGTAAATGAGCATTCCGAGCCTGTTTTTAACGCAGCATGATCGACACGCAGGCAGTTTTCGTACAGAGCCTAAGACTGCACACCATTACTGGGGAGCGACATCATGGGTAATACGTTCAACGGCCTGATCGGTCTGATTGTTCTTGTACTGGATATCTGGGCCATCATCAACGTACTGAAAAGTGGCGCAGACACCGGGATGAAGATCATCTGGGTGCTGTTGATCGCCTTGCTGCCGGTGCTGGGGCTGATTATCTGGGCCATCGCCGGTCCACGGGGCAACGTGCGACTGTAGCGTCACTCAAATCAGCCATGCCCCTTCAAGCTCCAGCAGGGCTTGTTTGCGCGCCAGGCCACCGGCGTAACCGGTGAGGGTGCCATTGCTGCCGATCACGCGGTGGCAGGGGATGATGATCGAAATCGGATTGGCGCCATTGGCGGTCCCGACGGCGCGGATCGCCTTGGGGTTTTCGATGTGCCGCGCAAGCTCCGCATAGCTCCAGGTACGGCCGTAGGGGATACGCTGTAATGCCTGCCACACCTGCTGCTGAAACACCGTGCCCTGGGGCGCGAGGCGCAGGTCGAAGACTTCGCGTTTACCTTCGAAGTATTCATCCAGTTGCCGACAGACGGTATCGAGCTCCCGCCCGGCCTCAACCCACTGATCATCCGGCGTCCAGCGCGCGTGGCTGTCCATGTACAGCAGGCGCAGGCCCTGTTCATCCCCGGCCAGCAGCAGTGGCCCGATGGGGCTTGGGTGGTAGCGGTAAAACATCATGAGGCTCCGGCGGTGGTCTGGCGTAAAGATAGAGCCAGAAGGTTCGACCTGTCATGTTCGGCGACGTAGAATGCGCGCCTTTCCTTGGTCAATCGCCTGCCTTGCGCCTGCGAATGACCATCATGGGCGGGTAACCGTCCGTTGCCACCCGCACTCACCGGAGCACTTCCCATGAGCACCACCACAACCAGCGAGTACCTGGAAACCCTCTACGAAGGCTACGGCCAGCGTTTTCGCATGGAAAAACTGCTGCACGAAGTGCGCACCGAGCACCAGCACCTGGTGATTTTCGAGAACCCGCGCATGGGCCGGGTCATGGCACTGGACGGCGTGATCCAGACCACCGAGGCCGATGAGTTCATCTACCACGAGATGCTCACCCATGTGCCGATCCTGGCCCATGGCACTGCCAAGCGCGTGCTGATCATCGGCGGTGGCGACGGCGGCATGCTGCGCGAAGTGGCCAAGCACCGCAGCATTGAACACATCACCATGGTCGAAATCGACGGCACCGTGGTCGACATGTGCAAGGAATTCCTGCCGAACCACTCCAAAGGTGCGTTCGATGACCCACGCCTGAACCTGGTGATCGACGACGGCATGCGTTTCGTCGCCACCACCCAGGAAAAATTCGACGTGATCATCTCCGACTCCACCGACCCGATCGGGCCGGGTGAAGTGCTGTTCTCGGAGAACTTCTACCAGGCGTGCCACCGCTGCCTGAACGAAGGCGGCATCCTGGTGACCCAGAACGGTACGCCGTTCATGCAGATCGAAGAAGTGAAAACCACCGCCGGGCGCCTGCGCAGCCTGTTCCCGGACTGGCACTTCTACCAGGCCGCCGTGCCGACCTACATCGGCGGCGCAATGACCTTTGCCTGGGGCGCGACCAACACGGCGTATCGCAAACTGTCCCGCGAAATCCTGAGCCAGCGGTTTGCTGGCAGCGGCATCATCACGCGCTACTACAACCCGGAAATCCACATTGGCGCCTTCGCCTTGCCACAGTACGTGCTGCAAGCCGTGAACAAACCAAGCAACGACTGATCACCTGCAATAAAAAAGGGCCGCAAGGCCTAATGCCAGTCAGTTAAGTGAAATCTCTGTGGGAGCGAGCCTGCTCGCGAAAGCGGTGTGTGCGCAAACATTGATGTTGGATGTGCCGACGTCTTCGCGAGCAGGCTCCCACACGTTTCGTGTCTTAATTGACAGGCATTAGCCGCAAGGCCCTTTTTTGTGTTTCCAGATATTCGTTACACAAAATTTTCACAAACCCTCCAAGACAATTCGCCAGCGCCGATTTTTGGGCTACACCTGATGCAGTTCCCCGTTCCAGAGGGCTGGAAGACACCGTCGCCGGTCTCGGCCAGTTATAAATGGCAATGCCGTGAACGATCGTGCAACATTTGCGCACCGCGAAAGCCCCGGGCCAGGTAGTGGTCAACAGAGGGTAGGGCGCAGCAACTTCTTTGCAACTTAAACTTCCAATGGGTCCTAAAACGACATGGCAAACCCGGACGCCCTGAATCAGCAGCGAGCTTCAAACCGCCTGCTGCAACCGACCGTCAAATCGCACCTGGCCTATACGCTGCTGTGCGCCCTGATCATCATGGTGATGCTCTCGGTATTGCGCGTGGCGCTGCTGGTCTACAACCGGGAGATGATCCTCAATACTCCGGCCTCGACCTTTGTCGAAGCGTTCGCCAACGGCCTGCGCTTCGACTTGCGCCTGGTGGTGTACCTGAGCATCCCGTTGCTGCTGGCGCTGTTCAGCGTGCGGGCAATGGCGGCGCGCGGCTTTTTCCGCTTCTGGCTGACCGTTGTCTCGAGCATTGCGCTGTTCCTTGGCCTGATGGAGATGGACTTCTACCGCGAGTTCCACCAACGCCTTAATGGCCTGGTTTTCCAGTACGTCAAGGAAGACCCGAAAACCGTGATGAGCATGCTCTGGTACGGTTTCCCGGTGGTGCGTTACTTGCTGGCCTGGGCCGTGGGCACCTGGTTGCTGAGCCTGGCGTTCAAGGGCGCCGACCGTGCGACCCGGCCACGTGGCCCGTTCAGCGGTGGCAGCATCAGCACCCGCCAGGTAGCGCCGTGGTATGCGCGTGTCGGCGTGTTCGTGGTGTGCCTGTTGATTTGCGTGGTGGCCGCTCGCGGCACCCTGCGTCAGGGCCCGCCATTGCGTTGGGGTGACGTTTACACCACCGACTCGAACTTCGCCAACCAGTTGGGCCTCAATGGTTCGTTGTCGCTGATCGCGGCGGCCAAGAGCCGCATGTCCGAAGAGCGCGACAATATCTGGAAGCCGACGATCCCGCAGGAGCAAGCGCAGCAGACCGTGCGTGACATGCTGGTGATGCCGGACGAGAAACTGGTCGACGCCGACATTGCCGCTGTCCGTCGTGACTACACGCCGCCGGCCGACAAGACCCTGCCGATCAAGAACGTTGTCGTGATCCTCATGGAAAGCATGGCCGGTCACTCGGTGGGCGCTTTGGGCGGCCCTGGCAACATCACGCCGTACCTCGACAAACTGTCGAAAGAAGGCCTGTTGTTCGACCGCTTCTTCTCCAACGGCACCCATACCCACCAGGGCATGTTTGCCACCATGGCGTGTTTCCCGAACCTGCCGGGTTTTGAATACCTGATGCAGACCCCGGAAGGCAGCCACAAGCTGTCCGGCCTGCCGCAGTTGCTCAGTGCGCGCAAGTTCGACGACGTGTATGTCTACAACGGCGACTTCGCCTGGGACAACCAGTCGGGTTTCTTCAGCAACCAGGGCATGACCAACTTCATCGGGCGTAATGACTACGTCAACCCGGTGTTCTCCGACCCGACGTGGGGCGTGTCCGACCAGGACATGTTCGACCGTGGTTTGCAGGAGCTGAAGGCCCGCGAAGGCAAGAAGCCGTTCTATGCGTTGCTGCAAACCCTGTCCAACCACACGCCGTACGCCTTGCCGACCCCGTTGCCGGTCGAGAAGGTCACCGATCGCGGTAGCCTGAACGAGCATTTGACGGCCATGCGCTACGCCGACTGGGCGTTGGGTCAATTCTTCGAGAAGGCCCGCAAGGAGCCGTACTTCAAGGAAACCCTGTTTGTCATCGTGGGTGACCACGGTTTTGGCAACGAGCGCCAGATCACCGAAATGGACCTGGGCCGCTTCAACGTACCGATGTTGATGATTGCACCGGGCATCCAGGAAAAATTCGGTCAGTTGGACCACACCGTGGGCACACAGATCGACATCGTACCGACCATCATGGGTCGATTGGGTGGTGAAGTGCGCCATCAGTGCTGGGGCCGTGACCTGCTGAACCTGCCGCAAGGCGATACCGGTTTTGGCGTGATCAAGCCGTCGGGCAGCGAGCAGACCACCGCGATCATTACCGCGGACCGGATCCTGGTGCTGCCTAAAGAAAAAGAAATGGCACCGAAGATGTATGCCTACGAACTGGGGGCCAACCCTCATTCCGAAATCATCCCGGATGCGCCGCAAACGGCCGAGATGAAGAAAAAGCTCGAGTCGTTCCTGCAAACTGCAACCAAAAGCCTTCTCGATAACACCGCCGGTGTTGTCGATGGCAAGCCCGACTAACGGTTGGCGCACAAAAAAAGAGGCCCGCGAGGGCCTCTTTTTTTTGCCTGTTGAATCGGTCGACGGTCAAATCCTGCCAAGCAGCAACAGAACCACTAATACGACCACCACCACGCCGATCACACCGGACGGGCCGTAGCCCCAGCTGCGCGAATGCGGGAAGACCGGCAGGCCACCGATCAGCAGCAGGATCAGAATCACGAGAAGAATGGTGCCCATATCGGTTTCCTTATTGGCGTGTGATGGAGAGTCGCAAGGGTTGAACAACAGATGTGATTGCAATAAAACCGAGCGCCTTAAAATGTCCGACTCAGGCGCATGAAAGAAAATTCAATGTTTCTTTACTGCTTTTTGGACACTGATTTATTTCGATTTTAGTTGGGGCCAGACAGGGCTGCATCACGCCTGCTATCGCGAGAGTGGCAGCACGTTTGCGAGCCTCTCAAGCGCTTCGGTTTGCCTGAGGCATTCAGCACCCTGATGGTGCGTGGGTGTCGCAATGTCCTTCGCTACACTGGCCATATCTTCCCCGGAACAACTAAGGCAAGGGCTATGCAAAATCGCATGATGATCACGGGTGCCGGCTCCGGCCTGGGGCGGGAAATCGCACTGCGTTGGGCCCGTGAAGGCTGGCGGTTGGCGTTGTCGGATGTCAGTGAGCCTGGTTTGCAGGAAACCCTCCTGCTGGTGCGCGAGGCGGGTGGCGAAGGGTTCGCCCAGCGTTGCGATGTGCGCGACTACTGCCAGTTGACAGCGTTAGCCCAGGCCTGCGAACAGAAGCTGGGTGGCATCGATGTGATCGTCAACAACGCTGGCGTGGCCTCGGGCGGGTTCTTCAGTGAGCTGTCGCTTGAAGACTGGGACTGGCAGATCGCGATCAACCTGATGGGCGTGGTCAAGGGGTGCAAGGCTTTCCTGCCGCTTCTGGAAAAGAGCAAAGGCAAGATCATCAACATCGCCTCCATGGCGGCGCTGATGCAGGGCCCGGCCATGAGCAACTACAACGTGGCCAAGGCCGGTGTGGTGGCGTTGTCCGAAAGCCTGTTGATTGAACTGGCGCAGCAGGACGTCAGCGTGCATGTGGTGTGCCCGTCATTCTTCCAGACCAACTTGCTGGACTCTTTCCGGGGGCCGACCCCGGCCATGAAAGCTCAGGTCGGCAAGTTGCTGGAAAGTTCACCGATTACTGCCACGGATATCGCGGACTACATTTACCAGCAGGTTGCCGCTGGAGAGTTCATGATCCTTCCCCATGAACAGGGCCGCATGGCCTGGGCGATCAAGCAAAAGGATCCGCAACGGCTCTACAACGAAATGACCGTGATGGCCGACAAGATGCGCGCCAAGGCCAGGCAAAGCACCTGCTGAACTTGCCCGCCCAAGGCTGTGTCGTTAGGGTTGCCGCATCTGGCAACTCTGACGAGACATTTACATGCTCAACTACCTTTGGTTCTTTCTCGCGGCGTTGTTTGAAATCGCCGGTTGTTACGCCTTCTGGATGTGGCTGCGCCAGGACAAAAGCGCCTGGTGGATTGCCCCGGCCCTGATCAGCCTGACGTTGTTCGCGCTGTTGTTGACCCGTGTCGAGGCGAGCTACGCCGGCCGGGCCTATGCCGCTTACGGTGGCATCTACATCATCGCGTCTATTGGCTGGTTGGCCGTGGTCGAGCGCGTGCGGCCGCTGGGTTCGGACTGGTTGGGCGTTGCGCTGTGTGTGCTGGGCGCGAGTGTCATTCTGTTCGGCCCACGCTTCTCGGCACCGTAACCCCAGGCGTTCATTGATGAGGTTTGCAGGATAGGTCTGTAAGGAGCATCCGGTGGCGTTGTAGGGCGAGACTGTTTTGCCCCGCGTGCATTGAAGCGTTGCCCGGTGGCGAGCATCTTCAAGGTCCGGTTACCTCAAGGACTAGAGCCATGCTTGTACTCAGCCGCGTTGTGGGCGAATTGATCTCCATCGGCGACAACATTTCCCTGCGCATCCTCGCGATCAACGGCAACAACATCCGTTTTGGCATCGAGGCACCCCCGAACGTGAATGTGCACCGCGCTGAGGTCTACGAGCGCATTCAGTCGCGCCGCGCCCAGTCCAAGGGGCGCTGAGATTTCAGTCGAACAAATGCTTGGGGACGTCGTGCTTGAGCATCAGTTGGCATTGTTCGCTTTCCGGGTCGAAGACAATCAGCGCCTGGCCCTTGCTCAATGCGCTGCGAACCCGGAGTACGCGGGTTTCCAGCGGCGTTTCATCGCCATTGTCGGTACCGTCGCGGGTGACGAAGTCTTCGATCAGGCGGGTGAGGGTGTCGACTTCAAGTTGGTCGTGGGGGATCAGCATAGGCACCTCGGCTAAACAATGGCGTGATGCTACGGCGAATGAGCCACGGGGGCCAGCCTGCCGGGTTCTGTGGTGCCATGACGGCCGCCATCGCGGCAGGCTCGCTCCCACCGTTAGCGGCGGTGTTCACACAGAATGTGTTCAACGCCTATCCATTGTGGGAGCTTGCTCGCGATGGCGATTTTCAAGGCGCCATGGCGCTCGGCTCACAACTCTCCGGGCGCTGCCCGATCAGGTTAACCCTTGCCCCGGATCAAGCGGCGCAAGGCAAAACGATTCGGATGGCAGGCCTCGGCCACGGCGCGGGGCAGTGGCAGCGGTTCGTTGTCCAGCCAGGCGGCGAGCAATTCGCCGGACAGCGGCGCAGTGATCAAGCCGCGTGAGCCGTGACCGCTGTTGACATACAAACCGTCGAGCCAGGGGCAAGCAACGTCCGGCACCTGCCGGGCGTCCTTGCTCAATGCCGCATAAGCCTGGGCAAAGGCCTGGTTGTCGGCCAAAGGGCCGACGATGGGCAGGTAGTCGGGGCTGGTGCAACGGAACGCCGCGCGGCCCTGAAGTTGCTCCGGGTCCAACTGTTCGGCGTGCAGGCGGCTGACCAGGTCGGTGGAAATCTCCTTGAGCAACTCAAGGTTACCCAGGTGTTCGGCGGTGGTCGGGGTCAGGTCATCGCTCTTGAAATCGAAACTCGCGCCCAGGGTGTGTTCACCCAAACGTGCGGGGGCGACGTAGCCTTCGGCGCACACCACGGTGGCCAGGCTCAGGCTTTGCGCGGTTTGGGGGAGGCGGGTGATCTGCCCGCGAATGCGTTTGAGCGGCAGTTCGGCGCTTTGCGCAAAGCGTTTGATCTCGGCGGCGCCGGCCAGGATCACCACCGGTGCACTGGCCAGCAACGTCTCGCCGTCCCAGGCTTGCCACTGGTCATCGACCTTGCGCAGCTCCAGCGCTTCGCGGTGCATCAACCGCTGCACATTGGCGTGTGTCGCTTGCCATTGGCACAGCGCGGGCGGGTGAACCCAGCCGCCCTCCGGGTAGAACAACCCACCATGGGTCAGCTCGATCCCAGCCCTGGCCTGCGCGTGCGGTTGATCCAGCACATGCACCAGATCAGCCGCAAACGCGGCGGCCAACTGCGCCTGGCGCTCCGCTTCCTTGGCATTGAATGCCAGTTGCAGCACCCCGCAACCGTCCCAGTCGACACCGCGCTGCAAGTGTTCGAGCAGTCGACGGGTGTAGCCGAAGCCGCTGATGATCATTTGCGACAACGCGGTGCCGTGGGCCGAGAGTTTGAGGTACAGCACGCCTTGCGGGTTGCCCGAGGCTTCCTGCGCCAGTTCACCGTGACGCTCCATAATGCTGACCTGCCAGCCGCGTGCAGCGAGGCTGGCCGCACTCGCACAACCGGCCAGCCCGGCACCGATCACCAGGGCGCGACGTTCGCCGACCACGGGCGTGGGCCGGGCAAACCATGGTTTGGTCGCCACTGGGGCTGGCGTCTGCTCGGGCCAGCCGAGAAACGCGCCGCGCAGGATTTCCCACTTGTGCCCGATGCCCGGCGTGCGGCGCATTTTGAAGCCTGCCGCATTCAGCAAACGGCGCACCCAACCGGTGCTGGTGAACGTACTGATCGTCGAGTCAGGGGCTGCCAGCCGGGCCAGTTCGGCAAAGAGCTCGGCGGTCCACATGTCCGGGTTCTTGGCGGGGGCAAAACCGTCGAGAAACCAGGCATTGATGTGCGCGTCCAGTTGCGGCAGTTGTTCCAGTGCATCGCCGATCAACAGGGTCAGGGTTACGCGGCCGTTGTCCAGCACCAACCGCTGGAAGCCCTGATGGATCGCCACGTACTGGGCCAGCAATGGGTCGGCAAAGGCCTTGAGTTCCGGCCAGAGGGCCAGGGCCCGTTGCAGGTCGCTGGGGCTCAGCGGGTATTTCTCGACGCTGACAAAATGCAGCCGTGCGCCGGCCATCGCTTGTTGTTCGAACAACTGCCAGGCGCAGAGAAAATTCAGCCCGGTGCCGAAACCGGTTTCGCCAATCACAAATAGACCGTCGGCCGCCAACGCGGCGAAGCGTTCGCTCAAGCGGTTTTGCTCGATGAACACATAGCGGGTTTCTTCCAGGCCCGACTGGTCGGAGAAGTACACATCGTCGAACACCCGCGAGTGCGGGCGTCCCTGGTCGTCCCAGTCGAGTTGGGCGTGGGGCATTACAGGATTCATGGCGGGCTCGGCAACGGCTGGGTGGCTATTCTAGCCGATCACCAGAGCGGCGATTGATCCATGACAAGCGTCATGACCTTTGCCCAGACAAACGCTGGGGCAATCCGTTAGTCTTGCTCGATCTTGGAAGGGAGCCGCCCATGTTCGAATCTGCCGAAATCGGTCACGCCATCGACAAAGAAACCTACGACGCCGAGGTCCCGGCCTTGCGCGAGGCCTTGCTGGAAGCGCAGTTCGAGCTTCAGCAGCAGGCGCGCTTTCCCGTGATCGTGCTGATCAACGGCGTTGAAGGCGCGGGCAAGGGCGAGACGGTCAAGTTGCTCAACGAGTGGATGGACCCGCGACTGATCGAGGTGCGCACCTTCGATCAGCAAACCGATGAAGAACTGGCGCGGCCACCGGCCTGGCGTTACTGGCGCCAACTGCCGGCCAAGGGCCGAATGGGCGTGTTCTTCGGTAACTGGTACAGCCAGATGTTGCAGGGCCGGGTGCATGGCGAGTTCAAGGATGCCCGGCTCGATCAGGGCATCGCCGGCGCCGAGCGCCTGGAAAAAATGCTCTGCGATGAAGGCGCGCTGATTTTCAAGTTCTGGTTTCACCTGTCCAAGAAGCAAATGAAGGCGCGGCTCAAGGCCTTGCAGGACGACCCGCTGCACAGTTGGCGCATCAGCCCGCTGGATTGGCAACAATCGAAGACCTACGACAAATTCGTGCATTTTGGCGAGCGGGTACTGCGTCGCACCAGTCGCGACTATGCGCCCTGGCATGTGATCGAAGGCGTTGATGCTCACTACCGGAGTTTGACCGTCGGCAAGATTCTGCTTGAAGGCCTGCAAAGTGCGTTGAAGGCGCCCAAGGTCAAAAGCAGCGGCATGAACCCGGCGCCGCTGCCATCGTCCGTCGACCAGCTCAGCCTGCTCGACAGCCTGGACATGAGCCAGCACCTGGAGAAGGACGATTACGAAGAACAACTGATTACCGAGCAGGCGCGCCTTTCCGGGTTGATGCGTGATAAACGCATGCGCAAGCACGCCCTGGTGGCGGTTTTCGAAGGCAACGATGCCGCCGGTAAGGGGGGCGCGATTCGCCGCGTTGCCGCTGCCCTCGACCCGCGCCAGTACCGTATCGTGCCCATCGCCGCCCCCACGGAAGATGAGCGTGCCCAACCGTACTTGTGGCGGTTCTGGCGACAGATTCCCGCCCGTGGCACGTTCACCGTATTTGACCGCTCCTGGTATGGCCGGGTGCTGGTCGAACGCATCGAGGGGTTTTGCAGCCCTAATGACTGGATGCGCGCCTACGGCGAAATCAACGATTTTGAAGAGCAGCTCAGTGACGCCGGGGTCATTGTGGTGAAGTTCTGGCTGGCCATAGACAAGCAGACTCAGCTGGAGCGTTTCCAGCAGCGTGAGGAAATCCCGTTCAAGCGTTTCAAGATCACCGAGGACGACTGGCGTAACCGCGACAAGTGGGACGATTACCGCGCCGCCGTCGGCGACATGGTCGATCGCACCAGCACTGAGGTCTCGCCGTGGACCCTGGTTGAAGCCAACGACAAGCGCTGGGCGCGGGTCAAGGTTTTGCGCACAATTAACCGGGCGCTGGAAGAGGCGTTTGAAAAGTCCGACAAGCACGACAAGAAATTGAAGAAGGCCACTAAGTGAGGCGATGGTTACGCCTGCGCGTGGTGAATGCGGCGCGAGGTTGCTCAGGGCTAAAGGCCTGAACGTGGCGAGCATCAAGCCCTGGGAGCTTAACGAAGTGTTCGCCGAACAGGCATCAACTGATGCGCTCGCGGCTCAAGAGCTGGACTCGCTCGATATAGGCGCGGATCTCCCGTTCAGCTTCTTCATGGTTGCTGAACGGACCTTCCAGGGTATTTTCCCGGGTGCTGAAATACAGGTCGCCATTCACGCGGCTTAACCGGTCACAGCGAAAGTGAGTGGCCGGGGCGGTGTCTTGGGCGCGCATGCCGTACATGGTGATCTCCTGTCGCGTGGGCGGTCCTGGAACAAAATCAGCTTAAGTCTGAACACCTTGATGCGCCCAACCTTCGGATCAGCGGCATACCGCCAATTTATCGATGCGACGCTGACTCATGCCGGTCCGTCAAGGTCGCGCTCCCACAATGGACGCGGTGTTCCAGTCCTTGACTGACAGCCATCAGGCGACGGTGACCATTTTATTCGCGGCTTGTTGTGCATTGTGTCTGTGTGAGGCGTTGGCGGCAGCCTAGAATGGGGGCTCGTTGTCTGACCTTGGGGGTCGCATGCACATTTCTTCCGGTCGCTGGGTTTATGGTCTGTTTCTCGCCTTGCTGACCGCACTGCTGTGGGGAATCCTGCCGATCAAACTCAAACAAGTGCTGCTGGTGATGGACCCGGTCACGGTGACCTGGTTTCGCTTGCTGGTGTCCGGTGGCTGTCTGTTCGTCTACCTGACGGCGACCCGGCGTTTGCCGAGCCGCAAGGCGCTCGGCCCGAAGGGCGGCTGGTTGGTGGCGATGGCCGTGCTGGGGCTGGTGGGTAATTACGTGTTGTACTTGATGGGCCTGAACCTGCTGAGCCCCGGCACGGCGCAGTTGGTGGTGCAGATGGGGCCGATCATGCTGTTGATCGCCAGTGTGTTTGTGTTCAAGGAGCGTTTCAGCCTGGGGCAGGGGGTTGGCCTGCTGGTGCTATTGATTGGTTTCGGGCTGTTTTTCAATCAACGCTTGATCGAACTGCTGACCTCGCTGAGTGACTACACCGCCGGTGTCCTGCTGATTCTGGCGGCGTCGACTGTGTGGACCTTTTATGCCCTGGGCCAGAAACAACTGCTGACGGTGTGGAACTCGTTGCAGGTCATGATGGTGATCTACCTGTTCTGTGCGTTACTGCTCACGCCCTGGGTTCATCCGTTGGAAGCGTTGCAACTGAGCCCGTTGCAGGGTTGGTTGCTGCTGGCGTGCTGCCTGAACACGCTGATTGCCTATGGCGCCTTTGCCGAAGCGCTGGCCCATTGGGAAGCCTCGCGGGTCAGCGCGACGCTGGCCATCACGCCGCTGGTTACCTTCGCCGCCGTGGCGCTGGCCGCCTGGTGGTGGCCGGATTACGTGCATGCCGAGCAAATAAACGGCCTGGGGTATAGCGGTGCGGTGCTGGTGGTGCTGGGTTCGGCGCTGGTCGCGCTGGGGCCGTCGCTGATCGCCGGGCTCAAGGCCCGACGGGTGCGGATGGCGGTCAGTCGATAGGCCGCGTCATCGTTCTTCCTCGGATCGCCGCCCGGAGCAAACCCGTCCCACATTTGACTGCGACCTCAAGGTAGATTCGGTCCAGTGTGGGAGCGGGCTTGCTCGCGAAGACTGACTGCCAGTCACTGCAAATCAGCCTTTGCTGCCAGCCTCCAGCATGTTCTGCGGCTTGACCCAGGCATCGAACTGCTCATCCGTCAGGTAGCCCAACTGCAACGCTGCCTCACGTAATGTCAGCCCTTCGCCATAGGCTTTCTTGGCGATTTCTGCCGATTTGTCGTAGCCGATGTGCGGGTTCAGCGCCGTCACCAACATCAAGCCGCGTTCCAGATGCTCGGCCATTTGCGCAGCGTCCGGCTCCAGGCCCGCGACGCAGTGCTGCTGGAAGTTGCTGCAACCGTCGGCCAGCAGGCGAATCGATTGCAGCAGGTTGTGAATGATCACCGGTTTGAACACGTTCAGTTGCAGGTGACCCTGGCTGGCCGCAAAGCCGATCGCCACGTCGTTGCCCATGACCTGGCAGGCGAGCATCGACAATGCTTCGCACTGGGTCGGGTTGACCTTGCCAGGCATGATCGAACTGCCGGGTTCATTGGCCGGCAGCTTCACTTCGGCAAAACCGGCGCGAGGCCCGGAGCCCAGCAGGCGCAGGTCGTTGGCGATTTTCATCAGGGTCACGGCCAGGGTTTTCAGCGCCCCGGACAATGTGGTCAGCGGCTCATGGCCCGCCAGTGCGGCGAACTTGTTCGGCGCAGTGATAAACGGCAGGCCGCTGAGGGCAGCCAGTTCGGCCGCAATCGCTTCGCCAAAGCCGTGGGGTGAATTGAGCCCGGTGCCAACAGCGGTGCCGCCCTGTGCCAGTTCGCACACGGCTGGCAAGGCACTGCGGATGGCCCGCTCGGCGTAATCGAGTTGGGCGATGAACGCGGAAAGTTCCTGGCCGAAGGTAATTGGCGTGGCGTCCATCAGGTGGGTGCGGCCGGTCTTCACCAGGTTCATGTGTCGGGCGGCCTGCTCTGCCAAACCGCCGGAGAGTTCATTGATCGCCGGCAGCAGATGGTGCTGCACAGCTTGCACCGCCGCGATGTGCATGGCGGTGGGGAAGCTGTCGTTGGAACTTTGCGAGCGATTGACGTGATCGTTGGGGTGTACCGGCACCTTGCCGCCACGCGGGTTGCCGGCCAGTTCGTTGGCGCGGCCGGCAATCACTTCGTTGACGTTCATGTTGCTTTGGGTGCCGCTGCCGGTCTGCCAGACCACCAGCGGGAACTGGTCGTCGTGCTGCCCGGCGAGGACTTCGTCGGCGGCCTGTTCGATGAGGCGGGCAATGTCGGCGGGCAGGTCACCGTTGCGATCATTGACCCGGGCCGCGGCTTTCTTGATCAGCGCCAGGGCATGCAGCACCGCCAGCGGCATGCGTTCGTTGCCGATGGCGAAGTTGATCAGCGAACGTTGCGTCTGAGCGCCCCAGTAGGCGTCATCCGGGACTTGCACCTGGCCAAGGCTATCGGTTTCGATACGACTCATCGGTCACACTCCTGTAGGTCTGATTGCGCAGTTTAGGCCGTGATCGCGCGCTGTGGTTCCATCAGTCGGTTTTTCTGCTCTCAGGCCCCGCCCATCAGGTGCAGCAAGGCTTGGGGGTTGAGCGTCGGCGTTTTTTAGGCGCAGAATGGCGCCCCTTGGGGTTTTACCTCGCCTGCTTAAAAGGAAACTCGATGACTCGTCTTCGTGCCATCTGTACCGCGGTTGCTCTGGTTTGCGCCAGCGGCCAGGTTTTTGCCGATACCGCCAGCCACAACGCCAGTGCCGAAGCTTTCCTGACCCTGGCGCACGCTGACAAACTGGGCACCCCGGTGTACATGCAAGTGCAGCAAATGTTCGCTCAGCGTTTTGAACAAGCCCAGGCACCGGCCTCGAAAAAAGCCCTGCTGGAAACCTACCAGGCCAAGGCCAACGCCGCCCTGGACCAGGCCATTGGCTGGAACAAGCTGAAGCCGGACATGGTCAAGCTCTACACCAGCAACTTCAGCGAGTCCGAGCTCAAGGACCTGGTTGCGTTCTACCAGTCCCCACTGGGCAAGAAAGTCCTGGAAAAAATGCCTCAGCTGACTCAGCAGTCGGCCCAGATGACCCAGGCCAAGCTGGAAAGCGCAGTGCCTGTCGTCAACAAGTTGCTGGCTGACATGACTGATGAAATCACACCTAAAACGGCGCCAGCCAAGAAGAAGTAAGCGGAGTCAGGAATGACCATGCAACAACGTATCGAATCGGCACTCGGCGCATTGAGCCCGACGCATCTGCACGTACTGGATGAAAGCCACATGCACAGCCGCGGGTTGCAGACCCATTTCAAGGCGGTGGTGGTCAGCGAGCAGTTTGCCGGACTCAATAGCGTCAAGCGCCACCAGAAGGTCTACGCCACCCTGGGTGACCTGATGGGCGAGTTCCATGCGTTGGCGCTGCATACCTACACCCCTGAAGAATGGGTGAAAGTGGGCGCAGCCCCGGCCTCGCCGACCTGCGCCGGTGGCAGCAAGCATTAACCACAGGTTTTTTGCTAGAATCCGCAACGCGCCGCTCACCCGGCGCGTTTTTTTTCGTATCCGGTTCACCCTTTACGAGGGTAGCCACCTGGAGATTACCCATGACTCAATCCATCGTCGTGGCGGCACTGTATAAGTTCGTCACCCTGGAAGATTACGTTGCCCTGCGCGAGCCCCTGTTGCAGGCAATGGTCGACAACGGCATCAAAGGCACCTTGCTGATTGCCGAAGAAGGCATCAACGGCACCGTTTCGGGCAGCCGCGAAGGCATCGACGGGCTGATGGCCTGGCTCAAGAACGACCCGCGCATGGACGACATCGACCACAAAGAGTCGTACTGCGATGACCAGCCGTTCTACCGCACCAAGGTCAAACTCAAGAAAGAAATCGTCACCCTGGGCGTTGAAGGCGTCGACCCGAACAAAAAGGTCGGCACCTACGTTGACCCGCAAAACTGGAACGCGCTGATCAGCGACCCTGAAGTGCTGCTGATCGACACCCGTAACGACTACGAGGTGTCGATTGGCACCTTCGAAGGCGCCATCGACCCGAAGACCACCAGTTTTCGCGAATTCCCGGACTACATCAAAGCCAATTTCGACCCGGCCAGACACAAGAAGGTCGCGATGTTCTGCACCGGCGGCATTCGCTGTGAAAAGGCGTCGAGCTACATGCTCAGTCAGGGCTTCGATGAGGTGTTCCACCTCAAGGGCGGGATTCTCAAGTACCTCGAAGAAGTGCCGCAGGAAGAAACCAAATGGCAGGGCGATTGCTTTGTGTTCGATAACCGCGTCACCGTGCGCCACGACCTGAGCGAAGGCGACTACGATCAATGTCATGCCTGCCGCACTCCTGTGAGCGTCGAAGACCGTGCATCCGAGCACTACGTGGCTGGCATCAGCTGCCCGCATTGCTGGGATAAGCTGAGTGAGAAGACCCGCCGCAGCGCCATCGACCGCCAAAAGCAGATTGAACTGGCCAAGGCTCGCAATCAACCGCATCCGATTGGTTACAACTACAAGCAAACATCCACCGAGGCCTGAACCATGTCCGCGCGCCTGATCTATGTAATGGACCCGATGTGTTCCTGGTGCTGGGGGTTCGCTCCGGTGGCCGAAGCACTGGTCGAGCAGGCGCAAGCGGCGGGTGTTGAGTTGCACCTGGTAGTGGGTGGTTTGCGCACCGGCAGCGGCGCGGCTCTGGAACCGACGACCCGGCGCTACATTCTGGAGCACTGGCAGGCTGTCACCGACGCCACCGGTCAGCCGTTCAAGTTCGAAGGCGCGTTGCCCGATGGTTTTGTCTACGACACCGAGCCTGCGTGCCGGGCGTTGGTGACGGCGCGCAGCCTGGCGCCGGACTGCGCCTGGAAACTGCTCAAGCTGATCCAGCAGGCGTTTTATACCCAAGGTCGCGATGTCACCCATGCCAGCGTGCTGGTGGAATTGGCCGAGCAGGCGGGGTTGCCGCGCATTGAATTCGCCGCAGCCTTCGACCGTGCCGATCAGCATGCGGCGACAGCAGCGGATTTCACCTGGGTTCAGGACCTGGGCATTGCCGGGTTCCCGACCCTGCTGGCTGAGCGTAACGGTCAACTGGCGTTGCTGACCAATGGCTATCAGCCGCTCAGCGAGCTCTCGCCGTTGCTGGGCCGCTGGCTGGAGCGCGCTGCCTGTGCCTGACCTGCCTGATGCTGCACCCTCTGCGCATGTCGACCGGTTGAGCTGGGCGGAAATCCGCCGCCTGGCACTTCACCATAAAAAATCCCTGTGGATCGCCAACGGGGTCGCCGTGCTGGCGACCTTGTGCAGTGTGCCGATCCCGCTGCTATTGCCATTGCTGGTAGATGAAGTGCTGCTGGGGCATGGCGACGCGGCACTCAAGGTCATGAACCACGCACTGCCGGCAGGCTGGCAAGTTGCCGCGGGCTACATCGGTTTGATGTTGTTGGTGACCTTGGCCCTGCGTTGCGGCGCGTTGTTGTTCAACGTCCTGCAAGCGCGGTTGTTTGCCCGGCTGGCCAAGGACATTGTCTATCGCATTCGCGTGCGGCTGATCGAACGGCTCAAGCGTATCTCGCTGGGCGAGTACGAAAGCCTGGGCAGCGGCACTGTGACCACCCACCTGGTTACCGACCTGGACACAGTCGACAAATTCGTCGGCGAAACCCTCAGTCGTTTTCTGGTGGCGATGCTCACGCTGGTGGGCACGGCGGGCATTCTCATGTGGATGCACTGGCAACTGGCGCTGCTGATTCTGCTGTTCAACCCGTTGGTGATCTACGCCACCGTGCAGTTGGGCAAACGGGTCAAACACCTGAAAAAACTCGAGAACGACAGCACCTCGCGCTTCACCCAGGCGTTGACCGAAACCCTGGAGTCGATCCAGGAAGTGCGCGCCGGTAACCGTCAGGGCTTTTTCCTCGGACGCTTGGGATTGCGGGCGCAAGAAGTGCGCAACTACGCCGTGAATTCCCAGTGGAAAAGCGACGCTTCCAGCCGTGCCAGCGGGTTGCTGTTCCAGTTTGGCATCGATATTTTTCGTGCAGCGGCAATGCTCACCGTGCTGTTTTCAGACCTGTCCATCGGCCAGATGCTCGCGGTGTTCAGCTACTTGTGGTTCATGATCGGCCCGGTCGAACAACTGCTCAACCTGCAATACGCCTATTACGCGGCCGGTGGTGCGCTGAGCCGGATCAACGAGTTGCTCGCGCGCGCCGATGAACCGCAGTACCCCGGTGGCGTGGATCCGTTTCAGGGGCGTGAAACCGTGGGGATCGAGGTGCAAGGCTTGAGCTTCGGTTATGGCGATGAGCTGGTGCTCGATCAACTGAACCTGTCCATCGCACCCGGCGAAAAGGTCGCGATTGTCGGTGCCAGCGGCGGCGGCAAAAGCACCCTGGTGCAATTGCTGTTGGGGCTGTACACACCGCAATCGGGCAGCATTCGTTTTGGTGGTTCGACCCAGCAGGAAATTGGCCTGGAGACCGTGCGCGAGAACGTTTCGGTGGTGCTGCAACATCCGGCGCTGTTCAACGACACGGTACGGGCCAACCTGACCATGGGCCGTGAGCGCAGTGATGAAGCCTGTTGGCAGGCACTGGAAATCGCCCAGCTCGACGTTACGATCCGCGCCCTGGCGCAGGGCCTGGACAGCATCGTCGGGCGCTCCGGCGTGCGTCTGTCCGGCGGGCAGCGCCAGCGCCTGGCCATCGCCCGCATGGTCCTCGCCGACCCTCGGGTGGTGATTCTCGACGAGGCCACCTCCGCACTGGATGCGGCCACCGAATACAACCTGCATCAGGCGCTTGCGCGCTTCCTGCGCGGGCGGACCACGCTGATCATTGCTCATCGCCTCTCGGCGGTGAAGCAGGCTGACCGTGTGCTGGTCTTCGATGGCGGCCGGATCGCCGAAGATGGCGACCATCAGCAACTGATTGCCGACGGTGGCCTGTACGCCAAGCTCTATGGGCATTTGCAGCAGCTGTAAGGGCGTGCGGCTCAGTCCCAGATCACCTTTAACGCGTCTGCGTCGCCGCTGTGAGCAAACTGTTGCATCACCACCGAACAGGAGTCGCATGGCGCCATGGTGGTGGCGACTGTGACCGGCCCGCGGGTGGCGTCATCCGGGTATTTGTCGCGAATTACCTTGATCAACTTGCTTTCGCTGTCCAGCGATGTGGGTCTGAGGGTCAGCTCGGGGGTGTATGTCGACATGTCGGTGATGGTGCGAGGAATTGATTCGAGCTTGCCGTGTGCGGACACGCTGAGAGACGTCGCGGGGAAGCGTGTGTTGAAGTCGACATTAATGTAGGTGGTAGTGCCTACCGTGACTTCCTGAGTGCGGTGCTTGGCAAATAGCGGTAAAAACCGCGTGTCACCGCCAGCACCCGATACGCTGACATACACTTCGACGTGGCCGTCGGCGCGGGTTATTTGGGCGTAACCGATGTTTCTGGGGCGATCCATGTTTTTGTGTTTTTTGACAATGTTCTGAAGTTCTTTCATCGTCTTGGCAATGTGCAGATCGCTCAGCTCATCGAGTTTGAACAGCGACTTGCCAAACAGGTCGTTGAAAATCTTTGCGGTTTGTTGGCGCAAGGCTTCTGGCGCAGCCTTGGTGCGTGTCCAGGTTTTTGTCGTGACAGGGTACTCGCAGACAATCATGCGCGTTCTATGGTCGAACATCATGGCTTCGCCTGGCGTTGTTGCGACCTTTACATGCTTCAGGTCCGCAGGCGGATTCAACGGGCCACCGAGCGGTATCGCAATCTCATCCATGGCGCTGGCTGCCTGCTTCACTTTATCCACCCCGTAGATTCGAGCGGTATTGTTGGCCTGTATCGAGCCGATGAAGACCGTATGGAGTTCCTTGTAGAGTGGGTCTGTTTGAAGGCTTGCGTCGGGTATGCGTTGTAGTCTGTGTGGGCCAGAGAGGCTCTGTCCTTTCGCGATCTCGGCAAAGTAGTAGTCGGTCGCGTTGAGTTGGGTGAACAGGTACTCTGATTTAGCATTGGTCTTTGACTCGATGATCAATGTACCGACTTGGCGGAGATCGTCATCAAGTCCGTCATACATACCCGAGACCTTGATTCGACCGTACATCCCCTCTTGAAACTCGATGGCTCCATTGAGCCGAGCCTTGGGCGTAAGTGTCTTGATGCCCAGTGCTTTCCTGGCTCCCTCGTATCGGGTCCACACACCCCCCGACTCGGTATAAAGTTGACCGTCCAGCGCCAGAACAGGCCTTTTGCGGCCTGCTTTTACCGGTGCGGGGGTGTAGATCTTGTCGCCAAACCAAGGGCTATAGCCTTCATTCGCGTTGTAGCTATTCAGTGCGGGCGTGGGTGCGAGATCACGGTAGACATAGGTATTGAGACAAACAGTATCTCCCGGGGCGCGACGAACTCGGCAGGTCTGGAGCTTGAAGGTTTCACTGGCATCAATGGTGTCGACACGGCGCAGGGCTCCTTTGTCTAGCCGATAAGGCACGTCATCAATCAGCAAAGTGTTGCGACCGTCCACTTCGGGGATGTTCTGTACGCGTGCCGTTTCTGGCAGGTCAAAGACTACCCTGTTGTCGATTTCGGCAACTCTGGCGTATTCGGACCGACCAATAGAGATCTCATTTGCCTTAATGCTCAGCTTGGGGCCGTAAGGCTTGCCCGATAACGGGTCAATCAGGTGATAGTCTGGTTTACTGGCCAAGCCTGTATTGCGTAAGGGAATGTCTTCAATGCCGCGTACGGTTGCTAACTGATCACCCGCGACTCTGGGTTTCCAGGTGCCGGGCGTGGTGGATTTGGCCATGGCCCCAATGACGTCGTAATCTGCGGCCCGGCCGGCCAGTGTCTTCACCTTGGACACGCCTTTGTGGCCGAGCCTCAAAGCAATTCTGGATCCTGATTTGAGTAGCGAGGGGAGACCGTCCAGTGGGTTCAGGTTTTGTGCCGTTGCAATGAGTAGCTTTTTTGTCAGGCTGCCAAAACCTGGAAGGGTGGCTCGCACACCCAGTTTTCCTGCGGTCATTGCCAGCCTCACGGCACCTGATACGAACTTGCCAATAGGAATCAGGAAGGAAGCTAGTTCAAGACCTAATCCGAGTACACCTTGAAATATCCGAGCGGCGTTGCCTGAGGCGATGTCTTCGATGCTGCTCCAAAATGGAACGATTGCTTTTAAAGTGTTGATGGCTTTGTCGTTACGGGCTTGTATACGATCAAACTCGGTTTCTCCCCGGGCATAAGCAAGCATCTGATCTTTGTCGAAATACAAGTGATGCTCGTTAATCAATTCAGCTATTTGGCGTGAGCGCTCAGAGGATAATGTCTGAGGGATGAAGTCGGCCTCTTCGTCGGATTGCTGTTCATCGAGTGTGCTCCCTTGTCTCATGAGAATGGCTTTGCAGCTTGCACCTGGAGTAGGGGGCATACCGGTTTCATGCGCATTCCAATCGAATGGAAGCGTTTTGACGCGCAAGGAAATCTTTGCAGTGATAGCGGAAGCAACTTTCTCCGGTATTACTCGAAGCCCTGCGCCAATGAGTGTTCGATCAAATGAGAGGAGAGTGCGAATGATTCCAGCTGCTGGTATGCACTCATAATACGAGTTTTTGTTTTTGTAGGCGGTGGTCAAAATAAAGCCCTTCCGGGCTCTGGTCGAGTTTGAGGCTTGCCCATTTTCGATAAATACCGAGTCGCCCGAAATGGCTGCTATCAAGGCATAAACTCTTACGGTGCCGCGTTCTATAGCTTTGCGATCAGGCATGGGTAATGTTGCTAAAAGGCTTGTAATCAATCGTGCATAGGCCTGTTTTTGTACGCCGAGGTAGGCGTTGAAATCATTCTGAAACGCTGCGCGAATGTCAGGCAGGTATTTGCCGTCTGGGGAATACAAGATGGATGAATCGATGAATATGGCATTTTTGTGTATTTGTATTTTGCGATCGCCGTCAAGGCGGATCCAGAGCGTGCTTCTTTGTTTTCCATCGGGTGTTGTCCTGTACCATTTTTGACCTTGATCGAACATTCCGGACGCGTACACATCAAGGAAGCTGAAGGATTCCGTGGGGGCACTTTTTAATGTGGGGACGTCAAAAAAACTGTTTGCCCACGTAATGGGCTCAGCGAGTAATTTGAATCCGTCTGATATGAATGTGTTGGGTCCCAATAGCGTTGCCATCTCCTGTTTAGCGAGCTCCAATCGTTTGGGAGGGTCCTTGTCAAGTTGAGTGACGGCATGACTCAGTGCTTGTGCGTGATCGTCGAGCGCAGACACGGATCGCTCGATTTCTTCCTTCGTATAGCTGGCATCGGTTCTTTCACGAATAACGCCATTGGTGATTGCCCACTCTACGGTGGGGCGAAGTCGTGTGAGGGTGATGAAATTCAGATCATCGACAGAGGCTCCAGAAATTTTACTGATGGGCAAATCCACCAGTTGCTGAAATTTCAGAAGTTGCAACAAGAGTGGATCAACAGCGTAGGCAAGATTGACGCCGTGGATGAAGTTTACCCACACAACAGAACTTCTATAAGCAAGGTCAGATGGAATGTCCTGTACCTGAAACTCTATGGGGAACTGCGATATAAAAACACGCCCAAGTAAAATCGCCTCATTCGTGGACAATGCACGTCCCGACTCAAGCAGGTGCGACTCAAACTCTGTTTGCAGGGTTTGGTAGCTCTTTCCCCAGTTCGAGTGTTGATTCAGGTTGTAACCGACGAGGGTGCCGGGTTGGTCTGACACTCTGCTGCACCAGAGCCGGAGTGCCTTGGCCACCAATTTGATTCGAATGTCGGGCGAGGTTTCTTCATCAGGTTTGCTTGCGTACCAGTCCAGCGCTTTGAGCAGCGCATTTCCGAGCGCCTGAGCTTTGTCAGTATTTAATATCTTTTCCAGATAAGCCGAAGGCGATTCACGAAGGGTCTGGGGTGTGAGGTTGTTAAGTAGATCGCCGGCGAGGTAGTCAATCGGCTGGACCTTGGCGTCTGGCAAGTGCTGCTGGATAACCTTGATAAAGGTGCTGTCAGTCAGTTGTCGCACGATACTTTCCGCTGTTATCTCCCTTGTTTCATCGGGGGGCAAGGCATTGCGAATGGTTTTTAACGTGTTCCTGTCACTCAAGGTCGGACGCCGGTACAGGCTGTCGATATCAATGCCGCCCTCAAACCTGGGAGAGTGTCTGGCGAGTTTCTCTTCCAGGGCGCGGATCACCGTCAGGTGTTCGGTAGTATTTTTCGGATCCCAGGGCGTGAGGCCGTAATACGTTGCCATTCTGGAAACAGTGACGAGGCCATCGAAACGAATTTGACCCCCGAGTGTCTGGGCTGCCTGATCAATAGTGGTAATCCAGGCGCTCCACTTTGGTTGACCGGTCAGCACTAGCGGGAGCGTCGTTGCCTTGTCCGTGAGGAGTGTTTCATAGACGCCACGACCCTCGACGATAGTGACTTTCAAATAGCTGTAAGACGCTTTCAGCTGTTGGCAGAGTGCTCGGTAGTCTGGGTCTTTGATCAACGCCTGAAGGGCAATTTGGCCTCGCTCGTTATCCTGTGCCATGGGCGAGAGCGGGCGAGGTTTTATGAGGGTGTCTGCTAAATACTCGGGTGGTATTTTGCTGTCGCGCAGGAGTGACAACAGGAGGTCATAGTCTTCCTGCCGGGCTTGATGCAGCTGTGCATAGGTCGGCGTTGTGTCGAGTATGTTGTCGGGTGGTGTAATGGAGGCGGAAGCCGTTGTTTGCATGGCAATTATTTCTTCTGGGCGTTAATCGGGTTGAGCTTTGCGTGAGGTCTGGAAGTGAGTGGCAAAGCGATTCCTTAGTTAAACGCTCATCAGAAATCAGCGGTGGTAGATATGTAGTGGGCTTGCTTAAGTGGCCGCCGGCGCTTTAGTGCATTGCAGGGGGCAGAATGTCCTCGTGCTTGCGGGGAGGGGGAACGCCTCCTAGTCTTGCGGGAGTGGTCGGATCTGGACGATGATCAGGCAGTGCCTATTCAAGGGACCTCATGAAGCCAAAACGGACGCTGGGAACGCCGCGATTGCTGGGCATCGTCTGGCCTTTCATTGCCGTGGTGATTTTTCAGGCACTGCTGGGGAGCGTCAGCATGTACATGCTGTCGGCCGTGCGCAGCTACGTGGGCGGCGAAAGCCTATGGTCCAAGGGGCAGAAAGACGCGATCTACTACCTCAATCTTTATGCCGACAACCGCGACGAATCGCTCTTCCTCAAATACCAGACCGCCATCAGCGGGCCCCAGGGCAGTCATGACCTGCGAATAGCGCTGGATCGCGATCCGCCGGACCTGGACGCTGCCCGGGCGGGGGTCTACAAGGCGGGTAATCACCCGGATGACATGCAAAGCGTCATCTGGATGTACCTGAACTTTCGCCACGTCGGTTATATGGAGCAGGCGATCGACCTCTGGGCGGTGGGCGATGCCTATCTGGTGGAGTTGGATGAGCTTGCCCAGGAAATGCATCGTGGCATTGCCAGCGGCCGGGCCAGCAGTGATGACATACAACACTGGAAAACGCAGATTCTGGCCATTAACGACGCGGTCACCCCGGCTGCGAAAGCGTTCAGTGATGCCTTGGGCGAAGGTTCCCGGTTCATCCTGAGGGTTTTGCTGGCCGTTAACTTCGCCACTGCCCTTGGGTTGATCGTGCTGGCACTGTGGCGCACCCAGAAGCTGTTGCAGCAGCGCCACCAGTTCGCCAATGCCCTGGAGCTTGAGAGGGAGCGGGCGCAGATCACCCTGCAATCGATTGGCGACGGGGTCATTACCACCGATGTCGACGGCTCGATTGCCTACATGAACCCGGCGGCCGAGGCGTTGACCCACTGGAAAGCCGAGCAGGCCGGTGGGCTGCCGCTGTCTGCATTGTTCAATTTGCTGGATGAAAATGCCCAGAACGATGGTTTTAACCTGATCGAGCACATCCTGAGTGGCGAGCTGCGGGGGGGCAGTGAGCATTCAAAACTTATCCAGCGCCTGGATGGCAGTACCGTGTCGGTGACCCTGGTCGGGGCGCCGATCCACAACAGCGGTAAGGTCAGCGGCACGGTGCTGGTATTGCATGACATGACCCAGGAGCGGCAATACATCGCCAATCTTTCCTGGCAGGCGACACACGATGCGCTGACCGGGTTGGCCAACCGCCGCGAGTTCGAGTATCGGCTGGAGCAGGCTTTGCACGCGCTGGCGCGCCTGCCCGCCCGTCATGCCTTGATGTTTCTGGACCTGGACCAATTCAAGCTGGTTAACGATACGTGTGGGCATGCGGCCGGTGACGAATTGCTGCGCCACATCTGCGCCCTGCTGCAATCGGGGTTGCGCGAAAGTGACACCCTGGCGCGGTTGGGAGGCGATGAATTTGGCATTCTGTTGGAGAACTGTTCGCCGGAAGCGGCGGAAAAAATAGCCGAAATCTTGCGTCAGACCGTGCAAAACCTGCACTTCGTCTGGAAGGGGCGGCCGTTTGTCACCACCATCAGTATCGGGTTGGTGCATATCACCCAGAGCCCGACCACCCTGGAGTCGTCACTGCGAGCCGCCGACATGGCGTGCTACATGGCCAAGGAGAAGGGCCGCAACCGGGTGCAGGTTTACCACGCCGACGACTCTGAATTGTCCCTGCGTTTCGGCGAAATGGCCTGGGTGCAGCGTCTGCACATGGCGCTGGAGGAGAACCGCTTCTGTTTGTATGCCCAGGAAATCGCGCCGCTGGGGGCGACTGATCGTGAGTCGGGGCATATCGAAATTCTGCTGCGCCTGCACGACGAGGCCGGGCGGATGATCCTGCCCGACAGCTTCATCCCGGCCGCTGAGCGTTATGGGTTGATGACGTCACTGGATCGTTGGGTGGTCGAGAACGTCTTCAAGATCATTGGCCAGTGCATGGCGCAGGAGCGTGAAGGCCCGATGGCCATGTGTGCGATCAATCTGTCGGGTATCACCATTGGCGATGACGAGTTTCTGGACTTCCTGCGTGAGGAGTTCGTCAAATATTCCGTGCCACCGTCACTGATCTGTTTCGAGATCACCGAAACCAGTGCGATTGCCAATTTGGGCAGCGCTATACGGTTCATCAATGAGTTGAAAGGCTTGGGCTGTCACTTTTCCCTGGACGACTTTTGCGCCGGCATGTCGTCCTTTGCTTACTTGAAACATTTGCCGGTGGACTTTCTGAAGATCGACGGCAGCTTCGTCAAGGACATGCTCGACGACCCGATCAACCGTGCGATGGTCGAGGTGATCAACCATATCGGTCATGTGATGGGCAAGCGCACCATTGCCGAGTTTGTTGAAACGCCGCAGATCGAGCAGGCGCTGCTGGAGATCGGGGTGGATTACGCTCAGGGGTATGTGGTCGAGCGTCCGCAGTTGTTTACTTGTGACACCTTGCTTTGCCGTCCCTCCAGGCCGCAGGCGGTGTTGTTCAAGGCGCCGGGTACGTTCCGTTGAGGGCATTGTCGCCTGACGGAAACCGTCAGGCTGCTGCACGTCGGGGTCAGCCAGCCATTGCCAGGCGGTTGCGGCCTTCACGTTTGGCCACATACAGCGCACTGTCGGCGCGGCGTAACAGGCTTTCAGCGGATTCGCCCGGCAGCAGGGTCGAGCAGCCAAGGCTGATGGTCAGTGCGATGGGAGTTTCATCTGCCATATAGTCCTGGGTCTGTGCGGCGTTGCGCAACCGCTCACCGACCATCGCAGCCGCTTCGCGGGATGTGTTGGACAGCAGGATCAGAAACTCTTCGCCGCCAAACCGAAACACCATGTCCACGTTGCGCAACTGGCCTTTGATCGACGCCGCAACGGCTTTGAGCACTTGGTCACCGGCGCTGTGGCCGTAGCTGTCATTGATGTGTTTGAAGTGGTCGATATCAAGCATCAGCAAGGACAGTGGCTGTATATGCCGGCGGGCCATTTCGATTTCGCGTTGCAGGGTCTGGTCCATGGCAATGCGGTTACCCGTGCCCGTCAGCGGATCACGCAAAGCGCTTTGGGTGGCGACGCGGTACAGCAGCGCATTACGCATCGGGTAAAGCAGGGCGGACAGCAGGGACTCGAGGTTACCTTGATCTCGCTCGCTGAACCGCTGATTACGGCGGAACACCAGTTCGCCCAGAAACTCGCCTTCATGGCTCAGGCTGTAGCTCACCGAGTGGTGGCCGCGCTGGCCGAACTCCAGGCGCAGATCGCTGCCCTTGTGTTGGTAGGTCAGGGCGTCCAGCGGCACGAGGCGTTGAACCTCTCGAAAGAACAACCCCAGGATGCGTTGCGGCTCAAGGCTGGTCTGCAACTGCTGGCTCATTTGCTGGCGCAGTTGGGCGAGGCTGACGGGGCGTGCCAGCAGAGGAGGCTGCTGACCGAAGCCCAGGCGTTGCAATTTGGCGCTATCAAAGTCAATTGCGTTGGTCTGGGTAGGCGATTTCATATGGCGTGAGCCCCTAAGCAGTAAGGCTGTCTTACAGGCTGGGTGAGAGCGGCTTTGGGCTGCGCGTCATACTGGTCCATCAGTCCCGTAGGACATTTGGTGGGAGTTTAGTCCGCTTTGCTGTTCAAAAGTAATCCGGCTTCAGGAGCTGCCCGCTCGCTACCACACTGCGTGTGTGAGCAAACTTAGAGCGAAAGTCGTGCCATTCAGTTCATTTTAACAAAAGTCGTTATATATCAATTAGTTGGGATGTAACGCGTGACGCAAGACCAAGAAGGTCGACATTTATTTGACTGGCGCGGGGGGACGTTTTCATCGGGGTGCGAGCGCCGCGACAGGAAGTCGTCGCGGCGTCAGCGTTGCAACGAGGGGGTTACTGAGCGTCGAAAGCCTGGCCGTTGATACCGGTGCTGTCCGGGCCCATCAGGTACAGGTACACCGGCATGATTTCTTCCGGTGTCGGGTTGTTGGTCGGGTTTTCCCCAGGGTATGCCTGCGCGCGCATGCTGGTGCGCGTGGCGCCCGGGTTGATGCTGTTGGCGCGTACCGGGGCAACGGTGTCGACCTCGTCGGCCAGGGTTTGCATCAGGCCTTCGGTGGCGAACTTCGACACACCGTAGGCGCCCCAGTAAGCGCGGCCTTTGCGGCCGACGCTGCTGGAGGTGAAAATCACCGAGGCGTCCTGAGACAGTTTGAGCAGCGGCAGCAGGGTGCTGGTCAGCATGAACATGGCGTTCACGTTGACGTGCATCACGCGCATGAAGTTCTCGCCTGAGAGTTGCTCCAGCGGCGTGCGCGGGCCAATGATCGAGGCGTTGTGGAGCAGACCGTCGAGGTGGCCGAATTCGGTTTCGATCATTGCCGCCAGTTCGTCGTACTGGTGCGGCAGGGCGGTTTCCAGGTTGAACGGAATGACCACGGGCTGGGGGTGGCCGGCCGCTTCGATGTCGTCATAGACCTGGGTCAGGTTGGCTTCGGTCTTGCCCAGTAGCAGCACGGTTGCGCCGTGGGCGGCGTAGGTCTTTGCGGCGGCAGCGCCGATACCGCGGCCAGCGCCGGTAACCAGGATGACCCGGTCCTTGAGCAGTTCAGGGCGGGCGGAATAATCAAACATAAAAAACCTCACAACAATTCAACAGTAAGCAGGCATCGCATCTGTGGTGAGGGAGCTTGCTCCCGCTCGGCTGCGAAGCAGTCGTGAAACCTGCAAATGCGGTGTGCCTGACAGAATGTGGTCGTAGACGGCGGGGCCGCTTCGCGCCCCAGCGGGAGCAAGCTCCCTCGCCATAAAAACCGTGCGGCTTAGCAACTGCACAGAGCGCTATCCAAAACCTTGCGCAGCTCCAGCGGGTGATCGACCACGACGTCTGCGCCCCAGTGCCGCGGGTTGTCGTCCGGGTGAATGTAGCCATAGGTCACGGCGGCGGTTTTGGTGCCGGCATCGCGGCCCGACTCGATATCACGCAAGTCATCGCCGACAAACAGGACGCTGGCCGGGTCCAGGTCGAGCATTTTGCACGCCAGTGTCAGTGGTTCCGGGTCCGGCTTGCTGTTCTTCACGTGATCCGGGCAGATCAGCAGCGCCGAACGCTCGGCCAGCCCCAGTTGCTGCATGATCGGTTCGGCAAAGCGCAGGGGTTTGTTGGTGACAACGCCCCAGATCAGGTTGGCGCCTTCGATGTCGGCCAGCAGTTCGCTCATGCCGTCGAAGAGTGTGCTGTGGACTGCGCAGTCTTTGAGGTAGCGCTCCAGGAATTCCTGGCGCAGCGCTTCAAAGCCTGGCGATTCCGGGTCCATGGAAAAGGTCACTGCGACCATCGCCTTGGCGCCTCCGGAAATTTCGTCGCGGATATGCTTGTCGTTCATCGGCGGCAGCCCGCGATCGGCGCGCATCGCCTGGCAGATGGCAATGAAGTCCGGCGCGGTGTCGAGCAGGGTGCCGTCCATGTCGAAAAGGACTGCTCTGATACGCATGTGCTTATTCCTCGCGCAGGGTCTGGATCATGTAGTTGACGTCAACGTCGTTGCCCAGCTTGTAGTGCTTGGTCAGCGGGTTGTACGTCAAGCCGATGATGTCCTTGACGGTCAGGCCTGCCATGCGGCTCCAGGCACCCAGCTCGGAGGGGCGGATGAACTTCTTGAAGTCGTGGGTGCCGCGCGGCAGCAACTTCATGATGTACTCGGCGCCGATGATGGCGAACAGGTAGGCCTTGGGGTTGCGGTTGATGGTGGAGAGAAACACCTGGCCGCCGGGTTTGACCATGCGAAAGCAGGCGCGGATGACCGAAGACGGGTCCGGCACGTGTTCGAGCATTTCCAGGCAGGTGACCACGTCGAACTGCTCGGGCATCTCGTCAGCCAAGGCTTCGGCGGTGATCTGGCGGTACTCCACGTTGACGCCCGATTCCAGCTGATGCAGTTGGGCAACCGCCAGCGGCGCTTCGCCCATGTCGATGCCCATGACCGTTGCGCCGCGCTGGGCCATGGCTTCGCTGAGGATGCCGCCGCCACACCCGACGTCGAGCACTTTCTTGCCGGCCAGGTTGACGCGCTCGTCAATCCAGTTCACCCGCAGCGGGTTGATGTCGTGCAGCGGTTTGAACTCGCTTTCGCGGTCCCACCAGCGGTGGGCCAGGGCTTCGAATTTGGCGATTTCAGCGTGGTCGACGTTGCTCATGGGTCTGTCCTCTAAACTTGAAAAATCCTGATGCCTCGAGGCTTGCCCCAAGGTTGTATCTGTTCGCGGCGGCCTTATTCGGCATGACCGCCGATGCGCTGGCCCCACGCCTTGGCGGTGGCACTCAGCTGTTGTTCATCCAGGCGCGTCAGGCGCCGGTCGTCGAGCAAATGTTTGCCGGCGACCCAAAGGTGTTTCACGCAGTCCCGGCCGGTGGCGTAGATAAGCTGCGACACCGGGTCGTAGATCGGTTGTTGGGCCAGGCCGGACAGGTCGAAAGCCACCAGGTCAGCGGCTTTGCCGATTTCCAGCGAGCCGGTTTCCGTTTCCAGCCCCAGCGCGCGGGCACCGTTGAGCGTGGCCATGCGCAGGGCACGATGCGCATCCAGTGCGGTGGCCGAGCCCGCGACGGCTTTGGCCAGCAGGGCGGCAGTGCGGGTTTCGCCGAGCAGGTCCAGGTCATTGTTGCTGGCCGCACCGTCGGTGCCCACCGCCACATTGACCCCGGCCTGCCACAGGCGCTCTACCGGGCAGAAACCGCTGGCCAGCTTCAGGTTCGATTCGGGGCAATGAACCACATGGGTGTTGCTTTCTACCAGCAACGCCAGGTCTTCATCGCTGATCTGGGTCATGTGAACGGCCTGGAAGCGCGGCCCGAGCAAGCCCAGGCGTCCGAGCCGGGCCAGCGGGCGCTCGCCGCGCTGTTCTACCGACTGCTGCACTTCGAAGGCGGTTTCGTGGACGTGCATGTGAATGGCCGCGTCCAGTTCTTCGGCGATGATCCGGATTTTCTCCAGGCTTTCGTCGCTGACGGTGTACGGTGCATGGGGGCCGAAGGTGATTTTGATCCGGGGGTGATGCTTGAGGTCGCTGAACAGCTCCACGCCCTGACGGATAGCTTCATCCGCATCGCTGGCGCCTGGAATCGGAAAGTCCAGGATCGGGATGGCGATTTGGGCGCGAATGCCGCTGTTATGGACGCGCTCGCTGGCCACTTTCGGAAAGAAGTACATGTCCGAAAAGCAGGTGATGCCCCCTTTGATTTGCTCGGCGATGGCCAGGTCGGTGCCATCACGCACAAAGGCTTCATCGACCCACTTGGCCTCGGCGGGCCAGATATGCTGTTCCAGCCAGGTCATCAGTGGCAGGTCATCGGCCAGGCCACGGAACAACGTCATCGCCGCATGCCCGTGGGCGTTGATCAGGCCGGGGCTGAGCAGCATGTCCGGCAGTTCGCGGACCTCGATGGCCTTGAGTTTCAGGGCCTCGCTACGCGGACCAATGAAGACGATGCGGCCGTCGCGAATGCCCAGGCCGTGCTCTTTGAGGACCACGCCAGCGGGTTCGACAGGTACTAACCAGGTCGGCAGCAAGAGTAGGTCGAGCGCAGCGGCAGGGTTTGGCATCGAGGGTTCGGTCCAGTGCTTTTGTAAAGGATGGCGAAGTATACCCGAGCGTCTTCGCGGGGGGATCGCTATAATCGGCGGCTTTTGTTCATGAGTGCGGGGTGAAGGATGCGCGATCGACTGTTGGCAGCGGAGAAGGTCAAGGCCATCGATTGGCGAGATGGCGCCCTGTACTTGCTGGATCAGCGCATTTTGCCGTTCGAGGAAACCTGGATCGCCTACACCAGCGCCGCGGGTGTGGCTGAGGCCATTCGTTCGATGGTGGTGCGTGGCGCTCCGGCAATCGGCATCAGTGCGGCATATGGCATGGTGCTTTCAGCTCGCGCCCGAATTGCCGAGGGCGGTGACTGGCAGGCTGCGTGGGAGGAGGATTACGCGTTGCTGGCCGATTCCCGTCCAACGGCGGTGAATCTGTTCTGGGCCTTGAGTCGCATGCGTGACCGCCTGGATCGCCTCAAGGAAGATGCAGACCCTCTGGCGGCGCTGGAGGCGGAGGCCATCGCCATTCACGAAAGCGATCGCGAAGCCAACCTGACCATGGCTCAGTTAGGCGTCGACCTGATTCGCAAGCATCAGGGTAATGCCCAGGCCATTCTCACGCATTGCAACACCGGTGCACTCGCCACGGGCGGCTTTGGCACTGCGCTGGGGGTGATTCGTGCGGCGTTCCTGGAAGGTATGGTCGAGCGGGTTTATGCCGACGAAACCCGTCCCTGGCTGCAAGGTTCGCGGCTCACGGCCTGGGAGCTGGCAAACGAGGGTATCCCGGTGACACTGAACGCTGACTCCGCGGCCGCGCACATCATGAAGACCAAGGGCGTGACCTGGGTGATCGTCGGTGCCGACCGCATTACCGCCAACGGCGACGTGGCGAACAAGATCGGCACCTATCAACTGGCGGTCAACGCCATGCACCACGGGGTGCGCTTCATGGTGGTAGCGCCGAGTTCGACCATCGACATGAACCTGGCCAGTGGCGAAGACATCCCGATTGAAGAGCGTGATGGCAGTGAGTTGCTGGAGGTGGGCGGCAAGCGCGTGGGGGCTGATGTCGAGGCGTTCAATCCGGTGTTCGACGTGACCCCGGCCGATCTGATCGACGCTATCGTTACCGAGAAAGGCATCGTCGAACGCCCCGACGCCGCGAAAATGGCGCAACTGATGTGCCGCAAGCGTCTGCATTGATGATCTCGGGCGCCTGATAAATCACCTTCGCGAGCAAGCCCGTTCCCACATTTGACCGAGCTCCTCAGTTAGATACGGCCGAGTGTGGGAGCGGGCTTGCTCGCGAAGGGGCCTTCAAGGTCAACAAATCAGCCGGAGTCAGGCCTGAAATCTGGCTCTAAGCCTCTCTCGTCGCCGTCAAGCCTGTCATCGGTCAACTAACTATGCTCCATGCGCATCTGGGGGATAGGTGCGTGGCGGCTCTTGTGATAACATCCGGCGTTTTCCGAGGCAGTCCCGCGGGGTTGTCTTTACTGCGCAGATCCATGGCTTAACTCGTTGATTTGTCGTAAGTCGCTGCATGGCACTCAGCCGGTAGCGGCGAGCTTCGTTCGTCCCAAATGGATGTGACGAAGTTTCACCAGAAAAAGGAATCAGGCTTCTCATGGGCGAACTGGCCAAAGAAATCCTCCCGGTCAATATCGAAGACGAGCTGAAACAGTCCTACCTCGACTACGCGATGAGCGTAATTGTCGGTCGGGCACTGCCTGATGCGCGCGATGGCTTGAAGCCCGTGCATCGGCGTGTGCTGTTCGCGATGAGCGAGCTGGGTAACGACTTCAACAAGCCGTACAAGAAATCTGCCCGTGTTGTCGGTGACGTGATCGGTAAGTATCACCCGCACGGTGATACCGCGGTGTACGACACCATCGTTCGTATGGCGCAGCCATTCTCGCTGCGCTACCTGCTGGTCGACGGCCAAGGCAACTTCGGTTCGGTCGATGGCGACAACGCCGCGGCAATGCGATACACCGAAGTGCGCATGACCAAGCTGGCGCACGAGCTGCTGGCTGACCTGCACAAAGAAACCGTGGACTGGGTGCCGAACTACGACGGCACCGAAATGATCCCGGCGGTCATGCCGACCCGTATTCCCAACCTGTTGGTCAACGGCTCCAGCGGTATCGCCGTGGGCATGGCGACCAACATCCCGCCGCACAACCTCGGTGAAGTCATCGACGGTTGCCTGGCACTCATCGACAACCCTGAGCTGACCGTCGATGAGCTGATGCAGTACATTCCGGGCCCGGACTTCCCGACTGCCGCGATCATCAACGGTCGCGCCGGCATCATCGAAGCCTACCGCACTGGTCGTGGCCGTATTTACATGCGCGCCCGGTCGATGATCGAAGACATCGACAAGGTCGGTGGCCGTCAGCAGATCGTCATCACCGAGCTCCCTTACCAGTTGAACAAGGCGCGTTTGATCGAGAAGATCGCCGAGCTGGTTAAAGAGAAGAAGCTGGAAGGCATCACCGAACTGCGCGACGAATCCGACAAGGACGGTATGCGCGTCGTGATCGAGCTGCGTCGCGGTGAAGTGCCTGAGGTGATCCTCAACAACCTCTACGCCCAGACCCAGCTGCAAGCGGTGTTTGGTATCAACATCGTTGCGCTGATCGACGGCCGCCCGCGGATCCTGAACCTCAAGGATCTGCTGGAAGCCTTCGTGCGTCACCGTCGCGAAGTGGTGACCCGTCGTACCGTGTTCGAACTGCGTAAAGCCCGCGAGCGTGGCCACATTCTCGAAGGTCAGGCCGTTGCCCTGTCGAACATCGACCCGGTCATCGCGCTGATCAAGGCCTCGCCAACCCCGTCGGAAGCCAAGGAAGCGCTGATCAGCACTGCCTGGGAATCCTCCGCCGTGGTCGCGATGGTCGAGCGTGCTGGTGCCGACTCTTGCCGTCCAGAGACCCTGGACCCGCAATACGGTCTGCGCGAAGGCAAGTACTTCCTGTCGCCAGAACAGGCGCAAGCCATCCTGGAGCTGCGTCTGCACCGTCTGACCGGCCTGGAGCACGAAAAACTGCTGGCCGAGTATCAAGAGATCCTCAACCAGATCGGCGAACTGATCCGCATCCTCAACAGCGCTGTGCGCCTGATGGAAGTGATCCGCGAAGAGCTGGAAGTGATCCGCGCCGAGTATGGCGATGTGCGTCGCACCGAGATTCTTGATGCGCGTCTGGACCTGACCCTGGGTGACATGATCCCGGAAGAAGAGCGCGTCGTGACCATCTCCCACGGTGGCTATGCCAAGACCCAGCCATTGGCGGCGTACCAGGCCCAGCGTCGTGGCGGTAAAGGCAAATCGGCTACCGGCGTCAAGGATGAGGACTACATCGCTCACCTGCTGGTTGCCAACAGTCACACCACGTTGTTGCTGTTCTCCAGCAAGGGCAAGGTGTACTGGCTGAAAACCTACGAAATCCCTGAAGCATCCCGCGCTGCTCGCGGTCGTCCGCTGGTCAACCTGCTGCCGCTGGACGATGGTGAATACATCACCACCATGCTGCCGGTCGAGGAATACACCGAAGGTCACTTCATCTTCATGGCCACCGCCAATGGCACCGTGAAGAAGACCCCGCTGGAATCCTTCAGCCGTCAACGCAGCGTTGGTTTGATCGCGCTGGAGCTGGACGAGGGCGACGTACTGATTTCGGCTGCCATTACCGATGGCGAGCGTGAAGTCATGCTGTTCTCCGACGGCGGCAAGGTGACGCGCTTCAAAGAGTCCGACGTGCGTGCCATGGGCCGTACCGCTCGTGGTGTCCGCGGCATGCGCCTGCCGGAAGGCCAGAAGCTGATTTCCATGCTGATCCCGGAAGAAGGCAGCCAGATCCTCACCGCTTCGGCGCGTGGTTTCGGCAAGCGTACTGCTATCACCGAGTTCCCTGAGTACAAGCGTGGCGGTCAGGGCGTTATCGCCATGGTCAGCAACGAGCGTAACGGCCGTCTGGTCGGTGCTGTCCAGGTGCTCGACGGTGAGGAAATCATGCTGATTTCCGACCAGGGCACCCTGGTGCGTACTCGCGTTGATGAAGTGTCCAGCCTGGGTCGTAACACCCAGGGCGTGACGCTGATCAAACTGGCCAGTGATGAAACGCTGGTCGGCCTGGAGCGGGTTCAGGAGCCATCGGAAGTCGAAGGCGAAGAGCTGGAAGGTGAAGAGGGTGTTGAGCTTGAAGGCGAAGTCGTGATCGACGACGCTGTCGAAGATCAGCAACTCGACGCAACTGCCGACGAAGAGCCGAAGGAATAAGCGGACAAATAAGGGGGCGGATGAAGATTCGCCCCCTTGTTGTTTGTCCCTTAAGAATGTTTCGACACTCACGAAGATCCAATGTGGGGGCGGGCTTGCTCGCGAAGACAGATTGACTCTCACTGTAGATGTCGACTGTTGCAACGCTTTCGCGAGCAAGCCCGCTCTCGCATGAGGTCTGTGTCGACTGATATCGTGATTTATTACGTGATCCCACCAAATCAGAGCGAGATTGGATGTGAGCAAGAGAGCCTATAACTTCTGTGCCGGTCCCGCGGCGCTTCCTGAAGCTGTTCTGCAGCGCGCCCAGGGTGAACTTCTCGACTGGCACGGCAAAGGCCTGTCCGTCATGGAAATGAGCCATCGCAGCGATGAGTTCGTGTCCATTGCCACCAAGGCCGAGCAGGATCTGCGCGATCTGCTCAATATCCCTTCGAACTACAAAGTGCTGTTTCTGCAAGGTGGCGCGAGCCAGCAGTTTGCTCAGATCCCGCTGAACCTGTTGCCGGAGAATGCGACGGCCGACTACATCGACACCGGTATCTGGTCGCAGAAAGCCATTGAAGAAGCCTCGCGTTACGGCCACGTCAATGTTGCCGCTACTGCCAAGCCTTACGACTATTTCGCCATTCCCGGTCAGAACGAGTGGGAATTGTCGCGAGATGCTGCCTACGTGCACTACGCGCCGAACGAAACCATCGGTGGCCTGGAGTTCAACTGGGTCCCGGAAACCGGTGATGTACCGCTGGTCGCCGACATGTCTTCGGACATCCTTTCGCGTCCGATGGATGTTTCGCGTTTCGGCATGATCTACGCCGGCGCGCAGAAAAACATCGGCCCGAGCGGCATTGTCGTCAACATCATCCGTGAAGACCTGCTGGGGCGCGCCCGTTCGTTCTGCCCGACCATGCTCGATTACAAGGTCGCAGCCGACAACGGCTCGATGTACAACACCCCGCCGACCCTGGCCTGGTACTTGTCCGGTCTTGTGTTCGAATGGCTGAAAGAGCAGGGTGGTGTTGAAGCCATTGGCAAGCTCAATGAAGTCAAGCAGCGCACGCTGTATGACTTCATCGACGCCAGCGGCTTGTACAGCAACCCGATCAACAAGACCGACCGCTCGTGGATGAACGTGCCATTCCGTTTGGCTGACGATCGTCTCGACAAGCCGTTCCTGGCGGGTGCCGATGCACGCGGCCTGCTGAACCTCAAGGGTCACCGTTCGGTAGGCGGCATGCGTGCCTCTATCTACAACGCCGTCGACATCCACGCCGTCAACGCGTTGGTGGCGTACATGGCAGAGTTCGAGAAGGAACACGGTTAATGTCTGAGCAAGAACTCAAGGCACTGCGCCTGCGCATTGACAGCCTGGACGAAAAAGTCCTGGAGCTGATCAGTGAGCGTGCGCGCTGCGCCCAGGAAGTCGCGCGAGTAAAGATGGCCTCGCTGGCCGAAGGCGAAGTGCCGGTGTTCTATCGCCCTGAGCGTGAAGCTCAGGTGCTCAAACGCGTGATGGAGCGTAACCAGGGGCCGCTGGGCAACGAAGAGATGGCGCGGTTGTTCCGCGAAATCATGTCTTCGTGCCTGGCGCTCGAGCAGCCGCTGAAAGTGGCTTATCTCGGCCCTGAAGGGACCTTCACCCAAGCGGCGGCCATGAAGCATTTTGGTCACGCAGTGATCAGCAAGCCAATGGCGGCGATCGACGAAGTGTTCCGTGAAGTGGCCGCGGGTGCGGTGAACTTTGGCGTGGTCCCGGTGGAAAACTCCACCGAGGGCGCGGTCAACCACACCCTCGACAGCTTCCTTGAGCATGACATGGTCATTTGTGGCGAAGTCGAGCTGCGGATTCACCACCACTTGCTGGTCGGTGAGAACACCAAGACCGACAGCATCAGCCGCATCTACTCCCATGCGCAGTCACTGGCCCAGTGCCGTAAGTGGCTGGATGCTCATTACCCGAACGTTGAGCGCGTGGCGGTATCGAGCAATGCCGAGGCCGCGAAGCGGGTCAAGGGTGAGTGGAATTCGGCAGCGATTGCCGGCGACATGGCGGCAAGTTTGTACGGGTTGACCCGTCTGGCCGAGAAAATCGAGGACCGTCCGGATAACTCCACGCGATTCCTGATGATTGGCAGCCAGGAAGTGCCGCCGACCGGCGACGACAAGACCTCGATCATCGTGTCCATGAGCAACAAGCCTGGCGCGCTCCATGAGTTGCTGGTGCCGTTCCATGACAACGGTATCGATCTGACGCGGATTGAAACCCGTCCGTCGCGCAGCGGTAAATGGACCTACGTGTTCTTCATCGATTTCCTGGGCCATCATCGCGATCCGCTGGTCAAGGGCGTGCTGGAAAAGATCAGTCAGGAAGCAGTGGCACTTAAAGTGTTGGGTTCCTACCCCAAAGCAGTTCTGTAAGGGCGTTAACAATGAGTGGCGACTTCCTCGCTCTGGCGCAGCCAGGCGTGCAACAACTTTCGCCTTACGTTCCGGGCAAGCCTGTGGACGAACTGGCTCGCGAGCTGGATCTTGATCCGGCAAAAATCGTCAAGTTGGCGAGCAACGAAAACCCGCTGGGCGCCAGCCCCAAAGCGCTGGCGGCGATTCGCGAAGAGTTGGCCGAGCTGACCCGTTATCCAGACGGCAACGGTTTTGCATTGAAAACCTTGCTGGCTGAGCAATGCCGGGTCGAACTCAATCAAGTGACATTGGGCAATGGTTCCAACGACATTCTTGAACTGGTGGCGCGCGCCTATCTGGCGCCGGGCCTGAATGCAGTGTTCAGCGAGCACGCTTTTGCGGTGTATCCGATTGTCACTCAGGCGGTCGGTGCCGAGGCGCGAGTGATTCCAGCGAAAAACTGGGGGCATGACCTGCCAGCCATGCTGGATGCTATCGACGGCAACACTCGTGTGATCTTCATCGCCAACCCGAACAACCCGACCGGGACCTGGTTCAGCGCTGAAGCGCTGGATGAATTCCTCCAGGACGTACCAGAGCGTGTGCTGGTGGTGCTGGACGAGGCCTACATCGAGTACGCCGAAGGCAGCGATCTGCCGGACGGCCTGGATTTCCTTGCGGCTTATCCGAACTTGCTGGTTTCCCGGACCTTCTCCAAGGCCTATGGCCTGGCGGCGCTACGCGTTGGTTATGGCTTGTCGACGGCGGTGGTGGCGGATGTGCTGAACCGCGTACGCCAGCCATTCAATGTCAACAGCCTGGCCCTCGCGGCGGCCTGCGCGGCGTTGAAGGACGAAGAGTACCTGGCGCAAAGCCGTCGGTTGAACGAGTCGGGCATGCAGCAACTGGAAGCGGGCTTTCGTGAGTTGGGGCTGAGCTGGATCGAGTCCAGAGGTAACTTTATTTGCGTGGACGTGGGGCAGGTGGCTGCGCCGGTTTTCCAGGGCTTGCTGCGTGAAGGTGTGATCGTGCGTCCGGTGGCCAATTACGGCATGCCGAATCATCTGCGTGTCACTGTCGGCCTGCCAGCTGAAAACAGCCGCTTTCTTGAGGCGCTGACCAAGGTTCTGGCTCGTGGTTGATGTCATTGCTGTGCAACCTGCCGTGCCTATGATTGGTCGCCTGGTGGTGGTCGGTCTGGGGCTGATCGGCGGTTCGTTTGCCAAGGGGCTTCGTGAAAGCGGTTTGTGCCGTGAAGTGGTGGGCGTTGATCTCGATCCTCAATCGCGAAAATTGGCCGTTGAGCTGGGGGTGGTCGATCGTTGCGAAGACGACCTCGCCATTGCGTGTCGTGGTGCGGATGTCATTCAACTGGCGGTGCCGATCCTGGCCATGGAAAAACTGCTGGCGCTGTTGGCGGGCATGGACCTGGGTTCTGCGATTCTGACCGATGTCGGCAGCGCGAAAGGCAATGTGGTACGCGCCGCGACCGAGGCCTTTGGTGGTATGCCGGCGCGCTTTGTACCGGGGCATCCGATCGCGGGCTCCGAGCAGAGCGGGGTAGAGGCTTCAAATGCCCAGCTGTTCCGTCGGCACAAAGTGATCCTGACGCCGCTTGAGCAAACCGATCCTGCTGCACTGGCGGTGGTCGACCGGCTCTGGTGCGAACTGGGTGCGGATGTCGAGCATATGCAGGTCGAGCGTCACGATGAAGTGCTGGCGGCCACCAGCCACTTGCCGCACTTGCTGGCGTTCGGTTTGGTTGATTCGTTGGCTAAACGCAATGAAAACCTTGATATCTTCCGTTACGCTGCGGGCGGTTTCCGCGATTTCACAAGAATCGCCGGTAGCGACCCGGTCATGTGGCACGACATCTTTCTCGCCAACCGCGACGCTGTCCTGCGCACACTCGATACATTTCGCAGCGACCTCGACGCCTTGCGCGACGCGGTCGATGCAGGGGATGGGCACCAACTGTTGGGCGTGTTCACACGCGCCCGGGTTGCCCGCGAGCATTTCAGTAAAATCCTGGCCCGTCGGGCCTATGTGGACGCTATGAACTCCAACGATCTGATTTTCCTGGCAAATCCTGGTGGCCGCCTGAGTGGGCGGATTCGTGTACCCGGTGACAAGTCGATTTCCCACCGTTCGATCATGCTCGGTTCTCTCGCTGAAGGCGTTACCGAAGTCGAAGGCTTCCTTGAGGGCGAAGACGCCCTGGCGACCTTGCAGGCATTCCGCGACATGGGTGTGGTGATCGAAGGTCCGCACCATGGCCGCGTGACTATCCACGGTGTGGGTCTGCAGGGTCTGAAACCTGCGCCTGGCCCGATCTATCTGGGCAACTCGGGTACGTCGATGCGTCTGCTGTCTGGCCTCCTGGCTGCGCAGAGCTTCGACAGTACCCTGACCGGCGATGCGTCGCTGTCCAAGCGTCCGATGAATCGTGTGGCCAACCCGCTGCGCGAAATGGGAGCGGTGATCGAGACTGCTGCTGAAGGTCGTCCGCCGATGATCATTCGTGGCGGCAACAAGCTCAAGGGTTTGACTTACACCATGCCGATGGCCAGTGCCCAGGTTAAGTCCTGCCTGCTGCTGGCGGGGCTGTATGCCGAAGGTAAAACCACCGTCACCGAGCCGGCGCCGACCCGTGATCATACTGAACGCATGCTGCGCGGTTTCGGTTACCCGGTAACCGTCGATGGTGCTACAGCGTCGGTCGAGTCCGGTCACAAGCTCAGCGCCACCCATATCGAGGTGCCGGGTGATATTTCTTCGTCGGCATTCTTCCTGGTAGCGGCATCGATTGCCGAGGGTTCGGAGCTCGTGCTCGAGCACGTTGGCATCAACCCGACCCGTACCGGTGTCATCGATATTCTGCGTCTGATGGGCGCTGATATCACCCTGGAAAACCAGCGTGAAGTCGGCGGCGAGCCGGTGGCTGATTTGCGTGTGCGAGCAGCTAAGCTTAAGGGTATCGAGATTCCCGAAGAGCTGGTTCCGCTGGCGATTGACGAATTCCCGGTGCTGTTCGTGGCGGCTGCCTGTGCCGAGGGTCGGACCATTCTGCGTGGCGCCGAAGAGCTGCGGGTCAAGGAGTCGGATCGTATTCAGGTGATGGCTGATGGTTTGCAGGCGTTGGGCGTCAAGTGTGAACCGACCCCGGATGGCATCATCATCGACGGCGGCCAGATCGGCGGCGGTGAGGTCCATGGTCATGGTGATCACCGAATCGCGATGGCGTTCAGTGTTGCATCTTTGCGCGCCAGTGCGCCGATTCGCATCCATGACTGCGCGAACGTTGCGACGTCCTTCCCGAACTTTCTCGCGTTGTGTGCGCAAGTCGGTATCCGAGTTGCCCAAGAGGCTCAGTCGTGAACAACATTGCACCTGTCATCACCATCGATGGGCCTAGCGGTTCCGGTAAAGGCACCATCGCCGGGATGCTTGCCAGGCGTCTGAACTGGAACCTGCTGGATTCCGGTGCGCTGTACCGTTTGTTGGCGTTCGCGGCGCGCAATCATGGTGTTGATCTGACCAATGAAGAATTGCTGAAAAAGCTTGCCGCTCATCTGGACGTGCAATTCATTGCGGCGACGGACGGTCAGCTGCAACGAATCATTCTGGAGGGTGACGAGGTCAGCGATGACATTCGCACCGAAAGTGCTGGTGCCGGCGCTTCCCAGGTCGCTGCGCTGCCGGCAGTTCGAGAGGCGCTGCTTCAGCGCCAGCGAGCTTTTCAGGAAGCGCCGGGGCTGGTGGCGGATGGTCGCGACATGGGCACCGTGGTATTTCCCGATGCGCCGTTGAAGATTTTTCTGACCGCCAGTGCCGAGGAGCGGGCGCGCCGTCGTTATTTGCAGTTGAAGGGCAAAGTCGAGGGTGTTAGTCTGTCGAGTCTGCTAGATGAGATCCGTGTACGCGATGAGCGTGACACCCAGCGAGCGGTAGCCCCGCTCAAGCCTGCGGTTGACGCCATACAGCTGGATTCCACGGAGTTGTCCATCGATCAGGTGCTGGAACGCATCATGAGCGAGATCGCCATTCGCGATATCGCCGGGTGACCAAGAAATACCACAGGGGACCAGTCATAGTCCTGTGGCCTTTCTTTTATATAAACGTAACCCACACCGTCTGGGGTGTGGCAGATGGGCGTTTTCTTCGCCCTTATCAACAGGAATTAAAATGAGCGAAAGCTTTGCGGAACTCTTTGAAGAAAGCCTAAAAACCCTGAACCTTCAGGCAGGCTCCATCATCACCGGTGTTATCGTTGATATCGATTACCAGGCTCGCTGGGTAACCGTTCACGCTGGCCTGAAGTCTGAAGCACTCATCCCGCTTGAGCAGTTCTACAACGACGCTGGCGAACTGAACATCAACGTCGGTGACGAAGTTCACGTGGCGCTGGATTCGGTTGAAGACGGCTTTGGTGAAACCAAGCTGTCCCGTGAAAAAGCCAAGCGCGCTGAATGCTGGATCGTTCTGGAAGCAGCCTTCGCAGCCGAAGAAGTGGTCAAGGGCGTTATCAACGGTAAGGTTAAAGGCGGCTTCACTGTCGACGTTAACGGCATCCGTGCGTTCCTGCCTGGTTCTCTGGTTGACGTTCGTCCTGTGCGCGACACCACGCACCTGGAAGGCAAAGAGCTGGAATTCAAGGTCATCAAACTCGACCAGAAACGCAACAACGTTGTCGTTTCCCGTCGTAGCGTCCTCGAAGCCGAGAACTCCGCTGAGCGTGAAGCTCTGCTGGAATCCCTGCAGGAAGGTCAACAAGTCAAAGGTATCGTCAAAAACCTCACCGATTACGGCGCATTCGTCGATCTGGGTGGCGTCGATGGCCTGCTGCACATTACCGACATGGCTTGGAAGCGTATCAAGCATCCTTCCGAAATCGTCAACGTTGGCGACGAGATCGATGTCAAGGTTCTGAAGTACGATCGCGAGCGCAATCGTGTTTCCCTGGGCCTCAAGCAACTGGGCGAAGATCCATGGGTTGCTATCAAAGCCCGTTACCCAGAAAGCACTCGCGTTACCGCACGTGTAACCAACCTGACCGACTACGGCTGCTTCGCTGAGCTGGAAGAAGGCGTTGAAGGTCTGGTACACGTTTCCGAAATGGACTGGACCAACAAGAACATCCACCCTTCGAAAGTCGTACAAGTCGGCGACGAAGTGGAAGTTATGGTTCTGGACATCGACGAAGAGCGTCGTCGTATCTCCCTGGGCATCAAGCAGTGCAAATCTAACCCATGGGAAGATTTCTCTGGCCAGTTCAACAAGGGCGATAAAATCTCCGGCACCATCAAGTCGATCACCGATTTCGGTATCTTCATTGGTCTGGACGGCGGCATCGACGGTCTGGTTCACCTGTCCGACATCTCCTGGAACGAAGTGGGCGAAGAAGCCGTACGTCGCTTCAAGAAGGGCGACGAGCTGGACACCGTTATCCTGTCGGTTGACCCAGAGCGCGAGCGTATCTCCCTGGGTATCAAGCAGCTGGAAAGCGATCCGTTCTCCGAGTACGTCTCGGTTAACGACAAAGGCGCCATCGTTACCGGTACCGTGAAAGAAGTTGACGCCAAAGGCGCCATCATCGTTCTGGCCGACGACATCGAAGCGACTTTGAAAGCCTCCGAAATCAGCCGTGACCGCGTTGAAGACGCGCGCAACGTTCTGAAAGAAGGTCAGGAAGTAGAAGCCAAGATCATCAGCGTTGATCGCAAGAGCCGCGTAATTCAGCTCTCGATCAAGTCGAAAGATGATGCTGAAGAGAAAGAAGCCATCCAGAGCCTGAAAGCAGCTCCGGAAGGTGAAGCAGCTGACACCACTATGGCGGCACTGCTGCGTCAAGCAATGGCCAAACAGAACTGAGTTCTGTCAGACCATAGAAAAAGGGCGACTTCGGTCGCCCTTTTTTGTGCCTGCGATTTGGTGGCGTTCCCGGTTGCTGGGCTAGATTTTTGAAACTATAAGCCCTGGCGGAGTGTCTTTTTCGAGAGGGGATAAATGATCAATTCACAGCTAGGCTTCAGCTTGAGGTAAGTCGTCGAATATCAGGCATAAGGATGAGGATGATCAAGCTTGTCGTGGCATTGGCAGTACTGGTGTTGGTGGGGTGCACAACCAACAGTAAAACCCATGTGGTTCGCGGAGTGAGCGGTGTGGAGATTGACTGTTCAGGGCTCGGTTCGGGTTGGGAGAAATGCTATAAACGCGCTTCGCGTGAATGCAAGCCGTTAGGCTACAAGGTATTGGCGAAATCCAGCGATGCAAAGGACGATGAAGGTGAGTATCCGTTCGGTTGGAACCCTGCGGGCTACCTGACACGAACCATGCTTGTTGTGTGTCGATAGTGCGTTGGGTGCGCAGTTTTGGTGCGTTGTCGTGTGTAGCGTATAGCCTCTTTTGTGGCACTAATGTGTCCGTATCGGTAAGTCATTGCATGGGCTGTTCAAATTTCGTCAGGCATGCTAAAACCTTTGAAGCGCTTATCTAGCTGCTTGAAAAAGAAGGGAAAAATATGACGAAGTCGGAGTTGATCGAACGAATTGTCACCCATCAAGGGCTGCTCTCATCCAAGGATGTGGAGCTGGCCATCAAGACCATGCTTGAACAAATGTCCCAGTGCCTGGCCACGGGGGATCGAATAGAGATCCGTGGCTTCGGCAGCTTCTCCTTGCACTACCGTGCGCCGCGCGTCGGCCGAAATCCAAAAACCGGTCAATCTGTCAGTCTTGATGGTAAATTTGTACCTCACTTCAAACCAGGTAAAGAGTTAAGAGACCGGGTTAATGAAGATGAGGATGATGATGTTTGACTTGTGGAGTCGGGGGCGCTGTGCATAGGTTTAAGCGGATGGTGCTTGTATTAATAGCGTTGTTGATTGTCGGCGGAGTTGTGGTTTTCATGCTTGAAAATCAGCAGCTCGTAGCTTTATCTTTTCTAGGTTGGTCTACGCCGAGTATTCCCGTATCTTTGTATATTGTTCTTGCCTTTTTGTTAGGTTTGATAGTTGCTCCGCTGCTCGTGAGTGTCACCCTGCGTAGGGGGGTGTCTAAAGTCAATTTGTTTTCTAGGGGTTAATGTGTCTATCTTTAATGGCTGTTGAGAGGTATTTTGGTGACACAGCCCTTGGCTGTTACATAGGGTGTTTACTTTAGTGTTCCTGTCTTGGCTTTTACCAAAATACCTTTAAAGTGTATTTTATGTGTGGCAGTAGGGGCCGCTTGGTGATTCAAGAACTGAAGGATTGTAACGGTATGCAGAATCAGCATGTGGCTGATAGAGACTCAGATGATTTTGATCTTCTCGAGATTTTTCGTGGTGTATGGCTGCATAAATGGTTGTTCCTGATAGCGGCGGGCGCGGTCACCTTGCTCTCGATCATCTATGCATATTTAGCTGTGCCTATCTATGAAGCGCGAGGCTACATCGTTCCGCCCACTCAGAACGATATTGCAAACTTAAACTATGGGCGTACTAAAGAGTCTGAGCTTGCACCGTATTTGGTTAAAGATGTCTATGCGATATTTGTGCGAAACTTGCAGTCCGAGTCTTTAAGGCGAAGTTTCTTTAGAGATGTCTATTTGCCATCATTGAGTGAGTTGGAGCGCCAGAGCTCGCAAGACATTCTCTACCGGAACTTTTCGGCTGCTCTTGTGACGGGTGTGCCAGGAAAAGATGTTCCTGATAGGTATTCGATTGTCGTGCAGGGCGTGAATCCTGCTTTGGCGGCGGATTGGGTACGTTTGTATGTGGCTCGGGCCGGTGATGCTGCCAAGCAGGAGTTGATCCAAGATACTTCTTCTGAAGCTGAGGTTCGTGCTCGAAGTATTGAGCAGCAGATTTCTTCTCTGCGTGAACGGGCATTAAAAAATCGTGAGGATACGATTTTCCAACTTCAGGAGGCCTTGAGTGTTGCTGGTCAAATCGGTCTGGAAAAACAACTGATTGTGTCTGGAAGTGTTCCAGCAGATGTGTCAGGGGCGGTGGATGGTCGTTTGATTTACTTGCGTGGCACGAAGGCTTTAGAGGCAGAAGTGGAAAGCCTGAAGGCTCGCGATTCAGATGATCCCTTTATCAATGGGTTACGTCTGCTGCAAAGTAAATACAGTTTCTATAACAGCCTGAAAGTAGAGCCGGAAGGGGTTTCTGTCTATCGATTGGACGGTGCGATAGAAACGCCGGACAGTCCAATAAAACCAAGAAAGGCTCTGATTATTTTTGGAGGGTTGATTTTCGGTGTGGGCTTGGGGATTTTACTAGCTCTTGGGCGCTATTTTTATCTTGCGAAGAGAAGTAAATCTATCTATTGATTAATAGTTTGATGTGTGATTTTCAGTGGGTGGCTCGGCGCCACCCTTGGTAGGGGGGGGGGCGGATAGAAATCTGTCATTGTCAAATTATCGCTTTGGATATTGATTAAATGACGGGTGGTGTCGCGGGGGCTTCGGAGCGGTTCCGTGCGCGCTCTCTATGCGATCTTGGATCGTCGCGCTGTCTTTCAAATATGGCTTAAGTGCTCAAGTGTAAATATAAATCGCATTTGTGACTGGGCGCTGCATGTAATCAGGGCCCCTTCTAATCAGCGCCAACCGTTGAGGTGCTCATCTGGCCCCTGCGCCAACCTGTATCTCCTTAGTTCTGCCTCCCGTGACAGTCGCGTGCTGTCGCTCTTCGAATTCTGGGTTTCTATGCGTTCTTCATCTCTTTTTGTCAAGAGTGGCTCTTATAGCATGCGCTTGTAATAAAGAGGCTGCTGTCATAGTAGTGCCCTCAAATTGAGTCGGGCCTCAGATCGTGCTTAACTCTGCTTGCCGGATATTTTGGACAGCTCTCCCCTGGATTAGCGTCTCTCGTGGGTGGGAATGCTCCGAATACCAAGGGGCGGTGCTTGTGGTTTCCGTATTATGTTGTATTCGCCGTATAATCAGCGGCCTGATAGTTTGTGTTGTGTAAGCCGCATCAGGATGCGGCAAGCATGTGATGTGTTCTTCCGACATGTGGCATGTGAGCGAAGCGTGCTCGGAGAGCGCCAGGGTGTAGATTTACAGACTGTCTGGTCAGCCAAAGGGTTTTCACTACGTTTGAGATAAGTCAGGCTGCAGGTAAATGCTCATAAACCCCGAACGGTGGTGCACTGCTACAGCTCTGGGGCCGTCATTGAAGCGGGTGATAGTTTTCATGACGAGCTGTTTGGGGGGGAGGAGATTTTGTCCAGGCTGGTGAGGATGCGCCGTGTTGCTTGTGAATCTGCCCCATCGTATGCAGAAAGCTACACTGCCCCTACCTGTACTGGTCCCAGTAAAGGTCGTGCCAGGGAGGCGCGGGGATTTCTTGCTCCTTGCCTTCAGGGTGCTGATCGTTAAGCACGAGGCGGTATTGCTTTGAGCGACACCTTAAGCATGCATTTGCGGATCAATGTCAGTAAGGCATTTATTTAATGAGATTGGTTGAGCAGAGTAAACGATCGATCAGGGATGCGAAATTTTCGCAGCTGGGCTGCGAGCCTTACCAGTACTCTGAGGGGGCAGCACTTTGGAACGATTTAAATTTTTGATGACCTTGTAGAAGGTTCATAGCTTGGGTTTTGCAAATGGCCCAATGACATTATTAGCATGTTTGGAAGAGTGAAATGCCAATAGAGTTCCTGGATTTGAACGATAAAAAAATAGCCGTCATTGGCCTTGGTTATGTCGGGTTACCTCTGGCTGTTGAGTTCGGTAGAAAGCGTGCGGTTGTTGGATTTGATATTAATGCTAAGCGCATTTCTGAGCTTCAAGGTGGCCATGATGCGACGCTTGAAGTTGATGCGGATGAGTTGGCAGCGGCAGGGAACTTGACGTTCAGCAGTCGAGTTGAAGATATCGCAGAGTGTGAGATATATATTGTCACCGTTCCCACTCCAGTAGATGCTGCAAATCATCCGGACTTCACTCCGCTTGTGATGGCGAGTCGAACAGTAAGCAAAATTCTAAAGGCTGGTGATGTCGTAATATACGAGTCTACTGTCTACCCAGGTGCAACTGAAGAGATTTGTGTTCCGGTACTTGAGCAAGGCTCAGGCTTGAAATTTAATGTTGATTTCTTTTGTGGTTATAGCCCGGAGCGAATCAACCCGGGTGACAAAGAACACCGTCTCCCGAGTATCAAGAAAGTAACCAGCGGAAGCACGCCGAGTGTTGCGATAGCGGTTGATCAATTATATGCTCAGATAATAACCGCTGGCACTCATATGGCCAGCAGTATCAAGGTAGCGGAGGCGGCCAAGGTCATAGAAAACACGCAAAGAGATGTTAACATCGCTTTGATGAATGAGCTTAGTCTGATCTTTAACAAGCTTGGTATTGATACGCTTGAAGTGCTTCAAGCGGCCGGGACTAAATGGAATTTTCTACCTTTCCGTCCAGGGTTAGTAGGTGGGCATTGCATTGGGGTCGACCCGTATTATTTGACGCATAAAGCGCAGCAGGTTGGTTACTACCCAGAAGTTATATTGGCGGGTCGTCGAATTAATGACAGTATGTCTGCTTATGTGGCGGATCAACTTGTTAAGTTAATGCTGAGGAAGAATATATCGGTTCTGGGCAGTAACGTGTTGGTTCTCGGTCTGACATTTAAAGAAAACTGCCCCGATATTCGTAATACCAAGGTTGTCGATATCATAAAGGAACTTCAGAGTTACAATACGAATGTTGATGTTTATGATCCTTGGATAAATGTGGCCGAAGCCAAATCCGAGTATGGTTTGGAATGTTTGGGTGGTCTTCCGGCTAAAGGACACTATGACGCTATCGTGCTTGCGGTAGGGCATTCGCAGTTTGTAGAGATCGGTGAAGAGGGGCTGAAGGCTTTCGGACGATCCGGGGCGGTTGTTTATGATGTCAAGGGCGTTTTGCCTCTTGGTGCAGCCGACGGCCGGCTATGAATGGAGTTGTTATGACCGCTTATCAAAAGCTGCAAAATGATCTGCTGCAAAATTCGCGAACGTGGTTGGTGACCGGTGTTGCGGGTTTTATTGGAAGCAATCTGTTAGAAACACTGCTGAAGTTAAATCAGAAAGTGATAGGGCTGGATAATTTTTCAACAGGTTTTCAGAGTAACCTCGATGAGGTCCGTAGCTTGGTTACCGCCGAGCAGTGGAGCAGCTTTGAGTTTGTTGAGGGTGACATTCGGGTGCTTGCAGATTGCGAGCGCGCTTGTAAAGGCGTTGATTACGTATTACATCAAGCCGCTCTAGGTAGTGTGCCGCGTAGCTTGCAGGATCCGATCACTACCAATGCCTCGAACATTGATGGTTTTCTTAACATGTTGGTTGCTGCTCGCGACGCGAATGTCAAAAGCTTTACGTATGCAGCCAGTAGCAGCACTTATGGAGATCATCCAGCGCTGCCGAAAGTTGAACATACGATTGGTAAGCCCTTAAGTCCGTATGCAGTTACGAAGTATGTAAACGAACTTTATGCGGATGTGTTTTCGCGCTGTTATGGCTTCAACTCCATCGGGTTGCGTTATTTTAACGTTTTTGGCCCACGTCAAAATCCAGGTGGTGCCTATGCTGCGGTTATACCCAAGTGGGCATTGTCGTTGCTTGAGGGGGAGGCGGTTTATATAAATGGTGATGGTGAAACCAGTCGTGACTTCTGTTTTATAAAAAATACGGTGCAAGCTAATCTTCTGGCTGCGACCACACAAGATGTGGCGGCTAAAAACCAGATTTATAATGTGGCTGTAAGCGGTAGAACGACACTGAATTCTCTATTTGCATTGCTTCGCAAAAACTTGACTCAATACGGTGTTTTGGAAAGTTCGGAGCCCGTCTATAGAGAGTTTCGTGCTGGGGATGTGCGTCATAGTCAGGCTGATATTAGTAAGGCGCAGAACCTCTTGGGTTATGATCCGACTCATGACTTGGCCAAGGGCGTTGAAGAAACGGTGCCGTGGTATGCAGGCTTGAAGCGGGTGTGACCCTGTTTTCATGTGTAGGGTGATTGCCCAATTCGGAGTCGCGTTTATGTAGTACGCGACTCTGTTAGCCGTTGCTGATAGAGGTTTGATTTGTTTAATAACGTAAAGAAACTATTACTCGGCAACGGTTTGGCGCAGGCTATTCAGTTTGGGTCGATTGTGTTTTTATCTCGAATCTATTACCCGGCTGATTTTGCATTACTGACGCAAGCTCAGTCAATCGCAACGATATTAGCGGTCATTGCTACTCTGCAGATGCATTTGTCTATTCCGTTGACGAAGGGGGTGGATGAGGCACGCAACATTGCTCGAATAGTTGAGTCACTAAGCTTTTTTCTTTTCTTGGTAACGGCTCCCATCGCTATTTATTTGGGAAAGATATACATTTTTGCGTTTGTTCTGACACTTGCGGTGGCAGTGTCCAATACATGCAATAGCTACCTTGTGTTTAGCGGGGATTTCGGGCGTCTGTCCGGTTTCTACATCAAGAGAGCTCTTTTGATTGTTGGCGTTCAATTCGGATGTGCTGCTCTATCGGTCCAAGATGGACTGCTATGGGGGGCGGTTATTGGTGAGGCGGCAACAGCACTTTATCTGCGCAAGGCGACATTTGGATTTTCGAAAATTCATTTCAGCCTACGAGCTATTTGGGAAACTACGCTGCGCCTACGATCATTTTCTTTTTACGGTACAACACAAGAGTTGACGTCTGTCGCTGCTTTTTATGCGCCTTTGATTCTATTTACGTCAACATTGGGTGCTGATATTGGTGGGCAGTACGCAATGGTGAATCGATTGGTTTGGGGGCCTACGATCCTTCTCACAAGCAGTATTGCTCAAGTTCTCTATCACCAGTTTGGTAAGGTTCCTCCACGTCGAGGTGATAGTAGTTCCCTGAGTTATCTATTTTTAGATAGAAAGATTTTTCTGGCCGCGATTCTGGCTTGCTTGATCGCCTTTCAGCTTGAGGATCTTTACTTGTTTGTTTTGGGTGGGCAGTGGGGCTTAGCCAGTAAAATGTTACCGTGGGGCATGACGTGGGGAGCGGTATTTCTGATGTCTATTCCTTTTCGAGTAGCCTGCCGAGTACTTCACTTGCAAAAATACCAGCTGTTAGTAGATGGGGTGACGCTTTCATCTATATGGCTAATGTTCACATTTTCTAGCTTTACTCCTATTGGGATGATGCAAGGACTGGTTGGGATTGCATTTGTGCAAAATGCCCTATTGGCGCTTGCTGTGTGGGTGAGCATAAGATACAAGGCGCAAGACACGGCAGGGCCGTAGTCTGATATATACATTGGAGTTTCATTAGGGCTTGGCCTGGATGCCAAGCCTTTGAACCCGTCAGGTAGTGCTTCAGTTTGGCGATGTCGGTTTATTTTATAGGTCTTTATATTTATGAAGCTTATGGTTAAGCGGTCAAGACTAGTTGGTATAATTGGAGTTCCGCTATTTTTGGCGTTGTGCGTGGGGTATTTTTTATTATTTTCGCAAGATTTAGAGTCTTATGATGGTGTAACGGGTTTCTTTCAGTTGGCTTTGAATGCACACGATCATTTTGTTTATATTGATGCTTTGAGGTCCATTCGTGATTCTGGCTTTCAGTTCGGCTTGAATAATGACTTCGGTATTGCTGCTATTTATACGGCCTTAGGCTATTTGATGCCGTTTTTAGTAGAGCCCGACTATGTGTTGATATCTTTTGTTTTTAACTGCCTTGTATTGTTCTTATGCTACTTGTTCTATGCGTCTGTGTCTGATCGTTTTGGTTTGGGGGTGGTGGGTAAGCTGTCTTTTTTTGCCAATACGTATTTTTTGTATTTCGCACAACTTATCAATAAAGATATGTTGACGGTCTGTATTTTGTTGTTTGCAATCTACAGTGCGCTAAATAGAAGGCTTCTATTGCTCGTGCTGCTATTGCCATTAATGGGGTTGATACGGTTGCAGTTGTTGGTGTTTGTCCCGATTTTTGTGTTTCTAATGCTTGTCAGGCGACCTTTTGTCTGGATGGTATTGGCGTATCTAGGGACTTCTTTGCTCGCTGGTATACTGACAGTTATTGCACCTATTATCGGGGAGGAGAGCCTTGGTGAGGGGTTTAGTGCCTTTGTAGTGGGCTTTAATCAAAGCTACTATATTGGATATGTACTGTTTAATCCGATTCGTTTGGTGCAATTTGTCATGGATGCCTACAGTTCGTTTTCGTTTATAACGGATTCCGGTGATCTTGATGTTGCTAGGATTTTAAGGGTCCCGCAGTTATTGGTGCTCTTGCTGCTGGTTAAGCCTGTGTTGTCGATGGGGTTCAATTTTAGTTATTGGTTACGCTCGCCAGCCAAGCCACTGGTCGTTGCAGTGTTTGCATTTTTATTGGCGTGGCTGATGAATCCAACGGTGAATGTAAGGTATGTAATGCTGATTACTCCAGTGCTCGTATTGTTTGCATTGTACGCAAGGAAAAATAATCCACGGGTAGCGCAATGAAAAAAGTTTTATACACCGGAGCCTTTCGATTTCCCGAAGGTGATGCGGCGGCCTTTCGAGTACAGTCCATAGCAGAATTGTTTGATCGTTCAGGATGTTCTGTATCCTTTGCCGGCTGGGAAAGTTCAGCGGCGGGTGCAGAGTATAGTTATCGTGGTTATCGATGCTATCCGCAGGCCGAATTTCGAGAAAAGAAACTGGGCGCAGTCAATCGTCTGATTGGTTTTATCTTTCGCGGAGTCAACACGTTGCGATGGTTAAAGTCCAATAGGGAGTTTGACATTGTAGTTGCATACAATCCTCCGGCCCTCTTTGCGTTAATACTTCAGTTCTTGGCGTGGAAGTGGAAGTTTACGCTTATGTTGGACAGTACGGAATGGTACGAGAGTGCTCACTTGCCAGGAGGGCGCTACGGTATTGCGGCTCTGGAGAACTGGGTGCGCATGCGCCTTGTTTATCCACGCTTCAAAAATATAATTTGTATTAGTGTTTTTCTAGAGGACTATTTCTCTACACGAAATATTGTTCGAGTCCCGCCCTTGGTGTCCTGGCCTATCGAAGCGGTTTCAAGAGAGCCGTTGAGGTCGTGCATTAAATGCATTTATGCCGGTGAGGCGGGCAAGAAGGATCAGGTTCTGGACTTTGTACGCGCGCTGCCCAACATTTCTAAGGCGTTGAACTGCAGGGTTGTATTCACGTTGCTGGGGCAGGATTGGGAGTCTCTGAGGTCGCTTCTTGAGGAGCAAGGCATGGTGGCGCAGGAGTACGCACCATTTGTACGCTGCTTGGGACGTGTCAGTCGTGAAAGGGTGGCTGCCGAATACAAGGTCAGCCATTTTTCGATTCTGCTACGCGAAGACAGACGATACGCCCATGCAGGCTTTCCGACCAAGGCAATGGAAAGTTGGTCACACGGTTGCCCTATCATATGCAACAACGTCGGCGATCTGGGTAGACTGGTCACCGAGTTTGAGGATGCGATAGTCGTCGACAAAAAAACGATCGAGAGCCAACTCATCAAAGCGTTCCAGCATATAATTGACGCGGATCTTTGGCCTGGCATGTCCGATCACAGTCTCGGTAAGGCTCGACAGTGCTTTGAGTCTTCAGTCTACCAGCCGTCGTTCGGAGCGTTTCTTGAGCGCGCTGATGACAAATTTCGTTAAAGTAACGGTAATTTTATGAATGTTGGCGTTTCAAGCGTGATCGTAAACACTTCAAACACAGAGGTGCGTCGACCAATCGTCGCCATTGACGCATCGCGCAATCGCTCAGGAGGAGCCAAGGCTCATCTCTTGGGTATTCTTGCAGCGGTGGATCCTCGAGATCATGGCATAGACTCAATTCACGTTTGGTCCTACAAGTCGCTTTTGGATGCGCTTCCTGACTATCCGTGGCTCGTCAAGCACAATCCCCCCGAGCTTGAGCAATCGTTGCTACGTCAGCTGTGGTGGCAGTTTTTTCGTCTCCCAGAGGAAATCAAGTCCAGCGGTTGCGATGTGCTTCTGACCACGGATGCAGGTTCGATTTGCCCTTTTTCTCCTGCGATCTCAATGAGTCGCGACATGCTTTCATTTGAGCGCGGCGAGATGGAGAGGTATGGTTTTTCGCTAGCGCGATTGCGCTTGCTGCTTTTACGGTATGTGCAAGTTAGTTCCTTGCGCAGGGCTAGCGGTGCGTTGTTTTTGACCAAATATGCTTCCGACGTCATTCAGAGTTTTACCGGTGCCCTTGCGAACGTTCGGATCATTCCCCACGGTCTGAGTGAGAAATTCAGGCATGCTCCCCTGGCATCGGATGGTGTTGAAGACCGGGAGATTCGTTGCGTTTATATTTCCAATGCCGATTTGTATAAGCATCAATGGCACGTAGTCAAAGCCATCAAACAGTTGCGTGATTCGGGTCAATCACTCTCATTGCATTTGGTTGGCGGCGGCGCTGGACGTGCAAAAGCATTACTTGATAGTGCGATAGAAGAAACGGATCCGAGGGGACAGTTCGTCGAGGTGGTTGATGCTGTTGCGCACAGTGAAATTCCTGCCTACCTCGCCAAGGCCGATATTTTTATCTTTGCATCAAGTTGCGAAAATATGCCGAATACTCTAGTCGAAGCAATGGCTAGCGGATTACCAATTGCGTGCTCGAACAGAGGGCCGATGCCTGAAATTCTTCAAGACGCGGGAGTCTACTTTGATCCTGAAAACTCTGAATCAGTAGCCCAGGCGGTACTTCAGTTGTTACAGAGCGAAACATATCGTAAGCAATTGGCAAATAAGGCTTATACGCTTGCGGGCCAATATTCATGGACCCGTTGCGCTGAGGAAACTTGGTTGTATCTGACAGATACCTGGTCTACTCAGTTAGCAAAAAATACTAATTAATAATGAATTCAAGCTTTTTGATTTTCTATTGAGTCGATAAAGAATGAGCTATCAGATCTGTAAGAACTGCATCATGGATACAAGTGATAAGAATATCACTTTTGATGATCGAGGTTGGTGCGAGTACTGTAATAACTTTCATGATGTTATTGCACCAAGTTGGCATACGGATGGTGTAGGCGAAGCCGAACTCATGCGCTTGGCTAGCAAGATCAAGAAGGAAGGTCGTGGTAAGGATTTTGATTGCGTTATCGGCTTGAGTGGCGGGTTGGATAGCTCTTATCTCGCCTATGTTGCTAAAGAAAAGATGGGACTGCGTCCTTTACTTTTTCATGTGGATGCAGGTTGGAATACTGACCAGGCTGTGGGCAACATCGAGAAGTTGGTCGATGGCTTGGGGTTGGATCTTTATACTGAGGTTATCAACTGGGAGGAGATGAAAAACCTTCAGGTTGCTTTTCTCAAGGCTCAAGTTCCTGATCAGGATATACCTCAGGACACGGCATTCTTTTCTGGGCTGTATACGTTCGCTAAAGCACATAAGATTAAATATGTTCTGACGGGGGCGAACTACTCTACTGAATGCTGTAAGGAGCCGGAGCAGTGGGGTGCCTACCCTGGCATTGATAAAACCCTTATTGGGGATATTTATAAAAAGTTTGGTTCTCGACCATTAAAAAGCTTTCCGATTGTCGATATATTGTCGTATAAAATTTACTATCGATATGTTTTGGGTATGAAAGTAATTCGGCCGCTGAATCTGATTCCTTATATAAAGCATGAGGCTGAGGATACGCTGGCAAAACTTTTTGGTTGGAAAAAATTTCAGCATAAGCATCATGAATCCAGGTTTACTCGCTTTTATGAGGATTACTGGATGCCACGCAAATTCGGTTATGAGAAGCGTAGAGCGCACTTCTCAAGCATGATCATGACAGGGCAGATGACGCGAGAGGCGGCCCTGGAGCGTATCGCTAAGCCGGAGTTGGATGAGCAATTTTTGAAGTCCGAGTTTGAGTATGTTGCTCATAAGCTTGATTTGAGCGTTCCTGAGCTTCAAACAATTTTTGAAGGCGAGAACCGAACCTGTCAAGACTATAAGAACAAACGGTTTTTGATCGGTATAGGCTCTCGCGTTCTCAGCGCTCTCGGTATCGAGAAAAGGCTCTTTAAATGATCAAGATTGTTGATTATGGTCTTGGAAATATCCAGGCATTTGTCAATGTTTACAGGCGCCTTCATATTCCGGTTGAAGTAGCGAAATGCGCAGAAGATCTTGTGGGCGCCAGTAAGATTATCTTGCCGGGTGTCGGTGCATTTGACCATGCGATGGAGCGTCTGGAGGCGTCGGGCATGCGCCCTATGCTGGATGATCTTGTGCGCGTGCAGAAGGTCCCGGTGTTGGGTATTTGTGTTGGCATGCAGATTCTTGCTGATTCCAGCGAGGAGGGCGTTTTGCCCGGTCTGGGTTGGGTTTCGGGTACCGTTCGGTCGTTTGAGTCAGTTTCGGGGCTCGAAAATCTCGCATTGCCACATATGGGTTGGAATGATGTGCAGGCGACTACTGACTCAGCGTTGTTTACAGGGCTTGAGGAAGAGTCGCGTTTCTATTTCCTGCATTCTTTTTTCTTTGAGTGCCTGGCAGCCAGCGATGCAGCGGCCACTTCAGTGTATGGTTTGAACTTTAGTTGTGCAGTCAAGAACGATAATGTTTTTGGTGTGCAATTTCACCCCGAAAAAAGTCATCATTTCGGCGTCAGACTTCTGAAAAATTTTGCGGAACTGTGAAATGCTGAGACCTAGAGTTATTCCGTGTTTATTGATTCAGGATGGTGGGCTTGTTAAAACCGTCAAGTTCAAAGAACCGAAATACGTCGGTGATCCCATCAATGCCGTCAAGATTTTCAACGAAAAGGAGGCTGATGAACTCATCGTTGTAGATATTGACGCCACTGTACATGGCGTTGAACCGAATTATAAGCAGATCGCCAAGCTCGCAGCAGAGTGTCGAATGCCACTGTGTTATGGCGGTGGGGTCCGCACAGCAGAACAGGCGAAGCGAATAATTGCGCTGGGTGTAGAAAAAGTTGCTATCAGTTCAGCGGCAATCGCCAACCCGGGTTTGATTGCGGAAATTGCCGAGGAAATTGGGCGGCAGAGCGTGGTGGTGGTCCTGGACTACAAGCGCAGAATGCTGAGCAAGGTCTGCGACGTATGGACTCATAACGGCACTCGCAATACCAAGCGTAATGTGCTTGAAGTCGCACAGGAGCTCGAGAAGCTGGGCGCCGGAGAAATCGTTCTTAACTCTATTGAGAATGACGGTCGAATGAAGGGATATGATGTGGCCCTTGCGATCGAGCTGCGTAAGGCCGTACGTCTTCCCATCACGATTCTCGGGGGCGCTGGTTCGCTCGACGATATGCGAAGTGTCGTCGAAGCGTGCGGTGTTGTGGGTGTTGCAGCAGGAAGCTTTTTTGTATTCAAAGGTTCTTATAGAGCGGTGCTTATCAGTTACCCTACTGCTCAGCAGAAAGAAGAAATTATTTATTCAGCCTTACGATCCGACCACTAATGTGGCGTCACCATTAATTTAGGAATTATCTATGTTTGTCGGAAAAAAACTTCTTATCTCTGGTGGTACGGGATCGTTCGGAAACGCTGTTTTGAAACGGTTCCTGGATACTGATATCGCGGAAATCCGGATTTTCAGTCGAGATGAAAAAAAGCAAGACGACATGCGTAAGCGTTATGCCAGTGACAAATTGAAGTTTTACATTGGTGATGTTCGTGATTATCAGAGTGTTTTAAATGCAACGCGTGGCGTGGATTATATTTTTCATGCGGCAGCACTCAAGCAAGTGCCTTCCTGTGAGTTTCACCCCATGGAAGCGGTAAAGACCAATGTCATTGGTACTGATAACATGCTGGAGGCGGCCATCCAGAATGAGGTCAAGCGTGTTGTTTGTTTGAGCACTGACAAAGCGGTTTACCCAATTAACGCGATGGGTATTTCCAAGGCCATGATGGAAAAGGTCATGGTTGCCAAGTCGCGCAATGTCGATGAAACCAAAACAGTTATTTGTGGGACGCGTTACGGTAACGTAATGGCTTCTCGCGGCTCGGTCATTCCCCTCTTTATTGATCAGATCAGAGCTGGAAAAGCACTGTCTATCACCGATCCCAATATGACGCGTTTCATGATGACGTTGTCGGATGCTGTAGACCTGGTGCTGTACGCTTTTGAACACGGTAACAACGGTGACCTGTTTGTCCAGAAAGCGCCGGCCGCCACAGTCGAAACCCTGGCGCGGGCACTCACTATGATGGTCGGAAAACCTGAGCACCCTATTCAGGTTATCGGTACTCGTCATGGCGAGAAGCTTTATGAGGCGCTGCTGAGTCGTGAAGAGATGGCCTGTGCCGAAGACATGGGGGAGTACTTCCGGGTTCCGCCTGATCTGCGTGATTTGAACTACAGTAAGTTTGTAGAGCAAGGTGAAGAGAGAATCTCCACCATGGAGGACTACAACTCTCACAATACTGAACGTTTGGACGTCGAAGGCATGCAGAAGTTGCTGTTGAAACTGGATTTCATGCGCGCGATTCAGCGTGGCGAACATGCCACTCCTGAGGAGTAATGTATGAAGATTTTGATCACTGGCGCCAATGGATTCGTAGCGAAAAACCTTATTGCGCACTTACGTGAGCGTCAGGATATTGAGGTTTTGCAGTTCTCTCGCAACGACGCACTCGCGGATTTGAAGTCGCTGCTGGCCCAGGCTGATTTTGTTTTTCACCTGGCCGGTGTCAACCGTCCTCAAAACCCGGACGAATTCAAAGAAGGGAACGCTGATCTAACGCGGTTACTCTGCGAGGGCGTTGCTGCCAGTGGTCGAAAAACCCCGGTACTCTATACCTCTTCGATACAGGCCGAACTGACAAATGCCTATGGCACAAGCAAACGTGAAGCTGAGGAGGCATTGCTGGAGTTGGCCTCTCAGCATGGTGTGCCTGTGCACTTGTTCCGGTTACCTAACGTATTCGGCAAGTGGGCGCGACCAAACTATAACTCTGCCGTAGCGACGTTTTGCCATAACATTGCCCGTCAACAGCCTATTCAAATCAATGACCCTGCTGCGCCAATCTCATTGGTTTACATTGATGATGTTATTGCGCACTTTATTTCTGTGATGGATGGAAAGCTGTCGGGATCTCCTTTTGTAGAGGTTGAGCCCTGCTATGCGACCACGGTCGGTGAGCTATCTGATCAGTTGCACGCTTTTCGGGACAGCCGCGATAGTTTGATCACCGAGCCGGTGGGGACGGGGTTGACGCGAGCGCTCTACTCCACTTATCTCAGTTACGTCCCGCCTGAGCATTTTACTTATGAAGTGCCTAAATACGGGGATCCCCGGGGCGTATTCGTTGAGATGCTCAAGACTAAGGATTCAGGTCAGTTTTCATATTTTACTGCTCATCCTGGCATTACTCGGGGCGGCCATTATCATCACTCGAAGACCGAAAAGTTTCTGGTTATCAAGGGGACGGCATGCTTCCGTTTTCGACACATTGTTTCCGGTGAGTTTTATGAACTGGTCACCCAGGGCGATAAACCCGAGATTGTAGAGACCGTTCCTGGCTGGACTCATGACATTACCAATGTGGGCGAAGACGAGATGATTGTAATGCTCTGGGCCAATGAGATTTTTGATCGTGAGCATCCGGATACTTATGCACTGCCTGTCGGCACTGAAGCGTAATTGCATTTTTAATTAGAGATTTTGAATGAAAAAGTTAAAAATTGTCACGGTAGTAGGTACTCGTCCAGAAATTATTCGTTTGTCCAGAGTCATCAGTGCGCTTGACGAATATTGTGACCATACGTTGGTTCACACTGGACAGAACTATGACTACGAACTTAACGAGATTTTCTTTCAAGATCTGGGTATTCGTAAACCGGATCACTTTCTCAATGCCGCCGGAGCAAGCGGTGCCGAGACGATTGGTAATGTAATCATCTCCGTTGATCGGGTTCTCGCCGAGGTTCAGCCCGAAGCCCTGTTAGTACTGGGTGATACGAATAGTTGTATGGCGGTCATTCCAGCCAAGCGACGGAAAATCCCAACATTCCATATGGAAGCGGGTAACCGTTGTTTTGATATGCGGGTGCCAGAGGAAATAAACCGACGTATTGTTGACCACACGGCGGATATCAATCTTACTTATAGCACTATCGCTCGAGATTACCTGCTGCGCGAAGGTTTGCCAGCAGACATGGTCATCAAGACGGGCAGCCCGATGTTTGAGGTATTGACTCACTATCGCGAAGGTATTGAGTCGTCAGATGTTCTTGAACGTCTTTCTCTTGAAACCGGCAAGTTTTTTGTCGTCAGCGCACACCGTGAAGAAAATATTGATTCGGACAAGAACTTCCTTAAGCTGGTAGAAACGCTCAATACGGTTGCCGAGCATTACGATTATCCGGTGATCGTATCTACCCATCCTCGTACCCAGAAGCGTGTCGATGCGATGGGCGTTACGTTTCACAAGAATGTTCAATTGCTCAAACCTTTGGGTTTCAAGGACTATAATAAACTCCAATTGAGTGCCAAAGCGGTACTGTCAGACAGTGGCACGATCAATGAAGAGTCCTCGATTCTTAACTTCCCGGCACTGAACATTCGTGAAGCTCACGAGCGTCCTGAGGGCATGGAAGAGGCCGCGGTCATGATGGTGGGGCTTGAAGTCGAGCGTGTGATGCAGGGCCTATTGGTTCTGGAGAACCAGAGTCGCGGAGAGTCTCGCTCGTTGCGGTTAGTCGCTGATTACAGCATGCCTAACGTGTCGGAAAAGATTGTTCGGATTGTTCATAGCTACACTGACTATGTAAATCGTATTGTTTGGAAGCGGTACTAATCAGAGTCAATTCAATGCCGGAGAATAAATTGAAAGTCTTGGTCGTCACGCAATATTTTTGGCCTGAAAATATGCGTATTAATGACTTGGTCAGCTATTTGACCGAAAAGGGACATGAAGTCACCGTACTGACCGGATTGCCAAATTATCCCGAAGGCAGTGTCTATGATGCCTACCGTGCGGACCCCGCGCGGTTTTCGGAGTATGCCGGTGCAAAGCTGATCAGGGTTCCACTGATCCCTCGAGGCAAGCGCAGTATCACTCTGGCGTTGAATTACTTCTCTTTTTTTACCAGTGCATCGACCCTCGGAGCATGGAAGCTTCGTGGTAAAGAGTTCGATGCAGTGTTTGTCTATGGGGTTTCGCCGATCATGTCGGCGATTCCGGCCTTGATCATAGGTCGATTGAAGAAAGCCCCCGTTTCGATCTGGATCCTTGACTTGTGGCCGGAGTCGCTCAGAGCCGTAGGGGTTATCAGTAATCCGACATTACTGGGGATGGTTGGTCGAGTCGTGTCCTGGATCTACAACCGCGCGGATTATCTGCTTTTGCAATCTCACGGTTTCTTCGAAAACGTCCGCACCTACTGCACGAAGGCGATTGATCCGCAGCGACTGGTCTACTTCCCTAGTTGGGCTGAAGATGACTTTTCCAGTTCGACACCGGTAACGTCGAAGCTTCTCGAGCGGGATGATAGCCAATTCACAGTAGTGTTTGCCGGCAACCTGGGCGACGCACAAGGATTCCCCGCTATTCTCGATGCAGCTGAATTGTTGGTGGGGCAGGTGCCTATACGTTGGGTCATCGTTGGCGATGGGCGTATGAGTGAGTGGATTGGCGAACAGGTGAAATCCCGAGGCCTGGATAACGTGATTTTGTTGGGGCGTCATCCGCTTGACGAGATGCCTGGTCTGTTCGCCTGTGCGGATGCCTTGCTTGTATCGCTGAAGGCTAATGATGTTTTCGATAAAACCATTCCAGGCAAAGTACAGGCTTACCTGGCGTCTGGAAAACCGGTTTTGGGTATGATTAATGGTGAGGCTGCGCGAGTAATTGATGAGTCCGGGGCGGGTTTTGCCTGCCCGTCAGGTAACGCGAGCGAACTTGCCCGGATTACCTTGAGGTTGGCAACTACTGACGCGAGTCAACGTGAGGCAATGGGCTTGGCGGGGCGCGAGTATTACTTGAGTAACTACTCTAAACCAACGCTTCTTTCGCGGCTGGAACAACTCTTGCGTGACGGAACCTTGAGAAGAACGGCCCCTAAGTAATACCGCGTTGGGCTCTTGGATTTGTTAGCGGAAGCGACAGGTGTACGCTAGGCCGGTTATACGTTTTCTGTCGCTACGGCTAAGCTGCGCAGCAGGAAATAGCGTCGATGTCAGGCTGCTGAAGGGTATTGGTCGCATCGATCGCCGTTGTCCAGGCCTCGAAAGTTGCGGTGTTGAATTATAGGGAACACGAAAGACAATGATTTATTGGTGGTTGATACTTGGCGTTGCTGCTCTTTCATTGCTGCTGACTGCAGCCTTACGGCGTTACGCTCTGGCGCGCAGTATTATTGATATCCCAAATGCTCGCAGTTCCCATTCGGTTCCGACCCCGCGAGGTGGTGGTGTTGCGATTGTCTTGGCGTTCCTGCTTGCTTTGCCTTTTCTGGCGGTAACCGAGCTTTTTCCGGTGCCGGTGCTCTTGGCGTTGGGCGGGTCGGGAATACTGGTGGCTATCGTCGGTTTTATGGATGACCACGGTCACATAGCTGCTCGGTGGCGTTTGCTTGGACATTTCACGGCTGCCGGTTGGGCACTGTTCTGGCTGGGTGGTTTGCCGGCGTTCAATGTGTTCGGTATGACCGTTGATTTAAGTTGGGCAGGGCATGTACTCGCCGCTGTGTATCTCGTGTGGATGCTCAACCTTTACAACTTCATGGATGGTATTGATGGCATTGCCAGCATTGAGGCGATGTGTGCCTGCCTTGGAGCGTGCCTGCTTTACTGGCTGGCTGGCTATGAAGGGATGGTCTGGCTTCCGTTGCTTCTGGCCATGGCGGTTGCCGGGTTTCTGTTCTGGAACTTCCCACCTGCGCGAATTTTTATGGGCGATGCCGGAAGCGGCTTCCTCGGGGTTGTGTTGGGTGTGCTGTCGCTCCAGGCCGCGTGGGCGTCTTCGCAATTGCTATGGGCCTGGCTGATCCTGCTGGGTGTATTTATCGTCGATGCAACCTTCACGTTGATTCGTCGTCTTGTGCGGGGCGACAAGGTGTACGAGGCGCACCGCAGCCACGCTTATCAGTTTGCATCCCGTCAATTCGGCAGGCATTTACCAGTGACACTTGCTGTCGGTGTTATCAACCTGATTTGGCTATTGCCTGTCGCGCTGTGTGTCGTCTGCCTGGGATTAGATGGAGCACTAGGTCTGATCGTCGCGTACCTGCCCTTGATAGCCTTGGCAGTAAAGTTTCATGCAGGCCAACTCGAAGTCACGAGTGCGTCCAACAGCACAGGCGCATGAAGATTTAAACGCCTAGGGTGTAACAAGCGACGTAGAATGCCTACGCGAGAACCAATACGGGAGCAGGTTAAGTGTTCGAAGGGGTGATGGATAAGTTACGGGAATTCCTGCTGGGGTTACCACGTCGGCGCAAGCGACTGATACAGGTTTCTACTGATGTCGTCGTAGTCTGGGCCGCATTGTGGCTGGCTTTCGTCGTTCGTCTGGGTATCGACGAAATGACCAACCCGTTTATCGCTCATATGTGGTTGTTTATTGCTGCGCCTCTCGTCGCCATCCCTCTGTTCATACGCTTTGGCATGTACCGTGCCGTCATGCGTTACTTTGGCAATGATGCCCTGATTGCGATCGTCAAGGCTGTGAGCCTCTCGTCGTTGATTCTAGGTGTTGTGGTCTATTGGTACAGCAATCATCAGAATGTTGTGCCGCGCTCGATCATTTTTAACTATTGGTGGTTGAGTTTGATCATGGTCGGCGGCTTGCGGTTGGCCATGCGCCAGTATTTTTTAGGCGACTGGTTCACAGCGGCTCAGCATGTTCCATTCACCAATCGTGATGATGGGCTGCCAAAAGTTGCCGTTTACGGTGCAGGGGCCGCGGGCAATCAGCTCGTGGCGGCCTTGCGTATGGGACGCGTTATGCGCCCTGTCGCTTTTATCGATGATGACAGCGGAATTTCCGACCGTGTCATTTCCGGGCTACAGGTCTATAAGCCCAAAAATATTTTGCGAATGATCGAGAATACGGGTGCACAGGAGATTCTCCTCGCCATACCTTCTTCCAATCGCGCACGACGTCGTGAAATTCTGAGTTTCCTGGAAGGTTTCCCGTTGCACGTCCGAAGTGTTCCGGGGTTCATGGACCTGGCCAGTGGTCGAGTCAAGGTCGATGATATTCAGGAAGTCGACATTGCCGATCTATTGGGGCGTGATTCGGTGCCGGCGCAAGGTGAACTGCTTGAGCATTGCATTCGCGAACAAAATGTATTGGTGACGGGTGCGGGGGGGTCTATCGGTTCAGAGCTGTGCCGACAAATCCTGGCCCTGCGACCCACGACTCTGCTGCTGTTCGAGCATAGCGAGTTCAATCTTTACAGCATTCTGTCAGAACTTGAACAGCGTATTGCTCGTGAATCACTTTCGGTTCGTCTTTTGCCGATATTGGGTTCGGTGCGTCACCAGAGCAAACTGCTGGATGTGATGAAAACCTGGCAAGTGAATACCGTCTACCATGCCGCCGCTTACAAACATGTGCCGATGGTGGAGCACAATATTGCCGAGGGCGTGCTGAACAATGTCATGGGAACGCTGAACACCGCACAGGCAGCACTGCAGGCTGGTGTTGCGAACTTTGTTTTGATTTCAACAGACAAAGCCGTTCGCCCAACCAATGTAATGGGCAGTACCAAACGGCTTGCCGAGTTGACACTGCAAGCACTGAGCCACGAAGTTGCACCGGTACTGTTTGGTGATAGAGCGAATGTGTCCAGGGTCAATAAAACCCGGTTCACGATGGTACGATTTGGCAATGTCCTGGGTTCATCGGGGTCCGTGATTCCGCTGTTTCACAAGCAGATCAAGTCGGGCGGCCCGCTGACGGTCACGCATCCGAAGATCACTCGTTACTTCATGACCATCCCCGAGGCCGCACAGTTGGTGATTCAGGCCGGCTCGATGGGGCAGGGCGGCGATGTGTTTGTGCTCGATATGGGGGAGCCGGTCAAAATTGTCGAGTTGGCTGAGAAGATGATCCACCTTTCCGGCTTGAGCGTGCGATCCGAAAAGAACCCTCATGGTGATATTGCGATCGAGTTCACTGGCCTTCGCCCAGGCGAGAAACTCTATGAGGAGTTGCTGATCGGTGACAATGTTGCAGCGACTCAACACCCTATGATCATGAGCGCCAATGAAGATCATCTGTCGTGGGAAACGCTTAAGACGAAACTGGATGAACTGCTCAGTGCCGTGGAGCAAGACGATTACTCTCGAGTCCGGCAACTGCTTCGCGATACGGTAAGTGGTTATACCCCGGACGGTGAAATCGTCGACTGGATCTATCAGCAGCGTCGTCTCGATCCCTGATTGTTACACATCCTGTAATGCAGCCATTTTTGACATGTCTGCACCATGACCTAGGTTTGAGAAGCAGCTTCGGAAAAGCTGCTTCTTCCTAATCGATGTCATGGAGCGTCACTTATGCGTACAGGCTATTTCTACTCTCTGGTTTTCGCCCTGTTGACCAGCGCCTCTATCGCTGTTGTCGCAGCGCCTGGTGCAAAACCTGAAGGCGCGACAGCGCCTTTGATGGTGCAGGCTGCACCCTCCGAAGAGTCCGCAAAAATCAATCTGAACGCAGTTGACGCACCCACTCTACAGCGGGAACTCTCTGGTGTGGGTGAAGCAAAAGCCAAGGCGATTGTTGCATACAGAGAAGGTAATGGGCCGTTCGCTTCGGTGGATGAGCTGTTGGAAGTGAAAGGGATCGGCAAGGCGATTCTGGAGAGGAATCGTGACAAGCTTGAAGTGAACTGATTCGAACAGGTAGTTGCCAGAGGCCGGTCATTGACCGGCCTTTCTGTTTTTCAGGCGTCCATGCAGGGCTGCCTTGCATTCAGCGCTGATCACAAGTACCGAGTGCGATGCTACGGGTGGGAAGCCTTCAGATAGCCACGGGCGACATCCAGGATTCTCTGAGCCAACTCCGTGTTTTCGACGCTGCGGGACAACAACAGTGCGCCGACCAGCGTTGACATGATGACGATGCTTTCGTCGTCGGCACATTCGCCACCCAAGGCTTCTTGCACTTGTTCAAGTCGCGAATTGAGTACCACGTCCGTGGTCGGGCTGGGTTGACCGCGCAAGCCCAGTTCAGAGGACATCGTAGGTAGCGGGCACCCTTGGTGCGGGGAGGTCTGGTGCCACTCGGACAAGTAGCTGTCGATGAACGCCTCCAGCGGTTTTTCCTGGGCGAACAACATGGCGCAATGCTCGTCGAGTTCATCGCTGGCGGCTTGCAGGGCTTTTTCCACCAGTTCGTCTTTGGAGCTGAAGTGCGAATAAAAGCCACCATGGGTCAGGCCCAGCGCTTTCATCAAGGGTTGCAGACCCGTAGCGCCAATACCATCCCGACGGAAACGCGCCGATGCTTCTTTGATGATGCGTTGATGAGTCTGGGCTTTATGGTCTTGTGAATAACGCATCAGGGGAATCTCCACAACAATGCGCCATCTTAACCAAGGTTAATTGGATGGTGACTGTACTTTTATTTCTATAAAGCAACCAGATCCTTCCTTGATCGCTGCATGGGAGGGCTTTTTCCAGGAACTAGAGGCGTTTCCGTGGACATTGACTGCCTGAGGCGATGAACCACTGCTTGAGGATTCGTACCCTGTTCAAAGGTTCTATCAAGCCAGCAAAGCCCCGCCATTCAATGTGAGTGAGGGGGGCTTTTCAGTCAGCGGTCCTGTGCATCCTTGGCGTCCATTTCCGCGTTGCGCTCAGCGATGCGCTTGCGTTGTTCATCGGTCAGCTCGACCTTGTTGGCGGTGTCACGCAGCATCATCAGGCCACCGACGATCGAGCCGATGGCAACCACCAGAATCAACCAGGCATACCAGGGCATAGGGTTCTCCTTAAGACCGGCTCGCCGCGAAAGGTTTCGCGTATGGCCGTGCATTTACCACTTTGAGTCAAAGGGTTTCTCAGTGGTTCCATTCTAGGCCTGTTCTGTCTGGATAGCCTCTTCGGGCTGATTGCAGAGCGTCCCGCATCGCCTCTGCCGGGGCCTGTAACCCCGACGTAAAGTCACTCTTTACGCTTTCTTTATGTCGCGCCGCACCCCTCGCTCTCGTTCCTTTACAGCCTCCCTGCCGACAATGGCGCCACAAGCGGCAATACGCCGTAACACGGAGAAATTCCATGAGCGTTCTGGACGGGGTGTCCCTGCTGTTGGCAGTAGGGCTGTTCATTTATCTACTGGCTGCGCTGTTGCGCGCGGACCGGAACTAGGAGCGGCTATGCACAGTTATGACTATTGGCTGATCCTCGCCTTCTTCGCCGTGGTGCTGATTCCGGCGCCATTTCTGGGGCGTTTCTATTACAAGGTAATGGAGGGGCAGCGCACTTGGCTCTCGCCTGTGTTGGGGCCTGTTGAGCGCGGCTGCTATCGCGTGGCCGGGGTCGACCCGCAGAGTGAACAGAGCTGGCAGACATACACCCTGGCCTTGCTCGCGTTCAACCTCGCGGGCTTTTTGCTGTTGTTCACGATTCTGTTGTTCCAGGACTACTTGCCCCTGAACCCGCAGAACCTGCCGGGCCAGGAGTGGACGCAAGCGTTCAACACGGCCGTCAGCTTCATGACCAATACCAACTGGCAGTCCTACAGCGGTGAGGCGACCCTCAGCTACCTCAGCCAGATGGTCGGCCTCACCGTGCAGAACTTCGTCAGCGCCGCCACTGGCCTGGCCGTACTGGTCGCATTGTGCCGTGGCATCAGCCGCAAATCGGCGCAAACCCTGGGCAACTTCTGGGTCGACATGACCCGCGCAACCCTCTATGGCCTGTTGCCGTTGTGCCTGCTGCTGGCGCTGTTTCTGGTCTGGCAGGGCGTGCCGCAAACCTTCGCTCACTATGTGAACGCGCTGACGATGCAGGGCGTGGACCAGGTGATTCCGCTGGGCCCGGCCGCCAGCCAGATTGCGATCAAGCAACTGGGCACCAACGGTGGCGGCTTCTTCGGTGTCAACTCGGCGCACCCGTTCGAGAACCCGACCGCATGGTCGAACCTGTTCGAAGTGACCTCGATCATCCTGATCCCGGTGGCCCTGGTGTTCACCTTTGGCCACTACGTCAAGGACCTGCGTCAGAGCCGGGCAATCATTGCCTGCATGCTGGCGCTGTTCCTGATCGGCGGCGCGGTGTCGCTGTGGGCTGAATACCAGCCGAACCCGACCCTGAACAACGTCGCGGTAGAACAGGCCGCGCCGCTGGAAGGCAAGGAAGCACGCTTTGGCACCACCGCCACCGTCCTGTGGTCGGTGACCACTACCTCTGCGTCCAACGGTTCGGTCAACGGCATGCATGACAGCCTTAACCCGCTGAGCGGCATGGTCGCGCTGGTCAACATGATGGTCGGCGAAGTGATTTTCGGCGGCGTCGGTGCCGGTCTCTACGGCATGTTGCTGAACGTACTGATTGCGGTGTTCCTTGCCGGTTTGATGATCGGTCGTACCCCGGAATACCTCGGCAAGAAACTGCAAGCCAAGGAAGTCCAGTTGCTGGTCGTGACTCTGCTGGTGATGCCGGTCGGCGTGCTGGTGCTGGGTGCCATCGCGGCCAGCCTGCCTGGCCCGGCCTCGGCCATCAGCAACCCCGGCCCGCACGGTTTCAGTCAGTTGCTGTATGCCTACACCTCGGCCAGTGCCAACAACGGTTCGGCCTTCGCCGGCCTGGGCGCCAACACTGCGTTCCACAACCTGATGCTGGGCTTGGGCATGTTGATCGGGCGCTTTGGCTACATCCTTCCAGTACTGGCCCTGGCCGGTAGCCTGGCGATGAAGAAAACCGCACCGATCGGTCAGAACAGCTTCCCGACCCATGGCCCGCTGTTTGTCACCTTGCTGACCGTGACCATTTTGCTGGTGGGTGGCCTGACGTTCCTGCCGACCCTGGCACTGGGTCCTATTGCCGACCACCTGAGCCTTGGCTTCTGAGGACTTGATGATGAATATGCCCGTACCTGCCTCAAAAAAAGCCGCTGTGAAAGTGGCAGGCGCTTCACGCGTCGAACCCAAACACTCGGCGGTGGAGCCACCGAAAACCGCGATTTCGGCCCTGTGGCGGCCAGCGTTGGTGCAAGCGTTTGTCAAACTCGATCCGCGCCAGTTGAAACGCTCGCCGGTGATGTTGGTGGTCGAGCTGACGGCGATCTTCACCACTGTGTTGTGCTTCATTCCTGATGCGGCGGTGTCGACCCTCGTCGCCGCGCAAATTGCGCTGTGGCTGTGGTTCACCGTGCTGTTTGCGAACTTCGCCGAAGCGTTGGCGGAAGGTCGCGGCAAGGCCCGCGCCGACAGCCTCAAGGCCGGCAGCGAAGGCTTGAGCGCACGTCGCAAGAAGGCCGACGGGACCTTCCAGGTCGTACCGGCGACCAGCCTGCGCAAAGGCGACATGGTGCGCGTTGAAGCGGGGGAGATGATCCCCGGCGACGGCGAGGTGATCGAAGGCATTGCCGCGGTCAATGAAGCGGCAATTACCGGTGAGTCCGCGCCGGTGATTCGTGAGTCCGGTGGCGACCGCTCGGCGGTCACCGGCAACACGCGGCTGGTGTCCGACTGGCTGTTGGTGCGTATCACCGCCAACCCGGGCGAGTCGACCCTGGACCGCATGATTGCCCTGGTCGAAGGCGCCAAGCGCCAGAAGACTCCCAACGAAGTGGCGCTGGACATCCTGCTGATCGGCCTGACGTTGATCTTCCTGCTGGTGGTCGTGACCCTGCAGCCTTTCGCGCACTTCGCCAACGGCAACCTGCCGCTGGTGTTTCTGGTGGCGCTGCTGGTCACGCTGATTCCGACCACGATTGGTGGTTTGCTCTCGGCCATCGGCATTGCCGGCATGGACCGTCTGGTGCGCTTGAACGTGATCGCCAAGTCTGGCCGTGCGGTCGAAGCGGCGGGTGATGTGCATGTGCTGTTGCTGGACAAGACCGGCACCATCACGTTCGGTAACCGTCGTTGCACCGCGATCTACGCAGCACCGGGTGTGAGCGCCAAGGAACTGGCCGAAGGCGCGTTGTTTGCCTCGCTGGCTGATGACACCGCCGAGGGCAAGTCGATTGTCGAGTACTTGCGCGGGCTTTATCCACAGCCTGAACCGTCCGTCGAAGTGTTGACCGTCGTACCGTTCAGCGCTGAAACACGGTTGTCCGGCGTGGACTACCAAGGGCGTGTCTACCGCAAGGGCGCTGTGGATTCGGTGTTGGCTTTCGTGGGGCAGAAACGCGCCGACATGCTGCCGCCGATGTCCCGGGAAATCGACAAGATCGCCCAAAGCGGCGGCACACCATTGCTGGTGTGTGCCGAGGGCAAACTGCTGGGGGCGATTCACCTCAAGGACGTGGTCAAGCCGGGTATCCGCGAGCGTTTCGCCGAACTGCGCAAACTGGGGATTCGCACGGTCATGGTGACTGGCGACAACCCGTTGACCGCTGCCGCGATTGCCGCTGAAGCAGGCGTCGATGACGTGCTGGCGGAAGCCACTCCGGAGAAAAAACTGGCGCGTATCCGCCACGAGCAAAACGACGGTCGTCTGGTGGCCATGTGTGGCGACGGCGCGAACGACGCCCCGGCACTGGCCCAGGCCGACGTGGGCATGGCGATGAACGACGGGACTCAGGCCGCTCGCGAGGCGGCCAACATGGTCGACCTCGACAGCGACCCGACCAAACTGCTGGACGTGGTGCAAATCGGCAAGGAACTGCTGGTGACGCGCGGTGCGTTGACCACGTTTTCCATCGCTAACGACGTGGCCAAGTACTTCGCGATCCTGCCGGCGCTGTTCGCCTCGATTTATCCACAGCTGGGCGTGCTGAACATCATGCACCTGAGCAGCCCGCAGAGCGCGATTCTCTCGGCGATTGTGTTTAACGCCTTGATCATCGTGGTGCTGATTCCGTTGGCCTTGCGCGGTGTGCGTGTCCAGGCGGCAAGCGCTGCGCATCTGCTGCGCCGCAACCTGCTGATCTACGGTGTGGGCGGTATCGTGGTGCCGTTCGTGGGCATCAAGCTGATCGATATGCTGCTGACGGCATTGCATCTGGTTTGACGGTTGTCGTTGGGTTCAGGGGCTTTTCTGTGGTGCGGGAGTCTGCTCCCGCTGGGCTGCGAGGAGCCCCAACCCCAGCCAACGCAATGTGTTCAGGTACACCACATTCGCCGAAGTGACGACTGCTTCGCAGCCGAGCGGGAGCAAGCTCCCTCGCCACAGGTCGTGTGTGTCTGCGTAATGATGAATGTTATCCGAATCGAGGAGTTTGAAATGTCCACTATGCTACGTCCGGCCCTGAGCCTGATTGTTCTGATGACCCTGATTACCGGCGTTGCCTACCCACTGGTGGTGACCGGTGTTGCCCAGGTCGCGTTCCCGGATCAGGCCAATGGCAGCCTGGTGCGCGATGCCGATGGCAAGGTCCGTGGTTCGGCACTGATCGCCCAGGATTTCGTCGGCGATGCCTGGTTCCATCCACGGCCGTCGGCGGGTGCGTTCGCGACGATTTCAAGCAGCGCGAGCAACTTGGCGCCGAGCAATCCGGCCCTTGCCACCCGAGTGATCGACGATGCCAACAAACTGCTGGTCCCCGGCCAGGGGCCGGTTCCACTGGCCCTGTTGACCACCTCCGGCAGCGGTCTCGATCCACACTTGCCTCCGGCAGCAATTGCCTATCAACTGGCGCGGGTTGCAGCAGCACGCAACCTGCCGATGTCGACAGTCGAGCAGTTGATGGAAGCGCACATTGAGCAGCCGCTGGTAGGGCCGCCGGTGGTGAATGTGCTGGCGTTGAACATCGCGTTGGAAGGCCTGTAAACAGTGCGGTCGCCATCGCGAGCAGGCTCGCTCCCACAGGAGAATGCAGTCCAATGTGGGAGCGAGCCTGCTCGCGAAGACGGCCGAACAATCACTGCATCACTATCTGAAGCAAGAGAGATCCAAGCATGAGTGACTCCGGCCGTGCCGACGCATTGTTAGCCGATTTACCCCGCGACGGTCGTGGCCGACTCAAGGTGTTTCTGGGGGCCGCCCCCGGTGTCGGCAAAACCTACGCCATGCTGCAAGCCGCCCACACCCAACTGCGCCAGGGCGTGAAAGTCATCGCAGGCGTGGTGGAAACCCACGGCCGGGCGGAGACCGAAGCGTTGCTCGGCGGTTTGCCGCAGCAACCGTTGCTGCGCTCCGAGTACCGGGGCGTGATGCTTGAAGAAATGGACCTCGACGGCCTGCTCAAAGCCAAGCCGAAACTGGTGCTGGTCGATGAGCTGGCTCACAGCAATGCCCCCGGTAGCCGTCATGCCAAACGCTGGCAGGACATTCAGGAACTGCTGGCCGCCGGCATCGATGTGTTCACCACCGTCAACGTCCAGCATCTGGAAAGCCTCAACGATCAGGTGCGCGGCATCACTGGCGTGCAAGTGCGCGAAACCCTGCCTGACTGGGTGCTGCAAGAAGCCTACGAATTGCTCCTGATCGACTTGCCGCCACGCGAACTGCTCGAGCGACTGCGCGATGGCAAGGTCTATGTGCCGGAGCAGGCGCGAGCGGCAATCGATGCGTTTTTTACCCAGACCAACCTCACGGCATTGCGCGAACTGGCGATGCAAACCGCTGCGGCCCAGGTCGACGATGACCTGAGTCGTGGCTATCGCCAGTTGGGCCAGGCAGCGCCGGCCGTGCGCGGTCGCTTGCTGGTGGGCGTCGACGGCGATACCCAGGCCGAGCGTCTGGTGCGCCACGCCAGTCGGGTCGCACAGCGTCGGCACTTGCCCTGGAGCCTGGTGCATGTGGACAACGGCAGCGTGCGCGATGAGCAGTCGCGTTTGCGCCTGCAAAGTGCCCAGCAACTGGCCGAGCGGCTGGGCGGCGAAGTGGTGCTGCTGCGTGCGGGAGAGGTGGCGAAAACCCTGATTCAGCACGCCACCGAACGTCGTGCCAGCCTGGTGCTGGTTGGCCAGTCCCGGCCGCGTTTACGGCGCAGGCTGTTTGGCGGCGGGCTGGCCTCGCGGTTGCTGCGCGATGCCCATGGTCTGGAAATCAACGTTCTGGACAGCGACGAAAAACAGCGCCAACCGCGTCAGCGTTCGAGCCATTCTTTGGTCTGGTTCGACTACGCCCTGGCGCTGCTGGCGACCGTGTTGGCCAGTGCGCTGGCATGGGCGGTGTCCAGCATTTTGCCGTTGCCGAACATCTCGCTGGTGTTTCTGGCGGCAGTGTTGCTGGTGGCGGTGCGCAGCAGCCTCGGCCCGGCGCTGGCCTGCGCGGCGTTGTCCTTTCTGACCTATGACTTTCTGTTCATTCCACCGAATTTCTCGTTTGCCATCCAGCGTGAAGAAGACGTTCTGACGCTGCTGTTCTTCCTGCTGATGGCTGCGCTGACCGGCAACCTTGCCGCTCGCCAGCGTCGGCAGTTGCAGGCCCTGCGTGACACGCAGGAAGAAACCAGCGAACTGCTCGATCTGTCGCGCAAACTGACCGCCGCCACTGACCGTCAGGCGGTGATCAGTGCCGCCGCGCAGCATTTGGTCGGTTGGAGCGATTTGCAGTTGTGCCTGGTGAACCGTGACGGGCAGGGCGGCTGGAAAGTTGAAACCGGTGGCCCGTTGCAGTTCTCCGAAGCCGAGCGTGCCGCCGCCGACTGGGCCTGGCAGCATGATCAACCGGCGGGCATGGGCACCGGCACGCTGCCGTTCGGGCGTTGGTGGTGGTGGCCGCTGTCGGTCGAAGACGGGCCGTTGGGCTTGCTCGGTGTGTGTGCCAAAGAAGGTCGGCAACTCAGTGGCCAGCGGCGTCGCCTGTTGACCGCGTTGAGTCAGCCACTGGCCCAGGCCCTGGCCCGTGCACAGTTGGCCGAAGACCTTGAGGCGGCGCGTTTGCACGGTGAAACCGAACAGTTGCGCAGCGCGTTGCTGGCCTCGGTGTCCCATGATTTACGCACTCCGCTGACTTCCATGCGCGGCAGTATCGACAGCTTGCTGGCGCTGGGCGAGGCGATTCCTCTGGAGGATCGCCGTGAGTTGCTTGAAGGCACCCGCGATGAGGCCGAGCGTCTCGATCGCTACATTCAGAACCTGTTGGACATGACACGCCTGGGCCACGGCGCCTTGAAACTGGCGCGTGACTGGGTGTCGCCGGCGGACATCGTCGGCAGTTCACTCAACCGTTTGCGTGCGGTGCTGGCGCCGCTTGCGGTCAGCACGGACGTGCCGGGCGAGTTGCCGCTGCTTTACGTGCATGCCGCGCTGATCGAGCAGGCGCTGGTCAATGTGCTGGAAAACGCCGCCCGTTTTTCACCGCCTCACGGGCGCTTGCAACTGCGGGCCGGGGTCCGAGAGAGCGAGCTGTTTTTTTCGGTGAGTGACGAGGGGCCGGGGATTCCCGAAGATGACCGGCCGAAGATTTTCGACATGTTCTACACCGCCGCTCGCGGTGATCGGGGCGGGCAGGGCACGGGGCTGGGGTTGGCGATTTGTCAGGGCATGGTCGGTGCCCACGGTGGACGGATCAGCGTGGAAAACGGCATCGAAGGGCGTGGCACCTGTATTACCCTTCACCTGCCATTGCAGGAGCAACCGGGGTTTGAAAGTGAAGCCTGACGCTGTCTGCGCTACTCTCTTGCCCATTCTTTTTGTTGATTGGAACTCATGAGCCAGACTGCGACCATTTTGGTCATTGATGACGAACCGCAGATCCGCAAGTTCCTGCGTATCAGCCTCGCTTCCCAAGGCTACAAAGTACTTGAAGCCGGCACGGGCACCGAAGGCCTGGCCCAGGCGGCGCTGAACAAGCCCGACTTGCTGGTGCTCGACCTCGGCTTGCCGGACATGGACGGCCAACACGTGCTGCGTGAATTTCGCGAGTGGTCGACAGTGCCGGTGCTGGTGTTGTCGGTGCGGGCCAGCGAAGGGCAGAAAGTCGAAGCCCTGGACGGCGGCGCGAACGACTACGTGACCAAGCCGTTCGGTATTCAGGAGTTTCTGGCCAGGGTGCGTGCCTTACTGCGTCAGGCGCCGGTGGGGGAGGCCCAGGAAGCGGCGCTGAAATTCGGCCCGCTGACCGTGGACCTGGCCTATCGCCGGGTGCTGCTGGACGGCCTCGAAGTGGCGCTGACCCGCAAGGAGTACGCGGTGCTGGCGCAGCTCGCACGGCATGCCGGACGGGTGATCACCCAGCAGCAACTGCTCAAGGACATCTGGGGGCCGACCCACGTTGAAGACAGTCATTACCTGCGAATCGTGGTCGGGCACCTGCGCCAGAAACTGGCCGACGACCCGACCCGACCCCGGTTCATCCTCACCGAGGCGGGCGTGGGGTATCGGTTGTTAAGTGAGTGCAGTCTTTAGTTTTAAATTGGCGGGGTCGGACGTCTTCGCGATCCGACTTGCCCGCGAAGACGGCGGCCTATTCACTGCGCGTCCAGAGCCATCAGTAATCGCGCTCGTTCTCATACCGGTCCAGCGTATCCCTCGCGATCTCCCGTCCCAGTGCAATCAGTTCCGGCGCTTTGTAGAACTCGAAGAACCGGCAGACTCTTTTGGGCACGTTGATCAGGATGTCCGGTGGATAACCGGCGATCTTGTATTGGGCCAGTGAAGTCTGCATCACCTCGAAACTCTGGTTGATCAGATCCAGCAGCGAGGCCGGCCCCACGTTGTCGATGATGAACGAGCCGGTCGCCGACCTGGGGGCGCCATCGGACTCGGGGGCGGCGGCCGGTTGCTGGGCCTCGGGTTCGGCGGACTCGATCCACGGGTTGATCTCGGCGGCGTCGGCCTTCAGGGCTTCCTGTTCCAGCAGCAATAATTGCTCGGCCTGCTTGCGGCGAAACGGCAAGTGCGAGCCCAGGGAGTTGATCAGGCTGTCGAAGCGGCTCTTGAATGCAGGTGGGCGCTGAATTACCGGCAGTTGGTAGTGGCGCTGGTTGGTGGAGTTGAGGTTGACGGCGATGATCAGGTCGCAATGGCTGGAGACCACCGGAACGATGGGCAGCGGGTTGAGCAGGCCGCCATCGACCAGCATGCGATTGCCTTGCATCACCGGCGTGAACAGGCTCGGGATGGCCGCCGACGCACGCATGGCCTGGTGCAGGCAGCCTTCCTGGAACCAGATTTCCTGCTGGTTGGTCAGGTCGGTGGCCACTGCCGTGTAGGGAATGCGCAGGTCTTCGATGTTGATCTCGCCGACGATCTTGCGGATCTGCCCGAAGACCTTTTCCCCGCGAATCGCCCCGAGGCGAAAGCTCACGTCCACCAGGCGCAGAACATCCAGATAGTCCAGGCTTTCGATCCAGTCGCGGTAGTCGTTGAGTTTGCCGGCGGCATAAATCCCGCCGACCACTGCGCCCATGGAGCAACCGGCGATGCAGGCGATGTCATAGCCGCGTCTTTCGATTTCTTCGATGACCCCGATATGGGCGTAGCCCCTTGCTCCACCTGAGCCCAGCACCAATGCGACACGCTTTTTCATCACTCGATCCTTCGTCAAACCAGCGTCAACAATGCACCCAACACCGCTCGGGCTTCAATCGTCGTGGTGAATGGCGCACAAAGTGCGTCGTTTTTTCGACAATCAATGACGGCACACGGGTATTCTCGCGCCCGCTCGCTATAGTTTCTCAGGAGGGCGCAAGGCACTTTTCGCGGCTTTGACCGTCATACCCTGCACGACTGTTTTCCTACTTTGAGGTGTCATTAATGAAAGCCTGGATTTGTCTGCCGTTGATTGCGTTGGCATTGGCTGGATGTGCTGGCAAGACCGCGTACCGCGACAGCTGCGGTACTCAGCTGGATGCCGCCTGGCATGAGCTGGACCTGGCCAAGGCAGAAGGTTTTGCGGGTACTGTCAGTTACTCCAAAGCATTGTCATTGCTGACCGGGGCCAAGACCCAGCAGCAGTTCGAAGCGTTTGAGGGGTGCACCAACAAGGCCCAGAAGGCGCGTTTCTACATTCGTGAGTCGCGTGCCGGGCGTTGAGCCTATGCTGATGCAGCGCAATGCACGCAGGCCGGTTTGCCCGCAGCATGGCTGCAAGCGTGAGGTTCATGGCAACGCGGTATTCAATGGCGAGGGACAGAATGTCGGCCTTGGTTGATCGGTTGGTGGCTCAGGTGCTGGGCCTGGAAATTCGAGTGTTGGCCTGTCAGGCGCGCCTGATTGCGCACACCGACCCCGAAGCGTTGCATGACCTGCGTACCACGGTCCGGCGCTTGCGCAGCCTGCTGCGCCCGCTGCGCGGGTTGCCGGGGGTCGAGCAACTGGAGGCTGCCGCCGCTGCGGTCGGGCAACTGACCACGCCGATGCGCGACCGTGAAGTGCTGGCGGCGTACTTGCTCCAGCATGGTCAGCCCGAGGCGGCGGCGCGGCGCCTCGCACAGATGGCCGAGGCTTATCCGGCGGTGGCGCAGAGCCCACAGCTGGCGCAGTTGTTGCTGATCCTCGATGCATTCCCACGGTTCCTGCGCGCCTCCGAGCGTCAGGGGTTGCTCAAGGGGTTGCGTGCACGCATCGAAAAGCGCCTGACCAAGCAGTGGAAGGCGCTGGATCAAGCCTTGCACGACCCGGCCCATGATCGTCATCGGTTGCGTCTGCTGATCAAGCGCGTGCGTTACGGCATTGAATCCTATCCAGAACTCGACCGCCTGCCCGAGGCGGCCATGCCTCGGTTGAAGGCTGCGCAAGGTGCCTTGGGCGATTGGCACGATTGCTGGCAATGGTTGGCCAGGGCCGAGCACGAGCCGGATCTGCTGCCTTGTGTAGCAGTGTGGCACACGACCATGGCCGAGGCCGAAGGGCGTGCCGACCGGGTACTCGACAAACTCAGCGCCGCTTGCTTCAAATCCTGATGCGGCTGCGGCGGCTTATCTGTCAGCGTCTTTGGCCGGAATAAGCGCTGTACAGAGCCTTCGGGCTGGTTAAGATCACTCGATCTTTTTCCAGCCTTGAGGTTGCTATGCGCTTTTCCGATTTGCTCGACGCCGTGCGCCGTTCGCCCCATGAGCTGGTCATTCCGGCGGAGTGGGCACAGGGCCGCGCCAGTTTTGGTGGTCTGGTCGCCGCTTTGCAGTATGAAGCGATGCGCGCCCAAGTGCCTGCAGACCGCCCGGTGCGTTCGCTGGCCATCACCTTTGTCGGCCCGGCCGAGCCCGATGTACCGATCTGTTTTGAAGTCGACGTGCTGCGCGAAGGCAAAGCCGTCAGCCAAGTACTGGGGCGGGCGACGCAAAAGGGTCAGGTCGTGACGCTGGTTCAGGGCAGCTTCGGTGCATCCCGGCCCTCGGAAGTCGCGGTGACGGCGACGTCGGCCCCCGACATGAAACACTGGGACGACTGTCAGGAGCTGCCTTATATCAAAGGCATCACCCCCGAATTCATGCGCCACCTGGCGATGCGCTGGAGCATTGGCGGGTTGCCGTTCACCGGCAATAAATCGCGCGAAATGGGCGGTTGGGTCCGCCTGCGGGGGGACGTCAAGGACGAACCGCTGAGCGAAGCGCACATCCTGGCATTGGTGGACGCCTGGCCGCCCGCGCTACTGCCGCATCTGAGTAAACCGGCGGCTGGGAGCACCCTGACCTGGACCATCGAATTCATTCAGCCGTTGCTGAACGTCAGCACCCTGGACTGGTGCAAGTACCGCGTGGAAATCGAACATGCCCGCGATGGCTATGGTCACGCGGCTGCCGCGCTGTGGAATGCCGACGGCCAGTTGATGGCCCTGAGCCGGCAGACCGTGACGATTTTCGCCTGAGGCCCTCGGCGGTGGTGATGCTGGCGCCAGGCGCGCCACCAGCAGCCGCTGAGGACGCAGCGCGCAAAGGTCAGGAACTGCTCGACCCGCAAGCGTGACACCGCATCTTTACGATCACTGAACGGCTCGCAGGCTTACGCCTTCAGTGTGTGACTGTGACGTTGCAAGCCCAGGGCTGCCAACAGACCGACGATGCCAATCGCGACGCTGGCAATGCTCAGGCTGAACACGCCCGAAACGATCAACAGGAACGCGATGATGAACAGCGGCACGGCAATCAGGTGCAACACCCGATGGGTCGGGTTGCTGTGGTTCTGTGGGTAGACCCGCCATTGCCAGGCAGGAAGGTTGGGGTGACGTTTGCCCATGTGGGTAATCCTCGATCCTGTGTGAAACACATAACCAAAGAATAGGTCGGGCAGTGCGCGGCGGCGAATCAAGGCTGGCTATCGATGTGATAGGGAGGATGTCGCGGGCAAACCTCCAGGGCTTGCCCGCGATGGTGGCATCAGAGTTTGAGTTGCCCGATGGCCTTGCTCAATTCCCCGGCCAGCGTGGCCAGTTCATTGCTGGTGGTGGCCGAGTCCACCGTTTGTTGCACGGTGTTTTCGGTGACGTCCCGGATGCTCACCACGGCGCGGTTCATTTCTTCCGCCACCTGGCTCTGTTGCTCGGCCGCCACGGCAATCTGGGTGTTGCTTTCACGCATTTGCGCCACGGCGCCAGTGATCTGCGCCAGCGCGACCCCGGCTTCCTGGGCCTGCTGCACGCAATCGTCTGCCTTGAACGAGCTTTCCTGCATGAAGTCCACCGCATCCCGAGTGCCGGCCTGCAACGCCGAAACCATGGTGGTGATTTCATCGGTGGAGGCTTGTACGCGTTTGGCCAGGTTGCGGACTTCGTCGGCGACCACGGCAAATCCGCGACCCATTTCCCCGGCCCGTGCAGCCTCGATCGCGGCATTGAGGGCCAGCAGGTTGGTTTGCTCGGCGATGCTGTGAATCACGCTGACTACGCCATTGATCTTCTGACTGTCTTCGGCCAGCCGCTGGATCATCTCGGCCGTTTGCTGGACGCCAGTGGACAACCCGGCAATCGACTTCTGCACCCGGCTGACCACTTCCTGGCCGCTGCCGGCGAGGGTGTCGGCGGTTTGCGAGAGGTCTCGGGTAGCGCCCGCATGCTGGGCGATGTGGTAGACAGTGGCGGTCATTTCGTTGATGGCCGTGGCGGCCTGATCGGTTTCGCTTTGCTGGCCGAGCATGCCGTGGCGCACGTCGTTCATGCTGGAGGCCAGGCGTGCTGCGCCGTCATCAAGTTGGCGAGCGGTATTGGCCACGGTGTTGACCACCCGTTGGTAACCGGCCTGCATGGCGTTGAACGCGGTGGCCATCTGACCGACTTCATCGGTACAGGCCAGCGGTACACGGGCCGAGAGGTCGCCGGTTTTCTCGACGTGAAGCATCACGTCCTTGAGCGTGTTGAGTTGGCTGAGCAGGAAGCGGATCAGTAACTGTGAAGCGCAAAGCATCGCCAGCATCAGGATAAACACCGCCACCGCGTAGTTGGCAAAGCGCTCACTGAACACTTGGCTGAGGCTCGGGCCATACGCGAGTACGGCCATCTGTTGGCCGTCGGCACGGGAGACGACCTCGGCACCCATCAACGGGTTGGTGCCGAACAGCGGCATGTAGTCGAACGGGACCCAACCGCTCGCGTCGCTCAGTTCCGGCAACGGTTGGTCATTCAGCGTTGGTGCCTGGCCATGCCTGAAGCTCAGCAGGTTATCGGCGTGGGGCAGCGCTTGGCCGGTCGGCCAGGTTGCGAGCAATCGTCCCTGGGCCTGGGCCGATTCCTGGGACGCATGGCTGCGGGCCTGCTGTTCGAGTTGCACGGCGTACAACACCAACAGCAGGGTCGTGACAAAGGCGACAGCATTGACCGCCCAGAACTTGTACTTCAGTGAGATATTGCTAAGCCAGGCACCCATGGAGGTCTTCTCTGATAGCGGAAACATTTTCGGCAAGGTGCCAGCATTGTGCCGCTACTCAGAGAGATGAATCTTGATGTGGGTCAAGCAATCGTGGGCAGGCTATAAAACGCCCGTGCGCACGCGGTGCTATGGGCTGCGAGGTCTTCCAGGCTTTCCTCGCGATGCAGCGCCACTTCACGCAACACTTCACTCAGGTACGCCGGTTCGTTGCGGCCGTTTTTCGGTTTGGGCCGCAGGGTGCGGGGCAGCAGGTACGGCGCATCGCTTTCCAGCATCAAGCGGCCGCGGGGGATATCGCGCACCAGCGGGTGCAGGTGGGTGCCCCGGCGTTCGTCGCAGATCCACCCCGTGATGCCGATGTGCAAGTCCAGGTCCAGGTAACTGAACAGCGCACGCTGCTCGCCAGTGAAGCAATGCACCACTGCGCCGGGCAGGTGATCGCGGTAGTCACGCAGGATCTCCAGCAGGCGCTGGTTGGCATCGCGCTCATGAAGAAACACCGGCATTTTCAGTTCGGCGGCCATCGCCAGGTGCTCTTCGAGGACTTTTTCCTGCTGGGGGCGTGGCGAGAAATCGCGGTTGAAATCCAGCCCGCATTCCCCGACGGCGCAGACGTTCGGCTCGTTGAGCAACGCACGCAAACGTCGGGCGCTGTCGGCATTCCAGTCGCTGGCCGAGTGCGGGTGAATACCGGCGGTGGAGAACAGCCGCTGACCGCTGTCGTCCAGTTGCTGGCACAGTTCTAGCGCCTGTTCGCTGCCCTCGACACTGGTGCCGGTCAGCACCAACTGACAAACGCCGGCGGCATAGGCACGGTCGAGAACCGCCTGATGTTTGTCGGCAAAACTGGGGTTTGTCAGGTTGACGCCGATATCGATGAGTTGCATGGTGCTACCTCAGGCCAAGGCCGGAAAGCATATCAGAGCTGTAGATTTATAAGAAAAACCAAGAACTACAACGAGTTAACGCTGTCTTTTGATGCCGCGAGAAAGGTTCGGTTGGCAGACGTCATGCCAATGTGCCAGTCTTTCGCACTTTTTCAGCGCACCAGGCGCTCTGTTTCTGTCGATCAGCTTCGCGAAATGACTCGAGAAGCCCAACAGTATTCTTTCCGGAGAACGGATGACCCGACCCCAGGTTTTGCTCCTCCTGTGTTTGGCGTGGCTGCTGCCAATGCCGGCCGTTGCGCGTTTGCCCGGCCCGGTCGAGGCGGTGCAGTCGGGCAAGGTCCGCGACCTGGCGGAAATCCGCAGCAGTCGGGTCTTGCGGGTGCTGGTCAACCAGAGTCGCAACAGCTCCGGCGAAGTCCAGGGCCAGGCCATTGGCGTCGAGTACCACCGCTTGCGGGCCTTTGAGCAATACCTCAATGGCCAGGCCCGTGACGGTAAGGCCATCACCCTCAAGATCATTCCCAGGGCCAAGGATCAACTGCTCGGTGCATTGGCGCGTGGCGAGGGTGACCTGGTGGCACCGGGAGAGTTGCTTGATCAGCAGTCCGCTCATGCCGTCAGCACTAGTGACCCGATTGCCAGCAACGTACCGCTACTGCTGGTGGGCATCAAAGGCGAGCGGCGTTACACCCGCGTCGAACAACTGGCCGGCAAAACCCTGGCGCTCGCCACGGGTAGCGCGGCGGGGGAGGCGGTCAATCAGATCAATCAAAAGCTCGCGCTGCACAAACTGGCGCCGGTCAACGTCGAGTGGGTCGATCCGAGCCTTGCTGTCGAGGATGTGCTGGAGATGGTCCAGGGCGGGATTTTTCACCTGACCATCGTCGAGCAACCGATTGCCGAGCGCTGGGCCAAGATCTTGCCCAAGTTGCGTTTCGACCGGCAGTTGAACATCAGCGAGCCGGGCGAAGAGTATTGGTTTGTTCGCCGTGACGCCTCGATGCTGCGAGCGAGCATCGACCGCTTCCTGAAAACCTACAAAACGCCGTCCGACCAGGACGTCGCCTTCCAGCGCATCTACCGGCGCCTCTATCAGGTCCACTATCCCTTGGCCCGCGCCGACCGCCAGCGTCTGGAAAAACTGCGCCCGGTCCTGCAAAAGCATGCGCGTGAGCAGGGCATGGACTGGTTGAACCTGGCGGCGCTGGCGTTCAAGGAGTCGGCGCTGCAACCCACTGCCAGAAGCGGCAGCGGTCCCAGTGGCTTGATGCAGATCACGCCGTCGGCGGCGCAACGGGTCGGCGTCAACAATATCCAGTCGCTGGACAGCAATGTGCAGGCCGGGGCCAAGTACCTGGCGCTGATCCGCCGCAAGTTTTTCGCCAGCCCCAAGCTCAACGAGCGTGAGCGCATGGCGTTTGTCCTGGCCGCTTACAACATGGGGCCCGAGCGGGTGCAGGGGATGCGCACCGAAGCCAGGCGACGTGGCTTGAACCCCAATCAATGGTTCTTCCAGGTCGAGCGAATTGCCATGGAGCAGGTCGGGATGGGGGCCGTCAGCTATGTTAATAGTGTGAACAAATACTATTTGGCATTCGACCGGGAACGGGAGTCGTTGGAGCCATCGACGCCGAAGGTTGTCTCACGCAAATGATCGATTAAGTTGATTGTTATGGCGGGGTTTTTGCGCTTTAAACATGATATTTATTGATTAATATAGCGACCAATCCCCACACACTTTCAACGGACGACACGGCATGAACACTCTGATCAACAAAGTACTTTTCACTCGCGCCGGTTACGGCCTGACGGTTTTGCGGATTTTTGTCGGCCTCATCTTCGCGGCCCACGGTTCGCAGAAGCTCTTCGGTCTGTTCGGTGGTTACGGGTTGGCTGGCACGGCTCAATACATGGAAAGTATTGGTCTGGCACCGGGTCACCTGATGGCCATGCTGGCCGGTGGCACTGAGTTCTTCGGCGGTCTGGCGCTGATCATCGGCCTGCTGGTGCGCCCGGCGGCACTGGGGCTGGCCTTCCTTTCCCTGGTCGCAATCTTCTCGGTGCACATCGGCAACGGTCTGTTCATGGCCAACAACGGTTATGAATTCGCCCTGGCCTTGCTCGGCGGTACGGTGGCCGTACTGATCGAGGGGGCCGGCAAATTGTCGGCGGATCGGGCCATCGCCGGTTAAGCGCTCTGGATCAAGCCAAAGGCCCGCATTGTGCGGGCCTTTTTCGTTGCGCGAGATTCTTGACACTGCCCTGTCGGCTTCTCTAGGATGCTGCTCATGCGCCGATTTAAACAGCTACTTGCGGGGCGCCAGGTGACTCATCGAGTTGCCGATAGAAGCCTGAAACAGGCTTCGAAATACCGCTAAAGCGCTGGTTCGGTGTTGCCTCTCACCTGCCATGCAGACTTTTGAGGCAGAGACACGACACGATGAATGCACTACGCCCCCCAGTACGCCCGGCGCCGATCACGGCCCACCTCACCCAGCGCAATCCAAAAATCCTGCTTGGCGGTAAACATCAGCCGACGCTTCTGCGTTACCTCGATGGCTGGCCACGTCGCACAGGCGGCCCCGCAGCTTTCCTGATTCAGTTTGTCGAAGATGGCGAATCACTGGCGCGCTTTGCCAGCGACAGTTTCGATCTGGCGGTCATTCAGGCGCCCAGCGCCGAGGACGCGGTCGAGGTCATCCGGCAACTTACCCGTGTTGCTCGCCAAGGCTTGATTACCCGCCGCTGAGGCTTGGCCGAGGCTCAGGGATAGTCGATTGCGACGATGTACACGAACTGTTCGCCGGTGGGCGTCTGGACCCGAACTTCGGCGTCCAGCGTCTTGCCGATGAGGGCGCGGGCGAGCGGTGAGTCGATGCTGATCAGGCCCAGCTTGAGGTCCAGTTCATCCGGGCCGACGATGCGATAGCGTGACTCTTTGCCATCCTCGTCTTCAATCGTCACCCAGGCACCGAAGTAGACCTTGTTCGGGTCGCTGGGTTTTTCGCTGACGACCTTCAGTGCTTCCAGCCGTTTGGTCAGGAACCGCACGCGGCTGTCGATCTCGCGCAGCATCTTTTTGCCGTAGGTGTACTCGGCGTTTTCCGAGCGGTCGCCCTGCGCCGCAGCTTCGCTGACCGACTGTGTGACTTGCGGGCGGCGCACATGCCAGAGTTCATGGAACTCGGCACGCATCCGCGCTTCGCCTTCAGGCGTGATGAGGGCGGTGCCAGCGGTGCGGGGAGGGCGATAGCGGCTCATTGCTGCTTCTTCTGGTTGAGAGAATGTGAGTCTATCAACCCTCGCGCAACACTGTCAGTGGGCTGGCATTCAGCGCCCGGCGAGTGCCGAACACACCGGCGCCACCAATCAGCAGCGCACCGATGACCGGCAGCACCAGCAGCCACGGATGTGGGTGCCAGGTCAGGTCGAATGCGTAGCGGTAAAGCACCAGGCTGATCAGCTCCGTCCCGAGGGCCGCGAGGAGGCCGCTGACAGCACCCAGCAAACCGAATTCGATCCTTCGTGCCTTCACCAGCAATCGCCGTTCCGCGCCCAGGGCCCGCAGCAATGCCCCTTGGCGAATCCGCTCGTCCAGGGTGGCCTGCAAGCCGGAAAACAACACCGCCATGCCGGCGGCCAAAACAAACAACAACACATACTCCACGGCCAGGGTGACCTGGGCGAGGATGCTGCGCAGTTGCTCCAGCAAGGCGTCGATCTGCAGGATGGTCACTGCCGGGAATGCCCGGGACAACTCGACAATCTGCTGATCGTGACCGGCCGCCAGATAGAAGCTGGTCAGGTACGTCGCCGGCAGGTCCTTGAGGGTGCCGGGCTGGAAAATCATGAAGAAGTTTGGCTGGAAGTTATCCCAGTTGATGTCCCGCAGGCTGGTGACTCGTGCTTCACGGTTGGCACCGCCGACAGTGAAGACCAAGTGATCGCCGAGCTTGAGTTTCAGGCTTTGCGCAACCTTGGCTTCAACCGAAACCCCTGGAATGTCGCCGCTTGGCTGCTGCGTCCACCAGGCACCCGCCGTGAGTGTATTGCCGGACGGCAAGTCGGCGGCCCAGGTCAGGCTCAAGTCGCGCTGAACCGCGCGATCACCGCTGGAGTCCTTGCTGACGATACCTTGCACCGGTTCGCCATTGATGCTGACCAGCCGTCCCGGTACGACCGGGTACAAGGGCGCCGATTGGGCGGAGAGGCTGATCAGGTGATCAGTGAAGGCTTGTTTGTCGGCTGGCAGGATGTTGAGCGCGAAGTAATTGGGTGCATCTTTCGGTAACTGGTTTTTCCAGGTGTCGAGCAACTCGCCGCGCAGCAGGGCGATCAGGGCCATCGACAGCAGAATCAACCCGAACGCCAGGGACTGGCCCGCCGCAGCCAGCGGGTGGCGCAACAGTTGGCCCAGGCCCAGGCGCCATGGCAACGAGGCGCGTGCCAATAAGCGACGCAGGCTTTGCAGCGCCAGCAGCAACAGGCCGCCAAGGACCACGGCGGCAATCACACCGCCGCCGAGCAGGGCGAAGGTCAGCACCAGGTCCAGGCTCAAGCGCCACATGATCAGCCCGAGTGCGGCCAACGCGGCGCCATAGATCAGCCAACTGCTGGACGGGATGGGCAGCATGTCACGACGCAGCACGCGCAGGGGCGGAACCCGCCCCAGAGCAGCCAGCGGCGGCAGGGCGAAACCTGCCAGTGCGACCAGCCCGGTGCCGATCCCGGCGATGGCAGGCAGCAGGCCACCGGGTGGCACCGCAGTCGGCAGCAGGTCGTGCAGCAGGGCAAACAATCCAAGCTGCGCCAGCCAGCCGAGAAGGGCGCCGCTTAAACTCGCCATCAGGCCCAGCGCGGCAAGTTGCAGACTGAACAGCAGCATGGTTTCCCGTCGGGACAAACCCAGGCAGCGCAACAGGGCGCTGGCGTCGAAGCGTCGCGTTGCAAAGCGGTTGGCCGAGAGTGCCACTGCCACGCCGCTCAACAGCACGGCGACCAGGCTGGCCATGTTCAGGTAGCGCTCGGCCTTGCCCAGTGCGCCACCGATCTGTCGGTTGCCGTCGCGCGAGTCTTGCAGTCGCTGGTTGGCCGCGAGGCCCGGCTTGATCAGCTCGCGATAGGTTTCCAGCGCAGGGGCTGCGCCGCGCCACAGTTCGCGGTAGCTGACCCGGCTGCCGGGCTGCACGACGCCTGTCGCTGAAAGGTCTGACAGGTTGATCAGTACCCGGGGTGTGAGGCTGTAGAAGTTGCCGGCGCGATCCGGTTCATAGGTCAGCACCCGTGCCAGTCGCAAGGTTTTCATGCCGACGTCGATGCTGTCGCCGATCTTCAGGTTCAGCGCCGTCAGCAGACGCGCCTCGGCCCAGGCTTCGCCGGGCTGGGGGCCGCCGCCGGATACTTCTGGCGCAAAGGGTGCGGCGGCGCTTTTCAATTCGCCGCGCAGTGGATACACCTCGTCAGCGGCCTTGATGCTCGACAACTGGATACCGTTGTCGGTGGCAATGACGCTGGAGAATTCGACGACCTGGGCATGTTCAAGCCCCAGTTCGGTGCCGCTTCTGATCTGCTCCGGGCGTGCGGGTGAGCTGCCTTCGAGTTGCAGGTCGGCGCCGAGAAACTCGGTGGCGCGCAACAGCATGGCGCCATTGAGGCGGGCACCGAAGTAGCCGATGGCGGTGCTTGCCGCCACCGCCACCAGCAAGGCGAAGAACAACACCCGCAACTCACCGGCGCGGGCATCGCGCAGCAATTGACGCAGGGCAAGACTGAACAGACGCAACAGCGGCAACCGTGCCATCAAGGCTCCAGGGGGGCGACCAACAGGCCGGCTTCAAGGCGGATCAGGCGCCGGCAGCGATGTGCCAGGCGTTCGTCGTGAGTGACCAGCACCAGGGTCGTGCCGCTTTCCTGATTGAGTTCGAACAGCAGGTCGCTGATGTGCTCGCCGGTATGGGTGTCGAGGTTGCCGGTGGGTTCGTCGGCAAACAGCACATCGGGTTCGGCGGCAAAGGCCCGGGCAATTGCGACCCGCTGTTGTTCACCGCCAGAGAGCTGGCGCGGTGAGTGGCTCAGGCGTTGGCCCAGGCCGACGCGGCGCAGCAATTCAGTGGCACGTTCGCGGGCGTCTTTGCGGCCATCGAGTTCCAGCGGCAGCATGACGTTTTCCAGTGCATTGAGGCTGTCCAGCAATTGGAAAGACTGAAAGACAAAGCCGACATGCTCGGCGCGGATGCGCGCCCGCTGGTCTTCATCCAGTGTGCTCAGGGCCTGGCCCGCGAGGACGACTTCGCCGCTGCTCGGCAGGTCGAGACCGGCCAACAGGCCCAGCAAGGTGGATTTGCCGGAACCGGAAGCGCCAATAATGGCCAGGCTGTCGCCCTTGTTCAGTTCCAGGCTGAGTTGGTGCAGGATGGTCAGTTCACCTTCCGCGCTGGGAACCACTTTGCTAAGGTTCCGCGCAGTGAGAATGCTTGCGCCCATGGAGAGTCCGATGCGTGTGTGGTTTTTGAGTGCTGGCCTGGCCTTGATGTGTATGGCCCAGAGCGCAGCGGCGGGTACAGTCCTGATCGTTGGCGATAGTATCAGCGCGGGTTTCGGGCTGGATACCCGCTTGGGGTGGGTATCGTTGCTTGAGCAACGGCTCAAGCACGAGGGATTCACCGATCAGGTGGTCAACGCGTCCATCAGCGGCGACACCAGCGCAGGCGGTCAGGCGCGGCTGCCGGCGCTGCTTGTGGAGCATAAGCCAGCGCTGGTTATCCTTGAGCTGGGAGGCAACGACGGGTTGCGCGGTCAGTTGCCAACGCAATTGCAACAAAATCTTGCATCGATGATCGACAACTCCCGCGCCAGTGGGGCGAAGGTGCTGTTGCTGGGCATGCAGTTGCCGCCCAACTACGGGGTTCGTTACACCAAGGCATTTGCCGAGGTTTACAGCACTCTGGCCGAGCAGAAAAACGTGCCGCTGGTGCCGTTTTTTCTTGAGGGTATTGGCGGCCATCCCGAGTTGATGCAGGCCGACGGGCTGCACCCGACCGCTGCCGCTCAGGGCCAGTTGCTGGAAAATGTCTGGCCGACACTAAAACCGCTGCTTTGACGCTTTTCTAGTGGCAGTCTTTCGGCTAAGGTGGCGCCCCCCCGATTTGGAGCCCCCGATGCCGCGTTCTGCCTGGTCCCTGTTTGCCTATCAACTGATCGAGCCTGACGAGCAGCTGGATCTGTTCGCCTGCCAGGAAGTCCGGGTGCATCTGGTGACGCGTCAACTGGAGCTCGGCGGTTCGGCCGACCGTACGTTGTGTGGCACCTTGCTGCCGGCTCAGCCGCGCTGGTCGAGTGTCGACCGGACGATCTTCCAGGACCAACGCCTGTGTTCGCTGTGTCGTGCGATCCTTGAATCGCAAAAGCGCGGCACCTCGCCGATCTGGCCGGAACTGCGCTTCGAGCTTTGACAGCGGGCGCGCGCGTCCATCTGCTGCCTCCCCGATTCCGCAGGCGGCGGTGTACAATCGCGTTTTTTACCCGTTAATCATGCGAAGGATTTTCCGGATGTTGCCGCGTTTTCCTGCCGTCACCCGCTGCCTGTCTCTTGCTGCCTTGTGCGTGGCAGGTCCCGTTGCCGCACTGGAGTTGCCTCTACCGCCACCAGGCGAAGACATTGTCGGTCAGGTGCAAGTGATCAAAGCCAAGTACGAAGACACCTTCGCTGACCTGGGCACCACTTACGATCTGGGCTATCTGGAAATGGTCGCGGCCAACCCCGGTGTCGATCCGTGGCTGCCGGGTGCTGGCACTGAAGTGGTGTTGCCGACCCGCTTCATTCTGCCGCCGGGCCCGCGCGAAGGCATCGTGATCAACCTGGCCGAGTATCGTTTGTATTACTACCCAAAAGGCCGGAGCGTGGTGTACACCTTCCCGCTGGGTATCGGTCGTGAGGGCTGGGGGTCGCCCATTGCGCACACCAGCATCGTCGCCAAAACCCCGAACCCGACGTGGACGCCTCCGGCTTCGATCAAGGCCGAGCACGCCGCCGATGGCGATCCGCTGCCGAACGTTGTGCCGGCAGGCCCGGACAATCCCCTGGGGCCGTTCAAGTTCACCCTGGGGACGCCGGGTTACCTGATACACGGTTCGAACAAAAAATTTGGCATCGGCATGCGCACCAGCCATGGCTGCTTCCGTATGTTCAACAACAACGTGCTGGAAATGGCGGGCATGGTGCCGGTGGGCACGTCGGTGCGCATCCTTAACGACCCGTACAAATTCGGCGTCAGCGGTGGCAAGGTTTACCTTGAGGCGCATACGCCGCTGGACGACAAGGGCAACCCGTCGGTGGTCGACAAACACACTGCTGTCATCAACGCCATGCTCAAGCGCGAAGACATCACCAGCAACTTGCGCATGAACTGGGATGTGGTGCGCGATGTGGTCGCCGCAGAAGATGGCCTGCCGGTAGAAATCGCCGTGCCGGGTACGGCGCCAGTGGTTTCGGCGGCACCCGTAGAACTGCAGTAGTCACCGCTCAAAAAATACCGCCGAGGCAGTCATGCCCCGGCGGTTTTTTTTGACCGACAGAAACGCCGGGCAAAAAAAAGCCGACCCAAGTAATGGATCGGCTTGATAACAATCCCGAAGGACTATTACTTGCGGCTAGCTTTTTCCAGCATGCGCAGAGCACGCTCGTTAGCTTCGTCAGCAGTCTGCTGTGCTTTTTGAGCAGCAGCCAGAGCTTCATCAGCTTTACGGTACGCTTCGTCTGCACGAGCTTGGGAGCGAGCTGCTGCGTCTTCAGTTGCAGTCAGACGAGCTTCGGTTTCTTTGGAGGCGCTGCTGCAACCGGTAGCCAGAACTGCGGCCAAGGCCAGAGCAGAGAATTTCAGAACGTTGTTCATCGTGTTCCCCTTCAAGGACTTTCTATTAATGGCTATCTCTTCAGAGTGAGGAAATAGCCGGCGTACATACTACCCATTACTTGTAGTAAGTAAACTGACGTAGCGCAAGATGCAAAAAAAATTGTAGGCGTTGAATCTTTTCCGGGCAACTTTTCAGTGTGCTGTCTAAAAAATATTCAGTTGTGAACCCCGTTCTGAGTGCGCTGCCGGATACCCGAGGCTAGTTGCTGATAGTGCCTGAAGTCGATCTATATTGATTCGTCTACACTTTTGTTCAGATTCTGCGTAGCGCTTCACGTATCTTTGTCGAAGCAGAGGTGACTTTAACAAAGGGCGCTCGTCTTAAGTCTCAACATCCGGCAATGTTCAGGCTATCGACCGAGGGGAAAGTTCGGTCGGGCCACCTCCGTGTGACCCCGGGCTGCATCGGCATGACGAGCGCGTCTTGAGCATTTGCGCCAATGGCGCCTACTATTTGATACGTGCTCGGGTTACGCGAGATCAGTGCGGCTCTTCTCGGTGTCCAGTCAGGCACGGGGTGGCGTAGAGGTTCCTTCGCCGGAAAAACATCGGTAAGGTAGGGGTCAATTCAAGACCCGCGAGGAGTAGTGATGAGCGAGGCGTTGTCCATCCACCATGACCAGGCTGGTCATCAGTTCGAGACCAATGTGGACGGTCATCGTGCCTACCTGACCTATATGGACCTGGGTAAGCAAACCCTGGACATCTATCGCACGTTCGTGCCCAACGCGTTGCGTGGTCGAGGCATTGCCGCTGCGTTGACCGAGCAGGCGCTCGAGTACGCGGAGCAGATGGGGTACACCGTCATCCCTTCATGTTCCTACGTGGAGCGTTACATGGAGCGCCATCAGCGCCACGCCGCAAAGCTCTGATCAGGGTTACCGAACACAGTAAAACGCCGGGCTAAGCCCGGCGTTTTTGTGTGCGCTGAATGCGATCAGGTGCGATCACGTTTAGGCAGCACATCCTTGAGCTTGGCATGCATGCTGCGCAAGGTATTTTCAGTCGCCGACCAGTCGATGCAGGCATCCGTGATCGATACGCCGTATTGCAGCTCGGCGAGGTCTTTGGGGATGGCCTGGCAGCCCCAGTTCAGATGACTTTCGACCATCAGGCCGATGATCGACTGATTGCCTTCGAGGATCTGGTTGGCAACGTTCTCCATCACCAGCGGTTGCAGTGCCGGGTCCTTGTTGGAGTTGGCGTGGCTGCAATCGACCATGATGTTGGGCTTGATCTTCGCCTTGTTCAGCGCTTGCTCGCAGAGCGCGACGCTGACCGAATCGTAGTTCGGCTTGCCGTTGCCACCGCGCAGCACCACGTGACCGTAAGCGTTGCCCTTGGTGGTGACGATCGAGACGCCACCTTCCTGGTTGATGCCCAGAAAACGGTGAGGGCTGGAAACCGATTGCAGGGCGTTGATGGCAACCGTCAGGCCACCGTCGGTGCCGTTCTTGAAGCCGACGGCCGAGGACAGGCCCGAAGCCATTTCACGGTGGGTCTGGGATTCGGTGGTGCGTGCGCCAATGGCCGACCAGCTGATCAGGTCCTGCAAGTATTGCGGGGAGATCGGGTCCAGCGCTTCGGTGGCGGTTGGCAGGCCCATTTCCGCCAGGTCCAGCAGCAACTGACGACCGATGTGCAGACCGTCCTGGATCTTGAAGGAGTCGTCCAGGTACGGGTCGTTGATCAGGCCTTTCCAGCCGACGGTGGTACGCGGCTTCTCGAAATACACCCGCATGACCAGGTACAAGGTGTCGGACACTTCAGCGGCGAGGACCTTGAGGCGCTCGGCATATTCGTGTGCGGCCTTGATGTCGTGGATCGAGCAGGGCCCGATAACGACGAACAGGCGGTGGTCGGTGCCGTCCAGAATATTGCGAATCACTTCGCGACCCTTGGTCACGGTGCGCAGGGCGGCATCGCTCAGGGGAATATCACGCTTGAGCTGATCGGGAGTGATCAGGGTTTCGTTGGAGGCGACGTTTAGGTCATTGATCGGTAAATCAGCCATCGTGTTACTCGTCAGGTCACGGGTGCCGGCCGCCAGCGATCCCCGCGCGGCGGAGCACAGCAGATTTTAAGCGCGTCGGGGAGCAGAACCTTAGCGCGTTACCCTGTTGCTCGACAATGGGCAGGCGCGGGTTTAATCCAGCATGGGCTGCGTAAAAGCCTTGCTGACTGTGTCGTGGGAGAATTCGTCGGCGTGCTGCTGGACCCATTCGAGGGCCAGGACCTGGGCATCTTGCTGTTCAGCCTGGGGCTCGTGCAGGCGGCAGTAACGTTCGATCTGGCAGACCTGCTCGCCCATCCGGGCACTGAACAGGGTTTGCTCATCGATGAACGCGATGCCGACCAGATAGCTGTGCTTTCGTCGCAGGCACCAGGCCACATAGCCCAGATAACACACCGTTTCACTGAGGGTCGGCATGCGCACTTCCAGTGCCGTTCCCCTTCGCCAGGCGCGGTGGTAATTGCATGCCACGCCGCCGAGGCTGATAGTGTGCAGCCGTTGTCGAGAAATACATTGATGCTTGAGCAGCGTTAACTCGACGGGCACATCGTCAGGATGAGGAAGAAAGCGTCCCATGAATGCGGACTCCGGGTGTCGGTCAATCGACATTGTTTCCCCCAGTATAGTGGCCGAAATGCAACTGACCGATTTCGACGCCGATCAACGGTTGTTGGCGATGAGCGGTGTGTCACTGGTGATCTTCACGGGTGACGGTTGCGCCAGTTGCCGTTGGGCGCACCAGCACTTGCCGGGGCTGGACCTGGCAGTCGACCGTTTGTGCTGGATCGATGCCGGGCACAACGGTGGCGTGGTTGCGCGTTATGACGTGTTCCACTTGCCGGCACTGTTCGTGGTGCGCGACGGCGAATTTTATGGCGCCCTGCAAACACGCCTGACTCAATCCCGACTTAATGAAGCCGTCGCGCAAGCGCTTGCCCGACCCGCAGAGGAGTTGCCATGAACGATGCCGTTGTTTCCAGACCCACCATTGGCATGATCGGCACCGGGGCCATCGGCGGCTTTTACGGTGTGATGTTGGCGCGTGCCGGATTCGATGTGCACTTTCTGTTGCGCAGCGAGTTTTCTGCGGTCGCCGAGCGCGGCCTGAAACTCGAGAGTGCCGTGCACGGCTCGTTGAACCTGAACCCGGTGCAGGCGTACGCGTCGGCCCAGGACATGCCGCCCTGCGATTGGCTGCTGGTGGGCGCCAAAACCACCAGCAATGCCGAACTGGCACCGGCCATCATTCAGACAGCGGCCCGGGGCGCCAAAGTGCTGGTGCTGCAAAACGGCCTGGATGTCGAAGACAGCCTGCGCGCCTTGCTCCCCGACTCGCTGCACCTGCTGGGTGGCTTGTGTTTTATCTGTGTGCATCGCGCCGGTCCCGGCGTGATCGAGCACCAGGCATTGGGGGCGGTGAACGTCGGTTATCACAGTGGCCCGGCCCAGCATGATGAGTCGGCACGTCAGGCAATTGTCGAAGAAGGCGCGCAGTTGTTTCGCACCGCTGGTCTGGAGTCCCAGGCCATGGCCAACCTGCAGCAGGCGCGCTGGCAAAAACTGGTCTGGAATGTTCCCTACAACGGGTTGTCGGTGTTGCTCGGTGCGAGTACCACGCCGTTGATGGCAGATACCGACAGCCGCGCGTTGATTCAGGCGTTGATGGCTGAAGTGGTGCAGGGCGCTCAGGCCTGTGGTTATGAGTTACCCGTCGGGTACGCCGAGCACCTGTTCAAGATGACCGAACGCATGCCCGATTACTGGCCGAGCATGTACCACGACTTCGTGCACAAACGGCCGCTGGAACTGACGGCGATCTACGCCCGTCCCCTGGCTGCGGCCAAGACCCACGGTTGCGAGTTACCAAAAATTGAAGCTTTGTATCAGGCGTTGAGCTTTATTGATCGGCGCAACGCCTGAGTCGATCTGTCGAGGGAGTATGAAATGGCAAAGGCGTTGACCGACAAACTGGTGCTGGCGATTTCGTCGCGGGCGCTGTTTGATTTGAGCGAGAGCCACAAGGTGTATCTGGCGAGCGGTGTCGAAGCCTATCGGCAGTATCAGATCGAACACGAGGACGAGGTTCTTGCGCCGGGTGACGCGTTTCCCTTGGTGCAAAAACTCCTGAACCTGAATGCCAGCCTCGGGCGAGCGAGGGTTGAAGTGGTGCTGGTTTCGCGCAACAGCGCCGACACCGGCCTGCGGGTTTTCAACTCGATTCACCATTATGGGCTGGCTATTTCCCGGGCGGCGTTTGTGGGTGGGCGCAGTCCGTATCCGTATCTGAAAGCCTTCGATTGTGACCTGTTTCTCTCCACTCACGCCGACGATGTGCGCAGTGCACTGGACGCAGGGTTTGCGGCCGCGACCATTTTGTCGGGGGGCGCGAGCCGTGCGGCCAGCGAAGAGTTGCGCATTGCCTTCGACGGTGACGCGGTGCTGTTCTCCGATGAGTCGGAGCGCATTTATCAGTCGGGAGGCCTTGAGGCTTTTCAGGCCAGTGAACGTGAGTCGGCCCGTGAGCCGTTGCGCGGCGGACCGTTCAGGGGCTTTCTGGAAGCCCTCAATTTGTTGCAACGCGAGTTCCCCGAGGATGCCTGTCCCATCCGCACGGCCCTGGTGACGGCCCGTTCGGCGCCGGCACATGAGCGGGTCATTCGCACATTGCGCAAGTGGGATATTCGTCTGGACGAGTCTCTTTTTCTCGGTGGTCTGCAGAAGTCGGCGTTCCTCGAAGCTTTCGCGGCCGACGTGTTTTTCGACGACCAGACCGGGCACTGCGAGCTCGCTCGCGAGGTGGTCGCGACCGGCCACGTCCCCCATGGCATCAGCAATGAACTGAAGGTTTAAGCCCCGTGGCGCGGGACGCCGAACTCGTCACGGCACTGCTAAGCTGAATCAATCTCCGCCATCTTGGCACCCGAGGAGGTCACATGATTCGTTCGATGTTGTACGCCACTGACCTCGGCCTGTACGCGCCTTATGTGATGCAGCATGCCTTGGCATTGGCGCGAACGTTCAAAGCCGACTTGTATGTGGTGCATGCCGTCGAACCCATGGGCTTGTTTGCCGAGTCGGTGCTGCAAAGCTACCTCGACGAACAAGCCTTGAGCGAGTTTCACAGTGAGGGGTTGAACACCGTGATGGCCAATATCGAGCAGCGGGTGCTCGACAGTTTTCGTGAAGAGTTGGGGGAGGGGCAGCAGGACCTGGCGCTGATTCAGTCGGTGAGGGTGTTCCAGGGCGATCCCTCGCAAGTGATTCTCGAGCAGGCGCAGAAACTCTCGGTGGATTTGTTGATCGTAGGAAGTCACAGCCATGGGGTGGGTGGGGAAACCCCGTTGGGGCGTACCGCGTCGCGGGTGCTGCAATTGGCCCAGGTACCGGTCTATCTGGTCCCGTTGGTGCAGCGTCGGCGTTACGGAGACAGTTGATGCATGAATACTGGCCTTTTGACAAAAAAGTTCTAGATTTATTATTCAAACCATTAATATAGTTATATACCGTCGCTGATGCCCGTGGCGTCTATCTGCTTTGAGGGATTCATATGAAGCTTCAACAATTGCGCTACATCTGGGAAGTGGCGCACCACGACCTCAACGTTTCGGCTACAGCCCAAAGCCTGTACACCTCGCAGCCGGGCATCAGCAAACAGATCCGTCTGCTGGAAGACGAGTTGGGGGTCGAGGTTTTTGCGCGCAGCGGCAAGCACCTGACCCGTGTTACCCCGGCCGGTGAGCGCATCATCACCACCGCGGGCGAGATTCTGCGCAAGGTTGAAAGCATCAAGCAAATCGCACAGGAATTCTCCAACGAGAAAAAAGGCACCCTGTCGATTGCCACCACGCACACCCAGGCACGTTATGCATTGCCGCCGGTGATCAGCAGCTTCATCAAGCAATACCCGGACGTTGCCTTGCACATGCACCAAGGCTCGCCGATGCAGATCGCCGAAATGGCCGCTGACGGCACCGTGGATTTCGCCATCGCCACCGAAGCGCTGGAACTGTTTGGCGACCTGGTGATGATGCCGTGCTATCGCTGGAACCGCTGCGTGGTCGTGCCTCAAGGTCACCCACTGACCAAGCTGCCGAAGCTGACCCTTGAAGCGCTCGCGGAATACCCGATCGTGACATACGTGTTCGGTTTTACCGGGCGTTCAAAACTCGACGAAGCGTTCAGCCACCGTGGCCTGACCCCGAAAGTGGTGTTCACCGCGGCCGACGCCGACGTCATCAAGACCTACGTGCGCTTGGGCCTGGGCGTGGGCATCGTGGCGAAAATGGCGGTGGACACCAAGCTCGATAACGACCTGGTGGTGCTCGACGCCAGTGAATTGTTCGAGTCCAGCGTGACCAAGATCGGTTTCCGTCGCGGCACTTTCCTGCGTGGCTTCATGTGCGACTTCATTGAGAAGTTTGCGCCGCACCTGACTCGCGAAGTCATGGCCAAAGCCATCCAGTGCCACAACAAGCAAGAGCTGGAAGAACTGTTCGACGGCGTTGAACTACCGGTTCACTAAACCACCTCGGTGACAGCGAACTGTTGCCGGGTGCCTGCCACGACAATCTCTACCTCGTCCCCCTCGAACTTGCCCAGCAGGCTTTTGCCCAGCGGAGAGCGAGGGGTGATGACGGTAATCAGTTGCCCCACCAGATACACCTTCAGCCCGGCCGCATCCGGCCCTAGAAACAGCCACTGCTGACGACCTTCATCGTCTTCCAGGCCCAGCAGCGTGCCGACCTGAATTCCCTGTTGCTCGTCGTAAGGTCGCAGGCTGAGGTTCTGGCACAGCGCCAGCGCTTGCCTGATTTCCTCCACGCGTTTGGCCTGGCCGGCCGCCAGGTACGAGGCCTCGAGGCCCAGGGTGTCGTACTTGTTTTCGGCGATGTTTTCTTCGTGGGTCGCGGTTTCGTAAGCGGTTTGGGCCGCTCGCTGAGCGACCTCCAGATCGGCCTGGAGTTTTTCGAGAATCAGTTGGTGGACGCTGTGCTTGTTCATGATCAATCGCAAAATTGCAGGACGTTGGCGCGGGATTTTTCGCTGGGGGCGGTCTGGTCCTGTTGCAGCCAGAACTGGCACTTGGCGTTGGACAGATTGCGCGGGTTGCTACGAGCCTGATCGAGGGTTTGCTGCTGCTCGTTCTTGCGCAGGTTTTCCTGGTACTGCTCGAACATCGGGTTGGGCACGACGGGCTCCACGACCGGGGGCTTGGCCAACTGCTGAACGGCTTCGGCTACGGGCGCCAGTTGCGGGGCGAACACAAAGCGGGCAGCCAGCCAGCAGGTCAGGGCGATGGCCAGGAATCCCAACCACAAACCCAAGGCAATGCTGACAGTCAACTGGACGGCATTGACGTTGATACGCAACGGGCGGCGTGGAGTCGAGCGGTACGGCATGGCGGCATCCTGCTGGAATGTGGGCAAGCGGCGATTGTCGCATGAAGATTAATCGGCGTCGGCCCTTCTGCACGCAACGATTTATGCGGACAATTGCAGCCTTTGTCTCATGGAGCCCGGAATGAAAGTCACCTGGGATATTTTCTGCACGGTTGTCGACAACTATGGCGACATCGGCGTGACGTGGCGCCTGGCCCGCCAATTGGTGGCCGAGCACTCGTATGGGGTTCGGTTGTGGGTCGACGATTTGCGGGCGTTCGAACGTCTGTGCCCTGAAATCGACATCGCGGCCAGCCAGCAATGGCAGCAGGGCGTTGAAGTACGTCAATGGCCGGCCGACTGGCAGCCGACGCCTGCGGCCGATGTGGTGATTGCGGCGTTCGCCTGCCAATTGCCCGCCGCCTATATGGAGGCGATGGCCGAACGCCCATGCGTTCCGCTGTGGCTGAACCTTGACTACCTGAGCGCCGAAGACTGGATCGTCGGCTGTCATGGCCTGCCCTCGGTGAAGTACAAACAGGTCCAGAAGTACTTTTTCTTCCCAGGCTTTCAGGCCGGTACCGGCGGCTTGTTGCGTGAGGGCGGATTGCTGGAACAGCGTAAGGCGTTTCAGCAGAGCCCTGCGCAGCAACAGGCGTTCCTGCAAGGGTTGGGGGTTGCTCCGGTAGCGGGCGCGCGGCTGATCTCGCTGTTTGCCTACGAGAATGCCGGGCTGGCCAGTTGGCTGGAGGTGCTGGCCGCAGAAGCGCGACCCACGCATTTGTTGGTGCCGGAGGGCAGGGTGTTGGGTGATGTCCAGGCCTGGCTCGGGTCCGAACCCTTGACCGTCGGCACCGTGCATGTGCGTAACAGCCTGACCGTGCAAGTGCTGCCGTTCGTCCGGCAAGACCAGTACGACCGCTTGTTGTGGTGCTGCGATTTCAACGCGGTACGCGGCGAAGACTCGTTCGTCCGGGCGCAATGGGCCGCTCGCCCCTTGCTGTGGCATATTTATCAGCAGGACGATGACGTCCATCTGGAGAAGCTCGACGCCTTTCTCGTGCTCTACACCCAAGGGCTTTCAGCTGCGGCCAGCGAGGCGTTGTGCGGTCTGTGGCGAGCGTGGAATACCGGCGGCGACATGGCCGAACACTGGCTGGAGGCGCAGGAACATTGGCCGGAACTGCAAAAACACGCCCAGGCATGGTGTCTGGAACAAGCCTTGCAGGCGGATCTTGCCGCAGCGCTGGTGCAGTTTTACCTAAATTGGATATGATACGCGGCCTAGATTTTTGTAAATCCCATCCAAATTCGGATATTCGCAATGAAAACTGGTAAAGAACTGAAACCCGGTACGGTGATCCGTCTCGAAAACGACCCTTGGCTGGTTCAGAAAGCTGAATTCACCAAGTCCGGTCGTAACAGCGCGATCATGAAGACCAAGCTGAAAAACCTGCTGACCGGTTACAAGACCGAGATCGTTTACAGCGCCGACGACAAACTGGACGACGTAATCCTCGACCGCAAAGAAGCGACCCTGTCCTTCATCAGCGGCGACACCTACACGTTCATGGACACCACTGACTACACCATGTACGAGCTGAACGCTGAGGACATCGAGTCTGTTCTGCCTTTCGTTGAAGAAGGCATGACCGATGTGTGCGAAGCGATCTTCTTCGAAGAGCGTCTGGTTTCCGTAGAACTGCCGACCACCATTGTGCGTCAGGTTGACTACACCGAAGGTTCCGCTCGCGGTGACACTTCCGGCAAGGTGATGAAGCCTGCCAAACTGAAGAACGGTACCGAGCTGTCGGTTGCTGACTTCATCGAAATCGGCGACATGATCGAGATCGATACCCGCGAAGGCGGCTCTTACAAAGGCCGTGCTAAATAAGCGCAGTTTTTGCAGGAAAGAGAAAGCCCGACCTTTGAGTCGGGCTTTTTTATGCGCGTCTGGAAAGTGCGGGCACTCAGACGGTGACGTGCAGGCGAACGTCCACGTTGCCGCGTGTGGCGTTGGAGTACGGGCAGACCTGGTGCGCGGCGTCGACCAGGGTTTGTGCGTCGTCCTGTTCCAGGCCTGGCAAGCTGACGTGCAGGTCGATGTCCAGACCAAAGCCGCCAGGAACCTGACCGATGCCGACATGGGCAGTGATCGCGGCGTCATCCGGGATTTTGCGTTTGGTCTGGCTGGCGACGAATTTCAGTGCGCCGATGAAGCAGGCCGAATAACCGGCTGCGAACAATTGCTCGGGATTGGTCGCAGCGCCGCCCGCACCGCCCAGTTCTTTGGGGGTAGCGAGTTTGACGTCGAGGATGTTGTCACTGGAAACGGCGCGGCCATCGCGGCCACCGGTGGCGGTTGCAACAGCGGTATAGAGAGTTTGCATGGTGTGAGCCTCATTCGCGGTTTATTTTTGCGCTAAAAGTTTGCGCGCTAAGTAAGTGCGAAATAAATGTAGTCTCGTAATATATTGCGCGCAAGATAAATTTTGAAAAAATTGGCGAAAGGCCGGCTGTCTGGTGAACACATGTGGCTGCAAGTACTGATCTAGAGCTGTTGCAGTGGGGGGTAATGGCAACAGATTTTTCGAGGCGGTGGAACTGACAAGCAAACAGGATCAGGGCACACATAGAAAATGTGGGAGCAAGCTCCCACGGGGGATTTCTGAGGGGGGCGATTAGAGGCTGTCTTGCAGGTGGCTGCGCAACACCAGCAGATCGGCTTGCAGCTTTTGCAGTTGCTCCAGGGTTTGGCCGCTGGCGCCGAGGATGCACTGCGGAATGTCACGGGCCTGGTCACGCAGGGCGCGGCCCTGTTCGGTGAGTTCGACGATGACCACGCGTTCGTCTTCACGGCTACGGGTGCGACTCAACAGGCCTTCGGCTTCCAGGCGTTTGAGCAGCGGCGTCAGAGAACCGGGATCAGTCAGCAGGCGCGTGCTGATTTCACCGACGGTCAACCCGTCCCGCTCCCACAGCACCATCATCGCCAGGTACTGCGGATACGTCAGGCCCAGCGCTTGCAATAGCGGTTTATAGACCTTGGTCATCAGCAGCGAGGTGGAGTGCAGGGCAAAGCACACCTGGTTGTCCAGCAGCAGGTGGTCGCAGGTGTCCGGGGGAGTGCTTTGGGTGGTCATATTCAGGCCTTGAACGGTGATCGTCATGAATCTAGGTTCTGTACGAAAACTGCCTGCGTGTCGATCATGCTGCGTTAAAAACAGGCTCGGAATGCTCATTTACAACCCGTAAACTCCGCTTCCTCGCCTGTTTTTGCCTTGCCTGATCGCCACTCGGCGACTTTTCGTACAGACCCTAGCGGGCGAGTGTTTAATGCGCCAGATAATTTTCGGTTATTGCCGAGCCAGGTCGCTTTGCAGCGCCAGGTCCCAGGGCGGTATCGGGCTGAAGCGGCTCTTGAGGTACTCCAGCAGCAAACGGCTGCGCGAGTTGATCTGTTGTTCGAGGCGCAGGGCGTAGATGCCGGTGGTTTCCGGTTTGGGCAGGCCGTTGTCGCAAAACAAGGGCAACAACTCGCCGCGCAGCAGGTATTCGCTGCACAGCCAGGTCGGCAGGTGGGCGATGCCCAGGCCGGCGAGGGCGCCGTAGAGCAAGGCTTCGGCATTGTTGGCGCTGAGGCGGATCCGTTGGGGGCGATGCAACTGCATCTGGCCGTCCAGCTCGAAACGCCAGGCGAAGGGCGGGGCCAGGCCATCCCAGTCGAGGCCGTCATGATGGTTCAGTTCGCTCGGTTGGCTCGGCACCCCTCGGCGCTTGAGGTAGGCGGGGCTGGCACACGCAATGCGCACCATGCTGGCCAGCGGCGTGGCCACCAGCCGGGTGTCGGCCATTTGCCCGGCGCGCAGTACCAGGTCGACCTTGCCCAGGTTCGACCCCTGCATGTCGACAAAACTGTCGATCAGGTGCAATTGCACGTCCAACCCTGGATAGGCCACCAGAAAGTCGGCAATCACCGGCGCCAGATGTCGCCGGCCGAACGCGGCCGGGGCGTCGATGCGAATCAGCCCTTCCGGGGCGCTGCTCAGGGACACGGCTTCGGCACGGGCCAGGCGCAACTCGGCAACGATGCGCCGCGCCCGTTCGGCAAATGCCAGGCCGGCCGGCGTGGCGCGCACTGCGTGAGTGCTGCGGATAAACAACTGGCTGCCGACAGCGCCTTCCAGGCTGTCGATGCGCCGGGCAACGGCCGAAGGCGTCAGCGGATGACGGCGGGAGGTCGCCGAGAAGCTACCGGTTTCCAGGACATCGAGGAACAGCCCCAACTGATCAGTGAGTACGTCTGGGTTCATGAGTGTCTGCTTATGCGAAAGGCGCACAGCCATTGTGCGGTGCTGTGCGTTTCCCCGCCAGTGTCGACTGCGTAGGATGCGGGGCTTGGCTGATGAGGAAATGTCTGTGATTGAGTTAGTCATGTATCTGGCGCTGGGCGCTGCGTTGGGCACGGTCGGTGGGTTGTTCGGGATTGGCGGCGGCTTGATCGCGATTCCGGTGCTCGGCGTGTTGTTCGGTCTGGATCAGCAAATCGCCCAAGGCACTGCATTGGTGATGGTGGTGCCGAACGTGATGCTGGCGCTGTGGCGTTATCACCAGCGCAACCGCATTGAACTGCGACACGCCTTGCCGCTGGCTTCGATGGGGTTCTGTTTTGCGTGGATCGGTTCGATCTGGGCGGTGGGCATTGATGCACGGGTGATGCGCATCGGCTTCGTGGCATTTTTGATCGCCTTGTCGGCCTACAACCTGGTGCGGATGTTCATGGCCAGTGCACCGGCTTCGGCGCAGATGCGTTATTCCTGGCCGTGGCTGGGTGTGCTCGGCGCGGCATCGGGCGCCATGGGCGGGCTGTTTGGTGTGGGCGGCGCGGTGGTTGCGACGCCGGTGCTGACCAGTTTGTTCGGCACCACGCAGGTGGTCGCTCAAGGCTTGTCGCTGGCGCTGGCGCTGCCGAGTACGGGCGTCACCCTGGTGACTTACGCGGCGCACCAGCAAGTGAGCTGGGGCATCGCACTGCCCCTGGCACTGGGTGGGCTGCTGAGTATCAGCTGGGGCGTGAAGATTGCCCACGCCCTGCCGGAACGCCTGCTGCGCGGTTTGTTCTGTGGTTTTCTGGTGCTTTGCGCAGTGATGCTCGCCTTTAAAGTTTGAAGCCGTCGACGATGTGCTCGGCCAGACACTCGGTGATCGGCGACGGGGCGTTCACGTTACGCACCAGCATGATGCTGGCTTCGGGCAGCACGGGCAGGCCCTCGGCTTCGCCCAGAATGCGCATGTCCGCAGGGATCAGGCTTTCCAGCTGTGCGGTGACGGCCAACCCGGCGCTGACCACGGCCATCAGTGCCGACAAACTCGAACTGTTGTAGGCAATGCGGTAGTCGCGGCCCAAGGCGTCCAGTGCGTTGCAGGCCCAGATCCGGCAGAAGCAATCGCCGTTGAACATCGCCAGGGGGATCGGCGATTGTTCAATTGGATTGAAGCACTGAGCCTGAGCCCAGACAAAACGCTCTTTGCGCAGCAACTGGCCGACTTCGCTGCCGGGTTCCCGGGTGACGATGGACAGGTCCAGGTCGCGGCGCAGTAGCAGTTGCTTTGATGGCTCGCAATGAACCTCGATCTGGATCAACGGGTACGCCTGAGCGAAGCGCGAGAGGATGCCCGGCAGGAAGCGCATCACGTAATCATCCGGTGTGCCGATGCGCACGATGCCGACCATGTGTGGCTCGCGCAGGGTGTTGAACACCTCGCTGTGCAGTTTCAGAATTCGCCGGGCATAACCGAGCAGCACCTGGCCCTCGGCGGTCAGCCGAACCTGGCGACCGTCTCGCTGAAACAGCTGGCGTTGCAGCACGTCTTCTTCCAGGCGTTTCATCTGCATGCTCACCGCCGACTGAGTGCGGTTCACCAGTTCGCCTGCACGGGTAAACCCGCCCTGGTCCGCGATAGCGACGAAGGTACGCAGCACTTCGGTATCGATACTCGGGTAGCTGCTCAATTCATCAATCTCCGAGATGTATTGCATAAGAAACATTCGTTGGATTGATCTTAGTCCCCGCGTGAGACTTGAGCCATCCACAACGGAGGGCAAGACGATGAAAGGTCAAAAAGGTTATGCACTGGCGCCCCGGTTTTTGTTTCGCGGTTTCTCACTGCGTCACGGGTGGGAGAAAATCAGCGGCTGGTACGAGGTTCATCGTGAGCGTGAGCTGCTGGCCAGTCTGAGCGACGAAGCCCTGAAGGACATGGGACTGAGCCGTGCCGATGTCGAGCATGAAGTCGTGCGCCCCTTCTGGGATGACCCGATGCACAAATGAGTACCGAGCCGCTACACAAGACGCTTCACACTGAGGTAGTTTGCGAGCAGACAAGGAGAAGCTCATGCCCGCACAACTGTCCTTATCCCTCAAACAGGCTCGGCGTCTGGCGCTGGCGGCCCAGGGTTTTTCCGGGCGCCAGCCGCCAGCGATGATCAAGCCCGCTCAGCTCAACCGCTTGATTGAACGCCTGGGCATTCTGCAAATCGATTCGGTCAACGCTCTGGTGCGCTCGCACTATTTGCCGTTGTTCTCTCGCCTCGGTCACTACTCCGCCGGTTTGCTCGATCAGGCCGCCTGGAGCCAGGGCCGGCAGCGCACGTTGTTCGAATATTGGGGGCATGAGGCGTCGCTGTTACCGTTGTCGATGTACCCGTTGATGCGCTGGCGCATGCAGCGAGCGGCGCAGGGCGACGGGATTTATCAGCAGTTGGCACGCTTCGGTCGTGAGCAGCCGGACACGATCCGTCGCGTATTGTCTTCGGTCGAGGAGCTAGGTGCGCTGGGCGCTGGCAGTTTATCGACCCGCCAGGAGCGTGCCGGCCCCTGGTGGGACTGGAGCGCGGAAAAGCATGCGCTGGAATGGTTATTCGCCGCGGGTGAAGTGACAGTGGCGGGGCGGCGCGGTTTCGAGCGTCTGTATGACTTGCCGGAGCGGGTGATTCCCGAATCGATTCTCCAGCAACCGCTGCTCGACGAGGCTGAGGCGCAACGCGGTTTACTGTTGCATACGGCGGGTGCGCTGGGCGTTGCTACCGAAAAGGATTTGCGCGACTACTTTCGTTTGAGCCTGGCGGAGTGCCGCAACGGACTGGCCGGGCTGGTGGAAAATGGCCAGTTGCTGACGTGCGAGGTGCAGGGCTGGAAATCGCCTGCGTACTGCCTGCCAAACCCCAAAGTGCCGCGCAAGGTCGAGGCCAGCGCGTTGCTGTCACCGTTTGATTCATTGATCTGGGAGCGCAGTCGGACCGAGCGGTTGTTCGACTTTCGCTATCGACTGGAAATCTACACGCCGCCCGACAAGCGGGTGTACGGCTATTACGTGTTGCCATTTTTGCACCACGAGCGAATTGCCGCGCGTGTTGATCTGCGGGCAGAGCGGGCGCTGGGAAGGTTGGCGGTGCATGCAGTGCATGAAGAAGAGCCGGGGCTGGATGAGGCGGGAATGATGGCCTTGGCAGTGAATTTGCGGCAGATGGCAGATTGGCTGGGGCTGGAACAGATTCAGCTCAATTGCCCAAGGGCCAGTGCGGCGCGGTTGCGGGTGGCATTGACGCAGATTGGCGGTGCCTGATCTGACGCCATCGCGAGCAAGCTCGCGATGGCGGTGTGTCAGTCAATCAAAGATTTAATGACTCAGCGCCGAACCTGCTTCAGGGTTTCAGCAATCAAAAACGCCAGTTCCAGCGACTGATCGGCATTCATCCGTGGGTCGCAGTGCGTGTGATAACGATCCGACAAGCCGTCTTCGGTAATCGGTCGTGCGCCGCCAATGCATTCAGTGACGTTCTGCCCGGTCATCTCGATGTGAATACCACCGGCATACGTGCCTTCGGCTTCGTGGACCTGGAAGAACTGCTTTACCTCGCCGAGGATCTGCGCAAAGTCGCGGGTCTTGTAGCCGCTGCTGGCCTTGATGGTGTTGCCGTGCATCGGGTCGGAACTCCAGAGCACCTTCTTGCCTTCGCGCTCCACGGCGCGGATCAGTTGCGGCAAATGGTCGCCGACCTTGTTGGCGCCCATGCGCGCGATCAGGTTCAGGCGGCCCGGGTCGTTGTCCGGGTTGAGCACGTCGATCAGGCGGATCAGGTCGTCGGGGTTCATGGTCGGGCCGACCTTGACCCCGATCGGGTTGTTCACCCCGCGCAGGAACTCGACGTGAGCCCCGTCCAGTTGACGGGTTCGGTCGCCGATCCACAGCATGTGGGCCGAGCAATCGTAGTAATCGTTGGTCAGGCTGTCGCGGCGCACGAAGGCTTCTTCGTAATTGAGCAGCAGCGCTTCGTGGGCGGTAAAGAATGTGGTTTCGCGCAATTGCGGCGAACTGTCCATGCCGCAGGCACGCATGAACGCCAGGGTTTCATCGATACGGTTGGCCAGGTGGCTGTACTTCTCGGCCAGGGCCGAGTTGGCGATGAAGTCCAGGTTCCACTTGTGCACTTGGTGCAGGTCGGCAAAGCCGCCCTGGGCAAAGGCGCGCAACAGGTTCAGGGTGGCGGTGGACTGGTGGTAGGACTGGAGCAGGCGTTCCGGGTCCGGTACGCGGCTCTTTTCGTCGAAGCCGATGCCGTTGACGATGTCGCCACGGTAGGCCGGCAGCGTCACGCCGTTGATGGTTTCGTCATTGGACGAGCGCGGCTTGGCGAATTGCCCGGCCATGCGCCCGACTTTGACCACCGGGCAAGCAGCGGCGAAGGTCATCACGATTGCCATTTGCAGCAGCACCTTGAAGGTGTCACGGATTTTCGCTGCCGAGAACTCGGCGAAGCTTTCCGCGCAATCGCCGCCCTGAAGCAAAAATGCCCGGCCCTGAGTCACCTCGGCAAACTGACGACGCAACTCCCGGGCTTCACCGGCAAATACCAGCGGCGGATAACTGGCCAGGCTTTGCTCGACAGCGTGCAGATGCGCCGCGTCAGGGTAGTGGGGTTGTTGCTGGATCGGCAGGGCGCGCCAGCTGTCAGGGCTCCAGGGTTGGTTCATCATGGACTCTAGTGTTTAACGGTCGGATAGGCATGTTAGCAGTAATTAATGCGTGACCTGTTCCCGTCGCTTCGCGGACAATCGCGCCTTTGCCGCACTGAGCGCCACGAATGATTGCGTTGCCGGGGATCGGCCCGACAACGACCAGGAGACGAAATGACTGAGGAGCGCGTCGAGCATCTGCTCGCCGAGGTGCACGATGAATTCGGCATGATTCGGGTGTTTGAAGTGGCGGATTACCGCTTTCTCGAATTTGGCGACGCCATCGAGCAAAGTTGCGTGTTCACCGCCGACCCGAGCTGGCTGGAGTACGACTACACCCGGGCCATGCTGATTGGCGCGCTGTGCCATGAGCAGCCTGAAAGTGCGCTGTTCCTCGGGCTGGGTGCCGGCACCCTGACCCAGGCGTGCCTCAAGTTCCTGCCGCTGGAAGACGTCGAAGCCATTGAGCTGCGCCCGGACGTTCCGCGCCTGGCCATCGAGTACCTGGGGCTGGACGACGATCCGCGTTTGTACATCCGCGTCGGCGATGCCCTGGAGTTGCTGGAGACAGCCGAACCGGCGGACCTGATCTTTGTCGACCTCTATACTGATGTGGGGCCGGGTGTAGGGCATCTGGCTTGGGGTTTCCTGGAAAACTGTCAGAAGCGCCTGAATCCGGGTGGCTGGCTGGTGATCAACCAGTGGGCGACCGATGATGGCAAGCCGCTGGGGGCAGCGTTGTTGCGCGGTCTTTACCACCGGCATTACTGGGAGCTGCCGGTGAAGGAGGGCAACGTGATTCTGATCGTGCCTTCCGAGCTCGATCAGGAACTGGACATGCAGGCATTGACTGCGCGAGCCGAAGCGTTGGCGCCGCGATTGGGTTACTCGTTGCAAGCGCTGATCAAGGCGATTCGCCCGGCGACATAAAGTCTGGCGGGCTTCTGTGGCGAGGGCGCTTGCTCCCGCTTGAGTGCTAAGCACTCACAAAATCTGCATGGATTGCCTGGATTTTGGGGTTGCTGCGCAGCCCAGCGGGAGCAAGCTCCCTCGCCACAAAAGCACAGCGGTCAGCAGCCTTTAAAGATTCCGGGGCGTTTCTCGATCATCGACCGCACGCCTTCCTTGGCATCTTCACTGGCCAGCAATTTCTTCACCAGCGGCGGCAGCTCTTGCGCTGCCACTGTTTCACCTTCAAGCCGCGCCTGGCGAGCGGACTGCAACGTCGCCTGAACCCCCAGCGGCGCCTGTTGGGCAATGCGCTCGGCCAGTTCGATTGCTCGCGGCAACAGGTCTTCACTGGCCATGACTTCCTGCACCAGCCCCAGGCGTAACGCTTCATGGGCGTCGAACTCATCACCGGTCAGCAACCAGCGCATGGCATTGCCCCAACCGGCAATCTGATGCAGACGCAGGGTGGCGCCGCCGAACGGAAAGATCCCGCGCTGGACTTCCATCTGGGCGAAGCGGGTGTTGCTGGCGCACAGGTTGATGTCGGCGGCGAGCATCAGTTCGATGCCGATGGTCAGGCAATAGCCCTGAGCCGCGACAATCACCGGTTTACTCACCCTGGGGCCGGCAAAGACACCCCACGGGTCGCAACCGCCAATCGGGGCTTGCCAGCCCTCGGCCAATGCGTCACTTACGTTCAACAGGTCCAGCCCGGCGGTGAAATGCTCACCATGGCCGAATACCACGGCCACACGGGCCTCGCTGTCGGCTTCGAATTCGCCATACGCCAGGCTCAGTTGATTGAGCAGGTCAAGGTCGAAAGCGTTGCGCTTGGCCACCCGGTCCAGGCCAATCAACAGGACATGTCCGCGCCGTTCGCGGCTGACTCGGCTGGAATCTGGCTGATTCATGGGGCATTTCCTCGTGGGCAAAGGAAGTCTCGGACCGAAGGTCGGCGCCTGAAAGGTGAACCGTTTAAGCCTGATGACCAACAGGGCCGGGCTTTTGAAAAATAGACGGCCGCACGATTATCCGCAAAACCTGTGACGCTCCTGTGTACACAGGTGTTTTCCGATAAAAAAAGCTCCCTTTTTTGGCGAATTCCGGTATAGTGCGCGCCGGTCTTTAGCCAGGCCGCGTTCAGGTAGCGCAATTCCCCGAAGTCAGCTTCGGCTGCACGTCCGCACAGCGGGCTCTTCCTAGACGATTCTTTTCATTCATTCGTTTTCGCAAATCCCCGCCGACAAAGCAGCCAGGGCGACTCTTGAGTCTTACACGGCATGCGCAGCTTTGGAGCATGGGTCTTTGCGGATGCACTTAGAGGCAGACCCATGACCCAGGAAACCGGCGGCTTCGCCGCTTTTAATCTTAATCCGAATATTCTTGCAGCCGTCATTGCGACTGGCTACGAAGAGCCTTCGGCTATTCAGCAGCAATCGATCCCGATCATTATGGCCGGTCACGACATGATTGGTCAGGCGCAAACCGGTACGGGTAAAACCGCTGCGTTCGCCCTGCCGATCCTGCATCGCATCGATCCTGCTAAGCGCGAACCGCAAGCCCTGATCCTGGCGCCAACCCGTGAGTTGGCGCTGCAAGTAGCAACCGCTTTTGAAACCTACGCCAAGCAAATGCCGGGCGTTACCGTTGTGGCCGTTTACGGCGGCGCGCCTATGGGCCCACAACTGAAAGCAATCCGTAATGGCGCACAGATCGTTGTCGCCACTCCGGGCCGTCTGTGCGACCACCTGCGTCGTGACGAAAAAGTATTGGCGACCGTGAACCACCTGGTTCTCGACGAAGCTGACGAAATGCTCAAGCTGGGCTTCATGGACGACCTGGAAGTTATCTTCAAGGCTCTGCCAGCAACCCGTCAGACCGTATTGTTCTCGGCGACCCTGCCGCAGTCGATCCGTGCCATTGCCGAGCGCCATCTGCGCGATCCGCAACACGTGAAGATCCAGACCAAGACTCAGACCGTTACCGCGATCGAACAGGCTCACCTGTTGGTTCACGCTGACCAGAAGACCTCGGCTGTATTGAGCCTGCTGGAAGTTGAAGATTTCGACGCCCTGATCATGTTCGTGCGCACCAAGCAAGCGACCCTGGACCTGGCCAGTGCCCTGGAAGCCAAAGGCTACAAAGCCGCTGCGCTGAACGGTGACATTGCCCAGAACCAGCGCGAGCGCGTGATCGACTCCCTCAAGGATGGCCGTCTGGACATCGTTGTGGCGACCGACGTTGCTGCTCGTGGTCTGGACGTTCCGCGCATCACTCACGTGTTCAACGTTGATATGCCGTACGATCCGGAATCCTACGTTCACCGTATCGGCCGTACTGGCCGTGCCGGTCGCGAAGGTCGTGCACTGCTGCTGGTGACTCCACGTGAGCGCCGCATGCTGCAAGTGATCGAGCGTGTAACCGGTCAGAAAGTCGCTGAAGTTCGCCTGCCGGACGCTCAAGCTGTTCTCGATGCGCGCATCAAGAAACTGACCAACAGCCTGTCGCCGCTGGTGGCTGATGCCGAATCGACTCACGGTGATCTGCTGGACCGCCTGACTGCCGACATCGGTTGCACCCCGCGTGCACTGGCTGCTGCGCTGCTGCGCAAAGCAACCAACGGTCAGGCACTGACCCTGGCTGCGATCGAGAAAGAACGTCCACTGGTGCCGAACAACGCTCCGCGCGGTGATCGTCCAGAGCGTTCCGGTGATCGTCCGGACCGTGGTGATCGTGAGCGTCGTGCGCCGATCCCATTGGCCGAAGGCCGTGCTCGTTGCCGTACCGCGCTGGGTGCGCGTGATGGTATCGCGGCCAAGAACCTGCTGGGCGCTATCCTCAATGAGGGTGGCCTGGCGCGTGAAGCGATCGGTCGTATCCAGGTGCGTGACAGCTTCAGCCTGGTCGAGTTGCCGGAAGATGGTCTTGAGAAACTGCTGACCAAACTGAAGGACACTCGTGTTGCCGGTAAGCAGCTGAAACTGCGTCGCTATCGCGAAGATTGATCCGCCCTTGGGCTGATTGATCGCACATAAAAAATCCCCGACTGGTTCGGGGATTTTTTTTGCCTGCGGTTTGTGCCTGACTGGAGATCGGTGTCGCGCCCTTCGCGAGCAAGCCCGTTCCCACACTGGGATGCGCGTTTCCCCTGTGGGAGCGGGCTTGCTCGCGAAGGGCGCGGCTCGGTCTATCTGTCAGCCGAAACGATAAATATCCATCCCCAGCGCACCCATGGTGAACCCCTGATGGGCGATGCTGAACTCACCCCCGGCGCCCCGCGCAAAGTACAGCGGCAACAAATGCTCATCGCTGGGATGGCTGCGCACGGCGTTTGGGGCTTGTTGGCGGTAGTCGTGCAAGGCGGCTTCGTCGTTTGCGGCGAGTTTCCCGATCATCCAGTCGCGAAACGCCTTGGCCCAGGGCTCGACGCTTTCCGGGCCGGCATGCCAGTCCAGTTCGCGCAGGTTGTGGGTGATGCTGCCGGAACCGATCAGCAACACGCCTTGCTCACGCAAGCTGCTCAAGGCATGGCCGACACGGGTCTGCAGCGCCGGGCCGAAGCGGCTGGGCAGCGAAACCTGGATCACCGCAATGTTGGCCTGCGGGTACATCAACGACAAGGGCACCCAGACGCCGTGATCGAATGGCCGTTGGTCATCGATGCGTGCGCTCAGGTCATCGGCTTGCAGTAACCCGACTACCTTGGCAGCGAGTTGGGGATCGCCGGGGGCCGGGTACTGCACAGCGAATAGCGCCGCGGGGAAGCCGCCAAAGTCATGCCAGGTATCGGGATGGGCGTTGCCACTGACCAGCAGTTCCTGGCTTTCCCAGTGCGCCGACACCACGACAATGGCTTTGGGTGTTGGCAGCTCGGATGCCAGGCGTGCCAGCGCCGGTCCGCTGGCACCCGGTTCCAGTGCGAGCATGGGTGAGCCGTGAGAAATGAACAGGCTAGGGAGCATGAAGAAGGTCCTGAGCGTTAAGATGGCCCCATCTTCAGTCAGATCAATGATCTAAATCTAATATAAGTTTTAGCCCATATTGATCGAATTTTCAGGGTGAATCATGCAGCCGGAATTTTGGGAAAAACGCTGGGAGCTAAACCAGATCGGGTTTCATCAGTCCCAGGTGAACCCTTATCTGCTGCGGTACTGGCCCGCGCTGGGTTTTTCGAACGGCGCGCGGGTGCTGGTGCCGTTGTGCGGCAAAAGCCTGGACCTCGTATGGTTGGCCGGGCAGGGGCATCAGGTGCTGGGCGTTGAGTTGTCCGAGAAAGCTGTGGAGGACTTCTTCCATGAACAACAGCTCACGCCGCATGTGAGTGAGCAAGGGGCCTTCAAGGTCTATCAGGCTGGCCCAATCGCGTTGTGGTGTGGTGATTTCTTTGCCTTGAGCGCCGCGGACGTCGTCGATTGCGTGGCGCTCTATGATCGAGCGGCGCTGATTGCCTTGCCGCCCTCGATGCGCGAGCAGTATGCCGCGCATCTGCTGCAGATCCTGCCCGAGCCGTGTGAGGGATTGCTGATTACCATGGACTACGATCAGTCGCAGTTGCCGGGGCCGCCGTTTGCCGTGCCGGATGATCAAGTCCAGGCGCTACTGGGGGCTCGCTGGCGACTGGAAGTCCAGGAGGCGCGGGATATTCTGGGTGAAAGCTGGAAGTTCCTTCAGGGCGGCGTTACGCGTCTTGATGAGCGTGTGTATCGTCTGCGCAAACGCTGATCGATTTTCTTGCGGATGCAAAAAGGGCGACTTGCGTCGCCCTTTTTGGGTGTTTCATCGAGTGTTACTGGCCGAGGCGGCGCAGCGCATCGATACGTTCTTCCAGGGGTGGGTGGCTCATGAACAGGCGAGCCAGCCCTTGTTTCATACCGCCGTTGATGCCGAAGGCGCTCAGCGTGCTCGGCATGTGCACCGGCAAGCCCTGCTCCGAGCGCAGGCGCTGCAGGGCGCCAATCATTGCGCTGGTGCCTGCCAGGCGTGCGCCGGCTTCATCGGCACGGAATTCGCGTTTGCGCGAGAACCACATGACGATCGCACTGGCCAGGAACCCCAGCACCAGTTCCGCGAAAATGGTCGCCACGTAGTAGGCGATGCCCCGGCCTTCTTCGTTCTTGAAGATCACCTTGTCGACAAAGTTGCCGATGATCCGTGCAAAGAACATCACGAAGGTGTTCACCACGCCTTGTACCAAGGCCAGGGTGACCATGTCGCCATTGGCCACGTGGCCGATTTCGTGAGCGAGCACGGCTTTTACTTCATCGGGCGAAAAACGTTCCAGCAAGCCCTGGCTGACTGCAACCAATGCGTCGTTCTTGTTCCAGCCGGTGGCGAATGCGTTGGCCTCGTATGCCGGGAAAATCCCGACTTCAGGCATTTTGATCCCGGCTTCGCGGGACAGTTGCTCGACGGTCTGCATCAACCATTGCTCATGGCGAGTGCGCGGCTGGCTGATGATCTGGGTGCCGGTGCTCATCTTCGCCATCCACTTGGAGATGAACAGCGAGAACAGCGAACCGACGAAACCGAACACCGCACAGAAAATCAGCAGCTGCTTGAGGTCAAGGTCAACCCCGTTGGCCGCCATGAACCCGTCGACGCCAAAAAGGCTCAGGGTGATGCTGGCAATCAGCACGACCGCCAGGTTAGTGGCCAAAAACAGCAGGATGCGCATCATGGTGGTAGAAGTCTCCTCAAGCTAAATATGTAGCGTACTGCGGGGTATATAAGGTGCGGCACCGGGCTATTCAACCGGGTGACTATTTCAAACTGTGTCCTACAGCGGGTTTTCAGGTGCTTGCAGGGGATTTCCGACAATTGTCAGGCTGATTCTGGGCAGGCCTGGCAGCGTATGGCCCCCGCGAACATTGGCTGAGCCGATCAATGGCCGACACAAATGAGCGCTGAGAGCCTGAGCACAGGTGAGGGGAGAAGATGTGTTGCTGAATTGATCGCTGTGGGATTCTTTGCGAATCCCACAGGGTTCGGTGCTTACTGCCGATAGGATTTCAGGAAGTTACCGATGCGGCCGATGGCCATGTCCAGTTCGTCGACGCGTGGCAGCGTCACGACACGGAAATGGTCAGGCCATGGCCAGTTGAAGGCCGTGCCTTGTACCACCAGCAGTTTTTCCGAGAGCAGCAGGTCGAGTACGAACTTCTCATCGTTGTGGATCGGGCAGATTTTCGGGTCGATCTTCGGGAAGGCGTACAGCGCGCCCATCGGTTTGACGCAGCTGACGCCCGGGATGTCGTTGAGCAGTTCCCAGGTGCGGTTGCGCTGTTCCAGCAGGCGACCTTGCGGCAGCACCAGGTCATTGATGCTCTGGTAGCCACCGAGTGCGGTCTGGATGGCGTGCTGGCTCGGCACGTTGGCGCACAGGCGCATATTGGCCAGCATGTCGATGCCTTCGATGTAGCTTTGGGCGTGATGCTTGGGGCCGGAAATGGCGATCCAGCCGGAGCGGAAACCTGCCACTCGGTAGGACTTGGACAGGCCGTTGAAGGTCAGGCACAGCAGGTCCGGTGCCAGCGAGGCGGTGCAAATGTGCACGGCATCGTCGTACAGAATCTTGTCGTAGATCTCATCGGAAAACACCACCAGATTGTGCTGGCGCGCCAGTTCGAGCATGCCCAGCAGCACTTCACGCGAATACACCGCGCCCGTCGGGTTGTTCGGGTTGATGATCACCAGGGCCTTGGTGTTCGGGGTGATCTTGGCCTTGATGTCGGCCAGGTCCGGGAACCAGTTGGCTTGCTCGTCGCACAGGTAATGCACCGGATTACCGCCGGCCAGGCTGACGGCGGCCGTCCACAGCGGGTAGTCAGGGGCCGGGACCAGCACTTCATCGCCGTTGTTGAGCAGGGCCTGCATGGACATCACGATCAGTTCGGAAACGCCGTTGCCCAGGTAGATGTCTTCGATGCCGACGCCTTCGACCTGTTTCTGCTGGTAGTACTGCATCACGGCCTTGCGGGCGCTGAACAGACCTTTGGAGTCGCTGTAGCCTTGCGCGGTCGGCAGGTTGCGGATCACGTCCTGGAGGATTTCATCGGGTGCCTCGAAACCAAACGGTGCCGGGTTGCCGATGTTCAGCTTGAGGATGCGATGACCTTCCTCTTCCAGGCGTTTGGCGTGCTTGAGCACTGGGCCGCGAATGTCGTAGCAGACGTTGGCGAGCTTGTTCGATTTGCTGACCTGCATGGCGATGTGTTCCCGAAAATGAACGATCCAGACGGCGCATGAACTACCGTACTGGGAATCCTGCGTTCTCACGTCGGCCTGAAGCTTGGGTCACAGCGCTGAAAATCCGTTTGAATGCGTGTAACGCGGCTGCCAGACTGGCGTCTAACGAGGCGCAATCATACGTGCCGCCTGATCCGTGGAAAAGGTACAGATCGGGCTTTTTCAGTTGCAGAGGTATGACGATGGAAAAGTTGGAAAAAACCCTGGAAGAATGGCGGGCCATGCTCGACCCGGAGCAGTACAACGTTTGCCGCCTCAAGGGCACCGAGCGGCCGTTCTCGGGCAAGTACAACGGCACCAAGACCGATGGCGTCTATCACTGTATCTGCTGCAACGAGCCGCTGTTTGATTCAAAGGCCAAGTTTGATTCCGGTTGCGGCTGGCCGAGCTTCTACGAACCGATTGGCGAGAGTGCGATGGTCGAGATCCGTGATGTCAGCCACGGCATGATTCGCACCGAAGTGGTTTGCGCCAAGTGCGACGCGCATCTGGGCCACGTGTTCCCGGACGGCCCGCCACCTACTGGCCTGCGTTATTGCATCAACTCGGTGTGCCTGGACCTGGTGCCGCGCGACTGAGCAACGAATGAGCGACCTGCGAACGGGTCGCTTTTTTTCGGTTGTTAAATTGCGTGCAATTCAATTGCGCACTATGTTTAGTCATTCCCGACCCTTCGAATGGAGTTCGCCTCATGACCGATAACCTGCTGAGTATTCCCTGCACCACCATCAAGGGTGAGCAAAAGACCCTGGCCGATTTCGCCGGTAAAGCGGTGCTGGTGGTCAATACCGCGAGCAAGTGCGGCTTCACCCCGCAATACAAGGGGCTTGAGGAGCTGTGGCAGAGCTACAAGGATCGGGGGTTGGTGGTGCTGGGCTTTCCTTGCAACCAGTTTGGCAAGCAGGAGCCGGGTAACGAGGAAGCAATCTCCGAGTTTTGCGAATTGAATTTCGGCGTCAGCTTCCCGTTGTTCAAGAAAATCGACGTGAATGGCAGTGATGCCCATCCGTTGTTTGTTCAACTGAAAAAGCGCGCACCGGGTGTGCTGGGGTCCCAGGGCATCAAGTGGAACTTCACCAAGTTCCTGATCGGCAAGGACGGCAAAGTGGTCAAGCGCTTTGCACCCGCGACCAAGCCGCAAGACTTGACCCGTGAGATCGAAGCGTTGCTGAAATGACGCTGTCGTCAGCCGATTCCCTGAGGCTCGACAGTCAGCTTTGCTTCAAGCTGTACGCCACCTCCCGGGCGGTGATCCGCGCCTACAAGCCGATGCTCGATCAGTTGGGCCTGACTTACCCGCAATACCTGGCCATGCTGGTGTTGTGGGAGTGGCAGGACTGCTTGCCTGAGCAGCCAACCGTCAAAGCGCTGGGTGAACGCCTGTCCCTGGATTCAGGGACGCTCACGCCGCTGCTCAAACGTCTGGAGCAAATGCAATTGGTGCAGCGCCAGCGTTCTATGCGTGACGAGCGGGAGGTGCACCTGTGCGTTTCCCCGGCCGGGTTGGCGCTGCGTGAGCAGGTGGTGCCGCTCAAGGCGAGCCTGTTATGCGACAGCGGTGTCGACCTGGATCGCCTGGATGTCCTGCGTCAGGGACTTGATCAACTGCTCGGACACATCAAAGCACAGTTGTAGTCGGCACCCACTGGTCGAGCAGGGCAGCCAGCTCTTCGCGGCGAAACGGCTTGGCCAGGTAATCGCTCATGCCCGCTGCGCGGCAACGCTCGCGCTCTTCGGGCATGGCATTAGCGGTCAGGGCGACGATGGGCAAGTCTGGCCAACGGCCGCTGCGGCGGATTTGCCGGCTCGCTTCGTAGCCATCCATGACCGGCATGTTGCAGTCCATCAGCACCAGGTCGAAGGTGCTGTGTTCCAGCTGATCCAGCGCCTCGCCACCATGGGACGCCACGCGCACGTCACAGCCCAGTTTGCCGAGCATGCCTTTGGCCACCAGTTGGTTGACCGGATTGTCCTCGACCAGCAGGATCCGTCCGCGACGCACTGGCGCGATGCTTTCCAGTTGGGCGTTGTTGATCGTGGTCACTTCCGCCTGCAAGGCGCGACGCAAGGTCTGGTACAACGCGTTGCGGGCCAGCGGGCGTGCCTGTTGCTGCAACGGCGCCAAGGCGCTGGCTTGCTCGCTGGGCATGAAGCTGCCGTAAGCGGTGACCAGCAGAATCGGTGCGTCCAGCGTCGGGCGCAGAGCAAACAGGCACTCTGGACAGTCAGTGATCAGCACATCGGGATTGAGGCCAAGCAACGACTCATCGACGCTTCGCTGTTGATAATCCAGCCCCCAGCCAGGCAATACGGTGCTCAAAAGTTCGGCCAGACCGCTGCTGGCACCGGTGATCGCCAGGACCTTGCCGCGCAGCGGTGCCGGTGCAATGGCGGGCGTGTGGCACGGCAGCGGGAGGTCGGCGCAGAACTGGCTGCCGAAACCGGCCTCGGAGCTGATGGTCAGGCGCCCTTGCATGGCTTCACAGAGGTTGTAGGTCAAGGCCAAGCCCAGCCCGGTGCCGCCGAATTGACGGGTAATACCGGCACCTGCCTGGGTAAATGGCTGGAAGATTTTGACCTGGGCGTCTTGTGCGATGCCGATGCCGGTGTCGCAGACTTCGATTCTGACTCCGTCCTCGTGGGTGTGCAGGCGAACGTCAACCCGCCCGAAACGGGTGAATTTGAGCGCGTTGGACAGCAAGTTGCTGACAATCTGCCGGACTCGTGTCGGATCGCCCAGCACCAGCGCCGGGAACTGTGGATCGATCAGGCAGGCCAGTTCAACGCTCGGTGCGGCGTTCTGCGACAGCAGGTTGGCGGTGTCTTCGATCAGTGAACCGAGATCAAAGGGAATGCGTTCGAGCTCCAACTGGCCGGCGTCGAACTTCGACAGGTCGAGAATATCGTTGAGCAGTTCCACCAGCACCTTGCCCGAGTCATGGGCAATCGACAGTTGTTGCTGCTGTTCGGCGTTCAGCGGGCCGTCCAGTGACAGCGCGATCATCCCCAGCAAGCCGTTGAGCGGGGTGCGGATCTCATGGCTCATGTTGGCCAGAAACACCGAACGTGCCTGGGCCATGTCGAGGGCGGTCTGGCGGGCGACTTCCAGCTCTTCGTTGGATTGGGTCAAGCGGTTGTTGATCGCCTTGAGTTCGGCGGTGCGGGCCGAAACGATGTTTTCCAGCTGCCCGAGGTAGTCAGTCAGGCGGTTTTCGGCATTGCGCCGCTGCTGGATTTCGGTGGCCATGTTTTCGAACTGCTGGTTGGCGACCTTCACCAGTACACCGATCTCGTCGTGTTCATGCCCGGCAGGAAACTCCAGGGGCGCCTGCTCGGCGCTGCGTGGGTCGCGGCTGCTGAGTTCGCGGATCACCCGCACCAGCGGCTTGGTCAGCATCACGTAAAACAGTGCCAGCAGAATCCCGGTCAGGATCAGGCTGCGGGCGAAGCCGTTGAGCAGCGTGACTTCGGCCCGGCGCAGGAAGCGGCTGCCGAACGCATAGGTGTCGACATCCAGTATCAGGGTCCCCAGGGACTCTTCGGGCAGGTGGTCGAGGTAGAGCCGGTCCTTGAACTGGCGGTTGGAGCCAAACAGAAAGTCACTGATGATCCGGTAGCCGCTTTGCAGTTCCGGGCGCTTGACGCTGGCCAGGACCGAATTGTTGTTGTCGATCAGTTGGGCACTGATCACGACGGGCGAACGCAGCAGGCCGAGCGTCAGCTCCTGGGCGAGTTCGGCATCGATGTTGTAGGCGATGCGTGAAGCGGGGTTGTGGCTGATTTCCAGCAGCGAGAGTATTTCCCGGTTGATGGAGGCGTCTTCGCTGGCATAATCGATGCCGATTTGCAGGAGGCTGAGCAGGGTTCCCAGAATGAAACCGACCAGCACAGTAAGCCTGGCTTGTTTGTAAGACAGGCGATTGGTGAACTTGATATCCATGAGGTGCTGAACCACTTCCGTTTCCCTTCCCGGCGAAGCATAGCTGAACATGAGTGGATTTCGGCACGTTCTGGTGGCCGTCCTGGGGTGGGCTCACCGAGTATGGCGTCCTGCGTTCTGTCGTTTACCCTCCCATCATTACCGTGAACCTGCCTGAGGAGAAGTCGTGGATTCTCGATTGAATGCTTTTCTTGAACGTGCCGATGCTGTTCTGGCACGTATCGAGCCTCTTTTGCCGGCCCCGCGCCAGGTTATCGACTGGACGCAATGCCTGGCGGCACGCTGGCAGCGTGAGGGGCGCAGCGGTTTTCTCCTGCCGCTGGAGGTCAACCTCAGCATGCGCCTGAGCGACCTGATCGGGGTCGATCGGCAACTTGAGCAACTGGGCCGTAACACCCGACAGTTTCTGGATGGCATGCCGGCCAACCATGCCTTGCTCTGGGGCTCGCGCGGCACCGGCAAGTCATCGCTGGTGCGGGCATTGCTGGCCGAACATGCCAAGGGCGGTTTGCGACTGATCGAAATCGAGCGCGATCACCTCGCGGACCTGCCGCGAGTCGTCGAACAGATCGCGAAGTTGCCGCAGCGCTTTGTACTGTTCTGCGACGACCTGTCGTTCGAGGCGGGCGAGGGCGACTACCGGGTGCTTAAAAGCGTGCTTGACGGCTCGCTGGAACAGGCGCCGGACAACGTGCTGTTGTACGCGACCTCCAACCGGCGTCACCTGGTCCCGGAAAAAGAGAGCGACAACGAAAACTGGAAACGGGTCGATGGCGAACTTCATCCAAGCGAAGCGGTGGAAGACAAGATTGCGCTGTCGGACCGCTTCGGGCTGTGGTTGTCGTTCTATCCGTTCACTCAGGAACACTTTCTCGATGTGGTCGAGCATTGGGTAGGCCAGCTCGCGGGCAAGGCCGGTCTTCAATGGCAGCGTGACGAAGCGCTGGAGATCCAGGCAGTACGCTGGGCCACCGGACGCGGGAACCGCAACGGCCGTTGCGCGTATCAATTCGCCCGTTATTGGGTAGGACTTAAATTGCTGGAGCACAAGGCATGATCGATTTGAAGATGAGCGGCACAGGCCTGGACGGTTACGGCTTGCTCTGTGCGCAACTGGAGTCGCTGCTGGCCGATGAGCGTGATTTCATCGCCAACGCGGCGCAGTTTTCAGCCTTTGTGTTCAGCCAGTTGGACGATTTGAACTGGGCGGGCTTCTACCTCAATCGTAATGAGGAACTGGTCCTTGGGCCGTTCCAGGGGCAGATCGCCTGTGTGCGAATTCCGTTCGGGCGCGGCGTGTGCGGTGCGGCGGCGGCGAGCCGGCAAACCCTGCGGGTTGAGGATGTGCATGCGTTCGCCGGGCATATCGCCTGCGACAGTGCTTCCAACAGCGAGCTGGTGGTGCCCTTGATCAAGGACGGCCGATTGATTGGCGTGCTGGACCTGGACAGCCCGTCGCTGGCGCGCTTTAGTGCAGAGGATCAGGCCGGGATCGAACAGTTGGCGGCGATTTTCCTGCGTTTGAGCGATTGCTGATCAGTCCCTTGATCCGGCTTTTTCAAATCGGGTGTCAGGGGGCCGTCAGTTGCTTTTGCCTGGTGTGCAGGCGCTGGCTTTCGATGCACAGCGCCGCCGCGCCGCAAACAGCCTGGATGAAGGCGATCCGGTCGGGTCGCAGCTTTTCAAGGTCTGCCAGGTTGCCACTGTCGGCCAGCAGCAAGGTGAGGATGCCGACGGTTTCGTTGTGGCGATTGCGCAGGCGAATGCCGATCAGGTGCACGCTGGGGCACTTCAGCGCGAGCAATACGCTTTGCAGGTCTGCCGTTTGTTCGAAGCCCAGGGTGGTCACGACGCTGTCGCCGTTTGCCACTTGCTGAAGCCATTGCGGGCTTTGGACGCCTTCGGGGTCATGGGGCTGAATGTGGAAGGACGACAAGGCCTGAGATTGACCGTTGATGATCAACCCGTGAGGTATGAGGTGGCTGCTGTCGGTGTCGTGCAGGTAAATCAGCCCGGCCTCGGCCTGGCCGATCTTGACGGTTTCGAACAGCACACGCTGCAGCAAGGACTCGAATCGGGTCTCGGCAGAGAGGCTGGCGCTGATCTCGAAAAAGCTCGCCAGGGTGTCTTTCATGCGTGCCATGGAAACGCTTAACTGGTCGACTTCAAGCACCTGGGAGCGGCGCGTGACCGGGTAGCAGAAGTCGAAGCTGCGTATTGCATCGGCTTCCTGCACCAGCGCGCGCAAGGGCCTGACCAGAATGCGTGATGTGAGCCAGCCAAGGGGCAAGCACAGCAACAGTGTGGTCAAGGTGATCAGCGCACCCTGCCAGCGCATTCGATAGGCATCCACCAATAACTCGTCCTCAGGCACCAGCAGTGCCAACTGCAAGCCCCGTGGGCCACCCTCCTGAATACTGCTCTGGGCGACGATCCACTGGCGGTTGCCCACTTGCAGGCGATTGCCGCCCGAGGGGCGCTTGAGCAGGGCATCGAAGGCGGGGTTCAAGTCCCTGGCCTTGATCAGGCGTGCGGTCTGGTCATCGACGATCAGCCGGTTGTTGTCAGGGTAGGCCACCGCATTGCCGTCGCCATCCATCAGCGCGATTTCAGTGCCGGGTGTGACTAGGTGCTTGGCCAGGGTCGCGGACAATTCGGCCAGGGTCAGGTCTGCTCCCAGGATGGCGTCATGGCTGCTGCGCCGCGCCAGTGTGGTGCCGACGTTGTGGGTGGAGAAGAAGATGTAAGGTTCGGTGGTGATCTGGCCTGCGTTGTTGCGAGCGGCTTGGTACCAGGGGCGCGCGCGTGGGTCGTAAGCCTCACCAGGGAGGTCCGCGCGGCTGACAAGCGTCAGGGTCGGGTCGTAAAACAGTGATTGGGAGTGCGTTTGCAGGGCGTTGCTGTCGCGCTCGATGCTCCAGACCTGATAGGCCGCGTTGTCGGGGGCGCCGAGGGCGTGTTTCAGGGCCGCGGTGCGCAACGGCCGGACCATGAAAAAATCACCGTCGGGGTAACCCAGGTACAGCGAGGCGAGGTTGGGGTTGTCTTGAAGCGACTGGCTAAACGGCTTGAGCAACGCCAGTCGATGTTCAAGGTCTGGTGCCTGGGTGGCCGGGTTGTCCACCAAGAGGTTGAGCAGGTGTCGTATCGGTTCATAGGTGGTGTGCAGGTCGAGCCGTACGTCCTGCTCGATCCGCTCGAACAGTTTTTCGCTGCTGGAGAAAATGATCTGAGTGGTTTGCCGATAATTGAAAATGCCCAGCACCACGCCGGTCAGCAGCAGCAAGAAGGTAAACATCACGCTGATGTGGACGTGCAGCGCAAACCGACGTTTGTCCTGGCGCAGTGGGCTGGGCATGGCAGGTCACTCCTTGGTTGCGTACGCACTGCTCGGCGATCAAGCATAGCTAAGGCTTGATCGGGCTGCCTCGGATCATCGGCGGACGTGCGGATTGACCTTCAAAGGGTCGCATTGTTTTTGTGTTGTCCAATGATGGCCCTTTGATGTGAATGTGTCAGCCAGGTTGATGTGAATGTTGTCTGCCGTTACCGTCATACCTCCAAAGTCGTGTGCTGCGGCTCGATGACGTATCGGCTCAGCGCCTGTTCCAGTTCGAGCAGGGCACTCTCGATTTCCAGGCAGCAGGCCTCGATGTCTTTCTTGGCAAAACCTTCATGACTCGCACGCTCAAGGGTTTCACAACTTTCAATCAGCCGGGATGCCTGAGCGATTCGGGCTGCGCCCTTGATCTTGTGTGCGACATCGATAAACTCCTGGCGTCCGTGGTCGTGCGACAGGGCGAGCAGTTCCTGGCGGTCCAACCGATTGCTGCTCAGTAACTGCGCGTACAAGCGCTGGATCAACAGCGGGTCACCGCCCGTCAACATCGCCAGGCCCTCCAGGTTGAAGACCTCCCTGCGAGGTGTAGGCACCAACGCCTCCAGGCGTTGATTCAATGCACCGAGGCTGAGGGGTTTGAACAGGCAGTCGTCCATGCCGGCCTGTTTGCAGCGCGTCTTCTCTTCGGGTTGAGCATTGGCGGTAAACCCGATGATTGTGCAGGGTGTCAGTTGTGCCAGTTGTTCATGGTCGCGGATAGCACGGGTCAATTCGTAGCCATTCATGACCGGCATGTTGCAGTCGGCGAGCACCACGTCGAACGAATTGCTTTTCCAGGCCTTCAAGCCTTCCTCACCGTTGTTGGCGGTGACGAATGAGTGCCCGAGATAACTCAACTGCTGGCACATCAGCATGCGGTTGGCGGGGTGATCGTCAACGACCAATACGTTCAAGCGCACCGATGCCACGGGCAGCGTGGTCTCTGCGATGCTGGTGGTCGGGGCTTGAGGGAGAGAGGGTATCGGCAAGGATACGTTGACTTGAGTGCCGATCCCCGGCTTGCTGCTGAGCGTGAGCTGGCCGCCCATCATTTCACACAAGCTGCGGCTGATGACCAGCCCCAGCCCAGCGCCACTTCTGGCCAGTTGCCCTGAATTGTCGGCTTGCGCAAAAGGCTGGAACAGTCGTTGCAAATCCACCTCACTGATGCCGACACCGCTGTCATGGACCTGGACTTCCATCCGCAACTTGTTGGGTTCGTCCGTCGGGGTCAGGCGGGCCTTGATGTGGATCTGGCCATGTTCGGTGAACTTGATGGCGTTGCTGATCAGGTTCGAGAAGATCTGTTTGAAGCGCAGCGGGTCTGTCAGTACATCGGTGTGAGGGCTGTCAGGGCTGAACTCGAGCGTCAGGTCGAGGTTTTTTTGCCGGGCCAGCCCCTCGAAAACGCGAACCACGGTCTGCAGGGTCTCGCGCAGGTTGACGCGCTCAGGAGCCAGGCTCATGTGACCGGACTCGATCCGGGCAATGTCGAGGATGTCGCCAATCAGCCCCAGCATGTCCTTGGCCGAGTGATACGCGACTTCGATGGCAGGGCGATCCAGAAGCCCCTGGTCAGCCCCGATGAGTGACAGCTCAAGCATGCCGATCACCGCGTTCATGGGGGTGCGGATTTCATGGCTCATGGTGGCCAGGAACGTACTCTTGGCACGGTTGGCATCGTCGGCTCGTTCTTTGGCCGTTCGCAGTTCATCGAACAATCGTCGTCGTTCGCTGATATCGATCCACCCGCCGATGATGCCTTGCACCTCGCCGGTGGAGTCCCGGTAAGGGAGGATCCAGTGGTAGATCGTCAGTGCCTTGCCGGCAATGTGCAGCGGCCGATCCACAATCAGTGGCGTACCTTCTGCCATCACGCGTTGATAATCGGCCTGATAATCCAGGGCTTCGGATTCATTGTTCATGGCACCTTGCACGACGGTTTTGCCAATGACGTTTTCGCGTTCGGTCGAGAAGGCTTGCAGGTAGCTGTCGTTACAGCTTTGCAGCAACCCCTCACGGTTACGCACGTAAATGGGGTGAGGGGTGCCATTGACCAGCGCACGCATGAATTCGAACTGATCGTTCAGCGCACGTTCGGCCATCTGGCGCTGCTTGATCTGCCGGCGCATGTAGGTGTTCCAGCTCAACAACACCGCCAGTATCAGCGTCGCGCCGATCACGATCTGGTAAATCAGGCGACGGTAGTTGCGCCACGGGCTGTCGGATACGGCGCTGTAGCCTCGCCAGCGGCTGTTGATAATGCCCAGTTCGTCCGGCGCAATGCTTAACAACGCCTTGTCGAGGATCGAGTTCAACTCCGTTGCACTACGGGAGGTGGCCAGGGAAAACGCAGCCTGGCGGGTGCCGATGGTCGCGCTGATCTGCAACTTGTCCCGGAACACTTGGGAGGCCGTGAAATAGTTGGCGATCACCAGTGAGTTCACAGCACCTTCTGCTTCGCCCTGGGCCAGGAGTTCCACTGCACTGAACGTATCGGCGGTTTCAATCAGGCGAATCCCTGGATACTCGGTGCGCAAGAAGGGTACCAGCGGATTGCCTTGGGCTATTGCGAGGCGTTGGTCTTGAAGCTGTTCAAGGCTGGTCGCGCTGGCCGGGGATTTGCGCGTCAGCAGGACGTAGGAGTTCTCAAGGTAAGGGCGACTGAAGTTCAGTTGAGCTTCACGTTCCGTACTGGGCAGCATCGCGGCGATGATATCGGCCTGGTGTTGCGTCACCTGATCAATCATCTTGCTGTCGTTGCGGCTGCGCTGAATCTCGAAGCGCAAGCCCGTACGCAGACGGATCAGCTCCAGCAAATCTGCTGTAATGCCTCGGAAGTTGTCATCGGCATCGAAGAATGTCAGTGGCGCATAGGCTTCGTTGACGATCACGCGCACCACTGGGTGTTGTGCCAACCAGCGTTCTTCGCGCGTGCTCAATTGCAGTTTGTGATCGGTGAGCAGGATGTCGCTGCCGGCACTCCAGCGCTTGGCAATCTTTTCCTTTTCGAGGCTGCTCACCCGTTTCAGGGTGGCATTGATGATGTCCAGCAACTGTGGGTTGTCCTTGCTGACCGCGAAGCTGAATCCGTAGGCTTCGTGCTTGCCAAAGTTGGCCATGCGTATGTTGTTCAGGTAACCCTTGTTGATCATGTAGTGGGTGGAAATGGTGTCGCCGAGGAACACATCGGCCTGATCGAAGGCCACCGCGTTGAGTGCGTTTTGATAGGAGGGGTAGGACGTGATGATTGCCTTGGGGTAAAGCGTCTTGACTTCGTCCAGTGGCAGGTAGTGATACACCATGCTCAAGCGCAGCCCCGCAAGCCCGTCGCTCAAGGACCGGGTTTCTCCTTCACGCGTGACCAGCACCGGCTGGTCTACCGCGTAAGGCGTGGAAAGCAGAATGTGGGGGTTGCGTGCTTCAAAACCGTTGGCAGTCCCCAGCAGGTCGACATCGCCGTTTTCCAGTGCCTGTATGGCTGTATCGCGGGTCGCGAAGCGTTGGACCTTGATCGGCAGGCCGATCCTTTGTGCGAGGATGCCGGCGTAATCGGCGGTCAGCCCTTCGTAGTCCCGACCGCTGAGGGTCAAGTCGAACGGTGGATAATCCGGGGCGGAGGTGCCCAGTTTCAACACCTGTTGGGTATCGACCCACTGTTGTTGACTCGGGTCCAGGTGAGTGTCCATGGGGCCTGGGGCGGAACGGCTAAGCAGGGAGTAGTTCTCGATTCCGGATTCTGCTGCGTTCAGGGCGGTGCTCAGGCATAAACCTGCGCTCAAAATTATCAGATAGTCCTTTAAACGCCTGGGCATCCTGTCTCTCACACTAGCGCGTTGCGTTTGGCCATCTCGATAAGTTCTACCAGGGATTGGGCCTTGAGTTTCTGCATGAGTCTTTTTTTGTAGGTGCTCACGGTTTTGTTGCTCAGAAACATGCCTTTGGCAATTTCCTTGTTGGTGCGACCCTGGGCAAATAGTTGCAATACCATCAGCTCTCTGTCATTCACCGATTTGAACAGGTCCAGTTCAATAGAGCGTTCATCATCCCCACGTACCGGGTTCAATGCTTCGCTCGGGAAATAGTTGTAACCAGACAGTACGGCTTTAATGGCGCTGATCAACTCGCTGAGGTCTTCCTGTTTGCAGACATACCCCGAGGCACCGGATTGCATGCAGCGAATACCAAACAGTGTCGGACACTGAGCGGTTAACACCAGTGTTTTGAGTGGGGCGTTCATGGCGTTGAAACGGGCGAGAACCTCCAGCCCGTCCAGCTTGGGAATGCTGATGTCGAGAATGATCAGGTCGGGCATGCATTCGCGGACCATCTGCATTGCATCGACCCCGTTATCGGTTTCGCCAACAACTTTATACCCTTCATGTTCTAACAACATGCGGACTGCCAGGCGGATGACGGGGTGATCGTCGACAATAAAAACTGAGTTCATAATCAAATCCCATGCGTGTGCAAATAAAGCGCGCACCTTAGCTCAGTTAGGTGGGGTGGGCATGGACTGACCGGGCGATAGCTGCAATATAGGATTGTTCCTACAATTAATAAGGCAGTGGATTACGTTTGAATCAGGTTTGTGTAAAGAAAGTTAGTGAGTTTAGGGGGGTGTTTTGGATGGGAAGTTTATGTTTTTTGGCTTGTTTGTGCGCGAGGTTTTTAAAGGGGTGACTGTTTAAGGTGTTTTGTAGTGTGTGCGGTGTTGGCCTGTTTAAAGAGTGTCTTTCTGGTAGCGGGTCAACAGGTTTTTGAGCTCTAATTGTTTCGGAGGTTTGGCCAGGTAGCCCAGTAGTGGTAATCGAAGTTTGGTTGCGGCCACTTTCAACGTATCCAGTTCGACCGTCGTAAGGCTGCTCAATATAATGGCTTGTTTGATTAACCCCTGCCGGGCGGCGAGCCCGATCAATTCAAGACCGTGTAGATCAGGCAGGCATTGATCGCATAATAATATATCGAAAGGTTGACGCGCCTGGGTCATCAGTTGCAGCGCGTTTTCAGCATTGTTTGTGGTTGTCAGTTGGCCGAACCCAAAGCTCTCAAGCAGGTATTGCGTGGCTATTAGCTGAAAAGGGTGGTCTTCCACCAACAAAATGCGCAGGTCGTGTTCGTGCATAGGGGCCTTCCATATAAACCGGGTGTCCAGGCCCAGATTATTTCGTGTGATTGCAGCGCCGACGATCAGTCTGCTCTGTGAGGGATGTAGGGGGATTCTGCGGGCGTCAAACAGACCCGAGTATTGAGGTTTTTCGACCCGCCACAGCAGAGCTTGTTGCCGTGGCGGGTCTGCTTTCGCTACCGGCTGGAGCGTCCGGTCAATTCCAGCGCCATTTCACTGGCATAGCTGTCGGTCATGCCGGCGATAAAGTCGATCATCCGTAAAAACGAGTTGTGTAACGAACCTTGTGGGTCGGGTGCGTTGTTGCCCAACAGGTCCAGGATACGTCGGTTCTTGAACGATGGCGTTGCACCGCCGTGTTGCTCCAGCGCTGCGCCGCAGAAGGCATTCAGGAGGATTTCCAGGGTGGTATAAGCGCCGATTTCATGCAGCGTCTTGCGCTTGTCCTGGAAGATTTTCTTGCGGGCAATGTCCTTGGCGTTCAGCACGCAGCGCTTGGCCGGACCGTGCATATGTTCGACCAGGTCGCCTTGCAGGGTCCCGGCCAGCAGTGCGTCCTGCTGTTCGACGAAGGCACGGGCAGCGGCGTTGGTCAGGTGCTCGATGGCTTTGCCTCGCAGGATCGCCAGTTTGCGTCGCCGTGAATCACTTGGGCCCAGCAAGCGATAGGTTTCCGGGAGATCATCGCCTACCAGCCCCAGCAACAACGACTCCACTTCGGCGTAGTCGAGCAGGTCCATTTCCAGGCCGTCTTCGAGGTCGATCAGCGCATAGCAGATGTCGTCGGCGGCTTCCATCAGGTAGACCAGTGGATGACGCGCCCAGCGCTGTTCCTCAAGCTGGGGAAGACCCAGTTTGTGGGCGATTTGCTCCAGCAGCGGCAGCTCGCTTTGATAGCAGCCGAACTTGTGCTTTTTGTAACCCAGCGAGTCCGCGTGGCGTGCTGTCCATGGGTACTTCAAATACGTGCCCAGGGTCGCGTAGGTCAGGCGGGTGCCGCCGTCGAACTGGTGATATTCCAGTTGCGTGAGGACCCGGAAACCCTGCGCATTGCCTTCGAAGTTCAGAAAGTCATGACGCTCGACGTCACTCATCCCGTCCAGCCAGCCGCGGCCGGCAGCCTGCTGGAACCAGTGGCGAATGGCGTCTTCACCCGAGTGGCCAAACGGTGGGTTACCAATGTCGTGGGCCAGGCAGGCCGATTGCACGACCATGCCCAGATCGCTCGGTTCACACCAGTCGGGCAGGGCGCTGCGAATGGTTTCGCCCACGCGCATGCCCAGCGAGCGGCCCACACAACTGACTTCCAGCGAGTGGGTCAGCCGGGTGTGAATATGGTCGTTGCTGGTGACTGGATGCACTTGGGTTTTACGCCCCAGGCGGCGGAAGGCACCGGAAAAAATGATGCGGTCATGATCTTTGTGGAAAGGGCTGCGGCCAAGTTCTTGTGGGCTGTGCAGCGCTTTTCCAAGGCGTTCGCGAGTAAGCAGGGTTTGCCAATCCAAGGCTGGTTCCTCTCCGTCAGGTGACTGATGCCCTAGCTTCCCGGTTCGCGCCACCGGCTGCAAGCTTCACCACAACCCTGGTGCATCAATATCGATCAGCAGCCGGTTCAACTGTCCGGCAGCCAGGCAATACTGGCTGCCGGGCAAGATCGAACCCCTCGATAAAGAGGTTCGTTGCTTGAGGCTCAGCAAGCATGCATCCCGTTCGACGTCGGTCAGTCCTTGCGCGATGAGCCTTGCATCGCCAGCTTGATCAGTGGCAACAGGCTGGTGCCCAGGCGAATCAGGCGAGAAAGGCCGCTGATGCCGCCGCCCTTGGCGCCCTTGCCGGTGAGAAAGCCCAGCAAGGTTACTGCGGCGACACCCCAGAGCGGCGCGTGCTTGATGCCGAAACCTTCCTGCCAGCTTTGGCCCAGGCCACGCACGCGTTCCAGCGGTTGCAGCAGTTGTCGGGACTCATGACGAATTTCCTGGCGGTGCATCTCCATGCGCAAGCGAATCAACGCCTTGCGCATGTCCCGTCGGGAGCTGTTTGGGGGGATCTCGGGCAGGTTCATGGCAGCAGGCGCTCCCGATCGTTGGCCAGCTCTTGCAGGGTGCCATGGAAGGGCGATGAGTCATCGAAGATCGCGGCCTTCAAGCGCAGGGCGCAGAACAACGCCGCCAGGGCATAGAAGGCGCACAAGCCAACAATGCCCGCCAGCCGATAGGTGTCCCACAGCAGAATCAACACCAGCGCCGACAAACCCACCAGCAACAGCAGGGCAAACACCAGCGCCAGGCCTGCAAACAGCAACAGGCTTACGGTGCGGGCCTTTTGCTCCTGCAATTCGATACCGAACAATTCCACATGGCTGTGCAGCAAGCCCAGGAAAGCAGCCCCCAGACGCCGCGCCGATGCGCTTGAACCGCCGGCTTCGGATTCACCGATCGCCATATTAGCGCCGCGTCGCCAGCAGGCCGATCAAAAAGCCGACGCCAGCTGCGATCCCGACAGACTGCCAAGGATTGGCCTGGACATAGTCTTCGGTGGCGGTGACGGCCGCCTTCCCGCGTTCGCGCAGGGAGTCTTCGGTCAGTCGCAGGGTCTCGCGGGCGCGCACCAGGCTTTCGTGGATCTCGTTGCGCAACTCATCGGCCTGATCACCCGCCAGTGTGGCGGTGTGTTCCAGCAGCCGTTCGGTGTCACTGACCAGTGTCTGAAAATCTTCCATCAGGATTTCTTGAGCAGTCTTTGCCGTTTTGCTGGCCATGGTGATCTCCGTATTGGCTAGGTGAAACGTTCGAGTATGAGCCTTGCGCGAAGGTTCAGTGAAATTGACTGGTACAGCTTTTGCTATGCCGTGGTGCGTCCGTGAATGTGGTTGCGCTGAAGTCGGGCGTGTAGCGCGAAACCTTAACCCAAAACCCTCAAACCTGCGGAATTCTGCGTGCGGTTATTTGCCTCGCAGCGGGTTCTGCGCCAAAGCGGTTCATCGACAGGCAGGCCGTTGATGCGGCGGGCGCCAAGCTGGTGCGCCCATAAGGCTTGCGAACTGCTTTGGTGCTTTTTACTGCCATAAGGGCTGCCCTCTCCATGGAAAATTTGCAAAGTGCTGTGGACACACTGGTTCATGGTTCCAACACCCTGTTTATTCTTATCGGTGCCGTCATGGTGTTGGCCATGCACGCCGGTTTTGCCTTTCTGGAGGTGGGAACCGTCCGACAAAAAAATCAGGTCAACGCCTTGTCGAAAATCCTCAGCGACTTCGCTGTTTCGACCCTGGCCTATTTCTTTATAGGCTATTGGATTTCCTATGGGGTGAGCTTTCTGCAACCCGCGGCGGTCATCAGCGCCGACCATGGTTATGGGCTGGTCAAATTCTTCTTCTTGCTGACCTTCGCCGCGGCCATTCCGGCCATCATTTCCGGCGGTATCGCCGAGCGCGCCCGCTTTGTGCCCCAGCTGTGCGCGACGGTGTTGATTGTGGCGTTCATCTACCCGTTTTTTGAAGGGATGATCTGGAACGGCAACTTCGGCCTGCAAGCCTGGCTTCTGGCCAGTTTTGGCGCCGGTTTCCATGACTTTGCAGGTTCTGTGGTGGTGCATGCCATGGGCGGTTGGCTGGCGTTGGCGGCGGTGCTGTTGCTTGGCCCGCGCAATGGTCGTTATCGAGAGGGGCGGCTGGTGGCGTTTGCGCCTTCGAGCATTCCGTTTCTGGCGCTGGGGTCATGGATCCTGATCGTCGGCTGGTTTGGCTTCAACGTGATGAGCGCGCAAACGCTGCAAGGCGTCAGCGGGCTGGTAGCGGTCAACTCGTTGATGGCAATGGTGGGTGGCACCGTGGCGGCGTTGATTGTCGGTCGCAACGATCCGGGTTTTCTGCATAACGGTCCGCTGGCCGGGTTGGTGGCGATCTGCGCGGGTTCCGATCTGATGCATCCGGTCGGCGCGCTGGTGACGGGGGCGATTGCCGGTGCCTTGTTCGTGTGGTGTTTTATTGCCGCCCAGAGCCAATGGAAGATCGACGATGTGCTGGGTGTCTGGCCGTTGCACGGCATTTGCGGTGTGTGGGGTGGGATTGCCTGCGGGATTTTCGGCCAGAGTGCATTGGGTGGGCTCGGTGGCGTCAGCCTGATCAGCCAGTTGATTGGCACGGCGCTGGGTGTCGTCGTGGCCCTGGCTGGCGGATTTGGGGTGTATGGCGCGATCAAGTACTTCCATGGCCTGCGCCTGAGCCAGGAAGAGGAGTATTACGGTGCCGACTTGTCCATTCACAAGATCGGTGCGGTCAGTCAGGATTGATGATCGGCGACCGTCGGCTCTCACAAGACATCGCCTTGGGAGCCTGCGGTCGCGATGGGGTTACTGCCCGGCCAGCAACCGTGCCTCGCAGGCCTCGATCGCGGACAGGGTGCCGGACATCAGCACCTTGTCGCCGACTTGCAACAGGCCGGGCTTGTCCATCGGCAGGTCGGTGCCGTTGCGCTGAATCGACTGAACGTCGCCACCCAGTTGCTCCAGCCCCAGATCACTGAGGTGCAGACCACAGGCATGGGCGTCTGCCGCCAGGTTGACGGCGTGCATCAGCACTTTCGGCTGACCCCGGTTGTCCAGCAAATTGGCTTGAGCGCCGTGATAAAAACCGTGCAGCAGGCGATAGCGATTGTGCCGGACTTCGTTGACGCGTTCCTGAACCTGGGGTTCAGGCAAGCCGAGCATGATCAGCGCATGGGAGGCGAGCATCAGGCTCGACTCCAGCAACTCGGGCACCACCTCATTGGCCCCGGCCGCTTTCAGTTCGGCCAATTGGCTGTCGTCGCGGGTGCGCACCAGAATCGGCACGTGAGGGTTGATCCGCCGTGCCTCCTTGAGCACGATCATGGCGATGTCGGTCTTGTCCACGGCGATGACCAGCAACCGCGCACGTTCAAGGCCTACGGCAGCAAGGAGTTCACCACGCCGGGAGTCACCGTAGTGCACGCAGCTCTCGCCAGCCGCCGCTTCCTGGACCCGCACCGGGTCGTCGTCCAGGGCAATGAAACCTTGTGCTTCGCGGCGCAAAAAACGCCCGATGGACTGACCCACCCGACCATAGCCACAGATCACCACATGCCCTTGCAACTCGGCATTTTGTGCAGTGATTTCGTCAAGTTTCGCCTCTTCGTTGGGTTTGCGATGCAGGTGTGCGGCAATGCGTGGCGCGGCGCGCAGCAACAACGGCGTCACCAGCATCGAGCAGAATGTTGCGGCCAGCAGCAGGCCGCTCAACTCGGTGGGCATCAACTGGCTCTGCTGCATCTGGGCCATCAGCGCGAAGCAGAATTCCCCGCCTTGAGCCAGTGCCAGGCCGCTGCGCCAGGCGGTTTCACCATCGCTGCCACGCCATTTGACCAGCGCCGCCACCACGCAGCCCTTGACCAGCAGCAGTGTCAGCGTCAAGCCGAGGATCAGCAGGCCGTGGCTGGCAAACAATTGCAGGTCGATCAACATGCCGATGCTGACGAAAAACAGCCCGAGCAGAATGTCGCGGAACGGGCGGATATCGGCTTCGATCTGATGCCGATAATGGCTTTCACCCAACAACATGCCCGCCAGGAATGCACCGAGTGCAGGAGAAAGCCCGAGCAGGTGAGTCAGCCACGCAGTCAGCAGGACAATCACCAGTGCCAGCAGGACAAACAATTCGGCGGAATGGGAAGCCGCGACTTCATGGAACAGTCGTGGCAACAACCAGCGACTGGCCAGCAGCAAGCCGACGAACAGCACCAGTGTCTTGCCCAGCGTGATGGGCAATGCCCAATACCAGGCCTGGTCGCTGTTGCCGGCGAACACCGGCACCAGGGTCAGCAGCAACACGGCAACGACGTCCTGGAACAACAGCACCCCAATCGCGTTCTGACCGTGGCTGCTGAAAATCTCGCCAAGGCTGGTCAGCTCCTTGCTGACAATCGCCGTGGACGACAACGCCAACCCCGCCCCGAGCAATAATGCAGCGGTGACCGGCATGCCAAACGCCATCAGCAGGCTGCCCAGCAACACACTGGAACACAACACTTGCAGGCTGCCGAGGCCGAACACGACACGGCGTAAGGCGAGCATCTTCGACAGGGAAAACTCCAGCCCCAGTGAAAACAGCAGGAACACCACGCCCAGTTCGGCGAGGTCCGGCAAGTCTTCGCTGTCGTTCACCCAGTCGAACGCGGTCGGCCCCACCAGCAGGCCGACACACAGATAGCCCAGCACGGGGGGTAATTTGAGGCGCCGAAACAGCGCAATCACCACCAGGGATGAGGCGAGGATGATCAACAGATTGGCAAACACGGAACACTCCATTTCGGGGTTTGAGACAAGCAAGCGTAGAGGCAAAAAAAGCCGCGAGCATCGCTCAAATGGCTCGTGTGCAGAATGATGTGCGTCAGGGTTTTGCGTAACAGGCTGGAATCGTCCTTTGCCATGGGCCTCAAGGGCTAACGGCCTTTGGCTCGACGGTTTTTCATGACGGGCCTAGAATAATCACCCCCTCTTTACTGGTTTGATTGTCATGCCTCCTGAATGCCAATTGTTCGGCACCCTTGGTTGCCACCTCTGTGAACTCGCCGAAGCGGAAGTCATGCCGCTGGTCGAGCACGGCTTGTTGGTGGAACTGGTCGACATTGCAGACAGTGAAGCGATGTTTGAGGCCTATGGCCTGCGCATTCCGGTCTTGCGCCGTGTCGATACCGGGGCGGAGCTAGGCTGGCCGTTTGATACCGAGCAGGTCGTGGCGTTCTTGCGCTGAGGGCTGCCGTTGCGCCCGTCGTGTTTCCCTTGTTCTGCGTTGGCGTGATTGCAATTATTCGGTTACTGTACGCATATACAGCTATTGCGTGCGTTTGCTTGGCCCTGAATGGAGGGCGACTTTTCAGGGCTGGACGTCCACCTGCTTTACTCATGCTGGCGATGAGCGTGAGTCGAGACGATCTGGACGTCGACAAGGCAGGTATTGCTGAAAGGCATCAAACGGACGATACAACGAGAGGGATGCAACATGGTCAATGTCGAACAACTGAAAAACAGCGTGAACCGGATGTCTATTGAGGTGGTGCGCGAGGCTGTCCTCGAGTTACGTCTCGATGGTCTGGTCACGGAAGGGAAAACGCCCTTCAACAAATTGCATTTCAATACCTGCTTTGCCGAAATCGAAGCGTTGTTCCAGCGCGCAGGCTATCACCGGCAACTGGACGTGGTGGGTTATCAGGGCTTGCTCTATGCGCTTTATGATCCGGGTCGCTGGGAGGCTGTCGATGTGCTGCGCTGGTTGAAAGAGTTTACCGAGGCCGCCTCGCAACGGGCGTTGGAGACGGCATGACTCGTGGGAATCTGTCCTAGGTTCACTTCGCCCCATGCGGGATAATGCGGGCCTGCTTTTTTCGTCAGAGTTTTCGTATGTCTTCTTCCCCTTTTTCTGCCGCACAGAACCAGGCCAGTACGCTTTATCTGCCGCCGGGTTCGTGGTCGACCGTGCTTGATTGCCTATGTGCCCACTTCAGTGCCATCAGCCGGGCACAATGGCTGGACCGTATCGCCAGGGGGCGCGTTCTTGATGGTCAAGGTCATGCCATAGCGCTTGATCTGCCTTACAAGGAAGGGCTGCGCATTCACTACTTTCGTGAAGTGCCCGACGAAAAAGCCATTCCCGTGCTCGAAACGATCCTCTACGCCGATGAACATCTGGTGGTGGCGGACAAACCCCATTTTCTGCCGGTCACACCCGCCGGTGAATATGTGGAGCAGACCTTACTGCGCCGCTTGATTCGGCGTCTGGACAACCCGCATCTGGTGCCTTTGCACCGTATTGACCGGCACACTGCAGGGCTTGTGTTGTTCTCTGCCAACCCGCAAAGCCGTTCGGCTTATCAGTCACTGTTCCCGACCCGGCAAATTGAAAAGCGCTATGAAGCCATCGCCCGCGCCTTGCCGCAGCTGTCCTTTCCTCTGGTGCATAAAAGCCGATTGATCGATGGCGAACCGTTTTTTCGCATGCAGGAAGGTCCTGGCGTCAGCAACACCGAGACCGCTGTCGAGGTCAGGGAAAAGAACGGTGACTTGTGGCGCTATGGGTTGTATCCCGTGACCGGGAAGAAGCATCAGTTGCGGGTGCACATGACGGCATTGGGGGCGAGTATCTGCAATGATCCGTTTTATCCCGAAGTTGTGAAGGACGCCGAGGATGATTACGCCAACCCTCTGAAGTTGCTGGCTCAGGGGTTGCGTTTTGTCGACCCGGTCACTGGGCAGGAACGCGAGTTCAAGAGTGAAATCACCTTGCAGTGGTGATCTAAACGATAAAGCCCGCACGAGGCGGGCTTTATATGTGTAGCCGTGGCTTACATATCTTTAACGGTACGAACCTGATCTTTGTTGATGCGGGTGTGTTTGCCATCCAACTGTTCGAATTCATAGAAACCCGACTCGGAATCGAATTTTGGGGTGTCGACAGACTGGATTTCGCGACCGTCATTCAGAGTGATCACCGTTGGCGAAGCGCAACCAGCGAGGGTGGCTAGGCCCAAGGCAAGCATGAAAGTGGCGAGGGTCCGTTGAGTCATGGTGTGTCTCCGAAAATGATTACTTTTGGTTACTGACCTTGAGACGTATACATCGCGTGCAAGTTCCTTGGCTAGTGTCAATCTGACACGCTGTTATGCAGGCGTAACAGTTCCGGGGTGTTCAGATTGGCCAGCCGGGGATCATTTTCGGGAAGTTGCAGGGCGCTAGCGCCAAGGTCTCGCATGACCCGTCCAGGGCTGCGCTCGCCCTCGGCCCAGGCTTTCTCAAAGGCACTGGCCAGTGCCACAGGGATGACACAGAGCAAAGGCTCCCAATGTTCACCGTGACGCAGCATGAGCGGTTTTTCCGGTTGTCGGTCAGCGGTCTCGCGCATGGCGGCGAGCAGGTCGGCATCTATGCGCGGAACGTCGCAGGGGAGCACCAGCAAATGCCCGTGCTGGGCGGCTTTCAGGCCTGCACGGATTCCGGCCAAAGGGCCCGGGAAATCACCGTCGTCATCGTGAACCAACTGGTCGGCATAGGGCGCGTAGCGTTCCGGGTTGCGGTTGCAGGAGATAATCAGGTCGTTGGTCAAGCCCCGGGTCAACCGATGCAGGTGTGCGATCAGTGGCAGGCCTTGCCACTCCAGCAGGCCTTTATCCTGACCGCCCATGCGTTGGCCGCGCCCGCCAGCCAGAAGCAGAATGGAACACGGTGCAAGAAGGGTGTCGCAGGTCATTAGGCTTCTCCCGGAGGGCGGCGAAAAAAGGGGGCGCTGTGATATAACACCGGGCTGTTTCCCCTACAACTGGACGAGCCTATGAAAGCCAAGGCTGATGTACCTTTCGCACCGCTCAATATTGCGGTTCTGACGGTCAGCGATACGCGCACGCTGGAAACCGATACCTCGGGGCAGGTATTCGTCGACCGCTTGAGCGCTGCTGGCCATAACCTGGCAGCTCGGGTGCTGCTTAAAGATGATCTCTACAAAATCCGGGCGCAAGTCGCGACCTGGATTGCCGATGATGTCGTGCAGGTTGTGTTGATTACCGGTGGCACAGGGTTTACCGGTCGGGACAGCACGCCAGAAGCGGTCAGTTGCCTGCTGGACAAGCAGGTCGACGGTTTTGGTGAGTTGTTCAGACAGATTTCAGTTGTGGATATCGGGACCTCGACCGTGCAGTCCAGAGCCTTGGCCGGGCTGGCCAATGGCACGCTGGTGTGCTGCCTGCCAGGTTCAACCAATGCCGTGCGCACCGGTTGGGACGGGATTCTGGCTGAACAACTGGATTCACGGCATCGTCCGTGCAATTTCGTGGCCCATCTGAAACAGGCGGCACTTTGTGAATCCCGCAGGTAAGCCAGGCAAAGCGGATGCGCTGATGCCGGTCGAGGCGGCCCTGCAACGGCTGCTGGAAATGGCCGAAGCCACGCCGATTGTCGAGCGCGAGTGCTTGCCGCTGGCTGCAACAGCCGGTCGGGTGCTGGCCGAGGACCTGGTATCAACCCTGGATCTACCGCCCTGGCCAAACAGTGCGATGGACGGTTATGCGTTGTGCCTGGCTGACTGGGCAGGTGAGCCGCTGGTGGTCAGTCAGAAAATTTTCGCCGGGCAAGCGCCCGAGCCGCTGACGCCAGGTACCTGCGCCAGGATCTTCACCGGTGCGCCAGTGCCTGCGGGTGCCGACTGTGTCCAAATGCAAGAAAACGCTGAGTTGCAGGCCGATCAGCGAGTGCGTTTCACCGAAGTGATGCACGCTGGGCAGAACATACGCCCTCAAGGCCAGGAAACGACCGTCGGTGAGACGGTATTATCGGCCGGTACGCGCCTGGGTCCCATTGAACAAGGGTTGGCGGCGTCTTTGGGCTGCGCAGACCTGACGGTGGTGCGCAGGGTGCGGGTGGCGGTGCTGTCGACTGGCGATGAGTTGATCGAGCCGGGTCAGGCGCTGGGCCCGGGCCAAATCTACAACAGCAATCGTGTCCTACTGTGTAGCTGGTTACAGCGTCTGGGGTGCGAAGTCATTGATGCTGGAATCTTGCCGGATGATTTACCGACGACTCGCAGCCGTCTAGCAGGGCTGGGGGATGTGGATCTGATTCTGTCCACGGGCGGTGTATCGGTCGGTGAGGCAGATTTTCTTGGCATCGCCTTGCGCGAAGAAGGTGAGCTGGCGCTCTGGAAATTGGCTATCAAACCTGGGAAACCTCTGACGTTTGGGCATTTTCGCGGTGTGCCGGTGATCGGTTTGCCGGGCAATCCTGCGTCAACGCTGGTGACGTTCGCGTTGCTGGCGCGCCCTTATCTGCTGCGGCGCCAAGGTGTGAAAGACGTCGAGCCGCTGAAGTTTCAGGTACCAGCAGGATTTGTCTGGTCCAAGGCGGGTAATCGCCGGGAATACTTGCGTGGGCGTCTGGATCAGGGGCGGGCAGTTATCTATAGGAACCAGAGTTCAGGCGTGCTGCGCAGCGCCGCCTGGGCCGAGGGGCTGGTTGAGGTGATGGAGGCGTGCACGCTGAGTGAGGGGGACTTGGTGAGTTTCATTCCGTTGAGCGAAGTCCTGGGCTAGGACCCATTCACGGTTGTGCCGGGCCCGGCGTCACCGTCGGGCTTGCGTGTTTGTTGATCGTGTTCAGCGAGTCAATAACTGCACCAGTTGGTCGAACCGACTGTTGGCGATCCAGCCCGCCACCCCGATGATCACCACCGCCGCGCCTGTTGAGTAGGCGTTCCTGTGTTTGATGGACTTGAGGTCATTGCGCACTTCGTCCATGTCTCTTCGCAGGTATTTGAGGTGGGTTTCCAGTTCAGAGACGTGATGTTCAATACCTCGTGCCCCACAGGGTTTTTCTCGTGGGTTGCGTTCGGCCTGATGAAGGGCGTCATCGCTAACCAGTCGTGTGGATGGCGCGGATGACAGCTTTAACTCAGGGCTGGGCATGATGTGTACCGCTTCTTTTTTTGATGCCGGTGGACAATGGCACCCCGATGCTGATCGTGCGTGATGAGGCAGTCCAGGTGTTTCCATACATGGGTTTGCACTTCCTTGTGTCGTGTGTGGTGACCGCGTTCACAAAGGTCTATGAATCACCCATACCCGTCAATTGAGGGGATTCGTCTTCACCTGTAAGAAAAGTAACCGTGCGTAAATCGTTTGTAGGATCTATGGCGCCTGGCTGTAATGAGTTCCACTGTGTTTGGCTCTTTCTGGTGCCTGTGAGGTCACATACCCCACAGGCATTCAAATGGACGGAGTGACACCATGAGCGAGCGCAAGGCACTGTTGATTTTGCACGGCAAGCAAGCACTCAACGAGGATGTACGGGCGGCTGTCGAGAGTCGACGTGAGCAAGGTTGGGAGTTGGCGGTTCGACTGACATGGGAGGCAGGCGATGCCCAGCGACTGGTCGGTGAAGCGCTGGCGGCGGGGTATACGCAACTGATTGCCGGAGGCGGCGACGGCACATTGCGTGACATCGCCGAGGCCATGGCGCGGTGCGCCACCGATGCCAGTCTGGTGCTCCTGCCGTTGGGCACGGCCAACGACTTTTCCCGTGCCGCGGGCATTCCGTTGACTGTGGCAGAGGCGTTAGACCTGCTGGACGCACCGGCTCATGCGATTGATCTTGGGGAAGTCGACGGCCAGATGTTCTTGAATATGGCCACGGGCGGGTTTGGTAGCCAGGTGACGGCCAACACCTCGGAAGACTTGAAGAAAGTGCTCGGCGGTGCGGCGTATTTGTTTACCGGGTTGTCACGTTTCAACGAGCTGCACGCCGCGTATGGGGAGTTGCAGGGGCCGGGCTTTCATTGGCGTGGCGAACTGCTCGCCCTGGGTATCGGCAATGGCCGGCAGGCCGGAGGAGGTCACGTGTTGTGCCCGCAGGCTCTGGCGGACGACGGTTTGCTGGACATCAGCATTTTGCCCGCGCCGCAGGAATTGGTCGGGACATTGAGGGACCTGTTGGCCGATGGTTGGGGCATCGACAACATGTTTGTGCGAGCACGCTTGCCGTGGGTCGAAATCAAGGTGTCGGAAGGTTTGTATATCAACCTGGATGGCGAGCCGCTGCAAGGTGAGAACTTGCGTTTTTCCATACGCCCGGCGGCGCTGCGGGTACACCTTCCGCAGGATTCACCCTTGCTGGGCGGCTCGATAAAACTCAGTCATCCAGGCTGATGATTTGCTCGCGCACGGCAAACAACACCAGGCCCGCGACGTCGTAGATCTGCAAGCGCTTCATGATTTGCGATCGATGGGTTTCAACGGTCTTGATACTCAAGCCCAGGCCGTTGGCAATTTCCCGCGTGGATTTGCCGCGTACGATCAGGCGCAGGATTTCCAGCTGACGTGCTGTCAGGTTGTGGGTGTCTGCCGGTTCCGGCTGGTTTTTCTGAGTGCGGGTCAAGGCCTGGTTGATCACCGTGTGGGCAATGGCCGGGCTCAGGTAACGCTCATTGTTGCGTAAGGCTTCGAGCGCGTGTTCAAGCTCGGTGGCGGTGGTGTCCTTCAGCAGGTAGCCATGGGCACCGGATTCGAGGGCCTGCATGATCAGCGCCGGGTCCGTGTGCATCGACAAGATCAGCACCTTGCTCTGCGGGCGGATGGCCTTGAGTTTTTCCAACGCCTCCAGGCCGCTGGTTTCCTTCATGGAAATATCCAGCAGCACAATGTCCGGGCTGAGCGCTTCGACCATGCCAAGCAGTTGGGAGCCGTCGTTGGCTTCACCGATCACGGCATAGCCTGGAATGTCCATGACCAGCGCACGTACGCCAGCCCTGATGAGGGAGTGGTCATCCACCAGAAGCAAATTACAAGTCAATGTAAAACCTTATTCGTACTGGCCCGCTCACGAGCCCGGGGCGCCCAGGGGAAGAGTGCTTCGATTTGTGTACCTTTGCCGGGTTCGCTGGTCACGGTCAAGGTCCCGCCCAGTTGATCGATCCGTTCTGACATGCCTGCCATGCCCCGTTGACCTTCCTGGCCGGGATTGGCCGCCGGGGAAAACCCCTGGCCGTCGTCGCTGATGAACAACGTCAATCCCTGAGGCAGGCGCTGGAGCTGGACCAGCAGATTCTGTGCCTGGGCGTGGCGAAGGATGTTGGTGATGGCTTCCTGCGTGATACGAAATGCCGCCACTGCCATCTCTTCGGGAATCCCGGCCAGCCGCTGCTTGCACTCCAGGCTCCAGTGCACCGGCGTATTGGCCAGCGTCTTGAGCATGTGCGCGCGCAAACTGGCTTCAAGCCCCAGGCTCGCCAACTGTCGGGGATTGAGAATGGCCGACACATCGCGAACTTTGGTGAGTGTTTCTTCGAGGGTTTCGCACAGAACGGAACACTGGCCCTGCAAGTCTTCGGGCAAGCGCCGTTTCAGCCATTCACTTTGAAGTTTGGCGGCGGTCAGCAGTTGACCGATGTCGTCGTGTAGCTCGCGGCTGAGGCGATGACGTTCGTTCTCCTGGACTTCAAGCAAACGATCGGCCAGTTCCTGAGGCTGGAACTTGATGGATTTGCCCGAGCGTAAATATTGAATCCAGACGCAGATCATTGCCGCCAGATTCACCAACACAAGCCCCAACGGTAATTGACGGGTCATGCAATAGGCCAGCAAGCAACCGAGTGCCGAAAGGGTGCACAGCAACAGCGTGAACTGACGTGCTTTTTTTCGGGAGGGTGGCCAGGTGGCGAAGGACTTGAGGCTGGCGTACATAGCGGATGGAGCCAATGGGTGTTCGCTGCGGGTAGACCGGTCTGGCAACTGACAGGTCTCTGTCTGGAAAACGGTTACTTGAATAGTTGGCCTGAGTCACGTGCAGATTTTTACCGGAATCGAATGCCTGGGATGTGCAATCTGAAATCACGGTGCCACTAAGTGCATCAACTAACAGGCGGCATACTACCACTTAAGATACCGTTGGTCGCGTTCGGTATATATGTCCTAAGCGTCAGGAAATGAGTAGCAGTTTGGACGATGGTTCCAGTTTTTCGGGTTCTATGTTTATCGTCATCATGCACAAAGTGTTTTTGGAAAATATCCCTTTTTTGCAATGCATCATTTGCCGGGCACTGAGGGGGAATTATTAGTTACCAGTTAATTCAAAGCTGTCGTTGTTGGATATGGGGTATTCAATTACGACCGATTTGATGCAAGGCCCATCGTCCTGATGATTGCATTCGATCTTGGCTGTCGAGTTGCACCACTCAAGCTTGTCGCAATGAGAAGCTATGCCGGGTGAATGATCTTGAGGGGGACGGCAGCCGGGGCTGGTTCAGCCCGACCTGAGAAGCAAAGGCTTCGATCAGCGAGGTTTGCTCGCTTTCGTCCAGGCTCAGTTGACCGGTAGTGGGGTCAATCAGCTCAAGTTGCCAGGCTATCAGTGTGAAGCAGTCTTTCAAGGCACCCAGCGCTTCTTCATGCAGATCCATCTGGGGCGGCGCATGGCTCAGCAGACCATGAATATGCCGCGAGAATTCGGATACGGCCCGCAATGCCAGTGCATCTGCCTTGCTGGCAAGTTTGAGTAACGTACTCAGCAGGCAATCGACGGCGTCCTTGTCGTTGCTGATGAGTTGCAGATGACACAGGCATTCCTCGGATTTGGCCAATAATGTTTCGGCCTCGAGCAGAAACCCGGGAAGTCTATGCTGCCAGTCATTACCGTCTTTCAGCATGCTTTTCTCCGCAACGTCATGTCGGGTGAGGGAATGTCGCGTGTGGCGAGTGACCCTGAGGCAGCGCCGAGGGTTGACCGGATGGAGTCGCAGGAATTCGCGAGGGTCAAAGAGGCGTGATGCAGTTTGTTTGCAGTGCGCGCAGGGCCGGAAGTGGCGAGCGAGTGTGCGCAGCCTGTATCGAGCAAGCCGTGAATGGCCAGCCGCAAGGCTTGAATTGCGGAGGCTGGTAGGCTTGATAAGGCGCCTGGCCACGATCCTGCGAGTACAAACAAAAGCCTGACTCCATTCATGCAATGAGAATGGCGTCACATTAATGGCTATTGGATATTGCGAACATCAGGTTAGACCTGATTGTGGGTAGGGGAATCCCTTACACAGAGGAACCTTGTGCAGCGACAGAGGTCGCGCAACGAGGGGATGCAGCTGATGAAATGGCGTGGCCAGTAAACCATGATGTTAATGTGACATCAATGCCTTTGCATGGCATTTTGTATCAGGGTCAAGGTCCGGCGATCACCGCCGATAACTTCTTTTAGTGAATTCATCAGAACAAGCCCAGGAGTCATTAATGGCCGGCATTCTCGACACGGTAGATCAACGCACGCAGCTGGTGGGTGAGAATCGCCTGGAAATTCTCATGTTTCGCCTGGCGGGACGGCAGCTGTTCGCGATCAACGTATTCAAGGTGCAGGAAGTCCTGCAACTGCCGAAGTTGACCCTGATGCCGCAGCGTCACCCGTTCGTGTGCGGCGTGGTGAACCTGCGCGGCCAGACCTTGCCGGTAATCGACCTGTCCCAGGCCATCGGCATGCGCCCGTTGGTGCCCAGCCCTACCAGTACCATCATCGTGACCGAGTACAACCGTTCGGTTCAGGCGTTCCTGGTGGGCGGCGTCGACCGCATCGTCAACATGAACTGGGAAGCGATTCTGCCGCCACCGACCAGCGCCGGTCGCCAGCATTACCTGACGGCTATCAGCAAGGTCGACGATCAACTGGTGGAAATCATCGACGTCGAGAAGGTCCTGGCCGAGATCGTTCCGTACAACGCCAAGGTGTCCCGCGACAAACTCGACGATCCGGTGCTGGAACGCGCCCGTGGTCGTGAAGTGCTGTTGGTGGATGACTCCAATGTGGCCCTGTCCCAACTGCGCGACACCCTGGGCCAGCTCGGGGTGAAAATGCACATCGCCAGTGACGGTTTGAAGGCACTGAACATGCTCAAGGCCTGGGCCGATACCGGCGTGGTGATGACCGACAAGCTGCTGATGATCTTCACCGATGCGGAAATGCCTGAGATGGACGGCTACCGCCTGACCACCGAAATCCGCAACGACCCACGCCTGCGCGGGCTGTATGTGGTGCTGCACACCTCGCTGTCCGGCAGCTTCAACGACTCGATGGTGAAGAAGGTCGGCTGTGACAACTTCCTCTCCAAATTCCAGCCGGACAAACTGGTGGACGTGGTACGCCAGCGTTTGATGCTCGACGAAGTCCCGGCCTGAGGGGGCGCCTGAGGCCGGTATCAGACCTGCCCATCAGGTGCTTCTTTGTTTCGTCGGCCGGCTCGTATATCGTGGCGTTTTTTGCCCACCAGGGAGCTGGCCATGTTGCGTCTGAGCGCGCTGTATCGATACCCGTTGAAGTCGGGCAAGGGTGAAACCTTGCAGCAGGTCAATCTTGACCGGCTGGGGCTGGACGGGGATCGACGCTGGATGCTGGTGGATGAGGCCAGCGGGCGTTTCCTGACGCAGCGTGCGGTGGCGCAGATGAGTCAATTGTCGGCGCTGTGGAACGCCGCAGGCGGCCTGACGCTCAGCGCGCCGGGCCACGGGCCGATTGACGTGGCGTTGCCCGCCGCCGATGCGCAACTGCGTGGCGTGACCATCTGGCGTGACACCTTGCGCGTACCCGACGCGGGCGACGCGGCCGGGGCGTGGGTCAGTCAGTTCATTGGCAAACCGACCCGTCTGGTGCAAGTGCCCGAGGCGCTGGCCCGCACCACTCAGGCCGGTTATGGAAAAGACGACGATAAAGTCGCGTTTGCCGACGGTTTTCCATTGCTGCTGATCGGTCAGGCGTCCCTTGAAGACTTGTCGCAGCGAGTGGGCCGTGAGTTGGAAATGCTGCGGTTTCGGCCCAATCTGGTCATTGAAGGCAGCGCTGCGTTTGCCGAGGATGGCTGGAAGCGGGTGCGGATCGGCGATGTCGAATTTCGCGTCGTCAAGCCGTGCTCACGCTGCATTCTGACCACCATCGACCCGCAGACCGGCGAACGCAGTGAAGACCGTGAGCCCTTGGCCACGTTGCAGCAATACCGAGCGCAAGAGGATGGCGCGATGTTTGGCCAGAACCTGGTCAACGACAGCAATGGCCGCCTCGAAGTCGGCATGCCGGTGACCGTTCTCGAATGACGGTGTTGTCGGCCTGAACGAAAAATGCCCGTGTCCATGGACACGGGCATTTTTTTGCATAGGTGAAACCCTTAGCCGCGGTACTCGCACAGGTAAGCGGTATCGACGGCAACCTTGAGCTGAAACTTGCTGTTGGCAGGCACATTGAACTGGCTACCGGCGGCGAATGTTTCCCAGTCGCTGCTGTCAGGCAGTTTGACGGTCAGGGCGCCGGAAACCACGTGCATGATTTCGCGCTGGCTGGTGCCGAATTCGTATTCGCCCGGTGCCATGACACCAATCGTGGCCGGACCTTCAGCGGTGCCGAAGGCAATCGATTTGACGGTGCCGTCGAAGTACTCGTTGACTTTAAACATGGGCGATTCCTCGAAATGGGCTAAAAAGGGCCGGCCAGTATGCACAAGGGTCTTTCAGTCGTCACCTCTGTGAGCCGGAAGAATCAGCGGCAACAGGCGCGCGGTATTGCGGGCGTCTTCGAGGGCCCGGTGCTGTTGGCCGTTGAACTGCATGCCAGCCAATTGCAGCGCGCCATTGAGCCCCAGCGGCCGCTCCAGTCGGCGGGCCTTGGCGAAGCGTTGCTTGAGGTTCATGTGCGGGACGTGGTTCAAGGCACTGTGCAGGGCATGACGTTGCCATTCCTGTTCCAGCTGCTTGCGGTCGTAATCTCCCCAGCTCGCCCAGCCTTCAAGGCGTGGCTGATGTTGCGCGAGCCAGCGCTCGAACGACGCCCAGACATCGGTCAACGGCTGGGCCGCGTCGATACTGGCCTGGGTAATACGCGTCAATTCCCGACAAAACGGTGTCAGCAGCGGCCGTCGCAGGGGCCGTACGAAGCGCTGAAAATGGTCCTGTTCGCGGCCTTCACGGTTGACCAGTGTGGCGCCGATTTCGATGATTTCCATCTCGGCCACTGGCCAGCCGCCTTCATCGGTTGTGGCTTCCAGATCAATTACCAGCCAGTGGGGCATCGCCGCTTTCCTGATTTACAGCTCTCAATGAGGCTGAGCGTAGCCAAACCCGGCGAATCCGCCTAGCGGCTTATTCAACCTCCAAGAGAATCTGGCGGTTTTTCACCTGATCGCCGGTGCCCACCTGCAACCGTTTGATCACGCCGTCGATACCGGCCTTGAGCGGATGCTCCATTTTCATCGCTTCGAGCACCACCAGCAGTTGGCCTTTACTGACCTGGCTGCCTTCGTGGATCAGTACCTGGACAATGGCGCCATCCATTGGCGCTTTGAGGGTGCCGCCGTGCAGGCTGGCCTGGGCGGCGACTGGCGCCTGGGTCTGGTCCTCCAGCAGCAGACCGCCGGGACGGGTGAACAGCCACAGTTGCCCGGCATTGAGGTGGTAGGCGTAACGTCGGCAGATACCGTTGATCTCCAGCGTGGCGTGGCGGTCGTCGAGTTGCAGTGGTTTGAGTTGCAGGGTTTGCCCGGCCACTTCAACCCGCAGGTGCCCATCGGGTTGGGCGGTCAGCTCGCTGGTCCAGCGGTCATCGCCTCGGCCAATACGCTGGCGCAGCGGCACGCTGGCGTTGTTACGCCAGCCGGCCAGCGTCGGCGGGTGGGCGTGGGCCGCCTGCTGATAGAAGAGGGTGGCGGCAATGGCCAGTTCGGTAGGCGTGGGTGTTTGCGGGTGCAGGCTGGGGTGATCGGCAAAGTACTGGGCAATGAACCCGGTGCTGAAATCGCCGGCCATGAATTGCGGGTGCTCAAGCAGGCCTGCCAGCAGCCGTTGATTGCTCTGCAAACCCAGCAACACGCTGTCTTCGACGGCTCGCAGTAACTTGCGCCGGGCCTCTTCGCGCGTGGCGCCGTGGGCAATGATTTTGCCGAGCATCGGGTCATAAAACGGGCTGACCGATTGGCCTTCCAGCAGTCCGTGGTCGATCCGCACACCGTCCTGCAAGGCCGGTTCCCAGCGAGTCACGCGGCCGGTCTGGGGCAAAAAGCCTTGCGCCGGGTCTTCGGCGTACAAACGCACTTCGATGGCATGCCCGTTGAGCTGGACCTGCTCCTGACGCAACGGCAGCGGCAACCCGGCCGCGACGTCCAGTTGCCAGGCCACCAGGTCCAGGCCAGTAATCAGTTCGGTGACCGGGTGCTCGACCTGCAAGCGGGTGTTCATCTCCAGAAAGTAGAATTGTCCCCGTGAATCGAGCAGGAACTCCACGGTCCCCGCACCCACATAGTTGACCGCACGACCCGCCTTCAAGGCCGCGTCACCCATGGCTTGGCGCAATTGGGCGGTCATCACCGGGCAGGGCGCTTCTTCGATGACTTTTTGGTGGCGACGCTGGATCGAACAGTCGCGCTCGCCGAGGTAGATCAGGTGGCCGTGCTGGTCGCCGAACAGCTGGATTTCGACGTGGCGCGGGTCGATCAGCGCTTGCTCGAGAATCAGCTCGTCGCTGCCAAAGGCGTGCAAGGCTTCGGAGCGGGCGGTGCGGAGCTGTTCAGGCAACTCGCCGGCGTTGTGCACCAGCCGCATGCCGCGTCCACCGCCACCGGCGCTGGCCTTGATCATCAGGGGATAGCCGAGGCGTTCGGCCTCGCGGCTCAGGGTGGCATCGTCCTGTTCGGCGCCCTGGTAACCGCCAATGCACGGCACACCGGCCGCGAGCATGGCGATTTTCGACAAGCGTTTGCTGCCCATCAATTCAATGGCTTCGGGGCTTGGGCCGATGAAGGTCAGGCCGGCCCGGGCGCAGGCTGTGGCGAATTCGGCGTTTTCCGAGAGAAAACCATAACCGGGATGGATGGCATCGGCCCCGGTGCGCAACGCTGCGTCGATGATTGCGGCGCTGTTGAGGTAGGACTGTTGAACCGCAGCCGGGCCGATGTTGACTGCCTCATCGGCCATGCGCACATGCAAGGCGCCGACGTCGGCGTCGCTGAACACCGCCACGGTGCGGTAGCCCAGGGCCTGAGCGGTACGCTGGATGCGGCAGGCGATTTCACCGCGGTTGGCGATGAGGATTTTGCGCAGGGTGGGCATGATGTGATCCTTTGTCTTGTGCGGTGTTTTTGAGGGCCTCTTCGCGAGCAAGCCCGCTCCCACATTGGATTGCATTTCAACTCTGGGGGAGGGCCGGTCGACGCTCGATTGCTCGCGATGCTTTTAAGGCGCCCATCCCGGTTTGCGTTTTTGCACAAAGGCCATTGTCCCTTCGACACCTTCGGCCCCTGTCACGGCTTCGCTGAACCATTCGGCTGCCTGGTCCAGCAGCGGTCCCAGAGGCTGTTCGGCACTGGCCAGCAACAAGGCTTTGGTCGCGGCATTGGCGCCGGGAGCGCAACACATGACATGGGCGAGCACTCCATCCAGGCGTTCGGCCAGGGCTTGTGGATCATGTTCGACAAAATGCACCAGCCCCAGGCGCCGCGCTTCATGCCCGTCAAAACGCGCCGCAGTCAGGGCCAGGCGCCGGGCCTGAGTCAGGCCAATGCGCTGGACCACGAACGGCGCGATTTGCGCCGGCAACACGCCGAGGCTGGTTTCCGGCAAACCGAACTGAGCGTTGTGTTCTGCCAGGGCAATATCACTGACACAGGCCAAACCCAATCCGCCACCGAGCACCGCGCCTTGCAGCACCGTGATCAGTACTTGCGGTGCATGTTGGGCTTCTTCGAGCAGGGCGCCGAAGGTGCGGTTCAGTTCGCGGTAAGCCTCGGGTCCTTGAGCGCGGGCATTGGCCATGTCTTTCACATCACCGCCCGCGCAGAAATGCCCACCGGCACCGCCGAGTACCAACGCACGAATGCCCCGGTCATCGCGCACGGCCGCCAGCACGGCGCGCAACTCGGCAACCATCTGCAAACTCATGGCGTTGCGGCTGTCCGGACGGTTCAGGGTGATGTGCAATACGCCGTTGTGGGTTTCCAGCAACAGGGTTTCGCAAGTGGGCAGGGTGTTCATTTCTTTTTCCCCGGCAGGATGCCCATCAGTTTGCAGATGATCCCCAGCATGATTTCGTCGGCGCCGCCGCCAATCGACACCAGTCGCACATCGCGGTAGGCGCGGGCCACCGGGTTGTCCCACATGAAGCCCATGCCGCCCCAATATTGCAGGCAACTGTCGCTGACTTCCCGACCCAGCCGTCCGGCCTTGAGTTTGGCCATGGACGCCAGGCGCGTGACGTCCTGGCCTTTGACGTACTGCTCGGTGGCCTGGTAGACCAGCGCCCGCAGGCATTCGATCTCGGTGGCAAGCTCCGCGAGGCGGAAGTGGATCACCTGATTGTCGATCAGTGCGTTGCCGAAGGTCTGGCGCTCCTTGCAGTACTCGATGGTGCTGTCGACGCAGTACTCCAGGCCCTTGATCATGTTCGCCGCGCCGAACAACCGCTCTTCCTGAAATTGCAGCATTTGCATCATGAAACCGGCGCCTTCATGGCCGATGCGGTTGCGCTGCGGCACGCGTACGTTATCGAAAAATACCTGGGCGGTTTCCGAGCTGCGCATGCCGAGTTTGTCCAGGTGCGAGCCGAGGCTGATGCCGGGGCTGTTCATCGGCACGATGATCAGTGACTTGTTGATGTGCGCCTTGTCGTCCGAGGTGTTGGCCAGCAGGCAGATGAAGTCGGCGCTCGGTGAGTTGGTGATCCACATCTTGCTGCCGTTGATCACGTAGTCGTCGCCGTCCTTGCGCGCCGTGGTTTTCAGCCCGGCAACGTCGGAACCGGCGCCGACTTCCGAAACGCCGATACAGCCGACCTGTTCACCGCTGATCGCGGGCCGCAGGAACTCTTCACGCAGCTCGTCGGAGCCGAATCGCGCCAGCGCCGGGGTGCACATGTCGGTCTGGACGCCGATTGACATCGGGATGCCACCGCAGTGGATGGTGCCGAACTCTTCGGCGGCAACAATCGAATAGCTGTAGTCGAGGCCCATGCCGCCGAACTTTTCCGGTTTGGAAATGCCCAGCAGGCCCAGCTCACCGGCCTTGCGGAAGATCTCGTGAATGGGGAAACGCCCAGCCTTTTCCCACTCATCGACGTAGGGGTTGATTTCGCGGTCGACAAACTGGCGAACGGTGCGGCGCAGTGCTTCGTGTTCCTGGGTAAACATCATTTTTATTGTTCTCCCTAAACCTGGTGGTGATCAGAGCCTCAAAACCGTGCCACGCCAAAACTGTTGGGTTGTAGCTGACGAACCTCGGCCTCGCGACAAATGTCCAGCAAATAACCAAGCAGCGTGCGGGTATCCCGTGGGTCGATCAGCCCGTCGTCCCACAGGTTGGCGCTGCCGTACAGTGCGGTGGATTGGCTGTCGAGTTTCTGCGCGGTGACCTGTTCAAGCATGTCGAGCATCTTCGGGTCGGGCACCAGGCCGTCCTTGAGCTGTTTGGCTTCAGTGACGATACGCAGCACCTTGCCGGCCTGGGCGCCACCCATCACCGCGGTGCGGCTGTTGGGCCAGGCGAAGATGAAACGCGGGTCCAGGCCCCGGCCGCACATCGCGTAGTTACCGGCCCCGTACGAGCCCCCGACCACGATGGTCAGCTTCGGCACCCGTGCATTGGCCACGGCCTGGATCATCTTCGCGCCGTGTTTGATCACCCCGTGCTGTTCTGCTTCGGTGCCGACCATGAAACCGGTGGTGTTGTGGAAAAACAGCAGCGGGGTCTGGCTCTGATCGCAGAGCTGGATGAACTGCGCAGCCTTGCTTGCGCCTTGCGGGGTGATCGGGCCGTTGTTGCCGATGAATCCGCAGGGCTGACCCTGGATATGCAGATGGCCGCAGATCGTTTGTTGATCGAACTCGCCCTTGAACTCAAGAAAACGTGAGCCATCGGCGATGCGGGCGATGATCTCGCGCACGTCGTAGGGTTTTTTGGGGTCCGCAGGGATCAGCCCCAACAGTTCGTCGATGGGGTAGAGCGGCTCGTCCCAGGATTGCGGTGCGTGCTGCGCTAACCGCGCATTCCATGGCAACAGGCTGACGATTTCACGCACCAGTCGGATGCCGTCGGCATCGTTTTCGGCCAGGTACTCGGCGGTGCCGGCGACTTGAGCATGCATTTGCGCGCCCCCGAGCTGTTCATCCGTAGCGATTTCTCCGGTAGCCGCCTTGAGCAGCGGCGGGCCTGCGAGAAACAGCTTGGCCTTGCCACGCACCACCACCACGTAATCCGACAGCCCCGGCTGATAGGCGCCGCCCGCCGTGGCCGAACCGTGGACCACCGTAATCTGCGGCAGGCCCATGGCCGACATCCGCGCCTGATTGGCAAAGCTGCGGGCGCCCTCGATGAAAATCTCCGCGGCGTAGTTGAGGTTGGCGCCACCGCTTTCGGCGAGGGTGATCACCGGCAGTTTGTTTTCCACGGCGATCTGTTGCAGGCGCAGGGACTTTTTCAGGCCACTGGGGGAAATGGTCCCGCCCTTGATCGCGCTGTTGTTGGCCACCACCAACACCCGCACGCCGGACACGTAGCCAATGCCGGCAATCAGGCCGCCACCGGCCTGACTGCCGTCCTTGTCGTCGTGCAGTTTGTAGCCGGCCAGGCTCGCCAGTTCGAGAAACGGCGCGCCGGGGTCGAGCAGCAGGTTCAGGCGTTCGCGCGGCAACCACTGCCCGCGTTGCTCGAATTTGGCTTTGGCCTCTGCGGCCTTGGCCAATAGCTGCTGCTCTAACTGGCGCAGGTGTTCGACTGACGCGAGCATCGCCTCGCGGTTCAGGGCGAACTGCGGGTGGTGCGGGTCGAGTCCAGATTCAATCACCGGCATGGGTTACTCCTTGTCCTTGAGCACATCCGGCAGGTAAGCGCGGTGGAAACCATTGAAGGGTTCGCTGCGTTGTGCCTTGTGGATCGGCCATGCACGCCCGCCGAGGCTGGCCGCGCCGTCGATGCGCAAGGTGCTGCCGCTGATGAAGGCCGCCGCCGGGCTGAGCAGAAAAACAATGGCTGCGCTGACCTCCGACTCCGTGCCGATGCGCTTGAGCGGTACATGTTCGCGCAAGGTCGGGATCACGGCTTTGAATGCGCCTTCGTAAGTGTCCATGCCGCTGGAGGCGATCCAGCCGGGTGCCACCGCGTTGACCCGCACACCGGCGTAACCCCATTCGAAGGCGGCGGTCTTGGTGAAGTTGTCCATGCCCGAGCGTGCGGCGCCGGAGTGCCCCATGCCCGGCATGCCGCCCCACATGTCGGCGAGCATGTTGACGATGGCCCCGCCATGTTGGCTCATGGACTGGTTGAACACTTCCCGGGCCATCAGGAAACCGCCGACCAGATTGGTCCGCAGGATGGTTTCAAAGCCCTTCTGATTGATCGCCGACAGCGGTGACGGGTACTGGCCGCCAGCGTTGTTGACCAGGCCGTGGATGGGGCCGTGTTGGCTGATCAGTTGCCGGATCAGTGTGGTCACCGCATCTTCGTCGCGGATGTCGCAGGTCTGGTAACTGGCGGTGCCGCCGTCCTGACGGATTTCCGCGGTGACGGTTTTCAGTTTGTCGCCCCTGCGTCCGATCAACAGGACGTGGGCGCCAAGGGCGGCGAGTTCGTGGGCGGTGCAGCGACCGATGCCGCTGCCGCCACCGGTGACAATGATGGTCTGGCCGGCAAACAGGTCAGGCTTGAAAATGGAGTCATAGGCCATGGCGATACTCCTCTAGTTGAGGTGGTCGGCGATGCCTTGCGGCACCGGAATCTGGATCTCCAGCAACTGCTGGGCGAACGCCTTGCCTTGCGGGTCGATCCGCAGGCTCGCCACGCCGCCGCCCCCCAGGGCATTCTCCAGCAGAAAGTTCAGGCTGTGGCTGCCCGGTAGATACCAACGCTCGACCCGCCCGTGAATCGGGTCCAGGACGTGGCTCATCCAGTCGACGATCACTTCGGGCGTCAAGGCTTCGGCGATCCACGGCAGGTACTCGGGCGCGCGGGCCATGACCCCGATGTTGCTGTGATTGCCCTTGTCGCCGGAGCGCGCCACTGCCAGTTTCACCAGCGCCACACTGGCGTCGGCACGGCCATGGGGTTTGGGCGGGTCATGAGGGAGGGGCAGGGTGGCGCTGTCGAGACGGTCGAGGGCCGGCAGGGCGCAGCGGTGGCGCTGGCCGAGCAGGTCGACCTCCAGGGTGCAGGCCGCTTTGTCGATCAGGAACGAAAACAGCCGGATCAGCGGGTACACCGTCGGGCGTCCGCCGACGATGCCGGTCAGGCCCGGCGCCATGCCGGTCGCGGCCTGGGCGATTTCACGGGAGAACAGCATCAGCGCCTGCTTGGCCGGATGTCGCACCGCCAGTTTGATGACCACTTCACGGCTGTCCTGGCGCTGACCGTGAGGGCCATACGTGGCCTCGCTGCCCAGCAGTTCGATGTTCACTTCGCTGTAAGGTGCCCAGCCGCGCTGGCTGAACATCTCTGAAGTTTTGTCGATGATCGCCTGGCTGACGCGCCGGGCCTTGGCCACCGCGTCAATGCCGGCGATCAGGCAACTGGCGGTGCAGCGAAAACCGTCCGGGTAGGTGGCGCTGACCTTGTAGTGGTCGGTGGGCGGCAGGCCTCTGGCGCCGTGGACTCGCACCGCATTTTTGCCCTGCTGCTGGAGTTTGACCTGGCTGAAATCGCAGACCACGTCGGGCAGCAGGTACGCGCGCGGGTCGCCGATTTCATAGAGCAGTTGTTCGCCGACCGTCAACGGCGTCACCAGCCCACCGCTGCCTTGTGGTTTGGTGACGATGAACTGGCCGTCGTCGCTGACCTCGACGATCGGGAAGCCGATGTGTTCGTAGTCCGGCACGTCGCGCCAATCGGTGAAGTTGCCGCCGGTGCACTGGGCGCCGCATTCGATAATGTGCCCGGCCAGTGCAGCCTGGGCCAGTTTGTCGTAGTCCTGCCACGACCAGCCGAATTCATGCACCAGTGCCGCGCTGACCACCGCACTGTCGACCACGCGCCCGGTGATAACGATGTCGGCGCCCAGGCGCAAGGCTTCGACGATACCCGGTGCGCCCAGATAGGCATTGGTCGACACGCACAGGGGCGGCAATGGCGCGCCGCTGAACATCTCGGTCACACCGGCGCTGCCCAGTTCCTTGAATCGCGGTTGCAGGTCATCGCCCAGCAACACGGCGATTTTCAGGGGCAGGGCGGCTTTGTCGCAGGCCGCTTGCAGGGCGGCGGCGCAGGCCAGCGGGTTGATGCCGCCCGCGTTGCTGATGACGCGTATTCGTTGTTCGGCGATTTTCCCCAGCAGCGGGCTGAGGGTTTCAACGAAATCGGTGGCGTAACCGGCCTGAGGGTCTTTCATGCGGGCGCCGGCCAGCAGGGACATGGTGATTTCGGCCAGGTAGTCGAACACCAGGTAATCCAGACGTGCGCCGTCTACCAACTGCGCGGCGGCGGTCGAGGTGTCGCCCCAGAATGCACTGGCGCAACCGATGCGCAGGGTTGTGTTCATGGCGGGCCTTTCTCCTGAAAGCACTGCGGCGAGACTACCAAGCAAGCGCTTGGTTTGTAAACGCTGCAAATACTTCCGTCCAAGCGCTTGCTTGGTTCACCCCACCAGCATAAATTGCGCGCGCAAGCACCCGGTTGCCGGGCGCCAGACGGTAATAGATTCAGGCAAGTGAAGGAGAGCGGCGTGGACGAGCAAAAAGCCCTGCAAGTGATGCGCGAGTTGGTGGACAGCGGGCGTATCACCGATCCCGACAGCGCCCGTGGCAAGTTGCTGCAAATGGCCGCTCACCTGTTTCGCAACAAGGGCTATGAGCGCACCACGGTGCGTGACCTGGCCAGTGCGGTAGGGATCCAGTCGGGGAGTATTTTTCATCACTTCAAGAGCAAGGATGAAATCCTGCGGGCGGTCATGGAGGAAACCATCCACTACAACACCGCACTGATGCAGGCGGCGCTGGCGGACGCTCATGATGTGCGCGAGCGGGTACTGGCGCTGATTCGCTGCGAATTGCAGTCGATCATGGGCGGCAGCGGCGAAGCGATGGCGGTGCTGGTTTACGAATGGCGCTCGCTGTCGGTGGAAGGGCAGGTCCAGGTATTGGCCCTGCGCGATGTGTATGAGCAGATCTGGTTGCAGGTATTGGGTGAAGCCAAGGAGGCCGGGCTTATCCGTGGCGATGTGTTTATCACCCGGCGTTTTCTGACGGGCGCCTTGTCCTGGACCACCACCTGGTTTCGTGCAGAAGGCAGCCTGAGCCTGGACCAGTTGGCGGATGAGGCCTTGATATTGGTCCTCGAAGAAAAATAGCGCGGGCGGCGCGATGGATTAAATAGCCAGTACCAAGTTGTCTAAGTGGGCGAAACCGCCTAGCTTAGAAGTAATGAATGTCTTTGCAGGGGTGGGTTTTGCTGATGGGTTCGCCAATTCGGACGATTTCGCGGGTATGGCTGATAGCGCTGGGAGCGTTGTTCGTATTACCCGTGTCGGCCGCGCAACGGGTACAGGTCGGTGCCGCGCATTTCCCACCCTATACCGTCCGCCCGGAATCCGGTGCCGACACCGGGCTGCTGCCGCAGTTGGTCGAGGCGCTGAACCAGCTCCAGACCGAGTATGAATTTGTACTGGTGCCGACTTCGCTGCCTCGGCGTTTCGGTGATTTCAAGGAAGGCCGGGTCGACATGGCGATCTTCGAGAACCCGGAGTGGGGCTGGAAGGACATTGCGCACACCACTGTCGACATGGGCCTGGAAGATGCGGAAATCTTTGTCGCGCAGAGCAAACCCGATCGCCAGCAAAGCTATTTTGCGGACTTGAAAGGCAAGCGCCTGGCACTGTACAGCGGTTATCACTATGAGTTTGCCAACTTCAATGCTGACCCGAAATTCCTCGCCGACAACTACAACGCCACGCTCACGTACTCCCACGACAGCAATATCCTGATGGTGCTGCGCGACCGTGCGGACATTGCCCTGGTAACCCGCTCTTACTTGAGTGATTACCTGCTGCGCAATGACAAGATCGGGGCGCAGTTGCTGGTGTCTCAGCGCATCGATCAGGTCTACCACCATTACGCATTGATCCGCCCGCAAGCGCCCATCAGCGGCGAGGCATTCGGCAAATTGCTGCAAGGCCTGCGGGACAATGGCCAGATGCTGAAGATCTTCGACCCGTACAAAATTGCCATCGTGCCGGTGCCCAAAGGCTGAAATCGGCTGATCCGCCACTGATTTCCATGCCGTGCCTAAATTTCCCGCCCCGGCTCACGTCACATCGTTGAACTGTCGACGATTACGTGAGCCCGCCCCATGTCCCATCTGAATGACCTGTCTTCCCTTGCGTTGCCGCAGGGACGCCTTCTTGCCGGCGATGAAACCGAGCGTTACCTGAGCCTGAGCCTGGAAGGCCAACCGCTGATTCGCCTGCGCCTGAGGCGTGAACCGGCGCTGAGCTTGCAAGTGGAAGCGTTTTATCGCCGTCCCGTTGGTCAGGCGCTATGGGCGGCGTGTTATTGGCTGTTTGCGCGAGATACCCACTGTCAGCGCCTGACCTGGCAGCTCGACGAGTCGCCGACCGAAGCCTTGCACAGCGGTTTACTGGTGGCGACGGAAGTGGCGGGGCAGTACGTCTGCGAACGCACGTTGTTCTGGCAGCAGCCGCAACCCTGGTTGGGCGAGTCGGTCGGCAATGTCTATGCGCAGCAGATGATCATCAGCGCCGGCAAGCGTCATCCACGGCGTCCGATCAAGCCACGCGGCGAAGTCTATCGGCGATTTGATGCGCGCCTCGGGGCGTGGATCTCGTTGCGCACGGTCGAAATCGATCATGACCTTGAGCGTTTCCATCGTTGGCAAAACAACCCGCGAGTGGCGGATTTCTGGGAAGAGAGCGGCAACCTCGACAAGCACCGCGCGTATTTGAATACCCTCCAGGCCGACCCCCACACCCTGACCCTGATCGGTTGCTTCGATGATCAGCCGTTCGCGTATTTCGAAGCCTATTGGGCCAAGGAAGACCGCATCGCACCGTTCTACGAGGCGGGCGATTACGACCGCGGGATTCACATGCTGGTGGGCGAAGAAGACCATCGCGGCCCGCACAAGGTCGCCAGTTGGTTATCGGCGCTGGTGCATTACCTGTTTCTGGACGATCCGCGTACTCAGCGGGTGGTGGCAGAGCCGCGTGCCGATAACGCGAAGATGATCGGCCATCTGCACAACCAGTGTTTCCACTGCGAGAAAGAGTTTGATTTTCCTCACAAGCGGGCGGCTTTGATGATCCTGGGGCGCGAGCGCTTTTTCGATCATTGCACCCTGGCTTGAGAGGGAGGTATCGGGCAGGGCGGGGTGATCCCCTGGCCTGCCGGATCGATGCATCGGGGATCAGCGGCGGGCGAAGGTATCGCTGCGGCTGCCCGAGACTTTTCGGCAGTGAATCAGGGCATCACGAATCATGAAATTCACCAGGGTTGGCGAGACGCCGAGTTCCTTGGCGATGTCCTTTTGCGGGACGCCGTGCAGGCGGTACATCTCGAACGCATAACGAGTCCGGCTCGGCAGCTCGGTCAGCGCGTCGGCGATGTTTTCCAGCGTCGAGAAGTTGATGTGCGAGGTTTCCGGGGAAGCGCCGTGGACAACCACGTTCAAACCCTCCTCTTCGGTGCCCGAGTACTTCTGTTCCAGCGCCTGCTTGCGGTAGTGGTCGATCGCCAGGTTGCGCACGATCTGGAACAGGTAACTGAGTTGAGCCTTGAACGAGGACGTGATCTGCGGCGCCGATTGCAGCCGGAAGAATGCATCCTGAACCACGTCTTCGGCGCGTGACCGGCAACCGGTGATGCGGGCGGCAATCTTGACCAGAATCAGCCGGTTGTCGACGAAGGCCTGGAGTAACGGTGAATCGCACCTGCTTGTGGACACTTGTTCCGTCATGGAAGTCACCTTGCTACAAAAAGTTAGTCGGACGGCCGGTGGTTCGCAGCGATCCAACACATCGAGCGACAAATTAGGTTGAATGATAATGATTGTCAATTGAGAAAGAGAATTAATGACCCAAAAGGGTGCGGTTTGCGAACGACGCCACACCGGGCGTCCAGAGCGGCTGCGGGGCGGGGTGGCAGAGGACTAATTATTTTCAGGCGTCATCCGTTCTCATTGGTGAATGGTTGCGGGTGACAGCCCTCGCCAACCCAGCATTCCCAATGCCTTGCGCGGTCGGCCAAGACCGTGTCCAGCACGCGGCGTGACGCGTGTGACGTTTGAAAAACCGATTCCATTTGCAAGCCGAACTCAGGCAGGAAACCTCATGATCGACGCGTTCGAACTCCCCAGCACCTTGGTCCAAGCCCTCCAGCGCCGTGCGGCCCTGACGCCGGATCGGGTCGCCTTGCGCTTTCTTGCCGAAACCCAGGAACAGGGTTGCGTGCTGAGTTATCGCGACCTGGACCTTCGAGCGCGCACCATCGCCGCAGCCTTGCAAGCCGAGGCGGGGCTGGGTGATCGCGCGGTGTTGCTGTTTCCCAGTGGTCCGGATTACGTCGCGGCGTTTTTTGGTTGCCTGTATGCGGGCGTCATTGCGGTGCCGGCCTACCCGCCAGAGTCGACGCGTCGGCATCACCAGGAACGGCTACTGTCGATCATTGCCGATGCCGAGCCACGGCTGCTGCTGACCAGTGCCGGCCTGCGCGACGCGCTGCTGCAAATGAGCGAACTCAGCGCCGAACAGGCGCCGCAACTGCTGTGTGTCGACGGTCTGGAGAGTGCCCTCGCCGAGCGTTGGGTTGCGCCGGATCTGCGTGACGACGACATCGCGTTCCTGCAATACACCTCCGGCTCCACTGCGTTGCCCAAAGGCGTGCAAGTCAGCCACGGCAACCTGGTGGCCAATGAGTTACTGATCCGTCGCGGTTTTGGCATCGACCTCAACCCCGACGACGTGATCGTCAGTTGGTTGCCGCTGTACCATGACATGGGCCTGATCGGCGGCCTGCTGCAACCGATTTTCAGTGGTGTGCCGTGTGTGCTGATGTCGCCGGCGTACTTCCTCGGTCGACCATTGCGCTGGCTGGAAGCGATCAGTGAGTACGGCGGCACCATCAGCGGCGGGCCGGATTTTGCCTATCGCCTGTGCAGTGAGCGCGTGAGCGAAACCGCCATGGAGCGCATCGACTTGAGCGGCTGGCGCGTGGCGTATTCCGGTTCCGAGCCGATTCGTCTGGATACCCTGGAGCGCTTCGCCGACAAATTCGCGAGTTGCGGTTTCAGCGCGAGCAGCTTCATGGCCTCCTATGGTTTGGCCGAGGCCACATTGTTTGTCGCCGGCACCCCGCGAGGTCAGGGCATCCCGGCCTTGCAGCTGGACGAACAGGCGTTGATGCAAAACCGTGCCGAGCCGGGCGAGGGCAGCTCGATCATGAGCTGTGGCATCAGCCAGCCGGAACACGCGGTGCTGATGGTCGACCCGCAGACACTTACACCAGTGGCCGACAATCAGGTCGGCGAAGTCTGGGCCGCCGGGCCGAGTATCGCCCACGGCTACTGGCGCAACCCCGAAGCCACGGCCAAGACCTTTGTCGAGCACGCTGGCCGCACCTGGCTGCGTACCGGCGACCTGGGCTTTGTGCGCGACGGTGAACTGTTCATCACCGGGCGCCTGAAAGACATGCTGATCGTGCGCGGGCACAACCTCTACCCGCAGGACATCGAGCAAACCATCGAGCGCGAAGTGGAAGTGGTGCGCAAGGGGCGGGTGGCGGCGTTCGCGGTGACCGATCAGGGCCAGGAAGGTATCGGCATCGCGGCGGAAATCAGCCGCAGCGTGCAGAAAATCCTTGCGCCCGAAGCGCTGATCAAGGCCATCCGCCAAGCGGTAGCCGAGGCCTGTCAGGAAGCGCCGAGCGTGGTGGTGTTGCTCAACCCCGGCGCGTTGCCGAAGACTTCCAGCGGCAAATTGCAGCGTTCGGCGTGCCGCAGTCGTCTGGCCGACGGCAGCCTCGACTGCTACGCGATGTTCCCGAGCGAAGCTGAATCGTCGCAAGACAGCGCAGCATCGGCCTGCGAACTTGAGCGCCTGATCGCGGGCGTCTGGTGCGAGCTGCTTGAGGTCAAGCACGTGGCGGCAGACGATCACTTCTTCCTGCTGGGCGGTAACTCGATTGCGGCCACCCAAGTGGTGGCGCGCCTGCGCGAAACACTGGGCCTGGAGCTGAACCTGCGGCTGCTGTTCGAAGCCCCGACCCTCGGTGCATTCGCTGCTGCGGTGGCCCTGCAACAACAGGATGGCGGTTTGGCCCAAGGCGCGATCAGTGCGTTGTCGCGCAGTGAAGCGTTGCCGCAGTCGCTGGCGCAGAACCGTTTGTGGATCACCTGGCAACTGGACCCGCACAGCAGCGCCTACACCATTCCCGGTGCGTTGCGCTTGCGTGGTGAGCTGGATGAAGACGCCTTGCGCGCCAGTTTCCAGCACCTGATCGAACGCCATGAATCCCTGCGCACGCGGTTCTTCGAGCGCGACGGCCAGGCCTTGCAACAGGTCGACAACGCAGGTGAATTCAACCTGCAACTGATCGACATCAGCGACCTGCCGCTGGCCGAGCGTGAAGCCCGTGCGGCGCAGATTCGCGAAGACGAAGCGCGCACCCAGTTTGACCTCAAGAAAGGTCCGCTGCTGTGGGTGACGCTGGTGCGGCTGGATGACGAAGACCATCAACTGCTGGTGACAATGCACCACATCATCGCTGACGGCTGGTCGCTGAATGTGTTGATCGACGAGTTTTCGCGGCTGTACGCGGCGGCGTCCCAGGGACAAGTCGCTGCGTTGCCGCCGCTGGCATTGCAATACGCCGACTACGGCAGCTGGCAGCGCCAATGGCTGGCGCAGGGTGAGAGTGAGCGACAACTGGCCTACTGGAAAGACCGCTTGGGCGATGAACACCCGAGCCTGGAACTGGCCACCGATCACCCGCGTTCGGCGCAGCAACAGCGCAGCGCGGCCCGGCATACCCTGCGTCTGGAAACGAGCCTGAGCGAAGCGATTCGCCAGACCGCCCAGGCCCATGATGCGACCACGTTCATGCTGTTGCTGACGGCGTTCCAATGCCTGCTGCATCGCTACAGCGGTCAGCGCGACATCCGCATCGGCGTGCCTAACGCCAACCGTCCGCGCCTGGAAACCCAAGGCCTGATCGGCTTCTTCATCAACACCCAGGTGCTGCGTGCGCAAGTCGACTCGCGTCAGTCCTTCGTTGAATTGTTGGCCCACACCCGCGAAGCGGCACTCGGCGCCCAAGCCCATCAGGACCTGCCGTTCGAGCAACTGCTCGAAGCTTTCCCGCAAGCGCGTGAACAGGGCTTGTTCCAGGTGATGTTCAACCACCAGCAACGCGACCTCAGTGCCTTGCGTCGTCTGCCGGGGCTGCTCGCCGAGGAGCTGCCATGGCACAGCCGCGAGGCCAAGTTCGACCTGCAATTGCACAGTGAAGAAGACCGCAACGGTCGCCTGAGCCTGTCGTTCGACTACGCCGATGAGCTGTTTGACGTGGCCACCGTCGAGCGACTGGCGGAACATTTTGTCAACCTGCTGCGGGCCATTTGCGAGCGTCCGCAGCGCGCTATCGCGGACCTGCCGCTGCTCAGCGTCAACGAGCACAACGTGCAGCAGGCATGGAGCGTTGCACCGTGCGTAGCGGCCAGCCAATGGTTGCCGGAACAGCTTGACCAGCAGGCACGCCTGACCCCGGAGCGGACCGCGCTGATTTGGGAAGGGGGTCAACTCGACTACGCCGAACTGCACGCCCAGGCCAACCGTTTGGCGCATTACCTGCGTGATAAAGGCGTCGGCCCGGACGTGTGCGTGGCGATTGCCGCCGAGCGTTCGCCGCAATTGCTGATCGGTCTGCTGGCGATCATCAAGGCTGGTGGTGCCTATGTACCGCTGGACCCGGACTACCCGGCCGATCGTCTGGCCTACATGCTCAGCGACAGCAGCGTTGAACTGCTGCTGACCCAGAGCCATTTGCTGGAGCGCTTGCCTGCGGCCGAGGGCGTCAGCGCCGTTGCCATGGACACCCTCAACCTCGACAACTGGTCGAGCCATGCGCCGGGCCTGCACCTGCACGGCGATAACCTCGCGTATGTGATTTACACCTCCGGTTCCACCGGCCAGCCCAAAGGCGTTGGCAACACCCACGCCGCGTTGAGCGAGCGCCTGCAATGGATGCAGGCGACCTATCGTCTCGACGAAAGCGATGTGCTGATGCAGAAAGCCCCGATCAGTTTCGACGTGTCGGTCTGGGAGTGTTTCTGGCCGCTGATCACCGGTTGCCGGTTGTTGATCGCAGGCCCCGGCGAGCACCGCGATCCCCATCGCATCGCTCAACTGGTGCAAGCGTTTGGAGTGACCACGCTGCACTTTGTGCCACCGTTGCTGCAATTGTTTATCGACGAACCGTTGGCGGCCGAATGCACCAGCCTGCGTCGCCTGTTCTGCGGCGGTGAAGCCTTGCCCGCCGAGTTGCGCAGTCGCGTGCTGGAGCAACTGCCAGCGGTGCAACTGCATAACCGTTATGGCCCGACCGAAACCGCGATCAACGTCACCCACTGGCAGTGCAGCCTCGGTGACGGTGAACGTTCGCCGATTGGCCGCCCCTTGGGCAACGTGGTTTGCCGGGTGCTGGACAGCGAATTGAATCCGCTGCCGGCCGGTGTGCCGGGTGAACTGTGCATCAGCGGCATCGGCCTGGCCCGAGGCTACCTCGGACGTCCGGCGCTGACGGCGGAGCGTTTTGTCGTCGACCCACTGGGTGAGAACGGCGCGCGTTTGTACCGCACCGGCGACCGCGTTCGCTGGGCCGCCGACGGCGTGCTTGAGTTTCTCGGGCGCCTCGACCAGCAAGTGAAGTTGCGCGGCTTTCGAGTTGAACCCGAGGAAATCGAAGCGCGCCTGTTGGCGCAGGACGGCGTCGCCCAAGCGGTGGTGCTGGTGCGCGAGACGGCGGCCGGTGCGCAGTTGATCGGCTACTACACCGCCCCCCAAACCAATGAAGACCAAGACGCCCAGGCCGCGCGCCTGAAAACTGCGCTGGCGGCCGAGTTGCCGGAATACATGGTTCCGGCGCAGTTGATGCGCCTGGACGAAATGCCCCTGAGCCCGAGCGGTAAACTCGACCGTCGTGCCTTGCCTGAGCCGCACTGGCAGGTGCGTGAACACGTCGAGCCGGTCACCGCGCTGGAGCAGCAGATCGCCGGTATCTGGCGCGATGTGCTGGGCCAGGTGCGTATCGGTCTGCGCGACGACTTCTTCGCCCTCGGCGGGCACTCGTTGCTGGCCACTCAAATTATCTCCCGCACCCGCCAGGCCTGCGACGTCGATCTGCCGCTGCGAGCGCTGTTCGAAGCCAGCGAGTTGGGCGCGTTTGCCGAGCAAGTGCGGTTGATTCAGGTCAGCGGCAACACCAACAAGCAGCCGCCGATCGAGAAGGTCGACCGCCGCCAACCGGTGCCGTTGTCCTACTCTCAGCAGCGTATGTGGTTCTTGTGGCAGATGGAGCCGGACAGCCCGGCCTACAACGTGGGCGGCATGGCGCGGTTGCGCGGCTTGCTGGATGTCGGGCGTTTCGAAGCGGCGCTGCAAGCGTTGATCCTGCGCCACGAAACCTTGCGCACTACGTTCCCGAGCGTCGACGGCGTGGCCCGGCAACAGGTTCACTCGGAAACAGGCCTGCGCATGGCCTGGAAAGATTTTTCTGCGCTGGGCTCCGATGTCCGTGAACAGCAGGTCCAGCAGTTGGCCGATAGGGAAGCCCATACGCCATTCGACCTGGAAACCGGTCCGCTGCTGCGGGCATGCCTGGTCAAGACGGCCGAACACGAACACTACCTGGTGCTGACCTTGCACCACATCGTCACCGAAGGCTGGGCGATGGACATCTTCGCCCGTGAGTTGGGCGCGTTGTACGAGGCCTTCCTCGACGACCGCGAGTCACCGCTCGAACCGTTGCCGGTGCAGTACCTGGATTACAGCGTCTGGCAGCGCCAATGGCTGGAGTCCGGCGAGCGTCAGCGCCAGCTCGACTACTGGACCGCGCAACTGGGTCGCGAACATCCGCTGCTGGAGCTGCCGGGCGACCGTCCGCGGCCATCGGTGCAGAGCCATCAGGGTGAGTTGTTCCGTTTTGACCTGAGTGATGAGCTCGCCGCACAGGTGCGTGCCTTCAACGCGCAACACGGTCTGACCCTGTTCATGACCATGACCGCCGCACTGGCCGTACTGCTTTACCGCTACAGCGGCCAGACCGACCTGCGTATTGGCGCGCCGGTGGCCAACCGGATTCGCCCGGAAAGTGAAGGGCTGATCGGTGCATTCCTCAACACCCAGGTGCTGCGTTGCCAGCTCGATGGGCAGATGAGCGTGGGCGAGTTGTTCGAGCAGGTGCGCCATACCGTGATCGAAGGCCAGTCCCATCAGGACCTGCCGTTCGATCACTTGGTGGAAGCCTTGCAACCACCGCGCAGCGCGGCTTACAACCCACTGTTCCAGGTGATGTGCAACGTCCAGCGCTGGGAGTTCCAGCAAAGCCGTGAACTGGCCGGCATGACCGTCGAGTACCTGGCCAACGATGCGCGGGCCACCAAGTTCGACCTGAACCTGGAAGTCACCGACCTCGATCACCGACTGGGCTGCTGCCTGACGTACAGCACCGACCTGTTCGACGAACCGCGCATTGCGCGCATGGCCGGTCACTGGCGCAACCTGCTGCAAGCCTTGCTCGCCGATCCGCAACAACGCTTGAGCGAATTGCCGCTGCTGGACACCACCGAGCAGCAAACCCTGCTCGACAGCCTGGGCGTCGAGCCCGGCGAGCATCGCCTCGACCAGTGCATTCATCACCTGTTCAGCGAACAGGCGTTGGCCCGCCCTGATGCGCCGGCCCTGACTTTTGCTGGCCAGACGTTGACCTACGCCGAACTCGACAGCCGCGCCAATCGCCTGGCCTGGATGCTCCGTGAGCGTGGGGTTGGCCCGCAGGTGCGGGTCGGCCTGGCGCTGGAGCGTTCGCTGGAAATGGTCGTCGGCCTGCTGGCGATTCTCAAGGCCGGTGGTGCCTACGTGCCGCTGGACCCGGAATACCCGCTGGACCGTTTGCACTACATGATCGAAGACAGCGCCATCGGTTTGCTGCTCAGTGACGCCGCGATGTTTGAGGCGCTGGGTGAGTTGCCCGCCGACGTGGCCCGCTGGTGCCTGGAAGATGACGCCGCGGCAATGGCTCATTATCCGGTGGACGAGTTGCCGTTCATCAGTCTGCCCCAGCATCAGGCGTACCTGATTTACACCTCGGGCTCCACCGGCAAGCCCAAAGGGGTGGTGGTGTCCCACGGCGAAATCGCCATGCACTGCCGCGCGGTGATCGAGCGGTTTGGCATGCGCCCCGACGACTGTGAACTGCACTTCTACTCCATCAACTTCGACGCTGCCACCGAGCGTCTGCTGGTGCCGTTGCTCAGCGGTGCGCAGGTTGTGTTGCGTGCTCAGGGCCAGTGGGACGCCGAAGAGATCTGCCAACTGATTCGTCAGCACCGGATCAACATTCTCGGTTTCACCCCAAGCTACGGCAGCCAGTTGGCGCAGTGGCTCGCGACCCAGGGCGAAACCTTGCCGGTGCGCATGTGCATTACCGGCGGCGAAGCGTTGACCGGTGAGCACCTGCAACGGATTCGCGCAGCGTTCACCCCGAGCCTGTTCTTCAACGCTTATGGCCCGACCGAAACCGTGGTCATGCCGTTGGCGAGTCTTGCTCCGGAGCATCTGGAGGAGGGTGCCAGCAGTGTGCCGATCGGCAGTGTGATCGGTGCACGCGTGGCCTACATCCTAGACGCCGATCTGGCGCTGGTGCCACAAGGAGCGACCGGTGAACTGTACGTCGGCGGCGCGGGCCTGGCGCAGGGTTACCATCAGCGTCCGGGCATGACCGCCGAACGGTTTGTCGCGGACCCGTTCGCCACTCACGGCGGGCGCTTGTACCGCACCGGCGACCTGGTGCGCCAACGCGCCGATGGTCTTGTGGAGTACCTGGGCCGGATCGACCATCAGGTGAAAATTCGCGGTTTCCGCATCGAACTCGGTGAAATCGAAACCCGCCTGCTGGAACACCCGTCGGTGCGCGAAGCCGTGGTGCTGGCCCTCGATATGCCGGGTGGCAAGCAACTGGCGGCGTACCTCGCCAGCGACGTGGCCGAGCAGGACGACGCCCAACAAGCGACCCTGCGCGAAGCACTCAAGGCTCACCTGAAAGCCCAACTGCCGGACTACATGGTGCCGACGCACCTGATCCTGCTGGCAAGCATGCCATTGACCGCCAATGGCAAGCTCGACCGCCGTGCGCTGCCGGCACCGGACCCCGAGCTCAATCGCCAGCAGTACATCGCCCCGCGCAATGAACTGGAACTGGCCCTGGCCGGCATCTGGTGCGAGGTGTTGAACGTCACACAGGTCGGCCTCAACGACAACTTTTTCGAACTGGGCGGTGACTCGATCCTGTCGATCCAGGTGGTCAGCCGCGCCCGGCAGCAGGGTATTCACTTCAGCCCGCGCGATTTGTTCCAGCATCAGACGGTGCAGACGCTGGCCACCGTGGCCACGCGCACGGAACAGGTCACGGCCGAGCAGGGCTTGCTCACGGGTGAGTCGGCCCTGACGCCGATCCAGCACTGGTTCTTCGACACCGAGATTCCTGAACGTCAGCATTGGAACCAGGCGTTGTTGCTGGAACCGACCATGACCCTGGACCCGCATCGTCTGGAACAGGCGTTGCTGGCAGTCATGGAGCAGCACGACGCCCTGCGCTTGAACTTCACGATGCACGACTGCCAGTGGCGCGCCGAGCACCTGCCGGTGTCGGATGTCGCATTGCTCTGGCAAGTGCGCGTGCCGTCGATGGACGCCTGCGCTGCGTTGTTCGCCGATGCCCAGCGCAGCTTCGACCTGCGTCAGGGGCCGCTGATGCGCGCCTTGCTGGTCGACGGTCCGCAGGGCCAGCAACGGCTGTTTATCGCCATTCACCACCTGGTGGTCGACGGAGTGTCGTGGCGCGTACTGCTGGATGACCTGCAAACCGTTTACCGTCAACTCGACACGGAGCAGGCCGTGCGCCTGCCGGCGAAAACCAGTGCGTTCCGTGACTGGGCGGCGCGTTTGCAGGCTTATGCCGGCAGCGAGTCCCTGCGTGAAGAACTGAGTTGGTGGCAGACCCAACTGGCTGGCCCGAGCGGCGATCTGCCGTGCGAGTGTCCGCAGGGCGGGCAACAGAATCGGCATGCTGAAACCGTCAGCGTGCGCCTCAACACCGAACACACCCGCCAACTGCTGCAACAGGCGCCGAGTGCTTATCGCACCCAGGTCAACGACTTGCTGCTGACGGCGCTGGCCCGTGTGATGTGCCGCTGGAGCGGTCACGAATCCGCGTTGATCCAGCTTGAAGGCCACGGTCGCGAAACCCTGTTCGAGGAGATCGACCTGACCCGCACTGTCGGCTGGTTCACCAGCACTTACCCGCTGCGCCTGACCCCGCTGAACATCGAGGAAGCGGCCGGGCAGGGTGCCTCGATCAAGGCGATCAAGGAGCAACTGCGCGCCGTGCCTCATAAAGGTCTGGGTTATGGCGTGCTGCGCTACCTGGCCGACGACCTGAGTCGTCAGCGCATGGCTGCCTTGCCGGTGGCACCGATCACCTTCAACTACCTGGGACAGTTCGATCAGAGCTTCGGCGCGCAGGCGCTGTTCCGTCCACTGGATGAGCCGGTGGGCGCGGCCCACGACCCTGATGCGCCGCTGCCCAATGAGCTGAGCATCGACAGTCAGGTCTACGGCGGTGAGCTGGTGTTGCGCTGGACATTCAGCCGCGAACGCCACGACCCGCAGACCATCGCCGAACTGGCGGATGCCTACCTCGGTGAGTTGCAGAGCCTGATCGCGCATTGCCTGCGTGACGAGGCGGGCGGCCTGACGCCGTCGGACTTCCCGCTGGCACGCTTGACGCAACCCCAGCTCGACGCGCTACCGGTGCCAGCGGCGGCTATCGAAGACGTGTTTGCGCTGACGCCGATGCAAGAGGGCATGTTGCTGCATACCCTGCTGGAACCGGGCACTGGCCTGTATTACATGCAGGACCGCTACCGCATCAACAGCGAACTCGACCCGCAGCGATTCGCCCAGGCCTGGCAAGCGGTGGTGGCCCGTCATGAAGCCCTGCGTGCCTCGTTCTGCTGGAACGTCGGCGAAGACATGCTGCAAATCATTCACAAACCGGGCAGCACGCCCATCGAGTTCCTCGACTGGAGCGCGGTGGCCGAGCCCGAGCAAGAACCCAAGCTGCAAGCGTTGCTCAAAAGCGAGCGAGAGGCCGGGTTCGATCTGTTGAATCAGGCACCGTTCCATTTGCGCCTGATCCGGGTTGGCGCGGCGCGTTACTGGTTCATGATGAGCAACCACCACATCCTGATCGATGCCTGGTGCCGTTCGTTGCTGATGAATGACTTCTTCGAAATCTACACCGCCCTCGGTGAAGGCCGCGAGGCGCAACTGGCGGTGCCGAGCCGCTATCGCGACTACATTAGCTGGCTGCAACGCCAGAGCCTGACCGAGGCACGCCAGTGGTGGAAAAACAATCTGCAGGGCTTTGAGCGGACCACGCCGATCCCCAGCGATCGTCCGTTCCTGCGTGAGCACGCCGGTGCCAGCGGCGGGATGATCGTGGGCGACCGTTACACCCGCCTCGATGCTCGCGACGGTGCGCAACTGCGTGAACTGGCGCAGGCCCATCAACTGACCATCAACACCTTCGCCCAGGCGGCGTGGGCCCTGGTACTGCGCCGTTTGAGCGGTGATCGCGACGTGCTGTTCGGGGTCACCGTGGCTGGGCGTCCGGTGGAGATGCCCGAGATGCAGCGCACGGTGGGGCTGTTCATCAACAGCATCGCCTTGCGGGTGAAACTGCCGGAAGACGATCAGCCGTGCAGCGTGCGCCAGTGGCTCAGTGAACTGCTGGACAGCAACATGCAACTGCGCGAGTACGAATACCTGCCGCTGGTGACGATCCAGGAAAACAGCGAACTGCCTAAAGGTCAGCCGTTGTTCGACAGCCTCTTCGTGTTCGAAAACGCCCCGGTGGAAGTCTCGGTACTGGACCGTGCGCAAAGCCTTAATGCCACCTCGGACTCGGGCCGTACCCACACCAACTTCCCGCTGACGGCAGTCTGCTATCCGGGTGATGACCTCGGTTTGCACCTGTCCTATGACCAGCGTTACTTCGACGAGTCGACGGTGGAGCGCATGCTGGCCGAGTTCAAGCGGCTGTTGCTGGCGCTGGTTGAGGGCTTCCACGGCAACATGGCGGACCTGCCGCTGCTGGGTGAGCCGGAACAGGACTTCCTGATTCATGGCTGCAACCAGAGCGAGCACGAGTATCCGCTGGAGCAAAGCTACGTTGCGCTGTTCGAAGCCCAGGTGGCCGCACATCCGCAGCGGATCGCCGCCAGTTGTCTGGATCAACAGCACAGCTATGCCGAGTTGAACCAGTGCAGTAACCGTCTCGGTCATGCGTTGATCGCGGCCGGTGTCGGGTTGGACCAGCCGGTGGCGCTATTGGCCGAACGCAACCTGGACTTGCTCGGGATGATCATCGGCAGCTTCAAGGCCGGTGCCGGTTACCTGCCGCTGGACCCGGGCCTGCCGAGCCAGCGCCTGAGCCGGATCATCGACCTGAGCCGCACGCCATTGCTGGTGTGCAGCGAGGCCAGTCGCGATCAGGCGCTGGCGTTGCTGGATGAATTTGCCTGTGCCAACCGCCCACGATTGCTGGTGTGGGAAGAGGTCCAGGCCAGTGCGGTGTCGGTTGAAAACCCGGGCATTTACAGCGGCCCCGATAACCTTGCCTACGTGATCTACACCTCGGGCTCCACCGGTTTGCCGAAAGGTGTGATGGTCGAGCAACGCGGCATGCTCAATAACCAGTTGAGCAAGGTGCCGTACCTGAGCCTCGGCGACACCGACGTGATCGCGCAAACGGCTTCGCAAAGCTTCGATATTTCGGTCTGGCAGTTCCTCGCCGCACCGCTGTTCGGGGCGCGGGTGGACATCGTGCCGAACACTATCGCTCACGATCCGCAAGGCTTGCTTGAGCACGTCCAGGCGCAAGGCATTACGGTGCTGGAGAGCGTGCCGTCGTTGATTCAGGGCATGCTTGCCCAGGAGCGCATTGGTCTGGACGGCTTGCGCTGGATGCTGCCGACCGGTGAAGCCATGCCACCGGAACTGGCTCAGCAATGGTTGCTGCGCTACCCGGATATCGGCCTGGTGAATGCCTACGGCCCGGCCGAGTGCTCCGACGATGTGGCGTTCTTCCGTGTCGACCTGGCGTCGACCCGTGGCAGTTACCTGCCGATTGGTACGCCGACCGACAACAATCGTTTGTACCTGCTCGACGGCGCGCTGGAACTGGTGCCGCTGGGGGCGGTGGGTGAGTTGTGCGTGGCCGGGACCGGTGTGGGGCGCGGTTATGTCAGTGATCCGTTGCGCACCGCCCAGGTGTTTGTGCCGAACCCGTTCGGGGTTCCGGGCGATCGTTTGTACCGTACTGGCGACCTGGCGCGCCGCCGTAGCGACGGCGTGCTGGAGTACGTCGGCCGAATCGATCATCAGGTGAAAATCCGTGGTTACCGGATCGAACTGGGTGAAATCGAAGCACGCTTGCATGAGCAACCGCAGGTCCGCGACGCGGCGGTCGGGGTGCAGGAAGGTGTCAACGGCAAGCACTTGGTCGGGTATCTGGTGGCCAGTGACCCGGCGCTGAGTCCGGGCGAGGCATTGGACCTGATCAAGCAGCGCCTGCGTGCCGAGCTGCCGGAATACATGGTGCCGCTGCATTGGTTGTGGCTGGAACGGATGCCGCTCAACGCCAACGGCAAACTCGATCGCAAGGCGCTGCCCGCGCTGGAAATCGGGCAGTTGCAGAGTCAGGACTATCAGGCGCCGCGTTCGGCGCTTGAGCAGACCCTGGCCGATATCTGGGCCGAGGTGCTGAAGGTCGAGAAGGTGGGTATCCGCGACAACTTCTTCGAACTGGGCGGTCACTCGCTGCTGGCCACGCAAATTGCCTCGCGGGTGCAAACAGCCCTGCAACGCAACGTACCGCTGCGGGCGATGTTTGAGTGCAGCACCGTTGAGGAGCTGGCCGAGTACATCGAGGGCCTGGCGGCGACTGACATCACGGAGGAAAAAGTCGATCGCCTGAATGACTTGATGGCCGAGCTGGAGGGCTTCTGAACAGGGCGCTGGGCAGTCTGTTGCCCGGAATGCCTCTGGTATAGTCATGCCGGATTAACCGAGGCCCGACAACGCGGTTGACACGCGTTGTCGGGCCTCGCGGTTTACGGCATGAATCAAGGGACTATCGTGGAACAATTCTTCTGGCGCGATCTTGAGGATCGACAGGGACAGTGGGGAGGCTTGGGCATCGACGTCAGCCGCCCGAGGCAGGGCAAGCCGCCGCTGCATTTGCTGACCGGCAACAACAGCCGGCTGAAGTTGATGCTCAATGACGTCCCGTTGCTCTGGGGGACCATCGCCACCTCGTATTACGGTGCCTGGCTGGTGCGAAACCATCAGCCTGCGCAACGGGATTTTCTGCCGGTGCCGGCGATTGGCTCAGCGGATGTCGAACACCACGCCAGCTTGCCGTCCGAGCAACGCATCAAGGCCTGGAGCCGGTACTTCATCCAGCAGTTGATGGAGCACCAGCCGGATTTTCTCTATCCCGGGTACTGGGTGGCGCGGCCGATGCTGTCTACCGCGACACGCTGGAAACGTGACGAGGGCGTGAGCGGTTGGTATTTCTCGACGCAAGAGGAAATCGCCAGTCATTTGCCGCAATGGTCGCTGTATAGCGAAGGCATTCTCGATAACGTGCAGCCGCAACCGGTGCAGTGGCTCGATTGGAGCCTGGGGCCGGTGATCGGCCTGCATTCGGTAGACCCGTTAGCCGGGCGCCTGAAGTGGTGGCGCAAGAAAGCGCGCGAAGGCAGCTTGCCGCCGATCCTGCTGTGGTACGTCGGTGGGTTGTGTTCCTGCGTGATTATCGACGGGCACTACCGGTTGCAAGCCGCCATGGCCGAGAACGTCCGGCCGTCGTTCATTGTCTTGAGTTCCACCAAGGCCCAGCAGGTGCGGCGCAACGGCGATGCGCAGCAGAAGGTGTTCAGCTCATTGATGGTGCAAAGCGACAAGAACCCGAACTTTGATGTGAAAGTGCTGAATCAGGCGCTGATCAACACTTTCGACGATCGCCCGTATCACTGGGCCGGCACCCACACCTGGGCCGGCATTGCGTCGGACCGCGAGTGGCGCGACGAAGTCTCCCGGTTCTTGCACGAGCGGGGTGCGACGGACGATCTGCAAGACATCCTCGAGCGCTGTGAGCCGTGTGAATACTGAGCACTCTCCAACACTCCAACACTCCCGCGCACCCGCACGGGAGCATCGGGCTGAGGGTCAGATCGGCCCGAGAATCTTCGCCAGGGCTTGGGGCGACGGCGCACCTTGCTGCTGTTGCAGTTCGCCTTTGTCGTCCATGTAGAAGATCGCCGGGGTGGCGGACAGCTCGAGCTCTTCCATCAACTTCCTGTTGGCGTTGAGCTTGGCCTGGACGTCGGCGGGAATGGTTTTCAGGGGCTTGAGCGAGCTACCCTTGCCGGCCTGTTCGTGTTCCTGAAGGGCTTTTTGCGGGTCTTTGCTGGCCAGCAGGGCGGCTGATTTACCGGGGCTGTCTTCCCGGATGATGCCGACCATGATGTGCCGCAACTGCACTTTGCCAGCCTTGACCCATGGCCGCGCTTGTTCCCAGAACATGTTGCAGTAAGGGCAGTTCGGGTCGCTGAACAGGTACACCACCCGTGGCGCATCCTTGTTGCCGTCTGCGATCCAGTTGCTCGCTTCCATCTTCGACCAGACTTCCTTGGCCATCGGTGCGTACACCAGTTTTTGCAGCGGCTCGGCGCTCAGGTCCTTGCCGTCGGCGTCGTACAGGTTACCGAGCAGCACGTGCTTGCCGTCGGGTGTCAGGTACAGGGCCATGCCTCGGTTCTGGTACTGCGCCGCATAACCGCGCAGGCCATCCGGGGCATCGAAGCGGCCGATGATTTTTGCGCCCTTGGCTTCGATTTTACGGATGGCGGCCGGCAGTTCTTCGGCCTGCACCATGGGGATTTGCAGCAGTGCAGCGCCGAGCGCAAGGCTCAGCAGGTGGCGGATGAAGGGCATGGCTGTTTCCTTGAAGGGGCGGCCTGCGTGGCCGAGGTCGGGGTGTCAAAGTTTTCCAGGGCGCGGGCCAGGCTGGCTTCCGACAACTCGCCCAAGTGGCTGCCGAGCAGACGACCCTCGGCGCTGTAGAACAGCGTAGTCGGTAATGCCATGGAGCCAACAGCCTGACCCAATCGGCCGCCGCCATCGAACAGTACGTTGGAAAGGCTCAGGCCCTGGGTGGCGAGGAACGTGCTGACGCTTTGCATGCTTTCGGCCTGGTTGACGAACAGGAAGGTCAGGTCCGGGCGTTCTTGCTGGGCGTTTTCCAGCACCGGCATTTCCCGTCGGCACGGCGGACACCAGGTGGCCCACAGGTTGATGACCAACGGCCCGCCCTGATAGTCGGCCAGTTGCACGGTTTCACCGGCCGCATTGCGCAGGGCAATCTCCGGCAGGCGCGTGCCTTTTTCGTAGACACTCAGCGACAGGCTGGCCAGCAGCCAGAACAGCAGGCCGCTGGCGACCCCGAACCCCAGCGGCTTGCGCACCGCCGGGCGGCGCCAGCCCCAGAGCACGGTACCGAGCAGCAATACGATGACCCCCGCCCAAGGCAGGAAACCGCCGTCGCGCAGGTCGATGATTTGCCACGGATCATCGCGGTAGTGGGTCCAGTAGGCGAACACAAACCCGATCCGCGCAGCGAGCATGCCCAGCAGGAACAGGCCGAACAGCACCGATTCAGGATTCTCGCCACCGCGCTTGGCAACCCGCCAGCCGACAAACGTCGCCAACGCCAGCGCACTGATCAGCAGCAAGTGATTCAACGCGATGGCAAAGGTGCCGAGGGTAAAGGTCAGCATTAACGGGCATCCCGGGTGACGGTCCAGCGTTGGAGGAAAGTCTTGGCATCCACCTCGCCGGTGATGCGTTGACTGCGGCGCTCGATGCCGTCGGTACCAATCCACAACAGACTCGGTGGCCCCGGCACTTGATAGCGCCCGAGCAGCTCACGGCTGGCGGCATTGTCGGCGGTGACGTCCAGGCGCAGCAAGCGCACATCGCTTAATGCCGCCAAAACCTGAGCGTTGCCGAACACCTGTTTCTCCATGATCTTGCACGACACGCACCAGTCGGCGTAGTAGTCCAGCAGCACCCACTGGCCCTGGGCGCGGGCGGCGTCGAGTTCACGTTGCAGCGCGGCCGGGTCCTTGACGGTGATAAAGGCATCGTGCGCGGTCGGGGCGGCGGCATTCACCGAACCGGTTGCGCGGTACACCTGCAACGGTTTGAACAGGTCATCGCTGCCCCCCGCTGCGCCGATGACCAACAGGCTGCCCCACAGTCCGGATAGCAACGCCGTGGCGCCGAACAGATGGGCCGCGCGGCCGAAACCGGCGGTCTGGCGCCAGGCGCTGTAGGCGATGATCAGCAACAGCGCGCCCCACAAACCGACCCACAACGACTCGTCGAGCACCGGCCGCACCATCACCAGTGCCGTGCCGAGGAAGAGGAAGCCGAACACGCCCTTGAGCAGGTTCATCCACGTTCCCGGCTTGGGCAGGAAGCGGTTACCGACCGTCACCAGCAACAACAAGGGCAAGCCGATGCCGATGCCCATGGCGAACAGGATCAAGCCGCCATGCAGCGCATTGCCGCTTTGGGCGATGTAGAGCAAGGCACCGGCCAGCGGGGCGGTCATGCACGGGCCGACCAGCAACCCGGACAAGGCCCCGAGTGCGCCGGCCCCCAGCAGGCTGCCACCGCGCTGCTGGCGGCTGACGTTTTCCAGCCGATCACGTAGCGCAACCGGCAATTGCATTTCGAAGAAACCGAACATCGGCAACGACAACAGCACAAACACCAGGGCGAAACTGCCGAGCAGCCAGGCGTTTTGCAGCAACGCCGCCAGGTTGGCCCCGAGCAGCGCGGCCAGCACACCCAGCGCCGCATACACCAGCGCCATGCTCACCACATAGCTGCCGGCCAAGGCAAAGCCACGCCTTGGGCTGGCGCCGCTGCCGACGATCAAGCCGCCGAGAATCGGCAACATGGGCAAGGAGCAGGGAGCAAAGGCCAGCAACAGCCCCAGGCCAAAGAACACCAGCAGGCTCCAGCCCAGCGCCCGTTGTTGCAAGCCGCTGGCCAATGCCTGATCGGGTGCTTCATCAGCACTGGACGCTGTCGTTATACCTCCCAGATCGATGACCTGGGTTTGCGGCGGGTAACATAAACCGGCGTCGGCGCAGCCCTGGAAGCCCACCTTGATCTGACCGTTGGCACCGGCCGGAATCTTCAGTTCCAGGCCCTGACGATAGACCTGTTGCTCACCGAAAAACTCGTCACTGTGGGCTTCGCCGTCAGGCAGCGGCGGAGTGTGGGGCTGGCTCAGACCGTCGAATTTCAGCCGTTGCTGGTACAGGTAATAACCGTCGGCAATCTGCCAGAAGAGCTGGTGTTCACCTGACGCCAGGCGTTCGGACGTCAACACGAACGCTTTGCCGACCGGCAGAAACTCGGGTTTGGATTCGAACGGATTGGACCCCGCCTGGGCCGCGCTGGCGATGAAAAATACAAACAGCAGAAACAGTCGACGCATGGGGGGAGCCTTATCCCGGTGCAAGTGAGGTGCACAATGGCGGGCGGCGATTAACCGATGATTAACCACCGCCTGGCTATACGATTGAGCGTTTTGGATCCGGCTCTTCAGAGGCGGACACCCACGAAGGCTTAGTCGCGCAACAATCCAGGCCAAGTGGTGTTGTTGATTTTTAATGGGCCGTATTCGATCCGTTTTTCCGGGAGATTGTAGGTGATGTATTCGTTATCGGTGAGAAAAATGTACCAGTAGTTATCATTCAAAACTCGATCGTTTTGTACGGCTGTGATGATTCGGTTTTTGTAAGGCGTCATGCCCGGCCAAGTAGTCTCTGTAATGGGGTCGATCCGTATTTTTGTCTCTCCGGTATATGTTCTTACACTTTGCTGGCCTGACTCGACAGGTATTGTTTTCCACTGCAAGTCAAGTAATTTTCCATCATTTAAAATAAAGCTGAATCGCCTGTCGGCCAAGTCTTCCCGCCATGTTCCCGCGACGATGCGGTCGTAGTATGGCGCTATTGATTTCCATATCGAACTCTCAACGGAGGTGTATGAAATCGGCTTGTCATTATCTTGGTCGTACGCGCAAACAGAGGGTGTGCCGTCCTTGTCATAGAACAGCCAAAGAACATCCAGTTCAAAGTCAGAATTTCCATCTGTACCCATGCCCGTGGTGGTGAACCCAAAGCGCAGGTTTTTTGCATGCTCGTGAAAGCCTTTCCAGTTGCTATTGGTTACAGCGGTCGGATATCCCGTGGGAACGTCATTGTCACTGATGTTGAAGCGGGAAAATCTGTTGGAGTCTTTGAAAAAGAAGTAAAAGCGGTCTTTTTTTGAGCGCCAGTCGACAGCGACAAAATTGTTCATTGCAGGCATTAGCTAATTCCTTTTGGCTTAATGGGTGTTGTCCGAGAGTCAGGTGTGTGTTCTGACCAAGGTGGTCAGCTCGTCTTCAGCGTGCTGAGTGGTCAAGATCTGTGTGAGTGGATAAATTGATGGTGCAAACACAGAGTAGGGAGGAGCGCGGAGCGCTGTGCGGTGCATATGTACACGGGCACAAATACTCGCGCAGGGAATAATCCTGTGTTAATCAGGGATCGGTTTAATTCACATTTTTGCGAAGGTCCCCCCATGCACGTACTGGTTTGTGAAGACGATGAGCTGATCGCCAGCGGTATTGTCGCCGGTCTCACGGCCCAGGGCCTGACGGTGGAGCATGTCGCCACGGCGTCGGCTGCACGGGCGATGCTCAAGGTTGCCGAGTTCGATGTGATGGTGCTCGACCTGGGGTTGCCCGACGAGGACGGTCTGAAGCTGCTTCAGCAGTTGCGCCATCATGGCCTGGAGATTCCGGTGCTGATCCTCACGGCGCGGGACTCGGTGACTGACCGGGTCGACGGCCTGCAATCCGGCGCCGACGATTACCTGCTCAAGCCCTTCGACCTGCGCGAACTGGCGGCGCGTCTGCATACTCTTCTGCGGCGGGTTGCGGGGCGCAGCGTGAACCTGATCGAGCACGGCGCGCTGACTTACGACCCCAGCAGCCGGGAAACTTTACTCGGTGGCCAGCCGGTCGATCTGTCGCGGCGTGAGCAATCGCTGTTGCAGGCGTTGTTGCATAACCGTGGCCGGGTGTTGTCGACCGAACAACTGAAGGACAGTGTCTACGGTTTCAACGATGAACTGGAGAGCAACGCCCTCAACGTCCACATCCATCACCTGCGCCGTAAACTCGGCAACGGCATTGTCGAAACGGTGCGCGGCCTGGGTTACCGTCTCGGTCCGGCTGACGATGGAGAACACTCCAAGTGATGAGTTTGCGTTTGCGCCTGAGCCTGACGCTGGGCGCCGCGTTTGCGCTGATCTGGGCGCTGGCGGCGGCCTGGATGCTCAGCGACTTGCGCAACCAGATGATGTTTTCCCTCGACCAGCGGCTGGTGGCATCGGCACGGATGGTCGCCGGGTTGCTGGAGCAATTGCCGGCGCTGCCGAGCAAGGGCGAGGGCACGCATTTCAGTGCCGAACAACTGAATATCCCAGGGGGCATGGCCTGTCAGGTCAGTTCCTTGCGTGGCGAGATTCTGGCGCGCAGCCACAGCACGCCCGAACAAACCCTGGAAGCCGAAAAAATGGGCTTCCACGACCAGATGATCGACGGCGCGCGCTGGCGCAGTTTCACCCTGGCGCGTGGGGATCTGCGCATTACCACCGCTGACCGGCAAGTGGAGCGTGAGGCCTTGAACATGTCGGTGTTACTGGCCGCCTCGGTGCCGGTGGGGGTGGCGCTGCTTGGTTGCCTGTGGCTGTTGTGGCTGGGTATCGGCCAAGGGCTGGCGCCGCTCAATCGCATGCGTGACGCCCTGATGCGCCGCAGCGCCGACTCCCTTGAGCCGCTGCAGATCCAGCCGCTGCCGAGTGAGTTGAAACCATTGCTGGAAACCCAGAATCAACTGTTCCAGCGAATTGGCCGGACTATCGAGCGCGAACGGCGTCTGACCGGTGACGCTGCCCATGAGCTGCGCAGCCCGTTGACGGCGATCAAGACCCACTTGCAAGTGGCCCGCATGACCGAAGGCGCGGCACGTGATCAATCGCTGGCGCGGGCCGAGGAGGGCGCCGACCGCATGCACCGCACGCTGGAGCAATTGCTGTTGCTGGCGCGGGTCGAGGGCAGCCTGTCGTTCGACGACGGCGTGCAATGCAGTGCCGAGCAAGTGGCGCGGCTGGCGATTCAGGATGCCGCCAGTGGCGACCGCCAGCGAATCAAGTTGTACCTGCCGGCGAATTTTTCCCAGGCGCCAGTGCAGATGCCTGCCGTGTTGTCGATTGCCGCGTTGCGCAACCTGCTGGACAACGCCTTGCGCCATACACCAGCGGATGCGGCGGTCGAGTTGACGCTGGAAACCGTCGGCAATCGGGTGCGTTTCGAGGTTCGCGACCACGGGCCGGGCATTCCTGAAAGTGACCTGCAACACCTGACCCAGCGTTTCTGGCGCAATGGCTCCAGCACCGGTTGTGGTTTGGGCCTGGCGATTGTGCAGGCGATTGTTCAGCGTTGCGGCTGCGCACTGTATTTCGACAGTCGGGCCGATGGCTTGCGAGTTGAGTTGAGCATGCCGTTGCAGCCGGTTTAAACCGGCGCACCGCTGCGTGTTGCACACCAAATGTAACGTCTGTGCATTGGCTATCTCCGCCCGCGGAAGGCTATTGTCCGTGCGGGCTGACTCAATGGATTGAGGTGATAGCGCAATGGACTCATCGATACACACCTGCAAGGCCGGGCCAGCGGACGCCGGGATCATCAGCCGGATCGTCGAGCGTTCGATCAGGCTCGGTTGTGCGGCCGAACACCGCAATAATCTGACAGTCGTGACCGCCTGGACTCACAACAAAACCGTTGATCGTGTACAGCCCTGGCTGTCGGATTCACGCTTCTACCTGAACCTGGCGTTACTGCACGACAAACCCGTGGGCGTTGCCATGGCGGCGACTTCGGGCAAGATTGCCTTTTGCTACGTCCAGCCAGAATGGTTTCGTCGCGGTGCCGGGCAGGCACTGGTTCGCGACCTTGAAGCCTGGTTGAAAGGCCAGGGCTTGAACCATTCACGACTCAACAGCACCGGGACCAGCGAAGATTTTTTCCAGCGCCTGGGTTATCTGCGATGCGCTGAAACCTTCAGCGTGGCCGGGCTTACGGCAATCCCCATGAACAAATCGTTGAGCCTTGCCCCTTAGAAAGCCGCGCCAGGGTGTAAATCCTTGCCCCGCTGGTGCGTTTCCAGAACAGGAAAACCTGCATGTGCGCGCCGTGACCGGAATGCGCATCTGCCCGGTGTGCAGTGTTGGTCAATATCTTCAGCGTATTGAGGGGTCGAGAGATGTCAGTTGCTAGCAGTCTTGTCGAAGATCAGGCAGTTCGGGGCAGCCCCGCACCTGCGGAAACACTTTATCAGTTCAACGAATCGCCGCTGCTGGCCCGCCAGAGCCGCCAGGAATCCAACGCCCGCAGCTATCCGCGACGCATTCCCCTGGCACTCAAGCGTGCACGCGGGATTTACGTCGAGGATGTCGAAGGTCGCAGTTTCATTGACTGCCTGGCCGGTGCCGGCACGCTGGCCCTGGGGCATAACCATCCGGTGGTGATCGAGGCGATTCAGCAGGTGCTTATTGATGAGCTGCCGCTGCACACCCTCGACCTGACTACGCCGGTCAAGGATAAGTTCGTCCAGGACCTGTTCGGTTTGCTGCCGCCAGCCATGGCCTGCGAAGCAAAAATCCAGTTCTGCGGCCCGACGGGCACCGATGCGGTCGAAGCCGCGTTGAAACTGGTTCGCACGGCCACGGGACGCAGCACAGTGCTGTCGTTCCAGGGCGGTTACCACGGCATGAGCCAGGGCGCGCTGAGCCTGATGGGCAGCCTGGGTCCGAAAAAGCCGTTGGGTGCGTTGCTCGGCAGCGGCGTGCAGTTCATGCCGTACCCGTACGACTACCGTTGCCCGTTTGGGCTGGGTGGCGCCGAAGGTGTGAAGGTCAACCTGCATTATCTGGAAAACCTGCTCAACGATCCGGAAGCGGGCGTGCAGTTGCCAGCGGCGGTGATCGTCGAGGTGGTTCAGGGCGAAGGCGGGGTGATCCCGGCCGACCTCGACTGGTTGCGCGGCTTGCGTCGCATCACCGAGAAGGCGGGCGTGGCGTTGATCGTCGACGAAATCCAGAGTGGATTTGGCCGCACCGGCAAAATGTTTGCCTTTGAACACGCCGGCATCATCCCGGACGTAGTGGTGTTGTCCAAAGCCATCGGTGGCAGCCTGCCGTTGGCGGTGGTGGTTTACCGCGACTGGCTCGACAGCTGGCTGCCGGGGGCCCACGCCGGCACCTTCCGTGGCAACCAGATGGCCATGGCCGCAGGTTCCGCCGTGATGCGTTACCTGGTGGAGCACAAGGTGCCCGAACATGCCGCCGCCATGGGCGAGCGCCTGGGCGAGCACCTGCGAATCCTGCAACGTGACTTCCCGCAGTTGGGCGATATTCGCGGTCGCGGGCTGATGCTAGGCGTCGAACTGGTCGACCCGGCCGGCATTCCGGACGTGCAGGGGCATCCGCCGGCCTTTGGCAAACTGGCGCCGCTGGTACAGCGCGAATGCCTCAAGCGCGGGTTGATTCTGGAACTGGGCGGCCGTCACGGTTGTGTGGTGCGCTTCCTGCCACCACTGGTGATTACCGCCGCCGAGGTCGACCGTGTCGCCGAGATTTTCGGCCGCGCGTTGGCGGCCGCCGTCGCCAGCGTCTAATTTTTTCAGGCCCCGGTACGTTCCTTCTACACAACGGCTGTGCGTGCAGCGCAGCCTGACTTATAGCGACGGAGAGACACCATGACTTCAGTTTTCGACCGCGAGGACATCCTCTTCCAGGTCGTGGTCAACCACGAAGAGCAGTACTCGATCTGGCCCGACTACAAAGCCGTACCGCAAGGCTGGCGCGCTGTCGGCAAAAGCGGCTTGAAGAAAGACTGCCTGGCCTACATCGAAGAAACCTGGACGGACATGCGTCCGTTGAGCCTGCGTCAGAAGATGGAAGAGCAGGCGGCCGTGGCTCACTAAGCCACCGTCCCAAAAAGAAACCCGCTGAACCGATAACGGTCAGCGGGTTTCTTTTTGGGCTGGAATTTGTGTTGTCTGTCAGATTGCCATCGCGAGTGGGCTACCTCCCACAATGGATTTGGATACGCCGCATAGCCACTGTGGGAGCGAGCCTGCTCGCGATGAACGATGACGCGGATTAACTGACCTTACGCACCCGCCAACGCCTTGAGCACCTGATCAATATTCCCTTCAAGCTCGGCCACCGGGTCGGCAGCTTCGGTGCTCAATACGATCAACTGGCTGCCCGACTCGGCTATCACGGCTTTGAGCGCTTCCGAGGGCTGGCGATGGTGCAGTACCACCGCGACATCGTTGCTTTTGAGGGTCTGACCCAACTGCTTGAGCGCTTGCGGCGTCCATTCGTTGTCGGCACGGGCGTCGAGGCCCACCAGCTCCAGGTTGAGGCCGCTGACCAGATAAGCGAAGTGATCGCTCAGGCTGACCACGCTGAGGTTGTCGGCCTCGGCCAGGCGCGCCTCGCTGCTGGCGGTGAGTTTGAGCAGGCGTTGTTTGAGCGCGGCCAGGTTGGTGTCGATTTTCGGCTTGTCCGCAGGGGCCAGTCGCGCGAGATCGGCGGCCATCACGTCGGCCATGCGCCCCATGTTGTTGCTGGCCATCCACGGCTGGCTGTTGAGGCCGTCGACTTTGCCGGGTTGGGTGGCGATGCCTGGCAGGCCGCCGTCCACCGGGCGTGCGGCGTCGACTTCGATGATGCGGATGTTGCTGCGACGGGCCACCGGGTACAGCGGGTCGTCCGGCCACAGCGAGCGCAGGCCGATCACGGCGTCCGCGTTGAGGGCGAGCTTTTGCAGCGCCTCGGCGCCGCGACCGGTGAAGTAGGCTGTCTGGCGAGAGCCGGGCAGGTTGGCCGGCGCAGCACGCTCAAGCGTGATCGACGTGCCGTCGAGCAGCATCTGGGCCAGGCCGTAGGTAATTGGCAGCGCGGCCAGGACGCGCAACGGCGGCTGCGACTTGGCGGCAAACAACGCGGTATTGCCGACGCCGTGATTGGCCACTAGCCGCATCGGTTCGAAGCGATCGGTGGCAAACGCTGCCGGGGTGCCGAGGCCACACAGCGCGAGGGCGAGGGTCAGTTGACGCAAGGAGGGAGACATTTATCCGAGATTCCCTTTCAGACTGGGGACGATGCCGCGCGCGATGGCGGCCAGGGCGAAGGCCATACCGGCCACCAGGATGATCGCGGCACCGGAGGGGATCGGCAAGTCGAAGACGATGGGGGCGAGGATCCCACACAGGGTGCTGACCGTGGCGATCAATACCGAGATCCAGAAGAAACCCTTCAACGACTGGCTCAGCAAGCGCGCCGCCGCTGCCGGAATCACCAGCAAGGCCCCGACCAGAATCGCGCCGATGACTTTGACGGCGGCCACGGTGATCAGCGTCACCAGCACCACGAACAGGTAGTCGAGGGTTTTCACCGCGACCCCACGCACCGCCGCCAGTTGCGGGTTGAAACTGGCCAGCATGATGCGGTTGTACAGCGGCAGGCTCAGGCCCATCACCAGCGATCCGACGATGGCCAGCACCAGCAGGTCGTTACCGTTGACGGTCAGGACCGAGCCGAACAGCACGTTTTCGAGGATGTGCACGTTGATCTTGCCCGCCAAAATCAACAGCAGGCTGGCGCCCAGGGCCAGCGACACCGAGAGGAACACACCGATCAGGGTGTCCGGCGCCAGGCCAGTGCGGTTACGCAGGTAATTGAGCAGGATGCCGAACAGCAGGCAGTAACCGAACAGGCTGCCGTAAGGGCCGGTGTAGGGTTCGCCGAGCAGAATGCCGATGGCCACCCCGGTCAGGGCGGCGTGGCCGACCGCTTCGGAGAAGAACGCAAAGCGCTTGACCACCACCAGTGTGCCGAGGCCACCCAATACCGGGCCGATCAACAACCCGGCCAGCAGCGCGTTGACCACAAAGCCGTAGGCCAGTGCTTCCGGCAGGTAGCCGGAGGATGCCCAGCCCTGAACCATCAAACGAAAGGCTTCGTAACTCATCAAGCGGCACTCCCGTGGGTCCGTGGGTGAGTGGAAAACAGTGTCAGCAAGCGCTCCGGGGTCAGGGCCTGTTTCGGTGTGGCGTCAAACAGCACCCGGCGATTGAGGCCGGTGACGCGGTCCGCAAGACGGCCGACAGCTTCCAGGTCGTGCTCGATCCACAGCACGGTGATCCCGGCGGTACGCCAGTCGCCCAGCAGCCGTTCGAACACCTGAATGCCAGCCTCGTCGAGGGCCGACATCGGTTCATCGAGCACCAGCAATTGCGGCGCGGGGATCAGCCCTTGGGCCAGTAGCACGCGCTGGCGCTCACCACCGGACAACGCGCCCATGCGTCGCTTGCGTTTGTCCTGCATGCCGACGCGCTCCAGCGCCTCGCCAATCGCCGCGGCGTAATGCCGGCTCAGGCCGAGAAACGCCGGGCGGCGCTGACACATGGCGGCCATGAAATCGTCGACAGTCATCGGCAACCCACGGTCGAACTCCAGGGCCTGCGGCACGTAACCGATGGTCCCGGCCTCGCCCGGCCATTGCAGGCTCAGGCGCCCCTGATGGGGCATTTGCCCGAGCAGGGTTTTGATCAGCGAACTTTTGCCGCCGCCATTGGGGCCGACCAGTGCGTGCACGCTGCCGGGCTGGACCTGGAAAGTCACCGTGTCGAGTATCGTCGTGCGTCCCAGCGTCAGGCTGACCTCGGCGAAATCCAGCGTCGGGCCGCAAGGTTTCACCGTCAGGGATTCGTGGGCGGTCATGCTCCCGCCTCCTGAATGGCCCGGACTACGGTGTTCAGGTTGCCGGTCATTTCCTTTTCGTACTTCTCGGCGCTGTAGTCGCCGTAGGAAATGTGCGACAGCGGGTAGAGTTTTACCCCTGACTCGCGCTGGATGGTTTCGACGTAGGTCGAGGGAAAGTCCATTTCCGAGAAGATCACTTTCACGTCCAATTCGCGCAACTGATCGATGGTTTTCTTCAACTGGCTTGGGCTGGGCTCGATGCCGTGAGCCGGTTCGACCACGGCCGTGACTTCCAGGCCGAACTCGCGCAGCAGGTAGTCATACGCGGCGTGGACGGTGGCCACTCGCAGGTCGGCATTCGGCGCGCTGGTCAGTTTGGCCAGCGCATCGGCACGCATCTGCCGCAGGCGTTTGCCGTAGGCGCGGGCGTTCTGGGTGTAGGTTTTGGCATTGTCCGGGTCGAGCTTGCCCAGTTCCCGGGCGATGTTGTTGACCTGGGCGATGGAGGCGCTGATGGACAGGAACGTGTGCGGGTTCACCACTTTGCCGGCCCCGCGCGCCGCCACACCGGTGGCGGCCAGCAGCGGCACGTTCTCGTTGGCTTCGATGACCTTGATATTCGGGGTCTCGCTGGCGGCGATCATACGGTCGGCAAAGTCGTCATGGCCGACGCCGTTGAGCACGATCACGTCCAGCCCGCCAATGCGCTTGATGTCTTCGGCGCGAGGCTCGTAGGCGTGGGGGTTGAAGCCGGCCGGGATCAGCGGCACCACCTCGGCCTTGTCGCCGACGATGTTCGCCACATAGCTGTAATACGGGTGCAGGGTGATACCGATGCGCAGGCGCTTGGCCTGATCGGCGCTGGCCATTGGCGCGAGGAGGCTGGTCAGCAGGCCGATGAGCAGCAGCCGCAGGAAGGGCCGGCGTTGAGATGAAATAGGCATGGGCAAGCGGTCTTCTCTCAGAGGTATACGAAGGTTCAGTGCCGATGCTGGCGGGTCACTCCGGCATCGAATTGCGCGATGACCTGTTTCCAACCGGCGCTAGTCAGTGCGGCGTCGCTCAGGTCGGTCGGTGTGGCGAGCGCGGCGCTGCGGTTGAGCCAGATGTCCGGAGCGCTGTCGTCTTTCGCGCCCAGGCGCATCAGAAACGAGCCGGCGACATTCGGCACCTGGCTGTGGCCGAAGTAGGCCGGCGCTGTCAGCAACTGCCAGGCATGACGACCGCGGCTGACGGAACTGGCGTCCTGGGCGAACGGCGCAAAGCCTTCATCAGCCAGGGTTTGCGGGGCAGGCAGGGCCTGTTGTTCCTCGCGCAGCAGGTGAATCTCGTCCAGTGTCACCCGCAGGTCGGCGTAGATGCCTTGTTCGGCGGCGCTGAGGTCCCGTCGCGCATCCAGTTGATGGCTCGGCACGCTGGTAATGTCCTTGGGCTCGCCGCGCCAGGCGACGACAGAGCCGGCCACCGCGAGAATGGCCAGGCACAACAGCAGCACGTAGAGGGTTTCATGACCGGCGCCGGCCGGGCGGACAACCTGAGTGGTAGGCGTGCTCATGGGGCCTCGATATCCGCTTGGTCGATCTCGACCACGTGACCTGGGCCTGCGTCGAACAGCACGTAGAACTCGGCGCCGGGCTTTTTGAAGGTCAGTGTCGAATCGGCGCCGAGCTTGCCCGGCACCAAAATGGTCTCGTCGTAACCGATTACGTCCAGGGTTACGCCTGGTGCGCCGCTGCCATCGGAGAAGCCACCGGTGCAACGGATTTGCTCGGCATCGATGGCCTTGCATTCGCACATCGGGTTGTGGGCCAGCGCGGGGGCACTGAACCCCACGCACAAGGCCAGGCCAACGAGCGCGCGACTCAGGCGCGCACGGGTAAAGCGGTGGGCAACGGTCATGGTTTGCCTCCTTGTTTATGCAGCCAGGCGAGGGTGGCGGGGGATGCGCTGCTCAGGGGGATGGCGGCTTGGTGCATGGCGCCGTCCCAGCCCTCCATGGTGATCCACAGTTCGGCGTCGTCCTTGGTCTTTTCCGGAATCGGCACGGTGGCGCCCATGCGATACGGCGTGCCGAAGAAAATCACCCCGGCGGCGCGCAGGCTGCGGGGCTTGCCGATGCGCAGGTACGTGGCTTTGACTTGGCCGATGCAGGCCTCGCACAGCGCGGCGTTGAAGCTTTTCATATGGCCGGCCGGGCCGTCGCGGCGCGGTGCTTCGTTGCGCAGCTCGGCGAGGCGCAGGCTCCAGGGGCCGACCTGAACCTCGCCGATCTCCCGCTCGCCCAGGCCGCTGTCGCCACGGAACAATGCGGCGTCGGCAAAATACTTGGGCATGAAACCCAGCGGAATCAGCAGCAACAGAATATTCAGGTGGAAGCGCCATTTATGCCAAAAGCGGCTCAGCGGTGAAGGTGTGACGGTGGCCTGGCTCATCGCGAACCCTCCGAGGCTTCAGACTGCAGCACCGCTGTCGGCGTATGGGTGGCGACCGTGCGTGGTTTTTTCTGGCTGCGCTTGAGGGCATTGGCCGTGGCCAGTGCGGTGCGTTTGGTCCAGATCAGCAGACCGCTGAGTACCATCATGCTCAGCAGCAACCCGAAGAAGAACCAGATCAGTTTGATCCACAACCCACCAAAGTCGCCGGTGTGCAGCGGACGCATGGATTCGGTCACAAACTCCAGGGTCGAACGATCGGCCAGCAGGCGCGAGGCGGCGATGTCGCCGTTGTACGGGTTGATGTCGGCCGTCTGGTACATCAACGGATACCATCCACGCCCGCCAATGCCCAAGTGGCTGTAGGCATTACTCGGCAGGCTGACGAAACTGGCGTCGAAACCGGGAATTTTCTGGGTCGCGATCTTCACCGCTTCGTCCAGGCCGATCATCGGCGCCGGGGTGGCATCTGCGCTCACCGGCACATTTTCGCGGGCAACCACCGGTAGGACAGGGGCGGTGGAAATGGTGATCTGATTATCCGACAGCGTGGCCTCGATCAAAAACCAGGTGCCGGTGACTGAAATCACCGCGATGAACCAGATCGACCAGATGCCGCTCAGGCGATGGAAGTCGCCCCAGAAAATGCGTGCGCCGTGCTTGAAGCGCAGGGTCGGCTTGAGAAATCCTTTCCAGAAGCGCTTGTACACCACCAGCCCGGTGACCAGGGAGGCGAGCAACGGCAAACCGAGGAACGACACCAGGTACCAACCCCAGCTGTAGCCGTTAGTGAAGGGCACTAGCCACCAGCCATGCAGGGCGCGGGTGAACGCCTGGAAGTTGAACGCCGGGCTGATCCCCTGGATCGCCCCGGTGTACGGATTGACGTAGACCGTGACCGAGCGCCCGTCGGGATAGGCGACGCCAACATCCAGGGCAAAGTGCGATTCATCGGGACGTGCGATCTGCTCGACGATGAGCTGCGGTTGTGCCTGCTTGATGGCTGCCACCACCTGGTCATAACTGAGCAGTGGAGCTTCGTCCGACGGTTTGCTCGCCCGTATTTCGGGGTTGACCAGCCAGACGATCTCCTGGCTGACCACCGCCAGTGTGCCGGTGACGCACACAATCAGTACAAAGAACCAAATGGGCAATGCCAACCAGCTGTGGACCAGAAACCAGAGTTTTGAACGGGATTTCTTCGACATGGATAAAGGTCTTGAACTCAAGGAGTGAAGCGCCAGGACGGGGAGTGCCGCGTCGTGATCGATAAAAAGCCGGCCGTGGCTTTTGCCTACGCGGCCTGCTGCATCTAATTAAGACGAATGAGAATCGTAAATCCCGAATGGCGATATGAAAGTAAATGTTTCTGCGGGCAAGTCATTGCAGCCAGAACAGGCTGGGGAGGGTGCAAGCGGGTGCATATCAGCGGAGTGAAGCGAGCCCGTGGACAGCGGGCCCGCTCACGTTCAACGGTTTATCCCTCGTGGGTCATTTCCCGGGCGCGTTTTTCGATCTGCTCCTGGGTCAGGTCTTCCTTGCGGCTGGCCAGGAACCACACATGACCGTACGGGTCTTTCAAGGTGCCCGAGCGGTCGCCGTAGAACTGATCCTTGGGTTCGGAAACCACCGTGGCGCCAGCCTTGATCGCCTGGGCATACTGCGCGTCGACATCCTTCACATACAGATGCAGGCCGACGGCAGGTGATTTGTCCGGATTGCTCAACGGGCCTTGATCGCACGGCGTGCCCAGCATGAGGGTGCAGTCGCCGATCCGCAGCTCGGCGTGGCCGATGCTGCCGTCGGGCATTGCCAGGCGCATGGTTTCAATGGCGCCAAAGGCCTTTTTATAGAACTCGATGGCCTCGGCGGCTTTCTGGATGCCCAGGTAAGGCGTGATGCTGTGGTAACCCTCGGGGATGGGCTTGACGCTCATGACCGTGCTCCTTGTTTTGGGTGGGGAAAACGCGAATCCTGCGCCGGTTGGCGGTCGGTTCACTATAGGTCACGGAGTCAAAACCGCTTGAAGTGCCGACGGGCAGCACGTTTGCTGTGAGCCCTGCCCCGGCAGGTCAAGGCTCAGGACCGAGTTGAATTGGGCTCCAGCAACTGCGGCCCCGGCCCTTGCTCACCGAGTACATCGCCATAATTGCGCAACGGGCAGGCCTCCATCGACAAACACCCACAACCAATGCAGCCATTGAGTTTGTCGCGCAGCCGGGTCAACTGATTGATCCGCTCGTCCAGGTCCCGACTCCATTGCGCAGACAGGTGCTTCCAGTCTGCGGCGGTGGGGGCGCGATGGTCCGGCAGCGACTTGAGCGCCTCGCCGATCTCTGCCAGCGGAATGCCCAGCCGCTGAGCCACCTTGATCAACGCCACCCGCCGCAGGACTTCGCGCGGGTAACGCCGCTGGTTGCCCTGATTACGGTTGCTTTTGATCAACTCCTTGGACTCATAGAAGTGCAGGGCGGTGACGGCCACGCCGCTGCGCTGGGCGAGTTGGCCGACGGTCAGTTCTTTGGTGACCTGCTCTTGATCGATCATGGAAAGTATCGCTTGACCTAAAGTTAACTCGAGGTTTTACCCTGCACCTCTTCGGATCGCAAGACGCGACTTACACATGAGGGGAGTTTTTCATGCAGTCGGACGAGAAAAATCGCAGCTTCACCCAATTGATCGAGTTCGAGATCGAGCCCCATCAGCAGCAGGGGCTGGTGTCGGCGTTATCCGCGCAGACCGAGCGCCTGGCCCAAGGCTACACCGGTTTTCTCAGCGCCAGCGTACAGGTCAGTGATGATGGCCGACGTGTCCTCAACTATCTGCAATGGCAAACGCGGGAGGCTGGGGAGGCGGCGTTTCAGGATTTCGAGAACGGCAAGGAGGACTTTTGGACGCTGATTCGCGCCTATCAGGCCAAAGGTGTCACGTTTGGTTCCTTCCAGGTGCTGCGCAGCATCGAGCGCAGTCCTGACAATGCGTTGCAGTGCGCTCTGGTAGGCCCGGCTCGGTAATGGTTGTCGGTTGTTGCCGGGGTCGATAGCCACTATCGAGCGCGATGATTTTTGTCGTTTCAGGTGCGCGCGTAGCCTGTGTCCATTGCCCAGGTACAGGACTGCGGGAGCCGCCCATGAATCACTTGCTCGTCACTTCGCTGCTGTTGGTCGCCTCGGTGCTGGCCGGTTGCGCGAACCGGCCATCGCCCGAATTGCGCCCCTACACCGCCGAAGAGTCCCGGGAGTTGGCGCTGGAGGCATTGAACCGTCGCGGCCTGTCGTTCGATGAGTACCAACACAAAAAGGCCGAATTGCTTAGCCAGCCGAAGAAAACCTTCGCGTTTGACCAGTACGGTGAAATGAACGCCGAGCGAGGGGTGATCCAACACGGTCACTCCAGTTAAGCGACTGTACTGCTCGAAGTTTCATTCAACTGTCCGTGGGTTTCAGCGAGGCGCTGGGATAGGGTCAACACCTGACCGAACCTGATGGAAATTGCCCATGACCCTCTCGCTGGATTTGCTGTTGGGCTTTGCCCTGTTTGCCCTTGTCACCTCGATTACACCGGGGCCCAATAACACCATGTTGCTGGCCTCTGGCGTGAACTTCGGTTTTAACCGCTCCATCCCCCATATGCTGGGCATCAGCTGCGGCTTTTTTATCCTGGTGGTCGCGGTCGGGTTTGGCCTGGGCGCGGTATTTCAAACCTATCCGTTGCTCTACACCGTGCTGCGTTATGTCGGTGCGACGTACTTGCTGTACCTGGCGTGGAAAATCGCCCACTCCGGCCCCGTCTCGGAAGCTGAACAAGGCCAGGCCAAACCCATCAGCTACCTGGGCGCGGCGGCGTTCCAATGGGTCAACCCCAAGGCCTGGATCATGGCCATCGGCGCCATCAGTACCTACACACCGCTGCAGGGCTATTTCACCAATGTGATTGTCATCGCCGCAGTCTTTGCCGTGATCAACCTGCCGAGCGTCGGCGTGTGGGTGGTTTGCGGCAGTCTGTTGCGCAATGTCCTGCGTGATCGGCGCTGGTTGCGGGTGTTCAACTGGGGCATGGCGCTGCTGCTGGTGGCTTCGATGTATCCGATGTTGCACGAAAGCTTCAGCTGACCGGCTTCAACCCGGCGCCCGATGCCTGTTAAGCTCACTTCCAGGAGCGTTCCTACGCACTTTTAATGAAGTGGTACTTCTTTAACGGCATCCGATCAGGTATTGCTGACCTGCGCTGTTGGCGTGCTGCCCGTAAGGCGGCGTTGCCCAGAGGGTTTATTGTGCGTACCTGATCCCGGAACAAGCTCTGCGGGTTTTTTATGAATAAACGTCCTTTGTATTTCGACTACGCCGCCACCACGCCGGTGGATGAGCGGGTCATCCAGGTAATGATCGAGTGTCTGGGGTTTGACGGTAACTTCGGTAACCCGGCTTCCAGCTCCCACGCTTTCGGCCAGCAGGCCAGGCTTTCGGTCGAGCAGGCCCGCCAGCAGGTTGCAGACCTGGTCGGTGCCCACGCCGAGCAAATCGTCTGGACCTCTGGCGCTACCGAATCCAACAACCTTGCCCTCAAGGGCGTCGCCCAGGCGCGCGGTATGACCGGTGGGCACATCATCACCAGTCAGATCGAGCACAAGGCGATCCTGGATACCGCCAAACAGTTACAGGACGCGGGCGTTGCCGTGACCTGGCTGGTGCCGGATGCCGAAGGCCTGATCAGCGCGCAAGCCGTCAGTGAAGCGTTGCGTGAAGATACATTCCTGGTGTCGCTGATGCTGGTCAACAACGAACTGGGCACGGTCAACGACATCCCGGCCATCGGCCAGCGGGTGCGTGAGCATGGCGCGCTGTTTCATGTCGACGCCGCGCAAGGCGCAGGCAAAGTGGCGATAGACCTGGCGCAATGGCCGGTCGACCTGATGTCCTTCTCTGCGCACAAAATCTATGGCCCCAAAGGCATCGGCGCGCTCTACGTAGGCCCTCGTGCCCGGCAGCATGTGCAGGCGCAGATTCATGGCGGTGGTCATGAAGGCGGGTTGCGTTCGGGCACCCTGGCCACGCACCAGATTGCCGCCATGGGTGCCGCGTTTGCGCTGGCAGCGGAACATTTTGATGAAGAGGCTGCCACCATCCTGCGTTTGCGCGAGCGCTTGCTCCGCCAGCTCGAGGGTATTGCAGGCCTCAGGTTGAACGGCAGCGCAACCCGGCGCATTCCTCACACCTTGAGCCTGACCTTCAACGAAGGTGAGTTCAATTCGTCGGCCTTGAGCGCGTCTATCGCATTCTCGGCCACATCGGCCTGTAACTCTGCGAGCAATGCGCCGTCCCATGTATTGCTGGCGCTGGGGCATGATACTCGCAGTGCGAGTCGGACGATTCGTCTGAGCCTGGGGCGTTTTACCACCGAGCAGGACATCGATCAGGCCGCACAATTGATCAAAGCAACATGTGCCAGCGCTCCGGCGTTCTGGGCAGTGACACCGTCTTAAACGCTGAGCGACATCAGCACCCAATAACAATGATGAGTGGTTAGCAGGAGATTCGATGAGTACGCAGCCTTCGACCAATGGAATGGTCCCCCAGCGCCTGGCGCAAACCCGTGAACGGATGAGCCGCGAGGGCATTCATGCCTTGTTGGTGCCGTCGGCCGACCCTCACCTGTCGGAGTATCTGCCGGGTTACTGGCAGGGGCGTCAATGGCTGTCGGGCTTTCATGGCTCGGTCGGCACGTTGATCGTCACCCGGGATTTTGCCGGTGTCTGGGCTGACAGTCGTTATTGGGAGCAGGCAACCAAGGAGCTCAAAGGCAGCGGCATCGAGTTGGTGAAGCTTCAGCCTGGGCAACCCGGGCCACTGGAGTGGCTGGCCGAGCAAACCCCGGAAGGTGGCGTGGTCGCGGTTGATGGCGCGGTAATGGCGGTGGCCTCGGCACGGACTTTGGGCAGCAAGCTTGCGGACCGTGGCGCACGCTTGCGGACCGATATCGATGTATTGAATGAAGTCTGGAAGGACCGCCCAAGCCTGCCGGATCAACCGATCTACCCGCACTTGCCGCCGCAAGCCACTGTCAGCCGTGGCGAGAAACTGGCCAAGTTGCGCGAAACGCTCAAGGCGCGTGGCGCCGACTGGCACTTCATCGCAACCCTGGACGATATCGCCTGGCTGTTCAACCTGCGTGGCGGCGACGTGTCGTTCAACCCGGTGTTCGTCTCCTTTGCCCTGGTCAGTCAGCAACAGGCCACGTTGTTCGTTGCGCTGAGCAAGGTTAATGCGCAGCTGCGTGCGACGCTTGAACAGGACGGCGTGACCCTGCGCGACTACAGCGAAGTCGCCGCTGCACTGGCGGCCATACCCAATGGAGCGAGCCTGCAAATCGACCCGGCACGTGTTACGGCCGGCTTGCTCGATAACGTGGGAAGCGGGGTGAAACTGGTTGAAGGTTTGAACCCGACCACCCTGGCCAAGTCGCAAAAAAGCCTGGCCGACGCCGAACACATTCGTCAGGCCATGGAGCAGGACGGCGCGGCGCTGTGCGAGTTCTTCGCCTGGCTGGATACCGCGCTGGGGCGTGAACGCGTCACCGAACTGACCATCGACGAACACCTGACGGCTGCGCGGACTCGTCGCCCCGGTTATGTTTCGCTGAGTTTCAACACCATCGCAGCGTTCAACGCCAACGGAGCGATGCCGCACTATCACGCCACCGAAGCAGAACACGCGGTGATCGAAGGCGACGGTCTGTTACTGATCGACTCCGGTGGTCAGTACCTCGGTGGTACCACCGACATTACGCGGATGGTACCGGTGGGCACGCCGACAGCAGAGCAGAAGCGTGACTGCACGCGGGTACTCAAAGGTGTGATTGCGCTGTCACGGGCGCAGTTTCCGAAGGGCATTCTGTCGCCTTTGCTGGACGCCATCGCACGGGCACCAATCTGGGCGGAAAGCGTCGATTACGGTCACGGCACCGGCCACGGTGTGGGTTACTTCCTGAATGTCCACGAAGGCCCGCAGGTCATTGCCTATCAGGCAGCGGCTGCACCGCAGACCGCCATGCAGCCGGGGATGATCACCTCCATCGAGCCCGGCACTTATCGCCCTGGGCGCTGGGGGGTACGGATCGAGAACCTGGTGTTGAACCGCGAAGCGGGCAGTAGCGAGTTTGGCGAGTTCCTCAAGTTTGAAACCCTGACGCTGTGCCCGATCGATACCCGTTGCCTCGAGTCATCGCTGCTGACCCAGGACGAGCGTGAGTGGTTCAACGGTTATCACGCCGAGGTGCGTGCACGGCTGAGCCCACTGCTTGAGGGCGTGGTGCTTGAGTGGTTGCACACCCGCACTGCCGCTATTTGAGTCATGGTGCGCCGTCAGCTCTGGCTGGCGGCGCACGCGTGCAGCAGCGCTGGGGGCTAGCTCAATGCTTCCACGACAAAGTCCAGCCGATCCTGGCCGAAGAACAGCTGTTCATCGACAAACATACTCGGTGCGCCAAACACACCGCGTTGGATGGCCTGCTCGGTTTTTTCCTTGAGGGCATTTTTCACGGCTTCATCCCCCGTCAATGCCAACACCTCATTGGGGTCAAAGCCTTCTTGCGTCAGCACCTGCGCAACGGTCGCCGGATCGCTCAGGTTTTGGCCGTCGACCCAAAGTGCCCGAAACAGGCAATCGACAAAATCCACAAAGCGTTCAGGGTGACGCAATTGCATGCCGGTGACGGCGCGCATGAGCATCAGCGTGTTGATCGGGAAGTGTGGGTTGAGCTTGAACGGAACCCCGTAGCGTTTTGCGTAGCGGTTCAGGTCCTGGAACATGTAGCGTCCCTTGGCCGCAATAGTGATGGGTGAGGCGTTGCCGGTGGCTTTGAAGACCCCGCCCAGCAGCATCGGTTGATAGATCAATTCACTGCCGGTTTGCTCGCAGATTTTCGGCAGTTGGGTGTACGCCAGGTAAGTGGTGGGGCTGCCGAGGTCGAAGAAAAACTCTACACGCTTGCTCATGGTCGATGCGCTCTGCTTATTGTTGGTAAAAAGGGGAGGGCTTACCAGCGTTCGCTCCAGGGGCGCAGGTCCAGCTCGAACGTCCAGGCATCCCGTGGCTGGCTGTGCAGGTACCAGTAGTTCTCGGCGATGTGTTCCGGGTTGAGGATGCCGTCCTGATCCTTTTGAGCGTATTTTTCCGGGAAGTTGTCACGGATAAAATCGGTATCGATGGCGCCGTCGACCACAACATGGGCGACATGGATGTTCATCGGGCCGAGTTCGCGGGCCATGCTTTGGGCCAGCGCCCGAATCCCGTGCTTGGCACCGGCAAAGGCAGCGAATCCGGCTGCGCCACGCATGCCGGCGGTGGCGCCAGTGAACAGAATAGTGCCGCGTTGGCGTATCGCCATGCGCTTGGCCACTTCGCGTGCATTGAGAAAGCCCGAGAAGCAGGCCATCTCCCAGATCTTGAAGTACTTGCGTGCGGTCTCCTCAAGAATGCTGCAAGGCACGTTGGCGCCTATGTTGAAGACGAATGCTTCGATGGGGCCGATCTGGCTTTCTATTTGTTCTACCAGCGCCATCACCTCTTCTTCTTTACGCGCATCACAGGCGAACCCATGAGCCTGCCCGCCGGATGCCGTGATCGCATCTACCAGGGGCTGGAGTTTGTCTGCGCTACGGCGTGTGACGCAGGCAATGAATCCTTCTTGGGCAAAACGCTTGGCGATGGCCCCGCCAGTGGCATCGCCCGCGCCGACAACCAGCACGACTTTGTTGTTATGGGTAGCTGTGGTCATGGATATCGCCCTTTGTTAAACGATCGTTAAGTAAACGAACGTTATGCTACGATCCGCGATGCGTCAAGACGATGGATTTAAAGGGGGAAGCAATGCGTTACTCGGCCAGTCACAAGCAGGAAACCAAAGAGAAGTTGCTGCAAAGCAGTGCGGTGTCAGCCAAGACTCAGGGTTTTTCCACTGTGGGCGTCGACGCATTGATGAAGGCGATTGGCCTGAGCGGCGGAGCGTTCTATAGCCATTTCTCATCCAAGGACGAGTTGTTCGGTTCGATCGTCGAGCGAGAACTGAGCCAGAGCCTGGAACGTTTGAGTGGTGAAGGGGAGCAGAGCCGTGCGCGGCTTGAGCGCTGTCTACAGCATTACCTGAGCATGGCGCATGTCGAGCATCCCGAGTCGGGCTGCGCGTTGCCGGCCTTGGGGGCTGAAATTGCCCGCTCCAGCGATCAGGTGCGCGAGCACGCCGAGCATTGGATCTGCCAACTGCAACAGAGTTGGGCGTGTATCCTGGAAAGCGAAAGCCTGGCCTGGGCGATTCTGTCGCAATGCGTGGGCGCCTTGGTGGTCGCACGCATGCTTGTCAGTCCGGACGTCCAGCGCAGTGTACTGACCGCTAGCGTCAAAGAAATAGGCCGCCAGATTGCAGGTCAGAACACAGAGTAAAGCGGCATCACGCTACTTGCAGATGACGATCATGCTTCGGCTAGTGTAGCCGGCAGGGTTCAGGCCAAACGGATAGTCGCCCGGGTCCTCCACGGCATCGCCAGATTTGGCGATCACCTTGTAGCCCTTCGGGCCACACGAATTGGCTGCGCGGGTATTGCACTTTTCCCAGGAAGACGACAATCCCGAACAGTTGATATGCAGACCTTTCTTTCCACGTTTGACCTCGGTTTTCGACGTCGCGGCGCAACCGGCGATGGCGAGTACGGCTATCAATATCAAAAATCGTTTCATTCCCGTCCTTTATAGCGGCCCGAGTCTGGTGCTCGGGTAAGACTGCATTGGCGCTCGCGTGTAGTGTTTGGACTTCCTATTCCGAAAAGTCCATGCCTTACACTGGGTTGCGGGCTAAACATGGCCTAATTGAGCGGCAAATGCCAGACCTACGTCAAATCCGGTTTCAATCGGAAGCCACGATGGGCTTGGGTGCTCCGCGCATGGTCATGGTGGCACCGACTGAGGCCAGAATGATGCAACTGATGGCCAGCCATTGTGCCAGCGACAGGTATTCATGCAGGAACAACAATCCCGAGAGCGCGCCGAATGCGGGCTCGATGCTCATCAGCGTGCCAAAGGTGCGGGCGGGCATTCGGGTGAGGGCGACCATCTCGAGGGTGTAAGGAAGTGCGGTGGACAAAATAGCCACGCCAATGGCGATGGGAATCAGTGACGGCGTCAACAGTGCGGTGCCTGCATGCACGATGCCGATAGGGGCAACGAACAGAGCCGCAATCATCACGCCCAGTGCTGCGGTCGTTACTCCGTTGTCGGCCCCGGCTTTTTGTCCGAACAGAATGTACAGCGCCCAGCAAACACCGGCGCCCAGTGCGTATCCTGCGCCAACAAGGTCGATCCCAACGCTAGTAGCCCCCGTTGGTATAAGCAGGAGTAAGCCAATGATCGCGAGGCCAATCCACAGGAAATCAATTGCTCGGCGCGAGGCGTAGATGGCCACCGCCAAAGGACCGGTAAACTCCAGGGCGACTGCGATTCCCAGGGGCACTGTCCTCAGGGACATATAGAAGAGGAAGTTCATCCCGCCTAATGCCATGCCGTAGACAATCACGGTGCGTAAGGACTTGGCGGTGAGCTTTGCCCGCCAGGGACGTAGAAGCAGCAACATGATTAGGCTGGCGAATATCAGCCTTAATGTTGTGGTCCCCTGTGCGCCGACAATAGGGAACATGCTTTTGGCCAGGGACGCTCCCGATTGGATGGAGGCCATGGCTATTAATAGCAGGCCAACTGGAAACAGGGTCGAGGCGAGACTGCGGGGCTGGTCAATCATTGAGAGGCGTCGTCCAAGGTGTTGGGCAAGAAGGCATGCAAGCGCGAAGTAATGCTGGTTATTCAGTGCTGAGCAATATACTGCTCATTCTGTCAGCGCGCAGCTCTATCTAGGGGTGATTTGGTCGGCATTTAAGGTTTCTGATAGAAAAACTGAATTAGGAGTTGACGGCAGATTCTGGAAGTCTATAATTCGCCCCACTTCCGGCGCAGTCGAAACTGAAAACTCCTTGGTAAACAAAGAGTTACGCAGTTTTCGGCAGCAGGTTGCTTCAGTTCATCGAAGCCTGGAAGGAGTTGAAAGAGCAGGGTTGCATGGCGCTTTTGACGGTTCGATCTTCTCGGTCGAAAGCGGAGAAAAAGAGGGGTTGACAGCAGCGTGTAACGCTGTAGAATTCGCCTCCCGCTAACGAGAGATCGGAAGCGCAAGTGGTTGAAGTTGTTGAGGAATTCTTCGAAAACTTCTGAAAATAACCGCTTGACAGCAACAGAGGCTGCTGTAGAATGCGCGCCTCGGTTGAGACGAAAGATCTTAACCAACCGCTCTTTAACAACTGAATCAAGCAATTCGTGTGGGTGCTTGTGCAGTCAGACTGATAGTCAACAAGATTATCAGCATCACAAGTTACTCCGCGAGAAATCAAAGATGTAACCAACGATTGCTGAGCCAAGTTTAGGGTTTCTTAAAAACCCAAAGATGTTTGAACTGAAGAGTTTGATCATGGCTCAGATTGAACGCTGGCGGCAGGCCTAACACATGCAAGTCGAGCGGCAGCACGGGTACTTGTACCTGGTGGCGAGCGGCGGACGGGTGAGTAATGCCTAGGAATCTGCCTGGTAGTGGGGGATAACGCTCGGAAACGGACGCTAATACCGCATACGTCCTACGGGAGAAAGCAGGGGACCTTCGGGCCTTGCGCTATCAGATGAGCCTAGGTCGGATTAGCTAGTTGGTGAGGTAATGGCTCACCAAGGCGACGATCCGTAACTGGTCTGAGAGGATGATCAGTCACACTGGAACTGAGACACGGTCCAGACTCCTACGGGAGGCAGCAGTGGGGAATATTGGACAATGGGCGAAAGCCTGATCCAGCCATGCCGCGTGTGTGAAGAAGGTCTTCGGATTGTAAAGCACTTTAAGTTGGGAGGAAGGGCAGTTACCTAATACGTAATTGTTTTGACGTTACCGACAGAATAAGCACCGGCTAACTCTGTGCCAGCAGCCGCGGTAATACAGAGGGTGCAAGCGTTAATCGGAATTACTGGGCGTAAAGCGCGCGTAGGTGGTTCGTTAAGTTGGATGTGAAATCCCCGGGCTCAACCTGGGAACTGCATTCAAAACTGTCGAGCTAGAGTATGGTAGAGGGTGGTGGAATTTCCTGTGTAGCGGTGAAATGCGTAGATATAGGAAGGAACACCAGTGGCGAAGGCGACCACCTGGACTGATACTGACACTGAGGTGCGAAAGCGTGGGGAGCAAACAGGATTAGATACCCTGGTAGTCCACGCCGTAAACGATGTCAACTAGCCGTTGGGAGCCTTGAGCTCTTAGTGGCGCAGCTAACGCATTAAGTTGACCGCCTGGGGAGTACGGCCGCAAGGTTAAAACTCAAATGAATTGACGGGGGCCCGCACAAGCGGTGGAGCATGTGGTTTAATTCGAAGCAACGCGAAGAACCTTACCAGGCCTTGACATCCAATGAACTTTCCAGAGATGGATTGGTGCCTTCGGGAACATTGAGACAGGTGCTGCATGGCTGTCGTCAGCTCGTGTCGTGAGATGTTGGGTTAAGTCCCGTAACGAGCGCAACCCTTGTCCTTAGTTACCAGCACGTCATGGTGGGCACTCTAAGGAGACTGCCGGTGACAAACCGGAGGAAGGTGGGGATGACGTCAAGTCATCATGGCCCTTACGGCCTGGGCTACACACGTGCTACAATGGTCGGTACAGAGGGTTGCCAAGCCGCGAGGTGGAGCTAATCCCATAAAACCGATCGTAGTCCGGATCGCAGTCTGCAACTCGACTGCGTGAAGTCGGAATCGCTAGTAATCGCGAATCAGAATGTCGCGGTGAATACGTTCCCGGGCCTTGTACACACCGCCCGTCACACCATGGGAGTGGGTTGCACCAGAAGTAGCTAGTCTAACCTTCGGGAGGACGGTTACCACGGTGTGATTCATGACTGGGGTGAAGTCGTAACAAGGTAGCCGTAGGGGAACCTGCGGCTGGATCACCTCCTTAATCGACGACATCAGCTGCTGCATAAGCTCCCACACGAATTGCTTGATTCATTGAAGAAGACGATAGAAGCAGCCCGAAATTGGGTCTGTAGCTCAGTTGGTTAGAGCGCACCCCTGATAAGGGTGAGGTCGGCAGTTCGAATCTGCCCAGACCCACCAATTTTGTGTGGGAAACGCCTGTAGAAATACGGGGCCATAGCTCAGCTGGGAGAGCGCCTGCCTTGCACGCAGGAGGTCAACGGTTCGATCCCGTTTGGCTCCACCACTTACTGCTGTTTGACTGCTGTTTCTGCGTTAAAGCTTAGAAATGAGCATTTCCTTCGGACGAAGGCTAAATGTTGATTTCTAGTCTTTGATTAGATCGTTCTTTAAAAATTTGGGTATGTGATAGAAAGATAGACTGAACGTTACTTTCACTGGTAACGGCTCAGGCTAAGGTAAAATTTGTGAGTTCTCTTAACTGAGAAATTCGAATTTTCGGCGAATGTCGTCTTCACAGTATAACCAGATTGCTTGGGGTTATATGGTCAAGTGAAGAAGCGCATACGGTGGATGCCTTGGCAGTCAGAGGCGATGAAAGACGTGGTAGCCTGCGAAAAGCTTCGGGGAGTCGGCAAACAGACTGCGATCCGGAGATGTCTGAATGGGGGAACCCAGCCATCATAAGATGGTTATCTTACGCTGAATACATAGGCGTAAGAGGCGAACCAGGGGAACTGAAACATCTAAGTACCCTGAGGAAAAGAAATCAACCGAGATTCCCTTAGTAGTGGCGAGCGAACGGGGACTAGCCCTTAAGTGGCTTTGAGATTAGCGGAACGTTCTGGAAAGTACGGCCATAGTGGGTGATAGCCCTGTACGCGAAAATCTCTTAGTCATGAAATCGAGTAGGACGGAGCACGAGAAACTTTGTCTGAATATGGGGGGACCATCCTCCAAGGCTAAATACTACTGACTGACCGATAGTGAACTAGTACCGTGAGGGAAAGGCGAAAAGAACCCCGGAGAGGGGAGTGAAATAGATCCTGAAACCGTATGCGTACAAGCAGTGGGAGCCCACTTTGTTGGGTGACTGCGTACCTTTTGTATAATGGGTCAGCGACTTATTTTCAGTGGCGAGCTTAACCGAATAGGGGAGGCGTAGCGAAAGCGAGTCTTAATAGGGCGTCTAGTCGCTGGGAATAGACCCGAAACCGGGCGATCTATCCATGGGCAGGTTGAAGGTTGGGTAACACTAACTGGAGGACCGAACCGACTACCGTTGAAAAGTTAGCGGATGACCTGTGGATCGGAGTGAAAGGCTAATCAAGCTCGGAGATAGCTGGTTCTCCTCGAAAGCTATTTAGGTAGCGCCTCATGTATCACTGTAGGGGGTAGAGCACTGTTTCGGCTAGGGGGTCATCCCGACTTACCAAACCGATGCAAACTCCGAATACCTACAAGTGCCGAGCATGGGAGACACACGGCGGGTGCTAACGTCCGTCGTGAAAAGGGAAACAACCCAGACCGTCAGCTAAGGTCCCAAAGTTATGGTTAAGTGGGAAACGATGTGGGAAGGCTTAGACAGCTAGGAGGTTGGCTTAGAAGCAGCCACCCTTTAAAGAAAGCGTAATAGCTCACTAGTCGAGTCGGCCTGCGCGGAAGATGTAACGGGGCTCAAACCATACACCGAAGCTACGGGTATCACTTAGGTGATGCGGTAGAGGAGCGTTCTGTAAGCCTGTGAAGGTGAGTTGAGAAGCTTGCTGGAGGTATCAGAAGTGCGAATGCTGACATGAGTAACGACAATGGGTGTGAAAAACACCCACGCCGAAAGACCAAGGTTTCCTGCGCAACGTTAATCGACGCAGGGTTAGTCGGTCCCTAAGGCGAGGCTGAAAAGCGTAGTCGATGGAAAACAGGTTAATATTCCTGTACTTCTGGTTATTGCGATGGAGGGACGGAGAAGGCTAGGCCAGCTTGGCGTTGGTTGTCCAAGTTTAAGGTGGTAGGCTGGAATCTTAGGTAAATCCGGGATTCTAAGGCCGAGAGCTGATGACGAGTGTTCTTTTAGAACACGAAGTGGTTGATGCCATGCTTCCAAGAAAAGCTTCTAAGCTTCAGGTAACCAGGAACCGTACCCCAAACCGACACAGGTGGTTGGGTAGAGAATACCAAGGCGCTTGAGAGAACTCGGGTGAAGGAACTAGGCAAAATGGCACCGTAACTTCGGGAGAAGGTGCGCCGGTGAGGGTGAAGGACTTGCTCCGTAAGCTCATGCCGGTCGAAGATACCAGGCCGCTGCGACTGTTTATTAAAAACACAGCACTCTGCAAACACGAAAGTGGACGTATAGGGTGTGACGCCTGCCCGGTGCCGGAAGGTTAATTGATGGGGTTAGCTAACGCGAAGCTCTTGATCGAAGCCCCGGTAAACGGCGGCCGTAACTATAACGGTCCTAAGGTAGCGAAATTCCTTGTCGGGTAAGTTCCGACCTGCACGAATGGCGTAACGATGGCGGCGCTGTCTCCACCCGAGACTCAGTGAAATTGAAATCGCTGTGAAGATGCAGTGTATCCGCGGCTAGACGGAAAGACCCCGTGAACCTTTACTATAGCTTTGCACTGGACTTTGAATTTGCTTGTGTAGGATAGGTGGGAGGCTTTGAAGCGTGGACGCCAGTCTGCGTGGAGCCAACCTTGAAATACCACCCTGGCAACTTTGAGGTTCTAACTCAGGTCCGTTATCCGGATCGAGGACAGTGTATGGTGGGTAGTTTGACTGGGGCGGTCTCCTCCTAAAGAGTAACGGAGGAGTACGAAGGTGCGCTCAGACCGGTCGGAAATCGGTCGTAGAGTATAAAGGCAAAAGCGCGCTTGACTGCGAGACAGACACGTCGAGCAGGTACGAAAGTAGGTCTTAGTGATCCGGTGGTTCTGTATGGAAGGGCCATCGCTCAACGGATAAAAGGTACTCCGGGGATAACAGGCTGATACCGCCCAAGAGTTCATATCGACGGCGGTGTTTGGCACCTCGATGTCGGCTCATCACATCCTGGGGCTGAAGCCGGTCCCAAGGGTATGGCTGTTCGCCATTTAAAGTGGTACGCGAGCTGGGTTTAGAACGTCGTGAGACAGTTCGGTCCCTATCTGCCGTGGACGTTTGAGATTTGAGAGGGGCTGCTCCTAGTACGAGAGGACCGGAGTGGACGAACCTCTGGTGTTCCGGTTGTCACGCCAGTGGCATTGCCGGGTAGCTATGTTCGGAATAGATAACCGCTGAAAGCATCTAAGCGGGAAACTAGCCTCAAGATGAGATCTCACTGGAACCTTGAGTTCCCTGAAGGGCCGTCGAAGACTACGACGTTGATAGGTTGGGTGTGTAAGCGCTGTGAGGCGTTGAGCTAACCAATACTAATTGCCCGTGAGGCTTGACCATATAACACCCAAGCAATTTGCTGACCTGAAAAGGCACCAGATTGCGGTGTGTGAAGACGAAACGAACCGAAAGTTCGACTGCCCCTAAAAAGGCAGCACAAAACACCGAAACCTACCACATACCCAATTTGCTGAAGCGAGGCCCGCTGGCCACGACTCAGTACCCGAATTTCTTGACGACCATAGAGCATTGGAACCACCTGATCCCATCCCGAACTCAGCAGTGAAACGATGCATCGCCGATGGTAGTGTGGGGTTTCCCCATGTGAGAGTAGGTCATCGTCAAGATTGAATTCCGAAACCCCTATCTGCGTATGCAGGTAGGGGTTTTGTTTTGCCTGCGAAAAAGTCACCTGCGCAAATGGGCCTTCGTGATCTGTAGGTCGAGAGGTATTCTGCGCGCTCTGTTCCTTTGCTGACCCACACCTGTGGTCGTTTTGGCCGACAAGGACAGCGAACGAGGGAATTAGCCCGTCAGTGCCCGTACAGTTTTTGGTATGGTGCAGCTCGTTTTTAAGGGACTGATGTCAGCGCAAGGAGCGGCGTCCAACTTAGTCAAAGAGTTGCAGTAGAAATGCCTGAAGCGATCCCGATCAAAGACCACGAGAAAGAGTCCCGCCTGGTCAATAAGCGGCTGCTGGCCTGCGCGTTATTCGTTGTCGCCATTACCTGTGCATTGGTTGTGCGTATGTATGTCTTGCAAGTGCTCGAATACGACTACCACTCGACCATCTCCGAAAACAATCGCGTGCATGTCCTGCCCATCACACCGACTCGTGGCCTGATTTACGACCGCAATGGTGTAGTCCTGGCGGATAATCGACCGAGCTTCAACCTCACCATCACCCGTGAGCGTGCCAATGACGTGAAGGGCGAGCTGGACTCTCTGGTCAGCCTCCTGCACTTGCCGGCCGAGGACCGTACCCTGTTCGACAAGGCCATGAAGCAGGCGCGCCACCCGTTTGTGCCGGTCACATTGTTTTATGAGCTGACTGAAGAACAGATCGCCATTCTGGCTGTGAATGAGTTCCGCCTGCCGGGTATTGAAGTCGAGCCGCAGTTTGTCCGGCATTACCCATTAGCCGCGCACTTTGCTCATTCGATTGGCTATGTAGGGCGGATCAATGAAAAAGAATCCAAGACCCTGGATTCAGTGGAGTATCGCGGCACTCAATCAATCGGCAAGACCGGCATCGAGCGATTTTACGAATCCGAACTGCATGGCCATGTAGGTTATGAAGAAGTCGAAACCAACGCTCAGGGACGCGTGTTGCGAGTGCTCAAACACACTGATCCGATTCCCGGGAAGAACATCGTATTGAGCCTCGACGTCAAACTTCAGGCCGCAGCTGAAGAGGCATTGGGTGATCGACGAGGTTCCGTGGTTGCGCTGGACCCCTCGACCGGTGAAGTACTGGCGATGGTCAGCAAACCGAGCTTTGACCCTAATCTGTTCGTTACCGGTATCAGCTTCAAGGAGTACGCAGCGCTTCACGACTCCATCGACCGCCCCCTCTTCAATCGGGTGCTGCGCGGGTTGTATGCGCCGGGATCGACAATCAAGCCTGAAGTGGCCATTGCCGGGCTCGACACAGGGGTTGTTACGGCCTCGACCCGGGTCTTTGATCCAGGTTATTACCAGTTGCCGGATTTCGATCACAAGTACCGCAACTGGAATCACAGTGGCGACGGTTGGGTCGACATGGACGCCGCGATCATGCGTTCCAACGACACCTATTTCTACGACCTGGCGCACAAACTGGGCATTGATCGCCTGCACGATTACATGGCGATGTTCGGATTGGGTGAGAAAGTTTCGTTGGACATGTTCGAAGAGTCAGCCGGATTGATGCCATCCCAGGCCTGGAAGCGTGCGACCCGTCGTCAGCCGTGGTTCCCCGGCGAGACAGTGATTCTCGGCATCGGCCAGGGCTACATGCAAGTCACTCCGCTGCAACTGGCCCAAGCCACTGCATTGATCGCCAATAAAGGTGTGTGGAATCGACCGCACCTGGCCAAGACAGTCGGCGATGTTGCGCCAGTGGACCCCCATCCGATGCCCAATATACTGCTGAAAAACCCGAGAGATTGGGAGCAGGTCAATCATGGGATGCAAATGGTCATGCACGATCCGCGTGGCATTGCTCGCGCAGCCGCGGCCGGAGCGCAATACCGGATCGCCGGCAAGAGTGGCACCGCGCAGGTGGTGGCGATCAAGCAGGGCGAGCGTTATGACCGCTTGAAAACCCGTGAACGTAACCGCGATAACGCCTTGTTTGTGGGGTTCGCCCCGGCTGAACATCCGAAAATCGTCATCTCGGTCATGATCGAAAACGGCGAGGCGGGTGGTCGCGTCGCCGGGCCGGTGGTACGACAAATCATGGACGCCTGGCTACTGGATCAGGACGGTCACCTGAAACCGCAATATGCCAGCCCCGCCAAATTGCCAGGCGACCCCCACGTGTAAATAATTGATGATCCCTGCTGTGGAGCGCTGAGGATTTGATCGAACAGGGCCATCAGAATCCTCTGATCACCAGGCTATCCCGGCAGCGGGCATCCATCCGAACAAGTGCTTACCGAGGCACCGGGCAGCTCATGTCTCCTTCCTCACACTCAAGGTAGCGCTTGAATGTCTTGACCCGTTCGGTGGTCATGATACTCAGGCAGTTGGCGTAGATGGTCGGGTAGACGCTGCCTCCCGTCACAGTGGAGGCCGAAAAACCGCATTCTGCATCGCGGTAGGCAACCCAGGCGCGCTGGGCCCTCACCAGCAGCTTTTTAGTGTCAGCGTTGTCTTTCAGGCGCCCGTTGATTTGCTTGTACAGGGCGTTGAGTTCGGCGTCGGCGCTCTTGTACACCTTGCCGTAGCACTCGTTCATGGTGAGCTGGTCCCTGGCACTGCCGCAGTCTTCGGCTTGAGCCATGGAGAGGAACAGCAAGGGTGAAAGTGCCACTAGAACACGTTTGTACATGGGGACTCTCTTCTTGAAGAAACGGTGGGCCAGGAGGCAGGCAGTTTAGACTCTGCGGCGCGCAGTCGATGCGAGTAACAAGCCGTCGGCCATTGCCTCAATCTCATCGCCCATGTGCAGCCTGGCTCGCCAGCCCTCGGGAATGCCCTGAGCGCCGTAAAACGCCCCGGCCAATTGGCCGACAATCGCCGCCGTGGTGTCGGCATCGTCCCCCAGGTTCGCGGCTTGCAGAATGGCGTCTTCCAGGTTTTCGGTGTGTTCGAAGCACCAAAGGGCTGCCTCCAGCGAGGCGACACAATAACCGCTGCCTGTGATCTCGGCCCGGGATTTTTCCCGGTAGCTGCCACGGGCGATGGCCGCGACGTTGGGTTCGCTAAAGCGCGCGGTGTCCAGGTTGAACAGCTCGGATTTCGAGACGCCTTGCAGGGCATTACCGATCAATTCGGCGAACAACTGACAACACTCGACGGCTTCCGGGGCTGCGTGAGTGGTGCGTGAACTGGCGGCAGCAAACTCGCGGACTTGATCGCAGTCAGGGGAGTAAAACAGCACTACGGGCGCCAACCGCATCAGCGAGCCGTTGCCTGCCGAGTAAGGATCTGCCGAGCCGGCGAATGGATCACCGGTGAGCTGATAACGGCTCAAGGCATCACGTACGGTCATGCCAATGTCGAAGCAATCACCGGTCGAGCTCAGGTAACCCCACTGCCACCAATTAAGGTACCGCCCCATCTGGTCGATGGCATCGAAGCCGTTTTTTCTCAACAGGCTTTCTGCCAGGCACAATGCCATTGAGGTGTCATCGGTCCACTGGCCCGGTTTGAGGTTGAAGGGGCCGCCGCCCACCATGTCGGTGAGGGGACGGAAAGAGCCTCGGGGCTGGAACTCGACACTGGTGCCAACGGCATCGCCGCAGGCCAGCCCCAACAGGGCCCCGCGATAACGATCGCATAGCGTGAGTGGCATGAGTCGTCCTTGGTCTGGTTTTGATCGTCGACGACAGTAGCATTTTCCACTGTCATTGCAGGTCGACAGAGTCTATCAAAATGTATTAATGCAACGTTCAGGTTGCGGATTTCCCATTACCGACCTAGGGTCAATGCAGGAGGTGACTCATGAACCTGTCCGATCGCATTGAAAGAAAGATTCTGCTCAAGGCTCCACGCTCTCAGGTCTGGCGCGCACTGGCCAATGCCGAATCTTTCGGTCAGTGGTTTGGCGTTGCGCTGGAGGGCAAGCGGTTTGTCGCCGGAGAGCGCACCCAGGGGAACATTACCTACCCCGGTTACGAACATTTGTTCTGGGATGTTCAGGTCATGCGGGTCGAACCCGAGCGCGTGTTCGCCTTTCGCTGGCACCCATATGCCGTGGACCCCGAGGCCGACTATTCAACGGAACCCACTACGTTGGTGCTGTTCGAGCTCGAGGACATGGATGGCGGCACGTTGCTGCGGGTTGTGGAGTCGGGGTTCGATGGCATTCCCGCCGAGCGCCGTCTCAAGGCCTTTCGCATGAACAGCCGTGGCTGGGATGACCAAATGACCAACATCGAGACTTACCTTGCCGCTCCCTGACATCACGACGTTGAAACCCGCACCGCGCCATTCGGCGCTGGATCAGTCCGCTTTGACCTTCGCCGCACTGGGAGATGAAACCCGGTTACGGCTGGTGGCGGTGCTGTGCGGTGGAGGCGCGATGTCCATCGCGCAATTGACCCAAGGCACCGACATCACACGTCAGGCCGTGACCAAACACCTGCGGGTGCTGGCAGAGGCGGGCCTGGTACGCGATACGAAACTGGGGCGCGAGCGGTTATGGGTGTTTGAACCGGCGCAACTGAACGACGCACGCCATTCACTGGAGGTCATCAGCCAGCAGTGGGATCAGGCGTTGCAGAGTCTGAAGGCGTTCGTCGAATCATGAGCCAGCGCTTTGAACCTTATCTGGGCCAATGGCGTTTGCAGGTCGACGGCGAGTCGGTAATGCCGCCAGGTTTCTGGAAGACGCCGATATAGCATGCGTCGAAGGTCAGTTGAACGTCGCGAAACTTGCGGCTCAGGTGCTTGATGCCTGACGTCTCTAAGGGTTTACGGAAGTGCGGTTATGGCGAAAGGCTTACACGTGTTGGTAGCGTTGTCGTCTTTTTCACATGGGATCCAAAGCGTAATCTACACCCATCAACTGAAGCACAGGATGTGCTCAGGATCACGGATGATCGACCATAAGCAAGGAACGCTGCCGACATGGAGTCGTGATGGTCTTGGAAAAACCCGCTTCGGCGGGTTTTTTTTCGTCTGCACAACGCCCGTTTTTTCGACTGCGATGTCGGATCGTCAAAGGCTTACACGTGGTAGATGCTTTATCGTCTATTTACCCTTGGGCGATGGGTCTAATCTAGCTTCATCAACTGAAGCGCAGGACGCGCTCAGGATCATGGATGATCGACCATAGGCCAGGACGGCCGCTGACAGGATGTCATTATGGTCTTGGAAAAACCCGCTTCGGCGGGTTTTTTTATGGGCGATGGAAAACCCGGGTATCAGGCCTTGAGCACCTCGCGCAGGGGGGCTGGGTCGTGAGTTGCCTCAGCGAACTCAGCAGTGGTCATGGGTTGGGTGCTTTGTATCCAGATCAATTTTTTGTCTGTATCAGATCGGCGCCCTAATCTACGGCCTTTGATGACGGAGCGCCGTGGCCATGGTCGACCTTGCAAGCCTTTCGATGTTCATCGGTGCAGTGCTGCTCTTGCTTATGTCGCCGGGGCCGAACATGGCGTTTGTCATCAGTCATGGCGTGCGATACGGCTGGCGTGGCGGTGTTGCGTCGGGCGTGGGCATTGGGGTTGCCGACCTGGTGCTTACTCTTCTGACTGCTACGGGAGTCACAGCGATCATTGCCGGTTGGCCCCCGGCTTTTGACCTGATTCGTTATGCCGGCGTGCTTTATTTGCTTTGGTTGGCGCTCAAGGCCTTGCAGCGTCCTACGAGCGACACAGTGTCGCAGGCTCCCTTGGTGCCATTGAAGACGGTGCTGGTGCGGGCGCTGTTCAATAGCGTATTGAACCCCAAGGCTGTGCTGTTTTTCATGGTGTTCCTGCCGCAATTTGTCCGCCCGGAAGAGGGGGCGGTCGCCTTTCAGTTGATCAGCCTGGGCGTTGTTTTGACACTGGTGAGCGTTGTGTTCCATACGCTGCTAGGTATCTTCGGCGGCGCCCTGAGTCGCTGTTTCTCGGCCTCTTCGAGGTTTTCACGTGCACAGGCCTGGGTTTTGGCCGTCGTGCTGCTGGTGCTTGCCTTGCGTCTGGCCTTGATGGCGCGCCCGGTTTGATCCTGCTCATAGGCGCGGTAGACAGGCGCTGAAATCGTCGACGCTGAAACAGTCCCGCCATTGAGAAAAACTCGCGATAAGAGCACAAATTAATTGTGGTGACCAGTTTGGAGGACCTACCAATATTGGTAGGTTTACCGTAGGAAAAATCCGAGTAGAGTCTGGAACACAAGACGGGGATAACCCCGGGTGGAAGACCATTCCTTATTTTTCATGCCCGCAAAGGGACGTGATGATTTGAAATAAGGGGCGGGCGTTTTTCATTCTGCGTAGTTCAACTAAAAAATGTCGCAATTTAGCCTGGTGCTTTGCTGTGTGCGCGGTTTCTTTTGTTTTTTTAGCTTCAATTATTACGAAAAAGTTATGCCCGGTGGGCGTTTTTTGCTGTTTTATTTTCGTCGCTTGTTAGTTGGGCTGTCATTAAGTTGTCATGAACTGGCTGCCTTGTTATTCGCAGTTTAATAAAAGGGTCAACACGCTTATGAAGCGAGTCCTGGTCGTGCGCTATTCTCAAAGTGGGCAGTTGAGTTCAGTCATCGAAAGTTTGATTTCGCCTTTGCGTGAGGCGAATGAAGTGTTTATTCATGAAGTTGTCTTGAAGCCTGCGTCGGCCTATCCGTTCCCGTGGCCGGTCACTACGTTCTTCAACGTATTTCCTGAAACCGTGCAACTTTCACCGCCGGCGATCGAACCGTTGCAAGTGGACACGCAAGCACCCTTTGACCTGGTCATCCTGGCTTATCAGGTCTGGTATTTGTCGCCGTCGCCGTTGATCACCGCGTTCCTCAAGAGTGAAGAGGGTAAACGCTTGGTGGCCGGGCGTCCGGTAGTGACGGTGATTGCCTGCCGCAACATGTGGTTGATGGCCCAGGAGGCGGTCAAGCGGCTGCTGACCGAGGCCGGTGCCCAGTTGCGCGATAACGTGGTGTTTACCGACCGTGCCAACACCTTCGCCACCCTGATCACCACGCCGCGCTGGATGTTTACCGGGCGTCGCGAGTCGTTTTACGGATTGCCACGTGCCGGGATCAGCGACGCCGATATCAAGGGTGCCTCGCGCTTCGGTCGGGCGCTTCGCGAAGCACTGGCCAACGATCGGGAAAAAATCGATGCGCCGATGCTCAGCGGCCTGGGTGCTGCCGTGGTCAACCCAGGGTTGATTCTCAGCGAAAAAGCGGCCCACCGCGGATTCAGATTCTGGTCCGGTCTTATTGTCCGTTGCAGCAAGTATGGAAGCGCAGTAAGAGCGAGCTTGATGATGTTGTTCCTCGTGTACCTGATGTTGGTAATTACAACCGTTCTGCCGATTTCATTAGTGTTACGTCGTTTGCTTCATCCCTTCATCCGGGCGCGTATTGATGCGTTGCAGCATTACTACGAACAACCGTCCGGGTCGCAACTAAACCTTAAAGCCGAAGAGTGAAATGCTATGAGTGATTCGTTTGCCTATATTACGAAGACGTCCACTTTCATGCCGGGTGAGGCAGTGGACAACGATACGATGGAAAGCATTCTCGGTTATGTGGGCGGGCGTCCTTCACGGTCACGTCAGGTGGTCTTGCGCAATAACGGCATCAAACAGCGTTATTACGTACTCGACCGGGAAACCGGGATTCCAAAGTTCACCAACGCCGACATCACTGCCCTGGCAGTCAAAGGCCTGGTGGGCGATGGTTTTGCCCTGGATAACATTGAATGCCTGTCGACCGGTACCACCTTGCCTGACCAACTCATGCCTAACCACGGTGTGATGGTGCACGGTGTTTTGGGTAACAAACCCTGCGAAGTGGTGTCCACCGCCGGTATCTGCCTGGCCGGTTTGACCGCACTGAAATACGCGTACCTGTCGGTACTGTCGGGTGCCAGCAACAACGCGGTGGCCACGGCTTCCGAAGTGCTGTCGCCAGTGCTGCATGCTCGCAACTTCGACAGCGAAAACGAAGCCCTGGTCGCGCAGTTGGCCGCTCGCCCGGAAATCGCGTTCGAAAAAGACTTCCTGCGCTGGATGCTGTCCGACGGTGCCGGCGCGTTCCTGATCGAGAACAAGCCACGCAATACGGGCACTTCGCTGCGGATCGACTGGGTGGACATTTTCTCCTACGCCGACGTACTGCCAACCTGCATGTATGCCGGTGCAGAGAAGGGTGACAACGAGGAACTGACCAGCTGGAAACTGCTGAGCCCGGCACAGTGGGGCGAGCGTTCGATTTTCGCGATCAAGCAGGACGTGCGCCTGCTCAACGAGAACGTGGTCAACTACTCCCTCGGCAAACCGCTGCGTGAAGTCATGGTCAAGCGCAACCTGTCGCCAGAGCACATCGACTGGTTCCTGCCGCACATGTCCTCCGAGTACTTCCGCAAGCCGATTGCGCAGTGCCTGGCAGACAACGAGTTTGATATCCCTCAGGAACGCTGGTTCACCAACCTGTCGCAGCGCGGTAACACCGGCGCGGCATCGATCTACATCATGGTGCATGAGTTGATCGAATCCGGTCGTCTGAAACAGGGCCAGCGCATTCTGTGCTTCGTACCGGAAAGCGGTCGATTCTCCGGTGGCCTCATGCAACTGACTGTGATGTAAGCGCAACCGACCTCTTAAATTAGTGCAACACACCAAGGAATGGCTATGGACACTATCGAACAACGCGTCAAAAGAGTGGTAGCAAGGGAATTGGGCGTCGAGGAAGCCAAAGTGCTGAGCGTCCATTCGTTTGCCGAGGACCTGGAAGCCGATTCGCTGGCCAGGGTTGAACTGGTACTCGCACTCGAAAACGAGTTCGACATCACCATCCCGGACGATCAGGCCGATGGCTTGCAGACCGTCCAGCAAGCGATCGATTACGCTCGTGAGGCACTAGGCAGCGCGGTTACCGCCTAACGTCGCAACGTCGATGTGGCCGGGGCCTGGTTGGCTGGCCGGAGTAGTTACCCCCGGACCACATCTACGCGTGAACACACCAATGGCTTATGCCCGATCAAGTCGCGCCGCTGCGCGTTCGATGATCTCGGCACGCTGCTTCACCGATTGCACGGAACGCCGGTTGGCTTCCTCCAGTATTGCCCGTGGCGCAGTCTGCGGGGTGCCGGAGTCGAATGGTGGGGCCGGAGCATACTCAAGTTGTAGCTGAACCAACTGCGCCACATCATCGCCGAACAGTTCGGCGGCCAGGGTCAGCGCAAAATCGATCCCTGCCGTAATCCCGCCGCCGGTCAACAAATTGCCGTCGCGCACCACCCGATCCTGAACCGGGATCGCCCCCAATGGTTTCAACAAGTCGTGGTAGGCCCAGTGCGTCGTTGCACGTTTGCCCCGCAATAACCCCGCCGCGCCCAGCACCAACGCTCCCGTGCACACTGAGGTGACATACCGTGCACTGGCGGCTTTGTGCTGGATGAATTCCAGCGTTTGCGGGTCTTCGATCAATGGCCCGACGCCGCTGCCACCGGGGATACAGATCACGTCCAGGGCCGGGCAATCGGCGAACGTGGTGGTCGGCAGCAACACCAGGCCGGTGCTGGCGGTCACCGGGGACAGGTCTTTCCAGACCAGATGCACTTTCACGTCCGGCAGCGAGGCCAGCACGTCGTAAGGGCCGGTCAGGTCCAGTTGTTGAACCTGTGGAAACAACAGAAAACCGATGTGTACCGTCATGGCGTAATCCCTTGGGTCTGGTTGGGCGCACCCGACATGGGTGGACGGTTTGACTGTAGGCCCGTAGGATTTGGCGCATACGCCAATCACCCCACAAATTACGCCAATCATGCACACACCGCCGAAAACCATTCATGTGCTGGCCTTCGCCAACGTGCAAGTGCTCGATGTCACCGGGCCGTTGCAAGTGTTTGCCTCAGCCAATGACCTGGCGGCGAGCCAGGGCCTGCCGCTGCCGTATGCTGCCAGTGTGATCGCGGCACCGGGTGGGGCGGTGATGTCTTCGGCCGGGTTGGCGCTGGTGGCCGAGCCGTTGCCGACACAGCCCTGTGACACGCTGATTGTCGCGGGTGGCTGGGGTGTTTATGCGGCTGCCGAGGACCAGCCGCTGGTGAGCTGGGTGCGCGAACAGGCGGCGGTGTCACGGCGGGTGGCGTCGGTGTGTACCGGGGCATTTCTGCTCGCGGCCAGTGGTTGGCTCAATGGTCGGCGGGTGGTGACACATTGGACGCGCTGCGAGCAACTGGCGCGCCAACATCCGTTGCTCAAGGTCGAACCCAACCCGATTTTCATCAACGATGGCCCGGTCTGGACCTCGGCCGGGGTCACCGCTGGCATTGACCTGGCGTTGGCGTTGGTGGAAGAGGACCTGGGCCGCGCCATGGCCCTGGAAGTCGCCCGGCAACTGGTGGTGTTTCTCAAGCGGCCGGGCGGTCAGTCGCAGTTCAGCGTGACGTTGGCCCTGCAGAACGACGGCCAGCGTTTCGACGACTTGCATGCCTGGATCGCCGAAAACCTGTCGATGGACCTGGGCATTCCCACGCTGGCGCTTCAGGCGGGCATGAGCGAACGCAGTTTCGTGCGCCATTACCGCGCCGACACCGGTCAGACCCCGGCGCGAGCCATTGAGTTGATCCGCGTCGAGACGGCCCGGCGTTTGCTCAGTGATACCGGTGTGGCGATCAAGCGGATCGCCGTGCAGTGTGGTTTCGGCAGTGAAGAAACCTTGCGTCGCAGTTTCTTCAGGGTCATGGGTGTAACGCCCCAAGCGTACCGGGAGCGTTTTTCGGCCGAACGCTGAGGCGTTTACTGCACCCGCGTCAACTCGCCATCGCGGTACAGCACCTCGCAGCCCAGCCAGGTCGGGTCCACGTGGGGGAGCACCGCTGAAGGTTTACGCAACTCGCGTAACAAGGTCGAGCCGTGGGACAAGCGCCCCCCCATGCGCGCGATCACCGCTCGTGCCGCTTGATAGTGGGCGTGACGGCCAGGGTCGAGGGTGTCTTCGAGCAGAATGTCGTCGCCCAGAATGCCTTGCACCTGCCCCGGATAAATCATGAACCCGGTGGCGTGCTCGGTGCCTTCGCGGCCGTCCTGCCAGAAACTCCCGTCGCGGCTGCGCGCATGCGTGTGAGGTGCGAACCAGTAGGCGCGGTCGGCCAACGGCACCGCGTGGTGCAGGCGGAAAAACACCCGCATGAGGTTGTCGCGATACCATTCGCGCACTTGCAGGTAATGACCGCGCATGCCTGGCAACCCGAGCGAGTGGGCGAGGCTGATCGCGCCGGACCACTGTGCAAACGCCTGCAATGGCAACGCCGTCGGTGCCGGGCGCGGGGTGCCCGGATCGGTTTCCCACGGCAGGCGATGCGGGCAGTGTTCGAGGTTGTCGTAAGCGGTGGGCGGACGGCCCAGCAGTTCGCCGCCGCTGCTGGCCAGCGCCGTGGCGATGCACAGGTTGCCTTGCACCACGAACACGTAGAAACGCGTGAACCAGTCGGCGAGTTGCTGGCCACTGGCATTGGCCGCCGTCAGTTCGGCCAGTTCCTGATCGAAGCGCCGTAGCCCGTTTTCCAGTGTCAGCAGATGCTGGCGCGCCTTGCGCTGCATGCGCAGGAACAACGGCAGCGACCGCAACAGGCGCAGCCGCCGCCATGGCAGGTGCGGTGTGGCGCCGCCGACTTCGCCGGCATAACTGGCGGCCGAAACGCCCCAATCCGCCAGCCGTGCCAGGAACAGGTCATTGTTGATATAGGACGCGCCGCCGAACACGGCGGTGAACGGTTCGTTGTCCTGTAACACCCGCGAATCCCAACGGGCCATGATCGCCGGAATGCTCGCCGCTGCGCGCCGTTGGGCGTACTCCACCAAGCGGCTGGGTTGCGGCGGGAGGATCTCGGCGATGTTGGCGGCGGTCAGGTGCCGGCGCCAGCCGTAATCGCTGATCGGCCGGTATTGCAGCAACCACAACTGGCGGCCGTCCCAGGCCCATTCGACATCACCGGGCACGTAATGAAAGACCCGCAACACGCCCTGCAGGAACTGCCACAAACGGTCCGCTGTCAGGCCATGAGTGGCCTTGAATTCACCGCTGCGCCAGGCGTCACCCAGTCGCGACAGAATCGCCCGCTCAGGCGTGACGTGACCGTCGGCCAGAGATTCGAGATGACCTTCGACCCACTCCAGCTCCACCGACAGATGCCGCACAAACGCGATCCCGGACAGCAATGGCGTGATGAAGCGTTGCACCACCACTTCCTCGACACCGTCCGCGCTCAGTTGCGCGATGCGTGTGGGCACGTTGTCGGTCGGTTCACGCAGGAACGTGGTGCTCAACCCGGCATTCGCCGCGTCGGCCTGATCCTCGCCATAGCTGGACGAACGCACCGCCCAGCTCGCGCCGGGTTGGCTGGCCAGAAACGCCGGCAACCGCGAATCGTCACAGGCGTTCAGCGACAGGGCGGGCGGCACCGCTTGCCCGGCCAGCGTCGCCAACCGCAACCGACCGCCCTTGGTGTGGGCGACGAAACCGCGCTCGCCGGACTCCAGCCACGCGGCGAACTCGGCCGGTGCATCGATCCACGGGTAATGGCCCCAACCGGGTTTCAGGCTGATGGTCAGGTCTGCCCGGGCGAGGATGGCCGACCACGCGGCTGCTTGCGCGATGCCCAGCACCTTGTCCTGATCGCCCCAGACCAGCTCGACCGAATCACTGACCCATTCCAGCAGGGGCAACGCGGTGTCGGCCCGAAGTTGCTCCCAGTACGGCACGAAGGCCCGGCAGCGTGCGTAACCGGCGCCCATGCGCTGATACTGCGCGGGCGTCCAGGGCCGGACGGAAAACTTGTGCGCAAACAGCGTCGGTGTGTTCGCCAGCAACCAGTGAATGGTTTTACGGATCGGCAACGGTGACATCAGTGCCGGCAACCGCCGTTGCCACAAAAATGCCCCCACTGGCGCCAGCAAGACGCTGCGGGAAAAGTGCCCCGGTTTACGTTGCAAGGCATGCAGCACCAACAGCGCGTTGACCCCGACCGCCATGATCGCGCTGCCTGCTACCGTTGCGGCCAGCAATGCCTGGGCGTAGGCGCTCAGGTCTGCGCACGGCGCCTGCGGGTTGTCGCCAAAGCCCGGCAACTCCAGCGGCATCACCTGGTAGCGCTGAAAATGCGGCACGGCGTCGTCCCACCAATCGGCGGCGCTGCCGTTGCCGGCCAACAGGTACAACAGGGGCTTGCTCATCGGTCGTCCTCAGGCCAGGTCGCGCAGGGCGGCGTCGAGCGTCGGGTAGCGGAAGGTGTAGCCAGCCTCGTTCAAGCGCTTTGGCACGACACGCTGACCGTCGAAAAACAGCTGCGCCATTTCACCTGCCAAGGCCCGCACGGGGGCGGCTGGAATGTGCAGCCACACCGGATGCTTGAGCGCCTTGCCGACACTGTCGGCGAACACCGCCTGACTGACCGCGTCCGGGGCCACCACGTTGTACGTACCGCTCAGGCTGCTGTCGTTGAAGGCGCGGGCGATGACCTGAATCACGTCGTCGCGATGGACCCAACTCATGATCTGCTGACCATCGCCCATGCGTCCGCCGAACCCCAGGCGGAATGGAATCAGCAGCGGCAACAACGCGCCGCCGGGGCCGAATACCACGCCCAGGCGCATCACCACCTGACGCACGCCAAGGGCCACGGCCGGTTGCGCGGCGGCTTCCCAGCGCGAGCACAGTTCAGCCATGAAACCGTCGCCCATCGAGGCGTTTTCATCCAGGGTTTGCGAGGCGTCGCGCACGCCGTAGAAACCAATGGCCGAGGCCTGAATCCACAATTCGGGGGTGTGCCTGGCGTTCTTCAGCCAGGCAATCAACGCCTCGGTGGTGTTGACGCGGCTGGCCAGCAACTGCGCCTGGCGCCTGGCGCTCCAGCGTGGTCCGGCGACTGGGGCGCCTGCCAGGTTGATGATCACGTCGAAGGTTTCACGGTGGCCCAGTTTGCTCAGCGAACGCAGGCAACGGGCGCGACCGTCGAACAGGTACGCGGCTTTCAGCGGGTCGCGCGCCAAGACACTAACCGTGTGGCCAGCGTCGAGCAGTTGATTGACCAGGGTTTCACCGATGAACCCGGTGCCGCCCGTCACCAGCACGCGTTTGTAAGCGCCACCGCCGAACGGGTTGGCCGGTTTGCCTTCGCGCTGCATGCGTAGGGCTGCGAGACCGTCGCGAATGCCCGAGGCGGTCACGCCCACCGCGAACAGCGTGAGCAACCAGCCGCGCCAGCCGAAATCGATGGCCACCAACCCCGTGGGCAGGTCCGACCACTGCGCCAGTTGTACGCCGTACAGGGCAAAGAATGCACCGCCGTTGACCGCCAGCACCGTGTGCATGATGCGCTCGATGGCCGGCAGTTTGCGGGTGCGATCCTCGACCACGAAGTCCCACAGCGTCAGGCAGATTTCGAGGGCAAACAGCGCTGCGATGACAATCGCCCAGGTGCCGTGAAAGGCCAGGTGGGCCATGCCCATGAACAGGATGCCGTAGAAGCACGAGCGCATCGCGTGGATCGACAACTCCAGCCGCGCACCATGGCGATAGGGCAGGGCGACGGTCAGTTCGTGGTGATAAATCGTGTCCAGTGCACCGAGTATCGCCTGGGCGATCAACAGGGCGACCGCCCAGTCCAGAAGGGAAAAATCAGGCATGGTCAGACTCATTCAATGAATTACGACGGTCATGGCGGTACAGCCAGAACAGCGGCGGCAACAGGGTCAGCAGCGCGACGCTGTCGAACCACAGGTGGGACCAGACCTGGGCCCGGATAGAAAGCAGCATGTCCTGCGGCGCCCACACGATGATCCCGGCCATCAGCCAACCCCAGGCCATGGGAGTTTTCAGCCGATTACCGATATGCACCAGCGCCAGCATGTACAGCGAATAACTTTGCAGCGTGGCGCCGAACAGCGCGAGCCACCAGACTTGCTGCGAGCGGGCGGCGGTGGGTACGGCATCGACCCAGAATGCGTGTTCGACAGTGTTCAGATAACCGTCGAGCACACCCGAGTGGCCGGCCCAGGTCAGCACCAGGCTGACGAGCAAATGCACGAGGGCGGCGGCGTACAGCCAGCGCACCAGCGTGCGTCGAAGGGGAGAAGAGCGGGGCAACATTCCGTGTCCTGATGGCGTCCTTGGCGGGCCGCCAGTGTAACGATTTTTGCCCGGCCAGGGGCTAATGCCGGTCAGTTAAGGTGTGTAACCTGTGGGAGCGGGCTTGCTCGCGAAAGCGGTGTGTCAGCAAACAGTGATGTTGAATGTGCCGACGCCTTCGTCGGATCGCCATCCGGAGCAGGCCCGCACACACAGGGAGTTCACTTAACTGGCAGGCATTAGGCCAAGGGCCGATCATTCACCGGCCTTCAGTGGCCTTCAAGTAATTCCAGCAGCGCATTGAGCGTGGCCTGCGGCGCTTCCTGAGGAATGTTGTGGCCGACGCCTGGCAGAATCCGCCGCTGGTAAGGGCCGGTGAACAGCCCCAGGTCCTCATCAACGTCCGTTGCCGGCCCCACGCCGTCATCCGCTGCGCATAATGAAATACTCGGCACGCTGATCACCGGTTGCCGGGCCAGTGCCTGTTCAATCCCCTCCAGCGCCGGGTCGCCCGGCGCGTACATGAACCGGTGCCGATAGGAGTGAATCACCACCTCGACAAAGTCCGGGTTGTCAAAGGCCGGCGCGCTCAGCGGATACAAGTCTGGCCCTTGGGCCCAGGTCGGCGACCACAGTTGCCAGAGTAACGCGCACAGCTCCCGGCGATGGGCCGTCAAACCGTCGACGCCGCGCTGAGTGTGAAAATAATACTGATACCAGAGCCGATGCTCGGTGAGCGGCGCCAGCGGTTGCGTGGAGGCGGCGATGTTCTGAATGTTGTAGCCGTCGCCGGTCACCAGGCAACGAACGCGCTCGGGCCACAGCGCCGCGACGATACACGCGGCCCGGCCACCCCAGTCGTAACCGCAGAGGGCAGCGCGGTCGATGGCCAACCCGTCCATCAATTCCAGCAGGTCCTGGGCCAGGGCCGCTTGTTGACCGGAACGCAGCGTGTGAGGGCTGTTGAAGCGGGTAGGCCCGTAGCCGCGCAGGTATGGCACGATCACCCGATAGCCACGCTCGGCCAAACCCGGCGCGATGTCATCATAGGCGCGCGGGTCGTAGGGGAAGCCGTGAAGCAGAATCACCGGCTCGCCCGAAGACGGGCCGTGCGTTTCGTACGCGATGCTCAGGCTGGGCGTTTCAACGTGGTGGATCAGCACGGAAACGATGGGCGCGCGTGAGGGTGCAAGTCGACCTGGCATGCTTCGCTCCTAGGCTTGCACTTCAGCGGGCTGATTGAAGTACTTCGAGCGATCCGGCGTAAACGTCACCTGCATCTGCGTCCGGGAGCAGGTCAGCGCCTGTTCCTGAGTCAGGTCGATGTCCAGGTCTTCGCCGCGCAGGCCTTGCCATTGCGCGAGGTATTTGAGGGAGCCGTATTTGTCGCGTTTCTTCAGGCTGCGACTGACGCCGCCCTTCCAGCCCAGCACCGGCAGTTCACCGGCCAGGCAGCGTTGCGCCAGTTCAGGGAAGCGGGCGGCGCGTTCACGGCCGATTTCCCAGCATTTGATCAGGCCTTTGTCGGCGGCTTCCCAGACCTGGTCCCGGCTCAGGCCTGAGCGGGGAGGGGCATCAATGCTGCACTGCACACGGTGGGTCATTCTGGCTCCTTGAATTCGGGTTTTTATTGAACAGCTCCGCTGTACCCGTTGACGGTTGAATCATGGGAGGAGGCAGGATAGCTGACAACAGCGAAAATGTTGGCGCCGTGTCGGATTAACCGACGCGTGACGAAACACGCGTCGTGCCAGGGTCACACGGCTTCGCTGTAGCAGGCGATGTGCGTGCGGTTGCAGTTGGTGCCATGGCCCCAGCAGCATTCATAGGCGCGGGCGCGATCCTGGCCGTCGGAGCGGAAAATAATCACGCGCTCACCCTTGTGCACGCCCCGGGTCGTCAACGCGGCGCGGGCGGTGAACGGCGTGCCGTCACCCGTGGTGGAGTAAGCGGTGGTCGGGTTGGCGTAAATGTGGGTGAAGGCCGCGTCGAATGTCATTCGGTTGTGTGCGGTGTTGGCGTGGGGGCCGATGTTGGGTTTGGTGGTCATGGCGTGGCTCGCTTTGTGTAGGCACAGGGCCGGGGCTGTGTTGAACGGTTCAGGATGATATCAAGGTGATGGCGGTTTTCAGTGAATGTTTATCGGTGTCGGATGGGTTCCTACGGATTCCTTGAGGAATGAGGATATTTCCGACCGGGTTTTCAGATTGTGGTTGGGAAGTGGGCGCGACTAACTACCCCTGACATCTGTCACCACGCGCAACCCCCGCAACAACAACTCCAGCCCTTGCAGCGCCTCGCGCAGCCGTTCGCCAGGGGCTTCGTCGCGGGCGATCCACAGAGCCGCGTCCACCAGGCTGCCGTTGATCAGGCGTGCCAGCGCTTGCGGTGGGGCGTGGGTGACGAGGTTTTGCTGCATCAGGTGTTCGAGCAAACGGCTTAGGGTGTGGATGCAGTCGTGTTGCAAGGTCAGGGTCAGGTCGCCGAGGACGGCCGGGGCGTCGAGCAGCATGATGCGCTGGATTTCCGCTTCCTGGGCCATTTCCAGGTAGGCGGTGCAGCGCTGGCAGAAACCGCTCCAGGGGTCGCGTGCGTTGGCGGAAATTGCGTCGAGCCGGGCGTCCATTTCGGCGTCGATCTGCGCGACGACGGCGGCGAGCAGGCCTTTTTTGTCACCAAAGTGGTGGTACAACGCGCCACGGGTCAGGCCGACCTGTGCGGTGAAATCGTCCATCGAGGTGTTGCCGTAGCCTTGAGTCCCAAAGGCCTGACGTGCACTGGTGATCAGTTTGGCGCGGGTTTCTTCGATCATTTCGGCGCGTGGACGCTGGCTCATGGTTCTCCCTCGGTGAGTAGTTTTTGGATTTGACATACGGCGCGTATGTTCTCATGCTTTCTCACATACGCATCGTATGTATTTTTACCGCAACGCCTGAATGTGGCAAGTTGCAGGGACTTTCAGAGGTCGGGACGACATGGCAAACCCTTATCACGAACTGTTCAACGCCCCAGGCAGCCGGGCGTTTGTGCTGGCAGGAATGATTGCGCGCATGCCGATCTCCATGACTGGCATCGGGCTGATCACCATGCTCTCGCAATTACATGGCGGGTATGGTCTCGCCGGGGCAGTGGCGGCGACGTTTGCCCTGGCCACGGCGTTTTGCGCGCCGCAGGTGTCGCGCATGGTCGATCGCTTTGGCCAGGGCCGGGTGCTGCCGGTTTCGGCGCTGGTGGGGGGCGGGGCGCTGTTGATGCTGTTGCTGTGCACCCGTTTGCAGGCACCCGACTGGACGCTGTTTGTGTTTGCCGCGCTGGCCGGGTGCATGCCGAGCATGTCGGCAATGGTGCGGGCACGCTGGACCGAGTTGTATCGCGGCCAGCCGCAGTTGCAAACCGCTTATGCGCTGGAGTCGGTGCTCGACGAAGTGTGTTTCATCGTCGGGCCGCCGTTGTCCGTTGGCTTGTGCGTGGTGGCGTTTCCCGAGGCTGGACCGTTGGCGGCGTTGTTGATGCTGGCGGTCGGCGTCACGGCATTTGTCTGGCAGAAGGGCACCGAGCCGCCGGTTCATCCTCACGAGGAAGAAGCCTACGGTTCGATCATCCGTTCCGGGGAGATCCGCCTGTTGATGCTGCTGATGCTCGCCATGGGGGTGATTGTCGGCGTGGTCGATGTGGTCAGCGTCGCGTTCGCCCAGCAACAGGGGCAACCGGCGGCCGCGAGCATCGTGTTGTCGGTGTATGCCATCGGTTCGTGCCTGGCCGGGCTGGCGTTCGGTGCGTTGAAGCTTCAGGTGCCGCTGCCACGGTTGTTCTTGTATGGCGGCGTGGCAACAGCGGTGACGACCCTGCCGCTGCTGTTGGCGGGGAACATCCTCGGGCTGTCGCTGGCGGTGTTTGTGGCGGGGCTGTTTTTTGCGCCGACACTGATTGTCGCCATGGCGCTGGTGGAGCGCATCGTGCCACCGGCCAAGCTCACCGAAGGCCTGACCTGGCTGGTCACCGGCCTGAGTGTCGGGGTGGCGATTGGCGCGGCCAGTTCCGGTTGGGTGGTGGATGCCTTTGGGGCGCGCAGCGGGTTCTGGATCGCCATTGCGGCGGGTGCGGTGGTGCTGGGGGCGGCGGTGCAAAGTTATCGGCGTTTGGACGGTTTGCGCTAATTTCCTCAGGCCTTCATGCGTTCTCTGGTGAATGGATAACGAATTGAGGGTAAGCGCGGTGACCAAGCTGACACTGCTGTGCCTGCCGTACTCCGGGGCGAGCGCGATGGTTTATAGCCGCTGGCGGCGCAAGCTGCCGGACTGGCTGCAATTGCAACCGGTGGAATTACCGGGGCGCGGTGCGCGTTTTGGCGAGGCCTTGCACACCGACATGCGTGAGCTGGCCCAACAGTTGGCCCGCGAATGCAAGCTGACGTTAAGCACGCCGTATGCGCTGTTCGGCCATAGCCTGGGGGCGTTGCTGGCCTGTGAGCTGGCCCACGCCTTGCGGGCGCTCGGTTGCCCGGAGCCGGTGGCGTTGTTCGCCTCGGGAACGGCGGCGCCGAGCATGCGCGCCGACTATGACCGTGGTTTCGCCGAACCCAAGAACGACGCGCAGTTGATCGAGCAATTGCGCAGTTTGAACGGCACCCGCGAAGAGGTACTGGCCAACAAAGAGTTGATGAGCCTGACCTTGCCGATCCTGCGGGCCGACTTCCTGCTGTGCGGCGGCTTCCGTCCGCTGATCCGCCCCTTGCTCAACTGCCCGGTGCATGTGCTCGGCGGAACGAACGACAAAGCGACCACTGCTCAGTTGATCGGCTGGAGCAAGGAAACCCACGGCAGCTTTTCGGTGGACATGCTGGCCGGTGGGCACTTTTTCATCCATGAGCATGAAGCCAAGGTAATCCGCATGATCAAGGATCATCTGGACGTTCATCATCGGCGCCACGCACGTGCGCATTCGCTCGACAACGCGACGCTCGCTTCCTCGTTCTGACCTTTCTTTGATGGCTGCACAAGGCCCTGTCACCCACGGTGACGGGGCGTCTTTTTGTGCGCGTTCGGCCAGGCCCGGCGGGCCTGTCTGATTGTTGCCCGGTGTCGCTAATTTTTCCCGAGTGCATTCGTTTTATAGGAACGACGTGCCTTTGTGCTTCCTGCCTATCGACCCGGATGTTATGAAATGAATGCTGATGACGCCTTGAAACTCGCTCGCCGGTTTATCGGGTTGCCCCTGGAAAAGCGCCGGATGTTCCTCGCGGCCCTGAACAGGGAGGGGGTGGATTTCGCACAGTTCCCCATTCCGGTGGGCGTCGAGACCGAGGATCGTCATCAGCTGTCATACGCCCAGCGCCGCATGTGGTTCTTGTGGCAACTGGACCCGCAAAGCGGCGCCTACAACCTGCCGGGCGCGGTGCGTCTCAAAGGCCCGCTGAACGAGACCGCGCTGCAACAGGCGTTTGCCAGCCTGGTGGCGCGCCATGAAACCCTGCGCACGGCTTTCCAGCGTCAGGACGACGAGCGTATCGAGCAGGTGCCGGTGGTCGCTGCGTTGATGGTTCAACGGGCGGATTTCAGCGCGCTGCCGGTGGCCGAGCGTGAGCACGCGGTGATTGGCGAAGTCGAGCAGCAGTCGTTGCAGGCGTTCGACCTGGCCACCGGGCCGCTGCTGCGGGTCAAGCTGCTGCGCCTGGACGCCGAGGAGCACGTGCTGCTGCTGACCTTGCATCACATCGTTTCCGATGGCTGGTCGATGAACGTGCTGATCGATGAGTTCATTCGCTGCTACGACGCCCATGACCGGGGCGATGCAGCGGATTTGCCGCCGCTGGCGATTCAGTACAGCGACTACGCGTTGTGGCAGCGCCGCTGGCTGGAGGCCGGCGAGCAGGACCGTCAACTCGACTACTGGATGACGCGTCTGGGTAACGAACACCCGGTGCTGGAGTTGCCCACCGATCACCCGCGCCCGGCGATGCCGAGCTATCGCGGCACGCGTCATGAATTCGAACTCGACAGTGCGCTGGCCGAACAGCTGCGCGCCACCGCCAAGCAGCACAACATCACCCTGTTCATGCTGTTGCTGGGTGCCTTCAACATTCTGTTGCAGCGCTACACCGGGCAGTCGGACATCCGCATCGGCGTACCGATCGCCAACCGCAACCGCAGTGAGATCGAGGGGCTGATCGGTTTCTTCGTCAACACTCAAGTGCTGCGCGTGCAACTGAACGGCCAGACCCGCGTCGACGCGTTGCTGCGTGACGTCAAGGAAGCGGCGCTGGGCGCGCAGGCCCATCAGGACCTGCCGTTCGAGCAACTGGTGGAAGCGCTGAAACTGGAGCGCAGCCTGAGCCATACGCCGCTGTTCCAGGTGATGTACAACCATCAGCCGCACGTGGCGGACATCACCGCGGTGACCACCGCGTCCGGTTTGCAACTGAGCGCAGTGGACTGGCAAGGGCGCACCACTCAATTCGACCTCACGCTCGACACCTACGAGCGTGGCGGCCAACTGCATGCAGCGCTGACGTACGCCAGCGATCTGTTCGACGCGCCAACAATTGCGCGCATGGCCGAGCATTGGAAAAACCTGCTGCGCAGCCTGATCCGTCAGCCCGATGCCGCCATCGGCGAGCTGTCGATGCTCGCGGATGAGGAATACCAGCGCATCGTTCACGGCTGGAACCAGGCCACGGCGTTGGCCGAGCCCGGCACCTTGCAGCAACTGTTTGAAGCACAGGTCCAGCGCACGCCGGAGGCGCTGGCGCTGATCGACGGTCACTATGAATACAGCTACGCGCAGGTCAATGCGCGGGCCAACCAACTGGCGCATTACCTGCGCGAACGCGGCGTGGTGCCGGGCGTGCTGGTGGCCATTGCGATGCCGCGCACCCTGGACCTGCTGACCGGGTTGCTGGCGATTCTCAAGGCCGGTGGCGGCTACGTGCCGCTGGACCCGGATTACCCGGCCGAACGCCTGGCCTACATGCTCGAAGACTGCGGCGCACGCTGGCTGTTGAGCCACGCCAGCCTGCGCGCCTTGTTGCCGGAACAGGCTGGCGTCGAGCGCTTGTTCATCGACGAGCACGCGCCGCACTGGCAGGCCTGCTCGCCGCAGAATCCCGCGCTGTTGAATGACCCTCGTGATCTGGCGTACGTGATTTACACCTCCGGTTCCACCGGACGGCCCAAAGGCGTGAGCATTGAACACCGCAACACCACGGCCCTGATCGACTGGGCGCGGCAGGTGTATAGCCGCGAGGATCTGAGCGGTGTGCTGGCGGCGACGTCGGTGTGTTTCGACCTGTCGGTGTGGGAGTTCTTTGTCACGCTGTCGTGCGGCGGTTTCCTGATCATCGCCGACAACGTGCTGGCGCTGGCGCAGTTGCCGGCCCGCGAGCGCGTGCGGCTGATCAACAGCGTGCCCTCGGCGGCCACGGCGTTGCTCGCCGCTGAGGCGATCCCGGCCAGCGTGCGGATCATCAACCTGGCCGGCGAGGCGCTCAAGCAGAGCGTGGTCGACGGGCTCTACGCGTTGGCGCATCTGGACCACGTTTACGATTTGTACGGGCCGTCCGAAGACACCACGTATTCGACGTACACCCGCCGCGAAGCCGCTGGCCGGGCGAGCATCGGCCGACCGCTCAACGGCACCCGCAGCTACGTGCTCGATGAGCTGGGGCAGGTGGTGCCGGTGGGCGTGGTGGGTGAATTGTACCTGGCCGGTGTCGGGCTGACCCGTGGTTACCTGAACCGCGCCGGGCTGACGGCCGAACGCTATCTGCCGGACCCTTTCGACACCCTGGGCGGGCGTGCCTACCGCACGGGTGACCTGGCGCGTTACCGTGCCGACGGGGTGATCGAGTACGTGGGCCGGATCGACCATCAGGTCAAGGTTCGCGGTTTTCGCATCGAGTTGGGCGAGATCGAGGCCAAACTGCTGGAGCACCCGGTGGTGCGGGAAGCCGCGGTACTGGCTCAGGACCACGGACAGGGTCAGCAACTGCTGGCCTACGTGGCCACCGGCACCGAGTCGGTCGGTGCTGAATCCGAGGCTGCGTTGCGCCAGCAACTGCGGGCGCACCTCAAACTCAGCTTGCCGGATTACATGGTGCCGGCGCAGATCATGCTGCTGACGCACTTACCGCTGACCCCCAATGGCAAGCTCGACCGCAAGGCGCTGCCGCAACCCCAAGGCGTGACGCGTGACGCCGGGTTCTGCGCGCCGCTGGCCGGCGTCGAAGCGCAACTGGCGCAGATCTGGCAATCGGTGCTCGGCGTTGAAGAGGTCGGCCGCCAGGACAACTTCTTCGAGTTGGGCGGCGATTCGATCATCTCGCTGCAAATCGTCAGCCGTGCCCGGCAGGTCGGGATCAACCTTAGCCCCAAGGACATTTTCCAGTATCAGACCGTCGAGAGCCTGGCCGTCGTGGCCGGGCAAACCCCGCTGGTGGTTCAAGAGCAAGGGCTGGTCGGCGGCGACATGCCGTTGATGCCGGTGCAGGCGTGGTTCTTCGAGGAAGTAACCGAGCAGGCGCAGCACTGGAACCAGTCGGTGTTGCTGCGTGCCCGCGAGCCGTTGCGCGCCGAGGTGCTGAGCCAAGCGCTGCAAGCGGTGTACGCGCAGCACGATGCGCTGCGCCTGGGTTTTGCGCCGGGCAGTGAGCGGGCGCAGCATCGCCCGTTGGACGCGCAGGCCGGGCAGGTGATGCTCTGGCAGCGCACGGTCGAGTCGCTTGACCAGGTGACCGCGCTCTGCGATCAGGCCCAGGCCAGCCTCGACTTGCAACAAGGCCCGTTGCTGCGAGCGGTGTTGATCGAAACCCCGCAACAGCAGCGCTTGCTGCTGGCCATCCACCATTTGGTGGTCGACGGCGTGTCGTGGCGCATTCTGCTCGAAGACCTGCAACGCGCTTACCTGCAACTGCTCGCCGGCCAGCCCCCGCAACTGCCGGCCAAGACCAGTGCCTTCAAGGCCTGGGCCGAACGGTTGCACGCTTATGCCAGCGAACCCGAGTTGCTGGCGGAACAGGCCTACTGGCAAGCGCAACTGGGCGAGACACTGCCCGCGCTGCCCCAGGACAATCCTCACGGCAGCCTGAATAACCGCTACGCCCGGCGCCTGTCGTTGAGCCTCGACTCGACGCAGACCGAACGTCTGCTCAAGCACGCGACCCTCAGCTACCGGACCCAGGTCAATGACCTGCTGTTGACAGCGCTGGCCACGGTGATGTGCCGCTGGACGCAATCGCCGTCGGTGCTGGTGCAACTGGAAGGTCACGGTCGCGAGGACCTGTTCGAGGGCCTCGACCTGAGCCGCACCCTGGGCTGGTTCACCAGCCTGTTTGCCCTGCGCCTGACCCCGGCTGCGGAGCTGGCCGGGTCGATCAAGCAGATCAAGGAGCAGATCCGCGCCGTGCCGAACAAAGGCCTGGGTTATGGCGTGCTGCGCTACCTGGCCGAGCCACCGGTGCGCGAGCGCATGGAGGCGCTGGCCGAGGCGCGGATCACCTTCAACTACCTCGGGCAGTTCGACCAGAGCTTCGCCGACGACGCCTTGCTGGTGCCGTCCGGCGAGAGCAGTGGCGCCGGGCAAAGCCTGGCGGCGAGCCTGAGCAACTGGCTGAGCATCGACGGCCAGGTGTTCGAGGGCGCGTTGCGTCTGGACTGGTCGTACAGCAGCCAGATGTACCACGACGAAACAATCCAGCATTTGGTCGATGACATGCGCGCCGAGTTGCTGGCGGTGATCGAGCATTGCTGCGACGCCGGGCATCACGGCGTGACGCCGTCGGACTTCCCGCTGGCCCGACTCACTCAGGCGCAGCTGGACGCGTTGCCGCTGTCGGCCGCCGCCATGGCCGACGTCTACCCGTTGTCGCCGATGCAGCAGGGGATGCTCTTTCACACCCTGTACTCGCCGGGTGAAGCGGCGTACATCAATCAACTGCGGGTCGATGTCAGTGGCCTGGACATCGAGCGTTTCCGTGGCGCCTGGCAGGAGATGGTCAGCGCCCACGACATTTTGCGCACCGGCTTCATCTGGCAGAGTGACAGCGAGCAGCCGTTGCAAATTGTTCAACACGGCGTGACTCTGCCGATGACGGTGCTCGATTGGCGTGAGCATGCGGATCTCGAACACGCGCTGGACGACTTTGCCGACACGGACCGCGAGCAAGGTTTCGACCTGGTGCAAGCGCCGTTGATGCGCCTGACCCTGATCCGTCTGGACGAGCAGCGTTATCACTTGATTCACACCAGTCACCACATCCTGATGGATGGCTGGAGCAACGCGCAGTTGCTGGCCGAGATGCTCTCGCGTTATGCCGGCGAGCGGGTCGCGGCGCCGGGGCGTTATCGCCAGTACATCGACTGGCTGCAACGGCAGGACGGGGCAGTCAGCGAAGCGTTCTGGATGGAGCAGTTGCGTGACCTGGACGGCCCGACCCAACTGGCGGCGGCGTTGCCGCGTCAGGGCATGGCGGGCGAGGGCTATGCCGAACTCGATCTGCTGCTGGATACATCGGCCTCGGCTCGCCTCGGCGAGTTTGCCCGTCAGCACAAAGTCACCCTCAACACCTTGGTGCAGGCCGCATGGATGCTGTTGCTGCAACGCTACACCGGCCAGCGCTGTGTGACGTTCGGCACCACGGTGTCGGGCCGCCCGGCGCAGTTGCCGGGTATCGAGCGGCAGATCGGTCTGTTCATCAACACCTTGCCGTTGATTGCCGCGCCGGACGCCCGGCAAACGGTGGCGCAGTGGATTCAACAGGTGCAGGCGTTGAACCTGGCGATGCGCGAGCACGAACACACGCCGTTGTTCGACATCCAGCGCTGGGCCGGGTCGGCCGGCGAGGCGTTGTTCGACACGCTGCTGGTGTTTGAAAACTTCCCGGTTGCCCAGAGCCTGCAACAGAGTTCGGCCAGTGGCCTGACGTTCAGCGCGGCGCAGAACCATGAACGCACCAACTATCCGCTGGCCCTGACGGTGTACAGCGGCGAACGCCTGTCGCTGAACCTGGGTTACCAGCGCGAGCGTTTTGCCGACGACACCATCGGCCGGGTGATGAACCATTTGCGGCACCTGCTCGAACAGTTCGTCAGCAATGCCAACCTCGCGCTCGGCGCCCTGCAAACCGTGGTCGCCGAGGAGTACGAGGCCATCGTCCATGGCTGGAACCCGTCGACCCTCGAACAACCGGCACCGCTGTGCGTACAGCAACGCTTCGAGCAACAAGTTCAACTGCACGCGACGGCCCCCGCGTTGATTCTCGACGAGCGTCAGTTGACTTACGACGGCCTCAATCGTCGCGCCAACCGTCTCGCCCACAAACTGCGCGAGCTGGGCGTTGGCCCGGACGTGCTGGTGGGCGTTGCGGTGGATCGCTCGCTGGAAATGATTGTCGGCCTGCTGGCGATTCTCAAGGCGGGCGGTGCCTACGTGCCACTGGACCCTGAGTACCCGCAGGACCGTTTGGGCTGGATGATTGAAGACAGCGGCCTGCATTTGCTGCTGACCCAGCAACCGTTGCTGGCGCGCCTTCCGATCCCGGCGCATGTGCAGACCCTGTGCCTGGAAAGCGATCTGCAATGGCTGGCCGAGTACCCCGAAGACGATTTGCCGAACCTGGCGCAACCGAAGAATCTTGCCTACGTGATGTTCACCTCCGGCTCCACCGGCCGGCCCAAGGGAGTGGGGATTGATCACGCGTCGTTGGCGCGGCACACCGAGGTGGCGTCGGCGTTGTTCGAGCTGACCGCCGAGGACCGGGTGTTGCAGTTCGGTACGTTCAACTTCGACGGCTTTGTGGAGCAACTTTACCCGGCGCTGACCTGTGGCGCTTCGGTGGTGCTGCGCGGGGGTGAGTTGTGGGACAGCGAGACGTTCTATCAACAAGTGATCGAGCACGGCATCAGTGTCGCCGACGTGACCACCGCGTATTGGCACCTGCTGGCGCGGGATTTCGCCAGTCAGCCGCGCAACAGCTACGGACGGTTGCGTCAGGTTCACGCGGGGGGCGAAGCCATGCCGCCCGAAGGCCTGCTGGCCTGGCGTCAGGCCGGGCTGGAGCATATTCGCCTGTTCAACACTTACGGCCCCACGGAAGCGACGGTGACCGTGACGGCGCTGGATTGCGCGGACTACGTCAGCGGCAAGGTTGTACCGCCGCTGGTGATGCCGATTGGCAGCGTGCTCGACGGCCGCTCGATTTATCTGGTGGACGACTCCCTCAACCCGGTTCCGGTCGGGGTGGTGGGTGAACTGTTGATTGGCGGTGAGTTGCTGGCGCGTGGTTATTTCAATCGCCCGGCGTTGAGTGCCGAGCGCTTCGTTCCGGATGTGCTGGGCCGCGAACCGGGCGCTCGTCTGTACCGCACGGGTGACCTGGCACGCTATCGCGCGGACGGGGTGATCGAGTACGTTGGGCGCGCCGACCATCAGGTGAAGATTCGCGGTTTCCGGATCGAACTCGGTGAGATCGAGGCTCGGGTTCAGGAATACCCTGGCGTGCGCGAGGCGTTGGTGATGACGCTCGAGGGGCCGGGCGGGTTGCAGATTGCGGCGTGGCTGGTGCCCGGTAATGGCGATATCGTGAATGCCGACGCCGAAGTGCAGAGTGCCTGGCGCCAGGGTTTGCGCGAGCACCTCAAGGCGTTGCTGCCGGACTACATGCTGCCGACGCACCTGATTTTGTTGGCCCGTTTGCCGTTGAGCCCCAACGGCAAACTCGACCGCAAGGCACTGCCATTACCGGACATGAGTGAGGGCCGTCAGGGGTATGTGGCGCCGGTCACCGCCCTGCAACAGCAAGTGGCGCGGATCTGGGAAACCGTGTTGCAGGTCGAACAGATCGGCCTCAACGATCACTTCTTCGAGTTGGGCGGACATTCGTTGCTGGCCACTCGCGTGGTGTCTTGCGCCCGGGCCGAGGGCCTCGATACCTTGTCTCTGCGTGACCTGTTCGAATGCCCGCAGCTGTCGGCGCTGGCTGAACGCCTGGCCGAGCGTCAGGCATCGACTGCGTCGGGCCGGTCGTTACCGGCGCTGGTGCCGGTACCACGCGGTGCGACGTTGCCGCTGTCACTGGCACAACAGCGGTTGTGGTTGGTGGAGCGCATTTCCAGCGAAAGCGCGGCCTACAACATGCCGGCCGCGCTGACGGCACGCGGGCCGTTCGACCTGGCGCGCTTGCAGCGCAGTTTTGCCCAATTGATGCAGCGCCATGAAATCCTGCGCACCTCCTATCACGAAGATGAGGACGGCAATCCGCAAGCGCGGGTCAGCAATTGGGTCGAGTTGCCCATCGCTCTGCTGGACATCAGTGCACAGGTCAGCGAGGTCCGGGCACACATGCAGCAAGAGTGGTTGCTGACCTGCGCCGCCGAGCGCATCAGCCTTGAACAGGCACCATTGCTGAGGGCGCAAGTGCTCAAGCTGGGCGTTGAAGAGCACGTGGTGTTCTTCTCCATGCACCACATCATTTCCGATGCCTGGTCGATGGGGGTGCTGGTCGATGAGCTGCTGGCGTTCTATCACGCCGATGCCGACGATGGCTCGGCGGTGCTCGCCGCGTTGCCGGTGCAGTATCTGGATTACGCGTTCTGGCAGCAGCGCCTGCTTAACGAAGGCTTCCTGGCCCAGGACCAGCAATTCTGGCGAGAGCGCCTGCACGGTGTGCCGGCGCAGTTGCCGCTACCCACCGACTACCCGCGTCCGGCGCAGCCGAGCCACGACGGCGACAGCCTGGAATTGCGCCTGGAGCCGGCACTGTATGAACCGATCAAGGCCCTGGCCCAGGAATTGGGCTGCACGCCTTATTTGCTGCTGCTCGCGGCATTCCAACTGACGTTGCACCGCACCTGCGACGTGGCGGACCTGGTGATCGGCACCGACGTTGCCGGCCGTCAGCAACTGGCGCTTGAAGGTTTGATCGGGTTCTTCGTCAACGTGTTGCCGATGCGTTCGCGGTTGACCGTCGACCAACCATTCAGCGACTACCTGCAAGACGTGCGGCGCACAGCGCTGAGTGCCTATGAACATCAGGAGTTGCCGCTGGACCTGATCATTGAGGCCTGTGGTGTGGAACGCATCAAAGGTATCAATCCGCTGCTTCAGGTGTTGTTCGTGATGAATAACACCCCGACCGCGACCTTGCGGGTCGCCGGGCTGGAACTGGAGCCGTTGGCATTAAAAGAGCGCCACTCGAAGTTCGAGATGGGCCTGTTCGTTGAAGAACTTGGAAATAGCCTTGTTTGTAATTGGTCTTACGCCGTCGCCCTGTTCCGTCGCGAGCGCATCGAGCTGATGATGCGCAGCTGGATCGGCATTCTCGAGCAGGCGGTGCAAGACCGGCACACATTGTCAGGAGAATTCGTCATGCCCGTTGCACACCCGGTGCCTGCCATGGAAAAGGCCGCCAGCAAGAAGTTCGACAAGCTCAACAAGTTCCTCAAGAAGGCCCCGGCACCGGTGACGGCCGCCGAGCCTCAGGTACGTTTTCGCGAGTTGCGCGAGGGCCAGGTGTTTCCGTTGCTGGCCGAGCCAGGCGACAGCACGTTGGACGCCATTGAGTGGGTCAAGCACCACCGTGAGCTGATCGAGGAAAAACTCGCCAGCCACGCCAGCATCCTGTTTCGCGGGTTTGCGTTGAACGGTATCGATGAGTTCGAGCAGTTCGCGGAGGCGTTGCAGCCTGGGCTGTACGGGCGCTACGGCGATCTGCCAAAGAAGGAGGGCGGCAAGAATACCTACCGCTCCACGCCGTACCCGGAACAGAAAATGATCCTGTTCCATAACGAGAGTTCGCACCAGGACCGCTGGCCGCGCAAGCAGATGTTCTATTGCGAGCAGCCGTCACCGGTGGGCGGCGCGACGCCGATTGTCGACTGCCGCGAGATGTGCCGTCGCTTGCCGGCCGACCTGCTGGAGACGTTCGAACGCAAGGGCTTGCTGTATGTGCGCACCTTTACCGACAAGCTCGATGTGTCGTGGCGGCATTTCTTCAAGACCGACAGCCGCGAGGAAGTCGAAGCCCGCTGCCGTGAGTCGGGCATCGAGTGGACCTGGCTGGACAACGACGAGTTGCAGACCCGCACCCGTTGCCCGGCGGTCATCAGCCATCCGCTGACCGGCGCTCGTTCGTTCTTCAATCAGGTGCAACTGCACCATATTCATTGCCTGGACACCGATGTGCGTGAGGACCTGATCGCGATGTTCGGTCTGGATAACATGCCGCGGCATGTTTACTACGGCGATGGCACACCGATCGAAGACGAGGTGATGGAGCTGGTCGGGCGTTTGTATGAGGAGTGCGCAGTGCGCTTTGACTGGCAAAAAGGTGACGTGGTGCTGATGGACAACATGCTCGCGGCCCATGCCCGCGACCCGTATGAAGGCCCGCGCAAGATCGTCGTGGCGATGGGCGACATGTTCGACCGTTCGGGGCTGGAAACACCCCAGGCGCAACCGCTGCGTCAGGCGCAGGAAGAGGAGATCGGACTATGAGCCCGTCTTACGGTCAGGCCCTGAGCCCCGAGCAGCAAGCGTGTTTGAGCGGTTCGGCTGCCGATAGCCATCGTGCGTTGCTGCTGTTGATCGAGGTGCGTGGTGAGCTGGACCTGGCGCGTTTGCAGCGCGCCGCCGACCAGTTGTTGGCGCATCAACCGGTGTTGGCCACGCGTTTGATGCGGGTGCCAACGTATCGCGGTGTGCGCCAGACGCTTGAGCAACGTTCGGGGTGGCCGTTGCTGCACGAGCCAGCGGCGGCGCAAGGCTGGACGGCTTTCGAAGCGCACATGCGCACGCTGCAGCAGGAAGGTTTTGCTGAAGACGCACCGACTCTGGCGGTTTTGCATGTGTGCCGCCTGGGTGAGCAGCACCATGGCCTGGCGCTGCGTATTTCGGCGTTGCTGAGTGACCGGAACGGGTTGCCGGTTTTTTATGCTGCATTGCACCAGGCCTATGTTGCCGATCAATCGGTCGAGGTGGATCCCGAGGCGGCGCAGTATGCGCAGTACGTCGACTGGCGTGCAGAAATGGCCCAGGACGAAGACGCGGCGAGCGGTCACGAGTACTGGCGGCAAAGGGGGGCTGCGAACGCCCCGGCCCTGGCGTATCGACACAACGGGGCTACCGGGTTAGCGGGGCAAACGCTGCGGGTTGCACTCGACCCATCGTTGCAACAGGCCGTCGCTCAATATGCTCAGACGTTGGGGCAGCCGGTGACGCGGGTCATGCAAGCGGCCTGGTGGACGCTGTTGGCACGCATCAGCGCTCAGCCGCAGATGCAGGTGGGCTGGCGCCATGATTGCCGGCAGGACTATGAGTTTTTTGCCGATTGCATTGGCGTGTTCGAAAAGACCTTGCCACTGGTGATCGACGTGCCATTGCAGCAGAGCCTTGGCCAATGGTTACCAGCACTGGAAGCGCTGGCGGACGGGCACCTGACCTGGCAGGAACACTGGCCGGTGGAAGCGCCGCCCAGCGTGCAGCATCTGGCCTTTGGCGTTGCTCGCGAGGCTGCGTTGTCGCCCAAGGTGACCGCCGACGGGAACTGGTCGGTGCTGGCCGTTGAGGATGGCGGAGCGCCGTTTGAACTGGAGCTGCGGCTGATCGAGGCGGATGAACAGGTTCACGCCGTGCATGTGCGCTTTGCCCCCGAGCGTTACAGCGAGGCGTCTATCGACGGGTTGCTGGAACAATATCAAACGCTGTTGCGCAGCCTGACGGATGCCCCTGACACCGCGTTGGCCGATCTGCCATTGATCGGCGCTCGGGAGCAGGCGCGACAACAGCAGTGCGTTGGTTCGCCGTTGAGTCTGGATGGTCCGAACCTGCCACAGCGGATTGCCGAGTGGGCGCAACGTACTCCTGATGCACTGGCCTTGAGTTTTGCCGGTGAACAGCTGACTCACCGGCAGTTGGCCGAGCGCGTCGAGCAACTGGCCCGACAGTTGCGTGTCAACGGCGTGCAGCCGACAACGGTGGTGGCCCTGGCGTTGCCACGTTCGATGGATCTGGTGGTGGCCTTGCTTGCTGTGTGGCGAGCCGGAGCTGCGTGGGTACCGGTCGATCCGCAGTGGCCGGCGGCTCGTCAGGCGCTGGTGAGCGAGCAGGCCGGCGCGGTATTGACGGTCAGTGATCGTGCGCACTGGCACGGGCATTCGCCAGTGGTGTTGGTGGACCAGTTGACCGAAATTGACCGCGCAGTGACGTTTGACTGGGCGCCGGTCACTGCGGATCAACCGGCTTATCTGCTGTTTACTTCTGGTAGCACCGGTACGCCCAAGGGCGTGGTGATCGAACACCGGCAATTGCTCAGCTACGTGCTGGCCTCCACGGCCGCGCTGGGGTTGGCGGACTGCACGTCGTTCGCCATGACCTCCACCGTGGCCGCCGACCTGGGGCACACGACGGTGTTCGCCGCTCTGTTGCAGGGTGCGCCCCTGCACATTGCCAGTGATGAACACATGCAGGACGCCGAGCGCTTTGCCGACTTCCTGCAGAGCCTGCGTATCGACTGTCTGAAAATCGTCCCGTCGCACCTCAGCGCGCTACTCGATAAGGACCGCACTTACTTGCCGAGCACTTTGGTGCTGGGCGGCGAGGCCGTTGCGCCAAGCCTGGTGAAATTGATTTTCCAGGTCGCCCCGATGTGCCGTCTGTTCAACCATTACGGCCCCACCGAAACCACCGTGGGCGTGCTCTATCAGCCGCTTCACCAGCACAGCGACCTGAGCGCCGGCGTGCCCTTGCGTCGGGTGTTCGACGGTTGCGCGGTGTACCTGTTCGATGAGCACTTGCGCGAGGTGCCGGTGGGTGCGCTCGGCGAGTTGTACATCGGCGGCCAGCAAGTCGCGCGGGGTTACCTGCATGAGCAGGGGGGCGAGGCGTTTATCGAACACCCGCAGCGCTTGGGCGAGCGTCTGTATCGCAGCGGCGATCTGGGGCGTTATCTGCCGCAGGGCGGCGTGCAACTGGTAGGGCGTCGTGACCATCAGGTCAAGGTGCGTGGGTTCCGTATCGAGCTGGCGGAAATCGAACAGGCGCTGCTGGCGCAGCCGACCGTTGCCCAAGCGGTGGTGTGCACTTGGCGAGCGGCCGATGCCGATGAGGCTAATGTGCAATTGGTGGCGTATGTCCAGGCGCAGGACACGTCTGCCGAAGGCTGGCTCGACGCCGTGCGTGAACAACTGGCTGCCAGCCTTCCGGCAGCCATGTTGCCTGCGCATTTCTTTGCGCTGGAGCGTTTGCCCAGGTTGGCCAACGGCAAACTCGACCGCCAGGGTCTTCCGGCGCCGGAGTCGCTGTTGGCAGCGCAGGTCTATGTGGCGCCTGTCACGGCGTTGCAGACCCTGCTCGCCGACGGTATGGCGCAATTGCTGGGGGTTGAGCAACTGAGCATCGAGCAGAATTTCTTTGCCCTCGGTGGTCACTCGTTGCTGGTGATCAAACTGGTGTCGGCGTTGCGTAAGCAATTGCAGCTCGATGTTCACCCAGGTGTGGTGTTCGACCATCCGAGCGTCGTCGAACTGGCCGCTGCCCTGACCCGTGACGAGACGGCACCGGGTGCACTGGAGCGTACCGCTCAGGTACGTTTGAAGCTCAACAGTCTCACACCGCAACAACGTGAAGCGCTGCTGGCCAAGTCCCGAACCTGCGTCAACGCCTGATAACAATGCCCGTACCTGTTCGTCAGTGAATGACGAGCAGGCACGGGTTTTTTATTGCGTGAGATTTTTCTGATGTTTTGCACGAAACCTTTCCGGTTTTACGACGATGTTTCGTCTCATGCTTGATATTAAACAAGTAGCATTCTCATTAACGGCGCTTGCTGCTGAACTTTCAACTTTGAAAGGGCATATAAATGTCTGCTGAACGACACAAAAAAACCGCATTGCAGCGGGCCTTGGATTCAATCATGGGGCGCCATCAACCTTTGACGGCGGCTGTCCTGAGCCTGTCCCTGGGCCTGTCCGGTTCTTTGGCCGCAGCAGAGTTGAACATTGCGGCACAGTCGCTCGAAGGCGCGCTGCGGGAATTGGGGCAGCAATCCGGCCAGCAGATTCTTTACTCCCCGGACCTGGTTCAGGGCAAGCGCGGCATTGCGTTGCGCGGTGACCTGGATGTGCCTTCGGCCTTGCAGAAGTTACTCAGCGGCACCGGTATCTCCTACAAGATTGAAGACAACACCGTGCTGCTCAGCGGTGCCGTCGAAACCGGCGCAATGCAGCTCGATGCAGTGAAAATCGGTGGCGTGGCCATGGGCGCGACAACCGAGAACTCCGGTTCCTACACCACCGGTGCCACCAGCACCGCGACCAAACTGCCACTGACCCTGCGTGAAACCCCGCAGTCGGTGACGGTCATCACCCGTCAGCAAATGACTGATCAGGGGTTGGGCACCATTTCCGACGTGTTGCAGCAAACCCCGGGCGTGGCAGTGATGCATGACGACACCGAGCGCTTTAACTTCTACTCTCGTGGTTTTGGCCTGAACAACTTCCAGTACGACGGCGTACCGACCTCCGACTTCACCACCAACACCAACGGTCTGGGTGTACGTGACATGGCCATCTATGATCGGGTGGAAGTGGTGCGCGGCGCCACCGGCCTGATGAGCGGGGTGGGCAGCCCGGCCGGTGTGGTCAACCTGGTGCGCAAGCGCCCGACCAAGGAATTCCAGGGGTATGTCTCGGGCAACGGCGGAACCTGGGACCGCTACCGTACCGAGATGGACCTGTCCGGGCCGCTCTCGGAAAACGGTGCCGTGCGTGGCCGCGTGGTGGCTGCGTACGACGATGCCAATTCGTTCATCGACTATTACTCGTCGAAGAAGAACGTGTTCTACGCCATCGGTGAAGCCGATATCACTGACAGCACCATGCTCTATGGCGGTATCGACTATCAGAAAATCGACTCCAACGGGTCGAGCTTCGGCCAGTTGCCGTTGTTCTATTCCGATGGCAGCCGCACCGATTTCTCCCGTTCGATGAACCCGGCGGCCAAATGGGCCTTTGCCGACAGCGAAAGCACCAAGTACTTCGGCGGCGTCGAACAGCGTTTCGACAATGACTGGATGTTGCGGGTCGAAGCCAGTCACTGGAAGGGCGAGACCGAACAATTGCAAGGCAACATGATTGGCTGGGGCCCGTTCCCTGACAAGCAGACGCGTCAGGCGCGGTTGTTCCGCAGTCACAAGACCTACACCATCAACACCGATTCGGTGGACGTTTATGCCACCGGGCCGTTTTCGCTGTTCGGGCGCACTCACGACTTGATCCTGGGGATGAACGTCAGCGACCGTCGCTCCGATTATTTCTCGGAAAACGACAACAAACCGACCTTGTCCTTTGACTTCGACAAGTGGGGTAATAATCCGGCACGCCCGACCTCGTACAGCGCCTGGACAACCCAGGACTACCACATCAAGGAAGTCGGCGGTTTCGCGGCGGTGCGCCTCAAGCCGACCGATGATCTGTCGGTCATCCTCGGCAGCCGCGTTGTCAACTACAAGCGCGAAGGCGAGTTGGGTTTCAACTCCGATCCGGCGAACCCGGACCATGACGACGCGAAGAAAACCGGCAAGGTCGTGCCTTACGCCGGGATCGTTTACGACCTGAGCGAACAGCATTCGGTCTATGCCAGCTACACCGATATTTTCGAACCACAAAGCAACCGTGACATGGACGGCAAAGTTCTGGAGCCGATGGCCGGGAAGAACTACGAAGTCGGTTTGAAATCCGAATTCTACGGCGGCGCGCTGAACACCAGCGTCGCGCTGTTCAAGACCGAACAGGAAAACTACGCGCAGTACGTCGGCACCAGCATCACCGACCAGGATGCTTACGAGGGTGTGACCAACACCACCAAAGGCTTCGAGTTGCAGGCATCCGGTGAAGTATTGCCGGGCTGGCAGGTACTCGCCGGCTACACCTACGCTCAGCCGCGTGATGAGAAACACAAGCGCATCAGCCCCGAGCGTCCGGAGCGCCAGTTCAAACTGGCCACCAGCTACACACTCGACGGTCAGTTGAAAGACCTGACCGTGGGCGGCAACGTCACCTGGCAGGGCAAGACTTACTTCGTCAACGCAGACCTGCCGGCTGAAGCCAAGGAAGGCAGCTACGCGGTGGTCGGCTTGCTGGCGCGTTACGACATCGACAAACACCTGAGCGCTTCGCTCAACCTCAACAACGTGTTCGATCGTCAGTACTACAGCGGCTATGGCCTCTACAACAGCTACTTCTACGGCGACCCGCGTAACCTGATGGTGGGCCTCAAGTACCAGTTCTAACCGTCAGAGACAGCTAACTGCCCCCGCGCCGACCCACGCGGGGGTATTTTTTTGCCTGGAGGAAAGTGCCTGGCAGGGCAGGCGAGAAAGGGAAAGTGGCGACACCAGGATCGGTGCCGCCACGGGCGGGAGGGTTAGCGGGTGCCGAACAACGACTGGCTCAGGGACTGGATCAGTTGCGGGTCGAGGACAATCGCTTCGTGGTCGCAGTCCAGGGTCATCGACAGCGCCAGGCACTGTTCGCCGAACGCGGTTTTGAGCTGGTCTTCGAGGAGGCGGACCAGTTCAGGCTGTTTGTCCTGCCCGGCCCACCAGCAATGCAATGCAACTTTCAGCGGACGATAGTCGAACGCTTGCGCGAGTTCGCCCAGTTTTTCGCTGACTTCTTCCCCCAGCGCCAGTTCGTGTTCGCCCAGTATCAGGCTCGACAACTGCTCGGGGTGGTCCTGCAATTGCGCTTTGGCCCAGTCCATGAACAACGCTTCGCGCTCGCTCGGTGCGGTGTCGTGCAACGCCTGCTCATGCCAGCCTTCAGCGGCCTCGGCGCGCTGTGGGAACAGGCGCTTGAACAGCTCAAGGGCATTGCGCTGTTGTGGCGGTGGCGAGAGCACTTGCTGCGCTTGGACCGCTTGCCAGAACGGCTGCACGGACGCCGGTGGCGGCGCGTCGATCAAGCCCAGGAACGCCACTGTTTCACCTGCTGTTTCCAGACGATGGGCGACTTCCATGGCCAGGTTGCCGCCCAGCGACCAACCGGCGAGGGCGTATGGGCCGTGCGGTTGGACGTCGCGGATGTTTTGCACGTACAGCTCGATCATGGCAGCCCAACTGATGTCGCTCCAGGCGCCATCGGCAAAGGCTTTGCAGAGGATGCCGTAAACCGCAGACCGCTCGCTCAGCGCCGTCGCCAATGGCTGGTAGCTGTGGACCATGCCGAAGATCGGGTGGAAACAGAACAGCGGTGGTTGCGTGCCTTGATGCGGGTTGAGGCGCACTGTCAGTTGCTTCGACGGTGTTTGCAGGTTCTGGCACAGCGCCTCAAGGGTCGGGTGCCCCATGAAGTCGTGCAGGCTGAGCCGGGTGCCGCAGGTCTGGTTGATCAGACTCACGGCTTGCAGCACCAGCAGCGAGTGGCCGCCGAGTTCGAAGAAGTTGTCGTGCACGCCAACCTGTTCGACCTTGAGCACTGTTTGCCAGATCTGCGCCATCTGTTGTTGCAATGTCGTGCGCGGCGCAACATGGGCGGTGTGCAGGGCCACGGTGTGTGGGGGTGGCAAGGCCTTGCGGTTGAGTTTGCCGTTGGGGGTCAGCGGCAGTTTGGCGAGGAGCACCAGATGCCCCGGCACCATGTACGCCGGCAGATGGGCCTTGAGGTGATTGCGCAGCGCGTCGTGCAGTGCGGCATCGCCCTCGGCCCGCGCCGAATCTGTTGGCACCACGTAGCCGACCAGTTGCTTGCCGGTGGCGGCGTCGACAGCAATGACCACGGCTTCGCGAATGCCTTCGTAGCCTTGCAGGCAGGCTTCGACTTCGCCCAGTTCAATGCGGAAACCGCGAACCTTGACCTGATGGTCGGCGCGACCAACGTACTCGACGTTGCCGTCGGCGCGATAACGCGCCAGGTCACCGGTACGGTAGAGGCGTTCGCCATTGGCCTCGAACGGGTTGGGCACGAAGCGTTCGGCGCTCAGGGCCGGACGCTGATGGTAGGCCCGGGCCTGGCCGGTGGCGCCACCGATGTAGAGTTCGCCGACCGTGCCGATGGCTGCCGCGCAGAAGTCTTTGTCCAGCACATACAGGCTTCGGCCGGGCAGGGCACGACCGATGGGAATGCCATGTTCGGACAGGGTGTCGAGGTCCAGGCCGGAACATTCCAGGGTGCTCGACACCACGCTCGCTTCAGTCGGGCCGTAGGTGTTGAGCAAGCGCACGGCACCCAGGCCGGCGGCTTGCCAGTGACGCAAGCCTTCCACCGACATGGCTTCGCCGCCGACATGGACCTGCCGCAATTGACCGTAGCTGCGTGGGCCAGCCGCCGCGCAGTCGAGGGCAAACAGGTGCCAGTACGCCGACGGCAAGTCGGCGACGCTGATGCCATGATGCAGGATTTGCTCGTAGAGCGTCGCGGTGTCCCACACGGTTGTGCCGCGCAGTACCACTCGCGCACCTCGGCACAACGGTGGGTAGAACTGCTCGATGAAGCCGTCGAAACTGAACGTCGCGAACTGCAATACGCGGTCTTCGGCGCTCAACTGCGAATAGTCACCGGCAATGGCACAGAACTCGGCCAGTGCGCCGTGGGTGATGGCCACGCCCTTGGGCTGGCCGGTGGAACCGGAGGTGTAGATCACGTAGGCGAGGTTTTGCGGCATCACGCTGTGCGGCAGGTTATCGACGCTGTAGGCGTCCAGGCCTTCGCTCAGGTTTAGCGTGCACACCGTGGCCGGGATGGCCAGGCGTTCGCGCAACCGGTCTTCGATCAGCAGCAGTTGCAGGCCGCTGTCGGCGAGCATGTAGCGCAGGCGATCTTCCGGGTAGTTGGGGTCGAGCGGCACATAACCGGCACCGGACTTGAGAATGGCCAGCAAACCCACGGCCATGTCCAGTGAACGCTCTACCGCAAGGCCCACCAGCCGGTCAGGGCCAGCCCCCAGCGTGCGTAATTTACCGGCGAGCTGGTTGGCGCGGGCGTTGAGGGCGGCGTAGGTCAGGTGTTGGTCGTCGAGGACAATCGCTATGGCATCGGGGGTTTTCGCGACCTGGGCTTCAATCAGTTGATGGGCGCACAGCGTGATCGGGTAATCGACGGCACCGCCACGAGCATGACCGATCAGGGCCTGGTGTTGTTCATCGGACAAACCGTGCAGTTGCCCCAACGCCTGGTTCGGGTTGTCGAGCATGCGCAGTAACAGGCTGTCGACATGCCCTGCGATCTGCTCAATGGTGTGCCGGTCGAAATCGGCGAAGGCGTATTCGAAACTCAGCGACAGGCATTCGCCGAGTGACACGGCGACGGTCAACGGGTAGTTGGTTTGCTCAAAGTCCTCGACCTCGCCGAACACCAGTTCACCCGGTGCGGCTTGCTGCAAGGCTTCGGCCACCGGGAAGTTCTCGAACACCAGAATGTTGTCGAACAGCGCTTGTGCGCCCAAGGGCGACCAGCGCTGGATCTCGTGCAGCGGTGTATGTTCGTGTTCGCGCAGGTTCAAGTTGTGCGCCTGAACCTCGGCCAGCCACGCGGCAACGCTCTGGTTCGGTTGTGGGGTGGCGACGATTGGCAGGGTGTTGATGAACAGCCCCAACTGGCTCTCTACACCGGGCAGGTCCGCCGGGCGGCCGGCTACCGTGGCGCCGAACGCCACCGTGTTCTGGCCACTGTAGCGCGCCAGCAGGATCAGCCACGCCGCCTGAACGAGGCTGTTGAGCGTCACTTTCTGTTCGCGGGCGAACGTCTCCAGGGCCCGGGTCTTGCTGACGTCGAGCGTGTGCAGGTGAACGCCGTGGGCCTGGGTCGCCGAGGCGTCGAGGTGTTTGCGGCCAAAGGCACTGGCCAGTCGCGTGGGTTCGTTCAAGTCCAGTAACTGCCGGGTCCAGAAGGCCTGGCTGGCGGCGTGGTCCTGGCGTTGCAGCCAGCCGATGTAATCCTTGAAGCGCCCGATCAGCGGTGCAAGGGGTTGGTGGTCATAGCTTTGCAGCACTTCGCCCATCAACTGCGAGTTGCTCCAGCCATCCATCAGGATGTGATGGCTGGTGTAGATCAGGTGATAGGTGCGTTCACCCAGGCGTACCAGGGTCAGGCGCAGGAGTGGTGCCTGTTGCAGGTCGAAGCCTTGCTCGCGGTCGGCGCGGGCGAGTTCACGCAGTGCGGCCTGCGGTTGCGAGCGGCTGCGCCAGTCGAGTTGGCTGACCGGCAGGCTCAGGCGTTTGTGGACGATCTGCAACGGCTGCGGCAGTCCATCCTTCCAGAGGAAACCACTGCGCAGGATGTCGTGGCGCTCGACCACCGTTTGCCAGGCGCGAATGAAACGCCCGGCGTCCAGGCCATCAATGTCCACGGCCAACTGATTGACGTAGGTAGCGTCCTGACCTTCATACACCGAATGGAACAGCATGCCTTGCTGCATGGGTGACAGCGGATAAACGTCGTCGAGCTGGCGGGCGTCCACGGCAAGGCTGTCCAGTTGCGTCTGTGACAGTTGCGCCAACGGGAAGTCGGACGGCGTCACTGCGCCGGTCTGCGGGCTCAGGCAATGGCCGATCAGGGCGTGCAATTCGTCACGGTAGTGGTTGGCCAGTTGCTGGATCTGCGCCTCGTCGAACATCTCGCGGCTGAAGGTCCAGTTCAGTTGCAACTCGCCGCCGTAGACCTGCCCGTTGATGCTCAGCCAGTTGTCCAGTGGCGCGCCTGGGTCCTGGTTGTCGCCGCTGTCTTCGGCGGCGGGGCTGAACAGCGCGTGTTCGTCGAAGCTCTGGTCGAACTGGCCGAGGTAGTTGAAGGTGATTCGCGGGGTGGCGAGCGCGCGCAACGTTTGCTGCGTGTGCTCGTCACCGAGGTAGCGCAGGGCACCGTAACCGATGCCTTTGTCTGGAAGGCTGCGCAGTTGTTCCTTGATGGACTTGATCGAGTCGGCCAACTGCGACGCCGGTGTCAACCTGACCGGGAACACGCTGGTGAACCAGCCGACAGTGCGGGTCAGGTCGAGCTGTTCGAACAGGTCTTCGCGGCCGTGGCCCTCGAGCTGGATCAGGGCCGAGGCGTGCCCGGTCCAGCGGCAGATCACCCGCGCCAGTGCTGTCAGCAGCAGGTCGTTGACCTGGGTGCGATAGGCCGCCGGGGCTTCTTGCAGCAATTGTCGGGTCAGCAGCGGGTCGAGGCGGGTACTGACGAAGTGTGAGTGGCTGCCGGCCAGATCGGCATCACGCCGGGCACCCGGCAAGTCGCCCGATGCGCCGTGCAGCAGGGTTTGCCAGTAGTGCATCTGGGTTTGCAGGGCCGTGCCGCGGGCATAGCCTTGCAGGTGTTCGGCCCAGGCCTTGAAGGCACTGGTTTTGCCCGGCAGGTTCGGGGGCTGTCCTTGCAGCAAGGCTGCGTAACTGGTTTGCAGGTCTTCAAGCAGGATCCGCCAGGACACACCGTCGACCACCAGGTGATGGACCGCCAGCAACAGGCGCTGGCTGCCATCAGCGAGGTTCACCAGCAGGGCACGCAGCAGAGGGCCTTGTTTCAGGTTCAGGCTGCGTTGGGCGTCGTTGCACAGGGCCAGCAACGCGGGTGTATCGGCAGCCTCGCGTTCCCAGAGCAGAGGCTGATCTGTGTGGTTGACGGTGCGGTGGGCCGCTTGCCAGATGCCGTGATGAGATTCGAAGCCCAGACGCAGTGCATCGTGATGGCTGACCAGATGTTCCAGCGCTCGCGTCAGCGCCGTGGCGTTCACCGGCAGCGAAGGCTTGAGCAGGATCGACTGGTTCCAGTGTTGGCGCTCGGGCACCGGTTCTGCAAAAAACACCTGCTGGATCGGCGTCAGTGGCAAAGCGCCGTGGACCGGACCTTGCTCCAGTACCTGGGTGTCGAGGGCCTGCGCGACGCTCGCCAGGCTGTGGATGGTCTGGTGCTGGAACACGTCTTTTGGCGTCAGGCGAATACCGGCCTGGCGGGCGCGGCTGACGACCTGGATGGACACGATCGAGTCGCCGCCCAGTTCGAAGAAGTTGTCTGTGAGGCCGACCTGTTCGACCTTGAGCACGTCCTGCCAGATCTGCGCCAGATGCTGTTGGGTGGCGGTCTGCGGAGCCACGTAGGTGTGTTGAGTGACACTGAAGTCCGGCGCGGGCAGGGCCTTGCGATCCAGCTTGCCGTTGGGTGTCAGTGGCAGGCGCGATAGCAGCACCAGGTGCTTGGGCAGCATGTAGTCCGGCAGGCTGGTTTTGAGGTGATCCTTGATGTCGGTACGCAGCAGGTCCTGGTCCTTGGCCGACGCTTCACTCAGACTCAGGTCCAGCGGCAGGATGTAACCCACCAGTTGCTTGCCGGTCGGCCCGTCCATTGCCAGCACCACGGCTTCGCCGACGGCGGGGTGGTCTTGCAGGCGCGCTTCGATCTCACCGGGTTCGATGCGGTAGCCACGGATTTTGACCTGATGGTCGACGCGTCCCAGGTATTCGGTGACGCCATCCGAACGCAGGCGCACCAGGTCGCCAGAGCGGTAGAGGCGCCCGCCGTTGCTGTCGAACGGGTCCGCGACGAAGCGTTCGGCGGTGGTGTCCGGGCGCTGATAGTAACCACGGGCCAGGCCTTCGCCACCGAGGTAGAGTTCGCCGGCACTGCCCAGTGGCACGGGGTTGAGGTCGGCGTCCAGTACGTAGGCCGTTCGTGCGCCAACGATCTTGCCGATGGGGGCATAGGCGGCGTGGCAACTTTCATCGCGACCGGCCTTCCAGATCAGGGGTGTGACCACGGTTTCGGTCGGGCCATAGCCGTTGATGATGAACTGCGGTTGCAGCACCCGTTTGACCAGTTCGAAGCTGGCGTTGGGCACCGCATCGCCACCAAAGCAATAGATACGTACCGGTGGCGGTTCGGGGAACTGCCCGGCGTACTCGGCCAGTTGTTGCAGGTAGACCGGCGGGAATGCGACGACGCTGACCTGATGCTGGTGCAATGCCGCGTAGGTCTGTTCCACCGACCACAAGGTGTTGTCGCGGATCAGCAAACGGCCGCCGTGGGTCAGGGTGGTCAGCCAGCGTTCATGGGCACCGTCGAAGGCGAACGACATGAAATGCAGTTCGCAGTCCTCGGGGGTCATGCCATACAACTGGCCAATAGCCTGGCAATGCATGGTCAATGGACCGTGGGCGACACACACGGCTTTCGGCCGGCCGGTGGAGCCGGAGGTGTAGATCATGTACGCCAGGTGCTCGGGTTCGACCCGGCACGGCAGGTTGTCGTCGCTGCAGGCTTGCAGCCAGTCGCTGTCCTGATCGAGCACCAGGCTGTTAACGCCGTCAGGAATCGGCAGCACGTCGAGCAGGTGGTTCTGGGTCAGCAGCAGGTTGATGGCGCTGTCCTCGATCATGAACGCCAGGCGTTCGCGAGGGTATTGCGGGTCCATCGGCACGTAGGCACCGCCGGCCTTGAGAATCGCCAGCAGGCCGATGACCATGTCCATCGAGCGTTCAAGGGCAATGCCCACCAGCACGTCGGGTTTGACGCCTTGTTCCACCAGTTTGTGCGCCAGGCGATTGGCCCGGCGGTTGAGTTCGGCAAAGCTCAGCGATTGCTCGCCGAACAGCAGCGCCACGGCGTTCGGCGTGCGTGCGGCCTGGGCTTCAAGGGTCTGCTGGACACACTCACTGTGACCACCGTTGTAGTGGCTGCGGTTGAAGTCGCGCAGCAACGTCTGTTGTTCCGCCGCGCCCAGCAAAGGCAGGTCGCCGATGGATTGGGCGGGGTTACGGCACACGGCCCGCAGCAGGTTCAGCCAGTGGCCGGTGATCCGCTCGATGGTCGCAGCGTCGAACAGGTCGCTGGCGTAGCTCAGGGTGGCGCTCAGGCCCTGCTCGTGTTCGAGGGTGTTGAGGGTCAGTTCATACTGGGCGGTGCGGCGCTCCCAGCTGAGGTTCCTGACCTTCAAACCGGCAATCGCCGGAGCAACGCCAGCGTCTTCGTACTGGTGGTTGAGCATCACCTGGAACAAGGGGCTGTAGCTCAGGCTACGTTCCGGTTGCAGGGCTTCGACCAGTTGCTCGAAGGGCAGGTCCTGGTGGGCCTGCGCGCCAAGGGCCGTGGCCTTGACCTGCTGCAGCAGATCGCTGAAGAGGGTTTGGCTGTGCATCTCGGCCTTGAGCACCTGGGTGTTGACGAAGAAGCCGATCAGGCGTTCGGCTTCGGCCCGGTTACGGTTGGCCACCGGCACCCCGACACGAATCTGCGCCTGGCCGCTGTAGCGGTGCAACAGGGCTTGAAACGAGGCCAGCAGGAGCATGAACAGGGTGCAGTTTTCCTGCATCGCCAGTTGTTTGAGCTGCCTGGCCAGTGCCGGCTCGATGGGGATTTCACAGTCGGCACCGGCCTGGCTCTGCACCGCCGAGCGTGGGCGGTCGGCGGGCAGTTGCAATACCGGTTGTTCACCGCCCAGTTGTTCTTTCCAGTAGCCAAGCTGGCGCTCCTGCTCACCGGCCTCCATCCATTGACGCTGCCACGCGGCGTAGTCGGCGTATTGCACGGTCAGAGCGGGCAGGTTCGCATCGACCCCGTGTCTATACCCTTGATAGAGCGCGATCAGTTCCTCGATCATGATCGGCACCGACCAACCGTCCGAGACGATGTGGTGCATGGCCACCAACAGCACATGGTTGTCGTCGGCCAGTTTCAGCAGGCTGACCCGCAACAGCGGCCCCTGCTCCAGATCGAAGGGCTGGCTCGCCAGGCGTTCGACGAACGCCTGGATGTGCGCTTCATGCTCGGCAGCGGGCACCGCTTCGGCGTTTTCCACGTTCAGGGTGAACGCCCCGGCAGGGTGGATCACTTGCACCGCCTGGGCCTGATCCTGGGTGAAGGTGGTGCGCAGGCTTTCGTGACGCGCAATCAGCGCCTCGAAACTGCGTCGCAGTGCTTCAATGTCCAGCACGCCCTCCAGTTGCAGGGCCGCTGGAATATTGAACGCGGTGTTGTGTGGGTCGAGTTGCCAGAAAAACCACAGGCGCTGTTGTGCATAGGACAACACCGCCGGTTCTTCGCTGTGGCGCTTGAGGATCGGGGCAACGTTGTACAGGTTGATGCCCTGACGCTTGAGCAATGTCGCCAGCGCCTTGCGCTCTTTGGAAGACAGCGAACCGAGGGACGCGAGTAACTCTTGCACGCGAAAATTCCTTATTGAGAAATCAGGTCTTCAATATCGTCACTGGACAGGCTCTTGAGCAGCGCCAGGGTCCTGGCGAGTTCGTCCTGCAGAGGGTTGGCGGTGGCTTGCAGTGCCTGGACCTTCTCGGCGAGGTCGAGCAGATGCTCGGCGCTGAAGAGTTCGCGAATCGGTAACTCGATCCCGAGTTGCTCACGCACCCGCACCACCACCTGAGTGGCCAGTAATGAGTGGCCACCCAGCTCGAAGAAGTTGTCATGCAGGCCGATGCGCTCGACTTTCAGCACTTCCTGCCAGATGTCCGCAAGTCGGGTTTGCAGTTCCGTACCCGGGGCCACGTAGTCGCTGTGGGCCAGTGCCGGGTCGGGAGCCGGCAGGGCCTTGCGGTCTAGCTTGCCGTTTGGGGTCAGGGGCAGTTGCGCCAGCAGTACCCAGAAGGTCGGTTGCATGTAGTCCGGCAGGCTCGCCTTGAGCTGGGCGCGGACCTCGCTCAAGCGTGCTTTCTGGGTGTCGAGGTCGGCGCTGGCCAGGGCTGGGTCGGCCGGTACCAGGTAGGCCGCGAGTTGCTTGCCGTTGGCGCCGTCTATTGTGACCACCAGCACTTCGCGAACCTCGGCGCATTGCAGCAGGCGCGCTTCGATCTCACCGAGTTCGATGCGGAAACCGCGAATCTTGACCTGATGGTCGGCGCGACCGATGTACTCGATCACCCCGTCTGCGCGGTAGTGCACCAGGTCGCCGGTGCGGTACAGGCGACCACCCGGCTGATCGCCGAAGGCATCGACGACAAACCGTTCGGCGGTCAGGGCCGGGCGGTCATGATAGGCGCGGGCCAGCAACGGGCCGCCGATGTACAACTCACCGACCACACCGGCCGGAACAGGCTCAAGGTTGCCGTCCAGCACGTACATGCTGCGTCCACCCAAGGGCTTGCCGATGGGCATCAGCGCTGGCAGTGGCCGGGTACCCGAGACGTACTCGGCGCACTCAAGGAAACTCGCGGTGACCGTGGTCTCGGTCGGGCCGTAGGTGTTAAGCAAACGCACATGCCCCAGCCCGGCCTGGGCCCAGAGCTTCACGCCTTCGGGCGGCATGGCCTCGCCGGTGGCGCTGACCTGGCGCAAGCGCGCGTAGTCACGCGGGCCTTTGCGGGCGAACTCCTGGGCGATCAGGAACCAGTAGGCGGTGCTCAGGTCGGCCACGGTCATGCCGTTGTCGATCACTTCGCGATAGAAACTTTCGCTGTCCCAGACTTCGTTGCCGCGAATGATCACCCCGGCGCCGACGCACAGGGCCGGAAACAGTTGTTCGATGAAACCGTCGAAGTTCAGCGACGAAAACAGCAGCACCCGGTCCTGTGCGGTCAGCTGGAAGTAGCCGATGGCAACGTCGGTGTGGCCGGTCAGCGCGTCGTGGCTGATGTCGACGCCTTTGGGCATGCCGGTCGAACCGGAGGTGTAGATGACGTAGGCCAGGTTCAACGGGGCCACGGCGGTGCACGGGTTGGCGTTGCTGTACGACGCGAGGGCATCGTCGTTCAGGCTGAGGTTCAACACCTTGACGCTGTCCGGGATGCTCAGGCGTGCGAGCAGGGAAGGCTGGGTCAGCAACAGGCCGATGCCGCTGTCCTGCATCATGTAGCTGAGGCGGTCTTCGGGGTATTGCGGGTCCAGCGGCACATAGGCGCCGCCTGCCTTGAGAATCGCCAGCAGGCCGATGACCATTTCCATCGAGCGCTCGAACGCCACGCCGACCCGTACATCCGGGCCAACGCCCTCGGTGATGAGTCGATGGGCCAGGCGATTGGCCTGCTGATTGAGCTGGGCGTAGCTCAGGCGCTCACTCCCGAGCAACAGGGCTATGGCGTCAGGTGTCAGGGCAGCTTGTGCTTCGATGCGCTGATGCACGCCGGGGCGGCTGATGGTGAGCGGCGGCGGGTTCCAGCCGACCAGGATTTGCTGGCGCTCGGTGGCGTCCAGCAACGCCAGGTCGCCAATCGCGTGCTCCGGGTGTTGGCTGATGGCCTGGATCAGGTTTTGCCAATGCCGGGCCATGCGCTCGACCGTGGCGGCATCAAACAGTTGCGCGTTGTATTCGAGGCTGGCGTAGAAACCGTCGCGGCTGCTGCCGGCATCGATCGACAGGTCGAACTTGGCCTGTGGCAGGTCGCTGTCGATGAACTCCAGCGCCAGGTCGCCCAACTGCAACAGCGCGGCAGTGTTGTCGTCGACCCGCCAGTTGAACAGGGTCTGGAAAATCGGTGCGTGCTCGACACTGCGCTCAAAGGACAGGTTGTCCAGCAACACTTCAAACGGGATGTCGGCATGCTGCAAGGCCGCCTGGGATTCCTTGCGCAAACGGCGCAGCAGTTCCAGCGCGCTCATGCGCGAGTCGAGGCGCGCGCGGTAGACCTGGGTGCTGACAAAGCAGCCCACCAGCCCTTGGGTTTCTTCCAGGTGACGGGTGGCGTTGGGCACGCCGACGCAGAAGTCGTGCTGGCCGCTGTAACGGCTGAGCAGGATTTCCCAGGCCGCCAGCAACAGCACGAACGGTGTGATGCCTTCACGGGCGCAGAGCGCATCGACGTCTTGCTTCAGCGCATTCGGCAACTCGATATGGCAATAGGCGGCGGGTTGGCCGGTGGTCTTGAGGCGTGGCTGGTCGGTCGGCAATTCAAGGACCGGAAAGTCATCGCCCAGGTAGGTTTTCCAGTAGGCGATGCCGCTTTCCAGGCCCTGGCCGCTGGCCTGGCTGTCGCGCTGCCACTGGGCGTAATCGGCGTATTGCACCGCCAGCGCAGGCAAGGTTTTGAGGTCGCTGGCACCGGTGCTGATGCGGTAAGCCTCACACAGGTCCTGGACCAGAATTGCGTTGGACCAGGCATCGGAAACGATGTGGTGCAGGGTGATCAGCAGCGCGTGCTCCTGATCGCCCAGTTGCAGCAACCGGGCGCGCAGCAAGGGTGCCTGGCTCAGGTCGAATGGCTCGGTGGTCTGAGCCTGGATCTGTTGGTCGAGCAATGCCTGGCGTTCAGGCGCCGGGTAAGCGCGCAGGTCCTGACGCTCAAGCCGGAACCGTGCCTGCGGGTCGACTTCCTGAAACGGTTCGCCATTGATTTCAATGAAACGGCTACGCAGCACCTGATGGCGCTCGATCACTTGCACCAGGGCACTTTCCAGCGCCTGTGCGTGCAACTCGCCTTTGAGCAGGAAAGCCCGCGGCAGGTTGTAGGCGCTGCTTTGCGGGTCGTATTGCTGCTCGATCCACAAGCGTTGCTGTGCATAGGACAGCGGTGCCGGGCGAGTCGAGTCGCGTGGGCTGATCCGCGCCGTGTCGGTGGACTCATCGCCCAGCAGCAGGGCCAGTAGTTCGTCGTCTTGAATATCGTGAATGGCGGTCATTGCGTGTCTCGGGCGTTGAGTCAGGGTCGATGGGGCCGATTGTTGCGTGCGGGTCAGGCCAGGCTGTTGGCCTGGATCACCTTGCCCAGTTCCAGGCGCACCAGTTGATCGGCGACATCGAAGTAGCGGTCGTCATGGCTGATGACAATGATGGTTTTGCCCAGGCGCTTGAGGTCCGGCAGCAGCTCGGTATAGAAAATCCGGCGGAAGGTCGGGTCCTGGTCGGCGGCCCATTCATCGAACACCAGCACCGGACGCTCTTCGAGCCAGGCGTTGAGAAGCGCCAGACGCTTGCGCTGGCCGGTCGACAGGTCGGTGGTGGTGAACGCACCGTCGCGCACACTGACTTTATGGGCAATTTCCAGGCGTTCCAGGTACTGGTCGACATCGGCCGGCAGTTGCTTGCCGTGTTCGCCCTGCACCAGTTCATCGAACAGGTAGTAGTCGGAGAAAATCGTTGTGAACAGTTGTCGGTAATCGTCGCGGCTGTGGGCATCGACGGCCTTGCCGTTGAGCACGATCTGGCCTTCCTGCGGGGTGTACAGGCCCAGCAGCAACTTGATCATGGTGGTCTTGCCGCAGCCGTTTTCACCGACGATGAACAGGATTTCCCCTTGTTCGATGTTCAGGTTCAGCGGCCCCAGTTTGAACGGCTCGAAACCGTCGACGGCCGGGAAGGCATAGCTGACGTTGCGCAGTTCCAGGCTCTGTACGCTTTGCTTGACGTTCGGCTGGTCAGTGATCAGCAGGTGCGGTTCCGGTGAGGAGAACTGTTCGGACAACTCGGCAATCCGGCGGAAGGCGATCTGCGCACGGCTGATGATCGGCAGCGTACCGATCAGGTGTTCCAGCGGGCCTTTCATGTACAGCAGCACCAGCACGAAGCCGCTCATGACTTTCTGGTCGACGCTTGGCCAGAACGATTGCAGGGCCAGCGCCAGGCCGATGACCACGAAAAACAGCATCGAGCCGAGGGTCTTGGCCACCACGAAAATGTTGATCGAGCGGATGTGGGTGTCACGGATCTTGTCGGCGGTGCCTTCAATGCGGTGGCTGAACATGCGAAAGCGGCGCGGGCGATGGATGCGCAGTTCCTTGGCGCCGGCATTCAGGGCGCTGTAGTGCTTTTGCAGTTCGTCCTCAGCTTCGCGGGCGGCGAAGAAACCCTTGATGCCCAACTGTCGCGCGAAGTACTGCACGGCGCTGCCGATGATGATCGCCACGGTGGTCAGCAGGAACATCTGCCACGACAGCATGGCCAGGTAACCCAGGCAACCGAGAGTGACGGTGAACGAGATCGCCAGCGGGGCGAAGTCGAAGGCGAAATCGCTGATGGTGTTGACGTCGTGAGTCAGCACGGGAATCAGTCGGTGCGCGCGGTAACGCTCGATCTGCTCGACTGGCGCGCACAGCACTTTGGCGCCCAGGTCTTTACGCAGGCGGGCGATCACGTGCTGGCCGACGTAGTTGGTGCCGATGTCGGAAATGATCGAGCTGACCAGGCCCAGCACACAGAACCCGGCGAAGGCCAGGACCATGCTCGAGTTCAGCCCGCCCTCGGTGTGCAGGGTGGTGTTGATCGTGGCCAGCAGCGCGGTGACGCACAATCCGCCCAGGATGCCGAGGGCAATGGAGATACTCAGTTTGGCCCAGTACGGCCTGAGCAGGCTAAGCACTTCGCGGATGGCGCTGCGGGGTTTGGCAGTCATGTGAAACATTCCTCGGCGTCGGGAGTTTTGCGGGTGGCCCGTGGGGTCGAACCTTTATGAAACGAAGGGAAAGGGCCCGAATTTAGCGGTGAGCGACCGATGAGTCCGGTCGCGGTGAGGTCGCCGCCAGCACGTCGGCGACCGGTGGGGGTTACAGCTCCCTGACGACCCTGAAACCGAGCCAGTTCTGGCGGTCATTGGGGATGGTGTGGTTGCGGTTGCCGGAGCGTGAGAACACTGGGGCACCGACCCAGTCGTTACCGCGAATCTGGTGGACTTCGCAGTCACCGGTCATCCAGGCACTGCCATCGGCAGGCGCGCCGTTATAACTGTCGTTGAAACAGTCCTGGGTCCATTCCCAGACATTGCCGTGCAGGTCGTACAGGCCGAAGGCGTTGGCCGGGAAGCTGCCGGCCGGCGAGGTGTAGGTGAAGCCGTCGGCCGGGCCGTAGGTGTTGGCGTGTTGGGTGATGGCGTATTGGCCTTCGGCATCGAAGGGGAACGGGAAGGGGCCGGTGCTGCCGGCGCGGGCGCCGTATTCACGTTCGGCTTCGGATTGCAGGCGGTAGGTCTTGCCCGTTTTCTTCGACAGCCAGGCGACGTACTGCTGGACGTCGTCCCAGCCCATGCACACGGCCGGCTGCCGGGCGGTTTGCGGGTAGGCGGGTTTGCCTGCCTTGCAATCGGAACCGTCGGTGGCGTCACCGTCGGGCGTGCGATTGCCGGACTGGCGCACATACGCGTCCCATTCACCGGCCAGCACCTGGAATTTGCCCATGGCCAGCGGCTTGGCGAAGGTCACGGTGTGCTGCGGGCCTTCGTCCGGCTCGCGGCCGACTTCACCTTCCGGTGCGCCCATGGTGAAACTGCCGGCGGGCAGCACCACCATTTCCGGGCAGTCCTTGCAGTCTTTGAAGGTGCTTCCCGGCGCAGGCGCGCTGGCGGCCTGTGCTCCAAGGGGCAGCAGGCAGCTCAAAAGGGCGGCGGGCAAGCAGAAGCGAAGTGTGGTCATGGGCTCTTTCCGATAGCGACAAGTGCTAGTGAAACGAGGGTGCAAGACCAAAATTTAACGCGCGAAGGAGGGTGTGCCCGCCAGATGGGCAAGCCCCCTCCAGGGTGTCAGCTTTTGAAGGGTGCCTGGGCCAGCAATCGGGCGACGCGCTGCATCTGTGCGCTGTCATTGAGCAGGCCGGGCGCGGTGCGTACCAACGGGCCGACATCGCGGTCGGTAGCGTCGGCCAGTACTTTGTTGGCCTTGAGGTACTGCACGACCGTTTCCGGTGCCACGCCCTTGACCCTGAAGAAAGTGAAACCGGCTGACAGATCGGTGCTCGTTGGCGTCACCAGTTGCACGCCGCGAACCTGCTGCAAGTGCTGTTTGAGTTCGCGGTTGAGTTGATGGATGCGCGTGGTCACCCGATCTTTGCCCAATTGCAGGTGGAACTCGAACGCCTTGCGCAGCGCCCACTGATGCTCGAAGGCGTGGTAGCCGCCGGGGGTCATGGTGGTGCCGAAATCTTCGCTGGCCGAGAAGCTTTCGAAGGTCGGAACAAGACCCTGCACCTGCGGGTTGCGCGAGCAGATGATCCCGGTGCCGCGCGGTCCGAACATCCACTTGTGGGTGCCCGCCATGAAGTAGTCGCAATTGAGGTCGGCGAAGTTCACGTTCTCTACACCAAAGCCGTGTACGCCGTCGACGCAGAAGATGATCCGGTCTTTTTCACTGCGCGAGCGGTTGCGCTCATCCACCAGTTTGCCGATCTCGGCGATGGGCATTTTGACCCCGCTGCCCGAATGCACCCAGGTCATGGCCAGCACCCGGGTTTTGGGGGTGATGTGGCGGGCGAGAGTGTCCAGTACTTCATCGGCGGTAACGGTGTGCGGGTCTTTGAACAGGCGGATGGTCTTGACTTTGGTGCCATCGCGCTCGGCGCGAAAACCCAGGGCACCCTTGGTGGCGTAGTGTTCGTGTTCGCTGGTCAGTACTTCCTGGCCGGGGTGGATGATCAGGCCGTTGTAGATCAGGCCGATGCCTTCGGTGGTGCTGCCGGTCAGGGCAATTTGCGGGGTTTCGACACCCAGGTAGCGCGCTGCCCAGGCACGGGACTCGTCTTCGTGTCGCCAGATGTTGACGTGTTCCATCTCTTCGGCCGGGTTGCGGTCGATGCGGTCGCGGTGGGCCGCAATGTCGTCGCGCACCATGCGTGGATGCGAGGTGATCAGGAACCCGGCCAGGTGGGTCCAGTCGGTGTCGATGTTGAACTGCGCCCGGACCTGCTGCCAGTCATCCTGCGGCGCCGCGCTGGCAGAGCCTGCGACAGCATTGGTCGCGTCAGGTCGGGTTGTCGCCGAGAGGCAGCCCTGAAGTTGTAGGCCGGCGGCCAGTAAACCGGCTTTCTTCAGGAAGTTTCTACGATCGTCCACGGCTGGTTTTCCTGGTTGTAAATTCATGGTTGGGTCGCAGCGTTGCGGGGCTGTCCAGGCTTGGCCGCCAGGGCTTGCACCTGACCCCAGACCCGCAGGAAGTTGCCGCCCCAGAGCTTGGCAATATCGGCTTCGGAGTAGCCGCGCTGGATCAGTTCGGCGGTGACGTTGCGGATTTCGCTGACATCCTTGAAGCCCTTGAGGCCGCCGCCGTCGTTGAAGTCGGAGCTGATGCCGACGTGGTCGATGCCGATTTTCTTCACGGTGTAATCAATGGCGTCGGCGAAATCCTTGAGGGTTGCCAGTGGCTCGTCATCGAGGGTCGAGTACAAGCCTTTGGCGTACTCGCCAAAGCGCTGCTCGGGCCACACGGCAATCACCGGGTCACCGGGCATCAGGGCCATGGCCAGGTTGGGCAGGGGCGGCAGGTCGAATTTGGCCCGCAGGGTGTTGAGCTTGTCCTGGGTGCCCTGGCTCAGTGGCTTGAGGTAGGCGGGGAACGCCACCACCTGGACCACGCCGCCACTGTTCTTGATCAACTGCAATTCCTTGTCGCTGAGGTTGCGCGGGATGTCGACGATACCCCGTGGGGCCGAGTGCGAGGCCACCATCGGTGCCCGGCTCAACTGGCTCACTTGAACCAGTGCCTTGGTGGACATTTGCGACACGTCGATGATCACGCCCAGGTCGTTGAGGCGCTTGACCGCTTGCTTGCCGACGGCGGAGAGACCCTCGAGCGCATCCGGCGAGTCATTGAAGAACGGCAGCGGGCGCGAAGAGTCAGCCCAGTCGTTGTTGCCGATGTAGCTGAAACCGAACATGCGCATGCCGCGTGCGGTCCACAGGTCCAGTTGATTCAGGTCGCTGCCCAGCGGGTAGGCGTTGAGCATGCTGATGAAGATCGCGAATTTGCCTTCGCCGTGCAGGCGACGGAAATCGTCGGGGGTGTAGGCAATGCCGACACGCTCCGGGAAGTCGCGCAACATGCCAGTGATGATCTTGTAACGCACCTCTTGCTCGTTGCGGGCGCCGTCGATGAAGCCGGCAGTGGGCTTGTGCGGGGCGTTCGGGCCGTTCCAGATTTCCGGCCAGCCGAAAATCGTCAGCGCCGCCCCCGACAGGCGTCCGCGAGCGGCCTTGGCCAGGTCGAACTGGTCGGTGCCTTCCTTGTCCGCTTCATTGCCGGCGGTGCCGAACGTCACAGGCATGGTGATGTGGCTGTCGAAGGAAATGATCCGCTCTTGCAGCTCCTCGGCCTGTTTCATCACCTTGACCGGATACCCGGGGTTGTTCCTGAACCCGTAGTCCCAGGCGAAAAAGCCGGCTGCGGCGGTCACGGCCAATGCCAGGGGCAGGCCAATGTAGAGAGCCTTTTTCGAACGAGGTTTTGTCATTGCCATCTCAGTCAGGTTCGCCGTCGAAGTGCAGGCACAGGGGCCTTTGCTATCTGGGAAGAACGAGCCGGGGCGGTGGAAATTTAGGCTGAATCACGCCCGCCCTTCGCGGCGCTAAATTTTGCCGCGCAACAAACGTTCTAGCTTGGATAAAGCCTGCTTCATGGCTGACACAGGTAGGGCAATGACGATTTCTCGACGATGGTTCATGGCGGGCCTGGCGCTGACCGGTGCCGCCGTTCCTGCGGCTTTTTACGGGCATCGCGAACTGACGCGCGTGGACGAGCCGATCACCCCCGGCGAGGCCACCGTCGACCTGGCGACCACTGCGGGGCAGCAGCTCGCCAACAGCCTGCGCGGGGTGTGGGACATCCGCTTCGAAGGGCGCGATGCCGGCCTGGAAGGCTTGCCGCTCACGGGCCTGGAGTTGTTTCTCGACGTGGCCCATCGCGGCCGTGGCCTGCGCGGTTACCTGGACACCGCCGAACACCTGAGGGCAGAGGCCGAACCGCGTTACCGCGTGGTGGGCGACCTGTTGGCGGCGAGCCCGGCGCAAGTGCGCTGGCGGCTGGTCAGTCGCGACAGCGCCGAGGGCGCGCCGGATTACGAGTTCATCGTCACCCTGGACGAAGTCTGGGCTGATTTCGGCAATGCCGGCAGCGGCACGCTCAGCGGCGTCATTTTGAACCTGAATCACCCTTTGGCGTTGCCCGAGCGCGAGAATCGGTTCATCGCCATCAAGCGCACATTCCCCGAAGCCCGCGAGCGAATTGGCCTGAACCCGACATTGTTGGCGTGGCTGATCTCCCCGGAGCATCGGCTGTTCCATCAGCTATGGCATGCCTCGCGGGACAAATGGCACACCCTGTCCGAGGAAAAACGCGGTGCCCTGCGCGGCATCGGCTGGCAGCCCGGCCCGCGAGACCAGGAGCGTGACGCCCGTGGTCCGCGCAAGGACCGCAATGGTTCGGGCATCGATTTTTTCTTCATGCACCGGCACATGCTGGGTACGGCGCGCTCGATGCAGGACATCGCGTCCTGGTCGAGTTTCCCCATGCCCCAGCCCGAGCTGGAGCGTGATCGGCAGGGCTTTGCCCGGTACTTCGACAACCATGACGGCTTTGCCTTGCCGCCGACCTGGATGGCCGAGGACGATGCCGATTACAGCCAGTGGGTCAGCGACATCAAGGCCCCCGAGACGTATCACAGCAATTTCCAGGTCTGGGAGTCGCAGTACCGCGACCCGCGTTATCTCTCGACGTTGACGCTTGGCCAGTTCGGTTCTGAAATCGAACTCGGGCTGCACGACTGGCTGCACATGCGCTGGGCCTCGGTGCCCCGTGATCCGTCCAACGGCGCGCCGGTGCCGATGGCGCGTGATCCGGCGGACTTTTCTGCGCGCTGGTTCCAGCCTGAAAACGATTTTCTCGGGGACCCGTTCTCCTCCCACGTGAACCCGGTGTTCTGGCATTTCCATGGTTGGATCGATGATCGCGTGGAAGACTGGTTTCGCGCCCATGAACGCTTTCATCCGGGTGAAATCACCCGCGTGGAGGCTAATGGCGTGCCGTGGTTTGGTCAGGGGCGCTGGGTCGAGGCCGGTGACCCGTGGCTCGGGCCGATCACCCATGGTTGCAGCCCGACACCGGGCCTGCAGGTCGGTAAATCGGTGGAAATGGACCCGGAAACCATGAAGCTGGCACTGCGCATCACTTACGGTGATGAAAAAAACCTCGCCAACCTGTTCAAGCGCATTCCGAAACGGCCTTGGTATGCGCGGCATCTGAAGCTCAAACAAACCGTGTGAAGCGCGGCCGGCCTGTTGCATGACAGGGCCGGCGATGACGCGGGGTGGACAAGCCTCGCACACCGGACTCACTAACTAATTAGTCCTGTTCATAACTGCACGTGACCACACTTGTTAATGTTCGGGTGTTGGCGGCTTAAGAAAAGTCTTTGTAAAACAGGGTGATAACTATCGCTGGAAAAAGCGGTTGACATGAACTAAATCGTAACGTTATGGTTTCGTCCAGGAAAATGACACGCTTTTCATGGACGAAAACTATATGCCTCATGTTATTCCTCGTTTTACCCCTCCTTATGTTTGAATCAATGTTGCTGTAGATGCGGGCAATAATGCGCGTGCACGATGAGTTGTCGGCTTATGGCGGTATTGTGGTGGGCAACTATTAAATAAATTAAAAATGGCAAACGTTTGCGAGGACGGAGTCTTGCATTACAAAAATAATATGCCCGCTCGACAAGTATTTACCGGTATCAGTCATGGAACACTGGGTGAACTCTTTCAAGGGCCTCATGAGGAAAGTGGCGAATTAAACATTGCGATTATTTCGCTGCCACTGAAAAGTTACAGTTGGGTGCATTTCAGCGTCGGTCCAGGTGCCAGGCAGGATGATGGCATTGGCGCTCGCTCGAAAACCCGCAAAGCCATCGAGCTGTACTTGCAGCACCATTCGCTGACGTTGCCACCGGGGTACTGGAATTTCAGTTCACAACTGCTGCAAGGCAAAGGCATGTCGAGTTCGACGGCCGATATCGTCGCGGCCATTCGGTGCCTGGATTCGCACTTCGCCCTGGAACCCCGGGTCGGTTTGATGACCGACATCCTGCGCCAGATCGAACGCTCCGACAGCGTGTTTCTCGATCACTACGCCTTGTACCTCAGCGGCAAACAGAAAGTGGTCGAGGCTTATGATTATTCCCCCAGCCTGTATGCATGTTTTATCGATGAAGGCGAAGTGGTCGACACCGAGAAAACGCACGACAAGTTGATTGCGCATTACGACAGGAACTTCGAAGCCTATGCACGCGTATTAACGCTGGTTCGTCGTGGCTTCAAGAGTTCGGATGCGTCAATGATTTGCGAGGGTGCTACACGCAGCGCGATATTGTCTCAGGGGATTCTGCCAAAAAAGAACTTTGAGGCTGTTCTTGAGAATCAACAGGCGCTCAAGGCGGATGGCGTTGTGGTGGCGCACACAGGCAGTGTGTTGGGCTACTTGTTTATTCATAAACCCAGTGCTGTGGATATTGGCAGGGTGTCTGCCTTTTTCTTCGGTCTGGGTAAGCAATGTTCGTTCGTGAAAGTTGGGCTAAGTTAAGGATAACGCAATGATCAGTCATATAGCCGACGCAATGAAAGTGCCGAGTATTATCAGGCTGGATAACAACCTGTTCTGTTTGCGCTTCGAAACGATGAAGATTTATTCGGCCTTGGCCGCAGTCGAACACTTGCTGGCCACGGGCGTGGTGAAAAAGGGCGATACCTTGCTGGACAGCTCCAGCGGTATTTATGCCTATGCACTGGCGCTGGCCTGCAACAAGTATGAAATGAAGTGCCACATCATCGCCTCCAAGACCGTCGACAAGACGCTCATGACCCAACTGAACATCATGGGTGTGCACGTTGAACAGGTTCCGCCCTCGGCCACTTTGAAAATGGACCAGAGTTACCGGGTCAAGCGCATTCAGGAAATCGTGCGCGACAACCCCGGCGTCCACTGGATGCAGCAGTATCACGACGACATCCACTACCTGGGATACGCCGCGGTTGCCCGGCAGATCGAGCAGGACCTGGGGGCCGCCAACCTGACGATTGTGGGCGGCGTGGGTTCCGGTTGCTCCACTGGTGGGCTGGTCAAACCGTTAAGGGACATCGACCCCTCGGTAAAGCTGATCGGCGTGCAGCCGTTTGGCAGCGTCACCTTCAATTCGGACCACATCGAAGACCCCGGCATCGTGATTGCGGGCATTGGCAGCGGGATCCCGTTCCGCAATGTCGATCACACGCTCTACGACGAAATCCAGTGGATCTCCTTCGACCATGGCCTGTCCGGCTCGGTCGACTTGCTCCGCCAGCATGCGGTGTTTGCCGGATTGTCCACGGGGTGCAATTACCTGGCCGCCCGACGCGAGGCCGCCATGGCGGCGGATAGAAACATCCTGTTTGTCGCGGCAGACACCGGCCATCGCTACATCGACGGGGTATTTGCCCACCACCCGGACGCTAGGCGTCTGGACGAACTTCAACCGACGGTCATCAAGCACATCGACCAGCTCCAGTTGCCCTGGGCGGTGATGAACTGGAATCGTCGGGAATTTAACGTTGCGGAAGGTACGGTATGACTATTGTTGCGTTGGAAGCCTTGACCTTTGGCTTGGGCAAAATGGTAAGTGCGGCAGAGCACTTTGGGGTGAAACTGGCGCTGTTGACGCGCGACACCTCGGTTTACGCGTATGAGCTGGCGAATATCGACAGTGATGCGCTGGAGGTCATTGAACTCGACACCTTCGACAAACCCTTGGTGATCGACACGCTCAAGGCCATGCCCGATGTACAAGGCCTGTTGAGCACCACTGATACCTGGAGCCTGGATTGCCTGGACATTGCCCAGGCCTGTGGGCTGGACAGTCAGGACCCTGAATCCATTCGGCTGGTGCGCAACAAGTTCCGCTTGAGAAATCGTCTGCATGAGTTGGGCTTGTCGGCTGGTAAGAGCATCGAAGTCGCCCCGGCCACGGCGGACTCGCGAGAGGTGTGCCGTGGCCTCGAATACCCGGTGATCATCAAGGACACCGCAGGCACCGGCAGCCAGAACGTCTGGATGGCCCATAACGATGAAGACACCTGCCGCGTGCTGGCGCAGGCGCGCCAGGCAGCGCTGAAGGGCAAGATTGCCATCGAACCGTTCATTTCCGGCACCCTGTACAGCGTCGAAACCCTGTCCTGGAAAGGCGAAAATCGGGTGCTGGCCGTCACCAGCCGGGTGGTCTCCGAAGAACCCGAGTTCCGTGAGGAGGCGCTAGCGTCACCGGTGAACCTGGGGGCCAAAAAAGCTCAGGAGTTGTCATTGTGGATCGACAAGGTGCTGAGCGGGGTCGGTTACACCAACGGTTTTGCTCATACTGAATTCTTCATCACCGAAACAGGCTTTGAAGTGGTTGAGATCAACCCGCGCCTGGGTGGCGTGCAAATCGGCGAAGCGCTGTGCCGGATCTACGATTACAACGTCTATGAAGCCTTTATCGAAATGGCCCTGGGGCGCCGACCTGCGTTGATGGACCGGCCGCTGGTCGCGCAGAAAGGCATTGGCCAGATCATCGTTTATGCCCGCCAGGCCGGTCACTTCGAGCACGTCATGGGGCTGGAAAGGTTGGCCGCTCACCCCGGCCGGCCGATGTTCTATCCAACCGCCGACCGTGGCAAAGCCATCACCAGCCTGACAGACCAGCGCGCCAGCGTCGGCATTCTGGTGGCCGAAGGCGAGAACTCGGAAATAGCCTTGCTCAATGCCTTCGCGGCCCGTTCAAAATTGACGGTGGTGGTGCAGGCCGGAGGGTCGAACGATGCCTAAGCCTCATCTGTTAATGATCGGCGGCTGGAACGACATCATCGAGAAAGCGTTCGACAACGGGTTCGATGTTTCCTATTTCGGCAGCTTGAGCCCCGCCGTGGCGTTTGATCCGGCGATCCTGGCGCCAGCCCGGCACAAGGTTGCACTGAATGTCACGCAGATCGGTGTGTGCCTGGCCACGGCGCGGCAGATCCACGCGGAAGAACCGTTCGATGCGGTGATTTCATTTACCGAACTGGGCATGGAAACGGCGGCGGTGATCGCCGATGCGTTGCAGGTGCCCGGGATGGACCTGTGGGCGGTGTCGGTCACCCGCTACAAGGACAAGATGCGCGAGGTGCTCGACCAGCACCCACACTTGAAACTGCCCTGGCAGCGCTTCAGTGCCACGGAGCAATTGATCGATTTTTACCAGGCCCATGGCCCGTCGATCATCGTCAAACCCATTAGCGGAGCGGCCAGCGTCGGGGTTCAGCAGATCCGTTCGGTCGAAGAACTCCAGGGCTACATCAGTGCGGTGCCTGAAGAAGATCGCGTGGATTTCATCGCCGAAAAACTGGTGGACAGCGACCAGCTCTACAGCATCGAAAGCCTGTCGGTCGATGGCGAGCATCACATCATCACGATGTCGGTGGCCAGGATGGTGGGTTATCCGTACGCGCTGTCGAACCACATCATTGTGCCGCCCCATAACCTTGATGAGCGTACGAGCGCGAGCATCGAACGCACCGTGCGCGAGTTCCTCACGGCGGTCCGCTTGAAGAACGGCGTGGCGCATACCGAGGTCAAGCTCTCGCGGGACAACCAGCCCTTTATCATCGAGTCGCAAACGCGCGTGGGCGGGGACCGGATCTGGAAAATGCTCGAGCTCACCACGGGGGTCAAACAGGTCGACCTGACACTCAACAACCTGGTGGGTGAAAAGCAGGTGCCGGTGCCGAACGCGATGAATCAGGTGGCGGCGTTTTTCAGCCTGCTGCCGGATGCCGGGGTTGTTGCCAGGGTCAGCGATCTTGAGGACCTGAAACCTATCGGCGGGCTGATCGAGGCGACGCTTGAAGTCAAGGTCGGGGATGAAATCAAGCCGATTACCAACAACAGCGAACGCAAAGGCAACCTGCTGCTGACCGCCGATTCGCACGACGACCTGTTCAAGAAATTTGCACAGATTCAAGAACGCCTCTGGATTGAATATGAAAACGGCTCGGTTTGGCATCCATCCTTTAAGTAACCTACCGTCGAGCTTGAAGTTCCTGATTTTGAGTTCGTTCCTGATCCCGTTTGGCAGCTTCATGGTGTTGCCGTTCGTGCCGATTTTGTTGACCCGGCACAATCACATGGACATGGCCGCAGTCGGCTGGGTGCTGGGGTTCGCTTCGCTGATCCAGTTTGGTGGCGGCTTCATTGGTGGTGTTGTTGCCGAGCGGCTGGGGTTGAAACGCACCATGCTGCTGGCGCTGACGGTGCGTACGCTGGGGTTCGCGCTGTTGCTGGCGTCCCTTGAGCGGGCCGACTGGCTGATACCGGCGGTGATCATCATTGCCACCGGCGCGGCGCTGTACCTGCCGGCAAACAAGGCCTACATCGTCAACGCGGTGCCGGTCAGCCAGCGGCCGTTGTTCCTTTCGTTGTCCAGTTCGGCGCTGAACGCGGGGATGGCCATGGGGCCATTGGTCGGTGGGCTGTTTTTGCTGGGCAACAGTGAGGTCCTGTTCTGGGTGATTTTCGTGGTGTTCGTGGTGCTGACACTGGCGCATTGGGCCTTTGTCGACAGCGCGGCCCAGGTCAGCAAGCATCCGCCGCGCGTGGGCAAGGTGTCGTACGTGAAGTTGATGGGGGTGCCGTTTGCCTTGAATGCCCTGGCTTTTTACGGCTACTTCTTCTTTCAGAACTACATGGGGCCGTACACGACGAGCCTGCACTCGGCGGGGTTGTATGGCGGGCTGCTGACGGTCAATGCGTTGCTGGTGTTCTTTGGCCAGCCGTTGCTGTCCAGGGTGATTGCCGAGTCGTCTTACCGGGCGAGCATGTTCTTCTCGTTCATGATGCTGTCGCTGAGTATGTATTTCCTGTCGATCGGCAGTGTCTGGGCGCTGATTGTGGGCACGGTCATGATTACCTTCGCAGAGATGGTGCTGTTCCTGAAGGGCGATCTGGAGATTCTCAACGCGATCCCTGACAAACCGGCGTTTGCCTTTGGCATGCAACGGCTGTCGGCGGGGTTGGGCGCGTTTGTGAGTGCGCTGATGGGTGGGGCGTTGTACGACTACATGCAGAACAACCAGCAGCTTGGTACGTTCTGGAGTGTTCTTGCCATTCAGGCGTTGGTCGTGGCGGTGGTGGTGCTGGTGGTGTTGTCGTTCAAACGCAAACTGGCGGTGGTCAACAGCCAGGCGTGAAGATGAAGCACCAAAAACAACCGCTCGTTTCGTCTGAAACGAGCGGTTTTTTGCATTCAGGCACGGGTTACCGCACTTGCCAGCCGCCGCCCAGCGCCTTGTACAGGGCAATGCTGGCTTGCAGTCGCGACAAGCGCAGTTGCACGTTGAGGTCCTGGGCGGCGTACAGCGTACGCTGGGTTTCGAGGACGGTGAGCAGGTCCTCGGCGCCGGCCTTGTAGCGACTCTCGGCGATATCGAAGGCGATTTGAGCCTGGCTCAGCTCTTCGCTTTGCCATTGCCGTTGCTGGTCCAACCCACGAATGCCGGTCAGGGCTTTCTCGACGTCGGCGAAGCCATTGATGATTGCCCCACGGTAGGTTTGCAGCAGTTCTTCCTGGCGGGCGCTGGCCTTGTCGCGTTCGGCGCTCAGGCGCCCGTTGTTAAAGATCGGCGCCACCAGCCCGGCGGTCAGGTTGTAGAACGGACTGCGCAGAATGTCTGACGCGGTGTCAGCGCCGGAGCCCAGGTTGGCGCTCAAGGTGACGGTTGGCAGCATTGCCGCACGGGCCACGGTGACGTCCGCCTGTGCGGCGGCCAGTTGGGCTTCGGCGCGGGCGATGTCCGGGCGGCGGCTGAGCAGTTCACTGGGCAGGCCGGCGCCGATGCTCGGCCAGTTCAGTTGATCGAGCCGCTGGCTGCCGAGCGTCAGGTTCTGGACCGGTTGGCCGAGGAGGGCGGCCAGGGTAATCAAGGCTTCTTCGGCCTGTTGCTGAACCAGCGGCAACTGACGCTGTTGAGCCGCGACCAGACTCTTCTGCTGCGCCAGCTCAAGGGCGGTTGCGCTGCCCGCGTCATGGCGGGTCTGGACCAGTTTCAGCACGTTTTGCGCATTGGCCAGGTTGAGCGCGGCGATTCGGCTTTGCTCGCGCAGCGACAGGGTTTGCGCGTAAGCATTGGCGACGCCGCTGAGCAGTGTCAGCTCGACGGTCGCCTGATCGAATTCGCTGGCGCGCGCGCCGAGCACGGCGCTGTCACGGGCGGCGCGACGGCCACCCCAGAAGTCGATTTCGTAACTGGCGCTCAAGGTTGCATCGAAATAGTCCACGGCTTTATTGCTGTTGTCGGCATCCAACTGGCTGTAGCCATTACCTCGCAACAGTTTCTGCCGGTTGGCATTGATCCCGGCCTTCACCTCGGGCAACAACGGGCCACCGGCCACGACTGCACCGGCCTGGGCCTGGCGAACCCGGGCCATTGCTGCTGCCAGGTCGTAACTGCCGGCACGGGCCTGTTCGATGAGGCGATCCAGTTCCGGGCTGCCGAAGGTGGTCCACCATTGCACGCGTTGGAGCGCGGCGGTTTCGGTGTTCGGCGAATGCCAAGTCACGGGCGCTTGCAAGCCGCTCTCCGGGCGCGGCACCGGGCTGGCGCACGCACTGAGCAACAGGCAGAGGGAGAGCAGGGTCAGGGGCGATTTCATCGTTCGATCATTCACTGGTCAGGGCCGTTACCGGGTCGAGCCGGGCAGCTTTGCGGGCCGGCATGAAGCCGAAGACAACGCCGGTCACCAGCGCACAGGCGAAGGCGCCGAGCACCGCGAGGGCGGTGAAGGCCACGGCCACTTCGCTGAGTATCAGAATGCCGCCGACCAGCAGCGCCAGGCCGATGCCGGCGATCCCGCCGACCACCGAAAGCATCACCGCTTCGGTGAGGAACTGGCGCAGGATGTCCCGTTGGCGGGCGCCGGTGGCCATGCGGATGCCGATTTCGCGGGTACGCTCGCGCACGGTCATCAGCATGATGTTCATCACCCCGATGCCGCCCACCAGCAGGGAAATCGCGGCAATCGAGCCGAGCATCAACGACAGGGTGTTTTGTGTCCGGGCTTCGGCCTGGATCATCGCGGCGTTGTTGGTCAACTCGTAGTCGCGCTTGCCGCCGTGCAGGCGCAGCATCAGTTGGTCAATAGCCTGTTCGGCTTCCTTGACCTTGCGCGCGTCGGCGGCCGCGATGACCACGTATTCCGGGGTGCGGGTGGCGAACAGCCGAATGCTGGCTGCCGAGTAGGGCACCACGATGCGTTCATCGCTGTCCTGCTCGCCCGAGCTTGCACCTTTGCCCGCGAGTACGCCGATCACTTGAAACGGCATGTTCTCGATCAGGATGTACTGGCCGATGGGGTTGGCCACGTCCTTGAGGACTTTTTCCCGGACCTTCTTGCCAATTACCGCCACGGCGGTCGCCGAGTCGACGTCGGCCTGGGTGAAGAAACTGCCCTCGACCACCGGCCAGTTGAAAATCGCCGGGAAGTCGATACCGTTGCCGCCGGTGTACATCACGTGGTCGATATTGCCGTAGCGCACCATGGTTTCGCGGCCATTGATCGGCATGATCATTTTGACCTGGGGCAGGGTGGCCAGGGCCGCGACATCGTCCAGCGTCACCTGCCCTTCGGGGGTGCGCGGGGTGGCGGCGTAACCGCCCAGATAAATGATGTTGGAGCCGAACGCACCCATTTGTGCCATGACCTGGCGTTTGCTGCCTTCGCCCACAGCGAGCATGACCACCACCGAGGCGACGCCGATGATGATGCCGAGCAGTGTCAGGGCGGTGCGAAAGCGGTTGATCCACATCACTCGCCATGCCGCTTTGATTGCGTCCAGCAGTTCGCCTTTCCAGGCACCGCTGGCCTCGCTGCCTTCGTTCAGGCGTCGACGCAGGTCGATGGCCTGCAAGGCGCCGGGGTTGGTCGAGTGCTGAACGCCCGGACTCTCGGCTGCGCTGTCACTGATGATCAGACCGTCACGGATTTCGATGATGCGTTTGGCGCGGGCGGCGACCTCGCGGTCGTGGGTGATGAGGATCACCACGTGGCCCTGGCTCGCCAGTTCGTCGAGCAGCGTCATGACCTCGGCACCGCTGTGGCTGTCGAGGGCGCCGGTCGGTTCGTCGGCGAGAATGATGTGCCCGCCGTTCATCAAGGCCCGGGCGATCGAGACTCGTTGTTGCTGGCCACCGGAGAGCTGATGCGGGCGGTTGCCGGTGCGCTCGGCCAGGCCCAGGCGTTCGAGCAGGGCGTAGGCGCGAGCGTGGCGCTCGGCGACCGGCGTGCCGGCATAAATGGCCGGCATTTCGACGTTTTCCTGGGCCGAGCCGGACGGGATCAGGTGGTAGCCCTGGAACACGAAGCCAAACGCCTCGCGGCGTAGCCAGGCCAGTTCGTCGCTGTCCAGGTGGGCGACATTTTCCCCGGCGAACAGGTACTCGCCGGACGTGGGTCGATCGAGGCAGCCGAGGATGTTCATCAGTGTCGATTTGCCGGAGCCGGAGGCGCCGACAATGGCGACGAACTCCCCGGCATGGATCGACATGTCGATACCGCGCAGGACTTCGACCAGCGGGCTGTCGTCACCGCCGTAGGATTTGCGTATGTCGCGCAGGTCGATCAGAGGCGTTTGCATTCAACCCCCGCTGCTGTCAGCGGGGCCGATCAGCAGATGATCGCCTTCATTCAAACCGTCGAGAATCTGCACCCGCAATCGATCACTGATGCCGGTGTGCACCTCGCGTTCCTGGATGTCACCGTTGTTGGCTACCACGCGCACCTGTTGGCGGTCTGCCTGCGAGCCGTTTTGCAGGGCGGCGATGGGCGCAGTCAGCACGTTGCTGACCTCATTGGCGACGAAGAAGACCTGGGTGGTCATCTCTGCCATCAACGCATGGTCGGCGTTGTCGACGTCCAGCAACACGGTGTACAGCACCACCACGCCGCTGCCGCTTTTACTGCCGCCGGATGGGTTGCCGCTGCCTTTTCCGGTCTGGTCCAGCGGTTTGGGCGGCACCGGCAGGATTTGCCGTACTGTGCTTTTCCAGCGCCGGGCACCGCCGCTCAATGTGGTGAAGTAGGCACTCATGCCAGGTTTGACGTGACCAATATCAGCCTCTGACACCTCGGCCCAGACCGTCATGGAGGAGAGTTTGGCGATGCGCAGGATCAGTGGCGTCTGTTGTTGCGCATTGAGGGTCTGGCCTTCGCGTGCGTCCAGCGCGACCACGGTGCCGGACATCGGCGCGTAGATGCGCGTGTAGCCAAGTTCCGCTTCGTCGCTGCGCAGGCTCGCCTGGGCTTGGCGGATCTGCGCCTGGAACATGTCGATGCGCGCCTTGGTGGCACGCACCTCGGCCTGGGCGGTCTGCACGTCTTCTTCGCGGGTTGCACCGCCGCTGGCGAGTGTCTGTTGGCGGCGGTATTTCTGCTGCGCGAGGTCGTGCAGGGCTTGTTGTTCTTGCAACTGGGCCTTGAGGTTTTCGATGGAGAAACGCCCGGCGTCGAGTTTGGCCTTTTGCGTGGACGGGTCGATTTCCACCAGCAACTGGCCTTCCTTCACCTCATCGCCTGCTTCGACATGAATCTTGTGGATCTGCCCGGAGGCTTGGGCGCCGACATCCACATAACGTCGCGGCTGCAGAGTACCAAGCGCGGTCACGCTGCTTTCGATGTCACCCCGGCTGACTTGCACGGTGGCAAATTTGTCCCGGCCGGGCGGGATGATCTGCCAGGCAGCGAACGCGGCAACAGGGATCAGGCAAAGTGTTACAAGCAGGGCGCGGCGGGTCTGTCGGGGACGTTTCATGCAGTATTCCGGCCAATGGAAATCGGCCCGTGATTCAGGGCGTGGTCAAATCAGGACCACCACTGAATGCTGTCGCAGAGCTGACAGGCACGGGAAACTGTCCATTAAACGATGAACCGCAGCGGGAATTTAAGCGAAGACACATGGGGTTACAGGTATAGGACAGGAAAAATTTCCCGGCAAATGCATGGGGTGCTTTAAATCTATATGAGAATTACTATAAATTACGCACCCTAGAATCTGCCATCATCGTGCCGCCATCGTTTTCCGAGGCCGGCAGTGTGGCGCAACGACAGAAACCGCGCCCCAAGCGGTCGGGAGTCATGTTGGAAAACTACTATCGCGAGCTGGTGTGTTTCCTTAACGCCAAGCTGGGCAACCGTCAGGTGGCCGAAGATGTGGTGCATGACGCGTATGTGCGAGTACTGGAACGCTCCAGTGACACGCCGATCGAGCAACCCCGGGCCTTCCTCTACCGCACCGCGCTGAACCTGGTGATCGACGGCCACCGTCGCAACGCCTTGCGTCAGGTCGAGTCGCTGGATGTACTGGACAGCGAGGAGCGGTTTTTCACGCCGTCACCCCACAGTTGCCTCGATCACCGGCAGCGCCTGGACATGCTGCAACGGGCGTTGGCCGAGTTGCCGGCGCTGTGCCGCGAGAGTTTTCTGCTGCGCAAGATCGAAGGCCTGTCCCACCCGGAGATCGCCGAGCGCCTGGGCATTTCCCGCAGCCTGGTGGAAAAACACATCGTCAATGCCATGAAGCATTGCCGGGTGCGTGTGCGGCAGTGGGATGCCCATTGATCCTTTCCCAGTAAATTTTTTTTCATTGTCCTCGTTCCTACTCAACAGACGACCTGCTGCCCCGTCCAGGGCCGGCCAGGTCACCCAGGCTTTCGCTGCCCACTGTTGAGCGGCTTATCCAGAGGACACTGGAAATGACACAAGCAATTGCATCGGCCATCGTTCACGATCTGATTGGCATCGGTTTTGGTCCCTCGAACCTGGCGCTGGCCATTGCGCTGCAAGAGCGCAGCCAGGCCCAGGGCGAACTGGATGTGCTGTTCCTCGACAAACAGGCCGACTACCGCTGGCACGGCAACACGCTGGTGACCCAGAGCGAATTGCAGATCTCGTTCCTCAAGGACCTGGTCACGTTGCGCAATCCGACCAGCCCTTACTCGTTCGTCAATTACCTGAAACACCATGGGCGCTTGGTGGACTTCATCAACCTGGGCACCTTTTACCCGTGCCGCATGGAGTACAACGACTACCTGCGCTGGGTTGCCGGGCAATTCACCGAGCAGAGCCGCTACGGTGAGGAAGTGCTGGCCATCGAGCCGGTGGTGCATCACCAGCAGGTTGAAGCCTTGCGGGTGATTTCCCGGGATACCCAGGGGCAGGAGTTCGTGCGCACCACCCGTTCGGTGGTCGTCAGTGCGGGCGGCACGCCACGTATTCCCGATGCCTTCAAGGGCCTGAAAGATGACGCTCGGGTGTTCCACCATTCCCGGTACCTGGAGCGCATGGCCAAGCAACCGTGTGTGAACGGCCAGGCCATGAACGTTGCGATCATCGGCGGCGGGCAGAGTGCGGCGGAAGCGTTCATCGACCTCAACGACAGCTTCCCGTCGGTGCAGGTCGACATGATCCTGCGCGGTTCGGCGCTCAAGCCGGCGGACGACAGCCCGTTCGTCAACGAAGTGTTTTCCCCGGAGTTCACCGACCTGGTGTTCCAGCAGGCCAGCAGCGAGCGCGAACGCCTGGTCAACGAGTACCACAACACCAACTATTCGGTGGTGGACATCGACCTGATCGAGCGCATCTACGGCATCTTCTACCGCCAGAAAGTCTCGGGCGTTGCCCGTCACGCGTTCCGTACCCTGACCACGGTGGAAAGCGCCACGGCCACCGAGAATGGCATTCAGTTGGCACTGCGCAACAATGCCACCGGCGAGTTGACGGTTCGTCACTATGACGCGGTGGTCCTGGCCACGGGTTACGAGCGTCAGATGCACCGCACATTGCTGGCGCCGCTGGCCCAGTACCTGGGGGACTTCGAGGTCGACCGCCATTACAAACTGATCACCGACGAGCGCTGCAAGGCTGGTATCTACATGCAGGGCTTCTGCCAGGCCAGCCACGGCCTGAGCGACACCTTGCTGTCGGTGTTGCCGATCCGCGCCGACGAGATTGCCGGTTCGCTGTACGAGCACGGCAAATCTCGCGGGCACAGCCGTTCGGTGCTGGACCTGTTGTTGGCCACCGCCAGCTGAGGTGTGTGGCGGCTGATAGTCAGTCTTCGTCGGGTCGCCGCCCGGAGCAAGCCCGCTTCCACATTAGTCCTGCAAACACAGGTCAAGTGTGGGAGCGGGCTTGCTCGCGAAGGGGCTAAAAAGAACACCACAAATCTTCAATCCTGAACCCTTCCTGAAGAACTCCCGGATTCATTCGGCGAAAACTTTTCCAGGGTTTACTCTCTGAATATCGGCGCGTAAGCTTCGCGCGTTTTCATCAATAGCGGAGACCCACAGTGGGTACTTGTTCGAGTGACAGTCGTCGGCCGGTTACGGCAACCGGCATAGTCTCGGCAAGATAACGCGCAGCCTCCTGTGCCGTTGTCTCGCCGAAAAGCGAGAAGCGGCATCCCGATCACGGCCCGTCCTGGCCCGTGTCCCGACGTCCTCTCACCGACGCTGATCAGCGTGTGATTCCGACTTCCCTGTCGTGATCGCAGCCCTATCGACGCGCCTGTCGTTTACGACCGGCGGATCAACGCTGTCCTGCCCTTTTTACGGGCACGGCGGGCGGATGGTTGTACCTGCTCGAAGGTTTCCCTGCGTTGACCGTCAGGGGATTAGCCATGGGCACCATCATCATTCAGATCCACCGCCGACAGCATCGACCCGTACTGCCGGTGCGTTTGCGACTGTTCCGGGCGTAAGCCCTCTCGCGAGACTCCTAAAAAATGCCTGACTGTTCCGATTTACGACTGCCTGCGTAGTCACCCAAAAGAGGGTGGGGCGCGGGCGGCGCAGGAGTAACACCATGAAACTCACCCTCTTGAAAGAGTTCTTCGCAGGCTTCCTGCGTACCCGGCACTTTGCCCGGCACTTCCGCCGACTGGCGCTGCTGGAAAGTTTCACCGACGCCACGGTCAACCGTGAAGTCCCGCCCACCTTGGCGCAAACCCTGGTGGCTGCGGCCAACAGCGACACCGGCCAGTTGCTGGACAACCTCGGCAGCCACACCGATGGCTTGAGCGACGTCGAAGCCGATGCATTGCGTGAGCAGTACGGCCTCAACGAAGTCGAGCATGAGCAGCCACTGCCATGGTGGACTCACTTGTGGCACTGCTACAAAAACCCCTTCAACCTGCTGCTGACCTTGTTGGCGGTCATCTCGTGGCTGACGGAAGACATGAAAGCCGCCACGGTGATTTTCTCCATGGTGGTGCTCTCGACCTTTCTGCGTTTCTGGCAGGAAACCAAGTCGAACAAGGCCGCCGACGCGCTCAAGGCGATGGTCAGCAACACCGCCACCGTCATGCGTCGGGACTTCAGTGCCGAAGCGGCACCGGTGTTCGGCAGGTTCTACGGCGCAGCGACTCACGTCAAAGGCGCGCAGCGCATCGAACTGCCGATCAAGTTGCTGGTGCCTGGCGACCTGATCGTGCTGTCGGCCGGTGACATGATTCCCGCCGATTGCCGCGTGTTGAGTGCCAAGGACCTGTTCGTCAGCCAGGCGGCGATGACCGGTGAATCGATGCCGGTGGAGAAATTCCCCCGCCAGCAAGACAGCGACACCAGCAACCCGCTGGACCTGGACAACATCCTGTTCATGGGCACCAACGTGGTGTCGGGTGCGGCGACCGCGGTGGTTTTGACCACGGGCAACAGCACCTATTTCGGCGCGTTGGCGCAACGTGTCAGCGCCACCGACCGCGCACCGACCTCATTCCAGACCGGCGTCAACAAGGTCAGTTGGTTGCTGATCCGCTTCATGTTCGTGATGGCGCCGCTGGTGCTGTTCATCAACGGCTTCACCAAGGGAGACTGGATGGAAGCGCTGCTGTTTGCGCTGTCCATCGCCGTGGGGCTGACCCCGGAAATGCTGCCGATGATCGTCACCTCGACGCTGGCCAAGGGCGCGGTGTTCCTGTCGCGCAAAAAAGTCATCGTCAAACGCCTCGACGCGATCCAGAACTTCGGTGCGATGGACGTGCTCTGCACCGACAAGACCGGCACCCTGACCCAGGACAAGATTTTCCTGGCCCGCCATGTCGACGTTTGGGGCGAAGAGTCCGATGACGTGCTGGAAATGGCCTACCTGAACAGCTACTACCAGACCGGCCTGAAAAACCTGCTGGACGTGGCCGTCCTTGAACACGTCGAAGTGCACCGCGAGCTGAAAGTCGGGACTGCCTTTCAGAAAGTCGACGAGATTCCGTTCGACTTCACCCGTCGGCGCATGTCGGTGGTGGTCGCCGAAAAGGATCGTCCTCACCTGCTGATCTGCAAGGGCGCCGTGGAAGAAGTGCTCGCCGTGTGCAAGCGCGTGCGTCATGGCGAGGCTGAAGAAGCACTCACCGATCAACTGCTGGCGCGCATCCGTGAGGTCACCGCCGACTTCAACGAAGAAGGCCTGCGGGTAGTGGCCGTGGCTGCGCGGCCGATGCAGGCCGGGCGCGACACGTACAGCCTGGCGGACGAGCAGGAGTTGACGCTGATCGGTTACGTGGCGTTCCTCGATCCACCCAAGGACAGCACCGCACCTGCGCTCAAGGCGTTGGCGGCCCACGGCGTCGCGGTCAAAGTGCTGACCGGCGACAATGAATTGGTCACGGCAAAAATCTGCCGCGAAGTGGGCCTGGAACAGCAAGGCTTGCTGATGGGCAACGACATCGAACGCATGAGCGATGCCGAGTTGGCGGTGGCGGTGGAGACCACCAACGTGTTTGCCAAACTGACGCCGTCCCACAAGGAACGTATCGTGCGGTTGCTCAAGGCCAACGGGCATGTGGTCGGTTTCATGGGCGACGGCATCAATGACGCGCCGGCGTTGCGCACGGCCGACATCGGTATTTCGGTGGACAGCGCCGTGGACATCGCCAAGGAAGCGGCGGACATCATCCTCCTGGAAAAGAGCCTGATGGTGCTGGAGGAGGGCGTACTGGAAGGGCGCCGGACCTTCGCCAACATGCTCAAGTACATCAAGATGACCGCCAGTTCGAACTTCGGCAACGTGTTCTCGGTATTGGTGGCCAGTGCGTTTATCCCGTTCCTGCCGATGCTGCCGATGCACCTGCTGGTGCAGAACCTGCTCTACGATATTTCGCAGATCGCCATCCCGTTCGATAACGTCGATGAAGACATGCTGAAAAAGCCGCAACGCTGGCAGCCAGGCGATGTGGGCCGCTTCATGCTGTTCTTTGGCCCGATCAGTTCAATCTTCGACATCCTGACGTTTGGCTTGATGTGGTATGTGTTCGATGCCAACACCCCGGACCATCAAACCCTGTTCCAGTCAGGCTGGTTCGTGGTGGGGCTGCTGACCCAGACGCTGATCGTGCACATGATCCGCACGCCGAAAATTCCGTTCCTGCAAAGCCGCGCTGCGATGCCGCTGCTGGTGATGACCGGGATCATCATGGCGGTCGGGATCTTCTTGCCGATGGGGCCGCTGGCGCATTACTTCAAACTGCAGGCATTGCCGTCGATGTACTTCGTGTTCCTGCCGGTGATTTTGCTGGCGTACATGGCCCTGACGCAGGCGGTGAAAGGTTTCTACATCCGCCGGTTCGGCTGGCAGTAAACGTTCGGACAACACCGTTTCCACAGGGAGTGTGGATGTCTCAAGGATTTCATCAGCAAGCCATCGACCACCTCGGTCGACGGTGACGAACTGGACGCGCTGGTGGCACGACTCTCAACCTCGCCCCTGGTGGTGCGCGTTCTGGAGCCCGCGTACTGCGGAGTAGCTATACCGTTCGTCGGAACTGTCAGTTCTGACAGGTAGCCCTGGAATTGATGGCATGTAACAGTCGATGCGCAGCTGTTGCGTCTACGCTTGGCGTGATGATGCAACGGGACATCGCCATATCGACAGGGAATTTCCATGCGTTCAGTGCTGATTGTCGACGATCATCCGGTTATTCGGGCCGCGGTCAAAATGGTGCTCGAACAGGAGTGCTTCACGGTCATCCTGCAAGCCTCCACGGGTGTCGATGCCGTGCAAATGATCCGCGAGCACTCACCGGACCTGGTGATTCTTGACCTGCAAATCCCCAACCTCGATGGTCTGGATGTATTGTCGCGGATCAAGGCCAGTGGCGTACCCAGCCGTGTCCTGGTGTTCACCGCGCAGGACCCACAGTTTTACGTCAGCCGTTGCATGCGGGCGGGAGCCCTGGGCTACATCGCCAAAACCAATGACCTGCAAGAGTTGCGCAAAGCCGTGCAGGCCATCATGAACAACTACACTTATTTTCCCCGGTTGCCCGAAAGCTCGGTGAGCGCGAATGGCTTGCAGCACAGCGAGTTGCAAATGATCGAGCGTCTTTCTGACCGCGAACTGACCATTTTCCAATACCTGGCCCGTGGCTCCAGCAATAAGGACATCGCCGAGGCAATGTTGCTGAGCCACAAGACCGTCAGCACTTACAAAACGCGGTTGATTGAAAAGCTCGGCGTCAGCTCGTTGGTCCATCTGTGCGATTTTGCCAAGCGCAATCGGCTGATCTGAATGACCAGGAGCGTGCGCGGTTGGCTCGTGCCCCTGACAGTGCTCAGCCTCTTGTGGTCGCTGGCGAGTCTGGGCGCCGAACCTCATGCCCTGCATCTGCTGGGGCGCTCGACGGTAGACGGCTACCGGGCAACCTTGAGCGAGGACGACTGGCGCTGGTTGCGTGAAAAGGGCCATTTGCGTCTGGGCGCGTCGGCGCCGGACTATGCGCCCTTCGAACTCACGGTCAATGACCATGACCTGGAGGGTATTACCGCCGACTATGCCGACCTGTTGAGCCAGTTGCTGCACGTGCGGGTCGATGTGCAGCGTTATGACTCCCGGTTGGCGGTGATTGCCGCGCTGAAGGCCGGGGACGTGGACCTGCTGGGCACGGCCAACGGTTTCGAGGCGGCGGACCCGCACCTGTTGCTGTCGCGCCCTTATGCGGACGATTCACCGGCGCTGGTCGCGCGCACGGGCACCAGCGGCAAGCTGGCCACGGACCTGGCCGGCCAGCGGGTGGCGATGCTTGATCACTACCTGCCACCGCAGGCGGTCGAGGCTTTGTATCCCAAGGGTCACCTGCAACTCTATCCTTCGACCCTGAGCGCCATCGGCGCGGTTGCCTTTGGTCGGGCGGACGTCTACATCGGGGACTCCATCAGCGCCAGTTACCTGATCAACAATAACTACCTGAACAATGTGCAACTGGTTGATTTTGCGCGCCTGGAAGTCAACCCGTTTGCGTTTGCCGTGGCGGCCGATAACGCCCGCTTGCAACGGATCATCAATGGAGCCCTGGAGGCGATTACGCTCGAGGAGCGCTCGACCATCCTGCGCCGCTGGAGTGCCGGCAGCCGTTTCAGCAGTACACAGCGGTTGCAATTGAGCGACAGCGAGCAACGCTGGCTGCAAACCCACCCGCAGGTCAGGGTCGGGGTAAACGCCCGTTTTGCACCCCTCGCGTTTTTCGACGCCAGCGGCGATTTCATCGGGTTGAGTGCGCAGATCATGGCCCGGATCAGCCTGCGCACCGGGCTGCGCTTCGAGGTGGTGCCGGGCGATTCGTTGAATGAGCAAATCGCCCAGCTCAAGCGCGGCGAACTGGACATGCTGGCGGTCCTGCCTCCCACCACCGAGCTTCAGTCCGAAATGCAGTTTTCCCGACCTTATATGGTCAACCCGTTTGTGCTGGTCAGCAGTACCGATCCCAAACAACCGCAAACCCTGGGTGACATGACTGGTAAGCGCCTGGCGATCTACAGGGGGCACGCCCTGCGTGACTTCTTGCAGGCACAGGTTCCGGGCATTCGCTTTATCGAGGTGCAAACCCCGGCCGAGGGCATCGAGCTGGTAGCCAAGGGGCAGGCCGATGCCTCGGTGAGTTCGCTGATCATCGCCCGCTACCTGATTGCCCGGCAGTACCGCGACCGGTTGGCAGTGACCAGCACCCTGGGGAATGAGCCTGCGCTCGTCAGTTTCGCCACCCAGCGTGGCGAACTGGAACTGAACTCGATTTTGAACAAGGCACTGTTGAGCATCTCGCCCGAGGAAATGGACGAACTGAGCAACCCCTGGCGCACCGATCTGGCGGTGGATGACAGCTATTGGCTGCGTCATCGCGGCACCATCATTCAGGGGTTTGTCGGGGCAACGCTGTTGCTGCTGCTGGCGCTGGGCTGGATCGGCTACCAGCGCAGCCAGATCCGCAAGCGCCAGCAACTGCTGTTGCAACTGCAAGAGGCCAAGCAGGCGGCGGACGAGGCCAACCGGGCCAAGACCACGTTCCTGGCGACTATGAGCCATGAAATCCGCACGCCCATGAACGCCTTGATCGGCATGCTGGAACTGGCGACGAAGCAGGCCGATCACGGCGTGATCGACCGTCCTGCGATTGAGGTCGCATCGACAGCGGCCCGGCAGTTGCTGGAGTTGATCGGCGACATCCTGGACATCGCGCGTATTGAGTCGGGGCATCTGACGCTGGCGCCTGAGCGCGCCAATTTACGGAAGGTGATCGAGTCGGTGGCGAAGGTGTTCGAAGGCCTGGCGCGGCAAAAACACCTCAACTGGGAGGTCACACTGGACCCGCGCTGTGATCGTGATGTGCTGATTGACCCGGCACGCCTCAAACAGGTGCTGTCCAATCTGTTGAGCAATGCCATCAAGTTCACCCGCCAGGGCGCAGTGAAGTTGCATGTCGAGATCAAGCCGCCGCTGGAGCAGGGGCATCTGCGTGCGGTGCTGCGCGTCGAGGACAGCGGAATCGGCCTGAGCATCGCCGACCAGCAGCGGCTGTTCAGTCCTTTCGTCCAGGCCAGCAACCACGGGCAATCATCCCGCAGCGGTTCGGGCCTGGGGCTGGTCATTTGCCGGGCGTTGTGTGAAGCCATGGGGGGCCGGTTACGGTTGGAGAGTGTGCTGGGGCAGGGCACCGAGGTCGAGGTGACGCTGGATGTCCCGAGCCTGGCGCCGTTGGAGACGCCGCTGCACGTGGAGGTGTCAGCACCGATACGGGCTCTGGAGATCCTGGTGGTCGACGACTACCCGGCCAATCGACTGTTGCTCACCCGGCAGCTGGGTTACCTGGGCCATCGCTTTACCGATGCCCCGGACGGTGAGCGGGCGTTGCAACTGTGGCGGGAGCAGTTCTTTGATGTGGTGATCACCGATTGCAACATGCCGGTCATGAATGGCTATGACTTGGCCGGAGCCATCCGTGACGAAGAGCGGGCCAGTGGTCAGGAGGCCTGCTTGATCCTCGGCTTCACCGCCAATGCCCAACCCGAGGAAAAGGTGCGGTGTGTGGAGGCCGGTATGGACGACTGCCTGTTCAAGCCCATCAGCCTGAAGGATTTGAGCGATTGGTTGGGGGCAAGGTTTGCCGACAGCCCACCTCCGTCGCCCGTCGATGAAGAGCCTTCAGCCTGGGCAGAAATGGACCTGAGCGGCCTGGAAAAATTTGTCGGCAGCGACCGCACGCTGATCAACCAATTGGTGCGTGACCTGGCCACCAGCAATGCCCAGGACCTGAAGCAACTGCGCGAACTGCACCGTCGCGATGACCGCCAAGGCCTGAGCGACCTGGCGCACCGGATCAAGGGCGGCGCACGCATTGTCCGCGCCGATCGATTGCTGGCAGGGTGCGAACAACTGGAAGCCGCCTGCCGGGAGGGGGATGTTCAATTGCTCAACGAAGCGGTCGATGAACTGCAGCAGGCGATGACACGTTTGGGCCGCAGCCTGGAGCCCAATTGATCGGTGCTGCCGCCCTGCGGTTCATTATCAGCGGGTGCGTTTATGGAAACGGTATTGCCTGCCTCTTTCATTAACTGTGGAAAGCAGGTCAAGTGCGTGTTTATCAAGCATTCCGGTCTGCTGCAGCACGGCATAGAGTTGATAGAAGTCACCATTCAAGTCGTTGGCAAAGACCCCGGGATCGTCTGAACCCATTGAAACCATAATGTCGGGGTCTCCTTCTACGGCAAACCCTGGTGCCTTTATCCAGCGGAGAGAGTGATGCTCGGTGAAGTTCTCGTACTGGCTGATCCGCACGTTGCTGGTTGGCAAGGTTTCAACCACCACATTTCTGTCCACAAGTGCATGCATCACGTTTTGTTGCAGTAGTAACAGCGTGTTGGCGCTCAGGTATCCGGCCTCAACGCTGATGAGTTCTTCACTGCGGCTCCACAGGCCGCCATCACCGGTGATCCATTTCGTCAGTAGGCCCAGCAGTCGTCCGTTCGTTCGCTTGGCCTGATCAACGATTCGCGCTTCCTCTCTCCAGGCATCGGACAGTGAGGCGTTTTGCCAATCCCAGCTAGGGTCCCTGTCTGCCTCCAGCACATAAGGGATATGCAGCCCGCGCAAACGCATGACGTTTTCCAGCGTCATGATGCTGATGTCCTGGTTGAACACATAACTTGCCATCTCGCTGATGGACATCTCAAGGCGTCGGGTATCGAGTTGGGCCTCGGGATGAGAACGCAGCAACGTCCAGGCGCAGAGCAAGTCCAGCATCCATTCGCCCCTTGCCACGACGATTTTTGGAGGCATTCGCTCCAGCCATAACGAGGGTTTGATACCAAAGGCTGTGCCATGACCGAGGCGATCACCCTGTTTGAGGTCAAGCAATTCCAGGGTGTCGGTGACGTGGCGCAAACCGGAGATCAAATGCCGGAAGTCCTCACCGACGTGGTAAGTGCGGTGAGTGAACCCATGGTGGTGGCACACCCGGAACACCGGGGCAAATACCTCGGGTGGGGCGTGGAGTTCATTCGCGGCAGCATCTATTCCTGTGACCCAGTTCTTTAACAACGGCCAACGCTTGACGATACCGACCAGGGCTTCGCCCTGCGCGATCAGGTCCTTTCTCAGTGCGTAGTGCCTGTAGTTTTGTTCCTTCTTGTTTTTCCAGTGCCAGGTTTTCTTCGGGAAGTGCGCAACGAGGGTCAGCTTGTGGTTCTTTCGATGGTTTGGATTCTGTAGGTTCGGCTGATGCTGCTCCAGGGTGTGCAGAATCTTGCTGAGCGAAGTTAAAGAGCGTGTGGATACACACTCTGGATCGCTCAGTTGAAGATATTTCAGGTATCCGCCAAGTACGGAAGTTAACAGTGACTGGTTGCCTTCCATGGTTTTTTTCGGGGCGAATCGTCCCTCTAGCCAGCCGACCCTGCTGAGGTCGGGGTTGGAACCATGCATTTGTTGGAAACGCGCTAAAAACAGTTTTTCTACAGGGTCGCGCAAATCGGTGAAGGTGAACTTCTGGAACTGGTCGAACCCGTACTGGTCCTCGCCTTGCACCAGTAACCGGTAGTACTGGTTTTGCAACAGCAGGTAAATGTGCAGCAGACGATCTACCACGGGTTCGGCTTTTTGTAGCAGGCGTTCAAGAATGACTTTGATCCAGTCAAGTTCCTGGGCGTAAGTACAGCGTTTGTCTATGAGCGCCCTAATACGTGGAACCGATGATGCATTGACGATCGTTTTGTCAGCAATCATCTGTGCTAAGTCAGGAGGAACCGGCATGGCGAGAATACGGTCCGGTTCATAAGCCAGGGTAATCAGCCAGGCACGGATGTGACGAGCCCCCACAAGGTGGCGATACAGAAGGGCGGGCGACAGATCCGCATCGATGGCGTGACACAGCTCCCGGATGCGGGCGCCACTTGCCGAGTGCGAAGAATACTGTTTGGAAAATGCCAGGATTTCCGACTTGGGTTCATGCAGCGCCTTGAGCCAACAGACTTCTGCATGGGTACTGCCGTTGAGATGCAAGTGGGTTTCATGCAGACCTTCTCGCTCAATGTAGTCCTCGACCAAGGGATGGGTCGGGCTCAGTAACTGGCAGGCGTGGGGCGCAGCGGCGAGAGTATTTTGCCAGTCAGTGCAGGTATTCGGAGGGCCTTTGGCGTATGCCGCGGCCTGGATTGGCAGGGCGGACACTCGACTGAGCAGGCTTTGCTGCCAATCCCCGAAGCGCTGCATGCAGACGTGCAGCTTTCCATGACGGAACTCCAGAAAGTCATTGACCAGTGTACTCAGGGCCGGCCATACCCAATGACCCTCTTGCGCCCGGTAGTTGCTACGAAACAGTTGCCAGTTGGACTGAAAAACATGGTCGGGTTGTCTGGCAAACCAGGCCTGGAAGGCTAAATAGACTGCTTCTTCCACGTCCTCATCGGGAACTGAGTGGGCGAACGGAAACCGCACGAGTTTTTTCAGCAGTCTATTGCTGGACAGTAATGACGTCCCGATGCCTGAGTGCACGATGGTCGGGGTGTTTAGGTAGGTTTTCATTCGTTACGTCATCACTTATTGAAAGTATTGGATTTTTATTTTTTCTTTTGATTTACGATTATTCCTGTGTTGATTTTGTTAAATATATCAATGTCGCAACCGTGGTCGTGCTCTTCGTGGGTGCTTAGCTTTTTGAAAAGTTCGGTATAGGTTAAAGTTTTAGGGAGTAGGTTTAGTATTAAAGGGCAACCTGCAATAATTGAGGTTAGAGGGTAATTTTTCATGTCGATATTTATGAATTTTGAGTTGATGGTGGACCCGGCTGTTTGCGGGTTTTTCCTGAAGTTACTCGATGCGTTGGGTTCGACATTAGAGCTGTAATGGTGGTCATGTTCTTCGACCAGCACTGCATTTATAACGCACAGAGCGTAAAACTCCATGATTGTCGCAGGGCCTTTGCCTACACCAGAACCGGCCCGATATGTTTGAGCGCAATTAATTAGGCTGAAATACAGGCGTGTCCATATTTTTCCGATCAGCACAGCGGAGGGCTTAATTGAAGAGGCTATTGAATTGGCATGTTCCAACCAATAGGCAGTGTTCGCCACGAAATCAGTTTTTTCAACGGAGTCAATGAGATCTTCTTCGGGGTCATTTTCTTCAATCTCTTCATGGGCAGCTGTGTCAGACCATCGGGGGCCGGAGATGGTTGGGGTGGCCGAGACCCTTAGCAGTTCGCGAGCAATATGCCGTGTTGGATCATCTGAAGAGGTTTGTAGAAGTCGGCACATTAAACCCAGTACGTTAAAGATTGACGCATATGTTCTGTTGTCTTTGTCAAAAACATTTATCAATGTATATGCGAAGGCGGGACGTTCGTTGGTCTTGGTGATGGACTCAAGTATTGATTTTATGGGGGAGGCTATGCTCTTATCTTGAGCGCCTGTTGAACTTCTGTTTAGTCCAATAACGCCGCACTTTATCGCTGTGGCAGAGGACGTGCCTCCCATGATGACCGGAGCGGCGTGCCATGCCCAATTTAGTGCATCTTCCTGGCGCCCGACACTGAAATAACTTTTAAACCAGGCTAACGCTACTTCGTCGTCTTCAGTTTTTATCGACTTGCGAGCTTCTTTATATAAGGCAACACTTCCTGGTCCCTGTAACAGGTACATGATTGTATTTTTTGGATTGTCCTCACAATGCCGTGCCACCTCTGCTGAAAGCGCTGCAAAACTCTTGCGCAAACTCTCGTCTTTGGGTTGCGGTCTCAAGTAGGCTCCGGTGTCAAACTCCCCATCTTCAAGGGTCAATCGAAATACTGCGTCGATAAGGGTGGTAATGTCTCCGGTAGTTAATGCGTCGGTGTCTATGCCTTTTTTGTAAAGGCTGCCGAGCACCATTGCACGCATGGCTTCTGAAAGAATTTCTGGCGATATCAATGCCGCTTCATCAATAAGGTGCGGTGCGCAGGAATTGAGTAATTGAAGAATAGATCTGAGGGGTTGTTTGAGTAGGAACTCTCGAAATAATTCAATGTCTGCCTCTGTTTTTAGTCTGAAGCCAGCTTTAATAATTGACTTGAGGGTCTTATTCAAGCTTCGGCTTTCAGTTCCCCATTTTGGATGGGTGATTGATATGCTTTCAATCTTTTTCCCCAAGCTCCATAGGGGGGAAAGATGGATTCTTTTATTGATAGGGAAAAGCTTCAGCAGGTATTGATCTTCCAAGTGATCAACCAGCTTTTCACGTTGCAGGTTTCTGGTCGGATCTTGCTGGTGAAGCCGGTTGCCAATGTTTTCGAAGTAATGATCTCTGACAAGGTGAGAGTAAAGTTCCAGGTCGCCCGTGATCAATACAACAAAATGTGGGCTGTCCAGGTAACACCGGATTAGCTCCAGTACCTCTCTTCCTTTTTTGAAGTTTGTATCTGCATCGTCGATGGCGATAACCAGAGCGTCAACTTTTAGAAGTTTGCAAGTGGTTTTGACAAGGTTGTGAAAGTTTTCCGCGAGCTCTACGCCATCCTTGGCCCTCTCAATGCCTAAGTCCAAATAGACTTCTTCGTCTATACCATTTAGCGGGTTGTGTTCTTCATTCAGCAATTGAAGTCCGCCGGCTAATCTTTTGTATTGCTTTCTGAAGTCTTCATTGTTTTCGTTTAGTGTGTCGGAGTAGGTTTGAGTGGGGCTTTTGATGTGGTTGTCAATGAGGCTCTTGATTTTGTATATGACTGACAGGAACAGATGCTCGCGAATGCTTATCTTGCTAGGGTCGAGTAGTTGTAAAGGCGCGAGGTGCAAATTATTGAGTTCAGCTGCTTTTCCGCTGGTTAAGGCATGATAGATGGCACTTAGGAATGTTGACTTGCCCGCGCCACGTGTCCCATCAATGAAAAATACCTGGCTGTTTCCCAAGGCTGGTGAGTAAGGTTCGGTCTTTGTTTTCTTGTCGAGTCTTTCTTTTATCTGGATTGTTAGTTTGGTAAAGGCTGCGCTTTGGATTAGGTTTTCCGAATCAATCGGGCCGTTTCTCTCGCTGGAAGATAGATCGACGGTTATTTTTGATGATTCGTTTGTATTGGTCATTATTATTTCCCAGTCGTAAGGGCGTGTGCCCGATTACTGTTCAAGTAAGAGCGGTAAAAGAATGATTAATCAGGTGAGGCGTGCGTGCGCAATAGGACACATAGGGAGACTTGATGCTGAGCTATTCATTAAGGAGCTTCCCGGTCGCCTTCGTTCATCCATGGAGGCTGGCCGGCCTCACAAGGGGCGAGGCGTACCAGTATTTCCTAGGAAGATATCGAACTGATATCACTTCGTCTACGAGGGTATTGCATAGACTTTGGTCCCAGAGAGGCTCCGCGTTCAGCGAGGCGGGGCTACATTGTTCAGGTCTTTCCAAGCCTCAGGCTCAGGGGCTTCAGGCAATATCACTGCGGCTGAATTCTTCACCCAAAAAGTCGATCAGGGTTCGCACCGACGGCAGCAGCCCGCGCCGAGAAGGGAAGATGGCGTGCACGATCCCGCACTTGGGTCGCCAGTCGGGCACCAGCTCCACCAGGGTTCCCGCCGCCACGTCTTCACGGACCACGACGCTCGGTAAGTGGGCGATGCCGATTCCGGCAATCACGGCGGTGCGCAGGGCAATCAGGTCGTCGGTGACCATGCGCGGACGGTGACGGATCACCGCGCTGGCGGCGTCAGGGCCGAACAGTTCCCATTGATACTCGCGTTGCGCCGCACCCCAGTGCAGGCTCGGCAAACCACTAAGGTCGGCGGGGCTGGCGGGGGTCGACAGGCGCGGCAAAAAATCGGGGCTGCCCACCAGGCATTGAGTGCTGTTGCCCAGCACCTTCATCACCAGATCGGTGTTTTCCAAGGGCGGGAAGCGCACGCGCAGGGCGATGTCGAACCCTTCGTGAATCAGGTCGACCCGTCGGTTGGTGCTCTCGATGAACAACTCCACCAAGGGGTACTTGAGCATGTAGCGGGTCAGCATCGGCCCGACCCAGGAGTTGAGCAACGCGGTCGGGCAACTGATGCGCACCAGGCCCTGGGGTTCGGAGCGGTTGCGCTCGATCAGTTCTGCCGCACTCTCGGCTTCCACGCACATGGCAACGCAACGCTGGTAATACGCCTGGCCGATTTCGGTGAGCGAACAATGGCGGCTGGTGCGGTGGATCAGCCGCACGCCGAGGCGCTCTTCCAGTTGGGAAATCCGCCGGCTGAGTTTTGACTTGGGCATGTCCAGCGCCCGCCCGGCAGCGGCAAAACCACGGTGCTCGACTACCTGAGTGAAGTAGTAAAGGGTGTTCAGGTCTTCCACTATCGTTCTCCAAATAGAACGCTAAGGGTGATTTTTGCAGTCTACCGTACCAAAGGTCCCGGATTTAAGCTGTGTGCATGTTCTGACTCACCCACATCCGGAGGCACCATGAAAAACATCATCGGTATCTACACCAGCCCACGAGCGCACTGGGTGGGCGACGGTTTCCCGGTTCGTACCCTGTTCTCCTACGACAACCTGGGCAAACACATCAGCCCGTTCCTGCTGCTCGACCATGCCGGCCCTGCGCAATTCACCCCGACCACGGCGCGCCGTGGCGTTGGTCAGCATCCTCACCGCGGTTTTGAAACCGTGACTATCGTTTACAAGGGCGAACTGGAACACCGCGACTCCACCGGCAGCGGCGGCAAGATCGGCCCCGGCGATGTGCAATGGATGACCGCGGCCTCGGGGATCCTGCACGAGGAGTTTCATTCCGAAGCGTTCGCCAAGAGCGGCGGTACCCTGGAAATGGTCCAGCTGTGGGTCAACCTGCCAGCCAAGGACAAAATGGCCGAGGCCGGTTACCAGACGATTCTGGATGGCGACATCCCGAACATCGCCCTCAAGGACAAGGCCGGCAGCCTGCGCCTGATCGCCGGTGAGTTCGACGGCCACACCGGGCCTGCGCGGACCTTCACCCCGATCGATGTCTGGGACATTCGCCTGAACGCCGGCAAGTTGCTGAACCTGGACCTGCACGAAGGTCGCAATACCGCGTTGGTGGTGCTGCGGGGCACGGTTCAGGTCAACGGCCTGGAACTGGTGCGCGAAGGTCAATTGGCACTGTTCGAGCGCAACGGCGACCAGCTCAGCCTGGAAGCCAATAGCGACGCCGTGGTGTTGCTGCTCAGCGGTGAACCGATTGACGAGCCGATCATCGGCCACGGTCCGTTCGTGATGAACACCGAGGAGGAAATTCATCAAGCCTTCGCCGACTTCCAGTCGGGGCAGTTCGGCCAGATGCACGGCTGACGCATTCACGTTCAAAACTCCGCTCTACACAGGATGCGTAGGCCGGTTCACAGGCCAGGGATGGCTGTTGCCTGAAAGAAAGAGGAAACGCTCATGAGCACCACGAATGCGGCCAACTTCAATGGCCAGAAACCGACCATCGACCCCAACGACAGCGCGCTGCTGTTGATCGACCACCAGAGTGGGCTGTTCCAGATCGTCAAGGACATGGACGTGCCGCAACTGCGCGCCAACGCCATCGCCCTGGCCAAAGCCGCGACCCTGTTGAAGATGCCGGTGATCACCACCGCATCCGTACCGCAAGGGCCGAACGGGCCGTTGATTCCAGAGATTCACCAAGAGGCGCCGCACGCTCGATACGTGGCGCGTAAAGGTGAAATCAACGCCTGGGACAATCCTGAGTTTCACGCGGCGGTCAAAGCCACCGGCAAGAAAACCCTGGTGATCGCCGGTACGTTGACCAGCGTGTGCCTGGCATTCCCCTCCATTGCGGCGGTGCATGAAGGCTACAAAGTGTTCGCCGTGGTCGATGCCTCAGGCAATCACTCGAAACTGGCCACTGATCTGACAATCGCCCGTTTGGCCCAGGCCGGCGTGGTACCGATCGACATCATGGCTACGCTCTCTGAGCTGCAAGGTTCGTGGAACCGCCCGGACGCCGAGCAATGGGCTGGCGTCTACGCCCAGGCCATGCCGCACTATCAGTTGCTGATCGAGAGCTACCTCAAGGCCCAGCAAGTGGCGAACGAACACGAAGTACTGGATTCCCAACGCTAACCGAGCAACCCCCACGCCGACTTTCATTCGGCATCGACAAGAAGCGAGGACTACTGCAATGACTACCTCTTACAAACGTCTGGACAAGGATAACGCTGCCGTTCTGTTGGTCGATCATCAGGCGGGCCTGCTGTCGCTGGTGCGCGACATTGAACCGGACAGGTTCAAGAACAATGTGTTGGCGCTGGCCGACCTGGCCAAGTACTTCAAGTTGCCGACCATCCTCACCACCAGTTTCGAAACCGGCCCCAACGGCCCGCTGGTGCCTGAACTCAAGGCACTGTTCCCGGACGCGCCGTACATCGCTCGCCCTGGCCAGATCAATGCCTGGGACAACGAAGACTTCGTCAAGGCCATCAAGGCCACCGGCAAGAAACAGTTGATCATTGCCGGCGTGGTGACCGAAGTCTGCGTGGCGTTCCCGGCGCTGTCGGCCCTGGCCGAAGGCTTTGAGGTGTTCGTGGTCACCGACGCCTCCGGCACCTTCAACGAACTGACCCGTCAATCGGCCTGGGACCGCATGTCGTCCTCGGGGGCCCAGTTGATGACCTGGTTCGGCCTGGCGTGCGAGTTGCACCGCGACTGGCGCAACGATATCGAAGGGCTGGGGACGCTGTTCTCCAACCACATCCCGGACTACCGCAACCTGATGACCAGCTACAGCTCGCTGACCAATAGCAAGTAATCAGGCAACCCATAACCCTCTGTGGGAGCGGGCTTGCTCGCGAAGGCGGACTAACAGTCAACCCATCTGTTGAATGTTAAGCAGCCTTCGCGAGCAAGCCCGCTCCCACATTGGTTTTGTGGTGTTTTGCAACGTGCATTCAGATCGCAGAATCAAACACTCCTACACTGTGCCCAATGTGTGCGATCTTCCCGCTATTGGCCTTCGCTGGAGTTGCATGATGCTGTCATTGCTCACCGATCACCCGTTGCTCGCCGCCCTGGCGCTGATTGTGATCGACATCGTGTTGTGGCGCCTGATCGGCCTTAGTGGCAGCCACTGGAAACTGGCGGTGCGGTTGGTGATTTTTTCGTTGTTCAGCGTGCTGCTGTTCAACGAAGGCATGAACCCGATGCAACCGGCGCCGTGGCCAGAGAACGTGCCGCTGCACCTGGCAGCCACCGGTTTGCAGATCGGTTGGTGGCTGTTCGGCGCACGGACCCTGACCGTGCTGATCGGTACGCTGATGATGCAGCGAGTCGGGCACACCGGGCGGTTGTTGCAGGACCTGCTGGGTGCGGTGATTTTCCTGGTCGCGATCATTGCGGCCATGGCGTACGTCCTCGACCTTCCGGTCAAAGGCGTGCTGGCCACTTCCGGCGCGATGGCGATCATCGTCGGCCTGGCGTTGCAGAGCACCCTGAGCGACGTGTTCTCCGGCATCGTGCTGAACACCACCAAACCCTATCAACTCGATGACTGGATCTCCATCGACGGCACCGAAGGTCGGGTCACCGACATCGACTGGCGGGCCACGCGCCTGCAAACTTCACAGGGCAGCATGGCGGTGATTCCCAACTCATTGGCGGCCAAGGCCAAGATCATCAACTTCAGCCGACCTGTCGACGTTCACGGAATTTCAATCAGCCTGCAAGTCAGCCCCCATTCGCGCCCGCAAACCGTGATCGACGCGCTGGAGCGTGCCATGCAGGGTTGCCGGCCGCTGCTGGGCAAACCGGCGCCCAGCGTGTCCTTGAAAAGTTCGACCAGCACCGGGGTGGAGTACGAAATCATCGGCTTTGTGTCCTCCATGGCGCAAAAGCGCGAGGTGCGCAATCAACTGTTCGACCTGGCGTTCCGGCATTTGCGGGCCAGCGGTGTCAGCCTGTTGTCGAGCGCCGAGATCAGCACGGCGCCAGGCCTTTCGCGGCCTCGGGCCTTGCTGGAAAGTTCGAGCATTTTTTCCACCCTGCGTCAGGAAGAGAAAGAAACCTTCAGCCAGAACATGACCCTGCAAACCTTCCGCGCCGGCACGATGATCCTGCCGTCCGGCGAAGTCAGCGATCACCTGTTCATTATCGAGTCCGGTGTGGTGTCGGTCACGTTGACCCGCAACGGCACCCCGTTCGAAGCCGGGCGCATGGGGCCGGGGGAAGTGATTGGCGAGGCCGGGATTCTCTCCGATCAGTCGGTGCCCGCCGACTTCACCGCCAAGACTTTTTGCAGCTTGTACCGGATCGAAAAGGAATACCTCAAGCCGTGCCTCGACGCCCGGCATGACATCAGCGAAGCCATGAAGGCCTTGCTGGATTTTCGCCTGCACACCGCTCAAAAACTCACGGCGGATGTGCCGCCTGCTGTTCCTAAAAAGGGCTTCTTGCAGTGGTTGCGTCAACGCGTCTAGAGGGTAAACCGGGGGCTGGGCATTGCTTGCGGTCGATTGGCTTCCTCAACTTCGTCGACATTGGCTATTGGTGTGGCTCGCTGCCGGGGCTAACGTATCCGTCATCCCCACTTGCCACGGAGCACACCATGCAACCGCGTATCGATTTCTACACCGCCTCCCCGGAGGCTCTCAAAGCCATGATCGCGCTGGAGACCGCTGTCTCGAAGCTGCCGCTGGAAATGTCGCTGATCGAACTGGTCAAGTTGCGCGCCTCGCAGATCAATGGCTGCGCCTTTTGCGTGGACATGCACACCGCCGATGCCCGCAAGGCCGGCGAAACCGAGCGACGCTTGTACGCGGTGTCGGTCTGGCGTGAAACGCCGTTCTTCACCCCCCGTGAACGGGCCGCGCTGGCCTGGACCGAGTCCCTCACGCGGCTGAGCGAAACTCACGCCCCGGACGAAGATTACGCACTGCTGAGCGCCGAGTTCAGCCCCGGCGAAATGGTCGACCTGACCGTGGCGATCTCCACCATCAATAGCTGGAATCGCCTGGCGGTGGGCTTTCGCAAAATGCCCAAAGAGTAAGCCGCTGCGCGTGACGGCATCCGGGTTTTGACCCACGATGCCTGCCGCCCAGCGCCGGAGTGTTATATCCTGCGCGCCCGCAACAGACAGCCCGCACACAGGACGCAGCATGCTCAAATGGATTGGCAAGGTATTGGGTCAGACCGAGGAAACTTCCACGGTCTGGATGAGCCGACTGCACGCGCGACTGGCGCCGCTCGACTTGTTGCCCGAGGGCCGCCCTGGCCTGGCAGCCGACATGCTGGCCTATGTGCGCGAGGGTGGCAGTGAACGGATCCTCGAAGAAGTCGCACGGCGCGATGTGATCGGCAGTTACCTGCAAGTGATGGGCCGGCACCATTGCCATGCGTCCAGTGAAGGCCCCGCGCTGTATCACGATATGCAAGGCGTCGCCGCCGAGGCGTTGCTGCGCTGGGCACGGGTGCTGGAAGCCAGTGCGACGCACCTTTATCCCCGTTTCCGGTTGTTCATGGCAGACGGTTCCCACTGGGCCGAAGCGCTGTTGATGCACAGCGCCGAGCTGCGCCAGGACCCGGTGTCCGGGAATGCCGCAATGCATCAGAACATCAGCGCAAGCCTGATGGAGGCGCTGTTGTTGCAAGCCGGGTTGCCGGGATCGGCGCTGTTGAGCGCCTGCTTCGGCGATAACGGTGACGAGTCCTTCGATGATTACGGCGTGCACCTGATCACTTGGTTGCCTGAGTACTCAGCCTGGGTCACGCGCCATGCCGAGACCTTGCGACCGCTGCTGCTGATCGGCGATGTGATTGGCCGCCTGCAAGTGTTGAGCCTGATGCAGCGGCTCGATCAACCGGCCTTGGCGTCACTGGCGGTGGAACTGTGCGAGCTGGCCTGTTCCAGCAGCAAACAACTGCGCCCGGTGGCTGAACCTCTGGTATTTACCTGTGCCAACGGGGCCATCGAACCCCTGTTGAATATTGCCCAGGCCGCCAAACCCGAGCAGCGCGCTCATGCCTTGCAACTGCTGTGGTCGCTGGCCAATCGGCTGGAGGACGATGGTTTGCACGCCCGTGCACGGGCCATTGCCCTTGCCGACAAAGTGACCAGCGTGCGCGGTTTGCCTGCGCAGTGGGACATTGCCCGGCAACAGGCCCGTGAGGCAGAGCAGGCGCGGGCCGAATGCGTGGTTCCGGTGATTGAATGGTCGAGCACGCTGACGCCGGTCCTGATTGAGGCGCTCGCACAGCTGTGGCGCGACCTGAATGAGGCCGAGGCGCAAGAGGCCGATAATGAGAGCGCCGCGCCGGCCTATACGTCCTCATTGCTTACGCAACTTCAGCAGTACCTCGTGTCATCGAACGTGATCTGCGAGCAGGTCGACGCACTGCCTCACGACCCGGACTGGGTGTTTCTGGCCCGTGCACTGGATGACTTCGTCTACACCGACGACCTGACCCCGGTGATCCTGTTCAAGGTCCTGGCGTTTTTTGCGGCGTTGGCCGATCCCGACGGCACACTCACGCAACCGGCGGTGGACGGCTTTAACGTCCTGCATGACAACAGCGCCCGGCCGACCTTGCTGGAACTGGCGCAGATGCTCAAGGAGGCGGGCCTGCCCACCACCGGCTTACTGGCCAATTGCAGTACCTGGTGGCGGGCGCTGGCGGTTGACTGGGACGCGGCGGCGGTCGGGCCTTACTTTGCTCACCACCTCGAGTGGCTGGAGCGGGCGATTGCGCTGAACGAGGACCACACGGACCTGTTCGCGTTGTTCCGGGCGGCGGTTGCGTTGCCGATACTGCCCGCGCAGTTGATCGCGCAACTGTATGAGGCGGCATTGGGTTCCAATACCGAGGCACGCGACGATGCCCAGCGTGCGTTGGCGACATTGCCCGACATGCAGCGCTACATTGTCGATGCACTGGCCAGCGCCAAGGCGGACGTCAAGCGCCAGGCCGCGCAATGGCTGGGCCGCCTCGGGTATGCGCCAGCCATTGCGGCGCTCGAGTGGGCGCTGAAAAAAGAGAAGTCCGACGCTGTCCGCTCGACCTTCCTCGATACCCTGGAAGTGCTCGGCCAGCCCCTGGAGCAATACCTGGATCGCGACCAGTGGGTGGCCGATGCGACGAAGGCGTTGGCCAAGGGCCTGCCCAAAGACTTGGCATGGTTCCCGTGGGAAACCTTGCCGCCGCTGTATTGGGCGGATTCGGCGGAGCAGGTGCCGGTGGAGGCGACCCACGGGATGCTGGTGCAGGCGATGAAGCTGAAGTCCGCCGAACCCGACGCACTGTTGCGCCGCTTCGGGGTGATGTTCGAGGCCCGCAGCCGCGAGGCGTTCGGTCAGTGTGTGCTGCACGCTTGGCTTGAGGAAGACGTGCGCCCGATCTCGGCCGAGCAGGCCACAGAGCTGGCCGCCGCGCAGGCGCAAAGGTTGCAGCAACACATGCAGGGTTACCCGCAGCTGTACACCGATTCGCCGTTGTCGGGCAAAACCCCGCACGAGCTGACGGCGCGGTTTATGCCCCGGTTCTTGCGTCAGCCCCAAGGGACGGCGATTGCCAGCAAAGGTTTGCTGGCGGTGGTCGCGGTGTGTGCGAGCCCGTACGCTGCCGCGTCCGTGGCGCGTTATCTGAAAACGTTTTGCAGTACCCGCACCTCGCAATGCAAGGCGCTGATCGCCATGCTGGCCTGGAGCGAACAGCCGTCAGCCATTCAATTGTTGCTGGCCACGGCCCGTCGTTTTCCCACCCGGGGTCTGCAGGACGAAGCCATTGTGCACGCCCGGACACTGGCGCGGCGCAAGCAATGGACGCCGGCGCAACTGGGCGACCGCACCTTGCCCACGGCCGGTTTCGACGAGGCACGGATGCTGGAACTCAGCTACGGCGAGCGTACTTTCAGTGCGCGGTTGCTGGCCGATTTCACGGTTGAACTGTTGAACCCTGAAGGGAATGTCATCGCTGCGTTACCCGACCCTCGCCCCGAGGACGATGCCGAGTTGGCTAAGGCGTCGAAGCAGATGTTTGCCGCCGCCGCCAAAGCCGTCGCCACGGTGGTCCTGCAGCAAACCGAGATGTTGTACGAGGCGATGTGCACCGGGCGCGGATGGACGTTTGCCGAGTGGTCGTTGTACTTCCATCAACACCCGATCATGGGGCGATTGGTGCAGCGACTGGTGTGGGCGCAGGTCGAGGAGGGCGAGGTACTCGCCACGTTCCGTCCCGTTGAGCAGGGGCGATTGATCGATGCCCAGGGTGGTTCGCTGACGTTGCCAGCCGAGGCGCGGGTGCGTTTGGTTCATGACTCGATACTGTCGGCGCAGACCGTTTTTGAGTGGCAGCAACAGCTGCTTGTGCGTGACATCGCGCCGCTGTTCCAGCAGTGGGGCAAGGGCACTTACACCGTGCCCGAGGGCAACGCCGGGTTGACTGCTATCGAGGATTTCCAGGGCCATTTGATCGAGACCTTCGCCTTGCGCAGTCAGGCCGTGAAGCTGGGCTACACCCGTGGCGAAAGTGAAGAGGACGGCTGGTTCTTCACCTATGAAAAACACTTCACGGGCCTGGGGCTGTTGGCTGACATCCGCTTCACTGGCAATCACCTGCCAGAAACCAACCGTGCGGCAGCGTTGCTCGACCTGTCGTTTTACCAGGGCGGTGAAGTGCTACCGCTGTCTGAGGTGCCAGGGGTGCTGTTGTCGGAGTGCTACCACGATCTGCGTCTGATCGCCGCCAAGGGCTCGGGCTTCGATGCGCAGTGGCGCGCCAAAACCGACTGTTAAACAGCGGATCAAGTGCTGGAGGGCGCACGCGACGGGAGTTTAATAAATAAATAGTAGGTAGGACGGGTCTTGCAATTGAATGGGAAGGGTCTGATCATCACGCTCATTGATGATGTGGCATTTGGCCATTGTATTTGCCGCAAGGATGTTGAGTGCCGTTTTCGCTTTCCGTTGCTTCCCGCCGCTTGTTCACCGCCTGGCCACCCTTGTTGGCTGCACTGCTGAGCCTGAGCATTACCTCGCTTGAGGCGGCAGAGCCTTTGGCGTCCGGTCAGGAAGTACTGCGTCAGCAACAGCAGCAACAGCAAGACCTGCTGCAACTGCAACTGGAGCAACGCCGCCGGCAGTTGCAGCGCGGCAGTTTTGGCGCCCCTCCGATCAGCCCGACACAACCTTCGGCCAACGCCGTGGATGAGCGCTGCTGGCCGCTGAGCGGCATGCGCATCGGTGGCGTCACGTTGCTCGACAGCCGCGAATTGCAAGAACACCTCAAACCTCAAGTCGCACCGTGCATGGGCGTCAGCCAGATCAACCGATTGCTGGCGACCATCACCGCGCTGTACGTCGACGCCGGTTACATCGCCAGCCGGCCGTACCTGACCCGCGCGCCCGCAGCGGACCAGTCGCTGGATATCCGGGTTGACGAAGGCTACATCGAATCCATCGAACTGGCCGACCAAAGCCTGCCGGTGGCCCTTGGCGGGGCGTTTCCCGGCATGCTCGGCAAGCCGCTGAACCTGCGTGACCTGGAGCAAGGCCTGGACCAGTTGAACCGCTTGCGTTCCCTGGACCTGACGGCCGATATCGCCCCCGGCAGCGAACCGGGTGCTTCGCAGATCATCCTGCGCTCGCGCAGCAGCGGTGTGTCGCGCTGGACGCTGGGCCTTGGCCTGGACAACCTGGGCAGCGCCAGCACCGGGCGCGACCGCGACACCTTCAGCCTCAGCCTGGACAGCCCGTTGCAACTCAACGACTTGCTGAGCCTCAACGTCAGCGACACCCTCAACCAAGGCCCGCGCTACAGCCGCAACGCCAGCGTGTATTACGCCATTCCTTATGGTTACTGGACGTACAGCCTGTTTGCCAGCCATGCGGAGTACCGTGCGCCGTTCAAGTTGAGCCGCAGCACGCTGTACAGCACCGGTTTGACCGACCAGATGAACCTGCGCGCCGACCGCGTGTTGTGGCGCGATCAGGGCCACCAGTTGAGCGCCAACCTGCAACTGGCCCACAAGAATGTCGACAGCTACCTGGAAACGGCACGCCTGGGCGTTCAGAGCCCGACCCTGACCGTGGCCGAAGCGGGCTTGAACCTGTTCTGGCTCAACAGCGCGGTGTGGAACCTGGACTTCAACTACGCCCAGGGCTTGCGTTGGCTGGGAGCTGACGATGATGCCCAGCGTCCGGTAAACAACCTGCCCAAGGCGCAATTTCGCAAGTACCGCGCCGGCCTCAGCCAATGGCGCAATGGCCAGTTCGGCCAACAGGCCTGGCAATGGCAGAGTCAGCTATCGGTGCAGTACAGCCCCGACCCTTTGCCCGCCATCGAACAACTGCTTGGCACCGACGATTCCGCCGTGCGCGGTTACCGCGAAAACAGCGCCTCGGGCGCGAGCGGGGCGATCTGGCGCAACACCTTGCGTTTGCCGTTGCGCAGCGGTTTTCCGGTGCAAGTCACCCCGCGCCTGGGCCTGGACAATGGCTGGGTCAAGGCCGACCACGGCGCCCGCAGTCAACGCCTGAGTGGCGCCAGTGCCGGGCTCAACCTGGCCTGGAAAAGCCTGCAAGTGGACATCGATTACCAACGTAGCCTCAACACGCCCAGCGGTTTTGCGCATGAGCCCGAAACCTGGTTGATGCGCGTGGGGTTGCAGATATGAACACCCCCTGTTTTTCACAGCCTGAAACAGCCGCTGAGCCTGAGCGCGACAGCCGCGGCGCAAGACCCAACGCGCAGATTGATTCAGTCAAATTATTGAGAGGTTCTCATGCCTAGAAACACATTTGCGTTCCACCTTTCCCCTCGGGGCAAACTGCGTTGGGCAATCGCCAGCCTGTTTCTGGTCAGCCAATTACCCCTGGCGTTCGGCGCTGGCGTCACCGTCGCACCAGGCCCTGGCGGCACGCCACAACTGCAGAATCAGGCCGGTGTGCCAATCGTCAATATCGTTGCGCCCAACGGCGCCGGGTTGTCCCACAACCAGTTTCTGGACTACAACGTTGACCGTCAGGGGCTGGTGTTGAACAACGCCTTGCAGGCCGGGCAATCGCAACTGGCCGGGCAACTGGCCGCCAACCCGCAGTTCCAGGGTCAGGCCGCGAGCGTGATCCTCAATGAGGTGATCAGCCGCAATGCCTCGGCGCTCAATGGTGCCCAGGAAATTTTCGGTCGCCAGGCCGATTACGTGCTGGCCAACCCCAACGGTATTTCGGTGAACGGCGGCAGCTTCATCAACACGCCTAACGCCAATCTGGTGGTCGGTCGCCCGGAGCTGAACGACGGCAAACTGAACGCCTTCAACACCCGCAACGCCGACGGCAGTTTGCAGGTGCAAGGCCAGGGCCTGGAAAACCGCGAAGGCAGCATCAACCTGATTGCGCCGCGCATCGACAGCCAGGGCAGCATCCGCGCCAGCGATCAGTTGAACCTGACGGTCGGCCGTAACCAGGTCGACTACGCCACCGGCCAGGTTCGCTCGGTCGATGTGCTCGGCAACACCCGCGATCAACGCATTGACGCCAGCCTGTTTGGCGCCATGCAGGCCGGTCGCATCAACATCGTCAGCACCGCCGAAGGTGCGGGTGTCCGTGTCGGGCCGGTGCAGGTCGAAGGCCGTGATGGCGTGCAGATTCGTTCTGCCGGCGACTTGCAGGTCAGTGGCGAAGCCGTCGCCAAGAGCCTCGACGCCGTGCGCAGCGGTGTGCGCAGCAGCCAGGGCGATGTCGGCTTGCACAGTGGTAACGACCTGACCCTAGCGGCAGCCGATGTCTCGGGCCGCAACGTCAAACTCGACGCCAGCCGCAACCTCACCCTGAGCAGCGTCGAAAGCCGCAAGCTTCAGGAAAAACGTGAGAGCTGGGACAACAAGACCATCGGCATTACCTGGGAAACCTACGAGCGGACCCAGACCGACAGCAACTCGCGCCAGCACGGCAGCCAGATTGTGGCCAGCCAGAATGCCGAGCTGTCGTCGGGTGCCAAGACCGAACTCAAGGCCGCCAAGGTCGAGGCCGGTGACACCTTGCGCGTTAACAGCGGCGACGACCTGCGCCTGAGCGCGGCCACCGAAACCCGCACCCAGCGTGACCAGGGCAAGCACCGCAAGCACTTGTGGAAAGCCGATTGGGACAACAGCAGCGAAGAACAGCGCAGCGTTACCAGCCAGTTGAAAGCCGGGAAAAACCTCGACCTGAACAGCGCGGCCACCTTGCAGGCGCAAGGCGCGGAACTGACCAGCAAAGGTGACATCCAGCTCGCGGGCAAACAGGTGGAAGTCACCAGCGCCAGCCGCACCCAAAGCAAGACCACCAGTGGTTATTCCGGTGACCTGGTGGGCGGCGGCTTCTTCGGCAAGACCGGCGAAGGCGATCAAGGCAAAACCGTCAACCAGGGCAGCAAGGTCAACGCCGACGGCAAGCTGATCGTCAAGGCTGACGAGGTGCGCATCAGTGGCAGCCAGGTGCGCGGGCGCACCGAGGCCAGTGTGATAAGCGAGCAAGGTTCGTTGACCGTCGATGGCGTGCAGGACCGCTCCCACACCAACAGTCATGACAAGGACAGCAAATTCTTTGGCATCGCCAAGGATGAAAGTCGCCAGAACCTCAAGGGCAGCAGCACCGTCAGCAGCGAGTTGAGTTCGGACAGCAACCTGCAGCTCAAGAGTGCCAAGGACATCGACGTCGTGGGTTCGAAAGTCACGGCGGGCGGCAACCTCACCGCTGATGCGGGCGGCAACCTCTCGGTCCGTTCGGGGCAGAACACCGTCGACAACAGCACATCGACCCAGACTCGTGGTTTTGATGCCTACGCCAAGGAAACCGCGGCGGGGACCAGCCAGTACCGTGCCGGTGTTCACTATGAAGGCAAGCAGGAAAACGCCACCACGCAGGAAACCCGTCAGCAGGGCTCAAGCCTGAGTGGTGCCAACGTGGCACTGGCGGCCGGCGGCGATCTGACCGTCAAAGGCGCCAAGGTCAGCGCCACGGCCGGCGATGCTAGCCTGAGCGGGCAGAACGTTGCGCTGTTAGCCGAACAGGACAGCCAGTCGGGCACCAAGGACACCACCAGCAATGGCGGCGGTTTCTACCTCACCGGTGGGCTTGATCGTGCCGGCAGCGGCGTGGAATTCACCCACACCGGCAGCCAGGACAGCAGCAGCAAAACCACCGCCCGCACCACGGGTGTGGACAGCAGCGGCGCACTGACGATCAACGCCGGCAAAGGCACGCTGACCACTCAGGGCTCGCAGGTCAACGCCGGTTCCGGTTTGCACGTTACGGCGGGGCAGGTCGACAACCTGGCGGCGAACAACACCGACAGCACGTCCCACAAGGACAGCATCTGGTCGGTCGATGTCGGCGCCAACGTCGAGTACAAAGGCCTTGCCCGTCCGGTCGCCAAAGCCATCGAAGGCGCGGCGCAGGGCAAGGTTCAACAGCCAGGGCTGCTGGATAACCTTGAGCAGGCCAACGTCGGTATCGACGTCGAAGTCGGGCACCAAAGCAAGGGCCGCAGTGAGCAGAACAGCAACGCAGTGGTCAGCCAGTTCAACGGTGGCCAGGTCGACGTGCAGGTCGCCGGGCAGTTGCAGGACCAGGGCACGCAATACCGTGCAACCGATGGCGGGTTGAACATCAAGGCGGGCAGCCAGGTTGCCACGGCCGCCGCCGACACCCACAACAGTTCGGAGCAGGCGGCAAACGCCAAGGTCGGCGTGCGGGTCTACACCACCACGGGTGAAGACGTGAACGTGCGCGGCAGCGGGGCAGGTGGCAGCAGCAAGGCCAGCGAATCGAGCAGCAAAGCGGTGGTCGGCAACTATGTCGCCAGCCAGGGTGTGAACATCAATCTGCGCGGCGATGGCCAGTTCGAAGGCAGCCAGTTCAACGGTGGCCAGGGCGGCGTGTCGGTCAAGACCGGTGGTGATCTGGCGCTCAATCAAGCCAACAACCGTCAGGGCAGTAGCCAATCCAGCCTGGGCGGCAATGCTTCGCTGACCGTCGGCACCAACCCCGGCACCAGCGGCACCAACGTCAACCTGGGCGCGGGTTTCCAGCTTGACCACAAGGCCAACCAGACTCAGGACACCCAGGCCCGCGTGGCGGGTATTCAGGGCGCGGGTCCGATCCAGCTCAGCAGCGGTGGCGATCAAGTGCTGCAAGGCACCACGATTGGCACGGTGGTGAACAAGGTTGGCGACGTGTCGCTGAATGCTGGCGGCAAGCTCGATCTGCAAGCATCGACCAGCACTCATCTGGCCAATGGCAGCAACCTGGGCGGTGGTCTGAACATCGGTGGCGGTCAAAGCAGCACCGAGAAAGGCACCGGCAAGAATGGCAGCCTGAGCGCTAACTTCAACATTGGTCGTGTCGCTGAAGACAACCAGAACCTGAGCGGCGGCAATGTGCACAGCCAGGGCAAGGTCCAGCTCGACAGCGGCGCAACCGGTGCCGACGCGCTGCACCTGCAAGGCACTCAGTTGAGCGCCTCGAACGTGACCCTCGACGCGCGGCAGGGCGGGATTAATCAGGAGTCTGCGCAGTCGACTCAGGCCGTTAACAACTGGGGCCTGACGTTGGGCGCCGGGGGTAATGCCAGCGTCTCCACGCCGTCGGCGAGTAACACTGAAGACAGCGCCAAGAACGGCCATGGCTTCGATGCGCGGGCCAAGGTCGACGTCGACAATCGTCAGGTCACCACCCAGAAAAACAGCCGCATCCAGGCGGACGGTGTGGTCTTGAACAGCGCCGAAGATACCCGTCTGGCCGGTGCGCGCATCGATGCCAAACAGGTCAGTGGCCAGGTCGGTGGCGATTTGAACGTCGAGAGCCGTCACGACAAGGACAGCAGCGTCAAAGTGGGCCTTGATCTGCGCTTGAACGCAGAAAAGAACCAGCCCGGTGCTGTCGCCAAACTGGCCAAGCAAACCGGCCCGCTCAAGGACACCGTCGAAGCCAAGGCCCAGGACGCGTTCGATAAAGGTCGCGGCGCGTTGGAAAGCGCGGTCGACAAGGGCGTGGACGGCCTGACTTCGACCAGGGACGAGGCGGCCAGCGAGAAGAAAACCGTGGGCACCAAGGTCGCTGACGCCACGCAAAACGCGTTGTTCGGTGACAAGAGCGGCGAGACCTCGTACACCCCGACCCTGGACCTGGACGTCAGCCACACCAGCAAGAACAGTGTTGGCCAGGCCTCCGGCATCAGTGCCAGCCAAGGCGTGAACCTTCAAGTGAGCGGCTGGACGCAACTGACCGGCGCACGGATCGGTTCCAGTGAGGGTTCGGTCGAACTCGGCGGCTCCAACGTCAACAGCACCGCCCTGAGCGGCAGCGATTACCGCGCCGACGTCGGCCTGCACCTGTCGAAATCACCGGTCAACCTGGTGACCGGCGCCAAGGACGGGCTGACCAAAACGCCGGACGCCGCCACGGCCAAGGACCGCAAGTTCAACCTTGGCCCGCTGAGCGTGGGTGGTCACTACGACACCCAGGTCTTGCAGGCGGGGATTGACGAGAAGTCGAACTAGGGTCTGTACGGAAACTCGCCGCTCGGCGAGTTTCCGCTACCTGAGGGTCAACCTCAGGGCATGCGCATCAGCGCACTTCTCAGCCGCCTGATCAGATGCGGCTTCACCAGACAGTCAACAGGCCTTAAATCATTCAGGGCCGGCACCGACTGCTCGATCCACCACAGCCCTTCCTCCCGCCCGCGTTTTCCATAAATGATCACGGCCATGTCCAGGTGATTGCCCAGCAACCTGGCCAATGCTCTCGCGTGTTCGTCTAGATAGTCCTGCTCATACAGTGCGACCAGCGACAGCCACTCGGCATCGCCCGGGTAATCGTGTTCCAGTTTTTCCATGGTCATGATGGCGTCAATGTGGGTGATGGGGTGCGTTCAGCACGCCTGTCCCGGGATGCCTCGGCGATTTCGCGTCGCTTCGTCACCAGAGATTCCCGGACTGGATGGCGAGAGTTTACAGGTCAGGGCATTTGAAGAATAAAAACTGTAAAGATTCTGTCATTTAATATCGGGCGTGTCTGGGTTGAAGTTTAAGTGTGTTGGTGGCGAGTTGTTCGTGGCAAGTAATGATTAGTTACTATTGCGCCTGCGTTAATCCCTTCTTGGTTGTGCCGTGGATTTTGCAACTACTAGATTTGGTAGTTGTATTTTGTACGTGGTGTAGACAGTGCTTGTTAAGTGCGTGTTTTAACTATGTTGTACATAGTGGTTGGGATGTTGCTGTCCGTAAAAAGCAGGTCGCCTGATCTCTAATTAATGTATCTGATCCGCTGTTTTTTGGTGGTTGTTGGTGTTGTATGTTGACGGTTTATCGAATCCGACGAACGGTCATCTGTGTTGTTTGTGTTTTTTAAAGACTCGACTAGATTTTTGCTGGCTCAAGTAGTGAGTGCGTATTGAAGTTGATTTAAAAATTAAATAGTGGATGGGGATGGCCATGGCTGAAAGAAATCAGGCTGCGGGGAAAGTGCGGGTGTTAACGACTGAAAGTAGTGGCCGGCGTGGAAGTTGTAATGACCGTCTCGTCTGCCCGCGTTGCGCTGCTGAACAGCACGGTGTGAGTGCGCTCTATAACACCGGTGTGTATAGGGTGGCGTATGCGTGAGTTCATGACATTCAATGCGGCAGAACCTGCTTTGGTTGCCCGCAGACGTATAGCGCGTGCCTTGTGTTCCTCCATCAGCAGTAGCCCTGATAACCGGGAGCCGCTTTATAAGCGCCTGTTCGGGTCAGTGGGGGAGGGGTTTGAGCAGTGGGGCAGTTTCTTTTGTGAGTTTGGCTCGAACATAAACATTGGCGAAGGTGTTTTCATCAATGCCAATGGGGTGTTCCTGGATGCGTTTGAAATAAACATCGGGAACCGTGTTTTTATCGGGCCTCATGTCGGCATTTATACCTCTAACCATGCCAAGGACCTTGAGCAACGGCGTCGTTACATTGAGTCGGGCGCACCTGTGGTTATTGAAGATGATGTCTGGATTGGTGGCGGCGCAACAATCTTGCCGGGCGTCACGGTGGGTAAGGGGTCAATCATCGGTGCGGGGGCTGTCGTCGCAAAGTCGGTGCCGCCACACAGTAAAGTGCTGGGCGCCGTCGCTCAGGTTTATCCGATCTAATTAATAGAAGGCTAAAAGGCATGTTTCTCTATCAGTCACGCGTGAAAGATCAAATTGTCGGCTCTGTCAAAGATGTCAGTGTTCATGCAGAGGGGGGTGTCTACACGGATGCGATTTCGGGCATGTTCAACGTACCGTTCGGGTACTCGTGCGACCCCATCAAACAGCATATTTCCAAGACGTTGATAGATTTGCCCTTCCACCCCAAGGACCATTTCTATTCGTCGGAACTGTTTGAAACGTCAGAGCTGTTGCTCAAGCGCGCCAAGATGGAAGACGGGGGCTTGCTGTATGTCAATAGCGGCTCGGAAGCCATCGAGTCGTCAATTGCCATGGCCCTGGAGTATCACCAGCGCAAAGGCAATACATCCAAGAAGAAAGTGATCTGCCGCAAGCACTCCTATCACGGCGCGACCCTGGGGGCTCACAGTATTACCGGCAGGAACGATTTCAAGGATCTGCGGTGCAGCGGTTACGACACCATTCGTATCAACCCGCCATTCCCTGTTGTTCACGAAGGTCAGGTACTGGAAATGCACAGCGTGTCGGATGTGGAGAACATTATTCTTCACTATGGTGCGGAGCAGATTGCTTGCATTATTTTCGAACCCGTCAACCATTTGAAAGGCATGCGGCAAACGCCCCGCGAGTACCTGGTCGGTATTCGTGAGCTGTGCGACCGTTACGATATCGTGATGATTACCGATGAAATCGTCACGGGTGCTTCTCGCACCGGAGAGTTCCTGAATACCCATCAGTTTGGGGTTTCGGCCGATATCGTCGCGCTCGGTAAAGGCATCAGCGGTGGTTATTACCCGGCATCCGCCATGGTGACCTCCCATAAGATTGCCTCGGTGTTTGACAAGCCAGAACCCTGGATCCCGTTTTCATACTCGCATACCTATGCAAGTAACCCGGTTTCGATTGCGGCAATCAATGCATCGATGCGCGTGCTGGAGCAGATAGAGGCCGCAGGGCAGGTGCAAAAGCTCATCACAAAGACCCAGGCATTGTGTGAGGAAATCGCCAGGAACGAGCGTATCGCCCGAATTGAATCCCACGGTTTACTGATCGGCATAACCCTGGACTCAAGCCTTGGGGAACAGGCAGGCAAGACGTTGGGGCAACGGTGCTTTGAAAGGAAGTTGATTATTCGGGGTGAGGAAGATTGGGCTTGCCTTGCGCCTGCCTACATCATGTCGGAAGCAACCCTAAGTGACGTGTTCGAGGTGTTAAATGACTCAATTAATCAGTTATGACCTCGAGCCAGTTGCCAGCCTGTTAGAGCCCTTGTATGGCATTCGTCAATGTGTGCATAAGCGCAAGGCGTACTTGACGGCGGATGAGTATGTGCGTGCCTGTGAGGAAGTTGAAGTCGGTGTTGCGTCGTCATCGACGTGCCAGACGATCAATGAACTGGCGGTAGCCATCGCCAGGCAATTTACGCCCTTCTATTCAGACGTAAGCATGTGCCTGGAGCGGATTCATGAAATTGCCGGTTACGGAACCCTGGCCTCTTGCCTGTCGTCGCTGAATATTGCTGAAGCATTGTTTGCATTGGAACACTGTAATAAGGCCGGTGTGGCCAATCAAAACCTGGTGATTGGCAGGGGGCATATTGCGCCGTTGTTTTATGCGTGTCGTCATGTGCTCAACGGTATGCCTTTGGCCTTTCTGGCCGCGGTTCACGACAAGGTGCCGGCTGTTGTCAATAAACACTACGGTTTTGCCTATAGCATGCGGCATAGCCTGGGTGAGGGCGTTGGCATTGCATTGGGTCGGGCGAATGCCAATCCAGACGCACGCGTCATCTGTGTGGCGGGTGACGGTGAGTTGAACGAAGGGGTGTCTTTCGAGGCAATACGCCTGGTTGGAGAGCTGGAAGTCAACAACCTGACGTTGATAGTGGACAACAATGGCAGAGGTATCGACCCGCTCCCCGGGAGGTTGAGACCGGAGTATTTGTCCGCCTACTTTTCTGATGTTTGTGAAGTGGATGGACACGACACCCAGGCGATCAGTGAGTGTATTCGCCAGGCAGAGAAGGCGCATCGCTCGACCGCGATCATCTGTCATACCGAAAAAGGCGTTCACTCCTTCAAGCGTGCCAGCCATTTGAGTTTGATGACATCAACGGACGATCAACAAAAGCCTGATCTCAGGAAAGCCTCCAGTTGCAGCCGGACGGCCGAGATCATCGAAGAAGTCCGGTCGGGGGCACCGGTTCATGTCTTCACCGCGGACCTGGCCGCCCGGTTTGGCCTGAAGTCATTACCCGGTTATTGCAACACCGGCCTGGCCGAGTCTGCGTTGCTGACCGCCGCGATGGGCTGCCCGGATGACGAACTGAAGTTTGTCCTGACCGATGACAAGTACTACCTCAATGCGATTGATGTACTGCACTCGGCGTTGATTGCCTGTCGTAACTTGCACGTCATTGCCGCTCGGAAAAATGGTGTGTGGGGCGGCGCCACGTATGTCTCAACCGTATTCAGTTTGCTGACGGAGGAGACCGTGTACGAACTTACAGATCCTCTCGACCTGTTGGCGTGTATCAATCGGCAGAAAGCGCAGGGCGGCAACGGCTTGTATTTAATGTATGACCAGTCCATGGAGAGAGTGTTTGCCCTGAGGGAGAAGTACCGGAAACTGTCTGAAGATATTTATATCTTTCAGCCTGAGTTTGCCGCAGGTTCATTGATAGTGTCATCAGAGTCGATGGCGTATGAAGCCTTTCAGGTAGCAACGTCGAAAAGATGCACGCATATCCGGTTCCTGTCCGTTCGGCCGGATCTTGAGCGGGTTAAAGAGATGCTGAGTAACTGTGACGAGATTATTGTCGTAGAGCATAACGGCGGCCGCTTTAACCTGGCTGAATACATTGAGTCCAGTTTGCTGGTTCGAGTGCGTAAAGTCTTCAGTGATGCCTATGAATGGCCGACCCTCGAGACTTTCCAGACCGACGTCGCACCTCGCAAACTTGGCGCATTGTTGGCTGACCCGCCGTGTGCATTGGTTAATCAGACTTCACACGTTTAAACGCAGTCTCAACTATTTATTGGTTTTCTGAGCCCTGTACAGGGTTCGGCAGGCTTTCTATGGGTCCAGGAGTAGTGGTTTATGACGCAGGGAAATAGAGCGCAAGGCAAATTGTCCGGCAAAACAATGATCGTAGTGGGTGGTGCCAGAGGTATCGGCGCCGCGATTGTTGAAGTACTGGCCAAAGAACATGTGCATGTCTACATCTTTGATACTGACCGGACACCCAATGCAATTAACCACTATCAAACTCAGGATGTCAGTGGTTATCAGGCGGCTCGTCAGTTGGCGGCGGATCTTGTGGAGCAGGGGCTGTCGGTCAAGGCCATAGCGGTCGACGCAACGTCTGAAGCCCAGGTCATAGAGGCCGTCGGTGGCGTTGTCCATGAGTCGGAACACTTTTACGGCCTGGTCAACGCCATTGGCAGCAGCCATCTGATCAACACGGTTGAATCATCGCTGAGCGAGTTTGACGCCATCGTGCAAACCAACCTGACAGCGCCTTACCTGACGTCGCGTGAAGCGGCCCGTGCGTTGATCCAGGGAGGCAAGGGCGGCGCGATCCTGAACATCAGTTCCATTGCCGCAAAAGTCGCGTTTCCTGGAATATCGTCCTACTGCGCCGCGAAAGCAGGGTTGCAGGGTTTTTCTGGCGCCTTGGCGCTGGAGTTGGCCACTCACAATATTCGGGTCAACTGCGTTTGCCCCGGCATTGTAAAAACCAACATGTGGAAGTACCTGGAGAACCGCCTCATCGAGCCTGACGAATCGCTGGATGACTTGTGGGCTCGCATGGAAGGTCTGATCCCGTTGGGCCGTACGCAAACCGCAGAGAACATTGCCCGGTTCTGTCTGGCGATACTCGAGAACGAGGACATCACAGCCCAATCCCTGTCGGTCGATGGCGGAATGAACCTGTATGGATGACACCATCAGCAGCGCGCATCTTTTGCAGGAAAGCCCGGACTCCGTACTGAGAATCAGTGACCGGGTGTTCGGTGCCGAGCATTGCGCGCAGATCCGTTACGTGGAGCCGGTTCTGAAAATGCAGAGCGAACCCCGTAGCGATTCATTCAACATTCCAGGGCTGCATACGGTGGATAGCCTGGGCACCTTACTCACGTCCGTGGCGGGAGAGTTTGCCCTTGGGGCTGACATTAAGTTGTTCAGCCTGGCCAAGTTTGACGCCGCTGGGCTCTTCATTGAAGTCGGGCTGCATAAGCTGAAGTTTGGTGTCGAGGAGTACGGACGCAGTAAAAAAATCGTGTCGGTGCACTCATCACCCTATAGCGATGAAGTCAATGGCATTGAGGTCAACGACGAGCCCGTGCGGCTCTTCGTTTCGCGAAGTGGGGATGTGTTCTCGTGTTATCTGAGTGGCGCTGAGGGTGTCGTGGTTTTTCATCGGGCGTTCTATGTGAGCAACTGCCCAGATGAAGTTCGTGTCGGGTTCAGCGTGCAGTCGCCCTTTTCCGAGGGGGCGGTCGGGGAGTTTTCCCGGATTGAAATATCCTCACAGTCCATGGGACTCATCAGAGAGTGAACAGGTATGGCGAGCAAAGACACATGGTTGATAGTTTCTGATTTTGACGAGACGTTTATGCCGGTCTTGTCGTCTCGAGAGGCAGATGCCGGGATAGAAAAACTGGAAAGCTGTTTGAATCAACTCAAACGCAACCACCACCTGTTGTTTGGCTGGGCCACGGGAAACAGTCAAGCGGTGGTCCTGGACAAGATGACGAGATACCCCGGATTTCCCTGGGACTTTGCACTGACCAGTCTGGGAACCGAGTTGTACTGGAATCACCCGGACAGTGTGCTGGAGGATGAGGGATGGCCGTTGCAAGGTGCGGGTGCATTTCCTGAGAGGGTCATAAGGCTGAACGCCCTGTTCGAGAGAGAGGGTATTGAGTTGACGCTGCAATCGGAGGCCTTCCAGCAGAAACGCATCAGGGGGTATTACTTGAAGGCCGATGGCAATGAAGCAATAGCCATCGAGCACATTCATAAACTCTGTTTGCAGGTTGGCCTTGAGGCCTCAATTACCTATGCCAGTGCCGCCGCTGGCGACCCTGAGAATGTCTACGATGTTGCAATCATGCACCCGGGCTGCGGAAAGAAGCAGGGGGTCGACTTCATCGTCAGGAAACATGGCATTTCCCCCACCAGGGTGATTTCTTTCGGGGACAGTTGTAATGACATCGAGATGTTGAAGGCCTGTTCACACGGTTACCTGGTGGGCAACGCTTCGCAGGAGGCCAGGCAAGCGTTTGATCGTGTCGTTCAGGGTTTCTATTGTCATGGCATTGTTGATGGTCTTCAACGGCACTTTTGAAACGGGATAGGCATTTACATGGACAGTACAGTGCACAAAGAACGCCACAGTGATAAGCAGATCTTTGATATCTACTTTGGGTTTATCAATACCTACGCATTGTTTTTTGCGGATGAAGTAAAACTGTTTGATCTGCTTGAAGCCAAAGCGCTGAGGCTGGGGGAAATCGGCTCGGCATTGGAACTGGCGCCTCGGGCCGTGCAGGCGCTTGTTGCCATGTGCACCAGCCAGGGGCTGCTTGAGAAGAGTGGGCGTTGCTATGGCCTGACGTCGTTGGCGCAAGAGTTTCTGACCCGAAAGTCGGAGACCTCGTTCAGCGGGGTTCTGCAATCTGCACGCCATAAAGAAGATGCGTTCTCTTATGCCTTCTTCAAAGAGTCGATGCTCAGTGGCGAGTCCGGGTTGTTCGGTGAGACGGACCTGTTTGAGAACAATGCGCAGGACCAGTTACACAGCGAAATTTTCACCAAGGCGATGCACAGTAAAAGCAAAGGTCCGGCTCGGGCCTGGTCGGGAAGGATTGATCTGTCCGGGTACACCTGTCTTCTGGATGTAGGTGGTGGTTCGGGGGTTCACTCTATTTGCGCGTTGGAGAAATGGCCTGAGCTGAGTGCCGTGATCTTTGATCTTCCCTATGTGTGTGATATTGCCGAAACCTACATCGAGCAATATCAGATGTCGGGGCGTATCAAAACCCATAAGGGAGACATCTGGGCGTCTGAATATCCAGCCGCCGACGTGCATCTTTACAGTGATATTTTTCATGATTGGCCGCTGGACAAGTGCCTGTTCCTGGCCAAAAAGAGTTTTGACGCACTGCCAAGCGGTGGCCGCATCATCCTTCATGAAATGTTTTTTAATAAAGACAAGACCGGTCCACAAAATGTCGCGGCCTACAACGCGAATATGTTGCTTTGGACCCAGGGTCAGCAATTGTCAGAGACCGAGATAAGGGAACTGCTGACGATGGCCGGCTTTTGCGATATCACCGTTTCCCGCACGCAATACGGTGACTGGAGTCTGGCGACCGGAATCAAGCATTAACGTTGCTGACAAACAAAGCCCTGCCAGGGTGTTGTTATCGCACAGTGTGAGTTCAAGGCCCGGGGGTATTTACCCCGGACTTGACTCGTGTCTTCTCGCGGGAGATTAACGTGATCCCAGTACGCTACCGTATTCTTTGTATTTACTCCGGCATGCTTGCGTTGACCCAGTATGAGTGGATGCGCTTCGCGCCCATCACGGACCAGGTGTCCACCCATTACGGTATTACTTATGGGCAAGTCGGTTCATTGTCTTTGGCCGTGACGGCGCTTGCATTACCGCTGGCGCTTCCCAGCGGCGGCCTGATTGACCGGATATCGGTGCAAACATCTTTGCGTATTACAGCCGTTGCCATGTTGCTGGCGGCATTGATTCGGGTGTTACAACCCCATTATGAATACCTGCTGGCCGGTCAACTGTTGTTCGGTTTTGTTCAACCATTGACCATGTCGCTGCTCGTCAAGTTGATGATCACCTGGTTCGCTGAAGATGAGCATGCGCGGGTCACGACGCTGTTCAGTATGGTGATTTTCCTTGGCATAGGCTCCGCGTTCATGATTGTCCCGTTGACGGGGGAGGGGAACATCAGCAGTTCGTTGTTAATTGACGTCGCGATCCTGGGACTGATTGCGCTAATGACCTTCATTTATGTCCCGCGAGATGGCCCTGTCGGGCAAACAACGTGCGCTCCTGTAAAAAACACTGGCCGTCTACTTGTGGAAGGTATCGATTTATTGCGCACGGCGCCGTTCACTGCCGTTTTGCTGATGATCTTTCTAACCAACGGGTATTTCTCCGCCATTACGACATGGCTGGAGCCGATCCTGTTACGTCAGGGGGTCGATACACAGGTTTCAGGGTTTATCGTCATTCTGATGTTGGTCGGCGGTATCGCAGGCATGACGTTCATGCCCTTTCTGGTTCGCAGCGGGGCAACCGTGGGGGTCATCCTGTCCGGGGTTTCATTGTTGGCAGGGGTCGGTACGGTACTGCTCTTTACGTCTGGCTCCCCTTGGGTATTGGGTCTGGCGGGGGGCGTGATTGGCGCAGCGCTGCTATCGCCGCTGCCTCTTTTGTTGCAACTGATATCTGACACTGCTGGTCTTTCCAGGTCAGGGACGGCGACCTCGATTTTCTGGTTAGTCGGCAACATTGGCGCCACGATCATGATCGCGGCGTTGGGGTTTATCGCCGACAGCGGTGACTGGGCAATGGCAGCGGTATTGCTGTGTCTGGTCCTGGTTGTCCAGATAACGATTTCTCTCACGGGGTTTCGAGTGGTCGGCGTTCGCACCACCTGACAGTGAGCCTGCAAGGAATATTGCCTTGTGCCGGGGCGGCAGCTCCAGGCGCCCAACGGCATCGGTGGCAGTGACTTTTCCTTGAACGTCGGCCTTGAGCGTCGGCCTTTGAGGCCGACGTCGCGGCTGTCGCCACGCTCCACGGTATTTATCGAGCATTAGCTTGACCGTGAACAGAGTATCTACAGGGTTATGCAGAATCTGTAGGCGCGAGGCTTGGTTTGGGCGGCGGTCCGACGTGCTTTCAAACCTTCAACACCTTGCCACTGGCTGCAACGGCCAGCAGCAACACGGCGATCAAGCCAAAGGCAAAACTCAAACTGCTGCCATGGGCGATAAACCCGATCACCGCGGGCCCTGCCAGAATGCCCGCGTAACCCAGGGTGGTGATGGCCGGTACGGCAATGTTTTCGGGCATGACCGTCTGCTTGCCAACGGCGGTGTACAGCACCGGCACGATGTTCGAACAACCAGCGCCCACCAGCGCATAACCGACCAATGCCATTTCCCAGGCCGGTGCGAGGGTGGCCAGCATGAGGCCGGCCGCAGCGGTCAGCCCGCCCAGCACAATCACCCGCGTGGCGCCCAGGCGGCGGACGATGGCATCGCCGGTCAGGCGCCCGGCGGTCATGGTCAGCGCGAACGCCGCATAACCGAGGCCTGCGTACGCGGTGTCGAGGTTGCGTTCGGAGGCCAGGAACACTGCGCTCCAGTCGAGCACTGCGCCTTCGGCGAGGAACACTACAAAACACAGGCTACCAATCAGCAATACCACGCCATGAGGGATGGCGAACGCCGGGCCGGTGCTTTCACTGCCGTACGGCAACAGGTGCGGGGCGGCCTTGAACAACGACACCAGCAGAAACACGATCACCACCAGCATCGCGCCCAGCGGCGATACGCCCAGGCCCAGCAATGCGCTGACACCCGCCGCGCCGACAATCCCGCCCAGGCTGAACAACCCGTGAAAGCCCGACATCATGTTTTTACCGCTGGCCCGTTCGACGATCACCGCTTGCAGGTTCACGGTCGAATCCACCGTGCCCAGCCCGGCACCGAACAGGAACAATGCCGCAATCAGCAGCGGAACCGACGACACCGTGGCCAGCAACGGCAGCGCCAGGCAGATCAGGATCGTCCCGCCACTCAGCACCCGTCGGCAGCCAAACCGCGACGCGAGGACGCCGGCCATGGGCATGGCCAGAATCGAGCCGACCCCCAGGCACAACAACAGTAAACCGAGGGTGCCTTCATCGAGCCCGGCCCTGGCCTTGGCGTAGGGTACGAGAGGGGCCCAGGCGGCGATGCCGAAACCGGCGATGAAGAAGGCGATACGGGTCGACATTTGTTCCAGGCGACCCGGGATGACGGGCACTGGAGGGGTGATGGCGGTCATGAACAATCCTTGGTCTTTCGGGGGGAGCTGCGAGCGGGGCAACATCCTTGCACATCAGGGACCGTCCGGCGACCGCAAGGTTCGGCCCCTGGCCTCATTCATCCCCCAAGGCTTCGGCCAGGAAGTCGACAAACACCCGGACCTTTTGCGAGAGATGACGGTTACTCGCGTACACGGCATAAATCCCCCGGCGGGACATCGAATGCTCGGGCAACACCCGCACCAACTGGCCGCTGTCCAGCAGCGGCCGGGCGATGAACGAGGGCAGGGCACCGATGCCCAGGCCGGCCAGCAGCATGTCGCTGAGCATCAGGCTGTTGTCGACACTGAAGCGCACCGGCACTTGCAGTCGCGTCTGGCCGTGCGGGCCCTCAAGCTGCCAGGCGCAGGGATGGTCGGTCAGCCGATAAGTCAGGCATTCGTGCCGGTAGAGGTCTTCGGCGCAGTTTGGCGTGCCGTGGCTGTCGAGGTAGGCCGGGGCTGCGCAGATGATTTGTTCGATGTCGCCCAGGCGTCGGGCAATCAAGGACGAGTCGGCCAGGCTGGTGCGAATGCGCAGTGACACATCGAACCCTTCGCTGACCACATCCAGCACCCGGTCATCCAGGGTCAGTTCAACCTTCAGTTGCGGGTAGCGCTGCATGAAGTTCACCAGCACCGGCGACAGTACTTTGAGCCCGAACGACAGCGGCGCGTTGACCCGCAGGCTGCCGCTGGGTTCGCTCGCGCCGGCCAGGGTGGCGCGCTCCAGCGCATCGAACTCGTCGAGCAAGTGGCAGCACTCGTTGAAGTAAGCCTGACCGGCCTCCGACAGGCTCATGCGGCGCGTGGTGCGCAAAATCAGCAGGCTGCCCAGGCGCTCCTCCAATTGCCGTACCTGCTTGCTGACCGCCGCTGTGGACTGGCGCAGGTCCAGGGCGGCCTGGCTGAAACTGGCGCGTTCGACCACCCGGCGAAAGGTGCGCATGGCCATCAGTACATCCATATAGTTTCTTCCAGGTTGAAAATGTATTAACCAGAACGCTGATTATCTATAAGACGCAACTTAATACCATGGCACCTTCACTTGGCAAGGAACTGCTCATGACTGTTTTCACCGCGTTCAAACGAATCTCCCGACACGCCGCATTGCCGGCGCTGCTGTCAGTGTTCGCGAGCGCTGCACACGCAGCGCCTGAAGTCGGCATCAGCCCGTGGGGGCCGACCGATGAAATCGGCCGCCTGAACCTGATCACCCCGCAGTCGCGCGCCGCGATCATGGCCCGGGTGACGGGGGCCCAGGCCTATGACCTGGCGGTCGACTACTTTATCGGCATGCCGAGCTGGCAGGCGGCGGGTGACCCGCCATACCAGATGTGGATGACTCACACCCCGCACGGCAACGTGATCGCCGACCCGATGCAGGTCGGTGAGCCGATGAACCAGCACGTCAGTTACAGCGGCTCGGCGGTGTCGATGTATGCCCACATGGGCACGCACATCGATGCACTGAACCACTTTGGCCTGAACGGCAAAATCTGGAACGGGTTCCGCGCCGATGAGCACTTGGGCGACCGTGGCTGGAACGTGACCGGGGCGGAGAAACTGCCGCCGATCATTGCCCGTGGCGTGCTGATCGACGTCGCGGCGGCCAAAGGCCTGGAGATGCTGCCGGACAGTTATCGGGTGACCCGCGACGACCTGCGCGAAGCATTGAAGCTGCAAAAGGTGTCCCTGGAAAAGGGCGACGTGGTGCTGATCCGTACCGGACGCATGCGCGACTATGAACAGGCGCAAAAATACATGACCAACCCGCCGGGCTTGAGCCTGGATGCGGCGAAGTTCCTGATCGAGGACGGCGAAGCCATGGTGGTGGGGGCCGATAACCTGAGTTTCGAGACCTTCCCCTCGGAAGTGGAGGGTAATTACCTGCCGTTGCACACCTACCTGCTGGCGATGAAGGGCGCGCCGATTCTGGAACTGGTCAACCTTGAAGGCTTGGCCCGCGACCGGATTTATCAGTTCGCTTTTATCGGTGCTTCCCTCAAGCTCCGAGGGGCCGACGCCGCGCCTATCCGCCCGATGGCGCTGCCCATCAAGTAAGCGGGCAATACCCCTAATGCTTGTCAGTTAAGAGTTTGAGCACTGCAATCCTTGTGGGAGCGGGCTTGCTCGCGAAAGCGGCGTCACAGTCAACATTGATGTTGAATGCAATGCCCTCTTCGCGAGCAAGCCCGCTCCCACAGGTTACGTGCCTTAACTGACTGGCATCAGGCAATCGCGCCTCGATCATTGCTAACCCCCGGAGAACCGCTATGCCAACAGATAAACCGCACCGCGCTACGTTACACCTGTCGAACCCGCCGGGCCTCTACGACCCCGCACCCAACGGATACTCCCATGTGGCTCAAGTGGCGGCGGGCGCACGGTTGGTGTTCGTCGCCGGCCAGGGCGGCGAGAACGCCCAGAGTCAGTTATCCAGCGATTTCGCCGAACAGGTTCGCCAGGCGCTGAGCAATCTGCAGTGTGCGTTGGCGGCGGCCGGGGCCGAGGTGTCCGATGTGGCCAAGCTGACGGTGCTGATCGTCGACCACAGTCATGAGCGTCTGGAGATCCTTGGCGAGGCGCTGCATCAGGTCTGGGGTGCTGCGCCCAAACCGGCGTGCACACTGATCCCGGTACCGCGGTTGGCGCTGGACGGCATGTTGTTCGAGATTGACGCTGTTGCAGCCGTCGCAGGCTGAAATCAGCAACAGGGGTCGGGCTTAAGACGCTCGCCCCTGTTGTTCCGAGGCGGCTTGGTCATGCCGCTTTCGGATGGCTCTGGCCGCGGTCATTTTCGACACGGCGATAATCGCCGTCGTCAGGATGACCCAAGGGGTTAGCGCCATCCAGATCAATGAGATGACGTCCTCTGTGGCAATGACGATCAGCATGGCAACCAGCCACGACCCTGAGAGCAGACCTGTGGCCCACCACCAGCCGGCAGAACTCGGAACAGGCTGGGGAGCGTTTTGCGTGGGCGGGTGGGTCATTGTTCTCTCGCATGGTCAGGGTGTCGGGGAGGGTAACGCCTCACAGGTGCGCAAGAAGTTGCGCACCGGGTGTCAGGCGCCCGGTGGCGTTGGGTTGTGTGGAATTGCGACAAGATGTTTCTGTTGTGGGTCCGTCAGTCGAAATGTACGTCACTGGCCCATTGCACCTGCGGCATCTGGCGTTGCATCAACACCTTGCCAGCGCGAACCGAGTACAACGGCAAGCCCTGGCTGCGAATGACTTCGTAATCGCTGTCCGCCGAAAGAATCAGCAGGTTGGCCGGGCGCCCCGGCTCCAGTCCATAACGATCACCCAGGGCCATGGCCTTGGCGCTGTTGTCGGTCACCAGGTCGAGGGCGCTTTGCAGGTTGCGATAACCGAGCATGTGACAGATGTGCAGCCCGGCTTCGAGTACCCGCAGGATGTTGCCGTTGCCCAGCGGATACCAGGGGTCGACGATTGAGTCCTGACCGAAACACACGTTCATCCCGGCTTCGAGCAGCTCATTGACCCGCGTCACGCCCCGGCGTTTCGGGAAGGTGTCGAAGCGCCCCTGCAAGTGGATGCTTTCGGTGGGGCACGAGACAAAACTGATCCCCGAGTGCCCGAGCAACCGGAACAGTTTGGCGCAGTAAGCGTTGTCGTAAGAGCCCATCGCCGTGGTGTGGCTGGCGGTCACCCGTGCGCCCATGTCCCGGCTGCGGGCTTCTTCGGCCAACACTTCGAGAAAGCGCGAGTGCGGGTCATCGGTTTCGTCGCAGTGCACGTCCACCAGGCAGCCGGTGCGTTCGGCCAGGTCCATGAGGAACTTCACCGAGCTGACCCCTTGGTCCCGGGTGTACTCGAAATGCGGAATGCCGCCGACCACATCGGCGCCCAGGGCAATGGCCTCGGTCATCAGTTCGCGGCCGTTGTGAAAGGACTCGATGCCTTCCTGGGGGAACGCGACGATTTGCAGGTCGATCAGGTGACGGCTTTCCTCGCGCACCTCAAGCATGGCCTTGAGCGCGGTCAGCTCGGGGTCGGTGACGTCGACGTGGGTGCGCACATGCTGGATGCCGTGGGCGGCGAGGGTGGCAATGGTCTTTTTGGCGCGGGTCCTGGTGTCTTCCTGGGTGATGGTTGCCTTGCGTTCGCCCCAGCACTCGATGCCCTCGAACAGTGTGCCGCTCATGTTCCAGCGCGGCTCGCCAGCGGTCAGGGTGGCGTCGAGGTGAATGTGCGGTTCGACGAAGGGCGGCACCACCAGGTTGCCGCCAGCGTCCAGGTCTTCCGGGCCCAGGGTGGGCGCTTCGGTCTGGCGGGCGATGCTGGCGATCAGGCCGTTTTCCAGGTGCAGTGCATGCAGGCCTTCGTGATTGCGCAGGCGGGCGTTGATGATGTGCATCAGGCAAATCCTTTTACAGGTCTTGTAGGGGGGCGTCGGCGGGCGCCGGTGTGCGGGTGCCGAGCAGGCCGGTCAATACGATGTACGTTAACGCGGCGGCGCCAATGCCGACCAGCGGCGCGACCCACGGCGAATGAAATGCCGCCACGGTACCGACGCCATAGGCGCTCAGCCCTGGCCAGTTGAATGCCGGCAGTTGCGCCTCGGCCAGGCGCGGATAGTGGCCACGATAACGGAAGAAGAAATCCGCCATGATCACACCGCCCATTGGCGGGATCACCGTGCCCAGCAGAATCAGGTACGGCACCAGTAGGTCATACATGCCCAGCAGCGCGAGCAACGTACCGATGACGGCACCGGCCAGGGTCACGGTTTTGCGCCGACGGGTGCGCAGCAGGTTGCAACCGGCGACGGCAAAGTTGTAGATGGTGTTGTCCTGGGTGCTCCAGATGTTCAGCAACAGCATCGCCATCGCGGCCATGGCAAAGCCTTGCAAGAGCAGCACCTCGACCACGTCCGGCTGCTGATAGACGATGGCCCCGTAAGCACCGATCAACACCATCAGGCCATTGCCGATGAAAAAACCGATCAGGCTCGCCAGTACCGCGACCCGCGCCGAGCGGGAAAAGCGCGTCCAGTTAGTCGCCTGGGTCGCACCGCTGACAAAGGTGCCGAACACCAACGTAATGGCGGTCGACCCGTCCAGGGTTCCTGTCGGGACTACGGCGAGCAACCCCTCCAGCCCGCCGACTTTCACCGTGGCGACCCACATCGACAGCAACAGCAGCAGGGCCATGGCCGGCACCGCGATATAGGAGAGGATTTCCAGCCCGCGATAACCAACATACGCCGTGGCGCAAAACATCAGGCCGAACAGCACCATCAACCCCAGCACCGTGCCTTGTTCCAGTGCGAAGTACTTGCCCAGCACCACCGCAGCGGTGGCGGTGCCCCAGGCGTACCAGCCGATCTGGGTGAAGCCCAGAATCAGGTCGCTGAGTTTGCTGCCGATTTCGCCGAAGCAGAATCGGCCCATCAACACCGAGTTCAAACCGCTTTTGAACGCGATGTAGCCCAACGCTGCTGCGTAGATGCCCAGCAGCAGGTTGCCGATCACGATCACCGTGAGCAGTTCGCTGAAACTGAACGCGATGCCCAATTTGCCGCCGGCAAACATGGTCGCGGTAAAAAACGTGAAGCCCAACAGCACCATGGCGGTGGAGGCGAGACCCTTGCGAGCATGCATCGGGACTTCGCTCAAGGGGTAGTCATTGCCTGGATCGTTCTGCGTCATGGGGGCATTCCCTGCTGGATGAGTGACGCAGGTACGTAGCAGCCGCCGTGCCAAGCGCGTGGGCGCCGTGATGACGGGGGGACCTGCCTGTTATTTATAGTCAAACAGCGGGAACTGCCCGCAAGTGGACGCAAAAACGGTGCGGTTGTGGTGCACGTTGGCGCACTATCGGGCGTCGTCATCGAGCATTGGCGAGGGTTTGCGGGCGATGCGCTTGATGTAAGGGGGGAATAGGCAGCGAGGGCGATGTGGCTGGCATAAAAAACCACCGCTAGCGGTGGTTTTTTCATTACCGGCTTATTCGCCGTGGTAAATGCACCCGCTGGTGCACGTCTCGTGAATCCGAATCGCACTAAGCTCCGGTAGCAGAGGTTTGAGTTCGTTCCAGATCCACTTGGCCAACACTTCGCTGGTCGGATTCTCCAGGCCAGGAATATCGTTCAAATAGTTATGGTCCAAACGCTCGTAGAGCGGCTTGAAAATCGCCTTGATCTCCGAGAAGTCGCGGATCCAGCCGGTGTGCGGGTCGAGATCGCCGCTCAGGTGAATCGCCACTTTGAACGAGTGACCGTGCAACCGGCCGCATTTGTGGCCTTCCGGAACGTGGGGCAGGCGGTGGGCGGACTCGAAGGTAAATTCTTTGAAGATTTCCACAGTGTTTGAGCTCTGTCAGGTGGCTATCGCCTGCGGCGATCGGGGCTGGCGGCGAGTTTAACAGCTTGAGTTTACGCCTGCGGGAAAACACTGACTAAAGGGTCAGTAAGCGCTCACCCAGCCCGCCGTTGGCGGCCAGCTCAAGGAATTCGTCGCCCAGGCGACGGCTTTCATCCATCGCGGCTCGCCAGTATTTTTGCCGGCTCGGGGCGTCGCCCATGAATCGCTTGAAATCGTTACGGTCCGGCAGTTTGCCGTAGGGCAGGCGCGACAGATATTCCCTGGACGGCGCCAGCAGCAAAACATCCTGCAAGCGTCCGGTATTGCCGCGCCGCCACGGCAGGGTCTTGTCGAACCAGCCGGGGACCACCCGGTCGGTGAAATGCGGGTAAAGCACGATGTCGTCGCCGCTGTAAGGCAAGTCGAGGTGGTAGTCCAGCAGGCCACCGTCGCGGTAGGTGCCGACGCCGGCCCCCGGCAAATCGCGCACGCCTTCCATGACCATCGGGATCGAGCCCGACGCCAGCAAGGCCTGGCGCAGGTTACCGGTGTTCAACGGCACGAACCGTGAAGGAAAGTCGTTCAGGGCATTGAGCGGCGGCGCCAGGCGTGGATCGTGCACGATCAGCCGCTCGAAATGCCGCGACAACCGTGCCCGCCCGCGCAGGTTGTCGGCGATCACCGAGGACAGGCCGAGGCCGAGCCGCCCGCGATGGTCGTCGGCCAGCAGGCCATGGCTTTTCACGATCATGATGTTCAGCCGGTACAGCGGGTTGTCCAGCAGCGCTGCATCGCGGCCGTCGAGCAAGTCGTCAAGCATGCGCTGCGAGCTCTGGCTGATCTGTGCCATGGTCACGCCCTTGGTGAAATGCTGGGCGTTGTACAGCTCACCCAAACGGCGGATGCCTTCGGCGGCATCCGGCAGGCAGGCGCTGGCGAAGCGCCAGGAGCCCACCGACGCACCGATCAGCGAGCGTTCCCGTGGCGCGTCCGGCAGCCATTGGCCGAACAGCGCCAGGTCCAGGCCTTGAATCCCCAGCGCTTTGGGGCCACCGGCGGCACCCGGCAGCGTGCCCACGTCGAGGGCGTTCAAGCCGTGCTCGCGGATGCGCGTGAAGGCCCGAGGCCCGGCCTTGAGGGTCAGTGCGGGGAACTTGATGTGGATAGCGCTCATACCGGCCTCTGTTCTGGCGAACGGGGATTATAGGCGTGTTCTACAGCAGCACTCACCCACACAGGTTTTGTGGTGGTCTGCGATGTTGTGGTGCTATCACGGATGATGGCAATTCAGTTTCAGTTAAGTTCAGGTGGCTAAGGTGCTCCCATTGAAACGCCATAAAGAACAACGGAGACACCTGATGAAAACCCTGACTGCCCTGGCCACCGCCGCCGTCATCGGCATGACCGCCAACCTCGCTCATGCCCGCGATCTGGGGCCCGATGAAGCCCTGAGGCTGCGTGACGCTGGTACCATTCAATCTTTCGAAAAGCTCAACGCCACGGCCCTGGCCAAACACCCGGGTGCGGTCGTTCAGGAAACCGAACTGGAAGAGCGCTTCGGCAAATACCTCTACCAGATCGACCTGCGCGACCCGCAAGGCATTGAGTGGGACCTGGAATTGGACGCTGTCAGTGGGCAGGTTCTCAAGGATCATCAGGATACGTAATGAAGTCGCTGCTTTTTTCAAACCGGCGCGTCAGCAGCCGCCTGGCGCTGGTGCTTCTGGCATTTTGCTCGGTGGTGGTCGCCCGCGACCTGGATCAGGACGAAGCCCTGCGCCTGCGTCAACAAGGGGTGATTCTGCCGCTCGAGCAATTGCTGCAACAGGCACTGGACCGTTACCCCGGCGCCAAACTGCTGGAGGCCGAGCTGGAGGAAAAACACGACGTCTATATTTACGAAGTCGAGCTGTTGACCACCGACGGGGTGGTGCGCGAGCTGGACCTTGAAGCCCGTACCGGCCGATTACTGAAAGACAAGGAAGATTGACCGATGCGCCTGCTTTTAGTGGAAGACCATGTGCCGTTGGCCGACGAATTGATGGCCGGCCTCAACCGTCAGGGTTACGCCGTCGACTGGTTGGCCGATGGCCGCGATGCGGTGTACCAGGGCAGCAGCGAACCGTATGACCTGATCATCCTCGACCTCGGTTTACCGGGCCTGCCGGGGCTGGAGGTATTGACCCAGTGGCGGGCCGCCGGCCTGGCCACCCCGGTGCTGATCCTGACTGCACGCGGTTCGTGGGCCGAGCGCATTGAAGGGCTCAAGACCGGTGCTGACGATTACCTGACCAAGCCGTTTCATCCCGAAGAACTGCACCTGCGCGTGCAGGCGTTGCTGCGCCGCTCTCACGGTCAGGCCAACCAGCCGACCCTCAAGGCGGCCGGCCTGCACCTGGACGAGGGGCGCCAGTGCGTGACCCGCGACGGCGCGGACATCCCGTTGACCGCCGCCGAGTTTCGCCTGTTGCGTTACTTCATGCTGCACCCCGAGCAGATCCTTTCCAAAAGCCACCTCGCCGAACACCTCTACGACGGTGAAACCGAGCGCGACTCCAATGTGCTGGAAGTCCACGTCAATCACCTGCGTCGCAAGCTTGGCCGCAGCGTGATCGAAACCCGTCGCGGTCAGGGTTACCTGTTCGGCGGGCAAGCCCGGTGAGGTCGATCCAGCGCCGCTTGAGCCTGGGGCTGATCAGCGTGATGGTGGTCGTCGGCCTGGTGTTGGCGCACACCAGCCTGTGGCTGTTCGAAATGGGTTTGCAGCGTTACCTGGAAGCTGGCTTGCGCGATGACAGCGAAAACCTGCTGGTGGCGCTGGTGCGTGGGCCGCAAGGCGTGCAACTGGATGAGCGACGCCTGTCACCGGCCTATCAGCGGCCATTTTCCGGGCACTATTTCCGCATCGATTTCCAGGACAGCCATTGGCGCTCCCGGTCGTTGTGGGATCAGGACCTGCCCAAACTCGACCGCCCCGGCCTGCACAGCAATTTGCAACTGGGGCCGGAAGGTCAGCAACTGCTGGTGCTGCGTTCGGACTATCGACGCCTGGGGCAGTCGATCTCTATCAGCGTCGCCCAGAACTACACCCCGGTGCGCGAGAGTTTCCAGCGCATGCGCCAGGTCGGGTTGGGGCTGGGGCTGGCCGGTCTGCTGTTGATTTTGCTGCTGCAACGGCTGACCGTGCGCCGGGCCTTGCGGCCGCTGGAAAGGGCCCGTGAACAAATCGCCCAGTTGCAGCAGGGCCAGCGCTCGCAACTGGATGCTCAGGTGCCGCTGGAACTGGAGCCATTGGTGGCGCAGATCAACCATTTGCTGGCCCACACCGAAGACAGCCTCAAGCGTTCGCGCAACGCCTTGGGCAACCTGGGGCACGCGTTGAAAACGCCACTGGCGGTGCTGTTGAGCCTGGCGTCGAGCGAGAAACTCGACGCCCACCCCGAGCTGCGCAAAGTCTTCCACGAACAGCTTGAACAGGTACAGCAGCGGCTCAATCGTGAGTTGAACCGCGCGCGGCTGGCCGGTGATGCCTTGCCCGGTGCGCAGTTCGATTGCGATGCCGAACTGCCGGGGCTGCTCGCGACCCTGAACATGATCCACGGCGATCACTTGAGCCTGTCGTTCACCGCGCCCGCCGGACTGCATTTGCCGTGGGACCGGGAGGACCTGCTGGAACTGCTCGGCAATCTGCTGGACAACGCCTGTAAATGGGCGGACGCGCAGGTCAGGTTGAGCGTTGTCGAGACGGCTGAAGACTTTGTGCTGGCCGTGGAAGACGATGGCCCCGGAATTCCCGAGGCGGATCGTGATCAGGTGTTCAGCCGTGGCACGCGGCTGGATGAACAGACTGACGGGCACGGCCTGGGTTTGGGGATCGTGCGCGACATCGTCGAGGCGTGGGGCGGGCAATTACGACTGGAGGAAAGCGAGTGGGGCGGGTTGAAGGTTGTGGTGGAGTTGCTGAAGCGCTGACGCTTGAAATCGACCCCTCACCCTAATCCTCTCCCCAAGGGGCGAGGGGACTGAGCGAGCTGTCTTTAGAAATACGGCGACCTGAAAAACCGAGTCGAGCTCAGGATCTGAAAACGCCCGAGATCGGCTCCCTTTCCCCCTCTCCCCAGTGGGGAGAGGGCTGGGGTGAGGGGTGGTTTTCTGCTTCACCACCGACTCACGATCAAACCTTGAACTGATCCATCAGGCTCTGCTGCTGGTTCGCCAGGCTGTTGAGCGACTGACTCACCCGTGCCGACTCATTGGCTTGCCCCGACAGTGATTCAGTCACATCGCGAATGGTCGCCACGTTGCTGTTGATCTCCTCGGCCACTGCGCTTTGTTCCTCGGCGGCGCTGGCAATTTGCAGGTTCATGTCGGTGATCACCGTCACCGCATCGCCGATCTGGCGCAGGGCGGTCACGGCCTGGCTGACCTGCTCGACGCTGCCCTGGGCCTGACGATGGCTGTTGTTCATCGAACCGACCACTTCCTGCGTGCCGGTTTGCAGTTGCTCGATGACCTGACGGGTTTCTTCCACCGACTCCTGGGTGCGACGTGCGAGGTTGCGCACCTCATCGGCCACCACCGCGAAACCGCGACCGGCTTCACCGGCACGTGCCGCTTCAATCGCCGCGTTGAGCGCCAGCAGGTTGGTCTGTTCGGCGATGGCGCGGATCACTTCCAGTACCGAACCGATCTTCTCGCTGTTGGCCGCCAGCCCTTCGACCTGAACCATCGCGTTGCTCATGTCGGCGGCGAGGTTGTCGATGCTGGTGGTGGTGCGGTCGATCACCGTCAGGCCCTGACGGGTCGCCTGATCGGCATCACGCGCGGCCTGCGCCGCTTGTGCAGCACTGCGGGCCACGTCTTGCGCGGTGGCGCTCATTTCGTGAGACGCGGTGGCAACCTGATCGACCTGGCGGTATTGCTGCTCCATTCCGGCGCTGGTCTGGGTGGCGATGGCCGATGATTGATCCGCCGTGCTGCGGGCGTCCTGTACCGAGCGTTTGACCTCGGCAATGATCGGTTGCAGCTTGTCCAGGAAGCGGTTGAACCACCCCGCCAGTTGCCCCAGTTCGTCCTGCTTGTCATAGGCCAGGCGACGGGTCAGGTCACCTTCACCGCTGGCAATGTCTTCGAGCATGCGCGCCACGCCGAGGATCGGCCGGGTCACGCTGCGGGCCATCCACCACACCAGCAACAGACCGATGACCGCCGCCAGCAACCCGAGGCTGAGCTCGATCAGGGTGCCGGTGGTGCTGCGCTCGTCGAGTTCTTTTTTCAGGGTTTCTGCCGGGCCGACCAGGACTTTTTCCGGCACGTCGAGCAACACGCCCCATGACTTGCCGCCAGGAATCGGCTGGAACGGCGACAGCACTTTAAGCACGCCATTGCTGTGCAGGCTCTGGGTCTGGTTGTTGGTGGCGAGCATGCGGATCAGTTCAGCGCCGCTGGCCTTGTCGACCGCGTCGAGGCGTTGGGCCAGTTTGCTGGCGTCCGGGCTGAAACCGGCGAGCAAGCCGACCGGGCTGATAATGCTGACATTGGTCTGGCCGCTGTAGAGCTTTTTGCTCGCTTGCTGGCTGACCGCTTGCAGGCTGTTGAGGTTGATGTCCACCGACAGCGACGCGATGACTTTGCCGTCGACCCGCAACGGGAACACGATGCTGGTCATCAGCACGTTCTGGCCGTCGATCACATAGAAGTAGGGTTCGATCACGCATGGCTTGAGGGTCACGCGCGGGCAGGTGAACCAGGCGTTGGCCGCTTCACCGCTGGGGCCGGTGCTGGTGTCGGCCATGTCGCTTTCGGGCAGCGACATGGAGGTCAGCTTGCCGGGTGTCGGCTGCGACCAGTAGAGCGCAAAGCGGCCCTTGTCGTTGCTGCCGAGGTCTTTCTGGCCGACGAACAGTTCGTCCTTGCCGTCCAGTGCGTTGGCTTCAAACACCAGCGACAGCCCGAGCAGTTCCGGGTTGGCTTGCAGGGCCGACTTGACCTGGCGAGTCAGGTCTTCGCGCAGGTCGAAGGCATCGAGGAAGCGCTTTTCGGCCTGTTCGCGCAGGAACAGCACCTGACGCGAGAAACCGTGGCCGTACTGATAGGCGTCCATGAACTGTTGGCGAATCCCCAACGCCTGGACTTCGCCCTGGGCTTCGATCCGCGCCTGAGCCGCTTCGGTGAGCATTTCCATGCTCGAGGCCTTGACCAGCTCGGAGTTGTGTTCCATGCGGTACAGCGAAAGCCCGACCAGCAGGGTCACGATGCCGAGTAGGCAAAGTCCGGCCAGCAAGGTGATTTTCCATTGAATGGAAAGTTGTCGAAGCGACATGGGGAAGTCCTTATTCTTGATAAACGCATAGGCTTTTGCAGGGTAGCGGCCGCGAGCCTTGTTTCTTTATTCGCCGCACACACTTAGTTGCTGCTGAAACGATTAATACCCGTTATTAATTTAGGTCTTTAGTTGTTCGTTTTAATGACAAGCGCCTGATCGTCATTAACGGACACCCAGGCGACAACCGGGCAGCGCGCCCCCTCGCGCTTTGACAAGCCGGGCTCGCTGCGGCACAGTGCGGGCCCTCTAATAAAACCCTCTCTTCAATCTGCCGTTGGCTCACGAAGCCCTACGGTCGGACTCATCCTGTTTGCGTCGGTTTTCCCCCCGGCGCCGTGCTTTGAGGTAACGATGATTAATGCAGTAATTGCCGCGGTTGGCGTCATGCTGGTCCTCAGCCTGTCCCGCGTGCACGTGGTGATCGCGCTGATTGTCGGGGCGCTGGTGGGCGGCCTGACCGGTGGCCTGGGCATCGAAGCAACCTTGAAAGCCTTCAACAGTGGCCTCGGCGGCGGGGCGACGGTTGCGTTGTCCTACGCTTTGCTCGGTGCTTTCGCGGTGGCCATTGCCAAATCGGGCCTGGCCCATGCATTGGCGGACAAGGCCCTGCAACTGGTCGACCGTCAGGACACGGCCGGTGGCGGTCAGGTCAAATGGTTGTTGATCGGTTTGCTGTGGGTGGTGGCGATTGCCTCGCAGAACATCCTGCCGATCCACATTGCCTTCATTCCATTGCTGGTGCCGCCGCTACTGTATGTATTAACCAAGTTGCAACTTGATCGCCGGCTTATTGCCTGCGTCATGACCTTTGGTTTGATCACGCCTTACATGTTCTTGCCGGTGGGTTTCGGGAACATCTTCCTGAATGAAATTCTGCTGGCTAATGTCAGTAAGAGTGGTGTGGATATTAGTGGGGTCAATGTAACCCATGCCATGGGTATTCCAGCATTGGGCATGGTGTTCGGCCTGTTGATGGCGTTGTTCAGTTACCGCAAGAAGCGCGTGTACGACCTGGAGAAAATCGAGCGGGTCGAGCAGGTCGCGGTGCAGTACAACCCCGTGACCCTGCTGGTGGCTGGCCTGGCCATTGCAGCGGCCTTCATCATTCAATTGCTGCTGGACTCGATGATCATCGGCGCACTGGCCGGGTTCCTGATTTTCTCGGTGTCGGGTGTGGTGCGTTGGCGCGAGACGGACGACCTGTTCACTGAAGGCATGAAGATGATGGCGATGATCGGCTTCATCATGATCGCCGCCTCGGGCTTCGCCGAAGTGATGAAAGCCACGGGCGAGGTGCAGACGCTGGTTCAGACCTCGGCGTCGTGGATCGGTCACAGCAAGGGGATCGGCGCGCTGCTGATGCTGCTGGTGGGTTTGCTGGTGACCATGGGCATCGGTTCGTCGTTCTCGACGGTGCCGATTCTCGCGGCGATTTTCGTCCCGCTCTGCGTGCAACTGGGGTTCAGCCCGTTGGCCATCGTCTGCATCGTCGGCACCGCCGGGGCACTGGGCGACGCCGGTTCGCCGGCCTCCGACTCGACCCTGGGCCCGACCTCCGGCCTGAACATCGACGGTCAGCATCACCATATCTGGGACACCGTGGTCCCGACGTTCCTGCATTACAACCTGCCGTTGCTGGCGTTCGGCTGGGTGGCCGCGATGACGCTGTAATCGAGCACTCAAAAGGGGAGTTGCCCTGTGTTTACGGGCAATTCCTCAACTTTTGATCCGGCAGGCCGCTAACGGTTTTACCCACGCCAATCACATCAAGAGAGAACAAAGCATGCGCCTGAGCCTGAAGGCCAAAGTCTTATCCCTCGCGGTACTCCCGGTGCTGCTCTTTGCGCTGGTCATCAGCCTGACCACGGTGTTCATCCTGCAAGAGCAGGCGAACAAGGAAGTCGAGGAAACCCGTCAGCGCCTGCTGAGCGATGCCAAGGCAACGTTGCAAAGTTACGTCGAAGTGGCGATGAGCAGCGTCAAACCGCTCTACGACGCCGCCGCCCCAGGCGATACCGCGGCGCGTGCGCAAGTGGTCAAGTTGCTGTCGAGCATCACCTACGGCAAGGACGGCTACTTCTTCGGCTACGACTCCGAGACCGTGCGCCTGTTCAAGGGCAACAGCCCGGATGGCGTGGGCAAGAGCTTCAAGGACAACCGTGACCCGAACGGCGTGTACATCAACCGCGACCTGGTAAAAGTGGCCAAGGACGGCAGCCACTACCTCCAGTACAGCTCTTCGCTGCCAGGTAACGACAAGGTGCTGGTGCCCAAACTCGGTTACACCGACTACCTGCCCAAGTGGGATATGGTCATCGGTACGGTGGTCAACCTGGACGGCATCGAAGCTCAGGTGGCCGAGGTCGAGGTCAAGGTTCACGAGCGTATGGAAGGTGTCTTGCTGAGCATCATCGGCATCGCGCTGGTGGTATTGCTGGTGATTGCCGTGGTCGGCATGCTCGTTGCCAACACTATCCTGCGTCCGCTGCACCTGATGAAGGCCAACCTCGATGACATCGCGGCCGGCGAGGGCGACCTGACCCGGCGCCTGGCGATCACCAGCCAGGACGAGCTCGGCGAGTTGGCCGGTTCGTTCAACCGTTTCGTCGACAAGATCCATGGTCTGGTGCGCCAGATTACCGAGATGACCGGGCAACTGACCGGCCTGGTGGGCCAGGTCTCTGATCAGGCTCATCGTTCGGAGCAGGCGATGGAGCGTCAGCGTCACGAAACCGATCAGGTCGCCACGGCGATCAACGAAATGTCTTCGGCCGCCCAGGAAGTGGCGAAAAGTGCACAAGGCGCCGCAGTTGCCGCGCAGCAGACCGAAGAAGAAGGGCTGGCGGCCAAGCGGGTGGTGGCGGGCAGCATTTCGCAGATCCATGCCCTGGTGGACGACATTCGCCACAGCGGTACGTCCCTGGACAGCTTGCAGCAAGACGTGTCGTCGATTGTCAGCGTGCTGGGGGTGATTCGTTCGATTGCCGACCAGACCAACCTGTTGGCGCTCAACGCGGCCATCGAAGCGGCGCGTGCCGGTGAAGCCGGGCGCGGTTTTGCGGTAGTGGCCGATGAAGTGCGGGCGCTGGCCAGTCGCACTCAGCAAAGTACCCAGGAAATCCAGGGCATGATCGATCGCCTGCAAGCGGGCACGCAGTCGGCGGTAGACGCCATGCGCCGTTCCAGCGACGCCGGTGACGGCACGTCGGCGCAGGCCAACGAAGCCGGGGCATCGCTGGACACCATGGCCCAGCTGATTGGCACGATCAACTCGATGAACGCGCAAATCGCCAGCGCCGCTGAGGAGCAAACCGCGGTGGCCGAAGAGATCAACCGCAGCGTGCACCAGATCGCGGTGGCCGTGGACAACGTGGCGGACGAAACCCAACTCGGCGCCCAGACCTCGCGCAGCCTGGCGGATCTGGGTCAGCGGTTGGGTCAACTGGTCGGGCAGTTCCGGATCTGATCAGTCCGCGCGGGTGACATCGCGCATCAGCAACCCGAACTCCAGGTCTATCGCGTCCGGGATCGGCACATACACCGTGTGACCGTCCCCCGGCGCCACCTCGATGGCCTCGCCCTTGAGGTTGTTCAACTGGTGCAGGTCGAAGTGGAAATTGCCCTTGGGCGTCATCAGTTCCATGTGATCGCCCAGGGCAAAGCGGTTCTTCACCTTGACCTCGGCCAGCCGATCCACGCGCTTGCCGGTCAACTCCCCCACAAATTGCTGACGCTCGGACACCGAACTGCCGTTCTGGTAGTTCTGGTATTCGTCGTGTACATGCCTGCGCAGGAACCCTTCGGTGTAGCCACGCTGAGCGAGGGATTCGAGGTCGGTCATCAGGCTGCGGTCGAACTCGCGACCGGCCACTGCGTCATCAATCGCCTGACGATAGACCTGCGTCGTACGGGCGCAATAAAAGTGGGATTTGGTCCGGCCTTCGATCTTCAATGAGTGCACGCCCATCTGGGTCAGGCGGCCGACATGCTGGACGGCGCGCAGGTCCTTGGCGTTCATGATGTAGGTGCCGTGTTCGTCCTCGAAGGCCGGCATCAGCTCATCGGGGCGGTTGGCTTCCTGCAACAGAAACACCTGATCGGTCGGCGTGCCGATGCCCAGCGTGGGTTCCACCGGCTGCGGTTCAAAGGTCTGGACGATCTCGCCGACGGTGTTTTCGGTGGCGGTTTGCGCCGAGTACTTCCAGCGGCAAGCGTTGGTGCAGGTGCCCTGATTGGCGTCGCGCTTGTTCATGTAGCCAGACAACAGGCAGCGCCCGGAATAGGCCATGCACAGCGCACCGTGGACGAACACTTCCAGCTCCATGGCGGGCACTTGCTGGCGGATTTCGGCGATCTCTTCCAGCGACAGTTCGCGCGACAGAATGACCCGGCACACGCCTTGTAGCTGCCAGAACTCAACACTGGCCCAGTTCACTGTGTTGGCTTGCACTGACAGGTGGATCGGCATCTGCGGGAAATGGCGGCGCACCAGCATGATCAGGCCAGGGTCGGACATGATGAGCGCGTCCGGGGCCATTTCGATCACGGGCGTCAGGTCCTTGAGAAAGGTACGCAGCTTGGCGTTGTGCGGCGCGATGTTGACCACCACGTAGAAGCGTTTGCCCTGGGCCTGGGCTTCACGGATGCCGAGGGCCAGGTTGGCGTGATCGAATTCGTTATTGCGCACCCGCAGGCTGTAGCGCGGCTGGCCGGCGTAGACCGCATCGGCGCCGTAGGCGAAAGCGTAACGCATGTTTTTCAGGGTGCCGGCGGGGGCGAGTAGCTCGGGAGTGGCAGGGCGCATGGTGGTGTCGGTCGCAAAAGGTCGCGAGGGTAAAGCAGCCCCGGCGGGGCTTTATTGATCTGGATCTATGCTTGATGAACAAAACACGGCACTTGGCCGCGCCATGGCGGACTAACCCTCAAGACGCGATGAGCGCCCTTGACGCTGACGGACATGGATCGGACATGAATGAATCAAGTGTGCAGAACAAATCCCTGCTGGTCCTGCTGATCCTGGTAACCGTCGCGTTCATCTGGATTCTGCTGCCATTCTACGGTGCAGTGTTCTGGGCGGTGATCCTCGGCATTGTGTTCGCGCCCCTGCAGCGGCGGCTGCAACTGAAGTTCGGTTGGCAACGCAACCTGACCGCGTTATGCACGCTGGGCATCTGCCTGGTCATCGCGATTTTGCCGGTGATCGTCACCAGCGCTTTGCTGGTGCAGGAAGGGGCGAATCTCTACAAGAATATTGAAAGCGGTCAGTTGGACATTGCCGGCTATCTGGCACAGTTCAAACACAGCCTGCCGCAGTATTTTCAGCATTTGCTCGATCGCTTCGGCATGGGCGAGCTGAACGCGCTGCGGGAGAAAATCGTCAAGAGCGCCATGCAGGGCAACCAGTTTTTTGCCACTCAGGCATTCAGTTTTGGCCAAGGCACCTTCGAGTTCGTGGTGAGTTTTTTCATCATGTTGTACCTGCTGTTTTTCTTTCTGCGCGATGGCGCCGAACTGGCACGCAAGGTCCGCACGGCGATTCCGCTGGCCGAACACCAGAAACGCCGTTTGCAGCTCAAGTTCAATCGGGTAGTGCGGGCCACGGTGAAGGGCAATCTGCTGGTGGCGATGACTCAGGGTGTGTTGGGCGGTTTGATCTTCTGGGCGCTCGATATTCCCAGTGCCTTGCTCTGGGCGGTGTTGATGGCGTTTCTGTCGCTGCTACCGGCGGTGGGGGCGGGGATTATCTGGGCGCCGGTGGCGGCGTACTTTCTGCTCAGTGGGGCGATCTGGCAGGGTGTGGTGCTGGGGCTGTTCGGGGTGTTTGTGATCGGTCTGGTGGACAACGTACTGCGGCCGATATTGGTGGGCAAGGACACGAGAATGCCCGACTACCTGATTTTAATCTCGACCTTGGGCGGCCTGGCGATCTTCGGCCTCAACGGGTTTGTGATCGGGCCGTTGATCGCCGCGCTGTTTATGTCGAGCTGGGCCTTGTACATCGAAACCCGACCCCGGGTGCAGTTGCCTTAGGCGCCGAACGGGTGAGCGTCGATGCGCTGCGACAGCGCCCTGGCGGCTGGCAAGGAGGTGAGCGGGCCGCTGATCGGCACGCCGTCGCGCACCAGGTACCAACAGGCAAGCAATCCCAGCTCTCTGAGGGGCGCGGGTACGGCGCTGCCGATAACGGACATGATCTGAACAGCTGGCATAAGAACCTCCATGACACGGGTTATGGGAGGCACCTTACCGGGCGTAACGATCAACGGAAAATCAACGCGCTCGATAGTCGACATTGACGCTAACGAGGTCTGCGTTGAAATCGTGGTCAGTCGACCACTTGATCGAGCATGTGGACCACTTCCTGATCGGTCAGCAGGCCTTTGCGCACCAGGTTTTCAGCCAGCAGCGAGAGCAACTTGGCGCTGCGGTGACCTTCCAGGTGCTTGAGTTCGGTCAGGGCGTTGTAGACCTTGTCGCAGGTGCTGAGACCGACAATCCGGTGCGGGTTTTGCGTGGGCATAAGGCTCGTCCTTGTTGTTATGAACCGTTGTCATGAACCGGTTATGGCGGACCTTTCAGAGTTTGCTGATCGGTCATGACACAAATATGACAGACGTTGGGGCGTTCGTCGGATCAATCATGCCGGATTTAACCGCAGTCACTGTCTTCGCTGCGACCTTGGCAAGATTTATTCAGACATGGCGCAAGTGCAGAAACAAAAACAGGCCCCGTTTCAAGGCGGGACCTGTCGGGGAAAACGTACAGCGATTACCAGCGCGGACCGTAGTAGCCGTGGGGAGGGCCGTAGTAACCGCGGGGTGGCCCGTAGTAGACCGGCGCCGGGCGGTAATAGATCGGTTGTTGCACGTAAACCGGTTGTGGCTGGTAGTAGACCGGTGGCGGTTGCTGCACATACACCGGTTGCGGCTGGACGTAGACCGGTTGCTCCACATAGACCGGTCGCTGCGAACCGACGATGGCCGAGCCCACGATCGCGGCACCGACAACCGCACCAAAGACAGCCGGGCCACCCCAACCGCCGCCGTGGGCCTCTGCCTGCCCTGCGACAGCGAGTGCGCCGATGAGCAAGGCTATTGTGGGTAGTTTACGGATCATGATAATTCCTCGGTTTGCGCCCCTGCGCTTGAGCCTGCAATAGGTACAAGGATTATCGCGGGGATAACTCTCAGACCGCGACTTCCGGATATTCTGCGACGCGCCTGAGTAAATATTGTGTAAGGTTTGTACCGGTTTCCATACCGTGCCCTTGAAGCCCCGGCCTTCAAGCTACTAATGATCGAACAGAACCCGGTGGCCTGGCTAACCCCGTCCATCCGAAAGTGCAATGTGCAGGAGATGAGCATGCAGATGAACCCGAACAAAGACACCCAACTGTGCATGTCGCTGTCAGGGCGCCCCGGGAATTTCGGCCTGCGTTTTCACAATCATCTGTATGAGCAACTGGGCCTGAACTTTTATTACAAGGCCTTCAGCAGCCAGGACCTGCCCGGTGCCGTCGGCGGGATTCGTGCCCTGGGCATTCGCGGGTGCGGGGTGTCGATGCCGTTCAAGGAAGCCTGCATTGCCCTGGTCGATGAGCTCGATCCATCGGCGCAGGCCATTCAATCGATCAACACCATCGTCAACACCAATGGCCATCTCAAGGCCTACAACACCGACTACCTGGCCATTGAGCAACTGCTGAAAAGCCACGCCGTGCCGCAGGACAGCACGTTCGCGCTGCTCGGTAGCGGGGGAATGGCCAAAGCCGTGGCCAGTGCCTTGCGCGATGGCGGTTACCGCCAGGGCTTGATCGTCGCCCGCAACGAGCGCGCCGGACGCGCATTGGCGGGCTCGTTGGGTTACGCCTGGCAGGCCGAGCTGGGCAGCCAGCGCCCGCAGATGCTGATCAACGCCACCCCGATTGGCATGAGCGGTGGCCCGCAAGCGGATCAGTTGGCCTTCGAGGCCGACGCCATCGCAGCGGCCAGGATCATCTTCGATGTGGTAGCGATCCCCTCGCAAACCCCGCTGATCCAGCACGCTCGCGCCGAAGGCAAGCAGGTGATCACCGGTCTGGAGGTCATCGCGCTGCAGGCGTTGGAGCAGTTTGTGCTGTACACCGGCGTGCGTCCCAGCCAAGAGCAGTTCCAGCAAGCGGTGGCCTTCGCTCGCGGTTGATCGTGATTACGTGGCCACGCACGATCAGCGCAGTGACTCGAGGTGCGCCAGGCGCTCTTCCAGGGCGGCGATGCGGGCTTCGAGTTCTTCGATGCGCTCCACTGAGGCTCCGTTGCCCGCGCTGCGCTCCACCGGGTTCTGGCGGGCCGCGAGAATGGTCTCGATGTCCGTCGGATCGCCCAACGCATGCATGTAGCGGTCTTCGCGCTGGCCGGACTGACGGGGCAGCAACAACGCCAGGCCACGGGCAATCAAGCGCTCCAGTTGATGGACGACTTGCTCGGCATCTTCGAAGTCGTGCATGCGCCCGCTGCGGGTCAACAGTTCGTTGACGGTCTGCGGGCCGCGCAAAAACAGCAGGCCGGCCAGAATCACCTGGGCGGGCACCAGTTCCAGAGCCTTGTCGAGCCGATGCTCCCAGCGGTCGGCCCGACTGCCCATGACCAGTCGGGTGAATCCACGGCCCTCAAGCGCGCGCAGGCTCTGGCCAACCTGGCCCTGGCTGAGGTTCATCACCGGTTCGCGGCTGGTTTTCTGGTTGCAGGCGATCACCAGCGCATTGAGGGTCAGCGGATAGGTTTCCGGGCTGGTGGCCTGCTTCTCGATCAGCGAACCGAGAATGCGCAGCTCGGTGCTGTTCAGCCGCAGTTCATCAGTGGACGTCTCTTGCTCAGTGCTCATCGTGCGCTCCCTATGCAATGAAGCCGCCTAGCCTAATCCTTGCCGGATAAAAGACAAGCCACAACGCGCCGCCGGCATGGCTATAATCGCGCCACGCTTCATTCCCATCACTGTTTCCTGATCCTGCGAGACTGCCATGACTATTTCCCTGTACGCCGCATCCGTCCCGGTTTTCAAGCAAATGCTCAATGCCCTGAGCGACGTCCTGAACAAGGCTGAAGCCCACGCCACGGCTAAAAACATCGACCCGAACGCGTTTTTGCAAGCGCGCCTGTACCCGGACATGTTCCCGCTGGTGCGTCAGGTGCAGATCGCCGTGGATTTCGCCAAGGGCGTTTCGGCGCGTCTGGCTGAAGTCGAGCTGCCGAAGTACGACGACACCGAAACCACCTTCGCCGAGCTGCAAGCGTTGATCGCCAAGGTCCTGTCGTTCATCGACGGCATCAAGCCCGAGCAGATCGATGGCAAGGAAGGCATCGAGATCATCACCCGTCAGGGCACGCCAAAAGAGAAACGCTTTACTGGCCAGGCTTACCTGCTGACCTACGGCCTGCCGCAGTTCTTCTTCCACGTCACCACCACTTACGCACTGCTGCGTCACAACGGTGTGGAAGTCGGCAAGCGTGATTACATGGGCGCGTTCTAAACCCGCCGGATGTAAAAAAGCCCGCCAAGGTGCATGCCTTGGCGGGCTTTTTCATGGGGGCGGGTTTTACGCTGCGGGCTGGGCCTGTTCTTCCTGGGCCAGGCACGCGGCGGCGGTGAACAGCACATCGGTGGAGGAGTTCAGGGCGGTTTCCGCCGAGTCCTGCAGTACGCCGATGATGAAGCCGACTGCGACCACTTGCATGGCGATCTCGCTCGGGATCCCGAACAGGCTGCACGCCAGCGGAATCAACAGCAGCGAACCGCCAGCCACGCCTGAAGCGCCGCAGGCACAAATGGCGGCGACAATGCTCAGCAGCACGGCGGTCGGCAGGTCCACGGCGATACCCAGCGTGTGCACGGCGGCGAGAGTCAGCACAGTGATGGTAATCGCCGCGCCGGCCATGTTGATGGTCGCGCCCAGCGGGATCGACACCGAGTAGGTGTCTTCATGCAGGCCCAGGCGTTTGCTCAACTCCAGGTTGACCGGAATGTTCGCCGCCGAACTGCGGGTGAAAAACGCGGTGATGCCGCTCTCGCGCAAGCAGATGAACACCAGCGGGAAAGGGTTGCGGCGCAGTTTCCAGAACACGATGAGCGGGTTCATCACGAACGCCACGAACAGCATGCAGCCGATCAGGACAACCAGCAGGTGCAGGTAGCCGATCAAGGCGCCGAAACCCGAGGTGGCCAAGGTCGAGGCCACCAGGCCGAAGATCCCCAGCGGCGCGAAGCGGATGATCATCCGCACGATCAGCGTGACACCATTGGACAGATCACCCAGTACGGTACGCGTGGTCTCGCCGGCGTGGCGGATAGCAATGCCCATGCCGATGGCCCAGGCCAGAATGCCGATGAAATTGGCGTTCATCAGCGCAGTCACCGGGTTATCCACCACGCTGAGCAGCAGATTTTGCAGGACTTCGGCGATTCCGCCGGGGGCCGCGATCGCCACGTCGTGGGTGCTCAGCACCAGTTCAGACGGGAACAGCATGCTGGCCGCCACGGCAACCACAGCAGCGCTGAAGGTACCCAGCAGGTAGAGAAACAGGATCGGCCGAATGTGGGTTTCCTGACCATGCCGGTGATTGGCAATCGACGCCATGACCAGTACGAACACCAGGATCGGCGCGACCGCTTTAAGTGCCGAGACGAAAACCTTACCGATAAACGCCGTGGACTTCGCCACCTCGGGCGCCAGAAGTGCCAGCGCAATCCCTGCGATCAGCCCAATGAGGATCTGTGTGACCAGACTGGTTCGTTTGAGTCGCTGAAAAAAAGAAAGGGGGGCAGCAGTCATAACGGTATCTCTATTTTTTTTAAGGTGCTGTGAATCCGAAGGCCCAGCCAGCAATACGCGGGCAGGTCGGCTGAGCAAGAGCGCATTACGTCATCGGCGAGGCCGATAAACACGGTGGAGTCTTTCGCGGGCGCGGACTTTAGCACAGCGTAGGCTTGATCCTTCAGATCTGTGACGATCTGCCGCCACAAGACTCAAGACGATAAACAGACTTCACGCCAGCGCCGTCGGACACATTCTGTTAACATCCGCCATCCTCTTTTTTCATCTCCAGTGAGCCCTTGGGCTATCGCTGGTGTCGTCGTTTTCTGGAGTTCTGCATGCTGTTGCCCATCCTGCTGTTGTCAGCCGCCGGTTTTACCGTGCTGACCACAGAGTTCATCATCGTCGGCCTGCTGCCCTCGATTGCCCGCGACCTGGACGTCAGCGTGTCCCAGGCCGGGTTGCTGGTGACCTTGTTTGCGTTCACGGTGGCCGCATTCGGGCCGTTCCTGACCGCGTACTGCGCGCGTTTTGAACGTCGTCGGCTGTTTATCAGCGTGCTGATCATGTTCGGTCTGGCCAACACCCTGGCGGCGCTGGCGCCGAACATCGGTGTGATGGCGTTGGCACGGCTGATTCCGGCGCTGGGCTTGCCGGTGTTCTGGGCGTTGGCCAGCGAGACGGCGGTGGGCATTGTCGGGCCGGACTACGCTGGGCGCGCCATCGCCAAGATCGGTTTCGGGATTGTCTGCGCCACGGTGTTCGGGATTCCGGTGGGGACGCTGATTTCCGACGCGTTTGGCTGGCGCAGTGCCTTTGGCATCCTGGCCGTGATCGCGTTCGCCAAGGCGTTGCTGCTGTTTATGTACTTGCCGAAAACCGACCTGCATAAGCAGCAGGTCAGCTTCCGTTCGCAGTTCAAGATTTTGCGCAGCCCGTTGATGCAGGGCCATGTGCTGTTGTCGATCCTGGTTTTCAGCGGGATGTTTACCGCTTACACCTACCTGGCCGACATCCTTGAGCGCCTGGCCGGTTTCAACGGCACCGTGGTCGGCTGGTGCCTGATGGGCTTTGGCGCTGTAGGGCTGATTGGCAACTCGCTGGGCGGGCGTATGGTCGACCGGCATCCGTTGATTGCGTCGATGGTCTTCTGCGGGTTCATGATCGGCGGGATGGTGGCGTTGGTACCGAGCATCCATTCGACCCTTGGGCTGGCGGCGGCCATGGGCATTTGGGGCGTGACCCAGGCGGCGTTGTTCCTGGTCAGCCACGTGCGTTTGATGAAAGCCGCACCTCAGGCGCCGGCCTTCGCCGCGTCGCTGAACATTGCCGGGGCCAACCTCGGCATCGGGCTGGGGGCGATGGTCGGCGGGCATGTGATCGACACGCTCGGGCTTGGCAGCCTCGGTTTTGCGGCAGCCTTGTTCATCGGCGTGTCGATTCTGTTGGCGTTGCTGTTGATGAAGGTAAAGCCTCAGGCAACCTGCGCCTGAGGCTTTACTGTGGTATGAACAGCTCGCGTCGGGCACCTTCGGTAATTGCCACGATACCGGGGTGCTTGACCTTGCGCTCCACCGAAATGGCGTAGAACGACTCGGTCACAGCGTCGGTCTGGCCAATCAGTTCGACGCCGTACTGGTTTATCACCTCGTCGGCGATCACGCTGGGGCCGATGAAAATCCCGCTCCCCGATTGGCCGAAAGCCTGCATCAGCGCGCTGTCATCGAACTCGCCGACAATCCTTGGTTGAATCTGCTGTTCGGCGAACCAGCGCTGCAAGCGGTTGCGCACCACGGTTTCCTGGCCTGGAATCAGCAACGGTGCGCCGTGCAGGCAGCGGGGGAAGTCACTTGCGTAGCGCTCAGCCAACTCGCGGGTCGCAAAAAAACTGATGCCGCATTCACCCAGTTTCTGGCTGTAGCCCTTGATATCCAGATGCGAGGGCATCGGGCTGTCGGAGATCACCAGGTCCAGGCGCTGAATGGCCAGGTCGGCCAGCAGGCGTTCGAGTTTGTCTTCGCGGCAGGTAATGCGCAGTGGCTCGCTTAACTCCATGGTGGGGGCGAGCAATCGATAGACAATGGATTTGGGCACCACATCGGCAACGCCGACCCTGAACACCACTTGCTGTTCATCAGGCTGGGTGCGCAACAGGGCTTCCAGTTCGCCGCCCAGTTGAAACATCTGTTCGGCGTAGGGCAGGGCCTGGCGCCCGGCTTCGGTCAATTCCAGTTGCCGCCCGACACGCCTGAACAGTTCGACGCCGTAGGTCTGTTCCAGCAGGCTGATCTGCCCGCTGATGGTCTGCGGCGTCAGGTTCAACTGCTCGCAGGCCCGCACAATGCTGCCTGTCTTGGCCACGACCCAGAAGTAATGCAGTTGCCGATAATTGAGCATGAGCAGTGCCGATTCGTAAAAACCGAAGTATATCCGTTAAAAATACGAATTTTCCTGAAGTATTCATCTCCTTAGAATGCCTCGCTATCGACGGGCCATCATCTGGCCAAGTCCGTTCTATCGAGGAAAGCACCATGAAGCTCAAGTCTCTTGCCGCCGCTGCCGCGCTGGCTGTCTCTGTCGTGTTGATTACCGGCTGCGACCAGGCCGAAAAAAGCGCCCAGCAATTGATGGGCAAAGCGGCCGAAAGCGCCAAGCAAGCCATCGACGATACCCATAAGGCTGCGGAGCAGGCGTTGAGCGATGCCACGGGTAGCAAGGAAAAAGCAGATGACGGCAGCGAGAAGAAGCAATCGCCGTCGCAGGAAATCTAATTTTTTACACGGAGTCAGGACTGACCTATGGACTATCTCGTACAACTTGCTGCAAGCCCCACTGCCTGGGTCGCCCTGGCGACCTTGATCGTCATGGAGATCGTGCTGGGCATCGATAACCTGATCTTTATCTCGATCCTGACCAACAAGTTGCCTGAGCAGCACCGGGCCAAGGCGCGCCGGATTGGTATCAGCATGGCGTTGATCCTGCGTCTGGGGCTGTTGAGTACCATCGCGTTCATCGTGCAACTGACCGAGCCGGTCATCGAACTGTTCAATCATGCCTTCTCCTGGAAAGACATGATCCTGATTGCCGGTGGCCTGTTCCTGTTGTGGAAAGCCACGACCGAGATCCATCACAGCATGGACCCGGCGCCGGAAGATCCGAAGTCGCAAAGCAACGGTGTGTCCCTGGGTTTTGCTGCCGCCATCGGCCAGATTTTGCTGCTCGACCTGGTGTTCTCCATCGACAGCATCATCACCGCCGTCGGCATGACCGAACACTTGCCGATCATGGTGATCGCGGTGCTGGTGTCGGTACTGGTGATGTTGCTGGCGGCCGAACCACTGGCCAGGTTCATCAACGACAACCCGACCGTGGTGATGTTGGCACTGGGCTTTTTGATCATGATCGGCATGACGCTGATCGCCGAAGGCTTCGGTGCCCACGTACCGAAGGGTTACGTCTACGCAGCCATGGCGTTCTCGGCAACGATTGAAGGGTTGAACATCCTGTCGCGTCGAGCCAAACAGAAGCGCATTGCTGCCGAGGCTTGAAGGGGCAGGTAACAAACAAACGGTCGCCGCTGCTCGAAAGAGTGCCGGCGACCGTTTTTGTTTTGTCGGGATTGTCGGGAGGTGTGCCGCCTGAGCGGTCAATGCGCAGTAATGTGGCGTGCGTCTGGTTTTTCAGGGGTTACGGGTGTCATCGGCGGGACGTGTGAGTGGTGATGGCGCCGGGTAATGCGCAGCACGCCCCACAGCATGGCAGCGGCCACGGCCAGCCAGCCGCCGATCAGCATCAGGATAATCATGGTCAGGCTCATCAGTGCCTCCTCTTTGCCCTGCATCGGGCACACACACACTCTGCAATGAACAGTCTAGTCGTTGGTGTGTTTCAGGCAATTGACCGATAGTCGAGAGTCGCCAACCTGTTCGCTCTATCGAATGCTGGCAACTGCCGTTTAAGGCTATACCCCGGCGTTGCCCCGTCCTATGATCGACGGCCAAGCCAGGAGACCGTTTGCCTGGCACTTGAACAAGAGAGTGATGATGGTGCCGCTACTTCCCCGATTTCGCTTTGCCCTGTTGGCCGCTGCCTGTGTCCTGAGCCTGGCAGGTTGTGCCGGGAGCGTGCAGCCGGAAATTCAGCGTTTGCCTGAACGTGTCGAGTTGAACGGTGTACCGTTTTTCCGTGGCGAGGCCTATCAAAGCGGCCCGCAAACCCTGGCCAGCCTGCTGTCTGAGCAAGGCATCGTGATTACGCCGGGCCTGCTCGACAAACCGTTGCATTTGCCGGGGGCTGAAGCGCAGTTGCAGCAAAACATGCAGAAGCTGGCTCGCGAGTACGGCATGGTTGTCTATCCGCTGGACAGCAATCTTCCAGCGCTTCTGACCCAGGTGGCGGCCGGTTATCCGGTGCTGGTGCGCTTTACCGAGGGCTCGGCTTTCTGGTCGCAGCCACGTTACGCCATCCTGGCCGGATACAACCGAACCAAGAAGACGGTTTTGCTACGTGCCGGGATGGATCGTCGGTTGTTGATGAGCTTCAGCTCGTTCGAGTCGGCATTCAACAGCGCGGGTGGCTGGGCGGTGCTGATTCAGGGGCCGACCCAGATTCCGGCGAAAGTCGACCAGCAGCGCTGGTTGAAAGCCGCCAGCGATTTGGCCCAGGCCGGCCAGGAACAGGCCGCGGCGCGAGCGACCAAGGCCTTGAGCGGCCACTGATCAGTCCAACAAAAACGGCGCCCGCGGGCTAATGCCGGTCAGTTAGCGCACGAAACATGTGGGAGCGAGCCGCTCGCGAAGGCGTCAGCACATTCAACATCAATGTTTGCTGACCCACCGATTTCGCGAGCAGGCGCCCCACAAGGATTTCACTTTACGCCCATGGGTGCCGTTTGGTTATGTGTGGTTTCTACTTGGCGGTTGCTGCGACGCCACTCTGGCGCTCTTTCAGGTTTTTCTCCGCCTTGTAGCGCAGCGCGACACTCGGAACGTCACTGCTTTTGCCCGTTTCGACCCATTTGCGAATGCGGGTGGCGTCGGCGAAGTGGGTGTACTTGCCAAAGGCATCAAGAATGACCAGCGAAACCGGTCGGTTGCCCATGCTCGTGACCAGCACCAGGCAATGGCCAGCCTGGTTGGTGAAGCCCGTTTTGGTTAGCTTGATGTCCCAGTTGTCCTTGTTCACCAAATGGTCGGTGTTGTGAAAACCCAGGGTGTAGTTGGGTTTGCGAAACGCCACGGTTTTTTCCTTGGTGGTGCTCAACTCGCTGAGTATCGGGTATTTACGTGCGGCGACCAGCAGTTTGCTGAGGTCGCGCGCCGTGGAAACGTTGTGGATCGACAGGCCGGTCGGCTCGACGTAGTGGGTGCTGGTCATGCCCAGCGCCTTGGCCTTGGCGTTCATTGCGGCAATAAACGCCGCATAACCGCCTGGGTAATGGTGCGCCAGGCTCGCGGCCGCGCGGTTTTCAGAGGACATCAAGGCAATCAGCAGCATTTCCTTGCGTGGCAACTCGCTGTTGAGTTTGACGCGGGAGAACACGCCTTTCATTTCCGGGGTGTCGCTGATCGAGACAGAAATGTATTCGTCCATGTTCTGCCTGGCCTCAACCACGACCAGCCCGGTCATCAGTTTGGTGACAGAGGCAATCGGAACAATGGCGTCCGGGTTACTGGAGTAGATGACTTTGTTGGTTTGCAAATCCACGAGCATCGCGCTGCCGGAAGCGATACGCAGTTGTGAAGAATCTCGGGGGGCGGCGGTGGTTTCACGTGCGTCAGCGGTTGGCGTGACAAGAGGGCCTGTAAGTACAAAAAATAGGCTCAGGATAGATAGGCGGATTTTCACGCGGGCGGACTCGCTAAAGTATGGGTATGCCGTTTTGCAACGGGCTTTTCTAGTTAAAACGTTACATTTTATGAGTATGTGCCAGAAAAGCGCTATACGCCTGCTGCGCCGGGGCCTCAGATGAAGAAAATTTAATCTCGTACCATTTTTGTACCACTCCATGAAGTGATGTGTACGGCCATGCGAAGGGCTGGAAGTGGCGTCTGGCAGGCTGCTGTGCATTCATCGGCGATTCGGCGCCGAGGTGTTTCAGCGCGGGTTGTACGTCTGGAGCAGAATCATTCCGTCCAGAATAGAAAACCCCGCCATTGGCGGGGTTCTTGTTCACGCATCGGCAGGCTCGAACTCAGTCGTGCAAGGTTTCGGCCGCGTAGAGCGTGTTTTCCAGCAGGCATGCGCGAGTCATCGGGCCAACACCGCCAGGCACTGGCGTGATCCAGCCAGCGCGGGGCAGGGCGGTTTCATACACCACGTCACCGACCAGCTTGCCATCTTCCTGGCGGTTGATGCCGACGTCGATGACGATGGCGCCTTCCTTGATCCACTCACCTTTGACCAGGCCCGGCTTGCCGGCGGCCACGACCACCAGGTCGGCGCGGCCAACATGGCCGGCGAGGTCCTTGGTGAAGCGGTGGGTGACGGTGACGGTGCAACCGGCCAGCAACAACTCCATCGCCATCGGGCGACCGACGATGTTCGAGGCGCCGACGACGACTGCATCCATCCCGTAAAGATCGGCACCTGTGCTTTCCAGCAAGGTCATGATGCCTTTAGGGGTGCATGGGCGCAGTAAAGGAATGCGTTGCGCCAGGCGACCGACGTTATAAGGATGGAAGCCATCCACGTCTTTATCCGGACGAATACGCTCCAGCAGCTTCGATGCGTCCAGGTGTTCAGGTAAAGGAAGCTGAAGCAGCACGCCGTCGATGTTCGGGTCGTCGTTGAGACGATCGATCAGGTCGGTCAGGGCTTGTTGAGTCGTGTTGGAGGGCAGGTCATAGGCTTGGGAAAGGAAGCCGACCTCTTCACAGTCTTTACGCTTGTGCGAGACATAAACCTGAGAGGCGGGATCGCTGCCGACCAGGATTACCGCGAGGCCGGGCGTACGCAGGCCTTGCTGGCGGCGCTCGGTGACTCGTTTGGCGATCTGCTGGCGCAGGCTGGCGGCGATCGATTTGCCGTCGATTAGTTGTGCAGTCATTGCGCGTGATTAACCATCGAGAGGGGGAAGAAAAGAGAACGTATTCTCGCATGTCAGGGCGTGAGGTCAAAGGAGCTTGGTCTGCAAATTCCTCTAAGCCCTTTAATTAAATGAATTTTTTTCAGAAAGGATTTGACGGTCTCCGGGGGGCTCTATACTATTCGTCGCACTTGTCGGGCACAGCCTAGCACTGGTTAGGAAGGTCAGGCGGAATTACGGTTCTGCAAGACTGAAAAGCACTTAGTTTGTAGTCCTTCAAGGGTACAGCTAATAAGGCGCCCGTAGCTCAGCTGGATAGAGCATCCGCCTTCTAAGCGGATGGTCGCAGGTTCGAGTCCTGCCGGGTGCGCCATTAGGCAGCTTTGGCACAAGTAACGCGATATGGTGGGCGTAGCTCAGTTGGTAGAGCACGGGATTGTGACTCCCGTTGTCGAGGGTTCGATCCCCTTCGTCCACCCCATATTTCGAAAGGCGCCAGATTTAACCGTCTGGCGCCTTTGCTTTAAAAGTATCGAATCGCGGATGTGGTGGAATTGGTAGACACACTGGATTTAGGTTCCAGCGCCGCGAGGCGTAAGAGTTCGAGTCTCTTCATCCGCACCAATTAAAGCTTCAGTCAGGCCGTTGGCCGGGTTGGAGTTCAGCAAAGAAGTTGTTTGGCTTCTTTGTGACGCAATATGGTGGGCGTAGCTCAGTTGGTAGAGCACGGGATTGTGACTCCCGTTGTCGTGGGTTCGATCCCCATCGTCCACCCCATATTTCAAAAAGGCGCCAGATTTAACAGTCTGGCGCCTTTTTTATTTCAGCAGTTTGTATGTTCAGCGACTGCGGGTTCCGGGTCGCAAGGGCAGGGCGTTTCGTCGTATTCATGTTGCTCGATGATGCCGCATTGCCCGCCGGCCTTGCTCGCAAGATCGGCAGCCAGGGAGATGATTGGCACTCCTTCTATATAGAGAAGGGTTGGCGCAGAGCCCTGGCGTGATTGGCTGTATTTGCCTCCGGGGCGAGGTGCATTCGTGCATTCGCGCCTATAAATTGCCTGCTGCGTTTTTACCCGTTTTCAGTAGGGTGACTTCTTGAGTTTGACCCACTAGAATGCATGCCCTTGATTCTGGGGTCGGAAACGGCCGGCTAACGTCTGTGCAACGAGGAATATCCATGCAAGTTTCTGTTGAAAATACTTCTGCTCTTGAGCGCCGCATGAGCATCACCGTGCCAGCTGAGCGCATTGAGACTCAAGTCAACAAGCGTCTGCAGCAGACTGCCCAAAAGGCCAAGATTGCAGGCTTCCGTCCTGGCAAAGTGCCAATGAGCGTGATCCGTCAGCGTTACGAAGCTGATGCGCGTCAAGAAGCTGTAGGCGATGTGATCCAGGCTTCTTTCTACGAAGCAGTTGCCGAGCAAAAGCTGAACCCGGCTGGCGCACCCTCGGTAGAGCCTAAAGTCCTGGAGAAGGGCAAGGATCTGGAATTCATCGCAACCTTCGAAGTGTTCCCTGAGTTCACGGTTGCCGGTTTCGAATCCATCGCTGTCGAGCGCCTGAGCGCTGACGTGGCAGACGCCGATCTGGATAAAATGCTGGAAATCCTGCGCAAGCAGAACGTTCGTTATGAAGCAGTCGACCGCGCTGCTCAGAACGACGACCAGTTGAACATCGATTTCGTTGGCAAGGTTGACGGTGAAGTGTTCGCTGGTGGTTCCGCCAAGGGCACTCAGCTGGTTCTGGGCTCCGGCCGCATGATCCCAGGTTTCGAAGAAGGCCTGGTGGGTGCTAAAGCGGGCGAAGAGCGCGTTCTGAACCTGACCTTCCCAGAGAACTATCAGAACCTGGATCTGGCTAACAAGGCCGCAGAGTTCACCGTGACCGTGAACACCGTTTCCGAGCCGAAACTGCCTGAATTGACCGAGGAATTCTTCGCTCAGTTCGGTATCAAAGAGTCTGGCATCGACGGTTTCCGTACCGAAGTTCGTAAGAACATGGAGCGCGAGCTGCGTCAGGCGATCAAATCCAAGGTCAAGAATCAGGTAATGGACGGTCTGCTGGCCGCCAACCCGATCGAAGTGCCTAAGGCTCTGCTCGAGAACGAAGTGAACCGTCTGCGCGTTCAAGCTGTTCAGCAGTTCGGTGGCAACATCAAACCTGATCAACTGCCGGCCGAGCTGTTCGAAGAACAAGCCAAGCGTCGCGTTGTGCTGGGTCTGGTCGTGGCTGAAGTGGTCAAGCAGTATGACCTCAAGCCTGATGAAAACCGCGTTCGCGAACTGATCCAGGAAATGGCTTCCGCTTATCAAGAACCTGAGCAAGTCGTGGCCTGGTACTACAAGAACGACCAGCAGCTGAACGAAGTCCGTTCGGTTGTGCTGGAAGAGCAAGTTGTGGATACTGTTCTGCAGAAAGCTAGCGTGACCGACAAATCGGTCTCTTACGAAGAAGCAGTCAAGCCGGTAGAAGCTCCACAAGCCGACTGATCGTTTTTGCGTTAGAAGCACACACCATAAGCCAGCTTTCGAGCTGGCTTATGCGTATTCAAGACATAACTATTTGGGAGTGACTGCAGAGCATGTTCCGTAATTCGTATATTCAGCAGAACTCTGATATCCAGGCCGCAGGCGGCCTGGTCCCGATGGTTGTCGAGCAGTCCGCTCGTGGCGAGCGCGCCTACGACATTTACTCGCGCCTTCTCAAGGAGCGAGTGATCTTTCTGGTTGGCCCGGTAGAGGACTACATGGCCAATCTGATTTGTGCGCAACTGCTATTCCTTGAAGCGGAAAACCCGGACAAGGACATCCATCTCTATATCAACTCCCCGGGCGGTTCGGTGACGGCGGGCATGTCGATTTATGACACCATGCAGTTCATCAAGCCAAACGTGTCGACCACCTGTATCGGTCAGGCCTGCAGCATGGGCGCATTCCTGTTGACCGCCGGTGCCTCAGGCAAACGTTACTGCTTGCCGAACTCGCGTGTGATGATTCACCAGCCACTGGGCGGTTTCCAGGGGCAGGCGTCGGATATCGAAATCCATGCCAAGGAAATCCTCTTCATTCGTGAGCGTCTCAACACGTTGATGGCCAAGCATAGCGGACACACTCTTGAAGAAATCGAGCGCGATACCAACCGCGATAACTTCATGAGTGCAGATGCCGCGCGTGAATACGGGTTGATCGATGAAGTGATCACTCAGCGCCCCGCTTAAAATAAGCAGCTCAAAATAGGGTTGGTCGGCTGGTCTGATCACCGGCGGGCTTGAAAAAGCCCGCAATAGCCTTCATCTTGTGTTGCAAGCCTATCGGATTTGGATCGAACGAATGACTGACACCCGCAACGGCGAGGACAACGGCAAGCTGCTCTATTGCTCCTTCTGTGGCAAAAGCCAGCATGAAGTGCGCAAATTGATTGCCGGCCCCTCGGTCTTTATCTGCGACGAGTGCGTCGACCTGTGCAACGACATCATCCGCGAGGAGGTGCAGGAAGCACAGGCCGAAAGCAGTGCGCATAAATTGCCTTCGCCTAAAGAAATCAGCGGCATCCTTGATCAGTATGTGATTGGTCAGGAGCGTGCGAAAAAGGTTTTGGCCGTAGCGGTGTACAACCACTACAAACGCCTCAACCAGCGTGACAAAAAGAATGACGACGTCGAGCTCGGCAAAAGCAACATCTTGCTGATCGGCCCGACAGGCTCGGGTAAAACCCTGCTTGCTGAAACACTGGCCCGTTTGCTGAATGTGCCGTTCACCATCGCTGACGCGACCACCCTCACCGAGGCGGGTTATGTGGGCGAGGATGTGGAAAACATCATTCAGAAGCTGCTGCAGAAGTGCGACTACGACGTAGAGAAAGCTCAAATGGGCATTGTCTACATCGATGAAATCGACAAGATTTCGCGCAAATCTGACAACCCGTCGATCACTCGCGATGTATCGGGTGAAGGCGTGCAGCAGGCCCTGCTCAAGTTGATCGAAGGCACGGTCGCTTCCGTTCCGCCTCAAGGTGGTCGCAAGCATCCGCAGCAGGAATTCCTTCAGGTCGACACGCGCAACATCCTGTTCATCTGCGGCGGTGCGTTCTCCGGTCTGGAAAAGGTGATTCAAAACCGTTCCACCCGTGGCGGCATCGGCTTCAATGCAGAAGTTCGCAGCAAGGAAGAAGGCAAGAAGGTGGGTGAGTCCCTGCGTGAAGTCGAGCCTGACGATCTGGTCAAGTTCGGTCTGATCCCGGAATTCGTTGGCCGTCTGCCCGTGCTGGCGACGCTGGACGAGCTGGATGAGGCTGCATTGATGCAGATTCTCACCGAGCCGAAAAATGCTCTGACCAAACAGTATGCCAAGCTGTTCGAGATGGAAGGTGTTGACCTGGAGTTCCGGGCCGATGCGTTGAAGTCGGTCGCCAAACGCGCACTGGAACGTAAAACCGGTGCTCGCGGATTGCGCTCGATTCTCGAAGGTGTACTGCTCGACACTATGTATGAAATCCCCTCGCAGTCCGAGGTGAGTAAAGTAGTGATCGATGAAAGCGTTATAGAAGGCAAGTCCAAGCCACTGTATATCTACGAAAACAGTGAGCCGGCTGCCAAGGCAGCACCAGACGCGTAAGCGTCTCACTGCTGGATTAAAGAAGGGGCCTTCGGGCCCCTTTGTTTTTACTGCCTTCAAGTAGCTTGTTTTTTTTGAAGGTAGCCCCCATCTTGGTTTCAAGCTTACTTCCATCTGTTTACGGCCTTATGGCCGCCGTAGAGGCGAAATCATGAAGACAACCATCGAATTGCCTCTCCTGCCATTGCGTGATGTTGTGGTTTATCCGCACATGGTTATCCCGCTGTTCGTGGGGCGCGAGAAATCTATCGAAGCCCTCGAGGCCGCGATGACGGGCGACAAGCAAATTCTTCTGCTGGCTCAGAGAAACCCTGCTGACGACGATCCCGGTGAAGAAGCACTTTATCGTGTTGGTACCATTGCGACGGTCCTGCAACTGCTCAAGCTGCCTGATGGCACCGTCAAGGTGCTGGTCGAAGGTGAGCAGCGTGGTGGGGTCGAGCGTTTCATCGAGGTGGATGGCCATTGCCGCGCTGAAGTCTCCCTGATTGATGAAGTAGATGCTCCTGAGCGCGAGTCGGAAGTGTTTGTCCGCAGCTTGTTGTCTCAGTTCGAGCAATACGTCCAGTTGGGCAAGAAAGTCCCGGCTGAAGTCCTGTCGTCTCTCAACAGCATCGATGAGCCGAGTCGCCTGGTCGATACCATGGCCGCGCACATGGCGCTGAAGATCGAACAAAAGCAGGAAATTCTCGAAATTATCGATTTGTCGGCCCGGGTCGAGCACGTCTTGGCGTTGCTGGATGCCGAGATCGATCTGCTGCAAGTCGAAAAACGCATTCGTGGCCGCGTCAAAAAGCAAATGGAGCGCAGCCAGCGCGAGTACTACCTGAATGAGCAGATGAAGGCCATTCAGAAAGAGCTGGGTGACAGCGACGAAGGCCACAACGAAATCGAAGAGCTGAAAAAGCGTATCGATGCGGCGGGTTTGCCCAAAGACGCATTGACCAAGGCTCAGGCGGAGCTGAACAAGCTCAAGCAGATGTCGCCGATGTCCGCCGAGGCGACGGTGGTTCGTTCTTACCTCGACTGGCTGGTCCAGGTGCCGTGGAAGGCTCAAAGCAAGGTTCGCCTGGATCTTGCGCGCGCAGAAGACATTTTGGACGCCGACCACTATGGTCTGGAAGAAGTCAAAGAGCGCATCCTCGAATACCTCGCGGTGCAAAAACGCGTGAAGAAAATTCGTGGTCCGGTCTTGTGCCTGGTAGGTCCTCCTGGGGTGGGTAAAACGTCCCTGGCCGAGTCGATTGCTCACGCCACTAACCGCAAATTTGTTCGCATGGCCCTCGGTGGTGTGCGTGATGAAGCTGAAATTCGTGGTCATCGCCGGACTTACATCGGTTCGATGCCGGGAAGATTGATTCAAAAGATGACAAAAGTGGGCGTGCGCAACCCACTGTTCCTGCTTGATGAAATCGACAAGATGGGCAGCGACATGCGTGGCGACCCGGCGTCGGCGTTGCTGGAAGTGCTCGATCCGGAGCAGAACCACAACTTCAACGACCACTATCTGGAAGTCGACTACGATCTGTCTGATGTGATGTTCCTGTGCACCTCGAACTCGATGAACATTCCACCGGCGCTGCTTGACCGGATGGAAGTGATTCGCCTGCCGGGCTACACCGAAGACGAGAAGATCAACATTGCGGTCAAATACCTCTCGCCCAAGCAGATTCAGGCCAATGGCTTGAAGAAAGGCGAGCTGGAATTCGAAGCTGAAGCGATCCGCGACATCATTCGCTACTACACTCGCGAAGCCGGTGTGCGTGGGCTTGAGCGCCAGATTGCCAAGGTTTGTCGCAAGACGGTCAAAGAACATGCGATGGAAAAACGCTTCTCGGTGAAGGTCACGGCCGAGATGCTGGAACACTTCCTGGGCGTGCGCAAATTCCGCTACGGCCTGGCCGAGCAGCAGGATCAAGTGGGTCAAGTGACCGGCCTTGCCTGGACACAGGTAGGCGGTGAGTTGCTGACCATCGAAGCGGCCGTGGTGCCAGGTAAAGGTCAGTTGATCAAGACCGGCTCCCTGGGTGATGTCATGGTCGAATCGATCACGGCGGCGTTGACTGTTGTGCGCAGTCGGGCGAAGAGCCTGGGCATCCCTCTGGACTTCCATGAGAAGCGCGACACGCATATCCACATGCCTGAGGGCGCTACGCCTAAAGACGGCCCTAGTGCGGGTGTAGGCATGTGCACGGCGTTGGTGTCTGCCTTGACCGGGATTCCGGTGCGTGCGGATGTCGCCATGACAGGTGAAATCACCCTGCGTGGTCAGGTGCTGGCAATCGGTGGCTTGAAGGAAAAACTGTTGGCGGCTCACCGCGGTGGTATCAAGACCGTGATCATTCCTGAAGAGAACGTTCGTGATCTGAAGGAAATTCCTGACAACATCAAGCAGGATCTTCAGATTAAACCCGTTAAATGGATTGACGAGGTCCTGCAAATTGCGCTGCAATACGCGCCGGAGCCCTTGCCGGATGTGGCTCCCGAGATAGTTGCAAAGGATGAAAAACGCGAGTCTGACTCTAAGGAAAGAATTAGCACGCATTAGTACGTATTAGCCTGGGGGGCTTCCTTGACAGCTTTTTAGAGCCCTTGTTATAAAGCGGCTCTTAAGTGTCTGTAGGCCATTCAGCACTCGTTTTTGCTTTCACCAAAAAACTTAGAATCATCTCAAATAGATATAAGGGGACTTAGAGTGAACAAGTCGGAACTGATTGATGCTATCGCTGCATCCGCTGATATCCCGAAAGCCGCTGCTGGCCGTGCGCTGGACGCAGTAATCGAATCCGTCACTGGCGCTCTCAAGGCTGGCGACTCCGTTGTTCTGGTTGGTTTCGGTACGTTCTCCGTGACTGATCGTCCAGCTCGCATCGGTCGTAACCCACAGACCGGTAAGACGCTGGAAATCGCAGCAGCCAAAAAACCAGGTTTCAAAGCCGGTAAAGCACTGAAAGAAGCCGTTAACTAAGCTTCATTCAGGTTTTTGCCCATCCGGGTCGGGGTCATTCCTGACTTGGCAGCGGAGCGGTAGTTCAGTCGGTTAGAATACCGGCCTGTCACGCCGGGGGTCGCGGGTTCGAGTCCCGTCCGCTCCGCCAGTTACGAGAAGGCGCATCCTCGGATGCGCCTTTCTTCTATCCGGATACTACCCACGCTCCACGGTTGCTTAATTTGAAGTTCAACCGTTTCTGGGGGACGCATGCTGCAGAATATCAGGGACAATTCACAAGGCTGGATTGCCAAGACCATTATCGGGATCATCGTTGTACTGATGGCTTTTACCGGTATCGAGGCCATTTTCCAGGCTGCCACGCATAACAATGATGCGGCCAAGGTCAATGGCGAAGCGATCAGCCAGAATGAGCTGAGCCAGGCGGTCGACATGCAACGCCGTCAGCTCATGCAACAACTGGGCAAGGATTTCGACGCTTCTTTGCTCGACGAAAAAATGCTGCGTGAGTCGGCTCTCAAAGGGCTTATCGACCGCAAACTGCTGCTGCAGGGCGCAGAGAATTCCAAGTTCGCCTTCTCTGAAGCCGCGCTGGACCAAGTGATCCTGCTGACGCCTGAGTTTCAGGTTGACGGCAAGTTCAGTCCTGAGCGTTTCGATCAGGTGATTCGCCAGCTGAACTACAGCCGTCTGCAATTCCGCCAGATGCTGGCTCAGGAAATGCTGATCGGTCAGTTGCGCGCTGGCCTGGCCGGCAGCGGTTTTGTCACCGATGGCCAGGTACTGGCGTTTGCTCGTCTGGAAAAACAGACTCGCGATTTCGCAACCCTGAACATCAAGGCTGACCTGGCGGCAGTGAAGCTGACCGACGAAGAGGTCAAGGTCTACTACGACGAGCATGCCAAAGAGTTCATGACACCGGATCAGGTGGTCATCGATTACATCGAACTCAAGAAGGCATCGTTCTTCGACCAGGTCAGCGTCAATGACGAAGAGCTGCAAGCGCTTTACCAGAAAGAAACCGCGAACCTGGCCGAGCAGCGTCGGGGCGCGCACATTCTGATCGAAGTCAACGACAAGATGACCGAGGCGCAAGCCAAGGCGAAGATCGAAGACATTCAGGCGCGTCTGGCCAAAGGTGAGAAGTTCGAGGCGTTGGCCAAGGAGTTTTCCCAGGATCCAGGTTCGGCGAACAATGGCGGTGACCTCGGTTACGCCGGCCCAGGTGTTTACGATCCGGTCTTCGAGAAGGCGCTGTATGCGCTGGACAAGGACCAGGTTTCGGCACCGGTTCGCACCGATTTCGGTTTCCACCTGATCAAGTTGTTGGGCGTCGAGGCTCCTGCGGTACCGAGTTTCGCGAGCATGAAAGACAAGTTGACCCGTGAGCTGAAAACCCAGCAGGTCGAGCAGCGTTTCGTCGAAGCGACCAAGCAATTGGAAGACTCCTCGTTCGAAGCTTCCGATCTGGCCCAGCCAGCTCAAGACCTGAAACTGACCGTTCACACTTCGGCGCCGTTTGGCCGTGAAGGTGGCGATGGCGTTGCAGCCAACCGGGCAGTGCTCGCTGCGGCTTTCAGTCCAGAAGTGCTGGATGAGGGTGCCAACAGCACCGCCATCGAGCTGGACCCGGAAACCGTCGTGGTATTGCGTGCCAAAGAGCATCGCAAGCCTGAGCAACTGCCGCTGGAAAGCGTAGCGGCGAGCATTCGCGTGCAGTTGGCCAAGGAGCATGCAAGTGCTGCCGCCAAAACCAAGGCCGACGAGTTGATCGCCAGCCTGCGCGATGGCAAGGCGCCAGCCGGTCAGAGCTGGAAAACCATGCATGCCGCGACACGTGCTCAGGAAGGGGTTGACCCCACCGTGCTGCAAGCGTTGTTCCGCATGCCGAAGCCTGAAGCGAAGGACAAACCGACCTTCAGCAGCGTGACCCTGGCCGATGGCACTGTGGTGATCGTGCGTCTGGACAGCGTGAACGAGGCGGCGGCACCTTCTGAAGAAGAGAAGGCGCAGTACCGTCGTTACCTCGCGTCGCGCATTGGTCAGCAAGACTTTGCAGCGTACCGCAAGCAGTTGGAAAGCCAGGCCGAAATCAAGCGTTTCTGATGCCTGACTGATTCAGCCTGCGACACAAAAGACCCCGGCCGAAAGGCCGGGGTCTTTTATTTTGGGAGGTTAATGACGCGCCGGGAAACCCTGCTGCCGGGCGTTGAAGACCACCATCAGGCCCAGCAGCATTAGGCCCAGGACCGCCCATGAAAAGGACATCACGCCAAGGCTTTCCAGCAACATGCCACCGGCCACGCCACCGCCGGCAATGCCCAGGTTCCACACGGTCACCAGCATTGACTGGGCCGTGTCCGCCGAATCTCCAGCAGTTTTTGCCAGCGCGGTTTGCAGCAACGTCGGGACACCGCCATACGCCAACCCCCACAGTGCAACCGCACCATAAACCGTCGCTGCCGAGCTGGCATTGAGCAGCAACGCCACCGCCGCCAGAACGAACAAGGCGAAGCTTGCCAGCACCAGTGAACGTAACCAGCGATCAATCAAAAGACCTGTGACCCAGATGCTCAATAACGCGGCCAGGCCAAACACCAGCAGCACTTGATCGATCTGTTCGGTGAGACCCGCCGACACCACAAATGGCGCGATGTAGGTGTAGAGAATGTTGTGGGCCAGAACGTAGGTGAATGTCACGAACAGCACCGCTGTGACGCCAGGCAACGCAAACACCTGTTTTACCGGCAGGCGCTTTTCGACACTTTGCCCTGGGAAGTCCGGAACCTGCCAGCGCACCCAGCCCAGCAACACCAGCGTCAATGCGCTCATCACTGCGAAGCTCAGGCGCCAGCCCACGACGGTGCCAAGAAAGGTACCCGCCGGCACGCCAAGGGACAGCGCCAGCGGAGCGCCCAGCATGGCCACGGCAATCGCCCGGCCTTGCAGGTGAGGGGCGACCATTCGGCTGGCATAGCCGGCCAGTAACGCCCAGAGCAGCCCGGCAAAAACGCCGGCGAAGAGTCTCGCCACCAGGGTCAGCCAGTAGTTTTCGGACAGCGCGGTGACGCTGTTGACGAGGGCAAAGCCGCCAATCGCAATCAGCAACAGGGGGCGGCGACGCCAGCCACGGGTGGCGACGATCAAGGGGATCGCTGCCAGCAACGAGCCAATGGCGTACATCGTCACTAATTGGCCGATCCAGGCCTGGGACACGCCCAGATCACGGCTCATTTGCGGCAGCAGGCCGGCCGGCAGGGCTTCGGTCATGATGGTGATGAAGGCGGCGGTGGCGAGTGCCAGCAGACTCCACAGAGGCAGCCGGTCAGCGGACTGTTTTTGCGTCGCTGGCAGGAGGGTCGTTAGTTCGGGTTGGTTCATGGGCTCGGGTCCGTTTCAGAGGGGGTGACAACGAAGCCAAGGGTAGGGCGCTGCGTTACGCGGAAAAACAGGCTAAGGTTCCGAACTTATCGGATATCAGTGTCCTGAATCATGGAGAGGGCCGTGGACAGTCTTGGCAGTATTTCGGTGTTTGTGCAGGCAGCCGACACTCGCAGCTTCACCGAGGCGGGGCGTTTGATGGGGGTTTCGTCTTCGGCCATTGGCAAGAGTATCGCCCGGCTTGAGGTGCAGCTCGGCGTGCGGCTGTTCCATCGCAGCACCCGCAGCATCACGGTGACAGCCGAAGGTGCGATGTTCCTGGAACGCTGTCGCAAGATTCTGGCGGAAGTCGAAGCAGCGAAGTTTGAACTGTGCAATGCGGCAAGTGCACCTCACGGCAAGCTGCGCATCAGCGTGCCGCAGGTTCCGGGGCTGGTCATGCCGGTGGTCACAGAGTTCATGCAGCGCTACCCGGACATCGAATTGGACATTGACCTGTCGGATCGGATGGTGGATGTGGTCGAGGAGGGCTTCGATGCTGTGATACGCACCGGTAATCCGAAAGATTCACGCCTGATGGCCCGGCAACTGGGACGGTTTCGGTTGGTACTGGTCGCAACGCCTGACTATTTTGCGCGCCAGGGTGTGCCGCAGACACCGGCCGATCTGGCGAGCCATGCCTGTTTACGCCATATCTTTCACGCCACCGGCAAGCTTGAACCCTGGCCGTTACAGCGCCTGGCCGATGGCAGTGAAGCGCTGTTACCGACACGGTTTGTCAGCACGTCGATCGAGGCCTTGAGCCACGTGGTGCATCAGGGGCTGGGCATTGCTTGCTTGCCTGACTTCATGGTCCGCGAGTCGGTCGAACGGGGGGCGCTGCAACGGGTGCTGGATGCGTCTCTTGAACACAACGGCACGTTTTGGATTCTCTGGCCTTCCAGTCGCCACGCAGCTGCGAAACTACGCGTTTTCATCGATCATTTTTGCGCGCGACTTTTTCCGGTAAACGAGGGTCAGTAGTGTTGTAACGCTTGCAAGACACTAATCGATGCGCCGTGATGGCGCGATCTGTTGCACAATACGCCCCGGATCGTTTTTTTCAGGATGTTCAATGTTTAAATCATTTCATTTGCGTGCCGTCGGACTGGCACTCGTGCTGGCTGCTGCGGCCGGTTGCTCGAAGGATCAGGCCATTTATGAGCATGAAAACTTTGATGACTCCGGGACGTTTTCGCGCAAATACCCGGTCACCGACATCGCTTCCTGCGAAGCCGCCCGTCGGGCCTTGCTGAGCCAGGGCTACATCATCACCAGCAGCGATCCGAAACTGGTTAGCGGCCACAAGAGTTTTCAGCAGACCGGTGATACGCACCTGGAAATCAGTTTCAGTGTGGTGTGTGCCGAAGACAGCAGCCACCACGCGACGATGTTTGCCAATGCCTTGCAGGACCGCTATGCGCTGAAGAAGACCAATAATTCGGCAAGCCTGGGGGTGGGTGTACTGGGTTCCGTATCGATGCCGATCGGTTCGTCCGATGACTCGATGGTGAAGGTCGCCAGCGAAACCGTTTCCTCGGCCAAGTTCTATGAGCGGTTCTTTGCGCTGGTGGAGTTGTTCCTGCCGAGCGACGCGAAAAAAGCCGCGCACATTGCAGAAAAGCCCAAGACCGACCTGGGCATGCCGGAGGCCAAGCCAGCGCCACTGGCCCCAGTTGCAACGCCAGCCCCGGTGGCGCCGACGCCTGCGGTAGAGCCAGCCCCGATAACACCGGCCGAAAGCGTTCCAGTGCTGCCAGCAACCGCTTCGGAGCCGGTAGCGCCGCCGCCTGAAAGTGCGCCGATAGCGCCGAGCGAACACGTTGAGCCTGCGCCGGTTACGGAAGTCATCACGCCACCGGTCAACCCCGGTTCGCTGCCTGCGCCGACCGAGCCGATCCCTGCGCTGCCCGTGTCAGGTCATTAAGTACCGAACGCCACGAGATCGCGTTAGTTCGCACGATCTCGCGGCGGTTGAAGGCCCGTCGCTGCGGGCATCCAGGTCCTGACGTTCGTCAGCCTGTCGCGATGTTTCATACCTCGCCGAATCTTTTCGTGCCCTTCCTTGTCTACTTGAACAGCCCTGAAACTGGCCTGCGGTAAATCCGCGCGAACCTGCTACGTTTTAACGTGAGAGGTGCGAGGTTCATCCAGGCTTCATTTTTCTGTCATGTGGGCACTGCATGCTGATTGCACAGTGCATACCCCAAAAGGATTTCACGATGGACGATTACCAAGAAGAACTGCTCGAATACCAGGCGTTTGAACTGGACCCGCTGGAACCTGCTGAAGACGCCACAGAGCTGTAGCTACAAGCCTCAAGCTTCAAACTGCGAGCTTTTCGCTTCAAGCTGACTGTCTGTGACTGCGGCGGAACTCGCCGGGTGTCTGGCTGTTCCAGCGTTTGAAGGCGCGTTGAAAGGCTTCGGCTGACGCAAACCCCAGCAGGTAGGCGATTTCGCCAAAGGCCAGCTCTGTGTCGCGGATGTAGGTCATGGCCAGGTCGCGACGGGTGTCATTGAGCACTGCCCGAAACTGCGTGCCTTCTTCGGCCAGTTTGCGGCGCAAGGTCCAGGTTGGCAGCTTCAGGCGTGCCGCCACTTCTTCGAGGTCGGGTTCCCGGCCGCCATTGAGCAACGGCCCCAGCAACTGGGTAATGCGTTCACGCAGGCTGCGTGTGCGGGTCAATTGCTCCAGCTCCCGTTCGCACAACTGCAACAAGTGCCGCCAGGTACTCGGGCAATGCACCGGGTTGCGCAGCATCAGGCTGGCCTGGCTCAAGCGCAGTTGGTTGTGTTCGGCACCGAACTGAATCGGGCAGTCGCCCAGCACCGCGTAGCGTTCACGGTATTGGGGTTCGGCAAACTCAATGTCGATACGCTCGGCGCGCAGCACCTGGCCGCTGACGCTGGATAACTGTTGCAGCCAGCCGGCGATGATCGAATCCACCACAAAACGGTTGTAGGCGTTGTAGGGGCTGATGGAATAGAACCTTAGCCAGGCACCGTGGGCGTCTTCGTGAAAACTCGATTGGCCTCGGTAGTTGGAGCCGTACAACGCCTCAAAGCGAATCAGGCAACGCGCCGCCTCGCGCAGTGTCGGCGCCTGGGCGGCGGTGACCCCGGCCAGCCCTGCCTGGCTGAGGCGGCTGAGTTGGCCCATGCGCAGGCCCAGTGCCGGGTCGCCCGTCAATTGAATGGCGGCGTGCCCCAGGCGCATGTAGCGTGGAATCGACAGCCGGGCACCGGCCTCGGCCAGGCGCGCCGGGTCCAGTCCGTATTGGTCAAGCAACTCCTGAGGGTCCAGACCCAGGCTGCGTACGGCGTCGGCCAGGCTGTCAACGAAGCCGACCGAGAGGTCCCCGAGGCGCATCGGTTGTGGTTTCATGGCTTACAACCAGAGGTTGAGCAGGTGTGCACCACGGCCATCGCCGTCGGCAAAGTGCTGGCCATTGCTGCTGAGAAAGCTCTGGCCGGCGCTGCTCTGGTCCCAGAACTGGCCACGCAGGAACACACTCATGCCGGCCGTTGCCAGGCTGCCCGGAGGCTGACTGATGAGGGTCAGGCGATGCCAGGCTTCACCTTCACTGAGTTCACCGGGTTTCAGGCTGATTTCGCTTGGGGTCGATACACCCTTGTTGCCACGCCAGGGCTTGTCCCACGTATCACGGCCGCTGACAAATGCGGGGACGGCGATCAGTTGGGCACCCTGATCGTTGAGCTTGCGGTAGTTCTGCGGGTACCAGCTGTCGTTGCCAATCAACACGCCCAAACGACCGGCGGGTGTGTCAATGACCGTGACCGCCCGATCAACGCTGGGCTGGATAAATCCGCGCGCCTCGAACGCCGGGTACAACTGGCGTTGTGGTTGGCCGATTGGCACCCCGTCACGGCCGAACACCAGCGTGCTGTTGTACAGCGCACCTTTGCCCGGATTCAGATGACCGTCGCTGACGCTCGGTTCGGGCAGCACGATGGAGCCGGCTACCAGGGTCACCCCGAACTCCTTGGCCAGCCCACCAAATAACTGTTGGTAATCCCGGGCCATGGTTTTGGCTTTCATGCGCAGGTGCGCGTCATCCAGTCGGCTGTTGCCTGTGGCGCTGATCAGTGCGCGCACAAAGCGCAGCGGGTTGCTGACGGCCAGCCAGTTCATGGCCTCTTTCAGGCTGCCGGCTTGATACAGCTCGTCTTTCTCGCCGCTGAGCATCAGCCAGGTGCCGACATGTTCGGGCAGTACGACGACGGTTTTCTCGTTCACCAGGCCTTGATCGCGGGCCTGTTGCAGATACGCCGCGAGTTTGCGGTGCAAGCGCTCGGGGTTTTGATAATCGGTGGGGAACAGTTCGGGCTGGATCCCCAAAAGATTGCCACGCCCGGCCGGAACACCCTGGTCGACCACGAGTTTGATGCGCAGGTCCGAGAGGTAGTGGCTGGCCGGGCGGTCGTTGGTCCACATCACGTAGGTGGTGATGGCGGCGATCAGGGCCATGGAAAAGGTGAGGCTGAGAAATTTGCGCATGGGGAAAACAGTCAGCGGCCGTGTGCAGGGTTCGCCGACTAGGGTAGGGCCCATGGGCCTGCTTGCCAAGAGGCGCTGTGCATTTGGATCAATAAGTTGTCAGTTACGGTCATTGAGCGTCCGCGAGCGTGCTCTTAGTCTGTCGAACATGACAGATGGGCGCCAAAGAGCGCCCACATTTTTCCCGTGATCGCTCGTTGTGGAGTTACCGATGGCCGCCACTCATTACCCGCACCTGTTGGCCCCGCTGGACCTGGGTTTTACCACGTTGCGCAACCGCACCCTGATGGGCTCGATGCACACCGGTCTTGAAGAGAAACCCGGTGGCTTCGAGCGCATGGCGGCCTATTTCGCCGAGCGCGCGCGCGGCGGCGTGGGCCTGATGGTCACGGGCGGTATTGGCCCGAACGATGAAGGCGGGGTTTACTCGGGGGCTGCCAAGCTGACAACCGAGGAAGAAGCCCTCAAGCACCAGATCGTCACCCGCGCCGTGCATGAGGCGGGTGGCAAGATTTGCATGCAGATTCTTCACGCCGGGCGTTATGCCTACAGCCCGAAACAGGTCGCACCGAGCGCCATTCAGGCGCCGATCAACCCGTTCAAGCCCAAAGAGCTGGACGAGGAAGGCATCGAGAAGCAGATCAGCGATTTCGTGACGTGCTCGACCCTGGCGCAAAAAGCCGAGTACGACGGCGTCGAGATCATGGGGTCCGAAGGCTACTTCATTAACCAGTTCCTGGCGGCGCACACCAACCACCGCACCGACCGTTGGGGCGGCAGCTACGAAAACCGCATGCGCCTGCCGGTGGAGATCGTGCGGCGTGTACGCGAAGCGGTCGGTCCGAACTTCATCATCATTTATCGCCTGTCGATGCTTGATCTGGTCGAAGGCGGCAGCACCTGGGAAGAGATCGTGCTGTTGGCCAAGGCCATCGAGCAGGCCGGTGCGACGATCATCAACACTGGTATCGGCTGGCACGAAGCGCGCATTCCGACTATTGCCACCAAGGTTCCGCGTGCGGCGTTCAGCAAGGTCACGGCCAAGCTGCGCGGCTCGGTGTCGATCCCGCTGATCACCACCAACCGCATCAATACCCCGGAAGTAGCAGAGCAGATTCTCGCCGAAGGCGACGCCGACATGGTGTCCATGGCGCGGCCATTCCTGGCGGACCCGGAGTTCGTCAACAAGGCGGCAGCCGGCCGTGGCGACGAAATCAACACCTGCATCGGTTGCAACCAGGCCTGCCTGGACCACACCTTTGGCGGCAAGTTGACCTCGTGCCTGGTGAACCCGCGCGCGTGCCATGAAACCGAACTCAATTACCTGCCAGTGCAGCAGATCAAGAAAATTGCCGTGGTCGGCGCCGGTCCTGCCGGGTTGTCGGCCGCGACTGTGGCCGCCGAGCGTGGCCATCAAGTGACGCTGTTTGATTCGGCGAATGAAATCGGCGGCCAGTTCAATGTCGCCAAGCGAGTGCCGGGCAAGGAAGAGTTTTTCGAAACCCTGCGCTACTTCAAGCGCAAGTTGCAGACCACGAATGTCGAGGTGTGCCTGAACACCCGGGTCGACGTTGCACAGCTGGTGGCAGGCGGTTTTGACGAGATCATCCTGGCCACCGGCATTGCCCCGCGCGTACCGGCCATTCCAGGTGTCGAGAACGCCAAGGTCTTGAGCTACCTGGATGTGATTCTGGAGCGCAAACCGGTTGGGCAGACGGTGGCGGTGATCGGGGCGGGCGGTATCGGTTTCGACGTGTCGGAGTTCCTGGTTCATCAGGGCGTGGCCACCAGCCAGGACCGTGAAGCGTTCTGGAAGGAGTGGGGCATCGACACGCACCTTGAAGCGCGTGGTGGTGTTGCCGGTATCAAGGCTGAGCCGCATGCGCCAGCGCGGGAAGTGTTCCTGTTGCAGCGCAAGAAATCCAAGGTCGGCGATGGCCTGGGCAAAACCACCGGCTGGATTCACCGCACGGGCCTGAAGAACAAACAGGTGCAGATGCTCAACAGCGTCGAGTACCTGAAAATCGACGATGAAGGCCTGCACATCCGCATCGGCGAAACTGGCGAGCCGCAAGTGCTGCCGGTGGACAACATCGTGATTTGCGCCGGTCAGGACCCACTGCGTGAGTTGCAGGATGGCCTGATGGCGGCCGGGCAGAACGTGCATTTGATCGGTGGCGCGGACGTGGCGGCAGAGCTGGATGCCAAACGTGCGATCAATCAGGGGTCGCGCCTGGCAGCTGAGTTGTAATACGCCGGTCGAGCGTGCCAAAGGCTTTCGCGAGCAAGCTTTGCTCCTATGGGTTTTGGAGTGTTCACCCAATGGTGTTCCAGCCCTGTAGGAGCGAGCGATGCGGCGACCCGACTTGCCCGCGAAGGCGTCCTCTGTGCTGGTAAGATGCCGGCTCTTTCCCAAAGAGCCGGCATTCATGCTTTCTCCTTCCTGCGACTGGCTTCCCCATGCGCCTCTCGAGCGTCTTCATCTGGGCTGGCTTACTGCAGCCGGTATCGAGGTCGCGGTCCTGCGCCTGGACCAGATCGACCCGCTGATCTCGGGTAACAAGTGGTTCAAGCTCATTGATCACCTGAGAGTGGCCTGCGAAGCGGGGGCCGAAGGTGTGATTAGCCTGGGCGGTGCTTACTCCAACCATTTGCATGCACTGGCGGCGGCAGGTAAACGCTTCGGTTTTCCCACCGTGGGCCTGTTGCGTGGCCATCCCCAAGAGAACCCCACCGTGCAGGACCTGCAGGCCTTCGGCATGCAGGTGCACTGGTTGGGTTACGGCGGTTATCGCGCGCGCAATGAGCCGGGTTTCTGGCAGCCGTGGCAGGTGCAGTACCCTCATCTGCATCCGGTCCCTGAAGGGGGCGGCGGTTTACCGGGCGCGCGCGGCTGCGCTCAATTGCTGATGCAAGTGCATGAACAACTGGGTGCGTTGGGTTGGCGCGACTATGACGGCTGGTGGCTGGCCTGCGGAACGGGCACCACGCTGGCCGGGCTGGTGCTGGCCGAGGCGCGAAGGCATCCGGTGTATGGCGTGCTGGCGGTGCCTGATGATCATGGCGTGGCGCAACAGGTTGAATCGGTCCTCGGCGAATGTGCTTTGCCGAACAGCGGCTATGAGCTGTTTGACGGCAGTCGCGGTGGCTTCGCCAGGGTTGACCCCGAGTTGCTGGCCTTCATTGACAGCACTGAGCGAGCTTGCGGCCTCCCCCTGGAGCCGCTGTACACCGGCAAAGCGCTGCTGGCACTCAAGCAACAGGTCGAGGCGGGACGTTTCGCTGCCGGTACACGGCTGGTTTTTGTGCACACCGGCGGCTTGCAGGGCCGCCGGGGTTACGCATCGGTCGGCCTGGATTAGCCGCGTTTGGGCATCATCCGCAACAGGGTGTTATCGCGGTAGACGTAATGATGATAAAGGCCGGCCACGGCGTGCAGGCCGATCAACCAGTAGCCGATGGTGCCCCCGAGCACATGCCAGTGTTCGACTTGTTTGGCCAGTGGTTTGTTTTCTTCGACCAGCAACGGCAGGTCGATGCCGTAGAACATCACCTGATGGCCCTCGGCGCTGGTGACGATCCAGCCCAGAATCGGCATGGCGATCATGAATACATAGAGCGCGATGTGCATCAGGCGTGACAGCAACATCTGCCAGTTGGGAGGGGTTGGGACAATTTTCGGTGCAACGCCCAGGCTGCGGGCAAACAACCGCAACCAGACCAGCACAAACACCGTCAGGCCGAGCATGAAGTGGGCTTCTTTGATCAGGGTCCGACCGCCACTGCCCTTGGGAAAGATCCCGCGCAATTCGATACAGGCATAGACCACCGCCAGTAACACCAGCATCAACCAGTGCAGCGCGATGGAGACGGTGCTGTAGCGTGTGTCGGAGTTCTTCCAGGGCATACGGTATTCCTCGCTATTCAGGTCTGAAGCCTCCGTTCTTGTGCGACGGAGTGCCTTAACTGTAATCCTGTTTGCGTGGCTTTGCCTGAGGCAGATCAGGCATTTATGCCTTGTCTCACACTCTGAGACAGCCGCAGGGACCAATAAAAGCGCCAGCCCCGTTCAGGGCTGGCGCTATTTTGTTGCGAACGCGGCCATCAGTTGCTTTGGGGCATTTCCCCGTTGGCCAGGCGTTTGTTGATGTCGGCAATCACTTCAGGCAAGTCGGTAATGGTGTCGATCATGTAGTGCGGGCGCGAGCCTTCGAACATCGCGTGGATGCGTGTACGTTCGCTGGCCAGTTTTTCACGGCTCAGTGCGCGATAGCCTTCATGGGTCAAACCCAGTGCGTTGCCCGAGCAGACCAGCGCCACGGTCCACATGCCGGCACGGCGCCCTTCGAGAATGCCCGGCACGGTGTCGTCGATCTTCACGCAGGCGGCAACGTCGTCGATGCCCAGCGCGATCACGTTGGCCAGTGCCTGGGCCGGCCACGGGCGACCGTTGGGCACTTCGTCGGTGGCAACCACATGGTCAGCCACGTAGCCGTTGGTGGCGGCCAGCTCAACGACTTTGTCCATGACCTGCTTCGGATAGCCGGAGCATGAGCCGATCTTGATCCCTTGCTGTCGCAGGTGGGCGATGGTTTCCAGTGCGCCGGGGATCAGCGCCGAGTGCTCGGCAATTTTTTCGATTTGCAGTGGCATGAAGCGCTGGTAGATCGCGCTCACGTCATCGTCGGTCGGTGTACGGCCGAAGACTTGGCGGTAGCGCTCGGCGACTTCCGGTTGATTGCAGAGGGTACGGATGTGGTCCCACTTGCCCATGCCCATCGGGCCACGCGCTTGCTCGATGGACACCTGAACGTCGAACTCGGCAAAGGCCTCGACGAAAATCTGGGTCGGTGCGAAAGAGCCGAAATCAACCACGGTGCCGGCCCAGTCGAGGATGGCGGCTTGCAGCCGGGTAGGGTTGTTGTAGTTCATGGTGATCAAATCCTGTGGCATCTGGTTAATAGGGGAACGGCTTCTGGTGGGAGCGAGCCTGCTCGCGATAGCGGTAAATCAGTCGGCTTCAATCTTGAATGTTCAATCGTCTTCGCGAGCAGGTCGGATCGCCGCACCGCCGCTCCCGCAGGGGAATGCGGTGGGGTTTAAAACTCCAGTACTTCCATTTCGCGCAGCGCCTCGGCGACCGCGGCCACGGCCGCTCTCATTTCAGCCTGGTTGACGTGACCGATACAGCCGACGCGGAAGGTCTCGACCTGGGTCAATTTGCCCGGATACAGAATGAATCCCTTGGCTTTCACCCGCTCGTAGAATGCCTTGAACTGATAGCGCGGATCTTTTGGGGCATGGAAGGTAACGATGATTGGCGCCTGGATCGCGGCCGGCAGAAAACTGCGCAAACCGAGTGTGGCCATTTCATCGAGCAACACCCTGCAGTTATTGGCGTAACGCTGATGCCGCGCCGGCAGGCCGCCGTCTTCGTTGTATTGCAGCAGCGCTTCGTGCAGCGCCGCGACCACGTGGGTTGGTGGCGTGAAGCGCCATTGGCCGGTCTTGGCCAGGTAGTTGTGTTGGTCGAATAGGTCCATCGCCAGCGAGTGGGAGTTGCCGGCGGCATTGGCCAGCGCGGCTTTGTTGGCGAAAACGAACCCCATGCCCGGCACACCTTCCAGGCATTTTCCGGAGGCGGCGATCAGGGCGTCGAAGGGTATTTTTTGAGCGTCGATCGGCAGCGCGCCGAAGGAACTCATGGCATCGATGATCAGGCGTTTGCCGTGTCGGGCAATGACCTCGGCGATGTGCGAAAGCGGATTGAGAATCCCTGTGCTGGTTTCGCAGTGGATCAGCGCCACGTGGGTGATGCTGCTGTCGGCCCGCAGCAGGCGGTCAACGTCGGCGGCGGTGGTTGGCTCGTCTTCGGCGGTTTCAAAGGTGCTGAAGGCACGGCCGAGGACTTCGCAGATCTTCGCCAGGCGTTTGCCGTAGGCGCCGTTGATCAGCACCAGCACTTTACCGTCGCGGGGCACCAGCGTGCCGATGGCCGCTTCGACAGCGAAGGTGCCACTGCCCTGCAACGGCACGCAGTGGTGTGTGTCGGCGCCGTTGAGGATGGCCAGCAACTGTTCGCAGAGGCTGGCGGTGAGCTGGTTGAAGCGGTCATCCCATGAGCCCCAGTCCACCATCATCGCCTGGCGGGTGCGCAGCGATGTGGTCAGTGGGCCAGGGGTGAGCAGGATGGGCTCGGCGGTACTCATTTTCATGTCCTCGCAAAACGCTGGGGGCTGAAGCTACGGGGCATAAATTGCAATTTACCGTGTCATCAATCAAATTGTTTATTGTTATGCCAGCTATCAGTGAGGCCGATATCAATGAATCTGTTCCAACTCCGCGCATTTGATGCGGTGGCCCGCGAAGGCAGTTTTACCCGTGCGGCGGCGCGTTTGTTCATCAGCCAGCCGGCCGTTACCGGGCATATCAAGGCGCTGGAAGAGCACTACCAGATCACGCTGTTGCGGCGCACGGCCCGGCGGGTCGAACTGACGGAGGAGGGCACCCGACTGGCGGCGATCACCCGGGCGATGTTCGGTCTGGTCGAGGAGGCGCAGGTGATGCTCGAAGCGAACCGCCAGTTATTGACCGGACGCCTGGAAGTGGCGGCGGACGGACCGCACCTGGTCATGCCGATGCTCGCCAGTTTACGGGCACGGTATCCGGGGATTACCGTCAACCTGCGGTTGGGCAACGCTCAGGAAACCCTTGCGGCGCTGTTGTCCGAGCATGCCGATGTGGCGGTGCTGACTGAGGTCGAACCGCGCAAAGGCTTGCACTTGCAAGCCTTGAACCAGTCGCGGATTTGCGCGCTGGTGCCCCACACTCACCCATGGGCGGCGCTGCCGGACGGCATCGCGCTCAAGCAACTGGATCAGGTGATCATGGTGTTGCGTGAGCCGAGTTCGACCACCCGGCGCACCTTCGATGAGGCGTGCGCGCACGCCAAGGTCAACCCTCGGGTATTACTGGAACTGGACAGCCGTGAGGCGGTGACCGAAGCGGTGGCGGCCGAGCTGGGGGTGGGTGTGGTGTCTTCGGTGGAGGTCAGCCATGACCCACGGGTGCGGGCGGTGCCGATCGTCGGCGAAGGGCTGCTCAACCGGCATATGCTCGGCTGCATGGAGCGGCGCCGGGATTTGCGCTTGATTCAGGCGTTTTTCGGGTTGGCGCCGTCGCCGTGAGCGCTGCTCAAGCACACTTAGTGTGACGGGGCCGGGCGGTTGAGCAGCCAGTCGAGCAGCAGGTCGCTGTTGTGCTTTTCCCCTGCCGCTGCGGGTGGTTTGCCCTGTTGCAGGAAGGCTTCACGCTGCTCGGGGCTCCAGTGGCGGTCGAAGTACTCGGCCAGCGGCACGCAGTGCCCCGGGTAGAGCAGGCAAAGCTGCTGCGGGGTGCTGACAAATGCCTCGGCCAGGCGTTTGGTCTGTTCGGCGCTCAATCGCAGATTCCCCGTCGCCTGGCTTTTACCTTCCATCAGCACGCAATCGCGGCCCAGGCCGGGCAGATCCTTGAGGCCCGGATAAGGTAACCGGACGATGTACCACGTGGTGTCGGCCAGATGCCCGGTGCGGGCGGGCGGCTGGGCAAACAGGTAAAAGTCGCCGTCCGGCAGCCGAGCGTCGGGCTTCGGCTTTTTCCTTGGGCTGGGCGTGGGCGTTGTTTGGGCCGTGGCGCACAAGGCAATGTGCTCGGGGCTCACGTGCAATTGGTTACGCCGGGCGGTCAGGGTCAGTGGCAGGATATCCTCGACGTGCAACCGCTGCCCGGCACCGACGTGGACATGGGCAGTAGCGTCGCTGAGCCTGCACCCGTCCAGGTACACCCCGGGTGCTTGCACGGGTGCGGCGGCGGGCTGTTCGGGGAACGCCAGTAATACCGGTAGGTCGGGGTCATTGTCGACGAATCCGATGAGTACCTCACTTCCACACGGCGGTCGTCGGGTTTGACCGCCTTGTGCCAGCGGCAGCCAAAAACCCGTGGGTGCCTGCGAGTCCTGTACCTGCGTTGGCCACAAACGGATCTTGATCCGTCCTTGTTCATCGAGGGCCGCCGATTGCCCCTCGGGACCGCACACCGTTGCACGCTGGTAACCCGGAATGCAGGGCTTTGGATGATTGAGCGCGGGCCTGAATACCACAGACCAGGGAATCGCCTTGAAGCGGTTGCCATAGCCCTGAGGGTGCATCGTGGGGTCATCCGCCAGCCATCGTTCCTCCTGCGTGGTGGTTTCCGAGGGCGCAAGGCCCAGGTGCTGGATTTCGGTCACCAGCCACTGGTCGTTGAACACCGAGAGCGGATGTTCGCTCAACTGCATGAGGTGCCCGCTGCGCAGGTGTGGATGGGTGCCTTGACCTTCGATCTGCTGGTGCCGGCTGCGCAAACGCTCCAGCGCCCGTCGGCCGAGTTGCTGGCGGCGGGCGAGTGCAGGACTCTGGCGGCCCACCGTCGGTGTCATCTGCGCGGGTGGCTGGTTGGCGGCACCGTCGAAGGCCTCCATGGCACTGCTTTCGGGGCTCGAGGACGAGCTCGCCGGGAGTGGCGCCGGAGCTGCCAGATGGTGGCGTTGATAGACCTGGGTAATGGCCGGCGTGCGGTCTGTCAAAGAGGCGGGCGGTCGGAAATGTGCCATGACCGGTTGTTGCGCGAAGCTGTTCGCGTCTTCGGCGAACACCAGCACATGAGCGTCCGGCTGGTGTTCGAAGTGATAGTGAATGCCTTCCTCTTCGCAGAGGCGGTGCAACAGGTGCAGGTCGCTTTCATCGTACTGGATGCAAAACGCTCGGGTCGGGTAGTGGCCACTGGGCAGTTCGAAGCGGTAAGCGGTGTCAGGCAATCGGTGTTCTTCAAGCAGTTGGCGCAGGATCGCCGGTACGCTCAGTTCATGAAACACCCGGCGCACGGGGCCTTGCGCAAGGGCCATCAGGCAGGGCACCAGGGTCAGTTGATAGCCGACGGTTTGCGGGTCGCGATACTGCAACCCCGCGCTCTGGACAATGCCGTGGATGCCGCAGCGAGTGCCCATGTCGAGGAACGCCGGTTGGCCGAGCAGTGTGTTCAGGTCAATGAGGGGTTCGCGGCGGCTGAGGCTGATTTCGAAGCAGTAGGGCTCGTTGAAGGCTTCGCGACCACTGAACCTCCGCACTGGCAGGCTCAGCCCTTGAGCGGCGAGGGTCAGGGTGAAGGGGCTTTCCATGTCGTTATGCATCACACACTCTGCTGCCTTTAGGAACGGGCGCAAAGGGTACGAAACGATGACGTCTGATAGACACCGCAAAAGGCATTTTCAGAAATCCCCTACGACATGAGGTGAAGATGTCGATCAAGCGTTCCAATTTTAGGTCGATTGGCGGGTTTAGGCCGTATAAACTTGCGTACCTGCGTCGACCAATAGATGTCTCGGCGCCACCGATCAAGAGAGTGAGAAATGGGCGCACAGTGGAAGGTTAAACACAAAGAAGCGGCAGCCAACGCCAAAGGCAAGATCTTTGGCAAGCTGGTGAAAGAGATCACGATTGCCGCGCGCAACGGTGCTGATATCACGACCAACGCGCACCTGCGCCTGGTGGTGGAACAGGCCAAGAAAGCCTCGATGCCTCGCGAAACCCTGGAGCGCGCGATCAAGAAAGGCTCGGGTCAGCTCGGTGAAACCGTGCAGTATCACCGTGTCACGTACGAAGGGTTCGCCCCGCATCAGGTGCCGCTGATCGTCGAGTGCGTCACCGACAACATCAACCGCACCGTCGCCGAAATTCGTGTGGCGTTCCGCAAGGGGCAGTTGGGCGCTTCGGGTTCGGTGGCCTGGGATTTTGACCACGTGGGCATGATCGAGGCGTCCCCGGACAGCCCTGACGCCGATCCGGAAATGGCCGCCATCGAAGCCGGCGCCCAGGATTTCGAGCCGGGCGAAGAGGGTGCAACCCTGTTCATCACCGAAGCGACGGACCTGGACGCAGTCCAGAAAGCACTGCCGGAGCAAGGCTTCACCGTGCTGTCGGCCAAGCTGGGCTACAAGCCGAAGAACCCGGTCAGTGGCCTGAGCGATGCGCAAATGGAAGAAGTCGAAGCCTTCCTTGAAGGCCTGGATAACCATGACGACGTGCAAGACATGTTTGTCGGGTTGGCCGGTTAAGCGACTGAACGCCGTCTCGCGTCTACAGCCAGCCTGCAGGCGCGAGGTACGCAGGCCAATGACCGTCCAGGGTCACAGGCCCTCCAGTGCGCGCTCGATCTCGGCAAATCCGGGTCGCGCCAGCACATGCGGTTGACAGCAGCGCTGCTGCAAGCCTTCCAGCCTTTGGCGGCCCTCGGCACTGAGCCCACCGTCGATGCGCTCCAGCAATTCCCCCAGCAAAATCCCGAATGCCCGCACTTCGATGCGTTGCAGAGCTCGGGTTTCCAGGGTGTCCGCCGTGGCATGAAACGACGCCGCGCCGAAGTCGCCCAGCAGGCATTCGCCTTGCTCACTCCACAAAATGTTATGACCGTAGAGATCGCCATGGGTAATGCCGTGTTCGTGCAGATGAGCCGCCACCGAGGCAATGCCGCGGGCGATGCGCAGCGCCACTGGCGCGCTGAACGTGCAATGGTCGGCATACACATCCCGCGAGCATGAGGCCAGGCTGGGCAGCGCCGCGAGGTTGCGAAAGTGCGGGTCGATCAACTGCATCACCAGGGCGTTCAGCGCCTGCGGATGGTCGGTGATTCGGCCTTCGATGCGGATCAGGTTGGGATGGCGCCCGGCGCTGATGCAGGCGTTCATTTCGTGCAGCGGCGAGCCGTCGCTGGTCATGTGCCCTTTGTAGAGCTTGACCGCCACCTGACGCGCAGGCGTTGTCGGTGAGGCCCAGCGCGCCTGATGGATCACCCCGGAAGCGCCTTCGCCCAGCAACTGGCCAAGCTGCACCTGGGACCAGGGAATATTCGCGACTGCGTCCAGGGCCGAGGCATCCGCTTCGGTTTCCAGCGGATTACCGGCGTAGGCCAGCCAGGCCAGGCTTGGCAATGTCACCAGCCAGTGCGGCAATTCGCTCAGGCGGTTGGCGGCGATGCGAATCAGCTCCAGTTGATGGCACTGGCTGAGGCTGGGCGGCAGGCTGTGCAGGCGATTGCCGGCCAGCATCAGTTTTTGCAGGTGCGGGCGTTCACCCAGTTCGCTCGGCAACTCGCTGATGCAGTTGTCGGTCAGGATCAGCCAGCGCAACAACGGTGGCAACGCAGCGGCCGGGACCGTTTCGACGCGATTGGCCTTGAAGCTGATCATCGTCAGCGCCGGGCACTGACCCAGGCATTCGGGTAGCCGTGTGAACTGGTTGTCGGAGCAGAACAACACCCGCAAATGCTTGAGCCGATGCAGGTCGTGGGGCAACTCACTCAGGGCATTACCGCCCAGGTTGAGGATTTCCAGCGAGTCCGCCAGCTCGAAAATTTCCTCGGGAAATTCGCTCAGCCCACAGGACAGATCCAGACGTTTGAGCCCCGCCAGTTGGCCGGCTCGCAGTTGCGCGAGGGTATGCATGAACCGTTCGACACTCCGACAGATAAGGGCGTCAGCCCTTCGAAAATGGCCGCCATGATAGCGGCAAACGCCCTCACGCAGGAGGTTGACACGCGGCAACGATTTGCACCCGTTGGCCGAGGCGCCTGCGGGTGCGTGCCAAATGAATGGCACCCCGTGCAGGAGGCCTAAGTAGCGACCTGGCTGGCGGTTTCGGGCGGGGTTGCTAACCTGATCCCTAAACAAGCACTCCTCAAAAGGATTGAGGCCGTGAAGGGAATGTGGGTGTTGGCAGTCTTGAGCGTGATGCTCAGCGTGACGGCGTTGGCCGCAGACCTCCAGGTAGAGGTGCGTGTCAATGTGCAACGCGGTTGCCAATTGGTCGGTCAGGCACGCAGTAACGGTATCGTGCAACTGGGTGTGCTGGATTTTGGCAGCACTGCACGTCTTGACGACCCGGCCGGCCCCCTTGGCGCTGCGCTGATCAATGGCCGTTTACCACGCCTGGAATGCAACCCGGACACCCCTTATCAACTACACGTCGATGGCGGCCTGCACGGTGGCGTCGGTGACGTGCGCTACCTGGCGGCCGCTACCGCAGGAAAACCCATTCCTTACCGTTTGTATCAGGACGCTGCGCGGCGCATTCCATTGCCGGTCAACGTCCCGTTGAGTGGCCGTGTGCCCGATTCGGGCTCGGTGGATTTGCCGCTGTATGGACGCATCGAAAGCCTGGCCGAGATTCCACGGGTCAGCCGTTATTCCGATCTGGTGAAGGTCACGGTCACCTGGTAGCGCAGTTTGAGTGAGTGACTGCCCGGCGAGTTCGGGCGTTGCTGGTAACGAAGCTTGCCAGTGGGCGGGCGACAACGTGAATCCTGATGGAAACGGGATGGGTGCGATGAAAAGCAAGCGCTGGACATGCCTGACCTTTGGCGCACTGGCGTTGCTGGCGGATGACGCGTACGCCGTGATCAGCGGTCAGATTCACGCCCGGCTGGTCATCATTGCCGGCTGTGAAGTGCGCAAGGGTGACGGCGCCGATCCGGACAACCCGGTCAGGGATCTCGGCCTGCTGGATTTCGGTGAACAAGGCCCGACCTGGCAGCACCCCCTCAACGCCAACCTGAGCAGCGCCGACAACGGCAAGCTGGAGGTGGCTTGCAATACGTCGGTCACCGGTTTCACCGTGGCCATCGATGGCGGTGCCCACGGTGATGGCACCACCCGGCGCCTGAGCAACGGCCGCCAGACCATTCCTTATCGACTGTTTCTCGATGCTGCTGGCAGTGACAGCTACAGCATCGGCCAGACCCGCAATTTCGCCGTTACCAGTGGCGCCCAGGTACCCATCCCGGTATTTGGCTCGGTGGTCGCGAATACCCACGCCATACCCGCAGGGATCTATACCGACACCCTGACGGTGACGCTCAATTGGTAACTTCAGAGGACGAACACCGTGCATAAACGTGTATCGAGGATAGGTTTATCGCTGCTGGGGTTGGTATTGGCGTCCAGTGCCAACGCTGTGACCACGGTCACCGGGCAGATCTCATCGACCCTGACCCTGACCAGCAGTTGCCTGGTCAACGGTGCGTCCGGGAGCACCGGCCTGAACTTCGGTGCCTTGAATTTCGGCACCACCACCAGTTTGTTTACCGAAGCCGATGCCCAAGTGTTGGCCGGTGGTGGTGGGGCGTTGTCGATACAGTGTTCGGCGGGCACCTCACCCACGGTCAAAGTGCGTGCGGGCACCAATGACGGGCAATCCACCGGAGGCACCCGCGCGCTGTTCGATGGCACCAGCCACTATGTGCCTTATGACTTTTACACCGATGCGGGGCACCAGACGATTCTGGCGATCGACGGGGTCGTCAACCTCTCCACCAGTACCGGGGCGGCGCAAACCGTGAACCTCTACGGCAAGGCCGTGGGCAAGGCGGGCCTGCCGGCCGGGGTTTACACCGACACGGTTGCCGTAGAACTGAGCTTCTAGTGCGATGGCCCGCCACGGCTGTGCGGCGCTGGCCTTGTTGTGTACGGCCAGCCTGCCGGTGCCGCTGGCAGCAGTGACCAGCCAGAGCTTTCAGGTCAGTGCGACGATCGCCGCCGGTTGCCTGGTGGTGGGGGGCGTCACCAATTACGGCAACCTGGCGTTCGGCACGACCTCGGCGTTGTCCACCAGCACGGTGCAGGTGGCGCTGACCAGTGGGGTGCAGTTGCAATGCACGCCGGGCGTGACGTTGAACATGACCGTCGATGGCGGCCAGTACAACAACAGTGGGCGGCACATGCAGCTCAATAGCGGCAGTGCGCGCGTGGCCTATCAGTTGTATCGCGATGCCGCGTACAGCCAGGCCCTGGGGATCAGCCAGAGCGTTTCGGTGACTTACACCGACGCCAATAACATCAGCCTGCCGATTTACGGCCAGGTGCAGTTGCCGGGCAATGTGCCTGGGGGGACATACAGCGACGTGCTGCAAGTGCAGCTGGCGTGGTGATGGGGCGTTTTCATAAGGAGCAGGCGTATGTATTCACCTTCGCGGCGCTGGCGCGCCATGGGCTGGTGGTGGTTGGCCATGCTGATGTCGTGCAACGTACAGGCGGCGAGTTCGGTGCTGATCTGGCCGATCGACCCGGTGCTGGAGGCCGATCAGCAGGCCAGTGCGTTATGGCTTGAAAATCGCGGCACCGAAACGGCCAATCTGCAGATCCGGGTATTCGCCTGGAGCCAGAGCGGTTTCAGCGACCAGTACCAGAATCAGCGTGACGTGATCGGCAGCCCGCCTGTGGCGAAGATCGAGCCCGGCCAGAAGCAACTGGTACGCCTGACTCGCACCCGCGAGGTGCCACCGGGTCAGGAACTGGCTTACCGGATCATTATCGACGAAATCCCGGCGCCCCAGACGCTCACGGCCGAGGACGGCAAGACGGCGGCGGCCATCCGTTTTCAGATGCGTTATTCAGTGCCGCTGTTCGCCTACGGTGCGGGCTTGTGGAGCAAGGAGGACACGACCCGCAAGCGCGACCCGAAAGGGGCCGGTGTGCCGGACTTGAGCTGGCGCACGGTGGCGGTCGACGGGCGTTCCTACGTTGAAGTGCGCAATCAGGGGGCGGTGCATGCGCGCCTCACCGATGTGGCCTTCCAGCAAGGCAGCCAGAGCCGGCCACTGGTCGAGGGGCTGCTCGGTTATGTGCTGCCCGGCGCGAGCATGCGCTGGCCGGCACCGGAGCCGGTTTCCGGGGCGCCGACGCTACAGGTCAGGGTCAATGGCGCGCCGCAGCTGCAGCATGTTGCGCCGGCACGTTGAAGCGCCAAAAAGCGCAGCCCGCTGACGGGCAATCATAGCGAGGAGGGCTGGCAGGGCGGGTCATACGGGGTGGGGTTGCAACAGGGGGGAGATGTCCATTGATGGACAAGCAGGGGTGAAGCGCCAGGGTAAGGCTCGCCGTTTTCAACGTTCGCTATGGGCTGTGCTCGGCTTCGGCTGCCTGGCCGTTGCTATTCACTCGCGGGCCGGTGACCTGCCGCCACCGCCCAGCGGCATGGAGGTCGTGGGCGATGCTCAACTGTTCCTTGAATTGGTGGTCAATCAGATGAATACCGGGCGTGTCGTGGCGGTTGATCAACGGGCCGGGAGACTGTTTCTGCCAGCTACCATGCTGCGTGACACCGGTATGAAATTGCCCGACGGCGTGGGAGTCGAGGTTGACCTCGAACACCTGCAAGGCCTGCACACCGAGTACGACAGCCAAGGCCAGCGCCTGCTGCTGAGTGTGCCGCCGGACTGGTTGCCGGAGCAGTTTGTCGGTAATCGCCAAGCCTACCCGCGCACCCCGGCGCTCAGCAGTTTCGGCGCATTGTTGAACTACGACCTGTACCTCAATGACACCGATGACGGCGGCAGCTATTTGGCGGCATGGAACGAAGTGCGGCTGTTCGATAACTGGGGCACGCTGTCCAACACCGGGCAGTATCGGCGTACGTTGTCGGGCGGGAGCGTCGACACGCTGGACAACGGCTACCTGCGGTACGACACCACCTGGCGTTACTCCGATGACGAGCGTTTGCTGACCTACGAGGCGGGCGATCTGGTCAGCGGTGCGTTACCGTGGAGTAATTCGGTGCGCCTGGGCGGCGTGCAACTGTCCCGCGATTTCGGTGTGCGCCCGGACCTGGTGACCTATCCCTTGCCGCAATTCGCCGGGGAAGCGGCGGTGCCGTCCTCGGTCGATCTGTTCATCAACGGCTACAAGTCCAGCAGCGCTGACCTGCAACCCGGCCCTTACACCCTGACCAACATTCCGTTCATCAACGGTGCCGGTGAAGCGGTGGTGGTAACGACCGATGCCCTCGGTCGACAGGTCTCGACCACGGTGCCGTTCTACGTCACCAGCACGTTGCTGCAAAAGGGCCTGACAGACTTCTCGGTGGCGGCGGGCACCTTGCGTCGGGACTACGGGATTCGGGATTTCGGTTACGGCCCGGGGGTGACGTCCGGCAGCCTGCGTTATGGCCTGAGTGACAACCTGACCCTGGAAGGCCATGCCGAAGCGTCCGATTCGCTGACCCTCGGTGGCGTGGGCGGCAACCTGCGGTTGGGCAATTTCGGCGTGCTCAACACGGCGCTCAGTCAAAGTCAGTTTGACGGCGCCAGCGGTCAGCAACTGAGCCTCGGTTATCAGTACAGCAGCCAGCGCTACAGCATCGCCTACCAACGGATGCAGCGCCGCGATCAGTACGCCGACCTGACCGTGGTCGACAGCCCGTTCACCACGTTGAGCCAGCGCAGTGAACAACTGACCCTGAGCCTCAACCTCGACACCTGGGGCAGCCTCGGTGCCGGCTATTTCGATGTGCGCGCGGCAGACGACTCGCGTACCCGCTTGCTCAACCTGACCTGGAGCAAACCGCTGTGGCGCAATACCAGTTTTTACCTGTCGGCCAACCGTGAAATTGGCGACAGCAGCTGGGCCATGCAGGCGCAAGTGGTGATTCCCTTCGACCTGCGTGGCAGCCTGAGCGTGAGCACCGAGCGCAGCAAAACCGGCGAAAACCGGCAACGGGTCAACTACAGCCGCTCGGTGCCGACTGAAGGCGGGGTCGGTTTCAACCTCGGTTACGCCCATGGCTCTGGCCCGGATTACCGTCAGGCCGACCTGACCTGGCGTCTGCAATCGGTGCAGTTGCAGGCGGGCGTGTATGGCAGCAGTGAGGCTGAAACCCGTTGGGCCGATGCCAGTGGCTCGGTGGTGTGGATGGACCGGCAACTGTTCGCGGCCAACCGGATCGACGACGCCTTTGTGGTGGTCAGCACCCACGGCTTCGCCGACATTCCGGTGCGTTATGAAAACCAGTTGGTGGGCCAGACTGACCGCAACGGTCACCTCCTGGTGCCGTGGAGCAGCGCGTACTACCGCGGCAAATACGAAATCGATCCCCTGAATCTGCCGGCCAACGTGCAAAGCCCGAACGTGGAGCAACGCATTGCGGTGCGCCGTGGCAGCGGTTATCTGCTGGAGTTTCCACTGAGCCGGATCGTCGCTGCCAGCGTGGTGCTGGTGGACGCCCGGCAACAGCAGTTGCCGCTGGGCAGCAATGTGCTTAATGAACAAAACGGGTCGCTGGCGGTGGTTGGCTGGGACGGCCTGGTGTACCTGGAAAACCTCGTCGGGCAAAACAGCCTGAAGGTGACCCTGGCCGACGGCCAGACCTGCCGGGCACAGTTTGCACTGAATATGAATCAGGACCAGGTGCCGTTGATTGGGCCGCTGGTGTGCCAATGACGGCCAGACAAGCAAGGCGATGGGGCATGCGACGCTGGAGCTGTGGGTGGCTGGGGTTATTGGCGATGGCGCTTTCAGGTCAGGCCTGGGCGTTGTGTTCGGTGGTCAGTACCGTGCCCGCCGGTTTCGGTTCGGTCAGTTCGATTACGGTGCGGACCACCTCGCAACCCAGCTCGACCACCAATGCCGGGCTGAGTTGTACGGGGTCGCTGGTAACGCAACTGACGGCCAATGACCATTTGTATGCCACCTTCACAGCCGCGACCTCGGGGTTGGTTGGCCCCACCGGAGACGTGATCAGTTACACGATGTATGGCAATAACAGCACCAGCTATCCGATCAGTCGCGGCATTGCGTTCGACTTCGCCCGCAACTCGATCGCCGATAACCTTGGCCTGCTGAGCAATCCCTTGGTGGCCAAGACCGTACCGATCTATCTGGCCAGTATCAGTGGCAGCAATGTTGCCGCCGGCGTCTACTCCGAGACCCTGAACGTTGCCTGGAACTGGAACTACTGTTACCTGCTGGGAATCGGCAGCCTTTGCGCGTTGCGAGATATCAATAATGCTTCCACCACCCTGACGGTTACCCTGACGGTTACCAACGATTGTTTGATCACTGCACCCAACATCAGCTTCGGCACCGCCCCGGTGATCAGCGCGTTTGCCACGGTCACCAATCAGACCGTCAACCTGACCTGCACCAAGGGCAGTGCCTACACCGTGGGCCTGGACGATGGGCAGCACGCCGTCAGCGTCGGCGGCCGGCGACGGATGATTTCAGGCAGTAATTACCTGTCTTACGACATTTTCAAAAGCGCCGGCACCACCCGGTGGGGCAGTGTCGGCGCTGCACGCCGGGCCAGTTCCGATGCCGAGGTCAACCCCGGCAATGGCTTGGGAACGGGCAGTCAGATTTTTAACTACAACGCGAAAATCTACACCGACCAGACCACGCCACCGGCCGGCACTTACCTGGATAATGTGGTGTTGGACGTGGGGTTCTGAACCTCGACAAGGCTCAGCCATCGGTCGCGGTGATCGGGTTTTGCTGTATCGCCGCGCTTTTGAGCGTCAGCAGCCAGTAACCGAGCGCCACAGCGTTGATGGCCGCACCCAGCAGGCACACACCCAGCCAGCCGGCCCAGGCGTAGACCGCTGTCGATGCGACAGAGCCTGCCGCGCTGCCGACAGAGTAAAACAGCATGTAACCGGCGGTCAGGCGACTTTGCGCCTCGGGGCGTACGCTGTAGATCATGCTCTGGCTGGTAACGTGAATCGCTTGCAGGCCAAGGTCGAAGGTAATGACCCCCAGCAGCAGTGCCCACAGCGAGGACTGGGTCAGGGCGATCGGCAGCCACGAAGCGAGCATCAGCAACAACGACAAGCCGCTGGTCCAGTGGCCCAGGCCTCGGTCGGCCAGGTGCCCGGCGCGTGCGGCAGCCAGTGCGCCAGCGGCTCCGGCCAGGCCGAACAGTCCGATTTCGCTGTGCGACAGCGATATCGGTGCAGTGCTCAACGGCAACACCATCGGTGTCCACAGCACCATGGCGCTGGCGAAGGTCAGCAGTGCCAGCACTGAACGTTGACGCAGCACCGGCTCTTCCTTGAACAGGCTCAGTACCGAGGCGATCAGTGCCGCGTAGGACGCTGGCGTCTGCACCGGCTCGTGCCGGGGCAAGACACGAAACAGCGCCAGCGCCATCAATAGCGTCAGGCCGGCCGAGAGCAGATAGACCGAGCGCCAGCCCGCCAGATCGGCCATGCCGCCGGACACTGTGCGAGCCAGCAGAATGCCGATCACGATGCCGCTGGTGACCACGCCCACCACGCGACCGCGCTCGGCGGGTGCCGCCAGCGTTGCGGCGTAGGCCACCAAGACCTGAGTGACCACCGCCAGCAGACCGGTCAACGCCATGCCGATCAGCAGCCAGGTGCTGGTCGGGGCCAGGGCGATCATCAGCAAGGCCACGGCTGACAGCAGCGTTTGTACGACGATCAGACGCCGCCGGTTGAGCAGGTCCCCCAGCGGCACCAACAGCAGCAGGCCGAGCCCATAGCCGACCTGAGTCAGGGTGACGACGACACCGATGGTCGCCGGGTCCATGTCGAAGGCCTGGGCCATGGCGTCGAGCAGGGGTTGTGCGTAATAGACGTTCCCGACCGCCAACCCGCAGGCCAGGGCGAACAAAAGAACAATGCAGGTGTTGAGCGGTGCGTGTGCGGTTGAGGGCATGCCTGACTCCGAGTGTGGTTGCAAAATAAAACCAGTTGTACGGTAGTGAGGCTGGTTTTATATTGCAACCACATTTTTGCATATCGAGTGGCGCGTTCAATCATGGTTAAACGTTCAAATCTTATGGACGCCGAGTGCCCGGTAGCCCGTTCACTGGAGGCCATTGGTGACAGCTGGTCCTTGCTGATCATTCGCGATGCGTTCGACGGCATCCGGCGTTTTGGTGAGTTCCAGCGCAACCTCGGCATGGCCAAGAACATCCTGTCGACGCGCTTGCGCAACCTGGTGGCTCATGGGGTCTTTGAGGTGGTTCCGGTGTCGGACGGCAGTGCCTATCAGGAATACGTGCTGACGCCCAAGGGCAATGACCTGTTCAACCTGATCATCGGTTTGCGTCAGTGGGGCGAGGCGAATCTGTATGAGGCCGGGGAGAAACACTCGGTGATGGTCGACCGCGACAAAGGCGTGCCGATACGACGGCTGGAACTGCGGTCTGAGGATGGGCGGTTGTTGGGGGCGCAGGATTGTCGGCGGGTGCCTGTCGAGTGAGCGGCAGCTGCCTGGCGTGCAGGCAGCCTTGAAAGCGTATCAGCGCAGACGGTCGATCATGTCGGCCACGGTGGACAACACATCCTTGCCCAACTGCTTGGAACGCTTGCCCGACCAGCCGGTCAGCGCATTCGGTGCGTCGTTGTTGTCCTTGAACGGCATTTCGAGGGTCAGGGACAGGCAATCGAACTTCTGGCCGACGCTATTGCAGGCCAGGGTCATGTTGGCCTGGCCTGGCAGGTCGCGGGTGTAGCCGTGGGTGGTCTGGAAGTCGCGGGTCAGGTGTTTCAGATGGCTGCGAAAGTGCTCTTCGAGCTGTTCAAGGCGTGGCGTGTAGCCAGGATTGCCTTCGCAACCGGCGGTGAATACGTAGGGGATTTCTTCGTCGCCATGGATGTCGAGGAACAGGTCTACGCCGTACTTCTCCATCTGTTGCTGTACGAACAACACCTCGGGGCTGATTTCCTGGCTGGCACTCTGCCAGGCACGGTTGAGGTCCTGGCCCATGGCATTGGTGCGCAGATGGCCGTGGAACGCGCCATCCGGGTTCATGTTGGGCACCAGGTACAGGTCGGCGCTGGCCAGCAATTTAATGAGCTGCGGGTCGTTGTGCTGTTCCAGACGTTCGATCACACCTTCCATGAACCATTCGGCCATGTGCTCGCCGGGGTGTTGCTGGGCGATGATCCAGACCTTGCGCTGGCCGTCGGCACCGCTGCCTTTGCGCAGCAACTGGATGTCGCGACCTTCAACACTTTTGCCCGTGGCCAGCAACTCGGTACCTGCCTTGGTCAGCGCTTGTTCGATCAGCCAGTCGTGGCGCCCACGGCTGTAGGGTTCGAAATAGGCAAACCAGGCATGGGTGGCAGTGGCTTCCAGGCTGAAGCGCAGGCAATCACCTTCGAAAATCGTCGGGACGCGGAACCAGTTGACGTGGTCGTACGAGGCCACCGCCTGATAACCATCCCAGGCCTTGTTATAGGAAGACTTGCTGGCGTTGCTCAAGCGGAACCAATGCTCCTGGCCCACATGCAGGCCGCTGGCCTTGAAGTGGAACCACTGGAAATGCGCGCTACGGGTATCGGGCTTGATGGCCAGCAATGCCTGCAACGGATTGCTGATGTCCAGGACCTGAATGTTGCCGCTGTCGAAGTCTGCAGTGATGTCAAAAGTGCGATGAGCCACGGTCATAGTCTCTTTCCTGAGTATGATTTTTATGGCTGCTACTTTACACGCAAGAAGGGGGTGAAACAGGTCGCAATTTGCGAAGAGAAAGGGGGGGCGTCTTCCTTGACGCGACAGCAGCTTAGTGGCTATGCGATTGATTCTCAAGTGCTAATTTCTATTACTTTGCTGACGTCAAGCCGTGGGTCGCTTGCAAACCGATATTCTTTTGATATCATCCGCGCCATCGAATTTAGCAGCACCAGTCTTCATTAGCCTGAAGCCATAGCCAGATAACTGGCAAAAAAAGACCCGGCAAAAAGCCGGGTCAAAAACCGTGATTAGCCTGATGAGGAGATATTCCAGGAGTCCGACCTAAGGTCTCTTGGTCTATCGACTGATCTCGCGATCAGCTGCATGCAATAATAATCATTATCATTTGCAAGTCAAATGTTTTCATCTGCCCGATCGGAAATATTTTTCCTGCCCCTTGTGCAAACGTTCCGGCAATTGTGTTGCTGCGTAGCGTTCTTCGCACCTTCAGACGGCTAAGCCGGCTCCTTTCCATCCAGAGAACGGTCCACCATGGCTTTGGCCATGTCGATCATGTACACCACCGAAAACGCCAGGTCACGGCTTGCACCGCGCAAGTTGTCTGCCGATTCATACGCCGTGGCCGCCGCACAACGCAGCAGGTCCGAGGCATGAACCAGGGCTTCTTCGCGGCCGACACGTTGATTGACGTCGAAGAACCGTTCGGCGACTTCGAATTCCGAAACAGCCGGTTTCAAGTAATAGTCCAGAGCGCGCTGTGCGGCAGCACACCCTTTCAGTGAGGTGAGGTTGGGGTCGATTTCCATTTCAGTGGTGTCCTTGCTGGCTGGATTCATCGCGAGAGGTGCCCTGTGAATGAGATAGAGGAGTCATTCAAAGATTAGTACGTTATGTAGTTGTAACGACAAATTAAATAATACATTTTGTGTATTGAGGGTGTGAGTACGCAACGTATTGTTCAGCCCATGGATAAATGGATCGAACTGGTCAAGGCCAAAATGAGTGACCAGAAGGTCACCCAGGAAAAACTCGCAGAGCGCCTCGGAATGTCTCAGGGCGGTGTCGGCCATTGGCTGAATAAACGCCGCGAGCCCAGCATTCAAGACATGAACCGTGTGCTCAAGGCGCTGGGGCTGGATTTTCTGGAGGTGGCGCTGGTTATCCGGGAGCCCGAGCTGCTGGAAGCAGCTGAGGACGACACCCTTGCTTGCGAAGTGCCCTTGGCTCAGAAATACAACCCGTACTTCCGCTACCCGGTCAGCGACTGGCAAGAGGTGGGCGAGGTGCGTGAGTCTGAACCGGAGCCCTACGCCAAGAGCCGTTTCGAGCTGACCGATTACCATGCGCAGGGGCCTGCGTTCTGGCTGGTGGTCGTGGGGGACGCGATGACCGCGCCAAGCGGTTTGAGCATTGCCCAGGACATGCTGATTCTGGTCGACCCGGCCGTGGTGCCGGAGCCTGGAAAACTGGTGATCGCCCAGTGGTCGCACAGCGCCGAAGCGGTGTTTCGCAAACTGATCGAAGAGGGCGGCCAGCGTTACCTGGTGCCGCTCAATCCGACGTACCCTAAAATGCTGTTCACCGACGAGTGCCGAATCATCGGCGTGGTCGTACAGGCGACGGCCAAGTTCTGATCAGAAAGGTCCTGCAGTGCAGGACCTTTTTCTGTCTCGCGGATTACTCCAGCTCCACCAGCGCACTGCCTTCGCTGACCATCTCGCCTTCCTGGCAATACACCGCTTTCACTACCCCGGCGTGGGGCGCGCGAATGCTGTGTTCCATTTTCATCGCCTCCAGCACCACCAGTTGCGCCCCGGCTTCAACCGTATGCCCGGCTTCGACCAGCACACGCACAATGCTGCCGTTCATGGGTGCACTCAGGCCGCCCTGATGGCTATGGCTGGCCTCGACCGCCGCAATCGGGTCGTAGACGTCGAGCCGACGCAGTTCACCTTGCCACTGTAGAAACAGCGTGTCGCCCCGACGGATCGCCCGATGCGAACGGCGTACGCCATCACGCTCGATCAGCAATTGTTCACCCTTGAGTTGCGCGCGGCTGCCGTCGCTGCCCTCAAGTGTGAGCGCTCGGTCCTGCCCTTCGCACGTCAAGTGCAGGGTGGTTTGTGTCGCCAGCCCGGCGCGAAAACCGCTGGCCGTGGCCCACGGGGACGCCGGGTCATCGTGACGCACCAGGTCCGGCTGGCTCTGGGCGAAAGCCTGGCCCGCCGCTTGCCAGAATTCATCGCTCAGCTCGTTCGGCGGTGGTAGCAGTTGGTCCTGATAGCGCGGAATGAATCCGGTATCCAGTTCAGCAGACGCGAAGGCCGGATGACCGATGATGCGCCGCAAGAAGCTGATGTTGGTTTTCAGCCCGCCAATGACGAACTCATCGAGCATGCTCAACAGCCGCAGGCGTGCCTGTTCGCGGTCTTCGCCCCAGGCAATCAGCTTGCCGAGCATCGGGTCGTAGAACGGCGAAATGCGGTCGCCTTCCTCCACACCGCTGTCCACCCGACGTCCCGGACCTGCCGCCGACTCCCGGTAGAGTTCGAGATGGCCGGTGGCGGGCAGGAAATCGTTGCTCGGGTCTTCAGCATACAACCGCACTTCAATCGCATGGCCGCGCAACGGCACCTGCGCCTGAGTCATCGGCAGGGGCTCACCCTGTGCGACGCGAATTTGCCAGGCCACCAGGTCCAGGCCGGTAATGGCCTCGGTGACCGGGTGCTCGACTTGCAGGCGGGTATTCATTTCCATGAAAAAAAACTCGCCGCGAGCATCCAGCAGAAACTCCACCGTGCCCGCACCGACATAACCGATGGCCTGCGCCGAACGCACGGCGGCCTCGCCCATGGCTTGACGCAACTGCGGGCTCAGCCCGGGGGCTGGTGCTTCCTCGACGACTTTTTGATGCCGACGCTGGATCGAGCAGTCGCGTTCGTTGAGGTACAGGCAATGACCATGCTGATCGGCGAAAACCTGGATTTCCACGTGACGCGGCTTGATCAGGTATTTCTCTACCAGCATTCGCGAGTCGCCGAACGAGGACTGCGCTTCACGCTGGGCGGAGGCCAGGGCTTCGGCCAGTTGGCTGACGTCCTCGACCACTTTCATGCCTTTGCCGCCGCCGCCCGCCGTGGCCTTGAGCAACACCGGGTAACCGATGCGTTCAGCGGCGATGCGGAAGGTCTCCAGGTCCTGGGCTTCGCCGTGATAACCCGGCACCAGCGGCACGCCGGCGGTTTCCATCAGGGCCTTGGCGGCGGATTTGCTGCCCATGGCGTCGATGGCCGAGGCCGGTGGGCCGAGGAAGATCAGCCCGGCGGCTTCGATGGCGCGTGCAAACCCGGCGTTTTCCGACAAAAAGCCATAACCGGGGTGAATCGCCTGGGCGCCGCTGGCCTTGGCGGCGGCGATCAGTTTGTCGATTTGCAGGTAGCTGTCAGCCGCTTTGCTGCCGCCCAGGTCGACGCGGATGTCCGCTTCGCGACTGTGCCGCGCATCGCGGTCGATGGCGCTGTGTACGGCCACGGTGGTCAGGCCCAGTGCTTTGGCGGTGCGCATCACGCGGCAGGCGATTTCGCCACGGTTGGCCACCAGCAGGGTGGTGAGGGCAGGGGCGTTCATCAACGCGTCTCCTTGGTAGTGACGGGCTGCCAACCTGGTGGACGCTTTTGCAGGAAGGCCCGCAGACCTTCCTGGCCTTCAGGGCTGACACGAATGCGGGCAATGGCGTTTTCGGTGTAGCGCCGCAGCGCCGGGGTGAGTTCGCCGTTGCCGACTTCGCGCAGCAAGTCTTTACTGGCGCGCATGGCTTGAGGGCTGTTGAGCAGCAGGTTGTCGATCCACTGCTGGACCCGCACCTCCAGTTCGCCGATCGGGTAGCTGTCGCTCAGCAAGCCAATTTCACGGGCCCGCTGCCCGCTGAAACGTTCGGCAGTCAGCGCATAACGCCGCGCTGCACGTTCACCGATGGCTTGCACAACGAATGGGCTGATGACCGCCGGGGCCAGGCCAATGCGCACTTCCGACAGGCAGAACTGCGCGTCGTCGGCGCCGATGGCCATGTCACAGCAACTGATCAGCCCCAGTGCACCGCCATAGGCCGCGCCTTGCACCACCGCCAGGGTAGGGATTTTCAGTTTGGCGAGGTTGTACATCAGCTCGGCCAGTTCCCGGGCGTCGTCCAGGTTGGTGTGGTAATCGAGTTCGGCCGATTGCTGCATCCAGGCCAGGTCAGCGCCGGCACTGAAATGCTTGCCGCGCCCGCGCACCAGCAGGAAACGCAACGCGGGGTCCGCCGACACCTTGTCCAGGGCCAGGATCAACTCGCGGATCATCTGGGCGTTGAACGCGTTGTTTTTGGCTTCACGGCTGAGCCACAACGTGGCGAAGCCACGGGGGTCGGTCAGTAGTTCAAGGGTGTTGAAGTCGTTCATGTTTTTCCGTCTCCACAACTCATGTGGGAGTGGGCGTGTTCGCGAAGAACGATAACGCGGTGTCTCAGATAAACCGCGGTGGTTCCTTCGCGAGCGAGCCTGCTCTCACAAAACATCACATCCGGAACACGCCGAAGCGGCTCGGTTCGATAGGCGCATTCAGCGATGCGGACAAGGCCAGGGCCAGCACGTCGCGGGTTTGCGCCGGGTCGATCACGCCGTCGTCCCACAAGCGGGCGCTGGAGTAGTAGGGGTGACCCTGCTGTTCGTACTGGTCGAGAATCGGTTGCTTGATCTCGGCTTCCTGCGCGGCGCTGAACGCCTGGCCGCTGCGCTCGGCCTGCTCGCGCTTGACCTGCACCAGCACGCCTGCCGCTTGCTCGGCGCCCATCACGCCAATCCGTGCGTTCGGCCACATCCACAGGAATCGCGGATCGTAGGCGCGCCCGCACATTCCGTAGTTACCGGCGCCGAAACTGCCGCCGATGATCACGGTGAATTTCGGCACCTTGGCGCAGGCCACCGCCGTTACCAGTTTTGCGCCGTGTTTGGCGATGCCGCCAGCCTCGTATTTCTGCCCGACCATGAAGCCCGTGATGTTCTGCAAAAACAGCAACGGAATACCGCGCTGGCAGGCCAGTTCGATAAAGTGCGCGCCTTTCTGCGCGGCCTCGGCGAAGAGGATGCCGTTGTTGGCGAGGATCGCAATCGGGTAACCGTGCAAGTGCGCAAAACCACACACCAGCGTGGTGCCGAACAGGGCCTTGAATTCATCGAACACCGAGCCGTCCACCAGCCGCGCAATCACTTCGCGCACATCGAACGGCTGCTTGGCATCGGCCGAGACCACGCCGTACAGCTCATCGCTGGCGTAGAGCGGGGCGATCGGGGTGCGTTGTTGTAACTCACCGAGTTTGCGCCAGTTGAGGTTGGCCACGCTGCGTCGCGCCAGGGCCAAGGCGTGTTCATCGCTGTCGGCGTAGTGGTCGGCCACCCCGGAAATCTTGCAGTGCACATCGGCCCCGCCAAGGTCTTCGGCGCTGACCACTTCACCGGTCGCGGCTTTCACCAGCGGCGGCCCCGCGAGGAAAATCGTTGCTTGCTCACGGACCATGATCGCTTCGTCGGCCATGGCCGGGACGTACGCGCCGCCCGCGGTGCAAGAGCCCATGACCACGGCGATCTGGGCAATGCCCATGGCGCTCATGTTGGCCTGGTTGAAGAAGATCCGCCCGAAGTGCTCGCGGTCCGGGAACACTTCATCCTGACGCGGCAGGTTGGCGCCGCCCGAATCCACCAGGTAGATGCACGGCAGGCGGTTCTGCTGGGCGATGGTTTGGGCGCGCAGGTGTTTTTTCACGGTCAGCGGGTAATACGAGCCACCTTTTACCGTGGCATCGTTGGCGACGATCATGCATTCGACGCCTTCGACGCGACCGATACCGGCAATCACGCCCGCGGCGGGAACGTCTTCACCGTAAACTTCATAGGCTGCCAGTTGGCTGAGTTCCAGGAATGGCGAACCTGGGTCGAGCAAACGGTTGATCCGCTCACGGGGTAACAGTTTACCGCGCGAGGTGTGACGCTCCTGGGCTTTGACGCCGCCACCTTGTTGAACCTGAGCCAGCAGTGTGTGCAGGGCGTCGACTTGTTCAAGCATCGCCGTGCGGTTGGTCGCGAACTCTGCGGAGCGGGGGTTGAGCTGGGTATGCAAAATCATGGGCTACTCCGTAGCAGCCGCAAGTTTCAAGCAGCAAGCAGCAAGCAGGAGCGCGAGGGGTCCCGTTGCCGCTTGTAGCTTGTTGCTTGCCGCTGACAAATTACTTTGTCTCGTTAAACAGCTCGCGACCAATCAGCATGCGACGGATTTCGCTGGTGCCGGCGCCGATTTCATAGAGTTTGGCGTCGCGCAGCAGGCGGCCTGCCGGGAACTCGTTGATGTAGCCGTTACCGCCCAGAATCTGGATCGCATCGAGGGCCATTTGCGTGGCGCGTTCGGCGCTGTAGAGGATCACCCCGGCGGCGTCCTTGCGGGTGGTTTCACCGCGCTCACAAGCTTGGGCCACTGCGTACAGGTAGGCGCGGCTGGCGTTGAGTTGGGTGTACATGTCGGCGACCTTGCCCTGGATCAGCTGGAATTCGCCGATGCTTTGGCCGAACTGTTTGCGGTCGTGGATGTACGGGACGATGAGGTCCATGCAGGCCTGCATGATCCCGGTCGGACCGCCGGAGAGCACCACGCGCTCGTAGTCGAGGCCGCTCATCAACACCTTCACACCACCGTTGAGCACGCCGAGGATGTTTTCTTCCGGCACCTCGACGTCGTCGAAAAACAGCTCGCAGGTGTTCGAACCGCGCATGCCGAGCTTGTCGAATTTATTGCTGCGGCTGAAACCTTTCCAGTCGCGCTCAACGATGAACGCGGTGATGCCGTGGGCACCTTTTTCCAGGTCGGTCTTGGCGTAGATCACGTAGGTGTTGGCGTCCGGGCCGTTGGTGATCCAGGTTTTGCTGCCGTTGAGGACGTAGTGATCGCCGCGTTTGTCGGCCCGCAGTTTCATCGAAACCACGTCGGAACCGGCGTTCGGCTCGCTCATGGCCAGGGCGCCGATGTGTTCGCCGCTGATCAGCTTGGGCAGGTATTTGCTTTTTTGCTCGTGGTTGCCGTTGCGGTTGATCTGGTTGACGCAGAGGTTGGAGTGCGCACCGTAAGAGAGGGCGACCGAGGCCGAGCCGCGGCTGATTTCTTCCATGGCCACTACGTGCGCCAGGTAGCCCAGGCCGGCGCCGCCGTATTCTTCCGGTACGGTGATGCCCAGCAGGCCCATGTCCCCGAACTTGCGCCACAGGTCGGCGGGGAACAGGTTGTCGATATCGATCTGCGCGGCGCGCGGGGCGATTTCCTTGGCAACGAAGGCGCGGACCTGGTCACGCAGCATGTCGATGGTTTCGCCAAGGGCGAAGTTCAGGGTCGGATAGCTCATGGGGCACCTTCAAACTTGTTTTTATAAATGGAGGGTTCGGCGGCCGGGCGCGCCGGAACGGCTGTCACCTTTACGTTAACGTAAGCCTGAGATGAATGGCTGTCAATCACCCTTTACGTTAACGTCAACTTGGGCGACTCTGTAAGCGTCGAGCTTGCTCGCGATTAACGGTAATGCGGACTTTTACATAAGCGGTGGCGGCCCTGTCGCGGGCAAGTCGCGCTCCTACAATAAAGACAATAGGAGGTCGTTATGGATCAACAAAAAGTTGCGCCAGCACCCAGTTACAGTCGTGGCCCGCAGGACAAGGCCTTGCTGGCGATGACTATTGGCCAGGCGTTCGACAACACCGTCGCGCGCCATCCACAGGGGGAAGCGCTGGTGGTGCGTCATCAGCAGCTTCGCTACAGCTGGGCGCAACTGGCGCAAGCCGTCGACCTGCACGCCAGGGCGCTGCTGGCGCTGGGGTTGAAGGTGGGTGATCGACTCGGGATCTGGGCGCCGAATTGCGCACAGTGGTGCATCACCCAGTTCGCCAGCGCCAGGATCGGGGTGATTCTGGTCAACATCAATCCGGCTTACCGCAGCGCTGAATTGGAGTACGTGCTGAAGCAATCCGGCTGCCAATGGCTGGTTTGCGCCGGTGCTTTCAAAACGTGTGATTACCACGCGATGCTGCAAGGCCTGGTGCCGGAACTGGCCGAGCAAACCATCGGTCAGTTGCAGTGCGAGCGCTTGCCCGACTTGCGCGGGGTGATCAGCCTCGACGCCCGTCCACCGTCAGGCTTCTTGCCCTGGTCGCAGTTGAGTGACCTCGGTGCCGGGGTGGCGCCCGGTGAGTTCAAGGCCCGGCAGGACAGCTTGCATTTCGACCAGCCGATCAATATCCAGTACACCTCCGGCACCACCGGTTTTCCCAAAGGTGCCACCCTCAGCCACTACAACATCCTCAATAACGGTTACATGGTCGGCGAGAGCCTCGGGCTGACGGCCAGTGATCGCCTGGTGATTCCGGTGCCGCTGTATCACTGCTTTGGGATGGTCATGGGTAACCTGGGGTGCATTACCCATGGCAGCACGATGATTTACCCGAACGATGCCTTCGACCCGTTGCTGACGCTGAGTACCGTCGCCGAAGAACAGGCTACGGCGTTGTACGGCGTGCCGACGATGTTCATCGCCATGCTCGATCAACCCCGGCGCGGCGAGTTCGACCTGTCGAGCCTGCGCACCGGGATCATGGCCGGGGCAACCTGTCCGATCGAGGTGATGCGTCGGGTCATCAGCGAGATGCACATGAGCGAAGTGCAGATCGCCTACGGCATGACCGAAACCAGCCCGGTGTCGCTACAGACCGGTCCTGCGGACGATCTGGAGTTACGCGTCACCACCGTCGGGCGAACCCAGCCACAGCTGGAAAGCAAGATCATCGACGAGGCCGGCAACATTGTCGCCCGAGGGGTTATCGGCGAACTCTGCACCCGTGGCTACAGCGTGATGCTCGGTTACTGGAACAACCCGCAAGGCACGGCCGAGGCTATCGACGAGGCAGGCTGGATGCACACCGGGGACCTGGCGAGCATGAACGAGCAGGGTTACGTGTGCATCGCCGGGCGCAACAAGGACATGATCATTCGCGGTGGCGAGAACATTTATCCTCGCGAGCTGGAGGAATTTTTCTTCACTCACCCGGCGGTGGCGGATGTGCAGGTGATTGGCATTCCCAGCGAAAAGTATGGTGAGGAGGTCGTGGCCTGGATCAAGTTTCACCCCGGCCATAGCGCTAACGAACTGGAGCTGCAAACCTGGTGCAAGGAGCGCATTGCACACTTCAAGACACCGCGTTACTTCAAGTTCGTCGAAGACTTCCCGATGACTGTGACCGGCAAGATCCAGAAGTTCCGGATGCGCGAGATCAGCATCGAGGAGCTGCGCGAGAACCAAGGCTAACCCCGACCCTCTGTGGGAGCGGGCCTGCTCCCACAGTTTTCGATAGAGGGAAATACAAACGACAGACAGCACAAAGGGGAGCCGAGGCTCCCCTTTAATTTGTTGTTGCGTGCTCTTTTTTATTATTAAGGGGCGGTCTGTTGTTGTTTTTGGCAACCGTGGCCCTTTACTGCTGTTTTTGGCGATCCCCATTCGGGATCAAGAGCAAACGTATTTTTTTGAGCGCTGATCTGCTTTTTCGCCAAGCGATCCAACCAGTTCGGGAGCTACCTGAAGGTAGTTTTATTGTTCTCTGCCCGGTTGCGGGTGGCTGCACGCAGTACCCTGAAAAGCACACCTTCTCCAAAAAAATCTGTTAGCTGCGTCTCTGCCGTGTTGTTTTTGTTATGTCAGAGTCGTTACGTCTTATTTTTATTAGGTTTGCTGCTTTTTATTCTTGTTATGCCATAGAGATAGCAGAAGCCGTGCCAACTCTGGAAAGCCCTTTAAAATCAGGCCTCTAATATTTTGTAGGACAATTCTTTCATGAAAATTCGGTCAGGTTGTTTCCGTGTTACTCGTTTGAGTGAGGGTGCGGTAACACCCGGACACATCACTGGGCGCTGCGTGCCTTCGCGACGCGTGAACCGGTGGGGCGGCCCAGTACGTTGCAAATTTGTTGGCCCGCCAGAATCAGGCGCTCCATGTCGACGCCGGTCTCGATACCCAGGCCGTTGAGCAGGTACAACACGTCTTCGGTGGCGACGTTACCGCTGGCACCCTTGGCATACGGGCATCCGCCGAGGCCTGCGATGGAGCTGTCGAACACCGCGATGCCTTCCAGCAGGCTGGCGTAGATGTTGGCCATGGCCTGGCCATAGGTGTCGTGGAAGTGCCCGGCGAGTTTTTCCCGCGGCACATCGGCTGCCACTACCTCGAACATTGTGCGCGTGGCGCCTGCGGTGCCGGTGCCGATGGTGTCACCGAGGGAGACCTCGTAGCAGCCCATGGCGTAGAGCTCGCGCGCGACCATGGCGACTTGCGCAGGCGGGACGTTACCTTCGTAAGGGCAACCCAGCACACAGGACACGTAACCGCGAACGCTGACACCCTGCTGTTTGGCGGCGTCCATGATCGGTACGAAACGCGCCAGGCTTTCGCTGATCGAGCAATTGATGTTGCGCTGGGAGAACGCTTCGGACGCGGCGGCGAATACCGCGACTTCCTTGACCCCGGCCGCGATGGCGTCTTCAAAACCGCGCAGGTTCGGCGCCAGGGCACCGTAGGTCACGCCCGGTTTGCGTTGGATCTGCGCGAAGACCTCGGCGGAGCCGGCCATCTGCGGCACCCATTTGGGCGAAACGAAACTGCCTGCTTCGATGTAACCGAGGCCCGCAGCGCTCAGGGCATCGACCAATTGCACCTTGTCCGCGATGCTGATGGGTTGGGCTTCGTTTTGCAGGCCGTCGCGGGGGCCGACTTCGACAAGGCGTACGTGGGTGGGGAGGGACATGGCAATGGACCTTCTGAATGTTCAGAGAACCCTGTGGGAGCGGGCTTGCTCGCGAATGCGGCTTTACATTCAACATTGATGTTGACTAACAGATTGCTTTCGCGAGCAAGCCCGCTCCCACACAGGATCGTCGTAGGTTATTGAATTACTTCCTGGCTCTTGAGCGTTTGTTCCAGCGCCTGGACGCAGCGCTCTTCAGCGGTGTCGAGTTCCAGTTTCATCTGTTCGATATCAAGCAGCTGCTGTTCCAACTGTTCCCGGCGCTCACTGATTTTTGCCAGCATGCTGTGCAGTTGCTTGGTGTTACCGCTGGAGGGGTCATAGAGCTCAATCAACTCGCGACATTCAGCCAGGGAAAAACCGATGCGCTTGCCCCGCAGGATCAGCTTCAGGCTGACTTTGTCGCGGGGCGAATAGATGCGTTCCTGGCCTCGTCGCTCGGGGCTGAGCAGACCTTGTTCCTCATAAAAGCGAATGGCCCGTGTGGTGATGTCGAGTTCGCGGGCGAGATCGGAAATGCTGTAAGTCTGGCTGCTCATGGGCGGGCTCTTGAAAGGTCTTGACGTTAAGCTAATGGTAGGTTGACGTTTACGTCAAGCAGATCAAGCACCTGTAGGAGCAAGGCTTGCCCGCGATGAACGCTTACACGGGCGATCAGGTGCACCGCAGCTATCCCATCGCGGGCAAGCCTTGCTTCCTACACCTTATCCAGCTTCTTCTCATGCGCTGTCACCTGCTGGCACAACTCGATCATCTGCTCGCGCATCCAGCGGTTCGCCGGGTCCTGATCGGTGCTTTCGTGCCAGTACAAGTGAGTTTCCACCGGCGGTACATCGTTGACCGGCAGGTTGAAGGCGTGCAGGTCATGACGGCGGGCAAACCGCTCCGGCACGGTCATCACCATGTCGGTCTGCTGCAGCACTTGCGACGCCATCAGGTAATGCTGCGAGCGCAGGGCGATCTTGCGCTGGATGCCCATTTTTCCCAGCGCCAGGTCCACATGGCCGAGGCCGCTGCGACGGCTGGAGATGTGGATGTGAGTCAGCGACAGGTAATCATCGAGGGTGAGTTTTTCCTTGGTTGCCAGCGGATGTCCCTTGCGCATGGCGCACACGTAACGGTCTTCCATCAGCTTGACGTGGCGCACTTGCGGGTCGGTGTTGAGGGGGGCATCGACGGCAAAATCCAGGCGCCCGGCCGCCAGGTCCTTGGTGGTCTCGCGGCGTTTGGACAAAAAGCTTTCAATCGTCACCGTAGGCGCCAGGCGCCGCAGGCGTTGGAACAGCGGCGGCAGGATCACCGCTTCGGTGAGGTCGGTCATGCTGATGCGGTAGGTCTTGGCCGCCTGTAACGGGTTGAAAATCCGGCTTTCCTGCACCGAGATCCGCAGCAGCGACAGGGCGTTGCGCACCGGGCCGATGATGTTTTGCGCCATGGGCGTGGGCACCATGCCTTGGGCTGTGCGCACGAACAACGGGTCGTTGAACGTCTCGCGCAGGCGGGCCAGGGCGTTCGACACCGCTGGCTGGGTAATGCCGATGATCTGCCCGGCGCGGGTCAGATTGGCTTCGGTGTAGATCGCGTCAAAGACGATGAAAAGGTTGAGATCGACCTTGCTCAGATTCATGGCGCTTCGCTCTTATTGTGAGGCTCTCGATCAGTCGATCATATATCGGTGATGAATGTTAATACACGCCGAGAATAGGCTAGGTAAATTATTAGCGGTGATCTAGCATCGATTCATGACCTCAACAACCTGTTCAACACCTCGTCAAAAAAGGTAGAGCTGCCATGGATTTCGCCTATTCCCCCAAGGTTCAGGAACTGCGTGAACGCGTGACAGCGTTCATGGATGCTTACGTTTACCCAGCCGAAGCAGTGTTCGAGCGCCAGGTCGCCGAAGGTGATCGCTGGCAGCCGACGGCGATCATGGAAGAGCTGAAAAACAAGGCCAAGGCCGAAGGCCTGTGGAACCTGTTTTTGCCGGAGTCGGAGTTGGGCGCCGGCCTGACCAACCTGGAATACGCTCCCTTGGCGGAAATCATGGGCCGCTCCTTGCTCGGGCCGGAGCCGTTCAACTGCTCGGCGCCGGACACCGGCAACATGGAAGTGCTGGTGCGTTACGCCAATGAAGAGCAGAAACAGCGCTGGCTGGAGCCGCTGTTGCGTGGCGAGATCCGTTCGGCGTTCGCCATGACCGAGCCGGACGTGGCGTCTTCCGACGCCACCAACATGGCGGCCCGTGCCGTGCGCGACGGCGATGAGTGGGTGATCACCGGCAAAAAATGGTGGACGTCGGGTGCCTGCGACCCGCGCTGCAAAATTCTGATCTTCATGGGCCTGAGCAATCCCGATGCGCCGCGTCATCAGCAGCACTCGATGATTCTGGTGCCGGTGGATACGCCAGGTGTGAAGATCGTGCGCCCGCTGCCCGTGTTCGGGTATGACGATGCGCCGCACGGTCACGCCGAGGTGCTGTTCGACAACGTCCGCGTGCCTTACGAAAACGTGTTGCTGGGGGAGGGGCGTGGTTTTGAAATTGCCCAGGGTCGCCTTGGCCCGGGCCGGATTCACCACTGCATGCGCTCGATCGGCATGGCGGAGCGGGCACTGGAACTGATGTGCAAACGCGCGATCAATCGCACGGCATTCGGTAAGCCGCTGGCACGCCTGGGCGCTAACATCGACAAGATTGCCGATTCGCGGATGGAAATCGATATGGCGCGGCTGCTGACGCTCAAAGCGGCGTACATGATGGACACCGTGGGCAACAAGGTCGCGAAAAGCGAAATCGCCCAGATCAAAGTGGTCGCGCCCAATGTGGCATTGAAAGTCATCGACCGGGCGATCCAGATCCATGGCGGCGCCGGGGTTTCCAACGATTTCCCGCTGGCCTACATGTATGCCATGCAGCGCACCTTGCGCCTGGCCGACGGCCCGGACGAAGTACACCGTGCAGCGGTCGGCAAGTTCGAAATCGGCAAATACGTGCCCGAAGAGAGGCTGCGCAGCGGGCATTGATGAGCGTGTGAAGCATCTGTTTTGATCGTTCCCGCGTGTGTGGGAACGATCAGTCCGGTGTTGTCGATCAGCTCAGTTCAAGCCAGATCGGTGCATGGTCCGAGGGTTTTTCCATGCCGCGCAGTTCGTAGTCGACGCCAGCCGCCTTGACCCGTGGCAACAGCCCTTGGGAGGCCATGATCAGGTCGATGCGCAGGCCGCGCTTGGGCTCGTCTTCAAAGCCGCGGCTGCGGTAATCAAACCAGCTGAAACGGTCGTTCACGTCTGGGTTGAGGTGACGGAAACTGTCCACCAACCCCCAGTTTTTCAAGCGTGCCATCCACTCGCGCTCTTCCGGCAGGAAGCTGCATTTGCCGGTTTTCAGCCAGCGTTTCATGTTGTCCGGGCCAATGCCGATGTCGCAGTCTTCCGGGGAAATGTTCACGTCGCCCATGACCACCAGTGGCTGGTCGTTGCTGAAGCGGGTTTCGAGCAGCGTCTGCAAGTCGTTGTAGAAACGTTCCTTGGCCGGGAATTTTGTGGGGTGGTCGCGGCTTTCACCTTGTGGGAAATAGCCGTTCATGATGGTCACCGGCGTGCTGTTGGCATCGGCGAAAGTGCCCCAGATGAAACGCCGCTGAGCGTCTTCTTCATCGCTGGCAAAGCCTTTGTGCAGTTCAATCGGTGCCTGGCGCGACAGCAGGGCGACGCCGTAATGGCCTTTTTGCCCGTGGTAATGCACGTGGTAGCCCAGGGCCTGGACCTCGGCCAGCGGGAACTGGTCGTCATGGACCTTGGTTTCCTGCAGACCGATGACGTCTGGCTGGTGCTTCTCGATCAGCGCCGCCAGTTGATGGGGGCGGGCGCGCAGGCCATTGATGTTGAACGAGACGATCTTCATGGTCGGCAGTCCTGGCATAGCGGTATTGAAATAAGTCCTCGGCCAGTCTTCATGGGCCTTTGAGGGGTGTTTACGCAGATGAACGCCGCACAGTGTACCAACCCTGTCTCTGGAATATGTAACCTGCGATGTTGCTGGCAGGGCGCTGGAAAAACCCTGAAGGGCCGCTTCAAGGGTTCGCGTAATTGCCCACGCACGGTTTTATACGGTCAATCTTGCCGCCCCGGCAAAGCGACAAGGCCTGCGAACCTGCAGGACAGGGGTTGGCGTGGCAGCAGGGCGGATGCACTGCTAATGTCCTAGTACGAGGGAACGAACGCCAAGGCTCGGGGTTCGTACCCACAAGAGCGCAGCCTTTTGAGCGGCGCCCAGGGAGATCGACCGTCATGCCTGAAACCTCGACCGCCATTGCCGACATCCACCGGCTCGACAGCGGCTATTCGCGTGAAGCCCGCTCGTTGCTGTATCACGCCTATCGCCATGAACCGACCTTCAAGTACTTGTTCGAGGCCGAACGGCCTGGTTACGAGCAGCGGATACGGGCGACGGTGCGCGAACTGGTCAAGCAGCACTTTCTTCAGGATTTGCCCGCCATCGGGCTGGTGGTCAATGACCGATTGATCGGCATGGCGCTGATCGCGCCGCCGCAGCGTCGGCTGGGGATTACCGAGAGTTGGGCATGGCGGTTGCGCATGGTGCTCAGCACCGGGTTTCGCTGCACGCGGCGTTACCTGGACTACCACATGGCCGTGGCGGCGTGCATACCGTCGGACTCGGTGCATGTCTTGCCGTTGCTGGGGATTCATCCGCAGTTCCAGGGCAAGCACTTCGGCGAGCAACTGCTCGAAGCCGTGCATAACTGGTGCGCCGTCGACGAGCATTCCCAAGGCGTGGTGCTCGACACCGGCAATCCCCGTTACCTGGAGTTCTATAAACGCCAGGGTTACGAGGAGATCGGTGAGGTGGCGGTCGGTCCGATCCTGGAGCACGTTTTTTTCCACGCCAACCCGCAGGTGTTGCACCGCGCTACGGCTTGAGGGCGAACTTTTGTTCAGATTGTTCGCTCTATCAGGCCCCCACGCTCGTGATAGCATCCGCGCTTATGAAGTTTCCAGGAAGATTTACCAGCGGTTTGCTGGTGCTGTTCAGCAGCACGGCGGCCCTGGCACACAGTGAATTGGACGTGCGGATCAAACCGTCCAACGACGAACTCAAGGCCAACATTGAAGGGTATATCGGTGATCTCGGCGATCGCGATGAAGCTGCCTTGTTGCGCTTCAGTCGTGGCGCCGAAGAACAGGCGCGCAAGGCCTCCCAAGCCTTGGGTTATTACCAGCCCCACATAGAAAGCACGGTCAAGGATGGCAAATCGCCAAGGCTGGTGCTGACGATCGACCCTGGCGAACCCATTCACCTGCGCAACGTGACCGTGCGCATCGACGGCGCGGCGGCTACGCTCAAGTCCTTTCGCGTGCCCAAAAGCGATCGGCTCAAACCCGGTGCAGTGCTTAACCATGGCCATTACGAAGACGCCAAGCGGCTGATCCAGAATCAGGCCTCGCGCTACGGTTTTTTCAGTGGGCGGTTTACCAGCCAGAAGCTGTTGGTCGACCCGCTGGCCGGGGTGGCCGACATCGAATTGATCTACGACAGCGGCCCACGGTATGCGCTGGGCAAGGTCAGTTTTACCGGCGATACACCGTTCGACGAAGACCTGCTGCAACGCATGGTGCCGTTCAAGAGCGGCGCGCCTTATGACTCCGAACTGATCGCCGAACTCAATCAGGCCCTGCAATCGAGCGGCTATTTTGACTCGGTGCGGGTTGACGCCGCACCGACCACGGCGGCCAACGACGTGATTCCGGTGGCCGTCAAACTCGATACCCGCAAGCCGCGTACCATGGGCCTGGGCCTGGGTTTTTCGACAGACGTCGGACCACGCGCCAAGGCCAACTGGACTCGGCATTGGGTCAACCCCCAAGGTCACAGCTATGGTTGGGAAGCCGAATTGTCGGCGCCCCGGCAAAACGTCGGCCTGTGGTACGACATTCCGCTGGACCCGCCCCTCACCGATAAATTGCGGTTTGCCGGCGGCTATCAGTATGAAGAACTGGCCAACACCGACAGCCTGAGCAAGTTGCTCACCCTGGGCCCGGAATGGCACAGCAAGTTACCCAGCGGCTGGCAGCGGGTGATTTCGCTGAAATGGCAGCGTGAGGAATACCGCCTTGGCGATGACTCGGGCCTCAGTAATTTGCTGATGCCCGGCGTCAGCTACTCCTATTTGCGCAGCGACAACCGCATCGACCCGCACAATGGCTACCGCCTGCAATTCGACACCAAGGTGGCGAAGGAAGGGTTGGCCTCGGACACTAACTTGCTTTATGGCACGGCGCTGTTCAAAGGCCTGACCACCGTCTGGGACAACCACCGGTTGCTTGGGCGCGTGCAGGTTGGCGGCAGTGCCACCAACGGTTACAAATCCGTTCCTCCGTCATTGCGCTTCTTCGCCGGTGGCGACCAGAGCGTGCGGGGCTACGACTACCAGAGCCTGTCCCCGGAAAACGCCGACGGCGATCGCATCGGTGGTCGCTACATGGTCGCGCTCAGTGCGGAGTATCAATACTCGATTGCCGAAAAATGGCGGATCGCGACCTTTGTCGACCAGGGTAACTCCTTCAATAAACTCGAACTGCCGAACCTCAAGACCGGCGTCGGTATCGGCGTGCGCTGGGTGTCGCCCGTGGGCCCGATTCGCCTCGACTTGGCCCATGCGCTGGACGACGACGGCGGTATACGTTTGCACTTTTCCATGGGGCCTGAGCTGTGAAGCGTGGTTTGAAAATAGCGCTGCTGGCGGTTCTCGCGCTGCTGATGCTGGTTGTTGCGACGGTGGTCATGGTGCTCGGCACACAGGCCGGCAGCCGCTGGGTCCTGAGCCAGGTGCCGGGTTTGACGGTGGACAATTTTCAGGGCCGGTTGGGCAGTCAATGGAGCGCCGACCACCTGCTGTGGCAACAAGCGGGCAGTCGTGTTGAGTTGAACCGGCCGTTGCTGGCCTGGTCGCCGCTGTGCCTGGCGCGCATGACCCTGTGCATCGAACAATTGAAGGCCGATCAAGTCATTTTGCAGTTCGCCCCCAGCAGCGAAGAAAGCAGCGGGCCGATCAGCCTGCCTGAACTGAAATTGCCGGTAGCGATCGAGCTGGGCGAAGTGCAGGTCGGCAGCCTGTTACTGGATGGCAGCGAGCAGCTCAAAGACCTGAAACTGGCCGCGCGCTGGACTGCCAAGGGTGTGCAGATCGACTCCATTCACCTGCAACGTGACGACTTGGGCCTGGACCTTTCCGGGTGGCTGCAACCGACCGGCAACTGGCCGCTGAGCGCTGAAGGCACACTGACCTTACCGGTGCCGGGCAACACGCCGTGGGCGCTGGCGCTGAAAGTCGATGGCGACCTGCTCAAAACCCTCAACCTCAACGCCGACAGCAGCGGTTACCTGCAAGGTCGCCTGAGCGGTGAATTGCAACCGCTGGCAGACAACCTGCCCGCCAAGGTGCGCATCACTGCCGACGGCTTCAAGGCCAGCGCCGATTTGCCCGACACCTTGCAACTTGATCAGTTGGAGCTGACCGGCAATGGCGACCTGAAAAACGGCTATCAATTGCTCGGCAAAGCTACATTGTCAGCCGAACAAGGCCCGGTTGCGTTGCTGCTGCAAGGCAAGGTCGACGCCAAGGGGGCGCAGATCGCCGGCCTGGAGCTGAATGCCAACGCCCAGCAAGACCTGAAACTGAGCGGGCAGCTTGATTGGTCCCAAGGCCTGAGCGCTGAAGCGAAAATCGATTGGCTGGATTTTCCGTGGCACAGGCTGTACCCGTTGATCGACGAGCCTCAGGTTGCGCTGCGCAGCTTCAATGGCGAGGTGTCCTACCGAGATGGCAATTATCTGGGCAACTTCAAGGCTGCGCTGGATGGCCCGGCCGGGGCGTTCAGCCTGAGCAGCCCGTTCAGCGGCGACTTGACGAAGATCTTCCTGCCGGAACTCAAACTGGTGGCCGGGCAGGGCAAGGCCGAAGGGCATTTGAACCTGCAATTTGCCGACGGCATTGCCTGGGACACGGCACTGGACCTGTCGGCGATCAACCCGGCGTATTGGGTTGCCGAACTGCCGGGGACGTTGGCCGGGCCGTTGCGCAGCAAGGGTGAAATGAAGCATGAAACGCTCAACCTCAACGCCGACCTGGACCTCAAGGGTAAACTGCGCGGCCAACCGGCGGTCTTGCAGGCCAAGGCCGAGGGTGACGGTGAACGCTGGAATGTGAGCGCACTGCAAGTGCGCCTCGGTGACAACCGCATCGACGGCACCGGCAACCTGCAACACAAACTCACGGGCCAGCTCGACATCAAGGCCCCGCGTCTTGGCCAGCTCTGGCCGCAATTGCGCGGGCAACTCAACGGTCGGCTCGATGTCGCCGGGACGCTCAGCGCCCCCCAAGGCACACTCAGCCTGCAAGGTACGCAACTGGCGTTCGACGACAATCGCCTGCAAAGCCTGAACCTGGACGCTAATCTCGACAGCGCGCAGCGGGCGAAGATCGACCTCAAGGGCAACGGTATTCAGGCTGGCGACACCCGGTTGGGCACGCTGACCGCCAGCGCCCAGGGCGATATCAAAAACCAGAAGCTGCAACTGGACCTGCAAGGGCCGTTGCTGAAACTGGCGTTGGGGCTCGACGGTGCGCTGGACAAAGGTAACTGGCGCGGCCGATTGGCCAGTGGCGACGTACAGGCAGGCGGCCAGGACTGGACACTGCAAAACCCGGCGAAGATCGAACGCCTGGCCGACGGTCGGCTGACGTTCGGCGCTCATTGCTGGATGTCCGGCCCGGCCAGTTTGTGTGGTGAGGATCAGCGCCTGATGCCTGAGCCGAAACTGCGTTATCACCTCAAGCAGTTCCCGATCGACAGCCTGGCGCAATGGCTGCCGAAAGACTTCGCCTGGCAGGGCAAGCTCAACGCCGACGTGCAATTGGACTTGCCGGCCAGCGGCCCGAAAGGCCAGGTCATGGTCGATGCCAGTGGCGGTACGCTGCGCATCAAGGAAAAAGACCAGTGGCTGGATTTCCCTTACCAGACCCTGAAACTGACCAGCACCCTTAACCCGAAACGCATCGACACGCAGCTCGACTTCGTCGGTGGCAAGCTGGGCGAGTTGATGGTTCAGGCGCAGATCAATCCGTTGCCCAAGAGCAAGCCGTTGAGCGGCTCGTTCCGGCTCAAGGGGCTGGATGTGTCAGTGGCGCGGCCGTTCGTGCCGATGGTCGAGAAACTGACGGGGCATTTGAACGGCAGCGGCAGCCTGTCGGGCGGTTTGCTGGCGCCTCAGGTCAACGGCAACCTGACCCTCAGCGACGGTGAAATCGCAGGCTCGCAGTTGCCGACCAGCCTCGAAGCGTTGCAGGTTCAGGCGCAGATTGCCGGTGAAAGCGTGCAGCTCAACGGCAACTGGAAAAGCGGCAAGGCCGGGCAGGGCAGCGTAAGCGGGAACATCGCCTGGGGGCAGGCACTGGTGGTGGATGTGAGCCTTAAAGGCACGCAGTTGCCGGTGACAGTCGAACCCTATGCGGCGCTGGAAGTGGCGCCCGACCTGAAGATCTCGATCAGTAACGAGCAACTGAAGATTGCCGGCAAGGTGCATGTGCCCAAGGGCGAGATCACCGTGCGCGAGTTACCGCCCTCGACGGTCAAGGTCTCTGACGACACGGTGATCGTCGGTCACCAGACCGAAGAGGGTAAACCACCGATGGCCATGGCGATGGACGTCGATGTGGTGGTGGGCGAGGACAAACTCAGCTTTGCCGGGTTTGGCCTGACCGCCAACCTGCAAGGCCAGGTGCATATCGGCGACAACATGGACACCCGTGGCGAACTCTGGCTCAACGACGGCCGTTATCGGGCCTACGGCCAGCGGTTGACGGTGCGCCGTGCGCGCCTGTTGTTCGCCGGCCCCCTCGATCAGCCGTACCTGGACATCGAAGCGGTGCGCCAGACAGATGACGTGATCGCCGGTATCCGCCTGAGCGGCAGCGCCGAGCAGCCGACCACGCAGATCTTCTCGGAGCCGGCCATGAGCCAGGAGCAGGCGTTGTCCTATCTGGTGCTCGGGCGTCCGCTGACCAGCAACGGTGAAGACAACAACATGCTCGCGCAAGCGGCATTGGGCCTGGGCCTGATGGGCAGTTCCGACCTGACCGGCAGCCTGGCCAAGGACTTGGGCATCCAGGACTTCCAGCTCGACACCCAGGGTAGCGGCACCACCACCAGCGTGGTGGCCAGTGGCAACATCTCCGAGAAACTCAGTCTGCGGTACGGCGTTGGTGTGTTCGAACCGGCCAACACCATTGCCTTGCGCTACAAACTGAGCAAGAAAGTCTATCTGGAGGCTGCCAGCGGCGTCGCCAGTTCGCTGGACATCTTCTACAAGCGGGATTTCTAACGCCTGCGATCAAGGTCGGCTCCCTGCGGCGAGGGGGCTGACCTCGACCCCACAATGATTGCGCAAGTCGCTGTTTCAGTGGCGCCCTTCCAAGCATCAATTGTTCATAATCCATTCGCCCAGATACCCGCCACACGCGTGTAATTGTTTGTTTAGAGGCCTCTGTAACAGTCTTCTAATAATTAGAAACAAATGCCCAATGCACGGATTCAAAACCCATCTATCTTCAATTTCGCACGGCGCCTGTTGTAGCCTTTTTCTGTAGGTCACCAGGCGTGTTCAAGTGCGCCCCATAAATCAGGAACCTCAGCGTTAAACGTTGAAGGCATGCTTGTGGCTGAAGCAGTTGCTCTAGGCGCGACCGTTAAAGGTATCTGTTTTTGCACTACCACAATGCTCTAACTCTATGATTAAAAAGGAAGCGATATGAACAGTGGAACTTGTTTGATGAAGGCGGGCGTTCGTCCTGATGCGATGAAAACTGGTGTGCGTCCTGATGCAATGAAGACAGGCGTTCGCCCGGATGCGATGAAAACGGGTGTTCGTCCCGATGCAATGAAAACAGGCGTGCGCCCTGATGCGGCGAGCCTGATCTGATCGTAAGCCGGCTGCTGCGGGGGTTGGGCAGCCGGCTTACCTCGACGGTGTCACACAGTGTTCAGTGATGGTGGGTAGAGGAAGGTCATTCATGTTTGATAAAGCAGTATGGGAAGGCTTCGAAGAAAAAACCAACTCAGGACGGGACCCCTTCCTCTTTGAGTCGTTACTTCCACTTGACTCCGGCTTTGCCACAGCCAAAACAGTGGAGTCCGCTTTTTATGCACCACAAGACCGTAACTTGCGTGAATCCCTGGACTGTCGCATTCGGGTTTACGACGGAGAAAATCGCCGGGACGATTTGATTGAAGATGCACTTTCTCACCCTGCGCGGCCCGATGAAGCGCTTATGGGGTTTATGCAACGCCTTACTGGTAAAGAGCGATTCAGTTTGGTTATAAACAACCTTGAACAGGCCAGCCCAAAACTGGCGGCTGACTTTGGCCAATTGATTCAATCGTTCTTCGACTACAAAGGATTTCCCATTGGCGGGGTGGAGCAAGCCGCGTTTTGTGGCAACTACTCGGGTACTGCCTTTGGTATTCATGAGGGCTTCGAACATGCCTTTCTCTGTCATCTTGGCCCGGGCGTAAAAGACTTTTATTGTTGGTCGAGGGAACTTTATGTCGAGATGGTGGGGCACCGTGCACCCACTTTCGCTGATTCCGAGGCCTATGAACGACTGCTGGAAACAGCCACGTTGCATGTCCTTAAACCGGGCGACGTACTGTACTTGCCGGCGTCCGTTTATCACATTGGTCGGCAGGACCAATACTCTGTTTCTGTCGCGTTGCCGTTCTACACCTATCCGTTGAAGCGGTTTCTGTCAGGGAAAGTGATTCCGGCCCTCAGTGACCTGACGCTGCCTTTCGAGGAAGAAGGCATGTCGGCACTCGTGCCGTTGAAAAATGACAACCCACTGTTGAGTCCGGTGACCGAACTGTTGGAGTCGACCGTTCGGTCGTGGGTCGATAAGGAACTCCCTCATTACCTCAATTATTACTGGCATCGGCTGCGCAGCAATGGCGGTTGGGAGTTGTCCAGAGCCATCAGCGAAAACCTGCTGCTAGACACCCGACTGTCTACGCCTGAGCGCGTGCAGCGGGGTTCTGTGGTGTCACTGCACCAACCTTTCCTGGCCTCGTATGAAGCTGGCCTGGACTGCGGTCGTGATGAGGTTCGGGTGTTTATCGGGGCTAAAAGTGTCGTCTTGGCTGATCCGCACGGGCGTCTTGTCACTCTGCTGGAGCGGCTCAACCAGCGGGAGTCCGTCAGCGTGGATTCCGATGAGTTGGTTGACCTGCTGAGCGAGATGTCCCGTACCGGCGGGCTCCACTGCCATTAATCGATTGTTCAAGGAGGATAAGCCGATGTACAGAAACTTCCCCAGTCTGGTTGACGGTTATCTCAGCGACTGTACCGACACCGATGCGCTGATCAATAAAGTCATACGAGAAGGCAAAGCGGCGGTTTCCGGTCGTGAACTGATTGCCGGGCATCTGGACCCGATGATCGCCAGCCTTTACCAAAAGATCCATGACCTGGTTGATCCCAAGAGCCTCTCGAAAGAAGAAGCGCAGTTGTACATTGCCGAACTGTCTGTGTTTGCGCGCTACAACTCCACCATGCTGCTACGGGCTGCGGAGACCGTCAGAGGCTTCTGCCCCGAGCTGGCTCAGGAGTTGACGCGCAACTTCCTGGAGGAGGGGGGCGAGAGAGGCAAGCTGCCTGCCCACTATGTGGTTTTCAGTGGTGCGCTGATTGAGGACCTTGGCTTGCGGGTCAATGGCTGGATGCCCCGTACCGACTCGACACGCTCGCTCATCTCGTTGATTGATGTCCTGACCTGGTCGCATTGCCCCTCCACAATACTGGGCATGTACTACGCAACCGAAGCCGTTGCCATTGCCGAGACCCAGTTGCTGCGGGAGATCACCGACCGGCTGGGCACTGTCCTGGGGGTGGGGTCGGGTCGCTCGCTGAAGCGTCTTGATTTCTATTACCGGATGCACCTGGATGATGATCACGTTGCGGCCACGGGCAGTGTGGCGGTCGAACAGGGCCACCAGGATGGCATCGCCCGGTTTATTCATGAGGCCGAACTCTTCAACTTCCTTCAACCGCAGATAGTTGACGGGTTCCTGCAGATGCTCAATCCGTTCATCGACCAATGGGTCGAGATCCATAGCCTGGTGCAGGAAGGTCGGGCAGCCAGGCACAAAGCCGCCTAATCACAAGGACGAGATCTTTGCATGAGTACTAAAAAGTATGAGGGTGGATGCCTTTGCGGGCACATCCGATTCGTTGCCATGGTTGAGCCCCAAAACCCTCATACCTGCTCGTGCGGGATATGTCAGCGGCACTCGGGTGGGCTGACCCTGTGCTGGGTGGAGTTCCCAAGGGATGAAGTGCAGTGGGTGGGCGAAGGCGGGATGCCGACGCTGTACCGATCCTCAGAGTATTCCAGCCGGGCCTTTTGCCCTCGCTGCGGCAGTACGCTGGGCGCCATTGATGATGCTCCCACGGTCGCGCTGGTACTCGGCAGTTTCGATTCCAAGGGGCAAAGTGCGCTGCGTCCCACGGCGCACTCCTTTACGTCCTCTAGGCCACGCTGGTGGAAAATCGACGTTGGTCTGAAAGGAAAACCTGCGCCCTAGACGGAGCGCTTTTTTTGCCCTGGAAAAAGCCACGAACCTCTGAGGTTTGCGCAAGCCAATGCATGACGGGCGCGAAGTGCCCCGACAGGGCATCCAGGCTTGGCAGGGGCGTGGCTGTTGAACGCTCTACTTCCCAATAAGGATATTAAGCAGTCATGCCTATTGAACCGGTTATCTATAAGTCAACCATGATGCGCCGCATTCGTAATCTGCTGGATCACGAAGGTTACTTCGAAATCATGACGCCGATACTGCGCAAGTTTCCTGGCGATGCAGACCGTCCCAGGCTGCAATTGACGGATGGTCGCTGGCTCCGTGAGTCGTCAGCGTTTGCCTTGCGTTACAACCTGCAGTTCACACCGGCGGTTTACGAAATGGGCCCCAGTTTTCGTCCGGATGAACTGGATGCAACGCACCTGCCTGAATTCACCATGCTCGATCTCTACAAGCGCGACGCCAGCATCGATGAAATGCTGGACCTGGCGACACGTATCGTCGGCGAGTTCTATCCAGGGCCGATAGAGGTTTTATCGTTCGGGGAATTGATTCGCAAGGACCTGGGAATAGACCTGTTCCGGGACGAACACTCGGCCATGAAGTTAGTGGGCGCCTTCCAGGAGATGTACAACGATTATGAAATTTCTCCGCTGTGGTTGATCGACCGCTATATCACCGAAAATGTCGAACCGCTCTCCAAAGACCGTTGTGTGGTGGTCACGGACTTTCCGTTGCTGCCCGAAGTACGGGCCAAAAGAAGGCCTGGAACGGCGGCGATAGTGGACCGTTTCGAGATCCTTATCGATGCGATTGAAGTGGTCCACGGTTATACGGATGAAGATGATGCCGACCGGTTTGAGGAACAGGCCAGACGCCTCAACAGCTTTGGCCCCGAGGACCAGCTCATGTGTGAACTGATGAGGTCCAACACCGTTCCCGCCGCGAGTTCCGGGTTTGGTATCGGCATCGAGCGGCTCTGTCGGACAGCTCTGGGGCTGGACACGATCGAGGTCTTTCGCACCGCACGTCCGTTTTCCCTGAGTTAGTTGCGCAACAACCCGGGCTCGACGCGCCGCCACCTTACACCGATTGGGACACTGAGCCCGGAGGTTCCATGCCTGTCTTTCATGAGTTGCTCGTGATGTCGTTCTACGCCTCGCTTATTCTGATAGTGCCGGGGCCGACCAATACGCTGCTGTTTTCTTCAGGGCTCAAGGTCGGGGTGCGCAGAACACTTCCTTTGGTGGTGGCGGAGGCCATGGGGTACACCCTGGCTATTTTGACCTGGGGTTTTTTCCTGCTGTCATTTGCTGCAAGCCGGCCTTGGCTGCTCGATGGCATCAAGTTGCTCTGTGCGGCGTACTTGCTATGGCTGGCGTTCAAACTATGGCGAAACAGCCATATCCTTCATGACACGCTACGCAGGCCCGCCCACTTTTTTGAAGTGTTTCTGGCAACGTTGTTGAACCCCAAGGCGTTCCTTTTCGCCAGCACGGTCTTTCCGTTAAGTGCTTTCCAGTCCACTGAGCAGTTTGCCTGGGCCATGGGTGTGTTTCTGATTGCACTCGGGCCCATAGGAATACTGTGGGCGTCCCTGGGCAAGATTCTGACTTCCCGCCAGTCCTGGTCGAATCATACGGCGACTTTCCAGCGATCAGCCTCCGTGCTGCTGGGGGTGTTTTCGATGTCGATCGCTTACTCGACCATGGCCCTCCAGGACGACCTTCCCCAACGGGTCGCTCACCTGAGAGTGCTGCTGCCAATGGCTTAGCTTCAGGCATCGGGGTTGTTGGCCATTCTCATTACTCACTGCCACTGACAGGTTTCAGCACTCGCCGCGAGGCTTCGGAGTCAGCTCAATGCCGTTAAAACTTTCCAGAACAGGTATCGCCCTGGCCCTCAGTTGCGCGTTTGGCGTGGTCAAGGCCGAGGGCACGCTCACGCTCTACAATTGGGAAAGCTACACCAGCGCGCAGATGATCGAAAAGTTCGAAAAAGAGCACAACGTCGCGGTTGAGCTGGTTGAGTACGAATCCAGTGACACCGCGCTTGCCAAGGTTCGAGACCAGTCAGTGGACGCGGATGTAGCGGTGGTGGCAGGCAACTATTTGCCCTTGTGGATAGCCGAGGACCTGGTGTTGGCGGCTCATCCGTCCCAACTGGAAAACTTCCGCAACCTGACTGCGCAATGGGTCGACCCGCCTTTTGATCCAGGGCGCAAATATTCGGTTCCATGGGCATGGGGAGTGGTGGGTGTTGCCATTCACACCGACGTCTACAAAGGGGACATCGACACTTGGTCTGTGGTGATTGATCCGCCCAAGGAACTGCAAGGGACGATTAACATTGGTGCGGACATGAACGAAGTCATCTACGCCGCCGTGCGTTATCACGGCGGCAAGATGTGTGATGCCGATCCGCATTTGTTGCGCCAGGTGCGCAGTACCCTGGTCAAGGCCCGGCCGGCGTGGGCCTCGATGGAGTACGGCAGCGTACAAAAAATGGCCACTGGGCATTTCAAGGCCAGCATCGACTGGAACGGTGCCGCCTTGCGTCAGCGCATGATCAACCCGACGATCCGCTTTGGCCTTCCAAGGGAGGGCACGCAAATATTCAGTGACAACGTGGTGATCCTCAAACGTTCCCCGAACGTGGTGAATGCCAGGCTGTTCATGAACTTCATCATGGAACCGCGCAATGCAGCCTTGAACTCTGCCTTCCATGGCTATGCCAGTGCTGTGGCCGGTGCCGAACAGTTCATGCCCGCGTCTATGCGGGACGCTCCAGAGCTGAATATCCCGGCAGAGGTCTTGCACAAGGCGCAGTTCACTTTTGCCTGCCCGGCGAACGTGCAAGCGCAGTACGCGGCAATCTGGACAGAACTTTCGCAGTAGGTTTGCGTCGGGCAGTGCCCGCGTCGGCTGGTTTCTTCCCGAAGGAAGGGACTCCCGTTCGCCTTGATCAGGGGCGATCACCATGTCGTATCGACCACCGCCACATCGCCGACGCTGGCTGATCCTGCGCGCCCCCGCCACAGGTGCCGCCACGCCATGAGTCTTTATCCCCGGAGCATTTGAACATGCCGCTGAGTCATGCCAACCGCCTTGAAAAACCAACCCGAGGCATGACCACGGCTGATCCGGCCGGGGCGCAGATTTACCGTCGTTTGATGGGGCAGGCCGTCGACATCGCGAGTCGCTGGTTGGAAACAGGCACGCTGTTTGACGGAACGCAGCCCGCCGCCCAGCGAAAAGCCTTGTCCGATCTGGACGTTTTCCCCCCGCAAGGGGTGGGTGACGAACAGGCGCTGGCCGATGCCGCCGCCTGTTTTCTCGACCATGCCCTGCAAGTCCACCATCCCCTTTGCATCGCCCATTTGCACTGTCCGACCACGCTGGCCAGCCAACTGGCCGAGGTCCTGATCAACGTCGCCAATCAGTCGCTGGACTCTTGGGACCAGAGCCCCTCCGCGACCTTTCTCGAACAGCATCTGGTGAGTGCACTGCGTGCATGGACAGGCTATCCGGACGGCGACGCCGGTGTGTTTACCAGCGGGGGAACGCAAAGCAATTTAATGGGCCTGCTGCTCGCCCGTGATCGTTACGCTTTGCTTCGCTGGGGGGTGGACGTCAAGGAGCAGGGGCTTCCTGCGTGCGCCCAAGGGATGGTTGCCGTGTGTTCGCGTCAGGCGCACTTTTCGGTGCAGCAGTCGCTGTCGTTGCTGGGGCTGGGCAAAAACGCAGCGATACCCGTGTCCTGTGACCGTGACGGAAAAATGTCCGTGGATGACCTCACGTGCACGCTCGCAAGGCTTGCGAGTGAATCGCGAACGCCCTTCGTGATAGTCGCGACAGCGGGCACTACGGACACGGGTGCCATCGATCCGCTCGACACCCTCGCTGACATCGCTCAGGCCCATGGGCTATGGCTGCATGTTGACGCTGCATGGGGCGGCGCCTTGTTGTTATCACACCGGTATCGCCACCGTCTGCACGGTCTTGACCGCGCGGACTCAATGACGCTGGACTTCCACAAACAGTTTTTCCAGACCATCAGTTGTGGTGCGTTTCTGCTGCGTGACGAGGCGCATTTCGAACTCATGCGCACTCACGCCGATTACCTGAACCCGCCAGAGGATGATCGGGACGGCTTGCCGAACCTGGTGACAAAATCGTTGCAAACCACCCGCCGTTTCGATGCGCTGAAGCTGTGGATGAGTCTGCGCAGTATCGGAACCCGTCAGTATGCGGCAATGATTGACCAGTGCATTGACCTGGCAGCCGAGGTCGCCCAGGTGATCGACGCCTCGCCAGCCTTCGAGCTGGTCAGTTGCGGGCAATTGACCAGCGTTCTGCTTCGGGTATGCAGTCCCTTGCACTCAGCCGAGGATCGGGATGCACTGCACCGTCATATTGCCCAGGCACTGTTTGACCAGGGAATCGCCAACCTGGGAGTTACCCGTCATGGCGGTTTGATCACCCTGAAAATGACCTTGTTGAATCCCGGGACCACAGGGGCGGATATCAATGCGCTACTCACCTCCATTGCCTCCCTGGCCGAAGGCGGTCTACCCGCACGGTCATGAGCCGTATGGGCTGCCGCCTCAGCCGGGGGGCGGAGTCAACAGTGCTTTCAATCACCTGGATCTTTGCATGAAGCGTGTGACGCGCGTTCGTGGTTCAAACTTTTTTACCCGTTGAAAACCCATTTCATTGTTTGAAGCAGCACAGTGCCGCTGATCACCCAATTACAAAGCTTCCTAACTATTACGTTGACATTGGCTGCCTAGGCAGTAACATCTCGACATACTTTCCCTGCCTAGGCAGCTAATGGGTGGTCAGATGAAGCATTTCAATCCCGACGATTTTCACAATTGCCACCTCGGGCTATTGCTGGGCCGTGCGGCCTTGCTCAAGGACCGGCTGATCGACACGTACATGGAACCCCACGGCATTACGTCTGCGCAGTTCAAGGTGTTGATCATCATGGCCCAGTTCGGCGTCGATACGCCGGCGGAACTGTGTCGTCACCTGTCGCTGGACAGCGGTTCGATGACTCGCATGCTCGATCGTCTGGAACAGAAAGGTTTCCTCACCCGCCAACGCAGCGAGAGTGATCGTCGCCAGGTGCGGCTGGTGCTGACGGAGGAAGGCGAGCAACTGGCCGACCGTCTGCCGCACATCGGTGCCGAGGCCATGAACGAACTGGCCGGCGCCATCACGCCAGAAGAGTTGAAGACCCTGGAACAGATCCTGAAGAAAATTTTGCTGGCAGCGGGTGACTCGATCACCTTGCTGCGGGTAGGTGATAAATGAGCAGTAAAACCTTGCGTACGCGCCTGAGCCTGGTGCTGTTGGCCATGAGCCTGGCCGGATGTGCCAGTTACAGCGGCCTGAACACCGAAGGCACTCGCCTCGATGCAAAAACCCTCAAGGCCGGGCAATCCCTGAATGGCGTGACGCTGTCGCCGGCGGCCTGGCCGAAAAGCGACTGGTGGAAAAGCCTCGGTGACCCGCAACTTGACGGCCTGATCCGCGAAGCCCTGCACGACAGCCCTGACATGCAGATCGCCAGTGCCCGTGCTCACCAGGCCAGCGCCGCCGCTTATGCAGCCGATGCCGCGCGAATGCCGACCCTCGATGCCAGCGCCAGTGTCAGCCGTTCGCGACTGGCCCGCGATCAGGACCCGACCGGTGTCGGTGGCACCTATTCGACGGTGCGCAACATCGGCGCCAGTTTCAATTACACCTTCGACCTCTGGGGCGGCCAGCGTGCCGCCTGGGAAGCCGCGTTGGGCCAGGCCCGTGCAGCCCAAGTCGATCAGCAAGCCGCACAGCTGACATTGTCGGCCGACGTGGCCCGCGCTTACAGCGATTTGGGGCAGGCGCACATTGTTTACGACCTGGCCGATGAAGACCTCAAGCGCACCCGGCAAATGCTCGACCTGAGCAAGCGTCGCCTGAGTTCCGGGATCGACAGCCAATACCAGTACCAGCAAACCGAAAGCCTGGAAGCCAGCTCCGAAGCGACCCTGATCGACGCCGAGAAGAAGCTCCAAAGCGCGAAAATCGCCCTGGCCGTGTTGCTCGGCAAAGGCCCGGATCGCGGCAATGAAATCGCCCGCCCGAAAATCCTTCAGGCCAGCGCCGTGGCACTGCCCTCGACATTGCCGGCCGAGTTGCTCGGTCGTCGTCCGGACCTGATCGCCGCACGCTGGCGGGTCGAGGCGGCGAGCAAGAACATCGATGCTGGCAAAACCCGCTTCTACCCCAACCTCAACCTGAGCGCGGCGGCCGGTGTCGAGTCGTTGTTGGGCGATGCGATGTTTGGCTCGGCGAGCCGTTACCTCAACATCGCACCGACCGTGTCGCTGCCGATCTTCGATGGCGGCCGCTTGCGTGCCGACCTCGATGCGCGGGACGCCGACTACGACCTCGCGGTGGCGCAGTACAACAAAAGCCTGGTGAGTGCGTTGGGGGATGTCAGCGACACGCTCTCTCAGTTGCGCGACGTCGGCCGGCAGATCGGCGCGCAGCAACATGCCACCGATATCGCCCAGGATTCATACAACACGGTCGTCCAGCGTTACGGTTCCGGCATCGGCAACTACCTGGACGTGCTCAGCATCGAACAGCAATTGCTGCAGGCCCAACGCCAGTTGGCGAACCTGAATGCCGAGCAGATCGACCTGTCGATTCAACTGATGCAGGCACTGGGCGGCGGATATCAAGCCGACACCCTGGCTTCGGCCACGCCCACCCCAGCCACGCAGAATCAATAATTCAAGGTACTTGTCATGGCCACTGCCGAACACAACTCAACCCCGGAAAACGTCCAAGACACGGGTAACCCCGGCAAACGCAAAATCATGCTGCTGGTGCTCGCGGTGCTGGTGATCCTCGGCGGCGCGGCTGTCTGGGGCTGGCACGAACTCTATGGACGCTGGAGCGAAAGCACCGACGACGCCTACGTGAACGGCAACGTGGTGGAAATTACCCCGCTGGTCACCGGCACGGTGGTCAGCATTGGCGCCGATGACGGCGACCTGGTCCATGAAGGTCAGGTGTTGATCAACTTCGACCCCAATGACGCGCAAGTCGGCCTGCAAAGTGCCCAGGCCAATCTGGCCCGCACAGTGCGCCAGGTCCGCGGGCTGTACAGCAACGTCGATGGAATGAAAGCCCAGGTCAACGCGCAGAAGGCCGAAGTGCAAAAGGCTCAGGACAACTTCAATCGCCGGAAGAATCTCGCGGCCGGCGGGGCGATCTCCCAGGAAGAACTGTCCCATGCTCGTGATGACCTGAGCTCGGCGCAAAATGCCCTGGCCAATGCTCAGCAGCAGCTCAACACCACCAGCGCGCTGGTCGACGACACCGTGGTGTCGTCTCACCCGGACGTGCAAGCCGCCGCTGCCCAAGTGCGTCAGGCTTATCTGACCAATGCCCGCAGCACGCTGATTGCACCGGTCACCGGTTACGTTGCCAAGCGCACCGTGCAGCTCGGTCAGCGGGTTCAGCCGGGCACCGCGTTGATGGCGGTGATTCCCCTGGATCAACTGTGGATCGACGCCAACTTCAAGGAAACCCAGCTGCGAGACATGCGCATCGGTCAGCCGGTAGACATCGAGGCCGACCTGTACGGCAGCGAGGTGAAGTACAACGGTACCATCGACAGCCTCGGCGCTGGGACTGGCAGTGCGTTTGCCTTGTTGCCTGCCCAGAACGCCACCGGCAACTGGATCAAGATCGTCCAGCGTGTGCCGGTGCGGATTCACATCAACGCCCAAGAACTTGCAGAACATCCATTGCGGGTCGGCCTGTCGACCATGGTCAACGTCAATCTGCATGACCAGAGCGGCCCGGTGCTGGCGCAGCAATCGCCACAAAAGGCTTCGTTCAGCACCAGCGTCTATGACCGTCAGTTGGCCGAGGCCGACGCAATGATTACCCGCTTGATCCATGACAACAGCTCGTTGGCGGTCAAAACCGCTCAACGCTGATTCGCCAATCCCTCAGCTGCGGCCGTAACGGTCGCAGCGCCTGCCTCGTTTCAAAGGATTCGCGATGAATAACGCGTCTTTCAAGCCGCCCAGCCTGGTGCTCGCCACCATCGGCCTGTCGCTGGCGACCTTCATGCAGGTGCTCGATACCACCATCGCCAACGTGGCCTTGCCGACCATTTCCGGCAACCTGGGCGTGAGCTCGGAGCAGGGCACCTGGGTGATCACTTCGTTCGCCGTGAGTAACGCCATCGCGTTGCCGTTGACCGGTTGGCTGAGCCGTCGTTTCGGTGAGGTGAAGCTGTTTCTGTGGGCCACCATTCTGTTCGTGCTGGCCTCGTTCTTGTGCGGTATCTCGACGTCGATGCCGGAACTGGTTGGTTTTCGGGTTTTGCAGGGGCTGGTTGCCGGGCCGTTGTACCCGATGACCCAGACCTTGCTGATTGCGGTCTACCCGCCGGCGAAACGGGGGATGGCCCTGGCATTGCTGGCGATGGTCACGGTGGTCGCGCCGATTGCAGGTCCCATCCTGGGGGGCTGGATTACCGACAGCTATAGCTGGCCGTGGATTTTCTTCATCAACGTGCCGATTGGTGCGTTTGCGGTGATGGTGGTCAAGCAGCAGCTCAAGGATCGGCCGGTGGTGATCACTCGCCAACCGATGGACTACGTGGGGCTGTTGACCCTGATCATTGGCGTCGGGGCGTTGCAGATCATCCTCGACAAGGGCAATGACCTGGACTGGTTCGAGTCCAGCTTCATCCTCACGGGGGCGGCGATTTCGGCGATTGCGCTGGCGGTGTTCGTGATTTGGGAGATGACCGACAAACATCCGGTGGTCAACTTGCGGCTGTTCGCCCACCGCAACTTTCGCATTGGCACCATCGTGTTGGTGCTGGGGTACGCCGGGTTCTTCGGCATCAACCTGATGCTGCCGCAATGGCTGCAAACCCAGATGGGGTACACCGCGACCTGGGCCGGTCTGGCCGTGGCGCCGATCGGCATTCTGCCGGTGCTGATGTCGCCGTTTGTCGGTAAGTACGCGCACAAGTTCGACCTGCGGTTACTGGCTGGGCTGGCGTTCCTGGCGATTGGCTTGAGTTGCTTCATGCGTGCCGGTTTCACCCATGAGGTGGACTTCCAGCATGTGGCCATGGTGCAACTGTTCATGGGCATTGGTGTGGCGCTGTTCTTCATGCCGACCCTGAGCATTCTGATGTCGGACCTGCCACCCCATCAGATCGCCGATGGTGCGGGCCTGGCGACGTTCCTGCGGACCTTGGGCGGGAGCTTTGCGGCATCGTTGACCACGTGGATCTGGATTCGTCGGGCCGATCAGCATCACGCTTATATGAGTGAAAGCATCAGCACCTTCGAACCCGCCACCCGGGAGGCCTTGAATACCCTGGGCGGTGCGAGCAACCCGGCCTATGCGCAGCTCGATCACGTACTGACCAGCCAGGCGTATATGCTCTCGACCGTGGATTACTTCACGCTGCTGGGCTGGGGCTTCATGGGGTTGATTCTAATCGTGTGGCTGGCCAAACCGCCGTTCGCGGCGAAGGCGGGGCCGGAGGCGGCAGGGCACTAAGCAAAACGCGGTCAATGTGGGAGCGGGCTTGCTCGCGAAGGCGGATTAACATTCAACATCTCAGTTGACTGTCATACCGCTTTCGCGAGCTAGCCCGCTCCCACAAGGGTTTTGTGTTTGACCGTTAGCTGCCGGGTGCGGCTAATTGCGGCGGCGGGGCGAAGTCAAACGCCGCCAACGCGAACCCTTGCTCATCCACCTGCAACGCCCAGCCCTGGCGATCCCAATCCCCCAGCACAATGCGCCTGGCGGCGTGCTCGCCCAGTTGCAATTTGTGGATGGCGGGGCGGTGAGTGTGGCCGTGGACCAGGGTTTTCACGCCATAGTGCTGCATGATCCGCGGGACTTCTTCGGGGGTCACGTCGACGATGTCGTTGGCTTTCATCCGGACTTGCGCGCGGCTTTCGCTGCGCAGCTTGCGTGCCAGCTTGTGCCGGGTGCGCAGGGGCAGGTGACGCAAAATGAACAGGGTGACGGGGTTGCGCAGGTAGCGACGCAGCTTCATATAGCTTTCGTCGCGGGTGCACAGGCTGTCGCCGTGCATCAGCAGCACCGGCTCACCATAAAACTGCACGACACTCGGGTCTTTGAGCAGGGTGCAGCCGGCTGCTTTGCAGAAGGCCTTGCCGAGCAGGAAGTCGCGATTGCCATGCATCAGGAAAATGGCCGTGCCGCTGTCGCTGAGGTCGCGCAGGGCTTGGCAGATGGTGCGTTGGAAGGGGGTCATGGCGTCGTCGCCAATCCACACCTCGAAAAAGTCGCCCAATATGTACAACGCTTGCGCTGCGCGGGCGCGGGTGGCGAGCAAATCCAGAAACGCCCGGGTAATGTCCGGGCGCTCCTCTTCCAGATGTAAATCTGAAATCAGCAGTATCACTCAATGATCTCGGCTTTCTCGATGATCACGTCTTCTGCCGGTACGTCCTGGTGACCCGATTTGGACGTGGTGGACACGCCTTTGATCTTGTCGACTACGTCAGTGCCTGCAACCACTTTGGCGAAGACTGCGTAGCCCCAGCCCTGAACGTTCTTGCCGCTGTGGTTCAGGAAACCGTTGTCGGCCACGTTGATGAAGAACTGCGCAGATGCCGAATGCGGCTCCATGGTGCGAGCCATGGCCACGGTGTACTTGTCGTTGGAAAGACCGTTGTCAGCTTCGTTCTGGATGCTTGGACGCTTGTCTTTCTTTTCTTTCATGCCTGGCTCGAAACCACCGCCCTGGATCATGAAGTTGCCGATGACACGGTGGAACACAGTGTTTTCGTAGTGGCCGGCCTTAACGTACTCGATGAAGTTGGCCACGGTGATCGGGGCTTTTTCAGCGTTCAGTTCCAGGACGATCTCGCCGTGGTTGGTGGTCAATTTGACTTGAGTCATGATCGGTACTCTTTTAAGGAGAAGCGTTTTCAAGGAATCCGTGGTTTTCGGGGCGCCGCATGACGCGTGCGAGCCCGAACCGGTCTGGCAAAAAATCGCCAAGGTGCGCAGTTTAGCGTGACAGGCGCGAATTTCGAGGCAGTTTTTCAAATCAGGCGTATTAAAAGCAGCAGTTTTAGGGCCTGCTCTGTCAGGCGCTTGACAGCTTCGGCTATGATAGCGGCTTTGTTTTGTCAGGCCTCCATGAAGGCCGCGCACCTGTACGTCAAGGATCCTATGAGCAAGCCCACTGTCGACCCTACCTCGAATTCCAAGACTGGCCCTGCCGTGCCGGTCAACTTCCTGCGGCCGATCATCCAGGCGGACCTGGACTCGGGTAAGCACACGCAGATCGTCACCCGTTTCCCGCCTGAGCCCAACGGTTACCTGCACATTGGTCACGCCAAGTCGATCTGTGTGAACTTCGGCCTGGCCCAGGAGTTCGGTGGCGTCACGCACCTGCGTTTCGACGATACCAACCCTGCCAAGGAAGACCAGGAGTACATCGACGCCATCGAAAGCGACGTCAAGTGGCTGGGTTTCGAATGGTCCGGTGAAGTGCGCTACGCGTCGCAGTATTTCGACCAGTTGCACGACTGGGCAGTGGAGTTGATCAAGTCCGGCAACGCGTACGTTTGCGACCTGACCCCGGAGCAAGCCAAGGAATACCGTGGCAGCCTGACCGAGCCGGGCAAGAACAGCCCGTTCCGTGACCGCTCGGTTGAAGAAAACCTGGACCTGTTCGCCCGCATGAAGGCCGGCGAATTCCCGGACGGCGCACGCGTGCTGCGGGCCAGGATCGACATGGCTTCGCCGAACATGAACCTGCGCGACCCGATCATGTATCGCATCCGTCACGCTCACCACCACCAGACCGGTGACAAGTGGTGCATCTACCCGAACTACGACTTCACCCACGGTCAGTCGGACGCCATCGAAGGCATCACCCATTCGATCTGCACCCTGGAGTTCGAAAGCCACCGTCCGCTGTACGAATGGTTCCTCGAGCACCTGCCAGTGCCGGCGCAACCGCGCCAGTACGAATTCAGCCGCCTGAACCTGAACTACACGATCACCAGCAAGCGCAAGCTCAAGCAGCTTGTGGACGAGAAACATGTTCACGGTTGGGACGACCCGCGCATGTCCACGCTGTCGGGCTTTCGCCGCCGTGGCTACACGCCGAAATCGATCCGCAACTTCTGCGACATGATCGGCACCAACCGTTCCGACGGCGTGGTCGACTTCGGCATGCTTGAATTCAGCATCCGTGACGACCTGGACCACAGCGCCCCACGTGCCATGTGTGTGCTGCGTCCGCTGAAAGTCGTGATCACCAACTACCCGCAAGGCCAGGTCGAGAACCTCGAACTGCCGTGCCACCCGAAAGAAGACATGGGCGTGCGCGCTCTGCCGTTCGCGCGTGAAATCTACATCGACCGTGAAGACTTCATGGAAGAGCCGCCAAAAGGCTACAAGCGCCTGGAGCCGACCGGCGAAGTGCGTCTGCGCGGCAGCTACGTGATCCGTGCCGACGAAGCGATCAAGGACGCCGATGGCAACATCGTCGAACTGCGTTGCTCGTACGACCCGGACACCCTGGGCAAGAACCCGGAAGGCCGCAAGGTCAAAGGCGTGATCCACTGGGTGCCAGCGGCGGCCAGCGTTGAATGTGAAGTGCGTCTGTACGATCGCCTGTTCCGTTCGCCTAACCCTGAGAAGGCCGAAGACAGCGCCAGTTTCCTGGACAACATCAACCCTGACTCCCTGCAGGTGCTCACCGGTTGTCGTGCCGAGCCATCGCTTGGCAACGCACAGCCGGAAGACCGTTTCCAGTTCGAGCGCGAAGGTTACTTCTGCGCGGATATCAAGGACTCGAAACCTGGTCATCCGGTGTTCAACCGTACCGTGACCCTGCGTGATTCGTGGGGCCAGTGATTCAAGGAACATAAAGTGCTAACGATCTACAACACGCTCACCAAGAGCAAAGAAGTCTTCAAGCCGCTGGATGGCAACAATGTGCGCATGTACGTGTGCGGCATGACCGTGTACGACTACTGCCACATCGGTCATGGCCGCAGCATGGTTGCGTTCGACCTGGTGACCCGCTGGTTGCGGTTCAGCGGTTACAACCTGACTTACGTGCGTAACATCACCGACATCGAAGACAAGATCATCAACCGCGCCAAGGAAAACGGCGAGCCGTTCGACGCCCTGACCGAGCGCATGATCACCGCGATGCACGAGGACGAGGCACGCCTCAACATCCTCAAGCCGGACATGGAGCCGCGTGCCACCGATCACATCCCTGGCATGCTGAGCATGATCCAGACGCTGATCGACAAGGGTTACGCCTACGCACCGGGCAATGGCGACGTGTACTACCGCGTCGCCAAGTTCATGGGCTACGGCAAGCTGTCGCGCAAGAAGATCGAAGACCTGCGCATCGGCGCACGGATCGAAGTCGATGAGTCGAAACAGGACCCGCTGGACTTCGTGCTGTGGAAGGCCACCAAGCCGGGCGAACCGAGCTGGGAGTCGCCATGGGGCGCCGGGCGTCCGGGCTGGCACATCGAATGCTCGGTGATGTCGACCTGCTGCCTGGGCGAGACCTTCGACATTCATGGTGGCGGGAGTGACCTTGAGTTCCCGCACCACGAAAACGAAATCGCCCAGAGCGAAGCGGCCACCGGCAAGACCTACGCCAATGCGTGGATGCATTGCGGGATGATTCGCATCAATGGCGAGAAGATGTCCAAGTCCTTGAACAACTTCTTCACCATTCGCGACGTGCTCGACAAGTACCACCCGGAAGTCGTGCGCTACCTGCTGGTGTCGAGCCACTACCGTAGCGCGATCAACTACTCGGAAGACAACCTCAAGGACGCCAAAGGCGCACTGGAGCGTTTCTACCACGCGCTGAAAGGCCTGCCGAACGTCGCGCCTGCCGGTGGCGAAACCTTCGTCGAGCGTTTCACCCAGGTGATGAACGATGACTTCGGCACGCCGGAAGCCTGCGCGGTGCTGTTCGAGATGGTGCGCGAGATCAACCGCCTGCGTGAGAGCGATCTGAACGCAGCGGCCGGTCTGGCGGCGCGCCTGAAAGAACTGGCCAGCGTGCTCGGTGTCTTGCAGTTGGAAGCCGATGACTTCCTGCAGGCCGGCGCTGAAGGGCGGGTTGATGGGGCACAAGTCGACGCGCTGATTCAGGCACGTCTGGCGGCACGGGCGGCTAAAGACTGGGCCGAATCTGACCGCATCCGCGACCAGCTCACCGCCATGGGCGTGGTGCTGGAAGACGGCAAGGGCGGCACGACCTGGCGTCTGGCTGACTGATCGCAGCATTGGCCACAAACAAAACCCGCCTTGTGCGGGTTTTTGTTTTTGGGGTGGGCGCAAGTGCAGCGGTGCCCTGAGATCCAGCCCTCACCCTAACCCTCTCCCGGAGGGAGAGGGGACTGGGCCGGGAATCTTGAAGAAATATGACGACCTGATAGTGATGCATCGAATCCATAATCGACGCGGTTATTCAGGTTGATGCAAAACGCCAGACACCTCGGTCGGCTCCCTCTCCCTCCGGGAGAGGGCTGGGGTGAGGGAAAAGCGGTTCACTCAATCCCCAAGTTGGCGCAACCGCTTGTAGAGGGTATTCCTGCTCACCCCCAATCTGCGCGCCAAGTGGGAAATATTCCCCCCAGCCGCCTGCAACTGCCGATTCAAATCCTCGGCATCATTCAAATCCACCGCCAGTGGCGCGGGTGTCTCGACAGGCTCCATTCCCAGATCCGCAAAAAAATCATCCGGCAAATGCTCAAGTCCGATTGGCTGATCCTCGGCCATGGCCAGCGCCACCTGCATCACGCTGCTGACCTGGCGCAGATTCCCCGGCCACGGATGACGTTCGAACAGCGCCATCACCTCCGGGGCCAGTCCGGCCCATTGCCCGGGTTCGCGGTGCTGTTCCCACAAGCGCTTGAACAGCGCCGGTTTGTCGCTGCGTTCGCGCAGGGGCGGCAACTCCAGGGTCAAACCACCGATGCGGTAATACAGGTCCTCGCGAAAGCGCCCGAGCTGAACCTGCTCGCGCAACGAACGGTTGGTGGCCGAGATAATGCGAATATCCACCGCGAACAGCTCGCTGCTGCCCACCGGTTGCACGCAGCGCTCCTGCAAAACCCGCAACAATCGAGCCTGGGTCGGCAGTGGCATGTCACCGATCTCATCGAGGAACAGCGTGCCTTTGTCTGCCTTGCGAATCAGCCCGATGCTGCCTTTATGGTGGGCCCCGGTGAACGCGCCTTTTTCGTAGCCAAACAGCTCGGATTCCACCAGTTCGGCGGGGATCGCCGCGCAATTGACGGCAATGAACGGCTGTTTGCTACGGGAGCTGGCCTGGTGCAAGGCTTTGACGAAGACTTCCTTGCCCACGCCGGTTTCGCCATGGATCAGCAGCGGAATGTCTTTCTCCAGTAACCGCTCGGCCTGGCGTACGGCTTTTTCCACGCGACGGTCACCGAAGTGCAAGGTGCCAAGGCTGATAGCTTCTGGCGCAGGGCCGGGCGGCGCGGTGAACACGCGCGCTTGAACAGGTCGCAGTCGGGGGCGCCTGAGCAGGCAATGAAAGCGATTGCACCCGGATGTCTGCAAGGCAAAGGGCTGGCCGTCGGGCTGGTTCAGCAGTTCGAGCAACGACACCTTGAACAGGCTTTCGACGCTGACCCGCGACAGGCTGACGCCCAGCAAATTATCGGCCCGGCGGTTGGCCGAGAGCACCAGGCCGCTTTCATCGAAAATCAACAACCCGGCCCATTGGCTGTCGAGGTTGTTCAGGCCGGTGTTGAACACCAGTTGAAAGTGTTCGCCCTTGAACAGGTTGAGAATCAGCCGGTTCTCCACGGTCTGGCTCATCATCTTGACCATGCCCAGGGTGTGGGAGGGCGGCAGGTAGCTGTCGCTGGACACGTCCAGCACCGCGATGACCTTGCGTTCGGCGTCGAAGATTGGCGCCGCCGAGCCCGTCATGAAACGGTTGGCCTTGAGAAAATGCTCATCGTGTTCGATGTGCACCGCTTGCTCGCAGGCCAGCGCAGTGCCAATCGCGTTGGTGCCGCTGCACTGTTCCCGCCAACTGGCGCCGGCGCTGAAACCCCGGCTCAGGCCCGGCTCGATAAACCGTTGAGTGCCCCAGGAGGTCAGCACCTGGCCCTGATTGTCGGCGAGCATGATCAGGCAGTTGGAGTTGCTGAGGATGTTTTCGTAGTAGAGCAGGACCTCCTGATGGGTGGTTTGCACCAGTGAATGCTGGCTTTCCAACAAGCGCGAGATGCCTTCGGCGGGCAATTGATCGAAGGCTGGGGCGCTTTGATGGTTGAGACCGAACGCGCGGCACCGTGACCAGGAGCTCTGGACGATCGCGTCGTGGGACAGCGGCGGGGCAGGTGCGGCCATGGCAGTCAGCCTCTGAAACAGCGTTTTTATTGTTGTTATAGGTATCTCAAACGGCGCAGCCCTAACGGTGGGAGCGGGCTTGCTCGCGAATGCGGTGTGTCATTCAACAGCGATATTGACTGATCCACCGCATTCGCGAGCAAGCCCGCTCCCACAGGATTTTTGCGCAAAAAGTATCGACAGAGTGTTGTTCACAACTGTTCAAAGTCAAACGCGGCACTGTTCAAGTGTTCACTCACGGTTGTTCATTTCTGTTCAGCCGCGAATGCGGTTTTTCGATCTTTTCAATGAATATTCAGCCAGATCAATCGCTTGGGATTTCTGGCACGAATGTCGCTCTGTTGCTCCGGTCGCCTGACGCCAACAATAAAAAGGCCGAGCCATGTCATTAACGCTGGAGCACGTCAGTCGCACCGTCGAGGGTCAAGCCTGGATCGACGATGCGAACCTGCGCTTTGAACCCGGTTCTTTCAATGTCTTGCTGGGGCGCACGCTGTCCGGCAAGACCAGCCTGATGCGCTTGATGGCCGGTCTCGACAAGCCTGACAGCGGGCGCATCCTGATGAATGGCGTGGATGTCACCCGGCGCCCGGTACGGCTGCGCAACGTGTCGCTGGTCTATCAACAGTTCATCAACTACCCGACCATGACCGTGTTCGAAAACATCGCCTCGCCGTTGCGCCAGGCTGGGGTCCCGGCCGAGCTGATCCAGAGCAAAGTGCTGGAAACCGCGCGCATGCTGCGCATCGAGAAATTCCTGCAACGCCATCCACTGGAACTGTCGGGCGGCCAGCAGCAACGCACCGCGATGGCGCGGGCGCTGGTCAAGGACGCCGAGCTGATTCTGTTCGACGAACCGTTGGTGAACCTCGACTACAAGCTGCGCGAAGAACTGCGCCAGGAAATGCGTGAGCTGTTCAAGGCACGCCACACCATTGCCGTCTACGCCACCACTGAACCCAACGAAGCGCTGGCGCTGGGTGGCACCACGACCATTCTTCACGAGGGGCGGGTGATCCAGAGCGGCAACACCGCCGAGGTCTATCACCAGCCGCAAACCGTGCTGGCCGCCGAGCTGTTTTCGGAGCCGCCGATCAACCTGATGCCGGGGCGCATTGCCGGTAACGAGGTGAGCTTCGCCAATTTTGTGCACTTCCCGTTGAACGTCGATTTGCGCCCGGTGGGCGAGGGCGAGTTCCGCTTTGGCGTGCGCCCCAGCCACATCTCGCTGGTGCCCAGCAACGACGATGACCTGGAGTTGGCCGTGACCGTGGAGGTGGCGGAAATCAGCGGGTCGGAAACGTTCCTGCACGTACGCAACGAGCATTTCCTGCTGGTGCTGCACTTGCCTGGGGTCCACGAATACGACGTCGATGCGCCGATTCGTATCTACATTCCGACCCACAAACTGTTTGTGTTCGATGGCCAGGGGCGGCTGCTCCAGGCTCCCGGGCGCCGCGTTGCGAGGGTTGCCTGATGGCCGAAATCCATTTGCAGAACCTTGCCCACAGCTACACCCGCACGCCTGCCGGGCCTGAGGATTACGCGATTCGCGAGATGAATCACGTCTGGGAGCAGGGCGGCGCCTATGCCTTGCTCGGGCCGTCCGGGTGCGGCAAGTCGACTTTGCTCAACATCATCTCCGGCCTGCTCAGCCCTTCGGAAGGCCAGGTGCTGTTTGACAACACAGTGGTTAATCAACTGACCCCGGAGAAACGCAACATCGCCCAGGTTTTCCAGTTTCCGGTGGTCTACGACACCATGACGGTGTTCGACAACCTGGCGTTTCCGCTGCGCAATCAGGGTATGGCTGAGGCGAAAGTTCACAGCAAAGTGCAGGAAATCGCTGAAGTCCTCGACTTGCAGACACTGCTGTACAAGAAGGCCCGCAACCTCAGCGCCGATGAAAAGCAAAAAGTCTCCATGGGCCGTGGGCTGGTGCGTGACGACGTGTCGGCGATCCTCTTCGACGAGCCGCTGACGGTGATCGACCCGCATTTGAAGTGGAAGCTGCGACGCAAGCTCAAGCAGATCCATGAGCAGTTCAACATCACCATGGTCTACGTGACTCACGATCAGCTCGAAGCCTCGACCTTCGCCGACAAGATCGCGGTGATGTATGGCGGGCAGATCGTGCAGTTTGGCACGCCGCGAGAGCTGTTCGAGCGGCCGAGCCACACCTTTGTCGGCTATTTCATCGGCAGTCCGGGGATGAATCTGATGGATGTCATGCCGAGTGCTGGTGGTGTGAGCTTCGGCTCGACCGACTTGCCGTTGTCCGAATCCTTGCAGCGCCGTATCGCCGAAACCGACTGGAAAACCCTGAAAGTGGGGATTCGCCCGGAGTTCGTCCACGTCTGGGATGAGCCTTATGAAGAAGCGCTGCAAGCCGAAGTGGTACACGTCGAAGACCTGGGTACCTACAAAATCATGACCCTGAACCTGGATGGCGTACCGCTCAAAGTACGCCTGACGGAAGACAAACCGGTGCCGCAGGGCACGGCGTACATCAGCTTTCCGGCGCAGTGGCTGATGGTCTATGCCGATGACTATTTGCTGGAGGTCCAGCCATGAACAAGGTGCAGAACAACAAGGCCTGGTGGCTGGTATTACCGGTGTTCCTGCTGGTGGCGTTCAGTGCCGTGATCCCGATGATGACGGTGGTCAATTACTCGGTGCAGGACATTTTCGACCAGTCGAGCCGCTACTTCGTCGGTGCCGACTGGTACAAGCAGGTGCTGCTTGACCCGCGTCTGCATGATTCGCTGTTGCGCCAGTTCATCTATTCCGCCTGCGTGCTGCTGATCGAGATTCCGCTGGGCATCGCCATCGCCCTGACCATGCCGACCAAGGGGCGCTGGTCGTCGTTGGTGCTGATCGTCATGGCGATTCCGCTGCTGATCCCGTGGAACGTGGTCGGTACTATCTGGCAGATTTTTGGCCGGGCCGATATCGGGTTGCTCGGCTCGACGCTGAACGCCATGGGCATCAGCTACAACTATGCGGCCAACACCATGGACGCCTGGGTCACGGTGCTGGTGATGGACGTCTGGCACTGGACCTCGCTGGTGGCGCTGTTGTGTTTTTCGGGGTTGCGGGCCATTCCGGACGTGTATTACCAGGCCGCGCGGATTGACCGGGCATCGAGTTGGGCGGTGTTCCGACACATCCAGTTGCCCAAGCTCAAGAGCGTGCTGCTGATCGCGGTGATGCTGCGCTTCATGGACAGCTTCATGATCTACACCGAACCGTTCGTGCTGACGGGCGGCGGGCCGGGCAACGCGACGACGTTCCTCAGCCAGACCCTGACCCAAATGGCGGTCGGCCAGTTCGACCTGGGGCCTGCGGCGGCGTTTTCACTGGTGTACTTCCTGATCATCCTGCTGGTGTCCTGGCTGTTCTACACCGCCATGACCCACTCCGATGCCAACCGCTGAGGCCTGCCATGACTAAACGAAAGTTAGTGCCTCTGTTGATCTACATCCTGTTCCTGCTGGTGCCGATCTATTGGTTGCTGAACATGTCGTTCAAGAGCAACACCGAAATCCTCGGTGGCCTGACGCTGTTTCCCCAGGATTTCACCCTGGCCAACTACAAGGTGATTTTCACCGACCCGAGCTGGTACACCGGCTACCTGAACTCGCTGTATTACGTGAGCCTGAACACGGTGATCTCCCTGAGCGTGGCGCTGCCGGCAGCGTATGCGTTTTCGCGCTATCGGTTTCTTGGCGACAAGCACCTGTTCTTCTGGCTGCTGACCAACCGCATGGCGCCGCCGGCGGTGTTCCTGCTGCCGTTCTTTCAGCTCTATTCGTCTATCGGCCTGTTCGACACCCACATTGCGGTGGCGTTGGCGCACTGCCTGTTCAATGTGCCGCTGGCGGTGTGGATTCTTGAGGGCTTCATGTCCGGGGTGCCGAAGGAAATCGACGAAACCGCCTACATCGACGGCTACAGTTTTCCCAGGTTCTTCGTGAAGATTTTCATCCCTCTGATTGGCTCGGGCATCGGTGTGACGGCGTTTTTCTGCTTCATGTTTTCCTGGGTCGAACTGCTGCTGGCGCGCACGCTGACCTCGGTGAACGCCAAGCCGATTGCGGCGGTGATGACCCGCACGGTGTCGGCGTCGGGTATTGACTGGGGCGTACTGGCGGCGGCCGGGGTGCTGACCATCCTGCCGGGCATGTTGGTGATCTGGTTTGTCCGTAACCATGTGGCCAAGGGCTTTGCCCTGGGCCGGGTGTGAGGAACTGATGATGGAATGGATGGCCTGGACCACTCCGACAGCCGCGTTTTTTGGGGTCATTGGCGTGCTGCTGGCGGGCATGACCACCTGGGAGCTGCGTTCGCCGAGCGTCCCGCGACGCGGCTTTTTACCGATCAGCACCACCCGGGGTGATCGGTTGTTTATCGGTCTTCTCGGGAGCGCCTACCTGCATTTGCTGGTGATTGGCGCGACTGGCTGGAGCATCTGGGTGGCGTCCGCGCTGTCTCTGGTGTGGTTGTTGGCGGTGATGCGTTGGGGCTAGTCGAAATCGATCGGCGCCAATGTCTGGAAATCCAAACAGGAGGTCTCTATGTTCGACAAAAACAATAAGCTGCGACATAGCGTTTCATTGGCAGCCCTGCTGGCACTCAGCGGGTTGAGCGCTGCGGCCTGGGCCGACGCCTATGAAGACGCCGCCAAAAAGTGGATGGGTAGCGAGTTCAAGCCGTCTACCTTGACCGAAGCCCAGCAGCTTGAAGAATTGAAGTGGTTCATCAAGGCGTCCGAGCCGTTTCGCGGGATGAAGATCAATGTGGTCTCGGAAACTATCGCCACTCACGAGTACGAGTCCAAGGTGTTGGCCAAGGCCTTCACCGAAATCACCGGGATCAAGCTGACCCACGACTTGCTGCAAGAAGGCGATGTGGTGGAAAAGTTGCAAACCCAGATGCAATCGGACAAGAACATCTATGACGGCTGGGTCAACGACTCAGACCTGATTGGCACGCACTTTCGCTACGGCAAGACTGAGTCGATCACTGACCTGATGGCCAATGAAGGCAAGGATTACACCTTGCCGACCCTGGACATCAAGGACTTCATCGGCATTTCCTTCACCACGGCGCCGGACGGCAAGATTTATCAACTGCCCGACCAGCAGTTCGCCAACCTCTATTGGTTCCGTGCCGACTGGTTCGAACGGGCGGACCTCAAGGCCCAGTTCAAGGAGAAGTACGGCTATGAGCTGGGCGTGCCGGTGAATTGGTCGGCGTATGAAGACATTGCCAAGTTCTTCACCGAGGACATCAAGGAAATCGACGGCAAGCGTGTTTACGGTCATATGGATTACGGCAAGAAAGACCCGTCACTGGGTTGGCGCTTCACCGATGCCTGGTTCTCCATGGCGGGCGGCGGCGACAAAGGCTTGCCCAATGGCTTGCCGGTGGACGAATGGGGTATTCGCGTGGAGGACTGCCACCCGGTGGGCTCCAGCGTGACCCGTGGCGGCGACACCAACGGGCCCGCGGCGGTTTATGCCACGCAGAAATACGTTGACTGGATGCGCGCCTACGCACCGCCCGAGGCGCAAGGCATGACGTTCTCCGAGTCGGGGCCGGTGCCGTCCCAGGGCAACATCGCCCAGCAGATTTTCTGGTACACCGCGTTTACCGCCGACATGACCAAACCGGGCTTGCCGGTGATGAACGCCGATGGCACACCGAAATGGCGCATGGCGCCTTCGCCAAAAGGTCCGTATTGGGAGGAGGGCATGAAGCTTGGGTATCAGGACACCGGTTCCTGGACCTTCCTCAAGTCCACACCTGAGAAACAAAAGCTCGCGGCCTGGCTCTACGCGCAATTCGTGACTTCAAAAACCGTTTCGCTGAAGAAAACCATTGTTGGCCTGACGCCGATTCGCGAGTCGGATATCAACTCCCAGGCCATGACCGACCTGGCGCCAAAGCTCGGTGGGCTGGTGGAGTTCTACCGCAGCCCGGCCCGCGTGCAGTGGACCCCGACCGGGACCAACGTACCGGATTATCCGCGTTTGGCCCAACTGTGGTGGAGCCACATCGCCGAAGCGGCCAGTGGCGAGAAAACCCCACAGCAAGCGCTGGATGGCCTGGCCAAGGATCAGGACGCGATTATGGCGCGCCTTGAACGCTCCAAAGTGCAGCCGGTGTGTGGGCCCAAGCTGAACGAAGAGCGGGACGCACAGTACTGGTTTGATCAGCCGGGTGCACCGAAACCGAAACTGGCGAACGAGAAGCCTAAAGGTGAAACCGTGAGCTACAACGAGCTGATCAAGTCGTGGGAAGCGGCGCGCAATTAAGCGATTGGACCGTGTAATGCTTAACGGCACCGCAAGGTGCCGTTTTCATTGGTGAGTGATAGACCGCTTTCGCGAGCAAGCCCGCTCCCACAGTGGATCTACTGCGAACACGCCACTTGTGAACAACCCCCGACCTACTGTGGGAGCGGGCTTGCTCGCGAAGAGGCCCTTCCAGACAACAGACTTCTTGAGCCCGAACCAACCACCCTTAATCACTGCTCCCTGGCCACAAAAAACGGCACCCGAAGGTGCCGTCTCTGTTTTCAACTGCGTGTGATCTAAGCGATCAACCCGCCAGGCCTGCTTGCTGAACCAGTGCCAGCAGCGGTTGTGGGTACACGCCGAGGAAGAACGCCAGCAGTGCGATTGCCAGCAGCATCACGCCACCGGTGCGCTGTTCCCAGTGCAACTGGGCATCGTGGCGACGCAGGTTTGGCTCGATCAGGTACAGGGTGACCATCACGCGCAGGTAGTAGAACACGCCAATGGCGCTGCCCAATACCAAGGACCCGACCAGCCACCATTGGTGAGCTTCGACGCCTGTGGCAATGATGTAGAACTTGCCGATGAAGCCTGCGGTCAGCGGGATGCCCGCCAGCGACAGCATCATCACGGTCAGCACGGCGGTCAGGTACGGACGGCGCCAGAACAGGCCACGGTATTCGTACAGGGCATCCGCGTCACGGCCGTTGTACGGCGAGGACATCAGGGTGATGACACCGAAGGCGCCCAGGCTGGTGATCACGTAGGTGACCAGATACACGCCGATGGCTTCCATGGCCAGACCCTTGCTCGCCACCAGGGCAATCAACAGGTAACCGAAGTGCGCGATGGAGGAGTAACCCAGCAGACGCTTGAGGTTGCTTTGGGTCAGTGCCAGCAGGTTACCGAACAGGATCGAAGCAATCGCGATCACGGTCAGTACGGTGCTCAACACACCACTGCTGGCCACGGGCGACATCTGGAACAAGCGCACCATCACCGCGAACACCGCGACTTTGGAAGCGGTCGCCAGGAACGCAGCGACCGGTGCCGGAGCACCTTCGTAGACGTCCGGTGTCCAGAGGTGGAACGGTACCAGCGACAGTTTGAACGCCAGGCCGATCAGCATCATGCCCAGGCCCAGTTGCGCCAGCGGGCTTGGCAGGCCAGAGGCCTCCAGCGCCATGCCGATACCGCTGAAGCTCAGGGTGCCGGCTTCGGCGTAGAGCAGGGCCATGCCGAACAACAGGAACGCGGAACCGGCGGCCGACAGCACCATGTACTTGATGCCAGCTTCCAGGGAGCGCTTGTTGAAGAAGGCATACGCCACCAGACCGTAGACCGGCACCGACAGCAGTTCCAGGCCAATGAACAACCCGGCCAGGTGCTGCGCGCTGACCAGAACCAGGCCACCAGCGGCGGCCATCAGGATCAGCAGGTACAGTTCTTCACGGTTGCCTGGGTAACCCGAACCGCCATCGCCGAGGTAGGCGTGGGCGAGGGTAACGCAGGCGAGGGTGGCGACCAGGATCAGCGCCATGTACAGGCAGGCGAAGCTGTCGATTTGCAGCAGTGGTGTCACGGCCAGAGGCGCGACTTTCAAGGCTGGCAGGATCGACAGCAGGGCCAGGTTAAGACCTGCCACCGACAGCAGGAAGGTCTGTGAGTGGTTGCGGCGCCAGGCGATAGCCAGCATCACCACGATGATCGTGGCGCTGGTGATCAACAACGGCGCAAGCGCGATAAAGTGTTGAATCGTGAATTCCATAGCGCTCTTACCGGGCCGAAGCGAGTTGAGTGAAGGCGGTGCCGAGCCATTGCTGCACGCCATGCATCGTAGCGGCAGAGGTATCGAGGAACGGTTGCGGGTACACGCCGAGGTAAACCAGCAGTGCCGCGATGCCCAGCACCATGATCAGTTCGCGAGCATCCATGCCATGCAGGACCGCATCCGACTTGGACGGGCCGAAGTAGGCACGGTGAATCATGATCAGCGAATAGACCGAACCGAACACCAGGCCCGACGTTGCGATCACGGTGATCCATGGTGCTGCGGCGAAGGTGCCGATCAGGATCAGGAACTCACCCACGAAGTTACCGGTTCCCGGCAAGCCCAGCGAGGCGGCCGCGAAGAACAGGCTGATGGCGGGCAGGTAGGCGATCTTCGACCACAGGCCACCCATTTCACGCATGTCGCGGGTATGGGTGCGCTCGTAGAGCTGGCCACTGAGGATAAAGAGTGCCGCGGCCGACAGACCGTGCGCCAGCATCTGGATCACTGCGCCTTGCAGGGCCAGTTGGCTGCCGGAGTAGATACCGATCAGCACGAAGCCCATGTGCGAAACGCTGGAGTACGCGATCAGACGCTTGATGTCGGTCTGGGCGAAGGCCAGGAACGCACCGTAGAAGATCCCGACCAGGCCCAGGGCCATGGCGAACGGCGCGAATTCGGCCGACGCGTTCGGGAACAACGGCAGGGCGAAACGCAGCAGACCATAAGCCGCGGTCTTGAGCAGAATACCGGCCAGGTCAACAGAACCTGCGGTCGGTGCCTGTGCGTGAGCATCCGGCAGCCAGGAGTGGAACGGTACAACCGGCAGCTTCACGGCGAAGGCAATGAAGAAACCGAGCATCAGGATGTACTCGGTGGTCATCGACATCTTGGTTTTCAGCAGGTCGGCGTAGTTGAACGTAATCACGCCTGTGCTGTTGAAGTTGACCAGTACCAGACCCAGGATCGCCACCAGCATGATCAAGCCGGAAGCCTGAGTGAAGATGAAGAACTTGGTTGCTGCGTAGATCCGGGTTTTCTTGCCGTCCGAAGAACTGTGACCCCAGAGCGCGATGAGGAAATACATCGGCACCAGCATCATTTCCCAGAAGAAGAAGAACATGAACAGGTCAAGGGCCAGGAACACGCCGACGACACCGCCCAGGATCCACATCAGGTTCAGGTGGAAGAAGCCAACGTGACGCTGGATTTCTTTCCACGAGCAGAGTACCGAGAGGACACCCAGCAGACCGGTCAACAGGATCATCAACAGCGACAGGCCGTCGAGGGCCAGGTGCACGCTGATGCCGAAGCGCTCGATCCAGACATGCTTGAACTCAAGCGCCCAGGTCGGATCGGCGCCAGGCGCCGGTGCAAATGAATAATCACCGTGGGCCCACAGCCAGAGGCCGAGAGCGAGTTCCAGGGTCATGGTCAACAGCGCAATCCAGCGGGGGAGGGTGGCGCCGAAGCGTTCACCCATCCAGCACAGCAGGCCGCCGATGAAGGGGATCAGGATTAGCCAAGGCAGAATCATGACGGGCTCGTTTCCTTTCGCAAGTTCGCAAGGTTCATATCAGACCGCTACCAGCACGACAGCGCCGATAACCAGCACGGCACCAGCAGCCATCGAGGCGGCATACCAACGCAGTTGACCTGTTTCGGTACGGCTCAGGGCGTTGTGACCCCCTTTGGCCATGCGCGGGATCAAACCGATGGTTTGGTCGAACGGGTCTTTGCGCAGCAGGTGGCTGATCGCAAGGTACGGCTTGACGAACAGTTTGTCGTAGACCCAGTCAAAGCCCCAGGCAGCGAACCACCAGGCAGTGAGCAGGCGACCGATGCCGCTGTTGGCAATGGCCGTCACGAAGCGCCGCTTGCCGAGGAACAGCAGGGCCGCCAGCAGGATACCGGCCAGGGCGATGGCGCCCGAAGCGATTTCCAGGCTGTGCTTGGCTTCGCCGCCGGCATGGCCGACGCTTTCTGGCAACACGCCGTGCAGCGGTGGAACGATCATCGCGCCAATGGCGGTCGACAATACGATCAGCACCGACAGGGGAAGCCAGTGAGCAATGCCGTGACCAGCATGGGCTTCGGTCTTCGCTTCACCGTGAAACGCGATGAAGATCAGGCGGAAGGTGTACAGCGATGTCATGAAGGCACCCACCAGACCTGCATACAGCAGACCGTGGTTGCCGCTGGCGAAGGCTTCCCAGAGGATTTCGTCTTTCGAGTAGAAACCTGCGGTCACCAATGGCAGGGCCGCAAGGGCCGCGCCGCCGACGATGAAGCTGGCGTACGCCAGTGGCAGTTTCTTCCACAGGCCGCCCATCTTGAAGATGTTCTGCTCGTGGTGGCAGGCAACGATCACCGCACCGGAAGCAAGGAACAGCAGGGCCTTGAAGAAGGCGTGGGTCATCAGGTGGAAAATCGCGCCATCCCAGGCACCGACGCCCAGCGCCAGGAACATGTAGCCGATCTGGCTCATGGTCGAGTAGGCGAGGATACGTTTGATGTCGGTTTGAACCAGCGCCGCGAAACCGGCCAGGACCAGGGTCACGGCGCCGACGATGCCGACCAGGTGCAGCACATCTGGTGCCAGCGAAAACAGACCGTGAGTACGGGCGATCAGGTAGACACCGGCGGTGACCATGGTTGCGGCGTGGATCAGTGCCGAAACCGGGGTAGGGCCGGCCATCGCATCAGCAAGCCAGGTTTGCAGCGGCAGTTGTGCGGATTTACCGACAGCACCACCCAGCAGCATCAAGGTCGCCAGCATGATCCAGAAGTCGCCAGCCTGGAACTTCTGCGGCGCCAGGACCAGCAGCTCCTGAATGTTCAGCGTCTGCAGTTGCTGGAACAGGATGAACAGGCCGATGGCCATGAACACGTCGCCGATACGGGTGACGATGAAGGCTTTGAGGGCGGCGTTACCGTTGTTGCGGTTGCTGTAGTAGAAACCGATCAACAGGTAGCTGCACAGGCCCACGCCTTCCCAGCCGAAGTACAGGAACAACAGGTTATCGCCCAGCACCAGGAACAGCATGCTGGCGATAAACAGGTTGGTGTACGCGAAGAAGCGCGAGTAGCCATCTTCACCGCGCATGTACCAGGATGCGAACAGGTGGATCAAAAAGCCCACGCCGACGACCACACCCAGCATGGTCACGGACAGGCCATCCAGATACAGCGCGAAGTTCGGCTTGAACTCGCCTACCGCCATCCACTGCCACAACACCTGGGTGTAGTGACCGCCTTCAGGCGGCGCGACGTTGAACTGCCAGATCACATAAACAGTGACGATCGCCGAGAGGCCGATGGAGCCGACGCCGATCAGCGCGGCCAGGTTCTCGGAAATCTTCCCGCGAGAAAACGACAGCAGCAGGAAACCGATCAGAGGGAATACGAAGGTCAGAAAGAGTAGGTTCATCCGCGCATCTCACTGGCAGCGTCGATATCGAGCGTGTGGAAGCGGCGATACAGTTGCAGCAGGATCGCCAGGCCAATACTGGCCTCGGCGGCTGCCAGGCTGATCACCAGGATGAACATGATCTGCCCATCCGGCTGAGCCCAACGTGCACCGGCAACGATGAAGGCCAGTGCAGAGGCGTTCATCATCACTTCCAGGCTCATCAACACGAAAAGAATGTTGCGGCGGACCATCAGGCCAACCAGGCCGAGGCAAAACAGGATGCCGGCGACGGCCAGACCATGTTCGAGAGGGATAGCAGGCATGGTGTTACTCCTTCGCCTCGTTGCGGCCCAAATGGAACGCCGTGACAGCTGCAGCGAGCAGCAGCATCGAGGCGAGTTCGACCACCAGCAGGTAAGGACCGAACAGGCTGATGCCCACGGCCTTGGCGTCTACGGTGGTTTGACCGATGGCTGCACCGCTCGGGTGGCTGAACAGAACGTACAGCAGTTCAGCCAGCAGCAGTGCCGCGAGGATGACCGGGCCACCCCAGATACCGGGTTTGAGCCAGACGCGCTCTTGCTGAACCGAGGCGGGGCCCAGGTTCAGCATCATCACCACGAACACGAACAGCACCATGATGGCGCCCGCGTAGGCGATCACTTCCAGTACTCCGGCGAATGGAGCACCGAGGCTGAAAAAGGTCATCGCCACGGCAATCAGCGAAATAATCAGGTAGAGCAGGGCGTGCACAGGGTTGGTGTTGGTGATCACTCGAAGCGTGGACACCACCGCGATACCCGATGCGAAATAGAAAGCGAATTCCATCGTTCTTCCTTAAGGCAGCAAGCTCTTCACGTTGATCGGCTCGGCTTCATTTTGCGCGGCGCCTTTTGGCTTACCGGCAATGGCCATACCTGCAACACGATAGAAGTTGTAGTCAGGGTTTTTGCCGGGTCCTGAGATCAGCAGATCTTCTTTCTCGTAAACCAGGTCCTGACGCTTGAACTCGGCCATTTCGAAATCCGGTGTCAGCTGGATCGCGGTGGTCGGGCAGGCTTCCTCGCAGAGGCCACAGAAAATGCAGCGCGAGAAGTTGATGCGGAAGAACTCCGGGTACCAACGACCGTCGTCGGTTTCGGCTTTTTGCAGCGAGATGCAGCCTACCGGGCACGCCACGGCGCACAGGTTGCAGGCTACACAACGCTCTTCGCCGTCAGGGTCACGGGTCAGCACGATCCGGCCACGGTAGCGCGGCGGTAGGTACACCGCCTCTTCCGGGTATTGCAAGGTGTCGCGTTTGCGGAAGCCGTGACCGAACACCATCACCAGGCTGCGCAACTGGGTACCAGTACCCTTAACGATGTCGCCAATATATTTGAACATGGGTCAAATCCTCACTGAACCGCGCCCGCTGGCGTGTTCAACAACACAACCGCAGCGGTCACCAGCAAATTGATCAGGGTCAGCGGCAGGCAGAATTTCCAGCTGAAGTCCATCACCTGGTCATAGCGCGGGCGCGGGATAGAGGCGCGCAGCAGGATGAACAGCATGATGAAGAACGCGGTCTTCAGCGCGAACCAGACGAACGCCAGTTGCGGCAAGATGCCGAACGGACCGTGCCAGCCACCGAAGAACAGGGTGACCAACAACGCCGAGATCAGAATGATGCCGATGTATTCGCCAACGAAGAACATGCCCCATTTCATGCCGGCGTATTCAATGTGGTAACCGTCGGCCAGTTCCTGTTCCGCTTCCGGCTGGTCGAACGGGTGACGGTGAGTCACGGCAACGCCAGCGATGAAGAAGGTACAGAAGCCGAAGAACTGCGGAATGATGAACCACAGGTTCTGGGCCTGGTACTCGACGATGTCGCGCATGTTGAACGAGCCGACCTGAGCCACGATGCCCATCAGGGCCAGGCCCATGAACACTTCGTAGGACACGGTCTGCGCCGAGGCACGCAAGCTGCCCAGCAGGGCGAACTTGTTGTTACTCGCCCAGCCGGCGAACAGCACCGCGTAGACCGACAGACCGGCCATGGCGAAGAAGAACAGCAGGCCGATGTTCAGGTCCGCGACACCCCAGGTCGGGGTGATCGGGATGATCGCGAAGGCGATCAGCAAGGCGCTCATGGCCACGACCGGTGCCAGGGTGAAAATCACCTTGTCGGCAAACGGCGGGGTCCAGTCTTCCTTGAAGAACATCTTCAGCATGTCGGCAGCAATCTGGAACATGCCGAACGGGCCAACGCGGTTCGGACCGTAACGGTCCTGCCACCAGCCCAGCAGGCGACGTTCGACGAAGCTCAGCAAGGCGCCGGCGACCACGACGGCCAGCAGCACCACGATGGCTTTGACGACCGCAATGATCGTGTCGATCACTTCAGGGGTGAACCAGGTCATTGCGCTGCCTCCTGCAGACCGTCAACGGATTTTCCGAAGATTGCCGGTGGAATGCCTGCGATACCGGCCGGCAGGGCTACCAGGCCTGCGCCCAGTTCTTCGTTGATGCGCAGCGGCAGACGCAGGGTCTGGCCAGCCACGTTCAAGCTCAGCAGGGCACCGTCATTGACGCCCAGACGATCGGCTTCGGACTTGGCCAGCGACACATAGGCGGCCGGGATGCGTTCTTGTACCGGCGCGGCTTTGGAAGAGTTCTCTTCGCTGCCGAACAGGTGGAAGAACGGCACGACTTGCCAGGTGCCTTGAGCCGGGTTGAACGCACGCGGAACACTGGCGAACCAGTTCAGCGAATCACCGGCGCTTTCGATCAGGCGGGTGCCCGGGTCGCCAGCGCGGATGTGACCGCCGACTTCGTCCTGGAACTTGTTCCAGGCTTGCGGCGAGTTCCAGCCCGGCGACCAGGCGAATGGCACTTGCTGACGTGGTTCGACCGAACCCGAGTAACCTTCCATCGAGAAGGCGAACGCGGTGTCGTTGTCTTGCGGGGTACGCGGTTCGTGCACGCTGATGTCAGCGCGCATGGCGGTACGACCGGAGTAACGCAGCGGTTCGCGGGCCAGTTTCATGCCTTTGATGCGGAATGTGGCGGACGGTGCGGCGTCAACGATGCGCGCCAGTTGCGGCGTGCTGGCGGCGCAGGCCGCCGTGACGTGGTCCAGTTGCGTCCAGTCGATCGGTTGGTTCAGCAGGGTGGCGCGCAGGGCATGCAGCCAGCGCCAGCCTTCGTGGACCAGGATGCTCGCGTCCATGTATTTCGGGTCGAAGACCTGGAAGAAACGCTGGGCGCGACCTTCCTGGCTGACCAGCGTACCGTCGCCTTCAGCGAAGCTGGCGGCTGGTAGAACCAGGTGCGCGCGATCGCTGGTGGCAGTCTTCTGATGGTCCGCCACGATCACCACTTTAGCGGCGTTCAGGGCGGCATCGACTTTGGCTGCGTCGGTGCGGGTGTACAGATCGTTTTCCAGCACGACGATGGCGTCGGCCTTACCGTCGATGACTGCTTGCAGGGCAGCGTCAACCGATTCGCCACCGAGCATGGCCAGGCCGAGGCTGTTGGCCTCTGGCACGATCAGGCTGATGGAACCGTTCTTCTCGCGCAGCTTCAGGGCTTTTGCAATGTTTGCAGCCGCTTCGATCAGCGCTTTGGAACCCAGCGAAGTACCGGCAATAATCAGCGGACGCTTGGCGGCCAGCAGGGCATTGGCGATGCGCTGAGCCAGTTCAACGGCTTCACTGTCCAGGCCTTCAACGGCAGGCGCACTGGCGTCGAGGGCGTGAGCCACGGCGAAACCGATGCGGGCCAGGTCGTCGGGAGCAGCGTGGACGCACTCTTCGGCGATATCGTCGAGCTTGGTTTCAGCCAGGCTGGCGATGAACAGTGGGTTCAGTGCGTGCTGGCCGATGTTTTTCACTGCGGCGTCGAGCCAGGGCTGGACGCGCATGGCGTCGGCCATGTCTTCGGCTTTGCCCTTGACCGACTGACGCAGGGACAAAGCCATGCGTGCAGCGGTCTGGGTCAGGTCTTCACCGAGGACAAAGATCGCATCGTGGTCTTCGATGTCGCGCATGTTCGGAACGGGCAGCGGGCTGTCGTTCAGGACTTGCAGGACCAGGCGAATGCGTTCCAGCTCAGCGGCTTCGATACCCGAGTAGAAGTGCTCGGCGCCGACCAGTTCGCGCAGTGCGTAGTTGCTTTCAAGGCTGGCACGGGGCGAACCGATACCAACGATGTTGCGACCGCGCAGCAGGTCAGCGGCTTTGTCCAGCGCTTCGTCCAGGCTCAGCTTGGCGCCGCCCGCCAGCAGTGGCTGACGTGGGCGGTCTTCGCGGTTGACGTAGCCATAGCCGAAACGGCCACGGTCGCACAGGAAGTACTGGTTGACCGAACCGTTGAAGCGGTTTTCGATACGACGCAGTTCACCGTAGCGCTCGCCCGGGGAGATGTTGCAACCGCTGGAGCAGCCATGGCAGATGCTCGGCGAGAACTGCATGTCCCACTTGCGGTTGTAGCGCTCGGAGTGAGTCTTGTCGGTGAACACGCCGGTCGGGCAGACCTCGGTGAGGTTGCCGGAGAATTCGCTTTCCAGGGTGCCGTCTTCAACGCGACCGAAGTACACGTTGTCGTGGGCACCGAATACGCCGAGATCGGTGCCGCCAGCGTAGTCTTTATAGAAACGTACGCAGCGATAGCAGGCGATGCAGCGGTTCATTTCGTGGGAAATGAACGGGCCCAGTTGCTGGTTCTGGTGGGTACGCTTGGTGAAGCGGTAACGGCGCTCGTTGTGGCCGGTCATTACCGTCATGTCTTGCAGGTGGCAGTGACCGCCTTCCTCACAGACCGGGCAGTCGTGCGGGTGGTTGGTCATCAGCCATTCAACAACGCTGGCGCGAAAGGCCTTGGATTCATCATCGTCGATGGAGATCCAGGTGCCATCGGTGGCAGGGGTCATGCAGGACATGACGATGCGACCACGGGTGTCGTTCTCGTCGGTGTACTGCTTGACCGCGCACTGGCGGCAAGCGCCAACGCTGCCGAGGGCAGGGTGCCAGCAGAAGTAAGGAATATCGAGGCCTAGCGACAGACATGCCTGTAACAGGTTGTCTGCCCCGTCGACTTCGAGCGCTTTGCCGTCTACGTGGATAGTGGCCATGGTTCAAAGTTCTTCGTTGGCCCGGTGTCAGCGGGCGTGGCTAATGGAATCTTGTTATCCGTGCGAATCAAAACAGCCGTTCAAGGCGTCATCGCACGAGAGGCGAACGGCACGGACCGTTCGCCTGTTAAAGCGTTACGCGCCGACTACGATCGGCCTTGCCAGAGGCGGGACGGCGGCGCTGACAGGCGCGATGCCGGCTTCGAACTCTGGACGGAAGTATTTGATTGCGCTGCCCAATGGCTCCACGGCGCCCGGTGCGTGAGCACAGAAGGTCTTGCCAGGGCCGAGGAAACCAACCAGACCCAGCAGGGTCTCGATATCACCGGGCTGACCTTCGCCGTTCTCGATGGCCATCAAGAGCTTGACGCTCCATGGCAGGCCATCGCGGCAAGGGGTGCAGAAGCCGCAGGATTCGCGAGCGAAGAACTGCTCCATGTTGCGCAACAACGACACCATGTTGACGCTGTCGTCCACCGCCATGGCCAGGCCGGTCCCCATACGGGTGCCCACTTTGGCGATGCCGCCGGCGTACATTTGTGCGTCCAGGTGTTCCGGCAACAGGAAACCGGTACCGGCGCCGCCAGGCTGCCAGCACTTGAGCTTGAAGCCGTCGCGCATGCCGCCGGCGTAGTCTTCGAACAACTCGCGACCGGTGACGCCGAACGGCAGTTCCCACAGGCCCGGGTTCTTGACCTTGCCGGAGAAGCCCATGAGCTTGGTGCCCATGTCTTCACTGCCTTCGCGGGCCAACGATTTGTACCAGTCCACGCCGTCGGCAATGATCGCTGGCACGTTGCACAGGGTTTCAACGTTGTTCACGCAGGTCGGCTTGCCCCACACGCCAACGGCGGCAGGGAAGGGCGGCTTGGAGCGCGGGTTGGCGCGGCGGCCTTCGAGGGAGTTGATCAGCGCGGTTTCTTCACCGCAGATGTAACGCCCGGCGCCGGTGTGGACAAACAGCTCGAAATCAAAGCCTGAGCCCAGGATGTTCTTGCCCAGCAGGCCGGCTGCCTTGGCTTCTTCCACGGCACGGTTCAGGTGCTTGGCGGCGGTGGTGTATTCGCCACGCAGGAAGATATAGCCGCGGTAGGTTTTCAGGGCGCGGGCACTGATCAGCATGCCTTCGATCAGCAGATGGGGCAGTTGCTCCATCAGCATGCGGTCTTTCCAGGTGTTGGGCTCCATTTCATCCGCGTTGCACAGCAGGTAGCGGATGTTGATGGATTCGTCCTTGGGCATCAGGCCCCACTTGACGCCCGTGGGGAAGCCAGCACCGCCGCGACCTTTCAAACCTGCGTCTTTCACGGTCTGGACGATGTCGTCCTGAGCCATGTCGGCGAAGGCCTTGCGGGCTGCCGCGTAACCGTTCTTGGCCTGGTACTCGTCGAGCCATACCGCTTCGCCGTCGTCACGCAGACGCCAGGTCAGGGGATGAGTCTCTGGGCTGCGCTTGATGCGGTTGGCAGGGCCAAAGGAAGTCAGGGTCATACGTAGCCCTCCAACAGTTTGGCAACGCCAGCAGGCTGTACGTCACCGAAAGTGTCGTCGTCGATCATCAGCGCCGGGGCCTTGTCGCAGTTGCCGAGGCAGCAGACAGGCAACAGGGTGAAGCGACCGTCGGCAGTGGTTTGACCCAGGCCGATGCCCAGCTTGCTCTGGATTTCGCTGACCACCGATTCGTGGCCACCGATGTAGCAGACCATGCTGTCGCAGACGCGAATGATGTGGCGGCCAACCGGCTGACGGAAGATCTGGCTGTAGAACGTCGCCACGCCTTCAACGTCGCTGGCCGGGATGCCGAGGATCTCGCCGATGGCGTAGAGCGCGCCGTCAGGCACCCAGCCACGTTCCTTCTGGACGATTTTCAGGGCTTCGATCGACGCCGCACGCGGGTCTTCGTAGTGATGCAGCTCGTGCTCGATGGCCGAGCGCTCGGTTTCGCTGAGGGCGAAACGGTCTGTCTGGATAAGCGTGCTGTTCATGCTTAGCGGTCCACGTCGGCCATAACGAAGTCGATACTACCCAGGTACGCGATCAAGTCCGCGACCATGCTGCCTTTGATCACCGAAGGGATCTGTTGCAGATGCGGGAAGCTTGGGGTGCGAATCCGGGTGCGGTAGCTCATGGTGCCGCCATCGCTCGTCAGGTAATAACTGTTGATGCCCTTGGTCGCTTCGATCATCTGGAAGGATTCGTTGGCCGGCATGACCGGGCCCCACGAAACTTGCAGGAAGTGCGTGATCAGGGTCTCGATGTGTTGCAGCGTGCGCTCTTTGGGCGGCGGCGTGGTCAGCGGGTGATCCGCCTTGTACGGGCCTTCCGGCATGTTGCGCAGGCACTGGTCGATGATCTTGATGCTCTGGCGCATTTCTTCGACGCGCACCATGCAGCGGTCGTAGGCATCGCCATTGGCTGCCAGCGGCACTTCAAACTCGAAGTTCTCGTAGCCGGAGTATGGACGCGCCTTGCGCAGGTCGAAGTCGCAACCGGTGGAACGCAGGCCGGCACCGGTGACGCCCCATTCCAGGGCCTCTTTGGTGTTGTAGGCGGCGACGCCGATGGTACGACCCTTGAGGATGCTGTTCTGCAGGGCAGCCTTGGTGTATTCGTCGAGGCGCTTGGGCAGCCATTCAACGAAGTCCTTGACCAGTTTGTCCCAGCCGCGTGGCAGGTCGTGGGCGACGCCACCGATGCGATACCAGGCCGGGTGCAGACGGAAACCGGTGATGGCTTCGATCACCGTGTACGCCTTCTGGCGGTCGGTGAAGGTGAAGAACACCGGGGTCATGGCGCCGACGTCCTGGATGTAGGTCCCCAGGAACAGCAGGTGGCTGGTGATCCGGAAGAACTCGGCCATCATGATGCGGATGACGTCGACCTTCTCGGGCACCTTGATGCCGGCCAGCTTCTCGACCGAGAGCACGTACGGCAGGTTGTTCATCACACCGCCGAGGTAGTCGATACGGTCGGTGTAAGGAATGAAGCTGTGCCAGGACTGACGCTCGGCCATCTTCTCGGCACCACGGTGGTGGTAACCGACATCCGGCACGCAGTCGACGATTTCTTCGCCGTCCAGTTGCAGGATGATGCGGAACGCACCGTGAGCCGAAGGGTGGTTGGGACCCAGGTTGAGGAACATGTAGTCCTCGTTCGCGCCGGAACGCTTCATGCCCCAGTCTTCAGGCTTGAAGCGCGCGGCTTCTTCCTCAAGCTGTTGCTTGGCCAGGTTCAGGCTGAACGGATCGAACTCGGTGGCACGGGCCGGGAAGTCCTTGCGCAGCGGATGACCTTCCCAGGTCGGCGGCATCATGATGCGCGACAGGTGAGGGTGGCCGGCGAAGTCGATGCCGTACATGTCCCACACTTCACGCTCGTACCAGTTGGCGTTCGGCCAGATGCTGGTGACGGTCGGCACGCTGAGGTCGCCCTCGGACAAGGCAACCTTGATCATCACGTCACTATTACGCTCAAGCGACATGAGGTGGTAGAACACGGTGAAGTCGACGCCGTTTGGCAGCCCTTGACGCTTGGTGCGCAGGCGCTCGTCCACGCCATGCAGGTCATAGAGCATGACGTACGGCTTGGGCAGGTTGCGCAGGAAGGTCAGGACTTCGACGAGTTTGGCACGGGCAACCCAAAGCACCGGCATGCCGGTGCGGGTAGGCTGGGCGGTGAACGCCTCGGGGCCAAAACGGTTGTTCAGTTCGACGACCACATCCTGGTCGTCTGCCTTGTAAGGCGGGATGTACAGAGCACTGCCTGTAGTCATGGTTATTTATCGCTTTCGGTCAACGTAAAGAATGAAGCCAGTTTCTCGTTTCTTTGTCAGAACAGATCTGGATCAGACTTCGTCGGGGCTGCGCAGGTTGGTTACCTGAATACGCTGTTCGCGGCGCGCATCCTTTTGCGAAGGCATCTCGGCGCGGTAAACGCCTTGATCGCCAACGACCCAGGAAAGTGGGCGACGCTCCTGGCCAATCGACTCCTGCAACAGCATCAAGCCTTGCAGAAAAGCTTCAGGGCGAGGTGGGCAGCCAGGCACGTAGACGTCCACGGGCAGGAACTTGTCCACCCCTTGAACGACAGAGTAGATGTCGTACATGCCACCGGAGTTGGCGCACGAACCCATGGAGATAACCCACTTCGGTTCGAGCATTTGCTCGTAGAGACGCTGAATGATCGGCGCCATCTTGATGAAGCAGGTTCCGGCAATAACCATGAAATCCGCCTGGCGCGGCGATGCCCGGATAACTTCGGCGCCAAAGCGCGCGATGTCGTGGGGCGCCGTGAAGGCGGTAGTCATTTCCACGTAGCAGCACGACAGGCCGAAGTTGTACGGCCACAGGGAGTTTTTACGCCCCCAGTTGACCGCGCCGTTCAGCACGTCTTCGAGCTTGCCCATGTAAATGTTTTTGTGGACTTGATCTTCTAACGGATCGGAAACGGTTTCCCGTTTGCCAATCGGGTACTGCTCGTTAGGAGCATCCGGGTCGATCCTGGTGAGATTGTATTGCATTGCCAAAGCCTCATTGTTTCAGCTTCGCCTGCCGCTTAAGACGAGCTGCCGGAGCCCAATCAAGGGCGCCCACTCGAAATAGGTAGACAAGACCTGCCAACAGAATTGCTATGAAAACGAGAGCTTCGACAAATCCGGTCCAGCCGCTTTCGCGGACGGACACAGACCAGGCAAAGAGAAAAAGGGCTTCGATATCGAAGATCACGAAGAGCATCGCGACCAGATAGAATTTGGCTGAGAGCCGCAAGCGGGCGCCACCGGTGGGTAGCATGCCGGACTCGAACGGTTCGTTTTTGCTGCGACCCCAGGCTTTTGACCCAAGGAGGCTGGAGACGCCGAGCATGAAGGCGCAAAGGCCGACAACACCCAGAAGGAAAATGGCAAAGCCCCAGTTGTGGGCCATGAGTCCTGTCGCTTCGGGCATGCTGGTAATCCTTAACAGAGAGCAAGGGTCTCTGAGCTTGATAAAGAAATAAAGCAGTGACGATATGTCGCAGCGCAATCAATCGCGGTGATTTTATGGCTAAACACCGAGCAAGTAAAATTCCTGTAGCGAAATTATTTATAAGAATAAGGACATAGCGCGCCTCCGAAGCCCTGTAAGCCATGCGCAGCGGGCATTAGCGAGTTTTTTGTCAATTCAGTTTTGTAGGGAATGTAACGAACATAGTTACCGCTAAATGATAATCAATATTGTTTGGCGTGGTTTTTAAACTGTTTAACGGGTGGGCGGCCAGGAAGTTGTCTTATATAGCTGTTACTGCAAGTAGCAGCCGAGGTCGTTTTACCGCAGTTTTCTGATCGTGATACCGCTCTGGATCAATGTTTTTCCTCTGGCACCATCATCCCCTGTGGGAGCGGGCTTGCTCGCGAAAGCACTGGGTCAATCGCCATCAGTGTTGAATGTTGAATCGTATTCGCGAGCAAGCCCGCTCCCACAGGGTTATGGGTGGCTGGGAAATTTCGGGCAAAAAAACGCCCCAAACCAGTCGGGGCGTCTAGAGGTGCGACGTTGCGGTTAGCTTTCTACTCGGTCCGCAACGGCCGTTTGCTCAGTATCAGTGGAACTGTTCTTCTTCGGTGGAGCCGGTCAGTGCGGTTACCGACGACGAGCCGCCCTGAATCACGGTGGTCATGTCGTCGAAGTAGCCGGTGCCCACTTCCTGTTGGTGCGCCACGAAGGTGTAACCCTTGGCGGCGTCAGCGAATTCCTGCTCTTGCAGTTTCACGTAGGCCGTCATGTCGTTGCGGGCGTAGTCGTGCGCCAGGTTGAACATGCTGTGCCACATGTTGTGAATGCCGGCCAGGGTGATGAACTGGTGTTTGTAGCCCATGGCGGACAGTTCGCGCTGGAACTTGGCGATGGTCGCGTCGTCCAGGTTTTTCTTCCAGTTGAAGGAAGGCGAGCAGTTGTACGACAGCAGTTGGTCCGGGTATTCCTTTTTGATCGCTTCGGCGAAGCGGCGGGCTTCGTCCAGATCAGGCTTGGCGGTTTCGCACCAGATCAGGTCGGCATACGGCGCGTAAGCCAGGCCGCGAGCGATGGCCTGGTCCAGGCCGGCGCGCACTTTGTAGAAGCCTTCCTGGGTGCGTTCGCCCGTCACGAATGGCTGATCGTACGGATCGCAGTCCGAAGTCAGCAGGTCGGCAGCGTTAGCATCGGTACGGGCCAGGATGATGGTCGGTGTGCCGGCAACGTCAGCCGCCAGGCGAGCAGCCGTCAGCTTTTGTACGGCTTCCTGGGTCGGAACCAGAACCTTGCCGCCCATGTGGCCGCATTTTTTCACGGAAGCCAGTTGGTCTTCGAAGTGAACGCCGGCGGCGCCTGCTTCGATCATGCTCTTCATCAGTTCGTAGGCGTTCAGTACGCCGCCGAAACCGGCTTCAGCGTCAGCCACGATCGGTGCGAAGTAGTCGATGTAGCCAGCGTCGCCCGGGTTCTTGCCGGATTTCCACTGGATCTGGTCGGCGCGACGGAACGAGTTGTTGATGCGCTTGACCACGGTTGGTACGGAGTCGACCGGGTACAGCGACTGGTCCGGGTACATCGATTCGGCAGAGTTGTTGTCAGCAGCAACCTGCCAGCCCGACAGGTAGATCGCCTGGATGCCGGCTTTGACTTGTTGTACAGCCTGGCCGCCGGTCAGGGCGCCCATGCAGTTGACGAAATCTTTCTCAGGGCGGAAGGATGGCTTGGCACCCTGGGTCACCAGGTTCCAGAGCTTTTCGGCGCCCATTTTTGCAAGGGTGTGCTCAGGTTGAACCGAGCCACGCAGACGGACGACGTCAGCAGCGGAGTAAGCGCGTGTCACGCCTTTCCAGCGTGGGTTTTCAGCCCAGTCTTTTTCAAGGGCTGCAATTTGCTGTTCGCGTGTCAGTGCCATGGGGATAAACCTCGTCGCGTCTTGTATGGAAAGTTGTTCTGCGGTGGAAAATTCCTGTAGCCAACTACGCCATTCAAGGGGCGCGTAGATGGCTGCTCGCTGACCGGAAGCTTAGGTGCTCAAGTCGGGTCTGGCGGGGAAGGCGACGGGGTGAACGAGGGGCTCGGGGATGAAAGCTGAGCAGGTAAGGGCCTACTGGCGGGCGCATTCGGGCATCGTGGGCCTTTATACGATCATCAGTGTGTTGCCGGGCTACCTATTACGCTTCCGTCCCTCGGGACAACTTCGTTCCAGTCGCAACCTCGTCAAACACACCTTGTGGGCGGTACAGACACGAATCGGCTCAAGTCGGTAAGGTCAGAGCGGCGATTCGAAAGCCCTTGCCAGGGCCTCTGATCAGCGGGAGCGAGGCCATCATGCCTTTGCTTTTTTTGCTCGTCAAACGTTTTGTAGTGCTTTTTTTCAAGCACTACATCTTTGGTCTAATACGACTAATCAGTCAGTTTTTGGTGTGTTAGTCCAAGGTGTCGACTTTCACACGCAACGTCATGTCATCCCGGCCTTGAGTCGTGTAGCTGCGGGTCAGGCCCTGTTTGTCGGCCTGAGTCTGGCGATTGACGCCGGCCAGGGTGATCCACTCGCCGAGGCGACCGCTGACCGTTGTGTCGGTACTTTGTACGTTCACTACATCGGGACGTTCCTGGCTCATGCGGTCACGGTTAGTACTGATCGCCAGGTGAACGGTTTCGCCGGTGACGCTTGCGGTCACGTAGAAGCCTTGGGTGACATTGCGATATTGGGTCTGGCTTTGCAGGTGAGCGTAGTTGTTGGGTGGATTTTGCGGCTGGCCGGAGGTGTTGGTCTGGTTGGGCAGGCTGGCGTAGGCATCGGTCTGGGTGGTGGTCAGCGGGACGCTCTGGCCGACCTGGATCAGGGCGGGTATGCCTTCGCTGGCCTGGATTTGCTGGATGCTGCCTTCGCGGCTGTCGGTGCTGTGATTGATGATGCGACCTTGGGCGGAGCCGTTTACCGAGTAGCCCTGATCGCCCTGGAAGTTGTTTTCATTGGTGTCGACGGTAATCAGCAAGCGCTTGGGTGCGGTGTCCAATTGGGCGAGAAGGGCCCGCAGCTCTTCGATTTTACCGGGTTCGGCGTTCACGATGAGTTGGTTGCCGTAGGCACTGACCTTACCGTCCTTGCCGAGGAAGTTCTGCGCAACCGGTAGCAGGTCGGCGCTGGTGCGATTGTTGAGTTGCACCACTTCGGTGGCGGCGACGACTGAAAAACTGCAGGTCAGCAGCAGGGTGGCGAGAAGGGTGCGTAGGGACATGTCCGTTATCTCCGCGATCAAAGGCTTGAGTTTGCCAGTTTGTCGGCCCGGGGTGGGGCAAGTTGAATCGTAGACAGCAAAACGCCCCGGCATCCGAAGATGGCGGGGCGTTTTTGCGGTGTTCACTCGCAACTTTTGTGGCGAGGGAGCTTGCTCCCGCTGGGGCGCGAAGCGGCCCCAAAATCTTGGGTCTGCTGCGCAGCCCAGCGGGAGCAAGCTCCCTCGCCACACGGGCTATGCCGAATGACGCACCATGTCCACATGAGGAATTCCTGCTTCCAGGAATTCCTCACTGACGATGCTGAACCCCAGGCGCTCGTAGAATGCAGTCGCCTGCACCTGAGCGCTGAGCATTTGCTGCTTGAGCCCACGCTTTTCGGCTTCACCGATCACTGCTTGCATCAGTTTGTCGCCGACTTTCAGGCCGCGCCAGTCCTTGAGCACCGACACCCGGCCGATGTGACCGTCAGGCAACAAGCGGGCAGTGCCAATCGGAAAGTCGCCTTCGAAGGCGAGAAAGTGCACGGCGCTGGCGTCGTCGGCATCCCACTCCAGCTCTGGCGGAACGGCCTGCTCGGCGATGAATACGGTTTCACGAATGCGCCGGATCTCGGCGTTATCCTTTTGCCAGTCTGCGACACGTACGTGAATCTTATTCATCGGCAAACCCCAGGCTTCCTTGCTTGATCAGTTCGCACAACAGGCCACGGCCATCTTCGTCCTTCAGCCATGGGCCAAGGTTATCGATGTGCAGCGCGTCGGCGGCGCAAATCATTTTCAGCAGTTCGCGCAGCTTGCCCGGCAGGTAGCGACTCTGGCCGCTGGCGAACAGCAGCAGGTCGTCATCGACTTCAGACCATGCAAGGCGCGCGCTTGGGTTGCGAATCAGGACTGCGCCTTGCTCAAGGCTGGCAAGCAGGTCGTCTTCTTCCACGTCTTCCGGGCCTACCACCAGTTCCGGGTAGCGCGGTTCGGTCATGAACTGGCCGAACCAGGTCAGCAGCAGGCGCTCATCACTCATGTGCTCGGCCAGCAGGCCTTTCAAGCGGTCGAGGGCATCGTGCTGAATCTGGTGCGGGTCGACGGCTGGCTGGGCATCTGCGTCGGTGTAGCGCTCTTCGTCAGGCAGGAACTGGCTGAGGAAGTCCGTGAAGTGGGTCAGCACTTCGGCAGCGCTTGGCGCGCGGAAACCGACCGAGTAGGTCATGCAGTCGTCGATGGCCACGCCGCAGTGGGCCAGGCGCGGCGGCAGGTACAGCATATCGCCCGGTTCCAGTACCCATTCGGCGGTTTCTTCGAAGTCCGCCAGAATGCGCAGGTCGGCATGTTGCAGCAGTGGGCTCTCGGAGTCGCACATCTGGCCGATTTTCCAGTTGCGCTTACCAGCGCCTTGCAGCAGGAACACGTCGTAGTTGTCGAAGTGCGGGCCCACGCTGCCGCCTGGAGCGGCGAAGCTGATCATCACGTCGTCGATGCGCCAGCTCGGCAGGAAGCGGAAGTGTTCCAGCAACTCGCTGACTTCCGGTACGAACTGATCGACAGCCTGGACCAGCAAGGTCCACTCGCGCTCCGGCAGCTTGCTGAATTCGTCTTCGGCGAACGGGCCGCGACGCAATTCCCAAGGGCGCTCGCCGTGCTCGATGACCAAGCGCGATTCGACTTCTTCTTCCAGCGCCAGGCCGGCCAGTTCGTCGGCGTCGATCGGGCTTTCGAAGTCAGGAATCGCCTGGCGGATCAGTAGCGGTTTTTTCTGCCAGTAGTCGCGCAGGAATTCCCGTGCCGTGATGCCGCCCAGAAGTTGAAGAGGAATATCAGGATTCATGTGTAACCTATTGAAAAAAAGCACTTTTCAGACGGGAATAAAAACGCCCGGCGCTGCCGGGCGTCTCAAAGGTCAAGCGACGATCAGATGCGCTTGGCTTGTGCCACGGCGTTGCCGATGTAATTGGCCGGGGTGAGCTTTTTCAGCTCGGCCTTGGCCTCGGCAGGCATGTCCAATGCATCGATGAAAGTCTGCAGCGCTTCAGGGCTGATGCCCTTGCCGCGAGTCAGCTCTTTCAGTTTTTCGTACGGGTTTTCGATGTTGTAGCGACGCATCACGGTCTGGATCGGCTCGGCCAGCACTTCCCAGCAAGCGTCCAGGTCAGCAGCGATTTTCTGGGCATTGAGCTCCAGTTTGCTGATGCCTTTGAGGCTCGCTTCGTACGCGATCACGCTGTGGGCGAAGCCGACACCGAGGTTGCGCAGAACGGTGGAGTCGGTCAGGTCGCGCTGCCAGCGGGAGATCGGCAGTTTGCTCGCCAGGTGCTGGAACAGTGCGTTGGCGATACCCAGGTTGCCTTCGGAGTTTTCGAAGTCGATCGGGTTGACCTTGTGCGGCATGGTCGAGGAACCGATTTCGCCGGCAATGGTACGTTGCTTGAAGTAGCCCAGGGAGATGTAGCCCCAGATATCGCGATCGAAGTCGATCAGGATGGTGTTGAAGCGTGCGATCGCGTCGAACAGCTCGGCAATGTAGTCGTGCGGTTCGATCTGCGTGGTGTACGGGTTGAAGCCCAGGCCCAGCTCGTCTTCGATGAAAGCGCGGGCGTTTTCTTCCCAGTCGATTTCAGGGTAGGCCGAGAGGTGTGCGTTGTAGTTGCCGACAGCGCCGTTGATCTTGCCCAGCAGCGGAACGGCAGCGACCTGAGCGATTTGACGCTCCAGACGGTAAACCACGTTTGCCAGCTCTTTGCCCAGGGTGGTCGGCGACGCCGGTTGACCGTGGGTGCGCGAGAGCATCGGTACGTCAGCGAAACGGATTGCCAGTTCGCGGATAGCGTTGGCAGTCTGGCGCATCAGCGGCAGCATCACGTCATCACGGCCTTCGCGCAGCATCAGGGCGTGGGACAGGTTGTTGATGTCCTCGCTGGTGCAGGCAAAGTGGATGAACTCACTGACGTTGGCCAGCTCAGGCAGCTTGGCTGCTTGTTCTTTGAGCAGGTACTCAATGGCTTTGACGTCGTGGTTGGTGGTGCGCTCGATCTCTTTGACGCGCTCGGCGTGCTCCAGAGAGAAGTTTTCCGCCAGGGTGTTCAATACGGCGTTGGCCTCAGCAGAAAATGCTGGAACTTCGCTGATGGCGGAGTGAGCGGCCAGGCGCTGGAGCCAGCGCACTTCAACCAGGACGCGAGCACGGATCAGGCCGTATTCGCTGAAAATTGGGCGCAGGGCCTGGGTTTTGCCGGCGTAGCGGCCGTCAACAGGGGAAACCGCAGTGAGCGAAGAAAGCTGCATGGGGTGTTCTCGGACAGTCGGGCAACGAAATGGGGCGCGTATCATACATGAAAAAATCCGCCGGTCCGTTGCCAACTGACCGGCGTATTACGCGTAACACGGTGTAAAGGGTTGTTGAGGCGACTTATTCGTTACGCATCAACGGGTAAAGTTCTTTCAGCAACTTGCGGCGGCTGATCACCAATTGCCAGCGATGACCGCCCAGTTGCCGCCATAGGCGTGCCGAGCGAATCCCGGCGAGCAACAGGGCGCGAATTTTCGAGGCATTACTGGGTTGCTGCAGGTTGCGCATATCGCCGTGCACCTGGATACGTTGGCGCAGGGTGCTCAAGGTGTCCTGGTACAGCGCACCACAGGCGGCGATCACGTTTTCGTGGGCCGGGCCGAAGTGTTCAACCTGGGACTGGATCTGCGGCAAGCGTTTGCCGATCACCTCCAGCATGTCGCCGCGCTTGGCCAGTTGACGCTCAAGGCCGAGCATCGACAGGGCGTAGCGCAAAGGCTCGCGCTGCAAGGTGTTCGGGTCGCGCTCAAGGGCGCCGATCAATGCGCGATAGCCCTCGCGCAGGTTGATGTCGTCGCCGCCGTAGACTTCCAGCGTGTCCTTGGGGTCGCGGATCAGCAGGCTGCCGAGCATGCAGCTCAAGCCAGCCTCGGTGACCTGGCCGGTCTTGGCGATCTTGTCGACCAGAACGGCGGCGAGAAATACGCCGCCGAGCGCTGTCAGTTGCTCCTGAGTCGGGCTCATGCGCGCAAGTCCTTGCTGCCCCAGGGTTCGGCGACTTCGATGACGCCGCCACCGAGGCAGATTTCACCGTCGTAGAACACCACCGATTGGCCTGGAGTGACCGCGCGTTGCGGGTCGTCGAACGTGGCGCGGTAGCCGCTGGCAGTTTTTTCCAGGGTGCAGGGCTGGTCGCTTTGGCGATAGCGCACTTTGGCGGTCAGCTTGCGCGGTACGCTCAGATCAATCGGGTTGACCCAGTAGATGTCCGAAGCGAGCAGGGCGCGGGAGAATAGCCACGGGTGGTCGTTGCCCTGGCCAACGATCAGTTCGTTGTGTTCCAGGTCCTTGATCAGCACGTACCACGGCTCGTCGCCGGCGTCTTTCAGGCCGCCAATGCCCAGGCCCTGGCGCTGACCGATGGTGTGGTACATCAGGCCGTGGTGCTTGCCGATGATTTCACCTTCGGTGGTTTTGATTTCGCCCGGCTGTGCCGGCAGGTATTGCTTGAGGAAGTCGCTGAAGCGGCGCTCACCGATAAAGCAGATGCCGGTGGAGTCTTTCTTCTTGGCGGTCGCCAGGTCGTGTTTCTCGGCAATCGCGCGGACTTCGGGTTTTTCCAGTTCGCCGACCGGGAACAGGGTCTTGGCAATTTGTTCGCCGCCAACGGCGTGCAGGAAGTAGCTCTGGTCCTTGTTCGGGTCCAGGCCTTTGAGCAGTTCAGTGCGACCATCAATGTCGCGGCGGCGCACGTAATGGCCGGTGGCGATCAGGTCGGCACCGAGCATCATGGCGTAGTCGAGGAAGGCCTTGAACTTGATTTCACGGTTGCACAGGATGTCCGGGTTCGGCGTGCGGCCGGCCTTGTATTCGGCCAGGAAGTGCTCGAACACGTTGTCCCAGTATTCGGCGGCGAAGTTGGCGGTGTGCAGCTTGATGCCAATCTTGTCGCACACGGCCTGGGCGTCGGCCAGGTCATCCATGGCAGTGCAGTAGTCCGTTCCATCGTCTTCTTCCCAGTTCTTCATGAACAGGCCTTCCACCTCATAACCCTGCTCGATCAGCAGTAAGGCGGAAACGGAAGAGTCCACGCCGCCGGACATGCCGACAATGACGCGCTTCTTTTGTGTGTCAGAAGGGGCTGGATCACGCATAGGGATTCAATGAGTGTCTTGAAAAAGGACGCGATTCTAACAGGCCCGAGCCTGCAAGGCTAAAGAGAAGGGCGGATCAGCTCGAGACTGAAGTGAAAGCCCGCCAGATAATCATCGATGCAGCGGATGATCAGCTCACTGCGCCAGTTTGCGCGCTGTTCCATGAGTTCGCCACGGGTCAGCCATTTGGTGCCGACGATGCCGTCGTCAAGTTGATAGTCGGGGTGGTGTTTCAAGGCTTTGGCGGCAAAGCAGACGCGCTGGTAAGTCACGCCGTTGCTCGGGGCGGTGTAAAGGTAAATGCCGGTGATGCCGGTCGGCTCGACGTCCCAGCCGGTTTCCTCGAGGGTTTCGCGGACGGCGGCCTCGATCAGGGTTTCATTCGGGTCCAGATGGCCGGCGGGCTGGTTGAGTACCGTTCGTCCGCCCTTGAGTTCTTCAACCATCAGGAAACGACCATTGTCCTCGACGATGGCGGCGACAGTGATGTGGGGTAGCCAATCCATGGGGCTTCCTCTATTTCAGGGTTGGACAAATTCTAATGTGGAAACTCGATCCAATGTGGGAGCGGGCTTGCTCGCGAAGGCGATTCATCATTCAGCATTTATATCGGCTGACCCACCGCTTTCGCGAGCAAGCCCGCTCCCGCATTTGATTCGGTTTCAGCGCGGGATATTTATAAACGGCAAAAACAGAAACCCCGGCACGGGGGCCGGGGTTTCTGGTGTTCCCTTACAACCTTAAACCAGCGCAGCAATAGCCGCGTTGAAGGTGTTGCTTGGGCGCATGGCCTTGCTGATCAGCGCGGCGTCGGCGTGGTAATAACCGCCGATTTCGACTGGCTTGCCCTGAACGGCGTTGAGCTCGGCAACGATGCTTGCCTCGTTCTCGGTCAGGGTTTTGGCCAACTGGCTGAACTGCGCTTGCAGCGTTGCATCTTCAGTCTGGGTGGCCAGGGCCTGAGCCCAGTACAGCGCCAGGTAGAAGTGGCTGCCGCGGTTGTCGATGTTGCCGACTTTGCGCGATGGCGACTTGTTGTTGTCCAGGAACTGGCCGGTGGCCTGGTCCAGGGTCTTGGCCAGTACCAGCGCCTTAGGGTTGTTGTAGGTCACGCCCAGGTGCTCGAGGGATGCGGCCAGGGCCAGGAACTCGCCCAGGGAATCCCAGCGCAGGAAGTTTTCTTCCAGCAGTTGTTGAACATGCTTGGGTGCCGAACCGCCAGCGCCGGTTTCGAACAGGCCGCCGCCGTTCATCAGCGGCACGATCGACAGCATCTTGGCGCTGGTGCCCAGTTCCATGATCGGGAACAGGTCAGTCAGGTAGTCGCGCAATACGTTGCCGGTCACCGAGATGGTGTCGAGGCCTTCGCGAGTGCGGTTCAGGGTGAACTTCATCGCGTCGACTGGCGACATGATGCGGATTTCCAGGCCTGCGGTGTCGTGATCCTTCAGGTAGGCCTGAACTTTCTCGATCACCACGCCATCGTGGGCGCGCATCGGGTCCAGCCAGAAAATAGCCGGGGTTGCGCTTGCACGGGCACGGTTGACGGCCAGTTTGACCCAGTCCTGGATCGGCGCGTCTTTGGTCTGGCACATGCGGAAGATGTCGCCCGCTTCAACGGACTGTTCCAGCAGCAGGCGGCCTGCGCCGTCGGTCACGCGAACAACGCCATCGGCCTTGATCTGGAAGGTCTTGTCGTGGGAGCCGTACTCTTCGGCTTTCTTCGCCATCAGGCCAACGTTTGGCACGCTGCCCATGGTGGTTGGGTCGAAGGCGCCGTGTTTTTTGCAGTCTTCGATCACCGCCTGGTAGATGGTGGCGTAGCAGCGATCCGGGATCACAGCCTTGGTGTCGTGCAACTGGCCGTCGGTGCCCCACATTTTGCCGGAGTCACGGATCATGGCCGGCATCGAGGCGTCGACGATCACGTCGCTCGGCACGTGCAGGTTGGTGATGCCTTTGTCAGAGTTGACCATCGCCAGCGACGGACGAGCGGCGTAGACCGCCTGGATGTCCGCTTCGATTTCGGCTTGCTGCTCGGCAGGCAAAGCCTTGATGCGGGCGTACAGGTCGCCGATGCCGTTGTTCAGGTTGAAGCCGATCTGCGCCAGCACGTCAGCGTGCTTGGTCAGGGCGTCTTTATAGAACTCGGCAACGATCTGGCCGAACATGATCGGGTCGGAGACCTTCATCATGGTGGCTTTCAGGTGAACCGACAGCAGCACGCCTTTTTGCTTGGCGTCTTCGATTTCGGCGGCGATGAAGCTGCGCAGGGCGTTTTTGCTCAGCACGGCGCAATCGAGGATCTCACCGGCTTGCACGGTGGTTTTTTCTTTCAGGACGGTGGTGGTGCCATCCCGGGCGATCAGTTCGATTTTGACGGCGTCAGCGGCGTCGATCAGGGCAGCTTTTTCGCTGCCGTAGAAATCGCCGGTGCTCATGTGCGCGACGTGGGACTTGGAGTCCGCAGCCCAGGCGCCCATTTTGTGCGGGTGCTTGCGAGCGTAGTTTTTGACCGACAGCGGCGCGCGACGATCGGAGTTGCCTTCACGCAGTACCGGGTTGACCGCGCTGCCCTTGATCTTGTCGTAACGGGACTTGGCGTCTTTGTCAGCGTCGCTGGTGACGGTTTCCGGGTAGTCCGGCAGTGCGAAGCCCTGGGCTTGCAACTCTTTGATCGCGGCCTGCAACTGGGGAACCGAAGCGCTGATGTTCGGCAGCTTGATGATGTTGGCTTCAGGCGTAACGGCCAGGTCGCCCAGTTCGGCGAGGTGGTCGGCTACGGCTTTGTCACCCAATTGCTCGGGGAAGCTGGCCAGAATGCGCCCGGCCAGCGAGATGTCGCGGGTTTCCACGGCGATATCGGCGCAAGCGGTGAACGCTTCAACGATAGGCAGCAGCGAATAGGTGGCGAGGGCGGGAGCTTCGTCGGTGAAGGTATAGATGATCTTCGAGCGGGTGGGCATATTCGGATTAACTCTCTTCTTTGCTAAAGCGTGCGCAGAAACTCGAGGTGCGCCGGGTAAGCGCGTTCGTTCAAAGTCATCCATGAGCCGAATTGTCGAGTTGTCTTCGCGGTGATGTTGGGTGCATCAGTCGAGCGTCAAGCGGGTGGACTGCGGTAACAGCCCGGCTTTTTCAGGCCCAAGGTCTTGTGCTAGAGCGGTCGGCCGTCGTGACTCTGTGGTCAGCGGCGGCATTATACATAGGTCGCTGGCAAAACGCCGATGGTTCATGGGAAACCGCTCTCGTCCATTGGTCTAAAGGTCGCAGGCAGGCGCGGGGCGTAGAGTCGCCGGATGTGCTCAAGTTTGGCGCTTTTCCCTTTGCTTTCAGGCTTGTAGGCCGCGAACTGTGCAGCCTCGCGGCAGATCGGTGGAACATGAGGTTCCCGTCCAGATTCAACTGGGGTACGCTCGGACGCAGCCAGATGTTCAATCCACAAAACGGAGTTCAGCATGGGATACAAGAAGATTCAGGTTCCAGCAGTCGGCGACAAAATCACCGTCAATGCAGACCATTCTCTCAATGTTCCTAACAACCCGATCATCCCTTTTATCGAAGGTGATGGTATTGGCGTTGATATCAGCCCGGTCATGATCAAGGTTGTCGATGCTGCTGTTAAGAAAGCTTACGGCGGCGAGCGCAAAATTTCCTGGATGGAAGTCTACGCCGGGGAAAAAGCTACTCAGGTTTACGATCAGGACACCTGGCTGCCTCAGGAGACCCTGGATGCAGTCAAGGATTACGTGGTTTCCATCAAGGGCCCATTGACCACGCCGGTCGGTGGCGGCATCCGTTCGCTGAACGTTGCCCTGCGCCAGCAACTCGACCTTTATGTGTGCCTGCGCCCGGTGCGTTGGTTCGAAGGCGTGCCTAGCCCTGTCAAGAAGCCTGGCGACGTCGACATGACGATCTTCCGTGAGAACTCGGAAGACATCTACGCCGGTATCGAGTGGAAGGCCGGTTCGCCGGAAGCGACCAAGGTCATCAAGTTCCTCAAAGAAGAAATGGGCGTTACCAAGATCCGTTTCGACGAAAACTGCGGCATCGGCGTCAAGCCGGTTTCCCTGGAAGGCACCAAGCGTCTGGCGCGCAAGGCCCTTCAATATGTGGTCGACAATGATCGCGATTCGCTGACCATCGTCCACAAAGGCAACATCATGAAGTTCACCGAAGGGGCCTTCAAGGAGTGGGCCTACGAAGTGGCGGCGCAAGAGTTCGGCGCAACCTTGCTCGACGGTGGTCCGTGGATGCAGTTCAAGAACCCGAAAACCGGCAAGAACGTCATCGTCAAGGATGCCATCGCTGACGCCATGCTCCAGCAGATCCTGCTGCGCCCGGCTGAATACGATGTGATCGCGACCCTGAACCTGAACGGCGACTACCTGTCCGACGCCCTGGCGGCTGAAGTGGGTGGCATTGGTATTGCGCCAGGTGCCAACCTGTCCGACACCGTGGCCATGTTCGAGGCGACCCACGGTACTGCGCCAAAATACGCTGGCAAAGACCAGGTGAACCCGGGTTCGCTGATCCTTTCTGCTGAAATGATGCTGCGCCACATGGGCTGGACCGAAGCGGCCGACCTGATCATCAAGGGCACCAACGGCGCTATCTCGGCCAAGACCGTGACCTATGACTTCGAGCGTCTGATGGATGGCGCCAAGCTGCTGTCTTCTTCCGCGTTCGGCGATGCCCTGATCTCTCACATGTGAACTGATCGGCTCTAAACGAAGCCGGCCGACTCAATCCCTTGAGTCGGCCGGTTTTTTATGACTGGATGTTTGGTTCTACGTTAAGCCGTAACGGTGTGTTGCGTGGTGGTAATGGCAGCTGGCTGGGTTTCCCTGGCGGCGCCGATATTCACGGCGTGCAGTCCCTTGGGCCCCTGGATGATCTCGAAGGTCACGGGCTGGCCGGCTTTCAGGGTTTTGTAGCCGTCCATCTGAATGGCCGAGTAATGGGCGAACAAATCTTCTGTTTTGCCGTCCTCATTGATGAAACCATAACCCTTGGCATTGTTAAACCACTTGACCTTGCCATTGATCTTGACGCCTGACATACCCAACTCCCTCTGCAACAGACTCCATCACTGGAGTATCATCCAGTACATCCGCAGTCAGCCTTGTTAAATAAGGTTGACTCCGCGGACCTTTTTTACCCACTGTGGGCTCTATTGGTTGTAACACCGTTTTGCCGATAGTCAAGGTGACCAAGCAGTCGGAGTTGAAAAGCTCTGGGGCCGCCCCCACCACTGTATTCGCTCAACTAACGAACCTTTCTTTCCATGCATGCAATCAGCCAGATTCGACTAACATTCAATCAGGATCGCCCGGATTTACACGACGACGATTCCGCGGGCGTTGCTGTACAGGAGGCCAAGCCTGCCTTGCAGGCGCCGCCGATGTACAAGGTGGTTTTGTTCAATGATGACTACACACCGATGGATTTCGTCGTCGAAGTGCTCGAGGTGTTTTTTAACCTGAATCGCGAGCTGGCGACCAAGGTAATGCTGGCCGTTCACACAGAAGGACGGGCAGTATGTGGAGTGTTTACCCGCGACATCGCCGAGACCAAGGCCATGCAGGTCAACCAGTACGCCAGGGAAAGCCAGCATCCGCTACTCTGTGAAATCGAGAAGGACGGTTAACGCCGACCACTTGGGTATGAGGTGAAGCTATGTTAAACCGCGAGCTCGAAGTCACCCTCAATCTCGCCTTCAAGGAGGCCCGATCGAAGCGTCATGAGTTCATGACCGTCGAACACCTCCTGTTGGCTCTTTTGGATAATGAGGCTGCCGCCACCGTTTTGCGTGCCTGCGGCGCAAACCTCGACAAACTCAAGCATGATCTGCAGGAGTTCATCGATTCCACCACGCCTTTGATTCCCGTCCATGACGAGGATCGCGAAACCCAGCCAACCCTGGGCTTCCAGCGTGTACTGCAGCGTGCTGTCTTCCATGTGCAGAGCTCCGGTAAACGGGAAGTGACAGGCGCTAACGTGCTGGTCGCCATCTTCAGTGAGCAAGAGAGTCAGGCGGTGTTCCTGCTTAAACAGCAGAGCGTTGCACGCATCGATGTCGTCAACTACATCGCCCATGGCATCTCCAAAGTGCCAGGGCATGGCGAACACTCTGAAGGTGAGCAAGATATGCAGGACGACGAGGGCGGTGAGTCTTCTTCTTCAGGCAATCCTCTGGATGCTTATGCCAGCAATCTCAACGAACTGGCGCGCCAGGGCCGTATCGACCCGTTGGTTGGGCGCGAAATGGAAGTTGAGCGTGTGGCGCAGATTCTGGCGCGGCGGCGTAAAAACAATCCGTTGCTGGTCGGCGAGGCGGGCGTGGGTAAAACCGCAATCGCCGAAGGTCTGGCCAAACGCATTGTCGACAACCAGGTGCCTGATCTGTTGGCCAACAGCGTGGTGTATTCGCTCGACCTGGGCGCATTGCTGGCCGGGACCAAGTATCGCGGCGATTTCGAGAAGCGCTTCAAGGCGTTGCTCAATGAGCTGAAAAAACGGCCTCAAGCCATTCTGTTCATCGACGAAATCCACACCATCATTGGTGCCGGTGCTGCGTCCGGTGGCGTGATGGATGCCTCGAACCTGCTCAAGCCGTTGCTGTCCTCGGGTGATATCCGTTGTATCGGTTCGACCACGTTCCAGGAGTTTCGCGGGATCTTCGAGAAGGATCGTGCCTTGGCGCGTCGCTTCCAGAAGGTCGATGTGTCGGAACCTTCGGTGGAAGACACCATTGGCATCTTGCGCGGCCTCAAGGGGCGTTTCGAGCTGCATCACAACATCGAATACAGTGATGAAGCCCTGCGCGCCGCTGCCGAGCTTGCCTCGCGCTACATCAATGACCGGCATATGCCGGACAAAGCCATCGACGTCATCGACGAGGCGGGCGCCTATCAGCGTTTGCAGCCGATCGAGAAGCGTGTGAAGCGCATCGAGGTGCCTCAGGTCGAGGACATCGTTGCGAAGATTGCGCGGATTCCGCCAAAACACGTCACCAGCTCCGACAAGGAGTTGCTGCGTAACCTTGAGCGTGACCTGAAGTTGACGGTGTTTGGTCAGGAGGCAGCGATCGATTCCCTGTCGACTGCGATCAAGCTGTCCCGTGCCGGTCTGAAATCGCCTGACAAACCTGTCGGTTCGTTCCTGTTCGCAGGTCCTACTGGTGTCGGTAAAACCGAAGCGGCGCGGCAACTGGCGAAAGCCCTGGGGATCGAGCTGGTTCGCTTCGACATGTCCGAGTACATGGAGCGTCACACCGTATCGCGTTTGATCGGTGCGCCTCCTGGCTATGTGGGGTTCGATCAGGGCGGCCTGCTGACCGAAGCAATCACCAAGCAGCCTCATTGCGTGCTGTTGCTCGATGAGATCGAGAAGGCGCATCCGGAAGTCTTCAACCTGCTGTTGCAGGTCATGGATCACGGTACGCTGACCGATAACAACGGGCGCAAGGCAGATTTCCGTAACGTAATCGTCATCATGACGACCAACGCCGGTGCCGAAACCGCAGCTCGGGCCTCCATCGGCTTCACGCACCAGGACCATTCATCCGATGCGATGGAAGTGATCAAGAAGAGCTTCACGCCAGAATTCCGCAACCGTCTGGACACCATTATCCAGTTTGGTCGCCTCAGTCATGAGGTCATCAAAAGCGTGGTGGACAAGTTCCTTACCGAGCTTCAGGCGCAACTGGAAGACAAGCGTGTGCTGCTTGAGGTTACCGACGCTGCACGCAGTTGGCTGGCGGCCGGTGGCTACGATGCAACCATGGGCGCGCGGCCAATGGCACGCTTGATTCAGGACAAGATCAAGCGTCCGCTGGCGGAAGAGATACTCTTTGGCGAACTGGCCGAGCATGGTGGTGTGGTCCACATCGACGTCAAGGATGGTGAATTGACCTTTGAGTTCGAAACCACGGCTGAAATGGCCTGACGTTAACCGCAACAAAGCAAAAAGGCGCCGATGGCGCCTTTTTGCTGTCTTGAAGAAATACACCAATCCACTGTGGGAGCGGGCTTGCTCGCGAATGCAGTTCCACATTCAGCATTGATGCAAGCTGATCCACCGTTTTCGCGAGCAAGCCCGCTCCCACAGTGGATTGAGGGCGCCTGTCAAATCCCGGACAAACAAAAACGCCCGGCAGAGCCGGGCGTTTTGTATTGACTTGATTAGCGAGCGCGGTAAGTGATGCGCCCTTTGCTCAAGTCATAGGGCGTCAGCTCGACGCGCACTTTGTCACCGGTAAGAATACGAATGTAGTTCTTGCGCATCTTGCCGGAAATATGCGCGGTTACGACGTGCCCATTTTCCAACTCCACACGAAACATGGTGTTGGGCAGGGTGTCGACGACAGTGCCTTCCATTTCGAAGCTGTCTTCTTTCGACATGCAGTAAAGCCCTCGGTATCCAATGAATGGCCCGGTGCAACTGCGCCAGGCAAAAGCGGCGTGCATTGTGCCCGAAAAATGGGGTTTAAGCCAAGGGCTTTAGGGCTGACCCTAGTTCAGAACCACCCATCGTTGGTTAATCAGCAGCTCGATGGGGCGATATTGGGTCTTGTAGTTCATTTTTTTGCAGTTTTTGATCCAGTATCCAAGGTACACCGCTTCCAGTCCCAGGCGCTGGGCCTCGGCGATTTGCCAGAGAATGGCATAACGTCCCAGGCTGCGGCGCTCTTCGTCGGGCTCGTAGAAGGTGTAGACCGCCGACAAGCCGTTGGGCAGCAAGTCGGTCACAGCTACCGCCAGCAAGCGGTTTTCGAGGCGGAACTCATAAAACCTGGAAAATGGCAGGTCGCGCACCAGGAACGTCGAAAACTGGTCACGGCTTGGCGGGTACATGTCGCCGTCGGCATGACGCTGTTCGATGTAGCGCTGGTACAGGTCGAAGTACTCTTCGCTGAATCCGGGCTTCGCGGGGCGGACCTGCAAATCGGCATTGCGCTTGAAAATGCGTTTTTGCTGGCGATTGGGCACAAAATGCGCCACAGGAATGCGCGCCGGTACACACGCATTGCAATTCTGGCAATGCGGCCGATAGAGATGGTCGCCGCTACGGCGGAAGCCCATTTCAGACAGGTCTGCGTAGACATGCACATCCATGGGCTGGCTTGGGTCGAGGAACAGCGTGGTGGCTTGTTCGTCGGGCAGATAGCTGCAAGAGTGGGGCTGAGTGGCATAAAACTTCAAGCGCGCCAACTCGGTCATGAATCAACCCTCGGGATTAGCTGTAAATTAAGTGTAAGCCACGTGCGCGAAAGTCGCCTAGGAAACCCATGTGGCACGGCTGGGAAGGTCCAGGTGGCGTTGCAGGTAACCGGCGAAGTCGCTGCGGTCGATCGAGCGGGCGCCAAGACTTTGGAGGTGGTTGGTTGGCATCTGGCAGTCAATCAAGGCGAACCCCCAGTCCTTGAGGTGCCTGACCAGTGTCGCAAAACCGAATTTTGAAGCGTTGTCAGCGCGGCTGAACATTGATTCGCCGAAAAACAGCTGCCCCATGGCCAGCCCGTAAAGCCCGCCCACCAAGGTGCCCTGGTCCCAGACCTCGACCGAGTGCGCGTAGCCGCGCCGGTGCAGTTCGAGGTAGGCGTCTTGCATGGCATCGGTGATCCAGGTGCCGTCAGCGTAATCGCGCGGTGCGGCGCAGGCCTTGATAACGGCTGGAAAATCCCGATCAAAGGTCACCTTGTAGCGTTGCTGGCGCAGGAGTTTACCCAGGCTGCGCGAGACATGCAGTTCGTCGGGAAATAATACCGTGCGCGGGTCGGGCGACCACCAAAGGATCGGCTGCCCCTGGGAGAACCAGGGGAAGCAGCCATGGCGATAGGCCTGGATCAGTCGATCGGCAGACAAGTCGCCGCCGGCCGCCAGCAAGCCGTTGGGCTCGCGCATGGCTTTTTCCAGGGGCGGAAAGCTCAAGGTATTGCGTTGTAACCAAGTCAGCATGGCATCCAGGCTTGCAGAAGGGGAGGGCAGCGGCAGGCCGGGCCTGCCGCATGGGGAGCGGTCAGTTGTCGTCCAGGTACTTCTCGGCGTCCAGCGCCGCCATGCAACCTGCGCCGGCAGATGTGACGGCCTGGCGGTACACGTGGTCGGCCACATCGCCAGCGGCAAACACGCCTTCGATCCCGGTGGCGGTGGCATCGCCTTCGCTGCCGCCCTTGACCAGCAGGTAGCCGTTGCGCATTGATAGTTGGCCCTGGAACAGATCGGTATTGGGTTTGTGGCCGATGGCGATGAAGACGCCGGTGAGGGCAAGTTCCTTCGTCTCGCCGGTCAGGCTGTCACGCAGGCGAGCGCCAGTGACACCGCTGGCATCGCCCAGCACTTCATCCAGGTTTTGGTTCCAGTGCAGGCGGATATTGCCGGTTTTGGCCTTTTCGAAGAGTTTGTCTTGCAGGATCTTCTCCGAACGCAGCTTGTCGCGGCGGTGCACCAGGTGCACTTCCTTGGCGATGTTGGAGAGGTACAGCGCCTCTTCGACCGCCGTGTTGCCGCCGCCGACCACGGCGACGACCTGGTTGCGGTAGAAGAAGCCGTCACAGGTGGCGCAGGCGGAAACGCCTTTGCCGGCGAATGCGTCTTCGGACGGCAGGCCCAGGTATTGCGCGGAGGCGCCCGTGGCAATAATCAGGGCATCGCAGGTGTAGGTGCCGCTGTCACCTGTGAGGGTAAACGGGCGCTGTTGCAACTCTGCGGTGTGGATGTGGTCGTAGACGATCGCCGTGTCAAAGCGCTCGGCGTGTTTTTGCATGCGTTCCATCAGCACCGGGCCGGTGAGGCCTTCAACGTCGCCGGGCCAGTTGTCGACCTCTGTGGTGGTGGTCAGTTGACCACCGGCTTGCAGGCCCGTGATGACGGTGGGTTTGAGGTTGGCGCGGGCGGCATACACCGCAGCGCTGTAACCGGCAGGGCCGGAACCTAGAATGATCAAGCGTGAATGCTTCGCTTCGCTCATAAAAACACCTCATAAGCCTTTGTCACAAAAGAGAATGCATGCTCAAATTGAACCGCTTATAACCTGCTGTTAGCTATGCTACACCGAAGGGGCTGCAGCGTGGCATCGTGCGGACAAACCCGTACAATGCCGGTCTGTATCAAAATGTTCGGCTGCCTTCGGTCGTTTCAACGGTTTCAGGATTCAAGGGCAGAGTGTTAAAAGTAGTCTCAGTTGCGTGCGTCAACTTTTTTACCTGCTCGGATTGAGCAGTATTTTTGCAGTCATTCAACAGTTGGACGCGCTACTAAGCGCAGGAAAAGACGCGTTTTGAAGAAATCCACCGCAGCACCTAAAACAGTAGTTCCGCTTTGGCGCCAGCAACTGCACTACCGGCTCAAGGAAGGTGCGTTGATCGCCATTGGCGCCTTGTGCCTGTTCCTGATGATGGCCTTGTTGACCTATGGCAAGGACGATCCGGGCTGGAGCCATAACAGCAAGATTGACGACGTGCAGAACTTCGGCGGCCCCGCCGGTTCCTACAGTGCCGATATCCTGTTCATGGTGCTGGGTTACTTCGCCTACATTTTTCCGTTGCTGCTGGCCATCAAAACCTATCAGATTTTTCGTCAGCGCCACGAGCCGTGGCAGTGGAGCGGCTGGCTGTTTTCCTGGCGGCTGATCGGCCTGGTGTTCCTGGTGCTTTCGGGTGCGGCACTGGCCCATATTCATTTTCATGCAGCTACCGGGCTTCCGGCAGGCGCCGGTGGCGCGTTGGGCGAAAGCCTGGGTGATCTGGCCAAGAACGCACTGAATATCCAGGGCAGCACCCTGATGTTCATCGCGTTGTTCCTGTTCGGCCTGACGGTGTTCACCGACCTTTCGTGGTTCAAGGTGATGGACGTCACCGGCAAGATCACCCTGGACCTGTTCGAACTGTTCCACGGTGCCGCCAATCGTTGGTGGGCGGCGCGAACCGAGCGTAAACAGCTGGTCGCGCAGTTGCGTGAAGTCGACGACCGGGTTCACGACGTCGTGGCTCCAACGGTGTCGGACAAGCGTGAGCAGGCCAAGGTCAAGGAACGCTTGATCGAGCGTGAGCAGGCCTTGAGCAAGCACATGTCCGAGCGCGAGAAACAGGTTCCGCCCGTGATCGCCCCGGCACCGCCCAAGGCACCACAGCCGAGCAAGCGTGTCGAGAAAGAGAAACAGGCGCCGCTGTTCGTCGACAGCGCGGTGGAAGGCACCTTGCCGCCGATCTCGATTCTCGACCCGGCCGAAAAGAAACAACTCAATTACTCCCCCGAATCGCTGGCGGCCGTCGGCCATCTGCTGGAAATCAAACTCAAGGAGTTCGGGGTCGAAGTCACGGTGGATTCGATTCACCCGGGCCCGGTCATTACCCGTTACGAGATTCAACCGGCGGCCGGCGTGAAAGTCAGCCGTATCGCCAACCTGGCCAAGGACCTGGCGCGCTCGCTGGCCGTAACCAGCGTGCGGGTGGTGGAAGTGATTCCCGGCAAGACCACGGTGGGCATCGAGATTCCCAACGAAGACCGACAGATCGTGCGCTTCTCCGAGGTCCTTTCGACCCCGGAATACGACAACGCCAAGTCCCCGGTCACCCTGGCCCTGGGCCACGATATCGGCGGCAGGCCGGTGATCACCGACCTTGCGAAGATGCCTCACCTGCTGGTGGCCGGTACAACCGGTTCCGGTAAGTCGGTGGGGGTGAACGCGATGATTCTGTCGATTCTGTTCAAGTCGGGCCCGGAAGACGCCAAACTGATCATGATCGACCCGAAAATGCTTGAGCTGTCGATCTACGAAGGCATCCCGCATTTGCTGTGCCCGGTCGTGACCGACATGAAGGATGCGGCCAACGCCCTGCGCTGGAGCGTTGCCGAGATGGAGCGCCGCTACAAGCTGATGGCGAAGATGGGCGTGCGTAACCTGTCGGGCTTCAACCAGAAGGTCAGGGAAGCAGAGGAGGCGGGCACCCCGCTGACCGATCCTTTGTACAACCGCGAAAGCATTCATGACGAAGCGCCGTTGTTGACCAAGTTGCCGACCATCGTGGTGGTGGTCGACGAATTCGCCGACATGATGATGATCGTCGGCAAGAAGGTTGAAGAGCTCATTGCGCGGATCGCCCAGAAGGCCCGTGCTGCTGGTATTCACCTGATCCTCGCGACCCAGCGGCCCTCGGTTGACGTGATCACCGGTCTGATCAAGGCCAACATCCCGACGCGCATGGCGTTCCAGGTGTCGAGCAAGATCGATTCGCGGACCATCATCGACCAGGGCGGTGCCGAGCAATTGCTGGGCCACGGTGACATGCTCTACATGCCGCCGGGCACCAGCCTGCCGATCCGGGTCCACGGCGCCTTTGTGTCGGACGATGAAGTGCATCGTGTAGTCGAAGCCTGGAAACTGCGCGGCGCGCCGGATTACAACGACGACATCCTCAACGGTGTCGAAGAAGCGGGCAGTGGCTTTGAAAGCGGCAGCGGCGGCGACAGCGACGACAGCGAAACCGACGCCTTGTACGACGAAGCCGTGCAGTTCGTGCTGGAAAGCCGCCGGGCGTCCATTTCGGCGGTGCAGCGTAAGTTGAAAATCGGTTACAACCGCGCCGCCCGCATGATCGAAGCCATGGAAATGGCCGGGGTCGTGACGTCCATGAACACCAACGGTTCGCGTGAAGTCCTGGCCCCCGGGCCGATGCGCGACTGACCGGAGCCGCGTGATCGCACGCGGCACCTCATTTCAACGGAATTTTAAAGAGGACTCCCATGCGTCTTATCCGCATGCTGCTGCCGGTACTGGCTCTAACGACGCTTTCGGCTCACGCCGACGACAAAGATGTCGCACGTCTGACTCAACTGCTGGAAAACTCCCAGACCCTGAGCGCCCGTTTCTCTCAGTTGACCCTTGATGGCACGGGCACCCAGTTGCAGGAAACGGCGGGTGAAATGTCGTTGCAGCGCCCCGGAATGTTTTACTGGCACACCGATGCGCCACAAGAACAGTTGATGGTCTCCGATGGCAAGAAAGTCTCCCTATGGGACCCGGACCTTGAGCAGGTGACCATCAAGAAACTCGACCAACGCCTGACCCAGACGCCGGCGCTGTTGCTGTCTGGCGATGTATCAAAAATCAGCCAGAGCTTCGACATCAGTGCCAAGGAGGCGGGCGGCGTGATCGACTTCACCCTGAAGCCGAAAACCAAAGACACCCTGTTCGACAACCTGCGCCTGTCGTTTCGCAACGGCCTGGTCAATGACATGCAGTTGATCGATAGCGTCGGCCAGCGCACCAATATCCTGTTCACGGGCGTCAAGGCCAATGAGCCTATTCCGGCTTCCAAGTTCAAGTTCGACATCCCTAAAGGGGCGGATGTGATCCAAGAGTAAAACACCGAACCTGTGGGAGCGGGCTTGCTCGCGAAGGCGGTGTGTCATTCAATCAAAATGTCGACTGACACGGCCTCTTCGCGAGCAAGCCCGCTCCCATAGAGATCTGGTGTGGCATATAAGCCCAATGAGGTTTCATAGGCAGTGATGGACTTGTTTCGTAGTGCTCCGATAGCTCAGCCACTGGCCGCGCGTTTGCGTGCGGCCAATCTGGACGAGTACGTCGGTCAGGAACATCTGCTGGCCCGGGGCAAGCCTTTGCGCGAAGCCCTGGAGCAGGGTGCTCTGCACTCGATGATTTTCTGGGGCCCGCCGGGGGTGGGTAAAACCACCCTGGCGCGGTTGCTGGCAGAAGTCTCGGACGCGCATTTCGAAACGGTGTCGGCGGTGCTGGCCGGGGTCAAGGAGATCCGCCAGGCGGTGGAAATCGCCAAGCAGCAGGCCGGTCAATACGGCCGCCGGACCATTCTGTTTGTCGACGAGGTGCATCGCTTCAACAAGTCGCAACAGGATGCTTTCCTGCCGTACGTCGAGGACGGCACGCTGATTTTCATTGGCGCGACCACCGAAAACCCCTCTTTTGAATTGAACAACGCCCTGTTGTCCCGTGCCCGCGTCTATGTGCTTAAAAGCCTCGACGAAGTGGCGCTGAACAAGCTGGTGCAACGCGCGCTGACCGAAGAGCGCGGCTTGGGCAAGCGTCAGCTGAGCCTGAGCGATGAAGGTTTCAAGATGCTGCTGTCGGCCGCTGACGGTGACGGTCGGCGTTTGCTCAACCTGTTGGAGAACGCGTCGGACCTGGCCGAAGACAACAGCGAAATCGGTGTCGACTTGTTGCAAAGCCTGCTCGGCGATACGCGACGTCGTTTCGACAAGGGCGGCGAAGCGTTTTACGACCAGATTTCTGCCTTGCACAAATCGGTGCGCGGCTCCAACCCGGACGGCGCGCTGTATTGGTTCGCGCGCATGCTCGACGGTGGTTGCGATCCGCTGTACCTGGCCCGGCGCGTGGTGCGCATGGCCAGCGAAGACATCGGCAATGCCGACCCACGGGCCCTGAGCTTGTGCCTGGCCGCGTGGGATGTGCAGGAGCGCCTCGGCAGCCCCGAAGGCGAGCTTGCGGTGGCGCAGGCGATTACTTATCTGGCCTGCGCGCCGAAGAGCAACGCTGTGTACATGGGCTTCAAGGCGGCCATGCGCAGCGCCGCCGAGCACGGCTCGCTGGAAGTGCCGCTGCACTTGCGTAATGCCCCGACCAAGTTGATGAAGCAGCTGGGTTACGGTGACGAGTACCGTTATGCCCATGATGAGCCGGACGCTTACGCGGCGGGCGAAGACTACTTCCCGGATGAGTTGGAGCCCCAGCATTTCTATCAGCCGGTGCCCCGTGGCCTGGAGTTGAAGATCGGGGAGAAGCTCAATCATCTCGCCCAGCTTGATCGCCTTAGCCCGAAACAGCGGAGAAAGTAGTGATTCGAGCCATTCTTGCGGTGTCCGTGGCCGGTATCGCTGGTACATTATTGCGTTTCGCGGCGGGCAACTGGATCAACGTCCACTGGCCCCGGCATTTTTATGTGGCGACCCTGGCGGTCAATCTGATTGGCTGCCTGATTATCGGTGTGTTGTACGGGCTGTTTTTGTTGCGCCCGGAAGTGCCGTTCGAAATTCGGGCCGGCTTGATTGTCGGCTTTGTGGGAGGTCTGACGACCTTTTCATCCTTTTCACTGGATACGGTGCGCCTGCTGGAAAGCGGGCAAGTGTCGCAAGCCCTGGGCTATGCGGCCATCAGCGTATTCGGCGGGCTGCTCGCAACCTGGGCTGGCCTGTCCCTGACCAAACTTTGATAAACGAGAGACCGACATGCTCGATTCCAAACTGTTACGTAGCAACCTTCAGGACGTAGCGGACCGCCTGGCATCCCGTGGCTTCAGCCTGGATGTTGCGCGCATCGAAGCGCTGGAAGAACAGCGCAAGACCGTCCAGACCCGCACCGAAGCACTGCAGGCTGAACGTAATGCGCGCTCCAAATCCATCGGTCAGGCCAAGCAGCGCGGCGAAGACATCGCGCCGCTGATGGCGGACGTCGAGCGTATGGCGAACGAATTGGGTGCCGGCAAGGTCGAGCTGGACGCGATCCAGACTGAGTTGGATTCGATCCTGCTGAATATCCCGAACCTGCCGCATGAGTCGGTGCCGGTCGGTGACGATGAAGAAGGTAACGTCGAAGTGCGCCGCTGGGGTACGCCGACTACCTTCGATTTCGAGGTCAAGGACCACGTTGCGCTGGGCGAGAAGTTCGGCTGGCTTGACTTCGAAACCGCCGCCAAGCTGTCCGGTGCCCGTTTCGCCTTGCTGCGCGGACCAATCGCCCGTCTGCACCGCGCCCTCGCGCAGTTCATGATCAACCTGCACATCAACGAGCATGGTTACGAAGAGGCCTACACGCCTTACCTGGTCCAGGCGCCAGCCCTGCAAGGCACTGGCCAGTTGCCGAAGTTCGAGGAAGACCTGTTCAAGATTACGCGCGAAGGTGAAGCCGATCTGTACCTGATCCCGACCGCTGAAGTGTCGCTGACCAACATCGTTGCGGGCGAGATCCTCGATCCGAAACTGCTGCCGATCAAGTTCGTCGCACACACGCCATGCTTCCGCAGCGAGGCCGGCGCATCGGGCCGTGATACCCGTGGCATGATTCGCCAGCACCAGTTCGACAAGGTCGAGATGGTCCAGATTGTCGAGCCGTCGACTTCGATGGAAGCGCTGGAAGGCCTGACCGCCAACGCTGAAAAGGTCTTGCAACTGCTGGAATTGCCATACCGCACCCTGGCGCTGTGCACCGGTGACATGGGCTTCAGCGCGGTCAAGACGTATGACCTGGAAGTGTGGATCCCGAGCCAGGACAAGTACCGCGAAATTTCGTCGTGCTCCAACTGCGGCGACTTCCAGGCCCGTCGTATGCAAGCGCGTTTCCGCAACCCGGAAACCGGCAAGCCGGAACTGGTCCACACCCTGAACGGCTCCGGCCTGGCAGTCGGTCGTACCCTGGTGGCGGTGCTGGAAAACTACCAGCAGGCCGACGGTTCGATTCGCGTGCCAGAAGTCCTCAAGCCGTACATGGGCGGCCTTGAGGTCATCGGCTAAATGGAATTTCTGCCGCTGTTTCATAACCTGCGCGGCAGTCGTGTGTTGGTCGTCGGTGGGGGGGAGATTGCCTTGCGCAAGTCCCGCCTGCTGGCCGACGCCGGGGCACTGTTGCGGGTCGTTGCACCTGAAGTCGAAACCCAGTTGCGTGAGCTGGTGCACAACAGCGGCGGCGAGCTGGTGTTGCGCGGTTACCTTGAGTCGGACCTCGACGGTTGCGGGCTGATCATTGCCGCCACCGACGACGAACCGCTGAATGCGCAAGTCTCTGCCGATGCCCATCGACGCTGTGTGCCGGTCAACGTGGTCGACGCGCCTGCCTTGTGCAGCGTGATCTTCCCGGCCATCGTCGACCGTTCGCCATTGGTGATTGCGGTGTCCAGCGGTGGTGATGCACCGGTGTTGGCGCGGTTGATCCGGGCGAAACTGGAAACCTGGGTTCCTTCGACCTACGGCCAATTGGCCGGGTTGGCGGCGCGTTTTCGCAACCAGGTCAAAGGCCTGTTTCCAGATGTTCAGCAACGCCGGGCGTTCTGGGAAGATGTTTTCCAGGGTCCGATTGCAGATCGTCAACTGGCCGGGCAGGGCGCTGAAGCCGAGCGCTTGTTGCTGGCGAAAATCAATGGCGAATCAGCCAGTGCGACCGGTGAGGTGTATCTGGTAGGCGCAGGCCCGGGGGACCCGGACTTGTTGACTTTCCGTGCCTTGCGCCTGATGCAGCAGGCTGACGTGGTGTTGTATGACCGTCTCGTCGCCCCAGCGATTCTTGAGCTGTGCCGTCGCGACGCCGAGCGGATTTACGTCGGTAAACGGCGCGCCGATCACGCCGTGCCTCAGGACCAGATCAACCAGCAACTGGTGGACCTGGCCAGGCAGGGCAAGCGTGTGGTGCGGTTGAAGGGCGGTGATCCGTTTATCTTCGGCCGTGGCGGCGAAGAGATCGAAGAACTGGCGGCCCATGGCATCCCGTTCCAGGTGGTGCCGGGGATTACCGCGGCCAGTGGTTGCGCGGCCTATGCCGGGATTCCGCTGACTCACCGTGATTACGCGCAGTCTGTGCGTTTTGTCACCGGTCACCTGAAGGACGGCACTTCGGATTTGCCGTGGAGCGATCTGGTCGCGCCCGCGCAAACGTTGGTGTTCTACATGGGGTTGGTGGGGTTGCCGACCATCTGCGAGCAGTTGATCAAGCATGGTCGCTCGGCGGATACCCCGGCAGCGTTGATCCAGCAGGGCACGACGGCCAATCAGCGGGTGTTTACCGGCACGCTGGCCAACCTCCCACATTTGGTGGCGGAGCATGAGGTGCATGCGCCAACGCTGGTAATCGTGGGCGAAGTGGTGCAACTGCGCGAGAAGCTCGCGTGGTTTGAAGGCGCTCAGTCTCAAGTCTGAAGACCGCGTCGCCCCCTTCGCGAGCAAGCCCGCTCCCACAGGGATTTGTGTCGTTCACAAATCCCTGTGGGAGCGGGCTTGCTCGCGAAGGGGTCCTCAAACCCCCCGATGCTTCAGATCAGGCGATGTTATTGCGCCAAACCCCTTTCCCGCTCAATCGTTCCCGATCATGGGGCGCGGTGAAGTCCTGTTCCGGCCCTTTGGGCACAATCCCGGTCGGATTGATGGTCTTGTGGCTGCCGTAGTAGTGGTTCTTGATGTGGGCAAAATCCACGGTGTCGCTAATCCCCGGCCACTGATAAATCTCCCGTAGCCAGTTCGACAGGTGCGGGTAATCGGCAATCCGCCGCAGGTTGCACTTGAAGTGCCCGTAGTACACCGCGTCAAAGCGAATCAGTGTCGTGAACAGCCGAATGTCGGCTTCGGTCAGGTATTCACCCGTCAGGTAACGATTCGCGCCCAGCAGTTGCTCCAGCCGGTCCAGCTCACCAAACAACTCATCGAACGCCTCTTCATAAGCCAGCTGCGACGTGGCAAAGCCTGCGCGGTACACACCGTTGTTCACTGCCGGGTAAATCCGCGCATTCAACTCATCGATTTCAGCGCGCAAGGGCTGCGGGTAGAAGTCCAGGCCATTACCGGTCAAGCCGTCGAAGGCGCTGTTGAACATGCGGATGATTTCCGCCGATTCATTGCTGACGATGCGTCTTTGCTGTTTGTCCCACAGCACGGGAACGGTGACACGACCGGTGTAGTTTGCGGTGTCGGCGGTGTAGCGCTGGTGCATGAAGTCGAAATGATCAAGTGTGTCGCCAGTGGAGCCGAAGGCCTTGTCGAAGGTCCAGCCGTTTTCCAGCATCGACCAGCCGACCACCGAGGCATCGATCAGGCTTTCCAGCCCTTTGAGCTTGCGCAGGATCAGCGTGCGGTGGGCCCAGGGGCAGGCCAGCGAGACATAGAGGTGATAACGCCCCGCTTGCGCAGGGAAGCCGCCTTCACCGCTGGGGCCGGGTTTGCCATCGGCGGTCAGCCAATGACGGCGCTGCGCCTGTTCACGCTGGAACGCGCCGTCCTGGCTGCTTTCGTACCACTGATCACGCCAGTGCCCTTCAATCAGCAAACCCATGTCGAACTCCTCGGTGGCTAAACGTTGGAGTGGAGTCTATGCCGATGGCTTCGAACAAAAAGCGCAAAGGTTGGGCGCGAATGATCGGTTAAATCGATTTGTCCCGTGCGTCCCAGTACTGCTGAGCCTTGGCGAAGGCTTCATCACGGGGCGCACCGAGGCCACGCAAGGCCAGGGCCATGGTCGAAATCAAGGCCATTTGCGGATAGCTGTCGAGCACATCGCCGCGCCACACGGCTTTCATGTGCTCGGGATCGAGGCTTGCCGGTTTGACGTGGCGCTGCGCCGACAGCTGCGGCCATTCTTCGTCCCAGCTCTGGCCGCCGGTGGTGCCGTACAAGTGGCTGTCGGCATCGGGGTTGATCTCGATTTCGCCGCCGTCACCCTTGATCACGATCACGTTATCGCCTAGCAAGCCGCTGGCATCGCGGTGCACGCCTTGGTAGCCAGGGTGGAAAATACTTTGCAGGCCACAGCGTGCACTCAGCGGGTTGAGAATCCGTGCCAGCGAATGGATCGGTGAGCGCAGGCCGAGGGTGTTGCGCAGGTCGATCATCCGTTGCAATTGCGGCGCCCAGTCGCCCAGCGGAATGAACGCCAGGTTGCCTTGCTCCAGCGCCGTCCCCACTTGCTGCCAGTTGCGGCACAACGGGATGTTCAAGGTGTCGAGCAGGTGTTCGCTGTACAGACGCCCCGCCGTGTGCGCGCCGCCGCCGTGCATCAGGATGCGCACACCGTTTTGCGCCAGGCATTTGGCCGCCAGCAGGTACCAGGGCAAATGACGCTTTTTACCGGCGTAGGTTGGCCAGTCCAGATCCACCGCCAGCGCCGGTGCTGCCAGCCGTTCACGCAGGGCTTCGGTGAAGCCGGCCATTTCCTCGGCGCTTTCTTCCTTGTGCCGTAGCAGCATCAGGAACGCACCGAGCTGGGTGTCCTCGACTTTTTCGTCGAGCAGCATGCCCATGGCCTCGCGGGCCTCTTCACGGGTCAGGTTGCGGGCGCCGCGTTTGCCTTTGCCGAGAATCCGCACGAACTGGGCAAAAGGGTGTTCGGCCGGTGTTTCTGTCATCAGTGGGGCGAAGTCGGTCATAGACAATTAGTCGGCTTGGGCAGGCCCGCCAGCTTGGCGGCGAGTTTGGCAGGAGTGCCTTTGAACAGTCGGTTCAGGTGCAGGCTGTTGCCTTTGTCCGGGCCCAGTTTGAGCGCGGTGTATTTGATCAGGGGGCGAGTGGCCGGGGACAGTTGGAACTCCTGATAAAAACCGCGCAGCAGTTCGAGGATTTCCCAGTGCTCAGGGCTCAGCTCCAGGTCTTCGGCGGCGGCCAGGGCCGTGGCGACGTCAGGGGCCCAGTCATCCAGATCCAGCAGATAGCCGTCCTTGTCCAGGCCGATGTGGCGGGCACCTACGGTGAGCGCATTCATAGCCAACTGTTGACCTTGTCGTAGTGAATCGACAGCTCGACGAAGGCCGGGTAATCGATGCTTTTGACCCAGTCAGGCACGGGTACGGCGCGGGCCAGGACATCTTCAGCAAGGACGAACAGCGTCAGGGTTTCACGGCGCGCCTGAAGTGCGCTGAAGTGCGCCGTTGCGGTTTGCAGGGCATAGACCGCGTCGCCGCATAACAGCAGCGCGTCTTTTGTGCCCAGCAGTCGCAGGCAACTGGTCAGCCGGTTATCGCTGAACGGTGAATGAGACAACACATGCAAAGTCGACATCAGAGGGTAATCACTTGGTCATAACGATCAATAATCACGGTGATTTCTTCCGGCGTCAGTAACTGCACGTCATCCATGTTGGGACCGGACGGAGGAAATCCGCGTTCAAGCACACTGTTGCCGCAAGCGAACACATCGTCGACGCCAAACAGCGACAGTGCCTGCAAGTTGGCACTCAGGTCTTTCTGTTGCACGGCTGTTGCGCTCTGGTTCGGCGCGAGCTGGAACACGCCGTCGTCGAGGAACAGCAGGCCAATCGGCAAATCGAACGCGCCGCCAGCGAGCACGATGTCCAGCGCTTCACGGGCAGCAGGGCCGGACCAGGGAGCTTGCCGGCTGATAATCAGCAAGGATTTAGGCATGCCTCACGGCCCTCCGAAGCAGATCAAACGGTCGGCGTCCTGCACTGCATCGTGCAGTTGCCCGAGGCCGGACAATTCCCACGGCGCGCTGACATCGATGGCCTGGCGCTGATAACGCTTGGCTTCTTCTTCATTGAGTACGCCACGGCGCAGGGCGGCGGCAATGCACACCACGCCGTCGAGCTGATGCTCGCTGACGAAGGTGCGCCATTGCAGCGGCAGGTCTTGTTCATCCTGTGGCGTGACGACAGTGCTCGACGCGTTGTAAACGCCGTCCTGATAGAAAAACAACCGCACGATCTCGTGCCCGCCGGCCAACGCTGCCCGGGCAAACAGCAAGGCACGGCGCGAGGAGGGCGCATGGGCTGCGGAAAACAACGCAATGGCGAACTTCATGGCGAACTCTGACAACAAATCTGTGGCCATGATAAAGCTTTATCGCCGATGCGGCGAAGGGCGATTCAGCGCGGCATGTAGCCCAGTTGCCAGCGACGTGGAATCTTCAGCGAAACCATCCCGAGCACGGTGGCCAGCAGGCCGCTGGCGTACAGGGCCTGGAGGCCGAAACGGTGTTCGAGCACGGCGCCCAGGACGGCGCCGGCAAACATGCCGGTCCAGGGAATCAATTGCACCCGCCAGCCATTGCGCCGTTCGCCGAGCATCCAGCGTCCCAGGCCCCGACCGAAGCGCGACAGGGCGCCGGTGACATAGGTCAGACCGACCGGCAAGCCGTTGACCTGTTCGACGGCGGCGTTGAGCATCCCCATGGCGATGATTGCAGCCAGCAATGCTGGAAATTTCGCCTCGAATGGCCATGCCGCTGCGCCGCACAGCAGGGCGGCGATGCTCAGCATCAAGGGCAGGGCACGGCGCCCACCCAGGCGAGTGACCACAACGCCCAGCGCGTTGCCGGCAATGAACATGGCGACCAGCACCAGCAACCGCAGGGTCAACCCCAGATCGCCATCGCTGATGGCCACCGCCAGGCGGGTGGTGTTGCCGCTCATGAAGGAGACGAAATCGCCGGTGGCCATGAAGCCGATGGCATCGGTCATCCCGGCCAGTACCGACAGGCTCGCCACCAGGCACAACCCGATCCGGCCACGCCATTTCTGTACGTGCACCAGGCCAGGTGTGTGGGCGCGATGAGGGGAGGACGGCAGCATGGGCTAACGCTCCAGGCCATGCAGTTCGCAATATTCCTTCCAGTCCATGCCGGCCATTTGCGCCACTTCCTTGTGCACCTCCAGGCGCTGGGTTTCAAAGTCCTCGGCGGTGGCGACGGTCAATTGCAGCGTCAACTCCCAGGCGAACAGGCCCAGACGCTCGGCTTCTGCCTCGAAGGCCTCATGCAGCCGTTCGTTGCGGTAGTGGGCCATGGTTTCGCCTTTGGCCTGTGCGGCCAGAGGGTTGAGGTTATCGAGTGCTTCGCGCAACGCCGGGCGGGCATTGAGAAACCGTTGCAGCGCCAGTTCGTGTTGCGATTCGATGAGGGCCATGGACCAGTCCTTGTCAAAGGGAAAGTATGCGCGGTGTGCCGACGGTTGCCTTGACGCGGGTCAGGAGGTCTTTTTCTTGTTGGCCCTGGCCTCGGCCGCCAGACATTCCAGCGCGAACTGTTCGGTGTAGGTCATCTGGATCGGCGTGGTTTCGCCTTTGACGGTGCGTTCACCGTCGAGGATGTAACGAATGCGCTTGTCGGTCACGCCGATGCGTTTGGCAATCCACGACGGGGTCTGGCCGATCTGGCTGATCAGTTTGTCGGCGTAGTCGGTCGACGGTTTGTAGAACTCGGCATTGGGGGTCATAGGCTTTCCAAAAAAGGATTCACGGGCGAGGTGCCCATTATGGCGCGACAGGGTGCGCGAATCGGCACGGTCTGTCGCGCTATATATGCAGTAAAGCAGAGCGCCACCGGGGTGGCGCAAGCAAGGCGGGTGCTGCGGGGCGACGGCTTGCGGTGATACAGTCGGCGTTTTGCGAGTAAGGAAACACAATGCGTATTTTGATGGTGGCGCTGGCCAGTGTGTTGCTGGTCGGTTGCGCAGGCTCGACGATGAAGGACGCTCGTTCCCAGAGCCCTAAACAGACGTTCACCTCGAACAAGCCTGACCTGGTCGTCGCCCAGTGTGTGCAGTTTGCCTGGCAGGACGAGTCGGTGTTTGGTGTCGATGCCAGCGGTTACCTGCAGCCGGGCGAAAACGGTGGTTTCACCGTCTACACCCGTTCGGCCGAGTCCTTCATCGATGTGCAGAACGGCGCCTTGAAGTACTACGCCCCCCAGGACAACTGGGTTGCCAAGCGCCGTTTGGCGGCACTGGCTGCTTGCTTGTAAGGCGGTGACCGCCGCGTCGCGTCATGCTTATGCGTGTTGACCGGCGTTGGTCAGGCGTTTCTGGAAAAAGAAACGCTTATGGCCCGGCGGATAGTCGTCCATGTGCCCAAACTCGCTGAACCCCATCTTTTTGTAAAATCCCGGCGCCTGGAATTCAAAGGTGTCGAGGTACATCCCCACGCAGTTTTTTTGCTGCGCCAGCGCCTCGGCCATGTGCATCAGCCGTGAGCCAACGCCTTGACCGCGTGCCTGCTCGGGTACGGACAAAAGGTCGATGAACAACCATTGGTAAAACACACTGCCATAGAGCCCGCCGAGGACCTCGTCAGTTTCTTCGTCGCGAACCAGCAGGGCGATATCCTCGCGATGACCTTCGCCAGCGTTGGCGATGTTGTAGGCGCGCAGTGGTTTGAGAATGGCCAGGCGTTCTTCGGGGCTGGGGTTTTGCGATAACTCGATGCGTACTTTCATTTGCGACGTCCTTGTGACGGTGTTGGGGGGTAAGCCGAGCACGAGATTAGCGCGTACCACCGTCGACGAGAATCCTATTTCCTGAGCAAAGGGCATGCATCGAACATGGCTTTTTTCAGGTGCAGGCTGTAGTCCTTATGCCACTCGTGATGTGGGATTTTGCTACTTATACTGTATGTATATACAGTATCTATTGGCTCAAACCGAAACTCCCACCCGGATTGCCAAAAAAGCGGCCGTGGACAACTTTTATCGTTCCGTTAGGTTGGAGGGGCTCCTCAGGAAGGAGCTTTCTTAATCAACGGAGTGAAAAAAATGAACAAGCCACAAACTGAATCGCAACTCAGACACGGTCGTGTCACCACCCCGGCCAGTCGCGGCTCTGTCGCCATTGACGTGGGTCTTCTGGAAGGCTGGCAACTGAACGAAATGGAAGGCGGCAAAGGCTTTCCTGCGTTGACTGCCGGCCCATTCCCCGCGCCTTACCAGACGGATACTCCCAGCGTTGCCCCTCCGGCCGATGGTTTTATCCTCAGCGGTGGCAAGGCCGATGCCCGTGACTGCGTTAACTACACCAGCGAGGAAATGAGCAAAAAGCTCAACCGTCCTTTTACCTGGCCGCTGCTGAACGTGGATCCGGGTCAGGTTTTCAATGTCACCTGGCAGTACACCGCGCCTCATACCACTCGCGGCTACAGCTGGTTCATCACCAAGGATGGCTGGGACCCGAAACAACGCATCAGCCGTGCGCAACTTGAGCCAAAACCGTTTGCCGACGATTTTTACACTCAGGTGCCTTACTACTCCCATGGCAGCGAACTCAAGGCCAAAGTCGAGCACCAAGTGAAACTGCCAGCGAACAAAAAGGGCCATCACGTGATTGTGCTGCTGTGGATTGTTGCCAACACCGGTAATGCGTTCTACCAAGCCTTCGACGTGGATTTCAAGTAACGCCACGTTCGTTAAAAACAACCAAACACGTTCTCAAGGATTAGAACATGTCAAATTTCAACTTTTCTTTACTGAAGTCTCAGCGTAGCGATGCCGCTTCGTTGATGCCGAGTATTGCCGGCAAGAAGATCCTGATGGGGTTCTGGCACAACTGGGCAGCAGGACCAAGCGACGGCTATCAGCGTGGGCAGTTTGCCAACCTGAACCTGGTCGACATTCCAAAGGACTACAACGTGGTTGCTGTGGCATTCATGAAGGGCAACGGAATTCCGACCTTCAAGCCCTACAACCTGTCCGATGAAGAGTTCCGGCGCCAGGTCGGCGTGTTGAACAGCCAGGGCCGGGCGGTGCTGATTTCGCTCGGGGGTGCGGATGCGCACATCGAGCTGCGCAAAGGCAGCGAACAGGCGATGGCCAACGAGATCATTCGTCTGGTGGAAACCTACGGTTTCGACGGGCTGGACATCGACCTGGAACAAAGTGCCATTGATTATGCGGACAACAAGACGGTGCTGCCTGCGGCCTTGAAAATGGTCAAGGATCACTATGCCGGTGAAGGCAAGCACTTCATCATCAGCATGGCGCCTGAGTTTCCGTATCTGACGACCGGTGGCAGGTACGTCCCCTACATCAAGGCACTGGAAGGGTATTACGACTTCATTGCCCCTCAGTATTACAACCAGGGCGGCGACGGCGTCTGGGCACCTGAGGCCAACGGTGGGAAGGGGGCCTGGCTTGCGCAGAACAATGATGCGATGAAGGAAGATTTCCTCTACTACCTGACCGACAGCCTCGTGACCGGCACCCGAGGGTTTACCAAAATCCCGGCCGACAAACTGGTCATCGGTTTACCGACCAACGTCGACGCGGCGGCAACCGGTTATGTGATCAACCCGGCGGCGGTGGTGAATGCCTTCAAGCGTCTCGATGCGGCGGGTCATCCGATCAAAGGCCTGATGACCTGGTCGATCAACTGGGACGATGGCATCAGCAAGGACCGTGTCCGCTACAACTGGGAATTCAGTCGTCGCTATGCGCCGCTGATCCACGGGGTGGCTGCTGCTCAGGCGCATCCTGCCCTTGAGGAAACCGCGACCACCTTGTCGTGAAAGTGATGTGAAGTGAAACAGAAAGCCCGGCAGAGATGCCGGGCTTTTTCGTTGTTGTTGCCTGGGACTAGCAGGCCGCGCGCCTGGCTTTCCATTGCCTGAAGTGCAGCAAGTAGACCAGCACGTTGATGGTCAATACCAGAGCCCCCAGGCCGATTTGAATGCTGTGGGTCAGCCCGGCCGGGTAGATCAGCGGAATCAGATAATGCTCAATGAAACCGTCGCCGTAACCTCCTTGCCCTGCGGCCATGCGCAGGTAGTTTTCCCATTGGGTCAGCGGGCACATCCACTGGAAGACCTCGACCGCCACTCCCCAGGCGGCTGCGGGAAGGTGCAGCCAGATCAGCGGGCGCCACTTGAGCGCCAGCAGCCCGCCGCACAGCACGAAAATAATGAACAGCAGATGAAACAGCACCAGCCCGTCGGCGGCTATCCGGTAAAACATGTCGACTCCATCGATCCTGATTGTTCACGCGGGCGACACGATAGCACCCGCTGTGGAGGCTGGCTGCATCGAAATTTGGAAGGTTGGGTGACTTACTGTTCGCGATAACGTCTATGAGCATCAAGATCAAATAGTAATAAGGACGTTACGTGTTGCGAAAGTGCCTGTTGTTGATCGCTGTCCTCTCACTGAGCGGGTGCGCTGGCGTACTGATGCGCCTCGATGACCATCCGTGCCCCTACCTTGGCGTGCGCGTGGATTGGGCATTGCTTGAGATGTCCGAGTGGCGTTTGCTGCCCTTCGTCCTGTTCGATGCGCCATTCTCGGCGGTGGTGGATACGCTGTTCTACCCGTTTGAATACCAGTACAGCTGTAACCTTTGAGTCACGTCGCCGCCTGATTCGTCAATTGACGAAAATGATCTTCGAGACCAGCTCCGCGCTGTTCTTGGCGTGTAGTTTTTTCATCAGGCGGGCGCGATGGACTTCCACGGTTCTGTGGGAAATCACCAGTTTTTTCGCCACTTCCTTGCAGGTCAGACCGTTGACGATGTGCATCGAAATTTCGCGCTCGCGGGGCGTGAGGTTCACCGTCGCGTGGTGAACCCGGTCCATGCGCTCGAAGTGCCAGACCATCAGCTTGAACGGGTCGTCCGGGGTCAGGGAGTAGCCATGTGACCTGGCCCAGAACACTTCGCCGTTTTTGTGCTGCATGAAGCGCTCATCGGAGTAGGAGCTGTTCTTGCTGTTGCGCAGCCAGGTCTGGCTGCGATTGCCGATGCTCTTGTAGTCCGCCTGGGAGGGATAAATCAGCAGGGTCAGATGCCCCAGCAGTTCTTCACGCGGGTAGCCGAAGAGCTGCAGAAATGCCTCGTTGCAATCGAGCATCAAGCGGTGACTGGTGATGAGTTGCGGGGCAGGTGACACCTGGAAGGCCAGGCGCTCAAGGTCTTTGAGTTGCTGCGTGAAGACGGTCATTGGGCATCCTGCCTCGATTTGGATCCGATTTTGATGGCTACTTACTCGTGTACGTAGTTGCACGAACTAGCGGGCGATCCGGGTGGTGGGTCATTGTAAGGAATGCCTGCTCCAAGCAAAGAAGAAAATTGCCATGCCCCATGATTCCGTATCCATTGTTGCTGCCGGTCACACCCGTTTTGGTCGCCTGGACGATTCCACGCTGGAAGACCTTATCGTCCAGGTCACTCGCGAAGCCCTGGCGGACGCCGCCATCGACGCCTCGGAAATCGACGCCCTGTTTCTTGGGCATTTCAATTCGGGCATGGTGGCGGACGGCTTTGCCTCGTCGCTGATGCTGCAAGCCGACCCGGGTTTGCGCTTCAAACCCGCAACCCGCTGTGAAAATGCCTGTGCTTCGGGTTCGGCGGCGATTCAGGCGGGCATCAATGCAATCCTCTCGGGCTCCGCCGAGTTGGTGCTGGTTGTGGGCGCGGAAAAAATGACCTCCAATTCCACGGCCGATGTCACCAAGGCCCTGGCCGGTGCCGGTTACCAGAACGATGCCGAGGAGGCCGGGCTCAGCTTTCCGCAGTTGTTCGGCCTGGCCGCGCAACAATACCGTGATCGTCACCAGTGCCCCTTGGCGTCCATGGCCGCCATCGCGACCAAGAACCACTCCAATGCCATGGCCAACCCTTTGGCGCAGATGCGCAAGGTCATGGATTTCGAACATTGCAACAACGTGTCCAAGAGCAATCCCTACATTGCCGAGTCACTGCGCCTGACCGATTGTTCGCTGATCAGCGATGGTGCGTCTGCCATTGTGCTGGCCTCGTCCAGGCGCGCCCGGCAGTTCCGTCGGGAGGTGCTGATTCGCGCGGTGACCCAGGTCAACGATTTTCTGCCGATTGCCCAGCGTGACTTCCTTGCGTTTGAAGGCCCGCAGCGTGCGATCCATTCCGCACTGCGCGGGGCCAACGTGACGTTGGCCGACCTGAGCTTTGCCGAGGTCCATGACTGTTTCACCATCGCTGAACTGCTGATCTACGAAGCCATGGGCCTGGCGCCCAAAGGCGAGGGACATCGGGCGCTGGATGACGGCATCGTGCGGGCGGGCGGTCGTCTGCCGGTGAACCTGTCCGGCGGCCTCAAGGCCAAGGGGCATCCGGTGGGCGCAACAGGTGTGTCGATGCATGCCCTGGCCTTTCGACAGTTGACGGGCAATCCCATTGGCCTGGCGGTGCCCAATCCCGAGTTTGGCCTGGTGTTCAACATGGGTGGCATGGCGGTCGCCAACTACGCCTCGGTGCTTCAGGCCCGCAGGGCCTGAGTATGAACATCGCCAACTGGTTGAACGACGCCGGCCAACGTTGGCCAGAGCGTCCGGCGTTATTTGAGGGGCAGCGGCAAGTCGCCGACTATGGCGCGTTTGCCGCCCAGGCCCGCGACCGTGCCGTGCAACTCATTGACGAGTACGGCATTGCACCCGGCGATCGGGTGGCGCTGTTCATGAAGAACGGTTGCCAATACCTCGAGCTGCTGTATGCCATCTGGTGGGCGGGTGCGGTGGCGGTGCCGATCAACTTCAAACTGCATCCTGTCGAGGCCGACTGGATCGTCGACAATGCGCAGGCCCGTTTGATCTTCACTGATGGCGGCCGGATGTTCACCCCCGAGGCGTTGCCGCGCGGGTGTCGGGAGCTGGATGGTGGAGAGCGGGTGTTGCCCGCTCCAGTCGACTCGCAGAGGTTGGCAACGCCCAGTCCTCGGCACTCCGATGACCTTGCGTGGCTGTTCTACACCTCCGGCACCACCGGACGATCCAAAGGCGTGATGCTGTCGCACGGCAACCTGACGGCCATGTCGCTGTGTTATCCCCTCGACGTGGACCCGGTCAGCCCTGATGACGCGGTGGTGTATGCGGCCCCGATGTCCCACGGCGCCGGTCTCTACAACTTTATCCATGTGCGCTGCGGTGCCCGCCATGTCGTCCCTCAGTCCCGTGGCTTCAAGGCCGATGAGCTGTTCGGGTTGGCGAGCGCGCTGGGCAACATCAGCCTGTTTGCCGCGCCGACCATGGTCAAGCGCATGGTTGAACAGGCGCGTCGCCAGGGCTATGGCGGCGAGGGGATCAAAACCATCGTCTACGGCGGCGCGCCCATGTACCTGGCGGATCTGCAGGATGCGGTCCAGACCTTTGGGCCACGCCTGGTGCAGATTTATGGTCAGGGCGAGAGCCCGATGACCATCAGCGCCTTGTCCCGTGAGTGGATAGCAGACCGGAACCACCCTGACTGGGCCGCGCGGGTTGCTTGCGTGGGGCGGGCGCAATCGTGCGTGGAAATCAGGGTCCTGGACCCCGGGCACGTACCGCTGCCTCCCGGCCAGCCGGGGGAGATCGCCGTGCGTGGGGCCACCGTCATGCGGGGCTACTGGCGCAATGATGCGGCGACAGATCAGGCCCTGGTGGATGGCTGGTTGTTGACCGGCGACATAGGGTTCCTGGATCACGCGGGGTATCTGACGCTCACCGATCGCTCCAAGGATGTGATCATTACCGGCGGCAGTAACGTGTATCCTCGGGAAGTCGAGGAAGTACTGGCGCAACACCCGGACGTCTTTGAGGTCTGCGTGGTCGGTGAACCAGATGCGCAGTGGGGGGAATCGGTGGTAGCGTTTGTCGTTCCCCGTGATGCCGAGCTGCTTGATGCCTCTTTGCTCAATGCCTGGTTCATTGAGCGCATGGCGTCATTCAAAAAGCCGAAGAAGTATGTGTTCCGCACGGAGCTGCCCAAGAACAGTTACGGCAAGATCCTCAAGACCGATCTGCGCCAGTGGTTGAAGGAAGTTGCGAACGTCACTGCCGTTCCTTGAGTTGTGTTTTCCATGGATAGAAATCAGACAGGAGTCCTTCAAATGGGCATTCAACACAAAGACCCGGCCCGGCAACGGCGCCGGGCGTTTATCGGTGCAACGTCGGGTCACTTGATCGAGTGGTACGACTACGGCGTTTACGGTTTTCTCGCCGTCTACATCGGCAAGGCGTTTTTCGTCTCCGACGACCCGACCACCAGCCTGCTCGCCAGTTTTGCAGCCTTTGCCCTGAGCTTTTTCATCCGGCCGCTGGGGGGGCTGTTCTTCGGTCCGCTGGCGGACAAGATCGGCCGACGCAAGACTCTGATCACCGTGCTGGTGATGATGGCCGGCTCGACCTTTCTGCTGGGGTTGTTGCCGACCTATGCGTCGATTGGCATCGCCGCGCCGATCATTCTGGTATTGATCCGCTGTGTGCAAGGTTTCTCGGCCGGTGGCGAGATCGGCACCATCACCAGTTTCATCTCCGAATACGCGGGGCCCGGTCGACGCGGCTTTGCCACCTGTTGGTTGATGGTGACGGCGGTGCTCGGCCTGTTACTGGGTGGTGCGGTGGCCAACGGGATGACCTGGGTGCTGGGCGCTGACCTGATGCAAGCCTGGGGCTGGCGGATTCCGTTTCTGATTGCGGCGCCGCTGGGCCTGATCTCGATGTACATCCGCTTGAGGCTGGAAGACAGCCCCGAGTTCCTGGCGTTGCAGCGCGCCGGGGAGACGTCTAAAGCGCCTCTGCGAGAAGTCTGGCAGTGGAAGCGGGCGATTGCCCTGGTGTTCTTCATCATTACCCTGCACAGCTCGATCTTTTATCTGGTGCTGACCTTTGTCTCTACCTACATGTCGAGCATTCTCAAGTTCGACAGCGGTACGACCTTGCTCTATGTGTTTGTTGCCAGCCTGTCGGCGGCATTCGTCATGCCTTTCGGCGGCGCGTTCACGGATAAGTACGGACGTAAGCCGTTCTTGCTGGTGATCGGTACCCTGGCAACGCTGGCGATGTACTGGCTCTTCAAGTCGGCCCCGACGGCAACGCCGGCTTCGTTCATCTACCCGTTGATGGCCGTGGCGATTCTGTTCGGGCTGTATGCCTCGTCGACCTACGCGTTGATGAGCGAATTGCTGCCCACCCGAATCCGCTCCACCGGCATCGCGGTGGCGTACAACATCCCGGTGGCCGTCTTCGGCGGCAGCGCACCGCTGATTTCTACCTGGCTGATCAAACTGACTGGAGACATTACCTCGCCCTGGTATTTTTACATCGGCACAGGAGTGGTATCGCTGATTGCGTTGGTGGTGTTGCGCAAGGAAGACTTTGTTGCCTGTGCAGGCCCTGCCGAGGCAAAAGGCGCAGAGCGAGCCGGTTTGAGGTTGGTGCCGGCACCTTGAATGCGGCGGCTGGTGGATCGAGCAGCCTCGCCTGACCACCGTTGAGTCAACAAAGCCCGGCCAATGCCGGGCTTTGTTGTGTCTGGGCGAATCAGAGGCCGTGGCAAGCAGGGCGGCCTCTACGATATGTCGCCCCAAAAAGACCGTTCCGCCCAGTACCAGTATGTTCATGCCGCTTCCTTCAAGGACAAGTGACGATCATGGGGGGCAGTTTGTGTACCCGGTTCCCATCAGTAGAGTCCCGGAATGAGCCGCCAGGTGCGTGCGCAGTAAGCTTCGTACTCGTCACCAAACTGCGAGCGTAGCAACGCCTCTTCAGACCGTATGCGCGCGATGAGCGGCAGGAGCGTCAACATCGTCAGCACAACGCCCAAGCCTGAACGAAAGGCGAGCGCCCATCCGAGGGAGTTGACGAGCAAGCCCAGATAGCTTGGGTTGCGCAGGGTGCGGTAGATACCGTCGGTAACCAGCGTGTGTCCGGGTTGAATGGCAACCAGTCCGCTGAATCGGTTGCCGAGCACAAAGACGGGCCACATCCGTAGCGCACCTCCGGCGACGAAGAGTGCGGCACCCAGCCACCGGATACCCTCGTCACCAAACGTCCATAGCCCGATCCGGTCTGTGTAGGCTGGCAACCAGGCGCCCAGCAGACCCAGTAGCCCAAAAACCGGGAGGACCCAACGGTTCGTGCGGTCTTCACGTTCTCCGGTGCTCAGATTGGCCTCGGTGAAGAGCGCGAGGCCAGACATCACCAGGGTTGCCAGCGCAACGACAACCAGCGGCGGGTGGGCAAAAAAAGCTGCAAACCCTCCACTGCCCAAAACGGCGAGGCCGAGATAAGCCAGGGTGGCCGCGGTGCTGAAAAACGCCAGTCGGGGGGTGATTTTCATGGTTCTCTCTCGGGGTAACGCCCACGCTGTAAGCGTAGAAGCGTTAATAGATATCCGCTCCCGGGTGAAGTTGTTGAAAGTGCCCTCTAATACAGCCTTTCTTAACCGCTCACGATCTGATGACTTCCACGCCGTAGGTGGGCTCATAATGTGGCTGGCGATGCTAACAACAAGACCGACTCAACGGCCTGTAGCCGCTCGCCTTTGCTGTCAACAACACCCGATTTGGAACGAACTATGAAGAAAACCGCCGTACTGATGTTCGCCTTAGTGCTCAATGCAGGATTGTTCAGCATGTCAGCAGACGCCGCCGGCGATGCTGAAGCGGGAGCGAAACTGTTTAACCGGGTCTGCGGCGGCTGCCACCAGGTAGGCGTTTCAGCGCGGGGGTCTTTCGGGCCGCAGCTCAATGCCATTTTTGGGCGCCCTGCGGGAAGCACGACGGACTACCAGTACTCCTCGGCCATGAAATCCTCAGGTGTCGTCTGGACTCGCGAAACACTGGCCGCGTATATCGAAGACCCAAAAGAGGTGGTGCCTGGCACCCGGATGATTTTCTGGGGGATCAGCGATCCAGAAAAAATCGAAAACCTGTTGGCCTACCTTCAGACATTTCAGCCGCAGTAATCTTTATCGTTACGTGAGCGTGGCGCTCACTGATACATCGGTACTTGAAATACCCCTGGGCTTTGTTTCCCCTCGGCTCATGCATCACATTTGAAATGATGCAGCCCCAGGCGATGAACCGGTATCGCCACCATCGTTAATCAATCATGGGTATTCACACTCTTCCTGCCGAAACGTTCTAGTCCTTCAGAGGTGCGGTTTTATTTATGTATGATCTGGAACGTCGAGTCTTCGTTGGATAGGCCGTGTTCGGAATGAGTTGTCTTTGTTTGAACAACAATCTGACAACGTTGAGTGGGTGAATTCAGATTGGCTAATCTGTCTTGAGGGGAATGGAATGGATGTCCAAGTAGAAAATTTAGAAGGTTACACGCGCGGAATGCCTTTTCAGAACTGGGTGCCTGGCACGAGTGGGTTGCTAAGCCTTAAACAGCCTAGGGTCTACAGAAGCTCCCAGCCCTATTATGACCCCGCAACAGGTGACACCCCTCAGGTGATTGATGCGGCCGTGATCGAGGTGTTGAACAAGTTTAATATCAGGCTGATTGTTAGTTTGAATCACCACGAGATAGAGGAGGGGAAAGGGCTTCTAGGTAAGCATAAAATTCGTTATTTGTTTTTAGGGGTTAAAGATTTTTCGGCACCCACCGCGAGTAAGCTGGATGAGGCGTGTCGACAAATAAATAATACAATTAAAGAAGGGCATAGTGCTCTGATTTACTGTGGTTATGGTCAAGGACGAACAGGGACCATGATGACAGCGTGGGAGATGTTTGCCACGGAGTATTGCACTGAGGCTGTACAAGAGGTTTTTATTAGAGAGTCAACCGCAGAAAGTGCTAATAGTGGTGCTGAAGAAAGCACCGGTCAGGAAGAGGTGTTACGCAGCTTCTATAAGCAATACATTTCCCAGAGACGTTAAGTCGTTGGGTTCCTGCCGCCAGAGGATAGGGCGGGCGAATGTTCAGCACTGATGCCTGGGACTCGTGTACCCGCCGGGGGGTGATACAGTTCAGCACTTGTGATTTGCCTTGGCTGGAGTTTTCCGAATGACCGTCCCACTGAACCTGGCCGTCCAGACTGCCGCAAAGTGTGTGCTGCACCGGCTCGTCGAACACATCAAACCTGAATCAACCGAGGCGTCAATCGCAAGGTTCGCTGCGTTGGAGCTTAAACAGCAAGGTTACCCGGACACCTGGTATTACGACTGCCCGGCGTTTGTGTTGCTTGGCTCACGAAGCCTGGTATCAGTGTCCGGACGTGGCTATAAGCCGAGCGAGGAACCCGTTGGTGAGAGAAACCTGATAACGGTGGACCTGAGTCCCAGGTCCGAGAGCATTTGGGGAGACTGCGCCCGCTCCTTTTACGTGGAAGACGGGATTTGCAGGCGGGTGCCGATCAGTGCCGAGTTCGTTGTCGGGTATGAGGCAGAGCACCTTCTGCATGAGCAAATGCAGCTTTTTGTTCGTCCCGACAGTACTTTTCATCAGTTGTATGAATTCGCCAATGATGCGATACGCTCAGCCGGTTTCGAAAATCTTGATTTCCTGGGGAATGTTGGACACAGCATAGCCCAGCGTCCTGACGACAGGTTGTATGTCGAGTCAGGTAATCACAGGTGCTTAGGTGAAGTCCCGTGTTTTACATTTGAACCGCATATTCGTCATAAAGAGGGGCGGTGGGGGTTCAAACATGAAAATATCTATTTTTTCGACGAGACGGGTATTGCAATAGAACTTTGATGGAAATGGAGTCCTGACGTGTTTCGGCAATCAGTCAATCGTGTTTTTGTTTCAGGTTTCGGTTACAGTTTTTCGCTTCGGTGCTTACACAAGGGCTTACCCGCCAGCTCCAGAAAACCTGGCTGATGAATGAATTGATCAAGAAGGACTGTCTCTGCCACCCACGCCGGTAGATTGACATTATGTTGTACTCATGGAGCTTTGCCTGGAATGCTTAAATCAGTTCTTGTTGGTTTGTTGACCGTACTCGTTACGCTAGTGTTTTTTGGATTTGTCATCGGGCGTTTTCTTCCTCCCGATTTCGTTGCGCCGGGAGTGCCTGGATGGCGAGAGCAGCATGACCAACTGGTCGCATTATCATTGGTCAAGATGCTCACCGTAATGGGCTGGCTAGTATCAACATGCGTTGGCGGATTAGTCAGCGGCCGGCTTTGCCCTCGTCAGCCCCTACGAGCCTCAGCCTATGTGGGAGGGCTTGTACTGTTGCTCTGGGCGGTCCCAACCACAATCATCGCGGGTACCAGCGTAAGTTGGGTACATGTAGCTTCTGTTGTCTCGGTCATGCCGGGCTCGCTGGTGGGTGGGCTCCTGGCATTGGTAATCCATAGAAAATATCCCGCTTCGCCCTCCGTTCCGACCTAGCGGTCAGAAGCGCTCATCAAGTATCGCCGGCAAGGTGAGCTCCTTGACATAGCTGGCCGAAGACAGGCTCAAGGCCATGCGTACGACCTGTACCACATCGTGCAGCGGGATCAGTTGGCCTTCGCCTCGCTGCTCGGCAATCGCTCGCGATGTGTTCAGGGCATCCTCAGTATTGAGATAGCCCAGGTTCAGGCAGGTCACTCCCAGTCGTTGATGTCTGTACCCTTCACGGAGGGCGTCGGCGATACCGCGCAGGGCGAACTTGGAGGCACCAAATGCGACCTCTGGGCGCCCACTCTGCGGCAGGCCTGAGGTCGACCCGGTCAGAATGATCCGAGGGTTGGCGCTTTTCAGCAGCGTCGGTAACAGCCGCTTGATCAGCAGGATCGTCGAGGTGATGTTGCAGCTGACAATGGCCTCCACCTGCTCGTCATGACCAGTCAGGAAGTCGAACGCCGGACTAAAGGCATGCTCCTCCCAGACACCCAGGTTATAGATCAGCGTATCCAGTCCGTTCTCCACGACGTCTTGCTCTATGACCTGCACAGCTTTTGAGGGCTCACCGAGGTCGGCCTCGATCCATCGCACTTGAACCCCGGCCTTGGGCATCAAGCTTTCGGGGCGGGTACGAGACACGCCAATCAGGGTGTCGCCATCCTCTCCAAGGCCTTCGATCAAGGCTCTGCCCAAACCTTTGCTGGCACCCACAACCATCGTTTTCATCGATTGTCTCCTAGACCGATCTACTGATGAATGCGGGGGATGCGAACAGATGTTTCATGATTTGGCAATTGAACGGATGTTTCCAGATATTAACCAACGGCTGCTAATCCACCCGAACCCCACAGGAACCCATTTGGGAGGCGACTCCTGAGTCAAGGTCGGTCTCGTTGAACAACCCGCTATGTTGGATCGACGGGGGGGAACAGGTGTAAACCTATTTCAGGACTAGACACTCTCAAAAGGTGTCGCGACACAGCGAAGCATTTGGGTGGCAATCACGTTACGAAGCAGGTTCTGATGCACCTTCTGCTGATTGCTGAAGCCGCGTTTTTTCATCATCCGCTTGATATCCGACTTGAACACTTCAGTAACCTCGACCATGAATCGCTCGATGCCGTCGAATTTCTATTTCAGAAGAAATTACTGTGGAAAGGCGGTATTAATGACGTTTCCCGATGTGATTCCCATCTGAATGGTAAAGGGCTGGAGGGGGGTGATGTTGGTGCTGCTGCTGTTACTGCTGTTTCGCGTGTAACAGTATGGCTGTCTACTGGATATGTCTTTTGGCGCTACTGCTCCTGGCCCGGACACTCCACATGTCCAGTTACCGGCAGCCATACACGGTGTTGAATGATTTTTTGCGTACCCTATGCTTGCAATTATTTGATCGCCTGAGCAGCTATTCGGGAACATGGTTGATACATTTTTTATTTGAAAGTTACTGGTCCCCGTATTGCTGATGTCGAACCTGCTTAGTGTGTATATGGAATCGATGAAAGGATACGCAGGGTTGGATGTGGTTAATGGGCTTGTTGTTCGTGCTCGTGCCGTGATCGGCCAATTGCCATTGTTTTTGGCGTGAAAACCTTGTGCGGCATTATTTACAACCTCTCCGCAGAAAATGTGTTTTGTCATTATCTTTACATTGCCTGCGGGAATACTATACCCAGGCGGGTTGGGGCAAGTATAGGCCACGGCCTCACCAGGGGGGAGCTGTGATTTTGTACTGCATGATGCCAGTAGTATTGGGGCCGTCAATAGCATTGCAGTTTTCAGGCACTTATTCATGTTCTCTTCCTTGAGTGTGTTGTGAATTGTGCGGGTAGTACTACTTTGATGTTAGACCTGTTTACAGATTGCGCTTTGTAAGCCTTGTCTTAATTTGTTGTAAGTGTGTTGATGCGGTTAGCTGCCGATGGTAAGTGGGGTGGAGACACTCTGAATTTTTGTTGTTCTCAATGATTGACTTGACTTTTATTAAGGCCTGCACTGCCGGATAGTGAATTCGTTGCTTGGTGGAGGTATTAGATAGCTCCCTGATTCCGCGAGTTGCTTATCCCTGTACCAACCATGAACCACTCGAAAGTCTGTGTCGGCTCTCCTTGGTGCAGCATTATTTGCTCGGCGCGCTCCCTGGAAGCGTCCGTGTGCATTTTCACCCGCCCGAAGATTTTTTCTCGGGCCGTGCGCAGTTGCAGGGGTAGCTCCTGAATCTCATTTTCAAGTCTGTGCGTGTAGTGGGTGCAGGTTTCCAACGCTGTGGGCGAGCCGAGCCAGTCGCAGGTGTCTTCGATGTCCGGGGGCATGGGGTTGTCCCTTCAATCGCGCTGTTTGGATATACAGTATGCGAAGCTAAATGGTCGGCCGAGGGTTAGGCGACGAGCTGTCGGACTTGGGTGGTGTGCGGTCGGCAGGACGCCGGGAGAGAGGGGCGAGAGCCCAATAGTTTGGTAACGCTTCCAGAAAACAGGGTTGCTGGCCAAACCCCAGAAACGACAAAGCCCTGAATAATCAGGGCTTTGTCGGTACAAATATGGCGGAGGCGATGGGATTCGAACTCATGGACCTGTTACAGTCGACGGTTTTCAAGACCGTTGCCTTAAACCACTCGGCCACACCTCCGTTGCGTTGCGGGCGCCATAATACCTGAATGAAACACACTGTCAAACTCTCTACGTAGCTTGTTACAGAGCGTCTGTTATGATCTTTGCGACTGAACGTTACAAACCAACAGGAGTGTCGCCATGCGCGAACAGGATTACGCAGTTAATAACAGCGTGCAGGCTGAGCAGCTAGAGGTTAGCCGCGTCCTGCGCAACACTTACGGCTTACTCGCACTCACCCTCGCATTCAGCGGCGTGATGGCGTTTGTCGCTCAGCAGATGCGTGTCGGTTACCCGAACATTTTCGTCGTGCTGATCGGCTTCTATGGCCTCTTCTTTTTGACCAACAAGCTTCGTGACTCGGCCTGGGGCCTGGTGTCGGCTTTTGCCCTGACCGGTTTCATGGGGTTCCTGCTCGGTCCGATTCTCAATCGTTACCTGGGCATGCAAGGCGGTGCTGAAGTTGTCAGCTCGGCCTTTGCCATGACGGCACTGGTGTTCGGCGGCCTGTCTGCCTATGTGCTGATTACCCGTAAGGACATGAGCTTCCTGGGTGGCTTCATCACTGCTGGCTTCTTTGTTCTGCTGGGTGCGACTCTGGCGGGTATTTTCTTCCAGATCAGCGGTTTGCAACTGGCGATCAGCGCGGGCTTCGTGTTGTTCTCTTCGGTCTGCATTTTGTTCCAGACCAGCGCCATCATTCATGGCGGCGAGCGTAACTACATCATGGCCACCATCAGCCTGTATGTATCGATCTACAACCTGTTCATCAGCTTGTTGCAGCTGTTTGGCATCATGAGCCGCGATGACTAATCGCAGGCCTTGAGCAAAAAGCCCGCTTCGGCGGGCTTTTTGCTGTCTACGAGGTCGATATCCTTCGAAGACTCTGGGATGAAGGCTATCTGCCAGAGGCGATCATACCGTGGCACCTCCAGCCAAATCGGCACGTGCCCGGTTGTGCTCCAGCTCATCCAGCAGGGCTGCGTTTTCTTTTGCCCATTCGTAGAGTTTGAACACTGCAATCGGTAAGCCGAGTTGGCTCTGTCCGCGCTTGGTGATTTTCCACTCGGCACTGTCGAAACGCCCGCTCGGGATGCGTTGCCAGGTGGCGTTCCAGTTGAATGGCTTGCTGGAGTACTGCAACCCTGCAGTGCGCATCAGGTAGCTCTGGCGCAGGCATTTGAAGTCAGTGGCGCAATAATCGCGGTATTGCAACTGGCGTTGCTCGGCCTTGAGCGTGCCGACATCGGCGACTTTGGCTTTGGCGGTTTTCCAGGCCTGCCCCAGTTTGCTGTCCAGTTCCAGTGTGTAGGGGTCAGAACAGATAGCCTTTTCGGTGAGCGTACTTGCACGGGCGCAATCAAAGCTGTTGGCGCTGGCCTGGCCGGTTAATGCGAGGGCAGGCAGCAGCATGGCGAGGGCGAGGGTAGAGCGCGCTGAAGCAAGCGCGACATCTGGCGATGCCATTCAAAAAGTACGACCTGGGTATGCGGGGCGCGGGGTGTTTTCCAGCAGGAAATTGTCCATTGTCTTTCGCACTTTTCGTGAGTGTCTTGCCCGTCGATCCAGACCGATTTTTTTGATTTCTCTCCCCGTATGAAAGCGCCAGCCCTTGAAAAAAGTGTGGTTATTTAAGGGCTTAGGTGATTTTTAATCTGACGAACGGCTCAAAATATCTTGTTACAAAGCAAAATAGTAGGTTATTATTGCCCCGCGTTCACCACCACGGTTTATGCATTTTTAAGCCCCAAGCGTCCATCAGCTGCTTGGGCTTTTTTTTGCCTGAAATTTGGTGTCGGTCTGTCACGGAGTGTGCAGCCGTCTTTCAATAAGCTGGTAGCATCGCCCGCCAACAGAGCCTTGGCGCGTGGAAATGCGGCCGAGCCGATAAGGATGTCAATTGGGAACCGATGCGTGTTGATGATGGGTGATTGCTGGGATGTTGCGAAAAAGACGGCAGGTGCTTTAGGACTTCTTTGGTGCTGTAACGCCCAGGGGCTGGGCGACGGTCCCACCAACATGGACCCCGGACTATTGGTGTTGAGCGCCACCACGGTCGGACCATTTATTCTCACAGGAATGGCCACTCTGGCACCCACGAAGTTGAGTGACGAGTCGAGCGACGCCTCGAATGACCGAAAGCAGGTGCTGGCCTACGCCAGAGACGATGCGGCGGCGTTCATCGCAACGCAAGGGAAGTACCGTGGCGCTTATCTGGAGTCCGCTCTTGGCTGGGTTCGCGAGCAAGGGACCGCCGGGGTGTCGAGTGATATCGAACTTGCCCGTCAGATTCTGCTGCAGAGCTTTGTCGGGTCAGGTGCGGAGCCAGCCATCTAGCCTGGTCTTTGCTGATCACAAGCAGTCCTTCACACGCAGATGGCCTGTTTCGTGCGGGGTTTATCTTGCGCATGCATCGCAAGGTTGAAGGCTAATCGGCAAGGACCAGGCTGCCGTCGGCCTGTTGTTGAATCAGCGTGTAAGGCAACAACAACGTGTCGAGCGCGCCGGACAGCACCATGTCGATAACCATGCCCTGGGCCAAAGCGTTCTCCTGACTGTTTTCATCCTTGGCCGGACGCGGTGAATGCAGCCTGCAAAAGTCATACACCACACCGCTGTAGACCCGTGGAACGGTGTTGCAATAACTCTTTTGGTCCTTGAGTTGCTGACGGGCGAGGCTGTCATCCTTGAACACCGTGTCAACAGTCCCACAGCCGGCCAGCGTCAGCGCACCCACTAACATCACCAATCTTTTCATGTCGCCAGTCCATTGCCGCAAAGCATCAGTCTACGCCATACCAGCGTTCAGGCCATGGGGGGCAGCCGGCGTTTTACGGGCGTTTTCTTGACGATGGCGGTGTTGGTTTCCGCGCAGGTGTTCAGGCGGTCGAGCAGGGTGTCCAGTTGTTCCATCGAGCGTACGTGCAGGCGTGCGATGAAACAGTCGTCGCCGGTCACCTTGTCGCACTCGGTGAATTCGGGAATGGCCTGGATCTGCCGCTCCACGTTTTGCAGTTGCCCCGGCAACGGGCGAATGCGCACGATGGCTTGAAGTTGATAGCCGAAGCATTTTGGGTCGATGTCAACGGTGTAGCCTTTGAGCACACCGCGCTCTTCAAGTCGTCGCAGGCGTTCGGCCACGCTGGGTGACGACAACCCGCTGATCTGCGCCAGGGCTTTGAGCGAGCACCGGGAGTCTTCCATCAGGGCGCTAATCAGTCGTTGATCAATGTCGTCAGTCATACGCACCTCGTTAGGCAGATGGTCAATTTTGCCTTGGCAAAAAAGGTGAATGGCCAGTTTAGCCTGCATTTGGGTCTGGAGAAGTCTCGCCTCGGATTGGCATACTTTGGGCTCACATCGAGGAGCCTGATCATGGACAAAACGATTCGCCGCGGTTCACTGGAAATGATCGCAGCCATGCTGATTTCCGGAACCATTGGCTGGTTCGTGCTGGTGTCCGGCCTGCCAGTGCTGGACGTGGTGTTCTGGCGCTGCGTGTTTGGCGCCGCCACCTTGCTGGTAATTTGCGCCGTGTTCGGTTTTTTGCGTCCCGGTATTCTGACGCGCACCACGTTTGCGCTGGCCGTGCTCAGCGGGGTGGCCATCGTTGGCAACTGGGTGCTGCTGTTTGCCTCTTACTCGCGGGCCTCGATTGCCATCGGCACCGCAGTCTACAACGTACAACCGTTCATGCTGGTCGGTCTGGCGGCGTTGTGTCTGGGGGAAAAAATCACTGTGCGAAAGCTGTTCTGGCTGGCGGTGTCGTTTCTCGGGATGTTGGCCATTGTCAGTGCCCATGGTGAAGCCGGCGCGGGTGGCGATGCCTACTTGCAGGGGATCGGTCTGGCATTGGGCGCTGCGCTGCTGTATGCCATTGCCGCGCTCATCATCAAACGCCTGACCGGCACGCCACCGCACCTGATTGCATTGATTCAGGTGTGCACCGGCGTGCTGCTGCTCGCGCCCTGGGCGAATTTTTCGGTGTTGCCGCAAAGCGCTCAGGCCTGGGGCAGCTTGCTGACTCTGGGTATCGTGCATACCGGCGTGATGTATGTGCTGCTCTACGGCGCGATTCAGAAACTGCCGACGGCACTCACCGGCGCGCTGTCGTTCATCTATCCGATTGCAGCGATCTTCGTTGACTGGTTCGCCTTCGGCCATCGTCTGGAACCGTTGCAGTGGGTGGGTGTAATCGCGATTTTGCTGGCGGCCGCGGGCATGCAGCAAGGCTGGGGCTTCAAGTTTCGTAAAGCGCTGGTGCAGTGAAGGCTTGAGGGTAATTGGAACCCTGGGCAAACCTGCACCGCAGCATTTCGCACGGCAGGGCGATAGCGCCGATACAGGTCCGGCAACGGACGCAGTATTCGGCGCAAGGGGCGTAGCGGGGCGCCCCTACGGTTTCAGAAAATGTAGTCGGTGGTCAGGAAGCTCGACTCCCGCCCACGAATGATTTCGCTGATCAGCTCTTTGTTGCTCTCCTGGAATTTGGTCGCCACCAGGGTGCGAATCGAAAAGACCCGCAAGGCATCGTGAACCGACAGCGTGCCCTCAGCCGAATTTTTGCGGCCATTGAACGGGAACGTGTCCGGACCGCGTTGGCACTGGGCATTGATATTGATGCGCCCGACCTGGTTGGCGAAGGTGTCGACCAGCCGTCCGACCTGCGCCGCGCTGGTGCCGAAAATACTCAGTTGCTGGCCGAAGTCTGACTCCAGTACGTAGTCGATCACCGTATCCAGGTCACGGTAAGGAACGATGGGCACGACAGGGCCGAACTGTTCTTCCTGGTAGACGCGCATGTCGGTGGTCACCGGGTACAGCACCGCCGGGTAGAAGAACGAATGACGGGACTCGCCTCCGTTGGCATTGACGATGCTCGCGCCTTTGCTCACGGCGTCGGCTACCAGCGCGTGCAAATAATCGACCTTGCCCGATTCCGGCAGCGGGGTCAGCGAAACGCCGCTTTCCCAGGGCATGCCGGGTTTGAGGGTCGCCAGTTTGCGGTTGAATTTCTCGATGAACGCGTCGACCACGTCTTCGTGCACGAAGAGAATTTTCAGCGCTGTGCAGCGCTGGCCGTTGAACGACAATGAACCGGTTACTGCTTCGTTGACCGCGTTGTCGAGGTCGACCTCTGGCAGAACAATGCCAGGGTTCTTCGCATCCAGCCCCAACGCTGCACGTAGGCGGTGCGGTTTGGGGTGAAGCTTTTTCAGGTCGCTGGCGGCTTTGTTGGTGCCGATAAAGGCGAAGATGTCGATCTTGCCGCTGGCCATCAGCGCACTCACGGTTTCCCGGCCACTGCCGTAGATCACGTTGATGACACCGGCCGGGAAACTGTCGCGGAACGCTTCGAGTAATGGACGAATCAGCAGCACGCCGAGCTTGGCCGGTTTGAACACCACGGTGTTGCCCATGATCAGGGCCGGAATCAGCGTGGTGAAGGTTTCATTCAGCGGGTAGTTGTAAGGCCCCATGCACAGGGCCACGCCCATCGGTACGCGCCGGATCTGCCCGAGGGTGTCCTGTTCCAGTTCGAAACGGCTGGAGCGGCGGTCGAGTTCCTTGAGGGCGTTGATGGTGTCGACGATGTAGTCGCAGGTGCGGTCGAACTCTTTTTCCGAGTCCTTGAGGTTCTTGCCGATCTCCCACATCAACAGGGTGACGACGGCTTCACGCTGTTCTCGCATGCGCGCCAGGAACGCTTCGACATGCTGGATCCGCTCGGCGACGCGCAGGGTCGGCCAGTGTCCCTGACCGCGGTCATAGGCGCGGACGGCCGCGTCGAGGGCGCTCAGCGCGGTATTGGCATCGAGCAGCGGCGTGCTGCCGAGGATGACTTGCTCATCGCCGTGCTCGCCGGCCAGGTAAACCGGGCTGCGCACCACCGCCAACGGGCCTTTCCAGGTTTCAAGGACACCATCGACCAGGTATTCGCGCTGTTCGATCGGTTGGGCGAAGCGGTACTTTTCCGGAACATCGGCGGCTGTTGGGAACAGCGGCGAGAGGATGCTTTCTGTGCTCATGAGGCTACCCCGTTTTGAGTGGATACAATGCTGATGGATGGCCGCTTGGCTGTCAGGTTGCGTGCAGTCAGGAAATCGCTCTATGGGTTATACGCCTTTACGAGCGTTTTTTTTAACCCGCAATGCCTGACAAGGGCAGAGCAGGGCGGTTACGGTATCTGGCATCGACATGCGTGGGGCGATGTTGACGGGTATCAATCAGCCGTCTTTCAAACCACACAAACCGTGATGTGCCGGGTAAACTTTGCGCCTTTCCAGAGGAGTTCTCATGAGTTACTACCAGCCGGGCATTCTCGCCACCCCTGTTCCGCCTCAGGCGCGTCATCTGTTTTTTGCCCTCGAATCCGTTGAGGCACTGCCTTTGGCCATTGACCGGTTGATGGCCCTGGTGGACGGGAAATCGGCGGTGGTCGGTTTTGGCGAGTCGCTGGTTCAGGCACTGGGCGCGCAGATCGAAGGTTTGCGGGTGTTCCCGGCGATGACCGGCGTGGGGGTCGATAACCCGTCGACCCAGCATGCGCTCTGGTGCTGGTTGCACGGTGAGGACCGGGGCGAGTTGCTGTACCGCAGTCGTGCGATTGAAACCGCACTGGCACCGGCCTTGCGTCTGGTGCAGATGAACGAGGCGTTCCGCCACATGAACGGCCACGACCTGACGGGCTACGAAGACGGCACCGAGAACCCTCACGATGAAGCCGCCGTGGCGGCAGCCCTGGTGAGCGAAGGGGCTGACGGCCTGGTGGGTGGCAGTTTTGCGGCTATCCAGCAATGGCAACATGACCTGGAAGGCTTCAATGCACTGCCCTCCCAGGCGCAGGACCACATCATGGGTCGTCGCAAGAGCGACAACGAAGAGCTCGACGACGCGCCGATTTCTGCCCACGTCAAACGCACCGCCCAGGAAAGCTTCGCCCCTGAGGCATTTGTGGTCCGCCGTTCGATGCCGTGGATTGAAGGCGATCGCGCGGGCCTGATGTTTCTGGCATTCGGCTTCTCCCTGAATGCCTTCGAAGCCCAACTGCGGCGCATGAGCGGTCTGGAAGACGGCATCACCGATGGCTTGTATCGCATCAGTCGGCCGATCACCGGCGGTTACTACTGGTGCCCGCCGTTGAAGGATGGTCGTCTGGATGTGCGGGCACTGCACATCGCTTGAGTGACAACAGGTCAGGGAGCGCGGCATGAACGTAGTGCGGTGGGCAATGATTGGCTGCGGCAGCGTCGCTGAACGCAAGAGCGGGCCCGCCTTCTACAAGGCGCCGGGCTCGGCACTGGTGGCGGTGATGGGGCGGCGGCTGGAAGCTGCGCGCGATTACGCGACGCGTCACGGCATCGCCAGGGTTTACGCCGACGCCGCGTCCTTGATCGCGGACCCCGAGGTGGACGCGGTGTATATCGCCACACCACCCGACAGCCATCATGCCTATAGCCTGCAAGTCGCGGCGGCGGGCAAGCATTGCTGCGTCGAGAAGCCGATGTCGCTCAATGCCGGGCAAAGTCTGCAGATGCAGCAGGCCTTTTCCGATGCAGGCCTGCACCTTTTCGTGTCCTATTACCGACGCTCCCTGCCGCGCTTTCAGCAGGTGCGGCAATGGTTGCAGGAAGGGCGGATCGGTGAGGTTCGGCACCTGAGCTGGACCCTGACCAAAGCCCCGACCGCGGCGGACCAGAGCGGTGGCGCCAACTGGCGCACAGACCCGAGCATTGCCGGTGGCGGCTATTTCGCTGACCTGGCCAGCCATGGCCTGGACCTGTTTCAGTACCTGTTGGGCGACATCGTCGAAGTGGCTGGTTTCACCGCCCATCAGGCCGGACTGTATGCCGCTGAAGATGCGGTGAGCGCCAGTTGGCGCTTCGCCTCGGGCGCGCTGGGCATGGGCTGCTGGAACTTTGTCGCGGACCGGCGCGAGGATCGCGTAGAGCTGATTGGTAGCCACGGCCGGATAGTCTTCTCGGTGTTCGATGAGCATCCGGTGCAGTTGCAGGCTGACGAAACCCTCAGTGTGCACATCGACCACCCCGAACACATCCAGTGGTACCACGTGCTTGGCATGAACGCCCACATTCGCGGCGACATTTCCCACCCGGCCGTGGCAGAGCAGGCCTTGAAGACTGACTGGGTGATGGACCGGATCCTCAAGCGCAACCCGGCGTAACGCCATTCAGTACATTGCCGTCCCATCCATAGCGAGTACTCATGTGCTGGCCTTGCTGCGCCATGGCTTGAGCGCATCAAGTCAATAAAACAGCGCCAATATTTTTATTTGCCTGTTCGCACTGATGGCACTTTGGCATAATTGCGGCTGCTGACGTTCAGCACGTCACGTCTATCCGGCCCTCATGTCCATGAAAGCTCTGTTATCAGAGGCTTTGGCGTGTGCCGTGGCCGGACATCAAACAGCGGTTTATCAGGGGAATGCAGAGTGAGATTGATCTCAAGGGTTTTGCTGTCGGGCGTAACAATTGCGGCATTGGGTGGCATGGCCGGTTGTGCGACGGAAAGCTCTCGGGCGCTGCCGATTGAAAAGGTCGAAAGTGCCAGCCATGCCTGGTCCGGCGTGCGCGTTCCAATGGCGGTCGGCAAGTTCGATAACCGCTCCAGCTACATGCGCGGCATCTTCTCCGACGGCGTTGATCGCCTCGGCGGTCAGGCCAAGACGATCCTGATTACCCACTTGCAACAGACCAACCGTTTTAACGTGCTGGACCGCGACAACATGGGTGAAATTGCCCAGGAAGCGGCCATCAAGGGCCAGGTCCAGCGGCTCAAGGGCGCGGATTACGTGGTCACCGGCGATGTCACCGAGTTTGGTCGCAAGGAAATCGGCGACCATCAACTGTTCGGCATTCTGGGGCGCGGCAAGACCCAGGTGGCGTACGCCAAGGTCAACCTGAACATCGTCAACATCAGCACTTCCGAAGTGGTTTATTCGACCCAGGGCGCTGGCGAATATGCCTTGTCCAACCGTGAGGTCATCGGCTTTGGCGGCACCGCTGCCTACGATTCGACCCTCAACGGCAAGGTCCTGGACCTGGCCATGCGCGAGGCGATCAACCGCCTGGTAGACGGGATCAACGCCGGTGCCTGGAAACCGGGCAACTGATCTGCAGTAATGACAGGGAAACGTTCACACATGTTCAAGACTTACGTATCGTCATCGCGCCTGGCGGCTGCGCTGCTTGCCAGCGTGCTGCTCAGCGGCTGCGCCGGCCCGAAAACCCTTTACCAGTGGGAAGGCTACGAGCCGCAGGTGTACGAGTATTTCAAGGGTGAAGAACCCAAGGAAGCCCAGGCCGAAGCGCTGGAACGCGACCTGCAAAAGATCCAGTCAACCGGCAAGGCTGTGCCGCCGGGCTACCACGCGCACCTCGGGTTGCTGTACCTGAGCATGGGCAAGGACGACCAGATGGTGCAGCAGTTACGTACCGAAAAGACCTTGTTCCCAGAGTCGTCGACCTACATGGACTTTCTGCTGAAGAATGCCAAAACCGGAGACGGTAAATGAGCACGCGCGCATTGAAACTGTTTGCCGGCCTATTGGCACTGGCCGTGCTGGGCGGTTGCGTCAAGCCCAAGACTGTGGATTACGCGGCCTACAAACAAAGCCGTCCCAAGACCATTCTGGTGCTGCCGCCGCTGAACCAGTCACCGGACATCAAGGCCTCCTATAGCCTGCTGTCGCAAGTGACCTTTCCGCTGGCCGAAGCGGGGTACTACGTGCTGCCCATCGCGCTGGTCGACGAGACGTTTCGTCAGAATGGCCTGAGCACCCCGGCGGACATCCATGAGGTGGCGCCCAACAAGCTGAACGATATTTTCGGTGCCGATGCGGCGCTGTACATCACGGTCAGCGACTACGGCACCCGTTACATGGTGATCACCAGTGAAACCGTGGTGACGGCCAGCGCGAAACTGGTCGACCTGAAAACCGGGACCACCCTGTGGACCGGTTCGGCCAGAGCGTCGAGCGAGGAAGGTAACAATAACGGCGGTAATCTGGTGGGCATGCTGATCACCGCGGCGGTCAAGCAGATCATCAACAGCTCGACCGACGCCGGCCATCCGATTGCCGGTATCACCAGCAATCGCCTGTTGTCGGCGGGGCAACCGGCCGGTTTGTTGTACGGCCCGCGTTCACCGAAGTACGGCACCGACTGAGTGGCCGTCAGCGCCGGGCGAGTGCAATGCTCGTCGGGCGCCCAGGCGACGAACGGACACCGCTGGTCTGATTGACGGTCGACAGAATGGCGCAGGCGAGGCCATTCTGATGATTGGTGAATGTTTTCAACAACGTTCGCCACCGATCAACAAACGGAGGTGTTCCATGCCGGTGACCCATGACCTTTACCAGGACCTGAGCTGCACGAAAGAAGACATTCTGGAAAAACGCAAACAGGATCCTCGACTCGATTCACTGCTCAATCAGTATGCGCAGGCGGACGCCGAGGTGGTGGCCGCCGAGACGGCAGCCTCGGATGCACCGACCGATGACCAACTGAAAAAGCTCAAACAGAAGCGGTCCCTGGTCAAAGACAAGATCGTCCAGCAGTTGGAAGTGCTGACCCTCAATGGCCGATAGCCGGTGAGCCGTCAAGGGGAACGGCAATCTTGCCCGGTCCCTCTAATGAACAGGGCCTGAATGCTTTCAGGCTCCCTGTGAGGTGCCCCATGCACAAGCCCAAATTCCCCAGCGAAGAACAGGGCGGTTATGACCCGATACCGATTGCCCCTGAACCCTTGAGCCCCGGCCGTACCACCGTCCACCCAGACAGCGAACCGGGTTTGGATGAGTGGCCGGAAAGCGAAGGTGCATGGTCATTGGACGAGGACGATGAAACCGCGAAGACACCTGATCGCGTGCGTGACAAGCCGTAGAATCCACGTTGAAACACCCGCTTAAGCCCGGCCGAAAGGTCGGGCTTTTTGACTTCAGTTTTTCGGATGTTGCAGCACTTTGCCGAGCGGCAATCGTGCCATGTGGCTGGCCGTCAGTGAGCCGAAGTACAACCAGTCGCCATACTCGCGCGCGGTCGTAAGCGGTGAATAGTTACCGCGGCTGGCGTCTTGCAGGTTCGCGATAACCTTTCCTTCCTCATCCAGCCCCAGCACAAAGGCACGGTTCTCCACCGGTTTGGGTAGAACCATCATGGCGCGTACAAGCATCTTGCGCAGATACGGCCACCCGGCAGTGCCGTCAAGCAAGGCGCTGCGGGGTGCATACAGGGCGACCCAAAACCGGTTGTGACCGTTGAAGGCCAGGTTGTCCGGCAGCCCTGGCAGGTTGTCGATGAACAGATCATGGCTGCCAGCCTTCGGCCCGCTGAGCCAATAGCGGGAGATGCGATAGGCGCCGGTCTCATTGACCAGCACGAAAGCCTCGTCCGGGCCCAGCGTCACACCGTTGGCGAACTCCAGCCGATCGAGCAATTGTTGCGTTTTACCGGTCTGGAAGTCGTAGCGCAGCAGGCGTCCGTCGCCCCCATGCTCGATGATGGCCTCACCGTCCTGGCCGTAACCCCAGCGGCTGGATGAATCGCTGAAATAGGCGTAGTGCCCGGCGCGGTCGAGCGTCACATCGTTGGTAAAACCGAACGGCACGCCGTCGACCTCACGGCTCAACGTACTCAACTGACCGTGTGCGTCCAGGGCCAACAACCCTTTGACCCCGTCGGCAATGATCAACCGGCCATCCGGATGCCGCGCCAGCCCCAGCGGCCTGCCGCCAGTGTTGATCAGCACGTCGAGGGTTTTGCCATCAATGGAGGTACGGACCACCCGGCCGTCGTGCAGGCCGGTAATGAGGAAACCGTCCTCCAGCAACAGTGCTTCCGGCCCATTGATGTCAGGTGCACCGGCCATTTCGAGTGCTTTGAGTGTCTGGTTTTCAGCGTAGACCCCGGTCGTCAGTGAAGGGGCCGTCGAAGGCGCCCAAGCGACCGGTTGAACCTTCGTCGGTGCCAGCAGCAGAAAGGCCAGGACGAGGATCACCAGCAGCGTAAACGCGGTGCGTAAGCGGATTTGATTCATTCTGCGAGTGCTCCGGTCGGGATCGGTATCGCGTGTTGCGCCATCTCGCGCAGCGCCAGCATCGAGGCTGCCGACTCCCGCTCGATGCGTCGCTTGAGCAGCAGCCGGTTGGCGATACGCATCAGCAAGCCACTGAAGCGATAGTCCAGCGTGCGGATGAATCGCGTGCCCGCGCCGTCGGCGGTGCATTCGTAAGTCACCACCAGTTCCAGACCATGATTGCCCAGGGCCCGTGCACTCCAGCGCAGGCCCGGCAGGTATTCGTTGACCTCCCAGCTCAAGTGCCCGGCGCGGCCACCGGCATGGATGTCCTCTTCGAAACGAGCACCGGCCTGCAACGGACCAGGCTGGCCGTCGACCTTCAGCGACGAAGGGTGCCATTGTGGCCAGTGCGTGGCGGTGCTGGCGTAGGCGAGCACCTCATAGGGCGGGCGCGCAATGTCGATTCGGTGCTGTAGGCGTGTCATGGACGTCCTTGCAGGCTTGAAAACACCATGATCGGGTTCGGGCTCCCAATACAGCGTGCCAAACAGGTAGTCCATCAGCGGCAGGACGATATTGAAATTACGCTCCTGCATCAGCTCGCGGCGGTGATGCAGTTCATGCAGACGGCGCATCTGGCGGACCCACGGCAGGCGCGAGACAGGGTGGCTCGACGGCAAATGCTCGCACGCATGGAACACCTCGTAGGTCAGGTAAGCGAGGACCATGCAGGCGCCGAAAAGCCCGGCAACGTTGGCGTCGAGTTGTGCGAGCAACCACCAGGCGGGCAGGGTCAGCAGCAGGCTGTGGACCACGATCAACCAGGCCGGGAACAGAATCACCCGCCAGTCCCGGGGGTCTTCATACGTCATGTGGCCGGGGGTGAAGAAGCTGTGGTGATCGCCCGTGTGGCGAGCATAGAACATCTGCGCCAGGCCTCGTTTGTGATGGCCCAACTGGCGGTGCACGAAGTAAATGCCGGCGTTGGCGAGCAGCAAGGTCAGCGGCACGCTTAACCATTCCAGCGGTTGCACCTGATGCACGGTGCTGGCGAAGAACACCATGCCCAGCAACCCAAAAATCAGCACGAAGCCGCCATGCAGCCACGGGTTGTAGCGCGGGTGCACACCGGCTCGGTAGCGAGCACGGAACGCCTGAGTGGTTTGTCTCATCGCGACCGTCCTGTTGTCGTTGTTGTGTAAAGCAGACTAGCTGCGTACGGATTATCCGCCCAATCGTATTCAAGAGGCAGGGCCCGCAAGGTTCGACGGGGGTGGGTGGGTCGTGTATTTTCGGCGGCAGATTTTCTATGGATGGCTTTTCATCATGACGATGACCCCAACAGACCGCGTGCTGAATTTCTGGCACAGCGTCGAGTTTTTCAATGCCTACAACCTTGACCAGCCTCTGGAAAAGGCTCGTCGCTTGCGCAGTGTCGAGTTGCTGGATGAGCGGGCCCTGAACAATGGTACCTGGGACACCTATGCCGCGTGTCGACGGGTGCTCTACCTGCTGCCGTTCGAGGCGGCGCATGCCACGGGGCTGATCGAGCAGTATGTCGACGGGCCGCTGGTGGATGAAGTCGCCCGCGTGCGAGACGGCGAAATGGCTCCCACCGGGCTGACCTGTTTTGCCCGGCTGAGTCTTGACGAGGCGGGTGTGCCGGATTTTCAGGGGTTCAGTCTGTCGACGCTGCCATGGGCGATGGGCCGTTTGGTTGACCAAGGCATCAGCGCCTTGTGCGCAGAAAGTTTCGAGGCCAGCGTGGCGACGCTCAAACGCGACCTGGAGGACGATTGGTCACGGCAAGAGCATAAAATATTCGGCCCCGATTCGTTGGCGCGCTGGGTCGAGCACTTGAAGGCGTGGGCCCTGTTCACGCCGCCCGAAGCGTCGTTGGCCTACCTGGATGCGTGGCCGCTGCCCAAGTCGTCCAAAAACCGTAGTGTCGTGCCTGAAACGGCTGCCGACCCGGACGCGGAAGCGCTTGAAGAGCAAGAGCCGAGCGCAGAGCTGCCAATCCTCAACAGCTTCTATGTACACGACCTGGCCCACGCCAAACGCGTGTTGGCCTCAGCCAATCCGCCCAGGGCACTGAAGGCGTACCTGAGCGCCGAGGACGCGACCAAGCTCGATCTCGACGACCCCCTCGGCCAGGAAGCGATTCGCGACACACTGCATCCGGCAAACGGCATCGGCGGGCGTTGGCCGTCCGAATCCCGGCATGTTCAGTCGCTGATGCAGCAGTTTGCCTTGAACAAAATGCGCACCCTGGGCGAGGGCGAGATCCTGGCCGTCAATGGCCCGCCCGGCACCGGCAAGACCACGTTGTTGCGTGATTTGATCGCCCACCTGGTGGTGGAGCGGGCGCAGGTGCTCTCAGGGCTGGCGAGCGCGAAGCAAGGCTTGAGCGGGCGTACTGTCGAGGCTGTGTTTGCCAAAAAAACCTACACCATCCCGCTGCTGTCCGAGGCATTGACCGGTTTCGAAATACTCGTGGCATCCACCAACAACGGTGCGGTGGAAAACCTTTCGCTGGAGTTGCCGCAACTCAAGGGCATCGACCCGGCTCGCGTCAGCAAGCTGGGCTATTTCAAGCAAGTGGCGACCCGTTACGCAGGGGTGAAGATAAACAAACCCTGGAGCGTGCCGGAGCCGGTCTGGGGGCTGGTGTCGGCAGCGCTGGGGAAAAAGGATAATCGTCGACGCTTCAAGGACATCTTTGGCAACCGGGCGGCAACGCCCGGTGACACGCCGGGATTCCGTTTTCTGGGCAATGACAAGGTGGACTGGAAAAGTTGGGACAACGTCGGCGCCATGACCTATTGGCGCTACAAGCTCGTCAACGAAAGTGTTCAGCCGAGTTTCCAAGTGGCCAGGCAGCGCTTTCTGAAGGCCCGCGAGGTGCACGATCAGTTGCGCGCACAGCTTGAGGTGCTGGCAACGCTTTACGCCAATTTGCAGCGTGACTGGAAGGCCCTCCAGGCACTCTGGCCTGGCGCACCGACCTTGAGCGCGAGCAACCTCACGACGTTGACCGAAGGCGCAGCACGCCTGCTCACACGCCTTGAGACGCAGGTTCAAGGGTTGGAGTGCAAGCTTGGCCCGGCGCTGTTTCGCTGGCTGGCGCGGTGGTTTCGCAAGCCCCTTTTGAAAGAATGGACCGACGCCTGCACGGCGCGGGATTTCGTCAAAACCTTTGAAAGCCATCTGCATGACGTGCCGGCCTTGTTGAAGAGCTGCGACGTCAGCCTGTGGGATGGCGCCTCACTGGACAGCCACGCCAATCAGGAAAAGGCCTTCTGGCAAGGCACACGCTTGAATGAAGCCCGCAGCGATCTGTTCAGTGCGGCGATGGTGCTGCACCAGGCGTTTTTCCTTGAGGCTGCGGAGCGCAACACGGTCTACGCGTTGAATGACATGCTTGACCGGCCTCCGTGTTTAGCCGCTCGAAAGGCGTTGTGGCAGTGGTTCTTCATGTTGACGCCGGTGGTGTCGAGCACTTTTGCCTCGATCCGTTCCCAATTCTCCGGCCTGGAGCCTGAATCCCTCGGTTGGCTGATTATTGACGAAGCCGGGCAAGCGCCCCCACAAGCGGCGGTCGGCGCAATCATGCGCGCCCGGCGCGTTGTGGTGGTGGGGGACCCGTTGCAGATCGAGCCGGTGGTGACCCAGTCCACGCGCCTGCTCGCCAGCTTAGGCAAGCACTGGCTCGATACGCAGTGTTCACGCTACGCCGTCGACAGTCATTCGGTGCAAAGCCTGGCCGACCGTGGTTATGCCTTCGGCGTGCGGCACCCCGTCGATCAACAGGCGTTCATCGGGATTCCCCTGGTCATGCACCGGCGCTGCGACAACCCGATGTTCGAGATTGCCAACGCGATCGCCTATGCCGACCGGATGAAACACGCCAAGCCTGGCGCCGTCAGTGCCCATCCGGTGCTGGGCGCCAGCGCGTGGTGGGACATTGGCGGGCAGGGTGAGGCCGGCACCAAGTATGTTGCGACCCAAGGGCTGCGACTGCTTCAGGCATTGCTCGCGCTGTACACCGAAGGGTTTGCCGAGCACGGCGCGCGGATGCCGGCGGTGTTTGTGATCACACCGTTTCGCGAGGTGAAAGAGGGGCTGCTGAGCCTGTTGGGCCAGCGCAAAACCTGGGAGGCGGCGTTGGCGGGTTCCGAGTTGCCGGTGCCGGGCGGTCTGCGTCAGTGGTTGGAAACCAACATTGGCACGGTTCATACCTTCCAGGGCAAGGAGGCCGATATCGTGTTCTTCGTGCTCGGTTGTGACGCCACTCGCGGCGGTGCGATTGACTGGGCGGCCTCGCGGCCCAACCTGTTGAACGTGGCCGTCACCCGCGCCAGGCACTACCTGTACATTCTGGGCGACCGGAACCTGTGGGGCACTCAGCCCCACTTCGATGTGGCGCTTGCCAGGTTGTCCAGGTCCTGCGCGCCGAGCATTTCACCGACCTTGCTGGCCGAGCAGGCAACGTAATGAATGCTCAGGGGGGGCTGGTGAGTCGGCCCCCGTTTTCAGAGCAGCGGATTCCAGCGTTGTGACCAGTCGCTGTCAGCCTTGACCACGTCGCGCAGCAACGCGAATGCCTGCTGCAAAACCGCCGAATCGCGGTCGCGCGAATACACCAGGTAAGTCGGGTAGCTGAACTCCGGCGCCTTGGGCACCCGTTCCAGTACGCCGCTGTCCAGGTAGGCCTGAACCACGCGGGTGCGAAAGTAACCCGCGCCGCCGTTTTCCAGAATGTACTGCAAGGCCAGTGGCCCGAGGTTGAAGCTCAGCGCCGCTTTTGCCTTGTCGGGCAGTGCCGCGTCGTGTCGCCGGCAAAAGTCTTTGCCCCAGTCGATGTACACATAGGGTTCTGGCCGGGAGGGCAGGCGGACCTGAATCAGTTTTTCTTCCAGCAACTGCTCCACTTGCAGGCGCGGCCAGTACTCGGGCTGGAACACCAGCGCGGCATCCAGCACGCCCATTTCCAGTTGCTTCAACAGGTGCTCGCCGTCGCGGATTTCCGTGCGCAAGGCATGGCTGGGAATCTGCTCACGCAGGGCGCGGGCCCAACTGAGCATCAGCGGGTTGCACAGACTGACCTCGCCACCGATGTGCAGGACGTTGCGATAACCCTCCGGTAACGGCAGGTCACGGCGCGCCGCTTCCCAGGTTTGTACCAACTGATTGGCGTAGACCACGAAGGCTTCGCCATCGGCGGTCAATCGGGCGCCGGCGCGGTTGCGCACGAACAAGGTGCTGGCGAGCTGACTTTCGAGTTTCTGCACCCGTGCGGTGATCGCGGTCTGCGTGACGTGCAGTTTCGCGGCGGCGGCAGCCAGGCTGCCGCAGCGAACGATTTCCAGAAAGGTGCGAGCGAGTTCGATGTCCATGAGGGGGCGCGTGCTGAAAAGTGACCGGCAGTGTAGAGCAAGCGCTGCTCAGCCGGGCATTGCGCGGACGACTTTTGCCTAAGGCTCAATAGCGCAGGCAATGCCTGCGCCACCGATGATGGTGGGTCAGCACCCAACCCGCCTCCGGACGGAACCGGAAGCAGGCTGGCGTTTGAGGACGCGGTGGATCAGGCGATCAGTTCCACTTCGCGCGCCATGGCCCACGGTGCGATCAAGCGTTGCGGGGTCTGGCAGGTTTTGCGCTTGTAGACGAAATTGCGGCACTTCTCGGCGAACTGATGACGGTTCTGCACCATGTCCAGGTGCATCTGCGCCAGTTCCGCTTCACGGCATTGCTGGATGCGTTGCAGGTCGCCGTGGGCCTTGCGTTGGCGAACCTCGGCGTAGCGGGGGTCCGTCAAGGTGCTGTTGGCCCGTTGCAGCAACCACAGGCCGAATTCGTGCGGGCAGCGCGGGCCGACTTCCTGAATCATTCCCCATTGCTGGGCCTGGAAGGTGCTGACCGGCAGGCAGTCCTGCGTGAGCTTCTCGGCCATGGCGCTGCCGACGGCGCGGGGCAGGCTGTAGGTCCAGTATTCCGAGCCGTACAGGCCCATGGTTTTGTAATGAGGGTTGAGCACGATGTTAGCCCGGGCGAACACGATGTCGGCGGCCAGCGCCAGCATCACGCCGCCGGCTCCGGCGCTGCCGGTCAGGCCGCTGACCACCAGTTGGCGTGCCGTTAGCAGTTCTTCGCAGACGTCGTCGATTGCCTGAATGTTGGCCCAGGCTTCCAGGCCTGGCACGGGTGCCGCTTGAATCACGTTGAGGTGCACGCCGTTGGAAAAGTTCGCCCGCCCGCCCTTGATCAACAGTACTTTGGTGTCTCGGGTCTTGGCCCAGCGCAACGCCTCGACCAGTCGCTGGCACTGTTCGGTGCTCATGGCGCCGTTGTAGAACTCGAACGTCAGCTCGCCGACATGGCCCGACTCGCGGTAGCGGATCGGCTGATAGGCTTCATCGCTGAATGGCTGGCTGGACACCGACCAGTCGAGTGTCGGCACGTTCTCCAGTTGCCCGGCCAGGACATGCCGGGCGGGCAGTTTGAAGGTTTCTTCGCCCGGTTGGGCCTTGCGTTTGAGCGAGCCGATCCACAGGCTGCGATCACCGGCCGCCACCAGCACGGCGTCGTCGTGCACCGCGAGGATTTCCCCCGGAATGCCACTGCGGGTGTCCAGGTGCGCGTCGTACACGTAGTACTGACCGCCGGCCAGGCTGGCCAGCACGCCGGGTTGTCCGTCGGCGGCGTCGATACTGCGTTTGATGAAACGCGCGCAATCGTGCCAGCTGAACATCCGGTCGGCCTGTTTCATGTTCGGTTGCAGGCGCCCCAGAACGTTGGGCCGGGTGTAGTCGAGCGGGGCCGGGACAAAATCGCTGCCGAACTTTTCCACCACATCGCGGATGCAGTAGATCGCCGCGTCGGCAACCGGGCCGTTGTACAGCTCGGATTTGCGCATGCCCTCGGGCACGTTGAATTCGTAGGTCGACCAGATCGGCCCGGCGTCCATTTCTTCCACCGCTTGCAGGGCGGTGACGCCCCAGCGCGTGACTTGCTGGGTAATGGCCCAGTCCAGGGCGCTGGCCCCGCGATCACCGACAATGCCGGGGTGGATGATGACGAGCGGGCGCTGGCGGTTGCTCCACAATTGTTGAGGGACGCGGTCCTTGAGGAACGGGCAGATCACCAGGTCGGCGCCTGAGGCTTCGATGCGTTCGCAGACTTCGGCTTCGGTGGTGAACAGCACCACGCTGGGTTCGTGACCCGACTGGCGCAGGTCCAGCCAGGCACGTTGGGTCAGGCCGTTGAAAGCCGAGGACAGTAGAACGATCTTCAGGGGACGCATGATTTGACTCTTCCTTGAGAATGCGTGGCCGGACGGCTTCCAATCAGCCGTCCGTGGCCTTTTGATGGAAGCGCGAGGTTAGTCGCTCCCGGAGTGGGTTCTGCTGACCGAGATCAATCTTGTGGTGGCTGGGTTTGCGTGAGGCGACCAGATGCATATTCTATAAAGTTCGCATGTATTAATTTTTAATTACTTCAATTGTATTCAGCCCTGTTGCACAGTCGCTTCCCTAATCCTGAGCCGGTTCAATCGCTGGCAGAACCAGACGTTACGAAGCGGGCAGGACCCGTTTTATGAGGGAGCAAGGCATGGGTGCGATTCAGAACCCTCACTATCAGGTGATCGGGCAGATGTTCAAAAGCGACTATCACTGGCTGTGCACCTCAGTCAGCCGTGCGCTCGGTTGCCCGCACAGCGCGCAGGACATTGCTTCGGAGACCTTCGTGCGAGTGCTGGCCCTGGCCGATCCGCTGGCGATTCGCGAACCCCGGGCGCTGCTGACCACCATCGCCCGGCGACTGGTCTACGAGGGCTGGCGCCGCCAGGACCTGGAGCGTGCGTACCTTGAAAGCCTGGCGCTGGCGCCGACCCCGGTGCATGCCTCACCCGAGGAGCGGGCGTTGGTGGTCGAAGCGCTGCTGGCCGTCGACCGTCTGCTCAACGGGCTGTCGGCCAAGGCCCGCGCAGCGTTTCTCTATCATCAACTCGATGGCCTGACGTACAGCGAAATCGGCCAGTTACTGGGGGTTTCCACCAGCCGTGTGCAGCAATACATGGCGGACGCGTTCAAGCGCTGTTATCAGGCGATGGCCGACGCATGAGCCGCTCGCAACCGGATCAGGCCGTGGTCGACGATGCGGCGCAATGGATGGCCCTGCTGCAATCGGGCGAGGTCAGTGCCCAGGCGTTGCAGGCCTTCAATGAGTGGCGCGCCGCCGACCCCCATCACGCAGCGGTGATCGAGTTGATGAGCGGTGGCCTCACTGCACTGCGCAGTAATGCGTTGCGCACGGTGCCGCGTGAAAGTTTGTTGCACAGCCTGAACGCCCGATCGAGTCGTCGACGTTTTATCGGCGGCAGTCTGAGCGTGCTGGGCGTGGCGCTGGTTGCCGGTGTGCTCGGTCGCCGTTACGGCCTGCTGCCCGAAGCAGGCGAGTTGCACACTGGCACGGGCGAGCGCCGGGACTTTGCCCTCGACGACGGCAGCGCGCTGACGCTGAATGCCCGTAGCCGGGTGGTCGCCCGGTTCGACCCCGGCCAACGCTTGTTGCAGTTGCAGGCCGGTGAGCTGCTGGTAGATGTGGCGCGCGACCCTGGGCGGCCGTTTGTGGTGCAGACCGAACACGGTCGGCTACGGGCCCTGGGGACGCGGTTTCTGGTGCAGCGCACAGATCAGTCGACGCGGCTGGTGATGCTCCATTCACAGGTTGAAATCACCACCGCCAGCGGTGCCCGTCACGTGGCCGAGGCTGGTGACAGCGTGCGCTTCGATGAGCACGGTATCCTGACGGCAGAGCGCGCCAAGGGCCATGAAAGTGCCTGGACTCAAGGCCTGCTCGAAGCACGGGACCGACCCTTGAGCGAGGTCATCGACAGCCTGCGCGCCTATCGGCCTGGCATCGTGCGGCTCAGCCCCGAGGTCGCCGGTGTGCGCCTCAGTGGCATCTACCCGCTGGACGACAGCGACCGCACGCTGCAACTGCTTGAGCGCTCGCTGCCGATCAGGGTGACTTACCACAGCGCCTATTGGGTCAGCATCGAGCCACGGTTATAAGGCCATCGCCACTGTGCCTAAGCCGTGCCCTGTAAAATCCCTGCGGTCGCGGCTCATTCCCTGTAGACCCTTTACACCCAAAGCGGTACTGCGGACCTCAAGGCCGTATGGCCGGCAATGGTGGGTGGACGTGAGTTATTACCTCGGCAGTTGAGGCCCGCAGGTGATTGCTCCCAAGCGGCGCGCACGCCTGGCGCGTGGGGGCGATCAAAGGGCATAAGGTCAGCATGCTTCGGTCTAAACGCCGCCCTATAAAAACCCTCTCGCCATTGCACATCCCTGCATAAACCTAACGCAGGGATGGTTGTCCATGATTCGATTTTCACCCCATAAATCCCCTCTGAGCCTGGCCTTGCTGCTTGCCTTGAACACGTTGCCGGCGCTGGCCGCCAGCAGCACCGATTTCAATCTGCCGGCCGGTCCTCTGGACCAGACGCTGCTGGGCATTTCCCGGCAGGGCGGCGTGCCGATTTCCTTTGAACAGTCGCGGGTGGCCGGTATTCAAGCGCCGGCGATTCAGGGGCGCCTGACGCAAGCCCAGGCCTTGCACCTGGCTTTGCAGGGCAGCGGCTTGACCGATCAGGCCAGCGCCGATGGCGTGGTGGTAACCGCCGAACCGCGTAGCGCTGCCGTTGCCACGCCAACGGCTTACGCCGAACCGACCACGCAGTTGCAACGGGTCGAAGTCACCGGCACGGCGATTCGTCGGGTCGATGCCGAAACGGCGGTGCCAGTGACCATTCTCAAGGCTGAAGACCTGCGCAAGCAGGGCGTGACCAGCACCGAAGAACTGGTCGGGCGGTTGTCGGGCAACCAGTCAGTGAACAACTCCAGCCGCTCGGTCGGTTCGGACACGGGCGGTGCGTCATTTGCCGATTTGCGCGGCATCGGTTCGAACAAGACCCTGGTGTTGCTCAACGGTCGGCGGCTGGGTAATAACGCCATCGACGGTGCCTCGGTGGACCTCAACACCATCCCGTTCGCGGCCATCGACCGGGTGGAAATCCTGCGTGACGGCGCGTCGGCGTTGTACGGTACCGATGCGATTGGCGGAGTAATCAACTTCATCACCAAGAAGGGGTTGACCGACGGCCAGTTCACCACCGGTTACGAGACGCCCACTCATTCCGGTGGCGGCGACAGCCAGAACTTCAGCGGCAGTTGGGGCTTTGGCGATTTGCAGGAAGACCGCTTCAACGTCTTTGCCGTCGCCAACTACGACAAACAGGAACACCTGGGGGCCAAGGACCGCGCCTACACTTACAACTACCAGCCGGGTCGTGGCCTGGATTACAGCTCCGGCACCGCCAACCCGGCCAACTGGAGCCAGGGCGCCAATGCCACCAACCCCTTGGCGGCCAGCGGTTGCAACGCACCGGGGTTGATCGCCCGCAACGGTATTTGCCGCCAGAGCCTGTGGAGTTACCTGGACCTGATCCCGGAAACCGAAAAAACCTCGGTGTTCACCAAGGCCACCGGCAAACTGGCGGACGATCACAACGTCAACCTGGAGTACTTCTGGGCGCGCAACAACAACGAAACCCAGGTCGGCCCGGGCACTCTGACCGGTCAGCACATCAACCCCGGCACGGCGTTCTACCCCGGCAACGGCATCACGCCCGGTCCCAACGGCTTTGCCCTGGACGCCACAAAACCGGTGAACGTCAACTGGCGTGAAGCGGCCCTCGGTCCGCGTCAGCAGACCTCGCAAAACACTGGCCAGCGGCTGCTGTTGAGTTTCGACGGCACCGTGGCCGGTTGGGACTATGACATTGGCGCCTCGTACAACCAGAACAAGGTGATCAGCAGCATCGACAGCGGTTACGTTGATGATCGTGCGGCCGGCGCCGGGTTGGCCAATGGCATCCTCAACCCGTTCGGTCCGCAAACGGCAGGCGGGCAGGCGTACTTGCGCGACAACGCCCTGAGCGGCGATTACCGGACATCGGTCGGCCGGGTGAAAGGCCTGGACGGCCGCGTCAGCCGCGAGATCGGCGACTGGTTCGGTGCCGGCCCTACCGGCCTGGCATTGGGCGGGGAGTTTCGCAAGGAAGATTTCCATCAGGACATCGCAGGCTTTGCCGGCGATGTGCAGAGCCTGGGCGTGGACCCCAACGCCAGCGTCAGCGGCGACCGGGACTTGAAGGCCCAGTACGCCGAAGTCAACGTGCCGGTGCTCGACAGCCTGGAGCTGTCCGCTGCGATTCGTCACGACAAATACAGCGATTTCGGCAGCACCACCAACCCGAAGTACTCGTTCCGCTTCCAGCCGTTCCGTGAGCTGGTGGTGCGGGGCGCCTACAGTGAAGGCTTTCGCGCGCCGTCGTTGTACGAGTTGTACAACCCGACTTACACCACCTTCACCAGCGCCAACTACAACGACCCGCGCCTGTGCGCGGGCGGTACGCCAGGCAATGGCGGGATCGCCAACCGCGATTGCGCCCAGCAGTACAACAACAAGACCGGTGGCAACACCAACCTGAGCCCGGAAACAGCCCGTAACGTCACCCTGGGGTTTGTCTATCAGCCGTTCAGCGCGTTGAACGTGGGTGTCGACTTCTGGTGGATCAAGATTGCCAACCAGATTGCCGAGTTTCCTGAATCGGCGGTGTTCGCCAACCCGGACCAGTACGCCGACCGGATCGTGCGCAAGGCTGATGGCTCAATCGATCACGTAGTGACCGGGCTGGCCAACCTGGGCAAGGTCAAGACCAGCGGTGTCGACCTGAGCCTGGATTACCGTTTCCCGGAAAGCGCCTACGGTCAATTCGGCCTGGGCTTGCAGGGCACCTACGTCAGCCGTTACGACTTCCAGCAGCAAATTGGCGGCAAGTACCTGGACAACGTTGGCGACTTCCAGGGCGTTGGGGTCATCGCCCGCTGGAAACACCTGGCCACTGCAACCTGGAGCAAAGGGCCGCTGGGCGCGACCTTGAGCAACCGTTTCACCACCGGTTACAACGACTACGACCGTGAGACGCATGCCCGGGTCGGCTCCTACAACCTGTGGGATTTGTCCGGCACCTACCAATGGCGCGAGACGCTGGGCGTGACCCTGGGAGTGAAAAACCTCTTCGACCGCGAACCGCCGTTCAGTAACCAGACCTACACCTTCCAGAGCGGCTACGACCCGCGCTACACCGACCCGTACGGGCGAACGCTGTTTACACGGGTCAGTTACAACTTTTGAGGATGTGTTCAATCAATGGTCAGGACGGTTTTTAGTAACCAATGGTTCTAAATGACGCTCTATAAAAACCGCCTGCCTGTTGCACATAACAGGCAGGCGAGCAGCGTCAGCCGTGCTGATCCGGTCTGAAGGATCAAACGCCCATGTCACTACGCCTTGTTTTCGCTTCCTGGCTCGGCCTGCTCGTCAGCCAGGCCTTGCTGGCGGCACCGCAAACCGCCCTCACGGTCTACGGCGAAGCCCCCAAGTACCCGGCCGGTTTCCAGCACTTTGACTACGTCAACCCGGATGCGCCGAAGGGCGGCAGCCTGCGCCGCTCGTCACTGGAAGGCGGGCCGTTCGATCATCTGATTCCGTATGTCGACAAGGGCACCGGCGTCGCCGAAATCGACGGCTGGGTCTACGCGCCGCTGGCCTACCGTTCCAAGGATGAGCCCTACAGCGTGTACGGTCTGGTGGCCCAGCGCATGGAGCTGGCGCCGGACCGCTCGTGGTTGCGGTTTTACCTGAACCCGAATGCACAGTTTGCCGATGGCAGCCCGATCAGCGCCGAGGACGTGCGCTACACCTTCGAATTGCTCACCACCCAGGGCAGCTTCAAATACCGTCAGCAGTTTGCGGATGTCGGTGAGGTGGTCGTCGAGTCGCCGACCCAGGTGCGGTTCGTCTTCAAGAACCGTGACAGTCGCACCCTGGCGCTGGACCTCGCGACCTTGCCGGTGCTGCCGGAACACTGGTGGCGCACGCGTAATTTTGCCGATGGTGGCGGTTTCGAGGCGCCGCTGGGCAGCGGTCCGTATCGCGTCACGTCGGTGGACGCCGGACGCAGCGTCAACTTCGAACGGGTCAAGCACTGGTGGGGCCAGGACTTGCCGGTGTCCCGTGGGCTGTACAATTTCGACAGCCTGCGCGTGGAGTTCTTTGCCGACACCGAGGTGTCCCGGCAGATCCTCAAGGCCGGGGGCTTTGACTACAACCGCGAATTCTCCGCCACCGGGTTCACCATCGGTTATGCCGGCGCGGCGCTGGAGGATGGGCGGCTGCAACGTGAACACCTGGCCCCCGGCGCGGCGCAGGGCGCGCAGGGGTTTGTCTTCAATCTGCAAAAGCCGCTGTTTCAGGACCGTCGCGTGCGCCAGGCGATTGCACTGCTGTGGGATTTCGAGTGGACCAACCGGCAAATGATGCGCGGCATGTACGTGCGCCAGCGCAGTTACTTTTCCCATAGCGAGTTATCGGCGCAGGCGTTGCCGGGAGCCGAAGAGTTGAAAATTCTCGAACCCTGGCGCGGGCAGATCCCCGATGAGGTGTTCAACCAGGTGTTCGAGGTGCCGCACACCGACGGCAGCGGGATTGTCCGCGGCCAGCAGTTGCAGGCCCTCAAATTGCTGGAAGAGGCCGGCTGGACGCCCAAGGGCGATCAACTGGTGAACACTGCCGGCGAACCCTTGCACTTCACCTTCCTCAATGGCCAGAAAGGTTTTGAACGGTTGCTGCTGCCGTTCAAACGCAACCTTGCGCAGATCGGCATTGGCTTCGATATCCGCCAGGTCGACACGGCCCAGTACACCAACCGGGTGCGCAGCCGTGACTACGACATGATCGTCGTCGGCTATCCGGTGACCCAGGCACCGGGCCGCGAGATGTTCAATTACTTCGGCGCTGACGGTGCTGACGATCCGGGCTCCAACAACTACATGGTGCTGCGCGATGCGGCGGTCGACGGTCTGCTCGCCGGGCTGGCCCAGGCCGACAGCCGCGCCAGCATGCTCAACCACGCCCGTGCACTGGATCGGGTGTTGCAGTGGGGCTACTACTGGATTCCCAACTACTACCCGCCGGGGATTTCCACGGTCTGGTGGAACCGTTTTGGCCGTCCGGCGATTGCGCCGCTGTATGACGCCGGGTTGGAAACCTGGTGGGAAGTCAGCCCTCAAGCGTTGACCCAAACCCGGATGAAACAACGCACTCAGGAGTATTCCCATGTTGGCTTATAGCGTGCGGCGGTTGCTGCTGATCGTGCCGACGCTGCTGTGCATCCTGCTGGTCAATTTCGCCATCGTCCAGGCTGCGCCGGGCGGCCCGGTGGAGCAAGCCATCGCCCGGCTCCAGGGGATTGGCGCGTCGTCGGCCGTGGGCGGCGGGCATGCCGAAAGTGTCGGTGGCGAGTCTCGCGCCACCCGAGGGCTGGACCCCAAACTGGTGGCCGACATCGAGCGCCAGTACGGCTTCGACAAACCGGCGAGTGAACGCCTGTGGCTGATGCTCAAAAGCTATGCGCGGCTGGACTTCGGTTCGAGTTCCTTCCGGGGTGAGACGGTCACCGGGCTGATCGTGCAGAAGCTTCCAGTGACCTTGTCGCTGGGGTTGTGGGCGACGCTCATCACCTACCTGGTGTCGATTCCGCTGGGGATTCGCAAGGCCATTCACCACGGCTCGGCATTCGACGTCTGGAGCAGCGCGGCGATCATCGTTGGTTACGCGATGCCGGGGTTTCTGTTCGCGTTGCTGCTGATCGTGGTGTTCGGCGGGGGCACGGCGCTGGACTGGTTTCCGGTGCGTGGGCTGGTCTCGGAAAACTTCGATCAACTGTCGGCCCCCGGCAAAATCGCCGACTACTTCTGGCACTTGGTGCTGCCGGTCAGCGCGCTGGTGATCGGCGGTTTTGCGACGCTGACCCTGCTCACCAAAAACAGCTTCCTCAATGAGATTTCCAGGCTTTATGTGGTGACGGCCCGGGCCAAGGGGCTGAGCGAACGGCAGGTGCTGTACGGCCATGTGTTTCGCAACGCCATGCTGTTGGTGGTCGCCGGTTTGCCCCAGGCCTTGGTGACCGTATTTTTCGGCGGTTCGCTGCTGATCGAGGTGACCTTTTCCCTCGATGGCCTGGGCCGCATGAGTTACGAAGCAGCGGTGGCGCGGGACTACCCGGTGGTGTTCGGTTCGCTGTTCATCTTCACCCTGTTCGGCCTGCTGATAAAACTGCTCGGCGACCTCTGCTACAGCCTGGTCGACCCGCGTATCGACTTTTCTGCGAGGGCTGCTTGATGGTTGCGTTGTCCCCTGTGGGCCAGCGCCGCTGGCAGCGTTTCAAGGCCCATCGTCGTGGCTGGTGGTCGTTGTGGCTGTTCCTTGGGTTGTTCGGGCTGAGCCTGGGCGGTGAACTGCTGGCCAATGACAAACCGTTGCTGGTGTCGTATGAGGGCCAGTGGTACTTCCCGGCGTTCAAGCGTTACACCGAGCAGGACTTTGGCGGGCAGTTGCCGTTTCAGCCGGACTATCGCAGCGCCTCGGTGCGCCAGTTGATCGAGGGGCAGGGCGGGTGGTTGTTGTTTGCGCCGATCCCGTTCGATTTCGACACACCTAATTACGACCTGACCGAGCCTGCGCCCAGCCCACCCTCCGCACAGAACTGGCTGGGCACTGACGATCAGGCCCGTGACGTGTTGGCGCGGGTGATTTTCGGCACGCGGGTGTCGTTGTTGTTTGCCTTGGCACTGACCGCTGTCAGCGCGCTGATCGGCATCGTTGCCGGGGCGTTGCAAGGGTACTACGGCGGCTGGGTCGACTTGCTCGGCCAGCGTTTGCTGGAGGTCTGGTCGGGGCTGCCGGTGTTGTACCTGCTGATCATTTTGTCGGGCTTCGTCGAGCCGAATTTCTGGTGGCTGTTGGGGATCATGGCACTGTTTTCCTGGCTCAGCCTGGTGGACGTGGTGCGCGCCGAGTTCTTGCGCAGCCGCAGCCTGGAGTACGTGAAAGCCGCGCGGGCCCTGGGTGTCGGCGACGGCCAGGTGATGTGGCGCCACATCCTGCCGAACGCCATGAGTGCCACGCTGACCTACTTGCCGTTCATCCTCACGGGCGCGATTGCCACGTTGTCGGCCCTGGACTTTCTCGGTTTCGGCATGCCGGCGGGCAGTGCTTCCCTGGGTGAACTGATCGGCCAGGGCAAGAACAACCTGCAAGCACCGTGGCTGGGGCTGACGGCTTTTTTTGCTCTGGCGCTGATCCTTTCCCTGCTGGTGTTTATCGGCGAAGCCTGCCGCGATGCGTTTGATCCGCGATCTTGATCCGCTTTTTTTGATTCCCGATTCTGAGCCGAGAACCTGACATGAGCGAAAACCTGATTGAACTGCGTAACCTGCGAATCGCCTTCAACGCGGGCGAAGTGGTCCACGGCATCGACCTGGACATCCGCCCTGGCGAGTGCCTGGCGTTGGTGGGCGAATCCGGCTCTGGCAAGTCGGTGACGGCCCACAGCGTCCTGCAATTGCTGGACCCGGCCACCACCCGCATCGACGGCAGCATCCGTTATCGCGCAGAAGAATTGCTGGGCGCCTCGACCAAACGTCTACGACAACTGCGCGGCAACCGCATCGCGATGATCTTCCAGGAGCCGATGAGTTCGCTCAATCCACTGCACACCGTGGAGCGGCAACTGGGCGAAACCTTGAGCCTGCACAAAGGGCTGGCGGGTATCGCGGCGCGCAAACGTATTCTGGAACTGCTGGAAATGGTCGGCATCGCGCAGCCCACAACCCGACTCAAGGCCTATCCCCATCAACTCTCCGGCGGCCAGCGGCAACGGGTGATGATTGCCATGGCGCTGGCCTGCGAGCCGGAGCTGCTGATCGCCGACGAGCCGACCACCGCGCTGGATGTCACGGTGCAACGCAAGATCCTGCGGCTGCTCAAGGACCTGCAACAGCGGCTGGGCATGGCGTTGCTGATTATCAGTCACGACCTCAATCTGGTGCGCAACATCGCCCAGCGCGTGGCGGTGATGCGCGGCGGCGAGATCGTCGAGCAGGCCGATTGCGAGTGGCTGTTCTGCGCGCCGCAGCATCCTTACAGCATCCAGTTACTGAATGCCGAACCTCAGGGGCGGGCGTTGCCTGGCCCGGCCACTGAAACCGTGCTCGAGGTGCGGCAGTTGAAGGTCTGGTTCGATCAGGGCGGTGGGTGGCTGCGCCCCCGGCGCTACCTCAAGGCGGTGGACGGCATCGACCTGCAACTGCAACGGGGCAAGACGCTGGGTATCGTCGGCGAGTCGGGTTCGGGCAAGTCCACGCTCGGCCAGGCGATCCTGCGGCTGATCGACGCCGAGGGCAGCATTCGCTTCCAGGGGCAGGCGCTGGAGACCCTGAACGGCAAACAGCTGCGCCCGTTGCGCAAGCGCCTGCAAGTGGTTTTTCAGGACCCGTTCGGCAGCCTCAGCCCGCGCCTGAGCGTGCAACAGATCATCGCCGAGGGCTTGCAGGTGCACAGCGACCTGAACGCCGAACAACGGGAGCAAGCGGTGATCGAGGTGTTGCACGAAGTGGGCCTTGATCCGGCGACCCGGCACCGCTATCCCCACGAGTTCTCCGGTGGGCAGCGCCAACGCATTGCCATCGCCCGGGCGTTGGTGCTCAAGCCCGATTTGATCCTGCTTGACGAGCCGACCTCGGCACTCGACCGCACCGTGCAAAAACAGGTCGTGGCGTTGTTGCGGCGGTTGCAGCAAGAGCATGGCCTGACCTACCTGTTCATCAGCCACGACCTGGCGGTAGTGCAGGCGCTGGCCCATGACCTGATCGTGATGAAGGATGGCCAGGTGCTGGAGCGCGGTGCCACGGATGAACTGTTCCGCTCGGCGCGGCACCCGTACACGCGAGAACTGCTGGCGGCGTCGTTTGTCGGCGGCGACGTGATTTTGAGGTCTGCCGAGGCGGTAACCATGTAGGGCCTTATGTGGTGCACCAACCCGTAAAGTGAGGGCCGATCTTCAGGACGAGGGTCGGTTTATTACATAAAGGGAGTTAACCACGGTGCCTGCTCAAAGCGACTATTCATACACGGACGAACAGGTCAACGCGGCGTTCCTGGCGATCAGCGCCAGGTTGTTCAGCGGCAAGACCATCAGCACAGACCCCAAAATGCTGATTGTGGCCGGCATTCAGGGCTCGGGGAAAACCTACCTGCTGGACGCGCCACGGCTGCACAATCCGCAGGTGCCGGGGTTTGTCTACACCGATCTGGTGAGTTACGTGTTCAAGCATTTACATCATTGACCGGCTGACCAGAAGCCCGCATGGCGCGGGCTTCTGTTGCAATGAGGGGTTCAAAAGGCAAAGCACGAACAGCCAAATGCTCCCCAGAAGCCCTGAAAATCACTCACGGGTATCGATGACTGTCGCGCCCGTTCATGGCCGTGGGCATGCACGGCGCAAGGGCCGGCGCATTGATGAACCCGGGCGGTCAACGCTGCGCCGGGTTTCCAGTGGCCTGGGACCTTGGCCACCGGCGACCAGTGCGGCGTCACCGGAATCGGTGGCGGCCCCCATGCGTCGAAGCCGGCACCGCCATAGACGATTTTGCCGTCGACCACGGTCAGCACCGATTCAATCCATTTGATCGCTTCGTCGTCGACGCTGAAATAATCAGCGGACAGTGCCACCAGGTCCGCCAGTTGCCCGACCTTGATCTGGCCTTTCTTGCCTTGCTCGGACGAAAACCAGGCACTGCCGTGGGTGAACAGTTCCAGTGCCGTGTCACGGGGCAGGCCTTGGGGATACAGTTCGAGCCCTGCGATGGTGCGACCGCTGACCAGCCAGTACAACGAGGTCCAGGGGTTGTAGCTGGATACCCGCGTGGCATCGGTGCCGGCACCGACTGGAACACCTTCGGCGAGCATCCGCTGGATGGGCGGCGTGTGCTCGGCGGCTTTTGCGCCGTAACGCTCGACGAAATACTCACCCTGGAATGCCATGCGATCCTGGATCGCAATCCCGCCGCCAAGGGCGCGAACCCGTTCGATGTTTTGCGGGGTGATGGTTTCTGCATGATCGAAAAACCACGGCAGGCCGTTGAATGGAATGTCGCGGTTGACCTTTTCGAACACGTCGAGCATCCGGCTGATCGACTCGTTGTAGGTCGCGTGCAATCGGAACGGCCATCGTTGCTCCACCAGATGCCGGACCACGGGTTCCAGGTCCTGCTCCATGGTCTGTGGCAGGTCCGGGCGCGGTTCGAGGAAGTCTTCGAAATCGGCGGCGGAAAACACCAGCATTTCGCCGGCACCGTTATGCCGCAAAAAGTCGTCGCCCTGGCCGTAATGGGAGCTGCTGGTCCAGTTTTTGAAATCGTTCAGTTCTTCCTTGGGCTTCTGGGTAAACAGGTTGTAGGCAATACGCACGGTGAGTTGCCGGTCCTTCGCCAACTGCTGGATGACCTGATAGTCGTCGGGGTAATTCTGATAACCGCCGCCCGCGTCGATGGCGCTGGTCACCCCGAGGCGATTGAGTTCGCGCATGAACTGGCGTGTCGAATTGACCTGATATTCCAGCGGCAGTTTCGGCCCCTTGGCCAGGGTCGAGTACAGAATCATTGCATTCGGGCGGGCAATCAGCAGGCCAGTGGGATCGCCGTTGGCATCGCGCTGGATTTCGCCGCCGGGCGGGTTCGGGGTGTTGCGGGAGTAGCCAACCACTTTCAACGCCGCACGGTTGAGCAGGGCACGGTCGTAGAGGTGCAGCACAAACACCGGGGTGTCGGGCGCGGCTTTGTTCAGCTCTTCTATCGTTGGCAGGCGCTTTTCGGCGAACTGGAACTCGTTCCAGCCCCCCACAACCCGCACCCACTGTGGCGCCGGTGTGCGGTCGGCCTGCTCCTTGAGTAAACGCAAGGCATCGGCCAGTGAGGGCACGCCTTCCCAGCGCAATTCAAGGTTGTAATTGAGACCGCCGCGGATCAGGTGCAGGTGCGAGTCGTTGAGCCCGGGAATCACCGTGCGTTTTTGCAGGTCGATGACCTGCGTGCCGTCACCGCGCAGGGCCATGGCCTCGGCATCACTACCGACGACGATGAAGCGCCCCTCCTTGATGGCGACGGCATTGGCCTGGGGTTTTTCACGGTCGACGGTGTGCACGCGACCGTTGTACAGAATCAGGTCGGCCGGAGCATTGGACATGGCAGTGCTTTCAGCGAACAAAGGGCTGGCCCAGGCCCCGAGGGCACCTGCCGAAAGGCCTTGCAATACGCGGCGACGATTGAAACCGTCGTGGTCATCGTGTGGACTCATGGCGTCGTTCTCCGTTCATGCCCGGGTGGGGAGCAGCCGGATACCGAAAGCATGCGGCCAGCAGAAAATATAGTCGGCAAATCTCAGGCCGATGCCTGGGCAGATGAGCAGAGGGGATATTTGCGACGGGCAGAAACGACGAATCCCGCCATCAGGCGGGATTCGTGTGCACCAGAGGTGGCTCCTGAGGTCAGGAACCGACGTCTCAGGCCGGGAACAGCTCGGACAGTTTCATGGCCAGCATCATGTCGCCTTCAGCGCGCAGTTTGCCACCCATGAACGCCTGCATGCCGTCGGTCGAACCGTCAACGATGCCTTCCAGGGTTTCACCGTCCATCACCAGGGTCACCTGGGCGTCCGGGTTCACGCCTTCTTGCAGGTCGCAGGTGCCGTCTTTGACGATCAGCGAGAAGTTCTTTTCTTCGTCGATGCGGAAACCGAAAACCAGGTCCAGGCCGGCAGCAGCGGCTGGGTTGAACTTGGCTTTCATTGCTTGTACGGCGTCAGCTACGGAGGTCATGGTTCGATCCTTTTATGAAGTGTTACAGCAAGGGTCACAGTGATCCGGACTCAGCGAAACGTGATGAGTTCCGGGGCCTTCAGCAGTTGCAGGTGTGCATGACTGTTGAAGGAAGCCAGGGCCACCTCGCGACCACGGAACTTGAGTTGGTGGAGCGAGGTGTTAACAATTTGCCAGTTCAGTTCAAACGCCTGTCTGGCCGGCATTTGGGTCATCAGGTGGAGCAGGGCCGTGATGGTGCCGCCGGAGGTGAACACGGCGATTTGTTGGGTGTCATCGGCCTGGTCGAGAATACGTTGCAGACCGCCCTGAACCCGCTCGACAAAACCCAGCCAGCTTTCCAGACCCGGTGGGTCGTAGGTGCCGGTGAGCCAGCGCTCGATGATCAAGGCGAAGATGCGTTGGAACTCACCACGGTTTTGCGCGGCATTACGCAGGATGTGCAGGGCTTCGGGTTCCTGGGGCAGCATGTCCGGCAGCAACGCGCGAATCACCGCTTCGGCGTCGAACTCGTTGAAGGCGGCGTCGATCTCCAGGGTCGGCACCGGCAGGCCTGCGGCGGTGAATTGTGCCAGCGCACTGTTGGCCGTGTGTTGCTGACGACGCAGGTCACCCGACAGGCAGCGATCGAAATTCAGGCCCAGTTCCGCCAGATGGCTGCCGAGCACTTCTGCCTGGCGGATGCCGGTCGGCGACAGCACGTCGTAATCGTCTGCACCGAAGGAGGCCTGGCCATGTCGAATCAAATAGATGCTGCCCACGTCCGCGTCGTCCCGGTACGTTGAAGGTTTGGCGAGGTTATGAGGATGCCGGTGAGCTGTCAATGAAAAAACATACGCTTGTTTGAAATGCCCGTTGGAGGGCCGTTACCGAAGGTTTCACGACTGGCCGCGACGCAGTCCCATGGGTATGCTGGTGGTATATCGCGCCTGCGTTCAGCGGCGCACCGTCTTTAAGGAGCCCCTGTGGATTTTTTTGCCGAGTACGCAAGTTTTCTGGCCAAAACCGTCACCCTTGTCATCGCCATTCTGGTGGTGCTGGCGAGTTTTGCAGCATTGCGCAGCAAAGGTCGGCGCAAGTCGGCCGGGCAGTTGCAGGTCAGCAAACTTAACGATTTCTACAAAGGCCTGCGTGAACGCCTTGAGCAGACGTTGCTCGACAAGGACCAGCTCAAGGCCTTGCGTAAATCCGAAGCCAAGTCCGAGAAAAAACAGAAGAAAAAGACCGAGGCCAAACCACGGGTATTCGTGCTGGATTTTGACGGCGACATCAAGGCATCGGCTACCGAAAGCCTGCGCCACGAAATCACCGCGCTGCTGTCCCTGGCCACACCGAAGGATGAAGTGGTGCTGCGTCTGGAAAGCGGCGGTGGCATGGTTCATAGCTACGGCCTGGCATCCTCGCAACTGGCGCGTATTCGTCAGGCCGGTGTTCCGCTGACCGTGTGTATCGACAAGGTGGCGGCCAGCGGCGGCTACATGATGGCGTGCATTGGCGAGAAGATCATCAGTGCACCGTTTGCCATTCTGGGTTCGATCGGCGTGGTGGCGCAGTTGCCTAACGTCAATCGATTGTTGAAAAAGCATGACATCGACTTCGAAGTCCTGACGGCCGGCGAGTACAAACGCACGCTGACGGTGTTTGGCGAAAACACCGAAAAAGGCCGGGAGAAGTTCCAGGAAGACCTGGATGTGACTCACGAGTTGTTCAAGAACTTCGTCTCGCGCTACCGCCCACAGTTGGCCATCAACGAAGTGGCCACCGGTGAAGTCTGGTTGGGTGTCGCAGCGCTGGAAAAACGCCTGGTCGATGAACTGAAAACCAGCGACGAATACCTCGCTGAACGCGCCAAGGGTGCAGAGCTGTTTCACCTGCACTATTCCGAACGCAAGAGCCTGCAAGAACGCGTCGGCCTGGCGGCCAGCGGTTCGATTGATCGTGTCTTGTTGACCTGGTGGAGTCGCTTGACCCAACAGCGCTTCTGGTAAGAAACACGGGGGCTCGCCAGTGCGGGCCCGTTATCGCGGCGTCGAGTGCAATGCTTGGCGCTGTACAGGCTCATGTTGCTGGCGTTTATCCTCTGCATTTCAGGTCTTTTGAGACTGTCGCGTTTTCCCTTCGGATTGAAGACATTTCCTGCTTTTGTTGCGGCAGGCGATGCATAAGCTCTCAACTTCCAAGTCAACTGCAAAGGATTGCAAATGATGACGCTAGAGAGTCAACACCACGCTGCCGCTGACCGGTTACCTGCCCGGAACAAACAGACACTGTCGAGCTTGGCACTGGACGCAGTGATGCCTTTGACCCCGACCCAATATGCCGCGAAGGTGATCGAGGAGCGTTGGGGGGCAGCGCCATTGACCGCTGAACTGGTCGATCTCAACTACGATTTCCATGGCTATCCCGCGCAACAGGGCGTGCAGCAAGGCCGAGTCAGAAAGTCGCAAAGCCTGGTCCAGGCCTTACTGTCCAACTATCAGGCCGTGGGCGCCGGTCGTTTCGGGGAAACGGTATTCGGTCTGTACACACCTCCGGTCGTGGGGCCGGAAGTCCGAATCGTCGAGATCGATCAGCCGACCAACCCTGACAGCGGCTTCCTGGACTACGAGGGGATCTACCGTCATACCGTTCCTCAGCGCTACGGCCCGAGCACCCAGCTGAAGCTACAGCCAGCCGAGTTCAAGAAATGGGTGTGGACGCTGGAGTTCAAGGACAAATACGCAGCTTATGTGCATTCTGCCTGGCCTTCCGATGAGGCCTGCCTTGCACCGCAAGGGTATCCGCTGCGCACCTCGGTCAAGACAGCGTTTGTCATGGCGGCTTATTTGCAACATCAGGAAAACAGCCTGACCCAGGACGGACTCGAATTGGCACTGCTGGCTGCCGGGTTCGATACGCAGCAAACATGGGCGCAACTGACGGTTGAGCAATGGCAGGCCTGGGCGATGATCGAGCCTGTCCTGGAGGCCGTGCGTCTGGTCATTTACCGTTATGTATCGAGCGATATCTGGAGTTTTCGGAAAAAAGACAGCGAGCGGATCCTGCTTTATATCCCGGGAAACTCTTCACCGTTTCACGAGTTTGCGGACCACAAGGCGTTGTACAAATGGGTTGCCGACGTGGGTAAGGACGCTTCCAGAAAGCAGGCGCTGTTGGCGCATTTTTCGGATGACGACCAGCAGGACGGCACGTTCCACGCGGGTGTGTCGACCGCGTTGGACGGCATGGCGATTTACCCCCGACAACACAATCTGAAGAAAGGCCATGGTTTTTTCAACGATGATGGTTACTGGGCCCCAGCCGATTACGTTCACTTCGAGGTCGCAACGTCTCCAGTCGATCCCTTCGCGCAATGGGTGCTGGTGATGAAGCAAGCGGCTCAGGCAAGTATTGAAACCATCCGGGACGATGCTCAGGTCAATCGGGACGATTTAAGCGCGGTGGTCGAGCCCATTGTGCAATGGATCAACAAGTTTGGTCCCTTGGCGTTGTTCGTTCCTGGGGGCGAAGGTTTGTTGGCGTTGGCCGGACTGATTGATGCCGGTTATGGGCTGGCTCAGGCAGTTGATGGCAAGACCCCTGAAGAGCGCTCCGCCGGTGTCACGCGCACGATATTCGGCTTGCTCAACGCCTTGCCACTGGCCGCAGCGGGTGCCGCCATCAAGACTGAAGAACATGCAGCTGTTGCCGGCTCAGAGCCGGGCCCTGTGTCGGTGGTCATCGAGGAACCGTTGCCTGGCGAGCACCCGTTCGTGACCCGGGATTTCGCACCTCCCGCTGCGGGTGCCGAACGGGTAGCGCTGATGCGAGGGATTGGACCCAGTGTTCAGGCATTCAGCGATGAGGTACTGACCCGGATAGGTCATGTCAGTGCGGTGGACGATGACGTTTTACGCCTGATACACGTGGGGCAAAGGGCACCGTCTCCGGTGCTGGCGGACACCATCAGTCGATTCACTATTGATCAGGATCTGCAACGTGCGATCGACTCACTACCTGAGGGATCTGCACAGGCTGATCAGCTAAAGAGCACAAGAATCGAGCAATTCAAGCAGCGCTACGCAGCACTCCAGCAATCGGATAACGAGTGGGTCAGGCTGTTTCAACATCAGTATCCCGAGTTACCCAAAAGTGCAGTGGAACAAATGCTCGACAGATCGGGGGTGGACATTCATGTCCCCCACACACTGGCGGATACCAAGCGCGTGCTGAGGCAGTTGAGCGACAAGGCGCGGCAGTACGAACAACATGTACGCCTATGCCGCGCCTATGAAGGGCTTTATCTGAAGTCGGTCGAAAACGCCGATAGCGATGTACTCGTTTTGCATACTCTGGAACGGTTGCCGGGCTGGTCGCAGGAGATTCGAATCGAAGTACTCGATGGAGAGGCCGGTGCGAGGGTGCTGGACAGTATTGGCCGGGTAAATGCCCCCGTTCGGCGGCAACTGATCAGGCAGGGCGCCCGGTATCAGCTACACACGCCGCAGGGGCTGGTGGATACAGTTGATTTTGATCAGGCGCTTCTCGGTCTTTTGCCGCAAGAGCAACGTTCGGCACTGGGTTTGCGTCCTCAGGATGAATTGCACGACTTGCAGCTCAAAATCCGCGAGAACGCACTGCCGCGCTCCGAGCTCATGCTCGGGCTGCACAGAATGGACTCCGGGTTTAGCTTTGAGCGTCTCGGGTTGCTCGGTGGTGGGTTCCCGAACACCGCGCAGTTCGGTGAGCTGTCTATGGAGATCATGAGGCTCCAGGTCAAAGAGATTTATCCGGCTTTTACGACTGAGCAAGTGGATGAGTTTTTGTTGAATGCGGGAGCCGGGGCCCAGGCTGATCTTTATCGGTTGAGGCAGCAGGCCCAGCAACTACGTGTCGACATCAGCGGCTGGATCGAAGACGTCACCGACGATGCCCAGGACATGGATATCGAGCTCTTGGTGGCCGGGGATGAGGATGCGCAGGGGATGAGCGAGGACGAGATCGAGAATGAGAATGACGCGCGCATGGATGAGTGGATGGAGAATGAACGTGATGTCCGATATGAGCTGGCCGAGGACCTGATCGCCATTTGGCAAAAACGTAGCGGGTCAGCCAGCAGGGTCTATCGCAATGGTCAGTTGATTGGCTTTCACCTGGATATGGACTTTGAGCAGATGCACTATCTCCCGCAGCTCAATGTGAAGCTCAATGACGTGGTGTCTCTTACCATGCCGAATTTCAAGTTAACGCATCGCGGTAGCCTTAACGGATTCCTTGAGAGTTTCCCCAATCTGCGCACGTTGAATATGCAGGGCGTCGATTTACGTCTCTTTGATCAGGATGGCATAGAGGTTGGCCGCTTACCGCCCGCCATCGCTGATATGCGTCAGCTTGAGACGCTGAATCTGAAAGCGACCAGGTTGGTTCTGACAGCGCGAAGCACAGAACAACTTGCCGGGCTTACCCGACTTCAGGAGCTCGATTTAAGCGAAAACCCACTCGATGTCTCGCCGGCAGTGATTCAGATGAATGAATTGCGCAAACTCAAGCTGCGGGGCGCAGGTCTCAGTACTTGCCCGGTTTTTACTCTCGACCATCCTTACCTGGAACAGCTGGATCTGCGTGATAACTACATTACTCGAGTGCCTCTCGGGGTTCGAAGGCAGTCGGTGGTCAAGGGTAACGTCTTGCTTTCAGGCAATCCGTTGGTGGACGCAGACAGTTTGAAATGGGTCATGGACCATCGTAAGCAGACCGGGATGAATCTATGGATCGGGGCCGGCGGGGCGGATGCTGGTTGGCCTGACGGCTGGTTGACCGGACTTTCCCCGGAGCAAGCGACACAGCAGACCGCGCGTTGGCAGCGTGTTCTGGCGAAAAAGGGCAGCGGCCGCTTTTTCGAAGCCCTGGAGGGGCTGACGTGCACAGCGGATTTCCGGGTGGATTACGCACCGTTACAGTTGCGTGTGTGGCATATGCTGGACGAGATAGATGCATCGCCGGAGCTTTCTCAGGCGCTGTTTCAGGATGAGGAGTGGCCGGCCCTTGATGGCGATGACCCGTTTGCCAGTTTCGAACGGCTGGAAGACAGAGTGACGTTATTCATGGAACCGTCGGTGAAAAAAACCAGGCTCGATGGCGAGGCTCTTCAAGCACCGTAGGTGGAACAAGGGCTCTGTAGCAGGCATGAAAAGCCTTGAGCCCGGTGTATGTGCCGGGCTCAAGGCTTTATTTTGTTAGCGACGACGGAACAGCGGCAGCGGTTCGTCGGTGGCGGCCTGGTAGGTCACCGAGAAGTCCTTGAGGCTTTCAAGTGCTTCGTACGGGTCCTTGTCGGCGCGCAATGCATAAGCGTCGAAACCGCAGCGGTGCAGGTAGAACAACTGGTCGCGCAGCACATCGCCAATCGCTCGCAGTTCGCCCTTGTAGCCATAGCGGTCACGCAGCAGGCGCGCGTTGGAGTAGTTGCGCCCATCGGTGAAGGCCGGGAAGTTCAAGGCAATGACCTGGAACTGATCGACGTCATCACCGATTTCTTCGGCTTCTTCATCGGCATCCAGCCACACGCCCAGGCCGCCATCGCGGGCCTTGAGGGCGTGGGCGTGATCGCGCCACAGGGCCAGCGGGACGATCAGGTCGTCGCAGTTGGAGATACCGTCGAGGGTCGCGTCCTTGGGCAGCAGGTGCCAGGTTTCGTCGACAACCTCGTTGTTCTTAATGATTCGCTGCATAGACGCGTTCCTTGAAGAGGTCGATGCCGATACGTTGGTAGGTGTCGATGAAACGCTCGTCTTCGGTACGTTGTTCCACGTACACGTCGATCAGCTTGGAGATCACATCGGGCATGGCGTCCTGGGCGAAGGACGGGCCGAGGATCTTGCCCAGGCTGGCGTCGCGACTGGCGCTGCCACCGAGGGACACCTGATAGAACTCTTCGCCTTTCTTGTCCACCCCCAGGATGCCGATGTGGCCGACGTGGTGGTGACCACAGGCGTTCATGCAGCCGGAGATGTTCAGGTCCAGCTCGCCGATGTCGAACAGGTAGTCCAGGTCATCGAAACGACGCTGGATAGCCTCGGCAATCGGGATCGACTTGGCATTGGCCAGGGAGCAGAAATCGCCGCCAGGGCAGCAGATGATGTCGGTCAACAGGCCGATGTTCGGCGTGGCGAAACCCTGCTCGCGCAGTTCGCCCCACATGGCGAACAACTGTTGTTGTTCTACGTCGGCCAGAATGATGTTCTGCTCGTGAGAGGTGCGCAGTTGACCGAAGCTGTAGCGATCGGCCAGGTCGGCGACGCCATCGAGTTGCTTGTCGGTCAGGTCGCCTGGGGCAACACCGGTCGGTTTGAGCGACAGGGTTACGGCCACGTAGCCGGGCTTTTTATGAGCCAGGGTGTTGCGGGTGCGCCAGCGGGCGAAACCCGGATGCTGCTTGTCGAGTTCGGCCAGCTCTGTCGCTTGATCGTTCAGGACTTTGTAGTCCGGGTCGACGAAGTGCTTGGCGACACGATGAACTTCGGCGTCGGTCAGTGTGGTCTGGCCGCCGCGAAGGAATTCCATTTCCGCGTCGACTTTTTGCGCGAAGACTTCAGGCGTGAGGGCCTTGACCAGAATCTTGATTCGCGCCTTGTACTTGTTGTCACGACGGCCATAGCGGTTGTACACCCGCAAAATGGCGTCGAGGTAGCTCAACAGGTCCTGCCACGGCAGGAACTCGTTGATGAACGCACCGACCACCGGCGTACGGCCCAGGCCACCGCCCACCAGCACGCGGAACCCCAGCTCGCCGGCAGCATTGAGCACTGGCTCAAGGCCGATGTCGTGAACTTCGATGGCCGCACGGTCCGAGGTCGAGCCATTGATGGCGATCTTGAACTTGCGCGGCAGGTAGGCGAATTCCGGGTGGAAAGTGGTCCACTGGCGGACGATTTCACACCACGGACGCGGATCGACCAGCTCATCCGCAGCGACACCGGCGAACTGGTCGGTGGTGACGTTGCGCAGGCAGTTGCCGCTGGTCTGGATCGCGTGCATCTGCACGGTGGCCAGCTCGGCGAGGATGTCCGGGATGTCTTCCAGCGCCGGCCAGTTGAACTGCACGTTCTGGCGGGTGCTGATGTGGGCGTAGCCCTTGTCGTAGTCGCGGGCGATCTTGGCCATCATCCGCGCCTGGCGCGAAGTCAGTTGGCCATAGGGCACGGCGACCCGCAGCATCGGGGCAAAACGCTGGATATAGAGACCATTTTGCAGGCGCAGGGGGCGGAATTCTTCTTCGCTCAGCTCGCCTGCCAGATAGCGTCGGGTCTGATCACGGAACTGCTTGACGCGGTCCTCGATGATCCGCTGATCGTACTCGTCATATACGTACATATAGATCCTGTTCTCAGGCTTGGGCCGATCGGAAACCGCTGCGTCTTTTGCTCGCTGGATTCGGATACTGCCTTGGCAATTCTGCGCGCACGGCCGCGCACTCCCCACGGAGCCGGGGCAAGATACCAGTTTGGGTTTATGCGCAAAAGTGATGTTTTAGTATATGGAAAGAACCAAATCGACTAATGAGACTGATTATTGTCTTACCCATATTTGTGGTGTGGGCAATCCTCTACTTAACTGTGGTCGAGTGTTTATGCAGTCACCGATAAAACCGACAAGAGGCGATGCAATGAGCAACCCAACCAAAGCAAGGAAAAGCGATAGCAGCGTCGACGCATGGGCGATTCTTTTCTTGATCATCCTGGTCGTGGGCACAGCGGTCTTCTGGGTCAGCCATCAGTAAGTCAGCCCTCCGGGCCCTGATCCAAAGATTGTCGGACAAAAACGGCAATTAAGCGCAGTTGTGGCATTTCGCTCGTTATACTGCGCGGCTAATTTCCGGGGCTCGGATCACCATGTTGAAGTTTCTCTGTGGCGTATTGCTGACGTTTGGCGCGACGTATGGTGCCTGCGCGCAAGCCGCGTCGGTGCTGTTCCTTAATCCAGGTACGCCCAAGGAGAACTTCTGGGTCAGTTATTCTCAGTTCATGCAGGCGGCGGCCCGTGACCTGGGCATGGACTTGCAGGTGCTGTATTCCGAGCGCGTGGCTGAAACCACGGTCCGGCAGGCGCGCGAGGCCCTCCAGGGTCCTCATCGGCCCGACTACCTGGTGTTCGTCAACGAACAGTACGTGGCACCGGAAATCCTGCGCCTGTCCCAGGGCAGCGGGGTAAAGCTGTTCATCGTCAACAACTCGCTCACGGCGGATCAGCTCAGCCTGTTGGGTGATCGTCAGCAGAAGTACCCCAACTGGCTGGGGAGCCTGGTGACCAACGACGAGGAGGGCGGTTACCTGATGCTCAAGGAGCTGATTCGTGCCCATGCGCCCGTCGCTCCTGGCCAGACTCTCGATCTGCTGGCCTTTTCCGGGTTGAAAATCACCCCGGCCGCCCAGTTGCGCGAAAAAGGCATGCTGCGGGCGTTGCGTGAGCACCCCGAAGTGCGCTTGCGTCAAGTGGCCAGCAGTCGTTGGAGCCGTCAGCGTGCCTATGAGCAAGCCAAGGTGCTCTTCAAGCGGTATCCGCAGGTGTCGCTGGTGTGGGCAGCCAACGATGAAATGGCGTTCGGGGCTATGCAGGCTTACGAAGAAAGCGGGCGCAAGCCGGGCCGCGATGCGCTGTTCAGTGCGGTCAACACCTCGCCGCCGGCCTTGCAGGCGTTGCTCGAGGGTCGTTTGAGTGTGTTGCTGGGCGGGCACTTCAGCCTGGGAGGCTGGGCGCTGGTGCAATTGCATGACTACGACCAGGGCGTTGAAGTCGGCAAGTATGGCGGACGTGATCGGCAGGTTTCGTTGTTGCAGGTGATCAGCCACACGCAAGCCCGGCAGATGCTGACGATGAGTACTTCGCAGAATTACGGGGTGGATTTTCGCAGCCTGTCGGCGAAAGGCCGACCTGCGTCCTATCGTTATCCGTTCAGCCTGCAAGCCCTCATGCACTGAGGCGGGTTATACCCCGGCCAGGTGCAGCACCAGTTTGACGATGCCAAACAGCGTCAAGGCGAAAACCGCCGTGAAGAGAATGCCCAGCAGCATGAAATGACTGGGTTTGCCATGGGTGAAATCCCTGGCGCGGTTTTTCCCGCTTTGCACCCCGAACGCCGCCGCCATGACACTGTGCAGCATCTGCCAGAAGGTCGGTGGTTTGTTGTTGGCTGGATCGTCCATAAATCCCTCGACACGAATGTGTGTAAGGCAAGCATAGACAATCCACGGCCTGCACAAATCAAATGTGGGAGCGAGCCTGCTCGCGATGAGTACCTTTGAGTCAACATTGATGTCGACTGTCAGTATGCTATCGCGAGCAGGCTCGCTCCCACAGGGGTTCTGTTGGCCGCAGTATTGTGGCTAACAGAGCAACTTAGTTGTCGTAACCCAGGTTCGGCGCCAGCCAGCGTTCGCTCACGCTCAATTCCTGGCCTTTGCGCGCGGTGTAGCTTTGCACCTGATCCTTGTCGACCTTGCCCACGGCGAAGTACTGCGCCTGCGGGTGCGCGAAGTACCAGCCGCTGACGGCGGCGGCCGGGAACATCGCGTAGTGCTCGGTGAGGAACACGCCGCTGCGCCCGGCCTGCATTTCGCGGGCTTCAGGATCAAGCAACGTAAACAGCGTGCCTTTCTCGGTGTGATCCGGGCAGGCCGGGTAACCCGGAGCAGGGCGGATGCCGCTGTATTGCTCTTTGATCAGCGCATCGTTGTCCAGGATTTCGTCCTTGGCGTAACCCCAATAGTCTTTACGCACTTGCTGGTGCAGCCATTCGGCGCAGGCCTCGGCCAGACGATCGGCCAGCGCTTTGACCATGATCGAGTTGTAGTCGTCGCCGGCGTCCTGATAGGCCTTGGCCACTTCTTCGGCGCCGATCCCGGCGGTGGTGATGAAGCCGCCGACGTAGTCGGTCACGCCGCTGTCTTTAGGCGCCACGAAGTCCGCCAGGGAGAAGTTCGGCTTGCCGTCGGTCTTGATGATCTGCTGGCGCAGGTGATGCAGCCTGGCGATCGGCTTGCCGTCATCGCCATACACTTCCAGGTCATCGTCGTGGACCTGATTGGCGGGCCAGAACCCGAACACGGCACGGGCACTGATGAGTTTTTCGTCGATCAGTTTGGCGAGCATTTCCTGGGCGTCGGCGTAGAGCGCGGTGGCGGCTTCACCGACCACTTCATCCTGCAGGATGCGCGGGAATTTGCCGGCCAGGTCCCAGGAGATGAAGAACGGCGTCCAGTCGATGTATTCGGCCAGCACCTTGAGGTCGATGTTATCCAGCACTTTGCTGCCAGTGAACGTCGGTTTCACCGGCGCGTAGCTGCTCCAGTCGAACTGTGGTTTTTTGGCGATGGCCGCCGGGTAGCTCAGGCGCTCGGTGCGGGCGCTGCGGTTGGCCGTGCGCTCGCGGACTTCAACGTACTCTGCGCGGGTTCTTTCGACGAAACCGGCCTTCAGCTCCTTGGACAGCAACTGCGTCGCCACGCCCACGGCGCGGGAGGCGTCGGTGACGTAGACCACCGCATCGTTGCTGTACTTGGGCTCGATTTTCACCGCTGTGTGGGCCTTGGACGTCGTTGCACCACCGATCATCAGCGGCAGGTGGAAGTCCTGGCGCTGCATCTCGCGGGCCACGTGGACCATCTCGTCCAGGGACGGGGTGATCAAGCCGGACAGGCCGATGATGTCGCACTTCTGCTCTTTGGCCACTTGCAGGATCTTCTCGGCCGGCACCATCACGCCCAGGTCGACGATGTCGTAGCCGTTACAGCCCAGCACCACACCGACGATGTTCTTGCCGATGTCGTGCACGTCGCCCTTGACCGTGGCCATGAGGATCTTGCCCTTGGCCTCCGGTTTGTCGCCTTTTTCCAGTTCGATGAACGGGATCAAGTGGGCCACGGCCTGCTTCATCACGCGGGCGGATTTGACCACCTGCGGCAGGAACATTTTACCGGCGCCGAACAGGTCGCCCACGATGTTCATGCCCGACATCAGCGGACCTTCGATGACCTCGATAGGCCGGGCAAAGGACTGACGGGATTCTTCGGTGTCTTCAACGATGTGCGTCGTGATGCCTTTGACCAGCGCGTGCTCCAGACGCTTGTTGACGTCCCAGTTGCGCCATTCTTCGGTCTCGGCCTCCTTCACGCTGCCGTCGCCCTTGTACTTGTCGGCGATGGCGAGGAGGGCATCGGTGCCTTCCGGGGTGCGGTTGAGGATCACGTCCTCGACCGCATCGCGCAGTTCGGCCGGGATCTGGTCGTAGATCTCCAGCTGACCGGCGTTGACGATGCCCATGGTCAGGCCGTTGCGGATCGCATACAGCAGGAACACCGAGTGGATGGCTTCGCGCACCGGGTTGTTGCCCCGGAACGAGAACGACACGTTGGACACGCCGCCCGACGTCAACGCGTACGGCAGTTCGTCGCGGATGTAGGCGCAGGCGTTGATGAAGTCGACCGCGTAGTTGTTGTGCTCTTCGATGCCGGTGGCGACGGCGAAGATGTTCGGGTCAAAGATGATGTCTTCAGGCGGGAAGTCGACTTCGTTGACCAGAATGTCGTAGGAGCGTTTACAGATTTCTTTCTTGCGCGCTTCGGTGTCGGCCTGGCCGGCTTCGTCGAAGGCCATCACCACCACGGCCGCGCCGTAGCGTTTGCACAGCTTGGCATGGTGAATGAACTGCTCCACGCCTTCCTTCATGCTGATGGAGTTGACGATGCCCTTGCCCTGGATGCACTTGAGGCCGGCTTCGATCACTTCCCATTTCGAGGAGTCGATCATGATCGGCACACGGGAGATGTCCGGCTCGCCGGCAATCAGATTGAGGAAGGTCACCATGGCCTTCTTCGAATCGAGCATGCCCTCGTCCATGTTGATGTCGATCACCTGCGCGCCGGCCTCGACCTGTTGCAGGGCGACTTCCAGCGCTTCGGTGTAGTTGTCTTCGCGGATCAGCCGGGCGAACTTGGCGGAACCGGTGATGTTGGTCCGCTCGCCGACGTTGACGAACAACGAGCTGCGATCAATGGTGAACGGCTCCAGGCCTGACAGGCGGCACGCCTTGGGGATGTCCGGAATCTGTCGTGGGGCATAGCCGGCGACGGCGTTGGCGATGGCCTCGATGTGCCCAGGCGTGGTGCCGCAGCAGCCGCCGACGATGTTCAGGAAACCGCTTTGGGCGAACTCTTCGATGACCTTGGCGGTTTCCACCGGCAGTTCGTCGTATTCGCCGAATTCGTTCGGCAGGCCGGCGTTCGGGTGCGCCGACACGTAGGTGCTGGCCTTGTTCGACAGTTCTTCCAGATACGGGCGCAGTTCACGGGCGCCGAGGGCGCAGTTCAGACCGACGGAAATCGGCTTGGCGTGGGCGACGGAGTTCCAGAAGGCCTCGGTGGTCTGGCCCGACAGGGTACGGCCGGACGCATCGGTGATGGTCCCGGAAATCATGATCGGCAGCTCGAAACCAACTTCCTCGAAAACGCCTTGCACGGCGAAAATCGCGGCTTTGGCGTTCAGGGTGTCGAAAATGGTTTCGATCAGGATCAGGTCGGCGCCGCCTTCGATCAGGCCTTTGGTGGCCTCGGTGTAGTTTTCCACCAGTTCATCGAAGGTCACGTTGCGGTAGCCTGGGTTGTTCACGTCGGGCGACAGCGAGCAGGTGCGGCTGGTAGGGCCGAGGACGCCGGCGACGAAACGCGGTTTGTCCGGGGTTTCGAGGGTCTTGGCGTCCGCGACCTTGCGTGCCAGGCGCGCACCCTCTACGTTTAACTCATACGCCAGGCTCTGCATGCCGTAGTCGGCCTGGGAAACCTGGGTGGCGTTGAAGGTGTTGGTCTCCAGAATGTCGGCACCGGCATCCAGGTATTGTTTCTCGATGGCCCCGATCACGTCCGGGCGGCTCAGCACCAGCAGGTCGTTGTTGCCTTTGACGTCGCTCGGCCAGTCGGCGAAGCGCTTACCCCGATAGTCCTGCTCCTCGAGCTTGTAGCTCTGGATCATCGTGCCCATGCCACCATCAAGAATCAGGATGCGCTCTTTGAGGGCTTGCTTGAGGACGTGAAGGCGAGCGCTGCGATCGGACATAGGACTACCTGGTAAGGCCATTACGAAGGGCCAGCATCATAGCAAACCTGTGCTCTTTTAGAGCATGAGCCGTTTTTGCATGAATATCGCTCATGTTGATGGCGTGGCGACACCGGTAGAATCGCGACGTTTTTCCACCATCGGGACCAGGGATATGTCGTATCGCGTTGCCATCAGCCTTTTCGCACTGCTTATAAGCAGTGTCGCCACCGCGCAAGGCCCGGCGCCGGCGATTTCCTACACCCGCGACATTCAGCCAATCTTTACCGAGAAGTGCGTGGCGTGTCATGCCTGCTACGACTCCGCTTGTCAGCTCAATCTGGGCAGTGGCGAGGGCGCGGCGCGGGGAGCGACGAAAATCCCGGTCTACGATGGCGAGCGCAGCCAGGCTTCCCGGCCCACCCGGCTGTTTTACGACGCGTTCGGCAAAGCGGCCTGGCAGCAAAAGAACTTCTACTCGGTGCTCGACGCCCAGGGCAGTCAGGCTGCACTGATGGCGCGGATGCTCGAACTCGGGCACCAGACACTGCTGACACCCAACGCCAAACTGCCCGAAGAGATTGCGCTGGGGCTCAGCCGCGAGAACATGTGTCCGCAACCGGCAGAGTTTGAAGGTTATGCCCAGTCTCACCCGAAAGAAGGCATGCCGCTGGCCGTGACCGGCCTCACCAGTCAGCAGTACCAGACACTGCAACGCTGGCTGGCCTCCGGGGCGCCTATCGATGAACAAGGCCTGGCGCCGAGTACGCAGGAGGCGCTGCAAGTCGTGCAGTGGGAAAACCTGCTCAACGCGCCGGGTGCCCGTGAAAGCCTGGTGGCACGCTGGTTGTTTGAGCATCTGTTCCTGGCTCACGTGTACTTCAAGGACGGCGAACCAGGGCACTTTTTTCAATGGGTGCGCTCGCGTACGCCGACCGGCCAGCCGATTGACCTGATCGCCAGCCGCCGGCCGAATGATGACCCCGGCACGCAGATCTACTACCGCTTGTGGCCAGTGCAGGGCGTGATCGTGCACAAAACCCACATCACTTATCCGCTGAGCCCGGCGAAGATGGCCCGGATCAAAAGCCTGTTCTACAGCGGCAACTGGCAGGTCAATGCATTGCCTGGTTATGGCCCGGAGCGTCGGGCCAATCCGTTTGAAACCTTTCAGGCGATCCCGGCGCAGGCGCGTTACCAGTTCATGCTCGATAACGCCGAGTACTTCGTGCGTACTTTCATCCGTGGCCCGGTGTGTCGCGGACAGATTGCCACGGACGTGATTCGCGATAACTTCTGGGCGTTGTTCCAGGCGCCGGAACACGACCTCTACATCACCGACCCGAGCTACCGTGGCAAAGCCACACCGTTACTGGCCATGCCGGGGCAAAACGATGACGTCGGCAGTGTGCTGAGCCTGTGGCACGCCTACCGCGACAAGCGCAACGAGTACGAAGCGTTGCGCCGCGACACCTATGCCGAGGCTCCGGCGCCGAGCTGGTCGAGCCTGTGGGCGGGCAACGACAATGCCTTGCTGAGCATTTTCCGGCATTTCGACAGTGCTTCGGTCAGCAAGGGCCTGATCGGTGAAGTGCCGCAAACGATGTGGCTGTTCGACTACCCGTTGCTGGAGCGCACCTACTATCAACTGGCAGTCAACTTCGATGTGTTCGGCAACGTTTCCCATCAGGCGCAGACCCGTCTGTATTTCGACCTGATCCGCAACGGTGCCGAGCAAAATTTCCTGCGCCTGATGCCGGCCGACTCACGGGATGCCTACCTTGACGACTGGTACCAGAGCAGCGGCAAATTCAAGATGTGGCTCGATTACGAGAGCATCGACAACGACAAACCGACTGCGCTGAAACTCGATGCCAAGGACCCGAAACGCGACTTCGCCCAACAGTTGTTGGTGCGTTACGGCGATTTGAATGCGCGGCCGGACCCGATCAATCGTTGCGACGGCGCCTACTGTTCCCGGCCGAACATCGACCCGGCGTTGCAGCATCCCGAGCAGGCCCTGAGCCGTTTGACGGCACGGCCGGCGGCGGGGTTGAAGGTTATCGACCAGTTGCCGGAAGCAACGATGCTGCGCATCGAAACCCGCAACGGCAAGCGTGAGGTCTACAGCCTGCTGCGCAACCGGGCCCACAGCAACGTGGCGTTCCTGCTGGGCGAAGCGCTGCGGTATCAGCCGGGGCTGGACACGTTGACGATCTATCCGGGTGTGCTCAGCAGTTACCCGAACTTCATTTTTAATATTCCCGCCGACGAAGTGCCGCAATTCGTGGCACAGATGGAGCGCGCCAAGGACGCCAATCGCTTCGAGAAAATCGTCGAGCGCTGGGGTATTCGCCGCAGTCATCCGCAGTTCTGGGTGTACTTTCACGACTTGAGCCAGTACCTGCATGAAACCGACCCGGTGGAAGAAGGCGTGCTGGACATGAACCGCTACGAGAATCTGTGATGCAATCCATCGCCGTGGGAGCAAGCTTGCTCCCACGGGTAGATGAGCGGTTCTTTCCCGACAAAAATACTGGGACTTTGTACGGCGCGTTGATTGGCGTAAACTGCGCCCAAGCCTGCGAGGAGTTTCCATGACCGCCATAACCATTACCGATGCCGCCCACGATTACCTGGCCGATCTGCTGTCCAAGCAGAACACCCCAGGGATCGGCATTCGCGTCTTTATCACCCAGCCTGGCACCCAATACGCCGAAACCTGCATTGCCTACTGCAAGCCGGGCGAAGAAAAACCTGAAGACACCGCGCTGGGGCTCAAGAGCTTCACCGCGTACATAGATCACTTCAGCGAAGCGTTCCTGGACGATGCCGTGGTCGACTACGCCACGGATCGCATGGGCGGCCAACTGACCATCAAGGCGCCAAACGCCAAAGTACCGATGGTCAACGCCGACAGCCCGGTGAATGAGCGCATCAATTACTACCTGCAAACCGAAATCAACCCGGGGCTGGCCAGCCACGGCGGTCAGGTCAGCCTGATCGATGTGGTTGAAGACGGCATCGCCGTGTTGAAGTTCGGCGGCGGTTGCCAGGGCTGCGGCCAGGCAGACGTGACCTTGAAGGAAGGCATCGAGCGCACCCTGCTTGAGCGTATCCCAGAGCTCAAGGGTGTACGTGACGTGACTGACCACACGCAAAAAGAAAACGCCTACTACTAAGCACGGCGTTCATTGCGAATAAAAAGCGGCGCCCCGTGAGCGCCGTTTTTTGTGGGTGATGGTTTCCTGTGGCGAGGAAGCTTGCTCCCGCTCGACTGTGAAGCAGTCGCAAGACGGTTGGTGCATTTTTCATGATGAATGTGTCGACTGGTTTTGGGACCACTCTGCGGTCCAGCGGGAGCAAGCTCCCTCGCCACATGTGCTTCAGGGTCTGTACAAATGCGCATGCCCGGCGCGGTACAGCGACGACTCGCTGAAGTTGTCGGTGGCCAGCACCCGACCCACCAGAATCAGCGCGGTACGCCGAAACCCCTTGGCTTTAACCTTCTCGGTGATATCCGTCAGTGTTCCCACTGCCCAGTCCTGATCGGGCCAACTGGCGCGGTGAACCACCGCAATCGGGCAATCCGCGCCGTAATGTGGCAGCAGCTCGGCGACGATTTTGTCCAGGTGATTGACCCCCAAATGAATCGCCATGGTCGCGCCATGCCGGGCCAGGCTGCTGAATTCTTCACCGGGTGGCATCGCCGTTTTGTCGGCGTAGCGGGTCAGGATCACGCTTTGCGACACGTCCGGCAGGGTCAGTTCCGCACCTAACAGCGCTGCACACGCGGCCGTGGCGGTGACGCCGGGAATGATTTCGAAGGGAATGTTCAGCTCGCGCAGGTAGCGAATCTGCTCGCCAATCGCCCCATACAAACCAGGATCGCCGGAGTGTACCCGGGCCACATCCTGGCCTTTGGCGTGGGCGGTTTTGATCAGGTCGACGATCTGTTCCAAGTGCAGTTCGGCGCTGTTGACCACCTGTTCGGCCTGGTGGCCTTCCAGCACGGCTGCCGGCACCAGCGAGCCTGCGTAAATGATGACCTCGCAACTGCGAATCAGCCGCTGGCCCTTGACGGTAATCAGTTCCGGGTCGCCGGGACCTGCGCCGATGAAGTAGACGGTCATGGCCGGCTCCTGTGAAAAATTGTCAAAGCAAGGCTTCAGATGAAGATTGCTCATGATCGAGGGCGGGGATTATCGGGGATTTTACGACGCGTACGCCAATGCAAAGGTGGCCTGGGCGTATTTTTGCCGTGGGATCAGCAGTTTGGCTGGTGCTTGGCCCAGTTGTTCGGCAAGGGCGAGGGCTGCACTTTCGGCGACGCCGTAGCAGCCGGTGCGCTCGAACGCGATGTCCGACTGGTGGCTGAGTCTTGGCTGATAGTGCGCCAGTTGCGCACTGCTGAAGCAGGTCAGCACCAACCCCAGTTGTGCGGCCAGTTCGTTCAGGCCGGGTTCATCGCGCTTGAGGTCAATACTGGCCAGCGCCCGCACAGCCTGAAGCTCGATTTGATGAGCCTGCAACGCCTGATCCAGTAGCGCGCGCAGCGTGCTGGCGGGGCAGCCGCGCTGGCAGCCCAGGCCGACCACCAGGGTCGGCGCTGCGCTTGAATCCGTCATGCGTGGTATTGACCTTCGCTTTTGCGGCGGAACAACCAGGCGCTGATCAGGCCAAGGGCCAGCCAGAACGCAACGTTGGTCAGCTGCGAAGCGATTTTGAACTGTGCTTCCAGGGCTTCGGGTGCCAGCATCGAATGCACTTCAGGTTGCGGTGCGCCAATGACATGCGGTACGGCCAGAATGGCGACGCCGAGGATTTTCAGCAGCCAGTTTTTGCCGAAAACGATCAGGGCGATGCCGGCGGCCGTCGAGGCGGCAGTGCCGATCCACCAGATTTGCCGTTGTGCCAGGTCCGCAGCGGCAGTGCCCGGCAGTTCCGGCGGCAGGCCGAGGGTTGGGGCGAGGACGAACGTCGCGTAACCGGCCAGGCCCCAGAGCAGGCCCTGGGAGGTGCGAGTCGGCGCACGCAAGGTGTAGAGGCCCGCCAGCATCAGCGCGAAACCGACAGCGACCACCAGGTTGCCGCCGGTGGTCGACAGTACGCGCTGCCAGCCGTCTTCTGGCTCCCAGGCTTCAGCGTCATGAGTGTGGCCAGCCATGGCGCCTTCGGCGTGTTCATGGACTTCGGCCGCTGGAGCCTTTTCGTAGGTTTCAGCCTGAAGAATCAACGGGGCGACCCAGAAGCTTTGCAGCAGGGTCAGCAAAAGGGCGGCCAGCAGCCCGGTGAAGCCTGCGGTCTGCGCAATACGCTTGATCATGTCGGCAGGTCTCAATGGCACGGGAATGCGGAGCTGTGACGGGTATCGTGGGCGGCATTGTGCACCGCTTCGATGTGCGAGAAGCCGGCGAAATACACAAGGCATGCGCCCAGGATCGATGCGCCGATGGCGGCAGTCAGACGTTGGCTCAGGGTGGCGGTGCTGCTGGCGGTGGCGTGGCGAGTACTGCTGATGATCGACATGGCGCTTCCCTCTGGACTGTCAGCGGGTGAATCGAGCGCATGAAAACCCCTGCACGCCAGGCACGCAGAGGTTCAAACAGCGCCCGCCCACCGCGGGTTTGTTATGGCGTGGCCTGTGTAGCCACTCGATGTTGCGGGCCGGTCTCCGGGCTCACGAGGGGTTGGCGTTGGCCGAACCTGCAAGAATCGCCTTCCCATGCCAGGTGCTGGCACAGTGGATCTGATTCTTCGCTCGCTTACCGTTGCGGGGGCAGCACCGGACTGACGTGGCTTTGAGTAAAGCACACGATTCACCGGTTTCCCGTTTCACCCTGTGAAGGGCACCCGTAACAAAGTGTGTAGGAGAGCATGGGCGGGGGCGAGGCGTCAATTGGCAAACGTTCTCAGTTGAGGCCTGCACAAAATCCTGTGGCGAGGGAGCTTGCTCCCGCTCGGCGGCGAAGCCGTCGCAAATCGTGTGCATGTGATGTGCCTGAATGAATGCAGGGGGCCGCTTCGCGACCCAGCGGGAGCAAGCTCCCTCGCCACAGTGGATTGCGATCGTTCGTGAACATTGACCCGCCCCCACACCATGCGTAGCCTTGCGCATTCGAGGTTCTTCGGCGGCTGCCGAAGCTAAGAAGGGAACGCGGTCAATGCCGCGGCTGCCCCCGCAACTGTGAACGGTTTTGTTTCTGCCATGCCACTGCGGGCTCTACCCAGAGCCGCGGGAAGGTGCAGGAGCCGCCAGTCGAAAGACCGGCACACCGTCAGCCAGGAGACCTGCCTCGACACAGATTCTCACTACAACCGGGCGGGGTGATCCGGTGGCGAACTCTTCCCACGCGCGCAAGCGCTGCCGGTTGTCGTCCCGTATGCCCGCCACCTTGCCAAAGGGCATCCGATGAAAACACTGGCCAAACTCCCTGTCACCATCGTTACCGGCTTCCTCGGTTCGGGCAAAACCACTTTGCTGCGGCACATGCTCGACAACGCTCAGGGGCGGCGTATCGCGGTGATCGTCAACGAGTTCGGCGAGCTGGGCATCGACGGCGAAATCCTCAAGCAGTGCTCCATTGGCTGCACCGAAGAAGAAGCCAACGGCCGCGTGTATGAACTGGCCAACGGCTGCCTGTGCTGCACCGTTCAGGAAGAGTTCTTCCCAGTGATGCGCGAGCTGGTTGCCCGTCGCGGTGACCTTGACCACATCCTCATCGAAACCTCCGGCCTGGCCCTGCCAAAACCCCTGGTGCAAGCCTTCCAGTGGCCGGAAATCCGCAGCGCCTGCACCGTGGACGCGGTGATCACCGTGGTCGACAGCCCGGCTGTGGCTGCCGGTACGTTTGCCGCGTTCCCGGATCAGGTCGACGCCATGCGCAAACTCGACCCGAACCTGGACCACGAGTCGCCGCTGCACGAACTGTTCGCCGACCAACTGGCCAGCGCCGACCTGGTGATCCTCAACAAGGCCGACCTGATCAGCCCTGCGGACCTGGCCCGCGTGCGCCTGGAAGTCGCCGAAGAGCTGCCGCCAGCGGTGAAAATCATCGAAGCCAGCAGCGGTCGCCTGCCGCTGGACGTGTTGATTGGTCTCGGCGCCGGTTCTGAAGAACACATCGACAGCCGTCATAGCCACCACGACCATCACCACGACCATCACCACGATGGCGACGACCATGATGACCACGATCACGACGCCTTCGATTCGATCTCCATCGAGCTGCCGCAAGCCGACGAAAGCCTGCTGCTGGATGCCTTGACCCAACTCGTGGTCCAGCACGGCATCCTGCGGGTCAAGGGCTTCGCCGCCATCCCGAACAAACCGATGCGCCTGCTGATCCAGGGCGTGGGCACGCGTTTTGACAAGCACTTCGACCGCCAGTGGGGCGCAGACGAAACACGCAGCACGCGCCTGGTGCTGATCGGCCAGGAACTGGACGCAACCTTGCTCGAAGCGCAATTGCGCGCCGCGCTCAGCGTTTAACCCATGCACCTGCTCAGGACCCAGCCCGGCGGTTTCGTCTCGGATGACAACATTGCCGACTTAGGCCAAACCCCCGCCGAACTGGTGATTCTGTGCAGCGGCGACTCCAGCCTGGCGCTGCTCGCCGAAGCCGCGCAGCAGTTGCCCGACGACTACCCGAGCCTGCGCCTGGCCAACCCGATGCAGGTGCAGAATCACGCCTCGGTCGACTTATACGTCGACGAAGTGCTGCGCCACGCCAAGGTGATTCTGATCTCGCTGCATGGCGGGATCGCCTATTGGCGTTATGGCGTCGAACGCTTGGTGGAACTCTCGCAGCGCGGCGTGCAATTGATTCTGGTGCCGGGTGACGATCGTCCCGACCCGGAGCTCAGCGACCTGAGCACCGTCGTGGCCGGGGATCGCGACCGGCTCTGGCACTTTTTGCGTCAGGGCGGCATGGGCAACGCGCTGGATTTGTACCGCTGCCTGGCCAACCGTTGGTTGGGCCGCGATTATCACTGGTCTGAACCCCAGACCTTGCCACGTACCGCGATTTACCACCCGCACAAAAGCAATGCGGTCCTCGGTGACTGGCAAGCCGACTGGCAACCTGAGCAACCGGTGGCGGCGGTGCTGTTTTACCGCTCCCATTTGCAGGCGGCCAACACCGCGTTCATCGATGTTTTCTGCCAGCGTTTGCAAGCCGCGGGGCTTAACCCGTTGCCGATTGCGCTGGCCAGCCTGAAAGAGCCCGGCTGCCTGACGGTGGTCGAGGACTGGCTGGATGAGGTGCACGCCTCGGTGATTCTCAACACCACCGGCTTCGCTCAATCCAGCCCCGAAGCGCCGCACCTACGGCCGTTTCGCCGCAATATCCCGGTGATCCAGGCGATCTGCGCCCAGGACAACGAGCCCGGTTGGCGCGCCAGCGAGCAAGGCCTCGGGCCGCGTGATCTGGCGATGCACATTGCCTTGCCGGAACTCGACGGGCGGATCATCAGCCGCCCCATCAGCTTCAAGGACCTGGCGTGGCGCAGTGAGCGCAGCGAGTGCGATGTGGTCTGCTATCGAGCGCAACCCGAGCGCATGGATTTCGTGGCCGAACTGGCGCGGCGTTGGGTCGACCTGGCGCGAGTGGCCAATGGCGAAAAACGCATTGCGCTGATCCTCGCCAACTACCCGACTCGCGACGGGCGGATTGGCAATGGCGTGGGCCTCGACACACCGGCCGCTGCGTTGAATATCCTGCGCGCCCTGCGCACCGAAGGGTATCCGCTGCCCGCCGAGTTGCCGGAAAGCGGCACCGCGTTGATTCATCAATTGCTCGGTGGGGTCAGCAATGACCTGGAAACTATAGACCTGCGCCCGTGCCAGCAAAGCCTGGCGCTGGACGACTACTTTTCGATGTTCAACGCCTTGCCCGAAGCCAACCGCACGGCGGTGCTGGAGCGTTGGGGTACGCCGGAAAACGACCCGATGTTTCGCGGCGGACGAATGATGATCGCCGGGCTGCGGTTGGGGCTGACCTTTGTCGGCATTCAGCCGGCGCGGGGCTATCAGGTCGATCAGAGTGCGGTGTATCACGACCCGGACCTGGTGCCGCCTCATGGTTATCTGGCGTTCTACTTCTGGTTGCGCCAGGCCTACGGTGCCCACGCGGTGATCCACGTCGGCAAACACGGCAGCCTCGAATGGCTGCCGGGCAAGGGCGTCGGCCTGTCCGAACACTGTTGGCCCGATGCGTTGCTGGGGCCGCTGCCAAATATCTATCCGTTTATCGTCAATGATCCGGGCGAGGGGGCGCAGGCCAAGCGTCGCACTCAAGCAGTGATCATCGACCACCTGATGCCGCCGCTGACCCGTGCCGAAACCTATGGCCCGCTGCGCAATCTTGAGCTGTTGGCCGACGAGTATTACGAAGCCCAGTTGCTCGATCCGCGTCGCGCTCGCGAGTTGCAACGGGACATCCTCAACCTGGTGCGTGAAACCCATATCGACCGTGAGTTGCAGCTCGACGAGAAGCTCGACAGTGATGCGGATGCAGCGATCTGGTTACCGCGCCTGGACACCTATTTGTGCGATTTGAAAGAGTCGCAAATCCGCGACGGCTTGCATGTGCTGGGTGAGTCACCAACCGGGCGCTTGCGCATTGATACCTTGCTGGCGCTGTTGCGCATTCCTCGGGGTGACGGTCGTGGCGCGCAGTCGAGTTTGCTGCGGGCCTTGGCGAAAGCGTTTGAACTGGGTTTCGATCCACTGGATTGTGCCTTGGCGGAACCTTGGACCGAGCGTCGTCCTCAAGCGTTGCAGGACGTCAGCGGCGAACTGTGGCGCACGGCAGGCGACGTACGTGAGCGCTTGGAACTGTTCGCTGCGCAACTCATCACGCAAACCCTGAATACCAACGCCGAACTCCTTGGGAGCAAGCTCCCTCGCCACAAAAGCCTGCTCCCACAGGGAGCCGGTTGGTCTGAAGTCAACGCCATCCTCGACCACCTGCGCGAAGTAGTTGCGCCACGGCTCGACGCCTGTGGCCCGGCAGAAATGCGTGGCGTGCTGGACGCTCTCGCCGGGCGTTTTGTGCCTGCAGGCCCCAGTGGCGCGCCGAGCCGTGGACGGCTGGACGTGCTGCCCACCGGGCGCAACTTCTATTCGGTGGACGTGCGCAACCTGCCGACCACCACCGCGTGGCGCATCGGTTTCCAGTCCGCGAGCCTGATACTTGAACGGCACTTGCAGGACCACGGCGATCACCTGCGTCAGCTCGGTCTGTCTGTGTGGGGCACGGCGACCATGCGCACCGGTGGCGACGACATCGCCCAGGCCATGGCGCTGATGGGGGTGCGTCCGGTGTGGGCCACGGGCAGTCAGCGGGTCGACGATTTCGAGATCTTGCCGCTGAGCCTGCTCGACCGCCCGCGTGTGGACGTGACCTTGCGGGTCTCGGGTTTTTTCCGCGATGCGTTCGCCAACCTGATTCGGCTGTTCGATGCAGCGGTGCAAGCGGTGGCCGCGCTGGACGAACCTGACGATATGAACCCGCTGGCGGCCAAGGTTCGCGCCGAGCGTGAAGCGCTGATGCAGTCCGGGCTGGATGCAGAGGCGGCCGGGCGTCAGGCCGGATGGCGGATTTTCGGGGCCAAGCCCGGGGCTTATGGCGCGGGTGTGCAGGGCGCCATCGACGGGCGTTTGTGGCAGAGTCGAGAGGACCTGGCCGAGGTTTACCTGAACTGGGGCGGTTACGCTTACGGCGGTTCCGACGAGGGCACCGCTGCCCGTCAGCAGTTCGCCCAGCGGTTGAGCCAGGTTCAGGCGGTGTTGCAAAATCAGGACAACCGCGAGCATGACCTGCTCGATTCCAATGACTATTACCAGTTTCAGGGCGGCATGCTTGCGGCCGTCGAAAGCCTCAGCGGCGAAACGGCGGCAAGCTACCATGGCGACCACAGTCAGCCGGACTTGCCGAAGATTCGCACGTTGAAGGAAGAACTGAACCGGGTGATTCGCTCCCGCGCGGCCAACCCGAAGTGGATCGAAGGGGTCAAGCGTCACGGTTACAAAGGGGCGTTCGAGTTGGCGGCCACGGTCGACAACCTGTTCGCTTTCGATGCGACGACGCAACTGATCGACGATCACCAGTACGCCTTGCTGGCCGACGCCTATTTGCTTGATCCGTCGACACGCGAGTTCGTCCGGCAGCACAATCCCCACGCCTTGCGCGACATGACCGAGCGTATGCTCGAGGCCCAGCAGCGTGGAATGTGGCAAGCACCGGGGCAGTATCGCGAGGCGCTGGAGAATTTGTTGCTGGATATAGAAGAAGACAGCTAACCGGATACCTGCCTGCACTTGTGGCGAGGGAGCTTGCTCCCGCTGGGCTGCGCAGCTGCCCCAAAAGCTTGCAGCCTGTTTCTTCAGGCTAAAATCGACAACTTTATTGCGAGCGCTTCGCGCTCGAGCGGGAGCAAGCTCCCTGGCCACAACGCAAGCACCGACCATGACCGAGATGAGCACAATGACCGACACCCCGCATTTCCCGCTGTCCGCCGTGGTCGGCGCCGATGCCCTGAAACTCGCGCTGTGCCTGACCGCCATCGACCCGAAAATCGGCGGTGTATTGATCGAAGGTCCGCGCGGTATGGCCAAGTCCACATTGGCCCGCGGCCTGGCGGACCTGCTCGCCAGCGGGCAGTTCGTCACCTTGCCCTTGGGCGCGACCGAGGAACGGCTGGTTGGCACCCTGGACCTGGACGCCGCGCTGGGCGAAGGCCGGGCACAGTTTTCCCCCGGTGTTCTGGCCAAGGCCGACGGGGGCGTGTTGTACGTCGACGAAGTGAATTTGCTGCCCGATCACCTGGTTGATTTGCTGCTCGACGTGGCTGCCAGCGGCACCAACCTGATCGAGCGTGACGGTATTTCCCATCGGCATTCGGCGCGGTTTGTCCTGATCGGCACCATGAACCCGGAAGAAGGCGAGTTGCGCCCGCAACTGCTTGACCGCTTTGGTTTGAACGTTGCACTGAGCGGGCACACCGCGCCCGCCGAGCGGGGTCAGATTATCCGGCGGCGACTGGATTTCGACAGCGACCCTCAAGGCTTCTGTGACCAGTGGGGAGCCCGGCAACAGGCACTGCGCGAACGCTGCCAAGAGGCTCGTGAGGCGTTGGCAAACATTCCGCTCGACGATCAGGCACTGGCGCAGATCACCGAGCGCTGTTTCGCGGCCGGTGTCGATGGCTTGCGCGCTGACCTGGTGTGGCTGCGTGCCGCCCGCGCCCACGCGGCGTGGCGTGGCGCACCGGGCATCCATGAAGACGATATCGACGCCGTGGCCGAGTTTGCCTTGCGTCATCGCCGTCGTGAACAACCGCCGACGCCACCCCATCAGAACAGCGCGCCACCCCCCAGCACAGCCGAGCAGCCGAATTCGGGTGATGGCCAGGGCCAATGGGGCGAGATGCCTGCCCAGGCGTTGCCCATGGGTGAGCGTCGCGAAGTGCCGAGCTGGCCAAAAAAGCCTTAGGCATTCGCCCTCGATCTGACGCGGGGGCGAATGCCAAACCCCGCGCGGGACGCCTGGAAAACGGTCGGCAAGGCCTGCGTCGGACTGCGAAAAGCGGCTCGGTCAATTGGCCCGGCACGTTGCTCAATGGCCGGCCACGTCAGCGCGAAGACCTGTTGTTCCACCTGCGCAGTCGTTCGCCCCATGAGCTGTGGCTGGTGATCGTTGACGCTTCGGCCTCGACCCGTCGCCACCAGGCCTTGAGCGACGCTAAAGGGCTGTTGGCGCAGGTGTTTGACGACGCCTATCGGCAGCGCGCACGGCTGGCGTTGTTGACGGCCAGTGGCGCGGCACCGAGGTGGCAGGTGCAAGGTTTGAAGGCTTCTGCCGGGTTGCGCGACTGGCTGGAGGCCTTGGGGGCGAGCGGTGGCACGCCGTTGCTGGCGGCCCTGGACGAAGCGGCGCAGTGGCTGGCCTCGCGGCAAAAGCGTTTTCCGGCAGAGCAGCAGCGATTGCTGCTAGTGACCGACGGCCGCCTCAAGCATTTGCCCTCACCGATGGCACTCGATTGCCCGGCGTTGCTGGTGGACATCGAGCGGGGGCCGATCCGGTTGGGGCGGGCGAAGGCGCTGGCCCTTGAGTTGAACGCACACTATCGGCACATCGACAGCCTCAAGTAAGCACCTATGCTGTGGGTTCAACTCATCACAAGGAGTGAACCATGCGCGTGCTAGCCACTAACAGTCAGGACGACTTTCGTGTCAAAGCCTATGCCGGCACCAACGGCGTGTTACTGGCCATGGACCTGGCCGAATCTCGGCGTAAAGGCTTGCTGGGCTTTGCCATCGAGAAACAGCAGGGTGATAAACCCTGGCAGTTTCTGTTCAACAGCCTGACTTTTCCTGGCAAGGCCCACACATTCCCCCAGTACCACGCGACCCCCAGCGATATCGCACCCTTGCAGAAGTTTCGTTGGGCCGACTATGCGGTCAGCCCTGGGGTGACCCTCCACTACCGGGTGCACCTGGCCTATGGCAGCGCCGATGCGCCGCAATTGGGCGAAGCGCTGGAGGTGACGGTGACCACCGACAACGGTCTGCCGGCCGGCCAGCATGTGATCTTCAATCGGGCCGTCGCCGCCAGCCAGGCGTTTTCGCGCAAATTCCCTGACCTCGATGCACAAATCAGCGCCAACAAGAACCTGTCCATCGACGACTGGCCCGATGCACCCCGGCAATGGCTGGAAAACGGTCTGCTGGAGGTGATCACCGGTTTCATCGAGCGCGCCGTGGATAGCCAGTGGGCGCTGGACATTGCGATTTACGAGTACCAGTTGCCGACCATTGTCGACGCGGTCAACGCAGCGTTTGGGCGAGGGGCAAAGGTTCGGGTGCTGTATCACGCCAAGCCCGGTGATACCGATACCACTATGAATGAAGAGAGCCTGGCGAAGCTTCCCACCGAGAACAAACGAGGTCGGGTGACCCACGCCATCTTCCACGACAAGTTCATTGTACTGAGCAAGGTCGATGGTGCAGGGGAGTACCGGCCTCAATCGGTATTGTGCGGCAGCACCAATTTCACCGACAACGGCGTCTACCGTCAGGCCAACGTGGTGCATGTGCTGGATGACAGCCGTGTGGCCACGAGTTACCTGCAAGTGTTCGAACAGATCTGGGCCGCTCCCGCCGATGTGGGGGCCACCCGGACCTGGTTGACCAAAAGCAACCCGATGGACCCTGCACAACCCTTGTTCGTCGGGTTTTCACCGCGTACCGGTCAGGCCGATCTGACCCAATTCGTCGAGATCATCAATGCGGCCAAAAAGGACGTGCTGTTTGTCACGGCTTTCGTGTTGCCGGATGAAATCCTCAACGCGCTGCTGGGCCAGCCTCACGATGATGTGCTGCGTTTCGGCTTGCAGAATACGGCCAGCCGCATCACCGGTTTTCACGCCGATCGCACGGCAGAGTTCGCCGCCACTGCGTTGCTTAATACCGGGCTGGAGGGCTGGCTCAAGGAAAGCATGAAAGGCCAGAAAGGTGATTTGCTGGTGCATCTCAAAGCCCTCGTGATCGACTTCACCAGTGATGCTCCGGTGATCATCAGCGGCAGCCATAACCTGAGCGTCAACGCTAGCGAGGGCAATGACGAGAACTTCCTGATCATCCGTGGCGACACCGACCTGGCCGACCGTTATGGCCTGGAGCTGTTGCGCTTCTATGAGCATTACCGGTTTCGCTATTTCGCAAAGAAACTGGCGCTCAAGGAGGTCCAGCCGCTGGTTGTCGACGATAGCTGGAGCAATGACTACTACCTGGAGGGCGACCTGCGGATGTTGTCGCGGCTGCGTTTTTCAGGGCGCTAAGCCCACAAGGCGGATTCCCTTGCCGAACAGGGGGTTGGCCTGATGCCTTGATATCGGCAGCGCGGGGATGGCTCACAAGGATACGCCGCTGGTCTAGTCGCGGCGGCGGTCCAGGGCGAATTGACATCACCTGATCTAGTGTTGCCAGTTGAGGACCCTGTCCTCATCCACGCGGTTTTTCAGGGAGATCTACCATGGCACATGTACGGCGTGATGTATGGAAGCTGGGTTCTGGCTGGAACGATACGTTGAAGTGGTATGCGCGTGGCGTTGAGGAACTGCAGAAGCGACCGTTTACCGACCGCACCAGTTGGTGTTACCTGGCAGCAATTCACGGCTTTGATAAAAAAATCTGGATCAGCGCCGGCTACATGCATGCAACCACGGCACTCCCGCCCAAGGCCGACCAGGACCTTTACTGGGATCAATGCCAGCATTCCACCTGGTATTTCCTGCCTTGGCACCGTGGCTACGTGGCGGCATTCGAGCAGATTGTGCGTGCCGCCATCGTCGGGCTGGGCGGTCCACAGGACTGGGCCTTGCCCTACTGGAACTACAACGAAGGTGCGCAATCGTTGCATTTGCCACCGTGCTTCGCCGAAAAAACGCTGCCTACGGGCGGCAGAAACCCGCTGTATGTCGAGCGTCGTTATGGTCTTTCAGGCAACGGAAATGTTGTGCTCGATCCGTCCCAGATAGGCCTTGCTGCGTTGGATGATCCGGTCTTCGAAGGCCCGCTGGAAGGCATCCCCCCAGGTTTCGGTGGACCTGCAACAGTGTTCAATCATGATGGCTCTGGTGGCAGCGGCGCCAATATTGAACAGACACCGCATAACGTCGTTCACGTTGAGGTGGGCTTCAAGAGTGCAAAATTCCCTCATACCCTGGGCTTGATGACCGACCCCGATACGGCGGCGCTGGACCCGATTTTCTGGCTTCACCACGCCAATATCGATCGCCTGTGGGAGGTATGGCTCAAAAATAACCCCCATCACCAGAACCCTGATGATCCGGCGTGGTACAACGGCCCACCTGCAGGCGGGCGAGTCTTTATCGTACCCAACACGCAGGGCACGGCGTGGCAGTTCAAGGTGGGCGACATGCTGAATACGCTTTCCCCGAAACTCGATTACAGGTACGAGGATACCGGCGTGACCGTCGCGGCCGAGCCGCTGGTCAAGCAACGTCTGGCCCGGCTTGGTGCGTCGAAGGATCTGCTGAAGACGTTCTCCACGAAGGGTTTAATCGCTCCTCAGGGCGGCCCGACCGAATTGATCGGTACCAACGATGCGGCGCTGGATCTGGTCGGCACCTCCATCGAAACTCCTGTGACGCTTGATCAGGCGGGCTCGAAAAAGGTGTTCACCAGCCTCAAGTCGAAATCGTTCTCGGCGACGCTGCAGGTGCCTGATCGGGTCTTCCTCAAACTGGAAAACATCCGGGGCAAATCCGATGCGGTTGTCCTTGATGTCTACATCAACCTGCCGACGGATGCCGATCCTGCCCAGCATGCCGATTTGCGTGCAGGGACATTGGCTCTGTTTGGCGTACGCAAGGCCAGCCTGCCGGATGGCGAGCACGGCGGGAACGGTGTCAGCCAGGTGTTTGAAATCACCCACATCGTCGATGCGCTGCACCTGGGCGGGGTGACGTCGGCCGCACAGCTCAAGGTTCGGTTTGTCTCGGCATCGCCGATTCCTCCCGAGGATCAAATTACCGTGGGCAGTGTGAGCATCTATCGGTTGGGCGATTAAACGGTGCCCACCTACCTTCTGGTCGCCGCGTTGACCCTGGGCGCCCGGCCATGGCTGATTCTGATCAGCCTGGCCGGTTGGGGGTTGCTGTTGGGTGCGGTACAGATGCTGTCGATTCCGGCGTACTGCGGGACATTTCCGGCGCTCGACTCTGCCGCGAGCTGGGCGGGGGTTGAACAGGCGTTGCTGTTCAATCCGCCGCGTCAGTTGCTGTCGTCGTGGTGGTTGATGCTGCTGGCAATGATGCCGTTGTTGCTGATCCATCCTCTTGAACATGTGTGGCAACGCAGCCTGTCGAGAAAGCGCTGGCAGGCGGTGGCTTTGTTCGTATTCGGTTTCGTGGCGGTCTGGACCCTGGCCGGTGTGGTGCTGATGACCGTGACGGTGGGGGCGAGGGTGATGCTGGGGCTTTCCCAGGTGACGGCGTTTGTCGCTGCCTTGGGGCTGGGCCTGGTGTGGCAGGCTTCGCCGTTCAAACAGACGTGCCTGAACCGCTGCCATTACCGGCCAAGGATTTCGGCATTCGGCTTCGGTTTTATTCGGGACTGCTTGAAGTATGGCGTGGTCAGCGGTGGCTGGTGCATCGGTTCGTGCTGGCCGCTGATGCTGTTGCCGATGCTCGCCGATCAAGGGCACCTGCCGCTGATGGCGCTGGCCATGGGGTGGATGATTCTGGAGCGCATGCAACGGGCACAACCGCCACGCTGGCACTCACCGTTTCACCTGCGGTTGTTTCGCTGAGCTGAGTGACGGGCTTGGGATAAGTGCTAGCATAGGGCCATCTATTGCATGGAAGCGCTAACATGACCTGTCTATTTCGCCAGGGCGGATCACCGTTTTGGTCACGTGTTCTCTGTGTCCTTCTACTGTTGGCCAGCACCTCGGTGCTGGCTGGCAACACCCCGTGCTCGGGTCGCAAGGGCGGCATTGCCGGTTGCGATGGCGAGACCTTCCTGTGCAACGACGGCTCCATCAGCGCCTCGAAAAAAGACTGCTCGGCGATGTTCGGCATTCGCGGTTCCAGCCAGGCTGCGCGCCCGCAGCCACTGCTGCAAAGCGATGACGGCTGCCAATGCGGCAGCGGTAGTTATTGCACCGGGCCACGCGGCGGCGTCTATTGCCTGACGCCCGGTGGCAGCAAGAGTTACAAGCGCAAGTAAGACAATGATCGCTGTGTGTTCAGCGCGGCGCAGCACTGATGGTCGCGTTGCGCCAGGCTGTTTGCAGTTGCTCGTTGAGCAGTGCCGGAACGGTTTTGTCCGGTTGTTTTTCCAGGCTGGTTTTCAGCCCGTTGAGTGAGCGTCCGCTGAGCCGATTGCCCGCCAGGTCTTCGCGAAAAACCTTTTCCGCCTCACTGTACTGACCTTGTGCGAGCAACCCGTAACCCAGTGATTCGCGTAGCGTGTAATACCAGTCCGGTGGCTCGTTGTAGGCGAGGCCGTCCTGAATCTGCACGGCTTTGCGCCACCCCGAAATGATCTGGTTGTTGCTGTCGCCCGTCAGCTCCTTGAGGTCGGCGCTCAGCACCTGTTGTGGGTCCTTGCCGAGGATGTCGGCGCTGGCACTCTGCAGCGAGGCCAGGTCAAGCTTGCCGTGCAAGGCGTCCTGGGCTTTGTTCACCAGGATCAGGTTGGCGATGCGCAGCAGTTCCAACGCCTGATTGCTGCCGTAAGGCAATTTGGGGTGGGCGCTCAGGTGCTCTTGCACCGCACGCCAGTAACCCTTGAGCGCATCGCCGGCGGCACGGTTGTCGAGGTCACTGGCCGTGAGTGTCTGATAGGCCTGGGCGTAAGCGGCCATCATCCGTGTGTAGGGCGTGGTCAGTGTTTCCCAGTGTTCGTTGGCCTTGGCGCAGGTCTCGTTAATGGTCGCCAGCCCGGTGTCGATTTTCGGTGCAATTCGCTTCAGGGCGTCCCAGTCCTCAAAACGCACGGCGAAGTAATAGGGCACGGCATAGAAGTAGTCGGCCTTGGTGCGGATTTCCTGTGGGTACTGCTGGCAGAGGAAATCCAGCGCGGCATAGCGGGTGGTGTTTTCCACCAATTCCTCGGCCATGTTCATGGCTTCGTTCTGACGCCCTTCGATGGACAGGGTCCAGGTTAAAAAGTGAATGTTGTGCCCCAGGTAATGCAGCGGGTACGGACTCTGCGGGTCGACCTGGTGTGCGTAGGCCCGGTCGACCGACACGGCGGTGTAGTTGGCGACGCTGGCCAGGGCGTTGTCGCCGGTTCGTTGATAAATGTGGGATGCCATGTGCACCAGGTGACCGATGGCCGGGTTCTGATCGCGAAAGCGATCGGCCATGGGCAGGCCGCTGGTGGGGAAGGGTGATTCTTCAATGGCGTGGATGTAAAAGTGGTTGGCCCCGGTGTGCAACTGGTCCTGCCCCAGCACGCGGTTGAGCACTTGCAGTGCCTCGTAGGCGGCCGGCGTGGGTTTGACTTCATCGGACACGGCCTCTGAGCCGTCCCACCATTTCCAGGGGGCCAGGTTGAGCAACGCGTCGGCGTACAGGGTGGCGGCGTCGAGGTCGTCGAAGTAGGTCTGCGACAGGGTTTTCATCGCCTCGGCATAACGCCGCTTGCCTTCGTCAGTCAGGCTGACCTTGTCGCCCTGGGTGCTGTAGAGCGTGAGAAATGCCTTGGCGTAATCGACCTCGCGCTGCAATTGCCGCTCGCTGAAGCGGGCCTGGGCGCTCGGGTTGTTGCGCCGGGCTGTTGCGTTGTCCAGGGCGATCTGTGCCGAACGATAGGACAGGCGATCACAGCCGAGGGTGGCGACGCTGTTGATGTTGGAGTTGGCCGACAGTGCGATGCCCCAGTACGGCATGGCGGCGCCTTCATCGAAGCGACTGGCCTGGTAGAACGCGCGGATCGCTTCGGAAAAGTTGAAACCATACTGCAAGGCGATGCCCTGGCTGTAGAAGGCCTCGACCTGATCCGCTTCATTGAGGCTCACCAGCGGATAGCGCGTGCCGCCCAGCCCCGAGAGCAACTGTGCCTTGCGGGTGTCCTGCTGGCTGACGCACGCGTGCAGCACATCGAGAAACGGCGTGTCGGGCGAGGCCGGCACGAAGCCATTCGGGTCCTCGGGAGCGCCGTGGCCCAGAGTATGGGCCATGGCGACGGGCAGGCCGGCCAGTAACAGACTGCCGACCAGGGTGGCGCGCAGGAAACAGGGCATGGCCATGAGGTGATATCCCTTTCAAAGTGCCAGGACGGCAGCGAATCCGTTCGCCAGAAGTATCGTTGAGTTTGAACGGAATGCCAGTGGCCCCTGCGCCCGCCGCTGCGGGCCTACTCGACCCTCAATGAAAAGGTGTGTGCTTGAGGCACGGGATTGCGCATCAGCGTGCCGACCACCAGTGCACCTAGCAAGGCCAGTAACCCGGCGACCCACAGAACCCGACTGAAGCCACCGACGAACGCTTGCTGTGCCAACGGTGCAACGATTGACCGTGCGGACTCCGGCAAGGCGCCCATGGCCGCCGCCATGTCTCCGGCCACCACCCGTGACGCGATGTCGCGTGTGTGCTCAAGCCAAGGTGCGCCAGAGATCGAAAGGCCGGCGTGCAACAGGTGTTCGGTGTGGCTGGCGAGTAATGCACCGAACACCCCGATGGCCAGCATGATCGCGCTGAAACGCATGGTGGTGCTCATGCCCGAGGCCATGCCGGCGCGGTCCCGTGGCACGCAGGCCATGATGTTTTTTTGCGTGTCGCCGTTGAGCAATCCGGCCCCTGCGCCTGTCACGGCAATTGCCAGGGCAAAGCTCAAATAGCCGCCGCTGCTGACCGCCCAGGCACTGAGCAGGTTGCCGGCGCCGACCAGCGTCAGGCCTGCCGCCATCAATGTGGCCGGGGCGTAACGCGAGGCCAGCCGTACACCGATGCGCGGGCAGATCAGCATGGTCAGCGCAAAGGGCAGCATGCCCAACCCTGAGGCAATGGCCGAGAAACCCAAACCGTTTTGCAGGTAAAACGGCAGCAGGGTCATCATCACCTGAGCGCACCCGGCGTAGGCAAACATGCCGAGCAAGGCACCGATGAAGCGCGGGTGCTTGAACAGTTGCAGGTCGACCATCGGCCGGCGCTGCATCCGCTCGATCACTACAAACAACCCCAGCAGACCGATACCGCCGAGCAGGCGTGCGTACGTCAGCGGGTTGCTCCAGCCGATGCGGTTGGCTTCGATCAGGCCCCAGATCAGGCACAACAGGCTGGCGCTGAAGGCCAGGCTGCCCCATGGGTCGAGACGGGCTGCCTGGGTGTCGCGCGACTCCGGCACGGCGCGCCAGACCATCGCCATCAACAGCAGGCCCACCGGCAGGTTGAGGTAGAAAATCCAGCGCCAGCCGATGTACTCGGTGATCAACCCGCCCACGGTCGGCGCGGCGGTCATCGCAACGCCCATGCAGGCCCCCCAGAATGCCCAGGCCTTGGCGCGTTCGACTTCGTCGTGAAAGGTGTGGCCGATGGACGCCAGGGCCGAGGTCAGCAACAGCGCCGCACCGACACCTTTGATCGCCCGTGCGATGTCCAGCAACAGCGCGTTCGGCGCCGCGCCGCAGCCCAGTGACGCGAGGATGAAAATGCCCAGGCCCCAGAGCAGGGTTTTCTGGCGCCCGAAACGGTCGGCAATACTGCCGGCCGGCAACAACAGGGCCGCAAACGCGAGCATGTAGGCGCTGACCACCCATTCGATGTCAGCGAAATTGGCCCCCAGGTCACGGGCGATACTCGGCAGCGAGACGGCGACGATATTGGTATCGAGCACGATCAGCGAGCAGACCCCGGACGCGGTCAGCAGCGTCATGCGTGGGCTGGCGCGGTTCATCGCGTCACCCGTTGCGGCACGGCGGCGATGGCAGCCTGGGCAATTTCATCGTCATGGGCTGGAGTGTCGGCGCTGACACCAATGGCACCGACTACCTGACCGTCGACCAGGATCGGCTGGGCGCCTTTCATCATCAGTAGCCCGGCGGTGATGGCGGCGTGTCGACCACCGTTGATGGCGTTCTCGAGATCACCGGACGGGCGCTTGAACAGCGCCGAGGTGCGTGCCTTGCCTTCGGCCAGTTCAATGCCGGCCACTACGGGAGCGCCGTCCATGCGGGCGCTGAGGATCGGCCAGCCACCGTCATCGACAATCACTACCGCGCACGGCCAGCCTTTGGCGGAAGCGGTTTCCTGGGCGGCCCGGAGCAAGTGCTGGGCGGTTTCCAGGTTCAGGATTGCCTTGCGGGCAATGCCGTCATCAGGCGTGGCAGCACTTGCGTTATTCAGGCTGAATACAGCGATCAGCGCGAGAAGGCTTGATTTGACGCGCATGGCGCAGGCTCTCTACTGTGGGTGTACGTGCAGCTTATCCCGGTGGTTTCGACACGTTGTTAGCCTGGGGGCGGCATTTCATTACCTTTGAGCTAACACAATGATTGATATTCGGCACTTTCGTTACTTTCTGGCGGTGGCCCGACAGCGCAACTTCACCCGCGCAGCCGAGCAACTGGGCATCGCGCCGCCGACCCTGAGCCGACAGATCCAGGACCTGGAAAACGCCCTCGGCACGCGGTTGTTCCTGCGCGGTCAGCGTGAAGTCAGCCTGACCGAAGCGGGCGCGGCGCTGGTGATCGAGGCCGAGGCCACGGTGCGCCAGTTCGAGGTGGCCCAGCGCAACGCGCAACGGGCCGGACGCGGCGAGATTGGCCATATCGAAGTGGGGTACGTGGCCTCGGCGGTGTATGGCGGGTTGTTGCAAAAACATGTTCAGGTGTTCAGCGCCAGCCATGCGGATGTCAGCCTCAGCGTTCGGGAAATACCCATGGCGGCACTGCCGGCGATGGTCGTCGATGGTCGATGCGACATCGGCTATGTCCGCTCCCCGATGAACCTGCCCGAAGGCCTGGAAGCCATTCACCTGGACGCCGAAGGATTTGTCCTGGCGCTGCCGGCCGATTCCTGGCTGGGACGTTTACCCGACATCGCCCCGGAACACCTGCACAACGAGACGTTCATCCTCCCGGAGCAAATCAACGGCACGTTGCAGATTGCCGCTCTCGGCGGTTTCGCACCGCGCCTGGGCCCTCAACCTGGCGGGCTGGTGGCGGTGATTGCGCTGGTGTCGTTGGGGCAGGGCGTGGCGGTAGTGCCTGCCTCGGTGGTGGGTCATGTCAGCCTGCCGAATGTGCTGTACCGGCCGATCAGGGGCAGCGAAGCATCGTCCTGGTTGTCACTGATCCACCGCCGCTTCGAAAAAGCCCCGGCTGTGGCGCGCTACATCGAGCGGGTCAAAAGTGGCTGACAGTCCAGTCGCTGAGGACCTTAAAGGCGCGAGTGCGTCGGGGTTTACTGTCAGATCTGACATTCCTTGTGGCTTTTCTGATGAGTGGCGAAGTACTTGGCCATGGCGGTGGTGTGCAGGTTCTGTCGCTGGCGGTTGATGCACCGACCTGCTGTTGGGTTATCTCGTTGAATCTCTTTGGATTTTTATTTATCCCGGATTTTCGGAAAAACCTGTGGCACACTTTTTCGCGCTTGTTCCGCTATTACAAACGATATTCCGCTATAGCGGAATTTATTATTCGATGAAGTCGCTGTCTCACAACGCAGTTTTCCGTGTTCAACACCCAGGTTTACGGGCTTGGTGAAACGTCTGAAAGAGCAGCGTTTTTTGATCCTTTTCAAACAGGAGATACACCATGAGCATTACTCGTTACGGCACCGGTAGCACCGCCGGAGGTGGCCAGCCCCGTCCTTTCGCTCGCGCTGTCGAGGCCGATGGCTGGTTGCACGTATCCGGCCAGGTGCCAGCGGTAAACGGCGAAATCATTGTCGGTGGCATTGTCGAGCAGACGCACCAGACCATGCGCAACCTGATCGCCATTCTTGAAGAAGCCGGTTATGGCCTCGAAGACGTGGTGCGTACTGGCGTGTGGCTGGAAGACCCACGGGATTTCTGGAGTTTCAACAAGGTGTTTTCCGAGTACTTCAGCCCGGAACACGCCCCGGCCCGTGCCTGCGTGCAGGCGAACATGATGGTGGATTGCAAGGTCGAGATTGATTGCATTGCCTACAAGAAAAAGGCCTGAACCGAGGTGTCGCCACCTCACTCTGGTTGAATGCTCCGGGAGCCCACTGACATGACCGAAGACACCATCAAGCGCCGGGCGCGTGGTTTGGACCGGGCGTTCGATATCCTCGATTTTCTCAAGGAGATCGGCCGGCCACTGCGCCCCAACGAAATCGCCAGCGGTATCGGCAGCCCGAAATCCACAGTCTACGAACTGGTCGCGTCCCTGCTTGCGCGACGGATTCTCGAACCAGTGGGCAAGGACGGCCACGTCTACCTCGGCCGGCAACTGTACTTTCTCGGCCAGGCGCATTTACGCCATTTCGACCTGACCCGCGAGGCCGCTCACGCCTTGCAGGAGATCGTCAGCCAGACCCGAGAAACCGCGCAGATGTGCCTGCTCAACGGGCGCAAGTACACGGTAGCGCTGATGAAGGAGGGCGAACGGCACTTTCGGATTTCCTCGGACATCGGCGAGAACGCGCCGATCCCGTGGACGGCTTCCGGGCGCCTGTTGCTGGCGCATTTGAGCGACCAGGAAATCGTCGAGTTGATCGATGACCAGGACTTCATCCTGCCCAACGGCGAGCGCCTGCCGCTGGAGCGGTTCCTGGCGCAAATCCGTCAGGCCGCAGTCGAAGGGTTCTTTTCTTTCGACAGCGTTGCCGACACGTTTACCCATTGTTTCGCTGCCCCGGTCAAAGACCCGAACGGGGTGGCCATTGCGACCCTGTGCATCGTTGCGCCCAGAGCCGATGCCCAAAACAATTACAACGACTATCGCCGGGTATTGATCGAAAGCGCGAACAACCTGGCCCGTCGCATCAACGAATAACCACGGCTGCTCGCGGCCTCGCTTGAGGAGTTTGAACATGTCTTCTGCCTTGAATATCGCCGTCGTGGAAAAAGGCGCGGGTCAACCCGGTGCAAACCTGGTGCGCGACATCAGCCTACCGGCGTTGGTGCTGCACCGCGACGCGCTGGAACACAACATTCGCTGGATGCAGGCGTTCGTCAGCGACAGCGGCGCCGAATTGGCCCCCCACGGGAAAACCAGCATGACCCCGGCGTTGTTCCGGCGCCAACTGGAAGCGGGCGCCTGGGGGATCACCCTGGCGACGGCCGTGCAGACTCATGCGGCGTATGTTCATGGCGTGCGGCGGGTGTTGATGGCCAATCAGTTGGTCGGCGCGCCGAACATGGCACTGATTGCCGATTTACTGACGGACTCGACGTTCGACTTCCACTGCATGGTCGATCACCCGGACAACGTCGCCGACCTCGGGGCGTTTTTCGCGGCGCGCGGTCAGCGCTTGAACGTGATGATTGAATACGGTGTGGTCGGTGGTCGGTGCGGCTGTCGCAGCGAAGCCGAAGTGTTGGCCCTGGCCGAAGCGATCAAGGCACAGCCGGGCCTGGCGTTGACCGGTATCGAAGGCTACGAGGGGGTGATTCATGGTGATCACGCCGTCAGTGGCATTCGCGAGTTTGCCGACTCGCTGGTGCGCCTCGCGGTTCAACTGCAAGACAACGGCATGTTTGCCATCGACACGCCGATCATCACCGCGTCGGGTTCGGCCTGGTACGACCTGATTGCCGAATCCTTCGAAACCCAGAACGCCGCGGGCCGTTTCCTCAGTGTGTTGCGCCCCGGCAGTTACGTGGCTCACGACCATGGCATCTACAAAGAAGCGCAATGCTGTGTGCTGGACCGTCGCAGCGATCTGCACGAAGGCCTGCGCCCGGCGCTGGAAGTCTGGGCGCACGTGCAGTCCTTGCCGGAACCGGGTTTTGCGGTGATTGCCCTGGGCAAGCGTGATGTAGCGTATGACGCGGGGCTGCCGGTGCCGTTGCTGCGTTATCGGGCGGGTGTGTTGCCGGCGCAGGGCGACGATGTCAGTGCCTGCAAGGTGACGGCGGTGATGGACCAGCATGCGTTCATGACGGTGGCGGCGGGGGTTGAGTTGCGGGTAGGCGACATTATTTCGTTCGGCACTTCCCACCCATGCCTGACGTTCGACAAGTGGCGCACGGGTTTGCTGGTGGACGCGCAGTTGAATGTCATCGAGAGCATGGAAACCTGTTTCTAGGTTTGAGACTGCAGTGCGGCTATCGCGAACAGAGGGAACGCCCGCCCGGCTGCTCCCACATTGGATCTGTGTCGTTCACAAATCCCCTGTGGGAACGAGCCTGCTCGCGATGGCGTCCTGCCAGACACAGCAGAAACATAAGGGAACCTGCAACCATGAACACCCTCAACCCCACCACCCCGCGCATCGCGCTGATCGGCGAATGCATGATTGAGTTGCAGCAGCGCGCCGATGGCAGTCTGCAACAAAGCTTTGGCGGCGACACCTTGAACACGGCAGTTTACCTGGCCCGCGAGTTGGGCGAGGGAGCCCGCGTGGATTACGTCACCGCGTTGGGCGATGACAGTTTCAGTGATGCGATGTGCCAGAGTTGGGCGGACGAAGGCATCGGCCTGACGCTGGTTCAGCGCCTGCCGGGGCGTTTGCCCGGTTTGTATTGCATCCAGACCGATGCTGCGGGTGAACGTCGCTTCCTTTATTGGCGCAACGAAGCGGCGGTGCGCGATTGCTTCACCACGCCTGCGGCTGCGCCGATTCTGGCAGCATTGCCGGATTACGATGTGCTGTACTTCAGCGGCATCACGCTTGCGGTGCTGGGTGAAGCAGGGCGTCAAAAACTCATTGAAACGCTGATTGAGGCACGTCAGCGGGAGGCGCGGATTGTGTTCGACAACAACTATCGACCGCGCTTGTGGAGCAGCGTCGAGCAGGCCCGAGCGGCCTATCGCGAGGTGTTGCCCTATGTCGATCTGGCACTGTTGACCGTGGACGATGAGCAGGCGTTGTTCGGGTTTGCCGACACGGCGGCGGTGTTCGCGGCTTATGAGCAGATCGGCACTGTGGAAGTGGTGCTCAAGCGCGGCGCCGCATCGTGCCTGATCCGGTGCGGCGGCGAGTTGTTCGAGGTGCCCGCGCAACGTGTCGAGCGAGTCGTGGACACCACGGCGGCGGGGGACTCATTCAGTGCGGCGTACCTGGCCAGTCGCTTGCGGGGCGGTGGCCCGGCAGAGGCCGCTGCGGCCGGGCACCGGTTGGCGAGTCGGGTGATTCAGGTGCAGGGGGCGTTGATTCCGAAATAGGCCGTGAATGGCTGTTTGCTGCACACGCGGATCGCGGGCAAGCCCGGCTCTTACAGGGGGGGTAAAAACCACCCCTCAATCGCGGTAAAACACCTGCACCAGGTGATAGCCGAATTTGCTCTTGATCGGGCCGTGCACCACCCGCAGCGGCTTCTTGAAAATCACTGCGTCGATGGCACCGACCATCTGGCCGGGACGTACTTCGCCCAAGTCGCCACCGCGTTTTCCGGAGGGGCAGGTGGAGTATTTTTTGGCCAGCACATCAAAGGCCTCGCCCTTGGCGATGCGTTGTTTGAGCTGTTCGGCCTCGTCGGCGGTTTTCACCAGAATATGGCGGGCTTGAGCTTTCATGGGGCAGTTACCTTGTAGCGGTGGTGTCGGCGGGGCGCGATTATGCCTGATATCAACCGGCCTGGCGGATCATGTGGCGAATCTTGCTGGCCAGTAACTCAATGGAAAACGGCTTGGATACCAGGTCCATGCCCTCGTCGAGAAAGCCCTGGCGTTCCGCGGCTTTTTCCGCGTAACCGGTCATGAACAGTACTTTGAGATCCGGCCGATACTGACGGGCGATCTCGGCCAACTGCCGGCCATTCATGCCGGGCAGGCCAACATCGGTGATCAGCAGGTCGACCCGAAGCTCGGACTCGATCAAGGGCAGCGCGGCCCGGGCGTCCTCGGCCTCGTGGGTGGTGTAACCCAGTTCGTTCAGCACGTTGAGCACCAGCATGCGCACAGCCGGGTCGTCTTCGACCAGCACCACCGACTCGCCGGCCGTGGCAAACGGAGGGTCCTGAGGCAGGGGCGCAACGGGTTTTTCCTGCGGTACGGCGTACAGCCTCGGCAGGTACAACCGCACGGTGGTGCCTTGGCCGGGCTGACTGCTGAGGGTGACGTGGCCGCCCGACTGCTGGGCAAACCCGTAGATCATCGACAGGCCCAGCCCGGTGCCCTGGCCGATGGGTTTGGTGGTGAAAAACGGGTCGAACGCCTTGGCCAGGATGCGCGGGCTCATGCCCGAACCGTTGTCGCTGACCCCGAGCATCACGTAATCACCGGCCTTGACCGGCTCCAGTGTGCTGATGTCGGTGCCGTCGAGGTAGCTGTTGGCGGTTTCGATCCGTAATACGCCGCCCTCGGGCATCGCGTCACGGGCGTTGATCACCAGGTTTAGCAGGGCGTTTTCCAGTTGACTGGCGTCGGTGTTTACCGGCCACACGTCGTTACCCAGCCGTAAGTTGAGCTCGATGTGCTCACCCTTGGTACGCCGGAACAGCTCCTCAAGGGAACGCACCAGCGTGTTGGGGTCCAGCGGTTGGCGATTGAGCGACTGACGGCGCGAGAATGCCAGCAGTCGATGGGTGAGCGCAGCGGCGCGGTTGGCCGACGACACCGCCGCCTCGGCGAAACGGCCGATTTCGTCGCTGCGGCCATCGGCGATGTAGCGCTGTATCAGGTCAAGGCTGCCGATTATCCCGGTCAGCATGTTGTTGAAGTCATGGGCGATGCCGCCGGTGAGCTGGCCCACGGCTTCCATTTTCTGGGCATGGCGCAGGGCGTCTTCGGCCCGTTCACGTTCGAACATCTCGCTTTGCAGGCGTTGGTTGGCCTCGGCCAGGGCCTGGGTTCGTTCGCTGACGCGTTCTTCCAGGGTTTCATTGAGGTTGCGCAGGGCGGCCTCGGTCTGTTTACGCTCGGTTTCGTCGATCACGAAAATGTAAAAACCATTCACCGCGCCGTCGGCACCGAAGCGCGGCAGGTACTTCATCAGCGCGAAACGCGGGCGCCCATCGCGGTGCGGTGAGTACGCCTCAAAACTGCACGGCTTGCCACTGAGGGCCGCATTGATCTGCTCGACGCGGGTGGCATAGATCTCGTCACCCAATACTTCACGGATGCTCTGACCGTAGAGCTCCTGCGGGGTCATGCCGTACCACTCCAGGTACGCGCTGTTATTGAGGCGAAAGCGCTCCTCGCGGTCGACGTAGCCGATCAGCACCGGCATGGCGTTGATGATCAATTGCAGCTCTGTCTGGCTTTGGCGCAAGGCCTGTTCGGTGTGCTTGCGCTCGGTCAGGTCCAGGGCAGCACCCAGAAACCGGGTCGGCCGACCATGGTGGTCCTTGTAGCAACGCCCTCGGGCGAAGACCCACCGCACCTCGCCATTGGCCAGCAACAGGCGATATTCCTCACCGTATTCGGTGCCGTGGGTGATGCAGTGCTTGATGCTGCGGGCGACCATGGCCCGGTCTTCGGGGTGGACGCCGCTCAGGTAGGCACTGATCGGCAACTGTGAGGCCAGCGCCGGGTCGATGCTGTGCAACTGCGCGAAGTGAGCGTCGGCAATGAAACGATCCTCGCCAATATCCCAGTCCCAGGTGCCCACCGCATCGGTGGCGGCCAGGGCCAGTTGCAGGCGTTCTTCGGTTTCGTGCTGGGCCTTGAGGCTGGCGTCGGAGCGTTGCTTGAGTTCCAGGGCGATGCGTCGGCGTTCGTTGGTTTCGATGGCCGTGACCAGGATTCCGGCGACTTGTCCGCGCTCGTCTCGGATGGGGCTGTAGGTCAGGTCCAGCCAGAAGTCGGACTCGTGTCCGTTGCGTTGCAGGTTGAAGCGTTGTTCGGTGTAGGTGCGAACCTGCCCCTGTAGGACGGCGCTGTAGATCGGGTCAGTAAAGTCTTTAAGTTCTGGCCAGACCAGGTGTGTCGGCTGTCCGAAAGCCTGCGGGTGCTTGTTGCCCGCAAGCAGGGCGAAGCCATCGTTGTAGATCTGTGTAAGCGTCGGCCCCCACAGCAGCAACATCGGCATGGGCGAGTGAATCACGATGTCCACGGCGGTGCGCAGGCTTTGTGGCCAGTGGCTGGCAGCGCCCAGTGGGTTGTTGGCCCAGTCCAGGCGAGCAATCAGGGCCTGGGCATCGCTACCGGAAGGGGATCCGTTCATCAAGGGTTCCTGCGTCAAGTCGGTACGGCGGCGTCTACTATCCTTCAACGGTGTAGACGCTTTATCAGGCGTTTTCCGTTCAATTGAATGCTGCCCGGACGTTTTTTGCCATGGAAATTCACTCGTTGTTGAGAATGCTGGCCAGTCAGGATGGCTCTGATCTGTACCTGTCCACCGGGGCGCCGCCCAGCGGTCGTTTCAATGGAATTCTCCGGCCAATGGCTCGTGAAGCCTTCAAGGTCGGGGAGATTGCCGCTATTGCAGCGAGCATTATGGACGCCGAACAACGCGTCGAGTTCGACCGGGAGCTGGAAATGAACCTGGCAATTTCCCTGGCCGGTGTCGGGCGGTTTCGGATCAATGTCTTCAAGCAGCGCAATGACGTGTCCATCGTTGCCCGTAACATCAAGCTCGATATTCCACGTTTCGAAGACCTCAAGCTGCCGCTGGTGCTGCTCGAAACCGTCATGCTCAAGCAGGGCCTGATGTTGTTTGTGGGGGCAACCGACTGTGGCAAGTCAACGTCGTTGGCGGCGTTGATCGACTACCGCAACCGCCACAGCAGCGGCCACATCATCACCATCGAGGACCCGGTGGAGTACATCCATCGACACCAGAAGTCGATCATCAACCAGCGCGAAGTCGGGGTCGACACCCGAAGCTTTCATGCCGCGCTGAAAAACACCCTGCGCCAGGCGCCGGACGTGGTGCTGATCGGCGAAATCCGCGACCGCGAAACCATGGAGCACGCCCTCACGTTTGCCGACACCGGGCACCTGGTGATTTCGACCCTCCATGCCCACAACGCCAACCAGGCGCTGGACCGCATCCTCAATTTCTTCCCTGAAGAGCGTCGGCCACAGTTGCTGAACGACCTGGGCAACAACCTCAAGGCGTTCGTCTCGCAGCGACTGGTTCGTACCCGCGATGGCCAGCGTCGCGCCGCTGTGGAAGTGATGCTGGGCACGCCGACCATCGCCGACCTGATCCGGCGCAATGAATTGGGCGAACTCAAGAACATAATGGAGAAGTCGAGCGGGTTGGGGATGAAGACGTTTGATGCGGCGCTGTTTGAATTGGTCGTCGAGGGCGTAATTGATGAGGAGGAAGCGTTAAAACACGCGGACTCAGCGAATAACTTGCGGTTGCGATTGAAGTTGCAGACTGAAACATTATCTGTTCAGCAACGCTTGACGGGAGAGTGGGGGTTGATGGATTAATGTTGAAGGATGTCTGTAGAAGTTGAACGGTTGGGTTTGTTTGCTGATTCACTATTTATGGGTGGTAATAAATTGCTTGTGTTGTGACTGCTGTCTATGAGTTGGTTTTTTCTTGGCCGAAATGTTATCTAATAGACGATTTCTTTGAATTGTCCGGTTTGTGCGCAACTATCTTTTTCTTAATGATCGCGTAATTAATTGGTTGATAGGAAGTGCTGCGTGATAACTAGAGTTAAATCGAAGGCGTCTGTTGTAGCTGCAGCTGAAGCACATCGTCTGCGCATGACTGAAGATGTATCGGAGAAACAACAGCTGTTGATCCTCCTCCAGGAGCTCGTGAAGAAAAATGGACACGTAGATACTATGCGGGTCGACTTGGATGACGAGTTATTCCAATTGCGCTCCGGGTCGTCGCTTCATCATATGCACACGCCTGCCAAAGTTTTGCTACAGGAAATGTGTGACTTCAGGTCGATGGTAGTCGTGTATAAGTACTATCAAATTGACGATACGGATGAGTTCTGTGTCACTGTTCGTGGTGAGGTATTTGTTTCCGGCGATCAAGGGAAACGGGATGTTACGCAGTGGCTTGATACAGACCCGAATGCCATTGAACGCGTACGTTTATTGACCGAGTTCGCGAAGGTGACGGGGGATTTTGTATGGGACTCTGATGACATGGTGATCTCCCAGTGGTTGAGGTTTCACAACCTGAATGTTCCCGCGACGATTGCAGAGGTAAAAAACCTGATCGTATTCCTGTCGCTGGAACTCCCGGCGGCTGACGTGTTCGGCACCTACTGGGGCCAACTTGTTGCTGATAATGAGGCATCGGCCGTATTAACCGATGAGGAGATCAAGCGTATTCGGGCGGTCACGGCGAGGACGGTTTCCGGTAGAGAGAAACTGCTTGAAACGTTGCACGTCAATACTGGAAAAACGCTACCCGGCGGTCAAGCCCGACATACCATCAATCAGTCGATCAACGATCTGCTGAACCACCCCGCTTCACAGCTAAGTGCAAAAGAATACATTGATGCCTTGCAGTGGTATGGCGCCGCTCCAGATGAAAACCTTACTGGCCAAGACCTTGCGCAAGTGCTCGTGACTGCGATTCTTGTTGATCTCGACCACTACAGTGGCCGGGATACGCGGCGAAATCACATCTGTGGCTACGATCTCTACCAGCCTCGGAATGTTGATTTGCCCTGCGAGATAATTCTTGAGGATTTCGAACGTCAGCTGTTGAGCGGTGGCCATGTTTCCAGTGGGCTGGCCCCCTTTGCGACTCATCTGTTACTGGCTAAAACTGCACCGGAGTTTCTGGTTAAAGACATTCCGTTCGATCTCTTGGTTGGCTCGCTCGGCTGGGTCAGTTTCAGCCGCGTGGTGGCGGTGATCGAGCTGAGGGCGCCAGGCAGTTCGCGTTCGATGAGCTATGAACAAGTGATGGCGTTCGCTGCGATTGAGCCGGTCAGTCGGTTGATGGAGCAATTGCAGGGACTGTTGGCGATCCCGTCAATTATCGATTGGGCGCTGATCAACGAGCTGATTACCCATGAACAATTAAACGAGTCCGAAAAAGATGCGTCGCTTATTGCACTGGCAGCCTATGAGCGCCACGCGGCATTGACTGCTCATGCAGCCGAAACGTTCTCGACCCCGCTACCCACTCGAAAACAGGTTGCGCTCAAAGCGTTGAAGGAAGTCGCGCCGGACGGTGACTTGGAGAGTCGCTTGCTCTACACCCGAGGCGACAGGGTATACAAGGGTTTTACTAACATACAGAACTGGTCTCCCAAGCCCGATGAACAGCCGAACTCGATTTACCGCCCTAACGGACATCCGCTATCGATGGCCGACGCCCACATTTGCGGATACCTGGTCGGTGGTAACTGGGACAAACCTGACGGCGACAGTATTTTTAAAACCTGGCCGGGTTTATCTGGGCTGGGAAAGGTAGATGACCAGTTCAGTGCTGACCTCAGGGTTCATCACGGCAACATAAATAAAGCCTATTCCACGATCTTGAAGTTGGCGATGTCGAGGATGGTTGACAGCGATCGGATTATCTTCCAGAACAATAAGGTCGGTGTATTTACGCTTCGTCCTTCAGTGGCTAAAAACCATATTCCCGAGCCAAGTACCAGTAACGGAACACTGGGTGCCAGTACGCCGCTTAAAAATTTCATGGCGGAAACCCAGGCAGAAAAAGATGCTGCTACAGGGCGCTATGGCGTAGTGATATGTGCTTTTCACGGTAATAATCAAATCACCTGTTACGAAGTTTTCATACTGCAAGGTGAGTGTTATAAGAATTCGGAACTGGGTGCGTTGATTGGCAGAACGAAAAAAATGCATGTTGGCTCCAGAGTAGACTTTTCAGGTAGCCTGTCTGAGAAAACATTGGCAATGCCGACCACTGACAACATTCCGGTTGATATCAGGAACTACACCCATGGGGTGGGTTCCCGGCTGTACACCCTGAGTTCGGCGGTCATAGAGAAACTTGGCGAGATTGCGCCGCCGTCAACTCCCGTTGCGCGAAAACGTAGTCTTTACAGCAATTTTGATTGCGCTCAGTTTGACAAGATCGCAACATTCATTGTGAAAAATCGCCCACTGGCTACCTATGAAGAACTCAAGGAAGTTGCCACGGAGCTGACCTGGATTGAGACGGCGATGGGCACCCAGCAACGACACACCGAATTCCTGGTCAATCTTGTCGTGCCGCTAAAAAGTTGTATTGAAGACCTGGTTTCTGGAGACCGAAAGCGGGTAGCCGACGGTATTTTTGGTTGCATCATGGATGTCATGGCGCTCCTCGGCACTGCGGTGGGCGTCGCGAGCAAAGTGATAAGCGTCGCGGCCAAAAGCATCTCGATGACGGCCAAGCTTGCCAAGCTCGCAACGTTTGCCATCACCATGACTGTGTCGGTGTTCAATCCACTGGGCGGGCTGGGAGATCTTGGGCGAAGCGTGGTGAAGGTGTTCTATAAGGGCAGCTTGCGATTGGGCGCAAGTGGTCTTCACATGTTGGAAACGGCGACTTTCCAGCTGCGTAAAGTCGCGGGAAAGGCCAACTCTTACGATCTGATCAATGCAACCAGTTATCCACTGATGGGGCAAGGCTTGTGGCGGCCGCTGGAGAATGCTGGTGATGCATTGGGTATCTGCGCCATTCGGCCAAAGCAGCATTGGTATGCAACGAATCGGTTGGGCAAACCATGGGGGCCGCAATTGAAGAACTTTATCTTCGACCAGCCCCTTCGCTTGCCTCGACTCCACGCATTATTTCCAGTGGACTTTACCCGACTGATTATTCAGGCAAGCGTGCCTATTGCCCGTAGGAGGGCGGCCAATGCTCTCAATGCGTTGGGTAACAGTTTCTATAACCTTGAGACCAATCTGGCCATCGGGTTGCTGTTCGGTGGCACGTCCAAGGGACGGGACCAGGCGCTGACGTTCCTGAAAGTTGTTAAAACGGACTTCGACGGCGTCTCCGGCAGGAACTTCATCCTGGCTGCTGCCAAGGATGACGTCAGCACCGCATCACTCATACCCGAGGCTTACAAAGCCTGGAAAAAGGCTGGCTCGCTTGCCGGGGTAGATAAACCGGTCATTACGGTCTACTGCGAAAATATGAATGATCATTTTTACGGGAAGCTAAAGCACGAAGTCATTGCCAATGATCTGGTGCATGAAATGTTCCGGGGTGGACCGGCCGCTCAAGGCTTGAGCTATATGCTGGAACCGAAAGAGATGGACCCTGAGCACTATCAGTTGAATGTCGCGCCGTTGCTGAACCTTGCCTTGGGCGAGCTTGTGGTTTCATCAGAAGAGTCGCCCGTACGCAAGCATGACAGCGCAAAGGCACTGGAAAATGCGGACTCTTTCAACCTCGTGACGGTGCTGTTGAGCCAATTGATCACGGATAGACCAAAGTTTGTGCGCAACCTCCAGATCATGTCAGCGGCAGTTGAAGGGCGTCGGCATGGCCCTATAAACGTTGAGGTGCTGGTTAGCCTCTGATCCACGTTGATTGTCAGGGCGATGTTGCAGTGCGCACTGCGACATCGCCCGCTGATTCACCTCCTGTTTCAGCAGCATCCCGGGCAGTGCCGGCCGCCGCTTGGCGGCATTCAGTTCGCAAGCTCCGGTCGATCCCTAAACTGCTCCAGTGCTTCGGGGTTGGCCAGTGCATCGGTGTTTTTCACCGGTTGCCCGTGAACCACATTTCTTACCGCCAACTCGACAACCTTGCCGCTGATGGTTCGCGGTATATCCGTCACCGCGACTATCTTCGCCGGCACATGCCGAGGCGTGGTGTTGGCGCGGATGATCTGGCGAATCTCCTGCTCAAGGTTGTCGTCCAGCGTTACGCCATCACGCAGGCGCACGAACAACACCACCCGCACGTCATCCTGCCATTGCTGGCCAATGGCGACTGAGTCCAGTATCTGATGGATCTTTTCCACCTGACGGTAGATTTCCGCGGTGCCGATGCGTACGCCACCGGGGTTGAGTACCGCGTCAGAGCGCCCGTGGATCAGCCAACTGCCGTTGGGCCGTTGTTCGGCGTAGTCGCCCTGAGCCCAGACACCTGGGAACTGGCTGAAATACGATGCGCGGAGTTTTTCCTGCTGTGGGTCGTTCCACAGGCCGATGGGCATCGCCGGGAAGTGTCGGGTGCAGACCAGCTCACCTTTTTCGCCAATGACCGGTTGGCCGGACTCATTCCAGACTTCAACGGCCATGCCCAGGCCCTTGCACTGCATCTCGCCACGGCGGACCGGCAGGACCGGATTGCCGGCGATGAAGCAGGAAACGATATCGGTGCCGCCGGACATCGACGAGAGGCACAGTTCGCTTTTGATCTCGCGATAAACATAGTCGTAGCTTTGCGGCGACAGTGCCGAACCGGTCGAGAGCAGGGCTTTCAGGCTGCCAAGGTCATGGCTGAGGCGTGGCTGGATATCGTTGCTTTCCAGGGTTGCCAGGTATTTGGGGCTGGTACCGAAAACGCTGATGGCTTCGCTGTCGATCAGGTCGATCAACCGTTGCGGGCCGGGATGGAAGGGCGAGCCGTCGTACAGCACCACGCTGCTGCCGACCGCCAAGGCCGAGATCAGCCAGTTCCACATCATCCAGCCACAGGTGGTGTAGTAGAACAGTCGGTCGTCAGGTCCGAGGTCGACGTGCAAACCGTGTTCCTTGACGTGTTGCAGCAGCACGCCGCCGACGCTGTGGATGATGCATTTCGGCACGCCGGTCGTGCCGCTCGAGTAGAGAATGTACAGCGGATGCGCGAAGGGCACCGCGACGAACTCAGGCTCGCCGCCGGGACGGTAAAAGCTGTCCCACAACGCGACCCTGGCGTGGGTCTTGTAGTCTTCAATACGAGCTTGTGGCCGGGCGTACGGGACGATGATCAGTTGCTGCAGGGATGGCAGGCGTTCGAGGATTTCGTTGACCTTGGTGGTCTGATCGATCTCTTTGCCAGCGTAGCGATAACCGGCGCAGGTGATCAGCACTTTCGGTTCGATCTGGCCGAAGCGGTCAACCACCCCGTGCGTGCCGAAATCCGGCGATGAGCAGGACCAGATCGCGCCGAGGCTGGTGGTCGCGAGCATGCCCACCAGGGTCTGCCATGTGTTGGGCATGCACGCGGCAACCCGGTCGCCGAGGCCGACGCCTGCGGTTTTCAGGCTGTGTTGCAGGCCGGCGACATGCCGCGCCAGTTCGGCGTAGCTCAGTTGTTCGCGCTCACCGTTTTCACTGACGGCGATCACGGCGATGGCCTCGTCGCAGCGGCGCAGCAGGTGTTCGGCAAAGTTCAGCGTGGCGCCGGGAAACCACTCGGCGCTGGGCATGTGTGGCCCTTCACGCAGCACGGTTTCAGGTGGCTGCGCGAAGCGAATGTCGAAGAAATCGACGATGGCCTGCCAGAAGTCTTCGCGCTGATCGATGCTCCACTGATGCAGGGCTGGGTAGTCCGCAGCAGCAAGGTGATGGCGCTGATTGATGAAGCGCCGGAAGGCCTCCATGCGGGTCTTGCCGATACGCTCGGCGCTGGGTTTCCAGAGGATATTGGACATGGTTGGCCTCTTTTTTTTCTTATTACACGCTTACTGGCGCTTGCTCCCGCTCGGCTGCATAGCAGTCGTAAAATGATGAACGCGTTGCCATTGGAAGACCGCGTCAGCCAGTTTGGGCCCGCTTCGCGGACCAGCGGGAGCAAGCTCCCTCGCCACGTCGGTCTAACGGCGACTACTGCGCCAACCACCCTCCATCAATGTTCCATGCCGCGCCACGCACCTGGCTGCCGGCCTCGCTGCACAAAAACAGTACCAACTCGCCCAGTTGGGAAGGCGTGACGAATTCCAGCGACGGCTGTTTTTCTGCCAACAGGTCGTGCTGCGCCTGTTGTGGATCGACCCCGGTTGCGGCGCGGTCATCAATCTGCTTTTGCACCAGCGGAGTCAGCACCCAGCCTGGGCAAATGGCGTTGCAGGTGACGTTGCTGGTGGCGGTTTCCAGGCCAACCACTTTGGTCAGGCCAATCACCCCGTGCTTGGCGGCCACATACGCCGCTTTACCCACCGAGCCGACCTGGCCGTGTACCGAAGCGATGTTGATGATGCGCCCCCAGCCCTTGCCACGCATGCCCGGCAGGCTCAAACGGGTACTGTGAAAGACCGATGACAGATTGATTGCAATGATCGAGTCCCAGCGCTCCACGGGGAAGTCTTCGACCGCCGACACGTGCTGGATGCCGGCGTTGTTTACCAGGATGTCGACGCCACCGAATTCGCGTTCGGCGTAGGCGATCATCTCGGCAATCTGCGCCGGGTCGCTGACGTCGGCCGGGTGATGGCCGACTTTTCCGCCGAACTGTTCGACCTGCGCGATGACCGTTGAAGCATCGCCGAAACCGTTGAGGATCAGGTTGGCGCCGGCCTTGGCCAGGCTCAATGCGATGCCTAGCCCGATGCCGCTGGTGGAGCCGGTGACCAGTGCGGTCTTGCCCGAAAGAGTTGTCATGTATGCCTCACACAATGCCGGTGGCGTAGAAAGTGCCGATGACCACGAAGACCGCCAGGGTCTTGATCAGCGTAATACAGAAAATGTCTTTGTAGGCCTCGCGGTGAGTCAGTCCGGTCACGGCCAGCAGGGTAATCACTGCGCCGTTGTGCGGCAGGGTGTCCATGCCGCCGCTGGCCATGGCCGCAACCCGGTGCAGCACTTCCAGTGGAATGTTGGCCGCATGGGCCGCCGCGATAAAGTCATTGGCCATGGCGGCCAGGGCGATGCTCATGCCGCCCGAGGCGGAGCCGGTGATGCCGGCCAGCAGAGTGACGGTGATGGCTTCGTTGACCAGCGGGTTGGGAATGCTTTTCAGCCAGTCGGCCAGCACCAGGAACCCCGGCAGCGAGGCAATGACCGCGCCGAAACCGTATTCCGAGGCAGTGTTCATCGCAGCGAGCAGGGCACCGCTGACCGCGCTTTTGCTGCCCTCGGCGAGTTTGCTGCGGATCGCTTGAAAGCCGAACACCAACACCATGATGATGCCTACCAACAGCGCAGCCTGGACCGCCCAGATGGCGGTGAGCTTGGCGATTTCGGTGGTGACCGGCGCGGTCATGCCCGGCAGGCTGAGGCTGTGGGTCTTGCCGTACCACAGCGGAATCCAGTGGGTGAACAGCAGGTTCATGATGCCCACCATCAACAGCGGCGACAGCGCTATCCACGGGTTGGGCAGCTTGATGTCGGCAGCGGTTTCAGGTTCGTTGCGCAGGTCCGCGCCGTAGCCTTCGCCACTGCGCTGGGCCTTGTTGCGCTGGCGTTGCAGAAACAGCATGCCGGCGCAGAACACGAAAATCGTGCCGATCAGCCCCAGCCACGGCGCCGCCCACGCGGTGGTGTTGAAGAAGGTGCTGGGGATGATGTTCTGGATCTGCGGGGTGCCGGGCAGGGCGTCCATGGTGAAGGAAAACGCACCAAGGGCGATGGTTGCCGGGATCAGCCGTTTCGGGATGTTGCTCTGGCGGAACATTTCCGCTGCAAACGGATACACCGCAAACACCACGACGAACAGCGACACGCCGCCGTAGGTCAGCAGGGCGCAGACCAGCACGATCACCAGCATCGCTTGACGGGTGCCGAGCAGGCGAATCGCCGCCGCGACAATCGAACGCGAGAACCCCGACAGCTCGATCAGCTTGCCAAACACTGCGCCGAGCAGGAACACCGGGAAATACAGTTTGATGAAGCCGACCATTTTCTCCATGAACACCCCGGTGAAGGCGGGCGCAACAGCAGAAGGGTCAGTGAGCAGGACGGCGCCAAGGGCGGCAATCGGGGCAAAGAGGATAACGCTGTAGCCACGGTACGCAGCAAGCATCAGCAGCGCGAGGGCTGCCAAGGCAATGATCACACTCATGGTGTGTCTCCTGGGATTGTTATTTTTGTGGGGTGGATCTTTTGTAGGAGAGGGCGTTAGCGAGTTTCGTGCCAACCGATCAAGCTATTGAAATATAAGGATAATTATCTATTTTGTTTGTTGTTTGAATTATTTGTCTCTTTTTTGAGATGTTTATTGGCTGGGATGGCCCCTTCGCGAGCAAGCCCGCTCCCACAGGGGGCTTGTGAACGACACAGATCCAGTGTGGGAGCGGGCTTGCTCGCGAAGTTTTTGATCATTTCTATATATGGAGATCAATGTCTCGTTACTGAGACTCGGCAATCCCCAGCGCCACCATCTTCTTGTACAGCGTCGAGCGGCCAAGCCCCAGCCGCGCCGCCGCTTCGATAACCTTGCCGCCACATTGCGTGAGCGTGCTTTCAATCAACTGCCGGTCGAACCGTTCACGCGCAGCACTGAAGGTCTCATTGGCAATGGTTTCCAGGGTCAAGGACGCGGAGCGCTGCACAGGCACGAAACTGCCAATCGCCGCGTGAATCTCGGCCGCGTTCAGGATCAGGTCGTCGCTGAGCAAAGCAGCGCGTTCCAGCACGTTGCGCAGCTCGCGAATGTTTCCCGGCCAGGCGTGCTGGCCGAGCAACTCCAGGGCCGGGCGGTCGAGTTCATGCTGGCTGCGCAGTTCTTCAAGGATCGCTTCGCTGAGGGCCGGCAAGTCGTCGAGGCGCTCGCGCAAGGGCGGAACCTGGATCGGCAGGACGTTGAGGCGGTAATACAAGTCGGCGCGAAACTCGCCGCGCTTGATCGCCGCTTCCAGGTCTGTGGACGTGGCGGCGATGACCCGCACATCGCTCTGGATCACTTCGTTGGAGCCGACCGGTTCGAATTCTTTTTCCTGCAGCACCCGCAACAGTTTGCTTTGCAACGGCAGCGGCATGTCGCCGATCTCGTCGAGAAACAAGGTCCCGCCCTGGGCAATCTGCAACTTGCCGGAGCGGCCCTTGCGGTCGGCACCGGTAAACGCGCCGGGTGCGGTGCCGAAAAACTCGGCTTCCAGCAACGCCTCGGGAATCGCTGCGCTGTTGATGCTGACAAAGGCTTTGTGCGCCCTCGGCGAGGCGCCATGAATCGCCTGGGCCAGCAGCTCTTTGCCGGTGCCGGTTTCGCCCAGCAACAAGACGGGCGACTCGGTACTGGCGCTGCGTCGGGCGCGGCGTTTGACTTCCAGGCTGGCGGCGCTGGTGCCGATGAAGTGAGCAAAGGTGTACTTGGCCTGACGGGCACGCAGTAATGAGCGGGTGGAGGCCAGTTCTTCCTGCATGCTCAGGTAGCGTTTGAGCATCGGCGACAGGCTGCGTAGCTCGTCGAACAGCGCAAAGCCGATGGCGCCGATCACCGCGCCTGCGTCGTCGTGGATTGGCAGGCGCATCACCACCAGCGGCTCCTTGGGGGTGTCCTGCATGTCCAGCAGGATCGGTCGCCCGGTGCGCACCACTTCACGCAAGAGGCTGCCGGGGATCACGCTTTCGCAGGGTTTACCGATGGCTACATCCGCCGACTCCAGGCCGAAGCGCTTGGCGTAGCGCTCGTTCATCCAGACGATGTTCGCGTCGCGGTCGACAATCACTGTGCCTTCGCTGGACTGCTCGATGATCTCGAACAACGAACGGATCGCCAGCATGCGCACACGTTGGTAGTCCTTGAGGCTGTCGGTGGTGTTCATGGTTGTCATGTCCGGAGTATGTGGTGTTTGTGCGGACGCTTTCGCGAGCAAGCCCGCTCCCACAGGGGATTTGTGAACGACACAGATCAAGTGTGGGAGCGGGCTTGCTCGCGAAGGCCGCGACACGGTGCAACGGCATGCCGGGGATTATGCCCAGCCCGGATGCGCCGCCGCCAACAGCTCCTTGGTATACGGATGCCGGGGTGCGTCGAACACTTCATGGCTGGCGCCGCGCTCCACGACTTTACCGTCCTTGATCACGATCATGTCGTGGGCCAGGGCGCGGACCACCGATAAGTCGTGGCTGATGAACAAGTAGGTCAGACCGTGTTTTTCCTGGAGTTGACGGAGCAGGGCGACCACTTGTTTTTGCACCGTGCGGTCCAGGGCCGAGGTCGGTTCGTCGAGCAGGATCAACGCCGGTTTGAGCACCAGTGCGCGGGCAATCGCAATCCGTTGGCGCTGGCCCCCGGAGAATTCGTGGGGGTAGCGGTGACGGCTTTGCGGGTCGAGGCCGACTTCTTCCAGTACGCGGATGACCTGAGCCTCACATTCGGCGGCCGTCGACTGGCTGTGCACCTCCAGGCCTTCGCTGATGATCTGCGCCACTGACATGCGTGGGCTGAGGCTGCCAAACGGGTCCTGGAACACCACCTGCATCTGTTTGCGCCACGGCCGCAACTGCTTTTGGTTCAGGCCATCGAGGGCCTGTCCCTGGAAGCGGATACTGCCTTGGGAGTCGAGCAGGCGCAGGATGGCTTGCCCGAGGGTGGACTTGCCGGAGCCGGACTCGCCAACGATGCCCAGGGTCTTGCCGCGTTGAATGCTGAGGCTGATGCCGTCCACGGCGTGCAACCAGGTTTTGCGTTGGAACAACCCGCCACCCAGCGCAAACCGCACGCTCAGGTCGTCGACTTCCAGCACCGCTTCGCGCTCGTCCCGCGGCAAGGCTTCACCCTCCGGCTCGGCGTTCAACAACACGCAGCTGTAGGGATGTTTCGGCTGGGTGAAGAGGGTTTCACAGTCGGCCTGTTCGACGATTTCACCGGCGCGCATCACGCAGACTCGCTGGGCGATGCTGCGCACCAGATTGAGGTCGTGGCTGATCAGCAGCAGCGACATGCCGAGGCGTTGTTGCAGGGATTTGAGCAGCAGCAGGATCTTGCGCTGCACGGTGACGTCGAGTGCGGTGGTCGGTTCGTCAGCGATCAGCAACTCCGGCTCGCAGGCCAGGGCCATGGCAATCATTACCCGTTGCCGCTGGCCTCCGGAAAGCTGATGAGGGTAAGCCTTGAGCCGCTCTTGCGGCTTCTGGATACCCACCAGTTCCAGCAGTTCGAGAATGCGTTTTTGCGCCGCTTTGCCACCAAGCCCCTTGTGCAGCAGCAAGGTTTCGCCGATCTGTTTTTCGATGCTGTGCAGCGGGTTGAGGGAGGTCATGGGTTCCTGGAAAATCATCGCAATCCGGTTGCCGCGCAGGCTGCGCAAGGTGCGGGTATCGGCACCGAGCAACTCCTGGCCCCGGTAGCGAATGCTGCCGTGGGTCTGGGTGCCACTTTCGGGCAACAATTGCAGGATCGAGTGCGCGGTCACCGATTTGCCGGAACCCGACTCGCCCACCAGCGCCAGGCACTCACCGGGGCGGATATCCAGGCACAGGTTGCGCACCACGGTCTGGCCACTGAAGGCCACACTGAGGTCGCGGATTTCGATCAGGTTGTCGCTCATGTCCAAGTCCTGCTTCATGCCCGCGGATCGAAAGCGTCTCGCAACGCCTCGCCGATAAACACCAATAAAGAAAGAATCAACGCAAGGGTGAAAAATGCCGTCAGGCCGAGCCACGGCGCTTGCAGGTTCTGTTTGCCCTGGCCGATCAGTTCGCCCAGCGACGCACTGCCGGCGGGCATGCCGAAGCCCAGGAAATCCAGCGCGGTAAGCGTGGAGATCGCCCCTGTGAGGATGAACGGCAGGTAGCTCAACGTGGCGTTCATGGCGTTCGGCAGAATGTGCCGCACAATCACCTTGCGGTCAGTCAGGCCCAATGCCCGGGCGGCTTTGACGTATTCCAGGTTGCGCCCGCGCAGGAACTCGGCCCGTACCACGTCCACCAGTGCGAGCCAGGAAAACAGCGCCATGATCCCCAGCAGCCACCAGAAGTTCGGTTCGACGAAACCCGACAGGATGATCAGCAGGTACAACACCGGCAACCCCGACCAGACTTCCAGCAAGCGCTGGCCTAGCAGGTCGACCCAACCGCCGTAGTAACCCTGCAAGGCACCCGCGGCGATGCCGATCAGCGCACTGATGGCGGTCAACGCCAGGGCAAACAGAATCGACACGCGCGCACCGAAAATCACCCGCGCCAATACGTCTCGTGCCTGGTCGTCGGTGCCGAGCCAGTTGACCTTCGATGGCGGGCTCGGTGTGGGCTGGTTGAGGTCGTAGTTTGGCGTGTCGTCGCTGAACGGGATCGGTGGGAACAGCATCCAGCCACCGTCCTTGTGGATCAGCTTCTGCACGTAGTCACTGCGGTAATCGGCCTGGAACGGTAATTGGCCGCCAAACTCCAGTTCGGTGTAGCGCTTGAACGCGGGGAAGTACAACGAACCCTGATAACTGAGCACCAGCGGTTTGTCGTTGGCGATCAGTTCACCGCCCAGGGTCAGGATGAATAAGCCGATGAACAGCCACAGCGACCACCAGCCGCGACGGTTTTTCTTGAAGCGTTCGAAGCGTCGGCGCGCCAACGGCGAAAGATTGAGCATCAGGCGTTCCTCGCGGCGAAGTCGATTCGCGGGTCGACCAAGGTGTAGCAGAGGTCGCCGATGAGTTTTATCAGCAGCCCAAACAAGGTGAAGATGAACAACGAGCCGAACACCACCGGGTAGTCCCGCGAAACGGCGGCCTCGTAACTCATGCGTCCCAGGCCATCGAGGGAGAAGATCACTTCGATCAGCAGGGACCCTGCGAAAAACACGCTGATAAACGCCTGGGGAATCCCCGACACCACCAGCAGCATCGCGTTGCGAAACACATGCCCGTACAGCACCCGGCGTTCGCTCAAGCCTTTGGCCCGAGCGGTGACGACGTATTGGCGGGTGATTTCATTGAGAAACGAGTTCTTGGTCAGAATGGTCAGGGTAGCGAAACCGCCGATCACCAACGATGTTACCGGCAGCACCAGATGCCAGAAGTAGTCGGCGATTTTCCCGAGCGTCGACAACTGCTCGAAGTTTTCCGAGACCAGCCCGCGCACAGGAAACCAGTTCAGCGACGTGCCACCGGCAAACACGACGATCAAAAACATGGCGAACAGAAACGCCGGCATCGCGTAGCCGATGATGATCGCGGTGCTGCTCCAGATATCGAAATGGCTGCCGTGATGCACCGCTTTGCGAATACCCAGCGGGATCGACACCAGGTAGGTGATGAGCGTGGCCCAGAGCCCGAGGGAAATGGTCACCGGCATTTTTTCCAGGATCAGCTCGGTAACGGTCGCGCCGCGAAAGAAGCTCTTGCCGAAGTCCAGTTGTGCGTAGCTCTTGAGCATCAGCCACAGGCGTTCAGGCGCCGGCTTGTCGAAACCGTACTGTTTTTCGATGTCTTTGATCAGTTGCGGGTCCAGGCCTCGGCTGGCGCGGGAACCGCCGCCCACGGCCTCGCCGGATGCACCGAGGCCACCGCCGCCGATCCCTTGCAGGCGGGCGATGGCTTGTTCCACCGGGCCACCGGGTGCGGCCTGCACAATGGCAAAGTTGACCAGCAGGATGATCACCAGGGTCGGAATGATCAGCAGCAAACGCCGTAGCACGTAAGCGAGCATCAGTGTGGTCCTCCGGGTTTGCCGCGGCTGATGCGTTCGGCAGTCATTTGTTCATTGGTCAGCGGGGTGGGGCTCATTTCCCACCAGCTCTCGATGGATTCGTCATTGCTCGCCTGCACCGCTGGAATGCCGAAGCGGTTCCACCAGACGGTGGACGTGCCGGGCGGGTAGTAATTGGGAATCCAGTAGTAGTTCCATTGCAGCACCCGGTCCAGTGCATGGGCGTAGCGCAGCATGTCGGCCTGGGTGGTGGCCTTGACCAGCCCGGTGATCAGGGTGTCGACGGCCGGGTTTTGCAGGACCATGTAGTTACTGGCACCGGGGTCGTTGGCCGCTGCGGAGCCAAAGTAGCTGTATAGCTCCAGTCCCGGCGAGGTGGTCACGGCATAACCGGTGACGATCATGTCGTAGTCGCGGCTCATTACCCGGTTGACGTATTGCGAAGAGTCGATGCGTCGGATTTCCAGGGTGATGCCGATCTGCGCCAGCGTGCGTTTGTACGGCAACAGCAGGCGTTCGATGCCACCCTGGGTATTGAGAAAGGTAAAGGTCAGCGGCTCTCCGGCGGCGTTAACCAGTCGGTCGCCGTCGGGTTTCCAGCCCGCCTGCTCAAGCAGGGCCAGGGCTTGCAACTGCTTGTCGCGGATATTGCCGCTGCCGTCGGTCTTCGGCGCTTCGAACACCTGGGTGAAGACTTCGTCCGGAATCTGCCCGCGCAGTGGTTCGAGAATCGCCAGTTCAGCGGCATCGGGCAACTGCCGGGCGGCCAGAATGGTGTTGGAAAAAACGCTCTGCTGGCGAATGTAGAGGTCACGCATCATCTGCCGGTTACTCCACTCGAAGTCCCATAGCATGGCCAGTGCCTGCCGCACGCGACGGTCCTGGAACATCGGTTTTTGCAGGTTGAACACATACCCCTGCGCCGGTTGCGGAGCTTCTTTGGCCAGGTGGGCCCTTTGCAGGCGACCGTCGTTCAACTGTGGGCCGTCATAACCGATGGAGTAGCCAGTGGCGGAGAACTCGCGGTTGTAATCGTAAGCGCCGCCGCGCAGCACCTGGCGGGCCACATCGGTGTCGCCGAAGTACTCGATGCTGAAATGGTCGAAGTTGTGGAGGCCGCGGCTGACGGGCAAATCCTTGCCCCACCAGTCAGCGTTGCGCTCGAAGGTGATGCTGCGTCCGGAATCGATCTTGCCGACCCGGTAGGGACCGCTGCCCAGCGGGGCTTCGTAGCCGCCGCCGTTGGCGAAGTCGCGGGTTTTCCACCAGTGCTCGGGAAACACCGGCAGGGTGGCGATGTCCAGGGGCAGGGTGCGGTTCTCGTTGCTCTTGAAGTCAAAGCGCACGGTGCGCTCCGATTCCACCTCGACACCTTTGACGTCGGCGAACTGGGTGCGATAGCGCAGGCTGCCCTGGGTCATCAGCAGGTTGAAGGTGTAGCGCACGTCTTGGGCGGTGATCGGCGTGCCGTCGGCAAAGCGCGCCTTGGGGTTGAGATAGAAACGCAGCGATAGACCATCGTCGGCGCGCTCCATTTTTTCCGCGATCAGGCCGTACACGGTGTAGGGCTCATCCTGAGAGCGCTGCGCCAGCGGCGAGTAGAGCATGCCGTCGAGCTGGGACACGCCGATACCCTTGTCGATGTAGGGCAGCACATGGTCGAAGCGTCCGATTTCGATGGCCGAGCGGCGCATGCTGCCACCCTTTGGGGCCCGCACATTGGTGTAGTCGAAGTGACTGAACCCCGGCGGGTACTTGGCCGGTTCGCCGTATACCGTCATGGCGTGTTCAGGCGCGGCATTCACCGTTGTGGCGCTCAGCAGCAGGGTCACCGCGGTGAAGAGGAATGTGGGGAAAACCAATCGCATTGTCAGCCTTAAGAGCCGGGAGTCGTTGACCACGATTTGTACGCTAGCGACGCGTCACTCGCCAGCCGTAATCATGCCGCACAAACACAACGGCCCACCAAAAGGCGGGCCGTTGTGTAAAAAAGTCGCGGTTCGATCAGTCCTGACGGCTGGTCACTTCCAGCAGGTGGTAACCGAACTGGGTCTTCACCGGACCTTGCACAGTGTTTACCGGTGCGCTGAAGACCACGGTGTCGAATTCCTTGACCATCTGGCCTGGGCCGAACGAGCCGAGGTTGCCGCCGTCACGGCTGGATGGGCAGGTGGAGTTGGCTTTGGCGATTTCAGCGAAATCAGCGCCGCCTTCGATTTGGGCTTTCAGTTCGTTGCACTTGGCTTCGCTGGCAACCAGGATGTGACGGGCAGTGGCTTTGGCCATGGGAAAATCTCCATTCAAGGGGCAATAAAGTGCTGAGCCTACCGGATTCAGTGGCCTATTTCTCGCCAAAGTTCCGTTGGCCGTGACCGGGCGTCGCGTCTTGCAGGGTCATGCGGTGCCAGCACTCTCGGGTATTCACTTACAGCCCGGCATTCTTTAGCCGTTCGGCGTGGGCGACATACAGGTCCACCGGGTCGATGCCCTTGCGCACCAGGCCGGCCGTCTGATTCAGGCTGTCCAGATGATCCAGCGGGTAGTCGGAACGCAGGACCTTGCCCAGGTGCGAGCTGTAGCGACCGACCAGCCCGTCGTTTTCTTGCGCTTCGTTGATGAAGTAGGCGCCGAGTGCCCGGCAAATCTGGTGCAGCGGATCCACCCTATTAACGCCTTCGTCCAGCAGGCTGCCCTGGACGGTCCCGCTCCAGGAGTAATAGCGCACACCATTGACCTGCTCAGGCCCTTCGCCCCCCCAGGTGGTTGGCAGGCCTTGTGGGTATTTGGCATTGAAGGTCGCCACGCCTTCGGTGGTCAGTGCGTTGAGCGCAGCAACGGCGTGTTGCGGGAGTTGGGGGTGGCCGCTGAGCAATGACAGGAAATCGGCGAAAAGGGTGACGACGGCCGAGGCGACGTGCTCAGGCAAACTGCCGGGGCGTAAGGCTTTGCGCAAGAAGTCGGCAAGTTCCGAACCATGGTTCGGCCCACTGACCGAGGTGACCGAGGCGACGACCTGCGGCACCATTGCGGCGGCATAACGGGCGGTCAATGCGCCTTGGCTATGGCCGATCAGGTTGACTTTCTCGGCGCCGGTCCCGGCCAGTACCCGGTCGATCTGCACCAGCAATTGCTCGCCGCGCACTTCGTTGCAATGGGTGGCCGACAGGTACGGGACGAACACCCGCACGCCGGCGTTTCTCAGCGCTTGCTTGATGCCATGGAAAATCTCGAGGTGGCCGATGCGTTCGAATCCGAAGAGGCCGTGGATCAAGAGAACAGGGTATTGGGTCGTTGCATTCCGTTGCATGATTTTTCCTTCCTGGGTGCCGTTCTGAATGGGCGTTGAGTCCTCACTCTAATGCAGGTGGTCGTCTTGGCGATGTCTGAAAAGACCGCTGTAAAGGGTTGAAACGAGAGTAAAAGTTGTGAGGCGATTCGGATGTCCATGAAGCGTTACTCGGATTGTTCGAGCGTCTTTTATCCAGTTGACCGCGAACTTCAATGCAGTGTCTGACGCCTTGCGGCGCTTTCACGTGCTCGTGCTGGCGGGACGTCTGACAGTCCGGTCTGACGCTTCAAGCATCAAAAGAATGAGTGCCGCGATGTTGAACGCAGCGATGCAAGAGGCGATTGGCCTGGGGGAGATGAGTTTGGCCAGCAGGCCCCGCTATGGACTGGAAGCGGGGCGTTTGAGGGGCGGGCTGTGCTCAGGCGGGCAGTGACGCGCCGCGCCGTTGCCGATGCAGGGCCAGGCTTGCGGTGCGTAGCAGCTGTTCGGTGGTCTCCCAACCCAGGCACCCATCGGTCACTGAAACCCCGTAGCGAAGGTTTGTGCCCAGCGGCTGGCAACCGTCGAACAGGTGGCCCTCGAGCATCATGCCAACCAATGAGTGGTCACCTTGCAGGCGTTGTTCCAGCACGTCATTGAACACGGCCGGTTGGCGCAAGGGGTCCTTGCCACTGTTGGCGTGGCTGCAATCGACCACGATTCGCGAGGGGATCGCCAATTTGCGCAAGTCCTGATTGATCCGGGCAATGCTTTGGTGATCGTAGTTCGGCCCTGTGTGACCGCCGCGCAGTACCAGGTGTGTGTCGGGGTTGCCCTGGGTCTGGATGATCGCCGGATGGCCCTGGCTGTCGACGCCGAAGTGTCGATGGGGGTGAGCGGCCGAGCGCATGGCATCGCAGGCGACAGATACGCCACCGTCGGTGCCATTCTTGAAGCCCACGGGCATGTCGAGGCCGCTGGCCATCTCGCGATGAATCTGCGATTCGGTGGTACGGGCACCAATGGCCACCCAGCTCAACAGGTCGTCGAAGTAGCCGGCAGCCATCGGCTGCAGCAGTTCGGTGGCAATGGGCAGGCCCCGGCGCAGTATTTCACGCATCAACTCGCGGGACAGGGTCAAGCCGGCGGCCATGTCATTGCTGCCATCGAGTTGCGGGTCGTAGGCCAGGCCTTTCCAGCCGACCGTGGTCCGGGGTTTTTCGACGTAGGCGCGCATCACCAGCAGCATGTCATCGCTGACGTCGGCGGCCAGGCGCGCGAGTTTGTCGGCGTATTCGAGGGCAGATTCAGGGTCGTGAAGCGAGCAGGGACCCACAATCACCAGGAGGCGAGCGTCTTGACCTTCAAGGATGGCGCGCACCGCTTGACGATGGGTGGCCACTTGCTGGGTCAGGAGCGAGTTGAGCGGTACTTGATGTTTGAGCTCCAGGGCGCTGGGCAGGCGCAAAGTCAGTGCCTCATTGGCAGGGCTCAGGGTGGACAGCGGCAGTGCGGAGACGGATGAGTTCATGTTCGGGCTTCCTGGGCTGGCGGCGGGTTTCGTTCCCGCGCGCTCGGCCCTACTGGGGTGTTCGACAATTGGCCGGGTTGGCTGCGTGTGTTTGCTTGCCACCTGCGGGTGACCGATCGGAGGCGGCAGGCTGTCCCGAGCGGAAGCTGCTAAATCGCCAGGCGCAAAAACGGTCGTGACGGTAATAAGTGGCGTAGTTCATGGTGATTCCTCGATTCGTTGTGATGACGCAAAAAATGTTCAGGGCTGAAAAAACAAAACCCCCGGTCGGGAAGCCGACCGGGGGTTGAGAATTCTCTGGTGGCGACCCGTCTAAAAGTGGGCGCCGTGTGGGTATCAGGCGCGCCAGTGGCTAAACCAATACCCAAAATAAAAGCTCGCCGGTGCACAAACGTCGTTTACCCGGGCAGCCGCCACCGAGCGCAGGGCGCTGAGAGGTTGACGCTGTAAGAGGGGTGTGGACATGGTCTGGCTCCGATGAATGCGCCGAGCTTACTAGAGGCCCGTAGTCAGGTTCAATCAGAAATTACTATCGGAGCCAGGGCTGCTTTCTATCCCGGGGGTTTGTGGCAGACTCCGCGCACCTCAAATCCGTCAGCAAGGACCGATCATGACGAACCTCTGCATTGCCGCCGCACAATCGATTTCCCTTGCCGGGGATCTGCAGGCCAACATCGCTCGGCATCAACGGTTCATCGAGGTTGCCGCCGGGCAGGGCGTGCAGTTGCTGATCTTCCCTGAATTGTCGTTGACAGGCTATGAGCGAGGCCTGGCCGCGCAACTGGCTATCGCGCCGCAGGCCTCGGTCTTACAGCCGTTGCGTGACTTCGCGCAGGAAATGGGTGTGACTGCAGTCGTAGGTATGCCGATTCGGTTGTCAGCCGATTCCCCGGTCCTGATCGGTGCGCTGGTGCTGGCCGCCGATGGATCGTTGGCGGTCTACACCAAGCAGCACCTGCATGCCGGTGAAGAAGTGGTGTTTGCAGCCGGGACGGGTGGGGCGATGCTGACCTTGGGTCACAATCGGATCGCTCTTGCGGTGTGCGCGGACTTTTCCCACGCTAGCCATGCAGGTAAAGCTGCAAAGATGGGGGCTGACGTCTACGCTGCGAGTGTTTTGATCACCGAAGGTGGCTATGCCCCCGACACTGCGTTGCTGCAAGGCTACGCGCTTGAGCATTCCATGGCTGTGTTGATGGCTAACCACGGTGGTGCGACGGGCGGTTGGGAATCGGCAGGCCGCAGCGCGATCTGGGCAGCGGACGGTTCACTGATCGTCGCCACCCAAGGCGTTGGTGATGCACTGGTCATTGCGCGCCGCAACGGTGAGGGTTGGAGCGGACAGGTAGTGGATGTCCCCAATGTTTGAAGGTGCCGAGAATGGCCTTTGATTTGCATCCGGCGTCTTCGGCAGACTTGGGTTTCGCGCGAAAACTGACGTGCGAGACCATGCTGGGTTATTACATTCGGCACGACCTGCTTTGGCAGGACGAGGCCTTTGATGTGGCCTGGGCCGGGCGGGAAAGCTGGCTGGTCCGTCAGGATGGCGCGGTTGTGGGTTATGTCAGTCTCAGTCGCGATGCCAGAGCGCTGTACATTCGTGAATTGCACATAATTGCGGCCGTTCGCGGCCAGGGCACCGGGGCCTGGGTGATCGAGAAAGTGCTGCAGATTGCACGCAAGGAGCGCCGTCCGGCCTTGCGATTGACTGTATTCAAAGACAATCCGGCACAAGCTCTTTACCAGCGAATGGGATTGCAGGTCGTGGGTGAGGACGAGTGTTTCCTGAGGATGGAGCACGATTGTCGACTTTGACAGGTATCACCGGGGTGCGTCATAGAGGTTTCATGACGTGCAAAAACTTTTTATATAGCGCTTGCCGCTAGGTCTGCCGGGTGCTTTTTGCTAAGGTGTCTGGCAACCAAATAAGACCATATCGCGAGGTGTCTGCTTGATTAGGGTGCTAGTAGTCGATGACCATGATCTCGTTCGTACAGGTATTACACGAATGCTGGCTGACATCGATGGCCTGCAAGTAGTCGGCCAGGCTGAGTCAGGGGAGGAATCCCTGCTGAAGGCGCGTGAGTTGAAGCCCGATGTAGTGTTGATGGACGTCAAGATGCCCGGGATCGGCGGTCTTGAAGCCACGCGCAAATTGCTGCGCAGTCATCCAGACATCAAGGTTGTGGCGGTCACAGTGTGTGAAGAGGATCCTTTTCCTACACGACTGCTACAGGCCGGTGCCGCGGGCTATCTGACAAAAGGCGCTGCATTGGCGGAAATGGTCCAGGCCATTCGCCTGGTTTTCGCCGGGCAACGCTATATCAGCCCGCAGATTGCCCAGCAACTGGCTATCAAGTCGTTCCAGCCGACCAACGATTCGCCATTCGATGCACTGTCGGAACGAGAAATACAGATTGCGCTGATGATTGTCGGCTGTCAGAAGGTTCAGATCATTTCTGACAAGCTGTGCCTGTCGCCAAAAACCGTCAATACCTACCGTTACCGCATTTTCGAGAAGCTTTCGATCAGCAGCGATGTTGAGTTGACGTTGTTGGCGGTTCGTCACGGCATGGTTGATGCCAGCCTCTGACAATGACTGACCTGTTCGATCCAAGCGCCTTCCTTGCAACGTGCAGTGGGCGCCCCGGTGTGTATCGCATGTTCGACAGCGATGCGCGCCTGCTGTACGTCGGCAAGGCCAAGAACCTCAAAAAACGCCTGGCGAGTTACTTTCGCAAGACCGGGCTGGCCCCGAAAACCGCGGCATTGGTGGGCCGCATTGCCCAGATCGAAACAACGATTACCGCCAATGAAACGGAAGCCCTGCTGCTTGAGCAGACGCTGATCAAGGAATGGCGTCCGCCCTACAACATCCTCCTGCGCGACGATAAATCCTACCCGTACGTGTTTCTATCGGACGGTGAGTTTCCGCGATTGAGCATTCATCGCGGCGCGAAAAAAGCCAAAGGCAAGTATTTCGGACCCTACCCAAGCGCGGGTGCGATTCGTGAAAGCCTGAGCCTGCTGCAAAAGACCTTTTTCGTTCGTCAATGCGAAGACAGTTACTACAAGAACCGCACACGGCCCTGCCTGCAATATCAGATCAAGCGGTGCAAGGCGCCTTGCGTGGGGTTGGTCGAGCCTGATGTGTACGCCGAGGATGTCCGGCACTCGGTCATGTTTCTCGAGGGGCGCAGCAATGCGCTGACCGATGAGCTGTCTGCGGGCATGGAGGCGGCGGCGAGTACCCTGGATTTTGAGCGGGCCGCGGAGCTGCGTGACCAGATATCCCTACTGCGACGGGTGCAGGATCAGCAGAGCATGGAGGGCGGTACAGGTGATGTCGATGTGGTGGCGGCCTTTATCAACCCGGGCGGTGCCTGCGTACATCTGATCAGCGTGCGCGGCGGACGTGTGCTGGGCAGCAAGAATTTCTTTCCGCAGGTGGGTATTGAAGAGGACGTCGCCGAAGTCATGGCAGCGTTTCTTGGGCAATATTTCATCAGCAGCCCTGAGCGCGATTTGCCGAGTGAACTGATCGTCAATGTGGTCCACGAAGACTTCCCGACCCTGATAGCGGCCATCGAAGAGCTTCGTGGTCGTGAATTGACCATCAGTCACCGGGTTCGCGGCACACGGGCGCGCTGGCAGCAACTGGCCGTGACCAATGCCGAGCAGGCGCTGGGGGCGCGGCTGGCCAACCGGCAGCACGTTGCTGCGCGGTTCGATGCCTTGGCCGAGGTGCTCAGCCTGGACGAGCCGCCGCAACGTCTTGAGTGCTATGACATCAGTCACTCAAGCGGCGAAGCGACGGTGGCCTCGTGTGTGGTGTTCGGTCCGGAAGGTCCGATCAAGTCCGACTACCGGCGTTACAACATTGAAGGGGTAACCCCCGGCGATGACTACGCGGCCATGCACCAGGCACTGACCCGACGCTTCAGCAAGCTGAAGGAGGGGGAGGGCAAACTGCCGGACATTTTGCTGGTGGACGGTGGTAAAGGGCAGCTATCGATGGCCAGGGATGTGCTCAATGAGTTGGCGGTGCCCGATCTGATTTTGTTGGGTGTGGCCAAGGGTGCAACGCGTAAGGCTGGTTTTGAAACGCTCTATCTCAATGATGCCGCCCATGAATTCACCTTGCGCGGAGACTCGCCGGCGCTGCACCTGATCCAGCAGATCCGTGATGAGGCCCACCGTTTTGCGATTACCGGGCACCGTGCGCGGCGTGGCAAGACGCGCCGCACATCAACACTTGAAGGGGTTGCCGGGGTAGGGCCCACCCGTCGACGTGATTTGCTGAAACATTTTGGTGGATTGCAGGAGCTGTCTCGTGCAAGCATCGAAGAGATCGCCAAAGCCCCCGGGATCAGTAAAAAGCTCGCTGAGTCGATTTATGCAAACCTGCACAGCGAGTAGAATGCTTTTTCACCTCGTAGCCAGTTGTGCCGATGAATATCCCTAATCTGATCACCGTTCTACGCGTCCTGCTTATCCCGATTTTCATTTTGCTGTTCTATTTGCCGTATCAGTGGAGCTATGTAGCGTCCAGTTCGGTCTTCGCGTTCGCCGCAGCGACGGACTGGCTGGATGGTTATCTGGCGCGCCGTCTTGAGCAAAGCACGCCGTTTGGCGCGTTTCTCGATCCGGTGGCAGACAAATTGATGGTCGCGGTTGCGCTGGTGCTGCTGGTACAAGAGCATGGCAACCTTTGGCTGACATTACCGGCAGCGGTGATCATCGGTCGGGAAATCGTCATTTCAGCCCTTCGAGAGTGGATGGCTGAACTGGGTGCCCGTGCGCATGTTGCAGTGTCGAACCTGGGTAAATGGAAAACCGCTGCGCAAATGCTGGCGCTGGTGATTCTGCTGGCCAATCCTTCGGACTTCAGCTTCTGGGTCCTGGTGGGTTATGCGTTGCTGCTGGTGTCTGCGGGCCTGACCTTGTGGTCCATGATCCAGTATTTACGCGCCGCCTGGCCGCATCTGAAGACGGATGTGGAAAAGAAATAAAACTTTTTTGAATCAAGGGGTTGACGCATGTTCTAGAATCTATAGAATGTGCCTCACCAAGACGCGGGAATAGCTCAGTTGGTAGAGCACGACCTTGCCAAGGTCGGGGTCGCGAGTTCGAGTCTCGTTTCCCGCTCCAAACATAGATTTACGGAAGCCATTGGTTTTTGTGAATCACTAAAAAAGAGGCTTAGGCCTCTTTTTTTTCGTCCCCGTTTTTTCAATCAAGATCCGTTCAACCCACAGATCTTCAATGCGGTGATGCTGAAAGTGGGTCACCAGGTCTCGCTTTCTCAGATAGGGCGCATCATTCATCAATGTTGTTCTGCCCTCGCGGGACAGGTTCTCTGTCGTTGAGGCTTTTCGTCAGCATTTGATCGAGCTTCCGCGCAGAATCGAGCCTGGTCAGGCATTTATCACCACAGAGAAGTACAGGGCCAGGTTCAACTCATGACTCCGCTATGCGATGGTTTAGCGAGGGTTGATGACCAGCCTGTGGCTGGCCTCGATATTGTCGTCATTCCCAAATCACCAGTGACGAACAATCCATCGCTGTTCGACTTCACGACGGGATCAAACGATCAAAGAGGTGGACCCGCCAGAGTGGCGGGCCCGAAAGGGATCAGAGCTTCGGCAACTGCCCGATGCGCCCCAGCATCTCGGTTACGATCTGCAGGTCCAGCAGGAACTGGTCGATGGTCTTGAACTCGTTGTCGGTGTGGCCGGTGTACTTGACTTCAGGCCTGGCCAGGCCGAACTGCACGCCATTGGGCAGTTCATGGACCGAGGTGGCGCCGGCCGAGGTACCGAACTTGTGTTCCATGCCTAGGTTCTCGCTGGCCACGGCCAACAGGGCCTTGACCCATTCACCCTCAGGGTTGCGATACATCGGCTCGGCGATCGAGTAGTCGAAGGCTGGCGCAATGTGGGTCTTCTTGCTCCAGGCGCCTAGTTTTTCGGCAATCTCGGTCTTGAGCGCCTCCGGGGATTTACCGACCGGCACGCGTAAATTGACCGCAAGCTTGAAGGCTTTGTCATCCATCCCGACATAGGTCAGGGAAGTCGTCAGCGGCCCCATGAAGGCATCGGAAAAGCCTACCCCCAACTTGCCACCCAGGTAGTCCAGCCCCCAGTTGTCGGCGGCGTAGCGGGCGGCATCAGTGATGTGGTTGTGCTTGAGCGCGACCTTTGCATCGAGGCTGTTGATGAAGTCCAGCATCCTTGCTACCGGGTTAACGCCTGACTCGGGCTCGGAGGAGTGGGCGGAAACCCCGGTGACCGTCAGTGTGACGTCCTTGCCGGTAACCTTGGCGGCCACGTCGAAGTTGCCGCCATTGCGCTTGGCATAATCATCACCGGCCTTCTGCAGGGCGGCTGCCAGTTCGGCGGGGTTATCACTTGCCAGGGTGGCGACCGAAGTCGACGGAATCTGGTTGGTTGCCAGGCCTCCCGTCATCGACGTGATTTCGGCGCCTTTGCCCTCTGCAATACGCCGGGCAAAGCTCGCCATGACGGTGCCGTAGCCTTTCTCGGCAATCACCACCGGGTAACCGCCGTCCAGTGCCAGGTTGTAGTTGGGTGTCGGGTTGCGTTCGAAGTAATAGGGAATAGCGTCGCCGGTGGTTTCCTCGGTGGTGTCTACCAGCAGCTTGAAATTCCTGGCCAGCGGCAAGTTCTCTTCCTTGATGATCTTCATGGCATAGAGCGTCACCACGATGCCGTTCTTGTCATCCTCGGTGCCCCGGCCATACATGCGATCGCCGATCAGCGTGACCTTGAACGGATCGAGGCGAGTGCCGTCCTTCAGGACCCAGTTCTCCGGAGTCACGGGCACCACATCGGCATGAGCGTGAATGCCCACGACTTCATCGCCACCTCCCTCGAGAGAAATTTCATAGACGCGGTTGTCGATGTTGCGAAAGTTCAGATTGAAGGCCTGGGCAAGGCCTTTGATCTTGTCGGCGATCTTGATGAACTCGGGGTTGTCGTGCTGAGCGACGCCGTCCACGCGGAAGGTCGGGATTGCCACCAGCTCACGTAGCGTCTGGGTGGCAGCGTTGCCGTATTTCAGCCGTGCATAAATACCGAGCAGACGATGGATGTCGTTCTGCTGTTCAGGGGTAAGCGTCTTGTTGCCCTGGAAGGCACTGATTGCCGGGCCGAGATTGTCAGCTTTCGCAAGGTCGCTCTTTGCCAGGCTCCCCAGGAATTGCCTGAAGTCCGTGACGGATGCGTCGCTGAAAGTCTTGAGGATGGTCGCGCTCTGTTGCGGGGTGATGTTGGCGTGCGCTAGCGTGGTGAACGATGAAAGGCTGGCCAACATCAGGGTTGTCGCGGCCAGGTGCTTGAGTGAGAAGTCCATTGCTGGGGGCATTCCTTTGCAGGTAGTGAGTAAGAAGCGTCGGATAGATGAAACAAAACGTTTCCAAGCTAACACCGCGAGGGAGTGGTAGGGGAGCCCCCGAAGTGGGATTTGTCGCACAGAAATGCAAAAGCGACGCAGAAACGAAAGAGCCCTGGGAAGGTTCCCAGGGCTTTTAGAGTTGCCGTTTTGTGGCGGAGCAGAGGGCTCAGGCGATGAAGGTGCACAATGCGGGTAATGAGGAGGTCAACTGGAGCGATCCGGCGCTCTTCGAAGGTGCTCGTGTATACGTTCAGGTGAGCTGAAACTTTGGCCTTTTCAACTGAGTCGACCCATTGCTCATATCCGCGCCAGCGCTTGGGCCAGGTCGGCGCGCAGGTCCTCTACATCCTCGACACCCACTGACAAACGCACCAGTGCATCGCCGATACCAAGCTGCGCACGGGTGCTTGCAGGGATACTGGCGTGCGTCATGATTGCTGGGTGCTCAATCAGGCTTTCCACTCCACCCAGGCTTTCGGCCAAGGCGAAAATCCGCACACTCTCGAGGAAGCGCTTGGCACCGGCGAGGTCGCTGTTCAGGTCCAGGGAAATCATTCCGCCGAATCCACGCATCTGCCGCCGTGCCAGTTCGTGCTGCGGATGAGAAGGCAGGCCCGGATAATAGACGCGGGCCACCTGCGGCTGACGCTCCAGCCATTGCGCCAGCTCCAGCGCGTTGCTGCAGTGGCGTTCCATGCGCAGCGCCAGGGTTTTTACTCCACGCAAGGTGAGGAACGCGTCGAATGGCCCGGCGATAGCACCCACCGAATTCTGCAGGAAGCCGAGGCGCTCGCCCAGGTCGGGTTTTTGCCCGACTACTGCGATGCCGCCGATCACGTCGGAGTGGCCGTTCAGATATTTGGTCGTCGAGTGCAGGACGATGTCGAAGCCAAGCTCCAGCGGGCGCTGTATCCATGGGCTGGCAAAGGTGTTGTCGGCGACGCAGAGGATGCCTCGCTCGCGGCAGATGCGCGCGACGGCGGCGAGGTCAGTGAGGCGCAGCAAGGGATTGCTCGGCGTCTCGACCCAGACCATCCGCGTGTCGTCCTGCAACGCTGCTTCGAATGCCGCCAGGTCGGTCAGGTCGACGAAGCTGAAGCGATGCCCGGCACTGCGTTGGCGCACTTTGTCGAACAGACGGAACGTACCTCCGTACAAGTCATTGCCGGAGACGATGTGCGCGCCAGCATCGAGCAGTTCGAGTACGGTGGAGATCGCCGCCAGCCCGGAGGCGAAGGCGAAGGCCTGCGTGCCGCTCTCGAGGTCTGCGACGCAACGCTCAAGCGCAAAGCGTGTCGGGTTGTGCGAACGCCCGTAGTCGAGGCCCTTGTGTACGCCGGGGCTCTGTTGCAAGTAGGTGGAGTTGGCGTAGATCGGCGGCATCAACGCTCCGGTGGACGGGTCCGGTACCTGCCCGGCGTGGATCACGCGGGTGGCAAAGGCGCGTGGCGCGGCGATTTCATCGTGCTGACTCATGCAAGGGATCTCCGTAAGTGATTGAGCATGTCGACGCGGGTGATCAGGCCGTGGAAGCCCGAGGCATCGGCGATGATCGCCACCAATCCACGGTCGAGTTTTGCTTCCAGTTCAGCCAGGCTGGCGCCGGGCGGCAGGGTTTCCACCTTGTCGGTCATCGCGCTGGCTACCGTTGTACTGAAGCGTGAAGTGTCCTCGTGCACACCAAACAGAATGTCGGACTCGTCGATCACGCCGACCAGTCGCTGGCCGCCCACCAACACCGGCAGTTGTGACACGTCCGCCAGGCGCATGCGCTGGAAGGCGGTGAGCAGCGTGTCGTCGGGGCCGACGCTGATTACCCGGCCATCCTCGAAACGCCGCGCGATCACGTCACGCAGATCACCATAGCGTTTGCGCTGCAGCAAGCCCTGGTCATTCATCCATTGGTCGTTGTAAACCTTCGACAGGTAGCGGGTACCCGTGTCGCAGACGAAGCTGACCACCCGCTTCGGTTCGGTTTGCTCCCGACAGTAGCGCAAGGCTGCCGCCAGCAATGTGCCGGTCGAAGAGCCGCCGAGAATGCCTTCAGCGCGCAGCAGTTGGCGAGCATGATCGAAGCTTTCCTCGTCGCTGATCGAATAGGCCCGGCGCACGCTGGAAAGGTCGGCAATAGAGGGTATGAAGTCTTCGCCGATGCCTTCCACGGCCCAGGAGCCGGGTGTAACAAGGGTGCTGCTGCGGCTGTATTCGGCCATCACTGAGCCGACCGGATCGGCCAGCACCATGGTCAGGTTTGGCTGCACGCGGCGAAAGAAACGGGTCAGCCCGGTCAACGTGCCGGCAGAACCGACGCCGACGACGATGGCGTCCAGGTCATGCTCGGTTTGCGCCCAGATCTCCGGCGCGGTGCTGCACTCGTGGGCCAGCGGGTTGGCCGGGTTGTTGAACTGATCGGCGAAGAAAGCGTCGGGAATTTCCTGCGCGAGCCGTGCGGCCACGTCCTGGTAATATTCGGGATGGCCCTTGCCGACGTCGGAGCGAGTGATGTGCACCTCGGCGCCCATCGCCTTGAGGTGCAGGACCTTCTCGGTGGACATTTTGTCCGGCACCACCAACACCACCCGGTACCCCTTGGCGCGGCCGACCAGGGCCAGGCCAAGGCCGGTGTTGCCGGCCGTGGCCTCGACGATGGTGCCGCCAGGTCTCAGGCTGCCATCGCGTTCGGCGGCGTCGATCATCGCCAGGCCGATACGATCCTTGATTGAGCCACCTGGGTTTTGCGATTCGAGTTTGAGAAACAGCGTGCACAGGCCGGTATCGAAACGGCTGACGCGAACCAGCGGTGTGTTACCGATCAGTCCGAGCACGGCAGGGCGGGGGTCGTTCGACATGTTGTCGCCTCTCTGCGGGGATTAGAATTGGAATGGGCAGCAACCTGCGGTCAGTCAAGCACGCCATTCCCAAGAAATGTGTCGCATGGAACATAGCCGGGATTGCGCCATTCGCAACCTTGCGCAGTCAGCCGTTAGCGTTGTCGAATCGGATACACATGATCATAAGCAGCCATGCAATTGACTGGAAGCTGGGAATACACGCAGGTGGTCAGAGGGGATAATGCGCCGGGCGGTGGTTTTTTCGCATCACTACCGACAGATGCAAGTATGTCTTTTAACCGGCACCTATCCGGTTTGAAGGAGGGGAAGATACGTACTGGAAGCGAGAGGGGTATGGGTGGAAACTGGCCAATGGAAAGCAACACATGAGGGCTGTTCATGATGGAGGCAGCTATGTTGCTTGATATCCCCGACGTGCGTTCGGCTCTTGATGAACTAAGAAAAGAATTTCAGGCGTTTGATACAAGCGGCTCGTACAGCGCCTATCTGGCACGTTGCGATTCGGTGGATGAATGGAAGTTTTCTGAGGGTGATTATTTCGAGCATTTACCCTGCGACACGGAGCGTATGGGTTTTTCGTCGCCCAGGTTGATGAAAAGAAAGTACGCGAGCGTAGACGAAGCTCGTGGGCTGGGGAAGTACTGCTCCGGCTTCTCTGGCGGTTGCCATAGGGTTACTGTTTTTCCGGGGCAGAAGGGGGTACAGGCGATCCAGGCAGTGCTGTACGACCTTGCTGACGGCTTCTTGCAGGTTCATACCGTTAGTTTCAAAGGGGTAGATCGCCCAGGTAAACCCGAGTCCAGGCTGATCGGTCTGGGGAGGCTATTTCAGCTCAATGATGGTGAGAGGGTCTATGCAGGGGTTAGCGCTCGCGATGCTTTTTCCGTATTTGCATACACGTACTCTTCCATGGGGACGGTTCTGTCCGGTCGAGCCATTGCCAACGGGTGGCCCGGCGAAGATGAATGGTTCTATCACTACGACAGTACAGGCCTGCTTACCGAGATAACGTCAGGCAGCACGTCCCTTTGGACGAGGAAATAAGCGATACCGCCGCGGTACGAGCGATAGAGTTGCCAAATCACGTCAGGCTACGTTTGAAGGATCAATGGATGAATGTGCGCATCACCACAAACACACTTTTTGCGGTCAGCTTATTGTTAGCGACCAACCACTGCTTAGCCGATCCCTGGACCCCACCCACCCATTACAAAAAATCCGTGGAGGTTTATTTTGGTGGCATGCACGGTGAATACACTGGGAGTTCATCTTTGACGGGCGAACAGGTTTTCGACGCTCTGAGTGTTCCTGATACCCCACAAAAAACGACTGTTTCTGACCGGACCCTCTTGTTTGCAGGTTGTCGTTATCATTCCTGTACGGAAAAAGCGGCCATTGTTATAGGTCCACAAGACAACGTATTAAGTGCAGCACTCATCAGCAATAAGTGCCGCACACTCCAGCGTCCTCGCAAACACACCACGTGCGATGAAACGCCCACCCTGACCATTTTCGAGAAGCCTGGCGATACGGCTCATACGTATCGAGCAATACTCAAGGATTGGGGTGACACAAAGGTTGCGGGTATACCTGTCGAGTACCAGGTCGTGAAATATCACTAGGGTCTGGCGTTTTTAATAGACATTAATCGTCTCGACACCCTGGCAGTCCGGTTTGGGTCGATAGCAAACGGCCGTGAATGGCGGCTATCGACCCAGAGTATGAGGGCCGTTTCAGATCAGCAGTGCCTGCGCCCGTCCTCAGGTGCGTGGCGTCGACACTGCGAGTGACGCGCGTCAGCTACACCGACTCAGACGTACTGTTTCTTGCCGCTGTTGTCGATGGGGTGACCTTTAAATACATGGGGGCCATCCATTGTGAGCTGGAGCTTTTCACCCTTGCGCGTCAGCCAGGGCGTCGCTTCGCTGCCGGTCTTGGATGTCGCGCCGGACGGGCTCAGTTCGATGTGATCCAGGTCTATTTCGATCAGGCCGATGACATAGGTGTAGATCGCGCTGCTGAAGAACCCGCTCTTGAATTCGAAAGCGCACTCAACCACCTGGTCACCGTATTCCATTCGCATCTTCGGCTTCAGGGAGGCCACCGAGACGGCGCCATTGCCAACCGCTGAGTAAACGCTGCAGACCAGCGCAACTTTGCCCCCCATGCGCTGGGAGATGGCCGGGTTGATCTCGACCGTTTCTACGCCCGGCGCAGAGGTACTCGCGCTGACTACGTCGCCTGTATGGAAGACAAAGGGGTCTGCATCAAATGCACCGCGCTTGTCGGGTGCCTGGATGATGGACATCCGGCCATCAGGTCGAAGGATGCCGATCCGCAGATCGAGGTCGTCATTGTCCTGTCCATCGCCATTATCAATCCAGGTTGCACTGACCCTGATCATCTTCGGTGCGGACGGACCCTTTTCCAGGGATACCTTGTGGCTGCTGCCTGGCTTGTCCAGGGTAATAACGGACTTGGTGATATTGACCGGTTTCGGGGTTGGCGTCGGCGCAGCAGGTGGAGCCGATGGCGCTTCGTCTTCCACCTCGATCCCGTACAGGCCGCACAGGGCCGCAAGCCCCGAGGCGAACCCTTGCCAGACAGACCGCGTTTTCAACTGGCCGTTTCGAACGTACAGCTCAAGCACGATGATGCCCGTCTCCTGAGAGAAGGGCTCAGGTGTCAGCTCCAGCACCTGGTCACCGGTCATGACCTGGGCACATAGATTCCGGACTGCGGCGAAGCCTGCGGCGCTGCCGTCTTGAGTCAGGGTAATTGCGATCTTTGTGATACTGGCCGGGAGGCGAGACAGATCGAAACTGATGCTGTGGCTAACGGAGCCACCTTGAGCAACGGGCGCGGTGAAGGTGGCAGCGCCCGAAGCATGTTCCGGCGCATTGAAGAACACCATGCCGCTGTCATCCACTACCTTGCCGGTTTCGGTGACGAGAAATGCGGTGAGGTTAACGTCCAGGTTATCTCCGGCAGCGTGGGTAACCACTACCTTCCCTTTGGACATGCTGAGGGTTGTGTTCTCGCCGGGCTTGAGGGACTGATTCAATGGGAACCGCCTATTCCATGGGGGTGTATGGCAGCACACCGCGTGTGTACTGCGCCTTTATTGAGTGAGTGCGAGCACCATCTAAAGGGGCCTGTATCAGGCAGCCACTTGTGCCTGGAGCTGCAGATTCCCGTCCACGTCCTTGACCAGGCCGCTGGCCAGAAGCAGTGGTAGCAGGCGCTTGTGCAGTTCGGGGTCGACAAAGTCCTTGACGGTCGCCAGCGCCAGGTTGGCGTTAACGTCCAGATCTTCTTTGGTATAGGACAGCCAGGCCTTTTTCAGCGCGAGCAGGACATCGCTCCCCGCCGTGGAAGCGAAGCGGCGGTTGATCACTCGCCCGTCGATATTGAAGGTGTGCTGGTGTTCATAGCCGGTTTCGTCACCGTTGTTACTGACACAGCGGCTGCACGTGCATTTGCCTTCGCCAAAGGCCATGCGCAGATAGTTATTGAAGTCCACGACAGGCTTGAGCGCCAAGCGTTTGTCGACTTCGAACAGGTCCCCGGTCAGTTTCTCATCAGTACTCAACGTCCATTCCCTCACAGTCATGCAGCTAATTTTACAGCGCGGCACAATACCAGCCGGATCGGCGCCGTGGGTTTTTTTCGGGCGTGGGAAACGACACGTTGCTGCGGTTTCACGCTCGGTCCAAACGACAAAGGCGAGGTTAACCTCGCCTTTTTTGTGCAAGCGGTTGCAGGTCAGCGCAGACGCATCACACCTTGAATTGCATCACCAACCCATTCAGCTCCACCGCCAACCGCGACAGGTCCTGGCTCGCCGCATTGCTCTGATGGGCACCGGCTGACGTCTGGGTCGACAGGTCACGGATGTTGACCAGGTTGCGGTCAACTTCGCGGGCGACCTGAGCTTGTTCTTCGCTGGCGCTGGCGATCACCAGGTTGCGTTCGTTGATCGCGGTAATGGCCCGGGTGATCTGGTCCAGGGCCTGACCCGAGGCGCGAGCGGCGTCGAGGGTCGCGTGGGCGCGTTGGTTGCTGTTGCGCATGGCACTCACGGCGCCTTCGGTGCCGTGTTCGATGGTGCCGATCATGGTTTCGATTTCCTGGGTCGACTGCTGGGTGCGGTGGGCCAGAGCGCGGACCTCATCGGCGACCACGGCAAATCCGCGCCCTGCATCGCCGGCTCGGGCGGCTTCGATGGCGGCGTTGAGGGCCAGCAGGTTGGTCTGTTCGGCAATCGAACGAATCACTTCCAGCACCTGGCCGATATTGCGAACATCACCTGCCAGGTGTTCGACCTGCTGACAAGTACGGGTGACGTCTTCGGCCAACACACCAATGGAGTCAACGGTGTGCTGCACCTGTTGCCGGCCATGATGGGCGGTCTCGTCGGTTGCCCGCGAGGCCTCGGAGGTACTGACGGCGTTGCGCGCGACTTCTTCCACGGCGGCGGTCATCTGGTTGACCGCAGTGGCGGCCTGTTCCAGTTCGTTGCTCTGCTGGTGCAGGGTCTGGCTGGAGTGCTCGGTCACCGCATGCAGTTCCTCGGCGGACGAGGCCAGTTGGTTGGAGGAGTCGGCGATTTTTTGCAGGGTGCCGCGCAGGCTGGCCTGCATGCGTTGCAGGGCGTGCAGCAGACGCGCCGGCTCGTCGTTGCCCGTTGCGACGATCTCATGGCACAGGTCGCCGCTGGCGATGGTTTCGGCCACGGTCACGGCCTGGCTCAGGGGCTGCACGATGCTACGGGTCAGCAGCAGGGCCAGGCCGATGGTCAGCGCCACCACGATACCCAGGATCACCAGCACCAGGCTGACGGCGTTCTGGAACACCTGGTTACTTTGCGTGGCGGCGGCTTCACCGCCCAGAGTGTTGGCATCGATGATGATCAGCAGGTCCTTGAGCATGGCATCGGCATTGGTCAGGAAGGGACCCGCGTCGACAATGGCCACGGCCTCGTCCTTGCGCCCTTGACTCATCAAGTCGAGGACCTGCTGCTGATCCTTGAGATAACGTGCCTTGGCACTGACAAAGCGCTCATAGGCGGCCTGTTCTTCAGGCAGGGTGATCAGTTTTTCGTAGACGCTTTGCTGGGTCTCCAGTCGCTCGTCGAGTTGGTTGATGCGTGCGAGCAAGTCCTGGACATCGTTGCGGTTGCGCACCACCAGCAGGCGCAGGGTCAGGGTGCGGATTTGGGTGCTGGTCAGGGCAACGCTGTTAGCCGCGACAATCGAAGGCAGCCAGTTTTTGTCGACCTCCAGCGATTGCTCGTTCATACGACGCATTTCTGCCAGGGAGAACCCGCCCAGGCCCACCGCCAGCAGGGCGATCAAGGCAAAGGCCAGGCCTGCACGTCGGGAAATATTCATCGTTCTTAAAAGCATGACTGTGTTCCTTGTGGCAGCAAAAGGCACAACCCGCGTGATCGTTCGCAGGTTTGCATCAAAGCGGCACGCTGCTGGAAGGTTCCAGGGCGCCGTCAGGTGTTTGCAGGCAAGGCAGGCGGGAGGCGCATCCATTCGGCGCCTTCTTTATAGAGGTTCCGGCATCTGCAGGGCGGTACTTGCCCAAGCCGGAAAGGGTTGAATGATATCATAATGATGGCTATTCGTGAGCCGGAAGGCGCTGGGCAGACGGCCGCGTTGAGGTAAGGTAGGCACCTTTTTCTCGACGTTCATTCAAGGTTCAACTCATGCTTTTCAATAAACGCGAACAGGCGCGCACCGAAAGACGCCTCGCGGCCACCCTGACCGAGGCCTGTGAGATGGCCAAGGCGCAAATTGTCGGTTTCTCCTGGTTGACCCATGAGGTGGATTACGCGGCGTTCCCGTCCAGCCTGAGGGTGGTGTGGGTCTTCGACACCGAGGCCAACAAGGACGAGGCTCTGGCCAGAGGGCAGGGCTCGCGCATGGTCGAGCTGACAGCGGTGGCGCTGGATGAAGCAGATGTGCACCTCAGTCCGATCGCGGCCCACGTGCAGTTTGACAGTGAGGAGCTGTGCCGGCGGACCAATGGTGGCGACTGGCAGCAACGATTGGCGCGTACGCGCTCGAAGCGGGGTTGAGCGGTGGCCAAGGATATTGAGAACCCGTGCATTGCCGTGTGCCAGTTGAGCGCAGATTTGTGCGTGAGCTGTGGGCGCACCAAGGACGACATCAGGAAGTGGAAGAAGATGAAGCGCCCGGAAAAGATGGCGGCAGTGCAGCGTGCGAATGTGCGGATGAAAGGGTTGCAGAAGAGAAAGGGGTGAGGGGAGGCATGGCTCTGGGCAGTTGGCTGGCGAGGCTCAAAACAGCGCATCGCTCTTGGCCAGATCATGCATCCGCTGCTGCAAAATACTCAGCCCCGCCATTACTGCTGAGCGATATTGACCGATGCTGAGTTTCTCCAAGTAAAGCCTGTTCTCGCTCCATGGTTTCAAGACCAGAAAACTATCCCCGGAAATATCAAGAAATGTTGCGCGATCACCATCAAACGACTCCACGCAGAAAGGTAAGAGAACGCTTGGAAAGTCACGTTTCATCTTTAATGAAAAGGTAGTTTCCACACTGTCCGAGGTGCAACTCACTGGGGTGCAGCTGTCTAGTCGAATAATAAGGTCTTCAAAAGCAGCAACGAGACTTTTTGCCAGGATTACCTGCTCAAAGTCGCCAATCGTGACCGTCTCGAAAGCAAAGCAACAGTGTGAAAACAGGTGCTCTTTATCGTTAGACTGAAATACGTCGATGTTGATGGTTGGAGTGGTCATTTTCTAATTTCAAGTGACGGGTTCATTATGCGGGTATTGATTGCTTCGGGGAAAAAATGGTGTCGCTCAGCGGCTACCACACCCTTGTTGATGGTGAGCAAAATTCTGAAGTGATATCCATCAATTCCAGGATTTTGTCTTCCAAGGCGTCATCGGCGTTGATTCGCATTGATTCTAAAAGTTCGTATACGGTTTCACGTGGCAGATGATTTTTGTATTTTACCAGTATGTCTCGAGCTGAAGTGAGATCGTAGTTGTCATCGAGTGCTTTGCGAAGCTCATCTTCCAGTGCTTTGTTCAATATATGAGCCCTTGTGTCAATTTTTGCTGTTTGTTATATATACCAGAATAGCTTTTGGCTTGACTCTACTAGCCTAGCTGCAGGAAAAAACGGCCTTGTTCAGTTGTTGTGGTTCTTGAAAAATTTTCACTGAAGAAAAGATATCCCATGCCATCCGAAAGTATCCCTTTGTTTCGGGGGAGGGCAATGTCCAGGTCCCCACCATAAATAGAGACTTTTCTCCGGCCTATATTTGACATGATAGGCGCCTGTAGCCAGGCATCAATCCCGCCTAACTTGGACGCCAGATTTTCATCGTCATCTGAGTCGGGACTTTTCGAAAGCAGGACCTTTCCGCGGTCTAAAATTTTATTATGAGCTTCATTTCGCTCTTTTTTTGCACGAAGGTAACCTAATACAACAGCATCGGAATTTCCATTTATAGCACGAAGTTTTCGGTAGTGGCCGACCTCTCCCGGCAGGTACGGTATAAATACGGAAATCCAGTACTCATTATTCATCAGTGAGTTAGAGAACCAATCTCCAGGAAAGGACATCAGGTGTGTAAGGGGTGTTCCGTCGACAGCGCACGGCCACGCCAGCTCAACGGGTAGATAAGCCCCGCCGCCCACATATGCATCATTCAACGATGGCTGTTCGTGGACGAAAATAAGTTCATCATACATTTGCATCTCTCCGCTTACTTATCGAGCTCGGTCATAGACTTCTGGATAGCAAAAATCCTTACAAGATCTTCACCGCAGGCAGGGTCATGAAATCTACTTTCATAGAAATTGAAGATGGTTTTCATGTGGCATCTGGAGAAGTGTCTCTTGACTTTTTCTAATTCGCGAGATGTATTCTTGCTGTGTTTGTTTTGTATTTTATCGAGGAAGCCCTCTGCGCCTGAAGTGGGGTAAATAAAAATATTGGGTATGATGAGACCGCTCTCTTCTAAAAGCTCAAAGTTTGTAAAGGTTATGGCAAAGAGAGTGTCATTGTTTTCTGATGTCGCGGATAAGGCTTTGATTGAGTTCAAAATAAAAACAGAGAGACCGATTAAAAAGTCAGGAATGTTGTCTTCGCTCATTTCCTGCTTTAAAAAATCCAATCGCCGGTATCTTGAAATGAGTGGTATTTCTTCAAAGCTTTCATAGTTTGAGAAAAACACATTCATGTCATTGTAGGGTTCTTTGCTGATTACTTTATTGTATAGGTCTGTCAGTCTCATGAAATTGCCTCATGGTGGGTTCCACCAGCAATGCGGATGCCGGGTTGCAGTCCATGAGCTCTAAAAAAGACTCACGTTCAATGGCTTGGATCAACGTTAAGAACTGATCTTTTGGCAGCCTCTCTCTCCAGTTAAAGAGTTGGCGTAAAGACAGTGGGGAGTTGTATAGTCTGTCGACTGTCTCGCCTATTGAGTCAGGAACATCAGTCATGATGCCCTTGATGTAGTTGTCCCAAGCCGAGGAGGCATGTTCCCACGCGCTGTAGATTTCCTCTCGGTCAAAAGGTTCTTCGGTGTATAAAGGTAACTCTGAGTATTGAGCTTGGATGGCCGCTTCAATTAGCGAATCAGTGATTTCTATTTGAAAGTCGTCAATATTCAACCAGTACAGTCTTGCAGATACGCTTTTTATACGCTCAACCAAACTGATGCTATTTTTTGAAATTCGCTCATTGAGAATCGAATCAAACTCGATAAGCTTCCCCTGGATGGCTGGACCATTTCTCAAGGTCGAGATTTTTTCAAGAAAAATATTTTTTGATCTGTGTTTTCTTTCTGTTGAAAAGCTTGCGTCGTAATAGTAGTCAGTGCCTCCGTCCATTAAGGCTAAGGTTTCTTCTCTAGCGAACTCTTTTATATGTTCAAGTTGTGGAGAGAAGCTTTTCCCAAGAAGCTTCTCAGAAAAGCAATCAGTGCTCACAGTAAAAATGATGTGATCAAAATCCATTTGATTGATAACCTGTTGGGGTTTACCTGCTTGCGTATATATTTTGCAGCTGCATGTTCTTTTGAGCAACTGTCAAAGTCAAATTTATTTATGCTGTTGCCAGAAAAAGGTACTTGTTTTTATGAGTGCCTCCTATAGTTCAGGTAAGTCAATATTGTCTCTGTGCAGTATCAAGGCTGTTTCTCCTAGAAATTTAACTGGCAGCTCAGTCGGGGCTCCATACATATCTGCTATTCCGACCTCCACAGCACGATCAACAACATAAGAAAACTCCTCAGTCTCTTGAGGTGAAATCAATAGGGCAAGGTCTTGCGGCATATCATCACCCCGCCCATTCAGTGCCAATAATGCACCTTTTCTTTCCCAGTCAACCAAGTCACCACTCTCTGGATAGTCATTAAGATGAGCTATCAACTCATCGATAGATCGGTGCTGAATCGACTTTGCTTTGCAATAGGCTTGTAAGCACTTTGAGGCATATAGCTGTAAATCTCTTGAGGGAAGTACGGCGATCTCCTTGAGAAAATCTGGTATTCTCATTTTTCTTCGCTCGCTCCCACAAGATTCAAATTAAGTAATAAAGTCCGCTGATGCGAATGATGCCTTTCACTATATGATAGTCATTTTATGGTGTTGTGGTAAAGAGGGGCAGACAATCCCCAGTATCTATTTCATTAATTTCGAGTCAGTTGGAATGGTCAATGACACTCTATAGTCGTTTCTTCTGCCTCGGGCTCCACTCGCTCGTCGAAAAAGACTCAGTTGCTCAAAAATTTTAACAGTTGTGCAAGCACTAACTCTTCTTGCGAAACCAATATGGCCTTGATCTCATCACTTTTCCCGCTCACAGACACAATGTCGCTACTAAGTATTTCTCCATCTGGAGTGCATATATCCAGAGTGGCAATGAAAATACCAGCACCAACCTCCTTGCCTTCAAAAACAAGCTCGACTTCATGAGGGAAAATAGTCACGTAGGCACAGAATTTTTCACCCGTGTATTCGTAGTGGCCATGATTTCTCTTAAGTTCAACATCCTGTTTTTTCGAAGCCTCCCTATAAACGTTATCTAAAAACGCTTGAAGGGTATCGATAACCTCTAGCCTTTCAGTCATTGTTTAGTTTCCTTACCGCTAATGGATTTCAATACAGCATCAGTCAGGATGCGATTAGACTCCGCTCCCGGGTGCTCGCCCATTCTTTCAGCTTCGAATCATCAGGAACATTGGGCGGTCGAATAGGTATATGCCCGCTTTCTTTGTCATTTGACTTTGTGGCCGAGGCCAGCAATGGGCGAGGGAAAACCCGTCGCCGCTGACGTAGGCACCGGTTGATTCAAGCTGTCGATTCAGAGTCTCCATGCGCCTCGTCCATTGGCTGCACGCGGTGGCCAGGGCCTCGCGATTTTGATGCTCTGGCGAGTGCCTGGCCAGGGACATGAAGGCATAGGTCCATGATTTATTCAGGTCCGATCCTTATAGTGCGGGGGCATCAACAGCCGGCGCCGGGGTCCGACGATGAGTCGGGCCCGCTCGCGCCTTCTGAAACGCTCAAAAAGTACTTACTCCTGCTGGCCGGTGTCACTGCGATCATCCAGTGCCGACAAAATTTCATGGGCAACTTTGATCCTTGCGGCGTTGGGGTAGTTTTTGTTGGCCAACAGCACGATGCCCATGCCCCGGGTTGGGACGAAGGCCAGGTAAGCACCAAACCCACCCGTGGACCCGGTTTTGTTGAATAGCACGTTTTCCGGTTGAGGTTGTGGTGGCGTGAGCCATGTGACCTTTTGGGCTTCGAATGCCATCTGAGACGCGTTGCCCGCTTGCAATCGGTCGAGCGCAACGGGGTAGGGGTAGAACTCCCATCCCAGGCCCTGGGTCATGCCGCCCGTTGTGTAGTAACCCATGTGGGTCAAGGCAATCGCACGCTGTAATGGCTCCTCCAGAGTGGTGGGTTTGATGTTCGCCTCGACATAGCGAATCAGGTCGGTGGCGCTGGACTTCACGCCGTACGCTTCTGAGTCCAGGGCACCCGGACTGACCCGAATGGGTGTGTTGTCCTTTGTGTAACCCTCAGCGTAATGGCTCATTTGGTCCTGCGGAACCTTGAGGTAGCTGTGCTTAAGGCCCAGCTTGGGGAACAGCATGTTTTCCATCAGGTCGTCGAACGGTTTTCCCAGGCTTTGGGCAGCCAGATAGCCAAACAGGCCAAGACTGGGATTGGAATAGAGGCGGTGGGTGCCGGCGGCGTAAGTCGGCTTCCACTGCTTGAAATAGCCGATCATGTGGTGTGGATCATCCGCCTCGCTCGGGAACTGCAGCGGCAAGCCTCCGGCGGTGTAGGTGCCCAGATTGAGCACGCTGATATGGTCAAACGCGCTGCCGCGCAATGCCGGCAGGTAGTGGCTTGCCTGCTCCGACAGCGAGAGCTTGCCAGTTGCCTGGGCGTAAGCGGCCAGTGTCGTGGTGAAGGTTTTACTGACCGAGCCAATTTCGAACAGGGTGTCGTTGGTGACCGCTTTCCCACTGTGCTTTGAGGCGACGCCGTAGTTAAAGTAATGGGGCTTCCCCTCCAGAGTGATCGCCACGGCCATGCCGGGAATATCCTGTTCCTGCATGAGCGGCTGGATGGCCGCGTCCACGATGCGCTTGATACGGTCTTCGTTATTGTCTGCGGCGACGCAGTTGGCCGCGACGAGCAGCAGTGCGCAAGCGCTGAGGGCTCCCCGTAAGAAGTTGTTGTTTTCGTGCATGATTAACCCCGTATCCCTGAAATTTCATTGTTTTTACCACCAGACTCCTGCGCGGCCGGTTGCTGCAACCCCGTGCTTTAACGCTGGTGGGAGCGCCAGGGTGGCAGGCATTGGTCGACCTTTTTTGTTGGCAAAGGTTGTCCGGGCCTTTACAGGCGAGCCAAATCTAGGCCGTTCGTGGACAATCGGCAAACGACGATATTTCAGATGAGCCATTAGAAAAACTTGGGAGTTAGGATGATTCGACCTCATTTGCCGCTGAATGCCTTGCGCGCCTTCGAGGCCTCCGCGCGCCATTTGAGCTTTACCCGGGCGGCGGTTGAGCTTTGCGTCACGCAGGCCGCCGTGAGCCATCAGGTGAAAGGGCTCGAAAGCCAGTTGAACGTGACGCTCTTCAAGCGCTTGCCGCGAGGGTTGATGCTGACCAGCGAAGGCGAAATTCTGCTACCGGTGCTGGTCGAGTCTTTTGACCGGATAGCTCAGGCGCTGGAGCGCTTCGAGGGCGGGCACTCTAGGGAAGTGCTCACCGTAGGGGCCGTAGGGACGTTCGCGGTGGGCTGGCTGCTACCGCGTCTGGCAGATTTTCAGGCCCGGCACCCACAGATTGATCTGCGCCTGTCGACGAACAACAATCGGGTGGACGTGGCCGCCGAAGGGCTCGACTACGCGATCCGGTTTGGCGCGGGAGCATGGCATGGCATTGAAGCGACGCGCCTGTTGGAAGCGCCGTTGTCAGTCCTGTGTGTTCCACAGATTGCACGGCAACTGCACGCACCGGCCGACGTGTTGAAGCAAACGCTGCTGCGTTCCTACCGATCTGACGAATGGCCCGAGTGGTTTCAGGCTGCCGGTCTTGCGAGCAACAACCTGGTGCCCCGGAGCATCGTCTTCGATTCCTCGTTGGCCATGATGGAAGCCGCGCTTCAAGGCGCAGGCGTAGCGCTGGTGCCCGCGATGATGTTCTGTCGGCAGTTGGAGAGTGGCGCCGTTGAGCAGCCTTTTGACATCGGCATCATCACCGGAAGCTACTGGCTGACGCGTTTGCAATCGCGGGTCGAGACTTCAGCCATGACGGCGTTCAAGCGTTGGCTGGTGGGCGCGGTGCAGCCGAGGAGTGTCCGAGGGCGGTGAAAAGGCAGATGAGCTGTAATGACTCCCTGCCTTTTGTCTCGCGGTTTTTTGGATGCGAACTGGCGTCTGTACGAAAAGTCGCCGAGTGGCGATCAGGCAAGGCAAAAACAGGCGAGGAAGCGGAGTTTACGGGTTGTAAATGAGCATTCCGAGCCTGTTTTTAACGCAGCATGATCGACACGCAGGCAGTTTTCGTACAGAGCCTAGCGTTGGCCGAGTGCGGCGGCCAGGAGTGGCGCTGCTTGTTCGTCGGTCAATGCGGGGTAAATTTCCATGTTCATGAGGTCACTCCAGTCGAGCACCCACTTCTGGATCTGAGTGACATCACTGGCCTCTGCGACGCCAAAACCGGTCATGCGGCCCACGGCATGCCAGCGCCCCAGCATGGTCACGCCTGCCGGTGGAACCGCACCTGTCTTGAGAAAGCGCTCGATAGCACTGTTACGACGTTCGGGGCTGATTGACCAACTGACAATGAAAAGCATCTTTCACCTCCTGGTCGAGACCGCCAGTTCTTCTGTTCGCAAAATCGACTGGCGCTGCGACCGACTCCACGCATTTGATTCCAGCCCCCAGTCCGGGCTGCCAAAATGAACGCTCCCATGGGAAGGCATAGCAGGCGGCCGGTGCTTGCGTATGACCACTGATCTTCTGGCTGCGAATGCCGGGGGCCAGAACTGTTGCATCTGACCTTCGGCGTTAGCCCAAAGAAAAAAAGCGCCCGCAGGCGCCAAAAATCACCCAAACCGAGGAAGTGCAGAGCTGCGACGGCCTAGGCCGTCGCTTCCATTTCGCGGGGTGCGGGTTGTTTCCAGGACTCGTTGGCTGTCTGCTCCATGGCTTCCTGAATGGCGCGCTTGCGGTTGGCTTCGGCCTTGCGGCTGAAGTACCAGACCATGAAGGTCACCAGCGACACCGCCAGCAGAATCAGGCTGGCCACCGCGTTGATCTCGGGCTTCACGCCCAGACGTACGGCTGAGAACACTTCCATCGGCAGGGTCGTGGAACCCGGCCCGGACACGAAACTCGCCAGCACCAGGTCATCCAGCGACAGGGCAAACGACATCATGCCGCCCGCCGCCAGCGACGGCGCGATCATCGGGATGGTGATCAGGAAGAACACCTTCAACGGCCGCGCACCAAGGTCCATGGCCGCCTCTTCGATGGACAGGTCCAGCTCACGCAAGCGCGCCGAGACCACCACTGCTACATACGCGGCGCAGAACGTGGTGTGGGCGATCCAGATCGTGACGATGCCACGCTCCTGCGGCCAGCCGATCATCTGCGCCATGGCCACGAACAGCAGTAACAGCGACAGCCCGGTGATTACTTCCGGCATCACCAGCGGCGCGGTGACCAGTCCGCCGAACAGCGTGCGGCCCTTGAAACGGGTGACACGGGTCAGCACGAACGCGGCCAGGGTGCCTAGCGCCACCGCGGCAATCGCGGTGTAGCAGGCGATTTCCAGTGAGCGCACCACCGAGCCCATCAGTTGGGTGTTATCCAGCAAACCGACGTACCACTTCACCGACCAACCGCCCCAAACGGTCACCAGTTTCGAGGCGTTGAACGAGTAGATCACCAGAATCAACATCGGCAAGTAAATGAACAGCAAGCCGAACACCAGCATCAATCTTGAAAATCCGAAACGTTTCATGCCCGTCCCTCCATCTCTTTGGCCTGGCTGCGGTTGAACAGGATGATCGGCACGATCAGGATCGCCAGCATCACCACCGCCAGCGCGGACGCCACCGGCCAGTCTCGGTTGTTGAAGAACTCTTGCCAGAGCACTTTACCGATCATCAGGGTTTCCGGGCCGCCGAGCAGTTCCGGGATCACGAACTCGCCCACCACCGGGATGAACACCAGCATGCAGCCTGCGATGATGCCGTTCCTGGCCAGCGGCACGGTGATTTTCCAGAAGCTGTTGAAGGTGCTTGAGCCAAGGTCCGACGCGGCTTCCAGCAGGCTTTCGTCATGCTTGACCAGGTTGGCGTACAGCGGCAACACCATGAACGGCAGGTACGCGTACACCACGCCGATATAGACCGCCGTATTGGTGTTGAGGATTTCAATCGGACTCGAGATCAGCCCGGCCCACTGCAAGAAGGCGTTGAGCAAACCGTTGTTGCTGAGGATGCCCATCCACGCGTAAACGCGGATCAGGATCGCCGTCCAGGTCGGCATCATGATCAGCAGCAGCAATACGTTCTGCGCTTCTTTATTGGCCTTGGAGATGGCGTAAGCCATTGGAAAGCCGATCACCAGGCACATGGCGGTGCTCAGAAACGCCACCTTCAACGAGCCCAGGTAGGCGGCGATGTACAGTTCGTCGCCGACCAGCAGGCCATAGTTGCCGAGGTTCAGCAGCAACTGAAACTTCTGCTCGGCGTAGCCGTAGATTTCGGAGTAGGGCGGAATGGCCAGGGCCGCTTCCGAGAAGCTGATTTTCATCACCAGGAAGAACGGCAGCATGAAGAACAGGCACAGCCACAGAAATGGAATGCCAATGACGACCTTGCGCCCACTGGGGATCAATCGCTGAAATTGCTGGCTAAGGGTTCTCATGTGCGCAGTACCACGCCGCTGTCGTCTTCCCACCAGACGTAGACCTTGTCGTCCCAGGTCGGACGCGTGCCACGGCGTTCGGCGTTGGCCATGAACGACTGCACGATCTTGCCGCTCGGCAACTCCACGTAAAACACCGAATGCCCGCCGAGGTACGCAATGTCGTGGACCTTGCCCGTGGACCAGTTGTAGCGCGTCTCGGGCTTGACGGTGGTGACCAGCATTTTCTCGGGGCGAATGGCGTAGGTCGTCGACTTGTCCTGCACCGAGGTGCTGACGCCGTGACCGACATAGATGTGTTGATCGAGGTCCGGGCAATGAATGACGGCGTAGCTTTCCTGGTCTTCGATGACAGTGCCGTCGAACGCGTTGACGTTGCCGATGAATTCACACACCAGGCGGCTGACCGGTGCTTCGTAGATGTCCACCGGGCTGCCGATCTGGGCGATCCAGCCCAGGTGCATGATCGCGATACGCTCGGCCATGGTCATGGCCTCTTCCTGGTCGTGGGTCACCATCACGCAGGTCACGCCGACGCGTTCGATGATCTCCACCAGTTCGAGCTGCATCTGCGAACGCAGTTTTTTGTCCAGCGCGCCCATCGGTTCGTCGAGCAGTAACAGCTTCGGCCGCTTGGCCAACGAGCGGGCCAGCGCCACACGCTGACGCTGGCCGCCGGAGAGTTGGTGCGGTTTGCGGCGGGCGTACTGGGTCATGCGCACCAGCTTGAGCATTTCCTCTACGCGGGCCTCGATTTCACTGGCTGGCAAGCGGTCCTGCTTGAGGCCGAAGGCGATGTTCTGCGCCACGGTCATGTGCGGAAACAAGGCGTAGGACTGGAACATCATGTTGATCGGCCGCTCGTACGGTGGCATGTCGGTGATGTCGACGCCATCGAGCAGGATTCGCCCCTCGGTCGGCCGTTCGAAGCCGGCCAGCATGCGCAGCAGGGTCGACTTGCCGGAACCTGAGCCGCCCAGCAGGGCAAAGATTTCGCCTTGGTGGATGTCCAGGGACACATCGTCCACGGCCACGGTTTCGTCAAACTTCTTGGTGACGCGGTCGACCCTCACCAGCACCTTCCCGGGTTGCTGGTTACCTTCAAGAGCCTTCCTGTAAGTGCTGGAGGCGTTTGCCATGTGAAACTCCCAACAGGTGTTTTTCGTCAGGCCAATGGGGCCTGACTCAAGTGGTTGAAACCCGCGCCGGGCGGGTCTGTTCGGCGCCGCCATCCTGGCTGCCTGAGGTTGCTTGTTGTTTTCGTGTGACGGTGGTGTGCCGGTCGGCTGGCGCACGAGTGCGCATTGCCTGAGGCAATGGTGTTCAAGTGGTGGGTGTGTACTGGGCGTTGCCGGAGTTGACCCGTCGCCGGTCACCGCACGCTACGACGCGCCGCTTGTGGCCGGCATGCGCCGCCAGGCGCAGGGAGAATGTTGAGGCAGGGAAGGGGCGACAGGGTTTGCCATGGCAGGTACAGGCCTGCGGGCTCCGGTCGGAAAAACAATGAAGTCGAAAGCGCAGCGGTCAGCACGCGGGTGCTGGTCCGGGCTTGCTGGGGCGGGGCGTTGCCCGATCGTTGTGGCGCACGCAATAGCGCCGATCAATGGCTTGATTGCCATTTTTATCACCTCGAAGTTTGCACTTGGACGGGTTTTTCGAGAGCTTAGCGTTGTTGATTTTATTTAACAACTTCAATGTAAAAAATTCTAAACGCCGCCGGTCGGCTGTTCAGAATATACGGTCCTATCAGGCCCTTTACATTTAGAGATGGGTCAAAAAACACCGCAATGCTTGGCGATGAGCGTGCTGTGTTCGCTATTGACTTCACTTTGTCTTTCGGATTGACTGGGCTCGCAACAGGGTTGTGAACATAATAATTAACACAATAGGTGCCTCATGTCGGTCCCCCCGCGTGCCGTTCAGCTCAACGAAGCGAACGCTTTCCTTAAGAAACACCCCGAGATTCTCTACGTCGACTTGCTGATTGCAGACATGAACGGCGTGGTGCGTGGCAAGCGCATCGAGCGCACCAGCCTTCACAAGGTTTACGAACAGGGCATCAACCTTCCGGCTTCGCTGTTCGCACTGGACATCAACGGCTCCACCGTGGAAAGCACCGGCCTGGGACTGGACATCGGCGATGCCGACCGAATCTGCTACCCCATCCCCGGCACGCTCTGCGTCGAGCCCTGGCAGAAGCGCCCGACTGCGCAATTGTTAATGACCATGCACGAGCTTGAAGGCCAGCCGTTCTTCGCCGACCCACGGGAAGTGCTGCGTCAGGTGGTGAGCAAATTCGATGCGCTGGGCCTGACCATTTGCGCCGCGTTCGAACTGGAGTTCTACCTGATCGATCAGGACAACGTGAACGGCCGCCCTCAGTCGCCGCGTTCGCCGATCTCCGGCAAGCGTCCGATGTCGACTCAGGTCTACCTGATTGATGACCTCGACGAGTACGTCGACTGCCTGCAAGACATTCTCGAGGGTGCGAAAGAGCAGGGCATTCCCGCGGATGCCATCGTCAAGGAAAGCGCACCAGCCCAGTTTGAAGTGAACCTGCATCACGTGTCCGACCCGATCAAGGCCTGCGACTACGCGGTCCTGCTCAAGCGTCTGGTGAAGAACATTGCCTATGACCATGAGATGGACACCACCTTCATGGCCAAGCCTTATCCGGGGCAGGCGGGCAACGGCTTGCACGTCCATATTTCGATCCTGGATAAAGAAGGCCACAACATCTTCGCCAGCGAAGACCCCGAGCAGAACGACGCACTGCGCCATGCCATTGGCGGCGTGCTGGAAACCCTGCCGGCGCAGATGGCCTTCCTGTGTCCGAACGTCAACTCGTACCGGCGTTTCGGCGCGCAGTTCTACGTGCCGAACTCGCCGAGCTGGGGTATCGACAACCGTACCGTCGCGGTGCGCGTACCGACCGGTGCAGCGGACGCCGTGCGCATCGAGCACCGGGTTGCTGGTGCGGATGCCAACCCGTACCTGCTGATGGCCTCGGTGCTGGCCGGTATTCACCACGGGTTGACCAATAAAATCGAGCCGGGCGCCCCGGTCGAAGGCAACTCGTACGAGCAGAACGAACAGAGCCTGCCGAACAACCTGCGCGATGCACTGCGCGAGCTGGACGACAACGAAGTCATGGCCAAATACATCGACCCGATGTACATCGACGTATTCGTCGCGTGCAAGGAAAGCGAGTTGGCCGAGTTCGAGAACTCCATCTCGGACCTTGAGTACAACTGGTACTTGCATACGGTTTGATCTGAAAACTGTGCTGGCTTGAGATCCTGCCCCTCACCCTCACCCTAGCCCTCTCCCGGAGGGAGAGGGGACTGATCGGGAGATGCCCTGCATATCATGCGACCCGAAGTCTTGTACCGAATCCATAATCGACTGGATCGGTCAGGTCGCAGAATGCTTTGGAACAACCCGGTCAGTCCCCTCTACCTCCGGGAGAGGGCTAGGGTGAGGGCTGGATTTCAAGCCGGGCGCCCACCTGACAAATCAACTATTCCTCTGCGTTGAGTCACCTCCATGACAAACACTCGCAGCGATTGGGAGCAACGCTTCCAGTCCTTGACACTCGAAGGCCGGGCATTCATTGACGGTCAATACCGCGCGGCACTCAGCGGCGACACCTTTGAATGCACGAGCCCGGTGGACGGTCGCTTCCTGGCGAACGTCGCCAGCACCGACGAAGCCGATGCCAACGCGGCGGTGATCGTCGCGCGACGCGCATTCGACTCCGGCGCCTGGGCCAAAATGGCCCCGGCGATGCGCAAGCGCATCCTGATCCGCTTCGCCGATCTGATTTTGGCGAATCAGCAAGAGCTGGCGCTGCTGGAAACCCTCGACATGGGCAAGCCCATCAGCGATTCCATGAGCATCGACATTCCAGCGACCGCCAACGCGATCCGCTGGAGCGCCGAAGCCATCGACAAGATCTACGACGAAGTCGCCGCCACGCCGCACGATCAACTGGGCCTCATCACCCGTGAACCGGCAGGCGTGGTCGCGGCCATCGTGCCCTGGAATTTTCCGCTGATCATGGCCAGCTGGAAGTTCGCCCCGGCGCTGGCGGCGGGCAACTCGTTCATCCTCAAGCCTTCGGAAAAATCACCGCTGACCGCCATTCGCATCGCTCAGTTGGCGCTGGACGCCGGCATCCCGAAAGGCGTGTTCAACGTGCTGCCGGGCTTCGGTCACACCGTCGGCAAGGCGCTGGCGTTGCACATGGATGTCGACGTGCTGGCCTTCACCGGCTCGACTGCGATTGCCAAGCAACTGCTGATCTACGCCGGGCAAAGCAATATGAAACGCGTTTGGCTCGAAGCCGGGGGGAAAAGCCCGAATGTGGTGTTCGCCGACGCGCCGGATTTGCGCGCGGCAGCACAAGCAGCAGTGAGTGCGATTGCCTTCAACCAGGGCGAAGTCTGCACCGCAGGTTCGCGATTGCTGGTGGAGCGCTCGATTCGCGAGGAGTTCATTCCGCTGCTGGTGGAAGCGCTGCAAGCCTGGAAGCCGGGGCATGCCCTGGACCCGGCAACCACCGTCGGTGCGGTGGTCGATCAGCGCCAACTGGAATCGGTCCTGCGCTACATCGAGGTCGGCAAACAGCAGGGCGCGCAACTGATCGCGGGCGGCAGGCGTACCCTCGAAGACACCGGTGGCCTGTACGTGGAACCGGCGATTTTCGACGGTGTTACCAATGTCATGGCCATCGCCCGGGAAGAAATCTTCGGCCCGGTACTGTCGCTGATCACCTTCGACACCGCTGAAGAAGCGCTGGCGATTGCCAACGACAGCATCTTTGGTCTGGCCGCCGGTGTCTGGACCCGCAACCTGAGCAAGGCCCATACCTTCGCTCGCGGCTTGCGCGCCGGCAGCGTGTGGGTCAATCAATACGACGGCGGCGACATGACTGCGCCGTTCGGCGGGTTCAAGCAGTCGGGTAACGGTCGGGACAAATCGCTGCATGCGTTCGACAAGTACACCGAGCTCAAAGCGACCTGGATCAAGCTCTAATCCTTCTACAACGGCGGCCACTGGCATGTGCCGGTGGCCCTCGGAGAAATGTATGACGCAAAGCTCTGTTAAACAAAATCATGTAAACAGCTACTACGCCGCCACTCGCAACCACACCGGCGACTTCCCGGTGCTTGAAGAACTGGTGGAGTGCGATGTGTGCGTGATCGGCGCCGGTTACACCGGTTTGTCCTCGGCACTGTTCCTCGCCGAAGCGGGCTACAGCGTGACCGTGCTCGAAGCCGCCAAAGTCGGTTTCGGCGCCAGCGGTCGCAACGGCGGGCAACTGGTCAACTCCTACAGTCGCGATGTCGATGTCATCGAACAGCGCTACGGCGAAAAGACTGCGGAAATCCTCGGCAGCATGATCTTCGAAGGCGCCGACATCATCCGTCAGCGCATCCAGCACTACGACATCCAGTGCGACTACCGCCCCGGCGGCATCTTCGCCGCACTGAACAAAAAGCAGCTCAAAGGCCTGGCCGAGCAGAAAAGCAGCTGGGAGCGTTACGGCAACAAAAACCTGACAATGCTCGACGCGGCAGACATCAAGCGCGAAGTGGGGTGCGACCACTACGTCGGTGGCCTGCTGGACATGCAGGGCGGCCACATCCACCCGCTGAACCTGGCACTCGGTGAAGCCTCGGCCATCATCGGCCTGGGCGGTAAGATCTTCGAGCAATCGGCGGCGGTGGAAATCACCTACGGCGAGCCGATCACTGTGCGCACCGCCAAAGGTGTGGTGCGGGCCAAGTACCTGCTGATCGCCGGTAATGCCTACCTGCCTCAGGACCTCGACAGCCGCGTGACCCGTAAAAGCATGCCGTGCGGCTCGCAAATCGTCGTTACCGAGCCGTTGTCCGAGAAGATCGCCCGCAGTCTGATTACCCACAATTACTGCGTCGAAGACTGCAACTATCTGCTCGATTACTACCGTCTCACCGCTGACAACCGTTTGCTGTACGGCGGCGGCGTGGTCTACGGTGCCCGCGAACCGGACGACATCGAGCAACTGATCCGCCCGAAAATCCTCAAGACTTTCCCGCAATTGAAGGACGTGAAAATCGACTACCGCTGGACCGGCAACTTCCTGCTGACCATGTCACGCATGCCGCAATTCGGTCGCATCGAGAAAAACGCCTACTACATGCAGGGCTACAGCGGTCACGGCGTCACCTGCTCGCACCTGGCCGGCAAATTGATCTCGGAAATGATCCGCGGCGACGCCGAGCGTTTCGACGCGTTCGCGTCCTTGCCGCACATGCCGATGTTCGGCGGCCGAACCTTCCAGGCCCCGCTCACCGCCATGGGCGCCGCGTATTACGCGCTCCGTGATCGTTTCGGTCTCTAGTTGGCACAATCCCTGGGGGAGCGGGAGGGCTCGCTCCCACGGGAGATCTGTGCCGGCACAAAATCGGCGTCCAGCCAGCACCAAGCCTGTAGGCGCAAAGCTTGCTCGCGATGAGGCCATATCAGCCACCATTCATATCGCCTGACTCACCGCCACCCCGAGCAAACCCACCTCCACAATTCACGCACCCAAACCAACCACCACCACGGCCTCCGGGCTTTTTTGCCGGCCGTCTATCGAACCTGCTGAGCAACACCTGCAAACATGATTTAATAGCCGACTTTCATGCTGGCAGGCCAGGAAAACGGCGAATCCTGCGACAACAGTCGCCCGCCATCCACCTTCAATACCCTTAAGTTTTTCTCACATAAGGCTGTTATGGACACGGGCACACGACTCAAATTGGTGCGCGAAAGCCACAAGCTGTCTCAGCGTGAGCTGGCCCGGCGAAGCGGCGTCGCCAATGCCACGATTTCCCTGATTGAACAGAATCGCGTCAGCCCCTCCGTCAGTTCCCTGAAAAAACTGCTCGAAGGCATTCCCATGTCTTTGGCGGACTTCTTCACCTTCGACCAACCGCCCCGCGAGCACCAATACGTGTTCCGCGCCAACGAACAACCCGACCTGGGCCGCCATGGCCTGCGCCTGCTGCTGATCGGCGCCTCCGTGCCGGGGCGGCAGATGCGCCTGCTGCGCGAGCAATACGCGCCGGGAGCCAGTTCCGGGGAGGAGCCGATCGTGCACGCGGAAGGCGAGGAGTGCGGGCTTGTTACCCGTGGCACGGTTGAGTTGACCGTAGATGGGCAGATCAGCGTGTTGAATGCCGGGGACGGGTATTACTTTCCGACGACGCTGGCGCATCGGTTCCGGAACATTGGGCAGGATGAGGCCGAAATCATCAGCGCCAACACCCCGGCGAACTTCTGATATCGACCGCGAGCCTCACCTCTGCAACAGCCTTCGGCAGCCGCGACAGGCATTTTTCAAAGCAAAAGGACTTCACTTTATGGCTGCACAACGCATCCGTCCCCTCGCACTCTGCGTCTTCCATCACGACGGCAAGATCCTGGTCAACGAAGCCTACGACCCCATCAAGCAACAAACATTCTTCCGCCCGGTCGGTGGCGGCATCGAGTTCGGCGAAACCAGCGCCCATGCCGTTGTGCGAGAAGTACAGGAAGAACTCGGTTTAGCCATCACAGATGTTCGCTTGCTCGGCACGCTTGAAAGTTTCTTCACGTACGCTGGCACTCCAGGGCACGAAATAGTGCAGGTGTACGATGCAAAGTTTGTGGATGCTGATGTCTATGAATTGCCGCACTTGAATGCCCAAGAGAGCGATGGCGCGGCCTTCATGGCAAAGTGGCATTCTTGCGCAAGCTTCACTCATGAGTCGCCATTGGTGCCTGATGGGCTTTATGACCTGCTGAAGAAAGTTTCATTGCTGAATTGATACCTGGAGCAGTAACGGGGTTACTTGAGGCCGCTTTTTCTTGTCATTCCGCTCCAGGATTGACAAGCCGGACCAGCCAAAACACTATCGGCCCATGACCTATACACGTCGCATGAACATGATGTGCTCCTCCATGACCGCCTCTGGCGGGCCGTGAGGTCATGCGTTCACAGGTTTTGACGTAATTACCCAAGGCCCCGCCAGAAATGGACGGGGCTTTTTAGTGCTCCGTCCACCGATGGCTAACGGAGAATGAAATGTTCGAGATCAGACGCGCCACACCAAGCGATGCCCAAGCCGCATTCGACATTCGCCTGCACGCGATACGGCACCAATGCATCGGCGCCTACACCACGGAACACATGCTGGCCTGGACGGCTGGAGCCGCCAGCGACGGGTACAGCGCCCTGATGGAAAAGCACTTTTATCTGGGCTGTATTCAGGGCGAGCCGGTGGCAACCGGCATGCTTGATCTGGAGGCGGGCGAAATTGGCGCGATCTTTGTGCTCCCACACTTTATGCAACGTGGTTTCGGCTTGAAGATCCTGAACCACCTCGAATGCCTGGCGCGGGATCTGGGGCTGAAGGAGGTGACTCTGGACGCTACGTTGAACGCCGCTGACTTTTACCGGCGATGCGGTTATGTGGGGGACGTGGCTGCGATTTACCATTCACCGTCCGGGCTTCAGTTGGCGTGTGTGCCTATGGTGAAGGGGCTTTTGCTTTGATTGGGAAGGGCGGGACAAGGTAAAGACAAGTCATAAAAAACCCGCAGTGATGCGGGTTTTTTGTATGTGGTTTTTGCTTGCGGCTCCTTCCGAACTCTCTCGGTGAGCCGTTCAACTAGCGCTCCAAGGATTTGCACTGATTGCGCAGGCCGTCGTCCTTGATATTTTGGCAACCGCCCGAACCTTGCTTGGCCTTGCAGTAGTTGCGCAGGTCATCATCGTGAATGTTTCCACAATCACTGGTGCCTCCTGTTTCTGCTTTGCAGGCATTGCGCATGTCGTCATCCTTGATGTTTTGGCAACCGCCCGAGCCCTGCTTGGCTTTGCAATAGTTGCGCTGGTCATCGTTGCGAATGTTTCCACAATCCCCTGTGCCTTCTGTTTCCGCTTTGCAGGCATTGCGTTGGTCGTCGTCCTTAATATTCTGACACCCGCCCCGGCCCTCCCGAGCCTTGCAATAGTTACGCTGGTCGTCGTTGCTGATGTTGTCGCAACTGGCGTAAACGTGGCTGCTGAACATCAACAGCACTGCGAGGATTAGTCTCATTGCACACTTCCATGATTTGCCAGGAAACAGCCTGGTGCTGGTTGATCCAGGATTTTTTGGCGCCGTGGTGCGCTATCACATTGACATCATTTTCCAGGAAAGTTCCGAGACGGAAAACGTGGCGTGGTGGAAACGGCTGAGTCGTGCTGAACGGCTTACTGGGCGACTGGTTTTTACGTGGCACGCTTGGGTATAGGCGTTGAAGAGGTGTGTGTTCGGTTCTGCCCAAGCTGATCCTGCGTTGCGGACTGGGTTGCCCCAGTCCGCTTTCGGTCGATTGCAACCTTTCATGTTAGGCAGCAATTGGCCAAAAGCAGACCATGGACATGCAGCTGATACGTCAGTAATGTGCAAAAAAATATGCCGCTTTCCCCCTTTTTTTATGTCGCGTTTACAGACTCGATTTTTTGATTGTTCAAGGGATTACGCATAGACATGGAATATTATGCGACATCGCATGTCGCAAAATTAATTGTTATGCCAAAATCCGTACGGCACTTCAAAGTCGAATGATCGGAGCAATAAAGTGGAAATCAAGATTGATATATTGGATTCTCCAACAGAAAAGGACCAGGGAGTTCTGAATAATAGGTTCTCAGAATATCTTCGAATTCAATATCCAAATCTACCGCCAGAATCGGAAGATAGAATATTTATGGTGGTTGCACACGATGAAGTCGGCGACTACATCGGTGCAATAAGCTGTAATTGTTACTGGGATGGCTTAGAAATTGATACCTTTTGGGTTAAGGAGTCTCATCGCGGTAGAAAAGTCGGTTCTATGCTATTGGAAAAAGCAGAAACGATTGGCGCCAACAATGGGGCAGTAATTGCATTCTTAAAAACCGTTGATGCTAAACAGTTCTATGAGCGGCATGGGTACGAGGTTTATGGTGTTCTTGAGGATCGACCAATCGGGACTAACCTTTATCATTTAAAGAAACGGCTAGTAAAAAATGCATAACAACTGTTTCAAACCGTTCGCTTCACTCAATGTAACGGGCTAAAGCCCGCCCCTTAACCAAATGCTGGTCAGCGTCCGCATTGGGTCGAATAGCGACCACGCAGCACTGTGCCTGATCCACCCTTGTCCTCTCCCAACGTGGAGGACAAGCCATGAGCACTATTTCTACATACAACCATGAGCCTTGGAACAAGGGAAAGCTAGTTGGCCAGAAAGCCCCGCTGCGGGTCAGAGATATCTGGGCGATCCGGGTCAGACTCCAGCTCGCGGAGAAGACACGGGATCTGGCTCTTTTCAACTTGGCTATCGACAGCAAGCTGCGTGCCTGTGACTTAACCAAGCTGCGAGTACGAGTTATAGCCCATGGAGAGCATGTATCGTCACAGGCCATCGTGATGCAGCAGAAAACGCAACATCCGGTGCAATTTGAAATCACTGAGCAAACACGAACGGTTCTGGAGGTTTGGATGCATCAGGCTCGCCTTCGTGCTGAGGACTTCTTGTTTCCGACCTGGCTGCACGACTCAGACCATCTCTCCACCAGACAATACGCTCGAATAGTCAAAGCGTGGGTAACAGCCATTGGCCTTGACCCAGCCATGTACGGTACTCACACGCTACGAAGAACCAAGGCATCGCTGATCTATCGCAGGACAAAGAACCTGAGAGCTGTCCAGCTCCTGCTTGGTCATACAAAGCTTGAAAGCACCGTCAGATACCTGGGGATCGAGGTCGACGGTGCCCTTGAAATGGCAGAACAGACAGAAGTCTGACGATTTATAGCGACGGTCGATGCTAGGCCGTCGCTATCCGGCCAACAGCCTTCCAGCCCCGTCAGCTATCGACTGACGATTGCGACCCTTTCAGTTTCCGTTCAAGCCGCTGTCGCGGGTCAGAAGGCGGCGTTTCCAGTGAGCTTCCTTCTGCATCATTTCTTCCTTACCTGTGTGCTTGTCAGCAATTTCGAGGATGCTGAAAGCCTGGGCAGATGGCGAACGGCAGCTTGATGACCGTCCGTAGCCCCGGACGAACGTCAACTCATGCTTCGCTATGCTTAACACACCGCAGGAACGGTTGAATGCAGTCCTGACGGCATGAGCGCCAGGAGCAAAGGTAGGGAGATGAGGCTGCCATTTGAATAGAGTATCGAATGATGAAAATGCTACTGATGGTCGAGTTCCCGAATGAACCCTTCAACGCTCTCGTCAGATCCGGGAAGATCGGCGAAATCATGGGGCGTATCCTGGAGAGCATCAAACCGGAGACTGCCTACTTCACCGAGCAGGAGGGAATGCGCGGCGGGATTTTCCTGATCAACGTACAAGACTCATCTGAAATCCCCAGTTTTGCAGAACCTTTCTTTCTCAACTTCGAGGCGACCTGCAAGTTCCGCCTTGCCATGAATCCGCAGGACCTGCAAAGAGCCGGTCTAGACGCGCTCGGAAAAACATGGGGGTGAGGGCGATCAGCACGAAGCGGTTTACACGCCCCAAATCCTACTCTGTCTTGGCGCAATCAAGTCGCGACGAGCAATTGGGGACAGACCACGATATTGATGCTGCTGGCCGCCCGTCTGCCTGTCACGACGGGCGGGAGTCGACCCAAAGCAGCTCTTCGTAGAGGGCTGCTGACGGCCAAATGGGGGGATCTCGTAGATGTCAAAAAGCTCAGAGCCGATTCAAGCTGCTCGACGAAAGCCCCGAAAACTGGGCTTCTGAGGCGTGACCAACTCGGCGATTTACTACCGAATGCCTACCCCGTGACTACGCAACCCTTGCCCGCGTCCTGTTGACAACTGTAAAAAACCGGGCTAGTTACAAAACAGGATTTAACAACCCAAGCGATAAAGGAAATCGACCATGAGTATCAAACCTGGCCCTAAAAGAACAAACGAAGATGGCACTCCGGACAAGAGGCAGAGAGTCACGCCCGAAAAGAAAAAAGATCATCCAGACCTGAAGCCCCATAAGCATAAAAAGGGGGAGTAGGATCGAAAAGCAGCTCCCGAGAGCTGCTTTTTTATTTGTGTACGAATAGGCCTGTCTGTCATCACCGCAACGATGATAAATCGCGCCGTGTAGTGAACGAAAAGACATGGGATTAGGGGCAGTGCCTTATCCAAATGCTCTAATGCAAGGCGAACATAGATCACTTTGCGGTGATGCCTGAGTGGCCCAGTGCTCTAACAGCCATTCATCTGTCCATCCCGCCCATTCACCTGCAATGGATTTGAGGTTTCCCTCAAGTGCCGGGAAAACTTCACTCCACAGAATGCTGTGAATTTCTTGGGGCGAATAGCCTGTTTCCAAGACTACACGAGCGACATAGTCAAAAGTCGAGATCGGTGATCTCGGTGTCGAGAAAAAGCTCTGAAAGTACTTGCCAGATCTTCAGGCGGTTTGGGTCGACAGTTTCCATTCAACATCCCGAAGCTTGGATGGCGCCCAGCGGCCGAAAGGTATAGTAGCCGAAAGCGTTCAGACAGATATTCGCCGTCAGGACGGGCCGCTTGCGGCCCATCGCTATAAGTGGCGATAGTTAAAAGCGATCCATTTCGGAAACTCGCTGCATCCGGTCAAAACGCCTCACAAAGGCAGCAATCGATTATTGGAAAAGTGAAATGACGAATAGCGATGTCCCGCGAATACAGCATCCCGAAGGTGAGTTACTGAATATCCTCAATGATGTAAGCGCCCTCGAATGGAGGCGGTACAGATCGCGGATAGCCCAGACTTGGAATGGTCGCGGATTTGTGGAGGCTCCTGGCGGGCTACCGTGGGTAGCCTTTCGTTTCGCACAGGAAGACGAGGTGATAATGAAACGATTGGAAGCGGCTGTTTCAAGTTATGAAGGCCATGAGCGTTGGTTGTTGCTTGCCCATCTCCGAGAGCCCCTGCCGGGCACGAACTGGATGGTTTGCCACGAACATTACGACCTCTTCACGCGTCAGGCAGCGATTGCAAACCTTCCACTCTGGCAGTACCTCGATCAGTTGGAGCCAAGCTATACGGATCTTGCATTTGAGGATTTCAACGGACTAACAGCGCATGTGCAAGCGTGCCTAAGGGGCCTCCCACTCTGACAGGGGAATGGCAACCAGTGTCCGCTCCTGGCCGTTTTCTGCCCTTCCTAGCAGACAGAAATCGGCCAGAAGTGGATACCTGAAATGCCCCTGACCTTTACATCGCCTTGGAAGAGATCGTATTGGTCAACCCCAAACGTGCCTTGAGCAAACGCGGCTAGGCGCGTTCACGCCGCTATAGTCGGCTCTATTGCCGACCGTACATCCAGGAGCTTTTTCCAGTGTCTGACATGCCGACCCATTTCGCTTACACAAAACGCTTCAACACCGTACTCGCCTACATTGATGCCAATCTTGAAGGTGACCTGTCGGTGAAGACGTTGAGCCATGTGGCGAACTTTTCGGCGTTTCACTTCCATCGGCAATTCACCGCGTTCGTAGGGGGGCCTGTCTCACGTTATGTATAACTGATGCGACTATGACGCGCGGCACAGTCGGTCGCCACGTCGTGGCGCGACACGTGGGGTCACCGGATCACATCGGCGAAACGATCTATCCGATTTACCGCGATTGGCTTCCTGCCAGTGGAGAGGAACTTCGTGACCAGCCGCTATTCTTCAATTACCTGAGCGCCCATCCCGAGACACCACAGGATCAATGGCAAACAGATGTGTATGTTCCGCTGCAATAGCGGAGCAAGCAGCTTTCGACCCTTTAAGGGCAGGCAATAAAAACCCGCAGGTATGCGGGTTTTTTACGACTGAAAAAGGTATCTGTCACCTAGGTGCATCAAACCCGCGCTGCTCGATCACTCTGGCGTTCGCGATGGACTCGGGGGCAAGCCACGATTTCAACGGTTTTTGAAGTCGTGGTCTGCCCCAGTAGTTCCTACTTCCGCAATGCCGGAGTCCGTGGCGGAATCATCCGCTTTGTCCCGGTTGCCTCAAACGCCGAAGCCAACCGCAGCAACGTCGAATCATCATACGCACGGCCCGCAAAGGTCAGCCCGACCGGCATGCAGATGTCCGGCATGACGCCCATCGGCACGGTGACCGTGGGCACGCCCAGGTGGCGGATGGCGAGGTTGCCATTGGCGACCCAGATGCCGTTGCTCCAGGCGATGTCCGCAGACGTCGGGTCGACATCGGCATTCGCCGGCGCAACGTCGGCGACGGTCGGGAAGAGCACGGCATCGAGGCCGAGCCGATCCATCCAGTCTTCAAGGTCGATTTTGCGGGTCTGTTCAAGCCCCCGCAGTCCGTCCGGCACGGTAGTGATTTTGTCCCACGGGGTAATGCCGCGCTCAGCCATCCGCACGTACTCGTCCATGCCAGCGGCGAGGTCGCCCTCGCGGTTAGGCAGGGTGCCGGGGTCGTGCGGGAAGATCAGCGGTCCGTCGACGTCGACCAAGCGGTTCAACTTCGGATCGCCGTTGGCCTGCAGAAAATCATCGAACGCCCAGGCCGTCAGGTCCCACAACTCATGGTGCAGGAACTCTTTGGAGACGATGCCGCGATTGAACACGGTCGGCGCGCCGGGACGATCACCCTCGCAATTGGAGACCAGCGGGAAGTCGACTTCGATCACTTCGGCGCCAGCCGCTTCGAGTGCCTGGCGAGCCTGTTCCCAAAGCCCGATCACCGATGCGCGGGTGTTGATGCGTTGCCCTGTCGGGCCACCGATACCCGGCGCTTCAGAGGTACCCGCTTCGGGATCTGCGTTGATGTACATCCGGGGCACGCCGAGGCGCTTTCCGGCGAGTGCATCGGTCTTTTCGGCCAGTTCTGCGTAAGACGCGGGACGCACCGAGGCGACGCTTGGGATCGGCACCCAGGGTTGCATCCGCCACAGATCGCCGCGGGTGTCGGGGTCTTGCGCGACCACCACGTCGAGCACTTCAAGCAGGTCAGCCATGGTTCTGGCAAACGGTACGACAACGTCCATCGTCGGCGTCAGCGGCCAGTTGCCGCGCACCGAAATCACCCCGCGCGACGGCGTGTAGGCGCACAGGCCATTGTTCGACGCAGGGCCGCGACCGCTCGACCAGGTTTCCTCCGCCAGGCCGAATGCGGCGAAACTGGCAGCGGTGGCGGTACCGGCGCCGTTCGATGAGCCCGAAGCGAAAGGGGCGGTGAGGTAGTCAGCGTTGTACGGGCTCTCGGCACGGCCGTAGACCCCGCGCTGCATGCCGCCGTTGGCCATGGGCGGCATGTTGGTCTTGCCCAGGCAGATCGCCCCGGCGGCGCGAAGCCGTTCGATGGTGAACGCATCGCGATAAGCAATCAGGTTCGCAAAGGCAGGGCTACCGGAAGCGGCGGTGAGCCCTTTCACCAGGTAGCTGTCCTTGGCGGTGTAGGGGATGCCATCGAGCGGGCCCAGCGTCTCGCCTTTGGCACGACGGGTATCGGACGCTTGTGCCTCGTGCAGTGCTTCGGGGTTGCGAACCACCACCGCGTTGAGGGCGGTGGGTGTGTCGGCCCCGTCGTAGGCCTCGATTCGGGCGAGATAGGCCTGGACCAGCTCAACCGCGGTGGTCTGGCCCGATTCGAGCGCAGCACGCAGCTCGGCAATGGAAACCTCGGTGACCTCGATCATGCTGTTCTCTCAAAATGGGTGTTCATAAGGGGTCTCGTTGCACTGTATTGCGCGACAGGGTCTGAGCTTGCAACCTGCGCTATTTAACACCAAGCCGGGAGCAGAGGCATGGGTGTAACGGTTTGCCGGCCGATAACGGTGGATTGCGAAGGGTGGCTATCGACTGTGGATTCAACCCATGGCGGGTATTGTTTCTGCACCTTAACGGACAGGTATCAGCCTTGAGTGCCTTCAATTATTTCATGCCCGTGATGCTGAACGCCTGCTCTTGCAGACTTGTTTCTATCAACGCCGCCAATTGTCTGGTGGCAGGTGTGAGGTGTTCGCCACCGAAGTGAAGCACATAGCCCAGGGTCGGCACCGGGGGTAAGCCGGAAATGACGGTGAGATGGCTTGGCAGCCCAATGCGGGTTCGGAGTGTCAGGCCCAATCCGGCAGCAACGGCCGCCCAGATGCCACCAACGCTGGGACTGGTCAGCGCGATTCGCCAGGGGATCCGTGCTTCATCCAGCGCTTGAGTGGCGGCACTGCGCAGCACGCAAGGGGCGTCGAACATGATCAATGGCACCGCAGAGCCGGCAAGGCTTTTTATCGATGGCATGTCATGAGCCCCGATCCAGTGCATCTGTGTTTCACCCAGGCGCGTGGAATGGAGGGACCGATGCCCGGTGTCCCAGGTCAGTGCGAGATCCAGGCCTTCACCGTCGATCATTGCAAGCAGTTTAGCGTTTCGAGCGATCGTGACTTCAAGCCTCACCAGCGGGTAACTCTTGACGAAGCGTCGCAGGATTTCGCTGAGAAAGTGTTCCCCAAAGTCCTCCTGAAGCCCGAGGCGTACTGTTCCAGCCGTCTGGCTCTCATGCAGGCTTTGGAAAATGCTGTCGTTGAGTTCGAGTAACCGATGGGCATGGCTGAGCAGTGATTCTCCAACGGGTGTCAATACCAGGCCTCGACCGGACTTCAACAGCACGGGAGTGCCCACCTGTTCCTCAAGCTTCTTGAGTTGCGCACTGACGGCAGACGTCGAGCGGCCGAGTTTGTCCGCAGCCTTGGCAAAACTATTGAGCGCCACACCCGTTACAAAAGTGCGAAGTACATCAAGATCGAAGGTGGGTCGGCGCATCAGATGGTTCACAATTTCGGGATGATGGTCGTTATTTAATCTGATATTCGGAATTGTCGCGACTTGATATTTTTCCCCCGTTGTTTGGTCTTTTGAGGGGGAAACGTCATGAATGCATCTGTAGGCCTGGGACGAGAGCAGCAGGGTGAGTACGCGCAAAAATTTGCCGAGCTGACTGAGGACGTTCTGTTTGGCGATATCTGGCAGCGTACGCAACTGCCGGCTCGTGAGCGCAGTCTGGTGACGGTGGCAGCGCTGGTTGCGTTGTATCGACTGGAGCAACTGCCGTTTCATTTGAAACGTGCGCTGGATAACGGTCTGAGCGTCAACGAGTTAGCTGAAGTCATCACTCATCTCGCGTTCTATTCAGGCTGGCCAGCCGCCGCATCGGCGCTGAATCTGTTGAGTGATCTACGGGCATCCATCGTCCCCTTACAGGAGTAGCCAAATATGCCATTTGCACGTATTTCACTGCACCGGGGGAAGTCAGCAGAGTATTTGCATGCCCTGTCTCAGGGGCTGCATCACGCGTTGGTAGAGCGCTTTGAAGTGCCAATGAACGATTGCTTCCAGGTCATTCACCAGCACGAAGTGGGCGAGCTGATATTTGATCCCGACTACTTGGGCGGTCCGCGCAGCCCTGACTTTGTGCTGATAGCGATTACGGCGGGTCGCCCGCGCAGTACCGAGACGAAACAGCGTTTCTATCGCGACCTGGTCGACAGGCTGGGCCGGGCGCCAGGCATCGACGCTGAGGATGTCATGGTGGTGATTACCACCACAGCGGCAGAGGAGTGGTCGTTTGGGGGCGGGCGAGGCAACTAGGCTCTGTATTGCGTAAATGCGGACTCTTTGTATCTATCGGCAGCATTACCAGGTTGATACGGTTCGCATTCACTGTATTTCGATGAGGCAACGATGGATCTCACCGCTATCCCGTTCGGTACAACTGACTGGTCGACCATTGAACCTGTAAAGCATGCCGGGCAAACAGGCACCGCTTATTGGCGAACCTGCCAGTTTGGTTCGACGCGTGTGCGGATGGTTGAATACAGCCCTGGATACCTTGCCGATCATTGGTGTTGGAGAGGGCACATTCTGTTGTGCCTGGAAGGTCAGTTGCACACTGAGTTGGAGGACGGCCGCCAGTTCACGCTGAATGCCGGGATGAGCTATCAGGTGGGCAATAATGCTGAAGGACACCGTTCGTTCACCACAACCGGTGCGAAGTTGTTCGTGGTGGATTAGCGCCGTGGGAATATCACTTCTATTACTTGGTGGGGGCTAGGTTCAAAACCGGACCCAAAGGCTCCTGACCAATCCGCCGGATTGCTCAGTGCGCCATTGCGGCGCCTCACGATGCTCAGTTGTCGTGGTTCGAACTGCTCAGCCAGCCCCAGGGAAGCCACTCGGCCGGGGAGGGGCGGGGCGAAGGGCACTGATCGACAACCAGCGGCCCTTTATCAGCCTGGTCAGGCTATATAGCCCCCGAAGGCATAATCCGAGGGATCGAACCGATCGGTCGTGTCCATCCGAATGCTTCGCAGGCTCACTGTTTCCAGGTGTGACGCGTATAGATGCTCCGAAAAATAGCTAATCAGGATGGTGCGACGGCGTGTGCCGATTGAATTCAGGCTGCCCGCATGCACTAAATCGACATCAAACACCAAGATGTCACCAGCGGAGCCTGAAAGCTGCACAGACCGGGACTCGTCATTGAAGTCGAATGGCGGCTCTCCCAGCTCGGGACGATGGCTGCCGGGGACGATACGTGTCGCACCGTTCTCGGGGCCGTAATCGTCGAAATAAGCCAGGGCGTTCACTATGTCGCCTGGCCGTTGGACCGACAAGTCGCGGTGCAACTGCTGCTGACCGCCACCTGCAAGAGGTTCGCGACCCTCCACCTGCGAGAGGAAGAACCGTTCTCCGATCAGTTCACCCACCACCGCCAGCACTTCCGGCAGACGACACACAGCCTGAACCTTCGAGTCAGAGTCCAACAGCGAATGGCGCCAGTCCATGCCACGCGGCACTGGCCATTGGCCCGATGGCTTCACGCCCGCATCGAACACGGCACGAAGGTCACCCAGCCACTCGGCCGGGATCGCTTGACGGAGCAGCACGTAGCCATCTCGATGGAGTTGCTTGCGGTCAGTCATGGCTTCCTCAATTCCCTTATCACCAAGGCATCCTGCAGAACGGCCCGGAACTAAACAAAAGCATCGGGCAATATGTACTGGCTGGCGAACTGGGTCGCCATGCCGACCACACCCATGCTTTCGCGGCCTATGAAAAACTGATACAGCCTTACGTCGCTCAGGCACAAAGCATTCCCAAGTTCGCTCCCAGACTGGCATCGCCGCATTCGCGTCTTGGCATTGCACTCGGCCACGCGGTGTTGAGGATAGCCACCGCGCCGGGACTCAAGACCTTGTTCGGAAAAATCCTTTCGCCGAAAGCCGACGCCATCGAGCTGCCGAGCTATGACGACCAACAGCAGATATAAACCAAATGTCTTCTCCTGGCCGATTCTGTTGAAAAAATCGGTCCGCCCAAACAGCCTGATCATTGACTAGTGAAAACGCCTTTTTTGCACGCGGCTACGTGAAATTCGAGTCCGGAAGTCTCTACCGAAAGTAAAGATTTCAATCTCGGACGCATACTTTTTTGCCGCGGAAACCATGGCCGACTTTTTCAACAAAATCGACCTATAGCTGCCGGTCAGCAGCGGCAGAATTCGGCCGACTCTGTTGAAAAGTCGGCTTCGAATTCCACGCCAGAAAAGTACGCGTTTGAGATTGAAATCTGAGTTTTTGGCAGAAGGTTCAGGACTCGGATTTCACGTAGCCGCGTGCAACAGAGGTGTTTTCATCCATCAATATTCGAGTGTTTTGGGAAAACCGACTTTTTCAACACGATCGGCCGGTTTCTGCCTGTCGCGACCGGCTGAAAACGACCCATTGCAGTCCGTCGGCACTGGCGCAAATCGGCCAAAAGCAATGGGATGGACTCCTCCTCACTTCGGCATCTTGAGTGCCAGACTGAAAGTGCGAACCACAGTCAACAGTGAGAAGGAGTCCACACATGAAGCTTATGCGCATTGGGGTCGACCTGGCCAAGAACGTGTTTCAGATCCACGGCGTGGATTGTCATGAGCTACCCGTCTGGCGGCAGCGCCTACCGCGTGATCGCTGGCTGCAAACGGTGTTGGAGAAGATCGAACCTGGCTGTGAGATCGGGATGGAGAGTTGTGGCGGTGCACATCACTGGGCTCGGCAGCTACAAGCCCACGGATTTCGGGTGAAGCTGGTCGCGCCGCAGTTCGTCAAACCGTACGTCAAGAGCAACAAGAACGACGCGAACGATGCCGAGGCGATCTGCGAAGCGATGAGCCGTCCCAGCATGCGCTTCGTCGCCATCAAGACCATCGAACAACAGGATATCCAGGCGACGCATCGCATCCGGGCCGGCTTAATCGAACAGCGGACGGCCAAAGCCAATCAGATCCGTGGGCTGGTCGCCGAGTACGGTCTCGTTGCACCGAAGGAATTGCTGATGCTGCGTCGTGCAATACCATGCTGGCTAGGGGATGCGGATAACGGTTTGACGGCACGCTTTCGTCGTCTGCTGGATGGTTTGTGGGACGACCTTCGTGCGCTGGATGGGCGTATTTGCCAGCTCGATGGCGAGATCACTGCGATCGCGACAAACGAGCCGTCCGCCGTTCGCCTTCAACAGCTGCGTGGTGTCGGTCCAATGATCGCCACAGCGCTCGTCGTCGCTCTCGGTGATGCCCGTCAGTTTGCCAATGGCCGACAGTTTGCCGCCTCGCTGGGACTGACACCGAGGCAATACAGTTCTGGCGGTAAGGATCGACTACTCGGTATCAGCAAGCGCGGTGATACGTATCTGCGAACATTGATGGTGCATGGCGCACGCTCGGCGCTACGCACAGCCAAATCCAAAGAGGATCGGCTCAGCCAGTGGGCCGTTCGTTTAGCCGAGCGATCGCATCCCAATGTGGCCGCCATTGCGCTGGCCAACAAAACTGCACGCATGGCTTGGGCGATGCTGCGTCACGACACTGATTACCAACCGAATCAGGCAGCGGCCTGATCTATTTACCCGACGTGTTCTACGAGAGAAACAACTCTTAACCACGATTGCGAAGCAACCTGAACGATGGCAAACCGGTCGAACCGGCGTCGGCAAAACCCTCGAATGTCCAAGTGCGAAAAGCACGAAAAAGCGATCGGGAGCCGGCGCGCGAATAGCCCATCATGGCCCTGCATCGAAACGATGCCGTATTTAGAGGCCGAATATACGTGTGCAGTCGGCACGGGCGCCAAAGCAACGGGGCTTGCAATGAGGGGGAGTCCATATACGGACAGCTGTTGAGATGGGTGCGGTAGTCGAGTTGGGGCCACCTTGCCTTTCTGCTCCTTTGGCCACCATGTCGCTGGTATGATCTGTGTTCGGAGCCGCCTGCTGGAGGCGGTATGTTTGAGCACAGGAAGTCCCATGAAAAGAATGCTGTTCGGTGTGTGCCTGCTATCACTGGCCGGTTGCGTCAGCTCGCCCGATACCACCTTCACCCAGGCCACCCCAGGCTGCAAAGCGGCCACAGCTGAGATCAATGGCAAACCGGTTGTCACGCAGTTCTGCATCAAAACCATCGCCTTCAAGCCCTCACAATACCGCGTAACGGTCAACGACCAGGTGCTGTTCACTGGTACTGACTACCAACGCGTCGCCTTCACCAAAACCATCAAGGAAGGTCCGGCCAAAGGCGCGTGCAACGAGCTGATCGAGTTGCAGGGCGTCGGCTCGAAGACGGTGCAATTGAACGAGTTGGCCACCGAATTGGTGGCAGGCTGCCGGATTACCGCCGACGCGGACGGTAACTCCCAAGCCTTCAGCAAAGACGCCGCCTGCGATAAGGTGTTCTACAAGTCGCTGGCGCCGTTGCTGGGCAAAGTGATGCCGGTTGAAGTGGCCCGCCAATGCACCGTGACGGTGGGTGAGCAGGCAGTGTTTGACCAGCGTTTCAATTTTTAGAAACAGGAACTGGAGCAGGGGGCAGATTTACTTCCTCTGCTCTAGCCGATAAACAGGTCTCACTGACCGATCCAGACGCCCGCTCAATGATGACTCGCGGCACGGGGATCGTCGGTTACAACATGCAGACAGCAGTCGACCATTTGATCGTTGCGCATGAGGAGGCGTTGTAACTGTTCCCGATAACGTCGTGGCCTTGATCAGTTTGCGAAATGTGAGCACGGTCCCCTCGCGTCGATATAGAAACCCAATCTGACGTTTTCACACAACCTGGACCCAAAGTGGACCGCTCGAACTCCTTACCCACTCGTCACATGCATTGGCAGCCATGTTGGTAATCCGGTCACTCCCCATTAACCTGCTTGAGCCAAATCCAGAATGGATCGTTCGATTCCAACGCGTCCATACTTACAGTGCAGGGAATAAGCTCCGACGCCCTCGCCGGAATGTTTAGCCCAAGTGTCCGTTCAACATAGGTTCGGAACAAAAGGGGCGGTGGAGGGTAGTCGTCATCGTCGTATTTTTTTTCACAGACCTCTTCGGGAGTTCGTGGGAATTGCTCTGGCCAGCAGAGTTCGTCATAACCGATAGCCAGTAGGCGCAATAGGTCTTCGACGTTATCTACCAACACACAGAGCATATCCGATCCTGATCCCGACCCTAGATGGACAATTCGCTGCTGGCCATTGTCGTCTAGCCAAAGCCCGGCCCACGAACCGTCGCCACCGGTTCTCAGGAATATCGATAGTCGGTGATTCACCTCGGGATCGTCACTTCCGGTCCATAACGCGGTAACGGCGGGATTTGGCACATAGAAGGCTGTAGTAGCGATATCGCTATTTTCAGGTTCAGGATGCAGGGTCATATAGCGAATCCCATCCCGGCGTCTCCGGGCACAGCCATGCTCTTCCAGTAAATGAAGGGCCTGCCGCAGTAGTGACGGCATTGGATTGCTAGCTGGGAAGGCGGCGCCAATTTCCTCGGTGAATTTCATTTCTTTCCTGATGCAGGCGTGCGTTGGCGAATGGGAAACGGGATGACGACAAACAGGCCATCCATTAAAAAAACCATGGTTTGGCATGATTGGAGGACTAGCCAGAGCGCCCCGTAATATTATCCACCTGTCTCTCCTGCTGATGAATCGCGGCGGCTCTCTTTGACGCACTTTCCTGGCTGCTCTTGGCCCAGGTTGTGCAAAAAAAACGCAGGGCCTGTTCCGACGTCATCTGCACCGCGAGCGTCATTTTGATGAACTCCTCATTCTGGTCAATCGCCTCCAGGGCTCCACGCACGTTATCAGCGACGTCGGCCGAGCCGCGTTGTTCGACCCAGTTTGAAAGCTCCAGGATGGCGGCCTCGAGGGCGAGTTGGCTTTCGTTGAGCTTGAACAGCAGGGAAGGGAGCAGGTCTGAATTTGGCGTCGCGAGTCCTCTGTGGGAGGGCAGCGTAGTAGTATGAAAAGTAGAAGCGGTGGTGGGGGATGTTGGTCGGCAGAACGCCGGAGAAAGGGCGAAAACCAGTTCCGCAACTCACGTCATTTCGAGTTACTTGAGTACGTTATCCCAATTGTCTGTGATCGCTTGGGGGATTTTGTACCGTGTCCGTGACTGATCGCAGAGCCATGGCGCTGTAATGGCTGACTTTGAAGGGGGACGGAGGCCGGTGACGGCCCGAAGGCCGCCATCGGTTAAGCGTCAACACGAGTTGTTGTGTCTGTGTTTCAGCAGAAGACCCAAATGCCTAAATGATGCGCAATGGCCGCAACAATTACAGCGAGGACTATGCCGGAAACGATGTGCTGATTATTTTCTTCCTCCGACTTGGCTTTACAGCAACGGCATACACATTTACCTGACATCAATTAGCACCTCTCTCACGTTCGTTGAGTAGTGGAATGGTCCACACATATATGTAATGAGAGGGGAAAGCCCCCGATTTGAAGGTTTTCGTTTACCGTTCGTCGGGTGTTGAGGAGGTTTATGAGATTGTGCGCTCGCAAGTCGTTCCCATCTGTAGCTGTTCCTAGTGCACGCTTCCTGCACCGCCTCGACGATCCGCCGCAGGTACGTAAGTTCGTGGTTCTCCTCAAGTGCACGGTCACCGACCGGGCAGTGTCACTCTTCGTCGAACAGTTCGGTCAGTAGTTCGCTGTGGTGCCAGCACTCGTTGATTGATTCAATGCTGCTCAGGTTGTCCAACCGATGCGCAGTATCTCGTTCTGCCAAATGGCCATCGGCGCATTCGGTGATTTCGCTGCGGCGATCCAGGGGCACTACGTACATCCGTTCACCGTGATGATCCATGTCGACGTGGTGGCGTATGCCTGGGCGAGGCGTGGGCATGTGTTTGAGGTGACGCGGTAGGTCGCGACACGTTTCGCTAATTATCAAGTCGTGTCGCGACATTGGAGATGAGACGGGCAGGCGCACAGCGAGACAGTCAGGATGGTGAGCTTATTTGTGCGTCAATCAGAGCGATTTGTCCTCTCTATCTTGTAGAGCAGGTACTCCTGAGTGCGATCGGTGATCTGTCTAGTGGCGCGATGGGAGAGGAGCCCGCCGATTTTTTCCATGGCTCGCTGAGATCGAATGTTCTGACTGTCAATGTGAAACCAAACCGTGTCCACCCATTGAAATGCATGAGTCAGCATTAAGTCTTTCAACTCTTTATTGGTTCCGCCTCCCCATTTGTCGCGAGCCAGGAAGGTGTATCCGATAGCGGCTTCTCGTTTTTTTTCATCGAACTCGTAGTAGCGAGAGGAGCCAATCACCTGGTTGTTGCTGCGGTCGATAACGATAAGCGTGGACTTTGAAGCAAGTGCCTCGTTAAACCACTCATGAAAAACGGGTTCTTGATAGCGCAATGGGCTTGGATGCTGAGCCCAAATCAGGGGGTCGGATGCAACGCTGTACAGCGATTCGAAGTCATCAGCTTCTAGTGGGCGCAGCTCAAGTGACTCACCAATAATTGACGGAGAGATGGGTAGCGATTGCATCGTTTTTCTCCAAAGGTTCGGATGTGCCAAATCGTGGCACAAGGTTTAGCAGATGAGTAACGTAATCCGGCTGCGCCACGTTCCTCCGATGAGCCAAGACATTAACAAGGCGCAGACCGATCTGGATAGCCCCATCGCCAAGGCAGTAAGCGACCTTGCTGCCGGTGTAGAAGGGGTCACGAAATTATCGAATCGAGTGATTGGACGGCAGCTCTCGAACTAGTGGTTAGCGTTGGAGAGAGTGGTGTTTTTGGGCGAATCCTTGTCAGGAAACATTCAAAGGATGAGCGCGGGGAAAGTATTGCTCCAGTCGTCTGGTTCATTCGAGTGACTAAAGAAGGGCAGGCCTATCAGGTCGGCTCCAGCGTCGATCCAGTCGCGGCGACTTCCCCCGCTTCAAGCAAGAGCAGAAAACGAAATCAACGTGCCAGGCCTGTCTTCCACCTGCATGGCCGCTGGGCTGGCTATACATTTTATTGTCCTCGAGAAAGTAAAGTGTTCTGTAACTTTCCAAGGGCGCTCTGTAACCCACGGTCATTTTGTCGGGCTGCTGCATCTCACCAGTGAATCATTGAGCTGCCTTACGGTCATATCGCCGACCTTTGCTTTCAGGACGTTCAAATGAAGCGTGCACTAATAATGTTCATGGCCATTTCCGGTTCTCTCCTGCTGGGAGGCTGCGGACCTCACTGGGACGACGGAGAAAGGTACAGTCGTGACCGGGGTTATGATCATGGTCGTGGATACGACAGAGGGTATGACCGAGACTATGACGATGATCGAGGGCATGGCCGCAGATATGATCGTCGTGACAATGATCAGGGGTATGAACGCAATCGCGATCGCGACGATAGAGACGATTAACCCGCTCTGACCTCCCATCTGCGCTTCTCTTCGATCATTTCCCCGCGACACCCTGCCACCAAGGTTCATCTGTGAAATTCCCAGGCCCGCTACTGGCGGCGACCTGGGTTTGCAGCATCAGCAATGTGCGATGTCCTCAGGTTGGGCCTACCGTTTCCGATTGATGCACGGTCACATCGCAGGCCCTGTTGTCCGCTGCCTGCATGGGGCATTGACGGGCAGAGCCGGGGAAGGGGGTTCCAAGCATTTCAACCACAGCCAGGTACCGGCAAGCCAGGCGCCGAAAACTACGCGAGTGTTACGGACCTGATCAGTTTGCCGACTATCTCCAGCGGCGCGGGTTGTTCGCGATCCGGGCGTAGAATAGCGGTGCTACCTCATCAGAAGGAGCCGTATATGGACGCCGATCAACTGAACAAACCGGTGTCGGAGCAAAGAGTTTGGGATCAATACTTCTGCGCTGCGTTGATTGCGGAAAGTAATCTGACTGCACCGGTTGTGGGAGAGGCCACTCACGAAGACAGGCAAAACCTGTTGATTGAACGGGCTAAAACTCTTGCCGACAAGATGATGGAAAACAGAAAATAACCAAAGCCCAGCCATCGCGCTGGGCTTCTCACATCTGGAGCCACCATGGCCACCTTCTATAACGAAATGGCCGCGATGGTTCTGGAGATGATCACAGGGTTCAGCCTGCCCGTCATCATCCTTGGCGAGTACGTACCTGGTGCTGGAGCACCAGCTGAAATGGCCTCCGAGCAGACCGCCCAAGGCATCCTGCTCGACGTCATCGGCCAGAATTTCCAGAAAACAGCCTCATCAAGCAGGGCGACAAGAGGCTCAAGATCACCGCACAGGGGGTGGTTCCGGGCATTCCCGACGACACGAAACTCACCGTAGCTGTCTCGTTCCAGTACCGAACCATTCAAATCCCTTTGCTGACTCCCTTGGTGCAAAACCATCTGCTACAGTTTGTGCTACCTAAGGCTGGATGCCTCGGTCACGCTCAAGGATAAACACCGTGTTTCCAATCGATGTCTGGCTTGCCTATACCGCAGCATGCCTGCTTCTGGTACTTGCCCCAGGTCCGGACAATTTGTTGGCCGTGGGCCGTGGGCTCAGCCAGGGGAAAACAGCCGCGATTTTATCGGGGCTGGCATCCGGCGCAGGAATTCTCTTTCATGTGACGGCCGCTTCGTTAGGGCTGACGCTACTTATACAGACCTCCGCAACCGCGTTCTGGGTCGTCAAGCTTATCGGTGCCGGCTACTTGCTCTGGCTAGGTATCAAGGTGCTTCGCTCTCGTAGCCTGCTTAGCTTTCATCCGGTCACTCGACAATCCCTGCCAAGCATTTTCCTGACAGGCTTCTGTTCCGCAGCACTGAACCCCAAGCCGGGCTTTTTCGTGTTGGCATTCATCCCGCAGTTTGTCGACCCGCACCGCGGCTCAGTGAGTATCCAGATGCTGGTGTACGGCGCATGGTTTGCCATACTTACGGCAGTTGGATTCGCACTCATGGGCGTCTTCGCCACGGCACTCTCCGGCTTTTTACGCCAGCGGCCACGACTCGTGAATGGTCTGAACGTGGGAGCAGGGCTGACGTTCGTGGCGTCGGGGGTATCGATCGCGGCGCTCAGCCAAAAATAGAACATGGTGCCCGCCACTTGCAGGGACGCACACTGGCGGTCCCGGATTTCGCTGGGAAAACCGCCAGGCGGGTGCCGATTCGACGTATCTTTCTGATCTGATGCCTGGCATCCGCCCGGTACTGTTGGCGCTGTTCGTATGGATATTGGCGCAACGCAGATACGTCTCGTAGGCAGCCTGGCTGACAACTGACTTCATTTACCGACTGACTAATGGGTAGTGCTTGATACGGCATGGGTAGTCATTGCCATCTCCTTTACATAGGCCATCCAAATACCGGTAGTTAACATGCACTGACTGCCCTTTATTGGGCCACCGTCGGCGTGGGAGCGGGGATTGGTAGTCAGTAGTTTCTGGGGTGAAAGTGATAGTCGCCCCTTCCACTGGACATTCTGCCGTGGCTGATGTTGGATTTACTTTCAGGACTTGGGCCTGTAGCTGTGGATATGGTTGCGTCAATACATCAGTGATACGTAGCTCCATACCGCAAATCAGCCACGCTGATGCTTGTGCTGGCTCACACAATACTGAGAGCGTCAAAACAAATAGCACATAGCGCGTTGCATGATTTTTCATTATTGCCCTTGCCTGGAATACTGACGTCCAAGGCATTGTCAGCCTTGGACTCATCGAATCATAGAGTGATCAACCTCTTTGTACGCAGACGATAAGGCCGATGCTAAAGTCAGCGTTTGGCCGAGAAACACTTAACGTCGTGTCCGGGATTAGTTGACCACTACAGGCCGCAGGACCACAGCCGCTGTTTGGGTTGGGGGGAGACGGCAGACAGGACATGGGAGTGGCGAGCGACGCTGATGACGCATCAGGAACACGCCATCAGCTGAAATCACAATAATTGGCGATAGCCTGAGAGGGTTTCATCCTTGCCTGCGCTTCTTTATGTCCTTGTAGGTTTCATCTTTTGCAACAGCAAGCAGCTTTCTGCCATCTTTCAATGTCGCGATGAATGTAACTTCTGTTTCCTCGCCAGCGATCAGATAACCGGCAACAGCGCCAACCGGGCCTAACAGCATTGCCCCAGCGATTCCAAGTCCAATGGCATCCCTGGCGTTCTTCACTGATTCCACACACGCAGTTTCAATAGTCTCAATAGAAGCAATCGGGATACTGACGGGATGGCTGAGGAGGGTGTTAAGAGCGAGGATTCCCGATTGATAGCTTGCTTCTCCTTGCAAGAAGTCTCCGGCTAGAACGGTGATATTGGCCATTTCTCTTCCTCTGGTAGCCTTTATCCAGCGGTAATTTCGTCCTTGCGGGTGATTGGCGTCAATACCTTGGCGATGAGGTGTAGGTCCACTCGTCATCCCATTTGGATTGTGGATTGTTGAGAGTGACCAGGGGTATTCCAATGATGCAGCCAGGCGCCGCCCTTCGTATGTGGAGGCGGTGGCGTGATTCATTGAAGTGGGGATTGGTCTACGCTTAGTGCTCTACACAGAGGCTTGCGTCATGAGTGAAGATCGAGTGGTTGCGCTTGAGATAGCGCTAAGAACGGTAATGGCTGTGGCTTGCCGACATGGCCTGGAGCCCGACGAACTGTGCAGGAAGTCAATTGGCGCAGTGATTGGCGATCCCCGGTTTAATTGGGTAAAAGCCGATCATGCTCAAGATGCCATTGCCGAGATTGAGATGGCTCAGGCTGCCATTGCGCACCTGTGTCTACCCTCTGCGTAGTCGCTGAAGGGCAGGTCAGGCGGTAATCCGCTCTCCGCTTACTTTGGTTGTGAAGGTGACGCCATGCCTGGCGGTCAGTTCGCATTGACCAACGCCTGTGCTGCAGCCCCTGTTTTTGTTCATGTTTACATACCCTGATAAGTGCATGTGATCACACCGTTCAGGGTCTCTACTTCTAGGCTTTGTACGAAAACTGCCTGCGTGTCGATCATGCTGCGTTAAAAACAGGCTCGGAATGCTCATTTACACCCCGTAAACTCCGCTTCCTCGCCTGTTTTTGCCTTGCCTGATCGCCACTCGGCGACTTCTCGTACAGACCCTAGTTTGGCCCTGTCTGTACCGAGAGGAGAGCATGATGAGCAATGAACAGGTGGCACCTGAGACAAAAGGTGTTGCGGTGAAGTTACTTGCAACGGTTGACCTCGGCCCTGAGATCGAGGGCATGGCTGGGCGCCAACTTAGAATGCGTATGGTGACCATCGAGCCTGAAGGCGTCTTTGGGCCGATTCACAACCATAAGGACAGGCCAGGCACCGTGTACATACTGCAAGGAACGATCACTGACCATCGAAACGGAGTCGCCACGGACTATGGGCCGGGAGTGGGCTGGCCCGAGGATAGGAACACCACACACTGGCTTGAGAACAGAGGAACGATTCCGGCAGTGGAGATATCGGTCGACATTGTCAGGCAAGAGTAAGTCCAGGCCCGACCTCCAACACAGTCGGGCCTGACACACGGCCCAACGGGGCATGCTTCAGTTGGTTTCGTCTCCTTGCATCAGCAGGGTCTGGCGTTCATGGCTGCCTGGGTGGCTGGGTAGTTGAGAATATGTAGCGCGCGAAACGCCATTGACCATCAGCTTCTCGATGCAGCAAGAACATTTCCTGATTGCCCTCGGGCCTGGCTGGCTGGTTGCCGTTCAACATTGTGACCGTTCCATTGGACCGCGTACGGGCAAATGCCCAGTCTGGTGATAGCGGCCGGATCTCATCGATTGCGAAGTGCACATCGAGTTTGATCGCGTCGAACACCTGACGATAGGCCGCTTGCACAGCGCTGCGGCCCACGGCCGGGAGGCTGTTTTGTCGCATGAACACTGCATCGTCCGTGTACAGGCTCATCACCCGGTCTATGTCGCTGGTATTGAGTGCGGTTTGATAGCGGTTGAGTTGCTCGGTGATGGCAGTATTCACGTCTGTGTCAGCGCCGGGTTTTGCGGCCATTACCGTTGCGGGCAGGAATAGGGCGCTGAACGTCAGCGCAATCAATGCAGTTCTCACGGCGAGGCTCCTTGGTTTCAAAGCAGGACGACGAGTTTGCCGAGTGCACGGTCGCTTTCCATTAAGCGATGTGCCTTGGGAACCTCATCAAAGGCAAAGGTTTGGCTGCGGATGGAGGGTATCGATCCGGCTGCGACTTCCCTTGCCAGCCACTGCAGTGGTGTGTCCTGTAATGGCAGCGCCGGTGTTCCGAACAAACCGCTGGGGAAGAAGTTCAGGCGTACCCCGGCAGGCAGGTCCTGCATCAAGTGAAACTGCTCCAGTACCGGCGGGCCGCCCAGCAGGCCAATAACGCTCACCGCACCGAACGGTCGCAGGGTCTTGATCGTGTCGCGCAGTGTCGCGGCGCCGATCACTTCGAGGGCGGCATCCACCCCGTGGGGGGCGATATCGCGCACACGTTGAGCAATGTCACCGTTGTCGATAATCACCTCATCAGCTCCCATTTCGCGCAGGCGTTGGCTATTGGCAGCCGTGCGCGTTGTGGCGATCACGCTTAATCCGCGGGCCTTGGCATACGTGATGGCGGCCAGGCCAACCGATGCGGTGGCACCGCGCACCAGCAATGTTTGACCTGCCTGAATCGCCAGGCTCTTGTCCAGCGCTCCCCAGACGGTGAGGTACGCTTCTGGCAGCGTGGCGAGCTCTTCCCATGACAGGGAAGTACCGTCCAGCGAGACCACGTTGCTGCGTAGAACCGTCACCTGCTCGGCATAGCTGCCGTTGCGGCTGAACTGCATACCACCCATGGCCGTAGCCACACGCTGGCCAGGGCGGAATACACCGGCGGGGTCGTGGATGACTTCGCCCACGGCTTCGATACCGGGCACCCGTGGTGCGGTGATTTCGCCCATTTTGCCGGCGCGCAGGTAAGTCTCTGCACGGTTGAGGCCAAACGCCCGAACGTGGATCTGCACTTCGTCCGATGTCGGCTCAAGCGAGGGGATGTTTCGCAGTTGCAGGACTTGTGGGCCACCCGGTTGTTCAATGACATAAGCTTTCATGATTGTTTCCTCAGGCACGTGATTGCTTGAACCATGGGTCTTCAAGCAGGTGTATGCACTATCTGCCGCTCGTATCTGGAAGAAAATAAGCATAGGGGATAGGCTTCATCTCAAATATGAGAGGGGTTCCCTGTGGACTTGAACGCTATTCGAATGTTTGTGAGTGTGGCGCAGACCGGTAGCCTGTCGGCCGCGGCCGAACGCCTGAACATTCCGCTACCGACACTGAGCCGCCGGATTCGTGAGCTTGAGCAGCAGTTGAGGGTGCAATTGCTCGAGCGTTCAGTGCGCGGCACCAAGCTCACTGATTCGGGCGCACGACTATACGAACACGCCAGCCGTGGCATTGAAGCGCTGCTTGAGGGCCAGCAGGCCGTGGTCAGTGATCAGGCGCAATTGAAGGGGCGTTTACGGTTGTCATTGCCGCCGTCGTTTGAGCCGTGGTGGGACGTGTTGTCAGGCTTTCAGGGCCGATACCCACAGATTCAGCTCAGTGTCTACACCACTGAGCGACGCATTGATCTCATCGAAGACGGTGTCGATGTGGTGCTGCGCGTGGGCATGATCGAGCACGAGACCCTGATCGCGCGCCATATGCTGACGTATCGTCACGTCCTCGTCGCCAGCCCGAGGTTGATTGAGCGGTTGGGTGTACCCGATACCGTGGAGGCCTTGCACGATTACCCCTGCGCGACGTGGAGCAAGGGCACCGATGCAACATGGCTCTTGGGAGGACAGGTTTTCAAGCCAGAGGCCAAACTATGCACTAACGACTACACCCACCTGCGAAGTCGTGCGTTGGCGGGTGATGTGGTCACCGAGCTACCCCCTTTTCTGGCGGCGAAGGCCATCCGGGAAGGAGGGTTACGGGTGCTGCTTCCGGAGCATCCGCTACCCGAACAACAGATCAACCTGCTCTATCCGTCGCATCGCCATCCGTCCGCCATTGTCCGGGCATATCTGGACTTTGCGCAGGAACACCTGGGGTTTCTTGCCGAGGTATCGGTTGCCTCGCTGTAAGTGGCGGCTCGTGTGAGCGGCGTTTTTCGACTGTCACGATTGACCGGAACAACCCATGGTATGCATTCGCAATCAGTAGGGTGCTTATCCTGGAATGCCAATCGCAGTCAGGTTGTTCTAGACCGATGGCGATTCAGGCATTTCCACCAGCAGTTGCCCAAATGCGTTGGCCGCAGGCGTCTTACCAGTGACACTCCATATCAGCCTGAAATCAGCATCCACCAGCGGTGGCAGGCCATATTGACCGTCAACCACCACCATGCCGGGCTCTAGGTCATCCAGCGGTAGAGCGGTGACGGCAAGCCCCGCCAATACCGCCGCCCGCAGTCCTTGTTGGCTTGGAGAGGTAAAGGCGACTCGCCAAACCACGCTGGAACCCTCCAATGCCTCTACGGCCACTTGGCGGTGCACGCAGGGCGCTGGTGCAAACGCCAGCGGCAAAGGGGCATCGCCGGCAAAGTCGAAACTCTGCGCCGCGGCCCAGACAAACCGGGTTTCGCGAAGCACGGTGCCGCCGGCCTGGCTGCCTGGCAATGCCATGACCACGGCCAGATCGAGTCCATCGGCGTCGACCAGCGCGCGTAGATCCAGGTAGGTGCCAACGGTTACATCCAGCCGTACGGCGGGAAATTGTCTGGCGAACCGAGTCAGTAACGGCGGCAGGCCGTCGCCGATAAAGTTTTCTGGCACACCGAAGCGTACGGCCCCGGTTACCGATGACGTTTCGAAGCGCCGGGAGAGGGCGTCCTGTGCTTTGAGGACGTGTTCGGCATGGCGCAGAAAGTCTTCGCCATCTTCTGTCAGCGTCAAACGCCGGGTGGTACGCACCACTAGCGTAGTACCGGCCTGCTCCTCCAAACGGCGGATCTGATGACTGATCGCTGACTGGCTCAAGTGCAGCCGCTCTGCTGCACGAGTGAAACTACCGGTCTCCTTGATCGCAACAAAAGCACGCAACAGGGCGGGGTCGAAGTCCATTAAGTCAACTCATGATGAGAATTAATGAAACTTACGAAATTAAATCATTTCTGTCATTTTTAATTACTTCCAGAATGCGGCCGGTCACTTGGACGTGCGCCTGGTGACGCTGGCGAGGCTATTGCGTCTCCCCTCTGACGGTGTTCAGGGCGGTCTTGCCAGTGCCCATCAATTTGATCTGGAAGATCGCGATGCCATTTTCTTCTTCACAAAAAGATGTTTTCACAATAGCTGCCGTTTGCTTGTCCTCGCTGATGTTTGGCCTGGAAATCTCGAGTGTGCCGGCAATCCTGCCCACTCTTGAATCGGTTCTGCGCAGCGATTTCAAAGAGATGCAATGGATCATGAATGCCTACACCATCGCCTGCACCACGGTGTTGATGGCCGCCGGCACTCTGGCGGATCGGTATGGGCGCAAGCGAGTGTTTGTCATTAGCCTGGTGCTTTTCGGCATGACCTCACTGGGTTGGCTGACGATGCTTCCAGGTTGCCTGATCGCCGGGGTTGGGCTGGGACTGACCAACACGCCTGTTACCAATACCACCACCGGATCGGTGCCCAGTGAACGTGCTGGCATGGCATCGGGCATCGATATCAGTGCTCGTATGATCAGTCTTGCAATCAATATCGCGCTGATGGGGTTCATCCTGGTGGAAGGCATCCTGTCTTCCCTGCGCAACCAGCTATCTGGCTCGGCCGATGATGTGCAACTGAGGTTGCTGGCGCAGAGTATTTCAGCCGGTAACTCGGCTGTGTGGGGGCAGACTGGCCAGGGGGCTACGATTCCAGTCGATGTCGCCAACGCAGCTTTGGCGCATGGGTTTGGCTGGGTGATGCTGTATAGCGGTATTGCCGCATGGGTGCTAGTGGCGGCGAGCTGTTGGGTCTTTCGTTCGGGCAAAGCCGTTCATGCTCAACAGTGACTGTAAAGCTTGGCGGCGACCTTGCTGCACGGCCGGCAGTCGAAGGACACAGTGGGAAGTTGCAAGGGGGTGACTAACTATTCGCGATAGCGTCTATGAAAAATACAATGGAAAAGTAATAAGGAAATGGCGTGCTACGGAAGCTGATTTTGGTACTCACCCTTTCACCGTTGAGCGGCTGCGCTTGGCTCGGCGCGGTTTCGCAGGGTTCGTACGACTGCTATGACGGTATAGAAGTTGAGTATCAGCTCGCCCAGTTCATAGGGCCGCTGGCCCTTATCGACCTGCCATTCACGTTTGTGGCTGATACAGCCTCGCTTCCTTTTTGCTGGCTCTGATCTTGGCGCTGCCTGTTCAGGTTGAGGCAGGGGGGACTGGGCCGGTGTGTTCTCGTCTGCCTCGGGGAGTCTTCTGGCCGGGTGCGGTGCCGGCATTCATGGCTGGAATTGAACCTGCGACGGTGGTTTCGTAAAAACTACCGGTCTGGTTGTTGCTTCTTTATTTACAAAAGAGAAGGGGGATTCAGGCATGAACGTTGAGTGGAGTTCTTTTGGCATCGAGCAGGGCTCATCCGTTGATGCAGATACGATCTTCCAGGTAGAGAAACTACTGAAGGTCAAGTTTCCGGAGGCCTACCTGGATTTGGTCACCTATGCCGATGAAGCGTCTCCAGAGATAGCAGCATTTGTATATGGCGACACCGTAACCTGCATCAGTGAGTTCTTTGCATTCTCGCCCGATGTAAGGCCCTATACCTTGTCATGGTACTCAAGGGCAGGTGCAGTGCCGGGGCTTCCCGCGAGATGGGTGCCCATTGCACGGGATGCAGGTGGCCATCTGATCTGCCTGAACTTTGATATGTACCCTATTGCTGTTGAGGCATTTGATCCGGGTTCGAAGAGTTCCTGCTTTATTGCCAGTCACTTTGATGACTTCGTTGGCTTGTGGGGAGAGTAGGCCGGTTGGTTGCAATCGTTGGAGGCGACACCCGGCACCCGCATCAAATGTTGCTAACGTTACCCTTGCGTCGGTTGCCTTGAGCCAAGTCCTGTCTTGTGGTGCATGAAGTCGTTGGCTCCCTATCCAGCCCTGCGCTATCGCAGAGTGCCAAAGCCCTGTCGGAGGTGGTCATGAACACGTTGTCGTCCATGAGTCTGTGCGTCGCATTGTCGGTTTCCCTTACCCAGGCATGGGCTGAAACGGTTGTTCCCATGAAGGGGCAAAGTTCGCAACAAATCCAGCAGGACATCAACGACTGTCATAACGTGGCGGCCAGCCAGAGTGCCTCGGCGCCGCCGCCCGTCGGGGGAAGGTTGCGTGGCGCCGCTGTCGGGGCAACCGCCGGGGCGGTTGGGGCGCAGGTGCGTGGACGTCAGCATGACGAGATTTATGATCGCATCGACGATGATGTAAAGCAGGACTACCGCCAGAATCGCGCAAAGGAAACGGCGGCGGCCGGGGCGGTAGTGGGCGGTGCGCGTCAGCGTCAGGAACGCCGGGCACAGCAGAAAACCAGTGCCTCGACCAGCTCAACGGCTTACACCAGTTGCCTTCAGGGTAAGGGCTATCAGATTACGCCTTGAGCATCAGCGATCGGCTTGCCTGACGCTGTCATTTTGCCGGTGCTGATCGAGCAGGTTGACCATCAGGCACGCATAAAGCGTTACGACGATGAACAGGCCCATACGCACGGCGAAAGCGGTGTAGACATCCTTGCCTGCCAGGCTGTCCTGAACGGACTGGCCCAACAGGATAATCAGCGTAAGCAGGCTGTTAAGCCAAAATCCTGGGCTTTGTCGGGTTGGGCTCAGTGCATACAGCTTGCGTGCCAGCATCAAGCCGAACAGCAGCATCCACAAAAAGAACATCCAGAGGTGCACAAACAAGCTCAGGGCGCACCAGAACAGAATGGCCAGCAGGCCACCCAGCAAGGTCGAGCCGAGGAGTTCGCGCCCGGCGTTGCGAGCGGTCGTTGTGGAGCTTTGTTGGCCCAGGCTGACAGCTTTCAAGATGATCGGTAAGTAACTGGCCGGGTCGATCAGTGCTAACAGAAATGCCGGCAACACGATCAGGGTTGCACGCAGCGCCACCCTGGCGATGTCTTCGGCCGCCAGGGTCGGGGCTACGGGGGGTGTCGGCGTATTGCCGGGCTCGGGAAACAGCCAATGACTGCAACCCACGCTAATGACGGCCAGTAGCAATCCTTTGACAAGCGCGCCAATGACCATGACCGCCAGGCCAAAATCAGCGACACCGGCCGACGGAATCATGGTCAGGCCAATCACCAGAAACGTCACAATCAGGTTGTTGGCGCCGCGCAGACCCAAACGGAACACCAGGAACAGACTGGTGCCAATCAGCAGTACACCGCTGGCAGGGTAGTAACGCAGCAGGGGGATCAGCAAAAGACCGACGCCGGTGGTCAACATGGCGACCAGTGCCAGCGCCACACCGGCCTTTAAGGGCAGCGGGCGATTGAGCGTAGCCAGGAGTAACACTGCAAGCACCGGCGCGAGAAAGGGGATCGGCAACCCCAGGCCGAAGCTGGCGGCCAGACACAATGCCGTGCCCGTGGCCAGGCGTATCGCACGCAGCCCCCCAGGCACGCGCTTAGTAGGCATAGGACAGCCAGCTCATCAGCCGCAGAAACAAGCGACCCACCGGGTTTAGCGGATTGCCTTGCATGGGGAAGGCCATGACTTCAGCCTGGCCGCCAACGCGGATGGCGCGACTGTCACGCAGCGTGTTCAAAGCGTCTGAGGAAAACTCGACAATCACCGGAAAACGCTGCGCCGGACGCAACCAGTCGCGGCTGTTCTGGATACTCGGCAGGGTGCCGGGTGCTGTCGTCGGGCCCACGCTGACACCGTAGCCGACACTGCGTACACGCCCCTCGAAGACAGTGCCGGGCAGCGCATCCAGTACGATGGCAACCGGGGTGTCGGGCTTGACCAGGCCCAGGTTGTTTTCGGTCATGTCCGCGCTGATCCACACATCGTGGATGGCAATCAGCGTCATCACCGGGTTGCCGGCAGGGGCAAACTGGCCAACGTCGGTGCGCAGGTCCGTGATCAGGCCCGCCGAGCGTGCGCCTATGCGGGTGTTGGCCAAGTCCAGTTCGGCTTTTGACAGCGCTGTCGCGGCGCTACGCAGCAGGGCGTTCTCTTCCTCGCTGCCGCCTTCCTGTTCGCGGGCCCGCTGAACTTCGGCACGAGCAGCGGCCACCTGACTGACCGCTTGTTCGCGATTGGCACGAGACACTTCGAGCAGGCGTACGGAAATGGTTCCCGGGTCCTGGCGGTACAAGCCTTCAAGGCGCTGATTATCTTGCCGGGCCTTGAGTTCATTGGCCTGGGCGGCCCGCAAGGAGGCTTGCGCCGACATGATGCCCGCGGTGCTGGCGCCAATCTGTCGGCGTGTTGACTCAAGGTCTGCGCGCGCACGATCAACGGCGATTTGATACGGCTGCGGGTCTACCTCGAAAAGGATATCGCCAGCCTTGACGTCCTGATTGTTGCGCACATTCACGCGGATGACGCGTCCCGCCACTTCGCTGGCCACCGGAATCACAAAGGCGCCCACCCGTGCCTGCTGTGTGTAGGGTGTAAAGCGGTCAGCCAGCAGGTACCAGGTCAAGCTGAAGAGAATGAGCAGGAGCACCCACCTGAGACCTTTTTTTGACGGGTCGCGAGCAGGCTCCGGCGCTTTTGGGGCCGGCGCTGCGGGGGAGGGCTGTGAGGTATCACTCATCGACGTTTACCTCGTGTGGCGTGGGAAAGGCCGGCTGTGCAACGGCGGGCTCTTTCAGCAGGTCACCCCAGTCAGTGCGTTTTTCCATCACTTGGCGGGTGCCTCGATCGACGGTGGGTTGCGCGCTGTACCAGCCGCCTCCCAACGCCTTGTACAGGGCAATCAGATTGCTCACGGCATTGCTCCGGCTGACCAGGTAATTGTCTTGTTGTTCAAGGAGCGCACGCTGAGCATCCAGCACCCGCTGGAAGTCTGAGTAACCTTCACGGTACTGAGCGCTGGCCAGCACCAGTGAGCGTTTGGCGGCGATTTCGGCTTCGCGCAGGATGCGCTCACGTTCCAGGGAACGGGTCAGGCCGCTGGCGGCATCATCGGCTTCGCGCGCTGCCTGGCGGACTTTGTCGCGATAGGCCTCGATCAACTGCTGCAACCGTGCATCCTGCACACGCACGTTGTTGCTGATCTGACCGTGGTCGAACAGATTCCAGCGCAGGCTGGGGCCGCCGATCAGGTCCAGGCTGTTTGACGTTCCACCCAGTGAATTGGCCGACCAGACGATGCTGCCGAACAAGGTCAGCGACGGATAGAAATCGCTTTTGGCCACACCGATCAGCGCCGACTGCGCGGCGACGTTCAGCTCTGCTGCGCGTACATCGGGCCGACGCAGCAGCAGGTTGGCCGGTACGTCTTGCAACACGGTGCGGTCGACCAGCGGGATCAATCCTTGATTTTCCACTAACTGCGGCAACGCGCCAGGCGGTTGCCCGATCAGCACGGCCAGTGCATTACGGGTGCGCTGCACCTGGTCTTCGAGGTCGGGAATGCTGCTTAGGGTGCCCAGGTACTGGGTCTTGGCCTGTTGCAAATCGAGTTCGGCATTCTGGCCGCTCTTGAACAGTTTTTCGGTGATCTCAAAATTGCGCTTTTGCTGCCTGGCGTTTTCCCGTGCGACGCGCAATCGCGCTTCAGTGGTGCGCAGGGAGAAGTAGGTTTGCGCAACCTGGGCGCGCAGCAGTACCCGTGCATCTTCGTAGTTGGCCTGGGCGGCGAAGTAGCTGGCATCGGACGACTCGATGGCACGGCTGAAGCGTCCCCAGAAGTCCAGCTCCCAGCCGATGTCGAACCCGGCACTGTATTGCCAGAAGCGGCTGTCCTGAGGGTTGCTCCCGCCAGACTGGCTGCGGTGTGTGTACAGGCTCTCGGCGCTGGCTTGTTGCAGCTGCGGGTATCGCCCGCTCTGGGCAATGCCAAGTTGCGCGCGGGCTTCCATCACACGCAGGCCCATGATTTTCAGGTTGGCGTTGTGTGCATCCGATTCGGCAATCAGGGCGTCAAGAACCGGGTCGGCGAAGACCTGCCACCACTGACGGATATCCGGACTCAGTCCCTGTTGGCTGGACTGTTCAAGTGTGGGGCTCTCCCAGTGTTTGATCCACGCCTCGCCGGGCGGTTGAAAGTCTGGCCCTACACGCATGCAGCCGCCAAGACCGAGTGCCCCAAGCAGGAGCAGTTGGCCCGACCGAATCAGCAGGGCGGTGCTTGAATGCATTGCATCTTTTCCAGCCAAGAAAGATCACTGGAGCATAGCCGTTGGAGCAGGGGGCGGTTTGCCGGGCTGGTCCAGCGATTGCCGTGTGGATTTGCAGGGGGGGAATCTGGAGGGTCACGCTTGCGTGGCAGCTGCTACGCTTTTTAAGCGCTATCAAACCAGCCGTAATCTCGATAAAGGTACGATGATCATGAATACCACTTCCGGTATTGTTGAACCCCATTCGGCTGGCTGGCGTTTCAAGCTGGGAATCGCGATGCTCTGTCTGGTTCCACTCTCCTGGTTGATGGTGCCTATCGCGGCCGCCGCGGATGTGCCGGGCCCAAAAGTCGCGGCGCTGACCGGGATCTTGTTCATCAGCAACAAGGTCCTGTTGATTCTGGTCATCGCGATCATGGGCAAGTCCGGCTTCAAGCAGTTAAAGCGCAGCCTGTTCGGTTACATGTCTGCGCTTGTGCCGACGGTGGAGTCCGAAGTGGGTCCGGTGCGTCACAGAATTGGCCTCGTCATGTTCTGCCTGCCGTTGATCTCAGCATTTCTTGAACCTTACGTCGACAGCCTCTGGCCAGGGTTGCGGCCGAACCTCTGGCAAGCCCAGTTCCTTGGCGACGCGATGCTGGTCAGTAGCTTTTTCGTATTGGGGGGGAACTTCTGGGATAAGGTCCGCGCATTGTTTATCCGAACTGCACGGGTCGTTAACACCCCTGAAGTGTGAGTAAAAGAGCGCAAACGTTGATAGCCATCAGAAGCGTCATTTCACGTCGCCAGTGAGGGGCGAGAGCACGCTGCTATTCAGGGCCTCAGGCTTTAAACTGTCTCGATACCCTGAACCATCGCCTCAACGAAAGGACTCTCCATGCCCACAGCAACATTGCCGGACTTCACTCGACTCCCGGAGCACGCTACTGCCTTCCCTGAGGCCAGCGACGTGTTTGTCGCCGATCAACAGGAGCTTGCCCAGCATATGCTTGCGCTGTTGTCGATCGACGCCAGCAGCGTCAATCCGCAATGGTCTGGCCGCTTGCACTTGCTCAGCCCCGTGGAGCCCTATGAAGGGTTGGTCGGTGACTTGACTGAGAACATGGGCTTTGATGGGGAACTGCTGAAGACCAACTGGATCGGTTTCAAGTTAGAGAATGGCCGCTACCGTCTATGTGGTGATCCGCGCTACTTCTTTCTGCACGCTGATAACAAAGACCTGCCCGAAGCGCACCCCGGAGTGCGCGACGAGTTGCAGCAGCACTACCTCACCGAACACGCCGCCTATCAGGAAGCCCGCCGCAGCTACCGCGAGCGGGGCTACCTGACTTGGCCGGAGCACGGTGGAAAGCGCTATACGTTCTTCGATGAGTTGGGAGGTGAAGCTCAAGGCTTCGCCAATTGGGTCGGAACCGTCAAGTTCCCGATGGACATCATCCCGGCCAATGACCATAGCGGTGACTACAGTGTCTGGCCTCTCAGCCCCGCCAAGCGACGCTTTCAGCATGTCCTCAGTGTTCCGGCTGTGCATTACGGTATTAGCGGGGCCGATATGATTGTGATGTTCTACGAGCCTGTCGAGGGCCTGGTGTTGTTCACCTTCGACTGGACCTGACCCCTTGCAATATCGATCTAATTGGACAGCGGTATGACCAGGGAGAGCCAGGTGTTCCAGCCTTCCGGGCGGTTCTTCGCATCAAACTCGTAGTAGCCCTTGAGGTTGGTGTACCAGAGGTCTTTTCCGACTTTGAAGAAGTGTCCGGCCTGAGGTCCGACAGCGCTGACCCGCGATTTGAAGTCGCCAAGCGTGGCACCGCTGCCGCTGTCGCCCGTCACTTGATGGTAGACGTAACCGACAAGGCCCAGATGGGTCTGATCGGTGATGAAGTGCGAGGCGCTCAAGTCCAGGTGAGCATCTATGCCGTTTTTATAGTCAGTGTCTGTATTTTCCCAGTTATAGGTCATGCCCGCGACAGCGGAAAATTCGTTCGTCTTGTCAAAGTAGGTGTAGCCACCCCCGGCATCCAGAGACGCATGGCCGAGCCCGATGTTCACCAGGCGATCAGGGTCGTAAGCACCGACCGGAAGGTTCCCCATGCTATAGGCCATGAAGTTGTGAACCCCGTGGTTCCACTTCAATGTACCCAGCAGGTAGACGTCGCTGCCGCCTTTGAGGCTGTCGTCCGTCCCGCCGGAAAATGTCCTGCCGCGCGGTCCGGTCAACGAGGCGTCGATACTGGCGTGCGAGCGCCCAACGGCGGCGACCATCGAGATCGCAGCCTGGGCGCCAAGCAAGGGTTCAGTAAACGTATAGGTGGGGCTGGCGAACAGCAGGTCGGCTTTTGCATCCAGGCCAAATGTGGTCCGTCCCCCGCGTGGGACGGGTTTGTTCCCGCCATCGCTGGCACTGACGTGGTAATAAACCAGCGGCATACTCCAGCCAGGTTCCGTCGGCGCCGCAGCCAGTGTGCCGAACTGGCCTGGCAGCCAGAAACTGATGCCTCCGTCATCTGCTTGCGCGGCAATGGCTGGCAACAAAACCATAAAGCCGCAAAGACTTCTTGTTCTTGTCATGGGGGTCTCATCACTTGAGGAAATGAGTGGTGGCAGTGGATCGTATAGTAGCTCCAGCTCACGAATTCATTGTAAAAGAGCGTTTTTTTTTGCAGCTTCACGCACTCAAGACTGCATCAGGTGTTCAGTGTGATGGCTGACCCCCCCATTAACCGGGTTGATGAATTGCGGCCACGGGTCGTGGCTGAACAGTTAACCGACATTCAGCGTGTGTAAGGGTTACAGAGAAAATGCCGATCGAATTATCCGAAACAATACGTCCACTGTTTTTGGCGGCGGGTTGGCCCAAAACAGACCGTCGGCCCCTGCCGGACTTCGTTCCTGCTGACCATCCGGCTGCCGCGCTGCTCAGGGAGTTTGACGGGCTGCACGTGCTCAGCTCCGGTGCGGGTGAAGATTTCGCCAGGGGTGATATTGCCTTTGGCACGGATTTGAACCTGGCAGACGATTCCGACTTTTTTGCCTGGCAACAACGCCTGTCCACAACGCTCATCGGCATCGCCGAGATAAACCTCGGGTACTGCACACTGCTCATTGATTCTGAAGGCGCCTGCTACCACATGAACTGCATAAACGACGCCTTCGTGTTGATAGACACGTCGTTCAGTGTCGCCGTTGAAAACATCCTGCTGGGTCGCAGAGGAAACGAGAAGCGCCTCTGATTGGAATATCAGCCAGGCCTTTGCTGTTTATCTCCCGTGAGGGTGCCAGCGCTTCGGCTTCATTGTTTGCTCCTCAGTCTTAGCTAAGTTTGCGTGCGTAGCCTCTCCTTTGCGCGAACTGCAGCGCTGTTATGGAGAGGTCACATGAAGTCGCTGACAAAAGCCGATTGGCTGAACAAAGTTCCCGAGGTGACGCTGTCATTCTGGGTCATCAAGATCATGTCCACCACGGTGGGTGAGACAGGTGCCGACTTTCTCGCTGTCGATGCCGGCCTGGGGCAGGGGGTGACCAGCCTTGGCATGGCAGCCCTGTTGGCGATGGCGTTGTTCGGCCAGTTTCGCACGCGTGCTTATACGCCTTGGATTTACTGGCTGACGGTGGTGCTGGTCAGTGTGGTGGGAACGCAGATCACGGATTTGCTCACCGATAAGCTGGGTGTCAGCCTGTACGCCAGTACGGCGGTGTTTTCCATCTTGCTGGCGATCAATTTCGTGATCTGGTATGCGGCGGAGCGCAATCTCTCCATCAATGAAATCGTCACGCCGCGCCGGGAATGGTTTTACTGGACCACAGTGCTTTGCACTTTCGCCCTGGGCACGGCGGCGGGTGACCTAGCCACCGAAGCGCTTGGCCTCGGCTTTACCTTGGGCGCCGTGATCTTTGGAGGGCTGATCGCCGCTACGCTCATCGCCTGGCGCATGGGTGCCAATGTCGTTCTGACCTTCTGGATCGCTTACATACTGACCCGCCCCTTCGGCGCCTCCCTGGGCGACCTGCTGACTCAAGCCAAAACCTATGGCGGCCTCGGTATGGGGGCCACCTGGACCAGCGCCATCTTCCTTGCGGTCATTGTCATCCTGGTGGTTGTCGCGCAGTTCGGCGTCGGCAATCGCAAACTCGTCACTCAATAACACTGTCAAAAGCCAATCGGGGATTCATCATGGCCCATGTTCAAACTGTCATTCGTAACGCCGCTATCTTGTCAGCCATTGCTTTGCTGAGCCTGGCGGGGGGGTGTTCCAAGCCTGCCGACGCTCCGAAAGCGGGTGCCGTGTCGAGTGCGGCCAACGTGCAGGTCTCAGGTTCAGCTTCCAAACTGGGAGATCTGACGGCTTTCCAGGGAATTGCTGCAGACGTTGCCGCGCTCGTCGACAAGAACGACTTGCCGGGGGCGAAAACCCGGATCAAGGACCTGGAGTTGTCCTGGGACAGCGCCGAGGCGGGTATCAAACCTCGGGCGGCGAGCGACTGGCATGTGCTGGACAAGGCCATCGACCGAGCGCTCGAGGCCTTGCGTGCCAGCAGTCCAACACTGAGCGAATGCAAGGCGTCGATGGATGACTTGCTGAAAACCTTCCGGTCCATGCAATAGATCAAATCACGGTAAAGCACGAAGTGATCCTGTCAGAGGCTGGATAAACCGCTTCGTGAACGCTTGAACAGGTGATTCAATGCGGGCATGACATTCTCGGCTGACAGGTGCCTCAGCCGGGTGTCATGCCTCATTCATCATCGGAGAGGGACATGCGGATATTGCTGGTTGAAGATGACCCCATGATCGGAGATGCAATCCAGGGTGCATTGACGGATGCCGGTTACGCCGCCGACTGGGTTCGTAATGGTCTGACCGCCTTGGCGACATTGGAGACTCAGCATTACGACCTGGTGCTGCTCGATCTCGGTTTGCCGGGCAAGGATGGGCTGGATGTGCTCAATAGCATTCGTGCCGGCAACAACCCCGTACCGTTGCTGATCATTACCGCCCGGGACAGCCTCGATGACCGGCTGCGCGGTCTCGATGGAGGCGCTGATGATTACGTCCTCAAGCCCTTTGAAATGGCAGAGCTGCTCGCCCGCATGCGTGCCGTTCTGCGGCGTAAAGGTGGCAGCGCGTTGCCCATCCTCAGCAACAATGTGGTGTCGCTCGACCCCACTTCAAAAGAAGCCTCGACGCAGGAGAACCCGGCTGTTCAACTGTCCAATCGCGAGTTTGCCTTGTTGCAGGCGCTGTTGATCAGGCCCGGCGCGATTCTCTCGCGCAGCGATCTTGAAGACCGTATTTATGGCTGGGGTAATGAGGTGGAAAGCAATGCGGTGGAGTTCTTGATCCATGCGCTGCGTCGCAAGTTGGGTAGCCATGTCATCAAAAACGTAAGGGGAGTGGGATGGATGGTTTCAAAAAACGGCTGAGTGAATCGGTACAGCTCAGGCTGTCCGTGTCCCTGTCGCTGGCCATTCTGATTGTCGCCATTGTGGCGGGCATTTTCGCGTTTGTGTCCGCGTTCGATGAAGCCCACGAGATGCAGGACAATACCTTGCGTCAGGTGGCGGTTCTTTTTGACCGGCAGCAAATGACCCTGGCCTATCCTCAAGGCAGCGCCGGTATCGAGGGTGACGATGAAGAGTCCAGGGTCATTGTTCAGTACTTGGCCGATGGCAAAAATGCGTCGGGGAACGGGGATGCCTGGTCACCGTTGCCGCTACCGGTAACACTGGCTGATGGGTTGTTTACCCTGGATGTCGGCGGCGAACCATTTCGTGTCCTGGTCAGAACCACGACACAGGGTGAGCGTATCGCGGTCGCGCAGGAAATCGACGCTCGTGACAAAGATGCCCGAGAGAGCGCGTGGCGCGGCCTCTTACCGTTTCTAATCCTGTTTCCCGTGTTGTTGCTGGTGGTGGCCGATCTGGTGCGCAAGTTGTTCCGGCCGATCGCCGTGTTGGCTTCTGAAATTGACCAGCGCAACGAACAGGAACTGCATCCTATCGATGAACGTCATCTGCCCACCGAGATCCGGCCCTTCGTTCTGGCCATCAACCGATTGCTTGGCCGTGTCGAGCAGTCAATGGAAACACAGCGCCGGTTTGTCGCCGACGCTGCTCACGAACTTCGGTCGCCTTTGACCGCGTTATCCCTGCAAGCCGAGCGCCTGTCCGCTGCCCAGATGTCGCCCCTGGCGCACGAGCGTCTGTTGCCTTTGTGTCGAGGGATTGAGCGCGGCAAGAACCTGATTGACCAACTGTTGATGCTGGCTTCTGCACAATCAACCGTGAACCTACCCAGTTCGCAGGTCTGCGTGCATGACGTTTATCGCCGCGTGCTGGAGGACCTGTTGCCGCTGGCAGAGGTCAAGCACATCGACATCGGAGTTGAAGGTCAGCAGGATGTACGAGTGCTGCTGAATGAGATCGACCTGATTGCGCTGGTCAAGAATCTGGTCGACAACGCCATTCGTTACACGCCGGAAGGTGGGCGGATAGACCTTTGTGTTGGCATTGAAGGCGACAGCGTTTTGTTGCAAATCAGGGACTCGGGGCCCGGGATCGCGGTCCAGGAGCGAGAGCGTGTATTTGACCCGTTTTATCGCAGCCTCGGGAGTCATGAGGTGGGCTCCGGGTTGGGGCTTTCCATCGTCAAGGCTATTGCGGACCGTAACGGCGCACGGGTTCGCCTGGGTTTTTCCGATGATGAGGACCTACGCGGGCTGTGTGTCTCGGTGTGGTTGCCAATGGCAAAGCTGTGATCGACCTGGCGCCGCTTAAATGCTCTTGATTGTGTGGCCCAGGGCGAACCCGGCAGCGGCTCAATCGGATGAAAACCCTACCAAGGTGTGGTGATAACCCCTTAAAAATCAGTTGGTTGCGAGATGATTATCGTGCTAGCCTCTCAGGCCTGCATGTTGTGTCGCAGGGTTAGCAGTCTACCTTTGGTGGATCTGCGCAAACCTTGGTCTCCATTATGGATAAGTTCTGTAGGTCAATGATTTACAGGGGTTATTCTCTGCATGCCGTCGTAAGATTTCGTCTTGAAATAAGCACTGGTGAGCTTGATTACTAGGGAATGGCTGTATATATTCCCCCAGCTCTGCAACATGAACGCCATTGGCATTTTTCAGACGTTCAGATCGTTTTACCGCGCTACCGCCCGAATGGCGAAACTGGTAGACGCATGGGACTTAAAATCCCCCGCTCGTAAGGGCGTGCCGGTTCGATTCCGGCTTCGGGCACCATATTTATCAAGGGCTTGCGGGGTTTTTCCTTCGCAGGCCCTTGTCGTTTCTGGTCCGCAATTATCGAATTGGTCCGCAATTCACTTAGTTGGCGAGACTTTTTTCCCTTTGCGATTACGGATGTACTGCTCGGTCATTACGACGGTCGTATGCCCAAGTTGATCTCTGGCCTGCAAAATGTCGCCGCTCGATTCTGCCTTATCAGTGCCGGCCTTCGCCCGTAGATCGCGCATCTGAAATTCAGCTTTTGCAACACCTGCCGCTTCCCTGGCCACGTCAAACCTTCTGCGCAACATTGCCACCGTCATTGGTGCGCCTTCCTCTGACACGATGAGCCGCGTCGAGCGGACCTTGTGTCCTGACTTTCGGGACATGATTCGATCAATCAAAACCTTTGGCTCCCCCGTCACCTCTATCCGTTGCTTGGCTTTCGTCTTGCCCTGAAGTACCCAGATTTGGCCGTCACGCACATCCCGCTCATCCATGAGTCGGGTATCGGTCACCTGACTATCAGGCCGCTAACCGCTGGTACAGCTCGATGATATCGACGGCATTCATGCATCCGAGACAAACGGCAAAAAGACTCCGCTGAACCGCGCGACACCAGGTAATCGAATGCGACCTCCACCTTATGCTTCTAGCAGAGCACAATTCGCTGATTATCTAGTGATGCGCGGATTGATACTGGTTGTCGATAATTAGATTCTAGGTGCGGCTGGTGGAGCAGGCGTTGGTCTAGGAAGGTCAAAATGATCGCCTATTCCGTCGCGCTTCAATAGAACTGACCCCTCACTGCAAATACGTTGAATTAGAGGTGTCGCGAGCCCGGTGAGAGCGGTGATGGTTTGAGGGATTTGCGAGTCGGTTTCTTGCCCGATTGTGGTGATCATACCGTTCGTAAGCGTTACATTAAGTTTGGCAGGTCCTAGGCCATTTTTGAATTTCAGAGAGCGTTTAGTTCCAGGTAACGTTACTGGGGTTATGGTCTGAGTACAATCTTTGTTGGTGGTTACGAGGACATATGGTTCTGGGTCGTAGTAAACCAGTCCCTCGCTTCCAAGATCAATACCGGCGCATCCAGAGAGCGCGATTAGACCCAATAATAGAGTCGTTTTTATAGAGATGCTTTCCATTTGCATTTCCTCTTGGCTCCGGCCAGTACGGTCGGTATGTCGAGTCTAGAACTGGGTTTTCTTTACTGCCAGTGTTTGAAAGTAAGTGTGAATGCTATATTTTTGTTACTGGAAATTGTTTTCAGTTGGCGGGAGTGAGAGTTGGCTACTTAATAGCTTGATTGTTTTTATTTTATTTTTGGTGTTGCAGGTTGGCTGTGTTTTTAATTAGTTAGTGGTAGTTACAAAGAACTATAAGCCTTGGTCATGTCGGGGATTTTTTATACCTGAAAAACAGGTTCAAACATTTCCCAAGGGAAAAAACATACCTTTTGATTTTGATCCGGCTGAGCTTGGCCTTGAGCTTGATGCCGAGAAAACGGCTGCGCTGAAAACCGCTTTGGGCGGCATTTTTCAGAGTGCGCTGGACGCCGAAGTAACTGGTCTGAAGACCAAGAACGCCAATCTGATCCGCGACGGGAAGGTCATCAAGACCGAGCTTGACCAGTTTAAGACCCAATTCGAAGGCCTCGATATCAGTGCCGTCAAAGGCCTGTTGGCCAAAGTCGACCAGGACGAAGAAACCAAGCTGATTGCCGAGGGCAAGCTCGATGAGGTGATCACACGCCGCACCGAGCGCCTACCCGGCTGGGCGCGTCCAGCACCTCGGTCACGATCAGGCATTTCGCCACTGGAACCGACGTTTTCGTTCCGGGCGAAGGTTCCAGCATTTCAGCCGTCGCAATCGGAAGGTGGTACCCATGATTATCAAATTGTCTCCGCAGATCCGCAGCGATGCCTTCGCGGTGGTGCGCCACGGCGATGCGCTGTCGATCAATGGTGAGGTCTTCGATTTCACTGCCATGGGCGAGGGCGACAGCTTGCCGCGCAGTGCGATCAAATCCGAGTGGTTCGCCGGCTCGGTCGAGAAGCAGGGTGGGGAACTGACCCTCACGCTGCTGTTCCCGATCTCGTCGAACTACAGCCCGGAGCAGGCGTTTCCGACGGACCTGCTGAATGTGCCCAACGGCCCGGTGGTCTTGCCGCGACCATTGCCCGAAGCGACCCGTCACCCCGAAGAGGAACCGGCATGAACATCGATTGGACTCAACTGGTGACGAAGGCCATGAAGGACGCGGCCGCTTCGGCCGCACGCCTGGCGGCGGCCAAGGCCGAGCTGTCCCTGCGCAACACTGGCGCGGCGGTGCAGATCGCCCGGATTCAGGACCGAGTCGACACCATCGGTTACGGTATCGAGATTGGCGAATCCACTCCAGGCGATGAGTATGAGCAGGCGGAACTGTTGCCGGCCTTGAAGGCATGGAAGAGCTACAAGTTCGCCTTGGGCAAGGTAACCGGCCAAGCAGCCTGGCCAGCGGCACCCACCTGGCCAGTCGAACCGGCCGCGCCCGACATCAGCGCCTCGCCGCAACTCAATGCAGCTGACCTGACGTAACCGGTCCACAACCGAACATCACGCCCGCCTTTGAGCGGGTTTTTTCTGCCTGGAGAAAACTATGACCATTGAGACGCGCGGAGTGCGCAACCAAAACCCTGGAAACATCGATTACAGCCCGCGCAACGCCTGGCAGGGCCAGCTCGGCCTGGAAGTCGGAGTACCCAAGCCACGCTTTGCCCGCTTCGACACCGCCGAGAACGGCATTCGTGCCTTGGGCAAACTGCTGCTGACCTACCAGCGCAAGCACCAGTTGAAGACGGTGGCGTTGCTGATCGGCCGCTGGGCGCCGACCAACGAGAACAACACCGAGGCTTACGTGCGTGCCGTCGAAGCGAGCACCTGCACCCGGCCGGGCGCCGAAGTCGACTTGACCACCTCGGCGGTGATGCTGTGTTTCGTCAAAGCGATCATCCGCCACGAAAACGCCGGGTACGCCTATCCGGAGGCGGTGCTGCTGGAAGGCGTGCGCAGGGCGTTGCTGTGAGTGCTGGGGCGTGGCGGTTGATCAGCCTTGTTGTGCTGATCAGCATTGCTTGTTCTTTCACATGGCAGGTGCAGGGCTGGCGATGCGGAAGCAGTTGGTAGATCAGTCCAAGGCCCACCAAGCTGATCTAACCACGATCAGCAATGCCGCTTCAGCTCAAGCGCGCCAGGTGCTGGAGAAGCAACAGGCCGCCGATCAGGCACTGGCCGATATCGACGCCAAGGCAACCAAGGAGAAAGCCAGTGATCTCGCTGAAAACGAAAGGCTGCGTCGTGCTACTGACGACTCTGCTCGTCGGCTGCGCATCGCGGGCAGTTGTAGTGCCGGTAGCGGGAGTGTGCCCAGTACTACCAGCACCGCCAGCTTGGGCAATGCAGTCACCATCGAACTCGCTCCAACTGCTGAACGAACTGTTTTCGATATCCGCGCCGGGGTCATCGCCGACCAAGCTGCCCTAAGGGAGTTGCAGCGGCACGTGCAGGAGGTGTGTCGGTAGAGGAGGGAACAAAAAGCCCGGCGCGGGGCTGTGCCATAAACTTAGTCTGGCAAGGAGAGCGAAATTCTCTCGGGCATCCCACTATCTGACTTTTTCAGATAGTTGATCGCTAGTCGATCATTTTTCCGAATGTTTTTTACTCTCGAATAACTAGCATTGAGAAGCACCGCTATAGTCTTGCCCCCGAGTGCCCGGCCACAATCACTGTCAGCGCGACCAGCGGCTGATGCCGTCTGAACAGCGAACTGGAATCGCATCACCTCTCGTTCTATCTCGTGCTCCCGACCGTTTCGCAAGTACGAGGGTTTGATCTTGGGTTCTGAGACAACGACACCATCAAGAGTGCACTGCATCACATAGGAAGCGTTGGCTGTACTTGTGAATAGAAAGCAGAAAGGTAGAAACTTTCGTAGCAACAAAATTTAATTCCCCATTAAGCCTAGCGTCTACATCGACAAGGTTGCTGAGTTCGCTTTGGATTCGTGAGGCCTATGGTGAACTCCTATAAATCCCTACCCACCTTAGACCACCGATTAGCAGCAAGCAAAGCTGATGCCCGCGGCGCGTAAGTGGTGCTGGCCGGGTGCGCAACCCAGGAGCCGGAAATGCGCGCTGTCCGGGTGGAGGTGCCAATGCTGGTGCCGTGTCGGGCGCCGAAGGTTTCGGTACCGGTTTTCGCAGCAGTTGAACTAAAGAAAGCGGATTCGCTCGAGGTGAAGGTGCGGGTGCTGCTGGCTGAGCGTCGGCATCGGATGGGTTACGAGCGGGAGTTAGGGGCGGCATTGATCGCGTGTCAGTGATGCACCATCAGCTTTAACGCAGTGGCAGGAATGACCCGGGCGGAGCTGGGGAGTGGTTTACCGAGCCAGCTGAGGCACGGCTAGCCAACTTCAGGGGTGGGTGAGCGCTTTGCGGTTAAAATGTCAGTGGCGGGAAGACAATAGATCATGCTGCGCGCCCGACTTGCCCCAGCGACTGCTCAACGAATTGTCGGCATCACCTATTGTTCAATAGCCTAAAATACACGTCTCAAAGATCAGCGTAGTTTCAGTCGAGCGCTGCCGCAGCTTTTGTCAGAAGAACGGCAATGGTTGGCTTAGCATCTAACTCTGCTGTATCCGGGCCATGACTGGATACGCAGAGTCTCGTCCGATTGCGAGGCTGATGAACTACAGTCGTTAAAGCCCTACACAACCCGGCGATAGCCGGATTGCGGGTCATGGCATGCTGGTGAGCTGACTTACTCGACAGCCTCAACACAGTTGGTCGCTGCACGGCGCATGCACAGGCGATAACGCATTTTTTCCGACCAGTACTTTCCTGCCGCCGTCACGTCGCTCCACTTGTCATATGTGCTGCTTTCAAACAGACCGATAATTGGACGACGCGAGCCTGTGCGGCGGTCGATTGTGGCGGCGACGATTTCACCTGTTTGTGAATCGTACATCTTGCCTTCGATGGTCACTTGACCAGTGGAGGGCGGTTGGTCACTCGACCACTGGGCAGTTTATTGGCGCTCATGCGGCCGATGCTGTCCAGATGCTGCAACATGAGCCGGTGCAGCGCCGGGTCGGTATCGCTCAGGGGAATCTGCAACAGGCTGGCGTCGAACATTCGGGCGTCGAACGCTGCATTGACGTGCGGCGTCAGACCGGGCGGCGGTCGACGCGCTCGAGCATGTCTTCCGGCCGGGGTTCCATTACAGCAAGGCCGAGGTCATGCTGCTGAACCTGTGCCAGCCGGGCGAATTCACCGAGGACCTGTTTGCCGCGTCACAGCCCGGCGCCTCTACCAAGCTGATGAGTGTGCTGGATCAAGTCAACGGTCGCTGGGGCAGGGAGACGCTTCGATCAGCCAGCGTACCGAGCCATCCGGATTGGGCCATGCGGCGAGAAATGATGAGTCAGAGCTATACGACTCGGATTTCACGTAGCGGCGTGCATCAATGATCAGGTCGTTTGGACGGCCCGACTTTTTCAACAGAGTCGGCTAAAAGCGGACGCTCCTGAGTGTCTACTTAATCAGGGGCGATTCAAAATGCTAGGGTTGCGCGTTGAAATCTCAGTGCACACCGAGCACTGAACGACGAGTTAGACGCTGGGAGCATGAAGCCGTATTGGAGGAAACTCAGCTTCGGTTGAGCATCCCTTCGGGGCGCTCAAACAATGAATGGAAGCGACGCACTTCCTGAGGCGAGAGCTGGCCGGGGTGAGTGCGCAGATGAGCTTGAGTGTGTCGCCTACAACATGAAACGGGTCATGAAAATCATCGGTGCTAACGGTTTGATGAAGGCGCTGTCGGCATAAAAAGCCGATTTTGGCCCATTTCAGAGGCTGTAAAAACAGCGTTGACGTGCTTCAGGTCGCTACCGATTCGACCCGCAGCATTGGCCGTGCGATGCCCAGCCAACGAAGGTCGATAGTCCAAGACGATGAGGCCAGAGCGTTTTTACACATTCTGGGTCGACTGCTGCCTGTCGCGAAGTGCAGCAGCCGACCCTGAACCGTCGTTCGCTTCCACCGCAAGCAAACCCAATCTGATAGTTTGCGGACGATCACATCTCTGCGACGCAAACGTACAAAACTTGCGACAGCAGTCGTCGCGTGAGATCAATCGGAAGGGTGCGCTATTTGATCTGCACAATGACCGGGCCTTCCGTTACGATCGGCGGGTTCGTGTGGATATTCGAGGCGTTTTTCTGAATCCAGTCGCGCGCGACTTTCAAGCTCGCATCGGTGCCGGCTTTGTCCGTGCAAACAGTCACCGACGTACCGCCATCCCCAGTATTCAGCAGTGTGTAGCTTATGAGGCCAGGCACTGTCCGCAGGGTAGCTTCGACGTCAGCCTTATGCTCTTCTAAAAGAGCGAAGAGCTGCTGTGCTCCAGTACCCAAATAGGTTCTTATAACCGCATACATAGTCGTCTCCTTTGGGAGTTACCGTCTTGATGCCAATCCAGATCTGTTGATGGTCGCTATCACTCAGGTTTCAGTTCGCCCCGATTTATTTAGCTTAGTCAAACGCCGGCAACAGTCGAAATGCTACGACCACCGGCCACTTTTGGCCGATCTCTGGCGCTCGCGGTCGACAATCTGCCTGGCAGATGCCCCAGCATCCGCGCGCAGGCATTTTTCGCACCCGCGCTGGCGATGAAGTCTCGCCAAAATCTCAACGCGCGAGCTTCTACCTTTCAGGCGGTGCTTCAAGTATCGGCGCTGGTCAACAGTACAAGTGCAGTCGTGACTTCGCGGCGTCTGTGGGCCTGGTGCCCAGGCAGTACAGCACTGGTGGCAAGGCCAATTACTCGGCATCAGCAAGCGCGGTGACAAGAACCTCAGGCGTTTGTTGGTTCAGGTATGAGCGGGAGTCGGAGGTGGCAGTAACGGCCCAGAAGTGAAGGGCGCCAGGTGATTTTCTCAATTGGGTCGTTCTATCTTTAGATGGGATGGACTGCAAGTGAGTAGGAAATGCACAGATTGATCACGGAGTGGTATTTATCCTACGGCGAGGATACTGATAGTCGTACATGGCTCTAGGCATCTGTCTTTGGGTGGGCGTTTGCTTAACAGCTATGCTGATGCATCTTGATACTTGATGAATTAAATCCTAGGGGTGGAAGTGCTTTGAGTTGGTGTCTTGCGTTCTGATGCTTTCTAACTCGCCTGCATGTCCGAGACTAAGGAGCGGTGTTGGACAGTCAGTAATTACTGGCTGGTAGTTGGCGACTGTCAATGTCGACTGTCGCAAATTTATAGCATGGAGCTCTCACTTAATGGAACCAAATAAATTTTACCAGACTGCAGCAATCTATCCATCCGAAGAACTTAAAGGGAAATTGTCAGAGGTTGCCAAGGTAGTAGCCTTTGAGCGAAGCAAGGCAGTGAAGGCGAGGGCGGGCGCGCAAGATATTCGCCCAAGAAGTACCTCCTCGATCAATGAGAACTTGATCTCTCTTCCTGAGGTTACCGCCAAAGAAAGGAAGATGGTCGAGTACACGCTGCTCTGGATTCAGCGGGTTACATTGGGTATAGCAAAACAGAATGATTGGAGTGAAAGCGATTGGTCGAATATTGAAAAAAGAAACTCCAAAGAATATTGGGGGTTTGTTACTACGGCTATTGTTGAGTGGACGCAGTGGGCGTTGATCAGTTATAACAATGAGCAAGTGGTTAATCAGAGAGATAATAGTGGTCAGATTGAGTTGTATAAAATTGTTCAAACTGCCGTTGGCTTGATTCTTGGTAAAGGGGCAAGCGATGCCATGGCGCTGTTTGCACAGCAGATGGCGATTGATACTAGTGTGCCGGTAGATAATGTGGGCACGTTCTTCTGGAATAATAAATTCAATTATCGAGAGTCGTCTCAGTGGGCGATTGGCCCAGTGATACGTGAAGATGATGGTTATTTGAGTACGGCTTATGCCTTTACCTATATGACGTACACGCAGAACAGTTGGAGGGCTCTGTTTGTTAAGTCGCATTATGAGTCGTTTGACTTGCTGGTTAAGGGATTGGCCATTAGGTTCTTTGAATCAGGGTGGGATCTTGTATCTGACGCCGTTTATGAGAGGCTGAAGGATTTGCTAGAAGAGTCTATTGAGAATGCTCCGTTCCCTTAGTTTTCAATAGGTGGTCTAAGGGTGGGTATCTCTTGGTGGAGATATTCACTCTGAAAAACACATTAATCAGCGGCGCTGTCGAGCTAATCGATTTCGCTGCTGATCAATATAGGGAATGGCAGTAGTCAAGGGGGGCACTGTATCTGCACCGAGCCTGGCTCGCATTCACTCGAAAGCTCGATCGAATCTTCCTAGTGTAGAACCATAAGCTCTGCCCGCTTCTAGGGCGCAATAGTTCACTGATGCCTGTTCCTTGTTCAGCTCTGTAGCCAGAGCCTCCTGCCGTCATAGACTCAGCCAGCATACATTGCCTTGCCAAGCCTCCTGTTGATTGAGCACGTTGACAAGGTTGCACCTTCATAGCTGGCCGCTCCAGCTGTCAGCAATAGAGCAGATGGAAAAGTGTTAGCTTCGCTATATCAGTCTGGAGCTATATAGCTTTTTCTTTCTGGCTGAGATTTAGGGATCAGCTAGACTCGAATCTGTTTAAGGGGTGGCGTTGTAATTCGAGCGAAAAATCGACACTGAAGTGTCAGGTCTGGAGGCTAATAATATTTTAATAGTTGTTGGCTGGTGATTTTTCAGGGCGTCAAAGGGGATGCCTGCTCCTAGCCTGTTTGAGTGTAGTGTTGGTCTTTTTACGTAAGCGTATTAATGAGGTTGAAAGGTTTTCTAGTGCTCGCTGTGTGGCAGATACTAACTAAAAGACTCATTGATGAGGTGATAGCATGAAAGGAACTCAATACTCTACTCTGGCAGATATTCCTTGTGATTGTGATGATGATCCGATCGAATGTTTACGGCATATGTTCGTTGACATTGTACAGCGTGGGCGAATTGAAAAAGGTCAGTGCCCAGCGAAGCGCCCCGTTTTTCTTCGATTACATGGTGTGGCAGCGGGGCGACTTGAAGTTGTACCCGGTCTTCCTGAAGAATATCGCGTAGGCATATTTTCGGGGGCTGCGAGTTACCCGGCTTGGGTACGGTTCTCCAGTGATATCCCTGATGGATATCCAGATCTCAAGTCAACGGTTGGCCTTGGAATAAAGCTGTTTGATGTCGCCGGCGAAAAAGTGCTACCGCTTGATAAATATGCACCCACTGCTGATTTTGTATTTCAGAATCATGATGTTTTTTTTGTTAAGAATGCACGTGATATGTGTGGCTTCACAAAGGCGTCAATGATAGGGAAAGAGGAGTACGATAAATGGTTAGAGGAAAATCCAGAAACTGAAGCTGTTCTTAAGGCAATGGAGAAGCGTGTACCGTCAGTGTTGACTGAAAGCTTCTGGAGTGTGATTCCATTTCGCTTTGGTATGGGGAGATATTGCAAGTACAAAATTGAACCAGAGTCTGATGTTGTATGGCCAGAGCCTAATTACGAGGATCCGACCTACCTGAAGACCGACATGGAGCGCCGTCTAAGCAGCGGTGAGGTTCGTTATCGTTTTCTAGTGCAGATGCGGTTAGACCCTGAGTCAATGCCACTTGATAATGCGATGGCTCGCTGGGATGAGAAACTTTCACCTCCTTTGCATGTAGCAACCCTGATTTTACCGAAACAAGATATCACCGCACGAGGGCAGGCTGCTTATGGCGAGGAGCTCGCATTCAACCCATGGCGAACCCTCAAAGAACATGAGCCTGTTGAGAGTCTCGCGCAGGCCCGTAAAGTTATTTATCAGGCGTCTGCCGAGTTGCGACATAACGTGAACGGCCAGCCAAGGGGAGAGCCGGAGGTTCCGCGGCCTGAAACTGTGTGGCCAGCGGGTAAGGACAGCGTGATTGTTCGAGCAGCCATTCATCCCGGTATTGGTATTGCACGTGTCGGTAATAGCAAAGCATCGGATGGCTTTTATATCGGACCAGAAGTTATTGAGCCAATGCCTGCTAAGGCCAGTGATATGCGCGATAGCAGCGGTGCACTTAAGCGGCAAGCTGCCCGCTTTAGAATTTACGGTTATAACGCCGCTGGAGAGGCCGTTGGTGAATTAACCAGCGATACGGCCACTATCGCTTGGCAGGTACACCTGGCGAATCGCAAGGCGCAGTGGTACCAGTTTCAAAATGCGCTTGATATTCCTGAAGCGGCTGAGGACGCTTTTCCACTGCGTAATGCTGATGTCAAAGGCGCGGCTCGAAGTGGCTTAGCCATTGATCCGGGCGCTCGTAGCATTGCGGGTAAAGAAACAAGTGGTGCGGAGTATCAGTTCAATACAGGGGAGTTCCAAGGCACCGTTGTGGACCTTGGAGAGTTGCGGACTGATCCTGTAGGGCGACTTCTAGTGCTGGGCGGATATGGGGTTTCTGCTTCGCCTGCGGGGAAACCAATCTATGATCCCGCGAAGCCAAGCAGCTTCAACAATGCCAATGGCTGGTATGACGACACCTCTGATGGGCCTGTCACTGCGACCGTTAGTATTGCAGGTCGTAGTATTCCTGTTGACTCTGCCTGGGTCGTTGTCGCACCACCCAATTTCGCGCCTGATATTGTGGGGTGGCGAACGTTATACGATCAATTAACAGATGTGTATGTTGAAGGCGGTGGGCTGCCTTTCCCTGAGATGGCCTCTTTTACCCGTGACGTGCTGCCAGCACTGAGCCGGCTAAATAACTTGCAATGGGTGAATAAGGGGTTCGCCACAATGTTCGGGCAAGGAGGGCAGTTCAACTTTAGTGATCCCACCTTGATTGCTAAGCTTGCACACAGACCGTCTTCTGGTGAGCCAGACACCTACGAAGAGTTGCGTCGGGTGGTTTTCAATGCATTTCGACCTGCCGACACGCAGGTAAACGAGCCTCGGACCTGGCCTTGGCTCTATGGTGATGCCTATGGCTCATTTGATAATTCGCCTAAGGATGATTTAGCGTTGTCGGACGTTCGCTCCAGACTGTTACAGCTCTGGGTGGAAGGTAAGTTTGAGAACGACTGGAATGCCGATTATGAGCCGCCTCGACTCCTGAGTCAGGTCGATCTCTCTGAACAACCTGCCATGTTGGATCAGGCAGCACTTCATTTTTGCCTTGCTGATGCGTTCCACCCAGGATGCGAGTTGACTTGGCCCATGCGTCACGGCTCTCTCTACCGAGCACCTTTTCGGATCCGTGAACGCCCCGCCAGTGACCCAGTACCAGAGTACGGTAGCAAGTTGACTCAGAAAATCGTTATGGAGCCTGGAGGCCCTCTGTATGGCCAGCAGCCTGGCGATTTGTCGCGGTGGATGGCTTTGCCATGGCAGGGGGATACAGTGTTCTGCCGCTCCGGGTACGATCCTGAATATGATCCATATATCCCTTCATTCTGGCCCGCTCGAGTCCCCAATCAAGTTCTTACCGAGGCGGATTACGTCACAGTAATGGACTCATCTTTGCCACGGGAAGAGCGTATCGCAGCTTTTAATAAGCGCCTGTCGTGGCTAAGGGGATTCTCGGGTTCCGGGCCACAACAAATGCTGCAAATGGTGAGCGAGTTCGGTGAGATGGGCTTAGTAGAGGCAAAGCCCGGCGAACAGAATGATCCTGACATTCCACCTACGATCTTCGTTGAGTCACTTAAAAGCGGGAAAGAGCTGCCCACACTACTGGAACTGGATGCGTCGGTTGTTCCTGGTTCAGCAGAGCACAGGCTGCGTAAGGCCGGCTGGCAAAGCAAAGAGCAGTTGGAGGAGTTTCGACGTATCGTGAGCAGAAAAGATGTGTCTTGATGCTTTGATCGTTGGGGCCGGACCTTCGGGAGCAGTTTCAGCCCGAGTTCTGGCTCTGGCGGGGTATCGGGTACTGCTGGTCGATGATGTGTGCTCTTCCAGTAAAAAGATCGGCGAGAACCTGATTGGGGCCGCGAGGCCCCTACTCCGTGATCTTGGGTTATTGCCTTGGATTGAACTTAGCGAGCCAGTGAGTTGTTCGGGAACACTTGCTGCCTGGGGGGAAGACGTTCTCCGATCGAACGATTTCATTCGTGATCCGAATGGAATGGGATGGAGTCTTGATCGATCTCGATTTGATGCCTGTTTACGTGATGCCGCCATTTCTGCCGGTGCTGAGTGGCGTAAGGTCAGGCTGAACGCAGTTGAGAAAAGTTCAGGTGGGTGGCGAGCAACGTTGAGTGATGGTGTGGTATCGCCACGCTGGATTATTGATGCTAGTGGGCGGCGGAGCATACTGGCGCGGCGTCTTGGCGTGTCGAGGCGGCAAGATTCCGATTTGGTTGCACTTTACACCTGGTGTCAGAACAGAGATCAAGAAACACGTACGGTGGTTGAGTCGAGCCCACGTGGATGGTGGTACACCGCGACATTACCTCACGAGAGACGTGTTGTGGCGCTGCATGTGGGGGCCGCGGATGCCTCGCGCATTATGCGAAATCAAAGTGACTGGTCGGATCTGTTGGCATCAACACAGCATATCCGCGGCAAATTCGACCCGACCACACAAGCTCCGTTGTTCAGTACCGATGCAAGCGGAAGCTGTTTGGATTTATGGAGCGCAGAGGGGTGGCTTGCTGTGGGGGATGCTGCGTTAGCGTTCGATCCACTGTCATCACAAGGCATTTTCAACGCACTTTACACAGGCTTGCGGGGAGCCCAGGCGGTTATAGGGACACTAGCCGGCAGTAAGCAGGCACTGACAAAATACTCGCAGCAATTGTTAGCTATTCGTGAGGCCTATCTTCAACAGGTTGTTCATTTTTATAATGCGGAGCGGCGGTGGAGGGATCAACCATTCTGGGGCGCCAGGTGCTAGCGCTATTTGAGCTTGCCGCAGCACTGTGGATCGCAGGCAGGGATTCACTCCGGTGCCATCAGCCCTGTGGGCGTCATATCGGAATGAATAGCCCAGCCAGATTTCTAAATTCCGGTGGTGCTTAAACTACATAGATCAGCTCTCAGAGGAAATGATTGAGTCGTGACTGGATTCAGCAGCAGCTAGCTTCAATCGATCAGCTTTACTTATGTATTTAGACTTGCTTGGCGGTGCCAATTTGGCACTAGCCTTTTTGGCGTGAGCCTTTAATAACTGCTGAATTTTTTTACGACGATTCATAATTGTCTCTCGGCTTGTGAGTTCTTGAATGGTATCAGCTTAAACTATTGGAACAGATCCCTGCGACGCGCTCTTAGGGTCTGTACGAAAAGTCGCCGAGTGGCGATCAGGCAAGGCAAAAAGAGGCGAGGAAGCGGAGTTTACGGGTTGTAAATGAGCATTCCGAGCCTGTTTTTAACGCAGCATGATCGACACGCAGGCAGACCCTAGTGCATAGCGCTGGAAATAGCGGTGAATCGCCCCTGCTTGCCCCCCATTGAATGTCCGTATAACCGGACGACCCACAGGCTGAGCCGATCGACTTTGGACCTGGCTGTGCGCAGTGCCGACCCCGCTCCGTGGATCATCAGTGTTCGCAGATAAGCATACCCACGTTTGCTGATGCCACGCAGCCGATCCTAGCCCTTTGCGCTGACCTCATAACACTCCCTGACCCTAACCTCCAACTTCTGGAATGACCAGGAATGCCGCCAAGCCGATCAGTGCAGTGCCAATGAGCCTGTCGATAATTTGCTGCTTTTCCAGCATTCGTCGGCGCAACGCTTCAGCGGAGAAAAACAGTGCCACGAAACTGAACCACGCCCAATGGGTGAACGACATAAACAGGCCGTACGCAAAGTTGGTGGTTGGCGAGCTGCTTGTTTGCACCACTTGGCTATAGGTCGCTACCACGAACAGCATGGTTTTAGGATTGAGTGCGTTAGTGAAAAAGCCAGTACGAAATACTTCCCAGGATGAAGGAGGTGAAGCGCTAGAGCCACCAAACGTCATCGCAGAAGTATTGGTCAGGGACTTGATACCTAGATAAATGAGGTATCCGGCGCCCAGCAGCTTCATTGCCATGAGCAGCAAGGGTGATTGCGTGATGATCACTGCAGCGCCGAACACCGTGTAGAAAACGTGAACCTGGACGCCACAGGCGATCCCCAGGGCGGCCATCAGACCGCTGCGTCGCCCATATGCATAACTGATGCGGGTGACCATGGCAAAGTCAGGGCCGGGGCTGATAACTGCCAGAATGGAAATGGCAGCAACTAGAAGCAATTCGTTCATTAAGACTCTCCAGCGCAATGGTTGCGCGCGCCGCGAACGGCAGCAATTGCATTTGCGCTACGTTTTTGCACAGATTGAGAGTGGGTGTCAGCTCCACGTGATCGTGGTACTCACAACACCCTCCGGTATTTGGCTTCGCATGGTATTCATGGAGGCCAGTAATCATTGGTGATTCTGCATTCGGGTAGGGCGAATGGCGGTCATGATGGAGAGTTGTCACTGATAAAAAAAACGATTTATAGTTGTCGAAATCTGTGAGTAATCATCGCTAATATGAATTTACCTCCTTTGGCTGCGTTTCGTTTTTTCAACGTTGCGGCCCAGACTCAAAGCTTTGTGAAAGCCGCTCAGCAGTTGCACGTGACCCATGGCGCAGTCAGCCGTCAGGTTCGATTGTTGGAGGAAGCCATAGGGGTCGAGCTTTTTGATCGGCGCAACCGTGCGATCTTTCTCAACCATGCCGGCCGCCTTCTGTACAACGTTACCGGGCCAATGTTCGAAAAACTGGAGAGCGCCGTTTACCGGTTGCAGGGAGAAGCTCGCGAGGACGTACTCGTACTGTCGTGCGAGCCCACTATTGCAATGAAATGGTTGATCCCGCGACTGCCTGACTTTCATGCCGCTCATCCGAACCTTCAAGTCCAACTGCTGGCGGCCGGTGGTCCTATCGACTTCGCACGTTCAGGTGTAGATCTGGCCATCCGACGTGATGATTTTCGCTTGGATCAATCAATCCATAGCGTGACAATTTGCGAGGAATGGATTGGGCCTGTGTGCACCTCGTCCAATAATCCGGGCAAAGGGGAATCGCAAAGCATGTGCTTGTTGCGTAGCCAGACACGCCCTTTGGCCTGGGACAACTGGCTGCGCCTTTCGAAAATGGTTATGCCTGATACCGGCAGGGTCGACTATGAGCATTTCTATCTGTGTATCCAGGCTGCAACCGCGGGGTTGGGGATCAGTGTGGTGTCCTTTCTCATGGTTCAGGATGAACTCAGATCCGGACAATTGATCGCCCCGTTTGGTTTTATCCAGGACGGATCGGCTTATTGCCTGCTGTCACCCAGGCCTTTTGAGGAAAGTGCCAAGTGCGCCACTTTCAGGGATTGGGTAACAAAGCAGATGGGTATATGCGCCAAGCAGATCAAGGGTGATTTTGGCCGGGCGTGAGTGGTGTGATTGCTCTGGCAGCGTAGAGGACTGGAAGCCGACAGGGTTATCGTCAGCGAGTACGCTGCTGGTCAGGCAGGTCAGAAGCAGGGCGCCGAGAGCTGTTTTCAATGTTTTCATATTCCTTGGGTTCAGCGTGCCCGGCATTTCTTCAACTATGCTGAACCAGCCGAATAGCACGCTGGCGTTTTGCGTTTTTATTAGCTGCCTAAGTAGTGTGCCACTTGGTAAGTGCTCTCATGAGTGGAGCAAACTTAGGGAAGGAGAAGGCTATGTCCAGCGTATGGGTTTATAAACTTGACGGCACAGTTCAATGCAATAATGAAATACGGAGAATCCCACTTGGCGAAGCTCGAGCCGAGTTAGGTAGCTTGATAGGGTCCAGCAAAATCATGGGGGAAAAAGTTGGGTCTCGGGTGTTTCCGGCCTTATGCAACCTTCCTACCGGAGGTTACAACGCTTTTGAAATTACCGCTGAGGGCTGGTATTTACTACAGCATGGTTATCGTGGGCAAAAAGGGTTTTATTTGCTAGAAGATAACTTCGTAAGCTCACGGTCGTCGGAGGAACTGAACATAGGTCAGTTAATTGGCTCACTTACCTCGGCGCAACCACACACAGTTGCTCAGTTAGTGGGTCACCCTCTTCGAGTTTATAGAACAGGTGATGGGCTCACAAAGGACTGGAGGCCAGAGCGTTGCAATATTGAACTAAGTAATGACGATACAATTGTGTCGATATGGTTTGGTTGATTTGATTTTTGCGGCCGCTCATCTATTTCGTTGATGAGCGGCCGTATCCATTCTACGACTACCATCGGCGTCGTGGCTGATGATGTAGTCGGTGGGTAAGCCTTGGGCTTCGTACAGTTCGGTCGGTTGCAGTATCCGCAGGGCAGATGCCGACGATCACGTATGGAGTGCCTTTGATCGTTACGGCAACCAGTGCCAGGCGGTCCTTTGTGATGATTGTCGGTGCTGGCTCGCTTGTATCGCCCTCCGTGACCGGATGCGACAGGTGGTACGTGAGTTTTTTTGTGTCGAGCTAAACTTACCCGTTCAGTTGTTGTGAACAGGAGTTCTGTTATGAACAAGGATCAGAAGCCTTCACAGCGAGAACTTGCAGATGCTCTGGATCTGACCGAAAGCCAAGTTGTCGCCAACATTTCAGCCGTAGAGCGCAAGCCTGATGGTTCTGGGCATTGGGTTTATTTTGTTCCTGATGCGGAGCCTGAGTTGATATCCAAGTTGGGCGTAGGTAGGAGCGGAATACTGGGTACGGACGCTATCAATCGACTCCGCGGTGACTGACTGCTACGCCTTGTGATCTGGCATATCGCCTGGGTCTTACTTGAGGTGAGGGTAGGTCAGGCGGTGATCCACTCGGTTCCGGATATGGCTTTCGTTCGTCACCAGTATTGAATAACCCAATACAGTTCAAAAACAATCCTCGACTCGAAAGGGGGCGGACACTGAGCGCTCCAGTACAGTAGGCCAAAGCAAGGTCCACCCGCTGGGCTTCTGTTTCCGGCAAGCAGGAAACCGATGGCTGGAACCGCAGTGCTCCGCAAGAGGTTTCAGGCATTCAAGATTCGATGGTGCGCATGAGGTACTCCTGGTGCCCGGTTTGTTCATCGGTCTGCTCATGCGTCACAGTAAATCCTTGTGATAAATAAAATGCACAGCTGGCGATGTTGCTTTTGTAAACACCGAGCGTCAATTCAGTTCGCAGGGCTTTGGCATGAGCGAGCAGTTGTTTGCCAAAACCCTTAGCTTGAAACTCAGGGGCAATAAACAGAGCGGCAAGTTGATTTTCGTACAGTGAGCAGAAACCCACCACTCTTGATTCCTGCTCAATAACGTAGGTCTCCGAAGCTGGGATGTATAGGCTTCGCATATTCTCGACTTGTGAATGCCAGAAAGAGGCATCAATAAAGTCATGGGCTACCAGCGATGCTTTTAGCCAGATGTCCAGCACGGCTTCTATGTCGTGTGTTTCAAATGCCCTGATCATTTCTAATTCGATATCCGTTATGTCTCATACCACACTCAAGCCAGCAGCTTGCCAGTTTGAGAACCCAGAGGTTTGGCCCTCATCATACGTCACCAGGAGGCATAATTCTAAGGTGCCAGCGCATCGCGCAGGCGGAATGTCTTCACCGGTTCCTTTATCACCCCGGCCTGCATCGCTGTTGCACTGAGTTTCGCAATGATGGCAGTTGAATCGCCGCCTCGCATTGATGTAAGCCTGCCGAGGATGTAGCCTCTGTCTGCGTACCGACCGGCCCCATGGGTGCGTTGAGAAAATATGACGTGGAGTCGATATCAATCTCATCGGTCTAAGGGGCTTGAAAGCACTAAGCAGTAAAGAGTGGTTGAATTTTCAGTTGAAGATCCACCCGCTGGGCTTTTCGTTTGCGCTCTCATTCCCCAGGCAAACGAGTGCATGTAGATGTCTGGTTTTTAAGTGAAATAGGCAACTGATTTCGGAAGAACTTTTACGTATACCTTTGGAGTTCGTTTGTGCATAAGGCCATTACTTTGATGCTGTTCGGTTTGTCCTTCAGCTTGCCTGTCAGCGCCGGAGATGGTGGTGTGCAGGTATCGACCTTTGGGGGCATTGTGTCAACGACGCTAGCCGTAACGTTCTATCCCATTACCTTCACCGATGAAAGCAGTGGGAATACTCGTGAGAGTATCAATGGCCATAACCAGAAAATTGTTTGCGCTCGTAATGATGCCGCTGCCTTTGTCGCGAGCAATGGCAACATTCGTGGCGTGCATTTGGAGGCTGCGCTTGATGTTCTGCGTCCGTCTGGCGATGTCGACACGGTTAATGATATGCAGCTGGCACAAGCGATTTTGGTCTATCAACCGAACTAGCCAGCCGAGCAAGTCCTGAGTGCATCACCTCTTAAACCCAGCCAGTTCGCTGGGCCTTTTCCTTTCTGGGGGGGGGGCGTGCGGGACAAAAAAGAGCCTCAAAGCTCTTTGATGGGGAGGAAGTAGAGCCCATGAGGCATCAAGATGCGCATGGAGCAAATGGCGAGCTTGGTAGGCGTTCAGTTCACTCGCCACTTACGCAGTTGCAGGGGCATTTAAGCAACTGCGTAAAATCATCGTAGGAATGTGACATTCACCGTTCAAGTACCACAAGTCGGATGGCCTGGGGAGGAGGCTAGGCGGGTGCAAGGACGCTCAGTCCAGCGCCTGGCCTCTAAATATGGCAAGCATGGCAAGTGAAGCCTTGCTGCGGGTATGCGTAGGCTTCTATTTATTGATCTTGGATGAGGAGCGCTTTGGCCAGATCTTCGTCACTTGCGTTTAGACCTGGATGATCGTGCCTGGCTTGCGTCAATACAGACTCCAGATATACGTCGCGTATTGCTCCCCCACTTGCGATGAAGCTGGAGAGATCCTCGCGGGCAGGAGTTACGATCTTGTCGTCTTTGAAGGTTGAGTATAGCGACACAGAAATCCCTGCAGATGTAGCAACATCACGTGCATCAATGTGGGAGCCGTGGGCCATCGTCGAACCAAAGGGCAGGCAAAGTATTAGCAAAGGGATGAAGAGTAGGCGGGACATGGCGTTGTCCTCCTGAAGCATGAAGACAAAAAGGCCTTTCATGTATTTTTTGATACGTGGTACTGGGCAGCAGTTCCCTGCCAGCAGTGTATTTCGGCCGAGAGGTCGAAGGTTTTTGACGATCTTTATCAAGAAAACCTACTGGCAGCTTGTGGGAGCGCGAATGGACGCTTGGTGCATGACGTCTCGGGAGGAAACGGTATGAAACCGATTGTGCCTATCCTCTATCAATAGTAAGTGGCTGTTTTGAAAACAATTTGTTTCTTTGGGGGCTTCCCAAACGCAGCGAAAGTTGATAAATTTGCGCGCATTCTTGCAGACGGCCTTACAGGGCTTGTAGCGGAATGAAGCAGCACCTCGTGTTGCTCGCAAGCTAAAAAGTCAGAATGAGAGTGCCAGGCACTCGTAGCAACAGATACAGGGGCGTCGCCAAGCGGTAAGGCAGCAGGTTTTGATCCTGCCATGCGTTGGTTCGAATCCAGCCGCCCCTGCCATTTTTCTTATGGTCATTCAGGTACAACTCAGTCGGCAGGTATTGCGCGAGTCCAGGATGATCGTCTTTATGGGTAGCGCCAATTCCGATCCGGCCCGGCGTTTCTCATGTCAGTGACATATCCCTCTGCGTGATGCCTTTGACATTCAGCTGACTTGCACTTCTATATCGCGGATAGATGTAGCTGCCGTTTTGGCATGAGGAAGGCGCAGAAAGCTCCATGGATCAGGTCATCATGGGTCTTTCATTGAGTGGCAGATTCACCTGTTTTGCCTTGCCTGATCGCCACTCGGCGACTTTTCGTACAGAGCCTGGTGAAGCGCTCCGCGGGTACCGCTATGCGTATCATCAGGGCGGGCATTCCTTCAGTTCCCATCTCGCCATGATCAACGCGGTTATGGCGGGCTGGATCGGCACCCGGTACGGACGGCCGCATTGGACCAAGAACTGGCAATACATCACACCGCATGTAGGTGTGATGTCACGTTGTCCGGATCAGAACCCTGAGAAACTTTATACGGCACGTCGCCAGCTTGACCCTCACGGCATTTTCTTCAACGGTTGGCCCATTGCGCCACTCGGTTCTGGCTGCATCCAATGCCGATCGGCGCTGCTTTCCTGACGTTGGCGGACCAGCCAGCGGCACCAAATGACGACTGATCATATAATCCTGCCGTGAGCGGGATTTTTTATGACTGAAAATGAGTGAAGACCGTTACCGATACACGCGGAGTACACAGCAAGAGAACGGAAACATCGACTTCAACCTCCGTAACGATTGGCAGGGCTGGGTGGTATGTGGGCAGGTTGCCGAGCAACGAGAACGGCAGGGCTGTTTGAGTAACTTCTTGAGTGATTTATAGCGATATCTAAAAAATCAGGAGCGTTTTACTAAAAAGTCAGGGGTAGGGGCAATGATACGATGAACCTTCTCAAATACTGACAAGTGAACGGGGAAGTGTGTGGTCATGAGTACCAGTTACGTAGATGCCTTGCTCCAGGAGTTGGGGACTGTATTGGGTATCGCCGGGCTTGAATTCAATGATGAGCGTTTGTGCACGTTGGTGGTGAATCATCGGCAGGTGTTGTCGCTGCGCCATGCGTGTGCGTTTAACCAATTGATACTGTTTGGACCGCTCGGCTATGAATTACCCGTCAATCCTTTCTGGAAAACAGTAACTGTGTTGTTGTCGACGGCACTCAATCCGCTGATGGGAGCAGCTCCAGGAGTCGGATGGGACCCTGACTTGGGGCTTATCGGGTTTCAGGCATTGAGCCTGGAGGGGCTCAATGTTCACGAGTTAGAAGCAAGCCTGGGTTCTTTTATTGAATGGGCCGACACTTTTTCGCAGCAACTGGCGATGCCTGTTGATTCAACATCCAGTGTTCAAGGGGTTAAGTATGATCACGTTTAACAATATTGCCGCGTTGCAAAGAGCGCCTGAGTCCGTCAAAGACGCTATCCAGCAACAAGGCGTGTTGAAAGTCGGTGGTCGTGAATACCATATTCAAGCCGATTTGCAACAAGTGCTGCGTACTCAGCCTAAAGACAGCGCAGTGGCGCGTTTTATTGAAGGCGTTGGCAAGCTGTTCGCGACCGGTTCCAGCGCTTCCGTGGCCCAAGGGTTGACCCAGTCTTTGTTCAATTCACATGCGGGCGCGTTGCAACAGCGTCTGCAATCCACCTCATCGGTTGAGCATGCACGGATGGTGTTCAAAGATGCCGGTTTGCAGACCCCTGAACAGGTGCTGGATCGCCTGGGTCGAACAGATGACAAGTCGTTGAATGGGGTTTCCAATGGCGAAGTCAAACAACTCTTTGAGCGCGCGCTGGCGGAAGCGCTGGTTAATACTGCATCTGGCCAAGCCTTGCAGGCGCAAGTGGGGCCTTCGGTCACTCGAGCGCTGGTGGACAAGCAATTGCAGTTTGCCAGCCTGGAAAGTTTGCGTACTTCAGGTTCGTCCACCTCGGTAGTGGACCGCCTGGAACCGATACTCATGGTTGAGTTGAAAAACATCGGTTTGGCACAACAACACCAGCAATCAGTGTTGCAGCAGGATCTTGGTCAGGCACCCTACAACAATGCCCTGAGTGAATCGTTCTATAACCCGAAAGGTCACACCGAGGATGTGGATCGCGCGGCTGCCTGGATCCTTAAAGCGTCGACCTCGGGGGGCAATGAATGGGAAAACTTTACGGCGTTGCTGCGTGAGTACACGTCCAATGGCAAAGACCTGACAGACGCGACCGTTCTTAAAGAACTGCATCAACGGTTGGTGCCTGATATCGACAGATCCTATCGTGGCCCGGCTACCAGTGGTGGCCGCTTGCTCTCCAGTATTACGGGGGCTGCGATGCTGGAGCAGCACCTCAAGACCCTGGACAAGGACCATGAGCAAGTTGGCAAACAGTTGTTCGCTGCTGTGGTGGGCTTCCATGGGTTTATCGACGGTAATGGTCGTATGGGGCGATTGCTGTATGCCCTTACCGAGTTGCGTGCGCAACAATTTACACCGATGGCAGTTGACGCAGAGAACGCGCTCAGCGGGTTAAGCTAATCAAAAGGTGCGTGATCACCCAAGACTTGGAGACTGATGCGTATGCAAAAGTCGGGACGCGTCTTGCAAGTCTCCGCTGGGTCCTCGTTCTTGCAGTGCTTTATGCTCGGGCTGTAATGGGTAATGCTTTACGCTTGAGACGCCCGCTCTAAGGCGGGCGTTGATAGCCAGGAAGGTCCAGCCTATTGCGCCAAGGGCTTGTCCTGACTCATCTTTGCTAATCGCAGGTCGCGAAGTATTTTGTTGGGCTTTTGGGGGCCTTGTTCGAAAAGGTATGGCAGGTTTTTTGTTTTGCCTTTCCCTTATATACATAGGTTGTAATGTGTAGGTCGTGAGGAAATGCCGTGGAGCCTCCTTCATGCCAAAAGTCTTTCTTTATGTAGAGATCAGTGTTGGCTGTGTTGGTGTAGCCGTTTGTCACGGAGTCTTGCAACGAATGCTCCAAAGCTTGCCTGACTGTAACTTTGTGTGAGTTCTGGGACTCCAAGTCGTACTGTTCTGAACTGATAGCGACAGCGTTTTTGATGTTGCAATCTTTAACAAGCTTGTCGCCGCAGACATACACGTCTGCCAGCGACGTTGTTGAGAACGCTGCGAGGCATAGGGCTGAGGTGAGGGTTGCTAAATAGACCTTTAGTGTTCGCATGGAGACGCTCCAGGTGAGGCGACTGTGAGATGTCAAGTCTGTGCGCTTGAGTTTTGAGCGGTAATAATACGCCAGCGCTGATGTGGGTATGCATTAAAGCCCGTTGTTTACCAAGGGGCTTTAATAGTGCAGGTCAGTTATGGGTTACACAATGTTCATGTACGGATCCCAAGAGCAGTAGCCAACCACGTTGTTGTGTTTGTCTACGATCATAAAGGACCATGTGTAAGTGATATGCCCCCGGTTCTCGGCGGTGGCTGCCCATAAGTAAGTGTTGACCTCCTGTTTGATAGGCGTGGCCCATGGCGTTTGTTTGTTGATGACAGGCATTGGGGCGCCTTGAATCGATATGATTCTGACGGGGCTGATTTCCCCGCCATCACTGTACAGTTGTGAGTAGTTGTACAGAATTACTGAGTTCTCAAAGTCTTTTGAAAGTGTCGTTGCGCGCCAGCGAATGACGTCGCCAAGTTCAAGTGTTGAGGTTATATTTGCGCTTCCCTGATTGCTGGTGTCCCGGCTGTTCGAAATCATATGTATGACATCTTCGGCAAAGCGTGGCGCAATTCGGGTTGGGTAGTTGTGATCCTGGCTGATTTCATAATTGAAGTGCCTGAGGATGGTGTCGGCATCAATGGTAATCAGTACTTCCTTGAAGTGAGACATGATGAAGCCCCTTTTTATGGTAATTACCTGGCGTGACCCAGTTTCTCAACGGCTCAGTGCTAGTGCCTGTCGGTACTTACAACAAAAACTGGAACCCATATGTCTGCGACGTACTGATGCAACTTCCTTTAAGACTCGTCGACTAATCAGGTTCCTTCCGATAGGCCGCAGATGGACTATAGATCTGGAAAAAGGGCTGTCAAAAAAAATCCGGGTTTCCTGACAGGCAAAAGACAAGTGGTAGATGTGAATAATCCGGATCGCATAATGCGGGTCAACCCGTGCTCTCAGGTCCTGTTAAGAGCGCGCAGATGCGGTCATTCACGTTGTAAACGAATAAATGGCAGGGGTGAGCAGTACCAAGGTCAGCGCGTCTGGCTTGTATGCAATTTCACGATTCAAGGCGTGGGTCAGTGCATGCGGTTTCGGTTCGGCTGAAGAGATGTCGGCAGCAAGGCAGGGGACCATAGAATATTTTGTCGACCAGTACCGTTCGATGCTTGAAGAGAATCTTGATCACTACATCGAAGGCTACGCGGACTCTATGCAGACGACAGAGTGAGGCTCAAAGCAATGGGATGGACTCCTCCTCACTTCGGCATCTTGAGTGCCAGACTGAAAGTGCGAACCACAGTCAACAGTGAGAAGGAGTCCACACATGAAGCTTATGCGCATTGGGGTCGACCTGGCCAAGAACGTGTTTCAGATCCACGGCGTGGATTGTCATGAGCTACCCGTCTGGCGGCAGCGCCTACCGCGTGATCGCTGGCTGCAAACGGTGTTGGAGAAGATCGAACCTGGCTGTGAGATCGGGATGGAGAGTTGTGGCGGTGCACATCACTGGGCTCGGCAGCTACAAGCCCACGGATTTCGGGTGAAGCTGGTCGCGCCGCAGTTCGTCAAACCGTACGTCAAGAGCAACAAGAACGACGCGAACGATGCCGAGGCGATCTGCGAAGCGATGAGCCGTCCCAGCATGCGCTTCGTCGCCATCAAGACCATCGAACAACAGGATATCCAGGCGACGCATCGCATCCGGGCCGGCTTAATCGAACAGCGGACGGCCAAAGCCAATCAGATCCGTGGGCTGGTCGCCGAGTACGGTCTCGTTGCACCGAAGGAATTGCTGATGCTGCGTCGTGCAATACCATGCTGGCTAGGGGATGCGGATAACGGTTTGACGGCACGCTTTCGTCGTCTGCTGGATGGTTTGTGGGACGACCTTCGTGCGCTGGATGGGCGTATTTGCCAGCTCGATGGCGAGATCACTGCGATCGCGACAAACGAGCCGTCCGCCGTTCGCCTTCAACAGCTGCGTGGTGTCGGTCCAATGATCGCCACAGCGCTCGTCGTCGCTCTCGGTGATGCCCGTCAGTTTGCCAATGGCCGACAGTTTGCCGCCTCGCTGGGACTGACACCGAGGCAATACAGTTCTGGCGGTAAGGATCGACTACTCGGTATCAGCAAGCGCGGTGATACGTATCTGCGAACATTGATGGTGCATGGCGCACGCTCGGCGCTACGCACAGCCAAATCCAAAGAGGATCGGCTCAGCCAGTGGGCCGTTCGTTTAGCCGAGCGATCGCATCCCAATGTGGCCGCCATTGCGCTGGCCAACAAAACTGCACGCATGGCTTGGGCGATGCTGCGTCACGACACTGATTACCAACCGAATCAGGCAGCGGCCTGATCTATTTACCCGACGTGTTCTACGAGAGAAACAACTCTTAACCACGATTGCGAAGCAACCTGAACGATGGCAAACCGGTCGAACCGGCGTCGGCAAAACCCTCGAATGTCCAAGTGCGAAAAGCACGAAAAAGCGATCGGGAGCCGGCGCGCGAATAGCCCATCATGGCCCTGCATCGAAACGATGCCGTATTTAGAGGCCGAATATACGTGTGCAGTCGGCACGGGCGCCAAAGCAACGGGGCTTGCAATGAGGGGGAGTCCATATACGGTCATCCGTGTAGGCAGCAATCGGCCAGAAGTGGGCACCTGAAATGCCCCTGACCTTTACATCGCCTTGGAAGAGATCGTATTGGCCAACCCCAAACGTGCCTTGAGCAAACGCGGCTAGGCGCGTTCACGCCGCTATAGTCGACTCTATTGCCGACCGTACATCCAGGAGCTTTCCCCAGTGTCTGACATGCCGACCCATTTCGCTTACACAAAACGCTTCAACACCGTACTCGCCTACATTGATGCCAATCTTGAAGGTGACCTGTCGGTGAAGACGTTGAGCCATGTGGCGAATTTTTCGGCGTTTCACTTCCATCGGCAATTCACCGCGTTCGTAGGGGTGCCTGTCTCACGTTATGTGCAACTGATGCGACTACGACGCGCGGCACATAGCCTGGCCGCCCTCACTGATCACTCGGTACTGGACGCCGCGCTCGGTGCCGGCTTTGAAAGCCCCGAGGCATTTTGCAGGGCGTTCAGGCGGGCGTTCGGTATGACGCCGAGTGCGTTCAGGAAGGAACCGAACTGGCAGGTCTGGAATGCGGTATTCGCAATCCCTCACTTTTCCAGGACTATCATCATGCAAGTACGAATCATAGATTTCCCTGAAGTCAAGGTAGCAGCGCTTGAGCACTGCGGGCCAGCCGGGCTCGTCAATGAGAGCGTGCGCAGGTTCATCGAGTGGCGTATGCAGAGCGGACAGTCGCCGGTGGCATCGAGTCGCACCTTTGGCATTCCCTATAGCAACCCCGATACGACACCTCCACAAGCATTCCGCTTCGCAATCTGCGGCGAGATTCACGAGGCCGTGGCGCCGAATGAGTTTGGCGTGAACGAGATCGTCATTCCTGCCGGTCGCTACGTCGTGGCGCGACACGTGGGGTCACCGGATCACATCGGCGAAACGATCTATCCGATTTACCGCGATTGGCTTCCTGCCAGTGGAGAGGAACTTCGTGACCAGCCGCTATTCTTCAATTACCTGAGCGCCCATCCCGAGACACCACAGGATCAATGGCAAACAGATGTGTATGTTCCGCTGCAATAGCGGAGCAAACAGCTTTCGACCCTGAGCTGACGCTGTCGAGTGTCTGTTCAGGGTCGGTTGCAGCCCTTGGTGACAGGCTGAAAACGGCCAGGAGCGGTCAAGCGAAAAATGAACCATGCCTTGTTCCTTTCGTCGACGTTGCATGTAAGCTCACGCACATTCAGTGCATAAAAAGGTCGCGAGAATGGACACCAGTTCCCTCACATTTCAGCAATTGTCTCGTCCGGGAAGCGGCTCAAATGGCTGCACCGTGGCCGAACGATGCTCCATCGACTTTCTGATTAACGAACATTCGTTGCTAATCACTCTCATCGCGGCTGCTGGTGATCATTCAGACTACATGGGGTGTTTCGTCAAAGGCTTTCCGAAGCCAAACAAGCTTTCTAATTCTCGCCTGCTTTTACGCAAAGACGCTGAAACAGAAACTGAACGTGTCCTCCTCTACATCTGCCCCGAGTGCGGTGACATTGGGTGTGGCTCCTATTCAGTACGTGTTCGCGAAAACGATGATGGCTTTACGTGGGAATCCTTTGCTTATGAGAACGGTTATGAAGAGCCTCGGATCATTGAAGGCGTTGGCCCCTTCACATTTGAGAAGCATGCATATGAGGCAGCTATCAACAATGCGGCGAAGATCTAAAGGTGATTCAACCGCACTCGTCACAGTGAATCGTGCCTGATTTTTTAGACACAAATGACTGGCAGCTATGGGTAATGCCGGTCAGTTAAGGATTTGAATAGCGCAATCCTTGTGGGAGCGGGCTTGCTCGCGAAGAGGCCATTACATTCAACATCAATGTTGACTGTGGCACCGCCTTCGCGAGCAAGCCCGCTCCCACAGGTTGCGCACCTTAACTGACTGGCATTAGGCAGCTATGGGTCGTTTTCTACCTCACGCGACAGGCAGAAATCGGCCAAAAGCTGCCGTTCATTAGCGTCTATAAAAACAGAGGAAATTCAAAGTTTTAGTCTTGACCTGGATCGATAGTTGAGCATGCGCTCACTCTCGGAGGAACCTAACCTTGCTACCTAGACCTTCCTCTTCCATCTCTGGAAGATTCTGAGTTAGGTCTGACAACACATCAACAATTGCATATGCTTTCTTGTGAAGCTCATCAAGTTCTGCCACGGTGAAGGAAACAAAGCTTTTCTTGTACTTATTCCCTACAGGAACACCACCAGAAAAGTTTGTGCCGAAGATCTCTTCATCACTGCTTCGTGACCAGCAAAAATGTGCAAATTTGTTCCTGGTTGCTCTAAGTGGAGTGATTTTATTATTCACGTCTAAGATTTTTTTGATCTGCTCCTCGCTTATCAGCTTGTAGCCATATCGGTAGCTGTGTATTTTGCAGGCTTCATTTATAGCATCTTGGCGCGTTGCTCCGGACATTCGATCCGTGTAAGTGCGAGCCAAAAATCCCGGCGTTACCAATAGCCGAGATAACAATACACCTAGTAGAAACTCAATATTTGACCATTCAACTGTCAGCCTACCAATAGCCTGAAAGTGTTCATTAGTGAGCTCGGCGTATTGTGATGAATGATTTAGTGGCATTATATCTCCAAAAGTTGAACCATTTTTAGATGGACATGTTTCGATAGCGCGTCGCTTTATGTTGCTTGCGGCTCTGTAAGTTTTCGCTCCATCTATCGAGGGATGCGTGACATAAATATCAAGCTCAACTTCGGTAAAGGTTCAGGGTAGCAGAACTCCACCTATTTGCTACTAGTCTATCAGCCGGCTGCTTCTGACCGTTAGCAGTTGCTCCAGATAGACCGCTTTCGGCCGGCTGGAGTCATTCGCTCGCCTGATCAAGACCTACGCCAAAGGTACATTACACAGATCCCCGATAAACTAGAGTCAGCGCTCTTTGACTATAAGCAAGAAGTTCGGATGTTATGACCGGTAGAGTTTCGCAAACTCCAGGGTTGGTATCGTGATGAAATTGGCCAGCGTAGCCGTTGATGTCCTTCAACTCCTCGACGAGGGGTGAGGCATAGTTTAAGGGGTCAGTAGGGAGAACAGTCCCGATATGCGCAAGTATCCCGCCAAACATCAGATCCCTAGGCACCAAGCCAGGGAATCGTCTGTGTAGGTATCCTTCGAGAAAAGGACGGATCGCTTTGGCCACCATCCTGCTATCGTGGGCTGTACCTGCACAGAACTCCATTAGCAAACGATGATGCCTAAAGAAGGATGACTCACATTCCTGCTCCACATTGAATTTCGCCAGCTGGCTATAGCCGTCGATTGAGTGTTGCAGTTGCAGTACCTCTAAGGCAGGCATGCCCTTTTGGCTGAGTGCCTCTTTCAGATCCCGAACGAAGAAAAGGTCATGCGCCAGCACGATAAGCTGTTCTGCACGAGTGCTGATGATGCGAAGTATCTCTTTCGTTTGGGACTTACGATTGACATCTAGGCTGCACATTGGATCATCAATCACCACCACCTTTTTAGCCAAATCGGCATCTGAGTTGACCGTGGCGATGAAGAAAGCAAACGCCAATGTCCGCTTATCTCCTTCACTTAAGGCGGTAGCAAATTTGGGTGTGCCGTCGAGTGTAATCGAGACTCCACGAAGCGACAGGCCGTATTCACTTCGTAGTCCACCTCGGAAATTCGCGTCCATTTTTTCGATGCTGAAAGATGCGCCAAATCTCTTTAGAATCTGGTTTATTGTCTTCTGGAAAGTGCTTAGTGTTGTTGCCATCTGATCATTGAGAGTGGCACGTGCGGCTTTCTTCTTAGAGTCAGCCTCCTGCGATTTTTTCTTCGCATCGACGAGCAATGCTAATAGGTCGGTTACTTCTTTTTTGCCACGCGTTACGCTCAGCTGTAATTTCAATATTTCTTGATTAATGGCCCCGACATTCTCAGTCGTCAATCCTCCACGGAACTCATCGATCAGTATCCTTGCGCGCTGGATCTGTGCATTAGTATTTCGAATATGCATCAACATAGCATTCCACTGTTGCTGAGCATTGTCTTTATCATCGTTGCTACCGATTGGCTCTAGCGGACTGTTCAATTTGTCACGAACCAGACTGAGCAAGGCCTCTCGCACAACGCCGATATCAATTTTGGCCTGTTCTATCGCGAATGTGGGACTTTCGATTTGAATATCTTCCGCCCATAGAGCAATGGAAGCACAGGCGATGGCAACTGCCACCGCTAACTTATCAATCACAGTTTCGGCGGTTCGTGCTTGGACTCCTCGCTCAAGAACCGACACATTGCTTTTGAGTTCCTCGTACTCCTTGTTGAAATGAGTTCGATAGGCCCGTACCAAATCTACATCGGTGGTGGTTTGGCTACAGTACGGACAGACTGATCCGTTGTCGAAGCCCTGACCTTCACTGATCCATCGTTCGATTGAGGGATTGCACATCTGAGCAATATGTGCGGAGATTTTCTGCTCTGCGTTCTCTTCAACGTCGTTAAGAGAATGCTTGAGGATCTTGAACAGGGCATCCAAATCGAACGATGGCTCTTGAATTTCTTCTGGAAGGGGCCTCTTAAGCACTGCGTCTATGTTCTGTGCGACATGCACGCGTTTTCTCAGGTTATCAATCTGTGGTTGTGTAAGTGACTCCGTAGTTGATGCCAACTTCTGGAATGCCAGAAGGAGCATTCCCTGATGATAGCCAGCGAGCTGAGCCGTCGCTCGAGTGAGTTCTGCGTTGGCTTCCAATGACTCTTTGGTAGCTTGTTCCTCGCCGGCCCTCGCTTTTACAGCTGATGCACCCAACGCAAACTGCAAGAGGTTCTTCCGTTGGCCAGGCGACACGACGCCCCCGGAATGTACATTCTTTTCTATAAACTCGGCGTCGAACACAAGAAGCTCTGGTCGTGATTCTGACCATTTGCCTTTAGTGAAAGTGACCTTATGACCACTACCGAATGCTAAACATACATCTGGTGCAATCGAGCCGTCGATTGTTTTCCGGTCGACAAGCGGAGAAGGATCCCCATCGGCAACAGATCGCAAGACGCTAGCAAGAGTGGATTTTCCACGCCCATTGTCCGCGTAGATCAACTGCATTTTGGAAAGCTTGAGTGCTTTGCCGTCAACATCGTGAAGTAGCCCGATACCGCGAATCCATTCAATTCTTTCGAGCATGATTGGTTCCTTTCAGCGGCAATTGCGAAATGAGATACAGCAGTGTAGTTCCTGCAGGACAGAGGGATGAGGAGAAAAGACGGTTGCCAACGCCATCGGAGCCATGGAAACTTTAGCTACTAAGCTGGCTTACAAATTTCGCCCTCGTAGAGAGTACTCGTTCGACCTATCCCTGCCGGTGCTGACTGTCCGTATATGGACTCCCCCTCATTGCAAGCCCCGTTGCTTTGGCGCCCGTGCCGACTGCACACGTATATTCGGCCTCTAAATACGGCATCGTTTCGATGCAGGGCCATGATGGGCTATTCGCGCGCCGGCTCCCGATCGCTTTTTCGTGCTTTTCGCACTTGGACATTCGAGGGTTTTGCCGACGCCGGTTCGACCGGTTTGCCATCGTTCAGGTTGCTTCGCAATCGTGGTTAAGAGTTGTTTCTCTCGTAGAACACGTCGGGTAAATAGATCAGGCCGCTGCCTGATTCGGTTGGTAATCAGTGTCGTGACGCAGCATCGCCCAAGCCATGCGTGCAGTTTTGTTGGCCAGCGCAATGGCGGCCACATTGGGATGCGATCGCTCGGCTAAACGAACGGCCCACTGGCTGAGCCGATCCTCTTTGGATTTGGCTGTGCGTAGCGCCGAGCGTGCGCCATGCACCATCAATGTTCGCAGATACGTATCACCGCGCTTGCTGATACCGAGTAGTCGATCCTTACCGCCAGAACTGTATTGCCTCGGTGTCAGTCCCAGCGAGGCGGCAAACTGTCGGCCATTGGCAAACTGACGGGCATCACCGAGAGCGACGACGAGCGCTGTGGCGATCATTGGACCGACACCACGCAGCTGTTGAAGGCGAACGGCGGACGGCTCGTTTGTCGCGATCGCAGTGATCTCGCCATCGAGCTGGCAAATACGCCCATCCAGCGCACGAAGGTCGTCCCACAAACCATCCAGCAGACGACGAAAGCGTGCCGTCAAACCGTTATCCGCATCCCCTAGCCAGCATGGTATTGCACGACGCAGCATCAGCAATTCCTTCGGTGCAACGAGACCGTACTCGGCGACCAGCCCACGGATCTGATTGGCTTTGGCCGTCCGCTGTTCGATTAAGCCGGCCCGGATGCGATGCGTCGCCTGGATATCCTGTTGTTCGATGGTCTTGATGGCGACGAAGCGCATGCTGGGACGGCTCATCGCTTCGCAGATCGCCTCGGCATCGTTCGCGTCGTTCTTGTTGCTCTTGACGTACGGTTTGACGAACTGCGGCGCGACCAGCTTCACCCGAAATCCGTGGGCTTGTAGCTGCCGAGCCCAGTGATGTGCACCGCCACAACTCTCCATCCCGATCTCACAGCCAGGTTCGATCTTCTCCAACACCGTTTGCAGCCAGCGATCACGCGGTAGGCGCTGCCGCCAGACGGGTAGCTCATGACAATCCACGCCGTGGATCTGAAACACGTTCTTGGCCAGGTCGACCCCAATGCGCATAAGCTTCATGTGTGGACTCCTTCTCACTGTTGACTGTGGTTCGCACTTTCAGTCTGGCACTCAAGATGCCGAAGTGAGGAGGAGTCCATCCCATTGCTTTCGACCAAAGCTGACATTGCCCTCTGTCAGCTCCAGGTCTTCTCTGGATTCAGTGGTGTGTGGGCCTATTCATCGGCGCCACGACCCCTCGGGCAATTCGACCTGTCGATGGGCCGCCGCCAAGGCAACCGTCAGCCCCTCTTTATTCAGCGGTATGCAGTAGGCGGGTTTAGCCCGTTCGAATCGCCAGCTCTCATCAAGGCTGCCTGCATCTACCGCGTCGAATCCGATCTCGTCCAGCAACTTGATTACCAGCGTTTTGGCCGCCAGATCATCCGCAGCGATCGGCAGTGCGCGTCGGTCGAGCGCCGTTTTCGGGCGCGAGTCCTGCACCAGGTCCTGGGCGAGGATTGCATTGAACACCTTGACCACGCGGGAGTGGGGCAGATGCTCGGCGAGTAGCCGGCTGGTGGTGGTTTCAAATCGGTCGAGAGCGGCAATGTGGCCGTCGCGTTCGGGGTAGTAGTTGTTAGCATCCAGCACAGTTTTGCCCTCTAGCCACTGGGCCGGCACGCTTCGATAGTGCTCAAGCGGAATGGCCACGAGTACAACTTCGCCAAAGTGTGCTGCGTCCTCGACCGTGCCGACCTGGCAGCCAGGAATGCCACTGAGCACGCTGCTCATGGTCTGTGGCCCACGTGAATTGCTGAGCAACGCTTCGTGTCCCGCCGCGATGACCAATTGCGCCACTGCACGCCCAATGAAGCCAGCCCCAATAATGCCGATACGCATGTCATTGCTCCACTGATTGATAAGAAGAAACCATCATGATTGCCAGCCGAAGAGAGATAAATGATCATCGGTTACTTAGTCTCGTTACCAGGAGTGTTGAATGATGGATCGCCTGACGAGCATGGGGGCGTTTGTGATGGCGGCGGAGTCCGGCTCCTATGCCCGTGCCGCCGAGCGGTTGGGCCTGTCGCCGCAGATGGTGGCCAAGCATGTTGCCGCACTTGAGCAGCGGCTAGGCGCGCGGCTATTGAACCGTACCACCCGACGCCAGAGCCTGACTGAGTTGGGCAGTGCTTACTACGAACGCTGTAAGCACATTTTGAGCGAGGCTCAGGCTGCCGAGTCCCTTGCGCAGATCATGAGCGACACCCCACGCGGCAAACTGAAAATCAGCGCTCCCGTAACGTTTGGCTCCTATAGCCTCATGCCCTTTGTGACGGAGTTTTTGCGTCAACACCCGGAGGTCGAAATCGATCTGCACTTGACCGATCGCTTTGTCGATCTGGTAGAGGAGGGTTATGAAGTGGCTTTCAGGATTGGCCCATTGGCCACCTCCAGTTTGACCGCCAGGCCCTTGGCGCCTTATCGATTGGTAGCCTGTGCGGCTCCGAGCTATCTGGCCGACCGCGGAGTGCCGAAAATTCCGGATGATCTGAAGAACCATGAGTGTCTGGGGTATGCCTATTGGTCCCGGCCGGCCGACCGCGAATGGGTATTCTGCAAAGGCTGCGCAGTTGAACGGGTACAAGTCGTCAGTCGATTGCAGGTTAACGAGAGCAAAGCACTGCTGTCGGCAGCACTGGACGGGTTCGGGATTGTCCTTGGCCCCGAAGATTTTCTTGAACCTGCATTGCGCAGCGGCGAGTTAGTTCGGGTGTTAGCTGATTACCAGGCACCGAGCCGACAAATACATTTGCTCTACACGACCCATCGTCAGAGAACAGCCAAACTCCGACGATTCATCGATGCTGCGCTCGTTCGCTTTGGTGCTCTTTGAGCAGGTTTTGAGTTGTCGCAGTCGTATTGATTTGTGATTGATCTCGGTCGCAGGTTACTGCTTCATTGACAGGGGCTCTTGGCCGATATCGTCCGCATGCGAGGGGAGATTGCCGTCCAGAAGTTGCCATTGAGAAATCCTCCCCCGCAGTGAGACAACGACAGGGAGCCCAGCGGAGCACCGACGCATTCAAGGAGATTTGTGCATGAGGGATGAAGTCATTACGTACCGAGCGGCAACCGTAGAGGATGCACTCAGCATATGTGAGCTGGGCCAATTGCTTAACGCGATACACCATGCTGCCCGTCCTGATATTTATGCAGATGCCACCCAGGATTTTTCGCGTGACCTGCCTCACTGGATGAGTTTTTTCGAGAGGCCGGGTCAGGTTGTATTCATTGCAAATGTCGCTCACCAGGCGGTAGCTTTCATTTCTGCTAGCCTGTCGACAAGCTCTGGGCCGCTGATGCAGCCGCTGACGATTGTTCGTATCGGATCGGTGTGCGTAGCAGAGCGATTCTGGGGAAGAGGCATTGGTCGAGCCCTGGTACAACTCGTTCAAGACTGGGCAATCGAGCACAACGCTCAGGACATAAGGCTGTCCGTGTGGGCGTTCAATGCACGTGCCATGAGTATGTACACAGAGTTGGGGTTCGAGACCCGTGCGTTCGAGATGGGGATGCGCCTGACGGCGGATGTCAGGTCTTGATGAGTTGATCTAATTAAGGAAGATAACGACATTGAAAACAGCTTTCAGCACCTTGCTTCTGATCTGCCTGACCACGAGCGCACTCGCTGACGATAACCCTATCGGCTTCCAGTCCTCCACGCTGCTGGACGCGCACAATGACCGCCCGCTTGAGATGGTCGTCTGGTACCCCAGTACAACGACCGTCACCCCACAGTTGATCGGCGACGATGTGGTGTTTGTCGGTGCTTCTGCGGTTCGCAACGCGCCACCCTCTGCTGGCGAGCACCCATTGGTGGTGCTCTCCCATGGATTCAGAGGTAATTGGAACAATCAGAACTGGTTGGCGAGTGCATTGGCCCATAAGGGTTACATTGTCGCAGCGGTCAACCACCCCGGCACCACGACCCATGATCGCAGCCCGCAAGCGGCGGCGCAGTTATGGCAGCGGCCTATTGACCTGCATCGGGCCATTGAGGCGGTCACCACTCAACCTGAAAAATTTGGCGTGGTCGCAAAGCGTCAAATTGCTGTAGTGGGCCATTCACTCGGTGGCTGGACTGCAATGGAGATCGCCGGTGCTCGTTTCGACCCGGCCCTGTTTGCCCGTGACTGCAAACTCCATCCGCAGTTATCCAGTTGCACCAATTATCAAAAGATCAACCCTGAGAGCACTCCGGCATTAAAGGCTGGTCTGGCCGGCGATTTGCGCGATCAACGCGTCACCGCTGTGGTTTCTTTGGACCTGGGACTCTCGCGCGGGATGACCGATGAGAGCCTTGCGGCACTGCCGGTGCCGGTGCTGGTTATTGCTGCCGGCGCACCGTCGGTGGAACTGCCTGCTCAGTTGGAGTCCGCCAACCTGGCCACACGCCTGCCCCAAGCGTCCAGCCGCTATGTCGAGATCAGTGACGCCAGCCATTTCAGCTTCTTGCCGATTTGCAAACCAGGTGCAGTGGCATTGCTCGAAGAGGACATTCCTGGCGATGGCATCATTTGTGGGGATGGCGACAATGCCCGCCCGCGCGAGGTAATCCAACAGCAGGTTACATCGCTGATCACCGAGTTTCTGGCGCAGTCACTTAGCAACTAAAGAGGACGACGTTATTAACCGCTAGGGTCTGTACGAAGAGTCGTCGAGTGGCAATCAGGCAAGGCAAAAACAGGCGAGGAAGCGGAGTTTACGGGTTGTAAATGAGCATTCCGAGCCTGTTTTTAACGCAGCATGATCAACACGCAGGCAGTTTTCGTGCAGAACCTAAAACGTTTTCACACAGCCTGGACCCTGGGTGGACATTCATAATGATTAAGCTAAGGGGCCACGGAACTCGGTCCAGTGAGCAAGGCGAACGATTTGAACCGATTATTATGCTGTACGTTTGCCTGCTCTCCATTGATCGTAGGCAGAAATAATTACGTCACGTCTTTCACGCTGGCTACCGTCCAACGGTGCGTTTCTAAGGTTACGAATAAGATCTTTGTACATGTAGCCTGAGCGATAAAAGTATGGCCTCAGCTCTACAAAGCACAATGCGAACTCAACCGAGAACTGATCGCCTGATTTTATTTTTTGTAGCGCTTCTCGAAAATCACATGGAAAAGATAAAGCCTCATACCTCTCATGGAACTCCTGGCAAGCCAGTTCCCATTCGCGTCGCTTCAGCGGGCTAGCGTCACGAGCCTTAAAGCTTTCTTTGATGCGTGCATGAAGATGACGGATTGTCTCCGCATTTCCTTCAATGTCACGTTTCATTAAAATTGGGTTCATAGGGCATAACTACAATTAGTCGACATGTTATGTCGCGTCCAAACGCGACAGGCTGTCGCATAAAATTCCTCGTCGCTCCCTGAGTCCTTGTTAATCATCAAGGTACTTGTGACAGACACGATAGGGCTCAAAGAGAAGCGCGACATCGGCGACAAGATACGTCGTCGAGCATTTCTATCGGTAGGCTACTGCTTCACCAGAAAGGTGTCCACCGACGGCTATGTGGCTGACTAGGCGTGTGATGCCTGATTTCAAGACCATCGCCGACCTCCGAAAGACCAACCGCAAGGCCAGCCGTTACCATTGGCAACTACCTGTACTTCACACCCGCCACCGAACAATAGGGTAGTGGTACTAGCCTGTTTTCGAGGTTGCTACCGGGAGCAGGCTCAGCTAATGACAGCTCCCTTGGGACCGCTGGCGATCAAGCTCGCACCACAGGCGGTTTTCATGCCGTCCAGTGCCACGGCGACTCCACCCACGGTGTAAGTACTGCTGCCCTCGGCAATAGGAAAGACGCCCTTGCACAACGGGCAACTGACTTTATGACCGACACCGGCCATGGGTTTGCCGTTGAGGTCGGTTTGGGAAAAGGCCTCGAGCACGACGCCACCATGAGTGGTGGCGTCGCCGAGGCGGATGATGTCTTTCATTGAGTCTACTCCGAGGCGCGGTTGCATAGGTTCATCGCAAGTGCGATGTCATCTGTAAGTTTTACGGTGGTTCTTAGGCTCTGTACGAAAACTGCCTGCGTGTCGATCATGCTGCGTTAAAAGCAGGCTCGGAATGCTCATTTACAACCCGTAAACTCCGCTTCCTCGCCTACTTTTGCCTTGCCTGATCGCCACTCGGCGACTTTTCGTACAGACCCTAGTCATATACAAGCTTAGAGGCGTCAACGAAAGTGATTTCGCCGGAGTCACCAACCATTGATTTAAAATCGTCGAAAAAGAAGTCTAGATTGCTTGAAAAAACATTGAATGCGCCGCACCCGTGTTCGCCAGATATGACCGGTATAATTATATAGTGACAGACTTCCTGTAGAACGTCATATAGGGCCTTGTTTATCGATAGGCTGTCGTCTTGTAAAAGACTGCCTAGTGTCGAGGTGGAAGGTTTTACCGCCTGTCTATGCCTTGAAAGTATTTTATATTTTTTAACTTCATTTTCATATTTTATATGTTCGTTAAATAGCCTCTCAAATCCGTCATTCTTATCTCGAAATAGGAGTCGATGCAGAAAGCCTGTATTGGTTCCTTGCGGTGGTTGGATGTTTCTGTACATGTCAACAAAATAGCATCTGGAGGCAAGAGAGCTTATTGGAGTACAACCTTGGGGGGACCTATCAAAACCAGCAGAGCCTTCTGCGTTGATACCCATCAACAACGCAAATTGGTCATGTTCTTTTGCAGGTAGCTCACTTATGTATCCGCTTGATTTTTTTCTGTACTCATGGAACTCTGATTTGTAACATAGGATTTTATAGTGTTTCATGCTGGCGTCCTAAGCGTCCTGCTGGATAGGTAAATACTACGGTTTCTCCCTTTTTGTTCGTAGCACAGCGGGCAACTCACGTTATGCCCGACTCCAGCAATAGGTTTGCCGTCGAGGTCGGTTTGGGAAAAGGCTTCGAGCACGATGCCGCCATGAGTGGTGGCGTCGCCGAGGCGGATGATGTCTTTCATGGTGTTGATACTTGCCTTCATATTTAGTTATCAGATAACAACATGATCTAAACAGATCATGAGGACGTAACGATGACTGTTTTTCGCGGGGGGGGCGATGTTTGCGCTACACGTTTGTCTCTTTCAATCTAGGCGGAGGTAAAAGCTCTTCTAGCTAGTAGCGGCTAATTCAGTGTGATTCGAGTTATTCGAATTTTGCACAAAATGCCGTATTTATGGTTGTTCGCTTGTCTTGGGCCATTTTCTATTAGCCATGTTATACAGTGCAACCTCGCGCACTCGCTCATCAGAATCAGAGCACAATTCTGATAGAGTGTCGTACGGTGTTTTTTTATTGACTGCAACAGCTATTCTGACTGATTCGTCTTCATCCTTAGACAGTGATTTAAAAATTTCTGGACCGGATCGGCGTTTTTGCGCAACACCCCATCTGACCCCGGAATCAGGGCTTTTGGATAATGATTTTAATGTTTGTAGTGATATTGTGTCATTCCATAGTATATATATTTCATACTCGGGGTAGTTTTTGGATACGTTTGACCAGACATCCTCCGAAGCCTCTCCTATTACAGCCAGGTTTCTATCGCTTTCGATTTCGCTATCAATTAGTCGAACAAATTCTTCTGCTGACTCAATCATGACTACTTACCATTGCAGTTTGATTTTTTGAGGTCGATAATCTTTCCTGTCGACCCCTTGTGTTTGCCCGACATTTCATCGCCGTATTCATCTAGGTCGGTAGTCCATTCAAGTTTCGAACCGCCGTTCGTTTCTCTGAATCTTTTCCAGGCGCTCTCACCGTGTTCAGTTTGGTCTGGAGAGTACCAAATCTTGGTTTTCGGAGTCCTGAAAATAGCTACCGGCCCAACACCGGGAACGCTGCCAGTACATTTTCTATCGTATCTTTCGACTTTCCATTTTTTCGCACAACATGACCGTCTATCTACGTTTGGTTTCCCGGTAGGGGCACGCTTACCCGATCTTGAAGTCAGCCCTAACGGATCCACCCACTCAACCGGGTTCGGTGCATAGTGGTAAAGATTCAACCCGCCTGCATAACTGATAGGGTCCTGACTGATAAACCGCCCAACCCCCGGATCATAGTACCGATGTTGGTTGTAATGCAGCCCCGTCTCATGGTCATGGTACTGCCCTTGGAAGCGGATCGGGTTGGTCAACCCTTGCTGTTGTGCCCATTCCGAGCGCTGTTCACGTACTTCGCCCCACGCTTTGTACTGCGCGCTCCAGGCGGTGTGGCCGTGTGGGTCGGTCAGTTCCTGCGGTGTGCCAAGGTGATCGCACTGATACCAGGCCAGCGCCTCAAAGGGGAGTACCGTCGGCTTGTGATTCCACAACGGGTCGTCATCTAGGTTGTAACTGCCGTTGTAATACATCCTTGCACAGCGGGCAACTCACGTTATGTCCAACTCCGGCAATGGGTTTACCGTTGAGGTTGGTTTGGGAAAAGGCCTCGGCGACGCCACCATGAGTGGTGGCGTCGCCGAGGCGGATGATGTCTTTCATGGTGTTGATGATTGCCTACATATTTAGTCGTCAGATAACAACATGTTTAAACAGATCATGAGGATGTACCGATGACTGTTTTTTACGGGGGGGGCGATATTTACGCTACAGTTTTGTCTTTTGCAATCTAGGTGGAAGTAAAAACTATTCTAGCTAGCGCTGGTTAGTTCAGTACGATTCGAATTGTTCGGATTTTGCACAAGATACTATCTTTATTATTGCTCGCTGGTCTTGGGCCATTTTCTATGTTTCATGTTGTACAGTGCAACCTCACGTACTCGCTCATCAATATCAGAACACAATTCTGTTAGAGTTTCATGTGAGGTCTTTTTATTGGCTGCAACAGCTATTCTGACTGATGCGTCTTCATCCCTGGATAATAAGTTGAAAACGTCGGGCCCGGATCGGCGTTTTCGTGCGACCTCCCGCCTGACATCCGAGTTAGGGCTAGTGGATAAGGATTTTAATGTTTCTGGTGATATTGTGTCATTCCATAGTATATATGTTTCATACTCGGGGTGGTTTTTGGATACGTTCGACCAAACTTCTTCCGAAGCCTCCTCTGTCACAGCCATGTTTCTATCGCTTTCAATTTCGCTGTCAATTAGCTGAATAAATTCTTCTGCTGACTCAATCATGACTACTGACCATTGTTATGCCCGACTCCGGCAATGGGCTCTCCGTTGAGGTCGGTTTAAGAGAGTGCCTGAAGCACGACTCCACCGTGAGTGGTGGGGCGCTAAGGCGTATGATGTCGTTCGTTGATAAAAATACTGTTCAATTGGATTGCCTAAGAATACTGTCAATTTCTTTCATGATTATCGGGTCTCGTTCTGAATGTCTGGCGATAATATCAAGTCCGAGGGCAACACCTTCTTTTCCTTGTTCTGTTGCTGAATTAAATATTTTTTTGAATGCCTTCATTGCAGATGTTTGGTCATAGTGGCGTGCGATCATGTCTCCTATTACCCAGCATAACTCTATGTCGGTATAGCGGCAGTAGTTATTGCAAATGGCATCTAGCAGCTCTTGCTTTTGATGTGAGGATAATTTTTTTATGTCTGTTGATATTTTTAACAAAAAAATATCAATGCCGGGCTTATTAAATAGCTCATCAACTGATAGTATTTCAATAATTAACTTAAGGCATTTCTCAGGGAATATCTTATGGCCTAATGTCATGCTGTCATAGTCGGTTGCGAGCTCCATCAATATTTTTCGCGCACCCTTTCCTCTTGTTGCATAAAGCGCCAATCTTATACTTTCCATCTCAATCTCTCCATTGGTTTAGGTGTTGTAGCATGATTCTATTTCTTTCCTCGGCATGAACATGACGATTGTGATGCGCCCCCACACTCTTCCTCATATTGAACTTCAGTGCGTCGTAAGTTTCCATCCTCTTTATTGATCAGGATTCTATGTCCACGTCGTGTTTGATATAGTTTTTCTCCAGGGCCTATGTACTCAGGTAGAGCCTCATCATCCGATTCCAGTTCATGCCAGCGCTTATCCAGACTCTGTCGAATATTGATAATCTTCTCCCGCAAGTCTTGGCAATACGCACTATTTGGGTTGTGTCTAGCCAGCCCTAACGGATCCACCCACTCAACCGGGTTCGGCGCATAGTGGTAAAGATTCAACCCGCCCGCATAGCTAATCGGATCCTTACTGATAAACCGCCCAACCCCCGGATCATAGTACCGATGTCGGTTGTAATGCAGCCCCGTCTCATGGTCGTGGTACTGGCCCTGGAAGCGGATCGGGTTGGTCAGCCCTTGCTGTTGTGCCCATTCCGAGCGCTGTTCACGTACTTCGCCCCACGCTTTGTACTGCGCGCTCCAGGCGGTGTGGCCGTGTGGGTCGGTCAGTTCCTGCGGTGTGCCAAGGTGATCGCACTGATACCAGGCCAGCGCCTCAAAGGGCAGTACTGTCGGTTTGTGATTCCACAACGGGTCGTCATCCAGATTGTAGCTGCCGCTGTAATCCGGTTGGCCTGTCAGGTGAATCGGTTGATGCCGCAGCGCCTGCGCCACCGGCACGAAGCTGCCCGGTTCAAAGATGTAGTGCACCGTGCGGCCAGTGCCGCTTTCGTGCTGCGCCGGGCTACTTTCCCACGCCAGTTGGTCACCGTCCCAGCCATACAGAGTGAAGCCGCAACCCAGTTCGCGCTGTTTGCGCGCATGTTCGTTGCGGTTCCATTGGGAACCGGCTTCCGGGCGTTGTTTGTAATGGACGCTGGAGTTTTTGTGCAGGCGTCGGCCGAGGGCGTCGTAGGCATAGTCGACGGCCAGGCGAGCATCTTCGAAACGCACCAGTCGGTCGAACAGGTCCCATTGCATCCGGCTGTAACTGCCGTTGTGCAAGCGTTGAATCTGGTTGCCGCGCTCGTCGTATTCGTAATGGGTGCCGGTGTATTCGCGCAGCAGGTTATCCAGCAGTTTGCTGCGCGGCTGGTCTTGATCCAGTGGTCGGCGGATTTGCAGGACTTTCTCGTCCAGCAGGTTGCCGGCCGGGTCGAAGGCGAAGGTTTCTACGCCCTGGCGAGTGGTGGCGCTGAGCAGGCGGCCGACCGGGTCGTAGCGGTAGGCGAGGGGGCCGCGACGGCTGTCATTGATGTCGGTCAGTTGCCCGGCGGCATCGTAGGTGTAGTTGCGTTTGAGCAGGGTGGACTTGTCGTCACCACGGGCCAGCAACTGTTCTTGCAGGCGTCCGGCCGGGTCCCACTTTTGCGTTTGCAGCAGGCGGTTGCCTTGATGACGGACGACTTCCCGGTGCAGGTCATCGCGCTCAAAACCGATCAGTTCATGCTCGTCCAGGCGCATGCCCAGCAAGTGGCCGCTGCCGTAGGTCAGCCAACTGACGCGATGGCCGTCCGGGCGTACGGTGGCGATACGCTGGTTGAGCACGTCGTACTCGTGCTGCCAGACCGCGACCTGGGGTTTTTCCAGGCCCAGGTAGTGCTGGTGTTCACGCACCAGGTTGCCTGCCGGGTCGTGAAACCACTGCAAGCGACTCTGATCGTTGCAGGCCATGACCAGGTTGCCGTTGCCATCGTAGGCAAAGGTTTCCCGTTGCGTCTGCTGACCCAGGCTGGCCTGGCGTTCGGTCAGGCGGCCCAGCGGGTCAAACTTGACCGCGATGATGCGCTCGCCATTGACGGTGCTGTGCAAGCGCCCGGTGTTCTGGTCGTACTGGTAGCGTGTGGTGTGGCCATCGAAACCGGTCTCCTCCAACAGTCGGCCCATCGGGTCGTAGTGGAAGTGCGCGCGCCGCTCGTTTTCGTTTTCCAGGGTCTGCAAGCGGCCGAGGCGGTCCCAGCGGTAGCGCAGGGTTTGTTCGGCGGCATCGACCCGCTCGGCGATCTGGCCGGCGACGGTATAGCTCCAGGTGGTGCAGCGATCCAGCGCATCGACATGCACCAACAAACGCCCCTCGGCATCACGCTCGAAGCGGTCCTCGGTTTTGTCCGGGTGCTTGATCAGCACCAGTTGACCGGCCTTGTACTGGTACTCGGTGCTCTGTCCCGTCGCGTCGGTGAAGCAGATCATCTGCCCGCGCTCGTCGTACTCCCAGGCGCTGGTCTTGCCCGAGCAGTCGGCGTACTTCACCAACTGGCCGGCGTCGTTGTATTCAAGGGCCTTTTCGTTGCCGTTGGCGTCCTTGATTGCCGTTGGCTGGCCTGCCGCGTCGTAGGCGTATTCGGTCTTGTTGCCCAGCGGGTCGAGGGCTTCCACCAGATTGCCGTGGTCGTCGTACGCGCGTTGCCACTGACCGCCCTCGGCATCGCTGATTTTGATCAGTTGGCTCTGGTCGTCGTAGGCGTAATGCACCACGGTGTGGTCGGCGCGAATGTGCTCCAGGACATTGCCCCGGTCATCGTAGCTGAAGCGGTCGGTGCTGCCGTCGGCGTGAACGTGGCGCACCACGTTTTTGGCCTGATCACGGAACAGCCACTCAGAGCTACCGTCGGCATGCCGGATGCGATAGGTGTAGCCAAGGAGGTCGTAGTAGTGCCAGGTTTCGTAGCCATGGGCATCGGTGACGTAGGTCAGGCGGATGTTTTCGTCCCACTCCAGGCGGGTGTCGAAGCTGCCATCGTCGGCCCATTCGCGCACCGCTTTGGCGTCGGCGCCCAGGCCTTCCCATTGCAGATTCATCCCGCGGCCGGTGCGGTCGGAGTAGCGGGTGATCAGGTGATGCTGGTACTGATAATTCCAGGCCGCGCCGTTTTCATCCTGAGCCTGAACCAGATCACCGACAGCGTCGTACTGGTAAGCGCAGAGTTGCCGCTGGGGTGCACCGTCACGGATTTCCCACAGGCCGATCAAGCGACCGTGCTCGTCGAGCAGGGTGCCCAGGTGCAGGTGCACCTTGGTCACGTCATCCTGATAGGTGATCAGGTCCGACAGCACCGGCAGGTCGTCATGCCGATGCTCGTGGTGCAACATGATTCCCGCGCCATTGCGCAGCACGATACCGCTCAGCAGGTAGCGCTGGCCGTGACGGACGTAGGTTTCCTTGCGTTCGAAACCACGGCACAGCACCAGTTGCTGTTCGCCGGCGCGCACCAGGGTGAAGTTTTCGATCGGGTCGTAGTGGAACAAACCGACCTTGGGCAATGGATAGTCATGGCTGCGGCCGTCGGCATCCTGAAACACCAGGCCGTCGTCAACGCAGTCGAAGCGGGTGGTGAACTCGCTGATCCAGCGAGCACCCATGATGCCTTGGTCGTAGGCGCTCAAGGCAGAGCAATAGGTGCGGGTCCACGCTACCGGGAACGGTCCTGGCAGGCTGAAGTCGGTGTGTTCCATGGATTCCGAACCCATGGCAAAACTGATGCTTTTACAGGTCCCGGGGCAAACGCCGTTCTTCTGTTCCTTGGGGCGTTTTTTTCCGCGCTTCTGGCGTCGGGTCACCTCTAGCGCACCCGCGCTTGCCAGGTATTTGGCCTGGCTGATGGCATCGGGTTTGACACTGGCGCCCTGGCCGTTTTCGTTGCGCAGCGTCCATTCTTTCACGCTGTCCGCCAGGGTCTGGCGCAGGCGCTCAAGGGAGTCCGGGTTTTGTGGATCGGCCAGCTTGTTCAGCTCGCGGCGTAGCTGCGGTGCCAGGGCCCGTAACTTGGGCGTGTTACGCAGCACTTTCGCTTTGACCTTTGGCGGTAACAGGGCGTCCGCCGCTACGTTGGCCAGGCTCTTGTAAGTGAGCTTGAGGATGCTTGAGGCGGCACCATAGGAGTTGTCGATGATCTCAGCGGGGTTATGCAGCAACGCATCCGCATGTTTCCCGAAGGAATCGAGGTCGGTCTGGGTATCAATCGTCCCGGTCGCGAGTGCCTCCAGCCCCTTGGCGAGGTCGATCACCATCGCTTCGCCGTACTTGCCGACGGCGTCCAGAAGGTTCTTGAGTTGTGCCTTGGCCTTGGCCCCGACAAAGTCATCGAGGGCGCCGACGATATCAGCGTTCAAGTGCCCGATCAGGATATTGATCAGGGCATCGCCCAGGGCTTTCTTGCCCTCCTGGCGCACCAGAAACAGCATCGGCCGCAAGCTCATGCGCGCTGCGGCCATGGTGGGTGGAAGCGGGATAACACCAATCAGGTTGATCCCCAGGCTGACCCAGACGAATGGGTCAGGCTCTTCGCTGGTGGCCAGCGTGACGATGTCCCCCAGGGCATCCATCAGCGCAATGACGTTGCCCACCGCAGGCAGGGCGCCCGCGACGTTTTTGATCCGCTCCAGGTTGACCCAGTCGTCGCTGATTTCTCGCAGCCAGGCATCGAAGTTTTCGGCGCCTGCGGCCACGTCCTCAATGTCGACCTCGCTCAGGGGAGTAGGCGCTACTTGGGGTTCGCGTGGTTTTTTAACAGCTTTGCTAGTGGTCATGAAAGCATCTCAGCGGCCATCAGGCTCGGGGTCTGAAGAGGAATCCTGGGCAGGCTCGGTACGCTGGCTAAGCTCGGCAATTGACCGGCCTTGCTCGCGGCCCCCAACACCGATGAGGCGCTCGGCAGGGAGGCGCTGGCCCGTTGCGGCGTACCGGCAAGTCCGCCTTGTACAAGCCCCTTGACCTGCTGGGCGGTTTTCATCGCGCCTTGTGCGCCTTGCATCAGGTCCTTGCCGTTTTCCAGCATGGCGCTGCTACCGCCGGGCAGGAGGCTCGCCACCATGGCCTGCACCTGCGCCGGAATACTCTCCGCGCCGGGTGGTTGCCGAGGCCATTCAGGTTTGCCGATGTAGCTGCCCACGCTCCAGGTGTCTGCTGGGTCCTTGCCGAACATGACTCGCGCCGGTCCTGGCGCCGCACCGGCCACCGTGGCGAAGCCCTTGGCATCGAGGGTGCCCTTGAGGCTTTTACCCAGGGCATCGATCACTTCGAAATCACCGTCCTTGATGCCCTGCCGTCCGGCGTACTGGTTGAACAGCTCCAGATTGCCCTTGCCCGGTTTCGGCGGTTCGGGGAACACACCGGCGAGGCTTTTCGCCCCGGTGTAGGCGAAGTTCGCCGCATGGGCGGTGTACGGCCCGGTGGTGGCGTGGGTGATGCCACCGGCGTTGTAGGTGGTGGCGCTGCCGCCGCCCTGGATCACCAGTTCGGTTTTTGCCGTGAGGGTGATGCGGTCAGCGTTGGCGGTGATGTTGAGCTTGGCCAGCAGGTTGATGCTGTCTTTCAGCGCCCGAAGATCGATGTCGCCGGAGGCCGCGACCAGACGCCAGCCCAGGTTCTGCACAAACAGACGCATGCCTTGGCTGGCACTGGCCAGCAGGCGTTTGCCGATGGCCAGGCTGGTGTGGCCAGTGCTGCTCAACGCCAGGTGTTCGCCGGTGGCGATGTGGGTCGAGCGCGGGGTGGTCAAAGCGATCCCGGCCGGGCTGGCGAGGACCAGGTGCGGTTCGACGAACTCGGGGAATTCGTTGGTGCTCAGGTCGCCCGGCCCGGTGCCGAGAATGCCCAAATGCTGGGCATGCATCGCCTTGGCCACGTCGTCCTGATCGCCGGGTTCCTGGGCCTGCACCTCGCGGGCCTGAATCGCGAAACCGTCCTGCTGTTCGCTGGCGGTGGCCAGGCGTTCGGCGGTTTCCGGCAGGTCCTTGTGGTGCTTGCTTTCGTGGTGACGGGGCTCGGTGGTGATCAGCAAACCGGCTGCCGCGCGCACCGCGCCGTGGCGATCGGTGCGCAGCTCAAAGCCTTCGCCCCGCGGCTGGCCACCGGACGGGCGCGGGTGGGTCAGGTAGCCGAGGTTGATCGCGCTGGCACCGTGGTCACTGCGCAGCGCGATGCTGATCTCGCTGGTGGTGTCGTCGATGCGCAATTCGTTGGCGCGGCTGCCCTTGTATTCCTTGCTCTTGACCGTGGCCAGGGTCTTGAAGTCCGGCAGTTTGTACGGCGGCAGGTTCACCCCGTGGTACAGGCACCCGGTGATCAATGGCTGATCCGGGTCACCTTCGAGAAAAGTGATCAGCACTTCCATGCCGATGCGCGGCAGGTTGATCGAGCCGAAACTCTGGCTGGCCCAGTTCGAAGCGACGCGCATCCAGCAACTGGTCTTGTCGTCGAACTCGCCCTCGCGGTCCCAGAAAAACTGCACCTTCACCCGACCATACTGGTCGCAGAAAATCTCTTCACCGGCCGGGCCAGTGACGATTGCACTCTGGGTCCCGAGCACTTTGGGTTTCGGGTGATCGAGGGGAGGGCGATACGGCACGTCCCACGGGATCGCGCTGAAGCTGTTGCGATAGCCCTGATGGAAATCGTCCTTGAGGTCGGTGACGTCGCTGCTGATCACCTCTTCCAGCACCTGCGGCTGTTTGCCTTCGTGGAGGATTTCGGTCAGCAGCCACAGGTCGTTCCACGCCGGGTTGGCGTGCTCGGTCAGGGCCAGGAAATGCCCGGTGACCAGCAGCGGCTGATCACTGTTGCCCTCGGCGAGGCGGTAGTCGCTGCGATGGCGTTCCAGCGCCCGATTGGCCAGGTGTTTACCGCGCTCGCGGTCGACGAAACGCCCTGGATAGTCGTAGTCCTCAAGGTCCGGTTTGGCGCTGCTTTTTGCATCGCTTTCCAGCTCGATGCGCGGCTTGGTGAAGTCGTAATCGCGGCGCGTGGTGCGGCTGGTGCGGGTGGCCAGGCGCAACCCGAAGCGCTTGATCACCGGGTCGTCGGCGACCAGCCCGGTGTCCTGCTGATAGGCCACGGGTGCGAGTTTCGGGAACACCGTTTGATCGTCACCAAACACCAGCAGATGGCCGCTGGCGCTGTGCTGGAAGTGGTAGTGAATGCCTTCTTCTTCGCACAGGCGCTGGATGAAATGCAGGTCGGATTCATCGTACTGCACGCAGTAAATGCGCTCGGGGTACACCGCGCTGAGCTGGAACTTGTAGTCGCTGGCGAGGATGCCGTGCTCTTCCAACACCTGGGCAATGATCTGCGGTGCGGTCATCTGCTGGAAGATGCGCTGATTGACGCGATGGGCCAGGTAGGCCAGTTGCGGACGCAGGGAAATCCGATAGCGGGTCAGGCGTTTGCCGGCCTCGCCCTGGGCAATGCTGTAGACCAGTCCGTGAATGCCGGTGCCGTTTTGCGAGAGCTGCAAAAACGCCAGTTTGTGCAGCAGGCTTTCGAGGTTCAGTGAGGAGCGCTCGCTGACCAACTCCAGTTCAAAGGTAAAAGGCTGATTGAGCGCTTCGCGACCTTTGAAGGCCAATACCTGAAAGCCAGGCTCGCATCCGTCGATCACCAGGCTGAAGTGAGCCTGGTTGGCAGGGGCAAACATTCCGTGTTATCCGTCTATAAAATCCTTTTTTTATGATGAAATGGAATTAGTAATGCTGTCAATCTGAATGATGGCTATTTGATGTTTTTGTCTGGGGTTGGTTACTCACATGGCGTAACTTCTTATGCCACCGGCGGAGAAGGGCAGACGCACCTGGCACCAAGGTCGATCAAAGCCTCAAGCGGTAAGCCGCCAAGGGTTGCTGGCGTCGAAAGCGCCCGTCTGCAATTGCTCCATCACGGATGCATAGCAAGCAGACACCTTGGTTAGTCAGTTCTGTATCGCCCAGAACATTGTCTGAACCATGATGCGTGGATGACTGACTAAAGGCTCCCACTCATCGATGAAACAGAAGCCTTGCTTCAGATAGAAGTTCGAGGCTCTTGCATTGTCCGGAGAAACGTCCAAAAAAACGCGATCATGCGCTTTTTCTTTCGCACGAGATTTCACCGCCTCAACCAGCTGAGCGGCCACGCCAGAGCCACGCGCTTCGGGTTCAACCCACATTCCGATCAAGTTGTAGCGATTCGTTTGACTGACTCCGGCACCGATCATTCCCACCGGTTTGTCATCCTTGATGGCCAACCAGAATTCTGGTCCGGCCGCTGACGAGGCGCGTTCTTTCCACTGTTCGTCACTGTAATGAGCGGCCGTTTGGTAACTCACACCAAACGCTGTCGGCGTGTCCAAAAGTGCAGCCAGACGGACTTGCTTCAAAAGCATCCAGTCTTTCCCTTCCGTCAATCGGATTTCCATGAGCTTCCTAAAAGAGAGCGAAACCTCATCGTCGCATAAGAATGTCGAGGGGCAATACCGTGTTGTTCCGCAATGGTCGCTTTTGACCGATGTCCGTCAGCAGCGAAGGGTAGGTTTTGACCGAAGCGGGTGCGCGGCCGACCTACCCTCCCATGGCACATGACAGGTAGCATTGCGAACGTGTACGACTGCTCTGCTACCCATCCATCGAGCGCCTGCGTTCAATAACTCAATTGAATGCTCACCCTCTGCTCAATAGCGTCAGGCGGCGCCAGGGACATTGGTTCCCATGCCCGGCGGCAGGAACGGTCGAATTTCGTCGATTTCCGCGGCGCTAAGGCGCAGCTCAGAGGCTGCAATCAGTGCGTCTACTTGTGCGGGGCGGCGGGCACCGACAATGGCGCCTGTCACCACCGGTTTGCGAAGTGCCCAGGCGATGGCGACCGCAGCAGCGCTCATCCCGTGCTTTTCTCCAATGCGTGCCATGACGTCAACCAATGCCAGGTTCGCACTCAGGCGGGGCTCCTGGAAGTCAGCACTTCGGGCCTTGCGCCAATCGTCTTCGGGCAGTTGCAAGATGCGTTCGCGCGTCATGCTGCCGGAAAGTAGCCCCGATTGAAGTGTGGAATAGGCGAGGACCCCCATCCCGACCTGCTCACAGAATGGCAGGACGTCCTTCTCGATGTCCCGCATCAAGGCCGAGTACGGCGGCTGGAGCGAAACGATCTGTGTCACCGCCTGCGCCCGCTTGAGTTGAGCGACATCGAAATTCGATACACCGATAGCGCGAATTTTTCCTTGATCGCGTGCGGCTGCCAAAGCCGAAAGTGCCATTTCAATGCCTTCGCTGCTGGCGTCGGCAGGGAAAGCAGGCCAGTGGATCTGATAAAGATCGATAGTCTCGACTTGAAGCCGGCGCAAGCTTGCGTCGATCTCGGCAAGCAAGGATTGGGGGGCCAGTGAGTGCGAAATCTCCTTCGTGACCGGGTCCCAGACCAAACTGCCTTTGGTGAACACCAAAGGGCGCCGCGAGGCCGGCACCCGATGCAGCAATTGCCCCACTAATTGCTCCGCATGGCCCAAGCCATAAACCGCAGCGGTATCAATCCAGTTCACGCCGCGTTCGACGGCATATTCCAGTGCGCCCAGGCTGTCCTTGTCATCCTGCGCTCCCCAACTGTATTCCCAACCCGTGCCGGCGATTGCCCATGTTCCCAGGCCAATAGGCGAAATCAGGAAATCCGATGACCCCAGACGATTCTTTTGCATAGCGACCTCTCCACAGATGATGCGAGAAGTATCTGCGAGAGATCTCATGACGATAAGATAGGTAATCGTATTTGAACTACTGAGCTGCATTCATGAGTAATCACCCCGATCTCTCTGAACTCGATGCCTTTGCCGCCGTCGCTCGCCATCGCAGCTTTCGCAAAGCGGCTGACGAGCGTGGCGTTTCGGCTTCTGCGTTGAGTCACGCGATGCGAACGCTGGAGGCACGCCTGGGCATCAGACTGCTGAACCGAACCACTCGCAGCGTGACCCCGACCGAGGCCGGCCAGTTGCTACTGGCGACGCTGGCCCCGACCCTGCACCAGATTGCCGATGCGTTGGCGCAATTGACCTCGATGCAGGAAGTGCCCGCGGGCAAACTTCGCCTCAATGTGGCGCGCCCGGCTGCTCGTGTCGTGTTTGCGAAAGTGCTCGCGCCCTTCGTGGCCAGGTATCCACGTATTCAGTTGGACCTGATCACTGATGATGGATTGACCGATATCGTGAACGGCGGGTTTGACGCTGGCGTCCGCTTTGGTGAAAGCCTGGCCGGCGACATGATCGCAGTCCCTGTCGGCGCACCTCAATCGTTCGTGACCGTTGCTGCGCCTACCTATCTGGCCGCGAAGGGGATCGCGCGCGCGCCCCGTGACTTGCTTGACCATGCGTGCATTGCCAGGCGTTTTCCCAGTGGCAAACTTTACGCCTGGGAGTATCAGGCTGGCGGTCAACCGATACGTTTGTCCGTCACAGGCCCGCTCATTCTGGAAGACGACGCGCTGATGATTCAAGCGGCGAAAGATGGCGCTGGTATTGCCTATGTCTATGAGGAACTGGCGCGCGACGATATTCGGAGCGGGCATCTCAGAGAAATACTCCAGGAATGGAAAGCACCGCCAAGCCGATTCTTTCTTTATTACTCCAGCCGGCACCATGTGCCACCGGCCCTGAAAGCGCTCATCGAATTCATCAGCGCCCAAGGCGTGTGACCCTGCTGTTCGCCTGTCAGTTCTGCGATTTACAATTACCGTTTTGCAGCAAGGATCGTGCAGCGCATTGTGATTTTGGGACACTCAGGGAGTGGTAGATCAACCCTTGCGCGGGAGTCCGCTTCTGGGGTGCTCGACAGATTTCCGAGTTTCTGGATAGCTTGCCCACGAGCGCCCGCGTGACTGCCAACCCGAGACATTGAAAAGCCAGGAGGCGTGGTGCAAAGGGAGCGGCTATCCAGCGGGCCAGAATATCCGTCAGCGAAGGCTATCTGCCAATCTCCTGGCCTGTTGTGTCGCGGCCTCGCGCGCGTTGAGGTCAACGTCTTCGCCCAAGATAGTTTTCTCTACAATCACCGAATGCACATCCGTCACGCCGACAAATTTCAGCCAGGCTTCCACGTAGGGTTTCTGGAAGTCGAAGCGCTCTGCCGGTGTGATCGATTGTGCGGAATAATCCAGGCCGCGGGCGTACATCACCACGGCGGTCTTGTTGTGCAGCATGCCCTCCAGACCGCGCTCCGGGTCGAAACTGAACAGGATGTCTTTCTGCGACACCAGGTCGATGAAATGCTTGAGTTTGTACGGGATGCTGAAATTCCACAGCGGTACGGACATCACTAGCACATCCGAGCGGTACAGGTGTGCGGCCAGGTCTTTCAACGTGTTCCAGGCGTCTTGTTGTGCGGGGGTCAAGGGCGTGCCATTGAGCCCGGCGTATTTGGCCTCCATTGCCAGATCATCGAATTCCGGCAAAGCCATGTTCCAAAGGTCGAGGGTGATGATCTCGGTGTCTGGGGTATTTTCCTGATAACGCGCAATGAAGCTGCGGGCGACTTCAAGGGAGGCCGAACGCTGCTTGCGCGGGGAACATTCAATATGCAGAAGAGTTGTCATGGCACGCCTTGAGTAGTGGGGAGATAGGGCAGGTGGGAGCATTGCAACATAGTTGTATTTGAAATATAAATCGTAAATTAATAGCCTATTGATCACGTATAAAACTATGTTCGATGCTCTACTACTCAAAACATTGGTCACTGTCGTCGATGAAGAAGGCTTCAGCCGTGCAGCCCAGAAGCTTCACCTGACCCAGTCTGCGGTCAGTGGGCACGTGCGGCGACTGGAGGAGCAGATTGGTAAACCCCTGTTGAGGCGTACCACCCGTTCCCAGCAATTGACTCCCGATGGCGAGCGCCTGGTCTCTTATGCGCGCACGATCCTCGCGCTGAACCGTGATGCCTGGGCAGAGCTGACACGCACGCCGTTTCACGGGCGGCTTCGGATCGGGGTGTCCGAGGATTTTGTCGAATCGCGGTTACTGCGCACTTTTCAGGATTTCGCGGCGCAGTACCCAGGCATGGAGATCGACGTGCAGGTGGGCATCCCTGGCACGTTGCTGAACCTGATGAAGCAAGGTCACCTGGAGTTGGTCATCGGCTCTCTGTGCGAAACCAGCGAAGCGGGGCTGCTGCTGTGGCAAGAGCCGCTTGTGTGGGCCTGGTCGGCGCAACCCGCCACCCAGTTACCGACGCCGTTGCCGCTGGCGCTGTTCCCTGAGCCGTGCCCTTATCGCGAAGCCGCGCTGACACGGCTGGCTCGGGCCGGGGTCGCCCAACGCACGGCGATGTTGTGCAGCAGCACTGCCGGATTGCGAGCGGCGGCACTTGCCGGCTTCGCGGTAGCGCCCATGGCCGTCAGTCAGTTGGGGCAAGGGCTGGCGGCTCTTGGTGCGGAACAAGGGTTGCCGGATTTGCCGGATGCGCAGTTCCGGTTGTTTATCTCACCTGAAGCGGATCAGGCGATTGTGGCAGCGGTCACTCAGCTCATTGTGGAGTATTGCTCTACGCGCAGGGCTTGACAGTCATTTCGAGGGCCTGTTCAGGAGACTGACTGAGTCGGTGGGGCGGGTCTGTTAAAGAGTGAGTCTTTGTCAGCCCTGATCAGTTAGTTTTAAGCGTGGTGAAAACGCCATTTTGCACGCTGTTACGTCAAATCCGAGCCCTGAGCTTTCGGCGCAAAACACAGGTTTCACTCTCACGCAGGTACTTTTCTGCTGTGGAAACCGAAGCCGATTTTTTCAACAGCGTCGGCCGGAAGCTGCCAGGTCGGTTATGGCCTGCCATCTCTTGGGATCACCCTGATATCGGTAAAATTTTATTAGCTTTGAACTGAGCATAAATAACGGATGCAGACGTTGGGGTCGGCGGTTCTTTCGTGTGGGTTGACGCCCAAGAGAGTGATGCCGCGAGATCAGCCTTTGCTGGCTGCCAGGTAAGCGCCGAGGCGGCGGCCCATCTGCTCTCCCAAGGCTTGCAAGCCACTCAAGGGGCGGATCATTACCTCAAATTCAATGATTTTTCCTTGTTCATTGAACCGGATCATGTCGATCCCCTTTAACTGTTTTTCGCCGACGCTGGCGCTGAATTCCAGGACAACACTCAGCCCGTCCGCTGTCGAGAGTTCGCGGTGGTACTCAAAATGCTCAAACACGTCGGACACTGTGGTGAGAATCATCGCTACCACGGCCGCTCCGGGGTAAGGCGTGTGAGCCATGGGGGAGCGGAACACCACGTGTGGGGCCAGCAACTCGGGCAAGGCTTGCAGGTTCCCCTTGCGGATCATGTCGTGCCATTGGCTCAAGGATTCGGCGGCGTTGGGGTGCAGTTTCAGTTCAGACATTCTCGGCTCCATTGTTTTTGTTGTAGCGCATGATGATTGGCGCGGCACTGCCAGCCCACACACTGTAGATCACTGGGCGGGGCGTGCCTCAATCCGGCTGCTCAGCAGGGCGTTGCGGCCGGTTGACCGGTGGGTGTGACAGTGGGCACCCGGGCCAGGCGCACCTGCATGAGAAAGCACACGTCTTCCTGTCCGCCAACGCCTGCCAGTTGAACTTCTCCGCCATGCAGTTGGGCGATCCGCTGCACCATGTACAGCCCCAGCCCGGCACCCGCACTCAGTTGGGCTTGCCGGCCACGGTAGTACTTGTGGAACAGGCGCTCGCGTTCGTCCTCGGGGATCGCGTCCCCAGGGTGGCGAATGCTCAGGGAGAGGCCGTCGTCGGTTTCGCTCACGGTGAAGATAATTCGCGTGGGGGCCGGTGTGTGGCGGTCCGCGTTGGCCAACAGATTGCGCACGGCCACATGCAGCAAACCGGCGTCGCACAGGTACATCCGGCAGGGCAGGCGATAGTCGAGCGAGATCCGCCACGGGGCGAATTCGGCCACCACGTCTTCCAGCAGTCGGGCCAGGTCACAGGGGGCCAGGCGCGCGGTGGGACGCAGGTCAGTCATGCGGTCATGGGTCAGGTAGTCGTCGACCAACGCCAGCAAGCGTGAGCCTGCGTTGCGAATGTTCTGGCAGCGGCGCAGGTTTTTTTCAGCCGGTGCGTCGAGGTGTTTCGCCAGTTGCTGTGCCGAGGTGCTGATGATCGCCAGCGGGGTGCGGAACTCGTGGGAGACCATCGCCACGAAGTCGTTCTGTTGCGCCTGTATGCGCTGTTCCTGCTCAAGGGCGATGCGCAGTTCCTGTTCGAGCAGGGCCCGGCGCTGGATTTCTTGGCTCAACTCCTGGGTGCGGATCGCCACCAGCGACTCCAGGTGCACGCTTTGTTGCAGCGTCATTTCGGCGGCGGCCGCCTGGGCCAGTTCCTTGTCACGCTTGAGCCGGTTGTAGTGCGTGATGATGCGCAGGCTCATCAGCCCCATGTGAATCAGGGTGCCGATGGCGACTGCGTGATCGGTCCAGAACATCGCCGGGACATACCCAAGGTTGCGCAGGAAGCTGATCACCACACCGGCGTAGTAGATGCCGAAGGCGAGCAGGTAGAAGCGCGCCGGGCGATGGCCGCGACACAGCAGCCAGAGGCCCAAGCCAATAAAGCACGGCACCAACAGCAGCGCAGTGCTCAACACTACCGGCATCGCCTCGCGATAGTGCCCGGCGATGACCGCCAGTGCGGCGCCGCCCCCAATCCCCCAGCACAACCACGCCAGGCCATGTTGTAACCGTGGATACACCTGGGGCAGGCCCAACTGGCGGCCGGCAAAGATCACACCGATGGGCACGCCAAGGGCCAGGGCGACGCCCAGCAAGGGGTCGCTGAGCCACACGGGAATGCCCAGGAACTGCTGCGGCAGGCCAATCGTCAGGGCCTCGACCAACACGCAACAACTGACATAGCTCAAGTACCAGCCGCTTTCCGGGGCGCGGGTCATTCGCCAGAAGATGCTGTGGAAGCCGATCAGCATCAGGTAGACGCCGAAGTACAACCCGTACATGAGGAATTCGCGGCGGTTGGATTCCGAGAAGGCCAGCCGCGGGGTGAGTTCGATGCTCACCGACATGGCGTTTTTGGTTTGCAGGCGTAATAGCAGAAATTGCGGCTCACCCTGATGCAACTGCAACGGGAAGACTGCCGCACGGGAGTTTTCCGGCCATTGGCTGCGAGGCAGGTCCTCGCCCGCGCGTTGTTCCTGCCAGGCACCTTCGATGTTCTGGTACAGGCGCACATCATCCAGCAAGGCGTTGCTCAGGCGCAGCACCCAATGTTGCTCGGTGGCGTCTTTGGCTTCGACCTGCAATTTCAGCCAGATGTAATCGGCCGTGTAGCCGGCGCTCAAGCTGGCGGGCAGCGTGCGCCAGGTGCTCGCCTGCAAGGCTTGCTCCGGGCTCAGCTCACCGCTGGGGTCATCGAGACGTTGCAGATAGCCCGCAGCACTGACGGGTTGTTCCAGTCGGGCAAGGCCCAAAATATCCGCACGCGCCTGCAGGCCAAACAGGCCCAGGCAGAGCGTCAATACAAGGAGGAGGTTCTTCATGGCGCGGCACCTTAACACGTCCGCTTATGGCAGACTGCTACCACTTGGAAACGCTCAGAGATGCAACCGTGGCAATGAGTACTATGGCCGGCTATGACTGACTTGATTCTTTTGGAAGACGAACCTGTCCTCGCCCAGGAACTCGGCGAATTTCTTGACGAGAGTGGCTATCGCACCACGACTGTCACCAGCCTGGCCGAATTTGAGCAGGGCTTTGAGGCCCAGCGCCATCACCTGGCGATTATCGATCTGGGCCTTCCCGATGGAGATGGCTTGCAACTGATCCGCCGATTGCGTCAATCAGGGCATCGGTTGGGTATCGTTGTGTTGACCGCGCGCGACACCACGCCGGAAAAGATCGCGGGTTTGGGCGAGGGGGCCGATCACTATCTCGGCAAGGGCTGCGACCTGGACGAATTGGCGGCCGTGCTGGATTCGCTCAAGCGACGCCTGGACCTGGATCGCGACGAACAGCCCTGGCAGCTTGATGTCGGGCCTCGGCGGTTGCGGGTGCCCGGTGCCGGGCCGGTGCGCCTGTCGCAACAGGACCTGCTGGTGCTGCGTTGCCTGATGCAAGAAGCACCGGGCAGTGTCAGTCGGCAGGCGATTATCGAGTCCCTCGACGAAGACTTCCTCAGCTACGACCAGCGACGACTGGACACCCAGATGCGCCGGTTGCGCCGCAACATCGAAGAGTCCACCGGGCACACGTTGCCGGTCAAAACCCTGCGCAATGCCGGTTACTGCTTTTATGCGCAGGCGCAGATCAATGCCTGATCATGAGCCTTGTCTCACCCCTCGCTGACAGTCCTCGCCTGTTCGCTGACTTCGCCGCGTTCCCTGGGGCGCAAGCGGCTGGGAGCTGCTCAGGTTTGCTCAGGTTAAACCCTGTTCATCCGCGCTAGGCTGCGGACCTTTTTCAGGTCCACAGCCAAGGAGTTAAGCGATGAACAGGTCGTATCGTCTTATTTGGTCCCAGGTCCGCCAGGCGTTTGTTGTTGCTGATGAAGGCGCCAGGTCGAGCGGAAAATCCAGCATCAGCGGGGCCCGTCTTGTGGCCCTCGCCGGTGCGCTGTTCGTTGCTGCCTCCCCAGCGATGGCCGCTGTCACGCACTGTAGTGATCAAGTCACCTACATCAATGATGTGCGGATGGGCCCCACGTGTGCGCTCACTCAAAACGGTGCCGCCGTCATCGTGAGTGAGGGTGCCAGTCTCACCGTCAATGACACCAATCACAGTGCCGTGTGGGTCGACGCCTCCTCAGGTGCTGTCGTGGGCGTGACGATTGAAAACGCCGGACGCATCGAGTCGACGACCAACAGTGCGATTGGCATTGGTCAGCCCTCGGGTAACCCGATCCATGTGAGGCACATCATGAACATTGGGGGGGACATTCTCGGCAATACCGACGCAATATGGGTAGGCGGCAATACCGCTGTGACGGTTGGCAGCATTGAAAACGCAGGCAGGATCGAGGGCCGGGAAGGTGCGCTGGCCATCAGCGGCAATCCGGATACACCAATCTCCATTGGTCGCATCGTCAATTATGCAGGCGGGGTGATGCAGGGAGGGGACTTTGGGGTCGGTGCCTGGGGTTACCAGAACAATCTTGTGACAATTGGTAGTCTGGAAAATGCTGGCACCATCAAAGGGAGCGACGGCATTGATCTGAGATTCGTCACGGTCGGTGCAAGTATCCTCAATACCGGGCGTATCGACGCTAAAAGCACGGGCTTGATATTGCGTGACCTCACGCTGAAGGGGGACCTGACCAATCGTGGCAGTATCTCCGCAGCTGACGGTGGCATCAAAATAGAGAGGTCCATGGTTGCCGGAGCGCTGAACAATACCGGAGGTATTGAGTCAGGTGATTACACTTTGTATGTTAAAGGCAGCACGATCGTCGCCGGCATCAACAACAGTGGCAGCATCCTCACCAAAAATGACGTCAGCGTTGCACTGCTCGACAGTACGGTGTCAGGCCTGAGCAACTCAGGAAAAATCAGCGGCCTGGGCGGTGTGGACAGCAGATTCGGCTCTCTTGGGTTCATCGACAATAGCGGTATCATCGAAGGTCAGACTACTTCTGTATGGCTTGACGGCAGCGGCGCGACAACGATCAACGCCGTGGGCGATAAAGCGCGATTTATTGGCGACGTGAAAGCGATTGACGCCAGTTTTAACGTCAAGTCTGGCTCTACCTTCCGCAACGAAAGCGCGATCCAGGTTGCTGCCTTCAACATTGAGCGGGGCGCTACTTTCCTGATGGAGGAGGGACGAAGTACCACCCACGGTAAAGACAACGGCATAGGCTTTGAAGTGGCCAACGACGGCATCACCGTTGGCAGTGGCGGTTTCAACAACCACGGCACTCTTGCCTTGGGCGCCACCTCGTTCGGCAGCATCCTGGGCAACTACGAACAAGGCGCCGATGGTCGACTGAAAGTGGGTGTCGCCGACGACCACACCTTCGGCAAGTTGCTGATCGATGGCACTGCTACGCTGCCCACCAACGCCAGGATCGAGGTGGACGTCACCCGACCTGACCACACGTTCGGCGTCGCGGGTATGCAGGACATCCTGATGGCGCGCAACCTGGTCAGCGATGGCACCTTTGCCGTCAGCGACAACTCGTTGTTGTTCAACTTTGGCGCGGTCAAGAATGGCAACAGCGTTGACCTGACGCTTGCTGCTGCGGCACCTCCCAAACCCGTTGTTCCCGTGACGCCAGACAAACCGGTCGTGCCTGTTACGCCAGACAAGCCAGTTGTACCCGTGACGCCAGACAAACCGGTCGTACCTGTTACGCCAGACAAGCCAGTCGTACCCGTGACACCAGACAAACCCGTCACCCCTGTCACCCCACCCAAGCCGGATGACAACCTGACGGCGGAACACATCGTTCGCCAAATGGGCAACTCCCCGGCCTTCGGTGCGGCACGTGCCCTCGACCAGACGTTCGCGCAGAACCCGACCGGCGATCTGGCGGCGAGCTTCGTGAGCCTGACCACCCAGCAGCAAGTGTCCGAGGCCGTCACGCAAACCTTGCCGTTGCTCACCGGCAGCTCGATTGGTGCCACCGGCAGCACATTGTCGGGGATCAACCGGGTTATTCAGGCGCGGCAGGACAGTGGCCGGGTCGGCCTGTCATCCGGTGATGCGCCGTCGCAGGAAAACCTCTGGATCAAGACCTTTGGTTCGTGGGCTGATCAGGACGAGCGCAGCGGTGTGTCCGGGTTCGACGCCAATACCCAGGGCCTGGCGATTGGCGCTGACGCGACGGTCTCCGAGCAGGCGCGCCTGGGCCTGGCATTCGCCTATGCGAAAACCGATGTCGACAGCCACTCGAACATCGCCCCGCAGAGCATGCAGATCGACACCTTCCAGTTGATCGGCTATGGCAGCTACACCGTCGCACCGGGCACGGAGTTGAATGTTCAGGTGGATGTCGGGCAGAACAACAACAAAGGCAAACGTCATATGTCGTTTGCCGACGCCACGGCCAAGGCCGACTACACCAGCCACAACGCCCACGCGGGTGTCAGCCTGGATCACACGCTGCGACTCAACGACGCCCTGACGTTCCAGCCATCGGTACGTGCCGACTACACCTGGATCGCCGACGAGTCCTACCGTGAAAAAGGTGCCGATGCGCTGAACCTGAAAGTGGACAGCCGTGATGCCGAGGCACTGGTGCTGGGTGTTGACGGCAAGCTCGACTACAACGTGAGCGACAGCACCGTGCTCAGCGCGAGCGCGGGTGTCGGTTATGACGTGATCAACGAGCAAGCGTCCATCACCTCGACCTACGCCGGGGCACCGGGCGCGGCCTTCACCACCCAAGGTTTGGACCCAAGCCCATGGCTGGGCCGTGCGGGGCTGGGGTTGAACCACACGCTGGATAACGGCACCGAAGTGAGTCTGCGTTATGACGTGGAAACGCGCAGTGCTTTCAGTAATCAGGGCGTGTCGCTCAAGGCACGTTGGGCGTTCTAAAACGGCACCCTGTTGAAGGGGGATGCTGGCCCCTTGAGAAAAGAGACTTCGGTCTCTTTTTTCGTTTTTGCAGTGAACACCGCACATCAGGGTGCATTCGATTTATGATTCGCACCGGGTTGCGCCGCTGAACGTGTTCGGTGAGCCGGGTACCTGTCACCGGGTGATGCGCGAAAGCCGATCAGGCACGGCCTCGAAGGTCACCGCAGTCAAGGGAATGTGTGTAACGGGCCAGGATGCAATCAATGAATATCGATCCCTGCAAACGAGCGCTGCTTTTTAGATCGGCACATGGAAAGTCCATGTTGAGCCGATATAAAGAGAAACTCAGCCATTTGTTAGCCGTCAGCGAACTTGACGCGGGCTTGTTAAGTCTGCCGGAAACAGACCGTTTGATCGGCGAGTTGCATAACAAACACGAAGTGATGTGCGAGCGCATTGATTTTGCCAGCCTTGCTGAATACCTGAGTTTCGCTTCGACCATAATGAACGGTCGCTCGTACTGTCTGTTAATGGATGAGGATTGGAAATATTGTGGCGCCTACAAGGCAGTCAACAACACGCCTCTGCGTGTGCAGTTTGACTTTGATCGCTATTGCTGTGACGAAATCAGACTGATTAGCACGGACTTGTCGGTGCAGGTCTCTATTGATTATGAAGAGCGCCGAGGTGTGGGAGAGATTGAGTGCTATCTTCGAAGGTATGAATGATTAAATAGTTCTGGGCTGTTTTTGTGGGGGCGTTGAAGTGTTTGAGCGTTATCTGGAAGATAGAGAAGTTTACCTTGGCCTTGAGCAATATTTTGTTGAACTCTTCTGCCTCAAATTGACGCAGGATGGAAAGTCATGTGATGACTTTACAACACCTGTGTATAACACCACGTTCGCCAACGGTACGCCGTTTATGGATGGGAATCCGATCTTCTCTGCAAGGAATAAAAACAGTGGCGCCACCCTGAGGGTTGTGATTGATGAGGGTGGCGGGTTTACCTCTTACGATGAGCGTAAAGAGTCCGGAGTCGAGTGCGTGGTTATTGGTGATATCAAATGCTTGGCAGACATAGAGATGAAGCTTTCTGGGTGGGTTAGTCAACAGTGATTCGCCTGTCAGGCGTCACTGGATGGGTTGCAGCGCTGGAGTTGTAGTGAGGAGGTTGGAATGAAAGACGATGTCATGGAAAAAATAAGCTTCAGATTATCGGTTGTTGACGACTACCCGCCGGTGTCTACTGAGCGTGTATGGGCGCAGAAGTTGTCTTCCGGGTTGTTTCGTATAAGAAATATTCCGTTTTACATAAGGGAGGTCAGTCTGGATGACGAAGTGGTAGTTGAAGTCGGTGTGGATGGAGAGTGCCTGTTTTCCGAAGTGAAAAAGGAAAGTGGTAACAGTACGGTTCGAATTATTTTTTTTGAGGCGGGCGTATCAGAAATACCTGATGTCCTAGCCGCCATTGTCGCAATGGGCGGTACTTGGGAAGGCATGAGTAAGAAATTTTTTTCTATCAATATCCCAGAGCATATCTCTCTGGATAATATGCTTGAGTTTCTGGATGTCTGTACCGAAAAAGATTGGCTGGATTATGAATTTGGCATGATTCGACAATAGAACGGTTTGGTAGTATTGCTTGAGGTGTGTATGAGAATATCGATAGAGGCGACACAACAGATTTTTATGGATTACCATCGATTCGATGATGGTTTGTTACTATCGTTCGAGTACTTCTATGCCCCTGGTGAGCGGCTTGCAGCAAAAATAGTTCTCCACGCGAGAAACCATACCGTCGAGGGCAATGACTGGCGCAAAGTTGAAGTGGTCGTAAGGGACGTGAAGGAACTCTGCGCAAAAGTCCGAGGGGATCAATTTCACTCGATATGCACAGGGGTCAAGTTACTGAACCTTGATGGGCTGTGGTGTGTTGATGTTGACGGTGTTTATCATTTTGATGAGGACCCGGCCTCGCTTGATGAAGTTCGTCGAGACGGTAGCTGCTATGTGATTGGCAGTCAGGTAGAAGCCTACGAAATCCCGGGGTAGCAGGGGCGATAGGGTGTCTGAAGAAGGTGAACGTTGTGCATCATCATAAAACAAGCAATATCCTTACACTTGAATCGAGAGCCAGAGGTGACTATTTCATTCGCAAAGTGGCAGATTTCGAGGTGGTCTGGGGGCTGTTTGACAACGGTTGGGCCACGGCCAAAACAGTGGAGCTGACAGCCATTCCATTCTGGCCGGAAGAAAACTTCGCAGCCCTTTGCGCCACTCTTGAATGGACCGGTTTCAGCCCGCGTCCCATTGCCTTGCACGACTTTCTGACTCGGTGGCTTCCCGGGATGCAGGCTGATGGGAGAATGTGCCAGATTTTTCCGACGCCCGATGAGCACGGACTATTGATTTCGCCACAGCACGTTCTGGGTTTAATCACGCAAGAGTTGCAACAATACGAATAGCTGCACCGAGGGCATCGGGTGAGAGTAACGGCTTAAGGGCTGTCTGATAATTTTGGTTTAGGACCTCGTCAGTGAAAGACGGATTAAATGGAACAGATATTGAACGCCTTCTTCAATCTGCAGATGAGCAGGTTGTGATAGAGGCTCTGCTGTACATATGTTTCAATATCAATGATCCGGAGTGGGTTCAGAGGAAATGCATCGAAGTCATATCAGGGAAAGGCAATGACGATGTAAAGGGGATGGCTATCACTTGTTTGGGGCATGTAGCAAGAATTCATGCGGCTATTGACCGCGATAGGGTCATGCCTGTGTTATTGGCATGTATGAAGGAAGTGAGCTTGTCCGGCCGTGTCCAGGATGCGTTGGATGATATCGAATTATTTGTGAAGTAGTTCGCCTGTACAGGCTGAGATGTCAGGGCTCTTCAAGGAGGTAGTTGATGGCAGTGCAGAACGGGACGGCGCCGGATTATTTTGAGATGAATGATGGGGTTGTCCGAATATGGATTGAACAGGATTCATCCATTCATATGAAAGTGGTCACAAAAGAAAATGATCCAGTGGAGTTTTCTGAGTGCGAGGCGCTGAAAATAGCCGATGTGCTCAGGGCCTTCTCAAACCGTATTCAATAGAGCAGGCAGGGTTGTCGGGTTTGTCAGGGGTTATCAATGTCTAGTGTCTGGAGTTGAATCTTGGAAGCGCTTAAGGGGTTTGTTGTTCACGGAACAGCGGTTGGGGACGATAAGGATATAAGACTGGATGAGGTGTCTATATTGGCCGAACCTGAAACAATAAGAGCTCTAGGTGAATTCCTGATCAAGGCATCTCGCGAGATGGTAGAACATGGTGTCGAACATGTACATTTGCAAGATGTTTATCAGGGTTTTTCGAGCAGCCAGCACGTGGATGTGATTGCACTTAATCAAGTGGTAATTGGCACACCTTAACAAGGTGTGAAGAGATTTGTAGAGTGGTGGAGTGTTTATGGATACATGTCCCGCAATGCTGCAAGCGTATGCGACTGTTGAAAAATTCGTTGATGCTGTTGCTCGGAGAGATTCCGATACACTGCACAATGAATTTAAAGTCTCAAGCGTCGTCACTGAAGAAATATATGAAGCTGTCGATAGCTACTTTGGCGAAAGTAAAAGCCTCTCCATTGCTGGGTTGGCGCGGGCTTTGGATTTACGCGGCCAGCGTCCTTTTGTTGATGCTTACGAGACAAACAGCAAGACGCTGGGGATGGAGTGTGTGCTTTTTGATAACGGCGTTCCTGGCGAGGCTATCCTTCATGTTGAAGTTAAACAAATCGATGGTCAGTTTGAGTTGAGCTACAAGTATATCGGCTCCTGATCTTGAGTCACCTGGCGGAATTTCCGGCTTTGATTGTTGATTAACCATGGTTGGTGTGATGCACGGTGGCAAGTATTACGTGGGGCTGGAGGGAGGGGGGAGGTATTTAATACAGTACTCAGCCAGTCGACGAAATGCCGCGGATGCATTTCTCTCTCTCAGCGCTTCACGCATTGATTCAAACGTGCAGTGGTCCATGGTTGTTCTTACAAAATGAGTGGCTACCGTTGCACTTTCATCTGCGCCATTATGGTCACTCTCAAGAGTAGCCGCCATGTAACTGCCTCTTTCGTCCATTTGGTTGAACCGAATCACCTTTGAATCGTCGAGAATGAGTGCGCCTTCTTTTTTATCTTCCGAAAAATAGAACTCAAGGTTAAGTGGGTGGGTGGAGTCGGTGTCTTTAGAGCGCGTGCAGTGTCTCAGCAGGGACGTCAGTCGTGCGCCAGGTGCGATACTGATTCCGCTTCCCTTGTCGTGGCCTGAATGAAAGTACCGTTTGAAAACAATGTGTAGAACCCGGTTGTTATAGCGTGCCGTGTAGGCTTTTTCATAGAAATGAAAGTCTGACGGGTCGCCGACCAATTCGTAGTCATTCGCCATCAACTCGCTAGGGCTGAAGCCTTTGAGTCCAAGCAGGCTCGATGGGTTTATGGTCTTGTCATTCAGGTGTAAATCGAATAAATCAAGAAGTGAAACATTAAACATTTTAAGAGCTTCCTGCCATTGGAATGGCTTTTCTTAAGTCGTCTATGGCGTTGGTAAAATCTTCATTAGGTTGACCGATTTACCGGAGAGTAAGTGACGCTTCCAGGCTATCCGGGGCGCCCAGGCAGTATCAGAAACGACGTAAAGCAGTCGGCCACGTGCTGGGTTTTTCCGGTTTCGTGTGACCATAAAACCACTGTCGCTTCTCCAGTGCTTCCTGGATTCAGGTAGTCAAAACAGTAGTAATCACCTGTGCCAAACTCTGCAAACGGTAGTAATTCCCACGCAGGAATCATTGCATCCGGGAGGTTCTCCCAAGAGCCTTTCCACCCCAGGTTGAAGTGATGAACGATAGATTCCCATGTCTTTCTCGGGTCGCGGGAGTCGTAGACTGGAAACATCGTCAGGGCGCCCAAAGACTTTCCGTTGTTTGCCAGGAGCCAATGTGAAAATGACAGGGGGAGGGTGCAACCAAGCTCTTTTTCAGCGCTCTGTATGGCGTTTTTCGATGTCCCTATTACACGTTTACTGGCCATGGTCCTTCGCTTTTGTGGTGGGTCTCAGAGTCGTTACTTTATGAGAAAACTGATGCCTGTACTCATTACGGGTTGCCCGTTCCAGAGAGGCCTGATTGACGGTGTACAGTGCAGTTGCTCCATTCATTTATCCGGAAAATAACGCGTCACTAAGAATCATGGTTTTCTACCGGGGCTGTCGAGTCGACAAATAATTTCCAGCAACTCCCACCCCGTCGGAAGTCCGCGCTCCTCCATAAAAGTATCCACGTCCAGGGCTCTGTTCGCACTCATCGGGTCAAGTTCGGTGTTTTCCCAGAGCTGATCGCATTCCGTACAGACGATGACGTGCTCATCTGTTTTATTAACGCGTGCGACGACCAAGTCAGCGTATTCGTCGCATGTCAGGCAATGCACTGATTTCCTGTGGAGTTGGATCGTTGGCATATTAGGCTTCATCTATTGAGTGTCTTATCTTCAAGTCGTCAAGCACCTTTCCTGTCAGAGAGAGAAAGTGCTCTCTGGCAGTGCCCTCTGCATTGCACACAACCCAGAAGCCGTTTTCAGACTTTTCAATGGAGAAGTCAATCCAGTCGCAATGGCTGCCGGGGATCCATAGCGAACGTCCATCATCGCAGAGGTGAGCGTTGGGAAGCACGCCGCCGAGTTCTTCAAGTATTGAGGGTGAGTAGTCATTCAAGGCCCAGTCAACGTGGACGATGTATTCAAAACTCATTGTTCGTGTCCATGAGGTAGTTGAACCGGCCAGCAGGCTATCACTAACAAAAGCACGGCGGCCACCAGGTACGGCAAGCGTGGTTCGATGGCATAGATCAGGGTGCCGGCCAGCGGGCCGATGACCACGCCCAAGCCCTGGGCCGCGCCGACGGAACCGGCAGTCGCACCTTGTTCCGCTGCGTCCACGGCATTCGCGGCCAGTGCGGCGAAGGCGGGGAAGATCCAGCCCATGCCCGCCGCCGAGACAAAGAAACACGCCCACAACGCCCAGTCGGTATCGGCCAGCGTGCTGCCGGCGAACCCGGCAGCGGCCACGGTCGCACCGACGCGGATCATCCGCAGCGGCGGCCATTCCAGTTTGCGCACCACCAATTGCGAGCAGATCAACGCCACGCCGACCATGGTCAGGGCGATGCCGGCGGTGCGAGCGGCGTTGGCGGGCGTCATACCGAGCTTGTCCAGGGCATAGAAGCCCACGGTGATCTGGGCGATGGACACGCACAGCATGGCCACGAAAGCGACCACCAGTGGCCGCCGCAGGCGCGGGTCCCCAAGGCGCACGGGGCGTGGCGGTTGCTTGAGGTGCAGCGCCTGATGCTTGAGCCGCAAGAACAACACCAGGAACGCCAGCAGTGGCAACACCGCCATCACATACAGCGGCAGGCTCAGGCTTTGTCGCGCCAGTAAGGCTGCCGCTGCCGGGCCGAGCACCAGGCCGACGGCATTCGCCGCGCCGAGTGAGGCCATGGCGCGTGCGCGATGTTGCGGTTCGATGTTGTCGGCAATCAACGCATAGCCACCCACGGGAATGGCCGCGTAGAAAACGCCGATCAAACCGCGCCCAAGCATCAGCCCGACAAACGCCAGTATCGCCGTTGGCAGCAGGTGCAATGACGTGTCGATAAACACGCACAGCGCACAGTACGCCAGGGTAAAACCGCCAGTGCCGAGCAGCAGCACGCGACGCCGACCCAGGCGATCACTGGCCCGGCCCCACGGCCGGGCCAGCAGCATCCAGACCACTCCCGACACCGTCACCGCAGCCCCGGCTTGCCACGTGGCGAGCCCCAGCACCCGGGCGATGGGGCCGATCAACGAGACGAACGCCATCATCGCCATGGTGCACGCCATGTTGGCCAACAGCAGCGGGCGCAGGTCGAAGCTTACGGCCGCTGTGTTGGCCGGTTGTTGCCGTTCTGCGGTGTCTTGGGTGCTATTCATCGGTTATCCAGTGACAGAGTGAGAGGGCAGGCGCCCGTCGACCATGACCAGTGGTCGGCCACGAACCTGTTCCAGGCGTGCGTTGACCCCATAGACCTCACGCAACAGTTGCTCATTGATCACCTCCAGTGCCGGGCCGGCCGCCGCCAGTTGGCCGTTGTGCAGGACTACGACCTGATCGCTGAAACCCAGCGCCAGGTTGATGTCATGCACCACCACCAGGGTGATGAGTTGCCGTTCACGGGTCTCGCGGGTGATGGCTTCAACGACCTGGCATTGGTGGTAGAGGTCCAGCGCACTGGTGGGTTCATCGAGCAACAGCACGCGCGGCTGGCGCACCAAGGCCTGCGCCAGCCCGACCAGTTGCCGTTGCCCGCCGGACAAGGCATCCACCGGGCGGTCGGCCAGGGCCGTGAGGTCAAGGTCGGTCAGGACCTTCTCGACGCTCTGCAACACGGCGACGCTGGGGCGACCAGGCGAAAAACCGCTGCCGCGATGACCGGCCATGGCCGCGCTCAGCACGGCTTCGAAGGCACACAGGCGGGTGCGCTCCGGCAGGCTTTGCGGCAGGTAGACGATCTGCTGGGCTCGCTCGACCTGAGGTTGTCGGTTCAAGTCCTGACCATTGAGCATCACCCGGCCGCTGGCCTGATGCAAACCGGCAATGCCACGCAAAAGCGTGGACTTGCCGGCTGCGTTGGGGCCGATCAACGCGGTCACGGTGCCGGCCGCGACGGTCGGCAGATCAATGTTGCTCAATACGTTGCGTGCGCCATAACGCATGCTCAGGCCTTGAGTGCTCAGGCCTGCGCAGAAGGGGGAAGTCGTCACAGGGCACCTCGGCGGTTGCGCATGACAATCGCCATGAAGAAGGGGATGCCCACCAGCGCGGTGACGATCCCGACCGGGATCAGTACGCCGGGAATCAATGCCTTGCTGGCAATCGAGGCCATGGACAGAATCAGGCCGCCGCACAGAACGCTGGCCGGCAGAAACAGCCGATGGTCTTCACCGACCAGCAGGCGGGCAATGTGTGGCGCGATCAGCCCGATAAAACCGATGGTGCCGACAAACGATACGGCCAATGCCGAGAGCAGGCTGATGCGCAGCAACGAAAGTACGCGCAACCTTCCCACGTCGATGCCGAAGCTGCGAGCGCGTTCTTCACCCAGGGTCAGGGCGGTGAGGGCCCAGCTCTGGCGCAGGGAAAACGGCAGGCAGATCAGCAGTGCCACCGCGAGGATCGCAAGTTTTTCCCAGGAGGCGCGGGCCAGGCTGCCGAGGGTCCAGAACACCAGTTGCTGCAAGCTGTCCTGGCTGGCCACGAATTGCAGCAGCGCCACCAAGGCATTGAACGCAAACACCAGGGCAATGCCGAACAGCACCAGGCTTTCCACGCCGAAGCCACGCCAGCGGGCCAGCAGGTACAGCACGGCCACCGAGGCGAGGGCAAAGACAAAGGCGTTGGCCGAGATCAGGTATTGCGTCGGCACACCGGGAATACCCAACCCCAGCACAATCGCCAGTGCCGCACCGAAGGCGGCTGCGGCCGACACGCCGAGCGTAAAAGGGCTGGCCAGCGGGTTGTCGAGGACGGTCTGCATTTCTGCCCCGGCCAATGCCAGCGCGGCGCCCACCAGCACCGCCATCAGGGCGTACGGCAGGCGCACATTCCAGACGATGACCGCTTCCACCCGAGGCATGTCCTGCGGATTCCACAGCACTTCAAGCAGTCGCGACAGGCTCATTCCGGAAGGGCCGGTGGTGATGTCGATAGCCAGGCAAGCCAGCAACGCCAGTCCAAGCCCGAGCAACACCAGCGTACGGCGCACATGACGCTGGCGATAGCGCTCGCCGGCGTAGGTTGGCGAGGTTTCGCAGGCCGGCAGCGTCATTGTTCAAGGCTCGTGGTGAACACACCGCTGGCCGGAATCGGCATGAAGCGTCGATAGAGTTCAGCGCGGGTCTGCTCGGGGTCGAGTTGCGCGAACAGGTGCGGATGCAACCATTTGGCCAACGCCTGGACGGCGATCAGGTGTTCGGGAGAGTCATAGAAAATATGCCAGAGGCCATGCACATTGCCTTCGCGCACTGCCCGCAGTTCGCTCAACGGTGCCCGGTGGGCCACTTGCCGCAAGCTGTCGCGGGCCTGTTTGTCAGTGGCGGCGTAGCCCAGGGTCACACCGCCCTGGCCTGCAGCGAACACCCCGGTGGCGACGTACACCTGTGGTTCGCTGGACAGAATGTACTCGACGTTCAACACGCCGATCGGACCGGGAATCCGCCCCGCGCCAATGTTCTCGCCACCGGCCAGGGTGATCATCTCACCGAAATTACCGGTGCCCGGTGAGCCACAGCAATCCTGCAACCCGGCGAGCATGTCGATGAAGATTTTCGGGCGGGGCACAGGGGCCGGCGCCTTGGCGAGGGTCTCGCTGACGGTCGCCAGTGATTGCTGGTAGAAGTCGATAAAGGCGTCGGCCTGCTGCTCGCGGCCCAGGGCCTGGCCGAGGACGCGCATGCTGGGCACGGTGTTGCTTAGGGGGTGGTCGCTGAAGTCGACGAACACCACGGCCACCCCGGCGGCTTCGAGTTGTTTGACTGCTTCACTGTCGGGACTCGGGCCATGGCCGCCGCTCAGGGCCATGATGGCCAGGTCCGGGTGCACCGCCAGGGCTTTTTCGACACTGAAAGTGTCCGCCGAAGTGCCGCCCACCAATGGCACGTTGTCGGCCTCGGGGAACTGCTGGCGGTAGGCGGCGTAGCCTTGCACGTCGAGCCCACGGAAATCCCCTTGCCAACCGGCCAGGCGAGTAAACGGATTCTTGCCTTCCAGCAACGACAGCGAATAGATCATCCGGCCTTCGCCCAGCAGGATGCGGTCGACCTTGGCGGGCACCTCGACCTGCCGTCCGGCGAGGTCCGTGACTGTGGCGGCGCTGACACTGCCGGCGATCAGCAAACCCAGCGGCAGCAGGCTCAAGCGCACGGCACGACAGGCGCGGTGCAGGAACGGGGAGTGGGTCATGGGGCGATTCCTTGAACAAGTGAATGGGCCTGGCGTCGGGCGCGTTTGCGCCACCACAGCAGCAGGCCGGTGATGTACAGCAGCGGCAATGACAGCCCGCCAATGAAGGCCAGGACTTCGCCGGGCAGGCCTAGCAACAGATGGCCGTGCAGCGCCGAGAAGGTCGGTTTGAGTACGAGAGGATCAGCGCCGGTCCAGGCGAACCAGTCGGGTCGGGCCAGCCACACGCCGCTGGCCGCGATGGCGATCAGCGGCAAGCAGAGCCAGGCGGCCGCGAGGTTGTGCCATTCGCGAATCCGCTGCAGGCCTTGGCTGCCACGGCGCACACTGGCGGCTTTCCACCAGCTGCGTTGGCCCGGCCACCAGAGATAGAGCCCGCTGCCGACGGAGCCCAGCAGGACCCAGCCGCAGAGAAACAGCAGCGTCGTTCCCCACGGCGGCGGTAGCAGCAGGGCGCGGTGCAGCGCCACGAGTTTCGCCAGCCACAGGTCCTCGAACACGAAGAACCCGCGTGCTTCACCGCTGTACGGATCGACCATCGCGATCCCGGTGCCTGGGCGGTCCTTCAGCGTGCCGAAGACAATGGCGTTGTCCGACTCCAGAAACCCCTGGCGCGGTGCCGCAGCGCCCAGGCGTTTCTGCCAGTGCGGGTAGGCCTCGCCCGCAGCGTTGAGCCACGCCGCGCTGTCGAGCATCGGCGCTTGCCGTTGGCCGGCCTTGAGCTCCAGCGCCTGGCTGCCGACTTCCCAGCGCAGGATCGGCCCTTTGAGTTCCAGCAGCGAGCCACTGAGGCCGATCACCGCCAACAGCAGGCCGACGCTCAGCGCCAACCAGCGGTGCACGGTCAGCCACAGTGAGCGCAAACCCATGCGCGACATTGCCACGACCTACCAGCGATAACGCAGGCTGGCGATGACGCTTCGGTCATAGCCGGCACTGCAATTGAGGGCCGAGCAACTGTCGTAATAACGTTTGTCGGTCAGGTTGGTGGCGTTGACCGCCAGGCGCAGGCCTTTGGCTTCGGGGATGAGTTTGTCGAAGTCGTAGTGCACCGTCGCATCGAGCAAGGTGTAGGAGGGCACCGTCACGGTATTGGCTGTATCGCCCTCGGTCGAGCCGATGTAGCGCACGCCGACCCCGAAACCCAGCCCACTGAACAGGCCGTTGGGCAGGGTGTAGTCCGCCCACAGCGAGGCCATTTTTTCCGGTGTGTCGGTGGGGCGGTTGCCTTTCTCCAGCGGGTTGTTGCTCTTGCTGACTTCGGCATCGTTGTAAGTCAGCGCTGCCAGCAGGTCGAGGCCTTCGGCGAGGCTTGCCTTGCCTTCGAGTTCGACCCCGCGCACGTTCACTTCACCGGTCTGGACGCTGTTGAGGTTGTTCTTCGGGTCGGTGGTCTTGACGTTCTGCTGCGTGAGGTCGAACAGTGACAGGGTGATGTAGCTGTCGATGCCGGGAGGCTGGTATTTCACGCCGATTTCCGACTGCTTGGCGGTGCTCGGCTTGAACGCCGCGCCGTAGAGATCAGTGCCCAGCACCGGGTCGAACGAGGTGGCGTAACTGATGTAAGGCGACAGGCCGTTATCGGCCAGGTACACCAGCCCGGCGCGGTAGGTGAATTTGTCGTCGCGCTGTTTGTTGCCGCTGTTTTCCAGGCGATTGTCGGTGCGGGCACTGGAGCGGTCCTGACGCCCGCCGACGGTCAGCACCCAATGCTTGTCGAAGGTCATTTGCTGCTGGGCGTAGACCCCGGTCTGATCAGCCCGTTGCAGGGTGCTGGCCATTGGGGTGTCCGGGTTGAAGCCTTTGCCGTAGACCGGGTTGTAGATGTCGATGGGTGCGGCGTTGCCGCCGTTCAGGTAGTAATCCTCGCGGGTGCGCCGGTAGTCGAGGCCCACCAGCGACACCATGTCGGTATCGCCCAGGCTCCAGCGTGCCTCGGCGTTGTTGTCCAGCGAGTAGACGTCGCCGATGATCCGGAAACGATAGGCCGCGCGTTCCAGGGTGCGCATGTCGGGCCTGAGGAACCGGCCGCTGGCGGTGTTGGTCAGCAGGTTGACGTGGCCGTAGCGGGCGCTGGAGTGCAACGTCCAGATGTCATTGAGGTTGTGGTCCAGCAGGTAGCCCACCGAGTACTGGGTGCGGTCGTTGTCCAGGCCGGGCTCGTCGAGGAAGACGTTGTGGTCGACCTTGCCATTGGGGTTGGGCCTGAACGTACCGGCCGCCGGCAGGAATACCCGTGGCGCGCCGAACTCGTCCTGGGTGTAGTCGCCGAGCACGGTCAGGCGGGTGTCCTCGTTCGGCTGCCAGGTGAAGGAGGGTGCGATGTACTGTTTGTTGTCCTCGATATGGTCGAACTGGGTACCGCTGTCGCGGCCCAGGCCTACCAGGCGATAAAGGAACTGGCCCTCGTCATCCAAGGGGCCGCTGACGTCGAATTGACCCTGGGCGCGATCGAAACTGCCGCCCTGGATTTGCACCTCGTGGTACGGCTGGTCGAGGGGGCGTTTGCTGATCTGGTTGACCACGCCGCCCGGCGCGTTCTGGCCGAACAGGACCGACGACGGCCCTTTGAGTACATCAACCCGCTCCAGCCCATAGGCTTCGATTTTTGGCCAGGCCTGGGTGGTGGTGCCACGCAAACCGTCGCGCAGCATGCCGGTGCTGGTCACGTCGAAACCGCGGATGCTGATGTTGTCGAAGCGCTGGTTGGCCGCCGTGGTGTTGGCCTGCACGCCAGCGGTATAGCGCAGGGCTTCACTCACCGACTGCACCTGCTGGGCGTCCATCTGGTCGCGGGTGATGACGGAAATCGACTGGGGGATTTCATTCAGCGCGGTGTCGGTCTTGGTGCCGCTGAGGCTGCGCTTGGCCACGTAGCCGGATTCTTTGCCCGTAGGGCTTTCCTGCACGCCGGTGACGACGCTGTTCTCCAGGACCAGGGCACGCGTGCCGTCCGCGCTCTGCTCGGCGGCCATCAGATGATCGACCTGGCCAAGGGAGACGCCCAGCGCCAGACCGTGCACCAGCAGGGCCAGAGGGTGGCGGCGCCAGACCGGGCGAGGGGAAGGACAGTCGTGTGGCAAACCGTGAGAATCTCGATGCGGGACGCGGGTGCCCATGTTTCACTCCATGACGAGGTATTAATGCGAATGCAAACTTATCTCATCAAGGTGCTGCGACGTCGGAGTAATACTTTGGGTCGAGCGACCATTTCTTTCGTTTGCGGTGCGAAGCAGCAATTGGGTGAAGCGTTACGCGAAAGACCCACTACAGTCTTCAGCGCAACGCCTTGGGTGAGACCCCGAAGCGTTTGCGAAACGCCGTGGAGAAATGCGCAGGGCTGTAACCCACGCGGTAAGCGGCGCACGAGACGTTGGTTTCGCCGCTGGCGAGCAACCGATAGGCCTCGCTCAGGCGCTGCTCCTGAAGGTAGGCATACACGCTGGTGCCGAACACCTGGCGGAAACCGGCAGTGAGTTTGCGCGGGTTGAGGCCGACCTGGCGCGAGAGTTCGGTCAGGGAGGGCGACGCTTGCAGCGAGCTGAGCAACAGGTCCCGTGCGGCATGAATGCGTTCGATATCGGCGCAGCTCACATGCTGCTCCTGCACGGGGCGCGATTCGGTTTGCGCGAGAATGCCTTCCACGCCCAGGGCCGTCAGTTCCAGCGCCTTGCCGCCCAGATAGAAGGAGCGGGTCGGGCCTTGCAGCGGGCAGGTGAATATCTGCTGGGCCAATGCCTGAAGGGATTTGCTCGCCGGTTGGCAGAACAACATCGGGCCGCCACCGCGTTTATTCAGCAACCGCTCTGGGTCGATCCCGACGCTGCGGATGGACGGGAAATCCAGTTGCACGGTGGTGTAGCGCACCGGCACGCCGCTGGCGAACAAGTGATCACCGCAGTACTCGCCCTGATTGGCCACCGCGCATAGGGTCGGGCCGCGGATCTCCACTTCTGGCTGACCTTCGACCCGGCAATTCAATTGGCCGCTGAGCACCAGAATGATCTTCAGGCCTTGCCACAGCGGTTCCTGCATCCAGACCTGGTTGTCCATCAGGACCGTGCCGGCAGACAGGCTGATTTCCGGCACCACGGTCGCCGCGCCGTTGTTCAGGCTGTTCGGGAAGTTAAGGGTGAAATCCTTTTGGGTGGGTGGCGGCGCAGCGTGAGTGCTGAGCATGACTAACTCCCTGTGGGCCAAAAAAGGTCGGTATACGCTAGCAGGAATTTTCCTACCTGTAATTAGGAATGATTATCCTTTAGCGCTCGATGCCATCTTCCGCACTTCCTGCGGCGCCTTTGAAAACGGGCTGTCTCGCAATCCAAAGAAAAAGCCGCGCAAACGAATGTCCTGCTCATTGCCGGCTGTCGGATTTTGACTATTAATAATCACTCTCATTACCAAGGACGACTGTTGGCCAGGGATGGCCCTCTCTGCGTGGCACCGAACTTCACCGTTTCGGTGATCAAGATCCGTTAGCACCAACGGGCACTCACTCAAATTTTGGCAGGCATCCCACGGGATGCCTCGGGCAGCTTTTTGCCCGCAAAAAACTTCTGGAGGCAGCATGAACATCATCGACGACAGCCAGGATTGTCCGAACTGGCCACAGGCCTTCGCGCAGCACTATCGCGAGGCCGGGTACTGGCGCGATGAGACCTTCGGCGATCTGTTGCGTGATTCGGCCCGGCGTTTTGCCGAGCGCGAGGCGCTGGTCGATGGTGCGCAGCGGTTGAGTTATCAGCAACTCGATGCCCGGGTCGACAGCCTGTGTGCCGGGTTGTTCGCGATGGGGTTGCGGGCCGGCGATAATGTGGTGGTGCAATTGCCCAACCGCAGCGCGTTCGTTGAAGTCTGCTTTGCCTTGTACCGACTGGGCGTGCGCCCGATTTTTGCCTTGCCGGCGCACCGGCATCTGGAGATCGGTCGCTTCTGCGCGTTTGCCAATGCACGGGCGTATTTGTGCGCCGACCAGGAAGCCGGTTTCGACTATCGCCACCTGGCTCGCAAGCTCAAGTCCGAGCACGCGGACTTGCAGTGGGTGGTCGTGGCGGGCGAGGCCCAGGAGTTTGTCGCGCTGGAGGCGCTGCACCTCGATGCCGCTCCGGCGCAGTGGCCATCCCCGGCGCCGGACGATGTGGCCTGTTTCCAGTTGTCCGGTGGCTCCACCGGGATTCCCAAACTGATTCCCCGGCGCCATAACGAGTACCTATACAACCTGCGTGCCAGCGCCGAGTTGTGCGGGTTATCGAGTCGCAGCGTGTACCTCGCGGCGTTGCCGATGGCCCACAACTTTACGATGTGCTGCCCGGGTTTCATGGGCACGCTTCTGGTCGGTGGGCGTGTGGTGCTGAGCGCCTCGCCCAGTGCCGAAACCTGCTTTGCGCTGATTGAGCACGAAGGCGTCACGCACACCGCCGTGGTGCCGCCGCTGGCGTTGGTCTGGCTCGACGCGGCCCAGGCTCGCGGTCGCGGAGTGCCGCAACTGGAGCTGTTGCAGGTGGGGGGCGCCAAGCTGAGTTTCGAGGCGGCGCGGCGTATCGAGCCCGTGCTCGAATGCCGCTTGCAACAGGTGTTCGGCATGGCCGAAGGCCTGATTTGCTACACCCATCCCGAGGACCCACCGCAACGAGTGCTGCATACCCAGGGCCACCCGCTGTCGCCAGCCGATGAAATCCGTGTTGTCGACGACTTCGATAACGAGGTGCCGGTCGGTCAGGTCGGCCAACTGTTGACCCGTGGTCCGTACACGATTCGCGGCTATTACCGACATCCCGACCACAACGCCCAGGCCTTTACCGCTGACGGTTTTTATCGCACCGGTGACCGGGTGGCCCTGACACCGGACGGCTACCTGATGGTCGAGGGGCGGGACAAGGATCTGATCAATCGCGGCGGTGAAAAAATTGCCGCCGAAGAGGTCGAAAACCTGCTGCTCAGCCACCCCGGCGTGGCCGATATTGCGCTGGTGGCGATGCCCGATGCGTACCTGGGCGAACGCACCTGTGCCTTCGTCATTCCACGCGGGGTAACGCCGCGCGCACCGGAGCTGTTGCGTCATCTGCGTGAGCAAGGGCTGGCGGCCTTCAAGCTGCCGGACCGGTTCGAGTTCATTGAAGCGTTCCCCCAGACCGGGGTCGGCAAAATCAGCCGCAAGCACCTGCGCGAAGCCATCCAGCAGCGTTACTTCGGTGCGCTTGAAGGAAGCGCTGCCCGTGGCTGAATACAACACGTTGCGTACGCTGCTGCGCCCGGTGCGCGGTCGCCTCTTGCTGGCGATGACCTTGCAGGCGGTGTCAGCGCTGGTCGGGGTTTTGCCATTCATTGCCGTCGCCGAGTTGGCACCGTTGCTGCTCAGCGGTCAGTTCGAACTGTCCCAGGCCCGCTGGTTGTTATTGGCCGGGGCCGCGGCACTGTTGCTGCGCTTGCTGGGGCTGAGCGCGGCGCTGCAAATCACCCATTTGGCCGACAGCGATTTGCAACGGGTGCTGCGCCAGCGTTTGGCCGATCACTTGGCGCGGGTGCCGTTGGCCTGGCTCGGTGGGCGTCAGGGAGAGAAGGTCAATCGGGTCCTGCTCGATGATGTTGGCGCCTTGCATCAACTGGTCGCGCACCTGCCGAACAATCTTGCGGCCGCGCTGGTGGCGCCGTTGGCGTGCCTGGTTTACCTGCTGAGCGTCAGCCTGCCGATGACGCTGGTGGTGATGCTGCCACCGGCCATTGCGCTGTGGCGTTTGCGCGCCTTGCGTTCGCGCGCTTATCAGGATGATCAAAAGGCGATGGGGGGGGCACTGGGCGATCTCTCGGCGGCGACCCTCGGTTATGTGCAGAGCATCGCCATGGTCAAGTCCTTTGGCCGGGCAGAGGCCGTGCAGCAGCGATTTTTCGGCGCGGTCGAGTCCTTTGCCGGTTTCTTCTCCCGGTGGGTCGAGCGTTGGGCCGGGCTTGCGGCCAGCGTCGAGGTGCTGCTGTCGCCGCTGTTGGTATTGGCGCTGGTGCTGGCGGCGGGAGCGTTGATGCTCGTGGCGGGTGTCATTCAGCCGGGTCAGTTGTTGCCGTTTGCCTTGCTCGGTCCGGCCCTCGCCGCGCCCGTCGCGGCCCTCGGGCATGGCGCCGATGCGCTGGTCCAGGGGCGTGCCGCGGCGATCCGGATTGCCGAGGTGTTGAACACCCCGGTGTTGCCGCAGCCGGCCCGTTCGCAGTCGCCTGCGGGGCGTGGGGTGAGGTTCGAACAGGTGGATTTTCGTTACCCGGACGGCACGCAGGTGCTGCACGGCATTGACCTGCACTTGAACCCCGGCACGTTGACCGCACTGGTCGGCGGCTCGGGGGCCGGCAAGTCGACACTCGCGACCCTGTTGGCGCGGTTTGCCGATGTCAGCGGCGGGGCCATTCGCATTGGCGGTGTCGACCTGCGCGACATGGACAGCGCCACGCTGTACCGCCAGGTGGCTTTCGTGTTCCAGGAGGTACGGATGCTGCGCACCACGGTACTCGACAACCTGCGTCTGGCGCGGCCCGAGGCAAGCCTGGCCGAGGTCGAAGAGGCGGCACGTGCGGCTCAGATTCATACGCGCATCAAAGCGTTGCCTGAGGGGTACGACACCCAACTGGGCACCGGGCTGCAACTGTCCGGTGGCGAAATCCAGCGGCTGGGTATCGCCCGCGCCATGCTCAGCGAGGCGCCGATCCTGGTGCTCGACGAGGCGACGGCGGCCAGTGATCCGGAGTCGGAAGCGGCCATTCAGCAGGCCCTGTCGCGTCTGGCCAAGGGACGCACGGTGCTGGTGATCGCCCATCGCCTGAGCAGCATTCAGGACGCCGACCAAATCGTGGTCCTTCAACACGGGCAGATCGTCGAACGCGGTCAGCACCAGGGCTTGCTGGAGCAACAGGGCGCCTATGCGGCGCTGTGGCAGGCCGAACAGTTTTCGGCCGAAGGGCTGGGGAGGGCGCAACCATGATTCGAGCACTATTGAGCAGTCTGCTGCCCCGCGAAGCGAGCCTGTTGCGTCGCGCATTAGTGGCCATGGCCGCCAGTGCGCTGGCCCAGGGGGCGGCGTTGGCACTCTTGCCGATGGCCTTCGCCCATGTGCTGGACGAGGGCGTGAATCGCCGGACCTGGGGGTGGGTCTTGGGGTTCGCACTGATGGCGATGGGGTGCCTGTGGTTGCGGCGGCACGCCCAACTGGCGGGCTACCGCGCCGGTGCAGGCGCGGCGCATGCGTTGAACCGGCGCATTGGCGAGAAGCTTGCGCAGTTGCCGCTGGAGTGGTTTGTCGAGCGTCGCAGCGCCGAACTCAATCGCCTGGTCAGCCACACGGTGCTGCAAATTATGAGCACCCCGGCGCACCTGTTGCAGCCGATGGCCAACGCACTGTTGACGCCGTTGGCATTGCTGATAGCGCTGTGTTTTTACGACCTTTCGATGGCCCTTGCGGCGCTGATCAGCGTGCCGTTTCTGTGGCTGTTCTATCGCTGGGGCGTGAGCTGGGGCGCTCAGGCCGAGGAGCGCAGTGACGCGGCGGCCAACGAGGCGGCGGCACGGGTCCTGGAGTTTCTGCGCCAACAACCGTTGTTGCGGGCCAGCGGGCGCAGTGTCGAAGGTTTCACCCTGCTCGCCGAGGCGCTCCAGGAACAACGCCGGACTCAGCGTCGCGCCCATTGGCGCACCTTTCCCGCCGCCCTCGGACTAGCGCTGGTGTTGCAGGCGAGCTACACCGCGATGCTGCTCTGTGGACTGTATGCCGTGCTCGGCGGCACCCTGGGTGCGGCGCAATACCTGGCGCTGGCGATTCTGGCCACCAGCCTGGTGGAGCCGATGAGTGCGCTGGTCAACCTTGGCACCACCCTTCGCCAGACCCGGCATGGCCTGAACAGCTTGCGTCATTTGCTCAATATCGCGCCATTGCCCGAGCCGCCGCAGCCGCGCCATGCCCAGGGGTATCACGTAGAAGTGGACGACGTGGCCTTGCTGCGCAACGGCAATCAGGTGCTTGAAGGCGTCAGCCTTGAACTGCGCGAGGGCTCGCTGAACCTGTTGGTGGGTGCCTCCGGCTCCGGCAAGTCGAGCCTGCTGCGGTTGATCGCACGTTTCAGTGACGTCAGCGCGGGCGCCATTCGGCTGGGCGGGGTCGACCTGCGGGAACTCTCGGCCACGGAGCGCGATGCGACGATGGCCCTGATGTTCCAGGACTGTCCGCCGCTGGCTGGCACCTTGCTCGAAAACCTTCGCCTGGGCTGTCCCGAGGCCCGGCAGGCGCAGCTCTTCGAGGCCGCACGCGCCACGGGCCTGGACCGGGTGGCCCAGCGTTTGCCGCAAGGCTGGCAAACCCGCCTGGGTGATGGCGGCGTGAGCCTGTCGGGGGGCGAACGTCAGTGCCTGGCATTGGCGCGGGTGCTGCTCAAGGACGCGCCACTGATCCTGCTCGACGAACCGACCGCGGCCCTCGATGCGGCCAGCGAAGCCTTGGTCAACCGCACGCTGTTGCAACTGTCGCAACGCCACACCGTGTTGCTGGTGACCCACAAACCGACGCTGGCGCCGTATGCCGATCAAATTTTCCTGCTGGATCAGGGGCACTTGCTCCAGCGCGGTACTCACAGCCAATTGATGGCGGCCCCCGGCCGTTATCGCGACCTGTTCCACGAGCGTGAAGCGGTCAACCGCTGGCGCTTGCGTGAAGCCTCTCCCGTATCCCAAAGGATCGTCCACCATGATCGATAACCCATCACTGGCACGCGTTCATCCTCCCGGTTGCGACCCTGCCACCCGTGGTCTGAGCCAGAGTCACGAGGGCCTGCGCCAAGGCATTGCCGACCTGTTGAACTATGAGCCCGAGGACCTTGAACCCGGTGCCTCGCTGATCGAGCAGGGGCTCGATTCAGTCAGCATCATGCGCCTGCCGGCCTTGCTCGGCCGTGAAGGCGTGCACGTGAGTTTTGCCGAACTGATCGAAAACCCCACGCTGGACGCCTGGTGGGCGCTGGTTGCGTCTCGCCAGTGCGCCCAGACGCTGGCGGTCATCACGCCGGTCGAGTCCGGCAGCGACTTTGCCTTGACCCCGTTGCAACAGGCCTATTGGTTTGGCCGTGACCCGGCGATGTCGCTGGGCGGTGTCGGTTGTCACCTGTATCAGGAACTCGATGGCCGCGACGTCGATGCGCCGCGACTGGAGCGCGCCGTGCGCAGCCTGTGCGAGCGACACCCGATGCTCAGGGCATGTTTCCTCAGCGACGCCTACCAACGCATCCTGCCGCAGAGCCCATGGCCGGGTTTGACCGTGCATGACCTTCGGTTGCTCGATGAGCGTGCCGTCACCGAGGCGTTGCTGAACACCCGCGAGGCATTGGCCCAGCGTTGCCTGAATGTGGCGGCCGGGGAAGTCTTCGACGTGCAGGTGAGCCTGTTGCCGAATGGCCAGACGCGCCTGCACCTGAACATCGACCTGCTGGTCGCCGACGTGTTGAGCATTCGGGTGTTGCTGCGCGATCTGGCGGCGTTCTACGCCGGTCAGGAAGCCACGCTGCCGACGCTGGAGTGGGACTTTGCGCGCTACCTGGGGGCCGAACGCGCCGCCCGAGCGCCCGCACTGGACAAGGCTCGGGACTACTGGCTCCAGCGTCTGGAGGATTTGCCGGACGGCCCGCAACTGCCCCTGGCCCAAGAGCCGCAGCAACTGGGCACGCCGCGTTTTCGGCGGCTGGCGATGCAACTCGACAGCGAGCAGTTGCAGGCACTGGAAAGCCGTGCCCGCCAACACGGTTTGACCCTGGCCAGCGTGCTGGCCTGCGCCTACAGCCAGGTGCTGGGACGCTGGAGCGCTAATCAGCGGTTCTTGCTGAACGTGCCGTTGTTCAACCGTCAGGAACTGCACCCGTGCGTCCCCGACCTGGTGGCGGACTTCTCCAATCTGGTGCTGCTGGAAGTCGATCTGCGTCAGGCCCACAGTTTTAGCGCCCAGGCGCAGGCTTTACAGGCGCAACTGCATCAGGACATCGCCCACAGTGCCTGGCCGGGTGTCGAGGTGTTGCGCGAACTGTCGCGGGCTCGCCAGGGCGGCGGTCAGGGAGCGCCGGTGGTGTTCGCCTGCAACCTCGGCCCGAGCTTCGTCGAGCCCACGTGCCGCGAGCACTTGGGCCAGCAGGGCTGGGCGTTGTCGCAGACACCCCAAGTGTGGCTCGACCACCAAAGCTATCCGCTGGAAGACGGTTTGCTGCTGAACTGGGACGCCGTCGATGGTTTGTTTCCCGAGGGCGTACTCGACGCCATGTTCGAGGGCTATCAACACCTGCTGCTGTGGCTTTGCGCCAATGAGTGGACCCAACAGCCGCCCTTGCCGCTGCCAGCGGCACAGCAGCAGGTTCGCCAACAGGTCAATGACACCCATGTCGAGTGGGCGGCGGGTGTGCTCCACACAGGTTTCTTCGAACAGGCCCGCGTGCACCCGGAGCGTGTCGCGCTGATCTGTGATCAGGGAACACTGAGTTACGCCGAGCTGTCCGCGCGGGCCTTGCAACTGGCGGGCGCGTTGAGTGAATGGGGCGTGCAGCGTGCCGACACCGTTGCGATCACATTGCCCAAAGGCCGGGATCAGGTGATTGCGGTGCTGGCCGTACTGGCGCTCGGCGCGGCCTATGTGCCGGTGGGGATCGAGCAGCCGCCCGCGCGCCGCGACGCCATCTACCAGCGCGCCGGGGTGCGCGTGGTGGTGACCGATCGTCAGCACCGTGATCGCGGCGTGTGGCTGGCGGATCTGCAAGTGATCGACCTGACCCTGGCTCAGCGTTATGCGCCGTTGCCACGGGAAGTGTCTGTTGCCCCGGAGGCGTTGGCCTATGTGATTTTCACCTCGGGCACCACCGGTGAACCCAAGGGTGTGGAGATCACCCATCAGGCAGCGATGAACACCATCGACGCCATCAACCAACGCTATGAGGTTGGCGCCACTGACCGGGTGCTGGGCGTCTCGGCGCTGGATTTCGACCTGTCGGTGTATGACCTGTTCGGCGTGCTGACGGTCGGCGGTGCGTTGGTGTTGCCGGCCGATGCGCAGCGCAAGGAGCCCGGGCAATGGCTTGAACTGATTCAACAGCACCACGTGACGCTGTGGAATTCGGTGCCGGCCTTGCTCGACATGCTCACCTTGCAAGTGCGTGAACCGCAGGCATTGCCGTCGTTGCGCCTGGCCATGGTGTCCGGGGATTGGGTCGGCCTGGACTTGCCGCAGCGCCTGCGTCACTGCGCGTCGGCCGATTGCCGGTTTATCGCCCTCGGCGGCGCGACCGAAGCGGCCATCTGGTCAAACGCCCAGGAAGTGCACGACGTTCCGGCCGCCTGGCGTTCGGTGCCTTATGGCCAACCACTGGAAAACCAGTGCTATCGGGTGGTCGATGCGTTGGGGCGCGATTGTCCGGATTGGGTGGCGGGCGAGTTGTGGATTGGCGGCGCGGGCGTTGCGCTTGGGTATCGCGGCCTGGCTTCGCTCAGCGCCCAGCGCTTTGTCGAGGACGGCGGCCAGCGTTGGTATCGCACTGGCGATCAGGGCCGCTACTGGCCGGACGGCACCCTGGAGTTTCTCGGGCGGCTGGACCAGCAGGTCAAGGTCCGTGGCTATCGAATCGAGTTGAGTGAAATCGATGTGGCGCTGGAGCGGCATCCCGCCGTTGCCCGCGCCGTGAGCCTGGTGCTGCCGGGCGCGACCGCGCAACTGGCGGCGGTGCTGGTCGCCCACCAAGGAGCCGACTTGCCCGAGTGCGGTGCGATGCGCCAATGGCTGGGTGAATCATTGCCCGAGCACATGCTGCCCGACAGTTGGCTGACCTTGCCCCAATTGCCGCTGAGCGCCAACGGCAAGGTCGACCGCGCGGCGTTGCTCTGGATGCTGTCCGAGCAGCGTCGCGGCGCAACGCCCCAGGCCGGCGAAGCCCCACAGGGCGAATGGGAACTGGCGGTGTCCGAACTCTGGCGCGAGATCCTCGATGTTCCGTCGTTGGGACGGCACCAAGGCTTCTTTGCCCTGGGCGGCAACAGCCTGCTGGCCGCCCGGTTGATCGAACGAATCGCCCGGCAGTTCAACCTTGAACTGTCACTCAAAGACTTTTTCAACGCGGCCACCGTGGCCCGGCAGGCGCAATTGATCGCCTCGCACCGGGAACACGGCCGCGCCAATCAGAATGCAATGGTGGAAGGTGCGCTATGACACTGCTCAAACTGCAACAGGAACTGGAAGAACTGGGCGTGGAACTCTGGGAAGAGCAGGGCAGCCTGCGTTACCGGGCCCCCGCAGGCGTGATGGACGATGCGCGGTTGCAACAGCTGCGTGAGCACAAGCAGGCCCTGCTGCAAGCCTTGGCCGACAACCGTATGCCGACGGTGAAGGCCGACCAGTCGGCGCGCTCCGAACCCTTTCCGCTGACCGATGTACAAGCCGCGTACCTGATGGGCCGCACGGGCGCGTTCAGTTATGGCGGGGTGGCGTGCCACGGTTATCTGGAGTTCGCCCTCAAGGACCTCGACCCGGCGCGCATGGAGCGCGCCTGGAACCAACTGATCGCCCGGCATGACATGCTTCGTGCCGTGGTGCTGGAAGACGGTTACCAGCGCATCCTGGCGCAGGTGCCGCATTACAGCGTGTCGGTGTATGACCTGCGCGAAGACGATGGCAGCGCGCTGGCGGCCATGCGTTCGCGGATGGAGCTGCGCCGGGCGGCGCCCGATCAATGGCCGCTGATTGAACTGAATATCAGCCAGGGCCTTGAAGAGTCGCGGTTGCACGTGTCGGTGGATTTGCTGGTGTGCGACTACCAGAGCGTGCGCATGCTGTTGGCCGAATTGCAGCGGGTCTATCGTGGCGAGACGCTGCCGGCACCGGCGGAGATCACCTTCCGCGACTACGTGCTGGGTGAGCGTCGTTTGCGCGAACAACCGCGTTATCAGCGCGATCGCCAGTATTGGTGGGCGCGCATGGACGCGTTGCCGGGTGCGCCGGAGTTGCCGCTGTTGGGCGAGCCCACCGGGCCGCATTTCAGCCGTCGGGCGTTCGCCCTCGAAGCTCGGGATTACAACGCGTTACGCCTGAATGCCGCCGATGCGGGCGTCGGCGTGTCTGCCGCGGTGCTGGCCTGCTACGCCGAAACTCTCGCGCTGTGGAGCCGCCGTGGGCATTTCTGCCTGAGCCTGACGCTGCTCAATCGCTTGTCCCTGCACCCGCAGGTCGACCGGTTGGTGGGGGATTTCAGTTCCGTGGAACTGCTGGAAGTCCACACCGCCCAGGGCGGCAGTTTTGCCCAGCGTACCCAAAGCCTGCAGGAACGCCTCTGGCAGGACATGGACCACCGCTTGTGTTCCGGCATTGAAGTGCTGCGTGAACTGGCCCGCCGCAAAGGGCGCGAAGCGGCGCTGATGCCGTATGCCTTCACCAGCACCCTGGGTGCGGGCGGTGAAAGTGGCGGCGGTGCCTTCATGCCGGGCGCCGAGCTGGTGCAGGGCATCAGCCAGACCCCGCAAGTGCTGATTGATTGCCAGGTCAGCGAGCGCGACAACGCCTTGGCAATCAACTGGGACATCCGCGAGGGCGTGTTGAGCGAGTCGATGCTCGACGCGATGTTCGACACCTTCGAACGCCTGCTCAAACGCCTGGCCCGTGAGCCTTCGGCCTGGACCCTGGAAAACTGCATCGAGCTGCCAGCGCAACAACGGCTGGAGCGCGAACTGGCAAACCACACCGTGGCGCCGATGCCCGAGGGGCTGCTGCATGAGCCGTTCTGGCGTCAGGCGGCGGCCGAACCGCAGCGCGTCGCGGTGATTCAGGGCGAGCGCCAACTCAGTTACGCCGAGTTGGCCGGACGTGCCGAGGCACTGGCCCAGGTGCTGCTGGCCGACGGTTGCCAGCCCGGCGAACGGGTGGCGGTGTGCATGGACAAGGGCATCGAACAAGTGGTGGCGGTGCTCGGGATTCTACGGGCCGGCGCGGCGTATTTGCCGCTGGACACCAACCAGCCCGAGGCGCGCCGTGGGTTGATCCTGGACAACGCCGACGTCGGTCGGGTTGTCAGTCAGTCCTGGTTGAGCGAGCACCTGAGCTGGCCGGCCCGCGTGACGCAAGTGGTGTACGCCGACCAGTTGCCGGGCGCCGCGAGCCTTGAGTTGCCGACGCCTGCCGTCGATCCGCAACAACTCGCCTACGTGATCTACACCTCGGGTTCCACCGGTATTCCCAAAGGTGTGATGATCAGCCACCGCGCCGCGTTGAACACGGTGGTGGACATCAACCAGCGGTTTGCCATCCACCGTGATGATCGGGTGTTGGCGCTGGCCAGCCTCGGTTTCGACCTGTCGGTCTACGACATCTTCGGCCTGCTGGCGGTGGGCGGCGCACTGGTGCTGCCGGACCCGCAACGCCGCGCCGATCCGTCCCACTGGGCCGATTGTGCCGCCCGCCACGGCGTCACGTTGTGGAACTCGGTGCCGGCGCAATTGCAGATGCTCGCGCATTACCTGCAAGCGGTCCCGCAAGCCACCCCGAAAAGTCTGCGTCTGGCCTTGTTGTCGGGTGACTGGATCCCGTTGAACCTGCCAGCGGAAATGGCAGCGCTGATTCCGCACCTGCAACTCATCAGCCTGGGCGGCGCCACGGAAGCGGCGATCTGGTCGATCTACCACCCGATCACCGAAGTCGACCCGCAATGGCGCAGCATTCCCTACGGCATGCCATTGGCCAACCAGCGTTTCATGGTGCTCGATGAGCAGGGCCGCGACCGTCCGCAAGGTGTCGCGGGCGAGTTGTACATTGCCGGTGAAGGCCTTGCCCTGGGTTACCTGGGCGATGAGCAAAAAACTGCCGAACGCTTTGTCGAGCATCCCGCCACAGGGGAGCGCTTGTACCGCACCGGCGACCTGGGGCGTTATCAGGCTGGCGGGGTGATTGAGTTCCTGGGGCGTGATGATTTCCAGGTCAAGGTGCGTGGGCATCGCATCGAACTGGCGGAAGTCGAAAGCGCATTGCTGGCCCACCCCGACGTGGAGTCGGCGGTGGTGGTGGCGCAGGGCGAAGGCGCGCTGGATCGACGTCTGCAAGCCTGCCTGCGGGCGGTGCGTCGCACCACGCCCATGGCTTGGCCAGAACACCTGGAAGCACGGGTAAACGCAGCGGCCGCGCGGGTCAAAGGCTCGCTCGACGATGCCGCCATTCGTGAGATGTCGGCGTGTGTCGAACGGGCTGCGCTGTTGTCCATGGGCATCGCCTTGCAGCGCCCGGGCCTGTTCGAACAACCGGGCACGCGCCACGGCCTGGAGCAGATCATGGCGACCTGCGAAGTGGCGCCGCGCAACGAACGGTTGATCCGCCGCTGGTTGCACGCGTTGCAACGCGAAGGTCTGGTCGAGCGCGACGAGCGCACGGGCCAATACCATTCCCTGCGCACCGAGCGCGCGGAACATCAACAGCTGTGGCAACGCATTGATGCACTGGATGCGGTCGTTGGCTGGGGCGCGGAAGTCCTGCGTTACCTGCGCGAAAGCCAGGAGCATCTGCCGGCCTTGATGAGCGATCAACTTGATCCGCTGCACTTGTTGTTCCCCGAAGGGCGCACCGACACGGCCGAAGGCGCGTACCGCAAAAACCTCATCAGCCAATACCTGAACCAGGCAGTGTGTGCGGCGGTGCAGGAAATCGCCCGGCTGCGTCCGGCCGGGCAACCGCTGCGGCTGCTGGAAATCGGCGCCGGGGTGGGTGGCACCAGTGCCGACCTGATTCCCGCGCTGGACGGCTTGAACGTGGAGTACCACTTCACTGACCTGTCGCAGTTTTTCCTCAACGAGGCCCGCGAGCATTTTGCCGGGTTCCCGTGGGTCAGCTTCGGCCTGTTCGACCTCAACCAGGATCACTGGGGCCAGGGCGTCGCGGCCAACTCGCTGGACGTGATCCTGTGCGCCAACGTGCTGCACAACTCGCGTCACGCCGCCAAGGTGCTGGCGCGTCTGCGGGAAATGCTCGCGCCTGGTGGCTGGCTGATCTTTATCGAGGCCACGCGTGACACCTACCAGATCATGGCGTCCATGGAATTCAAGGAAGGCCTGACCGCGTTCGAAGACTTCCGGCTGGAGCAGGACACCACGTTCATCCGTCGTGAGCAGTGGCAACAGTTGTTGTCCGACGCCGGGGCCGATACACCGTTGTGCCTGCCAGCGGCGCAGGATGCGATGTCGGACATCGGCCAGCATCTGTTCATTGCGCGGTTCAAAAGCGATCGCGCAACCCTTGATGCCACACAGATGCGCGATCACTTGAGCCTGCAATTGCCGGATTACATGGTGCCGGCCGAATGGCTGGTGCTCGATGACATGCCGTTGACGGCCAACGGCAAGGTCGATCGTTCGGCACTCGCCAGCCTGGGCCTGGCCGGGCCGGAGCAGTCGGTCAGCAGCGGCGCGGCACCGGTCGACGAACTGGAACGCAGCATTGCCGCGATCTGGCAGGAGTTGCTGCGGGCACCAGCGGTGGGGCGTGATCAGGGGTTCTTCGAACTCGGTGGCGACTCGTTGTTGGTGGCGCAGGTGGTGGGGCGTATACGCGAACGCTTGCCGCAGGCGCGGCAGGTGCCGTGGGGCGACTTGCTGCGTCAGTTGATCAATCAGCCAACCGTTGCGGCACTGGCCGACTACATCCGCCAGCAGCAGGACGACTCGGCCAGCGGTTCGCCATTGGTGCGCATACGCGACGAAGCCCGGGGCCTGACGCGGATTTTCGTCCACGACGGCAGCGGCACCCTGGCACCGTACCGGGCGTTGTTCGCCGCGCTCGGCGAAGAGGCGCCGCTGGAAGGGCTGGTGCTCAACGATGTGCCTGGTTACCTGGCGCTGGCGCCGGCCACGGCGATTCGGCAATTGGCCGAACGCTATGCCGACACCTTGCAGGCTGAGGGCCGTCAGCAAGTGAGCATCGTCGGTTATTGCCTGGGTGGCCTGCTGGCCACGGAACTGGCGACCTGCCTGCGTGCCCGCTCGATTGAGGTGGTGCAGTTGGCGGTGATCAGCAGTTACCGGGTGCCGTTCATGATCGAGGACGACCTGCTCGCCGAGTATGTGTTCGCCCGGGTCATGCAAGCCGATCCGCAGGCGCTGGGTTACCCTGCCGATGAGCAATCCATGGAACGGGCCATCAGCCGGGTGCTGCAACAGACACCGGGGCGTGTGCCGCAAGGTTCGCTGCTGGCCCTGAGCGATGAGCCGCAGAGTGCAGCGGCGCTGGCCTGCCTGCGGCAGTTGGCGCTCCAGACCCGCGAGCAACGTTTGCAGGCAATTGCCCGGCAGATGCGCCACGCCGGTTCGCAACTCAGCGACCTCACCTGGCTGCACGAGCAACTTGAAGTGTTGCGCCACAGCCTGGCTGCTGTCGCGATGCACGAGGCCACACCGTATGACGGCGACATGCTGTTCATTCGCCAGAGCGGTGAAGTCCAGGTCCTGCCGGGCATGCATCGGGACATGAGCGCCTATTGGCAGGCCCTGTGCCTGGGTGAACTGCGGGTGGTGGACGTGCCGGGGGATCACTTCACCTGCATGGAAAGTCCGCAAGTGGATGCCGTCGCGCGGGCCTTTGATACGCAGGTCGAGGTGGCGGCATGACCGGCGCCTGTGTCGGGCTGGTCGGCGCTTATGGCCAGGTCGGGCGTCAGGTGGCGATGCTGTTGAATCAGCATTGCCGCTTGCGGCTCGGCGGCCGCGATGTGCAGCAGGCGCAGCGCCTCAATGCCGAACGCTTGCAGGGACGGGCGACGGTCATGGCGCTGGACCTGTGGGATGACCGCAGCCTGGAAGCGTTTTGCGCCGGTTGCTCGCTGGTTATCAATTGCGCCGGCCCCAGCTACCGGGTGCTCGACCGCGTGGCCCGCGTGGCGCTGGCCGCAGGCGCCGATTACCTCGACGTCGGTGGTGATGATCCGTTGCATGAATTACTGCAAGGCCAGATACCGCCCGGCCGACGGGTGCTGTTGTCGGCGGGGATGTTGCCGGGGTTGAGCGCGCTGTTTCCGCAGGTGGTGGGCGCCGGTTTCGAACAGATCGACGTCATGCGCTGCTATGCCGGTGGGTTGGGCGAGTTGTCGACGACGGCTGCCGAAGATTTTCTGCTCAGCCTCGGCAATGGCTATGGCCAGGCGCTGGTGGGCTGGTCCGAAGGCCATCTGGTCAAGGCTCATCATGCGTTGGACGAAGCCTTCGAACGGCCCTGGTTGTCGGGGCCGATGCTGGCTTATCCCTACCTCAGCGGCGAGCAGCAGCGGTTGTTTGCCGACATGAATGTGGGGCAGGGGCTGGGCTTTAACCTGTTTGCCGGCGAGCACCTGGCGGCGACCTTGCAACGGATTCAGGGCGCCGCTCCTGAAACGCGCGAGTGCCCGGAAAACGTGGCCGCACTGGTGCGCGCCAGTCGACTGGACGTGGCTGGCCGAACGCCGTTTCAGCTTATGGCCGTGGAGGTCGAAGGGCTGCGTGACGGTCAGGTGCAGCAGGCCAGCGGCTGGTTGCGTGCGGTGGATGGCTCAGCGCTGACCGGCACGGTGGCGGCGCTGTGCGCGTTGCAACTGCCGCAGTTGCCCGCCGGTTTGCATTACGCCGCTCAAGTCCTGTCGGCGCAGCACTGTGTGGAGCAAGTGCGCCAATGGTTGCCCGAGGTTCGCTTGCAGGTGCAGAGCGGCGTGCGGCAAGGCGCAGCGGTCGAGGAGGGAGCACTATGAGAAAACTGGCAGCGACCAGCCCTTGGCTGCGGCGCTTCGAGGTGCATCAGCCGCCGCGTTGTCGCTTGGCCTGCTTCCCTCACGCGGGCGGCTCCGCGAGCTTTTTCAATGACTGGCGACATGCCTTGCCCGCCGACATCGAACTGGTGGCGGTGCAGTATCCGGGGCGCGAAGAGCGTCTGGCGGAAACCTGGCCGGGCAGCCTGGAGTGGATGGCCGGGCATATTGTCCGGGCACTGTCGGGGTTGCTCGACCGGCCGCTGGCGCTGTTCGGCCACAGTATGGGCGCGGCGGTGGCGTATGAAGTGGCGCAACGGTTGCAGTGCCAGGGTGCCAGCGTGGAACGCTTGATTGTCTCGGCGCACCCGGCGCCGCACCGCCAGCGCCTGAGCCAACTGCACCTGGGACCGGATGAGGGGTTGTTGGCCGATGTACGTCGGCTCTCCGATGGTACGCCGTCGCTGCTCGACGACCCGAAACTGCGGGAGTTGTACTTGCCGGCGCTGCGCAACGACTACCGGTTGATCGAATCCTACCGGGGCAATGTCAGCGAACCGCTGAACACTCCGCTGAGCGTTTGCCTGGGCGAGGCGGACAGCGAAGTCGATGAACACGAAGCCCAGGCCTGGGCCGAAGTGACCCGCGAGCCGACCGATATCAAGACCTTCGCGGGTGGGCACTTCTATCTGCGCGAGCAGCAGCCCGCCCTGATCCGTCATCTGGACAGCGTGCTGGGCAATTTTGCCGAGCCGTCCTGGCAGCGCTGGCCTTCGACGCCTTGAACCTTTATCTGGCAGAAACCGACATGAAAACACCTGAACACTGCACCGGCCTGGACGATGTGCGTCTGGGCATCGACACCCTCGATGAACAGATCATCCAGGCCCTGGGCCTGCGGCTCGCTTATGTGAAGGCGGCTGCACAATTCAAACCCACCGAGGCCAGCATCGCCGCCCCGGAACGCGTGGCGGCGATGCTTCCCGAACGTCATCACTGGGCCGAACGCGAAGGGCTTGATCCGGCGTTCATCGTTCCTCTGTTCGCGCAGATCATTCAGTGGAACATCGACCAGCAAGTGCTGCACTGGCGCGCTACGCAGCGGCTGAAAACAGGAGCCCCCCATGAATAGCCAACGCCTGCCCGGTTTGACCGACGCGCTGCACCAGGCCGAGCAACGCGCCCGCCGAACAGGCCAACCGGTGCTGGCGATTTTCAGCCAGCCGTGCGAGCGGCTCGACCCGCTGAGGCTGTTCGCCGCGAGCCGGCAGATGCTCGGGCAAAGTCTGCTGTGGCACACCGACAAGGGCGCGATGTCGCGGGTGGGGTTTGGGTGCACGGAAGAGATCAGCCCGCCCGCGACGGAGCGTTTCAGTGACAGCGCCCGCCAGTGGCAACAGTTGCTCAGCCAGGCGGAAATTGTCGGGCCTTGTCAGCCGTTGCTGTGCGGCGGCTTTGCGTTCGACCCTCAAGTGCCGCGCAGTACCAAGTGGCAATCATTTTCGGCCACGTCATTGGTGTTGCCGCGCATCCTGGTGCAGCGCGACGGCGAGCAGCAGCACGTGTTGTTCAGTCAATGGATGGAGCCGGGGGCCGACGCGAGCCGACGGGCGCAAAGCCTGGAGGCCGAATGGAAAATGGTCCTGGCCCGTTACGCTCACTCGCCACGGTTCAGCGCGCCGGCCGGCACGGCGTCCCATGAGGACATCATCGACCCTCAGGCCTGGCAGGACGGCGTCGCTGCGGCGGTACAACGGATCAGCGAGGGGGCGATGCACAAGGTGGTGCTGGCGCGTGAAGTGCGTTTGCGCACGCCGCGCAACATCCCTTGCGGACCACTGCTGGAGAATCTGCGCGAGGCTTATCCGTCGGCCTGCCTGTTTGCCTTCAGTCGTGGCGACAGCTGTTTTCTCGGGGCCTCCCCCGAACGCCTGGTGCGGGTCGCCCGTGGCAACTTGAGCACCGTGGCGCTGGCCGGCACTTGCCCGCGAGGCAGCCATGAACAGCAGGATGCCGAGTGGGGGCAGCAGTTGCTCAACAGCGACAAGGACCGGCATGAACACGCACTGGTGGTGCAAACCCTGCGCGATTCATTGCAGCCGTATTGCGCGGTGCTGGAGATTCCCGCGCAGCCGCAGTTGCATCGACTGGCTCATGTGCAACACCTGCTGACCCCGGTGTTGGGGCGAGTGCGGCCGGGTGTCGATGTGCTGCAACTGGTGCAGGCGCTGCACCCGACCCCGGCAGTCGGTGGGTTGCCACGGGACGCGGCGATGCGCTACATCCGCGAGCATGAACAGCTGGACCGCGGCTGGTACGCCGCGCCGGTCGGCTGGCTGAATGCCGAGGGCGACGGCGAGTTTGCCGTGGCGCTGCGCTCGGCGTTGTTGCGCGGGCCTGAGATTCATCTGTTTGCCGGCTGTGGCATTGTGGCCGAGTCCGACCCACGCAGTGAGTACGAGGAAACCTGCTGGAAGCTCAAGACCATCGGTGAAGCCTTGCAACCTTGTGACGTGGCGCAGGCCGGGCGAACCGAGGCCTGAGTGCTGTCGGTGTCCGGTGCGCCGGGTGAGCGAATCAGCGGGCTTCATGCTGTTTGCGATAAGCCCCCGGTTGCACGCCAACCGCTTTGGTGAAGGCGCGAGTAAACGCGGCGATGGACTGATAACCCACTGCCGCGCAGACCTGCTCCACGGTGTTGTTGGCCTTGAGCAACTGACAGGCATGACGAATGCGCAGGGCCAACAGCACCTGGCCGGGAGACTGTCCGGCCAGCTCGCTGAAACGCTTGAAAAACGCCGAGCGCGACAGGCCGGTGCAGGCGGCCATGCTTTCCAGCGGCCAGGGTTGTTCGGGACGCTGGATCAACTGTTCCAGCAACAGGGCAAAGGCCGGATGCCGGGCCAGCGCCACCAGACCGCCGAGGTTCTGGTTGTCGGCCACGTGCTGGCGCAACACATACAAAAACAGCAGATGACTCAGCCGCTCCAGCAGCGTCGACGAGGGCGCGGGTTGGCGTTGGCACTCTTGCAGAATCAGTTCGAACAGCGCCCGGGCAGCACTCGATGAGGGATCGCCAGCACGCAGGATGATCCGTGCAGGCAGCGCCTCAATGATCAGGGACGACAACCCCGACTGGAAATGAAAGAAACCGCAGACCAGACCGACACCGTCCTGGGCCTCACTGTCCAGCGCCGTCATGGGCTGGCGTGGCTGCTGATGGGCCGCGTCGCGGTGTTCGGCGCTGGACAACCGGTAATCCAGGTCGCGCAACAGGAACACCCCGTCCCCGGCATTCAGGCGCTGCGCCTGATCCTCGCCTTCGATGTGCAACCAGCAATGACCTTGCACCACCAGGTGGAAACTGGCCCGCGCCAACCCATGGGTGCTGGCGTGCCAGCCACCGCAATAACGCCCGACATGGAACAGGCTCGCGTCGAGTTCAAGACTTTCTAATAACCAATCAACCAGTGGGCTGGACGAAATCATCTAATGGAAACACTCAGGAGCAAGTAATCGCTACTTTAGAATATGGATCGGAATTCTTATAACCAACAGACTTGCCGGACACCTATACAGCAGGAGTTCCGCCATGTCGCGCATCACCCTACACACACTGCACAGCGCCCCTGAAGCGGCGAAGCCCTTTCTGGAAAACGCGCAGAAGAACTCCGGGTTTATCCCGAACCTGCTGGGCGTGCTGGCCAATGCGCCGGCGGCGCTGGAAACCTACGTTACGGTATCGGCGCTCAATGGCAAAGCCGAGCTGAGCCTGGCCGAGCGGGAGGTGGTGCAACTGGTGGCTGCCACCACCCATGGCTGCGATTTCTGCGTGGCCGGGCACACGGCGGTGGCACTGAACAAGGCCAAGTTGCCGGACGACGTGGTCAGCGCCTTGCGGGCCCAGCAGGCGTTGCCGCTGGAAAAACTCGAAGTGCTGGCGGCGTTTACGCGAGAGGTGATCGCCACGCGCGGCAATGTCAGCGATCAGGTGTTCAGCGAGTTCAAGGAGGCGGGTTACAGCGAAGGCAACGCCCTGGAAGTGATCCTCGGGGTGAGCCTGGCCACCCTGTGCAACTTTGCCAACGTCTTCGCGCGCACGCCGCTCAACCCTGAGCTGGGTGCCTACCGCTGGCAAGCTTCGGGTCAATGATTCAACGGCGTCGGTACTTGGCTGGCGCAGCGTTCAAGGAGAAAACGACATGCTCGATCATGCATTGAGTCAGTGGCTGGAGACCCATGCACAGGCACTGGACCAGGGGCAGTGCGACCCGCAGCAGGTGTTGTCGCAGTTGGCGACTGCCGGGGTGCTACGGGTCGGCATCGATGAAGGGCAGGGCGGCAGCGGCGGCAATCTCGCCGATGCGGTGGAAACCCTGGCGAGCGTGGCCAGCCATTCGTTGGCCGCCGCGTTTGTATTCTGGGGCCAGCGGGCCTTCATCGAGTACTTGTTGCACAGCCCGAATGCGTCGCTGCGCGAGCGCTTGCTGCCGGCATTGCTGCGCGGTGATCTGGCCGGCGCGACGGGCCTGTCCAATGCCATGAAGTACCTGTCGGGCATCGAGTCCCTGCAAGTCAGCGCCCATCCTCAGGCCGATGGCTGGCGCCTGAGCGGGCGTTTGCACTGGGTGACCAACTTGCGCAAAAGCGGTTTTGTGGTGGCCGCCGCCATTGAGCTGGAGGAGGGCGGTGCGCCGTTCATTCTGGCGATTCCGGATGGTTTGGCCGGGTTGCAACGCTCTGATGATTTGCAGTTGATGGGCTTGCAGTCCAGCAACACTGCCGCGCTGGATTTGCATCAGGTCGAGGTGGGGCACGAGTGGTTGTTGCATGACGACGCGCGGATTTTCCTGCCCGCCGTACGCCCGGCATTTCTGGGGCTGCAATGTGGTTTGGCCATCGGCCTGGCGCGGCGTGCACTGGACGAAGTGCAAAAGCATTTGCAGGTCGGGCGTTCGATCCTCGCCGAGCCGTTGCAGGCGCAGCGCCAACAGTTGGAACAGACGGTGGCGGAACTCAAAGGCGGTTTGCTCGATGGGCGTTTCCTGACCCAGCCCGGTGCTTTGTTCCGGGTGCGCATCAGCCTTGCCGAATCCGCCGCCAGCGCCGTGCAACTGGAATTGCAGGCCAGTGGTGGCAAGGCCTATCTGAGTGAGCATGGCAGCGGCTTTGCACGGCGCTGGCGTGAGTCGGCATTCGTGCCGATCGTTACGCCGAGCCTGGTGCAATTGCGCGCCGAACTGCAACGCCAGGCGCGGGATGCGGCGGCATGAGTGGCCCGGTGCTGCACGCTCGGCAAATCAGCCTGGGCTATCCGCGTGAGCAGGGTTGGCACACGGTGCTGGAGGGCTTCGACCTGCAACTGCTGCCGGGGGAAGTGGTGTCGATTCTTGGCCCAAGCGGCGTCGGCAAGTCGAGCCTGCTGCGCGTGCTGGCCGGTTTACAGGCTCCCCATGGCGGCAGCGTGAGCTTGCTGGGTGAGCCGTTGAACGGTCCTCATCCGCGCGTGGCCGTCGCGTTCCAGGACCCCAGCCTGTTGCCCTGGTTGAGTCTGGAAAAGAACGTTGCCTTTGGCCTGGATTTCGCCCGGCAACCGCAACTGAGCCTGGCCGAACGCACGGCGCGCATTGATCACGCGATCCGGGCGGTGGGCCTGCAACACGCTCGCGATCAGTACCCCGCGCAACTGTCCGGCGGCATGGCCCAACGCACTGCACTGGCCCGTTGCCTGGCGCGCCAGCCTCATGTGTTGCTGCTGGATGAACCTTTTGGGGCGCTGGATGAGGTCACTCGTGCCGACATGCAGGAGTTGCTGCTTCGGGTCATTGCCGAGCACAACACCGCTGCGGTGTTGATCACCCATGACATTGATGAAGCCCTGCTGCTTTCCGAGCGGATTCTGCTACTGGGTAACAGCCCGGCGCAGACCCTGGGCGAGTGGCGGATCGACTTGCCCCGGCGACGCGCCGAGCTGGTCGAGGAACTGGGCGCACTGCGTATCGATATTCTCAAAACCCTTCGGCGGGCGAGCCGCGCTTCCACCATCCAACCCTTGCCCGAACTGTCGGAGATTGACCATGTGCCTGGACGACTTCACTCACACACGTCGTGACTTCCTGAAACTCAGCGCCTTGCTGACCGCCGCAGGCGCCTTGCCGTTGCTCAACAGCCTGCAAGCGCGGGCCGCGGCAGAGCCTGACGCGCCGGTCCGCATCGGCTACTTGCCGATCACCGACGCCACGCCGTTGTTGGTGGCCCATAACAATGGCCTGTTTGAAGCCGAGGGCATCCAGGCAGAGCGCCCGGTATTGTTGCGCAGTTGGGCACAGGTCATTGAGGCGTTCATTTCCGGTCAGGTCAACGTGATTCATTTGCTATCGCCCATGACGGTCTGGGCGCGGTATGGCAGCAAGGTGCCGGCCAAAGTGGTGGCCTGGAACCATGTCGGCGGTTCGGGTTTGACCGTGGCGACGGGCATCACCGAGGTTAAACAGCTGGGTGGGCAGACGGTGGCCATTCCGTTCTGGTATTCGATTCACAACGTGGTGGTTCAGCAGTTGTTTCGCGACCACGGCCTGCAACCGGTGAGTAAGTCCGCGAGTAGCGTGGTGGCGTCGAACGAGGTCAATCTGGTGGTGTTACCGCCGTCGGATATGCCGCCTGCGTTGGCGAGCAAGCGCATTGCCGGCTACATCGTCGCTGAGCCGTTCAATGCACTGGCCGAGGAACTCAACGTTGGCCGGGTACAACGGTTCACCGGCGACATCTGGCGCAATCACGCCTGTTGCGTGGTGTTCATGCATGAGCATGACTTGAACAACCGCCCCGAGTGGTCGCAAAAAGTGGTCAATGCCATCGTCAAGGCGCAGCTCTGGACCCGTGAAAACAGGGCCGAGGCAGCTCAACTGTTGTCCAAGGACGGCGCCAATCGTTACACGCCGCACACCCCGCAAGTCCTCGGCCGGGTGTTGTCGCCCAGTGCGGCGGACCGTCAGGCTTACCTGGCCAGCGGCGCGATTCAGCATGAGGCGTGGAATGACCCGCGCATTGATTTTCAGCCGTACCCGTTCCCGAGCTACACAGAGGCGTTGATCACTCGGTTGAAGGACACCCTGATCCAGGGTGACCAGGGTTTTCTTGCGGCGCTGGACCCACAACACGCGGCTCGCGATCTGGTGGACGAACGCTTTGTGCGCAACAGCATCGCAGCGGTGGGTGGCCTGAAGGCATTCGGCTTGCCGGATAGCTTCGAGCGCAACGAGGAGTTCAGTCTCTGATGGGCAAGTGTTCTTCATTGATACTGCAATGGGCATTGGGTGTGGCGGGGCTGCTGTGCCTGTTGTCAGTGTGGTGGCTGGGTATTCATCTGTTCGGTGACACCGACGGGTTGTCTATGCGGTTTTCCCCTGAAGCAACGTTGCGCAGCCTGGCTGAACTGCTGGTGCGGCCCGAGCTTTATGAGCATGTGCTGGTGAGCCTCAAACGCATCCTCGTCGGCCTGTTGCTGGCGTTGTTGATTGGCGTGCCATTGGGCTTGTTGATTGGCAGCTATCGTCATCTGGAGGCGGCGACGACGCCGGCGTTTCAGTTCCTGCGGATGATTTCGCCGTTGTCGTGGATGCCGGTGGTGGTGATGCTGATGGGCGTGGGTGACCAGCCCATCTATTTTCTGCTGGCGTTTGCCGCTGTGTGGCCCATTTTGCTCAATACCGTGGCGGGTGTCAGGCAACTCGACCCGCGTTGGTTGCAACTGAGCCGCAGCCTCAGCGCCACGCGGTGGGAGACGTTGTGCAAGGTCATTCTGCCGGGTGTGCTGGGCCATGTGCTGACCGGCGTGCGCCTGTCCATCGGCATACTCTGGATCGTGTTGGTGCCGTGCGAAATGCTCGGCGTCAGCGCAGGGCTCGGCTACTTCATCCTCGACACCCGTGATCGCCTGGCTTATTCGGAGTTGATGGCCATGGTACTGCTCATCGGGGTACTCGGCTTCGCCCTCGATGCATTCGCTCGCGGGCTCCATCAACGCTGGGTCCATGCACGGTAAATATTTTTTTGAAATCAAGGGGTTGCCAGCCTCTGGAATTCAGTACATAATTCACGCCATCGAAAGCACTGACGTTTTAAAAATGTTAATGCTTTCAAGGAGTTAGAACGCTAAATTGCGTTTTTTCACCTGTTCAGGTTTGTATGCATTGGATGCAGCTTTATGGCATCGAATGTTTGGGGCCGAGTAGCAAAATGGTTATGCAGTGGATTGCAAATCCACCTACGCCGGTTCGATTCCGACCTCGGCCTCCACTCTTAAAGGCCCGTAGATCAATGATCTACGGGTTTTTTATTGCCTTCGAGAAAGTGAAGTGTTCCGCAATTTTCAGGGGGTGTTCCGCATCCCTCGGTTATTTTGTCGGATTTACGATCTCGCCCACTCGGCGATAAACCTTCTTCGTCATCTCTTGTGTTGAGTGGCCCAGTAGTCGGCTGGCATGACTGATATCGTCGATTTCGCTGGCCGCCTTCGGTCGGATATCGCGGAACTGGAACTGGCGAATAGTTGCTGATAACGTCAAATCGCCGTCGGCCGCTGCCTTTGTTGCAGCCCTATCTCGCGCTTCGTCCCAGCGGTTTCGCAGCATGGGATAGCTCATTTTCAGCCCGGCTTGATTCGTGATCAGGCTTGAACTTTTGATGCCGCTCAAAGCCTTGCGCTCGAGCAGGGCGTCGAGGAAGGTGCAATGCAAGGGTTCGCCTTGTTGGTAAGTCCCCATTCCCGGGCGAAAGTGAATATGGTGGAGAGTAAGGCTATCTCACGGTTCGCTCTTACCTTTGCCGTCCTGGCATCTCGATACTGGGCTATTACTTGTGGTGTCACTGCCTCCGTGGGGGCGAACTCAAGTGCCTTGCGAAGTTGCTTCAGCCCTTTCAGATAGTCATTTTGGGTGCCTGGCTTGAGCCCTTGAATGATTTTTCCTCGTAATCGTCAAATAGACGGCCCATCAAAAGCACCGACTTTGGTGTCGCTTTGCGATCGAGGCGCGCCGATTCCATCTTTGCCTCATCCAGATTGCTGCCCAGAGGAATTTCAACCCTGCGGCCTTCGGCATCCCTGCCATCGTAGTAGTAACCTACCCAGACTCTGCCGCTCTTCCTCTCACGAGTCCGTCGAATTAACCGTGGCCGGTTTATCGACCTGCGGCCGGAGCATCTTCATGATCACTAATAGTGGCGAGCGAAGGTCTGGCTGTGCCGGACCCTGAACTGCGAACACTGTATGGCATGCGACAGTTGGCAACTGATCAGGTCGCGCGCAGTCAGAGCAGGTAGCCAGTTACCTGTCCGAGGTGGTTGTCCTGCACTCCCGGGATGAGATGCAGCGGGATGTGCTGTTGCCCATCAATGAATGGAACCTCGAAACCGCCCACTATTTGGAGATGTCGCCCATTCTGTTCAGCCGACTCTTCTGCCTTTGCCTTAGCCATTCTCGCGTGGTTTGCGGCGATTTCGTTGAGAGTTGACACGTTACATCTCCCGGTGACTGACCAAGCGTATCGCTGGAGTCCTTAAGCGTTAATTTGATTGCTGCCGCGTCAGAGTTACGTCGTTCTGGGGCCGCTACGACGGGCCAGTGCAATCCCTAAGCCAGAGATGGTCACGTATTCCGCCCCACGTTTTCATATGCGACGAATGGTGGCGCAGCGCAGGAGAACAGCATGAACAATGTCACCCGGCTGCACCATGTGCTGGCCCCATGCTCAACCGGCGTTCTATCCATGCGCTCAGATGATGGGCAGGTGACCGTGTACGGATTTGGCCCGAAGGCCGAGGACATGCAGTCACTGGCCCTATTTCGCCTGGGTGAGCAGAAACTGGTTGATGTGATTCTGGGGGGTGGGGAGTAGATGTGTCGTAGATGAGTGCGCCGCGGGGTGGGCATTGAGCGCAGCCTGGAGCCTGTCTTCGTAAATGGCTAGCTGGGAGTAATCCAGTTGATGGGTGATGTCAAAACCTGTCGCCGACCTTGCAATCAGGTCCTCAAGAGCACTGGCCACTACATCCGCCGTGACTTGTAAAACGCTCAGGCCGAAGCCGCTGTCTGCAATGATGAGATTTGGTAAGTCGTGCATGCAGCATTCCAATATCAACCTTTTATCTATTTTGATATCAAAGAGCCATCTAGGCAATGGCCATTCATCGAGCTATCTATGACAACCAAGCAACCCGACTGGGAGGTAATCGAGCGCGCCTACCGGGAAATGTCGCAACACATCACAACCATTCCGATCTCGGTCTTGTCGGTGGTAAATGGGATCTCGCCTAGTACTTCGAAGCCGAAGCCTTCGTAGAAGCGCTTCGCACTGGCGTTGGTTTTTAGTACGTCGAGCCAAATGAAATGCTCTTTACGATCTTCGGCAAGTTGGCGGATGAATTGCAGAAGCTGTTTCCCGTAGCCTTTGCCTGCTTGGGTCTTGAGGAAGTAAATTTTTTGGAGCTCCGTACCGGTCTTGCCGGAAATAGGCATTGGCTTCGACCAGTTAACCTTTGAGAACCCTACCGCTCTGTTGTCTTCATCGAGGGCTATGAGCCAACAGTGATGTGCGGGTGCCCCTATCGATTCCTGAAGCGCTCGGATTGAAAAATCTTCACTCAAGAAGTGCTGCATGCCTGAGGGGCTCCAGATGTCGGAGAAGTGCTCTCGATACGTCTCTATGCCGATATCACGAAGTGCGTGGATATCTTCAATGGTCGCCTCTCGAATTTTGATCACTGTCTCGCTCCTTGCGTTGAGTTGATTCTGATCAATACCTACAACGTGCCAGTATTTCAAGTATTAGGTGTCCCATGGACAGGCCACCCCCTCCTGCGTCACTGCTTGAGCTGTCTGATCTATCCGACTTCGGTATACGCCTGACCCCAGCCCCGGAGGTATGGGAGTGGCTCCAGGCCGAGATCCTTGCCAACACCGGCAGCATTCACGACGAAGATCATGCCCATCTACTAGATGCAGACATCCCGGTGATGTGGGCATCGTCAAGCTTCGAAAAGCAGGGGCGTCGGATACTTGGCCAGGCTGAGCAGGCAGCGTTTCGTGCGGGTGGTTGGCAGAAGGCCCGGATGTCACAACAGATGATGGACTGGTTCGGCGAGGTGCCAGCCTTCATCATCACCCTGGCTGTCGATTACTGTGCCACCTGCAGCGATGCCGACTTCTGTGCTCTGGTTGAGCATGAGCTCTACCACATCGCTCACGCGAGTCAGCCAGCCTTCACGAAGGAAGGAAGGGGCGCCCAAGCTTGAGAGGCGTGTCCACGACGTCGAAGAGTTTGTCGGTGTTGCGCCTATCCAGAGGCGGTGCTGCTGGAAGGCGTGCGCAGGGCGTTGCTGTGAATGCCGTGGCGTGGCGAGCGATCAGCCTATTGTGCTAATCACCATTGCTTGTTTTGCCACATGGCAGGTGCAGGACTGGCGTTACGGCCGGCAACTGACGGAGCAGGCCCGGGCCCACGGCGAGATCCTGAATGAACTGACCCTGGCGGCTGCAACCCAGCAGCGCACCGAACAGGACAAACGCCTCGCGCTCGAGCAGCGCCAACCGATCCCGGCACCGGCGGCGTGGTTCATGGAGCCCAGAGAGCCCGACTTGACCCAGCGCATGCTCAACGAATTGTCGGCATCACCGGCGACGGCGATCAAGGACTGATTGCTTTGGCTGCGTGCCAAGCGTTTGTTACGTTGATTTCGCTCAACAAAATCTTAAGTAATTAAGATGGATGGCGGGTCGCAGAAGTCGTTATTAACTACCTCTGGATAAGCGGAAGAACAAAACAACGATTTAGCGGCTAGCTATAACGGTGGGTCGGTGTGTTTTTGGTTACGCTACTGATAAGTGGACTGTTAGATCTGTTCTGGCTTGCGGCTGAGAAACAGATCTAACATGTTTCCTGTGGCGAGGGATTAACTTGCAGTGATTACGACGCTGTTGATGTAGCCGAAACCTTGGGCATCTATGTAGCCGGTTGTTCCAAAGGTTATGTTACTTTTGGATGTCAGTGCGGCCAACAAGGTTTGATAGATTCCAAGTCCGAGCGAAGTATCTATGCCGGCGACAAGAAGGAACTTATCGCCGACATTACTAATTGTTACCCTGACATTGTTGCTCCCATTGCTAGGGATGCAGTCCAGCTTTGACACTCTTCCAGCGTAGGTGGAGAGTTGGCTTGTGGCTGTATCAGGCTTTTTTGCTCATATTAGTATTCTTCCTTGGGGTGAGTGAGGTTGATTGGGGTTTTATTGAACTCCAATTCGAGCTTATGTCGTTTTCTTTTGGATTGAACGTTCCAGGTTTGGAATTAAAGTGCGGTGCAGATTTCTTGTTTTGCTGGATTGTAGTCGCGATATGTTATGGCGCGACGGCTCTAAGTAGAGTGTGTGCAATCGGATACTTGCTAGGGGATGCTCGGATATAATGACGACCGTCTGTCGGAGCGTATGTGGCTGAAAGGGGAGGGGCGAGGGTTATTACGCCTACTTTAATTTTTATCTGAGGCCGAAACTTGAGAAACCATAACTTTAGGAGCTAAGAGAAGGTTTTTATTAAAAACTACAAATTGTTGCTCTTTGACACTGGCGAGGCTCGACGAGAGGTCTTGAAGCGGTATCGATGGTCGTGACTGTGCGGTGAACGACCCGTGCGCGACTTTCTCCACCCTGGTATTGATCAGCGCAGCGCGGTCCTTTGCCCAGTGCGGGCGCCATCCCCAACGAACCCGGTCAGCATGCAAGGTGTCGCCTTCGAGGTGGAGCAGGGCGACCTGGGTTGTCGGCGCGACGTTGTAGCGTTCAAGCGGTTCATCACCCACCGTATTGGCAAGGGCATTGGGATTTAGCGGAGGTCCTTTTGATGTGCTGTAGAATATTGGACATTTGTGCTCGACAGAAAGTATTTGCTTGTCGGTTGCTTGAATTTATCGCGGTTATATACGGTGTTGCATTGTTTGGTGTGAGTTGCATTTTTTCTAGTAAGTGCAAATTGCACTATAGGCTGAAAAGGCAGGTGGTCAAATAATAGCGCTGAATATAAGCATGAATTGGATGGGCGGTTGTTATTTGTTATTCATAGGTTCAGGTGTGTTTTTAAACTGCGGTGCAGAATTTTTATTTGTGCGCAGTTCAAAAGTTCTATAAGGTCGCATTGGGTTGGGATATGTTTCATTATTCTGATTTGCGATGGCTGCAATAACAAATGCGCAATTGACTCAAGGGGGGGGTGGCACAATAAAAGATTTGTTGCATTACTTACATTTTTGCCAGGGGCGCCATGGCGGAAATTACTCGCAGAGAATCAATCAAAAAGGACGTTAGGCGTGCAAAAAGAATTTATTCGAAATTTAAGGTCTCATAAGATAAGCACCTCGACACTTGCCGATATCATGGATTCTCAGTGTATTGGTGAAGTTGTCTGTCGAAGTATAAAGTCAATGAATGTAGAGCAGCATTATTTTGTGGGAGAGGCTTACACTGTAGAGTGGGAGCGTGTCAGAAAGACTGGAAATATCTCCCGTCCCCAACCATCGACTTGGAATCAGGTGAAGGACTTCCTGATTCCAGAAATAAACTCTGCTGAAGGTCTTGTTTATGTTGCTGGTGGCGGTCCGCTTATGACGGAAGCGGCACTTGCTGGAGGGTTGAGTTGTAGTTATTTTGCCAAGCTTGGTTTTGAGGGAGTAGTGTTGGGCGGCTCTGTGCGTGATGTTTCTGAAATAAAATCACTAACGATGCCGGTCCTTGCCAGCAATTTTACCCCTGTAGACACACAAGGTGCCTACAGGGTCAAGTCCACTGGTGGCGGTTGTATGATTAACGGCTGTTCGGTAAAAACAGGGGATATTGTAGTTTCGGATGCCAATGGGACTGTAATCTTGCCTCCTGATACCTTGGAAGACATCTTTGGCTTAGCGTTAGAGATCGAAAAGGTCGAAGGAGAGATTCTAGAGGCAATTCGAAACAAGTACGACACACGAAGCTTAATCCAGCTTGTCGAGGAGCGTAACCGAATCTGAATCATTCATAATCCACACAGGGAAGGATCTGGTATGAATATCTATACGTTAGGACCTAACGGAACGAACTGCGAAAAAGCCGCCAAGCAATACATGGAGAAACAGAACTGGTGCGGTAATATAGAGCTTCGAAAGACGTTGGAAGATGCTTTGGACGACCTGCTGGACTCATCGGAGCCTGGAGTTTTGATGGGGTGTATCGTATATCCACAACTGCATGAGATAGTTTTCCGTCATCTCGACTGTTTAAAATTGGTCGATCATCACCTGATGAATACTCACGATATGGTTTTCGCCCGCAACAAGCGGCAAACCATTGACCGAATAGGTTCCCATCCCGCACCTACCAGCTTACTTTCTCAACTTGGAGAGTTCGCAACCTCTGCAGAGCTTGTTCTATGCACATCAAACAGCGAGGCGGCTCTCCAATGTGCCCAAGGGAATATTGATGCTTGTATCACTACGATAGCGGCATCACAAGCCAACAATCTGCACATTGCCAAGAATTTTGGTCCGGTGCCGATGGGGTTCAGCATTCACCTAAAAATGTGACAAGTGATGCACTGAAAAAATCTCATCTTTAACCGAACGATCCGGTTTCAAAAACTCATGGAGCAAATGACCGTCATGAGCAAGATAACTATTGAATCTTTGGCTGAGCACAATATCAATATAGATGGCAGCGCTCGTGCTCGCTTTATCCATACAGCGCACTGCACCATTGCATTCTGGACGCTAGAGAAAGGAGCAGTGATTCCGCGTCACCAGCATAAACAGGAAGCTTGCCCCATAATCATCACTGGAAAGTTGCAGTTGTTGGTTGACGATGTTTCACATGTGCTGACTGACGGACAGTGCGCCATCATTCAGTCTAATATCGTACATGAGGCGATCGCTCTCGAAGCGTGCGAAATACTTGAAATTTACTCTCCGGTCCGGGAAGACTACAAAAAATTAGATTTCCTTAAAGTTTCTTGGGATGTAGTTTCGTAGATGTGAGCGCATTAGTGCATAGGTAATGTCAGTTTATCATGGGGGAGTGGTAACCACTCTCCCATGGTAGTTCAAAAGTACTCATGTTGATAACGCGCCCTACCGGGATACGGTCAACGCACGCGGAGTGAGCTTGGCACCGTTTAGCGTGCGATGGATTGCCGACATCGGAGCTGGCCTTAAACCTCTTGAATGCCCAGCCGGTTCGCCCTGGTGCAGCACCATCTGCTCGGCACGCTCCCTGGGTGTGGCCAGGTCCAGCCATTCCCGCGCCAACGACCCACTCAAACCAGTTATCAATGGGCGTTATTACGCGGCGCGGCCAGATCGCCCGGAAGAACGGTCCATGCGCGACTTTCTCCACTCGGGCATTGGTCGGCGTGGCGCGATCCTTTGCCTAGTACGGGCGTCATCCCCAACGAACCCGATCAGCATGCAAGGTGTCACCTTCCAGGTGGAGCAGGGCGACCTGCGTTGTCGGCGCGACGTTGTAGCGCTCGAGCGGTCCATCGCCCACAGTGTTAGCCAGGGCATTGGTCATGCTCAGCGCTGCAACGAAGTCGTGAGTGCCGCTGTACTGGGAAAGTCGCCCGCACATTGGCAAGCCCTCCAGTTGAGGTTTCAGCTTAGCTGAGGCATCGACGCCGGCTGCGTGTCAGGCCTACGTCAGGGAAGCTTCAGTGCGGAGGTAAAATAGGGCGGCCAGTCCCGCAGATTCATCTCTACGCTTTGAAGCCTGGCAAGCCCTGACAACACCCGAAAAATACGGGCCAGGTCCTGGGAATATCAGCCTAAGGCTTGGCTCGGTCCCACTGACACTCTTTCAACCTGCCTGTGTCAGTTCCGCCCTCTTTTCGCATGTCGATGTTGCCATCTGCGTCTAGGTAGATGTCGGTGTTGGGCCACTTCGGTGTGATGCTGATGCAATGATTACGCCCTTCCTTTTTGCTCCACCACGAAAACTCCATGAAGAACTCATCGTCTGGGAAGAGCACGCCATTATCAACCGCGCCACCTCCGGGAAGCATCCCACCTCTGTAAATCCGGTCTTGGACGTTCCAGATGTACCGGAGCTCATTCCGCCCAGCTTTAGAGTAGTGAACATTCACGGTCGGCAAAGCTATGTCCCAGTGAGTGACCACCAAATACAACACAGGTATCCACAGTATTCGTATGTACCATGTCCGACGGTTACTGGCATTTGTGGACACGGATTCCATCCCCCCAGTTCTCTGGTGGTACTGCTAACACTTCGTCCATGATCATCTTTGTAGCGACCACCTCAAGAGGATCAACGCTAACAAGACGAAATGTGCGGTGTAGTATTTTTTCTAAGGTGTATGCATCTATTTCGGATGCCAGGCGAAGGCCCAGTGACTGTGGAAAATCAATGGATTGCCACCGGAAATTCCTTGCTCTTGCGAGGTTATTGTTCGCTTTGCCAATTTTGAGTCTAGGATGTTTTAGGTCGTGCAGAATGTAAACGTGGGACGCCAAGTGCCGATTCTCATGGCCATGTCTAATGGTAAGGCTCGCCGAACAGCCGACCTTGGTCAACTCTGTTAATGCGCGGCCATTGATAGCCCCCTAGGGTGGTAACCCGTGGTGCCATGTCTGGGACGGTAAGGAGGGAAGGCCTAGTCTGTTGACCGGAGTGGCACTATTGAGCCGTAGCCAGCGGTCAGCGTCCGAATTGGCTGCTTCTGGCCGACTTCTGCCTTTCACACATGCCCGTAATCCACCCGAAGCAGATGCCTATGACTCTTTCCCAACCGAAACACAGGCATTTGTGCTATCAAACCTAGTACATGACCGCTAGTGGTCTAGCCCTTGGATGAGCAGCGCCGTTTCTTACTGTTCACTTGTTAGATCACCTTGAAGTTCCCTGAGACCCGCCGGGCTTGAGTAGAGGTTTTCCAGAGTCAATACCTCAGCCAGTTGCTGCGACGAAAGCGTTTTTTCTTCCTTTTCAAGCTGCATGCGCATGGGGTCCACAGTATCGCTAGGCAGCGTCTGTTTCAGCGCCACACGCAATAATCCGCAAGCCTTGAGCTTGTTACTTTTGATGCCTCGACCATTATCGAGATGAATGGCGAGGGTAACTAGTGCCATACCGTTTCCTTGAGCGGCCGCTTGCAACAACCAGCGATTTGCCAATGGATAGTTTACTGGCACATCACCGCCACTACTGTAGAGGTAACCGAGGACGAACTGTGCATTGATCCGGCCCTGGTCCGCAGCGCGGGTATACCAATTCAATGCGGCGGGTAGGTCTTTGGGAGTGCCAGTGCCATGTAAAGTGGCCGCTCCCAACATTTCGTATGCAAGGCCATCACCGGCATTAGCCGCCAGGGTGAGCAATTTCACGGCATGTTGAGGATCTGCTGGAACCCCTTTGCCAAAGAAATAGAGAGTAGCAAGTAGCGTCAGCGCCTCGGCATCGTCTTGAGAGCCTGCCTTGCTAGCCCAGTTAAAAGCTTGTTGGTCGTTTACCGCAATGCCGTTACCTTTGTAGTAAAGGGTAGCGAGCTGTAGTTGAGCTTTAGCATGACCTTGCTCTGCAGCCTTGCTGAACCATGTCGCAGCTTGGACAAAGTCCGTCGGCTTATCTAGGCCCGTAATACTTGCAATACCCAGATAATATTGGGCATCTGCGTTCCCGTGATCGGCCGATTCGGTTATCCACTGAAGACCCTTCGGTCGATCAGCGTCGGTACCTCGACCGTAATATTGAATGATGCCGAGCTTGTATTGCGCAACAGGGTCCCCTTTTTCCGCTGCTCGTAAGTACCATTCTGCGGCTTTGTCAGGATTGCGGCCAACTACCAAGCCCTCCTCATAGGCTGAGGCGATCAAGACAGTGAAGCTGTAAGGGCTTCGCCACAGAGTGACAACGAAGGAAACAAGAAGAAACGTCACGAGGGTGAGGAATAAAGCAACTAAAGACCGGAGCAATTTCGAATCCGTTCATGAATGGTGAGTGAGAAGTGTATCGCTACTTCTACCTACTACCTATGAGTGTCCGCTCCTGGCCCAGACGTTTTTCACACAGACTGGGTCGATTCCTGCCTGTCACGACTGACCGAAAGCAATGGGATGGACTCCTCCTCACTTCGGCATCTTGAGTGCCAGACTGAAAGTGCGAACCACAGTCAACAGTGAGAAGGAGTCCACACATGAAGCTTATGCGCATTGGGGTCGACCTGGCCAAGAACGTGTTTCAGATCCACGGCGTGGATTGTCATGAGCTACCCGTCTGGCGGCAGCGCCTACCGCGTGATCGCTGGCTGCAAACGGTGTTGGAGAAGATCGAACCTGGCTGTGAGATCGGGATGGAGAGTTGTGGCGGTGCACATCACTGGGCTCGGCAGCTACAAGCCCACGGATTTCGGGTGAAGCTGGTCGCGCCGCAGTTCGTCAAACCGTACGTCAAGAGCAACAAGAACGACGCGAACGATGCCGAGGCGATCTGCGAAGCGATGAGCCGTCCCAGCATGCGCTTCGTCGCCATCAAGACCATCGAACAACAGGATATCCAGGCGACGCATCGCATCCGGGCCGGCTTAATCGAACAGCGGACGGCCAAAGCCAATCAGATCCGTGGGCTGGTCGCCGAGTACGGTCTCGTTGCACCGAAGGAATTGCTGATGCTGCGTCGTGCAATACCATGCTGGCTAGGGGATGCGGATAACGGTTTGACGGCACGCTTTCGTCGTCTGCTGGATGGTTTGTGGGACGACCTTCGTGCGCTGGATGGGCGTATTTGCCAGCTCGATGGCGAGATCACTGCGATCGCGACAAACGAGCCGTCCGCCGTTCGCCTTCAACAGCTGCGTGGTGTCGGTCCAATGATCGCCACAGCGCTCGTCGTCGCTCTCGGTGATGCCCGTCAGTTTGCCAATGGCCGACAGTTTGCCGCCTCGCTGGGACTGACACCGAGGCAATACAGTTCTGGCGGTAAGGATCGACTACTCGGTATCAGCAAGCGCGGTGATACGTATCTGCGAACATTGATGGTGCATGGCGCACGCTCGGCGCTACGCACAGCCAAATCCAAAGAGGATCGGCTCAGCCAGTGGGCCGTTCGTTTAGCCGAGCGATCGCATCCCAATGTGGCCGCCATTGCGCTGGCCAACAAAACTGCACGCATGGCTTGGGCGATGCTGCGTCACGACACTGATTACCAACCGAATCAGGCAGCGGCCTGATCTATTTACCCGACGTGTTCTACGAGAGAAACAACTCTTAACCACGATTGCGAAGCAACCTGAACGATGGCAAACCGGTCGAACCGGCGTCGGCAAAACCCTCGAATGTCCAAGTGCGAAAAGCACGAAAAAGCGATCGGGAGCCGGCGCGCGAATAGCCCATCATGGCCCTGCATCGAAACGATGCCGTATTTAGAGGCCGAATATACGTGTGCAGTCGGCACGGGCGCCAAAGCAACGGGGCTTGCAATGAGGGGGAGTCCATATACGGACAACCGGTTCTGGAAGGGGAGATGGGTCACCTTGGTTGAGTGCGATCAGGCGTGACCTTTTTTGTCGTTGCGCACAATCGGCCCGACCTCCTTGAGCAGACCGGGTCCGACGTTTCTCACGTTGCCAATGGCCATGCCTACTTTGAACCACTCGAACGTTTCGACGGGCTCACCCTGATGCGCCACTATCTGTTCGGCTCGATCCTTGGGCGTGGCCAGGGTTAACCACTCCCTGGCCAACTCCGGTGAAAGCACCACTGGCCGCCGGTCGTGTACGTCAACCACGCCTCCCTCGCTGTCAGCGGTGAAGATCACGAATCCGTCATCGTCCTGAGGTTCCCGTCCGCCGGCAGGGTACTGTCCGATCGACGCGCAGAGGATGGGCGCCCGGTCTCGGCGTCGGATGAGGTAGGGTTGTTTCTTTGCCCCGCCTTCATAGACCCACTCGAACCAGTTATCGATCGGCAGGATAGCGCGGTGGGGCCAGATCGCCCGGAAGTAAGCGCCGTGTGCGATTTTCTCTACGCGGGTGTTGATCGGCGTCGTCCGGTCTTTTGCCCAGCGTGGGTGCCATCCCCAACGCACGCGGTCGGCATGCAGTGTTTCACCCTCCAGGTGCAGGAGTGCCAACGGTGTTGATGGCGCGGCGTTGTATTGCCCCAGCGGCTGATCGCCGACGGTGTTGATCAAGGCGTTTGGCATGCTCAGCGTGGCAACGAAGTCGTGGATGCCACGGTACTGTGAAAGTCTCCCGCACATCGCAAAACCCTCCCGTTGAGCTTTCAGCTTAGCTCAGCCCCGATTCATGCGATGGCGCTGCCCGGGGCATTATCGGTGTGCTGGGTTCTTTTTCGTTTTCTGTTGGCGGGTGCTAAAGTCGCCGCTTTCAGAACAAGGAAGCGTCATGGGCATTTTGATCGGATCGTTGTCGACAACTCCCTCCGTTGCGAAGCGATGGTTGATGGCGGCGGTCATCGGCTTTACCTCGTTGACCAGTAACGTACAGGCTCAGACCTCGCCCCAAGCCGCGCAGGAAATCAGCAGCTTGCTGGTTTTTGTCGAGCACAGTGGCTGCCAGTTTGTGCGCAATGGGAGCGAGTACACAGGCGCTGAAGCCCGTGCACATTTGCAGAAGAAACTCGATTATCTCGAAGGCAAGAACAAAGTGCAGAGCGCCGAAGACTTCATCGAACTGGCAGCTACAAAAAGCAGCATGAGCGGCACCGCCTACACCGTGAAATGCCCCAGCGGCGAACAGCTGGCAGGCCCTTGGCTAACGACAGAGTTACAGCGTCAAAGGCAGCTTCATTGAGCCTGTTCGCAAGCAGGTGAGCATCGGGTCTCACGATGCGCCCATCCGGTCACTTGAATGTCTGTACGCAGGATCTCGCAATCGAGTTCCGAAACCCGGCTCAGTAGCAGGGTGTGGGTGTGTCAGGCGAGGGGCATGGCAGCCCGGGGTATGGGCGCAGAGGCTGGGCGCCTTGGCGTTAAGGTTTGTCGTTACCGGTCAATCCGGTTTTGCGTCGATCTTTACCGGTAGGGCTGCCGGTGTCCAGAAGCCTTCTTTCGACCAACACATTTTCAAGTGCCTGGCGGGCAGAGGGTTCCAACTGATGCTCACGCTCTTTGAGCTGAAGCAAAATGGGACTCGACCATGCGCGATAGGTCTGCTCTGCAATCTGAATCTTGCTCATCTCGATCTCCTGAATCTCCTGACCAGGTGCCAGCGAGTGTGGCGGCACAATTTCTTGTCGGACAAATCCTAGTAGAGAAAACCGGATGTCGCCAGCCACGGGCACCACGATGGTGCATCCGGTTTACAGGTCATCGTAACCTGTGCAGGAGGGTAAAACAGAGGGGGCTGATGGATGGCCACGCACATGAGAGACAGCCGGTGTATGGCTATCCGTTGGAGGCGTCGTAAGGCAGCAGGACGGTGTCGACCACGATGTCGACCGGTAAGCTGAAAATGGCGATTACCGGGCACACCACTGTCATCCAGCATATCTGAGTTGGCAGAACATCATCTGCGCCACCCAGCGTGGTCAGCAGTTGAATGTTTTCCCGAGTGCCCTTGTAGTAGTCGAATTGGCTGTATGCGTTGTCGCCGCGGGCGATCAAGGTGCCGCAGCCCGAGAGGGCAAATGCGCAGAGGGTCAGAAGGTATGCGAGCTGTTTGATGGTGCTACTCCTTGGCAGGCGAGTGTGCCGTACGGGACGGTTTCAACGCGGCTCTTGATCGGGTGGCGTCTCTTCACGGCAGACTGGGCTGGTGTTGTATGACTCATCGGTCTCCAGATCCATAAAAAGTCCTGTTTCGGAAAACTTGAAACCATACCAACCGATCCACAGGCAGCCCTCCTTTTCATAAGGTTCAAGTTGCGAGAACTTCATTGCCGCGGGCTCGACCTGTGTTTTTGTTTTCCCCTCCAGCGCTATCCTGAGCATGCCGATGGCCTGGGCGTTGGACTTTTTGAGCACGTCCATTTCCTGGTCGGCATAGGACCTCGCGACGGCGGTGTCCAGGACTACGTATAGCCAGAACAGATTGGAAATCACGAGCAGGACAACCAGCGCTGCAATGATGAATGACTTCAAGATGACCTCGGCTGTTCGGAACCTGCAACGCTACAGGTGAGCAAAAGACGGGGGAGGGCTGTGATGATGCCAATCCTTAGCAAGTGGGTAGTCCTTTGAAACGCGTGGGAGTGCGTCGGGTTTGAGGGGGCGGCCGCAGTTTCGCATTGATGCTGGCTGATGGCTACCGACGCTTTTGTGGGTGAGCGGCAGGCGTGTGACGGCTTGCAGCAGTCGCGGTCTGTTGGCGAGGCAGTGATATGATCGCCGCGCAGTTGGCGGGGGAGTGCTTGCGTTTACCTCATGCCCGAAGGAGTTTATCCGAGTGATATCAAGGAGCCGCGAGTGTCGTTTGAAGACGCAATCACCATCATCGAATCGTTCTGGGTCGAGTCTCCATTACCGCTCTTGGGGGGCGGGGCCCTGGAAGTGCAACGGATCAGTGAAGAATGGCAGGCAGACTTACCGATGGCGCTCTCGCGTTACATCCAGAACTTCGCGCCCAATGCCGGTTACGACTTCTCGACAGTCGGTAACTCGGTGGCCTTGTATGCCGCCGGCGATATCAAGAAGTTGGCCAAGGGCTACAACTTCAACCCCGTCACAAACGAACTTATTGAAGGCTGGAGTGATGACTGGGTGCTGATCGGCGACGAGGGTGCAGACCCGATCATCGTGGATCTGTCTGAAGGTCCGGCATGCCCGGTGTTTTTGGGGCAGCCAGGCAGAGGCGAGTGGTGCTTCAGTTCTGTCGCCGACTCTCTCCCTCAGTTTCTGGTGTTGCTGAGTGCCCGTCATCACGCCGTACTGGGCTTTGACGTTGAAGATTCGATTATTGACGACGAGTCTGGATTCAACCTGGCACCGGAACCCGCAGCCTGGTACTTCCCGTTCATGAAAAAACATGCCGGTGACTATTACCCACAATGGACCGGGGGCTTCGACAATGCCTGAGAGTCCCGCAGTGTCGGCACTGTGCTCCCTTCAAGAGGCCATTGAGAGCATCGCGGCCTGCTGTGACGACGGTGATGTCTGGGCACGTTACAGCTGGATTTATGCCGAAACGGGCAAGCCGCTCATTGAGTGTCGGTTTTACCTTTCGCCTGATGAAGACGAGATGCAAGACAACGACTATGGCGAAGAAGTCTCGGTGTATGCACACGCGCATGGGTTGTACGAGTTCCTCGAACCGGCGACGTTTGCATCGGTGCTCTGTGTGCAGAAGGAACAAAATCCGTTGTCACACGTACAGGACTATGCCGACGCGCTGGAGTACTACGCCGAGTACGACACTTTCCGTGAGGTAGGGACGCCGGTGAGCAAGGGGGAAAGCGTACCCTCGGATCTTTCCCGTGGCTTCTTTACCGAGTACGACCTGCGCCTGGTCGAGTGCCCGGACGATCAGGTGATCGGCGCGGCCCGTGCCACTGCGGCGTTGCTTGCGATCAACGTTGCTGAAGCACTCAAGCTCTGTCGCCGGTTGCCAGTGTTGTTGGGTGAGCGAGTCGACGCCCATCGGCGGGACACCCTCATTGAACACTTCGCGGTCTTGTCGTTGCCGTTGTGTCAGACCACCTATCGGCCATTGATCTGGCTCCCGGAAGAGCCCGACAGGACGGGACAGTGTGCATCGGGCCAGGATGCCTGAGTCAACCCGCTCTTGAGCGGGTTGTTCCTGTCCGGCTATTGAGCCCTTATCGCATCGTAAGGCAGTAGAACGGTATCGACGGCAGCATCCACCGGAAGCGAGGCGATGAAGATCAGCGGGCAGACGATTGTCGGCCAGCAGAACATCAGGCTTTCTGCCGCGGACAGAAACTCGACATTGGTGCGGGTGCCCATGTAGTAGCCATCACTGGGTAATGAAGGGTCCGAACCCGCCAGTCGACCCATGGCGGTGCCGCAACCGTTCAGCGTGGCAGTTGATAGCAGTAAGAGTGCAATGAGTATTTTGATGATGCCATTCCTTAGGCTCTGCACGAAAACTGCCTGCGTGTCGATCATGCTGCGTTAAAAACAGGCTCGGAATGCTCATTTACAACCCGTAAACTCCGTTTCCTCGTCTGTTTTGCCTTGCCTGATCGCCACTCGGCGACTTTTCGTACAGACCCTGGCGAGCAGAAGGTGGGTCAGTGCACCACTGACGGTTGGGTGGCGACTGAGACGGTGAAGGTCAGGACAAACAGCACGACGAGTACCCAGAACATCACCATGACTGTCAGCATGACGACCTTCAGGCTTTGATAAAGCCAGCGCAGCCAATGGCCTTCGGGTTTTGCTTCTGAGCGGGCTCTGAGTACGCCTTTCAAATAGAAGCCGAGGAGGGCCAGGAGTGCGCCATCAATCAACATCGCAGGCAGGCCGGCTTCGGGGAAGATGCTTCCCCATCGATAGAATGACGACCGGCTCAGGAACACCACATAACAAATGAGGCTGCCGTAGGGGGCGGCTCTCCACCATTTACCGGCCAGCGCTCCGACCATCAGGCACATAATCACCATGAACGGGTTGAGGAGAATATCGATCATCCATTCCAGTACGTTGGGGAAGTAGCCCGGGGAATGGATGCTGCGCCAGATGTGTTCAAGCATTGTTCAGGTTCCTGCCTTCTATGGAGTAAGTGCTGCTTCGGTGCTTCCGTGCTGCTGCACGGTATCGGCGTATTGTCGGGTTACATAAGTCCTGTTGTGTAAATTAGTTTCCAGGTAGGGCCCCGTCCGGGTTCTTATCAACGAGGTATTGTTCAAGCCATAGGGCACAAGCAGGCAGCACCTTGTGAAAAGACTCGCTAAGCTCGATGTTGCAAAGGGGTTCTCAGGTGTATCGCCCAAGTCCCACGGGGCGTCGTTTCTCAATGCAGGTGCTTGGGGTTGTCAACATGCGCAAATTCTGGGATCGGTATCTGGCGTTACTGGACAATGACCTGAACACGAAGATATTCGACAACATCAAGAACCTGTTGGTGTGTGCTTTGCTGTTCGCCGCGGGCACTAATGCGCTGCATGGCCATCATGAACTATTTCTGGGGTTGTTCGGGTCGACTTTGACGGGGTGGGGGCTGATAGCAGTGTCGGGAGTCCTGATGGTGCTCAACGTCAGCGACGGAGTGCGCAGGTTGAGCAACCTTCGTTACCACATGCTGTTGCAGGTGCTGTTTTGTTTGCTTTACCTCGTCCTGGCCGTACGTATTGTGGAAATAGTCTGGAGTTTCAGGGCCGAGTAGTTGATTCGGGTCACTAAAAAAGACGCTCATGTGTTGTCTTTTAGACCGTGCCAATTGTTCTGTTGCGCAGGGGAGAAAGATTGATAGTCTGCGTCCCCCTGTAGAGCGCTGGTCGGACACTGACCCGTGTTATTACTCCCCTGAACGGATGTCAGACATGTTCAAGATGAACGCCCTTGTTCCCGAATTGATTGTTGCAGACTTGGCAGAAAGCCTGGCCTTTTACTGCCAGGCCGCAGGTTTTTCCATTGAGTACGAACGCCCGGAAGACAAGTTCGCCTACCTGTCTTTTGGGCAGAGCCAGATCATGCTGGAGGAAGATTGGCACAGCGACTCTCCTTGGCGTGTCGGTCCGCTGGAGCGTCCTTTCGGTCGGGGGATGAACCTGTCCATTGTCTGTCCCGATGCCCACGCGTTGGCCAGTGCATTGCAAACTGCGGGGCATGCCTTGCGCAGACCGGTTGAAGAACACTGGTATCGCAATGATGATCAGTGGGTCGGCCAGCGCAATTTTCTGGTGCAGGACCCCGATGGTTATTTGCTGCGCTTCGCTGAAGAATTGGGCTTCAGGCATTGTGAGGGTTGATTCCTCCTGCATGGCTGCTCTGGGCGGGCGATGCGTTTGCCTAGGCGATCAGTCAACTCAGGGTGACGCTGCACTTGCAGCACCGATAATGCATCGCGTGTTTGGAGCGATTCCTGTTTCGGGCGTTTGTGCCGAGTTGTTCTATCCTGAAAATGGAGGACACATCCAGCCTGCAAAGGGAGGTGAACATGACATTCTGGAACAAACACGAACCACAGGATGATACCGCCAAGGGCACCGCTCAAAAGCCAGACGAGCACCCGGAACCGCCGCCGCAAACGTGGAAACATCCCGATGATGGCAAAGAGTTGTCGGAGCTTGATGAAGAGCGGCCACTGAAGCCTTGAGGTGTTGTCGGTCAACAGCATTGCGCGTGAAGACTGGCCTTTGCGCGCACCTGTTGGTGCGCGGCGATGGGTCCGATATGTCCGCGTCGGATCAGCGCGGGTCCCGTCAGGGCTTTGCGTTCAGCTTCAGTTGGTGAAGGAAGGATGGGCGAAGCATTCAGGAGGCACACAAAAGCAGTGCCTTGTGGGCACAGTCAGTTGCACCAGGCCCGCTGGGTGCTAGCGAAACTTTGGCAGACGTGGCTCGACAGGTTTGAGCGCGGTGAGCGCACTCTGGACCAAGGGGGCATCGTTCTCGATGTCTCTGAGGCGATCACGGATTCTCAGTGCGGTGGGATGACCGCCCTGGTGGTCGACCCAGTCGGCAATTTCCTTGCAGGCAGCTGCCAGGCGAGCCTGGCGAGAATCGAGCAGCGTCAGCAGGGTGGTGATGGACTCTTTTTCGGACATGGGAAGCACCTCCGTTCAGAGAAAAACTGGCTGAGGGTAACAAAAAGCCCGCAAGCGTGCCTTTTGCCATTGGGGCGCCGGTCCTTCAGCTGAAATCAGTATAGACCCGGAAAATGCACTGCAACGACGCGTGGCATCGGTGTCTGGCCGGCTAAGGCTGGTGGGACGGCATTAACCGGCTGGCCGCGTTGAGCCGTCGGCATTCGCGTCGGGCGTCTTCCTCGCTCTCAAAGCCGTCGCCGATGAACCCGCCCCGGGTGCGGGTGTCGGCGATTCTGTACCACACCTCGGCAACGGGCGGGAGATGAAGCACCTCGCCGGCGCGGCGGCCCTGGATGATGATCTTGTTACAGCGCCTGACTACGAAAATGTCTTCCATGGCGTCACCGAGGTGAATAGGTGTTCAGATCAACTATAGAAGCAACTCGCAATCCTGCAAATCGATGCCCGGCCACCGTCTCCTGTTGCGACAAACGCCCCTTCAGACATCGACACTCTCCAGGCGCCAACCGTCGGGTTGCCACGTCAGGGTATGAGTGGGCACCAGCGCAGTGAGAAACCCCTGATCGTGGGAAGCCACCACCATCGCCCCTGGAAACCCACGCAATGCCTGCTCAACGGCTTGCACGGAGGCAAGGTCGAGGTGGTTGGTCGGCTCGTCCAGCAACAGCAGTTGTGCAGGCGATGTTTTCCAGACCGCGATGGCGAGGGCCGCTTTCAGGCGTTCGCCGCCGCTCAGTGAACCGCAGGGCTGGATGACCCGCTGGGCGTCGAGTTGCAACTGAGCCAGGCGGGTACGCAGCACGCCTTCGGTCACGAGCGAGCTTCGTTCCTGCAGTTGTTCGATGACCGACTGCTTATCGTCAAGCTGCGCCAGTTGCTGATCCAGATAGGCGCAGGGCACATGTGTCAGGCACTGGCCGCTGCTGGGTGGACAGATTTGCGCAAGCAGCTTGAGCAGCGTCGATTTACCACAACCGTTTGGCCCGCTGACGGCAATCCGCATTGGCCCCGAGATTGTCAGGTTCAGGTAAGTGCTCGGCTGTTCTGGCGTAAGCCAGGGCAGTTGCGCGTCGATCAGGCTCACTATCTGTCGGCTCTCGGGCACCGCCGTGGCGGGGAGTGTGATCAACACCGGCTCTTGCGCTGCTACCCGTGCGTTGGCCTCGCGCACCTGGGTGTCGAGGTCGGATTTATGTGCCTGATGAGCCGGGCGCACATGGCCCATGATCTCGGTCGCGGCACCTTTCATGCTGGCGCGCTCGATCCGTGAGACGTTGGCGGTCTCGGCGTTACGGCGTGATCCGGCGGCGCGGCGCTGGATCGTGTCGTGCTCGTGTTGCAGGCGTTTAAGCTCCCGGCCACGTTGCGCACGGGCCTGCTCCAGTGCCGCCAGCGCCGCGTTTTGTTCAACTTCGCACTGCGCGCGAAAGGCTTCATGGTTACCGCCGAACGTGCGCAAGCCCAGCTCGCTCAGCTCGACAATCCGCTGCATGCCGTTGAGCAACTGCCGGTCATGACTGACGATGGTCAAACCACCGCGCCAGCCTGCGAGTTGGTTGGCCAGCCACTCACGACCGTGGGCGTCGAGGTGATTGGTGGGTTCGTCCAGCACCAGCAGGTCGGCCCGGCTGAGCAGCGCGCCGATCAATGCCACCCGGGCCAATTGGCCTCCGCTCAATGGTTGGGCGGGGTGATGAGCCTCCAGCCCCTGCAACCCTGCTTCATCCAGTGATCGACGCAGGCGCTCGGGCAGGTCCCAGCGGTCGCCGACCTGCTCAAGGTCCTCGCTGGAGGCGCTGCCCTGATTCAGGCGCGTCAACGCACTGAGGGTGTCGGCAACACCGGCCACCTGAGCGACGCTTCGTGGTATGAGGCAAGCATGCTCCTGCGCCACATAAGCGACAGTGCCATAGTGCTTGAGGTTGCCGGATGAGGGCGCAAGTTCGCCAGCAATCAGCCGGGCCAGCACGCTTTTACCGCTGCCGTTACGCCCGACAATGCCGGTGGGGCGACGATCAAGGCTCAGGTTGAGTGAGTCGAACAGGGTTTCGCCGTTGGCGAACTGAAACGTCAGTTGGTTCAGGGTGACGAGCGCAGGCAGACGTGTGACGTGAGTCATCAGCACCTCCAAAAAATGTCGAAAAGGCCAACAAGTGCCTGAGGCAACTTGCTGCGAATACATTTTTGAAAGGCTTAGTTGTTCACGCTGGCGTTCGTCCTGAAGAGGGGAAAGGTCGCTAGCCTAGCTCATCGCGCATTAACCCTACAAGCTAAAAGGACAAATATTACGAGCCCTCAGCCTGTCGCGGCCTCGTGCGAGCTATTTACGCGAGGACGGCAACGGCCTTGATGTGTGCCCAGAGTTGCTGCCCCGGATGCAGTTGCAACTGATCCCGGGAATAGCGGGTGATTCGCGCCAGCAGCGGCGTACCGGCGGCGTCCAGGCGCACCAGAACGTGGGCGGTATTGTCGGCGGCGATTTCGCTGGTGACGGTAACGGGCAGGCGGTTGAGGATGCTGCTCTGTTCACCGCTGTGCAGGCTGAGGCTGACGTCACGGGCCTGAACCTTGAAACGCAACGGCTGGCCGACCGCCAGCGGCGAGTGAGCCACGCGCATGCTCAACGCGCTGCCGGGCAATTGCAGGCTTAGCAGTTGGTAGTGGCCATCGTAGTTGCTGACTTTGCCTTCGATCACCACACCGGCGTCATCACCCAGCGCCAAGGGCAAATCGAGGCGCGCCAGGGTTTCGCCAATGGGGCCACTGGCCAGGGCTTTGCCGTCTTGCAGCAGCACGAGATGATCGGCCAGGCGCGCCACTTCATCCTGCGAGTGGCTGACGTACAGCACCGGGATTTCCAGTTCATCGTGCAGGCGCTGAAGGTACGGCAGGATTTCGTTTTTACGCTGGGAGTCGAGCGCTGCCAGCGGCTCATCCATCAGCAGCAGTTTTGGGCTGGTCAGCAGCGCGCGAGCGATCCCGACCCGTTGTCGTTCGCCACCGGACAGGTGTTGCGGGTGGCGGTCGAGCAGATGGCCGATGCCCAGCAACCCGGTGGCGTGAACCATGTCGACCCGCCGCTGTGAACGTGGAATGCGCCGCAGACCAAACTCCAGATTGGCCAGCACCGAGAGGTGAGCAAACAGGCTGGCTTCCTGGAACACATAGCCCAGCGCCCGTTTATGCGGGGCAACGAAGTGTTTTTTGTCGCTGTCCTGCCAGACGTCGTCGTTGATCTGGACGAAGCCTCGCTCGGCTTTTTCCAGGCCGGCGATGCAGCGCAGGCACGTGGTTTTGCCCGAGCCGGACTGGCCGTACAGCGCCGTGATACCGCGACCGGGCAGGTCCAGGTCGAGATCCAGCGAGAAATCCGGGTAGTTCAGTTGCAGGCGTGCGCGAATCCGGGACGTCATCAATCAGCTCCAGCCAGCTTTGGTTTTTCGGCTGGAGTACAGCGCCAGTAACACCAGGAACGAAAACACCAGCATCGCCCCGGCCAGCCAGTGGGCCTGGGCGTACTCCATGGCTTCGACGTGATCGTAGATTTGCACGGACACCACGCGGGTTTTATCGGGAATGTTGCCACCGATCATCAGCACCACGCCGAATTCACCCACGGTGTGGGCAAAGCCCAGAATAGCGGCGGTGATAAAGCCGGGGCGGGCCAGTGGCAGGATCACGCTGAAAAAGGTGTCCCAGGGATTGGCGCGCAAAGTCGCGGCCACCTCCAGGGGACGTGTGCCAATGGCCGAGAACGCGTTCTGCAACGGTTGCACGACAAAGGGCATCGAATAGAGCACCGAGCCGATGACCAGGCCGGCGAAGCTGAACGTCAGCGTGCCGAGGCCCAGCGACTGGGTGAATTGGCCGACGAAACCGTGAGGGCCGAGGGCCAGCAGCAGATAGAAACCGATCACGGTCGGTGGTAAGACCAGGGGCAGGGCGACGATCGCCCCGACAGGGCCGCGCCACCAGGAACGGGTGCGCGACAGCCACAACGCAATCGGAGTGCCGATGACCAGCAGGATGGCCGTCGTCAGGGACGCCAGTTTCAGGGTCAGCCAGATGGCGGAAAAATCGGCACTCGATAGGGACATTTAGAGTTGGTAACCGTAGGACTTGATGACAGCCGCAGCTTTTGGCCCCTTCAGGTAGTCAACCAATGCCTGGGCGGCCGGGTTGTCCTTGCCTTTGTTGAGGATGACCGCGTCTTGTTTGATCGGGTCGTGCAGGTCGGCGGGTACGATCCATGCTGAGCCGCCGGTGACTTTGCCGTCTTTATAGATCTGCGACAAGGCGACAAAGCCGATTTCGGCGTTGCCCGTGGACACGAACTGGTAGGCCTGGGTGATGTTCTGGCCTTCGACGATTTTGTCCTTGACCTTGTCGGTCAGGCCCAGCTTGGCCAGTACCTGGGTTGCGGCCAGGCCGTAGGGCGCGGCTTTCGGGTTGGCAATGGACAAATGTTGGTATTGATTGTTCTTGAGTACCTGGCCTTTGGCGTCGACATAACCGTCCTTGGCCGACCACAGCGCCAGGGTGCCGATGGCGTAGGTGAAGCGCGAGCCCTTGACCGTATCGCCTTCGCTTTCGAGCTTTTGCGGCGTGGTGTCGTCTGCCGACAGGAACACTTCGAACGGCGCGCCATTCTTGATCTGGGCATAGAACTGCCCCGTGGCGCCATAGGCGGCCACCAACTTGTGCCCGGTGTCTTTTTCGAAATCGGCGGCAATGGCCTGGATTGGGGCCGTGAAGTTGGCGGCGACCGCGACTTGCACCTCATCCGCATGGGCCGTGCCCAGGGCGAACACGGCGAGCAATGTTGTCAGGCAAGTGGGGGCGAAACGTGAGGCACGAATAGTCATGAAACGGCTCCGTAGGGCGAGTGAGGTGGGCAGTTTGTTGTTGTAAGTCGACTGCGCCGAGGCTGAGGCGAAACGCTATATAGCGGAATATATAGCGAATCAGCGACGAACGGAACTCGGTGTACTGATTGCGGATGAAGCCGTGACGAAGGTGGGCCGCGCAGGGGAAGCGGCCCTGATGTTGTTTAGCGCGGGTTCAGCTTTGCCAGCGCCTCATCGGCCAGGCGCCGGGTCAACTCGGCGCTCGACAACTCCCTGCCCAGGCGCAGTGCCTGCCCGGCCCAGAGGTTGCTGAACTGCGCTTCACCTTTGGCCCGCAACGGCATCAGCACACCGCCGGCGAGCGGGAAGGCTGGCGCGGCAGCGCTGATCGGACCGAGTTCGCGCATGATCCGATTGAGAATCCCGCGTGCCGGGCGTCCGGTAAATATGTTGGTCAGCGCGGTTTCGCTCTCTTTGGCGGTGCGCAAGGCGTGATGGTGAGACGCGCTGACCTTGGCCTCCGGGGTGAATAAATAGGCAGTGCCCAGTTGCGCGGCCGAGGCGCCGAGGGCGAAAGCGGCGACGATGCCGCGAGCATCGCCAATCCCCCCTGCTGCGATCACCGGTACGCTTACGGCGTCTGCGATCTGCGGCACCAGGGCGAAGGTGCCGACCTGGCTGTTTAGGTCTTCGCTGAGAAACATCCCGCGATGGCCACCGGCCTCGTACCCCATGGCAATGATCGCGTCGCATCCATGCAGCTCTAGCCACTCGGCTTCTTGCACCGTGGTCGCCGAAGAAACAATCTTCGCGCCTGTGGCCTTGACCCGGTCTACCAGCGCTTTTTCCGGCAGGCCAAAGTGGAAGCTGACGACCGCAGGTCGAAACGCTTCAATGACTTCGCAAGCCGCGCTGTCGAACGGCGTACGATTGGACACGGGTGTGGGGGCATCGAAGTCCACGCCCAATTCGCGGTAGTAGGGTTCCAGCAGGTTTTTCCAGTCACGGATGCGTTGTTCGTCGGCAACCGGTGGCTGATGGCAGAAAAAATTCACATTGAAGGGGCGGGTGGTCTGCTGTTGGATGAGCGTCAGCTCTTCGCGCAATTGCTCAAGGCTCAGCATGGCGGCGGGCAACGAACCCAGGCCGCCGGCGTTGCTGACGGCGATGACCATGGCCGAGGTGTTGGCGCCGGCCATCGGCGCCTGGATGATCGGCAGTTCGATGCCGAACAGGTCAAGAATGCGGGTGTCAGGCCATTGGCTCATTTTGAATTGTTCTCCGGCAGCAAAAAAGACGATCACGGCGCGTTTGTATCAGGAGTGACTGGCGTAAGGCCAGTCGACTTTTCAGGTACAGGCTCAAGTTGCATGTTGCAACGGTTTGAGGTGTTGACCCGGTTTTAGGAACGGTCCAGTTGTGATAAATCTCTGGCGCTATTTTTCCAGGCGCTCAACGCGCAGCCAAGGAGTGTGGATTCAATGGAAGTCAAACAGTTGGATGTTGCCCCGTTCAGTGTTTCGGGGTTGCAGGTTCGCACGTTCAACCGCGATGAGCAGCAGCCAGGCACCGCAAAAATCGGCCCGATGTGGGGGCGGTTTTTTTCCGATCAAGCCTTCAGCAAAATTCCCAATGCGGTGGCGGAATCGCTGGTCTACGGCGTTTACTCCAATTATGAGTCCGATGCCAACGGTGCCTTCGGCGTGACGGCGGGCCGTGTGGTGACGGCCCCCGCCAAAGGTTTCGCGACCGTGGACATCCAGGGCGGGCGTTACCTCGTCTTCGAAGCCTCGGGGCCCATGCCCGAGAGCGTGATCGCCACCTGGGGCCAGGTCTGGCAGTACTTCGAAGAGCACCCGGAGATCAAGCGGGCCTTCGTCAGTGATTTCGAGGCCTACAACGGCCCGGACTCGGTATCGGTTTACATCGGCATTCGTTAAGCCTGGGGCGCGGTTTCGCGTTCCAGGAGCTGGCGTTTGCGCTCTACGCCCCAGCGATACCCCGAGAGGTTGCCATCGCTGCGCACCACCCGGTGGCAGGGAATCGCCACCGCCAGGCTGTTGGCCGCGCACGCCTGAGCCACGGCGCGCACCGCTTTGGGGGCACCGATCCGTTGGGCGATCTCGGCGTAACTGGCGGTGCTGCCAGCGGGGATTTCGCGCAAGGCCATCCAGACCCGCTCCTGAAACGCGGTGCCGCGCACATCCAGCGGCAAGTCCAGGCCAAGGGCAGGTGTTTCGATGAAGCCGACGACCCTGGCAATCAACTGTTCGAAGTCGTGATCGGCACCGATCAGATTGGCCTGTCGGAATTTATCCTGAAGGTCGCATACCAGCGCATGGGGGTCGTCGCCCAACAGGATTGCACACACACCGCGAGTACTTTGCGCCACCAGAATCGCCCCCAGTGAACACTGGCCGACAGCGAAGCGGATGTCGGTGTTCATGCCCCCTGCGCGGTAGTCGCTGGGTTTCATGCCGAGCACTTGATCGGCGGCCTCATAGAAGCGGCTGTTGGAGTTGAAGCCCGCGTCGTACAACGCATGAGTGACCGACTGGCCGCTTTCGAGTTGCGCCCGGACTTTGCGTGAGCGGTGGGCGTTTCCATAGCCTTTGGGCGTCAGGCCAGTCACGCCTTTGAACACCCGGTGAAAGTGAAACGGGCTCATGCCGGCCGCCTCGGCCAGGTCTGCCAGGCTGGGTAAGCTCTCGGCAGACTCAATCTGACGGCAGGCGATGGCGACCAGCGCGGCATGTTGGCTGGCAACATGGGTTTGATCGGCGGCAGCGCGTTTGCTGGGTCGGTAACCGGCGGCTTGAGCCTGTTCTGCGGTGTCGAAGAACTCGACGTTCCGGGGATTCGGCAGGCGCGCCAGGCTGCTGGGGCGGCAGTAGATGCCGGTGGTTTTTACGCCATAGACAAACTGCCCGTCTGCCCGGGGATCGCGCGCCAGCACCGCCGCCCAACGAGGGTCGTCTTCGATGGCGCAGGGTGTGTGGTTGGAGGTCATGGGGTTCGATCCGGTGGCGAGTTGAGTTCAGGTTAGCGCGCACACCCGGCGCGGACACTCCGGGTCTTGCGCTCAAATTTCGCGCGCTCCGCCTGCGGTGCGCAAGGTGAGGTTGATCCGTTGCGCTCCTAGTGTTGCATGATGACCCTCCTTGATCGGCAGTACCCCGTGATAGCGCAAACGGTCTACGCCACCCCAGATCACGACATCACCATGCACCAACGGCACTTTCTGATGTTTGTCGGCGCGTTTAAAACCACCAAACAGGAACACCGCTGGCAGGCCGAGGGACACCGAGACGATCGGCCAGGCGTAGGATTTCTCGTTCTTATCCTGATGCAAAGACATCTTGGCACCTGGCACGTAACGGTTGATCAGGCACGCATCTGGCTGAAACGCGCCGAACCCTGCTTCATGCGACGCTGCCTGTGCCAGTTCAAGCAATACCCCAGGCATTTCGGGCCAGGGCTGACCACTCTGCGGGTCAGTGCGGGTGTAGCGATAGCCTGAGCGGTCGGTGGTCCAGCCCAGTGATCCGCAACTGCTCAAGCCCACGGACATCGTGAAACCGCCCGGCGTCACCATGTGCCGGAACGGTGCCGCGAGCAGAACTGACTCCAGCGCAGGCATCAAGCGGTCGACCCAGGGCAGGGCAAACCCCCTGAGGACGAAGGACTGTTCGCCAATGGGCTCGGTCTTGAGCGGCTGTGCGAGATCGCTGTCGCCAAACAGATCCAGGGTTGTCGGGTTCATGTTGTCACTGTGCATCGTGAAAGATCACGCCAAGGGTATGCCGTTGGCCACTGTGCAGGCGACTTACGCCGTGGCGCAAGTTCACGCGGTAGTAGCCGCGCACGCCTTGGACCGGTCGCTGGTGCACGGCAAAAATCACCGCGTCACCTTTTTTCAAGCTTACAACCTGAGGGCGTGATTGCAGGCGGGGGCGCTGTTCGGTCAGCACGAATTCACCACCGGTGAAGTCCACCTCCGGGGCTGACAGTAAAATCGCGACTTGGAGTGGGAATACATGTTCGCCGTACAGGTCCTGATGCAGACAGTTGTAGTCCTGTGGGCCGTAGCGCAGCAGCAAAGGCGTAGGACGTAGCTGACCGGCATCGTGGCAGCGTTGCAGAAATTCGTCATGGCGTAATGGATAGCGTACCGCCAGGTTCATCTGTTCGTTCCAACGGTTCGCCAGCGATACCAGGTGTGGGTACAGCGAGCTACGCAAGTCGGCAACCCGCGTTGGCAGCGGGTACTTGAAGTACTGGTATTCGCCACGTCCGAAACCATGTCGGGCCATGATCACCCTGGAGCGGAACAGCGCTTGTTCGGGATAGAGCGCAGCCATTGCGTCACAGTCCTGTGCGTCGAGCAGCCCGGTGATCGTCGCGTGGCCATCGCCGTCCAGACCCTGCTCAAGCGCGGCCCAATCCAGGGCCGCGACACGCTGATGCAGGTCGCACAAGCTCACCGGTGAGCCTCGCGTTCCAGCAGCGCACGTTTGCGCTCAAGCCCCCATCGATAGCCACCGAGGCCACCGTCCTGGCGTACAACGCGATGGCAAGGAATGACCACCGCCAAGGGGTTCGCCCCACAGGCGTTGGCGACCGCCCGAAAAGCGCTCGGCTGACCCAACTGCCGGGCGATATCACGGTAGGTAACCCTTTCACCGAGCGGGATGTGTTGCAGTGCCTGCCACACACGGCGCTGAAACACAGTGCCGGTGACGAGGTCGAGCGGCATGTTCAGGGGGAGGTGTGGGGTATCCAGAACGTGCGCGACGTGTTGAAGCGCTGCTGCCAGGCTATCGTCGCGCAGCAGTTGTCGGTCTTGTGCAAAGCGCTGTTTGAGGTCGGACTCGAGGGACGTCGGCTCATCACCCAGCAACAGGGCGCAAAGTCCGGCGTCGCTGTAGGCCGCAAGCGCCACACCCAGGCTGAAACGGGTGCTGAGGTAGCGGATGCTGGAAACAGCGGGTGAGGGGAGTGTCGACATGATCAGGCTCCTGAACCAGGGGTTGAGGGGCCAGTCTAGGGAGTGCTCAGGCAGTGGGCACTCCGCTGCTTGCGGTCGAACTCGGGGGATGACGTCCTTGTAGCTCCCCGGCGGTTGAAACGTCTTACAACGCTTTGCTGACGCTGATGTCCGTGATCGTGTCGCTCTTTTCGTGCATTGCGTCCAGCACGGCCCGGGCTTCTTGCGGGGTGCCGGTTTCAAGCTGGGCGAACTCGAAGCGTCGTTCTCCGTTAAGCTTGTACTTGATGACGTACTTGGTCGTTTGGGCCACGGGCGTACCTGTCTGCTTTATTGCGGGTAGAAGATCAGCTCAGTTTAGAGCTGGACCGGCGAATAATCTTGATCGAATGGGTGAGTGTCGGCTTGCGCGTGACACTGATGGGCCGACGATTGACCGTGTCGATGGTGATGTTCCAGAAACCGGTGCTCGGTGCGGTGATTCTGGCTGGGAAGGTATCGAACGCGCCGCCGTGATAGGTGTGGCGGCCACCATTCTTGAAGCTGCGGAAGTTGGCGTCGTTCATCAGACGGATGTTGCACATTTGGGAGCATTGGATGACGACGATGTCATCTTCATTGAGGTGCTCGCGCTGGTGGATAAATTTCATGGGGCGCCTCCAGAAGGGCTTTTTCTACAAAATCAAAACGATAGCATGGGCGATGGCGCAGTTTATCAGCCCGAACGCTTTAATATCGGGCCGTTGCGCTGCGCTTTGACAATTTAAAACAGTTATCTGAGGGTTTATGAGCGATAAAACGGCGGTTGCCGGAGAAAAAATGGAATTTAGCTGTCGGAGCGTCTTTATTGGAGGTTTTGTATGAAGCGGGTTGTGTTGATGTTGGCGTTTGCATTGGGTGGTTGTGCGACAGTTGCGGACATCAGTCAAACGCCGCCCACCATGAATGTGATCTCGGGGAAAAAACCGCAGGAGTACGCTCGCTGCATTGTCGATAAACTGGCCAGCAGCCGTGGCGCGTTGCAGATCGAGCCGCAGAAGGATGGTGTTCGCGTGATCGTCCCGAACAAGTTGTCTGCCGGCCCGACTGCGGTGTTTGACATCGAAAACCGCTCTGGGGGCAGTAGCATAAAACTTCACGAAAGCATGTCCAATGTGCCTGTGCGCCCGGGCGATGTAGGTGATGCCGCCAACGCGTGCATTTCTGGCTGAGAGGTTTTGTAACCACCCCCGCATTGCGTTCCCAGGAAGCCTGATCCGATACCGTCCAGAGTGTCGCGTCAGGCTTTTTCACATCTGTCTGTCTCATCATTCTCAAACACGCCATTTCTGACGCCTGCCAGGTCGGCATTGTGACCGGCTGAGCAATGACCTACTATTTGTATGCTTATGCCGAGTAGGTCTAAGCATATAACTATAAGAATGGAGGTTGAGATGATCAGACATCGAATGATGTTGAGCAGCCTGATGCTCGTTGTCGCGGGCGGTGCCCATGCCGTCGAAGAGAAGAACGTCTACACCCAGGGCGGTGCGCAGCCCGGTGCCACGGCGTGTTTCGCGTGTCATGGCGTTGATGGGCTGGGTATGCCTGCCGCAGGGTTCCCTCGGTTGGCCGGTACTTCGGCCGCCTATTTAAGCAAGCAACTGCTGGACTTTAGAGCGGGCACGCGTGTCAGCCCGGTCATGCAGCCAGTCGCAAAAGCATTAAGCGAAGCAGAAATCCAGGCGGTCGCCACCACACTGGCGGTCATGCCAGCCCCTCAAACACCGTTGGTGACCCGCACGGTCTCGCCCAAAAACCTCGGCGAAACGCTGGCGCTGCGTGGTGCCTGGGAGCGTAATGTTCCTGAATGCGTGATGTGCCACGGCCCCGGTGGCGTCGGCGTCGGCAGTGCATTCCCGCCATTGGCCGCGCAGCCTGCCAGTTACCTGGTGGCGCAACTGAATGCCTGGCGCGACGGCACCCGGCATAACGACCCCGATGACCTGATGGGGCATATCGCCAAATCCTTGAGCGCGGATGAAATCAGTGCGGTCGCCGATTACTTCGCGACGCTGGGTAGCCAGGAGGTCAAGCCATGAGAGCGCTTTCAGTGATGCTGCTGGCTACGGTGAGTCTTGATGTTTACGCTGCGCCAATCGCTATGGACGATCAGTCTCAGTTGCAGACCCCGGCGGTCGCTGCGGGCGAGCGTGCGTATTTCCAACCGCCCGCCGAACATGAGTTGCCGGATAACGCCTTTGGCAAAATGGTCATGCAAGGCTATGCGTTGTTTGTGGATACCCGGCGTCAGGCACCGCAACTGGTTGGCAACGGACTCAATTGCAGCAACTGCCACCTCAGTCAGGGGCGTCTGGCCAACTCCGCGCCGTTGTGGGGCGCGTACCCGATGTACCCGGCCTATCGCAAGAAAAACGACAAAGTGAACACCTTTGCCGAGCGCATTCAGGGGTGCTTCCAGTTCAGCATGAACGGCACGCCACCGGCGGCGGACAGCCCGCAAATTACCGCGCTGTCGGTCTATGCCTATTGGCTGGCGAGCAAAGCACCGGTCGGTGTCGAGTTGCCGGGCCGAGGTTATCCCGATGTGCCGCAACCCGCCAAAGGCTATGACATCGCGCAGGGGCAGCAGGTTTACAAGGCGCAGTGTGCGGTATGCCATGGTGACAGTGGCCAGGGGCAGAAAGTCGGTCAGGACTATGTCATGCCACCACTGTGGGGTAAGGACTCCTACAACTGGGGGGCCGGTATGCATCGCATCAACACGGCAGCGTCCTTCATCCAGCACAACATGCCGCTGGGCAAGCCCAATACGTTGAGTGACCAGCAGGCCTGGGACGTGGCGGCCTTCGTCAATAGTCATGAGCGCCCGCAAGATCCGCGCCTGATTGATGGCTCAATCGAGAAAACCCGGCTGAAATACCATGCCAATGACGGCGTGAATGTGTACGGGCAAACCGTGAATGGCGTTTTGATTGGTCAAGGCATCCGATAAACTGTCGCCCATCGACCCAATGCCGCCCACGTGCTGACGTGGGCGGCATTGTCATTTTTGGGAGTCAGTCATGAAGCGTGAACAGGTGCGGGAGCGGCATGCAGAGGGTCATATCTCTGCGACCCATGTGATTCAGAATCCGGCGAATTCGGGGGAATGGATCGTGTTTTTCAAGAAAAGCGGCGGGCGCAGTTTCTTCCTGGTGGATGAGAACGACGAAGTGGAATCCTTCAGCCGACTCGACGACTTGATCGAGACCGTGCGCGGGCTCGGGATCAAGTTTGCCGAGATCCACATGTAACGACGCAGCGAGTGGTTACTTGCACACCACCACAACACTGCGGCTCTTGAAGTTGCCGACATCTGCGCCAAGGGTCTTGTCGCTTTCCTTGGTTGCCGGTGTGCCGTCGGTGCCCACGATCCGATAACCGGTGCCTGCGCAGGAGGCATCTGCCTTTTCATAGCAGGTGGCCCAGGAGTTGGCTTCGCCAGAGCAGTCGATCGCCAGGCCTTGCTCGCCGTCGCCCAGATAAGTCTTGGATGCGGTGGCGCACCCGGACAGGGCCAGAACAGCAATCAGTGCCAGGTATTTTTTCATGTGAGGCTCGTCGTTCAAGGTAGAGGGTGTGCGGGGGTGCGAACGCCCTGCGCCAAGATGCTATAGCGAACGGCCATCCTGGTACAGACAAACAAAAAGCCCTGCGGGTGGCAGGGCTCTGGTCTTGCATTCGGTCTTACTCAGGCTTGGCGTTGCGGCGCCGTGGCGCAGCAGGTTGATCCTGGAACACGGAGGCCACTTCAATGGCCAGCGCCTCGGAAGGGAAGGGGCCGGCGATGTTCTCACCGTTGGCACTGTCGACCCACCATTGGCCATCTTTTGCCTGATTGATCAGGTAACCGTTCACGCTTTTTGCTGCCGACATCTATCTGCCTCGTTGGCTGGTTCAATCGCGCAATGATAGCGGGAAATCGGGATCAGGGGTGTTCGCTGGTCTACAGTGAGTCGATTGGCAGGTGGTTTTGGTGCGACGAAACAGTCGATCAGCTGACCGGCGCGGAACTATCTGCCTGATTATTTCTCTATGATGGCATCGGTTAGCCAGTGGGGGGCATTGTAAGGTGCCTGCCGCCTGATTAGACTGCGCCGAAACTCGTACACACAGCCCTTTCAAGGACTTTTATGATCAAGAAATGCTTGTTCCCAGCAGCCGGTTACGGTACTCGCTTCCTGCCAGCGACTAAAGCCATGCCCAAAGAAATGCTGCCGGTGGTGAACAAGCCACTGATCCAGTACGGCGTTGAAGAAGCGTTGGACGCTGGGTTGACCGAAATTTCCATCGTTACCGGTCGTGGCAAGCGCGCCCTGGAAGACCATTTCGACATCAGCTATGAGCTGGAAAACCAGATCAAGGGCACCGATAAAGAGAAGTACCTGGTCGGTATCCGCAAGCTGCTCGACGAGTGTTCGTTCTCCTACACCCGTCAGACCGAAATGAAAGGCCTGGGGCACGCGATCTTGACCGGTCGCCCACTGATCGGCGACGAGCCGTTCGCCGTGGTACTGGCGGACGACTTGTGCGTCAACCTGGAAGGCGACGGCGTACTGACCCAAATGGTCAAGCTGTACAAACAGTACCGCTGCACCATCGTTGCGATCCAGGAAGTCGATCCGCAGGAAACCCACAAGTACGGGGTGATCGCCGGCGATCTGATCGGTGACGACCTGTACCGTGTTCGCAACATGGTCGAGAAGCCGAAGCCTGAAGATGCGCCGTCCAACCTGGCGATCATCGGTCGTTACATCCTGACGCCGGACATCTTCAAGTTGATCGAAGAAACCGAGCCAGGCAAGGGTGGCGAGATCCAGATCACCGACGCCCTGATGAAGCAGGCGCAAGACGGTTGCGTGATTGCCTACAAGTTCAAGGGCACTCGTTTCGACTGTGGTGGCGCTGAAGGCTACATCGAAGCCACCAACTTCTGCTTCGAGCACTTCTACAAGACGGGCAAGGCTTACTAATAGCGCTTAACCGACTTGTTCTGAAAAGCCACCTTCGGGTGGCTTTTTCATTTTTCGGGCCTGTGCCGTTCGCAGCGCTGACCGAAAAAGCTGCAGCGGGTATGCTGGTGGCCTGCCGAGGAGATTGAAATGGCTTACGATTTTGACCTTTATGTGATTGGCGCCGGTTCTGGTGGCGTACGTGCAGCGCGCTTTGCTGCCGGTTTTGGCGCAAAAGTGGCCGTGGCGGAAAGCCGCTATCTGGGCGGTACGTGTGTGAACGTCGGCTGCGTGCCGAAGAAGCTGCTGGTGTACGGTGCTCATTTCGCCGAAGACTTCGAGCAAGCGCAAGGTTTTGGCTGGTCGCTGGGCGAGGCGAATTTCGATTGGCCGACATTGATCGCCAACAAGGATCGCGAGATCAACCGTTTGAACGGCATCTATCGCAACCTGCTGGTTAACAGCGGCGTGACCTTGCATGAGGCCCATGCCAAGGTTTGCGGGCCTCATGAGGTTGAGGTCAATGGTGAGCGTTACACAGCCAGGAACATACTGATTGCCACGGGCGGCTGGCCGCAGATTCCGGATATTCCAGGTCGCGAACATGCCATCAGCTCCAACGAGGCGTTTTTCCTCAAGGAGCTGCCCAAGCGTGTTCTGGTCGTGGGTGGCGGCTACATCGCCGTCGAGTTTGCCGGGATTTTCCATGGCCTGGGCGCCGAGACTTCTTTGCTGTACCGGGGTGACCTGTTTCTGCGCGGCTTTGACGGCGCGGTGCGCAAGCACTTGCAGGAAGAGCTGACCAAGCGCGGGATGGACTTGCAATTTAATGCTGACATCGAACGCATCGAGAAACTGGCCGATGGCAGCTTGAGCGTGACCCTCAAGGATGGTCGTGACCTGGTGACGGACTGCGTGTTCTATGCCACCGGTCGCCGCCCAATGCTGGACAACCTGGGGCTTGAGAACACGTCGGTCAAACTCGACAAGAAAGGTTTTGTCGAGGTCGATGAGCTGTATCAAACGGCTGAGCCTTCGATTCTGGCCATTGGCGACGTCATTGGTCGCATTCAGCTGACGCCTGTCGCTCTGGCTGAAGGCATGGCCGTGGCGCGCCGGTTGTTCAAGCCTGAGCAGTATCGTCCGGTCGATTACGCGATGATTCCGACTGCTGTTTTCAGTCTGCCGAATATCGGTACGGTCGGATTGACCGAAGAGCAGGCGCGGGAGGCGGGCCATGACGTGCAGATCTTCGAGAGCCGTTTCCGGGCGATGAAGCTGACCCTGACTGAGTGCCAGGAACGGACCCTCATGAAGCTGGTTGTGGACGCCAAAACCGACAAGGTTCTGGGTTGCCACATGGTAGGCCCCGAGGCGGGGGAGATCGTGCAGGGGTTGGCGATTGCCTTGAAGGCAGGGGCCACCAAGCGCGATTTCGACGAAACCATCGGCGTGCATCCTACGGCCGCCGAAGAGTTCGTCACCATGCGTACGCCTGTAGCGGGCTAGTCGTCTTTCGGGGTTTCTGGGGTGTTTTCTGTGTCTGGTGTCGCCTTGGTGGCTGCCAGATGCAGGGCTTCCAGGCTGGCTTGCGCTTTCACGGCGCTCAGCTCCAGTTGCTTGATGACCTGGGTCTGCGCGTCGACGGAGTGGCTGAGTGTCTGGCTCTCCAGCAGGGCTACGCGCAAGCGTTCCTGGAGGAGGGTGCATTCTGCGTCGGCACGGCGGGTTTGTTCCAGTGACTGCTCCTGACGTTTTTCGCTCTGCTTGAGTTGATCCTGCAACAGGTTCAGCTCGCGCAGCGTGCCGCGGTTTTCGGTCAGCAGGCGTTCGTTGTCGCGGTTGAGCTGGGTGATTTCATCCTGGCGTATCAACGCGCTTTGCTGGGCCTGGCGCAACTCCATCTGAATCTGCTGAACCTGCCCTTCATGGCGGCGTTGTTCCTGCTCGCGCTGATCCTTCACGGCGTTGCGGTAATGCTCGAGCGCGTCGCGGGCGTGCAGATGTTTATCTTCCAGTGAGCGAATCTGCTCATCTTTGTCATTCAAGCGTAATTCAAAATCTCTTAGTGCCTGGTTCAGACCGGCGTTGCGGGTTTGCTCGGTCTGCAGCATGGATCGGGTGTTCTGCAGCGTGCTTGTTTCATGGGCGAGCGCTACACCTTGAACCTCCAGTTGCTGCTTGAGCTGCGCCTGCGTCAGGAGGGCATCCGCCAGTTGTGCCTCAAGCTCCTTTTTTGCCTGGTCGAAGGATGCCTGCGCGAGGTCGATCGGCTCCTGCGCCTGTTCCCGCAAGCGCTGCGCCAGTCGCGTCACCAGGGCGGTCAGTTCGCTGTCGAGCTGTTCTTGCGGGTCGCTGATGTGTTCGACACCGTTATCCAGCTCTTTGAGGTAGCGATGGATGGTGGTTTTCGACCCGGTATTCCCCATTTCAATGCGCACGGCATCAATGCTGGGGTGTTCGCCACGAGCGAGGATCGCCAAGCGTGCCGTCTGCACGAGTGCCTTGTTTACGCCGCCACGAGCCATGTTCTCTCCTACGATTTAGTACTGTGGTACGTACCACGTAAATTGCCTATGTGCCATGTTATCGATGATCCGTATAAATTACAAAAGATGACATGGGATATACTGGTATTACCCCGTGTGATGAGCGTTTTATACGGTTTTGAGCGGCATTGGCCGTACGTTTGCGAGGTTTGAGCTGATGACTGATCTGGATCGCTATCTGCAAGCGGCCACCCGCGATAACACCCGGCGCAGCTACCGGGCGGCCATTGAGCATTTTGAAGTGAGTTGGGGCGGGTTCCTGCCAGCCACCAGCGACAGCGTCGCGCGTTACCTGGTGGCGCATGCCGGTGAGTTGTCGATCAACACGTTGAAGTTGCGTTTGTCCGCGCTGGCGCAATGGCATAACAGCCAGGGCTTTGCGGATCCGACCAAGGCACCGGTGGTGCGCAAAGTCTTCAAAGGCATTCGCGCCTTGCATCCGGCGCAGGAAAAGCAGGCTGAGCCGTTGCAGCTTCAGCATCTGGAGCGCGCGGTCGTGCACCTGGAGTTTGAAGCAACTGAGGCGAAGGCTGCGGGTGATCAGCCCGCATTGCTGAGGGCGCGGCGTGATGCGGCGTTAATTCTTCTTGGCTTCTGGCGCGGGTTTCGCAGCGATGAGTTGTGTCGCTTGCAGGTTGAACATGTCCAGGTCGTGCCAGGCTCAGGCATCACCCTGTACGTGCCGCGCAGCAAGAGTGATCGCGAGAACCTCGGCAAGACCTATCAGACACCTGCCTTGCAACGTTTGTGTCCGGTGCAGGCCTACATCGAGTGGCTCAAAGTTGCAGCGCTGGTGCGTGGGCCGGTATTCCGAGGCATCGACCGCTGGGGCCACCTGGGCGAGGAGGGTTTGCACGCCAATAGCGTGATTCCGTTGTTGCGTCAGGCACTGGAACGCGCAGGCATCGCGGCCGAGCAGTACACCAGTCACTCGCTGCGGCGGGGGTTCGCCACGTGGGCCCATCGCAGCGGTTGGGATCTCAAGTCCTTGATGAGTTATGTCGGTTGGAAGGATGTGAAGTCCGCCATGCGCTATGTTGAAGCCAGCCCCTTTCTCGGGATGGCCCGCATCGCCGAGCAACCTGTTGGTGGGTGATACAGGTTTCTTCTATTAATACAGTCGGCTAATAGCGAAAACCAATCAGCAGCATCAGCTTTGCCAATGAGCCATCCGGCGATCGAGTGGTTAGGATTCACCTCATCAACTTTTCAACCCTGACGGAGAGTCAACGATGCCTATCATCAACAGCCAAGTTAAACCGTTCAAAGCTACCGCATTCAAAAACGGCGCATTCGTCGAAGTGTCGGACGCCGACCTGAAAGGCAAATGGTCCGTTGTGTTCTTCTACCCGGCTGACTTCACCTTCGTTTGCCCGACCGAACTGGAAGACCTGGCTGACAACTACGCCGAATTCCAGAAGCTGGGCGTTGAGGTCTACAGCGTGTCGACCGACACCCACTTTGCTCACGCTGCATGGCACAACACCTCGCCTGCGATCGGCAAAATCCAGTACACCATGATCGGTGACCCGACCCACGTCATCTCCCGCAACTTTGACGTGCTGATCGAAGAAGTCGGCCTGGCTGACCGTGGCACCTTCGTGATCAACCCTGAAGGCCAGATCAAAATCGTCGAACTGAACGACGGTGGCGTAGGCCGCGATGCGAACGAACTGCTGCGCAAGATCAAGGCCGCTCAGTACGTTGCTGCTCACCCAGGTGAAGTGTGCCCGGCCAAGTGGAAAGAAGGCGAGGCCACCCTGGCACCGTCTCTGGACCTGGTCGGCAAGATCTAAGTCTGTGAAGTACATCAGGGCGGATTACCGCACCTAAGTAAGCTGCACCGCCCTCAAAAACGCCCGGGCGAGATTCGCTCGGGCGTTTTTTTTACGATCTACAAAAGGAAATCGCCCGTATGTTGGACGCCAATCTTAAAGCTCAGTTGAAGTCATACCTGGAACGGGTCACCCAGCCGATCGAGATCGTCGCCTCCCTCGACGACGGTGCGAAATCCCAGGAAATGCTCGCGTTACTCAAAGACGTTGCCAGTCTTTCCCATCAAATAACCTTGCTCGACAACGGTACGGATGCGCGCAAGCCATCGTTCTCGTTGAACCGCCCGGGAAGCGATATCAGCCTGCGTTTCGCCGGCATCCCCATGGGCCACGAATTCACTTCGTTGGTGCTGGCCTTGCTGCAAGTCGGCGGTCACCCTTCGAAGGCCAGTAATGAGCTGATCGAGCAGATCCGCTCGCTCAAAGGCGAGTTCAACTTCGAGACGTACTTCTCGCTGTCGTGCCAGAACTGTCCGGACGTGGTCCAGGCGTTGAACCTGATGGCGGTGCTTAACCCGAACATTCGCCACGTTGCCATCGACGGTGCGTTGTTCCAGGCTGAGGTCGAAGATCGCAAGATCATGGCCGTGCCGAGTGTTTACCTCAATGGTGTCAACTTCGGCCAGGGCCGCATGGGCCTGGAAGAAATCATCGCCAAGATCGACACCAGCGCCATCGAGCGCCAGGCCGAGAAAATCAACGCCAAGGAAGCCTTTGATGTGCTGGTGGTGGGCGGTGGTCCGGCCGGTGCATCGGCTGCGATCTACGCGGCCCGCAAAGGCATTCGTACCGGCGTTGCGGCCGAGCGTTTTGGTGGTCAGGTGCTGGACACCATGGCCATCGAGAACTTCATTTCCGTGCAGGAAACCGAAGGGCCGAAACTGGCGGTTGCGCTGGAAGAGCACGTCAAGCAATACGACGTCGACATTATGAACCTGCAACGCGCCGATAAGCTGGTGCCGGGTAAAAACGGCGAGCTGCACGAAATCAGGTTCGCCAGTGGTGCTTCGCTCAAAGCCAGGGCTGTGATTCTTGCGACCGGTGCTCGCTGGCGTGAAATGAACGTTCCCGGTGAACAGGAGTACCGCAATAAAGGTGTGGCGTACTGCCCGCACTGCGACGGTCCGTTGTTCAAGGGCAAGCGTGTGGCCGTGATCGGCGGCGGTAACTCGGGTGTCGAGGCAGCCATTGATCTGGCGGGTATCGTCAAGCACGTGACGCTGCTGGAGTTTGATGTGCAGTTGCGCGCCGATGCGGTGTTGCAACGCAAGTTGCACAGTTTGCCGAACGTCACCGTCATCACTAGCGCCCAAACCACTGAAGTGACGGGCGACGGCCAGAAGGTCAACGGCTTGCGCTACAAGGATCGCCAGTCGGGCGAAGTGCTGAATGTCGAACTGGAGGGGATCTTCGTTCAGATCGGTTTGCTGCCGAACACTGACTGGCTCAAGGGCACCATCGAGCTGTCGCCGCGTGGCGAGATCATCGTCGATTCGCGGGGCGAGACGTCAATGCCTGGCGTGTTCGCTGCCGGTGACGTGACCACCGTGCCGTACAAGCAGATCGTGATTGCGGTCGGTGAGGGGGCCAAGGCATCGCTGAGTGCTTTCGATCACCTGATCCGCACCTCTGCGCCTGCATAAACGTCAACGCTGAAAACACAAAACCCCATGAGCGATCATGGGGGTTTTTGTGTCTTGCGCATTTCAAGTATGGGAGCGGGCGGGGCGAGGTTCCCATATTGGATTTTCGGTGAGTTTTACAGCGGCGCCGGCTGAATGATTTCAACCCAGTAAGCATCCGGGTCCTTGATGAAGGCCAGGCTCTTCATGCGGCCGTCGTTCAGGCGCTTCTGGAAATCGCAGCCCAGCGCTTCGAAACGCTCGCATGCTGCACGGATATCCGGCACCGAAATGCAGATATGACCGAAACCGCGTGGGTCGGTATTGCCGTTGTGATAGGCAAAATCCGGATCGTTCTCGGTGCCGTGGTTGTGGGTCAGTTCAAGAATCCCGGGGATCGACTTCATCCACTCGGTACGTGCAGCAGCGTCGGCCGGGATCTGGGCTTTATCGACCAATGCCAGGAAATACAAACTGAATTCAGCTTCCGGGAAGTCGCGTTTTTCTACCAGGGTAAATCCCAGGATTCGGGTGTAGAAGTCCAGGGACTTGGTAATGTCCTTGACTCGCAGCATGGTGTGGTTGAAGACAAATTTTTGCGTGGCGGTGTCAGGCTGGGCGGTAACGCCGGGGAATGTGTTCAGATCGTGCAGGCTCATGGGCCCTCCGGGAAATAAGTGGGGCAAACGGTGCTCGCGATGACGAGCAGTCCCTTGGCTTGCGATTGATGACGCTTCCTTGCAATGCGGCCATGATACGCAAGCGTTTGCGTCGAGCCAAAGCAAAAGCGTGGCTATTGCCTGGCCGAGTAGCCGGGTTCAGACTTTATTTCTTGTCTTATGAGTAGTGACTGCAATGATCCGACCCCATCAAATCGCATTCGTTTTGTTCTGCCTGCTGATCGGGGCGACCGGCGCCAAGGCCGCCGACCCGGTCGTCACCTGGCCAGACGGGTGGGAAGTCGAGGCGCTGGCACAAGAGGAGGCCGCACAGGTTTTGCGGCAACGAGCCGTGAAGAATGATCAAAATGGCACGCCGGTCATGGTGATGGAGTTGACCACGACTCAGGTTGAAGCCGGGCATCAGGTCAACTTGCAAGGCGTATTACTGGAAATGCGTAAGTCGGTGCAAAAAGACTTTGCTGCGGGCGGCTATCAAAGTGTGTGCAACAAGATCCATCCCGGCACGTTGGGCCGACTCGCGGCGCTTGAAACCACGTGTACGATCACGCAGAACGGTCGCCATGTACTGTCGCAATCGCTGGTTGCCGCGATTGATGCGGACAAGGCGTATGTATTCTCCTGTGCAGGGCAGGCAGAGGCTTACATTGCCAGTCAGAGTGAAGTGCAGAGCACGCGAAACAGTTTGCAACTATAGCTCTGCAGCCTATTAGATCTTGCAGTGAACCGTGGCCTTATGTGTCGGCTATCCAAGGGCATTAAGTCAAAAGTTATGACGCGGGTGCCGCTGGTGAGGTGTCATGGGGCGCTCATGGTAGTTGGCGGCTGTTTGCTGCGAGAACGCCGAATATCGTAACGTCAGATGTTTCTCATATACAAAAAAAGCCCTGCGGATGCAGGGCTTTTTTGTGCGGCGCGATTTAAGCGCGCAGCCAGGAATCAACGGTGCTGGCACCGTATTGTTCTTTCCAGGCTTTCAGGCCACGGTGATTGCCACCTTTGGTTTCAATCAGTTCGCCGGTATGCGGGTTCTGATAAACCTTGACCACGCGAGCGCGGCGGGTCTTCGGTGCTGCGGTTTGCTGCAGGCCGGACTTAAGGTTTGGATCAAGGATGGCGATGATGTCGCGCAAGCCTTTACCGTAGGTTTTCATCAGGCCCTGGAGCTTTTCTTCGAACTCGATTTCTTTCTTGAGCCCGGCGTCATTCTTCAGGGACTCCAGCTGTGCGAGCTGTTCTTGAAGGCGCTTTTCAGCGGCACGAAATTCAGCGAGTCTGGACAATGTCTTTACTCCAATAGTGTATTTGGCTGATACCAACCGCAAACAAAGCTATAAGCCTAGTGCTTTGAGGCGACTCAGTGATATTGGCTCACCCGTCGATCTAGTACAGGTAGGAAAAAGTGTAGTAGTTAATTCGCCAAGAGTAAATCATGTCTTTTTCATGATGTAACTAGGTACCGCCATTTGATTCGAAAATGTCCGCGAACCTTGTTGTATCTTGCACGATGAGCGTAGGCAAGTGGCCAATTAATGGCTATTTATCGCATTAACAAAGTCGGCCCCCGGCATGGGGCGGCCGAAGAGGTAGCCTTGTAAAAAGTTCACACTGTGACCGGCGAGATAGTCCGCTTGCTCAGCTGTTTCTACGCCTTCGGCCACAATGCCCAGGTCAAGCTTTGCCGAGAGTTCGATGATGCTGTCCAGAATGTGCCGCGACAGGGCATCGACACCAATCATCGCGACAAAACTCTGGTCGATCTTCAGGAAATCCACATTGAACTGACGCAAATAACCCAGGCTCGAATGGCCCGTGCCAAAGTCATCGATGGCGATCATCACACCCAACTCATGCAGTTGTTCGAAGAGCTGGTGGGTGATGTCGCTCGGCACAATCAGCTCTCGCTCGGTCAACTCCAGAATCAACGCGACCTTACCGGGCGCAAAGGCTGCCAGGAACTCGCGGCAATCGCTGACAAGCGCCAGGTCCTGGCAATGGTTGGCCGTGATGTTGATGCCGATGTGAAAGCGCTCCTGGAATTTCGTCGCATGGGGGGCGAGCAGCGCAGCGGTCTGCTGCATCAGTGAGCGCGTCATGGGAACGATCAGCCCTGAATGTTCGGCAAAGGGGATGAACATGTCTGGCCGCACAAGGCCTTCTTTTGGATGTTTCCAGCGCATCAGAACTTCAACGCCTGCCCATTGTTTGCTGTCGCCATGCACGACGGGTTGAAAGTACGGAATGAATTCGGCGGCTTCCAGTGCACGCTGCATTTCGTGACTGGGAGACGACGAACGTTTTTGCAACCAATGACCGATGGCCCCGGCAATGACCCCGAAAAAAATCAGCAGGCTGAACAAGGGCGGGTATTCGCTGGCCATGTAGCGCCAGACTTCCCCTTCGGGAAATCCTGCTTCAACTTCAAAGGCATACCGGTTCGACACAAGGTTGGTACGCGCCACCGGTAACGGCGGCAGGAGGCCTTGGTGGACATGCCCGTCGGCCGATAACCAGTTGGGCCCCACTTGCAGTAATAGCAGGGTGTTGCGCCCGATCAGTCGTAATACGTTGCCCAGGTGATAGCCATCAAGTGTCGTCAGCGCCCCTTGTTTGCCCTCACTGAGCCGGTAGACCAGCAACGCAGTGTCGGGCGTAACGGGGTTGCCGTTCATGAGCCATAACTTGCCTTGGGTGTAGTCGCCCGGATTGACCTGTTCCTGATAGTCGCCAAACAGCGAACTGCAATAGAGGTTGTTGTCCCACACCAGGTTGGTCGAGCGTACAAAGGGGCGGCGCGTGACCTGTTCGCGCAGGGCCAGTTTGACGTCGGCGCAGGGTTGGCCGGCCAGCGGCAACAGTTCCTGGGCGGCGATGGCGGTGTTGTCGAGCATCAAGTCGAATTGGCGAATGGCTTCTTCGGCGGTTTGTTGAGTGCTGTGTTCAAGCACCCGTTCGGCTTGCATGTGCAGGATGACCAACCCCAACAGTATTGGAAGCAGGCCGCTCAACAGAGTGATTGCAATCCGGGTGGCGGGTTTACGGCGTGCTTTGAGCGTCAGGGGCATCTGCGAAACCTGAAAGGGGGAGTAGGGCTCTCAAATGCAGGCAGGAAGACGCTTTGCCTCCTCAAAAGCGTTCAGCTACAGGCCATGATAGATCGTGCTTCGGGTTTGCGCTTTTCAAGCGTAATTAAGGCTTTGAGCCAACCGGATGAACGCCAGGGTGGCGGGTGAAGATTGGCGCTGGTCCAGCACGGCTAGCCCGATCTGGCGTTTGACGGCGGGCGACAGTGGTTTTTTCACAAAGCGGTTGTCCGGGCAATTGGGCAGTGAGCGTTCTGCGACAACCGTCAGCGCATCGCCACGGCCGACGATGTCGAGGGTGCTGAGCAACTGCGAGCAGCGGTAGCGAATGTTGGGCGTCAATCGGGCGGCGCTGAACAACCGTGAAACCAGCTCCGAGGAACCCGCCTCGGTGAGAATGAACGGGTCGTGGCACAGGTCGCTCAGGCTCAGGCTGTCGTGCATGGTGAGAGGGTGTCCGGCAGGCACCAGCGCGACCATCTGGTCTTCAAGCAGCGCGACGGTGTCGAAGCGCTCTTCAGGCAGCACCACAAATCCGATGTCGATGCGCCGCTCCTCGAGCCACTGCACGACCTGGCGATCCGGCCCTTCGTCAATGTGCACCTCAATCCCGGGATGGGCCTCGCGAAACGGTTGCAGGATCTGCGGCAGCAACGTGATCGACGAAGTCGGCCCAAACGAGCCGATGCGCAATGTGCCGCGCTTCATCCCCCGAGCATCTGCAGCTTCCTGGCGCAGGGTGTTGGCCAGCCCGAGCATGGCGCGGGCGCGCAACAACAATTGTTGACCGATATCGCTGAGTTCAATCTGCGATGGGTGCCGGTTCAGCAGCTCGACGCCCAGTTCCTGCTCCAGCGACTTGATGGCGTGAGATACCGCCGATTGGGTGATGCCCAGACGGTTGGCTGCGCTGGTAAAGCCACGCAGCTCGGCCACAAGGGCGAAGATCTCAAGTTGGGTCAGGGTCATGAGTATTTGCTCATTTTACGATGATCAGGCATTAGGCAAAGAATAGGTCATCTGCATGACTCACCGTACTGGAGACTTATGAAAAGCTGTTACCCAAGCGCCTGCCCATCGGACAACGCGGTGTATTTGAAACTGGCCGCCGTCACCATGATCTGGGGCGGGACTTTCGTCGCGGGCAGGTTTCTGGCCGATTCGCTGAGCCCGTTGTTTGCCGCGAGCCTGCGGTTTTTGCTGGCGAGCCTGGCCTTGCTGCTGTTCATGCTGCTGGCCCGCATTCCGCTGGTTCGCCCGCGTCCGGGGCAGTGGCTGCAACTGGCGGTGCTGGGGTTTTTCGGGATCTTTTTCTACAACCTGTGTTTTTTCTACGGTTTGCAGCACATCAATGCGTCACGTGCGTCGTTGATCGTGGCGCTGAACCCCGCAGTGATTGGCCTGGCATCGTGGTTACTGTTCAAGGAATCGTTGAGTCGGTTGCGGGGCATGGGGATTGCGATGTGCATCCTGGGCGCGGGAGTGGTGATTGTCAGTGGCAATCGGCAGGTGTTCGACGGTGGTGCCAATGCCTGGCTCGGTGACCTGCTGATACTGGGCTGCGTGGTGGGCTGGGGCGTTTATTCACTGTGCTCCAAAGGCCTGAACGACACACTGGGGCCACTGCAAACGGTGACGTATTCGATTCTGCTGGGCACCGCGATGCTGTGGATCATCAGTGCGCTGCGCGGGGAGTTGAGCATAGAGGTGTTGCGTGGGCTGGACGCTTCGCAGGGCCTGGCGTTGCTTTACCTCGGTGTGCTGGGTTCGGCGCTGGCGTACATTGGTTATTACGACGGCATCCGGAAGATCGGCGCGACGCGCTCCGGGGTGTTCATTGCCTTGAACCCGCTGACGGCGGTGATCCTTGGTGCGTTGCTGCTCGGCGAGCAATTGACCCCCGCCATATACGCGGGAGGGGGATTGATCGTGGCGGGCATTTACTTGTGCAACAAACCCCTTGCGTGTGAAGCAAAAAGGGGGATTTTATAGAGAAGGCGGACAAACCGTTTTACGCTGTGTAGAATCCGGTTACGCATATAAGAATAACGTCTTCTGGCAGCAGAAGCCTCGCCCGCAATAGCCTTGGGTCGACAATGAAGATATTTGGGTTCCAATTGATCTATGGTGATTTTCTCGCCCGCAGTGTGCGAGGTATCTCCTGTGCGCCACCTGCCGCTCTCAGCATTGCTCGTAACTAACGATCCGTTAATTCCAAAAGCAGCATGATGAGGCGCCAACCATGGCAGATTTATACGAAAACCCAATGGGCCTGATGGGCTTCGAGTTCATTGAATTCGCATCGCCAACCCCGAACACCCTGGAGCCGATCTTCGAGATCATGGGCTTCACCAAGGTGGCGACCCACCGCTCCAAAGACGTGCACCTGTATCGTCAGGGCCAGATCAACCTGATCCTCAACAACGAACCCCATAGCGTGGCCTCGTACTTCGCGGCTGAGCACGGCCCGTCGGTGTGCGGCATGGCGTTCCGAGTCAAGGATTCGCAAAAGGCCTACAAGCGTGCCCTCGAACTCGGCGCCCAGCCGATCCACATCGAAACCGGCCCGATGGAGCTTCACCTGCCAGCGATCAAAGGTATCGGCGGCGCGCCGCTGTACCTGATCGACCGTTTCGGTGAAGGCAGCTCGATCTACGATATCGACTTCGTGTTCATCGAAGGCGTCGACCGTAACCCGGAAGGCGCAGGCCTGAAGATCATCGACCACCTGACTCACAACGTGTATCGCGGCCGCATGGCCTACTGGGCGAACTTCTACGAGAAGCTGTTCAACTTCCGCGAGATTCGTTACTTCGACATCAAGGGCGAATACACCGGCCTGACGTCCAAGGCCATGACCGCACCGGACGGCATGATCCGCATCCCGCTGAACGAGGAGTCGTCCAAGGGCGCCGGGCAGATCGAAGAGTTCCTGATGCAGTTCAACGGCGAAGGGATCCAGCACGTGGCGTTCCTCAGCGACAACCTGGTGGACACCTGGGATCGACTGAAAAAAATCGGCATGCGCTTCATGACCGCGCCGCCAGAAACCTACTACGAAATGCTGGAAGGCCGTTTGCCGAACCACGGCGAGCCGGTTGATCAACTGCAATCGCGGGGGATTCTGCTGGACGGTTCGTCCGAGGCAGGGGACAAGCGCCTGCTGCTGCAAATCTTCTCGGAAACCTTGATGGGCCCGGTGTTCTTCGAGTTCATCCAGCGCAAGGGTGACGACGGTTTCGGTGAAGGCAACTTCAAGGCCCTGTTCGAGTCGATTGAGCGCGACCAGGTCCGCCGTGGCGTACTCGCTACCGAGTAAGGCATTGCAGATATAAAACTGTGGGAGCGGACTTGTTCGCGAAGAGGGTGTTTCAGTCATTATCAAGTTGACTGACACATCGCCTTCGCGAGCAAGCCCGCTCCCACATTGTTTTGTGTGCGGCTTAAGGTCTGCGCTGCCGGACCAGATGCTTGAAGCCCTCGAACACCAGCACCACGACGGCCAGCCAGATCGGGATGTAGGTCAGCCATTCGCCGGCCTTGATGCTTTCCCCCAACAGCAACGCCACACCCAGCAGCAATACCGGTTCGACATAGCTCAACAGCCCGAACAGGCTGAATGGCAGCAAGCGGCTGGCGATGATGTAAACCACCAGTGCCGAGGCGCTGATGATGCCCAGCAGCGGGATCAGCAACGACAGCCACGGGTGATGATCGAAGACGCCAAAGCCTTGCTCTCCACTGTGCACGAACCAGTAGGCCACAGGCAGCAGCAGGGCCATGTCCAGCCATAAACCACCGAGGTTGTCGGCACTCAGGCGCCGACGCAGCACAAAGTAGGTCGGGTAACCGATGGCCACCAGCAGGGTCGCCCAGGAAAAACTGCCCACCTGATACAACTCGTTGAGCACGCCGAGGGTGGCGAAAAACGCCGCGACTTTTTGCAGGTAGGAGAGCCGTTCGCCATAGACGAGGCGCCCGGTCAGGACCATGGTCAGCGGCAGCAGGAAGTAACCCAGCGACACATCGAGGCTGTGGCCGTTCAACGGTGCCCACATGAACAGCCACAACTGCACGCCGAGCAGCGCCGAAGAGGCCAGCAGGCCAAGCATCAGCAGCGGTTTGTCGGCCAGCCGCCGAAGGATCTCGATCACCCGCTTCCATTCGCCGGACACCAGCATGAACACCGTCATGCACGGCACCGTGAGCAGCATCCGCCAGCCGAAGATCTCCACGCCGCTCAAGGGTGACAGCAGCGATGTGTAGAAATACATGACGGCAAACAGCACCGAAGCGGTTACCGATAGAGCAATACCTTTAGACAAACTGTCCTCGCGGAATTTTTAGCGGGTGTTAAACGGGCGCAGAGGATACGTTGTTTTCGAGCTGAATATTGCCCGATCAATCAACACCGACTCCATGTGGGAGCGGGCTTGCTCGCGAAGACGGTTTCACATTCAACACTGATGCTGACTGCAAAGCCGCTTTCGCGAGCAAGCCCGCTCCCACACTGGGAAGTGTGTTCATTCAGGCGTTACGCGGTTTACGCCCCGAGACAAAATGGCTCACATCATTGAACCCCGGTGTCGACGAATGCCCCGGCGTCACCAGCGAGTCGATGAAGGCCTCGTCTTCGGCCGTGATCTTCACCGCCTGAGCCTTGGTGTACGCGTCCCACTGGGCTTCGGTACGTGGCCCGACGATGGCCGAACTGATCGCCGCGTTGTTCAGCACCCAGGCGATGGCAAATTCGACAATGCCCACGCCGCGCTTTTGCGTGTAGTGCTGAATCTGCTGGGCGATGCGCAGCGATTCCACGCGCCATTCGGTTTCCAGAATGCGTTTGTCCTGACGCCCGGCGCGGCTGTTGGCGTCGGGGGCAATGTCGGGGGCGTACTTGCCGCTCAGCACGCCACGGGCCAGCGGGCTGTAAGGCACCACGCCGAGGCCGTAAGCCTGGGCGGCGGTGATCTGTTCGGCTTCTGCCTGGCGGTTGACGATGTTGTACAGAGGTTGGCTGATCACCGGGCGGTCGACACCCAATTGATCGGCAATGCGCACCACTTCCGCGATGCGCCAGCCACGGTAGTTGGACACGCCCCAGTAGCGGATCTTGCCCTGGCGCAGCAGGTCGCCAATGGCGGAGACCGTCACCTCCAGCGGCGTGTTGTGGTCCTCGCGGTGCAGGTAATAGATGTCCAGGTAGTCGGTGCCCAGGCGCGTCAGGCTGGCGTCGATGCCGTTGAAAATGTGCTTGCGGTTCAACCCGCAGCGGTTGGGCACGCCGTCTGCCGGGCCGAAACCGACCTTGGAGGCCAGCACCCATTCATGACGATTACCGGCGATACCTTCGCCGACGATTTCTTCCGAGCGACCGTCGGTATAAACGTCAGCGGTGTCGATGAAGTTGATGCCCTGGTCCCAGGCCTTGTTGATGATACGCAGCGAGTCTTCGGCGCTGGTCTGCTCGCCGAACATCATGGTGCCCAGGGTCAGGGTGGACACTTGCAGCCCGGAGTGGCCTAGCGTGCGGTAGCTCATGGACAAGTTCCTTTGCCGGTGAAGACCTGAAGGGGTCGCAACGCCCAATCAAATACCAGAACACGCATGTGGGGCAATCTGAATTATCGACTCAGCGACTGACAGCGCGCCTGCAAAAACGCCTGCAGCACTTTGACCCGCTCCGAGACCTGGACCCGGTGCGGGCACAACAGGTAGAACGGTGCGCTTTCCCCCTGCCAGTCGTCGAACAACGTCACCAGACGGCCGGCGCGGACATCGGCGGCCACGTCGAACCAGGCTTTGTAGGCGATGCCGTGGCCGCTCAGGGCCCAGCGCCGGGCGACTTCGCCGTCATCGCTGAGGTAGTCGCCGCGTACCTGGACCTCCTGGACTTCATCGCCACGGCTGAAGCGCCAGCTGTTGTAGGGCCGGCCGTTGCGCAAGTAGAGCAGGGCGCTGTGTTCGCTCAACGCGGCGGGTGTGCTCGGTGTGCCGTGTCGGGCGAGGTACTGGGGGCTGGCGCAGGCCACGCGCCGGTGCTCCGCAAGGATCGGCAGGGCCACCAGGGTCGAGTCGGTCGGGACGCCGAAACGCAGGGCGACATCGACGGTCTCGCGAAACAGGTCCGCGTGACGGTCACTGAGCAGCAGTTGCAACTGAATGTGCGGATGTTCGTGCTTGAATTCATCCAGCCACGGCAGCAATACATTGCGCCCGAAATCTGAGGGCGCGGCCAGTTGCAGTACGCCGCTCAGCCCCTGGGTCTGCTGCTTGAGTGCCTGCTCGCCCTCTGCCAGCGCGGCGAGGGCCAGGCGCACGCTTTCCAGATAGCGCCGACCTTCCTCGGTGAGGCGCATGCTGCGGGTCGAGCGTGCGAACAAGCGGATGCCGAGGCGGGTTTCCAGGCGTTTGAGGGCGATGCTGGCGGCGGCCGGGGTCAGTTCCAGGGTTCTGGCGGCAGCGGAAATGCTGCCGGAGTCAGCGGTGCGCACGAAGATTTCCAGGTCGAGGATCGAGCTCATTAGTAAAAATCCTTTAAAGATGCTTCTTTTTTACCGGGATTTTTCCGTGATTGGCAAGCAAGGATGATGCAGTCCTCTTACTTGACAGGGTGTTTGCCATGAACACGTTCAATGCGTCCTTGCCCAATCACTGCGCAGGGCTGATCAAGGTCGGCAAGCGAGGTGTGCTGTGAGCTGGCAGTTCGACCATCTGGCATTCAACACCGTCGATGGCGCAGCGTTGCAATCGGCTTTCCAGGCGCTGCTGGGATTGCAGCCGGGCCGTCGACCGCCGTTTCCGTTTCCCGGTCGCTGGTTGTATCAGGACGACGAGGCGCTGGTGCATGTGATCGAACAGCCGGGGTTCGTCGAGAGCGCCCTGAGCCACATTGCGTTTCGTACTCAAGAGGATGCCGCGCAGGTGTTGCAGAGGGTTCGCGAGAGCGGCTTGCCCCACCAAATGGCGCAGGTGCCGGAGGACGGCACCTGGCAGATCTTCGTGCAGTTACCGGCGGGCATGGTGTTGGAGCTGGACGCGCCAGCCGCCACTGGGCTGTCGATCAGCCATGAGTACGCGAAGGAGGGTGGTGCGCCGGACACGTAGCTATCCGGCGCATAGTCCTTTACGGGTTGCGCAACTGACGGGTCATGCGCAGGGCCAACAGGCTACCGGCGACAATCACCCCGGCCAGCACGTACAGCGCAGCGTCGGTCGAGCCGCTGCTGTCCTTGACCCAACCCACCAGGTAGGGGCTCAGGAAACCGGCCATCTGGCCCATGGAGTTGATCAGCGCCAGGCCACCCGCGGCAGCACCGGCGCTGAGCATGGCGGTTGGCACCGGCCAGAACATCGGCAAACCGGTGAGGGCGCCCATGGTGGCGATGGTCAGGCCCAGGATGGCAATGGCCGGGTTGGCGGCGAAGTTCACCGCGATCAGCAAACCCACCGCACCCATCAGCATCGGCACCACCAAATGCCAGCGACGTTCTTTATGCAGGTCGGCGGAACGGCCCACCAGCAACATGAACACCGCTGCCAGCAAGTACGGAATCGCGCTCAGCCAGCCAATGACGAGATTGTCGCTGAAGCCCAGGTTCTTGATGATCGACGGCAACCAGAAGTTGATCGCGTAGACGCCACTCTGAATGCAGAAGTAAATCAGCCCGAACGCCCAGATCGCCGGGTTCTTGAATACGGCCAGCAGCGAGTCGGTGGCGGTTCTTGGTTTGTTGGCCAGGTCCTCTGCCTGATCCGCTTCAAGCACCGCACGTTCTTCAGGCTTGAGCCATTTGGCGCTGGCGAAGTTGTCGCTCAGCAGGAAGTACGCCAGTGCGCCAAGGACGACCGTGGGGATGCCTTGCAGCAAAAACATCCACTGCCAGCCCGCCAAGCCACCCTGGCCTGCTGCGAAGTGGTTGAGGATCCAGCCCGAGAAGGGGCTGCCCAGCAAGCCCGACACCGGAATCGCCGACATGAACAGGGCCATGATGCGGCCACGGCGAAAGGTCGGGAACCACTGCGAGAGGTAAAGCACCACGCCCGGGAAGAACCCGGCTTCGGCGGCACCCGTGAACAGGCGCAGGGTGTAGAACTCGGTTGGGGTGGTGACGAACAACAGGCAGGTCGACAGTGTGCCCCAGGTCACCATCATCACCGCGATCCAGCGTCGTGGGCCGAATTTGCTCAGTGCCAGGTTGCTCGGCACGCCGCACAGCACATAGCCGATGAAGAAGATCCCGGCCCCGAGGCCGTACACGGTTTCGCTGAATTTCAGCGCGTCGAGCATCTGCAGTTTGGCAAATCCAACGTTGACCCGGTCGAGGTAGTTGAACAGGTAGCAGATGAAGATGAAGGGGATCAGGCGCAGGGTAATGCGCTGGTAGACGGCGTTTTTATCGTCAGCGGTGGCCAGGGTGGCAGCGACGCTCTGTGACATGGCGGCTCTCTCTTTATTATGATTTTGTGCGATGCGAGGGTAGGGGCTGTCACCAAAGGTCAACAGCCCCTATCGTTGATCACCCAGTGAGTCTCGGTTACCCCAGGGCCGCTGTCTTTGTGCCTGAGCACAGGGTTTACCCGCCGCACCTGTGCGGGTGACCAATCCACCGCACGCCGTTTTCAAGGACCACGCCGCTATGTTCGAACTCGATCACGACCTGGCGCAGGATATCGTCGACCGGGCGATGGCCATCCTGCCTTACAACGTCAACGTCATGGACAGCCAGGGGCTGATTCTGGGCAGCGGTGAGCCGGAGCGGATCAACACCCGCCACGAAGGTGCGCAATTGGTGCTGGCCAATGGTCGGGTGGTGGAAATCGACGCGCAAACGGCGATCCATCTCAAAGGCGTACAGCCGGGGATCAACTTGCCGCTGTTGCTCGACCAACGGTTGATCGGCGTGTTGGGCATTACCGGTGAGCCGGAGTTGCTGCGCACTTACGCCGAACTGGTGCGCATGACCGCCGAAATGCTCGTCGGCCAGCGCAACCAGCAGGCTGAGCAGCAATGGCGGCGCCAACGTTGCGACGATCTGCTGGCGTTACTGCTCAGCGAGTCCGGCGACTCGCCGCGGCTGATCGACGAGGCGCAACAGTTGGGCCTCAAGCCGCAGTTGGCGCGGGTGCCTTATCTGTTTGAACTGGGGCTTGAACACGGGCCGGGGCAAACCGTCGAGGCTTTGAGTGCCTGGCTGATCTCGCGGTATCCCGATAGCTGGTGCGTCAGCTCGGCAAAGTCGTCGTTGCTGTGGTGTCGACCGGCCGCGCAAACGCTGGAGAATGATCGCCTGCTGGAAAAACTCGATACTCAGGGCTGGAACATCCTGCGCATCGCGGTGGGTGGCCAGGCCGATGGTTTGCAGGGGTTGCGCCGCTGTTATCGGCGCGTCGGTGACTTACTGGCCTACGGGCGCGACGTGTTACCCGAGTCGCGACTGTTGACGCTCAATCGCTATCGGTTGCCGGTGATGCTCTGGCGTCACCGCAACGATGATGCGCTGGACGAATTGCTCAACCCGCTGCGCAAGGTCATCGCCAGGGACGGTAATGGTCAGTTGCTGGCAACGTTGCGCAGTTGGTGTGAACACGACGGTCAGAGCCAGGCGTGCGCCGATGCGCTGGGCATTCACCGCAACAGCCTGCGCTACCGGATGGAGCGCATTGCCGAACTCAGCGGCGTCGATCCGTTGCGCCTCGACGGCATGCTTGCGCTGTACCTGGGGGTGCAACTGCTGCCGCAGACCGATGCCCATCCATGACAATCAACCCCAACCGCCGTAGAGCACGACGATGATGAGGGAATGATTTTGTGGAAATGAACAATAAACCCCACGACGACTTGTGCAGCGGACCGGCGTCATTGTTCAGTTCAACTGGCAGCATGGGGTGCATTGGAACCGGAGAACTTACATGAAAATCGTCATCGCCCCTGATTCGTTCAAGGACAGCCTGAGTGCCGAAGGGGTGGCCACGGCCATTGCCCAGGGGCTGGCGGAAGTCTGGCCGCACGCGCAGCTGATCAAGTGCCCGATGGCCGACGGCGGTGAAGGCACGGTCGAGTCGGTGCTGGCGGCGTGCGACGGGCAGTTGCGCAGCACGCGGGTGCAGGGGCCGCTCGGCACGGCAGTCGATGCCCATTGGGGCTGGTTGCCCCAGAGCCACACCGCGATCATCGAAATGGCCGAGGCCAGTGGTTTGCAATTGGTGCCGGTGGGCCAGCGTGACGCCTGCACCAGCAGCACGGCGGGCACTGGGGAGCTGATCCGCGCCGCGCTCGATGCCGGTGCGCAGCGGATCATTCTGGCGATTGGTGGCAGCGCGACCAACGATGCCGGGGTCGGCGCGCTGCAAGCGTTGGGCCTCAGGCTGCTGGATGCTGCTGGTCAATCATTGGCGCCGGGTGGCCTGGCCCTGGCCCAACTGGCGCAGATCGACCTGAGCGAGCTTGACCCGCGCCTGGCTCAGGTGCGCTTCGACATTGCCGCCGACGTCAACAACCCCCTGTGTGGCCCTCAGGGCGCCTCGGCGATTTTCGGGCCACAAAAAGGCGCCACGCCGCAGCAGGTCCAGCAGTTGGATCAGGCCCTGGGGCATTTTGCGGCGCTCTGCGCGCAGAGCCTGGAAAAAGACGTCAGCGACGAACCCGGCAGTGGTGCGGCAGGCGGTTTGGGGTTTGCGGCCAAGGCTTTTTTGGGGGCGCAATTTCGTCCGGGTGTCGAGGTGGTCGCAGAACTGGTCGGCCTTGCCGATGCCCTGCGCGATGCCGACCTGGTGATCACCGGCGAAGGGCGTTTCGATGCCCAGACCTTGCGTGGCAAGACGCCGTTTGGCGTGGCGCGCATTGCCCATCAGCAGGGTGTGCCGGTCATCGTGATTGCAGGCACCCTGGGCGAGGGTTATCAGCAGATGTACGAACATGGTGTTGACGCCGCGTTTGCCCTGACGCCCGGCCCGATGAGCCTGGAACAGGCCTGCGCAGAGGCGCCACGGCTGTTGCGTGAGCGCGCCCGCGACATCGCCGGGGTCTGGCGGATGGCGGTTCGCAAGGGTTGATGCTCAACAGGGCAGGTGTTTCAGTGGTGAAACACCAGTCACATCCAGAAATATTTTCTCCGGGGCGTGCATAAAAGCTCAAGGTCGGCCGATACCTGTAACAGGCGCACAGATCAATTAAAAAAGCGGCGCCGACCTGTCGGTGGGGCGCGATCTCCTGCCGGGCAGCGTTCACGGCATGGATGCTTGTAGACCGTCACTACCCGAGAATCATCCTATGTCCTTACGTAACATGAATATTGCGCCTCGAGCTTTCCTGGGTTTCGCTTTTATTGCGTTGTTGGTCATCGTGCTGGGCGTGTTTGCCGTGAACCGCATGTCGATCATCCGCCAGGCGTCTATCGACATGGAAAGCACCCAACTGCCCAGCGTCGGGTTCCTTGGCAACGTCACGGAAAACGTGTTGCGCCTGCGGATTCTATCGTTCCGGGTGCTGGTCAACCGTGACCCGGCAGGTTTGCAGGAGGCCGAAACGCGCATCAGCGCCCTAGTCGACAAAGTCCGCCAGGCGCAAGCCAGCTATGCGGCGTTGCCGGCGGGTACAGAAGAGGCGGCGTTGGCCAAAGTGTTTGCCGCCACCCTGGACAGCTATCTGCAAGCTCAAAACCAGATGATGGAGCTGTCGCGGGCCAACAAGCTCGACGAGATGCGCACCTTGATCAATACCCGTATCAAGGACGGCACCGACCTGATGGGCGAGCAGTTGAACAAACTGATCGCGATCAACGCGGCAGACGCCAAAGCCGCTTCCGCCGATGCGGGCGAGCACTACAGCGGCGCCATCACGGGGATTGTCGTGGTTTCTGTCGTCGCGGCGCTGGCCACCGTGTTGCTGGCGTGGTTGTTGACGCGCAGCATCGTTGCACCGCTGAACAGGGCGCTGGACGCTGCCGAAACCATCGCTGGCGGCAACCTGACCAAAGCCATCGAGATCGACGGCAATGATGAACCGGCGCGCTTGCTCAGCGCGTTGTCCGCCATGCAAGGCAACTTGCGCAAGACCATCGAACAGATCGCCGGCTCTGCGAACCAGCTCGGCGCGGCGGCCGAAGAACTCAGCGCCGTGACCGAAGAAGCGTCACGCGGCCTGCAACAGCAGAACGACGAAATCGAACAGGCCGCCACCGCCGTCAACGAAATGACCGCGGCCGTGGAAGAAGTGGCGCGCAACGCCGTGTCGACCTCCGAAGCGTCTAATCAGTCGACCCAGGCTGCTCGCGAGGGCCGCGACCGGGTGGTGGAAACCGTCGGTGCGATCCAGACCATGACGCAGGATGTGCAAGCCACCTCGCTGATGATCGAAGGCCTGGCCACGCAGGGCCGTGACATTGGCAAGGTGCTGGACGTGATCCGCGCCATCGCCGAACAAACCAACTTGCTGGCCCTGAACGCAGCCATTGAAGCGGCCCGTGCCGGTGAGGCCGGGCGCGGATTTGCGGTGGTGGCGGACGAGGTTCGGGCGTTGGCCCATCGCACCGCGCAATCGACTCAGGAAATCGAAAAAATGGTCGCCGGGATCCAGAACGGCACCGGCGAAGCAGTCGAATCGATGGCGCAAAGCAACCAGCGCACCCAGAGCACCCTGGAACTGGCCCGTGCGGCCGGTGAGTCACTGGAGCAGATTACCCAGTCGATTCATCAGATCAACGAACGTAACCTGGTCATCGCCAGTGCGTCCGAAGAGCAGGCGCAGGTCTCGCGTGAAGTTGACCGCAACCTGGTCAACATCCGCGACCTGGCGACTCAGTCCGCTGCGGGTGCCAACCAGACCAGCGCCGCCAGCCACGAACTGTCGCGTCTGGCGGTGGATTTGAACGCCATGGTGGCGCGTTTCGTGATTTGAGGTAGGGTTCACTCTGGAGCTCGCGCGACAGGAGAGTGACATGCGCTATTCAGCCTTGACCCAACGAATCGCCGGCGATGGTGCCCAAGCTTGGCAGATTCACTACCGAGCGCTGGAACTGCGCGAGCAGGGCGTCGATGTGTTGTTGCTGTCGGTCGGCGACCCGGACTTCGATACTCCGAGGCCGATCGTCCAGGCGGCGATCGACAGCCTGCTGGCCGGCGATACCCATTACGCCGAAGTGCGTGGCACCCGGGCGCTGCGTCACAGCATCGCCCGGCGCCATACCCGGCGCAGCGGTCAGGTGGTTGAGGCCGAGCATGTGGTGCTGTTGCCAGGCGCGCAATGCGCGGTGTACTCCGTTGCTCAATGCTTGCTCGACCCAGGCGACGAAGTCATCGTCGCCGAACCCATGTACGTCACTTATGAAGGAGTATTCGGCGCCTGCGCGGCCAAGGTCGTGCCCGTGGCGGTGCGGCCCGAAAACGGTTTTCGCGTTGTCCCAGCCGACGTGGCCGCACTGATTACCCCCAGGACCCGGGCCATTTTGCTCAACAGTCCGAACAACCCGTCCGGGGCCAGTCTGTCGCTGTCGACCTGGCAGGCACTGGCGCACTTGTGTATCAGTCATGACCTGTGGCTGATCAGTGACGAGGTCTACAGCGACCTGCTCTACGAAGGCCGGCACATCAGCCCGGCCAGCCTGCCGGGCATGGCCGAACGCACGGCGACCCTCAACAGCCTCTCCAAATCCCACGCCATGAGTGGTTGGCGCGTGGGCTGGGTAATCGGCCCAAAACCGCTGGCGGAACACCTGGTGCACCTGTCGTTGTGCATGCTGTTCGGTCTGCCGGAGTTCATCCAGAACGCCGCACAGGTGGCCCTTGATGCGGACTTGCCGGAACTGGCACAGATGCGTGACGAGTATCGCCAGCGTCGCGACCTGGTGTGCGCCAGCCTGAGCGATTGCCCGGGACTCAACCCGCTCAAGCCCGATGGCGGCATGTTCGTGATGGTCGATGTGCGCCAGACCGGTGTAGGTGCACAGGCGTTTGCCGAGCGGTTGCTGGAAGGTTACGGCGTCTCTGTGTTGGCCGGCGAGGCCTTCGGGCCCAGCGCGGCAGGGCATATCCGCATTGGCCTGGTGGTAAGCCAGGTCAAGTTGGCGCAGGCCTGTCGGCGTATCGCGCAGTGTGCCGCAGACTTGCTGGAGGCGCGTCCGCGCTGACGCTCATCGGATCGACAAATGCCTTCTCATTCACCCGTGACCCTTATCCCCCTGGGTTAACAAAAGATAACGTGGCGTCGATTGTCAGACCTTTCGAAAGCTGGATAGGATAGCCCTGCTTCCAAAGGGGCTCTAGATTGCAGGTTTGCGGACACCGGTCCGCCAGTCAGTCAGCAGAAACGCCCTTTATGGCGCCCTGAAAGGTTGAATGACCTAACAATAATAATGGGGGAAAGGTCTATGAGTGAGCCTGTCATGGGTGTGGGTTCTTGCCGCCCGCTGGCGCTACGCAGATTCGCGTTGCTGGCTACAGCGCTCTCGCTGGTGGGCTCTGCGGTGTTATCAGGGCCTGTCCTGGCCGCTGCCACGTCGGCGGCCGATGCCGTTTATTCCATCGAATCCGATAAATCCGCCAAGGGCCTGATGCTCGATGTGGTGCATGCCGGCAAGCGCCTGGTGGCCGTCGGCGATCGTGGGCACATTCTTTATTCCGATGACCAGGGCCAGACCTGGACCCAGGCAAAAGTGCCCACCCGCCAACTGCTGACCGCTGTGTTCTTTGTCGATGACCAACACGGCTGGGCTGTCGGCCACGATGCGCAGATCCTCGCCAGTGAGGACGGCGGCATCAACTGGACCAAACAATACGAAGATTTGAAGCGCGAAGCGCCATTGCTCGACGTCTGGTTCAAGGACGCCAGCAACGGCTTCGCCGTGGGTGCTTACGGGGCGTTGGTGGAAACCACCGACGGTGGCAAACACTGGGAAGACGTCAGTGATCGCCTGGATAACGAGGACCAGTACCACCTCAATGCAATTGCCGCCGTCAAGGATTCGGGGCTGTTCGTCGTCGGTGAGCAGGGCAGCATGTTTCGCTCCGCTGATTGGGGGCAAACCTGGGAACGCCTGCAAGGCCCGTACGAGGGCTCGCTCTTCGGAGTGATCGGCACGGCGCAACCGGCGACGCTGCTGGCCTACGGTTTGCGCGGCAACCTGTTTCGTTCCACCGATTTCGGCAGCACCTGGGAGCCGGTCGAACTCAAGGCCGCCCGTGGTGATCTGGAATTCGGCCTGTCCGGTGCAACGCTGCTGGACGACGGCTCGATTGTGATCGTCGGTAACGGCGGCAGCGTGGTACGCAGCAGCGACGATGGTCAGACCTTCAGCGTCGCCAACCGCTCCGACCGCATTTCCATCTCGGCGGTCACCGGGGCAGGCAATGGCAACTTGATTCTGGTCGGACAGGGCGGCGTTCGCGCCACTTCGCCAACCGGCACCGAGCTGGGCAAATAATAAGAAGGCGGGGCTATGACATCCATGAGCAGTCATCACCAGGACAAGGCGACGTTTCTCGAGCGCCTGATATTCAACAACCGCCCGGCAGTGATCGTCATCTGCCTGCTGGTCAGCCTGTTCCTGTTCTGGCAGGCCACGCTGATCAAGCCTTCCACCAGTTTCGAAAAAATGATCCCGCTCAAGCATCCCTTCATCGAGAAGATGATGGAGCACCGCAATGATCTGGCGAACCTGGGCAACACCGTGCGGATCTCGGTGGAAGCCAAGGACGGCGATATCTTCTCCAGGGAGTACATGGAGACGCTGCGCCAGATCAACGACGAAGTGTTCTACATCTCCGGTGTCGACCGCTCCGGCCTCAAGTCGTTGTGGAGCCCGAGCGTTCGCTGGACTGAAGTTACCGAGGAAGGCTTTGCCGGTGGCGAAGTGATCCCGCAGAGCTACAACGGCTCGGCCGACAGCCTTGAACAACTGCGTAACAATGTGCTCAAGTCCGGTCAGGTCGGGCGGCTGGTGGCTAACGACTTCAAGTCGAGCATTGTCGATATTCCGTTGCTGGAGTCCTATCCGGACCCGGCGGACCAGGGCAAGTTGTTGGCGCTGGACTACCAGAAGTTCTCCCATGAACTGGAAGACAAGATCCGCAACAAGTTCGAAGCCCAGAACCCCAATGTAAAGATCCACATCGTCGGGTTCGCCAAGAAAGTCGGTGACCTGATCGATGGCCTGATCATGGTGGTGATGTTCTTCGGCGTGGCGTTCATCATTACGTTGGTGCTGCTGTACTGGTTCACCTGGTGTATTCGCAGCACCATCGCGGTGTTGATCACCACCCTGGTGGCGGTGGTCTGGCAGCTTGGCCTGATGCACGCATTCGGTTTCGGCCTCGACCCGTACTCGATGCTGGTGCCGTTCCTGATTTTCGCCATCGGCATTTCCCACGGCGTCCAGAAGATCAACGGGATTGCCTTGCAGTCCGGCGAGGCGGACAACGCCCTGACGGCGGCGCGGCGTACGTTCCGTCAACTGTTCCTGCCGGGGATGATCGCGATCCTCGCGGATGCGGTCGGGTTCATCACGCTGCTGATCATCGACATCGGGGTGATTCGTGAGCTGGCGATCGGCGCCTCCATCGGGGTGGCGGTGATTGTGTTCACTAACCTGATCCTGCTGCCGGTGGCGATTTCCTACGTCGGTATCAGCAAGCGTGCCATCGAGCGCAGCAAGAAAGACGCGACCCGCGAGCATCCGTTCTGGCGCATGTTGTCGAACTTTTCCAGCGCGAAAGTGGCTCCAGTCTCCATTCTCATCGCCCTGATCGCGTTTGGTGGCGGGCTTTGGTACAGCCAGAACCTGAAAATCGGCGACCTCGATCAAGGTGCGCCGGAGCTGCGTCCGGACTCGCGTTACAACAAGGACAACAACTTCATCATCAGCAATTACTCCACCAGCTCCGATGTGCTGGTGGTGATGGTCAAGACCAGGCCTGAAGGCTGCTCGCGCTATGAAGCCATGGCGCCGATCGATGAATTGATGTGGAAGATGCAGAACACCGAGGGCGTGCAGTCGGCGATTTCCCTGGTGACGGTCTCCAAGCAAATGATCAAGGGCATGAACGAGGGCAACCTGAAGTGGGAAACCCTGTCGCGTAACCCGGATGTACTGAACAACTCCATTGCTCGCGCTGACGGCCTGTACAACAACAGTTGCTCCCTGGCGCCGGTGCTGGTGTTCCTCAACGATCACAAGGCTGCGACCCTTGATCGTGCGGTCCATGCGGTGCAGGAGTTTGCCAAGGAGAACAACAAGGAGGGCCTGGAGTTCATCCTGGCCGCCGGTAACGCCGGGATCGAGGCGGCCACCAATGAGGTGATCAAGGAGTCGGAGCTGATCATCCTGATCCTGGTGTACATCTGCGTGGCCACCATGTGCATGATCACCTTCCGTTCGTGGGCGGCCACCTTGTGCATCGTGCTGCCGCTGGTGCTGACCTCGGTGCTGGGCAACGCGCTGATGGCGTTCATGGGGATCGGGGTGAAGGTCGCGACCTTGCCGGTGGTGGCGTTGGGGGTGGGGATTGGCGTGGATTACGGCATCTACATTTACAGCCGCCTCGAAAGCTTCCTGCGAGCAGGTCTGCCGTTGCAGGAGGCGTACTACCAGACGCTCAAGTCCACGGGCAAAGCGGTGTTGTTCACCGGCCTGTGCCTGGCCATCGGCGTGGCGACGTGGATCTTCTCGGCCATCAAGTTCCAGGCTGATATGGGGCTGATGCTGACCTTCATGCTGCTCTGGAACATGTTTGGTGCGCTGTGGCTGTTGCCTGCACTGGCGCGGTTCCTGATCAAGCCGGAAAAACTCGCGGGGCAGAAGGGCAACTCGCTGTTTGCTCACTGATCGCCACGCCGCACATGAAAAGCCGCAGCGTTTGCTGCGGCTTTTCTTTTGGTTCTGGAGCGGTGTGGGCGGCTAATCGTAGAAGAACAGCTTTTTAGCCATGGCCGGTGAAATTTTGCTGCGCCAGATCCGGGTGATTTCCCCGTTGCTTTTGGCCTGGCTCAGTTGCGTCTTGAAGCCGACAAAGCGTTGTTCGGGCCGTTTCAGGTGCCCGGCGGTGTAGGCATCGGTTGGACCGTCGAGACGCGTGTAGTGGAAATGCGCGTACCACAGCACTTCCCTTGAGTGTTTGTCCTTGATGACAAATTCTGTCAGGAAATCCTTGGCCTGGGTCAGCTTGCGTGAAGTCACAGGCTCGATGTCAATCGTGTGATGAGTCCAGAGGAAATCAACTTTTTCAGGGGTAGGGGACTGCAACTTGTAGCCGGCTATCCGGTAGTCCCGGCCCTTTGCCCGCATGGCTTGGGCGGCGTTGGACAGTTCGTCGAACAGCGCGCTTTTCTGCGGCGAAGTCTCTGATGTTTTCTGAAGTTCGATCACCAGGCCTTCCAGGTCGCCGGCGCTTTGGATCAGCATCGTCTCCCAGTCGGCGGGGGTTTTTTCTTCGCGCAATACGGGGTCTCGCAGTACCTGGGCCATTTCCCGGTCGATCAAGGCCTCTAACTTGATTCGTTGCGCCAGCAGCGTGTTGCCGGCCTCGATGATGGTTTTTGCTGGCCGGGTCACCGGGGGCGGCTGCAGCGGTTGCTCAACCATCTGGACGTACACATCGTCCTGGGCATGTTTGTGGTAGCGCGAAACCATCTGCTGGTTGAACGGGTCGTGTACCTCAATGACTTCCCCTTCATCTTCAGGGCGTGGTGCCTGAAGTTCTCCGATCAGGGTGCCGTGGTTGCGTGTCTTGAATACCCGTTTGGTGGTGGATGGGCGACTCGTCTGAATGGCGCGCGGGGGGGCGATCGACAGGTTTTCCTGCTCGAGGATCAGTTCGGCCAGGTCGGTCTCGGCACCCTGGCGCGCCAGTCTGAGGTCGTCGACAAAGCGCTGTTGATAGGCTGGGCGACTAAAGGCCGGACCGAGTTCTTTGAGCATCAGGCTGGCGTCCTCTGCCTTTTGATATTGATCGATGATGGTTTCCAGCACGGCCTGGCGCTGCTCGAACGTGAAGCCTTCGGTCGTGCGTAACACAAGATGAGCGCTGGCCGTGTCCTTTAGCCGCTCCAGAGGCACTTGCGTGGAGTAGAAGTCCTTGAACGAAAGGGGGCCCCGGGCACTGCGGTCGACACTCAGCTCGCGCAAGACATCCAGGTCATGCAGCTTGATGTTCAATTCACTGAGCAACTCCGAGCCGCGCACCGCTTTCAGCAGGTCGTTACGCTCTCTCTGGCCTGCGAGCGAGTCCGCTTGCAGCTCGTTGAGGGTTGATTCAAGGCGCCGGGTCCATTCACGAATATTTTCGTCAAAGACATAGCCGCTCTCCAGTGCCTGGATGTACTTGCGGTAGGGCAGGGGATCGTGAGCGTCAAGGGCCGCTTCAAGCCTGTTGGCCAGGGTTTGAAGGGGCTCACCCTCTGTGCCGCCGAGCAGGTAGTCCTGGCTCAGCCTGACGGCATGATCCTGAACCAACAGCTGGGTGGAGGCGATCGCAACAAACAGTTTGGCGCGCTGTAGGGTGGGGGAATTCGTCTTGTTGAACTCGCCCTCCCGGCGGCTGAAATCAATCAGTTGACGGCGCGTCTGCTCCAGCTGGACGGCACTTGCCTGCATCGCTTCCAGCTTGCCCAGGAGTGTTGACCAGGCGCTGGCAGTTTTTTCCAGCTCCGTGACCTGACGGGAGCGCAGGGCAGGTTTTTGCAGGTCGTCGGCGTGTTCAAGCAGTTGCCATATCAGTTGCAGTTTCTTGATGTGTAGCGTGTAGACATTCTGGGCAACATCAACCTGACGTGCAGCCTGATGAAACGCTTCGATGCCTTCAAGTTGCCGTTGTTGTGCCGGCTGTTTTTCGAGATACAGGTCCTCAAGTCTTCTAAGGTTCTCCTCCTGTTTGGCGGCGATTCTTTTTTTGGGGCCGCCCCCCGTCAATTTGAGCCCCTGATCCAGCGTCCAATGGCCTTGCCCGCTGGTTTTCAGCTTGATCCCAGGGTGGTCAGGTTTGGTGGGGTGAATGATGTAGACCTCACCGAAACCCGGAACGATGCTGACTTGGAACAACAGCCCTGCGACTGAGGCATACCAATGGTGATTGATGCGGTAGAGGCCTTTGAACGCACCTATTTGAATGGGCTCCGGGATAACGTCTGGCCATTTGACGTTGACCGCCCTGAGCCTGGCCAACAGGCGCGTCGCCGAGGATTCGCGGGCCTGTGATCGGTCGAAATCCAACAGGGTTCTACCCCCTCCCGGCGGTTCGGAGGGCAGGCCGACGGTGCCTTGCGTAATATTCGCGGGGGTATCGAAGGTCTGGTTGGGTGGGCGACGCATCCGGTCCAGGGCCACTCCGTTTTTTTCCAGCCCCTCCAGTGCCAGGGGGGCGGCGGGTAGTTCGGGCTTTTGGGCACCGTGCAACAGCAGCATCGAGAGGTTCATCAAGAAATCAACCCATGCGACTTCCCGTGTGGCAGGGTCCGGGTTGTCCAGTTGTGGCAGGTCATTGAGCAAACTGCTGACCATCGAGATCATCCAGCCGACGGCCAGAACCGGGCCGCCGAGCGGCAAGGCCAGCAAGGTATTGAACAACGTCCAGCCGCCCTCCAGCAGGATCGCCCAGCGACTTTGCGCGTCGGAGACCGAGTTGCGCTCGCCCAGGTCTACCAGGGCGCGGGCCTCGCTGCCGAACAGGTACTGCATCAGCGCTCCGTTACGCAGTGACTGCAGTAATTCATCCGTGTGCTCATCGTTGGCCAGGGTTGCCGCTTTGGGTTTTTCAGGCCGGCCGAAGGGGTCAAGCTGTGAAAAATGAGCAATGTGCGGTTCGTTGAACCCGCCGTTGTCATAGATGGCGCGGGCTGTTTCCGGTAACCACGCCAGTACGCTGCTCTGGAGCGCGCCGGGCGATGCAATGGCCGCCAACAAGGCTGCGCGGGTCGGGTACTCAAGCAGCGACTCTGCGTAGATCGGGCGGTACAGAATATGCGGGCCAATCAGGCTGTTCTCGCACTCAATGATGAACATGTTGCCGACCCCATCGGCTGGCGCATCGGTTTTTCGTGAAAACGCCAGTGGGCGGATCAGCACTTCTTGTCCATCGAGCACTCGATCAGCATAAGTGGGGTGCATGAGGGCGCTGACGAGTTGGTAACCGCGTCGAGTCAGGCCGTGTTCACCCTTGATCGCATGTTCAAGCGCTTTCATTGGCAGAACGACTTGCAGTTCGGCCGTGAACAGACGCTGGCGTCTATCGGCGTCGGCGGTCCCGCTCAACAACAGGTTTTTGAGCAGCTGCGGATAGGTTCTGCCGATGTCGACCTGGGTGATCAGGTTGAACAGGTATTCGGGCGTCATCCAGTCCTGCAATGCCTCTTCACCCTTATGGCGCACGGTCATACGACCATTGGGCCTGCCGGCGAGGTTTTTTAGCGCCAGTTCAGTCAAGGTCATTTTCGCGAGTTCGATGAAGCCGCTGCCCAGGTTGCCGGCCGGCACGTGAAACGTCAGCTCAAGCTCATCGGCCTTATATACCGGTGCAAGCGGCTGGTCCTTGAGCATCTGTTGTTGCAGTGCGTTGGCGGCGAATGTCCGGATATCGGCGATGCCTTCAGCCCATGACTGGCCCTTTGTCGCTTGATTGAGGCTTGCCAGCTCCAGGCTGTGCTTGCGGTAGGCCAGTTGATCGACAGCGGATGCCTGCCTCAACCATTCAGGTAGCACGGCGTGTACCCGTCGTAACTGACCGGGGCTGGCAGGTGTGATGCCACAGAACAGCGGGGTGAGGTCGGTCACTTCATGGAAGCGTTGTTCCAGTTCGCGCTTGCTGAGTCGTGCAGGCAGCTCGAACGCGGCGATGTCCTCCAGTTGTTGGTTCAGCAGCAGGGCGGCCTGAATGTCGAAAATGTCGTCGCCGGGCTTATAGCGCTTCCAGGTGATGGTCTGGACATTGAACCGCTGGGTGATCATCTTCCCCCAGGCCTCGCCGAAGTCCTCCAGGGAAGCATAGGCCTGGATGACTCCCGAGACGCTGCACAACAGCACTCGCGGACCTCGAACCACAAGAATGTCGGGAGCCTGATAGGTGATGGACTGCGCCGCAGTGGTCACGGTGGTTTCAATGCAGTAGGCGTGCACGTCGCCCAGAGGCCCGCTGAGGATGGCGCGCTCCTGAGTGTCGGGTTGGTTTGCCAGCCGAGTGAGTATCTCTCGTCGTTCGATGTCGTCTCCCGCTTGCAGGACGGCTGCACTTCTGAGGGCGTTACGCAGTTGATCGCCCAGCCACTGCCAACGGCTGGCACCGGTATCGGCGGGTGCATTCCAGTAATCGGTCAACGCCTGCTGGAAGCCGATCTGAACAATGGAAGGCAGTTCCAGGATGATGTTTTCGATGAGCCGCATGTCAGGAACTAACGCACGATGATCATCAGCGTGGGAAAGATAGCGCACCCGCGTCCCGCGTTTGTTGACGAGGTGACTGGCGCGGTCGTCCACGGTCTTCGAAAAATCGACAGGGTCGCCGCCGGCCATGTAGTTGAGGGCGACATCAACCAGTGGATTGAGGTCATAGCCCTGTAGGGCATTGGGCGTGGCGACGCTGATCAGCGCGATATCAGTGTCCAGTGTTGCGGTTTTCTCGGTAATCAGGTCCCCAAGCATGTGTGCGACGACCGAGCGCAACGTCGGTCGAGTGGTGAATTGCTCCTGAATGGCGCGGGCCTGGATGTCGACATAAGTGGTTGAGGGGGAGGGCGGGTTTTGCATACGGGCGTACCTGGGTGGTCGTTGAGCCAAACCTGCGCGCGGGAGTGCCCGCGCGGGCAGGTATCAGCCGGGATTGCCCAAAAATACCCTCCGCACCTGGCTGCCGGGCGATACAGGGATACCACCCGCGCACGTCCGTTTAGGAGTGGCTTGCAAACTGGCCTATCATTACCCCTTTCTCCCAAGCGATAGATGGTTATGACTGGTGTAAACGAAACCTTGCTGGCTGCCCTGCAAACTTGCGACATGCTGGAAATCGACGGGCTGCATGCCTTCGATTTCAGTCTCGATGACAGCCGTTTGCTGATCGAGTGCATGGACGGTCGCGCGGCCAAGCGCTGGAGCTTCAGCTTGGCGCAGGTGCAGGCGGCAACCTTCGACCCAACCCTGCAGAGCTGGACCATTACTGGTGATTCCGGCGAGCACCGGCTTGTGTGCATGAGCGCCTTCAGCGCTGGCGAGGAAGAGGACGACGCGCATGAAGATGCGTAATTTCTGGCCACTGCTGATGGCCGGCAGTGTCGGCGCGATGGGTGTGCAAGCGGCGCCTGTCGACACCTACGAGCTGTTGGTGGGCACCTACACTCAGGGCCAGAGCCAAGGGATCTACCGACTGCAATTCGACAGTCACAGCGGCCAGCTAAACGGTAAACCGTTACAGGTCATCAAGACCGCCAACCCGTCCTGGCTGACCTTGTCCAAGGACCAGCGCCGACTGTTTGTGGTCAATGAGAACGGCCCTGGCCAAGCCGACCCGGTGGGGCGGGTCAGCAGTTTTGCCGTCGAGCCGAAATCCCATGAACTGAGCCCGCTCAGTCAGGTACAGAGCCTGGGCAATGAGCCGACGCATTCCAGCCTGAGTGGCGACGGCCAGTACCTGTTTGTCAGCAACTATTGCGTGGCCGAAGATCCGGGCGGAAGCCTGGCCGTGTTGCCGGTGAGTGCCGACGGCAAGCTGTCGCCTCCGGTGCAGTTGAGCAGTCATCCGGCGAGCCGGGTCAACCCTGAGCGGCAGGTCTCGTCCCACGTGCATGCAACGGTGTCGTCGCCGGACGGTCAGTACGTGTTTTCCAGTGACCTGGGGGCGGACAAAGTCTTTATTTACCGCTACGACCCCAAGGCCAACCGTGAACTGCCACTAACCGCTGCTGCGCAGGCGTCGGTCCAGTTGCCACCGGGCAGCGGGCCACGGCATCTGCTGTTCAGCGCGGACGGTAAACATGCCTGGTTGACCATGGAAATGAGCGCACAGGTTGCGGTGTTCGATTACCACGACGGTAAGCTTGAGCAACGGCAACTGGTTGATCTTGCGGCCGGCCAGCCTGTATCAGACAAGGCAGGCGCCGCACTGCACGCGTCTGCGGATGGCAAGTTCCTCTATGTCAGCAACCGTGGCACCGCCAACCAGTTGCTGGTGTTCGCCATCGATCCGGTCAGCGGGGAACTCAAGGAGATTCAGCGCCGCTCAGTGGACGGTGACCATCCTCGCGAATTCAGCCTCGACCCCAGTGGCCGCTTTGTGTTGATCGCCAACCAGAAGAGCAACCAGATTGTGGTGGTCGAGCGCGATCCCAAGACCGGTCTTCTGGGTAAAACCGTGCAAAAGCTGCCGATTGATTCCCCCAGCGATATCAGGTTCCTGCTGCGTCAATAGACCGCAGGCCCCGGTAGCCTTGGCCTGCACCCTTCTATTAATGAGACTGATATCGGCTAATGCTACAAAGCATTTCAAAGGCGCCAACCCTCGGGCGTAAGTTTGCTTCACGGCCTCCACAGGCAAGTAAGCCAACTGAATCTACGAGGGTTATCGCCATGAACTTCAATCTTTTCTCCGTTATCGCTGCTTCCGCCATCTCTGCCAGTGTTGCACTGCCTGCCAGCGCCAGCGTGGAAATCAACGCCAAACGCTCCGGCACCCAGAGCTACACCCAGAAATACCTGCAACAAAGCGCCAACTTCTATGCCGCGCTGGATCATAAAATCCAGCACTGAGATTCACCTTCCACCGTCTTTATGCAGGCGCGAAGTCACTTCGCTGGTTCGACGTTAAATCCGTCGAAGACCGGGAGTGACGTCGCTTCTGCATAACGCATTTGCGACAGCATTCACCAGTCAGTACATTTCCCTTGGTAATATCACATAGCCATGTGTTTAAATTTGACGCTAATTTATTGACTCCTCTTTTTCCGGGATCGACAACATGGCTATGCGTCTGGCAGTGGTGCTTCTCTTTCTTTATTCGACCCCGATTCTTTCGGCCGCCCAGCCTGTTGAAGGCGAGCCTGAAGCCTCGCGCGAGCGCTTGATGAGCCTGTTGCAGGACTGAGATTCACTGAATTATCGATCAATTAAACTGATAGCTACTATGCATAAAGGTCGCTATTAACTGCCGGTTATTTGATTGATTCTGTGGGCACTGAAACACGCCCACGGAGCGTCCCATGGCCAACGCAATCCTTTCTTCTGCCAAGCACGGTGCCTACATTGCGATCGGTGCCTATGTGGCGATGGTCCTCGTCGTCAGCGTCTCGGCCCACTCGCAACGCGTCATCGAAGCCCCGATTCAGCTCGCTCATCCTGCCCTGCAATTGGAGCAGCATGCCATGCGCATCAGCGCTGAGCCGTCAGGTGTGGTGGGAGCTGCGGGGATATGAAAGGACGCAAACTCTGGGTCATCGCCTTCCTTGCGTTCCTGACCAACGGGTCTTCACTGCTGGGCATCGGCCAAGGGTCGGCAGGCTCGTTGGCGCGGGCCATCGAGTGCAATCACAGCATCGCCCACAACATCCAGACCGCCAAGGCGTTGGGGCTGTTGGCGGGCACCCCGCCGGACAAACCCAAAGCCGTTTTTGCGGGGCCGTTTCAGGTTGATTGCTCGGCACTGAACCTGTGCCGTGCATTGGCGTAATTACTTACGCATCACGTCGGTAAACAACGCGGATTCAAGAATTCCCTGCAGCCACGCCTGAAGATGTCGATAAGGCGTTTGTGCGAACCAGTCACGGTCGACATGGGCAAATTGCCGAATGAACGGCGCGAGTGCGATGTCCGCCAGGCTTAGGTGGTCGGCCAGCAAAAACGCACGTTGTTGCAGTCGCTCCTCGAGCGCGCGCAAGAACACTTCGCCCTCGGCGCGGTAGTGTTCCATGGGATGTTCAGGGTAGCGCTCGGCGTACTTGTAGCGATTCAAGTGCAGCTTGAACACTTGATCGTTTTCCTCGATCAACGATGCAGCGAGTTGCTGCGCGGCAGGGTCGTCCTTGAGTCGCCAGTCCTGCGGGTCATGGTGCGCCAGCGCCCACTGCATGATCTCCAGGCTCTCCTCGATGACCTGCCCCTCAAGGCTCAGCACCGGCACTGTGCCTTTGCTGGACAGGGCGAGCATTTGCGCGGGTTTGGCCTTGAGGCTGACTTCGACAATCTCCAGCGCCACGTTGCTGTAGCGCAGCGCCATGCGAGCCCGCATGGCGTAAGGGCAGCGGCGGAAGGAATAGAGCGTCGGCGTGCTCATTTGACCTCCACGGTGCTCAAGCCATTGCCCTGGCGGTGGACTTGAATCTGTACCGGAATCCGCTCGTGCATTTCCTGGACGTGGGAGATCACACCCACCTTGCGGCCCTGGGCCTGTAGGCCGTCGAGCGCGTCCATCGCCAGTTGCAGTGACTCTGGATCGAGACTGCCGAAACCTTCGTCGATGAACAGCGACTCGATTTTCAGCGTACTCGATGCCATCGACGCCAGGCCCAGTGCGAGGGCCAGCGACACCAGGAATGTCTCGCCACCTGACAACGAATGCACGGAGCGCAGTTCATCGCCCATCTCGGTGTCCATCACCAGCAAGCCGAGCATGCTGCCACCGCGTTTGAGGCGGTAACGGCGCACCAGTTGCCGCAACTGTGCGTTGGCGTGATGCACCAGCAAATCGAGGTTGTAGGCCTGGGCGATTTTGCGGAAGGTGTCGCCGGTGGCCGAACCGATCAGGGCGTTCAGTCGCGCCCAGCGCTGCCATTCGGTGTAGGCCTGGGCGATACGTTGCGTCAGTGCTTGATTGGCGTCCTGACGGCGCTGGTCTTCGGCTTGCTGCGCGCGCCATTCGGCGCAGAGTTGTTCACTGGTCGCCAACTGGTTTTGCAACTCGCCCAGGGCGCTGGACAACTGTTCAGCGTCCAGGTTGCCATTGTGCTGGGCCTGATGGCTGTGCAGGCGTTGAGCGCGCTCTTGCAGCAACACCTTGGCTTGCTCGATGGCTTTTTCGCTCAGTTGCACCTGTTGACGCAGTTGCCCAACGTGTTCGTCGCTGAACGCCAGCAGTTGTTCAAGACCGCCGTCGTCCAGTTCCGGATGAAGGGCACGCCAGTCCGTGATCTTGCTGTTCAGCTCACGGCTTTCAGTCTCCAGGGCTTGCTGGCGTTGTTGCTCGGCCTTGAGTTCGGCGCCCCGTTGAATCTGTTGGCTGCGCACGTCTTGCAACTCCTGGCTGGCAGCGGTCTCGGCTTGACGAGCCTGTTCGACGGCCTGATCCAGTTGCTGCTGCCAGTGTTCGGCGCTCGGTTGCTCGCCCAGCAGGTGAGCCAGCGCCTGCCCCGTGGTGTGTTGTTGCCCGGCCAGCGCTGCATGTTGCTGCGCGGCCGCTTCGGCCTGTTGGGCGCGGGTGAGCTGGCGGTCCTGTTCTATCTCAAGGGTTTGCTGGCGTTGCTGTTGTTCGCCGAGCTCCTCGCGTTGTGCCTCCAACTGTTCGAGTCGCTGGCTGACGTGCTGGTCGAGCTGCATGAACGTGACGGCGGGCTCGTTGCGCAAACCGTCCAGGGTCGCGGTGGGCAGCAGGGTGTTGAAAGCGGTGAGTTCTTCTTCCAGACGCAGACGGTCATTGCCTAATTCGCGCTGCTGGATTGCCAGTTGCTGGGTGGCCTGTTGGCTGGCTTGCTCGGCGGCGTGCACTTGCTGCTGAAGGCGTGCAGCATCTGTTTGCAGGGTGAGCAGGGCGGTTTGCCGCTGTTCGTCCTGGGTGATGCTTTGATTCAACTGCGCGGCTTGCTGAGTCAGCCACGCGTCGCGTTTGCTCGCGTCCTGGGTCAGCAGTTGGGCGCTGAGTGGATGAGCCTCAAGGCTCGGTGCCAGGCTCTGCTGCTGGGTGGCAAGCTGTTCCTGTTGTTGCAGCAGTTCTTTTTGCTGGGCAATAACACCGCCGACTTCGGTGCGCAGCTGCGTGAGTTTCTCCTTGAGCAGGTCAACGGCGCTCTGCGCATTGGCCTGTTCGCTTTCATCGTGACGGCCCAGGCTTTGCAGCAAGGCTTCAGGCTGATGATAGGGATGTTCGAGGCTGCCGCAGACGGGGCATGGCTGGTCATCCTGTAATTGCCCGCGCAATTCTTCGACGCTGGCACTGCGCGCCAGACGCTGGCGTTCCAGCAGTTCCCGGGTGACTGTCAGTGTTTGCTCGGCGACAGTCAGCTCGGCTTTAGCCTGGACGCCTTCGCGGGTCAGGCGATCGCGTTCCTGCTGGGCGACCTGCTGGCGCTGTTGCAACTCCAGTGCGCGTTGGTCGAGTGCTTGCAGACTGGCCCATATCCGCGCCAGTTCTTCGATAGCACGTTGCTGTTTGCGGTTGTCTTGCAGCAGGCTGCCGAGGATTTTGATCTGTTCGGCCACAGCGTGCGGCTCGGCCCCGGCTTCGTTGTAAAGCAGCTCCAGGCTTTTGCTCTGCTCGTTGAATTGAGTGGCCGCGCTGGCGGCTCGTTGTTCCAGTTCCAGCAGTTCGCCCTGGCCTTTTTTCAGGCGATTGCCCGCCAGCATCAGTTGCTGCAAGCGCTCGCGACAGACGTTCCAGGCCTCACTGACCGGCGCCAGTTGCACGCTCTGTTCCAGTTGCACGGCAATCGTCGCCAACCGCTCTGCGACCCGTTGTTGCTGCTCTTGCATCCGCGCGATGGCTTGCTGGCCTTCAAGGCTGGCGTGCCGGGTGCTTTGCATCAGCTCGGTCGAGGTACTGATGGCCTGCGTCAGGCGGGCGAGGTTGTTCTGTTCTTCAAAGGCCTGGCGCAGCAGTGGCGCGCAGGCGCTTTGTTGGCTTTGGGCATGGGTCAGTGCGGCTTTGGCTGACTCGAGGCTGTGTTCGAGCTGCTCCTGACGGTTTTGCAGCTCACTTTGTTGTTGGCTGTGCTGCTGAATCAGTACGGCCAACGGGCTCAACTGCGTGCTCAGCTCGGTTTGCCGGGCAAACTGATGCCGTTGCGGGGCCAGTTGTTCCAGGCGTGCCAGGTTCAGCCGCTCGCCGGCCTGTGCATCCCACGATTGTTGAGCCTGTTGCAGTTGTTCGGCGGCGGCCAGTTGCTGGTCCTGCAACTGGTTCAGCTCTTTGAGCCAGGTGTGTTGCAGCTCAAGCTGTTTGAGCTGCGCTTGTTGGGTTTTGAGTTGCTGCTGGGCGTCGTCGAAGCGCTGATCCAGTTCGATGCGAGCTTCGGGCGCAAGTGGCGTGATGCCCGTGGCCTGGTCCTGCAACAGCTTGTGGGTTTCGCGGGTTTCCTTGCTTTTGTCAAAGGCCCGTTTGCCCAAACGCGTATAGAGCGCGGTGTCGGTGAGTTTTTCCAGCAGCTCGCTGCGGTCGTTATCGTCGGCCTTGAGGAACGCGCTGAACTCGCTTTGGGCCAGCATGACCGCGCGGGTGAATTGTTCAAAGTTAAGCCCCAGCACGGCTTCGAGTTGAGTTTTGTACTCGCCTTTCTGGCTGGCCAGCAGTTGATCGGTGTCCAGGTCGCGCAGGCTCTGGCGGCTGGCCTGCAACTTGCCGTTGGCTTTCTCGCGGGCCCGGTTGGCCTCCCAGCGTGCGCGATAACGCCGCCCGTCAGTGCCGACAAAATCCACCTCGGCAAACCCTTCGCCAGTACCGCGACGCAGCAGGGTGCGCGGGTCGCCAGTGGCGATTTCACCGTCTGCATCCGGCACTTTGGCGTCGCGCCCGGTGTTGTTGAGGCGCGGCACTGCGCCAAACAGCGCCAGGCACAGCGCATCGAGCAGGGTGCTTTTACCGGCGCCGGTCGGCCCGGTGATTGCGAACAACCCGGAGCTTGCCAGCGGTTCGGCGGTGAAGTCGATCTCGAAGGGGCCGGCCAGCGAGGCAAGGTTTTTCAGGCGAATCGCAAGGATCTTCATGCTTGCTCCTCCTCGTGCTGGACGTCTTGCAGCAACTGCGCGAAGTCGTTGAGGGTCGGTTCATCGACCTCGTTGCCGTAGTGGTCCAGCCAGGCGCGGCGGAACAGTTCCTGCGGTGTCAGCTGGTCCAGTTCGATCAGCGTCGTGTTGTCATCCTCACCTTCACGGCTACCGCTGCCAGCGTACTCGGCGGCGATCCGCACCAACCGCACGGCTTTGCCTTGCAACGCGGTTTCGACTTGCTGGCGCAGGTCCGGTTGCGGCTCGTCCAGGCGTACCCGCACTTCAAGCCACGGCTGACGCTGGGTTTCGGCCAGCAGGTCGATGTCTGGCAGTTCGCCCAGTTGGCCGAGGATCTCGGCCAAGGGCGCAGGGCCCAGGCGCTGCAGGTGGACGGCACGGGGGACCAGCCGTGGCTCGACGCTCAGCAGGGTTTCACCGTCGAGCCGCACATCGAGGATCTGATGTTGATAGTTGATCTCCGAGAACGACAACGGGATCGGTGAGCCGCTGTAGCGAATGCGTTCTTCGCCGTTGACCTTTTGCGGCTTGTGCAAATGGCCAAGGGCGACATAGCTGATACTCGGGCCAAACAGGCTGGCGGGCAGGGCTTCGGCGTTGCCGATGATCAGGCTGCGCTCGGAGTCTTCAGACACCGAGCCGCCGGCCATGTGCGCGTGGCTGATGGCGATCAGTGCCTGGCCCGGCTGGCGTTTGGCGTTCGCCGCTTCGATCAGCCATTCGTGAACCTGGCCGATACCGCGCAGGTAGTTGTCGCCCAAGTGGGCGCCGGTCACCTCGGCGGGGCGCAGGAACGGCAGCGCCAGGCACCAAGCGGCAATTTCGCCGGTAGCATCGGGCAGCGGGATCAGCAGGCGTTCGGCGTCCAGTTGGCCATCATCGAGCCACAGCACGCGGCCGAGCGCATGAGTGCGCAAGCGGCGCATCAACGGCGCGGGGAGCTCGATGCGCGAACCGGAGTCGTGGTTGCCGGCGATCATCACGATGGTCAGCGAAGGTTGCTGCTCATGGGCGCTCACAATGAAGTCGTACAGACGTTCCTGGGCTTTGACCGGCGGGTTTACGGTGTCGAAGATATCGCCGGCAATCAGCAGCACGTCCGGTTGTTCGGCCGCAAGTTGCCGCAGCAGCCAGTCGAGGAAACAGGCGTGTTCGAAATCGCGCTCCTGGCCGTGCAGGTTTTGCCCAAGGTGCCAGTCGGAGGTGTGAAACAGACGCATGACAAATTCCAGACAGAAGCCGCCGCGTCGAGGACGCAGCGGCTTTTTGATTATTTGGGATAAAGCGGTGGCAAGCCACTGTCGCCAGTTGGGTCCTGGACACGTTCGGCGATCGGGATGGCGCGGATAGCACGCCAGAGTTCCTCGCCTTGCCAGTGTTGGCCGGTTTCGCTGTAGAGCGCGCCGTTCAGGCCGTCCAGCGCGTCGGACAACGGCACGAAGCGCGCGGCCATGTCGGCCAGCGTTTCGGGTTGTTGGCGGGCCCAGGCGTCCAGCGCCTGACGAGTGGCCTGTGGGTCGTTGGCCTGGCTGGCGCGTTTCAGGTCGTCGAGCAGGGTGCGTGGGCTTGGGCCGGTTTGTGCGGCTCGCAGAATCGCCGGCTGCCAGCGCGCACGCCACCAGAGGCCGAAGCCCAGCAGGGTGGTACAGGCGAGAATGAAGGTGCTGAGTTTCCACAGCCACAGTACTTCGCTGTCAACCGTGACCGACGCCTGACTGCTGACCGGGGTGTCGACCACCAGGCTGGGGTTGTTGGCCACTTGCAGGGTGCGGGCTGGCAGGCTGGTGTGTTCGAGTTGATCCTCAACGGTGTTCCACCAGACGACATCCATCGCCGGTAACTCGATTGCGCCGCTACGACTGGGCACCAGGGCTTCGCGTTCTTCGCGGCTGCCGACCAGTCCGCGCTCGTTGTGCTGATTGCTCAGTTGCGGTTGGTCGGGGTAACGCCGCAGGCCGCTGACCTCGGTGGCGGGCAGGGGAGGCAGTTGGGAACTGGCCAGGCCCTCGGCCTTCAGGGTCAGGCTGCGGGTCAGTGAATCGCCGACCAGGCTGTGTTCGGGCTCCGGGCTCCAGCTCTCGCTCAAGGTCAGGCTGCGGGCCGGCAACCACGGCATGTCGGCCGGGTAGCTGGCGGGTTGAGCCTTGACCGTCAGGGCCAGTTCCGTGGAGCTGACGTGCACCATCTTGCCCGGTTTCGGCCCTTGGGCCGTGGATGCTTGAGCCGCTTGGCTGTCGACCAGGGTGGCGCTGAACTGTTGCGCCGCAATGATCAACACGCCGCTGTGCTGCGGGTAGATCGCGTAGCGCGACTCGATTACGCCGTGGCGCAGGTCATTGATGAGCTTTTCGTAGGTGCGCGATTCGCCCAGTTGCTCGATGCGCGCATCAGGTATTTGCAGCGGCGTCAGGCTGCTGTCGTCATACAACGACACCGAGTGATAGACGCGCACGGTCAGGATCGCCTGGGCCTGCACATACACGCTGTCCTGGTCGAGGCTGGTTTCGATGAACACCGGCGCCAGGCTGTTGGTGCTGTCCTGGGCCTGGCTCTGAATCACTTGCAGGCTGATGGGCTGGCTCAGGACATTGCCCAGTTGCAATGGCGGGATCTGCACCATGCCGGTCCGTTTGGGCAGCAGGGTGACGATCCAGCGGGTCGTTGCGCGTTGGTCGCCGCTCAGCGTGGTGAGCTGGTTGACCTGGCGAGTACCACGGACTTCGAACAACGCCTCCAGCGGCGCCAGGTCCGGCTTGCCGAACTGCGTGACGTCGTTGGATTCCAGGGTCAGCTCCACCGTTTCCCCGGAGTTCAGGCGGCTGCGGTCGACACTGGCGATCAGCCCCGCGGCCTGGGCCTGAAAGCTCCAGAACAGGAGGGCGAGTATTAGGGCGGTGACGCGGCTCATCGAGTTTTTCCCTGATCCTGATGTTGTTGCTGTTCGTACCAGAATTTGCGCCGCAGCAGTTCGCCGGGGTTGTCCGGAATCTTGCGCAGCCATTGCTCCAGAGCCTGCCGGTGTTCACCTTCGAAGCGCTCTGCCTCGGCGCGGATCGGCGGCGTGGTGAGGTGTTCGTCGCCCAGTTCGCTGCCCGGTACTTCATTGGCGCCAGGTTGCGGCGGCTGTTGGGGCTTGGGTTCGCCGGCAGTCGGCGGGCTGGTGCTGGCCGTTTGCTGCTCGCCGCTGGCTGCGGGCTGAGTCGCGGCGCCGGGTGGCGGGTTTTGAGCATCGGTTTCGGCATTCTCGCCCGTGGTTTTATCGGGTTCGCTGGGCGGCGGCGCGGTCTTTTGCTTGATCAGGCTTTCCACCAAGGCTTTGTTGGTCAATGCCGGACGCAAATCCGGTTGGCGCTCCAGGGCTTGTTCGTAGGCGTCGACGGCGGCTTCCAGCTCGCCGCTTTTGGCCAGGGCGTTGCCTCGATTGTAGTGCGCCCGCGCGTCATTGCCTTCGGCGAAGCGCTGGGCGGCAGCGGCGTAATCGCCGGCCTCGTACAATGCGACGCCTTGCCACTGCGTGTCTTCGAAATGCCGGGCGGCTTCGGCCGGTTGTTTCTTTTTCAGCAGATGCTGGCCCTGTTGGTCCGGGCGCAACCACAGGTCGTTCCACTCAAAGGCATAGCTGGGTTGCGGCAGCATGAACAGCAGCGGCAGACAAAACAGCCAGCCACGGCGTCCGGCGCAGGCCGCCAGCAGCAGCAAGGGCAACAACAGCCAGTAACCCTGATCGGCCCAGGTGTCGAGGTGCACGGTTTGCCCCTCGCTGCGCAGGCCTTGCGGACCATTAAGCAGCCCCAGTCCGCGCAGGTCGTTTTCGTCCAGCCGCGCCTGGCGGTAACGACCACCCAATTCACTGGCGAAGGCTTTCAGGCTTGGCCCGTCGAGACGCGGCACCAGGATTGCGCCTTGCTCGTCCTTGAGGAAACTGCCGTCTTCACTGGTGACCGGCGCGCCTTCGCGGGTGCCGATACCCAGCATCAGAAAGGTCGGTGACTGGCCGTGCAGCGCCTGACGTATGCCCTGGCGTTCCTGCTCGCTCAACGATGAGCCGATCAACAGGATCCGGCCCTGGCCGAGGGCACCACGATCAAGCAGGGTGAGGGCTTTTGCCACCGCCAGGTCGGCGCGTTGGCCATCCTGGGGCATGATCGACGGCTTCAGCGCTTCGAGCAGATTGCGACTGGTCGACAGGTCGTCCGACAGCGGCACCAGGGTGTGGGCACTGCCGGCGTAGACGACGATGGCGGTTTGCGCATCGCTGCGATGCTGCAACAAATCGAGGAGTTTGCGCCGGGCTTGCTCCAGTCGCGTGGGCGGCGCATCAGTGGCGAGCATGTGCGGGGTCAGCTCAAGCAGCACGACCAACGGGTCGGCCGGTTTCTGGCTGGTCTGCTCGACACGCTCCCAGCTTGGGCCGAGCAGGGCCAGCACGGCCAGAACCCAGGCAAAGCCCAGGGCAACCCACGGCAGTTTGCTTTCGCGGCCATTGCCGCCGCTCAACAGGGCGGCGTGGAAGGCCGGTGGCAAAATCATCTGCCAGCGCCCGGCGCGTTTTTGCCGGTGCCAGAGTTGCCACAGCAACCAGCCGAGCAGCGGCAGCAATATGATCCACCAGGGACGGAACCAGTGGGGCCAGAACGTGATCATCGACGCCTCCGCAAACGCAGGCGTTTAAGGCGCTGACGCCAGTCAGGGTGTTGTTGCAAAAAGTGCTGGGGCCGGGCGAACAAGCGTTGCAGCGGGTTGTCCGGCCAACGCTCGCGGGCCACCAGAAGCATGCTCATCAGCAAGGCTGCGGCCAGCGGCCATTGATAAAGCGCCTGGGCGGGACGAGCCTGAGTCGGTTGCTGGGTCACGGGTTCGAGCTGATCGAGGGTTTCCTTGATGGCTTGCAGCTCTTGCCCGTCGCGGGCGCGGAAATAACGACCGCCCGTGGCTTCGGCAATGGCTTTGAGGGCCGGTTCGTCGAGGTCCAGGCTTGGGTTGACGCCCAGAAAACCCAGGGTGCCGCTTTGCTCCGGGTCGGCACCGATACCGATCGGGTAGATCTTGACCCCTTCTTCGGCGGCCAGGCGTGCGGCGGTCAAAGGGTCGATTTCGCCGCCATTGTTGGCACCGTCGGTGACCAGAATCAGCACCCGGCTCTGTGCCGGACGCTGGCGCAGGCGCTTGAGCGCCAGGCCAATGGCGTCGCCGATGGCGGTGTTTTTGCCGGCAATGCCAATGCGTGCTTCGTCGAGCCAGATGCGCACGGTGTGCCGGTCGAAGGTCAGCGGTGCTTGCAGGTAGGCCTGGCTGCCGAACAGGATCAGGCCGACGCGGTCACCTTCACGGTGTTCGAGAAAGTCGCCGAGCAGGTGTTTGACCAGGGTCAGGCGACTCACGTCTTCGTCCTGCCACTGCATGTCGGGGAAATCCATGGAGCCGGACACGTCGACGGCCACCAGCAAGTCGCGACCGCTGGCTGCAATCGGCAACGGTTCACCGAGCCATTGCGGTCGGGCCGCGGCCATCAACAGCAGCAACCACAGCAGAATGAACGGCGTTTGCTGGCGCCAGGCGGGCAGGTTGGCGCGGGCGCGTCGTCGGGCCAGGCCTTCGAGGTCGCTCAGGAAACTGACTTTGAGCGCCGGCTCGCCGCTGTCCGCCACCGGCAGCAGCACGCGCATCAGCCACGGCAGTGGCAGCAGGAGGAAGATCCACGGCCAGGCGAACTCAAACATGTTTGCGGATCCAGGTTTCGACGGCTTGCGTCAGGCCGGCGATGGCCTTGTCGTCGAGTTTGCATTCGGGTTTGTAAGCGCCTTCCACCAACACCATCCAACGGGTCAGGCCAGCCGCCGGGCAGCGATTGTCGAGAAAGGCCAGCCATTTGCGCCCGTTGAGCGTGTGGCTCTGGCTGTAGGGGTAGTGGTTGCGGCACAGGCGCTTGAGCAGCCCGTTGAGCTGCTGCAACCAGGCGCCGGCCGGTGCGCCGTCGTAGGGTTTGGGCAGCAACGCCAGCTCGGCGAGGGCGGCCAGACGTACCGGGTCCAGCGGTTGTTCGGCGCGGGGCAGAGGACGCTTGTTGGGAATCAGCGTGCGCAGTTTCCACACCCCGAACACGAGCAGCGGCAGCAGGGCCAGCAACAGCCACCAACCCAGCGCCAAAGGCCAGAAGCCAATGGGCGCGGGGGACATCAAGGGTTGCAGTTGCTCAAGGCTGTTCATCGGGTTTTCCCCGGCCGCTGCGGGTTCAGGTACTCGCGCAGTTGTTCGACCATTTCGCTCTGGGTGCTCAAGGGCATCAACAGCACCCGCAACTTTTGCGCCAGCAGTTCCCAGCGAGCGATGCGCGCTTCGGCCTGGGCGCGGTAAGTCTGGCGCAGGTCGAAGTTCAAGGTGTCGATTTCCAGTTGCGCACCGCGCTCGGCGAAACGCAACAGCCCGGCAGCGGGCAGGGCATGGTCCAGCGGGTCGGACAACGGCAGCAACAGCAGATCGCAATGGCGTGACAGCAGGCTCAGTTGTTGCTCGGCGCCGTCGGACAGGGCGCGCTCGTCACAGATCACAATCACCAGGCTGCCGGGGCGCAACACTTCCCGCGCGCGGCGCAGGGCCATGCTCAGGCCATCGCGGTCGGGGGCGCCTTCGGTGTTGAGTGTCTGATTGACGCGTACCAACCGGTTGAGCAGTTGCAGCAGGCTTTGTTTGCTGCGCCGGGGTTTTATTTCGTAATGCTCGTTGTCGCCGTAGACCAGGCCGCCGACCCGGTCGTTATGGCCCAGCGCGGCCCAGCCGATCAAGCTCGCGGCCTGGGCGGCGAGCACGGATTTGAACATCAGCCCGGAGCCGAAGAACAACCGGCGACTTTGTTCGACCATGATGAAGATCGGACGCTCGCGTTCTTCATGGAACAGCTTGGTGTGCGGTTCCTGGGTTCGGGCGGTGACGCGCCAGTCGATGGTGCGCACGTCGTCACCGGCCTGGTAAACCCGCACCTGGTCGAAGTCCACGCCACGCCCGCGCAGCTTGGAGTGGTGCAGGCCGATCAACGGGCTGCGCTGGCTCGGGGTCGAAAACAACTGCACTTCGCGCACTCGATGGCGCATTTCGATCAGCTCGGTGAGGCTGACGCGAATGCCCGGCTCAGGCGCTGGTGGTGTGTCCATGGAGGTCAAGCGACAGCTACGACATCGAGGATCCGCTGGACCACCCGGTCCTGGTCGATGCCCGCAGCTTCGGCTTCAAAGGAAAGAATGATGCGGTGGCGCAACACGTCGAACAGGACGGCCTGAATGTCCTCGGGGCTGACGAAGTCGCGACCGGCCAGCCAGGCGTGGGCGCGTGCGCAGCGGTCCAGGGCAATCGAGCCACGGGGGCTGGCGCCATAGGCGATCCACTCGGCCATTTCCGGGTCGAACTTGGCCGGTGTACGGGTGGCCATGACCAATTGCACCAGGTATTCCTCCACGGCATCGGCCATGTACAAACCGAGGATTTCCTTGCGGGCGGCAAAAATCGCTTGCTGGCTGATCCGCCGCTCGGGCTTGGTTTCGCCGTTCAGTGCTTCACCGCGGGCCTGTTGCAGAATGCGCCGCTCGACGGCCGCGTCCGGGAAGCCGATTTTGACGTGCATCAGGAAACGGTCGAGCTGGGCTTCGGGCAGCGGATAGGTGCCTTCCTGCTCGATCGGGTTCTGGGTGGCCATGACCAGAAACAGCGGTGACAGCTCATACGTGCTGCGCCCGACGCTGACCTGCCGCTCGCCCATGGCTTCGAGCAAGGCTGACTGGACCTTGGCCGGTGCCCGGTTGATTTCGTCGGCCAGCACCAGGTTGTGGAAGATCGGGCCTTGCTGGAACACGAAGCTGCCGGTTTCCGGGCGATAGATCTCGGTGCCGGTGATGTCGGCCGGCAACAGGTCAGGCGTGAACTGGATGCGATGGAACTGCGCCTCGATGCCTTCGGCCAGCTCTTTGATGGCTTTGGTCTTGGCCAGGCCCGGAGCGCCTTCAACGAGCATGTGGCCATCGGCGAGCAGGGCAATGAGCAATCGCTCGATGAGTTTTTCCTGGCCGAGAATCTGCGTTGAAAGAAAGGTTCGCAGCGCAAGCAGCGCTTCACGATGTTCCATCGATGAGTGTTCCTGGAAAGGCTGAGCGCAGGCGTACGAATAACACCAGGGCCGGGGGCGTTACTTTAATCCATCGCGGGGGGTGGCGACTAACGGCATTTTGCGCAAAATTGTGGGGGGGGTGAGCTGGCACAGATATTTGCAGTTAGGGAATGCTTTCACTGCCCGGCATCAAACATGCTGCTGAAGGTCACTCAACAACTCCTTGACTGCCGTCTTGTTGGCCAATTCAGACCATGGGCCATCATCAACAATCGCACCTTTGTGCATGACAATCACGCGATCAAAACGATACAAATGGTCAACATCATGGGTGACGCAGATGAGTCCGCGCCTTGCGAAGGTATCAAAAAGCAAATCCCACACAGGGGCGGCCATTCTGGGTTCTACCGACGCGCTTGGCTCATCAAACAGGTTGAATCGCCCGGGTCTGTTGATCAGTCGCAATAGCGACAGGCGCTTGGCTTCGCCGCCGGAAATGTTTGAGGCGTTTTCACTGAGGTTTCGGTGGGACACGATGTCCTCAAGTTTTAACCGCCGTATCGCCTGATTCAGATGTGGTGAAGGTTCGACTCCGTACAGTACGGATTGAACAAATGTGCCTTCCAGAAACAGCGGTAATTGCGGGCAGTACCTCATGATCTCCAAGTGAGTCTGTGCTTTCAAGCTGGAAATCGGCAGCTTGTCGATGCTCAACTGACTGCGCACGGAATCGTCAAGCCCGGCCAGTATTTCGAGTAGGGTGGATTTTCCCGAGCCACTGGGGCCGGTGATCGCAACCGACATGTCTTGGTTGAAACAGATGGCTTTGTCGATGGATAGCCGGACTGTTCCGTTGTCGCTGATCTCGCAGGGGGCGAGTACCAGCGTCGATGTGCCCTGTAGTGTGATGTCAGTCTGCCGGGTGTCCCGATCAAAGTTCGGGAAAGACAGTAAGTGTTGCAACCGACGCTGGTCTGCGAGGAACTGATCAAGCATTCGATAGCCTTCTGTGAGCGCAGTAATGTTCAACAGAAAACTTCCTGCGATGGAGAAAATAGCCACCAGTTGGCCGACGCTGATGCTTGGTTGTCCCGAAAATTGATCAAGCACCCCCCAGCTCAACAAGCCACCTGTGGATACGCTGACGAACAGGATTTTAATTCCACTCAAATAACCACCGGAAGTGGTTACGACAATTGCAGCGTTGGCGTATTGCATGAATGCTTCATTCAAGGGGTGTGTGGCGGTGAGTTCGGCTCTTTCAAGTTTTATCGATTTTCCTGCGTTCAGGGTGTTGAACAGAAGGGCGCCTAGCTCATCTTCTTGTTCGTTGAGCGAGTCAATGTGTTTTCTTCGCCATTTGATGATTTTATGCGCAGAGAATAAATAGAGTATCCCTAGACCCGTTATTGTCAGGAATATCTTGAAGCCACCCATGTAATAAAATGCACCGCCTACGATGAGGAACTCCAGGCAGGTAGGAAGCCCGACGGTGACGAAGAATGTGAGCAATTGCTCATGTGCGGTAATTCCGCGCTCCACTGATTTTATAAAATGGCCGACGCGCCAAGAGTTAAAATGACAGAATTCTTTGCCCATTAGTTGCTTTATCCAATCTATGGATGCATTCATTACGATGCGCTGTACCAGCCGACAGAGGAGAAGTATTTGTATTGGACTGATGATTGCTTGAATGCATCCGGCAATAACGAAGCCCAGTGTCAGAAAGAGCAGTGTATGTAAAGAGGTATCGCTCTGTGTGTTCAGTATGTCGACGACTCTTCCTAGTAGCAGAGGTGGGGCCAGTGCCAGTAGTTTTAGAGAGATGATCATCCCTATTGTTGTAGTTAGCAGTGAAGTGTGGTTCGTGTATGCTGTTTTTAGAAGTTGCTGCATATGTGGGTTCTGCCTGTGCCGCTTTTGAGTGAGGAGTTGAGCAGCACGTTAGCTTAAGTTTAAAATATGCTGGGGCGCTACAGGAGAGCCGTTTCTGATAATGTTAAAGCGTTCGAGACCTGGAATGTAGGATTGGGATACGATACCGTTATTGTAGCGTGTGATGGTTCTTTGAAATAAGGACCTCCCTGAGTCGGATAGACTGCTTTGCAGTTGAGTTAGTTGCTGCGGAACACTTAGGGTCAAATCAGTTTTCGGGCACTCTATAGTCGCAAGCTTTGTGTTTCTTATGGGTTCGAAATCAATGAGGTGTTTCAAGGTTTTTGATGATGAAAGCAATTCGAGCGCTTTTTTGTCTGTTTGTTCTTCTTCAACGCCATACAATATGGAAGATTGGAACTGTTCGGTAACGGCCCTCTGGATAGCAATACAAATGTCCAGTGAGCAACCGGACCCGATGGGTGATAAATGAAGATCCCCAGCACCAGCTTTAGGCAGCGCTACCGAGAAGTAAACTCCCATGACGTCTTTTATGATAATGATCTGTAGTTTGTTTGCCGAATTCAGGGCGGACTGATTGCTCTGTAATGCCTTTGTAAGTAACTCGGTTGAAGGTGTGTAGAGGTTCATTGCGGGACGTATTCCACAAATTGCCATGAAGAACAAAGACAGGATGTGCCTTTCAGTGACTTCCAGAGCTCCGTGTAACAACGCTTCAGCTTCGGTGCAGCCAAAAGCGATTCCTGAGTTTGACGAGTAGCGAGATAGATACCGGCTGCTGGAATTCGTTTCTTCAGATGCCTCCCTTGTAATTCGCGGGCATAACAGGATGCTCGGAACAAACAAATATTTTTGCTTTTTAAGCTCTGTTAGTTTGAAGCAGTCTATAGGCTGATCGGTTAGAGGCAGGCTTTTCAGCAATCCATCATGTTTGGCAGCTGCTTGGGATGCAATGAAATCACAGCGCTGTGCGATTGATTTGTTGATCGGGGGGTGAAAAGTACTGAAGTGCTCGATGCTTTCAGCAAGTGCGCCTATCAAGGAGTCAGGGCCTTTTCCTGCTCCTGATCCAATTAAAATGCTATTTCTGTCAAATAGTTCAGCTGTGGCTATTAGTCTTTCGCGATCTACATAACAGGCTGCGGCATGAAAGCCAAGTGAGTGGATGATTGCTTTTATTCGCAATAACGCTTCTGAAGGATGAAATTCTCGCTCGGACATATATAGGGCCTCAGGTGAGGGGGATGTCGAAGGGGGCCCCGCTTCGACATTTACTTCGGAAATGTAGTTGGATCGCTACTTATTGGTTCAGTGAGGCGAAAAAATGAATCTCTGAGGTCAGAAAACCTGATTGCACGTCCATTAGTAGGGTTGGGTTGTCGAGAGTGTTTATTTCAGAGCGTTTGCTACCCATTGTATGTAACTCCAATGCTATTGATGGTTGAGGTGCTTCTCGCACCCTGCTTGCGTTGTTATTCGCAAGTCATTAATTAATAGCAGTGAAGTTCTTGATTCTCAATGATCTGAATTCCCATGCTGGTGTAGGTTTATTCAGGCTGGCGCGTAGGAGTGTGCAAGTATTTAGTTGCAAATTTACGGTTTTTGATTTTGTTGCAAGCAAATCAATTGCTTGTGATGTTTAACGTTTTGGTGGCTGCTGTTTTATCGCGTATTTTTGGCGAGTAAATGATTTCTAGTAACGCTCGAGGGCAGACTATTGCTGATATCTATCGGGGATGGGGTCGCGGTGTTCTCTTGGACGCTATCTCGAACGAACTTGCTCGCGATAACGTCCGGTCAGACGCGGAGGCTCAGAGCTGGCTTATATAAGTGCCCGTGCCCTTGAGGATGTTCTGCAGGGTTTCTTCGACTTCAGCCAGATCCGAGGCATCGGTGTTGTGAATGATTTCCAGTGAATCATCGCCATTGAGCACATCGGCATCAGCGGCGGCAATTTCAATCAACAGGCGGGTAGGGCTGAGGGTGACTTTCACGCCGTCCAGGGTGGACGGTTCGCCATCGAGGGTGATTTCCAGTTCGTCCTCGTCCGGGTAACGCGTCATCAGGAACATGTCGCCCTGTGCGCTGTGGCAGCACAGCATGGCCATGTTGTCTTCTTCGTCGTCGCACGGGTTGGCGATCAGATGGGCGGTGGTCAGTTGCATGGTGAAAATCCTGGCGCTGGGCGCGGTGTTGGCAGGCAAAGTGCAATTGTGCCAGTGCGAGGGAATTTCCGCTCGGATGTGTGTCTGAAAGTGTGTGAGAACACTCAGAGGCCTGCTGGTCATTTTTGGTACGAAAGTACCGTAAAACCGGCGATAAAACCGCATTTTTCCTACACGACTGCTAGGGTTGTCCGATGCATATCTCGCGAGTTACGTGCCGATGACCGAATATGTCGCAGCATCGCAAGCACCGGCCTTGCCGCACTCGTTAAGCTGCGCAACGGATGGACACCCGCAAAGACCGTGACGCTGCCCGTTTCACCCGTTGTCTTTGCGGATGTCCCCTCAAGGAAGGTGAATGTGACCTGAGTGTCTCGTCCAGCTTCACCACCTTGTCACCCTGTGTCGGCTACCGTAGACCAGCCAGGGATGACGGGTTGCCCCGCAAGGGGTTTTGCACGCGACGCTTCCATCAATAACAAGCCCAAGCGGAGTACCACAGATGGCGTTCTTCACCGCAGCCAGCAAAGCCGACTTCCAGCACCAACTGCAAGCGGCACTGGCGCAGCACATCAGTGAACAGGCACTGCCACAAGTGGCGCTGTTCGCTGAACAATTCTTCGGCATTATTTCCCTTGATGAACTGACCCAGCGCCGGTTGTCCGACCTTGCCGGCTGCACACTTTCTGCCTGGCGCCTGCTTGAGCGCTTTGACCATGCGCAACCGCAAGTGCGCGTGTACAACCCTGATTACGAACGCCACGGCTGGCAGTCGACGCACACCGCGATCGAAGTGCTGCACCACGATTTGCCGTTCCTGGTGGACTCGGTCCGTACCGAGCTGAACCGTCGCGGCTACAGCATCCACACCCTGCAAACCACTGTGCTGAGCGTGCGTCGCGGCAGCAAGGGCGAGCTGCTGGAAATCCTGCCAAAAGGCACCCAGGGCGAGGGCATTCAACAAGAATCGCTGATGTACCTGGAAATCGACCGTTGCGCCAACGCGGCCGAACTCAATGTCCTGAGCAAGGAGCTGGAACAGGTTCTCGGTGAAGTCCGCGTCGCGGTCGCCGATTTCGAACCGATGAAAGCCAAGGTCCAGGAAATCCTCGCTGGCCTGGACAACAGCAAGTTCGCCGTTGATGGCGATGAAAAAACCGAGATCAAGAGCTTCCTCGAGTGGCTCGTGGGCAACCACTTCACGTTCCTGGGCTACGAAGAGTTCGTGGTGCTCGATGAAGCCGACGGCGGCCACATCGAGTACGACCAGAAGTCGTTCCTGGGCCTGACCAAATTGCTGCGCGCCGGCCTTACCGCCGACGACCTGCGCATTGAAGACTACGCCGTGAACTACCTGCGCGAACCGACGCTGCTGTCGTTCGCCAAGGCTGCGCACCCAAGTCGCGTACACCGTCCGGCCTATCCGGACTACGTGTCGATCCGTGAAATCGACGCCAACGGCAAAGTTGTCAAAGAATGCCGTTTCATGGGCCTGTACACCTCTTCGGTGTATGGCGAGAGCGTGCGGGTCATTCCGTACATCCGCCGCAAGGTCGAGGAAATCGAACGCCGCTCCGGCTTCCAGGCCAAGGCTCACCTGGGCAAGGAACTGGCGCAGGTGGTTGAAGTGCTGCCGCGTGACGACCTGTTCCAGACCCCGGTCGACGAACTGTTCAGCACCGTGATGTCGATCGTGCAGATCCAGGAGCGCAACAAGATCCGCGTGTTCCTGCGCAAAGACCCGTACGGCCGTTTCTGCTACTGCCTGGCCTACGTGCCGCGTGACATCTACTCCACCGAAGTGCGCCAGAAGATCCAGCAAGTGCTGATGGATCGCCTGAAAGCCAGCGATTGCGAATTCTGGACGTTCTTCTCCGAGTCCGTGCTGGCCCGTGTGCAACTGATTCTGCGGGTTGACCCGAAGAACCGCCTGGACATCGACCCGCTGCTGCTGGAAAAAGAAGTGGTGCAAGCCTGCCGCAGCTGGCAGGACGACTACGCCAGCCTGGTGATCGAGAGCTTCGGCGAGGCCCACGGCACCAACGTGCTGGCTGACTTCCCGAAAGGCTTTCCGGCCGGTTACCGCGAGCGTTTCGCTGCGCATTCGGCCGTGGTCGACATGCAGCACCTGCTGAACCTTTCGGAAACCAATCCGCTGGTCATGAGTTTCTACCAGCCTTTGGCCCAGAGCACCGGTCAGCAACTGCTGCACTGCAAGCTCTATCACGCCGATACCCCGCTGGCGTTGTCCGACGTCCTGCCGATCCTGGAAAACCTCGGCCTGCGCGTGCTGGGTGAGTTCCCGTATCGCCTGCGCCACAGCAATGGTCGCGAATTCTGGATCCATGACTTTGCGTTCACCGCCGCTGAAGGCCTGAACCTGGACATCCAGCAACTCAACGACACCCTGCAGGACGCTTTCGTCCATATCGTTCGCGGCGATGCCGAAAACGATGCGTTCAACCGCCTGGTACTGACCGCCGGCCTGCCATGGCGCGACGTGGCGTTGCTGCGTGCGTACGCCCGTTACCTGAAGCAGATTCGCCTGGGCTTCGACCTGGGTTACATCGCCAGCACCCTGAACAACCACACCGACATCGCTCGCGAACTGACCCGGTTGTTCAAGACCCGCTTCTATCTGGCCCGCAAGCTGACCAGCGACGACCTGGACGACAAGCAGCAACGTCTGGAGCACGCGATCCTGAGCGCGCTGGACGATGTTCAGGTGCTCAACGAAGACCGGATCCTGCGTCGCTACCTGGACCTGATCAAGGCGACCCTGCGGACCAACTTCTATCAGACCGACGCCAACGGTCATAACAAGTCCTACTTCAGCTTCAAGTTCAACCCGCACGCGATTCCAGAGTTGCCCAAGCCTGTACCGAAGTTCGAAATCTTCGTTTACTCGCCACGCGTCGAAGGCGTGCACCTGCGTTTCGGCAACGTTGCGCGCGGCGGCCTGCGCTGGTCCGACCGTGAAGAAGACTTCCGTACCGAAGTCCTGGGCCTGGTAAAAGCCCAGCAAGTGAAGAACTCGGTCATCGTGCCGGTCGGCGCCAAGGGCGGCTTCCTGCCGCGTCGCCTGCCACTGGGTGGCAGCCGTGACGAGATCGCGGCCGAGGGCATCGCCTGCTACCGCATCTTCATTTCGGGCCTGTTGGACATCACCGACAACCTGAAAGACGGCGCACTGGTTCCGCCATTGAACGTGGTTCGCCACGACGATGACGACCCGTACCTGGTGGTTGCGGCCGACAAAGGCACCGCGACCTTCTCCGACATCGCCAACGGTATTGCGATCGACTACGGCTTCTGGCTCGGTGACGCCTTCGCGTCGGGCGGCTCGGCCGGTTACGACCACAAGAAAATGGGCATCACCGCCAAAGGCGCGTGGGTGGGCGTACAGCGTCACTTCCGCGAGCGCGGCATCAACGTCCAGGAAGACAGCATCACTGTCGTCGGCGTCGGTGACATGGCCGGTGACGTGTTCGGCAACGGCTTGCTGATGTCGAACAAACTGCAACTGGTTGCCGCGTTCAACCACCTGCACATTTTCATCGACCCGAACCCACAGCCTGCCAACAGCTTTGCTGAGCGTCAGCGTCTGTTCGACCTGCCGCGTTCGGCGTGGTCGGATTACGACACCAGCATCATGTCCGAAGGCGGCGGGATCTTCTCCCGCAGCGCGAAAAGCATCGCGATTTCCCCGCAGATGAAAGAACGCTTCGACATTCAGGCCGACAAGCTGACCCCGACCGAACTGCTGAACGCCTTGCTCAAGGCGCCTGTGGACCTGTTGTGGAACGGCGGTATCGGTACGTACGTCAAGGCCAGCAGCGAAAGCCACGCCGATGTCGGCGACAAGGCCAACGATGCACTGCGCGTGAACGGTAACGAACTGCGCTGCAAAGTCGTGGGCGAGGGCGGTAACCTCGGTATGACCCAACTGGGTCGTGTCGAATTCGGTCTCAATGGCGGCGGCTCCAACACTGACTTCATCGACAACGCCGGTGGTGTGGACTGCTCCGACCACGAAGTGAACATCAAGATCTTGCTGAACGAAGTCGTGCACGCTGGCGACATGACCGAGAAGCAACGTAACCAATTGCTCGGCAGCATGACCGATGAAGTCGGCGGCCTGGTGCTGGGCAACAACTACAAGCAGACTCAGGCCCTGTCCCTGGCGGCACGCCGTGCCTTCGTGCGGATTGCTGAATACAAGCGCCTGATGAACGACCTGGAAGGCCGCGGCAAGCTGGATCGCGCCATCGAGTTCCTGCCGGCTGAAGACGCCATCAACGAGCGCGTTGCGGCAGGCCATGGCCTGACCCGTGCCGAGCTGTCGGTGCTGATCTCCTACAGCAAGATCGACCTCAAGGAAGCACTGCTCAACTCGCAAGTGCCAGACGACGACTACCTGACCCGCGACATGGAAACCGCTTTCCCGCCGATGCTGGTGAGCAAGTTCTCCGAAGCCATGCGCCGTCATCGTCTGAAGCGCGAGATCGTCAGCACCCAGATCGCCAACGACCTGGTCAACCACATGGGCATCACCTTCGTTCAACGACTCAAAGAGTCGACCGGCATGAGCCCGGCGAATGTTGCGGGTGCCTATGTAATAGTTCGGGATATCTTCCACCTCCCGCACTGGTTCCGTCAGATTGAAGCCCTGGACTACCAGGTCTCCGCTGACGTTCAGCTGGAGCTGATGGATGAGCTGATGCGCCTGGGCCGCCGTGCCACTCGCTGGTTCCTGCGCAGCCGTCGTAACGAGCAGAACGCTGCCCGCGACGTCGCGCATTTCGGTCCACATCTGGCGGCGTTGGGCCTCAAGCTCGACGAACTGCTGGAAGGCCCGACCCGCGAAGGCTGGCAGACCCGCTATCAGGCTTACGTCGAGGCTGGCGTACCTGAATTGCTGGCGCGCATGGTTGCAGGCACCACTCACCTGTACACCCTGTTGCCGATCATCGAAGCGTCCGACGTTACCGGTCAGAACGCAGCGGACGTGGCCAAGGCGTACTTCGCCGTGGGCAGTGCGCTGGACCTGACCTGGTACCTGCAGCAGATCAGCGCCCTGCCAGTGGAAAACAACTGGCAAGCGCTGGCCCGTGAAGCGTTCCGTGATGACATCGACTGGCAGCAACGGGCGATCACCATCTCGGTCCTGCAAATGGGCGAGGGTGAGCAAGACGTAGAAGCCCGTCTGGCGCTGTGGATGGAGCAGAACCAGTCGATGGTCGAGCGCTGGCGCGCCATGCTGGTGGACATCCGTGCCGCCAGCGGCACCGACTACGCCATGTACGCGGTGGCCAACCGTGAACTGCTGGACCTGGCGTTGAGCGGTCAATCGATCGTCTGATTGACTGACTGATCGGCAAAAAACGAAGCCCCGTATCGAGAGATACGGGGCTTTTTTTGCATCTTGGCACTGACGAGTGGGCTGATCGGTGGTTGCTACTGGTTCAGCGGTGTCAGCACTTCATCCTTGTTATCCATCAGCATGAATACCAGCAACTTCGCCGGTCTGCTCTGGCTGGCGTTCTCTGATACCGGGTGTCGGGAACCTGCCGCCTCGTACCAGGATTCACCGGCCTTATAGGTGATGGCCTTTTCATCGTTGACCTGCGAGGTTATTTCGCCTTCCAGCACATAGGCCATGGCCGAACCCTCGTGCATGTGAGGGACGGTGGCCTGGCCGGGTGCGTAGTTGACGGTGAGCATCATGACTTTCTTGCCGGGTACGTTGCTCAGTTGATGTTCTTGCAGCACGTTGAGCTTTTCCTTGCCGTAGACCGGGCCGTGGGCAAAGGTGTTGAGTGACGCCAGTAATGCCAGACCTGTCAGGGTCGACGTGGCGAACGTGAGTGCATTCATGGGAGGGGCCTTGTGTGGACGGTTTATTCACCCTAAGCCCTGGTGTAAGGCGGACCAATAGCCAATCGGCCGGAAAACCGCCGAACCAATCAGGTGATCTGGGCGAGCACGTCGCGAACCTTGTCCAGCGCAGGGTCAATGTCCAGGGTTTCGATGGCGCCAAAACCGAAGTACAAACCGTTCTGCGTCGGCGTGTCGTGAAAGAACCCGTCCAGCGGATAGAGGCCGACGTCGACGTGCTTCGCCCGTTCGATCAGCAACGGGACATTGACCGGGACCTTGCACAGCGCGGCCATGTGGAAACCGGCGATGGTGGGCACCGCTTCGAGCCAGGGTGAAAGATCGCCGTGCAGACGTTTGAGAATCCGCTCGCGGCGCCCGGCGTATAGGGTGTGGCAGCGGCGAATGTGCTTGAGCAGATAACCTTCGCTGATGAACTTGGCCAGCGCCCATTGTGGCAGGGTCGAAGTGTGGCAATCGGTCAGTTGTTTGGCCTTGATCACGGCGTTGCGGATGGCCGGAGGCAATACGGCGTAACCCAGGCGCAGTTCCGGCAGCAGGGTTTTGGAGAAGGTGCCGACGTAGGCGACCAGACCCCGGGTGTCCATGCTTTGCAGTGAGTCGGTGGGCCGGCCTTCGTAGCGAAACTCGCTGTCATAGTCGTCCTCGATGACGATTGCGCCCAGGCTCAAGGCCCGCATCAGCAAGGCTTCGCGCCGCGCTGCACTCATCGGCATGCCGAGAGGAAACTGGTGCGACGGGGTGACATAAATCAGCCGCGTGCCTTCGGGAATCAGCTCCACCTGAAGGCCTTCGGCATCTACCGGGACGCCCACCACGTGCGCGCCCTGGGCGGCGAACAGCAAGCGTGCGGGGGTGTAGCCGGGGTCTTCCATGGCGACAATGCTGCCCGGTTCAATTACCACGCGGGCGATCAGGTCGAGCGCTTGTTGCGCACCGTTGCACACCACGATGTCATCGTCCTGGCAGACCACGCCACGGGAAAACGCCACGTGCCCGGCAATCGCCGCGCGCAGTGCTGGCAGGCCTTCGGGTTGGCTGTAGAACCCGCCCGTGAGGGCCATACGCCGCAAGGCGTCTTGAGTGCAGCGGCGCCATTGCTCATGGGGGAATGGGTTGCGCGTGGCGCCACCGATGAATTCATAGCGTTGCATGCTTTCCTGCGTCGGGTGGCGCAGGGGCGATGGCAGGGTTTGCCATTTTTCCAGGCTGGCGGCGCAGGCCAGGTCCGCCCCGGTCTGTTTGCGTTCAACCTTGGCCGAGCGCGCGTTGACGAACGTGCCACGACCAATCTTGCCGACCAGGAAGTTTTCATAGGTCAACAAGGTGTAGGTGTCGGACACCGTCTTGCGTGAAACCCCCAACTGTTCGGCCAACAGGCGGCTGGGGGGCAACTGGGTACCGACCGCCAGCCGTCCGGACTCGATGGCGCCGCGCAGCTGCTGATAGAGCTGCTCGGCCAGGTCCTTGCGGCCATTGATGACGACATGAAGTTCCATGCATGAATCCTGAAGGCAATGGTGTGTTGAAAGTCGTGCAAGAGTACTCGCCCTCGGGGTTTTCGTGGAGCGAGTCGATGAGTGCGTGGCGCCTTCAAGGGGTTGCACATTCCAATGACCACAGCGGTAAACGATTGAACTACGGCGCTGGCCGCTGGGGTTTGACCGAGGTGCCGAACGTGTTGCCCATACGAGTACTGGTGGCGGCCGGGGTGGCCAGGCCAATCTGATTTGGCGGCCGTTTGTTGATCGGCACGTGCATCGCCTCCTGATTCTTCTGGCTCGCCGCAGTGCCTTCGGCGTTGCCCATCTGCTGGCTCAGGCACTTGTAGTCGGGTGCCTTGTAGCCACCGACGCTGACCTCTACACAGCCCTCTTTCGCCTCTTCGGCGTGGGCCGGGGGCAGGGCGCTGATCAACAGCAGGTATGCGGCAAGCGCGCTGAAAGGTTTCATCCGTGACCTCCTGGCCGGCCCGCAGGGTTGGGGCCGCTGGTGCCTGAGTCTAGTGCATGGCGCTTTGATGGCGGGTGATGGTTTTTTTGCAGTGACTGTCATGTCAGGTTCATAAACAGCCCTCAGGATGACGGTTTTCAGGGAAACGTCAGCCGTGCAGCGAGGGCGAGTCGAGGGCGTTTTTGGACGGTTTCATCTGACCCGCCAGCGCGGTGCATGGGCGCTGATGCTCTGGTTGATGTGCTGGGCCGCGCTGCCCGCAAGGGCGGCGGCGATGTTGGAACTGGATATCCCGGCGCAGGCCTTGGGCCCGGCGCTTGAAGCCTTCAGCCGTTCGACCGCGATGGCGGTGTTAGTGGACCGCGAGTTGACCCGGGGCCGGCGCTCGGTGGCGATCAAGGGCCGTTTTGCCGCTACCGACGCCCTGAAAACCCTGCTCACCGGCAGCGGTTTGATGGCGCGCTACACCCGCGCCGATGCATTTACCTTGCAAATGGCCCAGGTTGAAGACCGGCCATTGCCCCGTGGATCGACCATCCGCAACAACGAATGGACGGACAGCAGTTACGCCGCCGCAATCCAGCAGACCATCGAACGCACGTTGTGTCGTTCGCCACTGACCCGCCCCGGCAGTTTCCGGGCCTTGGTGCAGTTGTGGATCGGCCGCGATGGCACGGTTCAGCACAGCCGGTTGATCAGTTCTACCGGCGATGTACAGCGCGATGGCGCGCTGGTGAAAAGTTTGCAGCACTTGAAGGTTCAACGCTCGGCGCCTAGTTCACTGCGTCAGCCGGTCACGTTGCTTCTGCTACCCGACTCATCAGGAAAACGCATGGAATGCACACAACAAGAGGGAACCTGGGGGGAATGAAAACCACTGGACAGAGCGCGATGGTCAGGCTGTTCCTGACGTCCTATGACGATTTCAAGGTGCGCCTGCGAAGACGCCTTGGCTCCGAGGACCTGGCCAATGATGTCCTGCATGAAACCTACCTGCGGGTCGACCGCATGGAGGAGCCGCTGAACCTCGCCCAACCCAATGCTTACCTCTATCGCATGGCCTTGAACATTGCGGCTGACCGACGCCAGTCTGATGCGCGACTGCTGACCGGCAGCGAAGTCGAGGAATTGTTGTACGTGGGCGATGACACGCTGGACCCGGCGCGGGTGGTCGGCGGCCAGAAGGACATTCAATCCTTGCTCAGTGCGCTGTATGAACTGCCGGCACGACGCCGCAAGATCTTCATCGCCGCACGCCTGGAGGAGGCACCGCACCTGGAAATCTCCCGGCGTTTCGGGATCTCGACACGGATGGTCGAAAAGGAACTCAAGGCCGCGCTTGGCCACTGCGCCACTCGCCTGGAAAGAAAAGTGATTCAGCGGTTCGGTCCCGGTGCGGGAAAACCGTCTTGTTAGCAGAGTCCAGACAAATCCGTGAGTACGTGCGCGCTTGAATATTTTTAGCATTTCCAACCCACGGGCAACGCGCCAGGCTCATTTGCAGGGCGAAGCCCGGGACTGGTTGATCCTCCTGACCTCGGGCCAGGCCACGGCGGCCGACGCACGGGCGTTGCACCAATGGTGCGAGCAAAGCCCGGAGCACGCCCAAGCGTTTGAAGACAGCAAGCGCTTGTGGCACCGCCTGAAACCGGCCGCCGAACAGCTTGAGCAGGCGGCTCGCCCCCGCCACTTCGGGCGGCGGGCGTTCTTGGGCGGGGCTATTGCAGCCTCGGCCGCATTCTTTGTGGTGCGCGCCACGGTGCCCGGCGGCTTTGCCGGGCTGGGGGCCGATTACCGCACTGAAGTCGGAGAACAACGCCGTGTCGATCTGGCCGATGGCGTAAGCCTGGAGCTCAACACCCAGACCCGCATCAGCCGCCGTGCGTTGGCCGGTGGCGGTGAAGGGCTGGAGCTGGTCAGTGGCGAGGTCGAGGTGCGGGCGCGCAGTCAAACGCCGCTCAGGGTTGAGGCTGCCGGGGGCTGGTTGAGCGCCGCACACGCGCGCTTCAACCTGCGCAATACCGACCAGAGTGTCTGCGTGACGTGCATCGAAGGTTCGCTGACGGTGGATGTGCAGGGGCGCAGTGTTGTTCTGGAAAGCGGCAAGCAGTTGACGTATGACGCCAATGGCATCGGTGCGCCGCAAGCGGTCGATACCTCAGCGGTGACGGCGTGGCGCCAACAGGTGTTGGTGTTCAACGACGCGACGCTGGCCACGGTGATCGAAGAGATCAATCGCTACCGGCCGGGGATGTTGTTGCTGCTCAACAAGGAGTTGGGCCAGCGCAAGGTTCAGGCGCGTTTTCGGCTTGATCAACTGGCAGGTGTGGCGCTGTTGATTCGTGACGCCTATGGCGTCAAATGCACCGAGTTGCCGGGCGGGGTGGTGGTGCTGAGTTAGGGCACCCCCTGGCCGGCTCACTCCAACGGTCCCAACACTTGTCGATAATGCTCGACACCTTGAGGTGTCTGGCGTGTCAGGCTGATTTCGATCCCTGGCGGGTTTTCCTTGCGATTGCCACTCAAGCGCCGCCAGCCTTTTTCGACATCCCATACTCGTAATTCAAGCGACGTCACCTGGCCCAGCACGGCGACTCCCTGGGCGGGTGCCGGCAGCGGGTAGTGGCTGCGGGCCTCGGCGGCGGCGCGGTACAGCGTGTCGCCCTTGAGCCACCAGCGCACGCGTTGCAAACCACCTTCCGGTTGCGCGGAGGTGCGGATCAGGTCCAGACGAAAGCCTTTGCCTTCGGTGCTGCGCACGGTCACGGCCGGTGGCGCCTCGGATGGCTCCTCTTCGGTGCCGGGGCGGCGTGGCTCGACCAGTTCGATACCGGCGCGCAACGCGACATCGCGCTCCAGCTGATTCAAGGTGCGCAGCAGTTCTTCGGTCTGCTCGCTGCTGGCCTGCAAATGAGTGTCGGCGCGGGTCACGCTGTCCAGGCCGCGCCAGGCGATCAGGCTGACAATTGCCATCAGCATGATCGCCACCATCACTTCGATCAGGGTGAAACCTGCTTGCCGGGCGTTCATTGGACACTCACCTGACCGGCCGCGCTGCGCTGGACGCTCAGGCGGTGCTGGCCGTCCGAGAGGCGAATCTCCAGGGGCGGGTTGATCCACTCCGCGTTCAGCACCAGCGGCTGTTTGGGGTCGATGTGCACCTCCATCGTCGGGCTCTGCCAGGCACGTGGCCGCAGTTGCGGGTCGTTCTTGAAGTGCTCGACGCCCTGACCGTCATCGTTCTGGCGGCTGAAGCGAAAGCCCTTGGCATCGGCCTTCCAGTTGATGGGCCGGCCGTCGGCTCGCGCTTCGGCCTGGGCTACTTGCAGCAATTGGGCGAGCCGGTCGGCGTCCTTGCGCAGCAGGTTCAGCGGGTCGGGTTTGATGCTCAGGCTGATCGCCGCACTGGCAATGCCGATGATCACCAGCACCACCATCAACTCGATCAGGGTGAAGCCGTGTTGCGTGTGGCTGTCCATGGTTGCGCGCTCCTTTGCGTCATTTTCAGCATGCACGGCGAAGATGATGGGTGTGTGAAATAAAAACGTGAGAATTGAAGAGTAGGGTGACGTGAAGTCGTGATCGTGCGGCCACCCCGGAAAAGGAGATCCAGCCCATGCAACTGCCCGAACACCTGTCTGCCCCGAAAATCGTCCAGGCGTTGGCGTTGCTGGCCACACTGGCCGGCGTGATGACCTGGTCGTCGTTGTTGTTGACGTCCGCCGAACCCGGCACGGCGGACGCAACGCCTGAAAGGGTCGCGGTGCGTTCGGAAAATCCGGCATTGCAATGGTTTTCCAACCGTCCGGCGCAGGTCGACATCAAGGTCAGTGGCGTGATGGCCGGCGCGCGCGGGGCGGTGGCGATCCTCAGCCTGAATGACGGCCCGCCGCGTAGCTTTCTGGTCGGTGAGGCGCTGAGCCAGGGTGTTCGACTGCTGGCGATCGAAGGCGATGCAGTGGTGATCGAACGCGGCAGCGAGAAGACCCGGCTGACGGTCAGCAAGCTGCCGGACTCGCCGTTTCTTCCCATGTTGACCCGCCCATAAAGCGGCTCATGGACTTTTCTTCGGGGCCGGGCGGCTGAGCAAGGTGTCCAGTTGCGCCAGTGGCGGGGCCTCGTGGCTGCGGTCGAGCACCCGGACATTGACCTTCAGCAGCGCGCCGTTTTCAGCCGGGCTGATGGTTTGCTCGCAGCGCAACAGCAAGCGGCCCTGATCGCACTCGAAGGCTTTCATGCCCAGGGCAAAGCGACCTTCCAGACGCAGCTCCGCCATACGGCTTTGAGCGGCCAGCAGCGCCAGCGACTTGTCCCGCAGCAGGCCGTTGCTCTGCGTCATCAAACCTGCCACGCGCACCGCGGCGGACATGGCCACGGCGATGATCGCCAGCGCCACCAGCACTTCGATCAGGGTGAAACCTGCTTCTCTTCGGGGGGCTGACATCAGGTGCTCGGGACTGTAATAGAGCGCTTGAGACTACCTGCCCTGCTTGACCGAATGGCGACCAATCCTCCCGAGGATTTTCAATACCACTGACATATCTTCTTGCAACACTGCGCGTCGATTCAATCAAGCCAAGGAATGTCGAGATGGATATCGCGCGCAACAGAACCCCACGCCGTGGGCCTCGTGGACAACAAGGTTTCACCCTGATCGAGATCATGGTGGTGGTGGTCATCCTCGGGATTCTGGCGGCGATGGTGGTGCCCAAAGTACTCGACCGGCCTGATCAGGCGCGGGCCACAGCGGCGAAACAGGACATCGGCGGCCTGATGCAGGCGTTGAAGCTTTACCGTCTGGACCACGGCACTTACCCGAACATGACCCAGGGTTTGAAAGTGCTGGTGGAGCGCCCGGCAGACGCCAAGAACAGCAACTGGCGTTCGTACCTCGACCGCTTGCCCAATGACCCTTGGGGCCGTCCTTACAACTACCTCAACCCCGGTGCCAATGGCGAAGTCGACGTATTTTCCCTGGGCGCCGACGGTAAACCCGACGGCGACGGCGTGAGTGCCGACATCGGCTCCTGGCAGCTCTGAGGGTGGCCATACACGGCGATGCGCCGGGTTCGACGCAACAACGGGGCATGGCAATCATCAGCGCACTGTTGATCGCGGCGGTGGTCGCGGTGATTGCTGGCGGCATGCTCACGCGCCAGACCGTGTTCACCCGCAGCCTTGAAGCCGAACAGTTGCGGGTGCAGGGCGCCTGGCTGTTGCAGGGTGGGGTCGAGATCAGCCGACAGTTGCTGTGGGACGCTCGCCAGCGAGACCCCTTGACGCGGCTCGACCAGCCGTGGGCGCAACCGATCGTGGCGCAGCGCCTGAATCAGCGCGGGGGAGCTTTTGAAGGACGGCTGATGGATGAACAGGGCAAATTCAACCTGCGTAACCTGGTGGCCAACGAGCGCGTCGATCATGAACAGCAGCGTATTTTTGAACGCCTGTGTGAACTGATCGGCGTCAGCCACAGCCTGGGCCAACGCATCAGCCAGCGGGTCATCAGCGCCTACCCACGGTTATTGAACCCGGAACTGGCGGACCGGACACCGCTCAAGGTCGGTTTCGACAGTGGTCGCAGCACCTCGCCCTCGGCCGCGCGTAAACCCCTGCCGCCCACACAGCCGATGTTGCGCAGCCTGGACGACTTGCGCAGCGTCGAGGGCATGAGTGACGAACTGCTGGCGAAAATGGCGCCCTACGTGACCATTCTTCCGGCCAACACCTGGCTCAACGGCAACACGGCCAGCGCGCTGGTGCTGGCGGCGTATGTGCCCGGTCTTTCGATGCAACGGGCTCAGGCGCTGGCGAGCGAACGTGATGGCGGGCAGTGGTTTATCAATCGTGGTGATTTCGTCAACCGCCTGCGCCTGCCGGAATTGAACCTGGACAGCATCAAGGTGGGCATCACAAGCGACTGGTTTCATTTGAGCGGTCTGTCGCGCAGCGATCAACGCCGGGTCAGCCTCAGCGCCCTGTTGCACCGCAGCCAGGACCGGTTGCCCGAGGTGATCTGGGCGCGGGTGGGCGTATGACTCGCTTGCGCGTGGCGTTACCGGCACTTGGCGAGCTGACTCCCGACAGCCGGGTGGACTATGCCTGGTTGGATCGTCAGGGCCAGGTCAGTCGAGAAGGTCAAAGCACCCTGGCGCAACTCGGCAAGACCGCCAAACCGGTCGCCGTCGAGTGTTACTTGCACCCACGGGACAGCCTGTTGGCGAGTATCGAATTGCCGCCGTTGCCGCCGGCGAAAATCAGCGCGGCGGTGCAGTGCGCGGCCGAGGCGCTGATCCTGGGGGCTAGCGGGCGGATGTTTGTCACCCATGGCCCGCGCGATGAGGACGGCAAGGTACAAATCGGCTGGTTGCCCCGTGAGTCCTTGCTGAGCCTGGGGCAACACCTGCGGGCGGCCGGGTTGAAGCTGCGCGGCTTATACCCCGCGGTGTATGCCTTACCGGTACACGCCATGCCGGTGGCGTGTGTGCAGGCTGAACATTTGCTTGTGCGATACGGCATGCAGCACGCGGCGGTGCACCCGATTGTCGATCAGGCGCGCGATGACTTGCTGTTGATGAGCGGCTCGGCGGTGCAGTGGATCGGTGACGGTGCGCCGCACACATTGCACGCCGCACTGCCGGGCAGCCAGCGCTGGACAGGGCCGCCCCCCGGCTGGGGCTTGCATACCGGGGTACAGAACCGCACGGGCGCCCAACCCGGCTGGCGGCGGGCGGCTGCCTTGTGCGCTGTGGCGCTGGCCGTGTGGACGCTGGGCCTGAACCTCTACGCCGCCCGCGCCGCCCATGAGGGGCAGCAACTCAAAACACAGATGAGCCAGCGAGTGAAGCAAGCGTTTCCGGAACTGCCGGTCATTCTCAATCCCTTGCAGCAGGCTCGCCAACAACTGACGGCCCGCCAGGCGGGCGGCACCGCTGACCCGTCGCAACGTTTCAGCAACCTGATGCAACAGGCAGGCATCGCCATGCCGTTCATGGTCGCGAGTGTGCAGCGGCTGGTGTTCGAAAATGCTGAACTGCAACTGAGCCTGTTGCCCGACAGCCGCAAAGTGGCAGCGGACAACGGTTGGCAGGCGAACCTGGCCCAGGCCGGTTTTGAAGCCACGGCCAACGCCGATGGCTGGACCCTGCGTGTGCCGTCCGGCAGCACGGCGACCGACACCGGAAATGACAATGGAGCGGACGATGAATAAGCCGTCATGGGCGGTTTACCGCACACGAGGTCAGCAGTTGTGGCGTCAGGGCCAACAGCTCTGGAAAAGCCAGACCCCGCGTGACCAGCGCCTGCTGCTTGGGTGCGCAACGTTGCTGGGCGGGCTTCTGGTCTGGTTGCTGTTGATTCAGCCGCCGCTCAAGACCCTCGATTATTGGCAGGCCGAAACGCCCAGGCTGCGTTCCCAGGCCCAGGCGCTGGATGTGCTGCTGCGCGATGTCGCGTCGCCGGTAACCGGTCAAAGCCTTGAGCAGAGCCTGCGCCAGAGCCTGCACGTCAGTGGTCTGGATGGGCATTACCAATTGCAACCGCCTGACGCGTCACAGCCCAACGTCTGGCGCCTCAGTTTCGAGGCTGCCCCGGCCGATGCGGTGGTGGGTTGGCTGTTGGGCAACCCCCGGCAATTTTCGCTGGAAGTGGTCGAGGCCCGTTTGCAACGCACGGGCGCGGCCGAACTCGATGACACGGCAGGCTCTCTGTCGGGAACCGTTCGCATGGATCAGGCGCCTGGCGCTAAGGAAGCTTCATGAAGGAGTCCGTTTCCAAACACCCGCGCTGGTGCCGCAAGGCCGCACCGTTATTGCTGCTGGCGCTGGGAGCGTGCAGCAATGGCCCGGCGTCGAACCCGCCGCCGTTGCTGGTGGACAGCGAGCTGGGCGTGCCGTTGGCCAACACCCAACGCAGCAGCGAGTCGGCGGCGGATCGGCAACGCACCCAGGCTCAGCTCGAACACAAGCCCCGTGTGCAACACCCGATCACCACGCCCGGACGCAACGCAGTTGCGTCACGCAACAGCACACCGGCCCGTAATCCGTTGGGTGATCAACCGGTGCAACTGAATTTTGTCGACGCCGACATTCAAGCCGTGGTGCGCGCTTTGTCCCGTTCCACCGGCCAGCAGTTTCTGGTCGACCCACGGGTCAAAGGCAACCTGACCCTGGTGTCCGAAGGTCAGGTGCCGGCCCATCAGGCCTACGACATGCTGCTGGCGGCGCTGCGTATGCAGGGTTTCAGCGTGGTGGACGTGGGCGGGGTGGCGCAGGTTGTGCCGGAGGCAGACGCCAAGTTGCTGGGTGGGCCGATCTACAGCGCCGACAAACCGGCCGGCAACGGCATGCTCACCCGCACGTTCCGCCTGCAATATGAAAACGCCGTGAACCTGATTCCGGTGCTGCGCCCCATCGTTTCACCGAACAACCCGATCAACGCCTATCCGGGCAACAACACCATTGTCGTCACCGATTACGCGGAAAACCTGCAACGGGTGGCGCAGATCATCGACGGCATCGACACCCCGAGCGCCATTGATACCGATGTGGTGGCGGTGCAAAACGGGATTGCCGTGGACATTGCCGGGATGGTTGCCGAGTTGCTGGAAAACCAGGGCACCGACCAGACCCAGAAAATCAGTGTGGTGGGCGATCCGCGTTCCAACTCGATCATCATTCGCGCCGGCAGCCCGGAGCGCACGGAGTTGGCACGCAACCTGATCTACAAACTCGACAACGCCCAGAACAACCCGAGCAACCTGCACGTGGTGTACCTGCGTAACGCCCAGGCCGGCAAGCTCGCGCAGTCGCTGCGCGGCTTGCTCACGGGGGAAAGCGACAGCGGCACCAGCGACGGTGCGCGGGCAATGTTGAGTGGCATGAGCACCAGCAGTCAGAGCGGCCAAGGGTCGAGTCAGTCGGGCAGTACCAACACCACGAGCAGCAGTAACAGCACGGGCAGCAGCGGTTATGGTCAGGGCGCGGGTTCGTCCGCTGGCCAATCCGGTGGCGGTCAGCAGAATGATCAGAACGTCGCGTTCAGTGCAGGCGGGGTAACGATTCAGGCCGACGCCACCACCAACACCTTGCTGATTTCCGCGCCAGACCCGCTGTACCGCAACCTGCGCGAAGTGATCGACATGCTCGACCAGCGCCGCGCCCAAGTGGTGATCGAAAGCCTGATCGTTGAAGTCGGCGAAGACGATGCCAGCGAATTCGGCGTGCAGTGGCAGACCGGTAACCTGGGAGGCAACGGCGTGATCGGCGGGGCGAACCTTGGCGGCACGGGCATCAGACCGGGTGGCAAGACCAGCATCGACGTATTGCCTGGCGGCCTGAGCCTGGGGCTGGTCAATGGCACCGTGGACATTCCCGGTATCGGCAAAGTGCTGGACCTCAAAGTGCTGGCCCATGCCTTGAAGAGCAAGGGCGGCACCAACGTGCTGTCGACGCCGAACCTGCTGACCCTGGACAACGAAGCCGCGAGCATCTTCGTCGGCCAGACCATTCCGTTTGTCACCGGCAGCTATGTGACCGGGGGCGGCGGCAACAGCAACAACCCGTTCCAGACGGTCCAGCGTGAAGAGGTAGGGTTGAAACTCAATGTGCGGCCGCAGATTTCCGAGGGCGGTACGGTCAAGCTCGACATCTATCAGGAAGTCAGCAGCGTCGATGGCCGCGCCTCGTTGACGGGCGGCACAGTCACCAACAAGCGCGCGATCGACACCAGCATCCTGCTCGACGACGGGCAGATCATGGTGCTCGGCGGCCTGCTGCAAGACGGTTACAACCAGAGCAACGAGGCGGTGCCGTGGCTGTCGACCATTCCGGGCATCGGCGCGCTGTTTCGCAACGAGAAACGCTCGATCACCAAAACCAACCTGATGGTGTTTCTGCGCCCGTACATCATCCGCGACAGCGCGGCGGGGCGTAGCGTGACCCTGAACCGCTACGATTTCATGCGCCGTGCCCAGGGCGGCCTGCAACCGGAACGCAGTTGGGCAATGCCGGACATGCAGGCGCCGCAACTGCCGGCCGCGAACAAAGGCGTGCCAGGGGCGATGCCAGTGTCGAATCAGCAGCCGCGGGCAACGATTCGGGCGGTCCCGGTCCCGGCCGGTCCGGGGCCTCAGCTATGAGTCCGCAGATGATGGGGCTTTCGGCATGAGTGCCTTGCCTTACGCCTGGGCCAAGGCACAACGGATCGTCCTGCGTCAGGGGGAAGAGGGCGCAGTGCTGAGTATTTGCCCTTCGACACCAGGCTGGTCGATCAGTGAAGTGCGCCGTCAGTTTGGCCCGGCGCGGTTGGAACAGGTACGCGAAGAAGAACTCGACGGGTTGCTCAACAGCGCCTACGCCGACACTGGCAGCGCGGCGGCGGTGGTCGGCGCGGCGGAAAGCGAGGTCGACCTTGATCGACTGATGCAGGACATCCCGGAAATCACCGACCTGCTGGACACCCAGGACGGCGCGCCGGTGATCCGCATGATCAACGCCTTGCTGACCCAGGCAGCGCGGGACGAGGCCAGCGACATTCATATCGAACCCTATGAAAGCCATTCGGTGGTGCGCTACCGCGTCGACGGCACCCTGCGGGACGTGGTGTCGCCGCGCAAGGCATTGCACGCGGCACTCGTGTCGCGGATCAAGATCATGGCCCAACTCGACATTGCTGAAAAACGCCTGCCCCAGGACGGCCGCATTGCCCTGCGCGTGGCGGGGCGGCCCATCGACATTCGGGTGTCGACGGTGCCCACCGGCCACGGCGAACGCGTGGTGATGCGCTTGCTCGACAAACAGGCCGGGCGCTTGCAACTGGAAACCTTGGGGATGGAGCCGCAGGTGCTGGCCAAACTCGATACCTTGATCCGTCAGCCCCACGGCATTGTGTTGGTCACCGGCCCCACGGGCAGCGGCAAAACCACCAGCCTCTACGCGGCGCTGGCACGGCTGGACGCCAGCACCAGCAACATCCTTACCGTTGAAGACCCGGTGGAATACGATTTGCCGGGGATCAGCCAGATTCAGGTCAACGCCAAGATCGACATGACCTTCGCCCTGGCGCTGCGGGCGATTCTGCGGCAGGACCCGGACATCATCATGATCGGTGAGATCCGTGACCTGGAAACCGCACAAATCGCCGTGCAAGCCTCGCTCACCGGGCATCTGGTACTGGCGACCCTGCACACCAACGATGCGGTGTCGGCGGTCAACCGCTTGATCGACATGGGCGTCGAGCCATTTTTGCTCGCCTCCTCAATGCTCGGCGTGCTGGCGCAGCGGCTGGTGCGGCGGCTCTGTGCACAGTGCAAGCAACCGGACCCCGCGGCCCCCGGAACCTGGCGGCCGGTCGGGTGTGCGGCTTGCAATCACACCGGCTACAGCGGCCGTACCGGCATTCACGAGCTGTTTTGTATCGATGACGACATTCGCACCTTGATTCATGAAGGTGCGGGTGAGCAGGCATTGCGGGCTGCGGCACGTGAAGCAGGAATGTTGAGCATGCGCGAAGACGGCGAACGCTGGGTGCGCAGCGGCACCACCGCCCCTGAAGAAATTCTGCGTGTGACACGGGACGCCTGATGAATCGCTATCGCTACGAAGCCGCCGACGCCCTCGGCAAGATCGAATCCGGGCACCTGGAAGCCGACAGCCAGCGTGCCGCGTTTGGCATGCTGCGCAGTCGCGGTCTGACGGCGTTGCTGGTGCAACTGGAAAGCAATGTATCGTCCGGCAACGGCTCCGGGCTGTTCAGTCCGAAACTCTCCGACAACGACCTGGCCTGGGCGACCCGGCAACTGGCGAGCCTGCTGGGTGCTAGCCTGCCGCTGGAAGCGGCGCTCAGCGCCACGGTGGAACAGGCCGAGCGCAAGCACATCGCCCAGACCCTCAGCGCCGTTCGCGCCGATGTGCGTGGTGGCATGCGCCTGGCCGAAGCGCTGGCGGCGCGGCCCAGGGACTTTCCGGAAATCTACCGGGCGTTGATTGCCGCAGGGGAGGAGTCGGGCGACCTGGCTCAGGTCATGGAGCGCCTGGCCGATTACATCGAGGAACGCAACAACCTGCGGGGCAAGATCCTCACCGCGTTCATTTATCCGGGCGTGGTGGGGTTGGTGTCGATTGCCATCGTGATCTTTCTGCTCAGTTACGTGGTGCCTCAAGTGGTCAGCGCGTTTTCCCAGGCGCGCCAGGACCTGCCGGGGCTGACCCTGGCCATGCTCAACGCCAGCGATTTCATTCGGACCTGGGGCGGGTTGTGTTTTGCGGTTATGGCCGGCGGTTTCTGGGGCTGGCGCCTGTATTTGCGCAACCCGCTGGCGCGGCTCAACTGGCACAGCCGGATTTTGCGCCTGCCGCTGATCGGGCGTTTTGTGCTGGGCCTCAACACGGCGCGTTTCGCCTCGACCCTGGCGATTCTCGGTGGCGCCGGGGTGCCGTTGTTGCGGGCACTGGAAGCCGCGCGGCAAACCCTGTCCAACGACCGGCTGAGCCTGAGTGTCAACGACGCCACAGCGCGGGTTCGCGAAGGGGTCAACCTGGCGGCGGCGCTGCGGGTGGAGAAGGTCTTTCCACCGGTGTTGATCCACCTGATCGCCAGTGGCGAGAAAACCGGCTGCCTGCCGCCGATGCTCGAGCGCGCCGCGCAAACCTTGTCCCGTGACATCGAGCGCCGGGCCATGGGCATGACGGCACTGCTTGAACCGTTGATGATCGTGGTCATGGGCGCGGTGGTGTTGGTGATTGTAATGGCCGTGCTGCTGCCGATCATCGAGATCAATCAACTGGTGCAATAAAAGCCGCCCGACCCGGCTCCAGGGGTTAAGGGGTGATCACTCTCCTGCCGAATCTTTTTTTTGATCTGAACATCACCCGAGTCCAAACCTCGCCATCCTCGGGTTCGTCGTTCTGTCATGTGTCGCCGCGCATCAACGACTCGTCGGGCGCTCCAGCCCGCTCAGGAAGCCCGCACCGAAAACCCCACGCCAAATGTTTCTCTCAAGCGCCTCGAACACCCGAGATTCACCCCCCGAAATCAGCCTTCGGCTCCCGAGGTTTTTTCCTTTATCTGTCACCGGAAACTGCGAACTTCTACCCCATGGCCTCACCCAACAACCCGTCTGGATCAAGGCGATGGATCGAGCGCCATGGCGTCACGCACGAGTATTGAACCCAACGTACGAACACGACGAAAGGAGCTTCTTCATGTTTAAGCGCACTATGATCGCAGCCTCGTTGGCTGTTGCCGCACTGGCCTCTGCCCAATCCATGGCTGCTGTTGTGGGTGGCGGTGCAACGCTGCCGGAAAAACTCTACAACGGTGCATCGCCACTGCCACGTCTGCTGCCGACTGACTTCAGCTACACCGGCGTAGGCAGCGGCGGCGGCAAGACCGCTTTCCTGACCAACGCAGCGGCTTCGATCAACCAGCCTGTCGGCACCCCAGTGGATTTCGCCGGTAGCGACTCGGTACTCAGCGCAACCGAACTGGCTAACTACAACATCGCCAACGCGGCCACCTTCGGCAAGTTGATCCAGATCCCGGCGGTCGGTACGTCGGTCACCATTCCGTACAAAAAATCCGGCGTCACCAACCTGCAACTGAGCGGTGCGCAACTGTGCGACATCTTCTCCGGCACCGTGACCACCTGGGGCCCGATTCTGGGCACTACCGACACCACGCCGATCAAAGTCATCTACCGTTCCGGCAGCAGCGGCACCACCGAGCTGTTCTCGCGCTTCCTCAATGACTCTTGCTCCACCAAGTTCGGTGTCAGCAGCACGTTCACAACCGCCAACATCGGTGCCGAGCCTGCCAACTGGCAAGCCGTGGCCGGCAGCGGCGACGTGGTCAATCCTCTTAACCTCACCGACGGTGCCATCGGTTATGTCAGCCCTGACTACATTCCTGCACCGATCAGCAATACCTCGGTTGCTCGCGTGAGCAAGTTGGCTGTCGCGGCCGGTGCCGCTCCGTTGCCAACCCTGGCCAACACCACCGCCGCACTCGGTAGTGCCACCGTGCCGGCTGCCGCTGATCGCGCCAACCCGCTCAAGTGGGTGCCGACTTTCGGCAGCGCCGCGAACGACACCGCTGTACCGGTCGGTGCCAACCAGTACCCGATCGTGGGTTACACCAACTTCCTGGTCGGCCAGTGCTACACCACCGCGGCTGATGCCACGGCGGTTCGCAACTTCCTGACCAGCCTGTACACCGGCACCAAGGACTCGACCGTGAAAGCGCACGCCTTCTCGGTACTGCCAGGCACCGCAGCTGTGCCAACCGGCCTGGCGGGTGAAATCAAGAAAGTCTTCCTGGACAACGCCTACGGCGACGGCCTGGACATTGCCAACCTCAGCGTTTGCAACGGTAAAGGTCGTCCATAAGGCAAGTGTTTGAAGCCACAGGATGTGGCGCAGTGACACCTACACCGGTAGCGGCCAGTACGGCGCTATCGGTGTTTTCGGTTGTGCGCGAACACCCCGCATGCCGCCGTTTTCAATCCGGCATTCGGCCAGATGAACTTTGTATGACAACAGTTCGGTCCCGAGCGCTTTCAACTGCCTATCACGTATCAGCAGCGTCCACCTGAGGGCGGCTGCGTGGGTCAACTCTGTGCAATGGGAAAAGGATCAGCAGTGATGCGTCTGCATAAAACCAAATCAAAACCGATGGCTCGTGACACTGCACACGGCTGCGTCCCTTTGCCTGTTGAACCGGGTTCGCTGTATCTCAAGCCGTTGGCTCGGACCATTGCCTTGATGCTGCTGGCGGGCTCCGCTCAGGCGGCGCAGCCCGCTGCGTTCGGCGCAAGCTGGTTTGCCGCCAAAGGCGCGGCGCAGACGAGCGCTGCCACACGCCCCGATGTGCAGGTGCCAGGGGCTGCGCCACCGCTGGCCCAACAGCAACGGGCCAATCAGCAGTTACAGCGCTCGCTGACCCACCTCAACAACACCGTGGCGGCGATTGCCGCGCAGCAAGCGGCGCAGGCGGCAGGGCGTGCGGCCGCGATGGTGGGGCCTGAAACCGTGCACAACGGCCTGGGCGGCAATGGCTTGAACCTGGTGATTGGTGCCGACGGCAAACCGGCGTTTGTCAATGCCCAGGGGCCGGTGCAGACCGACGCCAACGGCAAGACCCTGGTGTCGATCAAGCAGACCGCCGATAAGGCCATCCTCAACTGGGACACCTTTAACATCGGGCGTAATACCACGGTCGAGTTCCAGCAAAACGCCGATTGGGCAGCCCTTAACCGGGTCAACAATTCGACCGCGCCGAGCCAGATCCAGGGTGCGATCAAGGCCAACGGCACGGTGCTGATCATCAACCAGAACGGCATCGTGTTCAGTGGCAGCAGCCAGGTCAACGTGCGCAACCTGGTGGCCGCCGCCACGGCCTTCGATGACAACCAGTTCAAGAGCAACGGCCTCTACAGCCCCGGCGGCGCCCCGACCTTCACCCAGGCTGGCGGCAAGGTGGTGGTGGAGCGGGGCGCGAAGATCGAAACCCACGCCCCGGCCTCTTCCACGGCGGGCGGTGGTTATGTGTTGCTGCTCGGCAGCGAAGTCAGCAACGCCGGGACCATCAGCACCGCCAAGGGTCAGGCGGCGCTGGCGGCAGGCGACAGTTTCGTGATCAAGAAAGGTTACGGCACCGAGGGCAATGCCAACTCGACCACCCGTGGCAACGAAGTCACGGCCACGGGCACCGGTACGGTCAGCAACAGCGGCTTGTTGCAAGCCGCCCTCGGTGATATCAGCCTGACCGGGCATGACGTGCTGCAAAACGGCGTCGCCCTGGCGAGCACCACGGTGGACATTCGCGGCACCGTGCACCTGAACGCCAGCGCAAGTGTGACGCTGGGCGAAGGCAGCACCAGCGCGATTCTGCTCGACAGCAGTGGAGCGCTGGACAGCCAGCGTACCGGCCTGATGGCGCCTGTGGCGCCCGGTGTCGGGGATGTGTCGCTGGGCGACAGCTACCGCCGCGACCAGTCGCTGATTGCGATCAACAGTGCCGGCACGGTGGACTTCCAGAGCGGCTCGATGACCCTGGCCACTGGTGGTCAGGTTGGCGTGCGCGCCGGTCAGCGCAGTCTGGTGCGCGACGGTGCGGTGATCGACGTGTCCGGTGCAGTCGGCGTGAAGGTCGCGATGGAGTCCAACAGCGTCAAGGTCAACATCCAGGGCAATGAGCAGCGCGACGCCTCGGGCAACCGTGAGAAAGGCGGGCTGAACAGCAAGGACGTGTGGGTCGATACCCGTGAGCTGGTGTTCGTCCCTGCCGGCACCAACGGCTACGCCACCGACCGTTGGTACACCGCGGGCGGTTTGCTGGAGGTCAGCGGTTACCTGGGCACGCGCAACCACAGCATCGGCGAGTGGATGGCCCAGGGCGGCAGCGTGAATTTTTCCGGCAACGATGTGGTGACCCGGCAGGGCTCGCAGATCAACGTTTCCGGCGGCACCCTCGACGTGCAGGCGGGCACGGTGAAACAGAGCTGGCTCAAGGGTAACGATGGTCGTTTGTATGAGTTGTCCCGCGCACCGGGCGACATCCTCTACACCGGCCTCTACCAGGGCTATGAAGATCACAGCCAGCGTTGGGGGCAGACGGCGTTCTACTACAACCCGCTGATTGCTCCGCGTGAACGTTTCGAGAGTGGCTACAGCGTCGGCCGCGATGCGGGCAGCCTGGTGATCGGCACTCGCAACGCCGTGCTGGAGGGGCAGATTGTCGGCGATACGTTCCAGGGCGACCGTCAGGTGCAGCGTGCGCAAGTGGGCCTGGATGGCTATAACCAGTCGCAGAACGCCGTGGCCCGCGCCGGGCAGTTGGTGGTCGGCAGCTACGTGCCGTACTTCGTCAAAAGCAGCGGCACCTTGCAGTACAGCCTGGGGGCCACCGCCAATACGCTGAAGCATGTGGTGCTCGGCCACGACGTGCGCGACCTTGCGGCCGGTCTGAACCTGAGCGACGCCGTGACCGAAGACCGTCAGGGGGCGTTGTACCTCAACAGTGACCGGCTCAATGGCTTCAACCTCGGCGCGATCAAAATTGCGGCGAGCGACAGCATTAAAGTCGACGGCGATCTGCACGTCGCCCCGGCGGGCAACATCACGCTGTTCGGGCCGCACATCGAGGTCGCGGCCAACCTGACCGCACGCGGCGGCAGCCTGCAACTCGGCAACGTGCTGAACCAGATGAGCGGCAACTTGCGGGCTGAGGACACCACGCTTGAGGCCGCGCCGGGCAAGCGTGCCATGGTCAGCGTGGGCCAGGGTGTCACCCTTGATACTCGTGGCGTGTGGAGCAACTTGCAGCACAACCCGAACGACAGCGCAGGCCTGGCGTTCCTCAATGGCGGCAGCATTTCCCTGCGCAGCAGCGGCGATGCAACGCTGGCGGCCGGCAGCCGTGTGGACGTGTCGTCGGGTGCGGCGCTGCTGGCGGACGGCAAGCAAAGAGGTGGGAAGGGTGGTGACCTGACGCTGGCGGCGAATGCCAACAGAACCGGGGCTGCCGGTGCGTTGGTGATCGACGGCGAAATCCGTGGCTACGGTGTCGACGGTGGGGGCACCCTGAACGTGCAGGCCGGGAAGGTGCTGATCAGCGATCATCCGCAGGTGGCTGAACCCGGCCGGGTGGTGTTGGGCGGCGATTTTTTTGCCAAGGGTTTTTCAGCCTATGACATCACCGGCAACGAAGGTCTGATCGTTGCGGACGGCACTCAGGTGGACGTGACGCTGCCGGTCTATCGTTTCGCCGACAACGCTCAGAGCAGCGTCAGCGGCGTTGATCCACAGTCGGTGTTGCAGGTGTGGACGCCGCCGCTCTATTCGGAGGATCCGGTCAAGGGGCTGCTGAGCCCGCGCAAAGGCGCGGACCTGAGCCTGCGCGCCGGGACCGAACTGTCGAGCGCGGCTGAACGCCAGAGCGTTGCGGCGGTGATCGGCAAAGGGGCGCGGATCAGTGTCGATCCGGGGCGCTCCCTGAGTATCGGCAGCATCGGCCAACTGACGGTTGACGGGCAGCTTGATGCCTGGGGCGGCCGAATTGTCCTGAGCGAGATCCAGCCCGTGGGCGTGCGTCTGGGGCAAGCGGTCGATGAAGCGCCGCATCAGCGTTCGATCCGTTTGGGCGAGCATGCCTTGCTGGATGTGTCGGCCCGTGCGGTCACGGCGGTTGACGCCCAGGGCCGACGCTACGGCCAAGTGGCTGACGGCGGCAGCATCGTGGTCGGCGGCAGCGTCGATCACAGCAATGGCACGGCCACGGCGCCGGACCTGTTCGTGGTGCTGGAGCAGGGCGCGCGGTTGCTGGCCAACGGCAATCAGGCCGAGCTGGATGTGCGTGGTCAGGGCCCGACGCGTATCGCCAGTGCGGGCGGCAGCATTGCCGTGAGTTCCAACAATGGCCTGGTGCTCAACGGTACCTTGATGGCCGCAGCCGGTGGCAAAGGGGCGGCGGGTGGCAGCCTGTCGGTGGCATTGGAAACCCCGCAGTACCTGACGGCCACTGTGGACGACAAGGTGCGTTTGCCGCGTGAATTGGTCCTCGGCCAGGGGCCGGACATGGTCTCGACGGACGCCGGGCTCACTTATGGCAAGGCGCGTCTGGACGTCGGCAAAGTCGCTGCCGGTGGCTTCGATAACCTGACCTTGCTGAGTAACGGCATTCTGTCCTTCGACGGCGATGTTTCACTGAACCTGGGGCAAAGTTTGCAGCTCTATGCCGGCTCCCTGGCGCTGGCCGACACCTCGGCGGGCAACAGCCGGGTGTCGCTGGCCGCGCCTTATGTGCGCCTGGCCGGGGCAACCGCCAGGGGCGGACTCGAATCCGCGTTACGGCCGACCGTGCAGGGTGGCTTGTCTGTTCAGGAGAGTGCTGCGCACTTGCAGGTCGACGCAGACCTGCTGGACCTACGCGATGTGCTGACCCTCGGCGCCCATGGCACGCTGGAGCAGAAACAGCGGCCGTCCTTGACGGTCGACCGGCGTGGTTTTGCGTTGGCGCAGTTGAACAGCCGTGGGGATCTGCGCTTGCTCGCCAGTTCCCCGCTGAACGTTGAAGCCATCGGTACGCAGTTGCACAGCAACGCCGACTTGAGCCTGCTCGCGGCGCAGATCTACCCGACCACGGGCGCCAAGGCGCTGGTCCGGACCACCGCCGATTCGACATTGCGCATCGGCCGCAGCACCCACGTGCTCCCGGCGCAGCCGTATTCGGTGTTCGGTTCGCTGAGCCTGGATGCCGGGACGCTGCTGCAAGGCGGGGTGGTGCGTGCGCCGTTGGGCATGCTGAGCCTGGGCGTGGATGCCGGGAACACCCGGACCTTGCGCCTGTTGCCGGGCAGCGTCACGTCGGTCAGTGGCGCGGGGCTGAACCTGCCTTATGGCGGCACTGTCGACGGTCTGTCGTACCGCTACAACGGCAAGGATGTGGAATTGCTCGGGGTTGGCGGCAGCGCCTCGGTCAACGTGCTCTCGAGGGGGCTTTCGATGACCGCCAAGAGCATCGACGTACAGCCGCAGGCGCTGCTTGATTTGTCCGGTGGCGGCGAGTTGGCCGGTGCGGGGTTCATTTCCGGGCGTGGCGGTTCCACCGATGCGCGCTTTAATCCGCTGGTACAGGTGGGCGCCGACGGCCGTTTTGTACTGCCGGGGCTGGGCACCAACCCGGTGTATGCGATTGTTCCGGGTGAGCAACGGGCCTATGCGCCGCCCGCCGGTGAGCGTGGCGTGCGCGACCCGGTGATTGGCCAGCGCATTACCCTGGATGCCGGGGTTCCGGGGTTGCCGGCGGGCACTTACACCTTGCTGCCATCGACCTATGCGCTGTTGCCGGGGGCCTTTCGGGTTGAGCTCAACGGGCTGGCCAGCGCCGGGAAACTGACTGGCAGCCTGGCGATGCGCAACGGCTCCTGGGCGACCTCGGCGGGCTTGTCCATTGCCAACACCGGGATCGAGGATGCGCTGTCGCGTCAGGTGATCCTGACTTCGGCCCAGGTGCTGCGCCGTTACTCGCAGTACAACGAAACCGGGTATGCCGCTTTCGCCAAGGCCGACGCCGCGCTCAAGGGCGTGCCGCGTCCGATGATCGAGGCCGACGGTAAAACCCTGCGCCTGAAATTCACCGGCACGGGCGACCCGGCCAGTGCCTTGAGCTTCAACGGGCTGGCGAACTTCACCCCGGCCAAGGACGGGCTGGCCGGCAGCGTGGGCATTTTCTCGACGAGCTACGACCTCGAAGTGCTGGCGGCCGGGCAGGCTGTCACGCCGGGCTTTAGCGGGCTTTCGTTGTATGACAGCGCGTTGAACGGGTTGAAGGCGCCTCGGCTGTCGATCGGCGTGCTGCCGGGCGTGTTGTATGGCCAGGGCGGCAATCAGGTGACCTTCACCGGCACGCTCGGCAACATCGCCCTGCGTCAGGGCGCGAGCCTCAAGGCCGGGGAAGTGTTCCTGGTGACCAACGTCAAGGCAGGCGGGATCGTCATCGAGCAGGGCGCGAGCATCAATACCCTGGGGCAGGGCAAGGCTCCTTTCGATTCGCAAAGCGGCTATGTGTATGACCCCGGTGCCAACAGTCTGTTGGCGGTCTCCAACGGTTGGCTGGACATGCTCCCGCCCTCCGTGGCCACAAACGGGACCTCGGGCCCGGGTTCGATTCGCATCGGGCTGTGCTCGTTGCCGGTGTGCAGCGGCACGACCGAGTTGTACTCCGGGGGGACGATTACAGCGGCCACCGACAACACCTTCAGCCTTGATGAATCAGTACGTTTCGGCACGCGCAACCTGGCTCTGGCGGTCGGCTCAATCAACATCGGCTCCGAGCAATCACTGGTCGCCGCACACGGGCGAAACGCCCTGCCTCAAGGGCTCACGCTCAATCAACAGGTCCTGAACCGGCTGTTGCGCGGCGACACGCTCAAGGGTGCCCCCGCGCTTGAAAATCTGGTGTTCAATGTGCGTGACTCGGTCAATTTCTATGAAAATGCCGAACTCAGTACCCTTGACCCGGTGACCGGAAAGTCCAGCCTGCAACGGCTGGTGCTCGGCACTCCGGCGATCTACGGTTACGGTGCCACCGGGGACCGGGCGAGCATCCGCACCGGCACGCTGGTCTGGAATGGCGCCGCGACCCCGGCCGGTGCGCCCATCGGCGGTGGGCCGGGTACCGGCAGCGGCCTGCTGGATATCCAGACCGATGTGCTGGAGTTCGGCTATGGCCCGAGCACCCAGCCGAACAACGTCGACACCCTGCAACGCCTGACGCTGGGGTTTGCCCAGGTCAGCCTGAACGCCAATCAGCGAATCAGCGCCAACCACAAAGGTGCGCTGAACGTTTATCAGTCGCGGGGTGAATACGTCAGTGGCAGCGGCTATGGCTATTCGGGCGGCGACCTGTTGGTCAATACGCCGCTGTGGACCGGTGAAGCCGGCTCCATCAACCGGATCAAGGCCGGTGGCGCCATCACCGTGGCCGGCGTGCCGGGTCGTGTCGCGGCGCCGGGCAGCAACGGGGCATTGGGCGCGGAACTGGCGCTGGAAGGTCGCAGCCTGTTGCTGGGCAGCACGGTGCGGTTGCCCAGCGGCAAGTTGACCCTGGCGGCCAGTGGCGACGTGGTGCTGGGTGACGGCGCGCTGATCGATCTGGCCGGGCGTGAACAAGTCCTCAACGATGTGCGCAAGTACAGCTGGGGCGGTGACCTGATCCTCGACAGCCGCAGCGGCAACATCCGGCAGGCAGCCGGGTCGACTATCGACCTCAGTGCCCGCAACAATCGCGCGGGTCTGTTGACTGCCATCGCTCTGGACGCCGGTGCTGGGCACATCGACCTGCAAGGTCATATCCTCGGTGCGGCCAGCGGCGCTTACAACGCCGGTGGCACGTTGGTGCCGTACGCGGGCGGTGCGGTAGATCTGCGTGGGCAACGGTTGGGTGACTTTGCTGCACTGAACCAGCGTCTGACCCGCGATCAGGTGTTTGGCTCGCGCAGCTTCCAGATCAAGCAGGGCGACCTGGTGATCGGCAACGAACTCAAGGCCAACGACATCAACGTTTCAGTGGATGGCGGCAGCCTGAGTGTGGTCGGCACGGTCGATGCCAGCGGTGAGCGGGTCGGCAGTATTCGCCTGGCGGGCAAGCATGGCCTGACCATTGGCGCCAGCGCACTGCTCGACACCCACGGGACCCGACTGCGGGTCGACAGCTACGGCAAAATCATCGACAGCCCGAACCGGGCCGTGATCGAACTCACCGCCGGCGACGGCCAGTTGACCCTCGCCAGTGGTGCGCGTTTCGACCTGCGCCATGGCACGGCGGCGGCTATCGGCAGTGCGGCCGGGCAAAACGACGGCAAGCCTAGGGGCACCCTGGAACTCAACGCACCACGCTTGCGGGCCGATGACCCGAGGTATGGCGACATCGCCATCGATGCCAGCGGCAGCCTGAACATTCAGGGTGCACGTTCGATCGCCCTCAACGGCACCGCGCGTTATACCGATGCGCCCGACGGCACCACGCCAGCCACTAGCGGGCGGCCGTATCAGGTGATCGATAAGACTTATCTGGACGGCAAACACGCGGACAGCCAGGCGTTCATCAACGCCGCGCTGACCAACGATACATTGCTGCACGGCAAACTGGCCGGGCTGAACAACGCCACCTACGCCGATGCGTTCCACCTGCGCCCCGGCGTGGACATTGTCAGCAAGACCCCGGACGGCGACATGGTGGTGCAGGGCGATCTCGACTTGTCCAGCTATCGCTACGCCAGCCTCAACCCGCACACGCAAAAGACGTCGGTTTACGGCTCCGGCGAGTCGGGCAATCTGGTGCTGCGTGCCGGTGGCAACCTGAACATCTACGGCAGCATCACCGATGGTTTCGCTCCGCCCGAGACGGGCGATCCGACTCAGCGCACCGATGGCAATGGCTGGTTGCTGCTACCTGGAAAACAGCCGTTCGGTGATGACCTGATTGTGCCGGGCAGCGGCGTCGAGTTGGCTGAAGACACGCTGTATCCAGGTGGCAAAGTCTTGAACTATGCGGTGCCGTTCAAGGCGCTGAGTTTGCCGGCGGGCACTGAACTGCCGACGACGTTGAGCCTCGATGCGGCATTGAACCTGCCGGCCGGGACACTGCTGCACGCGGCGATTCATGATGGCAGCGGTCATCTGCTGTTCGCCGCCGGAACGATACTGAGCCAAGGCATCATGCTGCCGGTCGGCACGCAACTGGATGCCGGCAGTCGGCTGTCCGTGCCGATGACGGTCCAGGATGCCACCTGGCCCAAAGGCGTGGCGTTGCCCTCCGTCGGGTTGACCCAGCGCGGCGTATTGTCCCTGGGCGTGGGTGCGCTGATTGCGGTGGGCACCGACGTCAAACTGGCGACGGGCGTCGACCTGATCGAATTGCGCCCGAGCAGCGACGGGGTTCAGGGGCGCAACTGGGCGCTGGCGGCGTTACTCCCGGACGGCTCGCAGTCGTGGTCGATGCGGCTGGTGGCGGGTGCCGACACCACGGCGGCCGATACGCGCCTGACGCGTCCCCACGCCGAGAACGGCAACCTGCAACTGGCCGACGGGCATTACATGGCCAAGCGCGTAACGACGCCGGGCGTGACGCCGGGCACCGGGTTTGTCTGGGGGCCGGACAACTACCTTCAATACCCGGAAGGCACGCCGGTCTCGCCGGATGAGCTGTTCTGGTGCGACATCTTCCCCGATTCCTGTGTCGCCGTTGTTGACCCGGAGCCGCCAAGACCGCCAACCACCACTGTCACCCCGCAAGGCCAACTGTTCAGTGTGTTGCGCACCGGCACCGGGGATCTCGACCTGCTCAGCGCCGGTGATTTGCGCATGCAATCGCTGTATGGCGTATACACCGCGGGCACACAGTCGGCGTCGCTGGCACCGGGTGCCAATGATCCTTACCAGCAGGCTCGCGGGCGCTTGCCTGATGGCACCGTGCTGGGGCCGGACGGCAGCGCTTATGAGTCCTTGACCGTGGGTGCTGCTCACAAAGCCTGGTACCCCGAGCAGGGCGGGAACGTGCGGTTGGTAGTGGGCGGTGACCTGCAAGGCGATTCCAGGCGAAACGCCCAGGCGATGAATACCACGTTTTCCGTGGGCGAAACGTCGTCCGGGGTGGGCGGCTGGTTGTGGCGTCAGGGGACGGGTGTGACGGCCAACCCGGACGCGCAGATCCCGACGGCCTGGTGGATCAACTACGGCACTTTTGCCTTGCAACCGTCGTCGGCGGCCACCGCCCCGGTGTTGGTCGGGTTCACCGGCATCGGCACGCTGGGTGGCGGCAATCTGAGTGTCAATGTGGCGGGTGACGCCGGATTGTTGAGCGAGCAGCAGACCGCTCCGGGAGCGGTGGCCGAACGCAGTCAGGGGTTGGTGCTGGCTGTAGGCAGCAGTGGACGGGTGACGCGTGATGGCAGCCTGGTGCAGACCGGTGGCGGTGACTTGAACGTACAGGTCGGCGGCGGATTCAACCCGTCGCAAACCGCACGGCTGCTGACCAGTGCGGCGGCCGACCTCAACGGGGCGCTGATCAATACACGGGGCGCATTGAAGCTTGAGGCCGGCTCGGTCGGTGCCTTGAAACTGATGTATGGCGGCTTTGCGCCCTTGCAGGACAATCAAGAATCCCGTGCCTACGACGTGTACGTGGCCACAAAAGCGGCAGCGCAGGGCGGGTTGATTGTGATGCCGGGGGATGCCGGCGTGAGCCTCGACAGCCGTGGCGACCTGGTGTTGCAGGGTGTCGGCGATCCCGGGCGGGTGGTGATGCAGAACTCGACCGGTTTCACTGACCGTGACGGCATCCTGCGTGACGGTGGCGGGTTGAGCCAGTTCTCGTTATGGACCACGAACACAGCCATCGACCTGTTCAGTGCCGGCGGCAACCTGACCCCCATCGTCGCGACCGAAATCCAGGGCGATGCGAATGCTGTTTCAAGCGGCGGACGTTTTGTCTATCCGTCGATCCTGCGGGCCACCGCACCGAACGGCAGTCTGTATTACGGCGCTTCCGCCTTGGCGGCAACGGGGCCGTCGACCCCGGTTTCGCTGATAACCGCGCCGTCGGCCACCGGCCAACTGCAACTGATTGCCGGTGATTCCATTTATGCCGGGGGCTATGCGGTGACCCAGTCCGGCGCCGACCCAGCGGCGATGTCCAGCCCCCTTCGCCCAGCCTTTGCAGGGTATCGCGGGGCAATGGTCCAGCCGCTCTACGCCAACTACGGCAATGGCCTGCAGTTTTCACCGAGTGAGTTTCCGTTGTTCAGCTTTGCGGCCAATACCTTCAGCAACCAGCATTACGCCGAGCGCGAGCCGGTGCGGTTCTACGCGGTCAACGGCGACATTGTCGGCTTGCGCACCGGGGAAATCCTGCGCTACCCCACCAATGGCAACGAAGTCCGATACGAAGGCAGTGGCCCGCTGCGGGTGATGGCCGGCCGTGACATCGTCAATGCCGGTACGCCGCTGGACACCTTTACCTTCGTGCCCACTGGTGTGAATGGAATAGCGGAGGGCCACTCTACCGGCAACCTGATCGTTCATAGCCGCCCTGATGATATTTCGGTGGTGTCGGCCGGTCGGGACATTCGCCTCAGTACATTCAACGTCGCCGGGCCGGGTTTGCTGGAGGTCAGCGCCGGCCGCAATCTGTATGGCTCGGGCCCCGGTGTCGGGCAGGTGTATCAGGAAAGTGCCTTCAACAGCATCGGCAATGTCGATCCGGGGGCGGTGGTTCGCGACGGTGGGGCTTCGATTACCTTGATTGCGGGGGCCGGTGCTCAAGGCCCGAACTACAAAGGGCTGCTGGCGCGTTACCTGCAACCGGGCGCGGCACTGAAAAACTACAGTGTCGAACTCAATCAGTGGTTGCTCGAGCGGTTTGGCTATCGGGGTGGCGAGGCACAGGCCTCGGCGTTCTTCGCAGGATTGCCGGCCGAACAACAGAACGTGTTTGCCAGGAAAATCTACTTCGCCGAACTCAAGGCCGGTGGCCGTGAGTACAACACCGTGGGCGGCGCACGTAGCGGCAGTTATGTGCGGGGCCGCGAGGCGATTGCCGCGCTGTTCCCGAGCAAGGATGTGGCGGGCAACAGCATTCGCTACGACGGCGACGTCACGTTGTACGGCGGGTCCGGGGTCCATACCGATTTCGGCGGCGACATCCAGGTGCTCACCCCCGGTGGACAACAGATTTTTGGCGTCGAAGGCAATGCACCACCGTCCACGGCGGGGGTTATCACCCAAGGCTCCGGGGACATCCAGTTGTACTCGCAGGGCAGCATCCTGCTGGGCCAGAGCCGGATCATGACCACGTTCGGTGGTTCGATCATGGGTTGGTCGGCGGGCGGTGACATCAACGCCGGGCGCGGCTCGAAAACCACGGTGGTCTACACTCCGCCCAAACGCGCCTATGACACGTGGGGCAACGTCACGCTGTCGCCTTCGGTGCCGAGCACCGGGGCAGGGATCGCGACCTTGAATCCGATTGCCGAGGTGACGCCTGGCGACATCGACCTGATCGCACCATTGGGCACCATTGATGCTGGCGAGGCGGGGATCCGTGTCTCGGGGAACGTGAACATCGCCGCGTTGCACGTGGTGAACGCGGCGAATATCCAGACCCAGGGCAAGTCGTCGGGTGTGCCGGTGGTGGCGTCGGTCAATACCGGGGCGATTGCCTCGGCCAGTTCGGCGGCGACCTCGGCGACCCAGGCCGCCGAGGATGTGGCGCGTCAGCAGCAGGCGGCCCAGCGGCAGAATCAGCCGTCGGTGTTCACCGTGCAGGTGTTGAGTTTTGGTCAGGAGCAATTGGTGCCGTCCCGTGACGGTGCGAGCCGTGCGCCGGTGTCGGGTTACAACCCGCAGAGTCCGGTACAGGTGTTGGGGGCGGGTGAACTCACTGAGCAGGCGCGCCAGCAGTTGACGGAAGAAGAGCGGGGCAACCTGACGTTATAAGTTCTCTCGTTGTAAACCTTTGGGGTGGCCGATCAGGCCACCTTTTTTTTGCCCACGATCCCTACACCCACTCACTCAATCAACTGGGCGAGCTTGCTCCGGGCGGCGATCCGACGAAGGCGGCCTGACAGCCGACCCATTTCTCGCAGATGTCCACCGTCCAAAATGTGGGAGCGGGCTTGCTCGCGAAGACGGCCTGACAACCAACCAATCTCTTGCAGATGTACATATCCATTCCTTCGGTAACGGCCACTGGCGGTTTCGCCCTTACGGCGACTCACTTTTTTTACAAGCGCCAAAAAAAAGTAAGCAAAAAAACGCTCGCCCCAAGCGTACGGCACCTCGCCAAGGCTCGGCGTTCCCTCGCTCCGGTGTCCATCAGGGGGCATCGCCTACGGTCTGCTTCGCGACGACCTCCTCTCGATGTGTCCGGCTACGCCGTACGGCGCTGCGCGCCAACCCCCTGCTGAACACCTCCACTCGGCCTTCCGAAGGGGCGGGTGGATCAAAAGCCAAATCCAAAGCAACGGCAACAGCAACGCCCATGTCCGTGTCCGGGCTACACCTCCTGCTTTTGAAATGAAGCTTTTATGACAAAAGTTCGGTAGCCCATGGCCAGTCCTGTCTTGGAGAGGTGAAGCGCTGGGGCGGCCGGTTGGCCACTTTCCCGGGCGCGAGCAGCACGCCAGGAGTGAGGCAATGGGGACTATGGAACGTTACTCGAAAGTAGGCATGCAGGAGCTCGACCAACGTTTGTCGAAGATCGTCGAAGCGGCGCGCAAGAAGCCGGTGTCGGTCTATCGCTATGGCGCGCCGTGGGTCTGGATTGTGTCTCAGGACGATTGGCAGGGGGCTCTCAAGGAGGTGTCCAGCTACATCCCGCCGGGGCATTCGCTGGTGTTGTTGCGTCCGCAAATCGACGACTTGCTCGATGAGCACCGTGACCTGTTGCAAGGCCTCGCAGCCGAGCCCGGCATGCTGATTGCGCCGCAAACCGTCATGCACATCCTGCTGCTGCAACTGCTCTATTCGGTGCCCAGTGAGCAGCAGCTCTATGAACAGCTCAATTACAACCTGCTGTTTCGCTGGTTCGTCGGCCTGGACCTGAACCAGAAAGTCTGGAGCTTCAGCGTCCTGAACAACGCCATCACCACCTTGCTGAACAACCCGCGGGCGGTGCAGTTGATCCAGAAAATCATCGGTGAAGTGTTCTGCGGGGCTTTGCTGCAAATGCCTGAGTTCTCCCTGAACTTTGCGCTGCTGCACAGCTGGCTGGCCAAGCACGCCACCACATCGACCAGCAGTAATTGAGCGCGCCAAACGCTGTACAGACAGCGACGGTGGTTTCGAACACGCGGCATGCAGTCTTTTCGAATTCAGGGGGTGGTGTGGAGCATTATTTTAAAACCGGGCGAGCGCATCGAACCGCACGCTGGCTGCCGGCGTGCGGCTGGCTGGTGTCGGCGATGCTGGTGCAGCCGGTGATGGCCGAGGAGGTTGCGCCCCCGGCGAAGTTGGTGGATGTGAACGAGTACTTCGTGCGCGGCAACACCGTGCTCGATGCGCGGGCGATCGAGGAAGCGGTGTACCCGTTTCTCGGCCCGCAAAAAGCCTTGAGTGACATCGAAGGCGCCCGCGAGGCGTTGCAGAAGGTCTATCAGGCGCGCGGCTATCAGTCGGTGTTCGTCGAGTTGCCGGAGCAGAAGGTCGAGGACGGCATCGTCTACCTGCAGGTCAGTGAAACCAAGGTCGGTCGGGTCCGGGTGGTCGGTGCCAAACACTACTCGCCGCTGGACATCCGCGAAGAGGTTCCGGCGCTCAAGGAAGGTGAAGTGCCGGACTTCAGCAAGGTCCAGGGCGAACTCGCCAGCCTCAACAAGACCCCGGGGCGTCAGGTCATGCCGCTGGTACGCGAAGGCCAGCGGCCGGGCACCATGGACGTCGATTTGCAGGTGCAAGACCAGAACCCCTGGCAGGCGAGCATCGGCCTGAATAACGACTACAGCGCCGACACCGAGAAACTGCGGACCGTGACCACGCTGGGCTACAACAACCTTTGGCAGTTGGGCCACAGCATTTCGCTGACCTACTTCACAGCGCCGCAGGACACCGATAACGCCAAAGTCTGGTCCGGTTCCTACAGCGCACCGTTGAGCGAGCGCTGGACCGTGCAACTGGCCGGTTACCAGTCCGACAGCAATGTTGCGACCATCGGTGGCAGCAATGTCTTGGGCAAGGGCCACTCCTACGGGATTTCGGCGATCTACAGCCTGCCGGCGACCGGTAGCTGGGCGAACTCGTTTTCGCTCGGCGTGGACTTCAAGGACTTCAAGGAACAACTGACCCTGGGCGGTGAACGCGACACGGTGCCGCTCAAATACGCGCCGTTCACCTTCGCCTACAACGGTTTTCGCTACACCGAAAGCTCCCAGTTGGGGCTGGGCCTGAGCCTGGTGGCGGGCACCCGAAGCCTGTTTGGCTATGGCAGTTCCGACGAAGACTTCGACTACAAACGCTACCGCGCCAACCCTAGTTTTGCCGTGCTCAAGGGCGACCTGAATTACACCTTCACCTTCGCCAACGATTGGCAAACCGCCTCAAAAACCGCCTTCCAGTTGGCCTCCGGGCCATTGGTTTCCAACGAGCAGTTCTCCGCCGGGGGTGCAACGTCGGTGCGCGGTTACCTGGCCGCCGAGCGCACGGGGGATGACGGCTTGCTGATCTCCCAGGAACTGCGCACGCCTTCGCTGGCCAAGTACCTGGGCACCTACGTCAACGAGTGGCGCTTCTACGCCTTTGCCGAAGGTGCGCGGTTGTCCCTGCGCGATGAGCTACCCGATCAGGAGGCTGATTACAGCCTGGCAAGTGTCGGCCTGGGCACCCGCGCGAGTTTGAGCAAGTGGCTGTCCGGCAGCCTGGATTGGGGCTATCCGCTGCTGGATGGGCCGAACACCTCGAAGCAGGAATCGCGCCTGCATTTCAACCTGCAAGCGACGTTTTGAACCTACGGAGTATTTGTCATGCAACGCCTATTCATTGCTGTGTTGATCTGCCTGGGCTTCGTGCTCCCGGCCACTGCCCAGGCCTGGTGGCAGGACGACTGGCATTACCGCAAACAGATTTCGGTCGACACCACGCCTCAGGGCGCGGCGATCAACGAAGCCCTGGGGCGCACCGCATTGCTGGTGCGCCTGCACACCGGCAACTTCACCTTTGACGGGGTCAAGGAGGACGGGGCGGACCTGCGTTTCGTCGCCGCGGACGACAAAACCGTGCTCAACCACCAGATCGAAAGCTTCGACCCGCTGATGGGCATGGCGCTGATCTGGGTCGATGTGCCAAAGGTTGAAGGCGGCCAGCGTCAGGACATCTGGATGTACTACGGCAACCAGAAGGCCTCGGCCACCGGCAACGGTCAGTTGACGTTCGACCCCAATTACACCGCGCTCTATCACTTCGATGGTGCCAACGGCACACCGGCCCGTGACACCACGGCCTACGGCAACACTGCCCAAAGCGCCACCGGCGCGAGCATCGATGGGGTGATCGGGCATGCCTTGCAGTTCAGCGGTCAGCCTCTGTTGCTGCCGGCCAGCCCTTCGTTGCAACACAACGCTGGCAGCGCCTTCACCTTCAGCGCCTGGCTGCGGCTCGATCAGGCTACCGGCGAGCAGATGTTGCTGGCCCGTCGGGAAGGGACCAACAGCCTGTTGATCGGCCTCAAGCAAGGACTGCCGTTCGTGGAAATCGACGGCCAGCGCGTGGTGTCGACCCAGCCGCTGAACCCTGGCCAGTGGCAACACCTGGCCTTGACCGCTGAAGGCAGCAACGTGGTGTTGTTCGTCAACGGTCGTGAAGCGGCCAGCCTCGCAGCGGCAATCCCTGCGTTCAATTCGGTCATGGCCATTGGCGCCGACCTGCCGGTCACCGAAGGCACCCTCAGCAGTTATCAGCCGTTCCATGGCGCGATGGATGAACTGCGCCTGTCCAAGGTCGCGCGTGCGGCCGCGCTGCTGCTGGCCGATGCTTCATCCCAGGGCGCCGAGTCGAAACTGGTGGCCTACGGTGTCGACGAAGAACAGTCAGGGTTCGGTTTCGGCAGCCTGGGCTTTCTGCTTAACGCGGTGCCCATCGACGCCTGGGTGATCATCGCGGTGCTGGTGCTGATGATGTTCCAGTCATGGGTCATCATGATCCGCAAGAACCGCATGGTCAGCCGCCTCAGTGCGGCCAACGAAGTGTTCCGCGAGCAATTCGCCAAGGTCGGTACGCGTCTTGAGATGTTTGCCGACGATCAGGAACTGGCCCAGCGCCTGACACATTCCTCGCTGTGGCGCCTGTACCTGGTGGCGGTCAAGGAAATCCGCACCCGCCGCGAGCAGGGCGCTGACACATCCTCGGTGTCGGCGGCGACCATCGAAGCTATTCGCTGTTCCATGGACGGTGTGCGCACCCGCGAAAACCAGCAACTGAGTTCGAAACTCTCGACCTTGTCCAATGCCATTGCCGGTGGTCCGTACATCGGCCTGCTCGGTACGGTCCTGGGGATTATGGTGGTGTTCCTCGGCACTGCGATGGCGGGCGACGTGAACATCAACGCCATCGCGCCGGGGATGGCGGCCGCGCTGCTGGCCACCGCCATGGGCCTGTTCGTCGCGATCCCCGCGCTGTTTGGCTACAACCGGCTGATCACCCGCAACAAGGAAGTCAGCGCCGACATGCGGGTGTTTGTCGACGAGTTCATTACCCGGTTGGCGGAGATGCACGGCGAAAGCCAGTTCAGTGAGGCCGCGCACCAGCGGGGCAATCACCTCAATTCAACCGTGCCGGCCTGAGGGGAACGACCATGGCTTCAGTGAACGCTTCCCACGACGATGACGATGACGCGGCGGTCGACAGCATCAACATCACACCGCTGGTCGACGTGCTGATGGTGGTGCTGGTGATGTTCATCCTCACCGCCACTGCCCAGGTGTCCGGGATCCAGATCAACCTGCCCAAGGCCAGCGCCTCGGTGTCACTGTCCGAAGCCAAGACCAAGGCGATTTCGGTCAATGACGGCGGGCAGGTCTTTCTCGACGCCTACCCGGTGACCCTGGCAGAGCTTGAAGACCGCCTGCGCATCGAAAAGGCCCAGAGCCCGGACTTCCCGGTGATCGTGCGCGGTGATGCGACGGTGCAGTACCAGAAGGTGATCGAGGTGCTGGACTTGCTGCGACGCCTGGAACTGTCCCAGGTCGGTCTCGTCACCGGCAAACCGAGCCAGGGCTGACCATGACCGCACACCAGCCGATCAACCCGCTACCGGTGAAGAAGTCACCGATGCGTTTCGTGAAATGGGGCGCCGGGCTGCTGCTCGGCGCCGGTGCAGCCTGGCTGCTCTGGCAGTGGGCCCACGACATGAGTGGCGTGCGCCGCGAAGCGCCGAAGGTGCCGACGATTATTCCATTGCCACCGCCACCTCCGCCGCCGCCCGAGAAACCCAAGGAGCCAGAGCCGAAAGTCGAAGAGAAGGTGGTCGAGCCCGAGCCAACGCCCGAACCCGAGGAGGTCAAGCCTGAAGAGGAGGCCCCGCCGAGCCCGGTCGACGACCTGGCCAACCCGATGCAGATGGACGGCGATGCCCAGTCCGGCAACGACGCCTTCAACATCGGCGCTGGCAAGGGCGGCGGCATGGCCGGCGCCGGAGGCGGACGCCTGGGCAATGGCACGTACAGCCAGTTTCTGGCGTTCACGTTTCAGCGCTTGCTGCGAGAGAACCCGGACCTGCGCAACCTGGCGTTTTCACTGCAGGCCGATGTCTGGCTGAGCAGTGTCGGCGAGATCACCCGGGTCGAGCTGGTGAAGTCCAGCGGCAACCCCGAGGTCGACGCCCAGGTACTCGCCGCATTGCGCGCCGCACCGAATCTACAGGAACGGCCACCGGCCTCCATGACTTTACCCGTGCGCCTGTCCCTGCAAGGGCGACGTGCGGGTTAACCGACACATTTTGCAGTTTTGCCAAAAGGAGTTGTGTGCAGATGATTTCCAACGTGAATCGATTGTCCCTGGCGGTCGGCATGGTCATAGCGACCCTGGTCGGGCACGCGGCGGCAGCGCCTGCGCCCTCGGAAAACGCCACGATCAATCTGATCCGCTTGCTGGTGCAGCAAGGCGTGCTCAAGCAGGACCAGGCCGATGGCCTGATCGCGCAGGCAGAAAAGGAGGCGGTGCAGGCGCGTCAGGCTGCCACCGCCGTGGCCGCAGGCCCGGCCGCCGCGCCGGGGGATGTGCGCGTGCAGTACGTACCGAACATTGTTCGCGAGCAGATTCGTGACCAGGTCAAGGCTGAGGTCATGGCCACCGCCAAACAGGAAAACTGGGCGCAGCCCAACACCTTCCCGGACTGGGTGTCGCGCATCAGTTTCGATGGCGATATCCGCCTGCGTGACGAGTCGCGCTACTACTCGGGCAGCAACAGCAACCATATCGTCGACTTCGCCAAGCTCAACGACAAAGGCCCTTACGACGTCAACCCGAACAGCAGTTCCAGCCTGCCGCCGTTGCTCAACACCCGTGAAGACCGGGAAAACCTGTTCCGCCTGCGCGCTCGCCTGGGCATGAAAGCGGTGATTGCGCCCGAGTGGTCAGCGGGCATCCGCATCGGCACCGGCTCTGACAACAACCCGGTATCGACCACCCAGACCCTGGGCGGAGGCTTTGGCAAGAAAGACATCTGGCTCGATCAGGGTTACCTGACCTGGAAGCCGTCCGAGGAGTTGACCCTGACCGGTGGACGGATCGCCAACCCGTTCTATTCCACCGACATGCTCTATTCCAACGACCTGAATTTCGACGGTGTGGCCGCGACCTTCAACCATGCACTCAGCCAGAACTGGGGCGTGTTCGGCACCGTCGGTGCGTTCCCGGTGGAGTACACCAACGACACGTCCACCAGCAACGGCACCGACAAGGAAGACAGCGACAACAAGTGGCTGTACGGCGCGCAGATCGGCGCCAACTGGGCGCTCAACAGCAGTAACCGTCTCAAGGGTGCGTTGGCCTATTACCGTTTCGACGACATCGAAGGCCAGCGCTCCAGCCCTTGCCAACCCTGGGCCGGTGCGCCGGGCTGCGACACCGACGGCAGCCGCGTGGCATTCATGCAGAAGGGCAACAGCGTGTTCCTGCTGCGCGACATCACGCCGAACCCGCTTAACCCGAAAACCACGCCGCAGCCGCAATTTGTCGGCCTGGCCTCCGAGTTCAACCTGCTGGACCTGAACCTGGTCTGGGACGCCGACCTGCCGGAAGACTTCAAGTTGCGCAGCCAGGGCAACTACATCCACAACCTGGGCTACGACGAAGGCGACATGCGCAAGCGGTCCGAAGGCCAGATCGTCAACAACCTCGACAGCGACGGCAACATCAAGAGCGGCGCCAATGCCTGGATGGTCCAGTTCACCCTGGGCAACAGCCTGGAGTTGAAGAAGCAGGGCGACTGGAACTTCTTCGCCGGCTACAAGTACATCCAGCCGGATGCCTTGCCGGACGGCTTCAACGATTCCTCGTTCCACCTCGGCGGCACCAACGCCAAGGGTTACTTCATGGGCGGCAACTATGGGCTGGCCAAGAACGTCTTCGCGACCGGCCGCTGGCTGAGTTCCGAAGCGGTGTATGGCGCGCCGTTCGACATCGATGTCTTGCAGCTTGAAATCAACACGCGCTTCTAAGGCGCCGGGAGAACCGTCATGAACATGCGAGCCCAGGCCCGCTGGACGTACATGTTGTTGGCCGTCGGTGTGTGTTTCGCCAGTGGCGTGTCGGCCGAAGGCATGGAAGAACGTCTGCGCACGCAACTGCGCAGCACCACCGCGCAACTGCAAGCGCTGCAAAGTGAACAGGCCCAGGCCAGCGCTGCGCGGATCGCCGCCGAGAATCAGGCCAAGGCGTCTCAAACGCAGATCAAGCAATTGACGGCGGAGCTGGCCAAGGCCAAGGCCCTGGCGGAACAGTTGGCCGGTCAGCAGGACAGCCTGCAAAGCCGCGCCCAGGCACAGGCCGCCGCCAGCAGCGAGCAGATCGGCAAGTTCAAACAGGCCTATGACGAGCTGTTGGTCATGGCCCGTGGCAAAGAGGCAGAACGGTCTAAGCTTCAGGCGCAATTGGCCGAACGTGACACACAAGTGCAGCAATGTTCGGTCAAGAATCAGCAGATGTACGGTGTGGCCAAGGAGATTCTCCAGGCCTACGAAAAAATCGACGTGAGCGAAGTCATGAAGATTCGCCAACCGTTCGCCGGCAGTGCCCGGGTCAGGTTCGAGGAACTGGCCCAGGGCTTTGGCGACGATTTGTACAAGACTCAGTTCGATGCCCCTCAGGCAGCGGCTCATTGATGACCAAGGAAGAATCAACCATGACTCAAGCACAACTGATCGCCAGCGTTAGCCCTCAGTCCCTGACCGACGTCCTGCAAGGCGCCGGGTACCGGGTCAACCAGACCGAACAGAACGGCATTGTGCAACTGCTCAGCGCCAGCCAGGGCATCGGTTACGCCGTGCGTTTCGGTAACCCGGCGACGGATCAGGGCAGTTTTGTCGACTTCACCTTCAGTTGCGCCCTGCGTGTTCAAGGTGAACTGCCGGCAGGGCTGGCGGAATTGTGGAACGCGTCGCGCCGGTTTGCCCGGTTGTCAGTGCAAGGTGAGTTCCTGGTGATGGAAATGGACGTGGTGCTGGCCGCCGGTGTCAGCGTCGATCACCTGCGCAGCAACCTGGAACTGTGGGACCGTTTGCTTCAGGAGTTCATCGTTTACCTGCGTGATTACAGCCAGCACGCCGCGCAGTTGCAGGCTCAGGCTGAAAAAACCGAACCCGCGCCTCAGGAAGAGGTGCAGAGCCTGTGAGAAAACACACCCTCGTGGCCAGCGCGGGTGTGCTGGCCTTGCTGGTGATCGCGGTCGGCCTGGGCGTGCGCTCAGGCGTTGACCCGGTGGCCGCACAAACGCCTGCGCAGACACCGCTCAAGGTGGGTGCCGAGGGCGAGGCTGTGGCGCGACTGGGCAACCAGCTCATCGCACCCGATGAGCTCAAGGCGCTGTTCGCCGCGTTGCCGGCCGAATCCCGTGAGCAGTTGCGCGGCGACCGCCCGGCACTGGATAGCTGGATCCGCACGCGCCTGGCGCAAAAAGCCGTGCTCGAACAGGCTGATGCCCAAGGTTGGGCGCAGCGCCCGGACGTCGTGTTGCAAACCCGTGCGGCCACCGAACAGATTGTGTTCCGCGATTACTTGCAGTCGGTCAGTCAGGTCCCGGCCGGCTACCCGAGCGAAGCCGAGTTGCAGCAGGCTTATGACGCCGGGAAGTCGACCTGGATGACCCCGGCGTTGTACCGCGTCAGCCAGATCTTCCTTGCCGCACCTGACCCGCAAAACCTCGACGCAGTGCGAAAGCAAGCGCTGGACCTGAGCAAAAAGGCCCAAGGCATGTCGTCCACCGAGTTCACGGCGCTGGTCGCTGAGTACTCACAGGATCAGGGCAGCGCGCAACGCGGTGGGGACACCGGGTTGCAACCCTTGCAGCAACTGGTGCCGGAAGTGCGGGTGGCCGTGGCGCGGTTGAAGGTCGGCGCGGTGGCCGATCCGGTGCAGAGCGCGGCGGGGTTCCATGTGATCAAGCTCACCGAGCACCAACCGGCGCGCGTGGCCACGCTGGACGAATTGCGCGATCGCCTGACCCAGGCCTTGCGTGCCCAGCGTCAGGAACAGATCGCCAAGGCCTATCTGGAAGGCATGCTCAATACCGCGACCTTGAGTATTGATGGGGCGCAGTTGAACAAAGTGCTGGAGGAAAAACTGTAGTTTACGGGGATTCAAACAACGCCATCGCAAGCACCCCGGCCCGCCACACCGCCCGCTCCTGCAAGCGCAGTGCGGCGATCCGGGTTGCCTGCGGTCGGTTGCCCGGCAACCGTCTGAATCATCAGTTGCAAACGCAATGGACGCTCACCCCAACAAGATCGACAGGGAGTCATCGATGTCATTCATAGAACCCACAGGACGCCTGGGTGTTAACGACTATCGCGCCACGAACGCCAACCCCGATGCCTGGCTGGCATTGGCCGACGACATCGACCCGGACGTTGCCCAGTATTTTCTGGTCAGTGCCCGATGCGGTTGCTTCATGCAGGCGGCGCGCAGCCTCAATATCAAATCCACGTTGCTGCGCAAGCAACTGGCCCACCTCGAGGGGCTGTTGCGTCGCTCGCTGTTCAGCTATCAGGGCAGTGCCTTGACCCTGAGCCGCGAAGGGCAGCAATTGCAGGCGCAACTGGTGGCGCTGGCTCACGAGCGCAAGTTGCCGGTGATCGAGCAACCGCTGATTCGCCTGGCGGTGGCCGAGTCGATCCTGCATGACATTCTTGGCCGTGACCTGATTTCCCTGCTGCGCCGCAACGCCAGCGTCCGGCTGGAGATCATCTCTCTGGACAGCGAACTCTCCCTGCAAGCCATCAGCGCCGATGTGGTGCTGTGGCTGGCCAGCATTGACTCACCGTTGCCAGGGCCCAGTTTTGCGATTACCGAACCGTGGCCATTGGCGCGTCTGGATTACCTGCCGCACATTGCCAAGCGTTATTCGCGGGTTGCCGCCAGGCCGGACAGCACCGATGACCTGGCCGACTACATGCTGGTGCAGTGGCAACATGATCGGCAGATCGGCAGTTTTCTCCCGTGGAATACCTTGGTCGACCAGCGCCTGGCGGGCGTTGCCCAGGTCGATTCCTATGAACTGATGCTGGAGATGATTCGCTGCAGCGCCTGCATTGGTCTGCTGCCGGGGTACATCAGCCGTTTTGATCGGGGGCTGACGGCATTGCCGGGGCTGTTCATGGAACCCATGCAGCGTCAGGTGTGGATGGCCGTCAACGTGCAGTCGCAGCATGAGCTGCAAGTGCAGTTGATTGTCGACTTGATCCAGAACACTTTCAGCGAGCGGCGCGAGTGGTTTGAAGAGGGTGGTGCAAAAGCGGGCTAAGCCCCTACACTCGACGGCCACCCTTTGATTCATGGATGAGCCGTCATGCCCGATACAGCCCCTGTCATTACCCTCGAGCGTTTCAACGAACACCATATCGAAGGCATCACCGCGCTGTACAACGACCCTGCGGTCGCACGCCAGGTGCTGCAAACGCCGTTTCAGTCCACCGAGGTCTGGCGCAAACGCCTGGCATCGGACAACGAGCGCGTGGTGCAACTGGTGGCGCTGCATCAGGGGCAGGTGATCGGCAACATTGGCCTGGAGCAGTTCTCGCGGGTGCGTCGCAGCCATTGCGCCAATGTCGGCATGGGCGTGGCGGTCGCCTGGCAGGGGCAGGGCGTGGGGACGAAGCTGCTGGCGGCGGTGCTGGAGATCGCAGACAACTGGATGAACCTGCAACGGGTCGAACTGTCGGTGTACGCCGATAACGAAGCGGCAATTGCCCTGTACCGCAAATTCGGTTTTGAAGACGAAGGCCTGTTTCGCGATTACGCCGTGCGCGACGGTGTGCTGGTGAATGCCTTGAGCATGGCGCGCCTGCGTCGCACGCTCAAGGCCTCCTGAGTCAATCGCCGAGGGCAAACGCCACGGCTGCCCGGGCATGCAACCCGGTGGTGTCAAACAACGGCAACTCACTGTGCCCGGGTTTGATCAGCAGGCTGATTTCCGTGCAGCCGAGGATGATGGCTTGAGCGCCACGCGCCGCCAGTGATTCAATCACCTGCTGGTAAACCCTGCGTGACGCTTCGCTGATGACCCCGACACACAATTCCTCATAGATGATGCGGTGCACGGCCTGGCGCTCGGCCGGGTCGGGCACCAGCACTTGCAGGCCTTGGGCGGCGAGGCGGTTCTTGAGGAAGTCCTGCTCCATCGTGAAGGCGGTTCCCAGCAGGCCCACGGTCAGCGCGCCAGCCTCGACGGCGGCATGCCCGGCCGGGTCGGCAATGTGCAGGAAGGGCACGGACACCGCTGCCTGAATCTGTTCGGCCACCAAGTGCATGGTGTTGGTACACAGCACCACACATTCAGCGCCACCGGCTTCCAGACGCCGGGCCGCGTCCACCAGAATCACCGCGGCATCGTCCCAGCGTCCGGCATGTTGAGCCTGTTCGACAGGCCCGAAGTCGACGCTGTACATTAACAACTTCGCTGAACGCAGCGGCCCGAGCCGGTCGCGTACCTGTTGATTGATGAGCCGGTAATACTCGGCGCTGGACTCCCAGCTCATGCCGCCGATAAGGCCGATGGTGCGCATGCGATGCTCCTGTTATTGGTCAACACTGTGCAAGCGAGTGTCCCGTGATCCCTTGGCCCGATCTATCAGGAAATTTCACATGCCGGTTGCGCTGAGCCAAACCTTGTTGGGCGGCAAACTCTGCCTGCACCTCTTGCCGCGTGCGGCCTACAGTGCACGTGATCCGCTGACCGCGCAAACCCTGGGCGTGAGCCTTGAGCGTCAGAGTGGCGTGCATTCGATTGATTCGGATCAGCGGGTGGATTTCGACACCTTGCCCGGAGTGCTGGCCTACACCCCGGCGGGCGTCGAGGTGTTTTCCGAGTCCGCCACGGGAGGCGAGTACCTGCTGGTGCGCTGGAGCGAGGCCTTCAGTGCGGCGTCGGGTTTCTCTTCTTCGCGGCGTGTGCAGTGCCAAGGTCATGGCCGCGCCCTGGCGCTCGGTCGAACGGCGCGGCGCTTGTTACTGGATCCGCACACCGAACAGATGGCGATAGAGGAATGTGCGCTGGCCTTTGCCGGCCTGCCTATCCTTGAGAAACCCGAGCGGGTGATGCCCAGGACGTTCGGCAAAGTATTGCAACAGATCGCCGAACAGTTCGACCAGCCCTTGTCCCTGGCGCAACTGGCGGCCACGGGCGGGCAAACCGAACTGCGCTTTCTGCGTGACTTCACCCGTGCCATTGGTCTGACGCCCCACGCGTACCTCGTCGAAGTCCGGGTTCAGGCCGCCCGGCGTTTGATCGAGCAAACGACGCTGCCATTGGCCGCCATCGCCCAGGACACCGGTTTCGCCCACCAGTCGCACATGGGCAGCGCGTTTCGCACATTGCTGGGCATGACCCCCAGCCAGTACCGGGCCCGGTTTTAGTCGTACGCAGGTGGCAGGCATCTGCCATGCTGAGTGTCCGTAATACCGGTTTATCCAAGGAACAGCGCAATGGACGACGTACAGCAACTGGCTGAGATGCTTCGCCACTATGCAGACAGTGAAGCGCACAAGAAGCAGGTTTTCGAAACACAATCGTCGGTGTGGGCTATCCGCATTCATGAACTGTTCGGGCAGATCGAGCAGTGGCTGGCGCTGGTCAAGGCGCCGGGTCTGCTGGAGGTCAGTCGCGAGGCCTATGTGGCGTTCGGGCCGAGCGTGCCGGTCGAGACGTCGACCTTCAGGACCGAGAAGCTGAGCATCCTGATCACCGGAAAACCGGTGGAGTTCGTCCCGGAAGTGATGGGCGCCAACGGCCAGATCTCCCTGGCGGTAATGGGCCTGACGGCCGCCCGTTATGGCAGCGTTTCACTGGTGTGCCTGCCACCGGCCATCGACTGGCAATGGCGCAAGACCAACGGCCTGAAAGACCCTGACACCTTTGCCTTTGACGCCAACTTTCTTGCCCAGCAGTTGCAGAGCCTGATTCCGCGCGAGCGAGGCTGAGGGGTTTCTCCAGGAATGGCTGACGGTGTGCTTCAAATTTTCGCGGGAGCGTGGACGTTGAGTTTGTAGGTTCTTTGCGCGGATTGACCGACGCATTGAGTCCCATAACTGCTGGTGTACACCGAGACCTTGTAAACGCCTGGAGCTGCTGGCGTGCCCTGGATTTGCGCCTGATTCGTCTGCTCCAGATACACCAGTTCCAGTCCCTGGGGCAGAGGCATCGCGGGGTCTACATAAAACCCGCTGACCGGCGAGCGGGTATCGGGCACTTCCAGGCGCACGAAGTAGGGCTGACCTGCATTTGCAACGGGCAGGTTGCCGGGTTGAATCTCGATATCAGGGCGGCCTGCACACGTCGCGATCGTGAGCAGCTCACATCCGCTGAGCATCAACGGCAGGCAGAAAACAAGAAAGGATGCACGTTTCATCTGTTGTCTTGTTTGATTGATGAATTGCGCACACATTTCATTGAGTCTCTGTGGGGGCGAGGACGTGGAGTTGATAGGTCCGCTCTGCTCTTTGACCGGTACATTGAGTACCGTTGCTGCTGATGTAAACCGAGACCTCATAAATGCCAGGTGTTGTCGGTATGCCTTTGATTTCGGCCTGATTCGTCTGCCTTTGATAAACCAGTTCCAAGCCCGCGGGAAGAGGCTTGGCGGAGGTTACGTAGAAGCCTCTTACCGAAGCTTGGCTCTCGGGTACTTCAAGGCGCACGTGATAGGGGCTACCGACTTTCGCAACCGGTAGACGGTCGGGTTGAATCTCGATGTCAGAGCGGCCAATGCAGCCCGCGATCATGAGCAGCTCACATCCGCTGAGCATCAGCGTCAAACACACAATTGAAAGACCCCTGATCATCCCTGCCGGTTTTGCGCTCATGCGTGCACGTCCTTGTGAATAAGGCGGCGGATTCTAGACGAATCGTCGGGGCAGTGGATTTTTGAGGAGTGAAGCGGGGGCGGTTCAGGCGTTTTGGCAGGGTTCAGAAACTAAAAATCGCAGCCCCGGTTGCTGGCTGCGATCTTTTGTTGGGGCTTAAATTTCCACATTCCCCCAGCCTGGCTTGGCCTCTTCCGGGGCGACCGCATTGATGGTCTTGCCGGTGGCCAGTTCTACGCGCCGGGCCACTTCAGGGTCATCGGCGAAGGGAATCAGGCTGGCATCGTCCAGATTCTCGGTCGACTGGTTTTTCAAACAGTACTCGACCGACAAATACAGGCAGGCCACACCCAACAGGTCCAACATGACTTCGAACATGACGAAGGTTCCCTGGGGTCAGGGACGCAAGCCCAAGGGCTTGCGTCGAGGGTGGGGTCACGCGATCTGCGCGTCGATCTCGGCCACTTTCAGGTCAGCGACACGTACCGTGCGCCAGGTGTTGTAGGCCATCAGCAACATGCCGGTGAGGAAGAACACTCCGCCGGTGAAGCGCACGACAAAGCCCGGATGGCTGGCTTGCAGTGCTTCGACGAACGAGTAGGTGAGGGTGCCGTCGTCGTTGATGGCGCGCCACATCAGGCCCTGAGTGATGCCGTTGACCCACATCGAGGCGATGTACAGCACGGTGCCGATGGTCGCGAGCCAGAAGTGCAGGTTGATCAGCGGTACGCTGTGCATCTGCTCGCGGCCGAAGACTTTCGGGATCATGTGGTACAGCGAGCCGAAGGTGATCATCGCTACCCAACCGAGCGCGCCGGCATGTACGTGGCCGATGGTCCAGTCGGTGTAGTGGGAGAGGGCGTTGACGGTCTTGATCGCCATCATCGGGCCTTCGAAGGTCGACATGCCGTAGAACGCCAGCGACAGCACCAGGAAGCGCAGGATCGGGTCGGTGCGCAACTTATGCCAGGCGCCCGACAGGGTCATCATGCCGTTGATCATCCCGCCCCAGCTCGGTGCCAGCAGAATCAGCGACATGGCCATGCCCAGCGACTGGGCCCAGTCCGGCAGTGCGGTGTAGTGCAGGTGGTGCGGACCGGCCCAGATGTACAGGGTGATCAGCGCCCAGAAGTGCACGATCGACAGGCGATAGGAGTACACCGGCCGGTTGACCTGCTTCGGCACGAAGTAATACATCATCCCCAGGAAACCGGTGGTCAGGAAGAAACCGACCGCGTTGTGCCCGTACCACCACTGAACCATGGCGTCGGTGGCACCGGAGTAAACCGGGTAAGACTTGAACCAGTCCACCGGGATCGACAGGTGGTTGACCACGTGCAGCATGGCGATCACCACGATAAACGCGCCGAAGAACCAGTTGCCGACGTAGATGTGCTTGGTCTTGCGCTGCACCACGGTGGTGAAGAACACAATGGCGTAAGCCACCCAGACGATTGCCATGCCCACCGCGCCGGAGAATTCGATCTCGGCGTATTCCTTGGTGGTGGTGTAGCCCAGCGGCAGGGTGATCAGCATGCTCACGACCACGGCTTGCCAGCCCCAGAAGGTGAACGCGGCCAGTTTGTCGGAGTACAACCGCACCTGGCAGGTACGTTGCACCGCGTAGTAACTGGCGGCGAATTGCGCGCTACCGGCGAAGCCGAAAATCACCAGGCTGGTGTGCAGCGGACGCAAGCGGCCGAAGGTGGTCCATGGCAAGTCCAGGTTGGCCTCCGGCCACACCAGTTGCGAGGCGATCCACACGCCCATCGCCATCCCGATAACGCCCCATACCACTGTTGCCACGACGAATTGGCGGACGACCTTGTAGTTATAGGCCTGCCCGATTGTTGCTGTGCTCATGGTCAATGCTTCCACGGTTGCAAAGTCTTGCCAGGCCACCCGGTCTGGCATGCCATAGCACTGTAGGAAATCGTGGATTAACAATACAGACTCAGAAAAACGCAATTAATACGGATCAGTTCAAAGGCAGCGAAATGAGCCGGATGTGCCTGGCTGATCTGTATTCATGGATCGTCTCCTGATGCTGTTTCTGTCTCTTGCGGGGGCGTGCTCAAGCGATTTTTCAGGAGGGATAGTTGATCCAATCGACAGTTTCGGCGGCTTGAATCCGGGTGTTTAATGGGGTTGCTGACGTATTGGACGGCAGTATGTTCCAGAGGTTGCGTTGACGGCAGGGGTGCCTCGTCAGGTCATGGCGACCGGGGTGAGGCACTTTCATACAGGATGTTCTGACCTCAAAGGTGAACCGATGAAAGACTTCAACTACACAGGCCCCAAGGCACCTGGCGATAACGCCTCTGCGATGCCTGATATTCGCGGCAAGCAGCTATTGGTGGGTTATTGGCAGAACTGGGGGCCGAGCGGGGGGTATCAGGGAGGGTTGTGCGGGGCGGTGGAGCTCAAGGATATTCCCCAGGACTACAACGTGGTGGTTGTCTCCTTCATGACAGGGGCCGGGATTCCCACCTTCCGGCCTTACAACCAGACCGATGAGGTGTTCCGCCGTCAGGTCGGGGAATTGAATCAGCAGGGGCGTGCGGTGCTGATTTCACTGGGCGGCGCCGATTCACACATTGCACTGTACAAGGGCCAGGAGCAGGCGTTTGCCAGCGAAATCATCCGCTTGGTCGAAGTCTATGGCTTCGACGGGCTGGATATCGACCTGGAGCAGTCTGCTGTCGACGCGGCCGACAACAATACGGTGATCCCGGCAGCGCTGAAACTGGTCCGGGAGCACTACGCCGCGCAGGGCAGTCACTTCATCATCAGCATGGCGCCCGAGTTCCCGTACCTGAGGGTCGGGCAGAAATACGTGCCTTATCTGGTTGCGCTGGACGGCGTTTACGACTTCATTGCCCCGCAGTACTACAACCAGTGGGGCGACGGAATTGACGTCCCGGGTCACACCCCGTCACCAATCAGGCAGGACGATGATCTGCACAAGGAAGCGTTTCTCTACTACCTGACCACCGCGCTGGTCACGGGGACGTCCGGCTTCGTCCGAATTCCAGCGGACAAGTTTGTGATTGGCCTGCCCAGCAATGTCGATGCGGCCAATAACGGCTTTGTCACCGATCCGGCCTTTGTGAAACAAGCGTTCGCGGCGTTGGCGGCCGATGGCAATGCCATCAAGGGCCTCATGACCTGGTCGATCAACTGGGATTGCGGGACTGACCGGCAGGGTGTGCCGTACAACTGGAGTTTCATGAAGAGCTACAAGGACTTGATCAATTGAGCGGTGCATGAACCTTGAGTGAGGGGCTGTCGCCCGGCTGTTTTTGGCAGCCGGGCGTTTTTTTCAGGTTGGGCTCTTCTGTGTTTGCAGATCAGTTGTGTCGCTCGCGGGGCATCCCATTCATTGCGTTGATATGGTTTTTTTGGTGTTGCCTGAATCTGTAATGTTTTCTCCGAGGCCCTCATAGTCGCCCTCTTTTGAACGAGCCGCAGAGCCCGATCAGCCTTGATGAGGTAGCGACATGTATCAGTACGATGAGTACGACAGGGCCCTGGTGTTTGAACGGGTCGCGCAGTTTCGTGATCAGGTCGAGCGGTTCCAGGCTGGCGCCTTGAGCGAAGAAGAGTTTTTGCCCCTGCGCCTGCAAAACGGCCTGTACATGCAAAAGCACGCGTACATGCTGCGCGTGGCGATTCCTTACGGCACCCTCGGTGCTCGGCAACTGCGCACACTGGCGAGCATCGCCCGCGACTACGATCGCGGCTACGGCCATTTCACCACCCGCCAGAACATGCAGTTCAACTGGATCGAACTGGCGGATGTGCCGGACATTCTTCAACGCCTGGCCGAGGTCGACATGCATGCGATCCAGACCTCCGGCAACTGCGTGCGCAACATCACCACCGAAGCCTTCGCCGGTGTTGCCGCCGATGAGCTGATCGACCCGCGACCGCTGGCGGAAATTCTGCGCCAGTGGTCGACCATCAACCCGGAATTCCTGTATCTGCCACGCAAGTTCAAGATCGCTATCTGCTCGGCCAGACAGGATCGGGCCGCAATCATGATGCACGACATCGGCCTGTACCTTTACCCCGCAGCGGATGGGCAAATGCTGCTGAGGGTAATTGTCGGCGGTGGTCTGGGGCGTACGCCGATCCTTGGTTTGCAGATCCGCGAAGGGTTGCCGTGGCAGCACCTGCTGTCTTACGTCGAGGCGGTGCTGCGGGTCTATAACCGCCACGGCCGGCGTGACAACAAGTACAAGGCGCGGATCAAGATCCTTGTCAAAGCCTTGGGGATCGAAGCGTTTGCCAAGGAAGTGGAGGAGGAGTGGCAGCACCTCAAGGACGGTCCGGCGCAGTTGACCGACGATGAATATGAACGGGTCGCCAGCGCATTTGTGCCGCCGACGTATGAACAACTGGCTGACACCGACCTGGATTTTGGCACGCGGCTGACCGAGAACCCGGCCTTCGCCCGTTGGGTTTCACGCAACGTGCAGCCCCATAAAGTGCCGGGCTACACCAGCGTGGTGCTGTCGACCAAACCCGGCATGGCCTCGCCACCGGGTGACGTCACGGGTGTGCAAATGGACGCCGTGGCCGACTGGTCGGAGCAGTTCGGTTTTGGCGAAATCCGCATTGCCCATGAACAGAACATTGTCCTGCCGGATGTGCCCAAGACCGACCTGTATGCGCTGTGGTGCCTGGCCAGCGAGCGGGGGCTTGGTTGCGCCAACGTCGGTTTGCTGACCGACATCATCGCCTGCCCCGGCGGTGACTTCTGCGCGCTGGCCAATGCCAAGTCGATCTCCATCGCCCAAGCGATTCAGGCGCGTTTCGACAACCTGGATTTCCTCCACGACCTGGGCGACATCAGCCTCAACATCTCCGGCTGCATGAACGCCTGCGGTCACCACCACATCGGCAACATCGGCATTCTGGGCGTCGATAAAAACGGCAGCGAGTGGTATCAGGTCACGCTCGGCGGTTCACAGGGCAAGAACAGTGCGCTGGGCAAGGTCATCGGCCCTTCGTTCAGTGCCGCGCAAGTGCCTCAGGTGATCGAACGCATCATCGGCACGTTCGTGCGTTACCGGGAAAGTGAAGAACTGTTCGTCGACACCTTGCACCGCATTGGCCTGGAGCCGTTCAAGGAGCGGATCTACCCCAAGGCGATGGAGGAAACGGCATGAACAATCTGCTGACACTGGAAGAAGGGGTTGCACGCCGGGTCGACGATGACTGCTGGACGCTGGTGCGTAACCTGGACGACGACCTGCCGAACGGGCCGTTGATCCTGCCGCTGGCGTTGTGGCTGATCCGTCGCATCGAGCACCATCCGGCGCGGGACGGTGTTTGGCTGGGGCCGGACGATGAAGTCGAAAGCCTCAAGCCGTGGCTCAAACTCTTGCCGATGATTGCGCTGGACTTCCCGAGTTTTCGCGACGGTCGTGCTTACAGCCAGGCGTATCTGTTGCGAACCCGCCTGGGGTGGCAAGGCGAGTTGCGGGCGATTGGCGATGTGCTGCGCGATCAACTGAGCCACATGCGTCAATGCGGTTTTGATGCGTTCGCGGTGCGTGAAGACAAGTGCGCCGACGACGCCCTCAAAGGGCTGGCGGGGATGAGCGTGTCGTACGGCCGCTCGGTGATCGAGCCACGGCCGTTGTTTCGTCGACGCTGACGCGCCAAGCGGTGTCCGCTCACAGAATCATCCACCCGGGCGTGTTGTGCTTGGGTCGATGATGGCCTTTTGGTAGAGTCCGCGTCCGGCTGGTTGTCGGCCGCGTGCAATATCATAGGGAAGTGAGGGGTCGTTGTGAGCGTTGGCAAGAAAATTCTGGGTTTGATATCACTGGCATTGTTGTTGGTGTTGTGGGGCGGCTACGTCTATGTATTTCAGGACGTGCGCGACGGGCAGTACGGGGATTTGTTCGACGGTCGTGCCTGGTGCGGCAGCCCGCCACCCAGTGGCGAAAGCTACTACAAGAAGGACCACCTGGCGCTGGTCGTCAAGAACACCACTCAAGGCGAGTTCGCCGTCTCGGGCTGGATCAACGTCTCCGAGCGTACGTTCAACAAGTACGAGTTGGGCAAGAACGAACTGCGACTGCGCCTTGAGCCCTTGCAATCGTCGTTCGCCGACACCTTCCTGATCCCCGAAGAGATGAAGATCAAGCCCCTGAGCCGCAACTTCAACTCGGTCAACCGCAATGCCTACGCCGACCTGGAAAGCCGCCCGATTCGAGTGCTCGGGCAAGCGACGAAATTTCCGTTTGATGTCTACCGCTACGGCTACCGCCCGGTGCTGTACATCATCAAGGGCACTGAGCGTATCGACCTGAAGTTCCGGCACATCACCACCGCCATGGACCTGTCGAATACCTTGTCCCCGGTGCAGAAGTACAACCCGCTGGATTACTTCAACGCCAAGAGCAACCTCGTTCAGGAAAGCGATTACACGCCTTACAAGAGCAACGAGTGTGCCTTCAGTATTGAGCGCAAAGGCTCGTTCAAGTTGATTGTGCTGCTGTTGCTGCTGGTGGTTTGCCTGCCACTGATGCATGCGTTTTATCGCGATGAACCGGCCATCGACTTTCTCGCCACACTGGTTGGCGTGGCGGCGATCCGGTTGTTTCTGGTCGGGCCGTTGAAAGACTTCCATGTGTATGGCATCGACTTTGTGTTCGGCGCCGTGATTCTCCTGGTGGGCACGGTGACGTTGATCAAAGCCATGCGCCTCAGCGCCCAGCGTGAACGCGCGGCGCGTAGCGGCTCTACCTGGTGATGAACGTGGCGAGGGCATTGTGCCCTCGCCACGGTGCTGAACTTGCTCACTTCAACGCCGGGTCCCCGGGGTTCAGTTTCTTCCAGCCTTGCAGCAACACCTGGGCCTTGGGTTCCTGGCCGTTCTCCAGGTAGTACTGGATCAGCGACAGCCGCGCATTGCGGTTGGCCGGTTGCCGTTTGAGCAGGCTTTCAAGCTGCTCGCAAGCCGCATCGACCTGACCGCTGTCGTGCAGCGCCACCGCGAGCACGTAACCGTACTGAGCATTTTCAGGTTCCAGGCGGGCGGCGGTGCGCAGCGCCGACATGGCTTGCGGCGTGTTGCCGGCGCGTATCAATGCCAAGCCTTGGGTGTGTTGCAGCAGTGCAGCTTCGGGGTTTTCTTTCAGGCTTTTCTCCAGAAGATCCTGAGCCTCTTTACGGCGTCCACTGGCCTCCAGCCATTGCACCAGGGTCACCAGCGCGGGGAAGAAGTCCGGGTCGCGCTTCAGGGCCGTGCGCAGCATCGGTTCGACTTGCGCAGTGCGCCCGCTGGCCTGGTACAGCATGGCCAGGTTGAGGTTGGCTTCGGCCCGTTCGGCCAGGCTCACCTGCACGGCTTCGTACTCGGCAATCGCGGCATTCCAGTGTGCCTGGGCGCTGCCCAAACCCTGGGCGACACTCAACAGGTCCCGTGCGGCGGCGATGCGGATCGCCTTGACCGGGTCGTTCAATAACGGTGACAGCAGTGGCACCCGCTCAGCGGGAGGCAAGAAAGCGCTGATGGCGTGAATCGCGCTTTCGCGCACCTGGGGTTGTGGGTTGTGCAGGTCTTGGGTCGCCAGTTTCAGGGCCTGTTCGCTTGGGTACAGCACCAGTTCGTTGAGCAGCGTCGCGCGCTGAATCGCCGGCAGGTCGTTGCGTTGCAATTGTTCATACAGCGCCTGCGCGGCACCGGCATGGCCACCGCGAATCAACCACAGGCTTTCATCGTAACGGGGCGGCTGGGCTGCGGCGTTGGTGTTCCAGAGCTTGAACTGCTCGGTGATGGTGTCCGAGGCCTTGCCCTGGTGGCAGGTCAGGCAGGCATCCGGTGTACCCAGTTGCCTGGCGCGCACCGGGTTGGGCAGGCTGAAACTGTGATCATGGCGAAAGTCGTTGCCCATGTAGAACTTGCCAGGCATGTGGCAATCCACGCATTGGGAGCCCGGTTGGCCGGCAACATGCCGATGGTGTTCGGGGGCGTCGTAGTTTTTCGCTTGCAGGCCCTTGCCGTCGACGCCCTCGATCGAGGTCTTGCCTGCAGTGTTGTGGCATTGCAGGCAAACGCCATTGCCGGGTGCCTTGAGTTGCGTGCTATGAGGGTTGTGACAGTTGCTGCAACGCACGCCCTTGTCGAACATTTTGCTTTGCAGGAACGAGCCGTGTTCGAACACTTCGTCCTTGATTTTGCCGTCCAGCGCGTACAGCTCTCGGGTCAGGACGCTGGGCAGGTAGTCGTCCATCAAGCGTTTGCCGACCGTGAAGCCATCACCCAATGGCGCGCGGCGGGCGTGGCACCGGGCGCAGGTCTCGATCTCGGTGGTGGCGTCCTTGTCGTTGAGGTCCACGGCAAAACCGGCATGGATCAGGTCGGTCTTGTTTGCCGTCCATTGCAGGTGAGTGGAGGCCGGACCATGGCAGGCCTGACAGCCGACGCCCAGGCTGTTCCATTGGCTGGCGAAGCGATTGGCCTGGGCGTCGAAATTGCGTTTGTAGCCGGTGGTGTGGCATTCCACGCACATGAAGTTGGCGTTCTGGCTGGGTTTGCTCCAGTGCAATGGGTTCTTGAAGTTCACGCCCTGGCCTGGATAGAGATGAAACCAGCGGTTCTTCTCGGTATCCCAGGCCACGCCCAAGGCTTGTAAACGACCGTCGCCGACGTCGATCAAATACTGTTGCAGCGGCGCAATGCCAAAGGTGTAGGCGACCTTGAAGTCGGCATGCCTGCCGTCGGTGCCGGGCGCGTTGACCCAGAACTCACCCTCCTTGCGCGAAAACACCGTGGTCTCTTTTTCACCTTTGTAGCGGACGTTGTTGAAATCGCCCAGCACGGTGTCGGCCGTGGCTGCCTGCATCGCCAGTTGATGGTGAGAGCCTTGCCAGTCCTTGACCTGCTCGCTGTGGCAGCCCTGGCATTGCTGTTCATCGACCATCGTGGCCGGTGGCGCGGGAGTGGCGGGCGCAGGAAGTGCCTTGGACTGGGTCGCAACCGTTGCGCTTGGCGGCGCGTAGGCCATGGGCTGGGGCTGGCTGCCATAGAGAAACCAGCCGATGCCCGCTATGGCCAGCAGCAAGAGCGCGGCGGTGACAGGGAACAGGTAGCGGTTAATCAGGGTGGGCTGTGAATCAGGGTTTGGCGTGTCGGCATTTTTCTTATAAGTGGGCATTGCGACTTCCGTAGTCCAGAGGCGTTGGCCCGTCGAGGCGCGCTTTCAAGCAGTTTGCAGCTTTGTCCCAAGCCGGGTGTCTGTCAAATGAACGGTGTGAATTTGCCCGCAGCCCGTATGAATTTTCAGCTTTTTAACCACGGTGTGCCGGGTTTTGGCTATACCTGTAACTCTCTTCCCCCGTAACGTTGTGGTTCTTTTGACAGGAGTTACAGCATGAAGCTTGCGTTAATGATGAGCACACTGTGCATTGCCTCGATTGGGGTGGTGGGTTGTTCCAGCAAAGTCGTCGAGCCCGAACAGTACTCCGGCTTTCTCAAGGACTACAGCCAACTCAAGGAGGCCAAGTCGCCCTCAGGTGCAGAAGTCATGCGCTGGATGGACCCCAAACTCAATATCAACAAGTTCACCAGCGTTTACATCGAACCGACGCAGCTTTACCCCAAACCCCAGCCAACGGTGAAAATCCCTCAGAGCACCCTGAGTGGCATCACCGGTTATTACGACCAGGCGCTTAAGCGTGAGCTGGGCAAGTCCTTGCCGCTGGCGAACGGCCCAGGCCCTGGGGTGATTGTGGTTCGCGCCGCGATCACCGCCGTCAGCAGCAAGACCGAAAGCCTGCATGCCTATGAAGTGATCCCGATTGCGTTGGTCGCGGCTGCCGTCAGCACCGCCAGCGGCATCCGTGACCAGGAAACCACCTTGGCCACCGAAGCGGTGTTCCTTGATGGGGCAAACAACGCCGTCGTCGCGCAGGTGGTGCGCAAGGGCACCGGTAAACCCCTGTCGAACGACTCTCAGGTCATGAAAGCCACGGATGTGAAAAACGTCATCGATGGCTGGGCCTCGGATTTGCATCAGTCGTACCTGAAGCTCAAGTCCCAATGATGCGGTGGGGCTGAGGGCCTCTTCGCGGGTAAGGGCTCGCTCCTACAGGACTGTAGGGGCGAGGTGCAACATCACTCCCCGACAAACCAGCGGTAATACGGATTCCCCCCGTCCCCGCGCATCACTTCCCGAATATCCCGGCCCCATGCGTCTCGATCACCGTCATAGGCATGCAGGCTCGCCCGATAGAATTGCATCAACCGTTGCTGGTGCGTGGTCATGCGCTCGATGAACGCGGCGTCGGCATTGAGCAGCACGGGCGGCTGGTGCAAATCGAGCAGGGCGGGTAGCACCCGGCTGATTTCCTTGGCGCGCACCCAGGGCGCGTACTCGATACGCGGTTGATCGTCGGTCACCGGCAGCGCGGTGGCGGCGAAGCGTTCCAGCCCGGCGCGGTCGGTCACCCACGTTGCCAGCAGGGCCGCGGCCGAGCCGATGCCGACGTCCTGCAACGTGCTGCGTACGGTCTCCTGCTGGAAACGCGCACTGATGCGCGCCGCGTCCAGCTCAATCGGCTCAAGCGAGCCCACCAGCAGCATTTCATGGAACTCGCTGGTCCACAGGGTGGCGTAGGGGAACACGTCGAGGAAGCTGCGCACCAGCGAGCGCGAGTCGTCAATGTTTTGGGTCGGCAGTGGTAGCCATTGGGCGACCAGGCCGTTCTTTTCCAGACGCGTGGCGGCCAGTTGGTAGAAGTCCCGCGAATACAGGTTCACCACGCCGGCGGCAGAGGGCGGCGGCGGTTCGAGGGTGATCAGGTCATAGCGTTGGGCGCTGCTCAGCAGTTCCTTGCGGCCATCGCGCAGGCGCACATCGACACCCGGGTCGGCCGCCGCGTTGAAATTACCTTTGAACAGCGGCGCGGCCTTGACCACCGAAGGCAGGAGTTCGGCGACCACCCGGTGTTCCAGGCCTGGGTAGCGCAGCAAGGCACCGGCCGTGATACCGGTGCCGAAGCCGATCACCAGCGCCGAACGGGGCTCGGCGTTGTGGATCAGCAGCGGCAGCAAGGCCTGAATCCGCATGTAGCGCAACGACGGCATGGCATCGCCGGTGTTGGAGACGCCCTGAATGTACAGGCGCTGGAAGGCTTTCTGCCCCTTGCCCTGAGTCACCACGGCAACCGTGCCGCCGCGCCCTTCTTCGTAGAACGCCAGCGTTGCGTTACGCGCACCGGGCAGCAGACCGGCGAATTTGTCTACCGGCGTCAGCAGCGCCACCGCCACGGACAGCAGGCCGACAGCGACCACTGCCTGACGCCGGCCTCGCTTGACACCGTGCCCCTTGCGCACGGCGAAGTAGCCGACCCCGGCGGCGACAATCGCCAGTAACCCGAGGGTTCGCACCAGCCCCAGCCACGGGATCAGCACAAAGCCGCACAGCATCACGCCGATAATCGCGCCCAAGGTGTTGAAGGCCACCACCGCACCGACATCCTGACCGACCCGCTCGCGGCCGACGCTCAAGCGCAGGGCCAACGGAAACGCTGCGCCGAGCAGAAGGGTCGGTACAAATACGATGCTTAGCGCGGCCACCGCAAACCGTGTGCTCATGCCCAATAGTTCATTGGCGCCCAACGACAGGACCCAGGCTTCGGTCATGCTTTGGGCGACCACCAGCCAGCGCCCCAGCAAGGCGACTTCCAGCAGTGCAATCAACCCGGCACCGGCAATCAGCAAGCCGAACATGCCCCAAGGGTCGCGAATGCGATCAACCCGTCGGGCCATCACTGCACTGCCGATGAACAATCCGCTCAGGTACATCGCCAGCACCACGGCGAAGGCATAGGTACGGGTGCTCATGAACTGCACGATGGATTGCGACCAGACCACTTCATAACCCAGTGCCACGCCGCCAGCGATCGAATACAGCCACAGCGCCAGACGATCCGGGGCTTTGTCCGCGTGATGTTTGACGGGCACATCGAGCGTCGCCGGGCGATGACGTTGCAGCCACAACGCACCGACGGCCGCCAACAGGTTAAGCATTGCCGCCGCCAGCGCACTGCCGCGTACACCCAGGGTCGCAATCAGCACAAACGCGGCCAGCAGCGTGCCGGCGATAGCGCCGGCCGTGTTGGCGGCGTACAGCTGGCCGCCAGCCTTGCCCAGCTGCCGTGGATCAGCCGCCAGCGAGCGAACCAGCACCGGCAGCGTGCCGCCCATCAGCAGCGCCGGGATACCCACCAGGGCAAACGGCAATACCCAGGCCAGCAGGCCGATGTGTTGCTCCAGCCAGGCGAAAGGGCTGGCGGCCAGGCTCAAGGCGAAGGTCGCGCCAACGCCAAGCATCGCCACCAGCACTTCCAGCCCCGCGTACAGCAGAACAGGCTGCTGCACGCGATCCGCCCAGCGCCCGAAAAGCCAGCCGCCCAAGGCCAGCCCGGCGAAAAACGCACTGATCCCGGCAGTGATGGCATACACCTCGACGCCCACCACCAGCGACAATTGTTTGATCCACAGCACCTGATACACCAGCGCGGCGCTGCCGGAGACGAACAGCAACAAGGCGGGGATCAGCATTGCCGGGGAGGTTGTTTGAGCGGTGGGCAGGGCCGACGACTTGCTGGCGACACGTGAGGACATTGTGGATTGCCTTGTTCCGATTCGAAAAAGCCTGTGACCCTACCGGCGCCAATCGCGAGCAGGCTCGCTCCCACAAGGGCCGTGATGAACCTGTGGGAGCGAGCCTGCTCGCGAAGGGGCCGACGCGAACTCAAACCAAAAATTGGTCCGCCCGCCGACAATGGCGAGCGGCGGTCAAACGGTCTTACTGTGCAGGCTGATTTTTCATTTTTTCAGCAATTTTGGCATCCACTGCAGCGCGGATCTGGTCAACGCTGAAACTGGCCGGTTTCTGGCTCGGCGGATACTCGATGAACGTCTCCAGGAAATGCGCGGACTTGGTCACCGCTTGCGCAACCAGATAGACGTTTTTGGTGCTCCAGTCGTAATACTGGTCGGAAACCACATCGGCGCGCTCATACGGGTCCATCCGCAGATTGAGGATCTTCGGCACCCGCAGGCACACGAACGGCTCGCTCCAGACCTTGAAGCCGCCGGGAGCGCGTTGTTCGCAGAACACCGCTTTCCAGTTGTCGAAACGCATGGACACCAGCACGCCGTCATCGTTGAAGTAGTAGAACTCCTTGCGCTCGCCTTTAGGCTGTTGGCCGGTCAGATACGGCAGTTGGTTGAAACCGTCCAGGTGCACCTTGAAGTTGGTGCCGCCCGAAGTGGGGGCCCAGCCTTTGAGCAGCTTGTCCTTGACCCCGGTGTCACCGGCAGCGGCCAACAACGTCGGGAACCAGTCCAGACCGGAGAACATCTCGTTGGAGACCTCACCCGCCTTGACCTTGCCCGGCCAGCGAATCATCGCCGGTACGCGATAAGCGCCTTCCCAGTTGGAGTTCTTCTCGTTGCGGAACGGGGTGGTCGCCGCATCCGGCCAGGAGAACTGGTTAGGGCCGTTGTCGGTGGTGTAGACGACGATGGTGTTGTCGGTGATTTTCAGGTCATCGAGGGTTTTCAGCAGTTTGCCGACATCGCCATCGTGTTCAAGCATGCCGTCCGCGTACTCGTTGCCGGGCATGCCGCTCTGGCCCTTCATCGAATCGCGCACGTGGGTGAACAGGTGCATGCGGGTGGTGTTCATCCAGACAAAGAACGGTTTGTCCGCCTTGGCCTGTTTCTCGATGAACGCCTGCGCGGCGGCGGTGGTTTCGTCGTCGATGGTTTCCATGCGCTTGGTGGTCAGCGCACCGGTGTCTTCGATCTTGCCGTCAGCGAAGCTGTGGATCACACCCCTTGGGGAGTTGGCCTTGACGAACTCAGGGTCATCCTTGGGCCAGTAAGGACGTTCGGGTTCTTCCTCGGCATTGAGGTGATACAGGTTGCCGAAGAACTCATCGAAACCGTGGTTGGTCGGCAGGTATTCGTCCTTGTCGCCCAGGTGGTTCTTGCCGAACTGGCCGGTGGCGTAGCCCAGGGACTTGAGCGCCTGAGCGATGGTGATATCGCGTTTTTGCAGGCCCACCGAGGCGCCGGGTGCACCGACTTTCGACAGACCGGTACGCAGCGGCGTCTGGCCGGTGATGAACGAGGAGCGTCCGGCAGTGCAACTGTTCTCCGCGTAATAGTCGGTGAACATCATGCCTTCCTTGGCAATCCGGTCGATGTTCGGGGTCTTGTAGCCGACCACGCCCATGGAATAGGCACTGATGTTGGTCTGGCCGATGTCATCGCCGAAGATCACCAGAATGTTGGGTTTTTCGGCAGCCCCGGCAGGTGCCGAGATCGCCATGACCGAAGCTGCCACGAGCGCGAGTTTCGGTAGCCACTTGCGTATGCGAGTCATCTGACTTGCTCCTTTTGCTGGCTTGAGTCGCAGTCATGCGACTAACGTTTATTGCAGTCCTGCCTTACGTTTTTTGTTATTGCACCTGCTCTTGCGGGGCGGCATCGAAGGGGTAGACCCGGCGCCATTCGGACGCCATATCGACGATAGTCCAGCCTCGTTTTTTTGCCTCATCCAACGCCTTGTCCAGACGCCCGACCTGGGACTGCCGGTCATAGGCCCACTCGCGCTTGGCGTCCGTGTGATGCACCAGCCCCATGAACCGTTTGCCGGGGCCTGCGGCGGTCCACTGGAGCATTTGCAGGTCACCGTCGGAGTTGCCGAACGCGAGGATCGGGCGCCGGCCAATGATTGCGTCGATGCTTTCCGGTTTGCCTGGGCCATCGTCGTTGTGCGCCAGTTTCGGGGTGCGCAGGATCGAGGGCTGACCGTCCTTGAGCTGGAACTCGGTGACGAAGCTGGAACCAATGACCTGCTCGGGGGGAACGCCGTAGACCTTCTCGGCGAAGGCGCGCATGAACGCCGTGTCCCCGCCGGACACGATGTAGGTCTTGAAGTCCTGGCTGCGCAGGTAATCGAGCATTTCCAGCATCGGTTGGTAGATCATCTCGGTGTACGGCTTGCCGGTTTTCGGATGTCGGGCCTGGCTCAGCCAGGTCTTGGCGTTGTCGATGAAAGTGTCAGTGGTCACCCCGGTGTGGGTGGCGCCGATGATTTTCAGCAGGCCATCCATGCCGCTGTCGGCCAGGGCCTTGTGATCACTTTCAAGCACAGCCTTGAACGGCTGCTGGTCTTTCCATTCCGGGTGTTGTGGTGCCAGGCGCTTGATTTCATCGAAGGCGAACAGCACCTGGAAGTACGCCGGTTGCTCGGTCCACAAGGTGCCGTCGTTGTCGAACACCGCGATGCGCTCGGCCGGTTTGACGTAGTCACGGGTGCCCTGGGTGGTCACGGCGTGAACAAACTCGATGATGTTTTTCTTGGCCGGGCCCTCGTTCCACGATGGCAATGGGTCTGTTACCTGGGCAAAGGCCAGGGGCACCTGGAGCAAGAGGCCGAGTAACAGCATCAGGCTGTGGCGCTGGCGCAGCGGTTTCAGGTTCGTCATGGGAAGTCCTTCTCGTGACCGGGGTTGAGGGGGGCAAGCGCTGAAAGTGGTGGGTGGGGCTGTTGTCTGGCGGCCTGACCTTGCAGCGTGGCCAGGGAATCCTTGAGCTGTTGCAGCGCCTGGCGCTCGGCGGGTGTCGGACCATAGCAGCCGCGCAACACCGCTTGCAGGCGAGGGCCCAGCCGCAGGCCAAGGCGACGGCGACGGACCCACAGGTACAACGCGCTCAGTGACGCAGGCGTGGCCGCGAGTTGGGCCGGAATTTGCCGCCACGCGTAATCGGCGGACGCCCGCCATGCGGCTTTGCGCGCGGATCGCCGCAGGCGCCAGGCGTTGCGCCCACGCTGCCACCAGGGGCGAATGAAATAGCCGAGGGCGACGATCAACACCAACAGCGCTGCCAGCCACACGCCCTGCATCGACAGTTGGAAGCGGCTGTGTTGGCCCAGCGTTTTAAGGTCCTGAGCAATGGAGAACACCGGTTGATAAGCGCTGTTGGCCGTGGCGTCGAAGTTCACGGCCGGCAGTTCGGCGATCTGTGCCTGACGGCGGTTTGTGTCCCACCATTTAACCTGGATGGCCGGCAGTGCGTGGCGGCCCGGTGTGTCGATCCGGTAACTGGCGCTGTCGATGCGCTGGCCGCCGTTGAAGTTGCCGCGACCGTCGTCCAGGTTGCTCACGTGCGGTTTTTTTGGATAACGACTCAAGCCGTCGATGTCCACCAACGGCGGTGCGGGCAGCGCCATGGCCATGGCGCCATCGGCCTGGAGGGTCAGTTGTCGCGTAACACTGTCACCCACTTTGGGTGGCGTCGATGAATAGACAATCTTCTGCGTCAAGCGCAGCCCTTGCGCCACCAGCACCGGTTCGCCAGGGCTGAAGCCCGGAGGTTGTTGGGCGCTGAAGTGCAGCGGCTGGCTCTGGGCGCTGAGTTCGCGAGTGGCCTGGCCGGGTGTGGCCTGTACCGTCAGCGCCGGGATGTCGAATGCCTGTGCCAGGTTCGGGGTCAGCAGGTAGCTGTAACGCATGCCATAGAAGTTTTTGCCGTCCAGGGTCCGGGTGGTGTGTTGGGCTTCACCGCTGGGTGGCAGGACTAACGCGCCGGGCAGTTTCAGCGCAGGCAGGCTCGGCGCCTGGGTAAACCAGGTGTCGGTGAGGACGTCGAGTTGCAGGCGCACCGTGGCGCCGACCACGATGGCGTCGCTGGGCTCCAGCAGGACCTCGACGCGCAGTTGCGGTTCGTCGGCCCATGCATGGGCGCAGAACAGCGCGCACAGCAGCCAGTAATGTTTCATGGCGTGGCCTGCGTCTGGCTGGCGCGTTGGTCCTGAAGGCTGAACTTGTGCCGCAGGAATTTCGCCGGTGAGGTGCTGAGGTTTTGTAGCCAGAGTTCATCAGAGGCTGCTTGTTGGGTTTGCAGCGCTTTGCTCTGGCCCTTGCCGGGGGCCTTGTCGAGTTTGATCTCGTCCGGTTTGACCTCGGGGGTATTCTGCTCGGCGCTTTCGGTGTCTTTTTTCAGGGCGATGGCCAAGGCCAGGTTGGCCGTGGCCTCAGGAAATTGCGGCCGCAGCTTCAGGGCCTGGGTGAACGCGGCGATGGCCTCGTCGAACTTGAAGCGACGGACGTCGATGTTGCCCAGGTAGAAGTACGCTTCGGGGGTGTCCAGCCGGGCGAAACTGGCCAGGGCCAGGTCGTAGTCGGCGGCGTTGTAGGCGGCGATGCCTTTCCAGTACGGGTCGTGGAACAGCGCTGCCGCCTCCGGATAATGCTGATGTTCGAAGGCCCAGCGCCCTTGTTGATCGGCGCTGAAGAAGGCATCGCTCAACACCCCGGCTTCGGCGGGCGCCGGTGGCAGGGCAAGCCCCAGGCCCAGCAGTAGCGCCGCCATCCAGTTCAGGCTCCAGCCTTTGCGCACACTGAAGAACCCCAATAACAGCAACGGCCAGCACAACCAGTAACCGGCGTCCTTCCAGTGCAGTTCGCGTTGTTCGTCACTGGCGCTCTGGAAATGCGCCTGTGCGTGCAGCTCGATCCAGTCCAGATCATCGTCATTGAGGGTCAGGCTGCCCAGTGGTGCACCCGTCGCCGAGGCCAGTTGCTTGAGCGCTGCCTGATCGAAACTGGCCAGTTCCGGTCGGCCATGGCTGTCGGTGCGCGGCTGGCCGCTGGCGTCGCGGATGATCCCGCCGTCCTGGCTGCCCACTGCCAGAATCAGCACTTGCAGCAGGCTGTCCTGTAGTTGTTTGTCCAGCCCGGAGAGCTGTGAAGTGTCGGCGCCATCGGTGATCAGCAGCAGGGTACCCGGCGCTTTTTCGGCGGCCAGTAGCTGCTTGGCCTGATCGATTACGGCACCGACGTTCTTTCCGGGCCTGCTGATGAGGTCGGTGCTGAAGGCCTGGATGAACGTGCCCAGCAACGCCGGATCGTCGGTCGCCGGCAGCACCAGGTGCGCACTGCCTGCGTAGACGATCAACCCGGTTCGCGCACCCTGGCGGCGTTGCACCAGGTCGTGCAGTTTGTGCTTTACGGCTTCCAGGCGAGTGGGCTGCACATCGCTGGCGTCCATCGACGGCGACAGGTCGAGGGCGATGATCAGCGGCGCACGGTTTTCCAGGAAGTCAGGGCGGTCCTGCTCCCAGGTCGGGCCGGCGGCGGCAATGGCGCCGATGACCAGCAAGGCACAGAGCAGGTGCACCGGCCGCACCCGATGCGAGTCCTGTGGGGTGATCAACAAATGCGGCAGCAAGTGCGGTGCAATATTGCCGCGCAGGCGACGTTGCAGGTCATGGCTGCGTCGCCACAGCAACGGCAGGGCGGCGCCAAACACGATCAATAGCAGCCAGAGCGGACGCAGGAAATGGAGCTCGCTGAGGTTGATGTCCATCTCAGGCCTCCTGCCGTTGGCGCGCAAGGGTAAAGCGAGGGCGGAGCAGGGCGAGCAGGTGATACAGCGCCAAAACGCCCATGGCTGTTCCCAGTGGCAGCCAGAAAAAATCGCGCTTGGGCTGGTGGCTGAGGGTTTTCACCTGGTGAGGGGTGATTCGGTCCAGGGTCGCGTAGACCTCATCAAGGGCCGTGCGGTCTTCGGCGCGGAAGAAGCGTCCGCCCGTCATCTCGGCAATGTGCTGCAAACCTTGCAGGTTGACCTTGGCTTCGCCTTCGGCGGTTGGGTCGCCAATGCCGATGGTGTGAATCACCACGCCTTTGGCGGCCGCCATGGCGGCGGCGTGATCGGGAGTGATTGCGCTGCTGGTGTCGTTGCCGTCGGTGAGCAGGATCAGTACTTTTTCCTGTTCATGGGCTTGGTCCAGCAGTTTCAGGCTCAAGCCGATGGCGTCGCCGATGGCCGTGTTCGGCCCGGCCATGCCGATACCGGTGTCATCGAGCAGCAATGACAGGCTGGCGTGGTCCAGGGTCAGCGGTGCCTGAGGGTAGGCGCCGCTGCCGAAGACAATCAGCCCGAGACGGTCGTCCTTGCGCCGGTCGATAAATCCGTGAACCACGGCTTTGACTGCGGCCAGGCGATTGATCTTTTGCCCGTTGGCGTCGCTGAAGTCTGTGGTTTCCATGGATTGGGAAATATCGATGGCCAGCATCAGGTCGCGCACCGGTTGTTGGCGTTCGATGGGTTTTTCCACCCACACCGGACGGGCAACCGCCAGCACCAACAACGCCCAGACCATCAGGTTGAGCAGCAGTTGCCACCGGTTGTTGCGGGTACCGGCCTCGCTCGGCGCCTGGCCGATGGCCCGACTCATGGCAGTGAAAAAGGGCACCCGAACCGCGCTGCGCGCTTCACGGTAGGCAGGCAAATAGCGATAGCCGAACCCCGCCAGTGGCAGCAGTAGCAACAACCAGGGGTAGTCAAGCTGCCACATGGTGATGCTCCACCCAGTGTTTGCAGGTGCTGAACAACTGCTCACGCTGCTGCGCCGGCAAGGCCAGCAAGGTGGCGTCGGGGGCATAGGCCAGTAGCGCCAGTTGCTGGCTGAGGTCGACGGGCAGGGCAGTTGGGCTGTGTTGTTCCAGAAACGTTTGCCAGTGCGCACCGGCCATCGCGCCAATACCCTGTGGGAGCGGGTCGGGCGGCGCTCCGTCAGCTCGCGATAGCGGACTGTCAATGACTGTCGGTTCTGGATGTTGGACGGCCTTCGCGAGCAGGCTCGTTCCCACAGGATGTGTGGTCCAGAAATGGGTTCCTGAGGAGGGTATTGAGAGGGCCACGCGTTTGAGTAGCTCAGGCAGTTCGCGCAGGGCGCTGAGGTCATTGCTGCTGTGCAATTGCGCCAGCCGCGCCAGTGCTTCACGCCGGTAACGGTTGCGTTGCCATTGCCAATACCGCCAGCCGCTCCAGCCCAACAGGCCGACGATCAACAGCCCGAGCAACACCCACCAGCCCCAGGTCTGCGGCATATAGCTGACAGGTGCGGGCAAGCCCAACTCCTGAAGTTGATCGATACTCGGGACAGGGGTACTCATCGGCGCCCGCCGCCGAGCTTGCCCAGTTCGGCGCGTAGTTGGTCTGCGGCGTCGGTGGCGGTACTGAACATCATCAGCGGCACCTGGCTGCGGCGCAGCAGGGTGGCGACGTCCTTGAGCCGACCGCTGAGAAAATCTCCCAACGGTTGATACACCTGGCGTTGCTCCACGGCCAACTCCACTTGCAACTGGCCTTGCGTGACCAGCAAACGGCCATTGCCAGGTAGCTTCAACGCCATCGGGTCGTAGACCTGCATCGCAATCACGTCGTTGTGCGCGGCCAGTTGGCGCATCCGCTGCAAGGTTTGCGGGCCGGCGCCGGCAAAGTCACTGACAATGCAGATCAGATGATCGTGCCCGGCCACGGCCAGGCAATGTTGCAGGACTTTGTCGAGTTGGTCCTCGCCTTCGCAGTCCGGGTTGGCGGCGTCGAGTTCCTGATTCTGCACGGCGATGCGGCTGCACAGCGCCTCGACGCGTTTGCGGCTGCGCAGCGGGGCGACGCTGTCGATGCGCTGGTCGTTGAACACCAGCCCACCGACCCGGTCACCGGCGTTGAACACCATCCATGCCGCCAGCGCACCGAGTTCGGCGGCCAGGGCTGATTTGAAGCTGCGGCTGGAGCCGAAGAACATCGACATGCGCTGGTCGACAAGGATCAGCGCCGGCCGGTCGCGTTCTTCAGTGAAGGTGCGGACCACCGGTTTGCCGGTGCGCAGCGAGGCGCGCCAATCGAGGTGACGCAGGTCATCGCCGGGTTGGTAGCGGCGCAGTTCATCGAAGTTCAACCCGCGCCCCCGCAAGCGTGAAGCATGGTTGCCCGCGAGGATGCTGCCGTGCGGCTGACGGGCGAGAAAGCTCAGGTCACGGGCACGAAACTCCAGCGCCATCAACTGCGCCAGCGACACATACACCCAACCGTCCACGTCCTCGTTCTTCATCGCAACAGACCTCAGGCCGGAACCGCGACAGCGTCGAGCAGGCGATCCAGCACCTGGTCGGCGCTGACACCGTCGGCCACGGCGTCATAGCTCAGTTGCAGGCGATGGCGCAGCACGGGATGGACCACGGCGCGCACGTTGTCCGGGGAGACAAAGTCCTGCCCTTGCAGCCAGGCATCGGCCCGCGCACAGCGGTCCAGCCCGATACCGCCCCGTGGGCTGGCACCCAGGGCGATCCAGCGCCCGAGGTCAGCGTCGTAATCGCCGGGGTGGCGCGTGGCGTTGATCAGGTCGATCAGGTAGCGGTCGATGGCCGGTGACACATGAATGGCGCTGACCTCACGGCGAGCGGCGAAAATGACCTCCTGTTCCAGGGCAAAGCCTTGTGTGGACGCCGTTTTTGCCCCTTGCGCCTGTTCTTCTTCGCGCAACAGGCGCAGCACCTGGCTTTCGTTGTCGGCGCTGGGGTAGTCGAGCAGGACTTTCATCAGGAAACGGTCCATCTGCGCTTCCGGCAGCGGGTAGGTGCCTTCCTGTTCAATAGGGTTCTGGGTCGCGACCACAATAAACAGTTCAGGCAGCGCATGGCTGTTGCCGGCCACGGTGATTTGCCGCTCTTCCATGGCTTCCAGCAACGCTGCCTGGACCTTGGCCGGGGCACGGTTGATTTCGTCGGCCAGGATCAGGTTGCCGAACAAGGGGCCGGGCTGGAAGCGGATCTGGTTCTGCCCGTCGACCTGGTGCAGCACCTCGGCCCCTGTGATGTCCGAGGGCAGCAGGTCAGGGGTGAACTGGATCCGGCTCATCTTCGCGTCCAGGTGTTTGGCCAGTGCCTTGACGGTTCGGGTCTTGGCCAGCCCCGGCAGGCTTTCCAGCAGCAGGTGCCCGTTGGCCAGCAGGCCAAGGAGGATCTGGCGGATCACCTGATCCTGGCCGAGCACGGCTTCGGCGATACTCGCTTGCAGGGCGTTAAGGTCATTGAGCGCCGTCATGGCTGCCTCCTGTGTGAACGATTCACCATGGCGCAGTGACCACGATGTATTGCACGGAACTGCCGACGTGCTGCGGCTGATACCAGGTAGGGCCGCAATGCTGGTAGGCAACGCCGTTGGCAATCGCCGACACGCAATCCACCGGTACGGTGGCTACCCGCGAATCGATGGCCAGCACGGTGGCGGTGGTCGCTCCGACTACGGCGGCTGCGGCCCACGGGTGATACCAGTCGTCCGGATGGGGCGGCGGTGGAGGTGGTGGAGGCAACGGTCTGGGCGGGCCGGGATAAGGATGTGGTGCACAGGGTCAGGCTTGAGCGCGTCCATGCAGAAGGCATTGTTTGGAACTCCCGTTACCAGAGGTATTGCAGGCGCAAGGTCCAGGTGTTCACGTCCGGCGAGCCGGTACGTTCGGAGACGGTGTCCGTATAGGCGACCAGACCGCCGAACTGCGGCGACAGCATGAAACCCACGCTGGCGCCGAGCAGGCCGTTTTCCTGTTTGTTGTCTTGCCAGTCGCCATTGATCCTGGTTTCGCCGCCCAGGCTGTACGTGGCATCCAGCGAGGCCCAGAGCGCGCGGTTGAGGGTGTAGCTGTAGTGGCCTTCAATGGCGTACAGCGGTTTTTGCTCAAGCTTGCCGTCGCCGTGGTAATCGTCGTTGTCGCCAAACAGCGACACCCAGGTGTTGAGCTCCAGCCAGGTCGGGCCGAACGGCGTGCCGAAACCGATTTCCGGTTTCACCGCCCAGCGGTTGGAGCCGATGTTGATGATGCGGTTCTTGTCATAGTCGCCGGTGGGCGCGGTGATCCAGAGGGCGCCGGTCAGGAAGGTTTCCGGGGTCCAGTTGGCGAATTCTTCCTTGCTCAGTGCCGGGCCGCCGAAAATGTTGTGCACCAGCACCACTTGGGTGTCGGCCATCCCGCCATTGTGTTTGGTGCCGGTGAAGAACCGCGCGTTGTCGAACGAGGCCGAGATGTCGGCGTAGGGTTGCAGGATTTGAATCGCACTGTTGCGCCCATCGACTGCAAACGAGCGGGCATAACGGAGGATGTACAGGTCGGCGTTCAACGACAACCCGTCAAGCGGCAATGAGGTGTCAATCGGGGTGTTGGTGTCGATCCGGTTGTAATAGCCGAAGACCATGTTCAGGTCGGTCGGCAGGTTCTGCCAGTCGCGGGCGTTGTCGGCGAAGCCAAGCGACGGGGCCAACGCCAGGGTCGCGGCGGTGACCCTGCCCAGTCTGGAAAGTGAACCCATGCGGTAGCTCCTTGTGATGATGGTTCGCCCGCGCGTGGCTTAATTGACGGGTGTGAGTGGCGGCAAGGCCCATTGGCCGTTTCCGACTTCGGGCTTGGGCAGGTAAATGCGCAGCACCGCGTAGAACGGCCCCGGTGGTGCGGGCAGCCAGTTGCTTTTCTTGTCCTTGACCGGTTCTGAGTGCTGCACGTACAGGGTCAGCCCGCCATCGGCGTCACGCTTGAGCGTCGGCAACATGTGGGAGTTGATCAGGTAGCGTTTCATGTGGTTGGCCACCAACAGCTTGGATTTGCCGTCGTACATGGTCAGTGACCAGAAGGCGTCGGCCGGGGGGAGGGCGTCCTTGGCAAAATGCAGGGTGTAGCTGTGTTTGGCGCCGTTGACCGGTTTGCCGGTGCTGTCGACGAAGTAGCCCATGTAGGCGGCTTCATCGGTGGAGTTCCCGAAAATCCCCATGTTGGCGCCGGCATAGCGGTACAGGTAATTGTTCTTGAGGTGATCGCGGGTGCCGAACAAGTCGCCACTGGGCACTTGATGAGTGTCGACCTTGTCCTTCTTGAATGTGGCGAATTCGGCCTTGCCGTCGGCGATACCGTCTTCCAGTGCCTTGCGCTGCTCGGTGCTGAGGGCTTTGAGGTCAAAGGGCTGGCCGGCGACGATACCGATTTTCGCGAAACGGGCGAGCAGGTCCTTTTCGACATCCTGCGCCGGGGCGAAGCCGAGCATGAAGTTCAGGTAGCGAAACAGCTCCGGGCTGTCGCTCATGTTCGCCGTGGGTTTGGGCCATTCGATTTTGGGTGCGGCGGCAGGCGCTGGTTGCCCCAGATAGCGGCTCAAGGTCTGGACCTTGTAGCCGTTCTGGATTTTCTTGACCTTGCCCAGGTCCTTTTCATCGAAGAGCTGAGTGCGATACAGCGCATAGGCGATGTTGGTTTCGCTGCGCACCAGACGATCGATGTTCAGCGGTTGCTGGCCTTTCCAGTCCGGGCCGGCAATCATGAAATGGCCGCCCTTGTTGCCAGTGCTGCGGGTACCCAGGTAGGCGAAGTTCTGGGTGTAGAGGTCGATCAACTGGACCGAGTAATAGCGCCCCTCGGCGATGGACGGCAGGGTGAGTACCACCGGTTCGGTGCGCAGGTCCATCCAGACGAACGAGTAGGGTGTGTCCGAGTTGGGGGTGACAAACGCGGTGTCCTTGGGGGTGAACACCCGGGAGGTGTTGCCGATCTGGTTGAACGGCGCCTTGAAATTCGATCCAGCCTTGTCGACAGCCTGGGTGTAGAGCGTTTTGTACATCTCCACCACCGGGAAACCGTAGAGGTAAGCCTCTTTGGCGATACCCCGGGCTTCTTCGGGGCTGGCGCTGAAATCTGCCCAGGCACTGGCGCTCAGCAACAGAGAGAGGCCGGCAAACAGCAGGCGGGTCGGTTTTTCTATGAGCATTGCAGTGTCCTTTGTGTGAGCGCGATTACTGCACTGGCGTGATGTCGTCGAGCTTCCAGCTTTTGTCGAAATAGGCTTCAGTCGGGGCGTATAGCCGGAAATAGCTGAACCAGTGTTTGCCCGGTACGGTTTGCACCCAGTTGCTCTCGAAGCCTTCAGGCGCTGTCGGGCCGAAGTACAGGTCCACCGAACCATCGGCATTCTTCTTCAGCGCTTGGCGGGACGAGAGGTCGGCCTTGCGCTGCGGGTTGTCGATCAGGCAGCGGGTGTCTATGTCATAGACGGTCATTGACCAGAACTGCTTGGCGGGCGGGTTGGCACCGACATGCAAACGATAACTTTTGGCGCCGTCGAGCCAGTTGCCGCTGTTGTCGGTGTAGGCGCCGAGGTAGGTCTGGCCCAGGCCCGGGGTTTTGGAAACCATGCCTTTGGTGTTGGTGACCGCTTCATAGAACCAGGCACTGCGCTCCCACAACTGGTCGTAATAGGCCATGCGCTGGGAAGGCTCGGCGATGTTGAGCACGGTGTCCCATTGGCGGTCCGGCCAGTATTGGGCTCCGGGAAAACGCTTGGCGAAGGTGTTGGCCTTGGCGATCAGTTCACCCATCTGCGCGCCTTGCTCCAGGGCCTTGCGTTGGTTGTCGTTGGGGTTGAACGGTTTGTCCTTCTCGATACCCAGGCTGGCGAGCATGGCCATGTAGAAGCGGTCGCGTTCGTTGACCGTTGGTATCCTGTAAGGCGTTGATATTATTCGGATAATAATTCCTCCCCAATTAATCCCCAAAACCTCCCCAAAACTCCTTGGGCATCAAGCTACATCTATCCATTCAGCCCCACGATTATCTTGGTACAGGTCCGTCATAGCTGCTGATTTGTGCCCGAGCAACTTTTGAGCGTCGCGACCCTCTGTTTTATGAAGCCGAGCTGCCAGGGAGCGCATTTCGTGAAATGTTGGCGGCTGCTTTCCGAGGGTGATCCCAAGCTTAGCTGCTGCTCGGTCTCGCGCATTCGCAAATTCACGAGTCATTGCCTGAAGTGCTACCGCTTGCCCCGCCTTCCCACGACTGGCTGACTTAAAGTAATGAATAAGGTGCTGGGAGACGACGCGATCTCGGCAGGACTTTATGACCGTTGCAAGTTCGAGGTTCAGGGCTTCAAGCCGAAGCGTCGTGCTGATTCGCAAGCGGGTTCCGGTCTTGGACTGGACAACATGTAGATACCCATCCCGATCATCCTTGAAAACCATAGATCGAATATCGTCCCTTCGCTGTCCAGTCAGGACAGCCAACTCCATCGCGCGCTTGAGCCAAGGAATATCGGCCTCAGCGTAAATGGCCTTCCAAAAATCAAGCGTCAGTCGCTCGCGCTTGATCGTCACCCGTGCAGCCTTCGTGGCGTCGACCGGGTTCGACTCACACCATCCCGCAGCAATTGCCTCAACAAAAACATCCCGCAGCAAGGATCGCAGCGCCTTTGACATCTGCGCTTTGCCTTCCTTCGCAAGCCCGGACAAGAATTGGGCGATGTTCATCGTGGAGATTTCTCGGATGTCCTTGGCGCCAAACTCCCTGTCGATTCGCTTTAAGCGGGTATTAACAGTGCTGACTGTTTTCGGTGACTGGCTCCGCTCCTGATAAATAGATTTGTACTCCGCGATCCAATCTGAAAAAAGTCGTTGTGGGGTAGCAGGCTTTTCGGCGATTCGTTCTTTCAGCGTTGGTTGAGCATGGTCGGCGTGATTTGCGGCCACAGCCTCGCGAATAGCTTCCTCTTTATCTTTGCCAAGGCCAAACACGCGACCACTGATAGGGTCGCGGTAGGTGTAGTACGTGATGCCGTTGCGGGCGTCAGTCTTACGGTAGAGGTTTGGCGGAAGATCCTTTGACCCGGCGTTACGCGGCCTGGGCGCCATATCGTGCACTCGCTATTCTGCTGATCAGGCTCCCGCCGGTAATCCGCTCGGGCTGTTTTTCTGGTTCGCTGTAGTGGGCGCCAGACTCTACATAGTAGCTTCGGCCATGCTTGACCGGTGCCGGGGCTATGCGCCCTTCACGCGCCCACTTTCGCAGGGTGTTGGGGCTGGGCGGAGTCTTGAACTCGGCCGCTGCCCATTCGTCCAGGGTTACTTTGCTCATGTCTTACTCCCGCCGATCTACGCCGGCCGCACTTTCTGAATAATGTGAATGACGATGCAGCCGGTGGCGCAAAGCCAGATAGCGGTGCCGATTGTGGCGATGAGCAGGGCGGGTACCGAACCCTCATCGAACATCGGCGGCACTCCGTAGGCGAACCAGAGCCCGGTGATGACCAGGTAGAACAGGGCGGCCATGAGCAGGCCGAACAGCTTTATTGCGGGCATAGAAAGATCCTTGCCGCGCTTGGCGGCAGAAGGTGGTTAAAGGTTTCTGAGTTCTTTTCGCTGTTCGGGCGATTGCGCGGGGTAACCGAAGTAGAAGCGCCGTTTGCCGGTGTAGCCGCACTCACTGCATCCAGACGATGGGCCGCAACTACAGCCACCCTCACATCCGCAGCTGCACCCGCTACACGCCAATGTCACAACTCCCTCTTCCTCGACCTCGCCGTCCTCGGTAATCCAGTATTTACGCCGTCGATCAAGCCGGAACCCTGCCACCTCTTCGGCCTGCTCGTATGTCGAAGGCTCAATTCGAAAGCCGTGTTCCGCGCCTGGATCTGCGACCGATCGCATAACTTTTGGCATGAAGATTCCTCGCCCGCCGTTCACCGGCAGGCTGTGAGTTGTCAATTAGGGGTTTACAACTGATCAGGTGCTAAGCGGCTGGCGCTGAGTCATGAAACACATCCATCTGGGCCGCGCCGTCGAGCCATGCCGCCGCAATCCGATGCTCAGCCATAGCGGCATAGTCTGGGTTGAGTTCGCAGAGTACTGACTTGCGACCCTCCTGCATGGCGACGACTGCTGTGGTACCGGCACCACCGAACGGGTCCAGCACTACGCCGCCGCGCGGAGCCCCGGCCTGAATGCACGGCCGGATCAGGTCGGGCGGGAAGGTGGCGAAGTGGGCGCCCTTGAAACTGTGGGTCGGAACCGTCCAAACGCTGCGCTTGTTCCGCTCGCTGGGCATCACCGCAAGCGCTGAGTTCATCGACTTGTTATCCTTGATCCGGCCACGGGCGCGGTCTTGACCATCGGTGCCATGTCCCCAGCCAACCCCGTTTGACTTCCTGGCCACCGCTTTCATATTGCCGTTGCTCTTGGTTCCGCCGTTGGCCCGCTCGCTGCCGATCTGCGCGAGAACATCTTGCGAAAGTCGGTTATGGGTGTTGGGTGAGCAGGGTTCGAGGATTGCCGACTGGTCGAAGTAGTACTTCGGCGACTTGCTCAACAGGAAGACGTATTCGTGGGCCTTGGTGCACCGGTCACGGACGCTCTCGGGCATTGGGTTCGGCTTGTGCCAAATGATGTCTTGGCGCAGATACCAGCCATCGTCCTGGAGCGCAAAGGCCAGGCGCCAGGGTATGCCCATCATGTCCTTGACCTTGATCCCTTCCGTCAACGGTGCACGATCGGGCGAGACGGCAGCTCTATCGCGCCGGAACGAAAGATTCCCGGTTGAGCGCGCAGCATAGCTGTCCCCCATGTTCACCCAGGCCGTGCCATCGTCGCGGAGTACTCGGCGTACCTCCCGGAACACTTCGACCAGACGCCAGATGAACTCGGCTGGTGTTTCTTCCAGACCAATCTGTCCGTCGACGCCGTAATCCCGCAACCCGAAGTAGGGCGGGCTGGTCACACAGCACTGCACTGACTGGTCGGGCAGAGTCCGCATCATTTCGATACAGTCGCCGACCAAGATTCGATGGTCTGTCATCGCCGTGTCCTCATGCAGATGAGCCAAGCCATGCAGGCGAGGGCATTCACGGCTTGCCCATCCTGTAGACGTACACGTAGGTGAACCAGCAGATGGCGATCATGGGGTCACCTGCTCGGCGTCGATCTCATCAAGGAAGGCTTGGGGCAGCACTGCCGCGAACTTGCCCTGCGACCACGACAGCGGCTCAGACTTGCGGATCATTTCATTGAGCAGGTCGAAGGCGGCCACCAACTGGTCGTCGCGTATTTCGCCGTCCTCGGGCAGGTCATCGTAGAAATAGTCGGACGGCTCGATTTCACTCGGATAGTTCGGCTCGCAAATACAGAGCTTCAAATCGGCGAGGTCGATATCGTTGTCGACGATGTAATCACGCAAGCTGTCCGCATCGAAGAAGTAGTGGTCGCCGTCGAAGTCCACCAGCGGCTCGCCATCCCAGTCTTTCTGAGGCATTGCCTCGAAGACCGCCACTCGGCGCTCATCGTGGCAAATCTCGCAATGGCCACGAACCTCATGCGCTGGATGATCGGGATTCTTCTCGCAGCGGCGATGAGTGGCGCCACAGAGTCGGGCAAGGTTCTCATCCTGGCCGAAGAATCGACCATCCGCAGAAACCCAACCGGTCACGGTTTGGAGGCTGGCCGCTTCCGGCGTGTCGAACATGATGATTTTCTTTTGTTCAGGCATGACTTAACCCTCGGTGCCGATCAGGTAGGTCGGTTCGGTAGCTTCTGCCAGCCACTGACGGAGGCAGCCACACTCGGCGTGCGGTGGATCTTCATCAACCCACTGCTTATCGAGCATGCTTTCGCTGGTCAGCTCGACATCCCAGTCCGCGTATTCGGACGGGTCATCTCCGTTCATTTCGGCCAGTACGCGCCGAGCTTCGTCTTCGTTGCTGGCGGCCACCCAGTCGCTGTCGCCGACCTGGAAGCAAAGAAGAAGAGGGCGCGCAGGCTGGCTGCCGTTGAGTTCGAATGCTTCGGTTTGATTTTCCATGGGCAATACCTGTCCTTACCGCTATAGCGGCTGACTTTGAAGGGGGAGGGAGTTACTTGGTGTTGAGGCGGGTTACTTCGTCGAGGCAGGAGTTCCACTTTTTCGCTTCGCCGGTTGCGGCGGCGTACTGGTCAGCGCTTTCAAATTCGTCGCGGTGCGGCAAGTCAAGACGTTCCGGCAACACCACCGCCACTGGCAGGGGCTGCTCGACGACAGGGGCGGCGCGATACAGCAAGCGCTCAACGAAAAGATCAAACTCTTCAGAGGTGAACAGGTAGCCGTCGCCGTTTTCAGCTGGCCGACCTTCTTCGAATGCCATTTGATGAATTTCATCTGATTCAATTTTGCTATCCATATTCAGCTCTCGCGACATGGTTACGGTTTTATCGTTGGGCATCACCACCGCTACCGGCGCAGCCAGCTTTCTGTCTTCCGGCACTGGCGGGTATCCAGGGAAGGCAACCGGCGCCGGCTGCTCGGTGTAGAGGGGTTCTACCAAGAGCGCCAGGTAGTGGGCCTGTTCGTCACCCTTGAGCGTCCCATCCATGGCTAGCGCCTTTCGCTCAAGCAGCGAAGCGCCATGCGCCAGCGTGGTCGGTTCCCAAGGGTTTTCACTCGCCCAGGATTCATGGGCCCTCTTGTAGCGGTACGCCACCGGCTCCCCCTGGGGTTGGGCGGATGGCTTGCTCTTCAGCGCCACTCCGGCCGGACAAATACAGTAACCGCGCCACTCGCCAGTCAAGTCGATGAGGTCGCCCGATCCGTCGCAGGATGTGCAGCGCTCGGCATCCAGAAGGGCGCGCAGCTCAAGTAGTAGCAATGCGTCTTCATTAAGAGCCTTGGTTTCAGGCGGGTATGTCGGGTCGAACTCAGACCGAAGGTCCAGACGCTCCTTGATGCGCTCCAGCAACGCACGCGGCACGCCGTCAATCGTTTGGTTACTCATCAAGACCCCCATCCTGCTCGGGGGCGCTGAAGTCGCAGGAGTCGCAGTGCCATGCGTAGCCTTTTTCTTTCAGTGTGCCGACTTCACACTCCGGGCATTGGAACTGCTCGTAGTAGGTCAGCTGTTTGTCGCCGTCAATCGTTTGGTCATTCATCAGGAATTCCCTTATTTGCAGGCAGCTCACTGTCGCGCTTGAGTGCCCGAGCTGTTGAAGACACTTCAAGCCAGCCGCCGCAGCGGCATTGAAATTGCTAGCCGCGCACATCGTCGAGCTCTTCGCCTTCGATGCCGATTACGTCCTGACAGTGGGGGCATCGGCAGCAAATCGACATGTCGTTGTCGCGCACGATGTGCTTAACGTCATAGATGTAGTCACTCATTCGCCAGCGCCCTCGGTAGTGGGTTTGAGTGCGGCGTCGATTGCGGCATCAAGATCGATTCCATTCAGCACTTTGTTGTCTGGCGTCATCCCCGCAAACACACCACCCAAACTGATCGTCTCTAGGTCTCGGGTGCGCAGGAAGCGATACCGGCCCGCGTCCAGCTCAAGCTCCGCATTCCGCTGCTCGGCGGCGGTCAGGCGCTGTTGTAGAGCTTTCTCGCGAGCCTTGATGTCCTCGAAGTGCTGAGCCAGGGTGCAGGCGAAGTCAGCTGCCAGCCGCTCGTTGATGTAGGCGGTGTAGTCATGACGCTTGAGCTGAGTCTTGAATAGGTGGGCGATGTAGCCGCGCCCGCCCGCCGAGATTGATAGGTCAAACTCAGGCTGGGCGATTTCGTTTTCTGTGGGCATGGGGGGTACCTGGTCGACTATCGACTAGTGTTACTGATTCGGAAGGGAGGGTTTTCCAGATGAAAATGCCGAAATATGCAGCGAATGTTCCAAAAGAGCTTTTAATACGGGGGTATTGCAGTCTCAAATGCGTTTCCACCCGATACATGAGGGTTTCAACCGAGTCGTGGGCATCAGATACCCCGTGTGATCCTTCGGTATATGCGATTTGCCTGATGTGCCACAGCAAATACGACAACACTCGGAACTGGGAGCGCCTTTAGGCCGCAACCGCCTGCCGCTCAGTCATCCGCCATGGATCATTTGCCCGAGCCAATGCAGCCATCGGGGGAGGGCTGACGCTGTTCCCGCACATATGGACCTGTTGAGTCTTGGTGAACGGCTTGCCGTCGGCGCCGTGGCTGATGATGTAGTCGGCGGGGAAGCCTTGAGCTTTGTACAACTCGTTCGGTTGTAGCATCCGCAGGCAGATGTCGACGATCACGTACGGCGTGCCTTTGATGGTCACGGTGACCAGCGCCAGGCGGTCTTTGGTGGTGATGGTCGGTGCTGGTTCGGCGGCGCCGCTCACGTTCTCGGTGCCGTAATAGCTGATCAGGAATGCCGCGACCCGCAGCGCGCCGGCTTCAACCTCGGGCGAGAGTTGCAGCTCGACCAGCGAGCTTTTCCCTCCACCACCCGCCGTGATGGTGGGTGCCGGCTCATTCACGCCCTGGCCAACGCTGGCGCCGAACTGGCGTTCCATGAAGGCGGTCATCAATCCGTGGTGAGTACCGCCAGCGCTGATAGTGTGCAACGGATCGGCCACGTCCCGCGCATCGCAGTTGCCGCGCAGGTGCACCAGGTTGGCAGTCACCAGTTGTTGCTGGCTGCCGGTGTTGGTCACCGTGGTCATGGGGTCGGTAATGCTCTTGGCGGCGGTGGTGTTGAAGCCGCCATTCATCTGGGCCATGAACACCGTCGAGATGCCCATGGCGTGCGCAGCGCCGGCCGGGCGCTGGTAGTTGCCGCCACTGGTGATGGTCGGCAGTGGCTCGTTGAGCGCCTTACCTTCGTCCGCAAACCGAAACTTCACCAGGTGCGCAGCGGCAATTGCCCGGTGGTTCTGGGTCATCAGTGTTCCTGCGGGCTGATTCAGGGCCGCCGGCTTGCCGGAGAACTCTGGACCTCCGGCGCCAACCAGCACGGCCGTGGCGACTGAATGGCCGCCACTGGCTGTTACGGTGCCGAGTGGATCAGCGGCCGATTTGCTGCCGTCGCCCCAGCGTTGCACGCCGCCGGGTTTTCCCTCGCCGTGCGCGGCAGTGACCATCACCGGGCTGATCATCGTCAGTTCGCCGCGGTTGGCGCAGGTCACCGTCGGCAGCGGGGCGTGTGGGTCGTTGATCCGGTCGCTGCCCTGATGCGTGGCTGGCGCGATGATCGGGCTGGCCATGGCGAACGAGCCACCGCGTGGCCAGGAGGTGACGGTGCGCAGCGGGTCATGCGCTGACTGCACGCTTTCGCCGGACCAGTTCGCAATCGGCACGATGAATGGGTCAGCGGCATCGATGACGAACTTCTTCATGCCCTTGGCGATCCGCCGCAGGGTGGCGGGGGCCAGGTCCTTCTTGCGGCCGAAGATGCTTTGGCTCGGGATCGTCCAATCGATACATTCGGCGGCGGTGCGCCACTTTTTCTGGCCCTTGGCCGGGTTCTTTGCGTGTGTCGGCTCTGGCCAGACAATCGGCTGGTCGTCGCAGCGGGCGATCATGAACAGGCGTTCGCGGCTGGTGGGTGCGCCAAAGTCGCAGGCCTTGATCACACGCCATTCAACGGCGTAGCCCAGGTGCTGGAGTTCGGCGACGAAGGTGGCCCAGGTCTGACCGCGACGCTTCGGGTCGGGCACCAGGAACTGCTGGCCTACCGGCACGACCTCACCCGGCTCGGCAATGCCGCCGCCCAGCTTTACGACCCGGCCAGTGTCCTTGCAGCGCTTAGCGATCAGCGGCCCCCACTGGAGGATCTGTTTCACGTTCTCCAGGCTGATGACGCGGGGCTTCTTCTTGCCGGCCCACTTCAGGCCGATCCACGACAGGTTTCGAATTTCGCGTTTGCGCGGCTGACCGCCAGCGGCCTGGCTGTGATGGGTGCAGTCCGGCGACATATGGAACCAGCCCACGGCCTTGCCACCGCACTCGGTATCAGGATCACCGTCGAACACGTCGGTGGTGTAGTGCGCGGCGCCCGGGTGATTCACGGTGTGCATGCTGATCGCTTGAGGGCTGTGGTTCTTGGCGACATTCACCGCGCGGCCCAGGCCCATCTCCAGCCCGGTTCCGGCACCGCCGCCACCGCAGAAGAAGTCGACAACGATTTCATCGTCCTGAGGGTTGAAGCCAAGTCCGTATTGGGTTTTAAAGTTGGCGGCGTGCATCTTCTGGTGAGCGAACATAGGGGATCCTCGCCGACTGGCGTGATTCGTTGAAGTGGGTGTCCGGACAGGCGGGGCGTGGGTGCGCACCCGCGATGACCTACTCTTGATGGGTGGTTCCCATTACCGAGGAGATCATCATGTCCAAAGGTGGAGGTGGTAAAAGCTCAGGCAGCCCTGGTGGATCGAGCAAAGGATCCGGCGGCTCGTCGCGTGGGCCTTCGAGTCATCCAGGACCAGGTGGTAACTGGCCGAGTACAACGCCAAACCCTTCAGGCGGCGTCCGGGGTAATGCTCCTTCAGGTAAGAAAGGCTGATGTCGGCAGCGTGCTGCATATCATTGTGCGGCGCGCTGCCTGCCAGATCTAAACGCAATAGGTGAGGGCGGGTCAGCGGGCGAAATCCGACATTTCGCCCAACGCTGCATCAATGGCCTCGACCGCTTCGCCGGCGTTCATCTCGCCGTGATTCTTCAGAAGGTCGTACACCCGCTGTATGCATTCCTGAAGATCGTCTGCTCCTACGCTGCTTTCTTCTGCGTCCTCCAATTGCTCTTCGAGATCAGCAACCTGTTGTTCGAGCGTGTTGATTTCGCTGAGATAGGTTCCGCGAAAGGACACTGAGCGTCGCGCCATCTCGATCTGCGCGTCTTCGTCGATTCCTGCGTAGTGAATCAGCTCTTCATCGCTGAGAGCTGTTACAGGTAATCCCATGGGTTATCTCCAGTCAGGCGCCGCCCTCCGTGACCGGATGCGACAGGTGGATGGGTTCAAGCAGGCTTTTTTTAATAGGGTAGAATTCCATCTTGACTTTTAGGGAATCAAGAAAAATGAATTCAAATGGCAAAGCCTTCAGCCTCGACATAAACGGCTACGAACTCATCTGCGGGATCTCAAGCCGAAACGAAGATGACAAGCCCAAACGAGTTGGCATTACTGCGCACTATCCAAGTGGCTGGACAGTGGTTTTTGACTACCCTGGACCGTGGGCGAATGATGCGTTGGCGTATCAGTATCTACGGGCAAAAGCACTGGATATCGCCAGCAAGCAATCGCACTAAGCCTCTTCGGCGTCGAGCCGTGATGCTTGGCGCTGGCCGAGAACATAGAGTTCTGCCGCCACGCTTTCGTTAACTTCGATTTTGTGGCGCGAACGTAGCGCCTCTCTTGCTCCGTCCGGACCGAGGGAGTGAACGTAGCGCAGGGAGCCGGCCATTACTGATGCCTGCTCGGTGTCCTCAGTCCAGGCCATGAGATCGGCAAGCATCTGCTTTTCGCCCTGTCGAACACGGTGCCGCAATTCTTCCTCGCCGCGCTCTTTCCGCCTCTTGCTGCAATTCGCAGATCGAACCTGCTGATCCATCGCCATGGCCAGCCTCTTTAATTCCGGTGTGTACGCCCATTCGTTAGCGCCCTTGGGTCAGATTGTCCGGCAGTAATGGTAATGTCTACGCAGCACCCCTGGAGCCTGCTAGATGAATCGTCAAAGTCCGCCTCACCGCGTCGCAACGCCTCAAGTCGCGTCAAACACTGAAAGCCCAGCCGCTCACCCCCCTATTTGGCATCGCGGCCCGGACTTACTGACCGTTGGCAGCACGGGTGCGGCCATTTTGGGTTTCAGCTTTGTGGTGCTTTGGTTGTTGCCCGGCTTAGTGCTGACGATACTGCTCCTTCTCGGGTTTGACGCGATGCAAGATGAACCGTACAGCGATGAGTCGAGTCTCACAATGTCGACGCTCATTCTGATGCTGCTTGGTTCTGTTGTGCTCATGGGGCTGGTCTTCGCGTGGATTTCCTCTGCCGCTAGAGTGCTGGCCTTCACGTTCGACGAAAACCAGCAACTGCTTACCCTCACGGTCACCCGTCGCGGTCGTAAGCCCACCGAAGTGCAGGTTCCATTTAGCGACATTATTTGTATCAGCCCTTACGTGTTAGCCAGTTATGACCGTCATGGCTATTTTAGCGTCGTGTGTCAGGGGCCGAGGGACAAGGAGTTTGAATATCGATTGGCTGAGGGTACTTCTCTGGAAGAAATGGAGTTTCACACTGCTTGGTTGCGGGAAATAATTGGCTTACGGATGAACGATCTACTGAATCTGGACAAGTGAACTGCTACATCGCTTGATACGGGCTATGCGACGCATGAAGTGCAGCCTTTGCGCGCCACGGGGTAGTCGATACCGTATTTGGTGAGTATCCGCTCCAGGGTCTTGTTGGCGATTCCGAGCTTGCCGCAGACCTGCCGTCGAGTGATGCCTAGTTCAAGGAAGGCCTTGATGCGTTCGGCGTACTGGGCGTCGCGATGATCGAGCTGTTTAAGGTGCTCCGCGTTGTAGTTACCGCCGCGGGAGGTCTTCTTGAACTTGATGCCGTACTCGCTGGCGATATTGCAGAGGGTTCGCCTGCTGACCTTTAGCGCCTGGGCAACTTCGGTCTGGGTGTGCGTAGCGCACATAGCCAGCGCCTGCTCGACCTTCTTCTTGCGCTGTTCCACGCGAATATCCATAGGCGCCATGGGCAGCGGGGCCGCCTCAACCCTACGTCGAACAAAAGGCTTTGGCACCGGCGGCATCTGATTGCTGTAGCTGACCGGCTTGGGCTTGTAGCCGATCGGTGCCGCTTCTTCGATGTGGCCGCCGGCCGCCAGATATTGGGCGACCTGAGCTGCCAATGCATCCGAGGCCGGGCGCATTGCCTCGACCATGCTGAGATGGTTGCTGATCATGATCAAGCTCCTAAACGATGGGCCTGAGCCCTGGCCTTGTCCGCGACTTCATCAACCATGCGATTCAGTTCCAGATTGAACTGGACCAGTTCTTTGTGCAGGTTGGCGATGTAGTCTTCGTCGCGGTGAATCGTCTCGATGTAAAGCTGACACTCTTCATCTTGGCGAGAATCGAATGACAGAAAGTCCCACCACTTCCGGCCCGTAACGAACATGCAGCCCTGGACCTGCGGCATGTGTTCCTCGGGCATGCCTTCGAGCCAAGTCTTGACGTGTATCGCCTCGTTGAAAGGGCACTTAGACTCGGTACCACCGTCATCGTTGATCAGGCCGTCTGGCGAGCAGCCGAGCCAGTCGTACTTCGGATGGACGATGAACTCTGACGGGATGACGATGTTGCCGGTCAACATCTCGTAGGCGTCCTGAGCCTTCTGCTCCTCGGTGTGACCCCATTTCAGGGATGCGCTGCTGACGTTGTGCTTGGACTTCTTCGCCAGTCGCTCGAAGCAAAGCTCGCGCATGTATGAGGTGCGAGCCCCCATCGGCTCGCGCTTCCCATTTTTGTCAGGCTTCCCCCAGGCGATCACATCTTTAAACCGGCTGGCTGTCACTCGGCCAGATCGGTCCGCATGCCACTTTTCAGTGCCCTGAAGTTCCGTTCTCACTACGCCGCTTCCTCGGCCTGAGACAGACCTTCGTGGTTGCCAGTGATTTCGGTGAAGTCGCCATCAACAGTTGCCGCCATGGCCTTGAGCGCTTCATGGCACTCCAGGCCGATCGCTGCGCGCTGCTTCGGCTTGAGACCGGCCCAAGCTGTCGCATAGGCTTCGATGTCCTGCTGTTTCGCGACAGCCAAAAGGTCGGCGAATACACCGTCGATTTCCGGCGATGGGGATTTCGGGCCGAACGAAACGCTGGAGACGGCCGCAGTGTTCGCTGCCTGCTTCACAGGGGTGATATCGATTTCTCCACCGTATGAGTCTTCGAACTCATCTGGCGTGTAGACGCCGAGGATGACGTCAGGGCAGAACAGCCGCGCCCATTTCTTGGTCACTAAATAGGCGATTTGCTGCTTGGGATCTTCAGCCCAGAGCGTAGAGTTCCGCGTGCGCACCTGGGTAAGCAGAAGTTCCAGAATGCGCGGCTCGTCTTCGCCTTTGAAGGTGGCCCAAACCTTGATCCCGAGACCTTTCTCGTCGTCAAAGCTCCAGCCCGGAACGCGGTACTTCTTGAACTCGCCAGTGTCCTCGTCCTTCTTCGTTTTGCTGGTGACTTCGCGCATCTTGCCGATGACGTTTTCCCAAGCGCCGAACCACTCGAAGTTCAAGCGACCCTTGACTGGTGCCTTGGCGGTGATTACTGCGTTGACGAGCTGCGCCTCGTAGCTCAACGCACCGCCGTTGACGATGAACGTCTTCTGCGCAACAGCGAATGGGTTCATCTGCCACTGCATCGCTTGCAGCACGACCGCCATGCAGTCAGCTTGATTGCCCTTCAAATGCTTGGGGACTGTTGTCACACCTTTCGACATCATCAGTGCGAGGTCACTCATCGACTTCATGGTGCCCGGGTCGAGAATGAGCGCCGCTGCGTTGTGCGATGGATCGTGGTATGTGGCAAGGCCAGTTGGGGCTTGGGTGTCTGAGTCAGTCATTGCGCTCTCCGTGGCCGACAAGGAGTGGGACGGCCGTTAGATGGAAAGGGTGGTTAGAAGCGGATGGCTTGAAGCCAGGCGCGAGCAGTGTCGAGGTCCACGTCGAAGCCCAGGGCTACAACCTCGACAATGTCGTCAACCGATGGGGCGGTCGTAGTTACGTCGTCGGATTCAGCAGCAGCTGCATGCGCGCTGATAGGCGTGACTTCGGCCTTCTCTGCGACCGCAGGGGCAGCCACTGGGGTAGCTGGAACTGGTGCCGCAGCCTGGGCGCGCAGACGGGCCAGCTCTTCCTGGTCACGTTGATACTGCGCGTCGCGTTCGCGCTGCTGGCGCTGTTGCTCTTCCTGCTGCTCACGCTGTTGGCGTTGCTGTGCTTCCATGTCGCGGCGCTGCTGGTCCAGATCGTCCTGCTGCTTCTTCAAACGCAGGCGGTCTTCCTCGGCCCGCTGCTTGCGCAGCTCCTCAGCTTCAGCGTCGGCAATGCGTTGCTTCTCGCGCAGCTCGTCGAGTTCTTTCTGCTGGGCCAGCAGCTTGGCGGCAGCATCTTCTCGTTCAACGGCAGACTTGTGCAGCGTTTCAAGCTGATCAATAGCGTTGTCGCGGGCGATGGTGCCTTCAGCTTCGAACTCGGCATATTCTTCGGGCAGGATCACCGATTCCTTGACGCCTTGCAGAATGGCCGCCACATCGGCAGCGCTGCGGCTTGCATATGCGGCAGCGACAGAGCTGAAGCGGGTAATCTTTGCCCGGATGGCTTCGACACGTTCAGCCTCAACACGCTCGCGCTCGGCTTTGGCGTCAGCTACGCGTTTTTCCTCGGCCTTGATTGCCTCGTCGACAGGCGTTTCAATTGCCAGCACACGATCTTTCAGCGCCTCGCCGAACTCCTTAACCTGATTGACGCGAGCTTGGGCATCTTTGACTTTCAGCTGATAGGGCACGAGTGCCGTCTTGGTGGTGTTTGCCAGGGCGTAGCGCACGTCGCGGATATCAACCCGGACTTCCTTCGCATTCGCCAAGCCTTCGCTGGTCGAGCAGTCAACGACCAGCTTCGCGTAAGTGGTCTCCAGACGAACGATCTGTTCTTCGTGTGGGCGATATTCGGCGATATCGGTGACGGCTACCGCAGGGGCTACAGCGTTAGATTTTTGCGCGTCGCTGGTTTCGCTCATTTCGAGCGGTTCTTGTACGTGTGCTTGTTTGGTATTTGCGGACATGACAGTTCCTTGCCGCGCGGCGCGCAGCCTTGAAAGAGGTGAGGGTTATTGAGTGTCGCGATCAGCGAGAATGCTGAGCAGCATCAAAAAGGCGAGGAGGGAGATAATGTTCTGCTGTAGCTCCCTGCTTGATCGATTCGTTGTAGCTGGCGTAGATCTCGTCGATCCGCACTCTGTAGCGCCGGTGCTCGTTGTCGTCGATGACGCGCAACAAGTAGGCCAGGGTGATGACCGACGTTGCCGCCGAGCTAGCGTTTGGCTTGCCGAGGTCGCGGATCATGTTGTCGATCTCGCCCTCAATCCATCCGATTGCTGTTTGGTGGTCGCGTTGCTGGACGCTCATGCTGGCTTTTCCTTCAATCCCCAGAATTCGGCAATCGAATCTGTTGCGGCGGCGACACGCTTGGCACTGGCTTTGCGCTCGTCCAGTTCACGAGCGGTACGATCTGCCAGAGCCTGGGTCCGCTTCAGTGCCTCATCCTCGTAGTCATGGAATTCGTCAGGCAGCGGCCTCTTCTCACGCCCCCAAGCGTCGTAGCGCCTGTCCCACTCCCGGGCTTGAGCACTGTCTGCGTAGCTGGTTGCCATGGTGACTATTCCTGCTGTTCCAGCCGGCGCGCCAGGGCGCAAGCTTTGTTGTGATCGCGGTGATACCCCCGGACCTTGCCGGTCTGGACGTCCACGATATGGAAGAATTCGCGACCAGCGTGGCGGACGACAAAGCGCGGCATATCCACCGGCTTATCCAATCCGATCATTTCGTAAAGCACCGCGGTGGCGGTGGTGAAGCGAATGCGCAGAGCTGCGCGAACTTCGTTGCCGAGCTGAACACTTGGGTGCATGGTCGCCTCCAGAGTGGCGGGTTGTTTAGTCGGTGTAGGCGATGTACTTGAAGTGGCCGTCGCTGAATCGCTCGAACCGACCGCCAAACGTCCCTCGCACAGCTTTTTCAACTTCGTCTCGAGTAAGGTTCTGCGGGTAAACGCCTTCCTTGATCATCGAGCTGCTGGAGTGCAGCTTGCAGACGTAGTCGATCTTCGTCGGATCAAGCACTCGACGTTTTGTCTCCACGTAAGGCAGAGAGCCCAAGTGAATTGCCGATAAGTCCTGCCGAACCAACGGGTCGTCGGCAGAGCGCCAATCGCACTCAGCGCAATAGATCCGATCCGATGTGCATTCACCGCAAGGCGCACCCAGGTGGCAGCTGCAGTTCTCGGGTGGCCGTAGATCGACAACCCCATCGCATCCTTCGCGATTGCAGGTTTCGCCTTCGCAATATCCGAAATCGCTCATGGCGACCTCCAGTATTTGGTTGATCCAACAAAACTCGGCTGCACTCATCCGTTCCGCTGGTTGCCGTTGGGCGCGGAGGGGAGTGCATGCGGGCGGTGTCGGGGTAAGGTGGGTGCAGATGGCCGGTCGCGAATCCGGCGAGAGCGGACCCTTTCGGGACGACCGCTCGGAGGGGCAGCCACGCTAAGCTGGCGCCTTGCTAACCTGCGTTTCTCCAGGGCCGCCGAAGCGTTCAACCCAGCTTTCAACGCCGCATCTGCTTGCCGGTCACGTCTCCGGCGCCGAGTTCCACGGCCGTGTCCAGTTCGCCAGCGCTCGATAACAACCGATTCTGGGATTTGATGCAGGTGGGCGGTTATAGGCCGCAGTTTCGTCCGCATCGGGGTGTGATCTAACCGCCACTGTGAAGCGATGCCACGACAACGGTCGGGCAAAACGGGTCTGGGTTAGATCACACTCCGATGCAGCCTGGTGCTGGGGAGTACCAGGTGCTCGGGCAGTTATCGTCAGGCTGACGTGGTGCTGGTTGCTCAGTCGTAGAGCCCGTAGCTCAGGTCATCTGGGTCGCAGTCGATCACCAGAAGTGCGTTGCCGAAGTACAGGGATGCCAACATTCGCTCCCACTTCGAATACACCTGCATGTCGATAGCGATCTTCTTGTCATCCAGCTTGGCGCTGTAGACCTCGCCAAACGCCAAGGTCGGTTTCCAGCGGTCGCCGGTTTCACGCTCGCCCTTGATACTGATGTGCAGTGCGTGTTTCAGGCTGTAGTTGCTGCGCGAGGAAGACGAGTAATGGCTGCTCCGGTAACTGTCTTCCGGCTCTGGATCGAAGTAGATGTGCATCGTCTTGTGGGAGTAGCTGCCGTCGCCTTCTTCAACGCGAATTTCCGGGCGCTCCCATCGGCCTTCGGCGGCACTCTCTTTGTGGTGCTCCACGAATTCGTCGAGCAGTTTCTTCAACGAAACCTCGCCGGTCAGCAGGCCCTCACCGGTGAGCACATCAGCTATGGACTTTTCGGCGCGCTCCAAGATGAGCGAACCCATGGCCGCTTGCTCCCAGCGCTGGCTGAGGGCGTTGGCGACGAGGGCGTTGTAGCGCTGAAGCTCGAACATGTCGGTGACGTTGGCCGGCAGTGCAGACTTGACGGCTTCCTTGATTGCTCCGCCGAAGTCGCCGTAGGAGCGAAAGGTGTCGCTCACAACTTCTTTGAACAGCTTCTCGATGCCCTCGTCGATCAGTTCACGCGGGCGGTCGGACTGGGCGTATGCAGTGACGCGCTCGGCAAGCAGCGCTTGAAGGGTTTGTTCGCTCATTTGATGCTCCGTGCTTGATCGGTTGATTTCCCGTCTGGCCCTGTTGCCAAGGCCAGCCAGTGAAATCTGTCAGCCTTCGCAGCCCATCTGGTAATGGGAACCGCATGGCTTGCCCTTGCAGAACATCAAGTTCGAAAACTGCAGTTCGGCTTTGTTGGTGTAAGGGTTGCGGCCGCGCTGTGTGATTTCGCGCGACTCCATTTGGCTGGCGGGTGCTTCGGCGCCGCAGTTACGGCAGCGGATGAGTTGTTGCGCTGTTTCGGTCATGCGGTCTCTCCTGGTTGTCTTCCCAATGCACCCGGGTAACCAGGTGCATCAGTGAAACCTTCCAAAATTCCCCGGTCCCGCTACTGGCGTCGGACCGGGGTTGTTGCATCAGCGATGTCTTGCGCCCGTTGCCCGCTGCTGATTGCAGGGCTGGCTGTCTTTGGGTGGGCTTCGAGCTTCCTCCCCGTGGCGTCAAACAGCATCTGTTCGCCACGGATCACAGGTCCTTACAACATGCACGCTACAGCTCTGAATGCCCGACTGAGTGGGGCAGGGTGCATGAGGTCCGGCGCTCCTCATAGCCGAGGCTCAGAGCGCTAATTTTGAAACAGGTACTTCTGGCCGGTGTTACTCGCCACCTCCGGCTGGGCGATGATTTCTTTCCATACGTTTACGGTTTGGCTGATGGGCCGAGCAATACGGCGCACCTTGGGTGGGATTCGCCCACGCCCCTGGTGCGTCAATGCCTGGTTGATCCATCAAGCTTTCTACGGTTGGGTTGTTAAAGAGCGTCGCGGCTTTCGCTGCGGGGCCTGTGATGTGCTGGCTTGAAATTGATTTAAGCAAACTGAAATTAATGAGTCAAGCATGCTGAATAAATTAATTCAGAATGCTTAAATAGCCGGCGATAAAAAACCCGCTCAATGGCGGGCTCTCTCTTATGCTTCGCAGTATTCTCGCCATCCAATCCTTACGGCACCGCCTTCCAGGTGATCTATGCGAACGCCAACGGTATCTTCGATTTCCTGAAGGATCTGCTGCCAGGCTTCAACGCTCTCATCTTCCTGTCTAGAAACGGTAACCATCTGAGTCTTCTGAACGTTAGGTGTGGCAATCAAGCGTTGGATGCGCCGACCAACAAGCTCATAACAATTTCTGGCTTGTGGCGTGGCCATTACGATTTGCGGCATTTACGGCTCCCTGCTTAACTGTATGTATGTACAGTATTGCTCCTGCCATAATTTGGCAAGATCAGCATGCGAGTATGGTGTCGAGCAGGCATAAAAAAGCCCGCGCTAGGCGGGCTCTGGTTAGGCTGGCGAATCAGTCAATGATGGGCGGGTACTTCCCGCTAACTGAATCTCTGTAGAGGATGTCGCCATAAAACTTGTAGTTTTCTTGGAGCTTGGCCAGAGCATCGCGAGCATCGCCTTTTGATTCGTAAGGCCCGACACCCCATGCTCCCTCCGTCATATTGACCAGGGGCAGACTCAGGGAGTGGATTGCCTCATGGAGTCGATCAACCTCTTCGGGCTTGCAAGGGATGGAAGCCACCCAACCATTCCTAAGTCTTAGCGCTGCAACTGGCTCAACATCTGCGCCACAGTGTTTGCACTTGACGGCGGCGTTCTTGATTGTCTCTGCGCACATAGGGCATGGGCGAGAGTTGCATTCAATTGCCGTCGTAGCTTGTGCAGACTTCCCAGAGAGCAGAATCATCAGCAGGCCGGCCAGGGCAATGATCCCGCCGAGTATGGTGTGAATCTGCCTATCAGCCATAAGCCCCAGGTTGTTCACTCTGCCGCCGGAACCGGTCGACACTGAAACATCCATGTTGAGCGCGAACACCGCCCAGCACACCCCTATGAACAGTATGACCTTGCCAAAGCCTTTCATTGGATCCCTCCCGTAATTGGTCGGAAACTTTACCACTCGTGGCGCATAGCTACCACGGCGAGAGGCGGGCCGGGAGCGCAGACGCAAAAAAGCCCGCACTCGGCGGGCTTCGTCTATTCAGCTTCGGTCAATCTTCCTTGGGCACAACCCAAGAAATCTGCACTCCACCATCTTCCTGGTGCGCCACGGTTACGTTGTCCGCCTCAGCGATATCCTCAAGTAGCTGAGCCCAATCATCTGGCGACTCGTCTGGAGTTTTGTAGATGACAGCTCGCTTCGAGGTCTGCGCACCAGTTGAGTTGATGATCTTCTGAATGCGAGCGCCAAGCAGCTCGTAGGAGGAGGGTGGTTTTGGTGCGGCGGCTTTCTTGGCCATGGGTGTGCTCGAGATGCTGTTTGGATATACAGTATAAAGATGGCTGGGCTATTGGCAAGCCGAGGAGAATGAGCGGGCAACAAAAAGCCGGCAGGTGTCGGCTCTTGGGTCAAATCTGAAATTGAAAGTGTAAAAAGCCCGGCGACTGGCCGGGCCTTAGTCATGGATAGAAATCCAGTTACTGTGATAGGAGTCGGGTGAGTCCGAAGGTGATCGCACTTGCAAGACCGGTCATGGCAAAAGCGGTACCCACATACCACTTTATGAGATTCAACTCAGTGGTTGCCAAATCCGCTTTGGTGGCAGCGTGCTTTTCAATGGACTCGACTTTTCCCGAGATCACAGCAAGCTTTTCCCTAATTTCCGGGATCGCTTTCTCAAGTGCTGCTACTCGCGCTTCCAAGTCATCGCCTCCTGGTGGGTTTCCATTTCCAGTATTGCGTTCTTTTTTGTTTTTGTCATGCCTGGCTATAGCCTCGGCCCGCTGAGCCTCATTCCAGCTATTTTCCAGGCTGCTGATCGATTCACTCATTGGCGCCTCCTGATTCATCGCCCAATGGCGGCCGAGAACTCAGATGATCTATCTCCAAGTGAACTCGCTTCATCCCTTCAATGGCCTCACCGACTTGCGAGAACGCGCGATGGGATGCCTCCCGGAAAACTTCGTCATCAGATCCTCTGCCAGCCACTGCCATTTCCAGTACGGCCTTGGCTAAGGCCATGACGGTCTCCATGATTGGATCAACCGTATTGATAATGTCTGACATATAGGCTGGCTCTGAATGCTCAGGTCCGAGCCTTACAGCTGTATCCTCGCCGTCTTCCACTGTACTAACTCCATTTTCCACTCCGATGTTTCGCTCTTCGAGCCCTTACGGAATTCCGCCGCGCCAATCCAGGCGCCTACTCAGCCTTGCTCCGCGCAATCCTCCCCGACTTCACCTCATCAGCAAGCGCCACAAGCCGATCCGCACCCTCGTAGAGTATGCCGACCAACTCCACATCACTGCCAGAGCGTCGGCGTCACCAATCCGCTGCGCCAGTGCCCCCAGGTCGACGCAGGCCTGCTCAAGGCTAAATGAAACCCTCTTGAGGTCGCCGCGCAGCTCTTGGTTGGGCTTGTTGAGTGACATGGTGACCTTCCTGCAAACTGGTTCAGCTTAGTATCCAGCCTTGAGTATCGTTACGAACCTACGCAGCCGGTCGCTTGACTCGGCATATCCACCGAAGTCAGGCGAGTCAACGAATCTCCAGGCGCCATCACACCATTCGGCATCCCGATTGGTTGGTTTCTGCGGGTCAAAAACCACCTCGCAGTCACCAAGCCTCTGCGGCTGCTCGTGTATCGTTGAAACAACGGCGCGGATCTGGCCGATAACTATCCACTGACCCAGTCTAATTTCAGGACGTTCAGACATGACCGAAATGACCCCAAAAGAAAGAGTGTTTGGCGCACTCAAAAACTTGTTAAAAATGGCTGACTCTGGCGCCAGCCTCGATGCTGAGCGTGCCCGTATCAAGCTCGCGCTTGAGCGATGCATCTCCTGGGAGAGTCAGGTCGCCAGCATTGACGATATAGACTGCCCTTCAGCGAAAGACCTTATAGATCCCTGTCGTGCCAGATGACTAGAGTTTCTGTAGTGCTCTGACGACAACGCCGACGATCCGGCAATTTTCCGCACACATTTCAATAGGATAGGCCGGGTTGAGCGGCTTCAAGAAGCACCGACCACCGTCATCTACCAGCTTCTTGAATGTCGCCTGGTCGCTGTCAGCAAGTTTCGCGACGACCAGTTTCCCGGACTGCACATCGGCTTCGGTGTCGACCAGGATCAACGTGCCCTCAGTAATGCTCATGCCTACCGGCGATGTCATCGAGTCGCCCTTGACCTCAAGCCAGAACGCTGGACCTTTTGAGTTGTAATCCGATAGTTCGTATCGATCAGAGAAGCCGGGCGGAAATGGCTCGACCGCTTCAGCCCAGGCGCCCGCGGCAACCCAGCTAATTACTGGGTAGCGGAATGACTCGATGGGCTGGCGAGTTTCGCCAACATTCGATTCGGACTTCTCGGTCTCTGCCCCCTCGCCAATGGCAAGCCATTCAGCGCGGAACCCTGTCGCTCTAGCCAGAGCATAGAGATTTTCTGGCCGAAGGCTCTTGCTCTCGCCAGAGATCCACTGAGTGACGGCCGAGTTCGCGACTCCGCAAAGGGCGGCAATTTCACCTTTCTTTTTCCCGCTTAGCGCGATGGCTCGGGCAATACGTTCGTGTCTATCCATGCGCTCAATATTAAGTTAACTGAATTTAAGTATGCAGGATGCTTAAATGCTCGTTGACGCAATAACTTCAGCATGCTGAAATTGCGTAACGCTCGAATGAGGATGCGAAATGAATACGCATGACGTCGCCGATTTCTTCGGTAGTAAGAAAAAGCTGGCAGCAGCGCTGGGCATTCGTCCGAGCGCCGTGACCATGTGGGGAGAGACGATTCCAGAATCTCGCCAGTACCAAATCCAGGTTCTTTCGAAGGGAAAGTTCAAGGCCGAGCGCAAACCTCAGGTCGCCTGAATCTCCAACCTGCCCATCCATTGAAGCCATCTTGACCGCAATTGAACCAAGGAAAAACTAGACCATGAAGTCGCCAGTGCTAGACACCCGCCGGAAGGCAGTCATTGCCTCTGCCAACGCTTTCCCGGGCGGCCTTCCTTGCGCCTCAGAATTTCTCGGCACGGAAAACTTCAAGCGCTTCAAAAACCGGATCTACGAGTCGGCCGGCGTTAAACCGCTCACCGACGACGAAATCTGCGCACTCGAAACCGAAGCCAAAACCACCTTCCTGCCGGACTACATCTGCGCGATGTACGGCGGCGTATTCGTGCGCCTGCCGCAATCCGGTCACCTCGAAAACATCGACCTGTATCAGCGCTCGCTTCATGAGTCTGTTTTGCGTGGCGAAATGGACCGCTTTGTCGAGAGCGCCCTGGCGGACGGGGAGATGGATGACACTGAAGCAAAGCGCTACCGGGCAATGCATGCCAAGTACATGGCGGCGAGCCTCGAAACGGTAGGGGCAGTGATCGAGCTGCACAGGGCAAGAGCCTGAATTTCAGACACAAAAAAGCCGGGGCGCAATCCCGGCTTTTTCAATAGCAGTACAACTTGTGGAGCCGAGTATGCACACACAAATCACCATCAGCAATACCCCGAACCATGTCGCGACACGTTTTCCGATTTCGCAAAACGTGTCGCGTACGAATTTCATCGGCATCGTGTCGGTGATCGATGGCGAAGCCGTCACCACCACGCTGGCAATTGCCCAAGGCTGCAAGGTCGATCACGCCAGCGTCATCAAGCTGGTCCGCACCTATCAGGCCGATCTGGAAGAGTTCGGAAGGGTCGGATTTGAAATCCGACCCTTTGATACTGCCGGCGGCGCGCAGACGCGAGAGATCGCTTTGCTCAACGAACAGCAGTCCACGTTGCTCATGACCTACATGCGCAACGGCCCTATCGTTCGCGAATTCAAAAAGACCCTGGTCAAAGCATTCTGGAACCTTGTGCGCGGGCAGGGCTTTACCGTTCCGCAGACCCGGGCCGATGCCCTGCGCTTGGCTGCCGATCTGGAAGAGCAGAACACTGCACTGGCCATTCTGAACCACCAGCAGGCCGAGAAGATCGCCAGCCTTGAGTCGATCTTTCAAGCCGGCATGACCCCGACGCAATTCTGCAAGCGCCTGAACGGTGTGAACTGCCAGCAGATCAACAACGCGTTGCTGGCCCGCAACTGGATCTACAACGCCGAGCGTGATTCGAAGCGCTCCGTGAAGTACCGGGTTGGCTGCCAGGCACGCGACAAGTACCTCACCGAGCGCGTGACCACTATCGAGCAGGAAGGCAAAGACCCATTCCTCAAGTACACCCCGGTGCTGCTGAAGGATGGCGCCAAGCGCCTGCATGATCTGTACATGAAGCAGAAGTTGCCGATGAAGGCTGCCTGGAATGGTGAGTTCTGCCATATCAAGGCCGTGGAGGCGGCCGCCTGACATGCAGTACACCATCACGATCAATCAGAAGGTGACGGGATGACCTTCCAGGAGTTGCTGGATCGTCCCATCGCCTTTCAGCGGGCCTTTGTGACGCTCGGTGTGGGTATCACCGGTGCACTGATGCTGTCCCAGGCAATCTACTGGTCCAATCGCACGGACAACGCCGAGGGATGGTTTTACAAGACCATGGAGGAATGGGAGGCGGAGACAGGCATGACTCGTTCCGAGCAGGAGAGTGCACGTAAAAAACTGATCAAGGCTGGTGCGCTTGAGGAGATGAAAAAGGGCGTGCCTTGCCGCCTTTTCTACCGGGTGAACATCGCCGCAATTCACGCAAACTTGTCTGCTGATTTCCCGCAATCCAGTTTGCAGGATTCCCGCAAACAAGGACGCAAGAAGCCTGCAAGCAAGCCTGCTGTAAACCCGCAAGCTATTACAGAGACTACAGCAGAGATTACTCCAGAGACTACGGCAGATACTTTGCAGAGCGGCCCGGACAAGCCGGCCCCGCCCAGCGCTTTGGTGGTACTTGATCGCACCGAAGCACCACGGGTTGAAATCCCGGTCGACATGCCAGGGCCGAAAGACCAGACCTGCAAAACCTTCAAGGCCTGGGCCAACTACGCCATGGCCTACCGCAAACGCTACAACACCTGGCCGGTGTGGAACGCCAAGGTCGGTGGCCAGCTCGGCCAACTGGTTGACCGCCTCGGTGCGGATGTCGCCCACCACGTCGCAGCCCACTACCTGAAAACCGGCGATGCCGCCGTTCTGCGCAAGTGCCACAGCCTCAACGAGCTGCTGGCCAACGCCGAGAGTTATCACACCCAGTGGGTGACCGGTCAGCGCATGAACGGGACCACCGCCCGCCAGATGGAGCGCACCGAGGCCAACCTGTCCGCCGCCGAGCAAGCGGCTCAACTGGTCTTGGCCAAACGCCAGGCAGGAGAGCGCAATGAATACCTTTGAAATGACCGACGAACAGGTTGCTGGGCTGGCGGCGGCCATCTGTGCCACAGCTGAAGCCATGGGGCAGGAGATCAGTCCGAACGCCGCCGCGCTGATGGCTGAGGATCTGTCGGCTTACCCGGCTCCCGCCGTTCGCGGTGCACTGAAAGCCTGCCGCTGTGAAGTCGCCGGGAAGCTGACCCTCGCGGTCATCCTGCAACGTGTCCAGGCTGCCGATGGCCGCCCGGGCAAGGATGAGGCCTGGTCCATTGCCCTGATGGGCAGTGACGAAGCAGAGACCGTCGTCATGACCACCGAGATTCAGCAAGCGATGACCGCTGCTCAGCCGATTCTCCGGCTCGGCGACAAGGTGGGGGCGCGAATGGCGTTCATCAGCGCTTACGAACGGCTGGTGACTCAGGCGCGCGCCGAAGCAGCGCCGGCCCACTGGCGGGTGTCACTGGGTTTCGATCAGACCCGTCGCGTGGTCGCCATCGAATCCGCAGTCCGCATGCAGCTGATCCCGCAAGAGCAGGGCGCCCAGTACCTGACGGACCTGCGTATCACCCCGATTACACAGGATGGCCAAGCCATCGCAGGGCTGCTGACCGGTGAGGTCCATGAGGCTTCGCCAAAGATCCGCGAGAAGCTAGCCGAAGTGCGTTCGATCGTTGTCGCTGCGAAGGCTCGGCAGGCTCGGGAAAAGCGCAAGAAGGTCCAGGCCGATCGGGTCAACACGTACCTGCGTAAGCGCCGGGTTCGGGAAATTGTCGCGGCTGCGCAGCGCAAGGAGGTTTTCTGATGAACCAGGCAAGACAGCAACAGATGCTCGCCGGCCAATCCTCCATCGCCCAGAAGGTCTTTGGCTACGTGCCAATCCAAGCGAGCTGGAGCGCTCACGATATTCACAGCGCCGTCCTGACAGCCAATGCAACTGGCGCCTCGGCATATGCCATACGCCGCGCCCTTGGCGAGCTTAAAGATGCCGGACTTATCCGGGAGCCAGCAGGCGGAAAATTTCAGCGTGACGCAGCCACCCCAAAAACCAAGAAGGAGCAAGCCGTGACTCAGGTAGCCAAACAGACCGTTGTTTCGATCAAGAAGTCCGAAGGCGCCCTGGATGTTCTGGCGGCACTCTCTGGCGAGGTGATCAGTCTTTCCGAGGAGGTCGGTCAGCGCATGAAGAAGTTGGCAGCGCGGATCGAAGAGGTTGCGCTTTCGGTTGAGGCGGAGCGTGAGGACAACGCTGAAGCGGCCAACAAGCTGAAGCAGCTGCAATCGCTTCTGAAAAGTATTTAAGGGGCCGCCATGACCGATTACAGCGAACTGAAACGGCTGGCCCAGGAAGTTAACGACGCTTTCCCCCTCAGGGAAGACCTGTGGAACATGGTGTGTACCCCGACGGCGGCACTTGAACTGATCGCTGATCTGGAGCGCAGCCAACGCATGCTGCTGGCCTCCTGCATGGACATGGGCGCGATTGGTAAAGCGCTCAAGGCCGACATGAACGCCGATGGCGATGAGTTGCTTGGCATGGTCATCGACCTGAAAGCCCAGAACACCCGAATGCTGGAATGGCTCAAGGACATTAGCCGCACATCTGGCGACAAGGGTGCCGTCATGGGCGCTCGCCAACTGCTCAAGGAGTTCGCTGAATGAATGACTTCCGGGATTTGAAAGCGATTGCCGAGGCTTGCCAGCAGCATCAGCCGCTTCGCTTCATGCCCAGTCACGGCGCGCTGTACATCCGCAACGACAACGGCATCGTCTTTGATGTGCATCAGAATCGATCATTTCCTGACTTCATGGCGCAGAACAAGGACTACGCGGACTTCGTACTTGCTGCAAAGCCTGCGATGGTCCTGGCCCTGATCGCTGAGAACGAGCGGCTAACGGGGTTCGTGGCGCATCGGAGGGCCCAGGCCAATCAGTACGATGAGGCGCTTATCAGGATTGCGGATCAGCGTGACCAGTTCAAGGCTGAGAACGAAGTGCTGCGCAAGGACGCAGAGCGGTATCGGTTTTTGCGCAGCGTTGATAGCGACTATGCGATCTACACCCCTGGCCAATCTTGGGAGGACATGACAGAGGGACACCTTGACGCCCAGGTAGATGAGTCCATCGCCATCGATGCCGCCATGAGAAAGGAGGCGAACTGATGCGCCAATTCTTGTTTGCTCCAACCATCAGTTACTGGCAGTACCTGACCATGATGGCTGCCTTTGGCTGCGCCTGGATTGGCGGAGTCACGATCTGGAGTCTTCCGCTGTTTTTTGCGGTGGTGGCTGCTGGTGCAGCAATCGAAGGCTTTGTGCAGGGGGTGACCCGTGGCTGAGCTCGCATTAATCCGCACTGCCCAGGGCCTGGTACCAGCCACCGAGGCTGATCGCGAAGCTGTCCAGAAGTGGAAGGCTGGCCAAGTCATCCACGGCAAGTTCACCCGGATGCGCAACGGTAAATTCCACGGTAAGTTTTTCTCCATGCTCGATCTGGCTTGGGAGTACTGGGAACCGGTCGGCGGCCTGATCCCGCGCCAGGAGATGCGCGGCATTCAGGGGCTGGCCAAGTTCTTTGAGGCGCAGAGCGGCAAGCCGGGGCAGCTTTCGCATGCGGTCGCGGCGTACATCGTCGGTCTTGAGGCGGCGCGGGCCGAACGCTTCCCAGCAGTCGACAAGAGCCGTGAGGCATTTCGTGAGTGGGTGACGATTGAAGCTGGCCACTTCCACCTGGTGCACACGCCTGAGGGTATTCGTAAAGAAGCCAAGTCCATCAGCTGGGCCAACATGGACGACACCGCCTTTGAGCCACTGTATCGCGACGTCTTCAACGCCTGCTGGCGGTTGGTGCTGTCTGCGCACTTTGAGAATGAAGCTGACGCGCTTTCTGCGGCTGATCAGTTGGGGAGTTACGCATGAAGCGCACTCCACTACAGCGCAAAACTCCGCTCACGTCCGGCGGAGCGCGCCGAAAGCGCTGTCCGTCATGCCGAGTGATGTTTACACCTGCACGCGCCTCGCAAGCCGTATGCGGGGAGATCGAGTGCGCCATCGCTCACGGGCAGTCAGAGAAGGGCCAGGCAAGCGCTCGTAAGGCCCTGGCCGATATCGAGCGCAAAGAGATCAAGGTCCGCAAAGAAAAGTTGAAGAACAGGGCCGACCACCTGCGCGAAACGCAGGTCGTGTTCAACGAATGGATCCGCCTGCGTGACGCCGCGCTGCCGTGCGTGAGCTGCGGCCGGCACCACGAAGGCCAGTACCACGCCGGGCACTACCGCACGGTGGGTGCGAACCCCGAGTTGCGCTTCGAGCCGCTGAACGTCCACAAGCAGTGCGCACCGTGCAACAACCACAAGTCCGGCGACATCGTTAACTACCGCATTGAGCTGGTGAAGCGTATCGGCGCCGAGCGGGTTGAATGGCTTGAAGGGCCTCATCAGGCCCAGCGTTACACCATAGAAGAATTGAAGGCCATGAAGGCCAAGTACCGGGCAATGTCCAGGGAACTGAAGAGGGCTGTAGCTTGATCTATCGAAATGTAATTTCCGCAGTAATACGCGCACTGGCGTCTGAGACGATCAATAGCGCAGGCGGGTGTGATTACGAGCCAAAGGTCCAGACCAGCAAGCTCAAAGGGGAGATCGTTGGAAAGGAGGCTGCATTCCTCACTGACTGCTGGGTGTTTGGCCGGTTGCATTCCTGCCTTCAGCCGAAACATTGGACGGCCTTGAATGCACGCTATTCCACTCACATGGGCTCCAAAGTAGGTGCGATCGGCCGCATTATGTCGATGGTGTCATCGCCAGCCCCAAGACTATTCCTGACCAAGGCAGTCACTGCCTGGGCGTATCCAGAGCTTGGCGGTGTTAGGCGAATCCCATCGGCAAGTGTTTCGATCGAGGTTGACGAGGAGGCTCCTGAATGGCGTAAGAAGGCCGTCGCGAAAGCTGAGCGCGCTGTCAATGAGAGGCTGAAACTAAGGGACGACTTGCCGTGCGAAGGCGTGATCATTCTCCCTGCGCATAACTACGACATGAACACCTGGGATCTGGACGGAACTCCGGAGCGGACTCGCCGTGATTGGAGGCGGAAGATAAACAAGGGCTTGGATAAGTTGGTTGATCAGGCCTTGATGGAAGCGGAGTGGGTGCTGTCCAGTGAGGGCGTGTTTTTTGACGAGGAAGAGGCCGCATAGATTCTGTTGACAGGACATGCCGGTTCGCCGATTATTCGCCCATCATGTCATTTCTGCGCGTAACGAGGAATGATGAAAAGAAACCCGGCCACTGAGCCGGGTTTTTTGTTTAGGCCATACCGTTAACACGGGCCCAAACGCATGCGTCCCAGCCCTTCGAACGAAGGTTGTCGACGAGTTCCTTGCAGAGCCACCAGCGGCTTGTCAGATCGTTTGGATTTATGTCGATCTCCTTTCCCTCGGCGTCTTTGTAGAATTCCTGAGTTGCGCTTGGGAGGCTCGTGAATGGTGTTTCGGCCGTGCGAACCAGGTGAGTTGTATTCCCTTTGGCGTTGGACGAGGCGTAGAAATATACCTTCATGGCAGATCCTTAGTTGGTTGGCGGGCTGGTTTTGTGCCGACAATTCATGATCTAGGGTTGTAAGTGAAGGAGTTCAAGGGACGCGAAGGGCGTCGAGCGTAAGCAAATGTTACGTAGGGCTAGTACCCGACCTCCGAAGTAGAGCGCGTGGATCTATTGCACCGTCTGCTCGACAAGACCGAGTGGGTGATAGTGGTGAAAATTATTCGCATATTCATGGCCTCAGCATTCGCTGGGGCTTTTTCATTTCTGGAGTAAAAAATGGCAGAACCAGCATCTACAGCTGCGGCTGCGCTCATCGCGAAGTACGGCGTAGCTGTGGCTGGTTTCGCGGGTGCCTGTGTATCGCTGACCCTGTTGCAGGGCCTGACGCGTAAGCAGGCATTCTGGGCGGTGGCCACCGGCTTCCTGTCGGCAATCTTCACCACACCGCTTGCCGTTCACTACTTCGGACTTCCACCAGATGGCGACACCCAAAACGGCGTGGCCTTTCTGATTGGCCTGTTGGCGATGAACATCATCCCTGGCCTCAAGGCGCTGGCAGGACGGTTCGGCGTAACCGGGAGTGCCTGATCATGAATCCTATCTTGGGAGTCGTAGACGCCTTTCTATGCGTGTTGGTGGTGATCGCCTCGATTGACTACCTGCGCCGCGTGCGCCCGATTGAGCAGCCCATGCTCAGCATTTCGTTCTACCTGGTGGCCATCGGTGCGTTCGGCGATTTCGCTGCGGCGATCCAGGGGCACTACGTGAGCCCGTTCACCGTGATGATCCATGCCGGAGTGGTGGCTTATGCTTGGGCTCGGCGTGGGCATGTGTTTGAGGTGGCTGGCTAAGTCGCGACACGTTTCGCGAATTATCAAATTGTGTCGCGACACTGGAGTGAGCCATGAAGCTGAACAGGCGAGGTCGTTTCGCAGATCAGTATCGCGGAAACGGTTTTTTCGTCTCATGGCGGATCGAGAGAGGATTGTTCCTCTTTGCCATAAGGCCATGGAATTGGCACCTGTACTACGTTCGTCCATCCCTGCAGCCTTGGGTGCAACGGTTGTACGTGGGCCCATTCGAGTTTGAGCTCGCCACCCACCGGAGTAGGGCATGACCAACGTTACCCGCCTGCGCCACGTCCTGCCGATGAGCCCGGACATCAACAAGGCCATAGCCGATCTGGATAGCGCCATCGCCAAGGCAGTCAACGCTGCCAAAGCTGCCGGTCTGCCCCAGGGTCTGGTCGTTTCTCTGTTGCACGGGCACACCCAGGTGCAGACCAACATAATGGTGACCGCTTAATAGGGAGGCGGAGGCTTAGCGGGCCGGGCATACTGAGCCTTCATTCAAAAGGAGGTTGGTATGAGTTTCGAAAAAATCCCAGATGCTCAGTTCGATTTGACAAGGAATGCTGCTTTCCATGCCGGGCTCGTAAAATCGTTCGCAGCCAAGCTGAGCAAAGGAATTAGTGATCTCCTCAACAGCGATTACCCCACCGAAGAATGGGGTACGTCTTGTGTGGTGGGTGATGACGGAATCAAGCTCCGTATAAGCACTCCTTTTGGCGAGGCTCGCGCGATAGCCGTTGTTCAGTTGAGCGATGGGTACATTAGGACTCGTTACGTTTTCGAGAAGCTCGTTTCGTCGAACACTGGCGGTCCGATCTTCCGCCCAGTATGGGCAGTTCGCATATGCGGTGAAGGGAAGGTCACAAGTGACAATGGTGATTTGATTTACCGCATTCAAACTATCTCAGGCATGGAGCGTGATAACGGCGTGACTACCGTAGCCTTGTCCGCTATCTATGCAATCGCTACAGACCAAGGCTATTACGTCGCCGATGAAGAAATAAGCTAGGAGCCCAATATGAAGCAACCCGACTGGGAGGCAATCGAACGCGCCTACCGGGCGGGATTGCTTTCCGTCCGCGCCTTAGGTGAATCGCACGGTGTGAGCCACGCGACCATCCTGAAGCGGGCGAAGAAAGAAGACTGGAAGCGCGACCTGACTGATCAGGTCCGAGCAGCAACCAAGCAGAAAGTAACCACGGCGGTAACCACTAAATGTAACCAGTCGAAAGTGGTTACCGATGCCGAGATTATCGAAGAAGCATCCGACCAAGCCGCCGCTGTCATCCTTGCCCACCGAACAGGACTGGCTCAGTGGCGCGGCATTGCAGACAAGCTCAGCAATGTCTTATCGGACATGGATGTAACAGCAGACAACGCCGGCGACTTCGCCCGATCCCTGAACGCTGGTGTTGACGCACAGCTCAAGGTCATCAAGGGCGAGCGACAGGCCTACAACCTCGACACAGAGACAGGTGACAAGACAGTCAGCGACCTGGCCGCAATGATGGACGAACTATCGAAGGAAGCCTGACATGAAGCCGGAGCATTTGAAGCTGCTCCGGGATAAGCGTTGGCGCCTGAACAGCCTCTACTTCATCACGGACAAGCAGGGCAAGAAGGTCCGCTTCCGGATGACGGACGAGCAGATCGAATACTTCGACGGGATGCACACTCGCAACATCATCCTGAAGGCTCGGCAGCTCGGCTTCACCACCGAGTGCTGCATCATCCAGCTCGACGCCGCGCTGTTTGAGTCGGCCAAGTGCGCGTTGATTGCCCACACCCTGAACGATGCCAAGCGCCTGTTCCGCGAGAAGGTGAAGTATGCCTATGACAACCTTCCTGCTGAAATTCGCGCTGCCAACCCTGCTTCTAACGATGCTGCTGGTGAGCTTGTGTTCAGCAAGGGCGGATCGCTCTACGTGTCCACGTCCTTCCGGGGCGGGACTTTACGGTATCTGCACGTATCCGAGTTCGGGAAGATCTGTGCCAAGTTTCCCCACAAGGCCAGAGAGATCGTCACCGGCGCCTTCGAGGCTGTCGCCACCGACTGCTTCGTCACCATTGAGTCGACGGCGGAGGGCAGGGCGGGTTACTTCTTCGACTATTCGCAGAGCGCTGAACGTCAGCAGCTCGCCGGCGTGCCTCTGGGCCTGCTGGACTGGAAGTTTTTCTTCTTCTCCTGGTGGAAGAACAAGGCCTATTGGCTCGATCCCACCGACGTGGTCATCCCGCAACGTCTGACCGACTACTTTAACGAACTCGCTGCCAAGCACGGGATTGTCACCAACGATGGCCAGCGCGCCTGGTACGCGGCCAAGGAGAAGACGCTCGGCGACGACATGAAGCGGGAGTACCCGTCGATCCCGGTCGAAGCCTTCCAGCAGTCGGTAGAGGGCGCCTACTACGCCCAGCAGCTCACCAAGCTGTATGCACAACAACGCATCGGCGTGATCCCGAACAACAGTCACCAGCCGGTGATGACGTTCTGGGACATCGGCGTCGGCGACTCCACGGCCATCTGGTTCGTGCGCCAGATCGGCACCGAGTACCACGTTATCGATTACTACGAGAACTCCGGCGAAGGCTTGCGGCATTACATGAAGGTCCTCAAGGACAAGGGGTACACCTATTCCGAGCACTGGGGGCCGCATGACATCGACAACCGCGAGTTCGGCAGCGATGCCAAGACCCGCCGAGAACTGGCCCAGGAGGGCTACGAGATCGACGGCCAGAAATACAGCATGACCTTTCAGGTGGTTCCGAAGATCGGCATCAACGACGGCATCGAGGCGGTGCGGGAGATCCTGCCGCTGTGCGTGTTCGACGAGTCGAAGTGCGAGCAGGGCATCAACTGCATCGAGAACTACCGCAAAGAATGGGATGACAAGCGCGGCTGCTGGAAAGACAAGCCGCTTCACGACTGGACCTCCCACGGCTCCGACGGATTCCGGTACTTCGCTGTGGCGAAGAGCGCCAGGAAGCCGGCCACCTCTATGAAAATGGGATTTGCCCGATGACAGACGTCACTTTCACCCGCCCCGAGTACGACGCGGCGCAAAACCGCTGGCGCTTGGTGCGCGACGTCTGCAAAGGCTCGGAAACCATCAAGACCGCCGGGGATCGCTACTTGCCCCGGCCAAACGCGGCCGACACCAGCAAGGACAACAAGGAGCGCTACGACGCGTACAAGAAACGCGCGGCGTTCTACAACGCCACCGGTCGAACCAAGCACAGTCTGGTCGGTGCGGTGTTCCGTACCTGGCCGACGCTGACCGTTCCCGGCGGCCTCGACTACGTGTCGAAGGACATCGACGGGCAGGGCGTCAGCATCTACCAGCAGTCGCAATCGGTGATTGGGCATGTGCTCGAGGTGGGCCGCCACGGGCTGCTGGTGGACTATCCGCAAGTGAATGGCGAAGCAGTGAGCAAGGCTGACATGGCGTCAGGCCGGGTTCGCGCCACGATCGGCAGCTATCCGGCCGAGGCCATCATCAACTGGAAGACCCGCAAGGTCGGCGGTCAGCACCTGCTGAGTCTGGTGGTGCTGCGCGAAGAGGTCGACGTCGACACCGATGATGGCTTCGGCAGTGAGCAGGTTGTGCAGTATCGGGTGCTGCGCCTAGATGCCGCTGGCGTCTACACGCAGGAGGTGTGGGAAGAGGGCAGCAGCACGACCACGATGACCATTGCGCCCTTCACGCCACTGAATGGCACCGGCCAACCGTGGCGGGTCATCCCGTTCCAGTTCGTGGGCAGCGAGAACAACGACACCACCATTGATGACTCGCCGCTGTACGACATGGCCGAACTCAACATCGGCCACTACCGCAACAGCGCGGACTATGAGGAGGCCGCTTATCTGGTGGGCCAGCCTCAGCCGTGGATGTCGGGGCTCAGTGAGCAGTGGCGTAACCACCTCGAGGAGACCGGTATCTACCTCGGCGCACGGGCGCCATGGTTGCTGCCAGCGGGAGGTGCCTGCGGAATGATGCAGGCCCAGCCCAACACCGTGGCCAAGGAGGCCATGGACAGCAAGAAAGAAGACATGGTCTCGCTTGGCGCCCGACTGATCGAGCGCGGTAGCGCAGTGAAGACCGCAACCCAGGCTGACAACGACAGCGCCGCCGAGCACAGCGTCCTATCCCTGGTGGTCAGCAACGTCAGCGAGGGCTACACGCAGTGCCTGGTCTGGATGGGCGAGTTTTCGAATGCCACCGGTGAGGCACTTTACAAACTGAACCAGGACTTCACCCAGATCAGCCTCGACGCCACGATCCTGACCGGGCTGTTCAATGCGGTGCAGGGCGGCAAGCTGCCGGAGTCTGACTTCTGGCAGTACCTGCGTGATCGCGGGGTCATCGATCCAGAGAAGACCGACGACAAGATCCGCGACGAGTTGCAGACCGCAAGCGCTGGCCCTGACCTGAGCGATGACGACGAGGTAATCCCGAATGGCGGCAAACCAGGCAATCCTTGATGCCACGATCCGGCACGCGGTCTTCCTCGAGCAGCTCAAATCGGGAGAGGTCGCAAAGTTCGGGCCTTTCCTCAAGGAGATTGATCGTTCGATCCGTGAGCGGCTGACCCGGGCCGACCTGACGGCTTACACCGTCCAGCGGCTGGAGCTGCTGCTCAAGGAAGTCGACAGCCTGCTGCTGGGCATCTTCGACCGCTACAGCGTGCAACTGAACCTGGACCTGATCGACATCGCCCGTTACGAGGCCGAGTTTGAAGCGACCAGCCTGACCCGCGCAGCACCGGTGGGCGTCTCGTTTGAGGCATCAGTGCCGGGTGTGGCGGCGATCCGGGCGGCGGTGCTGACCAATCCGCTCAGCGTGCGTGGCGCGGACGGCGGCAAGCTGCTCAAAGCGTTCATTGATGGTTTCACCGCCATCGAACGGCAACGCCTCACTGGCGCGATCCGGCAAGGCTTCTTCGAAGGCCAGACCAACTTCCAGATCATCAAGAACATTCGCGGGACCAAGGCGCTCAATTACAACGACGGCATCTTGGCCACGACCAACCGCAATGCCGGTGCCGTGGTGCGAACGGCGGTGCAGCACGTCGCCACCCAGGCGCGTATGACGACGCTGAAAGAGAACGCGGATGTCGTCCTGGCCGTGGAGTGGGTCAGCACGCTGGACACGAAAACCACCAGCCAGTGCCGAACGTTGGATAAACGTCGATTCAAGCTGACTGAGGGGCCGCGGCCACCGATCCACATCAACTGCCGGTCGACGGTGGTGGCGGTGACGCGCTTCAGCAAGCTGTTTGCCGAGGGCGCTACGCGAGCATCCGTCGGTGATGACGGGCCACAGCAGGTCAGGGCAGACCTCAGCTACTACGACTGGCTCAAGCAGCAGCCGGCAGCGTTTCAGGATGAGGCTATCGGGCCGGTTCGGGCGAAGCTGTTCCGCGAAGGCGGCCTGAGTATCGAGCGGTTTTCGGAGCTGCAGCTTGATCGCAACTTCAAACCATTGACCCTTGCGCAAATGCGGGCTCTTGAGCCACTGGCGTTCGAGCGCGCGGAAGTGTGAAAAGCATGCAAACCCCCACTGAAATGGTGCTTTTTATGGCGTTAGCCTTTTGTAAACACAAAGCGAGAGGTAGCTACCATGTATTTACAGTCAGAGCAGGATTTCGGCCACACCATTGACTTAGTGCTGAACACACTGCGCCGTGCGCGAGATCCTCGCTGGTTAACCGGGAGTGTCCCCGTGATCGGTGATGCTGCAAAAGATCATGAAAAGTTGATCAAGGGAGCTAGAGAAGCGGCTGAGGCTAACGGCTTCGGCTACGTGGGGTTAGACATTCTGGGTGGTGACCGGATCGCATTCAACGGATCAAAAGACTGACAGAGCCAGCGCCGCACGACAGTTCACTTCAAGCAGAGCCTCGGCATTCGCCGGGGCTTTTTTATGTCCGCAGGCAGGGCCTGCAAATCGTCTCTGGGAGACAACAAATGCTGAAATTTCAACTGGACAGTCTGGACGGTGTCGACGAACCCGTGCGCGCTCTTTACACCGAGAAGGGCGGCAAGTTCGTCCTCGGCATTGAAGGGTTGCCGCAACCTGAAGACGTTTCTGGCCTGAAATCGAAGGTTGAAGAGTTGCTCGGCGAGAAGAAAGCCGCCGAGAAAGCTCGCAAGGATGCCGAGGACAAGGCTCAACTGGAGCGTGAAGAGGCGCTGCGCAAATCCGGCAACGTCGAAGAGCTCGAAAAGTCCTGGTCCGAGAAGTACACCAAGCTCCAAACAGAACTGGGCGGCCAGCTTGAGCAGGAGCGCAACGGCCTGCAGAACCAGATCCGTGACCTGACCGTCGGCCGTACCGCAACTGACATCGCGTCCGCCCTGGCCATTCCCGGCAGCGCCAAAGCCCTGTTGCCGCACATCGAGCGCCGCCTGAGCGTCGAGCAGCGCGACGGGAAGCCTGTCGTGGTCGTCCTCGACCCGGCCGGCAAGCTCTCGGCGGCAACGCTGGACGAGCTCAAAGCAGAATTCGCCAACGACACGGCCTTCGCGCCGCTGATCGCGGGCAGCAAGGCATCTGGCGGCGGGGCCGGTGGTGCTGGAAAAAGCGGTTGGGCCGCACTCAAGCGTTCCGAAATGTCCTCTGTGGCCAAGCGTGAGTTCATCACCGCCAATGGCCAGGACGCCTACCTGAAATTGCCAAAATAACGGAGTAACCCATGGCGACTACTGTCACCTCGGACATGATTGTCTACAACGATCTTGCCCAAACCGCCTACCTGGAGCGCATCCAGGACGTAATGGACATCTTCAACGGCTCGTCCAATGGCGCCATCATCCTCGACAACGAGCTGATCGAAGGCGACCTGCGCAAGCGTGCCTTCTACAAGCTCGGCGGCTCGATCGCGCACCGTGATGTGAACTCGGTGGCCACCATTGCCGGCCAGAAGATCGGCTCCGGCGAGATGGTCGGCGTGAAGGTGCCGTTCAAGTACGGCCCTTACGAAACCACCGAAGAGGCGTTCAAGCGCCGCGCGCGCTCGCCGGAAGAGTTTTCCGAGCTGGTCGGCCAGGACTATGCCGACGCGGTACTCGAGGGCTACATCCAGTACGCCATGGCCGCCCTGAAGGCTTCCATCGGCGCGAACGCCAACATGGTCGCCAAAGCCAGCTTCGCCACCGACGGCAAGAAGGCGCTGACCAAGGGCATGCGTAAGTTCGGTGACCGCTTCGGCCGCATTGCGCTGTGGACCATGGACTCGGCGACCTACTTCGACATGGTCGACCAGGCCATCACCGAGAAGGTCTACGAAGAAGCGGGCGTGGTCATCTACGGTGGCCAGCCGGGCACCATGGGCAAACCGGTTCTGGTGTCCGACACCATCCCGGCCGAGACCATCTTCGGGTTACAGGCCGGTGCTGTGAAGATCACCGAGTCCCAGGCACCAGGCTTCCGCTCGTACAACATCGACAACCAGGAAAACTTGGCGATGGGCTTCCGTGCCGAGGGGACCTTCAACATGGACCTGCTCGGTTACAGCTGGAAAGACTCCACGGGCGGCCTCAACCCGAACCTGGCGGCCATCGGTGCCGGTGCCAACTGGTCCAAGTACGCGACCAGCGACAAGGTCACGGCCGGTGTCCTGATCGATCTGTCCGCGCCTTAATCGACTCACTCATCGCGGGCGGCCTGCAATGGTCGCCCTGGAGATATTCATGGAACTCATCTATTCCACCCAAAGCTCCGGCTTTGATCCGGAAAAGCGCTATCGCAATCCAGAGCACTTCGAGCGACCAGAAGCGGGCGTGACCAGTGTTCTGGTGGTTGGCGAATGGCCGAATGTGGTCGATGCCTATGAGGTGGTCGGCGTCGAGGTGGCGGTGAAGGAAGTTACGCGGATGGCTGGTGGTAACGGTGGCGGTGGCAATAAAGGCGAGCAGGAAGACCTGATCGGCAAGTTGCGCGCTGAAAGCGATACGATCCGCCTCTTGGTCGATGGCCTTGAGGCGGGTGAAGTCGAACGGCCAGAGGCTGGCGAGCTGGCAATCCGCTTGTTTGGTGCGCTCAACGACATTCGTCTCCAAATGGTCGGGATGGCTGGTCAGCGTGATGAGCTTGCAGCGGAAAACGAGAAGCTGCGCATCGAGTTCGAAGAGCTGAAGGTGGGTGAGGGGCAGGAAGTCGAAGCCCTGAAAGCCAAGCTCGATGCCGCCGGCATGACCTACCGCGCCAATGCCTCGAAAGAGTCCCTGGAAAAGCTCGTTTCCGAGTTGCCCAAGGCGTAATACTGCGGGCGGCTGGTAACTCCGGCGCCCAATCTTTGAAACTCATTTCAGCGAGTTGATCCATGACACTCATCATCGAGGACGGCACCGGCAAGCCAGACGCCGAAAGCTACGCGAGTGCGGCGGACCTGGTCATGTACGCCGGGAAGTTCGGCGTGACCATCCCCCTGGGTGAGCCAGCACAGGAGGCGCTGTTGCGCCGGGCCGCCTTGGCGATGGATGGCAAGGCCTGGAAGGGGCGCAAGATGGATAGCGATCAGGCTTTGGCCTGGCCGCGCCGAGGGGTTGAGCTGGATCACCAGATCAAACCCGACAATTACCTGCCTGCGCGCATCCAGTACGGCCAGATGGCTTTGGCTGCTGAGATTCATGCCGACGACATCGACCCGATCGATAAGCGCAAAGGTGCGGTGACGCTGGAGCGGGTAGAGGGCGCGGTCACCCGCGAATACGCGACGATCCCGAACACCAGCGGCCGACTGTTGCCGGCGGCGCCAGATCGGCCGAGCGCTACGCAGTTTGCCGACTACCTACAAAAGCGGGGCCTGTTCGCGGTCCGGGCATAACTGAAACGGAGCTTTCATGGCCACCTTCTACGACGAAATGGCCGTGATGGCTCTGGAGATGATCACAGCGTTCGGCCAACCCGTGACCATTCGCGCCATCACCCTTGGCGAGTACGTGCCCGGTGCTGGAGCCCCTGCTGAAACGGTCACCGAACAAACCGCCCAAGGCATCCTGCTCGACTTCACCGGTCAGGACTTTCAGAACAACAGCCTGATCAAGGTTGGCGACAAGAAGCTGAAGATCGCCGCGCAGGGGCTGGAGTGGGCACCGCAGTTGCTGAACAAGGTCATCGTTCAGGGCCGCACCTGGTCCATCGTGCCGCCACTGAAAGAGATCAACCCGGCCGGCACACCGATCCTCTACGAGCTGCAGGTGCGCTCATGAGCAAGTACTCGGGGCTCAATGGCAGCTTCGCCGAGAACATTCGCCAGTTTGCCGAACAGGCCCAGACAGCGCTCGACGCCACTTTCCGCGAGATCGTGATTGAGCTCGGTAATAGCGTCATCCGCATGTCGCCGGTGGGCAAGCCCGAGATCTGGGCGGTCAACGTCGCGCACCAAGCGGCCAACACCCGTGCCGCTGACGACTACGACTTCAAGGTGGCCGTGCGCAACACAGCCATCAACCTGACCGACAGCAACTTCACCAAGTCAGGCAGGCTCAAGCGCGGAGTGAAGTACGCCAAACCGCTGACCAAGACCGAGCGGAACCAGAACTTCAATGTGAATGGGCTGGTGGCCGGCAAGGGTTATGTGGGCGGGCGCTTTCGCGGCAACTGGCAGTTTTCCATCGATTCCCCGGCTGAGGGTGTGCTTGACCAGATCGACCCGTCCGGCAACGCCACGCTGGCGGCGCTGAGAGCACAGGTGTCCGCGCTGACCATTGGCCAGACCGCGTACATCGTGAACAACCTGCCTTATGGCATTCCGCTTGAGTACGGGCACTCCAGGCAAGCGCCGGGTGGCATGGTCCGGGTGACCCTGGCCCATTTCCAACAGATCGTTAACGAAGCCATCAGGAATAACCAGGTATGAGTCATAACCTCATTGCCTCGATCTACGAGGCCAAGCTGATCAACTGGGCCAAAGCCTTGCCGGTGCCGCTGAAGGTGGTCGTCGAGAACGAAGCCTTTAAGCCTGCCGACAGTGAAACCTACCTGCGCGCCTTCACGCTACCGGCCGACACCGCGAGCAATACGCTCAGCGGCGATCACCGACTCTACACCGGCGTGTTTCAGGTCAGCATCGTGACGCCGCCGGGCAAGTACCGTGATGCTGCTGGCGCGCTGGCCGATCAAATCGCCGCGCTGTTCCCGCTGTACGAGCGCAACACTCAGGGTGCGCTGACGGTGGTGACCATGACCCCGGTCGACCCAGGCCCCGGCATCCCGGACGACACCACCTTCACGGTGCCTGTGTCGTTCCAGTACCGCGCCGACACCCCCTAATTCGCCCCTTGGGCACACCACTGAACCCGCCCTCGAGCGGGTTTTGTCATTTCTGCAAAGAGGTAACACACCATGGGCTTCAGACTCCCCAATGGCGCAACCCTTGAGATCGCCGCTGCGTACGGCGTTGCCATCAAGGTCACCGCGCTCAGTAACTCCGCTCCGGCTGTCGCAACGGCGGCCGCGCATGGCCTGGCTGACGGCGACATCATCGCCGTGGCTTCGGGCTGGACGCGCCTGAACGATCGAGCGGTGCGCGTGGCGGATATCCAGTCCGGCACCTTCGCCCTGGAAAACATCAACACCACCAACGTGCAGCCATACCCGGCGGGCTCCGGTGTCGGCTCGGTCCGTGAGGTCACGGCGTTTCAGGAGATCTCGCAGATCACCGACCTGGCCTCGAGCGGTGGTGACCAGCAGTTCTTCAGCTTTGGCTTCCTGGCTGAGGACGACGATCGCCAGATCCCGACCACCAAGAACCCGGTCACCCTGGCGATCACCGTGGCCGATGACCCGGATCAGGCCTATGTGCCGATCGTCGAAGCGGCCGATGAAGACCGCGAGGTCCGGGTGCTGCGGCTGAATCTGCCGAACGGCGACATCATCCTCTACAACGGCTACGTGTCGATCACCTCGACCCCGGCCCTGGGTCGCAACAACCTGATGACTCGCGTGATCAGCGTGGCGCTGTCCGGCCGTCCAACTCGCTACAAAAAAGCGCCTTAAGGAGTCTGCATGGCTACCAAATTCAAGATTGCCCAGAACCCGACCTTCAAGGGCGAGGTGGATATCCCACGGGTCGGCGGCACCACAATCAAGGTGCCGTTTGAGTTCAAGTACCGCGATCGCAAGGAACTCGCGGCGCTGTTCGCGGGCTGGCAGGAGCAGACCAAGGCGGATCAGGAGCGGTTCAAGGCCAAGGGTGATGACCTGACCCTGGTGGAGATCACCGATTCGCACATCGAACGCCAGATCGAGCAGGTCCAGGCGCTCGTCTCCGGCTGGGGTTTCGACGACAAGTTCGACGACGCAGCGATCCGTGCGCTGGTGGAAACCTCCGCCGGTGCCGGTGACGCAATTGTCGAGGCTTACCAGAAGGCGTTTGTCCCGGCCCGCTTGGGAAACTGACCCGGGTCGCCCGCCTGATGTACGAGCGTGGACCGTCGGATGCGGATCTGGCGGCACTCGGCATGTCCCGCGCGGACATCCCGGACGAGGAGTGCGAGGTGCTGCCGGACAACTGGCGCACCTTCATCCTGTTCAACGCCTTGTCCACGCAATGGCGCAGCGGTATGGGCGGCCCGACCGGTCTGGACTACACGTCGATTCGCGACGTGGCCGGCTACCTCGGCCTCAAGAAAAAACAAATCGCTGAGATTTTCCACGACCTCCAGGTGATGGAGGCCGAAGCCTTGCTCGTCATGTCCGAGCAATCGAAATAAGGGAGCACTCATGTCTACGATCGCTGAGCTTGGCCTTGCGGTAAATTCGAGCGAAGCGGTCCAGGCCACTACGGATCTGGAGCGCCTGGCGCAGGCCGGGGCAAAAGCTGAGAAGGCCGCCGACGGTGTGGCGACCGGTTTCGACAAGGCGGCCACCGCTACTGCTGGACTGGCCTCGGCCGAAGGCAAGCTATCAGAGTCCACCGATGACGCGATGAAGCGTCTGACGGCCATGGCCAAAGCCTCATTGGAGTCGAGCGAGTATTACCAGCGCCTGACTACCAGCGTGAACACCAATTCATCGGCGATGGACGCTTCCGGCTCATCGGCCAGCAGCTTGGCTGCACTGAGTCGGAAATTGCAGGCCGAATCGGATGCCAACGTGGGCGCCACGGCGCGTCAGGCTGAGGCCGCGAAGAAGGCTGCGGCGGCGAGCGGGGTGCAGGCAGAAGGTTTGCAGGCGCTGCTGGCCAAGATCAACCCGACCATTGCAGCCTTTGAACGGCTCGATCAGCAGCAAGAGCTTCTCAAGCAACACCTGAAGGCCGGGCACATCGATACCGATCAGTTCAAGTCCTACTCATCGGACATCGAGGCCACCCGCAAAAGCCTGCACGGGTTTGACGATGGCCTCAACAAAACCGAGAAAACCGCCAAGCAAACCGAGATGGCGTTGCGGCAGTTGCCCTCGCAGTTCACCGACATCTTCACCAGCCTGGCGGGTGGGCAAAACCCGTTGCTGGTGCTGATCCAGCAGGGTGGGCAGATCAAGGATTCGTTCGGCGGAGTCGGCAACACCTTCGACGTGCTGAAGGACAAGTTCAAGTCGCTGTTCTCGTTCGGCCCGGGCTCGGCCGAGCTGGGCGTGTCGCTGGCGGGCATTGCGGCGAACTCGAAGGAGGTGGCGGAAAATGCCGGTGAAGCGGGCGAGAGTCTGTCTGACCTGGCCGAGAGCTCGAACACTGCGGCCGAGGCGGCGGATAACGCACAGCGAGCTGTTGGCGCGATCGGACCTGCTGTTTCTGGCACGACGCTAAGTGTCATGGGGATGGCGGTCGCTGTCACCGTGGCGGCGGCCGCAATTGGTGGGTTGATCTATGGCTACAGCAAGGGCAGCAAGGAGGCGGACGAGTTCAACAAGGCGCTGATTCTGACTGGCAATTACGCCGGCACATCAGCGGGTCGATTGGCTGACCTGGCGCAGCAGGTCAGTGCCACCAACGGCACTACTGGGGAGGCGGCTGCATCGCTGACCAAGCTGGCGGCCAGCGGCGTGATTGCCGGCGGCAGCTTCAAGGACATCGCCGACGCGGCGGCAGCCATGGAGGACGCCACCGGCAAGTCGGTGGATGCGACCATTGCCGAGTTCGTCAAGATTGCCAAGGACCCGGTTGCCGCGGCGAAAGAGCTGAACGACCAGTATCACTTCCTGACTGCTTCGGTTTACTCGCAGATCGTCGCGCTCAAGGAGCAGGGCGACACCATTGGTGCTGCGAAGCTGCTGACTGACACCTATGCCGACACCGTCAAGGGTAGGGCCGGGGAGATCACCCAGAACCTTGGCACTATCGAGAAAGCCTGGAAAGGCATCACGGATGAAGCCAAGAAGTCGATCGATGCTGTCAGAAACATCGGCAGGGATGAGGGGCCGGCCAAAAGGATTGCCGAGCTAACGCAGAGCGTGGCTTTCGCGCGAAGCGCGCTTAAGGCTGATCCGGCTGACACCGACGCCAAAAAGAAGCTCACGGATTCGGAGAAGGAGCTTTATCAGCTACAGCTCATGGTGTTTACCGGGGAGCAGCGAACCAAGAGTCAAGAGGATCAGGTCCGCATCCAAAAGGAGGGGATCGAAGCCGAGCAGCACCTCAAGCAAATCAGCGATGCGAACCTCACGAATGCCGAGAAGCGCGACAAGCTGACCAAGAAATATCTGCTTTACGTTGAGCAACTGAAGAAGGCCAACCCAGATAGCCCCTTTGTTCAGCCCGAGTTTGTCGCTAAGTCGTTGCAGAACATCAAAGACAAGAACAAAGACCCCAAGGTCTCCACCGGTAGAGCCAGTGCGGTTGACCTGACCGCGTTCAACGCTGCGCAAAACGCCCTCAAGGAACTCCAGGCCGACTACGCCAACACCCAGAAACAACTGGATGCGGCGCAGAAAGCCGGGCTGATCTCGCAACAGGAGTACCTGCTCAAGCGTGAAGCCTTGATCGGTAACGAGCGCGATGAAGTTACCGCAGCCTATGAGGCGGAGATCGCGGCACTTGAGGCCGTCAAGGCCAAGAAAAGCACCTCGGCCGAGCAGCGCATCCAGCTCGACCAGAAGATCGCCGATGCCCGTACCGACATGCTCAAGGCGCAGAAGGCGGCCGACAGCGAGCTGGAAGTGCTGGCGAAGAACGAACAGGGCCGGCTGAAGAAGCAGGAACTGGCCGTCAAGACCTACACCGATGCCTTGCAACAGCAAGTCGACACGCTGCGCCAGCAGGGGCAGCGTGCTGCGGCCGGGCTTGGCCAGGGTGATCGCCAGCGTGGCTTGACCGATCAACAGAACGCCATCGACGACCGCTTCAACTCGCAGAAACTCGACCTGGCCAACCAGTACGGCGATGGCTCGCGCGGCATGAGCCTGGACGAGTACGCCAAAAAGCTGGCTGCGCTGAAAACCACCCAGCAGGACCTGCACGACACAGTGCAAACCAACTACGACGAGATGACGGCGGCCCAGGGTGACTGGAGTGCCGGCGCTTCGTCGGCCTGGCAGAACTACCTCGAGTCGGCCCGCGATGTGGCTGGCCAAACCAAGAGCCTGTTCAGCAATGCCTTCAGCTCGATGGAAGACGCGATCGTCAACTTCACCATGACCGGCAAGCTGTCGTTTGCAGACTTCACCAAGTCGATCCTGGCGGACATGGCCCGGATTGCCACGCGGCAGGCCAGTTCGGCGTTGCTGGGCAGTTTGGTCGGGGCGGCAACGAGCTACTTCACTGGTAGCGGTACTGGTGCCACTGGCACGGCAACCGCGGGCGGCGCGTCGGCGGGCGCGCAGAGTTTCGGCAGCCAGTTTGATGCGAGCTCGGCCACGGTGAGTTTCGGTGGTGGCCGGGCCTCGGGCGGCGGGGTTGATCCCAACACCCTGTACGAGGTCAACGAGAAGGGACCGGAGCTGTTCAGTCAGGGTGGGCGGTCGTATCTGATGACCGGTGCGGCCGGTGGCAGCGTGACCCCGCTGACGCAAGGTGGCGGGCCGGGTGTTGCTGCGCTGAGTGGCGGCGGTGGCCCGGGAACAGTGATCAAGGTGGACGTGCGCATTGACGGTGACGGAAAGGCCAGCTCCTCTACCGACACGGCGGGTTATGAGTCCTTCGGCCAAGACCTGGCCAATTTTATTGACCAGCGTTACGAGCAGAAGATGAAAAAAGACATGGGGCAGGCCGGCAGGATCAGCACTGCAATTAAGGGGCGATGACCGTGGCACTTGAAACCTTCACCTGGTCAATCGAGAAGGGTGCCGCCGGCGACGTCAAGCAGCGGGTGCGCACCAAGAACTTTGGCGACAGCTACAGCCAGACGGTGGCGGACGGCCTCAACAACAAGATGCAGTCCTGGCCGTTCAGCCACAGCGGCACTGCGGCTCGGATCAAGGAAATCATGGCCTTCCTCGATCGCCATCAAGGGGCGAAAGCCTTCCTCTGGACGCCACCACTCGGCGAACTCGGCCTGTATAAATGCAACGGCTATCAGCCCATCCACAAGGGCGGCGCGGCGTACACGCTGACCGCCACCTTCGAACAAACCTTTCACCCATAGGGTAACGCCACATGGCATTGATCACGGACATCCAGAAACTGGAGCCCGGCGGGGAAGTGCGCCTGTTTGAAATTGACGGCACCGAGTACGGCGCCGACGTCCTGCGCTTCCATGCTCACGCAATTCCACACACGCCGGAAGAACTTCAGGCTTATGCCGGTTCGGTCGCCGAACTGCCGGCGAAAGCACTTTGGTGGCAGGGCAATGAGTACGCGGCCTGGCCTGTGCAGATCGAAGGCATCGGCGCCGACAGCAATGGCAGCGCCACTCGCCCGGTGTTCAGCGCAGGCAACGTCAACGGGCGAGTCACCGCGCTGTGCCTGGCCTTCGAGGACCTGCTCAAGTTCAAGCTGACAGTGCGCGAGACGCTGGTCCAGTACCTGGATGCGGCGAACTTCTCCCAGGGCAACCCGACGGCCGACCCGACGCAGGAAGCATTGGAAATCTGGTACATCGACCAGAAGACCGGCGAAGACGGCGAGGTCGTGCAGTGGGAACTGTCGTCCCCGGGCGAGATCGACAACCACGGGCTGCCCGGTCGACAGATGACCACGTTTTGCCATTGGGCCATGACGGGCGGTTATCGCGGCCCGGACTGCGGCTACACCGGGGCGGCGATGTTCGATGACGACGACCACCCCACGGACGACCCAAGCAAGGATCAGTGCAAGGGCTGCCTGATGTCCTGCAAATTGCGCTTTGGCCATAACAACCAACTCCCTCACGGCGGATTTCCTGCTGTGTCCCTGATCGCCCGGAGCTGACCATGCGCAAGCACATCCTCAGTGCGATCCAGGCGCACGCCGCGGCGGAGTACCCGAAAGAGTGCTGCGGCCTGCTGTTGGCCGTGGGCCGCAAGCAGCAGTACTTCCCGTGCCGGAACATCGCCACCGAGCCGAACGAAGAGTTTCGGCTTGACCCGGAGGATTACGCCGCGGCGGAAGACCTGGGCGAGGTGATTGGCATCGTTCATTCGCACCCGGACGCAACCAGCCGGCCGTCAGCGCATGACCTGGCCATGTGTGAGGCCACGGGTTTGCCCTGGCACATTCTGAGCTGGCCCGAGGCGGATCTGCGCAGCATCACCCCGAGCGGCAACACGCCGTTGCTCAATCGTCCGTTCGTGCACGGTGCCTGGGATTGCTGGCAGGTCTGCGCGGACTGGTACCAGCGTGAGTGGGGCCTGGAGTTTGAAGCCTTTCAGCGCGAAGACGGCTGGTGGGAACAAGCGGACGGCCCAAGTCTTTACGAGCAGGCCTATGAGGCTGCCGGGTTCGTCAGGGTCGACCAGCCGCAGCGTGGCGACATGATCGTCATGGCCATGGGGCGCACGGCGCACCCGAATCATGCGGGGATTTATCTCAGCGCTGATCCGGCGCTGCCCGGTGAGGAATCTAACACTTTTGGCCCTGGGCCTTTCCTGCTGCACCACATGTATGGGCGGCCGTCCGAGGTGATCGTCTTTGGCGGGCCTTGGCTGGACTGCGCATGCCTGATTCTCAGGCACAAAGATGCAAAAGCAACCCCTTGAATGGCCTCTCTTGGCCAATGCCTGGCGGTTGTCATAGGCAACAAACGGCCAAAAGCAATGGGATGGACTCCTCCTCACTTCGGCATCTTGAGTGCCAGACTGAAAGTGCGAACCACAGTCAACAGTGAGAAGGAGTCCACACATGAAGCTTATGCGCATTGGGGTCGACCTGGCCAAGAACGTGTTTCAGATCCACGGCGTGGATTGTCATGAGCTACCCGTCTGGCGGCAGCGCCTACCGCGTGATCGCTGGCTGCAAACGGTGTTGGAGAAGATCGAACCTGGCTGTGAGATCGGGATGGAGAGTTGTGGCGGTGCACATCACTGGGCTCGGCAGCTACAAGCCCACGGATTTCGGGTGAAGCTGGTCGCGCCGCAGTTCGTCAAACCGTACGTCAAGAGCAACAAGAACGACGCGAACGATGCCGAGGCGATCTGCGAAGCGATGAGCCGTCCCAGCATGCGCTTCGTCGCCATCAAGACCATCGAACAACAGGATATCCAGGCGACGCATCGCATCCGGGCCGGCTTAATCGAACAGCGGACGGCCAAAGCCAATCAGATCCGTGGGCTGGTCGCCGAGTACGGTCTCGTTGCACCGAAGGAATTGCTGATGCTGCGTCGTGCAATACCATGCTGGCTAGGGGATGCGGATAACGGTTTGACGGCACGCTTTCGTCGTCTGCTGGATGGTTTGTGGGACGACCTTCGTGCGCTGGATGGGCGTATTTGCCAGCTCGATGGCGAGATCACTGCGATCGCGACAAACGAGCCGTCCGCCGTTCGCCTTCAACAGCTGCGTGGTGTCGGTCCAATGATCGCCACAGCGCTCGTCGTCGCTCTCGGTGATGCCCGTCAGTTTGCCAATGGCCGACAGTTTGCCGCCTCGCTGGGACTGACACCGAGGCAATACAGTTCTGGCGGTAAGGATCGACTACTCGGTATCAGCAAGCGCGGTGATACGTATCTGCGAACATTGATGGTGCATGGCGCACGCTCGGCGCTACGCACAGCCAAATCCAAAGAGGATCGGCTCAGCCAGTGGGCCGTTCGTTTAGCCGAGCGATCGCATCCCAATGTGGCCGCCATTGCGCTGGCCAACAAAACTGCACGCATGGCTTGGGCGATGCTGCGTCACGACACTGATTACCAACCGAATCAGGCAGCGGCCTGATCTATTTACCCGACGTGTTCTACGAGAGAAACAACTCTTAACCACGATTGCGAAGCAACCTGAACGATGGCAAACCGGTCGAACCGGCGTCGGCAAAACCCTCGAATGTCCAAGTGCGAAAAGCACGAAAAAGCGATCGGGAGCCGGCGCGCGAATAGCCCATCATGGCCCTGCATCGAAACGATGCCGTATTTAGAGGCCGAATATACGTGTGCAGTCGGCACGGGCGCCAAAGCAACGGGGCTTGCAATGAGGGGGAGTCCATATACGGACATTCATAACCTTGCCCAGGCCGGCTCTGGCCATAACATCATCAGCCCTGCAAGCGGTGTCTACCATCATCAGATCAAATCGAATTAAACTTGATCTGATGTCAGCAGGCGACCAGCGATCTATGGAATCCCTGTATTTCTCACGGTTAAGCGCCGCGCTTGTTTCTGGGCCTTGGCACTCTCCTACTGAAACGTCACGACCAGCCCCAGCAACCTCCTAAGGAAAGAAACTTCATGAACAAGTTAGTTGTGACTACATTACTTATGTCAATCTTCGTTTCAGCTTCTGCTTGTGCGAATGACAAGTATGATCTGAAATGTACGCTGGATAGTGGAGATGTGATGACACTTAGTCACGGCAGCGGTACTGTCTATATCGAATTTATGGGAGCCAATGACGATCCAGATGAAGGCGGAAGCGTGATTAAACTGGACATTCTTTCCGGTGGAGCGCAGCAAACTCTGAACACAAGTGCCGTGGGCACTCAGTCTTTTGCCCTCAGAGGAACTGATGATGATATTGAAGGTGCTGTCGCGATTGGTTACGACAAACACGAAGGAAAGCAGACTGCTTATTTCAGTCTAATGAATCAAATGGGCAAGGAAGTACAAAGTCATACTTGTAAGCCTGAGACCATTCGGGCACAGAATGCATTATTGACGGAGGGCATTGCCGAAATTGAAGCTCTGCATCAGAAGCCCCAACCAAACAAGTCTGGTGCAATATCAAAAATAGAACCATTTACTGCACCGTCAGCATCCCCCATCAAAGTAGGCGTTGATGAGAGGCTTTTTCAATATAGCTCCGTCAAAACACCTTATCGTACAGTAAACATTACCAGCATTGCCGAAGGCTTGATTATCAACAGCGTTATTGTCAACCGCAACCAATGCTCGTCAAGCGTTGGCAATCCGAATAAAGCATTTGAATTACCGTTCGGCCGAACAATTACTTATAGTTACAACATTCAAAGTCGACGTTGTGATGTGGTTGAAATTATTGTTAAAACAAATAAAGGTGATTGGACTCTTGCGCCTTGATGATGTGGCGGCTTGAATCGCCCTTGGTTTCGTAGATCATCTGCAGGTCTGTATCGTTCGGTAGCTAGCCTCCGCCGAGGTCAGCTATGGGTCGATTTTTGCCCCTCATGACCGGCAAAAATCGGCCAAATGCTGTCAATCGACAGACCAGAACAACTCCAGCCTTGAATAGTCATTTCGTGATCTGCTTGCCATCTCGAATGTAGCTGTCATGTCGTAGTCACCGTCCTCCACAACAAGCGCAACCAAGTCGTGCTGTAGGTCTTCCTTCAAATAATCGATCAAATTACAGGCGGCTAGGACAGTGCAGTCTGTCGGTACATCCTTAGTGTAACCTCCAAACGCACGCTGAAAAAAACGAGCCAAGTCGTTCGCTGCCTGCTCAGATATTTCGGAATACTTGTTCAGACCAACGTTGTACAAAGCATTCCGCATGTCTCCCTTCAGGCAGCAATGCGCTTGCTTGTAGGCATATTGGTAGCGGAACAACAAACCTCCTTCAGGATAAACGAGGTGCGATGAGTCCGCCGACTCCTCAAGGAAGGCTACCGTCCGATGTGAGAGCATTTTTCCACCTTGAAACTTTGACTGTCCGGATTGCTGAGTGCACATAAGCACCGCTTGAGGAGCAGGATACACTGCCGACCAGAATGGACGGTGGCGAGAGGCTGCAAGTGGCCGATCTCTGACGCTCGCGGTCGACAATCTGTTTGGCGAATGCAGGGCCATCCGCGCGAGAGCATTTCCCGCACCCTCGTTGGTGATAAAGTCCCGCCAAATCTCAACGAGGGAACGACATGAAATTGTTCGTAGGGGCGGTGGTGCTGGTGATGTTGGCGGGGTGCGGCACCTCTTCAGTCAGTTCGAGAGACGCTCAATCAGTACCTGCCGATCGGATTCTGGCTCATCGATCGCCAGTCAAGGACGGGGCAGCATTTATCGTTACTCGGGACACGGGCTGGCTGGCCGGTGGCGGTTGTTACGCAGCAGTATTGGTTGACGGAAAGGTTTCTGCTCGTGTCGGCACCGGAGAGACTGTAAAGCTTCATGTTCCGGCGGGCCGACACATTGTTGGCATTTCTGGAGATTCGGACGGCTCTGGACTATGCGGAATGCAAATAGGTCAACAGGCCAAAGAGTCAGCAACTGTAATCAACTCCGGGGAGACCCAGAAATATCGGATTTCAGGCGATACCAATAGCGGCCTAGATCTACGGCCCACATCTATTTGATACCAATACTTAAGCCGCCTTTGGGCGGCTTTTTACTGCGCGGAGAAAAACCCATGCCACCAGTTTCCATCGAATACAACGCCCTGACTACGATCAAGCTTTACGGAGTGCTACGGAGGTTCGGTCGAGAGTTCAGACTTGCAGTGAGTACTCCGGCAGAGGCCGTGAAGGCGCTCTGCGTGCAAATTCCAGGATTTGAACGCTTTCTATCGAATGCAAAAAGTAGAGGGATGGAGTTCAGTATTTTTAGGGGGCGAAACAATTTGGCCGAGACGGAGCTCGGGTTTCACGGGAAGGGTGATATTAGAATCGCGCCTGTTATTACGGGCAGCAAGCGGGGTGGCGCTCTTCAAACCATTGTTGGAGCAGTTCTGATTGTCGCAGGATATGTACTCGCACCATTTACAGGCGGGGCCAGCATGGCCCTTGTTCCGGTCGGCATAGCCATGGTCGCTGGCGGGGTGATCCAAATGCTCAGCCCTCAGCCGAAGGGTCTGAAGACCAGCGCCGCCCCGGAGAACACCCCAGGCTATGCTTTCGGCAGCGCCAAGAACACCACGGCCTCCGGTAACCCGGTCCCACTGTGCATCGGCAAGCGCCGGGTCGGCGGGGCGATCATCAGCGCCGCGATCTACGCCGAAGACCAGATGTAGCCCGCTCACCGAACACCGCAGCCGCCCATGAGGCGGCTTTTTACTGCCTGGAGAACAGCATGGGCGCAGCACAACAGCTCGACATTCATGGAGCCAAAGGCGGCTCCGACAAGCCCAAGACCCCGAGCGAGGCGCCGGACAGCCTGCGCTCGGCGGCCATGGCCAAGATCCTGATTGCCGTGGGCGAGGGTGAGTTTGCCGGCCAGCCAACGGCGCAGGACATCTACCTCGACAACACCCCGCTGCAAGACCCGCAAGGCAACATGAACTTCCCCAACGTGAAGTGGGAGTTTCGCAGCGGCTCGGTCGAGCAGAATTACATCGCGGGCATCCCCTCGGTGGAGAACGAAACCAGCCTCGGCATCGAGCTGCGCAGCGGCACGCCGTGGGTGCGGGCGATCAGCAACACCGAACTGTCGGCGATTCGCCTGCGCTTTGCCTGGCCCATGCTGCAATCGATTGATGCCAACGGCAACGTGAAGGGGTATCGGATCGAGTACAAGGTCGAGATCGCCACTGATGGCGGCGCCTATCAACCAGTGCTTAGCGAAGCGGTGGATGGCAAGACCACGAGCACTTACGAGCGCACTCGGCGTATTGATCTGCCGGCGGCTACCAGCGGCTGGCTGGTGCGCGTGACCCGGATCACGCCGAATAAGAACAACAACAAAATTGCCGACACCATGCAGATCGCCGGTTACACCGAGGTGATCGACGCCAAGCTGCGCTACCCGAACACCGCATTGCTCTACATCGAGTTCTCGGCCGAGCAGTTCCGCAACATTCCCGCGGTGACCATCGACTGCAAGCTGCGCAAGTTCCAGGTGCCGAGCAACTACGATCCGGAGACCCGCAGCTACACCGGGATCTGGGACGGCACCTTCAAGCTGGCCTGGACGGACAACCCGGCGTGGGCTACCTACGGCATCACGGTCAACGACCGTTTCGGCCTGGGCCGGCGGATCAAGCCGTGGCAGGTCGACAAGTGGGAGTTGTACCGAATCGCCCAGTACTGCGACCAACTGGTACCGGATGGCAAAGGCGGTATGGAGCCGCGCTTCATCTGCAACCTGAACCTGCAGGGCAAGGCCGATGCCTGGTCGCTGCTGCGTGATATCTCGGCGATCTACCGGGGCATGACCTACTGGGCGCAGGGCCAGGTCTTCACGCTCTCGGATATGCCGCGCGCCACCGACTTCGACTTTGCCTACACCCGGGCCAACGTCATCGACGGCAAGTTCGCTTACTCAAGCGCCTCGGAACGCACCCGCTACAGCCGAGCCTTGATCAGCTACGACAATCCGGCGAACAACTACGACACCGATGTCACCGCAGTGACCGACGCCAAACTGCAACGGCGCTACGGCGACAACCCGCTGGAGATCAGCGCTATCGGCTGTACCCGCGAGTCGGAGGCCCAGCGCCGTGGCAAGTGGGCGTTGCTGACCAATGCCAAGGACCGCGGCGTTACGTTCAAAGTGGGCCTCGACGGACGCATCCCGCTGCCGGGCTATGTCATTCCGGTGGCGGACGAACTGCTGGCAGGGCGGCCGGTGGGCGGACGCATTTCGGCGGTCAATGGCAAGGTCATCACCCTGGACCGCGACACCCAGGCCAAGGCCGGCGACCGGCTGATCCTCAACCTGCCCAACGGCAAGTGCGAAGGCCGCACGGTGCAACTGGTCAGTGGTCGCAAGGTCACGGTCACCGTGGCCTACTCGGTCGCGCCGGAACCGCAGCTGGTCTGGGCGCTCGACGCCGATGACCTGGCCATTCCGCTGTACCGCGTGACCAGCGTGGCGCGGCCGGAGCCCGGCGTGTTCGAAATCTCGGCGGTGCAGTACGACCCGAGCAAGTTCGCCCACATTGATACCGGTGCGCGCCTCGAGGAACGGCCGATCAGCGTGATTCCGATCACCGTCGTTCCGCCACCAGCCAGTGTGGCGCTGACGTCGAACACCAGCATTGCCCAAGGACTGGCGGTCACTACCCTGACCATTGCCTGGCCTGCGGTGCCCGGCGCTGTCGGCTATGACGTGGAATGGCGCAAGGACAGCGGCAACTGGATCAAGGTGCCGCGCACCGGAGCGCTGGGCGTGGACGTGGTCGGTATCTACGCTGGCGCGTATCTGGCCCGGGTGCGGGCGGTGAGTGCCTTCGACATCTCCTCGATCTGGAAAAGCTCGAGCCTGACCCAGCTCAACGGCAAGGAGGGGTTGCCGCCGTCGGTGGCGCACCTCAACGCCACCAGCCTGGTCTACGGCATCCGCATGGAATGGGGTTTCCCACCTGGCGCCGAGGACACCCAGCGCACGGAGATCTGGTACAGCAAGACCACCTCGCTGTTCGACGCCACGAAACTGGGCGACTTCGCCTATCCGCAGGCCAAGACCGAGCTGCAAAACATCCTCGCCGGCGCCAGCTTCTTTTTCTGGGCGCGTCTGGTGGACCGCACCGGCAACATCGGCCCGTGGTATCCGCTGGGGATTGGCGTCAACGGCCAGGCCAGCTCGGATCAGAGCGAGTACGAGAAATACTTCGCGGGTCGAATCGGTGATTCGGCGCTGGGCAAGCACCTCGGTGATCGGATCAATCTCATCGATGGCCCAGAGGACTTGCCCGGTTCGGTCAACAACCGCCTTCAGGTGGTGAAGGGCGAGGTGTCGGCGATCTCCGAGAAGGTCGACGGCGTGTTTGCCCAGGTCAACCCACCCATGGCCGGTTCCACGGAAACCTTCGCGGGTTCGATGGAGGCGTTTGTCGGTGTCTGGTCCGAGCAATCCGCGCGGATCGAGGACGGCATTGCCACGGGCAAGAAGATCGAAACTGTCCAGGTGAAGGTCAACGAGAACAGCGCGGTGGTGCAGGAGATCAGTCAGGCGCAGGTCGACCTGGAGGGCAAGGCCTCGGCCATGTGGGCGGTGAAATTGCAGGTCAACTCAAACGGGCAGTATGTGGTTGCCGGTGTGGGGGCGGGGATCGAGAACGTCGGGGGTGTTTTACAAAGCACGGTGCTGTTCACGGCCAACACCATTGCCTTTGAAAGCCCCAATGGCGACGGGAGCATTTCCCGTCCGTTCATCATGTCCAACGGGCAAAACTTCCTCGGCCCGACCTTCATCCAGGACGGCACGATCACCAACGCCAAGATTGGCAGCTACATCAGCTCGACCGACTACATCCCGGGCGTGCGCGGGTGGCGTTTGGACAAGTCGGGCACTTTTGAAATCAATGGGCATGTGGAAGGGCAAGGCCGGCTCATGCTGACTCATCGCTCTCTACGGGTGTGGGATGGAGTCGGCGTCAAGCGTGTGCAATTGGGAGACTTGAGCGAATGAGCTTCGGTATGCGGATCTGGGGCGCCGATGGCGCGCTCCAGCTGGACGAAAACTCCTTCACCATGAGGGTCGTGCTTTCCACGCTGGTGACCTTCCTGCCCGGGGGAAAGACAAGCAAGAGCTTCGCCGTGCCGGGCGTCGGTCCGCTCAATGGTTCCGCCATCGTGGTTCCCACGGGTGCCTATGACCCTGAGGCGCTGCAATTTGAGACCGAGTTGGTGAATGGCGTGGCCAGGGTCTACAACCACACCCGGGGTTTTGCGGCGAGCTTCGTCGCCACCGGCACCATGCGCCTGATCGTGATGAGGTTCAGCTGATGAGCTTCGGCCTGCAATTCACCAACAACAGCAATACGGTGGTTCTCGATTCCGAGTACTCCAGGCTCGTGGTCATTGCCTCCGGGCGGTTCTCGCCCAATGGTGAGTCGGGCATGGCCTCGAGCACACTCTTCAGTCGCCCGGTGACCTCGCAGGAGCCACCGCTGGTGTTTGTCCGGCCCGACACCGTCAATCGGGTGGCCGGGCTGGGCTCGATGCGGTTGCTCGGCTCACCGGGAAACTGGACGGGGTTCTATGTGCGGGCTTACAGCTCAACCACCGCGCAGCCCAATGGCCGTTACTTTGTCGCGGCGTTCACCGCGCAGCCGGTGGCCGAGTGGGGCATGAGGCTATGGGATGGTGAGTCAAAACTGCTTTTTGACTCCGGTACCGCCTGCGCCAATTTCACGCGGGCTTTCCAGAACTGGACGTACGTGAAGTACGACACCACGGACCAGGGGCTTACCCGGATCTTCTACAGCGTGCCGTTCAATTTCCCGAAGGACGAATTCATGTTGCTGAACAGCTTCGGCATGTACATGGCGGCCGGCAGTGGGGTGCCTCGGTACCTTGCCTGCTGGTGGGACTTTCCCAACTCCAGGCTCTATGCCGTCACGATTGCGGCAGTCAACCCGACTGCATTTTATCTGCCCGCGGTGTTCGCGAAGATGAACGCCTAACCCTCCGACACACCCTCAAGCCCGCCCTGTGCGGGCTTTTTCTTGGACAACGCAATGACCCAACAAGTAATCGAACTCGGCACGATACCGAAGGGCGAGGGCGGTGATACGCCGCGAAGCGCCAATATCAAAGTGAACGAGAATTTCAGCGAGCTCTTCGTCGCGCTGGGCGGCACTGGTTCGCCTGTCGTCTTGCCGGCGGCGCTGCCAGTGGCCAAAGGCGGAACCGGTGGCGCAACCCCGGCTGCCGCGCGCACGGGCCTGGGCCTCAAGTCCGCAGCACTGGCTGACCTGGTCGGTACGGTGAGCCAGGCCGGCGGCGCGGTGATGGAGCGTGGTACCACCGTCAACGGTGAATTTCTCAAGTTCGCGGACGGGACGATGATCTGCACCAAGCGCGTGCTGGGGCCGTCCTTCGAGACCAGCCAGTACCTGCAAATCGAATGGGCCTACCCGATGCCCTTTGCCGCCGGCACGGTGCCGACGGTGCTGGTCACGGGTGCGGCAAGCATCGACCAACTCAAATACAACCGGGCGGTACCGGGCGTGGGTGCGTCCAGCACCTCGGTCACCATCAGGCACTTCGCCACCGGAGCCGATGCTTTCGTTCCAGGCGAAGGTTCCAGCATTTCAGCCGTCGCAATCGGAAGGTGGTACCCATGATTATCAAATTGTCCCCGCAGATCCGTGGTGATGCCTTCGCGGTGGTGCGCCACGGCGATGCCCTGTCGATCAATGGTGAGGTCTTCGACTTTGCCGCCATGGGCGACGGCGACAGCCTGCCGCGCAGTGCAATCAAGTCCGAGTGGTTCGCCGGCCCGGTCGAGAAGCGGGGCGGGGAACTGACCCTCACGCTGCTGTTTCCGATCCCGTCGAACTACAGCCCGGCGCAGGCGTTCCCGGCGGACCTGCTGAACGTGCCCAATGGCCCGGTGGCTTTGCCGCAACCGCTGCCCGAAGTGATCCGTCACCCCGAAGAGGAACCGGCATGAACATCGATTGGACTCAACTGGTGACGAAGGCCATGAAGGACGCGGCTGCTTTGGCAGCGCGGTTGGCAGTGGCCAAGGCTGAACTGTCCCAGCGCAACAGCGGCGCGGCGGCGCAGATCGCCCGGATTCAGGATCGGATCGACACCCTGGGTTACGGCATCGATATCGGCGAAGCCACCCAGGACGATGTCGCCGAACAGGCCGCGCTGGCGATCAGCCTCAAGGCCTGGAAAACCTACAAGTTCACCCTGGGCAAGGTCACTGGCCAAGCGGCTTGGCCAGCGGCTTGGCCAGCGGCACCCACCTGGCCAGTCGAGCCGGCTGCACCCGACATCAGCGCCGCACCGCAGCTCAATGCCGTTGACCTGACGTAACCGACCCGTAACCGAACCCCACGCCCGCCTTTGAGCGGGTTTTTTTATGCCTGGAGAAAACTATGACCATTGAGACGCGCGGAGTGCGCAACCAAAACCCCGGAAACATCGATTACAGCCTGCGTAACGCCTGGCAGGGCCAGCTCGGGCTGGAAGTCGGCGTGCCCAAGCCACGCTTTGCCCGCTTCGACAGCGCCGAGAACGGCATCCGTGCCCTGGGCAAACTGCTGCTGACCTACCAGCGCAAGCACCAGTTGAAGACCGTGGCGGCGCTCATCGGCCGCTGGGCGCCGACCAACGAGAACAACACCGAGGCATACGTGCGCGCCGTCGAAGCGAGCACCGGCACCCGGCCGGGCGCCGAAGTCGACTTGAGCACCTCGGCGGTGATGCAGGGCTTCGTCAAGGCGATCATCCGCCACGAAAACGCCGGGTACGCCTATCCGGAGGCGGTGCTGCTGGAAGGCGTGCGCAGGGCGCTGCTGTGAGTGCCGCGGTGTGGCGGGCGATCAGCCTTGTTGTGCTGATCACCATTGCTTGTTTTGCCACATGGCAGGTGCAGGACTGGCGTTACGGCCAGCAACTGGCGGAACAGGCCCGGGCCCACGGCGAAACGCTGAACCAATTGACCCTGGCCGCCGCCACCCAGCAGCGCACCGAGCAGGACAAACGCCTCGCGCTCGAGCAGCGCCTGGCCACTGCCGATCAAACCCACTACCAGGAGCTGACCCATGCTCAAACCCATCAGGCTCGCCTGCGTGACCGTCTTGCTACTGCTGATCTGCGGTTGTCAGTCCTTCTCGACGCCACGGATGCAGCCGGTGGCTGTGCAGTGCCAGCCGATCCCAGCACCGGCGGCGTGGTTCATGGCACCGCACGCGCCCGACTTGACCCAGCGCATGCTCAACGAATTGTCGCCATCACCGGCGACGGCGATCAAGGACTGATTGCGCTTCGTGCATGTCAGTCTTACATCAAAGAGATATCCGGTCTCTAGGTAAGTTCTCCGCAGCGGAGTGAGGGCTGATAGCTCGATACGAAGGTGGTTGTAGATGGCATATTATCTAATAAACATCTATGTGTTTATAGCCTAATGTTCTGAGTGTTAGTTATTAAAAGGCTAGACTGGAAAGCTATGCGGATCATTTTGAACTGCATTGATTTGAAGCTCATTGTTGATAATGACTTTGTGAAGGATTAAGCCAAGGAGGGTTTTTGATGCTGACTATCTCTAGATTTGGTCGTGGTTTGACTTCGGATGAGAATAAGCATGGATGCGCCATAAAAACGTTGTTTTTCATCGCCTTGACGCTTCTTATTGGCTCGACTCAGGTTGGCGCTAAGGAGATGTTGGTTTCTGAAATTGCATATAATATTCCAGATTTGGATAATGAAAAAACGGCGGGGATATATAAAGCGGCTTTGACGAAAATCAATACTACATGGACTGTTAATTTTCATCAGAATGTGTCGCAGACTGTCGATTCGCCCTTGACCGTAAAAACGAGTTACGCTCGACTAAAATTTAGCGTGAAAGGGGAGGGTGATATTGTTTTTTACATAAAGCCGAAAGATCTTTATGTTGTTGGGTATATGGTTGGTGGGAGATATTATGCAATTAAAGGACAGCCCATTCCGACTGATGTCAAAGATATAGATATCGTGCGACTGAAATTTACGGCGGACTATCCGAACTTAGGGGATAGTCATGGCACTCAGCGAACATCAATTATGTACAGTTGGATGCGACTTAGTGATGCACTGAAACCATTGTTTAATAATCATCCCGCCCCATCCGAAGACGAGGCGAAAAAAGCGCTGCTCACGGTAATACCGATGTTCGTGGAAGGGGCGCGTTTTCAATATTCGATTGGAGATAAAATATATAGCAATATCGCCGTGTATAAAGGGCAGGGGGAACCGGGGGCACCAGGGGGAAAACCGAAAGCACCGTTGGGGAACGCCGAGATAGAGCTGATGAACAATTGGAGTGCTTTGAGTAAGTTTGGGTTCTCAATTGTGGATAAGCCAGATACAAAGCCAATCACTATTGATAATGTTGTTTATAGTTCATTTGCCGATGTTTCGAAAAAGGTGGCTATTTTTCTGATTACACAGAAAGGCAGCGTCGGCTCGCAAAAGGCTGAGTCGAGCTACTCTGTAGTGAGTGATGCTTTGTGATTTGCCATGGTGACTTTCAGTTGCGATGAAGGATGTCTAATTTGTCAGCTGTATGGCAGCTGTATTTTTTACTCTATGGATGGAGCTTAATTATGTCGATTTTGACCACTCAAACACTTTAGTAGTATCTCCTTGGTGCAGCACCATCTGCTCGGAGCTGGCTCGGGCGTCAGGGCCACTGGTCGGCGTCATGAATGTCCACCATGCCGCCAGCGCTGTCGGCGGTGATGATCACAAAGCCGTCGTGCTCGCCATGGCCTTCGTCCGCGTCTGGTAGCTGCCCGATCGACGCGCAGAGGATCGGCGAGCCGTCCCGGTGCCGGATCAGGTAGGGCTGCTTCTTCGGCCCGCCTTCATCAACCCACTCAAACCAGTTATCGATGGGCGCGATTGCACGATGCGGCCAGATCGCCCGGAAGAACGGTCCGTGTGCGACTTTCTCCACCCTGGCATTGATCGGTGCGGCGCGATCCTTCGCCCAGTGCGGGCGCCACCCCCAGCGCACTCGATCAGCATGCAAAGTGTCGCCTTCGAGGTGGAGCAGGGCGACCTGCGTCGTCGGCGCCACGTTGTAGCGCCCGAGCGGTTCATCGCCCACAGTGTTGGCCAGGGCATTGGGCATGCTCAGCGCTGCCACGAAGTCGTGGATGCTACTGTACTGGGAAAGTCGACCACACATACCAGCCTCCGCCTGTCGAAATTTCCTACAAGAAAATTGACCACAGACCTGCTTTCAAATTAACTGTATTTTCGTACAGTATTTGTAAAAGGTGCGTCATGAGCTTTTCAATTCTAGGTCCAATTTCAGAGGGCGGCGTGAAGCTGCCTTTCTGCTCTTTTCAGGTGCCGGCCGGTTTTCCGTCGCCGGCAGCCGATCACATTGAGCAGCACATCTCATTGGATGAGGTCTTGAACATCCGCGCGCCGCACGTCTACCTGGTCGCGATCACCGGCGAGAGCATGCAGGGCGCCGGCATTTTCGAGGGTGACCTGGCGGTGGTTGATCGTTCGATTGAGCCCGCCCACGGGCACATCGTGGTGGCGCTGTTGAACAACGACCCGGTCTGCAAGCGCCTGTGCAAGCGCGGGAAGGAGGTGATCCTGCTGTCGGAAAACCCCAAGTACCCGGCCCGATACATCCTTGAAGGTGATGAGCTGACCATCTGGGGCGTGATCACCAATACCGTGCGTAGCCATGTCTAAACCCCATGAGCCGGTGTTCGCGCTGATCGATTGCAACAGCTTCTATGCCAGCTGCGAGCGGGTGTTTCGCCCGGACCTGGCCAAGGTGCCGATTGTGGTGCTGAGCAACAACGACGGCTGTGTCATTGCGCGCAGCTACGACGCCAAGCCGTTTATCAAAATGGGCGAGCCGTACTTCCAGATCAAGCACAAGCTCGAGCAGCACGGCATCGTCCCGTTTTCGTCCAACTACGCGCTGTACGGAGACATGAGCGAAAGGGTGATGAGCCTGATTGAGGCCATGGTGCCGGCGGTCGAGGTGTACAGCATCGATGAGGCTTTCGCCGATCTGACCGGTATGACGGGGCTGGATGCGTTCGGTCGGCGGATTCGCGCCCAGGTGCTGCGCTGCACCGGCATCCCGGTGGGTATCGGTATTGCCCACACCAAGACCTTGGCCAAGCTGGCCAACCACACGGCGAAGCGCTTGCAGGTGCAAACCGGTGGGGTGGTCGACATCTGTGATATGGCCAAGCGCGACTGGGTGCTGCGCAACACCGATGTGGCCGAGGTCTGGGGCGTCGGGCGCCGGATGAAACTGCACCTGGATACCTTGGGCATCAAGACAGCCATGGACCTGGCCAAGGCCGATCCGTGGATGTTGCGCAAGAAGTTCAGCGTGGTAATCGAGAAGACCGCCCGGGAACTGGCCGGCACCCCATGCCTTGAGCTGGATGAGCCCGACCCGCCGAAGCAGGAGATCTGCTGTAGCCGCATGTTCGGCAAGCGTCTGAAGGAGCTGCCGCCCATCAAGGAGGCGGTGGCCACCTACATGATGCGTGCCTCGGAAAAGCTCCGCGCCCAGGGCTCGCTGTGCAAGAAGATCCGCGTAAGCATCCGCACCGGCATGTTTAACCCGGAGGAAGCCAAGTACGCCAACGGCGTGGTGGTCGACCTGCCGTACCCGACCGATGACGTGCGGCTACTGACCCGGGCGGCGGTCGACGCGCTCGAGCATGTCTTCAGGCCTGGCTTCAATTACAGCAAGGCGGAGGTCATGCTGCTGAACCTGTGCCAGCCGGGCGAATACACCGAGGACCTGTTTGCCGCGTCACAGCCGGGCGCTTCAACAAAGCTGATGGGCGTGCTGGATCAGATCAACGGTCGCTGGGGCAGGGGGACGCTTCGGTCTGCCAGCGTACCGAGCCATCCGGATTGGGTCATGCGACGAGAAATGATGAGTCAGAGCTATACGACCAGGCTTGATCAGCTATGGAAGGTGTCATGTGTTTGATGGGGTGGTGTTCGGCCGGCAGAACGCCGCAGGAGGGATGGCTAGGGCTGAAAAATCTTCCCCAAAATGCAACTGTTTGGACCAATGTTTATTGGGCTACAAATGCTCTAAAGTAATGCTGTTTTTTAGTCGAAAATGCAGTCCAAGACCTTGATTTAAAAGGCCTTGGATGGTTTTCAGACTATGTCCCGTTCGTTGACCGGTTCTTTCTGGATGATCTGGTGCAAGCGCTCCCAATACGCCATGCCCCGTGGCTGCGTGCCGGACCAGGCCTTGCCCTCGGGCGAAAGCAGTCGGGTTTTATCCGGCGTGGCGCGCTTGGCGTAAGGGTACATTTTGAAGGCTTCGACCAAAGCCTTGCCCTTGGCCGGGTCCGGGTCGAGTACCCGGAAACCCACCAGCACGTTCATGGTTTGCGAGCGAGCCAGGTAATACTTGCCCGCGTCGGCCGGTGGCTCCTGACCGGGTGGGAGTACCAGGTACTTGCCGCCCTTGCCTTTGTCCGGGCCGGTCTGGCCCATGTCGATGATTGCCCGTTGCCAGAAGTCTCCGACACCGCCGGCAGTAGGGCCGGGCGGCAATTCGATCACCAGCGGGCCGGTTTCATTGAGGTCGACGAAGCCCAGAATGTAAGGCGTCGTGGCGTTGGCCGTGATCACGCCGAGCTTGTCTTCGTAGCTGTCGAGCACCATCAGGTCGCCACTGTGGGCGCCGAGCTTGTCGCGAAACTCTTTCTGCCACTGGGCGTAGGACACCAGCGGCAACGCCCAGAGATAAGACTGCGTGGCCTGTTGGAAATCGAGTTCGGCGTAGAGCTTGGGAATGGACTCGTGAGCGGGCAACTCGCCCTCCATCGTCACCTGACCCATGCGCGTCTCCAGTGGCTGGGCCTGAACGCCGACACCGCAGCTGGCAAACACGGCCATGACGCTAAAACCCGCTACACGAATCAAAGCCTGCATGACAATTCCTTATTTTCCGAAGGTGACGTTGATCCCTGCGAACAGGGTGAACTGCGGCAGGCCATCGCCTTTGCGCTCCACTGTCCACTGCGGCTCCAGGTAGGCGTTGAGGATGTTGCGGCCGGACTTCCAGGCCTTGCCCGCGCCAAAACCGATGGGGATGTAATGGGTGTTGTTTTTCAGGTCGAACGTCCAGGTGCCGGTCGAGCGCAGATACCAGCCCTTGGGCAGGTTATGAATGATGAATGGCTGGAGCGTGGCGCTTTCGACGTGTGGCCGGTCACGGTCGCCGGCAAACGAGCTCTGGTACTGCACCAGTGCGCCGAGCAGGCCGCGCGGCGAAGCGTCGATGGCGATGGCTGCCAGCCCGGCCTGCCATTTGCCGGTGCCCAGTTCGTCATGCTCGGCGGTAGGGGCGGTGATCTGCGGACCGATGCCCAACTGCACGCCTTCGGTCTTGAGCAGGAAAATATCGAACAGATTGAGATCGCCGACACCGGTGCTGTAACCCCCGTGCGGATTGGGTCGGGTGCTGATGGGCAAGGTTGCGCGCAACAGTTGCGCGACACCGATGAAGTCACTGGGCGCCATCGGCAGTGCGCCGCGCAGCAACGCGTCATTGGTGTGAGCGTTGGTGTCGTAGAGCTTGGGGGTGTAGTAATCCTGCAGGTTCAAACCGGGCGCGAGGTTCAGTGGGTTATTGCTTTTGTTGGCGGTCTCGGCATTGTCGGCCAGAGCACAAAACACGGGCGCCGTTGTGGCGGCCATCAGCAGCGCAGCAGCATAAAAGCTCTTGGGCATGAATCCCCCGGTTCCATGGTGGCTGACAAGCGCCCGGCACTTGAAGGCCGGTTGCGCTGTAATTTCCGTACTGACAAGCCTGTAGGACACGTCAGATGAAATTAGCAGCTAACGTGGGGTTAGCCAGTCGAAGGGGTTAATTCCCTGGTTTTGTGCGCACGCTCTCCTTTTTATGTGGGCCACGTCGAACTTTGCGCAATCGCCAGGGCCCATCAGGCGGCTGTCGACCGGTGAAAGCGCGGTGTTAAGCTGTGCCATCGCTAAACCCAAGGATGTTGTCGATGCCGGTTCTGGAGCTCACCACGCTGATCAAGGGGCGGACGCCCCGGCAAGTCCTCGATTTTTGCCTTGAAGGCAGCAACTTTCCGAAAATCTTCCCGGAACGCGTGACGCCTCTGGGGGATATAGACCTGAACAACTTGCGGATCAGTGCCGGACGCGAGTTTCGTTTTCGGCATTGGATGTTTGGGTGTGTGCCCGCTAACTGGACCGTGACGATCCGGGAGGTCAGCGATCATCATTTCATCGACGAAATGCTCAAGGGCCCGCTCAGTGCGTTTCGCCATGAACACCGGGTTGCGGCTGCCGAGGGCGGCACGTTGTACACCGACCGGGTGACCTACGCGGCGATTGGCGGTGCACCTTTGGAGTGGCTGATGGTCAATGCCTACATGCGACGCATCTTCGAGGCCCGTCATCGCAACATGTTGCAACTATTAGGCTGAAGTTACGGTTTTCCTGTGTGTTCAGGAGCGGGTCAGACCCGTTGAGAAGGTCGGTTTAAGCGGTCCGCGGTGATGACATTTTGTGTTTTGCCATAGGTCCTCAGCGCATTTCATGGTTAACTTCCGCCTCTCGAAAATCCTCCACAAAAAACGCTCAGAAGGACTCCGTTCATGGCTCAAGTCACTCTTAAAGGCAACCCGGTTCAAGTCAACGGCCAACTGCCGCAAGCCGGTTCCAAGGCGCCGGCTTTTTCCCTGGTGGCAGGCAACCTGTCCGACGTGACCCTGGCGAGCTTCGCCGGCAAGCGCAAGGTACTGAACATTTTTCCAAGCGTTGACACCCCGACCTGCGCTACCTCGGTTCGCACGTTCAACGCCCAGGCCAACGACGTCGCCAACACCGTAGTGTTGTGCATCTCGGCTGACCTGCCGTTCGCCCAGGCTCGTTTCTGCGGTGCCGAAGGTCTGGAGAACGTCCAGAACCTGTCGACCCTGCGTGGCGCCGAGTTCATCGAAAACTACGGCGTGGCGATTGCCGATGGTCCGCTCAAAGGCCTGACCGCTCGCGCTGTTGTGGTGCTGGACGAAAACGACACCGTGCTGCACAGCGAACTGGTCAAGGAAATCGCTGAAGAGCCGAACTACGAAGCGGCGTTGGCCGTTTTGAAGTAACAGCTTTTACAATTATTAACGGCCCAGGGGGCGTAATGCCTGTCAGTTAGGGCACGAAACGTGTGGGAGCGAGCCTGCTCGCGAAGACGTCGGCACATTCAACATCAATGTTTGCAGACACACCGCTTTCGCGAGCAGGCTCGCTCCCACAGAGATTTCACTTAACTGACAGGCATTACCCTGGGGGCGTTCTCAGTTGATTTCCCCGCCGGCGCGGCGTGGAAGTCAGTTGAGAACGCCCCCTCTGCCCAGGCCGTTTTCATTTGTGTTTCAGTGTTTTAGCAAATGTTCGACGAAAGGTAAGCCCAAGGTAAATTGCCGGTAAAGGCGCTTTGCTTAATGGCTGTCAGTGCTTATCTTTCAACCTCCCGTAAAAGATGCCCACGCGCCCAATGGTTGATCACTCCATGCAATCCTCTGCTTCCCGCAATCCCCGTCGCTGGCTGTTTGGCCTGCTTGTCCTGTTGCTCATCGCTGGCCTGTGCTGGAAGTTCTGGCCAAGTGGCGACGACCATAAAGACGCAGCCGGGCAAAAAGTCGCCGCCGGGCATACCGGCAAGGCCGGTGGCATGCGTCCGGGGTTCGGTGGTGCGGGGGGGGCGGTTCCGGTGCGGGTGGCGGCCGCTGTCACGGGCGACTTTGCGCTGTACTACAAGGCGCTGGGCACGGTGACGGCGTTAAACACCATCAATGTGCGCAGCCGTGTCGGCGGCGAATTGGTGAAAATTGCCTTTGAAGAAGGACAAATGGTCAAGGCCGGCGACCTGCTCGCCGAAATTGATCCGCGTCCTTACCAGAATGCCTTGCTGCAAGCCGAAGGCACCTTGCTGCAAAACCAGGCGCAACTGAAAAACGCCCAGGTCGACCTGGAGCGCTATCGCGGCCTGTTTGCCGAAGACAGTATCGCCAAGCAAACCCTGGACACTGCCGCTGCGCTGGTGGGTCAGTATCAGGGCACGGTCAAGACTAGTCAGGCGGCAGTCAACGACGCCAAGCTGAATCTGGAGTTCACCAAAATCCGGGCGCCGATCGCCGGTCGCGTCGGTCTCCGTCAGTTGGATGTCGGCAACCTGGTGGCAGCCAATGACACCACGGCGCTGGCGGTCATTACCCAGACCCAGCCGATCAGTGTGGCGTTCACCTTGCCGGAGAACAGCCTGGAAACCGTACTGGCCCGTTACCGCAGCGGTGCCAGACTGCCGGTGGAAGCCTGGGACCGTGGCGATACCAAACTCCAGGCCACTGGCGTGTTGCAGAGCCTGGACAACCAGATCGACATCACCACCGGCACCCTGAAATTCAAGGCCCGTTACGATAACCGCGACCAGTCGCTATTCCCCAATCAGTTCGTCAATGTGCGTCTGTTGGCCGACACCCTCAAAGGGGTGGTGCTGGCCCCATCGGCAGCAATTCAGTTCGGCACCAACGGCACCTTCGTGTATGCCCTGGACGGTGACAAGAAAGTCTCGCTGCGCCAACTCAAAGTCGGCGCCAGCGATGGCGAGCATACGGTGATCAAGGAGGGCCTGGCCGCCGGTGATCGTGTGGTACTGGAAGGGACGGATCGTCTGAAAGAGGGCAGTGAGGTGGAAGTGGTCAACGACAGCGACGCTGTCCCGACGACCCCGACCGGGCACCTGCAAGGCCAACCGGCGAGCGCCGCCGCTGAACCGTCCGCCACGGACAAGGCGCAAAAGGGCGGCGCATGAATCTCTCGCGGCTGTTCATTCTTCGCCCGGTCGCCACCACGCTGAGCATGCTGGCCATTGTCCTGGCCGGCCTGATCGCGTATCGCCTGTTGCCGGTTTCGGCATTGCCACAGGTCGATTACCCGACCATTCGTGTCATGACGCTTTACCCCGGCGCGAGCCCGGATGTGATGACCAGTGCGGTCACCGCACCGCTGGAACGGCAGTTCGGGCAGATGCCGGGCCTGACTCAAATGGCGTCCACCAGTTCTGGCGGCGCCTCGGTGCTGACCCTGCGTTTCAACCTCGACATTAATATGGATGTCGCCGAGCAACAGGTGCAGGCGGCGATCAACTCCGCGACCAACCTGCTGCCCAAGGACTTGCCCGCGCCACCGGTGTACAACAAGGTCAACCCGGCCGACACCCCGGTGCTGACGCTGGCCATCACCTCAAAGACCATGCTGTTGCCCAAACTCAATGATTTGGTCGACACGCGCATGGCGCAAAAAATCGCCCAGATCAGCGGCGTCGGCATGGTCACCATTGCGGGCGGCCAGCGGCAGGCCGTGCGGATCAAGGTCAACCCCGAGGCCCTGGCGGCCAATGGTTTGAACCTGTCGGACGTGCGCACCCTGATAGGTGCGTCCAACGTCAACCAGCCCAAAGGCAACTTCGATGGCCCGACCCGGGTGTCGATGCTCGATGCCAATGACCAGCTCAAGTCGCCCGAAGACTATGCCGAACTGATCCTGGCCTACAAAAACGGCGCACCGTTGCGGCTCAAGGACGTCGCACAAATTGTTGACGGCGCCGAAAACGAACGCCTTGCCGCCTGGGCCAATGAAAACCAGGCTGTGCTGCTGAACATCCAGCGCCAACCAGGCGCCAACGTGATCGAAGTGGTCGACCGCATCAAGGCCCTGTTGCCGAGCATCACCGACAACCTGCCGGCCGGTCTCGACGTTACCGTACTGACGGACCGCACCCAGACCATCCGTGCCTCGGTGACTGATGTACAACATGAACTGCTGATCGCCATTGCCCTGGTGGTCATGGTCACGTTCCTGTTCCTGCGGCGTTTCAGCGCCACGATCATTCCGTCCATCGCCGTGCCGCTGTCGCTGGTCGGCACGTTCGGCGTGATGTACCTGGCGGGGTTCTCGGTCAACAACCTGACCCTGATGGCGCTGACCATCGCCACCGGTTTTGTGGTGGACGATGCGATCGTCATGCTCGAAAACATCTCGCGCTACATCGAAGAGGGCGAGAGCCCGATGCAAGCGGCGCTCAAGGGCGCCAAGCAGATCGGTTTCACCCTGGTGTCCCTGACCCTGTCGTTGATTGCGGTCCTGATTCCGTTGCTGTTCATGGCCGATGTGGTGGGGCGCCTGTTCCGGGAGTTCGCCATCACCCTGGCGGTGGCGATCCTGATTTCGCTGGTGGTTTCGCTGACCCTGACACCGATGATGTGCGCACGCCTGCTCAAGCGTGAACCGAAGGAAGAAGAGCAGGGCCGGTTCTACCGGGCCAGCGGTGCCTGGATCGACTGGATGATCGCGGCCTACGGGCGCAAATTGCAGTGGGTGCTCAAGCACCAGCCGCTGACGTTGCTGGTGGCCATCGGCACGCTGGGCCTCACGGTGTTCCTGTACATGGTGGTGCCCAAAGGGTTTTTCCCGGTGCAGGACACCGGGGTGATCCAGGGCATTTCCGAGGCGCCCCAGTCGATTTCGTTCGCTGCCATGAGCCAGCGCCAGCAAGCGTTGGCGAAAGTCATCCTGGCGGACCCTGCGGTAGAGAGCCTGTCTTCTTATATCGGTGTCGATGGCGATAACGCGACGCTCAACAGCGGCCGTTTGTTGATCAACCTCAAGCCGCACAAGGAGCGCGACCTGAGTGCCACTCAAGTCATCGCCCGTTTGCAACCGGCGCTGGACAAGCTGGTGGGCATTCGCCTGTACATGCAGCCGGTGCAGGACCTGACCATCGAAGACCGCGTCAGCCGGACTCAGTACCAGTTCAGCATGTCCTCTCCCGACGCCGACCTGCTGAGCCTGTGGAGCGGGCGGTTGGTCGAGGCGCTGGCCAGGCAGCCCGAGCTGACCGATGTTGCCAGCGACTTGCAGGACAAGGGCTTGCAGGTCTATCTGGTGATCGACCGCGATGCCGCCTCACGGATTGGTGTGTCGGTGTCGAACATCACCGATGCCTTGTATGACGCCTTTGGCCAGCGGCAGATTTCCACCATTTACACCCAGGCCAGCCAGTACCGCGTGGTGTTGCAGGCCCAGGCCGGTGAAAAAATCGGCCCGCAGGCGCTGGAGCAGATTCACGTCAAGACCACCGACGGCGGTCAGGTGCGCCTGTCCAGCCTGGCGCGCATGGAAGAACGTCAGGCCCAACTGGCGATTGCCCATATCGGCCAGTTCCCGGCGGTGATGATGTCGTTCAACCTGGCGCCCGGCGTGGCGCTGGGGCAGGCGGTCGAGCTGATCAACAAGGTGCAGCAGGACATCGGCATGCCAGTGGGCGTGCAGACCCAGTTCCAGGGCGCTGCGCAGGCGTTCGAGGCGTCGCTGTCGAGCACTTTGCTGCTGATTCTGGCGGCGGTGGTGACGATGTACATCGTGCTGGGCGTGCTGTACGAAAGTTACATCCACCCGATTACCATCCTCTCGACCTTGCCGTCGGCGGCAGTCGGTGCGTTGTTGGCGTTGATCCTCAGTGGCAATGACCTGGGGATGATCGCGATCATCGGTATCATTTTGCTGATCGGTATCGTCAAGAAGAACGCGATCATGATGATCGACTTTGCCCTGGACGCTGAGCGTAATCAGGGCCTGGACCCGGAAACCGCGATTTACCAGGCGGCGCTGTTGCGTTTTCGTCCGATCCTGATGACGACATTGGCTGCGTTGTTCGGCGCGGTGCCGCTGATGCTTGCCACCGGTTCCGGCGCAGAGCTGCGCCAGCCGCTGGGCCTGGTGATGGTCGGCGGGTTGTTGGTGAGTCAGGTGCTGACGCTGTTTACCACGCCGGTGATCTACTTGTATTTCGACCGGTTGGGACGCCGCTTCGGCAAGTCCGACTCGAAAGAGGTGGTGGTATGACGGCGGTGAGCTTCAAGCTTCAAGCTGCAAGCCTTGAGCTAAAGCCTGCACACATTCTGCTTGTCTCTTGCAGTTTGCCGTTTGAAGCCTGGAGCGGTCGTCCATGAATCTTTCAGGTCCTTTCATAAAACGTCCTGTGGCAACCATGCTGCTTTCTCTGGCCATCATGTTGCTGGGTGGGGTCAGTTTCGGCCTGTTGCCGGTGTCGCCGTTGCCACAGATGGACTTCCCGGTGATCGTCGTTCAGGCCAGTTTGCCGGGCGCCAGCCCCGAGGTCATGGCCTCCACGGTGGCAACGCCGCTGGAGCGATCCTTCGGCGCCATCGCCGGGGTCAACACCATGAGTAGCCGTTCCAGCCAGGGCTCGACGCGGGTGATCCTGCAATTTGACCTGGGGCGCGACATCAACGGCGCGGCGCGGGAAGTGCAAGCGGCCATCAACGCCTCGCGCAACCTGCTGCCCAGCGGCATGCGCAGCATGCCGACCTATAAAAAGGTCAACCCGTCGCAGGCACCGATCATGGTGCTTTCGCTGACCTCGGACGTGTTGGCAAAGGGTCAGCTCTACGATCTGGCCTCGACCATCCTGTCCCAGAGCCTGTCGCAGGTGCCGGGTGTCGGTGAAGTGCAGATCGGCGGCAGCTCCTTGCCGGCGGTGCGCATCGAACTCGAACCGCAACTGCTGAACCAGTATGGCGTGGCGCTGGACGACGTACGCAACACCATCGCCAATGCCAACGTGCGCCGTCCCAAAGGTTCGGTCGAAGACGACCAGCGCATGTGGCAGGTGCAGGCCAACGACCAGTTGGAAAGGGCCAAGGATTACGAGTCGCTGATCATTCGCTACCAGAATGGTTCGGCGCTGCGCCTGAGCGACGTGGCCAAGGTCAGTGACGGTGTGGAGGACCGCTACAACAGTGGTTTCTTCAACAATGACGCTGCCGTGTTGCTGGTGATCAACCGCCAGGCCGGCGCCAACATCATCGAGACTGTCAACGAGATCAAGGCCCAATTGCCGGCGTTGCAGGCAGTGTTGCCGGCGAGCGTCAAGTTGAACCTGGCCATGGACCGTTCGCCGGTGATCAAGGCGACCCTGCACGAAGCGGAAATGACCCTGCTGATTGCCGTCGCGCTGGTGATTCTGGTGGTGTACCTGTTCCTCGGTAACTTGCGCGCCTCGCTGATCCCGACATTGGCGGTGCCGGTGTCGCTGGTGGGCACTTTTGCGGTGATGTACCTCTACGGGTTTTCCCTGAACAACTTGTCGCTGATGGCGCTGATCCTCGCCACCGGACTGGTGGTGGACGACGCCATCGTGGTACTGGAGAACATCTCCCGGCACATCGACGACGGCATTGCGCCAATGAAGGCGGCCTACCTGGGGGCCAAGGAAGTCGGGTTTACCTTGCTGTCGATGAACGTCTCGCTGGTGGCGGTGTTCCTGTCGATCCTGTTCATGGGCGGCATCATCGAAAGCCTGTTCCGCGAGTTTTCCATCACCCTGGCGGCGGCCATTATCGTGTCGCTGGTGGTGTCCCTGACCCTTACGCCGATGTTGTGCGCGCGGTGGCTCAAACCCCACACGCCGGGCCAGGAGAACCGTTTGCAACGCACCAGCCGGCGTGTCAACGACTGGATGGTCAAAGGCTACGCCCGCAGCCTGGACTGGGTCTTGCGTCACCGGCGCCTGACCTTGCTCAGCCTGTTCGTCACCATCGGGGTCAACGTTGCGTTGTACGTGGTAGTGCCCAAGACCTTCATGCCGCAACAGGACACCGGGCAGTTGATCGGTTTTGTGCGCGGTGACGATGGCCTGTCGTTCAGCGTGATGCAGCCGAAAATGGAAATCTTCCGCCAGGCCGTGCTGCGTGATCCTGCGGTAGAAAGCGTGGCCGGGTTTATTGGCGGCAACAATGGCACCAACAACGCCTTCATGCTGGTTCGGCTCAAGCCCATCAAGGAGCGGCAGATATCCGCGCAGAAAGTCATTGAACGCCTGCGCAAGGACATGCCCAAAGTGCCCGGTGGCATGTTGATGCTGATGGCTGACCAGGACCTGCAGTTTGGTGGCGGTCGCGAGCAAGCCTCTTCCCAATACTCGTACATCCTGCAAAGCGGTGATCTTTCAGCGCTGCGGCTGTGGTATCCGAAAGTCGTGACGGCGCTCAAAAGCCTGCCCGAACTGACGGCCATCGACGCCCGCGAAGGCCGTGGTGCCCAGCAAGTGACGCTGGTGGTCGACCGCGATCAGGCCAAACGTCTGGGCGTGGACATGGCCATGGTCACCTCGGTGTTGAACAACGCCTACAGCCAGCGGCAGATTTCCACCATCTACGACAGCCTCAACCAGTATCAGGTGGTGATGGAGGTCAATCCCAAGTACGCCCAGGACCCGATCACCCTCAATCAGGTTCAGGTCATCACGGCTGACGGTGCGCGAATTCCGTTGTCGGCCATCGCTCACTACGAAAACAGCCTGGAAGACGACCGTGTCAGCCACGAAGGACAGTTCGCTTCCGAAGACATTTCCTTCGACATGGCCGAAGGGGTGACGGTCGAGCAGGGCACTGCCGCCATTGAACGGGCGATTGCCAAGCTGGGCCTGCCGGAAGAGGTGATCGTCAAAATGGCCGGCACCGCCGACGCGTTTGCCGCCACGCAAAAGAGCCAGCCGTGGATGATTCTCGGCGCGCTGGTGGCGGTGTATCTGGTGCTGGGGGTGTTGTATGAAAGCTACATTCATCCGCTGACCATTCTGTCCACCTTGCCGTCGGCCGGGGTCGGTGCGTTGCTGTCGATCTATGTGCTGGGCGGTGAATTCAGCCTGATCTCGCTGCTGGGGTTGTTCCTGTTGATCGGTGTGGTGAAGAAAAACGCCATTCTGATGATCGACCTGGCCCTGCAACTGGAGCGCCATCAAGGCATGGCTCCGCTGGAATCGATCCGCAGCGCTTGCCTGTTGCGCCTGCGGCCGATTCTGATGACAACCCTGGCGGCCATTCTCGGTGCCTTGCCGTTGCTGCTCAGCAGCGCAGAAGGAGCGGAAATGCGTCAGCCGTTGGGCCTGACGATTATCGGCGGGCTGATTTTCAGCCAGGTGCTGACGCTTTACACCACTCCGGTGGTTTACCTCTATCTCGACAAACTGCGCCATCGCTTCAACCACTGGCGTGGGGTACGTACCGATGCTGCTCTGGAAACCGCGCTATGACTGACCGTTCGCCCTTCAACCCTGTGTTCTCGGCCCGGGGTTCGCGATTGCTGAGCCTGTCGCTCAGTGCCTTGCTGCTCAGCGCTTGTGCCATCGGCCCGGATTACCAGCGCCCGCCAGTCGCCGAACCGGCGCAGTACAAGCAAGCCGAAGGCTGGCGTCAGGCCAACCCCAGCGATTCATTGGCCCGTGGCGCCTGGTGGGAGCTGTACGGCGATCAACAACTCAACGGGCTGATTGAAAAGCTCAACAGTGCCAACCAGACCGTCGCCCAGTCCGAAGCCCAGTACCGTCAGGCGCAAGCGCTGGTGCGCAGTGCGCGAGGCTCGTTTTTCCCCAAGGTTGACCTGAGTGCCGGGAAAACCCGTTCCAGCCAGGGCACCGGCAGCAGCAGTTCCAGTCTGAGCAGTTCCAGCAGCGGGATTCGCGACACCTACAACACCCAGTTGGGGGTGAGCTGGGAAGCGGATGTCTGGGGCAAATTGCGCCGTGGGCTGGAAGCCAATGAAGCCAGCGCCGAGGCGAGTGCCGCTGACCTGGCGGCCATGCGCCTGAGCCAGCAATCGGAACTGGTGCAAAATTACCTGCAACTGCGGGTGATCGATCAGCAGAAACGCTTGCTGGAAGCGACGGTGGAAAACTATCAGCGTTCGCTGAAAATGACTGAAAACCAGTACCGTGCCGGTGTCTCGGGCAAGGACGCCGTGGCCCAGGCGCAAACCCAACTCAAAGGCACCCAGGCTGACCTGATTGACCTGATCTGGCAGCGCGCTCAGTTCGAGAATGCGATTGCCGTTCTGACCGGGCAGCCACCGGCCGGGTTCAGCCTGGCCGAAACCCGGGACATCCCGGTGTTGCCGCAAGTGCCTGTGAGCCTGCCCTCGCAGTTGCTGGAGCGCCGCCCGGATATCGCTTCGGCAGAACGTTCGGTGATCGCCGCCAACGCCAACATTGGCGTGGCGAAGGCTGCGTATTACCCGGACCTGAGCTTGAGCCTGAGCGGTGGCTACAGCAGCAGCACCTACGCCGACTGGATCAGCCTGCCGAACCGCTTCTGGTCCGTGGGGCCCAAACTGGCGATGACCCTGTTCGACGGTGGCCAGCGCTCGGCGGAAGTCGACCGCAGCGAGGCGCTTTACGATCAGACCGTCGCCAAATACCGGCAGACCGTGCTCGATGGTTTCCGCGAGGTGGAGAACTACCTGGTGCAACTCAAGGTGCTCGAAGACGAAGCCGTGGTGCGTCAGCAAGCGCTGGATTCAGCACGCGAGTCCCTGCGCCTGACCCTGAACCAGTACAAGGCCGGGCTGATCGCCTATCTTGACGTGGTGGTGATCCAGGCTTCGGCGCTGAACAACGAGCGCAGCGTACTGACGTTGCAGCAAAGTCGTTTGATCGCCAGTGTGCAACTGATCGCCGCGCTTGGCGGCGGATGGGACGGGCAGATGCAACTCAGCGAGAAAAAGTAGGCCGTGCGTGAGTAATGCCAGTCATTTAGAGCACGAAACATGTGGGCGCGAGCCTGCTCGCGAAGGCGTCGGCACCTTCAACATCAATGTTTGCTGACCCGCCGATTTCGCGAGTAGGCTCGCTCCCACAAGGATTTCACTTAACTGACAGGCATTAGGCGGGCGTGAGTCCTTTCTGACCGTTCATCGTTATCGCCCCTACACCCTGTAAGGGCATGTTCCACCTTGTTACAGACTTTCTCCGAGGCTGCTGGCCTTTTGGTTACTTTGGGGATGCGTTCTTTGGCGCAATGGGTACAATCCTGCGATTTGCCCCCAAGCATGGATGCAGTTCGGCTCACCGGCCTCGAGAAGTCTCATGCTCATCGGAAGTTACTCCCCCGCTCTGGTGCTGATCTCGCTCTGCGTGGCGATTCTGGCGTCCTACACCGCTTTGGACCTTACCGGTCGTATCGCCACGACCACAGGCCGCGCCGCTCATTTATGGACTGTCGGCGGTGCGTTGGCCATGGGCGTGGGCGTCTGGTCGATGCACTTTATTGGCATGCTGGCCTTCACGTTGCCCATCGACCTGGGCTACGACATTACGATCACCTTGCTTTCCCTGCTGATCGCCATCCTTTCCTGCGGGTTTGCCTTGTGGCTTGTCAGTCAGCCGCGCCTTCCGGGCTGGCAGCTGGCGTTTGGCGCGCTGATCATGGGCGGGGGCATCAGTGCGATGCATTACACCGGCATGGCGGCGATGCGCATGCAGCCGGGCATCGATTACGACCCGACCCTGTTCTGGGCATCGTTGCTGATTGCCGTGGGCGCCTCGGCGGCGGCGTTGTGGATTGCGTTTCGGTTGCGCCAGAACACGCCACATGTGCGCTTTGCCCGTGGCGGGGCGGCGGTGGTCATGGGCATCGCTATCGTCGGCATGCACTACACCGGGATGGCCGCTGCGCAGTTCCCCGACGGCAGTTTTTGTGGCGCGGCCATTGATGGCCTGAACGGCAAGGGCCTGGACAATCTGGTACTGATTACCACCCTGGCGGTGTTGAGCATTGCCTTGCTGACTTCAATTCTCGATGCCCGCCTGGAAGCGCGTACCGCCGAATTGGCCAACTCCCTGACGCTGGCCAATCGCGAACTGACCCAACTGGCCCTGCATGACACCCTGACCGGATTGCCCAATCGGGTGCTGCTGGCCGACCGGATCGACCAGGCCATGCATGTGGTGCAAGAGCAGGGTGGTTGTTTTGCGCTGATGTTTATTGACCTGGACGGTTTCAAACCGGTCAACGATGCTTTCGGCCATCATATGGGCGATCAGTTGTTGCGCGAAGTCGGTTTGCGCCTGCGCGAAGACCTGCGCAGCCAGGACACCCTGGCGCGGATCGGCGGTGACGAGTTCGTGTTGTTGGTGCAAATGAGCGAGCCTGACGACGCGTTGCGCCTGGCGGCGCGTCAGGTCGGGCTGATCTCCCGTTCGTTTAGCGTGGCGGACCATGACTTGCAGATTTCCGCCAGCGTCGGTATCGCGATGTACCCCGGCAACGGCCAGACCGCGCAAGAATTGCTGATGAACGCCGATGCGGCGATGTATCACGCCAAAGGCACCGGCAAGAACGGTTACCGGTTTTTCGATGCCTCGATGAACACCAACGCCCGCAAGCAACTGCAATTGCTCCAGGATTTGCGCAATGCCGTAGAGCAGCAGCAATTCAGCCTGCATTACCAACCCAAGTTCGACGCCAGCAACGGCCGCCCGGTCGGGGCCGAGGCGCTGTTGCGCTGGGAGCATCCGAGGCAAGGCATGTTGCTGCCGGACAAGTTCATCGACCTGGCAGAAAAAACCGGCTTGATCATTCCAATCGGTGACTGGGTGCTCAACGAAGCCTGTCGCCAAATGGCCCAGTGGTACGCCCAGGGTTACACCGGTTGGCGCATCGCGGTAAACCTGTCGGCCTTGCAGTTCTGCCACGCTGGACTGGTCCAGAGCGTGGCGAAGGCCCTGGCGGTTCATCATTTACCGGCCAACAGCCTGACCCTGGAAATCACCGAAACCACTGCCATGAGTGATGCCGACGCGAGCATGACCGTGCTCCAGCAACTGGCAGACATGGGTGTGGATTTGTCCATTGATGACTTTGGCACCGGTTACTCCAGCCTGATGTACCTCAAGCGTTTGCCGGCCAATGAGTTGAAAATCGACCGGGGGTTTGTCCGCGATCTGGAACACGACAGCGACGATGCCGCCATTGTTTCGGCCATCGTCGCCCTGGGCCAGGCATTGGGGCTGCGGATCGTTGCCGAGGGCGTGGAAACCGACATGCAACAGAACTTCCTGACCCAACTGGGTTGCGACTCGTTGCAAGGCTACCTGCTCGGTCACCCGCAGCCGGCCGACGCCTTCATGCTCGATATTCACCGCGCCGAGCAATTGGCCGCGGGTTGATGGGCCGAGTCCACAGGGGAGATGCGATCAAGTGTGGGAGCGAGTCTGCTCGCGAAGACGTCAGTCCGGACACCACAGACCCCATGCAAAACCCGACGATGGCGGTTATTCTTGGCCCCGATTGCTAATGCTTGCATCAGGGGGAAGACCAGCATGGACAAAGTCATCGTCATCACCGGGGGCGGACGCGGTATCGGCGCCGCGACGGCGCTCTTGGCGGCGCAGCAGGGGTATCGGATCTGCATCAACTACCAGGCTGACGAACAGTCCGCGTTCACGGTGTTGCAGCGAGTACGCGAGTTGGGGGCCCAGGCCATCGCGGTTCGTGCCGATGTCAGCATCGAAGACGAAGTGATCGGGCTGTTCCACCGCGTCGACACGGAGCTGGGTCGGGTCACTGCCCTGGTGAACAACGCCGGCACCGTCGGGCACAAGTCCCGGGTTGACGAAATGTCCGAGTTCCGCATTCTCAAAATCATGAAGACCAATGTGCTGGCGCCGATTCTCTGCGCCAAGCATGCGGTGCTGCGCATGTCGCCCAGGCATGGCGGGCAGGGCGGCAGCATCGTTAACGTCTCTTCGGTGGCCTCGCGCCTGGGCTCGGCGGGCGAATACGTCGACTACGCCGCTTCCAAAGGCGCGCTGGACAGCTTCACGATTGGCCTGTCCAAGGAAGTCGCTGGCGAAGGTATTCGCGTTAACGCGGTCCGCCCCGGCTACATCTATACCGACTTCCACGCCCTGAGCGGTGACCCGGACCGGGTCAGCAAACTTGAGTCCGGCATCCCTATGGCCCGTGGTGGCCGCCCGGATGAAGTGGCCGAGGCGATCATCTGGCTGCTGTCGGACAAAGCGTCGTACGCGACCGGGACGTTTATCGATCTGGCGGGCGGGCGTTAACGACGCGTTTGATTCACGGGTGTCTGGCTCAGGCGTTAAACCTGCTGAGCCGGACGTCTGCGCCTATGCCAGTGGCTGATCGTCAGAACTGCCCACAGCGTCAACCAACCCTTGAGGTGGTAGGTTGCCGAAGCCGCCAGGTATTCGTGACGCTGATGGGGCAACACACAAAAATAGCGTTGCTCGCCTGTTGGGTTGGCACTGATGCCAGGAAATGCCTCGGTCGTGGATGCTGTCACCGGTGACAAGGCGGCGTGGGTGATCTCTGCGATCTGCTTTGCATCGCACAGGTTTTCATCCATGAAGCGCAGCGTTGAACCCGCCATCAGCACTGCAATGACGAACAGGCTCCAGTAGTGTGGGTGTGGTTTCCAGCACATCAGCACCACGGCGGCGATCAACCCGGCGATCGCAGGTTCAAGGGCAGCGCTCAGCAAGCTTTCCGTCAGCGTGTCTGCATAGAGGGTCGGGAACACGTAGCGAATCAACGCGATATAGACCATGGTCGTGGTCACCGCGCCCAGCAGCGTCTTCAGCGTTTTTTCCATCGGTCGTCCATAACCCGGGGTTGTCATGGACAGCAACTGGCCAGCAACGGCACGCTCCATCCATGGATGAGTGAAGCGCGGATGCTGCCAGCGACGGGAGCGAACGGCAAGCCTGAGGTTAAAACGAACGAACAATCCGCCCCAAGGTTTCCATCGCCTTCTCGGCATCCTCGTTCCACGGGCTGCCGTAGTTCAGGCGGATGCAGTTTCTAAAGCGCTGGGTCGGGGAAAAGATCGGTCCCGGGGCGATGCTGATGCCTTGGGCCAGGGCCATCTGGAACAGCTTCAGAGAGTCCATCTGCGGCGGCAACTCCAACCACAGGAAGTAGCCGCCGGCCGGTTGGCTGACGCGGGTTTGCGCCGGAAAGTAGCGGGCAATGGCGGCCAACATGGCGCTTTGTTGTTCTTCCAGAGCGTAGCGCAGTTTACGCAAGTGGCGGTCGTAGCCGCCGTGTTGCAGGTAGTCGGCAATCGCCGCCTGGGCCGGCATCGAGGCGCAGAGCGAGGTCATCAGTTTCAGGCGTTCGATTTTCTGCGCATAGCGCCCGGCCGCGACCCAGCCGACGCGATAACCTGGGGCCAGGCTTTTGGCGAAGGAGCCGCAATGCATCACCAGGCCTTCAGTGTCGAAGGCTTTTGCCGGTTTTGGCGCTTGCTGACCGTAATACAGTTCGGCGTAGACGTCGTCCTCGATCAGCGGCACCTGATGCACGCGCAGCAATTCCACCAGTTCCTGCTTCTTCGCCTCGGGCATGGTCGCGCCCATCGGGTTCTGGAAACTGGTCATGCACCAGCACGCCTTGATCGGGTGACGTTCAAGGGTTTGCGCGAGCACGCCCAGGTCGATGCCGTCGCGCGGGTGCACGGGAATTTCCACGGCTTTGAGCTTGAGTCGTTCCAGCACTTGCAGGCTGGCGTAGAACGCCGGGGCCTCAATGGCCACCAGGTCACCGGGTTCGGTCACCGCTTGCAGGCACAGGTTCAGGGCTTCGAGCGCGCCGTTGGTAATCAGCAGTTCTTCCATGGGCAGCATCAGGCCGCCGACCATGTAGCGCAGGGCGATTTGCCGACGCAGTTGCGGGTTGCCCGGCGACATGTCGGTGACCACCACGCGCGGGTCCATTTCGCGGCTGGCACTGGCCAGCGAGCGGGACAAACGTTGCAGCGGGAACAGTGTCGGGCTCGGGAAGGCCGAGCCGAACGGTACGGTGTTCGGGTCCTTGATCGAGTCGAGTACCGAGAACACCAGCTCACTGACGTCGACTTCCGTCGACTCGTTGACCTGGCTGCTGATCACCGGCTCCGAGAACGGGCTCGGCGCGTGGGTGTTGACGAAGTAGCCGGAACGCGGGCGGGCGCGGATCAGCCCACGGCGCTCCAGCAAGTAATAGGCCTGGAAGACCGTGGACGGGCTGACCCCGTAGGTCTGGCTGGCGTAGCGCACCGACGGCACGCGTTGACCCGGCCCAAGCACCCCGGAGCGGATCAGTTCAGCGATGTCGTCGGCGAATTTTTCGTAGCGTTTCATCGGGTGCTCGGGTTGGAGTTATTCATGTGGTGCGCTCTTGTGGCGAGGGAGCTTGCTCCCGTTCGGCTGCGTAGCAGTCGTAAAATTTCAGGGGCGCTTCGCACCCCAACGGGAGCAAGCTCCCTCGCCACAGAGGACTGCATCTTAAAGGTTCAACGGTTCATCGGCGCAACAAAACGGCTCTTGGCCACGCTGTGCACGCTTGGGTCATCGCTGTCGCTGATCATGAAGCTGATCTTCTGCGAGCTGCTGGCGGGCTGTTCGGTCGTCATGGCCACGGACACCGGAACATCGACGATTTCGCCTGGCGCCAGGCTCAGCTCGGTCTTGCCCTGCAACTGGAAGCCTTCGCCGTCGACCAGGCTCAGGCGGTAGCCCTGACGCTCCTGGGTTTTGTTGATGACCTTGAGGCTGTAGATGTTTTCGATCTGCCCCAGGCTGTTCTCACGGAACAAGCCACGGTCCTTGCTGACGTCCAGGGACACCATCGGCCGCTCGATCAACGCCAGAGCCAGTGCACCGATCATCACCACCAGCACTGCGCTGTAGCCGATCAGCCTTGGTCGCAGCAGGTGCGTCTTGCCACCCTGCAATTCATGCTCGGAGGTGTAACTGATCAGGCCACGGGCGTAGCCCATTTTGTCCATGATCGAATCACAGGCGTCGATGCACGCGGCGCAGCCGATGCATTCCATCTGCAAGCCATCGCGAATGTCGATACCGGTCGGGCAGACCTGCACGCACAAGTGGCAATCGATGCAGTCACCGAGGCCGACATCGGCCGGTTTTACATCGCGTTTGCGCGGGCCACGGATCTCGCCGCGTGCCGTGTCATAGGAGATGGTCAGGGTGTCTTTGTCGAACATCACGCTCTGGAAACGGGCGTAAGGGCACATGTGCATGCACACCGCTTCACGCAGCCAACCGGCATTGATGTAGGTGGCTCCGGTGAAAAACAGCACCCAGAACAGACTCACGCCGCCCATTTGCAGGGTCAGCAACTCGTTGGCCAGTGGACGGATCGGCGTGAAGTAACCGACGAAGGTCAGGCCGGTCATCACGCTGATCGCCAGCCACATCGTGTGCTTGGCAGAACGGCGCATCAGTTTGTTCAGCCCCCACGGCGCCGCTTTCAGCTTGATCCGCTGGTTGCGCTCGCCCTCGGTGACTTTTTCGCACCACATGAACAGCCAGGTAAAGGAGCTCTGCGGGCAGGTGTAGCCGCACCAGACCCGGCCCGCGAACACGGTGATCGCGAACAGGCCGAAGGCGCAGATGATCAGCAGCGCCGACAGCAGGATGAAGTCCTGCGGCCAGAACGTTGCGCCGAAAATGTGAAACTTGCTTTCCGAGAGGTCCCAGAGCACAGCCTGACGGCCGCCCCAGTTGAGCCACACGGTGCCGAAAAACGCCAGAAACAAAAAGCCTGCACCGCACACGCGCAAAGTGCGGAACAGACCGGTGAAGCTGCGGGTGTGAATCTGGTTGTCGCTGGATTTGGCCTTCATCTTTGGACGCGAAGGCTCGAATGTTTCTACTAATCGGACGGGGATTCTTTCGCTCATGGTCTTTCGCTCATCAGCCTCCATCAGGCCTGAGCACTATGACCTTCGATCTGTTTGCATAACAGACTCAGCTATTGCAATAAAAAGCGGATCAGATGGCCCGGTGCAGCCCCCCTGCGACAAGTTGCTGCACCCCGCAAACATGGCGGTCGCGCCTATATCAAGCGCTGGCCGGGTTCTATGATCTGCATCAGTCAAATCACCGAATCACTGTCAGTGGTCATCAAGTGCCTGCGTCCGTCGGTGGCGCCTGCTACGGTTAATGCGTCGGCTTCTGCTTCGGTGATGTAGATGCGCTGACCATCGAGTTCGACCGCCGACATGGATTTATCCGCGTCGGTGATGATGGTGACGTCGGGAGCAAGGCGAATTTCTTCACCGTTCTCGGTGATGAAAAAGCAAGTCTGGTTATCGATATGCACAGTCATGATGGTCTCCGGTTTCAGCAGGCTCTCAAGGTTTAGGGCGCACCGGGAGGCTATCGTTCTGGGCAACTGATTAGTGGTCGTTAGTGGTCGTGGTCGGTCTCGCTCACCTCCAGGACCTGGCCGTCAAAGCCGTGGGCGGTTTGAGCCTGCGCGTACACGGCGACCTACACTTGGGTCAGGTGCTGGTGATCAAGGGCGACGCTTGCCTGATCGACTTCGAAGGTGAACCGGCACGGCTATTGCTTGAGCGAAGGGGCAAGCACAGCCCGTACAAGGACGTCAGTGGCGTGTTGCGCTCCTTCGATTACACCGCAGCGATGGCCTTGAAGGCGCAGAGTGTCGACGGGTTGTTGCGTGGGCTCAAACCCTTTTCAGAGACAGGTGGAGAGCAGTCATGAGTTTCTCGAACAAGGAACAGGGGCACGTGAAACCGGCGCTGCTGCCTGCGGCGCAGGATATTGAAGCGCTGGTACGTGCTGAACACCAGGATCCGTTTGCCATCCTCGGCCCCCATGCCGATGGGGCGGGTGGCCAATTCATTCGCGCCTTCCTGCCGGATGCGTTGAGCGTGCAGGTGCTGGCCCGGGAGAGTGGCGAGGTGTTGGGCAGCCTTCATGCCACCGATGTGCCGGGGTTGTTTGTCGGGCACTTCGACCGGGCACAGGGCTATCTGCTGCGTACGCAATGGGCGGGTGGCGAACAAACCGCCGAAGACCCTTATTCATTTGGCCCGCTGTTGGGTGAGATGGATTTGTACCTGTTTGCCGAGGGCAATCACCGCGACCTCAGTGCATGCCTCGGCGCGCAGTTGAAGGCGATCGAGGGGGTCGAGGGCGTGCGTTTTGCGGTGTGGGCGCCGAATGCCCGGCGTGTGTCGGTGGTTGGCGATTTCAACACCTGGGACGGCCGTCGCCATCCGATGCGCCTGCGTCATCCGTCCGGGGTCTGGGAGGTGTTCATCCCGCGCTTGCAGGCAGGCGAGGCGTACAAATACGAGATTCTCGGCGCCCACGGGATCCTGCCACTCAAGGCGGACCCGATGGCCCTGGCCACTCAATTACCGCCGGGTACGGCCTCGAAAGTCGCTGCACCGTTGACAGTCGACTGGCAGGACCACGAATGGATGCAGGCGCGCGGCGAACATCAACAACCGACGGCACCGCTGTCGATCTACGAACTGCATGTCGGCTCCTGGCAATGCGAGGTGGATGATGCAGGCGAGGTGGCGCGCCAATACACCTGGCATGAACTGGCAGAGCATTTGATTCCCTATGTGCAGAATCTGGGGTTCACCCACATTGAGTTGATGCCGGTCATGGAGCACCCGTTTGGCGGCTCGTGGGGGTATCAGCCTCTGTCGCAATTCGCCCCGAGCGCTCGCTACGGTTCGCCCGATGATTTCGCCGCGTTCGTCAATGCCTGCCACCTGGCGAGTATCGGGGTGATTCTGGATTGGGTGCCGGCGCATTTTCCGACCGATACCCACGGCCTGGCGCAGTTCGACGGCACGGCACTCTATGAGTACGGCAACCCGCAGGAAGGCTTTCATCAGGACTGGGACACGCTGATCTACAACCTGGGCCGCACCGAAGTCCACGGTTTCATGCTGGCGTCGGCACTGCACTGGCTCAAGCATTTTCATGTCGATGGCCTGCGGGTCGATGCGGTGGCCTCGATGCTTTATCGCGACTATTCACGCAAGGCCGGCGAGTGGGTACCCAATCGCCACGGTGGCCGGGAAAACCTCGAGGCCATTGACTTTGTCCGCCACCTCAACGATGTCGTGGACCTGGAAGCGCCGGGGGCGCTGGTGATCGCCGAAGAGTCCACGGCTTGGCCCGGCGTCAGTCAAGGCACGCAACAGGGGGGGCTGGGCTTTGATTACAAATGGAACATGGGCTGGATGCACGATTCGCTGCATTACATTCAGCAGGACCCGGTCTACCGTGCCCATCATCACGACGAACTGAGCTTTGGCCTGGTTTACGCCTGGTCCGAGCGCTTCATCCTGCCGATTTCCCACGACGAAGTGGTGCACGGCAAACACTCGCTGATCGACAAGATGCCCGGTGATCGTTGGCAAAAATTCGCCAACTTGCGCGCCTACCTGAGTTTCATGTGGGCCCATCCCGGCAAGAAACTGTTGTTCATGGGTTGTGAGTTTGGTCAGTGGCGCGAGTGGAACCACGATCAGCAACTGGACTGGTACTTACTGCAATACCCGGAACACCGGGGCGTGCAAAAACTGGTGGGCGACCTCAATCGCCTGTACCGCGAAGAACCGGCGCTGCACGATCAGGACGACGCACCGCAGGGCTTTCAATGGTTGATCGGTGACGACGCCATCAACAGCGTCTATGCCTGGCTGCGCTGGAGCAAGGAAGGACGGCCGGTGCTGGTGGTGGCCAACTTCACCCCGGTACCGCGTCAGGCCTATCGCGTGGGTGTACCGGTTGCCGGGCGCTGGACTGAACTGATCAACAGCGATGCCGACACCTACGCCGGCTCCAATTATGGCAACGATGGCGGGGCATTCACCGAGGAAGAGGGCAGCCACGGCCAGGCGCTGTCATTGGTGCTGAATCTGCCGCCGTTGGCGGTGTTGATGTTGCGGCCGCAGGGTTAAGGTGAAGCTGAGAAGACCGCTCACGCCGCGCAAGAAAATGCACGATGAACGGTCCGGCAACTCAAGAGGTACAAGTGTTTGTTTTGATAAGGACCGGCTCTTGCCGGTCACACAAACACAATTTCATAGGGCATGCGTATGCGTTCCAGGACCACCCGGGGCAAGGTCGGCGCAATACCGAGTTCCGGCTCGCCTTCCAACTGGCTGGCGTAGGCATGGGTGGCGTGGCGCTTGCGTGCTACGGTCCAGGTGTCCAGGCGCAGCTTGCGTGCCCGGTGCCAAGGGATCAGCCCTTGCTCGCGCAACGGCCAGTGCCAGGCCCACAGCGGTACTTCGTGGAGACTGGCGCCCACCATGCTCGCCGCTTTCGCGGCGGCGCGGCCGACCGTGTCATGGTCGACGTTGCCGTCTTCGCTCCAGGTACTGAAGACCACATCACCGGGGCGCAGGTAGCGGGCGATGAACTGGGTCAATTGATGTTCGTGTTCGGCCAGGGCGTTGTCGGTGAAACCGCCGCGAATCCATTTCAGGCTGTGCATGGGCACGCCGAGGCGGCGCAGGGCTTCGACACTTTCCTGGGGACGAAACACGCTCAGGCGTTGTTCCGACCACAGGTGCGAGCCAGGATGGCTGGCGCTGCCGTCGGTGATCGAGATCAGTTGCAGGGGATGGCCAAGTGTCGACAGTACTTGCAGCAGGCCGCCACAGGTGACGACTTCGTCGCCCGGATGAGGCGCAATGACGACGGCGCGGGCATCAGCGGGGATCAGCGTACCGATGTTGACGAACGGGATCTCGTCCAATTGTCGGGCGTTGTTCCATATCTGCGTGGGCAGATTGGCTTCGGCGATGGAAACGGATTTCATGAGTACCACATCCTTGTTCTGACATGCCGTCGATCATGCTTGAGAGCCCTGAAAGCCTCCTGATGCAGATCCCGTGACGGCCAATTGATATCACTGTGCAGCGCTCCTGTCCTGGATTGCTGCGGGCAGAGTATTGCCCATACAACGCGATCCGTCGCGGCCACATTGACGTTTTTTACGAAAAAACCGGATCAGGTACTAAAAAAAACACCATATCAGATGTAAATGCGAGAACCCGATGGGGGGCGGGAGCCCTCTGTCTTTACGTTGACGCAAGCGTCAAGAGCGGCCGTTTTGGCTGATTTACTCGTCGACGTTCATCTCAGTCGTCATCCCCACGCTGTAGTTCGAACAGCAGCAGCGAGCGCCCGGTCACGGAGTACTCATGGTTGAAATCGAAACGTTCCTGGCCGCGAATCGACGGTTGACAGGTATCGATCACGCAGGTCCAAAAGCCGCCGTCGGGGACTTGCGGCAGGTGGAAGTTGACGATGTCGTGATGGGCGTTGACCACCAGCAGCAAGGTAGCGTCCGCGCCTTTGCGACGGATGCCGGTTTCCTGGGCCCGGCCATCGAGCAACATACCCAGGCACCGCCCGTGGCCGTCCTGCCATTGTTCGGTGGACATCTCCTCACCGTCAGGTGCCAGCCAGGTCACGTCCTTGACGCCGATGTCCTCGTTGTAATTGCCCACCAGAAACCGCCCGCGCCGCAGGACCGGGTAGTTCAGGCGTAGCTTGATCAGGCGTTTGACGAACTTGAGCAAGGCCTTGCCGTCGTCGCTCAGGTCCCAATTGACCCAACCGATTTCGCTGTCTTGGCAGTAGGCGTTGTTGTTGCCGTGCTGGGTCCGGGCGAACTCATCGCCGGCCACCAGCATGGGTGTGCCCTGGGCCAGGAGCAGGGTGGCGAAGAAGTTGCGCATTTGGCGCTGGCGCAGTTCGTTGATCTGCGGGTCGTCGGTGGGGCCTTCCACGCCGTGGTTCCACGACAGGTTGTTGTTGCTGCCATCCTGATTGTCTTCGTCGTTGGCCTCGTTGTGTTTGTCGTTGTAGGAGACCAGATCGTTGAGGGTAAAGCCGTCGTGGGCGGTGATGAAGTTCATTGACGAGTATGGGCGGCGGCCGCGCTGGTTGAACATCTCCCCGGAGGCGGTCATGCGACCGGCAAAGTCGGCGAGCTGGCCGTCGTCACCCTTCCAGAACGCGCGCACGGTGTCGCGGAAACGGTCGTTCCATTCGACCCACCCCGGTGGAAACCCGCCGACCTGGTAGCCGCCAGGGCCACAATCCCAAGGTTCGGCGATCATTTTCACCCGCCGTAAAACCGGGTCCTGGCGACAGGCCACGAGGAAGCTGTGACGCTCGTCAAAACCATCGTGGTAACGCCCCAGAATGGTGGCGAGGTCGAAGCGGAATCCGTCGATGTGCACTTCCGTGGCCCAGTAGCGCAACGAGTCGGTGACCATTTGCAGCACGCACGGGTGGCTCAGGTCCAGGGTGTTGCCGGTCCCGGAATCATTGATGTAGAAGCGTTTGTCGTCCGGCATCAGCCGGTAGTAGGAGGCGTTGTCGATCCCGCGCATCGACAGCGTCGGGCCTTGCTCGTTGCCTTCGGCGGTGTGGTTGTAGACCACGTCGAGGATCACTTCAAGGTTGGCTTCGTGCAGGTGCGCAACCATCTCCTTGAGTTCGGCAATCTTGCCGCTGGCCAGGTAGCGCGGGTCCGGGGCAAAGAACGCGATGCTGTTGTAGCCCCAGTAATTGGCCATGCCCTTGTGCAGCAAGTGCTGGTCATTGACGAAGGCATGAATGGGCAGCAACTCGACCGATGACACACCGAGTTTGCGGATGTGTTCCAGCACATCATCGACCATCAACCCGGCAAACGTCCCGCGTATGTTTTCCGGCACCGAGGGGTGACGCATGCTGATGCCGCGCACGTGAGCCTCATAAATGATCGTCCGGTCCCACGGTACGCTGACACGGTGGTCGTGTCCCCAGGTGTGGGCGGGGTCGATCACTCTGCATTTGGGCACGAAGGGCGCGCTGTCGCGGTCGTCGAAGCTGAGGTCGGCGTCAGCATGGCCGATGGTGTAGCCGAACAGCGCTTCGGACCATTTCAACTGGCCGATCAACTGCTTGGCATACGGGTCGATGAGCAGTTTGTGGGGGTTGAAACGGTGGCCGTTTTGCGGGTCATACGGGCCGTAGACCCGGTAGCCGTAAATCAGCCCCGGATGGGCATCCGGCAGGTAGCCATGGAAGATTTCGTCGGTGTATTCCGGCAGCTCGATGCGTTCCAGTTCCACTTCGCCGGCATCGTCGAACAGGCACAGTTCGACCTTGGTAGCGTGGGCGGAAAACAACGCGAAGTTGACCCCCAGGCCATCCCAGGTCGCACCGAGCGGGAAGGGCAAGCCTTCACGGATTCGCGAGGCTTCGGCCTGAAGTTCTGGCGCGGCTTTACTGGGCGTGGTCATAGAGGCTCCTGCGGCGAGAGTGGGCAATGACACGGTGCAGACCGGGTTCTGGAGGGCGAACCAACCCGGTGTGGCGCGTGTGGTCGCCACGGGTCAAGTCAGGATGACGGGGTGTGCGTCGTCAGCGGGCCGGTGGTTTGCGCGGTGTCCGTGGCTTTTTCGGTTCGGCGCTTTTCTCACCGGGTGTTGCAACGACTGATGTAACGGTCGGTGCCTTGGTTCGGGTTTTGGTTTTTGGTTCGGCAGTTTTACTGGCGGCGGGGTTGCCGGTCGGGGCTTTGCCTGCACCGGTTCTTGACGGTTTGCTGGGGGCCAGGGCTTCGGCTTCTGCCAGTTTGTGGGCCATTTCCCAATGGCGGGCCTCCTGGCCTTCGGGTTTTCCTTCGGACTCCCAGATCTGGTAAGCAAACTCACGAACGCGTTTTTCGTCGGTACTCATTTCAATGCTCCTGAACTGAACTCAAGTCTGGATAAAGGGATTGACCGGGAAGCCCTCCAGCGCGGCGGTGGGCGGGGGCGGGGCGCTCATCGGTCACGCTCGGCCGCTTGAAGTCTGGCGCAGGCGAGCATTTCCAGGCGCCGTGCTGCATCGGGTTCGTCCAGCAGCGTTTCGCTGTGGGTCGGCAAGCGGCGGCGCCAGTTGGGGTGGCTGTCGAGGGTGCCCGGCAGGTTGGCCTGCTCGTTGAGGCCCAATGCATCTTCGAGCGGCAGCAACACCAAAGGTGCGCGGGTGTGGCCGAGGAAGCGCACGCTGGCATCGAGCACTTCATCGGTTTCATGACGTTCTTCGCGAAAGTTCTGCGGGTCTTCGCTCAGGGCGCGACGCAAGCCTTCGCGTTCACGCTGCCGGTGTTCGCGCCATTGTTGCTCGCCGTGGCTGTCGGTCAGGCCGAGGCGAGCGTTCCAGTCGATATCGCGTCCATGCCACCAGCCATTGAGCGTGGGCAAGTCGTGGGTGCTGGTGGTGGCCAGCGCATTGTCCGGCCAGTCGAGGATCGGCTTGAAGCGCAGGTTGTGGTCCTGCTCAAACAGCAATACGCGCATGCCGAGGATCGAGCGGGCGCTGAGCTTTTCCCGCAGCCCTTCGGGCACGGTGCCCAGGTCTTCACCGAGGACGATGGCCTGGTGCCGATGGGATTCGAGGGTCAGCAACCGCAGCAAGTCGTCCACCGGGTAATACAGGTAGGCGCCGTCGCTCGGGGGGGCGCCATTGGGGATTACCCACAAGCGTTGCAGGCCCATGATGTGGTCGATGCGCAGGCCCCCGGCATGGGCGAAATTGGCTCGCAGCATTTCAATGAAGGCCCGAAACCCGTTGCGCACCAGACCTTCGGGGGAAAATGCGGAGACCCCCCAGCCCTGACCTGCACGGCTGAGGATGTCCGGTGGTGCGCCGACGGTCAGCGAAGCCAGCAATTCGTCCTGCCGGCTCCAGGCCTGGCTGCCGCCGCCATCGGCCCCCACTGCGAGGTCAGTGATCAGGCCGATGCCCATGCCGCTGCTGCGCGCGGCTGTTTGCGCGCGCTCCAGGCAGCGGGTGATCAGCCATTGGCAAAAGGCATGGAAGCCGATGCGCCCGGCATTTTGCTCGGCGAACTCCGCCAGGGCACTGCTGCGCGGGTCACGCCAGTGTTCTGGCCATTGGCGCCAGTCCGGGCTCGCGCCCTGGGCCGCACAGGTTTCCTGCAAGGCTTCGAAGCGGCAATGGTTCTCCAGCGCCTCGCCACCGGTGTGACGAAAGCTGCTGAAGTCTTCATGCAATGGGTGCTCACCCTGACAAAAGCCTTCATACAAGGCTTGCAGCAGGCGTTGCCGGGCCTCGGCAGCCGCGGGCCAGTCGATCAACGGCAGTTGTTCCAGGGCTTTTAAGGATTCCGCCAGGCCGGTGGCGTCAATCGCTGCGCGTAGCGCCCGTTCACCGAGAATCGCTCCGGGCGAGGCGTACAGGCTGTTGAGGAACAAGCGGCTGGAAGGCGAGTACGGACTGTAGCGATGCGTGTCATTGGCAAACATGGCGTGCAACGGGCTGATGGCCAAGGCGTCGGCGCCACGCTCACCAGCGACCCGGGCGAGATTTTCCAGCGCCAGGGTGTCGCCAAAGCCGCCATCACCGGGGCGTCGCAGGGCATACACTTGAACGCTCAAGCCCCAGGCCCTGGGTGTGGGGCTGTCGAGCGCGCTGGCCACGCTGTGGCAATGAGCCGGCGCAACAGCGAGAGTGAACTGGTATCCATCGATACTGACATGCTGATAACCGACCGGGATCATCCCTGGCAACACGGCATTTGAGTCAAGTTTCAGGCTGAGGACGGCACCGTCCTCAAGGTGGATTTCGCAGGGGGTTTGAGCAGGAAAATACCGGGCCAGGTCCAGGCCCACCCCGACATCGGCGGTCATCAACGGCGGGAGGTGGCTGTGTTGTTGGCGTTCTTGCAGTTGTAACAGGCTGGCGTCGATCTCCTGAGCGGTGTTCGCCGGGTGACCGAGCCCGTTCAGAACGGCTCGTAACACCGATTCAGCGACTTTCTGCGGGCGGCCATTGGCATCGATCCAGTCAACGGCCAGGCCTGCTCGGCTGGCGAGGATTTCCAGTTGGGCATCGCTCATTGGCGCTCTCCAGAAGTGAGGTGCATGGACGCTCGATGGCTGTGAACCCCAGTTCGGCCAGCCGTGGCAGGTGCTGTTCCAGCATGACGGCGCCGTGAGGCCAGGTGTCCAGCGTCCGTAATGGCATCCGGCAAGCCCTCTTACACGTTGGCTGACTTGCCCAGCGCCTTGGCCACCAGTTGTTCGTAAAGTTCGGCATAGGGTTCGACAGCCTTGCACCAGTTGAACGGCGCGGCCATGGCGCGGCAACGCATGGCGTTGAACAACCCTGGGAAGGCGAACACCTTGAAGGCGCGGCGCAGGGCTTGCTCATAGCTCTCGACCGTCGATTCGTCGAAGAGAAAACCGGTGACGCCGTTTTCAATGGTGTCGGCCAGGCCTCCGGTATTGCGCGCCACGGGCAGCGAGCCGAAGCGTTGGGCGTACATCTGGCTCAGGCCGCAGGGTTCATAGCGCGAGGGCATCAGCAGAAAATCGCTGCCGGCGAACATGCGTCGAGCGTCGGTTTCGTTGAAGCCGATGTGCACGCCGATCTGTCCGGGGAAACGCAAGGCGAGGGCACGCATGGCCTGTTCTTCCTCGGGCTCGCCGCGCCCGATGATCGCGATCTGACCGCCCGAGGCGACGATGAAGGCGGCGACAGCTTCGGTCAGGTCCAGACCTTTCTGGTAGACCAGCCGCGAGACCACGGCAAACAGCGGCCCCTTGGAGTCTTTCAGGCCAAACAACTGGCGAACATGGGCGGTATTGACTGCCTTGGCGTCCCAGTCGCCAATGCTGAACGGGCAGAACAGGTGCGGGTCGGTGGCCGCGTCCCAGCTTTCGTCAATGCCATTGGGAATGCCACTGAGCAGGCCTTGCTGGGTTTTGCTGGCGAGGAAACCATCCAGACCGCAGCCGAAGGCCGGGGTGGTGATTTCCTGCGCGTACGTGGCGCTGACGGTGGTGATGTGGTTGGCATAGGCCATGCCGGCCTTGAGAAAAGACAGCTTGCCGTAGAACTCCATGCCTTCCTGTTGCAGGGCATGTTCGGGAATGCCCAGCTCCGGACAGGAGGTCAGGCTGACCACGCCCTGATAGGCGAGGTTGTGAATGGTGAACAGTGTCGGTGTGCGCTGCCCGCGCCAGTGCATATAGGCCGGCGCGAGGCCTGCGGGCCAGTCGTGGGCATGCACCAGATCCGGGCACCAGTGGATTTGCGCCAGGTTGGCGGCAATATCGGCGGCGGCAAGCCCCAGGCGGGCGAAGCGGATATGGTTGTCCGGCCAGTCGCGACCGTTGTTGGCGCCATAAGGCGAGCCGTCGCGTTCATATAATTGCGGGCAGATCAGTACGTAAATCACCAGGCCGTCGGGCATGTCCATGCGCCCGATCTTGCAGGGTGGCAACGCCGCGTGGCCGCAAAGTTCACCGATGATGTGGATCGGGTTTTCGCTGTGCAGCACTTGCGGGTAACCGGGGATCAACACCCGCACATCATGCAAATGCGCCATTGCCCGAGGCAGTGCCGCGCAGACGTCACCCAGCCCCCCGGTTTTCACCAGGTCGGCGATTTCGGAGGTCACGAACAAGACTTTTTTCTTGTTCGGATTCTGACTGGAGGCTGGCAGTACCGGCTTCGCACCCGGGGCCAGAACCGTCATCGAGGTGGCGGTACTGGCCTGCGATTGAGAACGCGCTCCCTGGACTTCCAAAGCGGCACTGATCATGAGTCTCTCCCGTCTTATTGATCTGTTTCTGGTTTCGCACCAGCGGACCCGATGGCCAATGCCTTTGGCCAGGCGCAATAGCACTACGCAGAGAAGAGCAAGGCTGCCCAATGCGTTGAAGCAGAAAGGGTGGAGGAACCATTGCAAGGATTGCACCAGTCACCGCAGCCCTATCTTTAACCTGACCCGTCGCTTGAGCGAAAAGTTTCGAGTTTTTTCAAGGCAGATGACTGGCCGGTTTTCCTTCGCGAAACTCAGTCTAGGCCAGAACCTAGAGCGGGGCAGGCCGGACTGATGAATTGTTCGACAATCGGTTTTGAACGGCGGTTTACGTGGGTTGCAAGGGGAGGTATGCACCGACGAAGGGCACTTTTGAGTACGCGCGAGGGCGAAAAGAGGGAGCGTGGTGCCAGGTAATGACGCGAGGTCAGCATCCACGACGCACAATTATGGTGCGGCTGACGGGCGGCGCCCGTCAGCCTCGAATGCCAAGTCTATTCAGTTGAGCACGCGCAGTGGCTGCCCCGCCAAGCGAACACCTGTCAGGGAGTCGGATTGTTCTTGTTCAGCCAGCCGAGCAAGGCTTGATGGAAGCGGGTAGGCTCCTCCATCTGTGGCGCATGCCCCAGCTCTGGAAACTCTATCAGGGTGGACCTTGGAATGAGCTGGGCGACTTGTTTGCCAAGCACATCGTAGTGACCGATTTTCGCCTTCACTTCAGGCGGTGCGATGTCTTTGCCGAGGGCGGTGGTGTCGGCGGTGCCGATTAACAGCAGGGTCGGTGTTTTCAGGTCTTTGAATTCGTAGAACACTGGCTGGGTGAAGATCATGTCGTAGATCAGGGCCGAGTTCCACGCCACTTGAGTACGGCCCGGGCCTTTGCTCAACCCGGCGAGCATGTCCACCCAGCGGTCAAACTCCGGCCGCCAGTGGCCAGCGTAATAAGTGTTGCGTTCATAGTCGCGAATGTTCTCGGCGGTCAGTTTGAGTTCACGCGCGTACCATTGGTCGATGGTTCGGTAAGGCACGCCGAGGGCTTTCCAGTCTTCCAGGCCGATGGGATTGACCAGCGCCAGTTGTTCGACGTGTTCTGGATATTGCAAGGCGTAACGGGTGGCAAGCATGCCACCCGTGGAATGGCCCAGCAGCGTAGCTTTTTGAATGCCCAGTTTGCTCAGAAGGTCATGGGTGTTGGCGGCCAGTTGCTGAAAACTGTACTGATAGTTGTCGGGTTTGCTGGAGGTGCAAAAACCGATCTGGTCTGGGGCGATCACCCGATAACCGGCGGCACTGAGCGCCTTGATCGAACCTTCCCACGTGGCTGAGCAAAAGTTTTTACCGTGCATCAGCACGATGCTGCGCCCGTTGGCCTTGGTACTGGGAGGTACGTCCATGAAGCCCATTTCCAAGGGCTTTCCCTGGGACTCAAAGGTGAAATGTTGAACCGGGTAGGGGTAGTCGAAGCCCTGCAATTGCGGACCGTATGCGGGGCCGTCGGCATGGACGATGGTTGGCAGGGCAGCAGACAGCAACAGCAGCCATAAGGGCTGTAATTTAGGCATTGATGGACTCCGTGTCGAAAAGCCCGATGCTGGTGTGACCTGATTAGGGGGGGATTAAGGAGGGCGGTGATCAGTCTCAGGCGTTCAACTCATCCAGCCCAGCGTTATCAGCGCCAGCACCCCGTAGCGGGCACCCTTGGCCAGGGTCACGATCAACAGAAAGCGTGCGAGCGGTTCACGCATCACCCCGGCAATCATTGTGAGCGGGTCACCGATGATCGGCACCCAGCTCAGCCACAACGACCAGTGCCCATAGCGTTGGTAATGCCCCCGAGCCTTGTCCAGGTGCCGGGGGCTGACCGGAAACCAGCGCCGGCCCTTGAAGCGCTCGACGCTGCGCCCCAGCCACCAGTTCAGCAGCGAGCCGAGGACATTGCCCAAGGTGGCGATGGCCAGCAACGTCCAGAGCCAATACCGTTCGCTCAGCAACAAGCCCACCAGCAGCGCCTCGGACTGCAACGGCAACAGGGTCGCGGCGCCGAAGGCCGCCAGGAACAGCCCGAGGTAACCCGCGAGCATTACCGGGCCGGGTAGTCGGCGATCACTTCATCGGTGCCATTGCTTCTCAGCCCAATCACTTGGTAAGCGTCGACCTGGCCGCCCATTTCCATGCCGGGCGAACCGGTTGGCATGCCCGGTACAGCAATGCCCAACAGGTCCGGGCGTTTACTCAGGGCCAGTACCTGTTCGGCCGGCACATGGCCCTCAACGAATTTGCCGTTGATCACGCCGGTATGGCACGAGGCCAGACGCGGTGCCACGCCGAGGCGCTGCTTGACGGCGCTCATGTCGGGCTCGACGTGGTCGATGACCTTGAAACCGTTGGCTTCCAGGTGTGAGATCCAGCTTTTGCAGCAGCCGCAATTCGCGTCGCGGTGCACGTCGATGGGGATCAGGTCGGCCGCCTGGGCCATGGAGCTGATGAACAGGGCGCCAAGGGCAGCCAGCCGCAGTGTGTTTCGCATGGGAAGTCTCTTGTCGATCGTTGTTGGGGTCAGAACCACAGCCGGATGCCTGCGACGAACCGTGCTTCATTGGTGTCGTCACCGTCCTCGCGGGCGTAATCCGCCGTGTTGCCGTATGAGCGACTCCAGCTCACGCCGATGTACGGGGCAAACTGCGGGACGATTTCGTAACGCAGGCGCACACCGGCTTCAGTGTTCGCCAACCCGGCACCGATGCCGCGTTCAGGGTCGTTGCGGGTGTAGGCATTGACCTCGGCGGTCGGCTGAAGAATCAGCCGGTTGGTCAGCAGGATGTCGTAGTCGCCTTCCAGTCGGAGCGCATTTTGCCCCCTTTCACCGACAAAAAAGGTTGCTTGTGTTTCAAAGTTATACAGCGCCATGCCTTGAAGGCCGAAGGCTGCCCAGGTTTGCGGCGCGCCGGGTTTGAAGTCCTGACGAACCCCGACGACCCCATCCCACCATGGACCCAGGGCATGGCCCCAGAGTGCCTGGACTTCGGCTTTCTCGGTGGCGCCGCTGCCGCGCTCACCTTCGGAGCGCAACCAGAGACGGTCGATGTCACCGCCGATCCAGCCACTGATGTCCCAATTCAAAGCACTGCCCGAACGAGCGTCCTGATACTCCAATTGATCGACCAGCAGAAAGCTGTTGATCGCCTTGTCGTGCACGCCATGCCCGGACACCGGCGGGAATGCAGCGCGACGGTCGGCGTCGGTGAGCGCTGGAATCGGCATGCGGCTCTCTGACGGCGCCATTGCCGAGTGATCCATGCCACTCATCTGGCTGTGGTCCATACCGGGCATTGGCGCATGCCCCATGCTGGAATGGTCCATGGTTTCGCCAGCCTGCGCCGACGTCATGTAGAGCCCCAGCGCAGCGGTAAGCAACAGATGACGGTTCATGACGGGCTCCCCGGTTCATCCACGCGCACTTCACGAAACATCCCCATCTCCATGTGGTACAGCAAGTGGCAGTGATAGGCCCAACGCCCGAGGGCATCGGCCGTGACCCGGTAACTGCGGCGGGTGCCGGGCGGCATGTCAATGGTGTGTTTGCGCACCTGGAAACGGCCGTTTTCGTCCTCCAGGTCACTCCACATGCCGTGCAGGTGAATCGGGTGGGTCATCATGGTGTCGTTGACCAGGGTGATGCGCAGCCGCTCGCCGTAAGTCAGGCGCAAGGGGCCGGCGTCGCTGAACTTGATGCCGTCAAACGACCAGGCGAATTTCTCCATGTGCCCGGTGAGGTGCAGCTCGATGGTGCGCGAAGGCTCGCGGCCATCCGGGTCGGCGAAGGTGCTTTTGAGGTCGGCATAGGTGAGCACGCGTCGACCGTTGTCCCGCAGGCCGATGCCGGGGTCGCCGAGTTTTGCGCTGGGGCTCATGGTCTGCATGTCCACCAGCGGGTTGTCGGTTTCGGACGCCGGGTGGGCCTGCATCGAGCCGCCCATGGCCGCCATGCTGCTGTGATCCATGCCCGGCATGGCGCTCATGCCCCCGTGGTCCATGCCCATGTCGGCCATGCTGATCAACGGGCGTGGGTCGAGCGCGGGTATCGCTGCCTGCAAGCCTTCGCTCAGGCTCAACGTGCCGCGAGCGTAGCCGCTGCGGTCCATGGCCTGGGCGAACAGGGTGTAGGCAGCTTGACTACCCGGTTCGACAATCACGTCGTACGTTTCGGCAACCGCAATGCGCAGTTCATCGACGCTCACGGGCTGCACGTACTGCCCGTCGGCCGCGACCACGGTCATTTTCAGGCCGGGGATGCGCAGGTCGAAGTAACTCATGGCCGAGCCGTTGATCAGCCGCAGCCGCAGTTTTTCGCCAGGCTTGAACAGGCCGGTCCAGTTGCTCGCGGGCGTCTGGCCGTTCATCAGGTAGGTGTAGGTCTGGCCGCTGACGTCGGCCAGGTCTGTAGGGCTCATGTTCATTTCAGCCCACATCGTGCGGTTGGCGACGGTGGCGCTCCAGCCGTCGCGGCTGACGTCTGCAATGAAGTCGCCAACCGTGCGCTTGTGGCGGTTGTAGTAGTCGGATTGTTTTTTCAGGGTGCGCATCAACTGGTCGGGCGCCTGGTCGCTCCAATCGCTGAGCATCACCACGTAGTCGCGGTCGTACTGGAAGGGCTCGGGCTCGCGAGCGTCAATGACCAGCGGGCCATACACCCCAGCCTGTTCCTGGAGGCCGGAGTGGCTGTGATACCAGTAAGTGCCATTTTGCCGGACCGTGAAGCGGTACTCGTAGAGGCCGTCCGGGGCGATGCCCTGAAAGCTCAAGCCTGGGACGCCGTCCATGTTGGCCGGCAGGATGATCCCGTGCCAATGGATCGAGGTGTCTTGTTGCAAGCGGTTGCGTACCCGGATCGTCACCGTGTCGCCTTCACGCCAGCGCAACAACGGCCCGGGCAGGCCGCCGTTGATGGTCATCGCAGTACGTGCTGCGCCGGTAAAATTGACCAGTGATTCGCCGATCCACAAGTCAAACCCGGTGCCGCGCAACGCCAACTGCTGGCCCGTGCCTTTGAGCGCCCACGCGGGCGGGTGCCACAGCCCGACCCCGGCCAGCAGGCTGCCGGCAGCCAGGCCCTTGATGAAGGTGCGTCTTGAAGGTGTGACGTGCATAACGAAAAAGTCCCCTCAGGCCTGATGATTCAGGAATGAGGGGACCTTATGCCGTGCGCGCTGTCAGGAAACTGAGGCGCGGATTACAGATTTGTCAGGCGCAGGCTCAACGCACCTTGAAGCGCCCCATGATCGAACTGACCCGACCGTTGGCCTCCAGCAATTGACGGGTATTGAGCTCGGTGGCGTGGCCGCTTTGCACCAACTCATCAACCATGTGGCGGATCTGTACCATGCTGCGGTTGATCTCCTCGGTCACTGCGCTCTGTTGTTCGGCGGCCGTGGCGATCTGGGTGCTCAGGCTGTTGATGTGGCTGACGGAGCCGGCCATTTCATCCAGCCCGGCGTTCACCCGCGCCGTGGCGTCGGCAGCGGATTGGCAACTGGCCTGGGTGTTTTCCATGGCGGTCACCGAGGAGCTGACACCTTGGGTCAGGCGGCTGAGCATTTCGTTGATTTGCGAGGTGCTGTCCTGGGTGCGGGCGGCGAGGGCGCGGACCTCGTCGGCAACCACCGCAAAACCGCGCCCCTGTTCACCGGCCCGAGCCGCTTCAATCGCTGCGTTCAACGCCAGCAGGTTGGTTTGCCCGGCAATCGCCCCGATCACCCCGAGGATTTCGGTAATACGCTGGGCATCCTGCTGCATGCTTTCGACCTTGTGCGTGGCGCTGGCGACTTCATCGATCAGGGCAATCACGCTGCTGGACGCTTCCCCGACCACCACTCGCGAGCGGTCGGCGTGTTCGTTGGCGCGCTGGGTGAAGGCAGCCGTTTCGGCGGCATTCTCGGCAACGCTGTCGGCGGTGGAACTCATTTCGGTGATGGCGGTGACGGTCTGGTCGGTTTCCGAGGCGTGGCGCACCAGAATCTGGTTGGTCTGGGCCGACGTCTGCTGGAGTTTTTCCAGGCTTGTGGCCATGGCGCCGGTAGCTTGGGTCACTTCGCCGATCATGCTTTGCAGGTAGGCGATAAACGTATTGACCGAGTGACCGATGGCGCCCAGTTCATCTTCGGCGCGGATGGTGATGCGTCGGGTCAGGTCGGCGTCGCCGGTCGACAGCGCATCGATGTTGGCTTTCAGGGCGGTCATGCGCTGGATCAATTGGCGAATGGCATACATCTGCAACAGCACCAACAGGATCACCATCGGGATCTGCAGCAGGCTCAGGGTGCCGAGCACGTCGTCACGCTGGGCGGTAATCAGTTGGGTCGGCAAGGCGGTGGCGAGGAACCACGGCGTGCCTTCTATAGGGCGCATGAAGAAGGTACTCGCCACGCCTTGATTGTCGAACTCGACCCGTTGCAGGGCGGTGTCGCGGCGCGCCAGCCCGGTCTTCACCTGAGCGGCAAACGGTGAACTGGCGGTGAGGTCGCTGATGTTTTTCAGCACGATTGGGCCGCTGATGCGCGAACTGTTACTGATGATCTTGCCGTCGGCTTCGACGATCAGCATCTCGGCGCCCAGGTCTTTTTCCTTGCGCGCGATCAGGTCGTTAAAGAAGCCCAGGGTCACGTCGATGGTCGACACCCCGTACGGCACGCCGTTGCGGGTGATCGCCATGGCGCAGTTGGTGCGCGGTTCGGCACTGGCGTCATCTTTATAGGCGGCAGCCCAGGCGCATTGGCCGCGGGGCGTTTGCATGCCGCCCTTGTACCAGGCCTGGTCGTAGTAGTTGGGCGCGGCGTCACTGTTCCAGAACGTGTTGACCGCCAACTGGCCCGAGGCATTGCGGTGCCAGAAGGTGCTGAACTTGTTGCGTCCGGCCTCACGCTGGCCGGGCAACGGCCAGATACCGCCGCCGAACACCTTCAGCTCGCCATATTGATCCACCAGCCCCGGCAGCACCGTGTCGATGGTCGCGCTGTCGAGCAGTGGAATGGTTTGGGTGATGGTGCGTTGCTGGGCCTGAACCTTGTTCAGTTCGCCCTGGATCTGTTGCGCCACTTCGCCAATGCGGTTCAGCGCCACTTGTTCTTCGGTGTGGCGCAGCTTGGGGGCGACCAACTGGCTGATGCCTGCCACGGTCAACCCGAACAGCACCAGGATGAACAGGACCAGAAACGAGGTGTAGCGGGCTTGAATCGTGCGCAATGCGGGCATGGGCCTGTCCTTGTGGAGCGTTCTTGTTATTCGACGCTTGACGTGTCGCAGCTTTGAGAAGTTATCGGCCTCGCAAAGCATGGCTTTAGTACGAACGTACAAGATTTGATGACTTGCAGACGACCGGTTGGTCACGAGGCTGGAACGCTGGAAAAAGCCGCTCAGCGAATCGTATGTAACCCGTTACAAAGGATATTCAGGTGCTTTTCATAGCGTGTTAAACAATTGTTTTAGCTAGCAAAACCTGGGGTCTTGGGATTTGTATCGTAAATGTACGAAAATTGTAAAAAGCGGAAATATTTGTTGGAGAGGGTCGGTGCCCTGCCGATACTTGGGCACATACATCGACTCAACAAGGATTTTTCATGCGCACCCAACAGGGATGTCAGCACCGAATGACTTGTGTCTTCCACATGCAAAAAACAGGAGCCTGGTCATGACCATCGGTAACGTTGGAGGTTGGACCAGCAAGGCCGGCCTATTGGTTCGTGAAAGCCCGAATTCGGGGAAAAAGGTCAGCCAGAGCGCCAAGGTCCGGCAGATGCTGGCGTTGGTGGGCACCAATCCGGCAGCGCTGGACACCGCCAAGATGGACGCCCAGAAGCTGCATAGAAACATCAAGGGTTTCGATCCGCAGAACGTCACCCCCAAGCAACTGGGCAGCATGAGTGCCTTTTTGAAAGGACAAGGCCTGATCAGCGATGTGACGTACCTGACGCTGATGAATGCGGGTGACAAGTTCGACCGTTTCGGCATCCAGAAAGAAGACGAAAAATTCAACGCGCTGGAGTACTTCGCCACGCAACTGGACACCATCCAGAACAACAACCTCAAGGGCAACAAGTACGCCAACGGTCTGATTCCCGAGTACAAGAAAGCCATTTACGTACTGCAGAACCTGTTCGAGTACGGCAAGGGCAATGGCACCACTGCACCACCGAACACCAAAGGCGTGAAAAGCGTCGTTTGATGCTCCTGCCACGGGCCCGCTTCGGGCCCGTGGACACAAGCAATTCCATCACGTCTTGTCGCCCGGATTCAGGCGGCTGACGGAGCCTGATGCGTCTCCCGGCGTACCGCAACCGCTTGTACGTCGTCATGCAGCCGTTGCATGTGCGGGCAGTACAGGTTCAGCGGCTGGCGTCTGGCGCCTCGATGCAACAGCGCGAGCCAGCCTTGGCCTGCGGGCATCAGGCCGGTAAACACAAAGCCTGCCAATGACAGTGCCTCAAGGTGTTGGCTCAATCGCCGGGAAAGCTCAAGCCTGAGAGAAACCAGCCAATGTTCAGGCAACCGCCACAGTTGATCGATTATCTGTGAGTCCAGGCCCTGGAGGGTCAGCTCAATTCGCTCATGGTGCTGACGAACCTGCAACGGTTTGGCTGGCAGTGGCGTAAACGTTGTGCGGGCCCCGAATGCCTCGGTCAACAAGTTACCCAACGCCTGATAGCGATCGCCCCAGTGCAAGGGCGGAAGTGGCCGGGTATGTCCATTGACCATCACATAGCCCAGCACGATGGTTTCCTGATGCGGGTTGCCGAAGGGCGAGGGCACGTAGTCGGGCAGCAGCCCGGTGCTGTGAAACCCGAGGGCGCGGGCCATTTTCTGGGTAAACGGATGGCTGGTGACTTGTTTGATCGAGATGATTTCCAGCCCCAATCGAGATGACCGGCGCAGCAGTTCGCGCCCGAGTCGGGTCGCCATGTGTCGGCCTTGCGCGTCGGGGTGTACCAGGATCAACGCCAGCTCCGCGTGAGCCGGGTCCAGTGGGTCGCGACACAGCGCGGCATGGCCGACCACCGTATCGCCATCCACCGCCAGCAGTGAGTACCAGTGACCGCTCGCATTGTGCTGGCTGATCATGCTGGGCAAGTACACGTCGGGTTGCACATAGCGCTGGCCGTAGACCTGACGGAACAATTCACTCACCGGCACCGCATCCGCGTGCCGCAAGCGTCGTAGCCTGAATGTGTTCATGGCATAAGCCCGGGCGGTTGAACGGTGTATTGGCGCAGGTCCAGAAACGGCAAGTGTTTGCCGCTACGAGGGTGAAGCTGCAAGGCGGTCGCCGAACAACGCTGCACTTGAACCTCGAGCTGAGCATCGCCGACCATCCGGCTGATCGCCGGGTCGTGATTGATCAGCGTGTCCCGCAAGGCCAGATCGAGGGCAGGCGTGGTGTCTGTGTCCCCGGCCCATTTCAAGGTGATGCGGTCCTTGTGGCCATCGCTCTGGATGACCACTTGCCATTGCAGGCTTCCCGTCAGTCGTTGAACGATGTCGCTGATTTCTTTTGCAAACAGCGTGGCGATCCCGACACGCACCCGTTGGCTCAGTGCGCTACGGCCCTGTAAGGCGAATTTGCGTCGGGCGCTCCCCGAGGGTTCACGCCAGCAGGCACGGTCACCGACCGGGTAGCGCAGCATCGGCATGAGCCGGCGTGTCAGGTTGCTGATCACCAGCAGGCCGGCGCGATCACATTCATCAATCACTTCACCGGTCTGCTCGTCGACAATCTCTACGAGTGTGTGTCCATCAAAGGCACGGTGTTCACCCAGCCCGCAATCGCGGGTGCTGGCCCCCACCAGTCCGGCATCGACGCAGGCGTACCCCACCGAGGCGATGCGGGCATTGGGGAACACCCGCTCAAGGATCGGCAACTGCGCCGCGAACAGGCTTTCGCCGCCATACAACACCGTCGTGACCTGCGGCAGGATGAGCTGCTGCTCCGCAAGCCAGGCGGCGAATCGCAGTAACTGCGCGGGAACACCCGCGAGCACATTGATGCGATGTTCGCCTATGGCCTGCGCGAGGGTTGTCGGGTCGACCTCGCCGGTAAAGGGGAACTCGGCGACAGGGATGCCGACATGTGCCAGGGACGCGTGAATAAACAGAAAACCGGCGTACAGGTCCCCGGCAAAAAACAGGTTGGCCACCCGGTCGCCAGCGGTCAACTGCGCCGCCAGACCTTGACCGAACGTGCGTACCATCTGTTGCCATTCGTCATGGGTGTACACCACCCGTTTTCCCTGGCTGGTCGAACCACCGGTTTTGAAAATCAGTGCATCGTGCGGGGTATCTGTCAGTACGGGCCACGTGTCCAGGTTCTGGCTGTCGTTCCAGAATGTGCCGGTATCGATCAAGGGCAAGTCTTCAAGTTTAAAACCAACTTCGGGCACGTTAATGAAGTGCGAAGCATAAAATAACGAACGTGTTCGGGCATACAAGGCAAGTTGTTCAAGTGAATAAATCATGGTGTGAGTCTTATTCTATTTAATAGGACGCTGAATGATTGAATACAGCGAAAGTGTTAAATGACGTTTTGAAGTTTTCTCAAATCAATCATCAGCGGCGACTTCCCGCTGTGCAGGTTTCGTTCAAATGAAGACTTTGGAACCGACTGAACGCTCAGTCGCAACAGCGAAGTGTTTACCGCAATCGAAATAGACGTGTTGCTCATCAAGCGCTGGCGTACCGCTTCGGCATCACCGTCTGTACGGACCTGTAGGCATTCGGTCCCGTTTGCGTCGTAATCAAGCACCATTTGCACATCACACCCCGCCAGTTGTGCCAGGTCGTCGGCGGAAAGAAAGTCCGAGGCCACCCGCAGTAATTTTCCGTGCCGTCGGAGCAGTTCGAAACGCGGCGTTCGCAAGCCACAGTCACAGTCACCGGCAACCCAGCGACCGCTGTCGCCAACGTCATACCGGTTGATGACCTGGCCCTCACGCGTGCGTGAGGTGAAAATCAGGCGCCCGACGTCGTCAGGGCCGACCGGCGTGTCGTCGTCGAAGTCGAGAATTTCCAGGTGCTGGGTATCGCCGAGCAGGTGGAAAACCCCATCGGGTGAATCCACACAACCATGACCCAGCGGCCCGGCATCTACCGACCCGTAAAGGGCGGAGCGGACCGTGGTCACACCGCAACTCTTCATCAACTGACGGCTGGACTCGCCCACATGCTCGCCACCCATGAATACCTTCTTGATACCGCCATAGGCCCGCAGACGCTGCTGCTCACTCAGAAACAAGCGCTGAAGCGTGCTCGGCATGCCGACCAGGGTGTTGATGCGCTGGTCGACTATCAACCGGGCAATTTCCGAGAAGTCATCGTCCGTCGGGCCGCCCATGGGCAACTGTAAAACGTCCATGCATTCAAGAATCCGGCTGAAACTCATGAGCCCGCCATACAGGTTTGAACCGTAGAACAGGTTCATCGCCCGGTCCTCCTGAGGGTCCAGCCCCAGGCTGAACAAACCGTCGGCGGCGGCGCGCATCTGGCGATTGAAATCGCGATAGCTGTATCCCGCCAGCACGGGGGTGCCACTGCTGCCTCCGGAACGGAAAAACAGCCGGGCGGCCGGGCTGACGGGTTGGCGAATGAACGCCGCTTTGTCCATGACGGGGCCGTGGGGCGGCAGGACTGTTGCGGGCCTGTCGAGCGTTGCGTGGTGGCTCAACACCCCCGGCGCCACGGTCACTGACACCCGACGGCTCATTCGCGTAAGGGCATAGACCCCGTCGTGAGGTTCGCCTGCGTAGCCGTCATGGATGGACCGGGGCGGGGCGATGCGCGTGACACCTGCGTGGAGAAGCGCCTCGGCCAGTGGCGCGGTCTGCAACGGATTGCAGATCAGCGCACAGCTTTGCAGCAAGCATCGCCACGGCGTCAGAGTCTGGGCGATCAGCGCACGCGGCACGGGTCGTAGCAGCAACGTGCGGAACAAGGGCGAAGCATCCATCGTGCGATGGTGTTCCCAGACAATCCGCCACTGCGCCGTGCCCCAGACCTGGCCCGTGGTGCCGGCGAAGCTTTGGTCGAGTCGGGCCAACGCCACGCGGGTGGTGATTTCCGAGGCTTCCTGTGCCGTCGGTGTCAGTGCGGGCCAGTGGTGGGCCCGGCGGTTGAAAGCCTCGGCCAGTTGTTCACCGACCTGTTGCAGGACGGCGGGTGTGTCGCTGTCCACCAGCACCCATTGCGGGCTGGAGCAGGCTTGCTGATCGAGCCGACAGACTTCGTCAACCAACGCATCGAGGGCTTGCGGTGAGGCTGCGTCGGGCGACAGATAGGCAAAGCTGATTTTGTGCCCCCAGTCGATCCAGCGGCACCCGCTGGGAATCTGTTGGGCAATCGCCTTGAGTGCGGTTTCCCCACCCCATGCGGAAACACCGTTGGCCTGGGCGCATAGCGAGGCGATTTCATGAGTCGCCGCCGGAATCACCGCGAGGTATGGGTTCAATCGGCCGCTTGCGTCGCTTTCAAGAAAGGTCGCCAGCAGTCGGGCGCTCAGGCCGTTGTCGCTGGAACTGGGGCGCAACCAATTGACGTTCCCGGCCAGCAAACCTTCGAGCGTTGCACATAATCCCAGCAGCTCTGCGTTGCCGGGTGTGATGTGAACGATCAGTCCCAAGGGTAGCCAGCGCTCGAAATGAGGTTGAGCGTAGTCGAAACGGCGTAGCGACTCGGCCTGCGTGCCCAGTTCGCGCTCAAGTTTGGCGGCCAGGGTGCTGCGCTGGCAGAAGGCAATGAGCCCTTGGCGCTGAGCGTCATCGAGCGTTAAATCATGATCTTCGCTCATCAATCGCTGAGCAAAGCGCTCCGCGCAATCCAGGACGGTCTGATGGGTGGGTGGGTGCGCGAGCAACTGTGGCAAGCAGGGTTGGAGGAGTGCAAGGGCGGTTTCAAGCGTGAGGTCGTCACGCAGTTGGCCGTTGATCAGGTACATGTCAGGCGCTCCTTATCAGTTCGGACGCCGCCATGGCGCAGCTGCGGCTGGCGCTGGTTCCCGCCCGGCCATGCAGCTCGAACCAGTCGGTAGCCGCGCCGCAATCGCAGGTACTGGCGGGGTGCAGGGTCGCCAGGTCACTCATGACAACCGAGTGCGCCGGGCTTGAGGTGATATAGGGCGAGACGAAATGCAGCAGGCCGGGCCGGCCGTACGGTTGCACGTTGAAATCCACCGGGTCGCGCACGAAAACCCTGGAGTACACCGGCACATGAAAGTGCTGGTTCACGCATTCGACGTAGGGTACGGCGTGTTCCACGGCACCATAACCGTCACGGCAACGGCGGGTGTCGATTCCCAATTGCCGGGCCACGCTGGCGTACAGGTGCGGCTTGGGCACCTCCTCACTGGCCTGGGTTTTCCAGCCGCCGCCCAGAAACACCAGTGAGTCGGGATGCAGTTGCATGGCGGGGGTGTTGAGGTCGCTCATCCTTTGCAGCGTGTGCCACAGGAACGCCGGGAAGCCGAAAATACGCACGGGCAAACCGTCCTCGGCAAACTCCTGGAGGGCCCGAATCACCCCGAAAAGATCAAAAGCGTGACCATTGCCGGTGGAGCGCAGCGCATAGACGGCCCGATTCACCGGGGCAAACCGGCACAGGAACTGATCGGTGTAGGAGGTTCCCAGCGTGGTTTCTCCCTCGGGCTCATAACTGAGCAGCAGGTAATTACACGGGGTGTCAGGGGTGTTCCAGCCATAGTGGTTGAAGATGTGACAGACCATGCCTTGCGCCGCCTGCATGCTGCGTGCGTCGTAACGCATCCGGCTTTTTTGCCCGCGGGTGCCGGAGGAGGTCAGCTCCAGTGCATCCTCGCCGGTGTCGCTGAGCAGTAAACGTCGTTTGAAGTAGTTGGCATACAACGGTGGCAATCGGGACCAGTCGTCCAGCGTTTCCAGCGCCTTGGCATCAAGCCCGTTCGCCACCAGCCAATGTTCGTAACCGGGAGTGTGGTGGCAATGGAACAGGCTGATTTCGTGCATGGCCCGTTCAAATAAACCCTGAGGCACGCAGGCCTGGCCGTAAGGCAGGGGCAGTGCGCATAACGCATCGGTGTTGGGTAAACAGATCATCAAAAATCCTTTTTTGATTGAATCAACTATAAACGCGGGCGTGAGAGGCGAGCAGAGGTCTCAAGGGCAACAGTGCAAGCAAACCGGCGAGACCGACCTCAAGGGCGAATAATTCAAGTGAGGCGCCGGCGCCCAGGGCTGCCAGCAACGACGCACCGCCCCCCATCACCGCCATGGAAATCATGCCGAGCAGGGCTGACACCAGGCCTTTGCTGTCGTCGCTGGTGAACAGTGCAAGCCGGTACAGCGCCGCGTTGCTCAGGCCCAGGCCAATGCAAGACAGTGCCAGGCCGCTGACCAGTACGAACACCGGGAGTTGGAACTGGCTGGTAATCACCAGCGCCACAAGCCCTGCACAAAATGGCCAGAGCGCGAGCTGGATCAGTCGATGCAGGGGAACGCTCTTGACCAGTTGATTGAGTAACAGATTGCCGACGATGATCGCGGCGAACACCGGGATCTGCCATAACGCGTACTCAAACGGTGACAGACCTTGCCCGTGGATGAGCAGTAACGGCGACAAGCCAATCCAGGCGATCAGCGGCAGGCTCATCAGCCCCAAGGCCATGCATGCGCAAACGAACCGCTGGTTGTTCAGCAGTGCGCGGTAGCGACGCACAATGGCCCGAAACTCAAACGGTGTCGGCTCAAGGCGTTGACCATCCTGGCGCCGTACGCCGACGGTTTCGGGCATGAACCCGTACAACGCCAGCCAAACAACGGCGCCTGACACGCCAAGTAACAGGAACAGTTCGCGCCAGGACATCCAGGTCAGCAACACGCTGCCAAGCAGCGGGCCAAGCAGTGGCGACAGCAGCGCGATGTTGCCCAGCACCGCCATGATGCGCACAGCGTCCGCTTCGCAAAAGACTTCCTGAAGGGCGGGATAGCTGACTGCGATAACAAACCCCAACCCCATGCCCTGAAGCAGGCGAACCAGGTTGAATACCTGAATGTCAGCGACCCAGACCGCCGCCAGGCAGGCGACGGAAAAGGCACCGGCCCCTATCAACAGGGTGATACGGCGACCAAAACAGTCGGAAAACGGCCCGATCAGCCATTGCAGCAGCACACCGCCCAGCAAGTACAAGTTGAAGGCGAAAGGAATGTGCCCCGCGCTGGCACCCAAGTCATGGGTCACTTGCACCATGGCGGGCATGATCATGTCGCTGGCCATGTAGGTCAGCAGTTCAAAGCAGGTTATGGCGAGGCAGAAGCCTGATATCCGGACGAGGCTGATAGAAATAAGAGGTTTAAACATGACGTCCCTGTCAATAGTAGTGTTGCTTGTTTGTGGCGGTAAGTAGCTGAAGTAAGAGTAGTCTTTAAAATCAATAATCCAAGATGGCAAAGTGAAGTAATAGTTGTCGGTATATGTCGCGGTTATTGTGTTTGTAAATATAAATCCGGTTGCTCTAAGCATCATGATCAGAACGAAAAAGCCCGCTCAGTGGCGGGCTTCTGTTCAATGTTGACAAGACCATTAACAGGGTTCGTCACCCCGGTATTACACAGCGGACCAAGGGATGGACTATCGGTGTTCGTAGTAAGCCGGGCCGCCATGGTAGTAGTGAGGGCCGCCGTGGTAATAGCCATGGCCGCCCCGTGGATAAAACACGCAGCCGCTCATGGTCAGGGTGATCAGCAGGGGAATCAGCAGTGTGATTCGAGGGAACATGTCTCAATCCTCAGGTTGACGCCCTGGTGAAGCAAAATCGCTTTCCGGGCTGTAACATGGGACCCTGTTTGCCGTCGCTTATCCCCGAAAAAGGGTAGGGACTTGGCATGCTTCACGACACAAACCGGATACACATTTTCAGGTTCAGGAACCCGCAATGACCCAGTCGCAACGTTTGAAATACTCGATTCTGATCTCCCTCGTGGTACTGGGGATCATGTTTGGCCTTACCTGGATGCAGAACGCAGGCATGATCAGCGAAAAGCTGTTCCAGTACATCGCCATCGGCGTGGCGGTTATCGTCGTCGTGGTCAATGGTGTAATGCGCCGCAAGGTCAAGCCCTGAACGCCGGCGCTGTCGGTTAGTCCTTCGTGTTGAGCACCGCAGCGGCCTGCTGATGCAGGCTGTAGCTCTTGTCCGGGTTCAATGTGATAACGCCTTCACTGCACAGGCGCTTCAAGACTTCGCGCACACTGAGAAACGACAGGGGAATGTCCAGTTCCAGCAAATGGCTGTGCACACCGCGCACACCCAGTGAGCGATCGCTACGGGCCGCCGTGAGCAGGGCGTCGATGACTTTCAGGCGGATGAGGCTGGTACGCAGGCCGAAGCTTTTGAGCAGGAACCTGATGCGTTCATTGCCCAGGCGCTCGGGACTTTTGGCAAAGACGCCGGCATTGAGGTTCATGGATACGCCGTTTGACACGTGGTGGCCTTCCGTTGGCAAATGCGAGTTGTACATACAAAAAACTCCTTTTCCAGAGCCTGATCATGAAGATGTGATGGGTGCTCTCAGTTACTAAGACGAACGAGTCAGGCAAATCATGAAGGCCTGGATGTAGAAAATTTGTTCGTATCACGTTTGAAACATGTCAAGGGCCGATGGCCGTTGCACCTAAGCGCTTAAATTTTCTGCGATTGCTTCGTCTTTAGGACAAGGCATGTTGCTGCTAAACCGACGTGCGGTCTTTTCCAGGCTGGGCTCGGTGTCCCTGTTTTCCACTGCGCGCCCTCCCTGGTTATTTTTTTGATCAGGAGTCAGCGTGATTATTTCCAGACAGTTACCCAGGTTGTGTTTCGCAGGCGTGTTTCTGGGGCTGAGCGTCATGGCGCACGCGCAGAGTGAGTGGGTGCCGGCCGCAACCGAGATTCGCCGTACCAGTTTCGGTGTGCCGCACATTCGAGCCAACGACGAGCGAGGCCTGGGCTACGGTATCGGTTATGCCTACGCCCAGGACAACTTGTGTTTACTGGCCAATGAGATCGTCACAGTCAACGGCGAGCGTTCACGCTACTTCGGGCCCGATAAGCGCACGATCGAGCAACGCGAAAACCTGGCCAGCGATCTGTTTTTCACCTGGCTGAATACCCCGCAGGCTGTCTCTGGCTTCTGGCAGGCGCAAACGCCGGTCGTGCGTCAACTGATCGAAGGTTATGTCGCAGGGTACAACCGTTCACTGACAGAGCAGCGGGCACAAGGCTTACCGGCGCAGTGTCAGGGCGCGTGGGTGCGGCCGATCAAGGCGCAGGACCTGGTCAAGCTGACCCGCCGTTTGCTGGTCGAAGGCGGGGTCGGGCAGTTTGCTGAAGCCCTGGCCGGTGCCAGGCCGCCTCAGGCGGTCGCCCAGGCATCCGTGTCATCAGAGGCCTTCGCATTGGCGGCAGCACGTCAGCAGCGTTTTGCCCTCGACCGGGGCAGTAACGGCGTTGCCATCGGCAGTGAGCGCTCGTTCAATGGCCGCGGCATGCTGTTGGCCAACCCGCACTTCCCGTGGGTGGGTGGCATGCGCTTTTATCAAATGCACCTGACCATTCCTGGCAAGCTGGATGTGATGGGCGCGGCATTGCCCGGCCTGCCACTGATCAATATCGGTTTCAACCAGCACCTGGCCTGGACCCATACGGTCGATGCTTCCAAGCATTTCACGCTCTATCGGTTGCAGCTTGATCCGAAGGATCCCACCCGTTACCTGCTTGACGGCAAGTCCACACCCTTGAGCAAACAGACCTTCACGGTGCAGGTGCAACAGGCCAACGGCCAGGTCGAAACGGTGTCCCATGAGGTCTACAGCTCGGTGTTCGGGCCTGTGGTGCAGTGGCCCGGCAAACTCGACTGGGACCACCAGTTCGCCTATAGCCTGCGTGATGCCAACCTGGAAAACGACCGTGTCCTGCAGCAATGGTATGCAATGAACCAGGCGCGCAATCTCAAGGATTTCCAGGCCTCGGTGCATAAAATCCAGGGCATTCCCTGGGTCAATACCCTGGCGGTGGATGATCAGGGGCAGACGGTGTACATGAACCAGTCGGTCGTACCGAACGTCTCCGTGGCCAAGCTTGCGACCTGCAGTGACCCGAGCGCCGGTTTGCAGATGATTGTGCTGGATGGCTCCCGTAGCGGTTGTGCATGGGACATTGATACCAAGGCTGCCCAGAAGGGGATTTTCCCGGCCAGCCAACTGCCGCAACTGTTGCGTCGTGACTTCGTGCAGCACTCCAACGATTCCGCCTGGATGGTTAACCCGGTGCAACCGCTCAAAGGTTTTTCGCCGCTCATCAGTCAGGACGGACAGCCGCTGGGGTTACGCGCGCGGTTTGCGCTTGATCGCCTGCGCAGTTTGAGCGCTGCCGGCCCGATCAAGCCGGCTGATTTGCAGCGCATGGTGATGGACGATCAGGTGTACCTCGCCGATCAGGTCATGCCCGATCTGTTGCAGTTCTGCGCTGCGGGCCTGGGAACCGATGCCGCCATGCTGGCGCCACTGTGCGCCAGCCTCAAGGCTTGGGACCGCACCGCCAACCTGGACAGCGGCCTGGGCTGGGTACACTTTCAGAACATCATGGAACAGCTGGACGAAACCCTTGATCGCTGGCGCGTGCCGTTCGACCCTGGCAATGCACAACACACCCCGCGAGGCCTGAGTGTCGACCGGGCCGAGGTGGCCGAGGCGTTACGCCGTGCCATGCTGGCTTCGATGGAACAGGTCAAAAAAACCGGTCTGACCGAGCACAGCCGATGGGGCGACATTCAAGTGGTGACCCAGGGTACCGGGCAGACGCCCATCCACGGCGGTGCGGGGGAGCTTGGGGTGTACAACGCCATACAAAGCGTCCCGGGTGAGAACAATCAGCGTGAAGTGGTCAGCGGTACGAGCTACCTGCAAGTGGTGACGTTCGATGAGAAGGGGCCACATGCCCAGGGCCTGCTGGCGTTTTCACTGTCCAGCGATCCGGCCTCGCGCCACTCGAGTGATCAGACGCAGGCGTTCTCGCGCAAGCAGTTGAGCGAATTGCCCTTTACCGAACAGCAGATCAAGGCAGACCCTGAGTATCGGTTGCAGACATTGCGAGAGGGTGAGGAGCCGCACACGAACATGGCGCTGAAGTAAGTTCTGGCCTGCAAGGCAGAAGGCCGCTTCCCCTTTGGGGCGCGGCCTTCAGTTTTTCAGAGGGCGTTGCGGGATGGCGTTCAGTACCGGATTGCCGTCTTCGTTGCGTGTCAGGTAAACCGGCAGAACCTTGGGCAGCGAGGGCACCAGGCTCTTCACTTCATTGATGTTATAGATGCCACCGATGCGGATTGCGCCAGTGGCATCGTCTGCAGCCAACACCGGGGTGCTGAGGTAACGATTGATTAACGGCAGGGCATCGTTCAGTGCGAGGTTGTCGAGAATCAGCTTGCCGGAGCGCCAGGCCAGGGATGTATCGCTGGTATAGGTCTGGCTGATCTGCGGCTCATAGTCGCCCTGCTTGTAGCGTGCCTGCATGCCGGGGCCGAGGCGAAAACCATCGCCGGGGCGGGTCTCGTTACTGGTGACCACAACCGAACCTTCGAGCAAGGTCACGCGGACCTGATCCTGATACATCCAGACGTTGAATTGTGTGCCGGTCACACGGACCTGGCCCGCGGCAGCCTTGACCACGAACGGGTGCTGGGTGTCATGGCTGACCTTGAAAAACGCTTCGCCCTTTTTCAGGTTGACCTGGCGCTGGTCCTTGTAATTGCTGTACGTCAGGACCGTGCCCAGGTTGAGTTCGACTTCGCTGCCGTCGCTCAGGGTGACCTGTCGCACACGGTTGTCAGCCTCGAAACGTTCATAGGAACTGGGCACCCAGCCCAGGTTCCAGCCGGTAAAGGCGACCAGTGGCAGAGCGATCATGCAGACCGCGGCGGCCATCCCCCAGGTACGCCATTGTGTTTGGGGTTTGAACTGAGTGGTTGCCGTGGCGCTTTCGGTTCGCGGGAGGTGGTCGGCCACGTCCCAGATTTCCAGCATCGCTTCGTATTCGAATGCATGCAGGGGATGGGCATCGTGCCATTGCTTGAACGCCAGGCGTTCGTCGGTTGTGCAGTCGATGGCGTGCAGACGCATGCACCATTGGGCGGCGGCTTCCGTGACAGCGTCGTATTCGGCTTCTGAGAGGGTCTGTTCGCTCATTGACTCGTCCTGATTTGCTGCATTCTAACCTTCACGGGGGGCAACGAGAACCTGTGTCATGGCCAATAAACATCAACGTGGCGCTTATTTTCACTCAAAGGTTCTGAAAACACGGTCGGTTCAGCATTATTCACATAAAGCGTGAAAAATAAGTCCAGGCCACGACCGTCATTGTGATGGCGGCAGGTCCAAGGCACTGGCGCCACGTCAATGCCCGACAGATGCCCCAGACCTTTGGCTTTATGGCGTACGGATGTCGAGCTGGCGCCCGAGATGGCTGATCAGCCAGGACACCGAATCAGCGTTACCGAGTTGCACTTTCAACCGTGTCAGTGGGTCGGCCATGAATTTGATCCGGGCGCCAGCCAGGCTGTGCTCACCGGTTAATGCCAGAACATGGTTCAGAGCATCGTTTGAATTTTCATAAGTTGTGCTCCCCAGATCCTCCCAGGCGCCGCTGTGTGGATTGAATACCCGGAAGAGTCGATCGATGCGCGAGCGGCTCGACAGCGTTTCGCGCTGGATTCGATCCAGCCTGTTCTTGAGCGCCAAGGCGCGTGTGCTGGTTATCTCCAGCAGGTCGACATAGGGCTTGCTGGAATCCAAGTAAGAGATGTCATGAGTGTTGCTGGCGATATGCGAAAGCTCGTGGATCAGCGTGACGGCCCTAGCATGAGCGCTGATGGGGAAGTTCACGTCGGTCATGTAGTTACGGTAGTGGTCCATTCTTGGAAGAAAGAACTTTTCCAGTAAGTAGAGCTTGCGTCCTGTGTCATCCGCAATGATGAAAGCTAAAACCCCTTCAGGGTCTACACGGCTCGTTCCGACGACAAAGCGCTTGGAGTTGACGGATCTGAGGTCCGCATCCAGCAACGCGCCAAACACCTCGACAATGGCTTTTTCGAGCATCGTGACATGGTCGGGCAGGATGGCGGGCACACCCAAAAAGTCCTTGAGAAGTACATGCACCCGTGTCGTCTGTTGCGTGTTTGTCTTGATGACTCTGAGGTTCTGGAAGCTGTTCCAGGCGTAGGTGGTGGCAAGATCAAGCCCTTCATCAATCAGCCGAGCCCTGATCGGGTAGAGCTCACGAATCGAGCGCATACCGGTTGCCTCGACGTTCATCTCGCCTTGCCGGGATGAACGCGTCTTCAGGCGGTTGATCAGGCCGTAGCGTGGAGACGGCGGGGCGGGGGCCAGGGTCCACTGGTGAGTGGTGACCTGGCGAAGAAGCGGCCCGTCCCCATGTTCACTGGTAATGCACCACGGTGCGCCGCGTTTTTCGACGCGATACACCTTGCCGTCGACGGCCGCGTAATGCTTCTGCGTGGTCGGGTGGGTATAGAGGCCTCGTGCTGTGTCAGGCCTGAGGGCGCTCAGCGCTACATCAGTGCTTTCATGGCGGTGCAGCCGGGTTCGGTCGGGGGCGGTGATGTCGATGTCCTGCCACGGACGTCGCGCCGTTGGGGTTTCCAGTGACGGGTCGGGTTCGGCTTCCGCTGCGGCTGGCGAGTCCTCCATTGATTGACGCAGCATCGCCAGTTGAGCGATGCCGTTGATGAACGCCTTGAGCGCGCTTCCCCATTTGTGTTCCTGGAGGTCCTCGGCGGAGGCCTTGATCTCGCGATAGCTGTGCCACACCGTCAACGGGTACGCGAGTTTGCCGCTGAAAAATGTGAATGCCTGCTCCAGTGTTTCGACAAACACGTGCTTGACGGTTTTCCAGTCGCTCCTGGCGTTCGGGTCCGATTGGCTGCCGAGCAGTTGTTTGAGTAACTGTGTGTTGTCATCGAACAACAGGTTGAGCAGGTTTCCAGTGATCGGGTTAGCCGCCAGTTTGATCTCACTGGATTGATTGCCTGCTAACGCCCAGAGGTTTTTATAGGTGGCCCGCACGGCCGTGGGCAGGCATTTGAGCACCCAGTCCTGGAGCACGCCTTTTGCGTTGAGTTCGTCGAGCAGGCTGCTTTCAGTCTCATATTCCTTGAGCCCATGCGTGCGGCTGTAGGGTGCCCACAGGATATGAGGACCGCTTTTGCCCGCGCGTGGCCCGATCAGGTAGAGGCCCAGTGCCTTGGCCGCTTGCGCACCGGGCGTGGCGACCAACTCCAGCGGTCGGATCTGTGCCTCGACACCTGCCACTGATGCCCGCGCGATGGCGTCGGGCAGGTTAATGATTTGCGCAATGAAACTGAACCCGGTCGCGCTGAGACGCTGCTGGAGTTTTTCCGAATGCGCGTAGTGCAGCATTTGCCAGGGAAATTGCTGGATGAACCGTTTTTTTCTCGATTGGGCATCCGCACTGTCCGAGGCGAATGCCGTGTTCAGGACGGTTTGCTGGAGGTGACCGAGTTTCAGGTTGCGGACCAGTTTTTTCACATAAGCCACGTCCATTCCTGAAGGGAGGGTACTGGCGTTGAGGGTGTTCAACTGCTTGATCGCAACAGCGTCCAGGTCGTCAAAATGCGTCAGCGCGAAGTGGGTCAGGGTCTGGGTCAGCCCTGTGGTGGTCAGGCGCGGGTTGAACTGCAACTCAACGTTATCCGGATCGATGTCGTCCCGTGGAAAGGCGGCCTTGAGTTGTTTTTTCAGCTCCTCCCGAGCCGTGCTCGCCAGAGAACTCAGACCAGTCAGGTAGTCCTTGTCGCCCGGCGCATGGTTGAGGTACTGCTCAAGCAACTCCGCGTGCAGCACTTGATCGGCGATGGGCGCTTTCGCCAGCCAGGCCGGGAGTTTCTGTTCCGTGATGAGCGACTGGGCAATGCTCATCCCGCGTGTCAGTCCGGTTGCCGGTGTGCGTGAAACCATCAGGGCCAACAGTTTTTTCAGCATGGCCTCCGGCAGTGCAGAGGCAAATGCGCGCTCGATGGCGACGCTGTCCAGTTGGGCATACGGCTTTTGCAGATGATTGAAGAGGTTCTCGCGAACAACCTGCAGCGGTGCCAGGGTATACGTCTGCTGAGCCACGAGAGTGCGACGTTCAAGATTCTCCAGCAGGCCCATGCGTGTGTCCTCATCCTGCAGGCGTCTTTGCAGCTCCACTGTCAAGGGCACCACTGAGGCGAATGCTTCAAAGCCGAGTGCCGGTGTCCACAAAATTGCCCTGCCGGAGTGCACCGGGTCCAGCCCACCACGCTCAGTGAGCACGAAACAATTGGCCAGGTTCAACAATACCGGGGAAGTACCGGCCGTGACGGCAAGGGAAAAGACGTCGGGCAGAAAACCGTTCAGCGCGGCACGCTGATCACGCACGGGGCTGTCCAGTACCGTATTGATGAGGGCCTGGTCCGTGGCACTCAATGTGCGGCTCAGGGTTCGCAGCTTGAGTTCGCTGCGCAATGACACAGCAAGGGTATGCGCGAGTTTTGCGGGCAGGAGCTCCAGGAGCGGGGCTGTGGCCAGCTTCAGGTCATTAGTACTCTTCAGTGCATCCGGTAACACGAGGTGTTTTTCAAACTCCAGGTCCAGCGATGCGCCAATGCTGGAGAGTTGTGCCGACAGTTGTTTGGCAGACTCTGCACGGACAGTGGCCGGTTGGCCGCTCCAGCGCTGATCCATGTGGGTACTCCAGCGTCCGGTAGCGTCGTGGTCCAGCAAGCGCTTGTCGATCAAGTGGCGTACGTCCAGCGCATTGTCCATCAATGCCCCTGGATTCATGGCGCCTTCACTCTCTCGATAACGGCTCAAGGCGTACCTCAGATTCTGTGTTTGCTTGACCAGAACCTGACTCATCAAGTGTTCAAAAACCGGTCCGGTCATGGGCTCCCCGACGACCTCTCGTTCTGCCTGATCCATCGTCAACAGGGTGTTGCGCTCATCCAGTGCGAGGTAGTTGAGCAGGTTATCTTCGTGCCCCACGGCACCGAGCATCGCCAGTACGGTGGCGCGGATTTGCGACAGCGGGGTGGTGCTTTCAATGCCCCGGGCGTGGCTGTACATGAACGCGTTCGCGTTTGAGTCCCCGGGTGTGCTGAGCATCAGGGTCGTGGCCAGCTCCACGTAGTGCTTGAACGGTGCTCTGACCCACACCTTTTCAACGTGAACCCCGTGACCTGTTGCCGACAGATGGCGGGACGGGTGGCAGACACTCATCAGCCGCTGATGTTCTTCAGCGCTCAGCACGCCTTGTTGACGTTTGAGCAGCAGTTCCAGGCAGAAGGCATCGCTCATGCTGGTGGCGAAGAACTCCGCACGAGAAACTCCGGTGCTCATCGGACTGTTCCAGAACGTTTCAAGCAGACTCTGCAGGCGTGGCGTCAAACTCTGTGCGACCTCCTTTATCGTCGCCTCCCAGGCCTGATTATCGTCATCGCTGCTGGTGGCCTGTTTGGGGTTGGAGAAGTGCCGGAGTTCGCCTTCTGGCCAATGGTTGGTCAGGTAAATGTGCAGAACCGCATCGCTGAGGGTCATCGACGACAGTGGACGTTGATCGGCACGTGCCGCCGGGGAGGCAAAACTGTCCATGCGGGTGTGGCGTTGGTCCAGCGGGGTAAAGCGTTTGCGCAGGGCCACGTTCAGCGTGTCGTCGAGCATCGATTGCAGGGTTGGTGTCTGAATGAGTTCAGCGAGCATCGTCTTCACGTTCTGCGACTGATTCAGCGTCAGGTTTTTTTCCTGATCCTGAAACACGGCGCCCTCGATCCTCATTGTCGAGATCGCCGGGGTGCTGATGGCTTGCAATGAATGCCGCTGCTCAATGGACTGAAAACGCAGGAGCTCGTCCTTGATCGCGGGTTGGCTCAACCACTCCAGGAGCTTGCTGTTCACGTCGTCCTGGCTTGCAAACTTCATCAGCCCTCGAGAGGGCGTGTAGAGCATCACTTCGCCGCTGTCTCCCCGGCTCATCGCAAAGGCTCCGGCCAATGGCGTTGCGCTCTTGCCCGGCGGGGTCAGCAACACCTGGCTGGCCTGCATCGGGTCGGCGTCGTCAATGCGGGTGGAGTGGGTTGGCAGGTACACGCGCTTGAGCCATTTGAGGTCAGCGGTGGTGAAACCCAGTCGTTTCTCGCGCTCGCCGGGTTCTCGGGTGTAGGAGGCTCTATTGGCTTCGTCAAAGAAGTAAGGCAGAAGGGCGGTTGTCATGGTGATTCCTCGACCAGTAGCCATCCGTCGGTGATGGCGATGTGTGGGTGAGGAAAAACAGTAAGGGCACGCGCCGGTTCACGTGCGCTACATATAGCTGGGTGTGGCTGAACGCTCGCGCGTCTTGACAGAACGCCTGAAAAACAGCACTTAATCGACAAGATTCTGCGGGTTGTCCTGCAACCCGGATTCACGCTGTAGCCCGTATTCAATAATAAAACTGGAGCTTCAGATGCCTGTATCGCCCGAAATGGCCGTCAAGTCGAAAACCTCATCACTCAGTTTCGCGAAACTGGTCGAGTTGCTGACCCAGGTGTTTCTGCACCATGGCACGTCGGCGGAAGTGGCCAGGGTGCTCGCCCAGAACTGCGCCGGTGCCGAGCGCGACGGCGCGCACAGTCATGGCGTGTTCCGTATGCCCGGTTACGTGTCGACACTCGACAGTGGCTGGGTCAATGGCAAAGCCGTGCCGGTGGTGGAAGATGTGGCCTCGGGGTTTGTCCGCGTCGATGCGGGTAACGGGTTTGCGCAACCGGCGCTGGCGGCCGCCCGACCGTTGTTGGTGGAAAAGGCCCGAAGTGCCGGCATTGCAGTGCTGGCGATCCGCAACTCCCATCACTTTGCCGCGTTGTGGCCAGATGTCGAGCCGTTCGCCTACGAAGGGCTGGTGGCATTGAGTGTGGTTAACAGCATGACCTGCGTGGTGCCGCACGGTGCCGACCGGCCGTTGTTCGGGACCAACCCGATTGCATTCGCCGCGCCCAGGGCCGATGGCGACCCGATCGTCTTCGACCTGGCCACCAGCGCCATTGCCCACGGTGACGTGCAAATCGCCGCCCGCAAGGGTGAACGCCTGCCGGCCGGCATGGGTGTGGACAGCCTCGGTCAGCCGACCCAGGACCCGAAAGCCATTCTGGAGGGCGGTGCCTTACTGCCGTTTGGTGGCCACAAGGGCTCGGCGTTGTCGATGATGGTCGAGTTGCTGGCGGCCGCGTTGACCGGTGGGAATTTTTCGTTTGAGTTCGACTGGTCGAACCATCCAGGGGCTAAAACCCCCTGTACCGGTCAATTGCTGATTGTGATTGACCCCAGCAAGGCTGCCGGGCAGAGCTTTGCCGAACGCAGTCAGGAGTTGGTGCGGCAGATGCACGGCGTAGGGCTCAAGCGCCTGCCGGGTGATCGCCGTCACAACGAACGGGCCAAAGCCGCTGCCGAAGGCATTCACCTTGATGACCAGACGCTGGTGCAGTTGCGTGAACTGGCAGGGTTGTGAGGCGCATCAATTAAACCGAGCGCGCAGTTCGAAACACCAGTGATCCAATGTGGGAGCGGGCTTGCTCGCGAAGAGGGCATTGCATTCGACATCAATGCTGATGGTGAAGCCTTCTTCGCGAGTAAACCCGCTCCCACACAAGACTGACTTCTTTTTCAGCAAAGGGCATCAAGCCCCGGCACGCCGTTTCTCTGTGTTGTGTTTAACGACGCCCCAGCAACAACCCCACCACCAGGCCAAAACCGGCGGAGATCGCCACGGTCTGCCACGGGTGGCCGCCGATATAGGTTTGAGTCGCGTCGACCACCGGTCTGGTTCGCTCACGCACACTGGAAACCGCGTCTTGTGCCTGCTGGAGCTTGAGCACGATCTGGCCGCGCAGGCTCTCCGCTTCTTCTCCCACCAGTGCAGCGCTACTTTTGAGCAGTTTGTCCGATTCTTCAATCAGCGCCTGCAGCTCGCTGAACGCTTGATCCTTGATTTGGTCTTCGGCGACTTGGCTGGCATTTTTCCGGGCCATTGGGGGACTCCTTGCAATGAATGGACAGTGAACAATGGAGTCTGCCGCTTGCTGAAAAGTTGCAGCAATTTTGCGCAGATGCACACGGCGAGCGGAAAAACCAGACTCAGAGAATTCCACCTACAGTGTAAGATGTCGCCAATTTTACGCAGCAGGTAACTCCCATGAGCTTCAATCTGGCCGACAAGCCCCTGGCTGAGCGCGCAGCGCTCGAAGATGAAAAGTCCCGTCTGTTCGACCTCTGGCAGAGCAACCTGGGCAAGTCCAAAGGCGAGGCCGCCCGCTTGTTCGGTGAACGCTCCAAGCGCAAGGGTAAATGGGCCGAATGGGTACGCGCCGAACTGGACAGCATGTCGCCACCGGAATTTGCCAACATGGTGCGCAGCGAAGTCAATCGCCTGATGGCGGCCAAGTAGCAAAACTCGCCACAATCGCTTCGCGTACCTTCAGCAGCACCGGGTCCGGTTGGGCGTTGGTTCGCCAGCCCAACTCGATCGGATAGCGCGGCAGGGCCAACGGGCAGGGCAGTAGCGTCAACCCCGTGAATGCGGCAATGTGTCGGGCCGCATGGGCCGGAATCGTCGCCACCGCCTGACTGCCTTTGAGCAAATAGGGCAGGCCGGCAAAATGCGTGGTCGAGGCGCAGACGTGTCGGCGCAGGCCCAGCGCCGCCAACCCTTCATCGGTGATCCCGATAAACCCGCCAGATGACACCAGGATGTGCTCGCGGCTGACAAACTCCTCAAGGCTGATCGCCTGTTGCCCCGGCGCCAGGCTGCGCGGGTCCACCAGGCAGCGATAATCCCCTTCCCCGAGCACTTCACGGCTGAGCAGGCGCTGGGCAAACCCTCCGGCGGTAATCGCCAGGTCAATGCTGCGCTCCATCAACGCGGTGGCGACAATCTGGCTGTGGGTCTGGCGAAAGATCAACCGTAACCTGGGCGCACGCTGGGCAATCTCCTCGATCAGGCGACGGCCATAGGCAATCTCGAAATCATCCGACAACCCCAGTGTGACCGAGCGTCCCTCGTAGTGGCGGGCTGCCGGGTCGACCATGGCCAGGCTTTGCCGGCATTTGTTGAGTGCCTCGCTGACCACAGGTTTGAGCTGATTGGCCCGCAACGTCGGCGCCAGGCCCCGGCCGGTGCGCACAAAAAGTTGATCGTCGTACACCGCCCGCAGCCGTCGCAATGCCGCGCTGATGGCTGACTGCGTGACCCCCAGACGCAACGCGGCACGGCTGGCGCTGGACTCGTCGTGCAGGGCCTCGAAGACTTTGAGCAGGTTGAGGTCGATGTCTACAATATTCATGGGGCTCATATCATATTGAAGTGAAGGGGGCTTTATTCATGATCGACGGCGGCCGGAGAATGAGCAACACCTCAATGCTCAGGGAGTTACCGCGATGCCCACCTCCATCGTTGCTGCACTGCAAATCGGTTCACTGCCTGGCGGCAAAGGCGAAACCCTGGCGCAGATCCTTTCTTACGAACAGGCGATTCTCGACGCAGGCGCCAGTTTGGTCGTCATGCCCGAAGCGCTGCTTGGCGGTTATCCGAAGGGCGAAAGTTTTGGCACTCAATTGGGTTATCGGTTGCCGGAAGGGCGCGAGGCGTTTGCCCGCTACTTTGCCAATGCCATCGACGTACCGGGAGTGGAAACCGAGGCCCTGGCCGGTTTGGCGGCGCGTACCGGGGCCAGCCTGGTTCTGGGGGTGATTGAGCGTTCCGGCAGCACGTTGTACTGCACCGTGTTGTACATCGAGCCAGTTGGCGGGCTGGTGGCCAAACACCGAAAACTGATGCCCACTGGCACGGAACGGCTGATCTGGGGCAAGGGCGACGGCTCGACGCTGCCGGTGATCGACAGCAAGGTCGGGCGGATTGGCGCCGCCGTGTGTTGGGAAAACATGATGCCGCTGCTGCGCACCGCGATGTACGCCAAAGGTGTGGAAGTGTGGTGCGCGCCGACTGTGGATGAGCGCGAGATGTGGCAGGTCAGCATGCGCCACATTGCCCACGAAGGCCGCTGCTTTGTGGTCAGTGCCTGCCAGGTTCAGGATTCGCCGCAGGCACTGGGCCTGGACATCGCCCATTGGCCGGCCGAGCGTGCGCTGATTGCCGGGGGCAGTGTGATTGTCGGGCCGATGGGCGACATCCTCGCCGGGCCGCTGTTGGGCGGCGCCGGGTTACTGACGGCTGAAATCGACACCGATCAGCTGATTCGTGCCCGCTACGACTACGATGTGGTCGGGCACTACGCGCGCCCGGATGTGTTCGAGCTGACCGTGGATGAGCGGGCCAAACCGGGCGTGCGGTTTATCTGAGGCGTTGCCACTCTTCGCGGGTGATTTCCCAGATATCCCTGGGGAATCGTCCGCTGACAAAGTTACCTTCATCGGTACGAATCAAGCGCATGCCGGTGCGTTCCGAGAGCTTGCGCGAGGCCAGGTTGGGCGCTGCCTTGGGCACCCGCATCAACGGTCGCTCAAGGGTTTCGAACCAATAATCGGTGACCGTCGCGCTGGCCTCGGCCATCAGCCCCTGGCCCTGCCAGGCGGGCGCGAGCCAGAACCCACGGTTGTTGTCCTGTTCGTCCATCAGGCTGACATTGCCGATCAGTTGATCCGGCGCCGACTTGAGCCGGATCGACCAGTGCCACTCCACACCCCGGGCAATGGCCGGCAAGGCCACGTCACGCAGGTAGCTCAGCGCACCATCGGCCGGATACGGCCAAGGCACAAAGACATTGAGGTAGCGCACCACTTCCCAGTGCGCGAACTGCTGCTGAACGGCGTCGGCGTCGGCCAGCTCCAGGGGGCGAAGGATCAGGCGAGGGGTGTACAGCGTGGGGATAGTGTCCATGTTCATTCCACTTCGGGTCGATCTATGACAAACAGCGCTGGCCGTCCGGCGCTTGAAAGGGTCAGGCGGACTGTATCGCACCTGTCAGAGTTCGGCACGAAGTTGCAGGCTATCGACGACTTCCGTCAGTTCCTCCACCGATGTCGGTTCTGCGGCGGGCGCCTCGGCACGACGCATCTGGCGGTATTCGCTAGGGGTACACCCGGCGAACTGCTTGAAGGCACGGGCAAAGTAAGAGGGGTCCTTGAACCCGACTTCGTAACCGATGCTGGTGATGGGCATCTGGCTGTTGTCGAGCAGATCCTTGGCGTAGTCCATTCGCTTGCTCAGGACGTACTCCATGAACCCCATGCCATTCACTTCCTTGAACAGGCGGCTGAAGCGGAAGGTTGTCATGCCGCAGCGTTTCGCCAGCTCTTTTTGGTCGATGCTGTCCCGAAAATGCTGGTCGATGTAGAGCAGTACGTTATTGAGTGCCTGGTGTTTGTGGTGTTCTGCGGTCAGCCGGATGCTGTCCGGCAGGGACGGGCCGTGTTCGATCAGTGGCTTCTTGGCGTGAAAGTGAGTACTGCGGCGCAGTTCGCAGAGCTGTTGGAGCGCGTGCAGAAAGCGGTCTTTCTCGGCGGTGCACAGGGGCAGCACCATGTACTCCCAGACGCGGGAACGCATGGCCCACACGGCAAGCTCTTCGGAGTGCTGCACAGTGAACATGGCGATCGGTATGGAAGGGGACCTGCGTTTGATCTCCAGCAACAGGTTGAGGCCTGGCATGTCGGGGCGGTCATAATGGATGCAGACCATGTCTGGCTGCCGGTCGCCCTCAAGTTCGGACAACGCGGCGTCCTTTGCCATTCGACATTCACAGGTCGAACGAAAATGTGCGACCAACGCCTCGGCCGATCGATCCTGAGTAAGGTCGAACCATAAAAGAAATGGCTTGTTGGCCAACTCAGGTTTCATTTTCTCATTCCTTCCTTGTTCCTCGCGTTCTTGACCTCGCCTGGCAGTGTCGTCGTCAGGTCATAGCCCGAAGGATCAAACCCTGAGAGCTGCTGCGAACCTGCTCTGGTGATGCCTTTCATCCACTACGGTCCTTGTGGTTGGTTTCAGTCTTGTTTGTAAATGATTCCTGATAGTGCATTTACGGTACGGTTACCCATGTCAACGCTACGGCTTTTTACTGTTCAGGCCTCACCGCAAAAAAGTCCTAGTTATCGACAAGAAACTCCTAACCCTCGTTGTTTCTCCTGACTAGGATTCAATCAGGCGGCACACTAAGTCCCCGTCTCGGCAAATAACACTTAAATGAGGTGAGTAAAATGAATCTGCAATCGATCAAGACTTCGGTGCTGGAATTCATCAAGGACGAAGAGGGCCTGACCATTGTGGAATATGCAGTAGCGGGTGGCTTGATAACACTCGGCGCCGTGGCGGCTTTCGTGACACTTGGCGGTAACGTGAGTACCGCCATTACCAGTTTGGGTTGTGCCGTCAAAGGCACCGCGTGTTAGCACCGCACCGTGCGTTGTAGGCCCCGTTTCGTGTTCTAGCCGCTGGCTACCCTCTGGGGCATGGCGGTGACGAACACCTCCCATCAGGCTGAGGGGAGTGTCGTGAGGATAAAAAAGTTTCATATAGACTCTGCCTGGTTCTTTAACCATGATCCCGTTCGGACAAGGTGGAGTCTTCTCAGCCCGCCGCCGCAGGCTAAACGCATGACGCGATGAACACTCCAACAGTCCGGTCTCCTGGCGAGTCGGACCTCATTGTCCTGGCTGCGCTCCTGATGTTTCTTCCTCGTTGACCAGTATTGTCGCTGCGTCGCGCGCGCGAAGATCAAATCCTGATAAGAAAACCCTTGCTTAGACCATTGCACACGGTCTCGCTCTCGGCGCGATGGCGCTGTTTCGCGTCGTTGCAGGAGGTAGAGCCCGACCGGGCATCGCATGCGAATCAGTTGCAACGTTGTTTGCAAGTTGTTCGTCATTGAACTCTTTCGTTGTTGTTTCAGGTCGCACGATTAGTATTTTTGTTTCGTGGGTAATACAGCAATAAAGTCCTAACGATCAGCAAAAAACTCCTAACCCCTGCGTTGCACTTCTGACTAATGTTCACCCAGGCAGTGCGAGAAGCGCTGTTCTAAAAACAAAATACTGAATGAGGTGAGCAAAATGAATCTGCAATCGATCAAGACTTCTGTAGTGAAATTCATCAAAGACGAAGATGGCCTGACCATTGTGGAGTATGCGGTGGCGGGTGGGTTGATAACGCTGGGCGCTGTCGCAGCATTTATCACTTTGGGCACTAACGTAAAAACAGCCATTACCAGTCTGGGCTGTGCAGTCAAAGGCACCACTTGCTAGCACCACAGCGTCCACAGAGGGTTGCAGTCATGAGCATGGAGCAGTCAGTTGCTATTGCATCGTTGCTGGGACTGCTGGGTATTGCGGTGGTGAGCGATCTTCGCCATCACCGCATTCCCAACCTCTTGGTCTTGTCGGGCCTGGGACTGGGGTTGGCCGGTCAGGTCTACACCTCGGGTGTCCTCGGGTTGGGTTATGGAGCGCTGGGCATGTTGATCGGTTTTGCCGTTTTTCTCCCGATGTACGCGCTTGGGGGAATGGCTGCCGGCGATGTCAAGCTAATGGCCATGGTCGGCACCTTTCTCACTCCGCGCGACGCGCTCTGGGCTGCACTGTTCAGCCTGATAGCCGGCGGTCTGTGCGGAATATTGATTGTGTTTGTGCGTGGTCAGGTACAGCAGACCGTGGGGCGTTACTGGTTGATGTTGAGAGCCAGGGCCTATTTTTCGCCAGCGGTCGATGAAGTGGCAGGCAAGCCTTTTCCCTATTCAGTCGCGGTCCTGCTCGGCACTTTGACCAGCGTCTTCTGGCTGCCCTTCGGCCAGTAAGTCCAGGAGAACACTCTATGTATGCCATCAGCAACAGCAGCGTTACTCACAATGAGCGCGAAGTTGTGCAGCGGTTGGCTCCACAGCCACGCACCATCCGTGAAACCGGGTTGGCGGACAACTTTCTCGGTGATCTGGTCTGCAAGCATCTGCACGATGCGGGTGTGCTGGACATGTCGCGGCTGGTGGAGCGCTTAGCGCTGACGGGCGCGGTACTGGAAGAAGTACTGACCTTCCTGCGCAAGGACGGTCGTGTCGAAGTACTCGGTCAAACCGGTGGTCAGGCATTGCGCTACGGGCTGACTGAACGCGGTCGCAGCGCCGCCCGTGATGCGTTGGCGCGTAGCGGGTATATCGGCGCGGCGCCTTTCCCGGTCAGCACCTATCGCTCCCTGCTCAAAGTGCAGACCATTCACCATGGTCGTATCAGCGCACAGGACATGCAGCACGCCTTTGGTGGGATGGTGCTCGCGCAAAGCATGCTCGATCAACTGGGCGTGGCACTGAATTCCGGCCGCGCCATCATGATTTACGGGCCGGCGGGCACTGGCAAAACGTATGTCAGCAGCCGGCTGATTCGCTTGTTTGACGAAGCCATCTGGATACCCCATGCCATCGCGATCAACGAGGCGGTGATCGAGATTTTCGATCCTCAGGTACACCGGCGCCTGGATGACGACGATGAGCTGCAGAACAATCTGCTGCTTAACGAGGGGATTGATCGCCGGCTACTGCGCTGTGAACGCCCGATCATCATCACGGGCGGCGAATTGAGCATGGAACAGCTGGATGTCCGCTATGACCCTTTCACGCGTCAGTACCAGGCCCCGTTGCAGCTCAAGGCCAGCAATGGCCTGTTCGTCATCGACGACATGGGCCGTCAGCGCATGGCGCCAGCCGAGTTGCTCAACCGCTGGATCGTGCCGATGGAGGAGAAACGCGACTTCCTGAATCTCGGGGGTGGGCGGCACTGCGAACTGCCGTTCGACCTGATCCTGGTGTTCTCCACCAACCTCAATCCGCTGGAACTGGCCGACGAAGCGTTTTTGCGGCGGATTGGCTACAAGCTGCAATTCGGTTACCTGAAACCCGATGAGTACGAACGCATCTGGTGCCAGGAAACCGAGCGACTGGGCATTGCTTACGACCCGCAACTGCTGAAGTACGCGCTGCAGGAACTCTACGGCGTTGAAAACATGCCGCTGGTGCCTTGCCACCCCCGGGACCTGTTGAACATGGCCCTCGACCGTCAGCGTTACCTGGGCGGCTGCGGACCACTGTCGCCGCAGGAACTGGAGTGGGCGTGGCACAACTATTTCGTACAGCTCGACTTTCTTGGATAGATAAGGAGATATCGACATGAGTTCACGTACTTTCACCTTGATTGCCTTGTCCGTGATTCTGGGCCTGGGGGCGGCATGGATGGCCAACACCTGGCTCAGTGCCCGGCTTAACGCCAGCCCCGACGACAATCAGCAGAATGTGGTGGTGGCCACCGTGGAAATATCGTTCGGGCAGATGGTCGAGGCGCAGCAGGTGACGTTGGTGCGTATGCCCAAGGACACGGTGCCAGACGATGCCTTTGATGCCACCGACAAGGTCGTGGGCAAGATCGCCACGTTCTCCATGCTGCGCGGCGACATCGTGCGCGGTGCGCGTCTGGCCGAGCACTTGGGCGGGAGCACGCTGGCTTCGCTGATCGAGCCCAACAAACGTGCCATTTCGGTACGTGTGGATGATGTGGTGGGGGTGGGCGGGTTCCTCTTGCCGGGTAATCGGGTCGATGTCCTGGCGACCAAACAGACAGGCAACGACGGAAACGCCGAGTCCAGGACCATTCTGGAGGACTTGCGGGTATTGGCAGTGGACCAGACCGCCAGTACCGACAAGACCCAGCCGGTGGTCGTACGTGCGGTCACCCTGGAGATGACGCCCGCTCAGGCAGAAGCCCTGGTCAAGGGCATGACCGACGGGAAGTTGCAACTGGCCCTGCGCAATCCACTGGACAACCAGAAGCTACCCGCCGTTGCTGAGCCGGTGGCGATGGTTGAGGCCGCGCCACCGCCACCCGTGGTCAAACCCATCGTACGGCGCAAGGGCAGTTCTGACAGTGGCATCACGGTGATCCGCGGGATCGAAGTCAATGTCGTGAGAACCGAGTTGTAGCCGCCAGGCGCAACCGTTGAAGGCTCCGCCCGCCAGGTATTGTCGTTTGGCGTGGGTGGGCGACGCCACCCTGCCGATCAAGGTCGGCAGAACAAGAGGGCTTGATGATGAGACCGCGTATCCAACAGCCGCTCAGTGCATTTCCAAACCATCAGCGCGGCACGATTCTCGTGCTGGTCGTGATTGCCCTGGCCGCCATCCTGCTGATGGGGGCTCTGGCGCTAGACGGTGGCCATATGCTGGTGAACAAGGCTCGCCTGCAAAATGCTGTGGATGCCGCGGCACTGAGCGGGGCCAAGACGCTCAGCGAAGTATCCGGTGCGACCGGTGCCGCCAGCCTGACGCAAACCGCTGCGCGGGACACGCTGACCCGCAATGCCAATGCCTCGGGCAACCAGGAACTGGCCACCGCTATTGGCAATAACATCGCCAGTTTCGCCACGGTGGAGCTGTCCTCCAGTGTCTATGGGCCTTTTTCCTTTCCGGGGCCGGCCAATGCGACCTATGTACGGGTGTCGGTACCCAATTACCCCCTGACCGGTTTTTTCTGGGGCATGTTGAAGGCAATCGGCAACGGTGTCGCTCCGACCAAGGCTGTGGCGGCGGTGGCCACCGCTGGGCCAAGCCCTACCAGCCCGTGTGACCTCACGCCGCTGATGGTGTGTGGAGACCCGACCAAGAACAACCCCGCCAGCGGGATGTTCTGGGGGTTCAAGTTCGGTGATTTGCAAGTGTTGAAAACCGCTGCGGGCAATAGTTCGGCAATTGGCCCCGGCAATTTTCAACTGCTTGACTTCGGTGCCGGTGGCAACGCCGTGAAGCAGGGCCTGGCAGGCGGGATCAGTCAGTGCAACAGCGTCGGCGCCAACGTCCAGACCAAACCGGGCAACACCGTGGGGCCTTCCGCTCAAGGCCTCAATACGCGCTTTAACCAGTATTCAGGTGGCCTAAGCGCTGCGGACTATCCGCCGGACCTGGTGGTTACGGTCAACTCCAAGTCGCTGACATACACCGGTTCACCGGCACAGATCCAGTACAACAATCTGGCCGTCACTTCCACCAATGGCAACCTGTCCACGTCCAGTGGCGCCCTGTATGACTACAACGACTGGGTACAGGCCTCTGCCGCCTGCGTGGCGGGTTCGGGCAGCGGCTGTCAGGCCGGTGGCGCGTTCGAGCGGCGGATTTTGAAAGTGGTGATCGGTGATTGCTCTGGCAAGAACGATGGGACGTCCTCGATTCCGGTGCTGGGGTTCGGCTGCTATTTCGTGTTGCAACCGGAGTCTCAGCAGGGCAACTCGGCGCAGATATTCGGCCAGTTCGTCAAAGCATGCGAAGGCGACAACGTGCCCGGCCCCCATCCCGTCAACGACGCAGGCCCGCAGATCATTCAGTTGTACAAGACCTACATCGACAACAGCCAGACACCAAGTACCGATTCTTAGGAGGCCTTATGGGACACCGTGGATTCAAGCCGCCGCAGACCCAGCGTGGATTGGCGATGGTGGAGCTGGTGATCACTCTGCCGCTGCTGTTGTTACTGCTGTTCACGTTCGGTGAGTTCGGCCGCATGTTGTTTCAATACAACAGCCTGATGCAGGCCAGCCGTGATGCCGGACGTTTTGTGGCCGGCCAGGCCTGGAACGCCACCCTGGGCAAGGTCGACCTGAGTGCCACGCTCCAGTCCCAGACCAAGAACGTCGCGGTGTACGGCATTCCTGCCAACCCCAATGGCTACCCGGCCGTCGTGCCAGGGCTGACCACTGGCAATGTCTCGGTGGCGGCAGTGGGCACTGACCACGTCCAGGTCAGCATTACCTACACCTTTGTGCCGGTGATCGGTAGCGCATTACCGGCTTTCTATGGCCAGAGCGTGCCGCTGGGCCTGGCGTTGACCTCTACCGTCGTGATGAGGGCCTTATGATGAATATCAAGCGTATGCGCGGGCTGTATGTCGTCGAGTTCGCCATCACCAGCCTGGTGTTGTTCACGTTGCTGTTCGGCGTACTGGAAATGGGCCGGTTGTATTTCACCGTCAACGCGCTGAATGAAAGCGTTCGTCGTGGCGCTCGCCTGGCGGCGGTGTGCGATATCCGTGACCCGATCATTTTGCGGCGTGCCATTTTCAACGCGGCCAATAACAGTGGTACGAGCAGTCTGATTGGCAACCTGAGCACGGCCAACCTGAACCTGATCTACCTGGACGCGAACGGTGCGGTGGTCGCCACCCCCAACGACCTCACCAGTGCCAGCGGGTTTCGTGCCATCCGGTACATCCAGTTACAGGTGACAAACTTCACGTTCAATCTGCTGATCCCCGGGTTCGGCGGGGTGTTCACCCTGCCGGTGTACAGGTCGACCGTGCCGCGTGAAAGCCTCGGTCGGCAACCCGAGGTGGGCGTCACCCCGGAGATTACGCCATGCTGAATACCCGAGAAGCTCCCGTCACCAGCGTGACTGAGAAACCAGGCATGCGCCTGTTGATCAGTGGGCGTGACGTGACAGCCTTGAACCACCTGAAAGCGTTGAGCCAATGCCTGCCCAGCCTGCACGTCAGCACGCGCCTGGTGAGCAACGGTCACACCGACCCGTTGTATGGGCTGGAGCAGATGCCTGATTTCCTGTTATTGCGCGTCAGCCACTTGTGGCGCGAGGAACTGGCGGCCCTGTTGCTGCATCCGTTGAAAGAGCGTCCGCCCCTGTTGGTGTGCGGCCCCCTGGATGAGCGCGAGGGCATGCGGTTGGCGATGCAGGCCGGTGCTCGCGATTTTCTGCCAGAGCCCGTGTCGGCCGACGAATTACAGGCCGCACTCAGCCGAATGATAATGGAGGCCCATGCCGAGCAGGGCACAGGGGGCAAGCTGATCGCCGTGATGAATGCCAAGGGCGGTTCCGGTGCCACAATGCTGGCCTGCAACCTGGCGCATCAGCTCAGCGCCCGAGGCGGCAGAACCCTGTTGCTGGACCTGGACCTGCAATTTGGCAGCGTGGCCCACTGCCTGGATGTGCTACCGACACACAGCCATATGGAAGTGCTGCAACAGGTCGACGAGCTGGACAGCATTGCTTTGCGCGGTTTTTGCAGCCACTTCAGCCCGACCCTGCATGTCCTGGGCGGACGCACCGGTGAGCTATGCCTGTCGCAGGACATTCGCCTGGAGCAACTGGAAAACCTGTTACGCCTGGCCCGCAGCACCTATGACTGGGTGGTGGTGGATTTGCCGCGACAGATCGACCACCTCACGGGCGTCACGCTGGAGCAGGCGGACCGGATCTACATCGTGGTGCAGCAAAGCCTCAGCCACCTGAAGGATGGCACCCGCCTGACGCGTATCCTGCGCGATGACCTCAGCGTGCAGGGCACTCGCTTGCAGGTGGTGGTCAATCGCTACAACAAAAATTCGCCGGTCAGCCTCAAGGACATTACCGAAGCCCTGCGTTGCACCGACGTGCATAAGCTCCCCAACGACTATTCGGTGGTCAGTGAAAGCCAGAACACCGGGGTGCCACTGGAACTCCATGCACCACGTGCAGGCGTGACCTTCGCCCTGCGTGAGTTGAGCCAGAACCTGATCGGGGTCGTGGCCAGCGAGCGGGGCCTGTTTAAACGTACCTTTAGCCGTTTGTTCGGAGGGTAAGGCCATGCTCAGCGACTTTCGTAATCGCCTGCGTCAGCAGTCCGGCAAAAGTGTTCCGGCAGACGGGCAGGGTGCACAGACTGACAGTGAAAACTGCGTCAGCGTACTCATGGCCTGGGAAGCCGCCATACCGGACGTGCTCTACGAGACCCGGACCAAACTCAATCAGGTGGAGACCGAGTGGCGGGAGAAGATCTACCAACAACTGCTCAAGGTCATGGACCTGTCACTGCTCGATTCCCTGGAACCCGCAGAAGCGGGGCGGCAGATTCGTGACATCTGCCAGCGCCTGCTCGACGAGCATTCGGCGCCCGTCAGTGCCGCCAGCCGTCAACTGATCATCAAGCAGATCACTGACGAAGTGCTTGGCCTTGGTCCCCTGGAACCGCTGCTGGCCGACCACAGTGTGTCCGACATCCTGGTCAACGGATTCGCCTCGGTCTATGTCGAGCGTTTTGGCAAGCTGCAAAAAACCGATGTGCGTTTTCGCGACGACCACCACCTGCTGAACATCATTGACCGTATCGTTTCCAGCCTGGGCCGACGCATCGATGAATCATCACCGCTGGTGGACGCCCGCCTGAAGGATGGTTCCCGGGTCAATGCCATCATCCCGCCCCTGGCCATCGACGGGCCGAGCATGTCGATCCGTCGTTTTGCCGTGGACCTGCTCAACACCGAGAGCCTGGTGAAAATGGGCACCCTGACACCGGCAATTGCCCTGATGCTCAAGGCAATCGTGCGTGGGCGAATGAATGTCCTGATCTCGGGCGGTACCGGCAGTGGCAAAACCACCATGCTCAACGTGCTGTCCAGTTTCATCCCGCATAACGAGCGAATCGTCACCATCGAAGACTCGGCCGAGTTGCAGTTGCAACAGCCCCATGTGGTACGCCTTGAAACCCGGCCCTCGAATATCGAAGGCCGGGGCGAGGTGAGCCAGCGCGAATTGGTGCGCAACAGCCTGCGTATGCGGCCTGACCGCATTGTGATCGGTGAAGTGCGGGGCGCCGAAGCGCTGGACATGTTGACGGCGATGAACACCGGGCACGACGGCTCGCTCACCACCATCCACGCCAACACCGCACGCGATGCGTTGGGCAGGATCGAGAACATGGTGTCGATGACCGGTGCGACGTTTCCGATCAAGGCCATGCGCCAGCAGATAGCCTCGGCCCTCAGCGTGGTCATCCAGCTGGAGCGTCAGGAGGATGGCACGCGGCGGCTGGTCAGCGTGCAGGAGATCAATGGCATGGAGGGCGAAATCATCACCATGACCGAGATTTTCGCGTTTGTACGCAGCGGCATCGGTGAACACGGTGAAGTCCTCGGCGAGTTTCGTCCTACTGGCATGGTGCCGGCCTTTCGCGATGTGCTCGCCAGGCGCGGTATCGAGCTGCCGCTGAGCCTGTTTCGACCAGACTGGATGGAGGGATAGTCATGACTCAGATTCCCAGTGAATTTATCCTGGCGTTCCTCGGCATGGTGTTCACCGCCATGTTTCTCCTTAGTCAGGGGTTGGCGGTGCCGGTGTTCGGGGAGGCCAACAAGGTGCGCAAGCGCATCCGCGGGCGCCTGAACCTGCTGGAGCGAGCCAGTAACCTGCCGAACATGCAGTCGGTGCTGCGTCAGAAGTACCTGCGCCGTTTGTCACCGCTGGAAGCCCGTCTGGAGCAGTTGCCGGCGATGGAGGCCCTGGCGCAGATGATCGAGCAAGCCGGGCATGACTACCGCGCCTATCGGGTGTTGTTGCTTGGGCTGGTTTTGGCGACGGGATTCGGGGCCGTACTTTGGCTGGTTACCCAACGCTGGTGGGTGGCTGCCCCGGTGGCCATGGCGATGTTCTGGTTGCCGGTGCTCAAAATATCCCGTGACCGTGGCAAACGCTTTGCCCAGTTCGAGGAAGGCCTGCCCGATGCACTGGATGCCGTGTGCCGGGCCTTGCGTGCCGGCCATCCGTTCAATGAAACACTGCAACTGGTGGCCGAAGAGCATAAGGGGCCGGTCGCCCATGAATTTGGCCTGACGTTTGCGGATATCAACTACGGCAATGACGTGCGTCGGGCCATGCTGGGGTTGCTGGAGCGCATGCCCAGCATGACGGTGATGATGCTGGTGACGACGGTGCTGATTCACCGCGAAACGGGCGGCAACCTGACGGAGGTGCTGGAGCGCTTGAGCAGCCTGATTCGTGGGCGCTTTCGTTTTCATCGCAAGGTCAAGACGCTGTCGGCCGAAGGGCGTATGTCGGGCTGGATACTGGTCTCCGTGCCTTTTGTATTGGCGGCGGCCATTGTGCTGTCGAGCCCGACTTACCTGCCCATGCTGTTCAACGAGCCCCTGGGCCAAAAAATGGTGATCGGGGCCTTTGTGGCCATGCTGATCGGGATTTTCTGGATCCGCAAAATCATCCGGATTCAGGTTTGAACACCACCCGGTGTCAAGGAGGGGGTCATGAACTATCTGCTGAGTCTGATCAATCGTGTGGTGGGCGACGAGCAACTGGCGCGCTTGTTGTTCGCGGGGGCCATCGGCTTGAGCGTGGTGCTCGCAGTGGCAACGCTGGTATTGCTTGTGCAGGGGCTACAGGACCCGGTACAGCGGCGTCTTTTGCTGATTAAACGCGGTCATGGCGGGGAGAGCTACGGGCAGAGCACCCCCAGCAATCTGCAACTGATGCTGGAGCAGGTCGGCCAGCGCTTTTCCTCTGCCGAGCAGGGCCAGGCCTCGGCGACCCGAACACTGCTGACACATGCCGGCTATCGTTCGCACGCAGCGGTGCAGATGTACTGGGCGATTCGCCTGTTGGCGCCAGTGGTCATGTTGGGGCTTGCGGTGCTGGCACTGCCGCTGATTCCGAAGCTGTCGCTGTTCCTCGGCATTGGCGTGCTGGTACTGGCGCTGGGTGTGGGTTGGCTGGCACCAGCCATTTATGTCAACGCCCGCAAACAGGCACGGATGACGCGATTGCTCATCGCCTTCCCGGATGCCCTGGACCTGATGGTGGTGTGCGTGGAGTCGGGCCTGGCATTGCCCCAGGCGATCGAGCGGGTGTCCGAGGAAATGGCGGTCAGCCAACCCGACCTGGCCCTGGAACTGGCGCTGGTCAACTCCGAAGTCCGTGCGGGGATTCCCAGTACCGAGGCGCTCAAGCACCTGGCTGAACGCACCGGCCTGGAAGACATTCGCGGGCTGGTCAGTTTGCTGGCACAGAGCATCCGCTTCGGTACGAGTGTCGGTACCACGTTGCGTATCTATGCCGAGGAGTTTCGCGACCGACGCACACAGTTGGCAGAAGAAAAAGCGGCGAAAATCGGCACCAAACTGGTGTTCCCACTCATTTTCTGCCTGTGGCCAAGCTTCTTCCTGGTGGCCATTGGGCCGGCAATCATTGGCGTGTTCAAGGTCTTCGGGAAGCTGTAAACACGAAGACGGGCAACCTTCACCCACGTAACGGCCTCAGCCCCAGCGAGTAAACCCGCTGGGGCTGAGGCCGTTGCACCGCTATGAGTTACTTCTTCTGTCCGCCGGAGTACTCCTTGAAGTATTCGGGGATGGCATGTTTATAGCTTTCCAGCCAGCGTTGCAGGCTCAGGTCCCGCTCACTGGCCGCCGCGGCTTGGGGGATGGGCGAGGCGGCCTGGCCGCGAGACTGCAACACTAACCAGGTTTCGGTTTCCTGCTGTTGTGGCGATGAGGGGCCGGGTTCGATGGCCTGGGCTGCGAGTGGAAGAAGCAACAGTCCCAGGCAGCTGAGCATAGTCTGTTTCATCACTACCTCTGCGTTGTTGGCGGATTGACACGGGGTTTCGACGGATCGAGAGCTGTCGCCACCCGATCACTGGGTGCCGCTTCGGCCTTCGCCGGGCTCTTGAGTTTCTCGGCGCGTATCTGGGCTTCGGTCACTTGCTCGGGGCTCAAGCCCACGCGACTGACCAATTCCGAGGCTTGTTTCCAGTTGCCCTGATAAATCAGCAAGGTCACCAGGTTGAGGGCCGCCAACTGATCGGACTGCTTCAACTCCATGGCGGTGATGAACTCAAAACGCGCCTCTTTGAGCTTCAACTGCTTGAGGTAAACCACACCCAGGTCGTTGCGAATCTTCTCGTCGGTGGGGGCCATCTGAGCGGCCCGCTGCAAATGCTTCAGGGCCTGATCGGTGTCTTTGTGCGCGGCCGCCAATTGGCCCAGGCCGTGTTCCCCTTCAGCGGCAAGGCAGGTGCCCAGCAAACTGCGATACAACGGCTCGGCCTCGTTTTGCCCAAGCATGCGGTAGATCTTGGCCTTGCGCAGGCGCACGGCGGCGAGGTCATCCGGCAGGCTTTGCAGGTTGGCCAGGCCCGCGTGCAACTTGCCATCACTGATCATGTCATCGGCCATGCTCAACGACAGTTCCTGATCGGAGCCCAGCTTGGCGCAAGCGGCCGGGCTTGACAGCTTCGACCATGTCCCGCCACCGTCCGTGGCGCAGCCGCTGAGCATCACCAGTCCCAATGCCGCCATGATTACTTTCATTCTGTGCTCCCCCAAAGAACCCGATCTCATTGCGACAACCCACTGCGCCGGTCGAAGTTACCGTCTTCCAGGAAATACATACGGAACCAGTTCGGGTCGTAATTACGCAGTTTTTCGCCCGGCAATGTCGGCAGTCGGGCATTGACCGCCAGCGGTTGCACCAAGTGTGGGGTCACGATCATCAGCAGCTCTTTTTCCTCACGGCTGATGGTGGAGTCACGAAAGAAGGCCCCCAGAATCGGGATGTCGCCCAGCCCCGGAAACTTGCTCACCGATGAGGTGTTGCTCGAACTGATCAGGCCGCTGATCACGAAGCTCTCGCCGTCGGCCAGGGAAATGCTGGTGTCAGTGCGACGCACCGTCAGCGCTGGAACGTTAATGCCCGCGATTCTTACGGCATTGGTGTAGTCGAGCTCACTGACCTCCGGCGCCACCTTCAAGGAAATGCGGTCGCGTCCGATGACGGTAGGCGTCAGGGTCAGGCGAATCCCGAACTCTTTGTATTCAATGGAGATATTGTCGCTGCCACTGCTCGGCACCGGGATCGGTACTTCACCACCGGCAAGGAAACTTGCGCTTTGCCCACTCAACGCCACCAGGCTCGGCCGCGCCAGGGTGTAGGCAAAGCCGCTGCCTTCCAGTGCGTTGATCAGCCCCAGCACTTTCCCGCCGCCGATACCGATATTGAAACTGCCATTATCCAGCGGGATACGGGTCGCCGTGCTGCCGAGATTGCCGGGCGACACGGTCACCAGCGGGACGGTACCGGGTGAACCGAACAGAAAACTCCCGCCTTTGCCGAAGATCGACGTGCTGGCCTCTTTCAACTTGGTACGGCTGACTTCGACAAACCGAATATCGGTCTGTACCTGACTGGGCAGCAAGGGGTCTTCCGAGGGCGGAAATGCCTCACTCACCAGCGAGCCGGCCCCTTTGCCCTGAACAAACACCATGCTCTGGCGAGGTGCGCCGGAACAGGCTGTCCAGACCATCAGGCTGGTCGCGCCGGGTGCAATGCCCGTCAGCAGGTACGCATCGTTGCCATTAAGGTGCACGTCGGCAACTTTCGGATCGCCCACGGCCAATCGAGTGATGGCCACCTCCGAATGCATCACCGTCTGCATGCCTTCACCCACCTCGACCACGGCGGGCAGGGGGGGCCAGGTTTGAACAGTTGCCGGACGCTGCCAGGGTCATGCTTGCGGGTAATCCAGTGAAAATCAAAGTCCACGCTACTCGCTTGAGCACTTGCACGTAATCATTGTTCATTCACTGCTTCCTTGTTTGATCGGGGGTGTTTGCCGGGTACTCCGGTTACCTCAATTTCACATGCTCACAGCTTGAGGCTCTGCCTGTCAGGTGCCAGGGTGGGCTGGCGCCTGGTTAAAAAACGCCCTGTATTTGAGGTTGAAGTGCTCATCACCGAGCGGCGGGGAAGCAGCCCCACCAAGGTCAAGGTAAAACGACTACTCATGCCGGGCCTTCCTTCGTGTCTGTCATCCATCAGGCTTTCCCGGTACGAGACCGCCTACGCTGGACCCAAGTAGCTTTTGCGTAATCTGACGTTAGCGCAGTTAGGCCAAAATGCTATTAATTGTAAAAAAAAGTGAGCAGTTGGCTGAGCGCCCAGAAAGCGGCATCACAGGAATGATCGGACGTAGAAAACGGCGTGCAGGACGTTGAGCTGTGGGTCGAGAAAAGGCTTGGCCTGAGGCCGTGGCGCGTGCAGCGGCTGGGAGCCGATTACAGGAGGAAAGGGATAAAACGAGGTGCCTGATGCGTTTAAAACAAGGGCCGAACCACCAACGGCTCGGCCCTTGAGTGCGTTTAGCGGGCCAACGGCGCGCTGGCGTCGGTCTTCAGTGGCTCAACGTCCGGGTTTTCCATGACCTTGAGGATCGAGGCTTCCGGGTCGAAATCGTCCTCTTCCAGCGCAATGAACTCTTCAGGCAGGAAGATGTTCAGCAAGATTGCGCAGAACGCGCCGACGGTAATCGGCGATTCGAAGATGTTGTGCAACGCCTTGGGCAATTCGCGCAGCACTTCGGGCACGGCTGCAACGCCCAGGCCCATGCCCAGGGAAATCGCCACGATCAGCATGTTGCGACGGTGCAGGCCGGCTTCGGCGAGGATCTTGACCCCGGCCACGGCCACCGTGCCGAACATCACCAGTTCGGCGCCGCCGAGCACCGGTTTGGGCATCAGTTGCAGAACCGCGCCAATCATCGGGAACAACCCCAGCAGCACCAACAACCCGGCAATGAAGAACGCGACGTAACGGCTGGCCACGCCGGTGAGCTGGATCACACCGTTGTTCTGGGCGAAGGTCACCATCGGCATGCTGTTGAACACCGCCGCCATGGCCGAGTTGAGGCCGTCGGCCAACAGGCCGGACTTTATTCGGCGGATGTAGACCGGGCCTTTGACCGGTTGCTGGGAAATCATCGAGTTGGCGGTCAGGTCACCGGCTGCTTCCAGCGGCGACACCAGGAAAATCACTGCCACCGGGACAAACGCCACCCAATCGAAGGAGAACCCGTACTTGAATGGCACTGGCACGCTCATCAGCGGCACGTCCGGCATGCTGCCGAAGTCGACATCGCCCATCAGCCAGGCCACCACGTAACCCAGGGTCAAGCCAATGACGATGGCGCCCAAACGCAGGAAAGGCACGTCGACCCGGTTGAGCACCACGATGGTGCCCAGCACCAGCGCCGCGAGACCCAGGTGGCTGGCGGCGCCCAGGTCCACGGCACCGAAGCCGCCGGCGATGTCGGTCATGGCGACTTTGATCAGTGACAGCCCCATCAAGGTGATGATGGTGCCCGTCACGACCGGGGTAATCAGCATGCGCAACTTGCCGATGAACTGGCTCAGCACCACTTCAATGAACGCGGCAAAGAAGCACACGCCAAAAATTGTCGACAGAATCTCGTCGGTGCCGCCGCCACGGGCCTTGACCATGAAACCGGCGCTGAGGATCACGCTGATGAAGGAAAAACTGGTGCCTTGCAGGCACAGTAGCCCCGAGCCGATAGGGCCAAAACGCCGCGCCTGGACGAACGTCCCCAGGCCCGACACGAACAGCGCCATGCTGATCAGGTACGGGACTTCACTTTGCAGGCCCAGGGCGCTGCCCATGATCAGGGTGGGGGTGATGATGCCGACAAAACTGGCCAGCACGTGTTGCAGTGCGGCGAAGACCGTGGCGGTGAAATGTGGGCGGTCGTTCAGGCCATAAATCAGGTCGGAACGCGGCTTGGGAGTGGTCTGGGATGAGGTCACGAGAGGTCTGCCAGTGGGCCGGGTCAGAAAAGGACGCGCAGGATGCCAGCCGAAACCCTCGAGGGCAACGCGTTGTGGCGTAAATCACGTTGATCATTCCCACGTATGGCGACGATTGTTCCCACGCTCCAGGGTGTGAAACCGTAGGAGCGTGGCTTGGTCCGAGCGGCGATCCGACAATGAGCGATCACGCGGTCTACCTGCCGGGCTGGCTACTCCGACTACTCCTGCGGATCAAGGTGATCCAGTGCGCGATTCACCGCCAACTCGGCCAACACAATCATTTGCTGAATCGCCAGTGCGGTGTTGCGCCGGGGACCGTCGAGTTCAAGCGCCAGATCACTGGCGCAGGCGCTGTAGCTTGAGGCTGAGGCGTTTGGCGGCATTTGCTCCTGACAGTTTCTGACAGCACGCTCTGCTAAGCTGCGCCGACCTTTGCCCCGGAGCGTGCCTGCCGTGTCGCGGACTTCTCGATTGTTGACCTTGTTGCAAGTCTTGCGCGGTAAAAGTCGCCCGGTGACGGCGGCGGTGCTGGCCAGTGAGCTGGAGATCTCCGAACGCACGCTGTACCGCGACATCGCGGAACTGACGGCCCTCGGCGCACCGATTTATGGTGAGGCGGGGGTGGGTTACGTGTTGCGCAGCGGGTTGTTTCTGCCGCCCTTGATGCTCAATGCCGACGAAACCGAGGCCATCGTGCTGGGCTTGCGCTATGTCGACCAGCGTGGCGACGAGGTATTGAGCAAAGCTGCCGCCGATGCGCTGGCCAAGATCGCTGCTGTTCTGGCGCCCGCCGCGCAGGACGCTTTGCGCAACCCGACGGTGCTCGCGGGGCCGCCCTGTTTTGGTTATCCGCAGAATGCCGTGGCGTTGCACGTGTTTCGGCTGGCCATTCGCGGTCAGGAGAAACTGCACATCGACTACGCCGACGTAAACCAGGTCCCCAGCCAACGGCTGATCTGGCCACTGGCGCTGGGCTTTTTCAACGAGGTTCGGGTGATTGTCGCCTGGTGTGAATTACGCAGCGCTTATCGGACATTTCGTACCGACCGGATCGCTGCCGCCAATGTGCAAGGCGAGCGTTATCCGGGGCGGCGCAGCGACCTGCTGCGGACGTGGCGCACGTTGATGAAACTGGATGAAGCCGGGCGCTTCACTCCTGACAAGAACTGACACGCCGCTGTTCTAGCATGGCTCCAGTCACACTCAACAAGGAGCCCCACCATGTCGAACCCAGCCGTTTCACTGGCCCCGGCCATCGCTGCCTATATTGCCGCCGCCAACGCTCGCGACAGCTCGGAGGTCGCCAGTTTCTTCGCCGAGGATGCCAACGTCTTCGATGAAGGCGCGCATCAGGTCGGCACCCAGGCCATCGCGCACTGGATGGAAGACACCGCTCGGCGCTATCAGCCACGGGTCGAAGTGCTCGACGTGCAGCAGCGCACCGGCAAGGTGTTGCTCAACAACCTGATCTCCGGGACCTTCCCCGGCAGCCCTCTGGCCTTGCGATACGTGTTCCGCCTGAATGAGCAGGGCAAGATCGTGCGGCTGGATATTTCGCTGTAAGGCACACGTGGCATACTCCGGCCTTTTCCGCTTGGATCAACGGCCGGTATGACCTTCGACTCGCCCCTCAGCGCCTATCACCATGCTATTGAGCAAAAGGGTTTTGTCCCGGACCCGGCTCAGGAGCATGCCGTTCATGCGCTCCAACAGTGCCATGAAGCCTTGCATCAGGGGCGAATGCCGGTGATGGGTGTGTACTTGTGGGGGCCGGTCGGGCGCGGCAAGACCTGGTTGATGGACCAGTTCCACCAAACCCTGCGGGTCCCGTCCCGGCGACAGCACTTTCACCATTTCATGGGGTGGGTCCACCGGCGTTCTTTTCAACTGAGCGGCATTGCGGACCCATTGCAAGCGCTGGCCCGGGAGTTGAGCGAGGACGTGCGGGTGCTGTGTTTCGACGAGTTGTTCGTCAATGACATCGGCGACGCGATCATTCTTGGCCGGTTGTTTCAGGTGATGTTCGAACACGGCGTGGGGGTGGTCAGCACCTCCAATCAACCGCCAGAACAGCTCTACGCCGACGGTTTCAACCGTGACCGCTTCCTGCCAGCCATTGCTGCTATCCAGCACCATATGCGGGTAGTGGCGGTCGACGGGGGGGAAGACCACCGTTTGCATCCCGGCGCCGGGTTTCAGCGTTACTGGGTGTCTACGCCCGGCCAGTCGAGTGCGCTGGCGCCGGTGTTCAGGCAGTTGACCGAAGGCCAAGTGGTAAGCCATGCGCCCGTGAGCGTGGGTTACCGCACGGTGGTGGCGGTGCAGAGCAGCGACACGGTGCTGTGGTGTCGTTACGCCGACCTGTGTGAGCAGCCCTTTGCCGCAATGGACTTCATGGCGATATGCGACTGCTTCACGGCTATTCTGTTGAGCGAAGTGCCCAACCTCAGCGCGCACCAACGCCCCGGACGTATCGCCCGAGGCACTGAAGACAGCGCCGAGCGGGTGGTGGCCGGTGACCGTGAGTTGCCGCAGTTGTCGGTACACGATGACAGCGTGCGGCGGTTTATCGCGTTGGTCGACGAGTGTTACGACCGTAAAGTGCCGCTGTACCTTGAAGCCCAGGTGCCGATGGAGGCGTTGTACACCGAGGGTTATCTGGAATTCCCGTTTCGCCGCACCCTCAGTCGTTTGCGAGAGATGCAACTGCAACGTTTTGCCGAGCCTTGAACCCTGCACGAGGTATCACCATGCGCCAGCCCTTGTCCCACCATTTACTGACCATGGCCTACCAGAATGCCTGGGCCAATCACCGACTGGCCAAGGCGTGCGCGCAGTTGAGTCCGGCTGAGTTCGTGGCGCCGAGGGTGAGTTTTTTTCCGACGATCAGGGCCACCCTGAACCACATCCTGACGTGTGACTGGTTTTACGTGGATGCGCTGGAGCGCGAGTTGCGTGGTGAAGCCTCCCATCCTGATTGCTACGTGTTTTTCGAGGCCGACGAACCGTTTCAAACCCACGCCGCCCTCAAGGCTGAGCAGGCGCAGGTGGACTGTCGTTTGATTGCGTACTGCGAGCACCTGCAAGACGCAGACATGGGCCGCATCGTGACCATTGCCCGTGACAACCCACAGCGCGACACGCGGTTGCGCATACTGTCACACCTGTTTGAGCACCAACTGCATCATCGCGGCCAGGTGCACGCCATGCTCAGCGGCACCTCGGTCGAACCGCCGCAACTGGACGAGTTTTTCTGCGCCGGGGAGGCCGGGTTACGGGCGCAGGACTTTGCTGAGCTGGGATGGACGGAAGATCAGGTGTGGAACCCGTGAGCGGGAGACAACGATGCGGGTTTGTGAAGTGAACGACCTGTTTGAAACAGCGGTGATGCAATGTGGGAGCTTGCTCGCGAAGAACGATGACGGGCAATGCCTGAAAGAACGCGGTGTTCGCTTCACGAGCAAGCCCGCTCCCACACTGGATCTTTGTTGTTTTGAACCTCGCGTTCACATCACTGCCTGGTATTAGGGCAAGCCCTGCGTCAGCAAGGTTGCCAGCAGCGGGGTTTACCAGAGTTTGACGGTGTAACTCAGGACCAGCCGGTTCTCATTGGTGTCGCGCTGGTAGTTGCTTTTGCTCAACCCGTTACGCCAGCGGGCGCTGACGTCCTTGAACGGGCCGCTCTGGATGGTGTAGCCCAGATCAATGTCGCGTTCCCATTCCCGGCCCTCACCGATAAACTTGCGGACCTGCGCGTGATCGCCCTTGGCGTAGCGCGTTGAAAACAGCAGGCCCGGAACCCCGAGGCTGGCGAAATCAAAATCGTACCGGGCATGCCAGGCGCGTTCCTTGGCCTGGGAGAAGTTGCTCAACTGATACTCGGTAAACAGGTAGGTGTTGGTGCCGTCGACGTAGGTGAACGGCGTCTCGCCAAACTGCTCCTGGTAACCGCCGCCAATGGAGTGCCCGGCCATCGCGTACATCACGCGGGTACTCAAGGCCCGGTTGTCGACCTTGCCGGCGAGCCCGGTGCCCGCGTCATCGGCGCTGAAGTAACGGATGTCGGTCCTCAGGTTCCCGCCGCCCAGCGGCAGGCTGTGCTTGAGGCCGAAGAAGTGCTGCTGGTAGATGTCTTCAAGCTGAGCGTAGTGATAACTACCGGTCAGGGTCGGCGTGAACTGATACTCCGCGCCGCCAAAGCGGAACTGATCACTTTTGGCTGAGCTCTTGTACGCGCCACTCTGGCTGGTAAGGCCCATTTTTTCGTAGTTAGTGGATTCGCGTTGTTTGACCCGGTCGATTTGCCCGCCGCGCAGGGTCAGGCCCTGGATATCGGAGGAGGTGAGTTGCCCGCCTTCGAATGTTTGCGGGAGCACCCGACTGGTGTTGGGTTGCAGCAACGGCAAGTCCGGCAGCAAGTGGCCCAGGCGCAATTCGCTTTTGGCGTAACGGGCCTTGGCGGTCAGGCCGAGTTTGGAATAGCTGTCATGGGCGCGGCGGGCGTGGCTGGGTTTGCCCGGTTCGGGCTCTTTATCCCGCGAGAGCAAGCCACTGCCGGAACGGTCTGGGCTCGAATCGAGTTTTACCCCGAGCATGCCAAGGGCATCGAGGCCGAAACCCACGGGGCCTTCGGTGAAACCCGATTGCAGGTTCAGCAAAAAGCCCTGCGCCCACTCGTCGCGCTTGGACTGGCCTTCGCCTTCTCGGTAATCACGGTTGAAATAGTAGTTTTTCAAGTCGAGGCTGGCTTTGCTGTCCTTGATGAATTCTGCCTGGGCGACCATCGGCAGCAGGCTGGTGCTGCCGATCAACGTCAGGTGGTGGATGAGCTTTGTGTTCATGGTGTTGGCTCCTGTGAGGGCTTTTTGTTGTTTTTTTGGCATGGCTGCGCCGTGGGCGCCGTCGAACCGTTTCGACGGCGCCAAGGTCAGGCCTGGGGGGAACTAAGGTGTGGGCGTTAACGTTGCGGGCTTGGGTCGCAACCGGTAACCACCGCCCGCCAGTTGCTCCAGCGGGCTCGCGGCGGCCAGTAGCTGACGGGTGTAAGGGTGTTGCGGCGTATCAAAGATTGCCTCACGGCTACCGATTTCCACCACGCGGCCCTGATGCATCACGGCCACGCGGTGGGCGATGCGTTCGACAGCGGCCAGGTCATGGGAGATGAACAGGCACGCGAAACCGTACTGCGCCTGCAAGCGCTCGAAGAGTTCAAGAATCTGTTTTTGGATGGTCATGTCCAGGGCGGAAATCGGCTCGTCGGCGATCACCAGTTGCGGGTGGCGCACCAGCGCTCGACCGATGGCCACACGCTGGCGTTGCCCGCCCGAGAGCTGGTGAGGGAAGCGGTTCATGAAGTCGGCTGATAACCCGATGTCCACCAGCGTTGCGGCCACCCGCTCGCTTTTTTGTTGGGCGCTGAGTTCCGGCAAGTGCCGCAGGGGTTCGGCCAGGGTTTCGCCGATGCGCATGCGCGGATCTAGGGACGAATAGGGGTCCTGGAAGATCATCTGGCATTGCAGCCGATGGTCCCGTTGACCGGCCTTGAGAATGTCGACACCCTTGAAGCGAATTTCCCCGGCACAGGGTTTCACCAGCCCCACCAGGGCACGCCCCAGGGTGGTTTTGCCTGAACCACTGCCGCCCACCAGCGCCAGGGTTTCACCCGGTGCAATGCACAGGTTGGCGCTGTGCACCGCCCGTTTGGGCACGGGTTTGCCCCAGAACCGAGCGTGGCCGGGATGTTCGATGCTGACGCCGGTGATTTCCACCAAGGGTTTTTCCGACGCTGGTAACGCCGCCAGTTCGCCACGTTTTGGCAGTGCTTCAAGCAACTGGCGGGTGTAGGTGTGCTGCGGGGCCAGCAAGATGCTGTTGATCGAGCCTTGCTCAACGGCCTGGCCGTGACGCATGACCACCACTTTATGGGCGTAGCGCGCCACCAGCGACAGATCGTGGCTGATGAACAGAATGGCCGTGCCTTGTTCGCGGGTAAGTTGCAGCATCAGTTCGATGACGTCCAGTTGCGCCAGGCAGTCGAGGGCGGTGGTTGGCTCGTCGGCGATCAGCAGCGCCGGGCGCAGCAGCATCACCGAGGCGAGCATGATCCGCTGGCGCATGCCGCCCGAGAACTCATGGGGGTAGGCACTCAGGCAGCGCTCGGGGTCGGCGATCCCGATGCGGGTGAGCATGTCGACGCAACGCTCACGGATCTGCGCCTTGTCGAGGTGGGTGTGCAGGCGCAAGCCTTCGGCCATTTGCTCGCCGATCCGGATGGCCGGGTTGAGCGAGACCATGGGTTCCTGGAACACCATGCCAATTCGTGCGCCCCGGATGTTACGCAGTTGGCCGGGGCCGAGCTGATTGAGGTCCTGCCCCTCGAAGCGGATGGCGCCGCCGCAGACCTCCATCGGCAATGGCAACAAACCGATGGCCGCCCGGGCAGCCATGGTCTTGCCGCTGCCGGACTCACCCACCAGCGCGACAATTTCGCCGGGGGCCACGGTGAAGCTCAGATCGTTGACCGCCAACGGGCCATCGGCGCCGGCACGGATCAGTAAATGGTCTACCTGGAGCAGCGGGGTTGAACAGGACATGGTCATCGGCTCATTCGCGGGTCGAGGCGGTCGCGCAAGGCGTCGCCGAACAGGTTGATGGCGACCAGTGCCAGGGCGATGAACAACCCCGGGAACAGGCCGAGCCAGGCAGCATTGGCAATGTAGGGACGGCTGGCGGCAAGCATGTTGCCCCAGGTTGCGGCGGGCGGCGGAACGCCCAGCCCGAGGAAGCTCAGGGCACTTTCCGACAGCAGGGTCCAGCCGAACATGCTGGTGGCCAGCACACACAACGGGGCGACGCAGTTGGGGGCGATGTGCCGGAACAGCGTGTACAGCGCCGAGTTGCCGATCACCCGGGAGGCCTCGATGAACTCGCGTTCACGCAAGGACAGCACGCTGCCGCGCACTACCCGCACCACCGACGGCGTGTAGGCGATGCTCAAGGCCAGCACAATGCCGTACTGGCTCGCGCCGATGATCGTCATCAGCCCCAGCGCCATCAGAATGCCGGGGAAGGCCAGCAACGCATCGTTGACCATCATCAGCACGCGGTCGGTCCAGCCCCGCAGGAACCCGGCAAGCATGCCGATCAGGCTGCCGAAAAACAGCGCCAGGCACACGGTGAGCAGGCTGATCCACAAACTGGTGCGCGCACCGATGATCAAGCGGCTGAAGACGTCGCGGCCAAACTCGTCGGTGCCCAGCCAGTGTAGCGCTGAAGGGGCCTTGAGCCGTGACAGCAGATCGATTTGCAGCGGATCGAACGGCGTCCAGAACACCCCCGTCAGGGCCATGACGATCAGCATCACCAGCAGCGTGCCGCCAATCAAGGCATTGGCCGGTGGCCAGCGCAACGGCCGACGGGCACTCAAGGTCGCAGGAGGAATCGTGGCGGTCATAACTTCACCCGTGGGTCGAAGAGTGGGTAGAGCAGGTCCACCAGCAGGTTGACCATCACGTAGATAAAGGTGATCAACAGCAGGCAGCCTTGCAGCACGGGGTAATCACGGGCATAGATCGCATCCACCATCAGGCGGCCGATGCCGGGGAGGGTGAACACGGTTTCCAGCACCGCGATGCCCCCCAGCAGGTTGCCGAGAATCAGGCCGATCAAGGTCCAGGTCGGTGCAAAGGCGTTGGGCAAGGCGTGTCGCCATAACACCGCCCGTTCGGACAAGCCTTTGGCCCGGGCATGGGCGATGTATTCCAGGCGCAGCACTTCGATGGTGCTGGCCCGAGCCATGCGGGTGATGGCGCCGAGTTCCACCAGGGTCAGGGTGACAATCGGCAATACCAGATAGCTGACGGCCAACCCCGGGTTCTGCGCGAACGGTACGTAACCCACCACCGGCAACCAGTTGAGCTTGATGCCAAAGGCGTAGAGCAACAGCAAGCCGAGCCAGAAACTGGGAATCGACAGCAACAGGGTTGCGCCGGTCACCAGCCCCAGGTCCAGCGGGCTGTCCTGTTTCCACGCAGCGAGCAGCCCGGCTGGCACTGCAATCAGCGCCGCGAGGAGCACCGCAACTAACACGATGCTCGCACTGACCGAGAAGCGGTCCAGGATCAGTTCCAGCACCGGCTGCTTGCTGGTGATTGAAACACCCAGGTCACCGCTGAGTACCGATTGCAGCCAGTAGCCGAATTGCACGCCAATGGAACGGTCCAGCCCCAGTGATTCGCGGGCAGCGGTCAGGCTGTGCGGGTCGGCCATGTCGCCGAGCATCAGCAGTGCCGGATCGCCGGGAATGAAACGGATCAGGGCAAACACCACCACCGAAATCAGTAGCAGTGTCGGCACGGACAATGCCAGGCGTTGAGCGATAAATCGCAGCATGATCAACCTCCTATTCGGCCAGTTTCACGCCCCACAGGCGCGGTTTGGCGATGGGCCAGGAGCGATAGCCCTGAACCTTGTCCTGAAAGGCACCAAGGGTGCTGCCGTTGTACATCACCACCATCGGCACATCGTCGAGCAGTTGGTGGTGCAACTGGTTGAACAGTGCCTGGCGTTTGACCGGGTCGCGCTCACGCATGGATTCGAGCATCCAGCCCTGGGCTTCGGGGTTGTCCCAGACCTTGCGCGGTTGCTGGTTCTTGTCACCCATGACCGACTCGAAGTTCAGCGCTGCATCGAAGCGCGCCGAATAAGAGAACGCCATGATCTGATAGGCGCCGCTTTGGTAGCGCTCCAGTTGCGTGCCCCATTCCAAGGTTTCGATGTCGATGTTCAAGCCACTGGCCTGGGCCATTGCCTGGCTGAGCACGGCCATGTCGAACACGCTCTGGTAGCGCTTGTTGGTGATGATCTTCAACGGCTGGCCGTGGTAGCCCGCTTCCTTGAGCAGGCGCCTGGCTTCCTCGATATTGGCTTTGAATCCTTGCTTCTGAACGTCGGTGTAGTAGGGGCTGGTGTCGGGCACCACCGAGTTATTGGCGTGGGACGTGCCTTCGGTGAGGGCCTGAACCATGTGCTCGCTGTCCAGGGACAGCGCGATGGCGCGGCGGATGCGCACGTCCTTGAGCAGCGGGTCGCGGGTCTGGAACAGCAGCGCGTTGAGGGACATGTTCGAGCTGCTGGAGGTCTTGATGCCGGGCAGGGCGCCTAACTCGCGAGCGTCCATGACCGTGACATCGGGCAGTACATCGACACCTTTCGATTGCAGCGCGGCTTTGGCGGACGCCGCATCCGGAATCACCATGAAACGCAGGTCATCGATAAACGCCTGTTTATTGCCGGTATAGCCGTCGGCGGCAGGTTCCGGGCGGGCGCTGTAATCGGCAAACCGTTGCAGGTCGACGTACTGCCCCGGTTTCCACTCGGTGAACTTGAACGGGCCGGTGCCGATCGGTGTCTGCCATTTGCCGCTGGCGTCGACGGACGAGGGGTGCACGATGCCGGTGCCGCCGCAGTCCGAGCGCGCCATCTGGGCGAGAAACAAACCATTGGGCTGGTTCAGGCGAAACACCACGGTCATCGGGTTGGGGGCGCTGATGTCGATGACTTTGGCGACGCTGCGGCCATCGAAATCTGCCAGGCAGCGCCATTGCGTGGCGGGGTCCAGGTAACGCTTCCAGGTCCAGAGCACGTCGGCGGCGGTCAGGGTGGCGCCGTTATGGAATTTCACTCCGTCGCGCAGGATGAAACGGTATTCCAGGCCGTCGTCAGACACCTGGACCGTGCTTGCCAGCAACGGCCCGACGGAGGCGTCTTCACGGTAGGCCACCAGGCCTTCGACCACGTGCAGGATCACTGCGTCGGTGTTTTCGTCGCGGTTGACGCCGGGGTCAGTGCTGCGAATGTCGGCGTTGAGGGCAACGCGCAATGAAGTGGCGGCTTCGGCGCTGAGCGTGCCTAAAGCCAGGGTGCTGAGCCCTACGGTCAGGGCAATACGGGTAAAGGTTTGCACGGGAGTGATGCTCCACTGGGCGGTTGGCGACGGTGAAACCTGCAGGCGTCGCAAACCGCTGGTTGTTTATTGTCATTGTTTTTGTCGTGCCGCCCCGCAGGGCGTGGATGTTGCGCGCTAGTCGAGGTAGCGGTTGATATCGCTCTCCATGGGCAATGAGTAGGCAGTGAACGTCCGATTGACGGCGGGCAGCGGCGCCACTTCCATCAGTCCTACGCCTGGGCGCATGACCACCATGGCCACGGTGGCCGAAAGGTTGCCGGCCATGTTGGGCAGCGGAGGCCGGCATACGGCCCATGGCGTGCCGAAGTCGTCGAAAAAGGCTTTTTTCAGGTGATCGAGGGTCAACTGCCCTGGGGTTTCGCTGAGAATCTGCCGCACCCGCACATCGCGGTAGAGGCTTTCCGGCACGCTGCCCAACCCGGCTTCGCGCAGCTTGCCAAGGGCCACCGGGCTCTGCCAGTGGTTGGCATGCACCAGCAGCCCCTGTTCGGCCTGGATCGGGAAGACTTCATCCGGGGCGCATTCAAAGTTGATGGCGTACCCACCGGCGTGGCTGAGCATCATGTTGTTGGAGGTGGACTTGGCCGTGGTCGCCACCACTTTGATCGACAGCGCAAAGTGCCTGGCTTCCAGCGCTTTGCGACGAATGAACGGCAACGGCACACCGACTTGGGTGTAGTCGCGCTCGGACTCCAGATAGTTGGCCGTGATGGCGGTGCCGATGGAGTTCAGCCCATTGCGGGCCAGGCCACCGGCCTCGGTAAACGTCAGTACGTCAGGGCCGTCCTCGCGGCGGACCTTGAGCACGATGGCGCTTTCGGCGCATTCGGCGCGCCAGTCCCAGTTTTGCCCGTGAATCACTTCGTTATTGGCCGAGGCCGACGGCAAGATCACCGCGCCGGTGCAACCGTCCGGGTCGGGAAGCCGCGCCTTGCGCCGGCCCAACTGAATGATTTCGGTACGGGCATTGATCAGCACGATGGCCTCGAAATCACAGCCCGCCCCTTGGGCAATGCCGCGCATTTCCTGGGCGTAGTCAGGTTCGAAGGCTTCGATGCTGGGCACGAACTCGTTGGCGAAGCCGCGAATGTCGGCCCAGGTGTACCCCATCTTCAACAACTGGACCGAATAGATATCGATGCTTTTTTTGATGCGCTCGCTGACGGCCTGGCCATGTTGTACGCCGCGTTCGAAAGGGCTGCCGCTGATCTCGACAAGAGGGAAAGGGGAGTGAGTCATGTGGGCATATTCTCGTGTTTTTTGTTTGTGTTGCGTACAAGAATTGCTGGATTGAAACCCAGAGTCAATGCTTTTGGTTGATGGATAAAACCGTACTGTAGGACACCTACACGGCAGAAGACTCTTGAGAATCAACTAAAATGTTTATATTTCAGTGAGTTGCGCAATGAGTGGATTGCGTAGGTATGCGCAGTAAACACAGCCGTGTACTTAGCTGTCGTAAAAACCGGAAATTTCCTGCTTTTTATCCATGAGGCCCAATCGGTCATACCGACGCACCAGGGCCAACGCGCAAACCGCTATTGTCGCGCCGGGGGGCGGCACGCTACTGTCTGCCGACCTTTACGCGCGGGCGAATGCTCGCCAGCCGAAAGGAAACCGACGACTCATCGAGGATGGAAATGGAATCCGCAGACATTCTGGTATTACAGGCCAGCTACACCAACCCGGTTCACGCCGAGGCCATCAGCCTGGTGCTCAATCATTACGCCGAGGACCCTATGGGCGGTGGCCAGTCCTTGCCCGCCGATGTGCTGCAGCAACTGCCGGCAGAGCTGGCCAAGCGTCCCTACGCGTTCAGTGTTCTGGCGTTTGTCGGCGGTGAACCGGCGGGGTTGGTCAACTGCTTCGAAGGGTTTTCGACCTTTGCCTGCCGCCCTTTGGTCAACGTCCATGATGTGGTGGTGGTTGCACGGTTTCGTGGCTTGGGCCTGAGCCAGAAGATGCTGCAAAAGGTTGAAGACATCGCCCGCCAGCGCGGTTGCTGCAAAATCACCCTGGAAGTGCTCGAAGGCAACCCGGTCGCCCAGGCGTCCTATAGCAAATTCGGCTTTGCAGCCGGCATGTTCGACCCGGCTCACGGGCGGATGCTGTTCTGGACCAAGGCACTGTAAATCCATGGGCAAACGCCGATGAGTGCGCAGCGCGGTACGAATGACAGCGCCTGGACGGTGTTTTTGATTTTCCTGCGTCTGGGGTTGACCTCGTTTGGTGGGCCGGTGGCCCATCTGGGGTATTTCCGTACGGAGTTCGTGCAGCGCCGGGCCTGGCTGAGCGAAGCCGCTTATGCAGAGTTGATTGCCCTGTGCCAGTTTCTGCCGGGGCCAGCCAGCAGTCAGGTCGGCATGGCGTTGGGGCTGTCTCGCGCCCATTACTTGGGCGCCCTCGCTGCCTGGGCCGGTTTCACTTTGCCATCGGCACTCTTGCTGGGCGCGCTGGGGTTGGGCATCTCCAACGGTGGATGGGCGCTGTCGAGCGGTCTGATCCACGGCCTGAAAATCGTCGCGGTGGCCGTGGTCGCTCAAGCGCTGTGGGGGATGGCCAGTGCCCTGTGTCGGGGGCCGGTGCGTATCGGCATTGCGCTGATCGCCACGTTGGGGGTGCTGCTGTGGCCGGGTATTGTCAGTCAATTGGCCGTGATGGTGGGCGCCGCACTGATCGGCCGGGTGTTGCTCGGGCCGACTGTCGAGGCGAACGGTGACGGTCTGTCGATCGTCGTCAGCCGTCCTGTTGCCTGGTTGTCGCTGGGCGGCTTTTTTGCGCTGCTGGCGGGTTTACCCCTGATTGCGCAGCGATGGCCTGACTCGCTGGCGGCATTGATTGATGGGTTCTACCGCTGCGGGGCGCTGGTGTTTGGCGGCGGTCACGTGGTGTTGCCCTTGCTGCAAAGCGCTGTGGTCGATTCCGGTCAGGTCAGCAGCGACACCTTTGTCGCCGGTTATGCCGCCGCGCAAGCCGTGCCGGGCCCGTTGTTCACCTTTGCAGCGTTTCTGGGCGCTTCGATTGGCGGTTGGAGTGGGGCGCTGAGCGCCTTGCTGGCGATTTTTCTGCCGTCGTTGCTGTTGGTGATCGGCGTGTTGCCGTTCTGGCAATCGTTGCGCCGTAACGCTGGGGCTCAGGCCGCCCTGGCTGGCGTCAACGCGGCGGTGGTGGGGTTGCTGCTGGCGACGCTGTACGAGCCACTGTGGACGCATACCATCATCAAACCGCTGGACCTGGCACTGGCGATACTGGCGTTGCTGGCATTGACGGTCGGCAAGTGGCCGGCCTGGCGGGTGGTGCTGGTGGGGGCCGCTGTCGGGGTGTTTATGTGGGGGTAACCCCGTAGCGGGTTCAGGTGATGCCTTTCGCAGGTGCCAGGCTTGCCGGCGATAGCGTCCTCAAGAACGTCATCGCCGGCAAGCCTGGCTCCCTGCAAGCCCGAGTTACTTCTGCACCACGGCCGGTGCAGGGGAGGCGGTGACAGGCTTGGGTTTGATCAGGCTGAAGTCGATCAACGCCCTGGCGCTCTGCTCATAAGGATTACCAATCAGCAACGGGCGCGGTTTGAAGCTGTCGCTGACCAGGCTTCTGCTACGGTCGAGCTCATCGAAACTCAAACCGGCCATGTCCGCCCAGGTATGCACCAACTGCGAGCTGCTGTAAGGACGGTCGAGTTCACCGGCAAAGTTCCAGTCATGGGTCTGGCGCCACTTCGGTGATGCCCAGGCCATGAACGGAATGGTGTACATCGGCGCGGTCGGCTTGCCCTCGTTACGGCCCAGCGTATCGTGGCCAGCCGAGTCAAAGACGTCTTCGCCGTGGTCGGAGAGGTACAGCAGGAAGCCGTTCGGATCGGTCTTGGCGTAATCCTTGATCAGGCTCGACACCACGAAATCGTTGTACAGCACCGCATTGTCATAGCTGTTGTAGGTTGGCACCTGGTCATCGCGAACACCTGCCGGAACACCCTGACGGTCCTGGAACTTGTCGAAGGTTGGTGGGTAGCGGTACTGATAGCTCATGTGCGTGCCCAACAAATGCACAACGATGAACTTGCGGGGTGCATCTTCGGCCAAGGCCTTGGAGAACGGCTCCAGCACGTCGCCATCGTACTGGCGGGCGTTCTGGTTACGGTTGTTGTTCAGGTACACCTGCTCGTCGGCCTGCTCGGAAAAGGTCGTGAGCATGGTGTTGCGCTTGGTCATGGTCTGCTGGTTGGTGATCCAGTAGGTCTTGTACCCGGCCTGTTTCATCACGCTGACCAGCGACGGAGTCTTGAGGTACAGGTCCGGGTTCTGCTCGTCGGCGAAGGTCAGCACCTGCTGCAACGCTTCGATGGTGTACGGGCGCGGGGTGATGACGTTATCGAAGACCGCCAGTTGGTCCTTGAGCTTGTCCAGTTCCGGTGTGGTCTGGCGAGGGTAGCCGTACAGGCTCATGCGCTGACGGTTGGTTGATTCGCCGATCACCAGCACCAGCGTCGCGGGCTGATTGGCCATGGTGTCCTTGAGGTTTTTCAACGGCGCGATCTTGCCGACATCCGCGAGCATGCCCTGCATATTGTCCAGTTGCTGGGTGTAGCGGCGGTACGCGACCAGCATCTGCCATGGCACTGCCGGCTCGATGCGGGTTTCGATTTTCTCCATGGCGGCGGTCAGGGTGTCGGTCTTGGAGATCTGCTTGACGATGGGGTAACCAAGCACCGCTACCAGAATCACCGTCGCAGCGGCCCAGGCCTGTAGGCGGGGCAGGTAGACCGGACGCACACGGGTCCAGAGGAAAATAGACATCAGCGTGTGGGCAATGAAACCCAGTACAATCCACCAGGCAAAATACTGGGTCATGTATTCGCCGGCTTCAGAGATGTTCGACTCGAACATGATGAAGATGACGCTTTGCGAGAATTCTTGCTGGTAGATGAAGAAGTAACCCAGGCTTGCCATGGAGCAGGCCCACAGCACCACACCGATCAGCGCGCTCAGTAACCGGGTACGGGCCGGGAACAGCAGCATCGGCGCGAGCCACAGGGTGCTCATTACGAAAGCTTGGCGAAAGCCTGCAAAACCGGCGGTGCCGGTGGTCAGAATCAGCAGTTGGGTGATGCCGGAGAAATACCAGAAGAACAGAAACAGCCAGCCGAGGCCAGCCCAGTCAAACCCTGTCGCAGGCTTGCTGCTGCGTTTGAACAATGTCATTGAGCGCTCCCGTCGTCGTCAACGGTTCGCCGCGATCCTCAAGGAAACCGACGAACGATCGACTGCTCGCGCGTCGACGAGCAGTCATAAAGCGCGGGAGTATTGCCAACACGGTGTGAAAACTTTGTGAGTTTCGTTCAGCTAACTGACAGCAAGCAGGCCGCGTCAGCACAGGAACGATTTCCGGCCGAAGCAGAAGAGGGGGGCTGAGGCATGTTGTGCGTCAAGGGTTCGCGGTGCGTGACACCAGAACCCATGCGTTCAGTGCGATCAGAGGCCGGCGGCCTTGAGTGCCGCAGCCGGGTTTTCCGGCACCTGGGCCTGCTGCAACAACAGGCGCAGCTGGGCGACCTGGCGCAACAAGTGTTCGCGCTCGTCTTTCAACTGGCGCAATTCATCACGACGGATCGTGACATACAGGGTTTGTGGGGGACGTGCGGTAACGACAGGGTCCATTGCTCACCTCGCAAATGGCGTACATCAACTGTGATTGAGCCTCGTTAAAAGGCTTGAATCACTATCGGCGCCGATTTTGATTTCTTTTAGGTGGTAAGGGAACTTTTTTATTTTTGATTGTCGTTGTGCCTTCAACAGCTCGAGCGACGTTATCCATGGTGATTGGGCATTTTGCCCGGAAACTATGTTGCAACCCTCTGGACTAACCCACGTGAGTCTCATTGGGCTATAACCTGTGACATACCTTTATTTGTAGTAAGGAGCATCAGCACATGCAACTGGGGATCATTGGACTGGGCCGCATGGGCGGCAACATTGCGCGGCGCCTGATGCTCAACGGGCACACCACTGTGGTCTATGACCGCAACACCGCGTTCGTTGACACCCTGAGCCAAGAGGGCGCCACTGGCGTCGCAGATTTGCCGGCACTGGTCGCGGCACTCGATAAACCCCGAGCGGTCTGGGTCATGCTGCCTGCGGGCGCACCGACCGAAGAAACCATCGACACCCTGAGCCAGTTACTGGAAGCAGGTGATGTGATCATCGATGGCGGTAACACCTTCTACAAGGACGATATCCGCCGGGCCAAAACCCTCGCGGAAAAAGGTTTGCAGTACATCGACGTCGGCACTTCCGGCGGCGTTTGGGGGCTGGAGCGTGGCTATTGCATGATGATCGGTGGCGACGCTGACGTGGTGAATCGCCTCGATCCGTTGTTCGACACGCTGGCGCCGGGCCTGGGCGATATTCCGCGCACCAAGGACCGTGTTGCCGACGACGATCGCGCCGAGCGTGGCTACATTCACGCAGGCCCGGCAGGCTCGGGGCACTTCGTGAAGATGATTCACAACGGTATCGAATACGGAATGATGCAGGCGTTTGCCGAAGGCTTCGACATTCTGAAGACCAAGGCCAGTGAGAACCTGCCTGAAGACCAGCGTTTCAACCTGAACGTGGCCGATATCGCTGAAGTCTGGCGTCGCGGCAGCGTGGTCTCGTCCTGGTTGCTGGACCTGACCGCCGACGCATTGGCCAGCGATCCGAAACTCGACGGTTACTCCGGCGCCGTGGCCGACAGCGGAGAAGGTCGCTGGACCATCGAAGCGGCCATGGAGCAATCGGTACCGGTACCGGTGCTGTCCAACTCGTTGTTCGCCCGTTTCCGCTCGCGCCAGCAAAGCACCTATGGCGACAAACTCCTGTCAGCCATGCGCTTCGGCTTTGGTGGCCACGTAGAGACGCCGAAGAAATGACCTCGATCCGCAAGAAATCCAAGGCAGAACCTGCGCCGCCGACCACGTTATTCCTGTTCGGCGCCCATGGCGACCTGGTCAAGCGCCTGCTGATGCCGGCGCTGTACAACCTCAGTCGCGACGGTCTGCTCAATGATGGCTTGCGGATCGTTGGTGTCGATCACAACCTGATCAGCGATGCAGACTTCGCCAAGAAACTCGAAGACTTCATCCGTACCGAAGCGCCGAGCAAGGTCGGCAACGGCCACCAGGTGCTGGACCCGACCTTGTGGGCCAAACTGGCCAAGGGCATCAGCTACGTCCAGGGCGACTTCCTGGACGACAGCACGTATCAGGCGCTGGCAGCAAAAATTGCTGCCAGCGGCACGGGTAACGCGGTGTTCTACCTGGCCACCGCGCCGCGCTTCTTCAGTGAAGTGGTACGGCGGCTGGGCGCTGGCGGGTTGCTGGAGGAGGCCCCCGAGGCTTTCCGCCGAGTGGTGATCGAGAAACCGTTCGGCTCTGATCTGCACACCGCCGAAGCCTTGAACGCGTGTTTACTCAAGGTCATGTCGGAAAAACAGATCTACCGGATCGACCACTACCTGGGCAAGGAAACCGTGCAGAACATTCTGGTCAGCCGGTTCTCCAACAGCCTGTTTGAAGCGTTCTGGAACAACCATTACATCGACCACGTACAGATCACTGCGGCGGAAACCGTGGGGGTCGAGACGCGTGGCAGCTTTTATGAACATACCGGCGCATTGCGTGACATGGTGCCTAACCACCTCTTCCAGTTACTGGCGATGGTGGCCATGGAACCTCCGGCGGCGTTTGGCGCCGACGCAGTGCGTGGCGAAAAAGCCAAGGTGGTCGGGGCCATCAGGCCCTGGTCCATCGAAGATGCGCGCGCCAACTCGGTGCGCGGTCAGTACACCGCGGGGGAGATCGACGGCAAGCCGCTGGCTGGTTACCGCGAAGAAGCCAATGTGGCCCCCGACAGCAACACTGAAACCTACGTGGCGCTCAAGGTGATGATCGACAACTGGCGTTGGGTCGGTGTGCCGTTCTACCTGCGCACCGGCAAGCGCATGAGCGTGCGCGACACCGAGATTGTCATCTGCTTCAAGCCCGCGCCTTACGCACAATTTCGCGACACCGAAGTCGATCAACTGCAACCGACGTACCTCAGGATCCAGATCCAGCCGAACGAAGGCATGTGGTTCGACTTGCTGGCCAAGAAGCCCGGCCCGGCGCTGGACATGGCGAACATTGAACTGGGATTTGCCTACAAGGACTTCTTCGAGATGCAGCCGTCGACGGGCTATGAAACCCTGATCTACGACTGCCTGACCGGCGATCAAACCCTGTTTCAGCGTGCCGACAACATCGAAAACGGTTGGCGTGCCGTGCAGCCGTTCCTGGATGCCTGGCAGCAGGATGCGTCGGTGCAAGGTTATCCAGCCGGCGAAGACGGTCCCGCAGCCGGCGAAGAGTTACTGGCCCGTGACGGCCGCGTCTGGCATTGCCTCGGATGAGTGGCGTCACGCAGCAACCCATCCGTTTTTTGCTCAGTGACATGGACGGCACCTTGTTACTGCCTGATCACAGCCTCAGTCAGCGGACCATCGAAGCTGTGCGGGCATTGCGCGATTCAGGGGTCTATTTCAGCCTGGCGACCGGTCGCCCGCCCAAAGCCATGCTGCAACAGATTGAAGCGCTGGGTATCGACCTGCCGACGGCAGCTTTCAACGGTGGAACCCTCGTTCACCCTGACGGCCGCTTGCTGGTGGCTCATTACGTGCCCAAAGACGTGGCGATCCGTGCCATTGCGTTGTTTTCAGCGCAGCCGGAAGTTGAGGTCTGGGTGTTTGCCCACGGCGACTGGCTGTTGCGCAACCCGAACGGTCCGATGGTGCCGCGCGAACAGCAAGGCCTGGGCTATCCACCGGTGGTGGTCGACGCCTTCGAGCCGTATCTGGATCGAATCGACAAGATCGTTGCAGCCAGCGAGAACGCAGCGTTGCTGATTGAGCTTGAGGCTCAGTTGCAAGCCAGGGTGCCGGGGCAGGCGCAGGTGTCACGCTCACAACCGGTTTACCTGGACGTGACGGCGATGCAGGCAAACAAGGGCGAGGCGTTGGCCACATTGGCCGGGTTTCTGGGGGTGCCATTGGCGCAAACCGCAGCCCTTGGCGATGGTGGCAACGATCCGGCGATGTTCCATCGGGCCGGGTTGTCGATTGCCATGGGGCAGGCGCACGAGACGGTCAAGCGTCAGGCCGATGTGGTGACGGGCAGCAACGTCGATGACGGTGCCGCCCAGGCAATCGAGCGCTACATTTTGCCTCGTTGAGGAGCTACGCCTCACCAGGCACACCGTCGGCAATGGCCACGCGGGCCATTGCCGACGCTTCGTTTACAACCCCAGGTCAGACAAGCCCGGGTGCTCATCCGGGCGACGGCCCAGCGGCCAGTGGAACTTGCGGTCGCTTTCCTTGATCGGCATGTCGTTGATGCAGGCGTAACGGTTGGACATCAGCCCATGTTCGTCGAACTCCCAGTTTTCATTGCCGTAGGAACGGAACCAGTTACCGGAGTCGTCGCGCCATTCGTAGGCGTAGCGTACGGCGATGCGGTTGTCGGTAAAGGCCCAGAGTTCCTTGATCAGTCGGTAGTCCAGTTCCTTGGCCCATTTGCGGGTCAGGAAACCCTTGGCCTCTTCGCGGTTGCTGGCGAATTCGGCACGGTTGCGCCATTTCGTGTCCAGCGTATACGCCAACGACACCCGTTGTGCATCGCGGGAGTTCCAGCCATCTTCGGCCAGACGGATTTTTTCAATGGCCGACTCACGGGTGAACGGCGGAAGTGGCGGACGAACTTCGGCATTAGATGACATTTAAAGTCTCCAAGAAAAAGTGTGTGTTCAAACAGCAGGTTGTTCTTGTTTAAACCGTCACAGGTCCAATAACTGACGCGCCATGCATTGCGCATTATCGGCGGCACTGTGATCGCCCATGACAAGAGCAACGGTAATGGCGCCATCGATCAGGATCAGCAACTGGTGGGCCAGTGCCTGCGGGTCGTGTACGCCATGTTCGGTACAGAGCTCGCACACGTAGTCGAGCAGTTTCTGTTTGTGTTCCTTTGCTACCAGGCGCACCGGGTCTTGCGGGTCGCCGGTTTCGCCGCTGGTGTTGATGAAGGCGCAGCCGCGAAAGCCTTCGCTGGCAAACCAGTGCTTGAGTACCGTGAACAGGTTGAGCAGGCGCCCGCCCGATGAGTCAGCCTTGCCGACTTCGGCGCGAAACCAGTTCATCCAGCGCAGGTCGCGGCGCTGCAGGGCGGCCACCACCAGTTCGTCCTTGTTGGCGAAGTAGCGGTAGATACTTTTCCTGGAGACGCCGGCGGTTTTCACCAGAAGATCCATGCCCGTGGCAGCAATGCCACTTTTGTAGATCAACTTTTCGGTGACATCCAGAATGATGTCGCGTGTGTCGTTGCTAGTGATTTCGTTCATGTGGCATACAGTAGAATGATCGTTCTCCTTGGTCAATGGCTTTTTGCGCTGATGGTTTTTTCGTTAGATATCAGCGCAGTGAATCTCAACGCGTGAAGACCGGAACGCCTCCATGGTGTAAGCTCATGCGCTCTTCGGATTAGACCCATTTGCGAGCCCTATGCCGTCGCTTTTCAAACGTTCCCTACTGCCTAAACTGCGCAGTTTTGCGCTGACCGCCGACGCCGTCACCATCCTGGGCAGCGCTGACGAGTTCCGCCGTTGCCTGCTGGAGAAAATCGCCCAGGCGACCCAGCGTATCTACATCGTCGCGCTTTACCTGCAACAGGATGAAGCAGGCCAGGAAATCCTCGACGCCTTGCACGCCGCCAAAACCGCGCGCCCCACGCTGGACGTGGTGGTGGTGGTTGACTGGTTGCGCGCCCAGCGCGGGTTGATCGGTGCCGGCAAGCAGCCGGGTAATGCGGCCTGGTATCAGCAAGAGACCCGGGACCGCGACAGCGAAGTGCCGATCTACGGCGTGCCGGTGCAAACCCGTGAACTGTTTGGCGTGCTGCACCTCAAGGGTTTCGTGATCGATGATTGCGTGGTGTACAGCGGCGCTAGCCTGAACAACGTCTACCTGCACAAGTTCGACAAGTACCGTTTTGACCGCTATCACGTGCTGCGCAACAGCGCCCTGGCCGATTCCATGCAGCACTTGATCCAGCATGGGCTGATCGCGTCCAAAGCTGTGCATCGCCTCGACCTGCCCAACCCGCCGACCACGCGCAGCCTGCGCAATGACATCGGTGACCTGCGCAGCCGCCTCAAGCACGCGGCGTACGACACCACGGCCGGTACGCTCCCCACTGGCGGCCTGTCGGTCAGCCCGTTGCTGGGGGTGGGCAAGAACAATGCGTTGAGCCGGGTGATCCTCGAGCTGATTGCCTGCACTCAGCAGCAACTGACCATCTGCACGCCGTACTTCAACCTGCCATTGCCGGTTACCCGGGAAATCAACCGGGCGCTGGCTCGCGGGGTGAAAATCGACATTATCGTCGGTGACAAGACGGCCAACGATTTCTACATTCCGCCCAGCGAACCGTTCAAGGTGATCGCGGCGCTGCCTTATCTGTATGAAATCAGCCTGCGCCGCTTCGCCAAACGTCATCAACGGATGATCGACAGCGGTCAGTTGAACCTGCACCTGTGGCGCGAAGGCGACAACACCTATCACTTGAAGGGCATGTGGGTCGATCAGCGCTACACCTTGCTGACGGGCAACAACCTCAACCCGCGCGCGTTCCGTCTGGACCTGGAAAACGCCTTGCTGATCGATGATCCGCACAGTGAGTTGATGGAACCGCGTCGCACCGAGCTGACGGAGATTTTCCGCAACACCACGCGCATCGAGCGTTATCAGCAACTGGAGACGCTGGTGGACTACCCGGCAGCCGTTGGCAAGTTCTTGCGGCGGGTGAGCCGCGTGCGGATCGAGCGGTTGCTCTACCGTATCCTTTAAGGGCTGCGCCGCAGGGGCCCTTGCAAACGAGTGTCTGCGCTACCAAAGGAGACTGGTTTTTTGTCCGCCACTGCCTAACATGGCCAACACTCCACTAACAGGGCGCTCACTGATCGATGTCGGAAAAAGACACCATCTCCATTCACCTGGTACGTGAAGCGTTACTGCAGGGTTGCACGGCCGGCGATGCCAGTGATGAAGTACTGCGCAAGGTCGGTATCGCCCCGGCACTGCTGGAGCTGTTCGAGGCCCGTGTGCCCGCCACTCACTACGCCCGGTTGTGGCGATTGCTGGCCCGGCGCACGGGTGACGAGTTCTTTGGCATGGACCCGCGCAAACTGAAATCCGGCAGTTTGGCGTTCCTGTGTCGTTCCTCCATGGCCCAGCCGAATGTGGCAGCGGGGCTGGAGTCCGGTTTGAATTTTCTGTCGCTGATGCTCGAACGGTTGCCCGCGCAACTGGTCCGACAGCAAAGCCTGGCGGAAATCGTCCTGCTGGAAGACGACCCGCAACCGCGCCGGGCATTTACCTATTTCACTTACTGGATGATTGTGCATGGTGTCGCCTGCTGGCTGGCCGGGCGGCGGATTCCGATTCTCGCCATCGAACTGCGCTGCCCGCGTCCGGACTTCTGCCACGACTATGAGGTGATGTTCTCCGAAAACCTGCGTTTCGACCGGCCGCGCACGCGCATGATCTTCTCTGCCGACTGCCTCGACCTGCCGATCAAGCGTAATGCCGAAGAGCTCAAGCGTTTTCTGGCTCACGCCCCGGCCAACATACTGGTCAAGTACCGCGACCCGCAAAGCCTGGCCAGCCGGATCAAGCAGGATTTGCGGCACTTAAGTGCCGAGCAGTGGCCGGAAACCGACACCTTGGCGCAACGCTTGTGCATGTCGGCATCGACCTTGCGTCGACGGCTGGCCGAGGAAGGGCAGACCTACCAGGGCCTCAAGGACAGCGTGCGCAAAGAACTGGCGATTGCCTGGCTGGCGGAGCCCTCGATCAGCTTTGCCGAGATCGCCACGCGCCTGGGGTTTGCGGATGCGAGTTCGTTCTACAAGGCGTTCCGAAAGTGGTCGGGGTCCAACCCTGGGCATTACCGCAGTTTGATTCTTAACGAAGCGAGCTGACCCAGGCCTTAGCGCCAGGGCCAGAGACCCCACCTCTTGAACAATATTGGCCAAACCAGTCAAGCAACTTGATAGCTTTGACCATTGCCGCGCCCGGCACACAGAGCGAGTATTTCCCTGATTTTTACGGTTCCCCCAACCTAATAAAAATACAGAGGGATTCTGGCAATGCGCGATTACCTGTCTGCGACTTCACAGTTCAACTATCAAACCACCGTCGATGCCGCACTGAGCGGTTCGTTGACGGCGCTCAACGCCTGCGTCGAGTGTTGCGACCGCCATGCCTTGCCGGGTCGCATCGCGTTGTTCTGGGAGGGCCGCGACGGTGCCAGCGCGACCTACACCTTCAGTGATTTGCAGGACAAGGCCGCGCGTTTCGCCAATTTCCTGCGGGCGCAGGGCGTCAAACAAGGTGACAAGGTCGCCGGCCTGCTGCCGCGTAACGTCGAATTGCTGATCGCAGTACTCGCCACCTGGCGCATCGGCGCGGTCTATCAGCCGCTGTTCACCGCTTTCGGCCCGAAAGCCATCGAACACCGCCTCAACAGCTCCGGTGCTGCCGTGGTCGTGACCGATGCGGTGAACCGTCCCAAACTCAATGACGTTGCGGATTGCCCGACCATCGTCACTGTTGCTGGCCCGAAAGGTCAGGGCATCGTGCGCGGGGACTTCAGCTTCTGGGCCGAACTGGCCAACTATCCGGCCCAGTGCGAGCCGGTGCTGCTGAGCGGCGAAGACCCGTTCCTGCTGATGTTCACCTCGGGCACCACCGGCCCGTCGAAGGCCCTGTCAGTGCCACTCAAGGCCATCGTCGCCTTCCAGAGTTACACCCGCGACGCCGTGGATCTGCGCCCCGAAGACGCCTTCTGGAACGTGGCCGATCCGGGCTGGGCCTACGGCATTTATTTCGGCGTCACGGGCCCGTTGGCCATGGGGCATCCGATCACTTTTTACGATGGCCCGTTCACCCTCGAAAGCACCTGCCGGGTGATCAACAAGTACGGCATCACCAACCTGACCGGCTCGCCCACGGCGTATCGGCTGCTGATTGCCGGGGGCGACGAATTCGCCCGATCGATCAAGGGCAAGCTGCGCATCGTCAGCAGCGCCGGCGAGCCGCTGAACCCGGAAGTGATCCGCTGGTTCGCCGACAATCTCAACGTGCTGATCCATGACCATTACGGTCAGACCGAACTGGGCATGGTGCTGTGCAACCACCATGGTCTTGAACACCCGGTGCACATCGGTGCGGCCGGGTTTGCCTCGCCGGGGCACCGGATCGTGGTACTCGACGATCACCATCAGGAGTTGTCGGTGGGGCAACCGGGGATTCTCGCCATTGACCGCAGCCAGTCACCGATGTGCTGGTTCAACGGGTACGAAGGCGCGCCGACCAAGGCGTTCGTCGGCCAGTACTACCTCAGCGGCGACACCGTGGAGCTGAACCCGGACGGCAGCATCAGTTTCGTCGGGCGCAGCGATGACGTGATCACCACTTCAGGCTACCGGGTCGGCCCGTTCGATGTTGAAAGCGCGCTGATCGAGCACCCGGCCGTGGTTGAAGCCGCCGTGGTCGGCAAACCGGACCCGGAGCGCACCGAGTTGGTGAAAGCCTTCGTGGTGCTCAGCCCTCAGTACCGTGCCTCACCCGAGCTTGCCGAAGAGCTGCGCCAGCACGTGCGCAAGCGTTTGGCCGCGCACTCGTACCCCCGTGAAATCGAATTTGTCAGTGAGTTGCCGAAAACCCCAAGCGGCAAATTGCAGCGCTTTATCTTGCGCAACCAGGAAATCGCCAAGGCTCAAGAGGCCGCGGTTAACAAGGCTTCGGCTTGAACCCAAGGAAACAATGATGCAGATCGAAAACAAGGCTTTTCTCGTCAGTGGCGGCGCTTCAGGTCTGGGCGCGGCCACCGCTGAAATGTTGGTCGCTGCCGGCGCCAAAGTGATGCTGGTGGATTTGAACGCCGAGGCCGTTGCGGCTCAGGCGAAAAAACTCGGTGCCCACTGCGTCGTGGCCGACATCAGCCAGGAAGTGGCCGCCGAAGCTGCGGTCAGCGCTGCCGTTGCGGCGTTTGGCGGTTTGCACGGCCTGATCAACTGCGCGGGCGTGGTGCGTGGCGAGAAGATCCTCGGCAAGAACGGCCCTCATGCATTGGCCAGTTTCAGCCAGGTGATCAATGTCAACCTGATCGGCAGTTTCAACCTGTTGCGCCTGGCGGCTGCGGCCATTGCCGAGACCGACGCTGATGCCGACGGCGAGCGCGGCGTGATTATCAACACGGCATCCGTGGCGGCGTTCGACGGTCAGATCGGCCAGGCCGCCTACGCCGCCTCCAAAGGCGCGATTGCCAGCCTGACCTTGCCGGCCGCTCGTGAGCTGGCGCGCTTCGGCATCCGCGTGATGACCATCGCCCCAGGCATTTTCGAAACACCGATGATGGCTGGCATGCCCCCCGAAGTCCGCGAGTCCCTGGCGGCCGGCGTGCCATTCCCACCGCGCCTGGGTAAACCAAGCGAGTACGCCGCGCTGGTCAGGCATATCATAGAAAACAGCATGCTCAACGGTGAGGTGATCCGTCTCGACGGTGCCTTGCGCATGGCCGCCAAATAAGGAGTATTTGTCATGACTATTTCCAACGATCCGATTGTTATTGTCAGCGCCGTCCGCACCCCGATGGGCGGTTTTCAAGGTGAATTGAAGAGCCTGAGCGCGCCGCAACTGGGCGCTGCTGCGATCCGCGCGGCCGTCGAACGTGCCGGTGTGGCCAGCGACGCCGTTGAAGAGGTGCTGTTCGGTTGTGTGCTCTCGGCGGGCCTTGGTCAGGCGCCGGCACGTCAAGCCGCATTGGGTGCCGGGCTGGACAAGTCGACCCGTTGCACCACCCTCAACAAAATGTGCGGTTCAGGGATGGAAGCGGCCATCCTGGCCCACGATATGTTGCTGGCCGGCAGCGCTGATGTGGTGGTGGCAGGCGGCATGGAAAGCATGTCGAACGCACCGTACCTGCTGGACCGTGCACGCAGCGGTTATCGCATGGGCCATGGCAAAGTGCTTGATCACATGTTCCTCGATGGCCTCGAAGACGCCTACGACAAGGGGCGCCTGATGGGCACCTTCGCCGAGGATTGCGCCGAGGCGAACGGTTTCAGCCGTGAAGCCCAGGATGCGTTTGCCATTGCTTCGACTACCCGTGCCCAGCAGGCGATCAAGGACGGCAGTTTCAACGCCGAAATCGTCCCGGTGCAGGTCATGGTCGGCAAGGAGCAGAAAACCATTACCGACGATGAACAGCCGCCCAAAGCCAAACTGGACAAAATCGCCAGCCTGAAACCGGCGTTCCGCGACGGTGGCACGGTCACGGCAGCCAACTCCAGCTCGATCTCCGACGGTGCGGCAGCGTTGGTGCTGATGCGGCGCTCTGAAGCGCAAAAGCGTGGTTTGAAACCGCTGGCGGTGATCCATGGTCACGCGGCGTTCGCTGACACGCCGGGCCTGTTCCCGGTGGCTCCGGTGGGCGCGATCAAAAAGCTGATGCAGAAAACCGGTTGGTCGCTGGATGACGTCGAGCTGTTCGAGGTCAACGAAGCCTTTGCGGTGGTCAGCCTGGTGACCATGACCAAGCTGGAAATTCCCCACAGCAAGGTCAACGTCCATGGCGGCGCCTGCGCGCTGGGCCATCCGATCGGTGCATCCGGTGCGCGGATCCTCGTGACGCTGCTCTCGGCTCTGCGCCAGAAAGGCTTGAAGCGCGGCGTTGCAGCCATCTGCATCGGCGGCGGTGAAGCCACGGCCATGGCCGTTGAATGCCTGTACTAAGGAACCACCACCATGCTCCCGACTGACGAACAACTACAGATCAGCGACGCGGCCCGGCAATTTGCCCAGGAGCGGCTCAAGCCGTTCGCCGCCGAGTGGGACCGCGAGCACCGCTTTCCCAAGGAAGCCATCGGCGAGATGGCCGAACTGGGCTTTTTCGGCATGCTCGTGCCCGAGCAGTGGGGCGGCTGCGACACCGGCTACCTGGCGTACGCCATGGCTCTGGAGGAGATTGCGGCGGGCGATGGCGCCTGTTCGACCATCATGAGCGTGCACAACTCGGTGGGTTGCGTGCCGATCCTCAAGTTTGGCAACGACGACCAGAAGGAGCGCTTCCTCAAACCCCTGGCCAGCGGCGCCATGCTCGGTGCCTTTGCACTCACCGAACCGCAGGCCGGCTCCGATGCCAGCAGCCTGAAAACCCGTGCCCGCCTGAGCGGCGATCACTACGTGCTCAACGGCTGCAAGCAGTTCATCACCTCCGGGCAGAACGCCGGGGTGGTGATTGTGTTTGCGGTCACCGACCCGACTGCCGGTAAACGCGGAATCAGCGCGTTCATCGTGCCGACCGACTCACCGGGCTACAAGGTGGCACGGGTCGAGGACAAACTCGGCCAGCACGCCTCGGACACCTGCCAGATCCTCTTTGAGGATGTGAAGGTGCCGGTGGGCAATCGGCTGGGCGAGGAGGGTGAAGGCTACAAAATCGCCCTGGCCAACCTTGAAGGCGGGCGCGTGGGCATTGCCTCGCAATCGGTCGGCATGGCCCGCGCCGCGTTCGAAGCGGCCCGTGACTACGCGCGTGAGCGTGAGAGTTTCGGCAAGGCGATCATCGAGCATCAGGCTGTCGCTTTCCGCCTGGCGGACATGGCGACTCAAATCGCCGTCGCCCGGCAGATGGTGCATTACGCTGCCGCCCTGCGTGACAGTGGCAAGCCGGCGCTGGTGGAAGCTTCGATGGCCAAGCTGTTTGCTTCGGAAATGGCCGAGAAGGTGTGCTCGTCAGCGTTGCAAACCCTTGGCGGTTACGGTTACCTGAGCGACTTTCCGTTGGAGCGCATCTACCGTGATGTGCGGGTGTGCCAGATCTACGAAGGCACCAGCGATATTCAGCGCATGGTCATTTCGCGCAATCTTTGAGAAGGAACGTTTGTATGAGCTACGAAACGATTTTGCTGGAAGTCCAGGGCCGGGTTGGCCTGATCACCCTGAACCGTCCGCAAGCCCTGAACGCGTTGAACGCGCAGATTGTCAGCGAGCTGAACCATGCGCTGGACGGTCTGGAAGCGAATCCGGAAATCGGCTGCATCGTGCTGACCGGCTCGAAAAAAGCCTTCGCGGCCGGCGCCGACATCAAGGAAATGGCCGAGCTGACCTACCCGCAGATCTACCTCGACGACTTGTTCAGCGACAGTGACCGGGTGGCCAATCGGCGTAAGCCGATCATCGCGGCCGTCAACGGGTTTGCATTGGGGGGTGGCTGTGAGCTGGCGCTGATGTGCGACTTCATCCTGGCCGGCGACAACGCCAAATTCGGTCAACCGGAAATCAACCTCGGCGTGCTGCCGGGCATGGGCGGTACCCAGCGCCTGACCCGCGCCGTGGGCAAGGCCAAGGCCATGGAAATGTGCCTGAGCGGGCGGTTGATCGACGCAGTGGAAGCGGAGCGTTGCGGCATCGTTGCGCGCATCGTGCCGGCAGATGATCTGCTGGAAGAAGCGTTGAAAGTGGCGGCGCTGATCGCCAAAAAGTCCTTGCCGATTGCGATGATGGTCAAGGAAAGCGTGAACCGCGCCTTTGAAGTCAGCCTGTCCGAGGGCGTGCGTTTCGAGCGTCGGGTGTTCCATGCGGCGTTTGCCACGCAAGATCAGAAAGAAGGCATGGCGGCGTTTATTGCCAAGCGTGAGGCTGAGTTTAAAGGGATGTGATTTGACATTTGGGGGTGTCTGCAAGGGCCACCCCTCACCCTAACCCTCTCCAAAAGGGAGAGGGGACTGACCGAGTTGTTTGGTCGACGTACTGCGACCTGAGATATCAAGTTGAACTCAAGTGTTGAAAAGTCTGAAGGTCGACGCTCTCTCCAAAATGGGGAGAGGGGCGGGTTTCAAAGCCACCCCAATCTCACGTATCAAACCAAATAATTCTTCAATTCCCGCGCAATCACCATCCGCTGTATCTCGCTCGACCCCTCGTATATCTGTGTGATCCGCGCATCGCGGTAGTAGCGCTCCACCGGGTAATCCTCCAGGTAACCGTAGCCGCCATGAATCTGCATGGCCGACGAGCAGACCTTTTCAGCCATTTCCGAGGCAAACAGCTTGGCCTGCGAAGCCTCTGACAAGCACGGCTTGCCGGCGCTGCGTAGCCGGGCGGCGTGCAGGATCAGCAAGCGCGCTGCATTGATGCGGGTGTGCATGTCGGCCAGCAGATTGGCGATGCTTTGGTGCTCGATGATCGGCTTGTCGAACTGCACCCGGTCACGGGCGTAGGCCAGCGCCGCTTCGAAGGCCGCACGGGCAATGCCCAGTGCTTGCGCAGCAATGCCGATGCGGCCGCCTTCGAGGTTGGACAAGGCAATCGCCAGCCCCTTGCCACGTTCGCCCAGCAGGTTGGCTTCGGGGATAGTGCAGTTGTTGAGCGTCACCGCACAGGTATCGGAAGCACGGATGCCCATTTTGTGTTCGGTGCGGTCGACGATAAACCCCGGGGTGTCGGTCGGCACCAGAAACGCGGACAGACCTTTCTTGCCCAGGTCCGGATCGGTCACGGCGAACACGATGGCCAGTTTCGCCCGCTTACCGTTGCTGACGAACTGCTTGGCGCCGTTGATCACCCACTGCCCCTCGCGCAACTCGGCACGGGTGCGCAGGTTGTGCGCTTCGGAACCGGCCTGGGGTTCGGTCAGGCAGAAGCAGCCGATGGCTTGACCGCTGGCCAGGTCCGCCAGCCAGATCTGTTTCTGTTCTTCAGTACCGTAGTTGAGCACCGGCCCGCAGCCTACCGAATTGTGGATACTCATCAATGCGCCGGTGGCGCCGTCACCCGCGGAGATTTCTTCCACCGCCAGCGCATAGGCGACGTAATCGAGGTAGGTGCCGCCCCATTCCTCGGGCACCACCATGCCGAGCAGGCCGAGTTCGCCCATCTTCGCCACCAGACCATCGTCGATCCAGCCAGCCTTTTCCCAGGCCTGGGCGTGGGGTGCGATTTCGCCACGGGCAAAATCCCGGGCCATGTCGCGGATCATCACTTGTTCTTCAGTCAACTCGATATCGTGCATGGCTCAGTTCCCGCTCTGGTCGAAACCGCTGAAAAAACTCGCGACGTGTTGGGCGTCCAGCGCCTGCACGGTCGGCGGGTTCCAGCGTGGGTTCTTGTCTTTGTCGATCAACAGGGCGCGCACGCCTTCGATCAGGTCACCGCGTTCGAACCACTGGCGATCCAGGTGCAGTTCAAGGGCAAAGCAACGTTCAATGTTCAGGTGTCGCCCGCGACGCAGCATCTCCAGGGTCACGGCCATGGCCAGCGGCGAGCGACTGTCGAGCAGGTCGGCGGTGGCTTTCGCCCACTCATGACTGTCGGCGACGGTGACTTCACGCAGTTGTTCAATAATGCTCGGTACGTCGGGCAAGGCAAAGAAGTGGTCGATGGCCGGGCGCAGAACCTGCAACGGCGCATCGGGAAGATGCTGGACCGCGAGTTTTGCCAGCAGGCCTTGCAGGTCCTTGAGCGGGGTTTCGTGCCACACAAGGGTGTCGAGGCGTTGATCCAGTTCGGCGAGCCTGGCGCTTTCCAGGTACCAGTCGGCCAGCCCGCAATACAGCGCATCGGCGGCGCGGATCTGTACGCCGCTGACACCGAGGTAAATCCCCAACTCCCCGGCAATGCGCGGCAGGAAGTAGCTGCCGCCCACATCCGGGAAGTAACCGATGGCCACTTCCGGCATCGCCAGACGGCTGCGCTCGGTGACCACTCGCAGGTCGGCGCCTTGCACCAGGCCCATGCCGCCGCCCAGGACAAAACCGTCCATCAGTGCCAGTACCGGCTTGCGGTAATCGTGGATGGCCAGGTCCAGGGCATATTCCTCGACGAAGAAGTCCTGATGCAGGGTCTCGCCGCTTTTGAAGCTGTCGTACAGCGAGCGGATGTCGCCACCGGCGCAGAACGCTTTCTCGCCGGCTCCGCGCAGCACCACGGCATGCACCTCGGTGTCTTCGGCCCAGGCATCGAGTTGGCGGTGCAGGCTGCGGACCATGTCCAGGGTGATGGCGTTGAGGCCGGCGGGGCGGTTGAGGGTCAGGTGACCGATGTGGTTGCGCACGTCAGCCAGCACGTCGTCTGGCCGGGCATCCATGGACGGGGTTGCCTGGGATTTAACCTGAGCAGTCATCACTAACTCCCTGCTTTTATTGTTCTTTATAGAAGTGTTCGCGCGCGAACGATCCCGGATCGTAACAGTGCAAATTTGCGATGTACAACCGGGATAGATGCAGGTCCGGTCTGCATTTTTGCAGCACTGGCACCGGTAATTGCCCTTGAATGGCCCGCGGGCAGCGACCACGACCGATTCGGCTGTGAGAGAGCCTTTATCAGCATAAGCGGGTTGTTTGCACAGGCGCTAACGACACCTCCCGGCCGTCGTCTGTTGGCATTCTGGCGGTCCGAGCGAACCTGTCTGCGTCAAGGGTTTCAAGGCGAGGTGCGCAGCGTTGTCGGCACGCCACCCCGGAAAACAATAAGAACGCTGCTGCGGTAGATGCCGCAACGACTCTCTGTTCCTGCCCATAAAAGCGGCCCGGCACCCCAGCCTGGCGGCGATAACTCCAAATAAATCGGGACTCTGAAGATGAACAAATCATGGCTGACCCTGCCTGTCCTCGCGTTGTTGTTCTGTGGCGCTGGCGCCCATGCCAAGGAGTGGAAAGAGCTCCGGTTCGGCACCAACCCCAGTTACCCACCGTTTGAATCGAGCACCGCCGATGGCGGCGTGCAAGGCTTTGGCGTGGACCTGGGCAATGCGATCTGCGCCGAACTCAAGCTCACTTGCGTCTGGGTCAGCAATGACTTCGACGGGCTGATTCCCGCACTCAAGGCCGGAAAGTTCGACGCCATCCAGTCATCGATGACCGTCACCGAGGCGCGCAAGAAACAGATCGATTTCTCCGACCGTTTGTATTCCGGCCCGACCGCTATCGTCACCCGCAAGGATTCGGCACTTGAACCCACTGCCGAATCGCTCAAGGGCAAAACCCTGGGCTTCATGCAGGGCACCATTCAGGAATCCTACGCACGGGCCAGGCTCGCGCCGGGTGGGGTGAAACTGCGGGCCTATCAGAATCAGGATCAGGTTTATGCCGATCTGGTTTACGGCCGTCTCGACGCCTCCATCCAGGACAAACTGCAAGCGCAGATGAGCTTCCTGGAGTCGCCCCAAGGCACCGACTTCAAGAACAGCGAAGGCATCAGTGACCCATTGATTCCGTCTGAGATCGCCCTTGGCATCCGCAAGGACAACGAAGAACTCAAGAGCATGCTCAACGGGGCCATCAAGGCCCTGCACGAGAAGGGCATCTACGCGCAGATCCAGCGCAAGTACTTCGGCGATCTCGACCTCTACAACAACTGATCCCCACGCCCGGTGCCGCGCCATCACCAACGGCGCGGCGCCGGGCGATGGCGCATCGATACGGGTGACTTTCGTGACGACCTTCCTCAATGCTCTGGGCCTGGATTTCCCGGCCCTGCAAGGCTATGGCCCGCTGTTGCTGCACGGCACGTGGGTAACGATCAAATTGTCGGCGCTGTCGCTGCTGGTGAGCATGCTTCTGGGCCTGCTGGGCGCAGCGGCCAAGCTGTCACCGCTGCGCATCCTCAACCTGCCGGCGACGTTCTACACCACGCTGATTCGCGGCGTTCCGGACCTGGTCCTCATGCTGCTGATTTTCTATAGCCTGCAAGGCTGGTTGAGCAGCCTGACCGAAGCCATGGGCTGGGCGTACATGGAAATCGATCCGTTCGTGGCCGGGATCGTGACCCTGGGCTTCATTTACGGTGCGTATTTCACCGAGACCTTTCGCGGGGCGATGATGAGCATCCCTCGCGGTCAGCAAGAAGCGGCTGCTTCCTTTGGACTGGGTCGCTGGCAGCGATTTCGCTTCGTGGTGTTCCCGCAGATGATGCGTTTTGCCTTGCCAAGCCTGGGCAACAACTGGCTGGTGCTGCTCAAGGCCACGGCGCTGGTGTCGATTATCGGTTTGTCGGACCTGGTCAAAGTGGCGCAAGAGGCCGGTAAAAGCACCTTCAACATGCTTGATTTCCTGTTGCTGGCCGCAGCGCTGTATCTGTTGATCACCAGTGCGTCGAATTATGTATTGCGGGTGCTTGAGCGGCGCTACAACCAGGGCGTGCGGGGGATGGCGCGATGATCGAGTTACTGTCCGAGTACTGGAAGCCGTTCCTGTTCAGCGATGGCTACAACCTGACCGGCCTGGCCATGACCCTGTGGTTGCTGGTGGTGAGCATCGTGTTGGGCTTCATTCTTTCGTTGCCGCTGGCGATCATGCGGGTGTCACGTTGGGGCCTGTTGCGCTGGCCGGTTCAACTGTTCACCTATGTGTTTCGCGGCACGCCGCTGTATATCCAGTTACTGATTTGCTACAGCGGGATCTACGGGATCGCGGTGGTGCGCTCGCAACCGCTGCTTGAAGCATTCTTTCGCGATGCGATGAATTGCACCTTGCTGGCGTTCACCCTCAACACCTGTGCCTACACCGTGGAAATTTTCGCCGGGGCGATTCGCAGCATTCCCTACGGTGAAATAGAGGCAGCCCATGCCTACGGTTTGAGTGGCTGGCGCCTGTATCTGCGGCTGATTCTGCCGTCGGCGTTGCGCCGGGCACTGCCGTATTACAGCAACGAAGTGATCCTGATGCTGCACGCCACGTCCGTGGCCTTCACCGCGACCATCCCGGACATCCTCAAAGTCGCCCGCGACGCCAACGCCGCGACCTTCATGACCTTTCAGGCCTTCGGTATTGCCGGTTTGTTGTACCTGGCGTTGTCGTTTGGCCTGGTCGGTGCCTTTCGCCTGGCGGAGAAGCGCTGGCTGAATTTTCTCGGACCGGCTCACTGATCCTTTCCTATTTTCTTTCTATCCAGAGCGGCGTCGATACGGGCGCCACTCCAGGAGTGATCCATGTACAAGCTGACGGTTGAAAATCTGTATAAGCGCTTTGGTGACAACGAAGTGCTCAAGGGCGTCTCGTTGAAAGCGCGGGCCGGTGATGTGGTGAGCATGATCGGTGCCAGCGGTTCGGGCAAAAGCACCATGCTGCGCTGCATCAACTTTCTGGAGCGGGCCGACGAGGGCGCCATTGAGCTGGAGGGCGAGCGGATCGTGACCCGTGCGGCACCGGGCGGAATGCGGGTTGTCGACCCGGCGCAGTTGCAGCGGTTACGCACACGGTTGGCCATGGTGTTTCAGCATTTCAACCTGTGGAGCCACCTCACGGTGCTGGAAAACATCATGCTCGCGCCTTGTCAGGTGTTGGGCGCCAAACGTAAGGAGGCTGAAGCCGCTGCCCGGGTGTATCTGGACAAAGTTGGCTTGGCGCAGCGGGTGGCGGATCAATACCCGGCGTTTTTGTCCGGTGGCCAGCAGCAGCGCGTGGCAATTGCTCGTGCGCTGGCGGTGGAGCCGGAGATTCTGTTGTTCGACGAGCCGACCTCGGCTCTGGACCCGGAACTGGTGGGCGAAGTGTTGAAGGTGATTCAGGCCTTGGCTGAAGAAGGCCGGACCATGCTGATGGTGACCCACGAAATGGGCTTTGCCCGGCAAGTTTCCAGCCAGGTGCTATTCCTGCATCAGGGGCGGGTTGAGGAGCAGGGTGATGCGTCGATTCTCGACCAGCCACAAAGCGAACGTTTGCAGCAATTTTTATCGGGCCGTTTGAAGTGAGGCAAGACATCCATGGCGGATATCCGCGACCTGTCGATTGTGCTTGATCGTATCGATCAGGCGATTATTGAAGTGCTGCGCCACGAAGGGCGCATCACGTACCAGAAGCTCTCCGAGCGCGTGCACCTGACGCCCAGGCCCTGCCTGGAACGAGTGCGTAAACTCGAACAACTGGGCGTGATTCGCGGCTACGGGGCGATTCTCGACGAGAAGAAACTGACCCCGGGGTTGTCACTGCTGGTGTTGGTGGCGCTGTCGAACCAGAGCGGGCGCGCTGCGCAGAAAGCGTTCGAAGCCAAGGTGCGTGCCTGCCCGCAGGTGCTGGAATGTCAGTTGATCAGTGGCGCGTTCGACTACAGCCTGCGCATGCGCTGTCGCGACATGGAACACTATCGGGTGCTGACCGAAGTCTGGTTCGACGACCCGGACCTGCACATCGACAAACTGGTCAGCCACCCCGAACTGGCGATGGTCAAGACTTCGATGGAGTAAGCATCAAACAATACACAACCTGTGGGGGCGAGCCTGCTCGCGAATGCGCTGGGTCAGTCAATAATGATGTTGTCTGACACGCCGTCTTCGTCGGAACGCCGCCCGGAGCAGGCTCGCTCCCACAAGGATCCTGGTCCTCGTCGAATCGGCTGAAAAAGACACAATCATCAGCCGTTTCCATCATCCCGAATCCCCTTATCAGCCGGGTTTTACCGGCGCCGAATCACACAATGAGCACCTCTCAACCCTCATTGATTCTGTGCCCATGCAAACCACCAATACCGTTTTGATGATTCGCCCGACACGTTTCGCCTTTAACCAGGACACCGCCGCCAACAATCGTTTCCAGCGGCAGGCGGACGTGGCTGAAGATGTGCAACTCAAGGCCTTGCAAGAGTTCGACGGCTATGTCGCGGCCCTGCGTGAGCACGGGGTTGAAGTGCGGGTGCACCACGACAGCGAGGCACCGCACACCCCGGATTCGATCTTCCCCAACAACTGGTGGAGCAGCCACCCCGACGGCACCTTGGTGCTGTACCCGATGCAGGGCCATAACCGGCGTCTGGAACGTGACAAAGGCGTGCTCGACTGGCTGCGGGACGACTATCACGTCGACCAATTGCTCGACCTGTCCAGCCTTGAACAACAGGAAGTGTTCCTGGAAGGCACCGGCAGCATGGTCCTGGATCGCACGCAGCGGATTTGCTACGCCGGTTATTCGACCCGCACCCATGCCCTGGCCTTGCATCAAGTGGTGGATCACCTCGGCTATGAGCTGTGCGCGTTCAACGCGGTGGACCGACATGGCGTGGCGATTTATCACACCAACGTGATGATGAGCGTCGGCAGCCGCCTGGCGGTGGCGTGTCTTGAGTCAATTCATGATCACGCGCAACGTGCGACCTTGCGCGCACGGCTTGAAGACAGCGGCAAACAGGTCATGCCCCTGAGCTGGGAGCAGCTGGAGTCGTTTGCCGGCAACATGCTGGAACTGCACAACGCCGCGGGCGAGCCGTTGCTGGTGATGTCGCGCACGGCCTGGAACTCGCTGGACACAGACCAGCGCCGCTTGATCGAAAACCATGCCCGGCCGCTGCCGGTGAACATCGACACCATTGAACGCATTGGTGGCGGCAGTGCGCGCTGCATGCTGGCCGAAGTCTATTTGCCTAAACGCATGACCCCACAGGAGCTCTCCCGATGATCGTTCGTCCTGCAAACATGACCGACCTGCCGGCGTTGCTGGCCCTGGCCCACAGCGCGGGCACCGGTTTGACCACGTTACCGGCCGACGCCGTGCGTTTGCGTCAGCGGCTGGAGTGGGCGGAAAAAACCTTTGCCGGCGAGGCTGAACGCGCCGATGCCGATTATCTGTTTGTGCTTGAAGCCGACAATGGCGAAGCCGTCGGCATCTGTGCGCTGGCCGGCGCGGTCGGGTTGCGCGAGCCCTGGTACAACTATCGAATGGGGCTGTTTGTCGCGGCGTCGAAAGACCTGGGGATCAACCAGCAATTGCCGACGTTGTTCCTGGGCAACGACATGACCGGGCATTCAGAACTGTGTTCGTTGTTCCTGCACGCCGGGCATCGCAGCGGTTTGAATGGGCGTTTGCTGTCCAAGGCACGGTTCCTGTTTCTTGCCGAGTTTCGCCAGCAGTTCGGCGAAAAAGTGATTGCCGAGATGCGCGGCTACTCGGATGAGGAGGGCGTGTCACCGTTCTGGGAAGGCCTTGGGCGGCACTTCTTCAAGATGGATTTTGCCGACGCCGACTACCTCACCGGGTTGGGGAACAAGACCTTCATCGCCGAACTGATGCCCAAGTTTCCACTGCCGACCTGCCTGCTGCCCGAAGCCGCGAGGACGGTGATCGGTCGGGTTCATCCCAACACAGAACCGGCGCTGGGCATGCTCAAGGCTGAAGGATTCGAGCACAAGGACTACATCGATATCTTTGACGGCGGGCCGTTGATCGAGTGCGCGACCGGAGACATTCGTGCGGTGCGCGACAGTCAGGTGTTGCAACTGAGCATCGGTACGCCCGGTGAGCAAGCGCCGGTGTACTTGATTCACAACCGCCAGTTCGCCGATTGCCGGATCACTGCCGCACCGGCGCGGGTCGCTGCCGGCACCTTGATTGTCGATGCACAAACGGCCAAGGCGCTCGGGTTGACGGCCGGCACCTCGGTGCGGGCGGTCAGCCTGGCGGTGCCGGCGCGGCAATTGTCGGCAGCTTAGCGCTCAACCCGATGGGCGAGTACTTCACCGATGCTGCGGCGCTTGGCATGTCGCTCACTGGCGTGGATCAACTGTTCAAGGTCTTCGGGGGTGACGTCGAAGAACGCTTGCAGGTCGGCCAGGGCCAGTTTGAGATCCTCGGCGGTGATCGCCAGCGTGTTTTCGGGCGGATGATCGCCGGGTACCACGACCGCAGGTTCGCTGTGGCCCTTGGGGTAGCGGATGCGCGTCAGGTTGTTGTAGACCAGCGCGCTGGCCAGCAAACACGCGGCGCTGAGCATCACCGGCCCGAGTGCGCGCCAGTCCATGGCGAGGGTCGCCGGGTCCGCGAGTACCAGCAGCAGGGCCAACGCCCCGGCCGGTGGGTGCAGGCAACGCAGCCAGCACATCAGCATCAGTGCCATGCCAGCGGCGAGGCAGGCACTGCCCAGTGTGCGCCCAACTAAATGGGCCACCAGCAGCGCCATCCCGGCCGCGCAAAGATAGCCGCCGAGGATCGACCACGGTTGGGCCAGCGCACCGGAAGACACCGCGAACAACAACACCGCGGAGGCGCCCAGTGGCCCGATCAAGTGCAGCGCCACCTCCATGCCGAACACCTTGGCGCACATCCAGACACTCAAGAGCGTGCCCAACGACATGCCGATGGCCGCACGGCTCCATTCGGTGGGGCGGGTGTTGATAGCAGCAGGAAACCAGCGAGCAAACATGACGGGAACAATCCAATAGCAGAGAGCGGGCAAAAAGAAGGGCTTGTCTGGATCACCAGAAAGCCCTTTAAGCGTTCCAACATTTGGGGGAGGAACCGGCACAGTGTGCCGATCAATCCAACCCCTGACAAATTCATATTAATGCGCCTTCAGTGCATTAACTTTGCACTATATGGGCTCAGGCTCCGCTATGACGCCGAATCCTTATGCGGGTATGCCGGGGGGAGCAATCAGGAGTAGCGCTTAACCGGATATGATCGCTGGCCGGATAACGTAGCGCATGGCGCAACGCCGCGAGGGCGGTAACCCGTGTTCGGCTTCAGTGTGCAGAACAGCGGTTAAACGTAGGCCAATCTGCTCGGCGGGCAGGGTTTCAAATCCAAACCGCTGATAGAAGGCCTCATTCCATGGCAATTCGCGGAAGGTGGTCAAGGTCATGGCGGCCAATCCTGAATGACGCGCAGACGTCAGGGCCGCTTGCAACAATTGACGGCCCAGACCCTGGCCTTGAAACCGTCGGCTGACCGACAGCTCCTGAATGTGCAATTCGTGATCAAAGATCTCGGCACTGAGAAAGCCCGCAACCGTGTCTTCGTCTGCCATGGCCACCCACACCGCAGAGCAGGCGATGTTGTGTACATGCTGGGCCGCGTCGGGGACAGGCTCATCGGCCAGCCAGGCGAGTTCCGGGACCTGGCGAAAGAGTTCGGCGGCAGAGCGCTCGATGCCGGGCAGCGCCTGGGCGTCGGCTAAACGGGCAGGGCGGATAAAGGTCGTCATGGGCGCTAGCTTAAGCAGGCGCCCCCTTGTTACGCAACCTGCTAGGGCTGCGCTGACGGTCGATGCAACAGCACGTAATCGCTCTTGTCGAAGCGACCACTCAGCACAGGCGCAAGGGCTCCGGTTGGTGAGTCTTGCAGCGTCTGATAGTCGGTTTTATCCATCACGATCCAGGCAGGCCGGGGTACGTTTTCCAGCTCCTGTGCGGACCCGGTGAAGATCGGCAACAGGTCCTGTTCGATGTTGACCATGAACTTGATCGCTCGCGCGTCTTTGCCCATGGCGTGCAGCACCACTGGCGCCGGGTCTTTCTGTATCAGGGCAAACGCTGCGCGAGTGAACGTGCGGGTGTCATAGAGCGTACGCTCGACCGGCTCGAACACCAGAATGTAGGTCGACCACAACGCCAGCACCGCAGAGAACGCCAGGCCGACAGCCCGCCACTGGGCTTTGAACAACAGCGCCAGCGCGATCAGTTGCAGCACTGCCAGTGTCACCAACGCCGGGGTCAGTTCGGTCAGGTGCTCCGGAAAACGCCGTTGCGCGAACAGCAAGGCGCCGATCAGCAGCGCAGGCATCAGCAACCACAGGCCTTGCATCAAGCCGCGCAACCAGAAGAACACCCGCCCCTGTGCAACCTGGAACGGGTACGCCGCGATAATGGCGGCCATGGGCAGCATGGGTAGCAGGTAGCGTGCTTTTTTCGCTTGGGGCACCGACAAACCGACCATCACGATCAACCCGGCAGCAGCGCAATAGCGCAACAGGTTTAATGCCGGCCCGCGATCCTGTCGGCCCGCCACCGCGACGGCGATCAACACCAACACCGCCAGTGGGTACGCCAGCGCATAGTTGCCCATCGAGCTGGTGAAGTAATAAAACACCCCGCTGGAGCCTTCGCTGCCGTCCATGCGCCCCATGAACTGCATGCGGATCACATCCTGCACGAAATCCGCGCCGCCGCTGCGTTGAGCCAGCCATAACAGCAACCCGACACACCCGAGCAGCAGCACTGAGGCCAGCAGCCCGAAGCCGAGCATGCGCCGCCATTGGCCATGGATCAGGTAGTAGCTGCACAGCATGCCCGTGGGAATCACCAGGCCGATAGGCCCACGAATGCCAAAGCCGAGCAGTAACAGCGCGAAGATCAGGATCATTCTTCGCGGTGCACCGAAATGGTCGCAGCTGTAGCCAAGGTAAAACACCGTGAACGCCACCGCTGCAAGCATCTGGTCCAGCGAGACAGCGCGGGTTTCGGTGACGAAGGTATTGGTGAGCATCAGCAGCGCAATACTCAGCAATGCCCAGCGTTTGGAGTACGGCGCTACGAGGCGATAGATCAGCACCACGATCCACGCCGCCGCCAGGGCGCTGGGCAACCACGCGGTCAGGGCGTTCACCCTGCCGAACGGCAACGACAACCCGTAGACCAGCAGCGTGCTGGTCGAGGAGTAATCCGCGTAAGGCTGGCCATAGGTGGTCGGAAAGAAACCCGGCCCGTGGCGCAGCATTTCCTGGGCAAACAGCACAAACCTTGAATCGAAGCCGATGGCGTCCTGCTGATAAACACCGGCGATGAGCAGCAGTAACGCCAGCAGGCCAAGTCCAAGGGATTGCCAGTGAATCTCTGTCGATCGTGGAGTTATCAATCCATGCTCCTGTGCCCTGTCGGCTTAGGCTGGCCACTGCTGGTGAGGAATCGGCAAATTACGCGACTCGCCGCGCCCGATCGGGAAGTACAGGAAACCATTACGCGCCAGGCGCTCGGCGTCGTACAGGTTACGTCCGTCGAAAATCACCGGTGCAGTGAGGCGCGCCTGGATCAGGTCGAAATCAGGGGCTTTGAACTGCTGCCACTCAGTGCAGATAATCAGCGCATCGGCGCCGGTAAGGACCGATTCTGGCGTGCCCATGAGCATCAGTTTTTCTTCGTTCGGGTACAGCTTCTGGGTTTCTTGCATCGCCTCCGGGTCAAACGCCCGGACAGTGGCCCCGGCCGCCCAGAGGGATTCCAGTAGCACGCGGCTTGGCGCGTCGCGCATATCATCGGTGTTGGGTTTGAACGCCAGCCCCCAGACCGCGAAGGTTTTGCCGCGCAGATCGCCTTTGTAAAACGCGTTGATACGCTCGAACAGCTTGTGTTTTTGCCGTTCGTTGATGGCCTCGACCGCTTGCAGCAAGTCGCTGGAGCAGTGGGCTTCTTCGGCGCTGTGGATCAAGGCGCGCATGTCTTTGGGGAAGCAGGACCCCCCATAGCCGCAGCCTGGGTAGATGAAGTGGTAACCGATGCGCGAGTCGGCGCCGATGCCAAGACGTACCGATTCGATGTCGGCCCCCAGGTGCTCGGCCAGCTCGGCGATCTGGTTGATGAAGCTGATTTTGGTCGCCAGCATGCAGTTGGCGGCGTATTTGGTCAGCTCGGCGCTGCGCAGGTCCATGAACATGAGGCGGTCGTGGTTGCGGTTGAACGGGGCGTACAGGTCGCGCATGACATCGCGTACTTCATCGCGTTCGCAGCCGACGATGATGCGGTCGGGGCGACGGCAGTCAGCGACGGCCGTGCCTTCCTTGAGAAACTCGGGGTTGGAGACGATATCAAATTGCAGCGAGCGCCCGGCCTGTTGCAGGGCCTGCTCGATGTGGGCGCGCAGGGTATCGCCCGTGCCCACCGGCACAGTGGATTTTTCGACCAGGATCAATGGCTGCTCGCGATGGCGGGCCACGGCGTCGCCGACCGACAGCACGTAGCGCAGGTCTGCCGAACCATCTTCCCGGGACGGTGTGCCCACGGCAATGAACAGCACCTCACCGTGTTGCACCGCGAGTTTTTCATCATGGGTGAATTGCAGGCGCTTGGCTTCCAGGCTCTCGCGTACCAGGCTCGCGAGGCCGGGTTCAAAAATACTCACGTGTCCTTGTTGCAGCAGCTCGACTTTTTTCGCGTCGACGTCCATGCACATCACATCGTGGCCGACTTCAGCCAGTACCGCGGCTTGAACCAGACCAACGTAACCACTACCAAATACACTGATTTTCATGGGGTATTCCTAAGATCGGGCACACGGGCAGGGCGAGAGTTGATGGTGATCACACCGAGGATGACCAAGGCCACCCCGAGGGTTTTTGAAACACTGAAGTGTTCGTTGAACAACGGCAGGCTGGCAGCCAGCAAGTACACCAGCGCATAGCTGATGCTCAGCAGGGAGTAAGCCCGGCCCAGCGGCAGATCGCGCAGGGCGCAGAGCCAGCAAAGCATGGACAGGGCATACCCGATGATCGACGCCAAAACGACGCCGATCGCCAGCAGATCAACCGTGCCGTCACCCAGGGCTTGCAGCCATTGCTCGGGGTGGGGCAGGCGACTCATGCTCCAGCGCATGCCTAGCTGGGCGGCACTGACCAGCAGCACACTGCCCATGGCATAGCCAATACCGCGACGCTGGCTCATGCGTGACTCCCAAGCAGCACAACGCCTGCAATCACCAGGGTTACGCCGAACCAATGGCGGCGGTCGACGGTTTCATGAAAGACAAAACGTGCCACCAGAGTGACCAGCACAAAATTGAGGCTCAGCATCGGGTAGGCAATACCGACCTCCAGGCGCTGCAACACCAACAGCCACACCAGCAAGCCAAAACCGAGACAGGCCAGCGCCAGCCACAACCAGGGCGAGAGGAGTTTCTGGCCCCAGCCGCAGTCTTTACCGCGCCAGCTTTCGACGGCGTACTTCTGGGCTATCTGGCCAGCACACGTCAGCAAACACGCGCTCAGGAGCAAAAACAGCGTCATGGCGCACTCTGGGCGAAAATCAGAATGACCATCTTGCCTTGCTCATAGCGCTTGGCGTCCTTGGGCAAGACGTCCAGTTCCTGTACCTCATCGGCACCCTTGACGCGCATCACCACGCCCACCGAGCCCTTTTTACGGGCTTCGGTCATCCACTGCTGCACCTGTTCGACGTTGACACGCCGAGTGCTGGCTTCTGGAAAGGCCAAACCGTACTTCAACTCACCGACGGAGTTGTACAACGTCACCTCCGGGCGTTGCAGGCGCCAGGCCAAGGCCGATGCCGCGCCCAGATCGTTACTCAGCAACGAGGTGGTCTGCCCCAGTTCCTGGGCATGGTCGATGATGAATTGATCAGGCATTTTGTTGTACACCACCGAATTGGGCAGCCCGGCCGGCAGCACAGCCATCAGCAACAAACTGCCGAAGGCCGGTGCGGCCCAGCATTGCAGCGGACGCATCAATTGCAGAAGGTTGGACAGAATCCAGCCGATCAGGACGATGAACACCAGCACCACGTGGGGCATTTCATCGACATACAGCGGCTTTTTCAGTTGCAGGTACACCACGGCGAGCAGGGTGATCATTCCCAGCGCCACGTTCAGCAAACCGTTGAGCGTCAATACCCGACTCTGTTTGAGCTGCAGGCGCTCTACCAGGGTGTTACCCATCAACAGGGCCAGCGGCAACAGGCATGGCAGGATGTAGGTCGGCAACTTGCCTTTGCTGAGGCTGAAAAATGCCAGCGGCAGCACTAGCCACAACAACAGAAACCCGGTGCTGGCCTGGCTTTTGGACTGCCATGCCTGCTTCAGTGCAACGGGCAGCAACGCAACCCAAGGCAGGCTGAACCCGACCAGCAAGGGCAGGTAGAACCACCAGGGCGAGGCGTGCTGTGCGTCATCGCCGGAAAAGCGCCGAATGTGCTCATGCCAGAAGAAGAAACGCCAGTAATCCGGTTCCTGTGCGTGCACCGCCAGGGCCCAGGGTAGGCTAACGGCAATTGCCACAACGATTGCCAAAGGGCCGTAGATCAACAGCTCGCGCCAACGCTTTTGCCAGATCATCCAGGGCAGGGCGATCAGCACCGGCAACAGCCAGGCCAGAAAACCCTTGGTCATGAAGCCCATGCCGCAAGCCAGACCCAGCACGGCCCAGCTCAGCAGACGTACGCTGCGTTGGGTGCTGTCCAAGGCGAACCACAAGGCGACCAGGCTCAAATTGACCCAGAACGTGAATTGCGGATCAAGGTTGGCGTAGCCTGCCTGACCGACAATGATGGCGAAGCTCATGTACAGCAGGGCGCAAGCGAAACTTTTGCGCGGATCGCGCCACAACCGTCGGGCAATCAGATACGTCAGCAACACACTGAGACCTGTACTCAAGGCCGAGGCGATGCGCACGCCAAAGAGGTTCTCACCGAAAATCGCCTGACCGATTGCCATCATCCAATAGCCGGCAATCGGCTTCTCGAAGTAGCGCAGGCCCATGAAGTGCGGAGACACCCAATTGCCACTCAGGAGCATTTCCTGACTGATCTGGGCATAGCGGGTTTCATCCGGAATCCACAAGCCGTGGGTGCCCAACGGCAGCAGATAAGCCAGTGCAAAAGCAACCAACAATAAAGGCAAAGCCCAGCGCCTGGTCATGCTCCCTGTACTCCCAGCCAGCCTTCGCGGCCTTCCAGCGCACCACGTATTACGCGGCCCTGGGGCAGGGTGGAGAGCTGAGCGGGCAGCAGGTCACCCAAGGGTTGGAACCGGATATCGCGCTCGCGCGCGTCGACCAGTAGTTGACGGAAATCGTTGGCCATCAGAATCCCTTCTACCTCTGCATGTATCGTATAAACGTTCAGCTTCGAGGGGCTGAATCGATCCAGAATGAATGCGTTGAACGCCCGAGCGTCAACGACCGGCCCGACCACTTCATCGAAGGTGGGCAAGTCGACCGGAATTTGTGGTGTGCCGAGGCTGCCGTCTGCCAGTCGTGGCTGAAACAGGCTTTGTCCGCGACAGTCACTGTTGTAACGAAACCCGAAACGCTGCTTCGCCTCGATGACACGCTCGTCGGCACGCCAACCGGCGACGGCCGAGCAATCCACTTTCTGGCCGAGAATGTCGCTGAGGGTGTCGACACCCCGGCGAATCTGTTCGATCAGTTCGGCGTCGCTCCAGCGTCCGGCATTGGCTTGCCAGCCGTGGTGATCCCAGGCGTGCAGGCCGACTTCATGACCTGCCGCGAGGGTCTGGCGCATCAGGTGCCCCAAGTCTCGGCCGATGGGTTTACCGGGCCAGGCAGTGCCGGCCAGCAATATGTCCCAGCCGTACAGACCTGCCGCATTGGAGCGCAGCATTTTCCAGAGGAACTGCGGACGGATGAGGCGCCATAAATGGCGCCCCATGTTGTCCGGACCCACGCTGAAGAAAAACGTCGCCTTGACCTGTGCCTCATCAAGCATTTCCAGTAACCGGGGCACCCCCTCACGGGTGCCTCGGTAGGTGTCGACATCGATTCGAAGACCTGCCTGCATCAGCGCTTGTCCGCGATTTCGAGCATGGCCTCGCGCAGGAAGAAGTCCAGGGTGTTGCCGATGGTTTCGCTCATCTCAACCGTCGGTGTCCAGTCCAGCAGACGCTTGGCGTTCTGGATGCTTGGTTTGCGGTGGGACACATCCTGATAGCCCGTGCCGTAGAACGCCTTGCTCTCGACATCACGGAAACCGGCGAACGGAGGGAAGTTGGCACGCAGCGGGTGTGCTTCGAACTGACGCAGCAGTTCTTCGCCCAACTGGCGGATGCTGGCTTCGTTTTCCGGGTTGCCGATGTTGATGATCTGACCGTTGCAGGCGTCATTTTCGTTGTCGATGATTCGTGCCAGTGCTTCAACGCCATCCGCGATGTCGGTGAAGCAGCGTTTTTGCTCACCACCGTCGAACAGACGGATAGGCGTGCCTTCCACCAGGTTCAGGATCAACTGGGTGATTGCACGGGAGCTGCCGATACGCGCCGAATCCAGACGGTCCAGACGCGGGCCCATCCAGTTGAATGGACGGAAGAGGGTGAAGTTCAGGCCTTTCTGGCCGTAGGCCCAGATCACACGGTCCAGCAACTGTTTGGAGACCGAGTAGATCCAGCGCTGCTTGTTGATGGGGCCGACGATCAGGTTGGAAGTGTCTTCGTCGAAGTTCTGATCCTGGCACATGCCATAGACTTCGGAGGTCGACGGGAAGATTACGCGCTTGTTGTATTTGACGCAGTAGCGAACCAGTTTCAGGTTCTCTTCGAAGTCCAGTTCGAATACGCGCAGTGGGTTGCGGGTGTATTCGATCGGTGTGGCGATGGCCACCAGCGGCAGAACCACGTCGCACTTCTTGATGTGATATTCAATCCACTCGGAGTGAATGCTGATATCGCCTTCAACATAGTGGAAGTTCGGATGGCTGCGCAGGCGCTCGATAGCGTCTGAGCCGATGTCCAGACCGTAGACGTCGTATTTGCCGTCGCGCAGCAGGCGCTCTGACAGGTGGTTGCCGATGAACCCGTTGACGCCAAGGATCAGAACGCGAGTACGGCGCGGGGCACGGCCCGACTCGGCGCCACGCAGTACGGAGCCGTCAACCAGGCCCAGCTCGTTGGCCAGTTGCGGGCCACTGAGGTACAGGCCATTGTCGTTGCGCTGGCCAGAGGTGATCACCAGGGAGTCTTCACCGCAGGCAATCCGCAGCGGATCGACGCTGATCACGCGGCCCGGTGCCAGGCCTTCGTTGCCCTTGGCGACTTCTGCGCTCCAGACGATCAGCTTGTGCTCGCCCACGTCGCAGAAAGCGCCAGGGTAGGGCTGGGTGACCGCGCGAACCAGGTTGAACAACTCTTGCGCGGGTTTCTTCCACAGCAGTTTGCCGTCCGCCGGGGTACGACGACCGAAAACAGTGGCCTTGGATTCATCCTGGGCGGTTTCTGTGGTTTTACCCTGGGCCAGCAGTGGCAGGGTGTCACGCAGCAGGTTGGAAGCGGCTTCGCGCAGCTTGGCATGCAGGCTCAGCGCGGTGTCGGTGCGGTCGATGGCAACGCGTTGCTGGGCAACGATTGCGCCGGCATCAGCGCGTTTGACCATGCGGTGCAGGGTCACGCCGGTTTCTTTTTCACCGTTGACCAGCACCCAGTTGGCCGGAGCGCGACCACGGTAGGTGGGCAGCAACGAGCCGTGCAGGTTGAATGCACCTTTGCTGGCGGTGGCCAGCAGTGGCTCGCTCAACAGGTTGCGGTAGTAGAACGAGAACAGGTAGTCCGGGCTCAGTTTGGCGATGCGCTCGATCCACAACGGGTGGTTGACGTCTTCCGGTGCATGCACCGGGATGCCTTTGCGCGCACAGAGTTGGGCGACGGAGCCGTAAAAGGCGTTTTCCTTCGGGTCGTCTGCATGGGTGAACACGGCGGCAATTTCGTAACCCGCATTTAGCAGGGCTTCAATGCCAGCGCAGCCAATGTCGTGATAGGCGAAAACAACAGCTTTTGAACTCATGAGGAAACCTGATCGGAGGAAGTGGAAGTGGAAGTGAGACCGTCGACGATGACGACAGGAGCAATCGGAGCGGGTTGGCTACGCAACACCTTTTCAATGAAGAACCGTGGGCGGGCCCGAACATCGCTGTACATGCGCCCCAGATATTCACCCAGCAGCCCCATGCCGATGAACTGGCCGCCGGTGAACACAAACAGTACGGCGAACAGCACGAACGTACCGCCACCGGCCCAGGTAGCACCAAACATCAACCGCAGCACGATCAGCATGAAAGCAAACAGCGCACCCAGCGCGGCCATGCTAAAACCGATAATGCTCAGCAGGCGAAGCGGGGTGGTGGTCATGCACGTGACGAGATCGAACATCAGGTTGATCAGGCGCATCGGGCTGTATTTGGATTCGCCGTGCTCACGCTCGGCGTGTTGCACCAGGATCTCGGTGGTGTGGCGGGCAAAGCTGTTGGCCAGGATCGGAATGAACGTGCTGCGTTCACTGCAAGACAACATGGCGTCGACAATGGTCCGTCGGTAGGCGCGCAGCATGCAGCCGTAATCACTCATGGCAACGCCGGTTGAGCGCTGTACGGCAAGGTTGATCAACTTCGACGGCCAGCGACGCAAAGCCGAGTCCTGACGATTGTTACGCACGGTGGCGACGACGTCATAGCCCAGTTCAGCTTGCGCAACCAGTCGCGGAATTTCTTCAGGCGGGTTTTGCAGGTCGGCATCGAGGGTGATCACCACATCGCCACGGCACTGTTCAAAACCCGCCATGATCGCGGCATGCTGGCCATAGTTACGGTTGAGAATGACCGCCACCACCGGGCTGCCTTCGCGCGAAGCGGCTTCTTCGAGCAACTGTGCAGAGTTGTCGCGGCTGCCGTCGTCGACCATGACTATTTCATAGGCATGCTTGAGTTGCTGACAGGCCGCTTCGGTGCGGCGCAGCAGTTCGGGCAGGCTTTCTTCTTCGTTGTAGACCGGGATAACGATCGATACACAGTTGATTGGGTATGGCTTCAAAGGCTTGTGTCCAGAATGTGTTCAATGGCACCGACGACACGTTCGACGTCGTTCGTGGTCATGTCGGGGAACAGCGGGATGGAGAGCAGGCGCGCCGAGTTCCATTCGGTATTGGGCAAGTGAATGTCCGGGAAACGCTGGCGGTAATAGGTGTGCAGGTGCGTGGCGACAAAATGGATGCCGCTGCCGATATTTTGCTCTTGCAGGGCCTTCATGAAAGCATCGCGATCCAGCCCGCAGCGCTCAGCGTCGATACGTAAAATAAACAGGTGCCAGGCGTGGTGTTGCGGGTAGGACGCAATGCTCAGCGGTTGTACCGGCAAGCCTTCCAGCCGTTGCAGATAGGTTTTCGCCAGATCGGCGCGCTTGGCGTTGATTTCGTCGAGGCGCTGTAACTGCACCAGGGCAATGGCCGCGTTGATATCGGCCAGGTTGTACTTGAAACCCGGTTCGACCACCAGGGCCTGGGGCTTACGGCCATGGGTCAGGCGGTCATAGGCGTCAACGCCCAGGCCGTGAAACTTGAGCATACGCACCCGGTCAGCCAATGCCTGGTCATCACTGACAAACATTGCGCCTTCGGCACAGGTCATATTCTTGATGGCATGAAAGGAGAAGATTGCCGTGCCTTGGGCACCAATGGCGCGACCACGATAACGGGTGCCAGCCGCATGGGCAGCGTCCTCGATCACCGCGATGCCGTGTTTGTCTGCCAATGCGTAGAGCGGGTCCAGATCAAAAGCAGCGCCTGCGTAATGCACCGGAATGATTGCTTTGGTACGTGGCGTGATGGCGGCTTCGATACGCTGTACGTCGCACATCAAGGTATCGCGATCAACGTCAACGAACACTGGCGTGGCGCCCAGCAGACAGATCATGTTGGCGGTCGAAACCCAGGTTTGCGAGGGCGTGATGACTTCATCGCCCGGGCCGATTCCCAGTGCCAGCAGCGTAATGTGCATGCCGCCAGTGGCAGATGAGAGCGCTACAGCGTGTTTACACCCCACGTACTGCGCGAATTGCTGTTCCAGTTCCTGGTTCTTGGGCCCGGTAGTGATCCAACCCGAGCGTAACACCTGCTCTACAGCCGCTATTTCTTCGTCGCCGATACTCGGGCGAGAGAAGGGGAGAAAAGCCTGACTCATGAGGACCTCATGTCTGGAAATATCGTCATCCATCAGCGCGAATCAGAACGCGATGCGCTGTTTCGCAGCGTCACCGGGTAGAGCGTAGTCGAGTAAAATGAAAACGCTATCAATCAGTTAAGCAATTTTTCAGCTCGGCTACTCGAATTGACTTTCTGTCTGTAGCACGGCAGTTTGAACGACCATAATGACTCGCTGCGGATCGACAGAGATTAAGCGCGAAAATGTGAAAGGGACATGAAAAACCGGTGCGTAGATTGTTTATCTGCGACTGAGACAGCCGATGTTCAGGCTTCTGGTATCCGCGACGGTTTTCGCTGGCGGTGTTGTTGTGTTCCGCAAACCTGAAGAGGCGAACGTGGTGCAGCACGAATAAACCCTTCATTCATCGAATATTAATTTAGCTCAACTAAACAGTCATTTAGTTGAGTTACTTTCACTCAAGGTTGTTTCAACTGTGTTTCAGTCACCCGACATCCTGCTTGATGGACGCACCGAGGGCCTGTTGTCGAGTGCAGGGAAGAGGGTACCGCCCTCCAATCCGCTGACGCTTTACCTGACACGGCTTGCACCTTCAAGCCAACTGACCATGCGTTATGTACTGCAAGACGCTGCCGACCGCTTGGGGTTCGAAGAGCTCAACATCGAAGAAATCCCCTGGCATCATCTGCAGCCCAGCGATGTCATCTCACTGGTGTCGACTTTGCGCAGCGACGGATACGCGCCTAATACGTCGTCGTTGTATGTCAATGCTGTGCGCGGCGTGATGAATGAAGCCTGGCGTGCGAGCCTGATCAGCCAGGAGCATTTGCTGAAAATGCGTTCGGTGAAAGCCATTACGGGCACGCGTTTATCTCAAGGACGGAACCTCAGGCGCACACTGATTCAGGAGTTGATGGCCGTGTGTGCGGCCGATCCACGACCGCAAGGGCTGCGTGATGCGGCCATCATCGCGATTCTTTATGGCTCGGGGATGCGCAAGTCCGAATCGGTGAACCTGGACCTGGCCCAACTCGATTTCACCGAACGCAGCCTGAGAGTCACGGCCAAGGGCAATAAGGAACTGATCAAGTACGCACCTGGCTGGGCGTTCGAAAAATTGAATGCCTGGTTACAACTACGGCGTTCGCTTTTGGTCGAGGGCCAGCAGGATGATGAGTTTCTGTTCAACCGGATTCGTCGCGGCAGTCACATCACCCGCGAACGCATCACCAAACATGCGATCTATTACATTGCGCGACAACGTGGCGCACAAGTCGGCGTGAAGATCATGCCGCATGATTTTCGCAGGTCATTCATTACACGCGTGATCGAAGAACACGATTTGTCGATCGCTCAAAAGCTCGCGCATCACAGCAATATTCAAACGACTGCCAATTACGATGTGCGCGATGAAAACGAAAGGCGTCGGGCGATCGATCGATATGACCTTTAGAGGGCAAAGCGCTGGGTGAACATTGTGCGTCTATCCATGGGCATTACGAAATATCTTGTTACGTGTAATGTATATTATGTTAAACGACAGGTCATGTCATAAATGTTCATGAGCTACCTAAGTCGCTGATTCGACAAAACCGCTTTTGACGTCCACTCTCTCAACGGGCCATGTCCTTCGTGTTCATGGCGAGTCCTTGAATGAGGTGGCTGCCGATGAAGCTGATTCAGTGCCGTTTCTCTTCAGGCCAACGTGTACCGCTGCTCGTGCACGCTGGTAACGCAGCGCCTTTGCCCATAGTCATTCCGTTCATCTACGTTCAACTCAAACTCAGGTACCGAGCTTACAACACTGCTGCGGCACATCTGCGCGCGATTCAGGCTTTCTACACCTACGCCGAAAGCCGAGACCTTGATATCGATGAGACCATCTTGGCCTGCCACTTTGAGTCGATTCTGGCTTTGCTGGATGGTTACGCCATCTGGCTCCAAAGTGGCCGTCAAGCCGATAATCTGATCGCCAGAATTGGCACAGCTGCAACGGCGCCTTTTCCGCAGATCGATCCTCGTACCCGTGACCAGTACCTGCGGTTGCTTAAGCAGTACCTGTCCTGGTGTGTCACCCGTTACATCCCGCGCGCCCGTCAGAACTCAAGCGCTATGGCTAACATTGAGGTCGTATTTGCAGATGTCGCCGATGTCATTGAGCGGCGTTTTGAGAGCCATATCATCAATGCTCGTCCCGACCGCACTCGTTACCGCAGCCTGACAGATACCCAACTCCAGATCATTCGTACACTGATCCGCCCAGGTGCTCCGGAGAATCCGTTTCCGGAGCGGCTGCAGTTGCGAAATTGGCTAATGATTGAATTGCTGCTGGAGACTGGAATACGTCGCGGAGAGCTTCTGAAGCTCTACACCACGGATATCAATCAGGGTTCTCAGCACGCCTATGTCAGCATCAATGATCGCGAACATGACGTTGGCGATCCGCGCGCTGAAGAGCCTGCGCTGAAAACACATGGACGGACGGTAGGCATTTCCGCGCAGTTGTATGGGGTCTACGAGCGCTATATCCAGGGCGAACGACGCCCTCTGCGTAACGGCAAACCGATGAAATTGCAGTACCGCTATTTGTTCATCTCGGATCGAGGTCGCCCGCTTTGGCTGATCCAGGGTTGTTGCCTACACTTTCTGCGCATGACTTTCGCCACACCTTTGCAGACCGGTTTTTGGCTTACCTGGTCGAAAAGCGTGGGTATGACCTCGAGCGGGCCACTGACGAACTCCGACGAGTCTGCGGTTGGTCTGAGACTTCGACGATGCCACGTCGTTATGCAAGTCGTTATTTAGCCGAGTCGGCCAACCTCCACAACGCCCAGCGTGCCTCGGCAGCCTGGAGCCGACTTGACTGTTAAGGAGGTGCGCCGTGACCGAATCAGCCGATCAAGAACACGCTTCACCCTCCTCCACTATTCCGGCCTACGTGTTCCAGGGCCCGGCTCAGGTTGCTATCCGAACTCGTACGAATGACCAGCCAAAGTACGTCGATACTCGATTGAGCGCTTGGACGTGGTACGACGGCGGTATTGCGATGACAATTGATTGGGCCGCGCTCCAATTGGATTCGGAACTAATTGAAATAGGCAAAGGGTTTATGGCCTACGCACTTGAGAAATATGCGCCTAGAACAGTGGCAATGTTCGCAGACTCTCTTCGTTTTTTATCTAGTACGAATCTCGCAGCTGGACTTCCTTGGAGACCCCTTGAGCTAACTACTGCTCTTGAAGAGTTTAAAAGGTCTAGGAGAGTACTTGTAGGATTTCGAAGATTTTATCGTTGGGCTCTCGACAGAGGAATTAAAGGTTTTGATTCAAACATCTACCTTAAAATTAAAGATGTAAAATCAGATCGGGTTGACCCGTATGCTCGAATTTTTCTCTCGCAGTCTGGTTTAGAACTTGATGAGGAAATTCGGTTGCTTAAACGCATTGAGCGAGAACTTTTATCTGACTCTTGGGAGGAGGTCCAGTTTAATATAGTGCTTCATTTGGGTTTTGAACTAGCGCCACGCTCGATTCAATTTCATTCGCTAGACATTACGGATTTTGAGTTCATTGAAAGCACTGATCATGAGAAGTACTACACCCTATGGCTTCCCATGGCCAAAAAGGTCGGCCAGCGCAGACCTGAGCGGCGCCCCCGCAAGGTAAGCACGCGCCTGGGTGAGAAAATCTCGCAGCACGTTTCAGAAATTCAGCGCCGTTTTGGTAGCGACTGCGAACCATTATTTGTCAGTCGTCGTGGAAGGCGCCTTTCGGTTAGTGAGATCGGTCTAGGTCTCAAACACGAACTGCTCGAGGCTGGGATAGAAAAGCCGAATCAGGTAACTATGTTGCTGCGTCATCACCTTGGACAAGGCTTGGCGGATCAGGGCACACCAGCAGACATGATTGCCGAACTGCTCGGCCACAACAGCACGGTTGCAGCACGTGCTTACGTAACGGCCACCCCTAACATTGCCCGGATCAAAGAGAAAGCGCTCGGTAAGAGCCCTTCCTATCAACGCATCATGCACAGTTTATTAACAGGGAAAGTCGTGCAACGCCGAGATACGATTCCCGAAAGAGCGATCCGCGGCGTCATCGATACACAGTACATTGGGGACATTGGTGCCTGCGCCCTCCCGGTTCATACCCACTGCCCCTACAACCCTGTCTATGCCTGCTATACCTGCAAGAAGTTTCATCCCTTTGCTGACGGCGGCCATGAGCAGGTGAAGGAGGCGCTTCAACGAGAAGCCCAGCGATTCATTGATATGGCAGAACAAGCTGGAGACCTCATTCATAACCGGCCCCTCGCCCAGCATCAGACAACTATCCTGGCGGTAAGCGCTACGATCGAACGCTGCCGGCAGCACTCGGAGGATGCCGCAGATGATGCTGTCTAGGGCAAGGCAGAGCCTCGAAAGCTTTATTACACAGGAGCAAGCGATTTTTCGGTCACTACCGATTTCAACATCGTGGGCGGAACCATTGTGGGGTATCGGAAATTGGTTACCGCAAAGGGATGTTAACAAACATGCGCTTACGTTCGAGACGCACCGACAATCCCTGGAAAAGACAGGTTATCCTGCACCGACGAAGGGGCCACTCCCCTTTGCGTTCCAGGACTTTAGCAAGGCCCTGATTGTATATTTACAACGCACCCGAAGCCTGAAGTTTTCGATGGTGGCTGCATACAATATTGCCGTCCGCCGGCTGTACAACCCCCTGTTTGAGCGCGGCGTATCCGACCCCACACTCTTGACGCGAGGCGATTTCGACCGCGTCGTAGGCTTTCTCCGCGAGAGTGGCTACAAGAATCTCTATGACGCAATTTCTCATCTCCAAGTAATAGCGGATACGATCGATAATCTACAACTAACCGAGATCGCTATCCATTTTGAGCATGATGCGAAACCAGAAAAACGCCGCCACGACTACATTTCATTGCACGATCCTGATCGTGCGGTAAAACAGCACAGATCTGATGACAGACTACTTTCTCGCGAAGCAATGGAAGCCTACGCATCGTGTTCGAACAATCCGCTTAGTGATGGCGAAGAAATCTTGCTTCGCGTGATCGATCTATTGATCGCGACCGGACAACGGGGCAATGAAGCCGCAGTGATTCCCTACGATTGTTGGGTCGAAAGGCCGATCAAAGGATCTAAGGGAGAAGTCGTTGTAGATGCCAATGGCAAACCAATAGTTGAGTGTGGTATCAGATACTTTGCAGAGAAGCAGTTTCAATCTCGCGTGCATTGGTTCGCTGAAAGCGATGTTCCGCTCGCTAGGAGAGCAGTTGAGCGCTTGAAGGTGCTGACCCAAGAGCAGCGAGAAATTGCAAGGTGGCAGGAGGCACATCCAGGGCGTATTTGGGATTATCCACCACAGACAGTTTTATCTGAAATGCTGATCCTACATTGGTTAGGATATAGCGGGAGACAAGACGTTGGTAGGAACCTTTATTTATTTCTCTCCCGAAACGGAGTTTATCCGTATAACGGTAAGGCAAGCCATAGGCCTAGCAAGGAGGTATATAGAAAATACGTCGCCGGCGAAATTGAACGCCTGATTGCTCCTCGACTTCGCAGTCATGCGGTTTTAACAGAAAATGTCGGAGGCACGCTTCGTGTCGTACTTAAAACGAGTGAAACACTTGCCATTGCTTTTGATGGTCAGTTTCGTTTAGGTGGACGTGAAGAAAATGTATTTCGTGCTATCCCGCGTAGAGTTATGTTGCTCGATATCAATCGAGCACTAGGCGCAGATCGACGATTCTCATCCGTATTCTCGCGCCGGTCATTATTTGAGGCCGATGGAAAACCTATTAAACTAACTAGCCACCAACCCCGACATTGGCGCAATACAATTTACCACCTGACCGGCATGAGTGATGTTCAGCAAGCCTTGGCCTTGGGGCGAAAACGCCTAGATCAAAACACCTATTACCAACATACGAGCGTTGAAGAAAGTAGGGGTTATGCCGAGATAAAGGAAAATTAGGACATTCTCCAGATAACCTTTTGATACTTATAGGGTTTAAATAATTTTTCGTGCGACCTTTCCTCGTCCCGAATATAGCCGTCTATGCTAAAGGCTTTGCTTTTTCTTGAGGGACGAATTCCATGGCCTCTCTGGAGCGGACAGCCTATCCGAAGTTGTCGGCGAATCTGTCGTCGAAAGAGCTTCATCAGAGCTACTCGCCCTCAGAATCTGAATTCGAATGGCTCTCTAGAACGGCTAAAAGCCCTGCTCTTACCATTGGGTTAGCCGTTCTGCTTAAAGTATTTCAACAGCTACATTACTTCCCCACTATCGAGGAGATTCCAGCTGAAATCGTCAATCATGTCAGGTCTTGCCTGAGTTATGGGGCGCGCATAGTTCCTCGTTATGCGAATCCTCGAACCTTGTACCGTCATCAAACAGCCATCCGCCAGTACCTACAGATCACCCCGTTTTACGGGAGTGATGCCCTGAAAATTGCGGTGGAAGCTGCCCACGAAGCGGTAGTGGTCCTTGATCAACGTGTTGATGTTATCAATGTCCTGATTGGCGAACTGCTTGAGCGAGGCTACGAGCTCCCGGCCTACTCGACGCTCAATGACGCTGCTGAAGACGCCCAAGTTGCTCTCCAGGATAAGATTTTCAATCGAGTTGTGGACAGAGCGCCGATTGATGTGATCTACCGTCTCCGAGAGCTTCTAGACACCGACTTCGGTCGTCGCCAAAGCGACTTTAACGCCCTGAAGCAGGTCCCCAAGAAACCCTCTCGCAAACACTTGGAGATACTGATCGATCACTTAAGCTGGTTGGAGGGATTCGGTGATCTCGACGCCATCTTTGAGGGAATCGTTGATATCAAGATTTGGTTTTTTGCGAATCAAGCGGAAAAAGCGGATGTTTCAGAACTTAAGGATTGTTCTCTTCCAAAGCGCTATACCTTGATGCTGGCTCTGATCTACCTCATGCGTGTACGAGCACGTGATCACCTTGCTGAGATGTTCATCAAGCGAATCGCGACTATCCACAAACGAGCCAAAGATGAGCTGGAACAAATCCAGTTGCGTCAGCGCAAAAAACTTGAGTTGCTCGTGGCCACCTTGGATGGTGTGATTCAGATTCTCAGCCAAGAACCAAGCGATCAGGAAGCAGGCAGCTTGATTCGCGAGTATCTGTCCCCAGAGGGGAATCTTGATCACCTTCGCCAGGCCTGTGCCGAGGTTCAGGCCACAGGCGGCAGTAACTATCTCCCACTACTCTGGAAGCACTTCAAGTCCCATCGATCCTTGCTGTTTCGTTTGAGTCACCTGCTGCAACTGGAGCCAACAACCCAGGACCGCTCGCTGATCGAGGCTCTGTTGTTGGTGCAGGCCAACGAGAACCTGCATAGGGAGTGGGTCGACGAGCATGTGGACTTGTCGTTTGCCTCGGACCGCTGGATGAAAGTCGTCCGGCGATCATCCAGCGAAGGGCCACCAACCAACCGGCGCTTCCTTGAAGTCTGTGTGTTTTCCCACCTAGCCAACGAACTTCGCTCTGGCGATATCTGTGTACTGGGCTCGGAGTCGTTTGCGGACTACCGCAAACAGTTACTGCCTTGGGATGAGTGTCTGGTGCGTTTGCCAGAGTACTGCGAAAAGGTTGGCCTGCCGAGTACCGCCAAAGAGTTTGTCGCCAGCTTGAAGGAGCAACTTGAGAGTACGGCTCAGCAACTGGATGACAAATTCCCTAGCTGCCGTGGTGACGTGTCGATTAATGAGGCGGGCGAACCAGTGCTACGGCGCGTAGTCGCCCGTGACATCCCTCCTTCAGCGATCTCGCTACAAACGGCGATTACTCAGCGTATGCCCGCCAGGCATGTGCTCGACATCATGGCCAACATCGAGCACTGGATTCAATTCACCCGCCATTTCGGACCGATGTCCGGCAGTGATCCCAAGCTCAAGGAACCGGCCGAGCGCTACCTGATGACGATCTTTGCCATGGGCTGCAACCTAGGCCCGAACCAGGCTGCTCGCCACCTGGCAGGTAACGTGACGCCACACATGTTGTCTTACACCAATCGCCGGCACCTGCCACTCGACAAGCTGGATAAGGCCAACCGAGAGCTGGTCGAACTCTACCTTCAACTCGACCTACCCAAACTCTGGGGGGACGGCAAGGCGGTCGCGGCCGACGGGACTCAATTCGACTTCTACGATGAAAACTTGCTCGCCGGCTACCATTTCCGTTATCGAAAGATGGGCGCGGTCGCCTACCGGCATGTGGCAAATAACTACATCGCGGTCTTTCAGCACTTCATTCCACCCGGCATCTGGGAGGCTATCTATGTCATCGAGGGTTTGCTGAAAGCGGATCATAGTGTTGAAGTCGATACGGTTTATTCAGACACTCAAGGCCAGTCTGCGACGGTGTTTGCATTCACCCATTTGCTGGGCATCAATCTAATGCCTCGCATCCGCAACTGGCGCAACCTGGTCATGTATCGACCCGATCGCTCGGCCAAGTACAAACACATCAACAGCCTCTTCACTGATACCGTCAACTGGAGCCAGATAGAAACCCATTGGCAGGATCTGATGCAGGTCGCGCTGTCGATTCAGGCTGGCAAAATATCCTCGCCAATGCTGCTGCGCAAACTCGGTTCCTACAGTCGGCGCAACAAGCTCTACCATGCAGCGCAGGAGCTGGGATGTGTGATCCGGACCATTTTCCTGCTCAAATGGATTGGCAATCGTGAATTGCGCCAAGAAGTAACCGCCAATACCAACAAGATCGAGTCCTATAACGGTTTCTCGAAGTGGCTGTCCTTCGGCGGCGATGTGATCGCCGAGAACGATCCAGATGAGCAACAGAAGCGCTTGCGCTACAACGATATGATCGCTTCCTCGGTGATCTTGCAGAATACCGTCGACATGATGCGTATCCTGCAAAAGCTCACCCGTGACGGCTGGCAGTTTACCGATGAAGATGTATCGTTTCTCAGCCCCTACCTGACCAGCAACGTCAAACGCTTTGGGGAGTTCAACCTGAAACTCAAGCGCCCACCGGAGCCCTGGATCAAGGATTCAATTTTTCAGCAGGCTGCGGGCTCAATGCGTGCGCAACAGATGCCCAATAGCCAAGTTGAGGAGGCGAGCTGATGCACATTCCACCCGCTTCGTTTCGAGTGACACCCTATGGGGACGTCGATGCCAAGGCACTCGACTCTCTGCGCGCGAATTACGACACCTCTCAACTGCTCAGCTTAGTCGACCGACTGGATGCCTGCCTTGCTACAATCGGAGGGGTTGGCAGCATTCAGGACGACTTCTTACGTCTGCATGCCATGGCCATGACGCTACTGGAAGGTTTCCCCCTCACCGTGGCTACCAGTGATGTCGACAGTATTTGGGAGCGGGCGATGGCCCTTCAAGAGGATATTTCTGCTTTATGTTCATGCTTGCAGGCGGGTTCTAAATACCTGGCCCCTTTGGCAGCACTTGCTCCTGACTTTCAGGACTAGTCCATCAGCGATCATCGAAATGTACAACGGCTGATCGCGCTCCAATCCATCAATGGGGATTGCACGCTCCAGGTAGCATTCATGCAGCGGCCCAAGGCTATCCGGTATCGAAGCCAGCCGCTCTCATCAACCAAGCAAAAGGAATGAGATTCGCTGATGATGAGGAGCCGCATTGCCGACGCAGCGTAAGACAGATTTAATCTGCTCAGCGGCCGGATATGAGGCTGTGTAACCGGGTTTCGAAAGATGCCTTTGTAGAGGCTTGAGCCGGATGAGGGGAAACTCTCAAGTCCGGTTCTTAGGGGCCGGTGGCACACTAATGTGCTGCCGTTACCCGACTAAGGCAACGCCGATTAAGATCCACGGCAACGTAGAGTAAAGCGTTAAGCTTGAGGCATTAGGTGCCTTTAGTCGGGAACTGCGTCAGGGAGTGATTGCTACCCCAACACTATCTAGTCGTGCAACGGTTAGCAGATGCGCAATGATACTGGGAAAAAGCCCCCGGCCGTAGCCGGCGAGGAAGGAGCGGTGTTATGCGAGTTCTGGTCGTTGAAGATGACAGAAAGATCGGCTCGTTTGTTGTCGCGGCCCTACACCAGGCCGGCTTCGCAGTCGACTATGCCGAGGATGGCGCGAGCGGGCTTGATCAGGCGCTCACCACCCCCTATGACGTGGCCGTCATTGATATCATGCTGCCCCGGTTGGACGGGCTGTCGCTCATCGAAACACTGCGCCGCCGGAAGGTCACCACGCCGGTTATCATCCTCAGTGCCAAACGCACCGTCGATGACCGGGTAAAGGGCCTCCAGGCGGGGGGCGACGATTACCTGACAAAGCCTTTTTCGCTGACCGAGTTGCTTGCGCGCGTCCATGCGCTGATTCGCCGTGCCACTGGGACCACTGAACCGGCCAGTCTGATCGTGGGTGAATTGGTCCTTGACCTGCTGGCACGTGAGGTCACGCGGGACGGACAAAGAATCGATCTACAGCCACGCGAGCTTTCCCTGCTCGAATACCTGATGCGCAATGCGAGCCGTCCGGTGTCCAAGATGATGATTCTGGAACACGTTTGGGATTACAGCTTCGATCCGCAGACCAACGTCGTCGACGTGCTGGTCTGCCGTCTGCGCAACAAGGTAGACCGGGATTTTCCTGTGAAAATGATTCATACCATCCGAGGGGTGGGGTATGTTCTCAAGGGTCCCTGATTCTCTCCGGAAAGCCATCAGCTTCCGGCTCGCGCTTTGGTACTCGGCTTTCTTCATTCTCAGCACCGTCTCGCTTTTCGCGCTCGCGTATTTCCTGCTCGCTTCCACCCTGCGACAGCATGATCGCGACAGCCTTGAACAGAAGCTTCAGCAACTGACGGCTCAATACCAGGCAACGGACCTCGCGGGGCTTAAAAAAGAACTGGCCCGTGAGACCAGGTTGCGAAAAACGAAACCGTTTTTTATCCGCATTGCGGGACCGCGCAATACGACAGTTTTCATCGAGATTCCCGATCAGTGGGCGCAGTTCGACCTGAACCCTCTGGAACACGCGCCGCTGGCCGATCCCGGCGTCTTGATCCGACTGCCGGCAAAAGACGATGAGGCCGTCCTGGAGATCGCCAGCACACGCCTGCTCGACGGGGGGGCATTGCAAATCGGTAAGAGCACGGAGGAACGCGATAGCGTCCTGGAGAGCTTTGGGTGGATCGTGGCCGGTGTCATGATCCCGATGGTTATCGTCGGCGTGCTCGGAGGGGCATTCCTCGCACGACGCTCCCTGCGACCGATTCGTCAGCTCATCCAGACCGTCCATGCGATCGAGTCAGGGGCCATGGCGGCGCGGGTGCCGATCCGCCAGACCGGCGACGAGCTTGACGAATTGGGGACGCTGTTCAACAGGATGCTGGACAAGATTGCAACCCTAGTTCAGGGCATGCGCAACGCGCTCGACAACGTCGCTCATGATTTGCGTACGCCGATGGCGCGAATCCGGGGCATCGCGGAAATCGCCTTGCGCTCAGAGCCGGAGCCGGAGATTTACCGGGAGGCGCTGGCGGACTGCGTGGAGGAATCGGATCAACTGCTCCAGATACTGAACACCATGATGGACATTTCCGAGGCGGAAACCGGGACGCTCAAATTGCAGTTGGAACCCGTCAATATCTCGAAACTCCTGGCCAGTGCGGTTGGCCTCTACCAGCAGGTTGCCGAGGAAAAAGCCATCACAGTTTCGATCACCACGCCGCCGCTTATCTGGTTGATGGTTGACCGCAACCGCGTTCGCCAGGTCATGGCGAATCTGCTGGATAACGCCATCAAGTACACCCCGTCGGGTGGGCGAATCGAGGTGGATGCCTACTCTCGACGGAATGCGATCGTGATCCGCGTCACGGACACCGGCATCGGCATGCCGCCCGACGAGCTTCCGAAAATCTGGGATCGTCTATACCGCGGTGACCGCAGTCGCTCGCAGCGCGGCTTGGGGCTGGGACTGAGCCTGGTGAAGGCCGTCGTCGCGGCGCACAACGGACAGGTCGAAGCATCGAGCCAGCCAGGGCTCGGTTCTATCTTCACGCTCACACTTCCCCTCGTCGGCACCGACGACAGCCCGTTTCTGTCCGGCGATCAGTCGACCATTACCCATCTGTAATGTTGCGGAAAGGAGCCAGCAAGATTCGGCGACCAATATGGCCTCTGTGGAGTAGACATGCTGATTCCCGGCGGGGCGCCAAGATGCCGCGAATGGAGTTCGCATCGAGTCGGCCTCGCACAGCGCAAACAGTTCACTTAATGAGTATCGACAATGAATGCCAAGCAAAGTAAGCAAACGATAGGTGTGATCTTGGGCGCCCTCGCTCTGGGCGTCGGGCTGCTTGGCAGTGCACATGCGGCCGGTGACGGGAAAACCCAGTCCCCGGCCTATCAATCCAGTATCAAGGTGCCGGACCAGCAAAACGGAGAGCGGGGAGAAGCAGCCAGACTCACCGCGCTAGCGAAGATTGATGCGACCCAAGCCACCTCGGCCGCGCTGGCCCAGGTACCTGGGTCGGTGCTCAAGGTTGCCCTCGACAACGAGAACGGCAACCTCGTGTACAGCGTGGAAATCAAGACTGCCAGCAATGAGATCAAGGACGTGAAGGTTGATGCCGGCAATGGCGCAGTTGTGCACGTGGATGCCGCCAACGACGACGAAGAAGAAACAGAGGAATAGCCGACACGGATGAATCTATGTTTACCGGTGCCGAACAATCGGTGCTGAAACGTCAAGCACTGACTTGAATGCCTCGACACGAACGTCAGATGACTTGGCTCTATACGAGGAGTCGACATGAACAAGCTACCGTTAGTCCTCATTGCTGCGATATTTTCCGCCTTCACTCTCTCTGCGGTTGCCGCCGACACGGCTACCTCGGGCTTCGGTCCCCCTGCTTCGAAGACGCAAACGGCCAAACCGGTCAAAAAATATCAAAATGAGAGCAAGGTGCGGGAAATAAATAAAGGAAAAAGTGAGAGCAAAAAGCATGAAATGAAAGAAACCAAAGCACAGGAAATGAAAGAGAAATAAGCAAATTACTGCCAGAACCCACGATGCCCTTGCTATGGATATCGCCGGCCTAATACAGAACTACGGCTACCTCACGGTCGCCGTAGGGACCTTTTTGGAAGGGGAAACCATTCTCCTGATGGCGGGTGCTGCCGCTTACCGAGGCTATCTCGCGTTGCCTACGGTGATGCTCGTCGGAACGCTTGCAAGCTTTACCGGTGATCAGCTTTTCTTTTATGTGGGTCGACGATACGGGACAGCACTCCTGACGCGATTTCCTTCCGTGCAATCACGCGCAGCACGCGTCAGGGCGCTGCTGGAAAGGCATCACCTTCCGCTGATCCTGTCCATCCGATTCCTGTATGGCCTGCGCATCGCGGGGCCGATCGCGATCGGGATGAGCGGGGTTCCATGGTTCCGTTTTCTCATTCTCAACTTGGCCGGGGCTGTCGTTTGGGCAATGGTCATTGCCGGTGCGGGCTATGGCTTCGGACAGGCCCTGGCGTATCTGCTAGGGGGGGTTGATAGTGACGAGGCCTGGGTGCTGGCCGCGATCATGCTCTCCGGATTGTTGTGGTGGCTTTTCGCGCGTCGCAGACCTCCTGCGAACCTTGGAAAATAGCGGCCCTCCGTTACTCTCCGGAGATACGGATAGGCAGGCGGCGAAAGGATTGCACGTACGCTGATCCAATCAGGAAAGGAGCCACCATGCAGCACAGAGTCAAGCAATACCCGCGGTTAGCCGCAATGGCCATCGTTGCGCTGGCAACCCTGATCGGTGGTGCTCCAATTGTGAGCACGCCAGCCATGGCAACGGAACGGCCGGCTACGCCGGAGAAGAATCCACCCGGTGACATTCCAGACTCCCAGATCTTCGTGACCTATGCGTCGCCATTGGGCTTCTCGCTCAAGGTGCCTGAGGGGTGGGCGCGCACGGAGCGCCATGATGGGGCAAGCTTTTCGGATAAATACAACGCGGTCTCCGTAACCGTTGCATCCGCTTCCGCGACGCCCACTGTCGATCATGAGACCGCCGATCTGGTTCAGGTCGGGCGTGCGGTCAAGATAGAGAACACCAGGAACGTGGAGCTTCGATCTGGTACAGCGCTTCTGATTGTTTACACATCGAATTCCGAACCCAATCCGATCACGAACAAGCAATTGCGCCTGGAGAGCAATCGTTACCTGATCTACCTGGGCGGCAAACTAGCCACCCTCGATCTCTCTGCGCCACTCGGAGCCGACAATGTCGACCAATGGGACCTCATGTCAAATTCATTCCAATGGCGCTGAGGCGTGGTTGTTGGAAGCGTTTGAACTCTACCGTTTTTACCATAGCGGCGACGACGAGACGGCTGCGTTACGCGGTGTTTCGCTGCGGCTGCGGGCGGGGGAGTTCGTAGCCCTGATGGGGCCGTCCGGGAGCGGTAAGTCCACGCTTCTGGCTTGCCTCGCCGGGCTGGATGAGCCAGATGGTGGCCATGTCGAGGTTATGGGACTGCGCATGTCGCGGCGGCCCGAAGCCGCCCGCGCCGCTTTGCGGGCTCGGCACATTGGCATCCTGATGCAATCGGGCAACCTGTTTGAGCATCTCACGCTGGAGGCCAATATAAAGCTGCAGATGTCGCTGTCGAACCTGTCCGACCGGCAAACGATAGACCACTTGCTGGAGGTGATGGAGCTTACCCGGCAACGCCGCGCATACCCCTCGCAATTGTCGGGGGGCGAGGTTGCGCGCGCCGGACTGGCGGTTGCCTTGTCGTCAAATCCAAAAGTGCTTCTGGCGGATGAGCCCACCGCGGAAGTGGATGCAATCACCGAAGCCAACATCCTGAACCATTTGATGGAACGATGCCGCGCAGGGGGCGCGGTCCTGATCGCGACGCACAGCATGGCCTTCACCTCTCATGCCGATCGTCTCCTCCACATTCGAGATGGACGCATCACTCATGCCTGACACCCTGATCGAGGCCCAATCGGTGGGCCGGCGCTACCCCCAAGGCGGGGTATCTATTGCCGCAGTCGCCTCTGCGACGTTCCATTTGTGTGCGGGAGACCGAATTGCGCTGGTCGGCAGATCCGGAAGCGGCAAGTCGACCTTATTACACCTCATGGCGGGACTCGACGTGCCGACTAGCGGGACGGTTAAGTGGCCTGCGCTGGGCGCTGCCGACACGCTTTTGCCCGAGAAGATTGCGCTGGTATTTCAGGCGCCGAGCTTGCTGGAGTCGTTGACCGTGAGCGAGAACGTTGCGCTGCCACTGCTCATGGCAAAAGCGACAGGCGATATTGGCCGGGCGGTGGCGGATGCGCTCGCCACCTTCGGTTTGGAGAACTTGGCACGCAAACTGCCCGAAGAGCTATCCGGTGGGCAGATGCAACGTGTCGCCATGGCCCGCGCGATTGTCGGCAACCCCTGCGTCATCCTGGCCGACGAACCAACCGGCCAACTCGATCAGCCAACCGGCCGCGCATTACTCGATGCGCTTCTCGCACATCTCGCCGGTACCGGAACGGCGCTCGTCATCGCTACCCATGATCTGGCGGTGGCCAAGCGCATGGATAGGATGTGGCAAATGGAGCGCGGCACCCTTATCGAAACCGTCAACCCCGTGGAGAGCATATGACCTGGTTGTGGTTTTTCGGCCTCGTCAATGAACGCAAGGGGCGCCTCGCCGGTGCCGCGGCGGGCATTATGCTCACCGTGGCGTTACTGGCCGCGCTCGGCGCATTTCTGGCCCAGAGCACCGCTTCGATGACGCGCCGCGCCGTCGCGGGAGTACCGGTCGACTGGCAGGTGCAACTGGTCCCTGGGACAAGCGCCCCGTCCGTCGCTGCAGCCATCGGAAAAGTTACTGCAGTTTCCAGACTGCAAACAGTTGGTTATGCCGATGTGGACGGTTTCGAAGCCCGTACCGGCGCGACCGTGCAGACAACGGGCAACGGCAAGGTGCTCGGATTAGATACCTCCTATGCGAGCGATTATCCGGCACAGTTTCGGACGCTGCTAGGTCGTCTGGATGGCACCCTTATCGCGCAGCAAACGGCGGCCAACTTGCATGTGACGGTCGGCGACGCTGTAACGATCCATCGTGCCGGCCTTGCGCCAGCCGAGGTCAGGGTGGCCGGGATTGTCGATTTGCCGCATGTCGATTCGATGTTCCAGACCATCGGGGTTCCGGCCGGGGCGGCACCACAAGCGCCTCCGGACAATGTCCTGCTGATGCCCATCGTCGAGTGGCACCGCCTCTTTGACCCGCAGGCGGCCATCCGGCCGGACTCGATTCGCGTACAACTGCATGTCCGGCTGGCGCATACCAGACTTCCGGGCGATCCGCAGGCTGCATTTGTGGCGGTGCAGGGTACGGCGAGAAACCTTGAAGCGCGCATCGCGGGCAACGGCATCGTGGCGGACAATCTGGCGGCGAGGCTCGACGCCGTACGCAGTGACGCCTTGTATGCCAAGGTACTGTTTCTGTTTCTCGGCGCACCGGGGGCCCTCCTGGCCGCCTTCCTGACGATGGCGGTGGTGGCATCTGGCGCCGGCCGGCGCCGACGCGACCAATCGTTGTTGCGAATTCGTGGTGCCTCGCGCGCGCAAATCATGAAACTGGCGGCGGTCGAAGCTGCGTGCGTTGGCATTGGCGGCACGATTGCCGGACTGTTCCTTGCCACTCTCTTGTCCCGAATGCTGCTCGGCATTGGTATTTTCGCCGCCTCCGCCACCGGCTGGATCACAGTCTCAGTCCTGGCGGGCATTCTGCTCGCCCCAGCCGCCATTCTCGCAACGGCATGGATCGATGCCAGACAGACCACGGTCGCGACGGCCCGGATGACGATCGGCCACGATCGCGCCCGACTTTGGCAACGCATCGGCCTTGATTTCATTCTCATTGCCGTGTCGGCCCTCATTTTCTGGAGAACGTGGAGCACGGGCTATCAGGTCGTACTGGCCCCCGAAGGAACGCCGTCATCATCGGTGGATTACCCGGCCTTTCTCGCGCCGGTCTTGCTATGGCTGGGTCTCGGATTGCTGACGGTCAGATTGTGTCTGCTGGGGCTCAATCGCGGTCGTGAACGACTGGCCAGGTGGCTGACCCCGATCGCGGGATCCCTTGCGGGAGTCGTTGCCGCCGCCATCAGCCGGCAGCGCAAACGAATGACGCAGGGTATCGCCTTGGTTGCGCTGGCCTTTGCTTTCGCGACATCGACCGCCGTCTTCAACACAACCTACAACGCGCAGACGCGCGTCGACGCCGAACTCACGAACGGTGCGGACGTGACGGTCACGGGCACGCCACAGACCCCCGCGTCAACGAAGCTCAAGGAACTCACCGTCTTATCCGGCGTGAGCGCTGCGCAACCGATGCAGCACCGGCTTGCCTACGTCGGTACTGACCTGCAAGACCTGTATGGTATAGACGCCATGCACATTGGGGATGCAACGAGGATGTCGAATGCGTATTTCGCGGGCGGAAATGCAAAAAAGACGCTCGACCTGCTCGCGCGAACTCCTGACGGCATTCTCGTTTCGGAAGAAACCGTCAAGGATTTCCAACTACAGGTCGGTGATGAACTCAACCTGCGGCTGCAAAATGCACAGGATCATCAGTATCACATTGTAAAATTCCACTTCATTGGTGTCGTGCGTGAATTTCCGACCGCGCCGCGAGACTCTTTCCTGGTGGCCAATGCTCGTTACGTTGCGCAGCAGACCAATGCCGACGCGGCCGAAGTCGTTCTGCTAAAGACGTCCACGCCGCCCGCGCAAGTTGCATCGGCTGCGCAGGCGATTGTCGCTGCGCTACCCGGGATAAAAGTCACCGAGCTTGGTCAGGCCCAGCGCCTCATAGGATCCAGCCTGACCGCGGTCGACCTTGGCGGACTGACGCGACTGGAACTTGGCTTCGCCGTTCTTCTGGTGGCAGGGGCAACAGGACTTAATTTCGCCCTCGGACTTACCGACCGGCGGCGCACCTTTGCCGTTCTCTCTGCCCTCGGAGCCAAACCCCGTCAGCTCGGTGCCTTTCTCTGGAGCGAAGCCTTATTGCTCTTTGTCGCTGGGACCAGCATCGGAACACTGGCCGGTTTTGCGCTCGCATGGATGCTGGTCAAGCTCTTGACGGGAGTTTTCGATCCCCCGCCCGAGCTGTTGAGTGTTCCGTGGCCCTATTTGGCCACCTTGGTCGGTGTAGCGTTCGTATCAGTCGTCTTCGCAGTGATTGGTGCGCAGCGCGAAACGCGTATCCCCGCGGTACAACGAATGCGCGATATCTGAGTTGATCGTATTTCGTGGGCGCCGACCGGTCGTTTCGGCTGTGAAATACCCTCAAGATGAGGGTTGGCCACCAGAATCAACGAAGGGGTCGAGGCGCAGGTCACCCAACCTCAAGTCAAGCACGCCGCGCAGATTACTCAGCACCAGGACGCCACCGCAACTCTGAAAACCTAGGCGTAGTTTACACCCCTGCAACTTGAACAAACCTAGCGGGCCCTGACCGATGACAAGACCAGCCATGGCAAAATCAACGAAGACCTGCACAGCAAGACTCTTCACTGCACACATCTCGCCCAGCAGGTATCGAAGCCGAACTTGAGGGGCTGCAATCGACGTTGACTGAGGCCAAAGTGCGTCAGCAACTCAAGCGCGCACAGCTCAGACGACAGATCCATGAACAGGAAAGCCCAACGCCCAGATCGTGCGCCGCTCAGCGTTGATCTGTGGACTTTCGCTACTCATATTTTCTCCTTTACTCATCGGAACCAAGGAGAGACCGCGCAAGGCAAAGCTCTTCTACTTAGTAGCGTTTGTAAGCGAACCAAACGCCCGCTAGGACTGCCCCCCAAACCAGAACAATGAGCACAGCAGCTACTTTATTCACTGGACGTTTCACCTGATTTTTTTCCCACTCACTTGCCTTTAGCTGGCACGCCTCAAGCACAGGCGGTGGCATCAGTCGGATTGCAAGCAGAATACCAAGCGGCAATATGATGACGTCGTCCAGATACCCGAGTACCGGAATGAAATCGGGAATGAGGTCGATTGGGCTCAACGCATAGGCCACGACAAAAACTGAAATCCACTTGGGCAGCCATGGGGTTTGTGGATGCTGATAACAAAACCAGAGAACCATGGTTTGACGCTTGAGATTCTTGGCCCAGCGACGTAGTTGTTCGAGGATGCCTTTCATTTGGTGCTCTTGCCTATCGTAGAGAGTGCAGGCTGATTTCTGACGGTTCAACCTGTATGTGGTGCATCAGTTTTACGGTCTCCGGAAAATCACACACCATCGGGAAGTTCCAAGGAGAAGCGGCTACCACCATTCGGGTTGGGCTCGTGTCGGATACCCCATCCCTGGTGATCTACAACGCGTTTGACGATGGATAGGCCCAAGCCCGAACCGCCCGTGAAATCATCATCGCCTCGAACAAACCGATCAAAGAGGCGGGCATGTACCGCATCGGGTAACCCCGTACCGCTGTCTTCTACGACAATTTGAGATGCATTCAAGTAGATGGTGATGATGCCGTGCTCCGTGTGCTGACAAGCATTACGTAGCAGGTTGCTCACCGCGATAGTGACCAGTTCAGGAATCGCCTTGACCGTCACGTCCTCGCTGGCAATAAGTCTGAACTCCAGAGGTTTGCCTCGCAGCAATGGCTGGCAGCGCGCCACTTCATGCTCAATCAGCGGTCTCAGATCGACTAAGACATGGTCTGTACTTTCCGGGGCTCGCGCAAACTGCAATAACGCTCCGACCTGTTGCGCGGTTTCAGCAGCGTTACGCCTGATGCGCTCAGTCATCACGAGAAGATCTGGACGGTCTTGCAGGCGACTGGTGAGGACTTCCGCCGCACCCAGCATGATCGTAAGAGGGGTTCGCAACTCATGACTGACGTCGGCGGTGAACCAACGTTCCCGCTGTACAGGTTGGCCACGATGTCTGGGTTGTCTTCAATGATCAAAATTCGCATGGATTGGCCTATTTACCTACTCCAGACAGGGCACTCGCAGAGCTACAGACTCGGTGAATCGTCCTCGCAGCATCTAATGCCTTACGCCTGAGTTGGAGGCTGCATCGCTGCTGCATTTAGGCTCAATGGTGAAGGTACGTGAGACATCCACTGCCCCCAGGTTTTCCAAAGTGCGCCGCCCGATAAGCACGGGATAATTCATCTTGCCTCGATTCTTCAGTGAAAACTGCTCGTGATAGATTTGGTCGCCAATACAGATACTCATCAACACGACAGGCCGCCGCTCTTCACCACCAGCACCTCGAATCTTGACTCTGCGCTCGACCTTACGTTCAAAGGGCGTACTGACCTGTTTTCCCGTTTCAGTGTCTTTAACCTCGACATTGAATCGAACCCACCTTTCACCGTTTTTCTCAAACGGCTCAAGATCCTTGGCGTCCAAAGAGGAGGTCAATGCCCCCGTGTCGAGCTTGATCTTCACCGAGATGTTCTCAGGCACCAACACCCCTTCCTCAACCCATCCAAATACCTTCGCCGGGCTTTGAGTCGCCGACGCAGAGAAAGCGGGTTGTGTCAGTAGTAGCCCAAGGACGCCTGCAGCAAGCCATTTTTTGATTGAACGAGCCATGCCAGTTTCCTCCAGAATTCGATGACTCAGTCTGCGTCAAGCACTGTCAAGAACCCGTTAACACCGTTTCGGATAGTCATCATTTACGACCATGAAATTGTTCACAGGCGGATACCGCTTGCCGATCTTGCCGCCGGAATTCGCGGCTTACATCGCTGTGTCGATCTAACTAACGGCGTCTGTGCTGCTGGTGCTCGGTCTGGCGACACGCCCTGCAGCTGGGGTCATGCTTGGTATGACAACGATCATCGAGGTGTTTGTCTATCCCCAGGCATGGCCGACACATACCCAGTGGGCGGCTATGCTGCTGGTGCTTCTGGCGCGCGGGTTGACGCAATTTCGCCAGTCCCTGCAAATTGACCGACAAGGATTTGACTAGACAGCGAATACTCTAAATCCGTTCGCCTCATCGTTGGGCCGGGTTTCATGAAGAAGATGGCAGGTTCGGTTATAGGGTCCTGAGCTGCACAAGTTGACTGGAGAGCACCGCATTGTTTTGTAGGAGGCCCTGTTTTTCTGTGGCCAACTCGGTCAATCGGGTTTCAGTGTGGGTTAAGCGCTCCGCCAGGAGGTTTCGCTCTCGCTTGGTCACGGCCAGGTTGATCTGCATCTCAGCCAAACACTGTTCGCTTTGCTCATGGCGCTGTTCCAGCGTCTGATGGTTCTGTTTCAACTCGGTCAGTTGATGCGTTACGTGCTCATACCCGCGGCGGCTTTGGGTGAGCGCTTCCTGAGCTGTGAGCAGGGAGCTCTGTAGGTGTTCGTTGTCTTGCGACTGACGCTGCTCCTGTGCCTGCAATTCACCCAGCTGAGTTTGCTGAACAAGCAGTCGTTGCCGGAGTTCGGTCAATTCGTGTTCCAGGCGCTGCTGGCGTTGTTCCGCGCTCTGGCGCTCGTCGGCGCGTTGTTGAGCGACCGACGCCTGGTAGTGCTCAAACTGCCCCCGTGCTTGCTGCAATTGTTGGGTCAATGCAGCCACCTCGTTGCCACGGTCAACCAGCCGCTGTTCGTGGCCGCGCTTTTCACTGTCCAAACCGGCCAAGGTCACCTCCTGACGCTGCACGACTTCAGCCAGCCCTTGGTTGCGCGTAGTGGCGGCGGTCAACGCCTGGGCTTGCTGCTCCTGGACGTTGAGTAGAACTTCCTGCTCCACAACCGCCTGCTGCAACTGCTCGTGCAGCGTCGCGATGGCGGCCTGATGCCGCTGCTCAGCCTGCTCGACTTGCAGGGCCGCCTCCGTCTGGACTTTTTCGTACACACCTTTCAGCGCTAGGACCAATTCGGCGGGCAAGCCGAGTTCGGCCTGCGCCACCGTACTGGGGTGCGCGCTTTTCCAGCGTTTTAACAAGGGGGCCAGGGTGCTTTTGCTGCCGGTCCCGCCCAGAGCGGCACGGATGCTGTCGATCGTGGGGTTGTGGCCTTCGGCCACGAGCCGGGCCGCCGCTTGGGCGACATGCACATAGAGGACGCCAGAGCGGGCCATCGCTACCTCGGATTTTTCGTACCGTATTATGGACAACGTAATACTTCGGTTTAAGTACAGAATAGTTAAGCTCGATGAAACGTCCAGCTCACCCTCGATAAGGGCACTTATCGCGGGTTAGACGATCACGATCGACATTTGCTTCTATAATCTATGGTACACACGGCCTAAGCAGGCGTTTCGAGATGACGGCCAGTAATAACGACGAAAGTGTCTCCCCAGTCCCGCTCGACGAACCGATTGCGCTGGTGCGTACCCCCGGTACGCTCGCAACACCCGAACAGTTGGCTCAGCAACATCAACGTTTTCTGGCAGCGGCCACTTCCGACAACACCCGACGCACCTACCGCTCGGCTATCCGCCACTTTCAGGCCTGGGGCGGCGTGCTGCCGTGCGATGAAGCGGCGGTGATTCGTTACCTGCTGGCCTTCGCGGACGTTTTGAACACACGGACCCTGGCGCTGCGTCTGACCGCGCTGTCGCAATGGCACCGCTATCAGGGTTTCCCCGATCCCGCCGCTACTGCCACCGTGCGCAAAACCTTGCGCGGTATTGAGCGGGTGAACGGGCGTCCTCGACAAAAAGCCAAAGCCCTGCTGCTGGAGGATCTTGAACTCATCGTTTCACACTTGGACACGCTCGAAGGGCTCGCCGCGCGGCGTGATAGCGCGCTGCTACAGGTGGGGTATTTTGGAGCGTTCCGACGTAGCGAACTGGTCATGCTGGAAGTGCACTATTTGCACTGGGAGCGGGAAGGACTGAGGATCACGCTGCCGCGTTCCAAGACCGATCAGGAAGGCGAGGGATTGGACAAAGCAATCCCGTTCGGCGACAGCATTTGCTGCCCAGCGAAGGCACTACGGTGCTGGTTGGATGCTGCTCAGATCGAGCAGGGTCCACTGTTCCGAGGCATCAATCGCTGGGGAGTACTCGGCGAGGTGGCGCTGCACGAGGGTAGCGTGAATGCCATCCTGTCGGCACGTGCCGAAGCCGCAGGGCTGGCGTATGTGCCCGAGATGAGCAGCCACAGTCTGCGCCGTGGACTGGCCACCAGCGCCCATCGGGCAGGGGCGGACTTTCTGGAGATCAAGCGTCAGGGTGGCTGGCGGCACGACGGCACCGTACACGGCTATATCGAGGAGGCGAAAGCCTTCGAGGAAAACGCGGCGGGCTCGCTACTGCGGCGCAAGCCATAGCTAGGTACGGGGTGACAGCCCCTGGGCATTGGCTTAAGTCGAAAATCTAATAATATAAAAAATACCATAATTACAATAACTTACAGAACGAATGTCCTAAATTTCCTTTATCTCGGCACAACCCCAAGTACGGCGGCCCATCAGGATTTTTTAGCATTCAACAGCCATCACGAGCGCATTGACTTCTTACATGCGGGGATAAGAGATAAGCGCATTCAAGGCGCTTTGACCGATAGTTATCATGCACTTCGGTTAGATAAAGGGACAACCACAGCAGAGGCGTTCCTCGCCGTACACGCCACGGCGCTGCACGTGACACCTTTCGGAGGCTGCATCCACGATTTCTCCCAAGCGCCCTGCCCTAAGCATCTTCAGTGCTGGAATGGCTGCTCGCATCTCCATCTGATGGGCACTCCATCGGAGAAGGCAAACCTTGAAAAACAAGCCAAGAATCTGATGAAGGCAATTACCATCATGCGCGACGCAGGCGCCGGAGAGGCAGGCAGCGATGTATGGCTGGCGGATCAGGAGGACAAGCTCAACAATTTAAAATCCGTCCTCGCACTCGATACCAATGCAGATGTGCTGCGCGTATTTCCAAATGGGCATCCCATGACGGTTGCAGACACCGTCAAACGGCACAGTTCGGTTTCAGATGATTAGAGGCGACCATGGCGCAACGACAGACCTTGAGGGGTGGCACCTTGGACGAGGCAATCGATGCCCTCCTCGCCCAAATGATTAGCTTAGGCTTGGAGCTCGCGCCTATCTCACGCCCCGAAGTGCAGCGTCGATTAGGCCTGACGAGCCGCGCGACCTTAGTGGGAGAGCGAGGTCGGCGAATCGAGTCTGCCCGTATCGCACAACTGAAGGAAAGCGGAAGAGATCCGGACGGTGCCCGCCGGCGAAGAAGCTTCGAAGAGCGTATTGCTAATCTGCAAGCGGAGAATGCCGACTTGATAAAACAACGAGACCAGCTCTATGAAGCGCTGTCGACAATTGCGCATAACTGTCTGCTGAAAGGACTGGATGTCGAGAACATCCTGACTCCATTACGAAAGCGGTAAATGGCAGGAAGTTGTATCGCCTCTGGTATATGCAGCGAGCGCGCAAGATTGCCTAACTAGAATAGCCAGTTCTCTTACCTGTTGCCGCGGCAAAGTGCCGAGTCTGATATTTCAGCAGGCTTTTCATCTGTGCAGTTATATCTTCTTCAAGCCCCCAGCGAAGTGCCTTCTTGTCGAGCTTATAATCCATAAAAAGCTGCTGACCAACTTTCGATGGAGGAGTATCTTTAAGATCGCCCCACAAGGTCAAAATACTTTGTAGCGATTTCGCCTTTATATCACTTAAGCATGGAAAAGATATCAGCCGGTCGACTAAATACAGCGCCCTCCTCGCCTGGTCGGAATCTATTGACTCACTACTAAGCTCGCTCTTAATTAAGCATTCAACTTTAAGTTCTCCATACCATACTTCCAAGGCAAGCTTAGCCAGCAGTTCGACAGAGGCGGTACTTGGTGGGCTTCTGTAAAAAGCTCTGAAGAGAGATAAAAACTCGCCATCTGACTCACAACCCAGGAACATAATGATCTCCAGCAGTCGAGCTCCTATTTACTTCCTATAAATTACTCTATTTTTCACCACCTGTCCCTGCGGAACACAGCCTTCTCGGTAGGTATGGCCGCCATTCAGTTTATATACGTAGGCTAAGTGTTGCCCCCTATGATCCAGTGCCTCACTGAGCCCGATTAACTCCTCCATTCGCCAGCCGGAGCTTCCATTCAACCAACCGGGGCTAACTAGCTGTATACCGTCAACCATATGGGGGGTACTTCCTTCCTCTGTCAACAAGCCTTGAATAAGGGATACTTCTCCCGTCAATAGCATTCTACGCATCGACAGCTCCCCGCTGTACTCAAAGCGAGAGATATAGAACCATGGACAGTGCAGAGCTTGCTCAACGTACCGCCATAAGCGAGTCCCCTCTCCAGAGAGCTGAGAGAGATCAAAGCTGCTGATTTCCGCCTGTTTGTGCGTTCTGAACATCTCACCTCCAAAATGAACACTATAGATTGTAGTCCTAAAGGATGCGAGACGGCTTTATCACTCATTTTGCGAGATGTGCAAAATGGAGTTGAAAACGGCTTTTGGTCAGGCCTTGAAGCAATTCAGGACCACGCATGGGCTCACTCAAGAAGATTTTTCCGATGTGAGTAGCCGGACGTACCTAAGCACGCTGGAGAGAGGGCTTAAAAGCCCAACGCTGGATAAGCTTCAGGAGATCGCCCCCGTTATGGGTGTTCATCCGCTCTCCATTCTGGTTCACACCTATCTTCTCCAATGCCCAGACCAAGGCATGGATGAGTTACTTGAGCGTGTTTGTAAAGACCTTTCAGTCCTGCTTTGATCCTATCAGGACACCGGTAGCCAAAAGAGTTCACCCGCGTCCAAGGCAAAAGAAGTGTTAGGCAGTCAAAGCATAGGCTGGTGATGTCTACCGTGGCTGGGCAGTCCAAGATGCCAGTCAGGAGTGAAGCCAGCATCCCTGAAGACCAGCTCGTTGACCTGGAAGGCATTTACGCCTGAGCCATACAGCCGATTTCAGTGATGCCTTGCTCAAAACCGGCCTTGTAGCCAGCGAAGTCGTCTCAGACCAACTTGCCGTTCCAAGTGCCCAGGAAGTTGCGCGCATGTTCGCCGGCACGGCTTGGGCTGAAGTCGTAGACCACCGCGTTGAGCGCCGAAAACGGCGTGGTGCTGTAGGCCCAGACATAGGCCCGGTGAGTTTTTTTCTCGCCTGGGGCAAGCATTTGCACCGGTGTTTCATCGGCGTGAATCACGCCTTGGTTCAGCACCGCTTCACGCAGTGCATCAACCAGCGGTTGGAGCCGCACGCCGGTTTGTCCGACCCACTGAGCCAAGGTCGAGCGCGCAATTGCCAGCCCGGCGCGGCCAAAGATTTTCTCCTGCCGGTACAGCGGCAAGTGATCGGCAAACTTGGCCACCATGACGTGGGCGAGCAAACCTGCGGTCGGGATACCTTTGTCGATAACCTGCGCCGGCACCGGTGCCTGGATCAGTGTTTCGCACTGGCGGCAGGCCCATTTGCCACGCACATGTTGCTCGACGGTAAGAGCTTCGTTGGCGCATGGGAATCCTGGCGATAAGGGTGATCGCGTCCGCTTAAAAATACGCGGACACCATCGCCCTTAAAGCTGGAGTTCGGAAGGTGACTTGGCCGGACGCTTACGCTCGAGCTACCTCTAAGGGCCCTCCAGACCTGTGAGTCGGGCGGCTAGTTGCTGTTCACACTCGAGCCCGCCTAAGTCTGCCAATGGCCTTAGGGAGCAACCGTCATCAGTCTCGTCGGAGCTCCCCCAAAAAACCATGCCACACAAGTCACCACGCCAGTCGTGGCATTGGATCCAGTGCGTTATGATCGCCTGCAATTAAACAAGGCTGCTCAGGGAGCGGCAGGCCGGAGAAACATGCACATTTCCAAACTAACCCTGATCAACTACAGGAACTTCAAGAGCACGTCTCTCCGGTTTCACAAGGGAGTGAACACCATCATCGGAGAGAACGGCTCCGGTAAGTCGAACATCCTGCGGGCAATCCGCCTTCTACTCGACGATACGATGGTGCGGGCTGCTTACCGCCTGGAAGAGTCTGATTTCAGCCGCTCACTCGGCCAATGGCAGGGTCACTGGATCATCATTAGTGTGGAGTTTGAGGAGATCAGCACCGACGAATCCGTGCAGGCGCTGTTCCTCCACGGTGCAGCAGTGCTGGACGAGCCTACCGTTCGCAAGGCGACCTACAACCTTATTTTCCGCCCGAAGAAAGAAATTCGATCTAAGTTCGCTGCGCTCAATGTCTGGGATGAAGACGAGCTAGCGCAAATCCGCAGCACGATTACGATCAACGACTACGAAACGATTTTCACGGGACGAAGCGAGGCCGACTTCAGCGACCCAAAAGTCTACAAAGAACTTGTTGGCGATTTCGAGCTGTGCGACTTCTCATCAGAAACGGAGTTTCCGGAAATCGGGTCGAAGGTCCCCGGCTTTCTCTCCGTTACCAAAGAGGTATCGCTGACCTTTATCCAGGCTTTGCGTGACGTCGTTGCGGAATTCCACAACAACCGTACGAACCCGTTGCTTACCCTACTCAAAAGCAAGAGTGGGCAGATCAACCCCGCCTCGATGGAGCCCATCACCGAGATGGTCCGCGAACTCAACACTTCCATCGAGAATCTGGAGGACGTTCAGTCGGTTCGTAATCATATTCGCGAGACCATCAAGGACGCCGCGGGTGAAACCTACTCGCCAGCGTCACTATCGATCAAATCTGACCTGCCGGAAGAAGCCGATAAGCTTTTCCAGTCTCTTCGGCTTTTCGTGGGCGAATCAGAAGAGGGGTATGAAGGCGCGATTCATGAGTTGAGCCTGGGCGGGGCCAACCTCATCTACCTGACGCTCAAGCTGCTCGAGTTCAAATACCAGCGCGAAAAGATGGCCATGGCCAACTTCCTCCTGATCGAGGAACCAGAAGCGCACATCCATACCCACATCCAGAAAACTCTGTTCGACCGCATCGCGTACAGCGACGCACAGATCATCTACACCACCCACTCCACTCACATCTCCGAAGTGAGCAATGTAAGAAACGTCAACATCCTGGGACGTCACGGTGCACTCTGTGAGGCCTACCAGCCTGCCAAAGGCCTGGAGCCCGCCCAGATCAACAGCATCCAGCGCTACCTAGATGCAGTGCGTAGCAACCTACTCTTCGCCAAAAGCGTGATACTCGTCGAGGGTGATGTGGAGGAAATTCTGATACCAATCCTCCTTAAGCAAGTGCTGGGGGTAAGCGTTGACGAGTTGGGCATCAGCGTTATCAACATTCGTAGTACAGGCTTCAAAAACGTAGCCGTCCTGTTCCACAACCTGCGCATTCGAAAGCGATGCGCCATCGTCACGGACCTGGACCAGGCGTTCTTCGACATCACCATTCAGGCAACTGATATAGAAGCCACGACGAAGAGAAAAGCCAAAGCCGCTGGGTCACAGAAAGCCGGTTTAGAACGGCAGGCCGATTTGACGGCATTCACTGCGGGAAATCCATGGCTCGAAACCTTCTACGCCAAACACACCTTCGAGGTCGACTTTGTCGCTGCCGGCAACCATGAAGCCGTCGTTCAAACCCTTCCAGAAGTCTACAAGGACGATGACACCAGGGAGCTAGCGAAGCAGCAGCTCCAATCGGGGCATTTGAGCCAAATGGGCAGCCGGACGTTGACGATGGCCAAACAGGAGGGCAAAGGATGGTTCGCTCTCTTGCTCGCTGAATACATTACTCCCGAAGTCCAGATCCCGGGCTACATCCTGCAAGCCATTCATTTCGCACATGGCACGTTCCCCCTCCCCCTTCTTGCCCGAGTCTTCCAATATCGCGCGGAATGTCGGTTCGGATCCAACCCAGTGGATCCTTCGATGAAAAAAGCATTTTTGTATGACGTAGATCGCTTTGTACACGAGCATATAGACTTGGAAACACTCAAAACGTCGATCGACCTCATGCTACCTGGGGATGCCGTCAACGACTTCCTTGCGGAAATGCAGTGATGTTCACTTGGGATCCGAAGGACCTCAATCCTGAGCAGGCGGCGGCTGTGATCGAGCCGTCGAGTATCTTCCTGATTGCATGCCCTGGCAGCGGTAAAACACGCACCTTGACCTACAAGATTGCCTACGAGCTATCTCGCCGTACTGATAAGCGCATAGTTGTAGCCATTACCTACACCCATCGCGCCGCCGATGAGATTCAAGAACGTATCGAGGACCTGGGAGTCGACACCTCGTGCCTATGGATCGGTACGATCCATGCGTTCTGCCTTGAGTGGATCCTCAAACCATACGGCATCTATTCCTCTGACCTGGGGCAGGGTTACCGCGTCATCGACACGCATGATCGCGAGCGCCTACTGGAGAGGCTATGCGCACCATATAAAGGTGTCACTCACTGGGATTGCGATTATTACGTCACCGAGACGGGCTATCAGCTTGGCTGTCCAGACAGTCGAAAGCACCCTACGATTCAACAGGTTCTGAATGCATACTTCGATGAGCTTTCAGCAAATCGACAGATCGACTTCGAACTGATTCTTTGGCACGCCTACACCTTGGTGCGGGACAGAGCCCACATCGCAGTTCTGCTGTCACGAGTGTTTTCCCACATCCTCGTGGATGAGTATCAGGACACCAAACAAATTCAGTACAGTCTCGTGACGTCCATTCTTCGTGCAGGCTGCGGACAGACCAAGACGCTCATCGTAGGCGATCCGAATCAGGCCATCTACGGCACGCTGGGTGGCTACGCGATGCCGGTGGAGGAGTTCCGCATCCGAGCCGGGATCCCGATCAAGGAGTTGGCTCTCAGCCTCAATTACCGGTCCAGCGAGCGAATCATCAACTACTTTTCGAACTACAAGGTACATGAGACAAGTATCAACGGCGCAGGTAAACATGCCACGTTTCCCAGCCAAGTGACCTACAATCAGGACGCGACGCGAAGCGACGTGCATGACGAGATCGTCAGGTTGATTCAGGCAAGCCTCTCCGACGGCGCCACGCCCGAAAATATCTGCGTTCTCGCTCCACAGTGGGTCTTGCTGGCCTCAACGACGCGCAAATTGGTGGCGATGCTACCCGACCAGCAATTTGATGGCCCAGGTCTTGTCCCTTTCAGCAACAACATCGATAACTTCTGGTTCAAGCTTTCCAAAATCGTGCTGACGGAGTCCTCCCCGAGACTGCTGATTAGGCGAATGCGCTGGGCAAGCGACGTAATCAAAGACCTCAATAGCTTTGGCGTCGACACCACACGGCTAACACCACGCGCCTTACTGCGGGAGAGCAATGCGCTCACAGTTAATGAAACGGATGGACTCCGCTATCTGGACCAGGCTTTCACCGATCTGCTCAAGAGACTCGATATTTCCCAGGACGTCTTTCCAGCGCTCTCGACTCACCGAGAGGCATTTTTCAGCAGCTCGGCCGCGAGAATAGAGAGGCTGCAGAAAGACGGAGCGAGCTACATCAATCACGTTTCATTCTTCAAGAAAGTGTTTCGTGAACGAACTGGCATCACGGTTTCCACCATCCATGGCGTCAAAGGCGCCGAGTTCGACGTTGTCATCGCGTTTGGACTGCTGGAAGGTATGGTGCCGCACTTCAATGACCCGAATGGACAAATTGCGGCGAACAAACTCCTTTATGTATTGAGCTCTCGCGCTCGTAAGCACCTGCATCTGATCTCGGAAAAGGGACGAAGCAGAGGACGTTATGGTGAGTATGGCCCGACCGAATCACTCACTGCTTGCCGCTTTGACTACGACTCTCACTAAGATCCTCTGCCACAGTGCCCAATTGGCGTTCCAGCAGTGAGGAACCCTGCGGGGTCAAAGATGTTGCCGCTGACCGAAAAATGACGCAGTAAAGACTGTTCTGCCGACTGAAAACTGACCCAGGTGTTCAACTGCTTCCGCTCACTTTTCGAGCAGGAGAACACAGGGTGATCAGCATGGAAATGTTGGAAAAAATCCGGCGGATGTACTTCCGCGACAAACTCTCGCTGCATCAGATAGGCACTTAAGGTGCTCACTCTTTGTTGCCGGCCTGCCCACTGTTAATGCTTGTATGATTTTCGGCAAGTTCCACATGAGGCTTACAAGGCACCGTCTCTGCGGTGAGCGGGGTCAACGGGAACAACGAAACATAGACCCCATAGCCGGCACCAAAGACGCCAAACAGGAAACCAGCAAAGGTATAGAAGCCTTGCCGTTTACTCCGCGAGTCGTTTGCCTTCAGTAGCTCTTTGAAATGGGCCGTTAATGGATGCAGTAAGTGCGTCTGTCCCGATAGGCTTTTTTGAATACGCTCAAGCTCAAGGCGTGTCTCGCCGGGCAGGCCCTCGAAAGGCTCTTCAAGCTCATATTCAGCCACCAGCGCATCAAGCAATTTACGGCGCGTTCCATTCGCATCATCTTTTTGGGTACCCACAATCAAATCGCGGACCAAATATCTGAGCTCAAGGTATGCCACCTGCTTGCTGACCCCGGCAGTTGAAGCAACCAAGCAAATATCCGCCCAGCCTGGCTGACCGGCTTCCAGAGCTCCTCGGAGACCCTTGCAAAACCTAGACTGGCGGACGGCAGTATCAATAGCGTCACCGAAAATGAATATAAGCCATACAACAGTACCACCCAAGACAGCAACGAAGGCCGCAGCCGCCCAATCAGTCCAACTCATTACCAGGCTACCTTCCATTCGACCTTGTGAGTGAGCATTTGTGATCTGCCCGTACATTTGGGGGTGCGAAACACGCTTTGTCCGGTTCGTACCCTACGTTGGATATTGTACGGGAGCGGCACGATAGCAAGGAAAATCAGGCATGGATCCTATGCTGGAGAATTTTTCTGTCAGGCGATTATCGCGTCGAAATCTAAAGACAGGTGAAAGAGTTATGAGGTAACGCATGGACTCTATTTGGTTGGGCACCCATAGGGTGCCACTAATTGAACCAATGTTTCGTGGTCTAGCCGTTTCGTATAGCCTCTAGTCCTCTGTCCATTGCCAAAGCTGCAGTCACGATCGTATTAACCGCGGCGCGATCAAACTCATGATCTCGCTGGGAATCGTGCGTTCCGCTGTTCAGGTAATTCCATTCAATTGACGTTCCGCTGACTCGAAGCAAGGCATCAAGGCCAGCTAAAAATTCCTGCACACCTTGAGTTGGGGCCTGGATTCTAGCCATACCACTGCGAAGCTTCAGGCACTTGTTGTTTAGCTCCCAGTTCGCACGTGGGCCAGCTAGCTTGAGCTCCAGGCGTGCGTCATGACGCTTCCCGAACCACGTCCATGCTCGGTCGGTTAGGCTTTCGATGGCAGCCCTCGAATGGCGTAACGCATCCCGCTTCTCTTGCGCCTGCAGCGAGGCTTGCGCAAGCAAAACATAGTTCTTGGTGGGCGGATCAGTATCGATGCGAAGGTGATGCTCGCCCTGGTGAGGAAGGAAGCGGTACCGGCGTATCTGAGCTGCTCGCTGAGCACCGATCTCCTGTTGGATTCGATGCAGAAACTCCTCGGCATGCGAGGTAAGGATGACCTGCTTGGCGTCGAGCAGCCCGCTTTCAAAGAACGTACGCCAAATGCCGTCTCGGTGTTCATCATCAATGGCGTTCACAACATCATCAAATATTACGACCGGACAGTTCTCGGCCAGGTTCTTGGCTAAGAGAATCGCAAGCCCAAGGCACCGAATGTGCCCTTCGCTAAGGATCATGAGCGCATCAAATCGCAACCCTGGCTGACTCACGAACTCAATTTCAATTTTTCCGTTCTCAGCCAGCGGTAACCACAGTGCATGAATTTGCGCCGGCGGGGGGTCTTCTCGGTTGAAAGAGTTGTACAAGTCACGAGCGCTCTCTCCTAGACCTTGCAACAGCTGGCGCGGAAGGTCAGCGAGGTAGGCCTGAAGCACAGGGAGATAAGCGTCATAGGCGAGCTTGATGCGCTTGTTGTGCTCAATGACCGCCGCTTCCCGGGTGACCTCCTCGATCAGCTGTTTGTTATCAATCTCGAATTGAGCAATCGTCGCTCTCGCCTGCTCCAACTCGGTTACTGCCTGGGATCTCAGCAATCGGCAGCGTTCGATCTCGATCCGGAAGGCGTCGAGTCGATCTCGCTCCTGAGCAAAGTCCTGCCTCTGTAGAGCTAACTGGCGACTGTTGTTATCAGCCTGCTCGATGAGGGTGGCGAGATGGAGTAAACAGCGCCATGCTCTGCGCTCATCATCGACCCACACTTGAAGCCACTGGCCACTTGCATTCTGTGGCAGCGGAGGCAACTGTGACCCAGCGAGCTCTGTACGACAGACCTGCTCGGCTGCGATTAATGTTCGTTGCATTTCGGTGAGTAATGAGCGAAACGCTTCATCCAAATCGTTGCTGGCCTGCTGCACCCCTTGCTGAAGGGTCTTGAGTTCAGCAAGCTCAGCCAAGCCGGTGCGTGCCCGCTCAAACGGGTCGCGAGCAACTTTATCCAAACCGGTGCCACAAGCAGGGCACACTGTCGCTCCAGCTGACAGCTGCAAAACAGCCTCATAGAGATTCGAAAACGAGACGTCAGCCGCTCGGTCGGCAAGCAATCCCCGTGCAGCCTGGCTCACATCAAATAAGCGGTAAACGTCGTTTAGCCTCTGGTCCAGCCCAGCGGCTGTAGATCCATGAATGGCTGGCAATGCTGAGTCCAGGAGGCTTTGAACGTAGGCGAAGCGTCCCTGCGCCTCCACTGTCCCGAGGAGCCAATCGCTGCAGACCTGATACGTGCTACCGGGTTGAATACGCTCCGCTAGCGTGTTCTCGACCTGGGTAACGCCTGCGATGCGTTGCTCATGATTGTCGATCACATGCTGTGAAGCCGCGACCTGATTACGCCGCCCCTCAAGCTGAAGCGCCCTGATGCCGGAAAGGTGCAAGTTATCATCAAGGCTCGGGTTGAAACCTCGGACGAACTCGCTGAATTGTTCAACGCCGAACAATGTTGCGATCAACTGACGTTGATCCCCCGGTGTTCTCGCGGCGATCCGGCCGAAGTCATCTAGACGGTTCTTCTCTACGAAGCAGAACCTGTAATCTTCGTCGCTAACCCTCAAGGCTGCTACCTCTGCACCACCCACTGATGCGAACAGGCGCGGAATGTCATGACGGCCCAAGCGAGCATTGTTGCAGTAGGCCCGATGATCAAAGCGTTTTACCCCAGCCTCGCTAATCGAGCCCAGCATGGCTGTTTCCAGCGCTTCGAAAAAGCTGCTTTTACCTGTCCCGTTTGGCCCGTAAACCAGCGTAATGTCGTGGCTCAGGTCAAAGACTTCGGGCTGCATAAAGCCTCGGAAAGGGCCTACATCTAATCGCTGGAGGCGCACCTGCTGGCGGTCAGTCGGCGCGGTGTGAGCAATGACGGGTGATTGAGGATCGACGCCTGGAAGAGTCTGAAGGGCGAGCGGTGCTAGCCTTCCAGACCTTGCCCTACGAGTGGTTCCGACCTCTGCGAAATGCGGCAAGTGGCTCATGACAAGATTGGCCATGCGACGCACATCGTCATGCACTTGTTGGCCAGCGAGGTATCCAAGGAAACGTTGATATTCAGCTTGTAGACTCGACATACCTGCTCCGTACGACGTTGAACCACTACTAATGCCCCCTTCTCTGGGTGGCTGACGATGGAGCATAGTACGAAAGGCAAAGAATAATGGCCTAGTGACACAAGCTTTTATGAGCGGAGATCTCGTGCCTCTTGTTTGCTTGGGTTCATGCTGTGAACAAAGATCAATGAACACTCTCCATCGTATCAGCACTAAAGTCCCCATTAAAGCAAGGTTCTGGCCAGCTTATGAACAGCCCACTTTATAGCGTGTTGCGTTGGTCCTGTGCCCAGTCACGGTATGCCACAAACCTGTTGACGTCTTCACCACATACGCTCTGAATAGCCCTCCCTCAAGGAAAGGACTCAGAACGTGGAATCTGCCAATCATGCTGACATCAATCGCGCCGTCTTCGTAGTAGATGGGCCAGCGCAGATTCCACCCAACCTTCGGCTGAGTGACCTGGCCACTTTCCCTCGCGTCGTCATTCTCGGTGAGCCCGGGATCGGCAAGACCCACGCCCTCAAAAAACTGGCAGTCGATGCCAAGTCATCGGTTGTCGAGGTACGCGACTTCACGGTCTCTCCCACAACCGCCGACGCGGTGTTTCTGGATGCCTTGGATGAGTACATGGCCTATGAGCCGAGCCTCCTCGAACTCTCCAGAACGTTGAAGACCGTTGATCGCTGGCGCATATCCTGCCGCACGGAGTCATGGCGCCCAGCCTTCGTCAGCAAGGCGCTCCGCGCAGCAAGCAAAGATGAGATTGTCGTCGTGAAGCTGCTGCCGCTCGAAGTGTTCGAGCAAATAGCGCTACTTGAGCACTATCGCTGCTCGGACCCGCTTGAGTTTTTACGTCATGTCAATCAGGCAGGCGCTTATTCGCTCACCAAGAACCCACTCAGCCTTTACCTGTTGCATTCAATCGTCACCACGACCGGTACTTGGCCAAGGTCGAAACGTGACCTGTTTCAGTCAGCCATCGAAAAGCTTGGAAGCGAACACAATGACTTCCACCAGGAAACAAGGCGCTTTTCTCTAGATGAATGCTTGTCGAAGGCATCCCGATTGCTGCTGATGCTGCTGGTGACAGGCCACGGCACGGTCAGCCGCTTCGAGTCGCCGACGCGCAAGGTGCATGCCAAGCGGTCTATTACACTCAGCCAGTGCGGGTTGTCCAAGGAAGAACTGGACGCCGTGTTGGGCACCGCATTGTTTCAGGGGGACGGCAAGCATTTCACGCCTGCCCATCGGGTGGTAGCGGAGTATTTGGGTGGACATGCCCTCGCCCTGGCGGTCAAGGGCAACGGCGATCATTATCGCTGTCCGTTGAGTCGTGCTATCGGCCTGATCACGGGTGACGATGGAAAAAGCCCGAATGACTTGCGTGGCCTCTACGCTTGGTTTGCCGTTCATCTAGCCGAGATGGGGTTGCATGAGCAAGCGCTGGAACTGGTTCGCACAGATCCTGAGGCCGTACTGCTATACGGCGATGCCGCTGTATTCGACACCCGTGCCCGGGAGATATTGATTCAGGCAATGGGCGAACAGGACCCGCTTTTCGCCAAGCTTCCTGATGTGTCTGTTTCAGGACTAGTGGGGCCAGATATTGAACATTGCATACTGCAAAAGTTACAGGCCCCCTCCTCCTCTGCGCACACAATTTACGTCTTGTTGGCAGCCATTCCCCAAAGCGAACCACTTCCTTCGTTGTCCGCCGAATGCAAACAGATTGTGCTGGACTGGCGGCGTGACGCGCGTCTTCGATGCCTAGCGGTCGAAGCCTGGGGGCATTGCGCGCGCGCGACAGCCGAGGAGTATCGAGAGCTCTTTAACGCGCTCGAGTTCAATCCTCATGTCGGTTGCCAGAAGGTCAGAGTTCAGTTGTTGGCCGCTCTCGGTAGCGAACAGGTAACGATCGCCGATGTCGACTCAATCCTTGCCATCCTTCATGTCCTCAGTCAGCAACAGGATACCGTTCAGCGCGTACTCGATTCGTTAGCCTCTGTGCTAGTCCAGCAGGGACTCGCGTCGCGGGTATTCAACGATCGCTATTGCTCACCCGCGTCCGATAAAGTGCACCGTCTGTTTATCGAGTCGTTAGGCACGCTTTTACTGAAAGATCCGGCGGCGACGCTCGATTTCGTGATGCAGGTAGTGAAACTGATCGATGTCTGCCGTGACGCCCATAAAGATCAAGCCTTCATCCTCGCGTTGAAACAGTGGTTAATGAAGGCCAAGGACCGCGAAGAAGCGCTTTTTGAGCGCTGCGTACTCGGCTTTATAGACAATTACGATATTTCGGAGCGCCTGCGATTGCTCGAGGTCACGGCCAAACCGCAGTGGTTGGACTGGGTACTGGAAAACAAAGGTGATGACACACAAGGCGGGTTCAAGAACGCAGCGATACTTTGCATGCAACTGGTGATCGGTTCGAATGACAAGGACCTGGTTCGCCATGTGGAAACGCTGCTCATGCCCCGGAAAGCGGAAGTCGAAGGAATCTTTGAAATTTTGGCGATCGCCCGCGCTGACGATGACTTCGAGGATGACGCATTTTGTCATCCCTATACGTCCTTTGGCGTTCCGATACCAGAGGACATGCAGAAGCAGCTGGAGGAAATCCAAGAAGCCTGCATGTATGCATTTCGGTATTGCATGAACGCGTCGGAAGACGACACTAAACGTAACGCTGTGCTGCTGAACCTGGTCTGTCGCGCCCCGCAACTCCCCCTTGATGGATCGTTGCACACGGCGGCTGTGCTGATACGTGCCGAGCAGACCGGATCCGCAGGCCTGCCAGTACTGCCTCTGTCTACCTACGCCCATGCGATCAAGGGTTCGGCGGTTGTCATGGAGGAGAAGCGGCGCGAGCGCGTCATCCTGCTTTGCCTCGATCAATTGTTGATCGCCGGCGATGCAGGTGCAGCCCTGTTGGATCAGCTTATGAACTGCTCTGATAATGTCGTCAACTTCGTCTTCGACTGCATTGCGAAGCAGGATCGTCCATCTCCTGAGATGACAGAAACGATTCGTAGTCACGCTCTCTCCTGTCCACACCTGCGTCCCTATGCCTTGGTGCCGCTGCTGCGTGCCATGTCCAGGCATCTGTCTCGTTGCGAATGTATCGAGATCACTGAAACGCACCTTTCATCCCCAAACATGGGAGCCACTGCCGCATTTCTCTGGGCATGCTTCGGTATGCTGGCCGCGCCGGGGCGATTCCACGCCCCTATTGCCTCCAGCATGGAAACGGTGGATCGGAACGTCCTTTATGAGTGCGTGACACGGGCAGATTTTTTCCGTGACTTCTTCAGTGCTGCCCCGCAGGTGGAAGTGCCGTTGGTCAAATGCCTAATCGAGGGGCTGGGCCGCCATGCCCAGCACTACCCTGACACCATGGATGAAGGAAGTTTCGTACTCTCCCGGCTCATCGCCGATCTGGGTATCCCCTGCAATGAGGCAGCGATCGAGGCGCTGGATGATCTGTGTGCAATGGAACCTCTGAGAGCATGGCGGACTCTGCTTCAACACGAACGTGCGAACAGTCAGCGTGGCTTGAGAGCGATGCAGTACAAGCACGTTGACGTCCAATCCTTCGACGATGTACTAGGCGGCCGAGGCCCCATCAGTGTGAGAGACTTCCAGGCGCTGCTGGTCGAGTTACTGCTTCAGCACAATGATGAGATGGATTCGAGCGAGAACTCTACTTGGCAGCAATACTGGGACTACCCAAAGGAAACGGACACTCAGAAAAGAACGGGGTCACCTAAAATAGAGAATCATTGCCGGGATCACCTTGTCATTCGGCTCTATGACTGGCTGAAGGCATTCGGGAATATCAAGGCGACCAGCGAAGCGCAGTTGAACGCACAAGTCAGGGTGGATGTAATTGTTCGCGATGACAAAGGTCACGTTTTGCCGATCGAAATAAAACGCCATGACCATAAACACCTGCGAACCGCACCGCTCGATCAACTTGAATTCTATTCACGCACGAAGGGCGCCGATGGTTATGCTATTTACTTGGTGTATTGGTTCGGGAAAGACCTCAAGGCCTGCCCTGGTGAAAAGGCTAGCAGTGCTGTAGAGCTTTCAGACCAGCTCAAGCAGATGGTGCTGAACCAGGGCCTCGACAAGATCGAGGTGGTCGTCATCGATGTCTCCAAGAGAGGCCGTGACGTTTAGACAGTGATGCGCGGCCCTGAGGGTAGGGGCGAATATCCTCCGCCTGCAACTCCGCCTTGCCGTACCATGATGCGACTTCTGCCCCCCTCTAGTCCTGAAGGTTCCACTGCGCAAGCCCATAGGGAAAGCGAAGCCGTGAGAACGACATCGAGCATTCCTTCCGTGTCCGTACTCTCTGGCACGAGCCCTTTCAGAGTGCCGACGAGCTTTTTGTCCTCATCGTGCAACATCACACCACCGGCGTCCGGAAGGTAGAGCCAGGATGGACACCTGCGCGGTGAGCGTCGCCAGGTAGTGAGTGCGATAGCCGATCACCTCACTGTTGACGTGGGTCCCTCCACCCAGGTGCGACCATTGATCACCGTGCGCTTGACCTGTTCAACCGTCGACGTCGGCCCGTTGGTTGGTGGCGTGGGCAACTTCAGATGCGCTTCGTATTAGGCGAGGTTAAGGATCGGGGATGCGAACTCGAGCCGTTGCCCAGCAAGCTCTGCAGCAACGGACTATGCATTGGCTCGATGGCGAGCCAGATTTTTTTCGATGCGGATCATTGAATGAAGGCCCGAACAAATTGCGCGCAGTCTTGAAAATCTTCGGTTAGCCATCTCCCTGTGATCGATTGTGCATCCACGGACAGCGCAATAAATTGGTGCGGGGTACGGAAAACGCATTCTATGAACAGAAATCGATGAACAGCTTAGCTCTTCACCGGGATATTCAGCCAGAAATTGCGCTATGCCGGACTGGTCATGAACATCTGACATTGCCCATAAGTTAAATAGTCGATCATTCCGTAAGCGTTTCATTTCCATTCACCCGGCAGATTGAGCCGCTCGAAACCCACGTCATCAAGATCGATGGGCTCTGATCTGCATTGAGCCGAGGATTCAAGATACGCCGCGAGCCCGCTGTGGCTTCGCGGTATCACCTGCTCGCCGACTAAGCTGCCCTAGGTCACCCATTTCCGTTACAAGCAGCGCTGGGACCTGGGTATCCAAAGACTCAATCAGGGGCAAGTGATTAAGGGTAATGCCATATTCAGGCGTCGAAGATTCGAAGCTGTAGGTTCCCATCGTACCGTTCTGTTCGCCCTTCGCAGCGTTTGATTTTTTGCCCCCTGGATTTGAGATTTAGCCGGGAAGCGGCCTTTTGCCTATGTGCGCAACTTCTTGCGCACTTGCTTCCAGAAATACGCCCGCCAATCCCCTACAGCCCACGACCTACTTGGGCTGTAGCCGAGTGCGCAACTTCTTGCGCAGTACTGCGCAACTTCTTGCGCACTTTAGCGACCCGTCCTACACGCCAGAAGGCAAAATCCCACGTACCGAATACATAACAATTTGATTTAACTAGTAATTTTTATACATGGCACAAACCTTGATACATAAAGATCACCCACCGGGCGATTTCGCCCCCGGGCTATCTCATTTATGTAAGCAAGGAGAGCATCCATGGCAACACCAGCGTATATGTCCGTCACCGGCGAAAAACAAGGCCTGATCACCGCCGGCGCCTTCACCGCTGACTCCGTTGGCAACACCTACCAGGAAGGTCATGAAGACCAGGTCATGGTTCAGGGTTTCAGCCACGAAGTAATCATCCCGCGTGACCCGCAGTCCGGCCAACCAACCGGCCAGCGCGTTCACAAACCCGTGGTTATCACCAAAGTCTTCGACAAGGCTTCCCCACTGCTGCTGGCTGCCCTGACCTCGGGCGAGCGCATGACCACCATCGAAATCAAGTGGTACCGCACCTCCGCTGCCGGCACCCAAGAGCACTACTACACCACCAAACTTGAAGACGCGATCATCGTGGACATCAAGGACTACATGCACAACTGCCAGGACCCGTCGAACTCGCACTTCACCCACCTGGAAGACGTGCACTTCACCTACCGAAAAATCACCTGGACCCATGAAGTATCCGGTACTTCGGGTTCCGATGACTGGCGTTCCCCGGTCGCTGGCTAAGTCTGGCCGACCGTTACAACACATCGGCCAGCCTTGCTGGTCGATGCTGTTTGCGTCACTCAAATATTCTTGCGTTCGTTGATATCCGACAGGAGTGTCGATGGACGCCGCAGCACTGCACGAGGAACAACGGATGTTCTCACCGGCCAACCAACCCCATTTCACGCTGACCCTCGAGGGCGCGGACTTTCAGGTCCTGGCTTTCAAGGGCCGTGAAGCCCTGAACACACCGTTCGAATTTGAGCTGGAGTTGGTCAGCGAACGTTCCTCACTGAACCTCGAAAGCCTGCTGCACAAACTGGCCTTCTTGCAGCTCTCGCAGAACGGCACCGGCATTCACGGGCTGGTCTACAGCATCGCCCAGGGCGAGGCCGGCAAACGCCTGACCCGCTACCGGATTTCCCTGCGTCCGCAACTGGCCTACCTGGCCCATCGCGTCAATCAGCGCATCTTCCAGCAGATGACCGCGCCGCAGATCATGGCCCAGGTGCTGGAAGAGCACGGCATCCTCGCCAGCGACTACAAATTCCAGCTGAGCGCGGTGTACCCCGAGCGCGTGTACTGCGTGCAGTACGATGAATCCGACCTGCATTTCATCCAGCGCCTGTGCGAGGAAGAAGGTATTCACTACCACTTCCAGCACAGCGCCAGCGGCCATCTGCTGGTGTTTGGTGACGATCAAACGGTGTTCCCGAAACTCGCGCCGGTGGCCTATCAGCAGGACACCGGGCTGGTCGCCGATGCCCCGGTGATCAAGCGCTTCGGGCTGCGCCTAGCCACCCGCACCAGCCGCACCACGCGCCGCGATTACGACTTCACCAAGCCGCGCATCGAGCTGGAAAGCGATGCAAAAAGCAGCGCCAAACCGGACCTTGAGGACTACGACTACCCTGGGCGTTTCGTCGATCGCGAGCGCGGTAAACACCTGGCCAATCGGGCGCTGGAACGCCACCGCAGCGACTACCGCCTCGCCGAAGGCAACAGTGATCAGCCGCTGCTGGTCACCGGGCATTTCCTGGCCCTGACCGAGCACGCCAACCCGGCGTGGAACGACCTGTGGCTGCTGACCGAAATCCTCCACGAAGGCAAACAGCCGCAGGTGCTGGAAGAGGTGATCAGCAGCGACGTCACCGACCTCAAGGACGATTTCCATCAGGGCTATCGCAACAGCTTCAGCGCGATCCCGTGGGACGTGCCGTATCGCCCTCCCCTCGATCACCCGAAACCCAAAGTGCTCGGGACCCAGAGTGCAATCGTCACCGGCCCGGCCGGCGAAGAGATCTTCTGCGACCAATATGGTCGGGTGAAGGTGCAGTTCTTCTGGGACCGCGAGGGCGAGTTCGACGACAAGACCAGTTGCTGGATGCGCGTGGCGTCGAACTGGGCCAGCCAGAATTTCGGCTCGATCAACCTGCCGCGCATCGGCATGGAAGTGCTGATCAGCTTCCTTGAAGGTGACCCGGATCAGCCATTGATCACCGGCTGCCTGTACCACGGGGTGAACCTGCCGCCGTACAAGTTGCCGGACTTCAAGACCCTGGCCACGGTCAAGAGCAAGGAATACAAGGGCAGCCGCGCCAACGAGTTGCGCATCGACGACACCACCAGCGAGATCAGCATCGCGCTGCGCAGTGACCACGGTGCCAGCGCGATCAACCTCGGCTACCTGACCCACCCGCGCCCGTCCGGCGGGCAGCCGCGTGGCGAAGGCTTTGAGCTGCGCACCGATCGCCACGGCGCGGTGCGCGCGGCGGCCGGTTTGCTGATCACTACCGAACCCCGTCACCACGAAAGCAAACACCACAAGGACCTGCCGGAAACCGCCGAACGCCTGGCCACCGCCAGCGAGCAGCAAGACGGTTTCGCGATTCAGGCCCGCGAGGTGCAGGCCCAGGAGCCCGGCGATCAGGACGACGTGGCCAAGGCGATGCATGCCCAGCATTTGGGCATTCTCGGCACCGGGCCGGGCGACCTGAGCACCAACGAATTCCCCGAGTTCGTCGAGCCACACCTGGTGCTCGCCAGCCCGGCCGGCATCGCTTTGACCACCCCGCGCTCGACCCATCTCGCCACCGGCGAACACCTGGCGTTGAGCAGCACCGGCCACACCAGCCTGGCCATCGGCAAGCGCCTGCTGGCCAGTGCCAGCCAGGGCATGCGCCTGTTTGTGCAGAACCTGGGCTGGCGTCTGGTCGCGGCCTCCGGTGACATCGATCTTCGGGCGCTGAAAGACAGCATCAACCTGTTGGCCAAGCTCAACATCACCGCCAACGCCGACCGCATCACCCTCACGGCAAAAACCGAACTGGTGATCCAGGGCGGCGGCAGCGCCACCACCTACAACGCCGGTGGCATCACCCACGCCACCACCGGGCCTTACACCGCCCACGCGGCGAACTTCGCCTACACCGGGGCGAAAAGCCTCGCCGGTGTGTTCCCCGAACCGCCGAAACCGGGCAAGGGCAATCTGGAGCTGTTCAACCAGTACGCCGGACAGCAGGGCATCAAGGACGGCGATTTCGAAGTGATCGATGCACTGGGTAAAAGCCTCAAGGGCAAGCTCGATGCCAAGGGTTTCGCGACGGTGGCCGGTGCGGCGCCAGGACCGGCACGGGTGATGTTCGGCAAGGACCCAGCGGACACCTGGAGTGTTGGCAGCTATATCGGCAAGCCTGAATGGCCACGCGAACAGCCCGGCATCGAAGACATTCCGGCGCAGGTACAGACGTTGGTCGCCCAAGCATTGCCGAACACCGCCAACAGTACCGAGTTGCTGGAGAAAGGCAAAAGCCTGGCACAGACAGGCCTCGGCGCAGTGCAAACCGGCATGGGCGCCCTACAAACCGCCCAGCAAGCTCGCAGTGCCCTGCAAGCCGGATCGGCTGGGTTACCGAAACTGGCCAGCGCTGTCGTGCCCAGCGCCTCCAGCGTCCTGGGGATGGCGAGCAAGAGCGGCAAGTTGCCGAAACTGCCCACCCTCACGCCAGTAAAAACCACCCTCGCCGCGCCGAGCCTGCCCCCTGTTCCCAACCTGCTTGCGGGTGAGATGATTTCATGACTGCCGAAACCTCTGCTGAAAAGAAACGCGAACCGCAGATTGCCATCGTCCCGCTGAATGCCATCGACATCCAGGATGTGGGAACCGGCGCGGCCTACTTTGACACTTGGCTCAGGTCCATCAGTGGTGACGTGGTCACCCTTGACCGGATCAAGAACGTCGCCGGCTCCCTCCCGGTACTCGGCAATATCATGGCGTTGGTCGATGCTTTGGGCGATATCGTCACCCTGTCGACCAGCCAGAAACGTGAACTGCTTGGCTGGGCCAGCCTGGCCATCAACCTGATTGGTGTTTTGCCGTTGCCGCCCGCCATGGCTGCCGCACGTATGACCCTGCGCCCGACCCTGCATCTGATTCGCCAGGAGCTGAAGGCGACCGGCAAGACCCTGATCGGTGCATCGCTGATCGAGATTCTGGTCGGGCACTTGAACGCGTCCATTGTCGGCACCCTTGATGACTTCGTATCGCAAGCCAAGGACAAGCTGCCAGGTATCCTCGCGGATGCCGGCAAACTCGGCGAAGACGTTATCAACGAGATCGCCATAGGCCTGGAAACTTTAGTCAATGGTCAATCCGATACAAAGGGGGCACTGCAGAAATCGGAACAAAGCTTTAGCACCGCACGCGGACAGTTACTTAACAACCCCAACGCCGCCATCAAGAACATCTTCGAAGGTGTCTTCAGTGCTTTCAAAGCAGGCGGCAGCGGGCTGGCCAACGCAGCCGCAGAGTACGGGCTGCCCGATGACATCAAAAAGCGTGTGCTCAGTAGCACCGCCCAGCTGCGTGCATTGGGGCCGGAGCTGCGTACCCAGTTGAGCAAACTGGACAACGAGGCCGTCGAGAACTCCATTGGCTGGCTGCTGCTGATGCTGTCCAGTGCCGTCGCCCTTTGGCGCAAGCGCAATGCCCATGGTCAGGCCGCCGGCGTCAAGCCCGGCACGACCAGCCAAGCCAAGCGCAAAGCGGCTGAAGGGAGTTTGGGCTCCAACAGTCACGAGATGCCAGCGGCGACCGCACCCAACCCCAAGAAAAACGCCACCTGTACCGGCACCTGTAACAGCATCAACTTCGCTGTGGGCTCGGAAAGCCTCAGCCACACCGACTTCAGCCTGCCCGGCCCCTTCCCTGTCGAATGGACCCGTACCTACAGCTCGCGCCTGGACGCCTTTGATGACAGTGAACTGGGCGCACGCTGGATCACCGAGTTCACCACCCGCTTCGACTGCATCGACGATGGTTTGGTGTTTCATGATGCCGACGGCCGCAGTCATGCCTATCCATTGCCCAAGGTCGGCCTGTTCCACTACGACGCCATCGAAAACATCACCGTGCTGCGGACCAGCACGGTGCAACTGGTGCTCATCCGTGGTTTCGAGCGACGTGAAACCTACGTGCGTCATGGCCAGCGCTTCCTGCTGAGCGGTGTGGTGCTGCGCAATGGCGCGGGGATCATGCTGCATTACGAACACCGCCACGCTGACCAGGCAGTGCTATCGGACCTGATCACTTATCAAGACGACGTCACCAAGGTGCACCTGCACCTGGGCACCCTGCTCGACGATCACGGTCGATTGATCGGCCTGTGGGAAATCCGTGATGGCGCCGCCCAGCGGCAACTCTGCGCTTACCACTACGACGCTCTCGGTGATCTGGTTCAGGCTCAGGATGAAAACGGCGCGGCCTGGAGTTATCAGTACCAGCATCACCTGATCACCCGCTACACCGACCGCACCGGACGCGGCCTGAACCTGCAATGGCAGGGCCAGGGCGCCAAGGCCAAAGCCGTGCGCGAATGGGCCGACGACGGCAGCTTCGACACCCGCCTGGAGTGGGACGAAAACATCCGCCAGACCTACGTCACCGATGCCCACGGCCACGAAACCTGGCACTACTACGACATCCTCGGCTACACCTACCGCATTCGGCACCCGGACGAGCGTTCGGAATGGTTCTTCCGTGATGACGCGAAAAACCTGATTCGCCACGTCCACCCCGACGGCAGCACCGACCGCTACAGCTACGACGAACGCGACAATTTGCTTGAACACATCCGCGCCGACCACAGCGTGATGCATTACGCCTACGACGACCAGGACTTGCTGATCAAGATCAGCGATGCCGAGGGCGGCCAATGGCAGCGGGCCTACGACGATCACGGCAACCTGGTCGAAGCGGTTGATCCGCTGGGCAACAAAACCGAATACGCCTACAACAAGGCTGGCCTGCCGACAGCGATCAAGGACGCCAACGGCAACGAAAAAGCCTTGGACTACAACGACGCCGGCCAGTTGGTGGAATACGTCGATTGCTCGGGCAAGACCAGTGCCTGGGAATACAACGAACTCGGGCAGATGATCTGCTTCACCGATCCGGCTGGACAGAGCACTGAATACCAGTACAAGGCCGGGCAGTTGGTGTTGATCAAACACCCGGACAAGACCGAGGACCGCTTCGAGCGGGATGCCGAGGGGCGTTTGTTGGTGCATGTCGATGCCCTGGATCACTGCACCACTTGGAGTTACACCGCCGCTGGGCAAATCGCCGAGCGGGTCGATGCCGCCGAACAGACCCTGCGTTACCGCTGGGATCGCCTCGGCCAGTTGGTGGCCCTGGAAAACGAAAACGAACAGCGCGCGCACTTCCACTACGACCCGGTCGGGCGTCTGCTAGAAGAAACCGGCTTCGATGGCCGCACCACCCGTTATCAGTACGACCCCGAAAGCGGCCGGTTGGCCAGCACCGCCAATGGTGAACGCAGCATCGCTGTCAGCTTCGACCCGATGGGCCGCTTGACCGAACGCCGCGCCACACTGGGCGAGCAGTCGCAGACCGAGACCTTCGCCTACGACGGTAACGGCAATCTGGTCATGGCCGGTAATGCCGACAGCCGCCTGCAATGGTTCCACGACCCGGCCGGCAACCTGTTGCGTGAGCACCAGCATTACCTGGGCCTGGAAAAACCTCAGGTCGCGGTCTGGCAGCACGAGTACGACGTGCTCAACCAGCGTATTGCCACAGTGCGCCCGGATGGTCATCGCGTCAGTTGGCTCACCTATGGCAGCGGCCATCTGCTGGGACTGCGCCTGGACGAGCACGAACTGGTCGGCTATGAACGCGACGACCTGCACCGCGAAGTGGCCCGCCATCAGGGTAACCGCCTGCTGCAAACCCAGAGCTGGGACCCAGCCGGTCGTTTGCAGAAACAGTTGCTGGGACGTAGCGACGACAAATCCACGCTGCTCAAACGCGAGTACAAATACGACGCCGTCGGCCAGTTGACCGATATCAACGATAGCCGCCGTGGTCCGTTGGCCTACCGCTACGATCCGGTCGGCCGCCTGCTCAGTGCCACCAGCCGCCTGGGCGTGGAAACCTTCGCCTTCGACCCGGCCAGCAACCTGCTCGACGATCCAACACAACAGATTCGGCGCCCACTGGATCAAGACAAGCCACGCAGCAAACTGGTCGACAACCTGCTGCGCGAATATGCTGGCACGCATTACGAATACGACGAACGCGGTAACCAGATCCAACGCTGGCACAACGGCACCCGTAGCCAAATGCAGTGGGACCTGTTCGACCGCCTGGTGCGTTTCGAAGATGCTCGCTTGGCCGTGGATTTTGCCTACGACCCACTCGGTCGCCGCCTGCACAAAAATTCCAGCGCGCACTACAAACAGCGTCCCGAAGCCGGTTCGCAATGGAACCGCAGCGAACACGCACGCAAGCAACGCGAACTCGGTTGCGGCTTCACCCTGTACGGCTGGGACGGTGACAACCTGGCCTGGGAAAGCAGCCCGGCCCAACTGGATGGCGGCACCGGGCGCACCGTGCACTACATCTTCGAGCCCTACGCCTACGTTCCGGTGGTCCAGGCTCTGACGCACAAGCCGATTCACCTGCTGGGACAACCTGACTATATCGGTGAGTACAGGCTGGACGACGACCCATTGTGGAACCTCGCCCCTAAAGCGCATCCCTTTGACATATTGGCTTGGTATCAGTGCGACCATCTAGGCACACCGCAAGAGCTGACTGATCAAAATGGCGATATAGCCTGGACTGCACAGTACAAGGCCTGGGGCGAAGTACGCGAACAACGCTCGGCGTATGCACAGCAGCAAGGGCTGACCAACCCGATCCGCTTCCAGGGCCAATATCACGACCATGAAACGGGGCTGCATTACAACCGCTATCGCTACTATGATCCATCGGTCGGGCGATTTATCAGCCCGGACCCGATTGGGTATCTGGGCGGGATCAATCTTTTTCAATATGCACCCAACCCGACTGGCTGGGTGGACCCACTGGGTTTATGGAAAGGGCAGCCAAGGAAAGCCAACGGCAGGTTCAGCGCGGGTGCGAATCCGGAGAAGCCATGCTCATGCGAGATTGATCGCTCTGGAAAGATTCATGGTAATAGTCTCGATAGTGATGCACCTGCTATTGGATATACCTTAAGAGACAAGAACAATAATGATGACGTTAAGAAATATGGCGAAACGACGATGGGGAAAAAACGTTACTCCACGAAGTATCTGAAGTCTAAAGGTGTAATCATGCAGCCAGAAGAAATCGGAACCAAGCGAGAGATGCATCGTTGGCAGCACGAAAAAATCTTGGAATACAAGGCTAAGCACAATAAACGTCCAGACTTGAATAAAAGTGATTATTAAGGAGGGTGTATGGAATTTTTCATGTCGGCGGAACGAGAGTCTGATATTGGAGAGGGGGAGCGTCTCGCAAGAACCAAAATTGAACCTGTTCTGGCTGGATTGTTGGAGGAGGCTCATATAGAGGCAGACCTGAACGGTTGGAATTTCATATCAGTCATACTCTCGGAAAAATTTATTTCTGGGTTCGCGGAGATGGCGAAGTTCAATAAGAAGGATAAGGAACTAGAGTTTCGTCTCCATATCGACCACGAAAAATTTAAACAGGCTGACCAGAAAACTCAGACGTCTATGATGATTGATGCTATTGAGCGTTCCATCGGTATGATGGACAAATTCAAGGTGGGGGAAAATGACAAGCAAACGTTTCAAAATGCCTTGAATGAAACACGAAAGAGGCTGCTGGACTAATACGTTTAGTCGTTTCAGTAGATGTTTATTTAAGTCCTTTCTTTGTAATAGCCAGGAGAAGCGGGTTCTGGCTAAGGGAAGATGGCTTTCTGCTCAAGCACGTGGTGTCAAAAATCAATCTTGAAGGATTGGCGCGATGAAAGACATGATTCGACTAGGCGACTCCACCAGCCATGGTGGTGTCGTTCTTGAAGCCTTCTCCCAAACGGATCTAAACGGCAAACCCATTGCCGGCGTCGGCCACAAGGTCAGCTGCCCGCTGTGCAAAGGCGTTTTTCCCATTGCCGAGGGCAGCAACACCTACACAGTGGGCGGAATTGCTGTCGCACTGGACGGTATGAAAACCGCCTGTGGTGCCAGTTTGATCGCCAGTGGTCCAAAGGGAGCAGTGATCAGTTGAGCCCTCCCTCAATGGCAACCTCAAAATAGGCCTGTCCCACTCCCCTATTGTTAGATGGAGGGTATAAAGCTCAGGTAGTCGCCGATGGTGGCGGCTCACCTAGCGTAATGGCCGATGACATCGCCCTACGTCGAAAGATTACTTTGAAAATGAGAGATCGTAGTTCAGATTGAAAATCTAGATATCTGCAAACGGTTCCCCCGTCATCGTGACACTTCACCCTGGAAACATTAGTTAATATGTCTCTTCAAAATGCATTTGATAGACGGCGGTGATTTTCAACCGACAATTGGTAATAACGTCGCTTTTTCCGCAATTCGATCCGCGGTTGCGAGTCCGAGGCCATGAAGAACTGGCGTCCAGCACCGCCCGTCTTCTGTCTTTAGCCGAGCGACGAGCCCCCCAACATGGCTTTTTCCTCGTCAGGCCATCGTCGCAGCACCCGAACGATGAACGCCGCGAAAGTATCGCTAGCAAGGAAGAAGCTCACGGATGGCTACGTCAAGATATGTCGAGCGGATCTCGTGCAGCCCCATCAGTGCACCATCAGGCCTGGCACGCACTGCATGCTCATCGACCAGTCGCTGAAGCAACTTTGCAAAGCGAGGCTCATCCATTCCAGAAAGTATTCGAAGCCGAACTGGGTCTATAGCTGCCCCTTGAGCCGCAGCGAAGGAAATGGTCCTTAGAATCATCAGCTCATCGCCCCGGTCTTCAGCAAGACGACGCACCTGCTCACGAATCGTCTCCTCTAGGCACTCCCCAGCAAGGCTGGGCTTGCCAAGACTGTTTGATCGCCCCAAGTACCGGCAGCGCAACATCATCGAGCGCATGTTCGGGTGGCTGAAGGAAAACCGCCGCATCGTTATGCGCTTCGACAAACTCGCGAATCGGTATGCAGCGATGGTCTCACTGGCTTGTACCATGCGGTGTTTGCGACATTACTTTCCGAGCAGAGCCTAGACTTCCGCATCCGCAGAAACATATTTTGTAACATGTTTATGATCACCATTAATGGAAAAATACTTATTTATTACTACGCTTTATTTCGCTCGTGCAAAGCTTTTCAATAAACTTACTCAGGTGATCATATGAACACTAAGAAAGTCGAACAAGCTGTCAAGGTACAAACTAAAACCGCCCAGGCCGTAAAGGCACGCCAAGTAGATGTCGATGTGCGCAAAGCACTGGAAAATGCCTACTGGTAAATATGTAGCGCAATGAAGAGGCTCTAACCAGCCTCTTCACTACCAACAAAATCCATCCTCCCTCCTCCTTGGCGCTAATAGCAGTTCCAAGTAGAACCTCTGAGCTTTAAGCTCCCGTTGGGCAATACCCTATTAGACTCCCTGAGAAAAACTTAAAATGAACGCTAATGCTTACTTTGAGTCACTCCTCTCACGTTCTATGCCTATAGTCGTCGATTCTGACACTGCACTTGATGTGGCGCGCAATGAAGGGTTCAAGACAATAAATATCAATAATTTTGATTTTGCAGACGCAAATTCTTGCGCGCTCATGCTTATAACAACTTATGATGGTCATGCTAAATTACGTAACCTTTGGGATGTCGCCAAAGCCAAACTGGCCCACTTGGCGACAGCGAAGTTCGACTCTGGCGCAGAGTCTTTAAAGTATTCGCTACACAAACTTCTTGCCTTGGATCATCATGCTACATTAAAGCGACGTGCAGAATCTTATGGGGCTCTTTTGGCTAAGCCGACCATTCAGGTTCGTAGCAGTCAGCACACCCTCCACTGCACATTGAGTGACAGCGTAGAAATTGCCAATGACTCCGACGACATGATGGAAGGCTGGTTATACTCCGTCGCTGAGTTTTTTGAAGCCTCTATCGTTAACATTTCAGAAGAACGCCCGAGCTTCTCACTTGAGGGCGAGTTGGCATTTAATGGCTTTATTTATCTGGCGAATAACCTGGGCCTGAAGGAGAGATTTACAGGCGAGCTTTCTGAGTTAATGAGACAAGCGTCACGCGGGGGCAATATTATTGAATTTAAAAATAATGTAGCACAACGCATCGTACTGGATAACACAGATGTGACCGAACAATTCCGCAGTATGTTTGAGGGTTTAGAACGGGGCTTGGCTGCGACCGAGTTTGCAGTGGGTTGTGCTAATCACCCGGCCCCGGTCGACTGGTCAATTAACTCTCTTTTGAATGAAAGCAGTTGCGGGGTGCACGTGGGTATTGGGATGGGGCAGAACATGCCACACATTGATTTTATTTCTACTAGCGCAAAGATTGTATAAGTGAAAACACGGGCAACTGCCCCTCAAAACCTTGCAGAGGTCACCTCATAGTTTGGGATGAGTACAACGACGGCTGATGATCTTCGCTGACTTTCCATCTCCCTTATACAAAGAATTCGACCGTGCCGGCCTCGATTGGCGTTGGGACCTCCCATTTGTACAGCATCGTGGTAAGCGTCTTGTTGGTCAGCGATGTATCCCGCAGACCATTTCGCCGGAAGATCTCTTTCTCGGTTTGCTCCAGGTACACCAGCCGAACATCAGCGTGATAGGCGTGCAGCAGATCCAGTGTTTTCTTTCTCATTTGTGTAGACAGGTGCGTTGAGTTCCATACGAATGCTCTTTCTTCCCTGAGAAGATCCTTCGCTTTCGCCAGGGCGGCTCCGGCCACCCTGCCCTCATTTTTGCCGTACGCCAGGCCCAACTCAGTCCTGGCATCGTCAAAGGAAACTACTGGCAGGTTGCAGGCATGTTTCTCAACCCACGTATTCTTTCCGCAGGCGGGCATTCCACACATGACGATGACCTGGGAGCCGGTCCTCTCCTTGTACAGGGGAAAGCTGGGCAGGACGTTGGCTCCCCCGAAATATGCGAGCCTTGTGTGGGCATCAACAAACGCCTTTGGTGTTGCCAGGCAGCCCTCCTCCTCGGCCAGTAACTTGAAGATCTCTATGTCCTCAAGGATCGACTGCTTGCCCGCATATTGACGACCCTCCATATCCGCTGTCGCAACTGCGCATAGCATCCAGATAGGTAACTGCCAGCTCAGAGTGTGGATTATGAACTCCGCAGATTGCCCTGCCCGGTTTCCTTTCAAGGCAAAAAATGGCTGCTGATGGACCCGGATGATCCTGCAAATGGTTTCTCTAGTCTCAAAGGGGACACCCGCCCGCCATAGAATCAATCGTGCGTCGACCGCTCCTCGCGCTGAATGACCAGGCTGACCTATCCGCCCAGTGACAGGGTCTATCACCGTCGTAGACGGCTTCGAGACATCGTGCAGTACGCATGCGTAAAACAGGACGAACCGTTGTTCATCCGTTGCCGTTACATAAGGGCTGCTGCGAACCATAGCCTCCACTACCATTTGGGTATGGATCAGTACGTCGCCCTCCCCGTGGTACTCGGGCTCTTGAGGTGTGCCAGCCAATAGTTTGACTGCAGGAATCACTTCCATCAGTTCCGGCCACGACGTTTCGCCCCCGGGCTTGGGCACTAAAGCCGAAAGGTGCTTAAAGTCCATCTCATTGATCTCCCTTGTTGATCTCTTCCCAGGTGATGGCCAACTGCGGGGAATACAGGTCCACTCCATCGGCTAGCCGATTTGGGATGTAAGGTTGTTGAAGATGGTGAACGCCAGCATCTTGTATTGACTGTACGAAGTCATGCCGGACCCATTTCAAACGGCCCGCAGTTTCTCCTGCGTTCTCTATCTTCAGGTACAGACCTTCCATAAGGTCTGATTCATCCAGGTTCTTCCACGCCTTCTGCAAGTCGAGACCTTCGCGCAGGACCGCCGCGGCGAAGGACTCGCGCCAGTTGGCGGTTCGGGCTTTCGAGTGACCAACCAGCTTGAGTAGACCTGCAAGTGACTGCGGGGCAATCCCCTCATACAGTACGGGTACTGATAACACGGGGCCGCCTTTGAGCATTGTCCTGCGCGCTTGAGTCGACAGGAACACTCCTCGCTGGCGATCAAGAATGTCGAACTCCAGGAAGATGTGAGGCAGCGCGTTGTAATACACCGAATGTACTTTCGACATGACCTCGCCGAACATCACATAGCGATCTTCAAGCCTATCCATCAGCCATCGTTCATGTACATTCGCCCAGAGCTTGAGCATTGAGAACTGCCGCTCTCTTGAGCCGCCAACGAGGTAATGACCGCGCGACTGGAGCAGCAGGTCACCTGCAGATGAAAAGGAAATACCGGCGTTTGCACCGTCGACCTTTTCTTCAACAACGATGTACTTTCCGATCAGTGATGAGTATCGAGCCTGGTCATTGTCCGTGTCGCCGAGTTGTAGGCGCGACGACTCCAAGTGCGGTGTTCGAGGATATTTGTGCAGGTCTTGCAGTTGCGCGTAGATGCGCGGATCGAGATTCATGATGTCGTCTCCAAAAAAAAGGAAACCGACAACGCTCGTGAGGATTGGTGAGGCGCGCATAAGCGAACCCAACAGCTTCTAGACCGTCGTCGGATTTAGATGTGTTGAGAGCAGAGCACTTAATTCACCATTCAAAGGTAGGGGTAACTGAGGACGCGGATTAAGCCTTATTCGCGTGAGTAGAGTCAAGGGCCTATTCCAATTGAATCAGGTTTTCCAGGTGGACGAACCTGCACCGCAGCCCCGTGCTCAGCGACAGCAAGCGTCTGGCATGGCTGAATCACCGTCATGGATCGGATGAGCAATGATCTTTTGTCAGGCAGTAACCCTGGTAGTTAACTCGCGGCTCGCACAGTCCCGTGACGAGTCCCGAAACAAAACTATAAGAGGGTGGGCCGATGGTGAGCAGCATTTCGTTGCTATGGGTTTTATTAGCCGCAATTGTCATGATCGTGGTGCTGATTGTCAGGTTCAGGGTGCATGCATTCCTGACACTGATTGCCGCATGCGCGGTAGTGGGGATCGGTTCGGGCATGCCGTTGACCTCCATGCTCACTTCGTTCCAGAAAGGCATGGGCGATACGCTGGGATTTTTGGCCGCCATTATTGGGCTGGGTAGCATTCTTGGCAAAATGCTTGAGGAATCCGGGGGCGCAGAGAGAATTGCCCAGACCCTGTTAGCGGCGCTGGGTAAACAACGGGCCTCATGGGTCATGATGCTGGTCGGCTTCATTGCCGGGATCCCCGTGTTCTTTGAGGTCGGCTATATCTTGCTGATCCCTCTGGTCTATGTCGTAGCCAAGGAAACCAGGATCAACCTGTTGTACGTGGGCGTGCCCCTTGGTGTTTCGCTGATGTGCGTGCATTGCATGCTTCCGCCCCATCCGGCGGCCATGGCCATTACCAATATGCTGGGGGCCGACGTCGGCAAGGTGATCCTTTACGGCCTGTTGGTGGGCCTGCCGACTGCCATCATCGCCGGGCCATTATGGATTCGGCTGGTAGCGCGCATCGACGCACCGTCCACGCAAGAGGCTTTCCTGCTGGAGCGTAGCGAGGCACGCAGCAACCGTGATTTGCCAGGCTTCTGGCTGACACTGCTCACCATCCTCCTGCCGCTGGTCCTGATGGTCGGCAAAACCTTTGCCGTAGCGCTGCCAAAAGACTCGACAGCATTCGCAGTGATTTCGTTTTTGGGCCATCCACTGGTTGCGCTGGTGATCGCCGTGGTCTTTGCCTATTGGTCACTGGGCATGCGTCGGGGCCTTTCGATGCTGGATTTGCTGGGGTATACCCAGAAAAGCCTGCCGCCGCTGGCCAGTATTCTGCTGATCATCGGTGCAGGGGGCGCCTTCAACGGCATCCTCATCGACAGTGGCATTGGCAAGGTTCTGGCCGACGCCCTGACTCAGTTGGATATCAACCCGGTGGTCCTGGCCTGGCTGGTGGCGGGCCTCATGCACTTTGCGGTGGGTTCAGCGACCGTGGCCATGATGAGCGCCGCCGCAATTGTACTGCCGACGCTGGGGGTACACTCGGGCTACAGCAAGGAAATCATCGTGATCGCCATCGGGGCCGGGGCTATCGGCTGGACCCATGTCACGGACTCGGCGTTCTGGGTAGTGAAGGAATACCTGGGTGTCTCGTTGGCTGACGCGCTCAAGACCTTCACCTCCTCCACAGTGCTGGCTTCGGTGATTGCCCTGCTGCTGACACTGGCCCTTTCTCACTTCGTTTAAGTCTTTCGCCCCCCGTTCACTGAATGCAGGAGTCCCCTTAATGATTGCAGGCAAAATGCTGGATGACTGGAAAACCAGCCACCCACTGATCAAGGACCTGGTGGAATTACGTGAAACCACCTGGTTCACACCCGTACGCGCACCGACTGCCGAGGCCTTGAAAGACCTCCCGTTGAATGCCCACGATGTGGCGGGTGCCAGCGCACGGTTGAATCGCTTCGCAGCGTACTTTCAATCGGCCTTCCCCGAAACACTGCCCACTCACGGCATTATCGAATCGGACATTCAGCCGTTGCCTTCGCTGCACGGCGTCTTGGACGCAAGGTATGGCCAGGCATTGCCGGGGGCGCTCTGGATCAAGAAAGACAGTCACTTGCCCATTTCGGGTTCTGTAAAGGCCCGTGGCGGCATCTATGAAGTGCTCAAGCATGCCGAAGGACTCGCCCTTGAGGCCGGACTGCTCACGCTGGATGGCAACTATGAGGTGCTCGACACACCGCAGGCGCAAGAGTTCTTCAGCCAATACCGGATTGCCGTGGGCTCTACAGGTAACCTGGGTTTATCCATCGGGCTGATGGGGGCTAAATTGGGCTTTCAGGTCACAGTGCACATGTCCGCCGATGCACGCCAATGGAAGAAGGACAAACTGCGCGCCCATGGTGTGACCGTCGTGGAATATGCCAGTGACTACAGCATTGCGGTGGCACAGGGGCGCCAACAAGCGAAGGACGATCCGGGCTGTCATTTTGTCGATGACGAAAACTCCACCGACCTGTTCCTTGGCTACGCAGTGGCGGCTGAACGCCTGAATCAGCAATTGAGCCTGGCGGGGCTGAGGGTCGATGCCGACCATCCGCTGTTCGTCTACCTGCCCTGCGGTGTCGGTGGCGGCCCTGGTGGAGTGGCGTTTGGATTGAAGTTGGCCTTCGGCGACGCGGTTCACTGTATATTTGCCGAACCTACTCATTCGCCCTGCATGTTTCTCGGTGTCTATACCGGGCTGCATGACGAGGTATCGGTGCAAGATTTTGGAATCGACAACATCACCGCCGCCGATGGGCTTGCTGTGGGGCGGGCCTCGGGGTTTGTCGGTCGGACCATGCAACGTTTGATCGACGGCTACTACACCGTCAGCGATGGCGAGCTGCACGCCTTGCTCTGGCTGACCGCTGATAGCGAAGGGCTGAACCTGGAGCCATCGGCACTGGCTGGTGTCCCTGGTATCGCCCGGCTCCATGCGCATCGCGCCGAGTACTTGCAGCGCAGTGGCTTGAGTGCTGAGGCTTACGCCCGTGCCACCCACCTGATCTGGGCTACGGGCGGCAGCATGGTCCCCGAGCCCGAGATGCAAGCTTACCTGGCGCAAGGCGCGAAGGTGCTTCAAGGCTGATAGCGACTGCGTGTCCCGCATGCATGATCGGCGTCCGGGACACGCAAAGTGGCGATGAAACATTGAAAGGGGAAGTTCCGACTTGTTCAACCTACCGCCTCGGCTGGATGCAAAGCTCAACAGCAGCCAGTTCTCGAACCTGTTCACCTTTCAGGTCGCTGCGCGTCATCTCAGTTTCACCAAGGCTGCCGACGAGCTGTGCTTGACCGCTAGTGCCGTCAGCCATCGCATCGCGCGGCTGGAAGCGGAGCTTTCGATTCAGTTGTTTGAACGGCTGACTCGCAGGGTGCAGTTGACGGAAGCCGGTGAGCGTATCTTCGAGATTTTGCAGCGTACGCTGGGTGACCTCTCCGAGGTCCTTACCCAGCCGGTCGACGCCGATCTGGCCGGGCCGCTGACGCTCTACGCCCATCCCTCTATCGCACACGCCTGGCTGGTACCACGCCTGGCAGAGTTCGGAGCACGATTCCCCGGGGTAACGCTGGACCTTCGCGTTGGGAACGACAGCATCGACTTTCGGACTCGAAAGATTGATCTGGCGCTGTACTACGGCAATGGAGAATTCCATGGCCTGATCTCACACAGGCTGATGCAAGAACGGGTCGCGCCGGTCTGTAGCCCTGAATACGCTGAGCGGCATCGGCTGTTCGACTCAGTGCAGCAGTTGGAACATTGCACATTGCTGCATGATTCGTTGGCCTGGGATCACGCGGCCTTTGATTCTGAATGGGCGATGTGGGTCAGATACCATGGCGTTGGCGCACCCATGCCGAAACGGGGGGTGACCTTTGATCGCTCGGATTTGTGTGTGACAGCCGCCATCAATCATGCAGGGCTGGCGATAGGACGGGAGCAACTGGTCAGTGGACCGATCCAGCAAGGCAAATTGGTCCTGCCGTTTGGCGGCTTTGCGCGGTGTGGCGAATACGATTACTACATCGTGCATCCGACACTTGAGCCGTTACCGCGACGAGTATCTGCATTCATAGAATGGTTGTATCAATGTGCGTCTCAGCCCCCAGGTGTTTGAAATCTCGACAGCCCCCCTATGTCAAAAACAGGCTTGTCATCATTAGTCAGCACCAGGGTGACTGCCGTCCACCATGGTGCCGATCCGGCCTCTGCGGCCTGTCTCAAGGCTTACATGGAATACTTCACACCCAACTGCGCCTCGCCCGCGTTGTAGTCATGCGCACCCGTCTCAAAGCCGAGCGAGCCCCATACGCTGATAGCCCTGCTGACATTGCCTTGCAGGCCGACCTTGCCCTCGAACCGATTGGCCGGCAAGCCATCATTGACTTTAATGCCGTCAAACGCGAGGTTCTGCGAAGCGGGGCCATGCCACCAGTTCACTTCGGCGAACGGACGCATCTGCTTCATACCGCTATCGTTGTCGACATTACCGTGTACCCGCACACCAAGGCGTGTCGTCACGTCGACACTGGCCTGGTCCGACACAACCGTGCCATTGCGCTCCGTGTGGTTTCCCGCCTGGTACCTCGAAACGATGACCTGCCCTTGCGGCTCGATGAACATCCGGGTGTTCCCCGCCTCGTAGATCGGGAACGAGTAGCCCGTCTCAAGCGACGCCGGAAAGCTGCTGGACTTGTAACGCTCCGTCGGCAAGCCCTGACCGCTGACCTTATTGTCGAACCTGCCGTACATCAGCCAGCTGTCCACATACGGTCCGGACAAAATGTCACGATGGCCATACCACGTGCCATACACGCCTGCACTATAGCCGCCCACCGAACCACGCGAACTAATGCGCCCGTTGTCCGCCTGACTTCTGGAACTGCCATAGGCAACCATTGCACCAACCCGAATGCTGCCCTCTTCGCCAACCTGAAATTGAGCTAAATCACCGCCCGCGTGAATCAGATAGCTGGTATCGGAAATGTCCATAGTACCGGCGCCCGTTCGCTCGCTGGTCTTGCCCACCACACGTATCCAGGTGTTCTCGTCCGAGGATGCGTTCAGATCCTTGCCTTCCAAGCCCGGCGCCTGGCCCTGGCGTTCATGCAAGGTATGGAACAGCATGGTCGAAGCGGCGAGTTTATTGTTCAGGTACGAGCCCACTTCCGGCCTCAGCTGCTGCTGTGGAGTCGGAGTCGGAGTAGGAGTCGGTGGACACAGCAAGGCATTCGTGGCGCACGTCGCGCCCGACGAGACCAGATACCAGGAATCGCCCGTGCCGCCGTTGCCGCCTCGCATGAGGCTATAGTCGTAAGGGCCGGCTGCGAGGGTGCCATTACCCTGACGATACCCGTCCGAGCTGCTCGACAGGTTGAAGGCATCCAGATCGGTGGTGGCTCCGTTCCTGGTGTCCACAACCATGATTCCCTTGTCGGTCTGCGCCCCGTTACCGCCGGCATGTTTGATCACCAGCGATGTATTGCCCGAAGCGCGGCCGCCGTCCAGCACCAGGCGATCGGTCGGCGAATTATCGTCGCCCTTTACCGTATTCAGAACGACTGTGCCGTTGTTGCCAACGTAATCGCCCTTGATCGTCAGCGTGTTGCCCACGCTGCCACCCGCCAGATTCACTGTACCGTTGTTAACGAGGCCACTGGCAAAGGTGAAGTTGCTCACTGGCGAGGCACTATTGCCTGCCAATGCGTTGAAAGCACTCACTGTGCCAGCGTTTACTACCTTGCTGTTCACCGTGCCCAAGCCTGACAGCGTACCACCGCTGGCGATCGTCACATCACCCGCGCCCTTGGCGTTCAGCGTGGCAGCGGGATGGGTGGCATCGCCCACGATCAGGGTGCCGCCCTTGATTGCCGTGCCGCCGGTGAACAATGTATTGACGCTGTTGAGTACGGTAGTGCCGCTCAGCGAAGTCACGGCGCCAGTGCCGCGGATGGTCGGAGAAAACTGATAATTGCCCGTTGTGTCCGTGTGATTGAGAACAAGGCTGTCGGTGCTGCTTTTCAAGAACAACGAAGGCGCGGCAAGCGTTCCAGGGGCAACCGCGGCCGCTCCTTCCTTGGCGCCAATAGCCAGGGAGGTACCCGCGCCGCCCCCGACTTCCACGCCTGCAGCCGCCCTCACCAAACCTTGGTTGGCGATCTCCAGCGTGCCTACGCCTGCGCCTCCAGGGTCGGTATAACCGATGTACAGCTGACGTGTAGTTCCCGTGTCCCAGATCGACCCTGCACCGCTCACAGATACCGTGCCAATACCCGTACTCGACGACGCAATCTGGCCGCCTTCGCTTTGCAGGACTCCGCCGTTGCTGATGTTAAGAAAACCGGTCCCTTCACCTCCAACAGTGAGCGGGCCATCGGTGATTGTCCATTTCGAGTTCGGCCCGGAGATGTCCACCGTGCCGGTGCTGCCTGGACCATAACCAACGCTGGACCCACTGTTGCTGATGACCTTAGCGCCATTACTGATGCTGAGTGACCCAATACCATTGGTCCCGACCGTGATCCCGGAACCCGCTTGCGTCGTGGCCAGCAACTGCGAACCTGCGCCGTCGACCACCACGCTCCCGGTGCTACCGGTGTTCTGACCGATGTTGAGGAACACCAGGCCGACCTTGCCGCCCTCCCTGATGTTCAGCGCACCGCTACCACCACCGCCCACTGCGGTGGTCCCGCCGGTGAGGGCAGTATTCGTGGCATCCACACCATCGTACCAAGCGCCACCCTCGACGTTGATCGTGCCATTGCTGCCAGCGTCATAGCCAAGGACGGACCCAGTAGACCCACCTAAGACAGTCCCCGATTGAACGGTGCCCGTGTTTAAGATCGTCAGCGTGCCAGTTCCCGATTGGCCGACATAGAGTGCTCCGGTATTTATCCATGGGCTCGCATGCGTACCTGGAACCGTCTCGGTGGCCCCGTTGTCGATCACGGTGCTCGCCAACGCAGGTGCGCACAACGATACCGAGAACAACATTGCTGCAGACCTCAACAATGGCACTTCAACCCGACCATGCGTCGCAGCGCTGTGACCGACAGCGGCAAACCGTCTTGCCATGCGCTTGCCGCCCGGCTTCTTGCCTGAACGTGAGCGTGCCAGTTCAGATACCGCCTGCGCTACACCTAGCGATGCATTCCAGACAAGTTGGTAGCTCTTGTTCATATGTAACTTCCTAATGGTAAAGAGTTGGTTCCATTCGTTTGCACAGATTGCGCATGCACGAAATACATAATGCCAATCCATAGCAAAGCCAGCCCCCATGCCCTTGGCGCACTCGGAAATATGCTGCTGACGTTAAACTTTGCGCCCGCACTCACAGCCTTCCTTATCATTCTTGCGATGAAAGAAAGACTGCTGTAGCGGTTGTTTTTAGAGAGAGCCTGTAGTGTTTGTGTATGCGCTCACGAAAGGTACACTTTCCTTCCGACTTTCTTATAAGCTTTCAAGTGAACTTGGCTTATCCCGATTATAAATTCCAATCAGGCTGGTGTTTTGGCAACGACACTAAAGTAAGTAACGCACTTGCACCCAGCATCAAAAAGCGTAAAGGCGATAACTATTTTGAAATGCTCACCGTTTGATCCCGCACATCACTGCATATGCACATAAGTTATCAGCCTTATGACGTATCTTTATATCGATAACTTCTAATGACAGGGATAGCCAAATGCTATTGACGTAATCAAGGAGTCTCCGAACAAATTCTCAGATATGCTGAAATGCGCGCCCACCACCGGGTCCGAGCCTCGTATGAGCCTGCTTTGCCGTGGTCTCCAACGTACAACCCAGCAGGTTATGCCAAGGCGCGGCGTCGTGGTGCTGGCCCGGTATTTCAGCAAAAGTGGGAGACGGGTGCAGTTCGAACTGTTCGATGCACAGCATAAGAGCATCCCGTTCGGCACAGCGTTTGAAGATTCGGCAGGAAAGTAATTGGTGATCTCTGACCCCGGCGGCAAAATCCTGCTCTCGTCGAAGAGGCCCCTGCCACTCTCTTGATTACATGGCAACCTGGGTTGCTATCGTATCTTTCGAGAGTTTGTGATCAGACATTCTCGCGCCAACGCCGGGCCTGAACGATCAAGGCTGGCGCAAAGTGCAACACGACCATCCGCACCAGATGATGGGACAGGATGAACACTACGTTCAGCCCGCCACTGAACGCGACGATAGCAATCGTCTCGATCGCGCCAGGCATGTATGCCATCCACAACGACAAGGGATCGTGGCCGAGGACGCGTCCGGCCACCCCGGCAAACGCTGCGGCAACCAGCAACATCAGTGATACGGACATCAGCCCGGCCCGTCCATGGCGAACAAGCTCGGAGAGGGAAATGTCCTTGAATTTCGAACCGATCAGCATGCCGAGGATGACTGCGGCGCCATCGACACTCCACTGCGGCATGTGGAACGCCTGGAGATAGCCCATCTTGATGTAAACACCGGTGGCAACGATGGCGGTGAGCATGAACGGCGCTGGAACGCCAATAGCCAACAGCAAGCGACCGAGAAAAATGCACAAGACAATCAGCGACAGCAGTGTCAGCGAGGTGCCCATGGTCAGTGGACTGCTCTGGACAAGCGCAACATCGGCAGGCCCGGGAATGCAAAAGCTGACCAGTAAAGTGATCGATAGCAGTCGGACCAGGTGCACGACAATCACCTTGCTGGACGCTCGCTCGGATTCCAGCAAATCGAACACCGCTGCAAGAGCACCCGGGTAGACCGCCAACAGGGAGTCTTTCTGGTTCCAACCCGTGACTCTGAACAGCCATGCACCAGCCACGGCAATCTGGGCTGACAGGCACAGTAGCAGGAAGCCCAGGCTGGGTAACAACGTGACCACTGTCTGGTTGTCCCACGACTCGAACATCAGGCCTGTTGCGATCCCCAATACAATTTGCACGTAACCAAGGCCAAAGCGCAGCGTGGGAGAAAAACGCACGTTACTGACAATCATCGCGGTCGCGAGTATCGAGCCAAGCAACAGGCCGTGAGGGATGCCGGCATACTGCAGCGCAGCGCCGACGCCGGTGGCGATCAGCAAACACAATAAGGTTTTCATGGTTTCGAAGGGATCTTCCTTGATTCTGGTAGTTGCCCAATGCTTCGATTTGGCTCGCACACGTTTTTCCACCTCACGGCATGAAGCGTCACGGTGGGTGTATGGATATTCGCGCCTGGTCAGCTCCAAGGCAGAAACACTCCCTTCGCCGTCCTTGAGGTCCTTCTTCAATGAGCATTTCGGTCCAGCCCCCTCTGCACACACCAGGACAAAGGTAACGTCAGCAACAGGATCGCCGCCAGCGACATCACTGCCAGAGGGATGCCTGTCGCATCCCCCATGCGACCAAACACGACCGGCGCCAGTGCCCCACTACCGATGGTGCCTGTATAGAACAGTGCGAAAGCATGCTCGCGTTTCTGCGCACTCGTTAAATCCGGTACAACGCCATACAGCACTGACGATGTCCCGTTTAACACCAGCCCCAACAGCGGCAACATCACCATCATGCCGGCCAGCGGCAAATCCACGCTCAGAACGATCAGCAACGCCGTCGTGGACTCGGTCAACCACACTGTTTTCATCATGCCGATGCGCGCGCCCAGATAGCCGCACAACAACTTGCCGAATGCACCGCCCACAAACAACAGCGCCAATGCCAGGCCGATGCCCGCCGGGCTGGCACCTTTGCTCGTCAACAAGAATGGCAAGAAGGTGAGAAACCCCATCCGTGTCGCACTGTCCAGCACGCCGGTCAGGAGTAGCGCACGCAGGCCACTGACAGAGCTGCTTCCAGTTGACACCCTGAGGGATTTCTCCAGCCTGGAGGCAGGCGCTTTAGGTGTTGGAATCAACCACCACAGCAAACCCGCTGCGACCAGGCCAAGCAAGCCCATCAGTGTGATGCTGGTGCGCCAACTGACGACTGTCAGCAACGCGCCGACCAATGCCGGTATCAGCATCTTGCCGAGGTCGCCGGCAAAGTTGTACTGCGACAACGCCTCCTTGACCCCTCCTCCCGCTTCAAAGGTATCGCTGACCATCGATGACGCCAGCGGGTGTTGGGTGCTCGCGCCCAAACCACCCAACATCAGCGCCAACAACAGCACCGACAACCCGCTGGCCTGACCGGCAAACAGATAGGCCACACCGGCCAGCCCCGTTCCGCCGACCAGCATGCGCGCTCGTCCCCAACGTTTGGCAGCGCGACTCGCCAACAGCTGGAAGCCGGCCATCATCCCGGAATAGGCGCCTCGCAACAGCCCGACCTGTGCGTAGCTCATGCCAAACTGCACCTGCCAGATCGGCAGCAACACATAGATGAGGTCAGTCAAACCATCATGCACCGCGTGCGCGCCGCAAGCGGCTACCAGAGATCGACGACGCAATGAGGCATCGGCCAGTGGAGCGGTGTGCAAAGAGGTTTCATTGTTCAGATCGGTCATCGTATTGGGCGCTGCAGTGGGTTGTTGAAGGAAGGATCGAGCGTATGCACCGGCTCAGCCAACCTCGCAAACCGGTGCTTGAGGCTTGAGCGGCTTCCAGCCGGTCAGGGCAATCAGTAACGACAACAGTTGAAAACCGATGACCAGCACCACACAACCCAGCCAGCCCCAATGGCTCCATATCATCGCCGGGACAATCGCACCGAAGCTGCCGCCCAGGTAATAGCACGCCAGGTACAGCCCCACGGCGCCGGCCTTATTGTGCCGGGTGGTGGCTGTGATAAAGGCGTTGGCGGCTGCCTGTGCGAGAAACACGCCGGTCGAACTCAACCCCAGTCCCAGAATGATCAGCCACAGCGAGGGCATCAGGGTCAGGAGCGAACCGCTGATCCCCAACAGCGCAGCGCCCATCAACAATTCGGACTGAGGGCGCAATTGACTCAAGCGCCCTGCGATGGGAATCACCACCAGCGCCAGCAGGAACACCGCGTAAATCGCCCCCAACGCCGCTGTTCCCAGTTCGAAAGGTGCCTGACTGAGATACAGCCCTGCGTAGGTGAAGGTGGCCACTTGCGAAAACAACACGCAAAAACCGACGCCGTAGGCCGCCAGCAAAGGCTTACGGCTCAGTTCGCAAGTGCCCGGCAGCGGGCTCGGCTTAACCAGGGCAATCGGTTGCGGATTGGCCGGCAACAGCCAGTGGACAGCCAGGCCGATCAGCAGACTCATGCCGGCCAGCAGTAAAAAGCCCTCGCGCCAGCCCGCATATTCAGTCATGACACCGGTCACGAAGCGCCCGGCAAAGCCGCCCAGCACAGTCCCGGCGACATAGAGGCTGGTGACTTCTGTGACAGCCCCTCCACGGAAGCGATCACCGATGTAGGCGACGCTGGTAGCAAACACCACCGGAATCAACATACCCTCGGCAAAGCGCCAAACCAGCAGCTCGGCGAAACTGCCAGCATGAGCCAACAGCAAGGCCGGTACGGCCAGCAACAGCGCACTGCCAGCAATCACCGAGCGCTGCTCGAAGCGACTGGTGAGACGACTGACAAAAGGCGCGGTGATCGCTACCGTCAGCGTGGTCACGGTGATACTCCATCCGGCCTGCCGGACGCTCACCTGAAAATCTGCGGCAAGCACTTGAAGAACGCTTTGAGTGGCATACAGATTGAGAAAAGCCGCGCAACCGCAAAGAAACAGCGCAACGCGAGCCGATTGCAGACGCGATTCCATAAGCGCTCTCGTGTTATGACCCCAAGCCTTTATAAAATGCGCTGAGGGTTGAACACCAATACCGAATTCGGACCGATCAATACCCAAGGACCAGGATGCTTGATCTACGCAGGTTACGTTACTTTTTGACAGTCGCCGAAGAGCTGCACTTTGGTCGTGCAGCGCTACGCCTGCACCTCGCCCAACCGCCCCTGACCCGACAGATTTCGGCACTGGAGGCCGAGCTGGGTTTTCGCCTCTTCGACCGCACCAGCCGTTCAGTGTCGCTCACGCCTCAGGGGCGCCAGTTCCTGCCCTACGCCCGCGCGGCCCTTGAGCAGGTCGACCTTGCAGAGGTTATCGCGGACAAATTGGCAACGGGTTTGGCTGGCCAAATGACGTTGGGTTACGCCAGTTCGATTGCCCTGTCGGATATGTTCAGTCAGGCCATTCAGGCTTTTGCCCAACGCTTTCCAGAGGTCCAACTGACGCTGGTAGAAGGCCCCTCAGGTAGCCAGTGGGCGCAGATTGTCGATGGCCGCCTCGATATCGGCATGAGCCGAATGAAGCTGCCTCACGGGCAGACCGAGGTTCAGTCGCTGTCGCTGGACGAAGAACCTTTGGTGGCCGCCCTCTCCTGCGCCCATCCACTGGCCGGCCAGAGCGAAGTAACCCTGGCGCAGCTCAGCGCGTACCCACTGATCCTGTTTCCGACCGAATACGGCTCGGGGCTCAACGAGACCATCGAGCAGCTGTTCAAACGCAACGGCCTGGACCTTCAACGCGGCCCGGTCGGGCGGCAGATCACCTCGATTATCGCCCTTGTGGCCGCCAATCAGGGCGTTGCCCTGGTGCCCCACTGTGCCCAGGCCCTGGCGAAAAACGGTGTGATCTACCGACCACTGACCAATGCCGACGCCTGCGCTCCCCTGTGGGTACTCACGCGAGCACAAGGACGTAGTGTGCTGGTTGAGGCGTTTTTAGGGGTAATCGATGAGGTTGTGCGGGGCCTACGGTCATAAGCCGTCACTCGACAGCAATGATGGCAGGATAGTAGCATTCAGCCCTGCTCACAGGCCTGGCGTGCCACTGGGCGCCCACTCAGGGCAACCGCTCAAGATGACCAGGCAGCTCTAAATACACGCGAACGCCCCCTGGAATACACAAACACTTCCTACTCACGGACGAACAGCAATGAATAAAAGTGGATACCTGTGCCTGGCCTTTATGGTCGCCGTGGGCAGCCTGAGCTTCTTTCTCCAGCCCGAAGCCGCAGCCGCTTCATTCGCTCTCATTGCGCTGTTTTCCTGCACTTACTTCGTCTTTTTCCTGCTCAGGAACAACCTGCACCACGGCCTCCTGCGCAGCCTGTTGCTATCGGTGTTGATCGTGGCGATCGGCTTCATTCCGGTACTCGGCTGGATCGTGCTTATCGGGTTTGTGATCTATAACATTTCCAAAGCCCTTGACGGACTCAAGAGCCTGATCCCGGATGTACTCGCCAGTTTGCTTATCTACAGTCTGCTGTGCGCCCGATTGGTCTTCGACATTCGCGACCCGGCCGCCATCGTTGCACTCGCCAGTGCCTACCTGCTCGTCGCGATCCTCTACTGCCGCAGCCTTAACGGGCTGAGCACCCAGGTCGCTTTGTTCAAGATGAGCGTCATGTGGTTGTCGATTCCCTTCGCTGCGCTGACCGTCATGTCGATTATCTCGGCCCTGGGCAACTTGTTCCGCACCGTCGGCTCTACCTTCACTCGCACCGTCATTACGCCACAAGTGGTCTCGGGCTATACGCGGGGCGATGTACAGGTTGATAGCTACTTGCGCAACGTCACCACGAAAATAACCATTCCTGTGACGCACCTGGCGCCGGGCACGGGTACGTTCACGGCGGCCGCCGTCGGGGAAGTCGCGCAGAAAGTGAAGAAAGAAAAAGCCTAGCGTTCTTGGCCAGGGAGGCCTTGCGTTATCGGGTCAGCAACGGGGAAGCGAAAGAAAGCCCCTCTATCGCGAGGCTCGCGACCGGTAATGAGTCACACAAGGTGCGCCCCTCAATCAGCATCCTTACCCGTTGTATTGCTCAAATGGGAAGCGCCCAGCAAGTAGAATAATCCACCTGCAACAATGAAGATGGCGAGCATGTAAAAGATGTAGTGGGGAGGCTGGGTCGCCAGTACGATTCCGCAAAGAACCGGCCCCAGTGCCGCACCGAGGTTGGACAGGTTTTGCGCTCCGTAATACATGCCACGCAGGTTGTCTGGAGCGATTTTGTCGATGAACATGTACTCGGCGGGGAACACGATGATCTCGCCGACAGTGAAAATGGCCATGGAAATCACCCAGAGCAGAACAGAGGTCGACAGGGCAAAACCCGCCAGCCCCACCATGAACATGCTCAGGCCCGCCGCCAGCCACAGATTCAGGTGCCTGTGGGAAATCTTCCGGCCTATGGAGTATTGCAAGCAGATCACCATCAGCGCATTCGTTGCCACCACGGTACTGATGATCTGGTAGGTGGATTCGGGTGTGGTCGTGACCACCAGATACTGCGAGAGGTAAGCCGTAAACTGGCCAAAGACCACGGCGCTGAGCAGCCCGCCCAGGGTAAAACACACCAACCGATAATCCTGGAGTAGCCGTTTCCCCACAGCCAGGAACGGAGCGGGCTTCTGAGCCGCATTGACGGTAGCCAAGTCTCTATCGCCCCATACGAAATAAATGAAGAAGAACCCTGCGCCCAGCCCGGCAGACAACAGGAATGGCAAGCTGATATCCAGCTTGGCCATCCCAGCCCCAAGAAACGGGCCGACGGCATACCCGATATTGGTCAGCATGTATTTGATCGAGAACACTTCGCTGCGATCAGTGACGGGAAGCACGTTGCCAAATCCTGATTTGACCGCGATATCAATGACCGCATAAGCCAGGTTGATCAACACCAGGCAGCTATAGAACAGCCAAAGATCGCGCGCAAGAAACGTCCCGAGAAACCCCAGTGTGAACACACCGCTGAAGCTCAGAATTAGCTGGTAACTGGGCATCCTGTCGACCAGAAAGCCACCGTAAAGACTCAATAGCGAGCCGATGATCAATGTGCTGCCGATGACCAGACCGATATCGGCGACGCTCAAGCTGAAACTACCGGAAAGGTAGATGACCAGATAAGGCAGGGTAATTGCTCGCGCCAGCGTCAATATCAGCGACGCCGATAGCAGCATATTTACCGTTGCCGGATAGTTTCTTAGCGTGGTCAGCATCCTTGCCTCATCGTTCAGCAGGTGATTTTTATGGAATTCGCTAGTCGCACATCGTTGATTAATGCGCTGGACCCAAGCTTACTGGGGAATAGCATTCTGATTTATGATGTTTTTTATCAAATCCGAGGAACTTAATTCATGAATGTTGAGCGTCTATGTTTTCCTCCGAACGATTAAAAGGCATTGATGTATTTGTCTGCGTCGCGGACTCCGGCAGTTTCAAGGCTGCTGCCGAGCGGATGAATCTGACGGGGTCGGCAATCAGCAAAGGCATTGCCCGACTGGAGAGCAGGCTGCAGGTACGCTTGTTTCATCGTACGACAAGACGCTTGTCACTGACGGATGCGGGGATTGCGTTCTATCGCACGTGCACAGGCGTGCTGGCCGACCTCGAAGAGGCTGAGCTGTCGCTGCATGCCGAAAACACCGAGCCTCGTGGCAGAATCCGAATTGACCTTCCAGGTGCCTTCGGCCGCTCGCAGGCACTTGCGGTCATTCTGCGGTTTGTCCAGGACCACGCGCTGTTGCTACCGCACATTTCGTTTTCCGACCGTTTCATCGACCCTATCGAGGAAGGTGTCGATATCGCCGTGCGCATCGGGGGGCCGGACGTCTGGCCCGCCGCTTTGGGTCATCGCTACCTGGGCAGTGAGTGGCATGTCTTCTGTGCATCGCCCGCGTATTTGGGCAAGCATGGCACGCCTATGACCGATCGCGATCTGGAGCATCACCAGTGCATCACCTACGGCTGGGTGGACGGAACGGTCAGCCCTTGGAATTTTTCAGGAAACCACCCAGGCGAAACTGAACGCCGGATAGTACCCGCAAGGTTCGTGGTGGGAGATGGCGAAGGTTTGGTGATTGCGGTGTTGGCCGGATGCGGTATCGCGCAGTTACCTTCATGGTTGATCAAGCGCCAACTTGAAGAAGGGACCTTGGTTGAAGTGCTCCCCCATTTGGCAACCGATGGTCTGGCAATCAATCTGGTTTGGGTAAAAAGCCGTCAGGCGCTTCCCAAGGTCAGTGCGCTATTGGAGGTACTTGCAGCCAGTTTGACACCCTCTGGTGGCAAACCGAGTAGCCCCATGAACTCGTAATGTTTTAGGTGAGCTGCTTGGGGTGTAGCCGCTTGAAGCCGAGTCACCAATGACTGCCTTGGGAAAAACGCATCATGGTTTGTTTTCGGCGTGCCTGAGCGATCTGCTGTCGTCAGTCAGGAATTTACGCAGGAGCGTGTTTTTACCTGGCCTCGGTCATCGTCGAGCCGTTGATGCTCGATCTGCCGGTGGGTACTGGAGGGAGTAGAGTCACGATTGCTGGCCGCCGCACGCATGCGGCGGTCAACACTGTCGCCCGCCCCAACGCTGTTGGGGCAAGCTTCATTTTGCAGAGCCTTACAGCGCCATATCGGCGGCTGGGTTACTCTCGTGCGGTTTTGCTGGCGCTTGAGCCGGGGCTTGCGCAGGGGTTGCCTGGTTAATCACAGGCGGCGGATCAAGTTGCAGAACCTTGCTGGTGTACGCCCACTCCTGGTAAACACGCTCAGGACTGTCGTTGAGCTTGGTGCCGTAGCTTGGAACGATCTGACGCAGTTTTTCCTGCCAGGCCGGGGTCGCTACCTTGTCCTTGAAGACCTTCTCAAGCACGCTCAGCATGATCGGTGCTGCGGTGGATGCGCCAGGCGATGCACCCAGCAGGCCGGCAATGCTGCCGTCCTGGGAAGCAACGATCTCGGTGCCGAGTTTCAGGACGCCGCCCTTCTCTTCGTCACGCTTGATGATCTGTACGCGCTGGCCAGCCTGCCACAGACGCCAGTCTTCAGCCTTGGCGTTCGGGAAGTATTCCTTCAGGGCATTCATACGGTCTTCATCCGACAGCATCAGCTGACCGGCGAGGTATTCAACCAGTGGGTACTGCTCGATGCCCACCTTGGTCATAGGCCAGAAGTTGTGCGTGGTGGTGCTGGTCAACAGATCGAAGTAAGAGCCTTCTTTCAGGAACTTCGTGGAGAAGGTCGCGAATGGGCCAAACAGAATAACGCGCTTGCCGTCGAGTACACGGGTGTCCAGGTGCGGAACCGACATCGGCGGTGCGCCAACAGACGCCTTGCCATAGGCCTTGGCCAGATGCTGCTCGGCAATCGTTGGGTTCTCGGTCACCAGGAACGAGCCGCCAACCGGGAAGCCTGCGTATTCCTGAGCTTCAGGAATGCCCGACTTTTGCAGCAGGTGCAGTGCACCGCCGCCCGCGCCGATGAACACGAACTTGGCGTCGGTCTGGGTTTCAGTACCGTCTTTCAGGTTCTTGTAGGACACACGCCAGGTGCCATCTTCATTGCGCGTGATGTCTTCCACTTCGCTCGAAAGCTTCAGGGAGAAGTTCGGCTTGGTTTGCAGGTAGCCGGCGAACTGGCGGGTGATTTCGCCGAAGTTCACGTCCGTACCGATCGGCGACCAGGTGGCGGCGATCTTTTGGTTCGGATCACGGCCTTCCATCATCAATGGAACCCATTTCTTGATCTGTACCGGGTCTTCCGAGTACTGCATGCCTGCGAACAACGGGCTCGCTTGCAGCGCTTCGTAGCGCTTCTTCAAGAACTTGATGTTGTCATCGCCCCACACGAAGCTCATGTGCGGTGTGGAGTTGATGAAGGAATGAGGGTTCTTCAGGACATCGTTCTTGACCTGCCAGGCCCAGAATTGACGCGAGATCTGGAAAGCCTCGTTGATTTCGATGGCCTTGGGGATCTCGACCTTGCCATTTTTGTCTTCTGGCGTGTAGTTCAACTCCGCCAGAGCAGAGTGACCGGTACCGGCGTTGTTCCAGCCGTTCGAGCTTTCCTCGGCAACGCCGTCAAGACGCTCGACCATTTCCATCGACAGGCCAGGTTCAAGCTCATTGAGCCAGACACCCAGGGTCGAACTCATGATGCCCCCACCGATGAGCAGGACATCCACTTTCTTCGTCTCAGCTGCATGCAAGGGCATGAGTACCATCGACATGGCCAGGCCCAGTAGCCCTGTGTTCACTTTTTTCAACATACCGTTATACCTAGGATAGAACGCCATCCCCCCGCCATGCTTGATCATGAGGTGCCCTGGCTCACTGCATGCAATGGCGCATGCCGTCGAACCCCGATCTCAGAAAGACTGACGGGTGGATATATAAGACCGATAGACACTATCGACCTCACGTTTAGGCCCCTCCTGCGCTGACTTCTTGTTAGTCATTGGCTTCAGCTACTCGGGTGACACTAATTTTATGTGTACAGCTACGCACGCCAGCCATGAGCAGGTTCGGCCTGTTCACGCACATGACGCCCGCCAATCTCATCGCGTGTCCTTCGATGCCCTGACTCCACGGATAGGCACAATCGCAAGCGTTCGGGAGCCCTTCAGGTCAACCACCGACCCCATGATCCCGAGGGCGGTGAGCATCCATGCCGCGACATTCTACCTCAGGTCCCCGGATCGACGAAGACGCATCTTGTTCGCATCCTCAGTAATCTCAGCGTACCTGACAGGCATAGTGGCCATAATGCCATCAGCCAGGGTGCGGGTGACCAAAAAAAACGCAACTATTGAGGGCGGGATCACGCCCAGGGCACGGGGCGCCGCCAGCCTCACTGAAGAGCTTATGAGCCCCAGAGACTGTCTGCCCCCTATTCCCGTCCTGGCGCCCTCTCCCATCCCCGATATAGTTGAAGTGACCAAAAGCACCGCGAGGGATGTATGCGCCAGATTGTCAGCAAGGAGCCATGGTGGGCTGCGCCGCCGAAACCCGGTCAGGATGAGTCAGAGCTGGAATGGGGATGGCTGGTCACGTACAGCGAAGGCGAGCCGCGCTTTGAATTTGTCAAAGAGCGGCCTTCGGATGCCCAGATCCGTAATCGCAAGAGTTGCCGGATCACCCTTCAAGAATGACCGCGCGGGCCTGAATCCTGATCAGGCCCGCCAGGCACTTACTAGATAACGCGCCGCGCCTCACACGTTCACGATCGTCTCGAACCCGCCGAAGATCATCCGTTGACCATCGAAAGGCATGGCGTTGCCCTCGGATTGCACCCTCGGGTCGGACATGAACTTGCCCATGCCCACGTCACGCGTTTGGCGGTCGGGCCAGATGATCCATGAAAAGATCACGGTTTCGTCTTCCTTGAGTTTCACGGCCAGCGGGAACGACGTCACCTTGCCTTCGGGCACATCGTCGCCCCAGCATTCGGTGATGCTCAGCGCGCCGTTTTCCTTGAAAATGGCCGCCATGAACTCGGCGTGTCGTTTGAACTGTTCGCGGTTGGCGGTGGGAACAGCAGCCACAAAGCCATCGACATAAGACATGGTTACTCTCCTGCTTGAGTTGTTTCAGTGGTGACGGGGGATTACCGGTTAGTCGACCTGCACGGCCTCAATTCGACAGGCCTCCAGGGTGAACCGACCAACGGTCCGGCTCGTCATGACCGGTACCCGCCGTAGGTTATTTTGGTGCCGAAAAACGCGCCTTGAAGTAATAAGCCGCACGCCAATGCGTCAATCAGCAAACACACCAGCATCAAGCCCGGCCCCGTATCGGCCAGGCTGGCGACCAGCCATTTGACCGTCATCACGCACCAGACCAGTGTCGTGCGCACCCCATGCCGGGCGGCGAGCCTGACGTCATTGCTGCCGGTTTCGGACAAGTGGATGTATTCCATCAGCCCGGTAATCAGCGCAAACACACCGGCCACTGCGCCGATGGCCGTAGCCGTCAGCGCCAGTTCCCACCAGAGGGAGGCCGGACGCCACAGCGCCAACCCGTCAAGCACCGGGACGCAGAGCCACAGCACCAGCGGAACATGCACCAGCATCGGGTGCAGAGGCAGGCCCAGGAAGTGCCGTGACCAGCGCATGGTGTCGCCCTCTATCAAAACAAGGCTCTTAGCAGGCTAGCTGAGCCACCGGCCATGCGCGTCTACACTGCAATAGGCAACTGAACGGCGACGGACTCCGCATCCAGAATCCTCCGACGCACCGGCCGACCCAGACATGCAGAACACACCGCCACCTCGGACCTTTGATTACCAGGACTTGTTCGAGCACGCGCCCATCGGCTACGTGTTGCTCGATGCCTCGGGCTGCATCTGCAAGATCAACCACACCGGCGCAGCGTTACTGGGCTGGGATGCCGCGTGGCTGACGGGGGAATCGTTTGCCCGTTGGGTGGTCAGCGCCGACAAGCATCAGTTTCATGCGCACTTGACCAAACTGGGCAGTGTCGGGAGTTGCGTCAGTCAAAAGCTGCGGGTCAAGAACCGTCACGGCCGGGTGGCAACGCTCTGGCTCAAAAGTGACAGCGACCCCACCACCTCGGCGCACACCCAGTGTTTTCGCACGGTCATGGTGGACGTCTCGGGTGAGCAGGAGTTCGCCCAAAAAATGCGCAGGATGCAATCGCAGCTCTCGCGGCTCGCCCGCCTGAACACCGCCGGCGAGTTGGCCTCAAGCCTTGCACACGAACTGAATCAACCGCTGGGCACCGTGGTGCTCAGTTGTGAAGCGGCATTGCGCTTGTTACAGCCCGACTCTGCGCCCACACCCGAGTTTATCGAGGCGGTGACTCAGGCCCGGGAAGCCGCAGAGTTCGCCAGTGATGTGGTTAGCCACCTGCGCGCTTTTTTGCAGGACGACGGCGAAATGTGCACCGAGTGCGAGTTCTTCGCCTTGCTCCAGGAAGTCTCGATGCTGATCGAGGTGGATGCCCGGGATAACGATATCGAATTACACCTGGATATCGAACCGGACATGCCCTATGTACGGGTCGACGCGGTGCAGATCGGTCAGGTATTGGTCAATCTGGCGCGTAACAGCATCGAAGCCATGCGCGAAAATGGCGGCGGCCGTAACCGGTTGCTGATCAAGGCCTGCGAACAACCCTCGGGGCAGATTCAGGTCAGCGTGGTGGACACCGGACCGGGCCTGGACCCCAAGCAGATCGAGCGCATGTTCAACCCGTTCTACACCACCAAGAGCCGAGGCATGGGCCTGGGGTTGTCCATCAGCCGCACCATTATCGAAACCCACGGCGGCAAACTGTGGGCCGATGCCCGTTCGACCCACGGGGCAACGGTGCATTTCACCCTGCCGACCCTGCAAGGTAATGGCCATGACGACTGACCAGGTCATCCATGTGGTGGACGATGACCGGCTGTTCCTCGCCGCGCTCGAACGCACGCTCAAAGCCAGCGGCCTGGGCGTGCGCACCTACACATGCGCGAACACCTTTCTCGACAGTTTTGACCCGCAGCAGCCCGGTTGCCTGATCACGGACCTGCGAATGCCAGGCACCACCGGGCTGGAACTGCAACAAAAACTCAAAACGTTGCACGCTCGCCTGCCCATCATCTTCATCAGCGGTCACGCCAACGCCCGCACCGCCGTCGCCGCGCTCAAATGCGGCGCGGTGGACTTTCTGGAAAAACCGTTCAGCGAAAAAGAACTGATGGCCAGCGTGCAGCTTGCCCTGAAGAAAGACCTCGACGACCGTCGACTGGCCCGGGAGCAGGCGTTGGTGCAGCAACGCTTTCGCAACCTGTCCCCTCGCGAGCAACAGGTTTTTGCGCTGGTGGTGTCGGACCTGCCCAACAAACGCATCGCCCGGGACCTGATGATCAGCCCGCGTACCGTCGAACACCATCGTGAGCACCTGATGCTCAAGATGCAGGCCCGCTCCACCGCCGAGCTCATTACCATGGCGGTGCTGTGCGGTATCCACCAACTGCATTTATGAACCGCGCCACCCTCCTCCTGACTCCTGATACCGGCCTGGGTAGTCACCCCTAGGTAGTCGCACGCTTGGTCACACCCTGATCGTTGGGATACAACCCTACAGGTGTAGCCCGGTCTGGTGGCGTCCCTGTCTGACACCGCGACCGACCCTGCAAGGCATGGACACATGCGATCAGGAGGCAAAGACCATGGCCGAGACGAACGCCGTTCCCTACGGACGCAAGACCCAACGCAAACCCGACCTCAAGGAAGTTCACATCATCTGGATCAATGACGGCATGAGCTGTGACGGCGACTCGATCTCGATCACCGCCGCGACCCTGCCAAGCATCGAAGATGTGGTGCTGGGCGCGATTCCGGGTTTACCGAAGGTCCACTTGCATAACCCCGACCTGTGTTACGAGGTCGGTGAAGAGTTGATGCAGTACTGGCACCAGGCTGCACGCGGCGAGATTGATTTCGTGCTGGTAATGGAAGGTTCCATTCCCAACGAAAACCTCAGCGGTGAAGGGTACTGGGCCTACATGGGCAACGATCCGCAAACCGGTGAACCGATCACCATCCCCGAATGGCTGGACCGCTTGAGTCCCAAGGCGCTGGCCGTGGTGGCCTGCGGCACCTGCGCCACTTATGGCGGGATCCACGCGATGCAGGGCAATGTCACGGGCTGCATGGGCGTCAACGACTACCTGGGCTGGAACTGGAAATCCAAGGCCGGCCTGCCAGTGGTGAACGTGCCGGGTTGCCCGGTGCAACCGGACAACTTCATGGAAACCCTGCTCTACCTGCTGCGTCAGCTGGCCGGCGTCGCGCCGATGATTTCACTGGACGATGCCGGTCGCCCGACGTGGCTGTTCGGCAAAACGGTACACGAAGGTTGCGACCGTGCGGGTTACTACGAACAGGCCAGTTTCGCCACCGAATATGGCCAGCCGCAGTGCCTGGTCAAACTCGGCTGCTGGGGCCCGGTGGTTCAGTGCAACGTGCCCAAGCGCGGCTGGATGGACGGCATCGGCGGTTGCCCGAATGTCGGGGGTATCTGCATCGGCTGCACCATGCCCGGCTTCCCCGACAAGTTCATGCCGTTCATGGATGAGCCACCCGGCGCGGTGTTCTCCTCCAACCTTGTCCGGCCATACGGCAAGTTGGTCAAGTGGTTGCGCGGGTTCACCAACGACACCCTGAACAAAGAACCGAAATGGCGTCATAACCGGCCGGAATTGACCACCAGTCCGCCTCCCGAAATTCGTCGCTAGAGCCACCCGAACCGAGCCAGGAGGAACATTCCATGGCGATCACCGAACACGACGTTGTCACGCAACCCGGGGACGCGACCGACAAGAAACCGGCAAAACTGGTCGCGATGAACTGGGACCCGATCACCCGGATCGTGGGCAGCCTGGGCATCTACACCAAAATCGACTTCGAAAATCGTGAAGTCGCCGAGTGCCACAGCACCTCGTCGATCTTTCGCGGGTACTCGGTGTTCATGAAAGGCAAGGACCCACGCGACGCGCACTTCATCACCAGCCGCATTTGCGGCATCTGCGGCGATAACCACTGCGTGTGCTCGGTCTATGCGCAAAACATGGCCTATGGCATCCGCCCGCCCGCCATTGCCGAATGGATCATCAATCTGGGTGAAGCGGCCGAGTACATGTTTGACCACAACATTTTTCAGGACAACCTGTTGATGGTCGACTTCTGCGCAAAAATGGTCCAGGAGACCAACCCCGGCGTCTGGCAGCAGGCACAACAAACCCCGGCCCCGAATGCCGACAAGCACGGCTACAAGACCATCGCCGACATCATGACCGCCCTCAATCCGTTCGAAGGCGAGTTCTACCGTGAAACCCTGATGGTTTCGCGCTACACCCGCGAAATGATCTGCCTGATGGAGGGCCGTCACGTTCACCCATCCACCATCTACCCCGGTGGCGTTGGCACCGTGCCCACCGTTCAACTGTTCACCGACTACCTGACTCGCCTGATGAAGTACTGCGAGTTCATGAAGCGCTGCCTGCCATTGCATGACGACATCTTCGACTTCTTCTACGAAGCCCTGCCCGGTTATGAGGAAGTCGGGCGGCGGCGGATTCTGCTCGGGTGCTGGGGGGCGTTCAACAACCCGGTGCATTGCGATTACCAGTACCACCACATGACGGAATGGGGCCGGGCGATGTTCGTCACCCCAGGGGTGGTGGTCGACGGCGTGTTGGTGACCACCGACCTGGTGGAAATCAACCTGCAAATGCGCATCCTCCTGGGCAGCTCCTACTACGAGAGCTGGGAAAAACGCGAAAAACTGGTGGAGAAAGACCCGTTGGGCAACGTGGTGGACATCAATCACCCCTGGAACCAGACCACCGTACCGCGCCCACAAAAACGCGACTTCGACGACAAATACTCCTGGGTCATGTCCCCGCGCTGGCTGGACAAACGCACCGGCGAACATCTGGCGCTGGACACCGGCGGCGGCGCGTTGGCACGGCTCTGGGCCACGGCATTGGCCGGGTTGGTCGACATCGGTTACATCAAGGCGACCGGTACGAGCGTCAAAATGTACCTGCCGCAAACCGCGCTCAAACCCGAAGTCGAGTTTGAATGGCACATACCGAAGTGGAGCAATGCCATCGAGCGCGACCGCGCGCGGACCTACTTCCAGGTCTACGCCGCGTGCTGCGCCCTGCATTTTGTCGAAAAAGCGCTGGCCGAATTGCAGGCTGGCCATACCAAAACCTGGACCGAGTTCACCGTGCCCAACGAGGCCATCGGCTGTGGTTTCCACGAAGCGGTTCGCGGGGTGTTGTCCCATCACCTGGTGATCAAGAACGGCAAGATCGCCAACTATCACCCCTACCCGCCAACACCCTGGAACGCCAGCCCTCGCGACGTCTATGGCACACCCGGGCCTTACGAGGACGCGGTGCAGAACACGCCGATCTTCGAAGAGAACGGCCCGGACACCTTCAAGGGCATCGACATCATGCGGGCGGTGCGCAGCTTCGACCCCTGCCTGCCGTGTGGCGTGCACATGTACCTGGGCAACGGCAAAACCCTCAAGGTGGTTCACGCCCCCAGCAACGGTGGGCTCGGCCAGCCGCTGGAGACTGACGAAGAAGGTTCGACATCGTGAGCGGGTCCCGTCAGCAGGAAATGGATGAGCAAGTCGCGCGCCTGCAAGAGCTGCTGGGTGCGCTGGATGAACTGGCGGATGACACCGCGAAAAGCGCGGCCCAGGAACTGCTGCGGGTGGTCATTCGCCTGCACAGCCTGGGGCTCACGGACCTGCTGGACATCATCAAGGACACCGGTTCCCAGCCTGCCGACACGTTGCTGCCACGCTTTATCGCCAATCCCCGGGTGCGTGGGTTGTTGCTGTTGCACGACCTGCATCCGGAAGATTTGGCCACCCGCGCCCGCAAAGCCGTCGAACGTTTGCGGCCGCACCTGGGGGTTAAAAACGTGCGCGCCGATTTTGTCGCGGTTGAAGGCACGGTGGTGCGCATCCGTGTCAGCGCCAGCGACCCGAATGGCGTACTGCCGACCCACGAAGTATTGCGTCGGGAAATTGAAGACGTGATGCAGGAAATGGTCCCTGATGCCGACGAGTTGCTGATCGACGGCCTGAACACCCTGACCGCGCAGGCCGGTTTTGTGCCGCTGGTGTGGGTGTCCCAACCGGTTGTGGCTGACAAGTAACGGGCTTGCGGGGTTGCCCGCCATCAGAGGCGTCACGAGCGCCCAGTGAGGATCGATCCATGACAGACGCCACCCTCAAACAACCGGAAGACTGGGTGGCCGCGCTCAAGGATTTTCTGGGTATCGAGCGCCAACCGGTCGAACACTGCGAGCTGTGCTACGCCGAAATCGGGCATGCACACGATCACCTGATCGAACCCGACACCCGCCGTTTGCTCTGCGCCTGCCAGGCTTGCGCCCTGCTGTTCGACAGCCCTGAAGCCCGCCGTTACCGGCGCGTGCCGCACGGCGTGACGCGTTTGAATGCGTTCCACTTAAGCGACGCACAATGGGACGACTTGCTGATCCCGATCAACCTGGCCTTTTTCGTCCACAGCTCGCCGCAATCACGGGTGCTGGCCCTGTACCCCGGCCCGGCCGGCGCAACCGAGTCGAAACTGGCGCTGCAACACTGGGCTGACCTTGCGGCTGCCAACCCGGTGCTCCATGAGTTGCAACCGGATGTCGAAGCGCTGCTGGTGAACCGCATGGGCGACGCGCGCGAGTACTACCGCATTCCCATCGACCGTTGTTATGAACTGGTCGGGCTGATCCGCAGCCACTGGCATGGACTGTCCGGTGGTCAGGAGTCGCATGCCGTGCAGTCGCGCTTCTTTGAACAACTGCGGGCCGAGACCCATGCGGGAGACCACCCCGATGCCTGAACTGAATTTCACGGTGCTGGGTGCCACGCCCGATCCATACGCTGGCGCCCCGACCCTGAACCTGGCACTCGGCATCCGCCAGCGCGGCCGCCCCGTGCCGATCCAGAGCGTTGCGTTGCAGTGCCAGATCCGCATCGAAACCACCCGGCGCCATTACGCCCCTGCCGAACAGGCACGCCTGAGCGATTTGTTCGGTGAGCCTTCGCGCTGGAGCCAGACCTTGCGCAGCCTGCTCTGGACCCATGCCACAGTCGTCGTGCCAGGGTTTTCAGGGGATTACACCGAAGTGAGCCTGCCGGTCCCGTGCAGCTTCGACTTCAACCTGGCCGCGACCAAGTATTTCCATGGCCTGGAACAGGGCATGGTGCCGCTGGTGTTGCTGTATTCCGGCAGTGTGTTCTACCGCGATGACGACGGTGCGCTGGCGATGGACCTGATCTCGTGGAACGAAGAGGCCCGTTACGCCCTGCCCGTTCAGGTCTGGAAAGACATGATGGACCTCTACTACCCCAACCAGAGCTGGTTGTGCGTGAACCGCCAGGTGTTCGACGCGCTGTACGAGTACAAGCGCCGGCACGGTCATCCGGGGTTCGATGAGGCCTTGCTCGGTTTGCTGGCCGACCTCAAGAGGGCCGCCTCATGAACATGACGCACGTGCAACCGGTGGTCGATGCCGTCCTGTACGAGGGCTACATCCTGTATCCCTACCGTTCCACCAGCGCGAAAAACCGTCAGCGCTGGACCTTCGGCGGGATTTATCCAAAGGTCTACTTCGACGCCACCGAAGGCGCCGAACCCTGGCAGATGCAGACGCAATGCCTGATCGAAGGTAACCCCGCGACACAGCTGGAAGTGCGCGTGCGTTTCCTGCACCCGCTGGCCCGTGAAGTCGGGGAGTTGAAAACACCGCTGCCGGCCTGGCCCGAAGACCTGGAAGGCCTGAGTACCGCGCACTTTACCCCTGTGCCCTCGCTGACCCTCGGCGACCGGCAGTTTCATGGCTGGCAGGAGGCCGTCGAGCGTGACGTGTGGGTGGTGGACTGTCCGTTAAGCGAATTGCTGGACGGCCAGCGCCAAGTACCCTTTACCTTCGACGCTCGCCACGAACTGGAGCCGCTGAGCAATGACGGCGCGATCCGTGGCGTGCTGCTGCGCGATCAATGCGCGATAGAGGGCCGGGTCGAACTGACGCTGGAGCTCGTGACCGAGCAGGTCTACCGACTGACCGTGCGCATCGAGAATCACACGGCCATGGACCCCTTGAGCGTGACGGACCGTGAACAGGCCAGCCTCTATTCGTTCGCGTCCACCCACACCTTGCTCGCGGTGGAACAGGGCGACTTCATCAGCCTGATGGACCCGCCCGAGTCGCTCAAGGACCTGGCCGCCCGTTGCGAGAATCTGGGCACCTACCCGGTGTTGGTCGGCTCGCCGGGGGCGCGGGACATCCTGCTGTCCTCGCCGATCATTCTCTACGACTACCCACAAGTGGCGCCCGAAAGTACCGGGGAATTCTTCGACTCGACGGAAATCGACGAAATCCTCAGCCTGCGGATTCTGGCCATGACCGACGGCGAAAAGCGCGAAATGGCCGCCCTCGACCCACGCACGGCGGCGTTGCTGAGCCGCACCGAAGCGCTGGACAGTGACAGTTTCATGCGCCTGCACGGCGTATTGCGTGACCCGCACGATCACCTGGCGCAACAACCGCCGTTGACCAGTCCGCGCCTGGTGTACGACCGCAACGGCGGCACGGCGCTGCGGGTCGGTGACCGGGTGCGCCTGCAACCCAGGATCGGTGGCGACACCCTGGACCTGGTGCTGGCCGGCAAGACTGCGGTTATCGAAGCCATCGAACGTGATTTCGAAGACCGGGTGCATGTGGCCGTGACCATCGACGACGACCCCGGCCGCGAATGGGGCCTGCAACGGATGCCCGGGCACCGCTTCTTCTTCTCGCCCGAGGAGATTCAGTCGCTGGAATCGCCCTTAACAGGAGGAACCGGGGCATGAACATTCTGGTCGCCGGGATCGGCAATATCTTCATGGGCGATGACGGCTTTGGCTGTGAGGTCGCCCGCCAACTGAGCCGCCTCAACTTGCCGGTGGGTGTGAGCGTGGTGGATTTCGGCATCCGTGGCCTGGACCTGGGCTATGCACTGATAGACGGCTTTGACGCGGTCATTCTGGTCGACACCGTGGACCGGGGCGAAGCGCCGGGCACGGTGTATGTGATCGAGCCCGAGCTGCCGGGCCCGAGTGATTGCGACCAGGGCGAAGCCTTGCTCTCGCCCCACGGCATGGACCCGGCCAGCGTCCTGCGGTTTATCGCAACGCTGGGGCCGCAGCGCCCGCGCGTATTGATGGTCTGCTGTCAGCCGGCGTACCTGGGCGGCGACCATGGCTACATGGGCTTGAGCGATGCGGTGACGCGCGCCACCGAGCAGGCCGTCAGCGAAGTACTCGGCCTGCTGAAGGAATTCCAGGTGTAAGAACGAGGAGCCTGAACGCTCCGGGAGGATCGACATGAGTGGCTGGACGATTTTTTTGTTTGTGGTGCTGGCGGTGATTGGCGCGACGCTGATGGCGAATCTGCACGACATCAAGCGCTACCTGAAAATCCGCAAAATGTGACCGCCATTGCAGGATCGGGAGGTTTCCATGACCAGGACTACAGAACGGCTTGGCCAGGTTTCGCATGATGCGCCGGGTGGTTCAGGGTCCGGTGAAACGATCCGGGTCCGTGGGCTGGTCCAGGGCGTCGGGTTCCGGCCCACCGTCTGGCGGCTGGCCCGTGATAGCGGGCTGAGCGGTGATGTCTGCAATGATGCCGAGGGCGTGCTGATCCACCTCTGGGGTGAACCCTCGGCGCGGGAGCAGTTTGTGCAGCGTCTGTACGCGCAAGCACCGCCGCTGTCGCGGATCGACGCACTGGAGCGCAGCCCGCTGAGCGGTGAACCTTCGGTCAATGACTTTCTCATCCTCAAAAGCACTGGCGGTCAGGTGCATACCGCGATTGTCGCCGACGCCGCAACCTGCTCCGCGTGCCTGAGCGAGGTGTTTGACCCCGACAACCGCCGCTACCGTTACGCCTTTACCAACTGCACCCATTGCGGGCCGCGCATGTCGATTGTCCGCGCCATTCCCTATGACCGCGCCAATACCAGCATGGGCGCGTTCGTCCAGTGCCCGGCCTGCCTCGCCGAGTATCAGGCCCCTTGCGACCGGCGCTTTCATGCGCAGCCCAACGCTTGCCCCGTGTGCGGGCCACACCTATGGCTGGAAGCTACCCCAGGTTCGGCAGTCGACTGCAGCGGTGATCCCATCGAGGCAACCCGGCGACTCCTCAACAATGGGCACATCGTCGCGATCAAAGGGATTGGCGGCATGCACCTGGCCTGCGCAGCGTCCAGTTCCCAGGCGCTGGCCCGGCTGCGCCAGCGCAAGCATCGCGCACACAAACCCTTTGCCCTGATGGTCCGCGATCTTCAGATGATCCGCCGCTTCTGCACGCTGAACCCGGCGCAGATCACCCTGCTGCAAAGCTCGGCCGCGCCGATTGTCCTGTTGCCTTGCGATGGGCCTGAGTCGCTGCCCAACGGCGTTGCGCCGGGGCAATGTTGCTACGGCTTCATGCTGCCCTACTCGCCACTGCATCACCTGTTGATGGCCGGGCTGGAAGACCCCATCGTGCTCACCAGCGGCAACCGCAGCGACGAGCCGCAGTGCACCGGCAACGACGACGCACGCAAACGCCTGGGCGATATCGCGGATGCACTGTTGTTGCACGACCGGGACATCGTCAACCGACTCGACGACTCGGTCGTCCGGCTGGTGGCCGACAGCCCCGCCCTCCTGCGACGTGCCCGAGGTTACGCGCCGACGCCCCTTCGTCTGCCGACGGGGTTTCGTCAGTCGCCAGCGGTGTTGGCCCTGGGCGGCGAGCTGAAGAACAGCTTTTGCCTGATCAAGGACGGCCAGGCGATCCTGTCCCAGCATATCGGCAACCTGGCCAACGCACGGGCCAACAAGGCTTACCGGCAGACACTGGCGCTGTACCTGCAACTGTTTGAACACCGCCCCCGCGTGCTGGCGATTGACCGGCACCCCGAATACCTGTCGAGCAAACTCGGCCATGACTGGGCCGAGGCCCAAGGGCTGCAACTGATCGAGGTTCAGCATCACCACGCACATATCGCCGCGTGCCTGGCGGACAACAACGTCGATCTGGACGCCCCGCCCGTGCTGGGCCTTGCCCTGGACGGCAGCGGTTACGGCGATGACGGCAGCCTGTGGGGCGGTGAGTTCTTGTTCGCCGACTACCGTGGCTACCAGCGACTCGCCAGTTTCGCGAGCGTCGCCATGCCCGGCGGTGAACTGGCAATTGAACACCCCTGGCGCATGGCCTACGCCCACCTGCGCCGCACTGCGGACTGGCCAATGCTGATGGGCGATTTCGCTGATCTGCAGTACTTGCGCACGCTGGCGGACAAACCGCTGGCGACGCTGGACGGCATGCTGGCAACGGGGTTCAACAGCCCGCTGAGCAGTTCCTGCGGGCGGTTGTTTGACGCGGTGTCTGCGGTGATGGGGCTGTGCCAAACGATCAGCTACGAAGGGCAAGCCGCTATCGAGCTGGAAGCCGCCGTTGATCCATCGGCGCTGGTCGACGCTGAGGGTTACCCCTTTGTAATCGACCCCGACCAGGGGCTGCCACGGCTGGAACCCCGACCCATGTGGGCAGCCCTGCTGAACGACTTGCGTACCGGTGTTTCGCCCGGGGTCATTGCCGCACGTTTCCACGTCGGCCTGGTGCAAGCGCTGGTGCGGATGGTCGAACACCTGACTGAACAGCACGGCGATCGCTGGTCCGGGCGTATCGCCCTGTCGGGTGGCGTATTTCAGAACGCGCTGCTCAGTGGCGCATTGATTCGCAGCCTTGAGTCCCGTGGCTTTCAGGTGCTGCGCCACGGGCGGGTGCCGGCCAATGACGGCGGGCTGAGCCTGGGTCAGGCGGCGGTCGCCGCCGCGCAAAGCCGCGCTGCACCAGAGGACCGGCCGCCATGTGTGTAGGCATTCCAGGGCAAATCGTCGCCATCGTCGATGCGGCGACCGACACCGCCACAGTGGAAATCGGCGGCATCCGCCGGGCAATCAATATCTCGTGCGTGGTCGGTGACGGCCGCGCCCACGCCGATTGCATCGGCGATTGGGTGTTGGTGCATGTCGGCTTTGCCATGAGCCGGATCGATGAACACGAGGCCCTGAAAACCCTCGACCTGCTACAGGCGCTCGGCGAAATGGCTGAAGAAATGCGCCTGATGCAAGACTCTGGATAGGGAGGCACTGCCATGTCCCAAGGTGATAACCCACTGCGTGGCTTGTACCCGTTTTTACACGGCGACAAGCAAGCGTCCAGCGCCGTCGAGGCCGCGCTGCTGGAATCGGTGCAGCAAAAAGCGGCCCACAGCGTGGAGGTCAAACAGCGATTCTTCGCCGAGAACGCCCAGGCCATCGTGGCCACAGCCCGAGCCATCGCCTTGGTGTATCAACGTGGCGGGCGCATGCTGTCGATGGGCAACGGTGGATCGTCCTGCGACGCTGCGCATTTTGCAGTGGAATTCCTGCACCCGATCACGGCTGGCCGCCCGGCGCTGACCGCCACCAACCTGGCGGCCGATCAGGCAATGATGACGGCCGTGGGCAATGACGTCGGCTTCGAGCATATCTTCGTCCGGCAGGTGATTGCCCTCGGTCGGGCCGAAGATGGCCTGGTGGGTTTTTCCACCAGCGGCAACTCGGCCAACCTGCTCAAGGCCTACGCGAAAGCCAAGGAAATGGGCATGACCACCCTGGGCCTGGCCGGTGGCGACGGCGGCGCAATGGCCCACTCGGCCGACCTCGATCATTGCCTTGTCGTGCCCACCGACAGCATTCACCGCATTCAGGAAGTCCACGTCGCCACCTACCACATCCTCTGGGACCTGGTGCACACCTTGCTCGCCGACGAACGCGGCGGGCTGGAGCGCCAGCCATGAAATTCGTCGACGAGTTCCGCGACCCGGTCAAGGCCCGGGTACTGGTGAAAAAGATCGAAGCGTTGGTGCTGCACATCCCGATCTGTCGCAAACGCCCGCTCCAACTGATGGAAGTCTGCGGCGGCCACACTCATTCGATCTTCAAGTACGGCATCGAGCAAATGCTCCCCGACGCCATCGAACTGGTGCACGGGCCGGGCTGCCCGGTGTGCGTGCTGCCGATGGGCCGGGTCGATGACTGCGTGGCCCTGGCGCAACACCCGAATATCATCTTCGCCACGTTCGGCGACGCGATGCGCGTGCCTGGCTCGAAAAAGAGCCTGCTGCAAGCCAAGGCCGAGGGTGCCGATGTGCGCCTGGTCTACTCCCCCATGGATGCGCTGAAAATAGCCCGAGAAAACCCGACGCGCGAGGTGGTGTTCTTTGCCCTGGGGTTTGAAACCACCATGCCGTCCACGGCCCTGACCGTCCTGCGCGCCGACGCCGAGCACCTCGAAAACTTCTCGGTGTTCTGTAACCACATCACCATTATCCCCACGATCAAGGCGATTCTCGACTCCCCGGAGCTGACCCTCGACGGCTTCCTGGGCCCGGGCCATGTGAGCATGGTGATTGGCAGCGAGCCCTATGAATTCATCGCCCGGCATTACAAAAAACCGTTGGTGATTTCCGGGTTCGAGCCGCTGGATATCCTGCAATCGCTGTGGATGGTCACCCGGCAACTGGCCGAGGGCCGGTGCGAAGTTGAAAACCAGTATCAGCGCGTGGTGCCCGAGGCCGGCAACACGGCGGCGTTGGCAGCGGTGCAAAAAGTCTTTCAGCTACGCGAGTTCTTCGAGTGGCGAGGCCTGGGTTCGATCGACCATTCCGGGGTCAGGTTGCGTGAGGCCTATGCGCGCTTCGACGCCGAACGTAAGTACCCGGTGCCGAACCTGAAGATTGCCGACCCCAAGTCATGCCAGTGCGGCGAAGTGCTCAAGGGCGTGATCAAACCCTGGCAGTGCAAGGTCTTTGGCACAGCCTGCACCCCGGAAATGCCCTTGGGTTCATTGATGGTGTCCAGTGAAGGGGCCTGCGCCGCCGTCTACAACTATGGGCGCATCGACCTGGTGGACATCCTGAAAAAACGCGAAGCCGCCGCCACGGAGCAGCACCCATGACTGTGCCCGACCCTCTGACCCTCGTGGTCGATGAACCGATCCCGCGTATCCGCCAGCGCAGTGGCAAGGTGCGCGGCGAAACCATCACCCTGGCCCACGGCAGCGGTGGCAAAGCCATGCGCGACCTGGTGGACGACGTGTTTGTCGGCACGTTCAACAACCCGCTGCTGGCACCGCTGGAAGATCAGGCGCGTGTTGCCTTGAGCGACCTGGCCCGACATGGCGACCGCTTGGCGTTCACCACCGATTCGTATGTGGTCGACCCACTGTTTTTTGCCGGGGCCAACATCGGCGACCTGGCCGTCAACGGGACGGTCAACGACCTCGCGGTTTCTGGTGCGCGGCCTCTGTTCCTGTCCTGTGCGGTGATCCTTGAGGAAGGCTTTGCGCTGGCCGACTTGCGGCGCATCGTCACGTCCATGCAGCGTGCGGCCGAGGTCGCCGGAGTGCAGATTGTCACCGGCGACACCAAAGTGGTGGAGCGCGGTGCTGTCGACAAACTGTTCATCACTACCTGCGGCATCGGCGTGATTCCCCTCGGGGTCAACATTGCTGCCACCCGTGCACAGCCGGGTGACAAGGTGCTGGTCAACGGTTACATCGGTGACCACGGCGTGGCGATTCTGGCCGCGCGCGACGACCTGGCGCTGGAGGTGCCCATCGAAAGCGATTGCCAGCCCTTGCACGGGTTGATCGCCGCGCTGCTCGACGCCTGCCCCGACGTGCATTGCCTGCGCGATGCCACACGCGGCGGGATCGCCACGGTACTGAACGAGTTCGCCCAGGCTGCCAACGTCTGCGTCAATCTCGATGAGCCGACCATCCCGGTACGGGAAGCGGTCAAGGGCGTGTCGGAAATTCTCGGGCTCGATCCGCTGTACTTCGCCAACGAAGGCAAGTTGGTCGCTGTGGTACCGGCCGAACATGCCGAGGCGGCACTGGCCGCGATGCGTGCGCACCCGGCGGGCGTCGACGCGGCGATCATTGGCGAAATCGGTGACAGCCCGCAGGGCTGCGTGATCATGCACACCGTGTTCGGTGGCGAACGCATCGTCGACATGCTGATCGGCGAGCAACTGCCGAGGATCTGCTGATGCACGAACTCTCCCTCACCCAAAGCATCGTCGAGGCCTGCTGTGAACGCGCGGGCGGTGCGCGGGTGCTGTGCGTCACGCTGGAGGTCGGCAATTTGTCGTGTGTCATGCCCCAGGCCCTGCGCTTTTGCTACGAGGTGGTCACCGAAGGCACGCCGCTGCAAGGCTCGGTGCTGGAAATCATCCGTGTTCCCGGCCTCAGCCGTTGCCGAGAGTGCGGCGCCACCGTGGAAATGGCCGACATGCTTTCAACCTGCACCTGCGGCTCGGTCAACCTGGAGCGCCCCCACGGCGGCGATCAATTGCGAATCAAATCGATGGAAATCGAGGAGGCGGCCTGATGTGTGCCACCTGTGGTTGTTCCAATGGCGCCAAGGCCAGGATCACTGACCTGTCGACCCACAAAATGCAGCGCATTGGCGAGACCGATCTGCACGGTACTTACATCCGCCTGGCAGTGCCTGATGTCCATCATTCGCACGCCCCCGCCCCGACAGTCAGCCACCGGCATGTCGACCTGGAGCAGGCGGTGCTGGCCAAGAATAATCAGTTGGCCGAACTGAACCGCCAATGGCTCAACGACCGCAACATTCTGGCCCTCAACCTGGTGAGTTCCCCCGGCGCGGGAAAAACCACGCTGCTGGAACATACCCTGCGTGACCTGGCGGGCAGCGTGCCGGTGTGCGTGGTCGAAGGCGACCAGGAAACCCTGTTCGACGCCGAGCGCATTCGGGCCACCGGGTGCAAAGCCGTACAGATAAACACCGGCACTGGCTGTCACCTGGAAGCCGGGATGCTGGCCGACGCACTCAGACAACTCGAGCCACCGCCCGACTCGCTGGTAATGGTGGAGAACGTCGGCAACCTGGTATGCCCTGCCCTGTTCGACCTGGGTGAGCGCGCCAAAGTGGTCATCCTCTCGGTCACCGAAGGCGCCGACAAACCGCTGAAGTACCCACACATGTTCAAGGCGTCGGGCCTGATGATCATCAGCAAGATCGACTTGCTGCCCTACGTGGACTTCGACGTGAACGCCTGCATTGCCTTCGCCCGTCGCATCAATCCCGAGATTGAAGTGATGCAACTGAGCGCCACCAGCGGTGAAGGGCTGGAGCACTGGTACGCGTGGTTGCGCGGGCAGATTCGCGTGCCGGGCCTGATGACGCCTTAGCGATGGCTGTGTCTTGTTGAGACTGCCAGCGGCTATTCTGCTGCCCAGCGCTGTCTTCCTGGCACAACGAGGCTCCTGCATGATCCTGATTCTGTTGCCCACCGCCGATTACGACCCCACCGAAAGCAGCGTTCCCTGGCAGGCGCTGCGCCAGGCCGGCATCGACCTGCGTTTTGCCACACCCGAGGGTTTACCGGCCTATGCCGATTCACGTCTGGTGAGTATCGGCTTTGGTCTCCTGAATCCCCTGCTGATGACGCGCAAAGCCGATCTTGAGCGTTATGCGGCCATGACGGCCGACCCTGCGTTCCAGGCACCGCTGGCCTACTGCGAGGTAAACCCCGAACAGTTCGACGGCGTGCTCATCCCCGGTGGCCACGCCAGGGGCATGCGCAGTTTGCTGGAGTCCGGGCTGGCGCAGCGGATCGCCCTGCACTTCTTCGACGCCGACAAACCGGTCGCGGCGGTGTGTCATGGCGTGTTGCTACTGGCACGGACGCGGCAACCCGGCAGTGGTGTTTCGGTGCTGCACGGGCGCAAGGTCACCGCATTGGTGGCCAATACCATGGAGCTGCCAGCCTGGCTTGTGACCGCGCCCTGGTTGGGGCGTTACTACCGAACGTACCCGCAAACAGTGCAAGCCGAAGTGACCGCAGCCCTTGCCCGGCCGACCGATTTTTTGCCCGGTCCCTTGTTCCCCGTGCGTGACACGCCTGAAAACCCGCAACACGGCTTTGTCGTGCGCGATGGCAACCTGCTGACGGCTCGCTGGCCGGGTGACTGCCACCGGTTTGCCGCGCAATGGGTTGAGTTACTGAAACAGCCTTGCGCCAGTAACCGGTGATGAGCTGACCGACCACCGCCGTAGCGCTGCTCAAGCCAGGCCAGCACGGTGTGGAAGTTGTTCAGGTAATAGAACGGGTCGTCGAATGGATTGGCTGTCACAGGTCATAGCGCCTAACGATCGAATACGGGTTATGCACACAGGCATCAGATGCACCCTGCCGCAGGGAACCAGAAAAAGATAAGTGGACGCTTGATCGTTTTTTTAAAGGCTTCACAGAACTTTCTGCCATCGAGCTACACAAACGGCGGTTAGCGCTAGAGTAAAACGTTTGCTTCGGTTGAAGCGACGGTGTTTTCCAAATGAGGGTTGTGCATGAACATCAGGATTCTGGGCGTATCACTGGCCGTCATGGCGTTGCTGGCCGTGGGCGGTTGCTCCACCCGAACGGTGGTGACCCTGCAAAACGGTACGCAGTACCTGACCAAAGACATTCCGAACACCAAGACCAAAGACGGCTTCTACGAATTCGAAGACATCTCAGGGAAAAAAGTGCGGGTCAAAGCGGACGATGTGGCCACCGTCCGCAAGGAAAAATAAGCCTGTAGCGTCAACGCAACCTGGAACCATCGCCCTGCCAGGGGAAGGTGTTATCGCAGGAGATGCTGTCCCTGGAGCCGCGCTGTGTCAGTTGTTGCTTGAATTTCAGGCAGCGTTCGTAATCTTTGGCAAAGGAGTTATCGATACTGATGTTGCCGGTCATTTCGGGTGCCTTGTTGTCCCCGATGTGCACATTGGCCCAGGGCTGTTCCGGTTGAAGCTTGAACAGACTCTCCTTGGGAGGTTCTTCCTTGGGCTTGGCCATGGCCACCGCAGGCAGTTGCAGTTGGTCCGGGGTCACGCCGTAGCGCGTCAAAATCGAGCTTTGAGGGAGCTCATGGGCTGCAACGGTCCCGGACATCAGGGCCAAAGCCACCATCATTGCGTTCCTCTTGCTGTTACTCACTGTGTTCTTTCTCCTTGGATTCTGCGGATCACATCAGCCTTTCGGTTTGCGCTGACGTTGTCCTTGTAACGGGTGGTGCGCTCGTTGTTTTAGTCACACGGCTGATAAAAAACAACCGTTGCACCTGGCTCTACGCACCGTTGTGTCTATGCTTTGCTGCACGGGTGATCACCTGCAAAAGCTTGTTCCAGAGCCTTGCGAGTGATCATGGCGCAGGTATTGGAGGCCCCCGGATGCTGGCGGGTCACCCAATGCCGGCGATTTTGATCCATCACAAGGAGTCATGACTTTGCAGCCTTATACTTTTGCGCCGAATGACCAGACGTGTGCGACTGCCCTGCGCGGCCTCAAACTCGTGGCCCTCGCCACCGCCGTGTGGGCGCTCAGCGCCTGCGCCAATGTGAGTGCACGCACCACCGAATACGTCGGCGCCGTGCATGCCGCACCGACGTCACCCGCGTCGGTGGAGGTACTGCGCACCGAGCCGACCCGGCCGCATACGCGCCTGGGTGAGGTGCTGCTGGACGCAAGTGTCGAGCCGCCGCCACCAGTCAGTGAAATCGAGCAGAAACTGCGAGAGGAAGCCGCCAGGATCGGCGGCGACGCCGTGGTCGTGGTCTACGACAAGATCCTGCCGGTGTCGGCGTATGTCAGTGGTCCGCTGTGGGATCGGGACATTCAAACCGTTGAAGGACGCAAGCTCAAAGGCATCGTCATTCACTATCAATAAGGACAACGGGGTCGACAGGACAGCGCGAAACCGGGTTCGGCTTCGCGCTGTCGCAGGGTCAGGCGATGACGACGTTGCTGCCGGACACATGGTCCAGCCCAACACCCACCAACGTCACCGAATCGCTGCCAAAGGTCAGTACCGTATCATTGCCGACGGCCTTGGCGTGATCACGCACGTCATAACTCTGACCCACGCCCTCTACGCCCATGAACACCAGTTTGTGGTTCGCCTGGAAGCCCTCCACCCGGTCCTGCCCGAAGTGACCGGTGAACAGGAAGGTGTCGATGCCACCGCCCGACGTCATCAGGTCATTACCGCTGCCACCGACAAACACATCGTTACCCTTGCCGCCGATCAGGTGGTCGTTGCCGTCCAGGCCGAACAACCAGTCACCACCGACGTGCGCCTTGAGGGTGTTGTTGCTGGCATCACCCTTCACTGACGATGCATAGTCAGTCTGGTTGTTGCCGACCTGCAGGCCGGTATTGGTCACACGATGGGTCACTTCGTCCTTGAACAGACCCCAGAGGAATCCGGGCTCCTTACTGACCAGGGTGCCAATGTCACGGGTCATGCTGATTCCGCCGTTGGCGTCGCGCAGGTACAGCGTGCCCGCGCCGTCGTTGGCAAAGACAAAGTTCTTCACCGATTGCTGCAAGTCCAGGGTGTTGCTGCCCGAGCCGCCCAACAGAATGTTGTAGCCGCCGCTGTCCCTGAAGGTGTCGTTGCCCGCGCGGCCCTCCAGGTAATCGTTGCCCGAACCGCCCTGGATCAGGTCGTTGCCGTCGCTACCGATGATGAAGGTACTGCCCTTGTGGGTTTCGGCGTTGCGGTTGAGGTCCTGGACCCAGGTGTTGGCACGCGCCGGGTCTGACAGGTTGGACACGACGATGGTCGAATCCTTGCTGGTGAGGTCGTAGAACTTCGACTCCAGCACCCGAGTCATGCCGTCACCGTAAGCGGTAGGCAAATGAGAAATCCAGGTCGCGACATTGGCGATGGAATACGGCAGCAGGTTCCAGGCGTTCGACGCGTAGTAGTCGTTGAAATTGACGATATTGTTGCTCGCCGAATCCTGATGGGCGTCGTGGACCCCCAGGGTCGAACCGTTGAACGTCGAACCGTTGAGGGCGCGGAACACCGGATCGTTTTCGTAACCCAGGTTCAGCACTTTATCGGTGCTGCTTTGGGTGGGTGACGCGTAGGCAATGTACTTGGAGTCCTTGTAGAAACCGTTCCAGTGGTCGCCGCTGAGGTCCGCCAGGCTGTTGACCCCCAGACCGCCGAGGCTGTGACCGCTGACCAGCACATCCTTGCCGCTCAGGCCGTTTTTGGCCGCGAAGGTCGCGAGGTCCTTGAACAGGTTGCCGTAGGCTTCACCGGCATAGTTCTTTGCATAATCCTTGGGGCCCAACGCCGCCATCAGGTCGTTGATGGCATCGCCAATGGTGTCGGAAACCATCGACTCCCGAGGACCGCTGGTACCGCGAAACGCCACGCCGATTTCCTTGAGGTGACCCTGCGCGTCGTACTTGCCGAGGATTTCCACCTGGGCGGTGGTATAGCCGGCTTTTTCACCGAAGAACGTGCCCCGGGCATCGACCTTGCCGCCATAGCCCAACTGGCTGGCGCTGATCGGTGTCCATCCGGCCTTCTGCACGGCGGCCAGTGCCTCTTTTTCAGAATTGGGGTTCCAGGGAATGCCGGGGATGACCCCTTGTGCGTCGGTGCCGCCGATCAGTGCCTTGACCAGTGTGGCCGGCAGACCGAGGCCGAAGCCGTTTTGCTGATAGCCGACCGCGAAGCCGTTATCGAGGTTGTGGTAGGAATACAGCGTGATTGCCATTGCATCGTAAAACAGTGCTTTGGACTCGGCTGAGTTGAGGTTTTTGTAGTCATAAACACCCATGGTATTGCCTCTCTTTTTGTTGAACTTGTCAGAGAAAGCTCACGCCGCCAGAACGCCCCGTGACGGGACGTTCCGGCGGTTTAGTGGAATGCCTTTATCTATTACGGTTTATGCAAATACGATCTCCGCGCCGGACAGGCTGGCCAGGCCCACACCCACCAGCGTCACCGAGTGGTCGCCGACCTTGAGCAGTGTGTCGTTGCCGGACTGCGAAACATGTTGGTTGTAGTCATAGCCCTGCCGTGCGCCTTCGACGCCGAGGAACACCAGTTTGTCGCTGCCCTGGTAGCCCTTGATCGAGTCGAAACCGAACGCGCCGCTGAACAGGAACGTGTTGCCCCCACCGGTGGCGAACATGGCGTCGTTGCCTTCGCCACCGACAAACGTGACCTGGGCCTTGTCACTGCGCAGTACGTCGTTGCCGCCCTGCCCGAACAACCAGTCACCCTGAGCGCTGGCCACCAGCGTGTTGCCCTGGGTGTCGCCGTTGAGGGAGTGAGCGTACGGCGTCAATTCGGTGCCGTTGAGCAGGCCCTTGGCGCTGACGGTGTGGCTGACGTCCTTGCTGAACAAGCCCCAGGCTGCCCCGGACTCCTTGCTCACCAGGGCGCCGATGTCACGCGTCAGGCTGATGCCGCCGTAGCTGTCGCGCACATACAACGTGCCGGCGCCGTCATTGGCAAAGGTGAAGCTTTTCAGCGGTTGTTGCAGGTCGAAAACGTTCTGCCCTTTGCCGCCCAGCAGGATGTTGTAGCCGCCCGCGTCCCGGAAGGTGTCGTTGCCGTCGCGGCCTTCAAGGAAGTCATTGCCTTTGCCACCCCGCAACAGGTCGTTGCTGTCGGTGCCGATGATGAAGGTGCTGCCGACATGCGTTTCACCGCTGCGGCCCAGGTCTTCGATCCACGTGCCGGCCCGAGACGACTCCACCAGCGTCGAAACGATGATGTTCGAGTCCCGCTCGGTCAGGTCGTAGAAACGCGAGTCGATCACCCGGTTCAAGCCGTCGGCATAGCCCAGGGAGCCATGGGCCGCCCAGTGTTGCGGGTTGGCAATGCTGAACGGTGTCATCTGCGTGGACGCGTAATGGTCGTTGAAGTTGACGATGTTGTCGGTGGTCGACGCCTGCGGCTTGTCGTGTTTGTACAGCGACGAACTGTTGAACGTGGTGCCGTCGAGCACACGAAACACCGGATCGTTTTCATAGCCGATGTTCAGCACGTGCGTACTCGCCGAGCTTTGGGTCGGCGATGCGAAGGACACGTAGTTGGCGTTTTTGTAGTAACCGCCCCAGTTGTCGACGCTCAACTCAGCCACGCTGTTGACCCCCAGACCGCCGAGGCTGTGGCCGCTGATCAGCACGTCCTTGGCGTTCAGGCCTTTGGCACTGGCGAACGCGGCGACGTCCTTGAGCAAAGTGTCGAACGCATTTTTCGCGTAGTTCTTCGCGTAGTCCTTCGGACCGATGGCGGCCAGCAGGTTGTTCTTCATGTCGCCATACGTGTCGCTGTAATCCAGGCCCCCGGTACCACGAAAGGCAATGCCGAGGGAGATCAGCTTGCCGCCTGCGTCGTACTTGGCCATGACCTCGGCTTCGGCACTGGTGAACCCCTCTTTCTCGCCAAAGAACGTGCCCTGGGCACCAACCTTGCCTTGATAGCCCAATTGCCCGGCCGTGACCGGCGTCCAGCCGGTTGCCATTGGCTTGCCGGTCGGCGTGTACGCGTACAGCGTCAATGCAATCGCATCGCTGTACAACGCCTTGCCGGCCTCGCTGCCGAACGTCTTGTAATCAAAAACACCCATAATCTTGCCTCTTGGTTAGTGCTGCTGCGTGTTGCGGTCGTGCTGACTGGCCAGCCATCAGAACTGCCAGTCGAGGGTTAACCCGACGCCGTGGGTCTTGTCTTTGGAGCCCAGCAGGCCGTTGTAGTCCAGGTTCAGCGTGGTATCGCGTCCCAGTGCCAGGCCTGCGCGAACGCCAACGACGGCCGCGTTGCGGTCCATGGAAACGCTTTGCACGCTGAACGGCGAACCGCCGGACGCAAAGGCCAGGTTTTCCTCGGATCGGGTGTTGCTCAGGTTGTGCTGCCAGCCCAGGGTCCCGGACAGGTCCAGTTGCTGTTGGCTGTTGAGCGCCAGGCGTTTGCTTGCGCGCAGGCCCAGGGTTGAAAGCACCGCATCGCGGTTGTCGTCGCCACCCTTGAGTGCCGCCGCGCCGCCCTTCTCGGTGAAGCCGTCGCTGTCCAGGTGCACGTAGGCCAGGTTGGCGAACGGTTCCAGTGCCAACGGTTGCAGGTCCAGGCGATAGGCCGCCTCGGTGAAGACCTGAGTGGTTTGCGCATCACGCTTGGATTTCTGCTTGGCACTCACATCGCCGAACTGCAGATCACGTTTCGTATCGATGCGGTGCCAGCTGTGGGAGCCACCGACGCTCAGGCGCAATGCGTCGATTTCATGCCCGGCGTACACGCCCAGGTGGTAGCTGTCGACCGAGGCCGAAGAGTGAGTGCCGCTGCCCATGCTCAACGAACTGTCGCTGTAGCCGGTGACGAAGCCCAAACGGGTATTTTCCGCTATCAGACCGTCCACCCCGGCCAACAAGCCGCCGATGGAGCTGGTGTAATCGGCGTTGTCGTGACCGCCGTCAGCCTTGCCCCATGCGCCCAGTGCCTTGACCCAGACGTTGTTTTGCTGGCTGTCGGGCGTTGCGGCGTTGTAGAGGTTGCTATCGCGCAGGCGATCACCGACGGCATCGCGCAGGTAACGCGAATCGTTGATCAGCAACGTGCCGATGGCCGGGTGGATTTCCCCGCTCAGTTGCTGGAACGCTTGCTGAGCCGAGGCCGCTGTTGGCGACAGCAGGACCGTTTCATACAGCGCATTCCCGGCGCCCAAACGCTCGGTGGCAGCGGCCACGGAGCGCTGATTCGGGGTTTGCCCGACGCTGGCAAACGAGTTGCCGTTGCGCTCGACCGCCAGTTGCACGCCGGTCGCCGTGTAGTCCAGGTTGCCGCCGATGAACGCATAGCTTGGCAACACCGCGCCAAACTGGCCCTGGATGCCGCCCGCTGCTTGCAGGATGTTGAACTGATGACCGAGCAGGCTCTGGACCTGGCTGGTGGTCAACAGTGTCGGGCTGTTTTCCAGCGACAGCGACACGGTCGCGCCCTGGATGACGGCTTTGCCGCTGGCAACGATGCTGTCGCTGCTGGTGGGCGACAGTTCGACGGCGTAGGTGGAGCCCGGCTCGAAGGTCACGTCACCGGCCACGTTCAGGGTGCCGATGGAGTTACCCGGCGCGACAGTACCGCCACTTTTCGCGGTCAGCCCCGCGATACGACCGGAACCACCGAGAATCCCGGAATCATTGACCGTCACCGCCGATGTCAGCGAACCATTGATCGCCAGGCGGCCCTGATTGACCAGGGTCGGACCTGCATAGGTGTTGGCGCCGGTCATCACCAGGGTACCAATCCCTTTTTTGGTCAAGCCACCATGACCGGCAATGTCGTTACGCCAGACGTCGAGGCCACAGCCCTGGTCATTGCACACCCGCTGCGTCGGTTTGCCGGCATCAATGATCGCGCCGATGCCCGGCAAGTCCGCGACGAACTGCCCCGAACCGTACGCGCCGTTGACCCGGAATTCTTGCGGGATATCGGCATCGGCCACAAACATCGCCGGGCCGTCGATGCCTTTGCGCAGGTTGATCATGCCCCAGCCATACATCGAGTCGATGCCCGCCGCGCCGATGTCGGTGGAGGTGGTTTTCAGCACGCTGGCGACCTGGGCGCCAGTCATGTACGGGAAGCGCTCCATCAGCACGGCCGTGGCGCCCGCCACATGGGGTGCCGCCATCGAGGTGCCGTTTTTGTTGGCGTAGCCGAGCGTCATGTTTTCGAGGGTGGTGCCGTCGAGCACGGCGCTGTAAATACGCGTGCCGGGGGCTGAGACACAGGACCCCGCGGTGTAGCCACACCGTGACGAGAAGGTACTGGCGATGTAGCGCTCAGCACTGTTGGTATCCGGGTTCTGTTGCAGGGCCGCGACGGTCAGCCAGTTCCCCGCGATGTCCGGTACGAAGTAACCGAGGCCGGCAATCGCATCCGGGTTGTTGAGGTTGTAGTCGTTGCCTGCGGCGAAGATGGTCACGACGCCACCGCGTGCCGCGTCAATGGCACCGCTGTAGGCGCCACCCTGTTTGGAGTTGAGCAGGGGCTGGATCTGGTTGAACTGCAATTGGGCGTCGTTGACGGTGAAGTGCGGGAACGCCGGGTCCTTGCCGCCCTTGTTGAAGCGGTCGGTGATACCGATGCCCCAGCTGTTGTTGATGATCCGTGCGCCGCTCTTGACCAGCGAGTCCCAACCCGCCCGGTAGACCGCGCCGTCGTTGCCCAGAACAATCCCGTCTTCAGGGCCCGGGTCGCCGTTGTCGGCGCTGATGATCTGCGAGGCATAGGCCACGCCATGCATCTCGTGGCCGTCGCGGCTACCGGCCGCGATCCCGCCAACGTGGGTGCCGTGGTAACCCAACCTGCCGTTGTAGCCTAACGTGGGCGTGCCGTCATACCGGAAGGGGTCCCCGGCTTTGACGTGAATGTACCCGTCGGTGTATTCACGAATGCCGCTGGTGACCAGGGTGACCACTTTGTCCTTGCCGCTGAACTCCGGGTGCTTGGCGTAGACCGGTTGGTCGAAGATCCCCAGTTTGATGCCCTTGCCCGAGTACCCGGCGGCATACGCGTCCTGCGAGTTGATCGCGCCCAGGCCCCAGTCGGCCTTGAATTCGGTGCTGCGCCAGCTGTCGGGATTACCGAGCGTGCCGTTTTCCACGTAAGGCGCGGCCTGAGCGACACCAATGGTCGCCAGGTACGCGATAAAGGCCCCATTCAGGGCCATGGCCTTACGGCTGATTCCAATGTGTGCAGGCGTATTATTGTTGTTGCGAGACTTGCCTTCCATCCAGCTACCTTCCTTAGTTGACGTGCTTGAATCACCGCGTGCTTACGTGCACGCGTTTTGTTGTTGTGTTGCGATTCTTGCGCCTGCGCAGGGGCCCTCCCGACAACGGTTTCCCGTGTCAGCCACTGCGCAGTGGTCCTTGGTGTTTTAGAACTGCCAGTTCAGGCTCAACCCCACACCGTGGCTTTTTTCCCGACTGGCCAGTTGGCCGTTGTAGTCGAGGTTCAAGCGCACATCCTTGGCCAGCGCCACCCCCGCCCGAACGCCGACCAGCGCGGCATTGCGCACCAACGGCGCACTTTCAACCGCAAAGCCCGGGCCGCCCGTTGCGAAGGCCAGACGATCCTCCGACTGGGTAGCGCTCCAGTTGTGTTGCCAGCCCAGCGTCCCGGACAGGTCCAGTTGCTGCGCGGCGGACAGGTTGACGGTTTTCATCGCCCGCAAGCCCAAGGTACTGAGCACCGCATCGCGGTTGTCGCTGCCATTTTTCAGGGCAGCGGCATCGCCCTTCTCGGTAAACCCGTCAGTGTTCAGGTGCACATAGGCCAGGTTGGCGAACGGCTCCAGCGCAACGGCTGGCAGGTCCATGCGCCACGCGGCTTCGGTGAACAGTTGCGCGCTCTGGGCGTCGATTTTGGCTTTCTGCTTGGCACTGACAGCGCCGTAATGCAGGTCGCGTTTAACATCAGCGCGGTGCCAGCTGTAGGCGCCGCCAAGGCTCAAACGCAGCGCGCCGAGTTCGCGGCCGGCATAGGCGCCCAGGTGGTAGCTGTCGATTTCGGCGCGTGAATGGGTGTCGCTGCCCATGTTCAGCGAGGTGTCGCTGTAGCCCGCGACCAGTCCCAGACGGGTGTCTTCGTCGACACTGCCATCGACCCCGGCCAGCAAGCCGCCGATCGACGTGGTGTAGCCTGCCGTGTCGTGCGTTTCATCGGTCTTGCCCCAGGCCCCGAGCGCCTTGACCCAACCGTTGCCGCGGGACTCTGACCCCGTGAACGCGTCATGCCCAAGGCGCTCGCCCACGGCATCGCGCAGGTAACGACTGTCGTTGATCAACGCGGTCGCCAGCGCCGGGTAGATTTCCCCGGACAGTTGCTGGAAGGCTTGCTGAGCCGACGCGGCCGTTGGCGACAGCAAGAGACTTTCGTAGACGGCATTGCCCGCGCCCAATTGCTCGGCTGCCGTCGCGACGGAGCGCTGGTTCGGGGTTTGCCCGACTCTGGCGAAGGAATTGCCGTTGCGCTCCACCGCCAGTTGCACGCCGGTCGCGGAGTAATCGAGTGCGCCGCCGATAAACAGGTAGTTGGGCAAGACTTCGCCGAACTGGCCCTGAATGCCACCCGCCGCTTGCAGGATGTTGTACTGATGACCGAGCAGGCTTTGGACCTGGCCGGGGCTCAGCAGCGTCGGGCTGTTTTCCAGCGCGAGGCTGACGGTGCCGCCGCCGAGGATCGCCTTGCCAGTGGCGACGATGCGGTCGCTGCTGGTGTCGGAGAGTTCCACGGCGTAAGTCGAACCCGCCCCCAGATTCACATCGCCGTTGACCTGCAACGTGCCGATGGAATTACCCGGCGCCACGGTGCCGCCGCTGTTGGCGGTCAACGCCCCTACCCGCCCGGAACCCCCGAGGGTGCCACTGGCATTGACCGTGACCGTCGACGCCACAGTGCCATTGACCGTCAGCAAGCCGCTGTTGACCGTGGTTGCACCGCGATAGGTGTTGTCGCCCGCCAGTACCAGATGCCCGGCACCGGACTTGATCAGGCTGCCTTCATACACCCGGCTCGCAGCAGCCGCATCGCGGGCCATGCCCACGGCGTAATCCGTCTTGTCCTGTTGGCTGGCACCGGCGGCAACGCCCTGCTCCCAGCCCTTGTCCTTGAGGGTTTGTTGCCAGGCGGCGCGTTCGGCGGTGTCTTCGGTCCGGCGTTGCATCAGTGCCTTGTCCGAAATCCCGTTGCTCCACACATCACGCTGCCCCGCTGCCAGGTTGGCATCAAATGAGCCGATCAATTGCCCCGGCCCTTTCATCGCACGATTGAGGTCCGGAACACCCCAGCCGACCCGGCTGGTCGGTGAGTCGGTGATCGAACCGTCGAGCTGGGTGGCGGTGGTCAGCAGTACTTGCAAGGCCTGCTGATTGTTCATGTACGGGTAACGTTCCATCACCAGCGCCAGCGCGCCGGTTGCATGGGGAGCGGCCATCGATGTGCCGTTGTAGGTTGCGTAGCCACCGCCCGCGATGGTGCTGGTGATCTGTGCGCCAGGCGTGCTGATGCACCAGTACTTGGCGATCCCGCACTGGTTGTATTTTTGCTGGTTGTTTTTATCCAGCCCGGACACGGCCAGCCAATGCCCTTCCAGGTCCGGCTGGAAGTACGGCAGGGCCGAGCGCACGCTGGCGTTGGCATAACCGCTGTTGCCGGCGCTGAACACGTTGATCACGCCCTTGCGTGAAACATCGGCCGCCGCATCAATCCAGGTGCCCTGGTTCCAGTGCTGGGCATAGGCGGCATGCAGTCCGTCGAGGGTCTGGTAACTGACATCCTTGGGCTGGCTGCCCCAACTGTTGTTGATCGCCCGCACGCCCGCATCGGCCAGGGCGTCATACACCGCTTTGAAGTAACGCGGATCGGGGCCGGGGCCAAACAGGAAACCATCGTTCTGGTTGGTGTTGCCCACGTAGACCTGCGCGTTGTACGCCACGCCATGCATGCCGTTGCCGTCACGGGCCGCGCCCATGGTGCCGGTGACGTGGGTGCCGTGGTTGTCATTCCTGGCATTCAGGTTGCCGCTGACGCTGAACGGTGTGCCATCCACGTAGCGACCGCTGGCCGTGGCGGCGTGATAACGGTCTTTGGAGGCTTCGGGGTGACTGGGATCAAACCCCGAATCCACGGCGCCGATCTTCACCCCTTTACCGGTGATACCGGCCGCGTAGGCCTGGTTCGCCTGCATGCGGTCCAGGCCCCAGTCCTTCTGGTATTCGGCAGTGCGCCAACTGGCCGGGTCGCCCACTGTTCCGGGCTCAAGGTAAGCCGCATGGACGGCGGCTGGCAGTGCGGCCAGCACCAGTAACAACGAACCACCGGTCATGGGTTTGAACAAGTTACAACTGACATCCGTGTTCATGACTTCTCGCTTTTCTGGCGTTATTAGATTTGTAGTCCCCCGTATGGGGGCGGTGCAGCGGGTGACGCGGTTATCGATTCACGCTACGCGGGCCGAAGGCTTCATCGACCTTGGCCAGGTCGTCTTCGCGCAGGGTCCCTGCGTAGTAATGCAACTTGGTCCAGGCCATCAAATAGTCGTAGCGGGCCTGGGCCAGGTCGCGGCGCGTGGTGTACAGCTGTTGCTCGGCGTTGAGCGCATCGAGGTTGACCCGCTCGCCACCGAGAATGCTTTGCTTGGTCGACACCACCAGCGCCTCGGCCGAGGTCAGTGCTTTCTGGTAAGCCCGCAACTTGCTGACCCCCGACAGGCAGGCACTGAACTGGCGGCGCAGCTCGATCAGGGTTTCACGGGTCTTGGAGTCCAGTTCGTACTCGGCCTGCTCCATCGAACGGGCGGCCTGACGCGTCGACGCCGACACCCCGCCACCGGCATACAACGGCACACTGACTTCGATGCCGATGGTGTTGGTGTCATACCGCTGGTTGTAGGTGTTGCCGCTTTCCGATTCGTTCTGCCGCAACGTGGCATAGGCATTGACCTTGGGCAGGTGCCCGGAACGGTTGCGCTCGACTTCGTAGCGCGCCACTTCCAGCGCCTGGCGCTGCGACGCCAGGTTCGGGTTGTTGGTGAGCGCCAGTTCATGCCAGGTATCGAAGTTGGCCGGTTGCAAGGTGAACGACTGGAAGGAATCGCCCAGCGGGTCGAGGTCGGCAATGTCGATCGTCGGCACGCCAATCAGCGCACCGAGTTCACGCAAGGACGCATCCTGTTCGTCGCGCGCCTCGATCTCCTCGGCAGTCGCCAGTTCGTAGCGCGATTCGGCTTCCAGAATGTCGGTACGGGTACCCTCGCCCTGGCGGAACATGTGTTCGTTTTGCTGGAACTGCTGCTCGAAGGCTTTTTTCTTGGCCTGGGCAATGTCGATCTGATCCTGGGCGAACAACGCCTGGGTGTAATAGGTCAGCACCCGGACCAACAACTCCTGGCTTTTGCCGCGAAAGTTCTCATCGGCGAACAACGCCTGCGCCACGCCCTTGCGGTACGAGGCGTAGGCTTCGTAGTCGAACAAGGGTTGTTGCAGGGTGAACGTCGAACCGTAGCTGTCGTAGTTACGGTCCTCATGGCGTCTGCGGCGCTTCTCGTCCAGGTTCGTGACCTTGGAGTTGTTGTGGCCCTTGTTGTAGTTGTAACCGAGCCGTGGCAACAGCCCGGCGCGGCCGATGGCGCGGTTTTCAAGCCCCGCATCGCGCTCCTTGATGGCCCCCAAAAACACCGGGTCATTGCGCAGTGCTTGTTCGTAGACTTGAAACGGACCCATGGCGTGAACGGTGGAACAGGCCAGTAGTGCAACAGCGGCCCCGAGAATGGAAAGCTTGCTCATACGACGGGACATCCCTATTCCTCGGTCAATGCGGAGCCTGCCCGGTCGAGCAGAGGTTTGAACAGATAGTTGAGGAGCGAACGCTCACCGGTACGCACGAACATTTCCGCCGGCATGCCCGGCTTGATCACCAGCCCGTTGAGTTTTTCCATGGCCACGTCGCTGACGCTGCTGCGCAGGACGTAGTAAGGCGCACCGGTTTTTTCGTCGATCATTTGGTCGGCGGAAATCAGGCTGACCTCGCCCGGTACCCTTGGCGTCTTGCTCTGGTTGAACGCGGTGAAGAGGATGTCCACCGGCAAATGGCTGCCAACCTTGTCGACCAGGTTCACCGGCAGGTGCCCTTCGACTTCCAGGCGCGTGCCCTGCGGGACAATTTCCAGCAGGGTTTCGCCCGCACGGACCACCGCGCCTTCGGTGTGTACGCCAAGATTGACGGCGATGCCGTCGGCCGGGGCAACGATCTCGCTGTGTTGCAGGTCGAAACCGGCCGAGGTCAATTGCTGCTCCAGGGTCAGGCTTTTCAGTTGGGCATCCGCCAATTGGCTGCGGACTTCCTTCTGGTATTCCTCGCTGTGCTGTTGCAGCTTGAGTTTCGACTCCAGGATGCCCTGCTCCACCCGGCCGCTTTCTCCGGTGTTCTGCGCCAGTTGTTGTTGCACCTGCGACAGTTGACGCTGGTAGTCCATCAACCGGTTGCGCGGGATGTAGCCGTTGTCGGCCAACGGTTGCAGGTTGGTCAGTTGCTGGCGCAGGGATTCGCCCTGGGCGGTCAGGTCGGTGCGCGCGCGGCGCATCCCGGCCAGTTGGGCGCTGGAGCCTTCGATGTTGGCGCGCAAACCGGCCTGCTCGCGGGAGAACGCTTCACGCCGGCTGCTGAACAATTGCCGCTGACCTTCAAGTACCAACGCCAGGCGCGGGTCCGGGTCGCTGCTCAGTTCAGCCGGAAAACTCACTTGTTTGAGGTTATCGCGCTCGCTCTGCCAGCGTGCCAGGCTGGCCCAGGCCATGCGGTACTGGGCTTGCAGCGATTGCACGTCGGCCGAGACCTGGGTCTGGTCGAGACGGAACAGGGGCTGGCCCTGCACCACCGCTTGTCCTTCACGAACCAGAATCCGGCTGACCACGCCGCCGCTCATCGATTGCACCGCTTTGCGCTTGCCTGAAACCACCACGGTGCCTTGCACCGGGATGCCCTGATCGAGGGGCGCGAGGCTCGCCCACAAGAAGAAGCTGCCGGCGCCGACAATGGTCAGAATCCAGCCCAGGCGGGTGAAAAACCTTGGATCGCGCTCGGAGCGCTCCGGCGCGTAGCCGTCGAGGGTTGTCTCGCTGTTGTTGCTCATACACCAGAATTCCTTGTCGGGGCCTGATACTGACGGCTCATGCTGAGCCCGGCCGGTGCCTGTGCGGTGGCTTTTTCGCGTTGCTGTTCCTGGGCGCCAGACAGCGCCTTGAGCACTTCCTGGCTTGGGCCGAAGGCTTGCAGGCGCCCTTCGTTGAGCACCAGCAACTTATCGGCCTGGGCGAGTGCCGAAGAACGGTGAGTCACCAGAACCACACTGGTGCCCTGGGCCTTCATTTGCACAATGGCGCTGGCCAGCGCGGCCTCACCGACGGTGTCCAGGTTCGAGTTCGGTTCATCGAGCACCACCAGGCTCGGGCCGCCATACAATGCACGGGCCAATGCCACGCGCTGCTTCTGACCACCGGACAACCCGCCGCCGTCCTCGCCGAGCAAGGTGTCGTAGCCGTGGGGTAAACGCAGAATCATGTCGTGGACGCCGGCCTGTTGAGCGGCTTCGACGACTTTCTGCGGATCGGCATCGCGGAACCGCGCGATGTTTTCCGCCACGGTGCCGCTGAACAGTTCGATGTCCTGTGGCAGGTAGCCGATATAAGGACCGAGGTCATCGCGGTTCCAGCGATGGATGTCCGCACCGTCGAGCCGCACCGTACCGGCCAGGGTCGGCCAGACGCCTACCAGCACCCGCGCCAATGTCGACTTGCCGGAACCTGAGGCACCGAGTACGCCCAGCACTTCGCCGGCCCCAAGGTTGAAACTGACCATGTGCAGGGTTGCACTGCGTTGCCCCGGCGGGCCGGCGCTGACCTGTTCGAAACTGACCTGGCCCTTGGGCGCGGGCAGCGCCATGGCCGTGTCGCTCGGCGGAAATTCTTGCAGCAACGCGTCCAGGCGCCGATAGGCCAGTTTTGCGCCGCTCCACTGTTTCCACACCGCGATCAACTGATCGATCGGGCTCAGGACCCGGCCCATCAGAATCGACCCGGCGATCATCATCCCGGCGGTCATGTCACCCTTGATCACCAGCAACGCACCGAGGCCCAGCACCAGCGATTGCAGGCACAGACGCAGGGTTTTACTGAGGGAACTGATAACCGCACCCGTGTCGCTGGCCTGGTTCTGCAACCCGAGAAAACGCGAATGCACCTGGAACCAGCGTTTGCGCAACGCACCGAGCATGCCCATCGCCTGAATGGTTTCGGCGTTGTGCAGGTGGCTGGTGGCCAATTGGGTGGACTTTTGCGAGTAGCCGCCGGCTTCACCCAGCGGCTTTTTGGTCATGGCTTCATTGAGGAACGCCAGGCCGATCAACATCACCGCGCCGACGGTGGCGAACACCCCCAACCAGACGTTGAACAGGTAGATCACGAACAGGTAGACCGGAAACCACGGCGCATCGAAGAACGCGAACAGTGCAGGCCCGGTGACGAACTGACGGATGTGCGTCAAGTCCCCCAGTGACTGCCCGGCGTTGCCCTCGCCCTTGAACAGGTTGCGTTCGAACGCGGCCTGATAGACCCGCAGGTTGAAGCGGCGCTCCAACTGGCTGCCGATGCGGATCACGATGAAGCTGCGCACGATTTCCAACAGGCCGATGAACGCGAAGAACCCGACCACCATCAGTGACAGCATTGCCAGGGTGGTTTCGTTCTGCGAAGAGAGCACCCGGTCATAAACCTGGAGCATGTAAATCGAGGGCACGAGCATCAATACGTTAATCAACGCGGTGAAACAGCCGACGCTGATCAGGATGCCTTTGTAATCGCCCAGCGCCTTCAATAGCGGTGCAGTGGGAGTGGTCTTCGCCATTCTCATTGATCTTCCCTGAACTGATAGCTCGCGCACGACGGCGCGACGCCAATAACCTGCTCACCCATTGAGCAGGGCATTCTTTTAACAGTGCGACTGGCTGGCAAACGAAGAACTTTATTCCATGACGAAATAAAGTTCGGGGTCAGGGCCGGGCGGCTTAAAACAATAAACGAACCTATATAACCATTGCTGATAGCGGTTCGGTGTTGCGTGAGTTGCTTAGTGTGGCGCGCGTTGCAAAGTTATTTGCGGGTCTGCTGGGCGGGTACTTTCATAGAACCCTTCTTTTTGTCGACCCAGATGAATAATTCTTGAGCCTTCCTTGCCGGTCAGGGAAATACCGTCCGGTTCCGGGTACCAGCCGATCGGTGTTTCACCCAGCCATCCGGCGAGGCAATCGAGCTGGCCACCCAAGGTGCCGTTTTGGACGAGCTCCACCACACAGGTGGCCGGTTCAGACACAAGGTGTGCCTGCCATTGGCCCGCCAGCTCCGATGGGTCCGCTAATTTCAGGCTGCTTGCCATGGTTACATCTCCAGAAAACGTCATCAGCATGGCGAAGAACCAGGCTGGTGCCCTGTAGGTAAAGGCGTTGTGGATCATAGGTAAATTCGTTCCTGACTGTAGCCTATGCAGCGTCGCTCACGAACACGTGGCTGGCAAGGGCAAAGAGTGGCGCCTGTGCGCCACTCTCCTTTTGCATTGTCCGGCGATCCCGCGGTGTTGGCACCGCGGGAGACCTGACACTTACGCCACGATATCCGTGGTTGCTGCCTGGCCAATGGTGGTGACCAGGAAGTCCGCCACGCCATGCCCAGTGAAGTCGATAGCAAGGCTGCTGCCACCCGAGACGTTGCTCAGCACCGCGTCGCCTGCCGCACCGGTGAACGCATTCACGAAGTGCAGGCCTGCGCCTTTGGTGATGGCGCTCAGGTCGATTTTGTCCAGGCCACTGGTGAAGTCCAGGATCTGGTCAGCGGCACCCGGTTTGGAATCCGAGCTTGCGGCAAACACGAAGGTGTCCGAACCCGAACCACCCCAGAGTTTGTCCGCGCCACCGGCGCCGTAGATGATGTCGTTACCGGCACCACCCTTGAGCACGTTGGCAACACTGTTACCGATCAGCAAGTCGTTGCCCGAACCACCCGTGGCGTTCTCGATGGTCACACCCTTGGCAATGGAAACGTTGCCAATCATGCCGCCAACGTCAGAGAACGAAGCCGCGTTGAGGTTGATCTTCTGGTTTTGGGTGTAGCCGGAGAAGTCCAGGGTGTCGTTGCCGCCACCGTCCCACACCGAGAAGATCAGCTTGTCCGAGGAGGACGTTGCGCTGAGGAAATCACGACCGGCGTTGGAGTTGAACCCGTAGGTGGTGTCACCGGCACGGGTGCTCATATTGGCGCCGTAGAGCTTCTGCACGGCGGCAATATCGTCCATCAGCGGGCCGGATGAGTAAGCACCTTTGAAGTCCTGTTTGGTATTACTTTCACCCCAGTAGCTCATGACGCTGTAGCCGCGCGTGTCCTGCGCATAGACCGCGCCATTGCCATAGGTCGGGTTACCCTCGCCAGCGTTGTAATCACCAGGGTGGCCGAGACCCAGGGTATGGCCGATTTCATGGGTCAGGGTCTGACGACCGTAGTTGTTCAGGCCAGGCGTCTTGTTGACGTTGTAGCCACTGCCGGTCAGGTACCAGGATTGACCATCGTAGCCAGGCTCGGTGCCCGGCAGGAAGGCAAATGCTGCGCCACCGTTGGCACCGTCGCTGTAGTTGCCGTAGGTCATATGACCGTCGCCGCCCCTTGCCGCCTCGGTGAAGGTGACATTGACCACGTCCGCCCACGATTGCATGGAGAGAACCGCCTGAGCCTTTTGCAACGAGCTGAACTGGCTGAACGTACCCACGTTCAGCGCTTTAAACCCGGCATTCGCTGCGGTCAGGAAGGTATAGGTGAGCTCAATTTTGCCGCTGCCGTCGAGATCTGTCCAGGCAGCACCTTCACGCAGAATCTGCGTAGCTGCCTGATCAACGTCATAGGAGGATTTGCCATTGACCGTGAGATTGCCGCCCCGATCATACTGATGGCTGAAACTATCGATTTGTGACCATGCGGAACTTGGAGCAGCGATGGCCGATTCAATAGCTTTCACTTTTACTTTCGACATAAACACACTTCCTTGTTTAGCAATGGAACAGTTTTTGTCAGATAGCGACAATCTCTGGCGAGATCGTCCTATCACTCGCCCAATGAAGGCGAAAGAAAGCTGACACAATTTGAAATCAGGCGTCCACTACTTTTTTAACGACAAATTGAACTGCTCCGCAAAACGACCGTAAACAATGATCCGCCCGTCAAAATTATCTTTGTAACGCAATCCTCAAAACCGGTTGTCCGACAATTATCTATTTAAATATTAAATAACAGTACAGTTGCATTTGATTACTACGTCGCAGTTTTATATGGCTTTGCGCCAGCCTGAAACCGCGAGTGCAGAGAGTAATAAGGGGGCTGTTAAAGCAGGTACTTGGCGCCCGTCCAGAGCCGTCATGTCCTCACCCGCCAATAAAGCGTTAATGATCGCTTCTTCCACCGCTTCAGCAGCGGCACTGAACAGTGGCGAGATGTGATCGTTGTTGAGCATCTGCAGCGAAGTGCTCAGGGGCAAGTCCTTGCGGCCATAATCGGCGGGCGGCAAATCCCGATTACCGGTGGCAAATGCCAGGAAAATATCGCCACTGGAATCCTCGGTGCCGCCGCCGGTGCGGGCGATGCCGATAGAGGCACGTTGAGCCAGACGCTGGCACTGATGCGGCAACAAGGGTGCATCGGTGGCGAGCACCACCACGATAGAGCCCATCCCCGGCGTGCCATGCTCTGCAAAGGGCGAAGTTGTCGCGGTGAAGTGGCGCCCCACGGGATAGCCGTCCACCCGCAGTTCGCAGCGTTTACCGTGGTTGGCCTGAACCAGTGCGCCCACCGTGTAACCGCCCTGCTCGACCGGCAACCGGCGCGACGCGGTGCCGATGCCGCCCTTGAACTCATGGCAGATCATCCCCGTACCGCCTCCGACGGCCCCTTCGGCCACCGGGCCTGATGCGGCATTGTTAATGGCCTCAAGCACCTGTTGCGGGCCGACATGCTGACCCCAGATATCGTTGAGTACCCCGTCATAGGTCTCCATCACTACCGGCATGCACCAGTACACCGCCGGGTCGGCCAGGCTGTCGCGCTCGTGAGCCACCAAGGCATCACGGACCACCCCGATGCTGTGGGTATTGGTGATCGCCACCGGCGTGGCCAGCACACCGGCTTCGCGAATCCACTCAAGGCCCGTGGCGTCGCCATTGCCATTGAGCACGTGGCAACCGGCAAAACACGGTTGCAACCGCGCAGCGTCAGGGCGCGGCTCAATCAGGGTGACCCCGGTGCGCACAGGCTTGCCGTCAATGACGGTATTAAGCGTGCTGTGACCGACCCGAACACCCGGTACATCGGTAATGGCATTCAGTGGCCCTGGTGTTCCCAATCCCAGGCTGATGCCCAGTTCTCGTGCGCGCATGGTGCTTGCTCTCAATGTGGCCGGGGTCGGGGTCGACCGGCGAAGTGGCGACTGTAGGCCGCAAGGCACGCGCCGCCAATTCCCCTTTTGGGGTATGTGGTGGGGGCTTGGACGGTTGCCGTATCACTGCGTCGTCATTACATGTCTTGCGTCATAAAAAACGGCCAATCGCCAAACGGCCTGAAAAAAGCCCCCGGTGCCGAGCCCGTCGATGCTACTTTTAAGGCCTCAACCGGTTGGGCCAGTGAAGGCTCTTCCCTCCTAACATGAGCTAATGGAAGCGCTCGATGAAGAAGGTGGGCAACACATGAACAGGGATTCAAACAGCAAAGTCACGTTTCCAAACGCTTGCCAGTTGATGCGCTGGCACTTTCATCCGATAGGGTTTGAAGCCAGCATGGATGCACCCGGCAGCATGATTGCCCGGTTGTTTGACCGCGCCAGTGGCGAAACGCTGATTGCCATCGCCGGTATCCCGTGTGCGACCGTGATGAACGCCGCAGACGTCGAGCGAATAATCGAAGCCGTGGAAGATGAGCTTGAGGCGTTTGAACCGTCGGCCACTTTGAGTCGCGTCAGTTAACGCCTCACACCATGAAAACGCCGCTGATCCCGATCAAGGACAGCGGCGTTTTTTTAAGTTGCCAAGGCGTCAATGCCCCGCCGACTGGATGCCACCCTGCCCGTTGGGCATGCCGATACTGACGTTTTGCATCATGCCCTGATCCTCGTGATCAAGGATGTGGCAGTGCAGGACGAACTCGCCAATGTACCGTTGGTAACGGGTGTTGACGTAAATCGTATAAATGCCCTTGTCATTGGTGAATGGATCGACCTTGACCGGCCCTTTGACGAACAGGGTGTCTTTCCACACGCCTTTAAGACCCGCGTATTGATTGTCGGTGGGATCATCCGGGTCGACGGCCCCCGGCAAGCTGAGGTCCGTGCCGCTGGGCCCGATGATTTTGTCGATCTGGAAGGGATTGACGTGAATGTGGAACGGATGGCTGGCATAGGCCGACTTCAGGACCCAGGTCTGCGCGTCTCCCAGTTTCAGTTGACGGTTGACCACGCCTGACTCGTAGGGCTTGGCATCCAGCGCGGTGGTACCGACCGCAAACTTCACGTTGTTACTGTCCGACGTATCGATCAGGAATACCAGTTGCTGTTGTTCTTTGATCAGCTCAGACGCGGCAATCGTTTTGTGCGCAACAAACTTCTTCAACTGTAAACCGCTCTGAAGATCGGCAACGATCCCGCTCTTGACGTCTTCGGGCATATTTTTCTTTGCCGCCTTCACCAGCTCTTTCGTCAGGTAAGTACTGATGTTGTCGACCTTGGTCCCTTCCCCGACATCAACAAACCCCAGCAACTGGGTCTGGCTGTCGAACTGGCTGACGCCGCCCTTGGCCGTCTGTTTATTGTCGATCACGCAATACCGGCCCGGCTCGGGAAAGACCATCAGCACATCGTTGCGATACCCCGGCTGCAGCGTCAGCTGGGTATGGGGCTGCGCTCGGTCCATGGTCAACCCGTCGGAGGCGATCACATGATATTGCACCGGTTCACCGGTACATTTTTCCTCGACAAAGCGCTCGGCGACCGCCGTTGCTACACCTTCGCGCTTGTCGGTTCTGGCGCGGTCGTCGAGCTTGCGAAACTGCAGGTTCACGGTGTCCCGGATACCGGCATGTACCAACCGCCAGCGCTCGATCTGTCCGGCCCGTGCTTCAAATGTCGGCTGAACCAGGCCGTTGATGCTGGTGTAACGCTTGGAATCGTTCCAGCTGTTGGGCGCAAGCTGATCGAAGGACTCGACGACACCGATTTCCCCCGGCAGGCATGACCAGTCAAATACGGTCTTGCCATCCACGACCTTGCTCTTGAACTTGCCGTCGGCACCTTTGCAGGCGTAGGGGATCTGCTGCATCACCAACAGTTTCTCGGGGAATGCCTGATCCCTGGACACTTTGAGCAGGGTGTCGATGTCGCCATTGGAGTCCCCTGTCGGCAAGCGATCACCGCGAATAACCAGGGCCCCGGCCATGCCGCTGGCAACCTGGATGGCCGTGGAGCCGTGGCGGTGCGGGTGATACCAGAACGTACCGGCAGGATGGTCGACCGGAATGTTGTACTCGTACTGGAACGTCACTTTGGGATTGATCGACAACAGCACGTTGTCACTGTTCCCCGAAGGGCTGACCCACAACCCGTGGGAATGCAGGTTGGTCGCATTGAAGCAGCGCGGCTCGTCCGAGTCCATCTGATGCGCACCGCAGTGGCTTTCCTCCGGGAGATCATTGGCCAGCGTGACGCGTACCGTATCGCCGGGTGTCACCTCAATGGTCGGAGCGACAAAAGGCGCGTCGGGATTGACGCCGGTGCCCCGGTAGCTGCGCAGGCTGACCGGCACCTTTTGGCCAGTCCCGGGATCGAAGATCGTGCTGGCGGTGTAGTCGATGTGGAGTGTGAGCTGACGCTCGCGACCTTCGTGCGCAGACGGCTGCTGATTTTTCTGGGTTTTGATTCCCGGTCCGGCTTTCATCAGCAGGGTCGTCTGCCCGGCTGCCTGTGCCGGGACCTGCTGTTCGAGTCCTGGGGGGTTGCTGAAGCGTCGGGGCTCGTCATCAGCCAAGACCTGCGGGGCGTGGCACACCAACGCAAGGCTGGCGAGTGCGAACATGCCGCCGTGGGGTTTTCCTGATCGTGTTGTCATTGCGCTCTCCTTTGCGCCACGCACGCGTTGCGCGGCATAACGACCTGATCACGCAGGCCATGAGGCCAACGTGGGCATTGAGTCGCAGGAGATAAGCCTCCAAGGTATTGAGCCGCGTAACGCCCGACTCTGGCACAGTGCTATCCCTGCTTGCCTAACGCTAGTGCGTTATGCACGGTTTGCAATGCCGAGCCTGCTTTAGCGATGTGTGGTGCTCATCGGGGCTTAGCGGGCTTGCTCCGGACGGCGAAAGCGATCAGTCACTCAACAATGATGTTGACTGATCCACCGCTTTCGCGAGCAAGCCCGCTCCCACAGGTTGTACGCCTTAACTGACCGGAACCAGGTGTTCAGGGCTGTGTTTTTTCGCCCCGTTGATCAAGGAAAAACGCCTTGTTTTGAGGGACACGGTCTGACGCCTTTGGCATGTTGGAAGCCGACACATCCTGGCCGTCCACATACCAGTAGCAGTGCTTCACCGCCCGGGTGATGCCGACATAAGCCAAGCGCAGGATTTCGTCTTTTTGCGCACTGTCATAAGCATCGGTTTCGCCGTCCTTGCCCAGACCGGCCATGCGGTACACCTGGTTTTTGTAGGGTGAACTGGTCAGGTGCTGACAGTCGCCCAGCAGGAACACCGCATCCGCCTGAAGCCCCTTGGCGCTGTGATAGGTCAGTTGCTTGAGTCGGCGAGCCTCGTACGGCAAGCTAGAATCAACATTAACTACAGATGAAATATGCTGCTCTATCAATAACTTATCGCTACTTTTTCGATACAACATCAAGATTGAATCACCCTTTCGGTAATGCTCCATCAAGCGTGTGGCCAGCCCTTCATCGTCCCGGTCATGGACATTGACCGCAAACAACTCCTTGGCGTCGCCGCACGCCTTGGCCTTCTTGCCGCTGATGGCCGGTGCCGCGCGAACGATATGTTCAGCGGCGTCGATAATGTGCTGATGGCTGCGGTAGTTATCGCTGAGCATCACCCGTGTGGTGGTGGGAGACGCAAACTCCTTGTTGAACTCCATGAAGTACTTTGGCGAACTGCCGCGCCAGCCATAAATCGATTGCCAGTCATCGCCAACGCACAGCAGCGAAGAACGCTGGGCCCCACGGCCGACGTGCATCGCCGGTCCTCGGCTGCGAATCTCCCGCAGGCTGGCACGAATCCACGAAACGATCTGTGGTGAAACGTCCTGGAACTCGTCAATCATCAAATGCGACAAGGGCCTGAGCATTCCATCGCTGAGCAGTTTGAAATTCTCCGGCGAGTGCTCGCTGAACAACGCGAACATGCGGTTGTACGTCATGATCGGCGGCGACTGATCAAGCAGGTGGTCTTCCAGCGCTCGCCAGTAGCGACTCAGGGCCTCGAAGAAGTACCGGTCCGGATCGTCCTTGGCGAAGCTCATCCGGCCCACTGCATCCGGAACATCCAGCCCAAGGTTCTCGATGAAATTGGCCGCCGCGACAAAACAGTCCAGTAACGGTGCCGAGCCCAGCTCTCCCTTGACCTTGTAGTCGAACCCAGGCCCGGCACTCGCATCCCCTGCCAGCGAAGCAATTACACGCTTTGATGATTCGTAACTATCTAGCCAAATCAATTGCTTACGACAGAAAGCTTGAAACAGGGTGCGCTTGACTGCCCACTCGGCGCGCACCGTCAACTTTGCGTTGGGCCGGCTGGCCTGCGGGTTTTCCCGGGGGTCAAAACCCAGCACCACCCAGGCGTCCAGCGTCGGGATGTAGCCATGGCAATGGAACGTCGAGCCATTGATGTCGAAGGTCTGACGGTTAGGCTCGATACCCTTGATCGGCCAGGCACCCGCCCGAAACCACAGGTCCTCCACGGCATCGCAAAGCTCTTCGTCACGTTTGGCGGCCAACTCGGTCACAGCCATGCGTTTTTGCACGTCCGGGTGATCACGCTCCAGCTCCTTGAGTTGCAAGGCGTGACGCGACAACGGGTTGATCAACTCACGAAAGCGTTCATCACGCTGGTACAACCCGTGATAGCAGGCGTTGAGTTGCTGGCGCTGCACATCATTGATCCGCAGATCAAAGGGGTTGCTGTCAGCGCCGTCATCGCCCTGCTGCGCGCGTGCGCTCAGGTTTTCGAAGGCTTGCAAGCGTTCGAACCCCGGCAGGCTGCGGACCATCGGCAGGATGCGCGAGTGGAAGGTGCGCACCAGATCGCGGGCCTCCTTGGCGCTGACGGTACGGCCCCATACCGCAAACAGCTCGATCAGTTTATTGATGAAATCCCTGCGCGACTCGCGGGTGAACGTCACCACGGTCAGCGAGTCCAACTCGAAGCCCAGGTAGTGGGTCAGCAGCAGAATCCGCATCACCAGGGTCGTTGATTTGCCGGCCCCTGCGCCGGCAATCACCGAGGTCGAGGGTGTGTCGCTGAAGATCATCTTCCATTGCGCCGCACTCGGCTGGGCATGGGCCGGCAGCAGGCGGGCGACATCGGTCTTCATGCGCTTCTTGATTTCGGCATTGAGCGGGAGGCGCCAGTCATCGAACAGCAAGTCGTCAACGCCGGGAGCTGGGTGCTCGGTGCTGCGGCTGTCGCGAATCAGCAGGACCTGCCGACCCTCTTCAATGCCCTCGAGCTTGCCTTCCTGATAGCCATAGTCCACCCCCGCGGTATGGCCACTGCGAAAACCATCGGCTTGGCCATGCAGCCAGGACGCTCGGTGTTGTGCGCGTAAACGAGTCAGGCCATGACCAAAGAAACGAGCCGCCAGGCGTTTGAGCAACGGCATTTCGGCCAAGGGGAGCAGTTCGGGAGGAAGATCGGGGGTGTGTCGCGGCACGCGGACTCCAGGGTGTGAGGCTGTTGCGGGCTATGGTGTCTGCATTTGCCGATGAGTTCTAGTGAAATGCTTTCAGGTCATTGGCTTAAGCGATGAAGTGAAGGTTGAAACCTAGCTGTACGAGCCAACACACATCGATTTTATTGATTGTATTGCAGCATTTTTTACGCTTTTTATCGATGTAAGGCTGATAGATGATGCTCCCCATCAACCACCGGTTATCGTTCTGCGGCCCACGCGTTCTGCCCATGACGAACCTTTTGCGGAGACGATCATGCTTGAACTCAGACCTTTCAACTCCCTGGGCGGCGCTCACCATGGCTGGCTGGATGCCCATCACCACTTTTCGTTTGCCGAGTATCACGACCCACAACGCATGAACTGGGGCAACCTGCGGGTCTGGAACGATGACGTGATTGCCGCCGGCACCGGTTTCCCGAAACACCCGCACCGGGACATGGAAATCATCACCTATGTTCGTGAAGGTGCGATCAGCCATGAAGACAACCTGGGCAACAAGGGCCGCACCGAGGCCGGTGATGTCCAGGTGATGAGCGCCGGCACCGGGATCGCTCACAGCGAGTACAACCTGGAGGCCACGGCGACCAAGATCTTCCAGATCTGGATCATCCCCAACGAGGCCGGTTCGGCGCCGTCCTGGGGCGCAAAACCCTTTCCAAAGGGCCAGCGCGAAGGTTTTGTGACGCTGGCCAGTGGCAAGGCTGGCGATGATCAAAGCTTGCGGATTCGTGCCGATGCTCGCTTGGTTGCCGCCAACCTGAAAGCCGGGGAAAGTGCCGAGTACTCACTGGACAGTGGTCGCCGGGCGTACCTGGTTCCGGCCACAGGCGTCATTGAAGTCAATGGCTTACGTGCGCAAGCTCGAGACGGTGTAGCGATTGCCGATGAGCAGGTGTTGCGCGTCACGGCGATTGAGGACAGTGAAATCGTGCTGGTGGATCTGGCTTGATCGCACAGGCATAAAAAATGGCGACCGCTGGGTCGCCATTTTTTGATCAATCCGAAAGCGCCTGCCTTCAGGGAACCTTCAATCACTTCGCAGAAATAGCGCCATCCACCAGGGTCTGAGCCTCAGCCACCAGTTGCTTGAGGTGCTCGTCACTGACAAAGCTTTCCGCGTAGATCTTGTAGATGTCTTCGGTGCCCGAAGGACGCGCCGCGAACCAGCCATTCTCGGTCATGACCTTCAAACCGCCAATGGCCTGATCGTTGCCCGGTGCATGGCTGAGGATGCTCTGGATCGCTTCGCCCGCCAGTTGAGTCGACGTGACTTGATCCGGCGAGAGCTTCCCGAGCAGGGCCTTCTGTTGCGGATTGGCCTTGGCATCGACGCGGACCGAGAACGGTTCGCCCAGCTCATCGGTCAAGGCCCGATACGCCTGGCTTGGATCACGCCCGGTACGGGCCGTCATTTCCGCCGCCAACAGCGCAGGAATCAGACCGTCCTTGTCGGTACTCCAGACACTGCCATCCTTGCGCAGGAACGAAGCGCCGGCGCTCTCTTCGCCACCAAACCCCAACGAACCGTCGAACAGACCGTCGGCAAACCATTTGAAACCGACCGGTACTTCGTACAAGCGACGGCCCAGGCGTTTGGCCACACGGTCAATCAAGCCGCTGCTGACCACGGTTTTGCCCACGGCAGCATCCGCACGCCATTGCGGGCGGTTCTGGAACAGGTAATCGATCGAGACCGCCAGGTAATTGTTCGGTGCCAACAAACCACCCGATGGCGTGACGATGCCGTGGCGGTCGTGGTCCGGGTCACAGGCAAACGCCACGTCAAAACGCTCCTTGAGGCCGATCAGGCCTTGCATGGCATGGCTGGAGGACGGGTCCATGCGGATTTGGCCGTCCCAGTCGACGGACATGAAGCGGAACGTTGGGTCGACTTCGGTGTTCACCACGTCCAGGTTCAAACGGTAATGGTCGGCAATCGCCGACCAGTAGCGCACCCCTGCTCCACCCAACGGATCGACGCCCAGACGCAGGTTGGCACCGCGAATCGCGTCAAAGTCGATGACGTTGACCAGATCGGCCACATAGGTGTTGAGGTAGTCGTGACGATGGGTGGTGTCGGCCTTGAGCGCTTGCTCATACGTGATGCGCTTTACACCGGCCAGGTTGCTCGCCAGCAGCTCGTTGGCCTTGGCTTCGATCCACTTGGTGATGTGAGTATCGGCCGGGCCACCGTTGGTTGGGTTGTATTTGTAGCCACCGCTTTGCGGCGGATTGTGCGACGGCGTGATGACGATCCCGTCGGCCAGGCCCGAGGTGCGGCCACGGTTGTAGCAAAGGATTGCGTGGGAAATCGCCGGGGTCGGCGTGTACTCGTCGTTCTCGGCAATCATGACCGCCACGCCGTTGGCGGCCAGCACTTCAAGCGCACTGGCGCTCGCAGGCGTGGACAGCGCGTGGGTGTCAATGCCGACAAACAGCGGGCCGGTGATGCCCTGCGCTTCGCGGTACAGGCAGATTGCCTGGCTGATGGCCAGAACGTGCCATTCGTTGAAACTCAGATCGAACGAACTGCCTCGGTGCCCTGACGTCCCGAACGCAACGCGCTGGGTGGAGATGGCGGCATCCGGTCGGCCGGTGTAATAGGCCGTCACCAGTCGCGGGATATCGACCAACAAGGCTGCTGGTGCCGGCTTGCCCGCAAAAGGACTGAGTGTCATGCAAAACCTCTGAAAAGAGTGGTTCAGGAATTGGAACGCAGTTTACTGGCAGTTTGACCGCAGTGCGATGCTATCTATCCCCTGTGCTCAAGGAAGTTTTTTGCACTCATCCATCGATCAATTCCAGCCGCAAGGCGTCAGCCAGAATTGTCAATGCACCGTCGAGATCATGCTGGCTACCGAAGCTGTGACTCAAACGCAAATGTTGTGAGTGCAGCCCCTGCAAGCTGAACAATTCTCCTGGCGCGATCAGCACCTGCCGTTTGAGCAAGCGCTGAAACACCCGGCGTACATCCACCGGCCGCGACGCGTACGCCCAAATCGTCGCCCCCCCTTGCGGCGCCAAAAATTGAAGGGATTCGCCAAACCGCGCGCGCAGCATCTGGGTCACCATCAGCATGCGCTCCTTCAGTAAACGACGCAGGATGTGCAGGTGCTGATCCAGTCGCCCACTGGCGTACAACCGGGCGATGGCTTTCTGACGGATCGGCGACAGCCGAAACGCGCGCAGCAAGAAATGCCGTTGCAACTCCATGCTCAACTGGCGTGACAGCAGGTACCCATAAGGCGCTTCCGGGCCAATGAGCTTCTCGAAGGTTGAAAAAACGATCAGCCGGTCCGGGTCAAGCAGGTCTCGAAAGCGCTCACCGTTCGACTCAAACGCCAATTCACCATAGATATCGTTTTCCAATACCCAGCAGCCGTGCTGCGCCAGCAGTTTTGCCGTGCCTTCTCTCTGCTGGAGAGACATTGAACGACCTGTGGGCAGGTTGATCGCCGATGAAACCATCATCAGGCGTATCGGCTCCAGCCTGAGCAAATCCGCCAGGGCTCCCAGATCGAAACCGCCATCGGATTGCAGCGGCAACTCGATCACGTGGACGCCGGCCGTTTGGAGCAGCCGCAAAATCGCCCAGTCACAGGGTGACTCCACTACCACTGTCGCTTCCTTGAGGTCGAGCACGGCGATCAGGATTTCCAGCACGCCCCGCAGATCAGCGCCGATGTAAACGTCATCGGCGTGCCAGCATCGCGCCGGCGACGAGGTGTAGCGCGCCGCCAGCGCGGCGCGTAATTCCAGTTCGCCGCAAGGTTGTGAATGCGGCAGAGGGTGCCGTGGGTATTGGCGCAGCAGTTCGCGTTCCAATAGCAACAACGGGCTGTCCAGCGACAACAGGAGCGCCGGCTCATCGGCGCTCAGTACCAGCATGTCCGGACGCCTTGCGCTGACATACACGGTTTCAAGCAGGTCATTGCCACTGCTGAGGGCTGCATTGAAGGCCACTGGCAGCGCGTAGTAACCCGATTTGGCGACGGAATAGACCCGGCCTTCTTTCTCCAGCAACGAGTAGGCATATTGAATCGTCGAAATCGACACATTCAGGCGTTCCGCCAAGAGCCGTAGCGACGGCAATTTTGCCTGGGTGTCGGCGTCGGCCTCGTTGATCAGATTGACCAGATATCGGTAGACAGCCTGGTAAGCAAAGTCGGTTTGTCGCACTTCTTTCATTGCACCGTACCCATCACAGCGCACGCCACTGACACCTCAGAACCCTGCCCATTCAAAAAGGAAGGCGCCAGCAAGACCCGCGCCGTGTCCTGGATGGGCTCCGTCACGCCAGGCACCGTCAACGCCTCGCGGATAAATCGCACAGTGCGGCACGTTCCGCAGGCGAACCCGGCAGCGACTGGGGGTCGCGGGGTTCATCCGCCTGATACTCCCCGACGTCCGGCACCGAGCGCATACCATACAATGTGCTGACCAGGCTGGCCGAGAGCCCGCTGACATCGACAATCCATTGCATGACCTGTTCCGGGGCCGGCTTGCCCTGCAACGCCCGGTGCAACTCCGGCATCGCCACCAGCATGCCGGGATGGCAGCGACGCAAGAAGGGCTCCAGGCCAGCGCCAGCATCCACAAACGGTGAAAACAACAGGCACACCAGTTGCACTTCATTGACCCCCAGCGCGTGCTGGGCCTCAGTGGTCGCTGTCATGCGCCATTCACCTATCCGCGATGCATCGCCATAGAGCTCTTGAGCCTGCTCACACAGGCGCTCGGGCAGATTTTTGCGACGCATCATCACCAGCATTCGCTGCATGTACTCGGTAAAACCTGCCTCGTAGGCCTCTCCCTGAACGTAGCTGGCCTGCAAACCGTGAAGGTGGGCGGACAACAACACGCTGACGTACTCGTTTTCGTTGCAGTGGCTGGCCATCTCGTCAGGTTGAAAACCGAGGAAGTCGGTGAGCAGCGGCCAGCGTTCTTCCATATTGCCCACCACCAGGTCCTGGATCCCCATGTAGGTGGTGCTACGCCTTGACGCGAAACCTGCGGCCGGTTGCCAGCCCTCCTGCTCGCGCTCGGCATAAAGCCTGCGATAGCAATCACCACCGAACTCGTCAAGCAGGGTGAACAGCCCCTCGTAACCGGTCATTCCAGGCAGGATGATCGGCAAGCCGACCTTATGCGCCACGCGAGTCACACGGCCGAGCACCTGTTTCTGCTGGCAGGACGTATCGCTGCTGACAAACGCGTCGACACCGCCCTCCCATCGCGCCAATTGCCCGAGGCATTCAGCCATGGCCAGGTCACAATCGTCGAATCCCTCAAGCGGCCCTTGTGCGGGACGCAGATGGCCGATCATCAGCATGTTCCGGCGGTTCTGGTCATGGCCCGCCACAGACTGCGGATTCGAATGATTGAAGGGTGTTATCTCGCGCCCGTCGACCATCAGCACTTCAACGCGCGGGTCGTCATAGACGAACAAGGCGACATAGCTGCGATGGATATTACCGAGGGTGACCGTCGTCGTGCCGTTCAGGCGCAGGGTGGCAACCCTCAGCTGGAAGGTCGCGGGTGCCCTGCCGGCGATACTCAGCTGCGCGGCGCGTAGAAAGGCCAGCGTGTAACAGCTGTCCCGGGTGCCGGAATAAGCCACCATGACTTTAAAGTCGGCGATACGCTCGATACCTCCGGCCGTCACGATCAATCGCTGAATAAGCAATTGCAGTGCCGTGCGCTCGGCCCGGGAGAAGAAACTCAACAAGCGATGCAGTACTTGCTGGTAGACGTAGTTCATCGCTTGGTCATGGATGGCGCTCATTATTGCTTTACCTGCGTTCATAAGTCGGTATCAAACAGGTGACCACTTCTACCGGGCCGCCCGTGATGTTTAGGAATGAAGAGTTGAGTTACGTCCGTCCGCGCTATCAAATGCTAGCATCTAAGTTATTGTCATTATTTGAAACACTTGCCCAGCGCGCATTCCCCCGCACGCATGGCAAAGGCTCAAGAAGCCCGAGATAGAGAGCCAGGATAACTAAATCGAAAATCCTAGGAATAGTCCGACACGGTCCCACATACAGCACTGACGAAAAACAAAGAGCCTGGAGTTATTAACCCGACCCTCAACTAATACTTCACAGGATATTTGTGCGCTTTGTCTTACAGGCGCCCACAAGAAACATGCCTTGCAATCGTCTTTAAATCCGCCGCCAGATGAATACCAATACTCAGGCATGACTCATTCCTTGAGATGAAAGTAATCATTCAATTATCAGGGCTTGAATATTGATTAGAAGATACAGATTCAGGCAAAAAACCAGTTCAGTTACTGAACGGGCGAACTTGGCGAGCTGGAGGGGGCGATATTTTCCGACTCACGGCCGAAAGCGACTAACCGCTGACCTGGAGTCAATGGCTGGGAACGATGGGGTGCTGAAGGCAGGAAAGAGAGGGAATGGCACAGGAACCCGCAAGACGCGGGTTCCTGGTGTCACTATCAGGCAGGTTCGACCTGAAGCGCCACGCGCTCGCGGCATGGGCATTCATCCATGTAGCGATGGGCTTCAACAAACTCGGCAAACGGGAAGACCCGAGTCTTGAGTGGCAGCAGCACACGGTCAGCCGTCAACTGGTTGATGTCGCGCAATGCGCGTTGCAGTGCAACCTGATCCTGAACGATGCCCAGCTCCGGTTTCCCGGTGAAATTGCCGATGCAGTGAACGAAGAACTGGATATTCTTCTGGAACGCGGCGCAGGCCGGGAATGGTGTCTGATTACCGCCCTGCAGACCGTAGAGCACCAAGCTGCCACGCGGTGCCAGCACGTCGCCCAACAGCGACATTTGCGGACCACCCAAACCATCGAACACCACGTCGACGCCGCGATTGTCCGTGAGCTTGTTGATCTGCATCAGCAGGTCCTGCTCCTCGGTGACAATCACCTTTTCGGCGCCCAGCGACAGCAGGTTTTCACGCTCTTCTGCGGTTTTGGTGGCCGCGATTACGCGCACACCCAACGCCTTGCCCAACTGTACAAAGGACGGCCCCGCGCAGTGGCTCGCGTCGGTCACCAGCGCGAATTGTCCTGGTTTGACCCGCGCCAGATCGACGTATGCAAAGTAGGCAATCAGCAAGGGTGTGTAATGCACACTGGCTTCGATCGGGCTGAGCACATCCGGGTAGCGGGTCAGTGCCGAACGCGGCAACACGATCTGTTCACCATACACCGGGTAATCATTGGGGCTTTGTGCCGGGAAACTCGCGACCTTGTCACCGATGTCCAGGTCATCGACACCCTCGCCAAGGGCCGTGACCACGCCGGCCATTTCATGGCCCAGGCCTGACGGCAGACGAGCATGGGAAGACGCCAGGTTCTGGCGCCAGAGTATGTCGTACCAACTGATGCCAATCGCGTCGACACGCACCTGCACTTCGCCCGGTGCTGGCAAAGCTGCCGCATGCTCTTCGCACTTGAGCACCTCGGCTGGACCAAACTTGTGAAAACGGATCGTGCGGGACATCGCAAACCTCGTCAAAGAAACCCCTAATGCCCTGAACTCTATCCGGGCTTTCCGGCCAAGACCATCAGTGGCTATTAATAGTCGACATGCCTGTCATTGATTCCACAGCTCCGGCAACCGCTCACAGAGGAAAACCGAACCAGTATTGTAGGAAAACTGAATTAGCCGGTGCAGAGTACCAGCCTTTCCCCGTAAGATTCATGCCGGCCATTGTTCCCATATGGCCGCTCTCGTCAAGTTTGCTGACTCTGCCAGGACTCCAGATGAATCGTAATGACCTGCGTCGTGTCGACCTGAACCTGTTGATCGTATTTGAAACATTGATGCACGAACGCAGTGTGACCCGCGCCGCCGAGAAGCTGTTTCTGGGTCAACCGGCCATCAGCGCGGCGTTGTCACGCCTGCGCGGGCTGTTCGATGACCCCTTGTTTGTGCGCACCGGCCGCAGCATGGAACCTTCCGCGCGAGCCGTGGAAATCTTCGCCCTGCTCTCCCCGGCTCTGGACTCGATTTCCACGGCCGTGAGCCGTGCGGCCGAGTTCGACCCGGCCACCAGCACTGCGGTTTTTCGTATCGGGCTGTCGGACGATGTGGAATTTGCCCTGCTACCGATGTTGCTCAAACGCCTGCGCGCCGAATCGCCCGGCATTGTGCTGGTGGTGCGACGGGTCAATTACATTCTGATGCCGGGGTTGCTCGCCTCGGGCGAAATTTCCATTGGTGTCAGTTACACCACCGACCTGCCCGCCAACGCCAAGCGCAAAGTGCTGCGCCGCAGCCTGCCGAAGCTGTTGCGTGCCGACACCGTGCCGGGGCCGTTGAGCCTGGACGACTTCTGCGCCCGCCCCCATGCACTGGTGTCGTTTGCCGGTGACTTGAGTGGGTTTATCGATGAAGAACTGGAAAGCCTCGGCCGCAAACGTCACGTCGTGTTGGCGGTGCCACAATTCAATGGCCTGAGTACATTGCTGGCCGGCACCGACATCATTGCCACCGTGCCGGACTACACCGCCGAAGCCTTGACCGCTGCGGGCGGTGTACGTGCCGAGGATCCGCCGCTGCCCGTGCGCAGTTTTGAACTGCACATGGCCTGGCGCGGTTCGCAGGATAATGACCCAGGGGAGCGTTGGTTGCGTTCACGAATCCAGATGTTTTTTGGCGATCCTGAGAGTCTTTAGGTTTCGTCGGGCAGGCTGTTTAGCTGATCATTTTTGCCTCTCCACAAACCATGTAGCTCCATTCACTTCCAGTGGATTGCTACATTAGGGGCACATCTAGGGGCATTCTTTGGATAGTTTGAAAAGGATGCCCCCAGGCTGAGGTTCAACAGCCATCTTCTCGAAAAAGTCATACGCTGCTGCTCCGAAACCGCCGTCGAGCGCTATCCGATCACCTCAGTTTGTAGACTTGAAGCGATCTTCTGGCGCCTCTGAAATCCTGACAATCCCGTCCAGGAGCGCCAACCACAGAGGTCGTTGGAAAAAATAACAGGAGTAACCATGGGCCTGTCCCGTGACAACGGACGCCAAGAAGCTGGTTCGTGAGTTCAAACTTCATCTTCTGGCACGTATCGCTGTTTTGATACTTAGTGAGAAGCTCTCATTTCCCTAGGATGGCGACGAGTTCTCTATAAGGAAATGACCATGCTACCCACCATTGATCAACTGCCAACATTAGGCTTCCTGCACAAAGCCGTATGCGACTGCTTAGGCCTATGGAACAGTGACAACGAAGACCTCACCTTCCACGTATCCGCCACCGAAAAAGAACGTCGCGCCGCGTTACGGCAGGCCTTTAAAGCAGTTGAAAAAGACAACGGTACCTTTGGTTCTCTCGATGACCTTGTAGTCGTCACTGCCCAGCTAGCCCCAAAGGATGCGCAGAAGGTTAAGAAGAGCAGGACGATCCAGGCCTATGTGAATTACCTGTCCAAATCAGACTTTGAATCGTTCGATGAATACTTGGAGTTGAGCCAATACATCCAGACTTTAATCACTGAACGTTACGCACGTTGGAATGTATCCGAATTCGCGATCGACTTTTATATGTCGGCGTTTGCCCACTACCGAGAGTTTGTAAGGGAATATGCTTGCAACACACACAGCCAAACATCCAGCTACCAATGGTTTATCAGCCAAGATCTGAGTGAATTGACGGTGGCGCTCGCCGGCGCAACGTCACAAGGCGATACTTGGCCAGAAGGGGATCAGGACGAACAGTGGCCATTAAGGAGCTTCGCCGACATGGCTTCCAGCATAACCGGTATTTCGCTGCACAAACTTCATCAGTATCACGAGTTTCAGAAAAACGCGCCGCTCGGGGAGCAAGCTTGGAATTGTGATTTCACCTCCCAACTCGTGAACACTCAGTCGAAACAGGTGATCGATCGACTACGTAAGCCTAATCGTGTGAAGTGGGAAATATTTTATCCAACCCTTCAACCGCTGACCTACCAGCTGCCGGAGGCGATCGATGAGAAATCATTCACAGTGCACGCCTTCGCGGCCATGATCGCCCACAACCTCAATATCCATGTGGCAGATTGCGGGCCGTTTGAACGTGAGGCGAAGAGCCGATCGAAAACAGGGCCGGTTGACCTACGTCATGCAATACCTAGCAGCGACTTGCTCGATTTGTTATTCAACGAGTACTCCATCGACGATGAAGCGTTTGCCCAGCAGGCGTCCATGCGTTACCAGGCACAGCTTGACGGTATCAGGAGTTTACCGGGCTCACTGAATAGCGCTGCAGAGATTCCAAACTGCCTGGATCTCGCATATAGGAACGAACATAGGCTGTTTGCGGAAGGCGCCTGGCACATCGCGTCAGGGAGAGTACCGAACTGGATTAACGAATGGAAATTCGCCCGGGATGCCATGTATGCCGGTGACGGCACACGGGCGCTCATGCATTTCAGCGTCGCGCTCGAACAGGCCAAACACAGGGCGGGACCGTTGTTCATCCCTTTTTACATACAGCTATGTGCGTTCAGCAAAACGCAATATCGCCTGCTTTCAGAACGAAAAGAGGAGGAGCTATTCGAGCGCTTCTACGAAAGCTTGGGTAGCAACGCCGCGCTTTACGCAGGATTGGTAGGCTACACCCCACATTTCGTACGAGATCCTCAGACGTTGCTACCCCAATGCACCCTGCCACTGAAGTCGAAGTGGATAATTGGTGAAACCGAAGCGTTGGCTAGAGTCCTGATAGATCGGTTATCTGCGGGTGAGAACCGATCATAAGGAGCCACATCGTAATCAGCCTGCCCTTTCCGCCATGGAAGCTCAGCGACCAAGGCATGATGATCGCGGACAGCTTGGTGCTGTTCACCGACATCTGGTTCTTTGGCCTCACCCTTCATGGAAAGGACTCGGCCCGTGACTCGACGAAACCGTCAGCAAGTATCGCGCGCAAGCCGGCACGGCCGAAAGCGTTAGGGATGAAAGCCCGAAGGGCCGAGCCAGGCGGATCGCCTGGCTCGGTTCACGACAGCCTGTCCGCCGCAGGCGGCACGCACCAACACATATCGCCCCCCCAATAAGAACTATCAACTACGTCAGCATTTATTGTCCTGAAAGACCGTTTCTTCATGATATTTCATATAAGCCACCAGCTCCTTCGGCACAAACCGAAGCGGTTGAGGTAACCCCAAAGCCATTCTATGTCGCTCATCAATACGTTTCGATACCTGCATCCTTCCTTTGCTATCGAAGGTAATCAGCCCCTTGTCGAACAAGGCATCTAAATTTGCCGACAGGAGGAGCCCGTTATTATGATCGAGACGTTGAGTGGAGTCAGAATCCCGCCAAGGAATCACATGAGAGGCACGAAGTATCTCGCTGCACGCCAAACCCGTAACTGAGCAAGCCCTCCCCCAAACCTCCATCAGTTCCTCACGAAACTTTCCCTGTCCACGCCGAGCGTTCGCTGTAGTCAGTACTTCTGTGACAGGCTCCCTACCATCCGATACGTCCTCATCAGTCAGTGGCTCCGACGGTGAACATTGAATCGCATCTACCAGGCGATCCCATCTTTCATTGCGCTGCGCAGCCGGAATGGCATCCATTATGCGACTGACCGTTGGCAAGTCCAGATCGGTGTAGCTGCTGTACATCCCTAGCAACTTGTTCTTCCCGGTGATGGTGCGCGGATCCAGAGTGATCGGCGTGTCAAACCACCAGAAAAACTCCTCCGGACAGATCCAGTTTGGAATCCAGTGCAGGTCTTTTTTCCAGGCTTTCAGAAATTTCTTTTGGTTGCCGTCGTACTGTTTTTGCACATTTGCAACGCACCAAGCTTCTTTCCAGAGTTCATGAAGTGAGAGTTCATCCGAAATACCTTCGCGCTGCTTCTTATGATGGTCGCCGTGCAGACTAAAGGCATTCCCAGCGATCCCGACAAGTTGCTGAACGCCATCATGCGACGCCGTCAGAAAGACAAAAGTCTGCCCGGTATTTTCGTCAGTCGGCGCAGCGCCTAGCCCCTCAGTATGAAACACTCGAAAACGGTTGTTGCCACGTGCCAGGAGCATGCTTGAAGAGTTGTTCCACTCCTCATGACCATATCCGGTCATCTTGGGGAACCCGCTTGTCGCGCGAACGCCAGAAGGTGCCAGGTATTGATTAGTGTTCCAAAAGATAGGTTTCTGAATGAATAGCGCCATGAGCTCCCTCGTCCCTAGTCAATGAAAATTACGCTCAGTTGCGTACTACGTAAACCTTCGAAGCAAGCACTTACCTTGCTGCCTAAGGACGGACCTCAAAGATACCCCCCACGCCTCTACCGCTCACTGAGCATCAAGCGCCTGATTAATTTCAACCATGCAGTCATGCACACGCGTGAGCGCTTCATCGAGATGGACATCCGTCACTCTATCCCCCTGCTCCAGCACACACCGATCTTCCCTGACCAAAAAATGAGCCGAGGCGAAGTACAGTTCTGCCCAGTCAGGTACCGCGTGCGCAGGTTGGGTGAATGCTGGCAATCGTTCAAGCAGCGCCTCGCGATCCGCACCCCGGAAGAATGGGAACACCCCAAACCAGTTGTGTTTATAGACTTTGATCCACACGCCTTCAGGCCAACTGCGTATTCGAACATCCAGATCGTACTGCTGCTTGTCCTTCCTGAGGGCCGGTCTGAGCTCAGGCCGAGAAAAAACTTAACGTCGTGTCCGGGATTAGTTGACCACTACACACACCGCCCTGGCGACTTTCCGCGTAGCGGGCTACGTGTACAGCCTGATTGAAGACCCAACCATTGAGCGCGGTTATGGACCAGCCTCTGACCAAGACAGACCAGCAGGCTACTGCAGCACATCCCTCCATCAGTCTGCTTTGTCGCTCGTTTTCTAGAGTTCTGGGGGTCCCCAACGAGGGCAGAAGCCTCTAGCATGGGATCCAGCGCTTACTGATGACCAATACGTACGGATACAGAAATGGCAAGGATTGATCTGAAGGTCCCCTTCGCAGAGAAAGAAGAAGCAAAATCACTCGGTGCCAAGTGGGACCCGAGCCTGAAGACTTGGTACACCCCCGAGGGTGTTGACATCGGCCCCTTGGCTCAATGGCTACCGGTAACAGAGCACGCGGACCTGGGGCATGGACCAGAATTTTGCGTGAGAGCGCCTTACTACTACGTCATGGAGTCGGTGTCCGACTGCTGGGGCTGCTCCAATTTGACCCGCGTGTTCTCATTCAAGCTGCCCGAGCAACACGAAGAATTCGATTACTACGAGGATGAGGACGAAGATTTCGCGCTCACAAGCAATCTCGGCGAATGGAAGTGCCATGGGTATCGCGGGACGGTCTCCAACGTCGACAGCCTCTCCCCCTTGGTCACGAAGCAGATCTATCACTTCACCACCAAGTTCAAGCAGGCCTACAGCAAAACGGCAGGCAGTCGTTACCTGATGAATCACTGCGAAAACTGCGGAGCAAAGCTCGGCGATTTCTTCATGCACAGCGAACCTGGTGGAGCTTTCTTCCCGACCTCACCACAAGAAGCTCAGCGGGTGACTCTCATCAGAATCAACGAGCGGTTCGACGCCAACTGCAGCGTCGGCTTTGCATCCGAAGATTTTTTCGACTGGATGCAGGTTCGCGAGCAACCCTAATTATCCTATCCAATCCCGGACTGCCCGAGGACCTCACGCGCCTCAGGCCCACCTGCGGTATTGAGTAAAATCAGTAGAAGGCGCTGCATCGATGGCAAGGATGATTCCTGACCACAGACCTTGCGACACTAACAGCAAGGGTGAACGAGATCTCTACACCTGCTTCAAGACGGAGCTACCGGACGACTACGTTGTCATCCATAGCCTTCCTTGGCTCTGCTCCGCTGTGAACAAGGTTGACCCTCAAGCAAAGCCGACCGGAGAGATCGATTTTTTGATCGTCCATCCGGAAAAAGGGCTGCTCGTGCTTGAAGTGAAGAGCGGCGAATACGGCGTTAGGAACAACCGGTTTGTTCACCTCCACAAGCATTACACCATCGATCCCATCGGCCAGACCCGCAACAACGCCCACGGAATCGCCAGGTGGTTGGGGGCCAATCCATCACTTCGGATCCGGATCGGCTACGGATTTATTTTTCCCGACTCCGACTTTGCAGGGAAGGCGACCACGCCAGGAATGTACGACACGACTTCCACTCCCCCACAGCCGCTCTACATCGACTATCGAGAGATGGCGAACGTTACGCAGCGTGTCGTCGAGTTGATGGACTACTGGAAAACCACCCTGGGAAATTTCGACTTAGGCGAAGCCCGCGTCGCTCGCGTCGTTGAATTTCTCACCCCAGAAATCGACGGCAGGCGTGGCTGGGCCAGTCGCATCTTTTTCGACAACAAGCTCTGGCTCCAACTGACAGCGGAACAGAGCACGGTAGTCACGAGGGTGCTAAAGAACAAGACCTCGCTTGTGACCGGATGGCCAGGGACCGGCAAAACCCTGATCGTGATCGAAACCGCTAGGAGACTGGCCGCTCAGAAAAAGAAAGTGCTGGTGGTCTCGTTTAACAACAAGCTCACGGAGTACGTCCGCGCCCAGCTTGCTGACTCGAAAAGCTGCGAAGTGGTGACCTGGCACGGCCTATGTGGGCATGCGCGCAACGCCCTGGGCCGCGCCAGTGAAGCAGGAAGGGAAGATGAGTGGTACAGGCAACAATGCGCACTCGATCTGAAAGACGCCATTGATCAAGGGCGCATGGCCGATTACAGCGCCTTGCTTGTCGACGAGTCCCAAGCGCTCACCCCCTCTTGGTGCGAAACTCTAACCAGCTGGTTCCATAACAAGCCCAAAGCGTTCTTCTGCGACGAAACGCAAGTATTCCCGTACGAACGCGGGAACATCTCCTTGAAGGGCCTTACCGAGTTGCTTGGCGTAAATCCATTTCCACTAACCATCATCCTGCGAATGCCAAAGGCGGTCACGAGCATACTCGAAGAGGTCATGCCCCCTAGCCTTCAACATTCGACCCCAAGGACATTGGAGGATGAGACCGCCGTAGAGATAATTAGCGCAAATCCATGCAAGGAAGCATCTGACATTAGACAAAAACTCATTGACAGCGGAGTTTTACCTGAAGATATCGTAATTTTGATCGCCAGGTTTATATCAAGACAATACATCGACTACTTGATAAAAGAGCGTCCACGTTGCGAAACGATTACGAAATTCCGGGGATTGGAGGCTCCTGTAATTTTGATCCTTGGCGCGGAGCTGCTCGATACAGCCGAGTTATTTAGCGCCTACTCTCGGGCAACGTCAAAATGTATAGCCATATATAATGCTGCTAGTCGTACCTGGTCAGGAAAGGAAGCATTTAGGTCGAGACTTAAGAGCCTCCCCAGCCATCAAGCGACCTTGCAGGATGAAAAAAACAAGCTGCGTATTGATAATATAGTTGCTCGTTCCACAAAAAGAACACCGTTAAATCTCGCTAGCCTTAACCTTTCCTGGGCCGAATCTTGGCGAGCCTGGCTCATAGAAGCAGACGAAGATCAGTCACTGGTGAAAATGTGGATCGCTTATCTGGCACACAAGCTACCTCAGCCCATCTTTTTTTGGCCGAAAAACTCAACTAATAGTTTCCATCTTGCCAAGATCAATCCATCATTGCCAGATTCCGCTGACTCCCCGGACTCGTACTCTCCGCAGAGATTAATGTTCTATGCGTGCAAAGAGTGTGGTGATTTAACACCACACACTGACACCGTCAAAACCATTTGTAAGTTGTGTGAAACAAAGGCAGATAGAACTCCCTATCCAGACAAATCTATCATAGATGAAGTTCTCTTGATGGATGGAGTTGTTTCCGGCGAGCTGTCTAAAGATCGTATTCGTGAGCTGCAACCGAACCTGTCATTGAACATTGCCGCGGCCGCATCGCTATTCCGTGCAGAACAAAAAAAGAAGCGTGAAAACGCGCTAAAAGTTCAACTTCCATCAGGACGAAAGCTCTACTTAATAGCTTTTGCTTTCGTTCAGGCTAGGATCGCCACCTATAAACCGGGAAGCATCATGGAGGCTAATGCCCTTGCGGATGAAATTCATGGGAGGTTCAAAGGGCTCGGTTACATATCGTCAGTAGAGTGGAGAAAGATTTTCGCTAACGCGATGGGCACATTCTATTCGAAAGGCTACATGACCAAGATCGACAAAGGCTTCTACATCCCGGCTGAGGATGACCAGGCACCTGCGCCAAAGAGATACACGTTCGATGAGGATGGCGACACCGATGAAGATACCGATGGCGGCGACCTTGAAGCGCCCCCAGAGAGCGCTCCTGAGGAGGCATAAGCATCCGGTGTTGGCTAACCGCCGCGTAGGTGTGGACTGCCAGGCGCATTCGTCGAGGAACTGCCGGGAGGGTTAAGTACCGGGAATACAAAACCGAAGGCGTATATCGGGTCTCAGAAATCGCCATTCGCAATCGCTGCACACCCGATGCGAATGGGGGCAAAACTGGGGGCATAAATTGTTTTTTTCAGGCTAAAACAATCATTCTAGAGCCAAGTCAAAATGTTCTTTGGCGACCCTGAGAGTCTTTGAAAGGGCCGAGACTCTGCCACAGTCCCATTACGGCCCACGCCGCAACCTGACCTCCTCGGTGATATAGAAATACTGAGCCGTTCGATCTTCTGTGAGACCTGCGGACAACGCTGGGTTCTGGCGGCACGTGCCGCCAGAAGTTCAGGCCCGCATATTCTTAGAAGTCCACCGTAGCGGATAGCTCAAAGGTACGTGGCGCTCCCAAGCCCAAGCTGGACAACAGCGGCGTTCCCCAATAGGCCTTGTTGGTCACGTTGGTGACGCTGCCGCGCAACGTCACCGGTCGACTGGCAAGACGGGTGGCATAGCGTGTGCCTAGATCATAGATCGTGTGCCCCGGCACCGACTGCGAGTTGTCGGCGCTGATGTACTGCTTGGACACCGACGTAGCATTGGCGGTCAGCGTCAAACCTTCGATGACCGGAGCGTCCCATTCGACACCCAGCTTGCCCTGCAGCTTGGGCAAGCCGATGGCCGTATTGCCTTCGTTGATGCCGCCTGCGGCCTTGGTGATCTTGGGGTCGACATGAGCCACGCCCCCCATCAGGCGCACGTCATCCAACGGCGAGCCAAAGAAGCCCCACTCAATACCACGGTTACGCTGCTCGCCACCAAAGGAAAAGATATTGGTGTCCGGGTCGATAACGCTGCTGGGACGCTTGATTTCATACAGGCTGAGGGTGTGGGTGAAGTTACCGAGGTCCACCTTGACGCCGACCTCCTTCTGCTTGGACTTGTAGGGTGCGAACACATCCCCTGCATTCGCTGCCGTCATCGGCGCGGTAGCCCCCTTGCTCAGGCCTTCGATGTAGTTGGCATACAGGGAAACATTGTCGGTGACCTTGACCAGCAATGCCGCTGCGGGCGTGGTTGCGCCTTCGTCATAACGGGCACTGCGCGCCCCGGTGGTGACGCTGAAGGTGTCGGTGAGCACTTGCTGGCGGCGTACACCAAGGGTCAGTTGCACCTGGTCCTCCAGGACTGACAACGTATCCGCCACGCCGTAGCTGGTCAGGCGGCTTTCGGTGTGCGCAATGTACGGAAAGCTCGTGGGCGCGGCCGGGCCCCAGACCGGGTTGTAGATATTGGTCACCCAGTCCGCACCCGGCACCGACCTGCGCCCGTAGTCCTTTTGGGTATCGCCGTAGTGCGTGGCATTCACAGACCATTGATGCTTGATGGCGGCCGTCTGAAAGTTGCCCTTCAAACCAACCTCCCCCGAGGTCTTCTCGAGTTCCATCTTCAATTGGCCCATGCGGGTCTTGAAGTCGCCCGCTTCGTTGAACACGGTGGCCAACATGGTGCCGCTATAGGCGTAGCGGGTCCTGCTGGCGCCGAAGGCCGCATAGGCCATCAGACTGTCACTCAGGTCGTACTCACCGCGCACGATCGCCCCCCGGTCCTTCGTCTCCACGTAAGCCCAGTCGGGGTTCAGCAGGGTGTCGGCCTTGGGTGGTTTGGGCACCGCCACGCCGGAGGCCAGGTTGATCCCGCGGTTCTGCCCGCGAACGCGATCTTCACTTTCATACAGATCGGCGGAGAGTCGAACGCGCTCGCCACGCCAGTCCAGGCCGAGCGACGTCAGTTCGGCTTTCTGCTTTTGATGATTGATTGCACCATCGCCATCACGGTAAACGCCGTTGAAACGGATGCCGAACTGCTGGCTCTCGCCAAAACGCCGGCCCAGGTCCAGATGCCCACCGAACTGCGCATCGGACATATAGGTCCCTGTCAGGCGCGTCAACGGCTCGTCGCCCGCACGCTTGGGCACCAGGTTGACGGTGCCGCCTACCGAGCCACCCGGAGGCATGCCATTGAGCAGAGCCGACGGACCTTTGAGTACTTCAATGCGTTCGTACATTTCTGGCGAGATCCGGTAGTAAGGTGCTACGCCATACAAGCCACCGATCGTCACGTCGCTGATGTTGCTGGCGAAACCACGGATGGAGTAGTTCTCGCTGTAGGTACCGGTCAGGCCGTTGCTGAACACCGCAGGGTCGGTAGCGGCTATGACCTGGGTGATATTTTGGGCCTGACGGTCGGCAATGTATTTTTCCGTGTAGCTGATAGTGCTGAACGGCGTTTCCATGAAGTCCTTGTTGCCCAGCAGACCGACCCGGCTGCCATAGGCCACCTGCTCGCCCGCATAGGTGGCCGGCAGCTCGGAAGGCAATGCCATTTCGCCCTCCACCATCGTTGCAGGCAGTGTCGAGACGCCCTCTTCTTCGTTCGTCATGCTCTCGGCATATGCCGGCAGCCCCGTCACGGCGAGAGTCAAGCCCAGCAGCACGCTCTGCACGGCGGCGGCAGTGCGATTCAAGGCAAATACTGCGCGTGGTGGCGCAATGCGGATGTGAAAATGGCGTTTACGCACGCTATGACTCCGTTCATCTGAGAAGGTGTTTATTGCTTTGAATCTGAATACAAAGAATGTTTTTAATGAGAATCGATAGCTAATAAATACGTGACTGGCCAAGGCCAGGCACGTATCAGTGCTGATAGCCCTTTACGACGTCGTCGATCACCAGTTTCAGGGAGGTCGGGCTGGCGCCGGTCACGTACCAGGCCTGGGCATCAACGAAGATCACCCGGCCGTTTTTCCAGGCGTTGGTCTGGCGCAGCATCGGGTTGCCCATGCTCTGGGCGTCCATCACCGGGCGGCGCTCCATCACCGCCGTGCGGTCGACCACATAGATGATGTCGGGGTTGGCCTGCTGGATGAACTCGCTGGAAATCGGCTGGCCATGCAGGCCGGCTTCGGCAGTCGGGCTGGCCGGTTTCACACCCAGGGCATTGAAGATGAATCCGTAGCGCGACTGCACGCCGAAGGAGCTGAAGGCGCCGTTGTTGTGCAGAACCACCAGGGCTTTCTCGGACCGCCCCTGGGTGATACGCCTGGCCTCCTCGACCTTCGCGTCCAGTTCCATGACTTTCTGGCGGGCGAGCGCCTGCTTGTCGAATACTTGCCCCAGGGTCAGGAGGTGATCCCTGATGACTTCGATATGGCGCGCCTCGCTATCGCGGTAGTCGACATCGAAATGAATCGTCGGAGCCATCTCGCTCAACTCTTGAAAGTGGTTGGCCTGCAGCGAGGTGATCAGTATCAGGTCAGGCCTGGCCCCATGAACTCGCTCCAGGTTCGGCTGCACAATCGAGCCCAGATCCTCGACACTCGGTGCAGCCTTGTAGCTGGCGAGAAAATGCGGGACGAAATCCTTCGGCATGCCCACCACAGGCACACCCAACTGGTCGAGAAAATCGACCTCATTCATGTCGAGTGCGACCACGCGTTGTGGCACGCGCTCGATTACGGTAGTGCCCAATTGGTGTTGCACCGTGACCGGCGCGAAAGCTGCCTGCCCTGGCTGCACTACAGGGGCAGCCTGTGATGGCCCGGCAGGTTTCTCATTGCACCCTTGCACTGCGACAGCCGCGGCGATCAGCAGGGCCAGCGACCAGGACCGGGGTTTGTGATGGGAGGTCATTTCGGTTCTCTTTATGGGTTGAAGTAGTTGCACAGGCGCCCGCGCTGACCATGGGTGATATCGAAGTCCAGCCCGTACAGTTCACCCAGCCGCGCTTCGGTAATCACCTCGGCAACGCTGCCGGCGCAATGCACCGCGCCCTCCTTCATCGCAACGATGTGGTCGGAATAGCTGGCGGCAAAGTTGATGTCATGCACAACCAGGATCACGGTGCGCCCGAGCTCGTCACATAGTCGGCGCAGCGCGCGCATGATCTGCACGGCGTGCTTGATATCGAGGTTGTTCAGCGGTTCATCCAGCAATAGATAGTCCGTCTGCTGGGCGATGGTCATCGCCAGAAAGGCCATCTGCCGCTGCCCGCCGCTGAGCTCGTCGAGGTAGGCATGGCGCAGCGGTTCCAGGGACAGGAACGAGATGGCCTCGTCGATCACCCGCTGGTCTTCGCGGGTCAACGCCCCACGGCTGTAGGGAAAGCGCCCGAAGGCGACCAACTCCTCCACCGTCAAACGCAGGTTGAAGTCTGGCGATTGGCGCAAGGTCGCGACCCGCTTGGCGTATTCACCGATATGAATATCTGCAACCGGACGGCCCTCGATGCGGACTTCACCACGGCCAGGTTCCATCAGCCGCGCGATCATCATCAGCAGCGTGGTCTTGCCCGCGCCATTTGGACCGATAAGCGAAGTCAGACTCCGGGCGGGAAAACAGGCGTCAATGCCCCTCAGGACAGTCTTGGCGCCATAGGCCTTGTGGATGTCGTGAACAGTGATCATGGGGCTCCTCGGGTACGTACCATCAACACAAGGAAATACCCGCCGCACACCAGATTGACGAGAATGCCGACGGTGGTCTTGTAGTTGAAAACATGCTCGACCAGCAGTTGAGCGGCGATAAACATACCGACGGCAATCGCGCTTCCCAGTGGCAGCGTGACCCGGTGCCTGAAGGTTCGGGCAAGCGCATAGGTGATGTTCGCCACGAAGACGCCCATAAAAACCGTGGGCCCGAGCAGGCTGGTCGACACCGCGACCAGGGCCGCGATCAGCGCGAGATGCAGGCGCACGTTGCGCCGATAGTCGACCCCCAGGGAAATGGCCTGGTCACGCCCCAGAGAGAGCACATCGAGGGTCGGCAAAGTCTTGCGGCCCACCAGGCAAACCGCGGCAACCAGCAACCCCGAATAGAGCAACTGCCGGGGTTGTGCCCGGTTGAAAGAGGTCTGGCTGAAGCCCTGCAGGACCGAGAATTCGCCAGGGCTGACCTTGAGCTGGACAAACTGGGTAAACGTACTGATCACCATGGTCAGTACCAACCCGATCAGCAGCAGGAAGTACACGTTGCTCTTGCCGTCCCGGAACAACCAACGATGGATGCCCCACGAATAGGCGAGCATCAACAGCACGGACAGCAGGAAGTTGCCGTTGATGCCGAAGAGAACCACGCTGTAGGTGCCCAGGAACAGAACCAGCATGGCCTGCAACAGCAGATAGACGGCCTCGTAGCCCATGATCGCCGGCGTCAGTATCCGGTTGCCCGTAAGGGTCTGGAACGTGATCGACGACCAGGCAATACCTACCCCACCGATCAGCATGGCAGTCAGCCGGGCGATCCGCTTGGGTATCACGTAGTCAAAGTCCAGGCCCGAGCGCAGGAACACGAAGACCAGTGCCAGCATGACAACAACGATCCACACGGCGTGTCGGGGCTGCAGGCGCATCATCTGTGCCTCCAGATGATCAGCGCGAAGAACAGCACACCACCCACGCTGCCTGCGGTCAGGCCGATCGGCACCTCGAACGGGTAAATAAGCAGGCGCCCGAGGATGTCGCAGGCCAGCAGCAAGGACGCACCGCCCAGCGCAACGATGGGCAGCGTGCGACCCAGGTTGTCGCCATATCGCAGCGCCACCAGATTGGGGATGACCAGCCCGACAAAGGGAATCGAACCGACGGTGATGACCGTGGCAGATACGGTGACCGCCACGAGCAGCAAGCCCAGCGCCACGGTTGCCGAATAGTTAAGGCCCAGGCTCGTCGCCATGCCCTCGCCCATGCCGACCAGGGTGAAACGGTGTGCATACAGGTAGGTCAACGCAACAATCGGCAGGATCAGGTAGATGATTTCGTAGCTGCCCTGCACAACCCTCGAAAAGTCCCCCAGCAGCCAGCCCTGCATGCTTTGCATGATGTTGTTGCGATAGGCGTAGAACTCGGCAATGGCGCTCAGCACACCTCCATACATCAGTCCGATGACCGGAACCAGTACCGTGCTCTTGAACTGGATGCGGCGGATCATTACCACAAAAATCAGGCCCGCAGCGAAGCAGAACACCAGCGCGAACAGCATTCGAGCCGGCGTTCCGGCGGCGGGCGCCAGTGCCAGCGATACCAGGATGCCGAGCTTGGCCGCATCCAGCCCACCGGTTGTGCCCGGCTCAACGAACTTGTTACGCACAATATGTTGAAGGATCACCCCGCACACAGACAGGCCACCCCCCGTCAGCACCAACGCCGCCAGACGCGGCAGGCGGCTGGCCGTCAGCGTCAGCCAGGCATCGCCCGACAGCAAGAACAGGTGCGACCACTCCAGCTGCCGGGCCCCTACCAGCAGCGACGCTCCGCAGAGCATGGCAAACAACACAAGCCATCGTGCACGCATCAGGCTGGCTCGCTGTTCGACGGCGCGGCGATACGCCAGCCCTTGGCAACCTGGCGTTGCTCCAGGAAATGCGCATAACGCCCGCCGCGGGCGCGCAATGCCGCAGGCGAACCTTGCTCAACGAGTTGACCCTTTTCGAGCACCACAATCTGGTCAGCCATCGACACGGTGGACAGTTGGTGCGCAATCACCACCAGCGTGTGCCGACCGCGCAGCCTGGACAGCGTTTGGGCAATGACAAGCTGATTCTCCGCATCCAGGGCGGCGGTGGCCTCGTCCACCAGCAGGATGGGCGCATTCTTGATCAGCGCACGGGCAATGGCGATGCGCTGGCGCTCGCCGCCCGACAGCCGTGCGCCACCCTCGCCGACTGGCGTGTCGATGCCCTGGGGCAAACGCTCGATTAGTTCGCTTACCCCGGCCTGCTCCGCAGCGTCGAGGATTTCGGCAGCGCTGGCGGCGGGTCTGCCGATGCGGATGTTGTCGGCAATGCTGCCCTGAAACAGATAAGTGTCCTGGAAAATCTGACTGATCTGGCCGGCCAGTTGTGAACTGGACATTTGCCGCACCTCCACTCCACCAATCAGCACGCTGCCCTGACTCGCATCGAAGAACCGCGCGATCAATCGTACCAGCGTGGTCTTGCCCGAGCCGGAAGCACCAATCAATGCGGTCATGCTGCCCGGTGCAATGCGCATGCTGACGCCACGCAGCACGTCGGGCTGATCGGGCGCATAGCGCAAGCTCACCTCGCGCAACTCGATCGAACCACCTACCGGGGCCTGCGGCTGATCCGGTTCCGACAAGGGCTCGACCGCAAAAATGCTCTGCACCTCCTCAAGCTGGCCGTACGCGCCACGCAGGATCTCGGCATAGCTGGCCACGTCCAGCAACGGATCGATATAGCGACTGGTCAATAACAGCGCGACAACAACGGCAATCACCGAGCCGGTTTCTCGTGCGATGCCCAGATGCGCGTTGAGCCACAGGGCAACGGCGATCAGCAAGGCCGCGAAGATGGCCTGCACCACCCAGGCATTGAGCACCGCCGAGAGTGTGGACTGATAGATCAGGCGCATGCCGGAGCGGCGCTGCCGGTCGATGGCCTGTTCGAGCAACTGCGTACCGCCGCCCTCGCCGTTGAAGGCGCGCAGCACCGACTGGGCCTGGGCGTACTCGACCATCCGCTGGCTGGCGTCGGCGAAATGACGCTGGAAGGTACGGTCGGCGCGTCGTCCCAGGCGAGCGGTCAGCAACAACGCCACGACGAGGATCGGCAGCCCCAGCAACGCAATCAGGCCCATCGGCCAGTGCAACACGAACAGCGCCGCCACGATCACCAACGGCGTTACGGCGCCGCTGATCACTGGCGTGAACACATGCGCCGGCAACTGAGCGACTGCCATCATGCCTTGGGTAATGACATGACCGAGGCGGCTGGTATTTTGCGCCGTGAACCAGCCCAGAGGCAGGCGCGCGACATGATCGCCGATACGCTGCCGCGCGCCCTGCAGAATAGCCACGCCTACTGCCACGCCAGCCCTGTCCACCTGGCGCCGCCACGCCCAGCAAGCGGCCACGCCGGCCAGCGTCAGGATGAGCCACAGCGCAGCATCACGCACATCGCCGGCCAGCAAGCGTTCCAGAACGAGCACTGGCGTGGTGAGGGTCAACCCGCTGAGCAGGCCATACGACACCGCCATCCAGACGTAGCGGTGCAAGACGGGCGCATCTTCGCCCAACAGTTGAACTAAGGGTTTCAGCATGACGGCACCGCCAGTTCTTCTGAGTGTGGGTAGCCACCCTGCGCCCACAAGCGCGCATAGAGCCCCTTGCGTGCGAGCAGTTCGCCATGGCGGCCCTGTTCGTGAACAGTGCCGTTGTCGAGCACGATGATGTGGTCGGCGTGCATGACGGTGTCGAGCCGATGCGCGATGACCAATAGTGTGCGGCCCTCGGCGAAGCGCGACAGCGCATCCTGGATCGCGACTTCGCTTTCGGCATCCGCTGCCGCCGTGGCTTCGTCGAGCACCAGCACGGGCGGATCGAGCAGCACGGCGCGGGCAATGCTTACACACTGCTGCTCGCCACCGGAAAACTGCGCATCCTCGCCGATCACCGAGTCATAGCCGCGCGGCAAACCGAGAATGCGCTCGTGGATGTTCGCAGTGCGCGCAGCGTCCTCGATCTGCTGCTGGCTGGCCGACGGTCTGCCTAGGGCAATGTTGTCGCGCACGCTGGCGTGGATCAGGCGCACCTCCTGCAATACGAAACCGATGTGCCGGTAAAGGCTGGAAGTCTCGATATGGCGCAGATCCACACCGCCCAGGGTGACGCGCCCCTCTGTCGGGTCGAAGAAGCGCAGCAGCAGTCGCGCCAGAGTCGACTTACCGGCACCGGAGCGCCCGACGATGGCTGTTGTCGTGCCGGGTTTGAGCGTGAAGCTGACATCCGAGAGCACCCGGCGCTCGGCGTCATAGGCGTAGCCAATACCCTCGAAGCGGATCTCGCGACCCTGGGGGGACTGCTGCATGCCAGGCGCCGGCTGCTCCAGCACGGGGGTATCCAGCAAGGCCAGCACGCGCCGGGCGGCACTGGCCGCATGGTTCAGGTCATGGGTGATGTAGTGCAGCAACAGCAACGGCCCACAAAGGCCCGGAGTCACCAGGGCGAACGGCAGTACATCCAGCGCAGCGATCCAGCCCAGCCCCACGAAGAACGTACCGAAGACCAGCACCACGCCGAGCACCGTGACCGGCGCAATCATCGCGTTGGCATTGGCCATCGGAGCCACCAGAGGCCGAGTGAACCCGATAAAAGCCTGGGCGAAGGCATCAATTGCCTCGCGGTAACTGCTGTGCGCCTTGGCGCTGGTACTGAATGACTTGACCACCGCAATGCCGTTGACGAACTCGACAACCGAGTTGTCGATGCGGCCCATCCCGGCAGCGAACGCCTGCATGTTCGCCTCACTGGCCTTCATGGCCCTGGCGAAGAACAGGAAGAACCCGGGAAACGGCAGGATCGAGACAATCGCCATGCGCCAATCCGTCGCGAACAGGTAGATCAGCGAGATCAGAATCGCGCCAACCGCACGCCCCAGTGTCGTGTAGAAATGCGCGGTCAGGCTGTGCAGCGTGTTGATGTCGTCCTGCATCGCCTGCTTGACCTCGCCCGATGCCCGGCTGGTGAACCAGCCCAACGGCACGCGACTGAGTAGCTGGACAATCGCCAGGCGCAAGTGATGGGTAATGCGGTTGTCCGCCAAATGGGCAAGCAGTTCTGCGGCGGATATCAGCAGCATGCCGGCGCACAGGCTCGTCACCCCCACAATCACCGCCCACCACGCCTCGTCCGGGGCAATGCTGGTGTCACCCAGAGCGACCCTGGCGATATGCGCGATACCGGCCAGCGGCACTAGCGTGAGCATCGCACCAACCGCGGCGAGCATGGTGGCAACGATCAGTCGCCCACGAACAGGGTTCAGTACCTGGCTGATCGGGCCGCGCACCTTTTTTTTGGCCGAGGCCTTGTCATGAGTGTCCATGGAAATCAAGCGTCCAGAAATTCAGAAGAGTGGGATGGCTCTCGCCTTCCAGTGCAGGAGATACAAGGGGCGCGGGATCACATGACATTGCCTTGGAAACAGTAATCTTAATTAGTTGCATGACTATAAACTAATTTGCGAAATGCTGACAAGACAGCTACAAGACAGTCACCACCGTTCAAGGATCAGTCATGAAAGCGCCACAACCACCCGCTACCCGAGGGCGCCCTCGCACCATCACACGGGAACGCATCGTCGAAGCAGGCATCAAGATCGGCTTACCGAGCATTACCTTTGTCGGCGTTGCTGCCGCATTGGGGGTCAGCCATATGGCGCTTTATAAGCACGTGGCGAGTCTGGAAGCGCTCAAAAGCATGATCGCCGAGGAGATCTTCACCCGATGGCAGATTCCCCAGGCAGAGGCTGATCGGCGTGGCGGGTTGAAGGCATACATGATTGTGTTTGCTACATCGGTGCGGGTGTTTGTCAAGGCGCACCCCGGACTGACGCCTTACATCATCCGCAGGCTGGTGGCGACACAACCGATGCTCGCCAAGATCGACGAACATCAGAGCCATATCGCGCAGGCCTATGGCATTTCAAAGGCGCACGCACGCTGGTTACTGGCGACAGTGGCATTCCACGGCATCGCCGTGGCCGACACGGTGTATTCGGTCACCGGCCGAGAGCCCGTCGTAGAAGCGGATCGTGCAGCGGAAGAAGCCGAGATGGAGGCTGAGCTGGCTCAGGGCATGCACGCGCTCATCGTCGGTGCGCTGGTCCTTCTGGAGGAAGACGCTCATTGATTTAGCCGGGCACAGAACTTGTGTCCACTGAAAATCCAATGTGGGAGCAACTCGGTCTGAGGCCCGACCGTTGCACTCCCCGCAACACAGCATTGTCATCAACCGCATTGATAGCCGCCTAACGCAAGCCCCATGCTAGAGGGCTTGCCTGGCCTCTATATCATTCCGAATGATAGTTATCTTCGCTTCATTCGATTCGTGAGATGTCACCTCGCCGAGCATTATCCGCCCATCTCAATACAGTGGCGGATGCATCCATGGAACATTCACTCAAACATTTGCGCTTCCCCTTGGCCGCTCTGGCCTTGCTGGTGATGAGCGCTTGCGGCAAAACCCCGGACACTGCAGCCGCCATGCCAGCGACCAAAGTCAGCGTGGCCAAGGTGCTGGAGCAACCGGTCAACGAGTGGGACGAATTCACAGGGCGCCTCGAGGCGCCGGAGACCGTCGAGATTCGTCCTCGCGTGTCGGGGCAGATCGATCAGGTGGCGTTCACCGAAGGCGCACTGGTCAAGAAAGGTGACTTGCTGTTCCAGATCGACCCTCGCCCGTTCCAGGCCGAGGTCCGCCGCCTCGAAGCCCAGGTTGCCCAGGCCCGCGCCAATGCCACCCGCAGTGAAAACGAAGCCCAACGTGGCGAGCGTCTGCGCACCAGCAATGCCATTTCCGCCGAACTCGCCGACTCGCGCACCAGCGCCGCCCAAGAGTCCCGCGCGGGCGTCGCGGCGATTCAGGCGCAACTGGATCTGGCCAAACTGAATCTGAGTTTCACCCGTGTCACATCGCCCATCAGCGGCCGTGTCAGCCGTGCCGAAATCACCGCCGGCAACCTGGTGACCGCCGACACCACGGCCCTGACCAGTGTGGTGTCCACCGACAAGGTCTACGCCTACTTCGACGCCGATGAGCGTGTGTTCCTCAAGTACACCCAACTCGCCCGCCAGGGTCAGCGCGGTCAAACCACCCCGGTTTACCTTGGCCTGTCCAATGAAGACGGCAACCCGCACCTGGGCCAGATGAACTTCGTCGACAACCAGGTCAACCCGAAAACCGGCACCATTCGTGGTCGTGCGGTGTTCGACAACAGCGACGGCAACTACACCCCAGGCCTCTATGCGCGCCTGAAACTGGTCGGCAGCGGCACCTACTCCGCCGTGCTGATCAACGACGAAGCCGTCGGCACCGACCTGGGCAAGAAGTTTGTGCTGGTGATGGACGCCGACAACAAATCGGCTTACCGCGCCGTTGAACTGGGTCCGAAAATCGAAGGCCTGCGCATCGTGCGCAGTGGCCTGAACAAGGACGACACCATCATCGTCAAGGGCTTGCAGCGGGTTCGTCCGGGCTCACCGGTCGCGCCTGAAGTGATTCCGATGGCCAGCAAGGAAACCCTTGCGGCCCTGGCGCAACAACGACAAGCGCTTGAAGCCAGCAACCTGCCTCAGATCGCACCCGCCAAGGTTGCGCCGGGTACGGCTGTGAAACTCGCCGCTGCGACTCCACGCGGTTAAGGGACGACAACTCCGATGAATTTTTCCCAATTCTTCATATCACGGCCGATCTTTGCCGCAGTGCTCTCGCTGCTGATCCTGATCGCCGGCGCCATCTCGCTGTTCCAATTGCCGATCAGTGAATACCCGGAAGTGGTTCCGCCGACCGTGGTCGTGCGCGCCAACTTCCCGGGGGCCAACCCCAAAGTCATCGGTGAAACCGTGGCCGCTCCACTGGAGCAGGCCATCACCGGCGTCGAGAACATGCTGTACATGTCCTCGCAGTCCACCGCTGACGGCAAGATCACCCTGACCATCACCTTTGCCCTGGGCACAGACCTGGACAACGCACAGGTACAGGTACAGAACCGCGTGACCCGGACCCAGCCGAAGCTGCCGGAAGAAGTGACGCGCATCGGTATTACGGTGGACAAGGCCTCGCCCGACCTGACCATGGTTGTGCACTTGACCTCGCCGGACAAACGCTACGACATGCTCTACCTGTCCAACTACGCCTTGCTCAACATCAAGGATGAGTTGGCGCGGCTGGGCGGTGTCGGCGACGTGCAACTGTTCGGTATGGGCGACTACTCGCTGCGGGTCTGGCTCGACCCGAACAAAACCGCTTCACGCAACCTGACCGCCACCGACGTGGTCAACGCCATCCGCGAGCAGAACCGCCAGGTCGCTGCCGGTGCCTTGGGTGCGCCACCGGCGCCGAATGCCACCAGTTTCCAGTTGTCGGTCAACACTCAGGGGCGCCTGGTCACTGAGGAAGAGTTCGAAAACATCATCATTCGCTCCGGCGACAACGGTGAAATCACTCGCCTCAAAGACATCGCACGGGTCGAGCTGGGTTCCAGCCAATACGCCCTGCGCTCGTTGCTGAACAACCAACCGGCCGTGGCGATTCCGATCTTCCAGCGTCCGGGCTCCAATGCTATCGAGATCTCCAACGAAGTCCGGGCGAAAATGGCCGAACTGAAACAGAGCTTCCCGGAAGGCATGGACTTCAGCATCGTCTATGACCCGACCATCTTCGTTCGCGGCTCCATCGAAGCGGTGGTTCATACGCTGTTTGAAGCGCTGATCCTCGTGGTGCTGGTGGTGATCCTGTTCCTGCAAACCTGGCGTGCCTCGATCATTCCGTTGGTGGCGGTGCCGGTGTCGCTGATCGGTACGTTCGCCGTGATGCATCTGTTCGGCTTCTCGCTCAACGCCCTGTCGCTGTTCGGCCTGGTGCTGGCCATCGGGATCGTGGTCGACGATGCGATCGTGGTGGTAGAGAACGTCGAGCGTAATATCGAGCTGGGCCTGAACCCGGTGGATGCGACCAAGCGTGCCATGCGTGAAGTGACCGGGCCGATCATCGCCACGGCACTGGTGCTCTGCGCCGTGTTCATTCCCGCAGCCTTCATCAGCGGCTTGACCGGGCAGTTCTACAAGCAGTTCGCCCTGACCATTGCGATTTCGACGGTGATTTCGGCCTTCAACTCGCTGACGTTGTCGCCAGCCCTGGCCGCCGTGTTGCTCAAGCCTCACGATGCGCCGAAGGACCGTTTCTCGAAGGTCCTCGACACGCTGTTCGGCGGCTGGTTGTTCCGTCCGTTCAACCGTTTCTTCGTCAAGGCCAGCCACGGCTACGTCGGCACCGTGAAACGCGTGATTCGCGGCAGCGGCATCGCCCTGTTCCTGTACGCCGGCCTGATGGTGCTGACTTACTTCGGCTTCGCCCACACCCCGACCGGTTTCGTACCGCCGCAGGACAAGCAGTACCTGGTGGCCTTCGCCCAGTTGCCGGATGCCGCGAGCCTGGACCGCACCGAAGACGTGATCAAGCGCATGTCCGACCTGGCCCTGAAACAGCCAGGCGTGGAAAGCGCCGTGGCCTTCCCTGGCCTGTCGATCAATGGTTTCACCAACAGCCCGAACAACGGCATCGTCTTCGTGACCTTGAAACCGTTTGACGAGCGTAAAGACCCAAGCATGTCGGCCGGTGCGATTGCCGGTGCCTTGAACGGCAAATATGCCGACATCCAGGAAGCCTACATGGCGATCTTCCCGCCGCCGCCGGTACAGGGCCTGGGCACGATTGGCGGCTTCCGCCTGCAAGTCGAGGACCGCAGTGGCCTGGGCTATGACGAGCTGTACAAAGAAGTGCAAAACGTCATCGCCAAAAGCCGCAGCGTGCCGGAGCTGGCCGGGTTGTTCACCAGTTATCAGGTCAACGTGCCTCAAGTCGATGCCGCCATCGACCGCGAGAAAGCCAAGACCCACGGCGTGGCGATCACCGACATCTTCGACACCCTGCAAATCTACCTGGGCTCGTTGTATGCCAACGACTTCAACCGCTTTGGCCGCACCTATCAGGTCAACGTTCAGGCCGAGCAACAGTTCCGCCTGGAGCCTGAGCAGATCGGTCAGTTGAAAGTGCGCAACAACAAAGGCGAGATGATCCCGCTGGCGACCTTCATCAAGGTCAGCGACACCGCAGGCCCGGACCGCGTGATGCACTACAACGGTTTCGTGACCGCTGAAATCAACGGTGCGGCAGCCCCTGGCTACAGCTCCGGCCAGGCGGAGGCGGCCATCGAGAAACTGCTCAAGGAAGAACTGCCCAACGGCATGACCTACGAATGGACCGAGCTGACGTACCAGCAGATCCTTTCCGGCAACACCGCGCTGTTCGTGTTCCCGCTCTGCGTGCTGCTGGCGTTCCTGGTGCTGGCGGCTCAATACGAAAGCTGGAGCCTGCCACTGGCGGTGATCCTGATCGTACCAATGACCTTGCTGTCGGCCATCGTCGGGGTGATTGCCTCGGGCGGTGACAACAACATCTTCACCCAGATCGGCTTGATCGTACTGGTTGGCCTAGCGTGCAAGAACGCGATCCTGATCGTCGAGTTCGCCAAGGACAAACAGGAAGAAGGCCTGGACCCGCTCGCCGCAGTGCTCGAAGCCTGCCGCCTGCGTCTGCGGCCGATCCTGATGACCTCCTTCGCCTTCATCATGGGCGTGGTGCCCCTGGTCTTCTCCAGCGGTGCCGGTGCGGAAATGCGTCATGCCATGGGTGTGGCGGTGTTCTCCGGGATGTTGGGGGTGACCTTCTTCGGTCTGTTGCTGACGCCGGTGTTCTACGTATTGATCCGCCGCTATGTGGAGCGCGGCGAAGCGCGCAAAGCGGCCAAGGCCCTGAAACTGGAGGCGCAACAATGAGTCTGAAAGCCTTCCTACCGAGCTTGCTGGCATTGGCCCTGAGTGCCTGTGCCGTCGGCCCGGACTACCAAACCCCTCTGACTGCGGCGGCCAACATCACGGCCGCCACCGATGGCGCAAACGGTCAGAAGAACTTTGACCGTGCACGCTTCGAAGGGATCTGGTGGCAGCAATTCGAGGACCCGATCCTCAACCAATTGGTGACCCAGTCCTTGCAGGGCAACCGTGAATTGCGCGTGGCATTCGCCCGGCTCAAAGCGTCGCGGGCGATCCGCGACGATGCCAGCAACGACGCCATGCCGACCATCACCAGCCGTGCCAGCAGCAATTTGGCCAAGGGCCAGATTCCGGGCCAGACCACCAAACGGGTCAACAGTGAGCGTTATGACCTGGGCCTGGACATGGCCTGGGAGCTGGACTTGTTCGGGCGCATCCAGCGCAATCTGGAAGCGAGCGATGCCGATCAGCAATCGGCCGAGGCCGATTTGTATCAGTTGCAAGTCACCCTGATTGCCGAACTGGTGGATGCCTACGGTCAATTGCGCGGCGCACAGCTGCGGGAAAAAATTGCCTTGGCCAACCTTGAGAACCAGCAAGAGTCGAGCAAGATCACCGTCAGCCTGCGCGATGCCGGCGTCGGCGATCAGCTCGACGTGGTGCGCGCCGACGCCCGCCTCGCCTCTGTCGAGGCCAGCGTGCCGCAGTTGCAGGCCGAGCAGAACCGCCAGCGCAATCGCATCGCCACGCTGCTGGGCGAACGCCCGGACAAACTGACCGTCGACCTGCGTCCCGCCAGCCTGCCGGCAATTGCCAAGGCACTGCCGATTGGTGATCCGGGTGAACTGCTGCAACGCCGTCCGGACATCCTCAGTGCCGAACGCAAACTGGCCGCCGCCACGGCGCGAATCGGCGTGGCCAAGGCCGACTTGTTCCCACGGGTCAGCCTGAGCGGTTTCCTCGGTTTCACCGCCGGGCGTGGTTCGCAGATCGGTTCATCGGCTGCCAATGCCTGGGCGCTGGGCCCGAGTATCACCTGGGCAGCCTTCGATCTGGGCAGCGTACGGGCTCGTTTGCGCGGCGCCGATGCTAACGCCGAGGGCGCACTGGCAACCTATGAGCAGCAAGTGTTGCTGGCACTGGAAGAGTCGGAAAACGCGTTCAGCGATTACGGCAAACGTCAGCAGCGGTTGATTTCGTTGATCCGCCAAAGCGAGTCGAGCCGCGCTGCGGCCGATCTTGCACAAATCCGCTACCGCGAAGGCACCGTGGACTTCCTCGTGCTGCTCGACGCACAGCGTGAACGGCTGGCGGCCGAAGATTCCCAGGCACAGGCCGAAGTCGACCTGTACCGCGGCATCGTCGCCATCTACAAAGCGTTGGGTGGTGGCTGGCAACCGGAGACCGTCGCCAGCAAGTAACCGTTTCAAGTGCTCCTTTGGTTGGCCGCAACCAACCAATTCTTTGCCCCGCGCCTCATTCGGTCGCGGGGCTTTTTTTTGCTTGTGCGTCGTGCAGACCGGCTCGGGACTGATCAGCGGTAGAAAACAGCACCTGATTGCCCAAGCGCTGGGAGTCGTCCTTGAAGACGCAATCGGCCAAGCAGCGCTCGATGATCATGCCCGTATTCATAGACAGGCTCGATCACCCCGTCAGCCATAGCGATTGGACAGCTTAGGCGGGTGCTTCTACTCTTGATCCGCCGCGAAAAGCGCCTCAGCCGTAGATCTGCCCATGATTGTCCGTCCCAAGCCGAACCTGATCGGCATTCTGTTTTCCCTCAAGGGCTCAATTGCCAAACGTATTGCGTTGCGCAGTCTGTTGGTGACATTGCTGGCGTCGGTCATCGTGCTGGTGGAAACCCTGCACCCGGCGTATTTCTCCAAGGTCAACGCCACGCCTTTCACGTTGCTGGGGCTGTCGCTGTCGATCTTCATGAGTTTTCGCAACAACGCCTGCTATGACCGTTGGTGGGAAGGTCGCAAGCAGATGGGCCAGTTGATTATCGAAGTACGGTCGTTGATCCGTGAAACCCTGATCATCAAGGATTCGGCCGAACGTGCGCCGCTGCTGCGTGAGCTCTGCGGCTTTGCCCATGGCCTGATCGCCCGCCTGCGGGTTGAAGACGAGGCCGCTGCTGCCCAACCCTGGGTGAGCGAGTTGATTGACGAGCGCCACCCGAACATCACTGACAGCGTCTTGCAGGGCATTGGTGCGCGCTGCTCCTCACTCGCTGAAAGTGGGCGCATCAGTGAATGGCGTTACACCCAACTGGAAACCCGACTGGTGAGCCTCAGCCAGGTCCAAGCGGCCTGCGAGCGCATCAAGAGTACGCCGCTGCCCTACCCTTACACCTTGCTGCTGCACCGCACGATTTACCTGTTTTGCATCTTGCTGCCGTTTGCCATGGCCGAGCCGCTGGGCTGGTTGACGCCAATCTTTACGGCCATTGTCAGTTACACGTTTTTCGGCCTCGACGAAATCGGAGACGACCTCGAAGACCCTTTCGGTTTCGATGAGAACGATTTGCCGTGCAGCGCAATAGTCCGCACCCTGGAGCGTGAAGTGCTGGCCGCGTTGGGCCAGACCGAGCTGCCGCCGCCACTGGCACCGGTGGAGTACGTGCTCAGTTGAGTCAGGGTTTGACTCACGGCCCTGGCTGACCGAAGCTGACGCCTTTGCGTAACCCGTCAGCTTCCGGATTCCTGCATGTCCAAGCCCCGCTACTATCTGCTTATCAGCCTGTTCGCCCTGTTGCTCGTGGCGATCGCCTGGTTTTTCCTGCGCAGCACCACGCCGTCGCTGCCGTCGGCCGTTCGGCACGGCTACAGCGAAGCCTTGCAACAAGCGCGCAACGGTCAGCCGGGGGCGGCGCGAATGCTTTATCAGCAGATGGCGCGCCCGGACCTGCCGGATGCCCGCCGCATCAAGCTGCATGCCGAATTACCGAATTACCCCAGCCCACAAGCACTGAAACTGGCCGACGCCGACCTGAGTCACCCCTCAGTGGCCGTGCGTCAGGCCGCGATCAAAAGTGTCTCGGGGCTGGTGCCTGGCGGGCAACGCAGCCTGCTGCTGGGACCGCTGCTGGAAGATCGCGAGCAAGCGGTCCGGTTTTCCGCCGCCGATGCGCTGCTGGGGCTGTCGCCCGATGATCTGGGGTTGTACTTCGGCCCTTTGCAGCAAGTCATCGACCAATACCAGCAAGCCCTCAAGTCACAACCCGAGACGGCCGAAACCCAGTACCAACTGGCGCGCCTGCACTTGCATAACGCCCAGTTGAAAGAGGCCCAACAGGCACTGGAACAGAGCCTGCGCCTGGACCCCGGCAACCTGCGGGCCCTGGTGATTCAAATCGAAGTGCTCGACAAGCAAGGGCAAAGCGATGCGGCCCGCCAGTTGCTGGCCAAGCAGTTGCAAGCGCAACCGGACTCGGCGTACCTGCAACACGCCCTAGGCATGTGGCTGCTGCACCATGGGCAAAGCGAATTTGCCCTGTTGGGGCTGTCCAAAGCCGTGGAGCTGGAGCCGGACAACAAGGATTACCGCTACGACCTCGCCACCACCTTGCACAGCGAGCAGGAACTTGAAGCGGCGCAAAAGCAGTTGCAGGAAATCGTTCAGCGCCACCCGGCCGACCGCAAGGCGCGCGTACTGTTGATCAGTTACTGGAAAGAGTCCGGGCAGTTGCAGAATGTGCAGATTCTACTGGCTCAACTTGAACAGATGAACCCGGATGATCCGTCGTTGCAACAAGGCTTGTAGTCGATCACTCGCCCGCAAAGGGCAAGTGGTCGGGTTGTTCATTCAGGACAACATTTTCTGCATCAGCACCTGTAATTCGTCCAGGTCAAACGGCTTGGCCAGTATCGGCGCCTTGTGTGCAATCGGGCTGCCGGACTCGCGAATTTCCGCCGGGTAGCCACTGATGAAAATCACCTTCAGCTCAGGGCGCAGTTTCACCGCAGGCTCCGCGATCTGCACACCAGAGATGCCGCCCGGCAGGCGATAGTCAGTGATCATCATGTCCAGGTGCGGTTTGCTGGCCAGAATCTCAAACGCCTGCTCGCCGTCTTCGGCCTGCAGTACGCGGTAACCCTCGCCCGACAGGTAGGCGGCCAGCACCATCAGAATCGAGGGGTCATCTTCGACGATCAATACGACGTCTTGTGCATCTTCACTCATGGGAAGCCTTTGTTCGGTCAATAGCTGCTGATACGACCCTGCGGTCACGCAGAGGTTGCCTCGATTCGAATTGTTTTCCTACAGGGGCAGGCAAACGCGAAACAAGGCCCCTTCGTTGATACGGCTTTGAACGCTGATGGAGCCTCCATGAGCAGTGACAATCTGCTCGGAGATGAACAACCCGAGGCCCAGCCCGGCCGCCGCGGTTTTGTCCGAAACACGTTCGAACTGCTGGAAAATCCGCTTCTGGTTCTCTTCACTGATGCCAATGCCATGGTCACGCACCTCGACACGCGCCTCATCGTCCTGGGTATACACGGTTACCTGAATCGATTTTTTGCCGCCATAACGCAGGGCGTTGGTCAGCAGGTTGGACACCACCTGTTCAATCCGGAATTCATCCCAGTTGCCCTCTACCGGTTGCAACGCCGTAAAGGTCATCAAAGACTCGGCGGCTTCCACCTGCGGCGCGAAATTCTGCAACACGTTGCCCACCAACTGCGCCAGATCGAAGCGGCTGGTACGAATCGACAACTTGCCGGTGCGGATCCGCGAGACATCGAGCATGTCTTCGATGAGGCGGATCAGGCTCTTGATCTGCCGCTCGTCGCGGTCGACCATCGCGTGCATTTTGTCCATCGTGAACGCCTGGGTATTGTCACGGGCCAGGTGCATCTTGCGCAGTTGGGTTTCCAGTATCAGCCCGTTCAACGGCGTGCGCACCTCATGGGCGACGATCGACATGAAGTCGTCGCGCATGCGCACGGCCTGCTCAAGTTCATTCTGGGTAGCCTGTAACTTCTCAAGCAGGAGTTCCTGCTCGCGACGGCTTTGCTCCAGGGCTTCGACCTGAAGCTTCATGGCCTTGCTCTGGCGGTACAGGTCGACGAAGACATTGACCTTGCTTTTCACCGCGTGGATATCCAGCGGTTTGTGCAGGAAGTCCACGGCACCGCTTTCGTAGCCCTTGAAGGCGTAGTTCAGCTCACGCCCGGCGGCACTGACAAAAACGATGGGAATGTTCTTGGTTTTTTCGGTACCACGCATCAGCTCGGCCAGCTCGAAACCGTTCATACCTGGCATCTGCACGTCGAGAATGGCCATGGCGAACTCATGTTGCAACAACAACGACAAGGCTTCGTCCGCCGACAGCGCTTTGAAGACCATGCGGTCTTCGCGCTTGATCAGTGCCTCGAGGGCCAGCAGATTCTCCGGCAGGTCGTCGACAATCAGCAATTTGGCCTGGACAGTACTTAGCATGCGATGTGTTCCAACTCGACGAGCAGGCGGCCTATGCCGCGCAAAGGGAGAATGTGATCGGGCCGATGCAAGGCCAGTGCGGCGTCCGGCATCGTCGAGACATGCGCTTGCATCGGGTCCTGCACCGCTCATGATTTACGGTAGATCCTTTCAGTTTTTACCAAGGGGTCGAACTGCTTGCCGTAACCGGAGAAATCCAGGGTTTCCTTACTGCCCAGCACCAGAAACCCTCGATGACACAGCGATTCGTGAAACAGTCCAAACGCACGATCCTGTAGTTTTTTATTGAAGTAAATCAGTACGTTACGGCATGAAATTAACTGAGTTTCAGAGAACACGCTATCCGTCGCCAGGCTGTGGTCGGCGAAGGTCACGTTCTCACACAGGGTCTTGTCGAAAATCGCATAGTCGTAGGCTGCCGTGTAGTAATCGGCAAACGAACGCTGCCCCCCCGCCTGCTGATAATTGTGGGTGTAGGCGCGAATGTTCTCCAGGGAGAAAATCCCCTGCTTGGCCTTTTCCAGTGAGTGCGGATTGATGTCGGTGGCATAGATGATCGTGCGCTCCAGCAACCCTTCTTCACGCAGCAGGATCGCCATGGAGTAGACCTCCTCCCCGGTGCTGCAACCGGCAATCCAGATCTTCAGCGACGGGTAGGTCTTGAGCAGCGGCACCACTTCCTGGCGGATCGCCAGAAAATGCGACGGGTCGCGGAACATCTCGCTGACCGGAATCGTCAGCAACTGCAACAGTTGCATGAACGCGGTCGGGTCATGCAGCACCCGCTCCTGAAGCGCGGAAATGGTCCTGCATTCGAACTGACGCAACGCATGATTGACCCGGCGCTTGATCGACGCGTCGGAGTAATCACGAAAATCGTAGCTGTACTTGAGATAAATGGCTTCGATCAACAACCGCAGTTCGATATCCGTATTTCGCTCCACTAAATTCTTTCCATCTTCGGCAACCACACACGAATAAGCGAAAACAGGCGATCCAGGTCGATGGGCTTGGCCAGGTAGTCGTTGGAACCTGCCTGCAAGCAGCGCTCCTGATCGTCCTTCATGGCCTTGGCGGTCACGGCGATGATCGGCAGCTTGCGCCAGCGCGGGTCCTTGCGGATCTCGAGGGTGGCTTCGAAACCGTCCATCTCCGGCATCATAACGTCCATCAGCACCAGGTCGATGTCCTCCACTTCATTGAGTTTCTCGATCGCTTCACGACCATTACGGCCGATCACCACCACCGCGCCCTTATGCTCAAGCGCACTGGTCAGGGCAAAGATGTTGCGTACATCGTCGTCCACCAACAGCACTTTGCGCCCCTCGAAGACCTTGTCGCGACTGCGGGCGGTCTTGAGCATCTTCTGCCGTTCCTGGGACAACCGGGATTCGACTTTGTGCAAAAACAGTGTCACTTCATCCAATAGCCGCTCTGGCGAGCGTGCGCCCTTGATGATGATCGAGCGTGAATACTTGCGCAGGTCCGACTCTTCGTCACGGGTCAGGTTGCGTCCGGTATAGACGATAACCGGCGGGAACGAGCAAATATCCTCGGTCGACATCCGCTTGAGCAGATCGTTGCCGAGCATGTCCGGCAGCTTCAAATCGATAATCATGCAGTCGTAAATGTGAGTGCGCAGCAGCTCCAGGGCCTCCTGGGCCAGGCCGACAGCCGTGATTTCAATGTCATCGTCGCCGATCAGCCGGGCAATGCTGTCGCGCTGCAAGTCATCGTCTTCAACCAGCAGCACCCGTTTGACCTTCTGGGTGAGTTTGGCTTCCAGGCGTGCGAACACGTCCTTGAGCTCTTCGCGAGTGGTCGGCTTGACCGCGTAACCGATGGCGCCCATGTGCATGGCGGCTTCAACACGGTCTTCAACAGAGATCACGTGAACCGGGATGTGGCGGGTCTCGGCGTGTTCTTTCAGCCGCTGGAGCACCGTGAGCCCTGAATGGTCCGGCAAGCGCATGTCCAGCAGGATTGCATCCGGAATGAATTGCCTGGCCAGGTCGTAGCCTTCGTCGGCACCGTGAGCGACCAGGCATTGGTAGCCCAGTTCATGGGCCAGGTCGAAGAGGATCCGCGCAAAACCTTCCTCGTCCTCCACCACCAGGATGCAACGGGAGGCAAACGGCGCCTTCTCACGGTCGTCAGCAAAACGCGGGATAGCCACATCGGCAATCACCGGCGCCGGGGTCTGTGCAGCGGCGACAGGCTTGGCGGCGCCCGGGGCGATTCGCAGGGGTTCTGTCGGCTCGTCACCCGGTTCAACGTACTGCTGCGGCAGTACCAACGTGAAAACACTGCCCTCACCCGTTTGGCTGGTGACACTGATGGAACCGCCAAGCAGCGCCGCCAGATCCCGCGAGATCGACAACCCCAGCCCTGTGCCGCCGTAACGTCGGTTGGTGGTGCCATCGGCCTGACGGAACGCCTCGAAAATGCTCTCTTGCTGCTCGGCTGCAATGCCGATTCCGGAATCGCGCACTTCAAAAGCAATACCCTGCCCCGGCAGGCGGGACACCGTCAGACTGACCGCGCCCTTCTCCGTGAACTTCACGGCATTGGACAACAGGTTTTTCAGGACCTGCTCCAGACGCTGGCGGTCGGTGAACAGCATCAACGGCGCATCCGCATCAAGGTGTGTTGTGAACACCAGGCGTTTGTCGGCAGCCAGGGGCTCGAACATCGTGCGCAAACCGTCAACCAGCCGCGCGACACGGGTGTTTTCCGGGCGCATGTCCAGCTTGCCGGCTTCGACCTTGGAGATATCAAGGATGTCATTGATCAGGTTGAGCAAGTCATTACCGGCCGAATAAATCGACTCGGCGAACTGGACCTGTTCGGCGCTGAGGTTGTCTTGCGGGTTTTCTGCCAGGAGCTTGGCCAGGATCAACGAACTGTTCAGTGGCGTGCGCAACTCATGGGACATGTTGGCGAGGAACTCAGACTTGTACTTGCTCGATCGCTGCAATTCATCTGCCCGTTCTTCGAGCTGCACTTGCGCCAGATTCAACTCGCCATTCTTCTCATCCATGGCATCGCGCTGCTCAGCCAGTGCTTGTGCTTGCTCGGCCAATTGCTCGTTGGTCTGCTCAAGTTCCACTTGCTGAATTTCCAAGTGCGCCTGTGACTCCTTGAGAATCCGCGACTGCTCTTCCAGTTCCTCGTTAGCGGTTTTCAGTTCTTCTTGCTGCACTTGCAACTCTTCATTGAGCTGCTGGGTCTCGGCCAGCACTTCCTGCAAACGCTGACGATAACGCGCCGCTTCGATGGAGATGCCGATGTTGCCGGCAATCAGCTCGAACAATTCGATGTCCCGTTCGGTCAGGGCCCGCAGGAAACCCAGCTCGATGACGCCGTTGACCCGGTCATCGTCGCTGGTCGGCACCACCAGCACGCTGCGCGGTGCGCCTTCACCCAGCCCTGAACTGACCTTGAAGTAGTCGGCCGGCACATCGTCCAGGCGTATCAGCCGATCCTGCTGGGCAGCCTGGCCGACAATCCCTTCGCCGCTGTAAATCGCCTGGTCCTGCGCTTCCTGCTCACGGGAAAACCCGTACGAGGCAACGCGCTTAAGACCGCCGTGCTCTTCACGCACATACATTGCAGCGACAACAGTGCCCAGATACTGCGCGCAGAACTGCAGGATATTGCGCCCCAGCAGGTTCAACGTCAGTTGCCCCAACACCTGCTCCGCCAGTTCAGTCTGGCCGTTGCGCAACCAGGCTTGTTGCTCCAGACGCTGGGCACTCTTGTGTTGTTCTGCCAGGTTGGCGCCGTAAGTTTTGGAAAGGCTGAGCAAATCCCGTCGGCCCATAAAGGCCAACAACCCACTGATGGCCACCACAAACAGGACATACAGGGTGATGCTCCAGATCGTCGTGCGGCGCGCCTCTTCGCTGCGCGTGGTGCGCAACTGCTGCTCCATGTCGATCACATCGTCGTACTGTTTACGGATTTCATCCGTCAGGCGTTTACCGCGCCCCGCCTTGACCGCAGCACGGTAATCACCGTTGTTGCGCTGCAACTCGATTATGGTTTGCGCGTAGTTGTTCCACTCGACCTGCAAAGCCTCCACACGTCGCAGGCGATCGAGCTGAGGCGGGTTATCGGCAGTCAGCTCCTGCAGGGTCTTGAGTGCAACGATGATTCTCGGCTTGGCCGTTTCGTAGGGGTCCAGAAAATGCTCGTCCCCGGCCAACAGAAACCCGCGCATACCGGTTTCCAGGTCGACACTGAGCTTCATCGCTTCATTAGCGTTATTGATCACTCGATCAGTGTGCTCGACCCACTGGATCACCGACAGCAGGTAGGTAATCAAGGACACAAAGAACACCGCGCTGAGCACCCCCATGCCCAGCGGCAGACTTATGTTGCGACTCAGTAGCTTGCGAAAACTCTGTTCATCAACCGAAGACGTAGCGGTCATTTGGAGGCCCTGACGGACTGTTGAATTCAAAGGAGTTTGCCCCAAAAGCGCAATTGGGATCCATTTTTCTGACAAGGACAGGAGCGAAATCCTACATTCCTCTGCCCCAAGACAAGCAGAGTGGGTACTCTTGTCGACTTGTACAGCTATTCTTTTTTGTACAAGCGCCGGAACTTGTCATGAGTCGCCGCTTACTCATGCAAGAGGCCGGTATTTTCGATCGACCTGCGTCCTCCACTTCTATTCTTCGAGAGCCTCCTCTATGCCTGCCACCGTCCCCACCCTCCTGGTCGTCGAAGATGATGACATCGTGCGAATGCTGATCGTCGATGTCCTGGAGGAACTGGCATTCAAGGTGCTGGAGGCCAATTGCGGTGAAGCGGCGCAGGTCATCATCAACAGTGAACACCCCATCGACCTGCTGATGACCGATTACGGCCTACCTGACATGACCGGTCGGGACCTCGCCGACCAGGCGCGTCAAGCTCGCCCAACCCTGCCGATCCTGTTTGCCAGCGGCTATGCCGACAATATCGAGGTGCCTGAAGGGATGTCGGTGATCGGCAAACCGTTCTCTATTGATCAACTGCGCGACAAGGTTCGCGGCATGCTGGGCCTCGCACAGGCCTGAATCAGCCTTTCTTGCGCACTTCATTAAGGGTACCCGCCAGCTTCAGGTGCTGATAAAGCAAGTTCGACGCCCACTCCCGGTCGCCCTGCTCCAGTGCTTCGATGATCTGCAAGTGTTCGCGACACGACGTTTTGACCCGTTCCGGATTCGACACCGTGTGAAACTCGGTCAGGCGCCGCAGGCGATTCTGTTGCTGTACCGCCTGCAAGATGAACGAATTGCCGGACGCCAGCGCCAGCAACTCATGAAATTGCGCATTGGCTTCGAAAAAACTCAAGCTGTCGGGAGCGCCTTCAAGTAATGCCTGCTGCTTTTCGCGACAACGCTGCAACTGCTCACGGGGTAGTTTGAAGGTCGGCTCCAGCAACCCGGCCGGCTCCAGCAACATGCGAAAACGATAACTCTCAAAGCGCTTTTCGGCTGAGCTCAAGGTGGGCAGGAACATCCAGCCATGCCCATGCTTGCGCTGCATCACGCCCTCATCGGACAAACGCAGCAAGCAGCGACGCAACACGGCCTTACTGGCCCCGTAACGCCTTAGCAGGTCACTTTCCATAACGTGATCAGGCCAGGCCTGCGCCAAACGATCGTCAATCAAGCGCTGATACAGTGCTTCATCTTCACCTACCGGCAGGCTGACTTTGTCCAGACCGACGCTGAGCGGCGACTCCAGCACGCAAAAGCCCTGATGGGGCAATCGGCCTACCAGTTCTTTGGTCGCCAGATAGACCAACGCCCCCCGAACCGGCGAACGGGAGACGCCGAAGCGCTCGGCCAGCTCCACCTCCTTGAGGTGACTGCCGGGCGCCAGTTCGCCGGACTGAATTGCCGCAAGAATCTGCGAAGCTACTTTTACCTGGAGGGTGGTGGGTTCAGTCATTCCATTAGTCCTTGAATCAGCGCCCAGACGCTAACGCAAGACCGCGCAAACTTCCAGCCAATAAGGCCTCCAGCCGGCAGACAGCCTCGTCTCTGTGGTTTAATTGCGCCCTTTTCGTGCGCCCGCCTCCAAGGAACCGTTTTATGAGTCAGCCTGCAACCAAAGTCCTGGTCATTGGTTACGTCTGGCCCGAGCCGTGCTCTTCTGCCGCCAGCGGGCATGTCATGCAGATTCTCGAGACCTTTTTGCAGCAAGGCTGGGACATCACGTTCAGCAGCCCGGCCGGTATCGGCGAACACAAGGCTGACCTGGTTTCCATGGGCATTCGTGAGTGCGCCATCGAACTCAACAACAGCAGTTTCGATACATTCATCAGTGAACTTGCCCCCGATATCGTGCTGTTCGATCAGTTCATGATGGAAGAGCAATTTGGCTGGCGCGTGGAGAAACACTGCCCTGATGCCCTGCGGGTACTGGAAACCTCCGACCTGCAAAGCCTGCGGCATGCCCGCCATCAGCGGCTCAAGGATCACTTGAAAACCAACGATGACCCGGATGATTTCAGCACACTCTTTGCCCCGGCATTGCGTGAAGAATTCGAGCACATGGCCGAAACGGATCTGGCCAAGCGGGAGATCGCCGCGCTCTATCGTTGCGACCTGAACCTGATGATCTCCGAGGTGGAAATAGAGTTGCTGGTTGAGCAATTCAAACTGCCACGCGCCCTGCTGCACTGGTGCCCGCTGATGCTCGATGCCGTGCCAGAGCAGTTCGTGCCGTTTGAGGCGCGTGCACACTTTCTCAGTATCGGCAACTTTCGCCATGCGCCGAACTGGGATGCCGTGCTCTGGATGAAAACCACGGTCTGGCCGCTGATTCGCCAGCAACTTCCTGGGGCGCAACTGCACATTTACGGCGCGTATACGCCGCCCAAGGCCACCGCCCTGCACAACGCGGCGCAAGGCTTTCATGTCATGAACTGGGCCGAAGACGCGCTGCAAGTGATGTCGGGCGCACGGGTCTGCCTGGCCCCCCTGCGTTTTGGCGCGGGCATCAAAGGCAAACTCTTCGACGCAATGCTCTGTGGAACACCAAACGTAACCACGCCAGTGGGGGCCGAAGGCATGCACGGCGGCCTGCCTTGGGCGGGGGCGATAGCCACGTCGGCCAGCGCCATGGCACACGCCGCTGTTGAACTTTACTCAGACAAGACCCGCTGGGAGCAGGCTCAACACGCCGGTACACAATTACTGACCACCCATTACCAGAGAAACATTCATGGTCCTGCACTGGTGGACAGAATCAATAGTTGCCGTCTGAACATGAAACAACTACGGCGCGATAATTTTACGGGAAGTATGTTGCGTCACCACCACCATAAAAGCACTCAATACATGGCACAGTGGATTGAAGCGAAAAACCGCTAACGCCGAGACACCCTTAACAGCACAAAAACAACGCACCAACTTCACGGCACCGAGAATAACTCTTTCTCGGCATGTCCACCCATTGCCCAGCTCACTGTTTCTTATTATAAATACCTGACACTCGCCGTACTGTAGGCGAGTGTTTCCACCACCCATTTATAATCTGGACTTTGATAAGCATGACTAATACTAATTATCGCGCCACCCGTAACTGGATGAGTTCTTCCCCCGGCATCAACACATTGACCATAGATCAAATCATCTGGCCAGGCGCTCATAATTCAGGGATGGACTGGGGGCTTTCCCAACCTCTCTACGACTCCGTAATTTCAAACTGGGTCTTGTGTCAGAACCAGGATTTCCTCTGGCAATTGAGAAACGGTGCCAGGGCCTTGGACCTCAGGTTTGTCAATACCCGATCAGGCTTCAGGACCTTCCATGGACACGTTCTGGGTCGCTCCCTGGATGAACTTGTCTCAGCGGTGAATACTTTTCTGAATGAAAACCCTGATGAATTCATTATTCTTGACCTCCACCAACTCGAAGGAACTGGAGACGTCAACTTCGACTACAAAGGTTTCAGCCAACAATTGCTATCAGGATTAGAGCCCAGGCTGATCCCTTGGAAAAACCAGCGATGGACCGTGCAACAACTGAAAGCCAACAAGCAACGCCGCGTGATCGCTGCCGCCTCTTATCACCCGGACCTTGATGAACGTTATTTCTGGGCCGGCATACGCCATGAGTGGGCAGGTCAGGCCATCGTTAATACCGCTGACATCAGCCAGCATATCGGGAATGTACTGAAGCGCCCTCCAGCCTATGGGCCGTGGTCGTTATCCGTCACGAGCTACACCGTGCTCAAAGGTCCAACCAAACTGACAAAAGAACTTAACGATTGGTTCTTTCCCGGCGGCGGACTTATTGAGTACGCGAGTATTATCAATGTCGATTTTTTTGATGAGAGCGAGATCGTGACGTACTGCGCGATAGCCACTGATCGCGTCGCCGAGCATCAAGCCCTGCGTTCATAAGCACCAAAGCCCCCGTACATACTTCCATGACGTTAAGAATATTCGATGCCATGTATTGGCCATCTATATGCAGATATTTCAACAACTTGATAATTCGAGGAATGCCAATACTCTTTCAGATACGTTAATCACGAAATCTTTCGACTGTCCCCGTCACGGATGACAAGGGGCGTTAAAAAACAGGGAGTCACCATGACGCAAACAACGACAGGACACATCAACAAACAGGGTTGGATGGGGGAAGTGCTCAATGTTGATGCCATGAAACTCACCGACATTATCTGGCCCAGCGCGCACAACTGTGGCATGGACAAGAAGGCCCCCAACTACGATGTGGCCACCGGTAACTGGACCACCTGCCAGAACGACTCTTTTTCCTGGCAGCTGTCCCATGGCGCACGGGTATTCGATATTCGCCTGGGCTACAAACGCGGTTGGGACCAGGACATTTTCTACTTCCATCACAATGGCCACGAATCTCACCGGGTACTGGAAGAACTGATCGACGCCACGTTGGGTTTTCTCGCTCAACACTCCACCGAGTTCATCATTCTGGACTTTCACCAGTTGGGTGACGGTGACAAGCCATTTAACTACATGGCCTTCAACGAACTCCTTGTTCGCCGGCTCGGCTCCCGAGTCATACCGCAGGCCAACACAGACAAGTCCATCGCAGAGTTGAAACGTATCAGCCCCGTGCAAAGAATAATAATGAGAGCGCCTGCCTCACGGGACCTCAACGAAGATTACTTCGGGTACAAGATCCCGCATAAATGGAGCGGCCAGACGTTCACCGATGCCGATGACCTGAAAGCTCACATATCCCGCACTCTGGACGCTGCTCACTCCGCATCGGGTCTGTGGTCTTTGTCGGCAACGAGTTTTACCTTTCTGGGCGGTCCCGTTGACATAAAAAAACACATCAACGACTGGTTCCACTCCTCCCTCAACTGGATTACGCGGTGCAGTATCATCAACACCGACTTCATCGATGAGTCCGAGATTGTTCGCTACTGCTGGATTGGGAGCAGCATAAAAGGCGCCTACATCCGAAACTGATGAACTGCTGAGCCCTTGACGCGTGAATCTCCCGAGTCTTTGTTTGACGTGTGCGCACGCTGTGTCAGCCTCGACCCGAACGCGCGGCTCAGCCCTGAAGTTTTCGTCGGTCACAACACCGAAAAGTTGTAACTCACGATCAACCGGGTCTCATCCACGTCCCGGGCGAACTTCTCGTAGTTGGTGCGGTAGGTCGCGTTGCGCAAACGCAGGCTGACGTCCTTGAAGGTGCCACTCTGCACCACGTACTTGAGTTCGCTGTCACGTTCCCATTCCCGACCTTCCTGGTCGCTGCCCGGCACTTTGATGTGATCGCCGTTCACGTATCGGGTCAGGAAGCTCAGGCCATTGAGGCCGATGGCCTTGAAATCGTAGTCGTAACGCAGTTGCCAGGAGCGTTCCTGTGCGGCGGCGAAGTCGTTGACCTGCACGTAGTTGACCAGGTACGGATTGCTGCCATCCAGGTACGGCATCGAGTTGTCGCCGGTCATGCGCTGCCAGCCGGCACTGAAAGTGTGACCGCTGATGGCGTAAGCGAGCATGCCGCTCAATGCGCGGTTGTCGATCGAGCCTGCACGCGCGGCGCCGCTGTCAGCACTTTTAAGCAGTCGCAGGTCAGCCTTCAACACGCCATCACCCAGCGGCTGGTTGCCCAGCAAGCCAATGAAATGCTGACGGTAGATGTCTTCCAGTTCCGCGTAGTGGTACTGCGCAGTCAGGCGCTCGTTGACCTTGTAATCCAGACCATACGTGTCGAAGTGTTCAGCCGTGACATTGCAGGCGTAACGCTTGTTCTTGCAGTGCACGCGGATGTCCTGGGAGTCAGTGGAATCCCGGGCGGTGTATTTGTCCAGGCGAGCGGCCGTGAACGTCAGGTCCTTGAACTCTTTGGACGTCAGCAGTGCGCCGTTGAACATAGTCGGCAGCAAACGGCCGTCGTTGTACTTGAGCAACGGCAAGTCCGGCAGCAGCGCACCGTATTTCAAGACGCTTTGCGAGACGCGGGCCTTGGCCGTCAAGCCCAACTTGGCGTACTGATCTTTCGAACCGCGCGGGTTCTGGCCGCTGGACGGCAGCAGGCCACTGTTGCTGCTGTCGGCACTGGAATCGAGTTTCAACCCGAGCATGCCCAACGCGTCAATACCAAAACCCACAGTGCCTTCGGTGTAACCCGATTGCAGGTTGAAAATAAAGCCTTGGGCCGACTCTTCACGCTTGGACGCGCCTTGATCGTTGGCGGTATGGCCGTCACGAAAATCCCGGTTGAAATACACCGTGCGCGACTCAATCCTGGCGGTGCTGTCTTCGATAAAACCGCTGGCCTGAGCCTGGCCGGCAACGCTTGTGCACAGAACAACGGCACCGATCGCCAAGGACAGGCGCGGTGTGGAGAGGGAAAACGGGGGACGCATTAACAAAAGCTCCAACAGTGAATCTTTACCGTGGGGCAAACAGCCCACACAAAAAGCACTCATCCGGCGAATACCGCTCGCCAGGATGACAGGTTCATTCAGGGGTGATCGCCAATGATGGCAGAAGGCTTTTACGTGCCACAGGCGACTTTAGTCTGAACATGACTGCCCATTCTCGGTGTCGGTACGCCGGGCAGTCCGTGAATGCGGCGCAGTGTTTGCCCCGAGCCCGCCGTTTGAAGGCCTCTCGTGCGTCTCTAGGGGTTTTCCCTATACCTGCCAAGGCCCGTGCATACGGCATTTGCGCCTTGAACCTGTCGGTTTAATCCTGCACCATCGGGCCCAGCTTTTTCAAAGGACGGAATTAAAGGCATGCTGGATGCTAACGCAACCCATATCACGCTCACCCTCGAAGGCATTTCTGCGGACCTTCAGGTTCTCAGTTTCATTGGTCGCGAAGCCCTTAATCAGCCGTTTTGCTTTGACATCGAACTGGTCAGTGCCCGCCCGGACCTGAAACTCGAAGAGCTGTTGCACAAACCGGCCTGCCTGACGTTCGGCGCGACCGGCAAAGGCGTCATCCATGGCCTGGTCTACCGCATCGCCCAAGGTGACTCGGGCAAGAGCCTGACCCGCTACAGCATCAGCCTCACGCCCCAACTCAACTACCTGCGTCATAACCATGACCAGCAGATTTTCCAGCACCTGACGGTGCCCAAGATTATCGCCCAGGTCCTTGAGGCGCGCGGCATATTGGCCAACGCGTACAGCTTCCAGCTCAATGCCGTTTACCCCGAACGCGTCTACTGCGTGCAATACGACGAGTCCGACCTGCATTTCATCCAGCGCCTGTGTGAAGAAGAAGGCATTCACTTCCACTTCCAGCACAGCAGCAGCGGCCACACTCTGGTGTTCGGCGACGACCAGACAGTGTTCCGCAAACTCGCGCCCGTGACCTACCAGCAAGACTCCGGCATGGCGGCGGAAAAACCGGTCATCAAGCGCTTCAACCTGCGCCTGGAAACCCGCACCAGTCGTGTTAGCCGCCGCGATTACGATTTCGAAAAGCCACGCATCCTTCCCGAAGGTGCGGCCAAAAGCGAGTTCCTGCCAGACCTGGAAGACTACGACTACCCCGGCCGCTTCACCGACCGCGAACGCGGTAAGCAATTGGCGACCCGCGCCCTGGAACGCCATCGCAGCGACTACCAATTGGCCGAAGGCAAAAGCGACGAGCCGACCCTGGTCAGTGGCCATTTCCTGGCCCTGAGCGAACACCCGCGCGCTGAATGGAACGACTTGTGGCTGTTGCTGGAAGTCATCCACGAAGGCAAGCAGCCGCAGGTGCTCGGCGAACTGGTCACCAGTGACGTCACCCAGAACAAGGATGACTTTCACCAGGGTTATCGCAACCGCTTCCTTGCCACGCCTTGGGACGCGCATTTCCGACCGGCCCTAGAACACCCGAAGCCCAAAGTGCTGGGCAGCCAGACCGCCGTTGTCACCGGCCCCAAGGGCGAAGAGATCCATTGCGATCAGTACGGTCGGATCAAGGTGCAGTTTCACTGGGACCGCGACGGCCAGGCCGATGACAAAACCAGTTGCTGGTTGCGCGTGGCCAGCGGTTGGGCCGGCAGTGCCTACGGCGGCATCGCTATCCCGCGCATCGGCATGGAAGTGCTGGTGACGTTCCTTGAAGGCGACCCCGACCAGCCACTGGTGACCGGTTGCCTGTTCCACAAGGAAAACGTTGTTCCTTACGAACTGCCGGCGAACAAGACCCGCAGCCTGTTCAAGACCCTCAGCTCACCGGGCGGCAAGGGCTACAACGAGTTTCGTATCGAAGACAAGAAAGGTGCAGAACAGATTTACCTGCACGCCCAGCGCGACTGGGATGAAAACATCGAGCACGATCAGAAAATCCGCGTCGGCAATGAACGTCACGACACGGTCGAGAAAAATGCCTTCAGTGAATTCAAAGCTGAAGAACACCGCATCACCCACGCCGACCGCAAGACCGAAACCCGCGCCAGCGATCACCTGAGCGTCGGTGTGACCCGGCACGTGAACATCGGCACGGCGCAGTTCGTCGAAGCGGGTCAGGAAATCCACTATCACGCTGGCGAAAAAGTCGTCGTCGAAGGCGGCATGGAGCTGACGGCCAAGGCCGGCGGCAGTTTCGTCAAGGTCGACGCTGGTGGTGTGACCATCAGCGGCGCCACGGTCAAGGTCAATTCCGGCGGCGCACCGGGTGCCGGCAGCGGCATCCAGATCCTTGATCCGCTAATCCCGTGGGCCGCCGCCAAGGACAAGCCCGGCGCCCTGCTCGCCCCCGCGGCCGTGCAAATGGCCCTGGCGAAGAAGGCCCGGGCTGCCGGCGACATTCGCTGCCCGATTTGCGAAGCCTGCCGTGAAGGCAAGTGCGACCTGGGTGCGACGGCATGAGTGACCTCCTCAACGACTGGCTCGACCAGCAAGCACACTTGAACCGCACCCTGGTGCTGGTACTCGACAGCCTCGCGGAGCCCAACCCGGTGACCAGCTTGTACAGCGCCGAGTTGATGCAGCGCTCGGTCCAGCTGTACCGACGCACCCCCTACGCCGAGTTTTCCGCCATCAGCCCCTGGCTGAGCGAACTGCATGACCCTGACGCCCATGCCTTCAGGGCCCTGCTCGATGACCCACAGCGACACTGGGGCTGGATCGCCAGCATGGACAAGGCTGATCTCGACGCCGTGACCCAGCATTGGCAAGCACGAATGGTGATCGACGAAGGTGGCAACCGCTCGCTGTTCCGCTTCCAGGACAACCGCGTTATCGCCCGATGCCTGGCCAGCCTGACGACGGCGGAAGTTCCGTTGCTGCTCGGCCCTTTCAGCAGCGTGTTGTACTGGGCCGAGCCGCAATGGAAAAGCACCGACAACCCTCGACCGGGCATCTACCCCGTATCCCATCCGGCACCTTGGTTGCGTACGCCTGAAACCGCCGAGCGCTCACGCAGCATCCTGCGTGACAACCTCAAGCGCTGGTTGCTGGTCTACCACCTCGAGGCGGTCACGCAGTTGAGCGACACCCGCAACGTCAGCGAGTGGCTGGAAGAACAGATCGACCTGCTCGACGCCTGGCAATGGAATACCCCCGAACAACGGGAGTGCATGCTCCGTCTGCGGCTCGATCCCCAGTGCGCTGCCGACATTGCATGGTTGGCGCTACCTGGCGAAACACCGCCGCAGCATTTCGAGCGCTGCCAGCGGATGTTCGAACCCGAACCAGACCAGCAAGACGCGTGAGGGTATCAGGCGTTTTTTCGCCTGCGCGGGCGCGGGTGAACTCATGGGGCCCGCGAGTGGGCTGCCTCTTACCCCCATGCCCGATGGATGTGACTGTGCCGCCGCCCCCCACTGCACCGTATAAGGACTTCACCATGCACATTCAACCTGTCCTCGCCGGCATGGTCCGAGCCCTGGTCATCGTACTGGGCACTCTGGGCGCGACCGCCTGCTCGGTTGCCCAGCCCGAGAGCTTCACGCTGGTTACCGAACTCCCACCCGGTTTCAGCTTCAAGGGTGAAGCGACTTATGCGCCACGCACCGGTGAAACCTGCACCGTCCCGCCACGCGAAGGAAAACACTTCCCAGGCCTGAAATTTTTTGAGCAACCATTCAACGCCGATGCGCAAACTGCCTCTTTCACGGTGCCGTTGACGGATGAGGCCGGAGGCTGCCCATTGGTCCTGCGCAGTTTCGAATACAACCTGCAAGGCAGCTATGGGCCTAAACCGACCAATGTCGGCGGTGATTACGCTAGCCTATCTTTCCACGATCGCCCGCCTGAACACACGACTGCCTTCCCCGCCAGTGGCACCCAAGTCATTCAGGGACAGTGCCAATGGCTGTTCCGGACGATGGGCCCCTACCGATACATCGTGAAAATCCTCAAATGCCGGGCCGCGGACGAAAGCGGGCAAATGCTTGATGCCATGGCCGGTGCCGCACTGGCGCGGGACGCGTTGCCTGGCAAAACCGTCAAAATGGTGTTCGCGCTTTCAGACAAGGAAAAGCCTTTTTACAAAGGCTGGTGGATAGAAACACCTAAAGGCTGGAAAGCGTGCACCGGGCTTTGGGGCACCCCGAATGAAGAGCTGTGCAAAGCCCCCTATCAATTCATCGAATCTTTCAAAATGCCGGATGGACGTGACTGCTCCGTCTATCCGAACTGCACTGAATAAGGACATCGCCCATGGCACTCAAGGAATCCGAAAAGCCAATGCTGTGTGAGCAATCCACGCCGTGCCCATTACGTGGCGACTGGGTCAGCTTCCAGTTGGTGGATGAGCTGGGGAGCGGAAAACCTTATGCGGGTCTTCCGTATGTCCTCATCGACAGCGTCAACCAACAACATGTCGGCGTGTTGGACGGCGACGGCTATGCAAAGGTTTATGACCACTACGAAGGGCCGGTCATCCTTCAGATCAACTCGGACTACACCGGCTCAGAGCAACTGTACTCGCGGCTTATTGCCCGGGAAAACTACCCGCTCCCCATCAAAGAGATCCAGGTCCGGGCCGAAAACACCCGTTTTGTTCGCAAGGACGGGACCCGCGTAGACAACAACCCGGCGCGCAAAAACGCCGACCAGTTCTTCCAGGTTGAAGTCAGGAACTTCGTCGAACACGGTGCGCACTTGCCCCCCCGTTCTTCCTGTAAGCATCCACCGAACTACAGCTTACTCAAAGCCATGGGGGACATCGGCTTCGACCCTGAAGCGAGCACACTCTGGGGAGTCGCGTTACAACCCAACAAACGCACGGTGATGGAGGTCCGCCCATTACGCGCGTTCCGGCCGATGCTGTCCAGAGACAACGCCTTCAGTGCTTTGAACCTCTATCAGTTGGCGCTCATGGCCACCTTCAGCTACAGCGACTTCGGCCAGCAGCCCGAGAAGCCGGAAGATGCCGTGAGTTTCCCTCTGGACCCCAGCGTCGGCTTTATGTTTGGTAACGGGCTGGCAAGCTTTCAGGAAACCTGGAAAGTCGACAAGAGTCAGACCACCCCTTATTACCCGCTCTATGAAGACGTGCCCTACTCCAAACGTTTCGAAATTCTTCCATTCGATCCGTTGCAGTACAAGCAAAACAAGATTGGCCTGGGTGAAAAGCAGGATCACCCCGCCAAGTTGCACTTCTTCGACGATGCAAAAGCCAAGGACGGAACCAATACCCAGGCTTTCATTACCCACCACGACGAGATCATTCTTATCTCGGTACGCGGTACGGCCGAAATCCCCGACTTTTTGCGAGATGCCGATGCAGAGCAAGTGCCGTTCGCGGAGGGGGTGGGCACCGCTCACAAGGGTTTCTACAACGCCTACAAAGCGATGAGTGCATTTGTGACGCGCTACCTCTCGCAATTCTACTCAGGGCAAAAAGTGGTGATCTGCGGGCACAGCCTGGGCGGTGCAATCGCCACATTGCTGGCCGAAGCCCTGCGCCGTGATGCGACTCAGAAGTACGACATTCTTCTCTACACCTTTGGCTCCCCGCGGGCCGGTGACCAGGTGTTCGTCAAAGGGGCGGCCGAGCTGGTGCATCACCGCATGGTCAACAATAATGATCCGATCCCAAGCTTGCCCGCCCCCTGGATGAACACGCGCACCAATGTCTGGCTGCCGGGGCTGGTCTTGAGCTTTGTCACGTTGCCGTATGTCGGCATGCTGATTTTTGCCGCGGGACTGGCCAAATTCGGTGATAGCGATTACGAACATCACGGCGCGCTGCAACACTTCATGCCGGTTCACTTCAAGGGGCGAGACCAATCGGCTGTGCTCTGGAGCCCTGGTTGCGACTCGATCGAAGAAGCGGCGTGCTCCATTGCCCTGAAAAAGCAGGGCGACTTGCCGGACCGGGACAATTTCATCAAGCAGCTGTTTCAGTTCAGCAATCACAAGATGGTTGACTCCTACATCCCGAACGCATGGGCCACCCTGCGACGTTGGCAGCAAACCCAGGAGACCGGCACCACGGTGATCACCAAGACTGAGTACGATCAGGTGTACAACCAGTTGAACGACATGCAGGCAAGGTTGAAGGAAAAACGCTCCGAACTGACTTACGGTTTGTCCGGCCTCGAACAGCAGGATCGCCAACGGACAATCAGCGCACTGGACCGCGAGTTCAAGAAACTGGATGAATCGCGCCAGCGCCTCAGCACCTTGTTCCACCGCACCCTGACCCTCGCAGATGTGTATGGCTCGGCCGCACAGTCACCAGAGCTTACGCCCGGCATAGAACGCTGGATGGCGAAAAAGGAAAACACCGTGGAGGTGCAACTCGCGATGATTCCTCAGCAAGGCGCGACTGAACTGAGAATGGCGTAAACCTGAACGCTTGTTGAACTTAACCCTGCCACGTTCACCACTGAGTAGCGGTATCGCGTCATGTAGTGAACGATGATCACCGAAGTTACGCTTGGCCTGGCACTCATCCAGACCAAGCGCTCATTGGTCGAATTAACTGAAACGACTGCTTAATGGGGCTTCGAGCGTGAAACCACAGGATGGCTCGCGACATTGTGTTCAAGGTCGTGACGTAACTCGGCAATCAGTTCGCTGATCTCGCGACAGCCATTGAGGCTGTTGGCGTTGATGCCTGTGACCAGCAAGTCCAGACGATCGGTTTCGCGGTCACCATAGACCTTCACGGTCATGGATAAATCAGGCGATAAGGTGCATTGGCAGCGTTTGGGTAAAAAACTGCTTTCAATAATATTGCGCAGTTCCAAGGCAGATAAAAACATGACGACCCTCTCCTTAATATGAGACTGCCAATCAATGGATGTACCGAGTCGGTCCTGTCAGTGTTCGCGAGTGCGTTCTGTCGATACGCAGGACCGCTTCGACTCAAGACCTGACTCTGTTCTGTCCCCACAAGCTGCTGACCCGCGTGCAACGCGTGCACTGTTTTCATTGCACAAGCCACTCACTCCTACGCCTGAACGCGGTGCCTTTCAAGCCTTTCCTGACGCGGTGCACTGCACCAGAACACAGCATGAAACATGCCTGGTATTTCGCCCGGTTACCTGTCGCCAAATCAATGATTTAACGCACGGGAGCCCATGCAAAATGCGACAACGACTGCTGCCTTCCCCTGCAATTTGCCTGTGTCGCTCAACCGGTTTGCATTACACCGCGCAGGACAGTAAAAATGCTCGGCAACGCGAAGCCGTCATTCGCCGACCGATCATCCGAGCAAGGAGGCCTCATGCGCTCACTTCCCTTTACGACCACCATGGCGCTGTTGGCATCGGGTCTGTCGACCCTGGTTCACGCCGCAAAACTCGAAGACGTTGCGCCGTACCCCAAAGCTGAAAGCGGCTTTACCCGTCAAGTCATCCACCTCCCGCAGCAAACAAGGGAAGACAACTACCAGGTCGAGATTCTCGCAGGCAAAACCCTGAACGTGGATTGCAACCGTCAGCGGTTGGGGGGCGTTCTTGACGAAAAAAACCTGGAAGGCTGGGGTTACCCGTTTTACCGGCTGGAAAAAGTCATCGGCCCTATGAGCACCCTGATGGCCTGCCCAGACGGCAAGAGCAAACAGGACTTCGTGCCGGTGGTCGGTAATGGCTTCATGCTGCGCTACAACAGCAAATTGCCCATCGTGGTCTATGTGCCCAAGGACGTCGAAGTCCGTTACCGGATCTGGTCAGCTTCCGACAAAATCGAAAAATCCCGCCAGGAATAAACCTGCCCCTCAGGAGCGCCGCGCTTGATTACCTGTCACGTCAAATATGTGATCGATCCCTATCAACTGAGCGAGTTTGAAACGTATGCGAAAGCCTGGCTCGGCGCTGTCGAACGCTTGGGTGGGACACACCATGGCTACTTCCTGCCATCCGAGGGGGCGAGCAATATTGCTTACTGCCTGTTCAGCTTTCCTTCACTGGCAGACTACGAAAGCTACCGCCACATCGCCATGACCGACCCGGAGTGCTCGGCGCTGGTGGCCTCGGTGGTGGAGAAAAAATTCATCCTCAGCTACGAGCGCACGTTTCTGCGCCCGTTGCTCGCCTGACACTCATGCCCAGGCGCCGCTCACTGCGGCGCGCTCGGCAAAAGGAAGGAAACCATGAAGTCTGTCGCACTCCCCTTGATCGCCCTGCTCGCCTTCACCGGCTACACCGTTTCCGTCATGTTGTCTGCCGAGCAGTCGCTGATCGACTTTGGCATCAGCCTGATGTCCCGCCCCGATACCGCCCAGGTGGTAATCGACCTTTACCTGCTGGCCACCCTGGCCGGTGTATGGATGTACAAGGATGCTCGCAGCCGCGGCCAATCAGCGCTTTCAGTGCTGCCGTACCTGCTGGTCACCGCGGTATTTGTCTCCATTGGCCCGTTGCTGTACCTGGTGGTGCGCGGGCTGCGCAGCCCAAAATCCAGCGTGGTTTCCTCGCCGCAGGTTTGATTCAGCCCCCCATCGGGTTGCCGGATGCAAGCGGCCCGGGCCTCACCAGGCCTGGCCGCGGCGCTTGAGTTCCAACCGGCGCACGAACTCTTCAAGCACCAGCGAATACAGGTCGTCCTGCAACCAGGCATCCTCGATGCCGGCGTCCATGTTCGGGTTGTCGTTGACCTCAATCACCACCACCTTGTCGCCGGATTGCTTGAGGTCGACGCCGTACAAGCCATCACCGATCAGGTTGGCGGTTTTCACGGCCAGTTCGACCACCGCCCGTGGCGCTTCATGAACAGCCAACGTGCGGCATTCGCCGTTGATGTCCTGACCTTTGGCCTTGTGGTTGTAGATCTGCCAATGGCCCTTGGACATGAAATATTGGCAGGCAAAAATCGGTTTGCGGTTCAAGACGCCAATGCGCCAGTCGTATTCGGTGTAGAAAAACTCCTGGGCCAGCAGCAACACCGAGTGTTCGAACAGTTCAGCAGTGGCCTCCAGTAGTGCTTGCTGACTTTCCACCTTGATCACGCCACGGGAGAAACAGCCGTCGGGGATTTTCAACACCAGCGGAAAGCCCAGGCGCTCGCCCACCCGCTCGAAATCCTCCGGTCGTTCCTTGTAGAGAATTTCGGTGGCGGGCATGCCCAGTTGGTGACTTTTTAGCAGGTCGGTCAGGTAGACCTTATTGGTGCAACGCAGGATGGACGTGGGATCGTCCATCACCACCAACCCTTCGCTTTCAGCCTTTTTCGCGAAACGGTAAGTATGGTTGTCGACACTGGTGGTCTCGCGGATCAGCAGCCCGTCGTATTCGGCGATGCGTGCGTAATCCTTGCGCTCGATCAAGTCGACATCAATGCCCAACCCCTTACCGACCCGGACAAAATTCTCCAGGGCCTTGGCGTTGGATGGAGGTAATGCTTCCAGTGGATCGTGAAGAATGGCCAGGTCATATCGGGCCAGACGGCGCGACCTGGGCATACGCCAGATCTTGCGACTGAAACTGTCGAGGGCATTGGCGAACTGATCTTCCTGATCGTCGCGCAATTTATGTAACGCGCCAGACTTTACGCCTTCGATATGCCAACCGTTAGTTCGACGGAAGTCCACTAACAAGATCGGGCATGGAAACACTTCAAATAACTGACGGGCCAGATCCTGCAATGGCTCGATGGTGCTTTTACCGAAATAAAGCGTCAGGGTAAAGCCGTCTGTATCACTGTAGATATGATTACCCAAGGCTTTCTCAAGGGTTTTGTCCAGGTCATCCAGTGCCAGGCCATAGAGGGACTTGCGGGTCAGCTCGCTGATGGTCCGCACCGATGGAATCACCTTGTGACCCCGGGCTTCTGCCAGCAGGGAGCAGTAGTAACCGTGCCCCAGGTACTTGTAGCTGCGGCACAGGTTGATGACCTGAACCCGCTTGCCCGTTGCATTTTCACGGGTTTGCTCAAGGTACTCCTGGGCGGTCACGATGTCTTCGCTGGGGAAGTACGATGCCCAGTCTTCCTTGCGCTCGACAATAATAACCAGCTGACTGGAAGTGCCTGATGAAGGGGATAAATAAGTTGCTGGAGTTATTGCCGTCGGCAATCTTTGCTCGGATACTTCGCGCCAATGACCTTGTACCGCTGACATAGTGATTGATCCGTTGGAGAACAAGACCTTTCCTATTAAGCACGAACTTTTTCGAAAGTCCCGTTTCGTTACGCAACTTTTACGGCGGTCATATGAATCCTGTTTTTCGTCTTTCACAACTCGATGACGTAAAAGCGCTGTTGGCGCTGGAACAGCAATGTTTCACCACCGACCGGCTCAACAGCCGCAATTTTCAGTGGATGATCAACCGTGCCAACGGCCAACTGATCGTTGCCGAAAGCGACGGCCAATTACTGGGCTATGCCGTGGTGCTGTTTCACCGTGGCACTTCGCTGGCGCGCCTGTACTCCATCGCCATCGCGGTGCAGGCCCGTGGCATCGGGCTTGGCAAGCAACTGCTTGAGCGGATCGAGGCCAGCGCACTGGAACATGACTGCGCCTACGTGCGGCTGGAAGTTCGTACCGATAACCCAGCCGCCATCGCGCTGTATGAACGCCACGGTTATAGACGTTTTGCGCTGATTCACGACTATTACCAGGATCACGCCGATGCACTGCGCCTGGAAAAACGTATCCTCCAGCACCGCGACAGTCGCAGCATCAGCGTGCCCTATTACCGGCAAACCACCGATTTCACCTGCGGCCCTGCCTGTCTGTTGATGGCCATGGGGGCACTGCAGCCAGCTCGTCCGCTGGAGCGACGCGAGGAATTACAGCTGTGGCGCGAAGCGACGACGGTGTTCATGACGTCCGGTCATGGCGGTTGCAGCCCTCAAGGGTTGGCACTGGCGGCCTGGCGCAGGGGATTTCGGGTGCGTTTGCAGGTCAGCATTGCCGGCCCGCTGTTTCTCAATGGCGTGCGCGATGCCCATAAAAAAGACGTCATGCGCCTGGTTCACGAAGAGTTCAATACACAATTGCAGCACAGCGACGTCGAGCAGATTCTCGGTGGCCCGCTGGACCTGCCGCGCCTGTTGAGCGAGGGCGGACAGCCCCTGGTGTTGATCAGCAGCTATCGCCTGACCCGTTCCAAGGCGTCTCATTGGGTAATGGTCACCGATTGCGATGAAGATTTCGTCTACTTGCACGACCCGGATGTCGACCACAGCCAGCACCGCCAGCCCATGGACTGCCAGCATGTGCCGGTCAGCCATGCAGAGTTCGACAGGATGTGCCGTTTTGGGCGTGGCAAGCTGAGGGCGGCGGTGGTGGTGTATGCAAAGGCCTGAGCGTTTTTTCTGAACCGCCTCGCGCCTGCTGGCTGAATGATCCGCAGACGCGCGACGTCAGCTACTGCAGGCCGATCTTGAACAACGCGCCATCGTCCTCGTCAGTCAGCACATACAGGTAACCGTCGGGGCCTTGGCGCACGTCCCGAATCCGCGCCTTGAGTTCTCCCAGCAAACGTTCTTCGTGAACCACTTTGCCCCCCTCAAACTGCAAACGAATCAACTCCTGGGAGGCCAGCGCGCCAATAAACAGGTTGTGCTGCCAAGCCTTGAAACGATCACCGTCGTAGAACGCCATGCCGCTGATGCCGGGGGACTTCTCCCAGACATGATGGGGGCCTACGGTGCCTTCGGCGGTTTCGCCGGTGGCTTCCGGTATTGGCTGGCCAGAGTAGTTGATGCCGTGGGTGGCGGTCGGCCAGCCGTAATTCTTGCCACGCTCGATGATGTTCACCTCGTCCCCACCCTTGGGCCCGTGTTCGTTCTCCCAGAGCGTGCCACTCCAGGGATTCAACGCTGCACCTTGGGGATTGCGATGTCCGTAGGACCAGATTTCCGGGCGTACGCCGGGTTGGCCGACAAAGGGGTTATCGTCCGGAACCTTGCCGTCAGGGTAAATCCGTACGACCTTGCCTTGCAGTTTGTCGAGGTCCTGGGCGCTGGCCCGGACATTGTTCTCGCCCAGGGTAATGAACAGATAACCCTCTCGGTCGAACACCAGTCGCGAGCCAAAATGGTTGCCGGTGGAGAGTTTCGGTTCCTGGCGGAAAATCACCGTGAAATCCTTGAGCGCGCTGAGATCTTCACTTAGGCGCCCCCGCCCGACAACGGTACCCGCCTTGTCGCCCTCAGCCCCGCCTTCGGCATAAGACAGATAAACCATGCGGTCCTGCTTGAAGTCCGGGGAAAGCACCACATCGAGCAGTCCGCCCTGCCCTTTGGCCCACACAACGGGTACACCGCTCAAGGGCCCTGAAAGTTTGCCATCTGCTGAAACCCGTCGCAGCCTGCCAGGCCGTTCGGTGACCAGCATGCCTTGTTGATCAGGCAGGAACGCCAATGCCCACGGGTGTTCCAACCCCTTGGTGATCTGCGTGGCAACCAGTGTGCCCTGCTCACTCTGCCATTGCTGGGCAGGCGCCGACCAGGCAGGCGTCACTGCGCCAAACAGCACGCCGGTACACAGGGTTGCCAAGAGAGTTTTACGCAACATTCACAATTCCTTCTGTCGTAGACAGGTGTGACAAGACGAACGTCGTTGCCGTTCAACGATTGTTGCTGTCCGAATCCCGGGGCGGTGTGGTGGGCTGCAATTGAGGTTTGGCTGATCCGGGAGCATGCCCTGTGCGTGGGTAACCGTTGCCGATGCCGCCGTTTTCCAGTGTCGGCGGGCGAGGCACGGGCGCAGTACTTGGCCCGCGAATGAGCGGAGCGTTGGGCTGGGTGCCTTGCATACTGTTGGGATTAGCCCGGCGAATAGGGCTGTTGTAGGGATTGTCGGCGCTACCCGGCAGGTTTTGCGCCATGAGTGTCGGCTGCCCTGCCACCGACGCCAACATGCCGATGTCGGCGGTGGCCTGCGCCAGCGTCCCGCCCAGACCGCTTAACGCCAGCGCTGTGAAACCGAACACGAACCTGTTCATGGTGGAGCGCCTCCCGAGCCTGCAGATAAGGTCTTCGATAGCACGCTACGCCCAGGGTTAGGCTTTGTTAAGAGATTCCCTCGGCCCAAGATGTAACATTCATTGACTGCAACGCTGAACGGTCGCAAGAAACGGCGCCAATCGTGGTGCTCAGTGTCGAGACACATCACGGCTCATCGAAGGCCGGTGGCAGGACAAACCTGCTGGAAAGGCTGGAGAAAGGAAGGGGCCGGGAACTTGAGGCCCTGCCACCGCGCAACAGGTCGGTGTCAGGGCCTTCAGCAGGATCAGATCAGAATAAATATCGCCAGCAGCCCGGCGAAAATCGCCCACTTCTCCAGGTAATAGCGGGTGCGGTTGCGCTTCTTCAGCTCTTTACCGCGCAGACGGATCTTGTAGAGCCTGGTGAAGGCCCGGTTCAGCCCTCCGGTACGATCGCCGGCATTGTTGGGTGCGCCAGCCGCCGCCATCACGGTGCGGCTGAACCAACGGTTGAACGCTGCGGCCCAACGGTACTTCATTGGCCGCTCGACGTCGCAAAACAAAATAATGCGGTTTTGCTGCGTGGTGTTTTCGGCGTAATGAATGTAAGTCTCGTCGAACATCACGGCTTCGCCATCGCGCCAATGGTAGTTTTCACCGTCGACGTTGATGTAACAGCCAGGGTCGTTGGGTGTATCGAGCCCCAGGTGATAACGGTACGAACCGGCATACGGGTCACGGTGACGAACGAGTTTGGAACCCGGTGGCAACTCGGCGAACATGGCAGCCTTGATCGAACCGATACCTTGCACCAGTTCGGTCGTGCGAGGGCACAGTTTCATGGCCGAAGGATGGCTGTCGCCGTACCACTTCAAGTAGAAACGCTTCCAGCCACTCTTGAAAAACGAGTTGAAACCAACGTCATCGTACTGCTCGGAACGCTTGATCTCACCGGCCTTGAGCAAGTTCTGACCCTCAGCGCGAATCTCTTCCCAGTGAGCCTGCAATGGGCTCAGGTCCGGGAAGTCGGCGGGATCCAGATACGGTTTATTGCGAATTCGGGAAAACAGATAAAGGAAGCAATTGACCGGTGCCAGAAACGTCGAGTGGTCGCTCAACTGGCGGCCCAGTTTGTGGCGCACACGGCCGCGCAGATGCACATACGCGATAGACAAAACGTAGAGGACAGCAATAGTGAGTTTCACAGTAAATCGTCACAAGTCAGAAGAGAACACATCTGCACGCCCCCGGACTTCAATAAGGGTCCAAGGGTAAAAGCGCAGCGTCTGATGTCGAACTAAAGGGTCAATCGGTTACGCATCAGGCTAGAGCAAAAATCCAGCCTATGGCCACTGGCTGGTATTTTAGCCACACTTTGTAACTAAAGGTTAACTAAGAGATGTGAAAAACTGTCGCGCAGATGCGCTGGAAGACGGGGAAACGGCTCCCCGTTTCAGCTCGACTACCCCTCAACTCATCGTCCCTTCGCGGCTTGGTTGTTACCCGCGTCCACTGTAGGCTCTGGCGCAGTATTCCCAAGGAAGACCTCACCATGACCCCTGCCGCACCGCGCATCAAAAAACACCCGCGCATCCGTGCCATCAACCGGCTGCACATGGGACTTGCAGCCCTGCTGATCAGCGCTTGCGCCAGTGCAGGTGACTTCCCGGATGCTGTGGCCAGTGATCCGGCGAAACTTGGCTGGATGGTCGGCTCGCCTCCCCCGGCCAATCGCATCATCCGCTTTGAGGACGGCAGCTACTTCCGGTTTCCCGCATTGCGCTGGAGCGTTTCGAACTTTCGTCAATTGATGCCCACTGTCAATGTCTCCCGCAGGCTTGGTGCCCCCGTTGCGTTGCCAAACGCATTGCGCAACGACATCGATGGGCTGCGTTTCGCGCCGCTGGGCACGAAGGACTTGATGACCTGGGAACAATCGCTGGCCGCGACCTACACCGACGGTATTGTGGTGATGCATCGCGGCCAGGTCGTGTATGAACGTTATTTCGGTGTACTCAGGCCAGAGGGCCAGCACGCGGCAATGTCTGTCACCAAGTCAGTGATCGGAACGTTGGGCGCCGCGCTGGTGGTTGAAGGCCGGATCGATGCCAACCAACGGGTGTCTGCCTACGTTCCAGAGCTGAGCCACTCGGCGTTTGGCAATGCGACGTTGCGCCAGGTACTCGACATGACCACCGGGCTCAAGTACAGCGAGGACTATGCCGACCCGAACGCCGAAGTCTGGGCTCATGCCTCTGCCGGCAGCCCCTTGCCCAAACCCAAGGGCTATGAGGGACCGCGCAGTTATTACGAATTTCTCCAGACCGTACAACTGCAGGGCCAACATGGCAGCGCGTTCGCCTACAAGACCATCAATACCGATGTGCTGGGCTGGGTGATTGCCAGGGTCACCGGACGTAACATCGCACAATGGTTTTCCGAAACCCTCTGGAGCCGCCTGGGTGCCGAACAGGATGCCTACTTCACCGTTGACTCCATCGGCACGCCATTTGCCGGCGGCGGCTTGAACACAGGGCTACGAGACCTGGCGCGCTTCGCCGAAATGATGCGCAACGAGGGGCGCTTCAATGGCCAGCAGATCGTGCCCCAAGCCGTTATCGAGGATATCCGCAAGGGCGGTGACAAAGGCGCATTCGCTAAAGCGGGTTATGGCCTGCTACAAGGCTGGAGCTATCGCAATATGTGGTGGGTGAGCCACAACCCTGATGGTGCCTACATGGCCCGAGGTGTTCATGGTCAGAGCATTTACATCAATCCAAAGGCCGAAATGGTGATTGTGCGTTACGCCTCTCACCCCGTGGCCGGTAATGCGGCCAATGACCCGGTCACGCTCGCCGCGTTCGATGCCCTGGCTCAACATCTGCTAAAGCGGCCCTGACAGCGCTCAGCCGGCATAATCACCGAGACCGCTCGCGAAAGCTCTGCGTCCTGCCCTGATTTCGGTACGAAGTTCGCCGATCAAATTGGAGACTGCCCGGCTGTTGGTGAGCTTCGCTGTCGAAACGCCCGTCAGCAACAAATCAACGCGCCCGGTTATCGGGTCGAAGACGTTAATCCTCAACAGCCCGTCAGCATTCACGGTGCACGTGCAAGAAAGCGGAGCGAAGCCTGATTCAATGGTGCGACACAGCTCGTGAGTGGCGAACATACCCTTGATCCTCAGGGGTGTGGTTTTGCTTGCTCGTTCAGAGTAGATGACCTGAGTCAGGTCCGCGTCTGTCAATGACGTTCAAAAGTGCCACCGGGTTCTCATTTCGCGCGGCTCGCTCTGAGGTGCAGGGAGAAATGGAGAAATAGTGTCGCTGTTCGCGCCAGCCGTCCTCTGCCGACGTCAGGCCCCGTCGCGATTTTAGACACGGCTCACGCCCTTCCCTCCCGTTATTTGGCCGTATTGCGGCAGGATCCCCCAAGCCCCTAGATAGCCTGGCCGAAACAAACGCCTCTTGCGATATCGATTCCCCAGTCCAGGGCAGCCTCCATGTCCAGCAGATGGGGCGCCGGGTCGTGGTCCTCAAGGATGACGGTGCCGTCCGGTCGATACGCGCCAATGAACATCTGCAGGGAGCCATCCCTCAGAATCTTGGCCCTGACCTCGATCTTGCAACCGTTCGAAAGCGTTTCAGAGTGGATCAAATGACGCTCAGTCATCGTGGTGTCCCTCTCGTGGTTGGGGCTCGCATGCTCCCCTCAGCCGCTGATGTGGGGAAACAGCACTGCGGTCGTTCAAGCCTGCCGAGCCCCTCCGCTCTTCAATCCGGGGTAACCGATTGCCTGGAACGGCTCGGCTGCCTGGCAGGCTTCTCTTCAACATCCCGATGTAACAAAGAAACGTTGTAGTCATACGTTGATATCAACGGCACGGGCTCATCGTTGCGCGCCATCTCAAGCCAGCGCCGTGTTCGTTCGAGATGAAACAGTTCGTTCTTCATCGACATTTTCGCAACAAGGTTCGCGGACACCCTGAAATGTCCACACCCGGCTGAACATATGACCTCAGACCAGTCCCCAGGTACATGAACCGTTCTGGCGGCTGCCAAACAGATTAAGCACTTCATACCCGATCTCCTTATCAATCCCCCATCAACTGTAGTCGATCCTCTGTCGAGGACCTCCCCACGCAGCCAAAACAATCCAACCGCGCCTGCCCTGTCACCGGCTCGCACCGCTATATCGGATTTGCGACCTGGCCTACAATGCCGATCTTTTGTCGCCAATCAGTGCCACTTTCAAAAGAACACTATTTGATTGTGCTTGATCTGCCTGAAAGGGAAACCTCCTGGCGACACGCTCAGAAAGTGGCCAACAACGACAACCGAGGACCTTCAACCCTCAATGGCGTTGGTGGTGCTGAAGACTCACCCGACAAGGAGCAAGCGATGCATTTTCTTCCCATCCTGGAGGCTTCAGCACAGATTCAAGCGAAAGTCAGAGAGCTGCGAAACCAGAAAGGTGTGCGCCAATATATGTACACCTCGCACGAGATCAGCGAGATCGAGCACGAACACTGGCTCAGGTCCCTGCACGGAAATACCAGGCAGGAAGTATTTGTGGCCATGAACGGCACTGAGCCCATGGGTGTCGTTTCGCTGAACGCCATCAACGCCACTCACCATACCGCTGACTGGGCGTTTTACCTTGACGCATCACTTCAAGGTAAAGGCATTGGCAGTCGTGTTGAGTTCTGGATGCTTGATTACGCATTCGGCAATGCCGGGCTTGAAAAGCTTAATTGCGAAGTGCTGGAAACAAACGCCGCGGTGATCAAAATGCACCAGAAGTTCGGGTTTTCAATAGAAGGCGTGCGTCGCCAGAACATCATCAAGGACGGTGCACGCATCGATGTGGTTCTGCTGGGAATCACACAGGATGAGTGGGCGCTCCAGCGAAGCAAGATGCTCGCCGTCATGGAAAGGTTGAATCGTTGAGTATCAACGGCGCAGTGCCCCGATCACTGCGCCTTGGGGCAAGGTTCACCCGTCAATCGTCATCCCCTACCCAACGCACTGTCTTGAGCGTGATCTTCGGTACTCGCTCAGAGTAAAGGACCCGCCGTTCCCTAAGCCAGGCCTGGGTTCTCCCAACATCAAACACTTCACGTTTTTCTGAACGAATGCTAAGCACCTGATTGCTCAACTCGTATCGATCACACTGCATGCAGCCAAATATATAGCCGTCAGACGTATCATCTACCTCGGCTGCACCTGCATCACCACAAATCCAGCATTTCATGCCTGATCTCCTTATCCATAGCTCATCAACTGTAGCTGACTTTCAGCGAGGGGCCAAAAGCCCCCGTGAACACCAAAGCCGTCTGGTAAAAACCTGCCCGCACCGCTTATGCGGCTCCGCCTATCTGCACCTAGACAATAACCACGAATGGCGCGATCTGCTGACCCTCTTCGACACAATCTGACTCAATGCTCTCCTTGAGAACGATGCTTTATCACGCCTGAGCCATGCGACGTCTCAGCCAAGGCATTGACATTCCTGATGAACACTTCTAAGCCTTATTAGAAGTACGCGAGTAGCATAAATCGCCTTCAAACGCTCGGACGGTATGACCGCGAGTGTGGCGCTAATAGACTTAGAGGAGCGAATCTCTATGGCTGCGCAATTGATACACGATTCACTTGTTCCAGGCACCGTGGGAACTCATCTGGCGTCGCAGTGGGTCACCGCTGCAAATATTTCGGTGGATGCGCCCAATGCACTGGATGTGCGCGAAACAGCATTGATGCCATACGCGTACGTCATGGACAAAGCGACATTGACACTACGCACGCCCATCAGCAGCTTCATCTTGCAGTGCTATAACGGAGCGGAACCCCCTGTAGGGGAGCTTTTCGATATAGAGGGGGACCATATCAATCACCTGGTATCTGCTGCTACCGCTAATACACAAATAAGCATGATGAAGTACACAGGGGTTCCCATATCGCGCATTGATCTTACATGGCCTAATGGCGAGGGCGGGCTTGTGGAAATCTACTTCGTGGCCGAAAACTAAAGCTTTAGAACTCGGGAAATCATTCACAGACAACCTCGAACCTACGGAGCAGCTCTTCGTACCAGCACAGCTTCTGGGACGAAAAGCTGTTTGATGCGCATAAATCAAGAGTTACTCGCTCCCCCATAACGTGCTGAATGCTCCGCGACAAAACTGCATCAATGAAATGAATCGCGATGAGCCGAGACCTCACCTGGAAAAACAAGTTCGCCCAGTAAGTTGCTGTGAAACTCCTCGGCAATGGATCGAACGTCTTTGCCTGGAGACTCGACCTGCCAGCCAAGGCTAAAGGTGTTGCGACCCTGGTTCTCATCAGTGACCCAACGCCTTGCACGCGAAAATCCGCTGATGCTCGGCGAGCCGATCAAAGGTAGTTCGCCCATGCCTTAATCGCCAAGCCAATCGCTACGGCACTCCGACAACCACCGCGGCCCATAAACTTTCTTGTTCTGCAGCAACAAGTTTTTTTGTTGGACGCGTCCCTGTGGGGCGGCAAAGATGCTCGCCACTGACGCGCGACCTTCTGGGTCAATAATAAAAAATCGAGTCGGGCTGCACGCCATTCCCAAGAAGCGAACCTGACGGATCTCGTCTTTTTCATCTTCAGCTTTTTTGGCGCCGCAGCACGCAGTTAAGGACCTCAACTCCATGCAAACTGTTGTGAACTTATGGCCGCTGATAGGCGTGCTCGTCATCGTGGTCGGCTTTGTGCTGCGTTTCAATCCGCTACTTGTGGTGACCGCCGCAGCGATTGCCACGGGCCTCGCCGCTGATTTTTCCCTGGGAAAAATCCTCGCCACCATGGGCGATGGATTCATCGAAACCCGCGCCTTGCAACTGATCTTATTGTTGCCGTTAGCCGTCATCGGTTTGCTGGAGCGTCATGGCTTGCGTCTGCATGCGCAAAACTGGATCGCACGTTTCGAGCGGGCCACCGTCGGGCGCCTGCTGATCATTTACCTGTTTGTTCGTGAAAGCACCGCTGCCATGGGCCTGACAAGCCTCGGTGGTCATCCGCAAATGGTCCGCCCGCTCCTGGCGCCAATGGCCGAAGGTGCCGCCGAAAAACGCTATGGAAAATTGCCGGAAGCGCTTCGTCACAAGGTCCTGGCGATGTGCGCCGCGACCGACAACGTAGGGCTGTTTTTTGGTGAAGACATCTTTGTCGCCTTCGGCGCGATTGCGCTGATGCACACCTTCCTTCTGGGCTCAGGCCTTGATGTCGAACCTCTGCACATCGCTTTCTGGGGCATTCCCACCGCCATCTGCGCCTTCATCATTCACGCTGTGCGCCTGCACCGGTTTGACCGAATGCTGAGCCGCAAGCTGTCGACCACTGACAGCCATGTCTACCCGGCAGAGACCGCGCAATGATCATCTCTATTCAATACCTGTACTGGCTTGCCGGGGTTTTATTACTGATCACTGCCGGCATGACCCTGGTTGACCGCAGCCATCCCAAGCGCTGGTCCAGCGGCCTGTTCTGGTTGCTGTTCGCCGTGGTTTTTCTGATTGGCGATCGCCTGCCCTCGGTGGCCGTGGGCGTCGGCGTGGTGCTGATGGCGGTCATCGCCGGCCTCGGCGGTGTAGGCCGAGGCACTCATACCGAGCTACATGACAAAGCGGCCCGTGCCAGCGCGGGTCGACTGGGTCATAAGCTGTTCATCCCGGCCCTGGCCATTCCACTGACCACCGTCATCGGCTCGGTGCTGCTCAAGCACACGGAGATTGGCGGCGTACCGCTGCTTGACCCTAAAAACACGACATTTGTGTCCCTGGGCCTGGGTTGCCTCATTGCCTTGGCGTTGGCCTGCTGGCTGACCCGCGACACTCCGCTGCAGGCCTTGCGCGAATCCCGACGCCTGACTGAAGCGCTCGGCTGGACCATGGTCCTGCCACAAATGCTGGCGATGCTCGGGCTGCTCTTCAACGAGGCCGGTGTCGGCAGTGCCGTGGCCCACGTTGCCACCACCTACATCAACCTGGATTTCCGGCTGGTGGCGGTGATGGTCTATGTGCTGGGCATGGCGTTGTTCACCGTGATCATGGGCAATGGTTTCGCAGCCTTCCCCGTCATGACCGGCGGTATCGGCGTGCCAGTGCTCGTGGGCATTTACGGCGCCAACCCGGCGGTGATGGCGGCTATCGGTATGTTTTCCGGCTACTGCGGCACGCTGATGACGCCGATGGCCGCGAACTTCAACATCGTTCCGGCCGCCCTGCTGGAATTGCCCGACAAGAACGCCGTCATCAAGGCACAGATGCCTACCGCACTGATGATGCTGGTGGTCAATATCGTTCTTCTTTACCTGCTGATGTGAGGCAATGATGCGTACTGTGCTGCTGACGGGTTTCGAACCCTTCGATCAAGACACGATCAACCCCTCCTGGGAAGCGGTGCGCCTGCTGGATGGCACCCATCTGAGCGACGACGTACGGATCGTCGCCCGTCAGTTGCCCTGTGCGTTTACCAGCGCCGGGGACTGCCTGAATGAACTGCTCGCCGAGCATCGTCCGCAGATGGCCATCGCCATCGGGCTGGCGTCTGGGCGTAGCGATCTGTCCATTGAACGGGTGGCAATCAACATCAACGATGCACGCATCCCGGACAATCTCGGCCACCAGCCCATAGACAGCCCCGTGGTGCCCGGCGGGCCTGCTGCGTATTTCAGCACATTGCCGATCAAGGCCATGGTCAGGGCGCTCCGTGCGGCGGGAATCCCGGCCTCGGTATCGCAAACCGCCGGTACCTTTGTGTGCAATCAGGTGTTCTACAGCCTGCAACACGCACTCGCCGACTCGGCAGTGCGCAGTGGGTTCATCCATGTGCCCTGCTTGCCCGAGCAGGCCGCGCGCAGTGCACCGGGACAGCCCTCGCTGGCGCTGGAAATGCTGGCCGAGGGCTTGCGGATTGCTGCGCTGACGGCCTGGAACACGCAAGTGGATGTAGCAGAGACGGGAGGACAGGTCAGCTAAGGCCACCTGATCGGCCACCACCGTGGGTGCGTTGGCCACGACGCCTCACCTGCCAGCCAGGCCCGGAAACCGGCCTGGCACTGAACGCCAACATCAACTTTTTCGAGAGCGCAGTTCAGGCAGCGAGTAACCAAGGTTTGCACAAAGGTCAGGCGTAGTGATGCCCCCAGGCAATCGCCAACAGAAAGGGGGAAATCAAAGACAACACCGTCAAGAACGTTGCGCAAAAGAACCTGGCCACCACAGGCACATCAGCACTTTTCGCGGCTACAGACTGCGAGCACATTCGAAAGACAAACCCGAACGTCAGCCCCACCTGTACCAAAAGATACAGTGCAAACAGTGAAACCGCCTGAACGCTCAAGTGGAAAAACAACATCAATAGCAAAAGCACGGTCCCGATCAACAAGGGAAACCTGAAGCTTTGCGACACCTTGGCGACGTCAAAGTCGATGCGAACAGTGGATGAAGCTCTGTTGATCAGCCACCCATAAAATATCAATAGAACCATGGGTAACAGATAGAAAAAAACGACTGCCAGCAAGAGAGCGCCAACGATAACCATACTTCTCCCCGAGCCACCGCAGTTGCACTACATAGAATATAAATCAACAGACTATTAGAGGCGCCAGAGTGTACCTCAGGAATAGCGCAAAACCCGAAATGGTGAGCTCCCAACCAGCCCAAAGAGCGTCAGCCAGAATACCCAGCTGACGATCGATGACTGAATCGATAAGGTTGCCTGGCGCGCCGATCAAATCATGCCTGACGCCAGGACGAAGCCGCCGCTGAAGGTCGAGCAGGCGGCCAGACACATCCTTATGTATGCCGCGGACTCGCTACGATCAGCTGATGAATCGTTGCTTCCAGTCGATCAAGTGCTGGAACTCTCCCGGACCTGGAATGGATCGCCAGGTACTGTTGGGTGCGCAAAATGTGAAAGCTTTGCCTCATCGTGGTCATTTCTTCAATCAGCTTGCGGTTGACGGAGTAATGACCGCAGTGCGGGCACTTCAGATCGTCGAAATCGCCCACCGGGCAAGCCTTTTCAGCGCTCTCACCGCAGACCGAACAGACTGTAATGCTCATACCCACCTCCTTTTGGTTAATCGCTCAACTGTAGTCGATCCCATCAACTCCCACCTCTGCGCCCCCTGGCATGTCCTGGATCAACGCTCATTCAATCGAGCCCCTGATGCGTGCAGGTTGTTCGACCAACGGCTTGGCCGTAGCACCACACCGAGTTTTCTCACGTCACTGCCTCTGAAGTATCACCCCCCGCCTCATCTTTCTCATCCTGTAGAAAGACCATTAAGAATGGCAGGTGCCGAGACGAGGAAATCTCGTTTAGAGCGCAAATCTGCCAGTGACAAGGCAAGCTGACTGACGACCACTCGTCCAAGCCAATGAGCGACTGCCCATTCCTCGTCTACACCTTTTAAACATGAGGTTCTGGTCAGCAACTATCCGGGATGCCATGCGCCTCACTCTCTCAGGTGTTACGCCTCGAATTCGATGGTCTACGAAGCGCCATTCGAAACAGCCGTACTCCACGCTTCGAGTTTCATTTCTCAAGGAGTAGAAAAATGACTACTAGCTGCAGAAACTGGTGTGCCTGGTTGAACGCGATGCCACCGAAGCCGGACGTCCTGCATGTGGTGGGCGATGTTGAAGTGTCCAACCCAGGAATCAAAGCCTATCTAACCATGCGAGTACCACAGGGTATTAACCCCTCAATACTCATGCTGGATTTACACCTGTTCCAAGAACCCGGGGTGTGGCCTCAAGTACTGAGCTGTGTACAAGTCAAGTACGATCGCGTCATACCTTTCAAATCAGCCCACTACTCAGCCGTTGATATTTACCAGAATGGCGAGCAAATAGCGTACATCGACTACATACCGACCATTGAATGACCGCCTGAAAACGGCCACTGGCCTCGTAACACTTAACGGAGACCGACTGGCCTGTCGGTCTCCGTTAAAAGCAGCGTCCGCGGACTCCCACTCCAGGATCGATTACCGAAATCTTCAACGGACAACAAGGACCTTCGGGCGGGTAAATTTCCAGGCGACAGGCGCTAGCAACACCACCACCAGCAGGAACGAAACCTGCGAAAGATAGAATGTCTCCAACCATTGCCGGTTTAAGGCCACATAAACCGTGTTATGGATCACGTCGACAATAATAATGGCAGCGGTGAAAACGATGCCCAGTCGGGGCTTGATGAATAGCATGACTGCGGCCAGCGGATCCAGAAAAGAGAGCGCCCCCCAGAAAGCCCGGCTGCCCCATGGAGTGCTGACACCATATCCGTAGTCCCAGAGCAACCCATGTTCAAGGTCAGCACACAGGTGATTGGCTGTTGCAACAATGAGGGCGCCTGCGAACAGAATTCGGATGGCAAAAGATAATCTTGGCATGACATCGTCCGCTGAAAGTCATTGGTGTCACTGGCGTATCGAAGCCTGCCAGGAACAGGTTAGTGATCGTTACCTCGTCACTCGTCTGTTTTCGCCTTGCCTGTTCCGTACAAACCCTAGAGCTGGCAAGCCAGCAGCTCGGTGATCCACCGGGCCTGCCGGGCGATGTCTTGCACCTTCTCCTCGGGCACGGCCTGCCGCGCCCTGGCGAAGTCGGTCAGGGTCTGCTGCTTCTGGCACAGCATGCGCTGCCACTTGAGCAGGAACGTCGAACTGCGTGCCTGCATCAGCAGTGGGCCGAAGTACAGCTCCTCGGCGCTGTACATCACCGGCCCGGAACGCTCGGCGACGATGATTTCGTAGTCGAAGCGGTTTTCCCGCAGTACTTCCTCGCAGAGAATGCGGTAGCCATTTTCCATCAGCCATTTGCGCAGTGGCTGCTCGCCGCCGTTGGGCTGCAGGATCAGGCGCTCCTGGCCGCTCAGGTGTGCCTTGCCGTTGTCGAGGATGTCGCGGATCGTCTCGCCACCCATGCCGCAAATGCTGATCGCCGTGATCCCGTCTCCCGGTTCGATCGCTGCCAGGCCATTGGCCAGGCGCACAGTGATTCGCAGGTCTTGGCCACTCTCGCGCACGGTGCGCTCGGCCGAGCGGAACGGCGTCAATGCTACCTCGCCGGCTACCGCCGCCACGATGGCGCCACGACGCATCAGCGCCACCGGCAGGTAACCGTGATCCGAGCCGATATCGGCCAGGCACGCACCTGCCGGCACATGCGCCGCCACGCGCTCCAGGCGCATGGATAATGTCTGTTCGTTCAACTTCAGCCCCTTTTCACCACGAACGTCCGGCACCTTTGGCCGGATCGGGGCGCGATTCTGTCGAGCAACGCCGTGTATTTCAAATTTATGCGATCAGGGCCATGGCTCGACCCGTGCCTACCGCTCGCATATCGGCCCAAAGCGAACCCTGGTTATGGGCCGCTTGTGGCCGACCTCTGCGGAGCCTGCGAGGCTGCAATGGGTCGTTTTTTGCCTATGAGGAACGCCAGACATCGACCAATAGAGGCCATTGAAGGCGGAGGCTTTTGCATCTTGTGCCTGAGAATCAGCCGCGTGCGGACTCGGCGAAAAATAGCACTACACTGTGCCCAGTGAGCACGGTGTCTCGCCCCAGGAACGACAACGTTCAAGATTGGAGAAGCGCCCTAAGTTGCTCAGGCACCTCAATGACTTCCCGAGTAACCGGCGAGATGCAAACGTGCGTAAGGCTGGAAGTAAATGCCATGACCCCTGGCGCTACATAGCCCTCGACTAGAAATGTGAACGAGTGAAGCCCAACACTGGAAACACTTACTTTCATCGAAAGCTCTTCATCCCAAGTGACCGGATGAAGAAACTCCAGCGAGAAAGCTCTTGCTGGAGGTAATAGATCAAAGCCTAGCAGGGTTCTTAATCCGGGACCGGCAAGCCACACAGTAAGCGCATCATGAACAGCCTCGACAACAAAGTACGAGAACCTAGGTGTATAGACTACCCCCTCAGGATCACAGTCGCCGAACAATACCTTTCTCTTGATAGTCACCGGGTTCGGCACAAGATCAATCCTTAATAGTGAATAACAGAGCTCAAGCGACCACGCACCGACAGCCGCAACCAACTTCATCTCAGGGCCGATTCGTTCTCGGCGCTCAGCCAACTGCGCCTTCACCTTTACCTTGAGCAATGCCCCCACCCAACTCCAGTGACGAGCAATACGTCAACCTGCCACGACGTCGCTAGATGAAGGTACGTTTTCAAGGCGAACTCAGGGTAATCAAATACACCCCCGACCGCATTGGCTTGCCCGCACCGTCCACCAGTTCGTAATGCTGATCATAGTAACGATCGTTCTGGCTGATGCCAGCGAGCAGTTTTATATCAACATCGGAATGATCAAGCACACTGACCGAACGAACCGGCTCGGCGGCACGCACACTGACGGCACTGCCAGGCACCGGGGTCGGGCACCCATTGAACTCAAACGTCGAACTCGTTCCCACGTGGGAGGTACAGCCTGACTCGACAATACTGCCGTGAAACTGGATGACACCCAGGCCCAATGGGGTGGCCGCCAGGCACATACCGCTCAGCGCGAAGAACAGGCTGAAACCGACCGACAAACGCTTACCGTTCATGTTGACGCTCCTTAGGGATGTAAGGACTGCATCGACAAGTCTGGCTGGGATCTTGAGGCTTTTAGGGAATACCTGATGTTTTTTTGGTTGGAGCTCCATCCGCATCTCAAGTCGTACCAGATGTTGCAAACAAAGCAGCACCGCTTGGGCGCGTCGACTGGCAAGGCACCACCCACAAACTAAGAAAAGCCTTATGTTCGTAGCCTTTTGCAGACTTTAGAGTGCGCGGCTCCTTTGCCAACGTGTACCGCCATTAATATGAAGCTTTCAAAAAAACAGCGCCCACTGCTGGCCACCACCGCGTTGATGATGTTGGTGTATGCGTCGGGTGCCATGGCGGCGAACTGCACTGCCACCGACTCTAAAACCGAAACCCTGAACTTCGGCGCCAGCCTGGCAGGTACCAGCCTGACGATTGCCTCCGGCACCCCCATTGGCACGGTCGTCTACCAGGACAGCGTTCAAGCAGCGGGCCATAACTGGAAGTGCACTTCCAGCTCAATGTTTGGAGTGGCTCTGAACTCGGCACTAGGCACTGTTGACAGCAGCACCACGACTTTCCCCCTGGGTAAAACAGGGCTCTCGTTCCGACTGTGGATCGATCCCCTTGACCGCTATCAGTGGTCTTTGCAAAGTATCCCTGCAAACTCCAGCTATGGCATTGGCGCTGGGACCTACCGGCTTGAAATCATCAAGTCAGCCGAATTGCCAGCGCAAAGCACCTTTCCCGGAGGCTACCTGGCTAAACTCCAGGGCGGTGAGTTGGTGTTCAGTAACCTCAACCTGATCAACCCCATCGTGCTGAACAGCGCTTCCTGCGAAACCCCCTCAGTGCCCGTACAAATGGGCGATGACTATCACCTGCAAGACTTCAGTCGCGTCGGCGACACTCCGCGCGTGGTCAAATTCAACATCGGCTTGAACCAGTGCCAGTCCGGCATCAAGAAAGTGACCTATTCACTCAAGGCCACCACCAAGATCATTGATGCACAAAAAGGCATTGTGGCGCTGAACGCCAGCTCGACAGCCAAAGGCATCGGCCTGCAATTGATGAATGAAGCCGGGCAACCTATCGCCCTGGGCACCACCTACCCGTTCACCGCCTTCAACACCACCGGCACAGACTTTAAGATACCGCTGTCGGCAGCGTACTACCGCTTGGCCGAAGATGCGATTCAGGCCGGCAGCGCCAACACCGAAGTGACCTTCATCGTGAATTACCTATAACAAACTAAGGATCGTCTTATATCTCCCGCCCCCAGGCCTGCCTAAAGTGGCGCGATGAGACTGAAGACATACCTGCATCAGATCAACCCGATCCTTTCCACCCCTAATGCCGCCCGACGCCTGCTACGCATTTTTGCCTTGGTGTTGCTGATCGGCATCCTGGGGGGGGTCTATAACTTCCTGTTGTTCACGTTCAACAATGAGATCTCCCAGCGTCGCGGCTACATGAGCAGCGCGATTGCCGAGGCCCATACCTTTTTCACTACCCGCGAAGCCCTGCTCGAGAGCCTCAGCCTGTCGGCCACGCGTAAATCCAGGGTTGCACCGCCGACGTCCGATGAAGAGATTCACCTGCTGCTAGGCAATGCTCCCGGCAAACAGTGGAGCATCTGGCTGACCCAGCGCATGCGCGACTGCTTGAAAGCCAAGCAGGTCAGCCTGATCTACGTCAGCAGCGGAGCCAACGCCCAGGTAGCGCGTCTGTACACCGCCACCCCGGTGGCGAGAGCATTTCCCCAGGCGATGCTGAACCGGCTGGAAGCCCTTAAGCACGACAACACGCCAGCCCTGGAAGAGCTCTGGCTGACCCATCAATCGGCCGAGCATTCACAGCTCTACATATTCATTCGTTTGGATGAGCGTGACGTGAATTCCGGCTGGCTGGGCCTGGAAATGGACGGCAGGAAAGTCTCCAATGCCTTGAACGACCAGAGCGCGGGCGAGTTCATGATGTTCAACGCCCAAGGCATGCTGTTGTTCACCAACAGTCATACCGAACACTTGAGCCAGAGCCTGTTGCAGCTTCAGAGTCAGAACTTCTTCGGGCTGGTCGGCTCGGGCTGGCTACCTGATCATTTGGTCATTCGCAAGCAACTGAAATCTTCAGACTGGCAACTGGTGTACTCCATTGATTTGCGTGCCTTGCTCACCGAGTTGGCGCCGCAACTGGGTGGAGCATTGTTCTTTTGCCTGTTCAGCATCAGCATGGTGTGGCTGCTGACCCGGCGCCTGGAGTACCGGTTCGTCGTCCCGGCAATCAGCCGTATCCAGGCGCTGATCGAAAGCGAGCTGTTCAGCCGCGATGTTATCCAGACCGCCCCCGTGGCGCTGTGCGTGTTGCGTCGCACCGATGGCCAGGTGGTACTGGAAAACACCCTGTCCCAGCAGTGGCTGGGGCAAGGCAATGAACGGGAACAGCTGTGCCCAGGCTGGATTCAGAAAGCCTTCGATACCGTGGCGCCCGCCCTTACCGATTACTTTGAAACCGCCGATGGCCGGCACCTGTACCTGAGCTCTGCCCCTACTCGCTACAAGGGTGAAGACGTGTTGCTGTGTGCCTTCAGCGACATCAGCGCCCGCACCCAGATCGAAGAGGCGCTGGAACAAGCACGGCAGTTGGCCGATACCGCCAATGAGGCCAAGACTTTGTTTCTGGCCACCATGAGCCATGAAATTCGCACCCCGCTGTATGGCGTGCTAGGGACTCTGGAACTGCTGGCACGGACCCACCTGGATGCCCAGCAACGAGACTATCTGCGAGCGATTGAAGGCTCTTCTGCTACCTTGCTGCAACTGATTTGCGATGTGCTGGATGTGTCGAAAATCGAGGCTGGGCAACTGGCTCTGGAGTTGAGCGAGTTTTCCGCGCTGGAGCTGGTACAAGAGGTCATCCAGGGATATGCCGCTGCAGCCCGCAGCAAAGGTTTGCAACTCTACGCCTGTCTGGACCCGCAGCTGCCGGATCGGGTCATTGGTGATGTCACAAGAATTCGTCAGATCCTCAACAATCTGCTGAGCAACGCCGTCAAATTCACCGACTCCGGGCGCGTGGTGCTACGGGTCAGGCTGCTATGCCGCGAAGGCGAGCGCGCAAGTCTGCAGTGGCAAGTCTCCGACACCGGAAAAGGCATCGCCCAAAACAATCAACCGTTCATTTTCGAGCCCTTCTACCAGACCGCAGGCAACACCAATGTGGTAGCTGGCACCGGTCTGGGTTTGCCAATCTGCCAGCGCCTGACCCACTTGATGAACGGCAATATGCGCATGGTCAGCGAGTTGGGGTTGGGCAGTAGTTTTTCCCTGACCGTGCCACTGGAAGAGCCCTCGAGCTACACAGTACCGACCGCCATGACAAGACTCTTGCAGGAGATCGTCTACGTGATTTCACCAATACGCGAGTTGGCCGAGGTCATCAGTGGCTGGTTGCGTCGCTGGGGCGCGCGCCCGCAAATCGGTCGCCCGTCACATCTGGACCTCACCTCGCAGAGTGTATTGATCGAACTGCACCCGGGCATTCTCCAGCAGCGCCTTGAACCCGAGTGGACCGGCCCGCTGGTACTGGCCACCGGCGATGGCAGCAATGAACCGCAAATCATGTTCGGCGGCTGGAAGGTCAACCTCAATGATCTGTTGGCCATTCATCAGGCGGTCAGCCTGGCCCAGGGGCTGTGCGTGGCTAAACCCCAAGAGCACAACGAGCAGCGTGATCTGAAAAAACTCAAACTGCATATCCTGGTGGTCGAAGACAACGTCATCAATCAATTGATCCTGTGCGATCAACTGGAAGAACTCGGTTGCACCGTGAAACTGGCGTCCAACGGCGAAGAAGCGCTGGTGATCTGGCGCAGCGAAAAGTTCGACATCGTCCTGAGCGACGTCAATATGCCCCGGCTCAATGGCTACGAACTGGCACGTGAACTGCGCCGCCTGGGCTGCACCACACCGATCATCGGAGCCACCGCTAACGCCATGCGCGGTGAAGATGCCTTGTGCCTGGCGGCCGGTATGAATCACTGCCTGGTCAAGCCTTTCACGCTACGAGCCCTGTTCAATTACCTAGCGCCCTATGAAAGAACAGCCCATGAAGCCCTGTAGCATTTTGATTGTCGAAGACCATCCCTTCCAGCATCTGTACTTGCAGCACTTGTTCAGCGAACTGGGTGATTTTCATCTGGAGTCCGCGCGAGACGGCGAGGAAGCCCTCGCCCGTTTGAAAAAGCGTGAATTCGATCTGGTACTCACCGATCTGCTGATGCCCGGCATGGACGGCGTTCAGTTCATTCAGGGGCTGGCAGCCCTGCACTCGCGGCCCGCCCTGGCGATCATGAGCGCGGCCTCACGACGCATGTTGATGGGTGCAAGCCTGGTGGCCCGCAATCTGGGGGTGAAGGTGATCGGGCTGATTTCCAAACCGGTGAAACCCACCGCCCTGCGCAGCCTGACCGATCAACTCGTCGGGTTGCGTCATGCTGCCCTGCCCTTGCCCGCTCCGGGCATCGATCATCAGGCGATCCTTGACGCCTTCGACAACGGCGAGTTACAGGCCTGGTTCCAACCCAAGAAGGCCTTGGCCAACGGTCGCATTGTCGCCGCCGAAGCCCTGGTGCGATGGATGCACCCTGAGCACGGCATGCTGCTTCCCGCAATGTTCCTGCCAGCACTCAAGTCATTGGGCCTGGAGGAACGCCTGCTGTGGCGAGTGCTCAAACACGCCATCAGTGCCCAGGCTCAATGGCGTCAGCAGGGATACGACATTCCTGTGTCCGTCAACCTGCCGACTCATCTGCTTAATAGCTATGACCTGGCCGACCGCATTCTTGAGTTTGTCCATGAGCATCAGGGGGTTCCGGGGAAGATTTGCTTCGAGCTGATGGAATGCTCGGTACCGCAGGACATCAGCAACTTCTACGCCGGCGCCTGCCGTTTGCGGATCAAGGGCTTCGGTCTGTCGCAGGACGATTTCGGCAAGGGCTACAGCTCCTACATGAACCTGGTGTCGACACCTTTTACCGAGCTCAAGATCGATCGGGCGCTGGTCCAGGGTTGCAACGATAACGAGGAATTAGCCCAGGCGCTGACCAGCATTGTCGCCCTTGGGCGGCAATTGGGCCTGACCGTGGTGGCCGAAGGTGTAGAAACCGCACAGGAGCTTGCTCTGTTGCGTAAAATCGATTGCACTCAGGTTCAGGGTTTCCTGATTTCCCATGCCGTGTCTTCGGATCAGTTCCAGCAGTTGTTGACCCATGACGGTCCGGCAAGCGCGTATTGACCCGCAGATACCTGCTGTTGAACGTCTCTTGCTTCGAGGTCACTGTGCCCAACTGTTTTCGGTTCACCGGTTGCGTGGCTGCGCGATGAATCATCCCACTACCATTTTCGAGAAACTGGCCAGCAGCTCGCTGCGCCTGAACAAAGGCCTGACCGTGCTCTGTGCAATGGTGCTGCTGTTGATTGGCATCAGCGTCTGGGGTGTGCAGCGAATGCTCGAAGAACAGCACAACACAGTGAGATTTCACTTTACCCGGCTGTTGGAGAATCTGCGCGAACAGGAAGCCTTCCTCAATGCCGTCTCGCGGCAGAGCATCAAGGGCGAACTGCTGACCTCACAGTCTTCACCGATGGCGTTGCAAAAATTACTGCCCGATGAAGGACCTGACGTTTATGAAGGAAGGAAGTTTTCGTTCTCCCTGCCATTCAGCGTGAAGGTCAATCCCGAGAAGATCGCACTCAGCCAACACCCTAAAGTCTTTACCTTGGCCGCTCACCTGGCTAATGACTACAGCGCCTTCTGGTCCGCCTCACACTATCAGTCACCACAGGTGTTCCTGTTCAACGTCCCGGATAACTTCGACATCGCCGTGCCCGTCGCCGGGCGACTGCGCGGCGAGGGCCAGATTCAGGGCGGCGAGTTTGTCGAGGTGATGAGGCACGTTCTACAGCGACTGCACGATAAGAATCCAAAGCCGCTGGACAGCAGGATTCACTGGGTGCAATACAACACGGCGCTCGAGAACGTTAGCGCCCCGTCCGTCCTTGGCTACGTCAACATTGACCTGTCCTCGACCCCATTACATATTGAGGGCGCCAGCCCTTGGGTGGTGGTCGCCTCACTGCTGAATCTGTCTCAGGTCAACGACATAGAGAGAGTCATGCAGTGGTCCATCTATGACCATTTCACCCTCATCGCCCCCTCGGGCGAGGCGCTGATCGGCGCGCTGAAACCTGAGTTCAAACTCAATGAAGGGCTGAACTTCAACAGTGACGGGCTGGTGTTCAAAGTATCGAGCCCTGGCGAACGGCACTGGTCGGCCATCTACGTCATCAGTTTGAAGAGCTTTCTGAATTATGCCCTGTGGCCCTTGCTGAGCCTGTTAGCGTTGTTGGTGGCGGGGTTGGGTTGCGGTTGGGCCTTCAATCGCTGGTACAAAATCCAGGTAGTACTCCCTGCGCATCGGGCCCATGAAAGCATCGCCGAAAGCGAGGCGTTCAGCCGTGCTGTCATCGACACCGCGCCTACCGGTCTGTGCGTGATACGCCGCAGCGATTACACAGTATTGCTGGAGAACCAGCGCGCCCAGCAATGGCAAGACACGGCCCAATTGATCCGCGCACTCAACCGCCAGCACGACCTTACCCGCTCTGGACAGACCGACCTTGAGATCGAAGGCCGTCACCTGCATGTCGATTTCATTTCCACCCGTTATCAAGGCCAGGACGCCTGGCTCTGCGCCGTCCATGACGTCACCCGTCATATCGAAGACGCCGTGGCACTGGAAGAGGCACGAAAAGCCGCCGACTCGGCCAATGAAGCCAAGACCCGGTTTCTAGCCACGATGAGCCATGAAATCCGGACACCGCTGTACGGCGTACTCGGCACCCTGGAACTGCTGGGGCTGACCGCGCTTGAGCCGCGTCAGCAGGAATACCTGCACACCATCCAGCGTTCCTCGGCGACCTTGTTTCAGTTGATCAGCGATGTGCTGGATGTGTCAAAGATCGAGTCCGGGCAAATGACCCTCGAAACCCAGGACTTCTGCCCGCTGGAACTGACCGAAGATACCCTGCGCACCTACAGTGCATTCGCCGAGGCCAAGGGGCTGCAACTCTATGCCTGCATTGACGCCGAACTCCCGGATCGGGTGCGCGGTGATCCGCTGCGCATCCGCCAGATCCTCAATAACCTGCTGAGTAACGCCATCAAGTTCACCGACAACGGTCGGGTCGTGCTACGGGTTAGGGTGTTGGAGAACCGCGACGCAAACGTCAGCCTGGAATGGCAGGTCAGTGACTCGGGCATCGGCATTTCCCAGGCCCAACAGGTACAGTTGTTCGATCCTTTTTATCAGGTCCGCGATGCCTCGAGCGAAGCTGGCGCGGGCTTGGGCCTGGCGATTTGCTGGTGGTTGTGCGAGTTGATGGCCGGCCAGCTCAAAGTAGTCAGCGAGCCTGGCCTGGGCAGCAGTTTCTCTCTGCAACTGGCGCTTGAGCGCCTTCCGGGAGAGCTGGCCGATTGCCCTGAGTTCGAGCCAGGGGCACCAGAAGTTCATGTCCGCGCGCCATCGCAGGAGCTGGCGCAACACCTCTGTGCCTGGCTCAACCGTTGGGGCGTAGAGGCCAGGCCCACGGGCGCCGACATGAAACAAACGCTGGCATCGACGCTACTGGTCGATGTATTGCCGGGCAGCAACGATGTGCCCTGGCCCAGCCCACGGATTATCGCCACAACGGGAGGTCGCAACCCGCCGGAGTACTCGGCCCACGGCTGGGAAGTCGATGCCCATGATCTGCGCGCCATTGCCTGGGCCGTCCACCTTGCGCAACAAGGTGCCGGCGCTCAGAGCCGCCCATCGTTGCCCGAGAAAACCCGCAACCTGAATCTGCGAGTGCTGGTGGCCGAAGACAACCCGATCAACCAGGCGATCATCAAGGAACAACTGGAAGCACTGGGCTGCTCGGTGGTGGTTACGGCTGATGGCGAGCAGGCACTTGCCCAGTGGCTGCCTGAACGGTTCGACCTGGTGCTGACCGACGTCAATATGCCAGTCATGAATGGCTATGAATTGGCCAGGATCCTGCGCCAGCGGGATCAAGGCTTGCCCATTATCGGCGTCACTGCCAATGCCATGCGCGAGGAGGGTGAACGGTGTGCTGCCGTCGGCATGAACGCCTGGATGGTCAAGCCCCTGAACCTGCATACCTTACGCACGCAATTGCTCAAGCTCGGCAAAAAAATAGCCGAGCCGGCGCACGCCTTCAACACGCCATCGCGCCCGGTCTCTGGACTTGCAGCAGACCCGGTGCAGCTGTCGCCAAAAATGCGTGAGCTGTTTATCAGCACTATGCAGCAGGATATGCAGGACACCCGTACCGCGCTGGACCGTGGCGACACTGACAGCGTTGCGCAAAGACTCCACAGCATGGCCGGGGCGTTAGGCGTGGTTCAGGCCGGCGCAATCGCCCTTGCCTGCGCCGAGCTGGAGTGCCGACTGACGGGGTTCCCCATCACGCCCTCTCTGGCGCTGGAGGTCAGAAAAGTCCTTGAAGACCTGACCGTCGTGCTGATTGCCCTTGAATAATTTCAACCACTTTTCACCCAACAACACCTTACGGATGGCTGGTCATGGAAAAACTTAACGTTGTCATTGCTGACGATCACCCCATTGTGTTGCTCGGGGTTCGTGAGCTGGTTGAGCGTGATGATCGCTTCAGTGTGGTGGGCGAAGCCATCAGTTCCATCGGGCTGATTGACCTGCTTGAACACCAGGCTGTTGACCTGGTGATCACCGACTTCAACATGCCCGCGGACTCACCCTACGGCGACGGTCTCAAACTGGTGGAGTATTTGAAGCGGCACTTCCCAGCCGTGCACATCCTGGTATTGACCATGATCTCCAACCCCTTGATTCTGACCCGGCTCAATGAACTGGGCGTACTCGGGGTCATTCAGAAGAGCCAGTTGCACAACGAAATTGAAGTCGCGCTCAAAGCGGTGGCCAAGGGTCGTTCGTTCCAGAGCGCCGGCCCCGCACCGACTTCAGTGGTGGAGTCCACTGCCGCCCTCGACGAACGTTTTGCCCGGCTATCGCCCAAAGAACACGAAATACTGCGCCTGTTTGTCGCGGGGCTTAGTGTCGGCGATATTGCGCGCGGCCAAAACAGAAGCGCCAAGACCATCAGTGCACAGAAGGTATCAGCGATGCGTAAACTGGAAGTCAACAGCGACCAGGACTTATTGGCTTATTGCCTTGAGCGCAAACTCTTTAGCTAACCGGCACCATTAAAGTGGCTACTCCAGCCACTTTCAGCTCCGATAACCATCTGGAACTTTTCACTTCACCTGTCGGTACTCGACACTTCTAAGGATCGTCTGATTTCCCCGTCTAGATAGTCTCCGTATCGTGTGACTGCACCTCGATGCAGCACTTTTAAACCTATACGGAAATCAAAATGAAAAAGCTCTCCCTGGCACTTATGACCCTGTCGATCCTGGCGGCCACTGGCACCGCATTGGCAGCAGATCCGGTTGTAACCAAAGCGGGCACCGGCACCATCAACTTCTCCGGCAAAATCAACAACGATGCGTGCTCCGTTCAGGGGTCGGACCTTAACAAGACGATCTCCGTGGCGATGGGTGAAGTGTCGATCAAAGACATGGGCACCGCTGCCGCGCCGATTGGCAGCGGAAAATTGAGCGCCGAAAACTTTGGCATGAAGATCAGCTGTAACGCCGGTACCAAAGTATCGATGATCTTTGAACCGAAAAAAGGTGCCGGCACAGGCCTCGTCGAAGGCACCAAAGTACTGGATTTGATTGGTGGTCTGGGCGCGGCGAAAGGCATCGGTATCGCTCTGCTCGACGCCAATGGTGCGCTGATCGACCTGACGTCGGACGCCACGGCTCGCGTCGAGAACACCCTGCAAGAGGGCAACACCACGCTGAAATTCTCTGCAGCCTACGTCACCACCGGCGCTGCCGGCACCGCCGTCGCCGGTCGCGGTGACGCCACCCTACCGTTCACCCTGCAATACGAATAACCCCGGGAGCGGTTCCGACCCGGTGCGGGGCAGGACTGCCCCGCCCTTTATTTTGCGATCAAACGGTAGTCATCATGCTTACTCCTCACCCCCTTTCCTTTTGCCTGGGCATCCTCGGCATGCTCATGGTCACCCAGGCCACTGCCGGCATCTCCTTGAGCGCCACCCGCCTGGTCTTTGACGGCAAGCACAAAGAGGCCGGCATCACCGTGCGCAACAACGGTGAAGACGTGTTGATTCAGTCATGGGTCGACAGCAATGGTCCTGACGCGACGTCGGTGCCCTTCGCTGTCACTCCGCCACTGGTGCGGATATCCGGTAACGAACAGCAGTTGCTGCGGGTGATCTATGAGGGCACGGGGCTGGCGTCCGACAAAGAGTCGGTGGTCTGGCTCAATGTCCAGGAGATCCCTCAGGCGGCCACAACGCAAAACACTTTGCAGCTCGCGGTTCGCCAGCGCATCAAAGTGTTCTTTCGCCCATCGGGGCTGAATACCAACGCCTATCTGGCGCCAACAGAACTGCACTGGCAATTGGTGGAGCGGGCAGGGAAAACAGTCTTGAGGATTGATAACCCCGGCCTCTACCACGTGTCCATGGTGGATATAAAACTGCAATCGGGACAATCAACTGAGAAAGTCGTTGATTCAATGATGATCGCTCCAGGCGAACAAAAAGAACTCATCGTCAAACAATTCAATAGTGCCGGCACTGCAAACTTGTCGTTCATCAGTATCAACGACTATGGCGCCCAGGACCGTTATGCCACTCAACTTGTCAGCACTGCCACAACCAAGGCCAGCCTGATTAAAGAATCGCCTTAACGCGTCTGTTTAATGATCAGTCATACATCCACCGTACTTTACTTCGCTCCGCTCAATCGTTCGTATCGGGGGGGATATAGGTTTTTTGCATGCCTTTACTCACTTGCAGCAGATCCCATCGTGACGCCCTCCCCTGCAGCCGACTGACAAATACCCCTACTGTGTCGCCTCTTTGGCTGCTGATGGTGATCGCGTCCAGCCTTCCCGCTCTGGCAAGTGCAACTGCTTCTGGCAACGTCGCACTCGAACAGGAGCCGTTCGAGCAGTTCAACACCTCGTTTCTGCAAGGCGCCCAGTCGTCCGTGGATCTGCAATTGCTGTTGTCCGCCAACAGCGTGCTGCCGGGCAACTACCGGGTCGACCTCTACGGTAACGAGGTATTGGTAGGTCGCCGTGATATTGATTTCCGGCGCAATCCGAAGAATGGCAAGGTCGAGGCCTGCCTGACTCTGGACATGCTCCAGCAACTGGGCATCGACATGACCAAGCTGGAAGCCACCGATCAACTCAATCCCAATGACCTACAAGCCTGTTATGACCTGCCATCACTGATTGACAGGGCCACTGTGCGCTACGACGTCAGTCGACTGCGCTTGATGGTCAGCGTGCCGCAAATTGCCATGCAACGCGGCATGCGCGGGTATGTCGACCCGGCGCTGTGGGATGACGGGGTGTCGGCGACGTTTATCAACTATCAGTTAAGCAGCAACCGCAACAGCACGGACCACGCCACCACGCTTTCCAATAATGTGGGGCTGCGTAACGGTATCAACCTGGGCGCCTGGCGGCTGCGTAATGAGTCAAACTTCAGCAGCAGTACCGGCCAACCCAACACGTTCAAGAGCAACCGCAGCTACTTGCAGCATGACGTGACCGCGTTGAAAGGCCAATTCAGTGCCGGCGATATTTTCTCCGACACCGACCTGTTCGACAGCGTGCGTTATCGCGGCCTGAAACTGGCCTCCGACGAAGGCATGCGCGCAGACAGTGAGCGCGGCTACGCGCCGATCATCCGCGGCGTGGCGCAAACCAGCGCCACGGTGGAGATCCGTCAAAACGACTACATCCTCTACACGGCTAACGTACCGCCCGGCCCATTTGAAATCAGCGATATCTACCCCAGCGGCTCCAACGGTGACCTGCAAGTGACCATCATTGAAGCCGATGGCCGTCGGCGGGTCACGATGCAGGCGTTTTCCAGCCTGCCGATCATGGTTCGCGAAGGCCAGGTGAAGTACAGCGTCTCGGCGGGCAAGTACAACAGCAACAGCGAGGGCCTAGCGTCGCCGCAGTTTGTCAGCAGCACGCTGGCTTACGGTCTCAGCAGCAACCTGACCGGGATTGTCGGTGTCCAGGCCTCGGACAATTTCGAGGCGCTGGCGCTCGGTGCCGGACGAAACACCGCCATCGGCGCCGTTTCCGTCGACCTGACGCACTCTTCCAGCCGCACCCGGGGCCAGTCGGTCCAGGGTAATAGCCTGCGAGCGTTGTATGCCAAGACGTTCACGGGCACCGACACCAACTTCACCCTGGCCGCGTATCGTTACTCGACCGAGGGCTACCGGACCCTGGCCAACCACGTCGAAGCACTCGACGCCGATGGCCGCAAACCCACGGGCAACTCGAAAACCCGCACAGACCTGACCATCAACCAGAGCCTGGGCCGCAACCAGCAATACGGCAGCCTCTACCTGAACGCCAGCGACCAGCGCTATTGGGGGCGTGGCGGCTCACAGAGCGTGTCCACCGGTTACAGCAACCACTGGGGTGAGTTGAGTTACAACCTCGGCGCAACCTATACCAAGGACATTGCCGATTTCGGTGCATCGAACAATGACACCTTGATCAACCTGTCGCTGTCGTTTCCGCTGGGTTCCAAACCCCGGGCGCCACGGGCCTTCGTATCGGCCAGCACGCAGAAGAACAGCGATAGCACGCAAGTCGGTATCAATGGTTACTTGTCGGAAAACAGCGACACCTATTACTCGCTGCAAGGCGGCAACAGCAGCACCGGCGGTAACTCAGTCTCGGCCAACATCAGCACCCGCACCTCGGTGGCGGATGTCAGCGCCGGTTACAGTCAGGGGCGCGGCTACACCTCACAAAACCTCAATCTGGCGGGTTCCATCGTTGCCCATGGCGGCGGAGTCAATCTTGGGCAAACGGTGGGTGAAACCTTCGCGCTGGCTGAAGTCCCTGGTGTTTCAGGGGTCAAGATTGGCAGCTACAGTGGTGCTGAAACGGGTGCCAACGGCTTTGCGGTGGTCTCCAACGCGCAACCTTATCGGGTGAACTGGATCAGCCTGGATACGCGGGATCTGGGCGCGGACATCGAGATTGATAATGCAACCCAACAGGTTGTACCAAGGCGCGGCGCCGTGGTGCTGGCCCGATATGCCAGTAAAAGCGGGAGACGGGTGCAATTCGAACTGTTCGATGCCCACCATAAGAGCATCCCGTTCGGCGCCGTGCTTGAAGACGCGGCGGGAAAACAAATGGCGATCTCTGACCCCAGCGGCAAAGCCCTGGCACTCGTGGAACAGGACTCAGCCACCCTCAGCATCAAATGGGATGGCAAACAATGTAAGGCCCCCTATTCACTACCCGAACGCAACAAGTCGCTGAACTACGAGCGTGTGGTTTTAGTGTGCGAGCCTTAAAAACAGGGTGACTCACCGCCCGCTTCAAGTACCGCTACTGTGACCTTGGGATGTCGAAGTTCTACAACCCGAATTGGCCCAAGCGTTGTAGCAACTCATTGTGTGGAGAAAGTCGCCTCCGGCAGTACAGCATGGAGGCTATGTACCGGCCTCACACTTATACTGACAGGACACCGTCATGCTCAAGAAGCAACCACGAATTTTGATTATTGATACATGTTGTTTACGGCGCCTCCACATCGAGAAAATACTCAACAACCTGGGCTACTACCGCATCGTTTCAACCCATTCGCTAGAGGAAGGATGGAGGTTGACTCAAATCGAGTCATGCCCAGTCGAATGGATAGTAACTACCGAGCAAAGCCCCTCCTGACGATTCCCCACAGCAGGAAACTTCAATTGTTTGTAATGAGCTATCTGTCATTCAAGATTTCCTTCGTCTGGGTAAGTATCGGCATAGAGCCATTCTCTATTAATGTCACCTAAAGCTTGATATTCCTTCCGCGTAGACCTGGCGCTCAGCCAGCGCAACGCCGTCGCCGGTAATTCCGACACTTCGTTGAGCCGTCGCGGGGGCAAGTCGGGCACGCAGCATGACCCATGGTCTTCCCGCCACTTACATTTTTAACCGCAAAGCATTCACCCATCCCTGAAGTTGGCTATACCTATACGGTCACCAAGGAGGTGTGTGCCATGCATTTTTTCTGGTCTCTATTTGCTCCACGTAATGAATTTAGAAATTTTGCCCAGGTTGATCACAAAGGATTGTGCAAAGCCTTCAAGCGGTGCGCTACGCCACCGCAGGACGACTCGTGGATCGAGGTTAAAGAGCCGTGCCTCAGCTGGCTCGGTAAGCCACTCCCCAGCTCTGCCTGGGTCATTCCTGCGACTGCGCATCACCGTGTTAAAGCTGATGGTGCATCACTGACACGCGATCAATGCCGCCCCTAACTCCCGCTCGTAACCCATCTGCTGCCGACGCTCAGCCAGCAGCGCTCGCACCTTCACTTCCAGATTGTCGGTCTTCAGAAGCCCGGCGGCTGCCCACGGTGAGGGCGCCACCTGCGACGCGCACGGGTCCCCGCCGATCCGCTCCTGCATCAGCCGATTCGCCGCGGCGTGTTGGCGACATAATCGGCCTGGACTTTCGGGTCGTCAGGGTTCGCCTTTTTCAGCACCTCGACATCGCGCAGGCCTCAGTTCGCCTTGGCGCACTTTTGGACAGCGGTGTGAGAAACGCCACAGAAGGCAGCGATCTCTCTTACGCAAAGCAGACCCCATCACACCGACCGAGCAGGTCCAGATCGACACTGGACATGCCGCTTTTTGAACTCATCAACAGTGTGTGAAGCCGTTCGGTGACACGGTTCAGGGCACCAGACGGCAACAACTATCCTGAGACCGAGTGTTTCTCATCACCCATAGTCCCCGCTGTGCTGGCGACTGTCAGCGCCACACCGCAAGCCAACAGCGAGAGCGCAGCAAAAGCGCCCATCACATGTAAATACGGCATCACATGGTTCCACGCTCGAGCCACCCCCAAGAAAGAAGCGAATAACCAGCCGCTCATGGAGAGCGCGCCCAAGAGAGCAAGACGGGCACGAGCAGAACCGCGTAACAAGACGAATGGGGCTTTTTGCAGCAGTGGGAAACCGACTCGATGCAATAAGGTACCGTTCAGGGTGAGCAGCGCGACAACGGTCGCCTTGGCCCAGAGCTTCTGGTTGAGAAGATACATTTCCCCCTCAACAAGACATCCCTGAAGCACCAACAGCAGACCACTTCCCCAAAGGGCAAGCAGCGCAAGGCAGACGATCCTCTGAGTTTCCTCAATGTACTCAAGCCGAGCCTGATCGAGCACTTCCTTGCGCCAACTCCAAAGCTTGTGATCGGCCAGCAGTACTCTCCCCAGAGCAATACAAGTGGCAAGCAGATGGCCGTAAACGAGTAGCATTTTGAGCATTACCTTGACCTTATTTTTATGTGGGTAATGCACTCCCTCGCACCCTTTGATTTGAAACTAAATGATACATATTAATATTTGCATCAACAAGTTATCTGCTCAACCTCCCATCTGGGTCCGGAATCACCTGCTCTCACACGGTGTCTGTGTTGTGATCCATCGCATGGGCAATGATGTCGCGACACCCTTTGATAATTCGCGAAACGTGTCGCGACCTACCGAGCCACCTCAGTTACACAAAATCTTAGGCATAAAAAACCCCGCACAATGGCGGGGCTCTCAAAAACTGATGAATTACCAAGTTCCAGTCCCGCAAGGGTTCTCTTTCGAAGCATAAGGCTTGGTCAATTTGCTGAGTCCTTTGACTGGGATCGAGCTGGTAAAGTCGCCAGCTTTCAACTCAATAGTTTTGGCCTTGCGCATTGCAGCCCAAAACGCTGGAAAGTATCCGGAGCAGGCGTTGCACTCAACATAAAACGGATTGCTGTACTCGACACCGTCAACGATTACGTCGAAACCGCCTTGATCGTTGTGCGAGTAGAACGGCTTACCCGAAATAGTGGCGGATGCGCTCACCGGACTCATCTCGTCATTTTCGTCACAGGCAAAGTTCAGATAGCTTTTTGCCTCATCACCCGCAAAAAACTCAGTCTTCCCTTGGCCCCAGCCAGACTGCCATTCGTTGGTTCCGGCTGATGCTGAAGCACAAGCCAAAGAAAGCAAAATCGCGAATGCAGCTCTGTTCATACCCATATCCCTATCATTATTGGCCAGCCAAATGATGCCAATTTAATATTAAACGGATGTCTTGGGCAAATTGAGTTCCGCAAACGAAAAAAACCGGCTCAGTGGCCGGGTTCAGATCGTGTGCGCGAATGTCAGAAATGGGTACTGCCACAACCACAGCCACATTGAAAGCCACGCAGGATAAGCCTTTGATTTCTAAGGTGGATATCGTTGGTTCCTGGAATGGTCCCGGCAGGTGTCAAATACCTCATGCCAAACAGGCATAACCCCTCCTCCTGGCGTTCTGCCGACCAAGATCCCCCTCTATCGCTTCAACATTTCATGCTGCTACGCTGCCCTCTCCACGGAGGACCCGCAATGCCAAATTCAGACCTGCTCCCTTCCCTGCTGTTCAAGCTCAACGAAAACCAATTCGCCCTTGAGGCCGTCATCAACCCCGTCACGCTGGACGTGGACTCCACCGTACTGACCCGCTGGGGGCACTCAGATCGACGGCTGAGCCAGTCACCACCCCTTGCTGGCCATGCTCACCAATCTGCAACTTCCCGCGCTGGAAGTCTGGCGCCTGTATCGAGGCAGGGCCGATTGTGAGAACCGCATCAAGGAGTCCAAGGCCGACTTTGGTTTGAGTAGCTTTGGGTTACTGGGGCAATGCCGGCGAGCCAGTCGACCTCTCGCGGGCGCGAGCACATTGCTAATGAACAGTCCCGGTTAAAATATTATCGAGAGAATTGAGTGTGCAGTAGCAACTCCGGGAGTTGCCCTCGATTCAGATCTGATTTACACAACAAGGCAACATGAAAAATGAAAATATTATTCATCGCTTCGCTAGGCATTTTATCGCTAATTCAAACATCACTGTCCCTCGCGGACAATGCCAATGGGAAAAATCTCTATTCACAGAGATGTACCATGTGCCACGGAACAGATCTCAAAGGAACAGGACCATTGGCCAATAAAAGCAACCCTCCCACACCTGACCTTACAACGTCCGCTTTCAAAAAACGGCTAAATGATTATCCGGGCGTTATTGTGTCGTCGATAATACTTCGTCCAAATGGAGACTTGATTCCAAGGACTTTGCAAGAGAATGGTGTAAAGCTACCGCCGTACGCCTGGAGAATTAAGGATCTGCGCGATTTAAATCAATACATGAGTGGTGCGATTTCAAAAAATCGATGATTTCGAGATGAGCGGTGGGCACAGAAATCTAAAAACCATTTCAGGGTTGGTTACAAACAAGTTATTCAGCGAAGAGCTGATGAGACATTAGACATGATCAGTCAGTGTCCAAAGCATGAGCCAGCGGCAACCAGCTCAACGTCAGCCTGACGATAACTGCCCGAGCGCCTGGCACTCCCCGGCGCCGGTCACCGACCTCAAGTCAGCGGTATGTTGCTGGTGATCACATTCCTGCTTCCACATTTGCACACGGGGATCATCGCTTCGGAGCGTTTACGATAAGACTCGTAGTTGTTTGCAAGGACGGTGTTAAAGCCTTCCCAGCGCTCTTCCGTTCTACCCCAATCATCTGAACGCCAGATCTGTACACCTTCATGCCCGCAATCGCCGCAGGTCGCTTTGTACCTCTTCTCAGCCCAGCTCATTTTGACCACCTTTCACTGAACAGCTTCTGAAACCTAGCAGCAAATCCGCCCTTTTTCCCCTCCGACACCACTCGCATGCGACTTCCCACGGCGCCCTCCGGCTGCTGGCCGTGCTGTGAGGTCGCAGCCGAATGGTTTTGGACCATCACACGGAGATCCAATCATGGGTACAAGGCGATTCACCTAGGCCGACGGTACTCCAGGCAGCAAGTTGACGGGCAAGGTCGTCGTGATCAAGTTTGCCGGCGCGCCACCAGGAGTATGCTTCACACTCACTCCCCTTACGTGTTCCCCCGCAAGGGAAATGAGTTCATTTACGAGACCGGTGTGCTCGACAAGCACTTCAAGCAAGTGCTGAACGCCCTATCGTTAAGAGAGCGACCCCAGTACAATTGCCGCCACACATACGCGACCCTTTGTCTGATGACAGGAATGAATCCTGCTTTCATCGCAAATCAACTCGGGCATAGCGTCCAAATGCTGCTGTCCACTTATGCCAGATGGATCAGTTCTGCTTCTGACTGGAATGAAATCTCCAAGCTCGGAATGTCAGGAATGGGTACTAAATCGGTACTGCCGCAACCATAGCTACTCTGAAAGCCCCGCAGGATAAGCCTTTGATTTCTACAGCAAATATCACGATGCAGTTCGGCGCCAAGCCGTTATTCGAGAACGTTTCAGTCAAGTTTGGTGCGGGTAACCGCTACGGTCTGATCGGTGCCAACGGTTGCGGCAAGTCGACCTTCATGAAAATCCTCGGCGGTGACCTCGATCCGTCCGGCGGCCAGGTCATGCTCGAGCCGAATGTGCGTCTGGGTAAGTTGCGCCAGGACCAGTTCGCCTACGAAGAATTCACCGTGATCGACACCGTGATCATGGGCCACGAAGAACTGTGGAAGGTCAAGGCTGAGCGCGATCGTATCTACTCGCTGCCGGAAATGACCGAAGAAGACGGCATGGCCGTTGCGGAACTGGAAACCGAGTTCGCCGAAATGGACGGCTACACCGCCGAATCCCGTGCCGGTGAACTGCTGCTGGGCCTGGGTATCGGCATCGAGCAACATTTCGGCCCGATGAGCGAAGTTTCGCCAGGCTGGAAACTCCGTGTTCTGCTGGCTCAGGCACTGTTCTCCGATCCGGAAGTACTGCTGCTCGACGAACCGACGAACCACCTGGACATCAACACCATCCGCTGGCTGGAAAACGTGCTGACCCAGCGCAGCAGCCTGATGATCATCATCTCCCACGATAGACACTTCCTGAACAGCGTCTGCACCCACATGGCGGACCTGGACTACGGCGAACTGCGCCTGTTCCCGGGCAACTATGACGAGTACATGACCGTGGCGACCCAGTCCCGCGAACAACTGCTCTCGGACAACGCCAAGAAGAAAGCTCAAATCTCGGAACTGCAATCGTTCGTCAGCCGCTTCTCGGCCAACGCCTCGAAAGCCAAGCAGGCCACCTCCCGCGCCAAGCAGATCGACAAGATCCAGTTGGCCGAGGTCAAGCCTTCCAGCCGCGTGAGCCCGTTCATCCGCTTCGAGCAGACCAAGAAGCTTCACCGCCAAGCGGTCATTGTCGAACGCATGGCCAAAGGGTTTGACGGCAAAACCTTGTTCAAGGACTTCAGCTTCACCGTTGAGGCCGGCGAACGCGTGGCAATTATTGGCCCGAACGGTATCGGCAAAACCACCCTGCTGCGCACCCTGGTCAACGAGCTGACCCCGGATGCCGGTAGCGTGAAATGGACCGACGCCGCAGAAATCGGCTACTACGCACAAGACCACGCTTCGGACTTCGAAGACGAATCCAACCTGTTCGACTGGATGGGTCGCTGGACTCAAGGTGGCGAGCAACTGGTTCGCGGCACCCTCGGCCGCATGCTGTTCTCCAACGACGAGATCCTCAAGTCGGTCAAGGTCATCTCCGGTGGCGAGCAAGGCCGCATGCTGTTCGGCAAGCTGATCCTGCAAAAGCCGAACGTGCTGGTGATGGACGAACCAACCAACCACTTGGACATGGAGTCCATCGAAGCGCTTAACCTGGCGCTGGAAAACTACCCGGGCACGCTGATCTTCGTCAGCCACGACCGTGAGTTCGTATCGTCCCTGGCCACTCGTATCATCGAGTTGAGCCCAAGCGGCGTGATCGACTTCAGCGGCACCTACGACGACTACCTGCGTAGCCAGGGCGTGGTGTTCTAAGGGCAACTACAAGCCTTTAGCTACAAGCCTCAAGTGAAAAGCCCCGTCCTGGTGACGGGGCTTTTTGCATTTCAGGGGCGGTGCGCTCCAAGTGCAAACGCTGCATGGCTCACTGATCGGCGGTCTGCATTCCGGCTCGGCTGGAGGTGCCCAAGGTGTGGGAAAAGAACCGCCCGGCTTCAGAGATCAGATTACGGTGGATGTCTTCGCGATCAACGCCATCGGCATCGGTGCACAGTGCCGGCATGGCCACCTGTTGCTCTTCGGTGCACGGCGCCATGAACACAAAGTGCCCTGCCCCGGCCAACAGCTTGAAGTCCGGTGCGATCGGCAGCTTGCGCGCCAGGGCTGCAGCATTTTTGTCGAAGGCCACCAGTTTGTCGCCATCACCGCTGTAGAGCAGCACCGGCACATGCACGTCGGCCAAGGTATGTCGACCGAACTTCAGGCTCAGCGGCGCCATCAGCAACAAGGCATGAACACGCGGATCGGCCACGGGTTGCAGGTCATCGCGGTCGACAATCAACTCGCCTTGGGTATTACAGGCATCGCGGTCATCTGGACGCTCCTGACAATAGCGACGCAGGCGGTCCAGGTCCGGCGTGGCCCCGGACAGGATCAACGCGGTTTCACCTCCCGCCGAGTAGCCGATCACGCCCACCTGATCGGGATTGACGAACGGCGACAGCATCGGGTCCGCGAGGGTCGCGGTGATGGCTTCGGAAATCTGGATCGGCCGCCCATAAAGGTTGCTCAAGGTGCCGAGGCGGCTATGGTCCCTGGAGTTGTCACCGGGATGGAACACCCCCACCACCACGAAGCCTTTGCGCGCCAGCGAGGTGGCAAGATCGTGAAGCGCCAGCGGAGTGCCGGTATTGCCATGGGACAGCATCAGTATCGGGAAACGGCCAATGGCAACTTTGGCGTCTTCAGTGGCCTCGATCTGATAACCCTCGACCTTGCTGGAGTGCTCTTTGCCGGTCGACGGGTAGAAGGCGATGGCGCGCATGGGTTGCAAGTCCAGCGGGTCGAGAAATCTCAGCTCATGGAAGCCAACGCTCCAATGAGGATGCGACGCAGGCGCGGCGTGCACTGACATCAGGCTGCCGAGCAGGCAGATCAGTAACACTGCACTTAGACGCATCATGGGATGCCCCACCTTGACTGCTTGATTGGAAAACCCGCTTCTCCTCCAATCCCTTGGATTAAAGGCCCTGGACCCACGCTTGGCGCGTTCAAGGCTGTTGCAGAGCGAGGCCGATAACCCTCGACTGCATAACCTGGGCCAAAACCTTAAACGCCAAAAACAGAAAACTCTGTACTCCGGTCGTTTTACGGCGACCAGAATACAGAGTCTAGTGGGTAATGCCTGAGCTATTTGCGACTTTACCGATATCTTATGCGGCAGCGAACAACTGCTCGCTGATCTGCGCCTGCGCATCGCTCATGGCTTTGCCGCGAACCTCGTCACCGTAGGCCAGGCCGTGGGCGCGGACGAACTCGATGTCAGTAATGCCCATGAAGCCCAGCATGACTTTCAAGTAGTCTTCGTGACCCACGCCGGTGGCCTGGCCCACATGCAAACCACCGGAGGTGGACACCACCACGACTTTTTTGTTGCCGCACAAGCCTTCCGGACCGGCTTCGGTGTAGCGGAAGGTCTGACCGGCAACGGCGATGCGGTCGATCCAGGCTTTAAGCTGGGTCGGAATGGTGAAGTTGTACATCGGCGCTGCAATTACCACGGCATCAGCAGCGAGGAACTCGGCCAGCGTCGAAGCGCTGAGGTCGGCTTCGTGCTGTTGCGCGGCGTTACGCAGCTCGGCAGTAGTGCCAGCAGCGACCAGCGTCGCGGCAGAAAAATGGCTGATGGCATCAGTGGCCAGGTCACGGTAAGACACCACAGCCGTTGGCTCGGCGGCTTGCCAGGCCTTGACCACTTCGCGGCTCAACTGACGGGAAGCGGAGTTATCGCCAAGGATGCTCGAATCGATGTGCAGAAGTTTCATGTGGGATCTCCAAGTGAGGATCGCCACCGGGCGATCAAGTTGGGTTAATCCTACAGACGAAACCAATAGCTGATTAGACTGCACAAATGCGATAGTTCGTCCCACTTACAGGACAATGAGGCGCACCATGCAAGACCTGAATGACCTCTATTACTTCGCCAAAGTGGTTGAAGCGGGCGGTTTCGCGGCGGCCGGGCGTTTGCTGGGGATTCCCAAGTCGCGGTTGTCGCGGCGTATAGCTGAACTGGAAGAACGCCTCGATGCCCGACTCCTGCAGCGCACCACTCGCCAACTCAAGCTGACCGCCGTCGGCGAGCGCTATCTGCGTCACTGCCAGGCCATGTTGCTGGAAGCGGAAATGGCCGACGAAGCCGTCGCCAGCATGTCCAGCGAACCACGCGGGCGTTTGCGAGTGTCATGTCCGGTGGGGTTGGCCCACGAATTCTTGCCGTCGGTCATCAGCTCTTTTCTGGAGAAGTTTCCTCAGGTGCAATTGGAGATGCAGTTGCTCAACCGCCGCGTCGACCTGGTCACAGAAGGCATTGACGTCGCATTGCGGGTTCGCGAACTCGGTGATGAAGACCCGCTGCTGGTTACCCGGCGCCTGCGTCAGGCGCAGATGATCATGGTCGCCAGCCCGGATTTTTTGCGCGAACGCACCATCAATAGCCCTGAAGACCTTAAACACGTCCCGGTGCTCGGTGCGCTGGAAGCCGACCGGATGGTCCATATGCGTATGCTCGATACTCAGGGCCAATCCGTTGAACTGACGCTGGAAGCGCGCCTGGGCATCGATGACTTCATCGTGCGCAAGGCCTGCACCCTCGCGGGGCTTGGTTTCACCCTGCTGCCGATGATGTTCTGCGAACAGGAACTGGAGAACGGCTCGCTGGTGCAGTTGCTGCCGCAATGGTCGTTGCCCGGCGGTTGGCTGATGGCCGTCTACCCTCATCGGCGCGGGCTGCTGCCGGCAGTGCGCGCCTGGATTGACCATTTGACCGAATCATTCAAAAGTTGCGGGGATCGATTGTTATGAATGCCAGAACCATGAACGAAGACGATGTGGCGCGTTTCTGCCTGGCCTTGCCCGGCGCACAGGAAGATTACAAGTGGGGCGGTGTGCGGGTGTTTTCAGTGGCCGGGAGCAAGATGTTCGCGCTGCAAAACCTGCGTGGGGAGTCACTGGCGTTCAAGGTCGACAAGGAGCTGTTTCTCGGGCACGTCGACCGCCCGGGTATCGGGCCCGCGCCGTATTTGGCGCGGGCCCAGTGGATCATCATGCAAACGCCCTACCCGCTTGGCGCCGAGGAACTGCAAGGCTTGCTGCAACGCTCTCACCAGCTGGTGGTGAGCAAGTTGCCCAAACGTGTCCAGGCCGGGTTGCTGCTATAACGCGAACGCGCCGGACAGCCGTCTCTGGCTACCAGGAAAACAGGCTGGCGCCGAGGAACAACTGGTCGACCCAAAACACCTGGTGCAGCAGCACGATGATCCAGAACACCAGTTGAAACGAGACTTTGCGGGTTTTGTGCCGGAACAGTTGCTGGGCGAGCAATGCGCCCGGCCAGCCACCGGCAAACTCGACGGCATGCAGGACCTTTTCCGGGGTGCGCCATTGATCGGCGCGGGCCTGGCGTTTGTCGTTCCAGTACAGGAAAAACGCCAACAGGCTGACCACGCCATAGGCAGCCAGCGGGATCGGCGAAATCCCGCGAAGCCACAATGACGCCGAGCCGAACAACGGCAATGCACACAGCACCAGGAAAACCAGCACCTTGAGACGCGGGTACTGAACCCCGCGCCCATTGCGTTGCTCGATCATGGCTTGGCCGCTGACCAGTCGACCCAGCCAAACTGCCAGGTCGCCAGAATCAGCAAGCCGAAGGCGATCCGATACCAGGCAAATGCCGCATAGCTGTGGCTGGCAATGAACTTGAGCAAGCCCTTGACCGCGATCATCGCGAAGATGAACGCCGTGACAAAACCGATGGCGAATACCGGCAGGTCTGCTGCCTGGAACAGGTCGCGGTACTTGTAGCCAGAGTAAACCGCGGCCCCGACCATGGTCGGCATGGCCAGGAAGAACGAGAACTCGGTCGCGGTCTTGCGGGACAAGCCAAACAACAACCCGCCGATAATGGTCGAACCGGAGCGCGAAGTACCGGGAATCATCGCAAGGCACTGGGCGAAGCCGACTTTCAGAGCGTCTTTCCAGGTGATCTCATCGACCGTTTCAGCATGCACCGTATGCTGACGACGCTCTGCCCAGAGCATGATGATGCCGCCCACCACCAGTGCACTGGCGACCGTGATCGGGTTAAACAGGTATTTGTGGATCAGGTCGGCAAAAATCACCCCCAATACCACGGCCGGCAGGAACGCGATCAGTAGGTTGACGGTAAAACGCTGAGCCGTGCGCTGGGTCGGCAAACCCGTGACGACGTCGAGGATCTTGCGGCGAAACTCCCAGACCACGGCCAGAATGGCGCCCAGTTGGATGATGATGTTGAACGCCATTGCCCGTTCGCCACCGAAGTTAAGCAAATCGGCAACGATAATCTGGTGTCCGGTGCTGGAAATCGGCAAGAACTCGGTCAGCCCTTCCACAATGCCAAGAATCAATGCCTGTGCGGCGGTCCAAAGATCCATCAATCCCCCATGAAGCTATGCCCCCAGGCACGCCCCTTTCGATATTTTTTATAACGTTCACTGCGCTCAGCGTAGTTCATTCGAGCCGCGCAAGGATCAACAGAAAACCGTCAAAATTCCGTGAAAAATCAGCGTTAATTCAGGTTTTCCCATGCGGGGCCGAGATCCTATCAGACACGCCCGAATAACGCTGCCGCGTTATTGGACTTGAGTAGGGTTGGCGTCACGCCCAAAGCGTGATTGGATGCTGGCGCTCGTTTATGACAAGAAAAAGAACACGGAGTAACAACCTATGAATAGCTTGCGCAGTGTGTCGATCAGCCGTCGGTTATGGCTCATCCTGATTGTGGCTGTGCTGATGCTATTGACCTTGGGCGTGTTGATGCTCAAACAGATCCACGACGACTTGTATCAGGCCAAGGCACAGAAAACCCAGCATGTGGTGCAGACCGCCAGTGGCATCCTGGCTTACTACCATGACCTGGAGACCGCCGGCACGCTGACCCGTGAAGCCGCGCAAAAACAGGCCCTGACGGTGGTTCGCGGCTTGCGGTATGACCAGAGCGACTATTTCTGGATCAACGACCTGACACCCGTCATGGTCATGCACCCGGCCAACCCGAAACTCGAAGGCCAGAACCTGTCGGCCATCAGGGACCCGGACGGCTTTGCAGTGTTCAATGAAATGGTCTCCATCGCCAAGGCCAAAGGCGCCGGCATGGTCGACTATCGCTGGCCGAAACCGGGTGCCAATGCCCCGGTGCAGAAAACCTCCTATGTGAAACTCTTCGAACCCTGGGGCTGGATCATCGGTTCCGGGGTGTACATCGATGACATGCAGGCCGAATTCAATGGCCAGGTCTGGGAAGCCGCGCTGATGGGGCTGGCGATTGCCCTGATCATGGCGCTGTCGGTGATTCTGATCGCCCGCAGCATCGTGCGCCCCTTGCAGGAAGCCGTGAATGCCATGGCCAACATCGCCAGCGGTGAAAGCGACCTGACGCGCAGCCTCGACACCCACGGCCAGGATGAAGTGACCCAACTGGCCCGACACTTCAACGCCTTCACCGCCAAGTTGCGCCTGGTCGTCAGCCAGCTACAGGTCAGTGCCGGTGCTCTGGGGCAGTCGTCGAACGAGCTGGGTAACGACGCGACGCAAGCCCAGCAGCGCAGCCAGCAGCAATCCCAACAAATGGAACTGGTGGCGACCGCCATCAACGAAGTCACCTACGGCGTGCAGGACGTGGCCAAGAACGCCGAGAAGGCGGCCAGCGAAATGCGCGACGCTGAAGCTCAAGCCCAACAGGGCCAGGTAAACATCGACAACAGCTTGCAGCAGATCGACCAGCTCTCGGGCACCATCGACCAGGCTGTCGAGGTCATTCGCACCCTGGCTGCCGAAAGCACGCAAATCGGCAGCGTCCTGGAAGTGATCCGCTCGATTGCCGAACAAACCAACCTGCTGGCGCTCAACGCCGCCATTGAAGCCGCCCGCGCCGGTGAACAGGGTCGCGGCTTTGCGGTGGTCGCCGACGAGGTTCGCCTGCTGGCGCAACGCACGCAGAAATCCACGGCCGAAATTCAGTCGATGATCGAGCGCCTGCAAAATCATTCGGAAGCGGCCGTCAAAGTGATTGGCGACAGCAGCCGCGCGTCGCAATTGACCATCGAACAGGCCGGCCTGGCCGGCGCCAGCCTGAATGCCATCGGCCAGGCATTGCGTAACCTCAATGGGCTGAACGCCTCGATTGCCAGCGCGACACTGCAACAGGCCCACGTGGTCGAAGACATTAACCAGAACGTCACGCAGGCAGCCGGGCTGTCCCACAGCACCGCAATGGCAGCGGAGCAGTCGAGCATCGCCAGCGGGCACCTCAAGGAACTCAGCGTTCAACTGAACGAGTTGCTCAAACAGTTCCGCGTCTGAGCGCCCTTCCCCATGACCGCTGTGCAGGCGGCCATGGGGAATCTTTCGCTGCCTGAGACCCCCTCGCCATACGCCCCGCCTGCGTTACAATCCGCACCCTCTTCGACTTCCCCCAAGGAACCACCATGTCCGGGCTTGAACTGTTTGCCGCTGCACTCGGCGTGATCGCCGTCTGGCTGACAGTCAAACAGAACCCCTGGTGCTGGCCGATCGGGCTGGTGATGGTGTTGCTCTACAGCTGGATTTTCTTCGAGGTCAAACTCTATTCAGACATGCTGTTGCAGGTGATCTATGCCGCACTGCAGCTGTATGGCTGGTGGCAATGGACCCGCGCCGGCAAAGCCCATCACGGGCGAGAAGTGACGTGGCTCGGCCGTACCGCCATGCTGCAAGGGCTGGCAGTCGGGGCCGTTGGCAGTCTGTTGCTCGGCGCGGCCATGGCCTTCTGGACCGACGCCGCCCAGCCCTGGCTGGACGCCGCCCTGACCGGTTTCAGCCTGGTGGCGCAACTGTGGATGGCGCAAAAACGCGTGCAATGTTGGCCATTGTGGATCGCCGTCGATGTGATCTTCGTCGGCCTGTTCATCTACAAAGGCCTGTACCTGACGGCCGCCCTTTACGGCTTGTTCACGCTGCTGGCCGTGCAAGGCTGGCGCGAATGGCAGGCCGATCCGGCGCTGCGCACATGAAAGTACTGGTCCTGACCGGTCCCGAGTCCAGCGGCAAGAGTTGGCTGGCCGCTGAATTACAGCAGCACTTTGGTGGGCTGCTGGTCGGCGAGTATGTGCGCTATTTCATCGAACAGAACCCCCGAGACACCTGCCTGGCCGACATCCCCGAGATCGCCCAGGGTCAATTGTCCCGGGAAGACGAAGCACGTGCCCAGGCCCCGGCGCTGCTGATCCTCGACACGCATCTGCTGAGCAACCTGCTCTGGAGCCAGACCCTGTTTGGCGACTGCCCCGCCTGGGTCGAGCAAGCCTTGCTGATGCGTCGCTATGACCTGCACCTGCTGCTGTCCCCGGAGCAGGTGGACTGGACCGACGATGGTCAACGGTGTCAGCCCGCACTGGCTGAGCGCCAGGCATTCTTTCAAGCCACTCACGCCTGGCTTGAGCAGCATCAGCAGGTTTTCCAGGTGATTGAGGGCGACTGGCTGGCGCGACGCGAGCAAGCGTTTAGTGCCGTGGCACGGCTGCTGACCATTTAGCCCCAGTGTTCGGCACATTCAGCCGACGAAAACCGCCAATGTGTCCATTCCGGAAACACTCGGCCATGACTGAAAGGCCTATGCAAAGCCTCTTCATCGTACTGTCACACCGACTGTTAAAGGCTTGAAACACACCTCTGTAAACCGCTGATCTAGAGCATTGCGCCGCTTATGGCTCATTGCCTGACAAGCCAGCTGTATCACCCGTGATACAGCTGCAATGCGCCTACTCTGCTATTTACAGTTAACTCATTGATTCTCTGATAAAAATAAAAAGCGGCACAGCTTCTGCTCTCTCCTTCACAACGCTGACCAGGGCCAGCGTGTACAAGAAGAAGGAGTGCCGACGTGGCGACAATCAATAACAAAAGCTTTACCCGCCTCCTGCTGCTTGGATGTGCATTCAGTTCCGTCATCAGCCTGCCGGTGTTCGCAGACGGCAATGGTGTGATCGTCCTGCAACGTGACGTGCAACCGACGCCGATTGGTAGATCACGTGACAAAGACCCCTACCCCAACACCGTCAACGCCAACCCATCGGCCCGCGTTGTTCAAACCACCGGCTCCGAACTCAATGATGGCGAATTTGCTGGCGTCAGCAGCGGCTCAAGCATTATCAACAGAAATGTGGTCCCCAATGGTAATGGCAACGCCGGTCTGAACTCACTGACCAATCCCAACGGGATGCCCGGCATGAGCGCCGGTCACGGCGGCGGCAGCGGCGGTGAGATCTCGGGAACCATCAACCGCTCCATCAGCGCCGGCCTTTCTCCGCTGACCAATATAGGGGGCAAATAAGATGAACCGGTCCCTTCTATTTATAGCGCTGCTGGGTTGCGCCTCCGTCATGGCTGACTCAGGTGTAAACGTTGTCAACAACGCGACCCTCGATAATTCCGCAGCGCAATACAAAGGCAACATGATGATCAACCAGGCCGCTGGCGACCAGCAACAGCAGGTCAACAGCCGCGCCATCGCCATCGGCACCGAGGCCCAGGCCACCGGCAGCCTGAAGCAGAAGCTGACAACACCCGCCGACCCTTCGATGAATGCGACCAGTTCAATTGGCGGCAACTCGTTCAGCAACGGCAACGGGGCACTGGGTGTCAACCAGGCCGCCGGGGCCAACAACCAGATGATCAATGCCATGCGGATCAGCATCAGTGCTCAACCGCAGAGCATCGACGACAGCGCCCTGTCCCAACAGAACGTGGCGTTGTTACCAAACTCAGGAGCAACTGGCACTTCGCAAGGCAGCCGCCAGGTCGTTACCAGCGACCAGGCCTTCACCGGCAGCCGAGGAGTGATTCAGGTGAACCAGAGTGCCGGGGTGGGGAACCGAATGGCTAACACCCTGAGCATCCGGGTCGCAGACTGACCCAACCGAAGTGCAATTAGAAAGTACCAATACTTAACCAACTAATAAGCACGGAGAAACACCATGAAACCTACAATGGCTCTCAAACCACTGGTCTTTGCCCTGGCCTCCGTCATGGCAATAGCGGCACAAGCCGGCGGTACCGATAACGGCCGTCACCACCAGGACCATCACAGGCATGACGGCCCAACCTGGGAACAGAAACTTTCAATCAACTCTGGCGCTAGCGCCTATGTTGGGGACGAGCAAACCAGCGAGGACAACTCGGTGCGCAACCAGGCCACCGAAAACACTGCCAAGGCTGACAACTCCCTGAACGGTTCCAACGGCAACATGGGCGCTAACGTGGCGGCCGGTGACGGCAACCAACAAGACAACGCCGCAGCTATTGCTACCGCTGATGAAAGCTTCATCTTCGGTTCTGCTGATGCACAGTCCTACGCGAATCAGTACAACACCGATAACACCGTCAAAAATCACTCCACTAAAAATAACGCCACGCTCAACAGCACTGGTAACGGCGGCTCCGGCAACATTGGCATCAACGTGACTGCCGGCGACTTCAACCAACAGAAAAACAACCTGGCTATTGCCGTGTCTGGTGGGCGTGTTGCAACAGCATCCGCCAGTGCCAACCAATACTCCGGCGGTCTGGATGTGAGCAACAAAGCTGACCGTACCTACAAAACAGACACGCTGCGCAGCACCTTCTATGCGGCTGGCAAATACGAAGGCGACGGCAAAGGGTATGTCGAAGATAAAGACAACCACGGTGGCTATGGTGGCGACGACAGAAATGGAGGCAACAAAGGCGACAAGCTGACCTTCCACGAAGAAGGGAACTTCCAACTGGCTGGCTATGCCACCTGGCAAGTGCTGACCAAAGATGGCTGGAAAAACCCAGTGGTCAACAACGCCAGCATGACCAACTCGATGAATGGCTTCTCGGGTAACGGCGGTGCCAACGTTTCAGCAGGCTCGGGCAACCAACAAAGCAACTCGCTGTCCATCGCTGCTGGTTGCAAAGCCTGCCAAGGCGGCAACACTTTCTAACTGCGATGATCAAGAAGCCCCGGAAACGGGGCTTTTCTACAGTCCCCACAAGGCGGATCGACCATGCGAGTTGCTGCCCTCACCTTCCTGCTTAGCCTGGCCGGCCTGACTCAGGCCGCACAGATGCCCGTCTCGATTCTTCCCGGCGGCGTTACTGTCTACAAGCATGTGCAAAGTATTCGTGAGCGCAAATTCAGCGACCTGATCGAACAAAAAACCGACTTCAGCTGCGGCGCTGCCGCACTGGCAACGGTGTTACGCCAAGCCTACTGGCTCGACGTCGATGAGGAGCACATCATCAAAGGCATGCTGGTCAAGGCAGACCAGAACCTTGTTCGTACTCAAGGTTTCTCCATGCTGGACATGAAGCGCTACATAGAAAGCATCGGCATGCGTGCCCGGGGCTACCGGATCCCTCCCGAAAAACTGGAGGCTGTGACGATTCCGGTCGTGGTCCTGATAGACATTCGTGGTTACAAGCACTTCGTGGTGTTGCAGCGCGCACAAAAAGACTGGGTCTACGTTGGCGACCCGGTACTAGGCCATAAACGCTACTCCCACGAGGACTTTGTCAAAGGCTGGAACGGCATTGTGTTTGCGATTATCGGACCCGGTTACGACAAGGGCAATGCCTTGCTCGACCCGCCCGAACCGTTGACTGCACGAAACAAACTCAATGGTTTCAATCCCGTCAATGACGCAGAACTGATGGACTTTGGATTCATCCAGAGCGACTTCTTTTAGGTGCCTGACAAAGATAAAGGGGCAGGACGCTCCGGGAGCAGCAGATGAAAAGTTCATACTGGCTGGCCGCCGCCTGCCTGGTAGCAAGCATCCCAGCGTATGCGGGTGCAGGATTCAAACCGATAGAAATCAAGGATTCCGAACTCGCCCAACTGCGTGGTCGGTATGTCATGCCGGGGCGAATCATCAGTTTCGGCGTTGTCATGAGCAGTACCTGGCGCAATGCCGGCGGCGACCTGATCGGCGCATCAAGCGCCCTGCAGATTCAGGCTGCCACCATCAAGCCCGAATTTTATGTCTCAACCATCAAGCAGACCGGTAACGGCACCCCTGCCCTGCAAGGCACTGGCAATGTGATCGGGGGAGCGGCGTTGAGCAGCACCCAGGGCATCACCCAAAGTGTGCGTGCCGCAGGTGATGGCAACTCGGCTTACAACAACGTTGCCATTGATGTGAAAGAAAGCAACAGCCCTCCTCCTATCGTGACCCCGCCCGGCCAGGTCCTGACTGCCGGTCAAACCATCAGCGCTAACAACGCGGCAGGCTCCATTGCGGTTTCAGCCACCGGCAGCGGCATTCAAATGGCCATTCAGGCCAACAACAATCAGGGCAGTGCCCTGCAACAGGTCGCTCAGGGCGGCTTGCTGCAGAACACCCGGTTGCTGGGCAACAGCAACATGGTCAACAACCTGACGCAACTCAGTGTCGTGCTGAATAACAACGGCCCAAGTCCCGGTGCATTGGACTGCAACCTGACGCAACTCAAAGGACTACGCAATATGGGATATTGAACTACGCTGAGTCTCGACCATTAGGCTTTAAGGGACGGCTTATTTCATGTATCGATCGGTGTCACTACGCGCAGTTGTGTGTCTGAGCACTCTCTTCCCGGCGGCGCTGCTGCAAGCAGCGCCGAATGGGGATGTAGAGACCCTCAAACAGGAACTTCTGGAGTTGAAGCAGCGGTACGAAGTGCAACAGAAGGCGCTGGCGGTACTCGAGCAACGGGTTCGTCAGGTAGAAGATCAACCAGCCTCCCCTCCCCCTAAACGTCTGGCCAAGTCGCCAGCAGACATGAAAGGCAACCAACAGGTTGCGAGAACAGGTGCCAAAGCGGCGTCAGGGGGCGCAGCAGGGGGAGCTGGGGCCACGGGCGGTTCATACGGGCAATCGCTGCAAGACGATTCCCAACCCGCACAGAGTGTTTCCAACCTCTATGACGAGGCCAGCGGGTTCTTTGGCGGGGGTAAATTCAGTTTCGAAACCGGGCTGACCTATTCGCGTTATGACACCCGGCAATTGATTCTCAACGGGTTCCTCGCGCTGGACTCGATCTTCCTGGGCAACATCAACCTCGACCGTATCAAGGCCGATAACTGGACCCTCGACCTCACGGGCCGCTACAACCTCAACAACCGATGGCAGTTCGACGTGAACGTGCCGGTGATCTACCGCGAGTCGACCTACCAGTCCGGCGGTGCGGCAGGCGGTGACGCAGGCGCACTCAGCGAACAGGACGTGACGCAGGATCCGACCATTGGTGACGTGAACTTCGGTGTTGCCTACAAATTCCTCGACGAATCGGTCAACTACCCGGACGCCGTGGTTACCCTGCGGGTCAAGGCACCTACCGGCAAGGACCCGTTCGGGATCAAACTGCGCCAGACCGGGCCTAACACCAACCTGTTCGTACCGGACGACCTGCCTACCGGCAACGGTGTCTGGTCGATCACGCCGGGCATCTCGCTGGTCAAGACCTTCGACCCGGCCGTGCTCTTTGGTACCCTTTCCTACACGCATAACCTGGAAGAGTCGTTCGACGACATCAGTTCCAGGGTCAACATCAAAACCCCTGGCAAAGTAAAGCTGGGCGACAGCTTCCAGATCGGCGCGGGCGTAGCCTTTGCGTTGAACGAGAAGATGAGTATGTCGTTCTCGGTGTCTGATCTGGTGCAACGCCAAAGCAAGCTCAAGCAAAACGGCGGCAGTTGGCAATCGGTGGTGTCCAGCGACGCCAATGCCGGTTACTTCAACGTCGGCATGACCGTTGCGGCCACCGACAACCTGACCATAGTGCCCAACCTGTCCATCGGACTGACGCCAGACGCCCCGGACTTCACCTTCAGCCTGAAATTCCCGTACTACTTCTGATCCACACCAATGACGCAAAAGGCCCACTGCGACGTCAATCGCAGCGGGCCTTTTACGTTGCCGCGCCCTAACGGATCTGGTGTTTGTGCAGCAGTCGGTAAAACGTCGGGCGTGACACACCCAGTACCCGGGCCGCAACGCTGAGGTTGTCACTGTGCCGATTCAATACATCGCACAAGGCCTGGCGCTCGGCACGGGTCTTGTAATCTTCAAGCGTGCCCATGGGCGTGGCAATTGCCTGCTGGCTGATCAGGCCCAGGTCCCGTGCCTCGATCTGCCGCCCTTCGGCCAGCACCAGGCCACGCCGCACCCGGTTGGCCAATTCGCGAACATTGCCCGGCCAGTCGTGTTTGCCCATGGCGACCAGCGCGTCCTCGCTGAAACTGCGGGGTCGGCGACCGGTTTCCTGGCTGTAGAAATGGGAAAAATGGTTAGCCAGCATTGATAAGTCGCCGTGGCGCTCTCGCAGCGGCGCGGTAATCACCTGCAAAACGTTGAGCCGATAGTACAAATCTTCACGAAAACGCCCTTTCTCGATAGCGGCTTCAAGGTCGACGTGGGTAGCCGCCAGCACGCGGACATCCACGGGAATCGGTTGGCTGCCGCCTACTCGCTCGATGTGTTTTTCCTGAAGAAAACGCAGCAGATTGGCTTGCAGTTCCAAGGGCAGATCGCCAATTTCATCGAGAAACAGGGTACCTCCATGAGCCGCCTCGATCCGCCCAACCTTGCGTTGATGGGCGCCGGTAAACGCACCCTTCTCATGGCCGAACAGTTCAGACTGGATCAAGTGCTCGGGTATGGCCCCGCAATTGATTGCCACAAACGGTTTACTGTGGCGTTGTGATTGGCGATGCAGGGTTCGCGCCACCAACTCTTTACCGGTGCCGCTTTCCCCACGAATCAGCACAGGGGACTCGGTGGGTGCCAACTTACTCAGGAGTTTGCGCAGTTCACGGATCGAGCGGCTATCGCCCAAAAGCTCATGCTCGGGCTGATTGACATGAATCGTGCCCTGGCCGCGTAAGCGTGCCATGCCGAAAGCTCGGCCCAGGGTGACCTGCACCCTGGAGACATCGAACGGCAACGTATGGAAATCAAAGAACCACTCGCACACGAAATCGCCCACGTTCTGCAAGCGCAGGACTTCCTGGCTGAGCACAGCGATCCACTCTGTTCCACTGCGGCTGATGAGTTCCTTGACCGCTTCGGGCCGCTCCAGATGAAACGGTTGCAGGCGCAACAGGCCGACATCACAGGTGCGGTCGGCCGCGTTTTCAAGCGCGCAACTGTCAACGTCCCAGCCGATGGTGCGCAAACCGGGCAGCAAGCGGTGGCAATCGTCACAAGGATCGACCACGAGCAAGCGGCGTAACGCTGGAGCTTCGATCATGACTGTTCCTTGGCGCCAAAATTAGGAAATGTTATTAGAAACAGTCATTTGGCTGACCCGGTTGTAACATTAGCAAGAACTTGACGTCGCCTTGTATCGTTTGACTATAGGGGTAATACCTATTCCGTTATAAAAACTCAGGTCGTTAGTTAGCTACCGACTCCAACCTTTCATTCAGCTTTCAAAAAACCCTGCAAAACCGGCCATGTGAAAGAAAGTTGAAATTTCTGTTGATTGAGTGTGACCCACCCCCCTGTTCCGGGCATCAGTACAAGTAACCAGCCGAACGGTAAGCCCAACCGACGGCACATCACTTGATTGGGCACATAGAGAGAAGACCCCATGAACGCCCCGCTCCGTATCAACGAAGCTCTTTTGATTGCCAACCACGCATTCCAGCCGTTTCAATGCGTAGCCTGGGCCCCACAGGACGGTACCGGCGAACTGAGCCTGACCGTCATCGACCGCACCAGCACACGCATCGGTCGCAAACAAATTCCAAGCAGCGCCTACACGGACCCGACACAACTGGCGAATGTACTGCAACAAGCCCGCGCCGAGTTGTGCGAAGAAGGCTACGAGTTGCAATCGTGGACCATGCCGCTGTAATAAAAAGGGCGGATCACCGAGCGTGATCCGCCTTTTTTTGATTCAACTGCCGCACTTCACTCGGGCGTGCCTTAGTGTAACTTTGCCAAGCGTCCCTTACGGGCTTAGTTGCCTGCGCCCGTGCTGCGTTGTTGGCGTTTGAGCCAAGACAGTGTTCATGTACTCATGTTTGGCAAGCTTGCCACTGAGTCGAAAAAACACTGTTCTGGCACGCGTGGCTGGCTATTCGCTGGGTGGCGACTACCGTACGGTGGTGACGCGTTATCTGGGCCAGCATCAGACACCAAGCCAAAATTCAAGCGCTTGATCTTCTGGTTCTGTTACGGCAAGTTGCGCGCTTCTTAAAACAAGGAGCAACCGATGTCCGGTTCCATGGCCCAGGCGTTCGCACACAATTTCCTCGGGCACTCGCCGCGCTGGTACAAAACCAGCATTGTTGCGTTCCTCGTTCTCAACCCGCTGGTCCTCTGGACCCTCGGGCCGGTAGCTGCCGGGTGGCTGCTGGTGGCGCAATTCATCTTCACCCTGGCCATGGCGCTCAAGTGCTACCCGCTGATGCCCGGCGGCTTGTTGGTGGTTCAAGCCCTGCTGTTGAACATGACCACGCCCCAGGCGCTCTATGACGAACTGTTGCACAACTTTCCGGTGATCCTGTTGCTGATGTTCATGGTGGCCGGCATCTACTTCATGAAAGACCTGCTGCTGTTTCTGTTCTCGCGCCTGTTGCTGGGCGTTCGCTCCAAAGCGTTGCTGGCGCTGATGTTCTGCTTTCTCTCGGCGTTCCTCTCGGCCTTTCTCGATGCCTTGACCGTCACCGCCGTGATCATCAGCGCTGCGGTGGGGTTTTACTCGGTGTATCACCGGGTTGCCTCGGGCACGGACCCACGCCAGGACAGCGAATTCAGCGATGACCAGCACCTGCCCACCTTGCACCATGATGACCTGGAGCAATTTCGCGCCTTTCTGCGCAGCCTGCTGATGCACGGCGCCGTCGGCACGGCGCTGGGCGGCGTGTGCACCTTGGTCGGCGAGCCGCAAAACCTGTTGATTGGCCATGAAATGGGCTGGCACTTCGCCGAGTTCTTCCTGAAAGTAGCCCCGGTTTCACTGCCCGTGCTGGTCGCGGGCCTGGTGACCTGCGTACTGTTGGAAAAACTGCGCTGGTTCGGCTACGGCACCCTGCTGCCCGACAATGTACGCGCGGTACTGGCCAATTACGCGGCCCAAGACAACGCCGAACGCACCGCACGCCAACGCGCAGCGTTGCTGGTGCAAGGGTTGGCGGCGCTGATCCTGATTGCCGGGCTGGCGCTGCACATTGCCGAAGTCGGGCTGATCGGCCTGATGGTCATCGTGCTGATCACCGCTTTCACCGGCATCACTGAAGAGCACCGCATCGGCAACGCCTTCAAGGATGCAATGCCCTTCACCGCCCTGCTGGTGGTGTTTTTTGCGGTGGTGGCGGTGATTCATGATCAACAACTGTTCACCCCGCTGATCCAGTGGGTGCTGGCGCTGCCGGCCGATCAGCAGCCGGGCATGCTGTTTATCGCCAATGGCCTGCTGTCCGCCATCAGCGACAACGTGTTCGTGGCAACCATTTACATCACCGAAGTGAAACAGGCGTTCATTTCCGGCCACATGAGCCGCGAGCATTTCGAGACGCTGGCGATTGCCATCAACACCGGAACCAACCTGCCCAGCGTGGCGACGCCCAACGGTCAGGCGGCGTTTCTGTTTTTGCTGACCTCGGCCATCGCACCGCTGATTCGCTTGTCCTACGGGCGGATGGTCTGGATGGCGCTGCCTTACACCGTGGTCATGGGGACACTGGGCTGGTACGCCGTGAGCTTCTGGCTCTAAACGAAGCGCTCCAGAGCGGTCGCCGTGCCTCGCGGTTATGAGTAAGATATCGGCCTTTGGCGCAGCCACTTCTGCGCCTCCGCCGAATAAGTCGATCCCATGCCTTTCGAACTCAGCGTAGACCTCACCACACTGGCCATTCTGGCCGTTGTCGCCTTCATTGCCGGCTTCATCGATGCGATTGCCGGCGGTGGCGGTTTGCTCACCACCCCGGCCCTGCTCACGGCAGGGCTACCGCCTCACCTGGTGTTGGGCACCAACAAGCTCAGTTCCACCTTCGGCTCGGCCACCGCCAGTTTCACCTTCTACCGCCGCAAACTGTTCCACCCACGGCAGTGGGTGCATGCGATTGTCGGGACACTCGTCGGTGCGCTGACCGGCGCCATCGTCGCCCACTACCTGCCCGCCGAATGGCTGAACAAAATGCTCCCGGTGATCGTTTTCGCCTGCGGCCTGTACCTGTTGTTTGGAGGCACGCCGAAAGCACCGCTGGACAGCGACGCACCGATCAAAAAGAAATGGCAGTCGACCCAGGGCTTCAGCCTCGGTTTCTACGACGGCGTGGCAGGTCCCGGCACCGGCGCATTCTGGACCGTCAGCAGCCTGCTGCTCTATCCCATCGACCTGGTGAAAGCCAGTGGCGTGGCGCGCAGCATGAACTTCGTCAGCAACATCGCGGCGCTGTCGGTGTTCATCTTTTCCGGGCAAGTGGACTGGATCATTGGCCTGAGCATGGGCCTGTCGGTGATGGTCGGCGCATTCTTCGGCGCACGCACTGCCATCAGCGGTGGGGCGAAGTTCATTCGCCCGGTGTTCATTACCGTGGTGTTGGGCCTGACCGTGCGCCTAGCCTGGCAGCACTGGTTCAGCGTGGCCTAAGCGCCGCGCCACGTAGACGTCGATCAGGTAACGGGCAATCGAGCGCGACGCCGGCAACGGCGGCAGCGCATAGATGCTGAACCACTGGGCATCTTCGATCTCGTCGGCTTGCGGGACAATCTCGCCGCCGGCGTACTCGGCGTGAAAACCGAGCATCATCGAATGCGGGAACGGCCAGCACTGGCTGCCCAGGTACTGAATGTTCTTCACCTCGACCTGCACTTCTTCGCGCACCTCGCGAATCAGGCAATCCTCGGCCGACTCCCCCGGCTCGGCGAAACCGGCCAGCGTGCTGTAGACCCCGGTGACAAAGCGCGGTGAACGCGCCAGCAGGACTTCATCGCCACGGGTAATCAGTACGATCATGCTCGGTGAAATTCGCGGATAGCTGCGCAAGTCACAGGGCTCGCAGTACATCGCCCGTTCACGCGGTACTTGGGTCATACGCTGACCGCAGTTACCGCAGAACCGATGCTCCCGCGCCCAGGTGCCGATTTGCGCAGCATAGCCCAGCACCTTGTAAACCGTGTGGTCGCCCTCGAGCATGAACGCCCGCAGGCCTTTCCAGCCGCAACCCGGCACATCGCTGTGGGCCTTGAGCTCCAGCAGATACACCGGCTCGCCGTCCAGGTGACCAATGCCATGCTCGGCCAGGATCGACAGATCCTGGCGCTTCAGCCATTCACGTGGAAACAACGCACCATTGTCATCGCACAGAAAACCTTCGGGGCTGCGGGCCACCGCCCAACCACCCGGTTGATCGGTATCGAGTACTGCCGTGGTCCAGCGTGAAATCATGTGGGCTCAATCCAGGAATTCAGGTTTCTGCTTGCTCATCGACGCGGCCATGGCCACCCGCAGGTCCGTGGATTGAAGCATAGCGGCGTTCCAGGTGGCGATGTATTCCAGGCCATCGTTGATGCTGTGGTCGCGCATGTAGGTGATCATTTCCTTGGTCCCGGCAATCGCAATCGGAGACTTTGCGGCAATTTCGCGGGCGATGCCCATCACGCCGTCGAGCAGGCTGGCCACGTCCGGGTAGACGCGGTTGACCAGGCCAATGCTACGCGCTTCTTCGGCGCCCAGGGTACGTCCGGTGTAGGCCAGCTCGCGGAGCATGCCGTCGCCGATGATGCGCGGCAAGCGCTGCAAAGTGCCCACGTCGGCGGCCATGCCCATGTCGATTTCCTTGATCGAGAACTGCGCGTCTTCGGCAGCGTAACGCATATCGCACGCGGAAATCAGGTCGATGGCCCCGCCCAGGCAATAGCCCTGAATCGCCGCCAATACCGGCTTGCGGCAGTTGTCGACGGCGTTGAAAGACGCCTGCATCTGCAAAATTTTGCGGCGCAGCAAACGCGCATTACGGCCCACGTCCTTGCCCATTTCATTGGCCACCGAGGCCAGCAGCATCAGGTCGATGCCGGAAGAGAAATGCTTGCCCGCCCCGCTGATCACGACCGCACGGACTTCATCGGTGTCGTCGATCCATTGGAAGATATCAACGATTTCGGTCCAGAACACCGCGTTCATGGCGTTGATTTTTTCCGGACGGTTGATCTGCACATGGGCGATCTTGTCCTTCAGTTCGACGCGAAAGGCTTGGTATTCGGACATGGCAGTGATCCTTACTGGAGCGAAAAATGAAGCCCGGACTATACCAAGTCAGCGCCAGCGGCCGTAAGGCAGTGCATCGGCCAAAAGCGGGACTGCGGCGCTCATCGCCAAGCCTTCGCTACTGGCATCAACCATCGTCGCCTCCTTGAAAGTCAAAAACCGAACATGGGGCTTGCCGCTATGCTTGAGGTTTCAACGACAAGGAGGTACACCGGCATGACAATCCTTTGCGCTCAGACCATCCAATCCCGAACCGCGTTGCTGGTCATCGACGTACAGAACGACTTCATCCCTGGCGGCCAACTGCCAGTACCTGAAGGCGATTTGATTGTCCCGTTGATCAATCGCCTGGGCCGTCAGTTCAAACACGTGATTATTGCCCAGGACTGGCATCCCGACGCTCATGCTTCTTTTGCCTCCAGCCATCCTGGGGCCAAACCCTACGATGTCATTCAATTGCCTTACGGCGCACAAACCCTTTGGCCCCGGCACTGCGTGCAAGACACTCAGGGTGCCCAATTACATAAGGACCTGGACCTGCCGCACGCCCAGTTAATCATCCGCAAAGGCTGTAACCCGGATATCGACAGCTATTCGGCGTTTCTGGAAGCAGACCGCAAGACCACCACAGGGCTGGCGGGCTATCTCAAGGAGCGGGGCATCGACACCGTCTATCTGGTGGGCCTGGCACTGGATTTTTGCGTGATGTTCTCGGCGCTGGATGCGCGGGCAGCAGGCTTCAAAACCTTTGTCGTACTGGCTGCTTGCCGGGCGATTGACTTGGGCGGCTCGCTGGCCGATGCCATCGAACGGATGCAGTTGGCCGGAGTGGATTTGATTACCAGCAACGAGATCTGACTATTCTCGGGGGTAGCCCCGTAATACCTGCGATAACGCTCTGCGTCGCGGTGGACGCAGAGTGCCGCAGGTTTCTTCAAACAGGTGCCGGCAGCCACAACCTGAACCGCGCCCCGCCCAACGGTGACGCTTCGACGGTCAGTGTGCCGTCCTGGGCCTCAAGAGCCCGGCGGCTGATGGCCAGGCCCAGGCCAAAGCCACCCGTGGCGCGGTCACGGCTGCGATCCAGCCGATAGAAGGGTTCGAAAATCCGCTCGCGCTCGTCGTCCGGAATACCGATACCGTCGTCATCGACCCAGATTTCACAGCCCCTGGCACACACCTGCACGCCAATCTGAATGCGCTTTTCGCAGTAGCGCATGGCATTGCGCAGCAGGTTCTGGATAGCACGGGCGGTGAGGCGTGGGTCAAGTGTGAAGCGCTCAAGCTGGCCGTGCAGCAGCACATCAATGACGATGTCCGGCGACTCAAGTTCTTCATCGACGCTGCCCAAAATACTGTCGATGAACTCGTCCAGCGATACGTCGACCTGCTCCGGCAACCGCGCTGGGTTTTGAAGTCGGCTGTAAGACAGCAACTCCAGCACCAGTTCATCCAGTTCGCGAATATGCGCGACCAGGCCCTGCAACCGCTCGCGACTGGTGGCCGGCAAGTCATCGGACAACGCCAGCGCAAGGCCGAAATCCAGACGCGTCAGCGGCGTGCGAAGCTCATGGGAAACCGCGTTGAGCAAGTCGCGCTGCTGGTTCAACAGGTTCTCGATGTCACCGGCCATGGTGTCGAACACATGGGCCAGGCTGCCAATGTTCGAACTCGGCCGGATCTGTGTGCGTTCGCTCAAGTGCCCTTTACCGAAACGTTCGGCGGTCGCCTTCAGGCGCTCCAGGTCACGCCAGTGCGGGCGCAGCCAAATCAGCAGGCAGGCCAGCAGCGCCGCACCGATCAGTACGTTGATGCTCCAGTAGAGCAGGTTCACGTCCAGCGGGTCCGGGGGAACGGTCAACTTGACCGCCAGTTGTTCATTCAGCGGCGCTACCGTCAGCGTGCGCCAACCCCAGTCGCCAAGGCGCACCACGTTTTCACCGCGCTGCAAGCGTTCGGTTTCGTACAGCGTGAAATCCGCGTCGTCGTTACGCACCAATGCCACGTGCAGCGGGCGAAAATCCTGATCCATCTGGGTGGCCAGCGCCGACCACTGCTCGGTCGGCAGTGCGTGGAACTGCTTGACGATCAGGGTCTGCAAGCCACGGGAGTGGTCCAGGTTGTAATTCTGGAAGCGCTCGTGGAAGACCTTGATCACCAGGTCCGGTACCAGATAGATCGCCGCGCTGAATGTAACGATCGTAATCAGGTACAGCCGAATCAGAATCCGCAGCATGGTCTCAGCATTCCCACTCGGAACGGCTGAACAGATAACCCTTGCCCCACACGGTCTTGATCTTGCGCGCTTCGCCGGCGTGGTCGTCGAACTTGCGTCGCAACTTGGAAATTGCCACGTCCACCGAACGATCCGTGCCGTTGAACTCAATGCCGCGCAAGCGTTGCAGGATCTGGTCGCGGCTCAACACTTCACCCGCGTGCCGGGCCAGCACCACCAGCAAGTTGTATTCACCGCTGGAGAGTTCGACCAGTTGATCGCGCCAGCTCACGGTGCGCTCCGAAAGGTCGATACACAGGTTGCCCATGAGAATCCGGTCGCTGGCCGCCTGTGGTTCGTTCAGACTGCTGCGCCGCAGCAAGGTCCGCACCCGCGCCAGCAACACACGCGGCTCGCACGGTTTGGTGACATAGTCGTCGGCGCCCATCTCCAGGCCCAACACCTGATCGTGGCTGTCGTCGCGGGCGGTGAGCATGAGGATCGGCAGGGTTGCCGAGTCGGCGCGCAGCAAGCGGCAGACTTGCAGGCCATCCAGGCCCGGCAGCATCAGGTCGAGGATCACCAGGTCCGGCGGGGTGACCCGCGCACGTTCACGCACGTGGTCGCCACGGCTGATCACGCTGACCTGGTAACCGTTGCGTTCCAGGTAGCTGGCGATCAGTTCGGAGAGTGCGCTGTCGTCTTCGACCAGCAGGATGTTGGGCATGGGTGTTTCCAGGGAATGCTGTGGTGACTGTTACGAACTCTTCGCGAGCAAGCCCGCTCCCACAATGGATTGCATGTGAACACAGGTTTCGTGAACACCACCGATCAAATGTGGGAGCGGGCTTGCTCGCGAAGGCGGCCTGTCAGTCGCAAAAGAAATCAAGGCGCAAAGGATATACGGCCTCACGCACTCACGAGCAAAACCTTCACACAATTTCACACAGCACCTACAAAGCTTCACCGCTACCCTCGTCGCCTGCCCGTAGCATGCCGGGGTCATTATTGGGGTATCCACATGTCAAAAAACCTGTTTGCGAAGCTTGGCCTGATTGCACTGGCATTCACGCTGAGCGCGTGTGACAAGTCCTCAACCGCCGAAGAACAAGCGCCACTGGCCACTGTGCGCATCGAAACCATCGAAGCCCGGCCACTGTCGATCACCAGCGAACTAAGCGGACGCATCGCCGCGCCACGGATTGCCGAAGTCCGTGCGCGGGTCGCTGGCGTGGTGTTGCAGCGCACCTTTCGCGAAGGCAGCGACGTCAAACAGGGCGACGTCCTGTTTCGCATCGATCCGGCACCGTTCAAGGCCGACCTGGACAGCGCACAAGCGGCACTGCGTAAAGCCGAGGCCAATGCCTTCCAGGCGCGCCTGCAAGAGCAGCGCTATGCCCAGTTGATCGAAGGCAACGCCATCAGCGCCCAGGATTACGACAACGCCCGCGCCACAGCCCGGCAGACGGCCGCAGATGTGGCGGCCAATCAGGCCGCCGTGCAACGGGCCAAGCTGAACCTGGGTTACGCCACCGTCACTGCGCCGATTTCCGGCCGGGTCGGCCGTGCGCTGGTCACCGAAGGCGCGCTGGTCGGCCAGAACGAAAGTACACCGCTGGCACTGATCCAGCAGTTGAACCCGATCCACGCCGACCTGACCCAGTCGACCCGCGAGCTCAACGACCTGCGCCGCGCCTTCCGCTCCGGGCAGTTGCAGCAGGTCGGCCAGGACCAGGCCAAGGCCACCTTGATTCAGGATGACGGCAGCCTGTACCCATTGCCCGGCAAATTGCTGTTCGCTGACATCAGCGTCGACCCGAGCACCGGCCAGATCATTGTGCGCAGCGAGTTCCCCAACCCGGACCTCGACCTGCTGCCCGGCAGCTTCATTCGCGTGCGTCTGGAACAAGCAGTGAATCAGCAAGGCATCAGCGTGCCGCAACGGGCCATCCAGCGCGACAGTGCCGGCATCGCCCAGGTGCTGTTGCTGGATGCCGACGCCCGCGTCAGCCTGCAACCGGTGCAACTGGCGTCGGTGCAAAAGGATCGCTGGATCGTCACCGGCGGCCTCAAACCCGGCGATCGCATTGTCGTCGAAGGACTGCAACACGCCCGCCCCGGCGAAAAAGTGCAGATCGACGACACCCCTCTTCCCCTCGCCCAGGTTTCAGGCCAGTAGCCAGGAAGCAGACTTTATGCCGCACTTCTTTATCGACCGCCCCGTATTCGCCTGGGTGGTCGCACTGTTCATCTTGTTGGCAGGTGCTCTGGCCATTCCGCAATTGCCCGTGGCGCAGTACCCCAACGTCGCGCCGCCCAAAGTCGAAATTTATGCGACGTATCCCGGCGCGTCAGCGCAAACCATCGACGAAAGCGTGGTCAGCCTGATCGAGGAAGAACTCAACGGCGCCGACCACCTGCTTTACTTTGAATCCCAGAGCAGCCTCGGCAACGCCACGATCACCGCGACGTTCCAACCCGGCACCGACCCGGAAATGGCCCAGGTTGACGTGCAGAACCGCCTCAAGGTTGTCGAGTCACGCCTGCCGCAAGCGGTGACCCAGCAAGGGTTACAGGTCGAAAAAGTGTCGGCCGGGTTTCTGCTGCTGATTACCCTGACCTCCAGTGATGGCAAGCTCGACGACGTGGCGCTCAGCGATTACCTGGCGCGCAACGTGATGAACGAAATCAAGCGCCTTGACGGTGTCGGCAAGGCCCAGTTGTATGGCGCCGAGCGCGCCATGCGGATCTGGATCGACCCACAGAAGCTGATCGGCTTCAACCTGACCCCAGCCGATGTGAATGCCGCGATTGTTGCGCAGAACGCCCAGGTCTCGGCTGGCAGCATCGGCGACCTGCCGGCGCGCACCACGCAGGAAATCACCGCGACGGTGTTGGTCAAAGGCCAACTGTCGACGCCGCAAGAGTTCGCCGACATCGTGCTGCGCGCCAACCCGGACGGCTCCACCGTGCGCGTCGGTGATGTGGCGCGGGTCGAAATCGGCAGCCAGGAATACCAGTTCTCCACCCGCCTCAACGGCAAGCCGTCGACCGCCGTCAGCGTGCAGTTGTCGCCCGGCGCCAACGCCCTGAGCACCGCAACCCTGGTGCGCGAGAAGATGGACGAACTGGCACGCTACTTCCCGGCCGGCGTGGAATACAAGATCCCGTACGACACCTCGCCGTTCGTCAAGGTCTCGATCACCAAAGTGGTCTACACCCTGGGCGAGGCGATGTTGCTGGTGTTCGCGGTGATGTTCCTGTTCCTGCAAAACATCCGCTACACGCTGATCCCCACCCTGGTGGTGCCGGTGGCGCTGATGGGCACCTTCGCGACCATGTTGGCGCTGGGCTTCTCGATCAACGTGCTGACGATGTTCGGCATGGTCCTGGCCATCGGCATTCTGGTGGATGACGCCATCGTGGTGGTGGAGAACGTCGAGCGGATCATGACCGAGGAAGGCCTGTCGCCCAAAGAGGCCACCCGCAAGGCCATGGGCCAGATCACTGGGGCGATTATCGGTATCACCCTGGTGCTGGTGGCGGTGTTTATCCCGATGGCATTCATGCAGGGTTCCGTGGGGGTGATTTACCAACAGTTCTCGCTGTCGATGGCCACCTCGATCCTGTTCTCGGCGTTCCTCGCCCTGACCTTGACCCCGGCCCTGTGCGCCACGTTGCTCAAACCCATCGCCAAGGGTGAGCATCATGCCAAGGGTGGCTTCTTCGGCTGGTTCAACCGGCGTTTCGAACAATTGACCGCACGCTATCAAGGCTGGGTGGTCTATGCGCTGAAACGCAGCGGTCGTTACCTGCTGATCTACGGCTTGCTGCTGATTGCGCTGGGCCTGTGCTTCAGTCGCCTGCCCTCCTCGTTCCTGCCGGTCGAAGACCAGGGCTACACCATCACCGACATCCAGTTACCACCGGGTGCCAGCAAGAATCGCACGGTGCAGGTGGTGGAACAGATCGAAGCACACAACGCCGGCGAGCCGGGCGTGGGCGACAGCACGGTGATTCTGGGTTTCAGTTTCTCCGGCAGTGGCCAGAACGCCGCGCTGGCGTTCACCACGCTCAAGGACTGGTCTGAGCGCGGCCATGAAGATTCGGCTGCCTCGATCGCCGACCGGGCCAACATTGGCCTCAGCCAGATCAAGGACGCGGTGGCCTATTCCGTGTTGCCGCCGCCCGTGGATGGCCTCGGCACGTCCAGCGGCTTCGAGTTCCGCCTGCAAGACCGTGGCGGTCTTGGCCATGCCGCGCTGATGGAGGCCCGCACCGAGTTGCTGGCAGCGGCAGAGAAAAGCCCGATCCTGATGAACGTGCGCGAAAGCGCCCTGGCCGAAGCGCCGCAAGTGCAACTGGAGATCGACCGCAAACAGGCCAACGCCTTGGGCGTTTCGTTTGCCGATATCGGCAATGTGTTGTCCACCGCCGTGGGTTCGGCCTACATCAACGACTTCCCCAACCAGGGCCGGATGCAGCGGGTGATGGTGCAGGCTGAAGGTGATCAACGCAGCCAGGTTGCCGACTTGCTGAAGTTCCATGTGCGCAACAACGCCGGAAAAATGGTGCCGCTGTCCGCGTTCGTCCAGGCCCGATGGACCCAGGGCCCGGCGCAGTTGACGCGGTACAACGGCTACCCGGCCATCAGCATTTCCGGTGAGCCGACTGCCGGCCACAGCACCGGTGAAGCCATGGCCGAAATCGAGCGACTGGTCGCGCAACTGCCGCAGGGCCTGGGTCAGGAATGGACCGGGTTGTCGTTGCAGGAACGCCTGTCCGGCAGCCAGGCGCCGATTCTGCTGGGGCTGTCGTTGCTGATCGTGTTTCTGTGCCTGGCGGCGCTGTACGAGAGCTGGTCGATACCGACTTCAGTGCTGCTGGTGGTGCCGCTGGGTGTGCTGGGTGCGGTATTGGCCGTGACCTTGCGCGGGATGCCCAACGACGTGTTCTTCAAGGTCGGGCTGATCACCATCATCGGCTTGTCGGCGAAAAACGCGATTCTGATCATCGAGTTCGCCAAGAGCCTGTACGACGAGGGCCATGACCTGATTGACGCCACGGTGCAAGCCGCTCGCTTGCGTCTGCGGCCGATTGTCATGACCTCACTGGCGTTCATCCTCGGCGTCGTGCCACTGGCCATTGCCACTGGCGCAAGCTCAGCGAGCCAGCAAGCCATCGGCACGGGTGTGATCGGCGGCATGATCACGGCGACGTTGGCCGTGGTGTTTGTGCCGGTGTTTTTTGTAGTGGTGATGAAACTGGTCCGCAAGCGACATAAGGACATCCAAGTAACAACACCAACCTGATGTAGGAGCGGGCTTGCTCGCGAAGAGGTCATCACATTCAGCATTGATGTTGACTGACAGTCCGCCTTCGCGAGCAAGCCCGCTCTCACATTCGATCCCATTGGCGTCCACCTTGTGGTCACAACGGACCGCGCTGGGCTAAGGTGATGGCAAAGCCCCGACGTATCGAGCCTGCATGCCCCACCTTCTGCGCACCCACCCTCGCCTCACCGCTGCCACCCTGCTCGGGGTGGCCGTCGGCATCCTGGCACCGGCCGACACGCTCATCAGCAAAACGCTCATCGGCTGGAACGCCGGCGTCTGGAGTTATCTGGTGCTGATGATCTGGCTCACCGTCCGGTCAAAAGCCAGCGACGTCAGACGCATTGCCGAGATAGAAGACGAAAACGCCGGGCTGGTGCTGTTCATCGTCTGCTTCGCGGCCATCGCCAGCCTCGCCGCCATCACCTTCGAACTGGCTGGCAGCAAAGAACTGGACACCAGTCGCAGGCTGCTGCACTACGGCTTTACCGGGTTGACGGTCATTGGCTCCTGGCTGTTGATCGGCGTCATCTTCAGCGTGCATTACGCCCGGCTGTTCTACACCTGGAACGGTAAGGAACCTGCGCTGCGGTTTGCCGAAGGTCTTGAAACGCCCACCTATTGGGACTTCCTGTATTTCTCGTTCACCCTCGGCGTCGCGGTGCAAACGTCGGATGTGGGCGTCGCCACTCGGGGTATGCGCAAGGTCGTGCTGGCGCAGTCGCTGATCGGTTTTTTGTTCAACACCGCGATTCTTGGATTCTCGGTCAATATCGCTGCTGGGTTGTTTGGGTGAAAAACAGCGTTGCCTCGTTATTCGGGGCATTCCATTCAAGAGTGGTGTCTGTCCAGTCTGAGTGAATCGGAAATCACTTGGGCGCCGGGTGGCGTCCTGTCGTCAGCCGCCGTGGAAAACGTCGCCAACACGGGATAAAAATACGTTGATCTCGCAGTCCCGGCCTTTACTTCGATTGTGTAGTCGAGTTTTTTCGATGAAAAAAGGCATTATTTTTCAATAGGTTATGCGATCTCAAGTCACCTACCTGTAATTTCTGACAGGTCCCAAGATTTTCAATTCGGGATATAAGGAGACCGAACCTGCCGTTGCTTGCACAGGCTACGCAGGAAAGCCGCGCGAACCCTGCCTGTATGGTGCAGGACGATGGCGCCGCACCCGCGATCATTGATGATAGATGGGAGACCCGATATGCACCGTACCCATTCAGCGACACTCCAGCCGTTACCCGCTCGGGTTCACTTCCTGCTCGAGGAGCCCGAGCGACCTTCTGCGGTCACGCTGACGGCCAGGGAAAAAGAAGTACTGCAGTGGAGTGCGGCCGGAAAATCTTCCTGGGAGATCGGCCGGATCTTTAACTGCACCGAGGCCGGTGTGAACTATCACTTTGCCAATATCCGCCGCAAATTCGGCGTGAGTTCGCGTGGGTCGGCCGTGGTCAAGGCGCTGGAGCTGGGGTTGATTCATTTGCCTTGAACAAGGCCTGCGATTGGGATGGCCAGAATACGTCTGGTAACACGAGAGTTTGGCTCTTCGTGTTACCAGAATGTTGTTGTTAGTTATTCCTAGAATCTTGCTTTTTCTGTCCCCTCACGGCATCTCTTCGTTCTAACGCGGCCTCATTTGCCTTCCTTTGCTTAAGTATTTGTTTGCGGTACGCCGCATCCGCCTCCGCTCTGGATTGGGGGGGGCGTGAAGCTTTGGATGCTTGTTTCGTTGCAGAGGGCACCTGCGCGGGGTTTTTGCTGTTTACGTGAATCGGCTCGTCGTATATAGGGTTTTCAATGGGCTGTTTTCTGGGCGATGAGTTACTCAAACCGACGCGAGGTCTAACTACCTCGCTGTTCACAGATCTCGGAAGTGATCCAGGCAAGCTGTCACCTGATCCGCTCACGCTACCTCGTTTTAAATACATCGGATCCCAACGGTTTTCCCAATAATCCCCCCAGCGGGATTTTGGATCCCCTGTTATCTTCATACCAGAAGCGGGGATATCTGGCTGCATACCTGAACTCGATGGTACTGCTGAGCGACTGACTACATTATTGGTTTTCGGCACACCGCGGGAAAACACCTTTGAAATCCTTGAAAAAAGCTTTGGTATCCAGCCGAGACCGAAGGGAATGTTCCCTGTCGGATCCGTCAGATCAATTGGGTTTCCCAAGGTATAGGTATAAGTGTTCAGTCCCCCCTCCCCAAACGGACTCAAACTGTCCGGACTATGAAACCTCATCAGTGTCGGGTTATAAGCCCGATAACCATTGCCCAACATATACCAACCGGTCTGCGTCTCACGCCGTTCGCCGTTGTAGCCTAGCGAGCTGTTCGCTGCCGAGTCACCGTATGCCGTGTAGGTCATGTCCTGACGGCCGTCCTTGCGCACTTCGCTGAACACAGTGTTCTTCTGATCACTGGCCAGCATCAGGACTTTGGGCCAGCACCTGCCTGGTGCTCTGCGAGCACAACCCCTTCGCCACGTACAAAAGTGCTGCTGGTTGCACCTTTAATCTGGGTTGCCAATTCGCCGCCCTGATAAAAACGGTGTTCTTGAGCACTGCCAACATCGTGACCGGCAAGGGTGTCCAGCGGGTCGTAGCGATAGCTGCCGGGGGTTTCACCCGGCAACCCGCTCACAGATGTCAACCGGCCAAGGGCATCGTATTCAAGGGTGCGGTTTTCTTCGTCGCAGATAAGATGACCATCCGGGTTGTAAGCCAGATTAATCTGCGGCGGGTAGTCCGCATGATTGTTGGTCACCTGGCTCAGTTGCGTCTTGTCCGGATAGTCGTAAGAGTATCTCGCCCGATTAGAGCCGGCTTCAAAGTTGGTCATTACCAGCGTCAGGTTATCCCACGCGTTAAAAGTGAACACCTGGCTGGTGATGGCCTTGCCGTAGGGGTCAACTGGCGGCTGGGTGCCTGCACACGCGTAGTTGGTCAATCGTCCACGCAAATCATATTCATAGGTTTCGTCACGCAATACTGTGGCGCCCTCCTTCAGCGTCCGCTGTTTCAGCCCATCGACATCGTTGTACACCTGACTCAGTGTTTGCCTGACCCCGTTGAGATCGAAACTGCGCAGGATTTCCCGACCGAACTCATCATATTGCAAGGTAATACTTACGCTTTGGCCGCTGTCACGGGTGTTGATCGTTGCCATCTGGCCCAACGAGTCGTAGGTAAAGGTCGAAACGGTTTCGCCCAGTTGCGTCAACTCCAGACGCCCCTGCCGGTCATATTCGTAACGTTGCTCCTGGCGCAGAACATCAGTGTAGCCAAGCAAACGACCCAGTCGGCTGTACCGATAGTTCATCGTGTACTCGCCATCTTTCACGACTCGCAGCTCTTTTTTCAGCTCACCGGTGCTGAAGTACTCACGGGTGAGTTGCAAACCCTGCTCCTGGCAAAAGAGCAGTCGCGCGTTTTTTACATCGTATTTGTACTCGGCCTCATCGTATTCGCCCTGAACCCCAAGGCGGGGAACACGCCTGAGTGAAGGCTCGCTACCCAGGTGTGGCTGATAGCTGTACTCGATGACCTGCCCGCCAGGGGTGGTGACCGTTTCGGGTTCGGTTTGCCCAGGTTTAAAGGTGAAAACCTGCTTGCGGCCACCGGTGACCGACTCGGTCATGCGATCCAGCCCGTCGAACGTCTGCGTCCCCAGGACTGTGTTGTTGACGCTGATCGACGTCGGCAGATCCTCGGAACTGTGCACGGCATAGACGCGCCGAACCACGGCGGTATCTGGCAGGGTGTTTTCGATCATCCGGCCAAAAGCGTCGTAGCCGTAGAGCGTCTCACGCTGCACCTTATCGAAACCGACGATCTCTTTTGCGGTCCGCCCAAGGCCGTCATAAAAATACTGATGCAGGCTGACGCGCTGCTTGGCCAGATCGAACCGTTCCGTGCGCACCGGCTTTTCAAACAGGTTGAACCAGGTCTCGGTGACACCGCTGACCATCGGCGTAGCCCCGGTCCCTACTTGCCAGTTGCGCTGGATCGGCCCTTTGGAGTCCGCTGTCCCGATAGGGTCGGTTTCTTCGAACGCTTTCACCCCATCCGGGCCGGTGACACAGCGTTGTTGGCCCCAATCGTCATACTCAAAGCGGCTGGTCAGGGCCAGAGGCTCCTCGCCCACATCCCGCCAGTCGTATTCGGTCTCTTGGACCAAGTGGCCCCACTGGCTATAGGTTGCTGCATAGACCTGGCGTGGCTCACTGGCGCGGGCCGGGTTATCGGCGTCATCCCGTTCCTCGTAGATCGCCCGGTTGAGCCCGTCGAACTTCGTGCATGTCCTCACACTTTTAACATCGAACATCCGTTGCTCGGCCTGGTCGCCAATATTGGCGCAGAGTTGGTATTCGTAACGACGGGTGGCTGCAAAATCCGTATCGGGCGCCACGGTTTCGCTGACGACCCTGCGCAGTACGTCGTAGACATAACGGATCTCGACATCGTTATCATCGCGATTGAGCAAGGGCTCGCCATTGAGCAGCGAATGCTGAAGGGTGATTTCCTTCTTTACGTTTTTCCCGTCTTCTCCATCGTTGAAACCGGTCAGGGTTTCTTTTGTTTGCAGTACGCTTTCCTTGAACAGGGGACTGTCGAGCTTACTGTAGCCATAGTCAGTGATCGTGGCCTTTTGATTGATGGTCACCGTTTGCCGCTCGACGCGACCATGCAGGAACGCGTCGCCCGGCTGGTTGAAGTACGTGTAAACCGTGCGTTGCAGTTCGGTCTCACCGCTGGTCTCCAGTTGCACCAGCGTTTCGCTTTCAGGGGCGCGCCAGTCTGCCAGCAGGCTGCCGGTGATCGATGGCAAAGCCTTGTAGGTATAGCGGGTGCACAGCGTTGGCGCCTTGCCATTGGCCGACGCGGCCGGGGTGACGGTACGGTCCTTGATGTAGCGCTCAAAGTCATTGACGTCGGCGGCGGGGTACCAGGTGCTGGTTTCGACCACGCCGTTGGCCTGGGTCTGCGTCAGCAGGTTACCGGAGGTGTCGTAGGTGCTGCTGACGGTTTCAGCGCGGTAGCGGGCCGGGTTGTCAAGCAGCGACCAGCTGGTTTTGACCTCCTTGGGCAACTGGCAGTATTTGGGTTGTGCCGCGAACGGGGCGTTCTCGGTCAAGTAATACGTGGTCTCGACAGTCTGGACGCTATTGTTCTGGGTCGTCGTTTCACGGGTCAACAGGTGGAACTGGTTGAACGTGCGTTCGATGGTTCGTACAGGTGAAGGTTCCGGCTTGGGTACTGCTTCGGTGGGTTCATCGGTGATGTAGAGCGTTTCAACACACTGATACTCGTAGCTGCCAATGTGCTTATAGAGGTTGTCCAGGCCCTCGTTGTCCCAGGCCAGACGAAGCCCGAAGCCCACAAAGTTTTTTTCCTCGGGGTAGGTGTACCCGACCTGGATCATCGGCTGTCCGGCACCAGGATAAATGTAGTGGTCGGTCACCCGGGGCAGCGGCGTTTGACCGCTGTCTGTCGGGAACTGATGACCAAGGTCTGTATAGAAGATTTCCTCACGTCCACCGGTGGGGGTTTCCACTGAGCTGATGCACAACTGATCGTTTTTTTCCGTATAGCCGAAGCGCCAGGACGCCTGGTCTTCGGTGGGCAGGGTGATTTTTTCAACGTATTTGCTGGAACTCCCCAGAGTCATGACAAAGCGCGCCAGCGGGCCACCGTCCGGGCCGGCAAAAGGTTGCATCAGCACCTCGACCGTCGAGCTTTCGCGCTCGACTGACAACAGGGTCTGGCCCGAGTCATCCTTGATCCAGGCCAGGATCTGATGTGTGCCACTGAACGGAACATAATCAAGCGTGACCTTGTGCCCTTCGGGTGAATAGATCTCGACAGGCAAGGCAACCCGATTCTGGCTGCTGCCGTACACCTTGAGGATCTCGACCAGGCCCGACTTGTGCTCTACCCGATAATGGTCGTTATCCATCTCGTAGAAATGGAAGCTGTCGAGTTTCTTTTCCTGCATCACCAACTGCATGCCGGCGCTGCCAGTGACCTTGAAGGTTTCGCCGGTGCTCAGGGACAGGATCTTGTTGCCCGGGTTGTATTGCGACAGTTGCAGGTTCCAGCCCAGGCCAAAACCGCTGTCCTGAGTGTTGAGCGGGTTGTAGGTCAAGGCCAGTGGCATGCCGGGGCCGCGCAGGTCGTTGGTTTTGACATCGGGCAAGGTGATCGCCACCGTGTATTGCCCAGTGCGTGGGTCAACGCCGCTTTCCAGGAAACTCATGAAGTTGAAGGCATTGGAATGTACAGAGGTTGAGACCGTCATTTGTTAATCCTCATGCGTAAAATAAAAGTCTCCGTGCAAAGACGTCACCATCAACACACGAAGACGACAAGGCTTATTTCGACACTCTATTTAAGTTACCAAGACGGCCAATCACAGGTATCACCTGAACGGCAAACCATGACGCAGGATAGTTTCCCCTTGATATTCCCATGATCGTAATACGACTTATCCAACAACACCCCCTTCGAAACAATCGCTCCTACCGCAGCCTGACTAACAGCCATAATAGAAATGATGGCCGTGGTGGTCGGCTGCTTATAGGTACGCATTGTATAGGACCAGTCTGGGTGCTTACGGCAATCTCCTTCCGAGTACAGCTTGAATTTGGTAGCCGACGGAACATTATCCAGCTGAAAATAACTATATTGGTCATTTTTACAGCTGCCTGTTGACGACATCTCATACTTACCAGTCTTAAATGGAATGCTGCAGCTATTCCCACCACCATCAGGAAGCTCAAAGAGTCTAATCACTCCATCGTCATACATTACTTCATCAGCCAATACCCACTCCGCGCGCATAAAGCTGGTAGCGAGCATTAATACAACCGCAAACAATTTTACAAGTTTCATGGTGTCTCTCCTGCATAATCAACTCATTTGAAGGCCCGGCTAACGCCCGAACGTCAGATGGGTCACTCGCCCTTAGGCGCCGGGTGGGGTAAATAATGTATGGACCAACTTATTTCGATCGCCCGGCACACTGCTTGGAAAGTATGCAATTCGCCGAAGGTGTACATTCCCACGCTTATCAACCAACTTCACGGCCAAATCCCGTGACAACTTGACTCGCCTTGGATTAATCATTCCGTTCACATAATCAACACGATCAGACCGATGCAAACTGATCACCAACAGTCCTTCTTCAAACCCTGACTGCTCAACATCAACATCAAGTGATTCGCTTTTCACGATATACTTGGCATCCTCATCAAACGTGATCTTCCTGGTTTCATCAGACTTCTGCGGATCCTGAAAAATGTAACCTGTCCAACTGAACATCGTCTCGGCAGATTGCTCACTCTCCCAACGAATAGTTGTCGTATTGGTTATAGCGCCTTCGACAGGCAAGAACTCCACCGTTTCAAAAGCGGCCCCTTCGAACCCCGGTCTGCCACTGTAGGTGAGCTTCCAGTAATCGACCGTGCACAAATGAAAATCAAAATCGTCCTCTTCCGGATCCCCTGGCCCGCCTGATCCTCCATCAACCCTGACCCGGTTGAAGGTGTAGTCGCCATCTACGAATCTGGGAGGCGGCAGCGGCGTAATCTCGACCTTGGCATTGATGTCGGTAAAGTCGGTCGACTTCCACCAACGCTTATTGTCGGCCTGGAACGTCACGTGAAACGCCGCCGTAGCCCCAGGCCTTTCTCGGGTGTGGAGATAAATATCCAGCGTGGTTTTGGCATCCTTCGCGTCATGTGGCGAGCTGTCCTGCGTGGCGGACCTGGGTATGGACAGCTCGAACCGGTTAGAGATCAAACGAGTACGCCAAACCTGTTCATCCTCAAGCGGAATACCCTCAAGGGCGTCATCCACAAATTCGACTTCAGCTTTCGCGCCTTCGTCCACCAACCTGATGCTGGCCTTCTCAGTGACGCTCAGCGGGTATATTTTTTTGTCTACCGGCGCCGTCTCGACCACGATCTGTGCCCGCAGCTGCTGATAGCCGTTGCTAAACATGGTGCCAAGTCGCCCCTGATCAAGCCCGCCAGGCACCTTGATGGTGAATTGCGAAAGGCTCTGCCAGGTTGGCTCCGGCTCCAGTTCGGAACGGTCAATAATGCTGTAACCACTGGAGAAGACCACGCCGTTGCGTACAATTTCACATTGCACGACACTGATGGCGGTGGTGCCCTGAGCCGGTGCGGTATAACGCCCGGTGGCATCGACCGTGCCCCCACCTCCGATAACCTTCCAGCGTCTGGGGGCACCTGGCAGCAGTGTCACATCATCCTTGAGCTGGACACCCTCGGACTGCCTGACCGCCGGCACATAGGCCGGTTCGACCTGCAGCAACTGCTGTGCATTCAACAGCAACAAAGATGACTGCCGTGTCTCGGTACCCGTGGCTTCAACTTGCTGCACCGCCAGACCCTTCGCTTTGGCGCGGGCATCGGCCATGAACAGGCCTTGATTGCCACTCTGGGTCAGCACGCCATATTCGGGCCCAAGCAACTTCCAGCTCACGGCAACATCGTCAACTGCCGATGCCCTCAGTACCACGGGTTGTGATTGTGCTGCGCTCGAAAGCGTTTCCACTCGCGGTGCAATCGTCATGCTGTCAAACACCACCAGCAACAGGGCCGAAGCGGTGTAGGGGACGCCCGCATTGATAAAATCGGCGGTCACCACCACATGCAAGGTGTCATGGCCGATCAGTGCAGGTGAGGCGGCGGTGTAGAGCCCGCCGGTTATCGTGCCGTGTCCCTCGGCGGTATGACTGTTCAAACTGACGGCGCGCCAGTTGCTGGCCTGAATCGCCTCCCCCTTCCAGTTGCGCAAGGTAAAGCGTTGTGCGTCTCCAGCCTTGATCGTCTTGAACGCCGGCTCCAGGGTGATGAGGGTCTGCTTGGAACTGATATTGCCGAACACTGCCAGATCCCGAGGCTGATGCCGCTCACGCTCTTCGAAAACATTCTCACCGGGAAAGAGCAGGTTATTGAGCACGTCCAGACGATTGTTTTCGACATAAGGGATCATCTCTTCAGCGAGCACCAGTGCCGCCGAAAACCGGTCGAAGCCATCGAAAAACTGATCATCCGGAATTAGAAACGGAAAATTGCTGGTCGGCGGATAGAGGCCGGGGCCCGTATTGCCCTGAAGCTGAATAAGCACTACCACCCCGCCATCACCGTAGTTCAACGCGCCACGTACTTTCGCACCAGGCGCAGCCTGAGTCACAATACGAAACAACTTCGGAGTCAAGCGGTTGTAACCTTTTAAATCCAGTATCCCTAACTGAAAAACACTTCGATGAGGCGGTAACTCTGCGAAGCTTTTTCTGAAGAATTCGGCCAACTGCGTATTCGCCGCCTCGTCATTGCCCCCCAGGTTACAGCGAAAATTTACCCCTTCGGACAAGTTCAATTTCACCTTGCCCTGACGGTCAATTTCACCGACTACCAGAGACAGGTCGATGTCCATTTCCAGGGTAAAACCTTGTGGCTCCGTTATATTGAAGGTCGACAACATTAGTTCCACCGCACCCGGAGGCTGGTGCGAAGCGGTATAACGGCCGGCCACGATATTCATCGTCAACACGGCAGTGGAGTTGAGGAGTGACGCATTGTTGAATGACAATAGTGGTTGACCTAACGCGACACTCGTCAGTTCGACATAATCATTCTTCACATCATTGACCGCCAGGCGTCCGTTGAACGGCGGCATAAAACTCAGGCCATTGAACCGTTCGATATACTGTTGTTCCAACAGCCGATTGAGGCGGCCTCGGTTGAACACAGAAACAGCGCCCCAGCCTTGGGTCACCGATTTGTTTTTCATAACTTCTAACAAACTAGCTAACGAATTACCAGACATGATGTCGCCCTCTGCCTTGATATAAAAAAACAAAGCACTGATACAGCGTTAATGCATTACTCAGCCAACGCGCTAAGCACAGCCGGGAAGTTAGTGAGGGGTACCGGCAGAATCAGATGGCCTTCAAAGTTACCAAGGGGGCCTCCGTCCACCGCCACTGTAATCAGCACAAACCGATCTTTGGCCATTGGGTCATCCCTATAGAGGCCCGATGCATCGATCGATCCTGGCCCACCAAGCGGCAGTGACCATTCACCAGTAAACGGTAGACCGTTTACGAAGGCCTGCAGCTGGATCTCCCCTTCCGGTCGGTTGGGGTTCTCGACCGGTTTTATCGTCGCGCCGGGCGCCTGCTGAATCACCAGCACCCAGGCAGACCCGGTGTCACCGGTCTGACTGTCTCTCACCTCGATTTCATCGAGTACATAGGTTTTTCGAGCCACTTGTGGAGCGGCGATGTAGGTGTGATCACCTTCAGGCCGGTCGCTCTCAACCAGGGTGCCGCTCTCGCCGGGAACGGAATTTTTGATTGACCAGCCAAGGGTGTTCGTCCCCATGTGCCCCGCCGACAGCTCGACCCGCTCGCCGTGGAAGCAGGTCTGAATCAGCGGGTTGATGGTAATCGGAGTCGACTGAACGGTAATCAGCGATACGCTTCGTTCGCCTGTGGCCATGTCACTGGCAATCACCAGCACGCGGTTGAACGTGCCCTGTATCGCATGCCGAGGTGGAGCCCGGTACAAGCCCTTCTCGTCAACACTGCCGGGATTGCTGCCACTTTCGGAAAGATTTTCCACCGCCCACACCAGGCCAGTACGGGGTGGCTCGGTGGTCAGTTGCAGAGTCTTGCCGGCAGCCACCAGCGATTGCGGCTGGACAATGGAAAATGACGAACCTGCCACATGCACCTGACCAAACATCACCTGATCGAAGGGTAAGGCAATGTCTGTCGGTTGCAGGATGCTTTTACCAACAATATAGAATTTTTCCAGAAATTCGTTGGCCGGCGTTGCCGTCAGGGCATTGGAAAAGCGCTCGATGATCGCCCGCTTGACTGTCTGTGCGACAAAGTCGTTGATCTGTAGCCGCAGTTCCGGAGTGATGGTGCCAGGCAATCCGGATACATGGCTCACCTCTTGGGTATTTCCATAGGGCACGAACAACTCACCTTCCATACCCAATGCCGAAGTCTCATCCGCCGAAAAATGAAACTTGTGTTCCAGACGAATATTGAACGTGGCGGAATGGGTTTGCCAATTTGTGCCGTTCACCGGACGGTACCTGAATGACAAGGGGAAAGTGCCTTGCCAGCGCTGAGTCGCCTGGTCTGCATCGAACTCGACGGTCAGTGGCAATGCCCCACCTGTCGCCGGGAGGCTGAAGGCGTCGGATTCGAACTGGTAATCAAGGCTCTGATAGCTGGCTGCGGATGCTTGCATGGCGCCGCTTTTAGCCACCATTTTCGTCAGCATCCCTGCCCCGTCGGTGAGACGTTCGAACTCGGCATTATCAAGCAACTGCAACACCGCATACCCGAATGCAGCACGGTGAATCAGCGCTCTGGAAAACAGTGCCGTACCCGACCAGGTTTTCTGCCCGTCGTCATCCGGAATCAGGTACTTGAAACCGGAATTGTCTGCGGGATAATCGCCCGCGCGGCCATCAACCATACTCGCGAACAAGAGCACGGCCCCCTCTTCGTTGAGGGCCTGTGGAGACACTTGCTGCGCGTCGCGCTTCTGGGTCCGTACATCAATGCTACGGCCGACCATGAAAGGATTTTCCGCGCTGGGAAATGTACACAGTGTGTAAACCCGTTTGTCGTTGTTCAGCGCCTTGAACCGTTCCAGAAAAAGTTTGCCTGCTTCACGTTGCTGCGCCGGGGTGTGAAACAAAGTCAGCAAGACATCTTCGCTGTCTGCCAGATCCAGCTGAACACTTTGCGAATCAGCGCCCAGCGGCAACTCCAGACGCAGTTGCGAGCCATCCAGCGGATCGAGGCCAGAGAGCCTGATGATCTTCTTCTGACCCTCGACCGTTTCGACCATCATCAGGGTTCCCGCTATCACCGGCAGGCTCAAGGCTGCTTTCTTGCTCTGCAGCGAGGCCGTGTCGAATGACAGCGCCGGTGCAGACAACTTCACACCAGACAGATATTGAGTGATGTTGGTATCAGGAACATCGATCGACACGTTGATGTCACCCAGATCATTGCCCTGACTCAAGCGAGTGATATGGTCCTGATGCAATTCACGATTAATGGTGCGACCGTCCAGTGCAACGATCATGTCCCACCCCAACATGCGTGAGTCTTCTTTCATCCATGCCAACAAACTTGCTAATGAGTTACCCGCCATGACATTGACTCCATTTCACATATCGATTGATAACGATGGGGTTGAATACCTGATGCAGGGTGTTCACTGGCTCAACACTTCGAGCAGCCTCGGAAACTCGACCAGAGGCAACGGCAAAATCAAATAGCCTTCGAACTTGCCAAATGGACCTCCGTCTACCAGGGCGAAAATCAGGACAAATCGCTCTGTGGCGTTCGGCGCCGCACGGTACAGACCCGTTGCATCGATCGAACCCGGCCCGCCTGACGCAATGCTCCACTCGGCATCCATCGAAGAACCATTGACGATGGCCTGCAGCTGAACCTGACCTTTCGCCAGGTCAAGGCTGCCAATGCTCACGGTGAGCGACGGTTGTTTCTGCAACGCCAGCACCTGCACCGAACGGGAGGTACCCGAAGCGCTTTTGACCTCGATCTCATCCAGCACGAAGGTTTTATTGGCGACCACCGGCCCGTGGTGGTAGGTATGATCGCCCTCGGGTTTGACGCTGGGTCGCACTTCGCCGCTTTCACCCGGTACAGGGTTCTTGATCGACCACTGCAACGTGCCCGTGCCCAACTGCCCCGCCGACAACTCGACAGTGGCGCCAACATCGCAGACCTGAATCAGTGGGTTGACGGTCAGTTCATTGGCAACAACGGTGACCAATGCCGAACTGAAATAACCCGTGTCGAGCGCGGTGGCCGTGACCCGGACCCGGGTGAAACGACCGGTGATGGCCGATGGCGCCTGATACAAGCCGCTGCTGTCGATGGTTCCCGGGGAGCCGGCGCCTTCAACGAGGTTTTCCACCGCCCACTCAACGCCGGGTACAACCGGATCCGTGGTGAACTGCCGGGGGGTGTTCTGTTGTAACAGCAGCTCCATCGGGCTGACCATGAAAGTGGTCTGGGTGGGGTTTATGCGACCAAAGTAGCCGATGTCGTGAGGCGCAAAAATCTCGTCACCCTGAATGGCGTGGCCAAAGTTTAATTTAATGACTTCGTCGATATACTTATTCATCGGTATCTGAGGCGTGAGTCGACTCTGGAAAGCTAGCTTAAGGCTTGTATCAACCGAAAGATCAAATATTCGCGAGGTTAAATATATGACGATAAGGACCATTAATAGCTCAGGTATAGAAGCGCCATCCCCCTTGGACTCAATAGCGACAAGTTCTTTTTTAAAGTCATAAACGGTCTGAACAAGCAACACTTCACCACCCGCACCTACTACCAACTCATACTCTACATGAAGATCAAACGCACACCGCATTTCGTACGGCTCAGGGTGATACTCATCTATCTTAATAGAGGCTAAAGCCAATGTCTCCGTACTCCAGTCCAGTACAAGCTTATCATTGACAAAACTAATCTTAAGCTCACAGGTTTTTCCTGCTGGAAAAACCAACTTCTCGATGGCCATACTAACAAAATACTGTTTGCCTCCAGCATAAAAAGGAAGCCCGACCGCTAATGGCATAACCGTCACGCTGCCTGACCTCGCGGTCGCCGCTGTCACTTCTCCATCGGCATCGAATGAATAATCAAAACCATCGCTCTTTAGAGCCCTGGTGATGACATCAATTAATACTTCCCCAGCCGCTCGCCGGCGATTAAACAATACCGTTGCCGAATAATCCGACCCAGCATCATCAGGAATCAAATACTTGTAGCCACTGCCTGGATAATTCCCGCCATTGTGTTGAATCGTCCGCACCAGCGCCAGAATGGCGCCTTCGCCATACTCGGCAGATTGGGGATCACGCGCGGCCAGGCTGCGTGCCTGAGTCCGAAGTTCAAATGACTTCGGATTCATCAGTTCATGGGTTCCGCGCTGAATCGCGCCCAGCGGGTAAACGCGTTGCTCATCAGGCAGTTGGTTAAACAAGTCCTTGAAAAAATCCCCGCCCATGCGTTGTTCAGTTGATGTCTGGCCGAAGGTCAATCGAAAGTTATCGCTTTTGCTCAAATCCAGTTTGATCCGGCCATCGGTTTCTACATCACCCGGTACTTGGTTAAGCAGCAGATCAAGGTACAATTTCGGCCCTTGCAGAGGGTCTATCTCATCCACTTTGTTCGCTTTCCAGCCAGCGCTCTCTTTTTTCAGTGTGATCTGGCTCCCGCCCATCACCGCCATGGTCAACATGGCTTTGGAGTCATTGAGGCTGGCGTTTTCGAACGACAGGCGTGGGACATCCATCACAAAATCATGGATATATTCCATCCACTGATTCTCGACGATCGGCACTTCGCCCTTGATTGCAGGAAGATAACTGTGCGCACCGAAGCGCCGGATATACTCCTGAGCGATCAACAGGTTCGCCTTGCGTCGCTCAAACGCCACGACCAGCCCCCACCCCAACATGCGTGAATCTTCTTTCATCCACGCCAACAGACTTTCCAATGAATTACTGGACATAATTCCAACCTCAAGTAATTAGATAGACTCAATGCGCTTCAGGCAATAAGCTGGGGGGCTATCGGTGGAAACATCTTGTAAGTGTGACCACCGTCAAAACTGGTCGTAATCGACACATTGAACTGCTGGTCAAGTTCTAATCTTTCCAGAAAAGCCCTGGGCAGGGTTGCCTGTAACTCTCCCAGTTCGTTCTCTGTATCAGTGACCACTTCCGCATCACCTGTACGCACATCAAAAGTTTCCTCTCCACCGACTGAAAGAAGGCCTTTGACTTGAATCATCACTCTTTGACCGGTCGACATGTAAGGCCATGAACTTAATTTAAAAACCACACCGTTCGTTGCGCCGGCCAAAGAGACTCTATTGCCAGGTGATTCTGGCGAACTGATTTGCAGAGTCGGCCAACCTGATGTTATGTCTTGGATCTCCAGATCAAAAATCATCGACCGTTTCCCCGGCGGAGTGACCTTGTAAGACACTGCCAGACGTTTGCCCATGTTCGCCGGTATGGCGGCTGGGGGTATGTAAAAGCGTCTCGCATCATTCGCGGTGGGATCAGCAACATGACTGCCGTTACTACCGTAGCCCTCCCAGTGCATCTGGACCTTATCGTCCACACCGATATTGGCTTCGTCCGGCACCTTGATATAGACGCCTCCCGTGATCCCACCGGCCAGCAAATAACCTTTACCTTCACCCTCCGGTGTCACCTTTTCAACAATGGGCAGCGGTAGATAAAGGGGTTTGCGCAACGTCAATGCCAACGGCCTGGATGTACCTGCTTTACCCACCCGGGCGTACTGGTACATCAAACTGATATCCTTGCCGTTATTGGCCGCCAACCATGGATAATCCAGTCGAAATTCAAGAATTTCACTGTCAAGTGTCGAGGGGTCGACCCGTAACGACTTGATTAGCGTGCTATCGCCCGAGGCATACACCACCACGTCATCGCCCACCTGGATATCGGAGTACAGCGGAATCGTCAGCGGGAGGCCGTCAAGATAAGCATCGGGGTCGAGCTCATCACCGTCGGTAAAAGCCTTGATTTCAGGCGCGGGAAGCAAGGTGTCCGGTGGCTTGATGACATGCACGGTTTGCGTGGCCGACTCGCTGTCCACGGTCGGTGTGGCATACACGACGCGATAGCTCATGTGCGCAAAGCCATCTTCAATGACCACAAATTCGTTTCTCGATATCAGCCACGTCAGAGGTCTACCGATATCGCCCTCTTCCAGGTTCTTCGTGTAGGTGAGCGGCTCCCATGGGTCGCCTTCCCCGAAGTACATGTCCAGGATGAGAGTCACCTTGTCCCCCACCGACATGGCCTGATAGGGCAGCGTCACTACGGTGACTCCCCCTACCCCAATCCCGCTCAGATCCACGGCAAGAGCGTGGGACTCCTTAAGCTGAGCAGCAGGCAGCAACAGCGGGGCCGTCGACCGTTTGCCCACATAGAAAAACCGCCGCAGTGACTCCTCGCCTCGGCCATCCGGCACATTGGGATCATTCATCCTGTACGAATAAAACACCCAGCCCTTATCCAGGGTTTTGAGTTTGTCGTTGGAAATGGGCACAAGCACGCCCTGCGGTTGCAGGTCACCAGGCCCTATCTGGATCAGGTTGTTAAAATCATCGACGGCCTCACCCTGCTCAGTGCACCCCCACCAGGCAGGCCAGAATTCGTCGCCTAGCGCTATCCCTGGATAGTTCACCCAGGTTTCAAGGTCTTTGTTTCCCAAATCATCAAGATCAACAACGTTATCAGCCCCCAAGGCGGGAACTGTCGGAGCGGGTAGCGTAGCAGCCATCATTTCTACTCCTCTTACTTGCAAGCGTTGATGTCAGCTAACTGGCCGTGGCATCAATCACATTGACAATCATGGATGGCTACGTTTTACGCCTTGATTTTCGATCTGCCCACTATCAGAACTGATAGGTCCCCCAGCGCTATTGACCTGTTATTGTTTTATCAAGCACATGTATTCACCCACTGAATACAGATAAACATCAGGATCACAGAGCAATTATTTATTGGCGTTTTACTGTGGGTCATCGGTAGCCACTGACGTCGTTGATATCAGTCTGAGTGCCGTTGGCCTTTTTCTTTTCTTGCCCGACAAAGAGGTTCATATCCATGACTGCTACCTCCTCTGTGCACTCCAACGCACTTAACTTCATGAGTTCCCTGCAAAACGGCGTTGATCCACGCACCGGTCTTTACACAATATCGATTAACTTGCCGGAGATTATGACCAATGATTTACGCGGCCCGGGCTTCGGCCTGGGTTTGAGCTACAGTCCGCTCAATGCTCTGGACACTGGCTATGGGCTGGGCTGGAACCTGCAACTGTCGCAATACAACCCCAGCAGTAAGGTCCTGTCGTTGAGCACTGGCGAAACCTTCAAGGTCACTGGCAGCGCCGGCATGCAGTTGGTGATGCAGGAAAAGAAACTCGACAGCTTCCATTTCTACGAGATGGATAACGACTATTACCGGGTGGTGCACAAGTCGGGCATGGTCGAGATCCTCAAGGTGTTCGGCAGCAGCCAGAATCGGGTGGCCCTGCCCGTCGAGATTCATTCGCCTGTTGGGCATAAGATCACGCTCAATCATGTCCCCTTCAGCGGCTCGCACCAGATCCTGGACTGGATCAAGGATGACTCGGGCCAGACCCTATTGTCGCTCAAGCGCGAAAGCTCGTCGGTCGAGCTGCTGCTGCAACCTTTTGCCGGCCCGGATGGCGGGCCGCTGGCACGCTTTGTCATGATCCTGGGGAGTTCCAGCAAAACTGTCGATGAGATCGTCCTGCCTACCGGTAACGACGCGTCCTGGCGCTTCGGCTATACGCTTAAACAGGATCAGTTGTGCATCAGCTCGGTGGAAACCCCCACCGGTGGCCGTGAGGAAATCTTCTATAAAGACCTTGGTCATCAGTTCCCGGCAGGCAGCGGTCAAACGCCGCTGCCCCGGGTGACCGACCACTACATTTATCCTGGCGCCGAACAACCGATGATTCAGGTCGGTTACACCTACCCGGGGGAAAAAAACTTTGTGGGCTTCGGACTTCGTCTAGTTTGGGACAACGGGGGCCTGGACAACCTCTATAAGCACATTGGCAACTATGAGTATCAGTGTGTTGAAACGCTCTACATCACAGATGAACCCACCGAAGCAGTACCCAAACCGGAACCTTCACCTGTACGAACCATCGAACGCACGTTCAACCAGTTCCACCTGATGACCCGTGAAACGACGACGCAGAACAACAACGTCCAGACTGTCGAGACCACGTTTTACTTGACCGAGAACGCCCCGTTCGAGCAACAACCCAAATACTGCCAGTTGCCCAAGGAGGTCAAAACCAGCTGGTCGCTGCGTAACAACCCGACCCGCTACCGCGCAGAAACCGTCAGCAGCACCTACGACACCTCCGGCAACCTGCTGACGCAGACCCAGGCCAATGGCGTGGTCGAAACCAGCACCTGGTACCCCGCCGCCGACGTCAATGACTTTGTGCGCTACGTCAAGGACCGCACCGTCACCCCGGCCGCGTCAGCCAATGGCAAAGCGCCAACGCTGTGCACCCGTTATACCTACAAGGCCTTGCCAGCGCTGACCGGCAGCCTGTTGGCAGAGTGGCGCGCCCCCGAAAGCGCGACCCTGGTGCAACTGGAGACCAGCGGTGAGACCGAACTGCAACGCACGGTTTATACGTACTTCAACCTGCCGGACGATGCGTTCCTGCATGGTCGCGTCGAGCGTCAGGCAGCGACCCTGGCGGGTATGTCCAGCTTCATCGATTACAAATACGAGAAGTTCGATAGCCCTCAACTCAAAGTGCCCGTGCAGGAAACCACGGAAACGGTGAGCACAGGCTTCGATGACGTCAGCAAGGCCATCACCCGGCAACATTCGTTGCTCACGTCACAGGAACTGTTAAGCCTGCTAGACGGTGTGGAAACACGCTACATCTATGACGCCTTGAATCGGCTCAAAGAAGAAATCGTGGCGCTCGGAACCCCCTACGAAGCCCGCCGCCACTATCAATACACCCTTAGTGCCGGCACCGGACATACCCCCGAGCAAATCAGCATCAACGCCAGGCAAGTCAAGACGCGCACCGTTCTCGACGGACTCGGCCGGCCGATTTTCGAAGAGCGTGACCACGTCGACAGTGGCAACCCGAACCGAACCCGGCAAACCAATGCGGCCGTCTACAACGCGTGGGGGGACCTGGTGGAGCAGACCGTATACGACTGGTATGACGGGAAGGCACTGGCGCTGACCTCCCGCTTCAAGTATGACGACTGGGCGCAGCAATGCACGGTTATCAACCCGGATGGTACCGAAGAACACCAGACCATCGACCCGATCGGGACGCCGGAGTTCGATGGCACGGTTGTGCGCAGTTGGCGTCAAAGCGCCGGGCCTGCTCCCCTCACCAGCGGCCTTAGCGAGACCTGGCTTAACCGGTTTGGCAAGCCTGTAAAGACCCGGATGCTGGACGCAAAAGACCAGGAAATATCAAACCAAACCTACAAGTACGACGGTTTGGGTCGTTGCACCGAACAGACCGCCCCGTACAACCGGACCACCCAATTCTCCTATGACGCCTGGTCACGCCTGATCAGCAGCACCCTGCCCGACGCCAGCATCGTCAAACGCGAGTACGCCGCGCACAGCGCCTCGGAACTGCCGGTGGCGTTGAACGTGAGCCGCGATGGAGAAAACTTCACCCTCGTGGGCACGCAGGTGTTCGATGGCCTCGAACGCCTGACCGCACTCACCACTGGCCAGCGCACAGAACATTACGCCTACGAAGGCGGGCAAATGCAGGTCCGCACCAGGACCACGCCCGCAAACCAGTCCATCACCTACGACTACAACCTGGCCCTGACTGAACAACCGGTTGGCAGCCAGGCGCCGGACGAAACCGCTACATTTACCTATGACACGACCAGTGCGCGCCTGACCGAGACGCAGAATGAGCAAGGAACAAGGGGGTACGACTACAACGCCGCCAACCAGTTGCTCAGCGAACGCTGGGTCGACAAGCAAGAAAAAGCCTGGCACACCCTTTACTCGAGTTCCATGCTAGGTCGACTGCTGACCCGGACCGATTTGAAACACGAAGGTAGCGATGGGCTGGACACCGTTCATCATTACGACGACCTCGGACGGCTGGAACGTACCGTTCAAGGTCAGCTTGAGGCCTTGTTCGAGTACGACAACCTGGGTCAACTCACCAAGACCACCACTAGAGACCTGGCTGCCGACAGTGCGCTGATCAGCGAACTGAAGTATGACGATCAAGGGCGGGAAGTCCTGCGGACCCTGACGCTGGATCAGCAGACGCCACGCACTCAGGAGCAGACGTGGCGCCCCGACGGTCTGTTGGAAAGTCGGCATCTGAAGCTGGGCGCGGTCAGCCTGCTGAAAGAAAGTTTCGATTACGATTTCCGTGGCCGTCTCGCCAGCCACGAGTGCTCGGGCAGTTCCCTGCCCAGGGATAGCGAAAACCGGGAGATCGTAGAGCAGATTTTTACCTTCGATGCGCTGGATAGAATCACTCTGACAGTGACGAAATTCGCGGACCAGACAAAAGAACGAGCCAATTTTCTCTATGTGAGTCATGACCCTTTTTTGCTGGAAAAAGTGACTTACAGCCCGCCCAGAGTAACGGGCGATCCAGCATTCACCTACGACGCCAACGGCAATCAGTTCAATGATGAGCGTGGTCAACGCCTGATTTATGACAGTCAAAATCGCCTGCTGCGTGTCGAGACAGCCGATGGCCAAGTCGTTAATCAATACCGCTATGACTCTCACGATCATCTGGTCAACTCAAAACAGGGCGTCCAGAGTGAAGCCTTGCGGTTTTATCAGGGCCAGCAACTGAGCGCTGTCGTTCAAGATGACAGCAAGACCCTGCTCCTCTACCTCCAGGACCAACCGCTGGGGCAGCAACAAGCCGGGGACAATGCCAAGACCTTGCTCTTGATGACCGACGCGAATCACAGCGTTGTCGGTGAAAGCCAGCAGCGCGATCTGCGCACGGCCGTCTACAGCGCCTACGGCGAACGCCACAGCGATGACATACTGCAGAGTTTGCTGGCGTTCAACGGCGAAGTACTTGATCAAGCCAGTGGCTGGTACCTGCTGGGCCGGGGTTACCGGGCTTACAACCCGAGCTTGATGCGCTTCCACAGTCCGGACTCGCTCAGCCCGTTCGGTAGCGGCGGCGTGAACCCCTACGCCTATTGCCTGGGCAACCCGATCGCTTTGCGCGACCCCACCGGGCATGAGGCGATTGGCTGGAGTGGCAGGCTGCGGCGCCCGGATGAAGACAGCGTACCGCAGGGGGGAGGTTCAGGGTGGGAGTCCTGGATTGGTGTAGCGGTGGGCGCCATCTTTGTCGTAATCGGTGCTGTTACATTTGTCGGCTCGCTCGGCACTGCGACACCGTTATCCCTTTTTCTGATCGGACTGGGGACCGGTCTCTCCGCTGGCTCGACTATCGCCAGCGCGGTAGCCGCCGCGGACGATAACGAGGAGGCCGCCAGGTGGGGTATGTATTTGGGGTACGCTGCGATGGCGGCATCAGTGCCCTTTATCGCCCAGGGTGTTTATAAGGGGGTGACAAACTTGATCGCAGCAAGAGCTGCAAACTCGGCGTGGAAGGAGATGTTAGCTAATATCCCAAGGTATTTAGCGAAGAGTCGCGAACCGCAACTAACTAGCGCTGTTGGTAAAGGTAATTTCGACTCTGGGGTTGGTCGGTTCGCACTACCGCGAGATTACAAAATCCCAAGGATCAAGGGCGATTTTCATCCAACAACCGGGACTGGGAATCCGGTACCTTCCAGTATCGTCCCCCCTCCTGCTGCGTCTATTCAAGCTGCTGCACCCATTCAAGCTGCGGCGAGTGGTGCTGGTCGGCCAGCCATATCTGGTACTGAACTAGTGGGCGGGGCAAGTGAACTGAAGAGTGCTAAACCGCGTGCACCTAACGCTCCACTCCCATTCTTGGATCAGATCCAATTAGTGGCCGATAAAATCAGTGCTGGGATGTCAAAGAACGATGCTGTCAGAGCTGCAAACGCCGAGTCTAGTTCGTCCGCCGTAATCAGAAGCAACTTCAAAAGAAGTGAACATCACAACATACGCAACTAAGTTTCGTCCAAAAGCCTTGGCAACTAGAGAAAACACCCTCTAGTTGCCAAATCAAACTTATTACCTGCACGTAAAAAATCATCATCCCAAGAAACTTCTGACATCTATTCCCCCTCACATTGACCCATCCCCTTTCAGTCATTTAAAAATCAATATACGAAGCATCAGCAGTCACTCTCAAGAAACTGCAATGCAGATCAGCATTACGACCATCTTACATCCAGTCAAGATCGCGAAAACTCCTACACCTCACGTCTATAAATCAACAGCATCAACTACTTTTTTTTACCTGAAAACCCCTCTAGACTCCCGCCCCGTCATGACACCGAATCACAACTTACCAACCCGCTCAGCGCAATCAATTACATAAACACACTATGTAACACGAGCACTAAATCAAACTAAGGATTCATCATGAAAAAACATTTACTCGCACTTTCTCTTGGACTTACTGCAGCACTTTCCGGCACTTCAGTGTATGCCAACACCGGCACCATCAACTTCGAAGGCCAGATCACCAGCAGCACCTGCCCGATTGAAGTCATCAACCCGGAGGATGGCTCGAATGGCGGCCTGGTGAAAATGGGCAGTATCGAAGCGAGCCGCTTCACCGCCGCTAACCAGGAATACAGGGGCAAGAGCTTTGCCTTGCGTGTGACAGCCAGTACCGCCTGCGGCTTTGACCCAGCCAACAACACCGCCACCGTCACGTTCAACGGCACCGCTGATACTTCCGGTGACTACTTCGCGGTCACTCCCACCGCCGATGGCGCCAGAAACGTTTCGATTTCGCTGCGCGATAAAAGCGGCGTATCGGTCAAGCCAGGCACAGCGTCCGCCGACTATGACCTGGCAGCTAGCGGCACCACCGACATGCTTTTCAACGCCTACTACCGCTCCACCGCCATCCCAGTGACAGCCGGCGTGGCTTCGGCCGACGTCCAGTTCATCGTCGCCATCAACTGATAGCCACCCTGCCCGCCTTGAACACGACGCTGATCGCGTCGTGTTCAAGTGGCATTTCGATACGTCCGGGGGCATCTTGCTCACCCGGGCGTATGAGGTAGACCCCCATGTTCGGCTTGCCCCAGCAGCCCACTCTTTCCCGGCGTGCCTTGGGCGTCTGCATGACTCTGTTCATGCTGACCCTGCATGCCCCCGTCACCCAGGCGGCGTTGACGATCGGCGCCACGCGCGTGGTGTTCGGCAGCGACAAGCGCAGCACCTCGGTGATTGTCGCCAACCCCAGCAACCGGCCCTTTGCGGTGCAAACCTGGGTCAACACCGCCAGCGACGATAACACCACCGCCGTGCCGTTCATCCCTTCTCCACCCTTGTTTCGCCTCAACCCGGGCAAGGAACAGCACGTACAGATCAACGGTTTACCCAACACACTGCCTACCGATCGCGAGTCGCTGTTCTATTTCAATGTGCAGGAAATTCCGCAAGTCGAAGCCAATGACGGCAATGTTCTGAATATTGCGCTGCGCACCCGCATCAAACTGTTCTATCGCCCCTTCCAGCTCAAGGACAACCCCGTGACGCGCCTGAAAGACCTCCAATGGTCGATCAAGGACATTGGCGGCCAGCCGCACCTGACAGTGACTAACCCGACCCCGTTTCACGTGTCTTTTATCCGGCTTGAAGTGGCGGGCAACGGCCAGAGCCAAAGTGTTCAGAACGCCGCCATGGTCGAGCCACTCAACAGTCAGACCTATGCCCTGAACGGGGTCAAATCCAGTCGAAACTTACAGGTCGTGTTCTCGGCTATCAACGACTATGGCGGCTACAGCGTGCCATTGACCGTGCCGATTCAACTGGCCCCTTGAGGCAGTGCCCCTGCACTAACTGCCAGGAAAAATAACCATGACTTCATTACCCGACCACGGGCCCGTGGCGGTGCCTGCGCGTCTGCGTTTTGCGCAATTGCTCTTCATTGGCGGCAGCGGCGCCCTCCTGTTTGAAATCAAACCGGCGCAGGCCTCCTACCCCCTTGAATTCCAGAGCGGCTTCATGCGTCAGAGCCCGGTGCATGCCAGCGACGCCGGCGCCCTGGCCCTGCGCGCCCTGGCCAACAGCCAGGACCTGGGGCCGGGTCGTTACTCGGTCGAGATACAGATCAACCTGCGCTATTTCGACCAGCGCGAGATTGCATTCGAACCCGGCCTCAACGAGAACCGCCTGCTGCCTTGCCTGTCGCCCGAGCTACTCGAAGAACTGGGTGTGCGGCTCGACAGCCTGGCCGATCCCTCTTTATTACGAGGTCCTTGCGTGGACCTGTTCGCACTGATCCCCGGAGCCGAGATCGACTTCGACGCCGGCAAGCTGCTGCTGGCAATCTCTATTCCGCAAATCGCCATGCGCCGCGATGTCATCGGTCGCGTCGACCCCGAACGCTGGGACTACGGCATCAACGCTGCCTTTGTCAATTACCAGGTCTCGGCGCAGCAAGGTTCCAGCCGTTATGGTGGCAAGAACAACAGTGATGACCTGTATCTGAACAGTGGAATCAACCTCGGCGCCTGGCGTTTACGCAGCAACCAGTCGATGCGTCAGGACGAAGATGGCAAACGCAACTGGACCCGGGCCTACACCTATGCGCAACGGGATCTGCCCGGTACCCATGCCAACCTGACGCTGGGCGAGACCTTTACCGGCGGCGATGTTTTTCGCAGCGTGCCGATCAAGGGCGCGCTGATCAACTCGGACGTGGGCATGTTGCCGGACGCCTTGCAAGGCTATGCACCGCTCATCCGCGGCGTAGCGCAAACCCGCGCCAAACTGGAGGTCATGCAGAACGGTTACCCGATCTATTCCACCTACGTCAGCCCAGGCCCCTATGAAATCGATGATCTGAGCACCATTGGTGGCAGCGGTGAACTGGAAATTGTCCTGACCGAAGCTGACGGTCAGGTTCGACGGTTTACCCAGCCCTACGCCACCATTGGCAACCTGCTGCGTGAAGGCGTATGGCGCTACAGCGGCGCAGTGGGTCGTTACAACGCCACGGGCGACCTCGATGACCCGCTGTTCTGGCAGGGCACCCTGGCCATGGGAACGGTCTGGGACTCCACACTGTATGGCGGCCTGATGGCCAGTGACTTCTATCGTGCCGGCACCCTGGGCATTGCCCGGGATCTGGGAACGATTGGCGCACTGGCTCTTGACGTCACACGATCCAGCGCTGACCTCGACCTCCATGACGAGCTATCTGTTCAAGGCATGAGCTATGCCGTGAAATACGGCAAGTCCTTTGCGACCAGAACCAATCTGCGTTTCGCCGGTTACCGCTATTCGACCGAAGGTTATCGGGATTTCGATGAGGCCGTGCGCCAACGCAGCAGCAGCTCGACCTTCCACGGCAGCCGACGCAGCCGCCTGGAAACCTCGATCTATCAGCATATCGGTACCCGTAGCGCGGTGAGCCTGACCCTCTCCCATCAGGATTACTGGCGCAGCCAGTACCAACAACGCCAATTCCAGTTCAACTTCAATACCCAACTCCAGGGTGTGAGTTACAACCTGTATGCCTCACAGTCTCTGAGCGACGCCCGTGGCAGCGATCGCCTGTTGGGCCTGAGCGCGTCGCTGCCCCTTGATTTCGGCCATTCCACTACCGCGACCTTTGATGTCCAGAGTAACCGCGACCGCTACAGCCAGCGAGCCAGCCTCGGTGGCAGTGCCGACGAAAACCGGCTCAATTACCGCGTCAGCCTGAGCAACGATGAAGACCGCCAGCAAGCGGCAACACTCTCGGTCGGCTACCAGGCCCCCTTCGCCAGTGTCGGTGCGGGGCTGACCCAAGGCCGGGACTACCGTAGCGCTTCAGTCAATGCCAGCGGTGCCGTGCTGTTGCACGCAAACGGTATCGAGTTGGGACCTTACCTGGGCGAAACCAGCGCACTGATCGAGGTGCCGGACATTGCGGGGATTGGCGTCATGAATGCAACAGGCGTGAAGACCAACGAGCGCGGATACGCCCTGGTTCCTCATTTACAGCCTTATCGGATCAATCAGGTCGTGTTGCAAACCGACGAATTGGGCCCCGAAGTGGAAATCGATAATGGCACCACCCAGGTCGTGCCCAGGCGCGGCGCGGTGGTCAAGGCCAACTTCCCGGCACGCTCGGTCAAGCGTCTGGTCATTACCGGTCGTACGACCGAGGGTCAGCCATTGCCTTTCGGCGCTCAGGTCAGCGACAGCGAAGGAGCCGTCATGGGGGTCGTCGGCCAGGCCGGGCAGGTCATGCTTTCCACCGGTGCCGAACCACAGACACTCGACGTACGCTGGGGAGACCAGACCGAGCCGCAGTGTCGGCTGAGCATCGACCCCGGCAACATGGAGCAGGCTCAGGGCTATCGATTGCAGGAACTGACATGCCTCTGATCAAACCCAAGGCAGCGGATCTCAACGACTGCCCCCCGAGGAGAAATACAATGAAATCTTCGATGCACCATTTGCTGCGGGGGGCAACGCTGGCCGCCAGTTGCATGGCCCCCCTGGCGATGGCCGCCAATTGCAGTTGGAACACGGGCGGGCCGGCGATGATGAACTATCAACGAAACCTGGGAGCCTTGTACGTCCCTCGTGATGCTCGTATCGGGACCGTCATCGGCACCGTTGACATGATCCATTCCACGCCCAACAACGCAGGCCTGGCCGTCGAATGCATCAACAACGGGTCCAGACTGGAGTTCAACGCCCGGGCGACAGCATCGATTTTTCCAGGCCCGCTGGACCCGATCAATGGCGAGGATGTTACCGGCAAAATACTGCAAACCAACATTCCCGGCGTAGGTGTACGAATAAAACTGGGCCTTCCCCTCGATGGTCGGTCTGACAATTCCTTCGTCCCCATCGGCAGTCCCACCGTGCCCTATGACGGGTTCAACGACAAAAACCTGCTGACACCCATTCGACTCAACAGCCTGTCTAATCGGGTTACTTTGGTGAAAACCGGCCATTTGGCGCCGGGACCACAAACGCTCGATGGCAGCGAGCTGTTCAGTGGGCATTTCCCCGATCTGGGCAAAGTGTTCGGCTATGGAATAACCGGCACTATCATTGCGGCCCAGTGCAGTGTCGGCGCCAACCCGGTCAGCGCCGACCCCGTAAAGCTCGGCGATTGGAATACCGCTGATTTCACCCGGCCGGGTTACTCCACGCCCCTGGTACCCTTCAACATTACGTTGAGCCAATGCGAAACGGATCCCGGTGCAGGTTTCGTTGCAACGGCCAACATCCGGCTTGAGGGCATTTTGGGGTCGGCACCGATCGGCCCCACAAGCAGCGGAATATTCAGCCTGACATCCGATTCGACGGCCAAAGGGATGGGGATCCAGATATTGAAAGGCGACGGCGTCTCGCCCATGGAACTCGCCACGGAAGTGCCCTTGATCAGTATTTCGCCTGGCACCACCGTCCTGGATTTCAACGCCCGCTTCTACCAAACCGAGGCTGCAACGGAAGTTCACCCCGGTCTGGCCAAAGGTGCCCTGAGCTTCACCCTCACCTACAAATAAATCTGAAGACAAAAAAAAGCGGGTTTGCCCTTACAGACAAACCCGCCTCCCCATCCTCAAGCAATCAATGTGGGTATCAGCGGTGGAAAAGACTTCCAGGTCTGCTTGTTATCGAAACTCACCTTAACCCGCACCTCAAAACCGACATTGAGCTTGAAACGCTGTAGATCCGCCTTGGAAATGCGCCCGACAGGGATGACTTGAGCCACCTGCGGAACCGGTGACTCCGTGAGCACGGGAATCACTAGTTTTTGACTATTAGTAGCGCTAACGCCTTCCACCGTGACGGTGAGGTACTGATCCGTCGCCATGAAAGCCCAGCTTTCAAGCGTGAAATCGGCAAACCCCGTCGTGAGGCTTGCCAGGCTCAGCTTGCCGCCCGAAACCTTGGCACATTGAACGGTTGGTGTGCCTGTCAGGTCCTCGACTCGCAAACTGTATCGTTGCGACTGATGCGGCGTGACAACCCCAGGGTCGAACACTTCGTAATACACGGGCAAGGTCTTGCCCAGATGCTGGGCGATTTTTTCTTTTGGAATTTTGTAGTCCAACGACCCCGGTGTAACAGGCGTATTGGTTCGGTATGCCCCTACAGTGCCCGGTTCCGCCCACTGCAAGAACACCTCTTCCCCCGGGTAAATCACTGCATCAATCGGGATGGTTACCGTTACGCCATTGTTTGCGGCGCCCGGTTTAAGCACACCGCTGGATGTACCTCCGGTCGCTTCCTTGGGCTTTGAAGGGGGGAGCGTGCGGGGTATCGGAGTAGCGGCGACATTCAGCTCGACCGGTTCAGAAGGTCGACTTTCATTGCCCGCACGGTCGTGCAACTGATACCACACGTAACGTATCCCATCCTTCCTGTCGCGTATTAACTGTCCCGGAATTGTGAGTACCAGGGGGTCGGAATAGTTTTTATCATCAAGTTCGATGACTCCACCCTTATTCAGATTGCCTCGGGTCTCGCCCCAATACCAAGTAATGCGGTCCCAGGGACGGGGGGTCGTATATACGGGGATTGCAGCCTTTACCTCGTCGTTGTGTTGCTCAAGGTAGCGGGCAGTGAGTTTGTTGGCGGGCGGGAGAACGTCGGTAGGGAAGGTCAGTTTACTGTCGGTCGCCAGCACAGGCGCTTGTGTATTTAGCGTCATCACCAGGTCGAAGGACAGGTCCGACTCCCCGTTATAAATGGTGAATCGGTAATGCAACCGGTTCTCCCCATCATGATTGCGCAACCATTGTTGGGGTATCACAACATACCGGTCCGTATCCTCGATAGGAATGTGCCATGCGCGGCTCGCAATCGGGGTCGGGTTATCATCGGAAAACAGCTCAACTGTTTCTTCTTTCTTTGTAGGGTCGGAGTGCCGCGGAACCGGGAACCAGACCTTCAGATCCCCGTGCGTCAACGCCTCGGGCAGCAAGTTAACCTGACCACCCGGCCTATCGTCGAGCAACCCTTTCACCTCGGGTTTTGGCAAGACAGGATCGCGGATCGATTGAGAGTTGTTGAACGTGACCATAAACAAGACTCCTTGAAATAAAGCGCAAGGAAGAAGCCCACATACTCAGGGAACTCCTTCGCAGCGCTACAAAAAGCACACTGAATCTGTCGCGTAGACGCTCTTACCAGACGTTAATAAAAGGCTGGCTTACCAGCTGTAACGCACACCCACGTTAGCGCCCCACGGCTGTTCGATCTTGTTGCCATTGCTGTAATCAAAATCTGCGTGGACCGACACCTTGTCGGTCAGGCTCATGGCCACGCCCGTCCCCAGCTCACTACGGGAACCCGAGAGGTCGGTCTTGAAGGGATTGTTATTAACCTCAACGTCATTGTTCCTGGCAAACTCGTGCACATAAGCCGCACGCAGGTACGGCTGTACCACTTTGCCCTCACCCAGTATGAAGTTGCGCCCAACAGTGGCACCCACCTTACCGAGCAAGGAGCGCGCACTGTCACCTTCGGCGGACAGACCATTGCCCAGGTCGTAACTGGCGCCCTGAACCACCACACCCGACAACTGAGTGAAGGGTTCGACAAAGTAGTCATCGGCCAACTTGATATGGCGACCGAATTCCAGCGACCCACCGACGCCATTGTTGCTGTAGTCGCCTTTGGTTTTTTTGCCGTCGCTGAGCCGCACATCGGACTCGTTCTGGAAACGGTTGAACTTGAGCACACCGTCAAAGTAGTAGCCACTCGGCTCATCCAGCCAAGTGGTATAGGCACCCAGGTAGTAGCTGTCGACCGTACCGCTGGTGCCGCGACTCATGCTCAGATCGGATTTGCTGTAACCACCCAGCACGCCCACCAGCCACTGGCCATCGCCCACCGGCAACGGCGTATCGACACCAAACGACAAGCCCTGCTGTGTTTGCTGGTAAGCCACGCCAGAACGGGCGCTGACATCGAACTTGTTGCCATAGGCACGAATCCATCCACCAGCCTTGCCGTTGTCCATCCGCACTTCGCCCATGCGACTGCGCAGCGTGCTGAGTTCGCCATACCAGACAGTCGGCGCGGCGTTAAACAACGCCATTACCGATTGGGTGCCCGGGCTGATCACTCGTGTGGTGGAGTTCAGGTACCAGTCGTTGTTGCCCTGTTTAATCAGGTCGTAAGAGAAAGCGCCCAGGTCCACAGGGCCACCCGCCAGCTTGAACGTGGCGTCGCCGCTGCCGATATGTACCACCGGAGTCGCAACCGCTGTCGCCGGTTCACTGCCACTGCTGTCGAGGGCCACCGTGTGATTGCCGCTGGCATTGCCGGTCACCGTCAGGGTATCGATCTGGCCGGTGGTGAAGTTGTTGTGCATGTAGAAAGTGCCGCCCTCACCCGACAGGCTGCCCACCGACAGTTTGTAGAACTCCCCAGGATTACCGAATTGCACACCGCCGCCATTGAGGGTGAGGTTCGCGACCTCACCATCCCCGACCATCACCCAGCGGGCATCGTTGTTGACCGCCAGGTTTTCAACATTTTCCAGGCGCCCGGTCAGCGTCGCAGAATGATCGAGCAGCACATCGGCATGGCTGTCGTCTGACACAACAATATCGCCGACTAAGTGGCTGTTATCGACCTTGAAGCTGGCCGACGAACCGTTGATCAACTCCAGCAGCGTGCCATTACCGCCCTTCAACGTGGAGCCGTTGCTGACTTCGATGTTCAACTGCTGGGTATTCGTCTGCACCTGGCCATCGATGATGATCGCCGAACCACTAAGCCCTTCAACGTGGGAGTTATTGAGGGTCAACGCGTTATCGGCAGGCAGGTCACCGGCAGCGAACAGGCTGATACCGTGCAGCCCCCCGACAACTGTGCTGTTCGTGGCGGAGACCTTGCCACCGAAGCTTTCGATGCCAATGCCATCAGCGTTGCTGCCGGTGACGGTGGAGCCTGCCTCCAGTATCAGCTGACTTTTGTTGCTGACGGTGGCGCCAAACTGGCCACCGGTAATCTGGCTATCATTGACCACGGCCGTTGAACCACCGCCCGAAGTCGTTTGTGCCAATCGCAGCCCCGTTCGACTGCTGATGACGGTGCTTTTGTTGGCAATGGTCGCCTGGCTGGCAGAGAGATCGACACCATTAGTCGTTCCCACAGCCGTGACCTGCGTGGCATTGAGCGAGAGACTCGACCCTGTCTCCACACGAATCTGCGAGGTGGTGGCACCTTGCGCCGTCAGGCTCCCGCCATTTCTGACCAAGTAATCAACACGCTCGGTGGAGGCGTCGATGGTCATGGAAGTGCCATCGATCGGGATCGCCGCCAGAGCAACCGGGCTGCCAATCAATAACGGGGTCAGCGTGGCGAGTTTGAGCAAGCGCGTGAGGGGAGTAACAGAGAAAGTATCACCAAGGGACATGGAATCGCTCCAGGGTATTTCAACTATCGGTAAACGCATCGATCCGGCGTAGTGCAGGCTGACATGAGCGCTCATGGGGGGCGGCGATCCTAAGCAATTTCCTACGAGGGATATGTAGGATTAATCTTTTTTTACACAAGAACAGGCCCGTCCAATTGAGTGAAATATCGGTAATTGTTCTTCCTCAGTTGTCGACTGTCCCGAAAGCACGGATGTAAAAAACACCCGTGCAGGTTCCGCAAATACAATCAAGATCACGGAATCGGGCACGCACCCGTCGATGTATGGAAAGAGGTACGAACGGTTAAAGGCTTTGAGCCGATGAGTTCTTCACCATCATCAAAGAAGTACTCAATTTTTGCCCGACCGTCTCCGCTCGTTGCCAGATTTTCCGTGTACAGAGGCAAGATGTGATCGGCGTAAGGTTCCACCAGAATAGTGAACCCCGAGACGGGCCCATCAGTACCCAACGTGTACTTATTCTTGAATATTGCTGTGGTGATCACGTCCTCCGGCTGACTCAAGTCATCGCCTCTCATCGGAGTGAACACCACCTCAATTTCGTCGCCATCCTTCAGCAACCCTGTCAGGTCAGGTATGGCAACTTTAAGTGAACCGTTCGTCTCCAGTCTCGAGCAACCCGGGTAACTGTCCGGGTCGGGAATGGTAGGAAAGCTCGCAGCCGGGAGTTCAACTGCAACCGCGTTGACATCGACGGGGGTGGGCTCTGACGGCAAGTCGTTCACCAGGCCAGCGGCGCTCAGTTGATAGTGCACGGGCACTGGGTCGCCGTTGCCACCGCCCTTGATGTACTTCCAGAGGATCTCGACCTCGCAATCTGCATCTGGCTTATGCTCAGGGTCTGTATCGTCGAATGTGACCTGCGCCTCGACGACACGCTGGTCATTCCAGTAGACGTCAATGACGTGGCCATTCACCGCTTCGGGGTACCAGGTGAAGGTAAATTTCGCATTCTCGTTTTTATCGTCCCGTGTCAACTTGTTGGTTCTAGTGCCATCAGAATTTGTGACAGTACCCTCCTTCAAACTTATATGAGGCTCATCCGGCCAGCCATCTGGCGGGAATGGCAGCCATGGAATGGCAACCTGGAAGTTAACCAAGAAGTTGTCAGAGATTGGGCCGAAGACCCGGCCCTTGCGAATGATCTGGTAACTGACGGGCGTAGATTTTGTACCGACTGTAGTTTCCCCATACTCTTCAAGCATGGTGACGGCTGGCAGAACCGGAACCTCGGCATTGGGCAGGGAACCAAAGAAGAGGTCATCCAGGGTGGTGTTTCCCCACTTCACCCGGATCAGGTCACCGGCCTTGTAATTGTCGTATTTATCGGTCCAGACACTCACGCCCTCGCGAACCTTTTCATTCGACAGAGGGCCTGGAACGGCCTGTGGCACCCTGACCGGCTTGAGGTTTGCAGGCAGCGGTCCAAAGGTCAGGCTCATTTTTTTATATATCGACACGGCACTGGGGTTTTGTGCCTCGTCGAGTAACACATAGATAAATGCGGCTTCTGCATCGCCTTTGGCGCGGATGTTGGCGCCATCTATATTCACAACAGAGTCAGTAGTCCCTGGGGTGGGAACCGTGTTGAAGTAAATCAAATCAGCGGTGGTGGGGTCTTCCGGTATGTTGGCCGCATCCACCAGATAAATGGCAATTTTATCGGTAGCCTTCCAGTCCTTGTAACCGGGAATGGTAATAGTCAGATCGCCACCGTCCGGCAAATTGACATCGTCCAGAAAGTCATCGGCAAACTGCAATGGCTCGGGCGGTTCATGCTTGTAAGGCGGCACTCGATCACATACAACGGTAATAACCCCGGACTCATCTTCCTCATCCTGGTATGTGAAATTCACGTACTTCAGTTGGCAGGTGGCGTCGTCTGGAAGGTCATTGGTATCGATAACCATCTCGTATGGGAAGGTTTCTAGAAAAGGGACATCCTTCGCTGGTCTCTTGAACTCATGGGAGCCCACTTCCTTAAAGGCTCCCCCCCCGCTAGCCAGGTAAACCTTGATGGTGTCTGACCTGCCGAAGGGAGCCTGGTTGATCCATTGCGGGATATACACCTTCAGCCCGTCCTTCAGGTTAGGACCCTTGAGAAGGCCTTGGGCTTTGTTGGCGTAGTCCTCGTCCTTGATGATGATGTCCTCAGGCGCAAGTTTCGCCCGATGCTCGCTGCGCATTTTCAGGTAAGCGTTGTTTGCCCCTTCGCGTTCGCTTTTTGTACTGGCCATACTCTTATTCTCCCTCACGTCTTTTGACCCCATTGGCGTCGCCATGGCGGTTAAATCGGTCATGCCGGTGTATCGGGCATAAGGCAAATGAAGCCGTAGCACATCAGCCAAAACTGACCCTGGGCTGATTAAGCATGAAAAAAAAACAAACCGAACCTGTCAGAGTTGACAGGTGTCGATCCATACAGTGGGCACTGAGGCAGTTCAACGGGTAATTGCGCAGCCTGAATCAACTGTTGCAGAAAGCCGACTTCATTTGCCTGACACTGCCCCCCACCGCCGAAACCGGAGGCCTTATCGGCGCGCAGGCGTGCGCCCTGACGCGGCCCGAAAGCATCTTCACCAGTATTTATTTCGCGGGGTAACGTGGTCGATGAGGCGGCGTTGATCGAAGCCTTGCAGCAAGGCCGGATTCGCGGTGCGGGGCTGGATGTGTTCGAACGTGAACCGTTGGCTGCCGACTCGCCGCTGCTACAGTTGAACAACGTGGTGGCAACGCCTCACATCGGTTCCACGCCCCATGAAACCCGTGAGGCCATGGCGCGTTGCGCGGTGGAGAACCTGCTGACGGCATTGGCCGGCGAACGCCCGGCCAACCGGGTGAATCCCCTGGCCTGGAGGCCGAAGGCCTGGCCGCGCCAGAGGATCGAGCAGCACCGCGGCTTGCCAGGCAAACCGCGGTGCCGGGCCGAATCAGGCCAGGCTTTTGCTGACCACTTCAAACACATCGCTGGACAGCTGGCCCGATGCGCGAATGCGCTCAAGCTCGGCCTTCATCAGGGCCTGACGCGCGTCGTCGTACTTGCGCCAGCGGGTCAACGGCGCCAATTGGCGCGAAGCGATCTGCGGGTTCAAGGCGTTCAACTCGATCACCAGGTCCGCCAGGAAACGGTAGCCCGAACCGTCGGCGGCGTGGAAGTTGATCAGGTTCTGCCCGGCAAATGCACCGATCAGCGCCCGAACCTTGTTCGGGTTCTTGAGGGTGAACGCCGGGTGCTGCATCAGCGCCTTGACCCGTGCCAGACCGCCCGGCAGCGCGCTGCCGGCCTGCACGCTGAACCACTGGTCCATGACCAGCGGGTTGTCCTTGAAGTGCTCGGCAAAACTGGCCAGCGCGGTGGCCTTTTCGGCCTCGAACGGCGAGTTCACCAACACCGCCAGCGCCGTCAAACGCTCGGTCATGTTGTCGCACGTCTCGAACTGCTCCAACGTCGCCGCCAGCACTTCAGGCTTGCCGCTGAGCATCAGGTAGGACAGTGCGATGTTTTGCAGGCCACGACGGGCAAAGTGCTCGGCTTCGGCAATGTAAGGGGTTGCCTTCGACACCTCGCGGTTGGCCTGATAACGCTGCCACAAGGCGTCGAACAGCTGCTCGGCCAGTTGCTTGCGCGCAAACTCGCGGGCGGCATGAATGGCCTCGACATCCGCCACTTCACTGATTTCGGTGAGGTAGGCTTCGCTTGGCAGCGAGAGCATTTCCGCGACCATGGCCTGGTCCAGGGTGTCGTCCGCCAACACGGTGCGCAAGGCACTGACCAGACGCTGATCGAGCACCAGCGCTACGCCTTGTTGATGCTGGGTGATGAGTTCCTGCAACACTTGCACCGACAATTGCTGGCCGGCGTCCCAACGGTTGAAGCCGTCGGTGTCGTGCTGCATCAGGAACATCAACTGGTCTCGGCTGTACGGGAAGCTCAGTTTCACCGGCGCCGAAAAACCGCGCAGCAAGGATGGCAACGGTTGCTCTGCAATATCAACGAAGGTGAAGGTCTGCTCGGCCTGGGTCACCGACACCACGCGGGAGGTTTCGCCAGCCGTCGCTTCGCCGGCCAGTCGCAGGGCCAGCGGCGCACCGTTGCGGTCCAGCAGCCCCAACTCGACCGGAATCACAAACGGCAGTTTCTCAACCTTGTCCGGGGTTTGCGGGCAGCTCTGGCGGAACGTCAGGCTGTAGGTTTTCGCAGCAGCGTCATAAGACTCGCTAACGGCCAAACGCGGCGTGCCCGCCTGGCTGTACCAACGCTTGAACTGGGTCAGGTCAACGCCATTGGCGTCCTCCATGGCCTTGATGAAATCGTCGCAGGTCACGGCCTGGCCGTCATGGCGCTCGAAATACAGGTCGCTGCCCTTACGGAAACCGTCGGCCCCCAGCAAGGTGTGGATCATGCGCACCACTTCCGAACCCTTTTCGTAGACGGTCAGGGTGTAGAAGTTGGAGATTTCGATAAAGCTGTCCGGGCGCACGGCGTGGGCCATGGGGCCGGCGTCTTCGGCGAACTGGTGCGTGCGCAGGTAGGCCACGTCCTGGATGCGCTTGACCGTGGCCGAGTTCATGTCGGCAGAGAAGACCGAATCACGGAACACCGTGAAGCCTTCCTTGAGCGACAACTGGAACCAGTCGCGGCAGGTCACGCGGTTGCCCGACCAGTTGTGGAAGTACTCGTGGGCCACAATGGCTTCGACACGCTGGTGCGCGGCGTCGGTCGCGGTTTCGGCGCGGGCCAGCACGGCGCTGGAGTTGAAGATGTTGAGGCCTTTGTTCTCCATGGCGCCCATGTTGAAGTCGTTGACCGCCACGATCATGAAGATGTCCAGGTCGTACTCGCGACCGTAGACTTCTTCGTCCCAACGCATCGACTTCTTCAGGCTGTTCATGGCGTGCTGGCACTTGTCGATGTTTTCTGGCTCGACGTAAATGCGCAGCGCCACCGAGCGCTCGGTCATGGTGGTGAAGGTGTCTTCGACGCACCACAAGTCACCGGCCACCAGTGCAAACAGGTACGCCGGTTTCATGAACGGGTCTTCCCAGGTCGCCCAGTGACGACCATCTTCCTGCGGGCCGCTGCCCACCGGGTTGCCGTTGGACAGCAGCACCGGGTAACGATGCTGCTCGGCAATGACCGTGGTAGTGAAGACACTCATCACGTCCGGGCGGTCGAGGTAATAGGTGATCTTGCGGAAACCTTCGGCCTCGCACTGGGTGCAATACATGCCGCTGGATTTGTACAGCCCTTCGAGGGCGGTGTTGTTCTGCGGGTGAATCCTGACGCTGGTATCGACTGTGAAGTGTTCGCTGGCCGGGTGCAGAGTCAGGTGGCTCTCGGTCACTTGATAGTCAGCGGCGCCCAGTTCGGCGTCCGCCAGTTTCACCGCCAAAAGCTCCAACTGCTGGCCATCGAGCACCAGCGGCGGCAAACCCGCGCCACGGGCCGGATTGCGGCGCATCACCAGTTGCGCATGGACCAGGCTGTGGTCCTCGAACAACTCGAAGGTCAGGTGCGTCTCGTCGATCAGGTACTCGGGGGCCTGATAGTCCTTCAGGTAAATCATCTTCGGTTGTTCGGTGCGCATGCGGGAGTCCTTCTACTGGGGCACGCCTAGTGATGCACGGCGAGTTGGTAAGCCGTGTATTTACGAATATTGATGACACCGGTGTCGAAGATCAGGTATTGGCCCTTGATCCCCATCAGCGTGCCTTCGGCAATCGGGTTCTTGTCCAGATTAAAGCTGACAATCTTGGCCGGGTACTGCTCGACCGGGTAACGGATTTCAATCGGCTCGATATCGCTGACCGGTTGAATGGCTTGCAGCCCGAAGCGTTCCTGCAACCCTTGCAAGCCTTCGGCGCAGCTGGCAAACAACTGATCGCGCACCTGGGCCAGGTCCACTGCCACCGCATCGCCCTTGAGCAAGGCACGCCAGTTGGTTTTGTCGGCCACCTGGCTGCGGAACAGGTCTTCGACGAAACCCGACTGCTGACGGGTCGAGACCCGCATGATCGGCAACGCCTGGCTCGCGCCCTGATCGAGCCAGCGCGTCGGCAGCTGGGTGGCGCGGGTAATCCCGACCTTGACCCCCGACGAGTTGGCCAGGTAGACCACATGATCGGTCATGCAGAACTGTTCACCCCAGGCCGGATCACGGCAGGTGCCGGCATCGAAATGGCAGCGCTCCGGGCTCATGATGCAGAGGTCGCACTGCGCCAGTTTGGTCATGCACGGGTAGCAGTAGCCCTGGCTGAAACTGGTTTTGGTCTTGCGCCCGCAATGGGTGCAGTGGATCGCCCCCAGGTACTCCAGGCGCACGGTGCTGCCGATCATGGGATTGACCGGCACCTCGGTATCACCCAGGCGAAACGCGTATTGCACGGTCGACGCGTCGAGGCGCGCCGACATCTTGCTGATTGCACCACGGCCAATCTCGATCAATGGATGGCATCCGACTTGAACAGGATATTCGGCACTTCGATCGACTTGGAGCTGCATTCCTGCGGCCCCATGTAACCGGTGCGCTCGTCCTCGGGCAGGTTCTGCATTTCCCAGGCAATCATGGCTTGCAGCGACAGTTCACGCTGTTCGGCGGTGAGCTTGCCACCGTCGGACCATTTACCGATTTCGACCGCCAGTTTCAGGCTCTGGTAGATCTCGGGAGTGATGTTTTTGATCATTTCATTAAACGAGGACATGAGGTCTCCATGTGAAAATTCAGACGGCCCGTTTACGGCGGCTGTACACGCCGCCCAACAAACCGGTAAGGCATCCGACGAGCAACCCGCCGACGTGGGCCGCGTTGGCGATTTCACCGAAACCGATCATCGAGACCAGCCCCGACAGGCACAGCAGCAGCCACACCAGCATCATCACCAGTACCCCGCGAGGCAGGCGATAGGCCGGGTTCGGCGACAGCAGTTGATAGATCCAGCAATGCCCGAGCAGGCCATACAGCACGCCCGACAGACCGCCGAACAAACCCGGGCCGCCGAAATAGTACTGCGCATAATTGGAAACGAGGCTGAACAGCAAGGTCAGCCCCAGCAGATTGATGCTGCCCTGGCGCAACTCGATGCGCCGCCCCAGCTCCCAGTACCACATGCCATTCATGGCCAGGTGCAGGAACCCGAAGTGGATCAGCATCGGTGTGATCAGCCGCCACCACTGCCCCGCCGCCAGGCTGTCGGCCAATGGCGTGAACTGGATGTACTCGCCGGCGATGCGGAACTCGAGAAAGGTCAGCCAGCGCATCGTGTCGAGGTTGTCACCGAGCAGCGTCACCGCACCAACAATCACGCTCAGCAGCAACACCAGCGCCGTCATCGGGCTATGACGCAATTGCTCGACAAAGCCCGGACGCTGCATTGGCGCTTGCATCGCCGGAATGTCCAGCTGCTGCTCGGGATCGCCAGCCGGAAAGCGTTCGTACAACGAGCGCACATCTTCGCTGATCGAATCCGGCACCCAGAGCACCTGCTCGCCGGCCTCTTCGCTGACGCGATGGGGCACTTGCATGCGTTGCAGCAACTGGACGAACCCGCTCAAATCCACCGCCAGCGGCAGGCGTAAAACCGCGACCGCACTCATTGCACCACCTCCGGGCGCTCGACATTGACCCAGACGAATTTGCGGGGGTCCAGGCGGGTTTCCTGATCCAATCGATACGCGACCAGTTTGCCGTAAAGCACGGCGCTGTAATCCAGGCAAGCCAGGTTCGGGCGGATCGGCGCCGGTTTGCCGCTGCGCCAGTAATGCCCGACAAACAGCAGGGGTTCGTCGACGCCGTAGCGCAACAAGGTGTCTTTCTCCACCGGGGACAGTGGCGTGCGGGCGACCGGCTCAGGCAACGCGTCGGGTTGGAACACGATGTCGCCGTAGGTTTGCGGGTTGTCTTCCCAGAATTTGGTGCGAAAGAACGAGCGCGTCAGGCCGTCGCCGCTGGTCATGGTCAACCCATGGGGCAAGCGCATGTCTGTGCCGCGCAGCAAGCGGTCGAACGCCATGCAGGCAAAACTGCCGGACACGGCGGCAGCCTGGAGAAAGTGCTCATCGACGCAGCCATCGGGGTGCTGGCCACGCAACACGTCGATCAAGCCACCGTCCCAGCACGCATGCACCACGCGGAAACGACCGGCATCGACGAACAACGGCATCTCGTAGAACCACGCGAGAAAGTCATGCCAGTCCGCCGGATGCTGGGCAAATTGGGTCAGGGTTTCGTCGATCAACCGGGCATGGCGCGGTGTGTGATCGCGCACGTACTGCTTGCCGCTGCCGGGCGGTGCCGGGGTGCTCCAGCCCAGGGCGTTGAACTCATGGTTACCCATGATGCACAGCGCCTGACCGGCCTCGACCATGTCGTGAACGATGTGCAGCGCCTCGCGAATCCGCGGGCCGCGGTCGATAATGTCGCCAAGAAACACGGCCATGCGGGATGGGTGGCGCCAGGCGCCCGCCACCTTGCGGTACCCGAGTCGGTCGAGCAGATGCTCAAGGGTATGAGCGCAACCGTGCACGTCACCGATCAGGTCGTAGCTACGCGCTGGATCGAGCATCAGTCGCCTCCAGCCCCCAACCGGCTGCCCCAGCCAAGCTTGGTCCGGCAGACTTCGTAATAGTTGTGGTCCAGCGGGTGAATCAGCCGCAGTTTCTGCGCCTTCTTGCTGACGGTGATGGTGTCACCCGGCGCGCAGGTGAAATGGTTCTGCCCGTCACAGGACACTTGCGGGTAAATCTGCATATCCTTGGACACGACGATTTTCAACTCGCTGTTGCCATCGACCACAATGGGCCTTCCTGACAAGGTATGGGGGTACATCGGCACAATCACAATGGCATCGAGCTTGGGATGCATGATCGGCCCGCCCGCCGACAGCGCGTAGGCGGTCGAGCCGGTGGGTGTGGCGACGATCAGGCCGTCGGCCTTCTGGCTGCACACGAACTGGCCGTCGATGTACAACTCGAACTCGATCATTCGCGTCGACTTGCCGGGGTGCAGCACCACATCGTTCAGTGCATCGCCCTGACCGATGGCTTCGGCGTGGCGACGGACTTCGGCTTGCAGCAGGAAGCGGTTCTCGACCAGATAGTGCCCGTCAAGCACTTCGGCGACTTTGACTTCCAGTTCATCCGGGCGGATATCGGTCAGAAAACCCAGGTTGCCACGGTTGATCCCAAGCACTGGAACGTTGTGCCGCGCCAGCGCCCGCGCCGCGCCGAGCAGGCTGCCGTCACCGCCCACGACGATGACCATGTCACAGACTTCACCGAGCATCTTGCGCGACGAGGTTTGCAAGCCATGGCCCGGCAGGACTTCGGCGATGGTGTCCTCGAGAATCACGTGCAAATGACGGTCCAGCAGGAATCGTTTCAGTCGGCGAACGGTATCCAGCACCTGCGAACTGCCCAGGCGACCGATGATGCCGATATTACGAAATTGCTCCATGGGGCTCCTGCGAGGTTCTGCGACGGCGAAAAGCACGATTATGGGCGAAAGCGGGCCATAGACAAAATCCTTTCAGCCACGACGTTAGGCGCTATGCTCGCAACATGATCCTGTTCCCTGACTTGCTCGACCTGCCGCGTCAGTTGCGCCAGCCGCCCGTGCGCGACCTGGCGTGGGTTATTCTCGCCCCGCCCATGCTCGACCAGACGCCCTGGCCGCAGCGCCATCCGCTGGCCGGCAGCGACTGGGCGCAAGCGCCCGAACTGCTGGCCCATTGGCTCCGGCAACTGGACCAGGACAGCCACGCCTTGCAACACTGGCTGCAACTGGGCAGGACCCGCCGTCTGGGCCTCTATTACGAACGCTTGTGGCAATTTGCGGTGCAACATGCGCCTGGCGTGCAGCTACTGGCGGCCAACCTGCCGATCCGGCGCGGTGGGCATACCCTGGGCGAACTGGACATGCTGCTGCGTGATCGTGACGGCGTCCACCACCTGGAACTGGCGATCAAGTTGTACCTCGGGCCACAAAACGGCAATGGCCAGCACACCGCACAATGGCTAGGACCCGGTTGCCATGACCGGCTCGACCTCAAACTGACCCACCTGAGCGAGCACCAACTGCCTATCTCCGCCAGGGCCGAAAGCCTGGAGATGCTCTGCGCCCTGGACATTGAACACTTCAGCGCACACCTGTGGCTCGGCGGTTACCTGCTCTACCCCTGGCCCGGCACGGCCGCCCCGCCCCTCGGTGCCCACCCGCAACACTTGCGCGGGCGCTGGCTGCATCAGCGCGACTGGCCTGCCTTCATCGCCCAGAGCCCACCCGGCCTCTGGCAACCCCTGCCACGCCACGCCTGGCTAGCCCCGGCGCATTATTCCCCCGAGCAGACGTGGGACGAAGCACAACTGGCGCAATGGCTTGACGCACTGGCCGTCGATGCACCGGCGCAATTGCTGGTGCGCCTGGTGCAAACCCCTTCCGGGAACTGGGAAGAGGCCGAACGGTTGTTTCTGGTCGCAGACCGCTGGCCAAACGTACCGGGGGTTTGACCGCGTGCAAAGGTTGAACGCCCTGCGCTCGAGAGATCTGAACACGGTTGTTACGCCCACACAGTTATTACAGTTAATGGCGTATATAGAAAACGAATAACGTTATGCAAAAATACCGACCAAAAGAATATAAACGGTCGTTTAACTTTTACTGACTGGCGGCTATTGGCCAGCCATCACTTAAACGTCGCACAGATGGGGAAAATAGCGACTTACGCACCGTCTCCCACCCAACAAGTTCAGAAGTTCAAGAAAACAACACCTACCAAATCTGGTAGGTGCCACAGAATCTGCCTTCCTACATATTCGGATCCGCTATATGCGAACGCGACGTGCACCATTGACAACGGCGCACATAAGAAGAAGTTCGCTCATCACCTCTAATAACAGCAGATGCCTATTTATGACGCACTTTATACAAAGACCTACGCGTCATACCCCCACTTAATATCAGACAAGCTTTAGAAGACGCATGGCCTGGTCATTCCACAGGGCCCGTCTCCAGGAAAACGTCGATGATCATTAAAGCCGGATGCTACCTTCTTTCGCTCTCACTGCTCAGCGCCGCGCCTGCCATGGCGGTCACTCAACCTGCTGAAGGCACGCCGCAACAGCGCGCCACGGCGCTGACCCAGTCCATGACCCTGGACGAAAAAATTTCGCTGCTGCACCTGCCTTTCGGGCTACCGGTCAGGGGCGCGCCCATACCACCGGGTGCACTGGGGACAGCGGCCTACTGGCCAGGGATCGCCCGTCTCAACCTGCCGGCCCTGCATATCAGCGACGCAAGCCTGGGCGTTGCCAACCCCAGCGGCATTCGTGTCGGCGACAACGCAACGGCCATGCCTTCAGGGCTGGCACTGGCGGCGACATTCGACCCCACACTGGCCCGGGCCCAAGGCGAGGTAATCGGCCAGGAGGCGCACGCCAAAGGCTTCGCGGTGATGCTCGCGGGCGGTGTGAACCTGACCCGCGAGCCGCGCAACGGTCGCAACTTCGAGTACCTGGGCGAAGACCCGTTGCTGGCAGGCACCCTGGCCGGCCAGAGCATCGCGGGCATTCAAAGCCGCAATGTGGTGTCAACCATCAAGCACTTTGCGCTCAATGCCCAGGAAACCGGCAAAGTCATGGTCAGTTCAAATCTCCAGGAAGCTGCGGCCCGTGAGTCGGACCTGCTGGCGTTCCAACTGGCCATCGAAACCGGCCAGCCTGGCGCGGTGATGACCGGCTACAACCGCATCAACGGCGTGTACGCCGAAGAAAACGACTTCCTGATCAACCAGGTACTGAAAGGCGACTGGAAGTACCCTGGCTGGGTCATGTCCGACTGGGGCGCGACCCACTCCACGGAAAAAGCCGTGCTGGCCGGCCTCGACCAACAGTCGGGCGAGAACCTGGACCCCGAGATCTTCTTCGGTGCACCGCTGAAAAAAGCCGTGACCGACGGTGCCGTATCACAGGCCCGGCTCGATGACATGGTCGCTCGCATCCTGCGCAGCCTGTTTGCCGTGGGCAGCCTGGACAACCCGGCGACCGTTGCCGCCGTCGACTTCGACAGCCACGCCCGCGTAGCCGAAAGAATTGCCGAACAAGGCATCGTGCTGCTCAAGAACGACCACAACCAATTGCCCCTGGCCAAGGACCTCAAGCGCATTGTGGTCATCGGCCGCCATGCCGACAAAGGTGTGCTGTCGGGCGGCGGCTCCAGCCAGGTCATTCCCGTGGGCAGCCTGCGGGTTCCCTCGCCGGTCAAAAACAATCCGTTTATCGACACAATCATCTATCACCCCTCCTCGCCGCTGGAGGCTATCCGCGCTCACGCCGGCAAAACTGAAATCATCTACAACAACGGCTCGGACCTGGCGCAGGCCACCCAACTGGCCGGCACGGCCGATGCGGTCATCCTGTTTGCCGAACAATGGATGGCCGAGGCCATCGACGCCCGTGACCTGAGCCTGCCCAACGATCAGGAACAACTGATTCAGGCCATTGCCGCCGCGAACCCCAGGACCGTGGTGGTGCTGGAAACCGGCGGGCCGGTGAAGATGCCGTGGCTCAAACAGGTGCCAGCAGTGGTCGAGGCCTGGTATTCCGGCTCCAGGGGCGGCCAGGCGATTGCCGGCGTGTTGTTTGGCCGGGTTAACCCGTCCGGGCGCCTGCCCATGACCTTCCCCCAGGACGAACAACAATTGCCACGCCCGCTGATGCAGGACCCAGCGACCACCACGTCCAACCCCGGCGAACCGCGTCGGGGCCTGTTTGATGTGAGCTACGACATCGAAGGGGCGGACGTGGGCTACAAGTGGTTCGCCCGCGAAGGCAAGACGCCGCTGTTCCCCTTTGGTCACGGGTTGTCCTACACACGTTTCACCTACGACCAGCTCAACGCCAGCGTCGACGAAGACGCTCGACTGGTGATCCGCATGGCGGTGACCAACCACGGCGGTCGGTCCGGGACCGACACCCCGCAGTTTTATGTCAAGGGGCTTGAAGGCATGCCCGCGCGCCTGGCGGGATGGCAACGCATCACCCTGGCCCCCGGTGAAACAGGTCAGGTGTCAGTGACTGTCGACCCGCGCCTGCTGGCCCGATTCGACTCGACAAACAGCGGTTGGCATATCCGCCCCGGCCAGTACCGCATCAGCGCCGGCATCAACGCCCTTGAGCACCCGCTGTCGACCCAGATTGAACTGAAAGAACAACGCCTGGCCCCTTAGGCGCAGCGTGACGACGGGGGGAAGTGCCGCAGGGGCAATCCCCCGTTCATAGCCGATGCCCATGCTCATCACGCGACGTGCCGAGCACAACCCGATGCACTCGACAACGGCCTGAACGGTTCATCAGTGCGTTGCACTCACTGTTTAAAAATAACTAATTAGTGGAGAGATGTATGGACGCAACTCTGAATACTGTCACCGCTCGCCCAAATAACCACGCGATCCTTGGCGTCACCAATAACGATGACTCCAGCGCCTGCCTGATTATTAACGGCAAAATTATCGCGGCCGTACAGGAAGAACGTTTCAGCCGGATCAAGGGGCATAAAGGATGGCCGCACAAGTCCATCGAACATGTACTTAAAGCCGCCAATCTGAGTATCCACGAAGTAACGGACCTGGCTTACGGGTGGTCGGCGGGGTTCAACCCGGAACTGCACTTGAACCTGTATACCGAACGTCTACGGGAAGTGGACAGCAACGATACCGTTACCTGGAACTGTATAAACGAGCGTATTCACAATGAAATCAAAAACGACAAAAGTGCACGCACCGAGTTTGTCGATTTTGCAACCAGCAGCGGTTTCAGTGGCTCGACCCACATGCTCGACCACCATGAAACTCACGCACTGGGCGCGTACATCTGCTCGGGGTTCGACGACGCCCTGGTGGTGACATGTGATGGCCGGGGGGATTTCCAGTCCCTCACCGTCACGGACTACACCCAACTGAACGCACAGGTACTGCAACGCGAGACCTCGACCGACAGCCTCGGTTACTTTTACGGGCGCATCACCAAACTCCTGGGCTACCTGCCCAACCGTCATGAAGGCAAAGTCACGGGCCTGGCGGCCAAAGGGAATCCTGAAACCTGCATGCCACTGATGCAGAAAATGATCGGTCTGGAAAACGGCCGGCTGCGCGCCAACTGCGGGCCGTGGTTTCAACCCTATTACGATGAGTTCTCCGAAGAGCTGCGGCTGGAAGTCGCCAAGTACCGCCCGGAAGACATTGCGGCCGCCGCGCAGAAACACCTCGAAGACCTGATTACCGCCATCGTTTCCAACCACATAGCAGCCGACCGGCCGCGCAACGTATGCCTGGCCGGGGGGGTCTTCGGCAATGTGAAACTCAATCAGCGTATCCGCGAGCTACCGGGCGTCAACACCGTTTACGTGCTGCCCTGCATGGGCGATGGTGGCCTGGCGCTGGCCGCCGCCGTCGCGGCTTCGGCGAAGAAATACCGGTTGAGCCCCAACCTGGACACCATGGCCCTGGGCCCGGACCACGACGACACGGACATGATCGGCGGTGAACTGTCCAGAGACGGCCTGAATGTCTACGGCGCAAACATCCAGGACGAAATGATCGACCTGATCGGCCAGAGCAAAATCATCGGCGTGGTGCGTGGTGCGATGGAGTACGGCCCACGAGCCCTGTGCAAACGCTCGATCATCTTTCATGCACGCGACAAGTCCATCAATGACTGGCTGAACAAACGGTTGAACAGAACCGAGTTCATGCCGTTCGCCCCCATTACCCCGGAAAACCTGGCCCACCTCTGCTACAACCAATGGTCTGTCGATGACCGTGCGGCGCACAGCATGACCATGACCTATGACTGCACCGACCTGATGAAAGAAATGTGCCCTGCCGTGGTACACGTGGACGGCACCGCCCGGCCGCAAATCATCAGCGAAAAAGCCGACCCGTTCCTTTACGAACTGCTGAACAAGTGGTTCCAGTTGACCGGTGAACCGTCCTTGATCAATACCTCGTACAACCGCCATGAAGAACCGATCATCAACACCCCCCAGGAGGCAGCCACCACGGTGCATGACGGGATCGTCGAAGCCCTGTTCATCAACGACCAGCTCGTTGTGAAGCGAAAGTAAGGAACCGCCATGCCAGCGCCAGCGAAAAAAACAGCCCTGCTGCTCGACATGGACGGTGTGCTGATCGACTCACGGGAGGCGATCGAATGGGCGTGGGCCGAGGCCGCGAAGCAGTTCGGCTACACCCTTGATGCCCAGCAGATCGAGGACCACATCCATGGCATTCCCGGTCCGCAGACCCTGCTTCGGCTGTTCTACGACCTGGCCCCACACCAACAGCAACAGCTGTATCAACGGGTGTTCGAACTTGAGAAGGACGCCTTCTCGCCGCTGAACGTCGGCATGCAGGAACTGATGACGCAGAGCAAGGCCCGGGGCATGCCCCTGGGGCTGGTGACCAGCAGTTGGCGAGAACGGGTCGAGCATATCCTGAACATCCATGACCTCACGTCGATGTTCGACGTAATCATCACCCGCAGTGACGTCAAGCATGGCAAACCGGCGGGCGATCCGTATGTCCAGGCCAGAAGCGCCTTGAATGTCGAGCATGCAACGGCAATCGAAGACTCGATCTCCGGCGTCAAGTCGGCGGTGGCGGCCCGCTGCTACACCTACGGCTACGCGAAAACAGCCAGCCTTGGGCAAGAGCTGATCAGTCACGGCGCCAACCAGGTCATCGACACCTTTGAATCATTGACGCTGTATAACGGTTGAACGATTTGCCAGGGAGGCACCCGAACATCATGAAAATCAGCGTCATCATTCCGACCTACAACCGGCGGCAACTGCTGGACTTCACGCTGGACGCACTGCGCAAGCAGACACTGGCCAAGGACCAATATGACGTCATCGTGGTCGATGACGGTTCAACCGACGACACCCGGGCAGTGGTCGACAGCCACCGGCCGTTTCAGGACATCAAATACATCTATCAGGACGATCTCGGGTTCAGGGCCGCCGCCGCGCGTAACCTGGGCATTGCCTCCAGCAAACATGAGATCTGCGTGGGCATCGACACCGGCATTCTGCTGCACAAGGATGCATTGCGCTGCCATCAGGCCGCCCATGAAAGCGCGCCCCACGACATCGCCGTCAATGCCTACACCTACGCGTTCCAACAGCACGACGCCACGGCCCGGCAACTGATCCAGGCCATTGACCTGCAAGACCTGGAAGGCACGTTGCGCACCTTCGAACACCAGAAAATCCACCTGGACATCCGGGAAGAGGTGTACAGCCACTTTGCCGATGACATGAACCGGATGCCCGCGCCCTGGGCCTTGTTCTGGGGCTGCCATACCTCGGTCAAACGCCAGGTGCTGCTGGACGTCGGGTTGTTCGACAACCGCTTCGAGTCCTGGGGCTGTGAGGACGATGAGCTGGCCTATCGGCTCTACAAGCAGGGCATTGCCTTCAAGCTGTGCCGAAACGCCTGCGGGATTCACTATCCCCACCCCAAGAATGAAACTGCAAACACCGACAGCGGCTTGCGAAACCTGGAGTACATGTACGCCAAGCACAATGACCCGGTGATTCTGGAACGCGGCGAAAAAGGCTGGGAAAACCTTAACCTGATGTCGGCCTGAATGCCGAATCAACACCTGCACGCCGCCTCAATCACGAACACGTAAACGGACCTACGATGAGCGAAAAGCCGACACCCACCCTGCAATGCGCCACTCAGCTCTGGGACTACATGTCTTCGGGCCGGCAACACGCACCCAGCGATGCAATCATCGTTTGTTGTTCTTATGACCTGCGGGTGGGAGAACACGCCTGCGCGCTGTACAAGCAAGGCCTGGCGCCCGCGATCATCTTCACCGGCAATAAAGGCAACTGGACTCACCACCTATGGGAAGACCCCGAATCCCATGTTTTCCGGCGCCTGGCCCTTGAATCGGGTGTGCCTGCCAGCGCCATTTTCGTCGAGGACAAAGCCACCAATTTCGGTGAAAACATTGCCTTTACCAAAGCGCTGTTCGGTGAGTTGAACAGCGCCATTGTCCTGACCAAACCCAACGCCATTTTGCGCCTTGGCCTGGTGGTGAAAAAAGTCTGGCCCGAGCTGCGCGCCTCCCTGGACGCACCGGACATCCGGTTCCCGGCCGATGTTTCCAACATCGTCGGGCTGTACGGTTTGATCGAGGAAATGGTCGGTGACGTGCAGCGGATCATCGAGTACCCAAAACTCGGCTTCCAGGCCGAACATACCCTGCCAGAGTCGGTGCTCAATGCATGGGACTATCTGGTCAAACAGGGCTTCAGCGGCCATTTGATCAAGGCCGCGCAAGAATGATGCGATGAGCGCCCCCTCTTCAGTCATGAGCCGAGGAGCCTTGCACCTGGCCTGGCCGATCCTGATCGAGCAACTGCTGCGCTTGTCCGTCGGGCTGATCGACACCTTCATGATCAGCCATATCTCGGACCAGGCCGTTGCGGCGGTGGGATCGACCAACCAGATCAATGTGCTGGCCATCCTGCTGTTCGGGCCGCTGGCCATTGGTTCGAGCATCCTGACCACCCACCACCTGGGTGCCAATGACCGGGCCGGGGCGAACCGGATCGCCAGGAACGCGATGACGGCCTGCACGTGGCTGGGCCTGATCATCAGTGCGTTGGTGCTGCTGTTTCCGAGCGACATTTTCGCGGCCTTGCACCTGTCCTTCGATTTGCGCGAGCTGGCCTATCCGTTCTTGATGCTGGTGGGCGGCACACTCTTCATCGAGGCGCAGATGCAGTGCCTTTGCGCGGTTCTTCGCGCCAACGGGCATACCAAGGCCCCCATGATCGTGGCGCTCGCGCAAAACATCCTGACCCTGGGTGGTAACTATCTGTTGCTGTACGGGCACTTCGGCCTTCCCGAACTCGGGGTGCTGGGTGTGTCCATCTCCACGGTGGTCAGCCGGATCATTGCCTGCTGCATCCTGTGGTTTCTGGTAAAACGCCATACCGGCTTCATCTTTGGATTCAAGCACCTCGTCAGCTTCGACCCACGCGCCTTCAAACGCATTCTTCAACTGGGGCTGCCAGCGGCAGGCGAAGGCATTTGCTGGTTCCTGGGCTACATGACCATCACCGCCCTGTGCGCCAGCCTGGGCGGCAACACCCTGGCGACCCTGACCTACACGATTCAGATCGTCTTGATGGTGATGGTCTACAGCATCGCCATCGGCCTGGCCACGGAGATCATCGTCGGGCACATGATCGGTGCCGGGGACATCGAGGCGGCCAACCGGCAACTGCACCGAAGCCTGAAAATCGGCCTGATGATTGCGGTGCCCATGTCCATTACCGTGGCATGCGCCACGCCTTTGCTGCTCGCCCTGTTTACCGACAACCCCGAAATCATCTCCACCGGCGCCAAGTTGATGCTCATCGGGCTCATTCTGGAACCCGGCAGGGTCCTGAACTTTGTCGTGGTCAACGCCCTGAGGGCCACCGGGGATATTCGCTACATCCTCTTGGTCGCGCCCCTCTCCATCTGGGGAATCATGGTGCTCGGCGGCTGGACACTGGCCGCGCACTTTGAACTGGGGCTGATTGGCATCTGGATCGCCATGACCCTGGACGAATGGTGCCGCGGCCTGCTGATGTACCGCCGATGGCGCAGCGGACAATGGAAGCAGCATGCCCACCAGGCCAGGCTGGACGTCACGCTTGAGTATTGATCAACCGAGCCGCACGGGCTCAAACCACCTGCAATGGGAGTCAGTATGGATAAGGACAAGGATAACCAGGTGATCGGGATGTACGAGGCATACCCCTACCCCACCTTTGGCAACCACAACGATTACGCGGGGACATTCCTGATCCCCGCGATCAGGAGCAAGGCGATCAAGGGCCGTGCCCTTGAAGTCGGCTGCGGCACGGGCTGCGTCACCGTCGACTGGGCCGAACAATGCCCAGAGCTTGAAATCCTGGCCTTTGACCGCTCACAGAACTCGATTCGTTATGCCCGCGACCTCAAGGTCTCCAGGGAAGTGGCCAACCTGACGTTCGAGCAGCGCGACCTGAACGGAGATAACCCCGACCTCAAGGGCTTTGATTTTGTCTATTGCCACGGCGTGCTCCATCACCTGCATGACATCCAGGCAGGCTTGAACAAGCTGTTCCACTTCGTGCGCCCCGGCGGCTACTGCTACCTCTGGACCTACGCGACCCTGGGGCGCAGGGAGCTGCATGACTTGCGCGAGATGCTCGCGCACCTGACGATCGACGCGTCCCACCCCGACAGATTGAAGCTGATCGAGGAACTGATCCCGGCGCATTTCCGTCCGTTGGTCTATGGCGAAGAAAAAACCGAACAAGAAAAACTGATCAACCTTCACGACGTGGTTTATCACCCTCGCGACGGCGACTTCCGGGTAGAAGAACTCTATGGCCTCGTTGAACAGGCCGGCTTCAACTTCATCCAGATCTTCGAGGCCAACGGTGCGCCCTGGCCGGCACCAAGCGCCCTGTCATGGTCAGAGGCGCTGATTGAGCGCTGCGAGCAGCTGCCACGCCGTCAGCAAGACACCTTGGTGGAGTTGTTCCTCAAGCCTGCGGGCATTGGTTTCATGATCCAGCGCCCGGAATAAAAGCGTTAAAAGGACAACCTCATCGCCAGGGCGGCCAGGGTCACCAGCAACACTGGCACCGTCAGCACGATCCCGACCTTGAAGTAGTACCCCCAGCCGATGCGGATGTCCTTGCGTTCCAGCACATGCAGCCAGAGCAACGTGGCCAGGCTGCCGATCGGCGTGATTTTCGGCCCCAGATCACTGCCGATCACGTTGGCGTAGACCATCGCTTCCTTCACTACCCCCGTGGCCTGACTGGCGTCAATCGACAAGGCGCCAATCAGCACGGTCGGCAGATTGTTCATGATCGAGGACAGCAACGCGGTCAGCAGCCCCGTGCCCATCGCAGCGCCCCACACCCCATAATCGGCAAACACGTCGAGCCAGCCGGCCAGGTGTGACGTCAGGCCCGCGTTGCGCAAGCCGTACACCACGAGGTACATGCCCAGCGAGAAAATCACGATATGCCAGGGCGCCTCTTTCATCACCTTGCGCGTGGAGATCTTGTGCCCTCGGGCGGCGATGGCCAACAGCAACGCGGCACACACCGCCGAGATTGCACTGATGGGAATACCCCAGGCTTCAAGGACAAAACAGCCGAGCAGCAAAATCACCAACACGCACCAGCCCGCCATGAACGTGGCTTTATCGTGGATCGCACTGGCTGGGTCCGCCAGGTCTTCGGGAGCATAATCGCGTGGAATGTCTCGACGGAAAAACCACATCAGCACCGCCAGCGTCGCACCGACACTCACCAGGTTCACCGGCACCATCACCGCTGCATAGCGGTTGAAACCGATGTGAAAGAAGTCCGCCGAGACAATATTGACCAGGTTCGACACCACCAGCGGCAGGCTCGCGGTGTCGGCAATGAACCCGGCGCCCATCACGAATGCCAGGGTCGCGGTTTTGGAAAAGCGCAACGCCAGCAACATCGAGATGACAATCGGTGTGAGGATCAGCGCCGCACCGTCATTGGCAAACAAGGCTGACACCATCGCCCCCAGCAACACCATGTAGGCGAACAGCTTGCGTCCACTGCCGCGCCCCCAACGCGCAACATGCAACGCCGCCCAGGCAAAGAACCCGGCCTCGTCCAGCAGCAGGCTAATGATGATCAGCGCAACAAACGTCCCGGTGGCGTTCCAGATAATCCCCCAGACCACCGCAATATCGCTGACCTGCACCACGCCGGCCAACAGTGCCAACACGGAGCCCAGCACCGCACTCCAACCAACGCCCAGGCCTTTGGGTTGCCAGATCACCAAGGTAATGGTCAGCAGAAAAATCAACGACGCGGTCAGCATGCGCAGCAACCTTTGAAGAGCAGAATGTGAAAGACAGGAATCAGCAGCAGCGTGTCGGCCGCTCGTTCATTGCTTGCAGGCGCTGCACGTCGGCAGCGAGCCAGGCCTGATTGGCCTCAAGCGTGCCTTGCAGCAAAGTGACCGCCCAGGGTGGCAGTTGCGGGTGCAGGCGATAAAAAATCCACTGCCCCTGACGGCGATCGGCAAGCACCCCGGTGCTGCGCAACTGCGCCAGATGGCGAGAGATTTTGGGTTGACTGAGGTCCAGCGCTACGGTCAGTTCGCACACGCACAGCTCGCCTTCGCGAACAACCAGCAACGCAATCCTGCTGCGGGTATCGTCGGCCAGAGCCTTGAACAGCGCTGTGGGGTCGAGGGTTTCGGACATGAACCTGAAATCGCAATACATATGGATTAGCGAATATATTGAATTCCACCCATCCCGTAAAGCCACGAATTCAATTGCCCCCAAATGGCGCGCGGTGTCCCCGCGCACCGTCCGGCATTGCGTCAGGCCTTCTTGTGCAACTCGACCCAGGCGCCATAGGCATTGATAAATTTTTGCAGGAATGGCCGTGTCGCTTCGGATAACGTGCCAGCCTCATCAAACATCGAGCCCGCGCCGCTCAGGTAGGCTTCAGGCTGCTGCATGCAAGGCACATCAAGGAAAACCAGCGACTGGCGCAGATGGTGGTTGGCACCAAAACCGCCAATGGCGCCGGGCGATGCGCTGATCACGGCACCCGGTTTGCCGCCCCAGGCACTCTTGCCATAAGGCCGCGAACCGACGTCAATCGCGTTCTTCATGGGGGCCGGAACCGAGCGGTTGTATTCCGGTGTCACGAATAGCACTGCGTCGGATGAGCTCACCTGATTTCGGAAAGTGCTGTAGGCTGCGGGCGGTGTTACGTCGATGTCTTCGTTGTAGAGCGGTAAATCGCCAATTTCGATGATGTTCAGCTTGAGATTTGCCGGAGCCAATTCGGCCAGCGCCAACGCGACTTTGCGGTTGATCGACTGTTTTCTCAAGCTACCGACCAGCACAGCAACCGTATAAACCTTGCTCATGGGGAGTTCCCGACTATCTGGCTAAAGGAGCCAGTAGTTATAGATGATTCGGCGCAATCAATGCACGCCGATTCACAGAATCGCCCCACTCGACTATTTTTTTCCCGCAGGAAAACTTACCGCGCTTAACGACGGTCTACAGAACCGCAAATTGAGTGTCTTATCTCCAGAGGTTCTAAGCAGATGGCAGCAGTACTCGTCGGACAATTCCATGCAAGAGACGCCGAAGGCCGTGTCTATTCAGTGCATGAGTTCCAGGAATCCACCCCGTCTTCAGACGGCATCGCCGGCTCAGAGCCCGTTACCACCTATCGCCTGGCCATTGGCGATCGCGTCAACAAGCTCGACGAGAATGAGTTCTTGCTGGTGCAGTCAAATGTCACCATCATCCGCGAACCGGAAACCAACGCGGCCTCATAACCCGGTGTTATGAGCAGAAGTCATATGCGCGGACTTGGGTTAGGATTCAGTCACTGAATCCCTCACCTGCTGAACATGGACTTCACGCATGCGTTTACGTCATATCGAAGTGATCCAGGCGCTCCTGCAAACCAGCCATTTGGGCACCGCTGCCGAAATGCTGCAGTTGCCGGTGGCTGAGGTCGAAGAGACTTTGCGCGACGCCGAGGGGCAACTCGGTTTCATGTTGTTCGCCAGTGTGCGTGGGCGCTTGCAGGCGACCCGCGAAGCACGTGAGCTGCACGTAGAGATTGCCCGCATCTACGAAGCCATTGAACCGCTGCAACGGCTGGCCAGCAGCCTCAAGCAGTATCAGGCGCCCCCCCTGCGAATTATCTGCACCCCGCCCCTGGCAGAGCACTTGTTGCCACATAGCATCGCAACCTTGCGCCGACGTATCCCCGATGTGCCCTGCTCACTCCTCGCCCAACCCACCCGCGACATCGTCAGGAGCCTGCTGCTGCGCGAAAGCGACCTGGGTTTGAGCCTGCACGACCCCGAACACAGCGACATCCATTGCCAGGCGATCGCCCAGGGCAAACTCCAGTTGCTCGCCCCTCACGGCTGGCTGCAACCCAGGCAAAAATACATTGCCCTGCAAGACCTGGCCGGCCAGGCGCTGGTTGGGCTGGAAGGTCATGACCCGCTGAATGCGATGTTCGAAAGCAAGTTGCAGGCGTTACGCCCCGCGCCGGTGATCCAGACACGCGTGCAGACCCACCAGATGATGCGCAGCATGGTCGAGGCCGGTGAAGGCCTGGCCATCGTCGACCCGTTCACCGCTCGTGGCGCCAAGGCCAGCGGGCTGGATGTCTGCCCTCTGTCACCCGCCGTTCCGATCAGCCTTTACGCCCTGAGCCTGGCCAATGCCACGCCTTCGCCTGCGACACAAACACTGCTGGCCATCATCACCGAGCAGGCTACAACGCTGTTGACGGGCTGAGCACGCTCTCCAGCGGGTTATCAAACAGGCGATACCAGAAAATCGCCACCTCGGCGGTGTTCGGGTCGATCCCGCGATAACGCAGATGGTCAATCCCGCCCATCACATACCCGCAGCGCTCATAGAGCCGACAGGCGCCGAGGTTGTTGTTCTGGGTTTCCAGCATGATGCCCGGCAGCTTCTTCTTGCGGCTCCAGAACTGTGCAACGTCCAGCAACGCCTTGGCCACGCCATGACGACGTGCCGGCGCATGCACCGCCAATTCGTCGATATGGGCAAAGCCGTTCCAGTTAGTGCTGACCACCACATGCCCGACCGGACAGTCGTCCAGGAACGCCATGAAAATCTCACTGTCAGGCGCATCGCGAAAGCTGCCGAACTCCTCCGGATCAATGCCGTAGCACTTGCGATACGGGGTGATCGCCTCAAGCGGCCACTGCTCGACCGCTAGACCCAATTGCGGCGTGGCGTAGGCGCTGACATTGAAACTGAAATCGCTGCCCCAGACATACGGGGCAAAGCCCTCGTCGGCAACGCGCACCGCGAGTCCGGGGTACTTGGGGTTCATGACCGGTTGCATGCTGGGGAACGTCCTCAAACCTTGATGCAATCGACGGTATAGACCCGTCCATTGCCCTCGTCTTCATGTTGCAAGCCATGCACATCGGCGACAAAGCCCGGAAAGCTGCTGTCGAAAGTGCGGGCAAACGCCAGGTAATCGTTGATCGAACGGGTTGCCTCGGTGAAGCGCTCGCCGGGCATGATCAACGGAATCCCCGGTGGGTACGGCACCAGCATCACCGCAGCGATACGGCCTTGCAAGGCATCAATGGGCACCGCTTCGACTTCGCCGCGAACCAGATGATCGTAGGCATCCGCCGGTTTCATGGCGATTTCCGGGAGCACGGTGTACATGCGTTTCAAGTGTTTGGCCGTGGCATTGCTGCGGTAACAGGCGTGCAGTTGATCGCACAGGTCGCGCAACCCCATGCCCTGATAACGCGCCGCGTCCTGCCGGGCGATGCACGGCAGGCAAGTCGCAAGACTGCTGTTGGCATCGTAGTTGCGCTTGAACTCCAGCAACTCGGTCAACAGCGTGCTCCATTTGCCTTTGGTGATACCCATGGAAAACAGCACCAGGAACGAATACAGGCCGGTCTTTTCCACCACCAGCCCACGCTCCCAGAGAAACTTGCTGACCACCGCCGCCGGAATCCCCCGCCCGCTCAGGGCGCCGCCCGCCGTCAGGCCGGGCATGACCAGGGTCACTTTGATCGGGTCGAGCAGCACGTAGTCGTCTGTCACCCCGCCAAAGCCATGCCAATCGGCATCGGGCTGCAACAGCCAGTCTTCGGTGACGACCCGGTCGATGCCTTCCACCGAGGGCGGCTGCCAGATGGAGAACCACCAGTCATCCGCAGCAATGTGCTGACGCAAATTGGCCAGCGCACGACGAAAACTCAAGGCTTCATCGAACATTTCCTGCAACAGCGACCTGCCGGCCGGGCCTTCCATCATCGCCGACGCCACATCCAGCGAGGCGATGATGCTGTACTGCGGCGAGGTCGAGATGTGCATCATGAACGCTTCATTGAAACGGTCGCGATCCAGTTGCCGGGCGCCGCCGTCCTGCACATGAATCATCGACGCCTGGCTGAACGCGGCGAGCAGCTTGTGGGTCGAGTGAGTGGTGAACACCAGCGGGCTGTCGGCGGTGCGCGAAGTGCCCATGCCGTAACGCCCGGCGAAAAACTCGTGAAACGCCGCGTAGGCGTACCAGGCCTCATCGAAATGCAGCACCTCGACGCTATTGCCCAGGCTTTGCTTGATCAACTCGGCGTTGTAACAGAGGCCATCGTAGGTGGAGTTGGTGACCACCGCCATTTTGACTTTGGGCACCCTGCCCACCGTCAGCGGGCTGGCGTCGATCTTGGCCTGGATCGACTCGCGACTGAACTCGCTCAGAGGAATTGGCCCGATAATCCCCAGCTCGTTACGCTCAGGGCACAGGTACAGCGGGATCGCCCCGGTCATGATGATCGCGTGCAGCACCGATTTATGGCAGTTGCGGTCCACCAACACCAGGTCGTCGCGCCCGACCATCGCGTGCCAGACAATCTTGTTGGCGGTCGAGGTGCCATTGATCACGAAAAACGTGTGGTCGGCCCCAAAATTCAGCGCTGCACGTGCCTCGGCTTCGGCCAGCGGACCGGTGTGATCGAGTAACGAACCCAGCTCCGGCACCGAAACAGACAGGTCCGAACGCAAGGTATTTTCACCAAAAAACTGATGAAACGCCTGCCCCACCGGGCTTTTATGATAGGCCACGCCGCCGCCATGGCCGGGGGTGTGCCAGGAATAGTTGGAGTCGGCGGTATGCTGCACCAGCGCCTTGAAAAACGGCGGCAACAGACCATCGAGGTAGTTGCGCGCCGCCCGCGCCACTTGCCGGGCGAGGAACGGGACGGTGTCTTCGAACAAGTAAAGAATGCCGCGCAACTGGTTGAGTTCACTCATGGCATCGGCCGGCGCGTTTTCCAGCGTGACTTGCTCGCCCAAGGCAAAAATCGGCAGGTGTGGCGCACGAACACGGGCCAGGCGGATCAGCTCGACCATGTTCTGTAGCAGATGGGTGTTTTCCCCGGCACCTTCAGCGGCGATCAGCATGCAGGCCAGGCCGTGATGCGTCGATGCGACCAGCCGCCCCTCGGCGTAATCGACCGCCGAGAAAATGCTGAAGCCTTCCTGCTCCAGCTCCCGGGCGATGCCGCGCACCCGGTCACCAGCGACTGTGTCGGCCTTGATGTCGCGATGGACGATAAGGACCGGGAATTTCAAGTCTTTGTACATGGGGCTCGGCGTCCTGAAGCGGCGGGCCGTGGCCTGCCAATGACCTCAGCGTAGAAGCTTGAGGCGCTGCACGTCAGCCCACGGCGCGCGGTCTTGTAACAAAAGGTCGCCCGCCCGCACTACTGAGCCGGGTTTTCAGCCTCGAGCAACTGAGTCCAGAGTGCCGGAGCCCCGGCGGATTTGGCAATGATTTCAAGCCGGGCGGCGTGAGCCGCCAGGTCCGCTTCGCTGGCGCGAATGATGCGGGTTGGCTGGCGATCCGCCGGCAAACGACGAATCTCGCTGGCGCGGTTACCCGAACCTTCACCCGAGCCGTTGCCGTCGGAGGCGTTACCGGCCAGCGACAGGCTGGTCTGGCCACCGGTCATGGTCAGGTAGACGTCGGCAAGAATCTCCGAGTCGAGCAACGCACCGTGCAGTTCACGCCCGGAGTTGTCGACGCCGTAGCGTTTGCACAAGGCATCGAGGCTGTTGCGCTGCCCCGGATGGCGCTCACGCGCCATCATCAGGGTGTCGAGGATCGAGCAGTGCTGCGTGATGTCAGCCCGATCCTTTTGGCCCATCAGGGCAAATTCGTTATTGATGAAGCCGACGTCGAACGCCGCGTTATGGATGATCAGCTGCGCGCCCTTGATGAATTCAAAGAACTCATCGGCCACTTCAGCGAAACGCGGCTTGCCCACCAGGAACTCGTTGGTAATGCCGTGGACGCCAATCGCGCCCTCGTCACTCTCGCGGTCAGGCTGCAAATAAACGTGGAAATGCCGGCCGGTCAGGCGCCGACCGATCAACTCGACGCAACCGATTTCGATAATCCGGTGGCCGTCGGTCACCGGCATGCCGGTGGTTTCGGTATCGAGTACAACGGATCTGTTGGCCATCAGTGGTCAGCTCTCAACGGGTCTATCGTGCAAAAGGCGCGGATTTTAGCATGCTCTTGGGCACCGGGGCGCTTGCCGACGGACAGAGCGCGCTGCGCAGTTTTTAACAATCCTTAGCAAAGCTCATAAAGATTGGCGAGGGCTGCGTTGTTAGCGTGCATGCCTGCATTACTCACAGGCATTGCGCACCTCATGACAACGACAACCCTACTCATCACCGCCCTGGTGATGGGCAGCCTGATCAGCACCACCGTGCGGGCGACCAGCCTGGTGATCAGCACCGACATTACCCTGAGCCTGACCATGAGCTCCACCAAGGGCACCAGCGGTTCGTTCAAGGATGACAAGATTGTACTGGCGGCCAAGGATGATGCGGCGGCGTTCGTGGCCAGCGAAGGGAAGATTCGCGGGGTGAGGATTGAAGCGGCGTTTGAGCGGATGCGCAGCGTACTGGCCGGCCAGGTGTACTCGGACCAGCAACTGGCAACCGTTATCTTGATGCTGTGATTTCCTGTGGGAGCCGGGCTTGCCCGCGATGCTGACGCTGCGGACTTTCAGTAAAACCGCGTCATCGTTCATCGCGGGCAAGCCCGGCCCCCACAGTGGATCGGTGGAATCATCAGTCTTGTTTGTAACCGCGCACTTCATCCACGCCACGGTTGGCCAACTGGTCGGCGCGTTCGTTGCCGTGGTGGCCGATGTGCCCGCGTACCCACTTCCACGTCACGTTATGGCGGTTGACCTGCTCGTCGAGCAACTTCCACAAGTCAGCGTTTTTCACTGGTTCTTTCGCGGCGGTTTTCCAGCCGCGCTTTTTCCAGTTGTCCATCCATTCGTTGATGCCTTTCATGACGTACTGCGAGTCAGTCACCAGCAGCACATCGCAGGAACGCTTGAGTTCTTCCAGGCCACGAATGGCGCCCATCAGTTCCATACGGTTGTTGGTGGTGTTGGCTTCGCCGCCCCACAGTTCTTTTTCAACGCCCTTGCACACCAGCAATGCGCCCCAGCCGCCGGGGCCAGGGTTGCCCTTGCAGGCGCCATCGGTGAAGAGTTCTACGCTATCGCTCATGCCAATCTATCCAGAAAATGCCTGTGGCTTGCCCATCAATGATCGGCAACGCCTGAGGCCAGGCGCAGGCCCGGCCAGAAATTAAGAGTATTCAGGGTTCCATGTGGCGACGGTTGACCTTGGCCATCGGCAGCGGAATCAGCTTGCCCATCGGCTCGCGGCGCACCTGCCGCACCGGGCGCAACCCGACCACGATCTTGCGTGCCACCAATAAATAGAAGCCGCCGCCGGACAACTGCCAGTCACCGGCCTTGCGCTCCCACCCGGCCAGCCGAGCTTGCCAAGCCTGGGACGCAAGCGGCGGACGATAGCACCCGAAGCGGCGTTTCTCCAGCGCGAAGCCCAGCAGGTTCAACCAATCAGCCACTCGCGACGGCGAGATGCAGCGCGCCTTGCGCAAGGCATCCTGGGCGAATACGTGACGCAAGCCCCAACTGCTCCAGGGGTTGATGCCGATAATCAGCAAATGCCCGCCCGGACGCACCGCGCTGGCGGCCTCACGCAGCAAGCCGTGGGGCGACAGGCAGAAATCCAGGCCATGTTGCAGCACCACCACATCGGCCGCGTGCTCACTGATCGGCCAGGCCTGCTCTTCGCAGACAATTTCGACACCGGGCAACGGCGCTCCCAGGCGGACGTTGCGCTGCACTTGCGGCGCGGCAGGTGGGGTTTCGGCCGACGGTCCGTAATGCACCAGGTAACCCCCGAAGAACCGCCCCAACTCGTCTTCGAGCATGCGCCGCTCTTCATCCAGCAAAAACTGCCCGAGGGGACCTGCCAGCCACTCGCGGGCCGCACCGATCAGTGCCAGCCAGTCAGGATCAGCCTGAGCGAACGCTTTATCAGTCATTGCATTCTCCAACTCGGCAAGAAGCTCTAAGATGCGCCAATGTTTTCCGCTTGGCGACTCCGACAATGATACAGATCAGTGCCCTGCCCGCCTTCACCGACAACTACATCTGGTTGTTACAGGACCACCGCACCCAGCGTGCCGCCGTGGTCGACCCCGGCGATGCCGCGCCCGTGCTGGCGTGGTTGACGGCTCATCCGGGCTGGACGCTCAGCGACATCCTGGTCACCCATCACCACCACGACCATGTGGGGGGTGTCGAGCAACTGAAAGAAGCCTTCGGGGCCACGGTGTACGGTCCGGCGAGCGAAAATATTCCGGCCCGCGATGTGGCGCTCCAGGACAACGAGCAGGTCAACGTACTCGGTTGGACGTTCGACGTGTATGCGGTGCCGGGTCACACCCTGGGCCATATCGCGTATTACCATCACGGGCTGCTGTTCTGTGGCGACACCCTGTTCGCCGCCGGTTGCGGGCGCCTGTTCGAGGGCACGCCCCGGCAGATGCATGATTCGTTGAGCCGCCTCGCCGCGCTGCCCGAGGACACGCTGGTCTACTGCACCCACGAATACACCCAGAGCAACCTGCGTTTCGCCCAGGCCGTGGAGCCGAACAACCCGGACATTGCCGAACGCGTGGAAAAAGTCCGTCAACTGCGTGAGTCCGGCCGCATGACCTTGCCTTCCACCCTCGCCCTGGAAAAGCTCACCAACCCGTTTCTGCGTACCGGCGAAACATCTGTTAAAGAAAAAGTGGACGAACGGAACGGGGTGGATAACCGGGCTCCAAGTGAGGTTTTTGCAGCCCTGAGGGCTTGGAAAGATAAGTTCTAAGGGGGGGCATTATTGGTCCAAAAATTCTGAATGGTTGACCGCACCCCCTGCGCTTTCTAGAATCGCCCGACATTTTTGCCCGGAACTTACTTCCAGCCAATGTCGTCATCTATCCGTAAATCCATCCATTCAGACGCATTGACGCGCTTGGCCCAGGCCATCGCGGTGGCTGTGTCCGCCACACTGGCGGGCTGCCAAAGCTCCGGCCACGTGCCGCAGACCGACGCGGCGCACGCTCAAAATCTCTCTACCCGGGTCAAGCAGAAGCCAATCTGGCTCAGCGAGAAACCGACGCCACAGGTTCCGCAGGACGTCTGGGAGCGCATGCGCCAGGGCTTCCAGTTGCAGGAAGGGCTTGGCGTCAACCCGCGCATCGAGCAGCAACGCCTGTGGTTTGCCAGCAACCCTTCGTTCCTTGAGAACGCCGGCGAACGCGGCAGCCTCTACATCCATTACATCGTCGAACGCCTTGAAGAACGCAACATGCCGCTGGAACTGGCACTGCTGCCAGTGATTGAAAGCGCCTACAACCCGATGGCCTATTCCCGCGCGGATGCCGTCGGCCTGTGGCAATTCATTCCGTCCACCGGGCGTTACTTCAACCTGCGCCAGACCCGTTTCTACGATGGACGCCGCGATATCACCGCGTCGACCACCGCAGCCATGGATTACCTGACCCGCCTGCACGACATGTTCAACGGCGATTGGCTGCTGGCCCTGGCCGCTTACAACGCTGGCGAAGGCACTGTGAGCCGGGCCATCGAGCGTAACGAGAAGCTCGGCCTGCCCACCGATTACTGGAACCTGCCGCTGCCAGCGGAAACCCAGGCTTACGTCCCCAAGCTGCTGGCCCTGTCGCAAGTGGTACTGGCGCCGGAAGCCTACGGGGTGAACCTGAACCCGATCGCCAACGAGCCTTACTTCGAAGTCGTCGAAATCAACCAGCGCATGGACCTGTCCAAGGTTGCCGCGGTGGCCAACATCGACGAAGACGAACTGTTCCAACTCAACCCGGCCTTCAAGCAGCGCACCACCATCGACGGCCCGCAGCACCTGCTGGTGCCAACGTCGAAGGCGCAATTGCTGACTGCCAGCCTGTCGACCATGAAACCCGAAGAGCTGATCAGCAAACGCCCGCTCAAACCGGTCTTCGATGGCGCCGACAGCCAGGAACTGGCCAAGCTCAAGCGCGCCTACCGGGTCAAGCGCGGCGATAACCTGGCGCAGATCGCCAAGGCCAACAAAGTCGACGTCAAGGACCTGCAACGCTGGAACAACATGAGCGGCAACAACCTCAAGGTTGGCCAGAAGTTGGTCATGCAGGACACCCGCCGCAAAACCACCACCGTTGCCAGCAACAACAAGAAACAGACCCAGTACAAGGTCAAGCAAGGCGATTCGCTGTACATCGTCGCCAAGCGCTTCAACGTTGAGATGCAACACCTCAAGCGCTGGAATCCACGCGTCGGCCAGGCCCTCAAGCCCGGCCAGATGCTGACGGTATCTTCCCCGCACTGAGTGTCGAGAAAAGGCCACCGGCAGGCTTTGCGCGGTGGCCTTTTTCCTGCTGATACAAGCTGTTACTGTACCGATCATAAAGCCCAAGCCGCCTGGATCGGATCTCTGACTTGATGCGTCCCCTCCTTCTGCTCTTCATCAGTCTGGCCTTGAGCTTTCCCGCACTGGCAGCGATCACCGAAAGCCACGGTTATGCGCAGTTCGGCACACTCAAGTACCCCGCCAGATTTACCCACTTCGACTGGGTCAACCCGCAAGCGCCCAAGGGCGGCACCTTGCGCGTCATGGCATTTGGCACCTTCGACACACTCAACCCCTACACCTTCAAGGGCACCAGCCCGGTCGCCACGCCGAACTTCCTGCAATACGGCATCAATGAGCTGAATGAGCCGCTGATGGTCGGCACCGGCCAGTACGCGCCGTCCGGTGATGAGCCGGCGTCCAGTTATGGGCTGATTGCCCAGTCGGTCGAATACAGCGAAGACCGCAGTTGGGTGGTGTTCAACCTGCGCCCCGAAGCACGCTTTCACGACGGCACGCCGATCACTGCCTATGACGTGGCGTTTTCCTATCGTTTACTGCTCAAGGAAGGTCACCCGCAGTACCGCACCAACCTTCAGGAAGTGTCACGGGTCGACATCCTCAACCCGCAGCGCATCCGCTTTGTGTTCAAGCGTGCCGGTAATCCACTGCTGATCCTGCGCCTGGGCGAGCTGCCTGTGCTGGCGCAGCACTACTGGAAGGACCGCGACTTCAAAGCCACCACCTTCGAACCGCCACTGGGCAGCGGGCCGTATCGGATCACCCAGGTCCAGCCTGGACGGCAATTGGTCTTCGAACGGGTCAAGGATTACTGGGGCAAGGATTTACCGGTCAATCGCGGCAAGTACAACTATGACCGAATGGAGGTCGAGTTCTATCGCGACAGCGACGTGGCCTTCGAGGCGTTCAAGGCTGGCGAATTCGACATTTACATCGAGCACCAGGCCAAGAACTGGGCCAACGGCTATCACTTCCCGGCCGTGCGGCGTGGCGACGTGATCAAGGCACAGATTGCCCACCAGATCCCCACGCAAACCCAGGGCCTGTTCATGAACACCCGGCGCGGCACGTTTGCCGACGACAAGGTGCGGGAAGCCCTGGGCCTGATGTTCGACTTCGAATGGACCAACCGCACGCTGTTCAGCGGCGCCTACAAACGGGCGATGAGCTATTACCCCAACAGTGAGTTCTCAGCCACCGGACTGCCAGTCGGCCATGAATGGCTGATGCTTTCGCCCTATCGCGAGCAACTGCCGGCCAAACTGTTCACCGAGCCCTTCAGCCTGCCGCAAACCGACGGTCGAGGCATCCCCCGGGAAACCCTGCGCCAGGCACTCGGCCTGCTCGCGCAGGCAGGCTGGAAGCTCAACGGCCAACGCCTGCAAAACGCCGCCGGGCAGCCGTTGCGCTTCGAAATCCTGCTGGTCAACCCGAACCTGGAACGCATCCTCCAGCCTTACGCCGAGAACCTTGCCAGCATCGGCATCAACGCGAACCTGCGTACCGTCGACCGCGCCCAGTACAAACAACGCCTGGACCAGTTCGATTTCGATATGATCCTGATGACCCTCGACCAGACCCTCAGCCCGGGCCTTGAGCAGTGGCAGTATTTCCACTCCAGCCAGGCGGGTATCAAGGGCAGCAAGAATTACGCAGGCGTGGCCAATCCGGTGGTCGACCACCTGCTGGAGCAGTTACTGGCCGCAAAAAACCGCGACGAACAACTGGCCATCGGCAAAGCCCTGGACCGGGTACTGCTCTGGCAGCACTACAGCATCCCCAACTGGTATCTCAACTATCATCGCCTGGCGTACCGCAACCGGTTCGCGTTCGTCACCACACCGCCCTACACCCTGGGCCTGAATGCGTGGTGGCTGAAGTCTTCGGAGAACGTCCAATGATGTCTTTGCGTACTTTGCCGGGTCTGGTCTTTGCGGCACTTGTCGGCGTCGCTCACGCCGCGCCGCAACATGCCCTGACCCTGTACAACGAGCCGCCCAAGTACCCGGCGAACTTCAAATACTTCGACTTCGTGAACCCCGATGCCCCAAAGGGCGGCACATTCCGCCAGTCCGGGTTCGGTGGCTTCGACAGCCTCAACCCGTTTATCAGTAAAGGCGTGCCGGCCGGGGACATTCTCCTGATCTACGACACGCTGACCCGTCACGGCATGGATGAACCGTTCACCGAGTACGGCCTGATCGCCGGCAAGATCGAAAAAGCCCCGGACAACAGCTGGGTGCGTTTCTACCTGCGCCCCGAAGCGCGCTTCCATGACGGCCATCCCGTGCGGGCCGAAGACGTGGTGTTCAGCTTCCAGACCCTGATGAAAGATGGCGCCCCGCTCTATCGCACCTACTACGCCGATGTCGACGAAGTGATTGCCGAAGACCCATTGCGGGTGCGGTTCACGTTCAAGGACACCAGCAACCGCGAATTGCCGCTGATTCTCGGTCAACTGCCGATTTTGCCCAAGCACTGGTGGGAAACCCGCGACTTCAACAAAGGCAACCTGGAAGCCCCGCTGAGCAGCGGGCCGTACAAGGTCGGCGAGGTCAAGGCCGGGCGCTCGATCCGTTATGAGCGGGTCAAGGACTATTGGGGCAAGGACCTGCCGGTCAATCGCGGCTTCTACAACTTTGATGTGATGACCATCGATTACTTCCGCGACAACACCGTAGCGCTGGAAGCCTTGAAGGCCGGGCAGTTCGATTACTGGCTGGAAATGACGGCCAAGGCCTGGGCCAATGCCTTCAACATCCCGGCGGTGACCGAAGGGCGGCTGATCAAGGAACAGATCCCCAACGGCAACCCGACCGGCATGCAAGGGTTCGTCTACAACCTGCGCCGTCCGGTGTTCCAGGACGTGCGCGTGCGCCAGGCCCTGAGCCTGTTGCTGGACTTCGAGTGGACCAACAAACAGCTGTTCAACGGTGCCTATGTGCGCACCCGCAGTTACTTTGAAAACTCGGAAATGGCCGCCACCGGCCTGCCGGACGCCGAGCAACTGGCGATCCTCGAACCGCTCAAGGGCAAGGTCCCCGTTCAGGCCTTCACCGAACCCTTCCAGAACTCGGTGTCCGACGGCAGCGGAATGGTTCGCGCCCAGCAGCGCCAGGCCTATCAACTCCTGCAAGAGGCGGGCTGGCGGATTGTCGACGACAAAATGGTCGATGCCACCGGCAAACCGGTGGTCATCGAGTTCCTGCTGGCCCAGACCGAGTTCGAACGCATCCTGCTGCCGTTCAAGCGCAACCTGAGCGATCTGGGGATCGAACTGGTGATTCGCCGGGTCGACGTGTCCCAGTACGTCACCCGCGTGCGCTCACGGGATTTCGACATCATCGTCGGCAGTTTTCCGCAGTCCAACTCTCCGGGCAACGAGCAACGCGAGTTCTGGAAAACCGACAGCGCCGACAAGCCCGGCAGCCGCAACACCATGGGCCTGAAGGACCCGGCGGTCGACGTACTGGTCGAGGAACTGATCAACGCCGACTCGCGCCACAGCCTGGTGGCCCATGCCCGTGCACTGGACCGGGTGTTGCAGTGGGGCTACTACGTGATTCCGAACTGGCACATCAAGAGCTGGCGCGTGGCCTACTGGAACCACATCGGCCACCCGAAAACCTCACCGACCTACGACATCGGCATCGACACCTGGTGGATCAAACCCGACGCGAAACCGGCCATCGAAGTGTTGACCCAAGAAAAAGCCGAGCCTGCGGGCGTGGAGCACTGACATGCTGGCGTACATTTTTCGGCGATTGCTGCTGATCATCCCGACGCTGTTCGGCATTCTGCTGATCAACTTCATCATCATCCAGGCCGCTCCCGGCGGTCCGGTGGAACAGATGATCGCCAAGCTCGAAGGCTTCGAAGGCGCCACCAGCCGCATTGCCGGCGGCGGTGCCGAGGTGTCGGTGGCCGGCTCCAGCTATCGTGGCGCCCAGGGCCTGGACCCGGCGCTGGTCAAGGAAATCGAGAAGATGTACGGCTTCGACAAATCGGCGCCGGAACGCTTGTGGATCATGATCAAGAACTACGCCCACCTGGATTTCGGCGACAGCTTCTTTCGCGATGCCAAGGTCATCGACCTGATCAGGGAAAAGATGCCGGTGTCGATCTCCCTCGGGCTGTGGAGCACGCTGATCATGTACCTGGTGTCGATCCCGCTGGGGATCGCCAAGGCCACCCGGCACGGCAGCCATTTCGACGTCTGGACCAGTTCGGCGATCATCGTCGGCTATGCGATACCGGCGTTCCTGTTCGCCATTCTGCTGATCGTGGTATTTGCCGGTGGCAGTTACCTGGACTGGTTCCCCTTGCGCGGCCTGACCTCCAACAACTTCAGCGAACTGAGCTGGGGCGCCAAGATCCTCGATTACTTCTGGCACCTGGCATTGCCGGTGACCGCACTGGTGATCGGTAACTTCGCGACCATGACCCTGCTAACCAAAAACAGCTTTCTCGACGAGATCAACAAACAGTACGTGGTCACCGCCAAGGCCAAGGGCCTGACCAACCACCGCGTGCTGTACGGCCATGTGTTCCGTAACGCCATGCTGCTGGTGATTGCCGGTTTTCCCTCGGCGTTCATCGGGATCTTCTTCACCGGTTCGCTGCTGGTGGAGGTGATCTTCTCCCTCGACGGCCTCGGCCTGATGAGTTTCGAGGCAGCCATCAACCGTGACTACCCGGTGGTCTTCGGCACGCTGTTCATCTTCACCCTGCTGGGGTTGGTGGTGAAACTGATCGGCGACCTCACCTACACCCTGGTCGATCCGCGCATCGACTTCGAACACCGGGAGCATTGAGATGACCCTTTCCCCTCTCAATCGCCGACGTTTCGAACTGTTCAAAGCCAATAAGCGTGGCTGGTGGTCACTCTGGCTGTTCCTGGCACTGTTCGGCCTGAGCCTGGGTGCCGAGCTGATTGCCAACGACAAACCGCTGGCGGTGCATTACGACGGCGGCTGGTACTTCCCGGCGCTCAAGCGCTACCCGGAAACCACCTTCGGTGGCGAGTTCCCGCTGGAAGCCAACTACAAGAGCCCCTACATCCGCGAACTGCTCAAGGCCAAGGATGCCTGGACCTTATGGGCGCCGATCCCGTTCAGCTACCAGAGCATCAATTACGACCTGAAAGTCCCGGCCCCGGCGCCCCCCTCTTCAGACAACTGGCTGGGCACCGACGATCAGGGCCGCGACGTGCTTGCGCGGGTGATCTACGGTTTTCGAGTGTCGGTCCTGTTTGCCCTGACCCTGACCCTGCTCAGCTCGATCATCGGCGTCATCGCCGGCGCCCTGCAGGGCTTTTACGGCGGCTGGGTCGATCTGGCGGGGCAACGTTTCCTGGAGATCTGGTCCGGCCTGCCCGTGCTGTACCTGCTGATCATCCTGGCCAGCTTCGTGCAGCCGAACTTCTGGTGGCTGCTGGGGATCATGCTGCTGTTTTCCTGGATGAGCCTGGTGGATGTGGTTCGCGCCGAGTTCCTGCGCGGGCGCAACCTCGAATACGTGCGCGCCGCCCGGGCGCTGGGTATGCAGAACGGCGCGATCATGTTCCGCCACATCCTGCCCAACGCCATGGTGTCGACCATGACGTTCATGCCGTTCATTCTCACGGGGGCCATCGGCACCCTGACCGCGCTGGACTTCCTGGGCTTCGGCCTGCCACCGGGCGCGCCGTCCCTGGGCGAACTGGTTGCGCAGGGCAAATCCAACCTGCAAGCGCCGTGGCTGGGCATGAGCGCCTTTGCGGTGCTGGCGGTGATGTTGAGTTTGCTGGTGTTTATCGGCGAGTCCGCTCGCGATGCCTTCGACCCGAGGAAGTGAAATGAATCAGGACAATCTGATCGAAGTACGCGACCTTTCTGTCGAATTTGTGGCCGGTGAACGCGTGCATCGGGTGGTGGAAGGCATCAGTTTCGACATCAAGCGCGGCGAAACGCTGGCGTTGGTGGGCGAAAGCGGTTCGGGCAAATCGGTGACCGCCCACTCGATCCTGCGTCTGCTGCCCTACCCACTGGCGCGGCACCCTACCGGCACCATCAACTACGCCGGGCATGACCTGCTGTCGCTCAAGGAAAAAACCATCCGGCACATTCGCGGCAACCGGATCGCGATGATTTTCCAGGAGCCAATGACCTCGCTGAACCCGCTGCACTCGATTGAAAAGCAGATCAACGAAGTGCTGGGCATCCACAAGGGCCTGACCGGTAAAGTCGCGACCCGGCGCACGCTGGAGCTACTGGAACTGGTGGGCATTCCCGAACCGCACAAACGGCTCAAGGCCCTGCCCCATGAGTTGTCCGGCGGGCAGCGGCAACGCGTGATGATCGCCATGGCCCTGGCGAACGAGCCTGAGTTGCTGATTGCTGACGAACCCACCACCGCGCTGGACGTGACCGTCCAGTTGAAAATCCTCGAACTGCTCAAGGAGCTGCAAGCGCGCCTGGGCATGGCGTTGCTGCTGATCAGCCACGACTTGAACCTGGTTCGGCGCATTGCCCACCGCGTGTGCGTCATGCAGCGCGGTTGCATCGTCGAGCAGGCGCCGTGCGAGGAGTTGTTCCGCGCACCGCAGCATCCCTACACACAGGAGCTGCTGGCCGCCGAGCCCAGCGGCACCCCGGCGAACAATCTGATTGGCCCGCCGCTGTTGCAAGTCGAGGACCTGAAAGTCTGGTTCCCGATCAAGAAAGGTTTTTTGCGTAACACCGTCGATTACGTCAAAGCGGTGGACGGCATCAATTTCAGCCTGCCGCAGGGGCAAACGCTGGGGATTGTGGGAGAAAGCGGCTCCGGCAAGTCCACGCTCGGCCTGGCGATCTTGCGGTTGATTGCCAGCAAGGGCGCGATTCGCTTCGAAGGCAAGTCCCTCGACAGCCTGTCACAGCAGCAAGTACGGCCGCTGCGGCGGGAAATGCAGGTGGTTTTCCAGGACCCGTTCGGCAGCCTCAGCCCGCGGATGTGTGTGAGCGAAATCGTCGGCGAAGGTCTGCGGATACACAAGATCGGCACAGCAGCCGAACAGGAACTAGCTATCATTGCTGCACTCAAGGAGGTAGGCCTGGACCCGCAAACCCGCCACCGCTACCCCCACGAATTTTCCGGTGGGCAACGGCAGCGCATTGCCATTGCCCGGGCACTGGTTCTAAAACCGGCGTTGATCCTGCTGGACGAGCCGACTTCGGCGCTGGACCGCACCGTGCAACGCCAAGTGGTTGAACTGCTGCGCAACCTGCAAAGCAAGTACAACCTGACGTATCTGTTCATCAGCCATGACCTGGCTGTGGTGAAAGCGCTGAGCCACCAGTTGATGGTGGTCAAGCACGGCCAAGTGGTCGAACAAGGGGATGCGCCGCGTATTTTTGCGGCGCCGCAACACCCTTATACACAGCAGTTGCTGGAGGCCGCTTTCCTGGCCCCAGCCACTGTCGAATAACCTGAAAGAGGAGCAACACATGGGTTTTCTCGCCGGTAAGCGCGTACTGATCGTCGGTGTCGCCAGCAAACTGTCCATCGCCTCCGGCATCGCTGCCGCCATGCATCGCGAGGGCGCTGAGCTTGCCTTCACTTATCAGAACGACAAACTCAAGGGTCGCGTTGAAGAGTTCGCACAAGGCTGGGGCTCAAGCCCCGAGCTGTGCTTCCCGTGCGATGTGGCCAGCGACGAAGAAATCGCCAAGGTCTTCCAGGCACTGGGCAAACAGTGGGATGGCCTGGACTGCATCGTGCATTCCGTGGGCTTCGCCCCGGGCGACCAACTGGACGGCGACTTCACCGAAGCCACCACCCGCGACGGTTTCCGCATCGCGCATGACATCAGTGCCTACAGCTTCGTGGCCCTGGCCAAGGCTGGCCGCGACATGATGAAAGGCCGCAACGGCAGCCTCCTGACCCTGTCGTACCTGGGCGCCGAGCGCACCATGCCGAACTACAACGTCATGGGCATGGCCAAGGCTTCGCTGGAAGCGGGCGTGCGTTACCTGGCCAGCTCGCTGGGGCCGGACGGCACCCGCGTCAACTGCGTCTCGGCGGGCCCTATCCGCACCCTCGCCGCGTCCGGCATCAAGAATTTCCGCAAGATGCTGGCCGCCAACGAAGCGCAAACCCCGCTGCGCCGTAACGTCACCATCGAAGAAGTCGGTAACGCCGGCGCGTTCCTGTGCTCGGACCTGGCGTCCGGCATCAGCGGCGAAATCATGTACGTGGACGGCGGTTTCAATACCACCGCCATGGGCAATCTCGAAGAGTGATCCCCGCGCTGTAAAAAACCCGCCTCGGCGGGTTTTTTCATGCCAGCAGGATCAGCCCCGGCGCCGGGCCTGTTTGTGGGCGTACATCGCACCGTCGGCATCGGCCAGCAACCGGTCCACGCTGTCGTGGCGCTGGGCGTCATATTCGATCTGGCCAACACTGAAACGGATGTCATAGCCGCGCTGCAACGTGGCGTTGCGTTCATCCAGCATTTCGTTTAGCCGGGCCATGATCGTGGTGGTTTCCACGTGAGAAGAACCGGTCAGCAACACGACGAACTCGTCACCGCCCAACCGCCCGACCACGTCGCTTTCGCGAAAGGCGATGCGTAACACGTCCGCAAAGGTCTTCAGCGCTTTGTCGCCTTCGGCATGACCGTAGAGGTCGTTGATTTGCTTGAAGTCGTCGAGGTCGAAAAACAGCAACGTGGCCGGTTTTTCCAGGCGCTTGCAGGCGTCCAGCCCATGCTGGGCCAAGGCCATGAAACCACGACGATTAGAGAGCAAGGTCAGTTCGTCCATGCTCGCCATCTGCACCGCCATCAACTCCTGCTCCGCCATGCGCGCCAGGTCGCGCAGCAGCTCGCGCTCTTCGTCGTCCAGTTGCCGGGGCTTCATGTCGATCAGGCACAGCGTGCCGAGTGTGCTGCCATCGGCCACCGTCAGCGGGCAACCAGCATAAAAACGGATACCGGGTTCACCGGCCACCAGCGGATTGTCGTGGAAACGTTCGTCGAGCCTGGCATCGTCGACCAGGAAAATCTGCTCCCCGAGAATCGCATGACCACAAAAAGAGATGTCACGCCCGGTCTCGCTGGCGGCCAGCCCGACGCAGGACTTGAACCACTGGCGGTCGGAATCGACCAGGCTGACCAACGCAATCGGCACGTTGAACAGACGCCTGGCCAGACGGGTCAGGCGATCAAAACGCTCCTCCGGCAAGGTATCGAGGACATTCAATGAGCGCAGCATTCCTGAGCGGGCAGCCTCATTGGCGGGTTTGATGGGGGCGAGCATCGCACACTCCTTTGGCGGGTATGCTCTAGAGCGTAGTCCATGAACCGTTTGACTCCCGGCAAACCCACCGTGGGCCTGACGCCGCCTCAACTGCCCGCCACGGGACACGGCCCGCCGGCCGCAGCCCAGAGCTTGAACTGGGTGACAAAAATATCGTGGGGCACCGGCACCGGCGCGCGATTGCCACCGGGGTTCCAGCCCCAGAGCACCAGTTTGTCATCGCTGACGTGTTGGATCAGCGCGGCAAAGTCCCGATCGCCATTGCTCGAACGGTCCTTGATCATCTGGCACAGTTTATCGGCTGGCAGCCCGATCCAGGCCATCTTGTGCGCGGCGGACGGCAGCCCCCAGTGCGGCGCACCGGGTGGCGCATGAGGCCCGTAACTGGTCGGTGGATTGCTGTCGGCGTGACAGGTCGCACAGGGCAACCCTGGCGAACCCTTGCCATCCACGCCGCGAACCACACTCATGGCGTGGGGCACGCCCGCATCGAACTGCAACGGCGAGTCGCCGGGGATGTGGCAGTTCTGGCAGCGCGGGCTCTGGAAGACCTTTTGCACCGTGGCAAACGCCGCGAGCGCTGCCTGGTCGTCGGCAAACAGCTGCGACGTATAGCCCCCCAACCCGAACAACAGCAACGAGCCCATGAACAGATGTCGCTTCATCTCACACCCCCGCCAGTTGCAGGGGCAAATCCCGCAGGCGCTGGCCGGTCAAGGCAAACACCGCGTTGGCCACGGCGGGCGCGGTGGGTGGCACGCCCGCCTCGCCGATCCCGCCCGGCTTGTCGCTGCTGGCGACGATATGCACCTCGACCCGAGGCATTTCGTTCAACCGCAAGACCTGGTAATCGTGGTAGTTGGACTGCACCACCCGGCCGTCCTTGAAGGTGATTTTGCTGTGCAAGGCAAACCCCAGCCCGAAGGTAATGCACGACTCCATCTGCGCGGCGATGCTGGTCGGGTTGACCGCAATCCCGCAGTCCACGGCGCACACCACCCGATGCACGCGGATCGTGCCGTTGTCCTCGGACACCTCGGCCACCTGCGCCACGTAGCTGCCAAACGACTCATGCACCGCCACGCCCAGCGCACGCCCATTGGCCAAGGGTGAACCCCACCCGGCCTTCTCGACCGCCAGATTCAACACACCCAAATGACGTGGATGGTCCTTGAGCAACACCCGACGATAGGCCACCGGGTCCTGACCCGCCGCAGTCGCCAGTTCGTCGATCAGCGACTCCATGACAAACGCTGTGTGGCTGTGCCCCACCGACCGCAGCCACAGCACGTTGATCCCGGTTCGCGGTGAATGCAGGTCGACCTGATGATCAGCCAGGCCCTTGATGTAGGGGCTGTCGGCCACACCCTCGACCGAGGTCCCGTCGATGCCGTTCTTGACGAACCCGGCCTCGAACGACGTTCCGGCCATGATCGACTGCCCCACCAGCACATGCCGCCACGCCACCGGCAACCCGTCGGCACCGAGGCCGATCCGGGCCTGATGCAGGAACGCCGAGCGATAGTAACCACCACGCACATCATCCTCCCTCGCCCAAACGGTTTTCACCGGTGCCTGGGCCGCTTTGGCGACGTGCACCGCTTCGGCCACGAAGTCCGACGCCGGGTTGGCGCGCCGCCCGAAACCGCCGCCCAGGAACCGTGTGTGGATCTGCACCTGCTCAGGCTTGAGGCCAGTGATTTTGGCCGTGATCTGCTGGTCCATGGTCTGGAACTGCGTACCGGTCCAGATCTCGCACATGTCCGCGCCGAGCTTGACCGTGCAATTGAGCGGCTCCATGGGCGCATGGGCCAGGTACGGCACGGTGTACTCGGCCTCGATGGTCTTCGACGCCTTCGCCAGCGCTGTTGCAGCATCGCCCGCCTGGCTGGCCGGGGTGCCTTGAGTGGCGGCCAATTTGCGGAACGACTCACGCAGCGCATCGCTGTCCAGCCCGACATTGGGCCCCAGGTCCCACTCGACTTTCAGCGCATCGCGCCCCAGCTTCGCCGCCCAGTAATGGTCGGCCACCACCGCCACGCCGCTGGGCACCTGTACCACTTTCCTCACCCCAGGCAGCGCCAGCGCCGCGCTGGCATCGAAGGATTTCACCGAGCCGCCAAACACCGGTGGCCGTGCCACCAGTGCCGTCAGCAGGCCATCAAACTGCACGTCCATGCCGAATTGCGCCCGACCGGTGATTTTCTCCGGGGTGTCTAGGCGCTTGGTGGGTTTACCGATGACTTTCCAGTCCTTGGCGGACTTGAGTGTGATGCTCTCGGGGGCCGGCACCGGCAGTTGCCCGGCCTCGTTGGCCAGTTCGCCATAACCGACGCGTTGGTTGGCGACCATCACGTGCCCCTGCTCGGTGTGCAGGCTGGAAGGCGCCACGTTGAAGCGCTTGGCGGCAGCTTCGATCAGCATCAACCGGGCGGCGGCACCGGCCTGGCGGTAACGGTCGAACTCCATCCAGGTCGACGTGGAGCCCCCGGTAATCTGCATCCCGCCGAACGCTGGCAGCCCGTAGGCCACATCAGCGGGCGCATGCTCGACGCGGATTTTCGACCAGTCGGCGTCCAGTTCCTCGGCGATCAGCATGGTCAGCCCGGTCCAGATGCCCTGCCCCATCTCGGAATGGCCAAGCAACACCGTCACCGTGCCGTCACTGGCAATGCGCAAAAAAGCATTGGGGGCGAAGCTAGAATCCGGTGCGGATGCCGCCCGGACAAAACGGTTGGCACCCGGTATGACAAACGCCACCACCAAACCACCGCCCAGCAGCGCGGTGCTTTTCAGGAAGGTGCGACGCGAAGGATTGATGACCGTGTTCATGCTCACGCCCTCCCGATTTCAGCCGCGCGTTTCACCGCTGCGCGAATCCGTGGGTAGGTGCCGCAGCGGCAGATATTGCCCGACAACGCCTGATCGATGTCGCTGTCGGTCGGTGCAGGAATCTTCGCCAGCAGCGCGGCCGCCGACATGATCTGCCCCGACTGGCAGTACCCGCATTGCACCACGTCCAGCTCGGCCCACGCTTGTTGCACCGGGTGCGAACCGTCGCTCGACAGGCCTTCGATGGTGAGGACTTTTTGCCCGTTGGCCACTGCCGCGACGGGGGTGATGCACGAGCGCAGGGGTGCACCATCGACCTGCACCGTGCAGGCACCGCACTGGGCCATGCCGCAGCCGAACTTGGTGCCGGTCAGGTGCGCCACATCCCGCAGCACCCACAGCAGCGGCATGTCGCCGGGCACGTCAAACGACTGGTCATGACCATTGATGTTGAGCGTCAGCATGGTTCATCTCCTCAGGACTCACGGCGTCCAGCAACGGCGTCGCTGTGGCAATGGCTGCCTACGCGCGCATCGGGTTATCCATTGAGCTAAGCGTAAATTCCCCAAGGCCCTGGCTGACGCGACAACCGGTCACAAAAAAGGGCTGCCTCTTTCAAGGCAGCCCCGTGGCTGAACGTTCAACGCCTTACTGACGCGGTGTGAGCAATGCCCGGGTGTAGCCCTGCACAAACACTGCGAACGCGGCACACCACAACACTGCCGACAGCCCCAGCCCGAGGCTGCTGAAGGGCACCACAAACACCCGGCACACCCCGGCCAACAGCACCAGCGCCAACCCGAGCGACACAGCGTTTGACGGTATCAGCGGCCGGCCGGTATGGCCCAGGCTGACACGGGCGATCATCGCCAGAATCAATCCGCCCATGCCGCCGACCGCCAGGGAATGGGTCGCCAGGCTTTGCTGGGGCAATAGGCCCAGTTGCCACAACGCCATGGCCAGTACCGCGATCAGCAGCCAGGCGTACGCCAGGTACAACGACCAGAGCAACGGTACCCGCCAGATTCCACGGTCGTACCAGCGCCACAAACGCAGCAGGTGCAAGGTGCCGATCAGCGCATACAAGGCTGCCAGCCATGGCCGCGGAACCTCGTTGAATCCGGTGCCGATCAGCAGTGCGGCCAGCAGGCTGGCAATCAACAAGGCCTGGGTTTGCCGAGGATGACCGACCGCGCCGTTTGCACGGTTCAACCCGCGCTGGATAAAGAACGGAATCACCCGCCCGCCAATCACACTCATCAGCGCCGCGATCAACCACAACGCCGCCAGCACGCCGCGCCGTTGCAGGCCGGCGTCGTCCTGGGCAATGCCCGACAACGTCAACACCTGACACCCGGCCAACAAGCCGAGTACCAAGAGGATCGGGTAGTTGTCACGTTTGCCTGCGGCCAGCAGTTCGCGCCCCAGCACCAAAACCAGCAGCGGCAAGAACAGCAGTTGCAGCGCCAGCAAACCGCTCTGCGGAATCGGCAACCACCACGCCAGGCGCGCCGCCAGCCAGACCGACAGCAACCCCAACAGCGGCCACCCACTCAGGCCGGGGCGGCCGGTCCAGTTCGGCACTGCCGTCAACAGGAACCCGCCGATGATTGCCGTGGCAAAACCGAAAGGCATTTCATGACGGTGCCAGGCGAGCATGCCGACCGTTGCCTGCGCCTGGGGAAAATGCCCGTAAAGCCATAGGCCCCACACCGCCAGCGCAACGCAGGCAAATACGGCACCTGCCAGAAAGAACGGCCGAAACCCCAGGCTCCACAGTGGAACGTGCTTGAGCGATCTCATATCAGGCCACCGCCCTGAGAAGACGTTTGGCAGGTTTACCCAACTGATACTGGGCCAGCAGGCGCATCACGTAACCGACCTTGAGCAGGGTCGGACCAAGAATGGTCATGGCATGCATCGACACCAGCGTGCCGAGCCCAAGTCGGCCTTCGTAGCCATAAGCGCCAATCACGCCAACGGCCAGCAGGAACAGACCTAACCCGAGCACTCGGCTCGACAGGTGCAGGACTTTCTCGGGGTGGCTGAAGAACTCGAACATTTGGGCGTACTCCTGAAGCTGTTCAGATGTACATATGCCCTATCAAGTCCCGTGCCAACCTTAAAAGCCCTGAAAATCAGCCACCTGGGGCGCTAATAGTCAATATGACACGAGCCATGCAGAGTCATTAAGACAACAAAAAGAGTCATATCGACTACGCATCAAGGCTTACTGAACCTTCAGGTAAGCCCCGTCGCACGCCCCGCGCTCACCCATGGATTTCAGCACGGCGCCACCCTTGAGCAGTTGAATCCGGTACTCCGGTGCTTTCGAAGCCCCCGTGAACAACAGGTTGTTTGACCACATCCGGACACGCTGCATTGTGGTCGTCGACGGCTGGCCCTTGAGCAAGGTGCTGATCTGGACGTCCGCCGTCCCGGAGGCGTCATGCGGGTAGCCTGAGACCATGTTGAGGGTGAGTTCGCAGGAACGACGCGCATCCCCGTCCTTCATCACATAGCGCCCGTCGCGTTGGCCGTCAGTCACCGGGCCGAGGCTGACGGAACTGACCGGCACCTGGGCCGCACTCATGCGCGCCGTGAAATCACGCTCGCCACTGAGCCAGCGACCGATGCGGCCACCGCCACTTTCGGTTCGCTCATCGAAATGCCAATGGCCGGTCATCTGGCCGTCGGCGGCAAACTCGTGGAGGGTGATCTTGCCCTCCTCCGGCTGTTCGCCGATCAACCGGATCGGCTGGCCGCTGCCACTTTTGGTGTAACGCACCTCGCCAATAAAGGCTTCGCCCTGACGCTGCCACCAAAGGTCCACGGCGATCTTGCCGTTCAGCGTGCCACGCAGCATCACTGGGTCTTCGGTGTAAGGCCCTACAAAACGCGAAGTTTCCTTCCACTGCCCATCAATCAGTTCACGATCAAGCTCCTGGATGTAACCCTGCGGCAGCATTGGCCATTGGGCATACACACCGGCGGTGGCGTCTTCGATTTTTTCGCCGACCATTTGCGGCACATTGTCGATCACCGCCCAAGTCGCTTCCTGATGCCAGCAACAGCCGCTTTTCGATGAGGTGTACAAGCGCTGAGCCTTGGCGTCAGAACCGAACATCCCCAGCTGACCATCACGGGTCAGGTTGGAAAACGCAGGATTGAAATGCAGCGTCGAACTCGCTGGATCAAACAGATAGACGTCATAGGAAGGCCCGCCATAGCCGCCCTCGCTGCCATTGCGCACGGCCAGGTCCTGATGCCCGTCAAAGTTGAAATCATCGAAGAACAGCACGCTCTGATCGCCATACATCGGCGCCCGATTGATCTCCAACTGATTGCCTTTTTCCGTGAACGTCGCATAGGCGTCCTGCGACTCGATGCGTTGCAGCTCACGGCCGCTGGCCTTGTCATGCAGGATGATGGTGGCGGGCGCGCCCTCGTAACTCTTGGGTGGCGGCGTCGCAAACATCACCTCGACTGTGTATTTTTTTGCAGGGTCGGTGAGGTGATAGGTCAACGGCTCAGCGCAAGCGGACGCTGCGGCCAACAGACTGGAAACGGCGACTAAACGACGGGCAACCATGATGCAAAGCGTCCTTGCGGCAAATTCGGGCGGCAAGTCTAGCGGCAATCCGTGTGGGCTGACATCCGCATCCGCCAAAGCAAGCCCGTACCCTTTTCACCTCACGCCCTATTCCCGCCTGCACGCACGTCACCTTGCCCCCATCGGTAAAGCGTTCGTTACTGCACATGCAATACGTCAGCGGATGAACTGTCGCCCGAATTAGACGGCGGCTTATTTATTGTCTGCGACCGCTTATCTATTTATAACTACCGAACTTCCTGAACAGTGACTGAACCGGGTACGCCACCGGACATTTAACATTGACTTTACTTACCCAGCTGAGTAGATTGCCCGGGCCGGTAACTCAGGCCTTTTTTAAACCTCACAAAAGAAGCCAATGGACACAGTATCTAGTCGCTGTCCGGTCACCGTGAATGCGGAGATCCGGGCGCTAAACCCAGACATTGACGGGACTCGCCTGCACGGCGGGGTCAACTGCGCTAGAGCCTGACGCTCCAACGTAACGACCTCCCCGGCGCCAGTCCGGTCGCGAGGTGTGTTATGACCTTTAAAACCCATGTTCTACCCGGCGTTCGCGCCTTTGCCTCCAGCATGCGTGTGAAGCACGACGTTGTTTCCCGGGCCCTCACGCCCTTCTCTACCCCCGTTGCCTGCGTAAAGCCTGCGCTGCGCCAGGTGCATTGGCGCGTCAGCCCTGCCACCGGTCAACTGGAGCAACGCTTTAGCCTGGCCGATTCCCAAGACCCTCAGAGTAGAAGCTTTTTCGGCCAGTTTGCCCAGGCGAGCCTGTTGCCGAGCCTCTGCACAGGCACTCGCGCGGGATAAGCATTAAATAATAACGGCCAGGACTTTCTCTTCGAGACGCTCCTGCCCCTTATTATTTCCCGGCTGAAAACCACTGTTAATGAACTGGAGTTCTCTATGGACGAAGCCAGTAGTTACCCGCTGCGCGCTTAATTAATAGCGGCGTTATAGCGGGACTTACACTCACCACTAAAAACTTATTTAAACCGATCGCGAATTCCGCGACTCGGCATGCTTTTGCTCGCCTTCAAGAAGGCTGGTTGCAGGTGTGTTTTGTCGAGTATTGGCGACAGGAGTACATACAATGAGCACAGTAAAAAACACCAGGGTTCGAGACAAGAACAGCGCCAGCGACACCAGCAAGCTGTCCATGCGTGCCGCCCGAGAAGCTCAAAACGGCCTCTCGGCCACCCTGGCCAATGTCAGGGCAACCTCTGATGGCCTGACCGAACTGGACGCCGAGGGCCGCCTGCAACGCGAAGGCTACAACGAGGTCGATCACGACCGGCCGCCTCACGCCATCGTGCAGTTTCTCCTGGCCCTGCATAACCCCTTCATCTACGTACTGCTGACCCTGGGCATCATCAGCTTCGTCACCGACTTCTGGCTCCCGGAGCGTGACGGCGAAGACGGCGACCTGACCAAAGTCATCATCATCGGGCTGATGGTCGGCCTCAGCAGCCTGCTGCGATTCTGGCAGGAACACCGCTCGGCTAAATCCGCCGAGGCCCTCAAAGCGATGGTTCGCACCACGGCCACCGTCCTGCGGCGCGAAGAAGTCGGCGCCAAAGCGACAGTGCGGGAAGTGCCGATGCGCGAACTGGTGGCGGGTGACATCGTGCAACTGTCGGCCGGGGACATGATCCCCGCCGACATTCGCCTGATCGAGTCCCGGGACCTGTTCATCAGCCAGGCCGTGCTCACCGGTGAGGCCTTGCCGGTGGAGAAATACGACACCCTGGGCGATGTGACGCAAAAATCCGCCAGCCACACCGCCGCCGATCAGAGCAACCTGCTGGACCTGCCGAACATCTGCTTCATGGGCACCAACGTGGTCAGCGGCACCGCACGTGCAGTGGTGGTCGCAACCGGCCCGCGCACCTACTTTGGCTCGCTGGCCAAGGCGATTGTCGGCTCACGGACGCAAACCGCCTTCGACCGAGGGGTCAACAGCGTCAGTTGGTTGCTGATCCGCTTCATGCTGGTCATGGTGCCAATCGTGTTTTTCCTCAACGGCTTCTCCAAGGGCGATTGGGGCGATGCCTTCCTGTTTGCCTTGGCGGTTGCGGTCGGCCTGACCCCGGAAATGCTGCCGATGATTGTCAGCGCCAACCTGGCAAAAGGCGCCACCGCCATGGCCAGGCGCAAAGTGGTGGTCAAGCGCCTGAATGCGATCCAGAACCTGGGCTCGATGGACGTGCTGTGCACCGACAAGACCGGCACCCTGACCCAGGACCACATCATCCTTGAGCACCATGTCGACACCAACGGCAAGCGTGACGATTCGGTCCTGGCCCTGGCCTGGCTCAACAGCCATCACCAAAGCGGCATCCGCAACCTGATGGATCAGGCGGTGGTGCAATTCTCCCGGCAAGACCCCAGGTTCAAAGTGCCGTTCGCCTACAGCAAGGTCGATGAACTGCCTTTCGACTTCGTGCGCCGTCGCCTGTCGATCATTGTCAAAGACAGCCGCGATGACCACCTGCTGGTGTGCAAAGGCGCCGTGGAAGAAATGCTCGGCATTGCCACCCATGTGATGGAAGGCGACACCGTTGTCGCCCTGGATCAAGCACGCCGCCAGCAATTGCTGACCCTGGCCAACGAGTACAACGAGGATGGTTTCCGGGTGTTGGTGGTGGCGACCCGCGAGATTCCCAAGGCCACATCGCAGAACCAGTACAGCACCGCCGATGAGCGGGACCTGGTGATCCGTGGCTTCCTCACGTTCCTCGATCCGCCGAAAGAAACCGCTGGCCCGGCCATTGCCGCCCTGCGGGACATCGGCGTCGCGGTCAAGGTACTGACCGGCGACAACGCCGTGGTCACCAGCAAGATCTGCCGTCAGGTCGGTCTTGAGCCCGGCGCACCGCTGCTGGGCCCGGAAATCGAGGCGATGGACGACGCCACCCTCAAGCAACAGGTCGAAGAGCGCACGGTGTTTGCCAAGCTCACCCCACTGCAAAAGTCCCGAGTGCTCAAGGCGCTGCAAGCCAACGGTCATACCGTGGGTTTTCTCGGCGACGGCATTAACGATGCCCCGGCCCTGCGTGACGCCGATGTCGGTATTTCGGTGGACAGCGGCACGGACATCGCCAAGGAGTCGGCCGACATCATCCTGCTGGAAAAGAGCCTGATGGTGCTGGAGGAAGGCGTACTCAAAGGTCGCGAGACCTTCGGCAACATCATGAAGTACCTGAACATGACCGCCAGCTCCAATTTCGGCAACGTGTTCTCAGTGTTGGTGGCCAGTGCCTTCATCCCCTTCCTGCCGATGCTGTCGATCCACTTGCTGCTGCAAAACCTGATGTACGACATCTCCCAGCTAGCGTTGCCGTGGGACAAGATGGACAAGGAATACCTGCAAAAACCACGCAAGTGGGACGCCAGGAATATCGGGCGTTTCATGATCTGGATCGGGCCGACCTCGTCGATCTTCGACATCACCACCTTCGCCCTGATGTGGTACGTGTTCTCGGCCAACAGCGTAGAGATGCAGACCCTGTTCCAGTCCGGCTGGTTCATCGAGGGGCTGCTGTCGCAAACCCTGGTGGTGCACATGCTGCGTACCCGCAAGATCCCGTTCTTCCAGAGTACCGCCGCGTGGCCGGTGATCATGATGACCTGCATTGTGATTGTGCTGGGGATCTACGTGCCGTTCTCGCCACTGGGCACCCTGGTGGGCCTGGAACCACTGCCGCTGGCGTACTTCCCTTGGCTGGTCGGCACCTTGCTCAGCTACTGCTGTGTCGCGCAACTGATGAAGACGATCTACATCCGCCGCTTCAAGCAGTGGTACTGAGCTGAACCGGCATGGGCTGGCGCCTTGTCGCGCCGGCCCATGCGTTCCGATTGCGTGGAGACGGAACATGAACCCAGCGTCCAAGACCCTGCAGTGGATAGGCCACTGCACGCGGGCCCTGTCTGTTTTTTGTCTGGCTAACGCTGCGAAAGGTTTGATGGTGGTCAGTGTTCGCCTGTACGCCCGTGGATGGTTGAGCGCCGTGGAAGTGCGCTTCGCCCTGGGCTTTTGCAGCACCCTGAACGCCACCAGCATCGGATTATTGCGGCCTCGTAAAAAATGAATGTTTGTTATGTGGAGATTCCTCATGCCGGGAACCACTCTCTTGCTGAACCTCGCGGGCGCCATCGCACTGTTGCTGTGGGGCACCCATATGATCTCAACCGCCCTGCTGCGCGGGTTTGGCACCCAACTGCGCAACTGGATGGGGCGCAACCTGAATAATCGCTGGATGGCGCTGATGTCCGGGATCGGTATCACCGGCGTGCTGCAAAGCAGTACGGCGGTCAGCCTGATGGCCACCTCGTTTACCGCGGCCGGCACCCTGAGCCTGGCGCCTGCCCTGGCGGTGATGCTGGGGGCGAACATCGGTTCGACCCTGGTGGTGCAACTGCTGAGCTTCGATACATCACTGGTGACGCCGCTCATCCTGCTGGCGGGTTTTATCGTCTTTCGGCTGCGCGATGATTCGCGCTTTGAAAGCGTCGGCTGCGCCCTGATCGGCCTGGGTCTGATGCTGTTGGCCCTGGGCCTGCTCAGCGCCAGCCTGGGCCACATGGAACAAACCCCGGTGTTTCGCGTGGTCATGCAAAGCCTTGAGGGCGACTTGATCATTGCGGTGGTCGCCACGGTCCTGTTGACCTGGATCTGCCACTCCAGCGTGGCGGTGGTCCTGCTCATCGCCTCCCTGGCCGGTACCGGAATGATGACGCCCGTCACCGCGATTGCCCTGATGCTCGGAGCCAACATCGGCGGAGCCTTGCCGTCAGTGATGAGCGCAGGGTCGAAAGTCGCGCGGCGCCTGCCAGTGGGCAACCTGCTGATCCGCCTGCTGGGCACACTGGCACTGCTGCCTTGCCTGCCGCTCCTGGCCAGCCAACTGGCCCGGACCGACATTGGCCCCGCGCACCTGGTGGTCTACCTGCACACAGCGTTCAATCTGGCGCTGGCGGTGCTGTTCATCGGCCTGACCGAGCCCTTCGCGCGCATGTTGACCCGTTTGTTTCCCCAACAAGAACGCCCGGCAGATCCCGGCATGCCGCAGTACCTCGACGAGGCCGGGCTGGAAGTGGCCAACATCGGGCTCTCCAATGCCGTGCGTGAAGCCTTGCGACTGGCGGACATGGCGTCCCTGATGCTCAATCAGGTCCTGCAATTGTTCGAGAAGCCCGATCAGCTCACCGCCGACAAGGTCCGCCAACTGGACCACTCAGTGGACCTGCTGAGTGCCGCGATTCGCGCCTATCTCGCCGACATCGGCCAGGATGGCCTGAGCGATGCCGACGCCGACCGAGCCCAGGAAATCCTGATGTTCGTGATCAATCTGGAGCACGCCGGCGACATTCTCGGCAACCTGGCGCAGTTGGCAATCCGCAGGACCCGCCGTGGCGAACACTTTTCCACATTCGAACTGCTCCATATCCAGGCCTTGCACCTGGCCTTGCTGGACAGCCTGAACCTGGCCATTACCGCGTTCTTGAGGGAGGACGTCTCGGCGGCCCACGCTCTGGTCAGCCACAAGGAAACCGTGCGCAAACTTGAAGCCAGTGCCAGCCGCGAGCACTTTCGCAAACTGCAGAATGACAAGACGGCGTGGGCTGAGTCCGGGGATATTTTCCAGCGGGTGCTGCGCGATTATCGTCGTGTTCATCACCACATTGCAGCCCTGGGCTACCCGGTACTGGAACGCTGCGGGGAGCCCAACGGCACCCTGATCCCGGACTGCTGCGAAACACCGGCACCGCACAAGGACACCGCCACATGCGCGTCCTGATCTGTGCCGGGCGGCACTACGCCGACACCCCGATGACCCGCCAAGTGCTGGACGCCTATCACCGCCTCAAGGCCATCGAGGTGCTGATTCACGGCGGCAGTCAGTTCCTGGGCAGCGCAATAGAGGATTGGGCCCGTGAGGTGGGGATCGACGTGGTGCGCTACCCGCCGAACTGGCAGTTGCATGGCAAACAGGCCGAGCGCCAGCGCAACCACTTCATGCTCAAGGACAGCCGCCCTGACGTCGTCATCGCCCTGCCCGGTGGCGATGACACCAGTGAGCTGGTCAGCCAGGCCAAGGCTGCCGGCATTCATGTTCTGTCGGTCGAGAATTGACCCTTTTATCCCCACCAGGAGCGCTGCCCAATGACCGAAGACCCCAGTTGTCGTCGCGATAGAAGCCAACCGTTAAATGCCCTTCTCGACCATGCCCCGCCTGCTTTCCGTTCGGTACGCAGCCGGGGTCGTCGTGAGCCTTTGTCAGTCGAGGTCCACCATGCACACACCCAACCGTCGCCGTTCTGAGAACGTCACCCCGTCAACATCCCCGCGCTCCGTTCTCCAGCAACTGCCTCGCTCCCGACAGCGCGCCCTGCGCCGCAACGTCTTCTTCATTGGCGTGACCCTAGGCGCTGTCGCCTCCCTCAGCCTGCTCTCCAAGGCCTTCGCGGCCGCAGGTTCGTACGCCGTCGACGATGGCGCAATCAACAGTCCCGGCGAGTGCAACATCGACGCGTGGTTCACCCGCACCCGCCATGACGGCTCCACCCACAACACCGTCATCTCTCAAGGCTGCACCTCCCAGGGCCTGCCCTGGCTGCAATGGGGAGGCGCGGTGCAGCAAGGCCACGGCGATGACGGCACGCAGACCCAGTTGAGTCCGCAACTCAAGGCGCAGCTGTATTCAAACCAGGACCTGGGACTGGAAATCGCCCTGTCGGGTGCCGCGCATTTTGCCCTGAACCGCGCCCACAGCTTCGACGGTGCCGACCTGAGCGTGCCGCTCACCTGGCAACCGTTGGATGCCCTGCGGCTCAACGTCAACGGCGGCTGGACCCATGCCTATGACGACGGCGAGCAAAAACACCGCATGACCTGGGGCAGCGGCGTTGAATACGCGGTTGCCGATTCACTGACCTTGATTGCCGAACGCTACGGCCAGGAAGGCGGCGAGCAATCCTGGCAGGCCGGGCCAAGGTTTCATCTCGGGCAGGCCGTGGACCTGGACCTGGTGCTGGGTCGCAACCTCGGCGGTAGTCGCGACCAGTGGCTGACAACGGGGGCGACCGTTCGCTTCTGAAGAGACGTTCATGCTGCGCGGTGCTGACTAAGCCTGCGCAGTGGACGGCCAACAGGGTGTCGCTCGAAAAGAGCCAACCAACATCCGTAACGCCTAAAAGCAAACCAATATCATTTGCACCCTGTCGGGCCATTTGGTTTAATCGCGACCCATTCCCATTTGCACTCGCGGCGCCCCGTCGCCCATGGATACGTGCTCTCAATGCCGGTCGCCGATTCCTGCTCTGTTTCGAACCTCTACACCAGCCATCATCGCTGGCTGTATGAATTGTTGCGCCGACGCCTGAGCAATGCGTTCGATGCGGCGGATCTGGTGCATGACACCTTCATCCGCGTGCTCAAACGCCCGCAGGCCTTTGAATGCGAAGTGCATGAGCGCTCCTACCTGGCGACCATCGCCCGCGGGCTGTGCATCGATCACTGGCGCCGCCGGCAACTCGAACAAGCCTGGCTGCAAGCGCTGGCCGAACGACCGCAGGCGCTGCAACCCTCGCCGGAACACCGGGCAATCATTGTCGAAACCCTGCACGAAGTGGACGCCATGCTCCAGCGTTTACCCGCGCGGGTGCGGGACGCCTTTGTACTCGCCCAACTGCATGACATGCCATACAAAACTATCGCTATTGAGATCGGTGTGTCCGAGCGCATGGTCAAGAAATACCTGGCCCAGGCGCTGATGCACTGTGCCCTGCTGGAGGCCGAACTCGACGGCCTGCTGGTCGAGTAACCCATGCCCTTGAAAACCCTCAGCCACGCCAGCCTGCAACAGGCCGCCCACTGGTATGTCCAGCTCAACGATCAGCAGGTGGGCGAACGCGAACGCCAGCGCTGGCAAGCCTGGCTGGCGCAAAGCGGTGAGCATCAGGAGGCGTGGCGCTACGTGGAACGGGTCGGCCAACGCTTCGCGCCTCTGCATGACGACACCGATCCGCTGGCCAGCAGCCAGGCACTGCGCAGCCCGGGCCGAGGCCGCGTCAGCCGTCGCAACGCCCTCAAATCCTTGCTGATCCTGACCGGCGGCAGCCTGCTCGGCTGGAGCACCTGGCGCGGCACACCGCTGCCCGACACCCTGAGCCGCTGGACGGCAGACCTCGCGACAGGCGTTGGCGAAACCCGCGAAACCCTGCTCAGCGACGGCAGCCGGATCTGGCTCAATGCCCTGAGTGCGCTGGATGTGCGCTTCAGCAACCGCGAGCGGTTGCTGCATCTGCGGGTCGGCGAAGTGCTGATCGACACCGCCAAGGACCTCGATCGGCCCTTCCTGGTGCACACCGCGCAAGGCCGATTGCGGGCGCTGGGCACCCGATTCAGTGTGCGTGAAGAAAACGGCCAAACCCGCCTCAATGTGTTCGACGGCGCGGTGCAGGTGCGCACTGTTCAAGGCCAGGAACAGACCGTGCCGGCCGGGCGCCAACTGGCCTTCACGCAGCAAGGGTTTGAACCGTCGTCGATGGTTGCCGCCAGCCGTGAAGCCTGGCGACGCGGTGTACTGCTGGCCGACAACTTGCCGTTGGGCCAGTTACTCGACGAGCTGAGCCGTTACCGTGCCGGCCATCTGGGCTGCGATCCACGGGTGGCCGGGTTGCCGGTGATGGGCTCATTCCCGCTCAAGGACACCGATCAGGCCCTGCGCCTGCTGGAAGCCGCGCTGCCGATCCGGGTCGAAAAGCCGCTGTCATGGTGGGTCAACGTCGGCCCCACGGCTTGAAACCCCGACGTTTTAAATTTTTTCCAGACGCCGGTTCCCTTTTGCGTTTCTCGCTCGGTTAACCCCTCAGAAGCACTTTAATTGCCGATCGACTCGATCCAAAGGGACCTCCATGTCGCCACACGTTGCCGCCCGTTTCCGTTTTGCCATGCGCCCCTTGGCGCTGGCCCTTCCGGCCGCCCTGCTGAGCCTCACCCCGACCCTCGCCCAGGCTCAGGAACAAACGGGCAGCCAACAGGCCAGCAGTCCGAAACGTCATTACTCGATTGCGCCGGGTCCATTGGTCAGCGTGCTCAACCACTACGCCGAGCAAGCGGGGATTTTCCTCGCTGGGCATAACGATCTGGCCAGCGGCAAACGCAGCCCGGGCCTGGAAGGCACCTTCAGCGAGCAGGAAGCGTTGCAGCGTTTGCTTCAGGGCACCGGCCTGCAAGCCCAACCCCAGGCCAACGGCGGTTACGTGCTGCACGCCGCCCCGCAGGCCAACGGCACGCTGGAACTGGGCGCCACGACAATTTCGGGCCAAGGGCTGGGCGCGACCACCGAAGACACGCATTCCTACACCACCGGTGCAGTGTCTTCGGCCACCGGCCTACCACTGTCGATCCGCGAAACGCCGCAGTCGGTGACGGTCATCACCCGTCAGCAAATGGACGACCAGGGTTCTACCAGCATCGCCGATACCTTGCGTCGCGCCCCCGGCATCAGCGTGCAAAACTACGACAGCGAGCGCTGGGAGTTTTCCAGCCGTGGCCTGCCGATCACCAATTTCCAGTACGACGGCGTCAACACTGACTATGACGGCGTCTACGATTACGGCACCACCAGCACCGACATGGCGACCTTCGACCGCGTCGAAATCATCAAGGGCGCGACCGGCCTGATGACCGGCTCGGGCGACCCTTCGGCCACCGTCAACCTGATCCGCAAACGCCCGACCAAAGAGTTCAAAGCCTCGGTCACCGGCACGGTCGGCTCCTGGGACAACTACCGCACCGAAGGTGATATCTCCGGCCCGCTGACCGAGAGCGGCAACGTGCGCGGGCGTTTCGTCGGGGCCTATCAGGACCGCAGCGCCTACATGGATCACTACCAGAACACCAAGGACATTGCCTACGGCATCCTTGAAGCGGACCTGACCCCGGACACCCTGGTGACCTTCGGTATCGACCAGCAGAACACCCGCTCCCGTGGCGCCAGTTGGACCGGTTTTCCGATGTACAACAACGACGGCTCGCGGACGAACTTCTCGCGCTCCTTCAACCCGGCCACCGACTGGAGCCGTCGCGACTTCACCAACCAGACGATCTTCGCCTCGGTGGAACAGCAACTGGCCCACGACTGGAAACTCAAAGTCAGCTACGACCGCAAGCATCGCCAGCATGACACCCTGCTCGCCTCGGCCAGCGGCGGTAATCCGAACCCGGTGACCGGTGAAGGCATGTACATGTTCATGGGCAAGTTCAAGGGCGATCAGGTCCAGGACAACCTCGACGTCAACCTCACCGGCCCGTTCAGCCTGTTCGGCCGCGAGCATGAGTTGATCGCCGGGTTCATGTCGATGAACACCCGCCAGGACATTCCGGTGCATGGGTCGGTGTATCCGCCCGTGCCGGGCAGCATCTACGACTGGCGCGGCGAGTTCCCCAAGCCGGACATTCCGCGCGTCGGCAGTAACGACATTGTCCAGCGCCAGACCGGCGCCTACCTGGCCACCCGGCTCAAGCCGACGGACGACCTGTCGGTGATCATTGGCACCCGGGTCAGCAACTTCACGGCCAACGACGACCTCGACTACACCGATCCGACCCGGCCGGACCTGCACGACAGCTACCGCCAGACCGGTGTGGTCACGCCGTACGCCGGGCTGGTCTACGACCTCGACGACACATATTCCGTGTACACCAGCTACACCAACATCTATCAGCCGCAAATGAGCAAGGATGCCGAGCGCAAACTGCTCGACCCGGTAGAAGGCGACAGCTACGAAGCAGGGATCAAGGCTGCGTACTTCGGCGGTCGCCTGAACGCCAGTTTTGCAGTGTTCCGCATCGAACAGGACAACGCCGCCCAGTACGTCAGCGGCGTTGAAACCGACTCCGTGTACCGTGCGGTGCAAGGTGCGACCACCAAAGGTTTCGAGTTCGAACTGGCCGGTGAAGTGCTGGAAGGCTGGAACCTGTCGGCCGGTTACACCTACAGCCACACCCGCGATGCCGAAGGCAATTACGTCTACGGCTCAGTGCTGCAAACCACCGCCCCGCAGCAAGTGGTGCGGGTGTTCAGCACCTACCGGTTGCCCGGTGAATGGGAAAACCTCACCGTCGGCGGCGGCGTGAACTGGCAGAGCGAGTTCTTCGGTAACGTGTTCCAGCCCAACCCGAATGACAGCGTCAACTTCGGCCAGTACTCGCGCATCACCCAGGACAGCTACTACCTGGTGGACCTGATGGCGCGCTATCGCTTCAACGATCACCTGAGCACGACCCTTAACGTGAAGAACCTCTTCGACAAGAAGTACTACACCGGCCTGGGCAACTTTGGCACCGGTTTCTACGGCGAACCACGCGCCCTGCAACTGACCACCAAATGGGACTTCTAAGCTGAATCAACGCCGCTGCCGAGGGACTGGCAGCGGTGCTTGTGCGTACTTGTCGATCTGCGGTGCAGCCAGACGACTATGGGCTGGCTACGCTGATAATCCAGTGTGCCAATCCGCAGAGGAGCATCGTCATGTCGCGCATTCAGAAGCTCACCCCCTGCCTGTGGTTCGACGACCAAGCCGAAGCCGCCGCGCAGTTCTACTGCTCGGTGTTCGAACACTCCACCATCACCGCCATCACCCGCTACGGCGCAGCCGGTTTCGAGTTCCACGGTCGCCCCGAAGGCTCGGTGATGACCGTCAGCTTCGAACTCGACGGTCAAGGCTTCACGGCCCTCAATGGCGGACCGGTATTCCGGTTCAACGAAGCCATTTCGTTTCAGGTCAATTGCCACAACCAGTTCGAGGTCGACCACTTCTGGAACGCCTTGTCCGTGGGTGGCGACCCGCAGGCGCAGCAATGCGGCTGGCTCAAGGACCGGTTCGGCCTGTCATGGCAGATCGTACCCCTCGCCCTGACCGACATGATGAAAGACCCCGATACCGCGAAATCCCAACGGGTCATGCAGGCCCTGTTGCACATGAAGAAGCTTGATATCGCGAGACTCGAGCGAGCCTTTAACGGCCAGAGCTAATACACTCAAGCCCTGGCCTGCCAAGGGACGCTCATCGATGAAACACGCGATTGCCAAGAACACCGACACCGCCCCGCACTTCTGGCGCGACACCGCCCTGCCCTTCATCGAGGCCCGCGCCATCGCCGATGGTCGCGAGGTCTGCTACGCCCGCCACTCCCACGAGCACTTCTCCATCGGTGCAATCACTGCCGGGCGCAGCACCTATGTCCATGAACGCTCCGCGTTCGAGGTCAGCACCGGCACCGTGGTGCTGATGAACCCCGGCGACGTACACGCCTGCAACCCCATCGACGATCAACCCTGGTCGTACCGCATGCTCTACATCGATACGCCTTGGCTGACCGATCTTCAGCATCAATCGGGTTTCAGCGCGACGCTGGGTTTTCGACGCTTTGACCTCACCCATAGCACCGACACCCGATTGTTTGAAGGGCTCAACCGGTTGTACGAAACCCTGGTGGACGAACAGGTCGAAACCCTGGAGAAACACAGCGCCGTCGTGGCGTTTTTCAGCGAAGTGCAGCAGCGGCTCAACCCGGCGGGCGAGACGTTACGTGAGGCCAACTTCAAGCTGGAACGGGCGGCCGACTACATCCACGAACACTGCACCCTGGCACTCAAGCTGGAAGACATTTGCCAGGCCGCCGACCTGTCGGCCTCGTACCTGATTCGCGCCTTCAAGCAGCATTACGGCATGACGCCCCACGCGTTTCTGGTCAACCGGCGCATCCAGTTCGCCACGGCTCAACTGCGCAGGGGCAAGCTGATCGCCGACGTCGCCCTGGAAGCCGGTTTTGCCGATCAGGCGCACTTTCAGCGCGCCTTCAAACAGCACCTGGCCGCCACGCCGGGACAGTATCGCGGTTAAGCGCTCAAGGTGTTGGGTAACACCAGATACCCCGCGCTGATCGCCAACAACAAGGCCATCACCCGATTGAACACGCGCATGCCTCGCGGGTTGCCCAGGTGGCCGCGCAGGAATGTCCCGGCATAGGCCCAGCAGCCGACCGACAGGTAACAGACCACCAGGTACACCGCCGCAAACTGCCAGACTAAGCGCGCCTCGCCATCGGCGACGAACGCGCCCATCCCCGCAACACAGGCCAGCCAGGCCTTGGGGTTGAGCCACTGCATCAGCGCGCCGTAGAACATCGTGGGCGCCTGACCGCCGCCATCGGTGCTGAGCCGTCCGTCATCGGCCGCCAGTTTCCAGGCCATGAACAACAGAAACGCCACCCCCGCCCACTGCACAACCCGGGTCAGGGCGGGCCAGAGTTTCAATAGTTCATGCAGCCCCAGCCCCATCAGCACCAACAACAACACAAAGCCCAAAGTGGCACCCGCGACATGCCGCTGGCTGGCGCGCAAACCGTATTGGGCGCCAGCGCTCAAAGCAACGATGTTCACCGGGCCCGGTGTGATCGAAGACGCCAGCGCAAATGCCGCCATGGAAAGGATCAAACTCATTGCACACCTTCTTCAGTACAGTCGTGGGATTGGAGGCACTCACCGTAACCAGTACCCTCAGGACCTGTATTGAAGAAAACTGCCCCGTACACGGCCGGTCAGGCTGTCGGTGCGATCCTGGGGCGGTTACTATCGTCACCGGTCAGCGGCCCTGCGGCGCACACTGGCGCCCCCCACTTTCAGCAACCCCGAACAGGGGCCGACAGCCCCGCAAGGATGCAAAGACACGACAATGGACCGGCACCTCTCCCTCATAATCTTGGTAACCGTGATCCCTGGCAACGCCGAGTCCGACTCATGAAGCGCTGGCCGTTCATCACGCTGGGGCTTGTCGCCGTCGCGGGCGTGATCGCCGTCGTTTACCGCATGCCACCCCCGGCACCGGAAGTTGAGCCGGAGCTGTTCGAGTTCTATGCCAGCGGTTTCCCCCAATATGGTGTGGCGGACACCCAGGGCCGCGTACTGCGCCTGGACAACAGCAAGCCGGAGCACCTGGCAGCCAATCGCTGGATGGCGGTCGATTACGAGGCCAAAACGTCAGTGTGGTTTGACGATAGCGGGCGGATTCTGGCGCAAGCAGGCTATACCGAAGTCAAGGATCCACCGTTAGAGCGCAACCCCGCCGACCCGGCCAAAGAACCACTCTGGCCCATTTGGTCGGAGCAGGGAACGGCGCTGATGGCGGCCGATGGCAGCCTGCCGATTGCCTGGCAGAAAGGGTTCGGTGACTGGAAGGCCACCCCCCATCCCGGACGTGTCAGCTGGATGCCGCGCGACGGTGATGAAGTCATTTTCGACTGGCGCGGTCGTGAGCGCATGCGCATCAATGTCAGAGAAGAAATGCGCGCCTCCGGCCCCTTCAGCGACCGGGCGCTGTACCTGATCTGCAGCTATGACCCGGAGCAACCCTGCACCCTGCGCGACGAAGACGGCAAGGTCGCGCTGACGCTCAAGGCAGACGAACTACGTGAACTCGACAATGGGCAATGGCTGGGGCGCTGGGGCAACGCCTGGCGCAAGCTCGACGCCCTGGGCCAACCGCTCGACAACCACGTATACGCGTCCGGTCAATACGGAGGCCGTTTTCGTACTCCTGAAACGAGCATTACCTCGCCAGAATGGCCAATGTGGGTCACCGCTTACCAGTTGGCCAGTGATGGGGAAAACGTCCTGGCGGAAACTGAGGTGAGCGGTTTCATGCACCGCGACGGGACGTTCTACCCCGTGCCGAAAGCCGTTCGAGCGCATGACATGTGCCCCGGTACCTGGCGAGTCAGCGACAAACGCCCCACCTTCAATGAACGATTGGTGGACGACCAGGGGCGACCAATCACGGCCCCCGGCTCTGACAGTTGGCGAGCCCTGGAAGGCCATGCCGACCGTTACCTTGTCGGCACCGACAACCTCTACTCAGTCGTCAATTGCCGTGCCCAACCGTTGTTCGCAGATGCCCAAGTGCACGAACTCACACCACTGGGGCCGGGCCTTACCGGGGTGCTGCCGGGAGAAACAACACCGCGTGTCTGGGTCGATTCGCAGCTGAAAAAGCATGTTCTGCCCCAAGGCAGTCGCATCACGGACGTGGCCAGCGATGGCAGCCTGTTGCTGGTCGAGATGGATGAGGCGCTGCGCGCCTACAACGTTGCAGCGTCGCGTTTCGTCGGCGAGGGCTTTGAGTACACGCAAAGTGTTTCGCCGCAAGGCATGATATTCCTGCGCAACGGCTACTACGGGCTGATGGACAACCAGGGCCGTGAGGTGCTGGCACCGGTGCACTACGAAATTATCTTCTGGGGCCCGGACCGTGTCTGGAGTCGCCGTCCCGTGTCCGAGGGTGATGTGTTGAGCCTGCATGACGTGAACGGAAAGATTATCGGCAGTTGGAAAGACGCCACCGTCAACCTGCTCAAAACCTGGCGCGGGAGCATCGACACCCAGGCCGTAGCTCAGCTCAACGGCAGCACTACGCGTATCGGCGAAGGCGACTACTTCCCTCAGCAGTGGGTCAACCGGGACGGCGCCGTCCTGATGACCGCGCTGGAGTGCCCGGAAGATGCCTCCATGCCCTCCCCTGTGCGTCCGGCACTGCTTGAAAGCAAAGGCCAGGCGCCCCGCTATCACGCTGGCCACTGTGAAATGCCCGCCGCTGTTCGTGCCGCGATAGCCAGGCAACCCGGCAGTCCTGGTTAAAACACCCACGCACGGCAGGCCGGCACGCGATTGTCAGGTGCACGCTTGGCCACTCCCTCAATGAGGGCCATCAGACGCTGTCGCGTCGGCCCTCTTTCATGGCATGGTTAAGCCACACTCGCCGATAACTTGAGACATTGCCGTGAGTCTGAGCATTTTTTTCGCCTTGGCCGCCGCCGCACTGTTTGGCGCCAGCACCCCGCTGGCCAAACTGCTGGGTGCCACGTTTTCCCCAGTCATGCTGGCCGGGCTTCTGTATTTGGGAAGCGGCATCGGCCTGACCCTCTGCCGATTGATCCGTGACCGCCAATGGAGCCCCAGCGGCCTGAAAGCATCGGAGTGGCCATGGCTGATCGGCGCCATTGTGTTCGGCGGGATACTCGGCCCCGTTGCGCTGATGGTCGGCCTGACCCTGACCCCCGCCTCAACCGCGTCGCTGATGCTCAACCTGGAAGCTGTGCTGACCGCGTTGCTGGCCTGGCTGGTGTTCAAGGAGAACGCCGACCGGCGGATTGTCGCCGGGATGCTGGCCATTGTCGCCGGGGGCGTCGTCCTCGCCTGGCCGCACGACTCGACCCGGGCGCTGGGCTGGACCGGGCCATTGCTGGTGGCGGTGGCCTGCGCCTGCTGGGCCATCGACAACAACCTGACCCGCAAGGTATCGGCCTCCGACGCCCTGTTCATCGCCGGCACCAAAGGCTGGGTTTCCGGTGCGGTCAACTGTTCGCTGGCGATCTTTCTCGGTGCCCGACTCCCCGACGCAGTAGCACTCGGCCCGGCGTTACTCCTCGGTTTTCTGGGCTACGGCGTCAGCCTGGTGCTGTTCGTGCTGGCGCTTAGAGGTTTGGGCACCGCACGCACCGGGGCCTACTTCTCGACCGCCCCCTTTCTTGGCGCCGCCCTGTCAATCCTGCTGCTGGGCGAGCCGGCATCATGGGCATTCTGGCTGGCCGCCATGCTGATGGGCGTGGGGGTGTGGATTCACCTGCGCGAAAACCATGCTCACGAGCATCAACACGACCCATTGCACCATGAGCATCGCCATGTACACGATGAACACCATCAACACGAACATGCCGATGAATGGGACGGGACCGAACCTCACAGCCATCCCCACCAGCATGCCGCACTGCGCCACAGCCATGCGCACTTCCCGGACATTCACCACCGCCACCGACATTGACGGCTGAACGTGTTCACATTCCGGCAACACCCTGCCCCTCACCTCATGACTCATGGTTTACACAAAAAGGACAGACCCGCGATGGATACCAGCGACAGCGTTTTTCATGCCCTTCATCACCATGGTTTGCTGATACTGCCCAATGTGGCCGACGCCGGCGGTGCCCGCCTGGTCGAGCAACGGGGCAGCAAGGCCGTGGCCACCAGCAGTGCGGCGGTGGCCTGGTCCCACGGTTACCAGGACGGCAATCAATTGCCGTTGCCCTTGCTGAGCAGCACCTTGCAGTCGATTGCCCGCGTCATCAGCGTGCCGCTGACCGTGGACATCGAGGCCGGCTACTCGGACGATCTGCAACAGGTGGCCAGGGTCATTGAAGCAGTGATCAGCGCCGGGGCCGTGGGGGTTAACATTGAAGACGGCGCTGGCTCGCCCGACCTGCTGGCCCGCAAGATCGAAGCGGCCCGCCAGGTGGCCGACATTCGGGGCGTGAAGCTGTTCATCAACGCACGCACGGACGTCTACCTGAAAAACCTGGTGCCCGCCAAAGCGCGTCTGGCCGAAACCTTGAAGCGTGCCGCGCAGTACCAGACGGCGGGTGCAGACGGATTGTTTGCGGCCGGCATGAGTGAGCCCACCGAGATTGCCGAGTTGTGCTGCGGCACGTCGCTGCCGGTGAACCTGCTGTCCCGCGAAAACTTACCCTCCCCACAAGCCCTGCAAGCCCTGGGCGTTCGCCGGTTGACGGCCAGGTCGAGCATTGCCGAATTTCTCTACGGCGCCATGGGCAGTCTGGCCAGCGGTTTTCTGCAGAGCGGGCAACTTGAGACTCAGCACCTGAAGGCCTTCAGTTACGGCGAATTGAACGCATTGATGGCGCCCTAGGGTCTGTACGAGAAGTCGCCGAGTGGCGATCAGGCAAGCCTGTTTTTAACGCAGCATGATCGACACGCAGGCAGTTTCCGTACAGAGCCTGGCGCTCCATCGAGTTTGAGCGCAAGAGGCCGGGTGCCATCCTGCGGGCAGGTCACTAACCTGTCCGCACTTCCCCACTGCGGCCCGGAGCCCCCATGCCTTATCACCACGCCAGTGAGTTCCTGGCGTCCATCGACCCGGACTGGGCGCGGCACATCAGGGCCATCGGCCCGTGCCTGCATCAGCCCAAACCGGCCCGCGATCCTTATGAAGCGCTGGTCCGGGCGATTGCCTATCAGCAACTTCACGCCCGCGCCGGGGATGCGATCCTGGGGCGGTTGATTGCGCTGTTTCCCGAGATGCCGTTCCCGACACCCGAACGCCTGTTGGCCACCGAGGTTGACGTGCTGCGCGGCTGCGGTTTTTCCGCAGGCAAGATCGCCACCCTGAAGGGCATCGCCCAAGGTGCACTGGACGGCCTGGTTCCGGACGATGCAACGGCGCGGGCGATGAGTGATGAAGCGCTGATCGAACGCCTGACCGCGTTGCGCGGTGTCGGGCGCTGGACCGTGGAAATGCTGCTGATCTACACCCTCGAACGCCTGGACATCCTGCCCGCCGACGACTTTGGCGTGCGTGACGGTTACCGGCGCCTCAAAGGCCTGGCGCAGACGCCCAGCCGCAAGCACATGATCGAAATCGGCCTGCCTTTGAGCCCCTATCGGACCGTGGCGGCCTGGTATTTGTGGCGAGTGCCAAAGCCTTGAAAAACTATGCACTGCTTGACGCTCAGGGCCAGCCGATACACAGCGCCGAGCACGGGACAGTCGGCGGTCATCGGCGCTCACGCATTTATGGCCGCCTCGACTGCCCGGCCGCCCTGCGTGCCATTGCTCGCGGCGGCTACGTGGCCCATCGGGTGTTCTTCAAGGACGAGGCCACCGCCCGCGCCGCAGGTTACCGACCCTGTGCGGTGTGCATGGCCAAGGCCTACGCCGAGTGGAAAGCTGAACACTCAAACATACGCCCTCACCGCCCAGCCGGGCCCTTGGAGCGCGGAGCCATCAGGCCCCACCTTTGGCCTGTTGCTCCAGGTGCAGTTGCAGTTGCGGATCGAGCTTCAACGCACCGGCCAATTCGTCCAGGTAAGTGCGTTCGGCCTCTTGCTGGTCGTCCACCAGCATGACACTGGCCAGGTACATTTCCGCAGCCATGGCCGGGTCCTGAGCAGACTGCGCCACATCGGCCGCGTCCAGGGGCCGGGCGACTTCCTCATCGAGCCATTGCTGCAGTTGCGGATCGTCGGTATGTCGACCGATTTCAGCGCTGATCATCTGCTGCTCTTGATCGTCGATCCGGCCGTCAGCCTTGGCCGCCGCGATCAAGGCCCGCAAAATTGCATGGCTGTGATCATCCGCCTCTGGCCCGGACAACTGATCCACGGTGCGTAATGCCTGCTGCGGCGCAGATGCCTGTTGCTGCTGCCAGTTCTGGTAGGCCTGGAACGCCATCATACCCAGTGACGCCAGCGCGGCGTAGTTGGTGCCGCCCGCGCGCGACTGCCCGGTGCCGCCACCAGACGAACCGCCCAGCAGGCCTCCCAACAATCCCCCCAGGCCAGCGCCGCCACCCGAACCCGCACCGCCGCCCATCAGGCCACCGAGCAGTCCGCCAAGACCGCCGAGCCCACCTTGTGCAGAAGCGTTTCCTTGTTGAGTCATCGAGGCCTGGCCGGCCCGCAGTAATTGTTCAAGCAAATCGCTGGTGTTCATGGCAAGCCCCTCGTCGATAACCGGCATTCAGACAGCCAACAATAGCCCGTGCACACCATTGCGCCACCGCCGTCTGGCTGACGCCGGATTACATCAGGCGCAACTCCAGATACTGCAACAGCATGATGGTCTTGCCATCGGCGATCTCACCGCTGCCCACCATCGCAATGGCCTGCTCGAACCCCAGTTCCAGCACCTCGATATCTTCACCCTCATCCGCCAGGCCACCGCCGTCGCCGACCCGGTCGTGGGGTTGATATTCGCCGATAAAAAAATGAATCCGCTCGGTCACCGACCCAGGGCTCATGAACGCCTCGTAAATTTTCTGGACGGATTCGACGCGGTAGCCGGTTTCTTCCTCGGCCTCTTTGCGAATGCGTTCCTCGGGGCTGGCGTTGTCCAGCAACCCTGCGGCAGTCTCGATCAGATAGCCGTCATGCCCGTTGACGTACGCCGGCATGCGGAACTGACGCGTGAGCAACACCGTACGTCGCTCGCGATTGAACAGCAGGATGGTTGCCCCGTTTCCGCGGTCATACACCTCGCGGGTTTGCGCCTGCCAACTGCCATCACGACGGCGCAGGTCGAAGCTGAACTTCTTGAGCACATACCAATTGTCGGAGAGGGTTTCTTGCGCCGTGATGCGAACAGGACCGGAGTTCATTGCACATCCTTTTTCAGTGAGTGGGGGCCAGCATCTCGTTTGAAATCGAGCACCGTCAAGGCTATTTCCATGGTCGAGCCGCCTAAGGCACTTCATACGCAAACCGCAGCTATACGTAAGCACCCACAATCCGCTTCACCTTCATCAGCGCCTGTCGAAGCGTGTCTGTGTCCACAGACCCCAATGCCAACCGGATCGCATGCGGTACGTGGACAGAAGTCGCATAAGGCTGGGCGGTTGAGACCGAAATGTGTTCGCGCATCAACGCCATCGCGATCTGGTCAGCCCTGGCATCCTCCCCCAAGGGCAACCAGAGAAAGTAGGAAGAAGGATGGTGAACGTATCGCAGCCCTGCCAACACATCGCTGGCCATGGCCTGCCTCGCTTGTGCGTCCGCACGTTTTTGCGCTTCCAGTTGGCTGACGGTTCCATCGTCGAGCCAGGCGCAGGCGATTGCGGTCATCACCCCCGGCGTGTTCCAGGTGGTCGCCCTGATCGTGCGCTCCAGGGCCGCCACCATGGGGGCCGGTGCGGCAACGAATCCGACGCGTAAGCCGGTGGCGATACTCTTGGATAACCCTGAAACGTACACCGTCCGTTCTGGCGCCAATTCAGCTAACGGTGGCGGCGCCTCTTGCGCCAGAAACGCGTACGCCGCGTCCTCAATGATCAACAGTTCATGCTTGCGCGCTATCGATACGAGCTGCTCGCGCCGATCCGCCGCCATCACCCAGCCCAACGGATTGTGCAGGGTCGGCATGCTGTAAACAGCGCGCACCGAGCGGCTGCGGCAGAGTGTTTCGAGGGCATCGAGATCAGGCCCCTCGTCCGTTGCCGCAATGGGCACCACTTCAAGCCGCAGCGTTTCGGCCAGCACCTTGAATCCCGGGTAAGTCAACGCGTCGGCCGCGATGACGTCACCGGGTTGCAACAGTGCCATCAGGGTCACCGCCAACCCATGCTGGGCACCGCTGACGATCAACACCTGCTCGGCAGGCACTGTCAGCCCGCGTGTACGCAGGTGACGCGCGACCGATGCCCGCTCATGCAGGCGCCCCGCATGCGGCTGGTAGCGCAGGTGGGACTCCAGGTCACCGGACAGCGCGAGCTGGCGCAAAGCGTGACGCAACAGTTCGGCCTGCCCGGGCAATGCGGGATAGTTGAAGTTAAGATCGATCATCCCGACTGCAACGTCTTGCTGGTCTATGCCAAGCCCTGGAGACAAGGACGTCTCCCGGACAAACGTGCCGCGCCCCGTTTCCCCACTGACCAGCCCCATGGCTTCAAGCTCTGCATAGACCCTGCTGGCGGTGACCAGGGCCAGCCCTTCTGTGGCGGCAAGGTGACGGTGGGTCGGCAAGCGTGTGCCGGGCGGCAAACGCCCGGAGCGGATATCGGCGGCAAAGGTGTCAACCAGCGACTTGTACCGGGAGCGAGGCATGTCGAGATGTATCCATGACAATATTTTGATTGTCTTGATATTCGGTCATACGCTCCGCTGCATGCAACCCCCCAATTGAGTGTGGCCCGCCATGGAACGTACCTCGCAACTAAACACCCCTACGCTTGAAAAGAACACGAGCGGGTGGATCAATGGGTTCATCGGTGTCCTGATCTTCAGCGGCTCGCTACCGGCGACACGGGTGGCGGTTCTGGAGTTTGACCCGGTCTTTCTGACCGTTGCCCGCGCGACCATCGCCGGCGTGCTGGCGCTGTGCATGCTTTTGCTATTCAAGGAAAAACGTCCCGCTCGACACCAGCTTTTACCCTTGGTCATCGTGGCAATGGGCGTGGTGATCGGGTTTCCACTGTTGACGGCGCTGGCGCTGCGGCATGTGACGTCCGCGCACTCCATTGTCTTCCTCGGTCTGTTGCCACTCGCCACTGCCGCATTTGGCGTCTTGCGCGGTGGCGAACGTCCCCGACCTGCGTTCTGGTTCTTCTCGGTCCTGGGAAGCCTGATGGTCGTGGCATTCGCCGTTTCCCAGGGCCTGGCTGCTTCTCCCGAGGGAGACATCCTGATGCTGCTGGCAATCATTGCCTGTGGCCTCGGTTATGCCGAAGGGGCGAAGCTTTCAAGAACGCTGGGCGGTTGGCAGGTGATTTCGTGGGCATTGGTGCTGTCGCTGCCCATCGTGGCGCCACTGAGCGGGTTCCTGGCACCCTCTTCGTTCGCAGGAATCAGCCCGCCTGCCTGGTTCAGCCTGGCATACGTGTCGCTCTTCAGCATGCTGATCGGTTTTGTATTCTGGTATCGCGGCCTTGCCCAGGGAGGCATTGCCGCCGTCGGCCAGCTTCAGTTGCTACAGCCATTCTTTGGCCTGGCGCTGGCGGCCACCTTGCTTCACGAACCCGTCAGCATCGGCATGCTTGGGGTGACTGTTGCGGTGATTCTTTGCGTTGCCGGGGCGAAGAGGTTTGCGAAGTAGAGACTCAGCGGCGTCAACAACGTGAGGAAGGCCAGTAAGAGTAAGACAAATGGGAGATCGGCAAGCCATGTGACAAGAGTGTCTTCGTAAACCTGCGGTAGTTTCAGCGCTCAAGAAAACTGGCCTGGGGGCGATATGCCCTTCATCTAAACTGTTGGCCTACCCACCGATGAAAAAGCTAATAACGGTAATGTGTGCGCTCGCTTTGCTTTCCGGGTGTGCAACCAAGAGTCTGAGTGTTGAAGACCGCAAGCAGATCAAGACCATAAAAGTTCTTCCGGTGTATGTGGCGGTAGACAACTTCAAATACACGAGCATGAATCAGGCGTGGGGGGCGGGCTTGGGTGCCGGTACCGGAGCGGCTACTGGAATGGCATCCGGTGTTTCGAGCACCGGGACAAGCGCCTTGACCGGGGCAGGCTCAGTAGCGGGAAGCAAATTGGCTGATGTCGCGACAATGGATATCTCTCGCGCAATCCTGACGAATATGCAAACCCACGACATCGACTTGAGCAAGCTGGTTCGCAAAAGCTTTGAAGACCGGGTGACACGAGAACATTTGTTCACCGTCGTCGCTGAAGGTGAGGACGCGGACGCCGAGGTCACAATCATGATCCTGCAGTGGGGACTTTGTTTGAAGAACTTCAGCACCGTGCTTTACCCGGTCATTGGCGCCAATGGTTTCATGAAACGCAATGGCAGTTCAGTCTGGCGCAATTTCGCAACCATTTCGGTATTCAATGACACTAACACCACGGCCTATACCCCGGAGCAGTACGCAACTGATCCCGAAGCCCTGCGCACCGCCTTTACCCTCGTGTCTGATCTGGTGATCGGTAAACTGGTGGAGGATATAAAGCAGTAATCCACCGCAGAGTAACCAGCTGAAGGTTGTATGTACTTAAAATTAGAAAAGACCGAAGCCCACTTATATGGCACCCCGACAGACTTCAACGCTATCTCACGCGCCATTCGCAAGTGTAGATCCGGGGCCAAAACCCGCTTATCTCTCGATATAAGCAAGACTCGCTTTACATCGTTAAACATCATCTGTACCGGAGAGGTCGGCTCGATCAGCAGACAAAGCGATGAATTCTCCCTCATGTATCCGGAGAGCATTAAAACCCGACTATCTCCTTGCTTTTCGATGCCCGCAGAAACCCAGCCAGGCTCCGTTTTCTTCGTCAGCAGGTCGCAGAATGAATTCTTTCGAGTCCTGAAAGACGACTCTCTTGATGTGGTAGTTCATGTAGTAGAGGATTTATGACATTCCTTGAGCCAGAAGGAAAAACTTCGTCAACCTGGGGTGCCGAAAACAACTAAAGATGGATTTCTTTTCTGTTGCCACGCTGGAACCTTCCAGTAACTCCAGCAACACACTTTGTGACGAGCGACCTTCCCCGTACCTGCACCCAAGGAGTGCTAGCTGGTCCCCCCTCTCCTCTGTATCACCTTTGGGTCGATTGAAATCTATGGTGTAGTGACTGCAATCGACCCATAACTTTCCTTCGGGGATAGACTGAGTTAGGCACCTAGCGCGAACACGATCAAAAACCAACCATTTACAGCTCACGCGCTACTACGGTAATAAACTGCGAGCGAGACGAGTCGACCAATATTAGTCGTACTTATTTTTCCAAACCATTTGCAATGGGTACAGCGGTGGTAAAAAAATCAAATATCGCTCAATGGAAGCCCTTTCCAAGACAATCCATCACAGGGGTAATACGTGACATGGTTTGCGCGATCGACGCATCCAGACTTAGCGCAGCAACGGCTGAGGACACAAGTACAGAGTGATTTAATAGAGCTCCGACGGACTGAGTACTGAATCACTCAGACCATACGTGCAGTTTTTTGGCCTGAGTGATGGCGGCCATATTGAGAGTAGACACGATTTAAAAGCGCTCAACACGAGCGCTTTGCATGGGTCAAAACATGCACGATCAATCCCACAAGCAGCCCCCGGAATGCCCGCCCAAGCCAAGTGCGTAATATTGGTCAACGTTACCAAAAAGGTGATCCATGCCATTTCACGTCCCCGCGCATCAACCAGGGTGGTAGCCAGACCGCTACTCGCTGAATTTACAGGCTCTGGCACTCGCAGCACACGCGCGACAAGTTGGTCCCGGGCTCTTCATAGCCCCCCACAAACCAACGTGCGCCACGGTCTGCTAATGGGATTTGGTAACACCTCAGCAGAGTCCATGCCGGGTGCCATCCAGACCCTGTGCGGGCTAATGCGCACGCCATGAAGAGGCCGCCCGGTTATCTGACGAGAAGTTGGTCGTCGCTGTCCGGGCTCTCTCATCACTTCTACACTCATCGACGGGCAAGATTGACTGACCGCCTCAGGACGTGAAGCAGCGGTCAGTCTCAGATGGTGAACGAGCGATAACCCTCATGACGGAGGCAACAACCACCATGAACAATGAGCCGATCGGCGCAAAGGAAGAAGCAGCGGCAGGCATTGCTTCTCAGTTGATCGACGAGAGAATCAAGGACCTGAGTGACTGGCGAGGCGAGATGCTCGCTCGGGCCCGGACACTCATCAAACAGGCCGACCCCGAAGTCGTCGAGGAATGGAAATGGAGAGGCGTTCCTGTGTGGTCACACGACGGGATCATCTGCACGGGTGAAACCTACAAGCACGCCGTGAAGATGACTTTCGCCAAGGGCGCCTCGCTGGAGGACCCTTCAGGCCTCTTCAATGCCAGCCTCGAAGGCAACACTCGACGTGCGATTGATCTCCATGAAGGCGACAAAATTGATGAGGCCGCGCTAAAAGCGTTGATTCGAGCGGCCGTAGATCTCAATACGTCCGTACGAGCGAGCGCGCGCAGAAAACCGACTGAATAAGTGGTCTTGCAAACCTCTGCTCGGGTCTCGCTGGCCGCTGGAAGCGGAGGCGCTTTTGGCCAGGATCAAGCACCCGAAGGCGCTCCAGTGAGTAAATGAACCGGTCAGGGTCCTGTACCCGTACCCTCACCCTCTGTCATGGAACTTTTCTGCAAATTGATGTCAATTTGATAGCGCGCTACAGCGCCCAATCACCTTGGATCAAGCAGTGTCAGGCTGTTTCCTGGCAAATCATGGAAGTGTGTGATGAGAGTAATCATTGCGATGTTGTTGATGCTTAGCGGGTATGCCTATGCCAGTTGCGGCAGCATCAGCGACAGTGACCAACGCAACTATTGCTACGCCAAAAAGAGCGGCAGTGGCTGTGGTTCTATCAGCGACTCCGACCTGCGCAATGCCTGCTATGCAGAAACCGGCAATGGGGGTTGTGGCAGCATCAGCGACAGTGACCAGCGCAACTATTGCTACGCCAAAAAGAGCGGCAGTGGCTGTGGTTCTATCAGCGACTCGGACCTGCGCAATGCCTGCTATGCAGAAACCGGCAATGGTGGTTGCGGCAGCATCAGCGACAGTGACCAGCGCAACCTGTGCTACGCCAAGAAGGGCGGTAGCTGCGGGAGTATCAGCGACAGCGACCTGCGCAACCAGTGTTACGCCTTGAAACCCTGACTGAACGGCTCATCGAGCAAGCCAGGGGGCGCCACGATTGCTTGCCCCTTGGCCGCAGAAAAACAAAATCCGATGCCTGAACCGGCATCGGATTTTTTTATGCGCCTGGCTCGGGCATTGGAGATGCCCATCGAAAGCACCTTCGACGATCAGTTATCCACCCCTGACGAGTTTGAATCCCCCGGCCTTTAACAGTCTTTGACAGTTTCGCGACAAAGCTCTCAAAGATTGCCCGCAACCACTCCCCTAGCATGGCGGCATCCATCATTGGACTGGGTACCCCATGCTCGGACTTTTGCTCGGCAGCCTTGGCTGCAACGGTCAGCCACCTGCCATGCCGACAGTCCACAAAGGGGACTACGCGCCATCGAGCACATACCACGCGAGATGGCCGCCAGATCAATGACATCAGTGCCCCTTGACTCCCCTCCTCCCACCCAACAACAACCTGAGTCTTTGACCCTCCATGAAAACCCTGATCAGCCCCAAAACGTTCTGCCTGTCACTCACCTCTTTATGCTTGTTGGCTACGACCGACTACCTGCACGCCGAAGACTGGCATTACAGCGTAAAGGGCGGCGCCGCCAGCGTGCCGCGCTACAGCGGCAGCGATGAACGTGTCGTCACCCCGTTGCTGGGCGGCGAGATTGTCAGCCCCTACGGCGTGTTCCTCGATACCTCGAGAGGGCTGGGCTGGCAAAGCGAATGGGGCAACCTGGCGTTCAGCACCTACGTCGGGCCCAGCGAAACGCGCAAGGATCGCAAGTCGACACTGGGTGGCTCGGACGATTTGAAGGGGATGGGTTCGATCAAGTCGCGTGCGCAACTGGGTGTCAGCGCCCACTACACCCTCGGCGCGATGGTGCTGGGTGCGACGGTGGAACACGCACTGAAAAAGAGTAACGACAATCACGACACCGATTCAGCGTACAGCCGCCTGGAACTGAGCGTCAGCACGCGCCTGTACGAAGGCGATTATGGCAACCTCGAAGGCAGCCTCAACAGTCAGTTCGGCAACGCGGACTATATGCGTACCTGGTATGGCGTCAGCGACGCCCAGGCAGCACGAAGCCGGTTCCGGGCCCATGACACCCACGGTGGGCTGGTCAGCCGTGGCGCCAACCTGACCTGGGCCTTGCCGATCAATGACCAGACAGAGTTCAGCACCGTGCTGGCGGTGCAGCACCTGAGCAAGGAGGCGGCTGACAGCCCGATTGTCGAGCAGCGCCTGCAGACGTCACTGGCCGGGCAAGTGAAATACAGCTTCTGATGTTTCGGTAGCGGCGACGGATAAGGCGGCGAGTGTAAAAGCCGCCTCAATCGGCAGCCGCCCAGGTCATGCGAAACGATGCCCCGCCCCAAGGCGAATCGCCGACTTCAACCTTGCCACCGTGCCCTTGCGAGACTCGCCTGACCAGCGCCAGCCCCAGCCCGAAACCACCGGTACGGCGGTCACGGCTGGCGTCCAGCCGAGCGAACGGTTCGAAGATTTTCTCGCGCCCTTCAAGCGGCACTCCCGGCCCGTCGTCATTGACCAGCACTTCGTAACCCTGCTCACCCAGCACCAGCGACACTTCCACACGCTGGTCCGCATACCGAATGGCGTTGCGCAGCAGGTTGATCACCGCCCTGGCCATGAACCGCGGTTCGATGCAGATCGAGTCGACCTCACAGGCACGGATCGACAACACAACCCCCGCCGCCTCGGCTTCCAGAGAGACACTGCCCACAACGCTGTCGAGCCAGCTCTGGGCCTGAATGTTTTCGCGATTGACCACCGTGGCGTGGCGTTCAAGGCTGGCGTAGGTCAACAGCTCCGAAACCATTTCCTCCAGCTCGCCAAGGTCGGCGTACATGTCGGCGATCAGCTCACGTTTCGCTTGAGGGTCGGACAGCTGTTTGAGCTGATCGAGTTCAAACGACAATCGCGTAATCGGCGTACGCAGCTCATGGGAAACCGCATTGGTCAGCTCGCGCTGATTGGCGATCAAGCCTTCGATACGGGCGGCCATTTGATTGAAGTGTTCAGCCAGGTCGCGAATGTTCGAGCGCTTCGAGAGCTGGATACGTGAGCTCAGGTCGTTGTCACCGAAGCGTTGCGCCGCCAGTCGCAGCTTCTCCAGGTCACGCCAATGCGGGCGAACCCAAAAGAACAGCACGATCCCCAGCAACACCCCGAGCATGGTGTACGCCGCGATCAGGTAGAACGAGTTCATGTTGGGCTCTGCGGGGAGCTTGATGCTGAGCAACTGCGGACCGTTGTCGATGCCCGAGATGAACTGCGTGTACTTGTCCCGGATCACCAGATGCCCCTCATCAAGCAAAGCCTTTTCCCCCGTATCCAGCGCCAGCTCTTCGCGCCGCACCAGTTGCAGCTGCAAGCCGTAATGGGGCTTGAGTGCCTGCAACTGCTGCTCGCGGCCCGACTCATCGAGGGGCCGAAGTTGCTGCACCAGCGAATACGCCGGGCCTCTCATGGCATCGCGGTTGTAGGTTTGCAGCGTGCCGTCGAGCAACAGGTTAAACGTGCGGTCGACCACCTCAAGCGCCGCCACCATGCCAAACGCCAGAACGAGAAAAAGCCCACAGAAAAGACGCAGCATTTACAGCTCCCAGGCGAACGGGTTAAACAAGTAACCCTTGCCCCAGATGGTCTTGATGCACACCGGCTCCCGAGGGTTGTCCTTGAGTTTGCCGCGCAACTTGCTGATGTAAACGTCGACACTGCGGTTGAGGCCATCGAAGGCAATCCCGCGCATGCGATTGAGGATGTCATCGCGCGACAGAATCTTGCCCGCCGCACTGGCCAGCAACCACAGCAATTCGAATTCCATGGTCGTCAGCTCGATGGCCTCGCCCGCCAACCGTACTTCGCGACAACTGCGGTCAATCGACAGGTTGCCGAACGCCAGGGAGCCACGCACAGTGGTTTCAGGAAGCTGTCGCCGCTGCAAGGCACGCAGGCGAGCCAGCAAAACCGGTGGCTTGATCGGTTTGATCACATAATCATCGGCGCCGGACTCCAGGCCCAGGATGTGGTCCAGGTCGTCTTCCTTGGCGGTCAGGATGACAATTGGCGCCTGCGAAACGCTACGAATCTCGCGGCACACGTGCAAACCGCTCTGGCCCGGCAGCATCAGGTCGAGCACGACGATTTTCGGTTTGAAATCGAGAAACGCCGCCAGCGCCAGATCGCCCCGATGCACGGTCATGACCTCAAAGCCATGTTGCAACAGAAAGTGCGCGATCAGCGTCGCAAGCCTTTCGTCGTCTTCAACCAGCAATACCTTGCCTAGCCCCTGATTATCCATAAATGCCAGTCTGTAAGCCGATGAGAGAAAGCGCGCATTATAGGCGCCAATCCCTCTCCCAACGGCCACCTCACACGGCAAAAACCGGCCACAAGGGCCGGTTTTCAGTGATCTTTCATGTTCTTAAGAGTTTTTAACAATTGGCCGGTTTTCTTTTACAGGCCTGTTGCCTGAACGGTCGGCACACCGCTGTGGAAACGGAACTCCACATCCGGCGACTCGATGAGTTCCTGCTCCGTCGCGCGGACTCTTTCGATCACCTGGGCGATGTCCTTGGCGTCACCATACTGATAGGCCAGCTTCAGGTAGCCCTGAAAGTGCCGGGCCTCGCTTTTCAACAGGCCGAAGTAGAACTTGCCCAGTTCCTCGTCCAGATGCGGCACCAGCGCTTCGAAGCGCTCGCAACTGCGCGCCTCGATAAACGCACCGACCACCAGGGTGTCCACCAGTTTCACCGGTTCATGGCTACGCACCACTTTGCGCAGGCCCGAGGCGTAGCGCCCGGCGGACAGTTGCCGCAGTTCGATCTTGCGTTTTTTCATCAAGCGCATGACTTGCTCGTGATGCACCAGTTCTTCCCGGGCCAGACGCGACATCAGGTTGATCAGGTCAACATGGGAGTGATACTTGGCAATCAGGCTCAGCGCCGTGCTGGCCGCCTTGAACTCGCAGTTCTTGTGGTCGATCAGCAAGGTTTCCTGATCCGCCAGCGCGGCCTCGACCCACCCCTGCGGCGTGCGGCAGCCGAGAAATTCATGGATTTCAGGAAGGATCATTGGGCAGCACCACACAACAGGACAGCGATGATTTCAGGGATCAGTAACATGAGGCTCACGAGAAAAGGGTTCACAGCGAAGGCCGCCGATTATACCGGCCTGCCGGCAGACCACCAGCCACCGCACTTGATATGCATCAAGACCCGTGTTCACGAGCAGCAACTATAGTTGTGCAACGCAGCGTCTTTTCATTCATCGGAGATCCCGATCATGCAAGCTATCCGCAGTATCCTGGTGGTCATCGAGCCTACGCCGGCCGAAAGCCTCGCCCTCAAACGCGCCAAGCTGATCGCCGGGGTGACCCAGGCACACCTGCATTTGCTGGTCTGCGACAAGAAACATGATCATTCGGCGCTGTTGAGCGTACTCAAGGCCAGCCTCCAGGAGGAAGGCCATAGCGTCACCACCGAACAGGCGTGGAACGAAAGCCTGCACGAAACCATTATCGAGGTGCAGCAAGCCGAAGGCTGCGGGCTGGTGATCAAACAGCACTTCCCCGATAACCCGCTGAAAAAAGCCCTGCTGACCCCGGCTGACTGGAAGCTGTTGCGCCAGTGCCCGAGCCCGGTGCTGCTGGTGAAAACCGCCACGCCGTGGGCTGGCGGGACCATTCTTGCCGCCATTGATGTGGGTAACAGCGACCCGGAACACCGCGTGTTGCACGCCACCATTGTCGATCACGGCTTCGACATCGCGCACCTGGCCAAGGCTCACCTGCATGTGATCAGTGCACATCCCTCGCCGATGCTCTCGGCAGCCGACCCGGTATTCCAGCTCAAGGAAACCATCGAAGCCCGCTACCGCGAGCAGTGCAAAGCGTTCCAGGCTGAATTCGACATCGACGACGACCACCTGCACATCGAAGAAGGTCCGGCGGACGTGCTGATTCCCCACATTGCGCATAAATTGCAGGCCGCCGTGACGGTCATCGGCACCGTGGCACGCACCGGGTTCTCGGGCGCGCTGATCGGCAACACCGCCGAGGTGGTACTCGACTCACTGGAAAGCGACGTGCTGGTGCTCAAGCCCCAGGAAATGATGGATCACCTGGGGGAGTTGGCGACCCAGCATTGAGATGCACCCCGCATGTGTGGCGAGGGAGCTTGCTCCCGTTAGGTTGCGAGGCGACCCTGAATCGGCTGGCGCGGTGTATCAAATAACACTCGTTGGCCGATTTGCGACTGCTACGCAGCCGAGCGGGAGCAAGCGTCCTCGCCACAGGTTTCGCATCTAGTCGCCAAACGCATCCTTGAGGAACCCCGGCGCGATGTAGCGCTGGTAATGCGCTTCGGACAGCAGGAAGAATTCCCGATCAATGGCGTCGCGCAACTCGGGCAGGTTCCAATCGCGAAACTCCGGCAACAACACCATGCCGTAAGCCTCCAACTGGTTGATCACCCGCGCACCGCGGGCGATCAGTTGATACGCCCAGCAGTAGGGCGATTGATGGGGCACGAAGCGGATTTTTCGTTGTTCCAGTTGCAGGCGCAGCCGTGCGGGATCGAAAATTTCCAGTTTCCCGGCCATTACCTGCACCAGCAACTGCTCAAGACGCAGCCACACCGCGCGCTTTTCTTCCTCGTTGTAACCGTTCCAGTGAATCACTTCATGGTGGAAGCGCTTGCAGCCACGGCACACCAGATCACCGTAAACAGTGGAGCAGAGGCCGATGCAGGGAGTCTTGATGGTCTGATTGGGCATAGGTAGGCAAAACGCGAGAAAGCAAAACAGGTCGGCATGTTAGCCCTTTGTCTAACATTGATCACCCCTCAAACTTCAGGGGCCAACTTACCTTTAGATTTTTTTTGCCGTAGAATCAGCCAGCCTTTTAAGGCGCCAATGTCCGTTAGAAGCTGTTTTCAAAGCGTCACGAGCACAGTCGTTCCTTCAGAGCGGTGTTGGCGAGGAGTCTTTCCAGCGGGGAAAACTCAGCGCCAACCCTCATCAGCTCCGTTCTGCAGGCGTAAAACTTTGAAAGCAGCTTCTGTGAGGAATTCCGGCAACTCAGGCTTTGCGGCTCAAAAAGCCCCCAAGCGCTGAGCGCCGTGAGTTTCTGGATGAGCGTCCCGGACACCCATTTGGGACCACTGATGAGGGTAATAACTGTGCTTGAAGCCTACCGCAAACATATCGAAGAGCGTGCAGCACTGGGTATCGTTCCCCAGCCGCTTAACGCCGAACAAACTGCAGGCCTGGTCGAGCTGCTGAAGAATCCCCCGGCAGGCGAAGAAGCTGTTCTGCTGGACCTGATCACCAATCGCGTTCCACCTGGCGTGGACGAAGCAGCCTATGTAAAGGCCGGCTTCCTGTCTGCCCTCGCCAAAGGCGAAGCAAAATCCCCTCTGATCGACAAGAAACGCGCTGTTGAACTGCTCGGCACCATGCAGGGCGGCTATAACATCGTGACTCTGGTTAATCTGCTGGACGACGCCGAACTGGCACCAGTAGCCGCCAAAGAACTCAAGCACACCCTGCTGATGTTCGATGCTTTCCACGACGTTGCGGAAAAAGCCAAGAACGGCAATGCTCACGCCCAAGGCGTACTGCAATCCTGGGCTGACGGCGAATGGTTCAAGAACCGTCCGACCCTGGCCGACAAGATCAGCCTGCGCGTGTTCAAGGTCACCGGCGAAACCAACACCGACGACCTCTCCCCTGCGCCTGATGCCTGGTCCCGCCCGGACATCCCGCTGCACGCCCTGGCCATGCTGAAAATGGCCCGTGACGGCATCGTTCCTGACGTACAAGGCTCCATCGGCCCGATGAAACAAATCGAGCAGATGCGCAACGACGGCTTCCCGATCGCCTACGTCGGTGACGTGGTCGGTACCGGTTCGTCGCGTAAATCGGCCACCAACTCGGTGCTGTGGTTCTTCGGCGACGACGTTCCTTACGTACCGAACAAGCGCTCCGGCGGTTTCTGCTTCGGCAGCAAAATCGCTCCGATCTTCTACAACACCATGGAAGATGCTGGCGCACTGCCAATCGAATTCGACGTCACCAACATGCACATGGGCGACGTGATCGACCTGTACCCGCATGCTGGCAAAGTCTGCAAACACGGCACTGACGAAGTCCTGACCACCTTCGAAATGAAGACCCCGGTGCTGTTGGACGAAGTTCGTGCTGGCGGCCGTATCCCGCTGATCATCGGCCGCGGCCTGACCGACAAGGCCCGTGCCGAATTGGGCCTGGGCCCTACCGACCTGTTCAAACTGCCTGAAGCACCTGTCGACACCGGCAAGGGCTTCACCCTGGCACAGAAAATGGTCGGCAAGGCTTGTGGCCTGCCAGAAGGCAAAGGCGTTCGCCCAGGTACGTACTGCGAGCCGAAAATGACCACCGTCGGCTCCCAGGACACCACTGGCCCGATGACCCGTGACGAACTGAAAGACCTGGCATGCCTGGGCTTCTCGACCGACCTGGTAATGCAGTCCTTCTGCCACACCGCTGCTTATCCGAAGCCGATCGACGTCACCACTCACCACACCCTGCCCGACTTCATCATGACCCGCGGCGGCGTTTCCCTGCGTCCGGGCGACGGCATCATTCACAGCTGGCTGAACCGCATGCTGCTGCCGGACACCGTCGGCACCGGTGGTGACTCGCACACCCGCTTCCCGATGGGCATCTCGTTCCCGGCCGGCTCCGGCCTGGTCGCGTTCGCCGCAGCCACTGGCGTGATGCCACTGGACATGCCGGAATCGATCCTGGTGCGCTTCAAAGGCAAAATGCAACCGGGCGTCACCCTGCGTGACCTGGTTCACGCCATTCCTTACTACGCGATCCAGGCTGGCCTGCTGACCGTAGAGAAGAAAGGCAAGAAGAACGCCTTCTCCGGCCGCATCCTGGAAATCGAAGGCCTGGACAACCTGAGCATCGAACAGGCTTTCGAGCTGTCCGACGCCTCGGCCGAGCGCTCCGCTGCCGGTTGCACCATCAAGCTGTCGAAAGAGTCGATCACCGAGTACCTGAGCTCCAACATCACCCTGCTGCGCTGGATGATCGGCGAAGGCTACGGCGATGCGCGTACCCTGGAACGTCGTGCTCAAGCGATGGAAGCCTGGATCGCCAACCCTGAGCTGATGGTTGCCGATGCTGACGCCGAATACGCTGAAACCATCGAAATCGACCTGGCCGACATCAAGGAGCCTGTGCTCTGCGCGCCGAACGATCCGGACGACGCCCGTCTGCTGTCCAGCGTTGCTGGCGAGAAGATCGACGAAGTGTTCATCGGTTCGTGCATGACCAACATCGGTCACTTCCGCGCTGCCGGTAAACTGCTGGATCAGGTCAAGGGACAGCTGCCAACCCGTCTGTGGCTGTCGCCACCGACCAAGATGGACGCTCACCAACTGACCGAAGAAGGCTACTACGGCATCTACGGCAAGGCTGGCGCACGCATGGAAATGCCGGGCTGCTCGCTGTGCATGGGTAACCAGGCACGCGTAGAACCGAACTCCACCGTAGTCTCCACCTCGACCCGTAACTTCCCGAACCGTCTGGGCGATGGTGCCAACGTTTACCTGGCTTCGGCCGAGTTGGCGTCGGTGGCGTCCATCCTGGGTCGCCTGCCGACCGTCGAGGAGTACATGGTTTACGCGAAGGAAATCGACACCATGGCCAGCGATGTGTATCGCTACCTGAGTTTCGACCAGATCGCCGAGTTCCGTGAAGCTGCAGCGAACGCCAACATTCCGGTCGTTCAAGCCTAACGTTACAGCGCTATAAAAAACGCCGCCCATCGCACGATGAGCGGCGTTTTTTTATGCCTGGCGTTCCGCCTTTTGTACCGCACCGTCCACACTCAGACCGCTGAGGCTGACCTGCGACCGCTCGACCTCCGGCAATGCGGCCAGCACGCTCAGTGCTTCATGCTTGAGGCGAGCCAGCACTAGGCGCTTGCCTTCAAGGTGCACACGAAGGAAGAACTCCTCCAGCGCTTCGATACTGGTACCGTCCAGGTCCGGCGACTCTTCCAGGCTGAGAATTACCGTATGAATCGGCACCTCGCTATGTCGGACCAGCCGTAATGCCGCCCCCAGAATCCGCTCGGCGTTGGCGAAGAACAGCGCCTCGCTCGGCCGGACAATCAGCACGCCCGGCACCGGTTTGGCCAATGGATGGCGCTGCAGGTCGACAAAGTCGTGTCCGCCGCCGATCTGCCCGAGGATCTGGATATCCGCCGCCGACATCTGCTTGAGCATCAGCAACACACTGATCGCCACCGCCAGCAACAGACCGTCCAGCACCCCGAGCACCAGCACTGCTGCCACGGCGCAGATCACCAGCAGGCGATCACGGCGCCAGATAAAGTAACGACCCAACGGCTGCAAGCTCAGGCCACGGCCCAGCGCATGCATGACAATCGCCGCCAGCACCGGCTCCGGGGTCAAGGCGATGTAGGGCAATACTGTCAGCACAATCAGCAACACCACCAGCGCCGCCAGCCCACCGGCCAAGCGTGAGGTCGCGCCCGCCGCTTCATTGGCGGACGTCGCGGAGTACCCCGCCCCGGCCGGCATGCCATGGAACAGCCCGGACAGCAGATTGGCCGCGCCAAGGGCCAGCAAGTCCCGGTTGGAAGTCACTCGGTCACCATGCTTGAGTGCGAAGGCGCTGATTGAGCCGTAGGACTCTGCGTAAAGAATCATCACCATGGCAAACCCCAACTCCCCCAGGCGCAACCAATCGGCAAAGGGCAGCACCGGCAGCCGTGGCACCTCCAGGCTGAGATCGATCACACCTATCAGCGGAACGCCATGATCCGGCAGATTCAGCCATTGACCCGCCGCGATACCGATCATTACCACCAGCAATCCACCGGGCCAACGCCGGAACCGTGCGAAGAGCCACAACAACATCAGCGCCACCGCCGCGACACCCGCGCCCGCCCAGTTCCACTGGGGCAACTGTTCCAGTAACTGAGGCAAAAAGCGGATCAGGTTAGCGTCACTCACGTGCACACCGACCACACTGGCGAACTGCTTGAGGATGATTGTCAGCGCCAGGCCAAAGGCAAACCCACGCAGCACCGGTTTGGCAATAAAGGACGTGACGCTGCCGAGCCGGAACAACCCAGCCAGTAAAAAGAACCCGCCGGTGACCAACACCAGGCCGAAAGCCAGCGTGGAGCGCAGCGCCGGATCACCACCTGACAGCGTCATGCTGGCCGCCGCCAGCACTGCCGCCGAAGACGAGGTCGCCGAGACAATGGCAAACCGGCTGGTACCCAGCAGTCCATAGCACAACAACCCGGCGAACAACGCAATGACGCCCGCCTGGGGCGCCAACGCGGCAATACTCGAGTAAGCGACCGCTTCGGGCAGCAGTAAACCGGCAATCGACAACCCTGCCAACAGGTCCTGCCAACGGTTCGGCCGATCACGGACGCTGGAAGGCTCAGCCGGCAATCGGACCTCCCCGGCCCGCTGACAGGCAGGCCTCCCCATGAGGCGCAAGGGTCTGTGGCGAGTGTTCGCGAGCCATGTAGGGTCTCCAGTCGGGCCTTTTCAGGTCGGTGAGGGAGTGTAGCGTCTAATCCGCCCATCGCCGACCAACGGCAGAGTTTGCCCCCGTACACGCGCACGGCTACCAGATCAGGTAGTTGTCCTGACCCGGCCTGCGGATAAGAATTCCTCCTGCTGCACGCGACCCGCAGACACGCTTGCACATCGATCCGGCGCTGCAACTCAAGGAGGAGTTATGCGCATTATCATGATCGCCATCGGTTCAGAGGGGGACGTCCCCCCCTTCATCAGCCTGGCTAATGCACTGGTGCGCCGTGGGCACCCTGTGACGGTGTGCAGCCTGCCGGCATTTGCCTCGATGATTGAAAACAACGGCCTGGAGTTTGTCGCGATCTGCGACGAAACGACCGGTAACACGGCCACGAACCACTCGAAAATCCAGGATTCCAGGACCTCGTTCGCCACACGGTGGAAAGCCCTCTCGGGCATGCTTGAACCAGTCTATGAGTACATTGCTGCCCGGCGACACGATGACATCGTCGTCGTGGGTTCGTTATGGGCGCTGGGCGCGCGGGTCGCCCAGGAAAAATTCGGCATGCCTTACCTTTCGGTGCAGGTATCGCCCTTCACGCTGATCTCCGCTCACCTGCCGCCAGTACACCCCAGGTTCAAGGTTGCGCAGGGCATTCCGCTGGCCTTGCGCAAAATGCTCTGCCGCGTGATTGAGTACATCAGGCTGGATCGCACATGTGCGCCACAGATCAATGCCCTGCGTCACAAAAAAGGTTTGCAGGGCACAGTGAAGCAGGTGTTCAGTCAGTGGATGCACGCGCCTGACGGTGTCATCTGCCTGTTTCCCGAGTGGTTCGCCCCGGTCCAGCAAGACTGGCCGCAGCCGCTGCACATGGCCGGTTTCCCGCAGTCCGAGCATACCGACGAGACCCTTGACGACGAACTACAGGCCTTTCTTCGCGCAGGTCAGCCACCGATTGTTTTCGCACCGGGTTCGGCCCGGCACTTCGACGAGCACTTCTACCCCATGGCCCTGTCCGTCCTGCAAAAACTCGGGGCGCGGGGGATTTTCCTCGGCGAGCAGCGCACGCCCCTCAAACGCCTGCCCTTGAGCGTGTTACAGCGCGAGCACGCGCCCATGACGGCCCTGTTGCCGCACACGGCGGGCCTGGTGCATTCGGGCGCAATCGGAATCATGAGCCTGGCGCTGGCCGCCGGTGTCGGACAAGTCGTCATGCCGACCGCCCATGATCAGTTCGACAATGCCGAACGGCTGGTACGCATGGGGTGCGGCATCAAACTGACCTTGCCACTGGACGAAGCCCGCCTGCGTGACGCCTTGATCGACCTGCTGGAGGACGCTCGCATGGTGGCGGCCTGCGCCCGCACTCGACAACTTTCAACGCCCGCCATGCTGGCCTGCGAGCATGCAGCCAGCATCATCGAACGCTGCCGCCCCCCAACAAAACCACGCCTACTGCAGACGGCGTCATGAAGAGGCCCACGCTAGAGCGCTTACTATTTAAATTTTGATGCCTTGAACAATTGACAGACGGTCGTCGTGAACTAGATTTCCTCCTGTGCACGGAAGCACGGCAGCAGGACGACGATCATGGAAAAAGAATCAGGCTTCATGCACTGGTGGAATGACCTGCGCTTGGAGATGCTCAAGCGAGACGAAGCCCCACAGATTTTTGCGCTTCTGGAACAAGAAGTTCAGCGGCTGGGTTTTGATTATTATGCTTACGGTGTACGCCATTCGGTCCCCTTCACCCGCCCGAAAACCGACATCTGCGGCTCATACCCCAAGCATTGGCTGGAGCATTATCACCAGCACAACTACGCGGCAATCGATCCGTCGATCGTGAACGGGCTGCGCTCGACCCAAATGATGCGCTGGGACGATGCGCTGTTCGAGAACAGCCCGAGTTTATGGCGCGAGGCGCAAGACTGGGGGCTGCGAATCGGGGTGACTTTACCGATGCGCTCACCCAACAACACCTTGAGCGTACTGTCACTGGCTCGCACCTACACCCCCATCGGGGCGGCAGAGTGCGAGTACATACGCCTGCGCCTGCACTGCATCATCGAAATACTGAACTCCCGCCTGGCCGACATCGGCCATCAACAGACGACGTCGGAACTCATCGAGCTAAGCCTGCGCGAGCGGGAAATACTGCAATGGACCGCCGACGGTAAAAGTTCGGGGGAAATTGCGCTGATCCTCGGTATCTCGGTGAACACCGTGAACTTTCACTTGAAGATCATTCAGAAAAAATTCGGCGCTGCCAATAAAACCCTCGCAGCAGCCTATGGCGCCGCGCTGGGCTTGATCTAGCGCCACACCCAAACGATAAGGATATCGACCCATGATTACCGTGATATCACGGCATCGTCAGGAGCTCACGCCTGCGTTGCATGACGACCTCGGCCGTTACCGGCACAACGTTTTTATCAAGCAACTGGGCTGGGAATTGAACACCAGCAGCCCATTGCCGGACCGTGAGTTCGACCAGTTCGACCATGCCGATACACGCTACATCATCGCTCTGGACCGCGACCAGCATGTCCACGGCTGCGCCCGCCTGTTACCGACCACTCAACCGTACCTGCTGTCCGACGTGTTTGGTTTTTTGTGCGATCAGGCCATCCCCCGGCGTAGCGATACCTGGGAGGTCTCGCGGTTTGCCGCCAGCGCACTTGAGAACGGAAAACTGCCCATGCGGGTGTTCTGGAACAGCCTGCACAGCGCCTGGTCGCTGGGAGCAACCGAGGTCGTGGCAGTCACCACCCCTTCGCTGGAACGCTACTTCCTGCACCATGGCGTGCAACTGCGTCGACTCGGCCAGCCACAGCGGGTAAACCGCGATGACGTGGTGGCGCTGAGCTTTCCTGCCTACCAAAAAAACGGCCGCGCCGCGCTTCATGCGCAGTCAGCGGCCGTTACTTCGCTCAATCAGGCATTCCTGCGGTCCGGCTCAGCGCTGGCGCACCAGGCTGAGCGAGCGCAGGCTTAGGCTGTCAGCGAGTAGATCAACGCCGAAATCGCTACCAGGCCCACCAGTGTCACGAAGACGTTGGAGGCCTGGCCGCGATAACGCGCCATGGCTGGAACCTTGCGGATCGCATACATCGGCATCAGGAACAGGATGGCCGCGATGATCGGCCCGCCCAGGGTTTCGATCATGCCCAGGATGCTCGGGTTCAGCGTGGCGACGATCCAGCACACTACCAGCATGAAGGCTGCAGTCATGCGGTCCAGCGTCTTGGGTGCCGGACGCTTGCCGCTCTTGACGATCAAGCCCTTGAGGCCTTCGCTGGCACCGATGTAGTGCCCCAGGAACGACTTGGAGATGGCCACGAATGCAATCAACGGTGCCGCGAAGGCGATCGTCGGGTTGCTGAAGTGGTTGGCCAGGTACGACAGAATCGACAGGTTCTGCGCCTTCGCTTCAGCCAGTTGGGCCGGCGACAGGGTCAGCACGCAGCTGAACACGAAGAACAGCACCATGACCACCATCAGCAGGTGGGCGCGGGACAGGATCTGCGAGCTGCGCTCTTGGGCATGAACACCATAACGACGCTTCTGGTCCACCGCGAACGCCGAGATGATCGGCGAGTGGTTGAACGAGAACACCATCACCGGAATCGCCAGCCACAGCGTATGCATCAGCGCCGAAGGCTCAGGCAGCGTGCTTGCCGTGGTGAGGATGCCGCCATTCCAGTGCGGAATCAGGAACACCGCCAGAAACAGCAGCGCAACGATGAACGGGTACACCATCAGGCTCATGGCCTTGACGATCACCTGCTCGCCACAACGCACCACGCCCAGCAGGCCGAGGATCAGCACGAACGACAGGATCGCCCGCGGTGGCGGCATGATGTGCAACTGGTGTTCAAGGAAGCTGCCCACGGTGTTAGTCAGGGCCACGCTGTAAATCAGCAGGATCGGGAAGATCGCGAAAAAGTACAGCAAGGTGATCAGGGCACCGGCCTTGATCCCGAAATGCTGCTCGACCACTTCCGTGATGTCCGCGCCTTCACGGCCGGAAAGCACAAAGCGGGTCAGGCCACGGTGTGCATAGAACGTCATCGGGAATGCCAACACCGCCAGAATCAGCAGCGGCCAGAAACCGCCCAGGCCTGCGTTGATCGGCAAAAACAGGGTACCCGCACCAATCGCCGTGCCAAACAGGCCCAGCATCCAGGTGGTGTCATGGCGATTCCAGCTTGCAAGGCTAGCTGGTGCCGCCGCTTCAAAGCGTTCATCAACGCTATTGGCCTGATCATTCATCCGGTCGGATCTCCGCATTCCGGTCATTTGCCACACAGTCGGGACGAGTCAGAAAAGGCTGACAGGCAGCGCCCCGGCCGTAACAGGGGCGCGATTGTCCGGGATTAATCAACAGAAGCAAAGACTTAGCTGAGGAGTGGTTATGCGGATCAGTTCATGTGAGATGGCTTTTTGACGCACAGCCCGCGAAAACCGGGCCATCGATCCAAAAAACATTCAAGAAAAGCAAGATGCGTAACCGGTAATCACCACGCCGGAAATATCCAGCAACAACGACATTGACAGGCCCTTTGCAGCCACAGCATGATCGGCCCATGAACATTTTGACGCTGAACCTCACCCGCACCACCACGACCGCCCTTGGCGGGTCGAGTGGTGGCTGGCTGATATGAACCCAGCGCAGTAACCGCAAGGCCCCGCCAGCAATGGACGGGGCCTTTTTTTGGCCTTGCTTTTGGCCTTTCAAGGAGAAAAACCATGGCACTCCCTGCTTCCAGCTCCTCTGCCCTGTTGATCGTCGACATGCAGGTCGGGCTCTTCAACGGCCCGGAAAAACCCTATGAGGGCGAACGGGTACTGGGCAAAATCCAGCAACTGATCCGAAAAGCCCGCTCAGCCTCGGCACCGATCTTTGCCGTTCGCCATACCGGCCCGGCCGGTTCGCCCATCGCGGCCGGCAGTGCGTTCTGGCAGTTGCTGCCCGCCCTTGAACTGGACCCGGCGCTCGACACCCTGCTCGACAAAACCAGGCCCAGCAGCTTTTTTGGAACCGGGCTGGCACGACAGCTCAACGACGCGGGCATCAAGGACCTGGTGATCGTCGGCATGAAAACCCAGTTCTGCATCGACACCACCTGTCGGGTCGCAGTGGAATCGGGCTTTGACGTGACCCTGGTGGCCGACGCCCATACCTGCATGGACACCCCGCAGTTATCGGCCAAAATGATTATTGAGCATCACAATGCAACCCTTGGCGCCACGCTGGTCAAACGGCTGGACACCGCGCAGGTGGCGTTCTGACCGACACACAGTCGCGCAGTGCACATCCTTGCCAAACACGGCGCCAATGCCTGGGCTTGAGCCTCGCCATTGACGCCGCACTGGCACACTTTTTCGTTTGATCATCCCTCAGGAGCCCAGCATGCCTGCAACCGTTCTGGTACTGGTTGAAACCATCAATGACTACCTGCCGATTCTTGAGCATCAGGGCTTTCATCTGATTCTCGCGCCAACACCCAGCGAGCGCGCCCAGGCGATTGCCACTCATGGGGGGCAAATCAAGGCCGTGCTCACACGCGGCCCGTTGGGCCTGTACGCCGAAGAGATCGCCGCGCTGCCACAGTTACAGATCATCTGCGTGATCGGTGCCGGTTTCGAACATGTCGACCTGCAGGCTGCCAGCAACCGTGGGATCACCGTAACCAACGGCGCCGGGGTCAACGCCTCGTCAGTGGCCGACCACGCGATGGCCTTGCTGCTGGCACTGGTGCGCGATATCCCTCGGGCCGACGCGGCGGTACGCCGTGGCGAGTGGCCGAAAATCATGCGCCCGTCCCTGGCCGGCAAACACCTGGGAATCCTGGGGCTCGGCGCCGTCGGCATGGCCATTGCTCAACGGGCGACCCAAGGCTTCAACATGAGCGTCAGCTACCACAATCGCCAGCATCGCAACGACGTGCCCTACCACTACTGCTCAACCCCGACGGAGCTGGCGCGGGCCTCTGACTTCCTGATCATCGCCACCCCCGGCGGCATCGGTACCCGCCACCTGATCAACAAACAGGTGCTCGACGCACTGGGCCCCAATGGTTTCCTCGTCAATATTGCCCGGGCCAGTGTCGTGGTCACCGCCGACCTGATTACCGTCCTGGAGCAGCGGCGGATTGCCGGCGCCGCCCTGGACGTATTCGACGCAGAACCTCACGTCCCCGACGCACTCAAGGCATTGAGCAACGTGATCCTTACGCCCCACGTCGCCGGGTTATCGCCAGAAGCCACCCAGGCAACCGTGGAGCTGGTGGGTAAAAACCTGCAGGCGTTCTTTGTCGGGCGCCCCGTGTTGACACCTGTTGCCCTGCCCCCGCCCACCAAATCCAGACCCTAGGGGCACCCCGGTAAGGGACGACTGCACATCAGGAACGCTGATTATCCGGCAACACGCTAACCTATAAGGCCTTGTCGCGCTTGTGGCTCTTCGGGCGCGCCATTAGATTAGTCAATGATGTCTGGCCTCCAAAATAAGCAGAAGGGATAAGCATGGCGCTTACTGACCAGTCCACCCGTATCCGTGCGGGCGAAGAACTCGATGCCAGCCTGATCGATCCATACCTCAAGGCACATATCCCGGGTTTGCGTGGCACGCCGCAGATCAGCCAGTTCCCGGGGGGCGCGTCGAACCTGACCTACCTGCTGGAATACCCGGAGCAGGAGTTCGTGCTGCGTCGGCCGCCGTTCGGCCACAAGGCCAAGTCCGCCCATGACATGGGCCGCGAATTTCGCATCCTCAATCAGCTCAAGGACGGCTTTGCGTATTGCCCCAAAGCCTACGTGCACTGCACCGACGAGTCGGTAATCGGCGCCGAGTTCTATGTGATGGAGCGGGTCAACGGAATCATCCTGCGTTCCGAACTACCACCCGAGCTGGGCCTTGATGCCGATAAAACCCAGACCCTGTGCAAGAGCTTCATCGACAAGTTAGTTGAACTGCACCGCGTCGACTACAAGGCCTGTGGTCTTGGCGATCTGGGCAAACCCGAAGGTTACGTCGCCCGGCAGATCAAAGGCTGGAGCGAGCGCTACGAAAAAGCCCTGACCCCCGACGCGCCGAGCTGGGAAGCGGTCAAGGCCTGGCTCAACGACAAAATGCCGGCCGACCACCCGACGTCGAGCATCGTTCACAACGACTACCGCTTCGACAACGTGATCCTCGACCCGAACAACCCGATGCAGATCATCGGCGTGCTGGATTGGGAGCTGACCACCCTGGGCGACCCGTTGATGGACCTGGGCAACACCCTCGCCTACTGGATCGAAGCCGGCGACCCGGCGCCAGTGCAACTGATGCGCCGCCAACCCAGCCACGCCCCCGGCATGCTGACCCGCCGCGAATTCGTTGACTACTACGCTGAACGCTCGGGCATCCCGATCGACAATTTCGACTTCTACTACACCTACGGGCTGTTCCGCCTGGCCGGTATCGTGCAGCAGATCTACTACCGTTTCTTCCATGGCCAGACCCAGGACAAACGCTTCGCTCAGTTCATTCACATGAACAAACTGCTGGAACACATGAGCCTGCAAGTCATCCAGAAATCCAGCCTCTGATCGTGCCTGGCGCCACGCCCATCACAAGGAAAAAACCATGTCCAAGACTCAGTTGTTCGACCTCGACGGCAAGATCGCGTTCGTCTCCGGCGCCAGCCGTGGCATTGGTGAAGCCATCGCCAGGCTGCTGGCCCAACAAGGCGCCCATGTGATCGTCTCAAGCCGCAAACTCGAAGGCTGCCAGCACGTGGCCGACGCGATCATTGCCGACGGCGGCAAAGCCACCGCCGTTGCCTGTCACATCGGTGAAATGGAACAGATCAGCCAGGTCTTCGCCGGCATTCGCGAACAATTCGGGCGCCTGGACATCCTGGTCAACAACGCCGCCACCAACCCGCAGTTCTGCAACGTACTGGACACCGACCTCAGCGCCTTCCAGAAAACCGTCGACGTCAACATTCGCGGGTATTTCTTCATGTCGGTAGAAGCCGGCAAACTGATGCGCGAACACGGCGGTGGCAGCATCATCAACGTTGCCTCGATCAACGGTGTCTCGCCGGGCGTGTTCCAGGGCATCTACTCGGTGACAAAAGCAGCGGTGATCAACATGACCAAGGTATTTGCCAAGGAGTGCGCGCAGTTCGGCATTCGTTGCAACGCCCTGCTGCCAGGGCTGACCGACACCAGGTTTGCCTCGGCACTGGTGAAAAACGACGCGATTCTGAATGTCGCCTTGCAACAGATTCCGCTCAAGCGTGTGGCCGCCCCGAGTGAAATGGCCGGTGCGGTGTTGTATTTGGCGAGTGATGCGTCGAGTTACACGACCGGGGTTTCGTTGAATGTAGATGGGGGGTTCCTGTCCTGAAACCGGACACTCAAGGGCCATGCACCGCTGTTGAGCGACACCTTTACCGATAGCAAACAGCACAATGCCTGACCCTCAACGGGGCCAGGCATTTTTTGTTTCTGACAGGACCTGTAGCACTGCACTTCAACCGAGTTGATCATCTTAAACCTCATATCCGACGACACTTCTTTAACAATAGCGTTAACACTCAAGCGCACGTTCAAAAACAATCAACACCACTAACCGACCGCACTACCTTAAACATTCAGAAGTGCAATTTTTACTAACGACACAATCAAAGACGTTAGCATCCAACCCGCAGCTAAACGCATCAACAACTTTACCTCAGCTCGTTTGCTGCACGATGCTCACGCGCGCCCTATCACAATCAATCGGGAAAATAACGCGCCTACTATTATTGAACTGGAACATGCCCATGACGTCACCACTCAAACTTTCTTTCACCATGATGTGCCTGATGGCAACCGGATTTACCGGGCATCTTTACGCAAACAATGATGAATACGGCGCGAAGATCAGCGCACAGGTCAGCGCCAACTATGCGGCCACCCCTGACTCATGCGGCCGCTACGCACAACCGGCTTTCGCCTGTTCAGGCGTCATGATCAGGTCCACGCGTTACTCGGACGCCTATCGTTCGTGGGAGCCAAGCCCAAAATCCAAAGCTTCCGGCGGAGTATCGTTCTCTTACCTCAGAGCCGACTCGAAGTTCAACGAACTGGCAAGTGTTGGTCGCAACGGCTTCATCCGCTACCCGGATCATCAAATGCCCGCCGGCATTAATGGCACACAAGTTATTTGCGCCTTCCCAATTGATGGTGGCACTGATGAGCGGCAAGTATTAGGGTGCGACGACTCCAACCTGACCCGTGAATTTGAAAGCAGTTGCCAACGGCAAGGTATTTACACTGCAAAACAGTGGCATGACTTCTATATAAAAAATAATAAATCACATCATCGCCAGTGCTCTTTCGACGTACTCAACGGCCCGACCGGCCCCGCAGCAAAAGAGTTCATTGAAACCCTGCGGGCGATGCAATACATACAGGATGAAAGTTTTGGTCTTCTAGGAAAGAGCAATAACGAATTGCGCCTCGCCACATGGGCAAATGGCCTTGGAAAAGCATTTCCGGTCATGTCGTTCTTTTACATTGAAGGGGGCCTTGAGGCCGCACAAAAAGATCAAAAAGCATTTCATGCCGATACGGGAAGATTCGTTCCGGTCCTGAACATCACCTTGCCGCGCTCCCCCTCAGAGGATGCGACATTCACCTACCGCCCTTCTGACCAGCTCGCGCTGAACGATACGTCAGGCCACTCAAGTCACCGCTAAGGCAATACGGCTCGCATGATCGTTGCCACGTGCAACAAAGGAATGCAGCCGGGGACGCTCCGCGTCCACCTTCGGCTGCGACACAGGGCGTGGGAACGATCAACGATAAAGAATATTTATTCCAACAATTGCATTTAGAGAATTTATATTCCATAAATAGGCATCCTGAAAACAATAATCCAAAGGACCCTGTTATGCATGAACTCGGAATCGGACTCATCGGCACAGGCTTCATGGGGCGCGCCCATGCACTGGCCTTTCGCAACGTCAATGCGGCATTTGAGCTGCCCTTCACGCTTCGCCTCGCCGCCCTTGCCGACGCCGATCCTGTTCGCGCACAGGCGTGTGCCAATGCCTGGGGTTTCGAGCAGGCCCACAGTGACTGGCAGCAGTTGATCAACGATCCCAAGGTCAACCTGATCGCCATCACCACCCCCAATCATCTTCACTACCCCATGGCCATGGCGGCCCTGGCCGCAGGCAAATCGGTGTATTGCGAAAAACCCCTGGCCGTCAGCCTCGAACAGGCCAATGCCATGCGCTTGGCGGCGAAAGCGTCGGGCGTCGTTACCCGAGTGGGCTACAACTATCAGCACAACCCGATCATCACGCTGGCTCATGCATTGATTCAGAATGGCGACCTTGGCGAAATCATCAGTTTTCAAGGTGAGTTCAGCGAAGACTTCATGGCCGATCCGACATCGCCGTGGTCCTGGCGTTGCGAAGCCGCGCATGCGGGGGGTGCCCTGGCGGATTTGGGCAGCCACTTGCTGGCCATGGCGCGTTATCTGGTGGGCGATGTTCAGGCCGTGTGTGCCGATAGCCAGACTGTTCACCGGCAGCGGCCCGCAACGGCGGGTAGCCAGGAACAACGCGATATTGCCGTCGACGATCAGGTTCACGCCTTGCTGCGCTTTACCAACGGCGCCCGCGGCACCGTCAGCAGCAGTTGGCTCAAGCAAGGTTACAAAAATCACCTGAGCTTCGAGATCAGCGGCACCCTTGGCACCCTGGCGTTCGATCAGGAGCGCCTGAACGAATTGCGCCTGTGCCGCGCCGGTCAGGACGGGTTCCAACGGATACTGGCCGGGCCGAATCTGCCCGGATACGCCGCTTTCAGCCCTGCACCGGGCCATCAACTGGGCTACAACGAGTTGAAAACGCTGGAAGTACACGCCCTGATCATGGCGCTGGCCGGGCAAGGCCGGGACGGCACCGACTTCGAGCAGGCCTGGGAAGTGGAACGGCTGGCGGCCGCAATCCGAATGGCGGCGCAGGAACAACGCTGGGTCAGGATCGAAGAGGTCTGACGCGCTCGCTGCCGGGACCGATCAGCCGAGCACCAAACGCTGCGCCAGGGCCTTGGCCTGGCTCGCCACATCGGTCACCGCAGTGCTCTCCCACCACATTCCGCGCAACGGTGGGCCCATGGCGAACAATCGATTTGAGACTCGGCCTTCGGCATCCAGCACCGCGCCAGTCGCATCTGCTGCGATCCCCAGCGCCAACGGACCCGGCTGAACCAGCCCGCGTGCCAACAACTGCCGCGGTAACGGGCGGGCGACACGGCGCCAGTCATATTCTATACCGCTGGAATTGATCAGCCCGTCACCCGTGACTTGCGTCACTTCAGCTTCGCCACGACGCCGAATGCAGAGGCTCACACGGCCATCCGCTGAAGGCGCCAGGCCTTTGAATGAAGCGGCCTGAATCCGCAGTCGGCCTTCACGGTACAAGCGCGCCACCAAGGCGGCGCTCAAGGGTGGCGAACGGTGATGATGGCTCTCCCACCACGGCCGCACATGGCGCACAAACTGACGCCGCTGCACGTCCGTCGCCTGACTCCACAAACGGGCGATGTGAGCCCGCACCGTATCCAGTGGCGCTTGCCAGTCGACACCTTGGGCCATTGCCGCACGACACTGGCGCCGTAACTCCCGAACCAACTGCCGGGGGGTGCGAATACCGTGGTCCAGCGCCAGGAAGTCTTCCCAAACCGGAGGCTGGCGGCGCACATGTGGGAGCAAACCGTGACGGGAGAACACTTCGATCGGCCCACGATGCCCGGCCTGCTCCAGCGATACCACGGCATCGACCATGGTCAGCCCCGAGCCGATGATCAATACCGTCGACTGCGGATCAAGCTGCGCCATCGCCGCCACATCCCAAGGGTCGAGCGCCGCTGCGTTCAGGCCACTGGACTCGGTTTGTGGCGTGCGCGCAGCAGGAAACAGGCCGGTGGCGAGCACCGCGACACGCCCCCGCAGCCGGGTGCCGTCGCTCAATGTCAGCAGCGCTGCATGCGCCTCGGTTTGCAGGTCGACCACCTCACCCCGCACATGTTCGACGCTCGAACCCTGAAGCGCGCCCACCGCCCGGGCCTCGGCCAGGCGTTGCTGCACATACAGACCGAAGATCCCGCGTGGCGCAAACAACTCGGCCACCGGCACCGATTGCTGATCCGACTCCGGCCAACCGCCCTTGGCGATAAATGCCGTCAGCCATTGAGTCAGGTCATCCGGATTGTCCGGGTCAACGCTCATGCGCGCCGCGTTGCCATTCAGCGTATGGCCCAACTCGACGGCGCTGTAGGCCTCGCCCCGCCCCAGTTCGGCACGCGGCTCGATCACCAGCAGCCGACGCTCACCGGGCAACCGCAGCAACTGTACTGCCAGCAACGTACCGCTCAAGCCTCCACCGACAATCAGCACATCGGCGCTGCGCAGAACGTCACGGGGTTGCCCGCCAGAGGTTGAAGTCATGCTGTGCTCACTGATCCGCGTTACCTGAATAGAAAGAAGTCGCAGCTTGCGTGCACACGGAATGTAGCATCAGGTCGCCATCGACACCGGCGAAACACTGCGCTTGCCACGAGCGCCGCTCAAATCACCACATTACGCACGAACCGCACAGCCACCAGCCCCTCGTTACGATAGGCATGACGGCGGTTGCTTGCGAAACTGACAAACTCGCCTTGCGCGATCAGCCGCTGCTCTTCGCCGATCACCAGCGTCAAGCCTCCTTCAAAGACATAGAGTTGCTCGCTCCAGCCATCAGCGTCAGCTTCAGACAGGTATTCTTCACCCGGTTCCAGCCGCCACTCCCAGAGCTCGACTTCACGGCTGGCGTTGGCCTTGGCCAGCAAAACCGCTTTACTGCCGGGGATCAAACCGGCCCAGGCCAGTTCGTTGATGCGGCTCGGGTCACGGGCGTCGGGGGCCTGGATCAAGTCGCTGAACGCCACCGCCAGCGCTTCGGCCACGCGGTCGAGGGTGGTCAGGCTGACGTTCTTTTCCCCGGCCTCGATGGCCACCAGCATTCGCCGGCTGACCCCGGACTTTTCTGCCAGGGCGGTCTGGCTCAGCCCGGCGACATGCCGCAGTCGGCGGACATTCTGGCTGACGTGTTGCAGGACGGACGCCCGTTGAGTGGAATCGTTGTGCACTATATTGCTCACTGGGTGACGTTGGGCAGTATACTGCCCAACTTCGGGCGCATTGTGCGTCCCACTCAGGTAGTGCGCAAGGTCATGACGTCGTCAAACACTTCCCAGCCGTCCTCCCGGTTTTCACGGTTCAGCAAGGCTGAATGCGTGCTGGTGCTGATCACCATGGTTTGGGGCGGGACATTTTTGTTGGTGCAGCATGCAATGACGGTCAGCGGGCCGATGTTCTTCGTCGGCCTGCGCTTTGCCGCCGCAGCGAGCATTGTCGCGTTGTTTTCCTGGCGCAGCCTGCGGGACCTGACCGTGTTCGAGCTCAAGGCCGGCGCCTTCATTGGGGTGGCAATCATGCTCGGTTACGGTTTGCAAACCGTCGGCTTGCAGACCATTCCCAGCAGTCAGTCGGCGTTCATAACCGCGGTGTACGTGCCCTTCGTGCCCTTGCTGCAATGGTTGATCATGGGCAAACGCCCGGGTTTGATGCCGAGCATCGGCATCATGCTGGCGTTCACCGGGCTGATGATGCTCTCCGGGCCCTCCGGGGCGTCACTGAATTTCAGCCCCGGCGAAATCGCGACGCTGATCAGTGCCGTCGCCATCGCCGCCGAAATCATTTTGATCAGCACATACGCCGGCCAGGTCGATGTGCGCCGGGTAACCGTCGTGCAATTGGCGGTCACCTCGGTGCTGGCATTTTTGATGGTGGTGCCGACCCAGGAAGCCATTCCCGGATTTTCCTGGTTACTGCTATTCAGCGCCGTGGGCCTGGGTGCCGCCAGTGCGGCGATTCAGGTAGCGATGAACTGGGCGCAGAAAAGCGTTTCACCGACCCGCGCTACCCTGATCTATGCCGGCGAGCCGGTCTGGGCGGGGATCGCCGGGCGTCTTGCGGGTGAACGCTTGCCGGCGCTGGCGTTGTTCGGCGCAGCCTTGATTGTGGCGGCGGTGATCGTCAGCGAACTGAAAACCAAGGGCAAGAACGATACCGCGCTTGAAGAGGGCCCCCTGCGCGAACCCGTTGATTCGAACGACTGAATTCACCGTGCCGAAGTACGCAGAATCTCCAGCAGATCCTTGCGGGTAATCTCGCCGGACTTTACCGCTGCCGCCACATCGTCACGAGTAATCGCCAGGCGTCGGACGCCTGCTACAGCGTCCGACGTCTCAACATCTGACAGCCACAACGGCGCGATCAGCACGCCGCCGTACTTCGGCTCCATCGGCACCTCGTCATACGCGATGGGGCCTTTATAGTTGAAGTAAACGATGTACCGGGTGAATCCCTCTGCAAAGCTCTGGTCGTGATAGAGCACCGTGCCCGCAGGCAACATGTAACTACGCCCATCGTCATGGGGGCCTTCGATTACAAACGGCTCCTGGGTCTTGAGCATTGTCCGCCCGAAGATTTTTGAAGGGCCGTAGAGCAACATCAGGGCGGCGCCCAGCAAGACGCCACACACCACGCCCATGAACAGGTAAGCGAGTTTTTTACTCAGGGCGGTTTTATCCATAAAAGTGCATCGCTGTATTCCCTTCACGTTTGGCCTGCGTTTTGGCGGGCGTCAAAATACCACTTCCAGAGGCGGTTGAACGTGGCATTGATCACACCAGATCCTGTGAGTCCATTCCCTGGAAACAAGGATAAACAGGAGTTTTCCACCTACCTTGTAGGATCCTGCCACAGCTTGACGGTTGGTGATCCGGGGTCCGGCACGTATGATCCTTCACAAACTTTCGCAGATTAGAAGCCTATGTCCCTGATAGTTCTACTGCTTCTGCCATTCATTGGCAGCTGTCTGGCGGCCTTGCTGCCGCACAACGCACGTAACACCGAATCCTTGTTGGCGGGGCTGGTCGCATTGATCGGCACCGTCCAGGTGGCCCTGCTGTACCCGCAAATCGCCCATGGCGGCGTCATTCGTGAGGAGTTCCTCTGGCTGCCGAGCCTGGGCCTGAACTTCGTCCTGCGCATGGACGGGTTCGCCTGGTTGTTCTCGATGCTGGTGCTGGGCATCGGCACGCTGGTGTCGCTGTACGCCCGGTATTACATGTCACCGGAAGATCCGGTGCCGCGCTTCTTCGCGTTTTTCCTGGCGTTCATGGGGGCCATGCTCGGGCTGGTGATCTCCGGCAACCTGATTCAAATGGTGTTTTTCTGGGAGCTGACCAGCCTCTTCTCGTTCCTGTTGATCGGCTACTGGCACCACCGCGCCGACGCCCGCCGTGGCGCCTACATGGCGCTGATGGTGACCGGTGCCGGGGGGTTGTGCCTGCTGGCGGGGGTCATGCTGCTTGGCCATGTCGTCGGCAGCTATGACCTGGACAAGGTCCTGGCCGCCGGCGATCTGATTCGCGCCCACTCCCTCTACCCCATTCTGTTACCCCTGATCCTGATCGGCGCCTTGAGCAAAAGCGCCCAATTCCCCTTTCATTTCTGGCTTCCCCACGCCATGGCCGCGCCGACACCGGTCTCGGCTTATTTGCACTCGGCCACCATGGTCAAGGCAGGTGTATTTCTTTTAGCCCGGTTGTGGCCGTCGTTGTCCGGCAGTGAAGAATGGTTCTACATCGTCAGCGGGGCTGGCGCCTGTACGCTGTTGCTTGGCGCGTATTGCGCGATGTTCCAGAACGACCTCAAGGGCCTGCTCGCGTACTCGACCATCAGCCACCTGGGCCTGATCACCCTGCTGCTGGGGCTGAACAGCCCACTGGCCGCCGTGGCGGCGGTGTTCCACATTCTCAACCACGCCACCTTCAAGGCGTCGCTGTTCATGGCCGCCGGGATCATCGACCACGAAAGCGGCACCCGCGACATTCGAAAACTCAGCGGCCTGATCAAACTGATCCCGTTCACCGCGACCCTGGCCATGGTCGCCAGCGCCTCGATGGCGGGCGTGCCGTTGCTCAACGGTTTCCTGTCCAAGGAAATGTTCTTCGCCGAAACCGTGTTCATCAATGCCACCGCCTGGGTCGAGATGAGCTTGCCGATCGTTGCGACCATCGCCGGCACCTTCAGCGTCGCGTACTCCCTGCGGTTCACCGTGGACGTGTTCTTCGGCCCCACCGCCACCGACCTGCCCCACACCCCGCACGAACCGCCACGCTGGATGCGTGCGCCGGTGGAGTTGCTGGTGTTCACCTGCCTGGTGGTGGGGATTTTCCCGGCGCAAGTGGTGGGCCCGCTGCTCGCCGCGGCAGCGTTGCCGGTGGTGGGTGGGACGCTGCCCGAGTACAGCCTGGCCATCTGGCATGGCTGGAACGCGCCGATGATCATGAGCCTGATCGCCATGTCTTGCGGCATTCTGCTGTACCTGCTGCTGCGCAATCAGCTCAAGCGCGGGCGCTTCAAGTACCCGCCGATCATCGGCCGCTTCAACGGCAAACGCCTGTTCGAGCGCAGCCTGGTGGTCATGATGCGTGCAGCCCGGCGCATTGAACGGCGAGTCACCACCCAACGCCTGCAAACCCAATTGTTCCTGCTGGTGCTGCTGGCGGTGCTGGCCGGGCTGGTTCCGATGCTTCACAGCAACCTGACGTGGGGCGACCGGCCAAAGATTCCGGGCTCGATCGTTTTCGTCACCCTGTGGTTGCTGGCGATTGCCTGCGCACTGGGCGCCGCCTGGCAGGCCAAGTACCACCGGCTCGCGGCCCTGACCATGGTCAGCGTCTGCGGGTTGATGACCTGCGTGACATTCGTCTGGTTCTCGGCCCCTGACCTGGCGCTGACGCAACTGGTGGTCGAAGTCGTGACCACGGTGTTGATCCTGCTCGGTTTGCGCTGGTTGCCGCGCCGGATCGAAGACGTCTCGCCACTGCCCAGCAGCGTGCCCAAAGCCCGGATTCGCCGTTTGCGCGACTTGCTGCTGTCGATTGCCGTGGGTGTCGGCATGGCCGTGCTGTCCTACGCCATGCTGACGCGCCAGACACCCAACTTCATCTCCTCGTTCTACCTCAGCCGCGCCTTGCCCGAAGGGGGCGGCAGCAACGTGGTGAACGTGATGCTGGTGGATTTCCGTGGCTTCGACACCCTCGGCGAAATCACTGTGCTGGTGGCCGTGGCCCTGGCCGTGTTCGCCCTACTGCGACGCTTCCGCCCCCCCAAAGAGAGCATGCAACTGCCGGCGCAACAGCGCTTGCTGGCACCGGACGTAGTCACCGACCTAGTCAACCCGCGCCAGGCCAGCGACACTGCGCTGGGCTTCATGATGGTGCCGGCAGTGCTCGTGCGGCTGCTGCTGCCGATTGCGCTGGTGGTGTCGTTCTACCTCTTCATGCGCGGACACAACCAGCCGGGTGGCGGCTTTGTCGCCGGGCTGGTGATGTCCGTGGCGTTCATCCTGCAATACATGGTGGCCGGCACCCAATGGGTCGAGGCGCAGATGAGCCTTCGGCCGTTGCGCTGGATGGGCATCGGGTTGTTCTTCGCCACCGTGACCGGCCTTGGTGCGATGGTGGCCGGCTATCCGTTCCTGACCACCCACACCTGGCACTTCACACTGCCAGTGCTGGGTGACATTCATATCGCCAGTGCCTTGTTCTTCGACGTCGGCGTGTACGGCGTGGTCGTCGGCTCGACCTTGCTGATCCTCACCGCCCTGGCTCACCAGTCGGTGCGTGGCCACAAACCGGGCTATCAGCCCAAACCCATTGCCAAGCCAGGAGCCGCCTGATGGAAGAAGTCATCGCAATTGCCATCGGCGTACTGGCGGCCTCCGGGGTCTGGCTGGTGCTGCGCCCGCGGACCTTTCAGGTGGTGATGGGCCTGTGCCTGCTGTCCTATGGGGTCAACCTGTTCATCTTCAGCATGGGCAGCCTGTTCATCGGCAAAGAACCGAACATCAAGGACGGCGTGCCGCAGGACTTGCTGCATTACACCGACCCGCTGCCCCAGGCGCTGGTACTGACGGCTATCGTCATCAGCTTCGCCATGACGGCGTTGTTTCTCGTGGTACTGCTGGCCTCGCGGGGCCTGACCGGCACCGACCATGTGGATGGCCGGGAGCCTAAAGAATGACCTTGATGCCTCATTTGATTGCCGCACCGATCCTGCTGCCGCTGCTGACCGCCGCGCTGATGCTGATGCTGGGCGAGAAGCACCGCCCGCTCAAAGCCCGGATCAACCTGTTTTCCAGCCTCGTGGGCCTGGGCATTGCCGTGTTGCTGCTGCAATGGACCCAGCAAACCGACGTGCCGGGCTCTATCGGCGTGTACCTGCCGGGCAACTGGCAAGTACCGTTCGGCATCGTGCTGGTGGTCGATCGCCTGTCGGCGCTGATGCTGGTGCTCACCGGCATTATCGGCGTGAGCGCCCTGCTCTTCGCCATGGCTCGCTGGGACCGTGCCGGCGCGAGTTTCCACGCGCTGTTCCAGATCCAGCTGATGGGCCTCTACGGGGCCTTCCTGACGGCGGACCTGTTCAACCTGTTCGTGTTCTTCGAAGTGCTGCTCGCGGCCTCCTACGGCTTGATGCTGCACGGTTCGGGTCGGGCGCGGGTGTCGGCAGGCCTGCATTACATTTCCATCAACCTGCTGGCGTCGTCGCTGTTCCTGATTGGCGCGGCACTGATCTATGGCGTCACGGGCACCCTGAACATGGCGGACCTGGCGCTGAAGATTCCGCTGGTGCCGGAAGCCGATCGTGGTTTGCTGCACGCCGGCGCGGCCATTCTGGCCGTGGCGTTCCTGGCCAAGGCCGGCATGTGGCCGCTGAACTTCTGGCTGGTGCCGGCCTACTCCGCTGCCAGTGCACCGGTGGCGGCGATGTTTGCGATCATGACCAAGGTCGGCGTCTACACCTTGCTGCGTCTGTGGACGCTGCTGTTCTCCGGCCAGGCCGGCGCATCGGCCTACTTTGGCGGTGAATGGCTGACCTATGGCGGCATGGCCACGATTGCCTGCGCCGGGCTGGCGATACTCGCGGCCCAGCGCCTGGAGCGCATGGCCAGCCTGAGCATTCTGGTGTCGGCCGGGATTCTGCTGTCGGCCATCGGTTTTGCGCAGCCCAACCTGATCGGCGCGGCGCTGTTCTATCTGGTCAGTTCGACCCTGGCTCTCAGCGCGCTGTTCTTGCTGGCGGAGTTGATCGAACGTTCGCGTTCGGTCAACGAGACGCCGCTGGACGATGAAATCGAAGCCCTGCCGCGACCGCTCGAACCCACCCAGCCCACCAAAGGCATCAACCTCGACGATGACCAGAAAGCCGTGGTCGGCCAGGTGATTCCCTGGACCATGGCGTTCCTCGGCCTGAGCTTCATTGCCTGTGCGCTGCTGATTATCGGCATGCCGCCGTTGTCAGGGTTTATCGGTAAGCTGAGCCTGCTCAGCGCCCTGCTCAACCCGCTGGGCCTGGGCAATGACAGCCCCGAACCGATGTCGAACGCTGCCTGGGGGTTGCTCGCCCTGCTGATTCTCTCGGGGCTGGCGTCGCTGATCGCCTTCTCGCGCCTGGGCATCCAGCGCTTCTGGACACCCGCGGAGCGCCCGTCGCCGGTGTTGCGACGCTTGGAGTGCGTTCCCATCATCGCCCTGTTGGGCCTGAGTATTGTGCTGACCTTCAAGGCCGAGCCACTGCTGCGTTACACCCAGGCCGCGGCCGCCACCTTGAACGACCCGAAGCAGTACGTCATGGCCGTGCTCGGTACCCGCGCGGTGCCCGGCCCTGAAGCCAAAGCCGCCCTGCAGGAGGTGCAACCATGAAACGCCTGTTCCCTGCACCCTGGCTGTCGCTGGCGCTCTGGCTGTTGTGGCTGGTGCTGAACCTGTCGGTCAGCCCTGGCAACCTGTTGCTCGGCGCGCTGCTGGGGTTCTGTGCGCCGTTGATGATGCGCAAGCTGCGACCGTTGCCGATCCGCATTCGTCGCCCTGGCGTCATTGTGCGGTTGTTCTTCCTGGTCGGTCGGGATGTGCTGGTCTCAAACATTCTGGTCGCCTGGGGTGTGTTGAACGCCAGTCGCTGCCCGCCGCGTTCGCAGTTCATCAAAGTGCCGCTGGACCTGCGCGATGCCAATGGCCTGGCAGCGCTGTCGATGATTACCACGGTGGTTCCCGGCACCGTGTGGTCGGAACTGGCGCTGGATCGCAGCATTCTGCTGCTGCATGTATTCGATCTGGATGACGAGGCGCAGTTTATCGAGCACTTCAAGACGACCTACGAGCGCCCCTTGATGGAGATTTTCGAATGAGTGCCCTGCTCTCGAACGCCATTGTGTTCAGCCTGTTCCTGTTTTCCGTGGCCATGGTCCTGACCCTGATTCGCCTGTTCAAAGGGCCTTCGGCACAGGACCGGGTTCTGGCGCTGGACTACCTCTACATCCTCGCCATGCTGATGATGCTGGTACTGGGGATCCGTTATGCCAGTGACACTTATTTTGAAGCGGCGCTGTTGATCGCGCTGTTCGGTTTCGTCGGCTCGTTTGCCCTGGCGAAATTCCTGCTGCGTGGCGAGGTGATTGAATGAACCCGATGGATAACTTGCCGCTGTGGGTGGAGATACTGGTAGCGGTGCTGCTGGTACTCAGCAGCCTGTTTGCCTTGATCGGTGCAATGGGCATGCTGCGCATGAAAGACTTTTTCCAGCGCATGCACCCGCCTGCATTGGCCTCGACCCTGGGGGCCTGGTGCGTGGCGCTGGCCTCGATCATCTACTTCTCGGCACTCAAATCTTCGCCGGTCATACACGCCTGGCTGATTCCGGTGCTGCTGTCGATCACCATGCCGGTGACCACGTTGCTGCTGGCGCGGGCGGCGCTGTTCCGCAAGCGCATGGCGGGCGACGATGTGCCGGCCGAGGTCAGCAGCCGGCGGACTGAAAGCGGGAGTTGAACTCGAAGTGCTGGCGGGCCTTCTCGCCGGATCGGCGATGCTTTTCAGCCCCAGGCAACGACCAGCAATCCTGCCCCCAGCACCAGGCACAGCGGTGAGTAGACCAAGGTATCGAGACGGGCAAACGTCGACTCGACCTTCTCCTTGAAGAACCCCACCTGATTGGAATCGCCAATTGCCCGGGCGAACATCAGCATCGCAATCGCGCTGATCAACCATTGCAATGCCCAATGCCTGATCGGCGTCATAAACAACCCGGCCCGCAGACTCACCAACCCGGCAATCACCAGCAACGCCACGGCAACCGCCGAAGTAGCCAGCGCAGACGGTTTGAATGCGGGCCGCAACGCTGCGTCGTCACTGCCCTTGACCTGCGGAATCACGGCTCCAATGGCCCATTGGCCACCAAGCGCCCAATAAACATGAACCAGGCAGATCAGCACAAAAAACGCGGCAATCCCTTGAGCAACTACAAACGTCATGACCAGACTTCCTTGATTTGGAAAGCGGAAGAATGAACCCCAAACAGACTTTTTGTAAGTATGTTTTCCATGGGTGATGTTAAAGTGCCGCCCCATGAAACTCGCCCGAACCGACCGCTCGCTCATTGCCTGGATGCTCTATTGCTGCGTCCTGTTCAATGTGTTCGCCTGCAGCCTCGGTCACGGGCAAATGGTCGGGATGCAGCTCAATGGCATCGGCGGCCAGTTCTGTACCGTCGACCCGGCGACCCAGGCCCCTGCGCAATCGAGTCCGACTGAAGATAAACTGCCGACCCTGTCCAAGGCGTTCGGCTGTCCGCTGTGCTCCACCGGTGGCATGGGGCCGGCGCTCAACTCCAGCCTGACGCTGGCGGTACTCGGGCAACAACACAATCCGCCACCGGCGACCGTTTCCAACGCTGAAACCCCTGCACGCTTCACCTGGCCGTCGGCCAACCCTCGCGCACCTCCTGTCGCTTAAGCCCTTCGCCCTTTTTGCTCTGCTCACCGCGCAAACGCGTGGCGTGCGTGTGTGAGCGACTTCCTAGCCAAGTCTTCAGGATTTACCGATGAAACATATCTCCCTGCTCGCAGGCCTTTTCGGCTGCGCGTGCGCCCCTGTCTGGGCACACACTTCCATCAACCTGGCGCCGACCACCATCGACGCCAGTGAACAGGAACCCACTGCGGGCCTGAGCCTTGACCAATCCAGTGGCATGGCTTCACGCCTTGGGCTGAGCGTGCGCGAAACACCCGCGTCGGTCGCGGTGGCCAACCGCAACGACATCGAACGCCATGGCGCCCAGAACTTTCAGGATGCCGCCAATACCTTGCCCGGCGTGAATGCCAGCGCCCCGCCGGGGTTCGGTGGTTTTGTGTCCTACCGTGGCTTCACCAGCAGCCAGATCACCCAGATGTTCAATGGCATCAATGTTTCCAGCGGCCTCGCACGCCCGGTGGATGCGTGGATTTATGACCGTGTGGAACTGGTCGGCGGACCTTCGTCCCTGATCAACGGTGCAGGCTCGGTTGGCGGGTCGCTGAACTACGTCACCAAACTGGCGACCCGTGAGGAACTGGCCGCCGAAGGCCGGGTCAGCTATGGCCGCTACGACACCACCGAGACGGCGTTCGGCGTCAACCACGCACTGACCGACGCCAGCTCGGACGTTCAGCACTATGCGCGGCTGGATGTCAGCCACAACACCGGCAATGGCTACATTGATCGCCAGGAACGCGACGCCTGGAGTGCAGCGTTCTCGCTACTCAGCGACCTGACACCCGAGCTGTCACACACCCTGGCACTGGAATACCAGGACGAGCATGAAGACAGCCCTTACTGGGGCACCCCGGTGCTTAACCCGAAGGCTGGCGAGTTGAAGATCGACCGGCACAACCGCTTCAACAACTACAACGTCGAGGACGGTCGGTATGAACAGCGCACGCTGTGGGTGCGCTCAATCATCGACTACCGCCTCAACGACAGCACCCTCCTGCGCAACACCCTGTATCACCTGGACAGCCAGCGCGATTACCGCAACTTGGAAACCTACCAGTACAACGCCGACAACAGCGCGGTGAACCGCTCCACGGCGTATCAGGTCCGGCATCAGGGCGAACAGAACGGCAACCAGTTCGAGTTGCGTCACGACACCCGCCTCTTCGGCCTGGGCAGCACCTGGTCCGGTGGGTTCGAGTACAAGGTCAACCAGACGACCAACTCGCCCTTGAACATCAAAGGTGCAAGCACGGTTAACCCCGATCATTATCAACCGGGGCACTTTTACAACATTCCCGGCACACAATCCGGGTATGTCAGCGACAAGACCAACGAAGTCACCACCCGAGCACTGTTTGTCGAAAACCGTCTGGCGCTGACCGACACCCTGTCGCTGTTGACGGGCCTGCGCTACGACGACATTGACCTGGACGTCACCAATCACCGCACCGTGACTGCCAGCAATCCGCACCATCTCAAGCGCAGTTGGGAGCCGGTCACCGGACGTGTCGGCCTGACCTGGCAATTCATACCCACCGCTAATGCCTACGTGCAATACAGCACCGCCGCCGAGCAACCGGGCGGCACCCAGGACTTCGATGTGTCGAGGGGCAAACAGTGGGAAATCGGCAGCAAATTCGACTACCTCGAGGGTCGCGGTTCGGCAACCGTGGCGGTGTATCGCATTGAGCGCAGCGACTTCGCCGTGACCGACCCACAGGACCCGACCAAGAGCATCCCGGTGGGGCAGCAGACCTCAAAAGGCATAGAACTGGCGAGCTCCTTCAGGATCACGCCCAAGCTCCTGGCCGAAGGCAACGTTGCCTGGGTGGATGCCCGGTACGACGACTTCAATGAAAAAAATGCGGCCGGTGCGGTGGTCTCGCGCAAAGGCAACACACCCACCAACGTCCCCGACCGTGTTGCCAATCTCTGGCTGACCTACGACTTCGCTCCACGCCTGCAAGGTGGGGTGGATGCACGCCATGTGGCCTCGGTCTATGCCGACAATGCCAACACCCTGACCGTGCCGTCGTATACCTTGTTCGGGACCTTCCTGAGCTTCAAGGTGGATCAGCACACCACGGTCACTGGCCGGGTACGTAACCTGACCAACGAGGTGTATGCCGAGTTTGCCCATGTTTCGCCCGCGTATTACCTCGGCACACCGCGCACCTTCGAATTGGCGGTGCAAACCCGATTTTAAAAGCTTCGCGAGCAAGCCTGCTCCCACATCAGGTCTCGGTCGTTCGCAGGATTTACCTGCACAGGAGATCTAATATGGGAGCGGGCCTGGCGGCGCTCCGCTTGCTCGCGAAAGCGGCAGAAGGCACATCACGGGCCAGTCTATCCGCTTATTTCAGTGCGGCAGAGACCTTATCCGCCACATCCCTGGGCACCCAGGCCTGCCAGACTTCCGGGTGCGCCTTCATGAACGCTTCGGCAGCCTGACGCGGCGGCGTATGCGACTCACTCATCTGGGCCAAGGCCTTGTTCAAGGGCCCGATAGGCAAGTCGACCTTGCTGAAAAACGCTGTGAGTTGCGGGTATTGCTTCTGGAACGGCGTGGACACGCCAATCGAAAGTTTGGAGGGCAGCGAGCGGCTGGGTTTCGGGTTGGGGTTATCGGCGTCCGTCAAGGTCTTCCAGGCTTGGGCGTCGAACGGCGGCTCCTCCAACTGGATCAACTTGAACCGACCCAGCAAGGGCGTCGGTGACCAATAATAGAAAAGAACCGGTTTGCCACGACGGATCGACGAGGTGATCTCTGCATCCAGCGCAGCGCCCGAGCCGCTGCGAAAGTTCACGTAACTGTCCGTCAGCCCATAAGCCTTGAGTTTTTGCTGGTTGACCACTTCAGAGGTCCAGCCAATAGGGCTGTTGAGAAAGCGCCCCTTGCCCGGACTCTCCGGGTCGCTGAACACATCCTTGTAACGCGGCAGGTCAGACACACTGCGCAAGTCCGGCGCCAGTGCCTGAATGCCCTTGGCTGGGTCGCCCTTGACCACATACTCCGGCACCCACCAACCTTCGGTCGCCCCTTTGACCGTATCCCCCAGGCTCACTACTTTGCCTTCAGCCTCGGCCTTGACCCACACCGGGCTGCGACCGGCCCACTCCTCGCCAATGACCTGGATGTCATTGTTGGCCAACGCGGTTTCCAGGGTGATCGTGGTGCCCGGCAAGGTGTCGGTCGGCAGGTCGTAACCTTTCTCGACAATGATCCGCAAAATGTCGGTGATCAGGCTACCGCTTTCCCAGTTCAAATCGGCAAAGTGAATTGGCGCCGTGGCCGCACAGACTGGAAGCGGTGACAACAACACGCCCATCGAGGCCAGTAAACCGACCAGCAGCTGTCGAAATCCTTTCATGCTTTTTTGAACCTCGTTCTTGAACCTTATGATGGCGTTCACAGAAGTAGCAGGATGGTCTTCAGACAAAGACCGCACACCCCTGAATACTCAGTCCATTGACTGTAGTAGAGGTTCCTGCGCTTGAGGTTCAAGAATCAAGATTCAGAAGCGTCCTGCAATCGTTGCAGCTCACGTCGCACCATGCTGGCGTATTCCGCCGGACGCAACACGTAAACCTGCGACGCCACCCAATTGAGCCAGGCCCCCTGCAAAACCGGCTTCTGGGCAAACAACCGCTGGGCTTCTGCCTCGGCGCTCTGGGCATGCTGCTCATGAAACCCGGCGCGGGTAAGGGTCACTATTCGCTGGCCTTGAAGGTAACGAGTTCGCCCTTGCGCCACTTGGCGGCTTTGCCGGTCACGGCTTTCAAGGTCTTGGTCAGACCTTCCTGCAACTGCTCGTTGGCCGCAAATACGGTGACAACGCTATGACCTTCCTTGAACAGAATCGCGTGACCGTCCGCGGTGGACACAAAGGCGTAGTCGCCCAGGCCATACACCGTCAGTTTGATTTCGCGGAACTTGATTTCGAACTTGCCGCCTTCACGGCTGGGCAATACCGCCGCACGAAAATGATCACCGACCTTGAGTTCCAGGCGCGGTTTGTCATCCACCACGAGCGCCGTCTCGGTGTCGATCTCGGCAACATAAATGCCTTCGGGGGTCTGTTCGGTGATGTACACAAAGCGCGACTGAAACTGTTTAACGAGCTTTGCGCGCAGATCACCCAACACAAACAATGCGTGCATATCGAGATTACTTACTGCCAAGGAAACATCCCCACATCTGTAAATGACGTTGCCCGCAAAAAAAACGGACAGCAAAAAACGGCTACGCCGACGGTATCGCCACAATGACCCAAGCTGAAACCTTGAACCGAGCAGGATGCTCATTCATCGCAAGGCAGGAGAAGACTAATGGAAGGTCACTCGTGCCGTCTTCCCTGGCGGTCGTCAGATATTGAAGGAAAACGCCCTTCTAACGGCCAGAGAGTGATTGACTATCAAATTTAGGGAAAAAACTCTTTTAGAAAAGCACTTTTCCGACATATCGACAGAAAAAAATTGCTTTAGATAAACACACACCTTCAACAGCTGGAGGTGATTCTAGTTCAGCAACACTCCATCAGACTACTCAAAAGCGACGGATCAACCGCAGCGAACTACAGAAAAGGACTTCATATGTGCACGCTGACAACCTTTACACCTACGCCAGGCCATTCCACGAACACCCCGCCAATGATGCCTTGCGATACGTTCTATTCTTCACACCTGTTGCCTCAACGACCTGAGCCACCACGCTATCGGGTGGTGCTGGCCGGGAAGGAGTTTTTCCATATCAAGGACAGTACAACAGGCCAGGTAAGAGGGTTTCGCGGCGACCACAACCAAGCCTGCGCCCTTGCCAGAACCCTTGAGATCAGCACCTGAGCCCGTTTCATGCCCTCTGCCGGTGGTTCGTTTCGTCGGTGCGCTGACTTAACTCAGCCACCGGCAGGCAACAACTGCCATACTGCCCGACCAGTGAAAGCCAGCCCTCTGGGCGGCGGCGCTCAAAACAACAGAATAATCTTCAAGGGAAGGCGCTACGTGACGGAATTTGATATTGGCGAATTTTTTATCCACGGTGAAGCCAGAGAAGTTGAAGGTGAGTTCCAAGCCGTCATCGTGATGCGCGCCAAGCCACCGCTGACCACCGTGACGTATCACCAGGTCGAAAAGGATCGCTGGTTCAAAACAGCCGACGTGGCCGCTGCTGCCGCCAAAGAGTCCGCCAAGGCCTTGAAACTGGCCGTTGATGAAGGCGCACTGAAAGTCTGACTGGCGTAACCGGCCTTCAAGGAAGAGGCCGCTCGACCCATACAACGGCGAGTTTCCATTTAAGAGCATCATGATAATTAACATAAATTCGCCCACTCATCTGGCGGATTTTCTGTCCGTGGCGTCACCCATCACCAGCCCTGTGGCGCAATCGCCAGACGACGACGGCGGCAACACATTCAGCCTCGCCCCTGTTCTACAGCCAGCCAGCGCGCTGGAAGCAAAAAAGAACCGGATCAAGTAACTAAAGAAACAGCTCGAGCAACTTCAACAGAAACTACGGCGAGCCAATGCGCGTCTGGCGGCGATCAGCAATGCCCGCTGCACCTGCGCAACCGGCCGTGCACTGGCCATCTCGGCCGCACGCACGCAAGTACAGGCCATCACCCGCGCGATCTCCATGGCGACCACCGCTCTGTATCAGGCAGAAGTCGGCGTCATCGGGATGATCGATACGTCGGCGTGACGCAGACCTGCCTGGCACTTGTTTGAGCCAGACAGATCACGTCATCAGGTCCTCAGATCAAATTGCGTTTGATTGCTTCATCCAGGGTGCTTTGAGTCAATTGCTTGAGCAAAACATCACCGCGCTCGTTGAATGGCAACCCGGCGATCAACAATATCTGCATCCAGGTACGCGTACTCTCCTGCTTGACCACGCGGCCCAGTACATTGCCGTCCTTGTCCTTGAATACGGTCTCAAGCGTGAAGGTATTCTTGAAGGTGGTCGGGATGACAAACATCGTGAACCCGGTCAACCACGCACTTGCCAGGCTGCCCTGCTCGTTGTTCGTCAGTTGAGCGGAAACGTACAGATTGGAGTCGGTCTTCTGGGTCGTGACGTTTTCAAATCGAGCGGACTCCTTGAACGTTTCCAGCACACCCTTTTCCACTGCAAGCTGATTGCCGCCACCACCCGATGCGGCACCGTTGAACTGGTATTGCGTGGTCACCCGCAAATACACGCTCGGTTTTTCCTGCTTGGCCTGTACCGGAGGCCATTGATCGACGGGCGCCAACTCATGCTGGGAGTAAGAAATGCAACCGCCCAGTGTGCTGCTGGCCAACAGCAGTAAAGCCAGAAATACTTTATTCATAAACAACCGGAGCCTTCAGAGAACGATGAAGTTGTAGTGTGGAATCGGCCAGCAATTGGGCAATCAGATCACGCAGTTGAACAGCCCCGAGGTTGGTGTTCAGGTAATCGTTGTCCCAGAACCCGACGTTTTCATCGAGTTTCACCTGCCCAATGGATTTGGCTAATTGCTTGCCGCGACGGTCCTCGATGACTAGTTCTCCGGCCAGGTCGTACTTATCGGTGTAAATCGGCCCATTGACCCAAATCCAGAAGGTCAAAGTCACCAAGGCACCAGGAATATAGGCTGGGTGAGTGGTGCGTTTACCGGACAGTGACGTCAGTTTGAACTTGAGGACAACATCGTCTTCACCCGCCTTGGCCGGATACACCACGGTTCGTTTGAAGTAATCGCTTTTATCCACGTACACGCTGATTTGCTCGGTCAGTTGTTTGCTGCCGCCTGCACGTACGTTGTCGTTCAATCGAGGGGCAGAGATCACGACATCATCGACTTCCGCACCGCGATCCAGCGTCGAGGTGGCTCGGACAACCGGATCACCAATCGGTCCCAGCGGTGTAAAAGACACACACCCGGTCAGAGACAGGCCGAGCATGACCGTCATTGCATAAAAAATGCGTTTCACAGCAGACATCCTTGAGAGTTTTATAAAAAGCCTGAGCGCGAAAGAGACGTCGAAGCGGGCGCAACGAAACCGGTGCAGAACGGACACACACCGAAAACAGTTAGCTGAATGACAGGACGATACAAGTAGATAAACCTGTAGCGCAGAGCACGGCTTTTATCCGGGTGCGCATGTCAGGCATGGCAACTCTATGACGTCAAAAACGCGGCGAGAGAGTAAGGCTTGTGCAAGGCAATCGCAATAGCTTATTGCCATCACTCATTTCAAAATCATGACCAATAGTTCCCCCCCAGAGACAATGCCGCTGCCCCCATACCCACAGACACAAGACTGATGACCAGGGCAGTCGTCAGTCTTCCTGAAAGTACAATTGTGGGAGATCGCGAGCCGCGCCCAGATGGTCGACGATCTAATCCAGCGTTTGCATTAAACGCATTGCCCCCCCTTTCAGTGCAGGCTGTCGGACTTTTCCGCATGCAGTTGCGCCAGCCACGCAGCCCTGCACTCCTCGGCTTCGTCGCGACTGGCGAACGCCGTGCCACGCTGCTCACCGTTCAACAACACGACCCAGCAGACACTCTGGCCCATTGCCCTTAGCCCCTGCGGCACACCGCTGCCAATCATCACCGCGACATCGACTTTGCACTGCATGACTCAACCCCGATCTTTTAATTAGCCGCCTGACTATGTGGCCATAGTAAGACGCTCATTCACGGGGAAACAGCGGACACCTTGCACAGCTTTTTTGTGTATCCGGTAACAATCGCAGCCGCAGGAGCCGCTCTTCAATGCGCGCCTTCAGGCTTGTAGCCCAGACGCAAACCGCCCCAATGGCGGCCCTTGAGCATGATCGGCACCGACAGGTCGTGCATCAACTCCCCGGTGTCGCGAGTGTAGGTTTGCAACAGTACGGGCTTGTGATGGCTACCGCAGCGAATACCGGTACGGTCGGCGAATTTGCGTTTGGTGCGGCTGTGCAGGCTGTCGACCTGCGCATCGCCGGTCAATGGCTGGCTGAACACCGCGTTATGGGTCGGCACATAGCCCTGCTGCGTGCAGGCAATGGCAAACACCAGCCCCTCGTGACGTGGCAGCAGCGGCTCCTGGATGGCCGGCAAGACCTGATCGGTGTAGCGATCGAAACGGGTCTGGTACTTGGCCGGCGTGGTATTGGGAATAGTCTGGTAGTTGCGGTCGAACAAGTCGTCGAGGCTGATGCGACCTTGTTCGATGTCGGCCTCGAAACGCGCAGCAATCTGACTCGCCCCTTCCCGAGCCAGGTCGTAGATGCGTTGGTGATAGTCATCCAGCCCGACTTCGGCCAGGCGCTCGCTGATGGTTTCGGCCTGCCCCTCCATCTGCACCGCCGCGTCGGCCAGGTGCCGGGTCTGTTGATCGCTGACCGCCAGATCACTGCGCATTTGCTCGACCGCGTGAAACAGGCTGTCCAGTTGTTCACGGTTGGTGTCTGCGCCCTTGGCGATGTCGCTGACCTGGCCTTCTACGCCAGCGGCCAGTCGCGCGATGTTTTCCAGATGCTGGCCGGTGAGTTCCACCTGTTCGACGCCCACTTCAAGGTCGCTGGACAGTTGGCGGATCTGCTCCACTACTTGCGCTGTACGCTGCTGGATATCGGCCACCATTACCCCGACTTCATCGGTGGCGGTCGCCGTGCGCCCTGCCAGGCCGCGAACTTCGTCGGCTACCACGGCAAACCCACGACCATGCTCCCCGGCCCGGGCGGCTTCGATGGCCGCGTTCAGGGCCAGCAGGTTGGTCTGGCTGGCAATCGATTGAATCACCAGGGTCACGCGCTGGATGTCTTCGCTGCGCAGACTCAAGGCTTCGATCAACTCGCGGCTATCGTTGGCGCGCTGACTGAGCTGATGCATGCGCACGATAGAGTCGGCGAGCACGGTGCGCCCTTCGGCGCTGCTTTGATGGGCTTCACTGGCAGCGCCGAGCGCCTGTCGACTGAGTTGGGAAGTGGTTTTTTCGGTGCCGATCATCACTTCGGCGCTGCTGACGATCCGGGCGGCAGCATCGAGTTGCGATTGCAGTTTGCCGGCCAGTTGCTTGACCGAGAAGGCCACACCAGCGGCGGACAATGCGTTATGCGTGGTGCTGTAAGAAAGATCGCGAGTCAATTCGCCGAGGGCACCGGCGTTATCGGTGACAGGCAATTGCGCAACGGTCCGCGAGCGCAAGCGCGGTAACCAGACAATCACGATGGCCACAGGCAGGCCGATGTACAGTGACCATTCCCACACAGCCATGCCGCACAACAACAGCATCAGGGCGATGCTTTGTAGTGTGGGTGCCAGCCAGCGTGTGCCGACGCTGGACGTCGACGCCAATTGCGGCGCTGCGCCAGCCAGAGATCCATCTCTCGTCATGTTCGTTACCCCATACGGCTTCTATTTGTTGTACCTGCATTAAACGCCACTAGAAGGCCATTATCCATGGTCCCTTAGTCGGGGGCTTGAAGCAGATCAATAGAAGCGTCGGGATATTTGCAAGACCGCAAAAAGCTTCGCGGGCAAGCCCACTCCCACAGGTGTATGTATGACCTGTGGGAGCGGGCTTGCCCGCGAATTTGCGCTACAGAATCAGGCTTGACGCTGGTGCTTGTCGATTTGCTCGTGACGCTCTTGAGCTTCGATGCAGTACTTGGTGGTCGGGCTGATCAGCAGGCGTTTCAGGCCAATTGGCTCGCCGCTGTCATCGCACCAGCCGAAGGTGTCTTCAGCGATACGGCCCAGGGCCATTTCCAGCTGAGGCAGCATGCGTTGGTCACGGTCGATGACATTGACCAGCCAGTGACGCTCTTCTTCAACGGAAGCAGCGTCCGCAGGATCGGCAGGCGTGTCCAGGCTTTCGATGGCTACACGGCTTTGCTCGATGCGCTCGTGGGTTTCGACCTTCATGGCTTGCAACAGCGCAGTGAAGAAAGCCAGTTGCTCGGCATTCATGTAGTCATCTGCCGGCATGGCCAGCAACTTTTCCTTTGTCATTGATTTCTCTATAAAAAATACGTGCATTAAGGCGAATTAGGGAGCGTTCCGGTCGACCCGTTGCGGTCTCGGAAAGGCGCCATACATTCCAAGCGCCACCCGGCACTCAATTTACGAGGGGCGGCAGTCTAAGGCCGACTTGAAGCCTCAGCAACTGAAAAGACAGGGAATTTGTCTGACAAAGCCCTTAAATTGCTCTACGGCAAGCTTTGGGGCGGTTATCGGAGTGCGTTTATAGCAAGAAATTCAATCGAGCGGCTGTATATAGAAGACAAACGGCAACGCCATGCGGGTCGGCATGGCGTAACGGGTCGTAAAAAAGCGCCGCCAAAGCACGATTTCGGGGTGCGCCAGGTCAACCGCGTGGCGCTCGTTGCTCCTGCGCAAAACGTTCAGCGTTTCAGTTTACGCTTGTTGCGGTACTGGTCGATGACCACCGCAACGACGATGATCAGGCCTTTGATGATGTCCTGAATGTAAGCGTCGACCCCGACAAAGGTAAATCCGCTGGCCATGACGCCGAGGATCAGGGCACCGATCACGGTGCCGGTGATGCGCCCCACTCCCCCCGCCAGGCTGGTGCCGCCGATCACCGCCGCGGCAATCGCGTCCAGCTCATAAGACATGCCCATCCCGGCCTGCCCCGTCGCCGCCCGGGCCGATGCCACCACCCCGGCCAACCCTGCCAGCAAACCGGCGATACTGTAGACGATCACCAGATGACGTTTGACGTTGATCCCCGAAGTCCGCGCCGCCTGCATGTTGCCGCCGATGGCATAGGTGTACTTGCCGTACTTGGTGTAGCGCAGCGCGATGTGGAAGATCACCGCCACCACCAGGAAGATGATCACCGGCATCGCACCGTGACCAATGGCGGTGTAGGAATCCGAGAGCATGCTCACCGGCTGGCCTTCGGTGTAGAACCGCGCGAGGCCACGGGCTGACACCATCATGCCCAATGTGGCAATAAAGGGCGGAATCCCAGTAATCGCGATAATGCTGCCGTTGATTGCCCCGGCCAGCAGCCCAACCCCGAGCCCGGCGACCACCGGAATCCACACGGGTAAGTCAGTCAGCGATGGAAACACCGCCCGGGCAAAATCCGAGGTCTGCGCCAGGCTGGCAGCGATCATGGCCGACAATGCCAGCACCGAGCCGGATGACAAGTCGATGCCGGTGGTGATGATTACCTGGGTCACGCCGATCGCCAGCAGGCCGATGATCGAGACTTGCAGGATCATCAACACCAATCGCTGGGAGTTCATCAAGAAGCTCTGGTCACGCACGATCCAGCCGAACACCTCAAACACCAGGCCGATACCGATCAGCACCAGGAAGATGCTCAACTCGGTCGGAAAGCGTCGACGGCTCTTGGCTGGTGCCGTTGCAGGCTTGTTTTCCAGTATCGCGTTCATAACCACTCACCCTTCAAATGAAATCTGGCATCGAATACATACCTGTGGCGAGGGAACTTGCTCCCGTTCGAGTGCGTAGCGCTCGCCAGATCTACGGTATATCCGAGACATTGGGGCCGCTCCGCGGCCCAGCGGGAGCAAGCTCCCTCGCCACAGATACGGCGTTCACCCTTGACTTAATGGCGTAGAGACATGCCCGAGGCAAGTTGCATGACCCGCTCTTGGGTCGCCTCGCTACGGTCCAGGGTGCCCATCAGGTCACCTTCGTGCATGACCATCACCCGGTCGCTCATGCCGAGTACTTCCGGCAGCTCCGAAGAAATCATGATCACTGCCATGCCTTCGCTGGCGAGGTAGGCAATCAGCCGGTAGATCTCGGCCTTGGCTCCGACGTCGATGCCACGGGTCGGCTCGTCGAGAATCAGAATGCGCGGGTTGGTCATCAGCCAACGGGCGAGCAAGGCTTTTTGCTGGTTGCCACCAGACAAGGTATCGATGCACTGCTCCAGCGACGGGGTTTTCACCCGCAGCTTCTTGCACATGTCTTCGCACAAGGCGCGCAGGGCTTTTTGCTGGATGAAGCCGTTGCCGACATAGTGCGGCAACACCGCCATCTCCATGTTTTCCAACACCGACAGGCACGGAAACAAGCCGCTGAGCTTGCGATCCTCGGTAAGCAAGGCAAAACCCTTCTCAATGGCCATGTGCGGGTCGCTGATGCGCACGGCCTGGCCATCGAGGCGGATTTCACCGCCATCGCTTGGGGTAATGCCAAAAATCGCTTCGGCGACGTTGGTCCGCCCCGAGCCCATCAGCCCGGCGATGCCGAGGATTTCACCGGCATGCAGGTCGAACGAAACGCCTTTGAAAATGCCGTTCAGACGCAGGTCCCGCACCGACATCAACAGGTCGCCAATCGGCTTCTCCCGCACCGGGAACAACTGGCTGAGTTCGCGTCCGACCATCATCGAGATCAGGCTGTCGCCGTCCATGCTGTCGGCCCGTTGCAGGCCGATGTAGGCACCGTCCCGGAACACCGCGACTTCATCAGCGATGCTGAACACTTCGTTCATTTTGTGGGTGATGTAGATGATGCCCTTACCCTGGGCCTTGAGGTCGGCAATGATCGAGAACAGATGGGCGACTTCCTTGTCGGTGATCGCCGAGGTCGGTTCGTCCATGATCAGGATGTCCGAGTCGTAGGACACCGCCTTGGCGATCTCGACCATCTGCCGCTCGGCGATGCTCAGGTTGCCGACCTGCTCCTGCGGGTCGAGATTGATCCGCAGGCGCTCCAGCAACTGCGCGGTGCAGCGGTGCATGGCCCGGTGGTCGATCATGTGAAACCCGTTGAGCTGCTCACGGCCGATCCAGATGTTCTCGGCAATGCTCATGTGCGGCATCAGGTTGAGTTCCTGGTGGATCATCGCGATCCCGGCCTGTAACGCGGCCAGCGGCGTGTCGAAGGTCACTGGTTTGCCGCGCAGGCGCAGTTCACCGGCGTCGGGCTGGTAGATACCGGCGATGATTTTCATCAGGGTGGATTTGCCGGCGCCGTTTTCACCCATCAAGGCCAGCACCGACCCCGGCCGCACCCGCAGTTGAACATCGGACAAGGCCACCACACCGGGGAACCCCTTGCTGACGTTGATGATCTCCAGCAGGTACGGCTCATCGACCGGTGCAGCGTGTGGCTGGACACCCACTAACGGGATGCTCGAAGCAGTCGCTGAAGCGAACATGATCAGGTACTCCATCAGCAAGGTTGGCAGGGCCACCTTGCGTGCTTATTGTTGTTTTTGAACGGACGGATTAATTGAACTGATCAACGTTTTCCGGGGTGATCAGCCGGTACGGCACCCACACGGCCTGCTCGACCGGCTCGTTCTTGGCCATCTTCACCGCTGCGTCGATGGAGCCGACCGCCTGGCCCTTGGCGTCCTGGAACACCGAGACCGCGAGGTCGCCTTTCTTCACCGCACGCAAACCGTCGGGCGTCCCGTCGACACCGGCAATCAGCACACTGCCCTTCTCGACCCCGGCCTGCTTGAGGGCCATGGCCGCGCCGATGGCCATCTCGTCGTTGTTGGACACAATGGCGTCGAACTTGCGGCCCTGGGTCAGCCAGTCGTTGACCAGGGTCATGCCTTTATCCCGCAGCCAGATGCCGGTCTGCTCCTGATTGATTTTGATGTCCGGGTACTTGGCCAGTACGTCTTTCACGCCTTTGGTGCGGTTGGTCGTGGAATTGTTGGCCAGGTCGCCGAGCAGGATCACGATGTCACCCTTGCCCTTGAGTTTTTCGGCCAGGTATTGCATCTGCATCTGGCCGGCTTCCAGGTCATTGGAGGCCACGGTGATCACACCCTTGGGCAGGTTCAGGTCATCCGGGCGACGGTTGACGTAGACCAGTGGAATCCCGGCCTTGACCGCCGCTTCGGTAATTTTTTTGGTGGCGGCGGTGTCCACCGGGTTGACCACGATGGCGTCGACCTTCTGGCTGATGAAGCTCTCCACCTGGCTCAACTGCTTGACCACATCGCTGCGGGCGTCTTCGAATTGCAGTTTGACGCCATCGGGCATGGACTTGGCTTGCTGATCCATGGATTCGCGCAGGTAGGTAAGCCAGGTGTCATCGAACTGCGACATGCTCACGCCAATCTTCAGGTCAGCGAAAGCGGCACCACTGGCCAACATCAGGGACAGGGCAAGCGAGGCGAAACGGATCTTGGTCTTCATGAACAGTCTTTCTCCACATTCTTGTTGGTTTTATGGATAAGGCGCAGGACGCATTCAGTCAGTAGGCAAGTAAACGGTGGGGGTGCCGGAAAGGCAGCACACCAGGGCCCCTTGGCGTTCATCACAAAGAAACCTGAAAAAGGCAGGGAATTGAGCGCGAGGTAAAAATGCAGTCCGTGAAAGGCGCAAGGCAGTGCTGAAGGTTTGCATGAACGGTACCTATCGTTGTTTCTTGTTTTTTGTTCGTCCTGCCCGACATCAAGGCGGGCTTGAAGGCGAGTAGAACGTTGATAGTCGGTAACCTTGAAATGACTTTATTGGAAAATAATTTCTATATCAACTCATTTTAGAATTTTATTCTAATTTGATTCCGTGCCCACAAAACGGCTGCATGATCACCCCCTGACGGCGCTCGTGACTCAAGCGCGCAGCGTCTGGAACGCGGGTGGTCGCCAGTGCATCACGGGGCTCGACCGGCAATGGGCCAGCGCCTTGCAATGCCGCTTGCAGTTGCAAATAGAACTGCTGCCAGCACAGCGACGCATAAAAAAGCCGGCCGCCGTGGCCGTAACCGACCAGTCCGACTCGCTTAGCCGTAAAACCGTGGACGTTCTGGCAGCGCGACGTTGATGATCGCTCCGCTCTGCTGCGCCTCGATGCACGCATCCGCTGCCACCGCCGCCGCAAAACCGTCCCACGCCGACGGCCCGCCGACCTGCCCGGCGCGTACGCCATCGATGAACGCCTGCAACTCGACGTCATAGGCGGCGATGAAGCGGTCCTTCCAGTCCATCAGAATCGCATTCGACAACTTGGCCCCGCTGCGCAGTTGTACCTGGGACGGCTCTGGCAACCTGGCAATACCGGTTTCGCCGACCACCTCACACTGAATGTCGTAGCCGTACTGGCAGTTGACGAAGACTTCAACGTCGATGCGTGTGCCCTTGGCCGTTTCCAGCAGGACGATTTGCGGGTCTTTCAAGTGCGCGTGGGCCTTGCTGGTCTTGCGCGGGAACACCACTTGTACCGACACGTAGTCATCGGCAAGCAACCAGCGCAGCACGTCCAGTTCATGGATCAGTGTGTCGGTGATTGCCATGTCGGTCTTGTAGTTCTCGCCCACGCTCGGGTTACGGTGCGCGCAATGCAGCATCAACGGCTCGCCGATCTGGCCGCTGTCGATCACCGCTTTGAGTGCCCGATAACCTTCATCGTACGGGCGCATGAAACCGACTTGCACCAGCCGTTTGCCGTGGGCCACTTCGGCCTCGACAATCTTGCGGCAGCCCTCGGCCGTCACCGCCAACGGCTTCTCGCAGAACACCGGTTTACCCGCCGCAATCGCCGCCAGTACGAACTCTTCGTGGCTCGGGCCCCAGGAGGTGACCAGAACCGCTTCAACCTCCGGCGCGTTGATCAGCGCATGCCCGTGCGGGTACACCTCGGCGGTGAGTTTCAGGTCGGCAATGACTTTGGCAGCCTGCTGCAAGTTGATGTCGGTGACCGCCACCACCTGACTGTTGAGCAGGGTCTGGCTGCAACGACGAATGTGATCCTGGCCGATGGCGCCGGTGCCGATGACGCCCAGTTTCAAGGAATGAGAGAGCAAAGACATGTAGAAACTCCTGTTGAAGTGACAGCGCAATCAGTACTGACGGGCCTTGGCCAGTCGTTCATTGAGGGTTTTGGCCACCGCATCGGTGCGGGCGCTGGTGGAGACTTGCGCCACACCCACCCGCCACCAGGACAGGTATTTGTGAATCATGGTTTTGGGCAGGACCTTGATGTCGATCAGCGTCGACACGCTCTGCAACCGCGCATCGGCCAATGCTGTTCGCAACTGCTCGACAGTGCTCACCTTGTAGGTCTTGCAGCCATAAGCCGCCGCGCTCATGGCGAAATCCACCGGCACAAACCCGCCGTCGAGCTTGCCAGTTTCAGGATTACGGAAACGGAACTCGGTGCCGAAGCTGTCCATGCCATGCTCCATCTGCAAGTTGTTGATGCAGCCAAAGGTCATGTTGTCGAGCAGGATCACGTTGATCTTGCGTCGCTCCTGGATCGAGGTCGCCAGCTCCGAGTGCAGCATCAGGTAAGAGCCGTCACCGACCAACGCATAGACCTCGCGTTCAGGTTCCGCGAGCTTCACACCGAGTGCGGCATTGACCTCGTACCCCATGCAGGAATAACCGTACTCGACGTGATAGGTGTTCACGCCCTTGCTGCGCCAACTGCGCTGCAAATCGCCGGGCAGGCTGCCAGCAGCGGCGACGATCACCGCATCGTCAGCCAGGGTTTCGTTCAATACGCCGAGCACACGGCTTTGGGTCAGGCAGGAGCCGGTCAACTCAATGAATTCACGCAGCACCGCCGGGTCCATGTGGTCGTTGATTTCCGGGACGAAATCCGAAGGTTGGTATTCGACCTGGTAAACCCGATCCACCTCTTCATCCAGTTGCGCCTTGGCCTGACGCGGTTGCTCGCCCCAACTGGAGCGGTAACCGGTGAGGGCTTCGGACAAGGCCTGCAAACCGGAGCGAGCATCGGCCAGCACCTGCACGCCATCGAGCTTCAGCGCATCGCAAGGGCTGATATTCAGGTTGAGGAAGTCCACGTCAGGGTGCTGGAACAACCATTTCGACGCCGTGGTGAAATCCGAATAGCGGGTGCCGATGCCAATGATCAGGTCGGCTTCCTTGGCCAGCAGGTTTGCCGCCAGACAGCCGGTTTCACCGATGCCGCCCACGTTCAGCGGATGGCTGGAAACCACCGCACTTTTACCGGCCTGGGTCTCGGCGAACGGAATATCGAATCGCTCGGCAAACGCCTGCAACACTGCATTCGCTCCCGAGTATTTGACCCCGCCACCGCAGATGATCAGCGGTTTGCGCTTGCCTTTGAGCAGCGCTACCGCATCCGCCAGCATCGCTTCGGTGGCCGGGCGACGGTCGATGCGGTGCACGCGTTTTTGCAGGAAGTAATCCGGGTAATCGTAAGCTTCGGCCTGCACGTCTTGCGGCAAGGCCAGCGTCACCGCGCCGGTTTCCGCCGGATCGGTGAGTACGCGCATGGCGTGGATCGCCGCGCTCATCAGTTGTTCGGGACGGTTGATGCGGTCCCAGTACTTGCTCACGGCCTTGAAGGCATCGTTGGTGCTGATGCTCAAGTCGTGGAACTGCTCGATTTGTTGCAACACCGGGTCCGGTTGGCGACTGGCGTAGACGTCGCCGGGCAACAGCAGCAAGGGAATGCGGTTGGCGGTAGCGGTCGCCGCAGCGGTCAGCATGTTCGCCGCGCCAGGACCGACCGACGAAGTGCAGGCGTAGATCTTGCGCCGCAGATGCTGCTTGGCAAAACCGATGGCCGCATGGGCCATGCCCTGCTCGTTACGGCCCTGATGGACGATCAGGTCGCCGCTGTCCTGCTCCAGTGCTTGGCCGAGGCCCAGCACATTGCCATGACCGAAAATGGTGAAGATCCCGGCGACGAACTTGCTTTGAACCCCATCGACCTCGACGTACTGGTTATCGAGGAATTTCACCAGGGCCTGGGCCATGGTCAGTCTTGTTGTGGTCATGCTTGCACCTTTTATGAATGCAAATCTGGTCAATGTGGGAGCGGGCTTGCTCGCGAAAGCGGTCTGACAGTCACATCGATTTTGAATGTGCCACTGTCTTCGCGAGCAAGCCCGCTCCCACATTAGATTTATGCCAACCCAATATCCTGTGTCAGGCCAGGGAGTTCTTCAGGTGATCCATGCTCGCGCCGATCGCCTGCCGGATATCCGTCAGCCCGTGCACGCTGTCGGCAAACGGCTCGAACGACAGGTAGCCGCTGTAGCCGGTGCTGAGCAAGGTATCGATCTGTGCCGCGTTGCCGAGGATGTCGCCCTCGCCCACCAGCACCCGATGGCCATCGCGGATGGACGTTAGCCGCGCTTGCGCATCCTCGACTCCCGAGATGTGCACCAGCCCGGTCAGCTCAGGGAAAAACTCGTGTTCACTGGCCAGATGGTGGTGAAAGGTGTCGTGCACCAGACGGAACACATCCAGCCCGCCAATCGCCTTGATCGCATCCACTGCCGTGCGTTTGCGCCGCAGCGAACACTCTTCGAAACCCAGCGGTTCGATGAAACCGAGAATCCCGTACTCGCGCAGGATCGGCGCCAGTTCGCTCAACGCGGTGCGCAGACCGGCGCTGCGTTCAGCTTCGTTGCGTGAGTCGGCGCGATCATTCAGCGGGCACATGACCAGCCCACGAGCGCCGCAATCACGGGCATACGCCGCGAGTGTCAGGGCTTGTGCACGGCGCTCGGCATTCCACACATCGAACGGGTACAACGCGTTGATCGACAACACCTTGATGCCGTGCGCCGCGCATAACTCACGGACATAAGCGGGTGGCGTACCGTCTTCGATCTCGATGCCCTTGAGGTCGTTGCGAAGCTCGATGGCGTCGGTGTTCAGGGTGACCGCCAGCTCAATGAAATCCGGCAACGACAAACGTGGGGCGACCATACGGTTCAGCGCGAAACGCAGGGGCTGGCTCATTATTCTTGTTCTCCGCACTCAAAGTGAACGTAGCCTACTTGGCGGTCGGCATGCTGAACTCAGGGCCTTTGACGATGCTGTCCGGCCAGCGCTGCATGACGCTTTTATAGCGGCTGTAAAAACGAATGCCTTCTTCGCCATACGCATGGTGATCGCCAAACAGCGAGCGCTTCCAGCCGCCAAAGGAATGCCAGGCCATGGGCACCGGAATCGGTACATTGATGCCGACCATGCCGACCTTGATGGCGCGAGCAAACGAGCGGGCAATCCCACCGTCGCGGGTGAAGCAGGACACGCCGTTACCGAACTCATGGGCGTTGATCAATGCCAGCGCGCTGGCGAAATCAGGCACGCGGACAATGCCCAGCACCGGGCCGAAGATTTCCTGCTGGTAGATGCTCATTTCTGTCGTGACCTGGTCGAACAGCGTCGCCCCGACAAAAAAACCGTTTTCAGCACCCGGCACCTTGAAATTCCGACCATCGACAATCAGCTGCGCACCCTGTGCCACGCCTTGATCAATGAAGCCCTCGACCTTGGCCTTGTGTTCGGCCGTCACCAACGGCCCCATGTCGCTGTCGCCCAGCATGCCGTTGCCGACTTTCAACTGATCGATACGCGGCAGCAGTTTGGCAATCAACGGGTCCCCCACATCGCCCACCGCCACGGCAATCGAAATCGCCATGCAGCGCTCGCCAGCCGAACCATATGCCGCGCCGATCAATGCGTCGGCTGCCTGGTCCAGGTCGGCGTCGGGCATCACGATCATGTGGTTTTTCGCCCCGCCCAGTGCCTGCACGCGCTTGCCACGGGCGGTGGCTTGCTGGTGGATGTACTCGGCAATCGGCGTCGAGCCGACAAAGGAAATCGCTTCGATGTCCGGGTGCTGCAACAAGGCATCGACCGCAGTCTTGTCGCCCTGAACCACGTTGAACACACCGTCCGGCAAACCGGCCTCGGTGAGCAGGCGCGCCATCAGCACACTGGCCGACGGGTCACGCTCGGAAGGCTTGAGGATGAAGCAGTTGCCGGTGACCAGCGCCAGCGGGATCATCCACAACGGCACCATCACCGGGAAGTTGAACGGGGTGACGCCGGCGCAAACGCCCAACGGCTGGCGCAGGTTCCAGTTGTCGATGCCGCCACCGATGTTGTCGCTGAATTCGGTTTTCAGCAGGCTCGGCGCGCCGCAGGCGTATTCGACGATTTCGATGCCGCGAGTCACTTCACCCATGGCGTCGGAAAACACCTTGCCGTGCTCACGGCTGATGATTTCAGCCAGTTCATTGTGATGACGGTCGAGCAGCTCCTTGAACTTGAACATCACCCGCGAACGGCGCAGCGCCGACTGCTCGGACCAGGCCGGGAATGCCTGTAGCGCGCAGGCCACCGCCTCATCCACCGTCTTGTGGCTGGCCAGCCCGACCCGCGCCTGAATGGCGCCGGTGGCCGGATTGAACACCGGGCTGAAGCGCTCACTGCCGGTGTCCTGCACCTGACCGTCGATGTAATGGCCGATAACCGGGGCATCACTCATTGTTCTTGTTCTCCGTGCAGATAGTGGAATTCAGACGTTGGAACTCAGAGGTCCAGCAGCCAGCTGTGCTGCGGATCGTTGTGGAACTGCCAGACCCGTTTCGGCCCAGCCATGACATTCAGGTAATACGACTCGTAGCCATAAGGCACGCTGACCGGGTGATACCCCTTGGGCACCACCACCAGGTCGCTGTTTTCCACGGCCATGGCCTGGTCGATGGAACGGTCGTCGGTGTAGACCCGTTGAAACACGAAGCCCTGGGGCGGGTTGATCTGGTGGTAATAGGTCTCTTCAAGAAGGCTCTGGTGCGGCAGGTCGTCGATGTCGTGCTTGTGCGGCGGGTAGCTCGACGAATGCCCGGACGGTGTGCGCACCTCCACCACCAACAACGAATGCGCCGGCTCGGTGTCCGGCAGGATGTCGCAGACATAGCGGGTATTGGCGCCCCTGCCGCGCACGCTGCGCTTCATGCTTTCGGGCTTGATCAGGCGCGGGCCCAGGTTGGCCGATGCCGACCCGGGTGCGGCGCACACGGCAATCTGCACGTCGCCGAGGGCAACCACCTGCGCCTGGCTGCCGGGCGGCAGGTACACGGCGAACGGTGAGGTGTCTTCGAACACCGAGTGGCGATTGCCGATGTTGTCCCAGTTGAACGCACCCTGCCCAGGCGCTTCGCCTTTGACATCGACCCGACCGCTGAGCAGCACCAGACACAGTTCTTTGTCTCCCGCACTGACCGCCCGGGTTTCGCCCAGGCTCAAGCGATACGCGGCGAAACCGACATATTCCAGCGTGCCGGCCGCCAGCTCGACCATGGTCTGGCCACGAGCATTGCTTTTGATCAGCAGGCTCATTGCCCGGCCCCCTGGTCGAGTAAGGCGCGCAGTGTCTCGAAACCTTTCTTGGCGTAGACGTAGCTGGGCGCGACCGCCGGATCCTGCTCGGCTTCGACCACCAGCCAGCCGTGATAGTCGGCGGCGAGCAGCACGTCGAGCAGCGCGGCGAAGTCGATATCGCCGTCGCCCGGCACGGTGAACGTGCCGTTAATGATGCAGTCAGGAAAACTCCACAAATTGTTGCGTGCCAGTTGCACCACCGGTTTGCGCACATCCTTGAAGTGCACATGGCAGACACGCCCGATGTGTTTGCGCAGCACCTCCAACGGCTCGCCACCGCCCATGTAGCAATGGCCGGAATCGAACAACAGGCCGACCTCGCTACCGGTCAGGGCCATCAGTTGGTCGATGTCGGCAGGCGATTCGACATAGGCGCCCATGTGGTGGTGATAGGCCAACCGCACGCCGTGGGACAAGGTGAAACGTGCCAGCTCGGTGAGCTTGTCGGCGTAGGCCTGCCAGGCTTGCCCGGTGTGGAAACGCGGACGTTCCACCAACGGGATGCGCTGGCCTTGAATGGAGTCGGCGACTTCGCCGTACACCAGCACCTTGGCGCCGTTTTGCGCCAGCAGCTCGACATGACTGGCGATGGCGTCGATCTCTTCGGCCACCGAACGCCTCGCCAAGCGGCTGGAATACCAACCCGACACCAGCGCCAGGTCGTAAGGCCGAAGCACATCGCCCACACCCTTGGCGTCCTTGGGGAACTTGCCGTTGAGCTCAAAGCCTTCGTAGCCGATTGCCTTGCCTTCACTCAACGCAGTGCTCAGCGGCGTCTCGCCGCCGAGAGACGGCAGGTCGTCGTTGCTCCAGGAAATCGGGTTGATGCCAATTCGGATAGCGGGCATGGCTGCACCTTTTATTGTTTTTACATGAAACCGTAAGAGCGACGCTGCCCCCTGTGGGAGCGGGCTTGCTCGCGAATGCGGTTTGTCATTCAGCATTGATGGCGGCTGACCCACCGCATTCGCGAGCAAGCCCGCTCCCACATTGGAATTGCGTCAATTCATCAGGCGCGGGCGGTGCACCAGGCATTGATCAACTCGACAAACGTGCCCTGCACTCTCTGGACCAGCGCTTCATCATCGATTTCTCCGGCCATCCACGCTCGGCTCGGCTCCTGGAAAATCGTCCGACCCACCGCAAACCCGCGGCAGGCCTGGCTCTGGCTCGCCTGCGCAAAGCCTTCGGCGAGCGTCGCGGCGGGGGCGTTCAACCCCAGCAACACCACGCCACGGCAATACGGGTCGCGTTCCTGAATCAGTTCGTCGAGCTGCTTCCACTCGTCACTGCTTTGCGCCTCGATCTTCCACCAGGCCGGAAAGATGCCGAGGTTGTACAGGCGTTTGATGGCGCGGTAGAGCACATCCGGATGAGGCGAGGGGTGATCCTTGGGCGGGATGATTTCCAGCAGCAACTCGTGGCCGCTCACCTGCGACGCCTGATACAAACCCTTGAGCTGCGCTTCCTGCTCCAGGCGCAACAGCGGCTCGTCGTCCGGGTGAAACTGCACCAGGCATTTGATGATTTGTTCCTGCGGCCAGGCGATCAGGTTGCTGCCAATCGAGCGGCCATGTTCGAAGGCCAGCGGCCGCGAACCTTGCACCTCCACGGGCCGCGCCACCCACCAGCCACGACCGGTGGCCGCATTCAACGAGTCCTGGCCGAAACGCTGGTCAGCCAATACACCGACATCGGCGTCTATGCCCCGCTCGCGCAAATCTGCTTCGACCCGTTCCACAGCGTTGATGAACAACTGCTTGAGTTCGCCAATGCTGCTCAGGTCACGACCGCCCTTTTGCGCCAGTTCCACCAGTTGACCCCGGTGGTCGAAGGCAAAGATGAACAGTTGCTTCCAGGCCTTGCGCGGGACGCTGACCTGATGCAGACGTTGCAGCACCGCGTCCTGGTCCGGCCGGGTGATCGGCACCGGGCTATTGAACAGGTAATTGAGCTCGGCGCGGGTCGGCATCGCAGGGGCGCAGGCGTGGCGTGATACCACCAAACCACCACACGCATTGGCCAACTGGCAGCAGCGCTCGTCATTGGCGTCCTCCAGCCAACCGCTGAGAAAGCCCGACATAAAGGCATCACCGGCGCCCAGTACGTTGAGCACCTCGACCCGCACGCCAGGATAGATCGCGCCGTCTTCGAGACGAACCGGAATCACCCCGTGAATCACCGTGCAGCCTTGCGGCCCGAGCTTGACCACCAGCGTGGCTGGCGTCAGGCGCCGCACATTGCGCAACGCAGCGAGCAGATCCTCGGAGCCGCCAGCAATCAAGAACTCGTCTTCAGTACCGACAATCAGGTCGAAACGTGCAAGGATCTTCTGCACGTGCTGGCTGACGTTCTGGTCGGCGACAAAACGGGTTTCACCATCGGCTTTACCCGCCAGCCCCCAGAGAACCGGGCGGTAGTCGATGTCGAGCACACGTTTGACGTGGTGCTTCTCGGCGTACTCCAGTGCCTGAATACTCGCCTTGTAGACGCTGTCCGTGGAGAAATGGGTGCCGGTGATCAACAAGGCTTTGCTGGAAGCGATAAAGGCTTCGCTGATGTCTTCGGCGCGCAGCCCCATGTCGGCGCAGTTCTCGCGGTAGAACACCAACGGAAAGGTTTCGCGGTCTTTTAGACCCAGCAGGACCATCGCGGTAAGACGCTCCGGATCAACCTTGATGCCGCTGACGTCACACCCTTCGCGAGCCAGGGATTCGAGCAGGAAGCGCCCCATGTGGTCGTCGCCCACCCGGCTGAGCATGGCCGACCTCAACCCCAGCCGCGCCGTCCCGAAAGCAATGTTCGCGGACGAACCGCCCAAGTACTTGGCGAAGCTTGAGACATCCTCCAGCCGCGCACCAACTTGCTGCGCATAGAGATCGACGCCCAGGCGCCCCAGGCAAATCAGATCCAATTGACGCCCACTGGCAAAACGAGTCTGGCCCATGCTGGCTCCTGTTATTTTTATCAGCCTGCGTTCGGGTGCGTAGTCGCACCGAACACTCTTGGTGGGTGGAGACTAAAACGTTCGCGAGCGACAAATCAATATTTATTCCATTGATTTTTTACATGGAATATTTTTTCCAATAAACTTTCCCACACCCCTGCCAGACACCGTGCATCGTTTCAGCAATTGTCTGGCCGACCCAAGGCTCAAGATTTTATTTGCGCCTACCCTGTAGACTGCGCACAGCCAACCTATTGTCAGGGGCAGCCCGTTACCAAGCGGCCCTATAAGAACAAGCCAGAAGGATTATTTATGTCCCGCACCGATCAGCCGGCTACCGCCGAGACCACGCCCGAGAGCGACCTCGCCAGCCCCCCGATCAATGCCGAGCGCTTGCTGCAGCTGATTACCAACGAATACGAAAGCCTGCCGCGCCAGCTCAAGCGCATCGCCAGTTACATGAGCCAGCAGAGCGACCGGATCATGGTCGACCGCATCAGCGACATCGCCCGTGAGTGCGAAGTCCACCCCTCGGCCATCGTGCGCTTCTCCCAGCGCTTCGGGTTCAGCGGGTTCAGCGAAATGCAGGCGTTGTTCCGCGAGGCGTATACGCACAAGACCACGCCGGTGCAGAACTACCAGCAACGCATTCGCAGCATGATCGCCAACAAATCGCAGAAAGCCAGCGGTGGCGACCTGGCACGCGAATGCATCAATGCCACGTTGTCGGGCATCGAACGCCTGGGCCTGGAGCTGGATGACCAGGCCTTCGACAAGGCCGTGGACCTGGTGGTCAATGCCGACAACATCTATGTGGTCGGCGTACGCCGTTCCTTCGCGGTGGCCGACTACCTGGTGTACAACCTGCAACACACCAACAAGCGCATTCACCTGGTCTCGGGGCTGGGCGGCAGCTACCGCGAGCAAATGCGCAGCGTGCGGCCCAACGATCTGGTGATCGCCATCAGCTTCACGCCCTACGCCAAGGAAACCCAGCACTGCCTGCGTATCGCCCAGCATCATCAGGCGAAAACCCTGATCATCACCGACAGCAACCTCTCACCCCTGGCTAAACGGGCGAACACCGTGCTGCTGGTCAATGAAGGCAGCTCGTTCGCATTTCGCTCACTGAGTGCAACGTTGTGCCTGTGTCAGGCGCTGTTCATCGCCGTGGCGTATCGCCTGGAGCTAAAGATGGACGAGATTCACGAGCAGGTCGGTTTCGAGGACTGAGGTTCAGCCGCCGTGATGAGTGTGGGCCTGCAACGAACCCGGCACCCCGGTGCGAATCAGCCCACCCTCTTCGATCCAGCTCAGGGTCGACTGATAGGCCCGTTGCAGCAATTGATCGGTCTGGGTGAAGTCGAATACTGAGATCCCCAACGGACAGAGCGGCGCAACCACATGAATCGCCGCGCGCGGTGCGTACAACTCAATGTCGCGCACCAGTTGGCGCATGCTCATCAGGTTCAAGGTGTGCAAGGCCAACGCCACCAGCCCCGGCGGCGGACTGGGGCAGGCGCAGCCAAAACCGGTCGGCACCACCACAACCCGTGTCGCGCCCAGGCACACTGCACTGGCAATTGGCGTGTTGCTGGCGACGCCGCCGTCGACCAACAGTTTGTCGCCGATCTGCACGCTCGCGAACACCAGTGGAATCGCCGCACTGGCCAGTAACGCTTGCTCAGCGCTGCCACTGGACAACAGTTCTTCGGCACCGCTGAGCAAATTGGTGGTAACGATGTACAGCGGCAGCTCGGTGTCTTCGATCAACGTGAAAGGCAATGCTCGCCGTACCAGACGCTCCAGCGCCGAAGACTGCAATAGAAAACCTCGGCGACGAAAGATCGCCGACAGGGTATCAAGCAGTGAAAACGGAAACACATCGTCCTTGCGCAAACCGCGCCAGAAGTCTGCCAGCTCGGCCACGCCTTGCGCATGTGGTCGGGCGGCGAAGTAGGCACCGTTGATGGCGCCGACCGATGCACCAATCACCAGGTCGAACGAAACCCCCGCCTCGACCAGCGCCTGCAACATGCCGACTTGAACCGCGCCGAGGCTACCGCCACCAGCGAGCACCAATGCAGTTTTTTCGACAGGCATGGCGGACCTCCCGCTCAACTCGAGTACCTTGACTGTCAAGCATAGCGGCTGCGCTTGATAACACTCAGGTCGCGGCCCACGCCAGGGCCCTGGCCAACAGTTCTTTGCGCAACACCGGCGGGCTGACCACGGCCAAACCGCTCTGCGCCTGGGTTTCCAGCAGTGTGTTGACCTTCAGCACACTGGTTGCCCCGCCCATCAGCAAATAGCTTTTGCGCTCCTGGATGCTGATGACATTCAGCAACCAGTCATCACTGAACTTGCCCAACTCCCTGGCAATGCGCGGACGCTGGCGTTGCAGCAGTGCCTGTGCATTCCAGACGCAGAGCTGTGCAAAAAAACGCGGTAACAGATCGCTTTGCTCCATGGTTTTCAGGTCTTGAAGCAGTGCGACGTGCAGTTTGCCTTCGAGCGCTTCCTGGCATTCCATGAAATACCGCGCCGGCCAGTCGTCACTCAACCCCGCCAACCTGGCCAGCACCGCGTAAGCCTGGATGTCCTGATCGGTGGTGACCAGAGCACCGAAGTTCAAGGTGTTATCGAGAATCCCGGCCGCCAGCAAGGTGGCGCTGTGCGGGCTGATGGAGGCCAGCAGCCCGGACGCGACCCAGCGCTGGTAGATCTGGGTGCAGGCCGCGCCAATGACCCGAATATCCGCCCGCTGCGCCAGACGCTCGGCCCAGAAGGCTTCAAACCCCGGATGATGATCAATCACCTCAATCACCTGCTCCACCTGCACGACAGTGTCCAGATAACGAGGATCGGAGACGTCCACCAGCACGAACTCGTCATCCGGCTGCGGCACATGACAATCGAGACCTTTGCCGCCGTCACGCAGCGAGGGGCTGATACTCAGGTTCAGCGGTGCACGACTCACGGCCAGTGCCGGGCGCCCTGTCAAGTTGAGCAATTCGGCGTAGGCGATGCAGCCGGCATAGGCGTCGATGTCCAGATATGCCGAGCCTGAAGTCACAATGATCATAACGTCCCTGTCGAAGGCCCATGGCCCTGCTACCAAATCCGGGCACCTTCGCACCTCGTTGTTACACGGGTGTGACAGTGGCTAAGCTCATCGGTTTACCACTAAATTGGTGGCGCATTGTCTGTGATTGTTTGCTGCCCATCTCCCAAGGAGCCGTACATGAAGCTGATCGGAATGCTCGACTCACCCTATGTCAGACGTGTCGCCATTAGCCTGAAATCGCTGGACATCCCCTTCGAACACGCCTCGATTTCGGTGTTCAGGGGCTTTGACCAGTTCCAGCAGATCAACCCGGTGGTCAAGGCTCCCACGCTGGTACTGGACGACGGCGAGGTGCTGATGGATTCGACCTTGATCCTCGACTATCTGGAAGCTTTGGCGGGGCCTGGCAACAGTTTGATGCCGGCGGACTTGAACCTGCGCCTGCGTGCGTTGCGGCTGATCGGCCTGGCATTGGCGGCCTGCGAGAAGTCGGTGCAAATCTATTACGAAAGGAACCTGCGGCCTGCCGAGAAACGGCATGAACCGTGGCTGGAGCGCGTCAGCGGACAGTTGCTGGCGGCGTATGCGGTGCTGGAACAGGAGCTGCAAAAGCAGCCGTTGAAGATGGACGGTTCGCTCACCCAGGACGGCATCAGCCTTGCTGTGGCCTGGAGCTTCACACATCTGGTGGTGCCGGATCAGGTGCAGTCGGCGCAGTTTCCGCAGATCAGCGCGTTCACCGCTTACGCGGAACAGTTGCCCGCGTTTGTCAGCACACCGATGACCTGAACAAAAATGATTGTTCCCACGTCGAACCGCCAACGTGGGAACAATCGGTTCATCAGGCCGGTTCTGCCTGTTTTTTCTCAACCACCGGTGACGCTTCAAACCGGTCCGCCAGGAACGGCGTGATGTCCAGCGGCAATGGCTCGTTGTTCACCAGTTTGTCCAGCAGTACGCCAGTGATCGCCGAGGTCAGGATGCCGGTGCGAAAGTGCCCGCAGGCGTTGAGGTAGCCATCCACACCCGCCATCGGGCCGAGGATCGGCAGCTCATCTGGCGAACCCGGGCGCAAACCCGCCCAGGTGCGCTTGAGATTCACGTCAGCCAGCTCCGGAATGCAACGCACCGCGCCTTGCACCAGTCCGGCGATTTCCGGGTAAGTGGTGGTCACGTCGTAGCCTTTATCCTCGGTGGTGCTGCCGATGAGGATTTCACCGTTGTCCTTTTGCGCCAGGTAGCAGTCGCTGGTGGTCAGGCAACCTTGCAGCAACTTGGGCATGCGTTCGGTCAACAGGATCTGGCCCTTGACCGGTTTCACCGGAATGCTGACGCCGGTGGCCATCAGGCTCAGGTCTGCGGCCCAGGCCCCGGCGGCGTTGATCAAGGTGTCGCAGTTGAACAGCCCGGCTTCGGCCGTCTGCACACCACTGACCCGCGAGCCCTTGTGCAGCACGCCTGTCACGTTGGTGTTGAAGTACATGTCGACGCCATTTTGCCGCGCACCTTCGGTGTAAGCGTCTGCGAGCCGGAACGGGCTGACCTGGTGGTCGCAAAGGAACTCCAGCGCCCCGCGCGCCTCATGGCTGACACTCGGCTCGGCTTCACGCAGGGCCGCCTGGTCGAGCCAGCGTACCTGGTCAGAGAGGTGTGGAATGCAGGCAACAATGTGCTCGGCATACAAACGGTCTTCGTCGTCGTAGATCACGAACTTGAGCCCGGTCTTTTCGAACTTGAAGTCCATGCCATGGTTTTCCTGCAACTCACGGTGCAGCTGCGGGTACATCGCATTTGATTGCAGAGCGAAATCGAAGAACGAGTCCGGCAGGATGTGCGGCGTGCTGGAGTCGACCGCCACCGCCGAACCCTGCGCTTCGCGCTTGCGGTTGGCCGACATCATGCGAAAGAAAATCACCCCGCAGCCCAGGCCGACCGACTCGCCGATCGCCCACAGGCCACCGGCAGACGCGCGCGTGGCGTTGCCAGGGCGCTTGGCGTCGATCAAGGCGATTTTCAGGTTTTTGCGCTTGGACAGTTGATAGGCGCAGGACGCCCCGATCACACCGCCGCCGGCGATTACAACGTCGTAGTACTTACTCATGGTTCAACGCATCCGTGCTGGTGGTCTGGAAGGCCGAAAAAGGAATCGGGTCAATCGGGAAACGCGGGCGCAGCCAGCCCACGTCGGCGCGGCCGGTGGCCTCGCGCAAGCGGTCGCTGCAATAGCCCACGCACATGCGCCCCTGGCAGTCACCCATGCTCACGCGGGTGCGCATTTTCAGGCTGGCCATGTCTTGAACACCTTGACTCAAGGCGCGATCGATGTCGGCGCGCGTCGCGTGCTCGCAACGGCAAATCACGGTGTCGGCTGCCGGCAGCGCGGTTTGCCCGGCGCCGCGTTCGGTGTAGCGGTCGACCGCGGCCCGAAAGCGCACGATGGATTTGAGCTTGCCCAGATAACGCTCACGCAGCGCCAAGGCTTGATCTTCCTTGAGCACGTGACGTTGCAGCAGTATCGACACTGCGGCAATCCGCCCGCTGAGCATCGCCGCCTCGCCACCGCGAATCCCGCCCATGTCGCCGGCCATGTGAATGTGTGGTTCGCTGCTTTGCTGCCAGGTATTGGTGGTGGCGCGCAGGTAGCCGTCGTCGCTGAACCCATGGCCCAGGCCCATTTGCTGGCTGAGTTGGGTGCGCGGGATGAAACCGTAGCCGACTGCCAGTGTTTGCGCCGGGACTTTCTGGGCACGACTCGCGTCCGGTTGCCAGGTGGTTGAGTACGGTGCAACCGTGACACCGCTCAACTCGCCCTCCCCGTAGGCATCCACCACCCCCCAGCCGTAGCGCATCGGGATGCGGTGCATTTTCAGGTAAGCAAGCATGCTCAAACCGTCGAGGAACAGTTGCGGCTTGTTCAGCAGCGCCAGGCTTTCCTTGGCGATTTTGCCGAAGGCGCAAGCTTCATAAACACCTGCCACCGTCACCCCGGACGCGTGGAGCTGACAGGCCACCAGCGGCAACAACGGGCCGGTGCCGGCGATCACCACCGGGCCCTGCGGCTTGACCACGCCGCTTTTGATCTGCAATTGCAAACCACCCAGCAGCATTACCCCAGGCAACGTCCAGCCCGGGAACGGCACACTGCGTTCGTGACAACCGGCGGCCAGCAACAGATGCGAATACTCGACCTCCTGCAAACGTTCGTCCGCGTCCAGCAGCACCAGTGCGCGGTGCCCTTCGGCACCGATTACGCGGCTGTTCAGGCAGACGTCGATCAGCCCGGCATTAACCTGGAAATCACCGTGCAGTTTGGCCAGTGCTTCCGAGTAACGCGGCCCCAGGTAATCCAACTGCACACCGTCGCGCAGCGGCCCGCGATAGACCACGCCACCCAGTCGCGACGCCTCCTCGAGCAAGGTGCAGGCCACGCCATGTTCAGCCAGCTCAATGGCGGCCGCCATACCCGCCGGGCCACCGCCGACGATCACCGGTTGCAGGTTCATAGTGCCTCCTGCTCGGCAATGCGATTGACGGCGGTATCGACCTGCATGCCCGGCCGGACCAGTGTCTGGCAGGCGCGGCGCTTGTGTCGTCCGTTGATTTTCACCAGGCAGCAGTGGCAAACACCCATGCCGCAATAGGCGCCGGAAACCTGGTCGTGGTCGTTGCGCGCAACCTGGCGCATTCCCAGGGACTGAATGACCGTGAGCACGGTTTCGCCGATTGCGGCACTCACCGGTTGGCCATTGATCTGGATGGTCATATCCGCCTGCTGAAGCGGCTGGATGTCAAACGGTCGGTCTAGGCGATGCATTACTCATTTCATCCGTGAAGAGGTTCGGGTAAGGGTTGTCAGCTTCATGTTGCACTCCCCACTTGCAGGCCCGCGGTCAGAAATGACCGGCCGGTCTGCAAAGGCTCGTCGACTATGCAACAAGAGCAAGCCAGACAATGTAGTCCATGTCTTGCAAAGGACTAGGATCTTTTACCCTAAGGTAAATAACCCATTCGAATATTGATCCAGGCCAGTAAAAACGCAGGCTGTTGGCAGGGTTTGAAATCAGAAAACTGTATGACCTGAAGTAAGCGCTCTGGCCCGGCCTTCTCCTGCGAATCAAATAAAAAAACCGCCCTCGCGAAGCAGGGGCGGCGTTGTGCAAAAGGGCCAGAATCAGTGCACAAACATCGCAATCAAAATAATCATCGGGATCGTGTGTCGGGCAACCGACTGTGCGCGACAGGTCAGTTTCAGCGGGTTTATGCATGGGCCTCCCGCCTCTGCACTTCGCCAGTCAGCGCCGACGCTGGACGTTGAGATAAGCCCCTGTCAGCAAGACAAACGCCGAAGGCAGGTAAAACACCATCAACACCACAAAGATAAACTGCGCTGCGGAAGACGACTGCGCCAGGGCGAAATAGACAGACGCCAGACCGCCCAATGCACAGAGAATGCCCATGACCCAGCGCACCCACGAGGCACCTTTATAGAGAAACCAACAGAGGGTGGCGCTGATTGCGAATCGAATGCCGCTCTTGATATCAGGTTGCAGCAATACGCTGAGCAGCGGGATGAGCAAGAAACCGACAATGATCGGTATCACCATTCTTTTTTTGACGTTCAATGCTGCCAATGTCCTTTTCGCCAGGGTAAAGCCCGAGGGCGACGCAGTATAAACGTCAACGAGCCCGGCTTAAGCATCAAGGCGTCGCCCGATATCGGTGCCGAAAAACGATGGGCGAGATGAAATATTTTTTAGATAGCCCACACTCAATCCTTGGCAGACTGTCGTCCAGCCCTCTGAACCTCTCATCAGGAAAGCCCGATGCCCCGCATTCTGACCATTGAAGACGACGCAGTGACAGCCAGGGAAATCGTCACCGAGCTGACCCGCAACGGCCTCGACGTGGATTGGGTCGCCAATGGCCGTGAAGGCCTGGCCCGGGCGGCCAGCGGCGATTACGACCTGATCACCCTGGACCGCATGCTGCCGGAGCTCGATGGCCTGGCGATTGTCACCACCTTGCGGACCCTGGGCGTGAATACGCCGATCCTGATGATCAGCGCCCTCTCCGATGTTGATGAGCGGGTTCGTGGCCTGCGGGCCGGTGGCGATGACTACCTGACCAAACCGTTTGCCACCGACGAAATGGCCGCCCGGGTCGAAGTGCTGCTGCGTCGACAGAACACCGGGGGCCAGCTCAACACCGCGCTATGGGTCGCGGACCTGCAACTGGACCTGATCAGCCATGAAGCGACCCGTGCCGGACAGTTGTTGAGCTTGCTGCCCACCGAATACAAGTTGCTCGAATTTCTGATGCGTAACACCGGGCAGATCCTGTCGCGCATGATGATTTTTGAAGAGGTCTGGGGTTATCGCTTCGACCCCGGCACCAACCTGATCGATGTGCACATCGGTCGCCTGCGTAAAAAGATCGACCCGCCCGGCCTGATCCCGCTGATTCGAACCGTGCGAGGCTCGGGGTATGTCATTGCTGAACCCGTCTAACGGCTGGCGCTCTTCCAGCAGCCGCTTGCTCGCGCTCTACAGTGCCCTTTTCGTGGCCTGGAGCGGCATTCTCATGGGCGTGATGTATTACGAGGTCTCCAGCTACCTGGACAGCCTGGCCAAGCACTCGCTGATGCAACGCCAACATCTGTTTTCACGTTTTCATGGCGAGCAACTGGACGATGCGCTGACCACCAGCCTGACGTTCGACCAACGCGGCATTGACGCTTATGGGCTGTTCGACAAACACCTGCGTCCATTGAGCGGGCCGGTGCGCGCGATCCCCGCCGGCCTGCCACTGGACGGCAAGATCCATGAACTGCGCGACTGCTCTGACCCTGACGACCCCGGCCTGCCGTCCGACAGCTGCGATGCCGTGGCGAGCTATACCCAGGACGGCCGCTGGCTGCTGTTGGTCCGCGACAACGGTTCGTTGTTCGCCGTGACGCGAATCATCCTCCATGCGTTGCTCTGGGGTGTGTCGCTGACCATCATTCCCGGCATCGCTGGCTGGCACCTGCTGCGGCGGCGACCGTTACGGCGCATCCGACAGTTGCAGGCCAGCGCCGAAGCCATTGTCGCCGGCAACCTGAACCTGCGTTTACCCCTGTCGAACCGGCGCGACGAACTGGACATGCTCGCGGCTATCGTCAACGCCATGCTTGAACGGATCGAGCGCCTGGTGAATGAGGTCAAAGGCGTCTGCGACAATATTGCCCATGACCTGCGTACTCCGCTGACCCGTTTGCGTGCGCAGTTGTACCGGATCCAGCAACAGGCCGGCGAACAATCGCCCCAGGCGCTGCAACTCGATCAGGTGATAGCCGAAACCGACACCTTGATGGCGCGCTTTCGCGGGCTGCTGCGCATTTCCGAACTGGAAGACCAGCGTCGCCGCGCAGGTTTTGTGGTACTCGACCCGTTGGCACTGCTGCATGAACTGCATGATTTTTACCTGCCACTGGCCGAAGAAGGCCAGTTGCGCCTGAGCCTGCACATTCCCGATTCATTGCCCAGCGTGACCGGCGACCGCGCCTTGTTGTTCGAAGCGCTGGCCAATCTATTGAGCAACTCGATCAAGTTCACCCCGCCCGGTGGCGAGGTAGTCCTGTGTGGCTCACGGCACGGCGGCAGCACTCGCATCGAGGTGCTCGACTCCGGCCCTGGCATCCCGCCCGACAAACGTGCAGCAGTGTTCCAGCGCTTTTATCGCGTGGATGACAGCGCGCAACACGCCGGATTCGGCCTGGGGCTGTCCATCGTCGCGGCCATCGTCAACCTGCACGGCTTCAGCCTTGAAGTGGGCAGCAGTGAACTCGGCGGTGCCCGACTCAGCCTGGATTGTCGGCAACGCTTGCTGGACAAGAACTGAAACCGCCGAGGTGTTGCGGGGCGGGGGCTTGAGCGTCGGGGCCAGGCCATGGTGTGTGTGACATCCGGTGTTTTTCTCCTGCGTTCGGCAGGCGCTGTTCTACAGTCAATGGAAGCACTCGGCCCGGTGTTTCTGACGCGGGCACTGGAGCGCTCGACCGCCCGACTTCCAGCAGTGTCCGGCCCGCAGACATGAGTATTGAAGCTCGATAAAGGTTGTCGCCATGACACTTCCCTATGATCCGGGCCGCAGAGCACTGTATCGGCCCGAAGAACGAACCAGCGTCTTCACCTCGCTGGTGGTCAATGACCTGCAACTGTGCACCGAAGCCTCCCGATTGGCATACCTGCGTTTCGAAGAGTCGACGACAGCGCGTACACAGCTGTCCGACGCACTGGATCTGGCGGGGTTCAATCATGAACTGACGCATTTCGTCGATGCGACCACCGACGGTGCCGGTTTTGGTGTCATGGACAGCGCCATGGGCACGGCATTACTGGTGTTCCGGGGCACCCAACCGGACCACGTCCTGGACCTGCTCACCAATCTCCAGTTCTTCCACGCGCACTGGAGCCTGGGCACCGGTCAGGTTCACCGGGGCTTCAAGATGACCGCAATCAACCTCTGGGCACAGGTGTCGACATGGCTGCAAGGGCCGGCCCTTTCTCGCAGTCGGTTAATCATCTGCGGCCATAGCCTGGGTGCCGCCATCGCCACGCTCCTGGCCAAACCCGCGTCAGCGAACCTGCTCGTGACGCTGGGCTCGCCGCGCGTGGGTGACCCTGACTTCGTGGCGAGCCTGGCGGGGCTGCACAGCATTCGCCTTGTCGACTGCTGTGATCTGGTGACGTCCCTGCCGCCTGACTTTCTCGACTATCAACACGTCGGACAACTGCACTACATCGACCTCAACGGCTTTGTTCACCTCACGCCCAATGAGCCATTCATGGCGCAGGACCAACAGCAGGCGGTGCAGTTCTATGATGCCCACTACAAGCACCAACCCGGGAATGTCGTCACCCGACGCCTTGCCGATCATGCGCCATTCAACTATGTCCGGGCGTTCTGGTGACACTGCCCCGCAAACCGTACCGGGCACCGGTTCTACGGCGACATGGATCGCCATGTCACTGTAGATCCGGTTAACTCACCGGTCATTCAGCCGGTCATTTGAGCGCTGGCAATCGCCGCCGATGCCGCCAACATCGCCCGTAACAACACTGCACAACCGGCGGCCAGGTCATCCGGCGTGGCGTTTTCGATTTCGTTGTGGCTGATACCACCCTCGCAGGGCACGAAGATCATCCCGGCAGGCCCCAACTCGGCCAGGAAGATCGCGTCATGCCCTGCCCCGCTGACGATGTCCATGTGGGACAACCCCAGCCCTTGCACTGCGCTACGCACGGCATCAACGCAGCCCTTGTCGAAATACAGCGGCGGGAAGTCGGCGGTCGGCGTCAGCTCGAAACTCAAACCGTGTTCGTCGCAGGTGCTGTCGATCACTTGCCGCACCTCGGCGATCATCGAATCGAGCCGCGCCGGTTCCAGATGCCGGAAGTCCAGGGTCATGCGCACTTCGCCGGGAATCACGTTGCGCGACCCCGGATAGGCCTGCAGGCAACCGACGGTGCCGCAGGCGTGAGGTTGATGAGCGAGGGCTGCACGGTTCACCGCGAGCACGACGGCGGCAGCGCCGACCAGTGCATCCTTGCGCAAATGCATCGGCGTCGGCCCCGCGTGGGCCTCGACACCGCGCAGCTTCAGGTCAAACCACTTCTGACCCAGCGCGCCCATCACCACACCGATGGTTTTGCGCTCGTCTTCCAGAATCGGCCCTTGCTCGATGTGCGCTTCAAAGTAGGCACCCACCGCGTGGCCGCTGACGTTGCGTGGGCCGGCATAGCCGATGGCGTTCAGCGCCTCCCCCACGGTCACGCCTGCTGCATCGGTTTTGGCCAGGGTTTCTTGCAGGGTGAATTTCTCCGCAAACACGCCTGAGCCCATCATGCACGGGGCGAAACGCGAACCTTCCTCGTTGGTCCAGACCACCACTTCCAGGGGGGCTTCGGTTTCCACGCCGAGGTCATTGAGGGTGCGCAGCACCTCGACACCGGCCAGCACGCCAAAGCAACCGTCGAACTTGCCGCCCGTGGGTTGGGTGTCAATGTGGCTGCCGGTCATCACGGGGGGCAGTTGCGGATTGCGTCCGGCGCGCCGGGCGAAGATATTACCGACCGCGTCGATGCTCACCGTGCAGCCTGCTTCCTCGCACCATCGGACAAAAATGTCCCGTGCCTGGCGGTCGAGGTCCGTCAGGGCCAGGCGACAGACCCCGCCCTTGACCGTGGCCCCGAGCTTGGCCAGTTCCATGAGCGACTGCCAGAGGCGGTCGCGGTTGATGTGCTGATGGCCGGACTGCAGAACGTCGACGGCAGCGTTCATGGTGATCTCCTCAGGCTGTTTTTATGGGGTTCTTCAAGCATTTCCCTGGCGCTTTTGAGGCCTCATCGCGAGCAGGCTCGCTCCCACAGTGGATCTCCAGTGCTCACAAAACTCTTGTGGGAGCGGGCTTGCTCGCGAAGATGCCATCGATCACACCGCAGTTTTCGCAACAGACGGGCTAGTACGCATGGCGCACAACCCGTAATAAATCAGCCCGCCAAGGGCCGACCCGGTGAACCAACCGTAGCTGTAGAACCAGCTGAACATATCGCTGCCCAGTGACAGCAAGGTCAACACCACCGGCACGCCGAAAGCGAGGAAGCCGTTCAGGTTCCACGCCGGGTACACGTCGTCGCGGTACAACCCGGCCAAATCCAGTTGCTGTTTCTTGATGATGAAGTAGTCCACCACCATGATCCCGGCAATCGGCCCAAGCAGGCTTGAGTAGCCGAGCAGCCAGTTGGAATAGACCGTCTCCAGGCTGACATTGGAGACGATCAGGCCGAGTTTTTTCAGCAACTCATGCCCCATCAGCGCCAGCCCTACCAGCCCGGTCAGCATCACGGCTTTGGTGCGGTTGATGAGTTTAGGCGCAAGGTTCTGAAAGTCGTTGGTCGGCGAAACAATGTTGGCCGCGGTGTTGGTCGACAGTGTGGCGATGATGATCAGCGCCATGGCGAACGCCACCCACACCGGGCTCTGGATATGCCCGATCAGGCTGACCGGATCAGAGACGGTCACACCCACCAGTTTCGCCGACGCGGCAGTCATCACCACCCCGAGCGAGGCGAACAGGAACATGGTCAATGGCAAGCCGAAAATCTGCCCGAGGATCTGGTCTTTCTGGCTTTTTGCGTAGCGGCTGAAGTCCGGGATATTCAGTGACAAGGTGGCCCAGAACCCGACCATCGCCGTCAGCCCGGCCATGAAGTAACCGGTCACGCTGGCGCCTTCAGGACGTTTCGGTGGCTGGGCCAGCAACTCGGTCAGCGACACATTCGGCATGGCCCAGACCAGCAGGCCCAGCCCCACTGCTACCAACAGCGGTGCCGAGAGTGTTTCCAGCCATTTGATCGACTCGGCGCCGCGCAGCACCACCCACAGGTTCAGCGTCCAGAACATCATGAAGCCGATCACTTCGCCAGTGCCCCCGAGGGATTTCCAGCCCTCGAAAACCGAGCCGAGAAACAGGTGAATCGCCAGCCCGCCAAACATCGTCTGGATACCGAACCAGCCGCAGGCCACCAGCGCACGGATCAGGCACGGTATATTGGAGCCGATCACCCCGAAGGATGAACGCAGCAACACCGGAAACGGAATCCCGTACTTGGTGCCCGCGAAGGCATTGAGGGTCAGTGGAATCAGCACAATGACATTGGCCAGCAGAATCGCCAGCAACGCCTCGCCCACCGTCAGACCGAAGTAGGCGGTAAGCACCCCGCCGAGGGTGTAGGTCGGTACGCACACCGACATGCCGATCCACAGTGCAGTGATGTGCCATTTATTCCAGGTGCGTTCGTGCACCTTGGTCGGTGCGATGTCGTGGTTGTAACGAGGACTGTCGAGGACGTCGCTGCCGGCTTCCAGCTCGTACAAGCCTTCACGCTCGGTCACTTGCGATCTGATCTGTTGCATGGCCGCTCCACTGTTCTTTTGATTATTGTGCTCATCGAACTGGCCAGCGGATTGACCGCAAGCCTGACGATGGCCGGAGAACTTACGACTCTTGCCAACCGGCCAAGGTATCAGCGGCGGCACTCAATAAACGTGCCGACTCTTCCACTGACTCTTTTGATGGTTGGCAAAATCCATGTAAACAACTGATGTTCATCAGTTTTATTTCATATCTATCAAGCCCCCAACTACTTGCATGAACACCCAGGCCAAATGCCAGCAAGTTGTTTCAACCCTCGGGACCCTATTGGGTGCATTACCGTTATCGGGTATTTTTTAATCAACCACAGGCGCACCTCAAATGGCTGATTTCACATAGGAAATCTTGACCATATTTCGATCCTGTCAAGTGCGTCAAAAGGGTGAGCGGCCTCACCATTTTGGTGATTTATTAAATTAATCGTTTTAATTCAACACTTTATTAAATTCATAAGCTTATAAAAAATATTCTTGCCCATTCAATAAACTCCAGCTAGCGTTTATTCCTGACAGTGCTGACAGGAATACAAGTTCCACGGCCTGCTTCATATAAAAACATTGAGAACCGGCATAAGTCGGTCAAGCCTGCGAGGAACTCGGAATGTCTCTGTTGATCCGTGGCGCCACCGTTATTACCCATGATGAAAGTTACCGCGCTGATGTCTTGTGTGCCGACGGCGTCATCCAGGCCATTGGTCATCACCTCGATACTCCCGCAGGCTGCAACGTGCTCGACGGCAGTGGCCAATACCTGATGCCCGGCGGCATCGACCCGCACACCCACATGCAACTGCCCTTCATGGGCACCGTCGCCAGCGAAGATTTTTTCAGCGGCACGGCGGCGGGACTTGCCGGTGGCACCACCTCAATCATCGATTTCGTGATTCCCAACCCCCGGCAATCGTTACTGGAAGCCTTCCATCAGTGGCGCGGCTGGGCCGAAAAATCAGCATCCGACTATGGCTTTCACGTTGCCATCACCTGGTGGAGCGAGCAGGTCCACGAGGAAATGGCCGAATTGGTCAGCCTGCATGGGGTCAATAGCTTCAAGCACTTCATGGCCTACAAGAACGCGATCATGGCGGCCGATGACACGCTGGTTGCCAGTTTCGAGCGCTGCCTGGAGCTGGGCGCCGTACCGACCGTACACGCGGAAAACGGTGAACTGGTCTATCACCTGCAACGCAAACTGATGGCCCAAGGCATCACCGGGCCCGAAGCGCATCCGCTGTCACGCCCCTCCCAGGTTGAAGGCGAAGCTGCGAGCCGGGCTATCCGTATCGCCGAAACCCTCGGCACACCGTTGTACCTGGTGCACGTTTCGACCAAAGAAGCCCTGGATGAAATCACCTACGCCCGCAGCAAGGGCCAACCGGTCTACGGCGAAGTGCTGGCCGGGCATTTGCTGCTGGACGACAGCGTTTACCGGCACCCGGACTGGCAAACCGCTGCCGGTTACGTCATGAGCCCGCCGTTCCGGCCTCGTGGCCATCAGGAAGCACTGTGGCATGGCCTGCAATCGGGCAACCTGCACACCACCGCCACTGACCATTGCTGCTTCTGTGCCGATCAAAAAGCCGCCGGCCGCGACGATTTCAGCAAGATCCCCAACGGCACGGCCGGTATCGAAGACCGCATGGCGGTGCTCTGGGACGAAGGGGTCAATACCGGCCGCTTTTCGATGCAGGACTTCGTCGCCCTGACCTCCACCAACACCGCAAAGATCTTCAACCTCTACCCGCGCAAAGGGGCGATCCGCGTCGGCGCCGATGCCGATCTGGTGCTGTGGGACCCGCAAGGCACCCGCACCATTTCCGCCAAGACCCACCACCAGCATGTCGACTTCAACATCTTTGAAGGCAAGACCGTGCGCGGCGTGCCCAGCCACACCATCAGCCAAGGGAAAGTGGTCTGGGCCGACGGCGACCTGCGCGCCGAACGCGGTGCCGGGCGCTACGTCGAACGCCCGCCTTACCCGGCAGTGTTCGACCTGTTGAGCAAGCGGGCTGAGTTGCACAGGCCAACGGCTGTGAAACGCTGAGATCGAGGCCTTCGGCCTTCGCGAGCAAGCCCGCTCCCAAAGGGAAATGCATTTCAAATGTGGGAGCGGGCTTGCTCGCGAAGGGGCCGGCACAGGCAACACAAAAAACAATGCCCATTAGAGGCACTACCTCAAATAACCGTGAGGCCAACACCGTGATCAAGACCTTGAACCACCTTCCCCACCCCCGTGAGGATGCGGCCACCCTCGCCGGCCATTTCAGCGATCTGGCGCCGCCACTCAACGCCCGGCAAGCGGACCTGGAGGCCTCGCGTTGCCTGTACTGCTACGACGCACCGTGCGTCAACGCGTGCCCGAGCGAGATCGACATCCCATCGTTCATCCGCAACATCCATCAAGAAAACGTTCAAGGCGCGGCACAGAAAATCCTTTCGGCAAACATTCTCGGTGGCAGTTGCGCACGGGTCTGCCCCACCGAAATCCTCTGTCAGCAGGCCTGCGTGCGCAACAACGCCGAGGAGTGCGCGCCAGTGCTGATCGGCCTGCTGCAACGCTATGCCCTCGACAATGCGCACTTCACCGAGCACCCGTTCAAACGCGCCGCCACCACGGGCAAACGCATCGCCGTGGTCGGTGCCGGGCCTGCCGGGTTGTCCTGCGCGCACCGCAGCGCCCTGCATGGCCACGACGTGGTGATTTTCGAGGCGCGGGAGAAGGCCGGCGGCCTCAATGAGTACGGGATCGCCAAGTACAAACTGGTGGACAACTTTGCCCAGCGTGAGCTGGATTTTTTGCTGGAAATCGGCGGGATCGAGATCCGTCACGGGCAAAAACTCGGCGATAACCTAAGCCTCAGCGAGCTGCACCAGCAGTTCGACGCAGTGTTCCTCGGCCTCGGTCTGGCCGCCAGCAAACAGTTGCGTCTGGCCCACGAAGAGGCCCCCGGGCTGCTGGCCGCCACCGATTACATCCGCGAACTGCGCCAGGCCGATGACCTGAGCCAACTGCCGCTGGCCGAGCATTGCCTTGTCCTGGGCGCAGGCAACACGGCGATCGACATGGCCGTGCAAATGGCCCGTCTCGGCGCTCACGACGTGAACCTGGTGTACCGCCGTGGCCTTGAAGACATGGGTGCGACCGGTCATGAACAGGACATCGCCAAAGCCAATCAGGTCAGGCTGATGACCTGGGCGCAACCGCAGGAAGTCTTGCTCGACGACAAAGGCCAGGTGCGCGGCATGCGTTTCGCCCGTACTCGCATGGACGGCGAACGGCTGATCACTACCGGGGAAACCTTCGAACTGGCCGCCGATGCGATCTTCAAAGCCATCGGCCAGTGCTTCGATGACAGTGCGCTCAGCGATCCGCTGGCCCGTGAACTAAAGCGCCAGGGCGACCGCATTCTGGTGGACGATCACTTACGCACCAGCATTCCCGGCGTTTATGCGGGTGGCGACTGCACCAGCCTCGATCAGGACCTCACCGTGCAAGCCGTGCAGCACGGCAAGCAGGCGGCTGAAGCGATCCATGCTCAACTCATGCTCAACGTGGAGGCCGCGTAAATGGCCGATCTCTCGATTGTCTTCGCCGGCATCAAAGCGCCCAACCCCTTCTGGCTGGCCTCCGCACCGCCCACCGACAAGGCCTACAACGTGGTTCGCGCCTTCGAGGCCGGCTGGGGCGGCGTGGTCTGGAAAACCCTGGGCGAAGACCCGGCGGCGGTCAACGTCTCATCGCGCTACTCCGCGCACTTTGGCGCCAACCGCGAAGTCATGGGCATCAACAACATTGAGCTGATCACCGACCGTTCGCTGGAGATCAACCTGCGGGAAATCACCCAGGTGAAAAAGGATTGGCCAGACCGCGCCCTGATCGTTTCGCTGATGGTGCCGTGCGTTGAGGCATCCTGGAAAAACATCCTGCCACTGGTAGAAGCCACGGGCGCCGATGGCATCGAACTGAATTTCGGTTGCCCTCACGGCATGCCGGAGCGCGGCATGGGCGCAGCGGTCGGCCAAGTCCCGGAGTACGTCGAGCAGGTCACCCGCTGGTGCAAGACCTACTGCTCGCTGCCGGTGATCGTCAAACTCACACCGAACATCACCGACATCCGCGTCGCCGCACGGGCGGCCCACCGAGGCGGCGCCGACGCGGTGTCGCTGATCAACACCATCAACTCGATCACCAGCGTCGACCTCAACCGCATGGTCGCCTTGCCGACAGTGGGCAACCAGAGCACCCACGGCGGTTACTGCGGCTCAGCGGTGAAGCCGATTGCGCTGAACATGGTTGCCGAAATCGCCCGCGACCCGCAAACCCAGGGCCTGCCGATCTGTGGCATCGGCGGTATCGGCAGTTGGCGGGACGCCGCCGAGTTCATGGCGCTGGGCAGCGGCGCGGTGCAAGTGTGCACGGCGGCGATGCTCCATGGTTTTCGGATCGTCGAGGACATGAAGGACGGGCTCTCACGCTGGATGGACAGCCAAGGCTACTCAAGCGTGCAGGATTTTACCGGGCGTGCCGTGGGCAACACTACGGACTGGAAATACCTGGACATCAACTACCAGGTCATCGCCAGGATCGACCCGCAAGCCTGTATCGGCTGCGGCCGCTGCCATATTGCCTGCGAAGACACCTCACACCAGGCCATCGCCAGCCTGAAACAGCCGGACGGCACCCACACCTATGAAGTGATCGACGACGAATGTGTGGGCTGCAACCTGTGCCAGATCACCTGCCCGGTGCAGGACTGCATCGAAATGGTGCCTGTCGATAACGGGAAAGCGTTTCTGGATTGGAACCATGATCCGCGCAATCCCTACCATGTCACCAGTTGAGATCAGTGTCGCCTGATCAGACGCCTTCGCGAGCAAGCCCGCTCCCACAGGGATCTGGTGAACGCTGGAGATCCAATGTGGGAGCGGGCTTGCTCGCGAAGAGGCCATCAGCCGCGCAGCAAATCTCACGGTTCCAACCCGATCCCGCGCAAAATCACGCTGGTCACGGTTTGCACCGCCCGTTCGAACTGCATGTCCGAGAGTGCCTGGTGGTCGTTGAGGATGTTGATCTGATGGTCGAAGTCGGCGTAATGCTGGGTCGAGGCCCAGATCATGTACAGCAGGCTTGAAGGTTCCACGGCCAGGATGCGTTTGTCTTCCACCCATTGACGAATTTTCGCTTCTTTCATCTTGGCCCAGTCGTACAGGCTGGCGTCCAGCGCCTCACCCAGGGTCGGCGCGCCGTGGATGATTTCGTTGGCCCAGACTTTGGAGCCATACGGCCGGCTGCGGGAGTGGTTCATCTTGGCGCGGATGTAACTGCTGAGCACTACCCGTGGGTCATCGAACATCTCGAAGCACAGCGCATCCTGCTTCCAGACTTCCAGCAAGTCGAACAGCACCGCGCTGTACAGTTCGTTTTTGGTGCTGAAGTAGTAATGCAGATTGGAGCGCGGCAACTGCACTTCTTTAGCAATGTCAGCCATTGCGGTGCTGCCAAAACCTTTCTCGGCAAAGACCTTCTCGGCGGCCAGCAGGATTTTCTCGACGTTACTGCGACGAATCTCGATCTTGTGATTGCCCATGAGGGCTCCCTGGCACCGGCATTGCCCAAGACTAGCATCGGCTCTGGATCGGGGCGACAACCGAAAACGAAACTTCGCACACAAGGCTTCCCCGGACAAAACGGATTGGTTAGCATCGCCGCCCCTCTTTCCAGCCGCGCCTGAGGTGCTCCGTCCAAGCGCTGATTCGCGACACGGACATGCCGGTGCTCCAACACCTTTTCAAACGTCTCGTTGAGTCATTGTCATGAACATCCGATTGCGCGCCGCCAGCGACGACCATGCCCTCAGTGTCCTGTGGGAGCGTTCGGTACGAGCGACTCATGACTTCATCAGCGAAGACGATATCCAACTGCTACTGCCCCACGTGCGGGATGCCTACCTGCCCAGCCTTGAAGTGTGGCTGTACGAAAATCCTGACCGTTCGCCCGCAGGTTTCATTGCCACCAACGGCGATCATGTCGAGATGCTGTTCATTGAACCCGACCAGCGCGGGCAAGGCATCGGCCGGCGATTGCTGGAGCATGTCAAATCCCGACACCCGACGCTCAGCGTCGACGTCAACGAGCAGAATCCCCAGGCCCATGGTTTCTACCGGCATTACGGCTTTGTAGACGTCCGCCGTTCAGAGACCGATGGCCGGCCCCCCCCTTTCCCATGGGTGCACATGGTGCTCAAACAGCCCTGAAACCAATGTGCGGTTTCCCTGACCTGCGGTTCATGTTCTATTAACGCCCCATCGTATTCACTCAAGGTACTTAACGATGCAACTGAAAAAAGCCCTGACCACCGTTGCCCTGCTCGGCTCGCTGTTCGCCGCCTCCTCGGTGTTCGCCCATGCTCACCTGAAAAGCACCACACCGGCCGCCGACAGCAGCGTAACCGCCCCGACCGAGCTGCGCCTGGTGTTTTCCGAAGGCGTTGAAGCCAGTTTCACCAAAGTCACGATCACCAGGGACGGCGCAGCCGTTGCCGTGAAAAGCATCGCCACCCAAAGCGCTGATAAAAAGACCCTGATCGTTACTCCCGCCGCTCCGCTGACAGCCGGTGACTACACGGTTGAATGGCATGCGGTGTCGATCGACACCCATAAAAGCAATGGCGACTACCGCTTCAACGTGAGTCAGTAATCGATGTCGAGCGCGTTGGTCCTGTGCCGTTTCCTGCATTTCACCGTCGTGCTGATGCTGTTCGGGAGCTGTGTGTTCAGGCCCCTGCTGTTGCGCCATGCGCCGCTCAACCCAGCGCTCGCGGCACTCGACCGGCGCCTCGCGGGGCTGAGCCGATGGCTCACCGGGTTCGCATTGTTCACCGGGGTGTGCTGGTTGCTGTTGATCACCGCGAGCATGGCCGGCTCATTGTCGGCAGCGCTTGATGGGCCGACCCTGCAATTGGTGTTGGGCAGTACGTTCTTCGGTCAGGTCTGGAGCTGGCACCTGCTGTTCAATGCCTTGTTATTAGCGTGTTTGCTAAGCCCGCTGAAACACTCGTTTGCCCTGCGCCTGGGTATGAGCAGTCTGTTGCTGATCACCCTGGCCCCAGTCGGCCATGGCGCCATGCTCGATGGCCTCAGCGGTCAGTTGCTGATCCTCAACCAAGTGATTCATTTGGCCTGCGTCGGTGCCTGGCTGGGCGGCTTGATGCTGCTGGTGATGATCCTGCGGCAACCGGCGACGCATGCCGTCGGCCCGATCCTGCAACGCTTCAGTGGCATCGGCTACGGCCTGGTGGCCGGTTTGCTGGTGACCGGCCTGATCAACGTCCGGGTGTTGACCGGTGAACTCTGGCCGACACCTTTGTTCTCGGGGTTTGCGCTGATTCTGTTGATCAAGGTCCTGCTGGTCAGCGCCATGCTGGGGCTGGCGCTGTTCAACCGGGTGCGCATCAATGGCTGCGAACAACGCCTGGCTACCCTGCGCGCCAGCGTCACGCTTGAATGGCTGCTGGGGATCGGTGCCGTTGCAGCGGTTTCCCTGCTGGGCACGCTGCCGCCGATGGTCGCGCCGCTATAGCCGTCCGCTGTCGGCGGAGGCTAACAGACGGTGTTCCATCATCAAGCCTTGAGCAACATGTAACTGGCCACGGCCAGGCAAACACTGGCAAATCCCACTTGCAGCGCCCGGGCCGGAACCCGGGCGCTTAGCCGGCGACCCATCAGCATGCCGGCGATGCTCGCCACGATAAACACTGCGCCCTGCGCATCAATGGTCACGCCGGCATGGAACGCGCCGATCACACCGATGGCCGAAATCAGGCTGATGACCATCAAGGATGTGGCGACGATACCGCGCATCTGCACGTCGGTCAGTTGCTTGAATGCGGGCACGATAAGGAAACCACCCCCGACCCCGAGCAGCCCCGACACTACCCCGGTCACCGCCCCGAGCGTCGCCAGGGTCGCGGTGCATTTGGCAGTCCAGGAAAAGCGTCCGGTCTGTTGATCGAGCATGCAGTTTTTCTGCCCCCAATTGGCGTGCCCATGGTCACTGGGGCCCGGCTCCTGCTTTTCTCGGCGCAGCATCCGCCAGGCCACCATGACCATCAGCAAGCTGAACAAAATCATCAGGACTTTTTCCGGTAACTGATGGGCAAAGTAGATCCCCAGCGGCGAAAACAGCGCGCCGAGCAACGCAATCAGCAGCGCCGCGCGATAGCGCACCAACCCATGACGCAAGCCATCGATGGCACCGACCGCCGCCGCACTGCCCACTGCAAACAACGCCACTGGCGCCGCGTGGGTCATGGTCCAACCCAAGCCGAGCACCAGGGCCGGCACCGCCAGAATGCCGCCACCGGCCCCGGTCAACCCCAGGACCAACCCCATTACCGCACCCAATAATGTCGCCAGCAGCATAGTGTTCTCTCAATCGACCTTGGACACGCGGGTCAGCCATTCACGGCCTTTAAGCATGCCGCGCCAGTAAAACCACGGCAGCACCGTCGCCTTGAGGAACCACGCAGAGCGTCGCGCCACGGTCGGGTCGAGGGGAAACGTCGGCAACAACTTACCGGCATAGCCGAATTCAGCGAGGATCACCTTGCCCCTCTCCACGGTCAGCGGGCAGGAGCCGTAACCGTCGTACTTGAGTGGCAGCGGTTGGTGCTTGCGCAGGGCCAGCAGATTCTCCGCCACCACGACAATTTGCTTGCGCACCGCTGCCGCCGTCTTGGCGTTGCTGGTGGAGCAGACGTCACCGAGGGCGAACACCTCCGGATACCGCACATGCTGCAAACGGTGGACGTCCACTTCGCACCAACCCGCAGCATCGGCCAGCGGGCTTTGGCCGATGAAGTCCGGGGACACCTGCGGGGGGACGACGTGCAGCATGTCGAACTTTTTCGCGTGCACAGTCACCGCACCGGCAGAGTCCTTGACCTCGAACCAGGCGGTTTGCGTCGGGCCGTCGACCTTCACCAGGTTCGAGTTGAACGCCAGCCGCGTACGGTATTTTTCGATGTACTTCATCAGGGGTGCAATGAAGGTGGCCACACCAAACAGCGCGGCGCCGGCCAGGTTGAACTCGACGTCGACGTTCTTCAGCACACCTTGCCTGAGCCAGTGATCACACGACAGGTACAAAGCTTTTTGCGGTGCCCCGGCGCATTTGATCGGAATGGCCGGCTGGGTAAAGATCGCCTTGCCGCCACGCAGGCTTTTGACCAATTGCCAGGTATAGGCCACGTGCTGGTAACTGTAGTTCGATGTCACGCCGTGCTGGCCGAGCGTTTCTTGCAGGCCTTCGATTTTCTCCCAGGCCAGGCGCAGGCCGGGGCACACGATCAGGTTTTGATAGGTGACGCTGCGCCCGTCATCAAGGGTCAATAGACGGCTTTGCGGGTCGATGTGGCTGACGGCGGCTTGCAGCCAGTGCGCCTGACGCGGCATGACCGATGACATCGGCCGCACGGTGTTTTGCAGGTCATAGGCGCCAGCACCGACCAGGGTCCAGGCGGGCTGGTAATAATGCTGGGCGCTGGGCTCGATGACGGTGATGTTCAGGCCCGGATCACGCTTGAGCAGGCTGGCGACGAAGCCGATACCGGCCGTTCCGCCGCCTATCACCACGATGTCGGCACTGATGGTCTGGCCCCAGTGTTGATCGTTCATAGGTTGTTGCCTCTGTGTCTGCACGCAAGGGGCGTTGCCGGTGAGGCGTCACGCCCAGCTTTTCATCACCGCGCCGCAATACAGGCCGGAGAGTGTTTTCATCACCTGAATCACTTCGTGACTGGCCAGCCCGTAGAAAATGTACTTGCCTTCACGGCGGGTGCTAACCAGCCCTTCGTCGCGCAAAATACCCAACTGCTGCGACAAGGTCGGCTGACGCACGCCGGTCATGGTTTCCAGCTCGCCGACATTGCGCTCGCCCTGGGTCAACTGGCAGAGAATCAACAGGCGATCTTCATTGGCCAACGCCTTGAGCAGCGCACAGGCCCTGGAGGCCGAGGCACGCAATTGCGCCACTTCACACTCGCTCAAACTGGATTGCATTTGCAGGGGACCTTGAACGTCACTTAAGCTGCGGACATTATGTTTAAACATAAACTGTTGCAACCCGTTACTGCCTTTACGTCATCCAGCCAGGGCCCGTCTCTATGTCAGCGTTGATCCAAGCCTTCCTTGATGACGCATCAAAGACCTACACCTACGTGATCTACGAACACGACGGCGGGCACTGCGCAATTGTCGACTCGGTGCTCGACTACGACCCGGCGTCCGGCCGCACGGCCACCACCCAGGCTGATCGGGTGATTGCCTTCGTACGGGAACATCAACTGCACACCCAATGGCTGCTGGAAACCCACGCTCACGCCGACCACCTGTCCGCCGCGCCTTATTTGCGTCGCGAGCTGGGTGGCAAGATCGCCATCGGCCAGGCCATCAGCCAAGTGCAAAACGTCTTCAAGCGCCTGTTCAACCTTGAACCGGAGTTCGCCATCGACGGTTCGCAATTCGACCATTTGTTCGCACCCGATGAAGTGTTTTCCATCGGCACGCTCAAGGCCAAGGCGTTGCATGTGCCTGGTCATACCCCGGCAGACATGGCCTACCTGATCGAAGATGAGCTGATTCTGGTGGGCGACACGCTGTTCATGCCGGATGTCGGCAGCGCCCGTTGCGACTTCCCCGGCGGCAATGCTCAGCAGTTGTTCGCCTCGATGCACACACTGTTGGCCTTCCCCGCCGACACGCGCCTCTACATCTGCCACGACTACCCACCTGCCGGCCGCAGTTCACAGTGCCAGACCACCGTCGGCGAGCAGCGCAAAAGCAACATTCATGTGCACGACGGTATCGACGAAGCCGCGTTCGTCGAGATGCGCACCCACCGCGATGCCGGATTGGGCATGCCAACCCTGTTGCTGCCGGCCATTCAGGTGAATGTGCGGGCCGGTAACCTGCCGCCCGCCGAGGACAACGGCGTGGTCTACCTGAAGATTCCGGTCAATACCCTGTAATCAGGCTCCCAGGGTCAAGCCATTGGCCGGCAACGGCAACGCAGTTTTGTAGCGCACCTGCTTGAGCGCAAAGCTTGAGCGGATATTGGCGACGCCCGGGACCTTGGTCAGAAAGTCCATCATGAAGCGCTCAAGAGACTGAATGGTCGGCACCAGCACGCGGATCAAATAGTCCGGGTCGCCGGCCATCAGGTAGCACTCCATGACCTCCGGCCGGTTGGCGATCGCCGCCTCGAATTGCGCCAGCGCCTCCTCTACCTGCTTCTCCAGGCTGACGTGAATAAACACGTTGACGTGCAACCCCAGCAGGTCGGCATCGAGCAAGGTCACCTGCTCGCGAATCAATCCCAATTCCTCCATCGCCTTGACCCGGTTAAAGCACGGTGTCGGCGACAGATTGACCGAGCGGGCGAGGTCGGCGTTGGTGATGCGGGCGTTCTCCTGAAGGCTGTTGAGAATCCCGATGTCTGTACGATCCAGCTTACGCATGAGAACAAACCACCTGTTTTTTATGTTTATGCAGATTTTTTATCCGCAATCAGCCTAAAGCGCAACGAAACAGAGAGAAATATTCTTCTCGGCCGGGCCTATGATTGTTGTAGGACAAGATTTCTTTTACCGAAGAATGACGGTCAGCTCACTACAAGAAATTCACAAGATCGAGCGTAGAAAGCCATGAATCAAGCGTATGAACCGCTGCGCCTGCACGTGCCCGAACCATCGGGTCGTCCTGGTTGCAAAACAGACTTCTCCTACCTGCACCTGACCGATGCGGGCACAGTCCGCAAACCCCCAATCGACGTAGAACCAGCCGACACCGCTGACTTGGCCAAGGGCCTGATTCGCGTGCTCGACGATCAGGGCAATGCCCTCGGCCCATGGGCTGAAGGCGTGCCGGTAGAGATCCTGCGCAAAGGCATGCGCGCCATGCTCAAGACGCGGATTTTCGACAATCGCATGGTGGTCGCCCAGCGTCAGAAAAAAATGTCGTTCTACATGCAGAGCCTCGGCGAAGAAGCCATCGGCAGCGCCCAGGCCCTGGCCTTGAACATCGACGACATGTGCTTCCCGACCTACCGCCAGCAAAGCATCCTGATGGCCCGCGAAGTGCCACTGGTGGACCTGATCTGCCAACTGCTGTCCAACGAGCGCGACCCGCTCAAGGGTCGCCAGTTGCCGATCATGTATTCGGTACGCGATCACGGTTTCTTCACCATTTCCGGCAACCTGGCCACCCAGTTTGTGCAAGGCGTGGGCTGGGGCATGGCCTCGGCGATCAAGGGCGATACCAAGATCGCGTCGGCATGGATCGGCGACGGCGCTACCGCTGAATCGGACTTCCACACCGCCCTCACCTTCGCCCACGTGTACCGTGCGCCGGTGATCCTCAATGTGGTCAACAATCAATGGGCCATTTCGACCTTCCAGGCCATTGCCGGGGGTGAAGCCACGACCTTCGCCGGTCGTGGCGTCGGTTGCGGCATCGCCTCCCTACGGGTCGATGGCAACGATTTTGTCGCGGTCTATGCCGCCTCTGCCTGGGCTGCCGAACGCGCCCGCCGCAACCTCGGCCCGACCATGATCGAATGGGTCACCTACCGCGCCGGCCCGCATTCCACCTCTGACGATCCGTCCAAGTACCGCCCTGCCGACGACTGGAGCCACTTCCCGCTGGGGGACCCGATTACGCGCCTCAAGCAGCACCTGATCCGCATCGGCCAGTGGTCCGAGGAGGAACACACCGCTGTCAGCGCCGAACTCGAAGCCCAAGTGATTGCCGCGCAAAAAGAAGCCGAGCAGTACGGCACCCTCGCCGGCGGCCAGATCCCTAGCGCCGCGACGATGTTCGAAGACGTCTACAAAGAGATGCCGGAGCACTTGAAGCGCCAGCGTCAGGAACTGGGAATCTGACATGAACGATCACAACAACAATATTCAGTTGGAAACCGCCATGACCACGACCACCATGACCATGATCCAGGCCCTGCGCTCGGCCATGGATGTGATGCTTGAGCGTGATGACAACGTCGTGGTCTTCGGCCAGGACGTCGGCTACTTCGGCGGCGTGTTCCGTTGCACCGAAGGCCTGCAAACCAAGTACGGCACCTCACGGGTGTTCGACGCGCCGATCTCCGAAAGCGGCATCGTCGGCGTCGCCGTGGGCATGGGTGCCTACGGTCTGCGCCCGGTGGCCGAGATCCAGTTCGCCGATTACGTTTACCCGGCGTCCGACCAGATCATTTCCGAGGCCGCTCGCCTGCGTTATCGCTCGGCCGGTGAGTTCACTGCCCCGATGACCCTGCGCATGCCCTGCGGTGGCGGTATCTACGGTGGCCAGACTCACAGCCAGAGCATCGAAGCGATGTTCACTCAGGTCTGTGGTTTGCGCACGGTCATGCCGTCCAACCCCTACGACGCCAAAGGCCTGCTGATCGCCTCCATCGAAAACGATGACCCGGTGATCTTCCTCGAACCAAAACGCCTGTACAACGGCCCGTTCGACGGCCACCACGACCGCCCGGTAACCCCATGGTCGAAACACCCGGCCGCACAAGTGCCGGACGGTTACTACACCGTGCCGCTGGACGTTGCCGCAATTACCCGTCCGGGCAAGGAGGTGACCATCCTGACCTACGGCACCACCGTTTATGTGTCGCAAGTGGCTGCTGAAGAGGCCGGTGTCGACGCCGAGGTTATCGACCTGCGCAGCCTGTGGCCGCTGGACCTGGAAACCATCGTCAAGTCCGTGAAGAAAACCGGGCGTTGCGTGATCGTTCACGAAGCCACCCGCACCTGCGGTTTCGGTGCCGAGCTGGTGTCGCTGGTGCAGGAGCACTGCTTCCACTACCTGGAAGCGCCTATCGAACGCGTCACCGGTTGGGACACCCCCTACCCGCACGCGCAAGAGTGGGCGTATTTCCCCGGTCCGTCCCGTGTGGGCGCGGCTTTGAAACGGGTTATGGAGGTCTGAATGGGCACGCACGTTATTAAAATGCCGGACATTGGTGAAGGCATTGCAGAAGTTGAACTCTCGGTGTGGCACGTCAAGGTTGGCGACATGGTCGTTGAAGATCAGGTCCTGGCCGATGTGATGACCGACAAGGCGATGGTCGATATTCCGTCGCCCGTGCACGGCAAAGTTATTTCGCTGGGCGGCGTGCCTGGCGAAGTAATGGCCGTGGGTAGCATCCTGATCAGCATCGAAGTCGAAGGCGCGGGCAACGTTAAAGAGTCGTCCCAGCCGCCAGCGATCAAGGAAGTCAAAGAAGCACCGAAAGCCGCCGTCGCAGCGCCAGCCGTTGAAACCGTGGCGGCCAGCAAACCCGCACCGGTAAGCCGCCCTGCGGCACAAGCGCCAGTGGCTCGCGAGGCCGATGAGCGTCCCCTCGCTTCCCCGGCCGTGCGTAAACATGCCCTCGACGCTGGCATTCAGTTGCGTCTGGTCCAGGGCACGGGCCCTGCCGGGCGGATTCTGCATGAAGACCTGGAGGCGTATCTGGCCCAAGGTCCGTCAGCCAAGAGTGGCGCTGGCGCCGCGTATGCTGAACGTCACGACGAAGAGCAAATCCCGGTGATCGGCATGCGGCGCAAAATTGCCCAGCGCATGCAGGAAGCCACCCAACGCGCCGCGCATTTCAGCTACGTCGAAGAAATCGACGTGACTGCGGTGGAGGAACTGCGGGCGCACCTGAACGAGAAACACGGCGCCACTCGCGGCAAGCTGACCTTGCTGCCGTTCCTGGTACGTGCCTTGGTCGTCGCCCTGCGCGACTTCCCGCAGATCAACGCCCGTTACGACGACGAAGCCCAGGTCATCACCCGCCTCGGCGCGGTGCATGTGGGTGTCGCGACCCAAAGCGACATCGGCTTGATGGTGCCGGTCGTGCGTCACGCCGAGGCGCGCAGCCTGTGGGACAGCGCAGCGGAAATCTCCCGCCTGGCCAGCGCCGCCCGCAATGGCAAGGCCAGCCGCGATGAACTGTCCGGCTCCAGCATCACCCTCACCAGCCTCGGCGCGCTGGGCGGTATCGTCAGTACCCCGGTGCTGAACCTGCCGGAAGTGGCCATCGTCGGCGTGAACAAAATCGTCGAGCGGCCAATGGTGATCAAAGGCCAGATCGTGATTCGCAAGATGATGAACCTCTCCAGTTCGTTCGATCACCGCGTGGTCGATGGCATGGACGCGGCGCTATTCATCCAGGCCCTGCGTGGCTTGCTCGAACAACCCGCCACGCTGTTTGTGGAATAAGTATTTGTGGAGCAAGGCATGCAACAGACTCTGAACACCACGCTGCTGATCATCGGCGGCGGCCCTGGCGGTTATGTGGCAGCGATCCGCGCGGGCCAACTGGGCATCAACACCATTCTGGTGGAAGGCGAAGCTCTGGGCGGTACCTGCCTGAACATCGGCTGCATTCCCTCGAAAGCGCTGATTCATGTGGCCGAGCAGTTTCACCAGACCCGGCACCACAGCCAGCATTCGGCGCTCGGGATCAACGTCTCGGCACCGACCCTGGACATCGGCAAAAGCGTCGAGTGGAAGGACGGCATCGTTGACCGCCTGACCACCGGCGTCGGGGTGCTGCTGAAAAAACACAAGGTCCAGGTCATCCATGGCTGGGCCAAGGTCATCGACGGCAAGACCGTCGAGGTCGGCGACACCCGCATCCAGTGCGAGCACCTGCTGCTGGCCACCGGGTCGAAAAGCGTCAACCTGCCGATGCTGCCGATCGGCGGGCCGATCATCTCCTCCACCGAAGCCCTGGCGCCGAAAAGCGTGCCGAAACGGCTGATCGTGGTCGGTGGCGGCTACATCGGGCTGGAGCTGGGCATTGCCTACCGCAAGCTCGGTGCCGAGGTCAGCGTGGTCGAGGCGCAGGATCGCATCCTGCCGGCCTACGACGCGGAACTGACCCAACCGGTCAACGAAGCCTTGAAGCAACTCGGCGTGAAGCTTTACTTGAAGCACAGCGTTGAAGGCTTTGATTTACAAACCAATACCCTGCTGGTGCGCGACCCGAACGGTGAAACCCTGAACCTGGCCACCGATCAGGTGCTGGTGGCCGTCGGGCGCAAACCCAACACCCAGGGCTGGAACCTCGAAGCGCTGAAGCTGGACATGAACGGCTCGGCGATCAAGATCGACAAGCGCTGCGCCACCAGCATGCGCAATGTCTGGGCCATCGGCGACCTGAGCGGCGAGCCGATGCTCGCTCACCGGGCCATGGCACAGGGCGAGATGGTCGCCGAGCTGATCAGCGGTAAAACCCGCGAGTTCAACCCGACCGCCATCGCCGCCGTGTGCTTTACCGACCCGGAACTGGTGGTCGTCGGCAAGACCCCGGACGAAGCCAAGGCCGCCGGCCTGGATTGCATCGTGTCGAGTTTCCCGTTCGCGGCCAATGGCCGGGCGATGACGCTGGAATCGAAAAGCGGCTTCGTGCGGGTAGTCGCACGGCGTGACAATCATCTGATTGTCGGCTGGCAAGCGGTGGGCGTCGGGGTCTCCGAGCTGTCCACGGCGTTCGGCCAGTCCCTGGAAATGGGCGCTCGCCTGGAAGACATCGCTGGCACCATCCACGCTCACCCGACACTGGGTGAAGCGGTGCAGGAAGCGGCGTTGCGGGCGTTGGGGCATGCGCTACACATCTAAACGCGATCAACTGTGGCGAGGGAGCTTGCTCCCGCCGGGTCGCGAAGCGGCCCCTTGCTAACTTCCAGGCACATCGCGCTGCCTGGATTTTCGACTGCTTCGCAGCCGGGCGGGAGCAAGTTCCCTCGCCACAGGATTTCGAACAATGGAGAACTCATGAGTTACCTAAGAAATCTGCCGACCAGTTGATCGTCCGGGCTGCGATTCAGCCCGAGAATGAAGTATTGTTGTCCCCATCCAAAAAAAACGTCAGAAGCCTTGAACCGCTCAGGCGATTGTTAAGTGATAGAGGGTGTCATGGGTAACGAAAGCATCAATTGGGACAAGCTGGGTTTTGACTACATCAAGACAGACAAACGCTATCTGTCTTACTGGCGCAACGGTTCCTGGGACACAGGCACCTTGACCTCCGACAACGTGTTGCACATCAGCGAAGGCTCGACCGCCCTGCACTATGGCCAGCAATGCTTCGAAGGCATGAAGGCCTATCGCTGCAAGGACGGTTCGATCAACCTGTTCCGCCCGGACCAGAACGCCCTGCGCATGCAGCGCAGTTGCTCGCGCCTGTTGATGCCGCCAGTGGAAACCGAAGCCTTCATCGAAGCCTGCAAAGCGGTCGTGCGTGCCAACGAGCGCTTCATTCCGCCGTACGGCACTGGCGGCGCGCTGTACTTGCGTCCGTTCGTGATCGGCGTGGGTGACAACATCGGTGTGCGCACCGCGCCCGAGTTCCTCTTCTCGATCTTCTGCATCCCGGTGGGCGCCTACTTCAAGGGTGGCCTGACCCCGCACAACTTCCTGATCTCCAGCTATGACCGCGCCGCCCCACAAGGCACCGGCGCAGCCAAGGTCGGTGGCAACTACGCCGCCAGCCTGATGCCCGGCTCCCAAGCCAAGAAGGCGCACTTCGCCGACTGCATCTACCTGGACCCGATGACCCATACAAAAATCGAAGAAGTCGGCTCGGCCAACTTCTTTGGTATCACCCACGACAACAAGTTCGTCACGCCGAAATCCCCTTCGGTACTGCCAGGCATCACCCGCCTGTCGCTGATCGAACTGGCACAATCGCGTCTGGGCATGGAAGTCATTGAAGGTGACGTGTTCATCGACAAAATCGGCGATTTCAAGGAAGCCGGCGCCTGCGGGACTGCCGCGGTGATCACGCCAATCGGCGGTATCAGCTACAACGACAAGCTGCACGTGTTCCACAGCGAAACCGAAGTCGGCCCGGTCACCCAGAAGCTCTACAAAGAGCTGACCGGTGTACAAACCGGTGACATCGAAGCGCCAGCGGGCTGGATCGTCAAGGTCTGACCCAACGCTGAAGCACTAAAAAGCCCACCCACCGCGCAAGCGATGAGTGGGCTTTTTGTTGCCCGTCAGACCCGCGTTCCGAGGTATTCCTGGATCCGCACCACCGCCGTTTCGGGAGCAAGCACCGCACTGTCGAGCCGCAATGGCTGGCTGTCCCAGGCTTCATACTCGTGATCGAGCACCGATTGCCAGGTCACTGCCCTAAGACCTGGGACATCCACCACGCGGGACTCAACCCGACGCCGATGCTCCGCCAGGTCAGAACACACGATTTCGATGTCCACCAAGGGCCGTCCCTGCCGATCGGCAATCTCGCGCCAGGCCTGGCGACTCTCGGCGACCGGGTTCACGCCATCGACAATCACCGTACGCCCCAGCCCCAGATTGGCCTGTGCCAATGCATTCGCGACATCGTAGCCCGCCTTGCCGATATCGCCCGCCAGAACCTGCGCGTTACGAATCGCTTGCTCAATGCTGTCAATGCGCACGTACGTCGCGCCGGTACGCAACGCAAGTTCGCGGGCAATGGTGGTTTTCCCGGTGCCGGGCAAACCGGAAAAAACGATCAGCATAAGGTTTCCTTGAACGCTGCCAATGCTCGGTCCGTTTGAGCAGCGTCCTGTTCAATGCGGGAAAACAGCCAGTCCAGAAAGACCTGCGCCTGCGCCGTGACCTGCGGCGCGACGCCGTAATAGTAGCGCGGCAACGGCATACGCCACTGCGGCAGCGGACAGCTCAGCCGTCCATTCGACAAATCGTCACCCAAAAATGAAGTCGGGCACAAGGCAACACCCAGCCCCTGCGCAGCGGCCTGGAGAACCTGGTGCATGTGATCGAATTGCAGCGCAGTCTGGGTTTCTGATTGCGCGCCACCAAACTGTCGGGCCCAATGGTGCCAGTCCTCGCGACGCGTCTTGGCGGTCAGCAGGGTATGGCGACTCAGGGCGTTGAGGTCTTCAAGCGCCAGGCGTTCGAGCAACGAAGGTGCCGCGACCAGTACTAGGTCATCTTCGAACAGCACTTGCGCATCAATCGCGGGCGCCCAACCGTCGCGGCCGCGTCGAATGACCACATCGAAGCCGTCTCGTGCGTGGTCGGGCGCCTGGGTGCTGCTCTCCACTTGCGGCTGAATGTCCGGGTGCAACGCCACAAACTCTGGCAGCCGGGGCGCCAGCCAGAGCATGGCGAAGGTCGGCCGGACATTGATCTTCACTGTACGCTGCGAAGCGTGCTGTTTAAGCATCGCCGTGGCGTCGGCAATCTGCGAGAGGCCGGCGCTGACCTGCTCAAAGTACTGCTGGCCTGCCGGGGTCAGTACCAATTGGCGGATACGCCGTTCGAACAGCTGCACGCCGAGGTGTTCTTCCAGCCGTTTGATATGACGGCTGACGGCGCTGTGGCTGACATGCAGCACGTCTGCCGCCCGCGTGATGCTCTGGTGGTGAGCGGCAGCGGCGAAGGCACGAACAGCATTCAAGGGAGGGAGAGAATTAATCATGCGTCTAATTTAGTCACATATAGGGCGCAATTAAAGCGTTTGTCACACCTGGCCCGCCACGCCACTCTTCACGCCACGCAGTGGGCGTTATTGGATGGAGTGAGGCATGACCAGCTACGGATTATTTTTACTGTTCGCCGCCCTGACCATTCTCAGTCCGGGCCCCGGTGTCGTGTTGACCCTGTCCAACGCGTTGCGCCACGGCTGGAGCGGCGCCCTGCCCGGTATTCTGGGCATTGCCCTGGGCTCGGTCATCGTCGCAGGCATCAGTGCAACCAGCGTCGGCTTGATCCTGGCAACTTCGGCAAGCGCCTTTGCCATGCTCAAATATGCCGGCGCCGCCTACCTCTTGTACCTGGGTTACAAAACCTGGCGCAGCGACCGGTTCATTCTCGATCGCAGCGAGGGCACCACCAGCCCTTGGCGGCGCTTCATCGGTGCCCTGTCGGTACAACTGCTGAATCCCAAGGCGTGTTTTTTCTTTCTGGCGGTGTTTCCGCAATTCATTGATGTCCATGAACCTTACCCCCGTCAGTTTTTCACACTGATGTCGTCCTACGGGGGGTTGCTGATCATGATTCATGGCACCTATGCCCTGCTCGCCAGCGCCACCAAACGATGGCTATCAACGCCCAGAGGGTCGTGGCTCGCGGCCAAGGTCTCCGGCATGACCTTCTTTGGCTTTGGCCTGCTCATGGCCACCGCCAGCCGTTAGTCACTTGCGCTGCTCGCCCGCCGAGCGCGGCATAACGCCGTGCTCGTCAATCATCCCGTGTCAGCACTTCCAGCAGTTCAATCTCGAAGATCAGGTTGGAATTGGGCGTGATGTGCGCGCCCATTGAACGCTCGCCGTAAGCCAGGTGCGCCGGCACCAGCAGCTTGCGCTTGCCGCCGACTTTCATGCCCATCAGGCCCTGGTCCCACCCCTTGATCACGCGCCCGGTACCGATCACGCACTGGAACGGTTTGCCACGGTCCCAAGAGGAATCGAAGACCGTACCGTCCTCAAGAAAACCGCGGTATTGGGTGGTGATCAGCGCACCTTTGACGGCTTCTTTGCCATCGCCCAACTCAAGGTCGATGACCTGTAATTCGTTGCTCATTGATTGCTCTCGTTTACTCGTGCCCTTGGGGCGGGTCGTAGATCGGGTCCGGGCGGTCCAGGCGCCCCACCGCCTCACTGAAAATATCGTCCCAGCGCCCACCGACCCGCGACAGCAGAAATTTGGTTTCTTTTCCAACAAGTATTCCTGACATCCTGTCATTTAAAAGGGGCAACCCTTGGTCACCCCACAGCTCCGGGTCGGACGATACCTTAAAAAATCAAACGTTCAACGCTCAATGGGCGTGACATCAAGAATTTGCCCATCGGTGATGCGCACCATCATGTACCGGTCATTGACCTGCACCCACTGGCTCAGGCTCTTCGGGGTCTTCAGCCCCCGCTGTTGCCAGTTGGCCAAGGCTTTGTCACCGCGTTTGTAAGCGTCCGGCACGTGGTCGCCAATGTGCAGGGCGCGGAGATTGACGACGGGGGCCTGCGCGGTTCTTTCCGGTGGATCATCGGCCAGCGCAACCGGGCTGATGCCGGCGACAGCGGTAACAATGGCCATCGCGGCAAAAAAGGTGTTGTGGGTCATCGGGACTCCTCCAGTGAATGCCTGTGACCACAATCGCGGTCAATCGTTGAGAGACTCACTTCAACTGTAGCGATGATTTGCACGAACGACCGCCCCACAACGTCCAAAAGCAGCCCGCCAGCATTTCGGTTAATATCGCGCGCCCTCCTGCACGCTGATAAGGACATCCGTATGGCTGTTTCAACTATTGTTTCGTTGCTTGTCCTGGCCGGTCTGATGTTCTACGTCATCGGTATTTACAACACCCTGGTCAGCCGCCGCAACGAATGGCGCAACGCCTTTGCCCAGATCGAAGTCCAGCTCAAGCGCCGCTATGACCTGATCCCCAACCTGGTGGAAACCGCCAAGGCCTACCTGAGCCATGAGCGCGGCACCCTCGAAGCCGTCACCGCCGCCCGCAATGCGGCGTTGAGCGGTCTTCAGGCGGCGGCAGCCGAGCCAGGCAATGCCCGGCACCTTGCGCAACTGGGGTTGGCCGACGGCGCACTCAACAGCGCGCTCAGCCGGTTGAACGTCACGCTTGAGGCTTACCCGGACCTCAAAGGCTCGCAAAACATGCAGCAGCTCAGCGAAGAGCTGACCAGCACCGAAAACAAAGTGGCCTTTGCCCGTCAGGCCTACAACGATGCCGTCATGACCTACAACACCTACAAGCAGACGTTTCCGCCCGTGCTGCTGGCCGGTATGTTCGGCCACGGCAGCGATGCCAGCCTGCTGGCGTTCGCCGACAGTGCGCTGATTCAAGCCGCGCCCAAGGTATCGTTCTGACTTTTTGCCCACGGATGGCTTGATGAATTTCTTCCAGCACCAGCGCCATGCCAAACGGCGCACCGGCCTCTTGATCGCCCTGATGGCGCTGGCTTTGATCTGCCTGATCGCCATTACCAGTGTCGCCGTGACGCTGGCATGGGCTGAGTTTCAGGGTTTCAAGAAAGGCTGGATGACGCCGGACTGGAAGACCGTGGCCATCGCCTCGGCGATTGTGGTGAGCGTGGTGGTGGCCGGGAGCCTGGCCAAAATGTACGAGCTGCGGCACGGCGGCAAGGTCATCGCCAAACGCCTGGGTGGACGCCTGCTGAACATCGTTCAGCAAAGCCCGGAAGAACATCGCCTGCTCAACATCGTCGAAGAAATGGCCCTGGCCTCCGGCACGCCGGTGCCGTGGGTGTACGTGCTGCCGGACACCGGCATCAATGCCTTTGCCGCCGGGCTGACGCCTCAGGACGCCGTGATCGGCGTGACGCAAGGCGCGATCCAGTTGCTCTCGCGTGATGAAATGCAAGGGGTGATCGCCCATGAGTTCAGCCACATCTACAACGGTGACATGCGCATCAACACCCGGCTGGTTGCGCTGGTCCACGGCATTCTGATGCTGGGCCTGGTGGGGCGCGTGTTGCTGCGTGGCCAGGGACGCTCAAACAGCAGTAGCAACACCTCCTCCAGCAACAACAGCCAAAACGGCGCACTGGGCGCGGTCGGGTTGGTCCTGACTGTCGCGGGTTTCATCGGCACGTTGTTTGGCGGGTTGATCAAAGCCGCCGTCAGCCGTCAACGCGAATACCTGGCCGACGCCTCGGCCGTGCAGTTCACCCGCAACCCGGACAGCATCGCCGGCGCCCTGAAAAAAATCGGCGGCTATGCACAGGGCTCTCGACTGACGGCCGAACACGCTGCCGAATTCAGCCATTTGTATTTTGGCCCAGGACTCGCCACAGGGCTCAGCGGCTGGAACGCCACTCACCCGTCGCTGCGCAAGCGCATCCTACGCGTTGACCCGCACTGGGATGGCACGTTTCCAAACATTGCCGCCCTGCCCTCGGCGGAAAACATCAGCGTACCGCCGCTGGAGTGGAACGCGACGTTCAACCTGTTATCCAGTGAAGCGACGGCGGTGATTCTCGACATGGAGGCCATCGAGCAATCGATTGCCCGCATCGGTGATCCTCAACCCGCGCATCTGGCAGAGGCGCAGCAGGTACTCGCACGTTTGCCCCGACAACTGAAAGACGCGGCCCACCGCTGCAAGGGCGCGCAGGCGCTGGTGTACAGCCTGTGGTTCTCGCGCGCGGGGCCGATGCACATGGATGATTATTTTCGCTTTCAGGAAAAAATCGGCGTGGAGATGGTCAATGCCATGCAGGGCCAGGGCGTTGCACTGGCGGCGCTGGATCCAGGCCTGCGCCTGCCACTGATCGACCTGGCGATCCCGGCACTCAAACGCCTGGGCAAGCAACAATTCAGGCAATTTCGGGACAACCTTGAGTCGTTCATCCAGATGGACCAGAACGTCGAACTGCTGGAGTGGACGCTGTTGCGGATCATCGATCGCAACGTCCTGGGCGCGACTGCGGCGCCGTTCACATTCAACCTGAGCGAATGTGCCAACGAAATCGCCACCCTGCTCGGCGTGCTGGCCACGGTGGGACAACAACGCCCCGATCTGGCGCGTAAAACCCTCGCCCACGCTTGGGTGCTCTTGCCCTTCGACGCGCCTGAACATGTCAGCCTGGACCTGAATACCCTCGACACCGCACTCCAGCGCCTGCGCCAACTCAAGCCTGAAGCAAAACTGCTGCTCCTGCGCGCCATGGCCCGCTGCATCGAACACGACGGTAAAGTCAGCGCCGCCGAGGCCGAGCTGATGCGCGCCGTGGCCGATTTGCTGGACTGCCCGATGCCGCCGTTGCTGGGAACGTCCTTCAACAGCGCTCAACAACAGGCTGTGGCCTGAAACGTCACGCCCTCACCCAAACACAGAGAATGGCGGCGCAAGACTGACGGATGCAGGTTCAACCTTTATCCTGAGCGCTGCGTTCAGGACTGCAACGCGGTCCCTCGCGCCTTTTCGTCGACCGTTTTAGCGTAATCCCGGAGTAAGCCCATGCCCCATGAAGGCAATCTGTTGCAAGCCGCTGTCGTGTTCCTGTTCGCGGCCGTGCTCACCGTGCCTTTGGCCAAACGCCTGCAACTGGGCGCCGTGCTCGGTTACCTGTTTGCCGGGGTGATCATCGGGCCTTCGGTGTTGGGGCTGATCGGCAACCTGCAGAGCGTCAGCCACATTTCCGAGTTGGGGGTGGTCCTGCTGCTGTTCATCATCGGCCTGGAGCTGTCGCCGCGACGGTTGTGGGTGATGCGTAAATCGGTGTTCGGCGTGGGGTTCGCGCAAGTGCTGTTGACCGGCTCGGTGATCGGCGTTCTGGCGCTGTTCGTGTTTGGCCAACCGCTGAACAGTGCGATTGTCCTGGGCCTCGGCCTGGCGCTGTCGTCCACCGCATTCGGCTTGCAGAGCCTGGCCGAACGCAAGGAACTGACCAGCCCGCACGGGCGGCTGGCCTTCGCGATTCTGCTGTTCCAGGACATCGCGGCGATCCCGTTGATTGCCATGGTGCCGCTGCTCGCCGGTGGCGATCACAGCGCCAGCACCGCCGATGACTTGAACCATGGCCTGCGGGTACTCGGCAGTATTGCGGTGGTGGTGATCGGCGGGCGCTACCTGTTGCGCCCGGTGTTTCGTGTGGTGGCCAAAACCGGTCTGCCGGAGGTGTCCACCGCCACCGCGTTGCTGGTGGTGATCGGCACGGCATGGTTAATGGATCAGGTCGGCGTGTCCATGGCGCTGGGGGCGTTTCTCGCCGGTTTGTTGCTGGCGGACTCCGAGTACCGCCATGAACTGGAAGCACAGATCGAACCGTTCAAGGGCCTGCTGCTGGGGCTGTTTTTCATCAGCGTCGGCATGGGCGCCAACCTCAGCCTGCTGCTGAGTGCGCCCGTCGCGGTGCTGGGGCTGACGCTGCTGCTGATCATGATCAAGCTGCCGTTGCTGTTTGTGGTCGGACGGCTGGCCGGTGGTCTGGGCCGAGTCAATGCGATCCGCCTGGGCATCGTGCTGGCGGCGGGCGGTGAATTCGCCTTCGTGGTGTTCAAGATCGGTCGCGATCAGGGGCTGTTCGAACCGCGCCTGTACGACCTGCTGGTGCTGACGATCACCCTGTCCATGGCGCTGACGCCGTTGTTGCTGCTGATCTGCGCCCGGTTGGTCAAACCCAAGGTGCAACCGGTGGCCGTGCCGCCGCACCTGCGTGAAATCGACACCGAAACGCCTCGGGTGGTGATCGCCGGTATGGGCCGGATGGGGCAGATCGTCGCGCGTATCCTGCGGGCGCAAAACATCCGCTTCGTGGCCCTGGACACTTCGGTGGAAACCATCGAGCTGTCGCGTAGCTTCGGCGGTGTGCCGGTATTTTATGGCGACCCGATGCGCCCGGAAATCCTCAACGCGGCGAAGGTCGAACAGGCCGAGTTCTTCGTCATTGCCACCGATGACCCGGAGACCAACATCAAGACTGCCGAGCTGGTGCGCAAGCTCTACCCGCACATGAAGATCATCGCCCGCGCCCGTAACCGTCAGCACGTGCACCGCTTGGTCGACGTCGGCGCGCAAGCCGTGCGGGAAACCTACTATTCAAGCCTGGAAATGAGTCGCCGGACACTGGTCGGCCTGGGGCTTACCCAAACCCAGGCCGATGCGCGCATTGAGCGTTTCAAGGATCACGACGAACAGGTGCTCGAAGCTCAGCACGCGGTCTACGACGACGCCGCCAAAGTCATGCAAACCGCTCAGGAAGCACGCGCGGAACTGGCGCGGTTGTTCGAAGCGGATCAGCAGGAAGAAGAGTCCGGCAAGGTGTGAGCGTGCTCAACAGCAGATTCGCGAATCTGACTGCCCGCAAGTACTGCGCGGGCAGCCACGCGTTGCACATCCGGGTGAATGGCGAACGCCTGGGCAGCACGCGGTTCGAGACTCTGACCTAACGCTTCCAGGCCCTGAGGTCGATCAGCCGTTCATGTTTCGCAGCAGACAACGTGGGCAGTTCGTCGACCTCCTGATACCCCTCGTCTTTGGCGTACAGCAGGTATTTGCTCGAGCTTTCGTTGCCGGTGTTTTCAAACACCACATAGGTTCCGCGCTCGGAAACCATGACCCAGCGCGGGCGGTTTCTTTCGGCAAAGGCAATTCGCTCGATGCGATGGCTCACCGGGTCAACGTAGAAGGCTGCGCCTTGCAGGTAGTTCGAGGTGAACTCCCCTGACAGCACCAACACGCCCTGCCCCTGCTCGCTGCCCGCGCATTGCCAATGGACTGAACCTCCCCGCGAATCCTCGGCGTTGTCGTACAACCAGTGCTGCGGGCCCGAGTCACGCAAGGCGTACACCCAGGAATGGGTCCCGTCCATGCCGCGTAACAGCTCGATCCGGACATCGGGCGCGCCCAGCCTGCAACTGGCAATACGCTTGAGTACGGCGGGATCGGCCAAGGCTTGCGAGGCCGACACCAGCAACATCACACCGCCCAACAAACCTCGTAATGTCTTCATCCCGCACACTCCGCGGACCAATACCAAAGCGTCTGACTGGGCGTGTCGCCATCCAACACCGGCATCAACTCTCCCTCGACGAAGTGATGGCGAATGTCGGTGCGTTCCCAGCGTTGCCAGTCACCGGTTTGCGGGCAGGGTTGATGCCCCCCGACGCGGGTCAGCGGTGGTGGTTCGGGACGGTCGAGGTCAAAACGTGTCTGCCAGCGCCGGGTGACCTGCCTGTCGAGAAAAGGCGTGCCCTGGGTGCAGAGAATCGCGTCGATATCGGCACAACGTATTGGCCGAATCAAAGCATTGACGGCGGTGTAGGCCGGCGGGACCTCGCTGCCCGCCGGAATCAGCGCCGGAAGCTCACCCGCCCGCAAAATCAGACCCGCGTTGAAGGGCAACAGATTGACCTCCGGGGCATCGGCCAGGCTGGCGTGGAGTTGCTGCGTCCCGCCAAGCTGTTCCACCAGCGCGGTACTCAGAACGGTGCACCAGTTCATGCCTTTGACACAGCCCAGTAACTGACGAGTCAACCCGCCCGCCTCGTTGTCCGGCTCGACCCCGAGAAACTGCCGGGCCAGCATCGTCTCGATCTCCAGGTAACCCGGTCTGTCGTAAGGCTGGAGAATCGAGGGGCCGGCATAACCGTGTTCCGGTTCGATGGATTCGCACAGAAACCCCAGCCATCCCAGAAAACGCGCAGCCCCATTGGCCTCGGCCAACAGCGACCACGGTAATGTCAGCTTGATCACCGAGCGGGTTTTATCGCCGTGCAGCTCAAAGGTGTTCATGGCAAACAGGCTGTATTCGCCGACATCCGTCACGCCCTTGGCACTGCTCACACACCACGCGTACTGGCTGTTCGGGCCGCTTGAGAGGAGTTTTTCGCGGGAGGCATCGAAGGTGGTGCGGGTGAGTTTTTTCGGCCGTTCATACACCTGCGACTTGAGCACACTGGCGAACTCCTCGTGGAACCGCTCGAAGCATTTCACCACCGCCTGCTTCTTCCCGGTGGTGTAACCCTCCTTGAAATAGAGCGTCACGATCAACCCCAGGCGAATCACCGGCGTACCGTCCGGCAACTCGAATTCGAAGGCTTTGCCTTGTTCCATCCACGACGCCACTGCGTTCATCTGCGCATCCCTTGCCTGGCGCACGCGGGCGCCTTCACTCGTCAGCGGCGGATGGTGCAGCAATCACCGCAACGCTTCAAGGTTGCTGCAAGACTGAATGTGCAACCCCATCAGCAAGTCCTGCTCGCGATCACACAACTGCACCACGTAATCCCATAACACCCGCAGGCGCACGGACTTGTGCAACTCGCGGCGGGTGCTGATCCAATAGCTGCGCTGGATGCTTTCGGCCGGCAGCAGCGGCACCAGTCCGGGATCACTGCTGGCCATGTAACACGGCAACACCGCGATGCCGAGCCCCGAGCGGGCAGCCTGTTGCTGGGCGATGACACTGGTGCTGTGAAACACCACCTGCGGGCTGCGGCAAAAACTGTTGAGGAACATCAGTTCCTGACTGAACAACAGGTCATCGACGTAGCCGATCCAGGCATGTCGCGCCAGGTCTTCGCGGCTGCGCAGCGGTGGCGAGCGCTCGAGATAGGCCTGGCTGGCGTATAGCGCGAGGCGGTAATCGGTGAGTTTGCGGGTCACCAGCATGTCGGCGGCGGGCCGCTCCAGGTGAATGCTGATTTCCGCTTCGCGGTTGAGGATGCTGACAAACCGTGGCACGGCCACCAGTTCCACTTCCAGTCCCGGATAACGTTCGAACAGCCCGTTCATGCGGCTGGCCAGAAACATGATGCCCAGGCCTTCGGTGACCCCGACACGGATCTTGCCCAGCGGCGCACTGGACTGGGTGATTTCTTCCTGCGCCAGCAAGGCGACGTTTTCCATGGCCTCGGCATGCTTGAGCAGTGCTTCGCCGGCCGGTGTCAGTTCGTAGCCCTGGGCGTGCTGGACGAACAGCGCAGTGCCGAGGCTGGTCTCGATGGCCTCGATGTGCCGGGCCACGGTGGCGTGGGTGGTTTTTAAACGGCGGGCGGCGGTCAGCAAGCGGCCGCTGCGCTGCAACTCCAGAAAAAACCGCAAGTCATTCCAGTCGAACATGAGCCTTCCTTGCCGATGCCAAGAGACTACGCTGTTTAAAAACGCACAGCAGCTGAGCAAAAACTAACATTCTTTTGCCGAAAACTAACAACTAGGATGGACCGTAATAAGAACAACACGCTGCGAGGTCATGGATGCAACCTGCCGTTGATGCATACGATTACATCGTGGTCGGCGCCGGGCCGGCCGGTTGCCTGCTGGCCAATCGGTTGTCCGCCAACCCGCAACATCGGGTACTGCTGCTCGAAGCGGGCGGGCGCGATAACTATCCGTGGATTCACATTCCGGTCGGCTATCTGTTCTGTATCGGCAACCCGCGCACCGACTGGTGCTTCAAGACCCAGGACCAACCCGGCCTGCAAGGTCGTGCACTGAGCTACCCACGCGGCAAGGTCCTGGGCGGTTGTTCTTCCATCAACGGCATGATCTACATGCGCGGCCAGGCCCGTGACTATGACGGCTGGGCAGCCGAGGGCAATCCGGGCTGGAGCTGGAATGACCTGTTGCCGCTGTTCAAGTACAGCGAAAACCATTTTGCCGGCGACACGCAGTTCCACGGTGCGGCGGGCGAATGGCGGGTCGAGCGTCAACGCCTGTCGTGGCCGATTCTCGATGCCTTTCGCAGCGCGGCCGCGCAAAGTGGTATCGCCAGCATCGATGACTTCAACACCGGCGACAACGAAGGCTGCGGCTATTTTCAGGTCAACCAGAAGGCCGGCGTGCGCTGGAATGCCGCCAAGGCGTTCCTCAAACCGGTGCGTAAACGCCCCAACCTGACGGTGCTGACCGACGTCGAGGTCGACCGCGTCTTATTGGAAAACGGCCGCGCCCAAGCCGTCAGTGCGCGTTGGCAAGGCCAGGCGCAACGCTTTACCGCACGCCAGGAAATCATTCTCTGCGCCGGTGCCGTTGGCTCGCCGGGCATCCTGCAACGCTCCGGCATCGGCCCTGGCAGCCTGCTCAAACGCCTGGGAATCGGCGTGACCCACGAGCTCAGTGGCGTCGGCGGCAACCTGCAGGATCACTTGCAGTTGCGGTTGATCTATAAACTGGAAAACGCTCGCACCCTGAACCAGATCGCCGGCAGCCTGTGGGGCAAGATGGGCATGGGCCTGCGTTACCTCTACGACCGCAGCGGGCCGTTGTCGATGGCGCCGAGCCAACTGGGCGCGTTCGCGCGTTCCGGCCCGGAACAAGTCTCGGCCAACCTTGAATACCATGTACAGCCGTTGTCCCTGGAGCGATTCGGCGAACCGCTGCACGCGTTCCCGGCCTTCACCGCCTCGGTCTGCGACCTGCGACCGCAGAGCCGTGGCCGAATCGACATCCGTTCCGCCGACCCGCAGGAAGCACCGCTGATCCAGCCCAACTACTTGAGCCACCCCGAAGATTTGCGGGTCGCGGCCGACGCCATCCGTCTGACCCGGCGCATCGTCGCCGCCCCGGCCCTGCAACCGTTCAACCCGGTCGAGTACCTGCCCGGCGCCGAATTGCGCACTGAAGCGCAACTGCACGAAGCCGCGGCGCGAATCGGGACTACTATTTTCCATCCGGTGGGCACCTGCCGAATGGGCCACGACCAACAGGCCGTGGTCGACGCTCAACTACGGGTTCACGGCATACCGGGGCTGCGCATCGCCGACGCCTCGATCATGCCGCGCATCACCTCGGGCAATACCTGTTCACCCACGCTGATGATCGCCGAGAAAGCGGCGCAGCTGATTCTGGCCTCATCGACAAGGAGTCTCACCCCGCAAACACAACAGATCACCGAACCGCATCTGTAGGAGCTTCACCAATATCGCGCCAATCATGGCGGCACCAGTGGAACAACAATAAATAAACACTGTGAGGGATACCGATATGTCAGAACAGGCTCAGGCCATCGCGGGGACACTCAGCGCTGGCACCAGCAAGGACACCCAGAAAGTCATCTTCGCTTCATCGCTCGGGACGGTGTTCGAGTGGTATGACTTCTTTCTCTATGGCGCCCTTGCGGCGGTCATCAGCAAACAGTTCTTCGCCGGGGTCAACGACACAACCGCGTTCATTTTTGCGCTGATGGCTTTCGCCGCCGGTTTCATCGTGCGGCCATTCGGCGCGCTGGTGTTCGGTCGGCTGGGAGACATGATCGGACGTAAATACACTTTCCTCGCCACCATCATCCTGATGGGCCTGGCGACGTTCTGCGTCGGCCTGCTGCCGACCTACGCCAGCATCGGCATCGCCGCACCGATCATTCTGGTGGTGCTGCGCATGCTCCAGGGCCTGGCGCTGGGCGGCGAGTATGGCGGCGCGGCCACCTACGTTGCCGAACATGCGCCCGTTGGCAAACGGGGTTTCCATACCAGTTGGATTCAGTCCACGGCCACCCTTGGTTTGCTGCTGTCGCTGTTGGTGGTGCTCGGGTGCCGCTACTTCACCGGGGACCAGTTTGAAGTCTGGGGCTGGCGGATTCCGTTCCTGCTGTCGATCGTATTGTTGGGGATTTCCACCTGGATCCGCCTGAGCCTGCACGAGTCGCCGGCCTTCCTGAAAATGAAAGAGGAAGGCAAGGTCTGCAAGGCGCCGATTCGCGAGTCGTTCGGCCAGTGGGAGAACCTCAAGGTGGTGTTGATCGCGCTGTTCAGCATCAACGCCGGGCAAGCGGTGACCTTCTATGCCGCGCAGTTCTACGTGCTGTTCTTCCTTACCCAGTTCCTGAAAATGGACCCGGCCCTGGCCAACACCTTGCTGATCGTCAGCGTGATCATCGGTGCGCCGTTTTTCATTTTCTTTGGCTGGCTCTCGGACCGGGTCGGGCGCAAACCGATCCTCATGCTCGGCCTGTTACTGGCCACTGCGCTGTACTTCCCGATATTCAAGACCCTGGCCCACTACGCCAACCCGGCCATCGACCGCGCCAGCCAACAGGCACCGATCACCGTGCTGGCGGACCCGGCCACCTGCACCTTCCAGTTCGACCCGGTGGGCAAGGCACGTTTCGACAGCCCTTGCGACAAGGTCAAGACGTTCCTGGTCAAACAGGGCCTGCCCTACAGCAGCGCAGCCGCCCCCGCTGGCAGCGGCGTGCAGGTGAGCATTGGCGATGTGAAAATCGACGGCTACGACGAAGCCGCCCTGCGCGGTGCCGTGACCCTGGCCGGTTACCCGCAAACGGCCGACACCCAGCTCATCAACAAACCGATGATCGTGGCGTTGATCGTTGCGCTGATTATCATCTCGGCGATGTGCTACGGCCCGTTGGCGGCGTTGATGGTCGAGCTGTTCCCGACGCGCATCCGCTACACCTCGATGTCCCTGCCCTACCACATCGGCAACGGCTGGTTCGGCGGTTTCCTGCCAACGGTGTCGTTCGCGCTGGTGGTGTACACCGGCGATATCTTCTACGGCTTGTGGTACCCGGTGCTGATCACCGGGGTGAGCCTGGTCGTGGGCATGATCTGCCTGCGTGAAACCAAGGATGTGAACCTGGACAAGAACTGACACGGTCTGCCCGCACAAGCGGCCTGACACCACGGGGCCCTGGCAGACTCCTCCATCAACAGAAACGCCCCGCAATGCGGGGCGTTTTCATGAGTGCGGCCATTCAGAAATCGGCTTTGACCGACACCATGAAGTTGCGCGGATCACCGTAGTAATTGCCGAAGGTTTCGGTGCCAACGGTGCGATAGTAGCGCTTGTCGAAGAGGTTGTTGCCGTTGAGTGCCAGCGACCAGGTGTCATCGATGCGATAGCCGATGCGACCGTTCCAGACGGCATAGCCGGCCTGGGTGATGCGTTTACCGGTCGCCGGCGAACTGCGGAAGTTGTCGCTTTGCGCATTGACCCCGGCGCCAATCGAGAAGCGCTCCAGCGAACCGCCGAGGCTGTAATCGCCCCACATCCGCAACATGTGCCGTGGCACATAAGTGTTGAACGCCGCACCGTTGTTGCCACTGTCGATGTCTTCCAGGGTTTTGGTCTGGGTATAGGTATAACCAGCCAACAGTTGCAGACGGTCAATGACCTCGCCGCTGACTTCGGCTTCGAAGCCCTGGGCCCGGACCTTGCCGGCGTTGAGGTAGCAGTAGCCATCCGAGGACGCGCAGGACGAGTTGTAGTCGGTTTGCGCCTGATCCTTCTGCACCGTGCGGAACAGGTTGAACGCGCTGTTCAGGCGACCGTCGAACCACTCACCCTTGATACCCAGTTCATAGCTCTGGCCCAGCATCGGCGTGAGGGACGATCCGCTTTGGGTTCTGGCATTGCCTTGTGGCGTGAAGATGTCGGAATAGCTGGCGTAGGCTGTCAGGTGCTCGTTGAGGTCGAACAACAGGCCGGCAAACGGTGTGACCTGACCGGTTTCCGTCGTCTTGGCCGTTTGTGCGACACCCGAGTCGATGAAGAACGAATCCGTGTCCGATTTGTACCAGCTCACCCGACTGCCGACGACGAAGGTCAGCGGGTCCGCCACTTTCAGCCGCAGCGTGGAGTAGGCACCGTACTGTTTGGTGACTGACTTGACTGGCCCACCGCGTGAGGCGTTATCGATGAAGTAACTGTCGTCCGGTTGCGGCACATGCCGGTCGGGATTGAACACGTCCTGGTTTTGTTTCAGGAAGGAGACCGCATAGAAGTCGTCCTTGTTCGAGCGGCTGGCGTTCACCCCGAACACCAGTTCATGTTGCTGGCCGAGGGCTTCAAACTTTCCGTCTATATAAGCGTCGAGGCCATAATCGACCTGATCGTAATCGTACAGACTGCCCAGCAGGCGAGTGCTGCTGGTACCCGGAGCCACAGAGCTGGCAGCAAAGGCGTATTTCGTGTCTTGGGTATTTTGCGTATAGACCCCCGCCACCTTGAGTGCCCAATCATCGTTGAACTGGTGTTTCAGGTCACCGAAGTAAGTGGTTCGCTTGCTGCGCCAGGTGTTCCAGGACGGGTCCAGGCAGGTCGAGCGGCTGAGCTTCAGGTCCGCACCGGATTTATACCTTGGCAGGCCGCCCCAGCAAGGGCTGGCATCGACGTCTTCATACGCGATGCCCAGGCCCAGCGTCGTCTCGGGCGTCAGGTCGTAATCGAGCGCGCCGTAGTAGACCTGATCCTTGCGTTTGTCGTTGTCGTAAAAGGAATGCCGACTCTGTTCGGCGATCACTGCCCTGCCGCGCAAGGTGCCGGATGCGTTAAGCGGTCCGCCGGTGTCCACTTGCCCGCGATAGTTGTCCCACGTACCGCCCGACAAATCGAGTTCGGTTTTTGCAGTGCCCTGGCCACGTTTTCGCACGAAGTTCACACCGCCGGCCGTGCCACCCGAGCCTTTCATCATGCCCGCCGCACCGCGCAGCACTTCAACCCGGTCGTAAAAAGCCATGTCGCTGCTAAAACTGTCGGCCTGGACGTAACTGTTGCCCATGTCCAGCGGCACGCCGTCGTACTGATACTGGCCGCTCATGCGAAAACCACGGGAGTAGAAATACTTGCCACCCATGGTCGAGTCGTAAACAGTGATCCCAGGGGTCTTTTCCATGACCTGATCGATGGTATTCAGGTGCTGGTCATCGAGCATCTTGCGGGTCATCACGGTGACCGACTGTGGGGTCTCCTTGAGCGAATGCTCGCCCTTGCCGATGGTTACCGCGCCCGTGGTGTAGGAACCACTGTCTTCAGTGGTCGCGCCGAGCATTTGCGCATTGATGCTCGTGGCGCCCAGCTCCAGGGCTGAGCCGTTGGCAGGTCGGGGGCGCAGTACATAACTGCCATTGGCCTGCGGTTCGGCTTGCAGCGTGGTGTTACCGAGGATCCGGGCAAACCCTTCGCCGATTCCGAACGAGCCCTTAAGCCCCGGCGAATGCAGCCCTTCGGTTTGGCGGGCGTCGAATGAAATGGCCGCGCCGGCCGCACTGGCGAAACGAGTCAGTACTTCGGTCAGGTTACCCGCCGCGATATCAAACGATTGCACCGAGTGCTGCTCGGCCGCCGACACCGGCACCGCCGCCACCGATCCGGCACTGACGGTTGCCAGCGCCAGTAGCCCGCCCCTCACCGCACTCGACAGGCGACCCGCGCTCGGCTTGTACACAAAAGACATGCTTACCCTCCCCCATAACCATCATTTGAATTCACTGAGGGATGAGCCGAACAACGCCAATGAAAAGTGCACTCAGAAAGAAATATTCTCGAAAACCTGACGGCGCTAGGTCGAGACCCTGACCCAGTAACGGCTGTAGCGGGTGATGTTGAGTGAGAAACCGCTCTGCAACGCCGCCAGTGCCAGGTCGGTGTTATCGACCGGGAAGGCGCCGGATATTTTCAGCTCCGCAATGCTCGCATCACAACGCAGCACACCGGGGCGATAACGGGACAGGTCGTCCAGCAACTCGGCCAGTGGCCGGTCGATAGCAATGATGCTGCCCTGCTGCCAGGCGCCCACCGACGCATCGTTGTGGCGGATGGCACCCAGCGTCAGGGCGTTGAAGTTCAGGCGCTGCCCGGCCTCCAGCCGCACCGTCGGGCCACTGCCGGGAAGACTGACCTGCACCGCTTTCTCCAGCACCGCCACCTCACCGCCACGGACTTGCGAGCGAACAATGAAGCGCGTCCCCAGGGCCTGCACCTGACCATGGAGGGTGTTCACCCGGAACGGTCGCCGAAGTGGATCTGCCGCCGTACTGATGAGGATTTCCCCCCAGAGCAACTCAAGCAGGCGCTGCCCGCCGTCGAAGCGAACGTTGACCGAGGTGTCGGTGTTGAGCATCAGCGAGGTGCCGTCGGCCAGCCGCACCTCTCGCCGCTCACCGACTGCCGTACGGTAATCGGCCAACAGGTGTTGAGCCGTCTCGCTGCGCCAGCTCAACCAGCCCAGCGAACTGGCCGACGCCAGCACCACTACACTGCGCAGCACCTGACGCCGTGATCGTTCAGCGCCCTGCAAGGTCGGCGCAACAAACGCGCCTGGCACGCGCCCCATCTGCTGGCGCACCGACTCGATCCGCTGCCAGGCCTGCTGATGCAAGGCATCGGCGGCCTGCCACGCGCGCCAGTTCTCACGGTCCTCGTCGCTTGCCTGCCCCGATTCGAGTCGGGCGTACCATTGCGCCGCAGCACTCAAGGCCTGCGATTCGGAGGCTGACAATGGGGATTGGGGGGACGTCATGAGCGCTGCATCTGAAGTTGCATCAGGCAGCAATGTTCCATGGCCTTGGCCATGTAGTTGTTCACCGTGCGCGTCGAAATGCCCAACCGCCCGGCGATGTCCGGATAGGTCAGGCCTTCGAACTGGGACAGAATAAACACCTGCTTGACCTTCGAACCCAGGCCTTCGAGCATTCGATCGATTTCCAGCAGGGCTTGCAGCATGATCGCCTGTTCTTCGAGGGACGGTTGCTCCCCTTCAGGCGCACAGGCCAGGACGTCCAGATAGGACTGCTCCAGCGAACGGCGGCGAAACAAATCGATCAGCAAACCCTTGGCGACCCTCGACAGGTACGGCCGTGGTTCGCGAATGTCCATGGCGTTGCGAGCCTTGATGACACGCACGAACGTGTCTTGCGTCAGGTCCGCGGCATCGCAGGCGCTGGCCAGACGTTTGCGCAGCCAACCGAGCAGCCAGCCGTGATGCTCGCAGTACAGATCATTGACGGCACTGCGCAGGGAAAGGTCGTTGGCGGGCATGACGATGAAAATTCACTAGTGATAATGAATCGCATTGTCATGTAGCGTTCTGGCGTTGGCAATAGGCAGGTGCCCGCGCCATCGCCCGTCAAGGAGCGACGCATGACGCGCCGCTCCCTGTGTACGTGGATCAGGCGATAAAGTCAGTCGTCGCAGCCTGGCCAACCGTGCCTACCGCGAAATCAACGGCGCCCTGGCCGGTGAGGTCGATGTACAGGCTGGTCTGGTTGGTTTCGGCGAAGTACGTCAGGATCGCGTCGCCGGCATGGCCGGTGAAGCCGCTGACGAAGTTCAGCGTGGCCGCGCCGGTGGCGAACTCCTTGATGCCCGACAGGTCGATCTTGTCCAGGCCGGTGGTGAAATCCATGATCCAGTCTGGCGCCGTCATGGTCGAATCGGAGGCTGCGCCGTACACGAAGGTGTCCGCGCCTTCCCCGCCCCACAGGGTATCGCCGCCGCCACCGCCGTAGATGATGTCGTTGCCGGCACCGCCTTCGATCAGGTTGGCCGCCGCGTTACCGATCAGCAGGTCGTTGCCCGAACCGCCGATGGCATTTTCCACGGTCACGCCATGGGCGATGGAGACGTTGCCGACCAGGCCGCCCACGTCGGAGAACGAACCTGCGTTGAGGTTGATCTTCTGGTTCTGGGTGAAACCGGAGAAGTCAAGGGTGTCGTTACCGCCACCGTCCCACACCGAGAACACCAGTTTGGACGCCGCCGAGGTAGCGCTGTAGTAATCGCGCTCGGCGTTGGAGTTGAAACCATACACGGTGTCATCGGCACGAGTGTCGAGGTTGGCACCGTAGAGTTTCTGCACGGCAACAATGTCATCCATCAGCGGCGCCGACGCGTACGCGCCCTTGAAGTCCTGGCCGGTGTTGCTCTCACTCCAGTAGCTCATCAGGCTGTAGCCACGGGTGTCCTGAGCGTAAGTCACGTCGTTGTAGGTCGGGTTGCCATTACCGGCGTTGTAGACGCCAGGATGGGACAGGCCCAGGCTGTGACCAATTTCGTGGGTCAGGGTCTGACGACCGTAGTTGTTGGTGCCCGGCGTCACGTTGACCCGGTACTGATCGTTGATCAGGTACCAGGACTGACCGTCATAGCTGCCGCCCGACGGCAGGTAAGCGAACGCTGCACCGCCGGTGCTGACGTCGTAGTTACCGAAGCTCAGGTGACCGTCACCGCTGGCTGCGCCTTCTTTGAAGGTCACGTTGGCCACGTCCGACCAGGACTGTAACGACAGTTTCGCCTGCTCTTTCTGCAGGTCGCTGAACTCGCTGAAGGTGCCCAGTTTAGGGTTGTAGTTATCAGGAGCCTTGTTCATGAAGCTGAAGCTCAGCTCGACCTTGCCGTTCGCGTCCTTATCGTGCCAGGACATGTTCTTGCGCAGGATGGAATCAGCCGCCTGATCGGCGGTGAAGGAAGGTTTGCCATTGATCAACTCACTACCGCCGCGATCATACAAATGGCTGAAGGCGTCAACCTGAGAGTAGGCCGAGCTGACCTGGCCTGAAGATACAACCGCTTTTGCTTTGGCTTGCGACATCACTTACGTCCTTGTTTCAAATAGTCGGTTTCCGATAGACCACGGCGACCCCGTTAGCGAGATCGTCCTATCACTCGCCCCATTACAGGCGCCATGAAACTGACACAGTTTGAAACCCGCAGCCTATTTGATTTTTAGATAGCGTCAGTCAGACCCCGGCCAGCCGGTCATTTTTAATACTCGTCCCCTGCAAACTTTCCTCAACCCCAGCTTGCCCCAGGAAAGGCTCTGGACAGCGCCTGTGAGCGCGCGTTCAGTGCCGGAAAACAAATATGTAGTGCCATTAAAAAAACACTACAAAGCCGTTGACGCTTTCAATTTGCCCTTGCATGATGCGGACGTCTCCCCGATCGGGAGTACAGGCAAAGTGTTAACGAGCAGCCTCGTCCGACCGCCGGGCTGTTCGACCGTAAAGGTACTGCCCACAAGGCAGATTGATGAAGTTGACCTGGCATGACCGTCCACTGCATGGACGAGAGGCACTGGCGAAACCCTCACGGTGTGTGCAGCCCAATACCGGCAGCAACCTCCAGATGGATCGCGGCTTTTGTCCCTGGTGACGTCATTGCGTAGCAGCTTCTCAGCAGGACTACATCTCAGGCCCGGCGCCTGTTGTGTAGTCGACAGGCCAGCCCTGTCGTCCTGGTTGCGGTAACAGGGATTTTTTTACCGCAAGGGCTACACGTTTCAGCGAACCAACCAGAACAGATCACCATTTGGTCAAGGGGCTTACACATGAATCTGAACAATCAACCCACTATTGATGAACTGGCTCGCATGTTCGCAGCGCAAAAAGACAGCCACGACAGTCATATCCTCTGGGTATCGACGTCGGGCCAGGTGCATATCGACTGCCTGTCGCCCCACGCCCACGAGGCCGAGTTCGAACAGAACACCCGCGACCTGTGCGCCCGACTGAAGATGTACCGTCGCGGCCAGGGTTATGTCGGCAAGAAGGCCGCCGCCGACAAGGACTTCATCGGCCGTGTCCTGCAAACCCTGCGCAATGAATGGCAGGCGCTGCAGAACCCCAGCGAAGTCCGGGTCATCGACCGTTTTTGCTGAGTCTCCACTGACGCCGTGATGTCCCGGTGTTAAACAACAGGGCCCGTTTGCCTCAAGCAACGGGCCCTGTTTTCGTTCAGCCAGACGACAAGGCCTGCGTCAGGCACTGCACGATTCGCTCGGCGCAGACACCCGAGGGGTCGAGATCAGGGTCGTAGATCGTCACGTCAATCCCGATGCACTGAGGCGAGCTGAACAACCCCGCCAGCAACTGCGTCAGCCTCGCAAAGGACGGGCCGTCCGGCTCCGGGCAGTCCGCCGCAAACATCTCGGCGCCATCGACGACATCCAGGTCCAGGTGAATCCAGAACCCGTCGGTGTGACGGGTGACCGTAGTCAGCACCTGATCGATCAACGGCTCGATGCCTTGCGCCGCCATCGTCTGGCTGGTGGTCAGCGTGATCGCAGTGGTGGCCAGGTCAGCCAGGTATTCATCGTTTTCACGAACCCCGACGACATGCACGTCCGCCTCTTGCACGTAAGGCCCGCGCCCTTCGAGGTTAACCAGCCTGGCATCGCCACGCCCGGTGACAATCGCCAGGTCTTCACCGGCCGCTGCCCTGATCTCATCGGCGGTGCCGGGATGACGGAAATCACTGTGGGCATCCAGAAACACCAGGCCATAACGCCCCCGGCGCTTCAAGGCCAGCAGGTTGCCCAGCAGAATGCTGCAATCGCCTCCCAGCACCAGCACACGGCGACCTTGCTCGATCAGCGGCTGGAGACGGTCGGCCAGGCGAGTCGAGTAATCCGCCATCGCCACGGCGTTGCGATCGCCCTCCCCGGCCGTCCATTGGGCGTTATAACGCGGTGGCACCACGCACCCGGCATCGTCAGCGTTCAATAACCCGAGCAGCCCACGATCGCGCAGGGCCCACGGCAGTTTGTAGCAGCCCGGCACGCTGCCGGGGGCCGGCGGGCTCAGCCCCAGATTAGAGGGTGCATCAAGAACGGTAAGTGTGCCGCGAGCCATGGCGTTGTTCCTCTTTCCATCGAGACGCCGAGTCTAAGCCATACCGAATCAGCCCGGCACTACACCGTGCTCTCGTGCCCGGATGCCGCGCCGCCCGGAAACACCAGGCGAAACACCGTGGCACTGCCAGGCAGGCTCTGGGCATCGGCCGAACCTTGGTGCAGGCTCATGATCGACCGCACAATCGCCAGCCCCAACCCGGTGCCGCCCTGCGCACGCGAACGGCTGTTGTCGACCCGGTAGAAGCGGTCGAACAGGTACGGCAAGTGCTGCGCCCCGATGCCTGCGCCAGGATTGCCGACCAGTAACGAGACTTGTTCGGCGTGAGCCTCGATCACGATGGAAATGACGTTACCGGGCGGGCAGTGGCGTATCGCGTTGGACAGCAAATTGGAGATTGCGCGCTGAATCATCAACCGGTCACCCAGCGTACTGCCGCTGCCCGAGACCTTCAGCGTGATGCGTTTGTCTTCGGCAGACAGCGAGAACAGTTCCACCACCCGCCGTGCCTCGTCCTCCAGCGCAATGCTTTCAAACGGGGCGAACGCCGCCGGGTGGCTGACCTGCGCCAGGAACAACATGTCGGAAACGATCCGGTTCACCCGTTCCAGCTCTTCGGTGCACGAGGCCAGTACCGCTTTGTATTCTTCGGGCGGGCGCTCGCGCGACAGGGTGACCTGCGCCTTGCCCATCAGGTTGGTGATGGGCGAGCGCAATTCATGGGCCAGGTCATCGGAGAACTGCGACAACTGCTGCACGCCACTGTCGAGACGGTGCAGCATGAAGTTGATGCCGTGGGCCAACTCGCTGAGTTCCTGGGGCATGTTGACCACCGACAGCCGATGGCCAAGGTCCTGGGTCGAGACCATGGCGGCCACCTTGCGAAACTCACGCAGCGGCGCCAAGCCCCGCTGGACAATCGCCCACGCGCTGATGCCGATGACAATCAACAGCAGCGGCAAGGCAACGATGGTTGAACTGAGGTAGGCGCTGAGCAGCGCTTCGTCATTGGAGCGATCAATCGACAGCAATACCGGCACCGTCTCACCGTCCTTCAATGGCATGAGCCGGGATGCGGTGAGGAAATGATTGCCCTGCCCGTCCGAGCGGCTGAAGTACGAGAGTTTGTCGACGGTCGCAGTGGCCGCCGCGGTCTGCGCCAGGGCCGGGTTCGGCAGCGTGGTTCCATAACTGAGCAGCGGCTGCGCCGGATTCTGTTTATCGAGTATGGTCAGGTTCAGGTTGTCGTGCCCCATCACCTGGTCCAGCAGCGAATGGGGTTTCTGGGAAATTTCGCGGGCACTCATGTCCATCGACAGACTGTGCTGGATCTGCGCCATTTTCTTTTCCAGGCTGCTTTTGGCCAGGCCATCCAGCTCATGGGTGAGCGCCAGAAACGCCAGGATCGCCAGCAACACCACCAACACCGCCCCCATGATGCTGACCGTCAAACCCAGGCGCATCGACAGACTCGCCGGCTTCATTCCCGAGCCTCCAGCACATAGCCCACGCCGCGCAGGGTATGGATCAGTTTGGTCTCGAACGGGTCGTCGATTTTCGCCCGCAAGCGGCGAATCGAGACCTCCACCACATTGGTGTCGCAGTCAAAATTCATGTCCCACACCAGCGAGATAATCCGGGTGCGCGAGAGCACTTCGCCGGTCTGACGCATCAGCAGGTGCAACAGCGCGAACTCCTTGGTGGTGAGGTCGATGCGTTGTTCACCGCGAAACGCGCGGTGGCGGCCCTGATCAAGTTCCAGATCGGCCACTTTTAATACGGGCGGCAAGGGAATGTGTTCGCTGCGCCGCATCAGGGTGCGGACCCGCGCCAGCAGCTCGGGGAACTCGAACGGCTTGACCAGGTAATCATCGGCGCCCAGGTCCAGCCCCCTGACCTTGTCCGCCAGGCGACCTCTGGCCGTCAGCATCATCACTCGCATGTTGCCACTCTTGCGAATCTGCTCAAGCACTTCCCAACCATCCAGCTCGGGAAGATTGACATCCAGAATGACCAGGTCGTAGGCCTGTTGGCGGGCCAGATGAAGACCGTCGGCACCCGTCGATGCAACATCCACAACATAACCACTTTCCGTTAAACCCTGGTGCAAGTATTCGGCAGTTTTCAGCTCGTCCTCAATCACAAGGATTCGCATACGTTTTCACCTTTCAATAAATACAGATAAATAAGCAGTGAATTAACCCGGGGAATTAGAGTGATTTCTTGTTTGACTTTCCGGGCCAATAAACAGAGGTACTTGCTACATCTTCAGCCTCGTCATTTCCTGCTTCCATGGACCGCAACCCTAAAGCCTGAAGTAACTACAAGGTCAACCAAGACGCCCGCGCTTGACGGCTAAAATATGGATTTGCGACGAAATGCCGCAGGTATTGACGCAGCATGCTGGCTAATTCTCTTGCTCTTGCATGGATATAAATATCTAACAAGTGCACTTCGACGGATAACTGCCGGCTATTTGTTTCTTGATATTACTCATCCTGCTGCCTTTCACCCCCAACACTTCTCATGCTAATGCAAAACGTTATGACGCAGCGGCGGATAACGTATTTGTCATTATCCAGTCACCTTTCTGATAAGCACGGCCCACTACATTCGCGGCATAGACATTACCGCATGAAGGAACCCTCAAAAGTGTATGGGCCTATAACTTTATACAAACCGCCAGGCATCAGAACTGCCCTCTCTTGTGTGGGCGTGTTGTCCATGCTGCTGACACTGAACGCCGCCGCGCAAGAACCCGCTCTCACCCTGAACCAGGCACTGAACACCGCGTTTGCCAACAACCCGGACCTTGCCGCCGCGCAATGGGAAATCGGCATTGCCCAGGGCGACCGCCAACAGGCCGGCCTGATTCCCAACCCAGAGGTGTCGTGGGAAGCCGAGGACACGCGACGCAATTCGCGCACCACCACGGTGATGCTCAACCAGCCGCTGGAACTGGGCGGCAAACGCGGCGCACGCATTGACGTGGCCAGCCGTGCTCAGGCGGCGGCTGATGTCGAGCTGGAGCGCCAACGCAACAGCTTGCGGGCCGATGTGATAGAGGCCTTCTACAGCTGCGCCACGGCGCAACAGCGCTTGCTGCTGACACGCCAGTCCCTGACGCTCGCCGAACGTGGGCTGCGTGTTGCAGAGGGGCGGGTCAATGCAGGCCAGTCATCGCCGGTGGAAGCCACGCGTGCGCAGGTGCAGTTGTCGCAAGTGCGCTTGCAGTTGAGCCGCGCCGAACGCGACCAGGCCACGGCCTACCAGCAACTGGCCCACGTCACCGGTTCACCGAAAGCGAGTTTCGAACGTGTCGAGGAACCGGCCGGCACGGTGCCGGTAGCTCCCTCCTCGCCGCAATTGCTGGGGCGGCTGGCCGAGACCGCCGAGCTGCGTCTGGCGCAGTTACAGATCAGCCAAAAAGAAGCGTCGTTGGGCCTGGAGAAAGCGCAGCGGATTCCCGACCTGACCGTGAGCGTCGGCAGCCAGTACAGCGAGACCGACCGCGAGCGCGTCAACGTGGTCGGCCTGTCGATGCCGATTCCGCTGTTCAACCGCAATCAGGGCAACGTGCTGGCCGCCGCTCGCCGGGCCGATCAGGCGCGGGACCTGCGCAACGCCACTGAGTTGCGCTTGCGCACGCAAGTCCAGGCCACCCTCGACCAATGGACCACGGCGAGCACTGAAGTGAACGCGTACACACAGACGATCCTGCCCGCCGCGCAAAGCGCCGTCGACACTGCCACCCGGGGGTTCGAGAAAGGCAAGTTCGCCTTCCTCGACGTGCTCGACGCACAGCGCACCCTGATCGATGCCCGCAGCCAGTACATCCAGGCCATCGCGGACGCCACCAGCGCCTGGGTGCGCATCGAACGTATCTTCGGCGACATGAACGCGCTCACCCGCACCCCTTGAAGCCTTTTCAAACCACGATTTTTCACACCCATTCGCCGCAGGCAATGGGGGTGTCGGGAGTATCCATGGACAAAAAAACCATCCTCGCCATCGCGCTGACCCTGATGGCCGGCGTCGGCCTGGGCTCATTGCTGACAGGACAGGCGCAAACACCCCGCGCCCAGGAGCAGCCGCATGCCAACCACGACGAAGACACTGCACCGGCAACCGATGCACATGCCGAAGGCGAGGCCGAGGAAGAAGGCCACCTGACACTGAGCGCTGAGCAGATTCAAGCGGCCGGAATCCAGCTGGCCGAGGCCGGGGCCCGGGACATCGGGCTGTCGCTGCCCTTCCCCGGCGAAATCCGTTTCGACGAAGACCGCACCGCCCACGTCGTGCCGCGTGCCGCTGGCGTGGTCGAACAGGTGCTGGTGAACCTGGGTCAATCGGTGAAAAAGGGCCAGTTGCTGGCCGTCATCGCCAGCCAGCAAATCTCCGATCAGCGCAGCGAGCAGGCTGCGGCGCAACGCCGGGTCGAACTGGCCCGCACCACGTTTGAGCGCGAGCGCGCGTTATGGCAGGACAAGATTTCTGCCGAACAGGATTTCCTCCAGGCTCGCCAGGCCTTGCAAGAAGCCGAGATTGCCCTGAGCAACGCTCGGCAGAAAATCAGCGTGCTCAGCGGCAGCACCGTGGCCAGCGGCGGCAATCGTTATGAACTGCGCGCCCCGTTCGACGGTGTGGTGGTGGAAAAGCACTTGGTCCTCGGCGAGGTGGTCAACGACAGCACCAGCGTCTTCACCCTCTCGGACCTGTCGCAGGTGTGGGTGACGTTTGGCGTCTCGCCCAAGGACCTGAACCAGGTGCTGGTGGGCAAATCGGTGAAGGTCAGTGCCGCCGAACTGAATGCCGAAGTCGCGGGCACCGTGACCTACGTCGGCAGCCTGCTCGGTGAGCAAACCCGTACCGCCACCGTCCGCGTCACCCTGGCCAACCCACAAGGCGCCTGGCGTCCGGGGTTGTTCGTGACCGTGCGGGTGGCCACCGAAACCCGCCGGGCCCAGGTCGCCGTACCAGAAACCGCGATCCAGACCGTCGAGGATAAACCCTCGGTGTTCGTACGCACCCCTGACGGCTTCAAGGTGCAGCCAGTGGTGCTCGGCAGCCGCGCAGCCGGTCAGGTCGAAATCACTCAGGGCCTCGCTGCCGGGGCGCAGGTCGCGTCCACCGCCAGCTTCATTCTCAAGTCAGAACTGGGCAAGGCCTCGGCCGAGCACGCTCACTGATCCGTCATTCGTCCAGGAAGCTCCTTATGTTCGAACGCCTGATCCAATTCGCTATCGAGCAGCGCATCATCGTGCTGCTCGCGGTTTTACTCATGGCCGGTCTCGGCATCGCCAGCTACCAGAAGCTGCCGATTGACGCGGTGCCGGACATCACCAACGTGCAGGTACAAATCAACACGGCGGCGGCCGGGTTTTCACCGCTGGAAACCGAACAACGCATCACTTTCCCGATTGAAACCGCGATGGCCGGCTTACCGGCGCTTGAACAGACCCGCTCACTGTCGCGCTCGGGGTTGTCGCAGGTCACGGTGATTTTCAAGGAAGGCACCGACCTGTTCTTTGCCCGCCAACTGGTGAACGAACGCCTGCAAGTGGCCAAGGAACAATTGCCCGAAGGCGTCGAAGCCGTGATGGGGCCGATTTCTACCGGCCTCGGGGAGATTTTCCTGTGGACGGTCGAAGCCCGCGAAGGCGCGGTCAAGGAGGACGGCAGCGCGTACACGCCCACCGACCTGCGGGTGATTCAGGACTGGATCATCAAACCCCAATTGCGCAACGTGCCCGGCGTCGCTGAAATCAACACCATCGGTGGCTACGCCAAGGAGTACCAGATTGCTCCCGATCCCAAACGGCTGGCGGCCTACAAGCTGACCCTGGCCGATCTGGTGACCGCACTGGAACGCAACAACGCCAACGTCGGCGCAGGGTACATCGAGCGCAGCGGCGAGCAACTGTTGATTCGCGCACCGGGCCAAGTGGCAACCCCCGAGGACATCGCCAACATCGTCATGACCACGGTCGACGGCACGCCGATCCGGGTCAAGAACGTGGCGAGCGTCGACATCGGCCGTGAACTGCGCACCGGCGCAGCCACCGAGAATGGCCGTGAAGTGGTGCTCGGCACCGTGTTCATGCTGATCGGCGAGAACAGCCGCACCGTGTCCCAGGCCGTGGCCGGCAAACTGGAACAGATCAACCGTTCGCTGCCGGCGGGCGTGGTCGCCGTGACCGTGTATGACCGCACCACGCTGGTGGACAAAGCCATTGCCACGGTGAAGAAGAACCTGATTGAAGGCGCGATCCTGGTGATCGTGATTCTGTTCCTGTTTCTGGGCAACATCCGTGCGGCGCTGATCACTGCCATGGTCATTCCGCTGGCCATGCTGTTTACCTTCACCGGCATGTACACCAACAAAGTCAGTGCCAACCTGATGAGCCTGGGCGCGCTGGACTTCGGCATCATCGTCGACGGCGCCGTGGTGATCGTCGAAAACGCCATCCGGCGCCTGGCCCACGCCCAGCAGCATCACGGCCGGATCCTCACCCGCTCCGAACGCCTGCATGAAGTATTCGCGGCGGCCAAGGAAGCACGACGGCCGCTGATTTTCGGCCAGTTGATCATCATGGTGGTGTACTTGCCGATTTTTGCGCTCACCGGGGTCGAAGGTAAAATGTTCCACCCGATGGCCTTCACCGTGGTCATTGCGCTGCTCGGCGCGATGCTGCTTTCGGTGACCTTCGTCCCGGCGGCGATTGCGCTGTTCGTCACCGGCAAGGTCAAGGAAGAGGAAAACCTGGTGATGCGCGGTGCCCGGCGCGTGTATGCGCCTGCACTGGCGTGGGTCATGGGCCGGCGCACACTGGCCTTCGCCCTGGCACTCGCGCTGATCGCTGTCTGCGCCGGGGTCGCCAGCCGCATGGGCAGCGAATTCGTACCCAGCCTCAGTGAAGGCGACTTTGCCCTGCAAGCCTTGCGCGTGCCCGGCACCAGCCTGAGCCAGTCGGTGGACATGCAGCAACGCCTGGAAAAACGCGTGCTGGAGCAAGTGCCTGAGGTCGAGCGGATGTTCGCCCGTACTGGCACCGCAGAAATTGCCTCGGACCCGATGCCACCGAACATTTCCGACAGCTACGTGATGCTCAAACCCAAGGCGCAATGGCCCGACCCGGACAAATCACGGGAAACGTTGATCGCCGATATCCAGCGCGCCACGGCGATGATGCCGGGCAGCAACTATGAACTGTCGCAACCGATCCAACTGCGCTTCAACGAACTGATCTCCGGGGTGCGCAGCGATGTGGCGGTCAAGGTGTTCGGCGACGACATGGCCGTGCTCAACAGTACCGCCGCGACCATTGCCGCCACGCTGCAACAGGTCAGCGGCGCCTCGGAGGTCAAGGTCGAACAAACCACCGGCCTGCCGGTGCTGACCATCAACATCGACCGCGACAAGGCCGCCCGTTATGGGCTGAACATCGGCGACGTGCAGGACACCATCGCCGTGGCCGTCGGCGGTCGTCAGGCCGGGACGCTGTATGAAGGTGACCGGCGCTTCGACATGGTAGTGAGGCTGCCCGATGCCATGCGCCAGGATGTCGACGGGCTGTCGAAGCTGCTGATTCCGGTGCCGGCCTTGCTCAACGGCAGTGCCAGCCAGATCGGTTTCATTGCCCTGTCAGACGTCGCCAGCCTGGACCTGGTGCTGGGGCCGAATCAGGTCAGCCGTGAAAACGGCAAGCGCCTGGTGATTGTCAGCGCCAACGTGCGCGGCCGCGACATCGGCTCGTTTGTGAAAGAGGCCAGCGAGCGCATCGATCAGCAGGTGCAGGTTCCGGCTGGCTACTGGACCACCTGGGGCGGTCAGTTTGAGCAACTGCAATCGGCCGCCAAACGCTTGCAGATTGTAGTGCCGGTGGCTTTGCTGCTGGTGTTCGCCCTGCTGTTCATGATGTTCAACAACCTCAAGGACGGTTTGCTGGTGTTCACCGGCATCCCGTTTGCGTTGACGGGCGGGATCATGGCGCTGTGGATGCGGGACATCCCGCTGTCGATCTCGGCCGGCGTGGGGTTTATTGCGCTGTCGGGCGTGGCGGTGCTCAACGGGTTGGTGATGATTGCCTTCATTCGCAACCTGCGTGAAGAAGGTCGTTCGCTCGTCACGGCGATCAACGAAGGCGCCCTGACTCGTTTGCGCCCGGTGTTGATGACGGCACTGGTGGCCTCCCTTGGGTTTATTCCCATGGCGCTGGCCACCGGCACCGGCGCCGAAGTGCAACGCCCCTTGGCGACCGTGGTGATCGGCGGCATCCTCTCCTCGACCGCGCTCACGCTGCTGATATTGCCTGCGCTGTATCACTGGGCGCATCGGCGTGAAGACGACGAAGTGCTTGAAGAGCGCCCGTCGAGCTAGTGCATCACCCGCGGGCCAGGCCAGCACCTGGTCCGCCTCTCCCTCGCCGTCACGATACTTCGTCTGAAAGTCAGGCTTGTGCAGGGCGGATTACCCAGCGCGTATTACGCTTCAATGTATCGGCAACGCCGTGCCGCCAGGCAGCCCCTCATTGCCTGGCAGCTTGATGTGATCCCAGGGGTCAGACAATGATCGTAAAGGCGTTGTTCGGTGATGACCGTGGTCAGCTCAAGCAGAAGATCATCGCCATTTATGCGCTGCTGATTCTGTTCAACGTCGCCGCCTGGGCTTGGGCCTTCCTGGCCTTTCACAGCTACCCGCTGCTGATGGGCACCAGTGTCCTGGCCTACTCGTTCGGGCTGCGTCATGCCGTGGATGCCGACCATATCGCAGCGATCGACAACGTTACCCGCAAACTGATGCAGGCCGGCAAACGACCGATCTGCGTCGGGCTGATGTTTTCGCTGGGGCATTCCACCATTGTGGTGCTCGCATCAATTGGCATCGCCGCCACCGCCATGGCCCTGCAAGGTCAACTGGCCGGTTTCAAAGCCATCGGCGGCATGATCGGCACGCTCGTCTCGACCTCCTTTCTGTTTGCCATCGCCCTGATGAACCTGGTGATTCTGCGCTCGGTCATTCGTGCCTTTCGCCTTGTCCGGCAGGGCAAACCCTACGTCGAGGAAGACCTCGACCTGCTGATGGCCAGCCGCGGGTTCCTGGCACGGCTGTTTCGTCCGCTGTTTGGCCTGATCAACAAAAGCTGGCACATGTACTTTCTGGGGTTTCTGTTTGGCCTGGGCTTCGATACCGCCACGGAAGTCGGCCTGCTGGGGATCTCCGCTGCCGGTGCCGCACAGGGCATGCCCATCTGGTCGATCCTGGTGTTTCCCGTGCTGTTCACTGCCGGCATGACCCTGGTCGACACCACGGACAGCATCTTGATGCTGGGGGCTTACGGCTGGGCATTCATCAAACCGATCCGCAAGCTGTATTACAACATCACCATCACTTGCGTTTCGGTGCTGGTGGCGCTGTTGGTGGGCAGCGTCGAAGGGCTTGGCTTGCTGGCCGACACGTTGGGGCTCAGCGGAACTTTCTGGGACACGGTGAGCGACCTGAACAACAACTTCGGAATGATTGGCTACGTCATTATCGGCGTGTTCATCCTCAGTTGGCTGATATCGGCCATCATCTATAAATGGAAGCGTTTCGAGCACATTGAGATTTAGAACACCCCATACATTACCTATCTGTAATGTCGACGCCACCTTGATGAAAGGCGCCGGTTGATATGCTTTCGGCAGGTTTTTAATGAGGCATTCAACATGAAACTGTTCAAGATCATTTCTTTAACCGGTGCATTGATCGCATCCACGTCGGTCATGGCCGAAAGTGGTGGTGACAAGGTCTTTGAAAAGATGATGCAAGCCAATAATGCCGCCATGGAAAAGTACGCCGCGAAAGAAGGCAAAAGCGCCCCGACCATCAAGAACTACCAATACGGGATGAAACTCGACGTGGTTAAAGTGGTGAACGTCACGCCACCGATAAAGTCCTGCGAGGTGGTGCCGTCCCAGATGACGTATGAAGATTCCCGGGGGCAGCTCACGACCGTGCGTTACAGTGTGGCCGGGGAATGCCGTACACGCGGCAGCTAAGGTCTTTTGCCCTCAACCCTCCTGTACCCAGGCGCTGGACGTACCCACTTCCAGCGCTTTTTTGTGTCTGTATTATTGACCGGCAAAAAAAAGACGCCCCGAAGGACGCCCTAAAAATTCACCTCTTCCAAAGGAGCACTGTGCTTCTAAAGGTGAATGACCAAACCGTTCAACCGCTTACTAACCCTCCGACTTTCCGGCAGACTTTACTTGATCGCCCGAGTCGGCCTTGACCGTGGCTTCAGCATTGGCTGTGTTGCTCTTGCTGCCGTGCACTTGCTCCTGGCTGAGTTTGAATTGTTTCCAGAACTCTTGAGAACGCTCCGCGCCACCTTCGGCAAACGCAGTGCCGGCACTGGCGGCAATCATCGCGACAAACAACATCCTGAGTAGTTTCATGGTTAGCATCCTCTTACAGTCATGGAATCGACTCGGTGGCTTATTCAGCAACCCGTCTTCAGGTTCCCGTAAATGATAAAAAGGTGAAGCTAACAGGAGCATGGGCGGGACATTACATTCTTGACATCTTTGGTTTAAACGCTGAATAAACAGCGTTCAAACGCTTAAAGAATGGCTAACGGGTATTCGACAATCAGACGTACTTCGTCCAGGTCCGACTCGAACGCGGTGGCCCGGGTATTGGCCTGGCGCACCCGCAACGACAGGTCCTTGAGCGAGCCGGTCTGCACCACGTATTTGACCTCGATGTCGCGCTCCCAGCGCTTCTGGTCGGTCAGCGGATTGCCCTCGGCGTCGCGGCGCATGTAAACGGCGTTGGCATTGGAGTAGTCCGCCCCCGCCCCTCGCCCGTAACGCGTCATGAACGACAACCCCGGCACACCGAACGTGGTCATGTCCAGGTCATAGCGAACCATCCACGAACGCTCTTTGGGTGAGTTGAAATCGCTGTACTGAATCGAGTTATCGAGGAAGATCGAGTCCGACTGGCGCAAGTAGTCAAAGTCATCGTTGCCGTTGTTTCGCTGGTGGGACAACGCCAGGGTGTGGGCGCCGTAGGTGACACCGACCTTGGCGCTCCAGATGTTGTTGTCGAACCTGCCGAGCAATTGCTTGCCCTCGTCCACCGCCTTGTAATAGTTGAGGCCGCCAAAGACGTCGAGGTCGTCCGCCAGCGGATATTGCAATGTCGTCCCGACGTAGTACTGGTTCCAGGCGTCCTTGAGCCGACTGGAATACAGACTGAAACTCACTTGCTTGTTCAGCGTGTAATCGCCGCCAAAGTAGCCCACCCACGGCGAATTGACCGGCCCGCCATAGAAGGTCGCGAAGTTGTCGCGCAGGTTGCTCGATACCGGTTGGCTCATGGCATGCAGGCGCCCGCCCTGCAGGGTCAAACCCTCAAGGCTGGTGTTGGTGGCGGTCACCCCGCGAAAGCTTTCCGGCAGCAACCGCGAATCCCCGGCCGCCACCACCGGGTTGGCAGGAAACACGTCACCGACCTTGAGCACCGTGTCGAAAGCCCGAACCTTGGCCGCCCCTCCCACCTTGGTGTATTCATCCCGCGCCTGCCCCTTGCGGTCCACCGGCAGCACATCGAATGAACTGCGCCCGCCGTTGCGACCGTCACCGGTATCGAGTTTCAGGCCGATCATGGCAAACGCATCGACCCCGACGCCCACAGTGCCCTGGGTGAAGCCGGACTCGAATTTGCCAATCACCCCATGCGCCCAGGCTTCGGAATAGCCATTGCCCGTAGGGCTTTTCTGACCGTCCCGATGATCACGATTGAAGTAAAGGTTGCGATTAAGCACGTTCAAGCGACTGCCTTCGATAAAGCCTTCAGCCTTTTCTTCGGCGCACACCAGGCCCGGCGCGCAGCCGACCATTGCCGCCAACGCGGCCATCGTTACGTGTGTGGTGTTTTTCATCGATCACTCCAGAGTTATCAGCCATTGGATTTCGGCTGTTTTTTATTCTCCCGGGGCCACGAGCGGCCCCGTGGCTGCCGGGGGGTATCCTTACAACCGGGAGATAACGTGGAGATGATTGGCGCATTACAATTCTGTCAGCGTGGCCTGCGCCTTGTTTCTTCCCGCGTCTGGGGCACACCGCGAGCGCAATCAATGGCAACAGCTTCAACTGTACATCCATACAGATAAAGATTGCCCGATTCGTCTTCACCACTCATGCTATCGACCTTTCCAACCCGAACCATGATGGTGGTTATGCAGCTGTTCCTCTGTGAAAAACCGTCCCAGGCCAAAGACATCGCTGCCGTGCTCGGCGCCAGCCGCCGTGGCGACGGTTGCTGGTTGGGCACGAATATCACGGTGACCTGGTGCATCGGCCATTTGCTGGAAACCGCACCGCCGGATGCCTACGACGCCCGCTACAAGCGCTGGGTACTGGCCGATCTGCCGATCGTCCCTGAAAAATGGAAAATGCAGGTCAAGCCCAAGACTGCCAGCCAGTTCAAAGCGGTCAAGCGGCTGCTGGGCGAAGCGGATGAACTGGTGATTGCCACCGACGCCGACCGTGAGGGAGAAATGATCGCCCGGGAGTTGGTGGAACATTGCCGTTATCGCGGGCCGATCAAGCGCCTGTGGCTCTCGGCACTTGACGACGCCTCCATCCGCAAGGCCCTTTCAGCGCTCAAGCCCGGTGCCGAAACGTTCAGCCTTTACCATTCGGCGCTGGGACGTTCGCGGGCCGACTGGTTGATCGGCATGAACATGAGTCGCTTGTTCACGCTGCTGGGCCGCCAGTCCGGCTATCAGGGTGTGTTGCCGGTGGGCCGCGTACAAACCCCGACCTTGCGCCTGGTGGTGGACCGCGACCGCAGCATTGCCGACTTCGTACCGGTGGCGTACTGGGCCATCGACGTGCAATTGCGTCACGGTCGCGATACGTTCATTGCCCATTGGCGCGCGGCGGCCGATGCCTGTGATGACCAGGACCGTTGCCTGAATCAGGCTCTGGCCCGGGAAGCCGCCGCAGCCATGAACAACGCCGACCGCGCACAGCTCATCAAACTGCGGACCGAGCGGGTTCGCGAGGCCGCGCCGCTGCCGTTCGACCTGGGCACGTTGCAGGAAATCTGCTCGAAAAAGCTCGGCCTCGGCGCCCAGGAAACCCTGGACGTTGCGCAGACGTTGTATGAAACCCATAAGGTCATCACCTACCCACGCAGCGATTGCGGCTACCTGCCAGTGAGCCAGCACAGCGAGGCGCCGGGCATTCTGGCCGCCCTCGGGCGTGCCGATCCCGGCCTGAGCAGTCTGTTGGAACACCTTGAGCCACAACGCCGTTCGCGGGCCTGGAACGACGCCAAGGTCAGCGCTCACCACGGCATCATCCCCACGGGTGCCGCGAAAAACCTTGAACGCCTGACCGGCAAACACCGTGCGGTCTACACCTTGATCCGCGCACGGTACCTGGCGCAATTTCTGCCTAATCACGAATTCGACAGGACCCAGGCCGACTTTGACTGCGCAGGTTATGCCTTGCGGGCGGTGGGCAAGCAGATCGTCGAGCCGGGCTGGAAGCGTGCGCTGCCCGAAGCGCTGGCCCCGGCCAAGGGCCGCGAAGCCCCTGCGCCACAAATACTCCCGGCACTGACCGAAGGCTGCGAGTGCGCCGTTGCCGGCGTGAACCTGAAAGACCTCTGGACCCAGCCACCCAAACCGTTCACCGAAGGCGACCTGATCAAGGCAATGAAGAACGTCGCCAAACTGGTCGAAGACCCGTTGCTCAAGCAAAAACTCAAGGACACCACCGGCATCGGTACTGAAGCTACCCGCGCCGGGATCATTCAAGGACTGCTGGACCGTGGCTACCTGATCAAGAACGGCAAAGCCCTGGCGGCCACGCCGCCAGCGTTCAGCCTGATCGACGCCGTGCCCCGCGCCATCGCCGACCCCGGCACCACGGCCATCTGGGAACAGGCACTGGACATGGTCCAGAGTGGTGAAATGAGCCTTGAGGATTTTGTTGCCAAACAAGCCGCCTGGATGAGCAAGCAAGTTGGCCGCTGCACCGGCCTGAGCCTGACCATCAGCGGCCCGGCCAGCCCGGCCGGTAAAGGCGCAACGCCGTGGAAGAACAAACGCAAGACTGCCAAGCGCAAAACCGCGCCGACCAGCAAACGCAAAGCAAAACCCACCTTATAGGAGCTGGGGCGCCTCGGGCCTGTACGAATAGTCGCCGAGTGGCGATCAGGCATTTTCCCGCCGTCTACGCGCCTGAACAATCAAAGCGGGGGCGAAGTGCAACACGACCATCCGCACCAAGTGGTGGGACAGAATGAACACCACGTTCAGCCCGCCACTGAACGCGACGATCGTGATGGTCTCGATGGCCCCCGGCATGTACGCCAACCATGAAACCAAGGGATCGTTGCCCAGCAACCGCCCCGCCACCCCGGCAAACGCTGCGGCGACCAGCAACATCAGTGCGACAGACATCAACCCGGCACGACCGTGGCGCACGAGCTCCGCCGGGGTAATGTCCTTGAATTTCGAGCCGATCAGCACACCGAGGATGATGGCGGCGGCATCGACGCTCCATGCCGGCATGTGGAAGCCGTGCAGATAATCCAGTTTGACGTAGACGCCGGTGGCGACAATAGCGGTGAGCATGAACGGTGCCGGGACGCCGATGCGCAACAGCAGGCGCCCGAGCACCAGGCACAGCGCGACCAGCGACAACAGCGTCAGCACGGTGTTGATGCCCAGCGAGTTGCTCTCGACAAGTACCACGTCGACAGGCCCTGGGATGCAAAAACTGACCAGCATGGTGATCGACAACAGGCGGACCAGATGCACGACGATCACCTTGCTCGACGCCCGCTCGGACTCCAGCAAATCGAATACCGCCGCGAGTGCGCCCGGGTAAACGGCCAGCAGCGAGTCCTTGAGATTCCATCCCGATACTTTGCGCAGCCACAAACCCGCCGCGACAATCTGCGCTGTCAGGCACAGCAGCAACAAGCCCAGGCTGGGCAACAGCGCGGCGACTGTCTGGCTGTCCCAGGCCTCGAACATCAGGCCGGTGGCGATCCCTAATACGATTTGCACGTAGCCAAGACCGAGCGGCATCCTCGGCGAAAATTGGCGTTTGCTGACGATCAATGCGGCCGCGAGTATCGAGCCCAGCAACAGGCCATGCGGGACGCCGACATACTGAAAACCAGTACCCACCGCAGTGGCAATCAGCAAACACAGTAAGGTTTTCATAGTTTCTCAAGCGCCTAATGCACGAAGGTTTTTGTAGATGATTTCGGCCTGCATCTGCAGGACATCAATATTGCTGACCGCGTAGAACACCCCTGCGGTAGGGGCGCCGATTGCGAAGATATTGGTTGGCCCCTGTTCGTTTATCACCCGGCAGTCGTCAAAGCGCACATCGATTCCGCCGTACTGATGCTGGATGCACATCCCGGAGGCCGTCAGGTTTTGGTACAACGCGTCCTCCATCGCATCGCCGGCGCCGGTCGCATTAACCAGGTTGGAAAACGAGCACTGAAAATCCCGCCCGCGTGCCACGAATTGATCCTCAATGACGCTGACATCCGCCAACCCGGTTTTGCAGGCCAACCGCCCGGAATGGATATGCTGATGAATCCTGATCCAGTTCTCCTTGGGAATCGGCACCCGCAGTTGGCGCCAGGCGCTTCGGTATCGCCCGACGAAAACTTTTCGGTCACGCTCGGATAACAGGTTCCAGATCATCGGCACGATCAGGTTGGTCGATGAGAGCACCGAGTAGATCGCCTCTCGGGCAACCGAGGCCAGGGTGTGATCGCGCATCAAGGCTTCGAGGTTGACGTGAATACCGTGTGCGCCCAGCTCCTCGTCGAACATTGCCTGTACGGTTTTCAGTAGCGAGCCGGTGCCCCGCAGTCGTTGCTTGAGGTTGCTCTCGTTCAGCACCTTGAGCGGGCGCGGATGGTAGTGCTCGCTGTAGTTGGGAATCTTGCTGCTTCGGGTGAGCATCGTGACGTGGTTGTCAGGGTGGGCGTCGAGCAGGGTTAGCGCCACATCGATGGCCGATAGCTGATTGCCGAGCACACCGATACTGTCTGAACGGATGTCGGCTAGCTTGGTCGTCGGATAGGGATTGTTGATGTAGCCTTCGACGCCTTCGAGCCGATAGATATCGGTCGGCTCGGAGTTGCCGGTCGCCAGAACCACAGCGCTGTAGCCCGCGCGTTCGCCGCTGGCGGTTTTCAGGGAGTAGCGTCCCTGTTCTGCCGTCATCCCAATCACCCTCTCGCGGTGATACTGGATGGCGCTATGGGCGCGCAGAGACGACTTGAGTGTTTCTTCGATGAACCTCCCGAACACCGGCCTCGGCTGATAAGACTTGGCCTGCGACACGGGACATTCGCGCAACCAATGTTTGAAATCGCCGAGCTCGCGCAAATACATCAGGCTGGCCGGGCGGTTGACCAGATTGCTCAAACTGTCCTGTTGATAGGCCTGACCAGACCCGGTGCTGCCGGTTGTATCGTAGACATCCACTTTCAATGCGGGCGTCAGGTGCTTTAATCGTTCCACAAGAATGGCGCCGCTATAGCCCATTCCGACTACTGCTACCTTGCCCATATCTATCCTTAGATCGGTTTCCAGCGGGCGCGATAACGCCTGTTGGTGTGCGTCGTAGTGCCAGATCATGGCATGCAACATTACGCAGGCTGACGAGGGTGACCGTCAGCCGGCCTTGTGCGGAAGACAGACGTGGGTGACGTTGCCTTTCGTCTTCCGTTAATGCATCGGTGGGAAGATTCCGTTATTCCCAGATAAACGTGTCTCTGACCCAACTATCGAGTTGCGCGAGGTGATCGCTGACGCCTTCTTCGCTATCGCCCTCGACAATCGCCGAGACGATTTCGCCATTGGTCAACTTCATCCCGGCGTAGTCCTTGCCCTTTTTTGCGGTGACCGAGCAATAACGAATGAAGGGCAAATCGATGTGTGCCGGATACTCGATCAATTTGCCGGTGCGTGGTGGAATATTCAGTTGTCCCAACAAGCGGCGCGGCTTGATCAATTCTTTGAGCGATGCCGCTTTCCCGCCCCGCTCCGCGTCAATCAGGGTCAAGCGCGGGTTCAAACCGTAAGCGTCGGTCAACTCCTGGTTAACGCTGCAACCGCCAAGGCGACAGGCAATTTCGCAGACGACCAGATCTTCACCGTCGAGAAAAACCTCGAGATGAAACAGCATTGTGCCGAGTCGCGGCAGTGCCTGTTCAACGATCCGTCGGGTGAGCTTCACGCATTGTTGGTGAAGCGGGTTATGCTCGGCCAGCATCTGGAAACCGAGACTTTTACCGTCAAGGAAGTCCAGGCAGGTCACCGTTGAGCGCACCGGAGAGATGATCACCGGCCGGCCGTCAATGTAGAGCCCGTTGACGTTCAACAGCGATGAATCGATGTACTTTTCGACCATCAGATTGTGTAGCGTCGTACTGTCCTGCTCGTGCAGGTAGCTGCGAAGTTCAGCGTCATCGTGCAGCACACGGACCCCACCGGAGCCGCGGCCGTCGCGAGGCTTCACCACGACCGGAAAACCATATTGCTCAATGAAGTCATTGATTTCGCATGCAGAGCGGACAACCGCCATGGGGTTGATGCGGATGCCATGTTCCGCCAGTTTTTGCTTCATCAGGAATTTGTCCCGATACAGCAAGGTCATCTCTTCGTAGCGCGTCGTCGAGCCGCTGAGCCGGTCTTTGATCCGCGCCACGCGCAACAAATCGACTTCCGCCAGTGCCACCAGAGTGTTAGTTCCTAGCTCTTTTGCGGCGGCCAGCGCATCCAGTTCAACCACGCCCGAATCATTGAAGTTTGCATAGAGCCGCAAAGCTGAGGTCAGCGCGGGAAATTGTTGTGTTAGCAACTCCTTGGCTGACAAGTCGCTATAAATCAGACTGTTGTTGCCCAATACACTTAGCCATTCTGCTTCGGAGTGTTGAAGCAGGATTTTTGCAGGCGCAAATAAAATGACAGATTTCAAGAGAGTTACCCGGTATCAAAAAGAGTCCATTCAAAATGCCAAGCGTGCAACTGGGCGATAAACCCATGCGAATCCCCCGTGCACAACTTCCTTGGCACACGCAATACACAGTGCTTACAGATTTCTTAACCAAGAGAACTATGAAAGGGCGATAAAGGCGACACGTTAACTCGCCTGAAGCGGCTCTGACTCGGGGTTCGTAACTCACCGATGGGCAGTGCAACTGGCAGGTTAATACGCTACTTCGTGGCTGGCTGTAGGACGCTTCCGAAATGATGGGCTCGAGCGAAATCAGTCGAGAGCTATCGACTCCTGACGGAGCGATAGTCGAAATACAAAGAGCTGCCACAGGCCGCGTCAGCTCCTACACCGGATTTCTGTGATGTCTAGGGTCTGTACGAAAAGTCGCCGAGTGGCGATCAGGCAGTTTTCCTACAGAGCCTTAGAACACCGACCAGCCAATGCGCTGGCTCAGCAGCTCCAGCGCCGCCATACCCACCAGCGAGTTACCCGCCGCGTTCAGTTCCGGCGACCAGACGCACACGGTAAACCGCCCCGGCACCACGGCCACGATGCCGCCACCCACGCCGCTCTTGCCCGGCAGCCCCACGCGATAGGCAAAGTTACCGGCCTCGTCATACAGACCGCTGGTGGCCATGATCGAATTGACCTGCTGGGTCTGACGGGCAGTAAGAATCTGCTCGCCGCTGTGTTTGCAGAACCCGTCATTGGCCAGGAAACAGAAGGCCCGGGCCAGGTCGACGCAACTCATGCGCAACGCACAATGGCTGAAGTAGCTGCGCAGCACTGCTTCCACATCGTTATGGAAGTTGCCAAACGACTGCATCAGGTACGCCATGGCGGCGTTGCGCGCGCGGTGCTGGTACTCCGACTCGGCGACTTTCCCGTCGACCATCACCTGCGGATTGCCGGACAAGCGCCGCACAAAATCACGCATCGACAGTGCCGGTGCCGCAAAACGTGACTGGTTGATATCGCAGATCACCAGCGCCCCGGCATTGATGAACGGATTGCGCGGCCGGCCGCGTTCGAACTCCAGTTGCACCAGCGAGTTGAACGGCTGACCGGACGGCTCATGCCCCAGACGCTCCCAGATGGCTTCGCCGGAATGATCAATGGCCTGCACCAGGCTGAACACCTTGGAAATACTCTGTACCGAGAACGGCGTGTGCGCGTCGCCCGCGCAATACAGCTCGCCGTCATTGCCGTACACCGCAATGCCCAATTGATTGGCCGGCACACTGCCCAGTGCGGGAATGTAATCAGCCACCTTGCCCTGTCCGATCAAGGGGCGAACCGTCTCAAGGATCTCGTTCAACAACGCTTGCATGCCGTGTTCCGAATTCACGCCCCGTACCACTGCGGGGACACTCTCGCTAGACGTTACACGCCGTGCGCAGATCACAGTTTTGCTTGCAAGCCCGGTCCTGTGAACAGTGGCCACCGCTCGCGGGACAAAACCGAACACATTCGCAGGAGCAAGCGTGTCTACGGATGACTCTGGCTCTTGAGAATATCGAACAACGCCTGCGCTGCTGCCGACAACTCATGCCCGGGTTTGGTCAGCACACCGATGGCCCGCTCGATCACCGGGTCACGCAGGGTGATGCAGTGGGCGCCGAGCTCACGCATCTGCCCGGCACACAACGCCGGCATGGCACTGACCCCCAGACCACTGGCGACCATGCGCCCGACCGTCGCCAACTGATGGCTTTCAAACTCCACCGGCAACTTCATCTGCCGCGCCTGCAAGTGTTCTTCCAGCATGACCCGCACCGTGGAGGGCCGCTGCAACGTAATAAACGGCTGCTCCAGCAAGGTTGCCCAATCGATTTCAGCGCGCTCGGCCAACGGCGAGTCACTGGGCACCACCGCGACGAAACGGTCGATGTACAGCGGCGTAAATGCCAGCGAGGAACTTTGCATGGGCTCGAACGCCACACCCAGCTCCACCTGACGGTCGCGGACCATTTCCAGCACTTGCTCGTTGATCACATCGTTCACGGTCACGTTGACCTTGGGGTAACGCGCCCGGAACGTCTTGAGGATCGGCGGCAACAGATTGCCGGCAAACGATGGCATGGCCGCCAACGTCACCCGTCCGCGCTGGAGGGTGAAGCGCTGGCGCATTTCATCCTCGGTGTTGTCCCAATCGGCAATCAGCCGTCGAGCCAGCGGCAACAGGGATTCGCCCTCCGGGGTCAGCGTGACGTTGCGAGTGGTGCGGCTGAACAAACGCCCACCCAGGCCCTCCTCCAGCGCCTTGATGGTCAGGCTCAACGCCGATTGCGACAGATGCAGCCGCTCGCACGCCACGGCAAAGCTCAAACTCTGCGCCACGGCCAGGAATGCTCGTATCTGCTTGACGGTCATGGTCGCGTTGCTCCGGTTGTAAGCGATAAGCTGCAAGAAGTGCGCAGCGCTTTAATGAGCTTTATTAATCAATTCAAGCAAAAAAACAACTTAACAAATGAATACGACGGCGAGACACTCCACCCCACACGGCTAGCCAGCCGCCCACCAAGAATAAAAGAGGTGCCTATGGCAGGTTTCGACAAACGCGTGGCTTCCTATGAGGAAGCGTTGGCCGGTCTTGAAGACGGCATGACCGTGATTTCCGGGGGCTTCGGCCTGTGCGGTATCCCGGAAAACCTGATCGCCGAGATCAAGCGCAAAGGCACCCGCGACCTGACCGTGGTGTCCAACAACTGCGGCGTCGACGGCTTTGGCCTGGGCGTGCTGCTGGAAGACCGGCAGATCCGCAAAGTGGTCGCCTCCTATGTGGGCGAAAACGCCCTGTTCGAGAAGCAACTGTTGAGCGGCGAAATTGAAGTCGTCCTGACCCCCCAAGGCACTCTCGCGGAAAAAATGCGCGCGGGCGGCGCGGGCATTCCGGCGTTCTTCACCGCGACAGGCGTGGGCACTCCAGTGGCCGAAGGCAAGGAAATCCGTGAGTTCAAGGGCCGTCCGTACTTGATGGAGGAATCCATCACCGGCGACTTCGCCATCGTCAAAGGCTGGAAAGCCGACCACTTCGGCAACGTGATCTACCGCCACACCGCGCAGAACTTCAACCCGCTGGCCGCCACCGCCGGCAAGATCACCGTGGTTGAAGTCGAAGAAATCGTCGAACCCGGCGAACTGGACCCTTCGCAGATCCACACCCCTGGCATCTACGTCGACCGGATCATCTGCGGCACGTTCGAAAAACGCATCGAACAACGCACCGTGCGCAAGTGATCCCCGCCCCCAGCCCGACGAACAACGGAGAATAAAAATGGCTCTTACCCGCGAACAAATGGCTCAGCGTGTCGCCCGCGAAATGAAAGACGGCTACTACGTAAACCTCGGCATCGGCATTCCGACCCTGGTCGCCAACTACATCCCCGAAGGCATGGAAGTGATGCTGCAATCGGAAAACGGCCTGCTCGGCATGGGCGCCTTTCCGACCGACGATGAAGTCGACGCCGACATGATCAATGCTGGCAAGCAAACCGTGACCGCCCGCATCGGTGCATCGATTTTCTCCTCCGCCGAATCCTTCGCGATGATTCGCGGCGGCCACATTGACCTCACCGTGCTGGGCGCGTTTGAAGTTGACGTACAAGGCAACATCGCCTCCTGGATGATCCCCGGCAAACTGGTCAAGGGCATGGGCGGCGCAATGGACCTGGTGGCCGGCGCAGACAACATCATTGTCACCATGACCCACGCCTCCAAGGACGGTGAGTCGAAACTGCTGCCGCGTTGCAGCCTGCCGTTGACCGGTGCCAACTGCATCAAACGCGTGCTGACCGACCTTGCCTATCTGGAAATCGAAAACGGCGCGTTCATCCTTAAGGAACGTGCACCGGGCGTGAGCGTCGAGGAAATCGTCAGCAAGACCGCTGGCAAGCTGATCGTTCCCGAGCATGTTCCAGAAATGCAGTTCGCCTGAACCGCAGCCTTAGGAGAAATTCGATGCAAGAAGTTGTGATTGTTGCCGCCACCCGTACCGCCATCGGCAGTTTTCAGGGTTCCCTGGCCAGCATTCCGGCACCGGAACTCGGTGCAGCGGTGATTCGCCAGTTGCTGGCGCAAACCGGACTGGCCGGTGATCAGGTCGACGAAGTGATCCTCGGCCAGGTGCTGACCGCCGGCTCGGGCCAGAACCCGGCGCGCCAGGCTTCAATCCTCGCCGGCCTGCCCCACGCGGTGCCCGCGCTGACCTTGAACAAAGTCTGCGGCTCGGGCCTCAAGGCCTTGCATCTGGGCGCGCAGGCGATCCGTTGCGGCGACGCCGAAGTGATCATCGCCGGCGGCATGGAAAACATGAGCCTGGCACCTTATGTGCTGCCAGCCGCTCGCACCGGTCTGCGCATGGGCCACGCAAAAATGGTCGACAGCATGATCAGCGACGGCCTGTGGGACGCGTTCAACGACTACCACATGGGCATAACCGCCGAGAACCTGGTGGACAAATACAACCTGACCCGTGAGGAACAGGACGCCTTCGCCGCCGCTTCGCAGCAAAAAGCCACGGCCGCTATCGAAGCCGGGCGTTTTGCCGACGAGATCACGCCAATCTTGATTCCCCAGCGCAAGGGTGACCCGCTGTCATTCGCAGTCGACGAACAACCCCGCGCCGAGACGACCGCGGCGTCGCTGGCCAAACTCAAACCGGCGTTCAAGAAAGACGGCAGCGTCACCGCCGGCAATGCCTCTTCGCTCAATGATGGTGCCGCCGCGGTGTTGTTGATGAGCGCCGACAAGGCCAAGGCGCTGGGCTTGCCAGTGCTGGCCAGAATCGCCGCCTACGCCAATGCTGGCGTCGACCCGGCGATCATGGGCATTGCCCCGGTTTCGGCCACTCGCCGCTGCCTGGGCAAGGCCGGCTGGACGCTGGATCAACTGGACTTGATCGAAGCCAACGAAGCGTTCGCCGCCCAATCACTGGCGGTCGGCAAAGAGCTGGAATGGGATGCGAGCAAGGTCAACGTCAACGGTGGTGCCATTGCCTTGGGCCACCCGATTGGCGCCTCGGGCTGCCGGGTGCTGGTGTCGTTGCTTCATGAAATGATCAAGCGTGATGCCAAAAAAGGCCTCGCGACCCTCTGCATCGGTGGCGGCCAAGGCGTGGCGCTGGCGATTGAGCGGGCATAAACCGGCACAGGTTCAACAGGCAATGTTCGGACCCACGATATCCGTGCGTTGCCTGGCAACACCCCCGGCGTGACTTCGGTGACGCCGGGTCTTTTTTACCTCAAACAAAGCCCTGGCTACCGTGAGCGGGATTGTCGGCGCCCCGATATGCTTCTACTCTGAGCGGCTCAACAAGAACGTCAGGGATAGACTCATGCATGCACTGCACACCCCCAGATTGCATCTGCGCCCCATCACCGAGGCCGACTGGCCGATGTTTCTCAGGCTGCATCAACAACCTGAGGTGATGCGCTACGTCCTTGACGAACTCTCCCCGGAACACATTCGCGAACGCTTCGACTCGCGGCTCCCGCACTGGAGCCTGACGTCCAGCCACTGGTTGTGCCTGACCCTGCGCGACCGGCAAACCGGAGAGCCCCTGGGTGTGACGGGACTGAAACTCAGCGATCACACCGGTACAGAAGCCGAAGTCGGCTACCTGTTGCTGCAAGAGCATCACGGCAAAGGCTATGGTTCGGAATCGCTGCGCGCCCTCATCCCTTACGCCACCCAAACCCTGGGGATCGACACCCTGCTGGCCACCGTCACCGACGGCAACGCGGCGTCCTGCAAAGTGCTGGAGAAATGCGGCTTCGTATTCAACGAGCGCAAGCCCTTGGCGTACTCGTTGGGTAATGAGCCGGTGGACGATTTGGTTTACAGGTTTTCGGTGACTGCAGCTTGAGAGTGGTGAGGCTTAGCGCCTCACATTCCCTATACCCACACAAACAAAGGCCCCGCTGCACAATCGCAGCGAGGCCTTTTCTTTGTTGTGTGTGGCAAACGCCATCAGTCATCCAGCGGTTGTGCCGGTGCCGCAGGTTTTGCTGTCTTGCCGGGTTTGGCTGCCTTGCCGCCCTTGGCCGGTGCGGCTTCCGGCACGGCGACCACAGGGGGGGCGGTTTCTTTTTCGGCGGCCGGCAACTGGTCGATGGTGCTGAAGATTTCCTTCGGCTCGATGGGACCGGTGTGGTCGATTTTTTTCTCGCCGTCCTTGCCCACCAGAATCACTTTGGTCGCACCGCTGACCCCCAGCTTGAGTTCGCGGATCAGCGCCATCGTGGTCTGGGCATCGAGGTCCTTGCCGTCACGTTGCCCCATGAGGTTGACCACCGTGTAGAGCACCATGTTGCGTTCCGTGAACCCCTGGCGGTTGGCCGGTTCCTCCAGCGCTTTTTTCAAGGCGACCAGGGTCGGGTCGATGCTGCTGGGGGCAATGACGATCAGGGGGCGGGACTTGCCGCGTTCCTGGGCCAGGGGCGTGTCGTTGTCGGCGGCGAACAAGGGGCCGGCGACAGCGAGCAGAGTAGCGAGGGTCAATGACCGAATGAACATGCGCATCTCCTGTAGATATCCACGCTTTATGATTGCGCATCGCGGCAAAAGGTCCAGGCACCGAGCCCTGAATTATCTGCCACGCTGCTCGAAAGCTTAGGCGAGCGCGCTCATTACGCAACCGGTTTGCGCTCAACACATGACGGCTTATGCTGTTTCCATTGCTTGACGAGGCGCAAGCCCTTGGTCGCCACCGACCGCCTATTCGGCGCGCCCAAACACAAGCATCCACTGGCGATGGTGTAGCCTCATGGCCGCCCCCATTGCTCCAGCGCGAAATCGACAAAGCGCCGCAGTTTCGGCAAGCGGTAGCGATCCTGGGCGTAGATCAGGTTCATGGGCCGGCGTGGCAGTTGATAGTCCTGCAACAGCGCCACCAACCGCCCCTGTTGCAAGTCTTCATTGACCAATGCATCGTGCAACATCACCACGCCCATTCCCGCCCGCGCTGCCTGATGCAGGCCGGCAGAGCTGTTGATCATCAACGGGCCGGACACCGGCACCAGCCTCTCACCATCGTCACCGCTCAGGCGCCATTGTTTTTCCGCTGAACTCCACTCATCCCCGGCGGGATACGCGAACACCAGGCAATCGTGGTATTGCAGGTCTTCGGGACATTGCGGCGTGCCGCGCCGTTCCAGGTACGCTTTCGATGCGCAGAGGGTCAGGGTGTAGTCCTCCAGCGGACGGGCGACCAGACCGGGCGGCACCAGATTGCCCAGGCGAATCGCGACATCGAAACCTGAGTCGATCAGATCATGACGGCGGTTGGTCAGCACCACATCGACCTTGACCTGCGGGCATCGCCGCGAGAACTCGCTCAAGGCCGGCGCCAGGCGCTCGGTGCCAAACGTCAGCGGCGCAGTGATGCGCAAGGTCCCGGCCGGTTCGCCCTGTGCCTGCTCGGCCAGACGCTCCGAGTCGGCCACCAGCCCCAACACCGAAAGACAGCGCTGATAGTACTCGGTGCCAAACTCGGTCAAGCGTTGGCGCCGCGTGGTGCGGTTCAACAGCCGCACACCCAGGCGCTGTTCCAGTGCGCGCAAGTGGTTGCCAACCATGGTGGTGGACACCCCGCACTCCAGCGCCGCGGCCGTCATGCTGCCCGTCTCCACCACTTTCACGTACACCGACATTGCCTGGAATAAATCCATTATCAAGCTCAACTTTAAAATGATTGAAGACCCAGCACGTTTATCCAGCTCAGGTGGCTAACGATACTGCATAAACACCGACCGATGATGGAGCCTGATGTCATGACCGCCACCTGCCTGATGAACACGTACCAACCCTTGCCGCTGAGCTTTGTCAAAGGCCTGGGCACACGCTTGTGGGATCACACCGGTCGCGAATACCTGGACGCGGTGGCGGGCGTTGCGGTGACCAATGTCGGTCACTCCCACCCAAGGGTGGTCGCCGCGATCAGCGAACAGGCCGGTTTGCTGCTGCACACCTCCAACCTGTACAGCATCGACTGGCAGCAGCGGCTGGCGCAGAAACTGACCCGCCTATCAGGCATGGACCGGGCGTTTTTCAACAACTCCGGCGCCGAGGCCAACGAAACCGCACTGAAACTGGCACGCCTGTACGGCTGGCAAAAAGGCGTCGAACAGCCTCTGGTGGTGGTCATGGAAAACGCCTTTCACGGGCGCACCCTCGGCACCCTGTCCGCCAGCGATGGCCCGGCCGTGCGGCTGAGCTACCAGGCGTTGCCCGGCGACTTCATCAAAGTGCCCTTCGGCGACCTGGAGGCCGTGCGCCAGGCGCATCAGCTTTATGGGCAACGTATCGTGGCCGTGTTACTGGAACCGATCCAGGGCGAAAGCGGCGTGCAACTGCCGCCTCCGGGCTACTTGCAAGCGCTGCGAGGGCTGTGTGACCAACGCGGCTGGCTGCTGATGCTCGACGAGATCCAGACCGGCATCGGCCGCACGGGCCAGTGGTTTGCGTTTCAACACGCAGGCATCGTTCCCGATGTGATGAGCCTCGCCAAAGGCCTGGGTAATGGCATCCCCATCGGCGCCTGCCTGGCCCGGGGCAAAGCCGCGCAGTTGTTCACGCCCGGCAGCCATGGCAGCACGTTTGGCGGTAATCCACTGGCGTGCCGGGTCGGCTGCACGGTGCTGGACATCATCGAAGAACAAGGCCTGCTGGCCAACGCCCAACGTCAGGGTGAACGCTTGCTCGCCCGGCTGCGCGTCGAACTCAGCGACCATCCGCAGGTGCTGGAAATCCGTGGCCAAGGCTTGATGATCGGCATCGAGCTGACCCGCCCCGTGCGCGACCTGACGCTGATCGCCGCCCGCGAGCATGGCCTGCTGATCAACGTGACCCGGGGCAAAACCATTCGCCTGTTGCCGCCGTTGATGCTCGATGAGCGCGAGGTGGAAATGATCGTGCGGGGCGTTTGCCGCGCGCTCGGCGAGGTCGAGCAGGTTCAGGCGTTGCCTGCGCCCGAGCGCTTGCCGGCGTAGTCACCGGCGCATCGAAATCCTCGGCCCGGCCTGTTAATCTGCGCCCCTTCGTACAGTGCCCATTGCCAGAAAAGGAGTGTTCCATGGCAACGCTTACCGTCCGCGACGAATCGGTTTCGGGTGAGATTTTCGATTCGTTTGCCCTGCAATTTCCCACCGAGACCATCACGGTTCGCCAGTTGATTCGCGAGCGCGTCTATCAGGAAGTGCAAGGCCAAGAACAGGCAAGCCCCAGCGGCCGGCAGTCTCTGGTGGTTCCCGAGGCGCAAGAGGTTTTGCTCAACGGCGAACGCAAGGCTCCAGACGCGGCCCACCCCATCGACTGGCGCAAGCAGGTGGAGATCGCGTTCGAGGCATTCGAACGCAACGGCTTCTTCATTCTGCTCGACGACCGTCAGGCGCAAAGCCTGGATGAGCCGCTGACCATCCGCCACGACAGCGTGGTCAACTTCATCAAGCTGACACCGCTGGTAGGGGGCTGAACGACCATGGCACTTGAACAACTGCGCGCCTTTCGCCACACCCTTCCGCAGGACACGCTCGGCCCGATCGAACGGGTCGGACCGGACGGCTACCCGCTGCTGGTCGATTCGCACTTGCGCCATGAACACCAGGTGATCAGCGAACTCCTGCCTGTATTGAACGGCGTGCATTGCCAGACAGGCGTCATGCTCGCCACCCTGGGAGTACTTAAACCGATTCGCGCCCTGACTCACGGCGATCAATGTAATGACGCCCAGCGCACGCGCCTGGTGCTGGCGATGCTTGAACGCACGTTTGCCTATGACGGCAACCTCAGTGTCGACAGTACCGGGCATCAGTTCAACTCAGTGTTCGACTATGGCACCCTCCCCGGCGCGATGACGGTGCTGATGCAGGCTGGCGCAGACATGGCACAGCTCGCCGACCCCGTGCTGGAGTGGTTCGGCAGTTATCGCTTCGCCTACTACGGCACACAACCCGTGCTGTACGTGGTGGAGTGGCTGGCCGAGCACGCGTCGCAGACGCCGCTGACCGATTCGCTGCGCCAACAGCTCATGCTGCTGCGCAGCCAATGCGCCGAATTGGGCCACGATATCAATCTGGGCGATCAGATACTGGCCAAGGTCGACCTGCTGCTGGGCGACGGCATCTGGCAGGTGCTGGCCCCGTGCGAATGGTGGACGCACCAAGCGCTGGAAGACATTGATGCGCTGCCGGTTAACGACCGCGCAGACTGGATCGCCCTGATCAAACACATGAGCACCGCCACCTCGTCACGCCCGTCTCCCAAATGGCAGAAGACTGCGCAGGCGTTGCTGGCGAAGGTCGGCGACGAGGCCCTGCGCGCTGCCCTGCTGCGCTGGTTCCCGAAAGTCGATGCCGGCCGTACGATGCCGCTGCTGTGCCTGTCCTGGGAAAACAACGACGACAGCGCACGCATGCACGACCTCAATGCCACGGTTCTGCGCGGTCTACTGTGGCTGACCCCGAGCATCGTCGACGGCGAACTCACACGGGCCATCGCCAAACTGTCGTTGAGTGCCTATCGCAAGATTCGCGGCGTGGGCCCACGGGCGCCGAAAGTGGGCAATGCCACGATTTACGCCCTGTCGCAGATCCCGACCATCGACGCCGTGGGGCAACTGGCCCTGCTCAAGGTGCGGGTCAAATTCGGTACGGCGCAAAAAGAAATCGAAAAAGCCTTCAATGCCGCCGCCGAAGCCCTGCAACTGCCTCGCGATCAGATCGAAGAGCTGGGGATTCCCGTGTACGGCATGGAAAGCGTTGGCCTGCGTCGGGAGACGTTCGCTGAAGGTGCGTTCTTCGCCGAGTTGCGGGTCGATGGCAGGAACGTCGAGCTGTGCTGGTTTCGTGCCGACGGTACGCCCCAGAAAACAGTGCCGGCCAAGGTCAAGACCGACGACAAGGAAGCCCTCAAGGAGCTTCAAGGCGCGGCCAAGGACATCGCCACCCTGCTGCCCGCCCAGGCCGAGCGCCTGGATGCCATGTTCCTGCTGGACAAACACTGGCCCTTCGCCGTGTGGCAAGAACGCTACCTCGATCACCCGCTGATCGGCACGCTGGCGCGGCGGCTGATCTGGACGATTCAGGACGGCGAGCACAACAACGCCGTGGTGTTTTCGGACGGTCAACTGCAAACCCTTGAAGGCGCGCCGCTGTTGCCGTCGCCTGAAGCACAGGTCCGTCTCTGGCACCCGATCGGGCGTTCTGTCGAAGAGATTCTGGCCTGGCGTGACCGGCTCGAAACCTTGCAGATTACCCAGCCGTTCAAGCAGGCGCACCGTGAGGTGTACCTGCTCACCGACGCCGAGCGCCACACCGCCAACTACTCCAACCGGTTCGCAGCGCACATCCTGCGTCAGCACCAATTCCATGCGCTGGCCGCTGCCCGAGGCTGGAAAAACAAACTGCGCCTGATGGTGGACGACACCTACCCGCCCGCCTCCAAGGAACTGCCGACGTTCGGGCTGCGGGCCGAATTCTGGATCGAGGGCGTGGGCGATGACTATGACCAGGACACCAATGATTCCGGGGCTTTCCTGCGCCTGAGCACCGACCAGGTGCGCTTCTACCCCACCGGGGCCGAGCAGCGCAGCGCCCATGCCGCCGGTGGCGGTTATGCACCGGAACACTGGCGCAATGCGGTCGACGCGCCACCGCTGCCGCTGGACCAGGTGCCAGCGCTGGCCCTCAGTGAAGTGATGCGCGATGTCGACCTCTTCGTCGGCGTGGCCTCCCTGGCCAACGATCCGCTGTGGGCTGACGGCGGGCCGGATGGCCGCTACCGCGATTACTGGCACAACCACTCGTTCGGCGAATTGGGCGCCACGGCCCAGACCCGCAAGCAACTGCTGGAGAAACTGCTGCCGCGCATGACCCGTCTCAACGACAAGTGGGTGCTGCACGGGCGCTTCCTGGAAGTCAACGGCAAGCTTGGGATCTACAAGATCCACCTCGGCTCGGGCAACATCCTCATGCAACCCGAGGACCGCTACCTGTGCATCGTCCCCGACGCCAAGGCCCGGTCGAAATCCGAACCTCAGTACCTGCCCTTCGAAGGTGACAACATGTTGTCGATCATTCTGTCCAAGGCATTGCTGCTGATCGATGACGACAAAATCACCGATCCAACGATTGCGCGGCAGTTGACGAGGGTTTAAGAAATGGAGGTCGGCGACCGGGTTTAATCCGGCGCCGACGTTCACGCTACCTGCCTGATTGGTCACTCATTCTGGAAAAGGACTGCCCATGTCTCGCATCGACTGGCTGGAAAATCACATGGCCCATTGCGACACGATGTCTGCCTGGGTCCATGCGCAATTTCGCTACGAGTTTGAAGATCAACCCTTGGCCGACTGGCAGCGCGAGTTTGCCGCTGGCCAAACCAATGGCAAATGGCGCTGCCTGATTGCCATGGATCAGGGCCGGCTGCTGGGTGGCGCGGCCCTCGCCCGGGATGACCTGGCGGAGCGCCACGATCTGGGTCCCTGGCTCGCGTGCGTGTACGTGACACCCGCAGCACGAGGCCAGGGGCTCGCGGAACAGTTGATCGAAGGTATCTGCGCCCACGCCAGGGCGAGCGGCATCGCGAAACTGTACCTGCACACCCACGACCGCCGTGATTACTACGCCAAGCGTGGCTGGATCGTGGAGGAGCAGTTTGAAGCGTGGGACAAGGAACAATGGCTGATGACGCGGTTGCTCTGAGCCAGTGGCGACACGTCGGATCGTTTTTAAAGCCGTTCGGCAAAGGCACGCGCCGGTAGCTATGATGGGAGGCTATGACGTCCACTACTGCGGTCCGACAACCCTGCCCACCCGGTGCCTGCAACTGCGAGCGTGAGCAGTTGCTGGACACACCGGGCGCGGATGTGCGCATCCTCAGCCTTACCCGCCAGGAGGAAAAACGCCTGCTCGATCGACTGGAAAAAGTCGACAGCCTGGCCGACCTTGAACACCTGCAACGCCGAATGTACGAGCTGTTAGGCATCCGCCTGCGCATGCGCCCCAAGTCCAGCACCGTACGAAGCATGCGTGGCATCGATATCCAGATCGACGCACTCCCCGGCCTGTGCCGCAAAACCCGCCAATCGATCCCCACGACCATTCGCCGTCGACTGGAGGAACGCCCGGAAATTCTCTACGCACTGCTCAACGCTCAGGACCTGTTGCGCGACGCCTGAATCGCTGAGGGCCCTGAGTGCATTGCCATGCCCTCAGGGCCTTTTTTCAAGGGCTTGTTCAGCCTTGTTCCATCACTTGCGCGCCTCAAGAATCAGGTTGAACGGTGTTTGCGTCGCCCGGCGGAAATGCGTGAATCCGGCTTCGGTAAACACGTCGTGCAGGCGTTTCTCGCCTGCCTGTGCCCCCAACCCCAGGCCCACTTCCTGGGACAACGAGTTGGGCGTGCAGATGAAGGTCGACGCGGCGTAAAACAACCGCCCCAACGGGGTGATGTTGTCGTCGAGCCGGTCGTTGGCGTAAGGCTCGACCAACAGCACTGTGCCGTCCGGTTTGAGTGACTCGTAGGCATGCCGGGCAGCGCCGACCGGGTCACCCATGTCGTGGAGGCAATCGAAGTAACAGATCAGGTCGTAGTCCTTGCCGGGGTAGTCCTTGGCCGTGCCTTTGACAAAGGTTGCCCGGTCCTCCACCCCACCCTCCTGCGCACGTTGGGTGGCGGTGCTGATGGATGGCGCGTGGTAGTCGAAACCCACAAAGCTTGATGCCGGAAACGCCTGCGCCATGATCACCGTCGAGGCGCCGTGCCCGCAGCCGACGTCCGCCACCTTGGCGCCCGCCTCAAGCTTGTCGACCACACCTTCAAGGGCCGGCAGCCACTCGGCGACCAGATGCGCCCGGTAACCGGGCCTGAAGAATCGTTCGGTGCCACTGAACATGCAGGGATGGTGATCGCCCCACGCCAGGGCGCCATTACCGCGCATGGCGGCGACCAGTTTGTCCTTGTCATGAAACAGCGCCGCGATCACCACCGCACCGCCTGCGACATACACCGGCGAGTCCTCGATGGCCAGGGCCAGGGCCTGTTCTTCCGGCAGGCGGAACTGGCCGTCCAAGTGTTCCATGTAACCCGCCGCCGCGTGGGCGCTGAGCCACTCGCGGAGCAGCCGGGCGTTGCAGCCTGTTTTGCTGGCCAGTGCTTCGGGCGTGACAGGCTGGCTGTCGGCCATTGCCCGGTAAAGCCCCAGCTCTTCACCGAGGATGACATTGGCGAGCAGCGCGGCCGCGCCCATGTCACTCACCAGTTTGCCCATGAAATCGTTGAGTTTGGCCTCGTCCATGGCGTGTCCTCCTGTAGCAAGGCCACCTCCCGGGAGGGTTTTGGTTGAGGCAGTACCCCGCTCGACAGTGGCCGGTTGGATGACCAGGTCGGCGGACGCAATGCTGCGGGCCGTCGCCTGAACCACGAGCGCTCGAACGCCAGGTGCGTTCGAGATGAACAGCACACAACCGCATCCTCTTGGCTCAGGACGCAGTGCGTTCAGTGCCTTACACAACAACACCTCAAACGCCGGGATGCATCAGCCAAGACACTTACTCGGCGTGCAGACGATATTCCCGTGCAGGCAGATGAATCAGTTTAGTACGTCACCGCCATGGCGCAGGTTCGTGGCGATATTGTCAGACGAACTCCACCTCAGACGCAGCCTCAGGCAGCAAATCGCTCATATTCGCCAAGCAGTTGCGCATGAGCCTTGCATCGTTCGGCAGACGCTCGGCAAAACCCTCCCAGCCTGAAAGCCTGAGGTGGGCAGGCATTTCAACCAAACCGGTGATGGCATCCCAGAAGGCATCCCAGTTTCGCCCATACCAGTCAGGAAAACCGAGCGCCTGACTCAAGAGCGTATGCAGCTCATCGGCGGTGGCGACCGCCTCCAGATTGATTTCCATGAATGCTGGCCCCGTCAAAGATCTGTGTCTCGCTTCGCCCCACTCACATCCACCACCGCAACAAAAAGAAGAACCCCATGCTCAACAGCATGCTGATCAAGGTACTGCGGGTGTAGAGCACCAGGCCGATGGCGACCAGCGAGCTGAGCAGGTATGGATTGTCGTAGTGCAGGTTCAATTGGTGGTCGGGCATGAACACGATAGGGCCGCAAATGGCCGTGAGCATGCCCGGCACGGCAAAACCGAGAAACTGCCGCGCATTGCTGCTCAAACGCACCGGCAGCCGGGGCTCGAGAAAAACGTAGCGATTGAGGAATACCAGCAACCCCATCCCGACGATGACCGCCCAGACCATCATGTGCGTGCTCCATAAAATTTGTTGCAGACAAACCCGGCGCTCATGCCGAGCAACCCGGCCAGGACCAGCGCCGAACCCCACTGCCAGTAGTTGAACAGCACCGAGCAAAACAGTGAAACCGCCACGCAAACCACCGTTGGCACGTTACGCACCACGGGCGTGATCAATGCAATGAAGGTGGCCGCAATCGAGAAGTCCAGCCCCAGGTGTTCAAGGCCCGGGATGCTGCTGCCCAACACAATGCCCGCCAGGGTGAACAGGTTCCACGCCACGTAAAAGGTCAGGCCGACCCCGAGGGCATACCAGCGGTTGAATTGCTGTTTGTCATGCTGGCTCGTGAGCGCGAACAGCTCGTCGGTAAGCAAAAAGCCCAGCCCCGCCCGCCAGCGCCCCGGCAACCCGGCTATCACCGGGCGCATGCTCATGCCGTAGAGCAAATGCTGCGACGTCAGCAACACGGTGGTGAGCAGGATCGAAAAAATCCCCGCGCCGCCCTTGAGCATGCCAATGGCAACCAGTTGCGCTGCACCTGCAAACACAATGCTCGACAGACCCTGGCCTTGCAGGGGGGTGAGGTCGGCCTCGATGGCCATGGAGCCTGCCAGCAATCCCCACGGCGCAGTCGCCAGGGACAGGGGCATTACGGCAGCGGCACCGCGCAGAAAGGCACTGCGAGGTAAAAGAGTGGCGGACATAACGTTCAACACATCGCAAAAGGGTTGCTGACTGTGTCAGCCGCACCCGCTTGTGTCTTGAACAATCTTGCGCAGTTGCCGTTTAGCGCCGCGACAACCCCCGGACGCCTTGTGCCACGCACGCCGCGCCAATCGGCACGATCGTACCGTTTTCATGCCCGGACCGGCGGTGATGTTTTTATTTTCATTAAATTGATTTTTGAAATAAAACATGTCATTTATAGCCTCCACTGGACGCAACACCTGACACACCCCCGCCAGACCGGAAGGCACCCACAAAAACAATTCGGGCCGATCGCTACACCGTAAAACACCCACGCCGGGGTTTTACCCGGATCAGCCCTCTACGCCTTACCCCAGGAGTCAACAATATGAACAAGACCGGACTTCTCGCTGCACTGGCACTTTGCGCCTTCGGCAGCCTGGCCCACGCCGACGAAGACAGCCTGCGGATCGGGATCGAAGCCGCTTACCCGCCCTTCTCCTTCAAGACCCCGGAAGGCAACATCAGTGGCTTCGACTATGACATCGGCAACGCCTTGTGCGATGAGATGAAGGTCAAATGCCAGTGGGTCATTCAGGAGTTCGACGGGATGATCCCCTCGCTCAAAGTGCGCAAGATCGATGCCGTACTGTCCTCGATGTCGATCACTGAAGACCGCATGAAATCGGTCGACTTCAGCAAAAAGTACTACCACACCCCCGGCAAGTTCGCGATGAAGACCGGCCAGGTGATCAACGACCCGGCCGTCGACCTCAAAGGCAAGAAACTCGGCGTGCAGCGCTCCTCGACCTATGACCGCTACGCCACCGAACAACTGGCGCCGGCCGGCGTCGAGATCGTGCGGTACTCGGCCCAGAGCGAAGCGTTCCTGGACCTGGTGTCGGGCCGACTGGACGCTACCCTCGCCGACATCGTCAACACCAATGAAAGCTTCATCAAGACCCCGGCCGGGAATGGTTTTGCGCTGGTAGGCCCGGACATCAACGACCCGAAATACTTCGGCCGAGGCGCCGGCATTGCGGTGCGCAAGGGCGATAGCGCGAACGCCGCACGCCTGAACGCCGCGATTGACGCGATCCGCGCCAACGGCAAGTACCAGCAGGTCATGGCCAAGTACTTCGCGTTCGACATCTACGGCGAGTAAGCCTTCCTGTAACGCTGGCGTCGGCCTGTCGCCGACGCCACTTTTCTTGCTGGTCCCGCACGCCTGCCGGCGTTTCGGGTGAGGAACTTCATCATGCTTCACGGCTACGGATCGAGCATTCTCGATGGCGCCTGGCTGTCGATCAATCTGGCCCTGAGCGCCATGGCGCTGGCCATTACGCTGGGGCTGATCGGTGCAGCGTTTCGGCTGTCACCGATCAAATGGCTGGCGACCCTGGGCGAAGGCTACACCACGGTGATTCGCGGCATTCCCGACCTGGTACTGATCCTGCTGATTTTCTATGGCGGCCAGGACCTGGTGAACCGCGCGGCCCTCGGGCTCGGTTACACCCACTACATCGACATCGACCCGTTTGTGGCGGGCGTCTGCACCATGGGCTTCATCTTCGGTGCCTACCTGTCGGAAACCTTTCGCGGTGCCTTCATGGCCATTCCCAAGGGTCAGGCCGAGGCCGGCGCGGCTTACGGCATGAGCAGCGCCCAGGTGTTCTGGCGGATTCTGGTGCCGCAGATGATTCGCTTCGCGATTCCGGGCTTCACCAACAACTGGCTGGTGCTGACCAAATCCACCGCGCTGATCTCGGTCATCGGCCTGCAGGACATGATGTTCAAGGCCAAGAACGCCGCCGATGCGACCCATGAACCCTTTACGTTTTTCCTCGCCGTGGCGGCGCTGTACCTGATGCTCACCAGCGTCTCGTTGCTGCTGCTGCGCTACCTGGAAAAACACTATTCGGTCGGCATCAAAGCCGCCGACCTGTGAGTGGGAGCTAACCGACCATGCTCGACTACACCCTGATCTGGGAGAACCTGCCGCTGTACCTCAGTGGCGCGTTACTGACCCTCAAACTGCTGCTGATCTCCCTGGCCTTCGGCCTGATGCTCGCCGTGCCGCTGGCGTTGATGCGTGTGTCTCGCTCGGCGCTGGTCAACTTCCCGGCGTGGCTCTACACCTACGTCATTCGTGGCACGCCGATGCTGGTGCAGCTGTTTTTGATCTACTACGGCCTGGCGCAGTTCGAAGCCGTGCGTCAAAGCGTGTTGTGGCCGTATCTGTCCAGCGCGACGTTCTGCGCGTGCCTGGCTTTTGCGATCAACACCAGCGCCTACAGCGCGGAATTGCTGGCCGGCAGCCTCAAATCCACCTCGCCCGGCGAGATCGAAGCGGCCAAGGCCATGGGCATGTCACGCCGCACCCTGTACCGGCGCATTCTGCTGCCGTCGGCGTTGCGCCGGGCATTGCCGCAGTACAGCAATGAAGTACTGATGATGCTGCAAACCACCAGCCTGGCGTCCATCGTCACCCTGGTCGACATCACCGGTGCGGCACGTACCGTCAGTGCGCGGTTCTACCTGCCGTTCGAAGCCTTCATTACCGCCGGCCTGATCTACCTGGTCCTGACCTTCATTCTCGTTCGGCTGTTCAAGCTCGCCGAGCGCCACTGGCTGGCGTATCTGGCCCCACGCAAACATTAAGGAAATCCCATGGAGCACATTCATTACGTCCTGCCGTGGAGCGCCAGCGGCACTGAACGCACGCTGTCGTTGTTTCGGTTCGGCAGCGGCGAACGCAAGGCTTACATCCAGGCATCGCTGCATGCCGACGAGTTGCCGGGCATGCGCGTTGCCGTCGAACTCAAACGCCGTCTGCGGGAACTGGAAGAACAGGGCCGACTGACCGGCGTGATCGAACTGGTGCCAATGGCCAACCCGATCGGGATCGGCCAGATGTTCCAGGCCACTCATCAGGGCCGTTTCGAGTTCAACAGCGGCAAGAACTTCAACCGCGACTTCCCGGAGTTGGCCGAAGCGGTTGCCGTACATCTGAAGGGTCAACTGGGCGATGACGCCGACGCCAACGTGGCATTGATCCGCCACGCCATGATTGAAGTCATCGCCGACATGCCGCAGGCCGAATCGGAGCTCGACGGTTTGCGTCGCCTGCTGTTGCAACACGCCTGCGATGCCGACGTGGTGCTGGACCTGCACTGCGACTTCGAATCCATCATGTTGCTTTACGCCCTGCCCCAGAACTGGCCACGCCTGCGTTCACTGGCCGCGCGCCTGGACGCTGGCGCCGTGCTGTTGGCCGAGGACGCGGGCGGCAATGCCTTCGACGAGGCATGTGCAATACCGTGGCTGCGGCTGGCTGAACTGTTCCCGCTGGCCAACATTCCCCTGGCGTGCGTGGCGACCACCATCGAGTTGCGCGGCATGGCCGACACCGAGCGCGAACCGTGCATGGCCAGCGCCGAACAGATCCTGGGCTACCTCGCCGAGCAAGGGCTGATCCGCGGCGACTGGCCGGATGCGCCGTCCACCTGCTGCGAAGCAACGCCCTTTGCCGGCGCACAATATGCCTATGCACCGCACCCAGGCGTGGTGAGTTTCCTGCAACCGCTGGGGGCGAAGATCAAGGTGGGCGACCCGCTGTTCGAAGTCATCGACCCGCTGAACGACCGCCACAGCGTGGTGACCGCCACCACCGACGGCGTGCTGTATGCCCGCGAACGCCTGCGTTTTGCCCAACCCGGCTTGTGGTTGGCCAAGGTCGCCGGCAGCACACCCATTCGCCAGGGTCGCCTGCTCAGCGACTGACTCAAGAGAACCGACACCATGAACACACTTGAAATTCAGGATCTGCATAAACGCTACGGCAACCACGAGGTGCTCAAGGGCGTGTCCCTGGAGGCGAAGGCTGGCGACGTGATCAGCATCATCGGCTCCAGCGGCTCCGGCAAAAGCACGTTCCTGCGCTGCATCAACCTGCTGGAACAACCCAACGCGGGCAACATCCTGCTCAATGGCGAACAACTGAAGCTGGTGCCCACCAAACTCGGCGGGCTCAAGGCCGCCGAGCCGAAACAGTTGCAACGCATGCGTTCGCGGCTGGCGATGGTGTTTCAGCACTTCAACCTGTGGTCGCACATGAACGCCTTGGAAAACGTCATGGAAGCGCCCGTGCATGTGCAAGGCATGGACAAGAAACTGGCCCGGGAAAAGGCCGAGCACTACCTCAACAAAGTCGGCGTGGCGCACCGCATGGGCGCCTACCCGGCGCACATGTCCGGCGGCGAACAACAGCGCGTGGCGATTGCCCGGGCACTGGCAATGGAGCCGGAAGTGATGCTGTTTGACGAGCCAACGTCGGCGCTCGACCCGGAACTGGTCGGCGACGTACTCAAGGTCATGCAGGACCTGGCACAGGAAGGCCGGACGATGGTGGTCGTGACCCATGAAATGGGGTTTGCCCGCGAGGTCTCCAATCAACTGGTGTTCCTGCACAAAGGCCAGGTCGAGGAGCGCGGCAATCCGCGGGAAGTGCTGGTCAACCCTCGGTCCGAGCGGCTCCAGCAGTTTCTCGCCGGCAGCTTGAAGTAAGCCGTTCGCCGACCGTTGGTGCTGTGCTGCACACCCACGGTCGGCTTCGGATACACTGGCCCGCACTCACGCCAAGGGCACCCGGCACGGTCCCTTCTAACCTTCAGGAATGTTGAGCCGGATATGCCGAACCCGACGAAAAACACCACCGTCTACGCCGCCCCGGTCATGCGCAAACTGGCCGAGGTGCTCTCCGACTTGCAGCCGTCACTGCGCAAGGTCGCCGACTTTATCCTGCGCCACCCCCTGAAAGCCGCGACCCTGACCATCGAAGAAATGGCCCACGAAACGTCCACCTCGCCCGCCGCCGTCAACCGGTTGGCCAAGGCCCTGGACCTGGGGGGCTACACCGGCATGAAAGCCGAACTGGTGGCAACCTTGCAGCAGATGGTGTCGCCGGTGGACAAGCTGCGCAATGAGCTGGCGCACCGCCCCAGTGGCGCGTTCGGCCTGCATGAACAAGTCCAGAGCGCGACCAGCAACCTCGGCACCACAGGCACCCTCAACCACCCCGAGACCTTCGAGGCGGTAGTGACCTGCCTTACGCAGGCGCGCAAGATTTACATCCTGGGCTTCGGCAACAGCGTCTACATGGCCGGCCTTGCGGCCTCGACCCTGATGCCCTTCTGCGCCGACGCTACCGCCATCAGTATGGAGGGCGGCAACGAAAACGCGGCTTACCGACTGGCCGCGATTACCGACAAGGACGTGCTGCTGGCGATTTCATTGCCGCGCTACTCCCTCGACACCCTGCAACTCTCGCGCTTTGCCCATGAGCGTGGGGCAACGGTACTGGCGATCACCGACTCACCGGCCTCGCCCTTGACGCCCATCGCCCAGCACGTGCTATTCGCTGCCGCCGACCACCCGGTGCTGACCAGTTCCAACGTTGCCGTTCTGGCGTTGATCGAAGGGCTGGTCGCCGGCGTGATGGCGCGCAACAAGGAAACCGTGAAACTGGCGACCGAGCTGACCGAAAGCGTGATGTCCTACCTGCACCTGCCCGGCAACGGCAGAACCTCGAAGAAGTGAGGCACGGGCGCTGCCGTACGGGTTTGGCGCCGGGTCAGCGCGAGGTGTTTTTAGCCGTCGCGCCCTGCTTCACCGATTCCAGCCAGGCAGGGTCCAGACGGTTCTGATCGACCTCCAGCCCCTGCGCTTGCATGGCCGCCTTATGTTGGTCGATTTCACGGACCATCTGGCTCAGGGCGCTGGAGTTGGCGTCCAGTTGATACATCTGCGTCACCCCCAAATGGTAGAACCGCAGCAACTTCATCGCGGCCGCATCGCCAGCCTGCACGGCATCGGTCACCTGATGCATGACGTTGGTGACTTTCATCAGGCTGCGCTTGAGCTGCCAGCCATACACCGCCGCCGCCATCCACGGTTGCGACCAGAATTTAAGCCGCATCAGCGCCGCGCACACCGCCAGAGCCGCCAGGACGCCCCCCAGATTGAAGCGGAAATTGTCACCGCCGGGTTCGCCGAACACCAGCACGGCCGCAGTCGACAAAACCATCGCCAGCGACACGAAGAGCAGGACAATGACCAGGGTGCTCTTTCGCGTTTGACGTCGATAGGACTCGGGATCGAACGGTTTGATCTCGAACATCGCTTCAGCACTCCTTGATAAATGGCGGGGCATTATCACCTCTGATGCCCTCACACACACGCTTATTGCAGGCAAGTCAGGGCAATAGCGGGTTATGTGACCAATACTGCGCAACGCGCCCGCCGCGAAACGAATGGCCTGACGATTTGCTTTCCCGCCCGAACGCCGGACAAAATGCCCGCCACACGCGACCGTTTTCGGCGCTCACGACCCTGATGCCAAGGGCCTGCTGCGTCGGTGACATTGTTTTCAAGGAACCCAGAATGACCGCAAGACACGTAATCAATGCTTCGGTAAGCCCCAAAGGCAGCCTGGAGACACTGTCCCAACGCGAAGTCCAGCAACTCAGCGAAGCCGGCTCCGGCAGCACTTACACCCTGTTTCGTCAATGTGCCCTGGCAATCCTCAACACCGGCGCCCACGTCGACAACGCCAAGACGATCCTGGAGGCCTACAAGGATTTCGAGATTCGCATTCACCAGCAGGACCGTGGCGTGCGCCTGGAACTGCTCAATGCGCCGGCCGACGCCTTCGTCGACGGCGAGATGATTGCCAGTACCCGCGAGATGCTCTTCAGCGCCCTGCGTGACATCGTCTACACCGAGAATGAGCTGGGCAGCCAGCGCATCGACCTGGACAGCTCCCAGGGCATCACCGACTACGTGTTCCATCTGCTGCGCAACGCCCGCACCCTGCGCCCCGGCGTGGAACCGAAAATGGTGGTGTGCTGGGGCGGTCACTCGATCAGTACAGAGGAATACCAGTACACCAAGAAAGTCGGCCACGAACTGGGCCTGCGCAGCCTCGACGTCTGCACCGGTTGCGGGCCTGGTGTGATGAAGGGCCCGATGAAAGGCGCCACGATTTCCCACGCCAAGCAACGGATCACCACCGGTCGCTACCTGGGCCTGACAGAGCCGGGCATTATCGCAGCCGAGGCACCGAACCCGATCGTCAATGAACTGGTGATCATGCCCGACATCGAAAAACGCCTGGAAGCTTTCGTGCGCGTCGGTCACGGCATCATCATTTTCCCCGGAGGCGCCGGCACCGCCGAAGAATTCCTGTACCTGCTGGGCATTCTGATGCACCCGGACAACCAGGACCTGCCCTTCCCCGTCGTGCTCACCGGGCCGAAAAGCGCAGCGCCGTACCTGGAGCAGTTGCACGCGTTCGTCGGCGCAACCCTGGGTGAAGCCGCGCAGAGCCAGTACCAGATCATCATCGACAACCCGGCGGAAGTGGCACGGCAGATGACCGCTGGCCTGAAGACCGTCAAACAGTTCCGCCGCGAACGTAACGACGCCTTCCACTTCAACTGGCTGCTGAAAATCGACGAAGGCTTCCAGCGTCCGTTCGACCCTACCCACACCAACATGGCCGACCTGCAATTGAGCCATACGCTGCCGCCTCATGAGCTGGCCGCCAATCTGCGGCGCGCGTTTTCCGGCATCGTGGCCGGCAACGTGAAAGACAAGGGCATCCGCCTGATCGAACAACACGGTCCGTACCAGATCAAAGGTGATGCCGCCGTCATGCAACCGCTGGATCGTTTGCTGCAAGCGTTCGTCGCACAGCACCGCATGAAGCTGCCGGGTGGCGCCGCGTATGTGCCTTGCTATCAGGTTGTCAGTTGACCATTACGGCATGAACAGCCCGCCGCCAGGTCCAGGCTCTGGCGGCCGGCCATAGGCGTCACCATGAGCGCCAGTATTCGCCAGACGTCTCTGCGTCCTGGCGCAGCGGCTCTTCTGGCACGGGCGCCTCAAGCGGTGCCGATGGCTGTGGTTCGGCAAAATGACCTTCAACCTGCCCGGCCAGATAGTGCACCCCGGCCATCACACCCGTTGCCGGGTTCTGCAGCATGGCCAGCCACGCCTGGTCGAAGGCCGCACTCAGGTTCTGGCGAAGCTGGGCCTCCATGTCCGGCCGCTCGCTCTCATGGGTGATGGCGCGCACACCCGCCATGCTCACGGAAATGACCAGGCCGGCGACCCGCCCCACTGCGGCAGCAATCGCCCCCCCGATCCCTCGGGTGGCAAATTGTGCCTCAAGCTTTTCGCTGGTGTGTTTCGCCACGGATGAGATCGCGGCCTGTGATGCGCCGACCTCCGTACCGCTCGTCGATGCCTGTATCCGCGCCATCAGCGCCTGATAGGCCGGCAGTTTGGCAAGCGGCTCGGCATGGATGAGCTGATAGAGCGAAGCGTTGTAAGTGGGAGGCGGCGCCAGTGCAATCGCTGGAACCTCATTGAGCCGCCGGTCGAATTGGTCCGCCGGGAGTCGGTAGCGCTGGGCGATGCCCTGCAACTGCTTGCCCATCAACTGGACATAGAACTCCGTCGCCTGCGCCATGATCGCGTCCGGGTCTATCTCAACGGCGACGGGTGCCAGCACACGGTCGTGGTACTGCTCCTGCAAGTAAGCCGCCAGACGCGTCGCCGACCGGTCACTCTCACCCGAGGTACTCAGCGCGTACCAGCTCACTTTGATTTCCAGCCACTCCTGGGTCCAGTAACTGCTGAACCACGGGATGAAGCGTTCTTCAGTCTGTTCAAAGACTCGGGTACGCCAGTACTCCATGGTGCCGTGTGCATACTCTTTTGCCTGGCTGGTTGCAGAGTGCGAGGCGCTGACGATTTCCCGGTCAACCTGCCGCCAGGTGCTTGGGGATACCACCACGGGCGTGGGGTTTTCGAGGGTGTGATGAGGGCTGGCGCATCCCGCCAACACCACCAGCAAGGCAACGATCAAGGAATGCTGGCGCAAGATCGCAGCCCCCCGAAAGAGATTCGACCGCAGTCCAGGCCAACGCCCGGCGAACCCGACAACCCTGCGCTGGCGACCACGCTGATGTGAGTATAGGCAGCACAGAAAACCCCGCGCCGGATGCAACAGTCCGGAACCCGGAGAATGGAATATCAAGGATGGCGGCGGGCTGGAGTCTGGTTGTTTCTGGCCCCCGTCAGGCGCCCAGCCAGGCAACAACCAGCATGGGCCCTACCGCAACGCCCGGCAGGAAATCTGCAAATGCTTGAGTGAGCCGTCACCCGGCCACACATGAGTCGCCGGATGGCGGGGTCGACTAATCTCGCTGAAAAGCTGCGACGCTTTCCAGCATTTCAATCAGGCCTTCGGGCCATACCACGTCCAGGGTCTGCCGCAGGTCTGATTCAGGCCACCACCGATGATCGGCCATGACCTGGAGTTCGTCCGCTGTCCATTCACTGCGTGAAAGCTGTTCATCGGCCGCGTGCACCACGAAATAGCGCTCGACGGCCATGACCGTTTCACCACTAGGCAGCATCATGGGAAATGCCCGCTCAGCGGCAGGTGCTCCTGCCGCGTTGATCTGGATACCGGTTTCCTCACGCAGCTCCCGAATAGCCGCCGACTCGAACGTTTCACCGTCTTCGAGGCCGCCACCGGGCGTGGCCCAATAGTCGCGCCCGGCAAGGGCTCCGTCCTTGTGCAGGAAGCGGAACAACAGCACCTTGCGGGCAGGGCTGACGACGAGCAGTCTGGCTGACTTGCGTTCACGCATCGGTGATTCCCTTCTTTGAACCTGCGTCGTCATGTGCCCTGTCCCTATCGCGTGATCACGCCTGGATCAGGTTGGTGATCCGCACATTCGGTTCAACGTCGGCCTCGTAGTCCACGCCTGGGATTTCAAACCCGAAAAGACGCAGGAATTCGGTTTTGTAACCGACAAAGTCGGTGAGTTCGTAGAGGTTCTCGTTGCTGACCTGATTCCAGAACTCCTGCACGCGCTCTTGAACTTCCGGCTGCAATTCCTTGTAGTCGGCGCGCAAGCGACCCTCGGCATCGATCACTGGCGACGACGAGTACAGGCTGTCCTTGAACAAACCGTACACCTGCTCGATGCAACCTTCGTGGGTGCCTTGCTCTTTCATGATCTTGAACAGCAGCGACAGGTACAGCGGCATGACCGGGATCGCGGAGCTGGCCTGGGTCACTACGGCTTTGAGTACCGACACACGTGCATCACCGCCCAACGTGGCCAGTTGATCACGAATGTTCAGGACCTTCTGGTCCAGGTCCTTCTTGGCCGCGCCAATGGAACCGTTCCAGTAGATGTCGTGGGTCAGCTTCTCACCCAGGTAGGTGAACGCGGTGGTTTTGGCGCCTTCGGCCAACACGTCGGCTTCAAGCAGCGCGTCGATCCACATCTGCCAGTCTTCGCCGCCCATGACCGCGACAGTGCCGTCAATTTCGCTCTGGGTGGCTGGCTCCAGGGTCGTGACCTTGACCACTTCCTTGTCGGTATCCAGGCCACGCATTTCGATCGACTTGCCCAGGGGCTTGAGTGTCGAGCTGAACACTTCACCGGTTTTAGGGTGCGTGCGTCGCGGGGCCGCAAGGCTGTAGACCACCAGGTCGACTTTGCCCATGTCACGCTTGATGGTTTCGATGGTCAGGCGTTTGACTTCGTCGGAGAACGCATCACCGTTGATGCTCTTGGCATACAGGCCCTCGGCCTCGGCGAATGTGTGAAAGGCAGCGCTGTTGTACCAGCCGGCCGTGCCGAGTTTGCCTTCGGCGCTTTCACGTTCAAAGAATACGCCCAGCGTATTGGCGCCGCTGCCAAACGCTGCGCTGATACGCGCGGCCAGACCGTAGCCGGTCGATGCGCCGATCACCAGAACGTTCTTCGGCCCATCAGTGATAGGGCCTTGTTGGGTCACGTAGTCGATCTGTTGCTTGACGTTGGCTTCGCAGCCAACCGGGTGAGTTGTCACGCAGATAAAGCCACGTACACGCGGTTTGATGATCATTAAAGACCTCCTTTTTCCAATAGGCTAAACGCCGGCACGGGCGGCATAGTGTCATTTGTCCAAGGTAAAGACGCTCGAAATGGCTACGCGTCACGACAAGCGGTATTTGTTATCCGGCAATCGCATGAGGTACCCGGCCCAACCCTCGGCCGGGCGAGGCCGGCACAGGTCAGGATCACTGTAGATCTTCAACACCATTGTCGGGCGGATTGTGTGTGTCTGGTACCCTGCCCAGGCCGGTACCCAGTACTTGAAAACACCAATGGGAAGATCATCATGAACAGCTTGAAAGTCACCATCGAAGACTGGAACGGGGACGGTGTCATCCGCATTCCGGATGCAGCGCTGCAGGAGCTCGGCGTTGATGTGGGCGACAGCCTGTACATCGTTGAAGCCGATGCCGCCACGCAAGTCATCGTATTATCGAAGACCCCGAGGCTTCGGGATCGCCTCGATGATCTGCTGGAAACACTCGACAGCTCATCCGGACGCTGATCTGAACGGACACGCCAAAAGCTCTTGAGCGTCCCGGACGAGTCCTTTTCCTGGCCCGGACAAAAAAACACAACTGCGCAACTTCTTGCGCACTTGTTTCCAGAAATTCGCCCGCCAACCCCCTACAGCCCACGGCCCACCTGGCTTGTAGCCGAGTGCGCAACTTCTTGCGCAGTACTGCGCAACTTCTTGCGCACTTTAGCGACCCTTCCTACACACCAGAAGGCAAAATCCCACGTAGACCACACCTAATAAATTGATTTAACTAGTGATTTTCATACATGGCACAAACCTTGATACATAAAGATCACCCACCGGGCGATTTCGCCCCCGGGCTATCTCATTTATGTCAGCAAGGAGAGCATCCATGGCAACACCAGCGTATATGTCCGTCACCGGCGAAAAACAAGGCCTGATCACTGCCGGCGCCTTCACCGCTGACTCCGTTGGCAACACCTACCAGGAAGGTCACGAAGACCAGGTCATGGTTCAGGGTTTCAGCCACGAAGTAATCATCCCGCGTGACCCGCAATCCGGCCAACCCACCGGCCAGCGCGTTCACAAACCCGTGGTTATCACCAAAGTCTTCGACAAGGCTTCCCCACTGCTGCTGGCTGCCCTGACCTCGGGCGAGCGCATGACCACGATCGAAATCAAGTGGTACCGCACCTCCGCTGCCGGCACCCAAGAGCACTACTACACCACCAAACTTGAAGACGCGATCATCGTGGACATCAAGGACTACATGCACAACTGCCAGGACCCGTCGAACTCGCACTTCACCCACCTGGAAGACGTGCACTTCACCTACCGCAAAATCACCTGGACCCACGAAGTATCCGGTACTTCGGGTTCCGATGACTGGCGTTCCCCGGTCGCTGGCTAAGTCTGGCCGACCGTTACAACACATCGGCCAGCCTTGCTGGTCGATGTCACTTCGGCGCTTGAGGAACAATGGATGTTCAGCCCTGCCCACCAGACGCATTTCAGCCTGTCTATCGACGACCTTGCGCATGACCTTCAAGTGCTCTCCTTTACCGGCAAGGAGGCGCTCAGCACGCCGTTTGCCTTCGAAGTGGAACTGGTCAGCGAACGCCCGGACCTGGACCTCGAAAGCCTGCTGCACAAGCAAGCCTTTCTGGCCTTCAACGACACCGACAGCGGCATTCACGGGCAAGTCTACCGAGTCGCCCAAGGGGCCAGCGGTAAACGCCTGACCCGCTACAGCGTGACGCTGAGGCCGCAACTCGCCTACCTGAGCCAACGCCACAACCAACGTATTTTTCAGCAGTTGCCGGTCAACCGCATCATTGCGCAGATCCTTGAAGAGCATGGCCTGTTGGGCAATGCCTATCGGTTTGCGCTGAGTACGCCGCTGCCCCCGCGCGACTACTGCGTGCAGTACGATGAATCGGACCTGCAATTCATCCAGCGCCTGTGCGAGGAAGAAGGTATCCACTACCACTTCCAGCACAGTCGCACCGGGCACGTGCTGGTGTTTGGCGACGACCAGACCGTGTTCCCCAAACTCGGCCGCCCCACCGCCTATCAACCGGACAGCGGCATGGCTGCCACCGAACCGGTGATCAAGGCGTTCGACCTGCGCCTGGAAGCGCGCACCAGCCGCACCACCCGCCGCGATTACGACTTCAAGAAGCCGCGGATGCTGCTGGAGTCTGACTACGAGCCGGAAAAGGACGCCAAACAGCCTGACCTGGAAGACTACGACTATCCAGGCCTGTTCACCGATCGCGAGCGAGGCAAGTTGCTCAGCCAGCACGCCCTGGAACGTCATCGCGCCGACTACCGCCAGGTCGCCGGTAAAAGCGACCAGCCGACCCTGGTCTGCGGTCACTTTCTGCAACTGGGCGAGCACCCGCGCACCGAGTGGAACGACCTGTGGCTGCTGACCGAGGTGTGCCATGAAGGCAAGCAACCGCAAGTCCTCGAAGAGTCCATCACCAGCGACGTGCAACTCTCGGACGGCTTTGTCCAGGGCTATCGCAACACGTTCAACGCCATCCCCTGGGCCACTTTCTACCGGCCGCCGCTGCCGCCCCGCAAACCCGTGCTGGCCAGCCAGACCGCCATCGTGACCGGCCCCAAGGGCGAAGAGATCTACTGCGACGAACACGGTCGGGTCAAAGTGCAGTTTCACTGGGACCGCGACGGCCGCTACGACGACCAAAGCAGTTGCTGGGTACGCGTGGCGTCCAGTTGGGCAGGCCCCGGTTATGGCCAGGTGGTCATCCCGCGCATCGGCATGGAAGTGTTCATCACCTTCCTGGAAGGCGACCCGGACAAACCGCTGATCACCGGTTGTGTGCCGAACAAGGTCACCCCCGTGCCCTACCCGCTGCCGGCGAACAAAACCCGCAGCGTGTTCAAGACCAACAGCAGCCTGGGCGGCAACGGCTCCAACGAACTGCGCATCGAAGACCGCGCTGGCCAGGAGCAGATCTTCATCCACGCCCAGCGCAACCAGGATTGCACCGTCGAGAACAACGAGAGCCATTGGGTCGGTGTCAACCGCGTCCATTCGGTGGGCCAGAACGAAACCGTGACCATCGGGCAAAACCGGATCAGGACGGTCAAGGTCGATGACACCTTGCAGGTCGGCGGCACGAAACTGGACAGCATCGGCACCCAATACATGATCGAGGCCGGTGAAAAACTGCGGCTGGTGTGTGGCCAGAGCGTCATCGAGATGACGGCGGACGGGGCGATCAACCTCTACGGCACCTCGTTCAACTTTTCGGTGACGGGCGACGCGCAAATCAATACCGGCGGAAAACTCGACATCAACATGCCCGGAGGCGCGGCAATCGCTACGCCGGAGGCCGATGGTGCCCAAGGCACGATCGAGGCGAAGGTCGATGGGGTGTTCTCCAATCCACCGGCACCCGCTATCTGAACAACATCCCCACGGACGAGATGACGTAAATGGATTACTTGCTACAGGAAGGCAGCCTCACTCTGCCCGCTGGCTTTCATGACCGCAGCGTCAACATGTTTGTCCCCAGTGTCGCCCTGCCGGCACCGTTCAGCCTGACGGTCTCACGCGATAACACGCTGCCGGGCGAGGCCCTTACCGACTACGTCGAACGTCAGGTCAGCCTGATTGCGGCCAAGCTGCGCAAGTACAAACACCAGGGCCTCAGCGCGGTCGTGCTGTCGGCGCAGGCGCCGATAGCGGGCCAGCAGGTCGATGCTCATTACCAGAGCGATGGCCGCCCGGTGTACCAGCGCCAGGCCGCGTTCATCGTGGCGCCCGAACGCGTGCTGGTGTTCACCGCCACCTGCCAGGTGCCGTTCGACGATCCGTTGAACCAGCTCTGGGCGGACGTACTGGCCAGCTTCAAGGCCCATCCGCCTGTGACCGCCACCCCTTGAGCCCACTCCGGCCTTGAAGGGTCGACGCGACAGAGAGACTTCGCATGTTCGAAGCAGCACGGCTTAATGACGAGATTGCCCACAGCAACGCCCTCGTCGGTTTCCTGGTGGGCGCGGCACTGGGGCTGGCCCTGATTGCAGCGGCAGCGATCTTTACGGTCGCGACTTGCGGCTTTGGGGCCGGCTTGGTGGTGGGTTTGATAGCAGGCCTGGGAGGGATGGGGCTGGCCGCTGGGGGTGAGGCCATAGGACGAATGTCCAAGGCCCCCGCCGGAGGCATCGAAAGCGGCTCCCCCGATGTGTTCATCAACGGCCTTAAGGCCGCTCAGGCCGAAGCCAGCACGGGGATCTGCAAGAAGCACCCGAACCCGTTGCCATTGGTTGCCGAAGGTTCAGGCAAGGTCTTCTACAACGGTTTGGCCGCTGCGCGCAAAGGCGACAAACTGACCTGCGGCAGTGCCATCGACAGCGGTTCGGACAACGTCTTTGTCGGCGCCGACGCCGAGCAATACCTGCCGATAGACGATGAAATCCCGCCATGGCTGCGCACCACCGTCGACATCCTCATGGCCGTGGCCGGTGCGGCCGGTGGCCTGCTGAAACTGGGCTTGATGGCCGGCAAGGTGGGCCTCAAGCAAGTGGCCCCCTGCGCCCTGAAATTCGCGGCGGGGTTCGTTGTCGGCGAGCTGGCCGGGCAATTCGTCATCGGCCCAGCCATCGGACGCGTCGCCGGGGCCCTGATGGGCAACCCGGTGGATGCCATCAGCGGGCGTAAACTGCTCCTGGAAGACGGCGAAACCGACTTCAGCCTGCCGGGGTTGATGCCCATCAGTTGGGCACGTTTTTATGCCAGCGACCTCATCCACGAAGGCCTGCTCGGGCGCGGCTGGGTGCTGCCGTGGGAACAAAGCCTGCGCCTGGAAGACGACCAGCTCTACCTGCGCGACAACCAGGGCCGTGACCTGCTGCTGCCGTCTCTTGAGCCGGGCGAACGCCTGTACCTGACGGACGAACAACTGTTTGTGGTGCGCTCCGAAGGCGGTCATTACCTGCTTCACAGCCTCGACAACACCTTCTTCTACTTCGGTGAATTGCCGGGAAACGGCCAACCCGCGCCACTGCGGCGGATCGAAAACGCGCTCGGTCATTTCCTCACGTTCAGCTACGACAACCAACAGCGTCTGAGCGACATCTGCGCCACGGGCGGCATTCGTCTGCATCTGTGTTACGACCATCACCCCCGGCGCCTGAGCCGTGTCGAGCGTGTGGTCGACAACCGACCGGTGGAAACCCTGGTGCATTACCAGTACGACGCCCACGGCCAGTTGCAACAGGTGATCAACCGCAACGGCGACCGGGTACGCAGCTTCGCCTACGAGCACGGGTTGATGGTCGCCCACGAGAACGCTCTCGGGCTGGTTTGCCATTACCGCTGGTCAACGACCTTCAGCGACAACGAACCGCGCGTGGTCGAGCACTGGACCAACGACGGCGAGCACTTCCACTTCCACTACGACCTTGCGCAACGGCAAACCGATGTTCGCGACGTGCTCGGGCGCGTCGCCCAGATCCACTACAACGAAGGTCGGCGCGTGGTGGCCAGCCGTGACTTCGGTGGCGAGCAGTACCGCTTCGAACTGGATAAATCAGGCAACATGACGGGCTTGGAATTGCCTGACGGCAACCAGCTCAAATTCGCCTACGACGACCTTTCCCGACTGGTCGAAGAAACCGATCCGCTGGGCCGCTCGACCTGCTACAGCTATCACCTGAACACCGACCTCGTCACCGCCATCGAGCGCCCGGATGGCAGCAGCGCGAGCTGGACTTATGACCGCAGCGGCAACCTGCTCGACAGCACCGACCCACTGGGCCAGGTCACTCAGTTCTTCAACAGCGACGCCGGCCTGCCACACACCTCCGTCGACCCGCTCGGCAACACCACCCACCTGTGGTGGAACAACCTCGGCCAGCTCGAGCAATACCAGGACTGCACCGGCAACCGCAGCCAGTACGCTTACGACGAACGCCTGCATCTGGTCAGCATCAAGGATGCCCTGGAACGCACCACCCGCCTGACCCGCAAGCCCGATGGCGAACTGCTGCGCATCGAACACCCCGACGGCAGCCACGACACCTACACCTACAACGCCCTCGGCCAGTTGCTCAGCCACACCGACGCCGACGACCACACCGTTTACCTGTCGCGCACCGCACGCGGTTTGCCGAGCAAGCGCAAGGATGCCCGTGGCCAGCAGGTGCATTACCAGTACGACAAAACCCAACGGCTGGTGGCGCTGATCAACGAAAACCAGGCGGCCTACCGGTTCAGCTACGACGCCAGCGACCGTCTGCAAGAAGAAGTTCGGGTGGACGGTCTCCGCCGGCGCTTCAGCTACAGCGTCGGCGGCTACCTGACCCAGCTGGACGAAATCGCTGCGCAGTCGTTCGACGAAGTCTCGCGTCAGCAGCAGTTCGAACACGATGCCGCAGGCCGTGTGCTCAGCCGCATGACCGCAGACGCGCGCCTCGACTATCAGTACGACGACGCCGACCGGGTGATTGCCATCGACCGCCTACCCACTGCGGCCGGTAAAGCGCTGGGCATCGGCGACGACCATCTGGCGTTCAGCTACGACGCGGCCGGCCAGTTGCTCAGTGAAACCAGCAGCAGCGGCGAGTTGCATTACCGCTACGACGTGCTGGGTAACCTCACCGGCCTGGAACTGCCAGACGGCCGTCAGCTCAATCAGCTTTACTACGGCAGCGGTCACCTGCATCAGGTCAACCTCGACGGTCATCTGATCAGCGACTTCGAGCGCGACGCCCTGCACCGCGAAACCCTGCGCACCCAAGGCAAACTCACCAGCCGCTTCGGCTACGACACCAAGGGCCGCAAACTCTGGCAGGCCGCGATCCAGTTGCCCCACGAGCAGCTCAGCCGGTTCAACGACAATACCGACAGCCTGCTCGGCCACCCACAACACCCGGCCACCGCCCTGCACCGCCGCTATCACTACAGCCCCGGCGGCGAAGTGCTGCGGGTGGTCGACAAGCAGCGCGACGTGACCGACTACAGCTACGACGCCAGCGGCCAACTGCGCAGCCGTCAACCGCAGCACCCGCAACTGCAAGTCGAAGACTTCTCCTACGACCCGGCCGGCAACCTCAGCGGCAGCGGCAAATGGCAATTCGACAACCGCCCGGACAACCGCATCCTGGCCTTCAAAGACCTGCGTTTCAGTTACGACACCTGGGGCAACCTCAGCGAAAAAACCAGCGCCAGCGGCGCGATGCAACGGTTCCACTACGACAGTGAAAACCGCCTCATCCACGCCCAGACCTGGCAAGGCACCACCCTGAGCAGCGAGGCCCGCTACCAGTACGACGCCGTGGGCCGACGCATCGGCAAACAGGTCACCCAGAACGAGCAAAACCAACACACCCGCTTCCTCTGGCAAGGCCTGCGCCTGCTTCAGGAACAACACGCCGAGCGCAGCAGCCTCTACATTTACGAACCCGGCAGCTACGCTCCCCTGGCCCGCGTCGACAACAACCCCGAACACCCGGAACAGGAAGCCCGGCACTACTACTTCCACACCGACCAGATCGGCACCCCCCAAGAAATGACCGACGCCGACGGCCACGTGGTGTGGCGCGCGTACTACAAAGCGTGGGGCGGTTTGGAGGCATTGTCACCGAACTTGGTGGAACAGAACCTGCGGTTCCAGGGGCAATACCACGACCGTGAAACCGGGCTGTACTACAACACGTTCCGGTACTACGATCCTGCGGTGGGGAGGTTCACCACTCAGGACCCGATTGGGTTGATGGGGGGGGATAATCTTTATCAGTATGCTCCCAATCCGAGTTCGTGGATTGACCCTTGGGGTTGGTGTAATGGCAATGCAAAGACTAGTACTAAGGCTCAACACGGATATGAAATCATTGATACTAAAAGTGGTGGCGCCGTGGTAAAAACCGGTGTAAGCGGTGGGCGTATACGGATAAGGGACGGCAAATCTGCACGTGCAGAAACTCAAGTACGAAAATGGAATGCTGAACCGGGAAACGCCAACAGATATGAGTCGCGCATTGTAAAACATGAGCCCGCGGGAGCTGATGCACGCGAGAACATATTAAAATGGGAAGCGCAAAATGCTAATGCACATCGCAGCACACTTGATCCTTTGAGGCACCACCGACCATGATACTAAAACAAATTTATCTCTACCCAGACCTCGTAGAGTTTCACAACCGCCCAGAAGATATCTCCATTATCAGGGATCAGACACGCCACATCTGCAATTATCTTGAGCGACAACTTTCATCATTGAAATTCAACTCTGAAAAATTCAATAAAATTTGCATTATAGGATACAGCAACCCACAAAGCGAAATGTATGTAGCATCCACGAAGGCTCTTGCTGTCCCGATCGTTTTTGACATAGACCGCTGCCGCTCGACCCCAACAGAGTTACTTGCCGAGTACTACATCGATTTATTGATCACCGGACTCAAAAAAGCCTCATCAAAATTTGATATTCCGCTCAATCATTTTCTCCAATGGCTTGATGATTTTAAAGCTGGCGGCCTTCGCAATGAATGGGTATTCAAAGATAAGAGTTTCCGCCACATAGGAATAAGATGTCGTCTCGACTGCGCCATGACACTTGACGAATTCAAACTAAAGCTACACGTATCCAAAGATGAAAAGACTGTATACGACCGTACAATTCTCGTCACACCTCCAGACGAAGTGGCTTTTCATTACAAATTCAAAGACATTCTCATTGAGGAGGACAATTTAATTATTACGACAAAGATCAATATTGGAGATGAGCGTATTTTATACTCCGTACCACTATCAGCATTGATATAGGCTGCGGACGCAATCCCATCTAACCGTTTATCTTTTACTGCTGACTAATTACCTTCTCTATGCTCATGCCGGTAGTCTTGACGGCAGGGTCGCCTTTAAGGATCTGCGTTTCAGCTACGACACCTGGGGCAACCTCAGCGAAAAAACCAGCGCGGGCGGTGCGATGCAACGGTTCCACTACGACAGTGAAAACCGCCTCATCCACGCCCAGACCTGGCAAGGCACCACCCTGAGCAGCGAGGCCCGCTACCAGTACGACGCCGTGGGCCGACGCATCGGCAAACAGATCACCCAGAACGAGCAAACCCAGCACACCCGCTTCCTCTGGCAAGGCCTGCGCCTGCTTCAGGAACAACACGCCGAGCGCCGCAGCCTCTACATTTACGAACCCGGCAGCTACGCCCCACTGACCCGCGTCGACAACAACCCCGAACACCCGGAACAGGAAGCCCGGCACTACTACTTCCACACCGACCAGATCGGCCCCCCCCCCAAGAAATGACCGACGCCGACGGCCACGTAGTGTGGCGCGCGTACTACAAGGCGTGGGGCGGTTTGGAGGCGTTGCCACCAAACCTGGTGGAACAGAACCTGCGGTTCCAGGGGCAATACCACGACCGGGAGACTGGGCTGTACTACAACACGCTCCGGTACTACGATCCTGCGGTGGGGAGGTTCACCACTCAGGACCCGATTGGGTTGATGGGTGGGGATAATCTTTATCAATATGGGCTTAATCCGCTGGTATGGGTCGACCCACTAGGCCTCAAGTGCTGGAATTCAGCAAGGCGTAGTTATTGGAAAGCGGAAGCAAAATCTGCTTCAAAAGGCATGTACTCAACAACCAATATGTTACGAATGCGTTCAGGATTGGCGCCAAGAATAAGAGTCAAAGAATTTCATTTTAGAACGCAGACAGTGAGAACAAGAAATGTCTCGCTAGAGTTAAATCATCGTCATTGGCCGCAGCGCACAGGACGTAACGTTGATATTCCATACAACCTGGAGAAAGTGACCCCATGGAAATATGCTGAAAATGACCCATTTAGATACCCAGGCTCAAAGCTAATAGAGGTAATACAAGGTATTGGAAACTACAAAGGATACTGACATGGCATTGCTAAACTTCATGAAGTCCGATTTTTATACGAGCTACTTGAATGATCTAGATAAAGAGATGCCTGTAAGCATTGATAGAGAAACGGCCATACACAGTATAATTATCGAAGTCATAACCACCTCACTAGAGAGCTCTTCCGTCTCTTTAGATGACATAGAATGGCTAATGAGCAATCATAGGCACAAAACCATAAGCTATACTGTAAACAAGTACAAAACATATATTGAGCCTGACGGAGGGGATGAAAACATAGTTAATGAAGCGCCACAAATAAACTTCCCAATCGGCCATTTGATTGAGTACTTCTTGATCTTAAACCATCCGGAAAGGCTTGTTGAATATATAAAATCTTCTAGAATACCAAGCGCAAAAAAATACGCTAAAGAAATTAATGGGATTTTTATAGAAGCCCAAAAAACTATCGGCTAGCGTTTTGAGTATCTTAGCCTAGGGACTAATCGATGATGATGTACTTGGACTTGTACTGACTCCAAGAATCGGGCAGTCATCCAAAGCAAAAAAGTACAGGCCGGCACTGAGTGCCGGTTTTTATTGAGATGTGTAAGCGCTCACTACAGGACCGACCAGTAAAATCTCGCCCTGAGGCGGGTAAGAAAATGGTGATCAGTCAGCTCCCAGTCTCAGGTGTACCTCGGCCAGCTAGAGCAATACCAGGACTGCACCGGCAATCGCAGCCAGTACGCTTACGACGAACGCCTGCATCTGGTCAGCATCAAGGATGCCTTGGAGCGCACCACCCGCCTGACCCGCAAGCCCGATGGAGAACTGCTGCGCATCGAACACCCCGACGGCAGCCACGACACCTACACCTACACCTACAACGCCCTCGGCCAGTTGCTCAGCCACTACAACACGTTCCGGTACTACGATCCGGCGGTGGGGAGGTTTACCACTCAGGACCCGATTGGGTTGATGGGGTGGATTGATCCGTGGGGGTTGAGCTGTAGCTCTGATGCATCAAAACTTGCAAGAAGTCTAGGTGGTGTACCAGGAGCCAAGCACAATGCTCACCATATTGTCATGTCTAACTCAAAAGATATTCGCATGCTCTGGCTAAGGCGGCGCATGAAAAAATTTGGAGTCGGTATTAATGACGAAGCAAATGGCATTTGGCTTCCAAATAAGGCTATTAGTCATCTCCCTGGCTCAAAGGCAACTGCACATGCGGGTGAAGGCGTACATGGCATTTCTTACAAACAGCATGCTTGGAATACCTTGAAGGGCTCAAAAACGAAAGTTGAATTTTAGATAGGACTAGCCAAGCTCCAAGACCAACTTAAGAACGGAAAGATCTTCCCTGCCGTGAGATAAGGAATCGCAATGAAAGATACTTTACAGTCGCTATTTGAAGACAACAAAAATAAATATCCAGAGCTTTTAAAATGGGTGGAACAAGAGTCAATATCAACCCAATGGGGAATTGGAGTAATGCCTGCCTATGACTTACTTCCTTACAATGCAGAGTTACTTGGCCACAAGGCAGGAAGAATGCTAAAAAATGAGTCAGAACCGGGAAACAACAAACAGTGTTACTATCTAGATAAGCATGGAAAAATAATCAGCGAGACAGAATATGCAGAATACAACTCAAGAGAGGGGCGCTGGCTGGTTTATAAGCGGTTTTTTATTTACAAGCCAGATCACGCAATTGAATTTACCTTTAGCAGCTCCCGAGACAATGATACAGAAGCCAACCTAAACCTTGTGAAATGGGCAAAACTCGAAAACAGCACAACAATAAATTCATATTTTTTGAACCGTCGCGGCAAATACATTGAACTAGACTACAACTACCAAAACAACAAAATCACCTCAATACACCAAAGATCATGGCTGACAGATGAAGTAATCACAAGTCGACTCTATCAATTAGTCCACACTAGCAATGGAGTGATTATTACCGAAGCTCTGTCGGACGGAAGCACATATAAAGTTTTTCCCAAAAAATAACTCTGGTTCAGTGTGACCTATCCGAAATGTTGTGCTTACAGTGGCTAAACATTTCGGCAGTCCCTTATTAGTGCGGCTCATACTCACATGATTCTCAGTTGCGACGGTCTGGGCTAACGCATCGGCAAACAGGTCACCCAGAACGAGCAAACCCAGCACACCCGCTTCCTCTGGCAAGGCCTGCGCCTGCTTCAGGAACAACACGCCGAGCGCCGCAGCCTCTACATTTACGAACCCGGCAGCTACGCCCCACTGGCCCGCGTCGACAACAACCCCGAACACCCGGAACAGGAAGCCCGGCACTACTACTTCCACACCGACCAGATCGGCCCCCCCCAAGAAATGACCGACGCCGACGGCCACGTAGTGTGGCGCGCGTACTACAAGGCGTGGGGCGGTTTGGAGGCATTGTCACCGAACCTGGTGGAACAGAACCTGCGTTTCCAGGGGCAGTACCACGACCGCGAAACCGGGCTGTACTACAACACGTTCCGGTACTACGATCCTGCGGTGGGGAGGTTCACCACTCAGGACCCGATTGGGTTGATGGGTGGGGATAATCTTTATCAATACGCGGCGAACTCAACCACTCGGACTAACACCATAAGACCCAGTAAACACCTGAACTTCTATTTAAATATTAGAAAACAAAGAGACATAGCACTGTGAATTTCGACACCAACAAATTACGAACCCAGATCATTTCTGCCGCCCGAGCGGCGATCAACAAAATCAAGACAGAAACAGTGAACACCGAAATCTGCGGGTTCGCATTATATACAGATTCAGACGCTATTTCTCTGGCAGCCTCTTTCAACAGCACGACTCACCTTGCGAAAATGCAAGAGCAGTATCCTGAAAACCCGATTTACCTCAAGTGGGCTCCCGCCGAATGGGCTCACGAAGACTTTGGATCCGAGTTCTTCACCGACATATCAAAAACCATGACAGAGCTATCCGACTCAGTTCCAGACGGCTCCGAATTTCAACAATATCGAAATGACATCTTCAATATCTGCGTAGAGGCCCTCAAAGACATAAGAGCATCCGAATCAGACGAGTGCATTTTCGTTTTTTCTGTGACTGACAGCCTGGATCCCGAAACGGAAACCCGCTGGATCAAGGAAATCAACTCGCCCTCGGAAGCCACCGAGTTTGAAGAGTGGATTTCTCAGCAATAGCCCGCAACGACTAAAGCCTTTCATACAGACCACCCGAAAATCAACGGTATCACTAAAGACACGGATCGAATCGCCCCCACATGACAACCCCAAATGAAGTCCTCAAAAAAGTAAGTAATCACACCTTCCTGGCATGCATTTTCAGCAAACATATTGACTGGAATGAACAGCTGGATACCCGCGACTCTACCGAGTTTGATAACGCCTGGCGCACCAGCCATGACACGCTCAACACAGCTAAATACTCCGAGAGCGAAACTACCACATCAATAAGGGAAACCGTATTCAAACAAGTCTTCAACCTAACCCAGAATGCCGAACTGGCGGGCTACGTGTCTGATGACTTCGGGTTGATTGCAATGACGCTCGACTGCAATGCTGACATTGAATTCATCAACAACCTCTGGGAAAGCTACTGCGGAGGAATTTTTCCAAACCACTAACCAGACGCTGCTGACTGAAACAACCAAGAAATCTGCGGAACCAGCCCTCAAAACCAGAAAACAGTGTTCCCGACACTACGACAAATGGATCCAATTGCCTCTATAATGCCGCCCGCATTTTCAGGCAGGTCATTTCAAGGCCCTCGGCCAACGGCCACGCGTTAATGCCCGAAGATAGCGCCCTACCCTGTCCGTTACACCGTTTTAGTACTCATCCCTATAGCAAGGAAGTTATTCAATGAAATGCCCTCACTGCGCAACAAACATCAGCCCTTTTTCACGTGCGCTCATGGGGCCGAGCAAACCGGGCGGTGCCCGTGAGTGCAAAGGTTGCGGCCAGTTTTTTTCGATCACGGCGGACAAGAAGTTGGCGGTGATTGTGGCTATCGCGGCGTCGACTGTCGGTTTTCTGGTGCTGCGTCCCATCCCGACGGTCGGGCCTGCGCTGTGGGGAGGTGTCACGATGCTGGTGACGTTCCTGGTGGCTGCGCGTTTGGTGAAGCACGAGCCTAAACCAGAGTAATCCTGCGCAGGAACAGAGAGGGTCGCAAAACCGGCACTTGCCAGGTTTCGCAGGGGCCAATATGATAACCATTATCATTAGCAACCCCCTCTCATCTTACTCCGTGCGTACTCCATGTCTTCGACTCCTCCGGCAAGCCTTTACGGTCTCGCGGCCCTGTACCGCGAGCAGCATTCCTGGCTGCAACGCTGGCTAAGGTGCCGGTTGGGTTGTTCGCACAGCGCGGCGGACCTGGCGCAAGACGTGTTCGTTCGTGTGTTGAGCAAGGCCGAACCGATCGAGGTTCGGGCACCGCGCAGCTTTCTGGCGACGGTGGCACAGAGTGTTCTGTCCAATCACTTCCGTCGGCAAAAGCTCGAAAAAGCCTACTTGCTGACGTTGGCGAGCTTGCCTGAAGCTGTAACGCCGGACCTCGAAACCCAAGCCATTTTGCTGGAAACCCTGCTGGAACTGGACGCCGTGCTGGAACGCCTGGAACTGCCGGTGCGCAAGGCGTTTCTCTGGTCCCAACTCGAAGGGTTGAGCCACGGCGAGATCGCCGATCGCCTGCACGTGTCCATCGCCACTGTCAAACGCTACATCGTCAAGGCCGGTGCCCAGTGCATCGTCCTTGACGGTGACTGGGCCTGAAGCGGCGATGGGCATCCCTCAACGTACACCCGGCGATGGCGCTATCGCGCTGAACATCGCCGAAGAGGCCATGCAGTGGTTACTGGAGTTGCAAGAGCCCCAGGTGTCGGAGCAAACCCGCGCACGCTGGTTACTCTGGCGCCAGGCCGACCCGCTGCACGAAAAGGCCTGGCAACGCGCCCAAGCCTTTTCGCTGCGCATGAGCGCGCTGCGTTCGCCCGGCCAGAAAGCGCTAGCGAGCGCCACGTTGTCACCGATGCTATCGCGTCGCAACACCCTGAAAAGTCTGGCCGTGCTACTCGCCGCCGGAGGGGTTGCCTGGGGCGCCAGGGACACCGCGCTTGTGCAAGGCTGGTCCAGTGATTTCAGCAGCGCCGTGGGTGAGCGCCGTACGTTGCAACTCGCTGAACACGTGACGGTGCAGCTCAACACCGACAGCGCCATTGACGTGAACTTCGACCCACAGGCACGGCTGATCCGCTTGCGCCGCGGGGAAATCATCGTCGATGTCGCCTCTGTCGACGGGCACCCGTTGTGGGTGCACACCGCCGAGGGTCGGATTCAGGCGCTGGGTACACGATTTGCCGTACGTCAACGCAACGGTTTTACCCAGGCCGGCGCGGTACAGGGCGGCCTCGGGGTGTTTCCGTTGGCGCCATCGGCCGCCCTCGCCCCGGTGCCCCACGGCGAAATCATCAGCTTCGACAGGCAAGGTCAGTTGGCCCGGCGCCCTCAGGATGCCGGCGAACTGGCCTGGACCCAAGGCATGATCGTCGCACGTGGCCAACGCCTGGCCGATTTCCTTGCGGACCTTGCCCGCTATCGTCCAGGTCATCTGGGGTGCGACCCATTGATTGCCGAGCTGCGGATCTCCGGGACTTTCCCGCTGGACGACACCGATAAAGTGCTCGCCGCCCTGGGTGAAACCTTTGCCCTGGACGTCCACCGCATGACCCGCTATTGGGTCACGCTGAAACCAAAAAACGCTTACAGCTGATTTTTTTGCGAATGGGTGAGCCGTTTTCGTTTCTCACGAGACTTGTATCCCAACGACCACTTCATTGGGATACCCCCCATGCGCCACCCGAATCAACCACGCCCGCTCAAACAGCAACTGGCCGCCGCTGTGCTGCACGGCATTGTTTGCATGACCGCAACCAGCCCGCTGTGGCTGGCGTCGCCCCAGGTACAGGCTGCACAAAACCAGCTCGACTTCGCCATCCCGGCCGGGCCATTGAGTGAAGCGCTGGCGCGATTCGGTGAGACCGCACATTTGCTGGTCAGCTACCCCGCCGAGCTGACCGAGGGCCGCAGGACCCAAGGGCTGAACGGACACTTTGACGTAGCCAGTGGCCTGGAAGTGCTGCTCGGCGGCACCGGCCTGCAAGCGGTGCCCGGCGCCAACGGCGCTTACCGTATCGCCGAACGCCCGAGCACAAACGCCATGCAACTGGATGCCTTGACCATTTCCGGCAAGGCCCCCGGTTCGACCACCGAAGCCACCGACTCCTACACCACGCAGTCTTCCAGCAGCTCGACGCGCCTGAACCTGACCCCGCGCGAAACGCCGCAGTCGCTCACCGTGATGACCCGCCAGCGGCTCGACGATCAACGCCTGACGAACCTGGTCGACACCCTGGACGCCACCCCCGGAATCATCGTGCTGCGCGATGGCATGGGCACCGAATCCGACAGTTTCTGGTCCCGTGGTTTTCAAATCCAGAACGTCGAAATCGACGGCGTGCCGACCGTCACCCGCATGGATAACTACTCCCAAAGCATGGCCCAGTACGACCGCGTTGAAGTCGTGCGCGGTGCCACGGGCCTGATCAGCGGGCTGGGCAACCCGGCAGCCACCATCAACCTGATCCGCAAACGTCCGACCTATGAAGCGCAGGCCAGCGTCACGGGCGAAGCAGGCAACTGGGACCGCTACGGCACCGGGTTCGACGTCTCCGGCCCATTGACCGAAAGCGGCAACGTCCGTGGCCGGCTGGTGGCCGACTACAAAACCGGCGGTGCCTGGATCGACCGTTTTAAAGAACAATCGCAGTTGCTGTACGGCATCACCGAGTTCGACCTGAACGAAGACACGTTATTGACGATGGGTTTCAGTTACCTGCGCACCGACGTCGACGCCCCCCTGCGCTCCGGCCTGCCCACACGCTTGCCCAACGGCGCCCGGACCGACCTGAGCCGCTCGACCAATGGCTCGCCTGACTGGTCCTATAACGATCACGAGCAGACCAGTTACTTCACCTCCATCGAGCAACAACTGGGCAACGGCTGGAGTGGCAAGATCGAGTACACCCACACCGAAAACAAATTCGACGAGCTGTTCACCTACCTCAACGGCACCCTGCAACCCGACGGCAGTGGCACCAGCCTGTTGCCGGTGCGGTTCTCCGGTGTTCCGCGCCAGGACAACCTGGACCTGTACCTGACCGGGCCACTGAACCTGTTGGGTCGTGAACACGAATTGATCGGCGGGCTGACCCTGTCCAACTACAACGAGAACGTGCCGAGGTACGGCGGCTGGCGTTATGACTATTCGGGCTCCAGTGCCGGTGCCATCGACAACCTGTTCGACTACCACGGCAACAACCCCAAGCCGGATTTCCCGGTCGTCGACAAATCGTCCACCGAGGAAACCCAGTACGCCGCCTACCTCACTGGCCGGTTCCACCTGACCGACGATTTGAACCTGATCCTGGGCGGACGCCTGGTCGACTGGAAACGCGATACCGAAGAGGGGCCGAGCGGTTCGCGCATCGAAACCCGCAGCCGGGAAACCGGGGTGTTCATTCCTTACACCGGTGTAGTCTATGACCTGACCGACGTTTGGTCGGTGTACGCCAGCTACACCAGCATCTTCAACCCGCAAGCCTCCTGGGTACGGGATAAAAACAACCGGTCGCTGGCGCCGATGCAAGGCAAAGGGTACGAGTTGGGTGTGAAAGGCACGCACTTCGACGGTCGTCTGAACTCCAGCATGGCGCTGTTCAAACTCAAGCAGGACAACCTCGCCGTGTGGCAGGCCGAATTCCCGGGCAGCAACATCTATAAGTCAGAGCAGGACACCACGTCCCAAGGCGTGGAGTTCGAGCTCAATGGCGAACTGGCCGAGGGCTGGCAAGCCAGCGCCGGTTATGCCTACACCGTGACCACGGACGCCGATGACAAACGCATCAACACCACCCTGCCACGCCAAAGTCTCAAGACCTTCAGCACCTACCGCCTGCCGGGCGCGTTCGACAAACTGACCCTGGGCGGTGGCGTGAACTGGCAAAGCAAAGTGGGCAATGACCTGCACACTTTCACCCAGGGCAGCTACGCGATCACCAACCTGATGGCGCGCTATGACATCAGCCAACAGCTCAGCGCTTCGGTCAACCTCAACAACCTGTTCGACCGCGAGTACTACAGCTACGCCGGCGCCTACGGCAACTACGGGGCGCCACGCAACATCATGACCAGTTTCAAGTACAACTTCTGACCCTCGGCCGGCTACGTCAGCGCCTGTCTAACGATGGGCCTGACGCACCCGGCCACCTGGCTGGAACAGGTATCATCCGTACCAGATTATCTGGCCTGGGAGCCTGTCATGGAAAAAGACGAGAACAGAATTCGTGAAGTCATTGGTGTATTTCGGGGCATTGACCAACTGGCCGGGTTCGCCAGGGAACGCTCCGGCTGGGGAGACAGCGACGGTGGCTTTGGCGTGATCTATCCAGAGGACCTGGACGAGTACCAACGAGAAGTGGAAAAACTCTGCATTCCTGATGGTCAGGTCGAAATCTATGGCTTCTGGGGGCCGCCAAACGGTTATCAGTTCCTGGCCATGGAGACGTTTTACCTGAAGATCCTGGCTTCGATGCTGGAGTCACTGGGCCAGCGCGACTCTGCCCAAGAGGTGCGGGAGCTGATCCCTCTCTGCCCGACTGCGCCGTGCACCTGAGCCCGGTGTTCAACGGCTGAACCGCCGACATCATCGGCTCGGCCCTGCTCGCCTTCATCAGCCAGCCCTGGAGCACCGGTGCCCGCCCTCACCGAGCAGCCCTGGTTACCGGTGCAGGCCTGCCTGCTCCTTGGTGGCCGGGGGTTGCTGGAGCTGACCGGGCCCTGGATACCAGGGCCTTGAACGTGCGTGGCTCAGAGCTTGGCAATCGACACCTCGGTGGATTTGACGAAGGCAATGACTTCGCTGCCGACCACCAGTTCCAGGTCTCGAATGGAGCGCGTGGTAATCACCGAGGTGACGATGCCCGACGCGGTTTGCACATCGACTTCGGACACCACCGAACCTTCGACGATTTCCTTGACGACGCCTCTGAACTGGTTGCGAACGTTGATTGCTTTGATGGTCATGGCGAGGCTTCCTGTCTGGGTGAACCCATCGTGATCGCTGGGCAGGCCCCTAACATGCACCCAGAAAAACCATTAACAAAGGAATAAATAAATATCTAGTTATTCTATTTAGGCATAACAGTAAACCGCAATCCACCTGCAAAAACACCCGATCCGAGGCAAATACCCCAGCCCTGTTGAAGACACATCGTCCTCTGCACAGCGCACATTGCTGGTTCCGGAACCCTCGATTAAGCTCAGTCCCGTGCGGCCGTCCGGCTGCAATCCTTCGCTCGAAGACATCCATGACCGACCAGACCAACCCGCACCAGCTCGAAATCCAGCAATTGCGCGAGATGATTGCGCACAACTCCGATTGGTTGTGGGAGGTAGACACCCAGGGTCGCTATACCTTTTGTTCTGAACACATTCGGCAGTTACTCGGGTACACCCCCGAACAAGTGCTTGGCCGCACACCCTTCGACCTGATGCCAACGGAGGAAGCCGTACGCCTGGCCGAGACGTTTTCCGCGATTGTTGCGCAGCAAAAACCCTTCAGTGGCCTGATCAATCGCAACGTGCGCGCCGACGGCACGCTGGTGCTGCTGGAAACCAGTGGCGTGCCGGTGTTCGAAAACGGCGTGTTCAAAGGTTATCGCGGCATCGACCGGGACATCTCGCCGTCCATTGGCCCCTTGAGCACGCGCGTCGTTCAGCTTGAAGCGCTGTACGCCGCTGCGCCGATTGCACTGGGGTTGATCGACCGGGCGGGGTTGTTCGTCAATGCCAACCATGCCCTGGCCGAGTTGCTCGGGGTCGACGCCAATTGGCTGCCGGGCCGCAACGCCCAGGACTTTCTGCCCATTGCCACGGCGGACATTCCCCAGGCGTTCACGCAGATGGAGTTAGGTCGCACGGTTGCGCAAAGCTATCTGGAGCGCAACGACCACAGCTACCTGTTGACGGTCAAAAGCGTGCGCGATCCCAATGCTCACGTCATTGGCATGACCATCGCGCTGACCGATGTCAGCGAACAGCAGCGCATGCGTGAAGCCCTCGCACGCAGTTACGAGCAGTTGGCCGCCGTCAATGCCCGGCTCAGTGAACTGGCGGAAAACGACTACCTCACCGGCCTGCCCAACCGCCGTCGTTTCGATGAGCTGCTGCTCACACAGATTGCGCTGGCAAACCGCGAGCAGCGTCCACTCTCGCTGTTGATGCTCGATGTCGACCAGTTCAAGGCCTACAACGACCACTACGGGCACCAGGCCGGCGATGACTGCCTGCGCCGCCTCGCCCAGGTCTTTCGGGCCAGCCTGATGCGTCCCGGCGATACCGTGTGCCGCTATGGCGGCGAAGAGTTTTCGGTGGTCTTGCCCAACACCTGCGCCGACGCTGCACGGCACATTGCCGAACGCCTGCGCCACCATGTCGTGGAAGCGGGATTGGCCCACGCGCGCTGCGAGGCCGGGCACGTCACCGTCAGCATTGGCGTCGCGACCCTGGGTTCGTTCAACCCTGATGTGATGGTGGCGAGCCCGCTGATCGAAGCCGCCGACCGCGCGCTGTACCGCGCCAAGCAAAACGGGCGTAATCGCGTGTGCCCGGCGAGCACGCCTTCAATACCCTAGAACAACCCCAGCTGCCCGCCGATCAACGTGGTGAAGTCATCATTGACGAACGGCAGAATGGCGTCGGCCACCGGTTGCAGTTGCCGGGTGACGTAATGGTCATAGTCGATGGCTGCCTGGCGGATTTCCAGTGGCTCGGGCCCGGCAACGCTCATGACATAACTGATCCAGCCACCGCTCTGGTACTGCCGGGGCCGCCCCTGGCGGTCGTTGTAGTCGTCTGCGGCCCGCGCTGCCCGCACGTGGGGCGGCACGTTGCGCTGGTACTCATCGAGTGGCCGGCGCAGGCGCTTGCGGTAAATCAATCGCTCATCGAACTCGCCGGCCAGGGTCCGGCGCACGTAATCGCGGACATAGTCCTGATAGGGCTGGCGGTGAAAAATGAGCAAGTAGAGTTCCTGCTGGAACTGCCGGGCCAGCGGCGACCAATCGGTGCGCACGGTTTCCAGGCCCTTGTAGACCATCTCGTCAGTACCGTCGGGCCGGGTGACCAGGCCCGCGTAGCGCTTTTTGCTGCCCTCCTCGGCGCCACGAATGGTCGGCATCAGAAAGCGCTTGAAGTGTGTTTCGAACTGCAACTCCAGGGCACTGTCCAGCCCGAACTCGTCCCGCAAATGGCTGCGCCACCATTGGTTGACGTGCGCGACCAGCGCCTGGCCGATCTGCGCCGCTTCCTGCTGGCCGTGGGCCCGGCGCAGCCAGACGAAGGTGGAATCGGTGTCGCCATAGATCACCGTGTGGCCCTGGGCTTCGATCAGTTTGCGGGTCTTGAGCATGATTTCATGCCCGCGCAAGGTGATCGACGACGCCAGGCGCGTGTCGAAAAAGCGGCAGCCGCTGGAGCCGAGCACACCGTAGAAGGCGTTCATGATGATTTTCAGTGCCTGGGACAACGGCGCATTGTGCTCGCGCTTGGCGGTTTCGCGCCCTTCGGCGACCCGCGCCACAATGGCCGGCAGGCAGTGGCGCGAACGGGAAAAACGCGCCCCACGAAAACCCGGCACCGAGGCCTGGTCATCGGGATGGCGCAGGCCTTCGATCAGCCCCACAGGGTCAATCAGAAAGGTACGGATGATCGAGGGGTACAGGCTCTTGTAATCGAGCACCAGCACCGACTCATAGAGCCCCGGTTGCGAGTCCATGACGAACCCGCCGGGGCTGGCTTCTGGCGGCCGTTCGCCAAGGTTCGGCGCCACAAAACCCTGGCGGTGCATCAGCGGCAGGTAGAGATGGGTGAACGCCGCGACCGAGCCGCCGCTGCGGTCGGCCGGCAGGCCTGTGACGCTCGCGCGCTCCAGCAAAAAGGTCAGTAACTGGGTCTTGGCGAAGATCCGCGTCACCAGTTCGCAGTCCTTGAGGTTGTAGCGCGCCAGAGCCGGTTTGTCCTCGGCGAACATGCGGTTGATTTCGTCCATGCGCTGGTACGGGTTATCAATCGACTTGCCTTCACCCAGCAACGTTTGGGCGACGTTCTCCAGGCTGAACGAAGGGAAACTCCAGGTCGCCGAGCGGAGCGCCTCAATGCCGTCGATGATCAACCGGCCGGCAGCCGCCGCGAAGTAGTGGTTATTGCCCGAGCCATGTTCGCGCCACTGCATTTCCTCGCCACCGCGCCCCAAACGCAGCGGCACCGCCAGGCGACGGGCGTGTTCATGCAGCACGCGCAGGTCGAACTGCACCAGGTTCCAGCCGATGATCGCGTCGGGGTCGTGGCGGGCCAGCCAGTCGTTGAGTTTTTTCAGCAGCAGGGTTCGGGAGTCACAGTATTCGAGCGCGAAATCCACGGCGCTGTCGTCGCCGTTCGGCGGCCCGAGCATGTACACCTGCCGTTGGCCACAGCCTTCGAGCGCGATGGAGTACAACTCGCCCTGCGCGGTGGTTTCGATGTCCAGCGAACACAGCTTGAGCTGCGGTCGATAGTCCGGTGCCGGTTTCATCTGCGCGTCGACTAACAGCACGTCGCCGGCCGGTGTACCGCTGAACGACACCGGGGCGGTGATGAAACGCTCCATCAGGTAGCGTTCCGGTGGTCGGATGTCGGCTTCGTAGACATCCACGCCGGCCCGGCGCAAGACGTTGTCCAGGTGCATCAACTGGCGGTGCTGCTGGCAATACAACCCCAGCACCGGGCGATGGTGAAAGTCCAGCAAGGCCAGCGGGCGCAGCTCGACCCCGCGCTCGTCACGCAACAACGGTTCGGCCTGCTCACGCTGCGCCGCCACCATAAATGCCACAGACGGCTGGGGCGGCAACCGGACACACCGCGGGCCGGCATCCGTCGCCAGCCAGAACTCGACCTGCGTCCCGGCGGGCGTGTCGCGCCAGTGCCGGGTCAAGACGAACCCTTGCTGTAAATCCACCACTGCAACCTCACATGCCCGTTTCAGCCGGCAATTCTACTCGCCCTCGACGTCGATAGCCCGCTGCATCCTGTGCACGGTGCGGATTGACCGTTATCGCTGAAAAAACCTCCACCCATGACGCTTTTCCACCCTATATGTGCCGCTTTGGACCTTGCCCGACGAGCGTACGTCTACGATGCTGTAAGAACCGACCGGGCAGCTTGCGGCTGCCCCGATAAAAAGAGTGGAGAGGCCTCATGAAGACCGTTGCGCAACTGCTGAAATTAAAGGCCAGCCAGAACCAGCAGGTTCACACCATCAAACCTGATCAGATGGTGCTCGAAGCACTGATGAAAATGGCCGAGAAAAACGTCGGCGCCCTGCCCGTCGTTGAAAATGGCGAGATCGTGGGCGTGATCAGTGAACGTGACTACGCACGCAAACTGGTCCTCAAGGGTCGGTCTTCGGTCGGTACACCGGTCAAGGAAATCATGAACTCGCCCGTGATCACCGTGGACTCGCACCAAACCGTCGAGACCTGCATGGGCATCATGACTGACAAGCACCTGCGTCACTTGCCGGTGGTGGAGAACGGCCAATTGCTGGGGTTGCTGTCCATCGGCGACCTGGTCAAGGAAGCCATTGCCGAACAGGCCGAGCTGATTCGGCAGTTAGAGCAGTACATCCGCGGCGAATAACCCGCCCGCTGCAACGTGCAACCCGGCCGCCCGTACACGGCCGGGTTGCAGCGACGAGCGCTATCGCACGCGCAGGATTTGCTCTATCGCCATGCACTTCTATATTGAGGGAGTCCATTGCCTTTTCCTGCCCTGCTGCCGAGCGCGACTCATGATGAACACCGAGCAGTTGATCATCTGCGAGCACTGCGATTGCGTGTATGAAAAAGCCACGCTCGCCAAACACCAAAAATCCCTGTGCCTGCGCTGCGGCGCGGTCCTGCAACGCTACAACGGCCTGACGGTCGAACAGCGCCTGGCCCTGAGCCTGACCGCCACGGTGCTGTGGATCTTTGCCAATTTCTACCCGGTCATGAGCATCAGCCTCAAAGGCATGAAGAACAGCGCCACCCTCTGGGACTCGGTACTGGCGCTCAGCCAGGGGCCGATCACCTTTATCGCGCTGGTCGCGGCCATTTCCATCATTATCGCGCCGGTTTTCCAACTGTTGCTGTTGATCTGGGTGCTGGGCTTTGCCTTGGCCAACCGGCGCTCGCCAGCGTTCAAGGTGTGCATGCGCTGGCTGGAAACCCTCAGGCCCTGGAGCATGCTCGAGGTGTGCTTGCTGGGAGCGATGGTCGCGGTGTTCAAGCTCGCCGGCCTGCTCGACGTGCTGCCGGGCATCGGCCTGTTCGCCCTCGCGGTGCTGAGCCTGCTGTTGATCCGCATTGCCGGTCGCGATGTACGCGACCTGTGGGACACCCTGTGAATACCCCGCCGCTGGCCTGCGAGCTCAAGCTTTGCCTGTGCCACAGCTGCGGGAAAGCCTGCGACATTTCCAACCGCGCCGACACCTGCGACCGCTGCGACGCGCCGTTGCATCCGCGCAAAATCAATTCCATGACCCGCACCTGGGCGTACATGCTGGCAGCGCTGGTGTTCTACATACCGGCCAATCTGCTGCCGGTAATGAACACCACCATGCTCGGCAACGGTTCCGACAGCACCATCATCAGCGGTGTGCTGGAGTTCTGGGAACACGGCGCGTGGGACATTGCCCTGATCATCTTCATTGCCAGCATCGCGGTGCCGGGCGTCAAGTTTGTCGCCCTCACGCTGCTGCTGGTCACCGCCCAACGCCGCAGCCTCTGGGCGCGCCGCGAGCGTTCGAAGCTCTACCGATTCGTCGAACTCATTGGTTACTGGTCGATGCTCGACGTGCTGGTCGTGGCCCTGGTGGCAGCACTGGTGAAATTCCAGGCGCTGGGTGACATCGAACCGCGTCCGGGAATTCTGTTCTTCGGCCTGGTGGTGGTGTTCACCATGCTGTCGGCCATGAGTTACGACCCGCGCCTGATCTGGGAAAACCCACCATCCGAGGAGGTCATGGATGAAGTCGCACGCCACTGAGGGGCAACCATTGCCCGGCCAGGCCGCCATCAAGACCCGTCGCTGGAGCATTTCGCTGGTCTGGGTGGTACCAATCGTTGCGGTACTGGTGGGGGTGTCGCTGGTGGTACACAACTGGCTGCAACAGGGCCCGACCATCACCATCAACTTCAAGACCGGCCAGGGCCTGACGGCCAACAAGACCGAGGTGAAATACCGCAACGTGGTGATCGGGCAAGTCTCCGACGTGGAGCTGAGCGGTGACCAAAGAAGCGTCAACGCGACGATAAAACTCGCCAAGCAGGCGGAATCCTTCACCCGCAAGGACTCAAAATTCTGGGTCGTGCGCCCACGGATCGGCGCAGGCGGGGTATCGGGCATCGACACGTTGTTGTCCGGCGACTTCATCGGTGCCGACGCAGGGCAAGACGATGACCGCGCCAAGACCTTCACCGGGCTGGAAATCCCCCCGGCGATCACCTACGGCGAACCGGGCAAGCGCTTCACCCTGCATACCCAGGACCTCGGTTCGCTGGACATCGGCTCGCCGGTCTATTACCGCAAAATCCCGGTAGGCCAGGTGGTGTCTTATGCCTTGGATGCCGACGGCAAAGGGGTGAACATCGAAATCTTCGTGCACGCGCCCAACGACACCTTCGTGACCGACAACACCCGATTCTGGAACGCCAGCGGCATCGATTTCGACGTGGGCGCCAACGGCGTCTCGGTGCGCACCGAGTCACTCTCGGCCTTGCTGCTCGGGGGCATAGCCTTCCGGGCGCCGGACTACCCCCCCAACGATCAGTCCGCTGTAGAAGACAAGGCCTTTGACCTGTTCGCCGACCAGCAGAGCGCCCTCGCCCCGCCCAATGGCAAGGCGCAATTCCTGACGCTGCGCTTCGATCAGGCATTGCGCGGGCTCAAGGTCGACGCCCCCGTCGAGTTTCTCGGCGTGGAAATCGGCAAAGTGGTCGCGGTGAACCTGGACTTCGATGAACAGCGGCGCAGCTTCCCGGTCAACGTCGGCATCGTGATTTACCCGCAGCGCCTGGGCCGGGCGCACACCAAGATGCTCAAGGTGCTGGAACACAACCCCGATGACGAACAGGCCATCGGCCGCCTGATGTCCACGTTTGTGGGTAATGGCCTGCGTGCTCAGGCTCGCAGCGGCAACCTGTTGACGGGCCAGTTGTACATCGCCCTGGACTTCTTCCCGAAAGCTGAAAAAGTGGCCTTTGACCCCACCGCACGCCCGATGAGCATCCCGACCATCCCGGCCAGCCTCGAGCAGTTGCAAGAGCAGTTCCAGGCCATGATCGAAAAAATCAACAAACTGCCCATCGAACAAATCGCCAACAACCTCGACGGCAATCTCACGGAAATGCGCAAAGGCCTGAAGCAGTTCAACGCCCAGACCCTGCCCGGCGTGCAAACCACCTTGCAGGACGTGAGCAAGACCCTGCAATCCGCCAGTTCGACCCTGGCCGAAGACTCGCCGCAACGTGAACAATTGACCAAGACCCTGGACGAACTCGGCCGCATGTCGCGCTCGTTGCGTGAGCTGTCCGACTACCTGAGCCGGCACCCCGAATCGCTGCTGCGCGGCCGTCCCAAAGACGCGTCGGCGCAGGACCTGCAACCGTCTGCGCGCAATTGATCACAGGAGATCGTGCCATGGCTTTGTCGCTGAAAATCCCCGTGATCGGCTTACTGTTGCTGCTGGGCGCCTGCCGCAGCGACCCGATTCAGTACCACACCCTGACCCCGGCACAACCGGGCGGCGCGGCGCGCAACGCCAGTGCCCAGATCCAGATTGAAAGCGTCAGCGTGCCACCGCAGGTCGACCGGCCGCAGATCGTGGTCCGCCAGGGCAACAGCGGCCTGGCCATCCTCGAAACCCAGTGGTGGGGCGCCAGCCTCGGCGAAGAACTGCGCAGCGCGCTGGTCGATCAGTTGGCCAGCACCTCCTCCGGCGCAAAAGTCCTGTTGCGGGTGGACGTGCAGCGCTTCGACACGGTCCCCGGTCAGTACGCACTGCTGGACACCCAATGGCGCCTGCGCAGCAGCGATAGCGCCACCTCGCTGACCTGCCGCAGCACCCTGCAAACGCCGTCCGGGGCAACCATTGACGATCTGGTCGCGGCCCATCAGCACAACCTCAAACAACTCGTGGCGCTGATCCTCCAGGCAGCCACCACCCACCGCAGCACATGCCCTTCCACCTGAACGACTGGATTTGTGGTGAACAATCCCGATACAGTTCCGCCCCCGGCCCGACCGGCACCTATCGACGATTGTTAAGGAACCCTGATGCGCCAACAGGATGGCAACCCCACACCGCTACGCGCCAGTGCACTGATTCTGCTGGCCGGCATGGCCTTGAGCGCCTGCTCGCCCAGCCAACATCCTTCCTCTGCGGTGACCGTCAACGGTGTAAAAAGCACTGGCGGTGCACAACTGGCCTACGAACACGAACTGGACCTGAAACTGCCCCAGGCGCTGATCGAACCGCGCCTGACCGCCACCCGAGAAGCCTGCGAAAACGCGCGTTTCGGTGCCTGCAACGTGCTGCGCATCGAACAACGCGCAGACCGTGCCGAAATCACCGTGCGCATCGCCCCGAGCGGCGTTGAACCGCTGGTGTCGATGGCCGCCGAAGGCGGTGAGCTGGGCCAACGGGTCACCAGCGCCGAAGACCTGGCCGATGCCGTGGACGACGTGCGTCGGCGCACCGAACGCCTGAAGGCGCAGCAACAACGCCTCGACACTCTGGCGACACGCACCGACATCAGCGTCGGTGACCTGATTGCCTTGAGCAAGGAGCAGGCCGGCATCGAAAACGACTTGCAGGCCCTGGCTCAGGTCTCGGCGGGCCAACAGATGCGTCTGGACACCAACCGGGTGACCCTGAATTTTGCACCCACGGGCGGCAGCAACCGTTCCTCGCACCTGGGCAGGGCCTTCAGCAACATGCTGGATAACTTCACCGCAGGCGTGGTCGATGCCCTGGAAAAATTCAGCTACGCATTCCCGTTCATTGTCCTGGCCTTCCCGCTGGTGATGCTGTGGGTCTGGCTGTGGCGCAAATTCATCCGCCGGCGCGCCTGAGACCGGCCCTGTTTGTCATGGAGACGTTTACATGAACCTACCGTCATCTTCGCGCCCGGATATTCGCGTTGTTGAGCTGGGCAGCGACGACGAGAAACGCCTGCAGCGTTTCTTCGACGAAAGCCCTGGGTATTTCCTGACGATTCACGCAGAGCCCGCCACACCGGATGAGGCCCGCAACGAGCTGCTCCACGAACTGCCGCCCGGTTTTACCTTCAGCCAGAAGTGGACGCTGGGGTTTGAGGACCGCGATGGCGTGTTGGTGGCCGTCGCGCAACTGGTCAGCGACCTGATGGAGCCTGCGGTCTGGCAACTGGGCCTGTTCATGGTGGCGCCCGGACGTCATGGGACGGGCGATGCTCAGGCGTTTTATCAGGATCTTCAGGACTGGACGCTGGCCAATGGTGCCCAGTGGTTGCGCCTGGCGGTGGTCCACGGCAACGTGCCGGCCGAACGCTTCTGGCAGCGCCAGGGGTTCTCGGAAATCCGGCGCCGCGACGGCGTCGAAATGGGCAAGCGCCTCAATACCCTGATCATGATGATCAAACCCCTCAACGGCGGCACGCCCGAGCACTACGTCCGACACGTGGAGCGGGAGCGGCCGACCACGGCCTGACCCTCAGTTGCCTGACGCCCGCGTCAGGCAACGCTGATAACGTTCATCGACCCGTTTGGCAAACCAGGCCGTGGTGAGCTGACGGGTGATTTTCGGACTTTGCAGCACGATCCCCGGCAGAATCGCCCGGGGCAGCGCTTTGCCCTGTTTCTTTTCGGCCAGTTCGAACACCCACTGATAGAGCGTGGTGTCTTCAAACGCCAGGCTATTGCCCAACGCCAACTGGTCCCGAATGGTCGTGTTGCGCATGCCCAGTGACTGCCCCAGCGTGCGCACCGCCAACTCCGTGGTACCGGGCATGATCGAGTCGTAGCGGATCAGGTCGCCGTCCAGCGCCAAAGGGCGACCCGACGCACGACTGAGCGCACTCTGGAACGCCGCATTGCGGCTGGCGTACCAACCGGCGTTGAAGTCAGCGAAACGGTACAACGGCTGGGTGTAACTCACCGGATACCCCAGCAGGTGGGCGATTCCGAAATACATCCCCCCGCGCCGACTGAACACTTCGTTCCGGATCGTACCGTCCACCGGGTAGGGATAACCGCGTGCCTGCTTTTCGGCGAAGGCGATGCTGACCTGCATCGGCCCGCCGGTATGCACCGGGTTGAAGCCACCGAACACTGTCTGGCCCATCGGCACCCGGTTGATGAAGTCATCGAAGATGGCGCTGAGTTCCTTTTCACTGCGCGCGCTGTTCAGTCGGTCGCTGTAGCTTTTACCGTTGGACGATCGCACCTGCAACGCGCCGCTCACCAACACACTGGGGATGTACACCTTGGCGGCGCGCCGGTCGATTTCATCGCGAGCGATCTTGCCCAGCCCCGGCACGGACGGATCGGCCTGGAACGTCGACTCCTGCTCGGTTACCGCCAGCACCGCGCACAGGTTCCGGGTATTGGCATCAAGGCCCTGTGTGGCAAACGCGGTGTAGATGTCGTTCGCCCAGCCTTCGCGGTCAACGGTTTTGGCCGGCAACAGCCGGACAATCTGAGCCTTGACCTGTGCCGGGTTAACCTCGGGCGCCTCTCGGCCACGCTGCGTCCCGCAACCGGCCAGCGCCAGCAACGCCGCGAACGCCAAGATTTTTCGATGTGTGCGCATGTTCCCTCGCTCGCTCCCCACGCTGGCCAGACGATACCCCGAAGCGGGTCGCCGCGGATATCGACCGTGCTGACGCAAGGCTGTTCAACGCGCTCAGGCTGAACGCTGGAAAAGCCTGCGCTGATGTCCTTCAATCAATAGAACAGCACGCGCACTCGGTGCACGTCTGAAAGAGGAACGCGCCATGAACCACTGCGATGTGCTGATCGTGGGTGCCGGCCCGACCGGCTTGGTGTTGGCACTGTGGCTGAGCAAGCTTGGGGTCAAGGTGCGCATCATCGACAAGACCGCCGAGCCCGGCACCACGTCCCGGGCGCTGGCCGTCCAGGCACGGACCCTGGAGCTGTATCGGCAACTGGACCTCAGCCAGACGGTAGTGCAAAACGGTCACAAAGTGCCGGCAGTCAACCTGTGGGTCAAGGGTGCCCCGGCGGCGCGCCTGTCCTTCGAACAGATCGGCAAGGGCCTGACGCCCTACTCTTTCCTCGAAATATTCCCGCAGGACCAACACGAGCAACTGCTGATCGAGCGGCTTGAGCAGTTCGGCGTCGCCGTGGAACGCACCACTGAATTAACCTTGTTCTACGAACATGACAACTGCATCACGGCCCACCTGCGCAACGCGCAGGGCCGGGACGAAACCTGCAAGGCCAGCTACCTCGCCGGTTGCGACGGCGCACGCTCCATTGTGCGCAAAACCTTGCGGCTGGACTTTCCCGGAGGCACTTACCAGCAAGTGTTCTATGTGGCCGATGTGAACGCCTCGGGCCCGGCGATCAACGGCGAACTGCACGCAGACCTTGATGAAGCAGACTTTCTCGCGGTGTTCCCGTTGGCTGGTGAAGGCCATGCCCGCCTGATCGGCACCGTGCGCGACGAACGCACCGAACACTTGGAATTATTGCAGTTCGAGGACGTCAGCCGCCGCGCCATCGACCACCTCAAGGTGCAGGTTAATCAGGTGAACTGGTTTTCGACTTACCGGGTTCATCACCGCGTAGCGGAGCATTTTCGGCGTGACCGGGTGTTTGTGCTCGGGGATGCGGCCCATGTCCACAGCCCTGCGGGTGGCCAAGGCATGAACACCGGGATTGGCGACGCGATCAACCTGGCCTGGAAACTGGCCGCCGTCCTGGCCGGCAAGGCCTCGGACGACCTGCTCGACACCTACGAAGCCGAACGCATCGGTTTTGCCCGACGACTGGTGGCAACCACCGACCGGGTTTTCAGCTTCGTCACCGCCGAAGGGCATATGGCCGATTTACTGCGCACACGGCTGGCACCGTTGCTGATCCCGAAAATCGCCGCGCTGGAACCGGCCCGCGAATTTCTCTTTCGCACCGTGTCGCAAATCACCCTGAACTACCGCGGGTCAGCCCTGAGCGCGGGCAATGAGGGGCATGTCCATGGCGGAGACCGGCTGCCCTGGGCACAGGCACCGGGCGTGGACAATTTCGACACCCTGTCGAGCATGAATTGGCAGGTGCACGTGTACGGCGACACCAGCGACGAAATGCACCGCTGGTGCGCCGAACAGGGCCTGGCCTTGCACGTGTTCGACTGGGACCCGGCCTTTGAAGCGGCCGGGCTCGCACGCAACGGGTTCTACCTGCTCAGGCCTGACACTTACGTGGCGCTGGCGGACTTGTCGGCGGACCCGAAAGTCATCGAGCGCTACTTCAAGGATCGCCGGATGACGCTGGACTTCAGTTAAACCTGCACAGGCGTTCAGATCCCGCTCAAGGCCAGGTCCATCGCAAAGTAGGTGAAGATCAGGTCTGCCCCGGCGCGCTTGATCGCCCCCAGGCTTTCACGCACCACGCGGTCTTCGTCGATAGCACCCGCTTGGGCGGCAAACTTGATCATCGCGTACTCACCGCTGACCTGATACGCCGACAACGGCAAGCGTGAGGCTTCGCGGATATCGCGAATGATGTCCAGGTAGGCACCGGCCGGTTTGACCATCAAGGCATCGGCACCTTCCTGCTCGTCAAGCAACGACTCGCGCACGGCTTCGCGGCGATTCATCGGGTTCATCTGATAGCTTTTGCGATCACCCTTGAGGGCGCTGCCGCCCGCTTCGCGGAACGGACCGTAAAGCGCCGAGGCGAATTTGGTCGAGTAGGCCACGATCGACGTCTGAGTGAAACCGGCCTCGTCGAGCGCCCGGCGAATGGCCTGGACCTGCCCGTCCATGGCCGCCGACGGTGCAATCACATCCGCCCCGGCACGGGCGGCCGCGACGGCTTGCTTGCCCAGGTTGATCAGCGTCTGGTCGTTGTCGACTTCGCCACCGTGAAACACGCCGCAGTGGCCGTGGTCGGTGTATTCGCAGAAGCAGGTGTCGGACATCACGATCATTTCCGGCACCGCATCCTTGCAGATCCCGGCCATGCGCGAGACCAGGCCCCGTTCGTTCCAGGTGTCGCTGCCCGTGCCGTCCAGGTGATGGGAAACGCCGAAGGTCATCACCGATTTGATACCGGCGCGGGCATAACGCTCGATTTCACCGGCCAGCTTCGACTCCGGAATACGCATCACGCCAGGCATGCTGGTGATAGGCACGAAGTCGTCGATTTCTTCTTCGACGAAGATCGGCAACACCAGATCATTAAGGCTGAACTCGGTTTCCTGGAACAGGCTGCGCAGTGCAGGCGAGCGGCGCAGACGGCGTGGACGTGCTTCGGGGAACTGACTGGACATGGGGTTTCCTGAAAAAGTCCAAAGGCATGGACGAGATGAAAATCGCAGAAGGCTGCAAGCTTATGCCTTCGGCCGACAGCGACACAAACGCAGGTTGTGGAACAGTTTATTACAGCGACTGCAATAATCGAACACCCTGTTTGCGCCTCATGCCTGGTGCAGTTGCCGGCCTTCAAGCCGCGTTGTAGGGTTGGCCGTGGAAGGCGCGCGTGGCGCAACCGGCGATGAGTCCCCCAAGGATCAGGAGTGAACCCGCATGTTCGACATTCAAAACTACGGCAGCTTTATCGCCGCGATTGTGATCTTTCAGTTGATGCCCGGCCCCGGCACGTTCGCCATCCTTAATGCCACTGCCAGAAACGGCGTTGGTGCAGGCTTCGCGGCAGTCTTCGGAACGTTGCTGGGGGATGCCACGTACATGATTGCCGCTGTCGCAGGCCTGGCCGCGGTCATGAACGCCAACCCTGTACTGTTTCAGGCCCTGCAATGGTTTGGCGCAGCCTATCTGTGCTGGATGGGGTTGCAGATGCTCCGGTCGTCCGCGGCCCGGGGCGACGCGTCCCTGGAGCCGAAACGCTCGGCGCGACGCTACTTTCGCAACGCACTGTTCGTGAGCCTGACCAACCCGAAAGTGATCCTGTTCTTCGTGGCCTTTTTCCCGCTGTTTCTGCACGCGGACTCATCGAACGCAGCCCTGGTGGCGATGATGGTTCACGTCTCGCTCATCAGCCTCCTCTACCAGGGCGCGCTGGTGCTGGTCGGCAACCTCGCCGCCAACCGTTTGAAAACCCTGCCGCTGGCCCGAAAACTGGCGTCGCGGGTGGCGAGCCTCGCGCTGATCGGCTTTGGCATCAAACTGGCCGTGAGTAACCGCTGAGCCGTTGGCCCGGGCAGATACGCTCAAACCGGGCCACCCTTTACAGATTCAAGGTGCCTTCGATGCAGGTCACCGTCGAACCACCGATCCAGATCTCATCGCCCACGTGTTCAACCTGGATGCGCCCGGCGCGCCCCATGCTCAGGCCCTGGCTCACCACGTAAGACGCAGGCGCGAGCCCTTCACTCAATAGCCATTGCGCAATCCCGGCGTTGAGGCTGCCGGTGGCCGGGTCTTCGGGCATGCCGTCGCCAGAAATGAACGCCCGCACTTCGAACTGCGCGGCATCGCCGTCGCGCTCGGCATCCCACGGTGCGATCACGCCAACCGCCAACCCCAGCATCTGCGAGTGATCAGGTTGCAACGCCAGCACCTGCGCCCGGTCGGCCAGCATGACCGCCAGCCAGCCAGCGCCATTATCGACCCATTGCTCCCGCAGGATGGCCCCGTGTTCCAGTCCCAACCCCAGACGCACGCGCTCCACCAACGCTGCGTCCACCGGACCAGACTTGAGCAAGGGCGGCGCGAGGAACGCCAGTTCGCCGTCCCGGCGACGGATACGCACCAGACCCACCCCGCACTCCTGAATGATCTCCTCCCCCCTGGGTATACCGCCGGCCTCCAGCCAGGCATGACAACTGCCCAGGGTCGGATGACCGGCGAACGGCAGTTCCTCCAGGGTGGTGAAGATTCGAACCCGGTAATCGGCTCGCGGATCTCGCGGCTCCAGCACGAACGTGGTCTCACTCAAGTTGGTCCATGCCGCGAACGCGGCCATGCGTTCATCGCTCAACGCGTCTGCACCAAGCACAACCGCCAACGGATTGCCCTTGAGCGGAACGCGGCTGAACACGTCCACTTGTTTAAATTCGAATCGACTCACCGCCCCACTCCCTGCCTGGCTCAATCAAAGGCGCCAAGCCTCCCACGGCCCTGCCCGATATACAATCTTCAGGTGCTACCTGGGAATGTCCAGCCCCCGAATCACCGCTGGCCGCACAAGGAAACGCTCCAGCACACGCAGCACATCAGGGAAATCGTTGATCCCCACCAGATCCCCCGCTTCGTAAAAACCGATCAGGTTGCGCACCCAGGGGAAGATCGCGATATCGGCAATGGTGTAGCGCTCGCCCATGATCCAGTTGCGCCCTTGCAAACGAGTGTCCAGCACGCCCAACAGTCGTTTGCTCTCATCGACATAACGGTCGCGGGGGCGTTTGTCCTCAAAGTCCTTGCCGGCAAATTTATTGAAGAAACCCAACTGACCAAACATCGGGCCAATACCGCCCATCTGGAACATCAGCCACTGAATCGTCTCGTAGCGTGCCGCCGATTCCTGGGCCAGTAACTGGCCGGTCTTGTCTGCCAGGTAAATCAGGATCGCGCCGGACTCAAACAGCGCCAACGGCTGATCGTTCGGGCCATGAGGATCAATGATCGCCGGAATCTTGTTGTTGGGGTTGAGCGAGAGAAACTCGGGCGAGAACTGATCCTGAGTCTCGAAGCCAACCCGGTGCGCCTCGTAGGGCAGGCCGGTCTCTTCAAGCATGATCGAAACCTTGACACCGTTGGGGGTCGGCAAGGAGTAGAGCTGCAGCCACTCAGGGAACTGCGCAGGCCATTTGCGGGTGATCGGGAAGTCGCGAAGATCGGTCATGGTCAACATCCGGTGACAATTCAAGGGGTGAGCTATGGCCATGGCCACTGTGGGCGCCAGGCGTTCGGGCGCCGTGATTATAAGCACTGCGCTGGCACAGGATTCTTAAATCCGAAACATCCTGTGGTTAACCTTGCGCCCAGCCCTGACACCACAGCAGATAAAGTGCCACGCACTGGCCCTTATCGAACCAAAGTGCACCACGGGACTCTGAGCAATGCCCTTTGGGCAGACGGACAGTTTCAATGACAGGGAAAACCACCCGATGCAGGGCGCTCGCGGTGCAAAGGTTTGTCAGCCTTAATCGAATGTGCTGAAGATCGACTATTCAATGACCAACCTGCTGAACCTCGCCAAACGCTTGAAGCACCGTAGCTACGTGTTCGTACCGTCGCTGCTGATGGTCTGCGGCCTGCTCCTGTCGCTGGAGTCCAGCGAAAGCCGCGCCCAACCGGCTGACGGCACGCAAACCCTGGTGTTCCTGCGCCACGCGGAGAAACCTGCCGGTGGCCTTGGCCAGTTGAACTGCCAGGGCCTGAACCGTGCCATCGACCTGGCGACACTGTTGCCGGAAAAGTTCGGCAAGGCCAATTACGTCTTCGCCGCCAACCCGACACGCAATGTTGAAGAGGGCGAGTTCGACAATTCCTACAGCTACATTCGCCCCCTGATGACCATCAGCCCCAGCGCCATCAAACTCGGCCTGCCGGTGAACATTGAGTTCTCAGCCAACGACACCAGTGCCCTGGCCGACGAGTTGATGCACGACAAGTACCACAACTCCATCATTTACACGGCCTGGTCCCACGGTTACCTGCCGGAACTGATCAACAAAGTGGCCGAAGAAGCCCTCGGCGAAAAACGCACGATCACCGACGACTGGAAATCCAGCGATTTCGACACCTTGTATGTGCTGACGCTGACCTGGCACAACGGCAAGGCCACCCTGCTCAGCCACAGCTACAAGCAAGGGCTGGATAACGGCCAGCAGACATGTCCGACATAAACGAGTGACTAGCGCCCACACACCATCGAGGCCATGAATGAAACGGGGTTGGGGTATGATGCGGCGTCTGTCCTGACTGTCCGGAACCTCTCCATGCCCAATTCCTTCGCCGCCCCTCAACGGGGCTGGTCGTTCTGGTGGAAACCCGCCCTCTTCCTGCTGGTCGCCTGCGTGGGCCTGTACTACGTCAAGTGGTCGCCCTACTACCTCAAGGCGTTTGTCGCCGCCGACAATCACAGCATTGGCGCCTCGATTCTCAACGATGAACAAAGTGCCCCGCTGGCCGCCGCCCTGGCCTACGCCAAGGTGTACTTCCTGGCCATCTGGAAAGCCGCCGTGCTGGCGGTCATCCTCGGCTCGCTGCTGCAAGTATTGATCCCCCGCGACTGGCTGTTGCGCCTGTTCGGTCGCGCCGGTTTCGCCTCGACCCTGCGCGGCGGGCTGTTCGCCCTGCCAGGGATGATGTGTTCCTGCTGTGCTGCGCCGGTTGCGGCAGGCATGCGCCGACAGAACGTCTCGGTGGGCGCGGCGCTGGCCTTCTGGATCGGCAACCCGGTGCTCAACCCCGCGACACTGGTGTTCATGGGCTTCGTGCTCGGCTGGGGATTCACCGCATTGCGCCTGGTGGCCGGGGTTGTCCTGGTGCTGGGGGTGTCGCTGGTGGCCCAGCGCATCGCGCGCCCCGAACAACTGCCGGAGGCGGCGCTGGACGCAGTGACCGCCGCCAGCAAGGTCGACAGCGAGCCGTTCCTCACTCGCTGGGCGCGCACCTTGTGGCAGTTGTTCTGGAGCACCATCCCGATTTACGTACTGGCGGTACTGGTGCTGGGCGCGGCTCGGGTCTGGCTGTTCCCGCACGTTGATGGCGCCATGGCCAACAGCCTGTTGTGGCTGGTGCCACTGGCCATCGTCGGCACACTGTTCGTGATTCCCACCGCCGCTGAAATCCCGATCGTGCAGACCATGATGGCGCTGGGCATGGGCACCGCACCGGCCGTGGCCTTGCTGATGACCCTGCCGAGCATCAGCCTGCCGTCGCTGCTGATGCTGCGCAAGGACTTCGACACCCGGGTGCTGGTGACCGTCGCCCTGCTGACCATGCTGGTCGGCGTGATCAGCGGGCTGATCGCCGCCGCCCTGCTTTAACCCTCAGCCCTGCTGGCTGCTGCGCTCACGCAAGTATTCGAGCACGGCAGCCTGCTCCCCGGCGAATTCGATGCGGGCGCCTTTCTTCTCACGCTGAAAGGCGTACATCGGGTCGTAGTACTCGCTCAATAGCCCTTCGATCCAGTCTCGGTGCAAGTCCACCACACCGCTGCGGGCCTGCTCGGCCAGCGCGGCCTCCATGACCTCGTACAAACGCTGGTGACGCTCGCCCCCCAGGCGTTTGCTGATGTTGTTCAAACTGGCCAGCAAGCGCTCGGCGAACAGTGCAAAGCCCTCATCACCGTGCACCGCAACGAACTCGGCGCACAGGTCCACCACGTAATCGCGCAGGATGCGCTCGACGCGCCCAGCCAGACTGTCTTCGAGCCAGACCATCGGATAGCGTTGCATGCCTTGGTACAGCGGCAACGGCAAGGCGCAACTGCCGACCATGCGGCTCTCGTCCTCAAGCACAAAGTGTTCGATACCCTTGGCACGCTTCTTCAGCACGTCAACGGCCAGACGGTTTTCGAAATCAATGTTGGAAGGTTGGCCGGTCGCCCGTTTGCCAAAACTGGAGCCACGATGATTGGCGTGACCTTCCAGGTCCAGGCCATTGCTCAAGCGTGTCAGCACCTCGGTCTTGCCGGTGCCGGTCATGCCGCCCAGCAACACGAAATCACATTGCGCGACGGCTGAATCGACCGTATCCAGCAGGAAGGTACGCATCGCCTTGTAACCACCACCGACCCGAGGGTAGTCGATGCCGGCTTCATCCTTGAGCCATTGCTGGACGATCTGCGAGCGCATGCCCCCGCGAAAACAATAGAGATAGCCCCTGGGGTTGGCCCGGGCAAAATCCGCCCAGGCCTGGATACGTTCAGCCTTGATGGCGCCCGACACCAACTCGTGCCCCAGCACAATCGCCGCCTGTTGCCCCTGCTGCTTGTAGCAGGTGCCGACGCGAGCCCGTTCGATATCGGTCATCAGCGGCAGGTTGACCACGCCAGGGAACGACCCCTTGCTGAATTCAATCGGCGCACGGGTGTCCATCATCGGCCGGTCGGTGAGGAAAATGTCGCGGTAGTCGGTGATATCGACAGGCATCAGATCACCTCTACCGCGTTGCTCTGTCGCTCGATCAGTTCACCGATCGGCGCCAGGTTGAGTCCCAGTTCAGCGGCCATCGCCAGGAACGCTTCGTTGCCTTGCGGCGTGACGGCAATCAACAAGCCGCCGCTGGTCTGTGGATCGCACAACACCCGTTTGTGCAGTTCCTGCACGCGACCGAGCTTGTCGGCGTAGCTGTCAAAGTTGCGCAAGGTGCCGCCGGGAATGCAGCCCTGGTCCAGGTAATACTCAACGCCCGGCAAGCGCGGCACGCGATCATAGTGGATGCGCGCCGTCACGCCGCTGCCATCGGCCATTTCCACCAGATGCCCCAACAAACCGAACCCGGTGACGTCGGTCATGGCGGTCACCCCGTCCAGTTTGCCGAAACGGCTGCCGGGTTTGTTCAGGGTGCACATCCAGTCACGGGCCAGGCCCACGTCGCTGTCGCGCAGTTTGCCTTTCTTCTCGGCCGTCGTGAGGATGCCGATGCCCAGGGGTTTGGTCAGGTACAACAGGCACCCGACGGTGGCGGTGTCATTGCGTTTCATGTGGCGCTTTTGCACCAGGCCGGTCACCGCCAGGCCGAAGATCGGCTCGGGGGCGTCAATCGAATGCCCGCCGGCCAGAGGGATGCCCGCCTCGTCACACACCGAACGGCCGCCGCGAATCACTTCCCGGGCAATCTCCGGCGCCAGCACGTTGACCGGCCAGCCGAGAATCGCAATCGCCATCAGCGGATCGCCGCCCATGGCATAGATGTCGCTGATTGCGTTGGTGGCCGCGATGCGGCCGAAATCGAACGGATCATCGACGATCGGCATGAAGAAATCGGTGGTCGAGACCACGCCGCGTTCGTCGTCGATGGCATACACCGCCGCGTCATCGCGTGAGGCATTGCCGACCCAGAGTTTCGGGTCCAGGTTCTGCGCGCCGCTACCGGCCAGAATCACTTCCAGCACCTGCGGGGAAATCTTGCAGCCGCAACCGGCACCGTGGCTGTACTGGGTCAGGCGAATCGGCTCGCTCATGGGGTGCACCTCGTCAAGTCAAGGTGGCGATTCTAGCAGAGCGCCAGAGCCTGTCGGCATTCATCGCCGCCCGGTGTCCGGGGGCGCTTTACGATTGTGGCGTGCCTTGGTGAAAGACCATTTGCCATTGCTCCTTCTGCTTGCGCCAGACCGAGCTGCGCAAAGACACCTGTTCCGACTGCCCGATGGCTGCCGCACGCCGGGAGCGGTAGGTCACCAGTGCGACGGACTCAGACAAGAGCCTGGCCGAAAAATCGCTGATGGTGCGTTCGGTAAACGGCTCGTCAGGCAGACGCTGGACAACGTCCGTTTTACTCCAGGCATTACCACTGGCACCGAATTCAAGAAAGTCATCGGCAATCAGTTGCGAGAGCGCCTGGGCGTCAGCCCGTGTTGCCTGCCCCTGAAGCCGTGCTTCGAGGTGCAACAGATGGTGATGCAGGTCCATGGCCGTCACGCTCCGTCAAAAAAACCAACTGTAGCAGCAAAAAAAAGCCGCCCTGAAGGGCGGCGGTCAGTCCTCGGCAAAATCAGAAACCGAGGCTGAAACTGATGGTCATGGCGTGGTCCTTGTTGTCGTGGGACAACTGGCCGGAGTAACCGATACCCAGCTTGCCGGCGGGGCTGATCTGGTAATCCAGACCGGCCTCGACCAGTGCGCTGTCCTTGGCAATCGGTACGCCCTGAGTGGTAAACGTAGTGCCGCTGTCAATGAAGGTCAAGTCGGCATTGGGTTGGGTATCGCCGTAGGCATGTCGCCAGCCCAGTGCAGCGCGCGGGGTGATCTGCGAGCCGTTGGACAAGGTGATGCGCTTACCGGCGCGCAGGCCGACCGTGGAGAAAGTAACGTCCTGGCTGGCATCGGTTTTCAGGCGTGCGGCCCCCCCCTTCTCTTTGCCGGTGTCACTGTCATAGTTGACGTAAGACAGGCCGACGAAAGGTTCCAGCGCCACACCGGCAGTTTCCAGGGCGTAACCGACTTCACCGAACACCTGGGCACTCTGCGCGTCGTAATCGGCTTTCAGGCGATCGCTATAGCTGCCGACACTGACGTCCCGTTTGGTTTCGATCTTGTGCCAGCTGTACGCCGCGCCCAGACGCACTGCCACCGCATCGAACTGCGAGTTCACGTACGCCGCCAGGTGCGTAGTGTTCACCGAGGCATCGGACCGACGCTGGTCCACGCTCAGGTCGCTGCGGGTGTAACCCACGGCCGCACCGGCGCGCCATTGTTCGTCGAGCTGACGGTCGGTGCCGAGCATGAAACCGGACAGGTTGCGGTCCAGCCTGGCCGCATTGCTGTCGCCGTCCATGTCACCCCAGCCACCGAGAACGCGCATCCAGCCCACCATCTCCCCTTGGCAACCTTCGCTGCTCAGACGATTTTCGCTGGAGGCCAGCGTGCGCCGCGGATCGTCCTGAGCACTGCAACCCGGTTGACGCATGCGGTCGTTGAGGGCATCGCGCACGTACCGGGAGTCTTCAAGCATCGCACTGACGGTACTGGCGTGGATTTCCCCCGACAGGCTATCGAACGCTGAACGGGCGGAAGCCTGATCCAGATTGAGAATCTGGTAGTTCAGCGCCTCGGCCTCATCCTCGTCATCTCCCACATAAGCATCCAACGCGCCAGCGACACCGCGTTGGTTGGTGGTGTTGGCCACCTGGGCGAATGTCGTCTGATTTCGGGTAACGCTCAGCCCGACCTGGTTGGCGCTGTACACCAGCGCCGTGTTGAGGAACGCCAGGTTCGGCAGGCTGGTGGCGCTGAACGTGCCGTTGACCCCGCCGCCAGCGGTAATCAGCGAATACGTCTTGTCACCGGTGTAAGGCTGCAGGGTGTGCACTTGCAGCCCGCCGCCCAGGGTCGCCGTGCCGCCAACCGCGAGCACGGTGCTCGTTGGCGACGTCACCGTCAGGTCGAGCACACCGTCCGCGGCGTTGGTGAAATTACCCGCCACACTGAGCGTGCCAGCCGAAGCACCGGACTGCACCAGACCATGGTTGGTCAGCGAACCCACGCTGCCGTTGCCGCTCAAACCGGCGCCATTGGCCACAGTGACCTGACCGCCGAACGTGGTCGGATTGCTGCGATCACCCACTTGCAGCACGCCTTGCTCCACCGACACGGTCCCGCTGAATGGCTGGTTGCCGGTGATCAGCAACAGCCCGGCACCCTGTTTGACCAGACTGCCACTGCCATTGATGACACCGTTGAAACGACCATTGGTGTTCTGTGCGAACAGCATCCGCGCATTGTTGAGGAAGCGACCTTGCAGGCTGGTGGTGTTACCAGCCAGGGTGCCGCCGCTGATGGTGGTGCCACCGCTGTAGGTGTTGGCGCCAGTCAGCAGCAAGGTCCCGGCATCGAGTTTTTCGATCCCGCCAGTGCCCACCAAGGGTGCGTCGATCTGAGCGGTGACGCCGGCATTGACCCGTACGGCGGCCAGCGTGCCGTCAGCCGCATTGGTCGGGCTCAAACTGCCGCCGCTGCCTGCAACCAGGGTGTAACCGGGGTCGAGGAACTGCAACCCGGTGAACCCTTGATTACCCACCACAGTGACCGTGCCGCCCTGCCCGCCAAAGACCGCGAACTGATTGTTCGTGCCCTGGCTCTGCGTACCGTTGGGGTCGGTCCAGTTTGTGCCTGGCCCCCAGGTGCCGCTGCCACCGCTGATGGTGCCGTCGGCATTCGTCTTGCCACCGTTCCAGAATTGCACCTCACCCGGGGTGTTCTGCACCAGCAGGTTGACCTGATTGGCCACCGCGGTTTGCAGGAACAGGCTCGCGGGCAGTACGCCACCCGGCAAGGTGCCATAGCTCAAGCCGTTATCGGTCAGGCTGCCGCCGTAGCGGAACAGTTGATAGATACCGGTGCCGAAGGCATCGCCTTTGGTGATGTTCAGCGTACCGTCGAGGGTCAGGTTGCCGGCCACGTTGACCACGGTGGTCGAACTGGCGGCCTGGCCAAGGGTGAAGTCCAGTGTGCTGCCAGACGCCAGGCTCAATGCGCCGACCGACAACGGTGTCGCAGCGCCCCCCGCCGTCAGGCTCGCGCCATTGCTCAGTTGCACGGCACCCGCAATCTGGCCGCTGCCGCCGAGTTTGGCCCCCGATGCAACGTTCACACTGGTGCTGCCGAGGCTGCCATTGATCAGCAAGCCACCGGCCTGGACGTTGGTCGCACCGGTCAGGGCGTTAGTGCCGGTCAGCAACAAATCGCCGCTGCCGCTTTTGATCAATGCCCCCGTGCCGGTGAGGTTGCCGCTGTACGTGCCGTTGCTGTTTTGCGCGAACGTCAGGGACGCGTTGTTGAGGATCGCCCCTTGCAGGCTGCTGGTGTTGCCGCTGGTGCTGCCACCGTTGAGCGTGGTGCCGCCGCTGTAGGTGTTGGCGCCGCTGAGCACCAGCGCGCCGTTGCCGTTTTTCACCAGGCTGCCGGTGCCGCTGACGACGCCGCTGAGGGTCAGGTCCTGGCTGCCGGCCAAGGTCAATTGGGCCCCCAGATTGAGCGCATTGGCCAGTTGCAGCGCTACCAGGCTGTCGAGTTGTGCATTGCCGCCCACGCTCAGGGCAGCACTGCCCATCGCCGCGTTGTTGCCGAGGATCAACTGCCCGGCGTTGAGTTGAGTACCGCCCTGATAGGTGTTGATGCCTGTGAGGGTCAGGCTTGCCGCGCCATTCTTGATCAGGCTGCCCACGCCGCTGACGATGCCTCCCAATGTCAGTGCATTGGAGCCCGCCACGTTCAGCGCACCGTTCAGCACCGCGGCGTTGCTCAGGCTGACTGCGTTGTTACTGTCCAGCGTGGTGCCATTGGCGGCGGTCAACACACCACTGCCCAATGCGCTGTTGTTGCCGACGACCAGGCTACCGCCATTGAGGGCGGTGCCCCCGGTATAGCCATTGGCGCCACTGAGCACCAGGGTGCCGCTGTCGAGTTTGGCCAGCGTACCCGCGCCATTGATGGCCACGCCGAGGGTCGCGGTCACACCCGGATCGACACGGATGGCCGTGTTGCCGGTGCCGCCATTCACCGCCGTCAGTGTCCCGCCCGCCCCCGACACCACGTTGTAGCCGTTGGTGACGAATTGCAGACCGGTGATGCTTTGCGCACCGTTGACTGTGACCGTGCCCGCCGCGCCCTGGAACACCGCAAAGCTGTTGCCCCAGGCTTGATTGAGCGTGCCGTCCACATTCGTCCAGTTGGTGGTGCCGCTGCCCCACGTCCCGGTGCCGCCGTCGATGGCCCCGTTGCCGACCAACTGGCTGCCGTCCCAGAATTGCACCGTGGTGTTCGGCGCAGTCACCAGCACGTTGACCTGACTGCCGACCGCAGTCTGCACTTGCAGATCACCCGGCACCACACTGCCCGGCACGGTGCCGACCACCAGACCGTTGTCGGTGAGGGCGCCGGTGTAGTTGATCAGCCGATACACGCCGCTGCCGAAGCCGCCGATGTCGCTGACGTTCAAGGTGCCGTCAAGGGTCAGGTTGCCGCCGACATTGAGCAGCGAGGTGCCGCCGCCCGATACCGGAACCCCTAGACCGACATCCAGGTTGGCATTGGGTGCCAACACCAGCGAACCCACTGACAAGGTGTTGCCGCTGCTCAGGGCCAGATGACCACCGTTGGCGACCGTGACCGCACCGCTCAGGTTGCCGCTGCCGGTCAGGGTCCCGCCGCTGTTCACCGCTACGTTGGTGCTGGCCAGCGAACCGCTGAGGTCAAGCGTGCCACCGTTGACGCTGGTATCGCCGGTCAGGGTGCTGTTGCCGGTGAGGCTCAAGGTGCCGGTGCCGAGTTTGCTCAGCAGGCCACTGCCGGTCAGCACACCGTCGAAGGTGCTACTCAGGTTGTTGCCGCCGATGCTCAACGTGTTGCCAGCCCCGATCAGCGCCGTGCCGCTGCCGGTCAGGCTTGCGATGCTGGCAGAACCGCCGAGGTTGAGCTGGGTCCCGGTCGCCAGGTTGACCCCGGCGTTGTTGCCCAGGGCCGAACCGCCGAGGGTACTGAGGCTACCGCCGAGCACGTTGAACAACCCGCCAAAGGTGTTGGCCCCGCTGAGGGTCAGGTCCGCGCTGCCATTTTTGCTCAGGGTACCGGTGCCGGCCACCACGCCGGACAGGGTCAGGTTGTTGCTGCCCGCCACGTTCAGGGCCGCGTTGACGTTCACGCCGTTGACCAGGCTCAGCACCGACGTGCTGTCCAGCGTCGACGCGCCGCCGACGGTCAGCGCACCCGTGCCCAACCCCGCAGCGGCACCGAGAGTCAGTGTCCCGGCGTTCAATGTGGTGCCGCCCTGGAAGGTGTTGACGCCATTCAGGGTCAGGTTGGCGCTGCCATTCTTGGTCAACGCGCCGGTGCCACTGAGGACACCGCCGAGGGTCAGCGCGTGGCTGCCGCCAACGGCCAGGTTAGCGTTCAACGCAACGTTGTTGCCCAGCGTCAGGCCGGCGTTGCTGTCCAGGGTCGACGCCCCGGCGACCGTCACATTGCCCAACCCCAGTGCCGCCGTATTACCGACGGTCAGGGTCCCGGCGTTCAGCGTGGTGCCACCGAGGAAACCGTTGGCCGCGTTGAGGATCAGGTTGGCCGCGCCATTTTTGGTCAGGCTGCCCGCCCCGTTGATGGCGCCGCCCAGGGTCAGGTTGGCGGTGCCGCCGATGCCCAGGCTACCGGCCAGGTTCAGCACGTTGCTGATACTCACCGCACTGCTCGCATCCAGCGTGGTGCCGTTGGCGGCATTCAGCGCGCCAGGACCCAGCGCGGTGTTGGCGGCCAGGATCAACCCGCCCGCGTTCAGCGCGGTAGGCCCGAGGTAGGTGTTATTGCCGCCGAGGGTCAGGCTGGCCGCACCGGTTTTGATCAGGCCACCCGTGCCGCCAATCGCCCCGTTCAGGGTCAGCGCGTTACTGCCTGCCACCGTGAGGTTGCCCGCCAGATTCACGGCGTTGCCCAGCGTGACTGCCGTGTTGCTGTCCAGCGTGGTGCCTGCGGCCGCAGTGACCAGGCCGGTGCCCAGCGCAGTGTTGCTGCCCACCACCAACGTACCGCCATTGAGCAACGTGCCGCCGGTGTAGCTGTTGGCGCCGTTGAGCACCAGGGTACCGCTGTCGAGTTTGGCCAGGGTGCCAGAGCCGTTGATGGCCACGCCAAGGGTCGCGGTGGAACCCGGGTCGACCCGAATCGCCGCATTACCGCCCGTACCGTTGACCGCCGTCAGTTGACCCGCTGCCCCCGTCACCAGGTTGTAGCCGTCCGTGACGAACTGCATGCCAGTGAACGCTTGCGTGCCGGCCACGGTGACCGTTCCCGCCGTGCCCTGGAACACCGCGTAGTCACTGGCCCAGGTTTGATTGAGTGTACCGTTGGCCGATGTCCAGTTGGTGCTGCCAAGATTCCAGGTGCCGGTGCCACCGTCCACGGTGCCGTTAGGCGTGGTCTGGCTGCCGTCCCAGAAACGGATATTGGGGTTCGAGGCCGCGACCACCAGGTTGATCTGGTTGCCGACGGACGTCTGCACTTGCAGATCCCCCAGGCTGAAACCCACCGGGATGCTGCCGATGTCCAGGCCCAGATCTGTAAGGCTGCCGGTGTAGTTGATCAAGCGATAGACGCCCGTGCCAAAGCCACCGGCATCGGTCACGTTCAGCAGGCCGTCCAGCGTCAGGTTGCCGCCAACATTGAGCAAGGACGTGGTGGACGGTGCGCCCAGGCTCACATCCATATTGCCGGTGCTGCTCATCGCCAGGGAGCCTGCCGACAATGTGCTGCCGGAACTCAGGGCCAGGTGCCCGCCGCTGTTGATGCTCACTGCCCCCAGCAACGAGCCGGTGCCGGTCAGGGTAGCGCCCGTGTTGACGGCTACGGTGGAACTGCCCAGTGACCCGCTGAGGTTCAAGGTGCCACCGTTGACCACGGTGTTGCCGGTAATGCCGTTGGTCCCGGTCAGGTTGAAGGTACCGGTACCGACCTTGGTCAGGCTGCCAGTGCCGCTGATGTCGCCGCCGAAGGTACTGGTGGTACTGACACCGCCGACACTCAAGGTGTTGCCCGCCCCGATCAGCACACCGCCGCTGCCGGTCAGGCCCGCCAGGCTGCCGTTGGCCCCCACATTCAGACTCGCACCGGCGCTGATGTTCGCGCCGGAGGTGTTGCCAAAGGCGCCGGTGCTGGCGGTGCTTACGCTACCGCTCACAACGTTCAGCGCGCCTGTGAAGGTGTTGGTGCCGCTCAGGATCAGGTCATCCGGACCGTTTTTGATCAAGGCGCCGCTGCCGCTGATCACACCGCTCAAGGTCAGGCCATTGTTGCCCGCCACACTCAGGTCGGCATTCAACGCAAGCGCGTTGCCCAGTGTGAATGCAGCGCTGTTGTCCAGGGTGGCAGCGCCGCCGACGGTCAGTGCGTCGGTGCCCAATGCCGAGGCATTGCCCAGGGTCAGTGTCCCGGCATTCAGGGCGGTGCCGCCCTGGAAGGTATTGATGCCGTTGAGCGTGAGGTTGGCCGCGCCGTTCTTGATCAATTGGCTGGCACCGCTGATGACGCCATCCAGCGTCATGGCATGGGTGCCGCCAACCGTCAGGTTGGCATTCAGGGCCACGCCATTGTTCAGGGTGACCGCTGCGGTGCTGTCCAGAGTCGCTGCCCCGCCCACCGTCAGTGCGCTGGTCCCCAGCGCCGAACCGTTGCCGACCGTCAGGGTGCCGGCGTTGAGCGTGGTACCACCAAGGAAACCGTTGGCACCGGTGAGAATCAGGTTGGCCGCACCGTTCTTGACCAAACTGCCCGCGCCGTTGACCAGGCCTGCCAGGGTCAGGTCTGCCGTACCGCCAACCGTCAGGGCACCGGCCAGGTTCACCTGATTGTTCAGGGTCACGGCCGTGTTGGTGTCCAGTGTCGTTGCGGCTGCCGCGTTCAGGGCACCGCTGCCGAGCGCGCTGTTGTTGCCAACGATCAGTTTGCCGACGTTGAGCGCGGTGTTGCCCAGGTACCCGTTGGCGCCGTTGAGAATCAGGTCCGCCGCGCCGTTCTTGATCAACCCGCCGACGCCGTTGATCACGCCGCCCAGGGTCAGGCCGTTGGTGCCCGCGATGGTCAGGTTACCACCCAGGTTGACGCTATTGCCGAGGGTCGTCGCCGTGCTGGCGTCGAGGGTCGTACCTGCCGCAGCGTTCAACGCCCCAGTGCCCAGCGCAGTGTTGGAGCCGACGATCAACGAGCCGCCGTTGAGTGTCGTGGTGCCCTGATAGGTATTGTTGCCGCTGAGGGTCAGGCTTGAACTGCCGGACTTGGTCAAGCCTCCCGCGCCACCGACCACACCGCCCAGGGTCAGGGCATTGGTACCTGCGACGGTCAGGTTGGCGTTGAGGTTGACGGCATTGTTCACCGTCAACGCGCTGCCGCTGTCCAGGGAACTGGCGCCCGCCACGGTCAGGGCGCCGGTGCCCAGCGCCGTCGCATTGCCCAGCGTCAGCGAGCCTGCGTTCAGGGTCGCGCCCCCCTGGAAGGTGTTGGCACCGTTGAGGGTCAGGTTCTGCGCGCCGTTCTTGATCAATTGACTGGCGCCGCTGATCACGCCGTCCAGGGTCAGGGCGTTGGTACCGGCCAGGGTCAGGTCGGCATTGAGGACAACGTCATTGGCCAGGGCAATGCCCGCGCTGTTGGCGAGGGTCGCCGCACCGCCAACGGTCAACGCGCCACTGCTCAGCGCCGCGTTGTTGTTTACCGTCAGGGTTCCGGCGTTGAGCGTGGTGCCCGCGAGGAACGTATTGGCGCCGCTGAGGATCAGGTTGGCCGCGCCATTTTTGGTCAGGCCACCGCTGCCGGCGATCACACCGCTCAGGGTCAGGTCAGCGCTGCCGCCCAGGTTCAGGTTGCCCGCAAGATTCAGCGCGTTGCTCAGCGACACCGTCGCATTGGCATCCAGCGTAGTGTTGCCTGCCGCGTTCAAGCTTCCCAGGCTCAACGCCGAGTTCGAGCCGACAATCAGTGAACCCACGTTCAGCGAGGTGTTGCCGAGAAAGCCATTGTTGCCGCTGAGCGTCAGGGCCGCGCTGCCGTTCTTGATGATCCCGCCAGCACCGTTGAGCGCCCCCGTAAGGGTCAGTGCCTGGGAGCCGCCGAGGGTCAGGTCCGCCGCCATGTTGACGTTATTGGCCAGGGTGACGCCGGTGGTGGCGTCCAGCGTGGTGCCTGCGGCAGTGTTCAGGGCCGCCGTCCCCAGCGCGGTGTTGGAGCCGACCAGTAACCGGCCACCATTGAGTGAGGTTGGTCCCTGATACGTGTTGTTGCCCGTCACCGTCAGGTCAGCCGAGCCGTTCTTGATCAGCCCCCCGGCGCCGGAGATCACGCCGCCCAACGTCAGTGCGTTGTTGCCCGCGGTGCTCAGGTTGGCATTGAGCGTCACGTTATTGGCCAGGCTCACCACCCCGGAGGTGTCCAGGTTCGCGCCGCCGTTGACGATCAGCGCTCCGGTGCCCAGCGCATTGTTGTTGCCCACCGTCAGGGTGCCGGTGTTCAGGTTTGTCGTGCCGGTGTAGCCGGTGTTGTTGCCGCTGAGCGTCAGGCTGCCGCTGCCGCTCTTGTTGATCCCGCCGGTGCCACTGACCTGCCCCGCCAGCGTCAGGCTGCCCGTGCCGGTGGTGGTCATGTTGCTGTTGAGGGTGATGAGGTTGTTCAGCGTGACCGTCCCCGGTGCCGACAACGTGGCCGAGCCGCCGAAGGTCACCGTCCCGGTACTGAACGCCAGGTTGTTGCCCAGCAGCACTGAACCGCTGTTGATCGTGGTGTTGCCGCCGTAGGTGTTGGCCGCGCTGAGCGTCAGTTGACCGGTGCCGTTCTTGGTCAGGCCGCCACTGCCCGAGATCACGCCGGACAACGTCACGCCGTTAGCCCCTTGCAGGGTCCCGCCGCTGCTGCCCAGGGTGATCAGGTTACTGAGGTTCAGGCCGGCGTTGCTGGCCTGCAAAATCCCGCCATTGAGGGTGAGCACGCCACTGCCGAATGTCGCGTTGTTGTTGAACAGCGAAACACCGCCGTTCAGCGTGGCGCTGCCGCTGACCAAGGGCCCTTGCAAGGTCCAGGTGCCACTGTCGACCCGCAGGTTATTGAAGTTGATGTAGTTGGCGCTGGACACCGTGCCGACACCCGAAGTGCCGCCGCCGACCCCGATCGGGTTTTGCAGGATCAGGTTGTTGCTGCCACCGGCACCACCGTCGATCTGGCCCGTTGGCGCAAACGTCAGGTCGATACCGATCAGACCGCCCAGGCTCAACCCGGTGCCGCCCCCGGCAGAGATGCTCGACCCGGTCACCGCGGTGAAGGTGTTGGTGCTGCTGGCGCCCATCGACACACCGCCGCTGATGGCGCTGGTGTTGATGAAGGAGTTGCCACCCGCCGAAGACTCGAACGCCACGCGCCCGACAATGGAGCCCGTGTTGATCATGGAAACCTGCGAGCCGCCGTACACCGCCACCACCGGCGCATTGGAGCCGGTCAGGGTCAACCCGAGCAAGGCGGATGAATCGATGGTGCCGCTGTTGGAAATGTTCGTCGTGCCGCCGACCCCGTTATTGATACTCAGCGCCATGCCGTCGAGCGTGGTGAGGTTCAGGCTCAGCACGTCTGACGAGCCGCGAAGAACGCCCGTGCCGGCGTTACTCACATTGACGGTGGAAGCGGCCGCGTTGCCGATCACGACACCGTTGCTCAACAGGGTGATCAGCCCGGCAAAGGCCGGGTCGATGGTCCCGGCGTTGTTCAGCGTGATGTTGTTCCCGATCAGGTTCAACGCAGTCCCGCCCAGGACTGCGTTGAGCCCGGCACCACTGGCCACATTGACGGTCAGGTCATCGACTGAACTGGAAAAGGTGTTGAGCAGTAACGGCAGTGTCGGAACACCGGTGCAGGTTACCGTGCCCCCTGGTGCCGGACTGGCAGGCGAGCAGGCGGCCAGCGCTTGCGGGCTGGCAAGGCCCAGGAGCAACCCGGCAAGCCCCAGGCGCACGGCCATGGAAAGAGGGGAAATATGACCGATAACATCCATGACCTGACGTTTACCCACGCTCAACTCCTTGTAGGGTCAAACTCTTCATCCATGAATGCGTGCACAGCCCACTTCAACACCTTGAATTAACACGCATCAACTTCGAACACCTGACCGTGACGACAATGAATCATTGCTCAGCAACTTAGACGAGACTTCCCCTTCTGCATAACTTCCGGGTCTGTTAAATAGCATTAATACTTTAGTTAAAAGTGATCTATCTACTCGTCACCAGTTCCAATAACTCACTTTATTTTCAATGAGTTATAAACAACCACCGCTCACTGAAGCGACTGCTGTGGCACTCCGCCACACCCCGCTGTCCCGTTGTCGACCCTCGGCGCCCCGCGCGCTGACCAAAACGTCAGCTAACGCACAAAACTCCCCATTTTTTCAAATGGCTGTTCCAAATTGGTACGACACATGCAAACGTTTGCGCCAGTTGCTTGAACGGTTCATCCCGACACGTCCGTTCCCGCTTCGCCAAACCCCGCACGAACAAGGATTTTCAATGCACCTCACCTCCCCACGCACCGCGTCGCACAACCGTTTTGCTGTTTCCCTGCTACTGAGCGCCGTTACAGGACTACTCAGCCACAGCGCCCTGGCACAACAAACCACCATTGACGAATCTGCCCAGGGTGAAACCTTGAGCGCCGAAGCCAGCCCGCCGAAAAAGGGGGCTTACCTGTCGGACTGGTTCAACCAGGACCTGATGATCATCGGCAGCAAGGACATCAGCTTCGGGCCGCAACCGGCCGACGATATCTACCTGGAATATGAATACTTCGGCCGCAAGGGCCCGTTCGAACTCTATGGCTACGTCGACATCCCGAAGATTTTCGACATCGGCAACAGCCACGACAAAGGCGTCTGGGACCACGGTTCGCCGCTGTTCATGGAGCACGAACCGCGCATTTCCATCGACTACCTGGCCGGCCGCAGCCTGGCCATCGGGCCTTTCAAGGAATGGTATGTGGCCTTCGACTGGATCTACGACCACGGCAGCCGCACCGCCAACCGCGCCAACACCTTGTACAGTGGGCTGGGCACCGACATCGACACCCACTCGCGGGTCAACCTGTCGGCCAACGTCTATGGGCGCTACCAGTGGGAAAACTATGGCGCCAGCAACGAATATTCCTGGGACGGCTATCGTGCACAGCTGAAGTACATCGTGCCGATCAGCAGTTTCAGCAACGGTGCATCGCTGACTTACATCGGCTTTACCAACTTCGATTTCGGGTCCGATCTGCACAAGGACAACCCGGCGCGCACCGCCAATGCCACGGTGGCCACCAACGTGTTGCTCTACTCCTTCACCCACCTGCGTTTCACCCTGGTCGGGCGTTACTTCCACAACGGCGGCAACTGGGATGATGGCAGCGAGTTGAACTTCGGTGATGGCAACTTCCGCGCGCGTTCCGATGGCTGGGGTTACTACGCCGGGGTCGGTTATCAGTTTTAAGTGGCACTGTTCAATCGACAAGCTGCCTGCAGCTTGTCTTGCATGCAGTTCCCGTTCGGCAATCGGAGTGAATTATTCAGCACCGCAGCGATCCCTCTATAACAACAAGGAGGAATACGGGCTCTATGAACAGCGCAAAACTTTTCGTCATTGAATACACCCTGCATGGCGTCGCCAAATCTTTCATCATCCGCCAGGAGAAGATGGACAACGCCCAAGCCTGGCACTGGGCCAGTTGTGATGCAGGGGTCGGTCGGATTGGACGTTTCGGGCGCGAACAGGTGAAAAAAACCACCCAGCCACTGGCGGAAAAGTTCGGCATCGAAAACGTCACCTGGCGGCCGACGCGTTAATCCTTGATCAGCCCGACACTGAGTGTGGAGCCACGACGAGCTCCACGCTCAGGCAGTCGCGGTCAACCATGAGCGCCCTTGGCGCACTTGCAACCGCTGCCAGCGCAGGCTTCGCCGTGTTCATGATGCTTGGCACAGCCTTCACAGCAATAGTGCTTGCCGTGGCGAACAATCGAATGCTCTCCCAGTTTGCAGGTGCAATTGGGGCAGGCGCAGGTTTCTGCTTTCATCAGTCTGACTCCAGTGTGAGGGTCGTCCGGACACCGCCGTACAGCCATGCCCGAAGCACCGACCGCCCGCACCTGAACGCAAATTACCTAACGGCGAGAACGGTCGTTACTCAGAGCAAAGCGTAGTCGACGCCCACCGATGAGGTGCACACCCTTTCTAGCCTGAAACAACACGCCAAAGACAGGTATGCTGTGGCGATCTGCCACGCAGGGCCCCGATCAGAGGAACCCGATGAAAACCGCTTGCCCACCCGTTCTGCACCCTGACGACCGCGTCGTGTTGTTCGACGGTGTCTGCAGATTGTGCAACGGCTCGGTGCGTTTCCTGATCGCCCACGACCCTCACCAGAAAATCAAACTGGCCTCGATGCAATCGCCCCAGGGGCAAGCGCTGTTGAATAGATTCAACCTGCCCACCGAGCAATTCCAGAGCATGGTGTTCATTGAACACAACGTGGCATTTGAACGCTCGGACGCGTTCATCCGAATGATGCGCCACCTGCCGTGGCCATGGCGGGCGCTCAGCGCGATCCGGGTGATTCCACGTCCCGTGCGTGATTGGGTTTACGACCGGATAGCACTCAATCGCTATCGGCTATTCGGCCGTCACGATGTGTGTCTGTTGCCAGACCCTGCGCATCAAGGTCGGTTTCTCGATGATCGGGGTTGAGTTGTAACCCCTGCGCTCTACCTTCTGCCCACGTTCAAGGATGTTGCCGTGTTGATGCTGAAATTGTTGGTGGTTCCTGGTTTCTTGCTGCTGATTTCCCTGGCGGGCAAACGTTGGGGACCCAGTGTGGCGGGTTGGCTGGGGGGCTTCCCGGTGGTCGTGGGGCCGATCCTGTTTTTCCTCGCCCTCGAACAAGGCGTGGCATTTGCCGCCCAAGCGTCGACTGCTGCGCTGTCGGCACTGTTTGCAATGATCGCGTTCAGTATTGTCTACGCCCAGGCCGCGCAGCGCTTGCGTTGGCCCGCCGCCTTGGCTTTGGCGGTATTGGCATGGGCGTTCTGCGCGGCGCTGCTGTCGCTGGTCCCGACATCACTGGGGTTTTCCATCGCCGCGGCAACCACCGCACTGGTCGGTGCGCCGTACCTGTTCCCCAAGGTCCAACCACTCACTGTGCCGGTTGCGCCCCGATCCGACCGGTTGGCCTACCGCATGCTCGCGAGTGGTGTTCTGACCCTCGTCGTCACCCTGCTGGCCAGTTCCGTGGGCGAACGCTGGAGTGGGTTTCTGGCGGTGTTCCCGGTACTCGCCAGCGTGCTGGCGGTGTTCTCACACCAGAGCCACGGCCCGGCTTTCACCGCCACCCTGCTCCGGGCTATCGCCACCGGCTTGTATTCCTTTGCAGCGTTTTGTCTGGTATTGGCACTGGCGCTGCCGACGCTGGGACTACTGGCATTCCCGTTGGGGGTGGGGGTTTCGCTGGGAGTTTTGTTGCTGAGCAAAAAGTGGCTCGCGAGGCCTGAATCGTCATCGCTCAAGCCTCTTGAGTGCGCACCGAATCATACTGTGCGAGAGGGTGAGGTGCCTGAAACGAACTAACTGGATTTGGGCTTGGACGGTTTTACCGGTCCTTCCACGCGGCTGTCTGATTTCACCTCGTGCGCCGGCGTATTGTCGTAGAGCTCAATGAGCTTCAGTACCAGGCTATTTATGTCAGGGCTGGACAGACAGCTGATATCTCCAGCCTCGCTCAAGTTGACAATCAGGCCACCCGTGCTGGCGCCTTCCTGCACTGAGTACACGTCCTTGAGAAGTCCCAGATAAGACCGAAATTCAACACTATCTCCTCCAAGTGAGTGGTTTTCATCCTCAGTACTGTTTAACTTACTCATCAACAAGACAGGTGTTCCATCACAGTAACTAGTCATAAAATCTTTCATACAGATTGATTTTTGACTGTACGATGGCGTGACCAAGTAAGACTTGAATGAGATGTCCGCATCTATACCATTATTGTTACCCGTCCCCAGAAAATGGCAACGATAATGTACCTTGCCCAAATGCTTGTACTTGTCCTTCTTGAGAGCACCAGTCAGCCCAATCTGTTTTTTCTTTTCTTTAGGAGTAAATGGGGCTTGATCTTTTTTAAACTCAATCAATAAGTAACGACCATTCACGGAAGAAAAAAAGTCGCCCAGCATCGGATCTGCTGGAGTCTGCTGATAAAGGTTTATGGCAATACTGGTTTTCTTGTCAGCTTGCAGCCGCCTACGCTCCGATATCATCCCCAGCACAAAGATAAAGTATCCAATGTAAGTGTTCTCGTAGATTTTATGATCCGACATGTGCGACCCGCTCCCTGAAAAATAGTCACTGCGTTATTGATTTCACCCCGCCCGGGTGGGGTGACGCCGGCCTAGAGCGAAACCACTCGGTATTCCAGCGGCAATCCAAATTGAACATTCAGGTAGTTCAGGTAGATCTGGTCTTCAGGCGTCAACTGCGCCCGGCCCACGGCCACCAGTCGTGTGGGTGGTGACGCGTGTCCAGGCGTGTGGAAGGCGTATTCCAGCAATTGACCGATGGCTTGACGTAAAACCGTCCGTGGACGCAGGTCTGATTTGACCTCATAAAGCACATGTTCTGTCTCGGTAATGACCGTGACATCCACATGGTTACGTTCGAAGGTGACCACAGTGCCTGTGGGGAATTCGCTGCGCAGTTGCTCGGCAAGAATGGCCTGCATCCGATTGTGTTCCGGCGTGCACTCGCGGCCGGGTGTGCCCTGGCGAAAAAAGTTGTTCTGATTGGGGGCCGTATCCTGGCCCTTGCGACCGCGTTTCTCTGCCTGCTCCGGCGTACGTATGCCGGGTTTAAGGGAATACAACTGGTATCGGTTCCACTGCAAAACCGGGTCATCGCCTTCGGCGTAAGTCCCTTCGGCGAACCAACTGACGTTTTCGGGGCGAAAGCGCACATTGATCATGCCATCGACCCAGTCAGGATCGCCCAGTGCGGCGGTATCACCGTCTACGCCCAGGATCTCTGCCTTCATGATGTCCAGCCAGCCCTGCACTTCGAACCACTGGTGGATGTCATCGGACTGCACGCTATTCAAGCATTCCAGCTCATTGATTCTGGCCACATAACGACGACCGCCGCCCGGCTCCAGCGTATACAGCGTGACCTCAATGGGCTCATTGGCTTCAAGGAGCCTTTTTCGACTGTCGTTCACGCCCTGGAGGAAGCCATACTGCCAGCCATCAACTTGCCATTCTGTACGAAACAACCATTCTTCATGACCATATCCGTACCGGCCGTTGAACGAATCTTTACCCTCCTGGTTTTTCGCCTCCCCCATGGGATGCTTCCAGCCAGCAGAGTTGTAGCAAAGACGAGTGAGGTATTGCATTGGCGTACTGATTCCCTGTAACCCGTGAAAAGTGCCGTCATTTAGCCATCAATCATCGCCCATGTGAAAGGCCTCCCATCACGGCTGTTGATCTCCACCGTGTTGCTGATCGTGGTGGGACGCAGCCATGCCAGGCCTCTCCTGATCATTGCGGCGCTGCGGATTATCATGAGGGCAGTGATTGCGACGTCAGGCTGAAACGCAGTGGGGCCAGTACGCGTCACCACTGGAGTGATCCATGCTTGGCGTGGGATGATCGCCGCCACAGCCTGTATTCCCGGAGAATTTGCATGTCACTGTTCCGCCAAAAAGCCGTTGCCCTGTTGCTGACTGCGGTCGCCAGTTTCGGCACTGTGAACGCCTATGCGGCTACTAAAAGCACGGGGAACACCCCTCCCGCGCCAAAAGTCTCGGTGCTGACCGGCAAGTTCAGTTTTACTCTGCCCAAAGGGTTCATTGCCAACCCGCTGCCGGCCGGTGATGAAGCCAGCGGAACAGCTGGCGCCACAGGCACCATGTACACCAATCAAGCGACAAAAACCGTGGTGATCGTCGCTGAGAACACCATCCCCAATGGCTTGACGGTCAAGGACAACGACGCCTCGTTCCTCGACGGGTCTGTATCAGGTTTTGCCTCCCAGCAACGCCAGGCACTGCCTGACTTCAATAAACAGAGTGAGAAAAGCCTGACCATCAAAGGTCTTGGTCTGCGCCAAATCGACAGCACCGCCACACTAGGCGGTGGGCAGACTCTCAACACCAGCCTGTTGGCCGGCTCCGGTACCCGGATGGCGCTGATCCAGATTATTTCCCGCGCCGACGACAAGGCCGGGCATGGCGTACTGGTCCAACAGATTCTGGGCGGTAAGTAAGCAAAAACGGGAGCCGCAAAGCGACTCCCGTCTATTGATTGATCCGCAGCATCCAGGCGTTCAAGTCCTGCATTTCGGTCCCGCTGATGGTGTGGCCGATCCCCGGATAGGCATGAAACTCGGGCTTGAGTGAAAGCCCTTGCAAGAGGCTGTAGGCTTCGGTGCCATCGGTGTAGGGCAGTCGCGAATCCGCCGTGCCATGCCCGATGAAAATTGCCAACGACTCACGTTTTGGGTCTGTCTTGAGTTGCCCACTGAGCACCGGCAGTACTTTACCACTCAACGCTGCAATAGCACGCACAGCGTGAGGATGACTCAGGGCGACTTCATAAGACATGATTGCCCCCTGACTGAACCCGACCAAAATAACCTTGTCCGCTTGGGTGTGGTACTTCTTCGCCGCTTGAACCACGAAGTCCATAATCAGCTTCGTGCTTCTCAGCAGGTCATCGGTCTCACCATCGTAGGCACCTTCGCCTTTCTTGCGAAACCATTGGTAACTCCCGTCTTCCAGCGCCTGCGGTGCACGCACGGATAAAAAAGTGTACGTCGCGGGCAACGCATCCTTGATGTCGAACAGATCTTCTTCATTGCTGCCCGAGCCATGGAGGAAAATCACCAACGGCTGGTTGTGTGAAGCAGGCGTTGTTTGCTCCAGATACGGCAACGGCAGGTCCGTGTGCAAGGGTGTCTGGGCATGTACGGCAACAGATGCCATCAGCATCAACAACCCTAGAATTTTGTACATGGGGTTTCCTTCACGTTTACCGATGAGTACTGCAGAGTCTGGCGGGGGGAGAACCGGGTTACACCGCCTCCCCCCTTTGGAGTTCAATCGTTAATCAACTTCCCGGCTCGAATCGCTTCGCGCCCGGCGACCTTGGCTTGCCAGATCCCCGGTTGCGTGTAACGCCCGCGATCAAGGGCAAACAACACCCCGCTGGTTCCGGCACACACGGTACTGACCCGATCACTCAGCGGGTCAACCACCTCAAACAGCGCGTCGCCCTTCTCCACCCATTCCCCCGCCTCACGCAGGAAACTGACCACCCCATGATGTGGCGCAAAGAGGTACTGGGTACCCTCGAAGGGCATGCCTTCACAGCAATCACTCGGCGCTGACGGCCAGTCACCGTCGATAAACCCCTGCTCGGCGAGAAAGCCAAGAATGGCTTCGCAATTCGCCTGCGCCTGGACCACACGGGTGTCACCCATGCAGCCCAACTCCAGGGTTGTTGCCAGGTTAGCCGGAGGTATGGCCGCCTGCGGGAACGCTTTGGCCAAGCGTAACCACGGCGATGAGCAAGACTCATCGAAAGAGCTGCCACCTGAGTCTTCACACAGTAACGCGACACCCGCCTTCAGCCGTGCCGCCAGCGATTGCCATCGAGGCCAGTGCTGGGGCAAGGCATAGAGGTGAATGACGGCCTCAAAATCGCAGTGCAGATCGAGCGTGATATCAGCATCACAGGCATGACGCAGCAGCAGTCGGTGCAAGGCCTCAAGTGATGAGGCCGGCGCTGGCAATTGATCAAGGACCTGCCCCATGGTCTGGCGGATCAAAGCAATATTGGCCTGCGCATCGGTGCCCAGGCGCGGACCGACCAACTCACTCACCGGTCCGCTGAGTTCGTGGAATGCCCGGTTGAAATTTTTCCCGCTGCCCAGTTCGAAACGGCCCAGATGACTGCCTTGCAGGTGCTGGTCCAAGCCGATGGGGTTGGCCACGGGGACCAGTTCGATGACACCCTTTAATTGACCACGGCTTTCAAGTTCAGCAAGTCGCTTCTTCAACTCCCACGCAGTGCGCATGCCCGGCAGCTCGTCGGCGTGCAAGCTGGCCTGGACGTAGACCTTGCGAGAGCCTGCACCGAAACGAAATATGCTGAGGGTGCGTTCAGTGCCCAAGTGGCTCCAGGGCAGTGGATGATCAATACGTTGCATGGGCTCTCCTGGATCAGCAAAAGAACAGAGCGCGCAGAATACCTCTCGACCTACAGATCACGAAGGCCCATTTGCGCAGATCACTTTTTCGCAGGCAAAACAAAACCCCTACCTGCATACGCAAATAGGGGTTTCGGAATTTAATCTTGACGATGACCTACTCTCACATGGGGAAACCCCACACTACCATCGGCGATGCATCGTTTCACTGCTGAGTTCGGGATGGGATCAGGTGGTTCCAATGCTCTATGGTCGTCAAGAAATTCGGGTACTGAGTCGTGGCCAGTTGGCCTCGCTTCAGCAAATTGGGTATGTGGTAGGTTTCGGTGTTTTGTGCTGCCTTTTTAGGGGCTGTCGAACTTTCGGTTCATTTCGTCTTCACACACCGCAATCTGGTGCCTTTTCAGGTCAGCAAATTGCTTGGGTGTTATATGGTCAAGCCTCACGGGCAATTAGTATTGGTTAGCTCAACGCCTCACAGCGCTTACACACCCAACCTATCAACGTCGTAGTCTTCGACGGCCCTTCAGGGAACTCAAGGTTCCAGTGAGATCTCATCTTGAGGCTAGTTTCCCGCTTAGATGCTTTCAGCGGTTATCTATTCCGAACATAGCTACCCGGCAATGCCACTGGCGTGACAACCGGAACACCAGAGGTTCGTCCACTCCGGTCCTCTCGTACTAGGAGCAGCCCCTCTCAAATCTCAAACGTCCACGGCAGATAGGGACCGAACTGTCTCACGACGTTCTAAACCCAGCTCGCGTACCACTTTAAATGGCGAACAGCCATACCCTTGGGACCGGCTTCAGCCCCAGGATGTGATGAGCCGACATCGAGGTGCCAAACACCGCCGTCGATATGAACTCTTGGGCGGTATCAGCCTGTTATCCCCGGAGTACCTTTTATCCGTTGAGCGATGGCCCTTCCATACAGAACCACCGGATCACTAAGACCTACTTTCGTACCTGCTCGACGTGTCTGTCTCGCAGTCAAGCGCGCTTTTGCCTTTATACTCTACGACCGATTTCCGACCGGTCTGAGCGCACCTTCGTACTCCTCCGTTACTCTTTAGGAGGAGACCGCCCCAGTCAAACTACCCACCATACACTGTCCTCGATCCGGATAACGGACCTGAGTTAGAACCTCAAAGTTGCCAGGGTGGTATTTCAAGGTTGGCTCCACGCAGACTGGCGTCCACGCTTCAAAGCCTCCCACCTATCCTACACAAGCAAATTCAAAGTCCAGTGCAAAGCTATAGTAAAGGTTCACGGGGTCTTTCCGTCTAGCCGCGGATACACTGCATCTTCACAGCGATTTCAATTTCACTGAGTCTCGGGTGGAGACAGCGCCGCCATCGTTACGCCATTCGTGCAGGTCGGAACTTACCCGACAAGGAATTTCGCTACCTTAGGACCGTTATAGTTACGGCCGCCGTTTACCGGGGCTTCGATCAAGAGCTTCGCGCTAGCTAACCCCATCAATTAACCTTCCGGCACCGGGCAGGCGTCACACCCTATACGTCCACTTTCGTGTTTGCAGAGTGCTGTGTTTTTAATAAACAGTCGCAGCGGCCTGGTATCTTCGACCGGCATGAGCTTACGGAGCAAGTCCTTCACCCTCACCGGCGCACCTTCTCCCGAAGTTACGGTGCCATTTTGCCTAGTTCCTTCACCCGAGTTCTCTCAAGCGCCTTGGTATTCTCTACCCAACCACCTGTGTCGGTTTGGGGTACGGTTCCTGGTTACCTGAAGCTTAGAAGCTTTTCTTGGAAGCATGGCATCAACCACTTCGTGTTCTAAAAGAACACTCGTCATCAGCTCTCGGCCTTAGAATCCCGGATTTACCTAAGATTCCAGCCTACCACCTTAAACTTGGACAACCAACGCCAAGCTGGCCTAGCCTTCTCCGTCCCTCCATCGCAATAACCAGAAGTACAGGAATATTAACCTGTTTTCCATCGACTACGCTTTTCAGCCTCGCCTTAGGGACCGACTAACCCTGCGTCGATTAACGTTGCGCAGGAAACCTTGGTCTTTCGGCGTGGGTGTTTTTCACACCCATTGTCGTTACTCATGTCAGCATTCGCACTTCTGATACCTCCAGCAAGCTTCTCAACTCACCTTCACAGGCTTACAGAACGCTCCTCTACCGCATCACCTAAGTGATACCCGTAGCTTCGGTGTATGGTTTGAGCCCCGTTACATCTTCCGCGCAGGCCGACTCGACTAGTGAGCTATTACGCTTTCTTTAAAGGGTGGCTGCTTCTAAGCCAACCTCCTAGCTGTCTAAGCCTTCCCACATCGTTTCCCACTTAACCATAACTTTGGGACCTTAGCTGACGGTCTGGGTTGTTTCCCTTTTCACGACGGACGTTAGCACCCGCCGTGTGTCTCCCATGCTCGGCACTTGTAGGTATTCGGAGTTTGCATCGGTTTGGTAAGTCGGGATGACCCCCTAGCCGAAACAGTGCTCTACCCCCTACAGTGATACATGAGGCGCTACCTAAATAGCTTTCGAGGAGAACCAGCTATCTCCGAGCTTGATTAGCCTTTCACTCCGATCCACAGGTCATCCGCTAACTTTTCAACGGTAGTCGGTTCGGTCCTCCAGTTAGTGTTACCCAACCTTCAACCTGCCCATGGATAGATCGCCCGGTTTCGGGTCTATTCCCAGCGACTAGACGCCCTATTAAGACTCGCTTTCGCTACGCCTCCCCTATTCGGTTAAGCTCGCCACTGAAAATAAGTCGCTGACCCATTATACAAAAGGTACGCAGTCACCCAACAAAGTGGGCTCCCACTGCTTGTACGCATACGGTTTCAGGATCTATTTCACTCCCCTCTCCGGGGTTCTTTTCGCCTTTCCCTCACGGTACTAGTTCACTATCGGTCAGTCAGTAGTATTTAGCCTTGGAGGATGGTCCCCCCATATTCAGACAAAGTTTCTCGTGCTCCGTCCTACTCGATTTCATGACTAAGAGATTTTCGCGTACAGGGCTATCACCCACTATGGCCGTACTTTCCAGAACGTTCCGCTAATCTCAAAGCCACTTAAGGGCTAGTCCCCGTTCGCTCGCCACTACTAAGGGAATCTCGGTTGATTTCTTTTCCTCAGGGTACTTAGATGTTTCAGTTCCCCTGGTTCGCCTCTTACGCCTATGTATTCAGCGTAAGATAACCATCTTATGATGGCTGGGTTCCCCCATTCAGACATCTCCGGATCGCAGTCTGTTTGCCGACTCCCCGAAGCTTTTCGCAGGCTACCACGTCTTTCATCGCCTCTGACTGCCAAGGCATCCACCGTATGCGCTTCTTCACTTGACCATATAACCCCAAGCAATCTGGTTATACTGTGAAGACGACATTCGCCGAAAATTCGAATTTCTCAGTTAAGAGAACTCACAAATTTTACCTTAGCCTGATCCGTTACCAGTGAAAGTAACGTTCAGTCTATCTTTCTATCACATACCCAAATTTTTAAAGAACGATCTAATCAAAGACTAGAAATCAACATTTAGCCTTCGTCCGAAGGAAATGCTCATTTCTAAGCTTTAACGCAGAAACAGCAGTCAAACAGCAGTAAGTGGTGGAGCCAAACGGGATCGAACCGTTGACCTCCTGCGTGCAAGGCAGGCGCTCTCCCAGCTGAGCTATGGCCCCGTATTTCTACAGGCGTTTCCCACACAAAATTGGTGGGTCTGGGCAGATTCGAACTGCCGACCTCACCCTTATCAGGGGTGCGCTCTAACCAACTGAGCTACAGACCCAATTTCGAGCTACTCAGGCCGACCTCACCCTGCTCTTTACCACAAAGCATGGGGTACGTTCCAACCAACTGAGCCAACCTTATTCGGGCTGCTTCTATCGTCTTCTTCAATGAATCAAGCAATTCGTGTGGGAGCTTATGCAGCAGCTGATGTCGTCGATTAAGGAGGTGATCCAGCCGCAGGTTCCCCTACGGCTACCTTGTTACGACTTCACCCCAGTCATGAATCACACCGTGGTAACCGTCCTCCCGAAGGTTAGACTAGCTACTTCTGGTGCAACCCACTCCCATGGTGTGACGGGCGGTGTGTACAAGGCCCGGGAACGTATTCACCGCGACATTCTGATTCGCGATTACTAGCGATTCCGACTTCACGCAGTCGAGTTGCAGACTGCGATCCGGACTACGATCGGTTTTATGGGATTAGCTCCACCTCGCGGCTTGGCAACCCTCTGTACCGACCATTGTAGCACGTGTGTAGCCCAGGCCGTAAGGGCCATGATGACTTGACGTCATCCCCACCTTCCTCCGGTTTGTCACCGGCAGTCTCCTTAGAGTGCCCACCATGACGTGCTGGTAACTAAGGACAAGGGTTGCGCTCGTTACGGGACTTAACCCAACATCTCACGACACGAGCTGACGACAGCCATGCAGCACCTGTCTCAATGTTCCCGAAGGCACCAATCCATCTCTGGAAAGTTCATTGGATGTCAAGGCCTGGTAAGGTTCTTCGCGTTGCTTCGAATTAAACCACATGCTCCACCGCTTGTGCGGGCCCCCGTCAATTCATTTGAGTTTTAACCTTGCGGCCGTACTCCCCAGGCGGTCAACTTAATGCGTTAGCTGCGCCACTAAGAGCTCAAGGCTCCCAACGGCTAGTTGACATCGTTTACGGCGTGGACTACCAGGGTATCTAATCCTGTTTGCTCCCCACGCTTTCGCACCTCAGTGTCAGTATCAGTCCAGGTGGTCGCCTTCGCCACTGGTGTTCCTTCCTATATCTACGCATTTCACCGCTACACAGGAAATTCCACCACCCTCTACCATACTCTAGCTCGACAGTTTTGAATGCAGTTCCCAGGTTGAGCCCGGGGATTTCACATCCAACTTAACGAACCACCTACGCGCGCTTTACGCCCAGTAATTCCGATTAACGCTTGCACCCTCTGTATTACCGCGGCTGCTGGCACAGAGTTAGCCGGTGCTTATTCTGTCGGTAACGTCAAAACAATTACGTATTAGGTAACTGCCCTTCCTCCCAACTTAAAGTGCTTTACAATCCGAAGACCTTCTTCACACACGCGGCATGGCTGGATCAGGCTTTCGCCCATTGTCCAATATTCCCCACTGCTGCCTCCCGTAGGAGTCTGGACCGTGTCTCAGTTCCAGTGTGACTGATCATCCTCTCAGACCAGTTACGGATCGTCGCCTTGGTGAGCCATTACCTCACCAACTAGCTAATCCGACCTAGGCTCATCTGATAGCGCAAGGCCCGAAGGTCCCCTGCTTTCTCCCGTAGGACGTATGCGGTATTAGCGTCCGTTTCCGAGCGTTATCCCCCACTACCAGGCAGATTCCTAGGCATTACTCACCCGTCCGCCGCTCGCCACCAGGTACAAGTACCCGTGCTGCCGCTCGACTTGCATGTGTTAGGCCTGCCGCCAGCGTTCAATCTGAGCCATGATCAAACTCTTCAGTTCAAACATCTTTGGGTTTTTAAGAAACCCTAAACTTGGCTCAGCAATCGTTGGTTACATCTTTGATTTCTCGCGGAGCAACTTGTGATGCTGATAATCTTGTTGACTATCAGTCTGACTGCACAAGCACCCACACGAATTGCTTGATTCAGTTGTTAAAGAGCGGTTGGTTAAGATCTTTCGTCTCAACCGAGGCGCGCATTCTACAGCAGCCTCTGTTGCTGTCAAGCGGTTATTTTCAGAAGTTTTCGAAGAATTCCTCAACAACTTCAACCACTTGCGCTTCCGATCTCTCGTTAGCGGGAGGCGAATTCTACAGCGTTACTCGCTGCTGTCAACCCCTCTTTTTCTCCGCTTTCGACCGAGAAGATCGAACCGTTAAAAGCGCCATGCAACCCTGCTCTTTCAACTCCTTCCAGGCTTCGATGAACTGAAGCAACCTGCTGCCGAAAACTGCGTAACTCTTTGTTTACCAAGGAGTTTTCCGTTTCGACTGCGCCGGAAGTGGGTCAAATTATAGACTTCCAGAATCTGCCGTCAACTCCTAATTCAGTTTTTCTATCAGAAACCTTAAATGCCGACCAAATCACCCCTAGATAGAGCTGCGCGCTGACAGAATGAGCAGTATATTGCGCAACATACTGATCGCCGAAAGCAAACAGGCACAAAAAAGCGACCAGCGCGTCAGCGGTGGCCGCCTTCTATAGGCCTTCTATATAGAGAAGGTGAAATTACTCGCCGTAGACGTCGAACTTGAAGTACTTGTCCTGCACCTGCTTGTACTTGCCGTTAGCGCGAATTTCGTTGATGGCGGTATTGAATTTCTCGGCCAGTGCGGTATCGCCTTTACGCACGGCAATGCCCGCACCGCCGCCAAAGTACTTGGCATCTTCGTAGGTTGGGCCGACAAATGCGAAGCCCTTTCCTGCTTCGGTTTTCAGGAAACCATCGTCAAGGTTGACCGAGTCAGCCAGCATCGCGTCGAGGCGGCCAGAGACCATGTCCAGGTTAGCTTCCTGCTGGGAGCCGTAGCGCACGAGGGTGATACCTGCCGGTTGCAGCACTTCGGTGGCGAAGCGATCGTGGGTACTGGCGCGCAGTACACCGACTTTCTTGCCCTTGAGTTCGGTCAGCGGGTCTTTGACCTCGGTGCCTTCCTTCATCACAAAGCGTGCCGGTGTGTGGTAGTACTTGATAGTGAAGTCGACGTTCTTCTTGCGGTCGTCGGTGATCGTCATGGACGACAGGATCGCGTCGATTTTCTTGACCTTGAGTGCCGGGATCAGGCCGTCGAACTCTTGTTCGACCCAGGTACATTTGACTTTCATCTGTTCACACAGCGCGTCACCGATGTCCACGTCGAAACCGCTGAGTTTGCCTTCAGGCGTTTTGAACGAGAATGGCGGATAACCCGCCTCGATACCCAGGCGGATCGGCTTGGCGTCTTCAGCCACAGCGGACAGGGACAATACTGACAGTGCCAGAGCACCGAACATCACTAGCTTCTTCATTTATAACTCCTGCGTGCGGAGACTCTTATTGGCAGAATTCGATCAGCCGCTGTTCAGCAGACAGAAAATCGAAGTGGCCGGCAGTCTAGAGCGCTCCACCGCAAGCAAATTACGCTTATGCGACAAATAGTTATAAAAACAAGCAGCTGAATTCCACGTTGGCTGGAGCCACTCCAGCGCTGGCGATTGCTCGGTGTTTATTGCACATTGGACACCCTCCTTTATAAGGACAATGTCACGTCCGAAGCGTCCATGTCGTTAAACCTGATCCAACACCATCAAGCCGAAGGATCCGACGCTATTGCAGAGTGGGCCGCCACACGAGGCCTGACGCTAAAGTGTTTCGCGCCGATCTCGGTCAATTGCACCCTGTAAGTGCAGCGCCGGTATTCCTGTTGGGCGGGCCTTACGAATCCAATGCCGGTCCGCAGTGGCTGCCAGCAAGCCTTGCGTTTGCAGGTGGCCTTTCGCAACGTGGTGGGATTACCGCCGTCGGTCTATCGCGAGCGGTTTGGGCGCGAAACAATCGCGCCGGCGCCTTACTCGGACTCAGGCTTGCGTAATAGATAGGTGTCCATGATCCAGCCGTTGGCCAGTTGAGCCGCTTTGCGCACCCGTTCGATCTCATCGGCGACATCACCGAGTTTGCCGGCGATAAGGATCTCGTCCGGCGTGCCGAGGTAGGCGCCCCAGTAAATCTGCGTCTGCGGGTCCGCCACCTGGTGATAGGCATCCTGCGCATCGAGCATGACCACCAGGCTATCAGCCTCACTCACCTGCCCTGCCGCCAGCCGTCGACCGGTGGTGATTTCAACTGAACGGCCGATGCGATTGAGCGCCACTTTGTGCTGCGCGGCCAAGGCCTGGACGCTAGTGATGCCGGGAATCACCTCGAAATCGAACACGCAACGGCCTGAAGCGAGAATCGCCTGCAGAATCCGGATCGTACTGTCGTACAACGCCGGGTCGCCCCACACCAGGAAGCCGGCACATTGGTCGTCGGTCATTTCTTCATTGATCAACCGCTCGTAGGTCTGCTGCTTGCTCCGGTTCAGTTCTTCGACGCTGGCCTTGTAGTCAACATCGCCACGCTGGCGCTCCGGACACTGCGCCTCGACAAAGCGATAGGCTCGGTCGGTAATGTAGTGCTCGCAGATGTCACGTCGCAGGTCGATCAGTTTGTCCTTGGCCTGGCCCTTGTCCATCAGGAAGAACACGTCGACACGGTTCAGCGCCTTGACCGCCTGCATCGTGATGTAGTCCGGGTTACCGGCGCCTATGCCGATAATCAACAGTTTTTTCATGGGGTGATCCTTTCAAGGTCCGCGCCAACGTCTTGCACACGTAAGCGCCAACGGCCATTGAAGCGCAGTTCGACGGCCGACAACGGCTCGATGTCGATCAGGTTGAACGCCGCTGGCGCGCAGTGCATCACCTGCACCAGCGCTGCGCGAATGACGAACGGATGAGTGACCGCGACCACATGCCCCGCCGTGAGGGTCAAGGTTTGCAGCCAATCGGCGACGCGCTCACAGAGTTGCGTCACCGACTCGCCGCCGTGGGGCGCCGCATTCGGGTCTCCGAGCCAGCGCTCAAGCGCTTCGGGCTCGCTCTTTTGCAGGTCGCCAATGCGCTGACCGTGCCAGCGCCCGACATCATAATCAACAAGGGCCGGGACTACCTGTACCTGGGCGGCAAATAACCGGGCAGTTTGTCGCGTGCGCAACTCAGGTCCACACATTACCCGCACCGTACTCTTGAAATGAGCACCACGAGTCCCACGGGCGACTTCCCAGTCCATTTCCACCGGCTCATCCATAGGAAAACGCGCCAATTTTTGTGCGACGGTTCGCGCATGGCAGATTAAGGTCAAGCGGGTTACCTGCACAGGAAATTACTCTGGGTGGCGAAGGAAAAAGAGTACAGCGGATTGAACTGGAGGGACATTGTGTCGAAGGGGCCGTATTAATGGGCTATCCGGCCTATGAGCCGTCAGCGGCCAAAGAGCTGTCATCCAAACCAATCGGCAATGTCCTACACGCTTAAAGGTACTTACTTACATCACTTCCAGAAATAGCCGAACAACCAATCAGAGCGGGCCCTAAGTGCCGATTTAGAGCCTCGCAAAGGCTACAAAAATTCACTAGACATGTAGCGTACATTACATAAATACTGTTTTAACGGATTATGAAACGAAAACAACACAACCCCCTGTCAGGAGCTCGGATGCCCTCTCTCAGAGACCTGATTACTGAGCCCGGCCTCGACCTCACGCCGGCGGAACGCAAGGTTATACGCGCCTTGCTGGACCATTACCCGCGTAACGGGTTGGGCCCGATGTCCCGTCTGGCAGAACACGCCGGCGTCAGCGACCCCACCATCGTACGACTGGTGAAGAAGCTCGGTTTCGGCGGCTATGCCCAGTTCCAGGAAGCGTTGCTCAGTGACATGGATCATCGACTGCGCTCCCCCAGCACTCTGTTGCAACCACGCTCCCATATAAAAGGTGACACCTGGACCCAGTACCTGGAGAGCTGCGGGGGCGCCTTGCAGGAAACCCAGGCACTGACCCAGCCCGAAGACGTGCGCATCCTGATGCAGTGGCTGCTCGACGGTCGCCATCAAGTGCATTGCTTTGGCGGACGGTTCAGCAGTTTCCTCGCCCAGTACCTGCTCAATCACCTGCGGCTGTTCCGCTCCGGGTGTTTTGCCCTGGAAGACAACGCCCAATTACCAGACCGTTTGTTCGACGTGCAACGTCAGGACGTGGTGCTGGTATTCGACTACCGCCGCTATCAGTCCCAGGCACTCAGGGTCGCCAACGCCGCCAAGCAACGGCATGCCCGGGTCGTGCTGTTTACCGATATCTACGCGTCACCGCTGCGCGAACTCGCTGACCTGGTGATGACCGCTCCGGTGGAATCCATCTCGGCGTTCGACACCCTCGTTCCGGCATTGGCCCAGGTCGAGGCGCTGATTGCCTGTCTGGGGCTGAGTTGCCCCGAGCTTGCCGAGCGCCTGGAAGGCATCGATGCACTACGGGCCGAATTCACCACTCACCTGCTAGAGGAAAAATAAGGATGTTTATTCTCCCCCACCGCTCGCCCCGTGACCTGCCGTACGTCACCGACCACACGGCCCTGTTGCTGGTGGACATGCAGCGTGCCTGGCTGGACTCATCACTTGATGCCCACCACCGAGGCCCGGAGGCGGATTACTTCCTGACACGCGCACACCAGATGGTCATCCCCAACCAGCGCAAATTGCTGGATGCCATGCGCTCGGCACAGCAAAACGTTCTGCACACCGTCATCGAGAGCCTGACCGTGGATGGTCGTGACCGCTCGCTGGACCATAAGTTGTCGAACCTGAACGTGCCCAAGGGCAGCCCCGGCGCGATGATCGTCGAACCATTGGCAGCGCTGGAAAACGAGATCGTGCTGCCCAAGACCTCGTCGGGTGTCTTCAACTCGACCAACATCGACTACGTACTGCGCAACCTGCAAACCCGCCACTTGATCATTGCCGGCATCGTCACCGACCAATGCGTGGACATGGCCGTGCGCGACGCCGCCGACCGTGGCTACCTGGTGACGCTGGTGGAAGACGCGTGCGCGACCCACACCGAAGAACGCCACCACGCGTGCCTGAATGCGATCAAGGGTTACTGCTGGATCACCGACACCCAGACCGTCATCGGCCGTTTGCAGGAGATGCTGCCATGAGCCGCACGCCCGGCGTGGCACCGCTGACACCCGTGGACATGACCACGCTGGTGACCACCGACCTGGCCGGCGTCACACGTGGTCGCTCGTTTCCCACCGATGAGCTGCCACGCTACACCGCCACCGGGTGTGGCTGGGTGCCGGCCAACATCGTCCTGACGCCCCAAGACACCATCCCCAGCGAAAGCCCTTGGGGTGCGTATGGCGATCTGCGGCTGATTCCCGACATGAGTAGCCGCGTGACCGTCAGCAACGGCCCGGATGCCAACGCCCCGGCCATGGACTTCATCCACGCAGACATCTGCGAGACCGATGGCCGGCCATGGGCCGCATGCCCACGTACACTGTTGACTGACGAGATCCAGCGTTACCGCGACCAGCTCGGTTTACAGGTCAACGCTGCGTTCGAGCATGAATTCAAACTCAGCATGGCGACACCCCAACCTGCGCAACCCGCGTTGTCGCTGACCGCACAACGCCAGGGCGCCGAGTTCGGCGGCTGGCTGCTCAGCGCCTTGCGCGCCGCCGGTGCCGAGCCGGAAATGTTCCTGCCGGAATTCGGTAAAAACCAATACGAAATCACCTGTCGCCCGGCCCTTGGCGTCGCGGCGGCCGACCGTGCGGTAAACCTGCGCGAAATCACCCGCGAGATCGCCCGGCAAATGGGCATGTCGCTGACCTTCGCCCCGAAAACCGAAGAACACGGCGTGGGCAATGGCGTGCACTTGCACATGAGCCTGCAAGACCTTGCGGGCAACCCACAGCTGTATGACGAAAACAGCCGTAATGGCCTGTCGATGCTCGGCGAAAACTGGGCGGCCGGTATCGTGCATTACTTGCCGGCGCTGTGCGCGTTGACCGCGCCGACGCCCGTTTCCTATCTGCGCCTGGGACCTCATCACTGGAGTGCGTCGTACGCATGCCTCGGGCATCGCAACCGCGAAGCCGCGCTGCGCATCTGCCCGACCGTGAGCATGGGAGAGAAGTCCCAGGCGCAGCAATTCAACCTGGAATTCCGCGCCCTGGACGCCACTGCGTCGCCGCATTTGGCGATGGCCGCGATCCTGATTGCCGGACGCCTGGGCATCGAACAGTGCATGCCACTCACGGCCATGACCGACAAAGTACCGGACGACCTCAGCGCCGAGGAGCGTGAAACCCTGGGGATCAACGTCCTGCCCGCTTCACTGCCGCAAGCACTGGCCATGCTGCGTCACAGCAAGGCGCTGTTCGACGCGCTGCCCAAGCCTCTGACCGATTCATATTTTGCGTTAAAGAAGGAAGAACTCACGTTGACGGATCAGCTCTCACCCGCCCAACTCTGTGAGCACTATGCACGCCTGTACTGAGTCTGCCGAGCTTGGTTTGTTTACCAAGCCGGCCTATCGCTTGAACCTGGAAGCGTCCGAGCACCCGTTGATTCTGGTGTGCGAGCACGCCAGCCGCTACATTCCTGCGCCCCTGAATAACCTGGGGCTGAGCAGTGACGCCGCACGCGAGCACATTGCCTGGGACATCGGCGCCCTGGCGTTGGCCGAAGCCTTGTCCGAAGCACTGGGCGCGACCCTGATTTCGGCCAATTATTCGCGGTTGCTGATTGACCTCAACCGACCACTGCACGCCCACTCCAGCATCCCCGTGCAAAGTGAGATTTATCAGGTACCGGGCAACCAGGTCTTGGACGAAGCGACCCGTCAGTACCGCCGGGAACAGTTGTTCAACCCGTTCCACCAGCGCCTGGCACAACTGATCGAGTCACGTCAGGCACAAGGCCGAACGGTCCGTGTGGTGGGCATTCACAGCTTCACCCCGATTTACTATGGCCAGCCTCGAACGGTCGAAGCCGGCGTGCTGTACGCCCGCGCGCAATCCTATGCCCAGCGGCTGATCGACGGCTTGAGCCAACATGAACTGATCGTGGCCGGCAATCAGCCCTACACCATTGACCCGCTGTCCGACATGACCGTGCCGGTACACGGCGATGCGCGCGGCCTGGATTCGGTGCTGATCGAAGTCCGCAACGATTTGCTGCGCACGCCGGAAGCGGTGCAGCGCTGGGCCGACTATCTGGCCCCCCTGCTGTAACAAGGAAAGGTAAACGCTGTCGTTTGTAGTAACGGTAAAACAACTATAAAAAAGCCGCAGTGAGTCACTGACCCACTGCCCCAGCCACGACACCCTTGCCCGGTGCGTGGCTGATGCACTCGCCGTATTGGCCCACAAGGAGAAATGCTTCATGGACGTTGAAGACTTTGGCTACAAGCAAGAGCTCAAACGCAGTCTGACGCTCAAGGATCTGGTGGTGTACGGGATGATCTTCATGATCCCGATTGCGCCCTTCGGGATCTTTGGCTACGTCAATTCGGAAGCGCCAGGCATGGTGCCGCTGGCGTACATCATCGGCATGATCGCGATGATTTTCACCGCCGTCAGTTACGGCAGCATGGCGCGGGCATTCCCGGTGGCCGGCTCGGTCTACTCCTACGCACAACGCGGCCTCAACCCGCACGTCGGCTTCATTGCCGGCTGGTTGATGCTGCTTGATTACCTGCTGATTCCACCGCTGCTCTATGTGTACGCAGCCATGGCGCTCAATCACCTGTACCCGGAGATTCCCAAGGTCGGGTTCATCCTGGCATTCCTGGTCGGTGCGACCTTCATCAACCTGCGCGGCATCAGCTTCACGGCCCGGATGAACCTCGTGTTCCTGTTCGCCCAACTGGCGGTGCTGGGGATCTTCCTGTTCTACGCCTGGAACGCCTTGCACGGTGGGGCCGGCCATGGCGAACTGACCCTCAAGCCGCTTTACAACCCACAAACCTTTGACTTCAGCCTGCTGATGCAAGCTGTCTCGATTGCCGTGCTGTCGTTCCTGGGGTTCGATGCCATTTCCACCCTCGCCGAAGAAATCAAAGGTGACCCGGGCCGCAGTGTCGGCAAGGCTGCGCTGATCACCCTCGGCGTGATGGGCGTGATTTTCGTGGTGCAAACCTGGATCGCCACCGACCTGGCAGCCGGCATGGGCTTCAAGTCCGCCGACACCGCGTTTTATGAAATTGCCGAAGTCGCTGGCGGCAGCTGGTTGGCGACACTGACCGCCGTGGCCACTGCATTGGCCTGGGGCATCGCGGTGGCCGTGACTGCGCAAAGCGCTGTGTCCCGCCTGCTGTTCGGCATGGCCCGCGACGGCAAATTGCCCAAAGCACTGGCCAAGGTTCACCCCAAGTACAACACCCCGCACATTGCGCTGTACCTGGTGGCGGTGCTGTCACTGTTGATCTGCTACCTGTTCATCAACTCGGTCGACACCCTGACCTCGCTGGTCAATTTTGGTGCCTTGAGCGGCTTCGTCCTGTTGCACCTCACGGTGGTCAACTACTACTGGCGCCGGCAGAAGTCAGGCCAGGTCATCCGCCACCTGATCTTCCCGGCAGTGGGCCTGATCATCACCCTGGCGATCATGTACAACATGGGCGTGGATGCGCAGAAACTCGGCTTCCTGTGGATTGCAATCGGTCTGGTGTATCTGTTTTTCCTCAACCGCCACAGCGCCAGCAACGCCTTGCCCGATCCGTCCAACAGTTGAACACAAAGACTCGGGCGGGCGCTGAGAGGGTTCGACCGCCCGCCGCTACAACGCTGCAATCGACCGTGATCGTCAGGCCCGGCAACCCACCCTACGGTGACGGCACCGGGCCCTTTGAAACAGGAGTGCACCCATGCTGGCTTTGCGTCCAGTTCAGTTAACCGACTTGCCCCAGTTGCAGCAACTTGCGCGCGACAGCCTCGTGGGCGTCACCTCCCTGCCAGACGATACCGAGCAACTGCGCGAAAAAATTCTCGCGTCCTGCGCCTCATTCGACAACGAGGCGCAGAGCAATGGGCAGGAAAACTACTTCTTCGTCCTTGAGGACCTCGCCGCACAGCGCTTGCGTGGCTGCTCGGAAATCCTCGCGACCGCCGGTTTCTCCGAACCCTTCTACAGCCTGCGCAACCGGATGTTCACCAGCACCTCCCGTGAACTGAACATCCAGCACGGCGTGCCGGCGCTGTCGTTGTGTCACGACCTCAGCGGCCACACCTTGCTGCGCGGTTTTCATGTGGACACGGCACTGGTCGGCTCGGCGCATGCCCAAATGCTTTCACGGGCCCGGCTGTTGTTCATTGCCGCCCACCCCAAACGGTTTGCCGACGCGGTGATCACCGAAATCGTCGGCTACAGCGACGAGCACGGCCAGTCGCCCTTCTGGGACGCCCTGGGCAAGCACTTCTTCGACCTGCCCTATGTCGAGGCCGAGCGCCTGTGCGGTTTGCAGAGCCGGACCTTTCTCGCCGAGTTGATGCCGCACTATCCGATTTACGTGCCCATGCTGCCGCAGAGCGCCCAGGACTGTATCGGCAAGGTCCATCCCGATGGCCAGGAAGCCTTCGACATCCTTGAACGTGAAGGCTTCGAGACCAACAGCTACGTCGATCTGTTCGACGCCGGCCCGACGCTCTATGCCCGCACCTCGAGCATTCGTTCCGTCGCCCACAGCCAGACCGCAGTCGCTCGACTGTCGGCCACCCGCACGAGCGGCAGCCCGTATCTGGTGAGCAACGACTTGCTGCCGGGCTATCGCGCGATCGTTGCTGAACTGGCCTGGCTGCCCGGCCAACCGGTGCCGCTCGATGCGCAGATGCTTGAAGCCTTGCACGTCAAGGATGGCGGCCAGGTCCGGCTGATTGCCCTATGAATCAGCCCCTGCACCGCACCGAACCACAGCGCCCGGACGGGCGCGATGAAGGAGCTGCATGATGATCGTACGTCCGGTTCGCGTGACCGATATCCCGGCCTTGATGGCACTGGCACAACGGGCGGGGCCGGGGCTTACCACCCTGCCGGCCAACGAAGAGCGCCTGGGCCATCGGGTGCGCTGGGCCCAGCGCACTTTCGCCGAACAGGTCGAGCGGGCCGATGCGGATTACCTGTTCGTGCTCGAGGACGACGATCAGCAAGTCATCGGCATCAGTGCCCTGACGGGGGCTGTCGGCCTGCGTGAGCCCTGGTACAACTATCGCCTGGGCATGACCATCAGTTCATCGCCCGACCTGGGTATCCAGCGACAGATTCCGACGCTGTTCCTCAACAACGAAATGACCGGCCAATCGGAGATCTGCTCGCTGTTCCTGCGCCCCGACCAACGCGTGGGTCATAACGGCCGCTTGTTGTCGCTGGGACGGTTGCTGTTCGTGGCCGAATTCCCGCACCTGTTCGGCAAAAAACTCATCGCCGAACTGCGCGGACGCGCCGATGAACATGGCTGCTCGCCGTTCTGGGACAGTGTGGGCCGGCATTTCTTCAAGATGGATTTCAGCCAGGCCGATCATCTCTCGGGCCTGGGCAACAAGCCGTTCATTGCCGAATTGATGCCACGCCAGCCGCTCTACACCTGCCTGCTCACCGAACAGGCGCAGGCCGTGATCGGCAAGGCTCACAGCAACACCGAACCTGCGATGAAGATCCTCAACGCGGAGGGGTTTTCCCATGAGGGCTACATCGACATCTTTGACGGTGGCCCGGTGATCGAAGCCCAGGTTTCGAACGTGCGCACCGTGCGTGACAGCCGGACGCTGACGCTGGCCGTCGGCATGCCTGACGACGAAGCACCGATGTGGTTGATCCACAACCGGCGCCTGGAGAACTGCCGAATCACCGTGGCTCAAGCGCGGCTGGTCGGCGGGCATCTGCTGGTGGACCGCCTGACCGCCAAACGCCTGCAACTGCAACCCGGCAATTCAGTGCGCGCCGTCCCCTTGCTCAAACAGCAGCAACACGCCGCTGCGGCCTAGTCAGTGAGCGTGAAGGCATCATCCGGCGGCACGTGGCAACCATTGGCCAGGCGGTTGGTTTCGTTGGCCATCCCCACCACGGCCTGCCATTCGCCGAACAGGTCGCCCGTCAGCCCCTCCTTGCGCGCCACCGCACGCACATCGGCGCAGTATTGGGTGAGGATGCTCCTTGATTTGAAGGGAGCGAGTGAATACAGGCACCGCTCATCGGCCTGCCGAAGTTGACGAACGGTCATGCGAGTGTTCAGATGCCGCCCAGTTTCAGGTGCCTCATGCCGCCGTGCATGAGGTGAAACGGGAAACCGGTGCGCCCCTCAAGGGTCAGTCCGGTGCTGCCCCCGCAACGGTAAGCGAGTGACGCGTTCGATACACCACTGGGCCCAGGCCCGGGAAGGTGAACGTGTCCAGCCTCGCAAGCCCGGAGACCGGCCTGGAATTTCTGTTTGGCAAACCTGCGGTGGGCGGGCATGGGCCGGTATTGGCGCGTGTCCGGTACTTTCTCCTGCGTGCTTCTGCGAAGATTTTTTTCGAGAAGACCAACAATGACTCAGATTCAATCCCTTTACGCTCAGGACACTCGTCCTGCGCTGTTCGGCGCCTGTAGCGCCCTGCTCGGCTGCCTGTTCAGCCCGGCACTGCTGGCCGGTGAAACGGCCCTGACCCTCGACCAGCAAAGGGTCAGCGCACCCTCGGTGGAATCCACCACGGTCGCCGACATGGCGCGCTTTGGCAGCAAGGTCGAAATCATCAATCGCGAGCAGATCGAACGCGCCGGCCCCAGCGCCGACATCAGCCGCGTGTTGCAGATGTCCGTCCCCGGCCTGTACGTCGCGCCGAAAAATGGCCCCTTCGACTACGGCACGTACTCGCTGCTGGGCGGGCGCAACGACGACACCTTGATTTTGCTCGACGGTGTGCGCCTGAACAATCGCCTGTACGGCGGTCTCTACCTCGACACCCTGCCGGCCAACGCCATCGAGCGCATCGAAGTGCTCAAGGGTGGACAAAGCCTGTTGTTCGGCACCCAGGCCGTCGCCGGGGTGATCAACATCGTCACCCGTAGCGCCCAGACTCGTGAAGCATCCGGTGAAGTGAACCTGGGCCTGGACAGTTTCATGGGCCGCAGCGGCGACGCTCGCGCCGAAAATATTTTCAGCAACGGTTTCGGCGACCTCGGTTTGCTGGCGTACGTCAGCCACAACGTTTCCGACGGCTATCAGCCGTACCGCAGCAAAGACATGAGCAGCACCGTCAGCGACAAAAAGCGCTCCTACGAAGTCACCACCCTCGGCGCCAAGGCGACCCAGGCCTTCGGTGAGGATTCGCGGCTGGAACTGTTCTACCAATACGCCGACGCCAACCTGGATTTCGCCCGCCCCACCCACAACAAAAAGACCACCAATGACCGGGTGCAGCAGATCGCCACCGCGACCTTCGAACAGCGCCTGAGCGAACAACTGAGCTACTTCATCAAGGGCCACGTCAACGATTGGGACACCCGCTACACCCGCATCAACAACCTGCCCGGTGGCGGCACTCGCGTGGTGAACGACAACGATTACTGGGGTTTCACCGACTGGGGCGTGCAAGCCGAAGGCAAGGCGCAATTGCCGGGCGGCCATGTGCTGGTGTTCGGCTCGGACAACCAATGGTTCAAGGGCCAGGACGATGTGCTGGTGATCGACAACAACAAAGCCCAGGCCCACGCCCTGTACACCCAACTGCGGCCGGTGATCGACGCCCTGCCCGACTGGCACCCGAGCATCGGCGTGCGTCACGAAAGCATGAGTGGCGGCGACAGCGCGACCGTGGGCATGCTCACCTCGTTGTATGACCTGACTGACCACTGGCAACTGCGCGGCCAGTTCGGCACCGCTTACAAACTGCCAAACGCCGAGCAACTGTTCGTCAACGAGCCGGGGGATGAGATGGGTAACCGCAACCTCAAACCCGAGAAAAGCCGCAACGCCGAGCTGGGCCTGGACTATCAGGGCACACTGCTGGACCGCGAATTCAGCGCGAGCGTCACCGGGTTCAGGCGCGACATCACCGACCTGATCACCCTTGACGGCGCGCAGTGGACCAACGGTGAAGGCGAGATCAACGTCCGGGGCGTCGAGGCCGATGCCAAATGGCAGCTCGACGACCGCTGGAACCTCTCGGCGGACATGACCCGCAACCTTGTCGAATCACGTAATGGCGTGACCCTCAGCAACATCCCGAGTTTCTTCGCCCGCTCGCGCCTGGGGTTTGAGTCGGACGACCGGAGGTGGGGCGCCGGCGGTGCGATTCGCTACATCCGCAACGTGGTCAGCTCGCGGGACATCGATTACGGCCATTACTCGGTGGTCGACGCCGATGCCTATCGCTACCTCGATAACGCTCACCAGCATCGCGTGAGCCTGCTGGTGGAAAACCTGTTCGACCGTGACTACGCCACCAGCATGACCACCGGCAGCCCTCAGGTAGAAAACCTCGGACGGCCCTTCACCAGCGAAGTCCGTTACACGTACCGGTTTTGAGGGGGAAATCCGACATGCACAGCGATTATCAAGACGTCCTGTTCGTCGGCCCCGGGCTGGCCAGCGGGGCCACGGGCGAAGCCTTCCGTCGTGATCTTCAAGCGCTGCACACTGACGCAGGCAGCACACAGGTCATTGACACCCTCGACGGTTTCGAAGACCTGTGGCGCGCACTGCGCCAACCGGGGGCGGGCAATCGCCTGGTGGTCGACCTTGAACCGACCTCGGACGGCGCCTACCTGGACTGGCTACGCGATGAACTTGGGCGCATCGCCCGGGAACACCCGCAAGCGCCGCGCTTCTGGGTCACCGGATCGGCACTCGGGCGCCGGGGGCTGGATGCCCGTGCGGCATGGGCCAGTATCGGGCAGACCGAGCGCCATTTGCCGTGCGACAACGTCAGCGCGGTGCCGAGCGATCCGGGCTGGTCGACAATCCCTGATCACGCCCGCCAGGTGTTCCTCTGCACCGGCCCGCGTTGTGTGCGCCGGGGAGCGTTGCCTTTATGGAAAACCTTGCGCCGCGCGCTGCTCAAGCATGACCTGATCGAAACGCCCGGCGGTGTGTTGCTGACCCGCACCGCGTGCCAGTTCCCCTGCAACCTGGGGCCGGTGCTGACCGTGCATCCGGATGGCTGCTGGTATCGGGTGTGTCATGCTGACGACGTAGAGCATCTGGTGGACGTGCATTTACTCGGCGGCAATGTGGCCGACACCTTGCTGATCCACCCACCGAGCGGAAGCAAACCGGATGCGTAACGCCCTGCTGATGTGCCTGCTGCTCGGCAGTGCGCTGCCGGTCATGGCCCAGACCTACGACAACTGCGGGCAACCCTGGACGCTCGACCACCTCCCCCTGCGCATCATCGCGCTCAATCAACACAGCGCCGACACCTTGCTGGCCCTGGGTGCCGGCCCGGCGCTGATCGGCGTCGCCTATATCGACGATGACGGCCAGGCCATCGAACACGGCACCTATCGCGGCATTCCGGTGATATCCCGGCTCTACCCTTCGGCCGAAGTGCTTTACACCCAGCACGCCGACTTGCTGGTCGGTGGCTTCGCCTCGGCATTTCGCCAACACATGAGCTCGCGCCCGGTGCTGGCAGACAACGGCATCGCCAGTTACTTGCTGGAGTCGGCTTGCGAAGGGCATTCGCTGGATTATTTCGGGCATATCCGCCGCGACCTGCACACCCTCGGTGCCCTGGTGCAACGGCCGGATCAGGCGCGAACACTGAGCGCAGCACTGGACGCCGACCTGGCCCGCGCCGCGGCATTACGCAGCACCGAAAAACCCTTGTCGGTGTTCTACCTCGACAGCGAAGTGAACGGTCTGGACAGCGAAGGCAGACGCGGATTCGTGAGCGCCCTGCTGGAGGCCGCTGGAGCACGCAATACCTTCGCCGATGTCGATGTCGCGCGCCTGGTGGTCAGCAGCGAAACCCTGCTCAAACACGACCCCGATGTGATCCTACTGGCCGATGCGGTGTGGTCCCCTGCCAGCCGCAAGCGCTACCTGCTCAAGCATGATCCGGCGTTGTCGCAACTGCGGGCAGTGAAGGCGAACCGGATCATCGACATTCCGTTCGCCCATCTGGTGCCGACCCCCACCAGTGGCCAGGTGGTGCTGGAGCTGGCGAGAAAACTCACTGCCTTGAACTGACCAACCCAATCAATGAAGGCAAAGACAAGGCACGCAGAGGCTCACACCGAACCGAGTACTGCCCGCCGTGGATCGCCCTCGGTGCGACAGATCACCCGGTTGCGCCCGGTGGTTTTAGCCTCGTACAACGCCTGGTCCGCATCATTGAGCCACAAGGTCGCTTCGCCGTGTGCCGGGTTGAATGCGGCCAGGCCGATGCTCAGGCTGACCCTGAGCGTCGGGTTCTGTTCGTAGCCCAGGGTGGCGAAGCGGTCACGCAGTGCGTCCATGGCCTGGGCGGCGCGGTCCAACGGTAAATCCGGGAGGATCACGCAAAATTCGTCACCGCCGTAGCGGCCTGCAAGGTCGGCGGCACGCAGGTTTTGCTTGAGGATTCTGCTCAGTTGACGCAGCACGATGTCCCCGGCGACGTGGCCGTAGGTGTCGTTTATCGATTTGAAGTGATCAATATCGATCAGCGCAATGGCCCCACCTTGCTGGTGTCGCTGGCAACGCTGGAATTCGATCTCCAGTTGATCCTTCCACGCGCCGTGATTCAACAACCCCGTCAGGCTGTCAGTGCGGCTCAGGGCCAGTAGTTCGCGCTTGTGCAGGCCCAGGGTGTGGGCCTGGCGGTAGCAGATCCAGCCCAGCGCCAAGGGGTACAACGTCAGCAATGGCAGGCAGGCGTACAACTGTTCGGGGCTGGTGAGGGGGATGAATGCGGGTGTGAAAATCAGCAAGCCGGCGCCGATCCCCATCAACTGCGCCGCGCTGCCGGCCAGTAAAAAACGCAGCCCGCCAATGGCCACGTTATTCATGGCCATCATCGACAAGGAGGTGGCCGTGGGTAGCGGGTTGAACTGCATCGCCGCCACCCAGAAGCCGCCCATGAATGAATCGATGAGCAGGTTGCGGTGTTCGGCGTGGTAAGGCATCGGTGAGTGACGCGCCCATTGATAGGCCACGTGCGGCCATAGCAGGCCGTTAAACAGCATGAGCACCAGAACCCACACCGGTCGATCAAGCGGACGTATGGCCGCTGCCACGCAAAGTAACCCCAGGGCCAGCCCCAGGGTTCGCGAGGTGTACAGCCTCCTGGCCAGTGAAAGTCCCTTTCCTCCAGTTTTTCGCATAGGGGCCAAAGCTCCTGTTTGCTGCCGCTGAGCGGAACCAGAAACACTGGGTAATACATTCGGGAATGCTAGGAGTCTATCAGGGCGCCTTCAAATAGCCATCACCGATCAGCGGCTCAAAGCAGGCCCAGGCGCCAATGTTTGACTATAAATGTCTGGTGGCCCACGGCACTGAACGCGTACTCGTGGAAAACTCGCCGCGATTCAGGCCCCAACGTTGCTGCGCGTGGTGATCCGGGACCGGGTCGGGCACATGCCGATGGTTGAAGCCCCCGCCAGAACAACGCGACTGTATCGCGAATTCCTGGAGAACATGGCGCGATGAACATCCTGTATGACGAGCGCGTCGACGGAGCCCTGCCCCCGGTCGACAAGCAGGCCTTGCTCAAGGCCTTGCACCAGCAAATCCCCGACCTGGAGATACTGCACCGCGAAGAAGAACTGGCGCCCTACGAGTGCGACGGGTTGTCGGCCTACCGCACCACGCCGATGCTGGTGGCGTTGCCGCGCCATATCGGACAGGTTCAGGCGCTGCTCAAACTCTGCCACGCGCAGCACGTGCCGGTGGTGGCACGCGGTGCCGGCACGGGGTTGTCGGGGGGCGCCCTGCCACTGGAAAAAGGCCTACTGCTGGTCATGGCGCGCTTCAATCAGATTCTGCACATCGACCCGGCCGCCCGCACCGCGCGGGTCCAGCCCGGCGTACGAAACCTGGCGATTTCCCAGGCCGCCGCGCCGTTCGGGCTGTATTACGCGCCCGACCCCTCGTCACAGATCGCCTGTTCCATCGGCGGTAATGTCGCAGAAAACGCCGGTGGCGTGCATTGCCTGAAGTACGGCCTGACGGTGCACAACCTGCTGAAGCTGGAAGTGCTGACCATTGAAGGCGAACGCTTGACCCTAGGTTCCGAAGCGCTTGATGCGGCGGGTTTCGACCTGCTGGCGTTGTTCACCGGCTCTGAAGGTTTGCTGGGCATCATCACCGAAGTCACGGTGAAGCTGCTGCCCAAACCTCAGGTCGCCAAGGTGCTGCTGGCCAGTTTCGATTCCGTGGAAAAGGCCGGGCGGGCGGTGGGCGCAATCATCGCTGCCGGGATCATTCCCGGAGGGCTGGAGATGATGGACAACCTGGCCGTGCGCGCCGCTGAAGACTTCATTCACGCCGGTTACCCGGTCGACGCCGAGGCCATCCTGCTGTGTGAACTGGACGGTGTGGAAGCCGATGTTCATGACGATTGCCTGCGGGTACGCGCTGTGCTGGAACAGGCTGGCGCCTGCGAAATCCGCCAGGCTCGCGATGAAACCGAGCGCGTGAAATTCTGGGCCGGGCGCAAGAATGCATTCCCCGCCGTGGGACGCCTGGCGCCGGACTATTACTGCATGGACGGCACCATCCCGCGCCGCGAACTGCCTGCGGTGCTTGACGGTATCGCCACCCTCGCCCGTGAACACGGCTTGCGGGTGGCCAACGTGTTTCACGCCGGCGACGGCAACATGCACCCGCTGATTCTGTTCGACGCCAACCAACCCGGTGAACTGGAGCGCGCCGAAACCCTGGGCGGAAAAATCCTTGAGCTGTGCGTCAAGGTCGGTGGCAGCATCACCGGTGAGCACGGCGTCGGCCGGGAGAAAATCAACCAGATGTGCGCGCAGTTCAATGCCGATGAGTTACGGGTGTTCCATTGCGTCAAAGCCGCGTTCGATCCTCAGGGCCTGCTCAACCCTGGCAAGAACATTCCGACCCTGCAACGCTGCGCCGAGTTCGGCGCCCTGCACGTCCATGGCGGGCAACTGCCCTTCCCCGAACTGGAGCGTTTCTGATGCAGGTCCACCCCGACAAAGACGCCAGCGACACACTGCTGGAGCAAATCCATCAGGCTCTGGAGAACGCCACGCCGCTGCGTATTCAAGGCTCCAACAGCAAGGCCTTTCTCGGCCGTGAAGTGGCGGGTGAAGTGCTCGACACCCGTGCCCACCGCGGCATCGTCCACTATGACCCGACCGAACTGGTGATCACCGTCCGTGCCGGCACCCCACTGCGTGAAGTGCTGGCAACGCTGGACGCCTGCGGGCAGATGCTGCCCTGTGAGCCACCCTCGTTTGGCAGCGAAGCCACTGTCGGCGGGATGATCGCGACCGGGCTGTCGGGGCCGCGTCGGCCGTGGGTCGGTGCAGTGCGTGATTTTGTGCTCGGCACCCGGCTGATCACCGGCAGCGGCAAAGTGCTGCGCCTGGGCGGCGAGGTGATGAAAAACGTCGCCGGTTATGACGTCTCGCGTTTGCTGGCGGGCAGTTTTGGCTGCCTCGGGTTGCTGACCGAAGTCTCGCTCAAGGTGCTGCCAAAACCCCGTCAGTGCCTGAGCATCAGCCTGGACCTGCCACCGGCCCAGGCACTGAGCAAGCTCACCGAATGGGGCCAGCAGCCGCTGCCGATCAGTGCCGCCGCCCACGATGGCCAGCGCCTGTATGTGCGGCTTGAGGGTGGCGAAGGCTCGGTGACGGCCGCCCACCAACGCCTCGGTGGAGAGCCGCTGGACTCGGCCTTCTGGGCGGCACTGAATGAGCAACGCCTGGCGTTTTTTGATGAAGGGCTGCCACTGTGGCGCCTGTCCCTGCCCAACAACCTCGGCCCGCTGACGCTGCCCGCAGAGCAGTTGATCGACTGGGCCGGTGCCCAACGCTGGTTAAAATCCGACGCCCCCGACATCCAGTCACGGGCGCAGGCACTGGGCGGCCACGCGACCTGTTTCAGCCACGGTGCCAGCGACACCCCCTTCCAGCCGCTGGCCCCGGCGCTGCTGCGGTATCACCGGCAACTCAAGGCACAACTCGACCCTCAAGGGTTGTTCAACCCCGGCCGGATGTACGCGGAGCTTTGAGCCATGCAAACCACCCTGAGCGACGCCGCCAAATGCCTGCCAAGGGCTGAAGAAGCCGACAGCATTCTGCGCACCTGCGTGCATTGCGGGTTCTGCAATGCCACGTGCCCGACCTATCTGCTACTCGGTGATGAACTGGACGGCCCACGCGGGCGCATCTATCAGATCAAACAGGTCCTCGAAGGCCACCCCGCCACCGCCCAGACCCAACTGCACCTGGACCGCTGCCTGTCGTGTCGCAACTGCGAAACCACCTGCCCGTCCGGGGTCGACTTCCATAACCTGCTGGACATCGGCCGGGCGGTGGTCAATCAGGCAGTGCCACGCTCACCGGGCCAACGCCTGTTGCGCCAGGGGTTGCGGGCCATGGCGCCGAACCCTGGGCGGTTCAAGGCCCTGCTACAGCTCGGGACGATCTTCCGGCCGCTGATGCCTCGGGACCTCGAAGCACAATGGCCTCGTAGCATACCGCCAGCCGGCCAACGACCGACCCAGGTACATGCGCGCCGGGTGCTGATGCTTGAAGGCTGCGTGCAACCGGTTTTGTCACCGAACACCAATGCCGCCGCCGCGCGAGTGCTGGACCGCCTGGGCATCAGCATCATCACCGTAGAACAGGCCGGATGCTGCGGTGCGCTCGACTATCATCTCGACGCTCAGGAGCAAGGGCTCAAGCGCGCCCGCCAGAACATCGATGCCTGGTGGCCAGCGCTGGAAAACGGCGCCGAAGCCATCGTGCAGACGGCCAGCGGTTGCGGTGCCTTCATCAAGGATTACGGGCATTTGCTCAGGAATGATCCGGCCTATGCGGCCAAGGCCGAACGGGTCAGCGCGCAAGCCAGGGACTTGGTGGAGGTCCTGCGCGAGGAGCCGCTGGAGCGGCTGTGCGCCGCCACTGAACAGCGGATTGCCTTCCACTGCCCTTGCACCTTGCAGCATGCACAAAAACTCGGCGGTGCAGTCGAAGAACTACTGACCCGCCTCGGTTTCAACCTCACGACCGTGCCCGACAGTCACCTGTGTTGCGGCTCGGCAGGCAGCTACTCATTGACCCAGCCCCTGCTGGCCCGGCAACTGCGCGACAACAAGCTCAACGCGCTGGAGAGCGGCCGGCCGGCGCTGATCGTCACGGCCAACATCGGTTGCCAAAGCCACCTCGGCAGCGCCGGGCGCACGCCGGTCAGGCACTGGATCGAACGGGTGGACGAGATACTGCGTTAACGATGCATTCGTTTACAGAATGAAGTACTGAAGAAACTTCGTTTGTCAGCACCCTCTGTGCCGAACAGAATCGGGCCACTCCACTGTCATTGCGCCGGGAATCGTCTTTATGAGCCAGCAGAGCGTTGTCAGCCCTGATCAGATCCGCCAACGCTTTTCGCGGGCGATGTCCGATATGTACCGCGAAGAGGTGCCGCTGTACGGCGCGCTGATGGAACTGGTGGCGCAGGTCAACGCGCAGGTTCTGGACAGCGACCCGAGCGTTGCCCAACAGTTGCGCAGAACCGGCGAGATCGAGCGCCTGGACCTGGAGCGCCACGGCGCGATTCGGGTCGGCACCGCAGACGAGCTGGCGATGCTGTGCCGTTTGTTCGCGGTGATGGGCATGCAACCGGTCGGCTATTACGACCTGACACCGGCCGGCGTGCCGGTGCACTCCACCGCATTCCGCGCCGTGCACGAAGCCTCCTTGCAGATCAGCCCGTTCCGGGTGTTCACCTCGCTGTTGCGCCTGGAGTTGATCGAAAACCCGGAATTACGCGCATTTGCCGAAACAGTGCTGGCCAAGCGCTCGATCTTCACCGCGCAGGCACTGGCGCTGATCGAGCACGCCGAACAACACGGCGGCCTCAACGAGCAACAAGCCGCGAACTTCGTCGCACAGGCACTGGAAACCTTCCGCTGGCACTCCAGCGCCACCGTCACCGCCGCGCAGTATCAGCAACTCAGCGCCCAGCATCGCCTGATCGCCGACGTGGTCGCCTTCAAGGGCCCGCACATCAATCACCTGACGCCGCGCACCCTGGACATCGACAGCGTGCAGGCAAAAATGCCTGAACACGGCATCACCCCCAAAGCGGTGATCGAAGGGCCACCGCGCCGTCGGTGCCCGATTCTGCTGCGCCAGACCAGTTTCAAGGCCCTGGATGAACCCATCGCGTTCTGCGACCAACATCAGCCTCACGGCAGCCACAGCGCTCGCTTCGGTGAAATCGAGCAACGGGGCGCGGCACTGACCCCCAAAGGTCGGGCGCTCTATGACCGCTTGCTGAACGCCGCACGCGATGAACTCAAGGACTTTCCCAACGAGAGCAACGCGGCGCGCTACAACAGCCTGATGGAGCAGCACTTCAAGGCCTTCCCCGACAGTGACGACGGCATGCGCGAGCAAGGCCTGGCATTCTTCCGCTACTGCGTGACCGAGCAAGGCCTGGCTGCCGACAGTGACGCGCTGAAGGCAGCCTCTCTGGAGGATTTGATCAACGCCGAGTACATCCGCGCCGTGCCGCTGGTTTATGAGGACTTCCTGCCCGTCAGCGCGGCGGGGATCTTTCAGTCGAACCTGGGCGACGCGGCGCAGGTTCACTATGGCGCGCACTCCAATCAACAGGCCTTTGAAAAAGCGCTGGGGCGTTCGACCCTTGATGAACTGGCGCTGTACGCCGACACACAGCGGCGGTCGATTGCCGAATGCTGCGAGGCGCTCGATGTGCCGCCACTGGCCTGAACCTACATCAGGAACTCCAGGCCTTGCTTATGGATGGCCGGACGACTGGCCAGTAGACGAGCCTTGAAACGCACCAGGATTGAGTTTCCCTGGGATCTGCCGGGCCAGACCAGGTAGTAGCTGTTCCCTGAACTCACCGCTTGGTTGAACGGAAGCACCAGTGAGCCTTTAACCAGCTCCTCGCCGACCAGGGCCAGGTCCCCCATCGATAAGCCCCGGCCCTGAATGGCGGCGCAGATTCCCAGCTCCAGCGTGTCCAGGACTTTGCCTTTGTGCCACTCGAAAGCAGTCATCAACCCGGCACGCTCAAGCCAGCGCTGCCAGTCCCGGCGATCCTTCGAGGGGTGAATCAGTTCGGCCGCAAAAATCCCCTCTTCCCGTGATGCCTGTTGCTCAAGAAACTCGGGAGAACAGACAGGAACAAGCCACTCATCAAACAATTTCACCGACTCCAGGTCATCGGTGAACCGGCCATCCCCCAATAACACCGCGCAATCAAAGGGCTCGGCATCGAAATTGATAAAGTCCACGTCCATCCATTCGCTGGACAACTGGACCTGCTCGCCCACATTCAGCGCATTAAATTCATCCAGTACATTGAGCAGCCAGCGCATGGTCAAGGTGGAAGGCGCCTTGAGCCGTAGCGCTTGTTCTTTTCGATGCATGGTGATGCACGCGCGCTCAATGAGGCGGAATCCGGTTTTCAACTCTTGAGCCAATAGCCGTCCGGTCTGGGTCAAGGAAATTTTCGGTCCTTTACGCTCGAACAACGAACAACCGAAGTGCAGCTCGAGGGTTTTAACGTGTCGACTGACGGCACTCTGACTCAGAAAAAGATGGTCTGCCGCCTGAGTAAAAGAGCCAAACCGCGCTGCCAACTCAAAAGCCCGTAGTGCATAGAGCGGCGGTAACCGCCGCGCCCCCTCCCCCAACGGATCATGACTCATACTCATCCTTACCCATCCTTTTTTTACGCTTTTAAAATTGAAAGTTCTGCTAAATAATCAGCAACGTTGATAAAAAAGGCAGTACAGCGCTAATTCATCCAACATAGTTCGATCATTTGCGACAACTCTATTGGCGTATCGTGAGGCGCTTCCTGCGCCCCATTCGTGCACTCGAAAAACACAGCAGAACACTTAACATGCCAGACTCGAATCTTCTGCTCTCGTCAAATATCCAGCCTGCAACGCTAGCTCAAAAAAACGAATTTGCCATATTGGATTTCCAGACTTCTGCAGATCCCAATGACGAGATCCGTTCAGAGCGCCGTCCTGTCGGCACCACGTCGCCAACACATCACAACCACGTCGAGAGCCCGGACAAGAGCCCTCGCATGCTCAAGCACGGTGGTTGCCCGATGACTGTTTTACAGTCCACTTGTTTTTCGACCAACAAACACCCGATAAACCCTGCCACTTCTGCCCCGCCCGCGGCCCCCTGCCACTGCGTAATAACCCCAGGTATGTCGATACAACCACTTTCGACAAAAACCTATACAACGTTACTTTTAACGGCCTCTTTTCCAGGCTCACCACACGCAACAAAACACTCAACTCTTATTCATTGACCGACCACCAAACCACTCTACCCCTGTCATACAACCTGCTCTTTATCTTCTCTGCCCGGCCCATAATGCCGCGCAAAAAACTCTCAGACCCACTGGCCTGGAGCCTAGATTTCACAACTTGAACTTAATGGGTAAAAGGATGAACTCACAAGTACTGTTCCCGCATATTGGCAAAGTCATCGCGAGCACGGGAAGCCGTCATTTTCCCCGTATGTTGCATGACCTGATACGCACCCAGTTGGCGGTGGATGCGACGCACATTTCCCAACTGCGGGTTGATGCCGGGGGCAACTCCCCCCCCGAACAACATACGCCCAAGCACATTGCCGGGTTTTCCAGTAGTGCGTTCTGCCTGCCGCTCGCCCATGCACGACCCAGCGAGTCGGCGACGCAGCTGCACCTGACCCGCCGCACAGACGACTATCGGTATGTCATCTCGGTCTACCGGTCAAACCTGGCGCACAGTTTTTCGCCACAGGAACGGATCATCCTGCAGGATTTCTCCTCGTTGCTGCTGCCCATGGTGGAGAAACACATCACCGCCATCCATCCCCAGGCAGCGTTGAAAGACGATCACATCACGACGCTCGACGGCATGGAAAACCAGGGAATGGAAACCTTGCGGCAGCGGTTCGCGGACCGGTTGTCACAGTCAGGGCTGGACCTGTCGATACGTGAAGCGCAGGTGTGTGTCGGACTGCTGGCCGGCCGTACCGCACCTGAGCTGGCAGAGCAGTTCAACCTGAAGGTCAACACCGTCGAGAGCTACCTGAAGCGTGCTGCCATCAAAATGGGCATCAGTGGGCGCCACTCACTGATCCGCTGGATGTACTCCACGGAAAACGCCACGCCGCCTCTCGGTCGAACGCAATAACACCCGGCCAAACAGCCCGCCGACCTGTACAGGTCGGCGGGCTGTCTTTTGGCAGTGATCAATCCCTTGCCAGCGCTTCTATCGGGTCCAGGCGGGCGGCATTACGCGCCGGTACGAAACCGAACACGATGCCGATCAGGGTCGAACACGCAAATGCAGTGACGATCGAGCCCATCGAGAACACCATCTGCCACTCTTTGACGAACAGCGTGAAGAGGTAGCCAATGAGAAATGACAACGAAATGCCGACCATTGCACCCAGCAGGCAGACCATCACCGCCTCGACCAGAAACTGCTGACGAATATCGGATTGCCGAGCGCCGACCGCCATCCGGATCCCGATTTCGCGGGTGCGTTCCGTGACCGACACCAACATGATGTTCATTACGCCAATGCCACCGACCACCAGGGAAATCACTGCAATCAATGAAAGCAGCAGCGCCAGGGATCGACTGGTTTTTTGCACCGTCTGCATGACGCTGTCGAGGTTATTGGTAAAAAAATCCTTGGTGCCGTGGCGCTTCTCGATCAACTGGATGACGTTGTCTTCCACCACTTTGCTGGGTTGTCCGTCCTTGATCCGCACCGTGATGCTGTCCAGGTGACGTTGCCCCAACAACCGGCCTGCGGCAGTTTCATACGGCACCCAGATGTTCAGCGCCTTGGCGGAGGTGAAGAGGTTCTTGTTGTCTGCCGTCACGCCAATCACGGTGCATGGCAGGTTCCCCACCAGGACGACCTGGCCCAAAGGGTCGACCCCGGGGCCAAACAGTTTGCTACGGGTATTGTGATCAATGACCACCACCTGGGCCTGACGGCGGGCATCGCTTTCGCTGAAGGGAATACCGGATTGCATCTTGATTCCGCGCACCTGAAAGTAATTCTCGCTCACACCGTTGACCGTCGCATTGAGGTCCACGTTACGATAACGCAGCAGCAGGTTGCGACCGACAACGGGCGTGGCGCTGTCGACGTAGTACAGATCGTTCAGGGCAGCCACGTCGGACGGCATCAAGGTCTCGATCGCGGCGGCACGGCTGTCGCCAAAACTGGTGCCGGGGTAGATATCGATGGTGTTACTGCCAATCGCCTCGATGTCCTTGAGTACATAACGCTTGGCCCCTTCCCCGATGGCCACGATCGACACCACCGACGTGATGCCAATCACGATTCCAAGCATGGTCAACAGGGTGCGCATGCGATGGGAGATCAGCGCCACCCAGGCCATGTTGAACGCTTCCTTGAACAACTCGAGGCTGGCCACAAGACGCCGCGCGGTGTTGGGCTTGAGCGTTGCCGTTTCGTCTGCCTGAAAGTCCGGACCGGCACGCTCGTTGGCCCGGTCACTGACAATCTCGCCATCGCGGACCTCGATGATGCGTTCGGCGTTGGCGGCCACCTTAAGGTCGTGGGTGACGATGATCACCGTATGCCCGGCGGCATGCAGCTCCAGCAGGATCTGCATCACCTCCTTGCCGCTCACGGTGTCCAGGGCCCCGGTCGGTTCATCGGCAAGGATCACCTCGCCGCCATTCATCAAGGCCCGGGCAATACTCACCCGTTGTTGCTGCCCCCCGGAAAGCTGGCTCGGGCGATGAGTCAAGTGCCCGGTTAACCCCAGCCGCGCCAACAGCTCCCTGGCGCGACTGTGGCGCTTGGTTTCAGCAGTTCCGGCATAAATCGCCGGCATCTCGACGTTGTGCAGGGCACTCAGGTGCGGCAGCAAGTGATAACGCTGAAAGATGAACCCAAAGTAATCCCGCCTCAGCTCGGCCAGTTCCTGATCGCCCAGTGAGCGGGTTTCCCGACCGTTGATCTTGTAGCTGCCGGCCGTGGCGTAGTCGAGACAACCCAGGATGTTCATCAGGGTCGACTTGCCCGAGCCCGAGGCGCCGGTAATCGCGACCATCTCCCCCGCATGGAGGGTCAGGTTGATGTCCTTGAGGGCCGTGAACACTCTGTCTCCGGCCATGAAACTGCGCGTAATGCCCTTGAGCTCCAGCAGTGGCTGCGTCATCGTCAGGCCCCCGCCACGGCTGGCGCGGGCTCGCCGATGACAACCCGGTCACCTTCTGCCAGGCCCTCCTTGATCTGGACCTTGACGTTGTTGTTGATCCCCGCCTGCACTGTGCGCTCCCGAGCGTGACCACTCGCGTCCACCACCCGCACCAGGAAGCTGCCGTCGGTATTGCGAGCCCCCAATGCCGCCACCGGCACCGTCAGCACATCCTTGGCTGTGTCGAGGACGATGCGCACCTGGGCCGTCATCGAAATGCGCAAACGGTGATCCGGGTTGGGCACATCGAACAAAGCGTTATAGAACACTGCCGTGTTCTGTTTCGGGGTGCCTGCGGTCTGGGTTTCAAGAAAGTTCTGCGGCGCGGGCTCCGTGCCCCGCAACTTGCCGTAATAGCGTTTGTCCGACTCGCCCAAAATGGTGAAGTACACCTCTTGTCCCGGCGAGATGTGTATCACGTCGGCTTCCGACACCTGGGCCTTGACGGTCATGGTGTCCAGATCGGCCAGTTTGAGCAGCACCGGCGCCTGTTGCTGGGCGATCACGGTCTGGCCTTCCTGGGTCACGATGCCCACGACATCACCGTCGATAGGCGCCACGATGCGCGTATAGCCGAGATTGACCTTCGCCGTGTCGATTTGAATGTGCGCACTCTTGATCTGGGCATCGAGGGACAACAGGTTGGCACGCTGAACCTCGTAGTTGGACTCCGCCGTCTCGAAATCCTGCCTGGAAATCGCGGCGTCCGTTTGCAGGTTGTGATAGCGCTCGTAGACCGACTTGGTTTCCTTGAGCTGTGCCGCGGTAGCGCGCCGTTGTGCTTGCAGGTTCTCCTCATCGACCTCGGCTTGGCGCAAGGTGTTCTGCAACACCATCGGATCGATTTCCGCCAGCCACTGCCCCTTCTTGACCTTGTCCCCCAGCTTGACCTTGAGGGATTTCAACTGGCCGGAAACCTGGACACCTACATCCACCTGCTTGATGCCCTCAAGAAGCCCGCTGGCCAGTACCGCATTTTCAATATCACTGCGCTCAACCCTGGCGGTCAGGTACTGGGGCGGTTCTGCCGGCGCCTGCACCGTGTAGAAAATCAGCCCGGCCGCCACGGCCAGCACCAGCCCCATACCGATTTTGCGAAACTTCAACTTTTCCATAGATGCCCCGCGCCTCCAGGCGCAATCACGAAACGACCTCACCCGCTGTCACCGACAGACCGTCGTGCCACCAGGACGCCAGGCTGTAGACGTTGGGCGCCTTGAGAATCGTGAAATGGTTACCCGGGCCATGCCAGATCTCCAGTTCACTGACGTACTCGCGCCACCCGTTGACCATTGCCTCCTGCTCACGCTGGTTGCCGATGGCATCCAGGGTCGGGTCGTCCGCCAACACCAGCCCCACCGGGCCGATGTAACGGTGTCGAGGTTGATAGACCGTGCGCAGCGCCGTACCGAACGTGCGCACCGGCCCCGCCATTGAGTCGGGCGTCGAGCGCTGGGACAGCATCCCGGCACGCACCATTCCCTGGTGCAACATGCGCAGTTGCCCGGCTTCGTCTTGCACGGCGAAGGCCGCAGCGTCGATACCCAGCGGTTTTCCGCACGCCAGTTGCAGGGTTTCAATCAACCGTTCCAGCACCGCCAATGCCGTGTAGGGCTTGCCCACAACGCCGTTCCCGCCCGGCGACTCACTGTCAATCAGTGTCAGGGAGGCCACTTCACGCCCCTGGGCTTGCAGGCACGCGGCCATTTCGAACGCCACCCAGCCACCGAAAGAGTGGCCGATCAGATGGATCGGCCCCTGCGGGTACGTGCTGTCTACAGCCTGCAAATAATGCTGGGCTGCTGTCTCGACCCGGCCATACGGCACGGCTTCGCCGTCCAGCCCTCGTGGCTGCAAACCCAGGATCGGCCAGTCAGGACCAAACGCTTCGGTCAACCCGACAAACCCGGTCACGCTGTCCCCGGCACCGGGGATGCAGAAGATCGGTGGATGCACCGGGCTCCCGCTCTGAATCGTCAACAATGGCTGATGCGGCGCGTCGGGCACAGCCTGTGCTGCCGGCAAGGTTGCCAGCACCTGACCGATGGCCTGCCCAAGGGCCTGTATATTCGGTGCCTTCATCATGTGGCTGTGGTCACCCGAGACCATGACTTGGCGCAACCGGGACTTCGGCAAAATGTCCCCCCAACCCAACGTGTCGCTCAGCCGGGACACTTCGCTCAAACGCTCCTGAGCGGTGAACAGGTGCACCGTCATGGGAATCGGACAGACGTTGTAATGCGCCAGCGCATGACCGTGGGCCACATCACGGTCAAGGAAGTTCCACAGGTCGGCACTCGACGCGTCCGCCAGTGCCGGGTGCAGCAATTGTTGGTCGCGACAGGCTTGCACCAGTCCCTCGTAATCGAAGGTGTAGAGGTCATGACGCAATTGTTCGAGATGCACCAGGACATCGGCGCCTGCAGGTACCTGTGTTTCCCAATACTTCGTGCAGGTCTGCAACAGGTGCAACGTGTGAGCGTGCCCCCCGGACCATCGCGGCCAGCCCATGTCGGACAGCCGTGGCACATAGGTGTCGAGCAGGCCCAGGAACCCGACCGGCTCATCCAGGCCAAGCAGTTGTGTGGCAACTTCGTAGGCCAGTACCCCACCGAACGACCAACCGGCGAGCCGGTAGGGACCGTGCGGTTGTACCGAGCGGATGATATTTACCAGCCGGGTGGCCAGGCATTCCATGGTTCGCAATTGGGGTTGCCCCAAAGCGATACCCGGTAACCCGTAGATCGGGAAGTCCCCCTCGATATGCTTGCCCAGTGCCGGGAAATAAACACTATCACCGCTGAACTCATGCACCAGGAACAACGGTGGCTGCGTACCGGCACTGCGCACCGTCGTCAGGTTGTCCTGGCGCTCCGGTGGCGACGTACGCTGGTTCAACATCGACGCTATCGCTTCGACACGGGCATGTTGGAACAACTCGGCCAACGACACGTGCAGGTCGGCCTCCTCCAACACATTCACCAGTCGGATCGCCAATAGCGAGTGCCCGCCCAGTTCAAAGAAACAGTCATGACGCCCCACTCGCTCGACCTTGAGCACCTGCGCCCAGATCTGCGCCAAAAGGGTCTCCAGTGCACCTTGGGGCGCTTCGTAGCCACGAGAGGCCAATGCGTCCAGCCCAGGTTCTGGCAGGGCCTTGCGGTCCAGTTTGCCGTTGGCGGTCAGCGGCAAGCTGTCCAGTTTCACGTAGGCCGACGGCAGCATGTAACTCGGCAAGGTTGCTTGCAGTTGCGTCCTTACCTGTTCGACTTCCAACGGCGTGTGTTCAGTGAAATACGCCACCAACCGGCCGTCACGTACCAGCACCACCGCCTCTTTTACCGATTCCAGTGCCGCCAGTCTGGCTTCGATTTCCCCCAGTTCGATGCGCACACCACGGATTTTCACCTGATCGTCATTGCGCCCCAGGTACTCGATGGTCCCGTCCGCCAGCCAACGCGCCAGGTCGCCGGTGCGGTACATCCGCGCTTGCGGATCGTCGCTGAACGGGTCCTTGAGGAAACGTTCGGCGCTCATCTGCGGACGGTTCAAGTAACCCCGCGCCACGCCGGCGCCCCCCACATACAACTCACCCGCCACACCCACCGGCACCGGGCGCCTCTGCTCATCAAACAGGTAGACCTTGGCGTTGGCCATCGGTTTGCCGATGTGCAGGGTTTGGCCGGCCTCGATGTGCCCGGACGTTGCCACCACCGTGGCTTCGGTCGGGCCGTAGTTGTTGATCAGCTCGAATCGCTGGGCCTTGGCGAACTGGCGCAGGCGATCACCACCGACCAGCAACGTGCGCAAGGTCGGGTGTTCCAGGTTCTGACTGAAGGCATATTCGGCCACCGGGGTGGGCAGGAAGCTCACGTCCAGCGGTTGTGCTCGCCACCAACTCAGCAGCGCATCAATGTCCTCATTGCCGTCATGGGCGGGCGGCAGGTGCAGGGTCGCGCCGATACACAACGCTGGCCAGATTTCCCAGGCCATGGCATCAAAACCGAAACCGGCCACGCTGGAGGTATGGCTGCCGTGATGCAGATGGAAGGCGTCGCAATGCCAGTTCACCAGGTTTGCCAGGGTACGGTGTTCGACCATCACCCCTTTCGGTAACCCGGTGGAACCGGAGGTGTAGATGACATAGGCCAGGTGTGCAGGCGTCAGCCCGGTAACTTGCGGGTTCGTGATGGGTTGGTCTTGCCACAGGTGACTGTCGAGATTGATCACCGGCACGTCCAGCACCGGCAAACGCTCCCGCAAATCCTGCTGCGTCAACACCGCCACCGGACCGCTGTCGCTGAGCAAATAACTCAAGCGCTCGGCCGGATGAGACGGATCAATCGGCACATAGCATGCGCCGGACTTGAGAATCGCCAGCAGCCCGACCAAGGTGTCCAGCCCGCGCCGGGCAACAATCGCCACCCGCTCATCTGGCTGCACACCCAGCTCGCGCAGGTAATGGGCCAGTTGATTAGCGCGCTCATTGAGTTCGCGATAGCTCAGGCCCTGCCCCTGATAAAACGCCGCCATCGCCTGCGGATGTTCGGCGGCTTGCGCCTCAACCCGACCGTGAATGGTTAACCCGCGAGGGTAGTCGACGTGGCTCGCATTGAAGTCCAGCAACAGTTGCTGGCGCTCGGCCAACGGTAGAATCGGCACACGCTGCAACGCCAACTGCGGATCCTGCTCCAGTGCGTCGATCAAACCGTTCAACGCTGTATGCAGGTAGCCAAACACCCGCTGCGCGCCAATCGCCTTGGGCGCTACGGTGCACAGACGGAAATCCGCGCCCAAATCGTCCACCGACAGCAGCATTGGATAGCTGACGACCCCTTCGCTGCCCAGCATGTCGATACCCTGCCACGCCCGCTGCGCCTGCTCACCGTTTGAGGCCACGCCGTGGCGATAATTGAGCAAGGTATTGAACAGCGGCGTCGGTGCCGCGACACCACTGCAACGCTGCGCCAGCGTCAGCGGCGCATGTTCGTGAGCCAGCAAGGCGCTCAATCCCTGGTGGGTCGCCTTCACCGCCGCCTGCACACTGTGTTCACCCAGACTGACCCGCAGCGGCAAGGTATTGATGAACATGCCCAAGGCACGATCGGCGCCCTCACCGGCCTGCATCCGGCCCAACAGGACGGTGCCAAACACCACGTCGTCGCGGCCCGAGACACTTCCCAACACGTGCGCCCAGGCCAGGTGATACAGGCTCGCCGCACTCACCCCAAGCCGCCGAACCTGCGCCCGAAGACGCTGACTGAGTGACGGCTCCAGCAGGTGCCGAACCTCTTCACTGGCGTCAGCGTCGCCCTGCACCTCCTGCACGCCGAACGCCAGCGTCGGCTCGTCGACGTCCGCCAGCATCTCGCCAAAAAACGCTTCGTGCTGCTCGCGACTGACGCCCGAGCGGGCCTGTGCCACGTAGTTGCGGTAGGGCACCGACGCGGCCAGGTGGTGTGCCTGACCGAGCATATGGGCTTCGATTTCCTCGACCAGTACCCCCAGCGAGGCGGCATCGTTGATCAAGTGATGAAATACCAACATGCCGATCCAGCGCTTGTTCAGCGGGTCTTCGGCATAACCGACATGCATCATCGGCGCCCGGCCAATCTCCAGACGGTAGTGACGCGCACCGAGACGCTCACGCAACTGCCCGGCAACATCGCCTGAGCCAGGCGTGAGCGCAACCGCCTCAACCCCCAGCGGCGCCTCGCGCCAGACCACTTGTACCGGAGCCTCCAGCCCCTCCCAGACCAGGCTGGTGCGTAAAATGTCGTGCCGGGCAATCACCCCTTGCAGCGCCTGGATGAAAGCGTGCAGGTGTTCCCGGCTGTCAAAGGCGAACAGCGCGTTTTGCTGGTACGGGTCGCCCAGCTCGGCAGTGATGTGGTGGTAAAGGATGCCTTCCTGAAGCGGCGCCAAGGGGTAGATGTCCTGCACGTTGGCCGCGCCACCCGGCACCGTGGCGACGATACGATCAATCGCTTCCTGATTCAGGTCTACCAGGGGCAACAGGTCCGGCGTGATGCCCTCACAGTCGGGCTGGATCAGGTTCACCGGTACCCAGATTTCCTGGCCGCCGCCCACCGCTGCGGCCAATGCCGACAGCGTCGGCTGGCTGAACAGCACCCGCACGTCCGCGCTCAGCCCAACCTGACGCATACGCTCGATCAAGCTCACCGCCAGCAGCGAGTGCCCGCCCAGTTCGAAGAAATGATCATGACGCCCTACCCGCTCGACCTTGAGCACCTCGGCCCAAATCTGCGCCAGGGTGGTTTCCACTTCGCCTTGGGGCGCTTCGTAGCCACGGTAGAACATCGCCTCCTGGTCTGGAGCCGGCAGGGCCTTGCGGTCCAGTTTGCCGTTGGCGGTCAGTGGCAAGGCCTCCAGCTTCACGTAGGCTGACGGCACCATGTAGTCAGGCAGTTGGCCTTGCAGGTATGTCCGCAGATCGTCGATCTCCAGACGTTCAGCAGCGTCTTGCACCGTGTAGTAAGCCACCAGGCGCTTGTCCGCCGACACCTCTTCGCGGGCCAGCACGACGCAGTCCTTCACGCCTGGGTGTGTGTTCAATCGCGTTTCGATTTCACCCGGTTCGATGCGAAAACCACGAATCTTCACCTGGTTGTCATTGCGCCCCCGGTACTGCAAGGTGCCGTCTGCCAACCAGCACGCCAGGTCGCCTGTACGGTACATCAGCGTTCCAGGTCGAGCGTTGAACGGATCGGCCAGGAACCTCTCGGCGGTCAGTTCCGGCTGGTTCAGGTAACCCTTCGCCACACCGGCACCGCCGATGTACAACTCACCGACCACGCCCACCGGTACCGGTTGCTGCCAGGCATCGAGTACATAACCCCGGGTGTTGCCAACCGGCCGACCGATGGGAATGCTGCCCATGCCCACGCCCACGCCCGCGGACGTGATTTCGAACGTCGTCGAAAACGTCGTTGCTTCGGTCGGGCCATAGCCGTTGAGCAGATGCTGCGGTGCACCGTCTTTCAGAACCCGGGCAATGATCGCCGGGTCCAGTACGTCACCGCCGACGATCAGGTAGCGCAGTTGACCGAACACCGACATCAAATGATCGGCGTACTGATGGAACAACCCGGCAGTCATCCACAACACGCTGACTGACTGTTCCTGCAACAGCGAGCGAAAGGCGTCCTGTGAAAGCAGGACATCCTGCTCGACCACCACGACGCAAGCGCCATTGAGCAACGGCGCCCAGACATCCATAGTACTGGCGTCGAACGCCGGGTTCGAGGCAAACGCTACACGGTCGTGTTCGTTGAAGTCGGCGTAGCCGTTGTTGATCACCAGCCGCGTAATGCCTCGGTGCGGCACCAACACACCCTTAGGAGTGCCGGTGGAACCGGAGGTGTACATGATGTACGCCACCGACTCCGGGGATTGCGCCAGGTCCGGGTTGTACACCGGTTGATAGTCAAGAGCCAGGCTATCCAGGTCCACACGCTGGACCCCGAACCCCAGAGACGCCGAATGGTGCGTCAACAGCGCGACGGCCTGGCTGTCCTGCACCATGAAGTTCTGCCGCTCGGCCGGGGCATTGATGTCCAGCGGCACATACACCGCCGCGCACTTGCCAATGGCCAACTGGCTGACCAGCAAATCCACCGAGCGCTCCAGCAGGATCGCCACGCTGTCGCCGGGTTTTACCCCGAGGTCCATCAAGTGATAAGCCAGTTGATTCGCCCTGCGGTTCAGTTCGCCGTAACTCACTGACTGCCCGCCCTGCACGGCCGCCAAGGCGTTCGGGCGCGCCAGCACCTGCGCTTCGAACAGGCCGTGAACGGTCTGTTCATGCGGGTAATCGCGCTCAGTGGCGTTGAAATCTTCCAGCAACTGCTGGCGCTCGGCTCGCGACAGGATTGATAACTGGTTCAACGCAATCGGAGCTGTTTGCTCCAATGCCTGCGCCAGGCTTTCCAGCGCCGTGTGCAGGTAGCCGCAGATGCGTTGCGCGCCGATGGACGACGCCGCGAGTGCTGTGAGGCTGAACCCCTTACCCGAATCGTCAACGCTGAGGGTCAGCGGATAGTTGGTCCGTTCCTCAGCCTTGAGTAATTGAATACCTTGCCAGGCCTCTATGACCTCAACCGCCACTTCGGCAACTGCGCCCGAGGCGTTGTGTCGGTAGTTGAGCAAGGCGCTGAACAACGGCGTGGTCGAGGCCACGCAACTGCACCGTTGTGCCTGGGCCAAGGAAGCGTGCTCATGGCGCAACAGAGTGGTCAGCCGTGCATGGGTGGCCTTGATACCCGCCCGTACATCCTGGGCGCCGACATCAATGCGCAGCGGCAAGGTATTGATGAAGATTCCCAATGCCCGGTCCGTGTCCTGCGCACCGTGCATCCGCCCCAGCAGCACGGTGCCGAACACCACGTTTTCCTTACCCGACACGGCCCCCAGTACACGGGCCCACGCGAGGTGGAACACGCTGGCTACGCTCACGCCCAACTGCCGTGCCTGAACCCGCAAGCGCTCACCCAGAACGGGGTCGACCGGCAGTGTGGACTCTTCAATGCCACTGCCATCACCCTGGACATCCTGCCTGCCGAACGGCAGGGTCGGTTCGTCGATATCCCCCAGCATGTCGCGAAAAAAAGCTTCGTGTTCCTGCTCGCTGAGCCCCAGGCGTGCCTGGGCGACATAGTTGCGAAACGGTACCGCCTGGCCCAGGCGGTCTGCCTGACCGGTCAAGTACGCCTGCATTTCATGACGCACCACGTCCATCGCGCTGTGGTCCGTGGCCATGTGGTGGAACAGCAGCGTCGCGACAATGCGCTGCTGGCGCTCGTCCCTGGCGTAGGCCAGGCGCATCAAGGGTGCCTGGGTCACGTCCAGGCGATAATGCCGTGCATCGAAGTACGCATGCAGTTGGGTGCCGATATCACCGGCCGCGGGGTCGAGCTGAACCTCCTGAAGGTGCAAATCGGCCTTGCGCCATACCACTTGCACCGGGTTGTCCACCCCCTCCCAGACCATGCTGGTGCGCAGGATGTCGTGGCGGTCGATCACCGCTTGCAGCGCCTGGACAAATACACCCAGGCGTTCCGGGTTGTCGAAGGCGAACTGGGATTGCAATACGTAAGGGTCGCCTTGCTCGGCGCTGATGTGGTGGTAAAGGATGCCTGCCTGAAGCGGCGCCAATGGATAAATGTCCTGCACGTTGGCCATGCCACCGGGCACCGTGGCGACGATGCGGTCTATAGCGTCCTGGCTCAGCGTGACCAGCGGCAGCATGCCGGGGGTGATCTGCGTACAGCCTGGCGGGATGCCGTTGTCCGGCACCGCAACCTGTCCGGTCTTGCTGGCCGAATACTGCCCGGACTTGATCATTTCGATCAGGGTCGGCTTGTACTCGCGCAACGAAGCCAACACGGCCGGCTCCTTCAGCGACTGCTTGTTGCCTTGCACAACGAGCTGATCCCCTCTGATCGAAAGCACTACGCCCTTTTCTTTCAGTGTCGCCAACAGTTCGATCACGCTCACAGGACAATCTCCATTCTTTCCATGATTGCGGCGTATTCCGACAGAGTGGGTTGTTCAAACAACGCCCTGACTTCGGCCTCCATGCCTTCCTGACGCAGCCGGCCCACCAGGCTCACGGCCAGCAACGAGTGCCCGCCCAGTTCAAAGAAATGGTCATGACGCCCCACCCGTTCGACCTTGAGCAACTCGGCCCAGATCTGCGCGAGCAGGGTTTCCACCTCGCCTTGCGGCGCTTCATAACCGCGCACGATCATCGCGCCCAGACCCGGCGCCGGCAGAGCCTTGCGGTCCAGTTTGCCGTTGGGGCTCAACGGCAACGCCTCCAGATGGACGAACACCGACGGCACCATGTAGTCCGGCAGTTGCGCCAGCAGATGGCTGCGCAGCGTTTCGATGTCCAGGGCTTCAGCCGAGGCCTGAGTGGTGTAATACGCCACCAGACGTTTGTCCCCCGGTACGTCTTCACGGGCCAGCACCACCGCCTCCTTCACTTCGGGGAACTGGGTCAGGCGCGCCTGGATTTCGCCCAGTTCGATGCGCAAACCACGGATTTTCACCTGATCGTCGTTACGTCCCAAGTACTCGATGTTGCCGTCCGCGAGGTAACGCGCCACGTCGCCGGTGCGGTACATCCGCGCATTTTCCACCGCGCTGAACGGGTCCTTCAGGAAGCGTTCGGCCGTCAGTTCCGTACGGTACAGGTAACCTCGGGCCACTTGCACACCGCCGATGTACAGCTCACCGACCACGCCTTGCGGCACAGGTTGTAGCTGCCCGTCGAGCAGGTACATCCGGGTGTTGGCAATCGGTTTGCCAATCGGCGTGTTGTCCGGGGTGTGCTCCAGCGGACCAGCGCAGTTCCAGGCTGTCACGTCCACCGCCGCTTCGGTCGGGCCATACAGGTTATGCAGTTCGCTGCCCGGTAATTGCACCTTGAAACGCCGTACCAGACTGCCCGGCAACGCTTCGCCGCTGCACATCACTCGCTTCAGCCCTGCGCACTGGCTGACATCGCCATGGGCCAAGAACACGTCGAGCATCGACGGCACAAAGTGCAGCGTGGTGATCTGTTCTGCGTGAATCACCTCACCCAGGTACGCCGGGTCCTTGTGCCCGTCCGGGCGTGCCATCACCAGCCGTGCGCCAGTGAACAGCGGCCAGAAGAATTCCCAGACCGAAACGTCGAAACTGAACGGGGTCTTTTGCAACACCGCGTCCGACGAGGTCAGGCCGTATTCGTCCTGCATCCACAGCAAACGGTTGACCACTGCGCCATGCTCGTTGAGCACGCCTTTCGGTTGGCCGGTGGAACCGGAGGTGTAGATCACGTAAACCAGATGCGCCGAGGTCAACTGCGAAACCTGCGGGTTGGCAATGGATTGATCCTGCCAGGTCGGGTGATCCAGATCGATCACCGGCACCGTCACCTCGCCCAGCAGTTCGCGGGTCGAACCTTGCACCAGCACCGCGACCGGGGCGCTGTCGCGCAACATGTAGGCGATGCGTTCCAGTGGATAGGCCGGGTCCAGCGGTACGTAAGCCCCGCCAGCCTTGAGGATCGCCAACAAGCCAACGACCATCTCCAGCCCGCGCTCGACACAAATCGCCACCCGCGAATCCGGCCCCACGCCCTGCTGGCGCAGGTGGTGGGCCAGTTGGTTGGCGCGCTGGTTGAGTTCGCGGTAGGTCAGGCGCTGTTCACCGGCCAGCACGGCCGGCGCATCCGGCGTGCGTTGAACCTGCGTTTCGAACAGACCATGAATCGTTTGATCGAGCGGGTAATCCACGTCGGTGGCGTTGAGGCCAAACAACAGATGCCGACGCTCGGCAGCGGGAAGGATCGGCAAGCAGTTCAGCGCAACCGGCGACTCCTGCTCCAGTGCCTCGACCAGTGATTCCAGCGCGGTCTGTACATAACCGCAGATCCGCTGCGCCCCCACCTGCGCAACCGTCATGGCGGTCAGGTTGAACCCATCGCCCAGGTCATCCACGTTCAGTGCCAACGGATAGTTGCTGCGCTCCTCACTGGCCAGGGTTTCAATTCCTTCCCAGGCGTGTTGCTTTTCCTGCGATGCCGAGCGGTTGTCGCTGTGTCGATAGTTGAGCATGGCGCTGAACAACGGCGTTGGCGCCGCGACGCCGCTGCAACGTTGCGCAAGGGCCAGGGATGCATGTTCATGGCCCAGCAACGCAGTCAGCCTTGCGTGGGTTGCTCTCACACTCGCCCGGGCACTGTGTTCACCGATATCGACCCGTAATGGCAAGGTATTAATGAAGATCCCCAGCGCCCGATCGGCCCCCTCGCCGCCCTGCATCCGCCCCACCAACACCGTACCGAACACCACGTTCTGCTTGCCCGAGGTGCCTGCCAGCACCTGCGCCCACGCGAGGTGCATCAGGCTGGCCGCACTCACGCCCAACTGCCGGGCCTGCGCCCGTATACGCAAGCTCAGGCTGGTCGGCACCGGTTGGGTTGCTTCCTCGATGTCGCCGCCGTTGCCCTGCACATCCTGCAAGCCGAACGGCAATGTCGGTTCATCAATGTCGCCCAGCATCTCGCGAAAGAACGTTTCATGCTCCTGCTCGCTGACCCCCAGCCGCGCCTGAGCCACGTAGTTGCGGTACGGCACCGCGACATCCAGAGATTCGGTCTGGTTGAGCAAACAGGCGCCCATCTCCTGGCGCACCACGTCCATGGCGGTGTGATCGAGCGCCATGTGATGGAACAGCACAATGGCGACCACCCGTTGATTGGCCTGATCGCGAGCAAACATCATGCGAATCAGCGGAGCCTGGGTGACGTCCAGACGGTAATGCCGGGCGTCAAAGCGTGCATGCAATTGGGCAAGGATGTCGCCGGCCGCAGGGTCCAGCAGCACCTCCTGCACGGCCAGCCCGGCCTTGCGCCAGACCACTTGCATCGGCTGCTGCACGCCTTCCCAGACCACCCCGGTACGCAGAATGTCGTGGCGCTCGATGACCTTTTGCAAGGCCTGGGCAAACGTCTGCAAACGCTCAAGGCTGTCGAACGCCATTTTCGATTGCAGCAGGTACGGATCGCCTTGCTCAGCGGTGATGTGGTGGTAAAGGATGCCTTCCTGCAACGGCGCCAAGGGGTAGATGTCCTGCACGTTGGCCACGCCACCGGGCACGGTGGCGACGATGCGCTCAATGGCGTCCTGATTCAGGTCTGCCAGAGGCAACAGGTCCGGGGTGATCCGCACGCAGTCCGGCGTTATACGGTTGGCCGGCGCGATGACTTCGCGATACCCACCGACCGCAGCCGCCAACGCTGCCAGCGTCGGTTGGCTGAACAACACACGCACGTCGGCGCTCAGCCCGGCCTGACGCATGCGCTCGATCAGGCTCACCGCCAATAGCGAGTGCCCGCCCAGTTCGAAGAAGTGGTCATACCGCCCGACGCGTTCGACCTTGAGCACCTCGGCCCAGATCTGCGCCAGGGTGGTTTCCACTTCACCTTGGGGTGCTTCGTAGCCACGGGTGATCAACGCATCAAGGTCCGGGTCCGGCAGGGCCTTGCGGTCCAGTTTGCCGTTGGCGGTTAGCGGCAAGCTGTCCAGTTTCACGTAGGCCGACGGCAGCATGTACTCCGGCAATATCGCTTGCAGACTCGCTCGCAAACTCTCGATATCTAAGGGCGCGCTCTCGGTGAAATACGCCACCAACCGGCCGTCACGCACCAGCACCACCGCTTCTTTCACCGATTCCAGTGCCGCCAGTCTGGCTTCGATTTCGCCCAACTCGATGCGCACACCACGGATCTTCACCTGATCGTCGTTGCGTCCCAGGTACTCGATGGTGCCGTCCGCCAGCCAGCGCGCCAGGTCACCGGTGCGGTACATCCGTGCCTCTTTTTCAGCACTGAAAGGATCCTTGAGGAAACGCTCGGCGGTCAGTTCCGGGCGGTTCAAATAACCCCGCGCCACCCCGGCGCCACCCACATACAACTCACCCGCCACACCCACCGGCACCGGGCGCCTCTGCTCATCAAGCAGGTACACCTTGGCGTTGGCCATCGGCTTGCCGATGTGCAGGGTTTGGCCGGCCTCGATCCGCCCGGACGTCGCAACAACGGTGGCTTCGGTCGGGCCGTAGTTGTTGATCAAGTCAAACCGCTGGGCCTTGGCGAACTGCCGCAGGCGATCGCCACCGACCAGCAACGTGTGCAAGGTCGGGTGTTCCAGGTTGTGGCTGAAGGCATATTCGGCCACCGGGGTGGGCAGGAAGCTCACGTCCAGCGGTTGCGCGCGCCACCAGTTGAGCAACGCATCGATGTCTTCATTGCCGTCATGGGCGGGCGGTAAATGCAGGGTCGCGCCGACGCACAAGGCTGGCCAGACTTCCCACGCCATGGCGTCGAAGCCGAAACCGGCGACGCTGGAGGTGTGGCTGCCGTGGTGCAAGTTGAAGGCGTCGCAGTGCCAGTTCACCAGGTTTGCCAGGGTGTGATGTTCGACCATCACCCCTTTGGGTAACCCGGTGGAACCGGAGGTGTAGATCACGTAGGCCAAGTGTGCAGGCGTCAGCCCGGCAACTTGCGGGTTCGTGATGGGTTGGTCTTGCCACAGGTGACTGTCGAGATTGATCACCGGCACGTCCAGCACCGGCAAGCGCTCCCGCAAATCCTGCTGCGTCAACACCGCCACCGGGGTGCTGTCGCTGAGCAGGTAACTCAAGCGCTCGGCCGGATGGGACGGATCAACCGGCACGTAGCATGCCCCGGACTTGAGAATCGCCAGCAGCCCGACCAGCGTGTCCAGCCCGCGCCGGGCCACGATGGCCACCCGATCATCCGGTTGCACACCCAACGAACGCAGGTGATGGGCCAACTGATTGGCCTGTTGGTTCAACTGCCCGTAGCTCAGGCCCTGCCCCTGATAAAACGCCGCCATCGCCTGCGGGTGCTCGACGGCTCGCGCCTCGACGCGCTGGTGAATGGTCAAGCCATGCGGGTAGTCGCGCTCGGTGGCGTTGAAATCTTCCAGCACATGCCGACGCTCGGCCGGCGACAGGATTGGCACTCGCTGCAACGGCAACTGCGGATCCTGTTCCAGCGCGTCCAGCAAACCCGTCAGGGTTGTGTGCACATAATCAAAAACCCGCTGCGCACCAATCATTTTCGGTGCCACGGTGCTCAGGCGGAAATCCGCGCCCAGGTCATCCACCGAGAGAATGATCGGATAGCTGACGACTCCTTCGCTGCTCAGCACCTCAATGCCCTGCCACGCCGGTTGCGCCGGCTCACCGCTCGACGCCACGCCATGCCGATAATTGAGCAAGGCATTGAACAGCGGCATCGGTGCCGCTACACCACTGCAACGCTGCGCCAGCGTCAACGGCGCATGTTCGTGAGCCAGCAAGGCGCTCAAGCGTTCGTGCGTCATTTTTACCGCTGCCTGCACACTCTGCCCGCCCAGATTGACCCGCAACGGCAAGGTATTGATGAACATGCCCAAGGCGCGGTCGGCGCCCTCACCGGCCTGCAAACGTCCCAACAGGACGGTGCCAAACACCACGTCGTCGCGGCCCGACACACTTCCCAACACATGCGCCCAGGCCAGGTGGTACAGGCTCGCCGCACTCACCCCCAATTGCCGGGCCTGAACGCGCAGGCGCTGACTGAGCGAGGCGTCCAGCAGGTGCTGAACCTCTTCACTGGCGCCAGCGTCGCCCTGCACCTCCTGCAAACCGAACGGCAGCGTCGGCTCGTCGACATCGCCGAGCATCTCGCGGAAGAACGCCTCATGCTCCTGCTCGCTGACACCCAAGCGCGACTGGGCCACATAGTTGCGGTACGGCACCGACGCGGCCAAGTGGTGCGCCTGACCCAGCATGTGGACCTCGGCTTCCTCGATCAGCACCCCCAGTGAAGCGGCATCGTTGATCAGGTGATGGAACACCAGCATGCCGATCCAGCGGTTGTTCTGCGGGTCCTCGGCATAACCGATGCGCATCATCGGTGCCTGACGGATGTCCAGACGATAACGGCGCGGGTCAAGGTGTTCACGTAACTGCCTGGCGATATTTCCGGCCATCGGGTCAACCGCTATTGGCTGCACCGCCAGTTCAGCCTTGCGCCAAACCACTTGCACCGGTGCCTCTACTCCCTCCCAGACCAGGCTGGTGCGCAGGATATCGTGCCGGGCAATCACTCCTTGCAGCGCCCGGGCAAATACATCCAACCGTTCACGGCTGTCAAAGGCAAACAGCGCATGTTGCTGATACGGATCGCCCTGCTCAGCGGTGATGTGGTGGTAAAGAATGCCTTCCTGCAACGGCGCCAAGGGGTAGATGTCCTGCACGTTGGCCACGCCACCGGGCACGGTGGCGACGATGCGCTCAATGGCGTCCTGATTCAGGTCTGCCAGAGGCAACAGGTCCGGGGTGATCCGCACGCAGTCCGGCGTTATACGGTTGGCCGGCACGATGACTTCGCGATACCCACCGACCGCAGCCGCCAATGCTGTCAACGTCGGTTGGCTGAACAACACACGCACGTCGGCGCTCAGCCCGAGCTGACGCATTCGCTCGATCAGGCTCACCGCCAGCAGTGAGTGCCCGCCCAATTCGAAGAAATGATCGTGACGCCCCACTCGCTCGACCTTGAGCACCTCGGCCCAGATCTGCGCCAGGGTAGCTTCGACTTCGCCTTGTGGTGCTTCGTAGCCACGGGTGAGCAACGCGTCGAGGTCCGGATCCGGCAGGGCCTTGCGGTCCAGTTTGCCGTTGGCGGTCAGCGGCAAACTGTCCAGTTTCACGTAGGCCGACGGCAGCATGTAACTCGGCAAGGTTGCTTGCAGTTGCGTCCTTAGCTGTTCGATTTCCAACGGCATGTGTTCGGTGAAATACGCCACCAACCGGCCGTCACGCACCAGCACCACCGCTTCTTTCACCGATTCCAGTGCCGCCAGTCTGGCTTCGATTTCGCCCAACTCGATGCGCACACCACGGATCTTCACCTGATCGTCGTTGCGTCCCAGGTACTCGATGGTGCCGTCCGCCAGCCAGCGCGCCAGGTCACCGGTGCGGTACATCCGTGCCTCTTTTTCAGCACTGAAAGGATCCTTGAGGAAACGCTCGGCGGTCAGTTCCGGGCGGTTCAAATAACCCCGCGCCACCCCGGCGCCACCCACATACAACTCACCCGCCACACCCACCGGCACCGGGCGCCTCTGCTCATCAAGCAGGTACACCTTGGCGTTGGCCATCGGCTTGCCGATGTGCAGGGTTTGGCCGGCCTCGATCCGCCCGGACGTCGCAACAACGGTGGCTTCGGTCGGGCCGTAGTTGTTGATCAAGTCAAACCGCTGGGCCTTGGCGAACTGCCGCAGGCGATCGCCACCGACCAGCAACGTGCGCAAGGTCGGGTGTTCCAGGTTCTGACTGAAGGCATATTCGGCCACCGGGGTGGGCAGGAAGCTCACGTCCAGCGGTTGTGCTCGCCACCAACTCAGCAGTGCATCAATGTCTTCATTGCCGTCGTGCTCGGGCGGCAGGTGCAGGGTCGCGCCGACGCACAAGGCTGGCCAGACTTCCCACGCCATGGCGTCGAAGCCGAAACCGGCGACGCTGGAGGTGTGGCTGCCGTGATGCAGGTTGAAGGCGTCGCAGTGCCAGTTCACCAGGTTTGCCAGGGTGTGGTGTTCGACCATCACCCCTTTGGGTAACCCAGTGGAGCCGGAGGTGTAGATGACATAAGCCAGGTGTGCAGGCGTCAGCCCGGCAACCTGCGGGTTCGTGATGGGTTGGTCTTGCCACGGGTGACTGTCGAGATTGATCACCGGCACGTCCAGCACCGGCAAACGCTCCCGCAAATCCTGCTGCGTCAACACCGCCACCGGACCGCTGTCGCTGAGTAAATAGCTCAGGCGTTCGGCCGGATGGGACGGATCAACCGGCACGTAGCATGCCCCGGACTTGAGAATCGCCAGCAGCCCGACCAGCGTGTCCAGCCCGCGCCGGGCCACGATGGCCACCCGATCATCCGGTTGCACACCCAACGAACGCAGGTGATGGGCCAACTGATTGGCCTGTTGGTTCAACTGCCCGTAGCTCAGGCCCTGCCCCTGATAAAACGCCGCCATTGCCTGCGGACGTTCGGCGGCTTGCGCCTCGACGCGCTGGTGAATGGTCAAGCCACACGGGTAGTCGACGTGGGTGGCGTTGAAGTCCACCAGCAGTTGTTGACGCTCGGCCGGCGACAGGATTGGCACACGCTGCAACGGCAACTGCGGATCCTGCTCCAGTGCATTGATCAAACCGCTCAACGCCGTGTGCAGGTAGCCAAACACCCGCGGCGCGCCAATCGCCTTGGGCGCCACAGTGCTCAGGCGGAAGTCTGTACCCAGATCATCCACCGAGAGAATGATCGGATAGCTGACGACTCCTTCGCTGCTCAGCACCTCAATACCCTGCCACGCCGGTTGCGCCGGCTCACCGCTCGACGCCACGCCATGCCGATAATTGAGCAAGGTATTGAACAGCGGCGTCGGTGCCACGACACCACTGCAACGCTGCGCCAGCGTCAACGGCGCATGTTCGTGAGCCAGCAAGGCGCTCAAGCGCACATGGGTCGCTTTCACCGCCGCCTGCACACTGTGTTCACCCAGACTGACCCGCAACGGCAAGGTATTGATGAACATGCCCAAGGCGCGGTCGGCGCCCTCACCGGCCTGCAAACGCCCAAGCAATACGGTGCCGAAGACCACGTCGTCGCAGCCCGAGACACTTCCCAACACGTGCGCCCAGGCCAGGTGATACAGGCTCGCCGCACTCACCCCAAGCCGCCGAACCTGCGCCCGCAGGCGCTGACTGAGTGACGGCTCCAGCAGGTGCTGAACCTCTTCACTGGCATCAACGTCGCCCTGCACCTCCTGTATACCGAACGGCAGCGTCGGCTCGTCGACATCGCCGAGCATCTCGCGGAAGAACGCCTCATGCTCCTGCTCGCTGACACCCTGACGAGACTGGGCCACATAGTTGCGATAAGGCACCGGCGCGGCCAACGCGTGCTCCTGACCGAGCATGTGAGCCTGGATTTCCTCGATCAGCACACCCAACGAGGTCGCATCGTTGACCAGGTGGTGGAACAGCAAGATGCCAATCCAGCGCTCATTCACCGGATCGCGGGTGTAGGCAAAACGCATCAACGGGGCCTGGGTCATGTCCAGACGATAGTGGCGAGCGTCAAAGCGCTCACGCATGAGCTGCAACACATCCCCTTCTTCCGGTTCTATGTCCACTCTTTCAAGCTTCAGCGGCGCTTGACGCCAGACTACCTGGGCCGGCTCATCAAGCCCCTCCCACACCAGGCTGGTGCGCAGAATGTCATGGCGCGCAGTCACACGTTGCAAGGCCCGAACGAAACCTTTCACTTGTTTCAGGTCGGCAAAACCGAGTTGCGCCTGCAAGACGTAAGGGTCGCCCTGGGTCGACGCAAAGTGGTGGTACAAAATGCCGGCCTGCAACGGAGCCAGCGGATAAATGTCCTGCACATTGGCCGCACCGCCGGGCACCGTCGCCACGATGCAGTCGATGGCCGCTTGATCCAGGTCCGCCAGCGGCAACAGGTCCGGGGTAATTCGCAGGCAATTTGCCGGGATGCGGTTGACCGGCACTTGAATTTCTCGACCACCGCCAACCGCTGCCGCCAACGCGGCCAGCGTTGGCTGGCCAAACAGTACCTGCACATCCGCCGACAACCCGGCCTGACGCATGCGTTCGATCAGTTTCACCGCCAGCAACGAGTGCCCGCCCAGTTCGAAGAAGTGGTCATGACGCCCGACCTGCTCGACCTTGAGCAGCTCGGCCCAAAGCCTGGCCAGAGTGATTTCAATGTCGCCCACCGGCGCTTCGTAACTCCGAGTGAGCAACGACTCCAGACCCGGTTCCGGCAACGCCTTGCGGTCCAGTTTGCCGTTGGGGCTCAGCGGCAAGGCTTCCAGCTGAACAAAAGCAGCAGGGACGATGTGTTCCGGCAATTGCGTCAGCAGATAGGCACGCAAGTCTTCAATTGCCGGGATATGGCCCGCGACCCGCGGAGTGAAATACGCGACCAGACGCTCGTCCCGCGCCAGCACCACCGCCTCCCGCACCGCCGGGTGCGCCGCCAGTCGGGCTTCGATTTCGCCCAGCTCCAGACGTACGCCTCGCAGCTTCACCTGGAAGTCGTTGCGCCCAAGAAACTCCAGGCTTGCGTCGGGGCGATAGCGCACCAGGTCACCGGTACGGTACAACCGGTCGCCGGCCACGAACGGGCTGTCGATGAAGCGTTCCGCCGTCAATTGCGGCAAACCCGCATAACCCCTTGCGACGCCGACGCCGCCGATATGCAGGTGACCGCTCACACCCAGCGGCACCGGCATGTCGTGGGCGTCCAGTACGTACAGCCGCGTGTTGGGAATCGGCCGACCGATTGGCAGTTGAACATCCGGCACCGGCGCGCCGGGTTCGAGGGTCCAGGCCGTGCTGTCGACCGTGGCTTCGGTGGGGCCGTAAACGTTGTGCAAACGCACCTGTGGCAGCCGCTCCTGAACCCGTCGGGCCAGTGCGGCGGTGAGTTCACCGCCACCGCAGAGCACATCGGTCAGGCTGACGCACTGGCTGACCTCGTCCAGTTCCAGAAATTGTTGCAACATCGCCGGTACGAACTTGATCACCGTGATGCGCTGCTCGCGGATCAGTTGCGCCAGATAAGCCGGTTCCCGGTGCCCGTCAGGACGCGCCAGCACCAACCTCATCCCCGTGGTGAGCGGCCAGAAGAACTCCCAGACCGAGCCGTCGAAACTGAACGGCGCTCGCTGCAACAACGCACCGTCGGGCGCGGCCTCGCACACTTGCGAACCCCAGTGCATCAGATTGCCGAGGCCACGGTGTTCAACCATGACGCCCTTCGGCGTCCCGGTGGAGCCTGAGGTGTAGATTACGTAGGCCAGGTGCGAGACGTTCAGCCCCTCCACCTGGGGATTGCCGACAGGTTGGTCGTGCCAGGTGCACTGATCGAGATCGATCACCGGCACCAAGGCCTCGTCCAGCAGACCCCGCGTCGCCCCGTGCACCAACATTGCAGCGGGCGCGCTGTCCTGCAACAGGTACGCAATGCGCTCCCGCGGATAGCCGGGGTCCAGCGGCACGTAAGCGCCACCGGCCTTGAGAATCCCCAGCAAGCCAATCACCAGTTCCAGCCCGCGCTCGACGCAGATCGCCACCCGTGAATCCGGCAGGACACCCAGTTCACGCAGGTGATGGGCGAGTTGATTGGCGTGCTCGTTGAGCTCGCGGTAGGTCAGTTGCTGTTCACCGGCCACCAGCGCCACCGAGTCCGGGGTGCGCCGAACCTGGGCTTCGAGCAGTGCGTGAATCGTCTGGTCGCAGGGGTAATCCGCTTCGGTGGCATTGAGGTCACGCAACACATACTCGCGCTCGGCAGCCGGCAGCACTGTCAGGCCTTGCAACGAGGCTTGTGGCGTTTGCTCCAGTGCCTGCACCAGGTTTTCCAGAGTGCAGTGCACGTAGCCACTCACCCGCTCGGCGCTGATAGGCGCATCGGCCTTGACGATCAACCTGAAGTCTTGCCCCAGGTCATCGACCGACAGGGTCAGCGGGTACGTGGTCCGGCCCTGGCTTTCGAGCATCCGGATGCCGTCCCAGACCGCTGTCGCCTGAGTGGAATCCGCGGCCGAGCCGTTCTGTCGATAGTTGAGCAGCGAACTGAACAACGGCACGGAAGTGGCAACGTTGCTGCAGCGTTGAGCCAGCACCAGAGACGCGTGCTCATGCCCCAATAGCTCGATCAATCGCGCATGGGTGCTTTTGACCGCCGCGCGAACCCCTTGTGTCCCGAGACTGACACGCAACGGCAAGGTATTGATGAACATGCCCAAGGCCCGGTCCGAACCTTCGCCGCCCTGCATACGGCCCAACAGCACCGTGCCAAATACCACGTCATCCTTGCCGGACACCGCGCCCAACACCCGGGCCCAGGCCAGGTGAAACAAGCTCGCCGCCGTCACCCCGAGCTGACGGGCCTGTTCGCGCAGGCGCTTGCTCAGCGTGGAGTCGACCATCCGCGTGGCCTCTTCGATGCCATGCCCTTCGCCTTGCACGTCCTGCACACCAAACGCCAGCGTCGGCTCATCGATATCGCCCAGCAGGTCGCGAAAGAACGCTTCATGCTGGTCACGGCCAACACCCTGACGCGCCTGGGCCACATAGTTGCGGTACGGCACGGGCGTGGCGAGGTGCTGCGTCTGGCCGCGCATGCAGGCCTCGACTTCCGCAATCAGCACCTGCGACGACAGTTCATCGTTGATCAAGTGATGGAACAGCAACAGGCCGACCCATCGATTGTTCGGGGTATCTTCGGCATAGCCGATGCGCATCATGGGCGCCTGGCGAATGTCCAAACGGCAGTGACGCGGGTTCAGGCGCTCGGACAATTGTTCGGCGACATCGCCCGCCGCCGGGTCCAGTACTACCTCGTCCAGACCCAGCGTCGCTTCGCGCCAGACCACCTGGACCGGCTCGTCGAGACTTTCCCAGGCCACGGCGGTGCGCAGAATGTCGTGGCGCGAAACGACATCCTGAAGCGCCTGGGCAAACTCTTGAAGACGTTCACGGCTGTCGAACGAAAACGTGACGTATTGCAGGTAGGGGTCACCGTGGGCCGCCGCCAGGTGGTGATACAAAATACCTTCCTGCAACGGCGCCAAGGCGTAGATTTCCTGCACATTGCGTGCACCTCCCGGCACGCTCGCAACGATCCGGTCTATCGCGCTCTGGTCCAGGTCTGCCAGGGGCAACATGTCCGGGGTAATGTGCTCGCATCCATGGGGAACGCCAGGGGCAGGCACCTCGATTTCCTTGTGGCTCCCCCCCACCGCACTGGCCAACGCCGCCAGGGTCGGCTGGTTGAACAGCACCCGCACGTCCGCGTTCAGGTCAACCTGACGCATGCGTCCGATCAGTTTGACCGCCAACAACGAATGCCCGCCCAGTTCGAAGAAGTGGTCATGACGACCGACTTGCTCAAGTTTGAGCAAGTCCTGCCAGAGGGCGGCAAGGGCGATTTCCACCTCGCCCTGCGGCGCTTCGTAGGTGCGCCGGGCAACCGCCTCCGTGTCCGGCACCGGCAGCGCCTTGCGATCCAGCTTGCCGTTGGTGGTCAGCGGGAAAGCTTCCAGCATCACGAACGCGCCCGGCACCATGTACTCGGCCAACGACCCCAGCAGTTGCTCACGCAGCCCGGCCGCGTTCAGCTCGGCCCCCTCACCGGCAATCACGTAGGCCACCAGGCGCTTGTCTCCCGGCTCGTCTTCGCGAGCGATCACCACCGCTTCGCGCACGCCGTTGCAGGCCGAAAGACGGGCCTCGACCTCGCCCAGCTCGATACGGAAACCGCGGATTTTCACTTGATCGTCGTTGCGGCCCAGGTATTCCAGGCTGCCGTCCGCCGTCCAGCGCCCCAGATCGCCGGTCTTGTACAGCCGGGCATGGGCGCGGCCACTGAACGGGTCGGCGATAAAGCGCTCGGCCGTCAGTTCCTCGCGGTTCAGGTAACCCCGCGCAACTCCCGCGCCTCCGACGTACAGCTCACCGACGACACCGACCGGGACCGGTTCACGCCGGTCATCGAGTACGTACAGCTGCAAATCCGGAATCTGCCCACCAATCGGGCTGACACCTGCCCGGTGCGCGTCCGCCACCTCCAATGCCCGATAGGTCACGTGTACCGTGGTTTCGGTGATGCCATACATGTTCACCAGTTGCGTGCCGGCATTGGCAACGCGGGCATACCAGGGTTTCAGGATTCCCGGCTCCAGGGCTTCGCCACCGAAAATGACCTGACGCAAGGAGTGCTTGAGCTGACTGTCGCCCTGGGCCGCAATGAGTTGACGGAACGCACTCGGGGTCTGGTTGAGGATGCTTACGCCGGCGGTGCACAGCAGCGCGTAGCATTCGTCCGGCGAGCGACTGATCAGTTGCGGCACCACCAGCAACTGAGCGCCGTAGGTCAAGGCCCCCCAGATTTCCCAGACCGAGAAGTCAAAGGCAAATGAGTGGAACAGCGCCCACACATCCTGCTGATTGAAATCAAACCAACCCTGAGTCGCCGAAAACAACCGCACCACGTTGCGGTGCTCGACCAGCACGCCTTTGGGCAGCCCCGTGGAGCCAGACGTGTAGATCACGTAGGCAAGGTGCGAGGCGTTCAACTCCGGGACATGTGGATTGGCAACAGGCTCGCGCTGCAACGTGTCGCTGTCGAGGTCGATCACCGGCACGGACACACTGGCGGCCAGGCTTTGAGTCGCGGTATGCAACAGCAACGCAACCGGAGCGCTGTCTTGCAAAGTGTAGGTAATGCGCTCGACCGGTGAGGCCGGGTCGATTGGCACGTAACCGGCGCCAGCCTTGAGAATCCCCAGCAAACCGACCACCATTTCCAGGCCACGCTCGACACAGATTGCCACCCGGTCATCGGGGAGAATGCCCAGGGCCAGCAGTCGATGTGCCACCTGATTGGCGCGGTCGTTGAGTTGTCCGTAGGTCAGGCTCAGGTTTTCGTACATGACTGCCGTGGCATCAGGCCGGGCTGCGGCCCGGGCTTCGACCCGGCCATGGATCAGTTCCGTGTCGAGGTAACAAACCTGCGGGGCGTTCAAGGTGCTCAGCAGGTGTTGCCGTTCGGCAGTCGGTAGAACGTTCAGCGTTTGCAGCGTTGCCTCCGGCGTTTCTTCCAGTGCCTGCACCAGACTCTCCAGCGCGGTGCTCAAGTAGTCGCCGACACGCTGCGCGCCAATCGAGGTGTCGACCAGCACAGTGATGCGGAAATCCTCGCCCAGATCGTCCACGTTCACGGTCAGCGGATAGTTGGTCCGCTCCTCGGAACCCAGCCCCTGAATGCCTTCCCACGCCACTGCCGTGTCGGCGCCGACCGCCACCTGGCTGTGCCGGTAATTGAACATCGAACTGAACAGCGGCGTTGGCGCGGTGACTGCGCTGCAACGTTGCGCCAGGGCCAGCGAGGCATGTTCATGCCCCAACAGCGTGGTCAATCGCACATGGGTCTGCTTCAAGGCTGCCCGGACGCCTTGCTCGCCCACGTCCACGCGCAGTGGCAAGGTGTTGATGAACATCCCCAGCGCCCGGTCGGAGCCCTCGCCGGCCTCCATCCGGCCCAGCAGGACTGTGCCAAAGACCACGGCCTTGCGCCCGGAAACCTTGCCCAATACCAGGGCAAACGCCAGGTGCATCAGGCTCGCCGCACTGACCCCAAGCAGCCGGGCCTGGGCCCGCATCCGCTGGCTCAAGCCACTGTCAACGCTGAGATTCACGTCTTCAATGCCGTGACCGTCGCCCTGCACATCGCGCAAGCCAAACGGCAGGGTCGGTTCGTCGATATCGCCAAGCATCTGGCGGAAGAACGCTTCGTGTTCCTGCTCGCAGGCCCCGAGGCGAGTCTGGGCAACATAGTTGCGAAACGGTACGGCCGGGCTCAACTGATCCCCCCGCCCTCCCAAGTACGCCTGCATTTCGTGGCTCACCACTTCCAGAGCGGTATGGTCCAGTGCCATGTGATGAAACAACAGGACGGCGACCACCCGCTGACGGGCTTCGTCCCGCGCGAACACCAGGCGCAGCATCGGCGCCTGACGCACGTCCAGACGGTAATGCCGAGCGTCGAAACGAGCCCGCAACTGCGCCAGGACATCACCGCCAGCGGGGACCAGTTCAAGCTCTTCAGACACCAGCCGCGCCTGGCGCAAGACCACTTGCACCGGTTCGTCCAGACCTTCCCAGACTATTGAGGTCCTGAGGATGTCATGGCGATCGATCACCCATTGCAACGCCTGGGCAAACGCCTCCAGACGCTCGCGGCTGTCGAAAGCGAACTGTGACTGTTGTACATAGGGGTCACCCTGCTCCGCCGAGAGATGGTGGTAGAGCATGCCTTCCTGTAACGGCGCCAGCGGGTAGATGTCCTGGACGTTGGCCGCACCGCCGGGGACGCTAGCGACGATTCGATCGATGGCCTGTTGATCCAGGCTCACCAGCGGCAGCATGTCCGGAGTAATCCGATAGGCCGGGCTCAGCCAGTCGCCACCGTTTCTCGCCACCAGGGCGAGCAATTCAGCTTTGTGCTTGCTCAGGCTGTCCCACAACGCGTCATCCAGTGCCTCGTCGTCGCCCAGGATGACCAAATCGTCATCTTCGAGTTGAAGACGGATCGGGTAGGTTGAAATAACTGCCATCAATTCGCTGAATTGCATTGAGTAACCTGCTTTAAATTCGGAAACGGTTGGCGTGGAAATCCGGTTTCAGATGCAACGTTGTGCCCGAACGTCGAACGGCAGCGCCGTGTCGTCCCTGGCGGTGCGATTGCCTGAACGCCGGTCTGGCCGCCCTGTTCAAAAGTGATGGGGCGCATTGAGCCCGCAAGAGCTCCCCCGCAGGTCTGAAAAACTAAAACATCCAGGCAGGCGTGGCTGACATGGGAAGTCGGGACAATCCCGAAGGCCTTGCAGGGGACGAGTCGGTGCGCGGGGATCCGGCCAAATGGCCGGCCCCCTTATGGACAGATCGATGTTGTGTGGTCAGAGACGACGCTTGCGGCTGAGCGCTGGAATCGTGGTCACGGGAACCTCCAGCCGTTGCACATGCCCCACGGCGTCGGCCATCTGCGCCAGCGTCGGCTGCCTGAGCAAGGCCCGAAGATCAGCATCCAGCCCTTCCTTGCGCATGCGTTCGGCCAGGCTCACCGCCAGCAACGAGTGCCCACCCAACTCGAAGAAGTGGTCATGGCGCCCCACCCTTTCCACGTTGAGCAATTCGGCCCAGAGCCGGGCCAGGGCAATCTCTGTGTCCCCCACCGGGGCTTCGTAACCCCGAGTGCTCACTGACTCCAGCCCCGGTGCAGGCAGTGCCTTGCGGTCCAGCTTGCCGTTGGGGCTCAGAGGCCATACATCGAGATGCACGAACACCGACGGCACCATGTAGTCCGGCATTTGCTCCAGCAAGTGGCTACGCAAGGTGCCGATGCCCAGACTGTGTTCCGCCGCCCGGGTGGTGTAATACGCCACCAGACGCGTGTCACCCGGCATGTCCTCGCGGGCCAGCACTAGCGCTTCTTTCACCTCGGGGAACTGGCTCAGGCACGCCTGGATTTCACCCGGTTCGATACGCAACCCCCGGATCTTCACCTGGTCGTCGCTTCGGCCCAGGTACTCCAGGTTGCCGTCCGCGCGGTAGCGCACCCTGTCGCCGGTACGGTACATCCGTGCCTGCGGGTCTTGGCTGAACGGATCATTGATGAACCGCTCGGCCGTCAGTGGCGGTAATCCCACATACCCCCTCGCAACGCCGACGCCAGCAATGTGCAACTGCCCCGTCACGCCGATGGGCACCGGCATGTCGTGGGCGTCCAGTACGTACAACCGCGTATTGGTAATCGGCCGGCCAATTGGCAGTTGAACATCCGGTACCGGCGCGCCGGGCTCAAGGGTCCAGGCCGTGCTGTCGACCGTCGTTTCGGTGGGGCCGTAAACGTTGTGCAAACGCACCTGTGGCAGCCGCTCCTGAACCCTTCGGGCCAACGCGGCGGTGAGTTCGCCACCGCCGCAGAACACATCGGTCAGGCTGACGCACTGGCTGACCTCGTCCAGTTCCAGAAATTGTTGCAACATCGCCGGCACGAATTGAATCACCGTAATGCGCTGTTCACGAATCAGTTGCGCCAGATAGGCCGGCTCGCGGTGCCCGTCAGGACGCGCCAACACCAGGCGCATCCCGGTGGTGAGCGGCCAGAAGAACTCCCAGACCGAGGCATCGAAACTGAACGGGGTTTTCTGCAACAGCGCAGCGTCTTGCGCGGCCTCGCACACCTGAGAACTCCAGTGCACCAGGTTATTGACCCCGCGATGCTCGACCATCACGCCCTTCGGCGTCCCGGTGGAGCCCGAGGTGTAGATCACGTAGGCCAGGTGCCCCGAGGTCAGCTCCAGAACCTGCGGATTGGCAACGGACTGGTCCTGCCAGGTCGGGTGACCCAGATCGATCACCGGCACCGGCACCTCGCCCAGCAGTTCGCGGGTCGAACCTTGCACCAGCACCGCGACCGGGACGCTGTCGCGCAGCATGTAGGCAATGCGCTCGCGCGGATAGCCGGGGTCCAGCGGTACGTAAGCCCCGCCAGCCTTGAGAATCCCCAGCAAGCCGACCACCAGTTCCGGTCCGCGTTCGACGCAAATCGCTACCCGTGAATCCGGTTGAACCCCCAGTTCGCGCAAGTGATGCGCCAACTGGTTGGCGCGCTTGTTGAGGTCGTGGTAGGTCAGGCACTGTTCACCGCAGAGCACCGCAGGCACATCCGGCGTACGCAAGACCTGCGCCTCGAACAGACAGTGAAGGGTCTGCTCGAGAGGGAAGTCGACCTCGGTGACATTGAAGTCCACCAGCAACTGATTGCGTTCCTGTGCAGGCAATACCGGCACCCCTTGCAACGACTGTTGCGGGTTGTGTTCGAGGGCTTCGAGCAGCCCCTCCAACGCAACCTGCATATAGCCAATCACCCGTTGCGCACCTATCTCGATGAGAGCCTGGGCGCCTAACCTGAAATCGTCTCCCAGGTCATCCACCGACAGGATCAACGGGTAACTTGCGTTACCGTCACGGCCCAGTATTTCAATACCTTGCCAGGCCCGCTGTGCCTGATCACCACTGGACTGCGCACCATGGCGATAGTTGAGCAAGGCATTGAACAGCGGCGCCGGTGCCGCGACACCGCTGCAACGCTGTGCCAGCGTCAGCGGCGCATGTTCGTGAGCCAGCAAGGCACTCAAGCGCATGTGGGTAGCTTTGACCGCAGCCTGTACGTTGCCTTCGCCCGGATTGACTCGTAGCGGCAAGGTATTGATGAACATGCCCAGTGTGCGATCAGCCCCGTCACCGGCCTGCAACCGCCCCAGCAGTACCGTGCCGAAGACTACGTCGTCGCGGCCCGAGACACTTCCCAGCACATGCGCCCAGGCCAGGTGATACAGGCTTGCCACACTCACTCCGAGCTGTCGAGCCTGCAACCGCAGGCGCCGGCTGAGCGAGGTATCCAGCAGGTGCTCGCGTTCCTCGTAAACACCGCTGCCGGACTGCACGCCAAACGCCAGCGTCGGTTCGTCGACATCCCCCAGCATGTCGCGGAAAAACGCCTCGTGCTCTTTTCGGTGGGTGCCCAAACGGGTTTGAGCCACGTAGTTGCGGTACGGCATCGGGGGCGCCAAGTGGTGCGCCTGCCCCATCACGTGCGCCTCGATCTCTGCGACCAGTACGCCCATGGAGGTGGCATCGTTGACCAGGTGATGGAACACCAGCATGCCGATCCAGCGCTTGTTCAAGGGGTCCTGGGCATACACCATGAACATCATCGGTGCCTGACGCAGATCCAGACGGTAACGACGCGGATCGAAGCGCTCACGCAATTGACCCACGGTATCGCCCGCCGCCGGATCCAGCGCCACTTCCTGCATCGTTAGCCCGGCCTTGCGCCAGACCACTTGCATCGGTACTTCGAGACGGTCCCATACCAGGCTGGTGCGCAGGATATCGTGCCGGGCAATCACCCCTTGCAGCGCCCGGGTAAACGCGTCCAGCCGTTCGTGGCTGTCAAAGGCGAACAGCGCATGTTGCTGATACGGGTCGCCCTGCTCTGCGGTGAGGTGGTGGTAAAGAATGCCTTCCTGCAACGGCGCCAAGGGGTAGATGTCCTGCACGTTGGCCACGCCACCGGGGACAGTGGCGACGATGCGGTCGATGGCGTCCTGATTCAGGTCTGCCAGGGGCAACAGGTCCGGAGTGATCCGTGTGCAATCAGGCTGGATCAGGTTCGCCGGAACCTGGACTTCCCGACCACTGCCCACCGCAGCCGCCAACGCTGCCAACGTCGGTTGGCTGAACAACACACGCACGTCGGCGCTCAGCCCGGCCTGACGCATGCGCTCGATCAGGCTCACCGCCAGCAGTGAGTGCCCGCCCAATTCGAAGAAATGATCGTGACGCCCCACTCGCTCGACCTTGAGCACTTCGGCCCAGATCTGCGCCAGGGTGGCTTCCACTTCGCCTTGTGGTGCTTCGTAGCCACGGGTGATCAACGCGTCGAGGTCCGGGTCCGGCAGGGCCTTGCGGTCCAGTTTGCCGTTGGCGGTCAGCGGTAAACTGTCCAGTTTCACATAGGCCGACGGCAGCATGTAACTCGGCAAGGTTGCTTGCAGTTGCGTCCTTAGTTGCTCGATCTCCAACGGCGTGTGTTCGGTGAAATACGCCACCAACCGGCCGTCACGCACCAGCACCACCGCTTCTTTCACCGATTCCAGTGCCGCCAGTTTGGCTTCGATTTCCCCCAGTTCGATGCGCACACCACGGATTTTCACCTGGTCGTCGTTGCGCCCCAGGTACTCGATGGTCCCGTCCGCCAGCCAGCGCGCCAGGTCACCGGTGCGGTACATCCGCGCTTGCGGATCGTCGCTGAATGGGTCCTTGAGGAAGCGTTCGGCGCTCATCTGCGGACGGTTCAAATAACCCCGCGCCACGCCCGCCCCCCCGACATACAACTCACCGGCCACACCCACCGGCACCGGGCGCCTCTGCTCATCGAGCAGGTAAATTTTGGCGTTGGCCATCGGCTTGCCGATGTGCAGGGTTTGTCCGGCCTCGATGCGCCCGGACGTTGCCACCACCGTGGCCTCGGTCGGGCCGTAGTTGTTGATCAGCTCGAATCGCTGGGCCTTGGCGAACTGGCGCAGGCGATCACCACCGACCAGCAACGTGCGCAAGGTCGGGTGTTCCAGGTTGTGGCTGAAGGCATATTCGGCCACCGGGGTGGGCAGGAAACTCACGTCCAACGGTTGTGCTCGCCACCAGTTGAGCAGCGCATCGATGTCTTCATTGCCGTCGTGCGCAGGTGGCAGGTGCAAGGTCGCGCCGACGCACAAGGCTGGCCAGACTTCCCAGGCCATGGCGTCGAAGCCGAAACCGGCGACGCTGGAGGTGTGGCTGCCGTGGTGCAAGTTGAAGGCGTCGCAGTGCCAGTTCACCAGGTTTGCCAGGGTACGGTGTTCGACCATCACCCCTTTGGGTAACCCGGTGGAACCGGAGGTGTAGATCACGTAGGCCAGGTTCTCAGGCGTCAACCCGGCAATCTGTAGATTCGTAATGGGTTGGTCTTGCCACAGGTGACTGTCGAGATTGATCACCGGCACGTCCAGCACCGGCAAGCGCTCCCGCAAATCCTGCTGCGTCAACACCGCCACCGGACCGCTGTCGCTGAGCAAATAACTCAAGCGCTCGGCCGGATGAGACGGATCAATCGGCACATAGCATGCGCCGGACTTGAGAATCGCCAGCAGCCCGACCAAGGTGTCCAGCCCACGCCGGGCCACGATGGCCACCCGGTCATCCGGTTGCACACCCAACGAGCACAGGTGATGAGCCAGTTGATTAGCGCGCTGGTTGAGCTCGCGGCAGGTCAGACGCTGCTCGCCCTGACAGACCGCAAGGGCATCAGGCATGCGCTCGGCCTGAGCCTCAAACACACCGTGAACAGTCTGCCCCTGTGGGTAGTAGACGTGGGTGGCGTTGAAGTCCACCAACAGTTGCTGACGCTCGGCCGGCGGCAGGATCGACAATTGATTCAGCGCGACCTGAGGTGCCTGCTCCATTGCGTCAATCAGAGAGGCCAACGCTGTCTGCATATAGCTGCACATGCGTTGTGCGCCAGCGTGGGGAACCGCCAGCACGGTCAGGCTGAAACCATTACCCAGGTCATCGACGCTCAACGTCAATGGGTAATTGGTGCGTTCATCGCCGCCCAGCGGCTCAATACCCTCCCACATGTCCTGGCCGTCTGGCGCCGGTTCGTCCACAACACTGTGCCGGTAATTGAGCAAGGCACTGAACAGCACAGACGGTGCAGCCACGCCGCTGCACCGCTGCGCCAGGGCCAACGACGCATGTTCATGGCCCAACACGCTGGTCAGCCGTGCGTGCGTGGCCTTGACGCCTGCTTGTACGCTGGCCTCACCCAGATCGACACGCAACGGCAAGGTGTTGATGAACATGCCTAGCGCCCGGTCAGCCCCTTCGCCGCCCTGCATCCGGCCCATCAGTACGGTCCCGAACACCACCTCCTGCCTGTTGGCCACTTGGCTGAGCACCTGCGCCCACGCCAGGTGGAACACGCTCGCCGCGCTCACGCCCAATTGCCGGGCTTGTGCCCGTACACGAAGGTTCAGCGCGGCCGGCACAGGTTGTGTTGCTTCCTCGATATCGTTGCCATCGCCCTGCACATCCTGCAAACCGAACGGCAACGTCGGTTCGTCAATGTCGCCCAGCATCTCGCGGAAAAACGTTTCGTGTTCCTGCTCGCTGACACCCAATCGGGCCTGAGCCACGTAGTTGCGGTACGGCACCGCGGTGCCCAGACACTCTGCCTGATCAAACAGGTAGGCTCGCATCTCCTGGCCCACCACGTCCATGGTCGTATGGTCCAGCGCCATGTGATGGAACAACAGGATGGCGACCACCCGTTGATTGGGCTGATCGCGAGCAAACATCATGCGAATCAGCGGCGCCTGGGTGACGTCCAGACGGTAATGCCGGGCGTCAAAGCGTGCATGCAATTGGGCAAGGATGTCGCCGGCCGCAGGGTCCAGCAGCACCTCCTGCACGGCCAGCCCGGCCTTGCGCCAGACCACTTGCATCGGCTGCTGCAAGCCTTCCCAGACCACTCCGGTACGCAGGATGTCGTGGCGCTCGATGACCTTTTGCAAGGCCTGGGCAAACGTCTGCAAACGCTCAAGGCTGTCGAACGCCATTTTCGATTGCAGCAGGTACGGATCGCCTTGCTCAGCGGTGATGTGATGGTAAAGGATGCCTTCCTGCAACGGCGCCAAGGGGTAGATGTCCTGCACGTTGGCCACACCACCGGGGACGGTGGCGACGATGCGGTCGATGGCGTCCTGATTCAGTGTTGCCAGGGGTAGCAGGTCCGGGGTGATCCGCACGCAGTCCGGCGTTATACGGTTGGCCGGCGCGATGACTTCGCGATACCCATCCACCGCAGCCGCCAACGCTGCCAGCGTCGGTTGGCTGAACAACACACGCACGTCGGCGCTCAGCCCGGCCTGACGCATGCGCTCGATCAGGCTCACCGCCAGCAGCGAGTGCCCGCCCAATTCGAAGAAATGATCATGACGCCCGACCCGCTCGACCTTGAGCACCTCGGCCCAGATCTGCGCCAGGGTGGCTTCGACTTCGCCTTGTGGTGCTTCGTAACCACGGGTGAGCAACGCGTCGAGGTCCGGGTCCGGCAGGGCCTTGCGGTCCAGTTTGCCGTTGGCGGTCAGCGGCAAACTGTCCAGTTTCACGTAGGCCGACGGCAGCATGTAACTCGGCAAGGTTGCTTGCAGTTGAGTCCTTAGTTGCTCGATCTCCAACGGCGTGTGTTCGGTGAAATACGCCACCAACCGGCCGTCACGTACCAGCACCACGGCTTCTTTCACCGCGTCCAGTGCCGCCAGTTTGGCTTCGATTTCCCCCAGTTCGATGCGCACACCACGGATTTTCACCTGATCGTCATTGCGCCCCAGGTACTCGATGGTCCCGTCCGCCAGCCAGCGCGCCAGGTCACCGGTGCGGTACATCCGCGCTTGCGGATCGTCGCTGAACGGGTCCTTGAGGAAGCGTTCGGCGCTCATCTGCGGACGGTTCAAATAACCCCGCGCCACGCCAGCACCGCCGACATACAACTCACCCGTTACACCTACCGGAACCGGGCGCCTCTGCTCGTCGAGCAGGTACACCTTGGCGTTGGCCATCGGCTTGCCGATGTGCAGGGTTTGTCCGGCCTCGATCAAGCCCGAAGTCGCCACCACCGTGGCTTCGGTCGGGCCGTAGTTGTTGATCAGCTCGAATCGCTGGGCCTTGGCGAACTGCCGCAGGCGATCACCGCCGACCAGCAACGTGCGCAAGGTCGGGTGTTCCAGGTTTTGGCTGAAGGCATATTCGGCCACCGGGGTGGGCAGGAAACTCACGTCCAACGGTTGTGCTCGCCACCAACTCAGCAGCGCATCGATGTCTTCATTGCCGTCATGGGCGGGCGGCAGGTGCAAGGTCGCGCCGATACACAACGCTGGCCAGATTTCCCAGGCCATGGCGTCGAAACCGAAACCAGCGACGCTGGAGGTATGGCTGCCGTGATGCAGGTTGAAGGCGTCGCAATGCCAGTTCACCAGGTTTGCCAGGGTGCGGTGTTCGACCATCACCCCTTTGGGTAACCCGGTGGAACCGGAGGTGTAGATCACGTAGGCCAGGTTCTCAGGCGTCAACCCGGCAATCTGTAGATTCGTAATGGGTTGGTCTTGCCAACAGTTGCGATCCAGCTCAATGACCGGCACGTCCAGCACCGGCAAACGCTCCCGCAAATCCTGCTGCATCAACACCGCCACCGGACCGCTGTCGCTGAGCAAAAAGCTCAGGCGTTCGGCTGGATGAGACGGATCAACCGGCACATAACATGCGCCAGACTTGAGAATCGCCAGCAGCCCGACCAGCGTGTCCAGCCCGCGCCGGGCAACAATCGCCACCCGGTCATCCGGTTGCACACCCAAGGAGCGCAGGTGATGGGCCAACTGATTGGCGTGTTGGTTCAACTGCCCGTAGTTCAGGCCCTGCCCCTGATAAAACGCCGCCATTGCCTGCGGACGTTCGGCGGCTTGCGCCTCGACGCGCTGGTGAATGGTCAGCCCGCGTGGGTAGTCGACGTGGGTGGCGTTGAAGTCCACCAGTAGTTGCTGACGCTCGGCCAACGGCATAATCGGCAACCGGTTCAACGCGGCCTGTGGTGCCTGCTCCAATGCGTGCACCAAGTGCTCCAGCGCCGTGTGCATATAGCCGCAGACCCGCTGCGCACCAATGAAGGAAACCGCCATGGCCGTCAGGCCAAAGTCTTCGCCCCGATCATCAACGCTCAGCGTCAACGGATAGTTGGTCCGCTCTTCAGCACTCAGCACCTCCATCCCTTGCCAGGCGCTGCGATGTTCGGCCGAGTCGGCCGCGACCACGCTATGCCGGTAATTGAGCAACGCGCTGAACAATGGTGCCGGCGCGGCCACCCCACTGCAACGTTGCGCGAGAGCCAGTGAGGCATGCTCATGACCCAACAACGCAGTGAGCCGTGCATGGGTCGCTCTGACACCTGCCTCCACGCCTGTTTCATCTATATCAACACGCAACGGCAAGGTGTTGATGAACATCCCCAAGGCATGTTCGGCGCCTTCACCGCCCTGCATCCGGCCCAGCAGCACGGTGCCAAACACCACCGACGCCTTGCCCGAGACACCGGCCAATACCTGTGCCCACGCCAGGTGGAACAGGCTGGCGGCACTCACCCCCAACGTACGGGCCTGGGTGCGCAGACGCTGGCCCAAGTCGCGCTGCACCGGTTGTGAGACTTCCTCGATGTCGCTGCCGTCGCCCTGCACATCCTGCAAACCGAATGGCAACGTCGGCTCGTCGACATCGCCCAGCATCTCGCAAAAGAACGTTTCGTGTTCCTGCTCACTGATACCCAGGCGCGTCTGCGCGACATAGTTGCGGTACGCAACCGCCTCACCCAACAGCGCCTGCTGGCCGAGCAGAAAGGCCTGTATCTCAAGTTGCAACACGTCCAGCGCGACATGGTCCATCACCAGGTGATGGAACAGCAGCATCGCGACCACCCTCTGGTTGGCCTCGTCCCGGGCATGCACCAGCCGCATCAACGGCGCCCGGGTGATGTCCAGTCGAGAGTGCCGGGGATCAAAACGGGCATGCAGTTGGGCCAACACATCACCCGCTTTCGGGTCCGATTCAACCGCCTCTCGTCCCAACGGGGCCTGACACCAGACCACTTGCACCGGCTGATCGAGGTTTTCCCAAACCATGGCAGTCCGCAGAATGTCATGCCGCCCGATCACGGCTTGCAACGCCTGGGCAAAAGCTTCCAGACGCTCGTCATTATCGAAGGCGAACTGCACCTGCATCACATAAGGGTCACCTTGTGTGACCGACAGGTGGTGATAAAGGATGCCGGCCTGCAACGGGGCCAACGGGTAAATATCCTGCACATTGGCGGCGCCACCGGGGACGCTGGCGACGACACGGTCGATAGCGTCCTGAGTCAGGTCTGCCAGCGGCAACAGCTCCGGGGTGATCCTTTCACAGCCCGGCTGGATGAGGTTGGCCGGCACCCGGATTTCTCGGCCACTGCCCACCGCCGCCGACAATGCCGCCAGCGTCGGCTGGCCAAACAGTACCCGCACATCCGCCGACAGCCCGACCCGACGCATGCGCTCGATCAGGCTGACGGCCAGCAACGAGTGCCCGCCCAGTTCGAAGAAATGGTCATGGCGCCCCACCCGTTCGACCTTGAGCACCTCGGCCCAGATCTGCGCGAGCAGGGTTTCCACCTCGCCTTGCGGCGCTTCATAACCGCGCACGATCATCGCGCCCAGACCCGGCGCCGGCAGCGCCTTGCGATCCAGTTTGCCGTTGGGGCTCAACGGCAGCGCCTCCAGATGGACGAACACCGACGGCACCATGTAGTCCGGCAGTTGCGCCAGCAGATGGCTGCGCAGCGTTTCGATGTCCAGGGCTTCAGCCGAGGCCTGGGTGGTGTAATACGCCACCAGACGCTTGTCCCCCGGTACGTCTTCACGGGCCAGCACCACCGCCTCCTTCACTTCGGGGAACTGGGTCAGGCGCGCCTGGATTTCGCCCAGTTCGATGCGCAAACCACGGATTTTCACCTGATCGTCGTTACGTCCCAAGTACTCGATGTTGCCGTCCGCGAGGTAACGCGCGACGTCGCCGGTACGGTACATCCGCGCATTTTTCACCGCGCTGAACGGGTCCTTCAGGAAGCGTTCGGCCGTCAGTTCCGCACGGTGCAGGTAACCTCGGGCCACTTGCACACCGCCGATGTACAGCTCACCGACCACGCCTTGCGGCACAGGCTGTAGCTGCCCGTCGAGCAGGTACATCCGGGTGTTGGCAATCGGTTTACCAATCGGCGTGTTGTCCGGGGTCTGCTCCAGCGGACCAGCGCAGTTCCAGGCTGTCACGTCCACCGCTGCTTCGGTCGGGCCATACAGGTTATGCAGTTCGCTGCCCGGTAATTGCACCTTGAAACGCCGTACCAGACTGCCCGGCAACGCTTCGCCGCTGCACATCACTCGCTTCAGCCCTGCGCACTGGCTGACATCGCCATGGGCCAAGAACACGTCGAGCATCGACGGCACAAAGTGCAGCGTGGTGATCTGTTCTGCGTGAATCACCTCACCCAGGTACGCCGGGTCCTTGTGCCCGTCCGGGCGCGCCATCACCAGCCGTGCGCCAGTGAACAGCGGCCAGAAGAGTTCCCAGACCGAAACGTCGAAACTGAACGGGGTCTTTTGCAACACCGCGTCCGACGAGGTCAGGCCGTATTCGTCCTGCATCCACAGCAAACGGTTGACCACTGCGCCATGCTCGTTGAGCACACCTTTCGGTTGGCCGGTGGAACCGGAGGTGTAGATCACGTAAACCAGATGCGCCGAGGTCAGCTTCGGAACCTGTGGGTTGGCAATGGATTGATCCTGCCAGGTCGGGTGATCCAGATCGATCACCGGCACAGTCCCCTCGCCCAGCAGTTCGCGGGTCGAACCTTGCACCAGCACCGCGACCGGGTCGCTGTCGCGCAACATGTAGGCGATGCGTTCCAGTGGATAGGCCGGATCCAGCGGCACATAACCGCCGCCCGCCTTGAGGATCGCCAACAAGCCAACGACCATCTCCAGCCCGCGCTCGACGCAAATCGCCACCCGCGAATCAGGCCCCACGCCCTGCTGGCGCAGGTAATGGGCCAGTTGGTTGGCGCGCTGGTTGAGTTCACGGTAGGTCAGGCGCTGTTCACCGGCCAGCACGGCCGGCGCATCCGGCGTGCGTTGAACCTGTGTTTCGAACAGACCGTGAATCGTTTGATCGAGCGGGTAGTCCACGTCGGTGGCGTTGAGGTCAAACAACAGATGCCGACGCTCGGCAGCGGGAAGGATCGGCAAACGGTTCAGCGCAACCGGCGACTCCTGCTCCAGTGCCTCGACCAGTGATTCCAGCGCGGTCTGTACATAACCGCAGATCCGCTGCGCCCCCACCTGCGCAACCGTCATGGCGGTCAGGCTGAACCCATCGCCCAGGTCATCCACGTTCAGCGTCAGCGGGTAGTTGGTCCGCTCTTCGGCACTCAGCAGCTCAATCCCGTGCCAGGCATGGTGATGATGAATAGTGGCGGTCGCGCTGTGCCGGTAATTGAGCAACGCACTGAACAACGGCGACGGCGCGACCACACCACTGCAACGCTGCGCCAGCACCAACGGGGCATGTTCATGGCCCAGCAAGGCTGTGAGCCGCGCATGGGTTGCCTCGACACCCGCCCGTGCGCCTTGCGTCCCTACATCGATGCGCAACGGCAAGGTATTGATAAACAAACCCAAGGCTTGCCCGGCGCCCTCACCGCCCTGCATCCGGCCCAGCAGCACGGTGCCAAACACCACGTGCTCCTTGCCCGAGACACCGGCCAATACCTGTGCCCACGCCATATGGAACAGGCTGGCGACACTCACCCCCAGCACGCGTGCCTGGGCGCGCAGACGCTGGCTCACATCAGCCGGCACCCGTTGCGTCGCTTCCTCGATACCGCTGCCGTCGCCCTGCACATCCTGCAAACCGAACGGCAGGGTCGGCTCATCGACATCGCCCAGCATCTCGCGAAAGAACGTTTCGTGTTCCTGCTCACTGATACCCAGACGCGTCTGCGCGACATAGTTGCGGTACGCAACCGCCTCACCCAGCCGCGCCTGCTGGCCGAGCAGAAAGGCCTGTATCTCAAGTTGCAACACGTCCAGCGCGACATGGTCCATCACCAGGTGATGGAACAGCAGCATCGCGACCACCCGCTGGTTGGCCTCATCCCGGGCATGCACCAGCCGCATCAACGGCGCCTGAGTGATGTCCAGCCGATAATGCCGGGGATCGAAACGGGCGTGCAGTCGGGCCAACACATCACCCGCTTTCGGGTCCGGTTCAACCGCCTCTCGTCCCAACGGGGCCTGACGCCAGACCACTTGCACCGGCTGATCGAGGTTTTCCCATATCATCGCGGTCCGCAGAATGTCGTGACGCTCGATCACGGCCTGCAACGCTTGGGCAAAAGCCTCCAGGCGCTCGTCATTGTCGAAGGCAAATTGCACCTGCAACACGTAGGGGTCGCCTTGCGTGACCGACAGGTGGTGATAGAGGATGCCGGCCTGCAACGGGGCCAGCGGGTAGATATCCTGCACGTTGACCGCGCCACCGGGCACCGTCGCCACGATGCGGTCGATGGCTGCTTGATCCAGGTCCGCCAGCGGCAACAGGTCCGGGGTAATTCGCGTGCAATCAAACGGTATGCGGTTGACCGGGATTTCTACCTCTCGGCCACCGCCAACCGCTGACGCCAATGCCGCCAGCGTCGGCTGGCCAAACAGTACCCGCACATCCGCCGACAACCCGACCCGACGCATGCGTTCGATCAGGCTGACCGCCAACAACGAGTGCCCGCCCAGTTCAAAGAAATGGTCATGGCGCCCCACCCGTTCGACCTTGAGCACCTCGGCCCAAAGCCTGGCCAGAGTGATTTCAATGTCGCCCACCGGCGCTTCGTAACCCCGAGTGAGCAACGACTCCAGACCCGGTTCCGGCAACGCCTTGCGGTCCAGTTTGCCGTTGGGGCTCAGCGGCAAGGCTTCCAGTTGAACAAAAGCAGCAGGGACGATGTGTTCCGGCAATTGCGTCAGCAGATAGGCACGCAAGTCTTCAATTGCCGGGATATGGCCCGCGACCCGCGGAGTGAAATACGCGACCAGACGCTCGTCCCGCGCCAGCACCACCGCCTCCCGCACCGCCGGGTGCGCCGCCAGTCGGGCTTCGATTTCGCCCAGCTCCAGACGTACGCCTCGCAGCTTCACCTGGAAGTCGTTGCGCCCAAGAAACTCCAGGCTTGCGTCGGGGCGATAGCGCACCAGATCACCGGTACGGTACAACCGGTCGCCGGCCACGAACGGGCTGTCGATAAAGCGTTCCGCCGTCAATTGCGGCAAACCCGCATAACCCCTTGCGACGCCGACACCGCCGATATGCAGGTGACCGCTCACACCCAGCGGCACCGGCATGTTGTGGGCGTCCAGTACGTACAGCCGCGTGTTGGGAATCGGCCGACCGATTGGCAGTTGAACATCCGGCACCGGCGCGCCGGGTTCGAGGGTCCAGGCCGTGCTGTCGACCGTGGCTTCGGTGGGGCCGTAAACATTGTGCAAACGCACCTGTGGCAGCCGTTCCTGAACCCGTCGGGCCAACGCGGCGGTGAGTTCGCCACCGCCGCAGAACACATCGGTCAGGCTGACGCACTGGCTGACCTCGTCCAGTTCCAGAAACTGTTGCAACATCGCCGGCACGAATTGAATCACTGTAATGCGCTGTTCACGAATCAGTTGCGCCAGATAGGCCGGCTCGCGGTGCCCGTCAGGACGCGCCAACACCAGGCGCATCCCGGTGGTGAGCGGCCAGAAGAACTCCCAGACAGAGGCATCGAAACTGAACGGGGTTTTCTGCAACAGCGCAGCATCTTGCGCAACCTCGCACACCTGCGAACTCCAGTGCATCAGGTTATTGACCCCGCGATGCTCGACCATCACGCCCTTCGGCGTCCCGGTGGAGCCCGAGGTGTAGATCACGTAGGCCAGGTGCCCCGAGGTCAGCTCCAGAACCTGCGGATTGGCAATGGACTGGTCCTGCCAGGTCGGGTGACCCAGATCGATCACCGGCACCGTCACCTCGCCCAGCAGTTCGCGGGTCGAACCTTGCACCAGCACCGCGACCGGGGCGCTGTCGTGCAGCATGTAGGCAATGCGCTCGCGCGGATAGCCGGGGTCCAGTGGCACGTAAGCCCCGCCAGCCTTGAGAATCCCCAGCAAGCCGATCACCAGTTCCGGTCCGCGTTCGACGCAAATCGCTACCCGTGAATCTGGCCCCACGCCCTGCTGGCGCAGGTGGTGGGCCAGTTGGTTGGCGCGCTCATTGAGTTCGCGGCAGGTCAGTTGCTGTTCACCGGCCACCAACGCCACCGAGTCCGGGGTGCGCCGAACCTGGGCCTCGAACAGTGCGTGAATCATCTGGTCGCAGGGGTAATCCGCTTCGGTGGCATTAAGGTCAAACAACACCTGTTGGCGCTCGGCGGCAGGAAGGATCGGCACGCGGTGCAACGGTGTCTGCAGGCCATGCTCCAGTGCCTCGACCAACCCTTGCAGCGCGGTATGCAGGTAACCAAGGATCCGTTGCGCTCCGACTTCCCTTGGCGCCACGGCGCTCAACTTGAATCCGTCACCCAGGTCATCCACCGACACGATCAACGGGTAGCTGACAACCTCCTCGCTGCTCAGCAGCTCAATGCCCTGCCAGGCCCGCAATGCGCCCCCCTCATCCGATACCCCGCCATGACGGTAGTTGAACAAGGTATTGAACAGCGGCGTCGGTGCCGCGACACCACTGCAACGCTGGGCCAACGCCAGCGAGGCATGTTCATGGGCCAGCAAGGCGTTCAATCGTGCGTGGGTGGCCTTCACCGCTGCCTGCACGCTTTGCTCGCCCAGGTTGACCCGCAGGGGCAAGGTATTGATGAACATGCCCAGGGCGCGATCCGCTCCTTCGCCAGCCTGCAAGCGGCCCAACAGCACCGTGCCGAAGACCACATCGTCGCGCCCCGACAGGCAACCGACGACCTGAGCCCAGGCCAAGTGACACAGGCACGCCGCACTCACGCCCAGTTGTCGGGCCTGCCCCCGCACGCGCTGGCTGAGCGAAGCCTCCAGCAGCCAGTGACCTTCTTCATGATCGTCGTGGTCGTGGTGCAAACCGAGCGCCAGTGTCGGCTCGTCGACATCGCTCAGTTGTTGACGGAAAAACGCTTCGTGCTCCTCCTGGCTGACGCCCCACCGCGCCTGGGTCACATAGTTGCGATACGGCACGGGTGGCGCCAGATCCTGCTCCCGGCCCTGCATATGGGCCGCGACTTCTTCGATCAGCACACCCAGCGACGTCGCATCGTTGACCAGGTGATGGAACACCAGCATGCCGACCCAGCGCTTGTTTGCAGGGTCTTCGGCATAACAGACACGCATCATCGGTGCCCGGCGAATGCCCAAAACGAAGTGACGCGGATCGAGACGTTCACGCAACTGCCCGACGATATCCCCGGCCTCAGGCTCCAGTGCAATCGGATCAGCTTTCAACCCGGCCTCGCGCCAGACCACTTGCATGGGCTGCGCGATGCCCTCCCAGACCAGGCTGGTGCGCAGGATGTCGTGCCGCGAGACCACCGCTTGCAACGCTTGCACAAAAGCGTGCAGCCGGGCCTCATCCTCAAACGCGAACAGTGCGTGTTGCTGATAGGGATCACGCGCCTCGGCACTCAGGTGGTGATAAAGCAGCCCCTCCTGCAACGGCGCCAGCGGGTAAATCTCCTGTACATTAGCTGCACCGCCGGGCACCGTCGCCACGATGCAATCGATGGCGGCCTGCTCCAGTTCTGCCAATGACAATTGGTCCGGGGTAATGCGTGTGCAATCGGCAGGGATGCGATTGGCCGGTACTTCGACTTCCGTGCCTCCCTCGGTCGCGGCCGCCAATGCCGCCAGCGTTGGCTGAGTAAACAGCACGCGCACGTCAGCGCTCAGCCCGGCCCGACGCATACGTTCGATCAGGCTCACCGCCAACAGCGAGTGCCCGCCCAGCTCGAAGAAGTGGTCGTGACGCCCCACCCGCTCCACATTCAGCAGTTCGGCCCACAACCTGGCCAGCGTGATTTCCCTGGTACCCACCGGGGCCTGGTATTCGCGGCAGACAAAAGCCTCGGCCTGCGGCATCGGCAAAGCTCTTCGATCCAGCTTGCCGTTGGGCGACAACGGCAGTGTTTCCAGCTGCACATAGGCAGCGGGAATCATGTAGTCCGGCAACAAGCCTTGCAGGTAACGACGTAATCCATCGACATTCGGCACTTCATGGCCGGTGTGCCCCGTAAAGTACGCCACCAGTCGCTTGTCACCCGCGACCTCTTCGCGAACCACCACTGCCGCTTCGCGTACGCCTGGGTGCAGGGCCAGGCAGGCTTCGACCTCGCCAGGTTCGACACGAAACCCACGGATCTTGATCTGACCGTCGTTGCGGCCCAGGTATTCGATATCACCATTGGCCTGGTAACACCCCAGATCCCCGGACTTGTACAGACGCGATGAGCCTTCGCTGAAAAAAGGGTCGACGATGAAACGCTCGCGGGTCAGGTCTTCACGGTTCAGGTAACCACGGGCCACGCACGCACCGCCAATGTAGATCTCCCCGGCGACGCCTGGCGGGACTGGCTGAAGCTGCTCATCAAGCAGGTGGATGCGGGTGTTGGCCACGGGTTGCCCGATCGATGGCAGGATGGGCCAACCCGTTGCATCGCCCGCAAGCGTCAGCGCCGTGGTCACGTGTGACTCGGTGGGACCGTAATGGTTATGCAGGCGACAGCCTTGCAGACGCCGGAAGAAGGTGCGCATGGGTTCGGTGATGCGCAGTTGCTCACCGGCGGTAATCACATCGGCCAACGCACACTGCAATTGACTCAACTGCTCGTCACCGACCACCGTTTCCGTCAGCGCTTGCAGCGCGATGCACGGCAGATACAGGCGTTCGATGCGGTGCTCGCAGATGTGCTGGAACAGCCCTCGGAAATTCAACCGAATGTCGGCATGGATCATCGACAATTCACCACCGGCACACAGGGTGCTGAACACCTCCTGGAAGGCCACATCAAAACCCAGTGCGGCGAATTGCAGCGTGCGCTGCACTCTTCGGCCTTGTTGGGTTGCCTGCCCGATCTGCCATTGCAGCAGATTGACCAGTGGCCCATGGGGCATGGCCACGCCCTTGGGCTGCCCCGTGGAGCCCGAGGTGTAGATCACGTACGCCAGGGCCGCGCGGGACAGGCCGCCGACATCGGGGTTGGAGCGTGGCTGACGACCGATTGCCTCGGCATCGCGCCCCTGGCTATCGAGCAGCAGCACGGGGGCCGCCGTTTGGTTCAGGCGCTCAAGCAAGGCCTGCTGCGTCAGCAACACCGTGGGGGCGCTGTTTTCAATCATGTAGGTGAGCCGTTCGCTCGGGTACTCCGGGTCCAGCGGTACATAACCGGCACCCGCCTTGAGAATCCCGAGCAGGCCGACGACCATCTCAAGCCCCCGCTCGACACAGATTGCTACCCGGTCATCGGGGCGAACCCCCATGGCCAACAGTCGATGTGCGACCTGGTTGGCGCGTGCATTCAATTCGTCGTAGCTCAGTGCCTGGTCGGCATACGTCACCGCTGCGGCATGAGGCCGGGCCGCGACTTGCGCCTCAAACAATTGGTGAAGGGTCTGATCGCCGGGGTAGGCTTTATCGGTCGCGTTCCATTGACGCAACCGCTCGGTTTCAGCGGGCGTCATCAGGGTGAAATGGCGAATCGACAAACCGGGATCTTCCAGCCCCTGCTCCAGGACACAGGTTAAGCGCTCGGCCAGCGCCTCGATCTCGGCGCGTTCAAAATATGCTTCGTTGTAGACGTAATGGGCCCATGCCTTGTCGTGGTAACTGTTGGTGCGCAAGTGCAAGGTCAGCGGCGTTTGCTCGTGGTTGTTCGACACTTTCACCGAATGCGCCAGGGCCTGACCGTAGCGGTAATCGTGGTCTTCCTGTTCGTAGGAAACCGACAGATCAAACAGCTGCGCACGATCATCGCGCAGCAGCCCCAGAGCACGGTTCATCTCGCTCAAGGGGAAGCGCTGATGACGAAAGTCCTGCCTGAGCACATCGCGTACCGCACGGATCAGTCCGCCGAACGACAGGTCATTGCTCAAGCGCAATCGCACCGCACTGACCTGGGTGAACAACCCCAGGGTGGACTTGAATCCGGCATTGGGACGATTAAGGATCGGCAGCCCCACCACCCACTCGGCGCGCTGCGTAGTGCGGGTGAAGTAGACATACAGGGCGGCCAGCAACACGTGGAAAGGTGACGCCTGATACGTTTTCGCCAACTTCCCCATTCGCTCGTGCAGGCCAACCGGAAACGGCCGCACGACAGTGCTGCTCGGTGCAATGCCATCAACATAACGATCTCGATAACGTGGCATCAACAAGGGTTCGGGGACCGTCTGGTACTTGTCCAGCCAGTAAGCCCGGTCACGGGCGTAACGCGCAGAGTGGTGATAGCGGTGATCGTCGTGAATGAAATCGATATAAGACGCTGCCCACAAATCAGGCTCACCTTCCTGCTCCAGTGCGCTATAGAGACTTCCCAGAGACTGCAGCATCTGGCCGAAGCCCCACCCGTCAAGGATGAGGTGATGCGCCTGGGTGCCCAGGAAGAAATGCTCGTCTTCAAGTTTGATCAGGAAAAATCGGAACAAGGGGCCGGTACCCAGCGGATAGGGCAACGCCATCTGCTGCTGCATCAAGACCTGCGCGGCCGCCAACGGGTCGGGCTGCGTCGAGAAGTCGTGCAACGGCACAAGGACCGGTAACGAGTGGGCAAAAGACTGCAGCGGTACGCCGTCGGGGCCGGAATCGGCCAACAGCACGGTGCGCAAGGCGTCATGCTTTTCCACCAGCAACTCCACCGCACGCTGAATCATCGCAGGACAAACACGCCCGTTGATTTCGATGTATCCACCGATGTTGTAGAGCGGCGAGTCGCCCCGGCTTACCTGGTCGAGCCAGATATCGCGCTGGGCTGCCGTCAGGGAGAATGTCTGCGGGATCAGGAGTGTGTGATTCATGCCTTATCCCCCCGAGCAGACTGGCCCGCCCCTGAACGGCTCGGAATCAAGGCCGGACACGCCGACTTTTCACTACATGGATCGCTTGAAGAAGGTCCTTTCGCGATCACGTTGCCCACAACGGCTGCAGAAAAAAGTTCCATAAGATCCTTCTCGGTGATTTATCCGTGCGTTGCGCAAAGCACATCGACGTTGGCAGTTGATTCGAATTCAATGGGGTCATGCCGCGCACCCTCTCCCCATCGGCGCGTACCTGCGCAATGGTCAGAAATGGCAAAACGGAATAACCCCGGTAGAGGTATCGAGGAATTTAAACACTGGCCCTGCGGCCCGTATGACACCTGAAACCCGGACAGCAAAATCCAGTGCCTTCGAGTGCACTGGCACCCAGGCCGGGAGCGGATTTCAGGGCACTACACGTGACTACGCCCGCGCGCCATCAGGAGGTTGATGGCACGCGGGCGCAGGGTCGTTGAGGCTCAGGCGCGCTTGTCGCGCACCGCCAACGTGACGTCGGAAACGATCCGGCCTTCCGACACCTTGATAATCCGATCAGCCAACTGGAAGTACTGATCGTCGTGGGTGATGATCAAGACCGTTTTGCCGCGACGCTTGAGATCCGGCAGCAGCTCTTCGTAAAAGAAACGCTTGAACGGTGGGTCCTGATCCGCCGCCCACTCGTCCAGCACGTAGACCGAGCGGTCCTCCATGTAGGCACAGACCAGCGCCAGGCGCTTTTGCTGGCCATATGACAAGGCTTTGGTAGTCGAGAAGCCAAGCCCCTCGATATCAATCTTGTCCTCCAGTTCCAGGGTCGCAAGGTATTTGCGGGCCAGCGCCGGACTGGCCTCGTCGCCTTCCGGGCCGATCAGCCGGTTGAACAGATGAAAATCGCTGAACACCGCCGAAAACAAATCGCGGTAGTCGCTGCGCGACGCTTCGGTAATCGCTACACCATCGAGCAGTATCTGCCCAGCCTGGGCGACGTATAACCCACAAAGCGCCTTCACCAGCGTGCTCTTGCCACTGCCGTTGCCGCCGACGATGTAGATCAGCTCCCCCGCACGAATGCTCAGGTCGATCGGCCCCAACGCAAAACCGCTGCGTTTATCGGCCTGCGATCCCTGATAGTTCATCACTACGCCTTTGAGTTCGATCTTGCCCCAGTGCTTTTTATGATCGAGGCGCAACACGTTGGCGGTTTCCGACGCGTCGATGTCCGGGTGATGCTCGTTGATGAAGAACCCGAATTCGGCCAGGCGCTCAGCGGCAATACGCCCTTGCGCCATGACTGGCATCGCCCCGATCAGCAGGCCCAGCGGCCCCAGGATGTACAACACGGTCAGCACGCTGGCGGTCATGACCTGGCTATCGACTACCACCAACAGCGGCAGCGCGAACACGAGACTGCCAATCAGCAGCGACTGAGTCATCAGCCCCACATTCTCGGCACACACGAACCACACACGCTCAATGAATTTGTAGCGCGCCACACGCGTAGACGAGACCTGAATAGCCGCACGACCGAACCAGCGACGGCGAATACCGTTGAGTTTCAACTCCTTCAAGCCAAACACCAGCGAATGGGTGTGTTCATTGAAAGCCGTGAACTCGTCACGCACACGATTGGTGAATTTCACACCCCCCAGGAAGAAGAAGATGTACAGCGCCACCCCCACGATCAACAAGCAGACCGTGACGGCAAACACCATCCAGGACAAATAAGCCAGGTAGGCCAGACCGAAGATAAACACAGCCGATTCAACCAGCACCACCGGCGCCACCAGCAACGTCATGTTCAGTTGGGGAATATCGTTGGTCAGCAGGGTCAGGACATTGGGGGGGCCACGTCGGTCCACGTCTTCCAGCGACGAGGCCAGAATTTTCTGGCACAGGGCAATGCGCAATCGGGTCATCAACTGCATGCTGGCATACGCCGGGAACAGGTTTGCACCATTGCGCAGAATCAGTGCCGCCACGCTCAGGCCGATAAACCAGTACAGCGACTGCAGCCGCGAGCCTTCTTCATAAATGGCCCGGTTGATCACATTGATCACCGAGATTGCCGCCACGCCACTGGCAATACCGGTCGCAACCGTAAAGAACGCCAGCCAGGGATGATGCTTCCAGAGCAGGCGCAAGACCGAGCCGGACCTGGGCTTCTTCTCTTGCTCGTTATTCATTCATTCGTACCCTCAGAGGAACCGGCGACCTGGCGCGTTGGGTCGCTGCCTGTTACGCAATCCACGCCGTGCAAGCGTGCCAAGGCATCAAGTTTACGCAGCGGCGGCGAGCCAACTGTCCCGGAAACCGGGTACAAAATGTGCGGGCCCCAGTGAATCCCTTCCTCAGTGGCCGGACATTCGGTTCTGAAGGTTGCGTGTAGTAGTTTTCCAAAAGATCGCTAAGGAAACGCTTAAATAGACGTAGGAAATTAACCACAACGTGCTGACCACTATTTCCTTCCGACAGGCTCTCCCCCCATAAAGATGACGTTTATCAGGCCTGTATCGGTGTAACTGAACGATTTTTGTGCCCCCCAAAACTACCTGACCGCCAGAAGCGCCGGATTAATCACACCGGTTTCATGGCACGGTGTGTCCCCGGTTTCCGCTACAGACGTAGGGCAAATGCATCGGCTTAAATCAAATTCAGGGTGCCAAATCACGTTCAAGGAGAACTGATTGCGCCCGAAATCAGACCGGCAACCGTTAACCGTTCGGCGATTTGTCTACATCAAGGATGATAGGGATATGAGTCTGACCAGCAGTATCGACAATATAGAGAACCCGCACTTTTACTTCGAGTTGGGTGAGTTGGTATCAAACACAGGCAAGGACCACTTTGCGGCAAACATGCTCCATCTGGTCGACAAACGAGTGCCGGTCAGCATGATCGACCTCAGTGAGTGGACGCTGGACGAGCGTCAGGCAAGCATTCTTGATATCAAGTTGCTGGGTAGCGCCGGGTTAAAGGAAGAGGTCCCGGCGCCCTGCGTCTCAAGTCACCAGGACGATCACCCACTGCTCAAGCAAATGCTTGAAATGGATGATTCACTGCTGATTCAAATGAATGCGCAAACCCACAGCAAACACACCAGAGACACGTCCCATCAGTGCAACCTGGTTTCACGCAAGTCCAATCGTCGCAACCTCATTTCGTTGTACCGCCCTCATACCCAACGCGCGTTTTCCCTGAGTGAGTTATCGTTTTTGAAAAACCTCTCCGAGACCCTGCTGCCACTCTTGGAGCGCCATGCCCAGATCAGTCGACAAACCACGCTGAAGAAGCTTGGAACCTGGGTGAAAGGACCGGCCGCTGCACTCAAGCAGACACAGTTGCAACGTGAGTTCTACGAGCGACTGTCACTCAGTGACATCACCTTGTCGGCGAGAGAAAAAGAGGTCTGCCTGGGACTGTTGACCGGGGGCACCGTGCCGGAAATGGCCGAAAAACTCAGTGTAAAAAACAGCTCCATCGAAACCTACCTCAAACGCGCCGCAGCGAAGCTGGGGGTCAGTGGTCGCCATGGGCTGACCAAGTGGATGGTTGGGGCTTAAGCCACCGACTCGCATCGCCCTTCACAGGCGGGTTGCTCAAACGCAGGCCCGCTTCTTTTTTAAAAGAGAGGGGTAATCTGCCCCCCTCTCCCTGGCGGCAGTGTCGCTGTGCATCTCCATTCGTGCTAAAAAGCCCCCTCCTCGACAGACATCCCGCCTGGCACCCGATTTAAAACGACATGGACATCGGTTACTTCAACAAACACCTAAAACCGCTGATACACCACTTTGCCTTTGAGTACTCATCGTTTATGGAGGGCGATTTTGGCGATCTCGAACGAGTCGAGTTCAAAGGCTGTGGTCTACTCGGCACCGTGGATTTCTGGTCCAGGGGGTGGGTCGCCATCGACCTGTATGACGATGTTGCACACGTGCAACGGATGAACCGACTGCTCTCACCCGAAGAAGACCCGCATCCGGTGTTCAGTGAGTTGGCTGAGCGTCTGTGCAACGTGCGCTCACGCCACACCTCTTTGGGGAATCCCTAGAATGGCCGCCCCCTTAAAGTACGCACTACAAGCCCTGCGAGTCCCAAGTGGCTGGACCATCACGATCAACAACCTGTTCGACGTCGAACTCACGCCGCAAACAGCGGATTGGTTCAGCAGCGCTGTCCTGTTGGGTGGCGTCAGGCGCAGTACCGGTGACTGCTTCGACGCCAGGCTCGAACCCGAAGGCGACCCTGAAGGTGAGTTCGTGGTCGAATTCCTGACCATCCGATATGACAAAGCGTGCAAGGTCATCAAGAACTCGGAGGTCTTTCTCGGTGACTTCAGGACCCGGAGCAAAGCCGAGTTCATTGAGAAAATCGAGTCTTACATGCTGGCGCGATAAACCGCCCCGCAAGCCCTCGACCCACAGGCCCGGCACTATGAAAGTCGTTTGCAAGATAAACAACCTGAATGACCTCCAGGACCCGGACGTATTAGCCCGGCTCCAGCATTACATCCGCATGCCCGGCGGTGAGATCGACCTTGATCGGGGCAAGATGTACACGGTGTACGGCATAGAAATGTGGGACAACTGCCCCTGGTTCTATCTGTGTAATGCGCTTGACGATGAGTACCCCAAGCCTTATGCCGCAGACCTGTTCGAGGTCGTGGATGAGCGGTTCTCGACGTATTGGCGGCTCAGCTTCGATCAGGGAGCCCGTCGAACGCCTGCAACCCGTTTGGTGTTCGATAGGTGGGCCGATGACCCGTTGTTTTATGAACAACTCATCGACGGCGAATCTGACCGTGTTTCGACTTTTGCTCGCTACCGCGCCCTGATGGAGAATGAGTACACGTGATCCCGAAAACCCGGTTTGAAATCGCCCTGGAAAGAAGCGAAATGCCGATGTTCTTCAAGGGCCAGGGCATTTACTTTTCCTATGACCGTGAATGGGGCGAACACCTTTATATCAACAACTGGCAAGGGCTCTGTGGCTTTCTCAAATCATACGACGCGCCGAACCCACTGCTGGAAAAGTCATTCATCGAGTACCTGGACTCCCTTGAAGACTGTTACGAAGATGCGGACTCCTTGTTGCTCAACATTCACAGTTATTACTGCATGCGCGCCGACACCCCGTTCATGTCAGCGCAGGGCTATGACCTGATCAACGCGCTGAGCCCCGTCTATCAAAAAACGGTCGGTGAACGCTTCAGGCGACTGCGCAATGAGTACGCCATTCATAATGCCGACCGGCCGGTTATCACCTTCGATGACTTCCTGAACAAGCTCAAAAAATTCGGCTGCACGATTGATCTGGAACAGTTGTAAGGAACCCACAACACACCATGCAAACTGACTGCTGACCTGCAAGGACGCCCATGAATTCCCTCTTCAACATCGTCACTGATACCCCGACAAGGCATCGCCCCCAATGCTCATGATCAAGGCCGGTCTACTGCTGCTTCAAATCACCGGCATGCTGATTTTCGTCGGCAAGATCGCCCTGTACCGTAATGCGTTCAAATGGTTTCGCCGCAGCGAACCCTTGCACTGTGCAACGGTGGAGCAACAACGCTTGCTGGCCAGGTACTACCCCAAGGAAACCTTTGATCGCAATGTGCATCGGCTGTCAGGCAGCTACCGTCGTGGCGGGACAATGCGTGAATGGCAAGGCATGAACCTGATCGGCGACCTGCCGGTGATGTTGCACCCCCTGGCGAAACCATTTCTGAACGAGCACGGCGAGAACACCCTCGACGTGGTGTGCGGCAAGGAGCGCGCCTATGTCATCCGCCTCAACGAAGGCTACGACATTGAGCGCTTCGCGCAGCAGGTCGAAGACAACGAACGCCACTGGGCGCAGTGGGACTTTGGCATTGCGGGGCCTCGCATCAATGGACAGAACATCGAGATGCTTGGCCAGCGCCGCAGCCGTAAAACCGAACGCCGCATTGACGTGTACGTCTTGTATTCCGATGTACCGGATACCCGACGCTTGCTTGGCTCATTGGCCGTGGTGCTCGGCATGCTGCTGTTCTGGATGATGGCAACGGGCTGGGTTGAGGATAAAGGCTGGTTTGTACTCGGCACCCTGGCGGCTCTGCTGGGCTTTCTCCCGATCACCCTGGAAAAACATCACCGACCGGAACCAGTCAACCGCCTCCGCGGGATCTATAGCCAAGACCCCGAACTGGCCTACCCGGTGTTGATTGGCGACGAACAAGTCTGGGGCATGCAACCTTACCGCCAACTGATGGCCGAGCACCTGCAAGCGGGCCAGGAGGTGACGCTCGAGGCGACCGTCAAGGACAGGCGTATTGTCAGGATCGAGGGCCTGCCCGACCCCTATATTGACTGGGACTACCGCCAGTACGAACCCTTGACCGGCAACATACTGATGCTGACGGTCATACTTGCATCACTGGCGCTCGGCCTCTACCACTACCCGTCAATGGAGCGCAGCCCGGCCCAGGCCTGGGTCATTTACGCAAGTGCCGGCTTGAGCGTTGCGTATGCCGTGAACCTGCTTCGCAGGCTGTGGCAGCGCCGTCACAGAATGCCGCCTCAAGAGGGGTGAGCGCGTTAACACCCGCACTCAGGGTTTTGCCGAACGAGTCATGCCGCTACTGCCCTGCCGGTTGCGGGGCATCCGCCAGTTGTTGATCGTCTACCGGGTACTTCACCACGACCCGGTTTTTGTACAACCGCTCACGCCGCACCAACTCGCTGTTCTGTCCCTTGCTGAGAACGTCACGCCAGATTTCGTTCTCACGAAAAACCCGGCCGCTGTCCCGCACGAAGCGGTGTCCGAGTTGATAGATGTGATAACGAAAGTCCCTCGGCTGATCACTCAGCAGCTCACCTTCAAGTTGCTGCTCACCGACATGCAGTTTCAGTTGGAAATGCCTGTCGGTCGGGTTGTGCAGCACCAGATCAATGTAGTTATAGAAAATCGCCGCCCCGGACCCAAACGGCAGCACCCGGCCTTCATCGGGGAACGGATCGAAGCTGTGATTGGAGCGTTCGGTCACCACCAGCGGCGAGTGAATCGCCATCCAGTGAATCAGGTTGCTCAACTGACAGATCCCGCCGCCGACACCGCTGCGGGCTTCACCAAACGATAACTCCATGCCTTCGACAAACCCGCGCTTACGCGTGGGCCGACCGACCAGACGACAGAAAGAGAAGTACTCGCCCGGAGCAATGACCACCGCGTCGATACTGCTCACGGCCAGTTTCAGGTTAATGACTTTGTTGTGCTGCAATGCCAGGTCGGAGTTACCGAGTTTCCTGATCAACTTGGAAGTGTGCTTGATGTAGCGGTAGGCCAATCGAGGTGCAGAGCCCGTCGGTTGCGCATACGTTCGGCTGGAGAACCTCCAGGCAAACTGTCGGAACATTCTTTTTTGCCGAACACGCAGCCAGTACAGAATGGGGTGATAAAGCGAGAGTGGTTTCATCCGTTTCAAAACGGCCCGGATGGCCGCTTTCTTCCTTGGTCTGAACAATGCCGCGCATCTTATCTGCAATATGCAGGACCGTTCAATGAAGTCTCATTGAAAGGAAAAGGATGAGGGGATGAAGCCAATGCGCCGAGTGCCGATTGACCGGTTAGAAGAGGTGTTCGCCCAGTGTTATGGCCTGGCAATCCATGCACCGGTAAAGAGCCCTCACACTGGGCGAACGAAAGGATATTAATAGAATGCAAACCATCTGTCCGCGCACAAAACCTGAATAATTCTGAACACAATATGTCTGCAAACAGGGTGATTCGTCTGAAACAGGCCGGGCTTTCATTCTCTCACCCGATCGACCGATGAGTTCATCACCGTGTGCCAGCCACATTGGCACACGGTGAATCGCCGATTAGCGCCTTGAATCAACTTTCATGTTGAGTGGTGATTTCCAGAACATCGGTGTACGTCACCACGACACTCTGGCCGATTTTCAGATTTTTCAAATGGGCCTGAACTTCTGGTTTTTCCACGCTGACGGTCTTCTTCTCGCCAGCCGGATTTTCAAATGTCAGCTGATGCTTCTTCAGGTCAATACCGGTGATTTTCAGCTGGACCTGAACCTGACGGAAGGCTTCGCCACCCGGGTTCGGATTGTCCTTGGTCGCGCGAATTTCGCCGGTGCGTTCGATCGCATCCGGCAGACCTTTATCGACTGTGGTATCGAGGTAGGCAGCAACCGAGTGGGTGACCTGAACGCTAACCTTGTCACCCACCTTCAGGTTGCCCAGGTCCTTGGCCTTGTCGCTTAACTGGACATGCACCGGCTGGCCCTGTGCGCCCTCAAGCACCACTTGATGCTTGGCCGCGTCGACAGAAATGACTTTGGTGACCACTTGATCGGCTTCCACTGCGTGAGACAGCGGGATCTCGGCGGCATAGGCACTGAGGCTTGCAGCGGACAGCAGCGTAGCGAGCGAAATGGCTTTGGTCAGTGTGTGAAGCTTCATAGCGGTACATTCCCTGTGTAATGAAATGAAGGTGCAACGGCGATGTGCAACCGAGTTCAATTACGCCGCGTGCCGAAGGAGCATAGACGCTGATGAAAACTTCACCCGCCGCATTGCCCCTGACAGCTCAATACCCGGTCATTTCCAGGTAGCCCTGCCCCGAATGGCTGCCACTGAACTGCACCGGGCCTTCCCAGTAAGGAATGCGCAGGTTCATCCAGGCTGCGGGGTTCAGCGCCGTGCTTTGAATGTCCAGTCCCTGGCCGGGGATTTTGATCGACCAGCGCGTCGGCAAGGTTCGTCCCGCCACCTCGGTCGAGGCCAGCGGCGAGAGACTGATGTCATCGCGGGACAGGTGCTTCGGCACGCCCTGCGCATCGATCCAGGTGCCGGTGAGGTAAGCGCCGCCATCCTGTTGCCGAACCCGGAACAGCATAAGTTTGGTGCCGTCGTTCAGGTGCAGGGAAAACCAGTCCCAGCCGGTTTGCGCAGCGCCCAACGGTTGGCTGCTCCACTCCCGGTCCAGCCACGCGGGGCCGCTGACCTGATAGGTTGCGCCGTCAATTTGCAGGCTGCCCGAGGCCTGGAAAAACGGCTGGCTGTAGTAATACGACGCCTGCCCCTGCTCGGATTTCCGACTGTAGCCCTGATCGCCTTGCAGCACCGGCGCGCGATCCGAGGTGAGCTGTAACTGATAGGCGAAGTCCTTGCCGCTCGCGTGCAGTTGCATCCGGGCCAAGGGGTTCGGATTGCCGGACTCGCTGACGAAGCGCCAGTCATCGATCCACGCGTCCAACGGTGCCGTGCTGACCCCCGCCTGAGCGACGCCACCGCGTGCGTAACGTTCGGCGGCGTGGTGAGCGGTTGCGGACGTGACCGCCGCATGCCCCAGCCAGATCGTCTGGTTGCCCCAGCCGGGTTGCTCGGGAACCGCTTTGAGGGCATTGCGAAACAACGTCCATTGCACGCCAAATTCACGCCCCTGCCCATCCTTGAGATTGGCGGTGACGTACCACCACTCGACGCGAAAACCCTCATGGGCGCCATGATCTTCGGGAAAACTGAAGACCCTGCCGGGCGTGACCTGGCTGAACGCTGCCGCCTGACTGCCCAGATCGGCAAACCCCTGTTGGGTATCCGCTGACTCATCGCAACCGATCAGCGCCAACACCCACACCAGTAAGCCGATTGCCCGATTAGTCCTCATGAGCAAAGCTCCTCAGCAAATCCGCCGGTTGGGTTCGCGCCAATTTGAACAGCGGCCACGCCGATGCCAGCAACGTCGCCAGCATTGCCAACCCCAGCAGTTGCAGGAGTTGCAGCGGGAATACCTGCAACGGCAGTCGCCAACCGAAAGCCTGAACGTTGATCACCGTATTCAGGCACCAGGCCAGCGTGATGCCCAGCGGCACCGCGAGCACCAGCGTCAACACCGCCAGCAACCAGGTCTGCCCCAGATTGAGCAACATCAACTGCCGACGGCTCACGCCCAGCGCCCACAACGGCGCCAGTTGCCCGAGACGACTCTGGCTCTGGGTCAGCAGGCTGATAAACAGCGCCACACCAGCGACCCCAAGGGTCAGGCTGTTGAGGGCGGCGGTGGCCGCGAACGTGCGCTCGAAGATCTGAGTCGACCAGCCCCTGAGCTGGCTCTGGTCGACAATGCGGCTGTCGTCCAGGGCAAAACGCGTGTGCAACGCACTCAACACTTCGGGAATCCGCTGCGGCGCCAGACGCAGGTTGAAACGTTTCGGCGCCAGCGCTGGCCAGTGCTGCAACAGGTGTTGGTCGTTGACCAACAGGTGACCCTTGGGGTTGCCGTAGTCCGCATAGACCCCGATGATCTGCGGTGACCACACGCCCCCGGGTGTCGGAATAGGCAGGTGATCACCCAACCTGACCTTGAGCCTGCGGGCCAGTTGTTCGCTGAGCATCAGCGTGTCGGCCGTGGCCAGTTGGTCCCAGGGCTTATCGCCCAGTGCTTCGAGCAACGGCCAATGTTGACGATAATGCGGATGATCAATGATCCCGAACAGATCCACCGGCCAGCCTTGCAGGGTCATGGACTCCTGCCAGTTGGGCAGCACGGCGTTGATCTCTGCTTGCCGGGAAAACCAGGCCTGAAGCTCGGCGGCCTGTGCCGGATTCTGCGGATTGACGTACAACTCGGCGCTCAAGCGTTGGTCGAGCCAGTCGTTGAAGGTCTGGCGAAACCCGGCGGTCATGCTGCCGGCACCGATGTTCGCCGCCAATGCCAACAGCAACGCCATCAGGGCCAGGCTCAAGGCTGGCAGTTGTTGGCGACAATCGGCCAGAAACCATTGCCCCAGCACCGAGCGACGGCGCTGTAACACCCGGTTCAACAGGCCGTTGAGCACCACCGGCAGCGCCAGTGCCGCGCCGAGCAACAGCGCCGCCATCAGCACAAAGCCGCTGGCCAGGCTGTCGCCCCAGCGCCACGCAATCACCGCGACCCCGGCGGCTATCGCCGCCACCCAGGCCTGGCGTCGCAACCACCGTGCATGCGCCTGATGCCATGCCTGCGGATTCGCCAAGGCCAGCAGCGGCAGCCGGGCCGCACGCAACAGGCTGTTGGCGCCGGCCAGCACCGCGCCAAACAGGCTCAGGCCAAGCCCGCTGAGCCACCAGCCCGGACTCAGGCTCAGGTGCCCCGCCACTTCTGCGCCATACAACCCTCGCAGGCTGGCCGCGACATCCGGCAGTAACAGGCTGGCCAGCAGATAACCGCTGGCCACCCCGGCGATCCCGCCCAGCAGCGCCAACCCGCCCAACTCCACACTCAGGCAGGCGATCAGCATCCGCGCACTGACCCCGCAGGCCCGTAAGGTCCTGAGCAACCCACGCCGCTGTTCCAAGGCCAGACCGATCGCAGCATGAACAATGAACAGGCCCACCACGAAGGACAGAAAACCCAGCGCATCGAGGTTCAAGTGAAAGCTTTCAGTTAGCCGCGCCAGGTTGTTTTCTTCACCGCTGCGCCTGAACTGCAACTGCCCCTCCCATTCACCAGGCAACGCCGGCTCGCGAGTAGCAAAGTCTTTGGGCAGCAACAGCCGCGACAGCTGATCCGGCAGCGCCAGCAGTTGCTGCGCCACGCCGATGTCCACCAGCAACACGCCGGGCGCCATGTCCGCCTGACTGCGCAGTGGCGGCAAAGCCTGGCCATTGAGGGTTTGTGGTTGATCGCCTTCATGCAGCCCCAGGGCTTCAAGGGTTGGCACAGCGATCCAGGTCACACCCGGCGGGCTGAAGAACTCGACGATCTGCTGCATGCCCAAGGCACGCCCGGCCACCGCGCTGCCAGCCGGCAATGACAGCGGCTCGATCCCGATCAACTGCAGGCTCTGTTCGTCATGGCCCTTGAGCGACAACCGCCCTTGCAGCACTGGAGACACCGGCCAGCCGGCACGACGCAGATCGACGAATGCGGCTTGAGAAAAAGTCGTGCCCTGGATCGGACCGAGACTGGCCTGGGGTTCACCGCCGATCAACTGGCTGGCACGGGCGTAACTGTCCCGTGCGTGGCTGTTGAGGGCTTGCACACCGGTCAGCAGACTGGTGGCCAGCCACAACCCGGTCAATACGCTGAAAAACTGCACCGGGTGGTGCCGCCAGTGGCTGAGCAAGGCACGCAAGGTCTCCCGAAAAATCCGCACCTCAGCGCTCGTCCACATCGGCCAGGCGCCCACGGTGCAGCACCACTTTGTGCGCCAGCCGCGCCGCCACCCGAGGGCTGTGAGTCACCATCAACAAGCTGGTGGGGCTGTCGGCGAGCAATGCCAGGAGCAAGTCCAGTACCTCGTCGCTGGTGCGTTCATCCAGGCTGCCGGTGGGTTCGTCGGCCAAGAGCAATGGCGGCCGCGACGCCAACGCCCGACCCAGTGCCACCCGTTGCTGCTGCCCACCGGAAAGCTGTTCCGGGTAACGCTGCAGCAAATCCCCAAGGCCCAGGCGCTCCACCAATTGCGCTTGCCAAACCGGATCAAAGCGCCCGGCCAAGCGCGCCTGGAACGCCAGGTTGTCTTCGACCCGCAGGCTGCTGATCAGGTTGAACTGCTGGAACACCAAGCCAATGTCGGTGCGCCGCCAGTTCGCCCGTTGCCGTTCGTTCATGTGTTCCAGGCACTGGTCACCGATCCGGATGCTGCCGCGATCAACGTTGTCCAGCCCGGCAATCAGGTGCAGCAAAGTACTTTTGCCGCTGCCTGACTCCCCCATCAGCGCCAGGCTACTGCCCGACGCCAACTGCAAGTCCACGCCTTGCAACACCGTCAGGGGCCCCTGCGCGGTGGTGTAGCTCTTGAACACACCCGACACTTGCAGCATGGAAAACGCTCTTCTTATCGCCAATGCGACTGAGGATAGACTGCCTGCGCCTCATGCAGTCACCCGCGTTGCTTGTCGCGGTGGACAGGCCTGCGGTTAAATCGGTGAAACGGCCTGGACCAACCGCATGTCAAACGACCCTGTTTTCACCTCTTGCGACGACCTTCTCACCGCCCCCACGCCCTTTGACGGTGACGTGCTGGACCCGCAAATCGAGCATTTGCCGCTCCATCAACTGCGCTGGGAAAACTTTCAGAAACTCTGCGCCCAACTGATTCAGCATCACTACGGGCACACAACCCAAACCTTCGAATACGGCCGTTCTGGCCAGGCTCAGGAAGGAATCGATGTGACCTGGCGTTTGCCCCTGGCCAGCAAACGTCACGTGGCTCAGGTCAAGCGCTGGAAAAAGATCGGCGCGGTCGATATCGAGAGCTGGGTCAAGGAGTTCTGCGAAGGCGCGCTGGTCGACGACACCGAAATGTACCTGCTGTGCCTGTCGAACGACCTGCTGGACACCCAACTGGTCGAGGCCTGGGGAAGAGCCCAACGCGTGCTGGAAGCTCGTGATGTGCGCAGTGAAATCTGGCACAAGGAGCACATCGAGAAACTGCTCAGGCATGCACCGGACCTGGTCCGCACGTTTTTCTCCCAGGCGATCATGGAACGCTTCTGCCACATGCCGTCCATGCCTGAGCCGCAGCCTCATGCCTATCGCGCGCACTTCCATGAGGTCGGTGACACCTTCGTCACCCTGGAGAACACTTCGGTCCGTTTCGAACTCTGCGTCCCAACCCTCAACAACCTTAAACCGAGCGCCATCCTGACGTTTGGTCGATCCGATCTCAACGGCATCATCCTGGGCCTGAACGGCGAAGAACTGGTGTCATGGCTGCAATGGGCCGGCCATTATCGCAAGGGCGACAAAGTGCCTTTCGCCCACCCCAGTCACACTCGGCCACAGGAGTTTGTGTTCAGCGCCCGACAAGCGCGCCTGATCCTTGAAGCCCGTGAGCTGGAGGAACTGATCTGGGTGTTGCAACACGCCTGGGAACCCTATCGCAATGCTGTCGAAGCGCTCGACAGAAGCTGGCAGATCCTGCGCTTCAAACGGCTGGAGCGTGATGCCAACGAGACGTATGGGCTGTACAGCCTGTCCAAACCGCTGTGGCGGCTGATCATTGACTATGCGCGTGCCCACGACTACAGCCAGGGCGATTCGCCGGAGCATATTTTCGAGAACCCGGGCAACGGCGTTCTGAAGGTGTTCGTCTCCACGCGCACAGCCGAGCTGGACCCCGGTTTTCACCTGATCACTTACGTGTACCTGGAGGGCGGTTTAACTGCTGGCCTGCATGAGGAGAACCTGACGCTGGGTTGGTCACCCGCGCGCATTGGTGGCGGTACGCCGCACTGGAGCCCGCGCAAACAGTGGGACGCTGAGTTCACTCATCACTGGTTTGCCCATGTGCTGATTCCCCGCGTGCTGCGCTGGTACGAACGCCAGGAATTCCAGCGGCTGTCCTGGCTGAATAAGGTCCGGCAATCGCTGGCAGGGTCAGTGCCCCGGTATCAACTGGAAAACCACTTCTACTCCAGTGCACGGCTGCAATGCCGGGCACTGGAAGAGGCCCTGACGCGAGAGCAGACCATCGCCTGCCTGCGCCAGATGCAGTCGCACTTTTACGTCGACAATCGCGAAGCGGCGATCGAGCCGGCACTCGTCGTTGCGGTGCTCACCTGCATTGCGGAGCTGGCCCAGGCACTCCCCGAATGTCACTACAGCTATGTGAAAAGCAACCTGAGCCTGGGCCAAACACCCCTGATGGAAGGCATCGACCAGTTGCTCGCCAAACCCTCGAAGCTGAACACTGCGACGTGGCTGGAAATGGCATTGCGCTCGCTGATCTGTTGCTGCGAAACCTCGGATTCCCTGACGGACGCTCAATACCGCTGGCTCAGGCATCACCTTGAACCGCTGTGGCGGCGCATGCGTGAAGACCTGCTGTGCGACCAGTTCCGCTGAAACCCGGTGTTCACTTCCCGGCCGCCAACCCGGTTTGCGGCGCGGCTTCGGTGGGCGTCACGATGTTCGTGAGGTCGATATGCCGCCAGGCCGGCTGGGCCCCCAACCGCGCATTAAAACGGTAGTTGAAGGTGAACGCATCATGCGTGGGCTGGCTCAGCGGCGTGCCGTAGATCGGTTCTATGTCCGTCACGGCGTAGCCCATCAACTGGAGCAGGGTCGGAAAAATGTTGTAGTGACTGGAGCGATCCTTGTTGGCGGCCAGCGCTGCCTGCCAGTCGAGGGCCGGCAATGCGCGGCCCTGGATCACCACCAGTGGCACCAGCCCCTCCTCCTCCACCGGGTCACCGCCACAGTGGGTGTTCAGTCCGGGGTTTCCGCGCTCGTGCAGGTCCTGGCCGTGATCGGAGGTGTAGATCAACGTGGCGCGGCTCAGGTCAGCCTTGGCAAACACCCGTGAAAAGAACTCGCCCACGTTCCACAGCAGGGTATTTTTGTAGGCGTTGCGGTACAGCACCCAGTCGTCTGGCTGACCATTGAAACCGTCACGTTTACCGGTGTCGGCAATCTCGAGGAACTGCCCGCGCGGCAGTACCGGACGGTAAACCATGAAGTCGTCGGGGTACTTGTCGTGCACCGGGAAATGCGCACCGACCTTGTTGATCAGAATCAACTCCGGCTGCCCGTCATTGAGCAGTTCGATCAGTTTCTGGGCGGCCGCCATGTCGCGGTCCCGCACGCTGGTCTGGTCGAACTGGACGAACTCGTCGATGTCCTTGCGCTCAAGGTCGGTCATCAGGTTCTGCAGGTTGCCGCCCGTACGCTGGGCATCGATGTACACCGTGCGCAGGCCGGCCTTTTTCGCGTACTGCCAGATTGATGGTTGGGTGGAGTTGATGCGTGTGTAATCGCTTCGAGTACCGCCGTAACGCAGGGTCACATTGGTGTCGGCGCTGCAATTGGCAATCGAGGCGGCATAGCCATAGTTGAAAATATCCACGCCAGGACGTGGCTCCTTCAGGTTGCTGTGCACGCCGAATTCGGTGTTCAGGTCCAGGTAATTGCCGGACACGCTTTCATCGATGATCAACACAATGTCGTGATCAACCGCCACCCCGGCCCGCGCCAGGCTGACCGGCTCGCGGGCACCCACCGTGTTGTGCAAGGCTTCGTAGGTAAACAAATTCAGATAGGCCAGCGGCGTGTACATGATCGGCAGCCCGCGTGCACCCTCCCCGGCCCGCACGAACAGCACCGCGCTCAACAGCATGACACCCAGCAACGGCGCCGCGACCAGCGCAACCCCCGGCAACGGCACGCGCCGGCGAGGCTTGAGGCCAATCCCCAGCAGCAGCAAGAGGCCACTGGCCATGGCGCTGAGAATGGCAGCCCGGTACTGGTAGGCGGCCTCTTGAATAAAACCGCCGGAATAGACCAGCGACACAAAACTGCTGTACGTCAGGTAATCGGCGGTGACCCGGCCATAGACGTCAAAGAACACGGCCGAACAGAACATCGCCAGGGCAAACAGGTGGCGGACCAGGGTCTGGCGGATGCACGCCGTCATCCATAACGCCACGGTCAACACTGCAAACATCGCGGTATACAGCACCAGCGGCACACCGATGCCTATCGCGGTGATGCGTTCAAGGTAATCGCCATGGTTTTTCAGCAGGTACAGAACCAGCAACAGTTCCTTGAGGTACTTGATCATGGCGCCCTGACACTCCCGATCAGCCGTTGGCGTGCCCATCAATGGCCACTTTTTGACACTAGCAGCCCGTGATCAAAGCGCAAGAGACCTGAAAAAACCGTTAAAAGCGTCAAAAAACTGTCGACTCAAAACTGACACACCCAAGCCCCGTGAGGCCTTGTAATACGAGGCATACGACCGTTTATCGCTTTCTTCAAAACGCCACCAACCTCTCAAAAATACACCAAAGCCGCTGCCTGACGGCGCTTGATGGCAAAGCGCCGGAATTCCGGCCCTTTTCCAACATGAAGAACATGTCAGTTTGCTGACACGGATTACCGAGGCTGGGCTATACCCATTTTGACAGTCTCAATTGAGTTACATCCACCGGTTTACGAGGCACGCCAATATGGACGTGAGCGTATTTGGTACGGGTTACGTTGGCTTGATACAAGCAGCGGCCCTGGCGGACGTTGGGCACCGGGTGTTGTGTGTGGACATCGACCCCAACAAAATCCGGCAGCTGCAACAGGCGGTCCCTCCGATCAGTGAACCGGGCCTTTCCGGCACGCTGGAAGAGAACATCAAGGATGGTCGTCTGCTGTTCACCACCCAGGCCAGTGATGCTGTCGCTCACGCCGAACTGATTTTCATCGCCGTCGGCACCCCCGCCGACGAGGACGGGTCGGCCGACCTCAGCCACGTCCTGGCGGTCACCCGGCAAATCGCCAGTTGCATGAACGCCGACCGGACGCTGATCATCAAATCCACGGTGCCGGTCGGTACTGCCGATCAGGTCACTGCTGCCGCCCGCCATGAGCTGAATCGGCGTGGCCTGGAGCAGCTCAACGTGCGCGTGGTCTCCAACCCGGAGTTCCTCAAGGAAGGCAGTGCACTGGCCGATTGCATGCGCCCGGACCGGATCATCGTCGGCACCACAGACGAAGAAGCGCGCAATCAGTTGAGCGAACTCTACGCGCCGTTCTGCCGTAACCATGAAAAGCTGATGTTCATGGACAACCGCAGCGCCGAGCTGACCAAGTACGCAGCCAACGCCATGCTGGCGACCCGCATCAGTTTCATGAACGAACTGGCCAACCTCACCGAGTTACTGGGCGCCGATATCGAGGCGGTACGTAAAGGGATTGGCTCGGACCCGCGCATCGGTTATCACTTCATCTACCCCGGCTGTGGCTTCGGCGGCTCGTGCTTCCCCAAGGACCTGCGCGCCCTGCTGCACACCGCCGAACACAACGGCATGCCGCTGCGCCTGTTGCGCAGCGTCACCGACGTCAATGACAGCCAGCGGCACATCCTCTTCAGCAAACTGCGGGCGTATTTCCCGAACGGTTTTGCCGGCAAGAAAATCGCTGTCTGGGGGCTGGCCTTCAAACCCAACACTGATGACATGCGTGAAGCCCCGAGCCGCTACCTCATGGAAGCGCTATGGCAGGAAGGCGCAACCGTGCATGCGTTCGACCCTGAAGCCATGTCCGAATGCCGGCGCATTTACGGTTACCGCGATGACCTGCACCTGTGCGCGACGCGCGACGACACCCTGGAAGATGCCGACGCCCTGGTGATCTGCACCGAATGGAAAAACTTCCGGGTGGTCGATTTCGAGGTGCTGGCCGGCAAGCTGCGCGCACGGGTGATCGTCGACGGTCGCAACCTCTACAACCCCGAACAGGTGGCTGCGGCGGGTCTGCACTACAGCGGCATCGGCCTGCGCAAAGTTGCCCCCGAGGTCTCGACACCATGAAAGTACTGGTCACCGGCGCGGCCGGTTTCATTGGCGCTCATTGTGTGTTGCGGCTGCTGCGCGACGGCCATCAGGTGTGTGGGCTCGACAATTTCAACAATTACTACGACCCCCAGCTCAAGCATGACCGGGTGCGCTGGGTACAGGATCAGGCGGGGGATTTTGCGCTGGCACGGGTAGACCTGGCCGACAGCGTGGCGATCAATGAACTGTTTGATCGCGAGCAACCCGAAGTGGTCATCCACCTCGCCGCACAGGCCGGCGTGCGCTATTCACTGGAAAACCCCAGGGCGTACCTGGACAGCAACCTCACGGGCTTCCTGAATATTCTCGAAAGCTGCCGTCACCACCCGGTGCGCCACCTGATCTACGCCTCGTCCAGTTCGGTCTACGGTGCCAACCAGCACACGCCTTACTCGGCCCATGACGGCGTGAACCATCCGCTGTCCCTGTACGCGGCCACCAAAAAAGCCAACGAGTTGATGGCCCACAGCTACAGCCACTTGTATGGCCTGCCCTGCACCGGCCTGCGATTTTTCACGGTGTATGGCCCTTGGGGACGCCCGGACATGTCCCCGATCCAGTTCGCCCGGGCAATCAGCGAAGGACATCCGCTGAAGCTGTTCAACTACGGCGAACACCAACGTGATTTCACCTACATCGACGACATCATCGAAAGCCTTGCACGCCTGCTCGAACGACCACCCAAAGTCGCACCGGCGTGGGACCGCGAACACCCGGATCCCTCGACCAGCATGGCGCCATGGAGGATCTACAACATCGGCGGCGAACGCCCGGTGGAACTCAAGGACTACGTGGCATTACTGGAAAAACACCTGGGGCGAAAAGCCCGGGTGGAGTTGCTGCCCTTGCAGCCGGGGGATGTTCTCAACACCTACGCCGATGTCCATGAGCTTGAACACGACACCGGCTTCCATCCCCAGGTCGAGCTCGACGAAGGGCTCGGCCGCTTCATTGCCTGGTTCCGTGACTACTACCCGCTGTCCATCGCCCAGACGGCGCTCGCCGGCGAGTCGTTAGTACGCACAGAGCCAGTAAAACAGCGGAGAAGTCTATGACTGGTCATGAAAAAGGTGTGCCGCTGCAACACCTGCGCCGCGACAAACGCCTGGACCCCGAACATCGCATGCGCCTGGACGCCGCGATCCACATGCAAGGCCGTGGCTGGATCACCGGACGCGACGGCGGCCGTCCCTGGACGCTGTCGCGAACCAACCGGGTCGTCGCCTGTTTCGGTGCCCTGGTTTTGCTGGTGCTGTTATCGCCGGTGTTGCTGGGGCTTGGCCTGGCCGTCAAGTTCAGCAGCCCGGGCCCGGTGATGTTCGTACAAAAACGCACCGGTTATCGCGGCCGCGCCTTTGGCATGTACAAGTTCCGCACCATGGTGGCCAACGCCGAGGAGCTCAAGGAGTCGCTGCGTCACCTGAACAAACACGGGGCCGACGCCATTGATTTCAAGATCGACAAGGACCCGCGAATCACCGGCATCGGCGGTTTTCTGCGCCGCAGCAGCCTCGACGAGCTGCCGAACCTGATCAACGTGATCACCGGCGACATGCGCCTGGTGGGCCCACGCCCAACATCGTTCAACGCCTACCGGTACAAGGACAACCACCTGGCCCGCCTGAGCATCTACCCCGGCATGACCGGCCTGTGGCAGATCTCCGGACGCAGCAACATCGACTTCGACCAGCGCGTGGAGCTCGACCTGAGCTACATCGCGGAACAGAGCCTTCTGCTGGACCTGAAAATCCTGCTCAAGACCCCCTTCAAAGTTTTCAGCGGCCACGGAGCAAGTTGAGATGGACGGTTCAACCACCAAAGGCTTGACCATCGCAAACCCGAGCGAGACCAACCTGACCTCGACTGTGCTCGACTCGGACCTACGAACCTTGCTGCTGACCGCCGCCAACACGGACTCCGGCACCAGCACCAGTGCCCTGGCCCTGGCCCGGCAACTGGCCGAAATGAGCAGCGGCCCAGTGCTGTTGGTCGATGCGAGCCATTCGACCAACAACCTGAGCCAGCAACTGGGCCTGCAAAAAGAACGCGGGTTTTGCGACCTGCTGTTCAACACCGATAGCCCGCCCTTGCTGCAGGACTGCATCGTGCAGGTCTCCAGCCTGCCCTTCCATGTGCTGCCCAACGGGCGTCATACCCGCAACGTCGAGCGTCTGAACCCTGAAACGTTACGCCCGCTACTCAAGCAACTGGGGACGCAATACCGCTTTGTAGTGATCGACGGCGACGCGGTGTATTCAGCGGCCGACACCCTGGTCATCAGCACCCTGGTGGACGGTGTGGTGCTGGTGGTGCGCGCCGAAGAAACCCGCTGGGAAGTGGCGCAGGCCGCCACCCAGCGGTTGACACAGGCGGGGGCCAAACCGGTGGGCTGCATCTTCAACCGACGCAAGTACTACATGCCCAAATGGCTCTACAACAACCTGTAAAACAGCAGCCAAAGGATGACGATATGAACGCGAAATGGTTTGCCCTGCTGTTGCTACCTCTCGCAGGTTGCTCCAACTACAACGAAACCCAAACCATGCCGGTGCAGATCCTCACGGCCCCACCCGCCAATGCCCAGGCCACTGACATGCCCAGGGTCGAACAGACCCTGCGCCCCGGCGACAAACTGGATGTGATTTTCCATATCAGCACCAGCGGCTCGGCGGCTTACCGGGTTCAGCCCGGCGACCAGATCGGGTTGAACTTCACGGCCGCCAGCCAGCTCAACGGCAACCAACTGGTGCTGCCGGACGGCACCATCCAACTGCCCGGCGCCAATACCTCAGTAAAAATTGCCGGTTTGACCAGCGAGGAGGCGCGCGATGAGATCCAGCGGACTTATCAACGCAAAATGCTGTTCCAGCCCAATCGCAACCAATTGACCGTACAGATCATCAGCCCGCTGACCAACGAGCAGAACCTCAAAAACGCATTGAATCACCCTGCCACCGGCATGAGCCGGGAGATCACCGTGGGCAACGACGGTTATGCGAGTTTCCCTGAAGTGGGGGCGGTTGCGCTGCAAGGCATGACCGTCAGCCAACTGGAAACCTACCTCAACAAACGTTACGAGCAACTGCCGGGAAGGATGACCGTCGATGTGCTGCTCAAGTCCACGCAAGGCAACGAGGTCTATGTGCTGGGCGAAGTCGCTCAGCCCGGCGCCTACCCGGTTCGCCGCCCAATCTCGGTGCTCGAGGCCCTGACGCTGGCCCGTGGCGCCAACAACAAGGCCCGGCTCGACTCGGTGGTGATCATGCGCCGCAACGGCAATCAGGTGGAGGCGCGCCACTATGACGTCGACGCCGCCTTGTCCGGCGATGCCAGCCAGATCGCCTACCTGCAACCCGAAGACATGCTGTTTGTCCCCAAAACCAGACTCGCCAGCGCCGGGGAACTGGCCAGGCAACTGGCAGATGTCGTGCTGTTCCAAGGCTTCGGCTACAGCTTCACCTATCAAGTCGACAACAAAAGCGGCAACAACAATCACTAACCTTGTGCGGGTGCCCGACCATGAATCCCAAGGAAAACTACCTGCATGAATTCTTCAGGATCTTCTTCGCCAACAAGCAGTTGGTGAAGCGAGTCTTCCTGATCTTTGCAATCATCACGCTGCTGCTGCCGCTGGTGCTCAAACAAAGCTTCGACATCACGGCCCAGGTGATCGTGCAGTCGAAAAAACTCTCCCAGGGCGATGCCACGACATCGCTGACCCAGGACAACGCGACGTTCATTCCGCCATCCCTGGCGGACATGGAAACCGAAGCCAATATCCTGCGTTCGCCAGCGCTGATTCGCCAGACCATCAGCCAGTTGCGCGAAAAAGGCGAGTACACGCCGACACCGGGGCTGTTTGCCAGGCTGGTGACTGACCCGTTACGCAAGGTCATCGCCAACCCGCTACGCGAGTACGTGATCAACCCCGTACGCAAACTGGTGGGCCTGGAGGTCGACCCGGTACGTGATACCGCTCTGGATGGGCTCACGCAACTGGCCATCGACAACCTCAAGATCGAAACCCTGCCCGGCTCCAACGTGATTTCGATTATCTATGCCTTTGGCGATCCGGTGCAGGGCACGCGATTCGTCGCGCAACTGTTGCAGAACTACCTGCAGAACCGTCAGGAATTGCAATCGATAGACCTGCCGCAGACTTTCTACGAACAGAAAAAATCCCAGTATCAGGTGCGCCTTGATGGTCTTGAAGGCACGCGTCTGGCGCTGCTGGAGAGCATCGGATCGTCCGATCCCAAGGAAGAAATCACCTTCCGCCTGAACGCCATCAACACCGAAGAACAGGCGCTCAACCTGTTCCGCGATCGCTTTCTGCAAGGCCAGCGCTGGCTTGAGTACCTCAAGACCAACCTGGCCAATGCCAGCAGCTCCAAACTCAACGACTACACCTTCCCCTTCACCTTCACCACTACCGTGGGCGACGTCGCGTATGAGGACCGGGAGATCAAGCAACTGGGCGAACAACTGACCACCCAGGTCAGCCGCTACATGAATGACCTGGCCGTATTCCAGCCAGGCAGCGAACCCATGCTGCTAACGCGAGAACAGATCTCCCGAACCCGCCAGCAGTTCCTGAAAATCGTCAGCAACCGGATCCAGGAGCGTACCAATGACCTGGCGATCATCAGCTCGGTGATCGATCAGAAAACCGCGCGCATTGCCGATTACAAGAACCGCATCCACCAGTTGCAGGAAACCCAAAGCAAACTGCGGCAGATGGACACCGAGATCGACGCCCTGCACGCGGCCTTCTCCACCTACGCCCAGCGTTTTGCCGAAAGCAGCACCGCACGCCTGCTCGACAACGACCTGTCTAACGCACGGATCCTCAGCCCACCGTATGAGCCGACCGATCCCACGTTTCCCAAACCACTGCTGGTCATTCCGTTCGGCTTGTTCACCGGCCTGTTGCTGGCGATTGCCCTGGTCTACGTGCGTGAGTTCTTCGACCATCGCTTCAAACACCCGGCGCAAATCAGCCATGAACTGGGCCTGCCAGTACTGCTGGTCCTCAACGACCAGAACACCGACAAACCCAACCCGCACCCGAACTGGTCAGTGCCGAGCTTCCTGTATTGGGTGCGCAATTGAACGGGCAACCCGCCTCTGCGCTGCCGATCATTCATCTGCTCAGCAGCGGCGGTTTCTACGGTGCCGAGCGGATGTTACTGGACCATTGCCTGGCGACGCCGGGCCAGCATCAAGTGCTGTTTCTCGATGCCTCGCCCGCGTTGATTGCACGGTTCCGTGACGCCGGGGTTGATTGCCGTGGCTGTGCGAGCCTGAGCGAGTTGTTGCAGTATTTGCGTCAGCGGCGTAACGAACGTCCGCTGATCAACACCCACAACTTCAAGGGCCTGTTGTTTGGCTGGGTCGGCGCCAACTTGTTGCGCCTGCCGCTGGTGATTACCCAACACGGGTTCACCCCGCGCAGCCGCAAGCAAAAGTTCTACACCTGGCTGAGCCTGCAACTGTGCCGCACGGCATCCGTGAACCGGGTGGTCTGCGTTGCCGAAAGCATTGCCGCACTGTGTCGGCACGCCAGCGTGCGCTCGGAAAAACTGCAAGTGATCCCCAACGGCCTGCCGACTGCCAGTACGTCGTTTACCCACGTCACTGATCGTCAGCACTGGCTGGCCGGTTATGTCGGACGATTAAGCAGCGAGAAAGGTCCCGATCTGTTTCTCGATGCCCTGATTCCGTTGTGTCATCAACATCCGCAACTCCACGCGGTGATGCTGGGGGACGGTCCTGAACGTGGCGCTTTAATGGCGCGAGTCAAAGCCGCCGGATTGCAGGAACGCATCACCCTGCCGGGCTACCAGACCGACATGCGCCCCTGGTGGACCCGGCTCGATGCGCTGGTCATCAGTTCACGCACCGAGGGCACGCCAATGATTCTGCTGGAGGCGATGCAGTCGGGCGTGCCGGTGGTGGCGTTTGGCGTTGGCGGAATTCCCGATGTGCTGGAAGATCACCACAACGGCCTGCTCGTCGAGCCCACCGACAGCGCCGCACTGGCGCGGCAGATCGAAACGTTGCTGGACCAGCCGCAGTTGGTACGCACCCTGACCGACAACGCCCGCCGCACCCAGCTCGATCGCTACGACCTGTCGGCCCTGGCTGAACGCTGGTCGCAGCTGTATATCCGCACGGCACAGGAGGCACGCGCGTGATTTTCCCTCTCTCGGTGGTCAGCCTGCTGGGGCTGGTGTGCCTGATCCTGCTGGCAAGCCCCTGGCCTTACCTTGCCCCGGGGGTAGTGGTCGGGCTGGTGGGGCTGGCGGTGTTGTTCCGCCGTCCGGCCTGGGGCCTGCTGGGCATCGTCGCCTTGGTGCCGCTTGAAGGCCTGTTCAAGGACAGCACCCTGTCGGGTTCGAAACTCGTCGGCGCCGCGCTGGCGTTGATCCTGACCCTGCAACTGGCCGTGCACAAATTGCCGGTTGATCGCCTGTACAGCAACCTGTGGCGATTTCTGACGTGGTTCATGGTCCTGTACTTCCTGAGCATGCTGATGACCGATGACCTGAGCATGTCCATGGTCCATTTGCGTGAACTCAGCGTCGGCCTGGTGCTGTTCGTGATCACCTTGCTGATCGGCCGCGAGCTGAACCTGATGATGTTCTGTCGGCTGGCAACCCTGAGTGTGACCCTGACCTGCATCCTTGCGATGTTCTCCAGCAAGTACCAGGACCAGGGTCGCGCCTCTGGCCTGCTCGAAGACCCGAACGCTTTCGCCATGCTGATCGCCTTCGCTGTCCCGCTGGCGCTGCTGCTGGTACTCAAAAGCCCGAACCTGCTGCATCGGCTGTTCTGGAGTGGTTGCTGCCTGCTGTTGCTGGGCGGCATGACCAAGACCGAATCCCGTTCCGGGCTGGTCGTGTTGTTTATCAGCCTGGTCATCGGCGTTTACCACTACCGTGCGCAACTGCCACGCATTCGTCCACGACACCTGGGGTTTGCCATGCTCGGGATGGCTATCGCCATTCCCTTGGCGTTTTACGCGATGCCCGCCGGTTACATCGCGCGCATCCAGTCCCTGAGCGTGCTCAGCGCCGGTGCCAGTGGCCATAACGATGAATCCCTGGGGCGCCGCGCCTCCTACATTGTGGTCGGCGGCCAGATGATCCGCGAGAACCCGTTGCTCGGCTCGGGCCCCGGCACCTTCGCGCTGCATTACGCCACCACCGGTTACGCCAAGGCGTTCTCGGCCAACCGCAAGATCGGCGACCTGTATCGCCGCGCGCACAACACCTACCTGGAAATCTTCACCGAGCTGGGCATTCCTGCGGGGCTGCTGTTTGTTGGCATGCTCGCAATGTCTCTGTTGAACATCTTGCGCGCCCGCCGTGCCTGGTTGCAGCGCCATGACTGGGAGCAGTCCGACATGCTCACGCACCTGGGCATAGGATTGCTGTCGCTGACCCTGTTTTTGATGTTCCTCAGCGCCCCGGCCCAGAAGTACCTGTGGATCATGCTCGCCCTGTCCTGGGTATTGCGTCAGAAAGCCGAGCAAAGTCCGTGGCCGGAGGCCAGGCCATGAGCCGCGTCAGTATCGTGATCCCGATGTACAACGAGCACCAGCATATTGGCCGGACCTTGCAGGCTGCTCAGATGGCCGCACGTTTTGCGGGGCTTGAGTGCGAACTGATCGTGGTCGACAACGGCTCCCAGGATGAAGGCCCGCAGATCGCTCGCCGCTTCGGTGCGCAAGTCCTGAGCCTGCCGGGCCTGCAAATCGGTGCGCTGCGCAATCGCGGCGCGGCCATCGCGACCGGTGAGTGGCTCGCGTTCCTCGATGCCGACATCGAGATGCCGCAGAACTGGCTGACACTGCTGATCGATCTGGAAGCCAGTGGCCTGGCCGATGTCGCCGCCCTGGACCTGCACACGCCCGCCGAAGCACCGTGGTTTGCTCAGGCCTGGCAGCGCCGCACCTTGCGCCCGACCAGTCATGCATCACATCGGGTGCAATGGCTGACCACCGCCAATCTGTTGATGCGCCGTGAACGTTTTGTGCAGGCTGGCGGCTTCGACGAAAACCTGCGTACCAGTGAAGACAAGGACCTGACCATGCGCCTGGGCGAGGCTGGGGCAACCTTGCTGACGGTCAATGAAAGTGTCGCGCTGCATTGGGGCTACGAAGGCAGTTGGCGCGAGTGGCTGGGCAAGGAACTGTGGCGCCAGGGCAGCCATTTGCAACTGCTGCGCACCCACGGTGTGAGCCTGCGCCTGCTGCGTTTCCCGATGCTGTCGATCGGCGCCTGGGTGCTGGATTTCATGGCGATCTCCGCACTGCTTGACGGTATGCCGCATGTGGCGCTGGTGATGCTGTTCATCACCAGCCTGCCGGCGCTGGCCCTGAGCCTGCGCCAAAGCCTCAAACATCACGACTTCAAGCTGACGTTGCAACTCTGGGGGCTGCACTGGGTGCGCCTGCACCTGGCCGGGGCGGCGTTCATTCTCAGCCTTTGTCATTGGAATGCCAGGAGGCCAGCCCGTGGCTAAGTTTATTTTCTGGTTGTGCCTGTTGCTGCCGGTGTACGCCTACCTGGGTTACCCGCTGCTGCTGGCGGTCGCTTGGCCGTTTTTTCCTCGACACCGGCCAGCCCCCTTGCCTGCGCAACGGGTCAGCGTGGTGGTTGCCGCGCACAATGAGCAACGCAATATCGAGAACAAACTGCGCAATCTGCTGGCCCAGGACTATCACGCCGCCAGCTTGCAGATCATCGTCGCCAGCGACGGCTCCACCGATCAGACCGTAGCCCTGGCGTACAGCTTCAACGACCCGCGCATCGAGGTGCTCGACCTGCCGCGCCAAGGCAAAAACAGTGTATTGAACGCAGCTGTCAACCACTGCACAGGCGATATCCTGGTGTTTACCGATGCCGATGTTCACTGGCTCGACGGCACCTTGCAGCGGCTGCTGGCGCCGTTTGCCGACCCTGAGGTCGGGGGTACCGTCGGCAACATGAACATCCCCGTCCCAGGCAAGGGCCTGAGCCTGGGCGAAAGCCTGTACCGCCACTACGAAGCCTGGCTGCGCCGGGTGGAAAGCCGCACCGGTTGCACGGTCTCGGCCGACGGTGCCCTGCAGGCGTTGCGCCGCGAGCTGTACCAACCGATTCCAGCCCTGGTCAACGACGATTTCTATATCAACACCTGCGCACCGGTCGCGGGCAAGCGCGTCGTCTATGTCAACGACGCCAAGGTGCTCGATCAAGGCGTGGACGAGGCCGACCGACAGTTCAGCCGCCGCCAGCGCGTCACCGTCGGCGGCCTGATCAGCCTGGCGGCCCGGCGTGAGCTGCTCAACCCGCTACGCCATGGCCTGTACGCCATTGCGTTGATCAGCCACAAACTGATCCGCCGGCTGGCGCCGGTACTGTTGCTGCCCTTGCTGGTGGCCAACCTCTGGCTGCTCGATGAGCATGGATTCTACCGCCTGACCCTGGCCGCCCAGTTGCTCGGCTATGCCTTCGCCGTGGCCGGCCTGCTGGACGTGCGTCACCGCTTGCCCAAGCCATTTCGCCTCGCCGCGTTCGTGCTGGTGACCCTGGCCGGCATGAGCGTCGGCCTGTGGCAGTTCTTGCGCGGGCACAGCTACAACCAATGGAACCCCGACCAGACTCGATGAGTGGCTGACATGCCGATCAAGACCAGTATCAAGCGGGCCAGCGGCTGGTTGTACCTGAACTCCCCTCTGGGCCGCCGTCAATTGCGTGGTGCCGGGGTGATCCTGATGTTGCACCGGGTGCTGGCCGACGACCGTGCGGCAGCACTGCCCCACCGCAATGAACTGTGCGTCGGCCCCTTGGCGTTCGACCACTTGCTGGGCTGGTTGAAACGCTATTTCGACTGCGTGTCGCTGATGGAGCTGTTACAACCCCGCGCCCCGGCCTCAAGCCGCCCACGTGTGGCCCTGACCTTCGACGATGGCTGGCGCGACAACGCCTTGAACGCCTTCCCGTTGCTGCAAAAACATCAAGTGCCGGCGAGTATTTTTCTGTCCACGGACTTCATCGGCAGCCGCCAGCGCTTCTGGTGGGAAAGCCTGGGTGAAACCCTCTGGGGCAGCCACGGCGACGGCCCGCGCCAACACCTGATCGAACAACTGCAACGTGTCGAACGAGCGTTGCCGAGGACGTTTCTCGGCGAGACCGACGAACAACGCCGCAGCCTGGCGTTGGCGCATCATCTTCAGAGCCTCAAGTCCCTGGCGCCCGACGTGCTCAGCGACCTCACCGACGCGTGCCCGCAAGAGTCATTGCCCCAGGCGCTGGACTGGCAGCAAGTGCGCACCCTGGAGGACTCCGGGCTGATCAGCTTCGGCCCCCACGGTGCCAGCCATGCGATCCTTACCGGTCTCGATGATGTGCGTCTGGAACAGGAACTGAGCCGCAGCCACGCGGCCTTGCAACAAGGCTGCCAGCAACCGCTGCCGGTCTATTGCTACCCCAACGGTGACCACGACCAACGGGTGCGCCAACGCTTGGCCGCGCACCGTTATCCCTTCGCGCTGGGCACCGGCACCGGCCTCTACCGCGGCACCGGCGATCCACTGGCGCTGCCACGTTTCGGCGTCAGCCAGCGCAATGCCAGTCGCCCCGAGTTGCTGGCCTGGCGCATCAGCCAAGGAAGTCGCTGATGAACCGCAACCATTACCTCAAGCACCTGGCGTTGAGCATGGGCACCAAGCTTGCAATGATCGGCCTGCGTCTGCTGCGCAACGTACTGCTGGCACGGATCCTCGGGCCCAGCGAGCGTGGGCTGTTCGCGCTGCTCAGCACACTGCCGGACCTGATCAGCGCAGCCACCAGCGGCGGGCTGAATTCGGCGGTCGGCTATCAGGCGGCAAAACAACGACCCATGGGCCTGCTGCTCAGCCAGGTGCTGGTGTTCGGGTGTCTGCTGGCCGGGTTGCTGACGCTGCTGGTCGTGGCGCTGGTACGTGAGTTCGGCAGTGAACTGGACATCACCACCCAACTCGGCTTGCTGGCCTGGCTGTTGCTGCTGGCCGTACCGCTGACCGTGCTCAAGAGCGGCCTGTTGACCCTGCACAATGCTTGCGGCGGGGTGGTCGCGTTCAATGCCTTGCGGCTGATCGAATCGCTGGCTCCACTGCTGCTGTTTCTGGCCCTGTTCTGGATGTGGAAAAGCGCCGCGCTGGAAGCGGCGCTGATCAGCTGGCTGGCGGGCATCAGCCTGGTGGTGCTGGCCGGTTGGATCTGGTTGCGGCGCGACAACCCGTTGCAGTTGCAATGGGACCGCGCCGGGCAAAACGAACTGCTGCGCTACAGTGCCCGCAGCCATCCGGACCTGCTGTTCCAGCAAGTCATCCTGCGTTCCGACTACCTGTTTATTGGCGCCCTGCTCGGCAGCACCGCGCTGGGTCATTACGCCATGGCCAGCGCCGCCGCCGAGTTGCTGCTGATCGTTCCGGAGGCGGTGACCACGCCCCTGATGAAGCGCTTGCTGCAACAGGAACAGGGCATCGAGCGCCTGACCCCACTGGCCTTGCGCCTGACCGCCACGGTGATGCTGGGCGCCTGCCTGAGCATGGCGCTGATCGGCGAATGGTTGATCGTCACCCTGTTCGGCGTGGCCTATCAACCGGCGTACCCGGCCTTGCTTGCATTGCTGCCGGGGCTGTTGGGGCTGTGCTACGCGAGCATTCTGCGCCTGGACCTGCTGGGCAAAAACCGGCCCGGCAGCATTTCCTTGCTGATGGGCCTGGGGGCGCTGCTCAACCTGGCGCTGAACCTGCTGCTGATCCCTCCCTATGGCATCGTCGGCGCAGCGGCGGCCTCGTCCGTTGCCTACCTGGCGGTGACTGTCGCGTTGTTGGTGTTGTATTGCCGACTCAGCGGTGTATCGGTCTGGCAAACCCTGATTGTCCTGCCCAGCGACCTGGCCCCGGTGCGCCAGATGCTCGCACGGAAATCGGCATGAACAGCCTGGCGCGGCTGTTGACGTTCAGCCTGACTGCCAGCCTGGGGCTGAGCGTTCACGCCGCGCCGATGCGCTGGGCCGAGATTCGCGATGGCAGCCTCTACCTGCAACCGAGTCGCGCCGACACCCTGACGGTGAGCTGGGTGCCGGCGTGGCAAGCCGACGCCAACGAAGAACACCTGTACCTGCTCGACGGTCAGGGCACATTGCAAGGCGAACGGCAGATCAGTGCCGATGAAACCCGAGGTAGCCAGAGCTGGCCATTGGCGCCCAGCGCCGCCAGCTATCGGCTGGAGATTCCCGGCTACAGCTTCCGCCGCTATCGGGTGGAACACGATGAGCAAACCGTCGCGCTGTTCGCACCCGCCAAGGTTCACTTCAGTGCTGAAACCCACGACGGTGACGAGCTCTATTTCAAGATTGCCCCCGGCGAACACGCGGTGCTCGCCGGCAAATTCCATGGCGGCGTCGGCACCCTGCAAGCGCAGCGCGTGGCCGATGGAAAATCACTCAGCCTGACGCTCAAGCCTTATCGCGGTTACTGGCAATTCGATCAACTGGTGCTGCCCAGCGACGCGGTCGAGCAAGTCTGGCGCCTGCGCCTGCAAGGCAACGGCAAAGTGGCGTTCTGGCTCGACGGCACCGCGAATCTGTTCGCGCAAACGCCGCAACAACTCAAGCCCTTGCGCCAGGACGACGGCCAGACCCGGCTCACCCTGCACAACGAGGTCAAGGGCAACACCCCGGACCTGGGCCTCGCCCTGCCCTACGTGCTGCCGCCGCCCACCAGTTTCCCGGTGCTCGATGCCCTTAAGCCCAAGGCCGGGAGTTATTACAGTTTTGTCGACGTGACGGCCAGGGAGCCACACTACGAAGACCGTTTCCGTCAGCTCTATCAAGACCGTTTCGGCATCACTCAGGACATCACCCTGCTGGCCGGCACCCAGCGCAAGTCCGACCTGCACGCCGACGCCATGAGCAACGCCGGCCTCGATGCCTGGCTCGCCGGCACCCGTGCCCTGGGCGGCAAGGGCTTGCATTACATCGCCTTCGCCGATGAGCCGAACCTCAATTACCCGGACTTCGCCCAGTACCGTAGCCTCTTCACCAGCATGGCGCGTCAAGTGCGCAGCAACCCCGCCAACTTCAAGGCCGGCGTACGCATCGCCATGCCGGCCAGTTCTCGGCTGATCAACGGCCCATTGGCCGATAACGCGTCAGACAAACGCGGTCTGGAATGGGCGAAGCGGTTGCTGGCCGAGTCCGGTGACAGCATCGATGCCCTGGCCTGGCACGACTGGATGATCCGCGACCTGCTCGCCACCCGGGTCTACCGCGACAGTGTGCGCCGCGCCGCCGAGCTGGTCGGCCTCGATTCGCAAGGCCGGCCGCGCAAGGCGTTGTTGCTGGACCAGACCAATATCTCCAGCGGTTCGAGCCTGAGCCCCTACGATCAGGAAACCCATTTCGCCTCATTGTGGTGGGCGTCGGTGGCCATCAACTCGGCCCAGGACGGCCTGCTGGACATGCTCAACTGGTTCCAGGCAGCCGACGAAACCGAATACCCCAAAGGCATGCTGCGGGTGCTGGGCGAGAACCACTTCGAGCTCAAGCCTGTCGGGCTGGCCCAGCAGTTCATTCAGCAGCACTGGCTGGACAAGGTTCTGCGCCTGGACAACGACGCATTCGAGGTCGATGTGCTGGCCATGTCGACGCTCCAGCAACGCAGCCTGCTGGGGGTGAACAAAGGCACGCGCCTGCAACACGTCAGCCTCAGCGGCGGCGATGCCGCGTGCCAACCGGGTAAAGGCACACTGGTGTATTTCGGCGCCGACAGTCGCAGCCGGCCCGCCACCTTTCACTGTCAGCAGGGCCAACTGAGTTTTGAACTGCCCGGCGAAACCCTGTTTGCCCTGAGCTGGAGCGCCATATGAAACGCTCCACCGAACGCCTTGTCTTGCAGTCCGCTGGCCACGCCTTGCGTGAATCCGGTGTAGCTGCTCTTTCAGCGACCTGCCCCATCAGGAGGCACCATGAGCGCATTGCAGAAACTCAATGAGCACGTCAAGCAAAAAGGCCTGCGTGCAACTTTCAACACACTGTGGAAGCGCTATGTGTTTTTCCACTGGGAATTGCTCTGGATGGAGCGCGACCTGGTCAGCCCGGTGCCGCCGCATAACCTCAAGCCCTACCCGCCGCTGCGCCTGGAAACCATCACCACGAGCAACGTCGAGGCGTTCGGCAAGTACTTTGGCGATCGCATTGAAACCATGCGCGAACTGGCCGCCGAAGGTCACACCGGGCACATGTACCTGGACGATCAAGGGGATGCGGCGGCGTTCATCTGGGGCAGCGCACGCAACTATCACGACCGTCATTACTACGGCTGCTGGTTCCCGGTGAAGGCTGGCGAGTTCTTCGAATTCGGCGGCGAGCTGACACGTGCCTACTGGGGCACCACGTTGTCGGTGGATTTGCAGCTCAACCTGTGGAAAGCCATGCAGGAACAAGGCTGCAACAAAGTGGTGGATGTCTGTGAGTTTCACAACATCCCGGCCCTCAAACTGCACATCCGCATGGGCTATCAGGAGCAAGGACGGATCATGAACGTATACGGGCTATTCGGACGCTGGCGCTTCTACCGCGAAACCCGCTACAGCGGATCGCGGCTGGACGGATTGCGCAAACCTGCGCAGCCACCTGTCACCGCACCGGCGGCCTGATCGTCATGGCCGTGCGATTTGAATGGCGGGCATCGCTGTGCACCGGGGATTTCCCGGCGAACGCCTACGAGGCCTTGCGCCTGGACGTGACAGAGCACACGCCGTTCAACTCATTGGCCTGGCTCTGCGCGGCCGAACATGCGCTGACCGGGGACCAACGCTTGCAGGTGTTGCTGGCCTGGGAGGGCGAGCGATTGAGCCTGTGCCTGCCACTGGTGGCGTCCCGCGAGCGCTTCGCCGGGCTGGCGTTTCGCGTGTTGCACCACCTCGGTTACCCCTTGGCCGATCGCATTGCACTGCTCAGTACGCTGGACGCGGCGCACACCCGCCAGGCCCTGGGGGAGATCCGTCGGCACATGCCCCACGCGCTGTTGCAACTCAACGAACTGTCGGAACCCACCGGTGAAGAAAGCACCTTGGCCCAATGGATGCCCCTCAGCTCGACCGGCGAACGACGCCTCAGCTGTCGGGTGCCTGTGCACCTGATCAGCGACAGCGACCATCAGGAGGTCAGCGGTGATCCGCGCTACAAACTGCGCCGCGCACGCAAGCGTATTGCCGCGTGCGGTGCGCAAGTCAAACGCCTGACACCGGATGCGACAACCATGGGGCCGCTGCTGCATACGTTGGGCGAGGTTGAAGCGGTCAGTTGGAAAGGCGATGAAGGCGTCGGGATCTTTTCTGAGGCCCGCCACCGACGATGGATCGAAGAAGCCTTCACCGCCCTCGCGGACCGAAACCTGGTGCGGGTGGTGGTGCTGGAACTCGACGGGCGTTGCATCAGCTATCGCCTCGGGCTGCTGGAGCAGGGTCGGCTCTATGACTACAACCTGGCGTTTTTGCCGCAGTACGCCGACCTGGGCAGCGGCCGGGTGTTGCTCGAAGAGTGGATCCGCTGGGGGCTTGAAGAGCACTGGCGATGGATCGACGCCTCACGGGTCAGCCTGGAAAACTCAAGCCATCAACTGCATGAACGCATGACCGGCCAGTTCGAACACTGGCGCTGGAGTTTCTATTCGTGGCGCCCCGACGGCCTGTTTCTAGGGTTGGCCTTGCGGCTCTGGCATCACCTCAAACCGCGACTGCAACGATGGCGCACCCGCCCCCCGGGAAAACCGGCAACCGTGGCGCCCGTGGCCGATGCCCCAAGCGCACCATCCATTTCCCGGCAGGAGGACGAACATGCCTCACCACGTCATAGTCAACGCTGACGACTTCGGCCTTAGCCCCAGCGAAAACGCCGTGATCCTGCGGGCGTTTCAGGCCGGGGTCATCAGTTCCGCCACCGCCATGGCCAACATGCCGGCGTTCGAAGCGGCCTGTACGCTGGCACAACAGCCGTTGCTCAAAGGGCGAGTGGGCCTGCATTTCAACCTCACCTATGGCCGGCCGCTCAGCCAGGCAATCGTGCAACGCCGGACCTTCTGCAACAACGAAGGCGAATTCGACTTGAACCTGCCCCGCCACCGCCTCTGGCTCAGCCGCGCCGACAGCGAGGCGGTGCGACAGGAACTTCAGGCGCAGTGGCAGCATTGCCTGGATCATGGCCTGCGCCCCAGTCACCTGGACTCGCACCAACACGTCCACAACATCTGGCCCATTGGTGAGATTGTCGCCCGTTTTGCCGCCCGGCAAGGCGTGCCGGTGCGTTTGGCGCGCAACCTGGGGCAAAACCTCAGCGTACCCAAACGCCTGTTCAAAACCTTGCTCAATCGTCGACTGCGCAGCCTCGCCGGCGCCACCGCCGACTACGTCTGCACCCCGGTTGACCTGCGTAATGCCGCGCCGCCGACCGACGGTTTGCTGGAGATCGTCGCCCACCCCAACAACCTGGGCGAGGACTTCGGGGATGCCTATCTGAACCACGGCGAGTCCCTCAGCGCCCTGCTTGAAAGACGTCTGGCCGGGGTATCCCGGGTGGCTTACAGCGCAGTGCTCAGGGTGCCTGCGACGTCGGAATCGGCAGCGCAGTAACCCCTCGTCAAACGCCAAGGGAGTGGGCGACTCAAGACCTCTGAATCGCCTCCCGCCCACATCTCCGGTTGAGCAAGGGAGTAATTCCCTTCATGCTACGCGCCCTCAAAAAACCCGTTCATCAGGCCTTTCAGTCGCAAGCCCCTGCATTGAACGGCGGCTCGACTTGATTTCCCCGGTACGCAAAAAGCGCCCTCTCCCGCAGACCGCTTGATGGATCGCACCCGGTACAGCACGCAATCCGTTTTTCTGAACAAGGATCGACATCAGTGAAATCCCCTCGTATGACCCGCCTCGGGCAACTGGCCCTGACGGGCGCGCTTCTGGCCTTGCTGAGTGGCTGTGAAGAACCACCTTCGGCCCCGCCTGCCCCGATTGAACCGCCTGTCGTCGAGTTTCCAAAAACCGGCAAGGACGGCTCGACTGTCGAGTATAGGGCCGAGGTATCGCAATTGCGCGAAACGAAAATGGGCCCTTATGGTGGTCAGTTCGCCAAGGAAGGCGCGATGGACTTTGGCCTGACACTCACGGCCCAACACCTGCCGGACGGCCAGTGGATGCTGGAAGGTAGAATCCCCTACATCGTGATCTCAGAGGCAGTCGGGCCCTTGATGTTCACGCTGGACACCCGCGATCCGGTTGCCGAAATGGACGACACCGCCGACCTGGAACTCCAGCTCGTTCATCCCGGGCTGAAGTCTCCCGACCACCCGCTCAACGACACACTGAATGTGCTCAAGACGTTGACCCGGCAGCCCTTCCAGATTCGCCTCAAACCCGATGGAAGTTTCGACAGCCTGCAGAACTACCCGCGCCTGGAGCAGTTGGACCCGTCGCTGAAAAAACTGAAAAAAGACAAACGCGCGGACCGCGAGCAATACGTCGCCGAACTGCTCGATGTCCTTACCCCCCAAGACGCCGAGTTGATGTTCTGCCTGTTGTTTCCCGGCCGTGAGCAACGCCTGGTCGGTAACACCGCGAACTGGCAAGGCACCTGCCCCCTCAAGGGCGAGAGGCGCCCAATGGCGTTTGATGCCACTGGGGTCATGGACTCAGCCCGCGCCACCGTCCGCTATCACACCCGCGAAGGACGCCAGGATGGTGAGCACTATTACGGTTTTTCCTACTCGGCAACGTTGAGCGACTGGATGGAGATGGCTGATTTCAACCTCAACCGTAGCGTCAGCACCTCCAGTGAACTCCGGGGGGCCGGGAAGACCATCACGACCCACTCTCGACGCTCCGGGGTCCAGTTGCGTCGAATGGCCGAGCCTGCGCAAACCCCTCCCGCCGAGCAGCCCTGAGCCTGTCGGATCAACGTTTTTCCCCCTCACGGAAGACCCACACTATGCTTCGCACCAAGGTTTCAGGATGGATATGGCTGTACTACGCGCTGAGTCTGACAGCGATAGGCGGGATCATCGCCAACCTCGGATACTCTAGTTGGCAACTGATAAAACCGACGAACGCTGGCGGTATCATGTTTGCCGGGGGCTTCGATTTTCTAGTGGATCTCATCCGCTGGGTAACCGCCTCCACCGGGCTGCTGCTGGCGATCGTGCTGCGGCTGCCGGGCTATCGGCTTGCGTGGATAGCGGCCGGCGTCTTTCCGGTGGTCATGGGCACCTGGTGGTACTTCAACTACCCGGACAATGCGCTGGGGAATTTGCTGCTCTCGCCAACGCCCGAGGACATCAGTCGCGACATACTGCTGGGGGCAATGTTGCTTCTCAGCGTCATATTTATCCCCAAGCGCAAGAAACCGCCTTCGCAGGTTCGCCTTATCGTGCAGTTGAAGACAGCCGTCGCGAGCGTGTTCATCGCGCTGTTCTTGGGCTTGCCCTTGTACCTCGCGTTGCGCGAGCCCTTGCCCGACTGCGCCCACGACAAGGACGGGCGCCAGTTGACGTTGTGCATTGGTGCCAATGCGTTACCCACCACTCTGGTGCCTGGTTAACGGCCGATATCCAAAAACGATCAGGCCCGGCGCAAGGCCGGGCCTGATTGATACCTGCGCGTTACTTCTTCACTGACTCCCTGGCCGCTTCATCAATGAGGGCGGCCACCTCGGGCGCTTTCGACGCGAGCGAGGCATGGCTCGCCGTCAACGTAATGACCTTTCTGGCGTTCAACCGCGCAGACATCCGCTGCTGATTTTGCGGTGCAATCATCCGGTCCTCGCTGGAGATCTGATACCACGAGGGTTTCTTCTTCCAGGCCGGGTTGCTGATCGTGTCGCCAAAGGTACTGGCCAGCGGTGCTTTCTGGGTGATGCCCATCACCAGCCCCTCGGCCTCGGGCAGATCCTGGCAGAAGCTTGTGTGATACAGCTCAGGCTTGACCCACAGGTAACCGTCGCTGTCCGGTACCAGATTGGCTGCCGCTGCCGGCAGACTCTCCTGCGTGATCCCGCCAGGGCTCTCTCCGGCGTCCGGGGCAAATGCAGCGATGTACACCAGCCCCACTACACATTGGGCTGGTCACCCGCCTCGGTAATCACCGCGCCGCCATACGAGTGCCCGACCAGCAGCACCGGGCCTTGTTGCTGGGCAATCATCTTGCGCGTGCGTTCTGCGTCGTCTGCCAGCGAGGTCAACGGCAACTCCACCGCACGAATGGACCTGTGCCCCATCCGTACCAGTTCGCCGATCACCCTGCTCCAGTGCGCAGCCCCGCCCCAAAAACCATGTACCAATACAATCGTCGGTGTATCGCTCATCAGGTTGCTCCCAATATGACGGACAGGAAGTACGGACCACCTCTGTTTTCACCGCTTATAGTGTTACAGCCGCCGGTGACTTTACAGATAAAAATCACACAATACTCCCCCCCGCAAACCCCATTAGCTATAACGGCACTACTTTCTTATGAAGAACGGGCTTACCCCATAAACCATAATAGCCAAACACACTATAAAAGCACCCACTAAAAACAAACCGCAATTAATAGCCAGACAACTAACAACCCACTTAAAGTTATTTGACCACCCTGCATTGCATAATTATTGACGGCTGCTTAACTCCATGAACTGCTAACTCAAGCAGCGTTTTTTTTCATACCACGGAAGGGAACGTCATGAGCAATACGCCCCGTCACACCATGCCCCCTTATGGGACTGCTATTCAAAGCGCGATTTCGGCAGGCGACCTGTCGCAAATGAGAACCCTGCTGAAACAGCGCGAATCGTCCCCCTCGGAACCCAAAGAACTAAAAGCTGCTTACGAGAAGTTGTCAGCGGAAGTCGCTCGTTTGGAAAAGCACTAACGCTGTGTCCACTTTCTATTGCAATGGAGGCAATTATGTCTGGTTCTCATCAACACGCTGTCGGTTTGTTCCCGCTCTGCTATCGGATTGGCACTTCGGCGGCAGGCGCGCAAAACCTGGCACTCAATCTTTTGGTTTTCACACCCGAGCAAACGGTAAGCGGCACTGCTGCTATCACTCAGGCAACCAACCCGCCACTGGATGTGCATTCCGATGTCTGGGGTGAATACACCTACCTGACCGTCATGAAACCCGGTGTCAGCAAAATCCTGATCACCGCGCAAGGTAACCAGGGCGGCACAGGCTCGAACTCTATCGTGAATTTCAAGTTGCATCTGGTGGTCGGTAGCGACTGGAAAGAAGGCGTCGCCAACTACGAGTACTTCAATGGTCAGCGGTGGGTCAAGGTCAATGCTCCCGCCCATCTCGTCGAGTCCGTGCCCTCCTACGCCCATTCACTGCCTTTGGAACCCGGCCCGGTGATTCCGGCGTATTCGCCGATGATGCCGCTGTACGCCGCCCCGATTCAGAGTGCCATTGCCAGCGGCGACCTGGCCCAGATGAAAAGCCTGGCGGGCCTTGCCAAACAACAGCTGGACCAGCAACCACAGTTGCAAAGTGCGCTTGAGGCGGCCAAGGCAGAAATCAGCAGGCAGGAACGCCGCTGACCGGCAACTGAACGTGCCTGGCTTGTCCTGAATACAATTAAGGGAGTTGCACCATGTCAATTGGACTTTTTCACACGCGCCTCAACGTTACCAACTCGCTACTCGGCGCACCGGTTTTAACCCTGGATCTGCTGGTGGACACCGTCAACAAGAAAGTCAGCGGTGTAGCCAGCATTTTTCAAAGCACCTACCCACCCCTCAACTTCCGTGCCCGGGTCTGGGGTAGCTACTCCGAGGCCAAACTGATCCCCGAGGCGGAAAACCACATCATCCTCACCCTGGATGGCAGCCCAAGCGGCCCTTACAGCCAAATCGCCCAGACCTTTGACCTGCGGGGCATTTTAGGCGCCGACTGGGCCAGCGGTTATGCCAGCTACAAGTACTACGATCAGGACCACTGGACTGCCGTGAAGCACGCAGCTGTCAGCCAGGCCCCGGCCCTGCACCCGGAACACCCGGAGCACCCGTACCATCCTCACGTGCCGCTCTACGCCGTCGCGGTACAGCAAGCGCAAGCCAGCGGTGACCTGGCGCAACTCAAAGCCGTGGTGAGCCAGGGTGAACAGCAATTGGCCCACAGCGGTGCCTTGCGCAACGCGCTGGAGCAGTTGCACGCAGAAATCGCCCGTCTGGAAGCTCGCTAGCCCGTCAGACCCGGGCTCGGCCACACCACTCACGGCCCGGCCCGGGTTCTCAATACCCGAGGTCAATCCGATTGCGCCCTCGATGCCTGGAACGGCGCACACATTCCATGGATTGGTGCCGCGCCCAGCCTGCGCGCAAGGATTTCCCATGTCAGACAGTCTCCCCGCTCGCTACCTCAGTGAAAACGACCTCAAACGCTACGTCCCCGTTCACGTGGTCTGGGAAATCACCCTGGCCTGCGACCTCAAATGCCTGCACTGCGGCTCACGCGCCGGCCATCGACGACCCGACGAGTTGAGTACCCAGGAATGCCTGGAAGTGATCAATTCACTGGCGGCCCTCGGTACCCGCGAAATCACCCTGATCGGTGGTGAAGCCTATTTGCGCAAGGACTGGACCCGACTCATCCAGGCCATCCATGACCACGGCATGTACTGCGCGATCCAGACCGGCGGACGCAACCTGACACCCGCCAAGATGCAGGCTGCCGTGGACGCCGGGCTCAATGGCGTGGGGGTTTCGCTCGACGGCCTGGCCCCGATGCATGACGCGGTGCGCAACGTTCCCGGCTCGTTCGACAAGGCCGTGGACACCCTGCGGCGCGCCAAACAGGCCGGGCTGGCCATCAGCGTCAACACGCAGATTGGCGCCGCGACCCTGGCCGACTTGCCGGCGCTGATGGAAGTGATCATCGACGTCGGGGCCACGCACTGGCAGATCCAGCTGACCGTTGCCATGGGCAATGCCGTGGATCACCCGGAACTGCTGCTGCAACCCTACCAATTGCTGGAAGTGATGCCCTTGCTTGCTCGCCTCTATCGCGAGGGTCTTGAGCGCGGATTGCTGATGAACGTGGGCAACAACATCGGCTACTACGGCCCTTATGAACACATGTGGCGTGGTTTCGGTGACGAACGCGTGCACTGGACCGGCTGCGCGGCCGGGCAAACCGTGCTGGCGCTTGAAGCCGACGGCACGGTGAAAGGCTGCCCGTCATTGGCGACCGTCGGTTTCTCCGGTGGCAACGTGCGCAACATGAGCCTGCACGACATCTGGCACTACAGCGAAGGCATGCATTTTGGTCGCCTGCGCGGCGTCGATGACCTCTGGGGTTACTGCCGCAGTTGTTATTACAACGATGTTTGCCGAGGGGGCTGCACCTGGACCTCTCACTCCCTGCTCGGCAAGCCTGGTAATAATCCGTACTGCCATTACCGGGCGCTGGACCTGCAAAAACAGGGGCTGCGCGAGCGCATCCTCAAACTGGAGGACGCAGCGCCTGCCTCCTTCGCCGTCGGGCGTTTCGACCTGATCACCGAACGTATCGACACCGGTGAGAAGGTCACGAGTGTCAGTGACAGCGGGCAAGTGATCAAACTGGCCTGGCTGAACCAGGGCCAATCCTCTCCCGACGAAGGACGCCTGCCCACGCAATTGGCGCTATGCCGTGGCTGCCTGCAATACATCCATGAACACGAAGTGGTCTGCCCCCACTGCGCCGCCGATGTGGGCGAAAAAGAAGCCCTGCATCAGGCCGATCGCGCCCGGCAACTCGCCATCATGAATACCCTCAAGGGGTTGCTGGGGTTACCGCAAAACACGCTGTAGTGCAGGCGATAACCGCGAGGGGCGCCCGGCGCGCGCCCCTCGCACGGGATAAACGGTAGCGGCTCTCTGGCCGAGGCCAGCAATACTGAATGGACGCTCCGCCGTGGCGGACCAGAGCAACACATCGCGCAATCCTTCACCCGTCATGGAGCGTAAACCCTGATCCCGGCGTTCCTGGAGTCAACCATGAAAATCAATCCCTACCTGATCTTCAACGGTGATTGCAAAGAGGCGTTCACCTTCTACGCACAGTGCCTGCACGGCACCATCGAAGCCATACTGACCTTCGGCGAAACACCTGCCCGCGACCACGTCCCGGAAGGCTGCCGGGACCGAATCATCCATGTCCGCCTGCTCGTAGGAGACCAGGTGCTCATGGGCTCGGACACGACACCCGAGCGCCCCTACAACGGCATCAGCGGCTGCTCGGTGTCACTGAACGTCACCCGCATTGCCGAGGCAGAGCGAATCTTCACCGCACTGGCAGACCGGGGCACGGTGCAAATGCCGCTGGAAGCAACCTTCTGGGCCGTACGTTTCGGCATGCTGGTGGACCGCTTTGGCGTGCCGTGGATGATCAACTGCGAGGCCGAGCAGTGAGCTGACGTACCTCGACGCAGCGGGTGCTGGTCGACGGCCAGGGCCCGCCACTACTCCCGGCCCTGAACGCGGGTCAGTAGCATTTGGCCTGCCCCGATGAGAAACTGCGCGCCCTCAACACGCTAAGGAACGGCATCATCAAAGCGCTCAGCTCCCTTCTGATACTCTCGGCCATTACCCTGTCCGGCTGCGGCACATTCATCGCACGAGTCAGCAGTTCGTACACCGGTTACGACTATTACAAGGGCACTCAGTCCAACATCGAATTGCTGACCACCCGAGGCGCCACCGGCTATGACGGCTACGCCACCATCTTCTGCTGGTTCTCCATTGTCTGCCCGGTCGTTGCCATCACAACCCTCCCCGTCGACGCCGCACTCGATACCGTATTACTGCCCTACGACGCCATGAATTGAAACCGGCGCCAGCACCGCTGCGGGCTTGATACCGCATAACCAGACCGAGGCTGTTCAATGTCCCATGCCGGTGCCGCTCAAGGTGAGCGAATCAGACTGCTGATTTACCTGTTGTTTGCCATCCAGTTGGTCTCCATGGGCGCAATGGAAATGAGCGGCCCGTTCTGGCCGGTTCACTTTCGCGAGCTGACCTCAACACCCGGCCTGTTCAGCTTTGCCAGCATTGCGGTGTACATCGGCCCGATGCTGGGCATCATGCTGACCAGCACATTCTGGGGGCGTATCGGCGACCGTTATGGTCATAAATGGATGATGGTCCGGGCCTTGGCGGGGCTGTCGCTGACCCAGCTCGGGCTGGCGTTTGCGACAGATGTCTGGACGATCCTGGTGCTGCGCTTCCTGCAGGGAGCCTGCGCCGGCTACATCGCACCGGCCCAGGCCTACGGGGTCAGCATCGAAGTACCGGCCCGCCGCGCGCGACTGTTCGCGATACTGCAGATTTCGACCAACGTCGGAGCCGTGCTGGGGGCATTGGTGGGTGGACTGATCCTCGATTACGCGACGTTTTTCTGGATCAACTTCACGGCCTCGCTGCTGTGCGCGCTGTGTACCGTGGTCGCGGCGCTGACCCTTCCGGATGTGCCGGCAACCGTGAAAAAAGCTCCGGATGTGCACGCATCGAGCAGCGCCCACCGTCGCTCAACGCTCTGCGCCCTGGCTCCCCTGCTGACCATCATGGGCATCCTGCTGCTGGCTCGAATGCTCCCGCAAACCTCGTTTTCACTTTATCTAGGCACCCTGTTCGGTGTCAGCAACGGGCTCGTCGGCCTGTGCTATGGCTTGCTGGCATTGGGGTTTATCGTCTCGGCGACTCGCTGGTCGAAGTATTTCGAACACTGCTCACCGTCCCGGACCTTACAACGCATGACCTGGGTTGTGGGGGGATGTGTGGGAGTGACCGCGCTGACAGCCATTACCCGCAACCCGGCACTGTTTGCCGGTGCTTATTTCATTTGGGGTGTTTTGCTGGGAGCTACCACGCCGGTGCTGATGGCCCTGATCTCCAGATCCGCCGACAGCAGCGAACAAGGCCGTGTGCTGGGCATGGCGCAAAGTACCGCGCAGTTCGCCGCGATTGGCGGTATCGCAGTGGGCGGTTTGTTGAGCCAGCACGTTGGCCTGCAATACACCTATCTGTTCGTTTGCCTGGCGTACGCCGTCGCTTTGGCGGTGCTGGTCGCCTTGCGCTACCGGATGAGCGTCGTGCAGCCTGGCCTACAACCGTCCGATGATTGAACGCTTGCGCGGTGGGTTCGCTCTACACTAGCATTGGGAATACTTCTCAATTACAAACAATCGACCCCTCCATGAGCGATGCACACCACCTGCGCACTGTCGAAGCCCTCTATAGCGGCCATCACGGCTGGTTGTATGCGCGACTGCGCAAAAAGCTGGGCAACGCGCTGGATGCGGCGGACCTGACCCACGACACCTTTACCCGGATCCTCGCCTCCCGAGTGGCGGTCATCGAAGAACCACGCGCCTATTTGAGCTGCGTAGCCAAGGGCATTCTCGTCAACTGGTATCAGCGCAAGGCATTGGAACGCGCCTACCTCGAAGCCCTCGCGCTGATGCCCGAGCCAGAAACCCCCTCGGCGGAAATGCGTTACCTGATCCTGGAAACGCTGCACGAGATAGACGCCATGCTCGACACCCTTCCTGCCCCGGTAAAGCGGACCTTTCTGTTGTCACAAATTGCCGGGATGAAGTATGAGGACATTGCCGGGCAACTTGGTGTCTCGCTGATTACCGTCAAGCGCTACATGAAACAGGCATTCCTGCAATGCCTGGCGCTGGTGGAATAGATGCCGGCCCCGCACAACCCGAACGCCGACCTGCGGGCCCTCGACGAGGCCGCCGACTGGCTGATGCGCTTGAGCGAAAGCAATGTAAGCGAGGCGGACAGAGCCGAATGGGAGCGCTGGCGCACCAGCAGCCCGCAACGGCACCGCGCCTGGGCGCGGGCGCAATTGTTGCTCGGTAAATTGGGAGGGCTGCCGCCAACACTGGCAATGTCGACCCTGGATCGCCCCAGCAACCCGAGCCGTCGGGCCGCCGTGGCAAAACTCGCGACGTTGCTGGCGCTGCTCCCGACCGGTTGGGGGAGCTGGAAACTACTCGAGTCGCAACACTGGACAGCCGATGTTCGCTCAGCGGTCGGCGAGCGTCGCGACCTGACCCTGGCCGACGGCTCGCGGGTCACACTGAACACCAACACGGCCATCGACGTGCGATTCGACACCGACCAGCGCCTGATCCAGCTGCATCAAGGCGAAATCCTCGTGCAGACCGCACCGGACATCTCGCCCCGTGCCCGACCTTTTCTGGTCAGTACCCGTGAAGGCCGGATGCAGGCGTTGGGCACCCGATTTACCGTCCGCGAGTACGGCGCCCGTACCCAACTGGCTGTGCTGGAAGGTGCCGTGCGGGTCGATCTGGCCAATGCAGGGCGCGAGGCCCCGCTGATCGTCAACGCGGGGCAGCGCACGGACTTTTCCACCGAGCGCTTCGAACCACTGTCCCCGGCAAGCGCCTCCATCGGCGCCTGGGCCCAGGGCATGTTGATGGCCGACAACCTGCGCCTGGTCGACTTCCTGGGTGAACTGGGGCGTTATCGCAAAGGGTTCGTGCGCTGCGACCCGGCGATCGCCGACCTGCGCATCTCCGGTGCCTTTCCCATCAGCGATACCGAGCGCACCTTGAAGATGCTGGTGCAAACCTATCCGGTGGTGGTGACCGGGCACTTGAACGGTTATTGGGTAATGCTCTCGGCGGCTTGAACCCCACGCAAAATAAATCTGTCCGGGGGTGATACTTTTTCCGATCTCGGCTGGCCAGGGAAGGAAGCACTTCTCAACCTTGTCGAAAGAGTCATCACGCCATGTCTGTTGCTCGCCCCCTGCCTTCGGATCGCTCACTCAAACCGGCACTGCGCCGTGCACTGCTTAGTCTCGCCCTGACAGCTGCCGCCAGCCCCTGCAGTTGGGCGGCTGCGCCTGCACAACTGGATACCGTTGCCCCGCGCACCTACCACATTGCACCTGGCCCTCTGGGTTCGACACTGTCGGGGTTTGCCATCGACGCCGGCATCGCGCTGTCATTTCAACCCTCGCTGACAGACGGCCTGACCAGCGCCGGGCTGTCCGGACGCTTCACCGCGCAAGAAGCCGTTAGCCAATTGTTGGCTGGCAGCGGCCTGGAACTGGTGGCCCGCCCCGACGGCAGTTACACCCTGGTCAAACGCCCCGCCGAAACGGCTGGTGGCCTGACCCTTTCCGAAACCACTGTCAGCGGCACCGACGGCCGCCCCGACAGCCTGCCGACGGTCTACAGCGGAGGTCAGGTGGCCCGTGGCGGGCGGCTTGGGTTACTGGGCAACAAAGATGTCATGGATGTGCCATTCAACGTCAGCAACTACACCGCCACCCTGATCAAGGACCAACAGGCGGTCACTGTCGCCGATGTGCTGGAACGCGACTCCTCGGTGCGCTCCACCGGGCAGACCGGGGGTGTCGTTGATTCGTTCTTCATTCGCGGGTTCCCGGTGGGCGAAGGCAATCTGGGGGAACTGGCGTTCGACGGCGTCTACGGTGTGGCGCCCAATTATCGGGTGTTCACCGAATATGCCGAACGCGTCGAAGTGATCAAAGGCCCCGGCGCCTTGCTCTACGGCATGTCACCCAACAGCGGGGTTGGCGGCGTGATCAACATCGTCCCCAAGCGTTCGCTGGACGAAGACCTGACGCGCTTCACCGCCACCTACGCCACGGATTCACAAGTTGGCGGGCACCTGGACTTGAGTCGGCGCTTCGGTGATGAACGCCAGTTCGGTGTACGCATCAACGGCAGCACCCAGCAAGGTGACACCTCGATCGACAAGCAATCGCGGGACGTCGACATCGGCGCGATTTCCCTGGACTACCAGGGCGAGCGACTGCGCACCAGCCTGGATCTGATCAGTCAGCAAGAACAGTTCGATGCGCCCTCGCGGCCATTCCTGATCGCCCGTGGCGTCGATGTTCCTTCAGCCGCCCATGGCAGCAAGAACGTGACCCAGGATTGGGGCTGGGCCGAAACCCGCGACAAGGCTGCGCTGCTGAGCACCGAGTACGACCTGAACGAGGCCGTAACCCTGTTTGCCCATGCCGGGGGCGGTAAATCGGACGTGGCGCGACTGTCCGACCAGACCCCGACCATTCTCAACAGCGCAGGCGATACCTCGTCGATTCCGGGGTATTACAAATTCGAAGTCAAACGCTACACCGTCGATGCCGGCGCACGCGCCCGTTTCGACACCGGACCGGTCAGCCACGCCGCCACCCTGCAAGTCACCCGTTATCGCGACGAACTGTCCAGAGGCATACTGTCCGGCCCGGCAATCCTCTCGAACATCTATCATCCGGTGGATCGCCCCAAACCTTCCATCGCCACCCCGGATGCGTTGAAGGTGTCCGAAACCCAACTGTCCGGCGTGGCACTGGCCGACACCCTGTCGGTGCTGGATGAACGCCTGCAAGTCACCCTGGGCCTGCGCAAGCAAGATATTCAGTCCGACAACTACAACACGGTCGGTGCTGTCACCACCTCCTACGACAAGAGCGCAACAACGCCTTTGTTTGGCGTGGTGGTCAAACCCTGGGACCACGTATCGTTCTACTACAACTACATCGAAGGCCTGAGCAAAGGCGATGTCGCCCCGTCCACGGCGTCCAACTCGGGGCAGATCTTTGCCCCATATATCTCACGGCAACAGGAAGTCGGGGTAAAGGTCGACTACGGCACTTTCACCTCGACGCTGAGCCTGTTCCAGATCAAAAAGCCAAGCGGCGAACTGGCCGATGGCGTGTTCTCGGTCCAGGGCGAGCAACGTAACCGCGGCGTCGAATTGAACCTGTTTGGTGAGATCGCCGAAGGCACCCGCCTGCTCGGCGGTATCACCCTGCTCGACGCCGAACTGACCAAAAGCGGTACGGCCGCTAACCGTGGCAACAAACCGGTGGGCGTGCCCGACACCCAGGCCAATCTGTGGGCCGAGTGGGACACGCCGTGGATCGAAGGCCTGACGCTGACCAGCGGCGCCATCTATACCGCCAGCCAATACGTCAACCAGGCGAATACCCAGGAACTCGACCCCTGGACCCGCATCGATGCCGGTGCGCGCTACACCACCACACTCGACGGTCGGCCGACCACGTTGCGCGCAACCGTGCAGAACGTGTTTGACCGTGAGTACTGGTCGGGAGTCGCCTCGTATGGCGCCTTCTCCCAAGGCTCGCCGCGCACCCTGCAACTGTCGGCCACCGTCGACTTCTGACCCCCCTCAGCCTGTGCAACGGCGTGAGTCGTTGCGCACGCTGCCCCAGGCCGAGATCTTTGCCATGGCATTTTTCCCTCAGCATCGCCGCGTGCTCGCAACCCTGTTGTTCGGTGGGTTGCTTGGTGCGGCACTGTTTTGTTCCGTCAGTCCGCGCCCTGTGCTCGCGGCCAGCGCAGACAACGACCCTGCACTGACGCGTGTCACCGACCTGCTTGGCCGTGAGGTCAAGGTTCACCTGCCCGTCAGGCGCGTGATCCTGGGCGAAGGTCGTCAGTTGTACCTGGTCGCGGCGCTGGATACGCACAACCCGATCGAGCGGATTGTCGGTTGGCGCAAGGACTTGATCCAGTCCGACCCGGACACCTACAACGCTTACCAGCGGGCATTTCCCGACATCGCAAAGATCCCGGCATTTGGCGGCTTCGAGGATGGCACGTTCGATATCGAGCAAGCGATTTCCCAGCAACCCGATGTGATCATCCTCAACATCGAGGCCCAACACGCCACCGAAGACGCCCGCTACATCGAGAAGCTCGACGCACTGGGAATTCCCGTGGTTTACGTCGATTTTCGCAACAACCCGATGCAGAACACCGAGCCAACCATGCGCCTGTTCGGCCAACTGTTCGGCAAGCCGCAACAGGCCGAAGCATTCATCGCATTTCGCAACGAGCAGATTCGTCGCGTCACCGAGGTCATTGCCGCCAATCAACCGCCACGCCCGAAGGTGTTCATCGAACGTATTGGCGGCTACACCGACGATTGCTGCCTGAGTTTTGGCGATGAGAACTTCGGCCGGTTCGTCGACATGGCCGGCGGCGACAACATCGCCAAACACATCATTACCGGCACCTTCGGGCAATTGAACCCCGAGCAGGTAATTGTCGCCAATCCCGATCAGGTGGTGGTCACCAGCGCCAATTGGGAGGCGTTCGCGCCGTCAGGTCACTGGGTCGGCCTCGGCCCCGGTGCCGACCTGAAAGAAGCACAGCGCAAATTGCAGTGGTACACCCGGCGTGCGGCCTACAGCGGTATCAAGGCCCAGCACGAACATGAGTTCCACGCGATCTGGCATCAGTTTTACAACAGCCCTTATCAGTTCGTGGCGATCCAGCAACTGGCCAAGTGGTTTCACCCCACGCTGTTCGCCGATCTTGATCCCGAAGCTGCATTTCGCGAACTGCATCAACGCTTCCTTCCCGTGCCTTACGAACCGGGTTACTTCGTCAGCCTGAAACCCTCGCAGGTCACGCCATGAACTCCCCGGATACGACACACATTGCCCAAAGCGCTATTTACCGTCACCGCGTGCTGCGAAAGCGCCTGGTCCTGGTGGCGCTGGTGTTGCTGTTGATATTCAGCGTGCTGCTCGACCTGGCGCTGGGGCCGGCCCGCTACCGTTTGGGCGAAGTGCTGAGTGCATTGTTGTCACCGGACACGGCGGCGGCTCAGGTCCGTGTGGTGATGTGGGAGATCCGCCTGCCCGTGGCCCTCATGGCGGTGGCGGTCGGCGCCGCGCTGTCCCTGGCCGGCGCGCAGATGCAGACCATCCTCAACAACCCTTTGGCCAGTCCGTTCACCCTCGGCATTTCCGCCGCCGCCAGTTTCGGCGCGGCCCTGGGCCTGGCCTTCGGGGTGGCGCTGTTTCCACTGGCGGCGCAGTACATGGTGCCGATCAACGCGTTCATCATGGCAATGCTCTCGGCCCTGCTGATCCACTTCCTCAGCCTGCGCCGTGGCGTCACGGCCCAAACCATCGTCTTGCTGGGCATTGCGCTAGTGTTCACCTTCAATGCGTTGCTCGCGCTGGTGCAGTTTTTCGCCACCGAACAGGCAGTCGCCGCCGTGGTGTTCTGGACCATGGGCAGCCTGACAAAAGCCACCTGGCCCAAGCTCGCAGTGATTTGCGCCGTGATCCTGATCACCCTGCCGATTTTCGCCCACCGCGCCTGGGCCATGACCGCCCTGCGCCTGGGCGACGACAAGGCCGCGAGTTTCGGCATCAACGTGCGGCGCCTGCGATTTCAGACGCTGATCATGGTCAGCCTGCTTGCCTCATTTCCGGTAGCGTTCGTCGGCACCATCGGCTTCATCGGCCTGGTGGGGCCGCACATCGCCCGGATGCTGATCGGCGAAGACCAGCGCTTCTTTCTACCGGCGTCCCTGCTGACTGGCGCGCTGATCCTCTCCGCCAGTTCGGTGGTCAGCAAGACATTGATTCCCGGGGCGATCTTCCCCATCGGCGTGGTCACCTCGCTGATCGGCGTGCCCTTTTTCATCGCGTTGATCCTGGGCGGGAAGAAACAATCATGGTGACCCTTCAACTAGAGAATATCGGCGCCCGTTACGACAATCGCCCGATCCTGTCAGGCATCAGTACCGGGACCTTTACCGCCGGCCAGGTGATTGCGGTGGTAGGACCGAACGCAGCGGGCAAATCCACCCTGTTCAAACGCATGGCCGGGCTGCTCGAAGGGCCCGGACGGGTGATCGTGCAGCACTCGAAAAAAGGCCCCGACAGCATTTGTTATATGCCTCAGGGCCTTAATGGCAGTGCCAGGCTGACGGTTTACGAATCGGTGCTGTTGGCGCGTAAACAGCAAAGCCCCGGCTGGGTGGTACAGGATGATGAACTCAAGCAGGTGGATCAGGTGCTCGATGCACTGGGGATCAGCGCACTGTCGTCACGCAATCTGAGTGAACTCAGCGGTGGCCAGCAACAACTGGTCTCCATTGCCCAGACCCTGGTGCGCGAACCGGAGATCCTGCTGATGGACGAGCCAACCAGCGCACTGGATATGCACCGTCAGGTGCAGGTGCTGAACTTCATGAAGTCCCTTGCTCGGCGTCGACAAGTCATTGTGTTTATCGCGATCCATGACTTGAATCAGGCCCTGCGGTTTGCCGACCAGGTGCTGGTGATCGCCAACGGCACCACTCAGGGCAGCGGCCCCAGTGAAGAGGTGATCACGGTGAGGATGTTGCGAGAGGTCTATCGAGTTGAAGCCCGGATAGAGAAATGTTCCAGGGAGCTGAGCCATATCCTGATCGACGATATCGTCTGAAGTGTCCCGCAGCACTGAAACCAGACGCGGGGAGCACTCCCCGCGTCGAGACGGTTTACAGGTCGTAACGCAGCACCACGCCAAGGGTGCGAGGGGCACCCACATCAATAGTGTCGCCACTGCGGTTGTTGGTGACGTACTCCTTGTCGAACGCGTTTTTCACAAAGCCGGACACGGCAACGTTTTTGGTGATTTTGTATTCAGTGTTGAAGTTGACCAACACATGGTCATCGCTGTTACGCTCCCCGATCACCTTGCCAGCTGCATTGAATTCGTACTGCGAAGGGCTGCCGTCCTGATAGGTGACATCGGTATTGAAAGTCAGCCCGTTCTCGAACCGATAAGTGCCGCCCACCGAAAGTTTGTACTTGGGCGAATTCAGGAACGACTCGCCGCTCATGTCCTGCCCGTTGCCGGTGACGAATTTCTTGTATTTGCCATCGGTGTAAGCGCCACCGGCAGTCAGTGTCAGTTGGGTGCCGAGGTCTTTTTCGACGAAGACTTCCAACCCCTTGATGTCACTGCGACCGGCGTTGAAGACTTGGACGAAACGTCTATCGCTGCTCAGTATGCTGACCTGCTGGTCCTTCCAGTCGGTGTAGTAGATGTTGGCCCGGGCACGCAGGCTCTTCTCCTGCCAGGAACCGCGATAGGACAGCTCGTAATTGGTGGTGTATTCAGGATCGTAGGCCTTGTGCCCCCCACCAGCACGCACGTTGACGCCGCCACCACGGTAGCCCTTCTGCACCATGAAGCCGACGTACTGATCAGCCGCCAGCTCATAGTCGATACCGATTTTCGGCAGTGCGGCATTGAACGACTTGCTGACCTTGCCCGCACTGGAGAAGTCATCCTGGCTGATGTCAGTGTCGTTCTGTTCGTGGTCGAAACGCAGGCCGGTAATCAAGGTCCAGCGCGGTGCGAAGGTCCAGTTGATTTCTCCGAACAACGCCTGGTTTTCGATCCGTGTGTCACCCTTTGAGGTCCCGAAGAGCTCGTTATCGAACATCAAGCGGTCATGGAAGTTGTTGGTCGTGTGACCGTAGTAGGCACCGACGAAACTGCGTACGGAATCGGACTGGTAACCCAGGCGCAGCTCCTGGCTGAACAGGTCCCCGTCCTGTTTGCGCAGGATGACTTCGTTCGAGTTGGCAGTCTCGTCGAAGTCCAGTCGGGCGCTGTAGTCGGAACGGGTGTTGGCGGTCAGGCTGGTCAGGGTCCAGGCCTCATTGAGGCGGTAGTCCACTTTGGCGCTGAGGGTGTCCTGCTTGAGGTTGTCGAATGCCGCCGTGTTGGACGCGACCTTGTAATAACGCACCTTGTCATTCAACCGCATCACCGAATTGTCACCCTGACGGTTTTCGCCGTGGGCGTAAGTCAGCAGTACATCCACATCGTCATTGGGCAGAATCAGCAATTTGCCGCGAACATTGCTGGTACGGCGCGGGTTGGCATCGTCGTTCAGCGTGACGTTGCGGATGTAACCGTCGCCCTCCTGAGAATCCACGGCAATGCGCCCGGCGATCTTGTCGTCGACGATTGACCCGCCGCCTGCAATGGCCGCACCGCGCTCGCCATAGTTCCCCACATTGGTTTGCGCCGACAGCGACGGCTCGAAGGTCGGATTCCGGGTTTGGATAACGACAGCACCGGCCAGCGAGTTACGACCCTGGGTGGTTGACTGTGGGCCGAGAAAGACCTCGACCTGCTCCGCGTCCCAGAGCCCAATAGGGCTGAGCGTGAGGGCGCGGTTGGGTTGCTGCGCACCGTCGATGTACACCGAAACGGCACCGTTGAGCGTCGCAGGGCCCTGGTCATCGAACCCGGAAACCGGAACGCCACGTATCCCCCAGTTTTCATTGCCTGCCTGGTTGTAGACACCGGGCGTACGGGCAAATACATCTACCAGGTCCTTGTCAGCGTGCTCACGCAGTTTCTCATGGGTGACGACCACGACACTGGACTGTGTCTGCTCAAGCGTACGGCTGATTTTTTCGCCCGTAACAGTGATCGGTGCGATCTCCAGGGTGGTCGCCGCCTCTGCCGCATACCCACTGCTGGCCAGACAGAATGCCGACCCCACCGTCAACGCCATTGTAGTTTTTTTGAAATTCACGCCCCGCTCCCATGCGACCTACTTTATTGTCTTTTTAATCCTGCTGAAGGCCGTCAGGCCCCGGCGGGGCGGAGTCTAATCGATTGGTTTGACCAAATAAACAAGATTGCTAATCCGTCTCATTTGCAAAAGTGATCTTGTCAATGCAGCCAGGGGACACACTTCAGGTGCGAGCTACTTTTGGCGGTAAAACGCAGCCAGTCACCGAAACGTTTTCGATTCAGCCATCGCCCGGCTCAAGCAGTACCTGGACGAGCACTTGCGCCTTGTCGTTCGCCCAATGGAAATGACATTCGTTAACCATTTATTTGACGTTTTTTTCTCATTCCCCGCTCTAAATTCCCCGGCAGAATTCGAATGCAAACAATTCGCATTGATTGCCTTGGTCTACGCTTAAGGCGCGGGCCTGCTTGCGGTGCGAACCCGTTGCCAAAAACCCTCCAGGAGCTGCAGACAGAATGATCACTCGTATCCCTTCTTTCCTCAAAAAGGCCCTGCTGGCCACTGCGCTTGTCAGCGCCGGTCAGGCCTATGCGGCGCCCAGTGCCGACGGCATCGTGGTCTACAACGCGCAACACGAAAGCCTGACCAAGGCCTGGGTAGAAGGTTTCACTCGTGAGACAGGGATCAAGGTCACGGTTCGCAATGGTGATGACACCGAAATGGGCAACCAGATCGTGCAGGAAGGCGTGTCGTCCCCTGCCGATGTGTTCCTGACCGAAAACTCGCCGGCCATGGTGCTGGTGGACAACGCCGGCCTGTTCGCGCCGGTTGCCCCGACCACTCTGGCGCAAGTTGGCGCGGCCTATCGTCCGGCTCACGGCAAGTGGGTCGGCATCGCGGCGCGCTCCACGGTGTTTGTCTACAACAAAAGCAAGCTGACCGAAGCCGACCTGCCCAAGTCCCTCCTCGACCTGGCGTCCCCAGGCTGGAAAGGTCGCTGGGCCGCCTCGCCTGCGGGCGCCGACTTCCAGGCCATCGTTGCCGCCGTACTGGAACTCAAAGGTGAAGCCGCCACCCTTGACTGGCTCAAGGCGATGAAGACCAATGCTTCCGTCTACCGGGGTAACAGCGCGGTGCTCAAAGCCGTCAATGCCGGCCAGATCGACAGCGGCGTGATCTACCACTACTACAGCTTTGTCGACCAGTCCAAAACCGGTGAGAACAGCAAGAACACGGCCCTCTATTACTTCAAACACAAAGACCCGGGTGCCTTTGTCAGCCTTTCCGGCGGTGGCGTGCTGGCGTCCAGCAAACACCAGGATGAAGCCCAGGCGTTCCTGAAATGGGTCACCGGCAAAGAAGGCCAGGGCATTCTCAAGACCGGCAATTCGTTCGAGTACGCTGTGGGTGCAAACGCCGACTCCAACCCGAAACTGGTACCGCTTCAACAATTGGATGCGCCTGCGGTCGATGTCTCCAAACTCAACAGCAAGAAGGCTGTCGAGTTGATGACTCAGGCCGGGCTGCTGTAATTGATGTCCGAACCCATTGCGGGAGTCGCTTCGGCGGCTCCAGTTCACCTGCGCAAGCGATCACGCGGCTCCTTTGGGAGCCGCAGTGGCACGTGGGTGATCGGATTATCGGTGCTGGTTTCACTGCTGGCGCTGTTGCCGCTGCTGTTCGTGATTGGCGTGTCCGTGCAGACCGGATGGTCGACCCTCGTTGCGCTGGTCTTCCGGCCACGGGTTGCAGAACTGATGCTCAACACCGTGCTGCTGGTGCTGATCACAATACCGCTGTGCATCGCATTAGGTGTCGCGCTGGCCTGGTTGACCGAACGCACCAACCTGCCGGGGCGTCGGGCCTGGTCATTGCTGGCAACCGCGCCGCTGGCGGTGCCCGCCTTCGTTCACAGCTACGCCTGGGTCAGCCTGGTACCGCCAATTCATGGGCTGTTTGCCGGGGTACTGGTCTCGGTGATCGCCTACTTCCCGTTCCTCTATTTACCGGTAGCCGCCACGTTGCGGCGCCTTGATCCGGCCATCGAAGATGTCGCCGAGTCGCTGGGGCTCAAGCCCTGGGCCGTATTCTTCCGAGTGGTGTTGCCGCAACTGCGACTGGCAATCTGCGGCGGTGCATTGCTCGTCGGGCTGCACCTTCTGGCCGAATATGGCCTGTACGCAATGATTCGTTTCGACACCTTCACCACGGCGATCTTTGACCAGTTCAAGTCCACCTTCAACGGCCCCGCCGCGCAAATGCTGGCCGGCGTGCTTGCGCTGTGCTGCCTGGCGATGCTGACCCTTGAGTCGGCCGCTCGTGGCAAGGCGCGTTACGCGCGCGTAGGTTCTGGAAGTGCCCGAGAGCAGCGAACAGTGCGCCTGAATCGCAAGGCGCAGTGGGTGGCACAACTGCTCATGGTCATGACCAGCGTATTGGCGCTTGGAGTACCGCTGATCACGCTGGGTAAATGGCTGATTGCAGGCGGCACGCACGTCTGGCAACTCGACGAACTGCTACCCGCGCTGCAGCAGACGTTGTTGTTGGGCGCGGCCGGTGCAGCCCTCACCACGTGCGCAGCCATCCCGATCGCCTGGCTGTCGATCCGCTCACCGGGACGCCTGCCCCGCGTGCTCGAAAGCTGCAACTACATCACCAGTTCATTGCCGGGCATCGTCGTGGCGCTGGCCTTGGTGACCATCACCATCCATTTTGCCCGGCCCATTTACCAGACCACCGTGACGGTGTTGCTGGCGTACCTGCTGATGTTTTTGCCCAGGGCCCTGGTCAGTTTGCGGGCCGGTATTGCCCAGGCCCCTGTTGAGCTGGAAAACATGGCCCGCAGCCTCGGTCGTTCACCCGCCCGCGCACTATGGCTGATCACCCTGCGTCTGGCCGCACCGGGTGCCGCCGCTGGCGCAGCACTGGTGTTTCTGGCGATTACCAATGAACTGACGGCCACCCTGCTGCTCGCACCCAACGGTACACGCACACTGGCCACCGGGTTCTGGGCGATGACCAGCGAAATCGACTATGCCGCCGCTGCGCCTTATGCACTGATCATGATCCTGCTTTCGCTGCCGCTGACCGGTCTTCTTTATCACCAATCCAAACGTACGGCAGGCCGATGAACGCTCTAGAACTGACCTCGATCTCCAAATCCTTTGGTTCGCAGCGGGCACTGGAAAACATCCATCTGTCCATCGCAACCGGCAGCCGTACCGCGATTGTCGGTCCTTCGGGGTCCGGCAAAACCACCCTGCTGCGGATGATCGCCGGCTTCGAATTGCCCGACACGGGCAGCATCACACTCAATGGTCAGACCCTGGTCGACAACACGACCGAAGTACCGGCGCACCAGCGGCTGATCGGCTACGTGCCGCAGGACGGCGCGCTGTTCCCGCACATGACGGTGGCCGGCAACATCGGTTTCGGCCTTGCAGGCAACGCCGCCTCGAAGCAAGAACGGATTGCCGAACTGATGGACATGGTTGCGCTGCCTCCCGCCATGGGCCAGCGCTGGCCCCACGAACTGTCCGGTGGCCAACAACAGCGTGTAGCCCTGGCCCGCGCCCTGGCACAACGCCCAAGGCTGATGCTGCTGGATGAACCCTTTTCCGCGCTGGACACCGGCCTGAGAGCCTCGATGCGCAAAATGGTCGCCAGGTTGCTCACCGAGGCTGGCGTCACCACCATCCTGGTGACCCACGATCAGGCGGAAGCGCTGTCCTTTGCCGATCAATTGGCTGTCATGCGCCAGGGAAAACTGGTACAGGCCGGTGCCCCCATGGACCTGTACCTGCAACCGCATGATGAAGAAACGGCGTTTTTCCTCGGTGACGCTGTGATACTTCCGGCGTTGATCAAAGATGGCCGGGCCGCTTGCGACCTGGGGCACATCCACGTCAATGCCAGTTCGCCTGAGGGTGCAGCGCGGATCATGTTGCGACCCGAGCAGCTCCATGTTTCCAGCCTGAACGCAAGTCACGCACCGACACAAGGGTGTTTCGGGGTGGTCACTGAACGGGACTTTGGGGGCAACACCTGCACCTTGACGGTGGAACTGACGGCGACTGATTCCGCCCTCAACGGTGTTGCGGCCAACCGCTCGTTGCTGGTCCGCAGTACCGGTATCAATGCCCCTGAACAAGGCAGCACGGTGTACATCACGGCAGTGGGGCATGCACATGCCTTTGCCCCTTCAACGCACACACCTCGCAATTAATCAGCTGAGATAACGTCAGCCCGACTCATTACGCCAACGGACGGCACTCAACCTTCAACCTGTCGGGCCCGTCCTCCCGGCAATCGATGATGATTGGCAGAAAGCGTTCGATCACCGCGATGTTGCTGTGCAGGTGCTCGGTCATGCGCGGCGTGGTGAAACTTCCGCCACCTGCCAGCGCCATCGGCAACAGCAGTTGATCGGCCAGGTGCTCGGCAACCGCCGCCTCGCCGTTAAGCCAGTCCCTGGCCTGATTGATCGCTTGATCCGCCACCGCTTCTGCACGCCGGCCTGACTGGCCGAATGCGCTGAACACCTCGGTCACGTGCTCACAGACAAACTCCAGCAGCAGAACATTGCCCGGCCCGCGATCCTGGTCGAGGTCCACTCGCTGCAATGAGTCTTGCGTCATCGCCAACCGTTTGCCGACCTGCTGCAATTCACGCTCGGCCACATGCGGCGCGATTCCTGCGATCAGCGCCGTGGCGCGCTGTGCCAGCAAAGCCCCCCGCTCCAGCAGATGCAGCGGCGCAAGGTGTGACGGTTGAACAAACACCTCAATCTCACCGCCCCCGGCCGGCACAAAGCCGTGACGCAACAACTGCAACTCGACCTTGGCCCCCATGCGCCGCAGTTGTGGCAGCCAGGCAAGCTCAAGAAAGTCAGCGGGCGGTGCCAAAGGATTGTGGGTGCCACCGCAGACCTTCACTCGGCTGGCCTCGGGCGCCAGCAGCAAGGCCGGCAACAACGTCTGTAACACCAGCGTGCAACTGCCGGCAGTGCCAATGGCAAAGCTGAAGTCGCCACCGCGAATCGGCCCCGGCGTGAACGACAAGGTCTGCGAGCCCAATTCGGCGCCCTGCACGGTTGCCCCGCACACCTGGGCCGCCGCCAGCACGGCCGTCAGGTGCTGACGCAGCAACCCGGGGCGGCTGCGCCTGGCCCGAATATTCTTGATGCACAAGGCCCGTCCAGTAACCATCGACAGGCTCAACGCACTGCGTAACACCTGACCGCCGCCGATAGCGCCGTCCAGTTCAATAACATCCTGTTTCATGTCCATCCTTATGCGTAGTGCCTATGCGCTCCAGCGCTTCCAATACCCGCTCACGCATCGCGCTGCTCAGCGGGTGGCGATCTTCTAATTCCATCGTTCTCTTTCCTTTCAATCCGTGGTGCTGGCAATCAATGCGCTGAGGGGCCGCCGTTGCGGACTCCATCGATAACGCTCAACACCAACAGCAACTCCCTGCTCTCAATCCATCGCCCTTAACGCAGGCGCTTCATTGTGCCCGGACTCAATTCACCGGCACCTTCCAATACTTGTAAACGTTGTAACAGCACTTCGCGAAGAGCCCTGGGTGTCTGCGGATCGACCAAGGGGTACCCGGCCTCGCACCAGCGGCCAATCCGTTCACGCCAATGGGCAACATCGGTAGTCGCCTGGTCACGGCGCCGGAGCAGATACTCCACCTGACGCCAATACGGTTTGAGTCTCAGCAACGCCATTCGGCGATGACTCGGCAACTCATGCCACTGCGCGTCCAAACGAACCTCCAGCGCCCCGTCCACGCTGGCCCAGGGTTGTTGTCGAAGCAGGGCAACCGCACACCTGAACACCTTGTCCGAAGGATCATCCAGTGCGTTGATCTGCTGCACCAAACCTCTTTCACCCAGGGCCTCAAGCGCCGGTATTCGAACATTCACCAACGGTGTTGCCAGCGCTTGCTGCAACAGGGCGTCCGCCTGCGGCTCATTCAGCTCCCTGGCCAGTCCTATCAACCCAAGCCATTCGCGCTTGGTACTGGGAAGCGGCCCGGCGAGCCTCGCCAACAACACGTCCCGGCAATCGAGCTGCCAGCGCGGCGCCGCCCAACGGGCCAGGCAACGCATGGCCGCAGAAACATCCAGCAGAGCGACTCGCACGTACTCACGCGGGTCTTCGACACGTGTCAACAATGCTCGCAGTGCCTTGACCCGAATGCTGGAACCAGGCGATTCAAAGGCGTGTTCCAACAACACAACGGCCTGTTCTGCGGGAAGTGCAGCGCAACCCTCGACCGCCATCTGTCGCACCGTCATTTCACGATGAGTCAGTGCCACCTTCAGAAGTTCAACAGGATCCACGACGCCTTCAAGCAACAACCTGAAGAGAAACCGTGCAACCTTTCCCTGACAGGCAATAAAGGCTTTCTCTACCTCCCCACGGGCCTGCGGCGCCTTCATTACATCGCGAACTCTGGCCAGCATTACCCCGTGATCAGCCCGTTGTTTGTTGGCCAGCGACATCAGTGGAGCCAGCACCTGTAAAAGCAGGCCGACGCGCTCGGGTATCAGGTAGCTTTCCAGGCTGATCACAGCCTGCTGCCGCACCTGGGGGACCCAGTCATTCAGCCGTTCGAGCAACGCGACCAAGGCATCAACCGATGCATAAACCGAGAGCGCACGTACCGCGATTTCTCGAACGAAGCCGCTACCGGACCGGCTTAGCGCGACCCACCCACTGCAATCACCAGAGGACTCCAAGGAAAAATGTAGCCGCTCCATCTGCCCGATTTCATAGTCTGTCAGTGGGTAGGGACCACTTTGCAGACGCTCCAGCGCCTTGATGTATTTCATGGTTCTAACCCTTTACACACACCACTTGACGCAAGGTGTGCAGCACTTCCACCAGCTCGCGCTGGGCGTGCATGACTTGGTCGATGTCCTTATAGGCCATCGGTATTTCATCGATCACCGCTGCATCCTTGCGGCACTCCACGTGGGCGGTGGCGCGGATCTGGTCTTCGACGGTGAACATGCTTTTGGCCTTGGTACGGCTCATGGTGCGGCCGGCACCGTGGCTGCAGGAGCAGAACGATTGCTCGTTACCCAACCCGCGCACAATGAAACTCTTGGCCCCCATGGAGCCTGGAATAATCCCCAGCTCACCCTTCCTGGCTGACACCGCGCCTTTACGGGTGACCAGCACGTCTTCACCAAAATGCCGCTCTTTCTGCACGTAGTTGTGGTGGCAGTTCACCGCTTCCAGGGCAACCTCGAACGGCTTGCTGATCACCTGGCGCGTCGCCTGAATCACTGCCTGCATCATCAACGCACGGTTCTGCCGGGCAAAGTCCTGAGCCCAGCCCACTGCTTCGACGTAGTCATCAAAGTGCCGGCTGCCTTCTTCGAAGTAGGCCAGGTCGCGGTCCGGCAGGTTGGCGATGTGCTGACGCATATCGGCCTGGGCCAGGTGAATGAACAGATTGCCGATGGCGTTGCCGACACCGCGAGACCCGCTGTGGAGCATGAACCAGACCCGGTTCGCCTCATCCAGGCACACCTCGATAAAGTGGTTACCGCTGCCGAGCGTGCCCAGGTGCTTGCGGTTGTTGGTGTTGATCAGCGCCGGGTACTTGTCCGTGATCGCCTTGAACCGTGGATCGAGCGCCGCCCAGGCCTGGTCAGCCTGCTGCGGGATATCGTCCCAGGCTCCCTTGTCCCGGCGACCACGACTCAACGTGCGGCCATGAGGCACGGCTCGCTCGATGGCACTGCGCAGACCATGCAGGTTGTCCGGCAGATCCGCGGCAGTCAGCGACGTGCGCGCGGCGATCATGCCGCAACCGATGTCCACCCCGACGGCCGCCGGAATAATTGCGCCCACGGTCGGGATCACGCTGCCGATGGTCGAGCCCTTGCCCAGATGCACATCAGGCATCACCGCCAGGTGCTTGAAGATGAATGGCATCTTCGCGGTGTTCATCAGTTGCTGTTTGGCTTCGTTTTCGACCGGAACGCCTTGCGTCCACATCTTGATCGGCTTGCCGTTGGCGACTTCGAGCAGTTGGAATGTTGGTTGTTCTTGCATGACTTCAGTTCTTTTCTGATGGCCGATCATTCGGCGTTGTTCTTGAGCCTGCGGCGACAACAAAGGGTGAAACATGCATCGCGCTCTACCGCTGAGCTACAGCCTTTCGGCTGACGGGATTCGAACCCGCGTCCACGTTGTCCTGTAGTTCCACCGGCATTCGCCGGGCAAAGCGTAAAAAGTGCAGGCCAAGGCCTGCTGACAGCGACAAAGGAACAGGCACACTGCTCTACCCACTGAGCTACCCGTTACCGGGGCGGGGGTCGAACCCGCGACACGATGTAGTACCTGTGGCATTCGCTGCCTGCCCACCGAAGCGGGCCAAAAAGATGCGACGACAAGGGTGTGGTGAAACGTAGCTTTCGTATTCTGACCTTTGAACTACGGTCACTCTTTTCAGTGATGACCGGCAGGGAATCGAACCCTGCATCGCGAATCTGGAATGTAGTTCCACCGGCATTCGTCGCAAAAACCGCATAAAAGGTGGCACGACAAAAGAAGTGACTGTTGCGCGTTACCGCGCACCGGCTGATAGCCGGTCTCAGATGTACAGCCACTGGCATTCGTGCCTTTCACACATGCTGACAAGGGTTCGATGAGACGTCTCAAATGTAGTCCCGTCAGCATTCAGCACCTGTGAACATCAACTCTTGCGGCGCCCGCCGTGTCAGCGGCGGACGCGTTACTTCATTCGTTCCCGATCAAAGCTCCATCGCCTCGATCGCTTTCACCCAATGCTGCGCCCCATAAGTACCCTCGGTGAACTGCTGGATCACATTGAACACCGCGTCGCTGAAGCCGCCGACATTCAGAATGTCCTCACGGTCCGGCGCCTGAGTGGTCGCGCCGGGCTGCATATCGATGCACACCAGCCGCGCCTGCGGGTTGATCTGCTTGATTCGCTCCCATTGCCGCATCGTTTCGCTCGCCCCATGGCGACGCACATCGATCCAGGATTCGTTATCCGAGACCAGGATCAGCGTATCAACCTTGGCCTTGGCATTCGCCAATTTCGCCAGTGGTGCCGAACAGTTGGTCCCGCCACCACCGATGGCCGCCAGTTTCTGTGCATTGCTCATCACGCTGTCGCGAGGGTTGAGCTGGATGTTCACCACCTGCACCTCAAACGGCATCACTTTGGCTGCCGGCTGCTTGCGCAAGACTGCTGCAGCCACCAGCGCCGCGACATCGATGCAACGGACCGCACTGGTTGCGCCCTGGCGATAACCGGTCACCGGGCTGTGCATCGAGCCCGAGACATCCGGGCATACCACCACCGAACCTTGCAACATCGGCACGTTGGCCAATGACAGCTCCAACGCATCCTGCAACGCCTCACGCACCACTTGCGGCACGTCGTTGCCCGTCATCTGGTACGCCGCCAACAACTGATAAGGATAAACCCGCGCCTTGGCGACTGCTTCTGCATCCGCCAGCCGTGCCGCGACAAACTCGGCGCAACCCGGTACCAGGAACGCACCGTGGCGTGCCAGGGTGTTGAGGTTCATGCGCAGCGCCTGCCATCCCATGCTGCATGCCTGCGCCGCCCATTGCTCCTTGCTCAGCGTTTCGTTACTCAACAGTTGGAACGGCACCTGTGGCACGTCCTGACTGGCGCCACTGCGAAAAGCCAGCAACGAGCGTGTCAGTTCAGGCAAGGCCTGCACATCCACCGGTTTGCCGATCAACCAGGCGAAAAACGCTTCACGCCAGGCTTCGTTCGGCTTGGGGTGAACCATCTTCACCACATCGGCCAGCGAAGGCTGGTTACCGACCGAGGCCTGCAACAACTGACGCTCGCTGGCGTTGTTCAACCAGTTCTGCACCAGACGCTTGGGCTGCGAACCGAGGGACTTGCGGCCCGTCACACCGCTGCGCAGGATCTGCACGAAGTTGCGCAACATCTTGCCGCTGTCCACCACCCGCTCGAACACCTGTGGCACCAACGCCGAACGCTGAGCCGTCAAGGCCGCAAGCATCAGTGCCGGCATGTCCTTCATGTGGCCCTTCTGACGAGCATACAGAGCGGCCTTGGCCACATAAGCGCTGTCGAGTTCAGCCACCCGTTTCAACACATCCTCCAGCTGACTTTCGGCTGAGGCGTAAAAGGTCTGGTTCAGGCAACCGGTCACAGCCAGTTGGGCCAGCGTGTGTTTGGCCGTGTAGGCATAGGCCGGCGCCTGGGCGGCGTTCAGCGTGTCGCAGGCTGGCAGTGTTGCCTCTCGTGTGTTGAACAGCTTGAAGTTGGCCATCGTGGCGTCTCGCTCTGTTGTCTCATTCGTTGCAATAGGTATTGCAGCCGACGTGCCAGGTTTAATTTTTCGAACTTAATTATTTTTATGTTATTGATTTATATAGATATTTTTTAGTTTTTGATTTTCAAAGATTCATGACGAGACAGAATGCTCGTTAATTATCTATCCTTTGATATCGCTTTTTATCTTTAGGTATAAACACGCAAGGCAAGCGCACCGTCGCCATCGGTTTTATCGGCTCCACCCTCGATCGCGTCGGCAAGGGCGCCAATCGCTGGAGCCATTGGCGCCCAAGCGTAGGCCTGTGCCAGCAGCCAGATGTGCTGATCAACCGCCTGGAGCTGATTCACGGTGTCGACGCACGGGACATCAGCCTGGCCGGGCGGATTCGCGAAGACATCCGCCAGGTCTCACCGGAAACCGACGTACGCCTGCACCCCATGACCCTGCGCAACCCCTGGGACTTCGAAGAGGTGTACGGCGCGCTGCATGACTTCACCACCGACTACCGCTTTGACACCGAACACGAGGATTACCTGGTCCACATCACCACCGGCACCCACGTCGCGCAGATCTGCTGGTTCCTGCTCACCGAAGCACGCTACCTGCCGGCAAGACTGATTCAGACCTCCCCCGCGCGACGCAGCAACGAAGAAGAGCGCGCCACCGGCACCCACGCGCTGATCGATCTTGACCTGTCGCGTTACGACCGCATCGCCTCGCGCTTTGCCCACAAGCGCCTGGAAGGCCTGGCCTTTCTGAAAGCCGGGATCGCCACGCTCAATGCTGCGTTCAACCGCTCCATCGAGCAGATCGAGCGTGTGGCCGTGCGCTCGCGAGCGCCCATGCTACTGATCGGGCCGACCGGGGCCGGCAAGTCGTTTCTGGCGCGACGCATCTATGAACTCAAGCGCAGCCGGCATCAGATCCAGGGCCGATTCGTCGAAGTCAACTGCGCCACTTTGCGCGGCGACGGCGCCATGTCGACGTTGTTCGGGCATATCAAAGGCGCCTTCACCGGCGCACAAAACACCCGCGAAGGGCTGCTGCGCGCAGCTGATGGCGGGATGCTGTTTCTCGATGAAATCGGCGAACTGGGCGCGGACGAACAGGCGATGCTGCTCAAGGCCATTGAAGAGAAGCGCTTCTTTCCCCTGGGCTCGGACACCGAGGTGGAGAGCGACTTCCTGATCATCGCCGGCACTCACCGCGACCTGCGCAGTCGCGTCGCCGAAGGTCTGTTTCGCGAAGACCTGTATGCGCGCATCAACCTCTGGACCTTCGACCTGCCGGGCCTCGCAGGACGCCGCGAGGACATCGAGCCGAACATCGATTTCGAACTGGAGCGCCATGCACGCGAGCACGGCCAACTGGTACGTTTCAACCTGGAGGCGCGACGCCGTTACCTGGCCTTCGCCAGTTCCAGCGAAGCGGCGTGGCTGGGTAACTTCCGCGAGCTGTCGGCCTCGATCACCCGCATGGCCACTCTGGCAGACAGTGGCCGCATCGATGAAGCCCAGACCCAGGAAGAAATCGACCGACTGCGCTACGCCTGGGGCCTGACACAACCGGAAGATGACCTGGATTCACTGCTGGGCGACAACGCCGAGATAGACCTGTTCGATCGCCTGCAACTCAAGGCGGTGATCGACGTCTGCCGCGAGTCCGACAGCCTGTCCGATGCCGGGCGACGACTGTTTGGCGTGTCCCGCCAGGCCAAAGCCCAACCCAATGATGCCGACCGCCTGCGCAAATACCTGGCACGCTTCGCTATTGACTGGAAACAAGTGGCCGATTCAAAACGATAGGGTGTTGTTATGAACCGATGCAGCCCCAACCATTCAAAACCGTGTTTAGAGGTCGAAGTGAGTCTCAGGAATCAAATTGAAGAAATTTTTGAAGGGAAAGCATTTGCAAGACCGCTTTTTTACTCCTACCCCGCAGGCTTGCGATTTGAGCTGTCCGAGTCGGGCACGGCCATTGAAATGTTCCTCCAGGCCCTGCAAAAAGCCCGATTGATAAGCGATGACCTGTTCCCCGAGGAGGGGTCGCTGGTGGTTTGCCTTCGCGGGTACTCGGACGCCCTGCCCTCTGCCTACCGCCCCCTTTACTCGGAGCTGAAAGCGGCGGGCATCAAGATCCCCAAGGACCGATGCTATTGGGTTGAGCCGGCACCTCAAGAGGAGTGGTTTGACGAGAACGTTCCTCAGTGCTGGTCGAGCGTGGCTTTCCGCGCACCCTTGTCGCAACTTCAAAGTTTACTCTGGTGCGCCATGGCGCATGATTTCGGACACATCAAACCACAGCTGAGCTGCGCCATTTACCTGTTCAATCTGGAACAGCGGGTAATGGCATTCCCTTACGACGACCGCGGCATGGACGTGGTCGGCCCGAACCGGGAAGTGCTCTTGCAGCTCTATCGCAAACACCAGCGTTATCTACTGGACTATGACCGCCCCGAGATGGATGAGACCTTTGGGACCCCGGCAGACGACCATCCGCACTGATAACGGCCGCTCACACCAACCGTTGAATCTTCTGATGCTGCCAGACCAGCTTGTAATAGGCGGTCTGCAGCACCAACATGCTCAGGTAAGCCACCGGGAACGCCATCCACACACCCTCAAGACCGAAGCGCGCACTGAAGATGTACGCCACGGGCAGTTCGATTCCGAGGATGCAGAAAATAGAGATCGCCACCGGCATCAGCACCGTCCCGCTGGCCCGCATGATGCCACCCACCACCGCTTGAAACCCGAACACCAGCATGCTCCACAGCATGATCTGCAACAGGTATTCGGCCTGCATGCGGGCGGCCTGATCGGTGATGAACAACCCCAACAACCAATGGGACAGCAAGTAGCCCAACACCACCAGGCCACCGGTTAGCCCGACGTTGATCAGCAACCCGGTGCGCAGGATCGGCCCGATGCGCTCCAGGCGTCCGGCGCCAATGGCTTGCGCACCGAGGATCGACGCCGTAATCGCGATCGACAACGCCGGGAACTGCACGTAGTTGACGATCTGCGTCACCGCGCCGTAAGCCGCCGTTGCCTGGGAGCCGTGCTGGTTGACCAGCGACAGAATCACCAATTCAGAGAGTGAAATTACTACCATCTGCAAGCCCGTGGGCAAACCGATGCGCAGCACTTTACCGAGGATGTTCATGTCCAGTCGCATCGCCGCGAACAGCGCCCGATCCGGCGCCAAGACGTGCTGCCTGCGCAACAGGCGCCATGCCAGAAAAGCCATCGCCATGGCATTCCCCACCACGCCTGCGATCGCCGCACTCTGAATGCCCATGACCGGCAAACCCAGCCAGCCGCGAATCAAAGCAGGCGTCAGTAACAGGCCGACTCCGGTCGATACCAGCAACGCCAACAGCGGCGAAACGGTGTCGCTCACACCCCGCAGCAACTGGGTGAACAGCACAAACACCAGTAACAGCGGCATGATCCACATCATCACCCGCGCATAGGCCACTGCATCCTCGAGCACATCCGCCGGCGTCCCCAACCCCACCAGCGCCTGGCGCGCAAATACGCTGCCGAGCACCGCCGCCACGACGCCAATGATCACCCCCAGCAACAAGGTTGCCCCGGCAATCGCCTTGACCATCCCCGGCTCGCGCGCGCCCCACGCTTGCCCTATCAACACCCCAGCGCCCGAGCCCAGCCCGATCACCAGTGCGATGAAAAAGAACACGATGGGAAACATCCCCGACACCGCCGCCAGCGCATGCGTGCCGAGCAGTTGGCCGATGTAGATGCTATTGAGCGTGCCCGACATGGACTGCAGGAAGTTGGAGAGCACCATGGGAGCCAGGAAGGCCAGATAGACCTTCCAGAGGGAGCGTTGGGCAGGATTTTGCATGAATGGAAACGGTCTCGGCAGGCGCAGGCGTATGGGAAAGGCTTTCAGGTGACGAAAAATCAACCATGCAGGCGCGAGGCGAAACAGGACCGCCTCTGATCATCCATTTCCCGAAGCTGGCGCAGACTATAACAGTGCGAAAAATCGTAGAGTGTGAATTTGCGTCAAAGATGGTCGGGAAACTCCCCTTCGTAATGCCAAGAGGCATCGTCATATTTCACAGCGTTCACTCCTTCGAATGAATTGACGTTGCCAATGGTACAGAAGTGGCTCAAGTGCCGACACCGACTCACTGCCTGTTTCAGCAATCGGCCTTCCCGACCCGCCAGCACCGCAATTATGGTTAAAATGCCGCCCCTCGACACTGCCGGCCCTGCCCGATGAACCCTGACGCTCTCCACACCCTGCACCATCACCTGCTGACAGCCCTGGCCAACGCGCCGGAGGAAACCCGACGCCTGTTTCATGGCCGTGGCCGACGCTGGCCGGGGCTGGAACAACTGACCGTCGACTGGATGCAAGGCGTGGTGCTGGTCGCGTTGTTCAAAGAGCCTGAACACACACAGTTGGAAGCGTTGAAACACATGTTGATGGAGGTGACCGAGTCGCCCGCCTGGGCAACATCCGGCGCCCATACGCTGTTGCTGCAACTGCGCTACCTGCCGCAAAGCACCACCGAGTGGCTGCTGGGAGAAGCCATCGACGAATGGACGCTGACCGAAGGAGGCCTGCGTTATCGGGTGGACCTGGGCAAGAAACAGAACAACGGGCTGTTTCTCGACATGCGCTATGGCCGCAACTGGGTGCGGGCCAATGCCCAGGGCAAACGCGTGTTGAACCTGTTCGCCTACACCTGCGGGTTTTCAGTGGCGGCCATCGAAGGGGGCGCCGAGCATGTGGTCAACCTGGACATGTCCCGTGCGGCGCTGAGCCGTGGTCGCGACAATCACCGGCTCAATGGGCACGACCTCTCCAAAGTGACCTTCCTGGGCCACGACCTGTTCAAGTCCTGGGGCAAGGTGATCAACAGCGGCCCTTATGATCTGGTGATTATCGACCCACCCTCGTTTCAAAAAGGCAGCTTCCTACTGACCAAGGACTACCAGCGCGTATTGCGCCGCCTGCCGGAATTGCTCAGCAGCCATGGCACCGTGCTGGCCTGCATGAACGACCCGGCCTTCGGCCCGGACTTCCTCATCGACGGCGTGACTCGCGAAGCGCCGAGCCTGCGCTTCGAACAGCGCCTGGAAAACCCGCCAGAATTCCCCGACACCGACCTCGAAAGCGGCCTGAAGGCCTTGGTGTTCACTCTCGATGCACCCGATAAATGACGCTGACCACTAGGTGATAAGCGACCACTGGGCCACCGCCCGATAACGCCCCTTATGCGATTCGAACAGACTGAAGTGGCTGGCGCTCAGGTGAAAGTCCGGCGGGTTTGTCGATTCAGGAACCGGCGCCCGGTAGTTGCGCATCAAGGTCAAATGCGGCCGAAACTCCCGGGGGGCCTCCACAATCCCATAAGGCAGCAATGCCTGCTGCAAGGCATAAACCAATTGGCTTAATGCCTGCGGCGTCTGCGCCGGTGCCAGTAACAGGATACCGGCGCGGCGCCATACATCAAGACGATCGAGAGGCACATTCAAGGCCTCGCCCGGCACTCGAACACCCGCGACGGCAGCGCAGATACCCGGAATCTGCGTCACGGCCACCGCCCCCAGAAACATCAGCGTCAAATGAAAATTGGCCGCTGGCACTGCCCGCCCGTCACTCAACTCAAGCGCGCTGCGCCACCGGGCGATGGCGCGTCGTTGCGCATCGCTGCACGGCAAGGCAAAGAACAAGCGCTTGAACGGTTCCCCCTGCTCGCGGGGCTCGAACTTATCACTCATGCCTCGAACCTCCAGCGCACTGTGTTTTGAACCCCGCCAAAAACATCTTTGGCCTCCCGAGCGACCTATACTTTAAAGATAATTGCGCTCGACACCCTGCACACATGCTGCGTGTCGAGCGACCGTCCACCCAGGTGCAAGCCTGGCTTCGTTGCGAGGAGAACATCATGACGCGCAAATACATCGACTGCCGCGAATTCCCAAGCGACACCCATTGCTCTGTCGCCCTGTGCGCAGACTCTGAAAATGAACTGCTGGATGCTGCCGCGCAGCATGCGGTCTCCGTGCACAAGCACACCGATTCGCCGCAACTGCGGGAACAACTCAAAACCCTGTTCCACGATGGCACCCCTCCTCTTGAAGCCCCGCGGCTCGCGTGACACCGCCGCCCTGAGCGCTTGCGGGACTCCCCGACAGAGTCCCGCAACGCACGCGTGAGCATTACCGTTCGGGCGCCACTACCCGAAACATGATGTTGATGTCGTTGGAAATAACCCCGAAATCCGCCCACTCGCCTTCACCGACCTTGAAGTCGGCGCGCTTGAGTATGAGCTCACCCTTAAACACACCGATGCCGTTCTGGGGTTTCAACGTGACCTGCGCTCTGACCACGCGGGTCATGCCCTTGAGCGTGAGCTTGCCAGTGACCGCATAACGGTTGTTGCCGAGCGCCGTCACGCGGGTCGATTCAAACCGCGCCACCGGGTAGACCGCCGTGTTGAACCAGGCCGGTTTTTGCAGCTCGCTGTTGGAGTCGCTGGAGCCCACGTCGATACTATTGAGTTCAATGGTCAACATGGCATGGGCGGCGGCCGGGTTCGCCGAGTCAAAATCGAGCGTGGCCTCAAACCTGCCGAACGTGCCATACACCCTCGCCCCCATCTGGCCGTATGTGAAGCTGATCTGGCTGGCCGCCGCGTTCACTTGCGTGTATTCAACCCCATGGGCGCCACTCAAGGGACCGACAGCGAGGACTGCGGCCAGTGCGATGGATCGCGCAAATCGATGGTTCATATGACTCCCCGGCCAGGGCTGCGGCACATGAAATGAGGCTTATCGGACCCAGCCCGCCTATTGAAAGAAGTATGGGCGAAAGTCTGTCCGCGCAATCAATGAAATGAGGCATCGGTGACGGCCACACAATCACAACCTCAGCCGTCCTGTTGCGCACACACCTCCCGCAGGCAACCTCGTAACCAGCGATGCGCCAGGTCGGCATCCAGCCGTGGATGCCAGAGCATGGCGACGGTGAATGTCGGCAAGGGGAGCCCCAGTGCAAAGCTGTGCATGCCGGCACGCAGGTTCGCGGTATGCCGCTCGGGGACACTGGCGATCAGGTCGGTGGTCCGCGCAAGAGCCAGCGCAGTCGAAAACCCCGCAACGATCGTCACGATCTCCCGCTCAAGTTCGAGCGCCATCAGGGCCTCATCGATAGGCCCCTTGTCGAGCCCTCGTCGGGAGACGCTGATGTGCCTGCCCTCGGCATAACGCGAGGGGGTGATCTGGCCCTTGCTCAGTGGGTGTCCCGCTCGCACGACGCCGATGAAACGGTCCCGGAACAACGCCTGCGTGCGCACCTCCGGGCCAGCGGTCTTGCCCACGACGCCTGTTTCCAGATCGACACTGCCGTCGCGCAGCGACATGCTGTCTTTATCCGGTTTATGCACGAAGCGCAGCCGCACGCCTGGCGCCTCCTCGCTGATACGCGCAATGAGATCGGCGGCGAAATTCTCCACGAAACCTTCGCTGGTGCGCAGCGTGAAGGTCCGGACCAACCGTTTGAGGTCGAGCGTTTGCGCAGGGCGCAGCACCGCTTCTGCGTCCTGCACCAGTTGGCTGACCTGCTCGCGCAGTTCAAGCGCTCGCGGGGTCGGAACAAGACCGCGCCCAGCCCTGACCAACAGCGGATCACCCGTCGCTTCACGCAACCGCGCCAGTGCCCGGCTCATTGCCGACGGGCTCAGCCTGAGCCGCTGCGCTGCACGCGCAACACTGCCTTCGGCGAGCAATACATCAAGGGTGACCAGCAAATTCAAATCAGGTGTCGACATACATCGCTCCCGGCACGACATGATTGTGATGCGGCGTTTAACGCACGAATAAAGTGCAAGTGATGCGTCTTCCGCCATGTTAGGGCCGGGCGTAGATTTCTGACAGCTCCATTTCGGGAGCCGTCAGGAAGGGGGCAAGATGAAACCAGTCAACGCAACACCCGATGAGGCAGTCTCCACACAACCCGCACTGTCGGCTCGCGGGGTGCTTGCCAGCCTGTCGCTGTCCATGTTGCTGTCCTCGTTGGGCACCAGCATCGCCAATGTGGGCCTGCCGACCCTGGCCGAGGCGTTCGATGTCTCTTTTCAGGCTGTCCAGTGGATCGTGCTGGCTTACCTTCTCGCCATCACCACGCTGATCGTCAGCGTCGGACGGCTCGGTGACCTCACCGGCCGTCGGCGACTCCTGCTGGCCGGCATCTCGCTGTTCACCGCTGCCTCGGCCCTGTGTGGCTTCGCGCCCACGTTCGGGTTATTGGTTGCGGCTCGGGCGTTGCAGGGGCTCGGCGCAGCAATAATGATGGCCCTGACCATGGCCTTTGTCGGCGAGACCGTCGCGAAGGCAAAATCCGGGCGCGCCATGGGGTTGCTGGGGATGATGTCCGCGACAGGCACCGCGCTGGGGCCGTCGCTCGGCGGGGTGCTGATCGCCGGGCTCGGTTGGCGGGCCCTCTTTCTCTTCACGGTGCCGCTGGGTGTTTTGGCGTTGCTGCTTGCATATCGCTACCTGCCCACCGATCACCCAAAGCCGAAGTCCCGGCGAGTTGGCTTCGACTTCACCGGCACGCTGTTGCTGGCCCTGACGCTCGCGGCGTATGCGCTCGCCATGACGATGGGCCGAGGCCATTTCGGCTCCCTCAACATGGCCTTGCTACTGACGGCTTTCGTTGGTACCGGCCTGTTCATCCTTGCCGAAACGAAAGCCGTGTCGCCGTTGATTCAATTGGCAACGCTGCGCGATCCAGTGCTGAGCGCAAGCCTGGCCATGAGCACACTCGTTTCAACAGTGATGATGGCGACGCTGGTGGTCGGGCCCTTCTATCTCGACCAGGCGCTTGAGCTGGATCCCACGCAGGTGGGGCTGATCTTGTCGGCCGGGCCGTGTTTCGCTGCGCTGGCGGGCGTCCCCGCAGGTCGCCTGGCGGACCGTTTCGGCTCCCGGAGCATGACCCTCTTCGGGCTCATCGGCGTGGCGGTCGGCTGCCTGTTGCTGGCACTGTTGCCACACCGTTTCGGCATCTACGGCTACCTCGCGCCCATCGTGGTGATCACGGTTGGCTATGCACTGTTCCAGACAGCCAACAACACCGCCGTCATGGCCGATGTTCGCCCAGACCAGCGCGGTGTTATCGCAGGCCTGCTCAACCTGTCACGCAATCTGGGGCTCATTACCGGTGCATCCGCGCTGGGCGCCGTATTTGTGCTCGCCTGCGCAACACACGACATCACCACGGCACGCGCCGACGCGGTTGCCAGCGGTATGCGGATTACGTTCGCGGTGGCGTTGGTTCTGATCACCTGCGCACTCGTGATCGCCCTGAAACGTCGAGCACTGGCAGCACACCCACCGCTCACTGAAAACGGTTCATGATGCAGAAAAGACGCCACACTGGCGGTTTGCCGCAAGCACCAAATCGCGCATCATGGGCGCAGTCAGCTCAAGGGAGACTTACATGTTTGTCGGATCATGGGTTAAGCGCCTGGGCGCGTTGTCGCTGGGGCTGGCGTTTGCAGTCACGGCCATGGCCAGCGAAGAGTCGCAACTGGTCGAATCCATCAATACCTACCGCAGCCAGGTCCAGCGCTGCGCAGGCCAGGTGTCTCACGAATTGCCACCGCTGGCGTTCGATTCGCGCCTGATTCTGTCCGCCAGCAACATTGGCGACTTGCAGCAGGCGATGGCGCGAGCGGCTTACCCGATGGTCAACGTGCAGGCGATCAGTCTCTCCGGGCCGCGTGATGCGCAGTCAGCCATGAAGGCGGTGCAAGAGAGTTTTTGCCAGGTCGTGCTGGACCCGCAATTCGTCGATGTCGGTGTCAGCCGAGAAGGCCGCGAATGGCGCATTGTGCTCGCGCGGCCACTGCTGACTGCTCGCCTCGGTGACTGGCAAGCGGAAGGCCAGAAGCTGCTCGACATGGTCAACACCGCCCGCTCGCAGCCACGCCAATGTGGCAACCAGTCCTTTGCCGCCACCACACCGCTGGCCTGGAACGCCACACTGGCGAGCGCAGCTCAAGGTCATGCCCGGGCCATGGCCAATAACAACTTCTTCGATCACAAAGACCGCGAGGGTCACACGCCGGGTGACCGGGCCGAACTGGCCGGCTACATCGCCCAGCAGATCGGCGAAAACATCGCCGCCGGGCAAGACACCGGACGCAAAGTGGTCGATGGCTGGCTGACCAGCGCTGGTCACTGCGCCAACCTGATGAACCCGCAGTTCCGCGAACTGGGTGCGGCCTATGCGGTTGATCCGAAGAGCGATGCCGGGATTTACTGGACGGCGATGTTGGGTACGCAGTGAGTGCGTACCGACGGGCATCCTTAAGCGTCCAGCCTGGCTAGACGTGTTTCTGAATCCACCCAGACAAGAGCAGCAACATGAATCCACCGTCGATCAACCTGTTTCCTGACTTCATTCCAGCCCCACAACCGCTGTTCGACAGTTTGAAGGATTCGGTTCAATGGGACGAACGCATGCGGGCCAGAAAGACCGCCAGTTTCGGTGCGCCTTACGACTACTCGCAGATCACCTACCCAGCCGTCCCGATGCCCGCCGCACTGGATGAGCTCTGTTCACGCATCGAAGCACAACTGGGGTTTCGCCCGAACAACTGCCTGCTCAACTACTACCCGGACGGGCGCTCCTCCATGGGGTTTCACTCGGACGCGAGGGAGCAGTTCGTTGAAGGCACGGGCGTGGCGATTGTTTCGCTGGGCCACCCCCGTTCAATCCTGTATCGGCACAAGCAAGAGCAGACTGCCGAGTTCGACTACACCCTCGCCAGCGGCTCGCTGCTCTACATGTCCGACGCCGTTCAAGAGGAATGGCTGCATGCGATTCCAAAAGAGCTGGAGGCGGGAGAACGCATCAGTCTCTCCTTTCGATTGCTCAAGGATGAGCCGATGCAACGGCCTCTTGAGCCGAAGCCAGGCGAGTGATTCCAGGTCCTGGCGATGTCTCCCGGCCAGCGGTTCTGGTTCCAGGTGAAATCCGCTAGGCTTGGCGTTTTATTTTCCAGGATGGACCCCGGCATGCCTACGCTCGACACGTCACTGCAAGACACCGCCGCGCCAGAAGGTATCTGTTATGGCTGCGGCAGCCGCAACCCGCATGGGTTGCATATCAAGAGTGCGTGGCATGAGGATGGAGTGCATGTCATGGCCGAGCATTTGCCGGATGCCAAGTATTGCGGCTGGCCCGATCTGGTGTATGGCGGGCTGATCGCGATGTTGGTGGATTGCCATTCGAACTGGACGGCAATGGCCTATCACTATCGAGCGGAACGTCGCACGGTTGGTAGCCTTCCTCGCATTGACTGCGTCACCGGCAACCTTGGCATCAAGTTCATCAAACCAACACCGATGGGTGTCCCGCTCACCCTGCGTGCGAAGGTCGAGGGTGAGGTTGGACGCAAGTGCCGTGTCATCTGCGAGGTGTACGCCGGCGACGTGCTCACGGCCATGGGCGACTCCATTTTTGTTCGCGTCGATACCGGGCAATTGGCAGCGGCGGCCCATGGTCGTGAGGCTTGATCACATCACGCGAAGAGGGAGCGCACGAGCATGGACGAACTTCACCAGGGCAGTTGCCTATGCGGCGCCGTAAAGTATCGTGTATCAACGGAACTGAACGCCGTCACCCATTGCCATTGCCGCATGTGCCAAAAGGGCCATGGCGCAGCATTCGCAACTTACGCGAGTGCCCCCAGGTCAGCGGTTTCCATCATGACAAACGCGCAGGCACTCAAGGGCTTTGAATCCTCAGCAGGCGTCACCCGTCAGTTCTGCTCCCGCTGCGGATCGTCACTGTTCTGGTCTGATTCCAAGGGGCCTTACCCGGAGTGGATTTCTATCGCCCTGGGTACGCTGGATACACCGCTACTGGCGCTAAAGCAGAGACACACCTGTATCGACTCGAAAGTGTGCTGGTATGGATAGGGGTCAGCAGGATCTGGAATCAGGAGGTACAGATCTGCTTCTGTTTAAAGCGGGGAAATGGTGGCAAGGGCTCCAATCGCGATAGTCAAGATCAGAAAACCGCCCAAAAAAACCGACATCTTCAACATTTTGCCTCCAAAATTATAAATCTACGGTCACAGCGTCATTGTGAGGCGGCAGCTGAGCTCGTTACAGAAGCAGATAGCGAAGAAAAATACGGATCAGATCCGAAGGCCAGCGCCGGTCCATCGCTACCGGTCTTAACTATGCATTCAACCGGCACCCTTGGCCCCGACATTGCTTTCAACATCAAACTTCAAGGCTTAGTTTCTTCTATCAAGGAGCTCCATCATGACGGATTCCCATGCCGCAAAACCGATCTACGAACCGATTCCAACTGAGCTGCTGGCCAGCATGCAGAGCCTGAGGACTCAGCTCGGCGAGCTGATTTCCAGCCAGTACCCGGGAAAGTCGCTGACAGGTACGACAGGCGATTTCACGCTTTTGCAGGACGTCGTGGATGCGCAGATCCTGGCTGATTCCGATATCAAGGCCTGGGAAGCCATGGGCATCGTGTTCGGCGATGCGCTGACCGCTGAAATGCCGGGCCTCTCGTGGGTTCAGGTCACTGATGAGTACGGCGTCGATCCGGTCCTCAGGTATCAGGAAACTACGGTTCAGATCGGGGTAGCCACCCTGTTGCTCAAGCGGGTTGAACAAGGCGAAGAGATCAACATTAAACACATGGTCCACTGGCTTCAGGAGTTCATCGAGACCAGGGCGCATGAGTATCAGTGATATTTGTTAGTTGGGGCGGTTTCGCCCCTGTCGTTCCTGTTTACGTAATGCCTCCTTTAATCAGACCCGCAACTAGGGGTCTGTACGAAAAGTCGCCGAGTGGCGATCAGGCAAGGCAAAAACAGGCGAGGAAGCGGAGTTTACGGGTTGTAAATGAGCATTCCGAGCCTGTTTTTAACGCAGCATGATCGACACGCAGGCAGTTTTCGTACAGAGCCTAGAGCACCCGCGGCATGCGCCCAGGGCTCAGCGTTGCAGCCTCGCCGAGACGCTCCTGCACAAACACTTTTGCATGGTGCGTCATCTGATCGAGGTGCCGGTCTCGTTTCTTCTCCGCATCCACCATCGCTCTTTTTCCGTGTTGCTGAAGCAGATACGTATGAATCTGTTGTACCTCCAGCGAGCGGTAGATCGGTGCAACATCCAGCACGGCCAACAGACCGTCCGTGCCGTGATCACGCGTATTCATGAGCACCTGGGGCCCACGAGCGCCCAGCACCTGAAACCCCATCGCCTCGAAATACGGCACTTTGCCGACCACGCAAGCCAGTTCGGCGTGCGGGTATCGACCGACCATTTTTTGCAGCATCGCGCGCGCCACACCCTGGCGTCGGTGGCGGGTGTGCACACCCATGTAAGCCACGGCGCACGCCTCGGGGTCGTCCTTCACCGGCAGGTACAGCAGGAAGCCGACAACCTGGGCAGGGTCCTGCGCATCCAGCGCCACGATCAATTCGACCGGGATGCCCTTGGAACCATCCATCGCGTCCAGGTAGAGGTGAACCTCGAACCCGATGCCGTACTGATACAGGTTATAGAGCGGATTGCTCGGCGCGATGGCCACCATGCTGATATCGGTGACGTAGTCGACAACCATCTGCAAGATCTGGCTTTTGACGGACTCGGGCGGTGGGGTTTCAAAGAGGGTGATGCTGGACATCGCGTTTCTGACTCCGGGGCTTTAGGCATGCCTGCGACGTGAAGAATCGGCGCCAGGCGGGGCCATCATACCCCGTCGGCTTGTCGACTGCCCTCACCCTGAGCGTCGCACCGGAAAGGTTGGCGAGGCGTCTGCGTCTTGACAACAGAAAATCAGACCGACTATTGTCTGACAACCTGATCACCAAGGTTTTCTTATGTTTGAGCTTCAGCGCCCCGACTCTCTCGTAGTGCGTGTTGTCAGCGCCATTCGCGCCGAGATCGACTCCGGGCAGCTTGCTCCCGAGTCACGCCTGCCGACCGAGCAGCAGTTGGCGGAGCAGTTGAACGTCAGCCGTTCAGTGATTCGCGAGGCCATCGCCCAGCTCAAAGCTGACGGTGTACTGATCGCGCGGCGCGGCCTGGGCTCGTTTATCTCCCAGACGCCCGCCGGGACGGTGTTCCGCTTTCCGGAGAAAGACGGCCGCCGACCAGACCTGACGCAGATGTTCGAAATGCGCCTGTGGATCGAAACCCAAGCCGCCTCGATTGCCGCGCAGCGCCGAGACGACGCCGACCTGCAACGCATGAAAGAAGCATTGCAGGAAATGCACGACAAGCGCACCGACTTCGAAGCGGCTGCCCTGGCGGACGTCGAGTTTCACCGGGCCATTGCTGAAGCCACCAAGAATGACTACTTCGTCGCCTTCCATGACTTCCTGCGGAGTCAGTTGGCGGCCGCACGTAAAACCGCCTGGGAAAACTCGGCGTCACGCTTTGTCGGGGGCTCGGCAGACGCCACCCAGGAACATGAAACGCTGTACCAGGCCATCGCCGAGGGTGATCGCCATGCCGCCGCGGCCTGCGCCGACGCTCACTTGCGAGCATCGGCCAAACGCCTGCAACTCGAGCTTCCTGCCACCGACTGAACCCATCAACACCTGAAACCCTGAATGCGTGCTGCGGCACGCATGCTTTTAACCGAATCATTAGTCTGACAACCTGATAACTAGACCGACAATCACTGATCCAAGGTAACCCCACAATGATTTATGACTTTTGCATCATCGGCGGCGGAATCGTCGGCCTTGCCACCGCGATGGAGTTACTCAAACGCCAGCCCGGTGCATCGCTGGTGATTCTGGAAAAAGAAAACGTCCTGGCCAAACACCAGACGGGCCATAACAGCGGCGTGATCCATGCCGGCATCTATTACGCACCGGGCAGCCTCAAGGCAGATTTGTGCAAGCGCGGTGCCGAGGCGACCAAGCAGTTCTGCACCGAACACGGGATAAAGTTCGACGTCTGCGGCAAGTTGCTCGTGGCCTCCACCGCCCTTGAAGTCGAGCGGATGGAAGCGTTGTATACGCGCTCACAACTCAACGGCATGAAAGTCGAACGTCTTGATGCTGATGAACTGCGTCGCCGCGAGCCGAATATCGTGGGGCTCGGCGGTCTGTTTCTCGACGCCACCGGCATCGTCGATTACCGCGAAATCTGTGAAACCATGGCCCGCGTCATCAGCCGCAGCGGCGGCGAGATCTGCCTGGAGAAGACTGTCACCGCGATCGAGGAAAACGGCGACAACGTGACGGTCAGCAGCCATGACGGTGTCTGGCGCGCGAAGAAACTGGTGGTCTGCGCCGGTCTGCAATCCGATCGGCTGGCGACCCTTGCCGGTATCAAAATCGACCACCAGATCATTCCATTTCGCGGCGAATACTTCCGCCTGCCAGCGTCGAAAAACAACATCGTCAATCACCTGATCTACCCCATCCCCGACCCGGAGCTACCGTTTCTGGGTGTGCACCTGACCCGCATGATTGATGGCAGCGTCACCGTGGGGCCGAATGCCGTGCTGGGGCTGGGTCGTGAAAACTACAAAAAGTTCTCGATCAACTGGCGGGATGTGGCCGAGTACGCAAGCTTCCCGGGCTTTTGGAAAACCATCTGGCAAAACCTCGGTTCCGGCAGCGTTGAGATGAAGAACTCACTGTTCAAATCCGGTTACCTGGAGCAATGCCGTAAGTATTGCCCGTCACTGAACATCGACGACCTGCTGCCGTATGAAGCGGGCATCCGCGCCCAGGCCGTGATGCGCGACGGCACCTTGGTCCACGATTTTTTGTTCGCCGAAACACCCCGCATGCTCCACGTGTGTAACGCACCCTCTCCCGCCGCCACTTCAGCCATCCCGATTGGCGCAATGATCGCCGACCGGATTTTCAAACCCTGCTAGCCCAGCCGCCTGCAATCGCTCGTGCACCGCTGCGCAGCATCGGTGTTGGCTGTCGGCAGACCGACGAACAGGCACAAGACAACACTCCATTCGCCCGACGGCGAATAGAGAGCACTACGCGTCACCTTGACAATAAATATAAAGACTTAAGGAAGTACAAAATGACGGCAATTGAAAAAAACCAATCCTCGGCAGAAACCCCGGAACAGACCAAAAAACGCCTGCGTAAAGTGGCGGCAGCAACCATTTTTGGCTCCATGCTGGAGTGGTACGACTTCTATTTGTACGCCACGATGGCGGCGATCGTTTTCTCGAAAATCTTCTTTGATAACAGCGACCCGAAAACCGCGACGCTTCTGGCGTTTTCCACGTTTGCCATCGGGTTTATCGCCCGTCCGTTTGGCGGGGTTCTATTCGGCTACCTGGGCGACAAGTTCGGCCGCAAACAAGTGCTGGTGGTGACGTTCTGCATGATGGGCGTGTGCACCACCTTGATCGGCCTGATCCCCAGCTACGCCTCGATCGGCATTTGGGCGCCGATTGTCCTCGTCGCCGTCAGGATCATTCAGGGGCTGGGGGCCGGGGCCGAATTGTCCGGGGCAGCCGTCACCTCCTACGAGCACGCCAGCGAAGGCAAACGCGGAAGCCAGGGCGCATGGCCTGCACTGGGCTTGAACCTGGGCCTGCTGCTCTCATCGTTGACGGTTTACCTGCTGACCATCAACGGCAATGACTTCCTGCTGGCTGGCGGATGGCGCATCCCGTTCATTTGCAGCATTGCGCTGGTCGGTGTCGGTCTGTGGGTACGCAACAGCATTCCGGAAACACCTGAGTTCAAAGAGCTGAGCAAGGAAACGAAAAAAGCCCAGGCGTCGCCGTTGACTGCGCTGTTCAAAAACGACCTCAAGGGCTTGGCAGTCGTGTTCTTCGTGGCGGTTGGCTACAACGCACTGAGCTACATCTTCAAAACCTTCTCGCTGGCCTACCTGACCCAGTTCAAAGGCGTTGATGTTCACGTCACGTCGCTGTCGGTCACGATCGCCAGCCTGGTCGCCATTGTGGCCGTGCCCTTCTTCGGCTGGCTGTGTGACAAATGGAGCAGCAAGACCGTACTGATGCTCGGTGGTGTGTTTTCCCTGTTGTTTGCCTACCCGTTCCTGGCGCTGCTCAACACCGGTGAAAGCCTGATGATCTACATCGCCATCGGCGTGGGCACCGGTATCCTTGCGCCTATGATGTTCGCTCCGCAGGGGTCCTTCCTGAGCCGCCAGTTCCCAACCCAGACCCGCTCTTCAGGCTTTGGCACCGGGCGCGAAATCGGTACGGCAATTGCCGGTGGCCTGGCACCGCTGGGCGCCTTGTCCCTGGTGTCCGCGTCCACGACGCACTCCACCGATGGCGTGGTTATCATCCTGGCGATTGCGTCGGTACTGGTGGTAGTTTTCGCCTTGTGCGACCAGGGGCGCAAGCACTCGACGTTCAAGAACTGACTGGCAGCATGAGGGGGCATCAACTGCCCCCCATTCACCCACGGCCAGACACTCAGTGCCGAGTGCCCAACGCCGTCAGCAGTGCGGCATCACGCCCATAAATGTCCGGGGCATAGAGCAACTGCCCCTGGCCGTCGACCTGCGCGGTCCAGTAAGTGAGGAGGATCGGCACCGGCGCCGCCAACCGGAACTCGTGGGTAAGCCCCGTGGCCAACAGCACGTCGGTCCGTGCCCGCTCGGCCGGGCTCAACAACAGGTCCCGTAACTGCATCGCATGCTCGACCCTGACACAGCCGGAACTGAAGGCGCGTGGCCCCTTTTGGAACAGCGCCTGGCTGGGGGTGTCGTGCAGGTAAACGGAGTACGGGTTAGGGAAGCGGATAGCCATCTGCCCCAACGGGTTCTTCGGCCCGGCGTTTTGGCGCAGGAGGATATTGCCGGGGTTCTCCCAGTCGATCTCGTCCACCGCCAGTGGATTGCCATCGCTATCCAGCACCTGCAGGTTTTGTCTGCTGAGGAACGTCTGGTCCCGACGGATTTCCGGCAGTTTGTCCTCTCGCATAATGGTCGGTGGCACCGTCCAGGTCGGGTTCAGGGTCAGGCGCGTCACCGACGATTTCAGCATTGGCGTCTGCCGCTCGGCACGCCCCACCTGGGTGCGTGTCTGCCAGACCGGCCTGCCGCCCTGATAGACCGTCAACTGCGCTGCCGCAATGTTGACCAAAAGGCTGTTGGGCTCCATATCCTGCGCCAGCCAACGAAAGCGTTCGAGGTTGATGCGCAACTGCTCACGCCGTGTTGCCGGGCTGACGTTCAACTCGCTCAAGGTGCCCGGCCCGATCACACCGTCCGCTTGCAGCGAATGACTCTGCTGGAAGTTCTTCACCGCCCCTACCAGCTCTGAGTCGTAAGTGTTGTCATCACGGGCAGAGACGCTCGTCAGGTACCCCTCGCTAAACAGTCGCTGCGCAAGTTCCGGAACGCGTTTGTCCTGCATGTCCGGGCGCAGCAAAGGACCGCTGGCGAGAGTATTCCAGTGAGGTAACGCCCGCTGGCGCTGCTGGGAATAGAGGTGACGCAATGTCTGATACTGCTCAAGGCCAGGACGGGCCCGGGCAAAGGCCGATGCAATGTCCTGCAGCCCCGGAACAGCAATCGCAAGCACCTCGGTACTTCGGTCGCTCGGCAATTGCTGCGCATGCCACAACGGTTCGAAGCGGGCTTGCAGCAGGCGACCATAACGCAGGTCCTGCAAGGCTTGCAGGTAATGATGGCTGATAGCGATGTCCGTGCACAGCGCATTACCCATGGCCGGGCCTGCGCCCAGGTTGTAGCGCGCAGGGTCCAGCCCGTCATCGGCCAACTGCTGGAACTGAGCCTGCAAGGCCGGTAAACGCCCGTCGACAGACCAGATCAGGCCGTTATTCTGCTGAAGATAAAACGCCTGCAAGAGTGTCTGTGCCGGCGCGTCAAGGCGCACGGCCAGAGTCGGGCAATCGACCGACAGTTGCATTAAAGCGGCCTGCACCGGGCTTGCCAGTTCGGCTAGCTCATCCTGGGCGGTTGCGACCAATGGCGCAGCGAGCAGGCAAATGCTCAAGTAACATGCGTGTTTTTTGAACAACTGCTTTACTCCATTCGATGATCGCCGTATTGGCGCTCAACCTCTGCTGCAGGGGCGGCAAGCAATCTGGCCAGAAGGCAATCAGGCCCGCCGGGGGAGCGACAGGACGTCGGGAGCCAAAACTACAGTGGGGACCCTTTACGCATGCTTACCTTTTTGCGCCGGCTCTGTCTGGCCGCTATGACCTTGGGCGCCATGTGCACGCCTGCGCTCGCCGCCAGCACCAGCCAACAGACGTTGTACAACAGCCTCGCGCACGCCGCTCCGGAACTCAATCCCCAGGCACTAAAAAGTGCCCTCTCCGCCATGCAATGCGCCGTCAACAGTGGCGCCCGGCAAGCCCGGCACCTGGCGGTGATCGACTACTCACAACCCTCCACGGAACGACGCCTGTGGATCTTCGACCTGCGCACGAAGTCTTTGGTACTGCGTGACCTGGTTGCCCACGGGCAAAAGTCCGGGGAAAACTTCGCCACACAATTCTCCAACAACATGGGCAGCCACCAGTCCAGCCTGGGCCTGTTCCGCACCCAGGAAAGCTACGAGGGCAGCCACGGTTACTCGCTGCGCATGGACGGCCTGGAGCCAGGCATCAATGACCGCGCCCGCGACCGTGACATTGTGATTCACGCCGCCGACTACGTGACCCCGCTGTGGAGTCAGCGCCAGGGCCGCATCGGACGCAGCCAGGGCTGCCCGGCCGTGCGACCGCAAGTGGCGCGCAAAGTCATCGACAAACTCAAGGATGGCCAGTTCATGTTTTCCTGGTATCCCGACCAACGCTGGCTCAAATCCTCCGCCTACCTCAACTGCCGACCCCACCAGGTCGCCAGCATCCTCAGCGCCGACAACGGCTAACATCAGGCGCGGTTTTGACAGGGCAGCGCCGTGAAAAGTCCGCGCCCCAAATCTCGCGCCACGTTCAGATGATCCACCGGGTCTCGGGTTTCCGACTCAAGCAAGAGCTCGGACGTCACGACGCTCGCGCCGCAATAGTCGAAAATCCCATGGTCAATCTGCGTCCTCATGGCGGCAGCATAGCCGTACCGCTCATAGGTTCGCCCATCGGCACCCCCGACGCCGACAAGGTGGACGTTCAGGTGACGCAGCTTCTTCACCAACTTGGCATCCGAACTGAAATCAAACGCCCAGCCGTTGGCGAACACACGATCGATCCATCCCTTCATGAGCGCCGGCATCGACCACCAGTAAACGGGATAGACCAGCACAAGGGCATCCGCCCGGTCGATCCTCGCCTGCTCGGCGGCGACATCAGCCGGCGGCACCGTTTCCCTGTGATGGACGGCGATGTCGGCCCCGGTGAACCGCGGATCAAAACCTTCTGTGTACAGGTCCGCGATTTCAAAAGAATGAGCAGGATTGTTCAGGGCCAGCCCCTCAGCGACCTGACCCGCGAGGCTATGGGTCAGGGACCGGGGATCGTGATGAGCGACAACAATGAGTGCGTGCATGCCAAAGACTCCAGCAGCGGTTTGAGGGCAACAGGCAAAGCCTATATACTCTTGGTAAGTTACGGCCAGTAAGTTACTTTTGGTATATTGCCATGTCAAGCACCGACACCAGAGAACCAGGCACCGCCACACCGCCGCGCCGCCGCCTGTCGAGGGAAGACCGACAACGCCAGTTGCTGGACGTCGCCTGGCGACTGATCAGGGAAGAAGGCACAGAGGCGTTGACGCTGGGACGGCTCGCCGAACAGGCCGGCGTGACCAAACCGGTGGTTTATGACCACTTCAACACCCGGCCCGGACTGCTGGCGGCGCTGTATCAGGAATTCGACGCGCGCCAGACCGCGCTCATGGACGCCGCGCTTGAAAACAGCGAACCGACCCTGCCAAGCACGGCGACGGTGATCGCATCGTCTTATGTCGACTGCGTACTGCTTCAGGGCAACGAGATACCTGGCGTGATTGCGGCGCTCGCCAGCTCGCCCGAACTCGAAAAAATCAAACGCGAGTACGAGGCGATCTTCCTGAACAAATGTCGGGTTGCCCTCTCTCCCTTCACGGGTGAGGGTGCCATCGCGCCCGCCGGCCTTCGCGCCATGCTGGGCGCCGCAGAGGCGCTTTCCCATGCGGCCGCCATCGGAGAGATCACCCCCGGACAGGCGCAGGACGAACTCTTCGAAACGATCGTCGCCATGGTCGACAGAAGCGCGCGTGGTACGCCGGAGCTTGCCAAGGGCGGCTAGTGTTCGCCACGAGAGCGCTATGCACAGAACAACACAATGTCCATCCTCAAACCCATCGGCTCGATCAGGTAGCTTCGCTTGATCAGAACACTTCAACGCAGCAAGGAATGCGAATGAACCTCTTCAAAAAACTGCTCCACACATTGAAAAGCCCCTCAAACCCAGGCATTGAGCCTCCCGCTCAAACCGTGGCTATCGATCCTGCTCGCACAGCACAGAAAAGCACCCACGCCTGCCTGGATAATCATTGGCAATCCGTGGGGACGATGGAACAGGATGTCTTGGGATACGCCATCAGCCCCGCCTTTACAGGCGGCCCCGCCTGGCCGTCGACGCGCCAGGCTTATCGGGTTGTTCGACGCGGCGAATCCATCATTCTTGCAACCGATGGCATGTCCGACCCGTTTGACGATGCTGAAGGTTTGGGCAATGGTTTCGAAATGGAATTGTTCCTCGAGGCGCCCGACCTGCCGGCCTCGTTACGAGGAACGCTGGGAGACATCAGCCCTCTCAAAGACAGTTGGGTGTTTGAGCTACTCGAACATGTCGGGAAAACGGTAGCGGAAGCCGGCGGCATCACAGCCCAACTGGACCAGTACGGCGCACTCTCTCTGGAGCTTCCCGGTTTCAGTCAATCGAACTGGCTGAGCACCCAACTGCCCGCTCTGTTTGTGACCGATGACGATGCTATCGGTGTACTGCTGGGAGGTCCCGATCCTGACTTCCCTACCCGTCTGGATGACATGCCATTGTCCCCGGTCAGGCTGGTTCCGGTTCAGTTGCTAACGGCTTCGGAACTTGAATACATCCGCTCAGGCGGAGGTAAGGCACGCTCCGATCTAGTTGCCAGGCTGGAGGCCGCAGGTGCCAAGCACTTGAGCAGCCTTCAACGCACGAGTGTCATATAGCGGTTAGATGTTAGTTCTTTAACTCACGCCTATTCTCCCGGACGGTTGATTCGGCGTGCCGCCCAGAAAGAAGGTCAAAGCTGCCGGTCATGCCGCGACACAGACACAGAAGTGACGAAAGCTGTAAAAGCCGTCGGTCTCAGGCCATTGAATCTTCTGCAATGTGTCTAAGCCGCGCGGCCAGACTTCATTATTCAGGAGCGCCTCGTAGGTGTAGGCGCCCTTGACGTTGCCACAGTACACCCGGCACCAATTGACTTCATCGCTGGTTTTTTCTTTTTCGAGGACCGTCTTGATCAAGCCAAGCACCTCGCTGGGGGGCGATACATCAACACCAGCCGAAGACCGGATCCCGATGTTGCCGAGATGAGCGACGTACTTTTTTTCACCAATAAACAGATTCTCGGTCAACACCTGATCATTGTCAGTCTTGCCCCAAAAGGCTGAGAGAAAGACATGCAGCGAGTTGTCCATAAAACGACATAACGCATCGCCAAAGGCTTCATCGCCTTCGCCAAAGCCCGCAAAGCACTCTTCAATCATCACGTTCGGCTCAATAAAAACCTGAACATCCAAACGCCCCAAGGCCTCTCCTGGATACCAATATGCGCGGATGGCAGGTAACCGCCCCTCAGGCAAGAGCCACTCATCCTGCACACTGCAATCAAGACCATGCTCAGTCATGATAGTGCGCAACACATCCTGGGTATTTATTTCAGTCATTCGCACTCCAATTGCTTGTCGCATAACGTTCAATCGCCGGGGCAGGCTGCTGGCCACACGCTGTTAAGCTGCGGTGGTCTTGCGCCTCCCTGCCTCCGGTGTCCTGTCGACCGGACACCACTCCCTACTTGCTCAGTAATTCCTGCCTCTATCACGCTGTAAAAGATCAGTTCGCTCAACGATAAGCGGTGTCTATCCTAACAGGCTGTTCCGTCATGAAATAACGAATCAACGCCACGCCCAGACCAATGAATACCCCCAGCACGAGGCCGGACAGAAGGATCATTATTGTGTGTGGCTTGACTGGGCGTGACGGCTGTAACGCCAACTGATCAATCGTCACCAGCTTAAGATTGTTCACATCAACATTCAGCGCCTGCAAACGGGCTATCTCAGAGCGCAGAGGCTCAACATCACGCAGGAAAATATTTTCATTTACACGTTGATTCAATACTTCCGCTTCTCGATTAACCTGAAGCAACTGCAGTTCTTTAGCGATCTGGGTGACACGTCTCTCGGTAAAATCATCCGACTTTCGCTGCTGTAACACTGAGCGCTCAGCCTCAAGCGCTTCAGTGCCCATGAAGTAGAGCGGGATTTGCTGACTGTTGACCTCGGTGCGCACCATGCTGCCTGAGCCGGGTCGCTGAGTGTCTGCCAAAGATGATGGAGTAGTGGGTTTCTTAATACCTAACGTACTCGCAATGCTAATAGCCTCACTCAATTCAGCTATCCGATCGCTACGATCCGCTTTCAATTGAAGCCGTAATGCCTTCAACTCATCTTGCAGTTGAGCACGTTTTAGCTTATCCGCCTCAAGTAGAGAGGCGATTTTTGCTGATTTTTCGGTATCGTAGTTGGAGCGTGCCGCAGCAAGCTTGCCATTTAGTTCACGCAACCGATTTTCAACGATAACGTTCAAGTCAGTCGCAACCCGCTCGCGCTCAGTGGCGACCGCATACTTGACAAACTCATTGACAATTTGCACACCGTTAACGCCTGCCGGATAAACCAGGCTCATACGGACAAATGCATTTAAATCGTCAGCTTTTGTTTGATCAAGGACGACTAGCGAACTAAAGTTGATCTCGAATGCTTCAAAGCTTTGTTCTAGTGTCCGACCGGGCATTATAAAAGCTTTGAAGAGCGCCTCATTTTCGCGAAAAAAACCTAATCGCGTATCGTAAGAGTCAAGCGCTGCGCCTACCTTTAAGAGCGCTTTACCTGGAGGCAATTTATATACACCTGAATGGTTAATAGCATCGAATTCATTAATGGATACCGGACGCAACACACTGCTTGCCTGATACTGGCGAGGAGCAAAGTAAGTATAAGCAAATGCCACCGATACAAATAAGACCACCACACTCAGGATCAAATACTTCTGTTTCCACAGCGACCGACAAACTTCAACCAGATCGATTTCATCTGAGCGCATCATTTTGGCGGCGTTTACAAAATCATTCATTAGCCAACTTGCTCCATAATCAAACCCGGGATTCCATTTCAAAACAACATACATGCGTTAAACTGCTTGATACTCAGACTAAGCTTCCACAGATGGAAGGCGATGAGCGCGCTCAAGAGTTTTTTGCCAGGTTTTTTTACATCATAGCAAAATGATTGCACATTTTATTGTCTACTGCATGGACTTTAGCAAGAAACCCGCTCTAGCACGGGCTTTGCAAGCAGCCAGTGCGATCATACCCAGCTCGTCGTCGCCGATCATTACACCCCATCGCCGAGTCTGTGCTGGGGCAAGTCGGCCGCACACAGCGCCATGAGCCACACCGCCGCAAAGTTCTTCTCAAAGCACGGTGTTGCGTAAAGCTGGCACCGTCCCTGCGCACTATGAAAATACTACTGACAGAAACTGACGGTCGCGTTTGTTACGCTCCAGGCTCATGCAGGAGAAGTAGTTCCATCATGAATTTACCAACACAACAAGAGAAGGACTCTCTAATGACACGCGCCATTACCATCATCACCGAGAACTTTTCAGATTGGGAAACTGCCCTGATCAACTCTGCCGGTCGCGCCTACTACGGCTTCGATACACGCTTCGCCACCCCCAAAGGCACCCCGGTCACGTCCTCCGGAGGCATGATCGTCACCCCACACTTGGCGCTTGAAGCCATCCAGCTCGACGAACTCGACCTGCTAATCATATGTGGAGGCACCCTTTGGCAAACCGATCAGGCCCCTGATATCACGGCTCTGGTTACCGCCGCCCATGAAAGAAACATCATTGTCGCCGGCATTTGCGACGGTACCCGTGTGTTAGCACAATCGGGCGTGCTCAATACCCTCCACCACACTTCCAATTCGGCAGAAAACCTGTTGAAAGTGAATTATGGTGGAGCCGATTATTATCAAGATGTGCCCTATGCAGTTGCCGATCAGCGAGTCGTCACAGCTCCCGGGACCGCTCCAGTCAGCTTCATGGCCGAAATATTGCAAACCTTGGGTATAAGCGACAAAAATCTCAAAGCGTACCTGGCAATGCACGCTGCTGAGCACCGCAAGTCTGCCTAGACAGATCGACACTGCGTTTATTGGCGTGTGTTTCAGCAGCAGATATCAGCCGCTGCATTCAACCCCCGCTCGTACTCCATACGCTGACGGCGCTCAGCCAAGAGCGCCCGAATAGATCACCGAATGAATTTGAAATAGACAAGCTCTGGGTCGTGCTCATCAAGGTTCTCGATGAAGCCGCTAGGCAAAAAACCAGCTTTTGAGATGAGCTGCCGGGAGGCCAGGTTGGACTTGTTCGTTGAGATGAAGAGCTTTGGCGTCTTACATGCTGCCTCAGCGGCTGCAAGCAGCCGAAGTGCCATTCCTTTGCGTCGGTGCACAGGAGAAACAACAACCAGAGAAACAAAACCATTCTCGAAAAAATTGTAGGTGAGTACAACGTAGCCGACGACACTACCAGACTCGACCCCAACGAAGCATTGGCGCTTCTCTACGACCCCACGAATAAAATTTCCACGACTGACGCTTGAGCTCGCATACGCATCGAACTTGAGCATTGCGTCCACATCCTCAGGCGTTGCATCTCGGATAAGCGTGACTGGTTTTGCTTCACTGCCCTGACCTCCCGCACTCTTTCTGCGTAGGCCGGGATCTTGTTTGCTGCTGCTCATCGACTCTGAGTCCTAACACGTAGTACCTGCGTTTTGGCACCAAATCATGGACATTCATCCAGTGTTTAGTATTCGCCAAGATCAACAGGATAGCCCGCATGGATAAGCAGGTGAAAGGTTCGGCAGACTTTGTGCGCGAGGTAAAAGCCTAGGCTAGACTTTTAGGGACGTCTGTGGGGACGGCGACTGTCCGGAATGTTGACGCAGCCAGAGCAATCAGTCTGGTGGACCAGCTTCCTCTCACCATGACACACATGTCTAAAGGCCATCATTGACGTCAGGACGCCCACTCATTGAATATTGCATATTTATTACAAAATAAATACTGACCAGCGTGTCCTAACAACCATGGAGGGTGTGTTTTGAAATTTATACTTGTTGCCTCCTCAATGCTTGCGTGCTCAGTTGCTTATGGGCTAGATACCAAAATAACTTACCCAGAAGACCCACATACAAATTACTCGATAGTTTCCATTGAAGAGTCCGGCGCAAATCGAATCGTAGTGACAAAAGTTGCAAAGGCTGAATTCACAACGTATGTGAAGAGAGAGTTCAACTGTAGCAACTCAACCGTTCGCTATTTAGGGTCGAGTAAAACACCTAGTCGCTTCAACCCTCAGGGCGAGGATGAGTACTTCTCTAGGGCGGATATCACCACACTGACCGCGTTGGTAGGGCATGAGGCTTGTCGAGGATTTCCAGCTCCGCTGACTGCTATTCAGTGACGCCTCAGATTGAATGATCGCCGTATCGTCTGCTAGCCCACCTGAATGATACGGTGAATCTACGAGCCCTCCCTTCGGGCGACCCTTGTAGAGATGAGAGCATGGCCGCACTCGAAAAACGCTATCCCCGCGAGTCGTTCACCAAGAAGCTCATACGGATGTGCCAGAAGCTCGATGAGCGCCCTGTACGTACCATCACGCACAAACACATCTACCGCGAGTTCACTGGTGAAATCGAAATCACCTCAATCTGGGTTGTAGGATCCTATGCCCGTGGAGCAATCACTTGCGGCGATCTAGACCTCGTAGTTGGATACAAGCAAGTTGAGGGTGTATTACCTTCACATCGAGCTTGGGCTAGAGCCTTCTTTGGCTCTCCTGCCCTCGTGCGCTACTACCCTGGTAATCCGATTGAGAACACATCGGGCGTGGCATTCTCGGAGGCAGTCCCGATCTGGACTGGCCCAGAATGCGATTGGAAAGCAGCGATCGCATCAATTAAACCAGATCCCCAGGCTGGTAGGGCTTCACGTGAAACAGACCCTATCCCGCTACGGAATGAACAATTGCGTACCTACAATAATGAATATCACGAAGCAGTCGACATGCAACGCGACGGTCTGTGGGAGTGGGAGTTTGTAGAGATTGGGAAGCAGGTGCTTTCCCTCACTCCAGCCGAGGACACCGCAGAAGATGTAGCGTATTTCAAGCGATGCTCGCCGATGATGGGGCGTAAGTCGCAAGAGCTGATACCGGCAATTATCAAACTCATGAGAGAGCAGGAGCCATTCGGATCATGGTCCTCTGCAGATAGCTATAGAACGTCGTTTAGGTGTGGCAGTTCGGAGCTGCATCTAGGCCGCCCAGGCCTTCCAATAGATTTTTTCGACTATTCACCATGGGTTCGCCAGCTGATCTTGATCCCTCATATCAGCGCCAGAGGACCAAACGGCGCCTGGATTATTCGTCGTGGACCAGAGCATCCGGACCGTAAAGCCTTAGGGGGTAAACACGCTTATTACCTCATGACCTCAGGACAGCCCGACACCATCATCTACTGCGACCGCTCCAGCTACCGGCCACCTGTTGCTATAGAACTGCTTGAGTCTCGCGATGAAGCTCAAAAGCTCGCAGCTCAGTTCACCTATGAAGCCGACTTCGAAACTCCAGAGATAGGCAGAGCCGAAGGAATCGATTTATTCACCCTGTTTGGGCTGGTGGACATCGTGGAGGCACGCGGTGAACAACTAGCTTTGACACATTCCGGATCTTCTTATCTGGAAAAAAACATAGTCTCTCTAGATGAACTAATCGCTGTCCTCCCGTCATCCTGAAACGAAAAGGTCCGGCGCCAAACCAACTCGCCCTCAAGGCTGCCATCCTGGAGCTTTCAAATTGGGTTGAGCAGCGCGGATCGGCCGATGTCGCCGACAACGTGCGAGGCGCCCTGGAGGCGATCGAGCGGAATGAGGCGTTCGTCAAGATGACGCTCGCGGTGCTGATGGCGCCGGAATGACGTCTTACAGGCAGCTATCGACGGTGGATTCAACCGGTCGATGCAACACTCATGTTCTAGGCCGTCTGCCTACGTATGGCGAGAATCGCAGCACCAAATCCGATGAACGTTACCCCCACCACCCGACTAACCCAACGGGACAGCTCGGGTCGCACCAGCACGCCCTTGGCGCGCGAGGCCAGCGCGGCATACAGACTCAACGACGACACCGAGAGCGCCATGAAAATCGCGGTCAGGATCAGAAATTGCGGAAACAGGGCTGCGCCTTGATCAATAAACTGCGGGAATAACGCCGTAAAAAACAGAGTCGCCTTGGGGTTGGAGAGCGCGGTAAAAAACGCCGATCTGTACAGTTTCAGGCGTGTGGGCCGGAGGCTCAGCCCCTCCTGAATGCCATCAACCAGCAGCGGCGTCTTGTTGAGCAACTGCCTCACCCCCAGGTAGAACAGATACCCGGCGCCGACGATCTTTACCATGTTGAACAACCATTCGGAGCTGGCAAGTAGCGCCCCCAACCCCAGCATCGCTGCTGCCGACAGGCAGAACAGGCCACTGGCATTGCCCAGCGAGGACCACATCGCGCTGCGTTGGCCATGGGCGAGGCTGTTGTTGATCGCCATCAATGTCGCAGGCCCCGGGCTGGCGATGGCAATCGCGGCGACCAGGGTAAAAGCCAGCAAAGTGTTCGGGTCCATGGTTCCTGGCTCGTAGAAAATTGAGGGCATACTACCGAAAGCTTCGTTGCCTGATGATGCAAATTACTCATCGCCTACAGGAACAACCGGAGCCCCGCCAGCGACCCCACAGCAATAGCGACGGTGAACAGCATCGACAACCGCCACGCCGCAACCAGTGTGATGGCCAATGCGATCAACTCTTCAGGATGAGGCGAGACGAAGTGTGGCGCGATCACCGAGATCAGCACGCACCCCGGTGCGGCCTCCATTACCGCGCGGGCGCGCGGCCCGAGCTTGCGTTTACACAGCAGCAGATAACCCGCCAGGCGTGTCGCATAGGTGGCTGACGCCATGCCCACTATCGTCAGCAAAGCCGCCATGCTGATCAAGACTCTATCGCCCGCAGGTAAGTGAACAGCATCCCGGCAATGACGCCGGCGAACACGAACCAGGCGCCGGGCACCGTAAGGTAGACCAGGATCGCGACTAGCAGGCTGACCAACCAGGAACAAGCCAACCGCGGGCCTTTCCACATGCCTCTGAGCAGCACGATGAAAACCGCCGGGAACGCCATTGCAAAGCCATAAGCTTCAATGTTTCCCAACGCCGGTCCGATCGCCGCGCCGATCAAGGCAAAACCGACCCAGACGGGGTAGAAAGGCAAGCAGGCGCCCCAGTAGTAGGGCCAACTGAAGGCCGGTTGCTGCTGTGCCAGAGACCGCCGCATGGTATCGGCATAGCTGATCGCCCAACCCTCGTCCGCCATGAAGAACAAGGCCGGGATCACCTTGCGTTTGGGCAAGTGCTGGAGATAAGGCGCCAGCGCCGCGCCCATGACGATATGGCGGCTGTTTATCAGCAGGGTGATGAGCACGATCGTCAGCATCGGTGGCACCGCAGCCCACATTCTGATAGCGGCGAACTCCGAACCACCGGCGAAGTTGAGGCCGGTCATAGCACCCACCTCAACCAGTGACAGGCCTACCTGGGAGGCTTGCGCACCGAGGACCATGGCATAAGGGGCAACCGCGAACATGACCGGGAGAGCGTCCCTCGCCCCTCGCAGGATCTCGCTTCTCGTATATGGGTGGGTCATCGGCGGCTACTCACTGCATCGCTATTGCTGTCGTTGTGGCGATAATTGTGAATGCCCATGGATCACCCAGAAAAGCGAATATCTGTTATACAAGACATTCGATTATCGAATACCTGGACACAATGATTCATTCCAAAGATTTGCAGATCGACTGGTTGCGCACGTTCCTGGCCATCGTGGATACCGGCTCCATGACTGCGGCGGCGCGCCAGGTCGCCCGGTCTCAGTCCGCGGTGAGCATGCAGTTGAAGAAGCTGGAGGACAGCCTCGGTCGGCCGCTGTTCAAGCGCGAGCCGAGGCAACTGACGTTGACCCCTGCCGGGTATGACCTGCTCGGCCACGCCCGCAAGCTGCTCGAAGCCCACTCGACGATGGTTGATGCGATGCACGGGGGCGCAGTCTCCGGGCGCGTTACCCTGGGTGTGCCGGATGACTACGCCCTGACCTACCTGATGCCGGCCCTGCGCAGTTTCATGACCCGCTTCGGCGAGGTCGAGGTCACATTGGTCTGCGAAGACTCCGCAAGCCTCTGGAAAAAGGTCGACCGCGGCCAGATAGACCTCGCCCTGGTCACCCGCGACGGTCCTTCACGGGGTGAACTGCTGTTCAGGGAAGCGTTGGTATGGGGCGGCGCCGATCAACATGAAGCCTGGAAGCACAGCCCGCTGCCAATCGCCGTGCACGGGCTCAGCGAACGTTTGCGCACGGCAATACTTGCCGCTATCTCGGAGTTGGGCCGTGAGTACCGAGTTGTCTACAACAGCCCCAATGTCAGCGGCCAATTGGCGGCAATGGAAAGTGGCCTGGCAGTGGCTGTGGTAACTCGTTGCAGCCTGCCGGCGCATCTTAAGGTGCTGGATACTCGGCACGGTCTGCCAGAATTGCCGGTGGCGGAAGTCGTGTTGACCCGAAGCCGAGACTCGACAGGCTCACGCGCTGTAGATGCGCTGTATGCACATGTTGCAGGGGCGTTGCGCGACCCACTCTGCGATGGAGCAACCCAAGTCCCAGGGTCAGCTCCCCGACACCGATGAAGTCGCAGGCGAGCATGACGGTTTTGTAATCATCACCACCGACAGCGCCGGCGGCATGATTGACATTCACGACCGCCGACCAGTGGTCCTGACGCCGGAGCTGGCTCGGGAATGGTTGGACCCGGCCACGCCCAAGGAGCGCGCCGAACAGATGGCGCTGCAGCAGGGCGAGCCTGCCGAGGCCTTTGAATGGTTCAAGGTTGATCGAGCGGTGGGCAATGTCAGGAATCAGGGAGCACACTTGTTACAGGCCGCCCCGTGACGAGTGCCCCGGCCTGGTTGAGCGGCAGGATATAGACGCATCCACTATTATATGTAATATACAACTTAACCGGATGGATTTATGCAAGTAAGACGCCAAGTCCATAAATTCATAATGCGGACAGATAAGAGCTCTAAGAAAAATAAGCTATCATCGCTCCTTAGACACCCTCTCACAACTCTCAGCGTGGGTTTTTTATTTACGATTGTAATTGGCGGATCTATATCCAGGCATTACGAGAGTGAAAGCCTAAGACAGCGGCAAATAGACTCTAGAATTGTAACATCCGAGCAATTCCTTGAGTCCGCCGCGAATTTAATAGCACGCACCAAACTGCTAACAGAGGCCATTCGCAAAGGAGAGCCGGACGACCGCATTCTTGCAAGAACAATTAAGTATGAAGAGAGCAAGATAGACTGGTGGAAGAAAGCACTTCTACTACATTTTTATACCGACAGAACCTCAGTCAGCCCTCTATCATCCGAAGCCCTTTCTGAAATTATCGAGTTCAGCTTCGAGGGTGCTATAAATGGTATGGACAGATGTATGAGCAACGCTTTAAATGAAACAACTATAGATGATACAAATAGAAAACTAGACAAGTGCAGCAATAGCAACCCTCAAAATAGATGGCTCCACTCCGAACACGAAATGGAGGATAGAATTGCAATCGCCGAATACTGTACAGATGACATCTTAGGTGTTTTTGCAGAATACTCTACACAAAGCATTGAAAATCCTTATACACCACTAGACACCGCCAAATTCGACGAAGACTGCAGGCACATACCAAGTGAGCTTCTACCACTAAAAAAACGCCACATTCGATTTCATGACGCCACACTTCTTGAATACTTAGATATCTTCTTGGGTGACAGCTTGAAGGAGAAAAGGCCGCCACATTTTTCGCACTAGTTCCTGAGTAAGCCATCATTCTAAGACCCAGTGTGAGATTTTCCGCACACAAGCCTAGCACGCAGCCAGATCAGTCAGTCCTTGATTGCCAGTATCGGCAATTCCGATAACGGGATTTTCCGTCACGAATTCCAGTTAACGGGATTCGGTACAAGAAGCTCGTACACGGGATGCTAATTTTTACGACCGCAAATGTAGGTCAGTGCGAAACGACCCCAATGTAGGCTTGGCATGCCCGCAGCGCGATCAGTCCTTTGTCGCCGTCGCCGGTAATTCCGACAATTCGTTGAGCATGCACTGGGGCAAGTCGGGCGCGCAGCATGACCTATGATCTTCCCGCCACTTACGTTTTTAACCGCAAAGCGCTCACCCATCCCTGAAGTTGGCTATACCTACACGGTCACCAAGGAGGTGTGCGCCATGCTTTTTTTCTGGTCTCTATTTGCTCCACGCAATGAATATAGAAATTTTGCCCGGGTTGATCACAAAGGATTGTGCACAGCCTTCAAGCGGTCCGGTACGCCATCGCAGGGCGAATCGTGGATCGAGGTTAAAGAGCCGTGCCTCAGTTGGCTCGGTAAGCCACTCCCCAGCTCCGCCCGGGTCATTCCTGCCACTGCGCATCACTGCGTTGAAGCTGGTGGCGCATCACTGACACGCGATCAATGCCGCCCCTAACTCCCGCTCGTAACCCATCCGCTGCCGACGCTCGCCAGCAGCACTTCCACCTTCACCTCAAGGGATACCCCCGGCATCCTGCCGACTGGGCATCGCGCAATACAGCTCACCCCTTCGGAAAATACTCTGGATTCAAGCATGACACGCATACTCTATCCACAGCCTCGCCGTTTACCCAGTAGTAGCCATTCAACGTGGCCTCAACAGCCCATCCGGCTGCGGTGTACGCTTTTATCGACGCAATATTTCCCGAGAGCATCCCACCCTGAAGACGTCGGATATCGAATCTTGAAAAGGCGATTTCATTAGCTAAGGCGATGGCTTTTTTAGCAACCCCCTGACCAATAAACTTTCGATTCCCAACCAAGCAAACAAGGTCGGAGGTCTTATTTTTCAGGTCCATTGGACCTATTTTCACGTTCCCTATCTTTTCTCCGCTATCGCTCTCAATCAGAAAATAGGTCCACAGGCCTGACTCGACTCCTTTGCTGTAATCTTCCCTGATCATCTTTTTAGTGAATACACGTCCTGACCCAGTAAAGTAGTTCAAATGCCCGTCATCATTGTTGAACCAGGACAGATACTGATCGTCAATGTCGCCAAGCTCAAGCTCGCGCAGCTTTATTCCCATGCTCATACAGTTCCTTAAATGCTGAGTAATTTTGTAACAGCAGGCACTATCTATTGAGCAAGATTACAAAATTGCATATCGCTACAATACTATCTATTTTTGGTGTTCTGTCGATCCAACACAACCCCTATCGATTAACCTCCTTCACATACTCCTGACATTCCGCCAGCGCGATCAATCCTTGGTCGCCGTCATCGGTAATTCCGATAATTCGTTGAGCATGCGCTGGGTCAAGTCGGGCGCGTGCGGTTGCATGAACCACGGTGCCGGGGGCGGCTGGCACTGCACAGTCACCAGCTGCATCCGTGGCGTCGAGAAGGACTGGCAACCGCAGATCAGCAGTGGCTATCTGCTTGGAAGAGATTCTTGGCGAGCATGGCATCGAGGCTACAAGTGAACAAATCGAAGCCATGGCAAAGGATGTTGATTCCTGCGCTGGCGTCCAGGGTGACTACTCGGCACCTGTAGAGAATCCGGCTGCTCGCGAGGTGGAAGAACTGCGCAAACAGCTTAAAAAAGAGCAGTCGAAGGTGTTCTGCATCACCTGCCAGGGAACTGGGCGCCTCATTGAGCGGATCAGCTCAGGGCACAGCAGTAACTCACAGTGCTGGAAGTGCAACGGTAGCGGATACACAGGAGTTGCGGCATGACGACCTCCCTAGTCAAAACCCTGATCGACAAACAGCTCGAAGACATCAGCGTTCACAACCTGCGCGAAGCCTATGGCTTGGCCGAACGCCGTGGCTTCTATGGCGCACCGGTTGAGCAGTACGTAGAGCCAGGCTATGGCGGACGCGTGCTTCAGGTTCTGCGCTACCGCGTACAGCTCAAGGAATCTCAGCCATGAGCGGCTACGGCGCACACCTGCGCGGCCAACACCTGGCCATCCGCTGCGCGAAGCTGCGGCGAGAAGAACTGTCGCTATCTGAGGTCGCTCAGATCGCCGACGTAAACAAGGAACAGGTCTCCGCCAAGATTCAACTCGGCGAGCGCCTCTTATCACTGGTGGAATCCCCATGATCCCCGTCGTCGCCATTGCCTGGTTTGCCTACGTCTATCTGAGGTAGGTCCGCAGCACCTCCCCCTTTCACCGAATTTAAGATCGCCCCGCAAGGACGGCGCGAGAGACAGTCATGTCTGCGAAAAATCTCGCTCTTTGGGATGAAGTCGAAAAGACCAACCCCAAGTTCACCAAGGAGTACACCGGCCCCAGCGGCTTCACCGGTACCGCGGTCAATGCTCAGTACCTGGCCAAGCGTGCCACCGAACAATTCGGCCCGTGCGGTACCGGCTGGAGCCAGTCACAAGCATGTGATTGAGTTGTTGATTCTGTGCGCTCATGCTGCAGGGCCGGAAGGCACCGCCAAATATCTGTGCATTCCGCGACACGAAATCACGATTAGCGAAAACGTGTCGCGGAAATTGGAGTTGGCCTACCAGAAAGAATCTCTTCGCCACCCCCAAGAGAATCCACGTCCTGACGTACCACACGGTACTATAATTTACTCACAAACAAGAATTTATTAGATAGTAAAAACTCACAGGACCAACACTTACCAAAGTATCTACTAAAGAGCTTTGAAGGCTGGCCCACCCATAACATTAGCGACTGACTCATAAAACTGTTAGACCTTTCCTTATCTAAAATCAAAATCATTCGCCCCCCTCTAAAACGCGTTGCGATATCTAACTCTTGACCAACATCACATCCAAAAAAAACACATCAACAATCACTGGCGGTTCTTTATTAGCCCTTGATCTTCCTACTTCTCTATAGGCGGCCTTGGGAAAATAATGACTACCCCTTAGTTCTTTTTTCTTTACAAAGCGCACAATTACTCATATGGACTCTAGACCTATAACGAAATTGGCTAGAGGTTACATGATGAGTTCGAAGAAGACCAAAACTTACTTGTCGCATCCGATCACGGAAGGCGGCGCCTGATTGGAGATAACCCATGAGCACATTTGCAGTATTTGGAATGACCCGCAACGTCGCCATGGTTGAGACCAAGAAGACGGTGAAGACCACCCGACCTGACCCGAAGAACATCGGCCAGTACATCGAGTTGTCGGTCAATGACTGGCTGTACAAGGTTGGCCAGCGCGCCGATCAGATCATGGGGGGGCAAGGTGAAGCAGCTCAGCCCGCCATTCGACGCACCGCAGTACGCCGAGCAGTTCATTGAGCAGGCCCGCAAGACGCTTCAGTGCCGCGACTTGCGGGCCAGGGCCAAGCACATGATCGTCGATGCCCAGGGCGAGCCGATCATCAACCCGAAGACGAAGGCGCCAAAGGTTGGATTTACGGAGTGGCCGCCAGTGAAGGTTGAGCGGGCGGCGTGACCGATATCGCCTGACCCACCCTCACCTATTGCGTCGGACTTCTTCCTCCACCCTAGGCCGGGCATTCCTTTTCCTGCCCTATTTAGTTGAAAGATCTCTTTCAACGAAAACACTCTCAACTCTTCCTTGATCATCTACCAAGAACGTTATTCGCCCTGCTTCAAGGCCATGCGGCTCCTTTCCGTTTAGCTTGACGATGCGCACCTCCCTCCCTACGAGTTCTTTGATTTCGGAAGGAGCCCCAGCCTCAGAAAGCGGCCATGGCGTGAAGTCGTCTCCTAGCTTCTTGACCGAGGACCAAGGCCAAGGGTGTGTGTCATCTCCGGGACCACTCATAGAGCACCTCCATTATCCAGCGCCAACAGCAGTATCGATAAGCACTAGCCCACAAATTCACTTCACGCCAGCCGGCGAGGACTCTTCATGTTCGCTCACCAAAAGATGCACGCCGCCAACTTTAAAACCCAATACGGACTTGGCTTCAACCCTCAGGACGATGAAATCGTTGTCGACTTCTTCTGCGGTGGTGGCGGTGCCGGTACTGGGCTGGAAATGGGCCTGGGCCGCGCGGTGAATGTCGCCAAGAACCACAGCCCTCAGGCGATCAGCATGCACACAGTGAATCACCTGGGCGCAGTGCACTACACCACCGACGTGTTCGACGGTAATCCGGATAACGCCAGAATTGCAGGCGGTAATAAGCCGATGCCGTGACGATATCGCCTCACCGTACTTGGTGCACCGCAAGCCGGACCGCCTGAAACAGAAGCAGGCGCAGACCAAGGGCCACTGGACGAAGGTTGAAGAGAGGTATTTGACTCGAGCGTTCAAGGATGCCCGAGAGGCGGCGGAATGCTACAAAGGATGGAAGGAAGAGGAGATGCCGGGCTTCCACGAAGTGCGAGCGCTGTCACTGCACCTGTACAAGAAAGCTGGGAAGGATGGGCAGAAAATCTGCGGACCATGCGAGCGAGGGGATGACCAAAAACTACCAGCGGGACCACGAAGAAATTGTCTGGTCCGAGGCAATTCCGGACCTGAATATCAGCGAAATCACTGGATAGTTTTGCGCCAGTTTTGCGCGGGTTTTGCGCAGGCACAAAAAAGCCGATCCAGATGATCGGCTTAAGTGTCTGATTTTACTCAGGAAATATGGTCGGGACGGAGTGATTCGAACACTCGACCCCTAGCACCCCATGCTAGTGCGCTACCGGACTGCGCTACGCCCCGACTAGGCGTGTAACATGCCCCTCATCTCGAGGAGCGATCAAGAATATATCGCAAGCTTTTGAAAACTGGAAGTATTTAAAGCAGGAATTTATTTCTTGAGTACCACCAGTACATCCTCAAGCTCAGCGATCATCTGGCGAATCATTTGCTTGTATTGAGTCGTATCGTCTTTGGCCTCATCACCGGAAAGGCGCAGTCGCGCTCCGCCGATGGTGAACCCCTGATCGTACAGCAACGCGCGGATCTGCCGGATCATTAGCACATCCTGGCGCTGATAGTACCGGCGGTTTCCGCGGCGCTTGACGGGGTTGAGTTGAGGAAACTCCTGCTCCCAATAGCGCAGCACGTGCGGTTTTACCGCACAAAGCTCGCTGACTTCACCGATGGTGAAGTAGCGTTTGCCTGGGATGACGGGGAGCTCGTCGTTATGACTTGGTTCCAGCATAAGCCTCAACTCGGGCCTTCAACTTCTGCCCTGGACGAAAGGTGACCACACGGCGAGCCGTGATCGGGATTTCTTCTCCCGTTTTCGGATTGCGGCCAGGCCGCTGGCGTTTGTCCCGAAGGTCGAAGTTGCCGAAACCGGACAACTTCACCTGTTCGTTGTCTTCAAGAGCGTGCCTGATTTCTTCAAAGAACAGTTCGACCAATTCCTTGGCCTCCCGTTTATTCAGGCCCAGCTCTTCATACAGACGTTCCGCCATTTCAGCCTTCGTCAGAGCCCCCATACGTCACTTCCTTAACGTGGCGTTCAACCTTTGTTCGAGCGAGGTGAGGATGTTTTGCGTCGTGGTATTCACCTCATCGTCATTAAGAGTGCGCGATGGATGCTGCCAGGTCAAGCCGACGGCAAGGCTTTTTCTATCAGGATCAATGCCTTTACCCTGATAAACGTCAAAGAGCCTGAGGTCTGTCAGCCACTCGCCTGCATTTTCACGGATTACGTCCAGTACAGCATTGGCCGCAACAGCCTTATCGGCCAGCAATGCCAGGTCACGACGTACTTCAGGAAAGCGCGATAACTCGTGGAATTTAGGCATTTTGCCCAACGCCACTTCGGCCAGAACCAGCTCAAAAACGAATACTGGACGATCGAGACCAAGGGCCTTCGACAATTCAGGGTGGATCGCGCCGATAAAACCGACTTCGCGACCATCACGCTCGATGCGTGCGGTTTGCCCCGGATGCAACGCCGGATGGCTGCCTGGCACAAAGGTGAACGACTCCAGTGCACCTGCAAAACCCAGCACCGCTTCTACATCAGCCTTGACGTCGAAGAAGTCCACGACATCGCGACCTTGCGCCCAGCCTTCCGGCAGACGGCTGCCGCATACCACACCAGCCAGCATCGGCTCTTGCTTCAAACCTTCCAACTGACCGACGAAGCGCAGGCCACTTTCGAACAGACGGACACGATCCTGCTGACGGTTCAGGTTGTGCTGAAGCGCCTTGACCAAGCCTGGCCACAGGGACGAACGCATGGCAGCCATATCGTTGGAAATAGGGTTGGCCAACAAGAGTGGCTCGACGCCCGGGTTGAACAGCTCGAACTGTTTCGGGTCGATGAAGCTGTAAGTGATCGCTTCCTGATAACCACGAGCGACCAACAGACGACGCAGCTCAGGCAGGTCGCTACGCGCTTCAGCCTTGGCTTGTGGCGCCAGACGCGCTTGCGGGTAGCGGACCGGCAGACGGTTGTAACCGTACAGACGGGCCAGCTCTTCGATCAGGTCGACTTCCAGGCTGATGTCGAAGCGATGGCTTGGCACTTCTACACGCCACTGCCCTGCCCCATCGGCAGAAATCGACAAGCCCAAAGCGCTGAGCAACCGCTCGACTTCGGCCGAATCCATTTCCATACCCAGCATCTGGGTGATGCGCTGGGCACGCAAAGTGATTGGTGCAACCGACGGCAAGTACTGCTCGCTAACGGTTTCGATGATCGGGCCGGCTTCGCCGCCGGTGATTTCCAGCAGCAGGCCAGTGGCGCGCTCCATGGCTTCACGGGCCAACTGCCAGTCCACGCCACGCTCATAGCGGTGCGAAGCGTCAGTGTGCAGGCCATAGGAACGGGCTTTGCCCGCGACCGCGATCTGGTCGAAGAAAGCACTTTCCAGGAAAATATCACGCGTGGTGGCAGAGACACCGCTGTGCTCGCCACCCATCACGCCGGCAATAGCCAGGGCACGGGTATGGTCGGCAATCACCAGTGTATCGCTGCGCAGGCTGACTTCCTGACCATCGAGCAACACCAGCTTCTCGCCTTCCTCTGCCATACGCACGCGGATACCGCCGTTGATTTCGGCGAGATCGAAAGCGTGCAACGGTTGACCCAGTTCCAGCATCACGTAGTTGGTAATGTCTACCGCTGCGTCGATGCTGCGCACCTCCGCACGACGCAGACGCTCGATCATCCACAGCGGTGTAGGCTTGGACAGGTCGACGTTACGGATCACTCGACCCAGGTAACGTGGGCAAGCAGCCGGGGCCAGCACTTCAACCAGACGCACTTCGTCGTGCACGGCAGGTACGACAGCCACGACAGGACGCGTGACTTGGGCAGCGTACAAAGCACCCACTTCACGGGCCAGACCGGCCAGGGACAGGCAGTCGCCGCGGTTCGGGGTCAGGTCGACCTCGATGCTGGCGTCTTCCAGGTCCAGGTAGACGCGGAAGTCTTCGCCAACCGGTGCATCGACCGGCAATTCCATCAGACCGTCATTGCCTTCGCCAACTTGCAGCTCGGATTGCGAGCACAGCATGCCGTTCGACTCGACGCCGCGCAGCTTGGCTTTCTTGATTTTGAAGTCGCCTGGCAGCTCTGCACCAATCATCGCAAACGGGATCTTCAGGCCCGGACGCACGTTAGGCGCACCACACACGACCTGAAAAGTCTGCGAGCCATTGCTGACCTGGCAAACACGCAGCTTGTCGGCGTCGGGGTGTTGTTCGGTGCTCAGTACCTCGCCCACGACCACGCCACTGAATACACCGGCGGCCGGCGTAACGCTATCGACCTCAAGACCGGCCATCGACAGGCGAGCAACCAGCTCGTCGCGACTTACCTGCGGGCTTACCCAGCCACGCAGCCATTGTTCACTGAATTTCATCCTGCTCTCCTAAAAGTTCGTTACGACTAGCGAAATTGCGCGAGGAACCGCAAGTCGTTGTCGAAGAACAGACGCAAGTCGTTCACGCCGTAACGCAGCATGGCCAGACGCTCCACACCCATGCCGAAGGCAAAGCCCGAGAACTCTTCCGGGTCGATGCCGGACATACGCAGCACGTTCGGGTGAACCATGCCGCAGCCCATGACTTCCAGCCAGCCAGTCTGTTTGCAGACACGGCAGCCTTTACCGCTGCACATCACGCATTCCATGTCGACTTCAGCCGATGGCTCAGTGAACGGGAAGTAAGAGGGACGGAAACGCACAGCGAGTTCTTTTTCGAAGAACACGCGCAGGAACTCTTCGATAGTCCCTTTCAGGTCGGCGAAATTGATGTCGCGATCAACCAGCAGGCCTTCGACCTGGTGGAACATCGGCGAGTGGGTAATATCGGAGTCGCTACGGTACACACGGCCAGGGCAGACGATGCGGATCGGCGGCTGTTTCGATTCCATGGTGCGGACCTGTACCGGCGAGGTATGGGTGCGCAGCAACATGTTGGCATTGAAATAGAAGGTGTCGTGCATCGACCGGGCCGGGTGATGGCCTGGGATGTTGAGCGCCTCGAAGTTGTGATAATCGTCTTCGACCTCAGGGCCTTCGGCAATGCCGTAACCAATGTGGGTGAAGAACTGTTCGATACGTTCCAGAGTGCGGGTAACCGGATGCAGACCACCCGAGGTCTGACCGCGGCCAGGCAGGGTCACGTCAATGGACTCGGCGGAGAGTTTGGCGGCTAGATCAGCCTCTTCAAACAACGCCTTGCGCGCATTGAGAACCTCTGTGACACGCTCCTTGGCAACGTTGATCAGCGCACCGACTTGCGGACGCTCTTCTGCCGGCAAATTCCCCAGGGTCTTCATCACCTGAGTCAATTCACCCTTCTTGCCAAGGTAGTGAACCCGGATTTGCTCCAGGGCATTGATATCTTCAGCGCTTTGCACAGCCTCTAGTGCTTGAGAGACGAGCGCATCCAGGTTTTCCATGTACAGACTCCAGATACAAAATAGGGGAAGAGCTTGAAGGCTCTTCCCCTATTTATGACGTTTAACACCTGGGCCCACAGAGGTGAGCCCGGGTGACTGTCGGGGGTACTTAAGCCAAGGTGGCTTTAGCTTTCTCGACAATCGCAGCAAACGCCGCTTTTTCGTTCACTGCCAGATCAGCCAGAACCTTACGGTCGATCTCGATGGACGCTTTTTTCAGGCCGGCGATGAAACGGCTGTAGGACAGACCGTTGATACGAGCACCAGCGTTGATACGAGCGATCCACAGAGCGCGGAACTGACGTTTTTTCTGACGACGGTCACGGTAGGCGTATTGGCCTGCCTTGATTACCGCTTGCTTGGCAACACGGAATACGCGCGAGCGAGCGCCGTAGTAGCCTTTAGCAAGTTTCAGAATTTTTTTGTGACGTTTACGGGCAATGACGCCACGCTTTACACGAGCCATGAGTTACTTCCTCTATTCTTGACTAAAATTAACGAAGGCGCAGCATGCGCTCGACTTTTGCCACGTCAGACGGATGCAGCAAGCTGCTACCGCGCAGTTGACGCTTACGCTTGGTCGACATTTTAGTCAGGATGTGGCTCTTGAAAGCGTGCTTGTGCTTGATACCGTTAGCAGTTTTCAGAAACCGCTTAGCAGCACCACTTTTCGTTTTCATTTTTGGCATGTTCGGATACTCCGCATTCAGTTGATAAACATAATCAGAAGGCCTGCCGTGCCCTGTTGATTACTTCTTCTTTTTCGGGGCGATGACCATGATCAGCTGGCGTCCTTCCATCTTAGGATGCTGTTCGACCGAACCGTACTCGAGCAGGTCACCTTCAACCCGCTTGAGGAGTTCCATCCCCAGCTCCTGGTGGGCCATCTCACGGCCGCGGAATCGCAAGGATACCTTGGCCCTGTCCCCATCACTCAGGAAACGTACCAGGTTGCGCAGTTTTACCTGGTAATCCCCTTCCTCCGTCCCTGGACGAAACTTGATTTCTTTAACCTGAATCTGCTTCTGGTTCTTTTTCGCAGCAGCAATCTGCTTCTTCTTCTCGAAGATCGATTTGCCGTAGTCCATCAGCTTGCAAACAGGAGGTACTGCATCGGCGGAAATTTCCACCAAATCGAGCTTGGCTTCTTCAGCCTTAAGAAGCGCGTCTTCAATTGACACAATCCCAAGCTGCTCGCCTTCAGCCCCAATTAACCGAACCTCGCGTGCCGAGATATTCTCGTTGATCGGGGCTTTCGGTGCAGCTCGTTTATCTTGTCTCATTTCACGCTTAATAATAATTACTCCGAATCTGGGCGACCACGCCGGGAAACCGCTTGCGCGAGAAACTCAGCGAACTGGGCGACGGGCATCGAGCCCAGGTCAGCACCTTCACGAGTACGCACAGCGACAGTCTGCATCTCGACTTCCCGATCTCCAATAACCAAGAGATAGGGAACCTTGAGCAAAGTATGCTCGCGGATTTTAAAGCCGATCTTTTCATTTCTCAAGTCGGACTTGGCACGAAAACCGCTTTGATTGAGAGTTTTTTCAACCTCAGCGGCAAAATCTGCCTGTTTATCAGTGATATTCATGATCACTGCCTGAGTCGGAGCCAGCCACGCAGGGAACGCGCCCTCGTAATGCTCAATCAGAATCCCGACGAAACGCTCGAAGGAACCCAGGATCGCCCGGTGCAACATAACCGGGTGCTTGCGACTGTTGTCTTCGGAGACGTACTCGGCTCCCAGACGGATCGGCAGGTTAAAATCGAGCTGCAAGGTACCACATTGCCACACACGGCCAAGGCAATCTTTTAGCGAGAACTCGATTTTCGGACCATAGAAAGCGCCCTCGCCTGGCTGCAGATCGTACGGCAGGCCCGCACTATCAAGGGCAGCGGCCAATGCGGATTCTGCGCGATCCCACAATTCATCGGATCCCACACGTTTTTCCGGACGAGTGGACAGCTTCATTTCGACGTCTTTAAAGCCGAAGTCGGCGTAGACGTCCATTGTCAGCTTGATGAATGCTGCGGACTCGGCCTGCATCTGCTCTTCGGTACAGAAGATGTGTGCGTCGTCTTGAGTGAACGCACGCACGCGCATGATGCCGTGCAACGCGCCGGACGGCTCGTTACGGTGGCAAGCACCAAACTCGGCCAGACGCATCGGAAGTTCGCGGTAGCTTTTCAGGCCCTGATTGAACACTTGCACGTGGCAAGGGCAGTTCATCGGCTTGATGGCGTAGTCGCGACTTTCCGACTCAGTGGTGAACATGTTGTCGGCGTAGTTGGCCCAGTGCCCGGATTTCTCCCACAGGCTACGGTCAACGACTTGCGGAGTCTTGATCTCCAGATAGCCATTCTCACGCTGCACCTTACGCATGTACTGCTCAAGCACCTGGTACAACGTCCAGCCATTCGGGTGCCAGAACACCATGCCGGGTGCTTCTTCCTGGGTGTGGAACAAGCCGAGACGCTTGCCGATCTTGCGATGGTCGCGCTTTTCAGCTTCTTCGATACGCTGAATGTAAGCTGCCAACTGCTTCTTGTCGGCCCATGCGGTGCCGTAAACACGCTGCAACTGCTCGTTTTTGGCATCGCCACGCCAGTAGGCGCCAGACAGCTTGGTCAGCTTGAAGGATTTCAGGAAGCGGGTGTTCGGCACGTGCGGGCCGCGGCACATATCGACATATTCTTCGTGATAGTACAGGCCCATGGCCTGTTCATTCGGCATGTCCTCGACCAGGCGCAACTTGTAGTCTTCGCCACGGGAGGTAAACACGTCGATCACTTCGGCACGCGGGGTGACCTTCTTGATGACGTCGTAATCTTTCTCGATCAGCAGGTTCATCCGCTGTTCGATAGCCACAAGATCGTCCGGAGTGAAAGGACGCTCGTAGGCGATATCGTAATAGAAGCCTTCATCGATGACCGGACCGATCACCATTTTTGCCGTTGGGTACAGCTGCTTGACCGCATGGCCAATCAGGTGGGCGCAAGAGTGGCGAATGATCTCCAGCCCCTCTTGGTCCTTAGGCGTGATGATTTGCAGGGTCGCATCGCTGTCGATGACATCGCAGGCGTCAACCAGCTTGCCGTTGACCTTGCCGGCTACAGTAGCCTTGGCCAGGCCTGCACCAATGGATGCGGCGACCTCGGCTACGGAAACCGGATGATCGAAGGAACGTTGACTGCCGTCGGGAAGAGTAATGGTGGGCATGGCGCCTCCTCTCCTAGTGGTGACCCCTACCAAAGGTCACGTGGGTTGGGATGAGCAGCCAGTACGCGACTCAGTTCAGGCCATTCAATGATGAACGCCTGCCTTACAGCGGCAGGAGCCTTGCGGCCAACCGGAAACCGAACCAGAGTGACTGGAGATCAAATCAGGGTTATTCAGGTATTTACCGCCACTGACGAACGGATCGTCCAGAGCCTGAAAATACCCAAGCGCTGGATCCTAGCACAGATGAACGGTCATCGCCGCGACCTTGTTTCGACCGTATCGAATTCGCGGCTTTTACGCTTCAAAGTGAACTTGATATGTACGACCCGCCTCAAACAGGCTAAGAATTGCCACAACCCTATAGAGTTCAAGGAGTTCCAATCATGCGTCGTATCCACCTTTTCGCCCTTGCCTCCTCGCTGGCAGCGCTGCTTCCCCTGAGCGCACACGCCGCCTGGCCTGCCGGGGCCCGTGAAAGCTACATGAAAGATTGCGTTGCTGCCGCCAGCCAGAACATAGACCAGAGGTCCGCCGAGATGCATTGCGCATGCGGTGCAGACAAACTGAACGAGAAATTCACGACCGATGAAATCAAAGAGCTGATGAGCAAACAGAAGCAGCCTAGCGCGCAACTGCGTACCAAGGCACTGGACGCCATTCAGGCATGCAGAGCCACCGCCAAATAAGCCGCCACAGGGTAAAAAACCACTGCCCTTGCGAGTAAAAAGCGGCTGAAAAGCCACTATTTCAGACAATTTACGCAGCTTTTACAGCTTTTTTTACAGGACGTTTATTTGCCTGAAAGCCCCTGAAACCGGGGCTTCCAGCCATAAATAGACATAAACAAAACACGGTTCGAACGCAAACAGCACGTCCGGGGGGCTCCCAAACCGAACATTTCGACTATGATACCCCGGTGTGCCCAGTTGGCCTGAGCAGCACAGTACTACTGAAAATATATGTTTCTTGGAGATACACCATGTCTAATCGCCAAACCGGCACCGTTAAATGGTTCAACGATGAAAAAGGCTTCGGCTTCATCACTCCTCAAGGTGGCGGTGACGACCTGTTCGTACACTTCAAAGCTATCGAAAGCGACGGTTTCAAAAGCCTGAAAGAAGGCCAAACCGTTTCCTTCGTGGCTGAGAAAGGCCAAAAGGGTATGCAAGCTGCACAAGTTCGCCCAGAGTAATTTCCTGGCGCACTAAAAAAACCCCGTCCATGTGACGGGGTTTTTTATGCGCGGACAAAAGAGCCTGAAGCAATCAGCCGCAGTTGACGCGCACAACCACCAGACTGGTGTCAGTGTTGAGATTGAGGCGGTCAGAGCGGTACTCCAGCGTCACCATGTCGTCAGGCTGGAGGAATCGCGCACTCTGTGCTCCGGAGCGCGTACGCGCCTGCTCCAGCAGCTCGGGCGAAGCTTTCTTGCCAATGGTGAATTCAGCGGCCTTTGCTTCACAGCGACTGTGACCGGTCTCGGTCACCCCAGGATCTTTTGCCGACTCGGTGGTACTGCTGCAACCCGTCAACATGACAGCGGCCAACAAGGTACCCAATGACGCGAGCTTCCAAGGCATGACGCCTCCTTTCAATAGTTAAGCTGAGATCGTGCGACAACGGATCGGGCGTTTGGTTTCATGCTCAGTGCCATCACCTTGCCCCCCCTCTACAGAGCGAACCAGTTTGCCTGAGCGTTACGCGCTGTTCAGCCCACAATCGTGACTGAATATGAGCAACATTCAGTAGATGTCTATGTAATCGAAGGGTGGGGTCGGCCAGTTCTGCTGCAATGCATTGAAAATCTGCATGACCCAGACCGCGTCACTGGCTGCCACCGCCCCTACGTAACCCGAGCCCTTGGCCCAGGTTTCCAGGCGAAACAACAGCCCTTCGATGTCTGAGCCACCCACAACGCCCGATGAGATGTACGCAATACCGGCCTTGGTGACCCGCAGCTGAGTGTGCATGCCGTCGCTGGCCGACGCCAGCAACTGGCGCACCGCATCAAGCGTCAGGCCATCAGGGGTGTTCAAATCGATCTGCACCACGCGCATCCTTGAAAATCAGTAAAGCCCAAGTGTCGCATAGCCTTGAGCTCATGCCTAAGTAGGAGTGCCAAAAACGCCGCAAGGTGCTTTACTCCGCAGACTCCCACGCATACGGACGAGGCGCTCAGCCCCTCTGCCCTACCCGACTTCACGAGACGCTCATGACCACTGTGACTATCGACGCCGACATCAAAGCCCGCTGGCCCCAGGGCCACTGCTCTTACAGCCCCGGCAGCCCGGAAGAGCTCGCAATCATCGGTATAGACTTGCTGGTCAAGGAACTGGGAACCCAGGCAGCCCAGGTCTTTATCGAACGGGTATTTGAAAAGTACCCGGCCAACCACATGGGCGCACCGCATACAGAGAGGGAATAAGAACCCGCAGGCGAGCGCCTGCGGGTGGGGACACACTTACTTGAGGCGAGCCAGACGCTCGGTCAGCAAGTCAAAGAAACCCTGGGCATCACCATTCTCGACCCAGAATGCATTCTTGGGTTGCTTCAGGCCGTCGTACCAGTCGACAACAGTCTGGCCGAAGGTCGGACCTTCACGGCTGTCGACCACAACATTGACCTGACGTCCGGTGAACAACTGCGGCTTGAGCAAGTAAGCAATCACTGTCGCGTCATGCACCGGGCCACCAGGAATACCGTAGTGCTCCATGTCGCCCTTGACGTACTCATTGAGAATATCGCCCACCAGTTTGCTGGCATTGTTGTTCAGTGCTGCGATCTGTTTCAGGCGAGCGTCGCTGGTCAGGATCTTGTGAGTCACGTCCAGCGGCAGGTAGGTCAGTTTCACGCCACTCTTGAGAACCACTTCCGCCGCTTGCGGATCGGCAAACAGGTTGAACTCGGCGACCGGAGTGATATTGCCCCCGTTGAAATGCGCGCCCCCCATGATCACCACCTCCTTGATGCCCTGGGTGATTTCCGGGTCCTGGATCAACGCCAGTGCCAGGTTGGTCTGTGGACCCAGCATGGCAATGGTAATGCTGTGAGGCTTGGCAGCACGCAATGTCTGAATCAAGTAATCGACCGCATTGCCCTTGGCCAGCCCCGCCTTGGGCTCGTGCACCGTGACACCCGACAGGCCTTCCTTGCCATGGATGTTTTCGGCGTAGATCGGCGTACGCATCAAGGGTCTCGGTGCACCGGCATACACCGGCACTTCCTCGCGCCCTGCCCACTCGCGGGCCAATCGCGCGTTCCGCGAAGTCTTGTCCAGACGCACGTTACCGGCCACCGTGGTTAATGCGCGAATGTTCAGTTCTTCCGGTGAAGCCAATGCAAACAGCAGGGCCACCACATCGTCGGCACCTGGGTCGGTGTCGATGATCAGATCGATTTTTTCCGCCGCATGAGCGGTTGTCGCAGTGAGAAAGGACAAAAGCAGCAGGCTCCGAATGAGGTATTGCAGTCTCTGAGCATAGCGTTGCATAGCGCACTCCTTGTGCATGGAAAAACAGGATTGGAATACAGCGAACTAGAACGTTACCCCGGCGACCAGCACGATGTTGCAGTACGGCTGACATTCTCCCGTACGAACAATCGCCCGCGCCTGTCGGGTGAGGAGTTTGAATTCGTCATGGCTGAGCAGTTCACGTCGTCCCAACTCACCCGCCGCCGATAACGCTTCAAGCTGTGGCAGCGCGCAAGGCTGCTTGACGAGGATCTCTTGCGCCAGCACATGACTTTCCACCTGCATTTCGCTGAGCACGACCTTCACGGTGCTGACGAAATCCGGAATACCGTGGGTCAAGGCCAGGTCGATCAATTCAACCCCTGGCGGGACTGGCAGGCCGGCATCACCAATGACAACCATGTCGCCATGGCCCAGGGAGGCAATCAGTCGCGACAGCGCGACGTTGAGCAAGGGCGTTTTTTTCATGATGCAGTAAAGGCCTGTACGTCGGACAACAGAGGAATGGAAGGCTGCGCACCCGCGCGAGTGACCGACAATGCGGCCGCTACCTGGCCAAAACGAATGGCATCGGCCTCGCTTTTACCCGCCGCCAGCGCTGCGGCAAAACCGCCAACGAAGGTGTCACCAGCAGCCGTGGTGTCGACTGCCTTGACCTTGGGCGCCGGGAAATGCTCGAAACTTTGCCCAGTAGCGAACAACGAGCCCTGAGCCCCCAAGGTGATGATGACTTTACCCGCGCCGGCGACCATCAATTGACTGGCCGCCTGCTCGGCGCTTTCCAGCGAATCCACTGGCACGCCGCTCAAGGCTGAGGCTTCACTTTCGTTGGGGATCAAATAGTCGATGGATGAGTACCACTGCGCCGGTAAGGGACCGGTGGCCGGTGCCGGGTTCAGAATCACCGTTTTTCCCAACTCCCGACCGCGCTTGAGTGCGTAACCGACGGTCTGCATCGGCACTTCGAGCTGGCAGACGATCACATCGGCCGCCTGCAACACCGCATCGAATGAAGCCAGCACCTCAGGCGTCAACAGGCCATTGGCCCCCGCGACAATGACGATTGCGTTCTGACTGTTATCGTCGACCACAATCAGCGCGACACCGCTGGAGCCCTCGATTGTCGTCACGGCCTGACAGTCGATCTGTTCGGCCAGCAGCGCATCCCGCAACTGCTTGCCGTAAGCATCACTGCCCACACAGCCGACCATCGACACCTGCGCGCCGAGCCTGGCCGAAGCAACAGCCTGGTTCGCGCCCTTGCCGCCCGAGACGGTGGCAAACGACTCGCCGATCAGCGTCTCGCCGGCCCTCGGCAGCCTGGACGCCCGAGTGACCAGATCCATGTTCAGGCTGCCTATAACCACTACTTTTGCTGGCATACATCAATACTCGTCAATTCGGTTCAGCGGTGCTTTGGGGTTAGCGAAATTGGGCAAACACACCGGCCAGCGGTGCGGTCGACTCTCGCAAGACAATACTCGGCGTCACGATCCGCTGATCGGTCGCCAATTCAGGTGCCGCGATCCGTCGCAAAAGGACTTCTGCCGCCATTTCCCCCAGTTGCAGAATCGACTGACCGACCGTGGTCAGCGCAGGGTAGACGTACCGGCTCATCTGGATATCGTCAAAGCCGATGACCGACAACTCGCTCGGCACGCGAATATTTCGCTCGGCGGCCGCGCGCAACACTCCGATCCCCAGCAGGTCGTTACCGGCAAAAATCGCACTGGGCGGCGTGCGCTCAAGCAAGGTTGCCGCCGCGTTGTAGCCACCGGTGCTGGTGAAGTCACTTTCAAGCATCCGCTCCTGCGGCACTTCAACACCGGCCTCCTTGAGCGCCCGGCAATAACCCGCCAGCCGCATCTGCGCCACACTGGTGTGCGCCGGACCACCAATGTAGGCGATGTCCCGATGGCCCAGTTCAAGCAGATGTCGGGTCGCGAGATAGGCGCCGTACTCGTGATCAATGCGCACCAGATCCGCATCGACCCCTTCCAGGCTACGGTCGACTATCACCATTGGTGTGCGCACGGCAGCCAGGCCCGCAGCCAGGCCACTATCACCACCCGCCGAGGCGACAATCAGCCCGTCGATGCGCTTCTCCAGTAGCACGCGAAGGTAGCTGCGCTGCTTGTCCGGGTTGTCGTCGGAGTTGCACAGGATCACGCAGTAACCATTTCGCTCACAGTAATCCTCGATCCCTCGGGCCAGCTCGGCGAAGTACGGGTTGAGGCTGTTGGGCACCAGCAAGCCGATGGTCGCGGTGGTCTTGGCTTTCAGCGAGCGGGCAACGGCGCTGGGCACGTAGTCCAGGCTTTTGATCGCTGCCTCGACTTTGACCCGCACCTCTTCACTGACCGGTCGTGTCTTGTTCACCACATGGGACACCGTGGTGTATGAAATCCCGGCAAGCGCCGCCACATCCTTGATCGTTGCCATGGTTCAGGCCCGCCGGCTTGCGCGTTGACTGCGATATGTATCAAGCACCACCGCCACGACTATCACCGCGCCGGTAATGATGCGTTTAGTCGGCTCGGTTGCACCGATCTGCGCCAAACCAGCCGCCAGCACCGAAATAATCAACACACCGAAGAATGTACTGATGACCGAACCACGCCCGCCCATCAGGCTGGTCCCGCCAATGACTACTGCGGCAATGACTTGCAACTCAAGACCGGAACCGGCATTCGGGTCCGCCGCCTCCAGGCGCGAAATCTGGAACAGTGCCGCCACACCAGCCAACAGCCCCATCAGGCTGAACACCAGAACCTTGTAGGGCTTTGGATTGATCCCCGCCAACCGCACCGCTTCCTCGTTGGTGCCGATGCCGATCAGGTAACGACCGAACACCGTGCGCGTCAGCACAGCCTGGGCAACGAAGATAATCAGCAGCGCGATGATGAACGACGGCGAAATGCCAAAGGCAATCGGGTTCGACAACCAGGCAAACGCATCACCGATATACGCGGTGCGCGAGCCGGTCATCTGGTAGGCCACGCCACGTGCCATTTCAAGCACGCCCAGCGACACGATGAACGACGGAATCCGCCAGGCCACGGTGATCGAACCGGTGATGGTCCCGGCCAGCGCGGCAACTGCCATCCCCAACAGCGCGGCCGGCAGCACGCTCCAGCCCCACCCGAGAATCGCCACGCTGACCGCCGACGCCGCCAATGCCAACACCGAGCCGACCGACAGGTCGATACCGCCGATAATCAGCACGAACGTCATGCCGACCGCCAACACCATCAAATCGGGAATCTGGTTGGCCAGGGTGCTGAATGTGTCGTACGACAGGAAATGACTGCTCAGGACGGAGAACAGCGCAATCATTGCCAACAAGGCACCGGCCAGTCCCAGATAGGTGCCCAGACCGTAAAAATTGCCACTACGTTTGCCGGCAGAAGAAGCAGTTTTCATGGGAGATCCCTAGGCGCTGCTTCATTGAGCAGCGCATCACGTTTTTGATAGCCGGCAAACGCGGCGGCAAGCAATTCATCCTGGGTCCAGCTGTCGCGTTCGAAGGTGTCGATCAAACGCCCGGCCGACAAGACGCCGATGCGGTCGCAGATCAGCATCAACTCACGCAAGTCGCTGGACACCACCACGAGCGCCTTGCCCTGACGCGTCAACTCACCGAGCAAGGCGTAGATATCGAACTTGGCACCGACGTCGATCCCCCGGGTCGGCTCGTCGAACAACAACACCGAACACTCGCGCTCCAGCCAGCGGCCGATCACGACTTTCTGCTGATTGCCGCCCGACAACTCGCTGACCAATTGCGTCGGGCTGGAACTGCGAATACGCATGCTGTCGATCTGACGCTGTGCCAGCGCCGCCTCATCAGCCGCATTAACAATACCGCCGCTGGAAATCACCGGCATGTTGCCCAAGGCAATGTTGGCGCTGATCGACTGAGTCAGCAGCAGCCCCTCACCTTTGCGGTCCTCGGTGATCAGGGCGATCCCGTGACCCACCGCATCAGCGGGCGAATGGATGCTCACGACCTGCGCCGGCGAGCCCAGGGCAACCGTGCCGCTGTCTGCGGTATCGGCACCAAAAATCAGCCGCAGCAACTCGGTACGCCCTGCCCCGATCAGCCCCGATATGCCGAAAATCTCACCGCTGCGCACCTCGAAGGACACGTCGCGAACTTTGTCCGAGCGGGTCAGCCCTTTGACCGTCAAAGCGGGAGAACCGATCTGCCGGGCCCCCAGATCAATGTGCTCGCCCAGCTCGCGGCCCACCATCAGGTTGACCAATTGCTCGCTGTTGTAATTGGCCATTGGCTCGACGCAGACCAGGTTGCCATCGCGCAACACCGCAATACGCTGAGCCACCCGCGCCAGCTCTTCAAGCCGATGGGAAATGTAAATAATCGCCACGCCACGCGCCTGCAAGCGCGTGATTTGTTCGAACAACATCTCGACTTCTCGGGCCGTCAGCATCGCCGTTGGCTCGTCAAGAATCAGTACGTGGCAATCGCCAATCAGGTTACGGGCGATTTCGACCATTTGCTGGTGACCAATCCCCAGTTCCCCAACCAGCGTGTCCGGATCAATCGCGTCGAGCCCGACCTGCGCCATCGCCTGGATCGCCGCTTTACGCAGCTGCTTGCGGTTGATCCAGCCCCCCAAGCTTGGCAGGTTATCCAGGAACAGGTTTTCTGCAACAGACAGCGTCGGCAGCAGGTTGAGTTCCTGCATGACCATGCGAATACCCAGCTCTTCAGCCTGAGTCCGGCTGCCGGGACGGTAATCCTGCCCCTGGTATTGCATCTGGCCGGCGGTCGGGGTGACCAGTCCGCCGATGATTTTCGACAACGTGCTTTTGCCGGCGCCGTTCTCGCCGGTCAACGCCAGCACTTCACCGCGCATCAGGGTCAGGTCGATACCGGTCAGAACCGGCTGGGCATAGGTCTTGCCGATACCGCTGACCGAGAGGACAGCGTTCGGGGCACAAACTGACATAAGAAACTCTCCATGCCCTCGCCTGCATGATCAGGCGAGGGCCGTTGTGCGGCCAGAAGGACTACTGGGTTACCAGCTCAACCGGAGTTTCGATCACACCGTTGGTGCCGCTGTCGACTTTCTCGCCCTTGAGGATTTTCAGCGCGGTTTCGATGCCGAACACTGCCTGTTTGGCGGCGAACTGGTCAGCGGTCGCCAGTACACGACCGTCCTTGAGCATCGGTTTGATGGCATTGATATTGTCGTAGCCGACCACTTGAACCTTGCCGGCCTTGCCTGCCGCACGAACGGCAGATACCGCACCGACTGCCATGCTGTCATTGCCTGCCAGCAAGGCCTTGAGGTTCGGGTACTCGCTCAACATGGCAGCGGCAACGCGGTTACCTACGTCGATTTCCCAGTCACCCGATTGCAGGGACACCACTTTGATCTGTGCAGCTTCCATCGCATCCTTGAACCCTGCGGTACGCTGCTGGGCATTGGTGGTGGTGGAAACGCCTTCGATGATGCCGACTTCATCACCGGCCTTCAGTTGCCTGGCCAGGTATTCGCCGACCAGACGTGCCCCTTTGCGGTTGTCCGGGCCAACGAACGGCACGCTGATGTTCTTGCTTTTGAGGACGGTCGGGTCAAGTTGGTTGTCGATGTTGATGACCGTGATGCCCGCGTCGACGGCTTTCTTGATCACCGGCACCATGGCCTTCGAGTCAGCCGGTGCAATCACCAGCGCATTGACCTTGGAGACGATCATCTGCTCGACAATACGGATCTGGTTCGCGGTGTCGGTTTCGTCCTTGATGCCGTTGGACACCAAATCGAAATCGGCGGTGTGTTCTTTCTGATAAGCCTTGGCGCCATCTTCCATGGTCAGGAAGAATTCGTTGGCCAGCGATTTCATGACCAGGGCGACTTTAGGTTTTTGCGGGGTGTCGGCGAAAGCCGAAGAGAGAGGCAACGCAGCGGATGCGGCAGCCAGCATAGCGACAGCGAGAAGACGTCCAGCAAATGGCAGCTTCATGGGTTCACTCCGATCTTATGATTATTGTGAGCAACGCTTGCGCTGGAACCCGCCTCGAACCCGCCCGCCAGGCGAACACGGACTCAGGCACTCCCGACCCTTGGCAACGACCATCATGAATGGTCGCGCAAACGTTTGCGTAGAACGAACTATGGGAACCCGGATGCTATTTGTCAACGCTCAACCCGGCCAATGTTGAGCAGCGGTTCTCAACAAATGGCAATAACGCCAATGAGAACCTCGATCAGAAACCGCCTTATCAAGCGGTGGTATTGATCACTGCCCCAGCGCCGGAATCCTTGTTCAACTCTTTCACCAGTGCAGCGGAAACCTCCTGCATCGCAGCATTGGTGTTGCCAATCTGCCCTTGAATCGCCATCACTGCCGTGGTCTTGGCTTCAGGTGTTGGATAGGGTGCCGCCTGGGCTGCGGCCAGTTGTTGCTGTTGCTGCTTCAAGAGCTCCTGCAATTCCTGCAGACGCTTGAGCAGGATTTGCACCACAACGTTGTCGTGCCCCGCACTTTCACTCTTGCCCTCTGCGCCCTGCGCGCTCGAACCAGCCTTGACTTCTTTGGCCTCAATTCCATCTTGCGATGGATCATCGACCGCCAGCGCCGTGTCTTCAGCAGCTGTCGCGGGTTTCAGGCCGATGGTGATTGCGCCCGCGTTTGGAAAGCCAACAGTGAAAGACATTTGAGCTCCTGAAATGAAAGATCCTTGAAAGAACATCGACCTTCACGCGGATTTCTTTAACCCGGTCCGTTATGCCTGCATGAGGGATCCTTCCTGTTGATGCGTGGGAATTTTCGGACAGCCGAACACAGCACTCCCTCATGTTCGGAAACCCGGACACACCCCATGAATCCCTCTTCACAAAATCGAGAATAAGTTGATATAAATCATCAGGTTAAAAGAGTTTAAAGGTCACAGTAGGACTGGTATGGATCCTGCTCTTCTACAGGCGCCCCTGCATTCAGATCTGCTCGGGTGTTTCTAGATGAACCTGCATCAGCACCGTTGTCATTACTAGAGAGAGAATAATGAAATCTGCCTTCAAGACCTTTGTCCCGGGCGCTTTGGCCCTCCTGCTCCTCCTCCCGACTGCACTGCAAGCAAAAGAAGTCGAAAACAAACAAAAACTGGCTAACGTGGTGATCCTGGCCACCGGCGGCACCATTGCCGGCGCTGGTGCCAGTGCGGCAAACAGCGCGACCTACCAGGCTGCCAAAGTGGGTATCGAGCAACTGATCGCCGGCGTCCCCGAACTGAGCCAACTGGCCAACGTTCGTGGCGAACAGGTCATGCAAATTGCCTCGGAAAGCATCACTAACGACAATCTGCTGCAACTGGGTCGCCGCGTCGCCGAACTGGCCGACAGCAAAGATGTCGATGGCATCGTCATCACTCACGGCACCGACACCCTGGAAGAAACCGCTTACTTCCTGAACCTGGTGGAAAAGACTGACAAGCCGATTGTCGTTGTCGGCTCCATGCGTCCGGGCACCGCAATGTCGGCTGACGGCATGCTCAACCTGTACAACGCCGTTGCCGTTGCCAGCAGCAAAGAATCACGCGGTAAAGGCGTGCTCGTGACCATGAACGATGAAATCCAGTCGGGTCGCGATGTCAGCAAGATGATCAACATCAAGACCGAGGCGTTCAAAAGCGCTTGGGGCCCAATGGGCATGGTCGTTGAAGGCAAATCCTACTGGTTCCGCTTGCCCGCCAAGCGCCACACTATGGATTCTGAATTCGACATCAAAACCATCAAGAGCCTGCCTGACGTCGAAATCGCCTACTCCTACGGCAATGTCAGCGACACCGCTTACAAAGCCCTGGCTCAAGCCGGCGCCAAAGCCATCATCCACGTAGGGACTGGTAACGGCTCCGTCTCCTCGCGCGTTGTTCCAACCTTGCAAGCCCTGCGCAAGGATGGCGTGCAAATCATTCGCTCGTCCCACGTCAACGCTGGCGGCTTTGTCCTGCGTAACGCTGAACAGCCTGACGACAAGTATGACTGGGTTGTTGCTCACGACCTGAACCCGCAAAAAGCTCGCATCCTGGCGATGGTCGCACTGACCAAAACCCAAGACAGCAAAGAGCTGCAACGCATGTTCTGGGAATACTGAGTCACGCTGCCCGACCGCTCAGGTCGGGCACTTGCTACAACCACTCGCCCGCTCGGGCGAGTGCCTTACACGGCCCTGCCGCTGATTCTTGAGCAAGATGTGTTAGCGCTCAAAACCCTGTCGAAAAAAAACGAATCGACTTACACCAAATCGAATAAATCGTTGTCAGACGAACTTCTTGAATTTTAAGCAGTTGCGAAAATGCTCACAGTTAAATACTGTATGCACGTACAGCTTATTAAGGATCGCTTCGTGGCCACTACTTCGACTACCCCTCCAGGCTCCTATGAACGCCTCGGTTTACGCGTTCAGAAAATCATCAACTCCCCCACCGCCCAAAAAGCCAAGGCAGCACTGATATTCCGCCTTCCCGATGAGTCGGTGGAGGAATGGGAGCGCCTGCTCGAGGAAATTGCCGAGAACGACAACGTCACCCTCGCCTATCGCGACGATGGCGGCGTGCAGATTTTCTGGGTAGTGCCGAAGGAAGACTGAGTCGATGAGTGTTCGCTGTTTAGCTTTGTTGTTGCTCTTCGTTGCAGTCACCGCCCAGGCCGACCCACCCCGCACCTTCAACGAAGCCAAGAAGGTTGCCTGGAAACTGTACGCTCCACAGTCCACCGAGTTCTATTGTGGTTGCAAGTACACCGGCAATCGCGTGAACCTGGCCGCTTGCGGTTACGTCCCGCGTAAAAACGCCAAGCGTGCTGCGCGCATCGAATGGGAGCACATCGTGCCTGCCTGGCAGATCGGCCACCAACGCCAGTGCTGGCAAGAGGGCGGGCGCCAGAATTGCACACGTCACGACCCCACCTACCAGCGCGCCGAAGCTGACCTGCACAACCTGGTGCCGAGCATCGGCGAAGTAAATGGCGACCGCAGCAACTTCAGCTTCGGCTGGCTCCCGGTACAGACAGGCCAATATGGTTCGTGCCTGACCCAGGTCGACTTCAAGGCAAAGAAGGTCATGCCCCGCCCCTCCATTCGGGGGATGATCGCGCGGACGTACTTCTACATGAGCAAACAATACGGCTTGCGCCTGTCCAAACAGGACCGGCAGCTCTACGAAGCCTGGAACAAAACGTACCCGGTGCAGGACTGGGAACGCCAGCGCAATCAAAGCGTAGCGTGCGTGATGGGGCGCGGCAATGAGTTCGTCGGCCCGGTGAACATGAAGTCGTGCAGCTAACCACATAGCCCTCACTCAAAGGCCTCGGATGCAACCCCGAGGCTTTTGTTTATGAAGGGTCGGCAACGCGCCCGCTAACTGCCGACCTTGTTGTAACGCCAATACCCCATCAAATTGAGCATCTCGCGAGGGATGCGGCACTCCTTGATCAGGTACTTGCGCACGTCCATCACCGCCGCTGTCTCCCCGGCTATCCAGCCATAAAAACCGTTACCGTTCGGCCTTGGCGTTTCCCAGAGCAGTTCTTCGTCAATATTGACCTCAGCCAGCGCCGCTTGCGCCGCAGCATCCACAGAGAACGCCGACAAATCGAGCGCTCGCAACGCTGCCGCCATCAAGGTTACCGCCTGCGCGCCCGGCGCCTGATCACGAATCAGCCATTGCAATGACAAGCCCTGCCAGATCGGTGTCGGCAACTTGTCGTCAGCACTTTCGATCTCAAAAAGGACTTGAGCCCTGGGCGGCTCGGCCAACGCCGCCAGTTCGTCAAGAATGCCCAGGGCGGCCGGCAAAGCTGTCGGATCAGCCATCAGCAACAAATGCTTGAGGGCGCGTGGCGGCTTCCATTCGAAACCGCCGGTTTCCACCGCCGTGAATTGTCGGTCAGGCGCAACCATCTGGATGCCGGCACCTGGCTCGGCATGAATCGCCCAACGCGAGGCGGGCCCCGTTTCGCCGTGCAGAACGAAATCGATGTCCACCTCGCAGCGCTCGGTGCGCAGATGACGAATGGTGTAAGTGCGCATCGCCGGACGCTGGGCGACGGGAATCGAACGATAGTCAGCATGCCAGTTGTCATTACGCGGAAGATTCGCTGGCGTACCGTCGGCTGCCGGGAAAAACAGCTTCACTCGCTGATCCGGCGCCCAGGTGGCCATATCCGCGACCATTGGGCCTGCCAGGGTGACACGCATCAGATGAGGGCTCAGCACTTGCTTTCGTTGCAAAACAGCATCGAACACGGTGTAAGGCGCGGCGCGGGCCATGGGGAAATCCTTTCGCAGGTAGATTGTCACTCCTTATGAAACGGATAACGACTCACACCATTTAAGGCCTGCACCGCCCCCTCGCGCCTGCCCCCATCATTGCAGAGCGTTTAGCGAACCGCAGCGTGTTCGATAACCTGCGACTCGATGTTTTGCTTCTTCGCCTTGGTCAGCGCTTCGGTCAACTGGACTTGCCTGGCTTCTGCCTCGGCTTTCGAGTTGAATGGCCCGAGCAATATCCGGTCCTTGCCATCCTGCTTGACGACATAAGCAATGAAACTGTGCTCGATCAACCAGCCTGCGAGATCGCTGACAGCCTGCACCGTGCCCCCTTGAACAAGGACATCCCATTGCGGCGCCACGGCAACCGGTGCCGAGGCTGTTGCAGCCGGAGCCTGGACCTTCGGCGCGTCAGGACTCTTCGCCTCACCGCAGCCAGCCAGTGCCAATACTGCAATTACCGTTGCCACTTTGCGCACAGATTTGCCCTCTGAATGTCAAAAGCCGCGATTTTACCACCCGCGCCCCCTTCATGACGCCAGCAAAACAGGCTTAAAACAACGAGATTGAAAGTTCCCGGCTCTGTATAGTTACACCTTGGGAATTTATACCGCGCCAGCGCGTCAGAAAGAGACCCCTACCGTCGCACTTCACACTAATCTATACGTACTATCGACATCTGCATTGTCTGAAATCAGGTGCCCTACGAAGAATTCAAGGAGAAGCTCATGCTGATACTCACCCGCAAAGTCGGTGAAAGCATAAACATCGGTGATGACATTACGATCACCATTCTGGGCGTTAGCGGCCAACAAGTCAGAATTGGCATCAATGCCCCGAAAGACGTTGCGGTGCACCGCGAAGAGATCTACCAACGCATCCAGGCAGGCCTGGCCGCGCCAGACAAGAACGACACGCCCTGAGCGACACCCGTAATCAGTAGCCAGCCTTTTCCCTTACAGTCATGGCTGGCTAAAGATCGCTTCTTGGCGCCTCTGGAAACCGAGTGCAGACGCAAGACTGCAACGTATGTAAAGCTTTGATCACCATGGAAGGTGAAGCCGATACTAACGGCAATCCACTCGCCAACGCTGTCAGACGCTTCGTTTTAACCTCAACGAAACCTCCCCCGAACGGGCTAGCCGAATATCACCCCGCGCGCCATGCCTGTAGCCGCCACCACCATCAAGGCCATCAGTAACGCTTCAACATGGCTGATCATGGCAAATGCACCTGCACGCCCGCTGTCAATCAACGTGCCACGACTCAAGGCAGTCCGCCATTTGATCAAGGCAACCATCGGTGCGATCTCAAGCAGCAGTATGATGACGAACAGTGTCATTTTGAGATGGAACAATGGCTGATGCAGGTAGTAGTCCGCTCCCTTCTCGTACCCACCAAAAACGCGAACGCCTCCGCTAATCAACAGAATCGCAGCTGAAATCCCCCAGCAGTTATCCGCCAACAGCACACGGGACACCTCGGATGTATTCGCGGCCACTCGGCGCAGGGCCGCCCCACGGGCAAGTACTGCCCAAAACGCCATCGCAAAGGCCAAGAGGTGGACGGCCGCCAGCATCCAACGAACCAGCATAAAGTGGCTCTCCATTCATCAGAGAATAATCAGGAGTTCGTCAGTAGTAGCCCAGATTTTCGCTTTTTGCTCACATGAGACCCCATCAGCAACGCGGGAAAATGTTCCTGCAAAGCAGGTTACGAAGTCAGGCGAACATCGGCGAGAATGCCCACATCAGGGAAAGGCGGCAGCATGACGAATCAATCCAGCACACTCACACTCGTTTTACTTCCAGGGATGGATGGAACAGGCAGACTGTTCCTGCCATTCACCGCAGCCATCGGGAAAGAGTTCGACACCCTTGTCCTTGATTACCCACCCGACCAACCCCTGAGCTACGCGGCGCTTGAAACACTCGTGCGCAAAGCGCTGCCCACTGACCGCCCCTACATCGTGCTGGGGGAATCTTTCTCCGGGCCGATTGCCGTTTCCCTGGCCGCATCACAACCCCCTCAGCTCATGGGACTGGTGCTATGCAGCACGTTTGTCAGAAACCCTCATCCGATGTTTCGCAAGATGGGGTTACTGGTGAACGCACTACCGCTCGGCCAAGCCCCGATCCGCTGGATCAGCCGATTGCTGCTGGGACGATTCTCCACCATCGCATTGCGTGCCGCCTTGAGTCAGGCGATCTCTGGAGTGACGCCGGCAGTGATGCGTACACGATTGCGCTCGGTGCTGGCAGTGGATGTCTCCACGAAGCTGACGCAGGTCCGCGTGCCGGTCCTGTACTTGCGCGCGACCCGTGATTGGGTCGTCCCTGCAACCGCCTCAGCGTTAGTCTTACAACTAAAACCGAACGTTCAGATAGTCGATGTAGAAGCGCCCCACTGCTTGCTCCAGGCCAAACCCGACACGGCCGCCCGGCACATCAGAGTTTTCGCAAGGACCCTGAAAGACACCTGAAGGGTTCGTGATAAGGTTCTGCCCTTTCTATGGCAAGGATGGCTACTCATGAAATTTGGCTACACCATTATCTACGTGCCAGACGTCACTGCCTCTGTGCAGTTCTTTGAAGACGCTTTCGGCCTGCGCCGCCGCTTCGTGCATGAGTCTGGTACCTACGGCGAACTCGAAACCGGTGAGACCACCCTTTCCTTTGCCGCCCACGAACTGGCCGAGATGAACTTCAGTGCGGGTCATGTCGCCGCTCATACCTCACCGCAGCCGCTGGGCATGGAGATCGGCCTTGTCACCGAGGACGTGCAGGCAGCACACGCAAAGGCGCTTGCCTGTGGCGCATCGCAACTGTTACCGCCCACCTCTAAACCCTGGGGGCAGACCGTGTCATACGTGCGTTGCCCTGACGGAACACTGGTTGAGCTGTGCAGCCCGGTTCATCCCTGAAGAGACGCAACCACAGATTGCCTCAACAACTCAGCACTTCAAGGGGCAAAAGCCCGAATGATAGAAATTACAACCCCGGGCTTTCAAGTTTAAAACATGCAGCCAGATAGGTTTCAATAACGCAAACTTTCATAGTTTCCGAGAGCCAAACAACCGCGATCCGGCCCTATCTGGTTAATATCCACCACATAAAAAAGGCCCCGAGCAACGGGACCCTTTTGTATTGCTCAACTCAGAAAATCACAACTTTTGCAAAGCAATAGTTGCACCCTGAGAGTTTTGCTGGCTGTCGGCATCCATCCAGACATACTGCGTGCCATCACCCTGGAAAGGGTTAGTGACGCCCTTATCACCGGTGTACACGATGTTGACAACATTTGGCAATTTCGTACTGGTCGAAATTGGAACCACCTGACCTGGAAGTAAGCCATGTGTAGTCTGCTTCACCACAAACACTGTTACTTGACTTTCACGGAACTGACATGAAATGAACTGTGTAATTTTACTGTCGATGGTCAAGTTCATCCACTGCGACGGCGGTACTGCATAATAACGGCTGTATTTGCTAAATGGTCGCTGATCTCCGTCAGCGGGCAGCGGCTGATTACTTAGCCCCGACGTATCAGTCGGCATACTGACACTACCCAACCAGGCTTCGACCTGCGCAATACCAGTACCCACCTCCAGCGAAATCGAAACGGTCTGCGTGTCATCACCAGAAACAAAACCCACCGATGCCAGGCCAGCATTGGCAGTGGTACCAGGAACAACGATTTTGCCAGGAGCGCTACTATTGCTCCAGTTCACATTCACAGTGGCATTGTTGTCAGCGCCCGCTGAGTTGTAGATAAAGATCCCATAGAGCTGACCCGGACGAAGGGCTGTACAGGTCGCTGTATCACCCGCTTTCAAGGTAATACGTTGTCCACCGTTCCAGTTTGTCTGGGCTGCTGCGATAGAGATGCTTTCCATGAGAGGGTTCCTTTCCTTGGTTTAAATAAAAAGGGGGTGTCGCGTAGCGACTCCTCAACTACCACTGCGCGTGCATAGCATGTTAGCTGCCATTAAATTTTCAACTCTGAAGATTTTAGATTCTTTAGAAATAACGTAACCTTGCGTTACTTCCTCTATATGTTTCATTATTGAAACACCTCGCACCACGCCCTTAAAACACCATTGAATCTTCACGAGAAGATAAATGCACAGCCACCGCCGCCCTATCAAATTAACAATCTGCACTGCAATTCAGCCACTGAAACTGAACTGACAACAAAGGCTATAAAAAAATCTTTCACTAAAGCTAAATTCGACAAAACCATGTAGTACGAAACACAAAGTCACACACCATCTAGACTCCAGTATTGAAACACTGTCCCCCACCCCCGAAGCTCCCGGTGCTCAATGAGCGAGTCACTCCCATCAATAAGTCTGAGTACACAAGACTATGTGCCAATCATGCGATTCAAGCTCTACGCCGAACGAAAATGATCGTCGCCGGTTTCTAAAGCTCGCCGGCCTGGGAGCCGGCGCCCTGCTACTGGCCAGTGCGCTGCCCGACAAAATTGTCCAGGCCGCAGAGAAAGCGGCCCTTCCCCCAAAACCGCAAAACTCAATCAGTCCGGACATGGCCCTTAAAAGGCTGACCGAAGGCAATGAACGGTACTTCACAGGCACGTCCAAAACACATGATTTCAAAGCCGAACGAGAAGCCCTGGTGTCCGGCCAGAATCCGTTCGTAGCAGTTTTGGGCTGCTCGGACTCTCGCATCGCTCCCGAGTACGCTTTTGATACGGCACGAGGCGACCTGTTTGCCATACGCGTCGCAGGTAACTTCGTCACGGATGAAGGCCTGGCGAGCCTTGAATACGCCGTGGCAGTGCTCGGTGCGCCCCTGATTCTTGTGCTGGGGCATGAGAGCTGTGGCGCTATCTCGGCAGGTATCAAAGCAACCAAGGAGCATGTCGTTTTCCCTGGCCACATCCCCAAACTGACTGACGCACTAAAACCCTCTATCGAGAAGGTTCTCAATGAACCTGGAAGCCTCATCGAAAACGCGACGGCGCAGAACGTTAAAGACTCGGTCAACCGCCTCAAGAACGCTTCACCCTTACTGACCGATGCACTTGCCAAAGGCACGCTGAAAGTGGTCGGCGGCATCTATCGCCTTGCGAGCGGCAAAGTCGACCTGATCGCCTGAATCGCAAGATGCAGCGGCCTGATGAAACGGACACTCACTTAAGCGAGAATACTCGCCGGACCGAGGGGTTAAACGACCCATCCATGTAGTTTCTTTGCGCCGAACTAACACGAGGCCCCAGGCCTCGTGTTGCAACCCCCGACTACAAGCACATCGAGCCCGTCACGTGCTCAAGGCGATCAATTGCGGGTTGCGCCTGCGCGTTATCCGATGCGCCGGTAGACTGGCGCCCACTCAGGCCGAAACAACAACTAACACCCACCCTGGATCAGTTGCCCCTCCCGACATAATCAGACCTTACTCAGGCGCGAAGAACATGCTCAACGTCAACACCACCATGACGGCTTTCATAGCGTTACTGGCCTTTTCAGGCCAAAGCTTGGGAGCAGGCTTACAGCCACCCAACGTCAATGTACTGGCATGGCCACGCATGTCCTCAAGTGAGTTTGGTTGCTACATGGAGCAGACGCTTGGGCATCAGGACAAGCGCTTCAACTGCTCTTTGAAAAACTACGAAAACCAAGGCGACCCGTGCATAAACACCGACGCCTACTATGAAGGCCCAATACTCCCCGCAGGCCTGGCATCCCGGATTCATCCGCTCGCCAGGGAGATAGAGCTCAGCTGGGAGCATGGAGAACTGCAACAGGTCACGGTTACACTTGAGGGAACATTGAGTGAGGCCGAGGTCCGCAATGCGTTTGAATTACCTCTCGCGACTGCCGACCTACCGTCCGAAACAGCCCCGCGGCACCTGCCGGAAAATGTCATGGCCGCCCAAGTCGAGTATCCACTGGGGCCTACTGACAGCTCACCGGACAAGCACCCTGACAATCCTTCCCGAGGGCTTACCTCGGTCGTGCTGACCGGCTTCGACCATATGGGCGCAGGCGACGCCGACTGCGACGCCGAGCAGTGATTTCCTGATTGAGTAGCTCCAACGCATGCTCCAGAAACCGCTGCGACGGCTGCCCTCCTGATACTTTCAAACCGGGTCGAACGGCACGGATCGCGCTGACATTGCCGACAACGTACACGACGCCCCGCAAACGTTGGGCTGGCCTTGACAGCCGTGATGATCGTGAGGCCCCCGGCAGCGCTATCTTCCATCGATGCCGATGCTCTGGGCTCGAAAGGATCAACCTGCACAAGAGAAAGGGGGATCAATGAGCCCATTGCGCTTGTGCGCGAGCAGTTGGCCAAAGTCGCAGCTACGTATCCCTGTATCGGCAATCAGACTCATTGATCATTGCCCAGCTCAATGTTGGGCGTTTTCCATTTAAGCAAATGGAGATGCATTGGCATGCACGCAGCAGCCATGCACTAGTTTTTTTATCAAAACAACTTCTTCGCGTCTAATAACCTTTTTCTCCGGCCTTATAGGTCCGGGAAATAACCCTCCCCCTTCAAAGTCAGCTGCTATAGCAAAAAGCGCATGGGCCTATGAAAACGCATGTCATCACGCCCTCAAGACCTGTGGATCCCACTTCAGTTTGGCGCTTGAGTCATTGACTCCAGGTGCGCTTGCGCCAACGCTAAATCGCCCACCATTAACGCCTCAAGCCCCCCCGCTACGACTCGTCGCCCTGGGCCACCGCAGATAAGCCGCATTGACGTGCCCACCAAGCCAGAAACGCTTCAGGCCATAGATTTCAATTGAGTAACATTTCTACTCTATAGAAATAAGCCGGACATCTTCCAGCAAAGGGCACAGGGCACTCTATGCAGGCCCTCTCATAAGGAAACTAGTGTCCAGGTGTTCACCCCGCGCCTTATTACTGCCGTCGGCTCGATGCGGCTCTGCCGCGCGCAGTCTGTGTTTAATCGACAGCTCTAATGACCACTTCTAATCGCCCCCTACCCGATCAAGAAGGACGGCAGCGGACCCAGACCGGTCAGTAACAACAGACAGAAAACGGCCATATCCAGGCAGTTCGATAACGCCTGGGCTCAAGCCGTGACCGGCAATATGACCTGGCGCTTCTGACGCCCTGTCACCGAAAAAATGACCTTACCCATGGAGTAAAGATATGAGCCTGACCAGGAAATTGCTTGTCGGTGCGGCCTTGACCAGCCTGCTGCTCAGCGGTTGCACCTCAAGAGTCACGGAGAAGGAACAGTACTCAGGGTTTCTTCCCAACTACAACAACCTGCAAGAGGTCACCACACCCAGCGGCGAAAAAACCATGCGCTGGGTGACACCGTCCTGGAACCCGAACGCCTATGACACGGTGGCCTTCAAGCGACTGGAACTGTACCCGACGCCGCAGCCCAACGAACGAGTCAACCGTCAGACCCTGGACCAGTTGCAAACCTACATGACGAACAATGCCAAGAGTGTACTGGGCCAAAAGTACCGCACGGTACCGAACCTGCAGTCGGCCCCCGCGGGTTCGCGAACCCTGGTCATACGCGCTGCGATTACTGGTGTCAGCGCGTCCAACGAAGGCATGAAATGGTATGAAGTAGTTCCGGTTGCGGCCGCAATAGGCGCGACTCAAGCGGCTACCGGCCACCGTGATCAAGAGACCGAGTTGTACATCGAGGCCGAAATGATCGACGCGAGTAACGGCCAGACCGTGGCCAAAGTGGTGCGCAAGGTCTTTGGTGAACAATTGAAAAATGCAAGCCAACAGGTTACCGCCAACGATTTCAAAGAAGCGATCAAAAAGCTGAACAGCGATATGCAGGCATTCATCAAATAGCAATGAAGTGTCAGCCGCTTCCGCGGCTGACCGCGCTTGTGATCTCAGCGCCATAAGAAAAGATGGGGTCGCCCAATCTAATGGCGCCAGCAACCCGGACGCGCGCCTACGTCGATGAAGCTGCGCCACGCAGGAGCAACAAATGGAGCAGAACCAGAGGCGACTCAGTTTCTATTCCAGTTTCTTAATGGAAACAATCGTAGCTTTCGTGCCTTCGACTTGAAACTCGAACGCTACCTGATCTCCGACGCTCAGCCCTGTTATCTGATCTGCTGTAGCAGAGAAAGCCATGGTCATTGCAGGCCACTGCACGGCCGGAACGGCACCGTGAGAGATGGTCACAGTGTGCTTGGTTGTATTGATAGCCTTAATGGCTCCCTTGGCTTGGACTACCAGAGCCTGCTTTGTTTCCTGCTTCATCTGCATGCCCTCCATACCGTCCATTTTCATCCCCGGCATCTCCTCTGCGCGAGCAGAAAGAGAAAACACAACGACGGTACTTACAATGGCAATCAGCGTCAGTTTCATACGAGTTTTCCTTGAGGATTGGTGGGGTCAACCGGGAGGTGCCGACGGCGCATCAAGCGATAAGCTGCCGGAATGACAAACAGGGAAAGCAAGGGTGCTGTGACCATGCCCCCGACCATCGGCGCGGCGATGCGGCTCATCACTTCACTGCCAGTGCCGCTACCCAACAAGATGGGCAGTAGACCGGCAATGATGACTGCCACTGTCATGGCCTTGGGTCGAACTCGCTGCACAGCGCCTTCACGAATCGCCGCAACCAGCCCACGCTCAGTACGGTCGCCGAGGTCTTCACGTTCGGCCCAGGCATTCTTCAGGTACAGCAGCATGATTACGCCAAACTCGGCGGATACGCCGGCCAGCGCGATAAAGCCGACACCGGTGGCCACTGACAGATTGAAGCCCAAGAGATACAGAAACCACACACCTCCTGTGAGGGCAAACGGTAGCGTGGCCATAATCAGAAAGGCCTCATCGAAGCGGGCGAAGGTCAGGTAAAGCAGCACGAAGATGATCAGCAAGGTGGCGGGGACCACCAACTTGAGCCGAGCGTTGGCCCGCTCGAGAAACTCAAACTGCCCTGAGTAGCTCAAGCTCATCCCTGGCTGCAATTTGACCTGCTCGCTGACAACCCGGCGCAGGTCAGCGACTACTGAGGCGATATCCCGCCCCCGTACATCGATGTACACCCAGCCTGAAGGCCGTGCGTTCTCACTCTTGAGCATTGGTGGGCCGTCACTAATCTTGACCTTCGCCACCGTGCCAAGGGTGATCTGGCTACCCAGCGGGGTGTAGATCGGCAACTGCTCCAAGGCGCTGATCGAGTCCCGCCACTCACGGGGGTAACGTACGTTGATTGGGAAGCGAGCCAGCCCTTCAATGGTCTCCCCGACGTTTTCACCGCCAATAGCACCGGCCACGATGGACTGCACGTCGGAGATATTCAGCCCGTAGCGAGCGGCAGCCTTGCGGTCGATGTCCACGTCGATGTAACGGCCACCAGTCAATCGTTCGGCTAGCGCTGAACTGACACCTGGCACCTCCTTGGCTGCACGCTCGACGGCCCGGGTGACGGCATCAATCTCCATCAGATTTTCACCAGCAACCTTCACTCCAATCGGGCTCTTGATACCTGTGGCCAGCATATCGATACGATTACGGATCGGCGGTATCCAGATGTTGGTCAACCCTGGGACACGCACCACTCGGTCCAACTCTTCCACGAGCTTTTCCTGAGTCATGCCTGGGCGCCATTGCTCGTGCGGTTTGAATTGAATGGTCGTTTCAAACATCTCCAGTGGTGCCGGATCCGTAGCGGTTTCAGCACGGCCCGCTTTACCGAAGACGTGCTCGACCTCTGGCACTGTCTTGATTAGCCGGTCAGTCTGTTGAAGCAGTTGCGCGGCCTTCTGCGCCGACAAGCCCGGCAGCGCTGATGGCATGTAGAGCAGATCCCCTTCGTCCAATGGAGGAAGAAACTCCCCTCCCAATCGAGAGATCGGCCACAACGCGCTGACGAAGACTAATAACGCGACCAGTAGCGTTACTTTAGGTCGACGCAATACCGTGTCCAGGGCTGGCTCGTAGATTCGGATCAACCAGCGGTTGAGGGGGTTCTGTTGCTCATTGGGGATCCGCCCCCGAATCCAGTACCCCATCAACACCGGCACCAGCGTCACCGACAGTCCGGCCGCCGCTGCCATGGCGTAGGTCTTGGTGAACGCTAGTGGACCGAACAGGCGTCCTTCCTGAGCTTCCAAAGTGAACACCGGAATAAACGACAAGGTGATGATCAACAGGCAGAAGAACAGTGCAGGCCCCACCTCGGCCGCCGCTTCGGTCATCACATGCCAGTGATGCTCGCCCTTTAGTTCTTCCCCTGGATGAGCCACATGCCAGGCTTCGACCTTCTTGTGAGCGTTCTCTATCATCACCACCGCGGCATCGACCATGGCGCCGATAGCGATGGCGATCCCGCCCAAGGACATGATGTTGGCGTTGATTCCTTGGTGACGCATCACGATGAAAGCAATCAGTATCCCAACCGGCAAGGAGATGATCGCCACCAGGGACGAGCGCAAGTGCCAGAGGAAGATCCCGCAGACCAACGCGACAACGATGAACTCTTCAATCAGCTTGTGGCTGAGGTTTTCTACAGCACGGTCGATCAGTTTGCTGCGATCGTAGGTCGTGACGAGTTCTACACCCGCCGGCAGACTGATTTTCAACTCTTCGAGCTTGGCTTTGACTGCCGCGATGGTCTGGCGAGCATTCTTGCCGCTGCGCAGAATCACCACTGCGCCGACGGTCTCGCCTTCACCATCGAGTTCGCTGATGCCGCGGCGCATTTCCGGACCGAGCTGGACCGTGGCGACGTCACCCAGGGTGACCGGCACGCCACCCACACCCAGCTTGAGGGGGATCGCCCGGAAGTCATTCAGGGTCTTCAGGTAGCCGGAGGCCCGTACGATGAACTCGGTCTCCGCCATCTCCAGCACGGCACCACCCGTTTCCTGATTGGCCTTGCCGATCGCCTCGGTCACCTCAGACTGAGTGATGCCCAAGCTGGCCAACCTCAACGGGTCGAGTTGGACCTGGTACTGCTTGACCATTCCACCCACAGTGGCCACTTCTGCAACATTCGGCAGAGTCTTGAGCTCGAACTTGAGAAACCAGTCCTGCAATGCCCGCAGTTGCGCAAGGTCATGCCCACCGCTGCGATCCACCAGCGCGTACTGGAAAATCCAGCCAACGCCCGTGGCGTCCGGCCCCAAGGCTGGCTTGGCACTGGCCGGCAGGCGGCTTTCTATCTGGCTCAGGTACTCCAGCACCCGAGAACGGGCCCAGTACAAGTCAGTCCCGTCTTCGAACAGTACATAAACAAAGCTGTCACCAAAGAAGGAGTAACCACGCACGGTCTTGGCTCCTGGCACCGAGAGCATGGTAGTCGCCAACGGATAGGTCACCTGATTTTCGACGATCTGCGGTGCTTGTCCTGGATAAGGTGTCCGGATAATCACCTGCACATCCGACAGATCCGGCAGCGCATCGATAGGCGTGCCTTGAACCGACCAGATCCCCCAGGCGGTAATGAACAGAGTCGCCAGCAGCACCAGAAAGCGGTTGGCCACCGACCAGCGAATCAGGGCAGCAATCATCGCTCGCTCCCCGAACGTTCCAGACGCTCAACGCGTAGACCATCATCGGTCTGGCTTACCGCGATCCGCACCTTGTCACCCGCCTTGAGGTCCTGCATCAACGTGGGATTGGCGAGCGGGAAAGTCATGGTCATGCCGGGCATACCCAGCGTCTTGAAGGGGCCATGGGTGAGCGTGACTTCTTTGCCGTTGATCTCGACAATTTGACCGTCCGCCTCATGCAAGGCGATGGCTTTTGCAGCAGGTGGAGACATTTCCAAGGAGCTTGCAATAATGCCCTTGAGACTGGCCTCCGAGTCGAGCAGGAACTGGCCAGAGGTCACCACCTGCTGCCCCTCTTCCAAGCCTTTCAGTATCGCCATCTTGCCGTCGTTGTCTTGCCCCAGTTGCACCTCTACCGGGCGGTAACGGCCAGCGTTTTCAGCAAGCATCACCAAGGCACGTCGACCGGTGCGAATGACGGCTTCGCTGGGCACCCACAGCACACTCTGTTCCGTCGCACGATTGAGGCTTACCTGGGCGGTCAATCCCGGCCTGAGACGACCATCCGGGTTGGGTAACTCGACGCGAACGCGAAGTGTGCGACTGTCCGGATTGGTTTCCGGAAGAATGGCACTGACGGCACCCTTGAGTACAACGCCTGGGAGCGCAGGCAAGCGCGCTTCCGCCGTTTGCCCCATAACGATAGATCCAGACTCTGACTCCGGGACGGCCACGGCCAGCCAGACACTGCTCAAACCATTGACTCGAGCCAGCGTTTCACCAGCAGCTACCGTCATCCCTTCGCGCACATTCAGCTCTTGCAGCACGCCACCAATAGGGCTGACAAGGGTCAGGTCCGGTTGGACTTTACCGGTTCGCTCTACCTGGGCAATTAACGAAGGCGGCATCCCGGTGAGCCGCAAACGTTGGCGGGCGGCTGCCAGCAAGACTGCATCGCCATTGCGCTTGAGCGCCAGGAACTCCTCTTGGGCCGCAGCCCATTCCGGCACCAGAATATCCGCTAATGCGGCGTTGGCTTTGAGCACATCGCCAGGAGCACGCGCATAAACCCGCTCGACAAAACCCGCAGTACGGGCCTGAATCACTGCGACGTCCCGCTCGTTGAAAGCCAGCACACCGACCACGTTCAGACTCGAGGCAAACACGCCTCGACTAACCGTCGCCAGCCGTACACCGAGATTCTGGGTCAGGCTCGGATCAATTCGGACGGCAGCGCTATCCCCTTTGGTATCGGCGTACCGGGGGACCAGTTGCATGTCCATGAAGGGCGACTTGCCCGGCTTATCGAATTTTTGTTGTGGGTACATGGGGTCATACCAGTACAACGCTTTGGGATCGGCTAAAGCTTTTGGAGCCTGTTGCGCCGCCCCCCCCTGCACTCCGCTCATTCCAGGTTGAGCCAGCCAGTAACCTCCGCCAACGCCCAAGGCAATTGAGACACCGACGAGCAAAACGCTTTTCCAGGTTTTTGAACTCATTGAGCAGACTCCCCATATGAGAAATACAGGCGAGCATTGGTAAGAGCACGTTGCTCTTCAACATCAATCTGCTTGAGTCGAGCTTCGATGAGCTCTCGTCTGGCGGTAACAACTGAATTCAAGTCACCCTTTCCGGCGCGGTAGCTGGCCGTGCTAAGTTCGACCTTTTCCTTAGCTAGCGGCAACAGGCTTTCCTGGGTTCGGTTTACGGCACGATTGAGACGTTCGTATTCGGCCAGCTCCTCCTCCAGTTGCTGGGTGTGCTCACGCACCATGGCTTCGCGCTCAGCCTCAAGCTGGTTGAGTTCAGCGTGCTTGGCGGCAATCCTGGGGTTTTGGCGAGAGCCAGGAAAAATCGGCAGGTCCCACGAGAACTGCACGCTGATCATGTCCCCGAACTGCTGGCCCCGATGCTGGTAGTCGAGCTCCCAACTCCAGTCCGATTGCTTTTGCGACTCGGCTTCACGGATCTTGGCTTGCGCTTCACGGGTCATTGGCGCAAACGCTGCCAATTCGGGGTGATGTTGCAGCTTGTGAGAGTAGCCAGTGGTTTCTATGGGCCATTCAGGTAAGCGGCCCTCAGGCTTGTCGTTGGCGGCCGGGCCAATCCAGCGCTTGAGGGCTGCCCGGGCCTGTGCTCGCTGACGAATCAGGTCGTCCTGCTGCTCCGCTATCTGAGCCGCTTCTTGTTTGGGTGTCACCGCATCCGCAGGTTGAGCGCGGCCGCCGGCAATCTGGGCCCGAACGGTATCAGCCAACAGGCGATTTTCTTTGTAGAAATCCTGAAACAATGCATCTTTGCGCTCAACGGAATAGCTGCTGATCCAGGCCAGCGCGGTGGACTGACGTACTTTCAGGCGTTCCACTTGACGCTCGGCGGCAGCTCGATCAACGGCTGCATTGGCGACCTCAATACGGGCTTTTCGCTTGTCACTGCTGGGCATCTCCTGCCTGACCCCAACCATTTGCATGGTCATGAAGTCATGATCGATGCTCCAGCGATCCGGTCCACCGATGGGGTAATTCTGCACACCCAACAACAACTTGGGATCGGGTAGCTCCCCCGCGGGGATGGCGGCACTGCTGGCAGCCTGAATTTTGGCGTCTTGTGCGGTCAGCGACGGCGCGTTGTGTTCGGCCAGCCGCAACGCTTCATCGAGTGTCAATGCGCCTGCGAAACTCGGCAATGCCAACACGATTGCCGCTAGGCCGGCCACGAGGGACCACCCTATGCAATAGCACTTGGAGTTCATGTTCACGATTCCTGTGATGATCCACTGCGCGCTTCATTAGACATGCGCACAGATATGCCATCCCGCTAACGCGGAATGAGATTCAGTGTGGTACAGGAATCAAACGCGTGGCGGTCGCCACACCCCTGGCAGGGTTTGCACTGGCAGGAAATCGCTGGAGAAGGACAGTACAACGGGGCTGGATAAGGTGACAGGGGGCTTGATGATCGAGACTTGCAACATGCCACCCGTCTTGCATTCCTGGCCGGGTTTGCAGGGTTTGCAGTGCTCGGCAGGGCTTTTCATGTCGTTGCAGCAGTCCATCCCCATATCGTCCATCATCGCCATGCCCATCGTCTTCATTGGGCACGGTTCTGTCGGTGCCTGAATCCCCGCCATCCCGCTGAGGGGAAGCGCCAGGCTAATCATGAAGATGAGGCATAACCGCAGAGAGCGTTTCATGGGCTGGAGTGTAGTCGTGGACAATGGCTCTTACAATTGGACGCATGCCATCAGCTGTCTGCCGAAAGATGCTGATGCAGCGCGATATCACCAACCCTGAATTAAACCAGCATTACTGGTACAAAATTTAAGAGCGGCCCACTGCCCACGAAATTCGCGTTTAGGTGCATGGTTTTACGAGCAGCAGGATTTCCCGCAGAGCTACATTCAGACCTTGATGGGGCATGCGGACGAGAAGATGACGAAACACTATCAGGAGGGGCACGACGAAAAGAAAATCGTGTACCTGGAGGTAGGCGCCGATCAGGCGTTTTGAGTGGGGGTTTTTCAAATCCCAGACAACAAAAAAGGGCCACCTTTCGGTGAGCCCTTCTAGACCGCCCAGCAGAGCGGATTTTGTTTGGTAGGCGCGATTGGACTCGAACCAACGACCCCCACCATGTCAGGTGACCATCGGCAAGCTGTAAGCTATTGATAGATAAGAAAAAAAATACTCTTTCAGGACGAGTGCAAAAAGACCATATCACCCTATAAGAATCAATAACTTAGCGTTGTATATTCCTACAGTAGTACCCACCCCAACGGCGTTCTGCCGACACAAATCCCCCCTATCGTTTCAACATCTCTTGCTGCTACGCCGCCCTCTCCACGGAAGACTCCCGATGCCAAATTCAGACTCCCGTCCCTGCTGTTCAAGCTCAACGAAAACCAACTCGCCCTCGAGGCCGCCATCCTGGAGCTTTCAAACTGGATGGAGCAGCGCGGATCAGCTGACGTCACCGACAACGTTCGCGAAACCTTGGACACGATTGGCCGGAATGAGGAGTTCATCAAGATGACGCTCGCGGTGCTGATGGCGCCGGAGTGACGTCAGACTGGCAGTTATCGGCCGAGGCTGTGTAAAAACGTTTTAGAGCAGGTTTGATGGCCTGAATCGGAACGAAAATCGCGCTCCTACGCAAATTTCAGGTCTGTCTGATTAACCAAAGACCGGCAGATTTTACGTAACAACGCAGACTTCAAAACGGTGCATGCATTTTCACACAGCCTCGGCCGGATGGTGCGCAAAGCAGTTCACGGCGCCACAACGGCCCGATTGACGAGCAGGCGGCCCGGCAGCTTAGCCGGGGAGCAGGAGATGCCGCGAAGCCACAGCGGGTTCGCAGCGTATCCGTTTACCGCCAGGTTTCAGGAAGCGTTTCGCTGATAGCTGCAACCAACGTAGAGATCGCTGTCTTTGTTTTCCGTGGAGACCACTCGCAGGGTCGCGCCATTGCCGAGGCTGCGCTGGTAGTCAACATAGCCACCAAGATCCAAGGTCTTTCGCAGTTTCAGGGTGCTGGCGAGCTTCTCTGCATCGGCCTTTGGGCTGCTGCTTTTGGCCTGGAGAAAGAAGTTGAAGCGGTCGGTCATCACTACGGTGGTCGACGACACGCCGTGCACCGTCAGCGCAGGCGTGACCTGCCAGGCGCCGCCGCCCCACGGGCTGTGCGGCTCATCCTTGGGCAACGACAATTGCTCAGCGGCAACCAGATCATTGAACTCGCTCACCTGCTGCGCACCGGCCTGGCACTGCGCCAGAGCTTTGAACAGGTCACTGTGGCTCGGGCCAGCAGCCGAGACAGAAAAGGTGGACAGGCACCCAGCCAGGGCGACGATACCAAGAGAGACTTTCATGACGACATCCTTGTTCAGTTGAACCAGCAGGTGATGGGCACCCGAGGTGAATGGCAGTAGATATTGCCCCTGCCTGGCTGCACACGGAGCAGCGCTGAAGGTCAGAAGCTTGCCATCGCCAACTTGAATATGCCATCAGGGTATCCCTGAGGGTGGGCTGTCGTAGAAAACAGTACTGGCTGGAACAGTGCATAGACCACGTACTGCGCAGCTCTCAGCGATTCCCTGTCTAAAACCCTACCGTCATTTGTAGGGCTTTACGCCTAATGAATACGCGGCAGCAGGTGGTTTTATACAGCAAGTCTGCCCCTCCCTGGCGCCCTGCCTACCATCCCCCTATCGTTTCAACATTCCCTACTGCTACGGCGCCCCCTCCACGGAGGACTCGCGATGCCAAATTCAGACCTACTCCCGTCCCTGCTGTTCAAGCTCAACGAAAACCAACTCGCCCTCGAGGCCGCCATCCTGGAGCTTTCAAACTGGATGGAACAGCGCGGATCAGCTGACGTCGCCGACAACGTTCGCGAAACCTTGGACACGATTGATCGGAATGAGGAGTTCATCAAGATGACGCTCGCGATGCTGATGGAGCCGGAGTGACGTCTTACTGGCAGTTCCCGGCCGAGGCCGTGTGAAAACGTTTTAGAGCAGCTTTGATGGCCTGAATCGAAACGAAAATCGCGCCCCTACGCAAACTCCAGGTCCGCTGAGCTACCAATCACTGGGAGATTTTACATAGCGACGCAGACTTCAAAACAGGGCCTGCGTTTTTACACAACCTGGGCCAAAAGCTGTCAGTCAGATGCGTCTAGCAAGCCACGGGGAATTGAAGTCGCCGAGACTCTCCCATCAGCAAAAAAGCTCAGCAATACCAGCCCCCCTGCGCCCTCATATTCGATCATGGAACTTTTCTATAAACTGATGTCAATTTGATGTCTCATTAAGACACAAGATCATCTTGGATCAATCAACGTCAGTCTATTTCCTGACAACCCATGGAGAGTGTAATGAGAGTAATCGTTGCAGTGCTATTGATGCTTAGTGGATACGCCTATGCCGGTTGCAGCACCATCAGCGACAGCGACCAGCGCACTTATTGCTATGCCAAAACGAAAGGCGAAAGCTGTAGCACTATCAGAGACAGCGATCTTCGTACTACCTGCTATGCGGAAACCAAGGGCGAGAGCTGCAGTACCATCAGCGACAGCGACAAGCGCACTTATTGCTATGCCAAAACCAAGGGCGAGAGCTGCAGCACTATCAGAGACAGCGATCTTCGTACTACCTGCTATGCGGAAACCAAGGGCGAGAGCTGCAGTACCATCAGCGACAGCGACAAGCGCACTTATTGCTATGCCAAAACGAAAGGCGAAAGCTGCAGCACTATCAGAGACAGCAACCTGCGCAGCCAGTGTGATGCCATGAAGCGTTGATTTAAGACCTCGCCGAATGAACTGGAGGGAGGATTAAATAGGGGGGCGGCGCATGATTGTTTTGGTCAGCCCGCCTCCGGAACTCGCTTGAATTCGCCTTGCCCGTACCACTCCCATTGCGTGATGGAGAACTCCATTGTCAACTCAACAATGACTTCAGGCGGATTGCTGTCACTTCATTATTCCCATCAATGACAACTCACCCTCCACAGCTGATCAAGCCTGGTCGTATAGCTCTGACTCATCATTTCATGCCGCATGGCCCAATCCGGATGGCTAGGCACGCTGGCTGATCGAAGCGTCCCCCTGCCCCAGCGACCGTTGATCTGATCCAGCACACCCATCAGCTTTGTTGAAGCGCCCGGCTGTGACGCGGCAAACAGGTCCTCGGTGAATTCGCCCGGCTGGCACAGGTTCAGCAACATGACCTCGGCCTTGCTGTAGTTGAAACCCGGCCGGAAGGCGTGCCTGAGCGCGCCGGATGGCTCGTCGATCCTGTGCGCAGCCATTGGCCAACTTCCGGATGCCGATGAGGGCGCCGGAGAGCATGACGGGTTTGTGATCATCACCGCGGACAGCGTTGGCGGTATGGTGGGCATCCATGACCGGCGGCCGGTGGCGCTTTCTCCCGAGTTGGCCGGGGAATGGCTAGATCAATTTACGACGAAAGAGCGGGCTGAGCAGATATTGCTTCAGCAAGGTGAGCTGGCCGAGGCCTTTGAATGGTTCAAGGTCAGCGTTGCCATTGGGAATGTGCGTAACCAGGGTGCGGAGTTGATTGATTCTTGGGGGGGGCGTGCCCTAATCGCACCGAACCTAATGTGAGTTGATAGAAATATGGAGTCACAAGTAAATAATAAAATCTGCACCGCAGTTTAAAATCACACCTGAGCCTATGAATAATAAGCAACTACCATTCATCCGATTTACACCTAAATTTAGCGCAACTATTTGACCGCCTACCTTTCCAACCTATAGTCACCTGCAACAATCAATAAAATACAAATATTGTAAAAATAACAACACCACACACAACCCCTACAAACTTATCAAACCCAGACCCACAGACTAATAATTTACTGTAGAACACAAGAGATCAAAAAACCCTAGCACATCAGAAGGATCTATATAATGTCTTCAAGCACAAACACTGCGGACATACTTGTAATTGTTGATGCAGATGCCTTTGTAGAAAATTATATATCCAAAGGGATAAAAGGCACCTATGGCGAGCCGATATCAATCACCACAGCAAGCGAGCTGAACAAAATCTTCATGCTCACTCAGTACAGCTCCAGCCTCAAGGGGCAGGCTACCGCAGAACTCGATTTAACAGTAAAGCTACAGGATAATATTCGCTGGCGCGGCGCAACGCTCACAAAAGGCTTCGACAAAGAAATAATTTTGTACAACCCCCTAGTGAAACCATACTCCACAGGCGCGTTTACAGGAATAACATTTGTTGCGCCAAACGCACCGCTCCCTTTATTCAACAATGACAATCCGCCAAACCCACAACAAGTAAGGTACAATCTGTGGCAAGCAGTCGCCACCACAAAAGGGAAAGTTACATACACCCTATCCTTTATGATAGTTGACAGCGACAATAAGGTTCTTGGCTACTTCACCTGGGACCCTTACATCGAGATCGTCTAACACAACAAATGCCCGCTAAGCAATTAGCGGGCATTTACTTACAAATATACTCTTGCCCACCGCTAAAACTGTCGAAACACGCACTATGAGAAGTTCCTACTATCGACAATTTATTGTTAGTTTCGAGTTCGATGTAATGTGCACGCCTCCCTTAGCGTAATGGGCGAGACCTAATATGGTTATCCTGTGTTGCCCAGTCCGCAGATCAATCATGAGTCTCTAGCGACTCACCTCCCAAACATACGCCTGGCAAGCCGCCAGAGCGATCAGTCCTTGATCGCCGTCGCCGGTAATTCCGACAATTCGTTGAGCATGCGCTGGGTCAAGTCGGGCGCGCGCCCCATGAACTACTGGTAGTGAGCACGCTTCAATCGAAAAAAATCATCAAATACCAAACAGCAAACACCCCTAACGCAGCGGTATGGATGATCAGTATGTCGCGTACTCCTGTTGGTCGACCAGAGACCATCCAATATGCGATGACCAGTGGATAGCACAGCAGGCAGGTGAGCCCTAAGGCAATGATAGCCAGCGCAATTCGAATGCCTGGAAAAAAACCAGGAGGGCTAGCCAGGCAACCAACAAAAGCAATACCGCCTAGCGTGACTATGATTATTAAGAACGCAACGATAACGCGCTGCGCGTCGAGCCGATTTTCCATAAACCCCTACTTTCAATCCTTTAAGATCATACTTAACTGGGGCAATGATATCTCATCAAGCACTCAATAAGTGCAGGCCAAAACGGCAGCAACAAGTTGCCTTTCGTACCCGATCCGCTGCCTGCGCTCAGCCAAGAGCGCCCGCACCTTCACCTCCAGGTTGTCGCTTTTCTTCAGGCCTGCAACTACCCATGGCGGCGGCATCACATCCCAAGTTTTGCACGGTACCAGTACCGGCACCTCCACCCGTACAGTGCGTACTTCTGGCACCCGGCCGGCGCATCCCGTCACCCCGACCATGAACACCATCAGGAATAGTTTTCGGAATATTCCGTATTGATTTTCTGCGACTTGCCTCATAACCCCAACTCCCGATCGATCACCGCGTTGGCTGCCGCGCATTGATCACCACCGATCCTCTCCTGCTGAATCCGGTTCGCCGCAGCGTAGTCGAGCTTCGCCTCTTCTTTGGCCTGGGCCACCGCCTTCTCGGCGAGCGCCGCACGGTCCCTCCCTGCCCGCACCAGCCTGCCCAACTCGCGCCCCTGCTCGCTAGCCAGTGCTTCCAGGTTGTCTCGCCCGGCCTGCGTCTTGGCCAGGTCCTGGTTCGCAGTGACGAGCAGCGGCCGATAGTGACCAGCAGCCAACCAAACACCGAACACCGCCCCGCTGCCGAGAAGGACGATCAGAGCCAATCCCGCGCCCAGCAGCCGCCACGCCCCGGCACTCACAGCAACGCCCTGCGCACGCCTTCCAGCAACACCGAGTCCGGATAGGCATACCCGGCGTTTTCATGGCGGATGATCGCCTTGACGAAGCCCTGCATCACCGCCGACGTGCTCAGGTCGACCTCAGCGCCCGGCCGGGTGCCGGTGCTCGCTTCGACGGCGCGCACGTAAGCCTCGGTATTGTTCTCGTTGCTCGGCGCCCAGCGGCCGATCAGCGCCGCCACGGTCTTCAACTGGTGCTTGCGCTGGGTAGGTCAGCAGCAGCTTGCCCAGGGCGCGGATGCCGTTCTCGGCGCTGTCGAAGCGGACAAAGCGTGGTTTGGGCACGCCGACTTCCAGGCCGATCTGGCCCTGCCAGGCGTTACGTGGGCTGTAATCGATGTTTCCGGGGTTTTGGTTGCGCACTCCGCGCGTTTCGGTGATCGGCATAGTTTTCTCCAGGCATAAGAAAGCCCACGGATTGGTGGGCGAAAGACATTCGATATACTGCAGCGACTTATCGGACTTACTAGGAATGGCCCCCCTATGAAATACGCGATGTTTCTCCTAGCGACAGCCGTCCTTGGTGGTTGCTCCGCATATAGCGACGGTCAAGATGCTTCTGAAATTAAAGTCGGAGGCTTTCAGGTCAGTTGCGATGCCACTCCGGCGAATCAACCCGGTTGTAACGCCGAGCCACCCTCTCGATCGTCGAAGTCCTCTGGAGGCTTTATTCTTCGCCCCAGTCAAAACTGACTCTTCTGCCCCCCGACATCACTGTTCGGCAATCTGTACTGTAGTGGTCAACTAATCCCGGACACGACGTTAAGTTTTTTCTCGGCCCGAGCTGGCGCCAGCCCACCGTTGAATTGATGGGGTCGAATCCAGTTGGGCGGATTCAACCGGTCGTCGCAACACCTTTGATCGAGGTGTTTATGGGACGACCGGCAAGCTGGATGCAAAAGTTGACGGGACGAGGGGCGATGCGTTCGCCAGGTGCGCCGTCGCTTCGCAATGAAATCGAGCGGCTGTTTTGGGCGCAGATCGCAACCGGGATCACAAGCGAAAAGGCAGCGCAGGCCATTGGCGTTTCATCAGCGGTAGGCACACGCTGGTTCCGTCATCGGGGCGGGATGCCGTTGTTTATGTCTAACCACATATCCGGAAGGTACTTATCGTTCGCAGAGCGAGAAGAGATTGGCCTGCTTAGGGCACAAAGTGTTGGCGTGCGCGAGATTGCCCGTCGCCTTGGACGAAGCCCATCGACAGTTTCACGGGAGCTGGCACGTAATGCTGCAACTCGTTGCGGTCGGCTTGAGTATCGAGCTTCAGTCGCACAATGGAAGGCCGAATTGGTTGCCAAGAGGCCGAAGCCAGCGAAACTGGCGACTAACCCACGACTGCATCACTACGTGCAAGACCGTCTGGAGGGTAAGGTTCACGACGCTGATGGCCGTGAGATTACTGGGCCTCGGCAAGCGCCCTTCAAAGGCCGAAATAAACCACATCGCAGTGACCGTAAATGGGTCAGCGGCTGGTCGCCCGAACAGATTACCAACCGGCTACAGATCGATTTTCCGGACGATGAATCCATGCGCATCTCTCACGAAGCCATATATCAGGTGCTCTACATTCAGGGGCGAGGGGCTCTCAAGCGCGAACTGGTTAGCTGTTTGCGCACGGGGAGAGCATTGCGCGTGCCGAGAGCCAGGGCGCAGGCCAAAGCGTGGGCACATGTAAGTGAGGATGTCATGATCTCCAGTCGTCCTGCTGAGGTGGAAGACCGAGCTGTACCAGGGCATTGGGAGGGCGACCTGATCATCGGTCTAAACCGTTCTGCGATTGGAACGCTGGTCGAGCGTTCAACTCGATTCACCATGCTCGTCCATCTGCCCCGCGAAGAAGGTTATGGGCTAATTCCCCGAACGAAGAACGGCCCGGCACTTGCCGGCTACGGGGCAGTTAGCATGGCCAACGCGTTGAAGAAGACGGTGACTGATCTTCCCGTCGAGCTGTGGAGATCTTTAACCTGGGATCGTGGGAAGGAGCTATCGGATCACGCTAGGTTTACTATCGAATCCGGAGTAAAGGTCTTCTTCGCTGACCCTCATAGTCCATGGCAGCGCGGCACGAACGAGAATACGAACGGTCTTCTGCGCCAATACTTCCCGAAAGGTACCGACCTGTCTCGCTGGAGTGCTCAAGAGATCCAAGCCGTAGCCCACGCGCTAAACACGAGACCCCGAAAAACACTCGGCTGGAAAACACCCGCCGAAGCTCTGAATGAGTATCTAAAATCTGTTCAACAACTCGGTGTTGCGACGACCGGTTGAATTCGCCCTGCGACCCTTGATCCGAGTGAAACAGCAGGCCCTGAGGTCTTCCTCGTTGCTCGTAAGCCATATCCAGCGCCTTGATAACCAGATCGGCGTCCGGCTTTTCCGACAACGCCCAGCCCACCACCCGGCGCGTGCAAAGATCCAGCACGACAGCCAGGTAATGCCATTTCCCCTGGGCCCAGATGTAGGTGATGTCGCCGCACCACACCTGGTTGGGTGCCGGAACATCGAACTTCCGATTCAAGATGTTCGGGATATCCAACCGTTCAACCGTCGCTCGTTTATAGGCATGTGATCCGGGTTGTTTACTGACGAGGTCAAGCTCGCGCATCAAGCTGCGCACTTTGAATCGACCGAGCTGCTCGCCGTCGTCACGCATCAGCGACAGGATGCTGCGGCTGCCCGCTGCACTGCGACTTTGCGAGAACAGCTCGCTCACCCGGCTGCGCAACCGAAGCCGTTCGACATCAGGCGTTCGGCGCCTAAGGCGCTGGGCGTAGTAGCACGAACGGGTGACTTCAAACACCTTGCACAGCCAATCAATCGGCTCATGGACGCTCAATTGATTGATCAGCGCGTACGCTCGTGATCTTCCGACATCAAGAGCGCGGTAGCCTTTTTTAATATCGATTTTTCCCGTTCAAGGCGGGCGATCCGGGCTTCAAGCTCCTGGATTTTCTGCTGTTCCGGGGTCAGCGCTTTGCTCTGCGGAGTGACGCCTTGGCGCTCCTGCTGAACCTGATCAACCCAGCGGCGCAGGGCCGACTCGCCGACGCCGAGTGAACGGCTGGCTTCGATGTAGCTGTAGTTTTGCTTGAGCACGAGGTCGGCAGCCTCGCGTTTGAATTCAGCAGAAAAGGAACGGCGTTGTTTGGTCATCTGACACCTCGATCTGGCGAGCATTCTCGCCTAAATGGGTGTCCGGCTTCATTAGACCACTACAACTCGCTTGTACTCATCCTGCCCATACCACTCCCAGAGTGTCGCTGAGAACCCCATATCCAAACTCCTAAACCGGAACCGCCGAGATCCCTTGAGTAGCGATTTTAGCCCTAAGTTGGAAAGAAACGAAAAAGCCAAACAGGTGGACTGGGCTTTTTGCTACCTCTCCGTTGAACCGGTAAAACACCCTACAACTGCCCCTGATCGGGCATCCAGCGTGGATGCAAAGCCAGTAACGCCCCGTCACCCTCGGATAGTAGCCTCCTGCCCCCTACGCAAAGGATTTCCCAGTCCTTTGCCTGCAAGCCCAAGGACTGGGATTGCGCCAATATCGGCGCGGATAAGGCCTGACCGAACACCAGAAATAACAAAGCCCAGGTCTAGACTGGGCTTCTTCACATCTAATTGGGTCAACGAATGAGCTGTCCCCCACACACCATCTGATCAGTCATGTACTTTAGGATGTTGGTGCACGCCCGATGGCAGCCCCCTCTCAGCCCTTTTGTTACTCAAGACAAAACAGCTCAGGTCGGCTCGTCGGTTGGCAAGAGGTCACCAAAATTTTAAGAAATGCCTTATGTTCGCGGCCTTTAGCAACCCCCATGGTGGCCGCCCCTCCACCATCCCGTATCGACATCAATATGAAAACTTCAAGAGCGCAGAGCAGACTGCGCCCGCTGCTGAGCGTCGCGGCCGCGATGGCGATTGTGTTTTCGTCGGGAGCAATGGCTGAGACGTGCAAACTCACTGCCATCAACCCAAAAACAGTCACCATAAACTTCGGGAGCAATCTGACGGAAAGCCTGACAGTCCCTAGTGATGCGCCCATTGGCACGGTCATTTACCAGGACAGTATTAACGTGTCGTTCATGTCGGTTATATGTTATCCGGGCAAACTGTATGGCTTTGCCTTGAACCCGGCACTGGGCAGCGCGAGCAGTGACACAACCTTTCCTTTGGGTAAGTCTGGGCTTTCATTTCGAATAGCTTCTACAACAGACGAATATCCCTACTTATCAATACTGGAAAACCTTGGGCAATATGGAGTTTATTTTTTTGAGGCTGGAACCTATCGGCTTGAAATTATCAAGTCAGATGAGAAAATGCAAAGTGTCCCAGCCGGTTATCTTGGCCAACACCAGGCCGGTGAAGCCGTTCTTAACAAATTTTATTTAATCAACCCCATTACCCTGAATACGGCCTCCTGCCAGACCCCGGCAGTGTCGGTTCAAATGGGCGACGACTATCGCCTGGAGGAGCTCACCAAAAGCGGCGATACCCCTCGGGTGATCAAATTCAACATTGGCCTCAATCAGTGCCAAAGCGGCATCAACAAGGTCACCTACTCACTCAAAGCAACCACCCAAGTCATCAATGCTCAAAAGGGTATCGTGGCGCTGAACTCCAGTTCAACGTCTAAAGGCATCGGTTTAAAGCTAATGAACGAGGCAGGACAACCTATCGCGCTGGACACTGCCTACCCGTTCGACGGGTTCAACACCATAGGCACAAGCTTCAACATACCGCTGTCCGCTGCTTACTACCGCCTGGCTGAGGGCAAACTGGAAGCCGGCACCGCGAACACCGAAGTGACGTTTATCGTGAATTACCTGTAACGAACTAAGGGCCGATAGCAGCCATTGCTTAATGCCCGTTTTGGGTTGTGGGATTCACCGGTCGATGCACGAAAGCATCATGCAAGAGATGATGCCACCGCCTGTACGAATCCCCAGAAGCGAGAAAGCCCAGCACTCGACTGGGCTTTTCACGTCAACGAACCGGAAGCTTCAGCGAGCCAAAGCCCCTACGAACAATTTCATGTCGTTCCCTCGTTGAGATTTGGCGGGACTGTAACATTGGGAGGACAGAAACGAAAAAGTGCGCGGGTCGACCTTACCTTGGCCTACTGTGCTGGAACGCTCAGCGTTCGCCCCCTTTCGAGTTGAAGATTGTTTTGGAGTTGCATTCGGTTATTCAACGTTGGTGACGAACGAAAGTTATTTATCTTCGCCGCTTCACTGAGACTTTTGGGGCCCTGGATTTTATCAAAGTCTATCTTCTGAAAACTGCTCTTCTTATCGACCAAAATTCGAAGATCATCTCGCACGTTCGGTGGTAAATTCTGGATCTTATCAATATTCTTCCCGCCACTTTCTACGATATCCTCGGCACACGCGTTATAACAGGGAGGATTCGGTTCGAAAGGATAAGAGTAACAACTGCATGCATGAGCTTGACCAGCAAAGGCACTGAGACAAAAAAACGCAAAACCTATTGCTTTCATTATCGAGCCCCCTCACGCAGTTGCTTTAGAAATATCCATGTCAAGGTATAGCAGATCAGCCAAATGCCGAAAAACACCAAGGACCACAACAGGTATGTACGCTGGAACCCGTAGAAGGTGTTGATCTGGTCAGCGATAGTGTTGATCAAAGAAGGACTAAAACGAGTCGCGAGGTGGGCGCCAACAATCTGGTTTCCCGCGTAGATGGAAAAACCGATACAGCCCCAGCCTGGAAGAAAAAGCAGATAAGGCAGCCGGAATAGCAACCGATCAGGCCGATTGTGCGAGGTACCTATGATCACGGCCACCGTCGCGCCGCCGATACCCACCGCCCAACCAGACAGCAGGGTCGAGCTTTCTAGTACCTCCTTGAGAGCCTGCACCAAATCGACCATATTGCGGTTCTCCATTTGCTGAGCAAAGGCTCAAGGCATTACTGCCGGTCCATTAGTGGTTTGCCATGGCAGTTGCTCTGTAGCAAGCCAGCACACGCTGCAAACATAATCGATATGTAGATATTAGCTATAGATAACTTCTGGAAAGAACGCCAATGAAAATGGCGCATAAATAAACGCTACCGAGAATTGTTGATCTTCTGATTCGGGTCGAAATAGGACTTTCGCCAGCACACATAGACGCACTAAAAAAATGGCGTACTCCAGCTGCACGAATCCCCAGAAACGAAAAAGCCCAGCGGGTGGGGTGGACTGGGCTTTCAGTTTATTGCTCTCGGACCTCCAAAATGGTCGCCCCTGGGTGCTTCTGCAAAATCTTCCGCTCCGCATCCCTTTGGTCAGTCCCGCTTTGCAGGACATTGTTCATCCCGTTGCCGTTTTTTCCTTTTAGCTTGAAAACGTATGTCTTCGCTGCAGCCATGATGCGCATCCTTTGCTTGATGGAGGTCTAACTCTACCAACTACACTGAGCGGGCATCCAGATGCAAAAAGCCCAGCGCGGGGCTGGGCTTTGGTACTCATGCTGAATTCAGCAGCCACTTTACTGTTTGGCGCTTTCAAGCCCCTTTGGCAGCCTCCAAGGCGACAGCATGCTGGCGTATGCAGATGATACTGACACCCAACCAAGTGCTATACATCCAATGAGGATGACGACTTTCTGATCATGCAGTACGCCGAGTTCTTCTATTTTCGCGGTGTATGTGAGAGCAGCCAATGAAATCGAAGCCACGAACGCACTGCATGAGGTCGTAATGATCAAGGCCTGATTTAGGTCTGGTTTTTGTCCACGATAAAGCGATGTTGCGACGTAGGAGATCAGAAGCAATAGACTGCTCACCATGGAGCAGCCCAGTTGATCGATTTGCATGAACCGTATCCCTGTCCAGCTTACGCCGCCTTGGTAGCACACAGGCCGATGAAAGCTCCAAGAACTGCACCGATAACGGCGCTTCCTACACCAGGGAAGATCATATTTGCAGCAGCAGCGCAGCCAACAGTGGTTGCGATCATTGTGACGTCGAGTACTCGACTGATTGAGACTTTCTGCCGGGAACGGCAGCAGTTTGACCTGTGCATTGAGCTCTCCTTTCCTTGAGATATCACAGTGTGTATCAGCTATATGTCGTAATGATAGCATGCAAAACAGTGCATTCCTCCCTGTACGAATCCCCAGTAACGCCCGTCTGCCCTCCGTAGTAGCCTCCTGCCCCTACGCAAAGGATTTCCCAGTCCTTTGCCTGCAAACCCAAGGACTGGGGTTGCGCCAAATTCGGCGCTTTTATGACCTGGAGGTCAATGTGAACGAAGAGCAGCGAGTGATTACCCCCTTCGAGCTGGGCGTATGTGCAGCGATGAAAATAATCGGAACAGCTATCGCCAGTCTCGACGTGGCCAGCAGGATCAAAGTTGCTGATGCCGCCAAATCTTTAATCGAGGCAATGCCAGCCGACAAATCAATTATAAAAGATCGTTCGGCCCATCACCTTGCGCTTGAATCTTTGATATCAGGTCTTTTGCCAGAGTCGTCTCAGAAACCTTCCGAGTAAGCCATCCAACAACTTTCCCGGCGTCAGCATGGCCCGGGAAAGCATCCTTTTCTTGCTCCATAGGTATCTCCTGCGGCCCTGCCGCTTCATGTTGTTGATTGTGCATCTTTGTGCCTGAGAATCAGGCGCGTTCGGTCATGCCAGGGCCCGCCGAAGACGATCACCTCGGACGGCCGCCCGTACATGTGGTGCAGCAGGAATGGGCCTGGGCCGAAGGTGTCCGACTCTTCGCCGGGCAATGCTGGATCGGCGCCGAGATAGATCCCCGCATGGTTCGGATGCGCCGTCCTCCCCATGGCCATAACGATCATGTCACCACGCTGCGGCTGGTCGACCCTGACGAACCCGGCAGCCTCATAGGCCTGCTCGTAAAGACTCGGGCCGTCCGCGTTCTCCCACCAGCCGTCCTCGCGCTGGAAGGCTTCAAACTCAAGCCCCCACTCACGCTGGTACCAATCCGCGCAGACCTGCCAGCAATCCCAGGCACCGTGCACGAACGGCCGGTTGAGTAGCGGCGTATTGCCGGTCGGGGTGATGCTGCGCAGATCTGCCTCGGGCCAGCTCAGGATGTGCCAGGGCAACCCCGTGGCCTCACACATGGCCAGGTCATGCGGTGACGGCCGGCTGGTCGCATCCGGGTGCGAGTGAACGATGCCGATCACTTCGCCCAGGTCTTCCGCCACGGCGTAGTCCTCCGGATCGAGCCGGAACTCCTCGTTCGGCTCGGTGGCGATGTTCCGGCACGGGAAGTACTGCTGCTTGCGGCCCACGGCCAACAGCAGGCCGCAGCACTCTTTCGGGTACTCGGCCGCGGCGTGCGCCTGGATTGCACTGAGGATGTGCTTGCGCATGATCAACTCCGGGCGATCAAGGACACGGCAGGAAATCCGCCATGGCTGAGGGGTTGGTTCTCACCGACGCGTAACTTGCAGGACTTTAGGCCGCCCTTGCACTGATCCTTGCTCGGGTTAGGCGCGGCAAGGATCTCTCTATGCCCGCAATAAAGCTCTTCGGCCTGCTCATGGCCGCCCTGTTCTACCTGGTCACTACCGGGCTCTGGTTCGCCTACGGAGTGCCGCCGATGTTCGAAGAAGGTTCGGCACCCGCCCTGCTCATCGCAACAATCGGCACCGCCATCTGGCTTTGCGCCACCGGCTGCATCGTCATTCACATCATTCAGAAAGTGCGGCCGGCGTAGGTCGGGTCTGGCTTTCATCAACTTCTGCCGCCGCGCGCGGCACGGAGAGGCGCATGCCAGCAAAAGGCATCGGAGAAGCCGTAGACGCCAAGTGCTCACCCTGCGGTAGTCGGAACATTCAAATATCAGAAGAGTTTGTCGGAAGCGATCAGTACGAACTCCAGAGCGGCAGGGTTGCAGCAATTAGTACTGCTGCAATGTTCGATGCAACCGGCCGGACGTTTGGTAAGTGCCGCCAATGCGGGCACACCTGGCGCTTCCGGAAAAGCCCGCTCGCACCAGCTTAATTACTCAAGGCCCCGGACGGGGAACAGGACAACGCCATGGCAAAGGTCATTGCTCACATCACCGCCCGGTTGCCGCGACTTATGGAAGCGGGCGAGTACAGAAAATTGCGGTACGCCGGTAGCAAGCCGAGTCTGCAACAGTTGAAGAAATGGATTGAGGAAGGTGAAGTTGTGGGAGAGGTAAAAGGCGAGATGTACTTCATGGACTTGCAGGCAGTGGTACTGGGATCAAATGATCCCCTCCTCGCCAAGATGATGGAGGTGGGCTGATGGCTCCCCCGCGCGGCAGAGACGTCTCAAATCGAGCACTGCCCGAAAACTTGTATCCGAACGGTAAATACTTCATTTACCGCAATCCGATCACTGGCAAGCGCACCAGCATTAACCAGCCCCTTGCAAGCGCGGTTCGTCTGGCCAAAGCCGCAAATGCGAAGCTGGCGCCCCTGATGAATCCAGACGGTGCGCTACTCGCCCTTTTAACCGGTGAGTCCGCCCCAACTTTCTCAGCGCTTCTCCAGCGATTTGAGGATGAGTGGCTGCCCACTAGGAAATACGCCGAAAGGACTCTGCAAGAGATCAAGTTCAAAACCGCTAGGTATCGGGAGGACTTGGGTCATCTGATGATCGGACAGCTGGACGTTCTGGCCGTAGCCGAATATCTCGACGGGTTCGAAAACAACGCCTACACCAAGCACCGCGGCCTACTGATTCAGGTTTTCGCCTTCGCGACCGCCAAAGGTCTCGCAGAAAGGAACGTGGCCGAACTCACCCTGGTGAAGAAAGAGAGCGACAAAAAACGCCAACGGCACACGTTGGAGGGTTTGCTGAAGATCGTGAACAGCTCGAAGACCCCGGACTGGCTTGGTCGAGCTATCCGCCTGGCCCTGGTCAGCCTCCAACGGCGCGAGGATATTGTGAGCTGGCCGAAATCGGCGGTAGATCTCGAGAAAAACACCATCCGGGTGTCGCCCGGAAAAACCCAAGGTTACGAGAATCCAATACACCTAGAGATTGTAATGGGCGAATCATTGAGGGCGGTTGTACAGGAGTGCTTGCGATCCCCTATCGTTTCGCCGTTCCTCATCCATTACAAGACAAAGGCACGGCGACGCGAGCAAGTGGCAGCCAAGGAGCACTGGTCATCAGTCACCCCGGACTACCTGACTAAGGAATTCACCAAGGCAAGAGATGCAGCGCATGCCTACGATCATATGGACCCTCTTGAGCGACCCACCTTTCACGAAATTCGCGCTTTAGGTTCATGGCTGTACGAACAGCAAGAGTTTCCCGAGGAGTACGTCCAGGCCCTTTTAGGGCACGCGGACGCGAAGATGACACGGCATTATCAGGAGGGACATACCGAGAAGACTATCGAATATCAGACGGTCGGCGCAGACCTGAAATACTGATACTGGCGGTTGTTTTTCCAATATATTTCCAACGTTTTTCCAAACGCCAGACAACAAAAAAGGGCCCACCTTTCGGTGAGCCCTTCTAGACCGCCCAGCAGAGCGGATTTTGTTTGGTAGGCGCGATTGGACTCGAACCAACGACCCCCACCATGTCAAGGTGGTGCTCTAACCAACTGAGCTACGTGCCTGCTGTGAGGCGGCATTCTACGGAATTCCGGAGGGGTGTCAACACCTTTTTTTCACCTAACCCTATGAATATGCAAAATATTTAATTTCAGGCCCATGAAGAAGCGTTTCCGCTGGCTGGCAGCTGTTTTTTAACTCAGGTAGGATCGACGCACTCGTAAAAAATATAAAACAGAGGTTGCAGAATGGCGAACACACCCTACCCAGAGTCCTACTACGCGGCATCAGCCAATGCGACCTCGCCACGACCATTGCTGCAGGATGATGTAGAAACCGACGTCTGCGTAATCGGTGCCGGCTATACCGGCCTCTCCAGCGCACTGTTCCTGCTGGAGAGCGGTTTTCGGGTGACCGTGCTGGAAGCTGCCAGGGTGGGTTTCGGGGCCTCGGGCCGCAATGGCGGTCAGATCGTCAACAGCTACAGCCGCGACATCGACGTGATCGAACGCAGCGTAGGCCCCAAACAGGCGCAACTGCTTGGGGAGATGGCATTTGAAGGTGGCAAGATTATTCGTGACCGGGTTGCCAGGTATCAGATCCAGTGCGACCTGAAGGACGGCGGCGTATTCGCCGCCATCACCCGGAAGCAGATGAACCACCTCGAATCACAGAAGCGCCTGTGGGAGCGTTACGGCCACACGCAACTGGAATTGCTGGATCAGCGCCGTATACGCGACGTCGTGGCCTGCGAGCAGTATGTAGGCGGCATGCTCGACATGAGCGGTGGCCACATCCACCCTCTTAACCTGGCCTTGGGCGAAGCGGCAGCCGTCGAATCACTGGGCGGCACTCTTTACGAGCAGTCGCCCGCCGTGCGCATTGAGCGCGGTGCCAACCCGGTGGTACATACCCCACAAGGCAAAGTCAGGGCCAAGTTCATCATCGTTGCCGGTAACGCCTACCTCGGCAATCTGGTGCCTGAACTCGCCGCCAAGTCAATGCCGTGCGGCACACAGGTCATTACGACCGAACCGCTGGGCGATGAGCTGGCAAAAACCCTGCTACCTCAAGACTACTGCGTCGAAGACTGCAACTACCTGCTCGACTATTACCGACTGTCTGGCGACAAACGCCTGATCTTCGGCGGCGGCGTGGTATATGGCGCACGGGACCCGGCCAACATCGAAGCGATCATCCGACCGAAGATGCTCAAGACCTTCCCGCAACTCAAGAACGTGAAGATTGATTACGCCTGGACCGGCAACTTCCTGCTGACACTGTCCCGACTGCCTCAGGTGGGACGCCTGGGCGACAACATCTACTACTCACAGGGCTGTAGCGGCCATGGCGTGACGTATACCCACCTGGCCGGCAAAGTGCTGGCCGAGGCGCTACGCGGGCAGGCAGAGCGTTTTGACGCCTTTGCCGACCTCCCGCACTACCCTTTCCCCGGCGGCCAACTGCTACGCACGCCATTCGCTGCACTGGGCGCCTGGTACTACGGCCTGCGCGACAAGTACGACTTCTGATCTGGCGTAAAAGCAAAAAAACCGCCAAAAGGCGGTTTTTTTTGGATCAGGACTTGAGCAGCCCCTCAACAGGATGAGAAGCCAAAAATCAAATCACGGATACAAAAAACCCCGGTCTTTCGACCAGGGTCTTTGCTATCGACTCGAAGTAGCCATCGGCTTTCTTCGTAGCATAAAGGCGTTCAGTGGGCCTTGATGCAGATATGGCGCAGCGGACGGGACTCGAACCCGCGACCCCCGGCGTGACAGGCCGGTATTCTAACCGACTGAACTACCGCTGCGTATCGCTTTGGACTTACGCCCAATTAACTCGTCTGATTGCAAAGCTTCGAGGCTTTTCAATCTCGAACCAGGAACACCTGACTCGGAAAATATGGCGCAGCGGACGGGACTCGAACCCGCGACCCCCGGCGTGACAGGCCGGTATTCTAACCGACTGAACTACCGCTGCGCGTCGGTGGAGGCTTTTGACAGCTTCCATCTTGCTCTCGCAAGACTCTCAAGAAGTGGTGGGTGATGACGGGATCGAACCGCCGACATTCTGCTTGTAAGGCAGACGCTCTCCCAGCTGAGCTAATCACCCGTTTGCTTCTCCGAGGCCGCGAAATTTACGCAGGTAGCGAACCTAAGTCAATAGCAGGATTGAAGTTTTTTCAAAACAGCTTCAAACGGCAAGCTTCAAGCTGCAAGAAAAAGCAGGATTGCGCATTCAGCGCCCGACAGGGGTTCGCCTTTGACTTGCAGCTTGTCGCTTGAGACTTGCAACTTCTACTCGTAGACCATTTTCTTGGTCATACCGCCATCAACCACAAACTCCTGCCCGGTGACAAACCCGGCATTTCTGGACAGCAACCAAGCCACCATCGCAGCAACGTCCTCGACCGTCCCTACCCTGCCCGCCGGGTGCTGGGCATGATCGGCCTCGCTCAGGGGTTCGGCACGCCGCGCCGAAGGGTCGCGCGCATCAATCCAGCCCGGACTGACGGCATTGACCCTGATCTCCGGCCCGAGGCTGATCGCCAAGGCGTGAGTCAGGGCCAGCAATCCGCCCTTGCTCGCCGCATAAGCCTCGGTATCAGGCTCCGACTGGCCGGCACGAGTCGAGGCCAGATTGACGATGGCGCCGCCATGAGCCCGCAAATAAGGCGCGCAGTGCTTGGCCAGCAACATCGGACCACTGAGGTTCACCGCCAGCACGCGATTCCAGTAAGCCAGGTCCAGGCTTTCCAGGGTGATGTTGTGCGGATCGGCAACCGCCGCGTTACACACCAGTGCATCAAGACGCCCGAACTGCCCGAGCACCTCGGCAATCCCGAGGGTAACCTGTTGCTCGTCCGCGACATCCATGGTGATAAACCAGGCGTTCTCGCCCAGCACCTTCGCCACTTTCGAGCCACGCAACCGATCAAGGTCAGTCAGCACGACCTGCCAACCTTCCGTAATCAGCCAGGCAGCAATACCCAAACCAATGCCGCGAGCGGCGCCAGTGACCAATGCAACGCGGCCATTGGCGCCAGATATCGGCGTGGACAGCTCGATCACAACGCCGCCAACCCACGCGCCAGATCGGCCTGCAGGTCTGCCACGTCTTCCAGGCCGACCGCAATGCGGATCAAGCTGTCACGAATCCCTGCCGCTTCACGCTCTTGCGGCGCCAGGCGACCGTGGGAGGTAGTGCTTGGGTGAGTGATGGTGGTTTTACTGTCGCCCAGGTTGGCAGTGATGGAAATCAGGCGGGTCGCATCGATAAAGCGCCAGGCGCCTTCTTTGCCGCCCTTGACCTCGAAACTCACCACTGCACCAAAACCCTTTTGTTGACGCTGGGCCAGTTCGTGCTGCGGATGACTCTTGAGGCCGGCGTAATGCACTGTCTCGATGCCATCCTGCTGCTCCAGCCACTCGGCCAACTGCTGAGCATTGGCGCAGTGTGCCTTCATGCGCAGGTTCAAGGTTTCCAGGCCCTTGAGGAAGATCCAGGCATTGAACGGACTCAGGGTCGGACCAGCGGTGCGCAAGAAACCGACAACTTCTTTCATCTGCTCGCCGCGCCCAGCCACCACGCCGCCCATGCAACGACCCTGGCCATCGATGAACTTGGTCGCCGAATGCACCACGATGTCCGCGCCCAGCCTCAACGGCTGCTGCAAGGCCGGCGTGCAGAAGCAGTTGTCGACCACCAGCATCGCGCCCTTGGCGTGCGCCACTTGCGATAACGCAGCGATATCCACCAGCTCGGCCAGGGGATTGGACGGCGACTCAACAAACAACAATTTGGTGTTGGCCTTAATCGCATCGTCCCAACCTGAGAGGTCGGCCAGCGGCACGTAGTCGACCTCAACACCAAAGCGCTTGAAGTACTTCTCGAACAGACTGATGGTCGAGCCGAACACACTGCGCGATACCAGCACATGGTCGCCAGCACTGCACAGGCTCATGACCACCGCAAGAATGGCCGCCATGCCCGTCGCGGTTGCGACCGCCTGCTCAGCGCCTTCCAGCGCAGCAATGCGCTCCTCGAAAGCCCGCACGGTCGGGTTGGTGTAACGCGAGTAGACGTTGCCCGGCACTTCACCGGCAAAACGCGCAGCAGCGTCGGCAGCGGTACGGAACACATAGCTTGAGGTGAAGAACATCGGATCACCGTGTTCGCCCTCTGGCGTACGGTGCTGACCGGCACGTACGGCCAGGGTGTCGAACGCTACGCCCTCAAGGTCGCTGTCCAGCCGACCGGCATCCCAATCCTGACTCATGCTGCCACTCCTTGCTTTTTCTCTGGATATATACGCAAACCGGCCCATAAGGGCCGGTGATTACTCAGTTGTTGTACAGATCAATGATCGCGCTGACTGCCTGCGTCTTGACCTTGGAGGCATCGTTACGCGCCTGCTCGATCTTGTTCAGGTAAGCCTCGTCGATGTCGCCGGTCACGTACTTGCCGTCGAACACGGCGCAATCGAAGTGTTCGATTTTGATCTTGCCGCCGCCGACCGCTTCGATCAGGTCTGGCAGGTCTTGATAGATCAGCCAGTCCGCACCGATCAGATCGGCTACATCCTGGGTCGAACGATTGTGGGCGATCAACTCGTGAGCGCTCGGCATGTCGATGCCATACACGTTCGGATAACGTACCGCTGGCGCCGCCGAGCAGAAATAAACGTTCTTGGCGCCGGCTTCGCGTGCCATTTGAATGATCTGCTTGCAGGTGGTGCCACGAACAATGGAGTCGTCCACCAGCATCACGTTCTTGCCGCGGAACTCCAGCTCGATGGCGTTGAGCTTCTGGCGTACGGATTTCTTGCGTGCAGCCTGGCCCGGCATAATGAAGGTCCGACCGATGTAGCGGTTCTTCACGAACCCTTCGCGGAACTTCACACCCAGGTGATTCGCCAGCTCCAGCGCCGCGGTGCGGCTGGTGTCCGGAATCGGGATGACCACGTCGATGTCGTGCTCCGGACGCTCGCGCAGGATCTTCTCGGCGAGCTTCTCACCCATGCGCAGACGCGCCTTGTACACCGAAACGCCGTCGATGATCGAATCCGGACGCGCCAGGTAGACGTGTTCAAAGATGCAAGGCGTGAGTTTCGGGTTGGTCGCGCACTGACGGGTGTGCAGCTTGCCCTCTTCAGTGATGTAGACCGCTTCGCCCGGCGCCAGGTCGCGGATCAGGGTGAAGCCGAGCACATCCAGGGACACGCTTTCAGAGGCGATCATGTACTCGACACCTTCGTCGGTATGACGCTGGCCGAACACGATCGGGCGAATACCGTTCGGGTCGCGGAAACCGACGATGCCGTAACCGGTCACCATTGCCACGACTGCGTAGCCACCCCGGCAACGGTTGTGCACGTCGGTGACGGCAGCGAACACATCTTCTTCAGTCGGCTGCAACTTGCCGCGCTGGGCCAGTTCGTGAGCGAACACGTTGAGCAGTACTTCGGAATCGGAATTGGTGTTGACGTGGCGCAGGTCGGATTCGTAAATCTCCTTGGCCAGTTGCTCAACGTTGGTCAGGTTGCCGTTGTGTGCCAGCGTGATGCCGTACGGCGAGTTGACGTAAAACGGCTGGGCTTCGGCCGAGGTCGAACTGCCCGCCGTCGGGTAACGCACATGACCAATGCCCATGTGGCCGACCAGGCGCTGCATGTGACGCTGCTGAAACACATCACGAACCAGGCCGTTATCCTTGCGCAGGAACAACCGGCCATCATGGCTGGTCACGATACCGGCAGCGTCCTGGCCGCGGTGCTGGAGGACGGTTAGCGCGTCATACAGCGCCTGATTGACGTTCGACTTACCGACGATACCGACGATGCCACACATGCGACGCAACCCCTACTTAATGGATCTGAACTGAACACATCTCACTGAGGCGTTTTGGCCGTCGGCAAGAGGTGCTCCTTGAACGGTATATCAGCGGGTACGCTGATACCGCTGGCAAGCCACTGACTGCTCCAACCCAGAATCAGGTTTTTGGACCAGTCTGCAACCAATAGAAATTTTGGCACGAGCTGTGAGTCTTTCCACCACCCGTCCTGCTGTACCGGCCCCAGGCTCAACAGCCCGACCGCCACGACCACCAGCAACACGCCACGCGCGGCGCCAAAGGCCATGCCGAGGAATCGATCGGTCCCGGATAGCCCGGTCACGCGAACCAATTCGCCGATAAGATAATTGATCATTGCGCCTACCACTAAGGTGGCGACAAACATGATGGCACAGCCCGCGATCACGCGAGCCGACGGTGTTTCGATGTATCCGGCGAGGTACTCGGACAATGAACCACCGAACATCCAGGCAACGACTCCTGCGATGATCCAGGTCACCAGCGATAGTGCTTCCTTGACGAAGCCGCGGCTCAGACTGATCAAAGCGGAGATGGCGACGATAGCAACGATCGCCCAGTCAACCCAGGTAAATGGCACAGTGCAGCCTACAGACGGATAAGGCGGCGCATTTTAGCAGAGCCCATGGCTGTCGGTAAGCTGCGATTGTCAGTGCTTTTGAAATCAATCGCTTGGGATTAACCGCGCTCAGGCTGAAAGCGAACGACAAAACCTTTAAGGTTTTGCTGACGACCCAGCAAATCACGCAGGCGATCCGCCTCGGCGCGCTCGATCAACGGCCCGACAAACACCCGGTTCTTGCCTTCAGCCGAGCGAATATAGGCATTGTAGCCTTGGCTGCGCAGGGTCTTTTGCAAGCTTTCGGCGCTTTCACGGCTCGACAGACTCGCCAACTGCACCGACCAACTGACCGATAAACCATTGGCGTCGACACGACGCTGCGTCACGTCCGGCTTGCTCGGTACTACTGCAACCGGTTGCACCGGGACAGACTTGGGAGCAGGAGGCGGCGCAACCGGCTTGCTGGCGATCACCGGAGCCGGGACAGGGACCGGAGTGACCGGCGCACTCGGCGCGACAGGCACCACTTGCTGAGCGACTTCGTCATCGCTGGGAATCGGCTCCTGAGGCAAAGCTTGCGGCTCGGGCACGACCACCGGCTCTACCTGAATCTGCGCCATCGCCGGTGCTTGCGGCGCGGCGGGTGCCTGGACACTGATCTGGCGCTGTTCATCCTCACGGGTAAACAGCATTGGCAGGAAGATCACCGCCAACGCCACCAGAACCAGAGCCCCGACCATGCGCTGCTTGTACGCGTTATCCAGCAAAGCCATTTGTGGCCTCCTCCGTGGAGCGCCGGGCCAACCACTCGAGCGCCTCGGCAACACAATAAAATGATCCGAACAGCAGGATTTCATCCTCGGCTGTCGCCAGCGCGCACTGCCCTTCAAGGGCCGCCGCCACGCTTGCATAGGACGTCACCGACGCCCCAAGGTTCTGCAACGCACCCTGCAAATCAGCTACCGGACGAGCGCGAGCGCAATCGAGTGGGGCAACTGCCCAGTGCTGGACACTAGCACTCAACTCAGCCACCACACCGTCTAAATCCTTGTCGGCCAGCAAACCGAACACCGCCAGGCGCTTGCCCACCAGCGGTCGGTGCGCCAGACGCTGCGCCAAATACTGCGCCGCATGGGGGTTATGCCCCACATCCAGCATCAGGTTCAGGCGCTTGCCCTGCCAGTTGAACTGACGACGATCGAGACGCCCGACCACGGCGGTCGCTTTCAAGGCCTCGACAATCGTATCGGCCTGCCACGGCAAGCCCAGCAGCGCATAAGCCTGAAGGGCCAGGGAAGCGTTTTCCATCGGCAGGTCGAGCAATGGCAAATCGTGCAGCTCAAGCTCGCACCCTTGCCCATCGACACCGCGCCATTGCCAGTTCTGCTCGGTGATGCCCAAATCGAAATCGCGACCGCGCAGAAAGAACGGGCAACCGAGCTCGCGAGCCTTGTCCAGCAGCGGTTGCGGAGGATTGAGATCACCACAGAGCGCGGGCGCGCCCTGACGGAAAATACCGGCCTTTTCGTAGGCGACGGACTCACGGGTATCACCCAGGTAATCCGCGTGATCGACACCAATGCTGGTGACCAGTGCCATGTCGGCATCGACCACGTTGACCGTGTCCAGGCGCCCACCCAGCCCGACCTCCAGCACCACGGCATCGAGACCTGACTGCTGAAACAGCCAGAACGCCGCGAGCGTGCCCATTTCGAAGTAGGTCAGGGACGTGTCGCCACGGCCAGCCTCGACCGCGACAAAAGCCTGGCACAGCTCGGCGTCGGTCGCCTCGACACCATTAACCTGCACACGCTCGTTGTAACGCAGCAAGTGCGGAGAACTGTAGACGCCCACCTTGAGCCCTTGCGCCCGCAGCAATGAAGCCACGAACGCACAGGTAGACCCCTTGCCGTTGGTGCCGGTGACCGTAATCACCCGAGGCGCCGGCTTGCCCAGCCCCATACGGGACGCTACCTGTTGCGAACGCTCCAGCCCCATATCGATGGCCGATGGATGCAACTGCTCCAGGTAGGCGAGCCACTCGCCAAGGGTGCGCTCGGTCATAGGTTTGCAGGCACCGGTGGAACCACGATCGGCTCGATTGGCGCCGCCACGAACTCAGGCGTCGGCAACCCCATCAGTTGAGCCAGCAGGTTACCCAGGCGCGGACGCAGCTCATGACGCGCAATGATCATGTCGATCGCACCGTGCTCCAACAGGAATTCGCTGCGCTGGAAGCCTTCCGGCAGTTTTTCACGCACGGTCTGCTCGATCACACGCGGACCTGCAAAGCCGATCAGGGCTTTTGGCTCGCCGACGATCACGTCACCCAGCATGGCCAGACTGGCGGAAACACCACCGTAGACCGGATCGGTCAGCACGGAGATGAACGGGATGCCTTCTTCGCGCAAACGTGCCAGCACCGCAGAGGTCTTGGCCATTTGCATCAGCGAGATCAGCGCTTCCTGCATCCGCGCACCGCCGGAAGCGGCGAAGCAGATCATCGGGCAGCGGTTTTCCAGGGCGTAGTTGGCAGCGCGCACGAAGCGCTCACCGACGATGGCACCCATCGAGCCACCCATGAAGGAGAACTCGAACGCCGACACCACGACCGGCATACCCAACAGGGTACCGCTCATGGAGATCAGGGCGTCTTTTTCGCCAGTCTGCTTCTGCGCAGCACTCAGGCGATCCTTGTACTTCTTGCCGTCACGGAATTTCAGACGGTCAACCGGCTCCAGGTCAGCGCCCAGTTCGGCACGGCCTTCAGCGTCGAGGAAGATGTCGATCCGCGCACGTGCGCCGATGCGCATGTGGTGGTTGCACTTGGGGCAAACATCCAGGGTTTTTTCCAGCTCCGGACGATAGAGCACAGCCTCACAGGATGGGCATTTGTGCCACAGACCTTCAGGCACCGAGCTCTTCTTCACCTCGGAACGCATGATCGAAGGGATCAGTTTGTCTACTAACCAGTTGCTCATGCTTTCTTTCTCCAGTACCGGCGGCCCGGACACTCTGGTCCCAGGCCCCGCGTATGCCCTTGAGCTAAATTCATGTGTGCGGCGATGAGGGTTCGCTGCCGCGGTCGGCACGGGGCCATGACCTGCCTGCAACGCAACCCATCCTCAGCCATCCCGACACCCGCACGGAGCGGTTGTCACTCAGGTTTCGGCCGTCCGAAGGCGGCGCCAGCCTGCTGTGTACAGTGAACTTATGGACGGCGGCAGACTGCCAGCCGTCACATCGACGATGCAGCGCCGCGTACAGCCTGCATAAACGCGCGAATCTTCGCGTGATCCTTGATGCCCTTGCTCTGCTCCACCCCACCGCTGACGTCTACCGCATAGGGATGGACCCGGGCGATGGCCTCGGCCACATTGTCCGCCGACAGCCCGCCGGCCAGAATAATCGGCTTGTCCAGGCCTTGCGGTATCAGTGACCAGTCGAACGCCTCGCCGGTCCCACCGGGAATACCCTCGACATACGTGTCGAGCAAAATCCCGCTGGCGCCGGCGTACGCCTTGCAACTGGCGGCGATATCGTCGCCAGCCTTGACCCGCAACGCCTTGATATACGGACGATGGTAACCCTCGCACTCGGCCGGGCTTTCATCGCCATGAAACTGCAACAGATCCAGAGGCACCGCGTCGAGGATCTCGCCCAGCTCGCAACGGCTGGCATTGACGAACAACCCCACGGTGGTCACGAACGGCGGCAAGACCTTGATGATCGCTCGCACCTGCTGCACGGTCACCGCTCGCGGGCTTTTGGCGTAAAACACAAAACCAATCGCATCCGCCCCCGCCTCGACCGCAGCCAGCGCATCTTCTATGCGGGTAATCCCACAAATTTTGCTGCGAACGGCTGGCATGTCGTTTGAACCTCAGGGCAAATCCGGGAAAGTCCCGGATGGTAACAAAAGCGTTCGAAGGCGTCAGCCGTCAAGTTCCGTGAACCCTGTCAGGAAATGCGGACCGACATAACGCTCCGGCAACTGGAATTCGTCGTGGTACTCGACCTGCACCAGGTACAAGCCAAACGGATGGGCCGTGACCCCGCCCGAACGACGAGCCCGGCTCTCCAGTACGTCCCTGGCCCACTCCACCGGGCGCTCGCCTGCACCGATCGTCATCAACACCCCGGCGATGTTGCGCACCATATGGTGCAGGAACGCGCTGGCGCGGATATCCAGCACGATCATCTTGCCGTGCCGGGTGACGCGCAAGTGATGGATTTCCTTGATCGGCGACTTGGCCTGGCACTGACCCGCGCGAAACGCACTGAAATCGTGAGTGCCCAGCAAGTGCTGCGCCGCCTCAGACATACGCTGCACGTCGAGGGGGCGATGATTCCAGGTCACTTCTTCGTTGAGGTGCGCAGGACGGATCTGATCGTTGTAGATCACATAACGATAGCGCCGGGCAATGGCTTTGAAGCGCGCATGGAAATGCGCGGGCATGACCTTGGCCCAACTGACACTGATGTCATGGGGCAAGTTGATATTGGCGCCCATGACCCAGGCCTTGAGCGAACGCTCGACCTGAGTATCGAAATGCACCACCTGGCCGCACGCATGCACCCCCGCATCGGTGCGCCCCGCGCAATGCACGGACACCGGCGAATCAGCCACTTTGGACAAGGCTTGCTCAAGGGCTTGCTGCACGGTTGGCACACCGGACGCCTGACGTTGCCAGCCGCAGTAGCGCGAGCCTTTGTATTCAACGCCCAGAGCGATCCGGAAAAAGCCGTCGGCCGCCATTTCGGCGGCCGGGTTATCTATATTTGCCAAGGAGTAACAGCCTGCTGATCAACGCAAAGGCAGGCATTATAAGGCCGCAAGACCGGGACGCCATGTTCGCCGCACTTTTTGTTTCACGCAAAGCGCAGCACGCAACGATTGCATCAAGCCACCCTTCATCGCTATATAGACAACTACATAACGAAGCTCATGAAAACCACCGAGACCTGATGAATGAGTGCCATACAAAAAGAAGCGGTCGGATTAGCCTACAGCCTGGAAGGCATGCTCCACGCCAAACGCAAGACCTGGGAAGCCATCGACGAGATGGCCCGCCGCATCAAGCCCGGACAGCTGGAATCCGAAGCCCGCGCAATGGGCCTGGAAGTCCTCAATGAGCTGGGCATGGACCGCATCTGGCATCCAGCACTGATCCGCTTCGGCGAAAACACCTTGAAAACCTTCAAGGAACGTTCCGATGGCGACCCGATGCTGGGCGAGAACGATATTTTCTTTATCGACCTGGGTGTGGTCTGGGATCGTCATGAAGGGGATTGTGGCGCAACCTACACCACCGGCCACGACCCGCAGATGATCGCGTGCGCTGCGGCGGCAAAAACCCTGTTTGATCAAGTTCACGATTACTGGCGCACCCATCAGGTTGCCGGCCCCGACCTGTATCGCTACGCCGACGAACAGGCGAAAGCGCTGGGCTGGGTGCTTAATCTGGATATCAAGGGCCACCGGGTCAGCGACTTCCCGCACGCGATCTATCGCGCAGGCGACCTGGGTAACTTCGAGGCCTGCCCGAACGTTGGCTTGTGGATCCTGGAAATCCAGATCGCCCACCCTACCCGCCCCTTCGGTGCGTTTTATGAAGACCTGCTGGCCTGACAAGCACAACAGATGATCCATGCGGGAACGGTGACTGCAAAAACAAAAACGGCAGCCTCAAGGGGCTGCCGTTTTGTTCAAGCGTTAACGCGAAGTCAAGCCAGACGCGTCAGCATCTCCTTGGCTTCGTTCTTCTGACCCGCATCCCCTTCGCTCAGGACTTCACCGAGAATATCCCGTGCGCCGTCGTTGTCACCCATGTCGATATAGGCTTGCGCCAGATCGAGCTTGGTGGCGACTTCGTCAGTGCCCGCCAGGAAATCAAACTCAGGCTCACCGATATCGATCGCTGCATCTTCGGCCGTGTAGCTCGGTGCCGCCGCTGGCTGTTCCAGGCTCTGGGACAAGCGATCCAGCTCTGCATTGACATCATCGAGTTCAGCGGCGAATGCGTCCGGCTCGGCATGAGCGTCCATCTCATCGGCCAGCGACAGATCGAAATCCGCCGGCAGTTCCAGATCGTCAGCCAGGCCTTCGGAAAGCGTCGGCACATCGGCCACCGGCAAATCCTTCAGGTCATCATCCAGATTCAGCAGGAAATCGTCGCCACTCAAGGTCGGGACGGCGGTATCGGCGGTACCCAGATCCAGATCGAAGTCCGACAGGTCGTCCAGGTTTTCCGTGGCATCCGTCTGCTGTTGCAGAACCGACTCGAAACTCAAGTCGTCGTCCAGCGGGAACTCATCCAGCTCAGGCTCAGGCTCGACTTCAGCAGCAACAGGCTCAGGTTCAGGCTCAGCCACGGCCACTGGCGGGTTTTCCAGATCATCCAGGCTCAGGTCGAAAGCCGCATCCAGCTCAGCATGCTCTGCTGGCGCCTCTGGCTCTGGCTCTGGCTCGTCGAGCAGCAGATCCTTGACGTACTGGGCGTCCAGCTCGGCTGCAATTGCAGCTGCTGCGATACCTGCAACGGCCACCACAGCCATCGCCGGGAACCGTTTTTTGAGTTGCTCGACTTCAGCGTAATTCTTGCCGTTAGCCACCAGTTGGCGCTCTTGCGCGATAAACGCGTCACGGTCGCCCTGCCCGCCGTAGACTTCCATCAACTTCAAGCGCAGGTCGCTGCGTTGTGGCTCCTGCTTGATCGCCTCTTCAAGAATTGCGGCAGCCTGGTTCAGGCGACCGTTCTCGATATGCGACTGGGCTTGTGCCAACACATCATCCGACCGCTCGGCGGCCGGAGCCACCAGTGGAGCGGCAATAGGCTCGGCCATGACTACCGGCGCAACGACCGGCTCAGGAGCTGGAGCTGGAGCTGGAGCTGGAGCTGGAGCAAGCTTGACGCTCGGCGGCGGAACTTCCAGGCCTTCGAAGCTGCTTTCCGGCAGGTCCAGGTCGGCGGAGAAATCGGTTTCCTCAGCCAGCGCCCGTGCCATGCGCACATGCTTCTCAGCTTCCTGTTGAGCCTTGCGGCGACGAGCCAGCAACAGCAGCAGGAGCAACATCACCACCGCGCCACCGCCCACCAGGCCCAGCAACACCGGGCTGGTCAGCAGTTCGTTAAACTTCTGGTCGTCGCTCGCCACGGGAACCGGCGCCTCTACTGGCGCAGGGGCCGGAGCCACTTGCGGCACGACAGCCGGGATAACCGGTTCCGGCGCCGCCTCGACGACTGGCGCTGCCGGTGCAGGCGCAGGCGCAGCAACCAGCTCAGCCGGCATCGGTGCCGCAGGCTGAGCAGCAGCCGGAGCCGGAGCCGCAGGTGCTGCGCCTTCAGCCTGCAACTTGGCCAATTGATTGTTTTTCAGCTCAATCAGACGTTCCAGCTTGTCGAGTTGGCTTTGCAGATCGGTCATGCGACTTTTCAGCTCGGCATTGTCGCGCCGGGTCGTATCAAGGCTTTCCTGGGTGACTGCCAACTTGTTGCTGATGGCTTTGCTGTCGCCCGCCGCGCCCTTGCCGTGCGCCTTGCCGGACTCCGCAGAGACCAGGCTCAGGTTGTCCTTGGCGGCAACTTGCGAGGGCGCCACGTCAGTGCGAGCACGCTTGGTCGCATCCAACTGCCGGGGCTGGGTGCGCGTCGCCGTACGACGCCCCTGACGCCAGGCGGCGTTCTGCGCGGCCACTTCGGCGATGGCCTTGGGTTGCGCCAGGCTGGTGCTCTGTACAGCGTCCGGCAGGCGCAGGACCTTACCGGTTTTCAGACGATTGATGTTGCCATCGATAAAGGCATCCGGGTTCAGCGCCTGAATCGCCAGCATGGTTTGCTGGATCGAGCCGCCATTGCGCGCCTTGGCAGCGATTTCCCAGAGGGTATCGCGCGGCGTGGTGGTGTAACGGGCAGCCTTGGTGGTACCGGTAACCGGCGCAGTCACCGCTTGAGCCGGCGCAGGTTGCGCGGCCGCATCGGCGGTTTGCGGCGAGAATTTGGACGGATCGAGCAACACGCTGTAATCGCGCAACAGTCGACCGTTAGGCCACATCACCTGCACCAGGAATTTCACCATGGGCTCGGAGAGTGGTTGACTCGATGTCACGCGCAGGATGCTTTTGCCGTTGGCATTGAGCATCGGAGTAAACGTCAGGTCATTGAGGAACGCCTGACGATCAACGCCCGCCTTGGCGAAATCATCGACCGATGCCAGGCTCGGGACCACTTCGGCCGCCGTAAGATCCTTGACATCGAGCAACTCGATTTCCGCAACCAGGGGCTGGTTCAGCGTCGACTTCAGGGTCAATTCCCCAAGCCCAAGGGCATGCGCCATACCGGAGGACAGCGCCGAGGCGGCCGCTATTGCTAACGCCAGTTTGCGAACTTGAACCATAGCCTCATCCTTTCTTTGAACATTCCTCGGCCAGCGAGAAGGTGTTAATAGCCGCTGCCGTAAGGCATTGCGCGCCGCATCGAGATGTCGTTGCGCGCGATTATTTCACTTATGCCTTGGAAGCCCCAGATGGCGGCTCGCCTCAAGCGTTCAGGCCAAGCATAGCGCTCGGCTAGAATCATTCTGTAAATTGTTGCCAAGTATCTTTTACGCAAGGTCTTTTATCAACAGCTCAGCCACCTGCACAGCATTGAGTGCGGCGCCTTTGCGGACGTTATCCGAGGTCAACCACAGATTAAGCTCCGTCGGATCATCGACACCGGTCCGCACCCGGCCGACATAGACCACGTCCTGCCCTACCGCATCGCCCACCGGCGTCGGGTAATCACCGGCCTCGACCAGCTCGACCCCCGGCGCCGATTCCAGCGCCGCGTTGACCGCTGCAAGGTCGATTGCCTTGGCTGACTGCAAGGTCACGCTAAAGCTATCGCCAAAAAACACCGGGGCTTGAATGCAAGAGACGGAAATCTTTAATAAAGGTTGTGCCATGACCTCGCGCAACTCACGCACCAGACGTTTTTCCAGCAACGTGTGGCCTTGCGCATCCGGCGTACCGACTTGAGCCAACAGGTTAAACGCCATCTGCCGATCGAAAAATTTCGGCTCCAGCGGACGCACGTTGAGCAACTCGGCGGTCTGGCGCGCCAGCTCGGTCACGGCCTCGCGACCTTGCGCAGAAACGGCCAGGCTGGCCGTCAGGTTGACCCGCTGCAGATCCAGCAAACCACGCAACGGCGCCAACACTACCGCCAGGGTTGTGGCCGAGGCGCTTGGGCTGCTGACCTGGAACGGTTTTTTCAGGCTCGCCAGCACCTCGCCATTGGCTTCGGGCACAACATGCGGCGCTTGTTCTGACGGCAGCGCGCCAGACAGGTCGATCACCATGCAACCCGCGGCGCTGGCGCGCGATGCGAAACTCAGGGTAACCGCCGGCCCCGCCGCGAAGAACGCCAGTTGAACCTTGCTGAAATCGAATTCATCGACCTCACGCACCCGCACATTCTTGCCACGAAACGGCACCGAATGCCCGGCCGACTCACTGCTGGCCAGCAGGTGCAGATTAGCGACCGGGAAGTCGCGCTCTTCAAGAATCTGGACGAGTGTTTCGCCGACAGTACCGGTGGCGCCGATGACGGCGATATCAAAGGACTGGTTCATGGTTCTACCTCAGGCGAAACGGGGGGAGCGGCACTTTACCGGGTGACTGGCGGCGAGGCAATTCGGCGGGAGATTTGGGTTGGCTGGACCGGCCTCTTCGCGAGCAAGCCCGCTCCCACATTTGATCTTCAGTGTTCATGCAATCAATGTGTGCGAGCTTGCTCGCGAAGGCGGCCGTTAATATTCCAGGAAATCCAAGACCACCCTCAATAAAAAACCCGTCGCTCTTTCGAACGACGGGTTCTTTCATTGCATCAACCGATCAACGCTCCAGCAGAATCCGCAGCATGCGACGCAGCGGCTCGGCCGCGCCCCACAGCAGCTGGTCGCCCACGGTGAAGGCGCCGAGGTACTGCGTGCCCATGTTCAGCTTGCGCAGACGACCAACCGGTACGTTCAAGGTGCCGGTGACTTTCGTCGGGCTCAGCTCCTGCATGCTGATCTCACGCTGGTTCGGCACCAGTTTGACCCATGGATTGTGCTGGCTGATCAGCCCTTCGATGTCGGCGATCGGTACGTCTTTGTTCAGTTTGATGGTCAGTGCCTGGCTGTGGCAGCGCATAGCGCCGATGCGCACGCAGATGCCGTCCACCGGGATCGGGCTCTTGAAGCGACCGAGGATCTTGTTGGTCTCGGCTTGGGCCTTCCACTCTTCGCGGCTCTGGCCGTTCGGCAGCTCTTTGTCGATCCACGGGATCAGGCTGCCGGCCAGCGGTACGCCGAAGTTCTCAGTCGGGTACGCGTCGCTGCGCATGGCTTCGGCGACACGGCGGTCGATGTCGAGGATGGCGCTGGCCGGGTCGGCCAGTTGATCGGCGACAGCGGCGTGGGTCGCGCCCATTTGCTTGATCAGTTCACGCATGTTTTGCGCGCCGGCACCGGAGGCCGCCTGATAGGTCATGGCGCTCATCCACTCCACCAGACCGGCTTCGAACAGACCGCCCAGGCCCATCAGCATCAGGCTGACGGTGCAGTTGCCGCCGATGTAGTTCTTGGTGCCCGCGTCGAGCTGCTGGTCGATGACCTTGCGGTTCACCGGGTCCAGCACGATCACCGCGTCATCCTGCATCCGCAGGCTGGAAGCGGCGTCGATCCAGTAACCCTGCCAGCCGGCTTCACGCAGTTTCGGGAAGACTTCGCTGGTGTAGTCGCCACCCTGGCAGGTCAGAATCACGTCGAGGGTTTTCAGCTCTTCAATGCTGTAAGCGTCCTTGAGCGGAGCAATGTCCTTGCCCACGGACGGGCCTTGGCCACCGACATTGGAAGTGGTGAAAAACACCGGCTCGATAAGATCGAAATCCTGCTCTTCCAGCATCCGCTGCATGAGCACGGAACCGACCATACCGCGCCAACCGATCAGACCTACACGTTTCATCGCAACTACACCCCTAACAAAAAGTGGGCCGCCTTCCATCAGACTGAGTAAAAACTACTGCACTCGGCAACGTTTCAACTCAGCCTGGCAATGAAAGCGGGGCCCGAGAGATTACAGATTCCGCAGCGCTGCGACTACTGCGTCGCCCATTTCCTGCGTTCCGACTTTCGCGCAACCCGGCGACCAGATGTCGCCCGTGCGCAGCCCTTGATCCAACACCAGGCTGACAGCCTTTTCAATAGCATCGGCAGCAGACTGCTGATTGAAGCTGTAACGCAGCATCATCGACACCGACAAAATCGTCGCCAGCGGGTTGGCAATGCCCTTACCGGCAATGTCCGGCGCCGAACCGTGGCACGGCTCGTACATGCCTTTATTGTTGGCATCGAGCGACGCCGACGGCAACATGCCGATGGACCCGGTGAGCATCGACGCTTCGTCGGACAGGATATCGCCGAACAGGTTGTCGGTGACGATCACGTCGAACTGCTTCGGTGCACGCACCAGTTGCATGGCGGCGTTGTCGACGTACATGTGGCTCAGTTCGACGTCCGGGTAATCCTTGGCCACTTGCTCGACGATTTCGCGCCACAACTGGCTGGACGCCAGCACGTTGGCCTTGTCCACCGAGCACAACTTCTTGCCGCGTACACGCGCCATGTCGAAGCCGACACGGGCGATACGGCGGATTTCGCTTTCGCTGTACGGCAGGGTGTCGTATGCCTGGCGCTCGCCGTTTTCCAACTCGCGGGTGCCACGCGGGGCGCCGAAGTAGATGCCACCGGTCAGCTCGCGAACGATCAGGATATCCAGGCCCGCGACGATTTCCGGCTTGAGGCTAGACGCCTCGGCCAGTTGCGGGTACAGGATCGCCGGACGCAGGTTGCCGAACAGGCCCAGTTGCGCACGGATCTTCAGCAGGCCGCGTTCCGGGCGGATGTCACGTTCGATGGTGTCCCATTTCGGACCGCCCACCGCGCCCAGCAGCACCGCATCGGCAGCGCGAGCGCGGGCCAGGGTTTCGTCCGCCAGTGGCACGCCGTGCTTGTCGATGGCCGCGCCGCCGATCACATCAAAGCTCAGTTCGAAGCCCAGCGAATACTTGTCGTTGGCCAGCTCCAGCACCTTGACCGCTTCGGCCATGATTTCCGGGCCGATACCATCACCTGGGAGAATCAGAATCTGCTTGCTCATGCTTTCCTCATGTCTTCAGTCGGCGCGCCCCGTGGACGCGCCCGGAAAAAGTCTATCGCCAGGCGCTTATCGTTCAGCCATCAGCACCAGAACATCTGTACTGAACGAACCATCGGCCTCAATCTCAAAATAATCGCGCACTTCATTGCCCATGGACTGCTGCAACTCACGAATCGCGGCGCGCATCACCTCGGGCGTGCGCATGCGCTCGACCCACGAGGTGTACTCCAGACGCAGGCGTTGACGGGTAGTGCTTCGGGCGTGCAACCCCGCCTCACTGACCTGGCGCAGCCACTCACCGGCCGAATAATCACGCACATGGCTGGTGTCGCGCAGCACCTCGACACTTTGCAGGTACGTGTCGAACAACGGGCTGCCCGGCGACAACACGTCAATGAACGCCGCCACGCCGCCCGGTTTCAGTACCCGGTGCACTTCACGCAGGGCCTGCCCGAGATCGCTCCAATGGTGCGCCGAATAGCGGCTGAACACGAAGTCGAATTCGCCATCGGCGAACGGCAAGCGCTCGGCGGCACCGAGCACGGTGGTCACGTTGCCGAAGCCGCGATCAACCGCAGCGCCAGCCACTACATCGAGCATTTGCTGCGACAGGTCGTAGGCCACCACTTCCTTGACCAGGGATGCCACGTGGAAACTCACGTGACCGGCGCCGCAGCCCAGGTCCAGCACACGGGCATCGCCCTGCCCGACCAGTTCGGCCTGCAGCAGCGCGAATTCAGTGCCTTGAGCATGTACGGCGCTGCTCAGGTAGGCCGCAGCCTGTTCACCGAATTGTTTTTGTACAACCTGACTGTGCTGGGCGGTACGGGTCATGGGGACTTCCTTTTTGGGGTGAGCCTTGTGGTGTCTGTACTGCCGTCTTCGCGAGCAAGCCCGCTCCCACATTTGAAATGCGGTCCAATGTGGGAGCGGGCTTGCTCGCGAGAGGCCATCACTGCCTACATAAATTCCAGATCAATCAAGCATCGCGAAACAACCACGGCTGGCTTGCGCGGTGCTTGGCTTCGAACGCGGCAATTGCATCGCCGTCCTGCAAGGTCAGGCCGATGTCGTCCAGGCCGTTGAGCAGGCAGTGCTTGCGGAAAGCATCGATTTCAAAACGCAACACCTTGCCATCAGGCCGGGTCACGGTCTGGGCCTGCAAGTCGACCTGCAACTGGTAGCCAGGGTTCGCCTCGACCTGTGCAAACAGCTCATCGACCTCAGCGTCGCTCAAGATGATCGGCAGCAAGCCGTTCTTGAAACTGTTGTTGAAAAAGATGTCGGCATAACTCGGCGCAATGATGCTGCGAAAACCGTACTCTTCCAGCGCCCAGGGCGCGTGTTCGCGGCTCGAACCGCAACCGAAGTTCTCACGGGCCAGCAACACGCTGGCGCCTTGATAACGCTCGGCGTTAAGCACGAAATCCTTGTTCAACGGGCGCTTGGAGTTGTCCTGATACGGCTGACCCACGTCCAGGTAACGCCATTCATCGAACAGGTTCGGACCGAAACCGGTGCGCTTGATCGATTTCAGGAATTGCTTGGGAATGATCTGATCGGTGTCGACGTTGGCACGATCCAAAGGCGCGACAAGCCCTGTGTGCTGAGTGAAAGCTTTCATGATTACTGCGCTCCCTGGATCAATTCGCGGACGTCGATGAAACGACCGTTGACGGCCGCAGCGGCAGCCATGGCCGGGCTGACGAGGTGTGTACGACCGCCAGCGCCCTGGCGCCCTTCAAAGTTACGGTTGGAGGTCGAGGCGCAATGTTCGCCGGACTCCAAACGGTCCGGGTTCATCGCCAGGCACATCGAGCACCCTGGTTCACGCCATTCAAAACCAGCCTCCAGGAAAATCTTGTCCAAGCCTTCCGACTCGGCCTGCGCTTTCACCAGGCCCGAACCCGGCACCACGATGGCCTGCTTGATGGTCGATGCCACCTTGCGACCCTTGGCGATCACGGCCGCCGCACGCAAGTCTTCGATCCGCGAGTTGGTGCAGGAACCGATGAACACGCGGTCCAGCTGAATGTCGGTGATCGCCTGATTGGCAGTCAAGCCCATGTATTTCAAGGCGCGGACGATGGAGTCGCGCTTGACCAGGTCCATTTCCATGGCGGGGTCCGGCACGTTCTGATCCACGGCAAGGACCATTTCCGGCGACGTACCCCAACTGACCTGCGGTTTGATCTGAGCCGCGTCGAGCTCAACCACGGTATCGAATGTGGCATCGGCATCGGACACCAGGTCTTTCCAGGCTTCGACCGCCAGCGCCCATTCCGCGCCTTTCGGGGCAAACGGGCGACCTTTGACGTAGGCCACCGTTTTTTCGTCGGCAGCCACCAGGCCCACACGGGCGCCGGCTTCAATCGACATGTTGCAGATGGTCATGCGGCCTTCAACCGACAACTCACGAATCGCGCTACCGGCGAACTCGATGGCGTGGCCATTGCCACCTGCGGTGCCGATCTTGCCGATCACGGCAAGGACGATGTCCTTGGCCGTCACGCCAAACGGCAACGTGCCTTCGACCGACACCAGCATGTTCTTCATTTTCTTGGCGACCAGGCACTGGGTGGCCAGCACGTGCTCGACCTCGGAAGTGCCGATGCCATGGGCCAATGCGCCGAACGCACCGTGGGTCGAGGTGTGGGAGTCGCCGCAGACCACGGTCATGCCCGGCAACGTGGCACCCTGCTCCGGGCCGATGACGTGGACGATGCCTTGACGCACGTCATTCATCTTGAATTCGACGATGCCATATTCATCACAGTTGTCATCGAGGGTCTGAACCTGCAAACGCGAGACCTCATCGGCAATAGCGGCAATGCCACCCTTGCGCTCCGGGGTCGTCGGTACGTTGTGGTCCGGGGTCGCGATGTTGGCATCGATGCGCCACGGCTTGCGCCCGGCCAGACGCAGGCCTTCAAAGGCTTGCGGCGAGGTCACTTCGTGAATGATGTGACGGTCGATGTAGATCAGCGCCGAACCATCGTCGCGCTGCTTGACCAAATGCGAATCCCAGAGCTTGTCGTAGAGCGTTTTGCCGGCCATCAGACGTTTCCTCATCAGCTTTTCTATGCCGAAGTGGTGTGTGTGGCGATCGCCACGCACCACTGGGTTTTGAAGCGATTCAATAACCCCTTGGCTTGTGAGGTCGATCCTATGGGGTTACATTAAATAACTCAAATTCATATTTTTTATGCTTTGGATAACCAGCTGGAATGCAACCATGGACCTGGCCAACCTCAATGCCTTTATCGCGATTGCCGAAACCGGCAGCTTCTCAGGCGCCGGTGAGCGCCTGCACCTGACGCAACCGGCCATCAGCAAGCGCATCGCCGGTCTGGAGCAACAGCTGAAGGTGCGGCTGTTCGACCGGCTGGGCCGTGAAGTCAGCCTGACCGAAGCCGGACGCGCCCTGCTGCCACGCGCTTATCAGATCCTCAACGTCCTCGACGACACCCGCCGCGCCCTGACCAACCTCAATGGCGAGGTGACCGGCCGTCTGACACTGGCGACCAGTCATCACATCGGCCTGCACCGCTTGCCGCCGCTGCTGCGCGCCTTTACCCGACGCTACCCCGAGGTGGCGCTGGATATTCAGTTCCTGGATTCGGAAGTGGCCTACGAAGAAATCCTCCATGGCCGCGCCGAGCTGGCCGTCATCACCCTGGCGCCCGAGCCGCACACCCTGGTCAAGGCGACGCCGGTGTGGGATGACCCGCTGGATTTCGTGGTCGCCCCGGAACACATCCTGATCAGCAACGGCGCGGTCACCCTGGCCGATATCGCCCGCCACCCGGCGGTGTTCCCCGGCGGCAATACCTTCACCCATCACATTGTGCAACGGCTGTTCGAGGCCCAGGGGTTGACGCCGAACATCGCCATGAGCACTAACTATCTGGAAACCATCAAGATGATGGTGTCCATCGGTCTGGCCTGGAGCGTGTTGCCGCGCACCATGCTCGACGATCAGGTGTCACGCATTCCTTTGCCGGGCATACAACTCACTCGCCAGCTAGGCTATATCGTGCACACCGAACGGACGCTGTCGAATGCTGCGCGGGCGTTTATGGCCTTGCTGGATGCACAAATCGATTTGCCACGGATTGATGGCTGACTTGTGCTAATTCTTCAAGGCTGCAACACCTCGTGCTCAATGCTCAATTCAGCCTAAGGCCTGCTGCCAATGCCCAAATCTGCTGACCGCTCTCGTCCACGCACGCCTCCAATGCCGCGTATTCAGGCGCTTGACCCTCATCGGTCAGAGCAAAGCTGGGAGAGTGCACCCCAACTGCTCGCCGCCCTGAACGGCGCGCGCCTGGGTGCCTGGTATTGGGACATCGAGCGCGGGGAAATCAGTTGGTCCCGAGGCACGCAGGCACTGTTCGGTTTCGACCCGAGGCAGCCATTGCCCAGTGACCTGGAGTACCTGGACCTGCTGCCGGTCGAAGACCGGGCCAAAACCATACGAGCCTTTAATGCGGTGGTGGCCGGCGCGCCGCTGGAACAGGCGATGCATCACCGTATCCGCTGGCCCGATGGCAGCCTGCACTGGCTGGAGATCAACGGCAGCCTGCTGCCGGACAAGAACGGCCGGCCACGGATGATCGGGGTGATCCGCGAAATCACCCATCAACGCCAGCGCGAGCAGGCCCTGAGCAGCTCGGAAAAACGCTTCGCCACCCTGTTTCACCTGTGCCCGAACATGGTCCTGCTAACCCGCCAGGAAGACGGCCTGATCAGCGAAGCCAATCAGTATTTCGAAAGCCTGTTCGGCTGGCCGGTGCTCGATGCCATTGGCCGTACCACCCTGGAGCTGGGCCTGTGGGTCCATCCGGAGCAACGGGCGCAACTGATCAAGGCCACCCAGGCCAAGGGTGAACTGATCAGCATGGAAGTGCAGTTTCGCGCCAGCAACGGGCAGATCCATGACGGTATTCTCAGCGCCCAGAAAGTCGAACTCGAAGGCCAGCCGTACCTGCTCAGCACCTTTCTGGACACCACCGAACGCAAACTCGCCGAACAGGCCCTCAAGGACAGCCAGGAGCGCCTCGACCTCGCACTGGAGTCGGCCCAGCTCGGCACGTGGGACTGGCATATTCCCAGCGGCATGCTCTACGGCTCGGCCCGTGCCGCGCAATTGCACGGCCTGGAGCCGGTGCCCTTCCACGAGTCTTTCGACGCGTTCTTCGAAGGCGTGCCCGGCGAAGAGCGCGACAGCATGCGCAATGCCTATCGCAGCCTGCGTGAAGGCCCGGCCGGCAATTATCAACTGACCTACCGCGTGCAACTGGCTGATGGCAGCTCACGCTACCTGGAAAGCCGCGCGCGGCTCTATCGCGATGAGCAAGGCGCCCCATTGCGCATGGCCGGCACCCTGCTGGACATCACCGAGCAGGTCGAACGCGAGCAACGCCTGACCGCCTCCGAAGAGAAATTCGCCAGCCTGTTTCAGGTCAGTCCCGACCCGATCTGCGTGACACACCAGAACACGGGCCAGTTCATCGAGATCAACTCCAGTTTTACCCAGACCTTCGGCTGGACCACCGCCGACGTGATCGGCCGCAGTGCCGACCAGGTCGGCCTGTGGGATGCATCAGCCAAACGCCAGCAACGCATCGAACAGGTCATCCGCGAACAGGCGCTGAACAATGTCGCGATCATCGCTCACCACAAAAACGGCCAGGCCCTGACCTGCGTGATCTCCAGCCGACAGATCAGTGTCGGCAACGAGCCCTGCATCGTCACGACGTTGCGCGATATCACCCAGCAGCAACGCTCCGAAGCCGCGCTCAAGGCCAGCGAAGAGAAATTCGCCAAGGCGTTCCACTTCAGCCCGGACGCCATCACCATTGCCGAGCGTGACACCGGCCGCTACCTGGAGGTCAACGACGGGTTCTGCAGGCTTACCGGTTATCGGGCCGAGGAAGTCGTCGGGCACACCGTGTATCAAATCGGCATATGGGCCGAGGAAAAACAACGCTCGGCGCTTCTGGCCGAGCTCCAGGTAAAGGGCCGGGTGCACCATCAGGAAATGCTCGGGCGTAACAAGCGCGGCGACCTGCTCACCGTCGAGGTCTCGATCGAACCCATTACCCTGAACGAAACAGCGTGCCTGCTGATGACCGCCCGAGACGTCAGCCTGCTGAAAAACGCCGAGGCGCAGATCCGTCACCTGGCCTACCACGACCCGCTGACCAACCTGCCCAACCGCGCCCTGCTGATGGACCGCCTGAGCCAGCAGATCGCCCTGCTCAAGCGCCATAACCTGCGCGGCGCCCTGCTGTTTCTGGACCTCGATCACTTCAAGCACATCAACGATTCCCTCGGGCACCCCGTGGGCGACACCGTGCTGAAAATCGTCACCGCGCGACTGGAGGCCAGCGTGCGGATGGAGGACACCGTGGCGCGGCTGGGCGGCGACGAATTCGTGGTGCTGCTCAGCGGGCTGGAGGGCACACGCAGTGAAGTCAGCGCCCAAGTCCGGGAACTGGCCGACACCTTGCGTGAACTGCTGTCCGAGCCGATGTTCCTTGACGGCCAGCGCCTGCAAGTCACCCCGAGCATCGGCGTGGCCCTGATTCCCGATCACGGTTCAACCCCGACCGACCTGCTCAAACGCGCCGACATCGCGCTGTATCGCGCCAAGGACTCGGGCCGCAACACCACGCAGATGTTCCACAGCACCATGCAAAAAGCCGCCAGCGAGCGCATGCGCATGGAAACCGACCTGCGCCTGGCACTGGCACGCGGCGAATTCAGCGTGCATTACCAGCCACAGGTGGATGCCCGGAATAACCGCATCGTCGGTGCCGAAGCCCTGGTGCGCTGGCACCACCCGGAACTGGGCGCACAGTCACCTGCCGAATTCATCAAGGTGCTGGAAGACAGCGGGCTGATCCTGGAAGTCGGCACCTGGATTCTCGACGAAGCGTGCCAGGCCTTCAAACAACTGATCGCCAAGGGCCGGGTGGACCCGCTCAACTTCAGCCTGTGCGTGAACATCAGCCCACGGCAGTTCCGCCAGAACGATTTTGTCGAACGGATCGAACGCAGCCTGGGCAGCCATGGCTTGCCCTGCTCGATCCTCAAGCTGGAAATCACCGAAGGCATCGTGATCCAGAACCTCGAAGACACCATCAACAAAATGCGCCGCCTGAAAAAACTCGGGGTGAGTTTTGCCATGGACGATTTCGGCACCGGTTACTCCTCGCTGACGTACCTCAAGCGCCTGCCGGTGGACACGCTGAAAATCGACCAGTCCTTTATCCGCGACGCCACCAGCGACCCGAACGATGCGGAAATCATCCGCGCCATTGTCGCCATGGCCCGCAGCCTCGAACTGATGGTCATCGCCGAAGGCGTCGAAACCGCCGAGCAACTGGCGTTCTTGCAGGGCCTGGGCTGTCACTTGTATCAGGGCTATCTGCACAGCCGGCCGATGCCACTCGAGGACTTTGAAACATGGCTGGCATGATGGGCCCAGCTTCGGCCAGCGAGCACCGGGAACCCGATGCCTGAACCCGACGGCTTTCTCGGGAGCCCCCCGATTGCCAGGATTTATCACAACCTGTAGGGTCGCGTTTTTTTCGCTGCGCGGGCACATTTCGCCCACGCACCGTGCCCATGGCGGGCACCGAACACCCCGCCAAGGGCCGCGCCGGACTTTGCAGGAGATCCACGATGCAGGATGCAGTCACCCCTCGGGCACCTTTGCTGGGCATTGACCTGGGCACCACCAACAGCCTGATCGCGGTCTGGCAAGAAGGCCGAGCCCAACTGATCCCCAACGCCCTCGGTGACGTACTCACCCCCTCGGTCGTGAGTGTCGACGAAGACGGCAGCATGCTGATCGGCAAGGCCGCGCGTGCCCGCCTGACCACCCACCCCGAGCGCACCGTGGCGGCGTTCAAACGTTACATGGGCAGCGACAAGCGTTTTGATCTCGGTAGCCATCAATCCTTCAGCCCCGAAGAACTCTCGGCACTGGTGCTCGGCTCACTCAAGCAAGACGCCGAAGCCTGGCTGGGCTGTGAAGTCCACGAAGCGGTGATTTCGGTGCCGGCGTACTTCAGCGACGAGCAGCGCAAGCGCACCTGTTTTGCCGCCGAGCTGGCCGGGCTGAACGTCCAGCGGCTGATCAACGAACCCACCGCCGCCGCCATGGCTTACGGTCTACACGAGCAGAAGTTCGAGCGGACGCTGATTTTCGACCTGGGCGGTGGCACCTTCGACGTCACGGTGCTGGAATACGCGCTGCCGCTGATCGAAGTACATGCCTCGACCGGCGACAACTTCCTGGGTGGCGAAGACTTCACCGCCACGCTGCGGCAAGCCTGCCTCAAGGACTGGCAACTGAACACGACAGACCTGGAACCCCAGGCGCTGGCCAGCCTCGACGACGCGCTTGAACAGCTCAAGTGCAAACTGAGCGAAGGCCCACAGCAACTGAGCTGGAACGGCGCCGGTGAACCCCGCAAGTGGGCGCTGGATGAGGCCCGCGCACAGAAGATCTGGGAGCCGCTGCTGGCGCGCCTGCGAGCGCCCATCGAACAAGCGCTGCGCGATGCTCGCCTGCGCCCACGCGACCTCGACAGCCTGGTGCTGGTCGGGGGCGCGACGCGGATGCCGGCCGTTCAACAGATGGTCGCAACGCTGTTCGGACGCCTGCCTTACCGCCACCTCGACCCGGACACCATCGTTGCCCTCGGCGCCGCGACCCAGGCCGCGTGCAAGGCCCGCGAGCAGGCCGTCGAAGAGCTGATTCTGACCGACGTCTGCCCTTACACCCTGGGCATCGCCACCACACGCGGCGAAGAGATCAGCGACGCCTTTTCGCCAATCATCGAACGCAACACCATCATCCCGACGTCTCGCGAGCAACGTTTCTACAGCACGCATCCCGATCAGAAGGCGATTCGTATCGCGGTCTATCAGGGCGAACGTCCGTGGGTGCGCGATAACATCTTCATCGAAGAGTTCCAGGTGCCACTGCCGCAGACTGGCACTCTGCAGGCCCTGGACGTGCGGTTCAGTTACGACATCAATGGCCTGCTGGAAGTGGATGTGACCCTGGCAAGCGGCGAGCGCCACAGCCACAGCATCGACCGCAGCCCCACCGGCCTGGACCCACAGGCGTGCGCGGCCAGCCATGAACGGCTCGCCACCCTGAAAATCCACCCGCGCGATGCGCTGCCCAATCGCACCCTGCTCGCCCGCCTCGAACGCGCCTGGACGCAGAGCCTGGGCGAAGAACGCGAGCAAATTCGTTACTGGCTGGACGAGTTCAACAGCGTCCTCGGTGGCCAGCAACCTTCAACGATTGCCAGCCACCGCACACAGCTCAACGAAGCGCTGGACGAACTGCGCTTCTAACCGTTCAACCGTCGCAGAGTGGCTTGCAGCCCACCGGACAGCGTGTTCGTCGTGCCGCTGTCCGGCGGAACCCCGTAACGGTTGGGCAGTTTTTCGCCGGGCAGAAAAAACAGCACCGCAGGCAAGAACGGCAGCACCGGGGTCAAGCAGGCCCCCACAACCATTATCGGCAACCCGCGACCCAGGTCATGCAGACGGCGCAACACCGCGCCGAGCAGAATGCCCAGGCCAAGCACCAACACCGCAATGCCCATCACCGAGCTGCCGCTGAGCAATGCAACAAGGGGCGTCAGCACCAGGCACGCAAGCGCCTGGCCGAAGAATGCCTTGCGACCCAATCGACTGCCCAGCTTCCAGAACGCCCGAGGCGACACGGGCTCACTGTCAGCCTTGGCCAGCAGCAACCGCTCACTCCAGGACAGCAAGGCACTCAAGGCCAAACGTAGACCGGGCCCGTGCGCCGGGTCGTCCTTTGCCCGCTGCATCTGTTGCAGCGCCTTGCTGCGCGGCACACCAAAGCTGCCATAGCGCACCAACCCTTTGAGTGCATCGAGCGCAAGGTAAAACGTACTGCTGTCGGTGCTGTCCCCCTCTTCAAGCGATTGACGAGGCGGACGCGGCGGCTCGCCCTTGAGCAAACCGTCCCGAAAGGACTCGAACCAGTCGACGGGGCTGGTGATGCGGGCAATCTTGCTCAGCAAATAGCGGTGCTGCTCGGTGTCGAGCAACGGGTCGCGATACAACACACCACACAACAGCATCAGCCCCAGTGCGTCATCGTCAAACACATCGGGCTCGCTGCACATGCACGCATACAATCGGTCATTGCTCAGCAGTTTTGCGCTATCGAGTGCCTGCTGCACGCCCAGATACCGGCGCGCCAGCAAGGCATGCACCGGATCAGCATCTTGCAGCCAGCCGAGCAGGCTCGACAGCCCGCCCTCCTCCCGGCCCAGTCGACGCAACAGCGGCTGCAACCGGGCCAGAGGATGGTCCCGATCAACATTCATCTGCTCCAGAGACTGCACGTTGGCCGGCGTCAGCCAGCGCTGCGGGTCATCGAGCAGCGACTGCAAAAATACGGTCTGGCGATGCCACTCCCAAACAGCCTCGCCCTCGCCAATGGCTGGCAGCACCACGCCCTGCTCGGCCAATTGCGCCATCAGGCACACACCACGATGGAACTCATCGTGCTTGCCCAGGGAAAAGGCCTGATCCAATCGGGCCAGGGCACCTTGATCATAAGGCCGCAGACGTCGCAACCACAGCAGAGCGATATCGTAGGGTTCGCCCTTTTGCAGCTCGGGTGCCAGAACCGGCTGCACGCAATGGCTGTCGACAAAGGACTTCAGCGCCAGAGGAATCGGCGCCTGCGTCAGCCAGCAGAGCTGTTGTTCCGCCTGATACTTGAACCCTTCCAGCACCAAGGCGTCGAGCACATCGTCACTGTCAGGCTCGTCCATGACCTGCTGTAACAGCGCCACATCACCACGGTGCAACGCCCAGGCATGGCGGTAGAGTTTGCACAGGTACGGGTCGTCGTATTCGCCGATCAGCCACGCCAGCAAGGGCAGTTCGTCGCCGCCAATCCGCCATCCGACGAAAGCCTCTGCAATCCCGGGCAAATCAAGTTGTCGAGCCTTGAACCAGCGGCCCAAGGTCTCCGGCCGCTGAGACGGGCTGCCGTACTCCTGGGAAGCGTGTGCGAGGTCGTGCGACCAGTCGCGGAAGTTTTCCAGCCGGTCGAACGCCTGGATCAGTAGCGGCAAGCGCTTGGGCTGACGCTGGGCGCACAGTTCCAGCAACCAGGCCGCCGCTTTCGGATACTGGTGCTCGCGCCAGAGTTTTACCCAGCATTGCAGGGCCAGTTCTTCAAGCCCCAACAAGCCGCGCTGACAGGCCAGCAGGTAGAGCCAGTCGAGGTCCTGCGGCGCCAGGCGATGCTGCTCGGTGCAAAGGTCCAGCAACCCCTTGCTGCCAATGCCCGCCTGACTGAATTGTTCTGCCCAACGACGCGACAGGCTATCGCCGGCCGGCAGCGGCAGGCAGGTGTGAAGACTGGCGAACTGCTTGAATTCGTCCAGTGAGTGATGCTGATAGATAGAGTCCAGCGTGCGCGTGTACCAGAGGGTTTCCAGTTGCGCCTGCGCCGACCAGTGCGTCATCAATGTGGTGTCGAACGGGTCCGGCTCTTCAATGCGCTGGAGAAACTCGTCGATCTGCCGGGCGCTGTCGAACTCAACGTCGAGCAGCCGGCCCGACCACCCCAACCGCTGGGCCAACAGCCGCGCACAATGGTTGGAAATCGGTCCGGCGGATATCAGCTCATGTAGCAAGCCCCAACTGACTTCTTCCATTGCCTCCAAAGACAGTTGATCGAGCTCGCCCATGAACACTCGCCAGGCATCGGGGTTGAAACGTCGCATAGGGTCACTGAGCAAAGCTTCGAAACCGACCAGGGTTTGCCCGGCAGCACTTGGCTCGCTGTCGGTCTGAGCCTCGTCCTCAACCTCTTCCTGCCGGGCGAAGCGCAACGCGGCGTCATACGCCGCACGCAGGGCCTGAAAACCTTGCGGGTCGGATTCTGGATGGTGTTCCGGCAAACGGCTGCGGTAAGCGGTGCGAATGATGTCGTGATCTTTGGTGGGCTCGATGCCCAGGCGAATCCAGCAAGTCATGACCAGTTGAACTCCGCCAAGGACGCCGGGCGCTCCGGCAGGTGAAGGGCCATGTCCCATGGCAATTGGGCGAAGAGTTGCGAGGCGTCGCGATCAATTCGCTCAAGGATAACGGTGTTCATGGGAAAGTCGCCCTTGCGATCCAGTTCGTGAGCCATGTCCTCGTCGCTGCTATCCCTGCAATTCCAAATGGATCTGCCGACGACGAAACCGATGAAGTAGCTGGCCCAGCTGTCGTAGTAATGCCGCGCGCGCAGGGCCAGGCCACCGTGCAGCCAAAGGCTCTCGTCGAGGTTGATCCAGCCGTGAAGCACGGCGGCGCGCAACAGGAAGCCCATGCGCCCAAGGTCCCAGGCGCGGGTCCCACCCGAACCGCACTCACTGAAGGTGCGGCTGGCCAATTCGTACAGAATACGGTCGCGGGTGCCCAGGCGCGTCAACAGCGCTTGCCACTGGCTGGGCAGGCAACGCTCCCACTGGAGGTAGGCGTCTTCGATCTGAACGGCATGGCCGTTATCGGCGAACCTGAGCATTTCCAGGAGTTGCTGCCGATTGGTGATGCCCCAACCGCCCTTCACGTCAACGAACTTCAAATCGGAGCAGTAGCCGGGGTCGGTGTAACTGGCATTGGGATTGAGGGCAACTGAAGGTGCAGAAAGGGCGTACAGCCAGCGCTGTTCTATCTCTTCCATGAAAAAAAATGCTCCGGGGCCAGCAGGAAATGGACGGGGCTGGCCGTTTGGGCGCCGATTGTAGAGAGCCCGGTGGAACGCGGCAAACAAAAAAGGCCCCGACGGGTCGGGGCCTTTCCAGAGGGTTTGAGCCGCTGATGACCTCAGCGGTCTCATGAACCACTCAGTGTTGCAGTGCCGGTTTTTGCGTTCCGCTGATCGGGATACGCTTGGCCTTTGCCTCTTCCGGCACCACCCGCAACAGGTCGATGCTCAACAGACCGTTGCTCAGGCCGGCCGCCTTGACCTCGATATGGTCCGCCAGGCGGAACGACAGCTTGAACGCACGCTGGGCGATGCCTTGGTGCAGGAAGGTCACGCCTTCATTGGCATCGCGTTTGCCACCACTGACGGTCAACACGCCTTTCTCGACTTGCAGCTCCAGGTCTTCTTCCTGGAAACCGGCGGCGGCTACGACAATGCGGTACTGGTCGTCACCGTGCTTTTCAACGTTGTAAGGTGGGTAAGTGCTGCCCGGCTCGTTGCGCAGAGCGGTTTCGAACAGGTCGTTGAAACGATCGAAGCCCACCGAGGAACGGAACAGAGGCGCGAGGGAAAATGCAGTACTCATGGATAAATCTCCTGAAATGTCAGCAAGGTTTTTTGTCTCCGCGACCCGAATTCGGCATCGCGTAATCCCTAGATAGGGACCGCCAAGTGCATTTCAAGAGATTATTTTCTGTTTTTTTCAAAAAAGGTTTCAGGCCGCTTCAGCCACCTGAAGCCCCAGCAAACGCGAAACCTGATCCAGTTCGGTCTCCCGGCGCAAGACCGTGAACAGCGCCACCGCTTCTGGATAATTGCGGGTCAGCATCGCCAGCCACTGCTTCAAGCGACCCGGCGATTGGCGGGGTGTCATCTGCGCCTTGGCTTGCAGCCAGAACGCCTGAATCAGCGGCAACAACTCGGCCCAGGTCATCTCGACCACGTCTTCACCGGCACGGGCCGCTGCGATCTGCCGCGCCAGGTCCGGACGCGAGACAAGGCCGCGACCGAGCATGATGTCCTCGACGCCACTGATCTCACGGCAGCGGCGCCAGTCTTCGACGCTCCAGATATCGCCGTTGGCGAACACCGGCACCTTGACCACTTCCTGCACCCGTGGGATCCATTCCCAATGCGCCGGCGGCTTGTAACCATCGGTCTTGGTTCGCGCATGCACCACAATGTGTTCCGCACCACCCTCCGCCAACGCCGTGGCGCACACCAGCGCACCATCAGGGCTGTCGAAGCCCAGACGCATCTTGGCGGTCACCGGGATGTGCGCCGGCACGGCACGGCGCACGTGTTCGACGATCTGGTTGAGCAGTTCCGGCTCTTTGAGCAGCACCGCACCGCCACGGGACTTGTTGACGGTCTTGGCCGGGCAGCCGAAGTTCAGGTCGATCACCTGTGATCCCAACTCGCAGGCCAGCGCGGCGTTTTCCGCCAGGCACACCGGGTCGGAACCCAGCAGTTGCACACGCAACGGCACGCCGGCAGCGGTTTGGGCACCGTTCAGCAACTCTGGCGCGAACTTGTGGAAATAGGCAGGCGTGAGCAGTTGGTCGTTGATCCGGATGAACTCGGTCACGCACCAATCGATACCGCCAACACGGGTCAACACGTCCCGCAGGATGTCGTCGACCAACCCCTCCATGGGCGCCAAAGCAATTTGCATGAAAAACACTCAACGAAAAACGTGCGGCAGTTTACTGGATTCTGTGCCGAAAGACTTGCGCATACCTTTGTGGAGAGGGGCTTGCTCCCGCTGGAGCGCGAAGCGGTCCCCCTGCAATGGAGAGTGCTGCGCACTCGAACGGGAGCAAGCTCCCTCGCCACAGGATAAGTCAGGTTGGGACTTGCAATGCCTGGCCGTAACCTTCGATGAACGCTGCCGGCATGCGCCTGGGCTTGCCGCTGGACAGCTCAATGCAGACAAATGTGGTTTGTGCCCGCAGCAACGTGGTGTTATCGCGGGGGCGGACGAGCTGGAAGTGCCGGGTCATCTTCAGGCGCTGGTCCCAGTCAACGATCCAAGTCGCCAACTGCAATTCATCGTCTTCATACGCGGCGGCCAGGTAATCGATTTCGTGGCGCACCACTGCCATCGCCCGATCCAGCCGCCGATACTCGGTCAGGTCCAGCCCCAGGCGCTGCGAGTGGCGCCAGGCACACCGTTCGAGCCAGGTGACGTACACCGCGTTATTGGCGTGCCCCAGCCCATCGATGTCCTCGGCGGCCACTTGCAGGTCAATGATAAATGGCGTTGCCCGATCCCAGCCCATACCCCACTCCCGGTCAGATTATTCGACCGGGGCAGTGTAACGGATCATCACGCGGATTGGCGCGCCTGCAGACTGCGACCTGCCAGCAGCGCGAGCACGCCGTCAATCAGCCGCGGGTCCGCCAAAACACGCTGGTGACCGCCCTCCTCCAGCCGCAACAAACGGCTGTCGAACCAGGCCTCGTGGATCAGCTGCGACTCCTTGACCGGGACAAACTTGTCGTCTTCGGCATGCACGATCAGCCCTGGCATATCCAGTTGATAGTGCGCCACGTCGAGCTTCGACGCCTGGATACCAACATCCTGCTCAATCTGCCGAATAAATGCCGACCGCGCCCTGGGCGGCATGCGCACGTGATGGGCAAACCCGCGCAACACCCCGAGGATTCGCGCCGGTGCCGCGATACTCACCAGCGTTTCAGTGCGCAACCCCAACTGAATGGCAAGCATCGCACTGGCACCGCCCATGGAGTGACCGATAACCGCTTGCAGCGGTGGCAGCTCGGCAGCCGCTTCAAGCATGGCGCGGGCGAAACGCATCACATCGGCCTCGCGACCGGGAGATCGGCCATGGGCCGGACCGTCGAGGGAGACAACGGTGTAACCTGCCGCAATCAACGCCGTGATCAGGCTGGCGAACTGCGTAGGCCGACCTTCCCAGCCATGCATCAACAGCACCGTTGGTCCTTGCCCCCAGCGCAGCGCCGAAAGGCCGAAGCGCAAGGTGATCCGTTCGGCGCTCGCTAACAACGGCAGCTCCCAATCCCGTGGTGGTAATTCACAGGGTGTCATGAACGCCAGCCTCATCTTGCTCGCGATCAAGCGCGGCGCAAACCAGCCCAGGGTGCCATTAACGCCACGAACCCAGCTCAATGTGTTCATCGCTCATCTCCAAAGGCTAACGTTTCAGGTCACAAGACCGCCGACTTGGCGGCACGCAGCAATCGATCCGACAACTCACCGGCACCCAGCGCACGCGCCAGGGCCAAACCACCGACCATCAGCGCCATGTCAGCCAACGCCTTGTCGATGTCTTCAGGGCTGCTGGCCAGTTGCGCGACCATCAGCTCCACATGCTCATTCAAGGCCTGCCGGAAATCGTCCGGCAAACGGCCCAGCTCCCCGACCGATGCCGGGATCGGACAGGCGTGTTCGGTGGAGTCACGGTGCTTGCGCGACAGGTAGAAGGCCGCGACCAAGGCCCGACGCTCCTCGCCTGTCAGCCCCGCGTCCATATCGGCGATCAAGGCCCGACGCTGGCCAAGCAACTGCGTGAAGACCTCCAGCATCATCGCGTCCTTGCTGTCGAAGTGGGCGTAAAAGCCACCGACGGTCAGGCCGGCCGCGCCCATCACTTCGCCCACGCTCGGCTCGGCCGGGCCACGCTGAATCAGCGCAGCGCTAGCGGCCTGGAGAATGCGTTCGCGGGTTTGAGCTTTTTTATCGTTCATCGTTGCCTCCGAATATTACGACTGAAATATTATTCTCGTAATAAAAATTTGCAAGCCGTTAATTCGACCATTGGTCAGAAGAGCCGTGCGGGGAGAATAAGAGGATTGGCCAAACGCCAGACAAACAAAAGGGCCATTCAATAATTGAATGACCCTTATAAATCCCGCAGAGCGGGTAATCGTGGCGTCCCCTAGGGGACTCGAACCCCTGTTACCGCCGTGAAAGGGCGGTGTCCTAGGCCACTAGACGAAGGGGACGCAAACCCTTCTATACAACTGATCAGTGCTGAGTACTGATCGATTCAAGGCCGGTGTGGCCAGACCTTGAACTGTAAAATTGGTGGAGCTAGACGGGATCGAACCGTCGACCTCTTGCATGCCATGCAAGCGCTCTCCCAGCTGAGCTATAGCCCCGGATTTTTCGCCTCGCGGCGGAGCGACGTTTTGCAACATCACTTCTGTAAAACTGGCGTCCCCTAGGGGACTCGAACCCCTGTTACCGCCGTGAAAGGGCGGTGTCCTAGGCCACTAGACGAAGGGGACGCAAACCCTTCTATACAACAGATCAACGCTGAGTGTTGATCGCTTCAAGACCGGTGTGGCCAGGCCTTGAAGTGTAAATTGGTGGAGCTAGACGGGATCGAACCGTCGACCTCTTGCATGCCATGCAAGCGCTCTCCCAGCTGAGCTATAGCCCCTCATCGCTGAGGACGGGGCGAATCTTAAGGGCGTATCGAAAGCCTGTCAAACTTATTTTTCAAAAATTTTGAAATTTTTTGCCAACATAACAATCACTTACCGCCCTCCCCCCGAAAATCCGGGGGCCTGACAGCCACTGCGCACCCAACGACAGGCATGCACAGCGGCCATCAGCCCTTCATGCAGCGTCTCAGGCAATCGCGCCCAGGAGCTTTTCCCACTCTTTGTTTTCTTTCTTCGACACGCCGCCGAGCAGGTCGATGGCCTGGCGCAGACGGAAGCGGGTCAGGTCCGGCCCGAGAATTTCCATCGCATCGAGTACCGAGACCGAACTCGCCTGCCCAGTGATCGCCGCGAACATCAGCGGCATGGCGTCACGCAGTTTCAGCTCGAGGGACTCGACCACTGCCTGAATCGTCGCGGTGATGCTGTCCTTCTCCCACTGGCGCAGGCTTTCAAGCTTCCACAGGATCAATTGCATCAACTGGCGAACCTGATCGCCCGAGAGCTTCTTGGACTCGAACAGCTTGGCATCCGGGTTCACGCCCCCGGCGAAGAAGAAGCCGGCCAGCGGTGCGACCTGGCTGAAGGTCTCAACCCGACCCTGCACGTGCGGTGCGATCTTCATCATGTACTCAGGGTTCAGCGCCCAGGTCTGCAAGCGGCTGGCGAACTCTTCCACCGGCAGGTCACGCAGCCACTGGCCGTTGAGCCACGACAGCTTCTCGATGTCGAAAATCGGCCCGCCCAGAGACACACGCTTGAGGTCGAAGTTGTCGACCATCTCCTGCAAGGAGAACTTCTCGCGCTCATCCGGCATCGACCAGCCCATGCGGCCCAGGTAATTGAGCATCGCTTCCGGCATGAAGCCCATGCGTTCGTAGAACGTCACCGAGGTCGGGTTCTTGCGCTTGGACAGCTTGCTCTTGTCCGGGTTACGCAGCAGCGGCATGTAGCACAGCTCGGGTTGCTCCCAGCCGAAGTACTCGTAAAGCAGGATCAGTTTCGGCGCCGATGGCAACCATTCTTCACCGCGCAGTACGTGAGTAATCCCCATCAGGTGGTCGTCGACCACGTTGGCCAGGAAGTACGTCGGCAGGCCGTCGGTCTTCATCAGCACTTGCATGTCCATGCGATCCCACGGGATCTCGACGTCGCCACGCAGCATGTCCGGCACCACGCAGACGCCTTCGGTCGGCACCTTCATGCGGATCACATGCGGCTCGCCAGCGGCCAGGCGGCGCGCGACTTCTTCCTTGGAGAGCAACAGCGCACGACCGTCGTAACGCGGGGTTTCGCCCTTGGCCATTTGCTCGGCGCGCATCTGGTCGAGCTCCTCGCTGGTGCAGAAGCACGGGAACGCATGACCCAGGTCGACCAACTGCTGGCAGTACTTCTGGTAGATATCGCCGCGCTCACTCTGGCGATACGGACCGTGCGGGCCGCCCACATCCGGGCCTTCGCTCCAGTTGATGCCCAACCAGCGCAGGGCATCGAAGATCTGCTGTTCGGACTCGCGGGTCGAACGCAATTGGTCGGTGTCTTCAATCCGCAGGATGAACTCACCGCCATGCTGCTTGGCAAAGCAATAGTTGAACAAAGCGATGTAAGCGGTGCCGACATGGGGATCGCCGGTAGGCGATGGCGCGATGCGAGTGCGGACGGTGGTCATGGCGTGTCTCGAAAAGAATATAAAAAGCGGAGATGAAACAAGGGGCGAATGGTAACAGGCGATACCCGCCCCACTCCAGTCAGCAGGGCATTTAAGCCAACGTTGGGGCTACAAACCGCTCTAATGCCGCTCGATAGCCGATTATCCGGAAGTGGCATTTACCGTTTGTCGGTCGTGTGCCAGATTTGCGTCCTGATATATCTCCTTACACTTTTCCGACTACAGTCTGCCCATGCCAGCCCAACTCAAGCATCGCCTGTTTACGTTCCTGTTTATCGTCCTGCTGATCGCCGGAGGGCTCCTTGCCCACTGGTTTTTCAAGGGGCGTTTTTACGAGAGCACCGATAACGCCTACGTCCAGGGTGAAATTACCCGCGTCTCCAGCCAACTCGGCGCGCGCATTGATGAAGTTCTGGTGCAGGACAACCAGCACGTCGAAAAGGGCCAGTTGCTGATCAAGCTCGAAGGCGATGACTTCCACCTCGCCGTCGACCGTGCCAACGCCAACCTCGCCACCCGCGAAGCCGAACGCCTGCAAGCCCAAAGCAAGCTGACCCAGCAGGCCAGCCTGATTGCCGCCAGCGAAGCCCAGGTTGCCTCCAGTCAGGCCACCCTTGGCCGCTCGCAAATCGATTTGTCCCGCGCCGAAACTTTGCGCAAACCGGGTTACGTTTCCGAAGAGCGGGTCACCACCCTCTCCGCCGACACCCACATTGCCCGTTCGCAAGTCGCCAAGGCCCAGGCCGACGCCCAGGCGCAACACCAGCAGGTCAACGCCCTGGCGGCCGAAATCAAACGCCTGGACGCGCAGATCGCCAACGCCCGAACGGATCTGGCCCAGGCCGAACTGAACCTGACCCGCAGCGAGATCCATGCACCGATCAGTGGCCTGATCGGCCAACGCGCCGCCCGCAATGGCCAATACGTGCAAGCGGGCGCCTATCTGCTGTCGATCGTCCCGGACGAGGACATCTGGATTCAGGCCAATTTCAAGGAAACCCAGATCGGCCACATGCAACCCGGACAGAAAGCCGAGCTGATTTTCGATGCCTACGGCGACACGCCCATCGAGGCAAGGGTCGACAGCCTGTTCGCTGCCTCGGGCGCGCAGTTCAGCCTGTTGCCGCCGGACAATGCCACCGGCAACTTCACCAAGGTCGTGCAGCGGATTCCGGTGAAATTGACCTTTGCTGCCGATAATCCGCTGCACGGCAAGATCCGTCCCGGCATGTCGGTGACCGTCAAAGTCAACATCAAAGACCCTGTCGATGGCCGGTGATCAACTGCTCCGCCCGGTCGGCGAACCGACCCGGCGGGACTGGATTGCGGTCATGAGCGTCATGCTTGGCGCCTTCATGGCGGTGCTCGACATCCAGATCACCAACGCCTCGCTCAAGGACATTCAGGGCGCGCTGTCGGCGACACTGGAAGAAGGCTCGTGGATTTCCACCTCCTACCTGGTCGCGGAAATCATCATGATTCCGCTCACCGCGTGGCTGGTGCAACTGCTGTCGGCACGCCGCTTGGCGGTGTGGGTTTCGCTGGGATTTCTCGGTGCCTCCCTGCTCTGTTCCATGGCCTGGAGCCTGGAGAGCATGATCGTGTTCCGCGCCTTGCAGGGTTTTACGGGCGGCGCGCTGATCCCGCTGGCGTTCACCCTGACGCTGATCAAACTCCCCGAACATCACCGCGCCAAGGGCATGGCGATGTTCGCGATGACGGCCACCTTCGCCCCGTCCATCGGCCCGACGCTCGGTGGCTGGTTGACGGAAAACTGGGGCTGGGAATACATCTTCTACATCAACATTCCACCGGGGCTGATCATGATCGCCGGCCTGATGTACGGCCTGGAGAAGAAGGAAGCCCACTGGGAACTGCTGAAAAGCACCGACTACGCCGGCATTCTCACGCTCGGTGTTGGCCTGGGCTGTTTGCAGGTGTTTCTTGAGGAAGGTCATCGCAAGGACTGGCTGGAATCGAACCTGATCGTGACGCTGGGCAGCATCGCGCTGATCAGCCTGATCACCTTTGTCATCGTGCAGGTGTCCAAACCCAATCCGCTGATCAACCTCGGCATCCTGCGCAACCGCAACTTTGGCTTGTCGAGCATTTCCAGCCTCGGCATGGGCGTCGGGCTGTACGGCTCGATTTACCTGTTGCCGCTGTACCTGGCGCAGATCCAGAACTACAACGCCTTGCAGATCGGCGAAGTGATCATGTGGATGGGTGTGCCGCAGCTGTTCCTGATTCCGCTGGTGCCCAAGTTGATGAAGTTCGTCTCGCCGAAGCTACTCTGCACCTTCGGTTTTGGATTGTTTGGCTTGGCGAGTTTTCTCTCAGGCGCACTCAACCCGGACTTCGCCGGCCCGCAGTTCAATCAGATCCAGCTCGTGCGTGCGCTGGGCCAGCCGCTGATCATGGTGACCATTTCGTTGATCGCCACCGCGTACATCCTGCCGCAGGACGCGGGGTCGGCCTCAAGCCTGTTCAACATCCTGCGCAACCTCGGCGGCGCGATTGGCATCGCACTCCTCGCCACCCTGCTGGATGCGCGAACCAAGACCTACTTTGATTATTTGCGCGAGTCGATCGCGCCAAGCAACCCGCAGGTGGCTGAGCGGATGGCGTCGATGACGGATCGCTTCGGCAGTGAAACGGCGGCGCTGGGCAAACTCAGCGAGATTGCCCATCAGCAGGCGGCGATCATGGCCTACAACGATGCGTTTCACTTTGTCGGGATTGCGCTGGGAGTGAGCATGCTGGCCATTCTGTTGACCAAGAAACTGCCAGCGGGGCTGAAGGCCGGGGAGTCTCATTAAGACCGAGTAGCCTCATTCGCGAGCAAGCCCGCTCCCACAGGGGATTTGTGAACGACACAGATCCAATGTGGGAGCGGACTTGCTCGCGAAAAGGCCCGGTCAGGCAATGAAGATCAAACAGCCAGAAGCCGCTCGCGCAGCTTGGCAATCTCATCGCGCGTCTGCGCGGCAGCCTCGAATTCCAGGTCGCGGGCAAGCTGGTACATTTTCTCTTCCAACAGACGAATGCGCTTGGTGATTTCGCTCGGCGAACGCAATTCGGCTTCGTACTTGGCGCTTTCCTCAGCAGCCTTGGCCATGCCTTTGCGCTTCTTGCTGCGCGAGCCCGGCACGACAGCGCCTTCCATGATGTCGGCGACGTCCTTGAACACGCCTTTGGGGGTGATGCCATTGGCCAGGTTGAAGGCGATCTGCTTGTCGCGGCGGCGCTCGGTTTCACCAATCGCCCGCTCCATCGAGCCGGTGATCCGATCCGCGTAGAGAATCGCTCGGCCATTGAGGTTCCGCGCTGCACGGCCAATGGTCTGGATCAGCGAGCGCTCGGAGCGCAGGAAGCCTTCCTTGTCGGCATCGAGAATTGCCACCAGCGACACTTCCGGCATGTCCAGGCCTTCGCGCAGCAGGTTGATTCCCACCAACACATCGAAGGTGCCCAGGCGCAAATCGCGGATAATCTCGACCCGTTCCACGGTGTCGATGTCCGAGTGCAGATAACGCACGCGCACACCGTGATCGGCGAGGTAATCGGTCAAGTCCTCGGACATGCGCTTGGTCAGCGTGGTGACCAGCACCCGCTCCTCCAGCGCCACACGCTTGGTGATTTCCGAGAGCAGGTCATCGACCTGAGTCAGCGCCGGGCGAATCTCGATTTGCGGGTCCACCAGGCCAGTCGGCCGCACCAGTTGCTCGACCACGCGACCGGCGTGTTCCGCCTCGTAATTGCCCGGCGTGGCCGAGACGAAAATCGTCTGCGGGCTGATGTTTTCGAACTCGTCGAAGCGCATCGGTCGGTTATCCAATGCGGACGGCAGGCGGAAACCGTATTCCACCAGCGTCTCTTTACGCGAGCGGTCGCCCTTATACATTGCACCGACCTGAGGCACGCTGACGTGGGATTCATCAATCACCAACAGGGCATCGGCAGGCAGGTAATCAAACAGCGTGGGCGGCGCCTCGCCGGAGGCGCGACCCGAGAGGTAACGCGAGTAGTTCTCGATGCCGTTGCAGTAACCCAGCTCCAGAATCATCTCCAGATCGAAACGGGTGCGCTGTTCGAGACGCTGCGCTTCCACCAGCTTGTTGTTGGAGCGCAAGTAGTCGAGGCGCTCCTGCAACTCGACCTTGATCCCTTCGATGGCGCCCAGCAGTGTTTCTCGCGGCGTTACGTAGTGGCTTTTCGGATAGAACGTGAAACGCGGCAGCTTGCGGATCACTTCGCCGGTCAGCGGATCAAACGCCGACAGGCTCTCGACCTCGTCATCGAACAACTCGATGCGGATCGCTTCGAAATCGGATTCTGCCGGGTGGATATCGATCACATCGCCGCGCACCCGGAAGGTCGCGCGGGCAAAATCCATGTCATTGCGGGTGTACTGCAAGTCAGCTAGACGACGCAGCAAGGCACGCTGATCGAGCTTGTCGCCGCGATCCACGTGCAACACCATTTTCAAATAGGTTTCCGGACTGCCCAAGCCATAGATGCACGACACCGTGGTGACGATGATCGCGTCCTTGCGCTCCAGCAACGCCTTGGTCGCCGACAGCCGCATCTGCTCGATGTGGTCGTTGATCGAGGCATCTTTCTCGATGAAGGTGTCCGACGACGGTACATAGGCTTCGGGCTGGTAGTAGTCGTAGTAGGAAACGAAGTACTCCACCGCGTTGTTCGGGAAGAACGCCTTGAACTCCCCGTACAACTGGGCCGCCAGGGTCTTGTTCGGCGCCAGCACCAGGGTCGGGCGCTGCACCTGCGCGATCACGTTGGCAATGCTGAATGTCTTGCCCGAACCGGTCACGCCCAGCAACGTCTGGTGCGCCAGCCCGGCCTCGATGCCTTCGACCATCAAACGGATGGCCTCCGGCTGATCGCCGGCGGGCTCGAAGCGGGTGACTAGCTGGAATTCAGACATAACGTACCTCTGGGTTCACTCCTGCCCGGGCAATGCCTGGCAAGAACGGTGAAGACCGCAAACGACGAATGTCGTTGGGAAAAAGCATGATAACCGTAGATGTGGAGCCAATTGCTTCGGGTTTCAAGGTAAACGCCCTACCCGCACCTACACTCTTGATGTAGCAATAAGACTAGCGGTGCAAAAATAAACCGAAAAACTTACCTGAAAAGCAGAAACGGCTGTCGCCGCGCCCGGTGATGGCCTCTATACTAGCTCCCCGTTTGTGCACCGCTCTAGTGCATTCGGCTGGAGCGCTACACGTCCCTCCACATCCCATTCAGAGCCGCCGCAATAATGAGCCTGTTCTCCGCTGTCGAAATGGCACCACGCGATCCAATCCTGGGCCTCAACGAAGCATTCAACGCCGATACTCGTACCGACAAGGTCAACCTGGGGGTCGGTGTTTACTGCAACGAGGAGGGGAAAATCCCCCTCCTGCGCGCCGTTGTCGAAGCCGAGACGATTCGCGTCGCTCAACACGCCTCCCGCGGCTACCTGCCGATCGACGGCATTGCCGCCTACGACCAGGCCGTGCAAAAGCTGCTGTTCGGCAATGACTCGCCGCTGATCGCCGCTGGCCGTGTAATCACCACACAAGCCGTCGGCGGCACGGGCGCACTGAAAATCGGTGCCGACTTCCTCAAGCAACTGCTGCCTGACGCCGTCGTCGCAATCAGCGACCCGAGCTGGGAAAACCACCGCGCACTGTTCGAAACCGCCGGTTTCCCGGTGCAGAACTATCGTTACTACGACGCCGCCACCCACGACGTGAACCGCACAGGCCTGCTCGAAGACCTGAACGCGCTGCCGTCGGGCTCCATCGTCGTGCTGCACGCGTGCTGCCATAACCCGACCGGCGTCGACCTGAGCCCGGCAGACTGGAAAAACGTGCTGGACGTGGTCAAGGCAAAAAACCACGTGCCGTTCCTCGACATGGCTTACCAGGGCTTTGGCGACGGTATCGACGAAGACGCCGCCGCTGTGCGCCTGTTCGCCGAATCGGGCCTGACCTTCTTCGTGTCCAGCTCGTTCTCCAAGTCGTTCTCGCTGTACGGCGAACGCGTTGGCGCGCTGTCGATCGTCAGCGAGTCGAAGGAAGAAAGCGCGCGCGTGCTGTCGCAAGTCAAACGCGTGATCCGCACCAACTACTCCAACCCGCCGACCCACGGCGCAAGCATCGTGGCCGCCGTGCTGAACAGCCCTGAGCTGCGCGCCCAGTGGGAACAGGAACTGGCCGAAATGCGCTTGCGCATTCGTGGCATGCGCATGCAGATGGTCGACATGCTGGCCAAACAAGCGCCTGACCACGATTTCAGCTTCGTCGCTCGTCAGTGCGGCATGTTCTCCTACTCCGGCCTGACCGTTGAACAAGTCACCCGCCTGCGCAACGAGTTCGGCATCTACGCCCTGGACACTGGCCGTATCTGCGTCGCCGCGCTGAACCAGCGCAACATCGACGCCGTGACCAAAGCCATCCTTCAGGTGATCTAAGCCACACGCGCAACAGAAAAGGGGAAGCCACCAGGCTTCCCCTTTTCGTTGCTGCCCGGAAAATCCACAGCCAACCGTGCCCACGCACTCTAGACTGAGGTTTTAGCGCCCTTCCCTTTCGAGAGACCTTATGAAGAATGATGATTTGCGCGCTGACCGCGACGAACTGGATCACTTTGTCCCACGCAACCAGACCAAACGCAGCAGTGGACTGGTCGGGCAAGTCGCCCTGGGCGTATTCCTGGGCGGCCTGGCGCTGTGGATAGTGCAACTGGTCGCGATGTCGCTCTACGCCAAGTTCCTGATGGGCACCTTCAGCTTCGGTGGCTAACGGGGTTCAGCCGGCTAGTTCGGTGGCACGCTGGCTGGCCGCATCGTCGTAGGCCACATAAAGCGATTCGGCGACCTGGCTCTTGATCGACTTGGTGCTTTCCAGCCCCAGCACGAAACCTTCGGCCTTGCCGCCAGCGCGATTCAGCTCATCAGCCGTGCTGGCCTGAGTGATCGCGTCGAACAGTTTCTCGGCGTGCGGGCCGACGCCTTTGGGCAGACTGATCTGGGCGATGCTCATGCAAACACCCCACGCAGCGACGAACGAATGAACAGTGATAAGTGAGTCATGACGCGTACCTTTTCGGCGAATGGCCGGCAGCGCGTGAAACCACTTCCGGGGCGCCATGGTAGACCGCCGCCACGATTCTGGTAACCGCCAATAACCCAACCGTCACTGCTCACCCGAAAAACGCGCTATTTTTTCAATCCGCGCTTGACTTGTTCTTTTTAATCAGTAACATACGGCGAATTCCGCGATAGCTCAGTTGGTAGAGCAAGTGACTGTTAATCACTGGGTCCCTGGTTCGAGTCCAGGTCGTGGAGCCATCTTCTTTACTGATTCGCCTGTAACACTCCCGAGAGCGCCCTGCTCCCGACGCGAATCAGCCAATAATCAAATACACATTATCTAGCGCCTCTGCTCATTCGAGCCAGAGGCGAACTGCGTTGTACGCCGGAAAACTACTCCCCTGCGCCCCAGTCATGACTCAACAAGCCGAAGCGCATCAGCGAGATGTACTCGCCATGCTTTAGCTCGCACTCTCGCTGCACGCCTTCATGGGTAAAACCCGCCGCTTCCAGCACACGCCGGGACCGGTGGTTCTCAAGCTCCACCATAGCTTCAATACGGTGCAACTGCAGTTGCCTGAAGGCCAGCGGCAGAAACAGCTTCAGCGCCGCAGAGACGACGCCCTGCCCCCAATACTGCGGCAGCAGCCAGTAACCCAACTCGGCGCAATGATGGATCGGCGAGATATCGTTAACGCCCACCGCTCCCATTGGCTGACCGTCGGCTTTCGACTCGATCGCCAGCCAGTGCCCGGTTCTTTGCGCAGCAATCGATTCAAACCAGTCCATCTGCTCCTGGCAGGCTTCAAGGGAATCGTAGGAAACCCCGTAATGCTTGATGACCTGCGGATCAGAAAGCCCTGCGAACACAAACCCCAGATCAGCGGCGCCAAATGGCCGCAAGACCAGCGCATCCAGATCAATCCGCGCATTATCACCCTTGCTCATTTCACCCCCTCTACACACTGATCCACCGACAACACCACCCGCCCACTCCCCAGCAACCGAGCCGCTTCGCGCAACCCGCTCGAAAACGCACCGTCGACATAACCGAAACGCAGCGCCGATGTCGCCTCACCCGCAAACAGCAATCGGCCATACGCCGGCTCTGCCAAGGCGCCAATATCCTGCGGCAACGACTCGACGCCATGATGCAAATAGCTGCCTCGACTGTACGGATCCGCCGACCACCCCGTGCGATACACCGCCACTGGTGGCGGCACCTCATAGCCCGTCGCCTGCTTCAACACCTCAAGCGCCCTGGCCAGCGCAGACGCCGTGTCGAGTTCTGCCAAGCGCACTGCCGGGGGCCCCGAGATGTGAGCAGCCAACGTGGGACGACCCGCTATCGGCGTCAGGTCAATCCAGTACGGAAAAACCGGCTCCCCGCGCACGAGGAAGCCACTCACCGGATCCGCCGAAGCCCAGAATCGCTGCTCGAACTGCACAATCAGTTTCTCGAACTGACCAAAACCCAACCGGTCAATCGCCGCGTGTTTGCCGGCCGGCAGCGGTGGCTGGAACTCAATCGCCCGCGCCTTGAGCGCGCCCAACGGCACGGTGACCACCACCTGTGAACCTTGCTCGACATGGCCATCGGCACAAAACACATGCACACCCGCCTCATCGATCACCACCCGGCCCACCACCGACGCCAACCGGACGGGCAGCCCGGCAGACAACGGCTCGACCATCGAGGCATAGCCGCCTGCCAGGCAGTGATCGCCGCCAGCGTATCCGTCGTCACCCGCAAAGTTAGCCGCCGAAATATCCGACAACGGCGATGCCAGGTCCGCCTCAAAACCCAACCGCAGGGCAAACGCCAGCCACTGGCGCTCCTGCAAATCCGCGATCCCTTCAAGCTGCTCCGCAAGCAAATCCTCGATGCTCTCGCCTGGCGCACACTGCGCCGCTTGATCGACTATCGCCTCCTCCATTTCATCGGCCAGGGCCATCAGCCGATCACGCTGCAACGCACTGAGCGCTTGCCCCTGAGCATCGACCAGACGCATGCCGGCGAAGATCGTCGAAATCGCAAACGAACGCCGCGTAATCCCCATGACGTGCGCCAGCTCGGTCAGCGGATTGCCCTCCGGTCGATGAATCCATGAACCGCCGGCATCGACCTTCACGTCCGCCAATTCGACGGTGTGGGTGCGCCCACCGAGGCGCGTGCGCGCCTCAAGCACCATCACGTCAACACCTGCCGCGTGCAATGCGTTGGCAACGGTCAATCCGGCAAATCCACCCCCAATCACAATGACGCGCGTCACCGGATCCGGTAGCGCACCCGCCACCTCCCCCTCGGGCACATCAAAGCTGTGCCGTATTTTTTTCATAACCTGAGTCGACATGGGTCATCCAGAACCGAAAACAAAACCGCAGTAGCGCTGCGGCTGGCTATTAACGCGCACGCACATCCGAGCGTACAGGTACAGATAGACGCCAAATCTGTGCAGCCCCCACAGCACACGCCTTTGCCTCACCGGACCTACCGACGACTGACAAACACGAACAAAAAAGGGGCCGAACAAATCGACCCCTTTTTTCTGTCGAACTGACGCGGGTCCGGGTCAGGCCCCCGTGGTTTCGGGGTTGACCGCCGTACTCGGCGCCCGCTGGCCCGCCGCCGACGCGTCGCTGACCAGTGGGATCTCATTGCCGTCACAGTCGTGCAACTTGCCGCCACTGAAGTAATCCCCTTCACGCAGCGCCGCCAGGTCCTGGAAGCGCAACGTGCGCTCGGTCCCGGCCGCAAACACCGATTGCTGATCCGAGTTACCGGTCGTGAAGTGGTTGAACGTCAGATTCAGAACGATGGCCATGATCGCCGACGAACTGATACCCGAATGGAAGATCGTCGCAAACCAGCTCGGGAAGTGGTCGTAGAAATTCGGTGCGGCAATGGGAATCATGCCGAAACCGATGGACGTGGCGACGATGATCAGGTTGACGTTGTTGCGGTAATCGACCTTGGACAACGTTCGAATACCGCTGGCCGCCACGGTGCCAAACAGCACGATACCGGCCCCGCCCAATACGGAAGTCGGGACCGCCGCGATCACCCGCCCCATCACCGGCAACAAGCCGAGTACCACCAGGAACAATCCGCCCGTGGCCACCACGTAACGGCTCTTGATCCCTGTGACCGCCACCAGCCCGACGTTCTGGGCAAAGGCACTTTGGGTGAACGAACCAAAAATCGGTGCGATCATGCTCGACAGCATGTCAGCCCGCAGACCATTGCCCAGACGCTTGGAGTCAACCTTGGTGCCAATGATTTCACCGACCGCCAGGATGTCCGCAGAGGTTTCCACCAACGTCACCATCACCACGATGCACATCGACAGGATGGCGGCGAAATGAAAGGTCGGCATGCCGAAATGGAACGGCGCAGGGAAACCGAACATCGGCCCCTGGGTCACAGTCGAGAAGTCCGCCATGTCGAGGAACACCGCAATCACGGTACCGATGACCATGGCCAACAGAATCGACAGACGCGAGATCGTCGCGCTGCCAATCTTGCTCAGCAACAACACCAGCACCAGGGTCAGCGCCGCCAGACCGATGTTCGACATGCTGCCGAAGCTTTCGGCGTGGCTATTGCCACCCATCGCCCAGCGTGCGGCCACTGGCATCAGCGTCAGGCCGATGGTGGTAATGACAATACCGGTGACCAGTGGTGGAAAGAACTTGGTAATCCGGGAGAACACCGGGGTGATCAGCAGCCCGATCAATGAAGCGGCGATCACCGCCCCCAGAATCGACTGAAAGCCCCCCTCGCCGCCGCTGCTGACAATCGCCACCATCGTCGCCACGCCTGAGAACGACACGCCCTGCACCAGCGGCAACTGACAACCGAAAAACGGCAACCCAAGGGTTTGCAGCAATGTCGCCAAGCCTCCCGCAAACAGTGATGCCGCAATCAACAGACCGATGTCCGCCGGGGAAAGCCCGGCTGCCTGGCCGATGATCAACGGCACCGCAACGATGCCGCCGTACATGGTCAGAACGTGTTGCAGGCCGTAAGCCATATTCGCGCCGACACCGAGGTTTTCGTCCTCGGGCCGTTGGAGTGAGGTTTTCATGGTTGGGGGATTCCCTGGTTTTTGTTATGCGCACACTGTATGCAAGACAATGAATAAATGTCTATAGAGTTGTATACAGTTTATCCGCCAAACATCTCCCACAATTGAGCCAACATTGCCGGGGCTCAACCTTGAGCACAGGGTCGACCGGCCCTGCTAGAATCGCACCCCGCACGGACCGCTACGCTCACGCCCCTCAAAACATGGAAGCCCCCGCTTTGAACCGCAACGACCCTCTTGAACACTTCTGGAACATCTTTTTCCTGGCCATCGGCTGCTTCTTCAAAGTGGTGTTTCTTCAGGCACTGGTCCTCAGCCTGCTCTTCGGAGGCTTCTTTGCGAACGGACAAGACAGCATTTTTCTGGGGCTGATGTCGTTCGTTGTCTTTGTCGTGAGCGGGATGTTTTTTGGTGTGGTGCCGATGTCACTGGGGTTCGCCCCGCTGTACGCCCTGTTGAGCGCCAAAGGCCATGCCAACTGGCTGACCGCGATACTCGCCAGCCTGATCGTGGCAGGCGTGCTGTGCCTTTACCCATCGTTGCGCAAGCTGGGGGTTTTCTGGGTGGTTGACGGCATTTTGGTCGCACTGTTCACCCATTGGGCGTACCAACGCTGGGTGAAGTTGTCCGGAACAGGCGTCCCCAGCCTCAACGAACAAGCCACGCCACCATGAAACCCGTCGAACGCTTCGCCTTCGCCCCCTGGCTTGGGACAGTGCAAAGCCAGCCCCCGGAAAGCGCCGTCCTCATCGACGGCCGCCCCTCGACGCTGACCATTTCCGGTCGCAGGTTGTGCCGGCAGTACGAAACCTCGGCCGGCTATGTGCTGATCACCGAACTCGACTTCTGGGTCGAAGAACAGGTGTTCGTCGTCCTGATCAGCAAAGACCTGCGCACCGTGCTCGGCGAGCATGTCCTCGGTCGCTGGTACAGCTCGTACTGCCTGGATGCGGTCGAGTGGCTGGACGAAGCGCACTTCTTCGTGACCCTTGAAGGCCTGGAGGATTACCGTTTTTACTTCACCCTTCGCCCACGCCATATTCCGCTGATCTACCCACGACTGGGCGTCGTCTGCCGGCGCCTGGACACCCGGCGCGGCACTTGGAAGCGCACGTTCTTCTAGACGGTCGCCCCCCCCCTCAGAGCATTGGCTGTTGCGCAATCACTTGCCCGACGACCTGCCTGAACTCTGGATGTTGCGGCACACGAATCTCGAATTCACGCTCCAGCAACTCGATGAGCTCGTCGACGTCGGTGATCTGCCGACGCACGCTCTCCATTCCCGTCCGGTGTACCGCGTAGCTGCCGTTATTCAGCGTCCGGCGCAACCCTTCGCCCGTGCGCGCCACCATCAACTGCCCCATGAATGGTGATTGCGGATGCGTGCAGACGTACCAGTTGCCGATCTGGTAATCGATGTCCGATTGCATCTGCAGATCGAACACGTACATCGGCCGCCACTCGCCCGCGACCTTTGCACGAAGGACGTAGCTGCTGTCCTGACGAACAATGCGATAGGGCTCATGCCCGGTCGGCTGTTCTTCTTCGGTATCGAGCCGCAGCGGTGCGGTCGGCACCATGCCACCAAAGCCGACATCGGCGATGTAACGCACCCCGTTCAGCGTCAGCAGGCACAGGCGATGGGTGCGCGCCACCAACGCATCCTCAGGCCCGCCCATGACCACCCGCCCGGTAATCCCTCGCGCCTCGAACCCCAGGTGCAGCAGCAACGCCAGAAACATATTGTTCAGTTCGTAGCAGTAGCCGCCACGCCCCTCATGCAAAATCTTGCGCTCCACCGAAGCGAGGTCGATCGGCACCGGCAGGCGCAACATCGTCGACAGGGTTTCAAAGGGGAACACGCGGGTGTGGCGCGACTGAAGTTCGCGCAGGCTCTCCAGCGTCGGCGGTGGCGGGCTGGCAAAGCCCAGACGCTGCAAGTAGAGGTCGACATTGGTCAGTTCGGTCTGGCTCATGGGGTAGTCCTTGCGCATGAGGTGTCGCCGGTATCACGCCTCTAAAAACAGAGGCGCCCGGCGTGTGGGCGACAGGTATAAGCCAAAACGATGCCGGCCCGAAATTGATTTCACTAATGACCTTTGTAGCCGGATATTGAGCACCGCTCGCCAGCGCTGTACCCTCACGCACCACGCGCCAAAATATCTCCCTCAAGCGATAAGGACATCGTAGAAATGCCAACCGCCCACGCCCCCCATTACCGACTCGGCCAACCGTCCGACGCCTTGTGCATCAGCGGCCTCGCCACCCAGGTGTTCCTCGACACCTACGCCACCGACGGCATGCGCGCCGACCTGGCCGAAGAAGCCTTGACGGTCTATGCACCGACGCAGTTTGAACGCCGACTGAGCGACCCCCAGACCCGCTTCGTCCTCGCCGAGCGCAACGGCCATCTCCTGGGGTTTGCCGAAATCGTCGCGCGCCTTGATGGGCCTGTGCCGACGCTGCTGGACGGCACTGAACTGGTTCGGCTGTACGTGCAACGTCACGCCCATCGGCAAGGGCTGGGACGCGCACTGCTCGACAGAGCCGAAGCCCTGGCCAGAGAAAGCGCTCGCACCTGCCTGTGGCTCACCGCCTGGTCTGAGAACCATCGCGCGCGGGAGTTTTACCTGGCACTGGGTTATGACGATGTGGGCGGTACGCACTATGAGTTCGGTGGTAATGCCTACGAGAACCGGGTGTTTTGCAAAGCCTTTAACACCCCCTGACTCAGGCCACTCCCTGCCCTGCTCAACGGTCAGAACGCATGAGCGCGTCGACACTGCCTTCCCGCGAGAGCACCGCAACCCGATTGCGCCCCGAGTGCTTGGCCTGATACAGCGCCGCGTCGGCGCGCTCAATGAACACTTCGATGCTGTCGCGGCCGTTGGGCACGAATGAGTAACAGCCCAGGCTGACCGTGACGTACCCCGAAGGCGAGCCTGAGTGAGTGATGTTTTTGTCCATCACGGCGCGGCGGATCTGCTCGGCGATGGCCATGGCGCCTTGCAGGTCGGTATCGGGCAGCAGCACCGCGAACTCTTCCCCACCGTAGCGCACGGCCAGATCCGCCTTGCGATGGCAGCAATGCTTGAGCGCACGCGCCACTTCGGCCAGGCAATGATCCCCCGCGACGTGGCCATAGGCGTCGTTGTAGCGCTTGAAAAAATCGATGTCGAGCATGACCAGGCTCAACGGGCTGACCTGACGGGCACCTCGGGCAAACTCGACCTCCAGCGCCCGCTCGAACAGCCGACGATTGGCCAGCCCGGTCAGGCTGTCGTGGGTCGCAATCAGCTCCAGCGCTTCCTGCGCGGCGCGCAGATCCGCCTCGATGCGCTCGCCATTGCGCACCTGATGAATGAACACCCAACCGAACAGCCCCACCCCCAGCAGCACCATCGCCACAATCACGGTGGACTGATAGGCGGTGCCATACCAGCCTTTGAGAATTGCGTCTTCGGACGTCGCTGCCGCCACCACCAACGGATACGCACTCAGCTGACGATAGCCATACAGCCTGACCACATCATCAATCACCGAACTGATCATCGCGTTGCCGGACGGTGAATTGGGCAAGTACCGCTGGAAAATCTCTCCACGGGCCAGGGTGGTGCCTATGCGCTGGTCCTCGAACGGTCGCCGTGCCAGCAATGTCCCATCCGACAGCGCCAGAAACATCACGCCATTGTCATCAATGCTGAAGCTTTTGAAGAACCGGTCGAAGTACGACATCTTGATCCCGGCCATCAATACGCCCTGAAAACGGCCGTTGCTGTCGTTGACCCTGCGGGAGATCGGAATAATCCACTCACCATTCTCCCGGCAGCGAATCGCCGGCCCGATGTGCGCGGCCGATGACGGGTTCTGCTGGTGAAACTTGAAATACTCGCGTTCTATCGCCCCCGACCCACGGGGCAGTTCTTCAAACGAGGTCACCACCCACTGCCCATTTTTGTCGAACAGAAACAACCCGTACAACTGCGTCAATGCCTGCACCCGCCGCGCAAACGTGCGTTGTAAACGAGATGTTTTCGTCACCCCAAAACCGTCAGCTTCAATCCAGTCCACAAGGCTTGTGATCACCAGATCCGCTTCGGCGAACGTGTCTTCGGCCTGCTGCGCCATAGCGCGGGTCAGGTTCGCCGACGCCACTTGCGCCAATTCCAGATCATGGCGCCGGGACTGTTCCAGTTGCAGGTAAAGCAAACCGCAGAGACACAAGCAAACGGTCGCAATAAACGCCACTGCAGCCTTGAGCAACGGCAAGCGTTTCAGAGGACCGCCGGGGGCGTAATGGGGGTCGTGAAGTGGGGTAGGCAAAAGCGCAATCCTGGAAGGATAAGGCAAGGACGAAGGCCCGAACCCCTTAATTTCGGCGAGCTTAGCCTACGCAATGGTGCCCGGCAATTGGGGCTTGAGGCCCAGAATCGGCCAGATGGACGGCGGCTCAAGTTTCACGATTTGCGGCCGTTATGGCTGGCGAACCTATGGGCAAACATCACCTCTGCGACAATCGCTTCTCAGGGTTGCATGCATTTTTCAGGTAGGGTGCCCACGACCGTTACTCGACGATGCACCGGAGGACATTACCCCTTGAGATCCGCTCTGACCGACCAGGAAAAGGCACGCCTGCAGGTGGCCCTGGCAGAGACGTTTGTCGACAACGACGTCGACTACGACGCCATTGCACGGTGCATTCGGGGGTTCGACTTGCCCACCGTGAAAGACATCCTCTACTCGCAAGTCGCGCCCGTGTGCTTCGGCAACCTGGAAACCCCCACCCCACCGGTATGGACTGGATTTCGAAACGAATGGCTGTTCGACGAAATCGAAAAATCAATCAAGGCCCGGAGCAACAGTTGGCTGCGACGCAACCTGCATTACCTGTTAGTGGCCTGGCTGCGATACAGCTACGGCTACATCTGGAAAGAAATCATGAAGGCCTACGATCAGCAGACCGCAGGCCTTTGACTCAGCACCCAGCCAAGGCTCAACGCGACGGCGGCACGCGAATATCACCTGCACGGCACTGCGTCTTGACACCTTTGCCACACGATCCGAACGCCAGGTCCTTGTCCATGCATACCCGAACTTCCGACAACTCGGGGCCTTTGCAAATCACCGCAATACCGTCGGCGGGAATGCCGGGGTTACTCTGGCGGAACATCCGCGCAATCTCTTGCGCTTCAAAGTAGTACGAGGAGCTGAAGGGTTGCAATTGCTTCGGAATCTGCACCGTGGCAACCGCTTTGTCCGCCGCATCCAGATACCCCGAAGCACCGAGGCCGCTGCACGTGCCGTGCTTGGACCATTCATGCTCAAGCAGTTTTTGCGTCGGGAACAGCGTCAGCCCCTGCGCCTTTTGCTCAGGCGACAACGCCGCCATCGGTGGGCAAGACTCAGGCCAACCACCCTTGGCGTACTGTGGCCAGAGCCCATGGAGCACAAAGCCATAGCCTTTGCCCGAGCACTGCTCGTTGTCCTTGTGGGTCAGGCAAAAGGTCGGCGACCACGAAAGCGTCAGCAAGTAGTAGTCAAACACTCCCGCCACGGACTCCGCCTTTAGTTTGCCGCTTTGCGACTCGCGAGCAGCGCTCATGCCCACGCTTCCCAACGTCAGCGCAACAATGAGCGCGAACCCTACATACAAATTTTTCATTAACCCTCTCCTTGGGACCGGACCGCCCGGCAGTTTCATTGTTTTAACCGGCCTATCAAGGCCAGCCACGATTCTGGTCACACGGAAGTTTCAACCACATGACGCTCACAACAGGCTGTGCAGGTTGTGCGTATAGAAAAGCACAATGCCACGGAATAAGGAGGGTACTTGATGCATCGAGGCGTAACGCATCGGCCATGAGCCGGTGAATGCCCACCCGTGATGCTGAAGAGAGATACAAAGAGTCAGGGCCCGGCTGGTTATGTTGCACACAACATAACCAGCCGGGCCCTTGTTTTATGACGTACACACCATGAAGTGCTCAGGTAAGTCGAATCACCTGGCTGGCATTAACGGTCATTGTCCAAGGCTTGTAGCCGGGCGCTCTTTTCATTCATGCGTTCGGGCGTTGCATTGAGTTCCTGGTCGAACTGGCGATCGACGGCCGTTTGATCGTAGAAACACCCCACCCAATAGTTATCCGGCTCGCCAGTGGCCATTGCCTGGAGCGTTCGGTCGTCCATGACCTTACGGAAATCGTTGGGCTCATCGTTGCTGCTGGTATTGACCAGTTGCAACTGTTGAGCGGTCGTGCGGATGTCCACGGCAGGTTGAGTGGACGACACTCGCAGGAAAAAACTGCGACGGTCATTCATTACCACCACCGGCGAACTTACTTTGCCGAACGACAACGCAGGCTCAACGGTCCAGGCCGAACCACCCCACGGCGTAAAATCCGAGGCAACGGGCAGCGCCAGTGCTTCGCGCTCAATCAGGTCATTGAACAGCACGACGTCATGCAGGGAAGCAGTGCAGTGCGTCAACCGCTCGATCAAATCGCGTTGATCCAGCGGCTGGGCTTTAACCGCCAGGCTCGCGAAGGCGGTGACCGCCAACGCTACCAAAGAGGCTCTAACGCGCACTTACTGCTTGAACACGCAATCAGAAAGCGCCATGAAATCCGAGCCCATGGTCATCCCCAGCACACAGACCGCGTTGAAGTCTGTGCCGACGGCCATCGCCTCCATCTTTTTCGACTCATCTGCGTCAAAGCCCGTCAGCCTTGCCAATTCTTCATCAGAATCCGCAACACCGGCGTTCATTACAGGATCGCCAGAGAAGTTCTTCGAAACACCCAGAACAATCCCGGAAACCAGGATTTCCTGCTTGAACTGCGGCATGTTCATCGAAGACTGATTGTGTTCAACGTAGCTGTCATACAACGCCCCCAGATCAACCTTCTCAGGGGCCGCGGCACAGGCCAGGCTCGCTGCCAATACCAAACCAACGGACACAACAGACTTAATGCTTTGCTTGAACATATTAAAGTTTCACACGTATGTTAACCGACGACGTCGGCAGGCCAGATATCATTCCTTGAGCTGGATACGAACAACTATCCAGTGGCTCACTAACAATACCAATAACCCTGTTCCTGACTCAGTTTTAGCGCGCGCAGAACGGGCAACTTTAAAAACCAAAGCAACTTATGAACAGAGTGTTAGTTCAGCTCTTGAGAAAGCCGAGCGCGAAGCTTACAGCACAGCCACAACCGCCTTCAACTAAACGTCTGACAAGAAAATAGGACAACGGCCATAGCTTTACACCGCAAAAACGCTGCGTAATCGCGACTTTTCGCCTCCATTTTTTCGCTCTGGCCTTCATACGCCCAACTGAAGTACCTTGGTGTGGCAACGCTAACATTCACACCACGATAGGGAATCGAAATGAGCAAGGCAGATGAACTCGCCGCGAGCCTCAAGCAAAAACAGCACACCCGTGCTGATGCAGAGGCGTCCGCAGACCTGGCGATTGAACATTGGCCTACGCAGGTCTATGACATGTATCGCCAGCTTGAAACGTGGCTGGAGCCGCTGATTGAAGCAGGCTTGAACGTCCGACGCATCCCCACGCGAGTGTTCGAAGGCCTCCCCACCGGCGAGACATTCAATTACGCCATCGACCAGTTGCTGATTGAGGGTAACCATCACAGCATCACCCTCAACCCCATCGCCCGCTTCATAACGGGCGGCACGGGCCGTGTCGACATCCAGGCCAAAGGCAAAGAGATACAGATGCTGCGCGCCGAGACCGATCACGGCGAGCCGCAATGGCTGATCCAGGCAAATACTGCCTCTGGACAGCCACACGCGGAGCCGCTTGAACTCAGCGAGAGCACCTTTCTCACGGTGATCCAAAAAGGCCTGGAGCTCTAAGGCCCGGAACAAAAAAATAAGCATCACAAAATGGGCGACCTCTGAGGTCGCCCTTTTTCGTTAAGGGCGATAAGCCCTCCCTCGTCAACATCGCCCCGTAATACCCTGCCCATCACACCCATTGCGTGCGTACCAGTGCTTTACCTGGCAGCCGACAATTCGTATATTCGGAATTCCATATATAAAGACCCGACGCCTGACGGAGAAACCGATGAAAGTCCTGTTCATGTGCACGGCCAATAGCTGCCGCAGCATCCTGTCCGAAGCCATGTTCAACCACCTCGCCCCGCCAGGCTTCGAAGCGGTGAGCGCCGGCAGTTTCCCCAAAGGCCAGGTCCTGCCGCGCAGCCTGGCCACCTTGCAGGCCGCCGGCATTGCCACGGACGGCTTGAGCAGCAAGGGCAACGAGGCCTTTGCGGACAGCCCACCGGACATCGTCATCACCGTGTGCGACAAGGCTGCCGGTGAAGCGTGCCCGGTGTACTTCGGCCCCGCGCTAAAAGCCCATTGGGGGCTCGAAGACCCCTCCGACGTCACCGGCAGCGAGGCTCATATCAACGCAGCCTTCAACGCCACACTGGCCACCATCGAAACCCGCTGTCGCGCCTTTTTCCAACTGCCCTTCGAACGCCTCGATGCCGCTGCACTCAAGCGCGAACTCGACCGCATCGGCACCCTCTAGCCCCAGATACCCCCTGCCGAGGAACTGCCCAGGCCTTACTGACTGACCACAATCTTGCCCACCATCTGCGGGTGCAACACGCAAAAATACTCAAACTCTCCCGGCGTGGTGAACACATACGAAAAACTGTCATGGGTATCCAGCGCCCCCGAGCGGAACACCTTGTGGGTTTCGGCTACCGTGTGGGGTATCTGATCGTCATTCACCCAAGTCACTTTCGTCCCCACGGTAACGGTCAAATCCTTCGGCCCGAACATGAACTCCTTAATGTCGACTTTCACCTCTTGGGCCCACGCCGGCATCACCATCGCCAGACTGACCAGGGCCAAGGCATTGAGCAGGGTTTTCATCACCGTGCCCTCCCCCTAAACCAGCGTCGAATCAATCAGCGCCAGCGGGTGATCGCCCTGCGTGGCCTTGACGTCAGTGATCCCCAGGTAATTGCGCAACTGGTCGGCAGCCACCGTCATCGGCCCGGGGTTCGGCGCCGCGCCAGGAGCCGGTTGCGGATAGGCCGTCCCGCGTGCGGTGTGAAACGTGATGTTGCCTTCGACCTTTTGGATGACCTGATGGATATGGCCGTTGAGCACCGTCACCGAACCGTAGGGGCGCAGCATGGCGATGGCCTGGTCGCCGTCCTCCGTGCCCCAGCCCCAAGGCTGATAAATCGTCCATAACGGAATATGGGTGAACACCACAATCGGCGTACTTGTTGTGACGGCGCGCAAGTCATCGGCCAGCCAGGCGAGTTGATCAGCGCCCAGCGTCGCCTCGTGGCCAGCCTGGAAGTTGAAGACATTCACCAGCGCAATGAAATGCACTCCATGGTCGTCGAAGCTGTACCAGCCATTGCCTTTGGTGCCCTTGCCGTAACGCTCGAGATAGAGCTTGCCACCTCCCTCGTCGAGGGTGTCGTGCTCGCCCGGCACGTAATGCACTGTCGCGGGCAAACCTTTGAGCAGGTGGGCAGCGGCGTCGAACTCTTCCGGTTTGGAAAGGTGAGTAATGTCACCCGTGTGGAGGATCAGTGACGGCCGTTTGGGCAGCGCGATGACCTTGTCGATGGCCACTTGCAGGGTCTTCAGCGGCTCGGGGTTGGCTTCCTTATTGAAGCCGATGTGCGAGTCGCTGATCTGCACGAAGTGGAAAGTGCTGGCCAGCGCCTTGGGATCCGACACATTGCCGGCGTCATCCAGCGCAAAGGCCCGTGGAATACCGCCACTCAGGGCCCAGATAACGCCGGCACCGGCCCAGGCCGAACATTTGAGTAACGTTCGGCGGTCAAGGCTCAGGGGGCCGTCGGTACGCCGTTCGTGTTTTGAATGAATGTTCATCGGTACGCCCTCGGTAGCGGTCTACAGTGATGTAGCTGACACGAGGTAAACCGGATGGCGCGGGGTTTTATTCCGGGCCATCCCTAAATCTTTTGCGGGAATAAAAGTGATGGTTTCACGGTTATAGGGGTGCCAAGGTGCGGGAACCACAATGAAGCGATTTGAGGCACTGTTTGCGCCCCACATGGACGCGGCCTACAACCTCGCACGCTGGATGACGGGTAACGACGCTGCAGCACGCGATGTCGTACAGGAAAGTGCGCTGCGGGCCTTCAGATTTCTCGATCGCTATACCGACGGCAATCCCAAGGCCTGGCTCCTGACCATCGTGCGCAACGAAAGCTACACCTGGCTCAAGGCCTCGGCAGGCCAGCGCTGGGTTGCCATCGGCGATGAACTGCCAGAGGACGACCTTGCCCTGAGCCACAACCAGACCCCGGAGCTGCTGGCCATCCACAGCGAGAACGCGGCACTGATCCAGCACGCCCTGAGCGCCCTGCCCCCGGCCTTTCGCGAGGTGATTGTTCTGAAGGAGTTGGAAGACATGCCCTACAAGGACATCGCCCTGGTGGTCGATATCCCCATTGGCACCGTTATGTCCAGACTGGCCCGCGCCCGCGCACTGCTCAAGCTTGAACTACTGAAGTTGCACGACGATGAATGACCTCGACTGCACCGCTTGCCAAACACTGATTCACGGCTTCCTGGACCAGGAACTGGACACCGTAGCCGCAGCGAATGTGGCTCGGCACCTGGCGGGCTGCGCCGAGTGCAAACGCCTGCACGATGAAGCGCAACGGCTGATGGCCAGCGTGAAAAGGCAGGCACCGTACTACACGGTACCGCCGTCATTAACCCACAGCATTTTTGCCAATATTTCGCCACCGCCCCGCGCGTTCAGCCGGTTGTACCAGTGGCTCGCCCCTACATTTTCAGCCAGCGCGCTGGCCCTCGCGGCGGTGCTTTACATCGCCACGCCCTCCAGCGAACAACCGCTGCTGGACGAGGCCGTGTCGAGTCATGTTCGCTCGCTGATGGGCGACCACCTCAACGACGTCGCCTCCTCCGACCGTCACACCGTCAAACCCTGGTTCACCGGTAAGCTCGACTTTGCCCCGCCGGTGTTCGACTACTCGGCGCAAGGCTATCCGCTGCTGGGCGGGCGACTGGATTACCTGCAACACCAGACCACCGCCGCCCTGACCTATGGACGAGCGAAGCACATCATCAATGTGTTCATCTTGCCTACAGCACAAGCAGATACAGCCCGACAGGTTGAGTCGATTCGCGGCTACAACATCGTGTCGTGGGAACGGGACCGCATGCGGTTCATCGTGGTGTCGGACCTGGAGAAAAGTGAGCTGGAAGCGTTCAGTGAACTGGTTGGGAAAGGGCCTTGAGCGGCCCAGCTCCCAAACGGCCTCCGGTCAGCGCCCGATGCGCACAGCGTCGGCCGGGACCACATCGATCCGCGCTGCGGCGCTGGTCATGTGACCTAGCGTCACATTGTGGTGCGCCGTGATCTGCGCCGCCGAGAGCACCTCATTCGCAATCGTCGAATGCGCATCCGCAACAAGGGTCACGTCATAACCCAGCGTCAAGGCGCGTCGGACAGTCGAGTCGACACAAAAATCACTCTGCATGCCACACACCACCAACTGCGTGATGCCCTTCTCCTTCAGCTGCCCGCTCAGCGTTGTCTGATGAAACGCATCCGGCGTGGTCTTGCGCACCCGAAGATCTTCCGGTGACACCTCCAACCCCTCGGCCAATTGCCAACCCTCGGTATCAAACGCAAGAGGCCCGCCCTCTTCTTCATGCTGAATCAAGATCACCGGGGCTCCGGCAACACGTGCCTGCGCACTGACGGCATTGATCTTTTCAAGCACCCGCCCGATCCCGAAAACCGCATACTCGCCCGTACAAAGCACGTGTTGAACATCAATAATCAGAAGCGCTGTGGCCATGGGAACCTGCCTGATAGTAGGGACGATGGGCAAACCACAAATCATAGAGCAGGTTTTTCCGAAATCCAGCGGGCGCGCGCCACACCGCTCGCATGTAACCGGTCAGACAACGGTTAAAGTAACCGTGATCCGCCCCGCCCTCGAACTCCACCACTGAGCTTGAAACTTGCGACCACTCCCCTGAAGGAGCAGGCATGTCCATCACAGACCCCACCGTTATTGACTTCTATGTCATCCCCAAACAAAACCCGGACACGATATTACTGGTGATCACCGACCACCTGGAATGGGGCGATAAGGCCGAGCAAGGTGAACACCTGCTGATGCTGCAGGACAAACTCAATACCTATGTTGCCTTCATCGAAAGCGGTGAGATCTACACTGAAATTCCCGGAGCGCTCGGCAAATCCCCCATTATCCGGGTAACCGCCCTATACGAACTGCCGGAGCAGGGAGAGCGCTTTTACAACCGTGTAACAGAAGTACTGTATGAAGTCGGCATCGGGCTTGAGTTTGAACTAAGCGATTATTAAGCCAATGGGCGACCCCTTGAGGTCGCCCAATTTCGTTACAGCGCCGAAACCCGCGCCTGCAAGCACCGCCCCACCACATCCATCAAATCACAGCCATCGCGCAGTGGAACCGCCAACACCCGCGCGAAATCCTGCAACAGCAACGCATCACGGCTGACGCCCTCACCCAGGGAAAGGGTTTCCAACAACTGCGTCACACAGCGAATACGGTACGCCGCCGTGTCGTGCAACACATCGAGCGGCGCTTCGGTGTCAATCAACAAGGACGGGATAGTGCAGTCAATACCGGTAACCGGCATGTATCGAGCCATGGCAGAACCTCCATTGAATGAACGAACGCGAACACTCAGTGGCAAGTGCCGGGCCCAGCGTCGGGAACATCGAGATGCTCCAGCGCCCGGTTCACCAACAACTCACCGAGCACCACCAACTGCTGCATGGCCAACGCCACATGACGGCGTGACCCTTCAAGCTCAAAGGCCAGGTCTGTGGTGATGGCGTTCAAAGAGGCCAGGGTTTCGGAGACATGGACCAGCAGGGTTTCGGTGTCGATATTGGGAGCAACGGTGAAGATGTGGCTGATGGGGGCGGAAACAGCTGGGGACTGGTTGAAAAGGAACGACGTTGCTTGGTCATCAGACACCTCTATCTGGCGAGCATTCTCGCCTAAATGGGTGTCCGGTTTCATTAGACCACTACACCGGCCGATCACCACATAATTAACTTCACGCCCCTCCCACTTCTGAACCACGGCGATTCGTCCAGGTTCAACGTGACGCACTATCATCGTCTTGCGCTCCGTGCTTTACTGTATGAATAAACAGTTATCAGGAGATTGTGCAATGCCGGGGAAAATTATCGACCTGCAGCAGATCAGAGCGCTGAAGCAAGCGGGAATCGAATGGGGCTCTGATTTCTCCATCGATGATATTCCGCTGGCCTTTTCGCGGAGCCACTGCGCCGCCGCTCGGACCATGCTCGACTGGTCAGTAGAAGCACTATCCTTCCGCTCTGGTGTTTCAGTTGGGGCTATTAGAGACCTTGAAGCCGGGAACCGAACATTGCGTTCAGTCACCATGCAGGCCCTGTCATTCGCGCTCGAAGCTGAGGGTCTGGTATTTCTGCCCATGCTGAATCCTATGCGAGGCCATAATTGCCGCGGTGGTACTACAGATCCCAAGAAACGTAAGGACTTCGATCTGATCGAGTAGCCGGGAGTTCAGGTCAGTAACCGAACCGAGACTCTCGGTGGCTGCCAGAAACCCTAACGATGGGCAATCTACAATCTGAAATCCATCTATGACGGATGATAAATTTGCCACCAAGCAAAGCTGGCCTGCTGACGGGCTGCGATAGCGCACTAATCTGGTACAGTCGGACACTCTACCGAGTGTTCTTGACAGGAAGTCAACCATGGCGAAGCCCGCCGCGCGTCAATCCGACCCAACCAACTGCCCTATTCCTGGGCATGGCACTAACCCAATTGCCGTGGGTTCCCCTAACGTATTTTTCGATGGGCTGCCAGCTGCTCGCCAAGGTGACACCTGCACCTGCGGCAGTGCTTTGGTGTCCGGTCTTGCCGCGACAGTGTTCATAAACGGCAAGAATGCAGCGACCATTGATAGTGGTGGTGCTCACGGCAACATCGTGATCGGCGGTTCGGGCACGGTGATTATTGGTGACTCCCATACGCCCGCGCCATTCACCGCACCCTCATTCATGAATACGCTGGCGAGCTGGATTGGCTTTCGGATTCCTGCGACTGAGAGCTATGAAGGCTTCGCATGCATCGCACACTTTGAGGATGGCTCTTCAATGCCTAGCGTTTTCGATAAAAATAATAGCGTGCGGTTTCCGAATCCCACAGGGAAAGCCTGCCATACGCTGGAATTTGAAGTTCAGAAAAGCACCTCCTCGGACTCTATCACCGATAGTTTATTGAAAGATATTTTGGGATAAGGATTTCTCATGAGCGAACCAAACCTAGTCACTGGCAGCTATGTCTTAAAAAGTGAACACACTTTAAAAAGTTCCCCACTTGAAATGGCAGTTGCTGGAATGGAAGGTGCCGCCTATCGCTTTTCAGCAGATGCAATTTCCGACGCAAAAGTCCGAACCAAATACATGGCAGGTATTCGGCGAATGTCGGATCAGATTCTTGAGGACGTTCGAGCCGGCAAAGTCAGCGTACAGGATGGCTATAACTTCAGCTACGAAATGCGCAACAAGATCATGTTCGAGCATCGAAAATTCACTTCAGCTCAAGGCGTTGCCGTGGCCGAAGCGATAAAAAAGAAACCAAAATCATTAAGCGTACTCCTCGACAGATACTCAGATGAGCTATTTCAAAAGAACTACAACCAACTGACCAGCACCGAACAAACCAAAATCCATTATGAGATACTTTCAAATTCAGGCAAAGATAATCACAAGTTCAGCAAAATAACCAAACAGATGGAAGTCATCGGAAAAATTGGACTTCTATTGACAGCCACGCTTGCAACTTACGAGATACTTAATGCTGACAACAAGGTTAAGGAAACTGCTAAGCAGGGATTGATGATTGGCGGTGGTGCAGCCGGCGGCCTACTCGCAGGTCTAGGGGTGTCAGCGATTTGTGGCCCCGCTGCCCCAGCTTGTGCCGTAGCAGTTGTATTGGTTGGTAGTGTTGCTGGAGGCATTGCGGGAAGTGCAGTAACGGAATCTTTCGACGAAGAGCTTGAGGAGTTTTCCCGTTGGGACATATTCTGACACCGCAAGAAAAATCGAAAATCCGGTCTGTCTTATCCGAAACTTTCGTTGACAACGAAGTAAGCTACGCCTACATCGCAAGAAAAATTAAAGGTTACGACTTAGCAACAATCAAGGACATCCTTTATTCTGAAGTTGCTCCAGCATGTTATACAAACTTCATGACACCGACCCCTCCCATATGGACAGGCTTTGATGAGGAATGGCTCAATTCCACAATTGAGGAAATACTCAAAGCAAGAAATGACAGTTGGTGGCGTCGCAACCTCGACAAGGTATTGGTAGCTTGGCTTCGACTTAGGTACGCCTACATTTGGAAAGACATCATGGAGTCCTACGACCGCCTGGAATAAAGGTCGCAGGACCGCCAGAAACGGGTGAGTGGGCAGACGGAAAGTGGCTGGCGCAGCGTCCAATAAACCACGCAAAAACAGTCCGCCAGAACCCGCTGTTTTTCCTCCTGCGAGACACAAGCCTCACACCCTCGCCCTCTCATCCCTGATAAACTCTACCCCCGCCTCACTCTCCCCTGATTTAGATACCCAATGCCCCAATCGACCGTACCCACCACAGCCCAAGCCCTCTCCCGCCGCTTCAGCGTTGCGCCCATGATGGATTGGATCACCAAAGCCTGAATTCATTGGGGTTTGCTGTGATCGTGTACATTTTGTGTGCAAACATCGATACCGCCCACCTACCCTGACAGCGAAAATATTGGACATACCGATTGGACTCCACGATGAGCGCAAGTCCCTCCAGCCATGGCACTACCGACTGGCACTACCTACTTTTCCCCTCTCCTGCACAGTGAATAGCTGCCACTTTCATGCTATGAGTAGTGGCACATTGATATATGCCAGCCTCATGGAGACACAATGCTGACCATCCGCTATCCACATCTGATGCAGCACGTGAGAGACCTACATCACGGGATAAGTACGATTGCAAACGACAAGGAAGGTACGTTCCTCCTCATAATCAAAGTGCCCAAGGAGGCCGTACTAGCCGCAAAAGCCAAGCAGCGCATCGGGTTCTATCTAGCCCCATGTCGGATGAACGGAGAGACTTACCACGGCCTAGTCACTACATATGAAGATGATGAGCTTAACCCACTGATGGTTGTTACTCCCCTACTAGACGATGAAATGGGACAATCCATATTTGACCTGCTTTCATCGGAAAGCTTCGACATTCATTTCTTTGACGACAACAATCGCGAACTTCTTGGCTACAGGTCGCAGAACACAAAGTTCGCAGAGTTCGACAAAAGCCAATACAAGCTTGCCCCATCAAGCCTTGAGGCTGCTTATGAAATTCGTGACTTAACTAATCACTGGTTCATGCGTAGATCGCTTCAGGATGATAAGAACTCGATCAAGGTTAATTTCCTTGAACCACTTATGGTCGAGGATTTATTCATTTTAGACGCAGTACCCATGAACAACCTGTTTCAAAAGGGCCCATCTGTGAGCCACTCGACCCTTGAGAGGCTAGAGCCAGGTAGCTTTCAAGAGATGGATATTGTTAAGCTACTTCAGAAAGTATTTCATGAAGACTCAATATTCCTGAACCCACTTCGCACAGATAACAATGAAGAGTTCGTCGACGTTTTAGTTGCCTCCGATGAATATCTGCTGCTGATTCAGGCCAAGGACAGCCCAAACACGGAGAAGTCCTTAGATCGAACTCTAAAAAGAAAGATCTCGACAGTTTCAAAGGCTCTTGATAAAGCTATTGATCAAACGAGAGGAGCGATTAAGTACCTGAGACGTGGTGAGAACCTGCAGTTTCATTTTGGCGAAGATATCTTTGAGATTGAAACGCACGACAAAGTGATCCGAAACCTTATAGTTGTCCAGGAAACTTTCATCAATGAATGGGAAAGCTACTCGGAACGAGTTCTTGGGCTGGGTAGAGAAATGGATTCTTCATGTTACGTAATGGGATATCCAGAGCTTGTGACATGGACAGCAAAGCTCAGTACACCAGAGAAGTTCTTTGATCCATTTGACAGTATCGTTGAAGAAGGTAAAGAGACTGGTATATTCCCAAGTATAATCTTCTACAACTGATATACCCTCCATACTGCTTACTGTCAAAGCGAAGTCGCAAGACCATTCTGCGATTTCGCACTCATCCCTTGCGAGCTCCGCACTTACCCAAAGTAAAGCCGCACTCGACTAGAGTGATTTCGCACTCCAATACTGCGATTTCGCATTCACACCTTGCGAAGATTTAGGTATACAAGCAAATAAATAAAAATAATTAGCAAAACCACTAGATCCACCTAAAGCTCCTTTTGCACAATAGATCTAGAGCTTCTTTTTAGCCAGATGTGTCTATGTCAGACAAGTAAGGCTACATACTCACATCCCTTAGGGTGTTGCGTTAAAGGGTTCGATAACTAGAACAATAAAAGGTGAGCCAAGATGAAAACTATTCAGAGACAAACCAAAGAATCACGCATCACCCTGCGACTAAACAAAACTGAGCTCGATGCTCTGAATGCCAAAGTCACTGAGGCAGGCTATAAGTCCGCAGGTGCCTTTATCCGTGACTTCGTTGCTAACGGTCAGGTAAAGCCCAAAGTCGGCCAGAATGTCGTCCAGATCGCCCGCGAGCTGATGAATCTGGCATCAATGATTAACGCCGACCGCCCAAGCTCCGAACTGCTTGAGAAAGTGAAGTACATCGCTCAAGTGAATCTTGGGGGTATGAAATGATTGGCAAGATCTTTCCTAAGTCCGCAGGGTCATTCAAGAACCGCATCAGGTACATTTTCGGCTGCACGAAGCACGACCATGAAATCAGCGGTATCCGGACAATAGGCTTCAACACCATGAGCCGCGATCCTCTGCCAGGCGTCCTGCAAGGCAACGAAACAGACCTGTCTGAGATGATCAGGGAGTTCGATCAGGTAGAGACGCTCAGGCGCTTCGCCATCGACTCCGAGAAGGGCATTAAGCCGGTCTTCCACGCCATGCTGTCCTTGCGCCCTGGTGAGTCTCTAACAACGTCACAGTGGCGCCAGGCCATCACAAAGTACATGACAGACCTAGGCTTCGACGAAATGACTCAGTACGTCGCTGTAATGCATCAAGACAAAGACCACCAACACGTCCACATCGTCGCCAACAGGATCAGGCTCAACGATGACTTCTCCATGGTCAAAGACAGCAATGAGCGAAGTATCAGCCTGGACTCAGTGTCGGGCATAGAAGATCGCTTCGGACTCACCAAGGCGCCAAGACCAAAAGACACCTGGGGCGTCTCGATCACTCACGCAGAGCTCCAGGCGTCGATCCGTGACAATGACCTCCCCCTGAAGCACAAGATGATCGCGAAGATCGCGGGCGCCATCGAAGCAACAAACGCCCGGAATGGAGACATGTTCGACTTCGTAAGATCACTGAGAAAGCAAAAGGTCTATATCAACCTGACCTTGAACGACGAAGGCCAACCAAAGGGCATTTCGTTTGAATTTGACGGCAAACACATAAGCGGCAGGCAGCTAAAACGCTCAAGGTTGACGTGGCACAAACTAATTACACAAGAAGGAATTAACTATGACCCAGAAACCATTTCAGAACTTCAGGAAGAAATTGCAAGAAGAGATAGCGAAGAACAAGAAAGAGCTCGAACCTATTACTATGAATTCGTTACAGCTTCAAGAAAGAGAAGGAGCCCGATCTACGTCAAGTTCACAGCTAGGGACTATGAAGTCCAGAAAATGATTCAGGAAATCCTTGAGCTCCTCGACGCTATTTTTGATACGTTATTTAAGCCCAGGGAGTGCAGACTGAAACGTAGCTACATTGAGTACATCCCAGGCCGTGCTATTCGAATTCCGGAATATGAAAACTCTCTATCAACTTAGTTACAGCTTGGACAGTAGAGCAGTAAACGGTCGAGCTCCCACGCTGTGGAAGCTCTTACCTTTGGCGTCAGCTTTTGGCTCTCAAGGACTGACTGATTTCATAATATCCCTCAATGTTGCTTCCTATCTCATCGTAGATTAATCTTTGAATTTCAGCTTTGGCAGCGTTGTATTGCTTGGCAGACTCTTCCTTGGCCACCATGGACGCTTCAAATGCTTCTTTGTTCTTCAGAATGACACCCAGCTGCTCCCTCGCCGCTCGATATGCTTCAGCCATGCCAACGATTTTATGGAGCTGACCAGGAATAGGTCTTAGCTTGGTGTAGGTAGAATACTTTTTATTTTCTTCTTCTGAGTTATATCTTGACTCATACTTGGTGAAATACTCATAAAGATCAATTTGTTCCTGTATAAGTCCAGCTAGGTTCTTGGTTATGAACTCTTCCATTCTGTACTGAGCACTCTCCACATCCTCCATCACCATGAACTCAGAAAGTTTGTCTATTATCCTTACTACTGGCTGCTTCAGTATAAAGCTAGTTCGAAGTGGAAAATTCAGGGGCGGAGCCTTCTCTTCAAGTAAATCTGTGAAATCCAGCGCGCTGTAGTCAAGCTTGAGGGCAGACTCTACGAATTTCTTATATTCTTCTTCTAGCTTGGATACCTTGCTGTCAAAGCTAGCAGATATGGGCGACATTTTTTTGGCTGCTGCTCTTACTTGCTCAGCATCGAGTTGAGCCGCTAGATATGCAAGGGCATCAGATTCTTTTGCCTCGGTAGCGGAAGCAGAAGCGCGCATGATTGCATCATAAACTTCATTTAGCCCATGCGAAGCAATATCTGCCGCTACGTACATTGAGATTCCAGACCAATTCGACACACTTTACCCCGGCGAAATTCTTCGTATTTTTCCGAATTGTAACAGCGCAACCATTTGCTGACAAACCTTGCAAGCGGTACAATGTCGAATATAAGTCCTGGGGACTTTCTATTCATGGATAATAAATTTAGCAGCGTAGCAGATCATGTTTTGGCTCTAGCTGCCCAGAACGGAATCACCGCCAAACTGGATCGCACTGACAACATGGCCAATACTTTTTCAAGGCTTTCAGGAGACGAAATAAGGCTTGATGAAATAGAAACTCTGCTAGTTCACTTAGCTCGAAAGGAAATCATCAGCCAGGAGGAGTTATTTTCATTGGTTGAACAATATCTGTATGAGCCGAAGTCATGAGTTCAAGATCCCTTATCTATGAAGCGGTTGTTCGCGAAGTGAAGCATGAAGTCTATGTTGAGGGGCTTGTGTTCGCCATTGTCGACGACTCAGCCAGGGACGGCGACCGTACGACGACTCACCGTCTCCGGAAGGTGTGGATAGAGAACGAGGGGATTGGGGCAATTGACAGTCAGGGGAACGAATTCCTCGTAATCGACATTGATCAGACTCATCCATCGTTTCTGACTAGCCTGCATCAGGTGTTTGCTCTCGCGTATATCAGCCGAGGTGAGTCATGAGAATCAACTGGGGCGTTCCCCTACGAGCTCTGTGGAGCCTACTGCAGTGGGTCGTGCATCAGATCAACGTGTGGGTCGGAATTCTAATCTCGATCCCCCTGATTCCAATAATCTGGGTTTTCGTGATGATATGCAAAGGAGCCAGTCGTGTGGGTCGGATGATTATGAGAGCTTTCAGCCCGTCCGACCATGTGCTCAGTGAAGTCGGCGCCGATGAGGCTGGATGGATCTACGGGCAAGTCGACGGCGACACGACTGCGTTCGGGCTTTTCGCAGAGATGCACGTCGAAGCGAGGTTGGCCAAAGAAGGCATGGTGCTCCGCGACCGTACTGGCAAAACCTTCCTTGTAACCAGTTTTGAAGTGGGCCAGAAACCTGCACCTCTGGCCCAACTGCTTGCCGAGTCGTTCTTACGAGAGTAAATGCCTCAGCTGCTCTCTCGATAGACGCATGATCTCAGGCACTGTGTATACCTTCCTAGACACCAATGCCTTCGCGAGATCATATGCATCCATGTCCCCACCAACGCTCCCCACGGCTCCCATGAGAGCGAGTTGGTCGAACTCTGATAGCTGCGCCTCACTCATAGCTTTTTCGGCCTCCGCCTTAGCCAGCTTCGCTCGAACTTCAATATCCAGTTCATCCGCACGCCTTTCTGCACGATTTGAAATTGCGCGTAAGCCGGCTTCGCCGAACACTTCGATTACATCAAGACTAATATCAATCAACTCCTGAAGTTCCTGAGCCTCATCGTGTTCATATGAAAGTCCACTTCCGCAATCATCGCGATGAAAATCACTGCTTTCAATAAGTACCTCGCCAACAACCTCGTTATCAATCGAAACCTTGACACCCCATTATTGCTTTCTTTTTAGCTTGGATTTATAAACATTACATTGAATTGGACTCGCGCACACAATAGTTAAATACAATCTATATTAAGGTAGTTTGATGTCAAATAGCCCTCTGATGCTATTGCACTACCTGGAACCCCTTATATAATTGGCTCACACAGAGATTTCGGAACTCAAAATGAGCAAAAAGCTGTCGGCATTACTTGTCGCAATCGTATCTCTTTTGTCTAGCGTAACTGCAATTTCGGTTGCCTTGGCTATGTATGCACTTATTGAAGATAAGAACCTTGCGCTTCTATTTGCTTCGGCAGCAATGCTCTTGGATATATTTAAGTACCTAGCATGGCCTGTAGCCATTCGAGCTCTGCGGGGTACGAGTGCGGCGCTGACAGTTGTTTGTGCATTGATGCTGTCGGGTGTGAGTGGATGGGCAACCTATGATCGACTCATGACTTCAATTAACGTCAGCAAGGCAACGCACGAAGTTATGAAAACTGATCGTGTGGAAGCATTGACCGCATTAATTAAGAAAGACTCTGCACTGATCACTCAGCTTGATAAAGAGATTTCAGATGCGGCAGTTCAGGCTAACGACTTACGTGCTCGCGGGATGGTTTCCAAGGCCTTAGAACTTGAGGAATCGGTTGGCGCACGTGCTTCTGCGCAGCGTGACCAGGCCTTAGCCCGGATGAATGGTGGATCACTGGAGATCGCTCAGATCAAATCAAATGTTGCAAAGGCGTCTAGTCTTCCGCCTCTATTGGCCCAGCTTCTGTGTGTGGGTTTCGCGATGTCCTTGGAGATCGTTCCTGTACTGATTTTGGCTAGTGTTCGGGGCTCTAATGCTGCAGCCTCAGATGGTAGCAACGAGCCTGTATTGGATGCGACAACGCTGCCAGCGGAGGCGTCAGAAACGCCAAAACCCTCAAAAACTTCAGAAACGCTTCCTGATTCGAATGCAGAAATCCTGAAAACGCTCGTTGTCCACGCAAAAACCTTGGAACCCGGTGCGCCGGTTAGGCTCAAGGAATTCGCGAAAAACGTTAGAATCGGGAACCTCCGGGCCGGGGAGATTTTCAGAAACGCAGAGAGTTTGGGAGTTATTAGAAAAACGACAATTGGGTATGTAACTGCTGAGTAAAAACGCTTTTCATCGCTAGTTTAGCGCCGGTAGCATTGATGCAACTAAACAATTATGGATTGATATGAAGGTTTATAGAACAATGTGGGGAGTGTTCATGTTGTGCCTGGTTACTCCCGCATTCGTATTGGCATCTGCAACAGAGCTTCAGACACTACCGGAAACAGCGGCACAGGCACTTGGTTTTCTTCAGGGTTGGTACTTACCTCACTTGCTAGCATCGATACTTGCTTATCCAGTAGCAATTTTGGCAACCATCTTGCCGGGCTCAAGCACGCTTCTGCCTTTCTTGGGAGAGATGATCTGGGAAAATGTTGGGGTGATCCTGCTGGCTGCGGCGCTGTTGAATGTCGAGCCTCCTTTCTATGAGCGTCAGGATGACATGGAAATTGCAAATGCTGCGGCGTAAAACATTTGCTCAAGCTTGTGCATTCCTAGCAGTATTCTGGCTTGTGGGGGAAGTTTTCTTTGGATTTGTCCGCTCGCCGTTTGCAGACACGTTTACCGGCAATGTCTATGTAGCTGCTCAAAAGAATGGTTTTGTCCAGCTGGAGCCTCTGAATGCTCGAGTTCGCGTAGAAATAATCGACAAGGGTTTTGTATACGATAGAGTCGATGAGGTGTCCAAATCCGGTTTGCGCATCAAATTCACCGGTGAGGGAATCGAAACACTTAAACGCTATGGCGTTGACCTGAAGTTGCTGGGTGGTGAAGATCCACACGGGGGCCTATGCGAAGTGAGGACGTCGGGCACGAGGAACCACGCAAATCTATTCGCCGGAATGAAAACTGAATTCAGCGAACAAGAGATGCGTTACGTAACTGCCCACGATATGACATTTTACAAAGTCGCGGGTGACGACGCTGACTGCAAAACCATTCATATCGGCACATTGCATTTAGACAACGTACATATCGCTTTTGACGGCCTGAGCAGTCCTGGCTTTGTCTTTGCGGATCTCAAGCGCGACAGTCACATTGGGTTCCTACAGCGCATGATAATGAAGCTTCGTTTCAATGCTGAGAAAGACTGGCCGAAGTTCCTAGTGATTAATTGACCTCATCTGATCACGCTTAACTTGGCGGCGACTGAAGCCGCGTTAGTCCTTCACCCTTTCATCTATAGACATTCCACCTATCGACGCCATGATGACTGCAATAGGTGGAAAGGTTTCGCGTACACCACGGCTATCGAGAGTTTCGACATTAGTTTTCTTAGATTTATGTGAGACTGTTCTTATCTTACTTTATTCCAGGCAGTATTCATGAGTTTAAAATCTGCTATTGCTAAAGCGCTTGAAAATTTCGATCCTAGTAACCCTTTCCATGTCGCGCTCAAGAAATATGGAGAGTATAACTACATCCGAGTTATGGAGTGCGCTACCGACTTTCAGCGTGAAACAGTTGAAAGCGGACGAACCGTTACTGAAATTTCCGAAGCTGTTAGACGAAAAGCCATGGAAATCTTTGCAGACGAGCGCCTGATGCGCGGCATGAGACTTGAGGAGGAACTAGGGCTATGAACGAGCCAAATTTCGAAAAAATGACTTGCGCAGAATTGGTGCAGAAGCGTCAGAGGCGTATCAAAAGAGAGTTGAGCTTTTAAGCAATATTGTACGGGATTGCATGCACATCTTCCAAGACTATGCCGATATAAAATCACCCCCAGCGTTCCTGATGTCGTGGCTGGTCGTGCGTTGTTGAATGGTGCCAAGGTGGTGCTGATTGACGAGGACGAGACACCTGTTCAATGCACCACTGAGACCACCATGGCGAAGGTATCCGGACGTGTATTCGGTGGCGCACCATATGCCTGCAGCGAGCTGAATAAACGGGACTGGAACAGGGTGTTGAGTAATGCATGACTGCATGCAAAATTCAGTCAGGCAGTTTATTCATGCAGACCGGCATTTGGTACGCCCTTTGGGCCAGATGTCGTGAATCAAGCCAGCCATTTTCAATGGCTATCTTGCCCCTCCGGGCTTCCATCTTCGTGCCTGCCCGCTCCGCTTGCCTGATGTGACAGTCCTCCAACACATCAGTACCAGCTGCCGCGCTTGGGCAAACCTGTATCTCTTCAAAAAAAATCACTTCAGGCTCAAGGTTTTCCGAAACCAACCGTTTGTGATGAGTAAGTACCCTTTTTGAGCGACGGCTGTGACCCTCTCTACAAATGACTTCGCCCAGCGCCTGAGCGGCGCCTTTTCGTTCCCCTGCACGATTCTCGGCAACCGCCAACGGCGCAGATGGGAGCGGCTGATCAGCTACATCGAATCGTCAACCTGCACAGCCGAATTCAACAAATCGGCGGCCTATGCCGAGGGTTACGCACAAGCCTTGGTCGATAGCGACCAGATCAAGATTTCCATCGCACGAGATCTGTTGATCATCGAAACGGTCGACGCCTGGCGATGCGCCCGTACTTACACGAATACTTCGACCAACCTGAGCTACCCAGGAAAACCATGACTTCCTTTTTTAAACGCTACTCTGACGGCGGAACATCAGACCTGCACATCCGTATGCCGCAGCGTGTTCTGCCCACGACCGTCAGTCATTGCCCCCTCGAGGTCTTAGTGGGCCTGTGGGAAAAGTATCTCGTAGACCCCTCCTCCGCTCGAGAGCAGTTTCCGTGGGCGGCGCGATTCGTTATGGGCATGCCCGTTCCAACCTGGGCGCGAGGCGTGGAGTGGAGCCTAGGCCAGAAGGCTCGTTTCATCACCGCTGTTTGGTCAGGGGCAGACCTGGGGAGCTACCTGACAAACGACTGGTACGAGCCGCTGAGCGCTGGCAGGGCATTGGCCGGAAACAGTGAAATTTTGATTGATGGCCAGCAGCGTCTGCACAGCCTGGAAGAGTATTTCCTCGACCGCCTTGCAGTCCCAGATGTGCAAGGACAACCGAGGATTTGGTCTGAGCTCGGCAACAGCGAAAGGAAACGCTTTCTGTCGACGATCTTTACCCATGTCCGGGTGTCGTCTGGTGACGAGCTGGCATTGCGCAGAACATACGATCTTTGCGCGCAGGGAGTAGTGCCTCGGTCATTTGATCAACGAGCTATTCGGTAACCTTTTAATCAAGGCGGTCGGGCGTATCCCTTCGGGAGCGGCTGTCGTAAACCGAGCCCCGCTAAGCTGGGTCTCGGCCCTTCGGGCTTCCATCCTTACGCTCTTCGACCATCCTGGCCAGCCCGCTCCGCTTGGATACTAGCCGAGGTCACTTCCTTGCTTGGACATTGCCTCCAGCTCCCACATACTGCTGGCATCCGATCAAAGACGAGGCCGGGCAAATGGGTTGGCTATTTTGGAAAGACAAGCGCCCAGAGTGGGTTCAGGCAGAGGAACGGGAATTCATCAAGGCTGCGAACCGCTTAAAGACGCTTCAGGTCACGCCTCGCGGTGGCATGCGCATTGACCCCGAAGAGCTCAGAGATCAGATCCTTGATGCCCGAGAGCGGTATAGAGACCTGGTTAAGAGGTAGCATCAAGATCATACGCTAGGTGCTGCAGAGTCATGAAGCCGGCCTAGGGGTTAGCTGGCGAGCACTCACTCAGGTACAAATTTTGCGCTGGCGTTGAAATGCGCCACCTGCACCACTTCCCACTGGTCAAAGAAGACTTGTTTGGTGCAATCCACTCCTTCTCCACCAACGCTGGCGTGTCTCTTCCCGGACTTCTTGAGATGGTAAGCGCAGCCGACAATCTCAATGTAGGCATTTTGCGGATTTGGCCTGAAGTCACCAGCGACCCGCAGCGTCTGCTCAGGCTTGGATTTGGGGAGGACAAACACGACCCGGAAAGTCGAACCATCCTTGTAACCCTCAACACTACCGGCACTCCATTTGTAACCTGGCAAACGGAACGTTCCGGATATCTTGCTGTTGGTTGCCTGTCGGATATTCATCGTTCCTGATTGGCCGCCAAAGTCGATGTTCCACTCACCGGACAAATCCACGCGGTTCGTGTCGCTTTTATTGAAGTGAGGATAATTCATCACCAGCGCTGGGATGATCATGATCTTCCGAATCGCCGAAGTCGCCTCGACATCTCCAGACCTATAGTAAGCAACGAGGCTCACCGGCTCATCCGACACCTTGAGAGCCTTCACCTTGGTGGTCAGAGGCACCAGGGTCGAGCCGTCAATCGCAGGAACACCCAACGTCGGTGAGGGGGTGAATTTGATGTACTTCTGATCGGTACGAATTTCAACAGTGCCAGCAGGTATAGATTTTGCCGAACCTACAGAATCTACACGCACGTCGACGGGGAATTCGTCCCCGACATGTACGGACTCCGGGGCGATGATCTCTACTCGGGCCTCAGCCCTCTTCCATAGGCTCGACGTTTGTTCGATTACGGGTACAGCCGCCGTTATAGCTGCCGTAGCGGTTGGCACGCCCAACACAAGCCACTTCGCAGTCTTCGATAGGCCTGCCCAAGCCTTTTTTATCCACTGCATGCTAGTTGATCCCACCCAGCTTCGAGTCAATCCTCATCGCGTTGGGGAAATATGAGCGTCCGGTATCGCCGAATCTGCGCTTGAGCGTTGGAAGAGTGATTTGAGCACCCGCCCCACCATCCATAGCCAATGCTCGGAGAATCTGCAGGCCACGATCTTCAGCGATCCTTTTGTAGACCTCTGCAAAATCGACCAACGTGGCAGCTTGCCCGAAAGTTTGAAATGTCCCCACAAGAAGGATATCTCCCTCGCGGGTGAAGCCAATCGCCACTCGATTGAACTCTGCGTCGCGCAGATTTTTGGCGACGTCGACTTTGCCGCTGTTGATGATGATGGGTTTGGACTGAAGGGCGTCTGACCAGGCACCAGCTTGGTTTCTGTTTGACGCTGGTATGACTTTCGCGTGTCCGTTCTGGTCAGACACCAGCACACCGCCGTGATCCCACGGAATCAGGTTAACCAAGCGCTTACCATTGGAGCGAACCAGGCCCAGTGGCTGCTCTTTCCCGTTTAACTTGAAACCAAAGAAACCGCCACTCGCGATCACCAAGGTGTTCTTCTTCACCAACGGGACGTAAAGGGATTCTGCGGTTCCCTTTTTCTCGATTTTATGAACGGAGAGAGTGGAAGTATCGTTTGGGATGTACACCGCCACAATCTGGTATTCGCCTGATTGATGAAGGGTGACATCACCCTCGTAAGGAAGTGGCCAGTGGAACACTTCATGCTCTTGGTCGAAAATTGAGACCAGATTCGCGCCGTAAACAGAGGACAAACAAAAGGCCGACATGAAGCAAAGCAGTAACGCTGACATCCATTTCATTTACCAAATACATCCTTTTCATTCGCACAAAATCGTCGACAGAGGAACCGCAGACGTGAGCAACACCGCGCAAGCCATTCTACGTACGACAGGCATGCTCATTTCAAACAGCCTACAGCGAGAAAGCTATGTGCTATGCGAGAGTGGCTAATTACTGGCCATTTTGCGTTATCTCAATCTGCAAAGCCAGCAGCGTGGCCATCCAAGGGCGACTGCCGCACTCATCGGTGAGATCAATTCCAGGATTGCGAATATGCCTACATGTTTGCGGAGCAGAGAAAACTGGGGGTGATGGCTTAAGACAAAGACGGCCCTAGTCCAATACGTTATGAAAGTCTCGTGCGTTGAAGCACGGGTACGTAGGCTGTCGTGAGGGACTGTCTCTTCTCCGGCGGTACGGATACTTCACCAATCATGACTCACGATAGCGTCACATGCTGATGTTTGCGCAATGGGATGCTTGTCCCAGTTTTTCCAGTTTGCAATAAACCAGTCATGTTGCAAACTTCCGTCCTTTGCGAAAAGGTCTTTGCCTCTTGCCAGTGGGAGAACAAAGATATGCTTGTCACCGGATTGAGTCGAATACAAAGTGACCTTCAATGCTGCATCTCGACCATAGGTATCAGAGAAAAACTGGTTCAGCTCATCCACATAAATTGATTCGGCAATCGAATAGGGCTGACCGTCGATGGTGTGAACGAATACCGACCGCAGCTTTTCATCACTTAGGAATTTCGACACACCAGGCAGGTCGACGGTTCGGCTAATCGCCAGCCTAGTCGATTTGCCGGGCGCGATTGTCTGGGGAGTGTTTTCATTGTCGACCGCCTTCAGTACGCACCTACCAAAGATCCCTCCCTTACCCACCTTTGCTCCGTTGGCATGCACCACTTCCAAGTCAGCGGAAGTCAGCATCACCATTTCTTTGCCGTAGTTTCTGACCTCTAAGCTGAGTGACGCTTGATCTCTCCCATTCCGAATTCTAGGATCTCTAGCCAAAGGAGAAAGTCGGGCGGTTACCAGAACCAAGGGATCATCCTGCCCAAATAGCTTTTTGACGTTTTCCAGCGCACCACCTATATCGCTCAAAAAACCAACTACGCCTGCTGCAACAATAAAAGCCGAATACGTGCAATATTTTTTCAATAGGGAAGGCATTAACAGCTCCTTAGTAATAGCTCCACCCATGCAGTAGAGCACTTCCATGTGCGCCAATGATGTACGTCAATTTAGCGCCAATTCGGCAATAGTAGTGCCCATCACACCTTTCTTGAAGGATCTGTGTCAGACAGATTGGTCTCTTCTTCGTACGCAACCAGTGGTTGCGCGTTCACATATCGGAGAACTTATCTCAGAGCTCGCCCAGCTAACCCGAAGCCATGAGTTTGTCGTCCACCAACGGTGGCGAAGACGCCCTGAATAGCTAAGATCAACGATGGTAAAACAGCATGTGCTCCCCAAGCCGGCTCATGCCAAAAAGGTGCGGTGAGTAGCGTTTCTGCGTGATATTCCAGCCCAAAATGGAGATGGATAAGCATGAGGATGCTCAATGAATAGTCGAGGCTCACAATGGCACCGATGGGAGCCGCACATCCATACACCTGGTACCGTGCTGAATGATCAGTATGGAGCGCGCGATCCTTGGGAAGAGTATCTCGCTAGGCTCGAAAGATCGACTCCAACCATAGAGGCTATCGCTGTCACCGACTACTACGTCACCGACGCATATGAGCAACTGCTTGCACACAAGGTGGCGGGCCGGCTACCTAACGTTCAGCTGCTTTTCCCTAATATTGAACTGCGCCTCGACGTGGCAGCAAAGTCAGGGTACGTAAACATCCATCTACTGGTCAGCAATGAAGATCCCGACCACTTGATCGAACTCAAAAGGCTTCTTAAACGACTTCAATTTGCTGCACACAAAGACCGATACGATTGCACACGTGAAGAACTGATCCGGCTTGGCCGAAAAACTGATGCCACGATTACCGACGACAACGTCGCGCTGCAGACCGGAGCAACCCAATTCAAAGTCAACTTTTCCCAATTACGCGAAGTGATGCAGGAGAGTGAGTGGGCCAGAGAAAACATCCTAGTCGCGGTCGCGGGAGGCTCCGGTGACGGGACATCGGGGTTGAGGATGGCAGCCGACACCACAGTGCGTCAGGAGATTGAGAAATTTGCGCACATCATCTTCTCAAGCAATGCCGCTCAGCGAGAATTCTGGTTAGGCCAACGAACGGTGTCCATTGAAGAGCTGAATGCTCGGTACGACGGCTGCAAGCCTTGCCTTCATGGCAGCGACGCCCATTCCCAAGCATCGGTCGGACAGCCTGTCGAGAACCGGTTTTCTTGGATAAAAGGAGGCTTGGAATTCGACGCGTTACGTCAAGCATGCATCGATCCAGACGGGCGTGCCTACATCGGCGATCAGCCGCCCAGCTCAGCCATGCCCTCGCAAGTGATATCCCACCTCAATATCGGGGATGCCTCTTGGGCAGCCACGCCCAGTATCCCTCTAAATCCAGGGCTGGTGGCCATCATCGGAGCTCGAGGTTCAGGCAAGACTGCGCTCGCGGACATCATTGCCGCTGGATGCGACGCAGTTTTGGACATCGGCACCGATGGCGGCAACGGGATCAGCCCCTCGTTCCTCACTCGAGCCAAAGGCCTTTTGGGCGATGCGTCCACCACGTTGACTTGGGGTGGTGGCGCGACAGGTAAAAGATACCTGGATGGGCGAGATGCCTATGGCCACCTATCCTTCCCACGTGCTCGTTATCTGTCTCAACAATTCGTGGAGGAGCTTTGCTCTGCCCAAGGCGTTTCCGATGGCCTAATTGAAGAAATCGAGCGGGTAATCTTCGAATCGCACACGCAAGATGATCAAGATGGCGCGGTCAATTTCGCTGAGTTTCGCGAGCAACAAACGGCCCGATTCCAACAGGCCAGAGCGAGAGAGGCGGCTGCGATTTCAGATATCTCAAATCGCATCGGTTCAGAATATGAAAAAGAGCACCTTGTGCCCGCTCTGACAACTCAGGTGGAACAAAAGAAGACGTTGATAGCTGGCTACAACGCTGACCTTGCCAAGCTCGTGGTAAAAGGAACCGAGGCGCAGGTTGCAAGACACTCTCAACTGGCCCTGGCCGCTCAGCACCTACGAACTCAAATTCAGTCATTTAGCGCCCAACGTCGCACCTTCGTTTCCCTTCAAGATGAAGTGCAAAGCATGCGCAACACCCAGGCGCCTGAAATGCTTCGTCAATCGCAGTCGAGGCACTTCAACGCTGGACTTGATGCCAACCAGTGGGCTGAGTTTCTACTGGAATACCATGGAGATGTGGACACCAATCTGAAGGGCTATCTCGTGTGGGCAGATGAGCACATCTCCAAGCTTTCGGGTGTACCTGTGACGCATGCAGACCCGCAAGTGGAGCTGATTGGGCAGGACGTCCCGCTGGAGAATGTTCCGCTCGCATTGATCAGTGCTGAGATGACCCGTCTGGAGGCGCTCTTCAGCGCCGACAAGCTGATCCGCGACCAGTACGCTGCCCTGACAAAGCGCATCGGCATCGAAAACGCATCCTTGGCCACACTGCAAACCAGATTGATCGATGCCCAAGGGGCCCTGGAGCGTCGCAAACTACTTCAGGCTGAGCGCGAAAGAACCTACGGTCGAGTCTTTGATGCCATCATTAGCGAGCAGCGAGAACTTGCGAATCTCTACGTTCCGTTAATGGCCCGACTTGGTGCGTCATCTGGCACGCTCAAAAAACTGAGCTTTGACGTCCGGCGAATTGCTGACGTGAATGCTTGGGGGGCAACTGCTGAAGAGCTGCTACTGGATCGACGAAAAGCTGGCCCCTTCTACGGTCGCGGTGCACTGACCCAAGCCGCCACCCAATCGTTAAAATCAGTGTGGGAGACCGGCACGGCAGCAGAAGTCCAAGGAGCTATGTCAGCATTCCTAGCTCGATATCAACAGTCACTGTTGGAGCACGCGCCTTATGCGGCCAGCGATCATGAGAAATATCGGGCTTGGTCAAAACAGATGGCTCACTGGCTGTTCAGCACCGACCACCTGACTGTGCGATATGAGATTTCCTATGACGGTGTAGACATTCAGAAGCTATCGCCTGGCACGCGCGGGATTGTCCTGCTCCTACTATATCTAGCGCTGGACGATTCTGATGACCGCCCCCTGATTATCGACCAGCCTGAAGAAAATCTCGACCCAAAGTCTGTCTTCGACGAGTTGGTATCATTGTTCATAGCCGCCAAATCCAAGCGCCAGGTCATCATGGTCACGCACAACGCAAACCTTGTGATCAATACCGACGCAGATCAAATCATCATTGCGACTGCCGGCCCCCACCAACCTGGCGGCCTTCCACCCATCTACTATCAGTCAGGGGGGTTAGAAAATGCGGCCATACGAAAAGCAGTGTGTGAAATCCTTGAAGGTGGTGAAAAGGCCTTTCGAGAGCGCGCTCGCAGGCTTCGTGTGCGGCTTGAAAGGTAGCGCCCTGGCAGGTAGTGAAAGGCACGGCTGGCTGCCCACGCAGCTGCTTTACCTCCGATTACCTTGGCGACATGCATGCCAGGTCGTTTGGGAAATTGGTGACCCGAGATGCGACGATCAGTCCATCAACCTCAAGCCAATCGGAGGTGCCCCAGATGCTTACGGCTGGTGTGCTCCACTAGCAGACATGTGAGCATCCAAGTGCAGCATTTCAGCCTGCCATTGAGTGAGAAATTTCTCCCAATCATGGGCCTACGGGCCATCGACAAGGCGCGTCGACCCGATGCTCGCTTGCAGAAAACGCTCACGCCATGGCTGGGTAATACCGGCCTCGCGCACAATAGTGATACCGGAACTGTGGCGCTCAATCAGGACTGCTTTGCGGACAGCATCAATATCGAGGCGTGGATGATTCTGGTTTAAGTCGACGCGCTCTTGGTCTTCAATGTCATCAAGCACATTCAAAATAGCGGCTGCTTGTGGGTCGCCCGGCACCAGGTGCGAAAGTGTCCAGAGCGCTTTGCGCCTGACAGACTCACGCGTACGAAGATCATCAGCCATGTTCAGTGCCTCGATTGGAACCGGCAGTCAGTCGACGATAAAGATCGGCTAAGAGGCGAGCATCCAGCAGCGCGTGATGGGGAAGCTCCGGAAGCGTCACGTTGCCGATATCATCCGCTTCGAAATGCCTGAATAGCAGGATCAGGTTGGTTGGACTATTGGCAACGTTAGCAGGCCAACGATGATTTACGTAGGCCAATTGGCAGAAGAGATCCCAGTCCCAATCCGGGGCGTCCGAGCAGATCTCGAGCGGGCCTTCAAGGCTGCCCAGGAAAGCGAGCAGTGAGGTTTGAGCTTCGACCAAGGGTTGCCCATGTTCAGGTAGGTTGAGCTGAGGCAGGACGTTTTGGATTACAAAATCGCTGCAATCTGCCACATGGTAGGTATCTGTGAGCTCGACATAGAATTCGTGGCCAGCCTCGGACACAAGTGCCAGTGAAATCAGCTTCGTGTCGCGGTTAAGCCGAGTGAACTCGCAGTCCAAAAATACCTTCATCTCCCCTCCCCTGTGGGCACCTGGTTCACGCCTGCCGGTGTACCTTCGACAGATGATCAAGCCTGACTGAACTCTTCTATGACTTTAACTGATTACCCTGAGGAATCTATGCCGCGCTCACAGCAAGGGAGGTGGGCCAGGTATTACGCGAAGTCGCGCTTGGCCGGCGCGTGATAGTTAGAGCAAGCCCGCAGACGTGGGACGAGCTCTATGCCGGCATATTCATGGTCGATATCGAGGGATGGAGCATTACGATCTTCAACGACAGTGATGATCTCGATTACTGCGAAGCGTGCGTGAGCCCACGTGGATGGAATTGTTCATCGACTCGGGTGATCGATTCGGCGCTGACTCTGTAACTCTGCTTAGCACGTGGGAGCATCAAACTCTAGAACGGATGCTAAAACGCCTTTAAACAGCTTGGGGAGCTGAGGGCGCTCCCTAGCGGGGGCCGGATGTTGTGAACCAAGCCGCTGAACCGCCGCGTCTTGGCCCTCCGGGCTTCCATCCGCGCGCCTGCGCGCTCCGCTTTCGATCAGTGGACGTCCGTGAGGACAACGATGACATGCAATCCGGTCACAGAGAGGAATGCCCAGCTTGTCTCTCCCCTGGGCTGCTGAACGGTGACCCAATTGGAACCGTCGACACGTCAATCGGAGATGACGAGGTGATTCAACGTCAAGGCATGCTGCCCTCCTCGTTCGAATGTGTAGCTTGTCGGTTGAAGATCAGCGGATTCTTCAAGCTTTCAGCATGCGGAATGGGCAACGCTTCACCGAGACTTCATTCCACACAACAACTAAGTATTTCAACCTCTAGGCAGAGGATGATCTTTGAAGACGCTAGGCGTGACGGACAGGGCTACGAGGTGGACAATAACGAGCAAGACGATCTGAAGATCCAATGGAGATGGTATGGTCGGTGGCCCAATGTGATCAGCCGCAAGGGTGCGAGGACTGACTACCCAGTTTTTACGTACCATCACAAAATAAAGTTTTTTTGCCAACATAAAATGGGCTTAACCATCCAAAATTTTTACGCCAGACCGGGATAGCAATGGATTTTTCAAAATTTATGAAGCCGCACTCTCTTGAAGAAGTCAATCCTGACCAGCCCTTGCTTGGATTCGGCATACATGAGTCCATTACCCACTTTAACAATAGCTTCTTGCAAAGCGGCGCAAAACTTCTTGACGATTTCATAAAAGAACATAAAGACACTAAAAAGTGGATTCTATCGTCAGACTATGCCTTTTATGACTCCAAAAAAAATAGCGATGTAGTAACTTTCTCTCTCTTCCCGCACCTAGCATCCTTTGAGACAATGTCAGAGTGTATAAACATAATGGCTCCATCAGACCTTAAAAAAGTAAGGTCAGTTAACGACACGTTCATTTCATTCCTTAAAGAAGGGCCGGTCTTCAATATCACCTTGATACTAGACCGTGAGCGCAGAATGCACAGTGATGAAAAGCTCTATCACATAAGCCGAATTGATGCCATGATTGGCATGTTTGAATACTGGTGCACGTCAACACCAAATGCAGAACAGAGATATAAAAAAACCATCAAAGAGCTAAAGCAGCTCAAGCAACTGGTCAAGTCCTCAAAATTAAATTTACGCTTACTCCGAGACATTGAGATTATCGCAAGCCTAGCTGCTTACTTCCTTACAGAAGTAAGCGAAAGGGCCAATGTTGAAATTATAGCCTGGCTGTCAGACCGTGACAGCATGCTTACGTTCAAGCATAAATTTATAGGCGACTACATGCTTGAGCAAGTCAGCAACCTTTACCATACTCTTTGTGTAAACAGCGACGTAGATCCTAAAGGAAAATTAGTTTTAACAAAGCCCGAAGCCGTAGGAGAACTCGCTTACGATAGCTTCGTTAGAGTTCCTGACTACATTGCCGGAACCTTAGCGGACTTTGATTTTGACAAACAAAAAGCATCACATCCAAAATTCGATACGATCCGCGACGGAGTATTTGCTGCAGAAAAAAGAAATATATTCTACAAGGTGTTTTTCCATCCAAACTTTCAAGCCCACAGATTGATGTGGGGAGCGCAAGAGGGCGACACTTCAAAGCCTTAAGGCACTGATTATTCTTTCGCAGATTATAACAAGCCCTTTTTTAAAGGGCTTTCGTAGCAAGCGGAGCGCGCCGGCCAGGAAGGCCGAAGGCGTGAAGGATATCAGCTCGAAAGCGGCCGAGACGATGCGAACCGCGGAGACTCCGTTTACGACAGCCTGGCCGCGAAGCGGCATGCCCTCCCCCCTTCCCGGACGCAAGTTATATCTCCATCCCCGGCGAAGTCGCGTTCTACGAGCAACTGCAAGGAGCGCTTTAAAAAAAGCGGCACTGGAAATAACTGTACAAAAACACAGTTAATCATCTTTTTGTCAATATCTCACAAAGCCAGCGTGGCCCACTGCCATTATTCGCGGTAAATTCGTGCATCAACGCGGCCTAAGCTTCGTCTATCCGGCGCGACATGGACGCCCAGTGCGATTATCCGAGAGAAGGACACATGGACAACACAGAAGCCAGTGCAAGCATCGCTGGGTATGGCTACCAGTTCGAGCGTGCGCTTTATAGAATCTTTCACAGCTCACATAGGGATGCGCTCTTCGGAATAGAAACAACGGATGACGTCGAGGAAGTGATTCCTACAGCAACTGGAACTATTTCAATCCAAGAGCAAGACAAACTCACGCTCTCTGGGAAAAATCCGTTGCAAGACAGCAGCAAAAATCTGTGGAACACATTCAAAAACTGGCTTGAGAAGCTCGAGCAGTCCCAAGCAACTCATGAGCAGATCAACTTTATTCTAGTGACCAACGGAGTGGTCGGAAGCAACAGCCTCGTTCATCTGTTGTCAGCAGCGTCATCCCCAACAGACGTAGCGCACGCTATTAAAACCCTTCGTACTCACGCACTCACCATGGATGGTGCTACCGCTGAAATTGCAGCAAAGGTTACTGCGTTTGACGATGAATCAATCGCCTATGTTGTCGGTCGTTTCGAGGTCATTCACAAGCATGAATCTGCTTCGATAACCGATGCGATGTACGCCGCACTGCAACTGCCAGAGGGTCTGGACGAGCATAAGAAAGTAATATTGGACAGTCTCACGGGCCACCTTTTCAACATGGCGCGTGAGACATGGAGACGTAGGGAGCCCTTCTGGACTACATCCCTGCCACTCTTCAACCGCAAGCAGCTCCTTTTCGAAAAATTCCTCAGCGAAGCTTGGACTGCGCGAAGTCAGGACGAAACCGAATATCGCGAGCTGATAGCGCTCAATCAAGAATTGAATCTGCCTTTCATTTTCCAGCTCAAAGAATTGGGGCTAATGGAGCGAACCATCGAAAAGGAGCTTGGACATTACTGGGCTGGGTATGCCGAGCGGTCGAGACTTTTACTCAAAGGTAAGGTACTCCCGGAGCACTTTAGTGAGCTTGAGAACACACTTCATGGGAGGTGGGACAGTCTTCGCGAAGCGTATTCAAACCTGAAAGGCATTCCTTTCGAAGATTTCTCCGGTGACGATCACAAGCAGATCTACATCAGTACGACCACTCCAGAAAAATTCACCATAGAGATTGGCCGTTTGAAGTCAGACCATCGTTACCTTTACCTAGGTACTTATCACCATCAAGCAAATGATGACGGTACAGATCACCCGATTCTCTGGCATCAGGTCAAAGGTGAAAGTAAGTGAGCGGGCCATATTTGGATACCTATGTAATCCACAACACCGCGCTGGCGTGCTTCTTATTGACCGTATTCGTACAGCAATACGAACTGGAAGCTTCCGAGCACCCGCTGGACATGTTGAAACTCAAACTGGTTTTACCATTTGTCTGGGATGAGGCTTCCCGGGAAGCCTTGTGTTCAAGGAATGCTAAAACCAGGCTAGACAAGGTTTTTAGAGAGGCACCAGGTCTTAAGGTTGACTTGGAGCAACGCGTCGCATCTCGGGCGCCAGTAGCTCTGCAGGGCTTGAACCTCGCAGTTTCGACCAATCTGTTGGCAGTGGCTCATCGCAAAGATGAACTACCGGTCTTCAGCAACAAAATTGATCGCTGGCCGCGTGGAACAAAGTCTGCTCTGCCCAAAGAGATGGTGATGACAGTCAACCGTCTGGCCAATTGGTACGCAAGTGTTGATACCCCTACCCTCCTGAAGCTTCTGTTCGGTATTCCCAATGAAATTTCAAATTGACTCAATTATTCTCTGGCCAAAAAATCAGAACAACGAGATTCAAGAGATCCAATTCAAGCCAGGAAAAATAAATATTATTCACGGGCTGAGTCGAACAGGTAAATCATCCGTTCTTCATATCATCGATTACGCGATGGGGGCAACCAAGTGCCAGATCCCCATCGGCACGATTCGAGACAAGGTCATGTGGTTTGGGGTGAAGGTAACTTTGCGAGGGGAAAGCTGGATAATCGCCCGCAAAGGCCCAATAGATAGTACCCCTTCGAACGACTACTACTTTGAAACGTTCCCTGGCTCGATCCCAGAGATTGTGCCTACCAAAACCAATAGGTCGACTTTCAAGGATAAGTTCAACAACTTGATAGGCGTGAGCGACCTTCCGCATTCTGATGCAGAAAAACCAGGCAAGCTTGATGCCCGAACTTCTTTCAGGGACTTGGCCGCTTTCAACTTTTTGCCACAACACATTGTGGCCAATCCAAACACGCTATTTTTCAAAGCAGACACCTGGATCCACCGTCAAAAGCTGACTAGGGCAATGCCTTACGCTCTAGGGATTGTAGATGCGCAATACGTTATAAATGAACGCAGACGGGACGACGCGCAAAAAGAGCTGGATGGTCTCGAAAAAGAACTCAAGGTTGTCGAGAAAGCAAAGCTTCACTGGCGTCATGAGGTAAACCGGATGATCGACAGATGTATCGAAATCGGTCTACTCGAAGCCGACATACCTGACGATCTAGACATCAAAGTCGCGAAGCTAAAATCGGTCATGGATGCATACCGAAACAAGCGGCTGGAACAAACACTGATTGCGCCAAAGCGCCTACATATCAACGAACGATTTGATGCTGCTGTCGCCAAGGAAACTGCACAGCAGCGACTGGTAGACGAGCTAGGGGAGGAGATCAGTGGCTACAGCAGCTTGGCCCAGAGTAGCCAGCAGTTCGTCAAAGCGGTGAATGAAGAAAAGAGCCATGTCGTCGGCTTGGATTGGCTGAAAAAAAGTCTTCGGGATGAGGGCCAATGCGTTGCCTGCGGATCCACATCGGACACGATGAGCACGGTGATCACCAACCTTGAAACGAAGGTCAACAAAATCACGCGCGTGGCTGAGATATTGGAACAGAATCCTGCTTTTGATAGCAGGATATCCAACCTTAAACGAAATCTGGCAAAGGAGGAGAAGACGCTTCATACCTATCGCGCTGACAAAAACGCAATTTTGGCGGAGGACGAAAGGCTACGTAGCGTAATTGGTGATATCTATTATGTTGCTGGAAAAATTTCTGAGGTACTCAAGAAGATCGGCCATACATCAGCAGACGAGGCGATTGCCCAACGCATGAAGGCCGAAAGCAAAAAGATCAGCGATTTCAACAGACTGATGGCCGGCGGTAACCGCGCTGCTAGAGAACGCGAGGTAGATGCCAAGCTTACCGAACTCATTGAACATTACGCAGATCAGTTTGGCGCCCTCGAAGGTGCGGCTAACTCAGTTCTCAGGTTGGATCAGAAAGAATTGACCATCCGATTCGACAAGGAATTCGATCAGTTTGACTACCTTTGGGAAGTCGGTAGCGGGGCTAACTGGATGGGATATCACGTGGCTGCGTTTCTCGGCATCCATGAGTTTTTGCTTCAGAAAGAAAATCTACATCTGCCCACCTTGAGCTTTCTGGTAATAGACCAGCCTAGCCAAGTGTATTTCCCGAGCAGCGATCTTGGGGGCAATGCACTGGACTTGGACATGGCCGTGTTGCGTAGGCACAGAATCGAAGACCTGCAGGCCACGAGACGAATTTTCGAGGTACTTGGAGAGGCAATCTCTCGGACGAATGCCAACCTCCAAATTATCGTACTTGAGCATGCAGGGGAGGAAATCTGGGGTGACATAGAGCACACACACTCAGTAGCCGCTTGGAGTACAAAAGGCGACGGCCTTATCCCAGCAACGTGGGATTAAGCTCACGCCGTGAGTACAGCCATGTGGGAAAAGCCACCGTTATCAAGGTGGCTTTTATGAACCTCCAGCGATTGCGTTATGCTTGTTTATATAGCGCCCCCTTCTGTAACAATATCCAAGCGAGAAGTGCGGCATGCTCTGGCAGTTTTGTAGGAAAAAGCCTCCATGGTGGCTCCCAGCGACATCAAGTGGGAGTACGCGAGACGAGGAAGGACTACATGCCCCAACCACTGTTCGACTTTGACCTCAAACGCGTCTCCCGAAAAAACTACATAACAGGGAAAGCCGCCATCAATTTCCCACATCCAGGAAGCACCACAGGTGGATGGCATTTCCTTTCCTATTTTGATCGGGAGTCCGGCGTGGCCAAGGTGTCGTTGGCAGGTATCCATTATCCTGAAACCACTGGCTACTTTGGCGACCAGGGCATCACTGACTTCACTGATCAGCTAGCGGGGCGCGGCTGGTCTGCTGAAGGGCGACGCTTATACATGGCTGATCACTACAGGGCGGCTGCAGACATGATAGTGAGATGGGCGCTGAGCGAGTCCATCCACTGCAGCGTCGAGCTTGATGATTGGTTTTCTTCTCGAGCGGAAAGACAGCGATTGCTTGAGATTCTAGATACAGGAAGGTCAAAGCTTTCCGAGGTGGGCCGATGGCAAAAAGTGGAAGCATGGCTACGTGCGCAAACCTTTAGATAGCCTTTAGTAATCATCCCAGTCGTCGTAATGCTCGTCGGACTCTGGCTGACCATCATCGCGCTGCAGGTCTTCAGTTATGAATTTGACACGACAAACCTTATGCCTTACCAGCGTGTCAGGCACGTACTCAATCGCAGGCGTCTGCGATGAGGGGCGGCTAAGCAAATCATCTAGGTTCGTGAAAGCAGTTCTAGGCTCGAGTGAAGCCACCACGGCATGATTAAAAAGGGTCAGGTTTGTACCTTTGCGCACTTGAGCTGATTCGAACAGCACACCGTCGAGCGGCGGGTCGAATTGTGTAGCTAGGTACTCCGCCATGACTTGTGTAGCTAGGTATTCGTGTTCCTGATTCGGAAGCACCGGGACGGTAATCTTTGCGTGGAGCGTCTTCAGGAAGATGCGTCTACCCATTTGTTCTTCGTAGCTGGCTTCAAACGCACTTAACGGCCTTGCTTCGTAGGCTTCATCCAAAGCAATGAAATCCAGGACGCGGACGGGTCTTGTGAGTTCGAATTTGCCGCTGACGACTCGTCCTCCTACTGGGGGGCGAAGCTCTGCAACACAGGTTTTTCGGTCAAAGGCTCCATAAAAAGCGGCCAACCCTTTAGGGTTCATTCGGCCAGCACCTGCGACCTCCTTGGGTGGTGGGCCGAGCTCTACGGCAGGCTTGCTAATGATCGAGTCGTATTCTGAAGCGGAATCACAGCGCCTGGCACGAAAGATCTGATCGTCGACAAGCTCTCTCACAACGGACATCGAGCCATCAGGGCTTTTGAAGGATGAAAGCCCTCGAAACAGCCAGTCCAGAAAACTCTTGGCATGCTCGCTGAAAAATCGATTCCCATGCTTCATTTCGTTCTGAAAATTTAGCCATCGAGCATCTGCTTCTCTTGGTCGAATCACTCTCCACTCATAGTTTTCATCATCACTGTACCTCGCGTCACCTCCTTGCATGATGTCGTAATGGGAGCTTTCGTTGAGGTCGCAGAGAACACGCTCGGCAACCGGGTCGTCCTCATCCAAACCAAGCAATTCTGCGACATGGAAGATAAGGGGGTCGCCAGTCTGCTCTGTTTCAGAGCGCTTTCCATTGTCATCGTACTGGTCGTATATCGCTCCAGGATGGCAATACTTCTGGAGGACATCGTCGACCATGCTGATCAGATCTTCGAATGGGATAGCCTTACGCCTTTTTAAGCAGAACGAGCACTCCGCAGTCACGCCTGTTCGCCTGATCAACCCAATGAGATAGGCTTCGTTCAAGCATTGGTGGCAGATCAGGTCTTTGTCCATGGGGCTGTGCCTAGTAAAGTTCAGATGGCGGTGATTCTAAGTCACCTTAGACGCTGTACCCGATGGAAACTTGCTGCGTCTTAGTCTTCCGTCTTCAGGGCGTCTCTTGGCAATCAGGTAGCGCAGGTGCACGGAGGCATGTCACATGAAGCAACCGCTCTTCGATTTCGATCTCAAACGCGTTTCTCGCCAGCACTACATAACTGGCAAGGCCGCAATCAATTTCCCTCACCCAGGGTGTATCACCGGTGGATGGCACTTCCTGTCGTACTTTGACCGAGAGGCAGGGGTCGCCAAAGTATCGCTTGCAAGGATTCACTACCCAGATACCGACGCCTTTTTTGGTGACACGGGCATCACTGATGTTACCGTGCAGCTCAGGGAGCGTGGCTGGGCCGTAGAGGGCAGAGGGCTCTTCATGGCTGATCACTACAGAGCCGCAGCTGACATGATCGTCAGATGGGCACTGAGCGAGTCCAACCACTGCAGCGTCGAGATTGATGATTGGTTTCCTTCTAGTGCGGAGAGACAGCGACTGCTTGAGACTCTAGATACAGGAAGGTCAAAGCTTTCCGAGGTTGGTAGATTGCAAAAGGTGGAATATTGGCTCCGTACGCAAACCTGAAGCTCGGGTAGATAAGTATTACCCATCGCGTGCTCCACAGACCAAGCACGGCGGGCAAGCATAGACAGTGAGTGCAGCCTTCTGGCCCCCTGTCAGCCCAGGTCGTGCTCTACCAAAACATCGGGCAAACCTATACGACTACCCTCACCGTTTGAGTCAGCGATGAGATGAACTAGGCTCTATGCATCATCCCAAGGAAGACCGCCATGCCAGATAATTCGAACTACAAGATCGCCACGGCGGACGCTCTGACATTGCTGCTGCATAACCAGCACGCACTAGGTGCAGCAATAGAAGAAATAACCAAGTGGCTTTCAGAAAATGGTGTGGGAAGCGTCGCCGCTCATGCGATGTCGGCCATGGAAGCGCTGGACGCAAATGCTCAAGCCATCATCGATTCCATTTTGAGGATTCGACAGTCTTAGGTGCTGCTACCCCTAGCCCTGCTCACCTATCGCACACTCCCAGTTCGACTGAACGATAAGGAAAAGAATGTTCCCACCAACGGCGAATCCCAACCTCGAAATTACCGCCACTGAATTCGAGTTCTTGGTTAGAGAATGGATCCTCAAACAGGGAGGTGAACTGACATCGCTGGAGGTCAAGCACGACGTGAAGGTCGAGGCCTACGACTCAACCTACCAGATCGACGTGCTGGCAAAATTCCAAGCCTTCGCGGGCGCCGAATTTATCGTTCTGATTGAGTGCAAAAAATACCGTAACGCAGTCGAGCGGGAGCTGGTTCAGGTACTGCACGACAAGGTGAGATCTGTGGGCGCTCATAAAGGAATGCTGTTCACCACAACAGGGTTTCAATCCGGAGCGATAAAGTACGCTACGGCACACGGTATAGCGCTGGTTTCGATAATCGACGGTGTAGCTAGCTACGAAACTCGGTCGGCGTATCCAGTTGCGGCGAAGCCACCGACTTGGCTCAACTTGCCGAAATATGCGCTTTGGCACGTCGGTGAAAATGACGCCGGCAACATCACGATGAAATCCTTGGGGCGTGCTGATACAGAGCTCAACGAGATGCTCGGTGACTAAACCTAACTCTACAGCCTAGATACCTATAAACCTCCACGTTAGTGGGTTCTCCATGAAATCGATGGACGTACCGCACTCATGTTTTATGTCGGCAGTCGTCTTGGGTAACGAATTCGCCGCAGTCACCCGCTTGATATAGAACCCTGCCCAGCGAGAGGGGTCTGCTCTTGTATCAGATCTCGGGAATACATCGAATGTCCGCGCAACACAGCCTAGTAATACTCGCTCGTGGAGGCTACGCCGCTCGAGGATTGCTGTATTTGATCATCGGTATTTTCGCGTTGCTCGCAGCACAAGATTCGACAAAACCGAAGGACAGCCACAAGAGCCTGGAAGCATTGCTGAGCCAACCATTCGGCTATTTTCTGGTTGGGCTTGTGGTGGCGGGTCTGCTCGCGTTTGCGGCTTGGCGCGTCCTGCAAGCTACGCGTGATGTCGATCACCACGGCAAAAAATTCAAAGGTTTGGTGATTCGCGCAGGCCTGTTCGCGGGAGGTATGGTCAACGGCGCTCTTGCGTTTTTTGCGTTGGGCCTACTCATTAGCGGCATCAAAAGCTCGGGCGATTCCGGTGGGCAAACCAAAGACTGGCTAGCGCATTTTTTGTCTTGGGATCACTCGAATTTATTGGTGTACCTGATCGCTCTCGTTCCCCTTGGTGTGGGTATTGCTCACATCATCAAGGGATGGAAAGCGTCGTTCGAGAAATATTTTGAGGCCGACGAGGACGTCATGGGGTACGTCCGTCCGGTATCACGATTCGGACTAATTGCACGTGGGGTCGTGTTTTTAGAAATTGCGTTACTACTCGCCATCAGCGGTTCCACTTATCAAGCTATGGATCCACCTGGTATGAAGGAATCACTGGATGCGCTCAAAAATCTACCTGCTGGTTGGTTGATTTTGATGGTGATGGCCTTAGGGCTGATTGCTTTCTCGGTTTACAGTTTCTCTGAAGCCTTTTGGCGAAAGATCATCATGGATGTGCCGGGAGTACCGAGCAGGGGTTGATGAGAAACGGAAGTCTTACCGCCATGAGGAGCCTTACTCGCACCAAGGCCCCCATGTTGGTGGGTTGTCCACGATATCGATGGACGTACTGAGTTCGTCTTGCATGTGCTCAAAGACTTTATCGAGACAGGGATGAGCTTTCGATTCTCGCAGTGCATTTACTAATTCCAAAAGCTCTCGGCCCTGGGCTAGCGGCATCTGGATATCGCAGTACACCGTGTCGTCGTCTTGTCCCATGCCCTCACCCGCTCAGCCATTTTTATTGATGTCTTGCGGCCCTATGCTGCGCCAAATGCCGCATCTCAGCCTCCCACCTAGTCAGAAATTTATCCCAGTCTGCGGCATATGGCCCATCAACCAACCTGGTCGACCCGATGCTTGCTTGGCGGAAACGCTCTCTCCAGGGTTGCGGAATAGTAAGCTCCAAGATGATGTCGATTCCGGAGTTATGGCGCATCACCGAGACAGAGTTACGAACCTCCAGGAGTTCGAGTGGCTTATCGCTACAGGGCGTGTCGTATCGCTCTTGGATGTCGAGCTCATCAAGGGTGGTAAGGAGCTCAGATGCAGTGGGGTCACCTGGACGGAGGCTTGCAAGCGCCCACAGAGCTCTCCGCCTAGTTCTCTCACGCTTGCAGAGCAAATCGCAGGTCATTTCAGCCCCCTTTACAACGCTGGCGGTGGTTATGGCGTGCCGCCTTCGGCGGATGGCTGGCGTGAACCGAGCCACGGCAAACCGCGTCTCGGCCCTTCGGGCTCTCATCCTGCACGCCTGCGCGCTCCGCTTGCATAATGCTTATGCGCGCCGGGATTTGCCTGAGTTCAGTTTCTAGCGAATGTGTGGGCCAATAATTTCGCTTTTCCCGCCAACCGCGAACATTACTCCTTATGAAACTTGCTGAAGCGACTCGACAGCGTGGAAGGGGCAATAATTTCCCACGATTCCGGCCTCGAGGTGGCACTGAAAATTACCCAGGCGCGCCAAAGGAAAAACAGCGCAACCAGCCCTGCTTCAAATATGGTAACCACTGTAGCGTTATACATATAGCTTTGATCTTGTCCGAATAAGAAGATCAATGCGAATAAAGAAGGAAACCAGCCGATGAGAAATACCATGCAGAACGCGAGAGCGGCGGCGCCCGCCAAAATCATTGGTACCATGAGCCTAAAGGAAGTAGCGAACATTTTCTCACCACTTTCTTTTTGAACACCATAAATCACACCAATATTTTTTTCTTTTTTACTACTGTTCTTAAACATCCCATAAAGCATCACACTTTGGCCAACCTCTAACTCTTCGTAAACTTTATTGGTCAACGTCAAATTAGGAATGATAGATCCATCAATACTGATCTTGGCTTTATACCCACCGTTCATGGGTATCACAGATCGGACATAGTCGAGCGTTCCGGAAACTTTTAGGCAATCAAACTTCATTACAACATTTACCTTTTATTCACATAATAGAGTTCTGGAGCAGTTGAAATCTACAGCTTCCCCAAATGTAACCATGTTCCGGTATCAGGGAGGTGCGCGCGGGAGACCCTGCTGGGAGGAGCTCTGGCGTTTCCCTGCTGGTATGCGATACGCAGGTGATATCAACCAGACACACCCAAAGCTGAATATATTAGATGGAATGGGTTTTAGCAATGTGGCCTTATCCTCGCATTTGGAGATTCCAATGCTTGCTAGGGACTCACTTGCCGCTGTCCTACGCGTTCTTAGACGTGCACGTGATCTGAAAGCAGAGGATTTTTCGACTGGCATCGATCCCACTCACGTCAACAACCTTGAAAACGGTAAGGTCAGCGTATCGCTTGAAACGCTCGAGTCCGTAGCAAAGACTCTTGATCTCCGAACCGTCTCGTTGCTGGTGCTCGCTACAAGTCTTCGCGAAAAAATATCGCCTGATGAGTTACTGGCCGAAGTAAAAACGGAAGTACGCGAGTTTTCTTCGCCACGTTTTCTGGCCGACTTCGCAAGCCAAATAGAAAATGGCAAGCTGGTGCGTAGACCTTCCGGAGCTCAGGTTTCTCAGGAAAAACTGGCTGCTGTGCGAGAGTGCAAGGTTGCGGGCATGACTCAGCGTGAGACAGTGATCAAGCTCGGTTTACCTGCCTCCACTGTGCAGCGTTACTGGCACAAGGAATAGTTTTCTCACTACAGTGCTGTCGGTATGCTCAGAGGCTCTGCACTGCCCATGCAGACCACTGACCAAAGCGTTCTGATATCGTTTATCGTTGGGGCAACGATCCATTGGCCCTACGTCATAAGCCGCCAATATCAGCAATGGATGGAAAGCGCTGCGTACCAGGCTGTGAGAGTATTCGATGAAGCATGTCAGTCTAATCAGACACGGAGAAAGCGCGGCCAACGCAGGCGAACCTAGCCTCGATCACGCGAGCATCCCTCTTACCTCAAAGGGGATCGAGCAAGCGCGCCAAGTAGCCGGGTCATTCGTCCAGGCCCCAGATCTGATTGTTGCCTCTCCGTTTTCCCGAACTCAAACAACGGCGATGCAGACAGTCGCTGCTTTCCCCTCAGCGCCGTTCGAAATATGGCCCATCCACGAGTTCACCTACCTTGAACCTGCACGGTGCGCCAACACTACCGTTGCTCAGAGACGGGACTGGGTCGAGGCATATTGGGCCAAGGCAGACCCCACATTCACGGACGGGCAAGGCGCAGAGTCATTCCTATACTTTATATCTCGAGCTCAGTCTTTCCTGGAGCGTCTTGCTGAACATCCCGCCCAAGACATCGTTGCGTACTCTCATGGCCAGTTCATTAACGCTGTAGCCTGGCCAATTGAGCGCAAACCGCTCGGCATTGACGGCGGAGCTATGGTGGACTGGCGTGAGTATGAGATCGCGAACCACTTGCCCAATTGTGGTGAGTGTCTGCTTTCGAAAGATCCAGGCGAAGCCGGTTGGAGGGTAAGCCGGTCAGCCCCTGAGGAGCCACGAATGGATGCCACTTGGCGCGTTCCGGGCAGAGCCTATCAACTCGCTCGTGATCCCGAGCGCCTGCTCATTGAAGAGCGCGCCGAAGCTCTGGCAGCAGCAGGCTATCCTCTGCCAGAGGATGATCCGGCTATGTACGCTGAGCAACGGTTGCAGGAGGCTAAAGCGTCTTTCCGCCTACACCCACGCACTTCTGATAGAAAACTGTAGGTGGAGTGCGGGGAATGACATTAGCAAGAGGTGTCACCTTGTTGGAAACACCTCCTACACATTCAACGACGAAAAATGCGATTCATCAGGATCAGCGCTGCAGCACCTATCGCGAGTGCGGCGACCGGTTTTTCCTTCGCGAACGTAGATATGCTTTCCAGTGTATCGCCGTAGGTTTTAGTCAGCTGACCAGCCGCTTGATGTCCCGCGCCTTCAGCTTCCATCTTCGAATCACTAATCAGTTTTCCGACCGTGCTCTGCGCCTTGCCGGCCAGTTTTTCTGCTACGCCTTCTACCTGTTCACTTCTCATGATTTATCAAGCCTTCGTGTAGATGGGGAGGCTAGGAATACGCCAACTGAGATGGCTACCACCCGATAGCCATCCCATCGAACGGAGTTGCCGCCCAGAGCTATTTTTTGTCTACGGCGTCTTTGACCTTCCCAACCACTTGCTGGGCTTCACCTTTCTTCTCTTGGATCTTCCCTTCGACCTGCAGCTTCTCGTTGCCTGTGACCTTGCCGACGCCTTGCTTCACATTACCGATAGCTTCGTTGGCCAGGCCTTTGATTTTGTCTGAAGTGCCACTCATGGATTTTCTCCCGGTTAGGAATATGTGTCCTATCTGGACAGAAAAATTGACTGGCGTTTGTGAACCGGAGTTCCACTTTTACGAGCTACCGCTCGTCAGTGATACTCAAAAAAAAGGCGCTCCGAAGAGCGCCTCATTGTTCACCTTACTGCTCACTGACCGGCTTAGAGTCAGTAGACTCAGCCCCTCCGATCATGATGCGCTTAGGCTTCGCCTCCTCCGGTACAACTCTGAGCAAGTCAATATTCAGCAAGCCGTTGGCGAGCTTCGCGCCCTGCACCTCAATGTGATCCATCAAGCGGAACGACAGCCGGAACGCCCGCTGAGCGATACCTTGATGCAGGTAGGTGACATCTTCGTTGCTTTCTCGCTTATCACCGGCGACCGTCAAAACGCCTTTTTCAACCTGAATGTCTAAATCCGCCTCAGCAAGCCCTGCCACTGCGATGACGATTCGGTAATGGTCATCACCGTGCTTTTCGACATTGTGGGGAGGATAGGAAGTTCCGGCCTCACTGCGAAGCGCCGATTCGAAAAGGTCGTTGAAACGGTCAAAGCCGACCGAGTGACGGAAAAGTGGGGCCAACGAAAGAGTAGTAGCCATTGCTAAATCTCCTGAGTTTTCTCCAAGTGATTTGAGACGCGACCCGTACTCGGCATCGCGCAAAACCCTAGGTAGGAACCGAAGACAAAAATTCAAGGGCGTACAAAAAAAATCTTCGGAATGATCCATCTGCCAGCCTGCAGAAGCGCATACCTTTCCCCGCGCCAAGGTAAAATTGGTGCACACGGTGAAAAGGCTCGAGGAGATCACCTTCATATTCAGATGTGGAGCATCCCCCTTCGCCCGGGGCCTTAAGCTCCAACTGAAATCAACTGACGTAATCTAAACAGACCAATCTAGCTGGTCTAGTATGGAAAAATAATGCGTTAAAAAACTGGGAGCGACTTGCGCAGCTATCTATTGGATTCAAATATTTTGCCTTGTTTTCGCTTTGATATTGGGCATACTTTGGGTTCTGTATCCAGACGAAAATGCCGGATTACTCGTCATTTTTCTAGCTGTCATATTTACCGCTGCAGAGCTACACCGACGACTTATTAGCTCTGCTAAAGACGGCTCAAATAAAACAGGCTAAGCTTATAAGGCATCATTCAAAAATAAGAATATGACGCTCGCAGTGTCGTCGATGCAGTGCTTAGGTACCTACTGGTTAGGGATGGTATAAAGCAGTCATGCATTACTTTGCAAATTCAGGGTAGTATATGTCAGTTTCGTATCAGCCTACTTGATATCGATCAGCTTGGTACAGCCGTGGCGAGAAAGCTGTTTCAGTTGCCGCAGAAGGCCTATTCATTTCTAAAAGTTCGATTGGCAAGGTTGGTATAGACTTCCTTGAAACTCACAGGAACTCTCAAAATGATCAATGCAGAACTGCTGAAACTGATGATCGAGACATCCAACGATGGCATCGTTGTGGCAGAGCAGGAAGGCGATGAGAATATCCTTATCTACGCCAACCAAGCCTTCCAGCGCCTGACGGGCTATAGCACTGATGAGACTCTGTATCAGGACTGCCGGTTTCTGCAAGGGGATGACCGAGAGCAACCTGGCCTTCTCGCTATCCGTGAGGCAATAAAGAATTTTCAGCCTTGCCGCCAAATCATTCGAAACTATCGAAAAGACGGTAGTGCTTTCTGGAATGAGCTGTCGATTACCCCAGTATTCAACGACGCGGATCAACTCACTTATTACATCGGTATCCAGAAAGACGTTAGTATCCAAGTTGAGGCTAGCGAACGTGTCCGCCAGCTGGAGGCTGAAGTCGAGAATCTGAAAATTCAGCTGGCCCAATTACAACGAAGCATTTCATCGATTTAGAGAGCTATAGAAAAACGGCAAAAACAAGCCCACTCACTTACTGCCAAATGTTACTTCGGAATCGACAATCGCGGCAGAATCATTCAACTCCAAACGTCAGCGTTACTGAGCTCGTCCAGAGTAAATTTCTCTGACTCTCAGTCTCAGCTCAGGCAACAGCTCTTCTTCAAACCAAGGATTACGCTTTAGCCATATATTATTTCGCGGACTCGGATGAGGAAGCGGTAATAATCCGTCACTATAAGTGCGCCAATCTCGCACCAGTTCGGTAAGATTCGCCTGCTCTCCCGGCAAATGATACGCCTGCGCGTACTGACCTATTACCAGTGTCAACTCAACGTTTTTTAGCTGAGAGAGAAGTCTTTCACGCCATGCCGGCGCACACTCTGGCCGAGGCGCCAAATCACCTGACTTCCCCGAGCCAGGATAACAGAAGCCCATGGGCACTATGGCGACCACTTCCGGGTCATAAAAAATCGCTTTTGAAACCCCCATCCAGTCACGTAAACGCTCTCCGCTCGCGTCATCGAAAGGTACTCCGCTGGCATGGACTTTACGCCCTGGTGCCTGACCGACGATCAAGATGCGTGAACTCTCGGAAGCCTGAACGACCGGCCTAGGCCCCAGAGGAAGGTGCTCGGCACATAAGGTGCATTTTCTTATGTCTTTCAGCAGAGATTCGAGTGTCGACATGGCTAGCCTTCGGAAGTTTTCGATGCTGTGAGATGCACTATTAGGTCGGAAAAGATCTTCACGGCACCAGTAGCGCCTCGTGGATCTCAATTGAAGGAATGGCTATTTCTTTGCGCTTGCGGGCTAGCCAAATCCTTGTTTTGCTAACATCGAAAATCTGTCCCTGTTCCATAAGCGTCAACACGAGCACGTCTGAAACTCGATAGCGACCGCAGGTCGGGCAATCCCTCTCCTCCCACGGGCCATCACATTTAATGCGGTCAGCGGAGCCTGCACAAATCAGACAGCTCATGAGATCACCATTTTTTGCAGTCTGCGCCTGATCCGTGATTTTCCAGACATTTCCATACGAAAGTTCGCCGTGCATCCAAATGACCAGGCCCCTCTGATCATAGGCTGGTATTGAGCTCTGAGCGTCGAAGGAGTGACACAGGGAAAGGCAAGCAGCAAATGACGCCAGTTCGCATCAAACCAAGCTTGTGAAAGCGATCACGCTCACATTCGGCTTTCTAGCAGGCTGAATAACTTCGCGTATTGGCGGGTGAGCTTGTGTTGCGGCTCCAGATAGATCAGCGGCCTGCTTGCTTGATGGGACTCACGCATCTTTACCGAACTCATCAGATACGCGGGCAGCACCGGCATTTGCTCAGCAATCAACTCGTCGAGCAGTCGTTGCGGCAGTGCGTTACGGGCCTGGAACTGGTTAACGACGATGCCTTCAACCTCCAGACTTTCATTGTGATCGTTTTTGATCTCCTCGATTTCTCTCAGCACACCGTAAATTGCTTGGCGAGAAAAGCTGTCGCAGTCGAAAGGGATCAAACAGCGGTCAGCGGCAATCAGCGCCGAAACGCTGTAAAAATTCAGTCCCGGAGGAGTATCCATGTAGATCCGCTCATAATCTTCATCAAGCCGGTCGAGCAGTTTGCTGAGCTTCTGAATTTTATAGCGTGTCTCGAGCTTGGATTGCAGATCACTCAGCTCCGACGAGGCGGCGATTAAGTGCAGATTGGTGAAGGACGTTTCATGAATATGAGCTTGAGCCTTCTTCGAGGCAGGGCCAGGAAACAGTGTCTGCTTGAAGAAATCAGCGATCCCCAGGGGGACATTCTCTCCGCTGAGACCAGTCAAATAGTGAGTGGCATTTGCTTGGGCATCCAAATCTATCAGCAATGTGCGGTAGCCCTCGAAGGCACTGATAGCCGCGAGGTTACAAGCGATGCTGGATTTGCCGACGCCACCTTTTTGATTGAAAACAACGCGCCTCATGAAATGTCCCAATAATCAGAATATGTGGACATGTCTCTCCCTTTGAGTTGTACGGATCTGGTTAATCAAGCCTTTGCCCCCAATCGCTAGCTTACGACATCCAGGGCACTACACTGCTTGAGCAATCGCAGCGAGGTTCTGGACAGCACAATCTACCCAAGCAGCATGATGACCCGACGCTCCCTCCTTCACACTGCTAGTCTTTCATTTCACGCTGAGGAGATGTCGAAATGTCAGCCCCTCCCCAATTGCCGGAAATACTTGAAACCCTCCACGAAAACCAACTTGCGCTTGCCGATGCCATTGAGTCGATAGCGATGTGGATAGATCAGAGGGGATCCACAGGTGTTTCAAGCGCCGTCCTTGGTGCTATAGCCACCCTTGACGTCAATGCCGAGTCCGTCAGAAGCGGAATCGAAGAGTTGAGAAATGCTAGCAAATGAATCATCTCCCCTAGCTTCCCGTGTTTGCTGAGGGCTGAAATGTAGAAGGCGGTAGGTTACAAGTCTTTTGCTCAGGCTCTTCACTGACCTGAACTACCTCATGGAAGGAATCTCGTGATGCTGATCAAAATCGAAGAGGCAGAGACGCCTAAAGGATGGCTCGTGTGGATGGATGCATGGTGCATTAGATTTCGAAGTTATGCCGAAGCCGAAAGCTTCGTTGAAAGGCTGGAAGGTCGTATAAATGCCCCCCATCCTTTACCCATCAGCATGAATAGACCTGTGGCTGAGACGTCTTAAGCAGCAATGATTGCCACATCAAAAAAACGTCATCGTTTTGAAACCTTCCAACCGTGATACTCAAGCTATTCAACGCCTGCTGTTTTTTCTGCTGCCACCTTAGGCGGCTTTTTTTTGCCTGACGATTTTGGCAGCAACTTCGCCAGGTCAGCTAACTGGGCCTCAGCTTTTTCAAGCGCGCTTGCGGCGCAGCCCTGCCAGACCTCTTCCAGCGGGTGTAGGTCTGATTCGATCGATGCTTTTTGACACCACTGATAATGGTCGTGCCAAGCACCCAAGGCCGATTGCAGGGCCTTGAGAGAACTCGCTGACTTACCCGAAAGCGGAGACAGTTTGGGAAACGCCTCTGTCAGGTAACGAGTTCGCTTGACCAGGATTCTCAACTCGTGCCGGTCTGATTCAGAGTCATCTACCGCCGCATGCAATCGGTCGATCTGCTTTGTCAGCGCTTTTTCAATTTGAGGCTGGACATGCTTCAAACCGCCGTTGATCTCAGCCAAGCGGAAGGTTGAAGGCCACTCATCCAATTGAATGAACAGGTTCTTGAGAGCCGGGCTTTTTAGAATTCTGAAGTAGTCCGAATCCAGATGCGCTTTCCTGAACTGGGCCTGGTCAGGAAAGCCCCTATCCTCTAGCTCCTCAATCAACACCTCAAGATCGCGCGCCGGCGTGGTCATCCTTCCCACTTCCGCCGCAGCATTGTTCAGCGCGGTGACCTCGCTCATCGAACGCATCGGTCGGAGTAGGCTCCGGATGCGCCTCACAGATATCCTGAGGTCGTGCAAGGCCTCGCTATCAGTCTTGGCCTCTAATCGTGCACGGGAGTGATACAGGGCAACTTGAAGCGTGAGTATCTCAGCAACGAACTTGTCAACGAAGGACATGCAGTCATCTCTTTCAAGCGCTATGGACACGAGCTTAGCAGAAGCGCTGGTCGCCAAATATTGGCCCTGCTCGCGATTTGATAAGGTCACCAATGACCTAACCTCAACGCATTGACCTGTGCCTTACTCGGCATGGTGCTGCGCTACAGCGATTACTCACTATAGGCTACTATTTTGTTTCAGTTTTAAGTCTGGTGGGTTCGACCGTACAACCCCGCGTCGACCAATCTAACCACCGCCTGATTCAAATAGAACGTAACGAAATCGCCCTACAAGGATGTTGCTATGGATTCAACGCTAGACGTAGTTCGTGCTCAAATGCAGGAGGCAGAGCCGGTACTGAAGCAGCTCGATGTGGAGCTGGAAGCTATCAACTTTGATCCCTTTATCCCGTCAAGCGTGGACGCCGCCATCGAGAAGGTTACGGCAGTCATAGATAGCCTTCTGGTGAATTTTCGAGCGAATCCGATTCTCAGTCCGCTGGCCGACCAATTGAAATCTCAGTATCTCGACGCGATCCATCACCAGGTTGATTCAGCTCAAGAAGGATGAGATGACAGTCACACGGCGTTATTGCAAGCCTTGCTTGGCGTTAGAAAATAGCCACTAATCTGATATCGCCAACCTGTCTCATTTCTGTCACACAAGCCCCGTAGCGTTCGCTGGCCAAGACGCTGGAGGGTGATCTTATGAATGCAGAGAGCCGGGCAAAAATTCGACGTTTAGCTGCAAACGCAGACGTCCGAAAGAGAGTGATCGGTGCTTTCTGGAGAAGCCAAATGCTGGTGCGGCAGACGGCGGAATACAGGATTGCGCTTTTGCACCGATATCCTGCTGGATTGGTAAACGATGCTGAAATTGAAGCCTTGCTGGAAAGCTGGCCCCGTCATCGTACCCACCTCCTCGCACATACATATTCTGCTGCGGCGACTTGATTACGTCTGAGCGACTTTGCGGGGTAGCTGACGTTGAGCAAGTGCGTTCGCTTGGAGATGCCTCTACCAAAACCGCTTTATACGTTTATTTGCGATGCTGAACTCATTCGTCAGCAAAATGATGAGTATGCGCCAGCAACGAATCGGGTATCCCGTCACGAAGCAATCCGCCCTCCTCTATCCATGCCCGGGTTGATTGATAAGCACGCTGCAGCAGTTGGTCTGTCTGGTTGAAGTCGAACACTGAAGCGTCCAGTGGGCATAACGGCGGGACTACATGAATGGCGGTGCGTGACCGGTACAACTCGATGTCACGCACCAGTTGACGCATGCTCATCAAGTTGAGCGTGTGCAAGGCCAGCGCAACGAGTCCATTGGGCGGACATGGGCAGGCACAACCGAACCCGGTGGGCAGAACCAGAACCCGATTTGCACCCAATGTCACCGCGCTGGCAATCGGCGTGTTGCTGCTGACACCGCCGTCAACCAGGAACTTTTCGCCGACTCTCACGCTGGGAAACACCAGCGGAATTGCAGCGCTGGCGAGCAACGCCTGTTCGGCACTGCCACTGGATAAAAGCTCTTCAGCACCGCTTAGCAGATTGGTGGTAACGATGTAAAGCGGCAACTCGGTATCTTCGATCCGTTTGACCGGCAGTGATCTGCTCACCAATCGATGCAAGGCGGATGCACTCAGCAAGTGCCCGCGACGATTCAGGATGCCCTTGACCGTGTCGAATGCCGAAAACGGAAATACGTCCGACTTGCGCAGGCTGCGCCAGAAGTCCGCCAGCTCGCTTACGCCTTTGGCATTCGGTCTGGCGGCGAAGTAGGCGCCGTTGATGGCGCCGACCGATGCTCCCACCACCACGTCGAACACGACGCCAGCCTCAACCAGAGCCTGCAACATCCCGACCTGAACCGCGCCTAGGCTGCCACCACCGGCCAGGACAAGCGCTGTTTTTGCAATTGACATGACCCTGTCCTCACCTCATCGCCCTCTTCAGGCTACAAGCCTAGCTGGCTGGCGACCGTTACCACGAGAATGATGACATTACGCTCTGCCCACACTTAAGTGAGGCATCGTGCTCTAGGTTAGCGTCTACACTCGATCTTAAGTTATGACGTTATTCAGATTTGGAGCTTCCTCCAATGCCCGGTGCGCCTGAAACGACCAATACCCAAAAGCTGAATCTGCAAAGCCATCCTCGCTGGTTGAGGCTGGCCCATTGGCTGAACGCCCTGGCAGTGTTGGTCATGGTCACGAGCGGATGGCGTATCTATAACGCCTCTCCTCTCTATGGTTTTGATTTTCCCAAGTCGATCACCTTGGGCGGATGGCTGGGTGGCGCGCTGCAATGGCATTTCGCGGCCATGTGGTTGCTGGTGCTCGTCGGTCTTTTTTACTTACTTCTCAATCTTTTTAGCGGCAGGCTGTCGCGACGTTTTTTCCCTGTATCACCCAAAGGCTTTTTTCATGACCTGTGGTCTGCTCTCCATGGTCGGCTGGGTCATCACGATATAAGCCATTACAACCATGTGCAGCGCGTGGCATATCTGTTCGTGATCCTCGACATTACCGTTCTGGTGATTTCCGGGTTGGTGTTGTGGAAGTCAGTACAGTTTCCGCTACTACGCGAACTGCTGGGCGGCTACGACATAGCACGGCACGTGCACTTCATTGCAATGTCTTTACTGGTGGCGTTTATCGCCGTGCATTTGGTGATGGTCGTACTGGTGCCAAAGACGTTGTGGGCCATGATTGTCGGCCATAAGGAGCGCGTATGAAGAAGCGCGAACAAAGCCCGGAGCTGTATGAGTCGGCCATTCTGAAGGACGCACGAAAGATTATTTCGCTCAAAGTCGAAGATCGTTCAAGACGCGCCTTCCTGCTGCGTAGCTTGACGCTCGGCGGCGTGGCGATGTTGTCCGGCTGCAACATCTCCGATAACGATCAAGTTGAGACGACGCTGTCGTCCATGTCGCGATTCAATGACAGGGTACAGGGCTGGTTGTTCAACCCGAACGTCATGGCTCCCACCTACCCTGAGTCTATGATCACACGGCCATTTCCATTCAATGCCTTCTATGGCATCGACGAAGCGCCAGCCGTCGATGAAGACAGCTACCGTCTGGAAGTCTCCGGCCTGGTTGCCGACAAGCACAGCTGGAGGCTTGAGGAGCTGCGCGCCATGGCGCAGACCGAGCAGATCACCCGACACATTTGTGTCGAGGGCTGGAGTGCCATTGGCCGCTGGGGCGGTGTGCGCTTCAGTGATTTCCTCAAGCACGTGGGAGCTGACACCGATGCCCGGTACGTCGGCTTCAAATGCGCCGACGACTACTACACCAGTATCGACATGCCCACGGCACTGCATGCGCAGACGCTACTAACGCTGACTTACGACGGTGCTGTACTACCGCGTCAATATGGCTTCCCGATGAAACTGCGCATGCCGACCAAACTTGGTTACAAGAACCCGAAGCACATTCAAGCGATTTTCGTCACCAACACCTATCCCGGTGGTTACTGGGAAGACCAGGGCTATAACTGGTTCGGTGGTAGCTGACACCCGAGGCAACCTCATTGCGCGGCATGGGCTGCGCTTTTTCGCAACCTGAGTCTCAAGGAGCTTCACTATGAAAAGGTTAACTACTGCAATCCTAGGTGTTTGCCTGGCAGTGGGCGTCGCCGTCGTACACGCCGAAGATACGATGAGCAATGACACGATGAAGAAGGACACGATGTCCCAAGACACGATGAAAAAGGACACTATGAAGAAGGATGCAATGCACAAGGACACGATGAAGAAAGACAACATGTCCAAAGACTCAATGAGCAAAGACACTATGAAGAAAGACAACATGTCTAAAGATGGGATGAAGAAAGATGACATGTCCCAATAGCGACCTATGAAGCAGGCCGGGGTGGTGTGGCACTCAACTTAGGTGATGCTGATCTGCTGTCGTTTGGTATCGCGTTCCTGCGCTACCCCGATTCAATAGAGCGAACGATACACAACGAGGCCCAGAAAGAATCAGCTCAACGAGGCCGTATAATGCGTAGAAGGCTCTGGGGTAGGATTGTTGAGTGCTACCCCATGACTATCTAATTGCGCTTAAAGTGGATTACGTTAACAGCCAACGACTCGGTATATTGAAAGATCATCCTGGATGATCCATAAATTGCCGGATCTAGAGTGTACGCATCCCAACCACCTTTCTTGCCTAATACCGGAAGCGTTACTGGCTCTTTTGAGTCTACCGGAGTACCAAATTTCTCTCTCACCCAACTCTTATTGATCTGCTTGATCAAGGGCTCAGGCAAGGGGCCTTTATACTCCTTGGTTCCATCTACAGTTTTAAGAAGTGTCACATATACATGCTGAAGTATCTTCTCTTCAGAAAAGCTCAAGCTCAAACCGTCCTCAACGGACAAAAATGGCTCATCATCACCTTCAAACAAATACTGAAGACTTGTTGCAGGAATAATACCTTCCGCCAGCAGTTGAGAGTAGCTCTTGCCGATACCCTTTACACACACATCAACTTTAGTAGTCATTTGTACCACCCCTGCTCTTTATGCAGATTATGCAGTTCTTCGCGAGCCTTTTCAATATCAACTTCGGCGTAACCCTCTTCGAGCAATCCTCGTTTGATAGCGTCAAAGTTACTATCAACTGCTGCTTTTAGATTTGAGGCGTCAAGTCTTTGTTTGGTCTTCATATTTCGCCCTGCATAAGTTTCGCTATATTTTCTATGAACAGACTCCGGAATCGCGATACTTGGCGCCTGAGATAGCAGGTATTTAATCTCCTCCGGCGTTACGTTATCGAAGTTATCAACGATATATGTTCTAAGCGCCGCTTGAGAGGTGATATGGTCAATATCAAGCTTATCCTTCACACTTCTGCTGCTTAGATCCTTGTATACCCCAACTTCTAAAGGCTTTACTGCTGGCTTCGCAAAAACAATATAAATAGGCGGGATGCCTGACTTTGGCGGGAATACCAGGATACAGTCCTGCCAGGTTATGTCGTTTTCGGCGGGATAAATCTCGATCTGGGTATCAGTATCCTCGGCTATTGGGTGTACCAATACTTTTGAAAGCTCGTCTGACACGCCAGGATACGGTGTTGGGGCAGTAATTACAGCGCCATCATTTGGACTCCAGATGATAGTGATGCCGCCGACGTGAGCTTCGATGTGCTGCTTGTTTGCGCTCCATCGAGCGTTTACAACAGGAACACTCGCCATACCTGATGACTGGGCGGTGTGAATCCCGTAGACCTGAACTTCTCCCTTTTCGTCCTTTCGGAATTGGAAGCGCACCCTCGTCGCAGCCTCACTCATACCTCTCAGTTGCTCTTCGGTATACAGACTGCCGTCAGCTATATCTCTAGGCAAGAACGCGAGAACTAATCCGGTAGCGACCGAACCAGCTGTCATAGCACTTCGAAGGGCCCACCTACCAAGTCCCTCAAGGCTGAGCTGACCGGCTATCCGACCGAGGTACGTTATGCCTCCGGAGCCAGCCTCAACACTTGCCGGAGCTCCAACAGCTCCAAGAACCGCGACCTTACCAAAATTATCTGCCGGCTCTTTACTCTTCCCCGCGTCTATCGAGCCAGCCGGAACTGTGCAGGACTTCGCGAAAACGCAGGGCTTTGGAGGCGTGTAACCACTTAAATTATTGGTTGGAATGCCTGCTGTGAATTCGCTTTTGTAGGATCCATCGGTGATAGCTTGAGCCCAGATATGAGTTGCGGCTTGGGCTTTGGCGGCAAAATCAGGAGCAATAGCGACACTCACATCTTCAGCGGCCATTGTGCTGGTCTGGGTGGAAATAAGGCGGTTGCTACCGAAGGGGCAGCCACACTGGACAGCATGGCCATGTGTAGCGATAGCTACGAACTCATCAATGACTGTGGGGTTGCCCTCGGCAATAAACCCCATCGAACTGCATTTTGGACACCACACCGGATCACTGATACGTGCCGCTTTTTGATACTCAATAGTGGTGTTGGTGGAGCCCTTGACCACTTTACCTCCAGTGGTTGTGGGATCTCCCTCCCTGATTACAAAAGCCATAACAATCCTTTTATGGTGAAGCAAAGCTCCAATGCTACCAAGCGCGCTGCGCTGAAGATGTAGGAAAAGTCCTAAAACAACGCAGTAAATGCCTAGGAAAGACATGACTCTGGTTGCGAGCACGCAGCCACAGCTTCCATTGAGCAGGGTAGGACTGAGTAGGAGCGCCCAGTAAAATGCCAGTGAGCCCGCCGGCAACTGCAACATCGTTCACCATTTTCCGGCGAAGCCCCAAGTATGTAGCGGAGTGCCAATGGTATGTAGATTTCGATAATCCACTCCGCTGACGCCAGATTCAGTGCCCCTCAACTCGATACAAAAAAAGCTTGATCAACGCCATGCGACAGTTCGAACGAGATGATGTCCTTCGGGCTGCAGCAGGAGACACAGATGCCTTGATAAGAGTGCAAAAGCACAAGGACGTTCTGAATGTGGAATGCCCTGAAGCGAAGAGTAGCGTTGCAGAGCGCCACGCCTTTTTGGTCTAACCATGAGGCAAATGAAGCAACGCTGCCAGGTAATGCTCGCCACATTTTAGAAGAAGGTGCGTCGTTTTGAAAAAGAGTCAGCTTCCAGTCAAAACCTGCATGACCTGCGGCCTTCCCTTTACATGGAGGAAGAAGTGGGCACGCTGCTGGGAGGATGTACGTTACTGCTCGGAGCGCTGCCGGCGCAGTAAAAGCTCAACCAAAGAAAAAGGGCCGTCATAGGGCCCTTTCTACTCAAACCAAAATCACTTGGCCAACCAAGACTCAACAGTCGCGGCGCCGTGCTTCGATTTCCAATCTTTAAGCGTTTTGTGGTTACCGCCCTTGGTTTCGACGACTTCGCCAGTGTGAGGGTTCTTGTAGACCTTCAACTGACGAGGCTTGCGGCTGCCTGCTTTGGACTCAACCGCTGGAGCACGACGACCTGCTTGTGGGTCTAGCAGGTTGATCACATCCTTGAGGCTGTAGCCGTATTTTGCGAGCAAATCGCGCAGCTTCGTTTCGAACTCGATTTCTTGCTTGAGGCCAGCATCGCCCTTTAAGGCTTCGAGGGCCTGGAGTTGTTCAGCTAGGTGTTTTTCTAGCTGGCGGAATTCGGCAAGCTTGGACATAAAAAATTCTCGAGATGAGTGGTACCAGAAGGTTACACCATAAATCACGGAACGAACTTGCAACGAGCTGCTTCTTCGCCGTTCACGCGGACAGCCAGCAATGCACAACACTTCAAAGCTAACTCGACGATCATTTTGAAACTCGCTCTACACTAACTTGAAGATCTGAATGACGTCCATTCACTTCGTAGTAGTCGATCCCTGGATGGTCGTGGAATCAACAACTTGTGAATGCGCTTCAGATTTTTCCTAGTTTGCCCCCCTGACCACAATCGGAAGCGTACGTAAGGTTGATCATGACGCCCAAGCGTCCAACTAAACCTTCAAGGAAAATGACATGACCAAGAAATCTTCCAGCACGAAATCTCAGCCTATGACTCATGACGCCAAGGCGCGTATCTACTCGGCGACGGCTCGAGAGAATGACGGCGTCATCCCGCCAGACAGTTTTGCTTCCCGAGCAGCAAGCGCGGCAGACAAAGCCCAAAAATAAAGATGCTCAGCACCCAAGGGGGATTACCTCCTTGGGTTAGGTGATTGTATGAAGCTACCAATCTCACCCTACCCCTCTATAGGCGAAATTGTCTACGAAGTTGGCACCCGCAGCGGCCTTGTGCTCTCAACAGACAATACTGGCTTTTACGATGATTTGAAGGCTTTCAAAGACGAGCGCAAGCGGCCTGGTCTCGATCCAATTGAGATTCCAACTACCATTCTGTTCAAGCTCGAAAATCGGTTGGCCATCTTTATTGGGGATGAGTTGTTCGCCAATACTATCTTCGTAGCTTGGCGCCGCTGGCTCGAATATTACGCAGCCGTCATTCCCAGGCACGATGCAGGATTACTTCACCGACGAGACATGATGTATCTACTTTGGCCGACGATATTCGCGTTCGGCGGCGGCCTATTGCTGAAGATGATCCACCACACCCTGCCAATCGTACCCTTGGATAAATTGTTGTCTGATCCAGCACCATTTGGTTGCCTCGTTAAGGCTTTTTGCACTTGGGACGCTAAGGACTACGCCAAAATCTGTGAGTATCGGGCAGAGGTAAATGGTATTGATCTCGATAACTGCCGAGATACGCTCGACGAATGGCTGAAAGGCCCAGCGGTTCCAAACCTGGATCGAGCTCAAGAAATACTCCAAGCGCTGGGCCTGAATGACGAGTTTGCACCGAAGCTGTGGATGGTAGCCTCCAGGCTCTTAGGCCGGACGCCACTCAATTATCGCAAGGCGATCTTAAATCACCTTGAACTTCCCGAAGGCTCTGGATCTATCGAGGACGCTTTCTTCTGGCGCAAGCGACAACTTTCAATCGAACGGGGAAAAGATCTAAATATCGGCCCGGATAGACCTTACTCCGCGCTTCGAGAAGCACTCTACGATCCAGCTGTGCCTAGAGATGCTCATGCGGTAGAAGACATGCTGAGTCGCCTTGAAAAAACGTGGGCTCCCATTGCAGAAGAGACATATCACATCATTGATTGGTTTCGTGGTCGCTTTCTGGTTCTTTCCGGACAGGAAGAAAAAGCCATGAAATGCTATCAGGACGCCTATAGCCGAGGAGTTGGCCGAGAGGCTGATGTGTTCAACCATGTACTGCCTGAAGCTCTTGCACTAGCAGGTAAGCTAGGTAAGAAAAAATGGGTCGCGCGGTTCGACTCGCTGCTTGGCCTACACTGGAAAGGTGACTGGGACGGCGACTCTGAATCATTGGGCGAGCTTTTCAAAAAGCATTTTGACAGTCGGCTGCTGTATAGAAGAGATGATTCACAGCAGGAGTGACGGCGTCTGTTTTACTGAATATTGGCATCGAAAATTATAGCTGATCTATGCTGGATACAGCTCCGGTGTGCATTAATGAGACGTGTCTTTGCGGTAGCCGAATAACCTTTAGGATCAGTGCAAGGAAGCCGGCGTGAAATTTTATCGCTTCGATCCCCAAAAACTTGCCGCTCCTGTGAAGCATGACGCGCATGGAGATTCTGATTTGGTCGGCCTGATAACTCAGGTGCGTCCCAAAGACTGCATTCTGCTGGCAGGATGGGACGCCTCCGCTCAGGTTGGTAAGGTGAGTGCCCTCGGCATCGTGATGGAGATTGATCGAGAGCGAGGCACTGCCAAAATGCTTTGGCGTGAGGCCAATTTAACCCTCCGTCCCACGTCAAACGGAAGGCGTTATTGGGAGCAGTCCAAACACTGGTTTGCTTTTGCTCCCGATGTTGTAAGCCGCTATGGTCTTCGTGACCTGCATGCTGAGCATTTTCCAGACTTCACCGGATTCGATATCCCAGTACCGCCACCACCGGTGGGAAGCTCAAGCAGGTCATCAAGTTCACCTACAGGTGGGTACGTCTATGTCGTTCGGTCTAAGCTAGGCTTCAAGATCGGCAAGACAATCCATTTGAAAGCTCGCACGCGGCTCTTCGAGATCAATCTGCCATTTCCCATCAGCCTTGAGCATTACGCTTGGTTTGATGATTACACGTATGCAGAACGAAGCCTCCACATCACCTATCAAGCAAAGCGCCTTGAGGGCGAGTGGTTTGATCTCAACGCGTCCGATCTTCAGCAAATAAAAACGCTTGGCAAATCCGTTCCAATTGCAGGACTTTAATTGGGTGGTCAAATGGTCGCGACGAGTTACTTGAGAATTGAGGAATCAATAGAAGCTTGTCTTGAAGCATTGACGACAGCTTTGGAAGCGATACCTCCCCAGATCATTGAATGTGCCTCTATTTCTGCTGGCACATCTCCAACAGCAATGCTGGATCACTCAGCCTTCATAAAAGCTTGCGAGAGTCTCAAACCAGCGGTGGTATTCATTCATCGAGAGTACAGTCTTTTAGAAGAACAAATCGCCGATATGGTTTCCGAAATCACTGACATCCAGACTCAGAGAGATACGCTCCAACAGGACTTCCTGGCAAAGGAGGTTGAGCTCATGGCTAGGGCTCAAAGGACTTGCCCCGAATACTCTCACCTCCAGTGTTTCTTCACATCCGGAGCGTCATTAGTCGCTATGGCCTGCGAAGTAGGTGATTACCAGGACTTCACTGAAGCACTCGACAGGTTCGAACAGGCTGTGGATGAGGCGGAAGAAATCGCATCATCTCTAGACCAAGCGAGGCTTAACAGTGAGATGAGAAGGATCGCAGAGGCGGTTTCTATGGATCAGGGTTTCATCTCCCTTCGTGGCAAACGAAAGCGGGCGATGTACGTCCTGAAGCACTACCGACAAGAAATACCTGAGTCTCCCTATATGGAGCGCCCCGATCAGGGATCTGATCCAATTGATCGAAACGTCGTAATGGTGGCAAGAAAGGCCGCTGATATTCTTGAGTTTGGTGTTTGAGCGCGGTCAAGGTTTAACGTGCCACCGTCGCCTATCTCACACGCAGTTGCAGAGCGTTTAGCGACTCAAGAGTCCGCACTACCAATTCCACCACACCAACGTCGAAGTCCTCCCGATTTGCTTCCTCGTGGGTGCCCTTGTTCAGATACAACCAAACCAAGGACTGCTCAGGTATACCCAAGATATGGTCTAGAGCTTGGATAATTGGCGCCTTGTCAGCATGCTCGAAATTCGGCCCCCCCTCAGCTTCGCTCTAATACCCTCGCAGAGATTACGAAGCCCTGGCTCTGCTCCGGAGCCTGCGATTTTCAAAGTCAGCATGCCTTGCTCACAACGCCCCAACCAACCCCACACTTTGCTGGTCAGCATTTCCAACGCTTGTCGCGACGCGCCCAACGCCGCCCTATCATCACCTCGCTCAACAGCCGCACGGGCATTGAGCAGGTAGGACTGCGTCATCGCATTTCCTAGGACGCGAGGATGGTAGTTTCCACTGTGATGCCTGAATGCATAAGCAGCCCAGTGTTCTGGCGCGACGTGGTTCTGGATGTCCTTGATGAATTCGTTACTGTGGCAGGTCACGATGATTTGCGTACCCGTGAAACGGTCGCTTTCAAATATCGCCTCTCTTATGCCCTGACGGTGTTCGTGATCAATAGCGTTAATGGCATCGTCGAATACGATCACGGGAGTTCTAATACTCAGACACTTTGCCAACAAAATGGAAAGACCCAAGCATCTGACGTGACCTTCACTGAGAATCTGTAGTGCGTCGATGCGGGCAGCAGGTGTGCCACGAAAGCTCAACTCGATACGCCCCTCGCCTGTCACTGGCAGGTGTAGCGCTGAAAGCTTGTCTGCGTCCATATCACGCACGTTGAACTCGTTATAGAGCTCGAGAGTCAGTGCGTTCAGGCCAGCCATCAGCGTACTTGGTAGTTCGGTACGGTAACGGCGTAGCAAAATCAGAAACTGGTCGTACGCTCTACTGATTCGCGTATCACGCACAATCGCTTCCGTCTCCTGAGCAACCAGTTGAATCAGCGGTGCATTATCAGCAGCGAATGCCGCGATTCGCGCTTTGGCATTAGCAATCGCTTGCATGGTCTGCTGACGATTGGAGCCCAATGTAGTGACTACAATGCGTGCCTGATTGAGGCGGTCTCGCACTGCGATGAGAGCTTGACGATCATTCAAGATCACTCGAGATGCGCCGTCATGTACCTCAAGTTCTCCTGCCCAATCGACTGCTTGTTGAGCTAATGATTTTCCTGTTTCATCAGGCAGGCAGCCATCCAACCACCATGCGCGCTGGATATCGAAACCCGGATCTGCGAGGTACCGTTGCACAGGTAAAAGACTTTGAACCGTGGCTCCTACACGCTGTGCAAAGGTGGCTAAAAGCATCCGCAACGCTTCCGATGCGGCGTTCCTAGAAACGAGTGAGGTTCGCTGATGTGCTTGCAGTTCAGCCAGTTCCCTCAAACCTGCCAGGCCGTCGTTAGCCTTTTGATACGGGTTGCGAAGGGCGCGATAGTCGCCAGCAAGTGGGGTATCACAGGCAGGACAATGATCCCCAGCTAGATCCTGAAGACCCAATACAGCCGTATAAAGATCTTGGAAGGATATTTCGTTAGCACGCAGTGCTAACTGTGCATCGAGATCATTTAAAGTTAACAGAGCAGAGGCGGCGGCACTGTAGGCACTTGTGAGAGCAGCAGCGCTCACTCCGTAAATAGTGGGTGCCGGTTGATTAATCGCTTGCTCCAGTTCCTGTAGCCGCCCCGGATGTTCTGCACTGCCTATAGCAGCCAAAAGCTGCGCATAGCTCATTCCAGGGCTGGAAGCATTCGCATAATCCTGCTCAGTTTGGGCATGTCGTACCAACGCAGCGCCTTCGTCCGCAACGGTCGCCTTATCTTGATTTAGCGTTGCCTGCTTGGCCAAAAGCTCTTGTTTTTTTACAGCCAGCAGCGTCAGCTGGCCCTCCATTGAATCGTTGAAGTGCCCAACAAAATCGTTGAACTGATCCATTCCGAAGAGCGCGGCTACCAGCTCAGTTTTCTGACCTGCTGGCTTCGAAGCTATGCGAGAAAACGCGTCTATACGGTTCTTTTCGACGAAGCAAAAACGGTAGGCATCCGCATCAGCCATTACCGGTACTTGCAGGCCATCTAAATTGGTTGCCAGTAAAACTGGCCGGGCGAAACGCCCCTCGTGCGAGTTGGAAAGATAACGGTCGGCTGCAATCCGCTTGATGTCCCCCTCGTCCACAGTTCCGAGCAAGGCAAACTCCAGCGCTTCGCACAGGCTAGTTTTCCCGCTGCCATTTGGGCCGTAAAACATGACGATCCGCTTTTGCAGCTCAAAAGGCTCAGGGCGTCTGAAGCCTCGAAATGGCCCAACGGTAAGATGATGAAGTTTACGAAATGGCCAATCGGCTCGGGCCTCCACTGCATGAGCGGCAGGTTCATCGGGCGCCAAGCCCGGCAGCAATCGACTAGCCAATTCGCTCAACACGAAAGATCGCTGGCTGCGCTGCCGTGAGCTTGCGGCAATAGCAGGGAATTTGCCAAGATCATATTGGCAAACCGACGTGCGTCTTCGGAAGCCCTGAGATCTGGGCGGTGGAGCCAATGAACGAACTGCTGGAAATCCTGCAATGCCGACGTCATCCATTTCTCCCGGCGCTGCACATGAGCGCGCTGTCTTACAATACATCGACCAAGAACAGAAACCTACTTCGTCGGCCTGACTCCTTTTTACTAGGCTTCACGGCCATGCTAGCTTAGTACCCCCTACCAATGATGATGTTAAGTATATGTTTGAACCGAAAGATGTTGACCCCGATGACGTCACCTATAACTGGTCTAGCTACAGCTGCCGTGAAACACCTTCTGCCGAAGACTATTTAGAGTACGCTCGAATGGATCTGGCTGATGGAACGGAGTCAAGAAATCTCATTAATGCATTAGCAAACGCTAAAAGAGCACTTCATCTACGAATGGAAGATGTATGCCTAGGTTTCGGTTGCATTTCATTAACTCGCGTTAAAAACTTCCATCTTCTTTCGGACTATATACTTAAATGCGGCCTACCCTCGCCGAGCGTATTGGAGAAATTCAACAAACTTAGAAATGTTACCGAGCATAGCTACGAAGTCCCATCACTCGAAATGGTAGAAATCTATACTGGAGTAGCACACCTATTTTTAAGTGCAACAGATAGATGGTCGGTGAGACATCCATATGAGATCGACACTTGTGTAACAGACAAGTCAGGTACAAAGCAGCTTAGGCACATATTTTTCAACTGGCAGAAGGGTGAAGTAACCCTTAAAATTCGCGACCTCGACAGTAAACCTTACGAATTCCCTCACAGCATAACTTATACAAATAAAGATAAAGAATTCTTCGACTGGGTTAAGTATGGAGTGAAGCACAGCTCTTGATCCCAACATGTGGGTCTTCAGCCGCATATCGATCCTAAAGAGTCTCTCGAAGCACCCCTGCGACCATGATGATTTTCACGACACGGGCGAAGCCTTGCTAGACTACCCGTGATTCATTCATCGGTGTCAAAGAGAGTGCGTGAAGGCGGCTGAATAGTATTCACCTTGTGTTTAAGAGACCTCAGCCTCGATTAGGCGTGAATGTATTTTCTTTCGAGTTTTCGCTAGTCGGGGCGTTAGCCTGGCTGGCATTAGCTATGCGTTTTTTTAAAACAATATCCCTAGCTTTCGTCTGCCGACTACACTCAAGAGAAATTCAGAGGGCATGCGATGAATCTCAAACAAAAAATCACTTGTACATGCGTTTCTTTTACGCTGATTGCCATCAGCGGATGTAGTGGGTTTAGATATTCACCCTTCCCTAAATTCGCCGGTAAGATCGAAGGATATGCTTGGTGTAGCTCTCGATACTTGGATATGGTAGATGCATACCAGACGCCGCCACGTAACCCCAGCGGAGAAACCGCACGAAAACTTAGGCTTGCGAAGGACGGTTATGTTTACGCGTTGGCAGCCACCCTGACACTTCAGCACGATGACGCTAACAACCCTTACAACTTTGGTACACCAGGTTATTTGAAATCCATACCAGAGTTAACCGAAGACCTGTGGAATGGTTTTCAAGCCGAAACGTTTAGCTATCGAAATAAAACGACCGGCCAAAACGAGATGATTATTGCGTTTCGGGGCTCCGATCAATTATTTATAGACTACTTTTTTCAGAACTTTGCAGTTTGGCAATTGCAGAACCAGCCAGCGCGAGAGTATGTTAAAAAAGCTGTTGAATATAGAAACTCTCACCCAGGGCTATTCGGAGACAAGGTTGTTGTAACAGGTAACTCGCTCGGTGGAGGGTTGGCTGCGCACGTGACCAACCATCAAGAGACCGGCGGGATGATCACTGAAGCGTGGGCTTTCAATCCTAGCCCAAGGCCTGGTGTGTCGCCCCCAGATGGCGGAAATCCCAAGATACGACTGCTATCGACTAGCTCAGAAGTTTTAAATATATCTAACCGCCGAAAAATCGGTGCGCAGCCGCAAAATCGCTACACCGGATTTAATCTAATTGAAAGCAGCTCCATTTACAATCACTACCGATGGGTTTTGGCTAGGGAGATATTGTGGTATGCCGACTTGGCACTACACTTTGAAAAAAACACCAACGAAGACGATAGTGAACCACTAAAAATTATCAGATCTCAAAGTATTTCAGATGCTAACTGTGCAATCACAGAGAAGAAAATAGCTTCTGACCGAGTTGAATATAATCATCGATTGCCGACAGCCAGTGGAGCATCTAGAGGTGTTATTCCTGTTGATGAAACCACTGCTGTTGACAAGGTTTTAAATGAATAAGATGTGAAGGTGGTGGGTGCATCTGGGGTTGCAGGCAAACCGCTCCAGATACTGTGGAAGGTAAATGAGGCGTTCTTCACAAGGCTGTTCAACGAGCAGCCTCCATTAAAGCGCTTGTGCGCCAAACGAGTTGTTCATGGTGACTATGCCAGTAAAACTTGGATCTTCTGGAACATCGAAATATACATTGACCAAGCGGATCATTTCACCGAATGTTGATTCGAGAATTTAACTTTAGAGGGGCTATTACAAGGTGGGATAAGGAAACGTTTTTGCAGGTAGCCACCGCCAAATCACTGTAGAAACCTGGGTGTTGGATGGAATGTTCGTGAGAGGCGCAGAAACTCACGCAAACTCGAACGCCCATTCCCGCGCTGAAATGTTACCAGTACATACCGCGAGTTCTCCGTCGTCATCACCCAAAACCTCCCCTCGCGTTCGACCTTCAACACATCAGAAGTCCTGATCAAGTGACCATCGCCGAAACGCCCTAACTGGTCTTTTCGCTTGTGGCCAAAAACAACACCGATACCTGCTCGTGACCTGATGGAAACACCGCAGAGGTAAGCGGTCACTGGCACATCAAAGCCTTGCTCCTGGGCTTTAATGATTCGCTTGAGATCGAAATCCGTGTGGCGTTTTCCGTGGAAATTTACATCTATGGTGTCGAGCATCACTGCGCTCCGGTGCTATTCCGCGAGGGGTTATCAGGAGTTGCGCACGGAACCAGACGCGTTGGTACCGTGCAGGATTTTCGGTAATCTCAATGTCCTTGAATCATGCTCGAGAGAAAGACAGGCCTCAGGTTTTCCAGCGCTTCAATCTGGAAGTCTCGCTGGTGTGAGGTGTGATACACCGCCCCCTTAGCCACTTCCAGCAAGCAAACCTGAGAACCAGACCTGTCCTCACCTACGGTTACTCTGGTTAACCGCTCCATCTGCCAGCCCCCGGACTTATTCATCCAAGATGGCGTCACAGCCATAATCTCGGTGATAGCGAAATCCGCACCTTGGCTTACCAACATTTCTTGAAGCTGGTGGGTGTCGTCAATCATCACGGCGCACTCGCTGAGCCGCCCCTCGTTTTCGACGCTAAGGGTTAAGTGATACCAAGGCGTTCGGAGTAGCCTTGAGACTCCACGCCAATGAGACACGCCTTCCCCGAACATTCCTGGGACGCCTATCAGGTCGTTGTCTAAGGTTCTGAACATGTGTCGCCTCAAGCTGCTGGAGCACGTCAGTTGCTCAGCAGAACCGGTTGGTAATCAGAAAAGGGAAAATATCGCTTCGATAGAAGCAGACTTACGATGGCCTCGCCCGAGCAAGACGTAGACCGTGTTGCGTGTTTCGAATAGGTAGCCTTCCTTGAAAGCGATGCCCATGCTTGAGCGCACCCAATGGCCTGGTTCGAAACGCCTCTGCTCGTCGTCCACAACTTTGTGGGCAAACATGAAAATTGGTTGGCAGCCTGCGGCAGCTACTTTGGCTCGCTCGGCGTCGGTGACGATGGCGTCAAGGATGATCCACTCCTCGACGGCGCATAAGGGCATCCATTTGTAGCGCTTTCTGGCTGCAGACATCGCGTCTTGGAGGCTAACTTCTGAGCCAACTAAAGAGGCTCCAGGGTCTCCGAAAAGCCCTGTATCGATCACTCCAACCATGTACAGCCTCCGAAATATTCTACGAACAATACGCCTGCTCAGCAGAGGCTTGCTGGATAGTCCGCATGCCGGTCTTCATGCCCAGCGAAACGCTCTCATCTAATTCCCATAAATTGCCAAAACGAGCTTACGGAAGCTTCGCTATGGGCCGTCCTTGACTGCTTTATGCGCAATACTACCTCATTATGGTATTTAACGGAAACCCTTCTGTGTGGCTATATCCTGACTTTTGAGTGAGCCATGCAGCTTAGAATCGCACTCGCAGGCGCCATCCGAGCACTGCGTAAGCAGCGTCAACTTCGGCACGAAGACCTTTCTGACGCCTCCGCGAAATCCAAACTCAGCGCCCTCGAGCGAGGCGAAACAAGCATTACTCTTGAGAAGTTCGAGAGCCTTGCTGAGGGCCTTCGAATAAACCCTCTGGCCCTCCTAGCTCTTTGTATGTCCCAACAGCAGGACACCCCCTACCCTGTCCTCATAGATGCTGCCCTGAAGCAGCTGCGAGCGTTTGAGAAAGAAGGAGGTCTTGGAATTCTCGCTGATCAGCTAGCTGATGGAGAGGTCGCCCACCGTAAGCCTGGAAAGCCTCAGAACAAGGGAAGCGAAAGCGTTGTTCGCGAACTTAAAACTGCAGGAATGAATCAATCGCAGATTGCACGGGAGACCGGCCTGGCTCTATCGACTGTGCATCGATATTGGAAGCGGATTAAAGCTACCGAATCTGGAGCTGATAGCTCGATGACAATGCAGGATTGACGCAAGCGCTCTTGAAGGGTTTGGGGCCGCGCGTCGAGATTGGGCGTGGGTTATATGACAACGCGAGACCGAGCGCAAAGATCGGTCTGCCGCCGAGTGGCTTTGATCGCTGGACAACCTTTTTCCGACGTAATCCATCCCCCTCCCTACGCACGGTAACCTCAAGAGCGGTAGCGCCCGATCCGGACTCATAATTTACATATACGCGACATTAATGTCGTTTTTGCGACATTATAAAATCCTTGCCCTTGAATTCGTTTTTCAAAACCGGAGATGTATATTTTGAACTCAAAAGAAAAGCAGCGTTGCCTGCGCCCCCCCCAGTTTCATATTGTAAAAAACTGACGTGTTTGCTGTTTGTTTTTCAGATTTGATCCTTCGATCTATAGGATTTTTGAGCTCATTTTCAACACTATGACATCGTTTAGGGTTGCGCCTCCGCCCCTTAAAACTACTCGCCTATTTGGGGCCGAAGGCCCCGGCTCCTTTTTGCCACCAAAAGCTAAGCTTTTCAGTTACTTTTTTTGGTATATCCGAGGCTCTGCGTGATCGAAAATCGAAAAATCCAGCGAATCAGCCAGAGGCATAATTCCGTTCTGAGCCTTCGCAACTATCGCCACACATCAAGGACTAGAAATATGCTCTGTGATATACAGCGCACCGCTGAGTCGCCGCTGATAAATTAACACCGACGCAGTGGCCCGAAGTTCCCCTCAGCAACGCCGGATGGATGGTTAGATAAATCCCCAAAATCAACCTATATTTATAAACACGCTACATATATAAAACCTCACCTAGCCACCACTAAACTACATAAACGTTATTCTTGGCTACATCATAAATCAAGATGCCAAAGTGATTCACCAAGCGCTGCAAATTTTGTTCCATAGTGGCTATGCTCTTTTTTTGGCTTTGCAACTTACATTCTAAGACTGCGATTCTACGCGCAGGTATTACGAATAGGCCGCCCACCCACAAGAACTTGACCAATGGCAGCTTCATCATCAACAAGTAGATCTTTATTATCTCAGTACAGTTTTCAACATACTCATAGTTAAGAGTATGCCCCAGGCATACCGTTTAAATAATACGTAATGCTCCTTGACGCTCAGAAAAAAAACATTTCTCATGTATTGACAGGCCGCAGGTACGACACCGGGCTTCAGAAAAAATGGAGGCGCTGACGGTCATGATGGCGAGCACTTCCGAGATGTTGATATGCAAAAAAAAATCGCTCAGGGCACAGGCCATGTCATCGAAAAAAAAACCGTGCAAATCTTTAAATTTTCCAAATTACGCTTGGAAGACTTGCGCAGGAACTTTACTGAGCAAGCACACACTGATGACAAAAATAACCTCTGCAGTGCTAAGGAGAGAAAAAGAACTGCTTTGATTACTAGGGTTCATGATTTCGGCAGCACTCAGAAAAAGGCTGCATCGAATGATTGACGTCAGCAACTTGAGAAGCAAAATGGCAGACGAGATCAACTGCTATACCGCCGAGGACATCAGCGAGCTTGCCAAGGTAACCCTTGATACCCTTGCTTACTGGAGAAAGCATGGCAAAGGCCCTAAGCCCATCCGCTTTGGCTCTGCTTACTTGTATCCAAAAAACGCGGTCATGGAGTTTGTCGGCAGCTTGATGGAAGTCGATTCAGACGATTTCATTAGACGCTGCATGTGAAGCGAGGGGGCCAGGTGGCCCCCTTTTCATGCCTGGGCGCTATCCAGTTGACCTAGCTTCTGCAGGATCAAGGCCAACTGCCCATCGATATTTTTTGCGTCCTGTTGCTTGATGTTCAGTGCGTTATAAGCGGTGTGGACGTCTGTTGCTTTGACGTGGGTGTATCGTTTCAAAGTCTGCCAATCGCGGTGGCCGCTCATCAGCGCGACTTGGGGAACGTTCAGGCCAATGCCGAAAAAGTCAGTGATCGCTTTGTGCCGAAGATCGTGAAATCGAACTGGTCGAGACACTCCAGCTTCCGCCCGTGCGCGTGTGAACGCAGTACAAACGGACTTCGGATTGTAGGGAAAAATGCAGCCGGATTTCCGCCCCCCGATAAAGCTCTCTACAAGTTCCCAGGCTGAAGGCAGCAGTGGAACAGTCTCATCGTTACCTTCCTTTAAGTCAGGATGCTTTCGGTCACGAATAATGACTGTCTTATTCTCCCTGTCCAAGTCTTCAATTCTGATTCTGCAGATCTCTGCTTGTCGCATAGATGTGTAGAGACTGAATCGGATCACCTGCGGCATGTCGATCTGCTGACGGGGCTTTGTAGCAAAGACAGCAGTGATAGCGTCGATCTCCTGCTGTGTTGGTACACACTCCACTTCGCGACTTTTGATTCTCATTTTGTGACTTGTCTTCAGCCCCTTACGCGCCTTGTCGGCCAGATCTGGGTCAACATCAAGGTGCTTAGTGTCATAGCAATAGCGAAGCACAGATGATAGCAACGAGAGATCACCAGCAATTGTTTGACCCTGAACGCCCTCTTTTTTCCTGGCATCAATGAACGACTCCAGGTGACTCTTCGAAAGCCGTTCGATGCCGATCTTGCCCAGGCGTTTCTTCAGAGCTTTGTAGATGAACAGTGCGCTCCGCTGAAGGGTACGGCCCTGCTGTATGTAATCGAGGTAGTCATCGATATAATGCGCGACAGTTGAACCCTTGGGAGCAGCGGCCCTGCCGGTGGCTTTGATCTCTTCAAGCTGACGTGCTTTTTCCTTTGCAAACGCCTTTGCAAGCTTCTCTGTCGTGAACGTTTCACTGATCGCCTTGTGACCTTTTGATCGAATCAGCACACGCCAGTTGCCGCTTGGGAGCTTTTGGATTGAAGCCATGGTCGTGTTCACTCAGTGTTCATTTATCCATACCCGATGCATACCTTTGATGCACACGGCGTGTACTCCAGGTGTACCCAAACCGTCATTTTGGCCCCTGAAATGTACACGAACGATAGCACAAAAACCTGCTGAAGGCCTTTAAATACAAGGCTTTATGAATCGTAAATTTTCTGTAGCACCCATGATGGACTGGACTGATCGTCATTGCCGTTTCTTCCTGCGCCTGCTCTCCAAGCATGCGCTGCTCTACACCGAGATGGTCACCACTGGCGCACTGCTCAACGGCGATCACGAGCGTTTCCTGCGTCATAACGACGCCGAGCATCCGTTGGCGTTGCAGTTGGGTGGCAGCGTTCCGGCCGACTTGGCCGCGTGTGCGCGTATGGCGCAGGAGCACGGTTACGACGAGGTGAACCTCAACGTGGGCTGTCCGAGTGATCGGGTGCAGAACAATATGATTGGTGCGTGCCTGATGGCGCATCCGGTGTTGGTGGCCGATTGTGTGAAGGCGATGCGCGATGCTGTGTCGATTCCGGTGACGGTGAAGCATCGCATCGGGATCAATGGGCGGGACAGTTACGCGCAACTGTGTGATTTCGTCGGCACGGTTCGGGATGCCGGGTGCACCAGTTTCACGGTGCATGCGCGGATTGCGATTCTGGAAGGGTTGTCGCCGAAGGAGAACCGGGACATTCCGCCGCTGCGTTATGACGTGGCCGCGCAGTTGAAGACCGATTTCCCGGAGCTGGAGATTATTCTCAACGGCGGGATCAAGACGCTGGAAGCCTGCCGCGAACATTTGCAGACCTTCGACGGCGTGATGCTGGGCCGCGAGGCGTATCACAACCCTTATGTGATGGCTGAGGTGGATCAGCAACTGTTCGGCAGCACCGCCCCGGTGATTACCCGGGCTGAAGCGCTGGCACAGTTGCGGCCTTACATCGCTGCGCACCTGGACGCTGGCGGCTCGATGCACCATATCACTCGGCATGTGCTGGGCCTGGGCACCGGTTTTCCGGGGGCACGCAAGTTCCGGCAGTTGTTGTCGGTGGATATTCACAAGGCCAAGGAGCCCTTGGCGTTGCTGGATCAGGCGGCGCAGTTGCTGGACGGTCGTTAAACGCCAGGTGCGTTGAACCTGCGGGGTGTTTTGGCATCGTATTTAGCGGATAGCGCCGGGCCTTTCAAACAACTGTTCTCTGGTTGTTGCCGCCCCGGCCGTTGTTACGCATTTGCGCCCTTGAGTGGCTGTCAGCGCTCGGGTAATGTCAACAGACCCACAGGATAGAGCACGCTCATGACTTCCAAGCTGGAACAACTCAAACAATTCACCACCGTCGTGGCCGATACCGGCGACTTCGAGGCAATCGCTCGCGTTAAACCGGTGGATGCCACCACCAACCCTTCCCTGCTGCTCAAGGCTGCGGCCATTCCTGCTTATGCCGAGTTGCTGAACGCCAGTGTCCGCGACTGCAAGGGTGATGTCGGCCTGGCCAGCGACCGTTTTGGCGTCGCGGTGGGTCAGGAAATTCTGAAAGTGATTCCGGGACGCATCTCCACTGAAGTGGATGCGCGCCTGTCGTTTAACACCGATGCGATGTTGAAACGTGCGCATCGTCTGATTGAACTGTACGACAAGGCCGGCATTGGCCGCGACCGCGTGCTGATCAAGATCGCTTCCACCTGGGAAGGCATCCGCGCCGCCGAACAACTGGAGCGCGAAGGCATCCAGACCAACCTGACCCTGCTGTTCTCTTTCGCCCAGGCCGTTGCCTGTGCCGAGGCCGGGGTGTTCCTGATTTCGCCGTTCGTGGGCCGCATCTACGACTGGTACAAAAAAGCCAACGGCAACGATTACACCGGCTCAGATGATCCGGGCGTGCAGTCGGTGACGCGCATCTACAACTACTACAAGACCAATGACTACAAAACCGTGGTCATGGGCGCGAGCTTCCGTAATCTCAATCAGATCGAACAACTGGCCGGCTGTGATCGCCTGACCATCAGTCCGGACCTGATCGAGAAGCTGGCGGCCGACACCGGCAAGCTGGAACGCAAACTGACGCCAGGCCACACCGGCGAAGCGCGTCAGAGCCTGAACGAAGCGCAGTTTCGCTGGGCCTCGAACGAGGACGCCATGGCGACCGAGAAACTGGCCGAAGGTATTCGTCAGTTCGCTCGCGATCAGGAGAAGCTGGAAGCATTGTTGCAAGCCAAGCTGTGATTTGATTCTGCGTGATGCAAAAAGGGCGAACCCTGGTGGGTTCGCCCTTTTTTATGCGGTTTGGCGGCGGGAATTGAATGAGCTTCGCGCCAGTGCAACGACTGGCAGATCTGGCCCCTCGCGAGGGGGCCGGTGAGGCCCACACCCATTCAGCGGATCAGTGACGCTCCAGGGCGTTGACCAAGTCGTGGAACGCTTCGCGGTTGGAGTCGTTCAGGCCCATGAGGATCTTGTGCGCTTCAAGCACTTTGATCCGCACCACTTCTTCGGACTGATCCTGATCTGGCAGGTCGGTCAGGCATTCCGGGCACGGAACCGGGCGATCAACGATGTTGAACACCTGCTCAAAGCCCATGGACTCCAACAGACGGGTGATGTCTTCGTGGGTGGTGACGACGGTCGGCAGCAGGCCGACCTTTTGCCGCGACAGGATCGACAGTTTGGCCAGCAGGCCAAGGGTGGTGCTGTCAATGCTGCGGGTTTCGGTCAGATCGATCACGATCGCGTTGAAATTCAGCGCGCTGAAGATCTTGTCTATAGTCGCATCCAACGCCGAACACAGGGTCAGGCGAACTTCACCGACGAACTTCAGAACGAAGGTGCCGTCCTGCTCGGCGAACTGGATTCTACCGGTACTCATTAAAGATTCCTGCTCAACACCAACAGGGCGATATCATCCGGCATCTCCCCTAGCGTGGCCAATCCAAAAACCTGCCGCAGACCATCCAGGCTGCCGCCCGCCGACTTGACCCGTTCAGGCAAGGCAGCTTCTTTTTCTTTGAGTGTGGGTTCTGGCAAAAGGTCCAGAATACCATCGGACATCAGCGTCAGGCTGAACACCGGCGGCAGCTCCAGTACGTGGTCTTCGTAGGTGGCTTCATTGAACAAACCTACCGGCAAACCGCGCCCTTCCAGGTAACGCACACTGTCTGGCGTGTACAACACAGGCAACGGCAGGTGACCGCCGATGCTATAGGTCAACAAACCTGTCTCCTCGTCGATGACTCCACCGACCATCGTGACGTGTTTGCCCAGCTTACAGCTGATAAGGCCCCGGTTGATATGACCAAGGACTTCTGAAGGCTTGAATTCCGGCAAGGTGCCATTGCGCTTGGACTCGAACAACAAGCGCGTGGTCATGAACTTCAACAGTACCGTGACGAAGGCCGAGGACGCGCCATGCCCCGAAACGTCGGCCAGGTAGAAGGCTACCCGACGTTCATCGACCCGAAAGTAGTCCACAAAATCACCCGACAGGTACAGCGACGGGATGATCTGGTGTGCAAACTGGAACTCGTCGATGGTCCAAGGACTGACCGGCAGCATGTTCATCTGCACCTGGCGACCGGCGTTCTGGTCTTCCTGGAGCAGGTTCAGGCTGGCTTCGAGCTCGCGGTTGGCGGTTTCGAGCTTCTCGCGGTAACGCTGGTTTTCCAGCAGCAGGCGTGCGCGGTCCAAGGCCCGGCGCACCGAGTGCTCAAGCACGGCGAGGTCTTCAAGAGGTTTGATCAAGTAGTCCGCCGCACCCAGGCGCAAAGCCTCGACTGCGTCGTTCATCACGCCGGCACCCGACACCACGATCACCGGTGTTTGCGGCGCAATGTCGGTCACCTGACGAATGAGTTCGAGCCCGCCCATCTGCGGCATGCGCAGATCGCAGATCACCAAGTCGGGCTGGTTTTGCTCGAATACCTGAAGACCCTGTTGACCATTACTGGCCTGCAGGACGCTGAAGCCACTGTCTTCCAAATAGGCCGCGAGGCTCGCGCGCACTACTTCGTCGTCATCGATTATCAGCAGCGTGGCACTGGTTTTTTGCATGTGGGCAAACGGCGCCAGAATTAGGTTGGCGTAGCTGGCTGGGCGTTTGGCCCGGCGCACACTACTGGATTCGCTTTCTAGCCTCTCTGTTGCACTGCTTTCGAGCATTTGCCCTACACACAAGTTCATCAGAGGTGCCCTTCTAAGGCGCAGACGGTACTCCCATCCGCGGGGCGTTTCAAGCTCACGCCGATGGTCGCCTGACGTCTTTACATCGCAAATCACCGGGAGTTATAAGAACAGGCAAAACAGCAACACAATGGAAGGATCGAGCCCATGAGCCAAACCGATCGTGACTACAGTGAAAAGCGCGATTACATCCGCATGCGGGTTGATGCGGATGTCACGTTGATCCACGCCGGCGATTTGATTCCAGCCGTCTGCATCGACCTTTCCAGCAGCGGCATGCAGGTCCGGGCCACCCGCTCCTTCCAGGTCGGCGACCGCCTCAGTGTCCGCATCGACTCCGAGCATGCGGCCCTCAAAGGGCTGGAAGCCGAGACAGAAGTGGTCTGGATCAATCAGCAAAACGGTGGCGAGCAGAAACTTGGGCTTACAATCCTGAAGATGAATTGAGGATAAACAGAAACCAAGAAGGCGGCCCACGGGCCGCCTTCTTGTTATGCCGGTAACGATTTAAAAATCGTCTTCGACCTTGCCATCCTTGACCTTGAACTCGCGGTTTTGCAGGTAAGCATTGCGAATGAAGGTGTATTTGTCGCCGGTGATCAGCTTCTCGCTCGACAACAGGCTGGCACGGGTGTCGATCACGTCCATGCCGATGGCCATGTTGCGTGCCGGAATGTCGTTCATGTAACGGTAGGGTTCAGCATAGCTGTCGACGTACTTGGACGGCGCATCACGCACTGTGCTCGGGCCGAAGAACGGCAACATCACGTAAGGACCACTCGGCATGCCCCAATACCCCAGGGTCTGGCCAAAGTCTTCGTCGTTGCGTTGCAGGCCCATTTTGGTGCCCACATCAAAGAAACCCGCCACGCCGAGGGTGGTGTTCATCAGCAGGCGCGCAGTGTCTACGCCAGCCGCACGAGGCTTGGCCTGCAGAATGTCGTTGGCCAGGTTGCCGACATCACCGATGTTGCGGAACATGTTGTGGATGCCGTCTGAAAGAAACGTCGGCGTGATGAACTGATAGCCCTGCGCAAGGGGTTTCAAGGCGTAGGTGTCCAGCACGTCGTTGAACTTGTAGATTGGGCGATTGACGCTCTCCCAAGGGTCTTCTTCCGAAGCCGCCTGAGCCGCAAACGGAACCAGCAGTACGCTGGCACACATACATAGTCGAGCTAGACGATTGCTCCAGCGCATTGCACAAACTCCTTGGGTTGTACTGGCACGGGCTTCGGGGCCCGAGTGATTAGACCGCTAGTATAAGACGGATAAGCAATTTTAGGCAGCATCCCCGGAAACGCCCTACAACAAATCAGCCGCGCACGCAGTGGTTCACTCAACTGTCATCAGCAAGCCCTAGTCTGCTTGACTATTTCAGGGACGTTGAAATGCCCCAGGCCCAAGCGCTACGCGACACCCTGCCCGCACCGACCGCCGTACTCTTCGGCCTGAGTGGCTGCCTGGTGGATTTCGGCGCCCGCACCCGCCACAACAGTCACGAACCCGCTGAACACGCCCACCTGACACCGGGTGCTCTTGAGGCTCTCCATCAGCTACGGCATCAGGACATTCCCTGTGCCTGGCTGGACGAGCTACCTCACGCGCAAAGCCTGGCACTGGCGGCGTCACTGCCGGGCTGGATCACCGCCGCGCCCAACTCACTCGGCACCGAGCACTGGCCCTCGCCCCACGCTTGCTGGCAGGCGTTGATAGCGCTGAAGGTCAATCGCCTGGACGGTTGTGTACTGGTCAGCGGCGAACCACGACTGCTGCAATCGGGCCTTAACGCCGGGCTCTGGACCATTGGCCTGGCGTCTTGCGGCTCGCTGTGCGGACTGCCCCCCGCCGAGTGGCTGGCCCTGAGCCAACAGGAACGAGAGCACAAACGTGGCAAGGCAACCGTGCAACTGTTCAGCCTTGGCGTGCATTCTGTGATCGATCACCTGGGCGAATTGACGACGTGCCTGGCCGATATCGACCTGCGACGGCGCAAGGGCGAAAAGCCCTGATCGAGATCATGCACAGTGCCCGAGAGTGGATTAATCTAAAGGCCAGTCGTAGACCTTTGGTGCACCGCTGCGGTCTATGCCAGTGCCTCTTGATAAAAGGAAGAACGCCATGCCTGCCCGCGAACTGCAAGAACAGCTCAACACCCTGCGCGAGCAACTGGAGCAGAACCCACCGCTCTCGCAGGAAGAACGTGACCACCTGCAAGAACTGATGCAAAAGATTGACGCGCAAATCAAACTGGAAACCGCGACCCAGAACACCAGCCTCGCCGACGGTGTGAACCTGGCCGTGGAGCGCTTTGAAGTAGAACACCCTGCCCTGGCCGGAACATTGCGCAATATTGTGCAGACCCTGGGCAACATCGGGATCTGACCCCAAAATGCAAAAAGCCCTGCTAGCGGGGCTTTTTCGTTTTTTCAGCCTGAAATACGATTCCTTGTGGGAGCGGGCTTGCTCGCGAAGGCGGACTGACATTCAGTATCAATGTTGAATGTGATGGCCCCTTCGCGAGCAAGCCCGCTCCCACATTAGAGGTTTACTGGCGCACCAACCGATGGTTCGGCAACTGCACCGCTTCGGTGCTGCGATACGGGTTGATGTCCAGCCCGCCACGGCGCACGTAACGTGCATACACCGTCAGTTTTTCCGGCTTCAGCAAGCGTTGCAGGTCGAGGAAGATCCGCTCTACGCACTGCTCATGAAAATCGGAGTGCTGACGGAAGCTCACCAGATACGCCAGCAGGCTGGCGTGATCCAGCGCCGCGCCACGGTACTCGACTGCGACACTGCCCCAATCCGGCTGGCTGGTGACCGGGCAGTTGGATTTGAGCAAATGACTGTGCACGCTCTCTTCAACGATTCGCGAGTCGTCGCAACGCAGCAGTTCCGGGCGCGGATGCTCGTAGTTGCTGACGCTGATGTCCAGGTCATCAATACACACGCCGGGCAACGCCACCACACCTTCGGCCTGAACCTCGCTCAAACTGCGAATACGCACGCCCACCGGTTTGCCCGCAGCGGCCGACAGGTCTTTCACCAGTGTGGCTTCCAGGGTTTGGGTGTCGGCAAACGGCGTCTGGTTCAGCGAGTTCAGGTACAGCTTGAACGACTTCGATTCGATGATGTTCGGCGAATCTGCCGGAATGCTGAACTCACCGATGGCCACCACCGGCTTGCCCGACGGCAGCAACCAGGACAGTTCGAAGCAGTTCCAGAAGTCCACGCCCGTGTACGGCAGGGTGTCGGCCGTCAGGCCTAACTCGGCCCATTTTGCGGTGCGCGGAATCGGGAACAGCAAGGAGGGTGTGTACGTGGCGATGTATTCGCTGGATTTGCCCAGCGGCGAATGTTCGGCTGCGGGATGCATGGCGGAAACCTGACTGAAGAATCAGCGGATTCTATCAGCCTTTGCTCCCGCCTTTGAGTGCTTACTGACTGACTGTCAGTTTGCCGACCATCCCTGCCTGATAGTGGCCCGGGATGTTGCAGGCAAACTCCAGGTTGCTGGCCTTTTTGAAGGTCCAGGTCAGTTCGGCAGTTTTACCCGGCTCCACCAACACGCTGTTCGGATCATCGTGCTTCATGCTTGCGCCGTGATCCATGCCCGCCATCGGGCCGTGCCCCATGGCTGCATGATCCATAGGCGCTGCGCCGGTTTTCATGGCGGTCGGCGTCAACATGCCGCTCTCTTGCATCTTGAGCATTTCCTGCTGGTGCTCGGCGTGCATTTTCGCGTCACCCAGGTTGAACTCATGCAGCAACTGGCCTTTATTGATCAGGATAAAACGCACGGTCTCGCCCGCCTTGATCTCCAGTGCCTTGGGCGTGAACGACATATCGCCCATCACAATCTCGACCGTGCGCGTCGCCTTGGCCGCCGGCGCGGGTTGACCGAAAGCGTAGGTCTGCGCAGGGGACGCCCACACGGGAAAGCTCAACGCCAATAAACAGCCAGCAAGCGCCAGTCGATTACGCAAAAACATGATCACACTCCAACAAGATGAGGTTCAGCCTGTGGGAAACTCTAGTGCTGCGCCGCTGCCAGCGAGCTGACGGCCAGATTACAACTTTGTAAGGTTGAGCTGCATCACCGCCAGCCACGGTATAACGCATCTGTTCCACTAACCTCGAGTTGACCATGAAACTGCTGATCGTCGAAGACCAACCGAAAACCGGCCACTATCTGCGCCAGGGCCTGACCGAGGCTGGCTTCAATGCCGAGTTGGTGGCCGACGGCAGCACCGGCCAGCATCTGGCGCTGACGGGCGATTATGCGTTGCTGATTCTCGACGTGATGCTCCCCGGTCGCGACGGCTGGCAAATCCTGCAAGCCGTGCGTGGCGCCGGCCTGGATATCCCGGTGCTGTTTCTCACGGCCCGCGATGCCGTTGAAGACAGGGTCCACGGCCTGGAACTGGGCGCCGACGATTATCTGGTCAAACCTTTCGCCTTCTCCGAACTCCTCGCCCGCGTGCGCAGCCTGTTGCGACGCGGCAGCGCGACACCGCAGGAGACCAGCCTGCAACTGGCTGACTTGCGCCTGGACCTGATCCGCCGCCGGGTCGAGCGCAGCGGCCAGCGCATCGACCTGACCGCCAAGGAATTCGCCCTGCTGGAAATGCTCCTGCGCCGCCAGGGTGAAGTGTTGCCTAAATCGCTGATCGCGTCGCAAGTCTGGGACATGAATTTCGACAGTGACACCAATGTCATTGAAGTGGCGATCCGCCGTTTGCGGCTGAAGATTGACGATGACTTTCCCAACAAACTGATTCACACCGTGCGCGGCATGGGTTACGTGCTCGAAGAGCGTGCCGCCTGATGCGCCGAATATCCCTGAGCAGCCGCCTGGCTTTGCTGTTCGCCGCTTGCACCGCGGTAGTTTCATTGTTCGCCGGGGTGCTGTTCAGTCGAGCCAGCGAAGCGCATTTCATCGAACTCGACCAACAATTGCTCGACAGCAAACTGATCGCCTTGCGCAGTGCGTTGGCCGGGGCCGACAACCCGCAGTTGTTCGCGGAACGCAAAGCGCGGTTGCAGGATGAAATGAGTCATCAACCGGATTTGGCATTGCGGGTACGCGGCGCCGACGCTCGCGTCTGGTTCGACAGTGCAGCGAACCTGCCCCCCGACTTGCCCACCCTGCCCGGTCTCTATAGCGTGCAAAACGAGGGCATCGCGTATCGGGTCTACAGCGCCAGGCTTGAGCCCGCCAAAATAGACTCCGCGCAATTGGTGCTGATGCTCGACATCACTCACCATCAGCACTTCTTACAGCGCATGCAGCATTTGATCTGGTTGACGGTCGGCTTATCGGCGCTGGCCACCGCACTACTTGGGGCGTGGGCGGCACGCAGCGGTTTGCGGCCGCTACGGCGCATGAGCGAGGTCGCCGCCGGGGTGTCAGCCAACTCCCTGACGCAACGCTTGCCCGAAGATCAAATGCCCGCCGAACTCACCGAACTGGCCCACACCTTCAACGCCATGCTCGGACGCCTGGACGACTCGTTTCAACGGCTTTCAGCGTTTTCCGCCGACATCGCCCACGAGTTGCGCACCCCGCTGTCCAACCTGCTGACGCACACTCAGGTCACCCTCACCCGCCCACGCGACCTGGAGGATTACCGCGAGGCATTGCACAGCAACCTGGAGGAACTGCAATGGATGGCGCAGTTGGTGAACGACATGCTCTACCTGGCCAAGGCCGACCACGGATTGCTGGTCCCGAAGCGCGAGCCTTTGAAACTGTCGGATGAGGCGGATCTGCTGCTGGAGTTTTTCGCGCCACTGGCCGAAGACGCTCAGGTCAAACTGAGCCGGGAAGGCAGCGCCAACCTCTGCGGCGACCGCAGCATGTTGCGCCGCGCCCTTTCCAATCTGCTGGACAACGCCCTTCGATTTACCCCGCCCGATGGCGAAGTTTGCGTGCAGATTGTCGATCAGGCCAGCCGTGTGATCCTGGCGATAGAAAACACCGGCGAAGGGATCGATCAGGCGCTATTGCCACGCTTGTTCGACCGCTTCTACCGGGCCGATCCGGCACGCCGCGAAGGCAGCAGCGAACATGCCGGGCTGGGCCTGGCCATTACCCAATCGATCATCCGCGCCCATGGCGGGCAGATTCGCTGCGAGTCAGGCCCGACGCGGACACGCTTTGTGATCGAACTACCGGTGACAACGTAAACACCTTACGTGTTGAGAGAACAGAAAACATAACACCTGTGCACATAAGAACAGACTGCCTCCGACATGGATAAACATCGCGACTTACGCCTAGCCTATCAACTAACTTAAATACACCATTACAACTTCCCCGACTGAAATAAGACCACCCTTTCCCGATCCCTGATAATTTTGCGAACTCCTTCTCACACTAAATTGGTAATTATCATGGATGATAATACTCGGCAGGCCCCTATCGCATTCTCCCTGGATGAGGATGTATTCAACGCCAATCTTGGCGCACGTGGCACATTCGCCGATGACCGACCGCGCCTCTTTTTGAACGCAGGCAAAGAGCTGTTGCTGACCGCCACTCAAAACAATACGCAGGCACCCCACTCCCAGCAGTTCTACTTCAACCTTATCCCCAACATCGAAAGCGGCACACACCAGATCCCCGGCCCCACGATCAAAGGCGTCATCTATCAAGAGCGCCACAGAGGGGCCGCACAGGGAAAAGAGTGGGTGGTGTTCTCCGTGAGCGGCCAACTCACACTGGCCTGGGATCGTAAAAGAAAGCGCTTTAAAGCCACCTGCGCATTCATTGCCCACAACACCGAGAACGTGTCATTCCGCGGAACGGCCGCCATCGATGTTTTTTACAGCCACTGACCCACGATCAAACTTCCCTTGTGACTTTCTGACGCGCAAAAAAAGGACTTGTTTTCAACAAGTCCTTTTTTATATCGCCCAGTAACAAGCGTCTGTCAGGAGTAACGCAACGCGTGTGCCGGTTCGATCTTCGCGGCACGCCAGGCCGGGTAAACGGTGGCCAGGAAGCTCAGGACAAACCCTGCCGAGCAGATCAACAGCACGTCACCGCTTTGCAGCTCGGACGGCAAGTTGCTGACGAAGTAGACATCGGAGCTGAAGATGTGTTGCCCGCTGATGCGCTCCAGCCATCCCACCAGCTCACTCACGTTGAGCGCCGCGATCACGCCGAGGACACCACCGATCAGCGTGCCGACGATGCCGATCACCGTCCCCTGAACCATGAAGATCGCCATGATCTGTCGAGGCGAGGCACCGATGGTGCGCAGGATCGCGATGTCCGCGCCCTTGTCGTTCACCACCATGATCAGGGTCGCGATGATGTTGAACGCCGCTACTGCCACGATCATCAGCAGCAAAAGGCCGATCATGGTTTTTTCCATCTTCATCGCGCTGAACAGACTGCCCTGGGTATGGGTCCAGTCATCCGCCTTGAAGTCGGCACCGAGGCCGGTGGCGATGTCGTTCGACACCTTTGGCGCGGCGTAAAGATCCTTCACTGCCAGACGCACGCTTTGCACCTGGTTCGGTTCCCAGTGCTGCATGGCCGCCGCGTCGCCGACGTGAATCAGCGCCATGGAGCCGTCGAGTTCGGCGCCAACCTTAAACACACCGACCACGTTCAAGCGCTGCATCCGTGGCGTGATACCGCCCGGCGCGGTGCTGACTTCCGGCACGATGAGGGTGAGTTTGTCACCCACATTCAAGCGGAAGCGTCGCGCCGTGATCTCGCCGATCACCACGCCGAACTCACCCGGTTTCAGGTCATCCAGACGCCCCTGCACGATGTGCTGGGCGACGATGGAGACTTTGCCTTCCTGCGCCGGATCAACGCCGCTGATCTGGATCGGTTGCATCAGCCCCTTGTAGGAGAGCATGCCTTCCATTTCGGTGAACGGCACGGCCGCCGTCACTTCAGGATTTTTCATGGCCGCTGCCGCCACGGGCTGCCAATCGTCAATCGGCTTGACGCCAACGATGGTCGCGTGGGGCACCATGCCAAGGATGCGCGAGCTCATTTCGCGCTGAAAGCCGTTCATCACCGACAACACTACAATCATCGCCAGCACGCCCAGGGCGAGGCCGATCATCGAGGTCATCGAGATAAAGGAAACAAAGCGATTGCGGCGTTTGGCGCGGGTATAGCGCGTGCCGATAAAGATCGATAACGGTCTGAACATTCGCTGGGGCACCGTATAAAAATAAAAGACCCGGCAACCTCTTCAGGCACCGGGTTTCAACCCATCAGATGGGCGTCAGGTAACCTTCCTGCAAGTGCAGGACGCGGTCCATCTGCCGGGCCAGGTTCATGTCGTGGGTCACCACCAGGAACGCGGTGCGCATCGAGGTGCTGAGTTCCAGCATCAGGTCTTGAATGCCTTGGGCGGTGTGGGAGTCGAGATTGCCGGTCGGCTCATCGAGCATCACCAGGCCTGGCTTGTTGACCAGAGCACGGGCGATGGCCACACGCTGACGCTCACCGCCGGACAACTCGGCAGGCTTGTGTTCCAGGCGATGCCCCAGACCCACTCGCTCCAGCAATGCCGTGGCGCGCTGACGGGCTTCCGGGATCGCGGTGCGGCCAATCAGCAGTGGCATGCAGACGTTTTCCAGCGCAGTGAACTCAGGCAGCAAATGGTGGAACTGGTACACAAAACCCAGCGAACGATTGCGCAACTGGCCACGGGCCTTTTCGTTGAGCGCCGACAATTGCTCACCTGCCAGCCAGACGCTGCCCTTGGTCGGCGTGTCGAGACCGCCCAGCAGGTTGAGCAAGGTACTTTTGCCCGAACCCGAAGTGCCGACAATCGCCACCCGCTCACCCGGGTGCAACTCGAGTTGCAGACCGGCCAATACTTCCACCGACTCCGGGCCTTCCTCGTAGGATTTGCCCAGGTCACGGCAACTCAGGATTGCTTTATCACTCATGCCCAACTCACTCATAACGTAGCGCCTCCGCAGGCTGGGTGCGCGCGGCACGCCAGGCTGGATACAGGGTGGCGAGGAAACTCAGGACCAACGCGGCGCCGCAGACCATCAACACATCCCGGGCCTGCAACTGCGAGGGCAGGTAGTCGATGAAGTACACGTCGGCGTTAAGAAATTTGTGCCCGATCAGGCCTTCGAGGGCGGAAATCGCGGCACTGACATTCAGCGCGGCGAACATCCCGACCACCGCGCCAATCGCCGTGCCCACGACACCGATCACCGTACCCTGGACCATGAAGGTCGCCATGATGGTCCCCGGCGTGGCGCCAAGGGTGCGCAGGATCGCGATGTCGCCCTTCTTGTCGTTCACCACCATCACCAGCGTGGAAATGATGTTGAACGCGGCCACCGCAACAATCAGCAGCAACAACAGACCAATCATGGCTTTTTCCATGCGGATCGCCTGATACAGGTTGCCGTGGGTGCGGGTCCAGTCGCGAGCGTAGTAATGGTCTTCGCCAAGTTGCTGGGCGATGTTCCACGCGGTGCGCGGTGCCTGGAACAGGTCATCGAACTTGAGCCGCAGGCCTTGAACCTGATCCGGTTTCCAGCGATGCAGTTTCGCCAGATCCTGCAAGTTGGTCACGCCCAGGTAGCCGTCCAGTTCACCCGCGCCGACATGGAAAATCCCGACCACGGTAAAGCGCTTCATGCGCGGGAACATGCCGGCCGGCGTCACGGTGACTTCCGGGGCCACGAAGGTCAGCTTGTCGCCAACCCCCACGCCGAGCTTGGTGGCGGCCTTGTCACCGATCACGATGCCGAAGCTGCCGGGCGACAAGTCGTCCAGTTTGCCCTGCGTCATGAAGTTGTCGATGATCGAGACCTGCCGCTCCTGGGCCGGGTCGATGGCGTTGAGCAGGACTTTCTGCACCTGACCGTTATTGGTCAACAACCCCTGCATCTGGGTAAATGGCGCAACGGCCACCACCTGCGGGTTCTGCTTGACCTTGGCGGCGAGGCTTTGCCAGTCGCTGATGGCTTCACCGGACTCGATGGTCGCGTGGGGCACCATGCCCAGCACGCGGGTGCGCATCTCATGATCGAAGCCGTTCATGACCGACAGCACCACGATCATCACGACCACGCCAAGGGCGAGCCCGATCATCGAGGTCAGGGAAATGAATGACACAAAATGATTGCGACGCTTTGCACGGGTATAACGCGTGCCGATAAATACGAAGAGAGGTCTGAACATGTCGGGGCTTGTTCGGAGGGAAAAGGAACGTCCTTGTGGCGGGGGTCGATAACCAGCTTTACACTCAGACCACCGCCGCTACCATGGGTTCGCCATGTCGACATTAGATGAAGAAGATCGCCGCGAATACTACCGTATCGAGGACACGATCGCACTGGAAATTAGGCCCCTGTCTGCCCCCGAAGCCGCAGGCCAGGATGTGTTACAGGATGCTTCGCCGCTGTTCAATCTGCTCAGCGAACTGCACCTGAGCGAATTCGAGTCGCAGCACTTGCTGCGTCAGATCAGTGAGCGCGACCGAAACACGGCCGCCTACCTGAAAGTACTCAACAAACGCATCGACCTGCTCAGCCAGGTCGTCGCCCTGACCGTGCTCGGCCAGATCGGCGAGCCACAACCGGTGATTCTGTCCGAGGGCGGGATCGACTTCCAGCATCCGGCCCCCATCGCAGCCGGCGCTCACCTGTCGGTCAAACTCGTGCTGATGCCACAGGCGCTTGGCCTGTTGTTGCGGGCTCGCGTGACCCATTGCGACCGCAAGGGGGACGGCTACGACGTCGGCACCGAGTTCGAACACCTGGCCGATGCCCAACGGCAATTGCTGGCCCGCTACATCTTGCAGAAACAGGCACAAGAACGACGCCTGGCCCGCGAGCAAAACGAATCAGGCAATTAACTAAGGAAGAACCGTGACCCTCATCTACGGCCATCGCGGCGCCAAAGGCGAAGCACCGGAAAACACCCTGGCCAGTTTCCAGCAATGCCTCAAGCATGGGGTGCGCCGCTGTGAACTGGACCTGCACCTGTCCATGGACGGCGAGTTGATGGTCATCCATGACCCGACGCTCAAGCGCACCACCGAGCGTCGCGGCAAAGTGGTCGAACACTCGGCAGCGGACCTCGTCACCTATGATGCCCGCAAGGGCGGCCCGGGCTGGATCACGCCCTGCCCAATTCCACGCCTGGAAGAATTGTTCGAGAAGTGCGATTTCGATCACTGGCAGCTTGAGGTCAAGAGCGCCTCACGGGTGCGGGCAGCGACAACCGTGCTGGCGATCAGGGAAATGGCCCAACGCTTTGGCATGCTGGACAAGGTCACCATCACCTCAAGCTCAAGGGAAGTCCTGAAAGCCGCCCTGGACCTGGTGCCCGACGTGTCCCGCGGGCTGGTAGCCGAATACGCCTGGCTCGACCCGCTAAAGGTCGCGCAAAGTTATGGCTGTGGGATGCTCGCGCTGAACTGGACCCTGTGTACGCCGGAACGCCTGCAGAAGGCGCAGCGTCAAGGGCTGCATGTGTCGGTGTGGACAGTCAACGAACCTGCGCTGATGCGCAGGCTCGCTGATTTCGGCGTTGACAGCCTGATTACAGACTTTCCCGGTTTGGCCACTGCCACCCTCGAGAATTGCTGAAATCGGTCTCCCCGGCCGGCTCAGGCCACCGGCCGGAGCCGCTCAAAAAAGCCGGTTGAGACCGTCGTAGGCCGCGACCCGATAGGCTTCGGCCATGGTCGGGTAGTTGAACGTGGTGTTGACGAAGTACTTCAACGTGTTCAGCTCACCCGGCTGGTTCATGATGGCCTGGCCAATGTGAACGATCTCCGACGCCTGATAGCCGAAGCAATGCACGCCCAGGACTGCCAGCGTTTCGCGGTGGAACAGGATCTTCAGCATGCCTTGCGGCTCACCGGCAATCTGCGCTCGCGCCATGCTCTTGAAAAACGCCTTGCCGACTTCATACGGCACTTTGGCCTGGGTCAGCTCTTGCTCGTTCTTGCCGATCGAACTGATCTCCGGAATGGTGTAGATCCCGGTCGGTACGTCGTTGACGAAGCGCCAGCTGCCATTATCGACAATGCTGCCAGCGGCCGAACGGCCCTGGTCATGGGCGGCACTGGCCAGGCTCGGCCAACCAATCACGTCACCGGCACCGTAGATGTTCGGTACGCAAGTGCGGTAGTTCTCGTCGACTTCGATCTGGCCACGGCTGTTGACCTTCACGCCGATGTTTTCCAGACCCAGCGCGTCGGTATTACCGGTACGGCCGTTGCACCAGAGCAAGGCATCGGCCTTGATCTTCTTGCCGGACTTGAGGTGCAGGATCACGCCGTTGTCCACGCCTTCAACCCGATCGTAATCTTCGTTGTGGCGCACAGTGATGTTGTTGTTGCTGAAGTGATAGCTCAGCGCCTGGGAGATTTCCGAATCGAGGAAGCTCAGCAACTGACCGCGGTTGTCCACCAGCTCCACCAGCACACCCAGACCACTGAAGATCGAGGCGTACTCGCAACCGATCACGCCAGCGCCGTAAACAATCAGTTTGCGCGGGGTGTGGCCGAGGCTGAGGATGGTGTCGCTATCGTAGATACGCGGGTGGTGGAAATCGATATCAGCCGGACGATACGGACGCGAGCCGGTGGCGATGATGATGTGCTTGGCTACCAGTTTTTCGACTACGCCGTTGGCGCAGACCACTTCGACGGTTTGCTCGTCTGCAAAGCTGCCGGTGCCGAAGAACACGTCAACGCGGTTGCGGGCATAGTAGCCAGTGCGCGACGCAACTTGTTTGGAAATGACTTTTTCTGCGCTTTTCAGCACGTCCGGGAACGAGAACCAGCGCGGTTCACCAATGGCCCGGAACATCGGGTTGGTGTTGAACTGCATGATCTGCCGGACCGAGTGACGCAAGGCCTTGGACGGGATAGTGCCCAGGTGGGTGCAGTTGCCGCCGACCTGACGACGACTATCGACCATCGCCACCTTGCGCCCTGCTTTGGCGGCATTCATTGCCGCGCCCTCTCCCGCCGGGCCTGAACCCAATACCACCACGTCGTAGTTGTAGACAGCCATGCGTACTCCTCAGAACAGGCCACGGCACCCCGTTGGCACCTGCGGCTAAATCATGCCGGCCTTGCGGCATGAAGGAACAATTTTGGGGTCAGTCGAAAACCCAGGAACAGTCTATAGAAGCGTCAACGCCGCGCACATTAACCCTTGGTCGCGTCGTAGGCTAGTTTTGCCTGCACTACAGCGCCAGCAATCTGTGCCAACAACCCCGTACTCACTCGGTTTTTCCGGCGCTCAAACGCTCAAAAACCGGGGTGGTCCGTGTGACGAAACCTGTGTCGGTGCGAATCACGAAAAACGCACCGACACCGTGTTTCTCTGCATAGTCCCAGCCGCGCTCCGGGCCAAGAATCAGCAACAGCGTCGATAAGCCATCGGCCATCAGCGTCGAAGGATGAATCACCGTCACCGACGCCAGGTTATGAGTGATTGGTGCACCAGCCCCGGCATCGAAGGTGTGGGAGTAACGCCGCCCGTCCTGCTCGAAATAGTTGCGATAATCCCCCGAGGTCGAAACGCCGTAGCCATCCACCGCGATCACCCGCTCGATGACCTGCTGATCGTCGCGCGGTTCCTCCAGCGCAATCTTCCAGGGCGAGCCGTCGAGTTTTTTGCCGACGGCCTTGAGTTCGCCCGTGGCCTCGGCCAGGAAGCTGTCGATGCCCATCGCCTGTAACTTCGCGGCAATCTGGTCAACCGTATACCCGGCGGCGATGCTGTCGAAGTCGACCTCGACCGGCGCATCCTTGCACAGTTGATCGCCTTCGATCCGCAAATGAGCATGGCCCACTCGCTGCCGAACCTGAGCCAATGCCTCGGCGCTCGGGACTTTTTCAGCACGACCTTGCGGCCCGAAGCCCCAGAGATTCATCAGCGGCTCCACGGTCAGATCGTAGGAGCCGTCGCTTTGTACTGAGAGTTGCTCGCCAACCCGGATCAATTCGAGGACCGGCGCGGGCATTGCCTGACACCGGTTGGCGGGTAAATTGTTGAAGCGCTCAATGTCCGAGTCACTGCGATAAGTGGACATCTGCCGGTCGACATCCGCGAGGATCTTTTCGACCTGGACGCGGACATCGGCGGGCGCGGGAAGACCGGCATGACGCACGTATTTGATCGAATAGCTGCTGCCCATCGTCGGGCCACCGAAGCTTTCCATAGAGTCGCCGTTGCCGCAGCCGCAGAGGCTGCCTATCAATACAACAAGACTCCACAGCTGCCACTTCAACAAATCCCGCACCCTCTGAACAATCCCCTGACACAACGCCAAGGCCAGCCATTATGCGATAGAACGGTGGGCGCGGCGTTGCCCACACGCTTTTAGTGCTCTCTAGCCAAAATTGCTGCCGCGTAATAGAAAAAACGTTTAAGAAGCATCCTATCAAGTTGTTGCCTATCGATCTTCATACACATATTGTTACAACCACGTTTGCCGAGGGAGCCTGCCCTCATGGGCGGCGAGGACGCGTCTAAATCATGGATTTCCAACAAGACAGCCAAAGTGAGTACGTTCAAATGTCCTCAAGCACGGGCAAAGGCAAGGCGATCTTTCGCGTTGTCAGCGGTAACTTTCTGGAGATGTTCGACTTCATGGTCTACGGCTTCTACGCCACGGCCATCGCCAAAACCTTCTTTCCTGCCGACAGTGCATTCGCTTCCCTGATGCTAGCGCTGGCCACCTTCGGTGCCGGCTTCCTGATGCGCCCGCTGGGCGCAATCTTCCTCGGCGCCTACATCGACCGCCACGGTCGCCGTAAAGGCCTGATTATCACCCTCGCCCTGATGGCGGCCGGCACCGTGCTGATTGCCTGCGTGCCGGGCTATGCAACCCTGGGCGTTGCGGCGCCGCTGATCGTGCTGTTCGGCCGCTTGCTGCAAGGCTTCTCTGCTGGCGTGGAACTGGGCGGCGTTTCGGTTTACCTGGCCGAAATCGCAACACCGGGCCGCAAGGGTTTCTTCGTCAGTTGGCAGTCTGCAAGCCAGCAAGCCGCCGTGGTGTTTGCCGGTTTGCTCGGCGTGGGTCTCAACCATTGGCTCAGCCCTGAACAAATGGGCGAATGGGGCTGGCGCGTACCGTTCCTGATCGGCTGCATGATCGTGCCGGTGATTTTCGTGATTCGGCGTTCACTGGAAGAAACCCCTGAATTCCAGGCCCGCAAACATCGCCCAAGCTTGCGGGACATTGTCCGTTCGATCACTCAGAACTTCGGTATCGTCCTGGCCGGCATGGCGCTGGTGGTGATGACCACCGTGTCGTTCTACCTGATCACGGCCTACACCCCGACCTTTGGCAAAGCCGAACTGCACCTGTCGGACTTCGACGCGCTGTTGGTGACGGTATGCATTGGCCTGTCGAACTTCTTCTGGCTGCCGGTGATGGGGTCGCTGTCCGACAAAATCGGCCGTAAACCGCTGCTGCTGACAGCGACTGTCCTGGCGATCCTGACGGCTTATCCGGCGCTGTCGTGGCTGGTGGCCAACCCGAGTTTCAGCCATCTGCTGATCGTCGAGTTGTGGCTGTCGTTCCTCTACGGCTCGTACAACGGCGCGATGGTCGTGGCCCTGACCGAAATCATGCCGATTGAAGTGCGCACCACCGGTTTCTCCCTCGCCTACAGCCTGGCGACTGCGACCTTCGGCGGCTTTACGCCAGCAGCGTGCACGTACCTGATCCATGTGCTGGACAACAAGGCTGCTCCGGGGATCTGGCTCAGCGGTGCGGCGGTGCTGGGGCTGATTGCGACGCTGGTGCTGTTCCGTGGCAACAAGCATGAGCTGCGCACTGCGCAGGCAGCTGTAGTCGGCGGCGCCTGATAGATCGCCTTCGCGAGCAAGCCCGCTCCCACATTGGATTTGTGAACGCCACAGATCAAATGTGGGAGCGGGCTTGCTCGCGAAGAGGAAGGCGCAAACAACACATCTGGAAACTGACAAATCGCACAAACAAAAACGCCCCGATCATTGATCGGGGCGTTTTCATTTACCGCTAAGGCTTAGCGCGGGAATGCTGGCGGGTTTACACCGGCCATGTCTTCCATCACGCGAACAACCTGGCAGCTGTAACCGAATTCGTTGTCGTACCAGACGTACAGAACAACGCGGTTGTCTTGGCAGATGGTCGCTTCAGCATCCACGACGCCTGCGTGACGCGAGCCAACGAAGTCGGTGGACACCACTTCCTGCGAGTTGACGAAGTCGATTTGCTTATGCAGATCGGAGTGCAGCGCCATGTAGCGCAGGTACTCGTTCATCTCTTCACGGGTAGCGGCTTTCTCAAGGTTCAGATTGAGAATGGCCATCGACACGTTAGGCGTCGGAACGCGGATCGCGTTACCGGTCAGCTTGCCGGCCAGCTCAGGCAGGGCCTTGGCAGCAGCGGTGGCAGCACCGGTCTCGGTGATAACCATGTTCAGTGCGGCGCTACGGCCACGGCGATCGCCCTTGTGGAAGTTGTCGATCAGGTTCTGGTCGTTGGTGTACGAGTGAACCGTTTCAACGTGACCGTTGACGATACCGAACTTGTCATTGACAGCCTTGAGCACCGGCACGATGGCGTTGGTGGTGCAAGAGGCCGCGGACACGATCTTGTCGTCAGCCGTGATTTCGCCGTGGTTGATGCCGTGAACGATGTTCTTCAGCTTGCCTTTGCCAGGCGCGGTCAGAACAACGCGGTCGATACCCGGGCAGGCCAGGTGCTGGCCCAGGCCGTCGGCGTCACGCCATACACCGGTGTTGTCCACCAGCAGTGCGTTTTTGATGCCGTACTGGGTGTAGTCCACCTCTGTCGGGTTCTTCGCGTAGATCACCTGGATCAGGTTACCGTTGGCGGTGATGGTGTTGTTTTCTTCGTCGATGGTGATGGTGCCGTTGAACGAACCATGCACCGAATCGCGACGCAGCAGGCTGGCGCGTTTGGTCAGGTCGTTGTCGGCGCCTTTGCGCACCACGATGGCACGCAGACGCAGGCCGTCGCCACCACCGGTTTTTTCGATCAGGATGCGCGCCAGCAGACGGCCGATGCGACCGAAGCCGTACAGCACAACGTCGGTGCCTTTACGCGCTGAAGCGTTTTGCTGGCCAACCACGTCAGCCATTTCTTCACGGACGAACTGCTCTGCAGTGCGGCCATTGCTTTCGACGCGGAATTTGAACGCCAACTTGCCCAAGTCTACCGAAGCCGCGCCGAGCTTGAGCTCGCTCATGGCTTTAAGCAGAGGGAATGTTTCGTGGACGGAGAGTTCGCTATCGTCGCAAGAACGATGGCGAGCAAAGCGGTGCGCTTTGAGAATCGCGATGACAGACTGGTTGATCAGGCTGCGGCCATAGATCGAGCTCACCACGTTGTTATTGCGGTAGAGCTGACCGATAAGCGGAATCATCGCTTCTGCGAGTGCTTCACGGTCGATCCATTCACCAAGACACTGGTCGGGCTTCTGAGTCACGGGAACCTTCCACATGTAGGGGCAGAAAAAAGGGGCTACATTATGCCGCCGAGTGCCTCCCGTAGCAATGCGCGCCTGTCGTACGGACCGTAACAAAATTCTGTTTAAAAAAAACACGCCGCTCTAAAGCCCAATAAAACCGGGGCCTCCAGCGCAGTCGATTTTTCGGACCTGACACCGACTTGTCCGTAACCATCCGTAACACCCACCCATTCTGGCACTACATATTCAGCAAAAAACCCCAAAAAACCACCTGTTTTTGTCTTTACCACTACATTTCGCCAAACCCGTGTATTAGACACAGTCTGCAACTGACAGCCGGCACCCGGGGCCGTTACAATCACCGACTTTGTCGCAACGCTTGGAGCTCAACCTTCCGTGCCCGTTCTGCGTCTACCGCTTCTCCCTGCCGCGGCAGGTAAACAGCACTGGGGCAACCTGCCCGGTGCCGCCCTGAGCCTGGCCATTGCCGAGGCCGCCAGCGCTGCCAAGCGCTTTACCCTACTGCTGACCGCCGACAGCCAAAGCGCCGAACGGCTGGAACAGGAGCTGAGTTTCTTCGCCCCGGATTTGCCCGTGCTGCATTTCCCGGACTGGGAAACCCTGCCCTACGACCTGTTTTCGCCGCACCAGGACATCATTTCCCAGCGCATCGCCAGCCTCTACCGGCTGCCAGAGCTGAGCCATGGCGTTTTGGTCGTGCCGATCACCACCGCCCTGCATCGCCTGGCGCCGACCAGGTTCCTGCTCGGCAGCAGCCTGGTGCTGGACATCGGCCAGAAGCTCGATGTCGAGCAAATGCGCACGCGGCTGGAGGCCAGCGGCTATCGTTGCGTCGACACGGTTTATGAGCACGGCGAATTTGCGGTGCGCGGTGCGCTGATCGACCTGTTCCCGATGGGCAGCAAACTGCCCTACCGCATCGACCTGTTCGATGACGAAATCGAGACCCTGCGCACCTTCGACCCGGAAAACCAGCGCTCGATCGACAAAGTCGAGTCGGTTCGACTGTTGCCCGCCAAAGAATTCCCGCTGCAAAAAGAAGCCGTCACCCGCTTCAAGGCGCGTTTTCGCGAGCGCTTCGATGTCGATTTCCGACGCTGCCCGATCTTCCAGGACCTGAGCAGCGGCATTACCCCGGCCGGTATCGAGTACTACCTGCCGCTGTTTTTCGAAGAAACCTCCACGCTGTTCGACTACCTGCCCCAGGACACCCAAGTGTTCTCTTTGCCGGGCATCGAGCAAGCGGCGGAAAACTTCTGGAACGATGTGCGCAACCGTTATGAAGAGCGGCGCATCGACCCGTCGCGGCCGTTGCTGCCACCGGCAGAACTGTTCCTCCCGGTAGAAGACTGCTTTGCGCGCCTCAAGAGCTGGCCGCGTGTGGTTGCCAGCCAACAGGACGTCGAAACCGGCGTCGGCCGTGAACGCTTTCCGGCCAAGCCTCTGCCAAACCTGGCCATCGAAGCCAAGGCCACCGCGCCACTGGCCGCCTTGTCGGGCTTCCTTGACGAATTCCCCGGCCGCGTACTGTTCACCGCCGAATCGGCCGGTCGCCGCGAGGTGCTGCTGGAACTGCTGGAACGCCTGAAGCTGCGGCCGAAAACCGTCGACAGCTGGCCAGACTTCGTCGCCAGCAAAGAACGCCTGGCAATCACCATTGCACCGCTGGACGAAGGCCTGGTACTCGACGATCCCGCGCTGGCGCTGATCGCCGAAAGCCCGCTGTTCGGTCAGCGCGTGATGCAGCGTCGTCGCCGCGAGAAACGCGCCGATGCCAACAACGACGCCGTCATCAAGAACCTCACCGAACTGCGCGAAGGCGCGCCGGTGGTGCACATCGATCATGGTGTCGGCCGTTATCTGGGCCTCGCCACGCTGGAAATCGACAACCAGGCCGCCGAGTTCCTGACCCTCGAATACGCCGAGGGTGCCAAGCTTTATGTGCCCGTGGCCAACCTGCACTTGATCGCCCGCTATACCGGCAGCGACGATGCGCTCGCGCCGCTGCACCGCCTCGGCTCCGAGACCTGGCAGAAAGCCAAGCGCAAAGCCGCCGAGCAGGTACGGGACGTCGCCGCCGAACTGCTCGACATCTATGCCCGCCGCGCCGCCCGCGAAGGTTACGCCTTCGCCGACCCGAAGGCCGATTACGCCACCTTCAGCGCCGGCTTCCCGTTCGAAGAAACCCCGGACCAGCAAACCACCATCGAAGCGGTGCGCGAGGACATGCTCGCCCCCAAACCGATGGACCGATTGGTGTGCGGCGACGTGGGTTTCGGCAAGACCGAAGTGGCGATGCGCGCGGCATTCATTGCCGTGCACGGCGGACGTCAGGTAGCGATCCTGGTGCCGACCACCCTGCTCGCCCAACAGCACTACAACAGCTTCCGCGACCGCTTCGCCGACTGGCCGGTGACCGTGGAAGTGATGAGCCGCTTCAAGTCGACCAAGGAAGTGAATGCCGCCGTGGCGGACCTGGCCGAAGGCAAGATCGACATCGTCATCGGCACCCACAAACTGCTGCAAGACGACGTAAAAATCAAAAACCTGGGGCTGGTGATCATCGACGAAGAACACCGCTTTGGTGTCCGTCAGAAAGAACAGCTCAAGGCGTTGCGCAGTGAAGTCGACATCCTGACCCTGACCGCTACGCCGATTCCGCGCACGCTGAACATGGCCGTGTCGGGCATGCGCGACCTGTCGATCATTGCCACGCCGCCGGCGCGTCGCTTGTCGGTGCGCACCTTCGTCATGGAGCAGAACAAAAGCACCGTCAAGGAAGCCCTGCTGCGTGAGCTGCTGCGCGGGGGCCAGGTCTACTACCTGCACAACGACGTAAAAACCATCGAGAAATGCGCCGCCGACCTCGCCGAACTGGTCCCGGAAGCACGGATCGGCATCGGCCACGGGCAGATGCGCGAACGTGAACTCGAACAGGTGATGAGCGACTTCTACCACAAGCGCTTCAACGTGCTGATCGCCTCGACCATCATCGAGACCGGCATCGACGTGCCGAGCGCCAACACCATCATCATCGAGCGTGCCGACAAGTTCGGCCTCGCGCAGTTGCACCAGTTACGCGGCCGCGTGGGTCGCAGCCACCACCAGGCGTACGCTTACCTGCTGACACCACCGCGCCAGCAAATCACCCCGGACGCAGAAAAGCGCCTGGAAGCCATCGCCAACACCCAGGACCTGGGCGCCGGTTTCGTGCTGGCCACCAACGATCTGGAAATCCGTGGCGCCGGCGAATTGCTGGGCGACGGTCAGAGCGGGCAGATTCAGGCCGTCGGCTTCACGCTGTACATGGAAATGCTCGAACGCGCGGTGAAGTCGATCCGCAAGGGCGAACAACCAAACCTCGACCAACCGCTGGGCGGTGGCCCGGAAATCGACCTGCGCTTGCCCGCGTTGATTCCGGAAGACTACTTGCCGGACGTCCATGCGCGGTTGATCCTCTACAAACGCATCGCCTCGGCCACCGACGAGGACGGCCTCAAAGACCTGCAAGTGGAGATGATCGACCGCTTCGGCCTGTTGCCGGAACCGACCAAGAACCTGGTGCGCATGACCCTGCTGAAATTGCAGGCCGAGCAACTGGGCATCAAGAAGGTCGACGGGGGCCCACAAGGCGGTCGCGTAGAGTTCGGCGCGCAAACACCGGTCGACCCACTGGTGCTGATCAAACTGATTCAGGGCCAGCCCAACCGCTACAAATTCGAAGGTGCCACGGTGTTCAAGTTCATGGTGCCGATGGAGCGCCCGGAAGAACGCTTTAATACTGTTGAGGCGCTGTTTGAACGCCTCACCCCAAAAACTGCTTGAAGGACGCCGAATGCGCCTGTTTCGCTCACTGACCTTGCTCCTGACCCTGGTCGCCCCAACGGCATTTGCCGACAGCCTGTATCAGGTTGAAATGATTCTGGTCCGGCAAAATGCCGTGCCCGCCATCATCAGCCGCGCCGCGCCGGAAGACTGGGCCGCAGGTGCACGCCCGGTCACCGCCGACAGCCTGCGCACGCCAAGCCTCAACGCCGAAGCGGAGAAACTGCGCGCCAACCCCGATTACACGGTATTGCTGCACAAGGCCTGGCAGCAGAACCTGGGGGAAGACGCCAGCAAAGTGTCGATCAGTGACGGCCAGGAGCAATTCGGCCAGTTCCCGATCGAGGGTACGCTGAACCTGAAACTGGGTCGCTTCACCGACGTCGACGCCGACTTCTGGGTCAATCAGATCAACAGCAACGGCTTGGTCACGGCCAGCGAACGCCTGAAACAGGAAAGCCACACCAAGAACGGTCAGTTGAACTTCCTCGACAACGGCCACCTGGGCCTGCTGATCAAGATCACATCATTGACTGCCCCCGCGCCGCGCCAAGCTCCTGATGTCATACCGGACTGAATGAAGTCCCTATGCCCTCTCGTTTAAGCAAACCCCTGGCACCTTCCTGGGTCAGCCGATTCAAGGAACAGAGCCTGGAGCGTGGCCGTCGCTACGCACTGGAAAACCGCGTCAGGATCGCCGAAGCCGGCGACAACACCATAACCGCCAGTTGCGAAGGCTCTGGCGGGAATGTTTACCGTCAGACCCTTCACTTGCGCGAGTCCGCCAAAGGCACCCTGCTGCTGGTCGACGCCACGTGCAGTTGCCCGGTGCGCAGCAATTGCAAACACTGCGCCGCCGTGTTGCTGCGCATTCAGGAAACCCTCGAGTTCCCGGCTGCCGCGAAAGACGCCGAACTCCTGGAAAAACTGCAAGCCGTGCTGGAAAGCCGTCGCCCTGCCCCATTGCCGCAATTGCTGGTAGACAACGTGCAACCTGTGCCACGCCTGTGGCTGGCCAGCATTGAGTTCAGCGCCTTCGAACCGCGCAACGGCAAGATGCAACGCTACATTCAGCACCGCGCCGCACTGTCCTTCAGCTACATGGACGAGTACGTCAGTGGACAGAAAAACGCCGACATCCTGATTCGCCAGGAAACACAGACCCTGCGGATCAAACGACAGCTGGAAGTCGAAAAGTCCTACCGCGAGCAGTTGCGAATTCTCGGTTTCAAGATTGCCACCCGCCAGAGCAAGGCCCTGCCGGAAAGCGCTGGCGAGCTGTTTGAGATGGTCAACGACAGCGCCTGGCTGACCTTCACCCTCAATGAGCTGCCCACGCTGCGCACCCAGGGCTGGGAACTGCAAATCGACGAGGACTTCGGCTTCGACCTATCGACCGTCGATGACTGGTACGCCACGGTCGAAGAAGCACCCGAGCGCGACTGGTTCGACCTGGAACTGGGGATTATCGTCAACGGCGAGCGCCTCAGCCTGCTGCCGATCCTGCTGAACCTGATGCGTTCGCACACAGAACTCCTCAACCCGGAACGCCTGGCCAAACGTCGCGACGACGAGCTGATCCTGGTGAATATCCCGAACCGCCCGAACTCCGAACACGGCCCGTTGCAAGTCGCGCTGCCATTCGGCCGCCTGAAACCCGTACTGGCAACCCTGGGAGAGTTCTACCTGCAAGAGCCCGGTGAAACCACGCTGCGCTTGAGCAAGGCCGATGCCACACGCCTGAATCCGCTGGAAGGCTTCCCGTTGCTGTGGGAGGGCGGCGAGCAGATCCGCACCTTCGCCCAGCGCCTGCGCGACATCAAGGACTACACCGCCAAGCCCCCCGAAGGCCTGAATGCAACGCTGCGCCCCTATCAACTTGAAGGCCTGAGCTGGATGCAATCGCTGCGGCAACTGGAAGTCGGCGGCATTCTCGCGGACGACATGGGACTGGGTAAAACCCTACAGACCCTGGCCCATGTGCTGACCGAGAAAAATGCCGGACGCCTCGACCGCCCGAGCATGGTGGTGATGCCCACCAGCCTGATTCCTAATTGGCTCGACGAGGCCGCGCACTTTGCCCCACAGCTCAAAGTGCTGGCGCTGTATGGCGCCGGGCGCAAGAAACACTTCGAGCACCTGGCCGACTACGACCTGATTCTGACCACCTACGCATTGCTGCCCAAGGATGTCGAACGCTTAGCAGCGCAGCCATTGCACGTACTGGTCCTCGACGAAGCGCAATACATCAAGAACCCCACCAGCAAGGCTGCCCAGGCAGCGCGCGAGCTTAACGCCCGCCAGCGCCTGTGCCTGAGCGGCACGCCGCTGGAAAATCACTTGGGTGAGCTGTGGTCGCTGTTTCACTTCCTGCTGCCCGGCTGGCTCGGCGATGTAAAAAGCTTCAACCGCGACTACCGCGTGCCCATCGAAAAACGCGCCAGCGAAGTCCGATTGCAACACCTGAACGGTCGGATAAAACCCTTCCTGTTGCGCCGAACCAAGGAACAGGTCGCCACTGAGCTGCCGCCCAAGACCGAAATCATCCACTGGGTCGACCTTAACGAGGCCCAGCGCGACGTGTATGAAACCATGCGCCTGGCGATGGACAAGAAAGTCCGCGACGAGATCACCCGCAAAGGCGTGGCGCGCAGCCAGATCATCATTCTGGAGGCACTGCTCAAGCTGCGTCAGGTGTGCTGCGATTTGCGGCTGGTCAACGAAGCAACCCTGCCCACGCGCGGCAGTACGTCCGGCAAGCTCGACAGCCTGATGGAAATGCTTGAGGAATTGTTTGAGGAAGGCCGGAAAATCCTGCTGTTTTCACAATTCACCTCGATGCTGGCGCTGATCGAAGACGAACTGAACAAACGCGGTGTCGCCTACTCACTGCTAACCGGGCAAACCCGGGATCGGCGGACGCCGGTGAAAGACTTCCAGAGCGGCAAACGGCAGATATTTCTGATCAGCCTGAAGGCTGGTGGCGTAGGCCTGAACCTGACAGAGGCCGATACCGTGATTCACTACGACCCCTGGTGGAACCCGGCAACCGAAAACCAGGCCACTGACCGCGCTTATCGGATCGGCCAGGACAAACCGGTGTTCGTCTACAAGATGATCGCCCGCGGAACAGTTGAAGAGAAAATCCAGCATTTGCAGAAGGAAAAATCCGACCTGGCGGCGGGCGTGCTGGATGGGCGCAAGGCTGGAGACTGGAAGCTGCAGAGCGACGACATTGAAGCGCTGTTTGCGCCCCTGCCGGATAAATCGAAGATTTAGCGGCGCCTGACAGGTCGCCATCGCCGGATCGCCGCCCGGAGCAAGCTCCCACACTGGATCTATGGTTGCCCGCCATGATGGGACAACATAAAACTACTGTGCGAGCCTGCTCGCGATGGGGTCAACCCGGTGTATAGAGCCTGGTTCAGCCTTCAAGCACCCGCGCCAAGGTCGACTTCACCTTGCCCATCCCGTCATGCAGCGCCTGCTCGATCTCGGCCATGGTAATCACCGTCGTTGACTTGCCCGCCGCCGGGTTCACCACCAGCGCCAGGCAGGCGTAATCGAGCTCCAACTCTCGGGCCAGCGCGGCTTCCGGCATACCGGTCATACCAACAATGTCGCAGCCGTCACGCTCCAGACGGGCGATTTCCGCCACGGTTTCCAGACGCGGCCCCTGCGTGCAGGCATATACCCCGTGGCTGCTGTAAGCACAGCCCTCGGCAGCCAGCGCGGCAATCAACTGTTCGCGCAACGGCTCGCTGTACGGATAGCTGAAGTCGATGTGGGTGACGTGCTCCAGATCATCGGCAAAATAGGTGTGCTGGCGACCGCTGGTGTAATCAATCAATTGATGAGGCACACAAAAATGCCCAGTGCCCATGGCGGCATGGATCCCGCCGACCGCATTGACCGCCAGAATTGCTTCGGCGCCCGCCTGCTTCAAGGCCCACAGGTTGGCCCGATAGTTCACCTGATGCGGTGGAAAACGGTGCGGATGACCGTGACGCGCCAGGAACAGCACTTCACGCCCCGCGTACTCGCCGACCTGAATCTCGGCCGACGGCGCGCCGTACGGCGTGTCCAGCGTCAACGACTGGCGAATGCTCAAGCCTTCGAGCTGGGTCAGGCCGGTGCCACCGATAATCGCGTAAACCGTCATTGCAAAAAGTCCTTAATCAATCAGTTGGGCATCTTTGAGCGCGCCGAGGGCGGTGAGCCAGCGCGGGTCCTGGCGGTACTCGGTGCTGGCAAATGCCTGGCCACGCATCCGCGCAATACGCGACGACGGCTTGACCTTCAAGCGCTGGGCCGCACTCAGGGCCAGTTCGGCCGCCGCCCGGTCGTTGCACACCAGGCCCATGTCACAACCGGCTGACAGCGCCGCCTCGATTCGACTGGCCGCATCGCCGACCACATGAGCCCCGGCCATCGACAAGTCATCGCTGAAGATCACGCCATCGAACTGCAACTCGCCACGCAAAATGTCTTGCAACCAGCGACGCGAAAAACCGGCCGGTTGGGAATCGACCTGAGGATAAATCACGTGGGCCGGCATGACGGCCGCCAACTGCTTGCTCAAACGGGCGAACGGCACCAGATCCTTGGCGCGGATCTCGTCGAGGCTACGCTCGTCATTGGGTATCGCGACGTGGGAGTCTGCCTCCGCCCAGCCGTGGCCAGGAAAATGCTTGCCTGTGGCCGCCATGCCGGCGCTGTTCATGCCACGGATAAAGGCCCCCGCCAGCAGCGCGGCGCGCTCGGGGTCACCTTCAAAGGCACGACTGCCCACCACAGCACTGCGCTGATAGTCGAGGTCCAGTACCGGGGCGAAGCTCAGGTCCAGGCCAACCGCCAGCACTTCGGTCGCCATGATCCAGCCACACTGCTCGGCCAGGTACTCGGCGTTCGGGTTATCGGCGATTGCACGCATTGCCGGCAAACGCACGAAGCCCTGACGCAGGCGCTGAACGCGACCGCCCTCCTGGTCTACCGCCAGTAGCAGATTCGGGCGAACAGCACGGATCGACGCACTCAATTCCCGTACCTGACGCGGATGCTCAATGTTGCGGGCAAAGATGATCAAGCCGCCCACTTCGGGCTGGCGCAACAATTGGCGATCTTCGGCCGTCAGCCAGGTACCGGCGACGTCCACCATCAACGAGCCTTGCAGGCCAGCAGTCATAGAGATTCCTTGATAACGAAAAGCGCGCGCGGCGCATCTTTGAATAACCCGGCCCGACGCAGACGCACGACTTCGCCACCAAGGGCAAGGCCTGGCGGAACGTGGTCTGCAAAAGGAAAATGGAGCGGATCTGAAACGAGAGTCGGCATGGGCGGCTAGCTTAGCGGATGTAAGCTGCCGCGCCCACCCGTGTGCGGCTAAACCTTGGCGGCCACCGGTGCCGACTTGCTGCGAGGGCGCAACTGGGCGGCGGCCATGGCGTCATCAGTGACGCCGGTTTCGGCGCGCATGCCAGCCGCCAGAAACGGCACCATCAGGCGCATCACCTGCTCAATGGAAGTGTTGACACCAAAATCAGTCTCGGCAATAGCACGCAAGGCCTTGATCCCCGACATGCTGAACGCAGCCGCGCCGAGCATGAAATGCACGCGCCAGAACAGTTCGATAGGCGGAATACGCGGTGCGGCGTCGTTGACCAGCAGCATGTAACGACGGAAAACCTTGCCGTACATGTCTTCCAGATAACGGCGCAAATGGCCTTGGCTCTGACTGAACGCCAGCCCCAGCAAACGCATGAATATGGAAAGATCGTTGCCGCTGCGGGGCTGCACGACCAGCGCTTGCTCCACGAGGATTTCCAGCAGGTCTTCCAGAGAAGGCTTGTTGTCAGGCTTGGCCTGACGACGCTCCAGTTCACGATCGAGGCTGATACAGAACGGCCCGAGAAAGCGCGAAAACACCGCTTGGATCAGCGCTTTTTTCGAGCCGAAGTGATAGTTCACTGCCGCCAGGTTGACACCCGCCTTGCTGGTGATCAGCCGCAATGAAGTTTCAGCAAACCCTTTTTCCGCGAACAACTGCTCGGCAGCATCAAGAATGCGTTCTACGGTTTCCGACTGGGCCATGGCTACTCCGCCTGACAAACACTTGTTTGAAACATACGTTTCAGCTTGTGTCTTGTCAAGGCTGGCAGTTCGTTTTGCGAATGGTCGGTCAGCTATTTAACCATACCTGCCGAAAGCTGTAGCCAGTCCTACAGACGTTGGGCCGATGATCTGCGGGACGACCGTCCAGCGGACGGTAAAAAATCGAGGATTGCCAAGAATGCTTCACTGTATATAATCCCAGTCACTGTATAAAAAGACAGAGCGATCGACATGCTAAAACTGACGCCCCGCCAAGCTGAGATTCTGGCTTTTATCAAACGCTGCCTCGAAGACAACGGCTATCCGCCCACCCGCGCGGAAATCGCCTTGGAACTGGGTTTCAAATCGCCCAACGCGGCGGAAGAACACCTAAAGGCACTGGCCCGCAAGGGCGCTATCGAAATGACACCCGGTGCTTCACGCGGCATTCGCATTCCAGGCTTTGAAGCCAAGGCCGACGAGTCCACCCTGCCGATCATTGGCCGGGTTGCTGCAGGTGCGCCGATTCTGGCCCAGCAACACATCGAAGAATCCTGCAACATCAATCCTGCCTTCTTCCATCCTCGCGCCGACTATTTGTTGCGTGTACACGGCATGAGCATGAAGGACGTCGGCATCTTTGATGGCGACTTGCTGGCAGTCCATACCACCCGTGAAGCCCGCAATGGCCAGATCGTTGTGGCACGGATCGGCGATGAAGTGACGGTAAAACGCTTCAAGCGCGACGGCAGCAAAGTTTGGCTGATTGCCGAAAACCCTGAATTCGCGCCTATCGAGGTGAATCTGAAAGATCAGGATCTGGTGATCGAAGGCTTGAGCGTCGGCGTCATACGCCGCTAAAGGAGGCTTTATGCAGTTCCCACATCTACCACAGCAGGCACAACTGACCTTGTTCGAAGCCTTCATGGTTCAGCCATTGGCGCCAACCCTGAAAGAGACAGTGCAGTCGCCCTGGATCGCCGAACCCGAAGTGTTCAGCGAACTGTCTTTGCGTGGCGCCGCCGGGAACTGCCTGAGCCTGCTTGCACCCATCCTGAGAGAACTGAGCCAGGAGCAGGACGCTCGCTGGCTGACACTGATTGCGCCACCGGCGAGCCTGACTCAAACCTGGCTTCGTGACGCCGGCCTGAACCGCGAGCGCATTCTGCTTTTACAACCGCGCGGCACACAAAGTGCCCTGCAACTGACCTGCGAAGCGTTACGCCTGGGGCGCAGCCACACCGTCGTCAGCTGGTTGAACCCACTGAATAGCGCCTCCCGGCAACAGTTGAGCAGCGCCGCCCGCATTGGAGAGGCACAAAGCCTGAATATTCGACTCGGTTAAGTGTCACGCAATGTGCACTTGAAGACGCAGGGCTTCTCCAGGACAGAGAAGCCGATCAGTAAAAATCGAGCAGCGATAATTTCTTACCAAAAACCGACAAACGGAATCAGTGAAGAACCCGCGACCCTTCTTCTTTGTCGAACTCACCTTCAACCAGGCGTCCCGCCATCTGCACACCGACGCTCAACATCGCCTTGGCGACTTCAACGTGCTGGCCCTGCAAGAAAGCCTTGGCATCCTCGGAGAAATCCAAAGTAACCAGAGAACCCTCGTCCTCGGCCCTGCGCAGCTCAATACGGCCGTCTGGTAACTCGACAATTTCTAGAAAGGACGTTGGCATAAAGGTCTGTTCTCCACGAAAGGCCGGGATTATATAGGCATCGGCCAGGCTTCGCTCGGGATCTTGAGGAACGGTCATCAGCCAACCATTCCGAAAAACTTCTTGCGGTCGGCCATTCCCCCTGATCGCCCCTCCCCTAATGCCCCCTCCTTCAAAAATTCGGCTTGTACTCAAAAGCCGCTGAAGCCTGGGAATCAGAAAATGGCACGATCACCGACTTTTTGTTAAGAAAGCCATTAACAAGGGAGCCGGGGAACATCTGGATCGAATTGTTGAAAACCTCTACCGCGCTGTTGAAGAGGGTAATCGCCGCACCGATATTTTCTTGCTGTTCGGTGATTTCCCGCATGAAGCTGTTAAACAATTCATTGGCCTTGAGTTCTGGATAAGCCTCAAATGCCACGTTCAATCCTGCCAACAATTCCCGCGTTCCCTGTTGCACGGGCAGTAGAGCCCCACCATTGGCCTCCTGGGGCAACCTGCCGATAGCCGAGCGCAACCCCGTGATCTTTTCCAACAGCGCACCTTCGTACTCCTTGAAACTCACAACCTGCTGTTCAAGCAAATCAAGCACCCTGGTTTTCTGCCGCTCATACACCAGGACATCCGCCCAGGCGCGCTGCGCACGGTTATGCCGGCCAATGATTCGGTTGGAACAGGTCCAGAAGGTAATCCCGACCACGACCGCAATAATCAATAACAAACCCATCGTCTAATACTCCATGTTTTTTACGGTTTTCGCGGAAGGCGCAAAATTGTCGTCGTGTAACTCGGCCAATCGATGAACCCACAACAGCAGCAAGTCCAGACGAGGGAATCGGATGCCCGTCTCGATAAGCCGATTAAAGCCCTGCAAATTCTTCAGACCCTGTGATGCCTCTGCCTCAAGCACACCCGTATCGCTGAAACTCAGACACAGCCGACCCTGCCCCGAAAACTCCAGGTTGACGTCGCTCAACTGCTCAATGAGCTGCATCATGTGCAATACCGTGGCTGGCTTGGCAAAGAGGGCACAGGCCATCTGCGTTTCGCCTGTCAGGTGAAACGCACGGTTGAATTCACTGGACGTTGTATCCAGTGTTTCTTCAAGGTCCAGCGCCCCGAACCGATCACCGCGCACACGTACGCTCGCGATCCATGGAAAGCTCAGTACCAGGCTATGCCGTGCATACTTGCTATCTATCGTCTTGGTTTCAACCTTGGTCCCGCCCGCACCATCTGGCACCTTGGTTTCGCGAGTTTCGCGATCTACATACTGAAAGTGCTGGTAAGTGAAGGGCAGTTCATGAAGCGCGCCGAGGTAAGTACCCTGAACCGTTTTCATTAATTGGCGACTGTAGGAGCCTCGATGAAACTCCTTGAACTCTGCGCGCAGACTCTCGAGAACGCTTACATCGGGATTGAACTCTTCATTCAACCCATGGGTAAACATCGCCGATTTTTGAGCGATTTTTTTGGAAAGCGCATCCACCAAGCCTGACCTGTTATCCATCACCAGCCAACTGCCAAGCAAGAATCCAAGCCCGAACAGTAGCAACGGTATGAAAAACACAGTGGCCGCGATCAGTGCGAAACCAATGTTGCGAAACAACTTGGGCGTGGCGTTATCAAACTCTAATGGCCCACCAAACGCCTCGATCCGCCTGGTTACATCAAGCAAATCCGAGGGACTGGTGGCAGCTTCGACGTCCGCATTCGATTGTTCGAAGAGCTGACGCAGTTTTTTGTTATGCAATACGCGAGACATGCTTCATCCCTGAAGGGACCAACGGCACACGGTGCCCGGCCCGGTTATGTGCCTAGCACTCGTTCAGACCTTCGCGAAAGCGGATCGCCAACCCTTTCAGGTTCTGACGCCAGCTCTCAAGCTCCTCGCGACTCAACTCCGGCGCCTGCTCCTCGTCAAGATTGACCGCCACAATCAATGGCTGCGTCACATCGCCCTTGGGTTTGTGGGGCGCACGCGGCGGTTGGAACATCGCTGCGTGGGCCGCGAGCAGTTTCGCCAGCCAGGTTTCGGGGTTGTGTGCCAACTCAACCATCTCAGCCATCTCGGGGATGGCAATGGTTTCGAGGATCTCATGCGTCAGCAGCATCTCTGCCCGTGGAGCATTGGCCTGCGGCAAACGGTAGAAACCGGCGATTTCATGGCACAGCCCCAGCAACGCACCGTACAGGTGAAACAGCGTAGATTCGCGACCCGCCTGAATCAGTGCCAGGGAATTCATCTCCCGCCCTTCTTCAGCCCGGGCCAGCGCCTCAAGCGATAGACCGGCAAAGTAAATTTTCTGATTGGTACGGGTATAGAGCTCAAAAGCCATGACGGCAGTCTCCACAACGAGATTAGATGCGTGATGCAGATCAGACAGTGTCGTGGATCATCCGATCTGACCGCAAGCCCAAAACAAAAGGCCGCATGAAAACCCGAGGATTTTCATGCGGCCTTTTGTGTGCAGCGTCTTTTACGCTTTCGCGGCTGGACGCTTGTCTTCAACTGTCCACTTGCCGCCGTCGTAGTACGCTTTCCAGCCAGTCGGCTTACCCTCGACTTCAGTTTGCACGTACTGCTCTTTGGTCTTGCGGCTGTAACGGATCACTGAAGGCAGGCCATCCGGATCCTTCTTCGGCGCGTCGCAGAGGAAGTGGTACTTCGGATCGATCTCATCCTTGTGCGGCACGATCTCGATCACCAGCGGAGCACGGGTCTCGCGGTTTTTCGGGAACTGACTGGCCGCCAGGAACAGGCCGGAAGCACCGTCACGCAGAATGTAGGTGTCGTTGACCTTCTCACACTTGAGTTCAGGCATCTTCACCGGGTCCATCTTCGGCGGCGCCGCGTCACCGCTTTTCAGCAGTTTTCGGGTGTTTTTGCAGGTTGCATTGGTGCACCCGAAGAACTTGCCGAAACGGCCCGTCTTGAGCTGCATCTCGCTGCCGCACTTGTCGCACTCCAGGCTCGGACCTTCGTAGCCCTTGATGCGATAGCTGCCCTCTTCAATCTCGTAGCCCGAGCAATCCGGGTTGTTACCGCAGATGTGCAGCTTGCGCTTCTCATCCAACAGGTAAGCATCCATTGCAGTGCTGCAGATCGGGCAGCGGTGCTTGCCACGCAGCACCAGCGACTCCGACTCACCCTCATCGTCCGCCGCGATTTCGTCGCCCGGCACGAGGTTGACGGTGGCCTTGCAGCGTTCTTTCGGTGGCAGGCTGTAGCCTGAGCAACCGAGGAACACGCCGGTCGATGCGGTACGAATCTGCATCGGACGACCGCAGGTCACACACGGAATATCAGTCATGACCGGCTGATTGGCGCGCATGCCGTTTTCCGGGCTCTCGGCGACTTCAAGTTTTTTCTTGAAGTCACCGTAGAACTCGTCGAGCACGCTTTTCCAGTCACGTTCGCCCTGGGCGACGTCATCGAGGTTCTCTTCCATGCCGGCGGTGAAGCCGTAGTCCATCAGGTTGGAGAAGCTCTCGGACAAGCGCTCGGTAACGATGTCACCCATCTTCTCCGAGTAGAAACGACGGTTATGCAGCGCAACGTAACCGCGGTCCTGAATGGTCGAAATGATCGCAGCGTAGGTTGAAGGACGACCGATACCACGCTTTTCCATCTCTTTAACCAGGCTCGCTTCCGAAAAACGCGCCGGCGGCTTGGTGAAGTGCTGGGTCGGATCAAGCTTGATCAGCTTCATCGCATCGCCCTGGGCCATGTCTGGCAGCACATCATCGTCGCCCGGCTTGGCGATTTGCGGCATAACGCGGGTGTAACCGTCGAACTTCAGGATGCGGCCCTTGGCGCGCAACTCGAAGTCACCGGCACCCACGGTGACGGTGGTCGACAGGTATTGGGCCGGCAGCATCTGGCAAGCCAGGAACTGGCGCCAGATCAGCTCGTAGAGCCGCTCTGCATCACGCTCCATGCCCGACAACTTGCTTGGCTCGGTGTTGGCGTCAGATGGACGAATCGCTTCGTGAGCCTCTTGTGCGCCTTCCTTGCTGCTGTAGACGTTCGGGTTTTCCGGCAGGTACTTCTTGCCGAACTCGCTTTCAATATAAGTACGCGCCATCGCCACGGCATCAGCCGAGAGGTTGGTGGAGTCGGTACGCATATACGTGATGTAGCCGGCTTCGTACAAGCGCTGGGCCATCATCATGGTTTTCTTCACACCGAAGCCCAGACGGTTGCTCGCGGCCTGCTGCAGGGTCGATGTGATGAACGGTGCCGATGGCTTGCTGCTGGTCGGCTTGTCTTCGCGCTTGACGATGCTGTAGCTGGAGGCCTTGAGCTTCTCCAGCGCAGCCATGGCCTGAGCTTCATTCAGCGGCTTGAAGGCCTCGCCTTTCTCGCGGGCCACGTCAAAGCGCACAGTGGCACCCTTGGCGGTACCGAGGTCGGCGTGTACTTCCCAGTATTCTTCCGGGTTGAACGCGCGAATTTCACGCTCACGCTCCACCACCAGCTTCACGGCAACCGATTGCACACGGCCTGCGGACAGGCCACGCGCGATCTTCGCCCACAGCAGTGGCGAAACCATGTAACCCACCACGCGATCGAGGAACCGGCGCGCCTGTTGAGCGTTAACCCGATCAATGTCCAGCTCGCCCGGCTGGGAGAAGGCTTCCTGAATCGCCTTCTTGGTGATTTCGTTGAACACCACGCGCTTGTAGCGGCTGTCGTCGCCACCGATGGCTTCGCGCAGGTGCCAGGCAATGGCTTCCCCCTCGCGATCCAAGTCCGTTGCGAGATAGATGGTGTCAGCATCCTTGGCGAGCCGGCGCAGCTCTTCGATGACTTTTTCCTTGCCCGGGAGGATCTCGTACTTGGCTTTCCAGCCATGGTCCGGATCGACACCCATGCGCGAGACCAGCTGCTTGCGCGCCTTCTCTTTCGGCGACAGCGCCGGCGCTTCACCTGCAGCGGCCTTGCCGCGCTTGGCGGCAGGCTCTTTGCTGGCGCTAGCCGAACCGCTGGTGGGCAGGTCTCGGATATGGCCGATACTCGACTTCACCACGTATTGGTTACCCAGATACTTGTTGATGGTCTTGGCCTTAGCCGGGGATTCCACAATGACCAGCGATTTGCCCATGGATCAGAAAATTCCTGAATTCTAGAAGTGAAAGGCGGTTGGCGCCTGACGCGGCACCGCTATATATAGTGGCAACAAGGTGAGGTCAAGCGCAGGGTTCTGCGCGCTCTCAGCTTATGGCCTTGAAAAAAGGCTCGGTTCAGCCTGCACCAAAGCAAAGCGCGGGACCTGTTCGCCGTCAACTTCGACTGACTCCAGGAACATGCTCAAGGGGCGCACCCAAAAGCCGTAATCACCATACAGTGCTTGGTAAAACACCACTTCTTCTTCGGTCTCGGAATGCCGCGCAACGCTGAAAACGCGGTACTGCGGCCCCTTGTAATGCTGATAGAGCCCGGGTTCGACTTTCATGCTTTGGCCCTCTCACAACGCTCATAAAAATAAAGACAAAAAATCTTCGGAAAAACAAAAACCGGGGCACTTGGCCCCGGCTTCCCTCAACGAGACGCTTAAACGCGTTCGAAGACGGTGGCAATGCCCTGGCCGAGGCCAATGCACATGGTCGACACACCGAAAGTGCCGCCATTTTGCTTCATCACATTGAGCAAGGTGCCGGAGATACGCGCACCGGAACAACCGAATGGGTGGCCCAGGGCGATCGCGCCGCCGTGCAGGTTAACCTTCTCGTTCATCTTGTCGAGTACTTTCAAATCTTTCAGCACTGGCAGGGCCTGTGCAGCGAAAGCTTCGTTGAGCTCGAAGAAGTCGATATCGGTGATGCTCAGACCCGCGCGCTTCAGTGCTTTTTGTGTAGCCGGTACTGGACCATAGCCCATGATCGCCGGATCCACACCCGCCACTGCCATCGAACGGATCACCGCCATCGGCGCAATGCCCAGGTCCTGGGCGCGCTGCGCCGACATCACGATCATGCACGAGGCACCATCGGTGATCTGCGACGATGTACCCGCCGTCACGGTGCCGCCCTTTGGATTGAAGGCCGGCTTCAACGCCGCCAGGCTTTCCAGGGTGGTTTCCGGACGAATGGTTTCGTCGTAGTCGAACAGTTTCAGGAAACCGTTCTCGTCATAGCCCTGCATCGGGATGATTTCGTCTTTGAACTTGCCTTCCAGGGTCGCTTTATGGGCGAGCTGGTGGGAGCGCACGCCGAAGGCATCCTGCTGCTCACGGGTGATGCCGTGCATTTTGCCGAGCATTTCTGCGGTCAAACCCATCATGCCCGAGGCTTTTGCCGCGTACAGCGACATGTGTGGGTTCGGATCGACACCGTGCATCATGCTCACATGACCCATATGCTCGACGCCGCCCACCACGAAAACGTCACCGTTACCTGTCATGATCGCTTGCGCAGCCGTGTGCAGGGCACTCATGGACGAGCCGCACAGGCGGCTGACGGTCTGACCGGCAGCCGTGTGCGGGATCTGAGTCATCAGGGACGCCATGCGGGCGATGTTCCAGCCCTGCTCCAGGGTCTGGTTCACGCAGCCCCAGATCACGTCTTCGACTTCACTCGGATCGACCTTGACGTTACGTTCCAGCAGTTTGCTGATCAGGTGCGCCGACATGTCTTCGGCGCGGGTGTTGCGGTGCATGCCGCCCTTGGAGCGGCCCATCGGAGTACGACCGAAGTCGACAATCACGACGTCTCTTGGATTCAAGCTCATAAATATTCTCGCTCTAGTCGATTGGGCGCTTAACCGAAGAAGCTCTGGCCGTTTTGGGCCATCTCGCGCAGCTTCGCAGTCGGGTGGTACAGCGCGCCCAAATCAGCGTACTGGTCAGCCAGGGCAACGAACGCTGCCACACCGATCGAATCGATGTAGCGCAGTGCGCCACCACGGAATGGAGGGAAACCAATACCGTAGACCAGGCCCATGTCGGCTTCGGCGGCGGTTTCGACAATGCCATCTTCCAGGCAACGCACGGTTTCCATGCACAGCGGGATCATCATCCAGTTGATGATGTCTTCGTCAGACACTTCACGCTGTTCAAAGACGATTGGCTTGAGCACTTCGAGTACCGACGGGTCGGCGACTTTCTTCTGCTTGCCCTTCTTGTCGGTCTCGTAGGCGTAGAAGCCCTTGCCATTCTTCTGACCCAGGCGCTTGGCTTCGTAGAGCACGTCGATGGCCGAACGACGGTCGTCCTTCATGCGATCCGGGAAGCCTTCAGCCATCACGTCACGACCGTGGTGGCCGGTGTCGATGCCGACCACGTCCATCAGGTATGCCGGGCCCATTGGCCAGCCGAATTTCTCCATGATCTTGTCGATACGGACGAAGTCCACACCGGCGCTGACCAGCTTGGCGAAACCGCCGAAGTACGGGAACAGCACGCGGTTGACCAGGAAGCCCGGGCAATCGTTGACGACGATCGGGTTCTTGCCCATTTTCTTGGCGTAGGCAACGGTGGTGGCAACAGCCAGCTCGCTGGACTTCTCGCCACGGATAACCTCAACCAGCGGCATCATGTGCACCGGGTTGAAGAAGTGCATGCCGACGAAGTTTTCCGGACGCTTGAGGGCCTTGGCCAGCAAGGTGATGGAAATGGTCGAGGTGTTGGACGCTAGGATGGTGTCCTCTTTGACCTTGTCTTCGACTTCGGCCAGAACGGCTTGCTTGACCTTAGGGTTCTCAACGACCGCTTCAACCACCAGATCCACGTGACCGAAGTCGCCGTAGGACAGGGTCGGACGAATGCCGTTCAGTACTTCAGCCATTTTCGCCGGGGTCATGCGACCTTTATCAACGCGGCCGACCAGCAGCTTGGCGGCTTCAGCCAGACCCTGCTCGATACCGTGCTCATTGATGTCCTTCATCAGGATCGGCGTGCCTTTGGAGGCCGACTGATAAGCGATACCGCCACCCATGATGCCAGCGCCGAGTACGGCAGCCTGCTTCACGTCTTTGGCGATTTCGTCGTAGGCCTTGGCTTTTTTCTTCAGCTCCTGATCGTTCAGGAACAGACCGATCAAGCTCTGCGCAGCAGAGGTCTTGGCCAGTTTGACGAAACCTGTGGCTTCAACTTCCAGCGCTTTGTCGCGACCGAAGTTCGCGGCTTTCTGAATGGTCTTGATCGCTTCAACCGGCGCCGGGTAGTTCGGGCCCGCTTGGCCGGCCACGAAACCTTTGGCGGTTTCGAAAGCCATCATTTGCTCAATGGCGTTCAGCTTGAGCTTTTCCAGCTTCGGCTGACGCTTGGCCTTGAAGTCGAACTCGCCTGCGATGGCACGTTTGATCAGTTCCAGAGCCGCTTCCTGCAGTTTCTCTGGAGCAACCACAGCGTCGACTGCACCGACTTTCAGCGCGTCTTCAGGGCGGTTTTCCTTACCGGCGGCAATCCACTCGATGGCGTTGTCGGCACCGATAATGCGCGGCAGGCGAACAGTGCCGCCGAAGCCTGGGTAGATGCCCAGCTTGACTTCCGGCAGACCGATCTTGGCCTTGGTGGACATGACGCGGTAGTCCGCCGCCAGGCACATTTCCAGACCGCCGCCCAAAGCGATGCCGTTGATCGCGGCTACGGTCGGGACATTGAGGTCTTCGAAATCGCTGAAAATCCTGTTGGCTTCGAGGTTGCCTGCAACAAGCTCTGCATCAGGCAGCTTGAAGTTCTCGACAAATTCGGTGATGTCGGCGCCGACGATGAACACGTCCTTGCCACTGCTGACGATCACACCCTTGATCGAAGCATCTGCCTTGATGGTGTCTACGGCCTGACGCAGTTCGTTCAGGGTTAGACGGTTGAACTTGTTGACGGACTCACCCTTGAGGTCGAATTTCAATTCGACGATGCCACTTTCAAGAGCCTTAACCGTGATGGCTTTACCTTCGTAAATCATCAACTGATCTCCACGATATGGAAGCTGAACAGTACACGTCGGACGCTGACGTTCTGGCTCGGCATGGACGTTACCGTCGATGCTAACGCCATTCCACCAGGCACACCCGCCAACGCGATAGTCGGGATTCTGTAGGAGCTATCTGTAATACAAACGCTCAATTCATACGCCCGTTTGATTTGGGTACGCCACCTTCACGGAATTTCCGACAATTGTCAATCGCCCAAAATGCGGGTTTAAACACGACTTTACGGTCACTTCCGTACCACGAAGATCTGCAACATGCGGGTGCATGTGCAGCCATTCATAGAATCAATTGTTAGAAACGTCGCCCTAATTCTCGGCAGAGCCGATTTTCACCGGCTAGGCTTGAGGCATCTTGAAAGAAAAAACAGGAGCGCCATCAGCGAACGCTTGACGCAAATGCAACACCACGCCTCGGCGGACGCGATGGTTTGAACAGCTTACCGGCCTGCCTGGCCAATCTCAGCCCGATGATGATGTCGGGTTTTTTATGCCCGACCCAAAAACCACTGTCACTCCAGTGCGCAAGCGCTCAAGCGAGGGCTTTGAGCACACTGGCAATGTCCTGCAAAACACTCGCCTCGCCCCTCTCCCCCCAATACAGGGCAATCATTTGCTTGTCTGCTTCAATCTTGTAGACATTAGCCGGCAATTTCCCGAAATGAATCAGCAAGGACTCATCCTGACAAACTTCTCGCCATTGATTGACCCACACACCCGGCGCCGTCTGCCAGTAGCTCCAGCAATCGGGCTGGGTGCCACGACGCGGCCGATGGTATTGCGCGCACGGGTTCGGCGCCTCCTGGTCGAACCAGTGCGGCCACTCCTGCGGCGCCAACTGCATGGCCAGGCCGATGCGACGGGCCTCCATGCGCAGGTTCATGCGCCCGCTCTGGCCACGGGACGGGCGCAGCCACGCCAAAGGGCTGAGGACCACCGCCAGGATTGACACCACTATCCAGACCGTCATATCTGTACTCCCGATTCTTGATGGGCGCATTGATCCACGTCGGAACCAATCCGCTTGAAACCAGCCATACTTACCGTTATCGCAATCCTCAGGAGGAGCACCTCATGCCCTACCACCACATTCTGGTCGCCGTAGATCTAACCGAAGAGTGCGATCCTGTGATTCACCGCGCCCGCGAATTATCGGTCAGCAACGGCGCCAAACTGTCCCTGGTTCACATTGTCGAACCGATGGCCATGGCCTTTGGTGGTGACGTGCCGATGGACCTGTCGCAATTGCAGCAGCAACAGTTCGATCAGGCCAAGGAGCGACTTCATCGATTGATCCTCAAGTACCCTGAACTGTCCCAGGAATACAGCCACCTGACCTACGGTCAGCCCCGACAGGAAATCCATCACCTGGCCAAGGAGCAGGCGTGCGACCTGATCGTCGTCGGCAGTCACGGCCGCCACGGTTTGGCGCTGCTGCTGGGCTCCACCGCCAATGACGTGCTGCACGGTGCCCCCTGCGATGTGCTGGCCGTTCGCCTGATCAAAAGCTGACAACACCTCCCACATCAGGGCTCGCGTCGCCTCTCACTCGCATTCCATATGAAAAGCCCGGCGTTCATTACTGAGCGCCGGGCTTTTTTATTGCGGGGTCAGTCAGGCATCCAACTCGGCCCAACGCTCCACCAATACATCCAGCTCAGCCTGCAATTGCTCGACCTGAGCGATCACTTTGGCAGTCTCCGCGGCCGGGCGCTGATAGAAGCCGGCATCGGCCATTTCGGCTTGCACCGCAGCAATCTGCTGTTCCTTGGCGTCGATATCACCCGGCAATGCTTCCAGCTCGCGCTGCAGCTTGTAGCTGAGCTTCTTCTTGGCCACCGGCGCGTCTACTGCCGCTACGGGCGCAGGTGCGGCAGCGACCACTGCAGAGTTCAGCTCGGCCTTGCCGGATTTGTTCTCGGTCACGCCCAGCAGGCGCGGCGAGCCACCCTGACGCAGCCAGTCCTGGTAACCACCGACGTACTCGCGAACCTTGCCTTCACCTTCGAAGACCAGGGTGCTGGTAACCACGTTATCGAGGAATGCCCGGTCGTGGCTGACCATCAGCACAGTGCCGTTGAAGGTCAGCAAGACCTCTTCCAGCAGCTCGAGGGTTTCCACATCAAGGTCGTTGGTCGGTTCGTCGAGGACCAGCAAGTTAGCCGGCTTGCTGAACAGCTTGGCCAGCAACAGACGGGCACGCTCGCCACCCGACAGCGCCTTGACCGGCGTGCGGGCACGCTGCGGACTGAACAGGAAATCACCGAGGTAGCTCAACACGTGGCGGCTCTGACCGTCGATGTCGATGAAGTCACGACCTTCAGCGACGTTGTCGATCACAGTCTTTTCCAGGTCCAACTGATGGCGCAACTGGTCGAAATAGGCCACGTCGATCCGGGTGCCCTCTTCAACCGTGCCGCTGGTTGGCTGCAAACCGCTGAGCATCAGCTTCAGCAACGTGGTTTTGCCAGTACCGTTGGCGCCCAGCAGACCGATACGGTCGCCGCGCTGCAAGACCATGGAGAAATCCTTGATCAGGAACGGGCCACCCGGGTGAGCGAAACTCACGTTCTCGAGGACCATTACCTGCTTGCCGGACTTGTCAGCGGTATCCAGCTGAATGTTGGCCTTGCCGGTGCGCTCACGACGCTCGCTACGCTCGACGCGCAACGCCTTGAGGGCGCGAACGCGACCTTCGTTACGGGTGCGACGAGCCTTGATGCCCTGGCGGATCCAGACTTCTTCCTGGGCCAGTTTCTTGTCGAACAACGCGTTGGCGGTCTCTTCAGCCGCCAGCGTGGCTTCCTTGTGAACGAGGAAGCTGGCGTAGTCGTCGTTCCAGTCGATCAGGCCGCCGCGATCCAGTTCCAGGATGCGGGTGGCAAGGTTTTGCAGGAACGAACGGTCGTGCGTGATGAACAGCACGGCGCCCTGAAAATCTTTCAACGCCTCTTCCAGCCAGGCAATGGCACCGATGTCCAGGTGGTTGGTCGGTTCGTCGAGCAGCAACAGGTCCGGTTCGGAAACCAGGGCCTGGGCCAGCAGGACGCGACGACGCCAGCCGCCGGACAATTCGGCGAGGGTCTTGTCGGCCGGCAATTGCAGACGGCTCAACGTGCTGTCGACCAATTGCTGCAAACGCCAGCCGTCACGGGCTTCGAGGTCATGCTGGACGTGCATCAGCTTGTCCAGGTCGGCGTCGGTGACGATGTTCTGGCTCAGGTGGTGATACTGCGCGAGCAGCTCGCCCACACCGTCCAGACCTTCGGCCACCACGTCAAACACGGTCCGCTCGTCGGCCACCGGCAGTTCTTGCGGCAATTCGCCGATCTTGAGGCCTGGTGCGCGCCAAACAGAGCCGTCATCAGGCTTCTGATCGCCTTTGACGAGCTTCATCATGCTGGATTTGCCAGTGCCGTTGCGGCCGATGATGCACACCCGCTCACCACGGGCGATCTGCCAGGACACCTTGTCCAACAACGGCATAGCGCCGAAAGCAAGGGACACATCGCTGAATTTGAGCAGGGTCATGAGCTTCTCCAAAAACCGGGCGCGCATTCTACCTGACTTGGGGCTTCAGAAGGCCGGCATTTTCATCTTCGAAGCACTCTGCACCACAATTGTTGCGAACTTGTGCCGACAGGCCGGCAAAGCTTTCGCCGGTTGCTGGCAAAAGGCTAAGCTACAGGCAATCAGTGCTGGCACCTGCTGGCACTTGTCATGATTTCTCTGCCCGGATGTCTCATGCGCAGTCGCCTTTTCAGCTTTTTATCTTGTCTGCTTCTCTCGGCCACTGCCGTTCAGTCTGCCCAGGCCGTAGACCTGTCCACCCAGCGCCAGTATTACGATGAGGCCAAGCGTGCCTTGGCCAAGGGTGATACCGGCCCGTATTTTCGCTATAGCCAGGCCCTCAGCGATTACCCGCTGGAGCCGTACCTGGCCTATGACGAACTGACCGCGCGCCTGAAGACCGCGAACAACGCCGAAATCGAGAAATTCCTCGCCGAGCATGGCGACCTGCCCCAGGCCAACTGGATGAAACTTCGCTGGTTGCGCTGGCTGGCAGATCGCGGTGAATGGGCGACCTTCGTCAAGTATTACGACCCCAAGCTCAACTTTACCGAGCTGGATTGCCTCAATGCCCAGTACCAGATCAGCCACAATCTCAAGTCCGAAGGCTACGCCAACACCGAAAAACTCTGGCTGACCGGCAAGTCCCAGCCAGCCGCGTGTGATGCGCTATTCGTGCAATGGGCCGCCGAAGGCCAACTGACCGAGAAAAAACGCTGGGAACGGGTCAAGCTGGCGGCTCAGGCACGCAACTATGCACTGGCCAGCAGCCTGACCAATGGCCTGAGCACCCTCGCACCACGCGGCCGCCTGCTGATCGATGTCGCGCAGAAACCCGAACTGCTCAGCCAACCTTCGCGCTTCACCCCGGCCGACGAGGCGATGTCTGATGTGGTCAGCCTTGGTCTGCGGCGCCTGGCGCGCCAGGACCCGGACAGGGCGATGGACCTGCTCGACAGCTATGCCAGCAGCATGCACTTCTCGCGCGACGAAAAAGTCGCCATCGCTCGGGAAATCGGCCTTACCCTGGCGCGACGTTTCGACAGTCGCGCCCTCGACGTGATGACCAAGTACGACCCGGAGCTGCGCGACAACACTGTGTCCGAATGGCGCCTGCGCCTGCTGCTGCGCCTGGCGCGCTGGGACGATGCGTACCAACTGACCCGTCGCTTGCCGCAAGACCTCGCCACCACCAACCGCTGGCGCTACTGGCAGGCCCGCAGCCTCGAACTGGCCCAGCCGCAAAACCCGGAAGCGCAAACTCTGTACAAAAACCTCGCTCGCGAGCGTGATTTCTACGGGTTCCTGGCCGCTGACCGCTCCAAATCGGCCTACTCGCTGACCAACAAACCGCTGGTGCTGAGCCAGACGCTGATCAACAAGGTCCGCAATACGCCGGGCGTGCGCCGCGCGCTGGAGTTCCACGCTCGCGGGCAGATCGTCGATGGCCGTCGCGAGTGGTATCACGTCAGCCGCCACTTCAGCCGTGACGAAATGGTCGCCCAGGCCAAATTGGCCTACGACCTGAAATGGTACTTCCCGGCCATCCGCACCATCAGCCAGGCACAGTACTGGGACGATCTGGACATCCGCTTCCCGATGGCCCACCGCGACACACTGGTGCGCGAAGCCAAGGTCCGCGGCCTGCATTCGAGCTGGGTGTTCGCCATCACCCGTCAGGAAAGCGCCTTCATGGACGACGCCCGCTCCGGCGTCGGTGCCAGCGGCCTGATGCAACTGATGCCTGGCACCGCCAAGGAAACCGCGCGCAAGTTCAGCATTCCCCTGGCCTCGCCGCAGCAAGTGCTGGACCCGGACAAAAACATCCAGCTCGGCGCCGCTTACCTGAGCCAGGTTCACAGCCAGTTCAATGGCAACCGCGTGCTCGCTTCCGCGGCCTACAACGCCGGCCCCGGCCGCGTGCGCCAATGGTTGCGTGGCGCCGACCACTTGAGCTTCGACGTCTGGGTGGAAAGCATCCCGTTCGACGAAACCCGCCAGTACGTGCAGAACGTGCTGTCCTACTCGGTGATCTACGGCCAGAAGCTCAACTCGCCACAGCCGCTGGTGGACTGGCATGAACGGTACTTTGATGATCAGTAACAGCGGCAAGCTTTAAGCTGCAAGCGGTTCTTCCGAGACCGCAAAAAAATGCCCGCATCGTTCGATGCGGGCATTTTTCATAGCGATCGCGCCTGGCGCCTACAAGTCCGATATTTTCCAGGACCTACCGGGGCGGCTTCCTAATGGGTGAGCGGGTCGGTCGAGACGTCTCGCCCGTCGCTGAACTGCAACGCTGCCAGCCGTGCATACAGGGCATTGCTGGCGATCAGCTCCTGATGGGTGCCCACCGCGACCAGCTTGCCTTGGTCCATCACTGCGATCCGGTCGGCATTCTTTACCGTGGCCAGGCGATGAGCGATGACCAGCGTGGTGCGGTTTTTCATCAGGCTCGGCAAGGCTTGCTGGATCAAATGCTCGCTCTGGGCATCAAGGGCGCTGGTGGCTTCGTCCAGCAGCAGAATCGGCGCATCCACCAGCAAGGCGCGAGCAATGGCCAGGCGCTGCCGCTGACCACCCGAAAGACCGAGGCCACCATCGCCGAGGTGAGTCTGGTAACCGTTGGGCATTTTCTCGATGAAGTCGTGGGCGTAGGCAATCTTCGCTGCATCCTTGACCTGCTCCAGCGTCGCGGTCGGGTTGCCGTAGCGGATGTTCTCTTCGACACTGCCAAAAAATAACGCGGGGCTTTGCGAAACCAAGGCAAAACAACGGCGCAGGTCCAGCGGATCGAGCTGGGTCAACGGCACGCCATCAAGCAGGATTTTGCCCTCGACCGGATCATAGAAGCGCAGCAACAGGTCATAGACCGTCGACTTGCCCGCCCCCGAAGGCCCGACCAGTGCCAGGGTTTCACCGGCGTTAATGTTCAGGCTCAAACCGTCGACGGCATAGCTTTCAGGACGCGAGGGATAGGAAAACCGCACAGCCTGCAACTGCAACTCACCGCGCACCCGCTCAGGCAAGGTCACAAGACCGGTTGCTGGCGGCTGAATGATGTTTTCCGAACGCAGCAGTTCGGCAATCCGTTCGGCCGCGCCGGCCGCTCGCTGCAACTCACCGATCACTTCGCTCAGGGTTCCGAAGGCACCGCCAACGATCAGGCTGTAGAAGACGAACGCCGCCAGTTCACCACCGGAGATGCGCCCGGCGATCACGTCCATGCCGCCAACCCAGAGCATCACCCCGACCGCACCGAGGACCAGCATGATCACCAGCGTAATCAGCCACGCACGCTGGACGATGCGCTTGCGTGCAGTGTTGAACGCCTCCTCTACCGTGACGGCGAAGCGCTGTTCATCCTGCACCTGATGGTTGTAGGCCTGCACTGTCTTGATCTGGCCAAGGGTTTCAGAGACGTAGCTGCCAACATCGGCAATCCGGTCCTGACTCAAGCGCGACAAGCCGCGCACCCGTCGGCCGAAAATCAGAATCGGCGCCAGCACCAACGGCAACGCCACCACCACAATGCTGGTGAGTTTGGGGTTGGTGATGAACAGCAGGACAATCCCGCCGATCACCATCAGGGCGTTGCGCAAGAACAGCGACAGCGAGGAGCCGATGACCGATTGCAGCAACGTGGTGTCGGCGGTCAGGCGCGACTGGATCTCGGAGCTGCGGTTGTTCTCGTAAAACCCCGGATGCAGGTAAATCAGATGATTGAACACTTGGCGACGGATGTCCGCCACGCAACGCTCACCGATCCAGGACACCAGATAGAACCGTGCAAATGTGCCGACGGCCAGGCCCAGCACCAGCAGCATGAACAGGCCAATAGACTGGTTCAGCAGGTGCGGTGACCGGGTCATGAAACCCTGGTCTACCAGCAGGCGAATGCCCTGCCCCATGGACAAGGTGATACCGGCCGTGACGACCAGGGCCAGCAAGGCACCCAGCGCCTGCCAACGGTAGGGCGCAATGAAATGGCTGGCCAGGCGTATGGCGCGGCGGTGACGAGCAGAAAGCATCGGGATCATCCGGTTGAACACTCTAAAAGAATAAAACGTGATCAAGCCTGCATCGCTCAACCCGCGGTGAATCACAATGAGTCAGGTTAAATATGACCACTGACACTAGAGCCTAGATGTTAATGGTCTAAAGTCCGACTGGCAGGACACCAGGATTTCTGGTGGACTGAAGAAGACGTCATGGAGCAGGCCCGCAACTGTCACAGCCCGTTCATGTGGCGCATTTAAAGTAACAGCACCCCCTGATGAGGAGACAGGCCATGTCCTTGCAACACCGCAGCGATGACAAGATTCAAGTGATCCGCACACAGCCACACCAGTCTCTGGGGTGCGCCATTATCGACGCTCAAGGGCGCGAAGTACCGATCACTGAAGACATGATCCAGAGCGCGTGCCGCGAACTGGAACAGCGATTGGTCAAGCCTGCCAAACAAAAGTGATATAGCCACCGTCTTCTTGACCCGGCCCTGGTTGGCCGGGTTTTTTATGGGTGTTGATCCAGAAACTGCGGTGTGACCATCGCCGGATCGCTCCCACAGTAAATCTCCAGTCGATACAGCCTCTATATACGACTGAGTTCAAATGTGGGAGCGAGCCTGCTCGCAAATGGCCCAACTCGTTCTCTAGACAGCCGTTGCACCCAAAGCCGCCACGATCTGCCGCAACTCAGGTGAATGCCCCTCGATTCGCACCTTCAGCCCGTCAAGCTCGCGGCGCTCAGGGTAGTGTTTGCGCAACAGGTCGAAGGCCTTGCGCTGCTCGGCACCGCTCACCACCAGGCTACGGCGGAAGTCTGCATCGTCGCGGCGCGGGTCGTACACCGCACGGCACATCATGGCCAGCGCCCAGGCCGGGTCGCTGCTGGCGTTCAAATGAACCTGAGCCAGCCAGGGCGCCGGCAACAAAGCATCAAGGCTGACTTGAGGTGCCTGACCGAGGAACTGGCAAAACGCCTGATAGATCTGCGCCGTACCGCGCTGCTTGCCATCGAGGCTGTACCCGGCGATGTGCGGCGTGGCGATCACACAGAGTTCAGCCAGGCCGATATCGACACTCGGCTCACCTTCCCAGACGTCCAGCACCGCTTGCAGGTCTTCGCGTTCCAGCAGCACTTCACGCAGGGCGGTATTGTCCACCACCGGACCGCGACTGGCGTTGATCAGCCACGCACCCGGCTTGAGCTGGTTCAAACGCGCCTTGTCGAACAGGTGCCAGGTTGGCGAGTCGCCGGTTTTGCTCAACGGCGTGTGCAGGCTGATGACGTCGCACTGCTCGATGATCTGTTGCAGGCTGACGTAGCCGTCGTTTTCCGCACACTGACGTGGCGGATCGCAGACCAGCACATTCCAGCCCAGGCCTCGCAAGACCTTGACCAGCCGCCCACCGACTTCACCGGCGCCGATCACGCCGTAGGTGCGCTGGGGCAATTCGACACCTTCGATTTCCGCCAGCGTCAGCAGGCTGCCCAGAACGTAGTCGACCACGCCTCGCGCATTGCAACCCGGTGCGCTGGACCAGGTGATGCCAGCCTGCTGGAAGTAATCCAGGTCCAGGTGATCGGTACCGATGGTGCAGGTGCCGACAAAACGCACCTTGCTGCCTTCAAGCAACGTGCAGTCGACGTTCGTCACCGAACGCACCAGCAGTACGTCGGCCTGCTCGACCGTCGCACGGTCAATGGAACGCCCCGGCACGCGGCGGATTTCGCCGAAACCTTCGAAGAAGGCATCGAGCAACGGAATATTTTCGTCGGCAACAATCAGCATGGCAGGCTCCTTTCGCGGAGCCGCAGTGTAGGCGTTGTGCAACGTAATGGGCCAGCGATGCGTCATTGCGTCGCTTACAAATCCCCAACACGGGAATTCTCCTGACCACTGCGTCGACGCGTAGAATGCGCCGCCCCGCGCATCACCTTTCCCTGGACGCTCTGCTTGTGAATTCTGTAACTCAATGCCCCGCCGACCTCCCCCTCACCCGCCCGGACAGGATTCGCCTGGAGCTCAAGGGCCTGCTCAACCTGGCCTTTCCCATCATGATTGCGCAACTGGCCACTACGGCCATGGGCTTCGTCGATGCGGTGATGGCCGGTCGGGTCAGCCCGAGGGACCTGGCCGCCGTGGCGCTGGGTAATTCGATTTGGATTCCGATCTACCTGCTGATGTCCGGCATCCTGCTGGGGACCACCCCCAAGATCGCCCAACGCTTTGGCGGTGACAAACACACAGAAATCGGGCCGCTAGTACGCCAGGCATTGTGGCTGGCGCTCTGTGTCGGATTGATCGCCAGCGGCCTGCTGCTCAGCGCCGAGCCCATCCTGCACTGGATGAAAGTCGATCCGCAGTTGATCGAACCCAGCATGGGCTATCTGCAAGGTATCGCCTTGGGCTTCCCGGGCATTGCCTTCTACTACGTGTTTCGTTGCTACAGCGATGGCATGGGCCGCACGCGTCCGAGCATGGTCATTGGCCTGTGCGGCCTGCTGCTCAATATCCCGCTGAACTATGCGCTGATCTATGGCCATTTCGGCCTGCCGGCACTCGGCGGCGTCGGTTGCGGCTGGGCCAGCGGCATCGTCATGTGGTTCATGGCACTGAGCATGGCCGGCTGGACCCGTTGGGCGCCCTTCTATGCCCGCACCCGCGTGCTGGTGCGTTTCGATCGCCCGCAGTGGGCCGTGATCAAACGCCTGGTCAGCATTGGCCTGCCAATCGGCATCGCGGTGTTCGCCGAGTCCAGCATCTTCGCCGTCATTGCCCTGCTGATCGGCAGCCTTGGGTCGACCATCGTGGCCGGGCATCAGATCGCCCTGAACATCAGCTCGCTGCTGTTCATGATTCCGTATTCCCTGGGGATGGCGGTTACCGTACGGGTCGGCCAGGCGCTGGGGGCCGGCAACCCTTATCAGGCGCGCTTTGCGGCGAAGGTCGGGCTGGGCGCGGCGCTGGTGTTTGCCGCGTTCTCGGCAAGCCTGATTCTGCTTCTGCGTGAACCGATCGCCTCGATCTACACCGCCGACAAGACGGTGATCCAGATCGCCTCGATGTTGATTGTGTATGCCGCGCTGTACCAGTTCTCCGATGCTATCCAGGTGATCTGCGCCGGCGCCTTGCGCGGCTATCAGGACACGCGGGTGACGATGATCCTGACGCTATTCGCTTACTGGGGGATTGGTTTGCCGGTGGGTTACGTGCTGGGGCTGACCGACTGGTTCGGCCCGGCCAGCGGCCCGAGCGGGCTGTGGGAAGGTTTGATTGCGGGCTTGAGCTGCGCGGCGCTGATGCTGTCGATTCGACTGACACGCAGTGCGCGCAAGCGCATCCGCCTCAGTCAGCGGACGCGTTAATCGACCGTAAAAAAGGCCTGCATATGCAGGCCTTCTTTTTGAGGTCCATTAATTGGACTTCTTGCGAATCCAGTACAGGTAGATGCCGGACTCTTCAAGTTGCTCGACCAGTTCATGGTCCAGGAACACGCAAAACTTGGGGATGTCGCGACGGGTCGAAGGGTCCGTGGCAATCACCTTGAGCAGACCGCCGGGCGGCAGGTCGCGGATGTGCTGGTGCAGCATCATCACCGGCTCCGGGCAATGGAGCCCGGTGGCGTCGAGGGTGCCGTCAACCGGCGCGTCGATCAGTTCACTCATGATTCACTCCTGAAACTAGCCGGCATTGTCGCGCAAAGCCGGCTCTCTTAACAGATCGTACAGCCCGCAACTGTGGCGAGGGAGCTTGTTCCCGCTCGGCGGCGAAGCCGTCGCAAAACCTGTGCACGCAGTGTGCGTGCCTGCTGATACTGAGTCGCTGGTATAAGGGTTGCTTCGCAGCCCAGCGGGAGCAAGCTCCCTCGCCACAAAGGCCAACGCCTACACCATGGTTCAGCGCTTTTTAGGCTTACTCACATCATGCCGACGCAAGTGGCAGGTCACTTCTTCGCGGTCGTGGTACAGCTGCTTGCAGCCGATGTCGACCTTGATGCCGCGCTCCTTGAAACCGTCGGCGATGCGTTCCAGCAGGCGCTTCACTTCAGCGTAGCGCTGCTTCATCGGCAACTTCAGGTTGACCACCGCCTCGCGGCAATGACCTTCACCGATCCACTCTTCCAGCATCGCCGCGTTGCGCGCTGGCTTCTCGACGATGTCGCAGACCATCCAGTCCACCGGCTGCCTGGGCTTGAAGGTAAAGCCGTCAGCCATCAAGTGCTGCACCAACCCTGTGTCCATCAGGCTCTCGGCCATCGGGCCGTTGTCGATGGCGGTCACCAACATACCTCGGTTGACCAGTTGCCAGGTCCAGCCACCGGGGGCTGCGCCCAGGTCAACGCCGGTCATGTCGCTGTGCAGGCGCTCGTCCCACTGCTCGCGTGGGATGAAGTGGTGCCACGCCTCCTCCAGCTTGAGGGTCGAACGGCTAGGCGCTTCGCGGGGGAACTTCAGACGTGGAATGCCCATCGGCCACATCGCCGAGTTGTTGGCCTCGGCCAGGCCCATGAACACCTCGCGGCCGCTTTTGAAGGTCAGCAGCAAACGCGGCTTGCTGGCGTCTTCCACCAGTTTGCCGGCCGCCATCAGCGCCTTGCGCAGGTGAACTTCGAACTTTTTGCAGAAGTTCGACAGCTCTTTGCCATCGTTGGTATCGACCATTTCCAGCCACAGGCTGCCGCAGGTCGGGAAGTCTGCCATGTGAGCCAGGATCACGCTGATGCGATCGGTTTCCGGCAGGTCGATGAACATGCCCCGCGCCCATTGTCGCGGGAAGATCAGTTCGGCAAAGCGCTGGCCGCGCATCAGGCGTTCGGCGCCGTCTTCTTCGGTGCAGACAAACTCAGCGCAGGCGCTGCTGGTCTTGGCCTTGGCATAACCGGCCACATTCAACCGCGCGGCGTGCTCGGAAATTTCCGAGCAGACTTCGCCTTCGAAGCCGGGCCGGCAATGCATAAATAGGATGTTCATTCTTACTCCTGGGCAGATGGCGAGACATTCAGCCACTGCGCGATGCCCAGGCTTGCGTTGAAGCAAAGCCTGTCACGAAAACCGGCGCATGATAGCCGAGTTCGCAACCTTGAACGTGTCTATAGAGTCCAGTTATTAGCCAGCTACTTAAAACAGGGCTAGGTTTAAAGCTCTGCCCGCCCCGTCAGTCCGTAGCCGTGCGGACTTAAAGGAGTCATTTCAATGCCGTCCCTCGATAGCCTGAAAACCCTTAAAACCTTACAAGTCGACGACAAGACCTACCACTATTTCAGCCTGCCGGAAGCCGCCAAAAGCCTGGGCGATCTGGACACGCTGCCGATGTCGCTCAAAGTCCTGCTGGAAAACCTGCTGCGCTGGGAAGACGAGAAAACCGTCACCGGCGCCGACCTCAAGGCCCTCGCCGCCTGGCTCAAGGAGCGCCGCAGCGACCGCGAGATCCAATACCGCCCGGCGCGGGTACTGATGCAGGATTTCACCGGCGTACCCGCCGTGGTCGACCTCGCGGCCATGCGCGCCGCCATGGCCAAGGCCGGTGGCGATCCGCAGCGTATCAATCCGTTGTCCCCGGTGGACCTGGTGATCGACCACTCGGTGATGGTCGACAAATTCGCCAGCAGCACCGCTTTCACCCAGAACGTCGACATCGAAATGCAGCGCAACGGCGAACGCTACGCCTTCCTGCGCTGGGGCCAGAGCGCCTTCGACAACTTCAGCGTCGTGCCACCGGGCACCGGCATCTGTCATCAGGTCAACCTGGAATACCTGGGCCGCACGGTCTGGACCAAGGATGAAGACGGCCGCACCTATGCCTTCCCGGACACCCTGGTGGGCACCGATTCCCACACCACCATGATCAACGGCCTCGGCGTGCTCGGCTGGGGCGTGGGCGGCATCGAGGCGGAAGCGGCGATGCTTGGCCAACCAGTGTCGATGCTGATCCCGGAAGTGATCGGCTTCAAACTCACCGGCAAGCTCAAGGAAGGCATCACCGCCACCGACCTGGTCCTGACCGTCACCCAGATGTTGCGCAAGAAAGGCGTGGTCGGCAAATTCGTCGAATTCTACGGTGACGGCCTCGCCGAACTGCCGCTGGCGGACCGCGCGACCATCGCCAACATGGCCCCGGAATATGGCGCCACCTGCGGCTTCTTTCCGGTGGACGACGTCACGCTGGAGTACCTGCGCTTGTCCGGCCGCCCCGCCGCGACCGTGAAACTGGTCGAGGCCTACAGCAAGGTCCAGGGCCTGTGGCGCCTGCCGGGCAAAGAACCGGTGTTCACCGACAGTCTGGCGCTGGACATGGGCAGCGTCGAAGCCAGCCTTGCCGGACCGAAGCGCCCACAGGACCGGGTGTCGCTGCCGAATGTCGCTCAGGCGTTCACTGACTTCCTCGGCCTGCAAGTCAAGCCCACCCGCCCCACCAGCAAGGAAGAAGGCCGTCTTGAAAGCGAAGGAGGTGGCGGGGTTGCCGTTGGCAATGCCGACCTCATCGGCGAAACGGACTATGAGTATGAAGGCCAGACCTATCGCCTGAAAAACGGCGCCGTGGTGATTGCTGCCATCACCTCTTGCACCAACACCTCCAACCCGAGCGTGATGATGGCGGCCGGGCTGGTGGCGAAAAAAGCCGTGGAGAAAGGCCTCAAACGCAAACCTTGGGTGAAGAGTTCTCTGGCGCCTGGCTCCAAAGTGGTCACCGACTACTACAAGGCCGCCGGCCTGACCCAGTATCTGGACCAACTGGGGTTTTCCTTGGTCGGCTATGGCTGCACCACCTGCATCGGTAACTCCGGGCCGTTGCTGGAACCCATTGAGAAGGCCATTCAAAGCTGCGACCTGGCCGTCGCCTCGGTGTTGTCCGGCAACCGCAACTTCGAAGGCCGCGTGCATCCACTGGTGAAAACCAATTGGCTCGCGTCCCCGCCGCTGGTCGTTGCCTATGCGCTGGCCGGCAGCGTGCGACTGGACATCAGCAGCGAACCCCTCGGCACCGGCAAGGACGGCAACCCCGTCTATTTGCGCGATATCTGGCCCAGCAGCAAGGAGATCGCCGACGCGGTGGCGCAAGTCGACACCGCCATGTTCCACAAGGAATACGCTGAAGTGTTTGCCGGTGACGCACAGTGGCAAGCGATTGAAGTGCCGCAAGCGGCGACATACGTGTGGCAGAAGGACTCCACCTACATCCAGCATCCGCCGTTTTTCGACGACATCGCTGGCCCGCCACCGGTGATCAAGGACGTGAGCGGTGCGCGGATACTGGCCCTGCTGGGCGACTCGGTGACCACCGACCACATCTCCCCTGCCGGCAACATCAAGGCTGACAGCCCGGCCGGGCGTTACCTGCGCGAACAGGGTGTGGAGCCGCGCGACTTCAACTCCTACGGCTCACGCCGTGGCAACCACGAAGTGATGATGCGCGGTACCTTTGCCAACATCCGTATTCGTAACGAAATGCTCGGTGGCGAAGAAGGTGGCAACACGGTCTACATTCCGACCGGCGAGAAGCTGCCGATCTACGACGCAGCCATGCGTTATCAGGCATCGGGCACGCCGCTGGTGGTGATCGCCGGCCAGGAATATGGCACCGGCTCCAGCCGCGACTGGGCCGCCAAGGGCACCAACCTGCTGGGCGTCAAAGCGGTGATCGCCGAGAGCTTCGAACGGATTCACCGCTCCAACCTGGTGGGCATGGGCGTGTTGCCGTTGCAGTTCAAACTCGACCAAAACCGCAAAAGCCTGAACCTGACCGGCAAGGAAACCCTGAGCATTCAGGGCCTGACCGGCGTCGAGTTGACGCCGCGCATGAACCTGCCGCTGGTGATCACCCGAGAGGACGGTAGCAGCGAGAAAATCGAGGTGCTGTGCCGGATCGATACGCTAAACGAAGTCGAATACTTCAAGGCCGGAGGGATCCTGCATTACGTACTGCGACAGTTGATTGCATCCTGACGTTGCACAGGCAAAAGCACTGCCTTCGGGCGTAATGCCAGTCAGTCAAGGTACGTAACCGGTGGGAGCGGGCTTGCTCGCGAAGAGGGCATTGCATTCAGCATCAATGTTGACTGTGACGCCGCTTTCGCGAGCAAGCCCGCTCCCACAGGTTGTACGCCTTAACTGACAGGTATTACTTCAGGCAGTGTTTTCTTGTTGGGCTGTCCTACAAGACACATGCCGTTATAATCACGCCCCGCGAATCGCCTCGACGGCGATGCTTTCCCTGCTTTCACGCAAAACCCCGCACCACAAGGATTCTCGAATGCCCGCACTGCCATGGACCTATCTGGCACTCCTCTGCACCGGCTACGGCTGGGCGCTCATCTACGGGCAACTGGGCTGGCTGGCGGCGATACCCGTCGCACTGCTGGTGGGTTCCGGCATTGCCGTACGCCAGCAGCAACACCGTTACGCCCGCTATTTCGGTCACGCGCTGTTCGTGGTCCTGGCGCTTGCACTGGCCATGCACTGGCTGCCCGGTTTCTACAACGGTCGCGCCATTGCCCCACAACGCTTCACCGACGATGCCGTGCCGTTCTCCCTGTACCTGAATCAGGACAAACCCCTGATTGGCTTTTGGCTGTTGCTGGCCTGCCCATGGATTGTCGGCCGCCGCTCCCTGCGCCTGTCATTGTCTGCCACCGCCGTGGCGCTGCCCCTGAGCGTCATTGCCGCCCTGGGTGGCGCGATGCTGCTGGGCATGATCGGCTGGGCGCCCAAATGGCCCGACCAGGCCTGGCTCTGGGTACTCAATAACATGTTGCTGGTAACGCTGGTCGAGGAAGCGCTGTTTCGCGGTTACATCCAGGGCGGCCTGAGCCGCCAGTGGAAACACCTGCGCCATGGCGAACACATGGCCCTGCTGTGCGCCGCCCTGCTATTCGGCCTCGTTCACGCGGGCGCTGGCTGGCAATGGGTGCTCTTGGCAAGCATTGCCGGGGTCGGCTATGGTCTGGCGTACCGCTTTGGCGGCCTGAGTGCAGCCATCGCCACCCACTTCGGCTTGAACCTGCTGCACTTCGGTCTGTTTACCTACCCGATGCTGGCCCGATAATTTTTCAATACCCTGGCGCTGAAGGCCTCACGGTCGAGATCAGCGCCGTCACCGTTCAGGATGAACACCGTGCCCCTCTCAAGCCAGACTTACCCTTCGCCATCTACGTCAAACACTGCCCGACGCCAAGCGCGCCAGTGAGACACCGTACTCAAATATTGAAATTTTATTTCAATATATTCATGTCGCCGCCGACAACCTTTCAAAGCCTTGCGGATTGAAAAAGCCATGCGTAATAACCAGCCCATAACACAACGCGAACGGACCTTCCCGGCTCAGCAACGGTTGATCTCGACAACCGACGCAAAAGGCGTGATCACCTACTGCAACGACGCTTTCGTCGAAATCAGCGGGTTTTCTCGTGAGGACCTGATCCGTGCGCCGCACAACCTGGTTCGTCACCCCGACGTCCCGGCTGCGGTCTTCGCGCACATGTGGGGCACACTGAAACAAGGCTTGCCATGGATGGGCATTGTCAAGAATCGCTGCAAGACCGGTGACCACTACTGGGTTAACGCCTACGTGACACCGGTGTTCGACGGCAATCAGGTGATCGGTTACGAGTCGGTGCGGGTCAAGCCTACCGCCGAGCAGATCCGCCGCGCCGAAGCACTCTACCAACGCATCAACCAGGGCAAGTCCGCTATTCCAAAAACCGATAAATGGCTGCCCGTGCTGCAGGACTGGCTGCCGTTTATTCTGGTCAGCCAACTGAGCTTCATGATCGGCGCATCCCTGAATTCTCATTGGGGCTTTGTCCTGGCTGCCGGCCTCTCCGTTCCACTGGGCCTGATGGGCCTGAGCTGGCAACAACGCGGCCTCAAGCGCCTGCTGCGCCTGGCCGAGCAGACCACCTCCGACCCGCTGATTGCGCAGATGTACACCGACAGCCGTGGCGCGCAGGCGCGCCTGGAAATGTCCATCCTCAGCCAGGAGGCACGCCTGAAAACCTGCCTGACCCGCCTGCAGGACACGGCCGAACACCTGACCGAGCAAGCGAAACAGTCCGACACCCTGGCGCACAACAGCTCCAGCGGCCTGGAACGCCAGCGCGTCGAGACCGAGCAAGTGGCCACCGCCGTCAACCAGATGGCCGCCACCACCCAGGAAGTCGCCAGCCACGTGCAGCGCACCGCTGACGCCACCCAGGAAGCCAATCGCCTGACCGGTCGCGGCCGCGACATTGCCGGTGAAACCCGCGAAGCCATTCAGCGCCTCTCGGAAGTAGTCGGCGAAACCGGCCTGACCGTGACCCAACTGGCCAAGGACAGCGACGAAATCGGCGGCGTGGTCGATGTGATCAAAGGCATTGCCGACCAGACCAACCTGCTGGCCCTAAACGCCGCTATCGAAGCGGCCCGCGCCGGTGAAATGGGCCGGGGGTTTGCAGTGGTGGCCGACGAGGTTCGTCAACTGGCGCAACGTACCAGCGAATCCACCGGGCAGATTCACACCCTGATCGCCAAGCTCCAGCAAACCGCCAGTTCCGCGGTGCAAACCATGGAAGCCGGCCATCGTCAGGCCGAAGAAGGCGTGGCGCGCGTGCTTGAAGCGGACCAGGCGCTGGTGGGAATCAGCGAAGCGGTGGCCAACATCACCGACATGACCACCCAGATCGCCGCCGCGACCGAAGAGCAAAGCTCGGTAGCCGAGGAGATCAGCCGCAACATCAGCACCATCGCCGCCCTCGCCGACCAGACCTCGGAACAAGCCCAACACTCGGCAAAACTGAGTGAAGAGCTGACCCGCACGGCTCACACGCAGTACTCGTTGGTGGAGCGCTTTAACCGCTAACCCTTATTGATCGAGCAAGAGGCGGGGTTGCCCCGCCGCCCCCTCACCACCGTACGTACGGTTCCGTAGAGGATTTTTACCTCCAAGTCAGTAGCGTGACCACCACAGCCAAACTGGTTGCGCTTACGCGCCATACCTGGCACACCCATAACAAAAAACCCGAAAGGTTAAACTTTCGGGTTTTTCATTTCTGGCCTATCGCAAATCAGTGCCGCCCCACCCTCTAATAATCACCAGCAAGTCAACCAGCATACTTATCGCCCGGTGAATAGCTGTCAGAGTTGACAGTAGACCGTCAACTTTCACAGGAGTATCTATTAGCCGAATGGCCAACACACCCGTTGGTCACTGGTGCACGGTTTAAACTTCAGGGAGCGTCTTAAAAATGCAAGTACATGAACACTTCATTCCGAAAGATGGCGAAAGCCAACCGCCTGACAACGATTTCCGTTGGACCCAAGGCCAAGGCGAAGATCAAATTATTGGTGAGTTTGCAAGATTCGCGAAAATTACACTCTACGGCCACCCAGAGTGGCCGGCCGATATAGGAATGGGCAAAAAATACTGGCGAATTAACGGAGCCAATTACAATTATTTGGTTGATCAGCCGAATTATCTCGGTTTTATATTTCTAGTGCCTTACCTCGACGAAGAACTGATGGTGGAGACCTACGAGTATGAGGGCACGTTCGGGAAAGGCCTAGACGCTGCAATTGTATACACAATCGACAATGGACCAATACTCGTTAATTCCGCCCCTGATGTTGCCGAACTCACCATTAAGCTCGACCCACGGACGGGTAAGCTTCAAGGAGAGTTCCGAGTCCGATACCTCGACCTTCATAAGCATTTAGACGCAGCAGGCACATTCAACATGACACTGTAGTGGGTGAACCCTCCGCCGCTCATCCCAGAGCGCAAGTAATACTGACTGTCAGGCCTCGTTCGCGATCTTTCTCGCGAATGCGACCTTGACGGCCACTACAACGGTCACAGCAGAAATTCGACCACCTTCCCCGCCGCAGCTGTCAAATGCTGCTCATGGGTAAACCCCGAGGCCTTCAGTGGCTTCAAATCATGGTCTCCCGCCGCCAGCCAGAACACCTCGATGCTCGGTGACAATACGTAACCTTCTACTGCCTGGCGGTTACCCAGCGCATCACGCTCACCCTGCACAATCAACGTCGGCGTTTTCAACCCGGCCAGATGCTCGACCCGAGGTTTCTCCGGCTTGCCCACCGCATAAAATGGATAACCCAAACACACCAGCCTGTCGGCGCCCAGCTCATCCACCAGCAAACTGGCCATGCGCCCGCCCATGGACTTGCCGCCGATGGCCAGGCGCCCAGTGACATGGCGTCGCACCTGGGCGTACACCTCACGCCAGCACTCGAGCAGTTTCGGGGCCGGATTGGGTGGGCGCTTGCTGCCATCCAGACGCCGTTGCGCCATGTACGGAAACTCGAAACGCAGCACGTTGACGCCTTGTGTGGCAAGGCGTGCAGCGATGTCGGCCATGAAGCTGCTGTCCATCGGCGCGCCCGCGCCATGGGCAAGGATCAAGGTCACCGGTGCGCCCGACACCGCCGATGAGGCGCTATCCCACAGCCAACCGTGATCCTGCACGCACTGCGCCCATTGATCCCCGTCAATACTGGCATTGTGCTCTTTGTCCATGCTTGCCTCGCTTTTTAGTCTGCCTATAACTCCAGGCGAAGGAAGCGTCTTGCCTCGCGCAAGCGCGCATTGATTTCGCCTGAACCGTGGATGGGGAACCATGAACACTTCTGTAAGTACCGCCTATAACTACAAGGTGGTCCGCCAATTCGCCATTATGACGGTGGTGTGGGGCATCGTCGGCATGGGGCTCGGGGTTTTTCTCGCAGCTCAATTGGTCTGGCCCGAACTCAACTTCAACCTGCCGTGGACCAGCTTCGGTCGCCTGCGCCCGCTGCACACCAACGCGGTGATCTTCGCCTTCGGTGGTTGCGCACTGTTCGCCTGCTCCTTCTACTCGGTGCAACGCACCTGCCAGGCCCAACTGTTCGCGCCGAAAATCGCCGCGTTCACGTTCTGGGGCTGGCAACTGGTGATCCTGCTGGCGGCCATCAGCCTGCCACTGGGCTACACCAGCACCAAGGAGTACGCCGAGCTGGAATGGCCGATCGACATCCTGATCACCATCGTCTGGGTCGCTTACGCCATCGTGTTCTTCGGCACGCTGATGAAGCGCAAGACCAAGCACATCTACGTGGGCAACTGGTTCTTCGGCGCGTTCATCATCACCGTGGCGATTCTGCACATCGTCAACAACCTGGAACTGCCGGTCAGCCTGACCAAGTCCTACTCGGTGTACGCCGGTGCAACCGACGCCATGGTTCAGTGGTGGTACGGCCATAACGCCGTAGGCTTCTTCCTCACTGCCGGTTTCCTGGGGATGATGTACTACTTCGTGCCGAAACAGGCCGAGCGTCCGGTGTACTCCTATCGCTTGTCGATCGTGCACTTCTGGGCACTGATCACCCTCTACATCTGGGCCGGCCCGCACCACCTGCACTACACCGCGCTGCCGGACTGGGCTCAGTCGCTGGGCATGGTGATGTCGCTGGTACTGCTGGCACCGAGCTGGGGCGGCATGATCAACGGCATGATGACGCTCTCGGGCGCTTGGCATAAGTTGCGCAGCGACCCGATCCTGCGCTTCCTGGTCGTGTCCCTGGCGTTCTACGGCATGTCGACCTTCGAAGGCCCGATGATGGCCATCAAGACCGTCAACGCCCTGTCCCACTATACCGACTGGACCATCGGCCACGTACACGCTGGCGCCTTGGGCTGGGTTGCGATGATTTCGATCGGTGCGCTGTACCACATGATCCCGAAAATCTTCGGTCGCCCGCAGATGCACAGCATCGGCCTGATCAACGCGCACTTCTGGCTCGCGACCATCGGCACCGTGCTCTACATCGCGTCGATGTGGGTCAACGGCATCGCCCAAGGCCTGATGTGGCGCGCAGTCAACGAAGACGGCACCCTGACCTACTCCTTCGTCGAAACCCTGGTGGCCAGCCACCCAGGCTTCGTCGTGCGGCTGATGGGCGGTGCGATCTTCCTCACCGGCATGTTGCTGATGGCCTACAACGTCTGGCGCACCGTGCGGTCCGCCGAGCCCGCTGAAGTCGCCGCCGCTGCGCAGATGGCCTGAGGAGTCCCGCCATGAGACACGAAACAATTGAAAAAAACGTCGGCCTGCTGATGCTGCTGATGGTCTTCGCCGTCAGCATCGGCGGTTTGACCCAGATCGTTCCACTGTTCTTCCAGGACGTCACCAACAAGCCGGTCGAGGGCATGAAGCCCTACACCGCCTTGCAACTGGAAGGCCGTGACATCTACATCCGCGAAGGTTGCGTGGGTTGCCATACCCAGATGATCCGCCCGTTCCGCGCCGAAACCGAACGCTACGGCCACTACTCGGTCGCCGGCGAAAGCGTCTGGGACCACCCGCACCTGTGGGGTTCCAAGCGTACCGGTCCAGACCTGGCCCGCGTAGGCGCGCGCTACTCGGACGACTGGCACCGCGCTCACCTGTTCAACCCGCGCAACGTTGTGCCCGAGTCGAAAATGCCCGCCTACCCATGGCTGGTCACCCGACCACTGGACAGCAGCCTGACCGAAACCAAGATCCGGGCCATGCGCACCCTGGGCGTGCCGTACACCGACGCCGATATCGAGGGCGCCACGGCCTCGCTCAAGGGCAAGACCGAAATGGACGCACTGGTCGCCTACCTGCAAGTGCTCGGCACCGTTATCAAGAGCAAGAGGTGAGCCATGGGTTTTGAACTCAGTACTGGAATGATCCGTGGCCTGGGCACGCTGGTGGTGATGATCGCCTTCATCGGCCTGTCGATATGGGTCTTCAATGCCAAACGCAACCCGGAGTTCGCCCAGGCACGGCTGCTGCCGTTCGCCGACGAACCGTTGCCCGGCGCCGCCGGGACTCAACCTGATGACTCGCAACCCCAAGAGCCTGCAACAAGGAGCATTCGGCCATGACCACCTTCTGGAGTACGTGGATCTGCGTACTGACCATTGGCAGCCTGATCGGTCTGACCTGGCTGCTGGTCGGCACCCGCAAGGGCGAGACCAAGGGCAGCGTCGACCAGACCATGGGCCACAGCTTCGACGGCATCGAGGAGTACGACAACCCATTGCCACAATGGTGGTTCATGCTGTTCGCCGGCACGCTGGTGTTTTCCGTCGGTTACCTGATCCTTTATCCGGGCCTGGGTAACTGGAAAGGCATCCTGCCCGGCTATGAAAACGGCTGGACCGGCGTGCATGAATGGGAAAAGGAAATGGCCAAGGCCGACGCCAAGTTTGGGCCGATCTTCGCCAAATTCTCAGCCATGTCCGTAGAAGAAGTCGCTAAAGACCCGCAAGCGTTGAAAATGGGCGGCCGCCTGTTTGCATCCAACTGCTCGGTCTGCCACGGCTCGGATGCCAAGGGCGCGTTCGGCTTCCCGAACCTGGCCGACAGCAGCTGGCGCTGGGGCGGCAGTGCCGACACCATCAAGGCCACCATCATGGGCGGGCGCGTTGCGGCGATGCCGGCCTGGGGTGATGCGCTGGGTGAGGCAGGCGTGAAAAACGTCGCGGCCTATGTTCGTCACGGCCTGGCCGGCCTGCCGCTGCCAGCCGACAACGACGCAGACCTGCAAGCCGGGCAACAGACGTTCAGCACCACCTGCGCGGCCTGTCACGGCCCAACTGGCCAGGGCCTGGAAATCATGGGCGCACCCAACCTGACCAAACCGGCAGCTTTCATCTACGGCACCAGCCTGGCGCAGCTACAACAGACCATCCGCCATGGTCGCCAGGGCCACATGCCGGCGCAGGCCGAACTGCTCGGCGCTGACAAAGTGCAACTGTTGGCCGCTTACGTGTACAGCCTGTCGCAAGGCGCTTCCGCCGAATCTGCACAGGCTCAAGCCAAAAGCGAGTAAATCCTCACTGCTTCACTGCCGCATCCGCTCGGATGCGGCAGTTCCCTGCCTCTGCGCGACCAAGTGTCGCACCCTCCGATGGTCCGCCTTTCAACTCTCAAGTTTCGGGTCTAAGCTTGCCCGGAAGCGGACTGGCAACAGCCGGTCACAGGCCACGCGTATCCGAAGCGTTCGACGATTGTGCAGGGTGACAGGCCGCAAAGGCTGGTAGATACCGGCTGTCGCGCAAATTGCCATCCGTCACCTGCCCTCCTCGTTTGAACACACCCAGTTACAACTGACCCGACCCCCTCGCCTTTTTCGTCCGCCGGGACATTTTGCCACAGGGCAATTTTGTCCCTACGCGGCGCATGGAAAGGCCGCAGAATCAGCTTTTGAAAGCATTGACCCAGGTCATGGCGCGTTGCAATGACCCCCCGCTTTCTCCATACTTGCGGCCGATTTTTATCCCTAATAAAACACCCAAACCGTGGAACCTTAGAATGAGCACAGCAATCAGTCCGACTGCTTATAACTATAAGGTAGTCCGCCAGTTCGCCATCATGACGGTGGTCTGGGGGATCCTTGGCATGGGGCTCGGTGTCTTCATCGCCTCGCAACTGGTCTGGCCGGAATTGAATTTCGGCCTGCCATGGACGAGCTTTGGACGCCTGCGCCCACTGCACACCAACCTGGTGATTTTCGCCTTCGGTGGTTGTGCATTGTTTGCCACTTCTTACTACGTCGTGCAGCGAACCTGCCAAACGCGACTGATTTCCGACAGCCTCGCGGCCTTCACCTTCTGGGGATGGCAAGCGGTGATCGTCGGCGCGATCATTACCTTGCCGTTGGGTTACACCACCACCAAGGAATACGCGGAACTGGAATGGCCCTTGGCTATCCTGCTGGCTATCGTCTGGGTCACCTACGGTCTGGTGTTCTTCGGCACCATCACCAAGCGCAAGACCAAGCACATTTACGTGGGCAACTGGTTCTACGGTGCCTTCATCGTCGTGACGGCGATGCTGCACATCGTCAACCACGCCTCGCTGCCGGTCACGTTCTTCAAGTCCTACTCGGCCTACGCCGGTGCGACGGATGCCATGATCCAGTGGTGGTACGGCCATAACGCGGTAGGTTTCTTCCTGACCACCGGCTTCCTGGGGATGATGTACTACTTCGTTCCGAAACAGGCCGAACGTCCGATCTACTCGTATCGCCTGTCGATCGTGCACTTCTGGGCACTGATCACCCTGTACATCTGGGCCGGCCCGCACCACCTGCACTACACCGCGCTGCCGGACTGGGCTCAGTCGCTGGGCATGGCGATGTCGATCATCCTGCTGGCACCGAGCTGGGGCGGCATGATCAACGGCATGATGACCCTGTCGGGCGCCTGGCATAAGCTGCGTACCGACCCGATCCTGCGTTTCCTGGTCGTGTCCCTGGCGTTCTACGGCATGTCGACCTTCGAAGGCCCGATGATGGCCATCAAGACCGTCAACTCGCTGTCGCACTACACCGACTGGACCATCGGCCACGTACACGCCGGTGCCTTGGGCTGGGTTGCGATGATTTCGATCGGCGCGCTGTACCACATGATCCCGAAAATCTTCGGTCGCCCGCAGATGCACAGCATCGGCCTGATCAACACCCACTTCTGGCTCGCGACCATCGGTACCGTGCTCTACATCGCGTCGATGTGGGTCAACGGCATCACCCAGGGCCTGATGTGGCGTGCAATCAACGACGATGGCACCCTGACCTACTCGTTCGTTGAAGCGCTGCAAGCCAGCCACCCTGGTTTCATCGTTCGCGCCCTGGGCGGTGCGTTCTTCGCCAGCGGCATGCTGTTCATGGCCTACAACGTGTTCCGTACCGTTCGCGCCTCGAACCCGGCTGAAGCCGAAGCCGCCGCCAAGATTGCTGTAGTTGGAGCTCACTGATGAAGCATGAAGCAGTCGAGAAGAATATTGGCCTGCTGGCCTTCTTCATGGTCATCGCCGTCAGCGTCGGCGGCCTGACCCAGATCGTTCCGCTGTTTTTCCAGGACGTCACCAACAAGCCGGTCGAAGGCATGAAGCCTCGCACCGCCCTTGAACTGGAAGGCCGCGACATTTACATCGCCAATGGTTGTGTCGGCTGCCACTCGCAGATGATCCGTCCGTTCCGCGCTGAAACCGAACGTTACGGCCACTACTCGGTCGCCGGTGAAAGCGTCTGGGACCACCCGTTCCTGTGGGGTTCCAAGCGTACCGGTCCGGACCTGGCCCGTGTTGGCGGTCGTTACTCCGATGACTGGCAGCGTGCGCACTTGTACAACCCGCGCAACGTCGTGCCTGAGTCGAAAATGCCGGCGTACCCGTTCCTCGTGGAAAACAAGCTCGACGGCAAGGACACCGCGAAGAAAATGGAAGTCTTGCGCACGCTCGGCGTTCCCTACACCGACGAAGATATCGCCGGTGCCAAGGATGCCGTGAAGGGCAAAACCGAAATGGACGCGCTGGTGGCCTATCTGCAAGGCCTGGGCACCATCATCAAAAGCAAACGGTGATTTAGATGGATATCGGGATGATTCGTGGCCTGGGCACCGTCGTCGTGATGGTGGCCTTTATCGGTCTGGCGTTGTGGGTATTCAGCCCCAAGCGCAAGTCGGAGTTTGAAGACGCGACCTTGCTGCCTTTCGCGGATGATCCCGAAGCCATCAAGCACGTCGAGCAAGCTTCTAGGAGTAACAAAGAATGACTACGTTCTGGAGTCTGTACGTCACAGTCCTCAGTCTGGGTACCATCTTCGCCCTGACCTGGCTGCTGCTGTCGACCCGCAAGGGCCAGCGCGCCGAACAGACGGACGAGACGGTTGGCCACTCCTTCGACGGGATCGAGGAGTACGACAACCCACTGCCGAAATGGTGGTTCATGCTGTTCGTCGGCACCATCGTGTTCGCCCTCGGCTACCTGGTGCTCTACCCGGGCCTGGGCAACTGGAAAGGCCTGCTGCCGGGTTATGCCTACCTGGATAACGACAAGAAGGTCGAGTTTGCCAACAAGGAATCCGGCTGGACAGGCGTTCACGAGTGGGAAAAGGAAATGGCCAAGTCGGACGCCAAGTTCGGCCCGATCTTCGCCAAATTCGCTTCCATGCCGATTGAAGAAGTCGCCAAGGACCCGCAAGCCCTGAAGATGGGTGGCCGCCTGTTCGCCTCCAACTGCTCGGTTTGCCACGGCTCCGACGCCAAGGGCGCTTATGGCTTCCCTAACCTGACCGACGCCGACTGGCGCTGGGGCGGCGAACCGGAAACCATCAAGGCCACCATCCTGGGCGGTCGTCACGCCATCATGCCGGCATGGCTCGACATCCTGAAGGAACAAGGCGTCAGCGACGTAGCCGCTTACGTACTGAGCAACCTTGATGGCCGTAAACTGCCAGAAGGCGCGAAAGCCGACCCGGTCAATGGCCAGAAGCTGTTCGCCGCCAACTGCGCGGTCTGCCACGGCCCGGAAGGCAAAGGCACCCCAGCGATGGGCGCACCTAACCTGACGCACCCGGCAGCGTTCATCTACGGTTCGAGCTTCGCTCAACTGCAGCAGACCATCCGTTACGGCCGTCAGGGCCAGATGCCTGCGCAAGAACAGATGCAAGGCAACGACAAGGTTCACCTGCTGGCCGCTTACGTCTACAGCCTCTCCCACGGTGAGAAAGCTGCCGACGCCGAGTAAGGCAGACGCCTGACGCAACACCCGAACGGCCCCGCCAGTGATACTGGCGGGGCCGTTTTTATTGGGGCTTGTCAGCGGGTCACTTCACTGCAATAACATCGACTTCTCGAGGATTACGCCAGTCATTGCCATCAACAACACTGATCGCCAGTGTCTTTCGGTCATCAGAGAAACTGGCAAACAACCAGGTCTGCTGGGAAGCCGCGCCACTCAAAAATACCGGCACATCGCCGTAAATCTCTTCCCTGCCCCACCACCCGCGCCGCCCGGCGTGCTGATGCTCATGCCCTGCGAACACCGCAGTCACCCCATAGTCTTCGATCATTGTCCTGAACCTTGAAATCTGCTCGCTGCTGCCTTGCCATCTGGCGGGCTTATGCAGATTCAAGAGAATAATCTTTCCCTGAGCACGTGCCCGCTTCAGATCACGCTCCAGCCAATCGAGAGCCGGAGTGATTTCATAGACTGTAGAGCCAAGAAATACCCCGGAGGAAAATGTCACCTCGTAGGTAGGTTCGTTATGTAACTGAACAAGATGCACATCGCCGAAATTCTTTGAGTAGGCAAGGCTGCCGTAATAGATGGTGCTCGGCCAGGAAGACCTCGCGGCCAGATCCATATTCTCGACTTCCCCCCAATAACGGCTCTTCAGGTCGTCAATACTTCCTGCCGCACAATTATTCAGATAACAATCATTAACATTGTTCTGATAGTCATGATTGCCCAATCCATAATCATACAGTCCGTGAAGTTTCGCATCCAGAATCGACTTGATATACGTACGCTCGCCACCATGGCCGAAAGCCGTCAAGTCACCATTGATCATCACCGGCACCGCAGAGGCTCCACCCGCATTACGCCTGAACTCTGCAATGCTTTCATATTGTGTTTCAATCAGCCATTGAGAACGCTTCTGCGCTTGCGAACTGGACTCCGGCTCTCTGGCATCGGTCTTATCCGTCCAGGGGTATTGCGGATCAGACGCAAAGACCATGTGCCTAGGTAACGACTCGGCGACCGCCGAACTTACGACCGAAACCATCGCCAACAAGAGTGGCCAAACACTCATACTGCACTTATTCAACAAACTCATAGACGTCCATTTCCTCTAGCATTTAATGCTCACCGCACAACAGCGGCAGCCTGTCATGCAAACTAGCCACAGACACAATAAAACAACACTAAAAAACCAATAAAACATATGTCACTTCACCACTGGAAACATACTTTATCAACACAGGAGAATACTAATTAGCATAAACAAAGACACTCACATACAGTCGCCAGCACCAACTGGCTCCACACCAAACAAACACACTTCACAAAACGGAAATGGACTTCCATGAACCTTTCAAACCGCTGCAAACTCCTGACACTCCTGATCGCGGCTTACTTACCGGCCACGCACTCAATGGCCGCTGATCTTCAGCCACAGCACTTGGTATTCGCTTCGGACCCGAAATTTCCCTCAAGCGAGAAGTCCGACAGCAGAGAGCCCGAACCCATCGCAGACAAAGAAGCCCGATCGCGGTGGCTGATTGACGCCCAGTACAGCAGCATCGCCGACTTCAGAAGCCAGTCCGGCGGGGCCGCCGCCGTCCCGGTGATGATCAACGGCAACCTGACCGCCTCCGGAAGCAACAGCGAACGCTCTTACATCCACTCGGTGCTGCAGAACAAACTCAACAACTTCTATGACTACGGCCTGGGCAATCACGACTACGACTTCAATGTCGCGGGTTGCCCCGATTGCGCCGCGGGAAGCGTCAATGACCTCAAGGATCGTTACTGGGGGAAAGTCGAGAATATGGACCTCGCCGCCCGCGCTTCAGGCTTGACGAAAACCTGGTATGGGAGCCTGGCTTACTCTAAAGACGTGGGTGATGTTCATCTTGTTCAACTGCATAACGAGCCTACCTACGCAGTGAACTTTTCCACCGGGTCCATTTTCAGTACAACGGCCTATGAGATCACCTCATCCCTCGACTGGCTGGAGCGCGATCTGCAGCGGGCAAAGGCCCAAGGGAAAATCATCCTGCTGAACGTGCATCAGCCATTTAACTGGCCGGTCAAGGAAACCGAAATCATGCGGTTTACCAAGATGATTGAAGACTATGGCGTGACGGCCGTGTTCTCCGCCAACGCGCACACGCAAAGCGGAAAGTACCCGTCCAGCAATTACATCTACGGCGACATTCCCTTGTTTATGAGTGGCTCTGCGACCCGGCAAACCTGGCTGTATGCCAGCGTCTCCCCCGACAGAAAGCAACTGACGGTCAACACCATCGCCGGCAACGACTGGCGCAATCCCGTCGCCACATACACCACCCCGGTCAAGTAGAGAGCAGGACGACGCCAGCGGGCGATCCCGCTGGCATCGATGGCCAACAGCCAGGCAGCTATACTCAACAAGTCAATTGACCTGCATCATGATTTGTTACATTTGCTACACCATCCACGATTTTTCCCCAACGCGACCAAAGGTCGCACCCTTGCCCTAGAGCGACAGGCGTATCATTGCGCCACTGCAACACCCCTTTTTGACCGCGGTCGGCACGTACTGACCGAGGCATTTTTCCACTGCCGTGGGATGCAATAGATGAACAACCAGATTCCGGTACACGACGTCACCCCCCCCTCCAAGAACGCGAACAACAGCGTCGACCTTTACGCCTCTCGGGAAAAAATCTACACCCGCGCCTTCACCGGCCTGTTTCGCAACCTGCGGATGATGGGCGGCGCCGGGCTGTTCCTGCTGTATTTCGGTACGGTCTGGCTTAACTGGGGTGGCCATCAGGCCGTCTGGTGGAACCTGCCGGAGCGCAAATTCTTCATTTTCGGCGCCACCTTCTGGCCACAGGATTTCATCCTGCTCTCGGGCCTGCTGATCATCAGCGCTTTCGGCCTGTTCTTCATTACGGTGTATGCCGGACGCGTCTGGTGCGGCTATACCTGCCCGCAGAGTGTCTGGACCTGGATTTTCATGTGGTGCGAAAAGGTCACCGAAGGCGACCGCAACCAGCGCATCAAGCTCGACAAGGCGCCCATGAGCGCCAACAAATTCCTGCGCAAGTTCAGCAAACACAGCTTGTGGCTGCTGATCGGTTTCGTCACCGGCATGACCTTTGTCGGCTACTTCTCGCCAATTCGCGAACTGGTGATCGACTTCTTCACCGGGCAAGCCGATGGCTGGTCGTACTTCTGGGTCGGCTTCTTCACTTTCGCCACCTACGGCAACGCCGGTTGGCTGCGTGAACAAGTCTGCATCTACATGTGCCCTTATGCGCGCTTCCAGAGCGTGATGTTCGACAAAGACACCCTGATCGTCTCCTACGACCCGCGTCGCGGCGAAAGCCGTGGCCCGCGCAAGAAAGGCGCCGACTACAAGGCCCAGGGCCTGGGCGACTGCATCGACTGCACCATGTGCGTCCAGGTGTGCCCGACCGGCATCGACATCCGCGACGGCCTGCAAATCGAGTGCATCGGCTGCGCCGCGTGCATCGACGCCTGCGACAGCATCATGGACAAAATGGAATACCCGCGCGGGCTCATCAGCTACACCACCGAACACAACCTGTCCGGGCAGAAAACCCATAAGCTGCGCCCGCGCCTGGTGGGCTACGCCCTGGTGCTGCTGGCGATGATCAGCTTGTTGATTACCGCGTTCTTCATGCGCTCGCTGGTCGGTTTCGACGTCAGCAAGGACCGCGTGCTGTACCGCGAGAACGCCGAAGGCCGGATCGAAAACGTCTACAGCCTCAAAGTCATGAACAAAGACCAGCACGACCACACTTACTTGCTCGAAGCCTCCGGCCTGCCGGACCTCAAGCTGCAAGGCAAGCGAGAAATCAAAGTCGCCGCCGGGGAGATTTTCAGCATGCCGGTCGAGTTGTCGAGCGCGCCGGAACAACTGCCGTCGAGTACCAACGAGGTGAAGTTCATCCTCAAGGATGCCGATGACGACAGCGTCCACGTTGAAGCCAAGAGCCGATTCATCGGCCCACAAATCCGTTGAGAGAGATCATCATGCCCGCAGCAACTGCCACCAGCCCTTGGTACAAGCACCTTTGGCCCTGGATCATCATCGGGATCCTGGCCTGCTCGGTGACCCTGACCTTGTCCATGGTGACGATCGCCGTGAACAACCCGGACAACCTGGTCAACGACAACTACTACGAAGCCGGCAAAGGCATCAACCGCTCGCTGGACCGTGAACTGCTGGCCCAGACCCTGCAATTGCGTGCCAAGGTCCACCTGGACGAACTCACCGGCGAAGTCGAACTGCACCTGACCGGCAACAGCATGCCTGCGACCCTGGAGCTGAACCTGATCTCGCCAACCCAGCCGGAGAAGGATCGCAAGATCATCCTGACCCTCAGCGGCACCGAACAGGGCCGCTACGTGGGCCAACTGGGCGACAAGGTCGAAGGCCGTCGTTTCGTCGAGCTGCTGGGCAGCCAGGACGAGCACGTGTGGCGCATGTTCGAAGAGGAGCAGGTCAGCCACGACAAGAACCTGCTGCTCGGTGACGAACCGCTGCAGGGTGCGGAAGACCTGAAAAAGTAATCACCTTCAGAAGCCCCCTCACCCTAACCCTCTCCCCCAGGAGAGGGGACTGATCTCGAGCGCTTGCATGCTTTGTGTATGGCAGTGACGATATCGGCGACTGAACCTGTTTTTCCGGCTCACATCAATCAGCTCCCTCTCCCTCCGGGAGAGGGCTGGGGTGAGGGCAAGCGGACAACCCAAATGCAAGGGCTCACCCCCTCAACGATGCCATGACCACGCCAACGCCCTGCTACCACTGCGCCCTGCCCGTCCCTGCCGGCAGCCGGTTCACCGCCGTCGTGCTCGGCGAAACCCGCGAGCTCTGCTGCCCGGGCTGCCAGGCCGTGGCCGAAGCCATTGTCGCGGGCGGGCTTGAGCACTATTACAGCCACCGCAGCGAAGCCTCGGCCAACCCCGAAGCCTTGCCGGTGCAACTGATGGACGAGTTGGCGCTGTACGACCGCGCCGATGTCCAGCAACCCTTTGTCCGCCACGACGGCGACCTCGCCGAAGCCACGCTGCTGATGGAAGGCATCAGTTGCGCCGCCTGCGGCTGGCTGATCGAGAAACACCTGCGCAGCCTGCCGGCCGTGGCCGAGGCGCGATTGAACCTGTCCAACCATCGCCTGCATGTGCGCTGGGCCGACAGCCAGTTGCAACTGAGCCAGGTGCTCAACGAACTGCGCCACATCGGCTACGCCGCCCACCCTTATCAAGCCGACCGCGCCAGTGAACAACTGGCCAGCGAAAACCGCCTGGCCCTGCGCCAACTCGGCCTTGCCGGGTTGCTGTGGTTTCAGGCGATGATGGCGACCATGGCCACCTGGCCTGAATTCAACATCGACCTCAGCCCCGAGCTGCACACCATCCTGCGCTGGGTCGCGCTGTTCCTCACCACCCCCATCGTGTTCTACAGCTGCGCGCCGTTTTTCAAAGGCGCCATGCGCGACCTGCGCACCCGCCACCTGACCATGGACGTGTCGGTCTCACTGGCGATTGGCGGCGCTTATCTCGCCGGTATCTGGACGTCGATCACCGGAGTCGGCGAGCTGTATTTCGACGCCGTGGGCATGTTCGCCCTGTTCCTGCTGGCCGGTCGGTATCTGGAACGCCGTGCCCGCGAGCGCACCGCTGCCGCCACCGCGCAGCTTGTAAATCTATTGCCCGCGTCATGCCTGCGCCTGAGCGCGGACGGCCAGAGCGAGCGGATCCTGCTCAGCGAATTGCGCCTGGGTGACCACGTGCTGGTCCATCCCGGCGCCATCCTCCCGGCCGACGGCAAGATTCTCGATGGACAATCGAGCATCGACGAATCCCTGCTGACCGGCGAATACCTGCCACAACCTCGGGCCGTGGGCGATGCGGTCACCGCCGGCACCCTGAACGTCGAAGGCGCGCTGACCGTCGAAGTGCTGGCGCTGGGTCAGGACACTCGTCTGTCAGCCATCGTCCGGCTGCTGGACCGCGCCCAAGCCGAGAAGCCGCGCCTGGCCGAAATCGCCGACCGCGCCGCGCAATGGTTTTTACTGCTGTCGCTCATAGCCGCAGCGGCCATTGGTTTGCTGTGGTGGGAGCTGGACTCGTCCCGAGCGTTCTGGATTGTCCTCGCGATGCTGGTTGCGACCTGCCCTTGCGCCCTGTCGCTGGCGACACCGACCGCGCTGACCGCCGCTACCGGCACCCTGCACAAACTCGGCTTGCTGCTGACCCGCGGCCACGTACTCGAAGGCTTGAACCAGATCGACACGGTGATTTTCGACAAGACCGGCACCCTCACCGAAGGTCGCCTGGCCCTGCGCTTGATCCGCCCGTTAGGCGCGCTCGACAGCGATCAGTGCCTGGGGCTGGCCGCCGCACTCGAAAACCGCTCCGAACACCCGATTGCCCGCGCCTTTGGCCGGGCGCCCGTGGCGGCCGAAGAAGTGCTCAGCACACCGGGACTGGGCCTCGAAGGCCTGGTCAGCGACCAGCGCCTGCGCATTGGTCAGCCATCGTTTGTCTGCGCACTCAGTGGCTGTGCCGTGCCGCCGATGCCGGATGAGGCCGGTCAATGGCTGCTGTTGGGCGACAGCAGCGGCGCACTGGCGTGGTTCGTGCTCGATGACCGCCTGCGTGCCGACGCCCCCGCCCTGCTGGCGGCGTGCAAGGCACGCGGTTGGCGCACGCTGTTGTTGTCCGGCGACAGCTCGCCGATGGTGGCCAGCGTTGCCCTTGAGCTGGGCATCGATGAGGCCCGTGGCGGCTTGCGACCGGACGACAAGTTGCAGGTCTTGCAGCAGCTGCACAAGGAAGGTCGCAAGGTGTTGATGCTCGGCGACGGAGTCAACGACGTGCCGGTCCTGGCCGCCGCCGACATCAGCGTCGCCATGGGCTCGGCCACCGACCTTGCGAAAACCAGCGCCGACGCCGTCCTGCTGTCCAATCGCCTCGACGCCCTGGTGCAAGCCTTCAGCCTGGCACGGCGTACACGCCGAGTCATCATCGAGAACCTGCTCTGGGCGGGGCTGTACAATGGCCTCATGTTGCCGTTCGCCGCCCTCGGCTGGATCACTCCGGTGTGGGCCGCAATCGGTATGTCCATCAGTTCGTTGACCGTGGTGCTGAATGCCCTGCGCCTGACTCGCCAGATCACGTGAAAACTACTGCGCTCGGAAATACTGCGTTAAAAACAGGCTCGGAATGCTCATTTACAACCCGTAAACTCCGCTTCCTCGCCTGTTTTTGCCTTGCCTTTCCTTCGCTCGCTACGTTTTCACGCGACCTGGAAACAGACGATTGATAGGAAAGCAAAATCAACGTCCGCTACCGGTTTGATCCGGTCGGGCATGGAGTCCAGATGCCAGCTCTTTACGTGATGATCCCGGCCGCACTGCTGATCGTGGCCATCGCCATTTACATCTTCTTCTGGGCGGTCGACAGCGGTCAGTACGACGACCTCGACGGCCCGGCCCATAGCATTTTGTTCGACGATCAGGATCCTCAGCACCAGGCTGCCGTCGACGAAGCAACCGGCAAACCGCCAACCGATCCGACCCCGCCCACCGACAAGGCCCCACCCCATGTTTGAACTGGCGCCACTGCTGGTCTCCGCTGTCATCCTCGGCCTGCTGGGCGGTGGCCATTGCCTGGGCATGTGTGGCGGCTTGATGGGCGCGCTGACCCTGGCGATCCCCAAGGAGCAGCGCAGTCGGCGGTTCCGGCTGCTGCTGGCGTACAACCTGGGACGGATTCTCAGCTACGCCACGGCGGGCCTGCTGATCGGTCTCGCCGGTTGGGCGGTAGCCAACAGTCCGATGGCATTGTTCATGCGGATTCTGGCCGGGCTGCTGCTGATCTCCATGGGCTTGTACCTGGCCGGTTGGTGGAGCGGGCTGACCCGCATCGAAAGCCTGGGCCGCGGCCTGTGGCGGCACGTGCAGCCGGTTGCCACCCGTTTGCTGCCGGTCTCCAGCCTGCCGCGCGCGTTGCTGCTGGGCGCGCTCTGGGGCTGGCTGCCATGCGGCCTGGTTTACAGTACGCTGCTGTGGTCGGCGAGCCAGGGCAACGCCGTCGATAGCGCGCTGCTGATGCTCGCTTTCGGCCTCGGTACCTGGCCAGTGCTGCTCGCCACCGGCCTGGCCGCCGAACGGGTCACCGCCCTGCTGCGCAAACGCAGCGTGCGCATGACCGGCGGGATTCTGGTGATGCTGTTCGGCATCTGGACCCTGCCGGGGCCGCATCAGCATTGGCTGATGGGGCACTAACCCTGTGGCGAGGGAGTTTGCCCCCTCGCCACAAAAGCCAAACACAGCCATCAACCACCGTTGATGCAAATCAAGATGCCCTAACGCCGCACCCCCTAGACTCGCTCACACTGCAAGCCTATCCGGGGGAATGCCCGCATGCTCGACGCCATTCGTTGGGACACAGATCTGATCCGCCGCTATGACTTGGCGGGACCTCGCTACACCTCCTACCCGACCGCGGTGCAATTCAACAGCCAGGTCGGCACCTTCGATTTGCTGCACGCCCTGCGCGACAGCCGCAAGGCCCTCAGGCCGTTGTCGCTGTACGTGCATGTGCCGTTCTGCGCGAACATTTGCTACTACTGCGCCTGCAACAAGGTCATCACCAAGGACCGTGGTCGCGCCCTGCCCTATTTGCAGCGCCTGGAGCAGGAAATCCAGCTGATCGCCTGCCACCTCGACCCGAACCAGAAAGTCGAGCAACTGCACTTTGGCGGCGGCACCCCGACCTTTCTCAGCCACGATGAACTGCGCCAGTTGATGGCCCAGTTGCGCAAGCACTTCAACTTGCTGGACGACGATTCGGGTGACTACGGCATCGAGATCGACCCGCGTGAAGCCGACTGGTCGACCATGGGCCTGTTGCGCGAGCTGGGCTTCAATCGGGTGAGCATCGGCCTGCAAGACCTCGACCCGGCCGTACAGCGCGCGGTCAACCGCCTGCAAAGCCTGGAAGAAACCCGCGCGGTGATTGAAGCCGCCCGTACCTTGCAGTTTCGTTCGATCAACATCGACCTGATCTATGGCCTGCCCAAGCAGACGCCGGAAAACTTCGCCCGCACCGTGGACGAAGTCATCAGCCTGCAACCGGACCGGCTCTCGGTGTTCAACTACGCGCACTTGCCGGAACGCTTCATGCCGCAACGGCGCATCAACGGCAACGAACTGCCAGCGCCTGCCGACAAACTGAAGATGCTCCAGAACACCATCGAGCAACTGACCGCGGCCGGGTATCGCTACATCGGCATGGACCACTTCGCCCTGCCCGACGACGAACTCGCCATCGCCCAGGAAGAGTCGACGTTGCAGCGCAATTTCCAGGGGTACACCACCCATGGCCATTGCGACCTGATCGGGCTGGGCGTGTCGGCCATCAGCCAGATTGGCGACCTGTACTGCCAGAACAGCAGCGACCTCAACCAGTACCAGAACGCCCTGGCCAGCGCGCAATTGGGCACCAGCCGGGGCCTGGTGTGCAATCAGGACGACCGCCTGCGCCGGGAGGTGATTCAACAGCTGATTTGCAACTTCAGCCTTGAGTTCGCCGTGATCGAGAAAGCGTTCAACATCGATTTTCGCGGTTACTTCGGCGAGCTTTGGCCGCAGTTGCAGGCCATGGCGGATGACGGCCTGATCGAACTCGACAGCGAGAAAATCACTGTGCTGCCCGCTGGCCGGTTGCTGGTGCGCTCGGTGTGCATGGTGTTCGATGCGTACCTGGAACAGCAGAACCGCCAGCGTTTCTCTCGGGTAATTTAAGGCTTCATCAACAAAGAGGCTGCCTTCATCACCTGATCAGCGCTCAAACCCGCCTGCTTCATGGCTTTGGCCAATGAAGCATTGGCGGTAATCAAGCCGCTGCTGATCCCGGCGATGGCCGATTGCAAGGCGCTCACCTTGGCACGCATCTGCTCCGGCGTCAGGCTCTTGTCCGTCATCACCGCTTGCAGCTCGGTCATTTTCTCGGTGAATTGGCGCTGCAACTTACGAATCATTTTCAGGATTTGCTGAATGTTGTCCGGCAACCCGCTTTCTTCAATATCGCTGTCGGCGCCCTTGGCACCGGACGATTTGTTCAAACCGGTACCAGACAACGAAACTTTAATTCCCTCGGCCAAGGCCGGCGCTTCAAACAGCGGCGGTGGGGCGACTTCATCGTCAGCACCGTTTTTCAGCAGTTCGGTCAACGGCTGCAAGCCGCTGTTGCCGCTGGTGGGGCCACCAATGGAGGACATGAGCACGGTTCCTTGTGGGTATCGAATAACAGGCTATCGGCCGGTGCGACGGGAGCTTTATGGCTCTGTGCCATTACGGCACAGGCTGGCCTCAAGGTCCTTGGGTGGGTTACCCTTACGGCTTATGTGTGATTTCCCACAAGGATTTAAGAAATGTCCGAGCCAGTAAAACTGCGCGCTCATAACCAGGCCCATTGCAAGGATTGCAGCCTGGCCCCTCTCTGCCTGCCACTTTCGCTGAATCTGGAAGACATGGAAGCGCTGGACGAAATCGTCAAACGTGGTCGCCCGCTGAAAAAGGGCGAGTTTCTGTTTCGCCAGGGTGACCAGTTCGATTCCGTCTTTGCAGTACGCTCCGGCGCCTTGAAAACCTTCAGCCTGAGCGACAGCGGCGAAGAGCAGATCACCGGTTTCCACCTGCCGAGCGAACTCGTCGGGTTGTCGGGCATGGACACCGAAAGCCATCCGGTGTCGGCCCAGGCGCTGGAAACCACCTCGGTCTGTGAAATCCCTTTCGAGCGCCTTGACGAACTGGCCCTGCAATTGCCGCAGTTGCGTCGTCAGTTGATGCGGGTAATGAGCCGCGAGATTCGCGACGATCAGCAAATGATGCTGCTGCTTTCCAAGAAAACCGCCGATGAGCGCATCGCAACCTTCCTGGTCAACCTCTCTGCCCGTTTCCGCGCTCGCGGTTTCTCGGCCAATCAGTTCCGCCTGAGCATGTCGCGCAACGAAATCGGCAATTACCTGGGGCTGGCGGTGGAAACCGTGTCCCGAGTCTTTACGCGCTTCCAGCAAAACGAGCTGATCGCCGCCGAAGGCAAGGAAGTGCACATTCTGGACCCGATCCAGCTCTGCGCGCTGGCTGGCGGCTCGGTCGAAGGCTGACCGTACGAAGGCGGCTGAGCGAACCTGCCCAGCCGCCGTTATACTGCGGCGTTTGCAGCCCGCCAGGACACTTCGACGATGCTCATCGACGCCTTCGACATCAAATCCCTGATCCGCCCCGTGATCGATTTCCCCAAGCCGGGCGTGATCTTTCGCGACATCACGCCGCTGTTTCAGTCGCCCAAGGCCCTGCGCCTGGTGATGGACAGCTTTGCCCACCGCTATGTCGAGGCTGACTTCACCCACATCGGCGCGATGGATGCCCGTGGCTTTCTGATTGGCTCCGTTCTCGCCTATCAACTCAACAAGCCGCTGGTGCTGTTCCGCAAGCAAGGCAAACTGCCGGCCGACGTGCTGGCCGAGGGTTACCAGACCGAATACGGCGAAGCCTTTCTGGAAGTCCATGCCGACAGTCTGTGCGAAGGCGACTCGGTGCTGATGTTCGATGACCTGATCGCCACGGGCGGGACGCTGATTGCTGCGGCCAACCTGGCTCGACGTATGGGTGCACGGATTTTCGAAGCCGCGGCGATTATCGACCTGCCGGAACTGGGCGGCTCCCAACGCCTGGAAGACATGGGCATCCCGACGTTCTGCCTGACGCAGTTTGCGCTGACCGACAAATAACCCGGCACCTGGGCTAACGCCATCGCGAGCAGACTCACTCCCACACCGAACCGTATCTACCTTGCGGACGCAGTCAACTGTGGGAGCGGGCTTGCTCGCGAAGGCGTCAGTCGCAACGCCACACATATCTACCCCTGCTAAAGCCCCATCTGCTTGGCGATGATTTCATTCATCACCTCACGCGTACCGCCGCCAATCGACAAAATCCGGTTGTCGCGGTACAGCCGCTCCACCAGGCTTTCACGCATATAGCCCAGGCCGCCCAAAATCTGCACCGCGTCGCTGGTGATGCGATCGGCGGTATCGGTGGCAAAATTCTTGGCCATGGATATCTCCTTGATCACACTCTGCCCGGCAGCCATTTTCGCGGCCTGCCGATAAGTGAACTCCCTGGAGACTTCCAGCGCCGTGGCCATTTCCGCCAACCGATGCTTGAGTACCTGGAACTTGCCTATCGGCTTGCCGAACGCTTCACGCTGCCGCGCCCATTTCAGGCTTTCTTCCAGCGCCAGTTGCGCCGTCATGTTGGCCATGAGCGCCAGCGCCAGGCGTTCGCCCTGGAAGTTGCCCATGATGCAGGCGAACCCCATGTTTTCGGCACCAATCAGACTGCTGGCCGGCACACGGCAATCGTCAAAGAACAACTCGGCCGTGTCTGACGCCCACCAGCCCATTTTCTTCAACTGACGTCCTACCGTGAAACCCGGCGTGCCTTTCTCGATCATCAACAAGCTGATACCACCAAAACCCGGCGCACCGGTACGCACCGCGACGGTGTAGAAATCCGCACGTACGCCGCTGGTGATATAAGTTTTGCTGCCACTGACGCGATAACAGCCGCCGTCTCGCACGGCACGGGTTTGCAGGTTGGCCACGTCCGAACCACCGCTGGGCTCGGTGATCGCCAGGGCGCTGATTTTTTCGCCACGGAGCACCTGAGGCACCACCCGCTCACGAACCTCGGGCGAGGCCCACTTGAGGATCGGTGGCAGGCCGATGTCCAGCGAACCCAACCCCGCGACCAGCCCACCAGACCCACAGCGCATCAGCTCTTCGCTGGCGGCAATCTTGGCGAACAGGTCGCCTTCGTGGCTGCCGCCCAGCGCCTCGGGGTAGCCGATGCCCAGAATGCCCGCAGCACCGGCCTTGAGGTACAGCTCACGGGGAAAGCTCTCGGCTTCTTCCCACCGGTCAATGTCCGGCAAGATCTCGCGCTCGACGAAACGCCTGACGCTGTCGCGGACCATTTGATGGCTGGGGTCGAAGTATTCCTGACAAGCGGGCATCGGCGATCTCCACTGAAGGTTCAGTGAAGCTACCGAGCGCTTGCTTGGTTTTCAACAGGAATCTGTGAATCAGATAGACCGGGCTGCCTGCATCGCGAGCAGGCTCCCACAGGGATTTAGTGAACGCCGAAAGCCCAATGCCGGAGCGAGCCTGCTCGCGATGGCGTGAGTGCAGGCACTACAAGGCAATCGGCTTACGCCCGGCAAACGAATGCGCCAGCGTGCCGCCATCCACCAGTTCCAACTCCCCCCCCAACGGCACGCCGTGGGCAATGCGCGAGGTGATCAGGCCTTTGTTGCTGAGCAACTGCGCGATGTAATGGGCCGTGGCTTCGCCTTCAACCGTCGGGTTGGTGGCCAGAATGATCTCGGTGAAACTACCCTGCGCTTCGATCCGTGCCAGCAACTGCGGGATGCCGATGGCTTCAGGCCCCAAGCCATCGAGCGGCGACAAATGGCCTTTGAGCACGAAGTAGCGGCCACGGAAACCGGTCTGCTCCACGGCGTAAACATCCATCGGGCCTTCCACCACGCAGAGCAACGTGTCATCGCGGCGGGTGTCCGAACATTGCGGGCACAAATCATCTTCAGTCAGCGTACGGCACAGCCGGCAATGCCCCACCCCTTCCATGGCCTGGCTCAACGCCTGGGCCAGTCGCAAACCACCGCTGCGATCACGCTCAAGCAGTTGCAGCGCCATGCGCTGGGCGGTTTTCTGACCCACGCCGGGCAAAGTGCGCAGGGCGTCGATCAGTTGGCGAATCAGGGGGCTGAAGCTCATGGGGAAAGGTCCGACAAATCAACGAGACGCGGTTTATACCCGCGCCTCTCACTAGCGTCAAATGCTCAGGGAAGGTGGCCTGACAGACAACACCTTTGCAGCGGACAAAAAAATGCCAGGCGCAATGCCTGGCATTTTTAGTCCCTCCAACCCGCTTCAGCGAATCAGAATGGCAGCTTCATGCCCGGCGGCAGTTGCATGCCCGCGGTCATGCCGGACATTTTGTCCTGGCTGTTGGCTTCGATCTTGCGCACGGCGTCGTTGACGGCAGCGGCGAACAAGGCTTCCAGCATTTCCTTGTCGTCTTCGCTCAGGCCTTCAACCAGGCTTGGGTCAACGGTCACGCGCTTGACGTCATGACGACCGGTCATCACCACAGTGACCATATCGCCACCCGCCTTGCCGGTGACTTCGGCGTTGGCCAGTTCTTCCTGCATCTTGGCCATTTTTTCCTGCATCTGCTGCGCCTGCTTCATCAGGCCGGCCATGCCACCTTTCATCATGGGAATCACCTCAAAGTACTTGGATAAAAACAGCGCCCGGCCACACAGGCCAAGCGCCTTCAGTTATTAGCCCTGGCTGACCAGAGCCTCGACAGGTTCAATAGTATCGTTACGGATCACCGCGCCGAACTGTTGGATCATTTGCTGGATGAGCGGATCGCCGTGGATCGAGTCTTCCGCTTCACGCTGGCGGTCGGCACGACGGCGCGACGCTGCCTGGGCCGGGGTTTCCTGCTCGGGCTTGATCAGCTCGATGCTCACCGTCAGGGTGTGCTGGTGATACTGGTTCAGGGCATCGTTCAGGCGACGCTGCTGGGTCGCGTTGAACAACGCACTGTGGGCCGGGTCCAGGTGCAGCGACCAGTGGTCGCCCTCGACCGAAATCAGCGTGCAGTTGGCGGCGATGCTGCCGGTCATGCCGGAAATCGACAGCTTCGGGAACAGTTCCAGCCATTGCAGCGCCAGGCCGGTGGCCGGCATCGCGGCCGGCTCAGGCTCGGGTTCCGGCGCAGGCTCAGCGGTATGTTCGCTGGCCAGATCGTCCAGGTAACTGTAGGCCGAATCCATGTCCGGTTCGATGTAGTCTTCGTCCAGAGGCGGTTCGTCGTCCAGGTCCATGCCCGGCGTCGCCGCATCAACATCGGCCACTGACGGCTCGGGAATCGGCGCAGCGGCCCATTCCGGAGCCTCGGGCACCACGCTGTCCGGCACAGGCGCGGGCATCGGCGTCAGGTCAGGCTGCTCGGCAACCGTCTCCAGCACCGGCTCGACGGCTGGTTGCTGAACAGCCTCGGGTTCAACCGGATCGTTCCAGGGCAGGTCGATGACTTCTTCAACGACCGCCACCGGCTCAATCACTGGCTCGGGCACGACCATCGGCGCAACCGGCTCAGGGGTCGGCACAGGCGCAGGTGCGACCACCTCGGCCACCGGTTGCACCGGCGCCGCCACTGGCTCGGTAACAACGGCTGCGGGAGCGACTACCGGCGCAGTACGAGGCGCGGCAGCCACGGCGTTTGCGGAATCAACTGTGGCCTGGCTGATCCCCACTGGCTTTAGCGGCTGCCTCGGCGCGTCTGTGGTGTCCGCCGGTCGGAACGCGAGCATGCGCAGCAACACCATTTCGAAACCGCCACGCGGGTCGGGCGCCAGTGGCAAATCGCGGCGGCCAATCAGGCCCATCTGGTAATAGAACTGCACGTCTTCGGCAGGCAGGGCCTGGGCGAGTGCCAACACCCGGTCGCGGTCGCCGTGGCCATTGTCGACGCCTTCCGGCAGGGCCTGGGCGATGGCGACACGGTGCAGCACGTTGAGAATTTCAGACAGCACGCCATTCCAGTCCGGGCCTTGCTCAGCCAGGTGCCGCACTGCTTCGAGCAACGCTTTGGCGTCACCCTCGATCAAGGAGTGCAGCACGTCGTAGACCTGGCCATGGTCGAGCGTGCCGAGCATGGCACGCACATCGGCCGCCATGACTTTGCCTTCACCGAAAGCAATGGCCTGGTCAGTGAGGCTCATGGCGTCACGCATGGAGCCGTCGGCAGCACGGCCCAACAGCCACAGCGCGTCGTCTTCGAACGGTACGTTCTCGACTCCCAGCACGTGGGTCAAATGCTCGACCACACGCTCCGGCGTCATGTTTTTCAGCGAGAACTGCAGGCACCGCGACAGAATCGTTGCAGGAAGTTTCTGCGGGTCGGTGGTCGCCAGGATGAACTTGACGTAGGGCGGCGGCTCTTCAAGGGTTTTCAACAGCGCATTGAAGGAATGGCTGGAAAGCATGTGCACTTCGTCGATCAGGTAGACCTTGAAGCGCCCACGGCTTGGCGCGTACTGCACGTTGTCGAGCAGCTCGCGGGTGTCCTCGACCTTGGTCCGGCTCGCGGCGTCGATCTCGATCAGGTCGACAAAGCGCCCCTCATCGATTTCGCGGCACACCGAGCACTCGCCACACGGCGTCGAAGTGATACCTGTTTCACAGTTCAGGCATTTGGCAATGATCCGCGCAATGGTGGTCTTGCCCACCCCGCGCGTGCCGGTAAATAAATAGGCATGGTGCAGCCGCTGGCTGTCCAAGGCATTGATCAGAGCCTTGAGCACATGGGTCTGGCCGACCATTTCGCGGAACGAGCGCGGACGCCATTTACGTGCAAGAACCTGATAACTCATCGAAAACCGTCGCGACTGGGAAGCGGAAGCCGGTAATGCTAGCGGAGCAAGGACGAAATTGCATCCGGTGTCCTCCTCTAATCTGGCTAAGCTGCCTCATGCAGACCGTGTGAAAACTACTGCGCTCGACAATCCTGCGTTAAAAATAGGCTCGGAATGCTTATTTACAACACGCAAACTCCTCTTCCTCGCCTGTTTTTGCCGTGTCTTGCCTTCGCTCGTTACATTTGCACACGGCCTGCATGGGCGGCTTTTTCTCGACCTTGCAGTGTTCTCACCGGAGCGTCTATGCGTTCAACCCTGGGGGCTTTGCTGTTGATCTGCGCCAATGGCGTTGCCAGCGAGGCGCCCTTGCGTTTCTCGGTGGCCGACAGCTGGGCCATGCCCATGGTGCAAATTGATCGCGGTCGTCCGGTCCAGGGCATCTTGCACGACGTGATGCTCAGCCTGGCCACCCAGGTGGGTCGCCCCGCCGAGTTCCATGTGCTGGCCCGCGCGCGGGTGCAAAGCGCGATGGAACACGGTGAAATTGATATTCGCTGTTACACCGCACAATCCTGGCTGCCAAATCAGCCCGGCGACTACCTCTGGAGCGTCCCGCTGTGGTTTCAGCGTGACCTGCTGATCAGCAGCGATCCCGCGCCGGTGACCCTCGCCAACCTGACCACGCAACCGGTCGGCACCGTGCTCAGCTACAGCTACCCGACCCTGCAACCGTTGTTCGACAACGGCCGATTGCAACGCGACGATGCACGCAGCCAGGATCAGGTGCTGCAAAAGCTCCTGGCCGGCCGCTATCGTTATGCCGTCAGCAATCAATGGACACTGGACTGGCTCAACCATCAACTGCTGCCCGAACGGCAACTGCATGGCGTTGCGGTGTTGCAGGAACAAAGCGTCGGCTGCTACGTACGCAATGACCCCACACTGCCCGTGCAACTGATTTTGCAGACCCTGCTGAAGATGAAAATGTCAGGCGAGATCGACGACATCATCAAACTCTATACCGGCACCGACGAAGCCTCGCTCACCGCACCAACGCCCTGAACAGCCTGCGCCAGCCACTGGGCAGGCGCCACAAACGCTGCGACCCAGCCAGGTACCTCGCTGGCCGGCATCGGCCGGGCAATGAAGTAACCCTGCGCCACCTCACAGCCCAGGCGCAGCAGCAGTTGGCCGTGCTCAAGACTTTCCAGGCCCTCGGCAATCACTTCCCGGCCAAACGCCCGGGCTAGTCCGATCACTGCCGTGGTCAGGGCCAGGTCGTCACGGTCATGCAGAATGTCGCGCACAAATGATTTGTCGATCTTGATGGTTTGCGTGCGCAGCCGTTTCAAGTAGCTGAGCGAGGAATACCCCGTACCGAAGTCCCCCAGTGAAAATTTCACCCCCAGCGCCTGACACGCCTGCAAACAGGTGCTGACGTGCTGGATGTTCTCCACCGCCACCGACTCGACAATCTCCAGGTCAAGCAACTGCGGCGCAACATGCGGGTGACGTTCAAGCACCCCCTTGAGACGCTCGACAAAATCGGTTCGCTGAAAATGCCGAGCCGCGATGTTCACACTGACCGGCCAGCTCTGCCCCGCCGCCTGCCAGCGCTCAAGCAACACCATGACCTGCTCCATCACCCACTCGCCGATATCGACAATCAGGTCCGTCTCTTCCACCAGCGGCAGAAATTCCTTGGGGGGCACCACGCCATTGTGCGGGTGTTCCCAGCGCAGCAACGCCTCGAACCCCACCACCTCGCCGCAGCGCATATTGACCTTGGGCTGAAAGTGCAGGCACAGCTCGCCACCGGCCAGCGCCTGCCGCACGCGCTCGACGGTTTGATGAGTCGCCTTGACCTCGCGGTCGCGCAGCACATCGAACAAATGAAAACGGTTGCGCCCGCCCTGCTTCGCCACATACATGGCCTGGTCCGCATGACGCAGCAAGGTCTGCGCGTCTTCGTTATCCAGCGGAAACAAGGTGACGCCAATGCTGGCAAACACATTGATGTCCTTGCCCAGGATCGAGTACGGCGTGGAAATCACCCCCAGCACCCGATGCAGTGCCGCGCGCAGTTCGGGGAGGTCACGCACATAGCGCAGGATCAGCACGAACTCGTCACCGGCCAACCGCGCCACCACGTCTTCGCCCCGCACGATGCCGCGCAAGCGCTTGGCCACTTCCACCAGCAACATATCGCCGCTGGCGTGGCCATAACCGTCATTCACAGCCTTGAAACCGTCGAGGTCGAGCATGCACACGGCCAGCGGGATATTCTCCTTGCGGGAGAACTCCAGGGCCTGGTCGAGCAACTCGGAGAGAAACGCCCGATTGGGCAGGCCGGTCAGCACGTCATGGCCGACCCGCCATTGAAGAGACTGCAGCACACGGCGCTTTTCGCTGATGTCAAAGCGAATCGACAGGTAGCGTGTCACCCGCCCGGTCATCTCATCAAGGATCGGCACCATGGTGCTGTCGACCCAATACAGGCTTCCATCCTTGGCGCGGTTGCAGATTTCACCCTTCCAGACCTTGCCCAGGGCGATGGTGCGCCACATGGTTGCGAAGAAGTCCGCGGCATGCAGGCCGGAATTGAGGATTCGGTGATTGGCGCCCAACAACTCTTCACGGCTGTAGCCCGAGACCGTGCAAAACAGGTCGTTGGCGTAGGTGATCCGGCCGGCCAGGTCGGTTTCGGAAAAGATGGCGGCGGCATCCACGGCCCTACGGTACTTCTCATCCATGAGTCAGGCTCACTGTGGCTAGCGGGTACACCGCTCGACCAGGGCATGACGCCCGGAAGAGATGTACGGAACGGCTTCGCAACGACAAAGATCAACTAGGATCAAATAAGGCATCAGGTCACACTGAAAGACGCAGCGTTGGCGTCGATAAATGCATCGATGGCACCACGGCCAATCTTCGGCCTGTATCAGTGTGCAAAACGCAATGAATTCCTGTTTCGCAGACCCCGGCTTCTGAAACCAGGTCACCAAATGCCCGTCCGAAGCGCCGATTCTACGAAATACATCACATTTTGCAAAGCAAGGTGATGGATCATGCAGTTGTCTAATGCAAAAATCTATCGTTAAGTTCTTGATTCTAAATGGGAATTGAGCGATGCAAATTTCAAGTTTGGGTGCAGCCATCAGACGCTATCGCAAGGTAGCGGGGCTTACTCAGGCTGAACTCGGTGAAAAAACCGGTTTTGACCCCAAAACCATCAGCCGCTTCGAAACCGGCACCTATACCCCCAGCGTTGAAGCCCTGTTCCTGTTTGCCGATGCACTGGGGGTAAAGCTGAAAGCCTTCTTCGCGGATCTGGGCGACGAAGATGAACAGCGGGCTTATTTGTTCGGTGTCATACACAAAGCGACCCCGAAGGATCTGGGAAAGCTGATCGCAGCGGTAGACCAGGCCTTGTCCAAGCCTTAGAGCCCAGTAATACATAAAGAGAAGGCAGGCTTATCGATATCGATAACCTGCCTTCTCTTTTGCAAACGACTCCTGACAGGAACTGACAGTCGCACGGCCTATGCTTGCGCCCACTGCACAGACATCCCACAAGGGCAACGGAGTCGCCATGATTACAAACACCTACATCCTGCTCTACGTCGACAGCCCCGCCACCAGCGCCAACTTCTACAGCCGCCTGCTGGACAAACCACCGGTCGAGCTCTCGCCGACATTTGCGCTGTTCATTCTTGATTCCGGGTTGAAACTGGGGCTCTGGTCCCGGCACACGGTTGAGCCGGCAGCTCAAATGACCGGCGGCGGGGGCGAAGTCGGGTTTGCCGTGGAGAGCCCGCACGCCGTCGACACCCTGCACGAGCGCTGGCGCGAATCAGGCCTGACCATCGCCCAGGCACCGGTCAGCCTGGACTTTGGCTACACCTTCGTTGCGCTGGACCCGGATGGGCATCGCCTCAGAGTCTTCGCCCTGACCGTCGAGTAAGCCCACCGCTGAAGGGCCGCGCCCTAGCCTTTGGGCGCGACCAGTCCAGCGTACTGGTCCTTGTTGATCCAGCCCGTAAACGTACGCCCCTGGTCATTAATGAACTCGACCTGCGCCCAGCCATCCTTGAAGCTCAACACACCCACAACGTCATGTTTGACAATGTAGGCACGGTGGGCGGCTTTCACATCCGGGGTTTTCTGCAGGTTGGCCTTGCCAGTGGTCACGGTCACCAAGGCAATCCATTTTTTGCTGCTGATCCGCTCCAGCTCCAGCCCGGTAGCAATCTCCGGCATCATCACGCTGACACACCCGGAATGCTCACGGCCATGCTCAATGGTCAGGGTCACGCCCCCAGCGGTGACATCGAGGGTTCCGGGGAAGCTCTCGTCGGACCAGGTGGTCAATGGCACTTTCTTCGAACCACCCAGCCTGCCTTGCAGATAGAACGCACAGGTTCGGGTGACGCCCTCGCCCATTTGCTCGGAATAGTAGCCCTCGACCTGATGATCGGGGGTGACGGCAAGCATCAGCGCTTCGTATTTCCCCGAGACGAGGGAAGCGTCGCCAGCGAATGCAGGCACGCTCATGCACAGCGAGCAAACGGAGGCAGCCAGGGCCAGAGAAAGGGAGGGTCTGATCGGCACGTTACTTTTCCTTAAGTGCTTGTTGGCGGTTCCAATGCCCATACAACAATCGCCCCCGGTCATTGCTGACTGACATCAGAGGTGCGCGGAAGCTAGCAAGGGGCTTTCAGGTTGTCTAGCGGGCGATTTTCGAAGCGTGAAGTGGTGTTTAACACCGAGCAATCAACGGTTTCTACAGACGAACAGGCAGTGTTCTGAGCGGCAAAAGCAGCCGTAGAAAAAATGAGGAGAATTGAATGGTACGAGGAGAAATAACGCAGGACGCGTTATGGAGGCAACCCCACCAGCCACACCCCGGCACACAATGTTCCCGCTGTGGCTGCTGCCTTCCGGCTCTGACCAGGTTCACGGGTAATCGTTGCGGGGGGACCGATGGGGTCACCATAACGACGCTCACCTGTCGGTGAGCCGCGCCATTGTACCTATCTGAGAAGAACTTACAACCGTTGGTTCAGGATTAAAAAAATGAAGGGGGTCAAGCACTTGCTACTGTGCATGGACAACCTCGTCCGCCCACCCCTTCAAGTCTGAACATACAAGCCTGGCTTGTCCGAGATCGACTGCGCAGCAGTCGCAAAACGCCTGCCTACACCGCTATGCCATGCCCAACCAGAAACGCCACGAACGCTTCTTCGTCCAACACCTTCAACCCCAGCTCATTAGCCTTGGCCAACTTGGAGCCTGCACCGGGACCGGCCACCACACAGTGGGTTTTCGCCGAAACAGAACCGGCAACCTTGGCACCCAGGCTTTCGAGCTTGTCCTTGGCCACGTCGCGACTCATCAATTCCAGCGAGCCCGTCAGGACCCACGTCTGACCGGCCAGCGGCAGACCTTCAACGACCTTCTTCTCGCTGTGCCAATGCATACCGAAGTCACGCAATTGCTGCTCGGCCGCCAGCGCCAGCTGACGGTTCTGCTCGACGGCGAAGAACTCCCGAACCGCATTGGCCTGCTTTTCTGGCAGCGCCTGACGCATGTCCAGCCAATCGGCATCGATGACCGCCTGCAGCGAGCCGAACTTGTCCGCGAGCTTCTGTGCCCCGCCCGGCCCGACCGACGGAATGTGCAGTTTGTCGATCATCCCGCCCAGCGTGGTGCTGGCCGCAAACTCGGCGCCCAGCTCGCCCTGATCCTGAATCGCCAGGCCATGCGTGAGCAGCTCTTCAATCACCTGTTGGTTATGCGCATCCGTAAAGAAGCTGTGAATCTCGTAGGCGACTTCCAGCCCGACATCCGGCAAGTACGTCAACACTTCGGGCAACGCCTGCTGAACCCGCCCCAGCGACGCCAACGAGCGCGCCAGGACCTTGGCCGTCTCCTCGCCGACATCCGGAATGCCCAGGGCGTAGATGAACCGTGCCAGGCTCGGCTTTTTACTGTCGGCAATGGCACTGAGCAGGTTCTTGCTCGACAGCTCGGCAAAACCTTCCAGGTCGACGATTTGCTCGAAGGTCAAGGCGTACAGGTCAGCCGGTGAGTTCACCAGGCCTTCATCGACCAGTTGCTCGACGATCTTCTCCCCCAGGCCTTCAATGTCCAATGCCCGACGCGAAACGAAATGAATGATCGCCTGCTTGAGCTGCGCGCCACAGGCCAGACGCCCGACGCAGCGATACACCGCGCCCTCGCTGACGGTTTCGCGACCCTTGCTGCGCTTGACCAGTTGCGTGCGCTCGACATGGGAACCACAGACCGGGCAGCTCTCGGGAATCTGCACCGCGCGGGCATTTTCCGGGCGGCGCTCGGTGACCACCTGCACCACTTGCGGAATCACGTCACCGGCGCGACGGATGATCACCGTGTCGCCAATCATCAAGCCCAGACGCGCCACTTCGTCCATATTGTGCAAGGTGGCATTGGACACGGTGACACCCGCGACCTTGACCGGTTTCAACCGCGCAACCGGCGTTACCGCCCCCGTGCGGCCGACCTGGAATTCCACATCGAGCAGCTCGGTGAGTTCCTCCATCGCCGGGAATTTATGGGCAATCGCCCAGCGCGGCTCACGTGCGCGAAAGCCCAGCTCACGCTGCGAAGCAATGCTGTTGACCTTGAACACCACGCCGTCGATTTCATAGGCGAGCCCATTGCGGCGCTCGCCGATGTCACGGTAGTAGTCCAGGCATTCGTCGATGCCGTGGGCCAGTTTCAGCTCACGGCTGACCGGCATCCCCCACATCTTGAGTTGCTGCAAATTACCGATGTGAGTGTCGGCAATGTCTGCCGAGACCTGACCAATGCCGTAGCAGCAGAACTCCAGCGGACGACTGGCGGTAATCTTCGAATCCAGTTGACGCAGACTGCCCGCTGCCGCGTTGCGCGGATTGGCAAAGGTCTTGCCGCCGACTTCCAGTTGCGTCGCATTGAGCCGCTCGAAACCGGCCTTGGACATGAACACTTCGCCACGCACTTCCAGCGTCGCCGGCCAGCCACTGCCTTGCAGCTTGAGCGGAATGTTGCGCACCGTGCGCACATTGACGCTGATGTCTTCACCGGTGGTGCCGTCGCCGCGCGTGGCACCGCGCACCAGCACGCCGTCCTGATACAACAGGCTGACCGCCAGGCCATCGAGCTTGGGCTCACAGCTGTACTCGACCGCCGCACCAGCGCCAAACAAATCGCCCGCCGGCAGGTCCAGCCCTTCGGTAACCCGACGATCGAACTCGCGCATGTCGGTTTCTTCGAACGCGTTGCCAAGGCTGAGCATCGGCACTTCGTGCCTGACCTGAGTGAACGCCGACAGCGCCGCGCTACCCACCCGCTGGGTCGGCGAATCAGAGGTGACCAGTTCGGGATGGGCCGCTTCCAGCGCCTTGAGCTCGTGGAACAACCGGTCGTACTCGGCGTCCGGGATGCTCGGCTCATCAAGAACATGGTAGCGGTAGTTGTGCTGATCCAGCTCAGCACGCAGCTCTAGGATGCGGTTTTCGGCGGCGGTCATGGGTGTTCTCTCATAAAGCAAAAGAGCAGCCGAGGCTGCTCAATTTTTTAAATACAGTCGCTTAAAGCTATGGACACTGTGGCGAGGGAGCTTGCTCGCGCTCGGCTGCGAAGCAGTCGTAAATCCTGTAATCGTGTTTTATCTGACACAACGGGTTGGCTGGCTTAGGGGCCGCTCGCAGCCCGGCGGGAGCAAGCTCCCTCGCCACAAGGGCCCGCTCAAGCTTTTGAATCAGCGCTTCTGGGTCAGGGCGCGACGTTCGAATTCGACGATACGCTGACGGTAGTGTTCGATGGTCTGGGCGGTCAGCACGCTGCGCTGATCATCCTTGAGTTCACCATTGAGCTCCTGGGACAGTTTGCGCGCAGCAGCGACCATCACGTCGAATGCCTGCTTCGGATGACGCGGGCCCGGCAAGCCCAGGAAGAAGCTCACGGCCGGGGTGCTGAAGTGATCGATGTCGTCCAGATCAAAAATACCCGGCTTGACCGCATTGGCCATGGAGAACAGTACTTCGCCATTACCCGCCATGCTTTCGTGACGATGGAAAATATCCATCTCGCCAAACCGCAGACCGCTTTCCAGAATGTTCTGCAACAGCGCCGGGCCTTTGAAACCGGCAGCGTCACGACAAATCACACTGATGACCAACACTTCTTCAGCTTGCGGCTGGTCTTTGTCCAGTGTCGGGCTCGACGCTTTGCCCTCGTCCGGGAAATCATCATCGCGGCTGCTGAAGCTCGGGCCACCGTCCAGGTCCAGGTTCAGGTTCAAATCGCCCTGAGCCGGCTCGCCGCCGCGCTTGCCACGCTTGGAACCCGACTCACGCGGCTCTCTGGCCGGCATGCTGACTGACGGTAAATCGTGCTCGTCGAGCAACGGCTCTTTATGGGTGTCCAGCACACGGGGCGGGCCCAGAAGCTCGGCGCCGGCGTCTTCGTCCGGCAGGTTCGACAGGCTTCGGTCCAGACGGAACTTGAGCTTGCCCTTGCCGCCGCGCATGCGCCGCCAGCCATCAAAAAGAATACCGGCAATAACAATAATGCCGATGACGATCAGCCACTCGCGCAGACCGATTTCCATGTAATCCCGTGCCTCTATAAAAAATGCTGATAAATAAGGGGTTTAGCAACGTGCAAACCGCTTTAAAACGTGGCGCCAACTCTATGTTCTGACTGGCGTTTTGCCACGCACACGAAAAATTGACATTAAACTAGCACGACCAAAGATAACTTTACACCGTCCGTCACAATAGCTTGGGCCAATATGTCGATTGGCCAGCATTCTTCACAGGTAAAAAGCCTTACTTCCTGCCAATACATGCCTTGTTCGCCATGAACTCAGGCGTCCACCATCGCCATCGCCTCCTCGACATCCACCGCCACCAGACGCGAACAACCCGGCTCGTGCATCGTGACACCCATCAACTGGTCAGCCATTTCCATGGCGATCTTGTTGTGAGTGATATAGATGAACTGCACCGTCTGCGACATCTCTTTAACCAACCTTGCATAACGTCCAACGTTAGCGTCATCCAGCGGCGCGTCAACTTCGTCGAGCATGCAGAATGGCGCCGGATTCAATTTGAAAATGGCAAATACCAGCGCCAACGCCGTCAGGGCTTTCTCGCCACCGGACAACAAATGGATGGTGCTGTTCTTCTTCCCGGGCGGACGCGCCATGATCGTCACCCCTGTATCGAGTAAATCTTCGCCCGTCAGTTCCAAATAAGCGCTGCCGCCACCGAAAACTTTTGGAAACAATGCCTGCAAGCCACCGTTGATCTGATCAAAGGTGTCCTTGAAGCGATTGCGGGTTTCCTTGTCGATCTTGCGGATAACGTTTTCCAGCGTATCGAGAGCCTCCACCAGGTCAGCGTCCTGCGCATCCAGATACCGCTTGCGCTCGGACTGCTGCTGATACTCGTCGATGGCCGCGAGGTTGATCGCGCCCAATCGCTGAATGCGTGCCGCAATGCGTTCGAGTTCTTCTTCGGCTTCTTTTTCATTAGCCTCGGCCACCAGCGTCGCAAGCACACCGTGCAGGTCGTAACCATCTTCGAGCAACTGGTCCTGCAAGGTTTTGCGACGCACGGTCAGGGCTTGCCACTCCATACGCTGTTGTTCGAGCTGGCCACGAATCAACTGCGACTGCTGCTCGGCCTGACTGCGACGCTTCTCGGCATCACGCAGTTCACGGTCGGCATCTTCCAGGGCTATCTGCGCGGTTCTCAGTTCCTCATCAACGCTCATGCGTTTATCGAGCAACTCTTCAAGCTTGAGCCGTAACTCTTCGAGCGGCGCTTCGCCCTCTTCCAGGTTGAGGCTCAGTTGTTCGCGTTTTTCGGTCAGCCGCTCGGACTGCAATTCCAGCCGTTCCAGTGCCTGGCGGGTGGAATCGTGTTGCGCCTTGAGCGAGCCCAACCGCACGGCCAATTGGTGTGCGTGGTCCTTGTGCTGACGAGCCTCCTGACGTACGCGGTCAAGACGCTCGCGCAAGCTGTCGCGCTGGGCCAGCAGCAACTCGCGCTGCTCGGTGTCGAGCGCCATGCTGTCGAGGGCTTCCTGCAATTGCAGGCGCGACTCGCCAACCTGTTCGTGTTCCAGCGCACGCTGCTCGCTCAACTCACCCAATTCTTCGTCGAGACGGGTGCGACGCAACGTGAGTTGTTCGGCCTTGGCTTTGCCGGCAGACAACTGGGCTTTCAATTCACCCTGCTGACGCGCTTCGTCTTGCAGCAAACGGCGCAAGTGTTCACGGCCGTTCTCTTGCTGACGTTGCTGGGCACGCAGGTTCTGCAACGTGGTTTCCAGGGTTTCGACGGTTGCCTCGCGCTCTTCGCGCTCAAGCCCCAGACGCTGGATTTCCTGCCCGCGCGCCAGCACACCGCTCTCGGCTTCACTGGCTCGGCGCACGCGTAAAAAGTGCCGGCCCACCCAATAACCGTCACGGCTGATCAGGCTTTCGCCGAACGCCAACTGACCGCGCAAGGCCAACGCCTGCTCAAGACTGTCCACCGGTTTGACCTGCCCCAGCCACGGCGACAGATCGATCTGCGCCTCGACCTTGTCGAGCAAGCTACCGGGAATCCGCACGCCGTCACTGGCCGGGCTGAGCAATCGCAGATCGCCCTGGGCAAACCCGGACAGATCGAAACCACCGAAATCATCCACCAGCACCGCTTGCAGGTCGGCGCCAAGCACGGTTTCCACCGCCAGCTCCCAACCCGCTTCAACCTTCAAGCCTTCAGCCAGACGCGGACGCTCGGCCAGGTTCTGCTCGCGCAACCACTCGGCGGTGCCGGTGCCCGGATCGAGCGCCGCTTGTTGCAAGGCTTCCAGCGAAGCCAGGCGGCCATTGAGTCGCTGCAAGTCGCCCTGGGCCTGCTGCTGGTTCTGCAAGGCCAGTTGCAGCTCTTGGCGCAATTGCTCAAGCCGTTCGACCTGGGCCTCTTCACTGGCCTGCAAGTCTTCCAGGGTTGCTTCACTGGCGGCGAGTTGTTCGCTGAGGTCCAGGATTGCCGCGTCTTCCGGGGCCGCCGAAAGCAAGTCGCGTTCCTCGGTCAAGCGACGCTGACGCTCAGCCAGACGCTCCATGCTGGTTTCCAGCTGCTGGATGCGCGACTGCTGCACCTCTGCCTGGCGACGTGGCTCGGCGGCGGTCAGGTTGAACGTGTCCCACTGCTCCTGCCAGCCGTGCATGGTGGTTTCGGATTCTTCCAGCGCGGCTGCGGCCTCTTCGGCGGCGGCACTGGTGACTTCCTGCTCGGGCGTGAGCATGTCCAGCTCTTCGCCCAAGGTCAGCAGCAAGGTGCGGTCATGGCCCAGATGGGATTCGGTTTCCAGCCGCGCCCGCTCGGCTTCTTTCAGGTCGTCCTGCAATTGGCGCAACCGCTGCTGGCCGTGCTGGATGCTCTGCTCGACCCGAGCGATGTCGCCGCCGACCGAATAGAAACGCCCTTGCACCAGGTTGAAGCGCTCGGACAAGTCGTGATGCCCGTCACGCAGCCGTTCGATGCTCGCGTCTGCGTTGCGCTGTTCAGCCACCAGCGCTTCGAAGCTGATTTCCTGGTTGCCAATGATCGCTTCGCGCTGGCCGACCTGCTCGTTCAACGCCTGCCAGCGCAATGCCGACAACTGAGCCTTGAGCTGGCGCTCTTCGGCCTTGTATTCCTGATACTTCTCGGCGGCCTGGGCCTGGCGGTGCAGACGTTCGAGCTGACGCTCCAGCTCTTCACGCAGGTCGGTCAGGCGCGCCAGGTTTTCGTGGGTGCGGCGGATGCGGTTTTCAGTCTCGCGCCGACGCTCCTTGTACTTGGAGATCCCCGCCGCTTCTTCAATGAAGTTGCGCAAGTCTTCGGGCTTGGCTTCGATCAGCTTGGAGATCATCCCCTGCTCGATGATCGAGTAGCTGCGCGGCCCCAGGCCGGTACCCAGGAAGATGTCGGTAATGTCCCGACGACGGCATTTGGTGCCGTTGAGGAAGTAGGTGTTCTGGCTGTCACGGGTAACTTTGCGACGAATGGAGATTTCCGCGTAGGCCGCGTACTCGCCGATCAGCGTGCCGTCAGAGTTATCGAACACCAGCTCGATACTCGCCTGGCTCACCGGTTTACGACTGGTGGAGCCGTTGAAGATGACGTCGGTCATCGACTCGCCGCGCAGGTTTTTTGCCGAACTCTCGCCCATCACCCAGCGTACGGCGTCGATGATGTTCGACTTGCCGCAACCATTGGGCCCGACCACCGCCGCCATGTTACTGGGGAAGTTCACCGTAGTCGGGTCGACGAAGGATTTGAACCCCGCCAGTTTGATGCACTTGAGCCGCACGCTTAGGCAGCCGGCAACGCAGACAGCACCAGATCGCAGCTGCGCTGGGCATACGCCGAGAGCACCGCACGAATCTGCGGCAGATCACGGGCAATCACGGCGGCGAGCAGTTGTTCAAACAGTTCGAGGAACTCGCTCATCTCGGCCTTGCGCTGCTCCAGGGCGAGAAAATACGCACGGCTCATGGCCGGCTGCAAGTTCTCGACGGTTTCCTGCAAGTACGGGTTGTTGGCGAACGGGTACGCGGCGCGCATCACGTTGAAGCTGTCTTCGACAAACGCGCGGATGTCCTGACGCTCATAACTGGCGCCCAGCCGCTGCTGGATGTGCAGGAACGGCGCCATGTCGGCCTGAAGCGCCCAGCCACTGGCCACCGCATTACCGAGCAGGATGTACAACTCGCTCATCAGCGTGCACAGGCTGCGCACCTTGTGCGCGGTGAGTTCGGTCACATGGGCGCCACGGCGCGGCAGGATCGCGATCAGGTGCCGACGCTCGAGGATCAGCAAGGCTTCGCGGACCGAGCCGCGGCTGACATTGAGGGCCAGCGTAACCTTCTGTTCCTGGATGCGCTCTCCCGGCTTGAGGTCGCCGCGAATGATGCGTTCGGCGAGGTGGTGAGCAATTTGCTCGGCGAGGCTGTCCGGCGCCTTGAACGTCATGGTTTTTCTTCAAACTCTTCGATCTGCACAAGCGGCGCAGTGTAGCGCACTTGCCGGGTTATGGCCGAGTGCCCACGGGGTGGTTTTTGGCACGATTCAAGCAAAAAGCGAGGTATCCCGAGAGGGTCAATAATGAAAGGAACGGTTGTTGATCGACAAAACCGATTTTCCTGACCTTTAAGTCAGAAAATCATTGACCGAAAAGTCAGACCTGATAAATTCGGCCCACGTCGCTTAACAACAATAATGAGTCTGCGAGGCCTTCCGTGATCCAGTTTTTACTTAACCAGGAACTCCGTAGCGAGCACGCCCTGGACCCGAACCTGACCGTGCTGAACTACCTGCGCGAACACGTGGGCAAGCCCGGCACCAAAGAAGGCTGCGCCAGCGGTGACTGTGGCGCCTGCACCGTGGTGGTGGGCGAATTGCAGAGCGATGAAAACGGCGGCGAACACATTCGCTATCGCAGCCTCAACTCGTGCCTGACGTTCGTTTCGTCGTTGCACGGCAAACAGCTGATCAGCGTCGAAGACCTCAAGCACCAGGGCCAACTGCACAGCGTGCAAAGAGCCATGGTCGAGTGCCATGGCTCGCAGTGCGGCTTCTGCACTCCGGGCTTCGTCATGTCGCTGTTCGCCTTGCAGAAAAACAGCGATCACCCTGACGCCCACAAAGCCCACGAAGCCCTCGCCGGCAACCTCTGCCGCTGCACCGGCTACCGGCCGATCCTCGCCGCCGCCGAACAGGCGTGCTACGGCAAACAACCCGACCAGTTCGATGCGCGGGTCGCCGACACCATCGCGCAGCTAAAAGCCATCGCCCCGACCGAAACCGGCGAGCTGAACAGTGGCGACAAGCGCTGCCTGGTGCCGCTGACCGTCGCCGACCTCGCCGACCTCTATGACGCCTATCCGCAAGCACGACTGTTGGCGGGCGGCACGGACCTGGCGCTGGAAGTCACCCAGTTCCATCGCACGCTGCCGGTGATGATCTACGTCGGCAACGTTGCCGAAATGAAGCGCATCGAGCGCTTCGACGATCGCCTGGAAATCGGCGCCGCCACTGCCCTCTCCGACTGCTATGACGCGCTCAAGGCCGAGTACCCGGACTTCGGTGAATTGCTGCAACGCTTCGCCTCCCTGCAGATCCGCAACCAGGGCACCCTGGGCGGCAACATCGGCAACGCCTCGCCGATTGGTGACTCGCCACCGCTGCTGATCGCACTCGGCGCACAGATCGTGCTGTGCAAGGGCCAAACCCGTCGCACGATGGCGCTGGAAGACTATTTCATCGACTACCGGGTCACTGCCCGCCAGGAAAGCGAGTTCATCGAAAAGATCATCGTGCCGCGTGCCAGCGCTGAACAACTGTTCCGCGCCTACAAGATTTCCAAGCGTCTGGACGATGACATCTCCGCGGTCTGCGCGGCATTCAACCTGCGCATCGAAAACGGCGTGGTTGCCGATGCCCGCGTCGCGTTCGGTGGCATGGCCGCGACACCCAAACGTGCGAAAAACTGCGAAGCCGCGCTAGTTGGCGCACCGTTCAACAACGCCACCATTGAACGCGCCTGCGCCGCCCTGGCCGAAGATTTCACGCCGCTCTCGGACTTCCGGGCAAGCAAGGAGTACCGCCTGCTGAGCGCGCAAAACCTGCTACGCAAATATTTCATCGAACTGCAAACACCGCACATCGAGACTCGGGTGACCGCTTATGTCTAACCATCACAAAGTCGAGAAGACCCAAGCCGAACTGGCCGAACTGTTTGCCAGGGACCTGACCACCGGCGTGGGCCGCAGCGTCAAGCACGACAGCGCCGACAAACACGTGTGCGGTGAAGCGCAGTACATCGATGATCGACTGGAATTCCCGAACCAACTGCACGTTTACGCCCGGCTCTCGGACCGCGCCCACGCGAAAATCATCAGCATCGACACCCAGCCCTGCTACGCCTTTGAAGGTGTGCGTATCGCCATTACCCACCAAGACATACCGGGCCTGAAAGACATCGGCCCGCTGCTGCCGGGCGATCCGCTGCTGGCCATCGACGACGTGCAGTTCGTCGGCCAACCGGTGCTCGCGGTGGCCGCAAAAGACCTGGAAACCGCACGCAAAGCGGCGATGGCGGCGATCATCGAGTACGAAGACCTGGAGCCGGTACTCGACGTGGTCGAAGCCTTGCGCAAGCGCCACTTCGTGCTCGACAGCCACACCCACAAGCGTGGTGACTCCCAGACTGCGCTGGCCACTGCCGAACACCGGATTCAGGGCACGCTGCACATCGGCGGCCAGGAACACTTCTACCTGGAAACCCAGATATCCTCGGTGATGCCGACCGAAGATGGCGGGATGATCGTCTACTGCTCGACCCAGAACCCCACCGAAGTGCAAAAACTGGTGGCCGAGGTACTAGACGTGTCGATGAACAAAATCGTCGTCGACATGCGCCGCATGGGCGGCGGTTTTGGCGGCAAGGAAACCCAGGCTGCGAGCCCGGCGTGCCTGTGTGCGGTGATCGCGCACCTGACCGGCCAGCCGACCAAAATGCGTCTGCCTCGGGTCGAAGACATGCTGATGACCGGCAAGCGTCACCCCTTCTACATTGAGTACGACGTGGGCTTCGACGACACCGGACGCCTGCACGGTATCCAGCTGGAACTGGCGGGCAACTGTGGTTGTTCACCGGACCTGTCGGCATCGATCGTCGACCGGGCGATGTTCCACTCGGACAACTCGTACTACCTGGGCGATGCGACCATCAACGGTCATCGCTGCAAGACCAACACCGCCTCGAACACCGCTTACCGTGGTTTCGGTGGCCCGCAAGGGATGGTCGCCATCGAAGAGGTGATGGACGCCATCGCCCGCCATTTAGGCCAAGACCCGCTGGCCGTGCGCAAGGCCAACTACTACGGCAAGACCGAGCGCAACGTCACCCACTACTACCAGACCGTCGAGCACAACATGCTCGAGGAAATAACCGCTGAGCTTGAAGAAAGCAGCCAGTACGCCGAGCGCCGCGAAGCGATCCGGCGCTACAACGCCAACAGCCCGATCCTGAAAAAAGGCCTGGCGCTGACCCCGGTAAAATTCGGCATTTCCTTCACTGCCAGCTTCCTCAACCAGGCAGGTGCGCTGATTCACGTCTACACCGATGGCAGCATCCACCTGAACCATGGTGGCACCGAAATGGGCCAGGGCCTGAACACCAAAGTCGCGCAAGTCGTGGCCGAAGTATTCCAGGTGGAAATGGACCGCGTGCAAATCACCGCGACCAACACCGACAAAGTGCCGAACACCTCGCCGACCGCCGCCTCCAGCGGTGCCGACCTGAACGGCAAAGCCGCGCAGAACGCGGCTGAAATCATCAAGCAACGGCTGGTGGAATTTGCTGCGCGCAAGTATGAGGTCAGCGAGGAAGACGTGGAGTTCCACAACGGCCACGTGCGCGTACGCGACCACATCCTGACCTTCGAGGCCCTGATCCAGCAGGCCTATTTCGCGCAGGTGTCGCTGTCCAGCACCGGATTCTACAAGACCCCGAAAATCTACTATGACCGCAGCCAGGCACGTGGCCGGCCGTTCTACTACTTCGCCTTTGGCGCAGCCTGCTGCGAGGTGATCGTCGATACCCTGACCGGCGAGTACAAAATGCTGCGTACCGACATCCTGCATGACGTCGGCGCCTCGCTGAACCCGGCCATCGACATGGGTCAGGTCGAAGGTGGTTTCATCCAGGGCATGGGCTGGCTGACCATGGAGGAACTGGTGTGGAACGCCAAGGGCAAACTGATGACCAACGGCCCGGCCAGCTACAAGATTCCGGCCGTCGCCGATATGCCGCTGGACCTGCGCGTGAAGCTGGTGGAAAACCGCAAGAACCCGGAAGACACGGTGTTCCATTCCAAAGCCGTGGGTGAGCCGCCGTTCATGCTCGGGATTGCCGTGTGGTGTGCAATCAAGGACGCGGTGGCGAGCTTGGGCGATTACAGGCATCAACCAAAAATCGACGCGCCAGCCACACCGGAGCGGGTGTTGTGGGGCTGTGAGCAGATGCGCCAGTTGAAGGCGGTGAAAGCTGCCGAGTCTGAGCCGGAGTTGGCTTCGCTCTAGACCGAGGCGCGGCCTTCGCGAGCAAGCCCGCTCCCACAAGGGAATGCGGTCAAATGTGGGAGTGAGCCTGCTCGCGATGAGGCCCGAACAGACAACACAGATGTGAGGTGAACATGTACAACTGGATCAGCGCCCTCGCCGACCTGCAAACCCAGGGTGAACCCTGCGTGTTGGTGACCATCATTGAAGAGCTCGGCTCGACACCGCGCAATGCCGGCTCGAAAATGGTCGTCAGCGCCGCGCAAAGTTTTGACACGATTGGTGGCGGGCATCTGGAATACAAGGCAATGCAGGTCGCCCGGGAGATGCTTGCCAGCGGCAAGCAGGACACCCACCTGGAGCGCTTCACCCTCGGTGCCAGCCTGGGCCAGTGCTGCGGCGGCGTGACCGTGTTGCTGTTCGAACCCATGGGCCAGGTCCAGGCACACATTGCCGTGTTCGGTGCCGGCCACGTCGGCCGTGCGCTGGTGCCGCTGCTGGCCAGCCTGCCCTGCCGGGTGCGCTGGATCGACTCGCGAGAAGCCGAGTTCCCCGAGCACATCCCCGACGGCGTGCGTAAAATCATCGCCGAAGAGCCGGTCGACGAAATCGATGACCTGCCCGCCGGCAGCTACTGCATCGTCATGACCCACAATCACCAGCTCGACCTCGAACTTACTGCTGCGATCCTCAAGCGTAACGACTTTGCCTACTTCGGCCTGATCGGCTCGAAGACCAAACGGGTCAAGTTCGAACATCGCCTGCGTGATCGCGGTTTCGACAGCGCCGTGCTGCAACGCATGCGCTGTCCGATGGGCCTTGGCGAAGTCAAAGGCAAATTGCCTGTGGAAATCGCCATCTCCATCGCTGGCGAAATCATCGCCACCTATAACGCGAATTTCGGCCAGCACACCGCAAAAGCCGAACCCATTGCCAAACTGCTGCCCGCGTCACGCCGCAGCCACGCTTCGAACTAAAAAGCCACACACTGAGAACACCTCATGCCTTTGACACGCAAAGCCTACCGCGCCGCCATCCTGCACAGCATCGCCGACCCGGCCGAGGTCGGGATCGAAGCCTCCTACGAGTATTTCGAGGATGGTTTGCTGGTGATCGAAAACGGCCAGATCAGCGCCCTTGGCCCAGCCTGCGAACTGCTCGCCAGCCTGCCTGCCGACATCCAGGTCACCCATTATCAGGACGCACTGATCACCCCTGGCCTGATCGACACCCACATCCACCTGCCGCAAACCGGCATGGTCGGGGCTTACGGCGAGCAACTGCTGGACTGGCTCAACACCTACACGTTCCCGTGCGAAAGCCAGTTTGCCGACAAGGCCCACGCCGAAGAAGTCGCGGATATCTTCATCAAAGAACTGCTGCGCAACGGCACCACCACCGCACTGGTGTTCGGCAGCGTGCACCCGCAGTCGGTGGACTCGTTCTTCGAAGCCGCGCAGAAGCTCGACCTGCGCATGATCGCCGGCAAGGTAATGATGGACCGCAACGCCCCGGACTACCTGACCGACACCGCCGAATCCGGCTACCTCGAAAGCAAGGCACTGATCGAGCGCTGGCACGGCAAGGGTCGCCTGCACTACGCGGTGACGCCACGTTTTGCACCGACCAGCACCCCGGAGCAACTGACCCTCGCCGGCCAGTTGCTCACCGAGTACCCCGACCTGTACATGCAGACCCACATCAGTGAAAACCTGCAGGAAATCGAATGGGTCAAGGCGTTGTTCCCGGAGCGCAAGGGCTACCTGGACGTCTACGACCACTACCAACTGCTGGGCGAGCGCTCAGTGTTCGCTCATGGCGTGCACTTGTGTGATGAGGAATGCGCGCGCCTGGCCGAAACCGGTTCGGCCATCGCGTTCTGCCCAACCTCGAACTTCTTCCTTGGCAGTGGCCTGTTCAACCTGCCAATGGCCGAGAAGCACAAAGTGAACGTCGGCCTGGGCACGGACGTCGGCGGCGGTACCAGCTTCTCGCTGCTGCAGACCTTGAACGAAGCCTACAAAGTGATGCAACTGCAAGGCGCACGCCTGAGCCCGTTCAAGTCGCTGTACCTGGCCACCCTGGGCGGCGCTCGCGCACTGCGCCTGGAAGACAGGATCGGCACCCTGCAACCGGGCACCGACGCCGACTTCCTGGTGCTGGACTACAACGCTACCCCACTGCTCAGCTATCGCCTGAAACAAGCCAACAACATTGCCGAGACGCTGTTTGTGCTGATGACACTGGGTGATGACCGCACGGTGTTGCAGACCTATGCGGCGGGGAACCTGGTGCATCAGCGCTAAGGTATTCCGGGCATAAAACAAAACACCCTGCGAAAGCGTAGCCTTCGCAGGGTGTGGGGGTGACCATCTCATTAATCCCCCGCAGCCTTGAGAAACAAGCACGGGGGATTTTTTGTGTCTTTAAGACCGCTTTCGCGAGCAAGCCCGCTCCCACATTCGATTGATGCCAAACCACAGACAGTGGATTCAGCACATAACAACTGTGGGAGCGGGCTTGCTCGCGAAAGGCGCGACTCGGTGGCGCTGACTCAACTCAGAGTTTCGCGGTTGGCCGCCCAGGCTTCCTGGTTTGCAACAGGTGCGAGAACACGGCGTGCAAATCGTCCGAGGCGCTTTCTTCGTCGAGGTTGAGCTTGCTGTCGATGTGATCCATGTGATGCATCATCAGGCTCACCGCCAGCGTCACGTCACGGGCCTCGATGGCATCGATCAGTTGGGTGTGCTCATCGTAGGAACAGTGCGAGCGGTTGCCACTTTCGTACTGGGCGATGATCAAGGATGTCTGCGACACCAGGCTGCGCTGGAAGCTGATCAGCGGCGTGTTTTTCGCCGCTTCGGCCAGTTTCAGATGGAATTCGCCCGAGAGACGGATACCAGCACCACGGTCGCCACGGGAGAAACTGTCACGCTCCTCGTTGACCATCTGCCGCAGTTCGGCCAACTGCTCAGGCGTCGCATGCTCGACGGCCAGCTCAGTGATCGCCCGCTCCACCAGACGCCGCGCCATGAACACCTGACGCGCTTCATCGACACTCGGGCTGGCAACCACGGCGCCACGGTTAGGCCGCAACAACACAACACCTTCATGGGCCAAACGCGACAACGCACGGCGAATGATCGTGCGGCTGACTCCGAAAATCTCCCCCAGCGCCTCTTCGCTCAGCTTTGTACCGGGCGCCAGGCGCTGTTCGAGGATGGCCTCGAAGATATGCGCATAAACGATATCGTCCTGGGTTCCGCTGCGGCCGGCTTTACCTGCTCGCGGTTGTTTCTTGAGGGGCTGCAACTGTTCGTTCATGGGCACTCGAGTCGGGAGAACTGCGGCGAATTGACCGTGGCTGTCAGACAGCACAGTGGGTCGCTGGCAAGTATCGCGTAAAAAACAGGGCACATTGTACACAACCGGTGGTGGCAACACGACTGTACGGCTGTTTGTCGCCTCGGCTGTATTGCAATGGTCCGTCAGGTTTGAGTTTAGGCTTGAACGCATGAATCTGTGATCATTACCGCTTTTGTGGCGAGGGAGCTTGCTCCCGTCCGGCGGCAAAGCCGTCGTAAAGGCTACGAACGCATTTTAACTGAATCACTGCTTTGCCTAAGTGGGCGGGGCCGCTTCGCAGCCCAGCGGGGCAAGCTTCCTCGCCACAAAAGCGCCTCGTCACATTTGCTCCCATAAACAAGGAACACTGTTGTCATGAACGACGCCACGCACGTCCAGTTGCGCCCCTTGGCCGACACCTCGCCCTCGGCCATCGTTGCCGGCTTCATTGCGATGATGACCGGCTACACCAGTTCACTGGTACTGATGTTCCAGGCCGGCCAGGCTGCGGGCCTGACCAGCGGGCAGATTTCGTCATGGATCTGGGCGATCTCGATCGGCATGGCCGTGTGCTCGATCGGCTTGTCGCTGCGCTATCGCACCCCCATTACCATCGCCTGGTCCACCCCCGGCGCGGCGCTGCTGATCACCAGCCTGTCGGGCGTGACCTACGGCGAAGCCATCGGCGCCTACATCACCTGCGCGGTCCTGGTAACGATTTGCGGCATGACCGGCAGCTTCGAGCGCCTGGTCAAACGCATCCCGGCGTCGCTGGCTGCTGCGTTGCTGGCGGGCATCCTGTTCAAGATCGGCAGTGAAATCTTTGTCGCCGCCCAGCACCGCACGGGCCTGGTGCTGGGGATGTTCTTTACTTACCTGATCGTCAAACGTCTTTCACCCCGCTATGCGGTGCTCTGCGCACTGCTGATCGGTACGGCGCTCTCCGGGTTCATGGGCTTGCTGGACTTCAGCGGCTTCCACCTGGAAGTCGCAACGCCTGTCTGGACCACACCGCACTTCTCGCTGGCGGCGACCATCAGTATCGGCATTCCGCTGTTCGTGGTGGCCATGACCTCGCAGAACATGCCCGGCATCGCCGTGCTGCGCGCCGACGGCTACAACGTCCCGGCCTCGCCGCTGATCACCACCACCGGGATTGCCTCGTTGCTGCTCGCGCCGTTCGGCTCCCACGGAATCAACCTGGCAGCCATTAGCGCCGCCATCTGCACCGGGCCGCACGCCCACGAAGACCGCAACAAGCGCTATACGGCCGCCGTCTGGTGCGGGGTTTTCTACGGAATCGCCGGGGTTTTCGGCGCAACGCTGGCGGCACTGTTTGCGGCACTGCCTAAAGAACTGGTGCTGTCGATTGCTGCGCTGGCGCTGTTCGGTTCGATCATCAATGGCTTGAGCATTGCCATGGCGCAAGTGCAGGAGCGTGAAGCGGCGCTGATTACCTTTATGGTCACGGCATCGGGGCTGACGCTGTTTTCCATCGGGTCGGCGTTCTGGGGGATTGTGGCGGGGGTTGTGACTTTGCTGATTCTGAACTGGCGCAAGGCCTGAGGCTCCGCAGGAGCGAGCATAAAAAAACGGCGACCCTTGGGTCGCCGTTTTTTATGACATCAGGCTACCGGATTGATTGGCTTTTCCGGGTACCAAACGTCCAGCAACGGGCTGACTTCAACGCTGGTCAGCTCGGTGCGGCCTTTCAGCCAGGCTTCTACTGCGGCGCGCTGTTCTGCGCTGACCGAGCCACGCTTTTGCAGGCAAACCAGACCGAAGTCGTCGCCGCCAACATAGCCCAGGCCGTTTGCTTCCATGGCTTCTTTCAGGAACGCATCGAGGAAAGCGTCAATGGCTTCGTCAGCCAAATCTTCTTTGAAATCCAGGTTCAGTTCGAAACCCAGCTCTTGAAATTCATCGACGCACAGTTTTTTGCGCAGACGCTGGGAACGGTTAGTCGCCATTGGAACAATCCTCATAAGTAATAACGGGCGGCACTTTAGCAGTTTAAGCCGCTGTTTGCCCGACTCTCTGGCCGCTCGCGCCTACCGCTGGTAAAAAAATAACGGATTAGCCACTGCGCCTGAAGCACAAGGCGCTATACCTTGGGCATAATGCCGACACTTTCATGACCACTGAGGGAACTTTTCAACATGCCCTCCTCTTTTTCCCCTCGGCTGTAGGGTTTTATTTCAGATGATCAAATCTTTGCGTCCATTGTTTCTGGCCAGCCTTCTTCTGCCCCTGGCCCTGCCTCTTTCTGCCGCCCCTATCAACACCGCGCTATCACCCAAGGTTCAACAAGCCCTCAAGGCCAGCAAACTGCAGGACAATGCCCTGTCGCTGGTGATGATCCCGCTCAACGGCCCCGGCACCCCGACCATTTTCAACGCGGACGTGTCGGTCAACCCAGCCTCCACGATGAAACTGGTCACCACCTACGCCGCCCTGGAAATGCTCGGCCCCAATCACCAGTGGAAAACCGAGTTCTACACCGACGGCACCCTCAGCGGCGGCATCCTGAACGGTAACCTGTACCTCAAGGGCGGCGGCGACCCCAAGCTGAACATGGAAAAACTCTGGCTGCTGATGCGTGACCTGCGGGCCAATGGCGTGCGCCAGGTCACCGGCGACCTGGTGCTGGACCGCAACTTCTTCGTGCAACCGCAACTGCCCGAGTTCAACGACGACGGCAATGACGAAAACAAACCTTTCCTGGTCAAACCCGACTCGCTGATGGTCAATCTCAAGGCCCTGCGCTTTGTGGCGCGTAACGATTCGGGTCGAGTGCTGGTGTCGGTCGAACCGCCGATCGCCAGCATCCGCATCGACAACCAGGTCAAGGCCATCAATTCCAAGCAGTGCGCCGGTGATGTTCGCTACAACCCGGTGACCCAGGCCGATGGCGGCGTGACCGTGACGGTCAACGGTCAGTTGGGAGATGGCTGCAGCTCCCAGACCTACCTGTCGCTGCTCGATCACGCCACCTACACCGCTGGCGCCGTCCGTGCGATCTGGCAGGAACTGGGAGGCAGCATCCAAGGCAAAGACCGACTGGCCAGCGTACCGAAAGACGCCAAGGTCCTGGCCCGCGCCTTTTCGCCAGACCTGGCGGAAGTCATCCGCGACATCAACAAGTACAGCAACAACACCATGGCCCAGCAGCTGTTCCTGAGCCTGGGCGCGCAGTACCGCAATGACGCCGACGGTGACGACGCCAAAGCTGCACAACGCGTGGTGCGCCAGTGGCTGGCGAAAAAAGGCATCACCTCGCCGCATCTGGTGATGGAGAACGGCTCCGGCCTGTCGCGTGCAGAACGCGTCAGCGCCCGTGAAATGGCCAGTCTGCTACAAGCTGCCTGGAGAAGCCCGTACTCGGCCGAGTTCGTCAGCTCGATGCCGATTGCCGGCATGGACGGCACCATGCGCAAGCGCCTCAAGCGCACCGCCATGGCCGGTGAAGCCCATATCAAGACCGGCACCCTGAACACCGTGCGCGCCATCGCAGGCTACAGTCGCGACAGCAACGGCAACACCTGGGCGGTAGTGGCGATCCTCAACGATCCAAAACCGTTTGGCGCGTCCTCGGTACTCGATCAGGTGCTGCTGGATCTGTACCGCCAGCCGAAGCTGACGGCTGCCGCTTCGGCGCTGTAACCCGAACCTCCACGCACCAAAGATCCAATGTGGGAGCAGGCCGCCCGGCGTGCTCCCACAAGGATCAGCGTGCAGCCCTAGCTCAGTTGCGCCTCAACCCGATCCCGGCCCGCCTGTTTCGCTGCGTACACCCCGGAATCCGCCCGTAACAACAACCCGTCCGCGCCTTCCCCGGCACGCCAGCCGGCGATCCCGAAACTGGCCGTCACGATCCCGACCTCGTCAATCGGCGCGCTGCGCAACCCCTGCCATAACTCTATCGCGAGGGTATGCGCCTGCTGTGCGTCGCTGTCCGGGCACAGCACCATAAACTCCTCCCCGCCCAGACGACAGAACACATCGGTACGCCGCAGACGATGGCCAATGCGCTCGCAAACAGCCTTGAGCACCCGGTCGCCCACCGCGTGGCCATGCTGGTCGTTGATGCGCTTGAAGTGATCGATGTCGAGCATGATCACCGCCAGTTCGCCACCTGCGCGCTCGACCCGGGCCATTTCGGAGGTCAGGCGTTCCTGGAAATAACGCCGGTTATGAATGCCGGTCAGGGCGTCGGTCACCGACAGGGCGCGCAGCTCTTCCTCGACCCGCTTCAAATCGGAAATATCGGAAATATAGCCATGCCACAACACGCCACCGCCCGGCAGTTCCTCCGGCGTTGCCTCACCCCGCACCCAGCGCAAACCGCGCTGCGGCAATTGCACGCGGTACTCCTCGCGCCAAGGGCTGAGCCTGTTCGCCGAGGTGCGAATCGAGGCGCGCACGCGGGACACATCCTGCGGGTGAATGCGGGCGAAGATCGCTTCGGCGTTCATCAGCAACACATCCGGCTCAAGTTCGTAGATTTCACGGATACCGTCGCTGGCATAAATCACGCTGAAACGACCGTCGAACTCCATCTTGCATTGATAGATCCCGCCGGGCACGTGGGCGCTGAGTTTCTTGAGTAACAGGTCGCGCGCCGCCAGCGCCTCGTGCACCCGCTTGCGCTCGGTGATGTCGATACAGATCGCCAGGTGCCCGACCCACAAGCCGTGCTCATCCAGCACCGGCGTGGTCAGCATATTCACCGCCAGATGACTGCCATCGCACCGCACCAGCGTCCATTCGCGCGCCTCATGCCCGTCCTGCTCACCTTCTTCTACCTGCATGGCCTGAGCGCTCGAAATCGGCTTGCCATAGCGTTCGCTCAACTCTCTGGCCCGCGCCTCAAGCTCTCTGGGCAGGTGCAGGTTTTCCAACCTCATGCGCCCCAGCACTTCGCCACTGCGGTAGCCCAGCATTTGCTCGGCGCCGGCGTTGAAGGTGCTGATCACGCCGCGCAGGTCCGTTGCGATGATTGCCACCTGGGTCGCTGCATCCAGCACGCTGCGTAGTTGTCCGTGGGTACCGCGCAACTCTTGTTCACGGGCGCGCAATTCCCGAGTGCGCTGCTCCACCAGCGTCAATGCTCGCTGTCGCTGATTGACCAGCACATAGAGCAACGCGCTGAGCAACAGGCTCAAGAGCGCGCCGAGCACCACCAGGCTGGCCACCGAGGAGTGGTTGGTCTGCATGAATGCGGCGCTTGGGCGGATATCCACTTGATAGTCGTGATCGCCCAAACGCAACAAACGCGTTGTCAGCAAACGGCTGGAGGCTGGCGGATTGAGCGACTCGTACAGCACTTCGTGCTGTTCCCCGGCGGACAGGTCCAGGATACGCACCGAGAGATTGTCATGACTCTGCTCAGGCAAGCCGTCGGCCACCAATTGCCGCAGGCTGATGACCGCGATGACGTAGCCATACGGCTCGGTTGTCGCCGCCTCACGCGCGGTGACCGGCGCCACCAGCAGCACGCCACGGGCGTAGGCCTGGTCGACACCGACCAGGTGCATGGGCTGCGAGACCGCGAGACCGCCGTGGGAACGCGCCCGTTCGAGCGTCGAACGGCGCAGGGGTTGGGCGAGCAGGTCGTAACCCAAAGGCGAACCGAGGTGGCTTTGCGTCTGGCTGTAGAGCACAGGGACGTACTCATCGCGCTCACCGGCCACTTGCAACTCATCGGCGACGTTCAGGTCACGAATACTGAAGCCTGCCAAACCCTGTTCCCGCACCCTCGCCTCGAATGCCGACCGCTCGGCGCGACTGACCCGAGGCGCCCAGGCATAGGCCTGAGTACGGTGCAGCAGCGGCTTGGCGTAGCCATCGAAATCCTGACGTGTGACTACACTTGAATTGACAAAGAATCGCCGCAGGCTGTCCAGGCGTTGCTCCTGGTCCTGAAAGCGTTCTTCGATGCGGCTGTAGCGTTCGCTGGCAAGCAGTTGAAAGCGTTGTCGCAACTGATGCTGGAACAGATTGAGGGTCGCCCAGGCGAGTAACCCCGTGAGAATTCCCCCGGCCAGCAATACCAACAAAGCGACCCGCCAGGCCGAAACATCTTCGCTGATAAAGCCCAGGATCTTGGGGCGGACGGCTTGCAACGACATAGGCGCAACTCATAAACGCCAGCGAGTGTAGGCCACACTCAGGCTGTGCCTGAGTTATAGCTATTAGCCATTAATTTGACCAGCGTTATGAATCCACAGAGCCTTTGAAAATCAAGGCTCTGTGGGTAATGCCGATCAGTTAGAGCACGAAACAGGTGGGAGCGAGCTTGCTCCCACAAGGATTTCACTTAACTGACTGGCATCAAGCTCTGTGGATCCATTGAGCGCTTAGCGCAGGGTGATTTTCCAGGCGCGGTGGATTTTGCCGTTGCGCACGAAGTCCGGGTCGATGGTTTGCGCGGTGATTTCTTCCACGGCATATCGCTCGGCGAGGTTTTCCTCGAGCTGGAACTTGCGGAAGTTGTTGGAGAAATACAGCACGCCGCCCGGTGCAAGGCGCGCCATCGCCAGGTCGAGCAACTGCACGTGGTCACGCTGGACGTCGAAAATCCCTTCCATGCGCTTGGAGTTGGAGAAGGTCGGCGGGTCGATGAAGATCATGTCGAACTCGTCACGACTGGCTTCCAGCCACGCCATCACATCGCCCTGCTCCAGACGGTTCTTGTCCGAGAAGCCATTGAGCGACAGGTTGCGTCGTGCCCAGTCCAGGTAGGTTTTCGACAGATCGACGCTGGTGGTGCTGCGCGCACCGCCCTTGGCCGCGTGCACGCTGGCGGTCGCGGTGTAGCAATACAGGTTGAGGAAGCGCTTGCCGGCCGCCTCTTTCTGAATCCGCAGGCGCATTGGACGGTGGTCCAGGAACAGCCCGGTGTCGAGGTAGTCGGTGAGGTTGACCAGCAACTTCACGCCGCCTTCGTTCACTTCGGTGAACTTGCCCTGGGCGCTCTGGCGCTCGTACTGCTTGGTGCCGCTCTGACGCTCGCGACGCTTGACCACCACACGGCTCTTGTCGATGTTCAAGGCCTGCGGAATGGCCGCCAGGGCATCGAACATCCGCGCCGAGGCTTTTTCCGGATCGATGGATTTTGGCGCGGCGTATTCCTGGACGTGGACCCAGTCGTGGTACAGGTCGATGGCCATGGAGTATTCCGGCATGTCGGCATCGTAGACGCGGTAGCAGTCGATGCCTTCACGCTTGACCCACTTGCCCAGCGCCTTGAGGTTTTTTTGCAGGCGGTTGGCAAACATCTGCCCGCCTTCGCTCAGACGCGCCTGCTCAACCACGGGCACCGGGGCCGGCGCTGGCTTGATCGGGTTGCCGTTCTTGTTGTACTGACGCTCTTGCGGCTCGACCGGCGCCTGATCGTAGGCCGCCTGTTCGCGTTCAGCCTGACGCTGTTCCGGGGTACGACGCTCGCCGGTGACGAACTGGTCCGGCAGGACTTTGATCAGCAGCAGCTTGCACGGCAAGGCACCGTTCCAGAACGAATACTGTTTGTGGCTGCGGATGCCCATGCGCTTGCCCAGGTCCGGTGCGCCGGTGAACACCGCCGCTTCCCAGTTCAGGCAGGCCTGACGCAGACGCTCGCCGAGGTTCTGGTAGAGGTAGAGCAAGCTCGCCTCGTCGCCCAGACGCTCGCCGTACGGAGGGTTGCAGATCACCAGGCCTTTCTGGTTCTGATCCGGACGCGGCTCGAACGTCGCGACTTCGCCCTGGTAGATCTTGATCCACTCGCTCAGACCGGCGCGCTCGACGTTGTTGCGACCTGGTTGAATCAGGCGTGGGTCAGCTTCGTAGCCACGAATCCACAGCGGTGGCTTGGCCAGGCCGGCAGCAGCGCGAGCGGTGGCCTCTTCGTGAAGTTTTTTCCACAGGGCAGGTACGTGACCCAGCCAGGCAGTGAAGCCCCACTGCTCGCGACGCAGGTTCGGCGCCATGTCGGCGGCGATCATCGCGGCCTCGACCAGGAACGTACCGACACCGCACATCGGGTCGGCCAGAGCGCCGCCTTCGGCAGCAATACGTGGCCAGCCGGAACGAATCAGAATCGCTGCCGCGAGGTTTTCCTTCAGCGGCGCCGCGCCTTGCTGCAAGCGATAGCCGCGCTGGTGCAGGCTGTGACCGGACAGGTCAAGCGACAGGATCGCTTCGCCACGGTCCAGACGCAGGTGAATGCGCAGGTCCGGGTTGAGCTTGTCGATGGATGGACGCTCGCCCGAGGGGGTACGCAGTTTGTCGACAATGGCGTCCTTCACTTTCAGGGCGCCGAAGTGCGTGTTGTCGATGCCCGAGCCGTGACCACTGAACTCGACGGCCAGGGTACCGTCGTTGAGCATGTGATCCTGCCACTCGACATCCAGCACGCCGTGGTACAGGTCTTCGGCGTCCTTCATCGGGAAGCGTTTCATGACCAGCAGCACCCGGTTCGCCAGACGCGACCACAGGCACAGGCGATAGGCCGTTTCCATGTCGGCCATGCCGCGCACGGCCGAGGTGTGCTCACGCGCTTCCTCAAGGCCAAGCCCGACGGCTTCCTCGATGAGCAGGCCTTCGAGACCTTTAGGGCAAGTGAGGAAGAGTTCGTAACGTTCCGACATGGGAATTCCAGGACCTTTAGCAATAAGTGAACGGGCAACGCATCGACCGTCCGGTTTTCAATCAAGCGCTTTTCTTGAAGAGCGCTCGCGTGGCACGAAGGTGTGCCGTTCCACCCCTGCGACTCAACACCCGAAGGTTGAAAAGAGCTTAGATGCAGGGGCAGATAAAAAATTCGTTGCAACAAAATGTCATAACTCGACCCTTCGTCGAATAGTACCCGAGTGCAACGGGTGGGCATTCTCACTAAAGCATTAACCCCATCATTTACTGGGAGCCCGATCATACCGGGCTTTGCTTATCAAACCGGTTACAAACGAGATGTTTCTTATGGCCATAGCACCTAGATGGTTACGTGCTTATGACAAAACGATCATTCCCTCGATGTGACGCTTTGGTTAGAACTCACTACAGGTTGACGTCGCAACGGCGTCAACACCTTGGCTCGCGACGCCGGCAGCGAGCCGCCAACGGCAGAGAATTTTCTGCCAGACCTCAATAGAGGTCGACGCGAAAAATACAGTCAACAAGTGAGGGAAACACCCTATGAGAAGACTTAAGCGTGATCCGTTGGAAAGAGCATTTTTGCGCGGATATCAATATGGCGTTGGTGGTAAATCCCGTGAGCTTTGCCCATTTACTCTACCGTCGGTACGCCAAGCCTGGATCAACGGCTGGCGAGAAGGACGCGGCGACAACTGGGACGGTATGACCGGCACTGCGGGAATCCATAGACTCAACGAACTTCACGCCGTCGGCTAAACGGGGCACACATTCCGACACGACAATCTGAATACGCAACACCTTAACCACGCACGTCCCATCCGGACGGCGGGCTTCGGCCCAGGGGCTCCTTCGAGGAGCCCTTTTTTATGCCTGTAAAAAATTACGGTGGGGCTTCTGTGGCGAGGGGGCTTGCTCCCGCTGGGTTGCAAAGCGGCCCAAAAACCAATCAACTCGGTGTATCAGGTAAAGCGCGATTGTATGATTTACGACTGCTTCGCAGCCGAACGGGAGCAAGCCCCCTCGCCACAAAAGCCCTTACCCATACCCAGGGTTTAGCGCAAGGCCGCTATGGCGTCGACCGATCCACGAATCAGCGCCGGACCTTTGTAGATGAAGCCTGAATACAGCTGCACCAGGCTCGCACCCGCGGCGATTTTCTCAGCCGCGTGCTTGCCTTCGGTAATCCCGCCCACCGCAATAATCGGTAAACGCCCAGCCAACTCGGCTGCCAGCACCTTCACGGTGTGGGTGCTCTTGTCACGCACGGGTGCACCCGACAAACCGCCCATCTCGTCACCGTGCTCCAGGCCTTCAACGCCGACGCGGCTCAGGGTGGTGTTGGTCGCGATGACCGCGTCCATGCCGGTTTCAACCAGCGCTTGTGCAACCTGAGCGGTTTCTTCGTCAGTCATGTCCGGGGCAATCTTGATCGCCAGTGGCACATGTTTGCCGTGGCGCAGCGCCAGCTCGGCCCGGCGTGTGGCCAGGTCCGCCAGCAGTTGCTTGAGCGAATCACCAAATTGCAGGCTGCGCAGGCCAGGGGTGTTCGGCGAACTGACGTTGACCGTCACGTAGCTAGCGTGGGTGTACACCTTGTCCAGGCAGATCAGGTAGTCGTCGACGGCACGTTCGACCGGCGTGTCGAAGTTCTTGCCGATGTTGATCCCCAGCACGCCCTTGTACTTGGCAGCGGCCACACGGGCCAGCAGATGATCGACGCCCTGGTTGTTGAAACCCATGCGATTGATGATCGCCTCGGCCTGCGGCAAGCGGAAAATCCGTGGCTTGGGGTTACCTGGCTGTGGACGTGGGGTAATGGTGCCGATTTCAACGAAGCCAAAACCCAATTGGGCAAACCCGTCGATGGCCGCACCGTTCTTGTCCAGCCCCGCCGCCAGCCCCACCGGATTGGGAAACTCCAGCCCCATGACGTTCACCGGCAACTGCGCCGGCGACTTGCACAGCAAGCCATTGAGGCCCAAACGCCCGCCTGCACCGATCAAGTCCAGGGACAGGTCGTGGGAGGTTTCCGGGGAGAGTTTGAACAGCAGTTGGCGGGCCAGGGTATACATGGGCGGGTTTGACTCGGTTGGCGGCGAAGTAAGGCGGCGATTATAGCCGGGCATGGGGCTCGCACGCGAGGCGCACGATGAAATCAGCAGCCAGTGGCATATGCCTTGCACTTGTTAGCGCATCAGCACTCATGCCAACGACGGGATGAGCCCCACAGGGCTGATGGAAAGGACAACGGCGTCGTCATCCGGCCTGATTTTCACGGCGGTCCGGGTACGGCGCTTTTTCATGCAAGGTGCTTATACGATGACTGAACCTCAAGCAGGCCCTCTGGCCTGGGTCAACGGCAGCGATGCCCCGGAAAAAACCGAGATCAACCTGGGTTTCATGGCCCTGAGCGACTGCGCCTCGGTGGTCGTTGCCGCGACCCAGGGCTTCGCTCAGCCCTATGGCCTGACGCTGAACCTCAAGCGCCAGTCGTCCTGGGCCAACCTGCGGGACAAACTGGTCAGCGGCGAACTGGATGCCGCCCATAGCCTGTACGGCTTGATCTACGCCGTACACCTGGGGATCGGCGGCGTGGCGACAACGGACATGGCGGTGCTCATGGGCCTGAACCAGAACGGCCAGAGCATCAACCTTTCCCACGGCCTGCAAGCCTTGGGCGTGACCTGTCCTGAAGCGCTGGACCTGCATGTGCACCAACGTCGCCCAAAACTCACCTTTGCCCAGACCTTCCCCACCGGCACTCACGCCATGTGGTTGTATTACTGGCTGGCGAGCCAGGGCATTCATCCATTGCGCGATGTCGACAGCGTCGTGGTCCCACCACCGCAAATGGTCGCGCACCTGCAGGCCGGGCGTATCGACGGTTTCTGCGTCGGCGAACCCTGGAGCGCCAGCGCGGTACGGCAGAACCTCGGTTTCACGTTGGCGACGAGCCAGACTATCTGGCCCGATCACCCGGAAAAAGTCCTCGGCTGCACCCGTGCCTTCGTCGAGCATTACCCGAACACCGCCCGAGCCCTGGTCATGGCGATTCTGGAAGCCAGCCGTTTCATCGAACAAAGCAGCGAAAACCGCCGCAGCACCGCACAGCTGTTGAGCGCCCCCGCCTACCTCGACGCGCCGCTGGACTGTATTGAACCGCGTCTGTCGGGCGACTACGCAGACGGCCTCGGCCATCGCTGGCAGGACCCGCACGCGCTGCGCTTTCATGCCGATGGCGAGGTGAACATTCCGTACCTGAGCGATGGCATGTGGTTCATGACCCAGTTCCGGCGCTGGGGTTTGCTGCGCGAAGACCCGGACTATCTGGGCGTGGCGCGCCAGGTCCAGCAACTGGGCGTCTACCACGACGCCGCCAGGGCGCTGGGCGTCGCAGCTTTGGGCCAGGAGATGCGCAGCAGTCAGTTGATCGACGGTAAAACCTGGGATGGCTCGGACCCGGCGGCGTACGCCCGAAGCTTCAAGCTGCACGCCATGGCCGACACTCCCGCCCTTCTCGCCCGCCGCTGACAGGAGGCCATGACCATGTTGCGTATCCTGCTGATCAACGACACCGCAAAAAAAGTCGGGCGACTCAAAGCCGCGCTGACAGAGGCAGGCTTTGAGGTGATCGACGAGTCCGGCCTGACCATCGACCTGCCCGCACGCGTCGAAACGGTGCGCCCGGATGTAATCCTGATCGATACCGAGTCACCGAGCCGCGACGTGCTGGAGCAAGTGGTGCTGGTCAGTCGCGACCAGCCACGGCCGATTGTGATGTTCACCGACGAGCACGACCCGGGAGTGATGCGCCAGGCGATCAAGTCCGGCGTCAGTGCCTACATCGTCGAAGGCATTCATGCCGCGCGCCTGCAACCGATCCTCGACGTGGCGATGGCGCGTTTCGAAAGCGATCAGGCGCTGCGCGCCCAACTCCAGGCTCGTGACCAGCAACTGGCCGAGCGCAAGCGCATCGAACTGGCCAAGGGTTTGCTGATGAACATGAAGGACTGCAATGAGGAGCAGGCCTACACCCTCATGCGCCGCCAGGCCATGAGCCGCCAGCAGAAGCTGATCCAGGTGGCGGAGCAGATCATTGCCATGAGCGAGTTGTTGGGTTGAGCCGATCGTTGTGGCGAGGGAGCTTGCTCCCGCTGGGGTGCGAAGCTCCCCAAAACCTGCCAGCGCATCGTGTCAGATAAAGCCCATCAGCCAGATCACGACTGCTTCGCAGCCGAACGGGAGCAAGCTCCCTCGCCACAAAAGCAGGCGGTTGGCACAGATCTCGCTATGTAATCGGCACAGGTAACCAACGGCGGTTGCCCCACCTACGACAAAGACGTCGCTCACCCGTTCGCCCCTCACGGCGAATCAGGTGGCGGCGTTTTTTCGTTTTGGCCCCACAGCCCGGGGCCGGTGGTGCGGCCGTTGCGGCGCCCCACCGCAACGCTCACGACTCCTATCGAGACTCTAAACCGCTGAGGTGCGCGATGAATTCAAGCTTCTGGAAATCCGGCCACACCCCGACCCTGTTCGCAGCGTTCCTGTATTTCGACCTGAGCTTCATGGTCTGGTACTTGCTCGGCCCCTTGGCGGTGCAAATCGCCGCCGACCTGCACCTGACCACCCAGCAACGCGGACTGGTGGTGGCCACGCCGATTCTGGCCGGGGCCATCCTGCGCTTCGTGATGGGCTTGCTGGCGGATCGTCTGTCACCCAAAACCGCCGGGCTGATTGGCCAGGTGATCGTGATCTGCGCGCTGTTCGGCGCCTGGAAACTCGGCATCCACAGCTACGAGCAAGCCCTGCTGCTTGGCGTATTCCTCGGCATGGCCGGCGCCTCGTTCGCCGTCGCCCTGCCCTTGGCCTCGCAGTGGTATCCGCCGCAGCATCAGGGCAAGGCCATGGGCATCGCGGGCGCGGGCAATTCGGGTACGGTGCTCGCGGCGCTGATCGCCCCGGTGCTCGCAGCAGCGTTTGGCTGGAGCAACGTCTTCGGCTTTGCCTTGATCCCGCTGATCCTGACCTTGATTGTGTTTGCCTGGCTGGCGAAAAACGCCCCTCAACGACCGAAAGCCAAAGCCATGAGCGACTATTTCAAGGCCTTGGGTGACCGCGACAGTTGGTGGTTCATGTTCTTCTACAGCGTAACCTTCGGCGGTTTCATCGGCCTGGCCAGCGCCCTGCCCGGCTACTTCAACGATCAATACGGCTTGAGCCCGGTCACCGCTGGCTACTACACCGCCGCGTGCGTATGTGGCGGCAGTTTGATGCGGCCACTCGGGGGCGCGCTGGCGGACCGTTTCGGCGGTATTCGCACCCTGTTGGCGATGTACACCTTCGCCGCTCTCTGCATCGCCGCCGTGGGCTTCAACCTTCCCAGCGCCTACGCGGCACTGGCGCTGTTCGTCTGCACCATGCTCGGTTTAGGAGCCGGCAACGGTGCGGTTTTCCAACTGGTACCGCAACGTTTTCGCCTTGAGATCGGCGTCATGACCGGACTGATCGGTATGGCCGGTGGCATCGGTGGTTTTGCCCTGGCGGCGGGCATGGGTGCGATCAAACAAAGCACCGGCAGTTACCAATTGGCGCTGTGGTTGTTCGCCAGCCTTGGCGTACTGGCGTGGTTTGGCCTGCACGGAGTCAAGCGTCGCTGGAGAACCACCTGGGGCTCGGCGGCAGTGACGGCGGCGCGGGTCTGAAGGGACGATGAGCCTGCAACTGAGCTTCGCCGAGGCCAGCGCCATCGGCCCACGGGACGAGAACCAGGACGCCCTGCGCCTGGTCACGCCGGCCGCCGAACTGGCGGCCAGCAAGGGGTTTCTGTTCGCCATCGCCGACGGCGTCAGCCAGTGCGCCGATGGCGGTCTCGCCGCCCGGACAACCCTGCAGGCATTGGCCCTGGACTATTACACCACGCCGCAAACCTGGGGCGTGGCCCAAGCGCTGGATCGCTTGCTGCTGGCACAAAATCGCTGGTTACAGGCCAACGGTGGCGGCTTGCCGTTGCTCACCACCGTCAGCGCCCTGGTGCTGCGAGGTCGACGCTTCACCCTGGCGCATGTCGGCGACTGCCGAGTGTACCGCTGGCATGCCGATCAGCTCCTGCGCATCAGCGAGGATCACGTCTGGGAGCAACCGGGCATGCAGCATGTGCTCAAGCGTGCATTGGGGCTGGACCAGCACCTGATGCTGGACTTTCTCGACGGTGAATTGCGCGCAGGCGAGAGTTTCGTCCTGCTCAGCGATGGGGTGTGGGCGACGCTGGGCGACACCACCATCGCGGCCATACTGCGCGACCAGCCCGACCTGCAAAGCGCCGCGCAAACCCTCGTCCACGCCGCACACCTGGCGGGTAGCCAGGACAACGCCAGCGCGCTGCTGGTGCGAGTCGACGCCCTTGGCGAAGCGAGCATCGGTGATGCACTGATTCATTTGCAGCAATGGCCGCTGCCGCCAGCGCTCAAACCCGGTCAGGTCTTCGAGGGCTGGCAGGTCGAGAGGCTGCTTGGGCACAGCCAGCAGTCGCTGATCTATCGCATACGCGATGGACAGCAACAGCCGTGGCTGCTGAAAACCCTGCCCTTGCCGTTGAGCAACGACACAGCGGCCGCACAGGCTCTGCTCTCCGAGGAGTGGTTTCTGAAGCGTGTTGCCGGTCGCAGCTTTCCGGAAATTCACCCGGCAGCTCAACGTCAACACCTGTATTACGTGATGCGCGAGTATCCGGGGCTGACCCTGGCCGAACTGTTCGCGCAAAACGGTCCGTTGCCGCTGCCCCAATGGCAACAACTGGCCGAGCGTCTGCTGCGGGCCGTGGGCATGCTGCATCGGCGGCAGATCTTCCATCGCGACATCAAGCCGGAAAATCTGTTGCTGGCTGACGACGGTGAGTTACGGCTGCTGGATTTCGGCCTGGCGTACTGCACCGGTTTATCCGAAGACCAATCGAATGCGCTGCCGGGCACCCCGAGCTACATTGCCCCGGAAGCGTTCAACGGGATTTCACCGACACCGCAACAGGATCTGTACTCGGTCGGCGTGACGCTCTATTACCTGGCCACCGGGCATTACCCCTACGGGGAAATCGAAGCCTTTCAGCGACCGCGCTTTGGCCTGCCCATCAACGCCAACCGTTATCGGCCGGATTTACCCGACTGGCTGGGACAAAGCCTGGAACGTGCGGTGTGCGCCGACCCGGCACAACGTTATGAGACGGCGGAGGAATGGTTGCTGGTGCTGGAGCAAGGTGAACGGCGCAGTTTGAGTGTGCGACCAAGACCGTTGCTGGAACGTGAACCGTTGAAGGTCTGGCGGACCCTGGCGCTGGTGTCGTTGCTGATCAATCTGGTGGTGTTGTATCTGGCATTTCATGGCTGAGATCCAGTCGCGCCTTTCGCGAACAAGCCCGCTCCCACAGGAGATCTTCAGCGAACACAACATCTGCATACGACGTTGATCAAATGTGGGAGCGGGCTTGCTCGCGAAAGCGGACTGATAGCCCCCTCAAATCTATCGCCCATACGCTCCATTAACGGGCGATGCGCCTTGATTCGGTGCAAAAAGCTCAAGTCAGGCACTGAATAACGAAGCAACCCCAACAAAACCAAGCCCTCCCCCGATTTGGCACAACCACTGCATTACCTGTTTCACCATACATAAAGCCCAGCCTTCAACGACGAAGGCTGAGCTTCCCTCAGAGCAGGGACCAGGACAAAGGCGTCCTCGCTAGGCAACTAGCGGGACGCCTTTTTTTGTTTGCGCAAAATATCTCGAGCCAGCCTGACCGCCCTGATGAGGCACGCCTGAGCTCCCCCGGAGAACCTGATGAAAAAACTAAAACTGGTGATGATCGGCAATGGCATGGCCGGGGTCCGGACCCTGGAAGAGCTGCTCAAACTGAGCGGCGAGCTGTACGACATCACGGTCTTCGGCGCCGAACCTCACACCAACTACAACCGCATCCTGCTGTCGCCGGTGCTGGCGGGTGAGCAGGCCTTCGAAGACATCGTACTCAACGACCTGAGCTGGTATCAGGATAACCACATCAAACTGCTGCTCAACCGCAAAGTGGTGGAGATCGACCGGGTCAAACGCCGGGTTATCGCCGAAGACGGCAGCGAAGCCGAATACGACCGCTTGCTGATCGCCACCGGCTCGACGCCATTCATCCTGCCGATCCCTGGCAACACCTTGCAAGGCGTGATCGGTTACCGCGACATCGCCGACACCCAGGCCATGATCGATACCGCCAAAACCCACAAACATGCCGTGGTGATCGGCGGCGGCCTGCTGGGCCTCGAAGCCGCCAACGGCCTGATGCTGCGCGGTATGCACGTGACCGTGGTGCACATCGGCGAGTGGCTGCTGGAACGGCAACTGGACAAAACCAGCGGCGAACTGCTGCAAGCTGCCCTGGAAGGTCGCGGCTTGCACTTTCGCCTATGCGAACAGACCCAGGCCCTGCACGACGCCGGCAATGGCCGGGTCGGCTCGGTGCAGTTCAAGAACGGCGACATCATCCCCGCCGATCTGGTGGTGATGGCGGCAGGCATTCGCCCCAACACCGAACTCGCAGAAAAGTCCGGCATCGCGTGCAACCGCGGGATTCTGGTCAACGACACCCTGCAAACCTATGACCCGCGCATCTACGCCATCGGCGAATGCGCCAGCCACCGAGGCATCGCCTACGGCTTGGTGGCGCCGCTGTTCGAACAGGCCAAGGTCTGCGCCAATCACCTCGCTCAACTGGGGTTCGCCCGTTATCAAGGCTCGGTGACCTCGACCAAGTTGAAGGTCACCGGCATTGACTTGTTCTCCGCCGGTAACTTCATGGGCGGCGAAGACACCGAGACCATTACCCTTTCCGACCCCATCGGCGGGGTCTACAAAAAACTGGTGATCAAGGATGACGTGCTGGTCGGCGCCTGTCTGTACGGCGACACCGCGGATGGCGGCTGGTATTTCCGGCAGATTCGAGAGAACCATGCCATCGGCGAGATCCGCGATCACCTGATGTTCGGCGAGCAGGCTCTGGGTGATGTAGGCCACCAGGGCCAGGACAAAGCCATGAGCATGGCTGACAACGCCGAAGTCTGCGGCTGCAATGGCGTCTGCAAGGGCACCATCGTCAAGGCGATTCAGGAACACGGGCTGTTCAGCGTCGACGAGGTCAAGAAACACACCAAAGCGGCAAGCTCCTGCGGCTCATGTGCAGGACTGGTGGAGCAGATCCTGATCAACACCGTCGGCGGCGCAGCAGACGTCAAACCGAAAAGCGAAAAAGCCATCTGCGGTTGCAGCGACCTCAACCACGGGCACATTCGCCAGGCCATCCGCGAACAGCACCTGCTGACCATCGCCGACACCATGAGCTACCTGAACTGGCGCACCCCGAATGGCTGTGCCACCTGCCGCCCGGCCCTCAACTACTACCTGATTTCCACATGGCCGGGCGAGGCCAGGGACGATCCGCAATCGCGGCTGATCAACGAACGCGCCCACGCCAACATCCAGAAAGATGGCACTTACTCGGTAGTCCCACGGATGTGGGGCGGTGTGACCAACCCTTCAGAGCTGCGGCGCATTGCCGACGTCGCCGACAAGTACAACGTGCCGATGGTCAAGGTCACCGGCGGCCAGCGTATCGACTTGCTGGGGATCAAGAAACAGGACCTGCCCGGCGTCTGGAAAGATCTGGACATGCCGTCCGGCCATGCCTACGGCAAATCGATCCGCACAGTCAAAACCTGCGTCGGCAGCGAGTTCTGCCGTTTCGGCACGCAGAACTCCACGCAACTGGGCATCGAGCTGGAACATGACCTGTTCAACATGTGGTCGCCGCACAAAGTGAAACTGGCGGTCTCCGGGTGCCCACGCAACTGCTCGGAAGCGGGCATCAAGGACGTCGGAATTATCGGCGTGGATTCGGGCTGGGAGATGTACATCGGCGGCAATGGCGGGATCAAAACCGAGGTCGCGGAGTTCTTCGTCAAACTGAAAACCGCCGAGGAAGTACGCGAATACAACGGCGCCTTCCTGCAGTTGTACCGCGAAGAGGCCTTTTACCTCGAACGCACCGTGCACTACCTGCAACGGGTCGGCATGGAGCACATCAAGAAAGCCGTGCTGCAAGACCCGGCGCGTCGCAAGGCACTCAATGATCGGCTGCAATTCTCCCTGTCATTCGAGCAGGACCCGTGGAAAGAGCGCCTCGAGCAGCCGCTGTTGAAGAAAGAATTCGATGTCATCCCCGTGAAAAACCTGGAGGTGCCAGCATGAACTGGCTGGATATCTGCGCACTGGAAGAGATCAACGCCTTGGGTTCGCGCATTGTCAGCGGACCAAAAGGTGACATTGCGATATTTCGTACCAGTGACAACGAGGTTTTCGCCCTCGATGACCGCTGCCCGCACAAGGGCGGACCGCTGTCCCAAGGCCTGATCTACGGCAAACGGGTTGCCTGCCCGTTGCACAACTGGCAAATCGACCTCGCGTCCGGCGAGGCCCAGGCGCCAGACATCGGCTGCGCCCATCACCATCCGGCGCGGGTGGAGAACGGTCGGGTCATGCTCGCCCTGCGGGAAGCAGGCTGATGAGCCGCCAGACGACCGCCTCGACCTGCTGTTATTGCGGGGTGGGCTGTGGCGTACTGATCGAGCATGACGGTGAGCAAATCCTCGGTGTCAGCGGCGACCCGACGCACCCGGCCAACTTCGGCAAACTGTGCAGCAAAGGCTCGACGCTGCACCTCACCGGCGACCTTGCGGCCCGGGCGCTTTACCCCGAACTGCGGCTGAGCAAGGATTTGGCGCGCGGGCGGACCGATTGGGATACGGCCCTCGACCACGCCGCCCATGTGTTTGCCAACACCATTGCCGATCACGGCCCGGACAGCGTGGCGTTCTATATCTCGGGCCAATTGCTGACCGAGGATTACTACGCCTTTAACAAACTGGCGCGGGCGCTGGTGGGCACCAACAACATCGACAGCAATTCGCGGCTGTGCATGTCGTCAGCCGTGGTCGGCTACAAACGCAGCCTGGGCGCCGATGCCCCGCCGTGCAGCTATGAAGACCTTGAGCTGAGCGATTGCGTGATGATCGTCGGCAGTAACATGGCCTACGCCCATCCGGTGCTGTTTCGTCGACTGGAAGAAGCCAAGTCCCGCCGACCACAGATGAAAGTCATCGTCATCGACCCGCGCCGGACTGACACCTGCGATTTGGCCGACCTGCACCTGGCGATTTTGCCGGGCACCGATGTCGCGCTGTTCCATGGGATCTTGCACCTGTTGCTGTGGGAAGACTGGGTCGACCGTGAATTCATCAAGGCTCACACCGAAGGCCTGGCCGAGCTGAAAACCCTGGTGCGCGATTACACCCCGCACATGGTTTCACAGCTCTGCGGAATCAGTGTTGAACAGTTGCAGCAATGCGCCGAATGGGTCGGTACCTCGGCTAGCTTTCTGTCGCTGTGGTGCATGGGGTTGAATCAGTCCACGGCCGGCAGCGCGAAAAACAGCGCACTGATCAACCTGCACCTGGCGACCGGACAAATCGGCAGGCCGGGCGCAGGTCCGTTCTCCCTCACGGGTCAGCCGAATGCCATGGGGGGGCGCGAAACCGGCAGTTTGTCGAACTTGCTGCCCGGACATCGTGAAGTGGCCAATGCCGGGCATCGCGCCGAAGTGGCGGCGTACTGGGGTGTCGAAAAGCTGCCCGACACCACCGGGCTGACCGCCATCGAACTGTTCGAACAGGTCCGAAGCGGCAAGATCAAGGCACTGTGGATCGCCTGCACTAACCCGGCACAATCGCTACCGGATCAACAGTCCGTACGCGCGGCGTTACAGGCCTGCCCCTTCGTGGTACTGCAAGAGGCCTTCCGCACCACAGAAACCGCGCCCTTCGCCGATCTGCTGCTGCCTGCCGCCAGTTGGGGCGAGAAGGAAGGAACGGTAACCAACTCTGAGCGGCGAATTTCCCACGTTCGTCGTGCCATTAACGCACCGGGTGAAGCGCGCCCGGACTGGGCAATCACCGTGGATTTCGCACAACGCCTGGAGCAACGTCTGCGTCCGGGACTGCCCAGCCTGTTTACCTTCGAACAACCGGCGCAAATCTTTGACGAATTCAAACACCTGACACGCGGGCGGGACCTGGACCTGTCCGGCATCAGCCACACCCTGCTCGACCGGCTCGGCCCGCAGCAATGGCCCTTTGCGGAGGGTGCCTTGAACGGCACGCCACGGCTCTACGTGGACGGGATATTCCCCACCGAAAGCGGTCGCGCGCAGTTTGTCGCCGACCCTTATCGCGCCGCCAAGGAGCAACGCGATGCACGCTTTCCACTGACCCTGATCACCGGACGCTTGCGCGACCAGTGGCACGGCATGAGCCGCACTGGCACCGCCGCGCAACTGTTCGGCCATGTCAGCGAGGCGATATTGGGCCTGCATCCTGATGAACTGCGACGGCATCGATTGCAAAGCGGTGACCTGGTCAATCTGAAAAGCCGTCGGGGCAGTTTGATCGTCTCCGTCGGCAGCGACGACAGCGTGCGCCCAGGTCAGGCGTTTCTGCCGATGCACTGGGGGGATCGCTTTCTCAAGGGCGGTGTGAATGCCATCACGCAACCAGCGTTCGACCCCCTGTCAAAACAACCCGAACTCAAACACAGCGGCGTGCGTATCGAACCGGTCACGCTGCCATGGCAGTTGTTCGCATTGGTTGAGGGCAATGTCCAACAGCATTTCGAGACCTTACGACCGCTTTGCGAGGACTTTGCCTACGTCAGCCTCAGCCTCACCGGACGGGAACGCCCTGCATTGCTGATTCGCGCAGCCAGCAGCCAGGCACCTGCCCCACAGCGACTGCATGACATTGATCAACAACTGGGGCTTAACGATGGCCCAGTCTTGGCCTACGACGACCCACGCCGAGCGATTGGTAAACGGGTGCGCATCGAAAACGGACGAATCATCGCCATTCGTCTGGCCGGCGAAACCCTTGCACAACATTGGCTGCAAAACCTGTGGCTGGAAGGTCGGGCCGACGATCAGCTACGGCGCTGGCTATTGGCTCCGCTGAGCACGCCACCCGGCAGCGCAGGCTTATCCGTCAATGCCAACAAAACCCTGTGCAACTGCAAGAACGTCAGTGAAGGCGCGGTGTGTGCCGGTATTCGCAGCGGGCTGGACTTGCAGGGCCTGAAGCAACAACTGGGATGCGGCACGCAATGCGGCTCCTGTGTCCCGCAAATCAAGCGTCTGTTGGCAGCCAGCGTGCAGCCAATCGCAATCACCTCGTGAGGAAGAAAACATGAGCGCAAAAGTCTGGTTGGTGGGTGCAGGTCCCGGCGACCCTGAATTGCTGACCCTCAAAGCCGTACGGGCGCTGAACGAAGCCGATGTGGTGCTGATCGATGACCTGGTTAACGAAGCGGTGCTGGTTCATTGCCCGAGGGCACACATCATTGCGGTGGGCAAACGCGGCGGCTGTCGCTCTACTCCGCAAGCGTTCATTCATCGCTTGATGCTGCGTTATGCCCGCCAGGGCAAGTGCGTGGTCCGGCTCAAGGGCGGTGATCCGTGCATTTTCGGTCGTGGTGGTGAAGAAGCACAGTGGTTGCGCGGACATGGAGTCGATGTCGAGCTGGTCAATGGCATTACGGCGGGCCTGGCAGGAGCCACCCAATGCGATATTTCGCTGACCCTGCGCGGTGTTGCCCGGGGAGTGACGCTGGTCACCGCCCACACTCAGGACGACAGCGAACTCAACTGGTCCGCCCTGGCGCAAAGCGGTACCACGCTGGTGATCTACATGGGCGTGGCGAAACTGGGCGACATTCGTCGACAGCTTCTTGCGGGTGGCCTCGCGGCGGATACGCCCGTGGCGATGATTGAAAATGCGTCATTGCCCCAGCAACGTGAATGTCGGAGTGACCTGACAGCCATGCAGGAAGACGCCCACGCGTTTCAACTGAAAAGCCCGGCTATCCTGGTGATCGGTGCGGTGGCAGCATGTGCAATGGATGAGACACAGACAAATGCTCTTTGGAAACGGGGCCTGAGCGCACAGGATGTCGAGCAATCTGCCTAAGGTGGGTACAAGAGAATCTTCGATCAGTTCCTTAAATCGCAGGCAAAGAAAAGCCCGGCCTAAGCCGGGCTTTTCTGAACTGCGAAGCTAATTACTTAGCTTGAGCTTCAACCTGCGCTTCTACGCGACGGTTAACAGCGCGGCCAGCTTCAGTTGCGTTGTCAGCAACTGGGCGGGATTCGCCGTAACCAACCGAGCGAACGCGGTTAGCGTCGATACCGTCTTTGACCAGAACTTGTTTCACAGCGTCAGCACGACGCTGGGACAGCTTCTGGTTGTAAGCGTCAGGACCGACGGAGTCAGTGTGACCTTCAACAACGGTGGTGGTCTGTGGGTACTGCTTCATGAAGTCAGCCAGGTTCTTCACGTCGCCGTAGCTGTTTGGCTTAACAACAGCTTTGTCGAAGTCAAACTTGACGTCCAGCTCAACACGTACCACTTCAGCAACTGGAGCTTCTGGCTCTGGCTCTGGAGCCGGCGCTGGAGCTACTGGAGCTGGAGCAGGCTTGTTGCCGCCGCCGAAGTTAACACCCAGACCGATGGTCGGAGCGTAGTCCCACTTGCCGTTGTCAAGCTTGTAGTCAGCTTCAACGCCAGCACGGGCGAAGAAGTTTTCGGCGAAGTAGTACTTAACGCCAGCGCCCGCAGTCAGGAAAGTCGACTGGTCGCGACCGGTGTGGCCAGTGGCCGCAACGTTGGTCATGCTCTTGTGAGCAACGCCACCGGAAACGTATGGACGCAGAGCATCGCCAGCGTTGTTGAAGTGGTACTGAGCGTTCAGGCCGAAGTTATCGCCCTTGATTTTCTGGTTGCCAGTGCCGTCATTCGAACGAGTGTGGTTCGTCTTGTCGTAAGTAGCGTTCAACGACAGGTCGTCGGTCAAGAAGTAACCGATGGAGGCGCCAGGGTTGAAGCCGTCTTCGACGTGGTTAACGCTGTCGTTGTACTGCTTCTTGTAGAACAGCTCGCCTTCAACTGCGCCTTGGCCTTGTGCCAGTGCGCCGAACGAAGTAGCGGCAATAAGAGAACCAATGGCCAAGCCCAAGGTGTTTTTCAGTTTCATCCGTTAAATCCCCATCTGGTGATTGTGAAGCAGTCCCGCAAACCGGGGGACAACTCGGCGGCAAGTCTATCAGAACTTGCCTACACGTAAGAGATATTTGCGCCGAACTAAGTTTCAGCAATGCCTGCAAATTTCTCACGCAATTTATCTAGAGCGCGCTTGTAGCGCATTTTTGTCGCACTCAATCCCATGTGCATTATGTCTGCGATCTCCTGAAATTCCAGTTCTGCGACAAAGCGTAGCACCAGAATCTCCCGGTCAATCGGGTTCACATACACCAACCAGCGATCAAGTCCACCCTTTTCCTCAGGTTTTGGCATCTTCTCTTCAGACGCTTCCTCGAGGGGGTCCAGACTCAATGCGTCCATCAAGCGACGCTTTCGCCGTTCCTTCCGATACTGTGTGATGCATTCGTTGTACGTGATGCTATATAGCCATGTCTTGAACTTCGATTTCCCCTCGAAGTTCTTCAGACCATAGAGCACCTTCAACATCACTTCCTGACAGACATCATCTGCGTCACGATCGTTCCCCAAATAACGTGCACACACGTTAAATAAGGTTCTCTGGTAACGCCGCATCAATTCTTCATAGGCGCGCGTGACGTGAAACAGCTCCGTGTGCGAGCGCGCGACCAACTCCTCATCAGAGAGCTCGCGGGGGTCGTAGCGCATGGATAGCGATTGGGCTTTATTCAAAACAAGTCGGGCCGACAGTCAGGTCAATGTCCGCCGCAGCCCGTGTTCTCGGACATTTTGCGGCGGCATACATTAGCAGGGTTTGCCGGGTTAGCGGCTACTTACATGCTGTTCCAGGAGGATCCGATTGGAGAGTGAGACTAGCTCACCCTCGTCGGTCAGCAATGTAGTTTTAACCGTGCCGATCTCTTCGATCTGGCCTTCGACCTCACCAACACGCACTTGTTGCCCAACCTGATACAACTCACGCACATAGATTCCAGCAAGAATCTGACCGGCAATTTCCCGGCTTCCCAACCCCATGGCCAAGGCAACAGCCAGACCAACGGTAATCAAAACGATGACAATCACATGGTTCAGCAGGTCGGTTTTGACTTCCAACTGACTGATGGCCACAGAAATACTGATGATGATCACCAGGCCCTGAGCAATACGGCCCAGACCAGCAGCGTAGTCAAGCCCTACACCTTCAGCAGCGCCACGCACCAGCCCATTGGCCAGTTGCGCCAGCAAAACCCCGACCAGCAACACCAGCGCGGCACCGAAGACCTTCGGTAAATACAGCGCTAGCATATCGAGCGTAGCCGAAACTCGCTCCAAGCCAAGGGATTCAGCAGCAGAAACCAGAAAAATCAGCAGAACGAACCAATAGACGATCTTGCCGATCAGGGTCGAGATCGGCACCTGCAAGCCTGCACGCGAGAGCAATTTGGTCAGACCGGTACCGCCCATCAGGCGATCCAGCCCCAGTTTGGCCAGCAGTTTGGAGAGCAAGGTGTCGAGCAGCTTGGCCACGACAAAACCCAACAGCAGCACCACCAGGGCGCCAAACAGGTTCGGAATGAAGTTCGCTACCTTGGTCCACAACGCGGTCATCGCAGTGACGAGGCTCTGAGTCCAGAGATCAAGTTCCATATTCAATCAGCCTTATCAGCAGTGCGAGCAGTAGGTTTAAGACGGGAAACCGGCGAGACGTGGGCCGAACCGTTATTCAAGGCGATCATCAGCGCCGGCAGCCAGCGCCCCAGCAAGCTGAACAGATCACCGGCACCGACCTGGCGGTTGGCGGTTTTCAACACGCGACCCAGGCAGGCATCGTCGTCCCGGGTGGACGGCGAGGCTTTCAGCATGTCACGCAAAGACTGTTCAAACGGATCGTGCATACGCACCTCTCGTGATGTCTGTGAAAGACGCGATCAAAATTCTCCGGGTCACATGGCTCACCACTAGACCCAGCGCAAACGTCGGTACAACCACCACTGCCCCAGCGCCACCGCCACAATCATCAGGCAGGCAATCAGGAAGCCGTAGGGGTTGGCGGAAAACGGAATTCCACCGACATTAATGCCCAACAAACCGGTGAGAAAACTCATCGGCAAAAAGATTCCGGTGATGATCCCGAAGCGGTACATGGTGCGGTTCATTCGTACGCTCAAACGCCGATCTTCGGCCTCAAGCACCAGCCCCACGCGCTCTCGGGTCAGTTCGAGCTCTTCCAGATAGCGCGTCAGGCTGTTGTTCAATTCGTTCCAGTAATCACCGTCGCCCTCGACGAACCACGGCAGTTTGATCCGTGTCAGTTGACCAAAAATATCCCGCTGCGGGGCAAGGAACCGCTTGAGCCCGGCGGCCCTGCGACGTATCTGCAAAATGGCGCCATGCTCCGGGGTATACCGTTCGTCGGTATCCAGCTTTTCTTCTTCATCATCGACCACTTCAGAGAGGTCGCTGACCAGGTCCTGCACTTTATTGGTGAGGTACTGAGCCATATAAAGGACGAGTTCGGAGGTGGTTTTCGGTCCCTTCCCCTCGGCCAGTTGCACCAGTAACTCATCTGTTGCCCGCAGAGGGCGCAACCGCAGGGAAATGACCCGCTGGGCAGACCCGAAGATGCGCACCGACACCATGTCTTCGGGTTCGGCGCCAGGGTTGAGATTGACTCCGCGCAAAAACAGCAACAGTTCGCAGTCCGGCAGCGCGAGAAGGCGCGGCCGGGTATTCTCTTCGAGCAGAAGATCACAGTTGAACTCACTCAAACCGCTGGATTTACGCAGCCAGGTCTGGGTTTGCGGATGACTTCGATCCCAATGCAGCCAAAGACTTTCATGGGCTTGCAGTTGCAAGTCATCGAGTTCAGTCCGGGCAATCGAACGCGCACCGCCTTCACCATCCAGCACCAGGGCATGTACCAGCCCCCACTGCGCGTTTTCTTCCTCGAACATCCTCACCCCTTGGTTGACTCGACTGTTTATTCAGGCATTTTCAGCGGGCTTGGCGAAATGATCACGCCATTGTTGTCGGCATAGATGTATTCACCCGGGCGCAAAGTCACGCCAGCGAAGGTCACCGCGATATTCAGCTCACCGATACCTCGCCGGGTGGACTTCTTGGGATGGCTGGCCAAGGCCTGCACCCCCAGATCGGTCTGGGCAATGATATCGACGTCGCGGATGCAGCCGTAGACCACCAGCCCTTCCCACCCGTTTTTCGCAGCTTTCTCGGCCAGCATGTCGCCCAGCAGCGCACAACGCAGCGAGCCGCCGCCATCGACCACCAGCACCTTGCCATTCCCTTTGAGTTCTACCTGCTCCTTGACCAGCGAATTGTCTTCGAAACACTTGATCGTGACGATTTCACCACCAAAGGAATCACGGCCACCGAAGTTGCTGAACATGGGCTCCAGCACTTGCACCAGTTCCGGGTAGGCGTCGCACAGATCGGGGGTAAGGTAATGGTTCATCGAGAAACTCCTGTAAGGGAAAGCACACGATTGAGAAAGGTGACCGTCGTCAAAGCCACTTTAATGAAACGAGCCCAGCGCACTGCGGTTTAACCACCGGCCCTAGATGTCGACACCAATGCGGTCACCCTCATAGGTCGGCTTCAGCAGGTTCAAGCCCGGGCAGGACGGTTGCAAGGACTGGCCACCCGGTAGCTGAAACTCGATACCGTGACGCTGACAACGCAAAACACCGTTAGTCAGCGTGCCTCTGGATAAGGGCGCCCCCTGATGCGGGCAGCGGTCCTCGATCAGCAACGGCTGATTATCCAGCACCAACAACAGCACGCTACGCCCACCGACCTGAAAAGTCTGTCGGTAACCTTCCTCCAGATTGATCAAGCGCTCTAACGGCACGAACATAATACTGACTCAGCAACCCAAAGTGACCAGAGCGACGTAATTCGTCATATCTTATCCGTAAGCCGCTGAGAGCGAAATATTCTTGTCGGCGCGCACGCTTCAACCAGCCGCTGCCATCTGCGGTTTCTCGCCCAGCAACGGTGTTTGCTGATCCTTCAACCAACGCGCCACCATCGGCCAGACTTCAGCCTGGGCGGTTTTGCTGATCAGCATTTCCACATGACCGAAGTGGTCGCTGAAACCCTGCTCGCGCCCGAGACAAACGAACTGCTTGTGCTCGGAGCCGATGTGATCAAACAGTTTCTGACAGGCCCAGGTGGGGTCCTGGTGATCACCGCTGGCACTGACCGCCAACACCGGCACGTGTACGTCGGCCAGGCCGGCCCACCAGTCTTTGTCGGCATCACCGAAGCGCCCGAACAGCCCGTACCAGCGCATGCTTTCCAGAGCCAGGCCAATCGGCTCGTCCTCCGGACCACGCTTGAGGCGCGAACCTGACAGTTGAGCGAACCGCTTGAGAATGAAGCGCCCGCTCCATTCCACCGGTGGAATCTTCAACGGCCAGTAAGTACGGCTGACCTGAGTACCGAAGAACGCCGCCGACGCGACGGCAGGCTCGCCCAGGTATTGCCCGCCCAATGCAGCCGCCAGGGTGATGCCGCCCAGGGAATGGCCCAGCCAATGCGGCACCTGGTCGCTTTGCTCGCGCACAAACGCGGCGATGGCCGGAAGGTCATAGCGGGCATAGTCGGCGACGCGGTTTTTGCGGTAGTTCTGGTTGCGCCGGGACAGGCCGTGACCGCGCATTTCCGGGATCCACACGTCATAGCCGGCACGCGCCAGATAAGCCCCAAGGCCCAGGCCTTTGGGCGAAAACCAGAAACGTCGATTGGAAAAACTGCCATGAAGCAGGATCACCGGGACGCCACGGGACTCTGGCGCATCGGCCATGCCCAAACGCGTCACCGCCAGTTCGACGCTGCTGTCAGGGCTGTTGCCCGGTTTCAAGCGATAGACATCCTCGCTCAGATCGCCGCGACGCTCGGCGCTGATCAAGGCCACAGGAAATAGATTGCTGCTGCTTTGCATAATGCTCTTGCACAAAAAAAGGGCGGCTTCCAGAGGAGCTCGCCCAGTGTGTGCCCCATGCTGGCAATGACCGTCCAGATGACGACGTCTTTACCGGCCTGGAACACGGAATCTTAAAGCCCCGGCCAGCAGTGTAGCCGACCGGAGCTTGCTTCACCGATCAGACCGCAGCCTGACCCTCTGCCAGGAAGAACCAGGTTTCCAACACGGAGTCCGGGTTCAGGGAGACGCTTTCGATGCCCTGCTCCATCAGCCACTTGGCCAGGTCCGGGTGATCCGAAGGGCCCTGACCGCAAATACCGATGTATTTGCCGGCCTTGTTACACGCCTGAATCGCGTTGGCCAACAGCTTCTTGACCGCCGGATTACGCTCATCGAACAGGTGCGCGATGATCCCGGAATCGCGGTCCAGGCCCAGAGTCAGCTGGGTCAGGTCGTTGGAGCCGATGGAGAAACCGTCGAAGAACTCCAGGAACTCTTCGGCCAGGATCGCGTTGGAAGGCAGTTCGCACATCATGATCACGCGCAGACCGTTCTCGCCGCGCTTCAAGCCGTTCTCGGCCAACAGATCCACCACTTGGCTGGCTTCGCCCAACGTACGGACGAACGGCACCATGATTTCAACGTTGGTCAGGCCCATCTCGTTGCGCACGCGTTTGAGCGCACGGCATTCGAGTTCGAAGCAATCGCGGAACGACTCGCTGATGTAACGCGACGCACCACGGAAGCCCAGCATCGGGTTTTCTTCTTCCGGCTCGTAGAGCTTGCCGCCGATCAGGTTGGCGTATTCGTTGGACTTGAAGTCCGACAGGCGCACGATGACCTTTTTCGGCCAGAACGCGGCGGCCAGGGTGCTGATGCCCTCGACCAGTTTTTCGACGTAGAAGCCGACCGGATCGTTGTAACCGGCAATGCGTTTGTCGACGCTGTCCTTGATTTCCGAGGGCAGGCCGTCGTAGTTCAGCAACGCTTTAGGGTGCACGCCGATCATGCGGTTGATAATGAACTCCAGGCGGGCCAGGCCCACACCGGCGTTCGGCAACTGCGCGAAGTCGAAGGCGCGATCCGGGTTGCCGACGTTCATCATGATTTTGAACGGCAGTTCCGGCATGGCGTCGACGGAGTTTTTCTTCACGTCGAAACCCAATTCGCCTTCGAAGATGAAACCGGTGTCGCCTTCAGCACAGGAAACGGTCACGCCCTGGCCGTCTTTCAGCAGTTGGGTAGCGTTACCGCAACCAACGACCGCCGGAATCCCCAGTTCGCGGGCAATGATCGCCGCGTGGCAGGTGCGCCCACCACGGTTAGTGACGATAGCGCTGGCGCGTTTCATGACCGGCTCCCAGTCCGGGTCGGTCATGTCGGACACCAGCACGTCGCCCGGCTGGACCTTGTCCATCTCGGAAACGTCTTTGATGATGCGCACTTTACCAGCGCCGATGCGCTGGCCAATGGCGCGGCCTTCCACCAGCACGGTGCCGGTTTCTTTCAACAGGTAACGCTCCATGACGTTGGCCTGGGTGCGGCTCTTCACTGTTTCAGGACGGGCCTGCACGATGTACAGCTTGCCGTCGTCGCCATCCTTGGCCCATTCGATGTCCATCGGGCACTTGTAGTGCTGCTCGATGATCATTGCTTGCTTGGCCAGTTCGCTGACTTCTGCGTCGGACAGGCAGAAACGTGCGCGCTCGGCCTTGTCGACGTCGACCGTCTTCACCGAACGACCGGCCTTGGCTTCGTCGCCGTAGATCATCTTGATGGCTTTGCTGCCCAGGTTGCGGCGCAGGATCGCCGGACGACCCGCTGCCAGCGTACCTTTGTGGACGTAGAACTCATCCGGGTTCACCGCGCCCTGTACGACGGTTTCGCCCAGGCCGTAGGCGCCGGTAATGAACACCACGTCACGGAAACCCGACTCGGTGTCCAGGGTGAACATCACACCGGCGGTGCCGGTTTCCGAACGCACCATGCGCTGCACGCCGGCAGACAGGGCGACCAGTTTGTGGTCGAAGCCCTGGTGCACGCGGTAGGAAATGGCACGGTCGTTGAACAGGGAAGCGAAGACTTCCTTGGCCGCGCGGATGACGTTTTCGACGCCACGGATGTTCAGGAAGGTTTCCTGCTGGCCGGCGAAAGAGGCGTCCGGCAGGTCTTCGGCGGTGGCCGAGGAACGCACGGCCACGGCCATGTCAGGGTTGCCGGCCGACAGCGCGGCGAACGCGGTGCGGATTTCGGCGTTGAGCTTCTCCGGGAACTCGGCTTCCATGATCCACTGACGAATTTGCGCGCCGGTTTTCGCCAGGGCGTTCACGTCATCGACGTCCAGTGCATCGAGCGCCGCGTGGATCTGGTCGTTCAGACCGCTTAATTCGAGAAAATCACGATAAGCCTGAGCCGTCGTGGCGAAGCCACCCGGGACCGATACACCGGCGCCCGCAAGGTTACTGATCATCTCGCCCAGGGATGCGTTCTTGCCCCCCACATGCTCTACATCATGAACGCCGAGCTTATCGAGGGAAACTACGTACTCTACCAAGGTGATCTCTCCACTAACTGTGTTGGAAAAGCTCAGGGCACCGGCGGCTCAGGGGAGCAATTTGCCGGCGTTATGGCCTGGACCTGGAAAATAAGTGAGAATGCGGGCCGTTCCAGGCCGGCAAATCGCGCCTATCATATCCAAGAATCGTTAAAAGTGTCCTGTGTCGCAAGTGCGTGCCTTTTTGGCGAGTGACTGTTGTTGCCTGACAAGGCGCCGCGACAAGTCATAGCTGGCTATGGCGAGGAGCGGCAACGTAGTATGGCGACAACAGACGCCGCCAAAAAAGTACGCGTTTGTGGCACAGGACACTCACTTAAGGCCCAAGGTGCAAATGAAACGATCTGCTTTTTTTATCTCCGACGGCACCGGCATTACCGCCGAAACCCTCGGTCAAAGCCTGCTGGCGCAGTTCGAAAACATTACCTTCAGCAAAGTCATACGGCCCTATATCGACAGCGTTGATAAAGCGCGGGCCATGGTACAACAAATCAACAAAGCCGCTGAAACCGACGGCTTTCGCCCGATCATCTTCGACACCATCGTCAACCAGGACATTCGTGAGATCCTCGCGACCTCCAATGGTTTCATGATCGACATCTTCTCCACCTTCCTCGCGCCCCTGGAACAAGAGCTGAGCGAACACTCCTCGTATTCGGTCGGCAAGTCCCACTCCATTGGCCACAACTCCAATTACATGGAGCGTATCGAGGCGGTGAACTTCGCCCTCGACAACGACGACGGTGCCCGCACGCACTATTACGACAAGGCCGACCTGATTCTGGTGGGTGTGTCACGCTGCGGCAAAACCCCGACCTGCCTGTACATGGCCATGCAATTCGGGATTCGCGCGGCCAACTACCCGCTGACCGAAGACGACATGGAGCGCCTGCAACTGCCGGCCGCCCTGCGCGCCCACCAGCACAAGCTGTTCGGCCTGACCATCGACCCGGACCGCCTCACCGCGATCCGCAATGAACGCAAGCCCAACAGCCGTTATTCGAGCTACGCCCAGTGCGAGTTCGAAGTGCGTGAAGTCGAGAACCTGTTCCGCCGCGAGAACATTGCGCACATCAATTCCACGCATTTCTCCGTGGAAGAGATTTCGGCGAAGATTCTGGTGGAGAAAGGCGTGGAGCGGCGCTTCAAGTAAGTTTTCAGCGCCTGGCATACCGCCTTCGCGAGCAAGCCCGCTCCCACACTGGACCGTATCTACCTTGAGGTCGCGGTCAACTGTGGGGGCGAGCCTGCTCGCGATGAACGATTACGCGATTTCTGCGCCCTGCTCCAATGCCTTCGCTACTGCCGCAAATCCTTCACTCAGCAACCTGTCATCCCCAGACGTATTACACACACTCACCCGAATAAACTGCGGTACCGCGGCGTGCCCGACAGCGAATGCTTCGGCAGTTGCAATCAGATAACCGTTCTGCTTGAGCTCAGCCTCGACCTGCGACGCACGCCAGGGTTCAGGCACTTCGATCCAGAAATGCGGGCTGTGGCGGTGGGTGGTGTACTCAAGGCCTTCAAGCAGACCGGCGACCAAGGCTTTGCGTCGGCTGATCTCCGTGACCTGCTGCCCCAACAGTTGCCGGGCGATACCGGTTTCGATCCATGAAGTGGCCAGTTCCATGACCAATGGCGTTGCCATCCAGCAACTCGTCCGCACGGCCGCTGATAACCGGCCGATCAACGCCAGTGGCGCATGCAGGTAACCGACCCGCAATCCGGCGGAAACAGCCTTGCTCAGGCTGCCGATCAGCACCGTACGCTCCGGTGCAAAACAGCTCAGCGGTAACGGCCGGTCCTGTGCCAACACTGCGTGAGCTTCGTCCTCGATAATCAGCAGATTGTGCTCACGACAGACCTGCGCCAATGCCGCGCGCCGCGTAGCCGACATCACTGCCGCCGTAGGATTCTGGATCGTCGGCGTGCAATACAACGCCGTTACGCGGTGGTGACGGCAGGTTTCGTCCAGCGCCGAGGGTAAAAGCCCTTCGGCGTCCATCCCCAGCCCGATGAGTTTTATGCCCAGCGTACGGGCGACGCTGATCAGCCCCGGATAGGTCAGTTGCTCAGTCACCAGCGTATCGCCAGCCTTGAGCAGCGCCATCAACGTACACAGCAACCCATGCTGACCGCCATTGACACAAATGACCTGTTCAGCCTGCGTAACAAAATCCCCGTGGCTCAGCCAAAGGGCACCCGCCGCCCGATAACGCAGTAATCCAGCCTCGGCGGTGTAACCGCTGATGCACTGCAAGGCCATTGGGTCAACGGCCAGCGCTTGCAAAGCCTGGCTCAACAGCAGCGCTTCCTGCCCGGGAATCGGCTGATTTCGGCTCATGTCAAAGCCTGGCTGTGGCTCTTCGCTGACATTGCGAAAGCCACCATCACGCGGGCGCTCCATCCCGCGCTGACGCACATAAGTGCCGTCTCCTACACGGGCGACCACCCGCCCGACGCGCTCCAGTTCGGCGTAGGCGCGGCTGATGGTGCCGACGGTGACGCCCAGGCTATCGGCCAGCAATCGATGGGGCGGCAACTTGCAACCCGGCTCGATCAAACCGTCCTGAATGCCCTGCTCGACCGCATCGGCAAGCCGCTTGTACTTCATTCCCGCACCGTCCGTGAGCGCGACGCGCAGGATTGACACCATGGCAATACTTACTTTGACAGCCATTACCTTCCCTAATAGCGTGCTGAAAACGGGTTCAATCAGGGATAGACCTTTTCACCAAAGAGGTCAATTCCGCTCACGAAAGGAGTTCGGTCATGTCTGCATCCATTGCCCTCGATGCCGCGCAAAAGACTCACAAAACCTGGCTGGCGGGCCTGATCACCAGCGCACTGTTTCTCATCGTTTGCCTGAGTTGGGGCACCACGTGGCTCGGGATCAAGATTGCAGTCGAAAGCGTGCCGCCCCTGACCGCTGCGGGCCTGCGCTTTCTGATTGCCTTCCCACTGTTCCTGACGTTCGCGAAGCTACGCCGGGAACCGCTGTTGTTTCCCAGGGAAAGCCGCTGGTTCTTCGTTTTCGTCACACTGTCGTACTTCAGCCTGCCGTACTACCTGTTGAACTACGGCGAGATGCACGTTTCGTCCGGCCTGACCGCGTTGCTGTTCAGTTGTATGCCGGTGTTCATCCTGATTTTCTCGGCGGTGTTTCTACGGGAAAAAATCTACGCCTCACAGGTGCTCGGTATCGCAATCGGCTTTGGCAGTCTGTTCATGATCATTCGTAGCCAGGGGTTGCACCTGGACCACGCAGAATTGCTCGGCGTGCTGGCGATTCTCGCCGCCGCGATCATGCATGCGCTGTGTTACGTGGTGACCAAAAAACACGGCAGCGCCATCAGTGTCATTACCTACAACACTCTGCCCATCGGTATCGCCGGGCTGATGCTGGCGGGTTCAGGGCTGGCGGTCGAAGCACCGACGTTCGACACCATCAGCCTGCGGTCCTGGGGCGCGCTGTTCTACTTGGGGCTGGTCGCGTCGGTCGGCGGGTTCATTGTGTATTTCATGCTGCTCAAACGGTTGAGCCCGATCATCCTGTCCTTTGTGTTCATCATCTTCCCGGTGTTCGCGGTGATCATCGGCGCCTGGTACGAAGGGCAAACGATATCGTCCGAGTTGATGGCCTACTCGGCGGTGCTGTTGACGGGGTTTGCCATCACCAAATTGCCGGTGGAGAAGTGGCTCAAAGGCTGACAGCCGAACCGGAAGACGTTCCGTTTGCTGGCGATGGCGACCGTGAGATCGCCATCGGGAGCAAGGCTGGCGCCGCGACGAAGAACGCTGACGCGGTCCGACTAGATCACGAAGAGGTCGACGAATCGGTTGACCGGCGTGGCTTCAAGCTTCGCCTGATCCTTGCACAAGGCGAAGATCTGCGCCGACCGTTGCGCGGTGAACCGGGTAGCCAGGTTGGCCTTGAATTTATCTTCCAGCAACGGGATACCGGCGGTGCGACGGCGACGATGGCCGATCGGGTACTCGACCACCACCTGCTCGGTGCTCGTCCCGTCCTTGAAAAACACCTGCACCGCGTTGGCAATCGAGCGCTTGTCGGCCTCCAGGTATTCGCGGGTGAAGCGCGGGTCTTCGACGATAACCATTTTCTCGCGCAGCACATCAATGACCGGGTGCGCCGCGTGAAACTCGTCTTCGTACTGTTCGGCCACCAGATTGCCGAACGCCAGCGGTACGGCGGTCATGTACTGGAGGCAGTGGTCGCGATCGGCAGCGTTGGCCAGTCGCCCGACCTTGGAGATGATACGGATCGCCGACTCATGGGTGGTGATGACGATTTTGTCGATTTCATGCAGGCGATTGCGCACCTGCGGGTGCAGCGTTACAGCGGCTTCGCAGGCAGTTTGCGCGTGGAACTCAGCCGGGAAGCTGATCTTGAACAGCACGTTCTCCATCACGTAAGTGCCGTAGGGCTGCGCAAGGCTGAAAGCACGCCTGTCGTCAGGCTTGAGGGCCAGGTCCTTGTTGGTGTGGCTGAACAGCACGTCGTAGAAACCCCACTGTGTGGCCGTCAGCACGCCGGGAATGCCCATTTCCCCGCGCATGGCGATATCCGCCAGGCGCACACCACGGCTGGACGCATCCCCCGCCGCCCAGGATTTACGCGAACCGGCGTTCGGCGCATGCCGATAGGTACGCAGTGCCTGGCCATCGACAAACCCGTGGGACAGCGCCGACAACAACTGCTCGCGGTTGGCGCCCATCAGTTTTGCGGCGACGGCGGTCGAGGCAATCTTGACCAGCAGCACATGATCCAGGCCAACCCGGTTGAAGGAGTTTTCCAGGGCAATCACGCCCTGAATCTCGTGAGCCATGATCATCGCATCCAACACCTCCCGCACGGTCAGCGGCGCCTCGCCATTGGCCACGCGTTTTTGCGACAGGTGATCGGCCACGGCGAGAATCGCGCCCAGGTTGTCAGATGGATGCCCCCACTCGGCGGCGAGCCAGGTGTCGTTGTAGTCGAGCCAGCGAACGATGCAGCCGATGTCCCATGCTGCCTTGACTGGATCGAGGCGAAAACTTGTGCCAGGAACCCGGGCTCCAAAGGGTACGACCGTGCCTTCGACAATGGGCCCAAGGTGCTTGGTGCACTCGGGGAAACGCAGGGCCAGCAGGCCGCAGCCGAGGGTGTCCATCAGGCAATGGCGGGCCGTGTCGAGGGCCTCGGGGGATTCGATCTTGAAGTTCAGGACGTAGTCGGCAATGTCTTGCAGGACGCGGTCGTAGTCAGGGCGGTTGTTCAGGTCAACGTTGGCACTCATGTTCGATTCACTCTGGCAGTGGTTCGTAAATGGGACCTCGGTTCAGGATCAATCTCAGTCGGTTACTGCTTTCTTATTGTAGGAACGGGATCAAATGTGGGAGCGGGCTTGCTCGCGAAGGCTGACTGACATCCAACATTGATGTTGACTGCCCCACCGCTTTCGCGAGCAAGCCCGCTCCCACATTAGCTTTGTGTCGGGATCAGAACACATCACCCGGCACACGCACCCAGCCTTCCATCAACACCCGCGCACTGCGGCTCATGATGGCCTTGGTCACGGTCCAGTCACCGTCGACCTGATGGGCCTCGGCACCGACGCGCAAGGTGCCCGACGGGTGCCCGAAGCGCACCGCGCTACGTGGATGGCCGCCCGCCGCCAGGTTTACCAGCGTGCCGTTAATGGCCGCCGCCGTGCCGATGGCCACGGCCGCCGTGCCCATCATCGCGTGGTGCAACTTGCCCATGGACATGGCGCGCACCAACAGGTCGATATCGTTTGCCGCCACCGGTTTACCGCTGGAGGAAACGTAATCGGCCGGCCGCGCAACGAATGCCACCTTCGGTGTGTGCTGACGCTTGGCCGCTTCATCGAGACTGGCAATCAGGCCCATGCGCAATGCACCGTGCGCCCGGATGCTTTCAAACATCGCCAGCGCTTTCGGGTCGCTGTTGATATCGCCCTGCAACTCGGTGCCGGTGTAGCCGATCGCCTGCGCGTTGACGAAAATCGTCGGGATGCCGGCGTTGATCATGGTCACCTTGAGGGCTCCAAGACCGGGCACTTCCAGGTCATCGACCAGGTTGCCGGTGGGGAACATCGAACCGCCCGCGCCCTCCTCTTCCGCCGCTGGATTGATGAATTCGAGCTGCACTTCGGCCGCCGGAAAGGTCACGCCATCGAGTTCGAAATCACCGGTTTCCTGCACCGCGCCGTCGGTGACCGGCACGTGGGCGATGATGGTCTTGCCGATGTTGGCCTGCCAGATACGCACCACGGCCACGCCGTTGTGCGGAATGCGACCGGCATCAACCAGACCGCTGCTGATGGCAAACGAGCCAACCGCCGCCGAGAGGTTGCCGCAGTTGCCGCTCCAGTCGACAAAAGGCTTGTCGATGGAGACCTGGCCGAACAGGTAATCCACATCGTGATCCGCCTTGAGGCTCTTGGACAGGATCACCGTTTTGCTGGTGCTGGACGTCGCCGCGCCCATGCCGTCGATTTGCTTTTCATACGGGTCGGGGCTGCCGATCACCCGCAACAGCAGCGCATCGCGGGCCGAGCCTGGAACCTGCGCCGTTTCAGGCAAATCCTGCAGGCTGAAAAACACGCCTTTGCTGGTGCCGCCACGCATGTAGGTGGCAGGAATCTTGATCTGGGGTATGTGGGCCATGGAGTGTCCTCATTGGCCAGCGCGGGGCTTGAAGCCCCGCGCGGCGCGTCGTGTTAAACGGCAACTGCCGATTCAAGGAAGTCCTGGGCGAAACGTTGCAACACACCGCCCGCCTCGTAAATCAAGACTTCTTCGGCGGTGTCCAGGCGGCAAGTGACCGGCACCGACAGTTGTTCGCCATTTTTGCGGGTGATAACCAGGGTCAGCGTGGTACGCGGCGTACGCTCGCCCACCACGTCAAAGGTTTCAGTGCCGTCGATGCCCAGGGTCTTGCGGTCAGTGCCCGGCTTGAACTCCAGCGGCAACACGCCCATGCCCACCAGGTTGGTGCGGTGGATACGCTCAAACCCTTCGGCAGCGATGGCCTCGACACCGGCCAGGCGTACGCCCTTGGCCGCCCAGTCACGGGACGACCCCTGACCGTAATCGGCACCGGCAATAATGATCAGCGGCTGCTTGCGCTCCATATAGGTTTCGATGGCTTCCCACATGCGTTTGACCTGGCCTTCCGGCTCCACGCGAGCGAGCGAACCCTGCTTGACCTTGCCGTTTTCCAGGACCATTTCGTTGAACAGTTTCGGGTTGGCGAAAGTCGCACGCTGCGCAGTGAGATGATCGCCCCTATGAGTCGCGTAAGAGTTGAAGTCCTCTTCCGGCAGGCCCATTTTCGCCAGGTACTCGCCTGCGGCGCTGTCGAGCATGATCGCGTTGGACGGCGACAGGTGATCGGTGGTGATGTTGTCCGGCAGCACCGCCAGCGGGCGCATGCCCTTGAGCGGACGCGCTCCGGCCAGCGCACCTTCCCAGTACGGCGGACGGCGAATGTAGGTGCTCATTTCACGCCAGTCGTACAGCGGCTCGACTTTCGGGCCGGTGTCTTCGTGGATGGCGAACATCGGGATGTAGACCTGGCGGAACTGCTCCGGCTTGACCGACGCCTTGACCACCGCGTCGATTTCCTCATCGCTTGGCCAGATGTCCTTGAGGCGGATTTCCTGGCCGTCAGCCGTCAGGCCCAGCACGTCCTTTTCGATGTCGAAACGGATGGTCCCGGCAATCGCATAAGCCACCACCAGCGGCGGCGACGCGAGGAACGCCTGCTTGGCGTACGGGTGGATACGGCCGTCGAAGTTGCGGTTACCCGACAGTACGGCCGTGGCGTACAGATCGCGGTCGATGATTTCCTGCTGGATCGCCGGGTCGAGTGCGCCAGACATGCCGTTGCACGTGGTGCACGCGAACGCCACCACGCCAAAACCCAGTTGTTCCAGCTCTTGGGTCAGGCCAGCTTCATCGAGGTACAGCGCAACGGTTTTCGAACCCGGTGCCAGCGAGGACTTGACCCACGGCTTGCGGGTCAGCCCCAGTTTGTTGGCGTTGCGCGCCATCAGGCCCGCGGCGATGACGTTGCGCGGGTTGCTGGTGTTGGTGCAACTGGTGATGGCGGCAATGATCACCGCGCCATCGGGCATTTGCCCCGGCACATCGTCCCACTGACCGGCAATGCCCTTGGCCGCGAGGTCGGTGGTCGCCACCCGTGCATGAGGGTTGCTCGGGCCTGCCATGTTGCGCACCACCGAGGACAGATCGAAGCTCAGCCCACGCTCGTATTCGGCGTTTTTCAGGCTGTCGGCCCACAGGCCGGACTGCTTGGCGTACAGCTCTACCAATTGCACTTGCTGGTCTTCACGGCCCGTGAGTTTCAGGTAGTCGATGGTCTGCCGGTCGATGTAGAACATCGCAGCGGTGGCGCCGTATTCCGGGGCCATGTTGGAAATGGTCGCGCGGTCGCCCAGCGTCAGTTTTGATGCCCCTTCACCGAAAAATTCCAGCCAGGCACCGACGACTTTCTGCTGGCGCAGGAACTCGGTCAGCGCCAGCACCATGTCGGTGGCGGTGATGCCCGGTTGCAGCTTGCCGGTCAGTTCGACGCCGACGCTTTCCGGCAGGCGCATCCAGGAGGCGCGGCCGAGCATCACGCTTTCAGCTTCGAGGCCGCCGACACCAATGGCGATCACGCCCAAGGCATCCACGTGCGGGGTGTGGCTGTCAGTGCCGACGCACGTGTCGGGGAACGCCACGCCATCGCGCACCTGAATCACCGGTGACATTTTCTCCAGGTTGATCTGGTGCATGATCCCGTTGCCCGGCGGAATCACGTCGACGTTCTTGAAGGCCTTCTTGGTCCACTCGATGAAGTGGAAACGGTCTTCGTTGCGTCGATCTTCGATGGCGCGGTTCTTGGTGAACGCATCAGGATCGAAACCGCCGCACTCCACGGCCAGGGAGTGATCGACAATCAGTTGGGTCGGCACCACCGGGTTGACTTGCGCCGGGTCGCCGCCTTGCAGGGCAATGGCGTCACGCAGGCCGGCGAGGTCCACCAGCGCGGTCTGGCCCAGAATGTCGTGGCAGACCACGCGGGCCGGGAACCACGGAAAGTCGAGATCGCGCTTGCGCTCGATCAGTTGTTTCAGGGAATCGGTCAGGGTCGCCGGATCGCAGCGACGCACCAGGTTTTCCGCCAGCACGCGCGAGGTGTACGGCAGCGTGTCGTAGGCGCCAGCCTGGATAGCATCGACCGCCTCACGGACGTCGTAATAATCCAGATGGGTACCGGGCAGCGGTTTGCGAAATTCTGTGTTCATCGTCAGGACTCGGTCACGGTAGTTTCAAAAGGTGGGGCCTGGCACTGGTCTGTGGCTGGAATGCCTTTAAATGTGGGAGCAGGCTTGCTCGCGAAAGCGGTGTGTCAGTCGACATCCATGTTGAATGTCAGTCCGTCTTCGCGAGCAAGCCCGCTCCCACAGGGTCCGATTACCACATAAAAAATCAGCGCCTTTCAGGCCCCACCATTCAGCGTTGTTCGATTGGCACGAACTTGCGCTGTTCGACGCCGATGTACTCGGCGCTCGGGCGGATGATGCGGTTGTTGGCACGCTGTTCGAACACATGCGCCGCCCAGCCGGTCAGGCGCGAGCAGACGAAAATCGGCGTGAACAGCTTGGTCGGGATGCCCATGAAGTGGTACGCCGAGGCATGGTAGAAGTCGGCGTTGGGGAACAGTTTTTTCTGTTCCCACATGGTTTTGTCGATGGCTTCCGAGACCGGGAACAACACCTTGTCGCCCACTTCGTCAGCCAGTTTTTTCGACCAGCCCTTGATCACTTCATTGCGCGGGTCGTTGTCTTTGTAGATCGCGTGACCGAAGCCCATGATCTTGTCTTTGCGCGCCAGCATGCCGAGGGTGCCCTCGATGGCGTCCTCCGGCGAGGCGAAGCGCTCGATCATTTCCATCGCCGCTTCGTTGGCGCCGCCGTGCAGCGGACCGCGCAGGGAGCCAATCGCGGCGGTCACGCAGGAAAACAGGTCGGACAAGGTCGACGCACACACGCGGGCGGTAAAGGTCGACGCATTGAACTCGTGTTCCGCGTAGAGGATCAGCGAAACGTTCATGACCTTGATGTGCAACTCGCTCGGCTTCTTGTCATGCAGCAAGTGCAGGAAATGCCCGCCGATGGACGGTTCGTCGGTCACGCAGTGGATGCGCTTGCCCTCATGGCTGAAGCGATACCAGTAGCACATGATCGCCGGGAACGCAGCCAGCAGCCGGTCGGTGGCATCGTGCTGCTCGGCGAAGCTTTTCTCCGGTTCCAGGTTGCCCAGGAACGAGCAACCGGTGCGCATCACGTCCATCGGGTGGGCGTCGGCAGGAATGCGCTCCAGCACTTCTTTCAGCGCTTGCGGCAAGTCCCGCAGTTGACCCAGTTTGTCCATGTAGTTGGCCAGTTGCGACTGATTCGGCAGCGTGCCGTACAGCAACAGGTACGCCACTTCTTCGAAACGTGCTTCGGCGGCCAGTTCGCGAACGTCATAGCCACGATACGTCAGGCCTGCGCCTTCCTGCCCCACGGTGGACAAGGCGGTTTGCCCGGCGACCTGGCCACGCAGCCCGGCGCCACTCAATACTTTTGCTTCGGCCATTGCTCTCTCCAATCTTGAATTTGTTAGGGAATCGGCAACTTCTAAACGACTGATCCGGGGTTGCCGATCAGCTCTTTTTCTGAGCAAACAACGCATCGAGCTTCTGCTCGAAGGTGTGGTAATCGATGCGGTCGTACAGCTCCATGCGAGTCTGCATGGTGTCGATGACGTTCTGTTGCGTGCCGTCGCGGCGGATCGCGGTGTAAACGTTTTCTGCGGCTTTGTTCATCGCCCGGAAGGCCGACAACGGGTACAGCACCAGCGAAACATCGGCGGCTTTCAATTGCTCGACGGTGTACAGCGGTGTCGCGCCGAACTCGGTGATGTTGGCCAGGATCGGCGCTTTGACGCGGCTGGCGAACAACTTGTACATCTCCAGCTCGGTAATGGCTTCCGGGAACACCATATCGGCGCCGGCCTCGATGCAGGCTGCGGCGCGATCCAGGGCAGACTCCAGGCCTTCCACTGCCAGGGCATCGGTACGGGCCATGATCACGAAGCTGTCATCAGTGCGCGCATCGACAGCGGCCTTGATGCGATCGACCATTTCCTGCTGGGACACGATTTCTTTGTTCGGACGGTGACCGCAGCGCTTGGCGCCAACCTGGTCTTCAATGTGAATCGCCGCCGCGCCGAACTTGATCATCGACTTGACGGTGCGCGCCACGTTGAACGCCGAGGAGCCGAAACCGGTGTCCACGTCCACCAGCAGCGGCAGGTCGCAGACGTCAGTGATGCGGCGCACGTCGGTCAACACGTCATCCAGACCGGTAATGCCCAGGTCCGGGACGCCAAGAGAACCGGCAGCGACCCCGCCACCGGACAGATAGATAGCCTTGAAACCGGCGCGCTTGGCCAGCAGCGCGTGGTTGGCGTTGATCGCGCCGACCACCTGCAAAGGTTGCTCGCTGGCAACCGCATCGCGGAAACGCTGACCTGGTGTGCTCTTGTTGGAACTCATGACTCACCTCGTGGAGTGGCTGTCTGATGGGCGCCGTCCTGATAGTGACGGGCGATATTGCGTTTTGAAGCGCCGATGTGACGACGCATCAACAACTCGGCCAATTCACCGTCACGGTCGGCGATGGCATCGAGAATCCGGTGGTGCTCGGCAAACGCCTGGCGCGGCCGATTGGGCGTGGCGGAAAACTGGATGCGGTACATGCGCACCAGTTGATAGAGCTCGCCGCAGAGCATTTGCGTCAGCGTGCGGTTGCCGCTGCCCTGGATGATCCGGTAGTGAAAGTCGAAATCGCCTTCCTGCTGGTAGTAACCGACGCCTGCCTGAAACGCGGCGTCGCGCTCATGGGTTTCGAGGACCCGGCGCAGTTCGTCGATTTCTTCGGTGGTCATGCGTTCGGCCGCCAAACGGCAGGCCATGCCTTCCAGGGATTCGCGGATTTCGTAGAGTTCCAGCAGTTCTGCGTGGCTCAGCGACACCACACGGGCACCGACATGAGGAACGCGAACCAGCAAGCGCTGGCCTTCCAGGCGATGGATCGCCTCACGCAGCGGCCCGCGACTGATACCGTAGGTGCGTGCCAGTTCCGGCTCGGAAATCTTGCTGCCCGGGGCGATCTCGCCCTTGACTATGGCCGCCTGGATGCGCCGAAAGACGTGCTCGGAGAGGGTCTCCGTGTCGTCCTGAGCCAGGACCGGGGGATCGAGTTGATCCAGCATATTGTCGACACCTTGAAAGCTAATGCCGCAAAAATTAGCCAATAGCACGCCATCAGTCAAAGGAAATATAGCTATTGTCGACAATCGTCTAATAACCGTCACAGGTAAACCCTGAGTAAAGGGCACCCCCGGCGCTGGCGCCATAAAACCACCGTGCTAGAATGCCGCCCGCATTTGCCTGAGACCTTTTATAAGGCAGGCCTACGAGGGAGCTTGCGCAGCGATGCCAGTGCCTTGAACTGAAGAACGGACGGCAACGCGCCAGGATTTATGAGACTCAAGCCCTTCCCCCTACTGCTGTGGCTACTTTGCCTCCCGGCCCTTGCGATGGCGGGCGAAAAGACCGTGTACGGCCTCAATGAGTACGCGCAACTGGCCGGCATTGACCTGGAAGTTGCCGCCAAGCTCGACACCGGGGCCAAAACCGCGTCCCTCAGCGCCCGCGACATCAAGCGTTTCAAACGCAACGGCGAATCCTGGGTGCGCTTCTATCTGGCCATCGACACCGCCCACTCGCACCCGATCGAACGCCCTTTGGCGCGAGTCAGCAAGATCAAGCGCCGCGCCGGCGACTTCGATCCCGAGGAAGGTAAAAAGTACACGGCCCGCCCGGTGATCGAACTGGAGATTTGCATGGGCACGGCGATGCGCAGCATTGAAGTGAACCTGACTGACCGAAGTGCATTCCAATACCCGTTATTGATCGGCTCCGAAGCCCTGAAACGCTTCGATGCGCTGGTCGACCCCAGTCTTAAATACGCTGCTGGCAAACCCGCCTGCGCCACCGACGCTCATACCGCAGAGTAATACCCATGCGCTCTCTTACCCTTCATCTGAAAATCCTGATCGCCATCCTGGTGGTGCTGGGTATTTCAGTCACGGCCTATCAGATTTTCGTGCTCGGCATCCCGGTCACCGAAGACGCCACCGACGACCTGTGGAACATCGACGCCAAGGTCGAGTTCGTCGCCAGTGCCAAAGACCCGGTCAAGATCCAGATGTTCGTGCCGCCGCTGAGCCGTGACTATGTCAGCCTCAACGAGAGCTTCATCTCCAACAATTACGGCGTGGCCGTAAACCGTGTCGACGGCAACCGCAAGGTCACCTGGTCGGCACGCCGGGCCAAAGGCAATCAGACGCTGTATTACCGCCTGGTGCTGACCAAGCGCTACACCGGTGAGAAATCCAAGATCAAAGGCCCGACCTTCCGCGACAGCATCGCGGTCGAAGGCCCGGAAAAAGTCGCCGCCGAAGCCCTGCTCGCGCCGATTCGCCAGCACTCGGCAGACGTTGAAACCTTCATCAGCGAAGCCATCAAGCGGGTCAACAACACCAACGACGACAACGCCAAAATGCTCCTGGCGGGCGATCCGTCGCCAGCGCACAAGGCGAAAATCGTCGAGTTGCTGCTGTCCATTGCCCATGTGCCGATGGAAAAGGTCCACACCATTCGCCTGGTGGCCGACCAGCCCCAAACCCCTGAGCTGTGGCTACGCAGCTTCAACGGCACTGACTGGCTGTACTTCAACCCGGAAACCGGCGAACAAGGCCTGCCGACCGACCGTCTGCTGTGGTGGACCGGCGATGACAACCTGATCACCGTCGATGGCGGCAAGAAAGCCAACGTCACGTTCAGCCTCAACAACAGCGAAATGAACGCCATTCGCCTGGCCAAGCTGACCGACGAAAACACCGACGCCAACTTCCTCGAATACTCGCTGTACGGCTTGCCGCTGGAAACCCAGCAAACCTTCATGATCATGGTGATGATCCCGATTGGCGTGCTGGTGATCCTGATCCTGCGCAACCTGATCGGGCTGCAGACGCTGGGTACCTTTACACCGGTGCTGATCGCCCTGGCCTTCCGCGAAACCCAACTGGGCTTCGGCATCGCGCTGTTTACGGTGATCACTGCGCTGGGGCTGTCATTACGCTCCTACCTTGAACACCTGAAATTGCAAATGCTGCCCCGCCTGTCGGTGGTGCTGACCTTCGTGGTGGTGCTGATTGCAGCCATCAGCCTGTTCAGCCACAAACTGGGCCTGGAGCGCGGCTTGTCGGTGGCGCTGTTCCCGATGGTGATTCTGACCATGACCATCGAACGCCTGTCGATCACCTGGGAAGAACGTGGCTCGGGCCACGCGCTGAAGGTCGCCATCGGCACGCTGTTCGCCGCCTCCCTGGCCCACCTGATCATGAGCGTGCCGGAACTGATCTACTTCGTGTTCACCTTCCCGGCGGTGCTGCTGATTCTGGTGGGCTTCATGCTGGCCATGGGTCGCTATCGCGGCTACCGCCTGACCGAGCTGATGCGTTTCAAAGCCTTCGTGAAGGCTGACTCGTAATGTTCGGTTTATGGAAGACATGGAAGGCCCTGGAGGCCAAGGGTGTCATGGGCATCAACCGGCGTAACGCCGACTATGTGCTCAAGTACAACAAACGCAGCCTGTACCCGATTGTCGATGACAAGATCATCACCAAGGAACGGGCGATCAAGGCCGGCATCCACGTACCGGAAATGTATGGGGTGATCTCCACCGAGAAGGAAATCGACAAACTCGACCAGATCATTGGCGGGCGCAACGACTTCGTGATCAAACCGGCCCAAGGCGCGGGCGGTGACGGCATTGTGGTGATTGCCGACCGTTTCGAAGGCCGCTATCGCACGGTGTCGGGCAAAATCCTCAGCCATGAGGAACTCGAACATCAGATTTCCAGCATCCTCACCGGCCTGTACTCGCTGGGCGGCCACCGCGACCGTGCACTGATCGAATACCGCGTGACCCCGGACCAGATCTTCAAAAGCATCAGTTACGAAGGCGTGCCGGACATCCGCATCATCGTACTGATGGGCTACCCGGTCATGGCCATGTTGCGCTTGCCGACCCGTCAGTCGAGCGGCAAGGCCAACCTGCACCAGGGTGCCATCGGCGTGGGAGTCGATCTCGCGACCGGCCTGACCCTGCGCGGCACCTGGCTGAACAACTTCATCAGCAAGCACCCCGACACCACCAACGCGGTGGACGGTGTGCAACTGCCCTATTGGGACGGTTTCATGAAGCTCGCGGCCGGCTGCTATGAACTGTGCGGCCTGGGCTACATCGGCGTGGACATGGTGCTGGACCAGGACAAGGGCCCGCTGATTCTGGAACTCAACGCCCGACCGGGGTTGAACATTCAGATCGCCAACGATTGCGGCCTGACCTTGCGCACCCACGCCGTCGAAGCCCGGCTGGCAGAGCTCAAGGCCAGAGGCATCAAGGAAACCCCGCAAGAACGCGTCGAGTTTGCCCAAGCGTTGTTCGGGCACATTCCAGCGGTCGAGGGCTGACTCAGGACGAGTCGCTACCCTCATGAACACACCTCGCCCCCACGTGATGCTTCGGCCACGCCCTCCCGGTGACGGGGTGAGGTTCGCCCGCGATGGCGCCATTTCCAGCAGTAATGCCACCAGCCTTGCCGCTAAACCGCCATTCGCCGCCGTGCCCTCTAGGAGCAAATCCTGCGGGGAACTACAATCGCCACCCCGTCTCAAGGATGATACTCACCGCTCATGTTGACTTGCTCTGTACACCCGCTGCCTTACCACGCCAATCCCGCCGAATACTTCGCGGCGATCCGTCACGCCCCGGGCGCAGTGCTGCTCGACAGCGGCCGGCCCACTGCCGACCGGGGGCGTTACGACCTGCTCAGCGCCTGGCCGCTGGCCACGCTGGCGGTGGCGCCAGAGGAAAATGGCACAGCGTTCCTGCAACGCCTGCGGGACAACCTCGCTCGACTGGGTACGGCAAGGCTGCCAGCTCCCTACGAATTACCTTTTGTCGGCGGCTTGATCGGCTACCTCAGTTACGACTTTGGCCGCCATCTGGAGGCCCTGCCCACCCAGGCCCGCGATGATCTGCACCTGCCCGACGCCCGATTTGGACTGTATGACTGGGCACTGGTCAGCGATCACCAGAATGGCACCAGCCAACTGGTGTTCCATCCGAGCGTGGCCGAGAGCGAGCGCGGGCGCCTCATCGAGGTGTTCAGCCATCCGGTATCGGTCGCGCCTGAAGCCTTCACGCTCAACGGCCCCATGCGTGCCGACCTCAGCGCCAGCGACTATCAGCGCGCGCTGGAGCGCATTCAGCAGTACATCCAGGCCGGCGACTGCTACCAGGTCAACTTCGCGCAGCGCTTTCGTGCCGAATGCGAAGGCGATCCATGGACAGCCTATTGCGCGTTGCGGGCCGCATGCCCGACACCTTTCTCCGGTTTCCAGAACCTGCCCGACGGCGGCGCAGTACTGAGCCTGTCGCCAGAGCGCTTCGTCAAGATCAGCGACGGCCACGTCGAAACCCGTCCGATCAAAGGCACCCGCCCTCGCGGCCGTGATGCGGCCGAAGACGCCGCCAACGCCGCAGAACTGTTGGCCAGCCCCAAGGATCGGGCGGAAAACCTGATGATCGTCGACTTGCTGCGCAATGACATGGGCCGCACGTGCCGGATCGGCTCAGTGAAAGTGCCCGAACTGTTCAGCCTGGAAAGCTACCCGAACGTGCACCATCTGGTGAGCAGCGTGACCGGCGAGCTGGCTGACGATAAGGATGCCCTGGACCTGATCGCCGGCAGCTTCCCCGGTGGGTCGATCACCGGCGCGCCGAAAATCCGCGCCATGCAGATCATCGACGAGCTGGAGCCGACACGTCGTGGCTTGTACTGCGGTTCGTTGCTGTACCTGGACGTGCGCGGGGAAATGGACAGCTCGATCGCCATCCGTAGCCTGCTGGTCAAGGACGGACAGGTCTGCTGCTGGGGCGGTGGCGGGATCGTCGCAGATTCTGAATGGCAGTCTGAGTATCAAGAGTCCATCACCAAGGTGAAGGTACTGCTCGAAACCCTGCAGAACCTCTAGCTTTTTGTGGCGAGGGTGCTTGCTCCCGCTGGGGTGCGAAGCGCCCCCAAAGTCTTTACGACTGCTTCGCAACCGGGCGGGAGCTTGCGCCCTCGCCACAGGATTGGGTTTACAAGCTCAAATTCCGGTTCGAAGCCTTGAGGAACTCCTGTTTCAGTTCGGCAAAGCTGTGCACAGCCGGGAACTGCGGGAACTCACGGATCACGTTGTCCGGCGCGTGGAACAGAATCCCGACATCCGCCTCGCCCAGCATGCTGGTGTCGTTGTACGAATCACCGGCCGCGATCACCCGATAGTAGAGACTCTTGAACGCCAGCACCGACTGGCGCTTGGGATCTTTCTGACGCAGTTGATAACCCGTCACCCGCCCCGCCTCGTCCGTCACCAGCCGATGGCACAACAAGGTCGGGAACCCCAACTGACGCATCAGCGGCTGGGAGAACTCATAAAACGTGTCCGATAGAATCACCACCTGAAACCGTTCACGCAGCCAGTTGACGAACTCGATGGCGCCGTCCAGCGGTTTGAGCGTGGCGATCACTTCCTGGATGTCGGCAAGCTTGAGACCCTGCTCGTCGAGAATGCGCAGGCGCTGTTTCATCAGCACGTCGTAATCGGGAATCTCGCGGGTGGTAACCCTGAGGGATTCAATCCCGGTTTTATCAGCAAAGGCGATCCAGATTTCCGGGACCAGTACCCCTTCCAGATCAAGGCAGGCAATCTCCACACGACGCTCCTATTGATATTGTTCGAATAAAGGACTGCCGAACTCTAGCGAGTCATACCGGGTAGCGCAACGCAGAGGAGCGCGCCAGCCGCCACAGGATTTTGTTACCATCTGCCATATATAGAGCGCCCAGCGCCACCGACCTGTAGGAAACCGCCCTGATGAGCCCATCGTTCGACGTCGCTGAACTCGCCGCGACCTATGCCAACAAATCCGCCCAGGACATTCTCAAACTGGCCTTTGCCGAGTTCGGCGATGACCTGTGGATTTCCTTCAGCGGCGCTGAAGACGTGGTGCTGGTGGACATGGCCTGGAAGCTCAACAAGAACGTCAAGGTCTTCAGCCTCGACACCGGCCGCCTGCACCCGGAAACCTATCGTTTCATCGAACAGGTGCGCGAGCACTACAAGATCCAGATCGAACTGGTCTCGCCGGACCAAAGCAAGCTCGAACCGTTCGTCAAGGAAAAGGGTCTGTTCAGCTTCTACAAGGATGGCCACGGCGAATGCTGTGGAATCCGCAAGATCGAACCGCTGCGCCGCAAACTCTCCACCGTCCGCGCCTGGGCGACCGGCCAGCGCCGCGACCAGAGCCCGGGCACCCGTAGCCAGGTCGCGGTACTGGAAATCGACGGTGCGTTCTCGACACCCGAGCGCCCGCTGTACAAGTTCAACCCGCTGGCACAAATGACCAGTGAAGAGATCTGGGGCTACATCCGCATGCTGGAGTTACCGTACAACAGCTTGCACGAACGCGGCTTCATCAGCATCGGTTGCGAACCCTGCACCCGCCCTGTACTGCCGAACCAGCACGAACGCGAAGGCCGCTGGTGGTGGGAAGAAGCCACGCAAAAAGAATGTGGGCTGCATGCCGGGAACATCATCAGCAAAGGCTGATGCCCCCGCTCATATCGCGCTGAAACGCCGCGCCCACTGCTGCTCGGCAAACTGCTCGATGATGAAGTCGACGAAAGCCCGGGTCTTGCCGGGCAGCAGCTTGTGCTCGGCGTAATAAATCGAAATATTGCCATCGTCGACGTACCAGTCCGCCAACACACGCTGCAACGTGCCAGCCTTCAGGTAGCTGACGGCGAACGGCATGCTCACCAGCGCGATGCCCAAGCCTTGCGCCGCCGTAGCGCAAGCGGCGTCAGAATCACTCAGGGTCATCCGCGCTTTGAGGCTCAAAGGGCTGTGCTCCTGACGTCGGCTCGTCAACTGCCAGGAACGCACGCGGCCGGTTTGCGGTGAGCGGATCAGGATGCCATCGCAGTGACGCAGGTCATCCGGCGTCAGAATCGCCTCACGCTGTGCCAGGTACTCAGCCGATGCAACGAGCACGCGATGGGCCGGCGTCAATTTGCGCGCTACCACCCCTTGGGGCAACTCGAAACCACCGCCAATCGCCGCATCGAATCCTTGGCCTATCAGGTCAACCTGACGGTTATCAAAATGCCAATCCGGGTTGATGGCCGGAAAACGCCGCAAAAACTCCCCCAGCAACGGCACCACGTACAACCGCCCGAACACCGTGCCCATGCTGACTTTCAGGGTGCCAGCAGGTTGCCCTTCGGCACTGGCCAGGTTGGCCACCGCGTTCTGGATCGTGTGCAGGCTTGCGCTGACTTCGCTCAGAAACAACTGACCGGCCTCCGTCAGGGTCAGGCTACGCGTGCTGCGCTGGAACAGTCGCACACCCAGGCGCGCTTCCAGTTTGGCGACACTTTTGCCTACCGCTGCGGGAGTCAGGCTCAAGCGGCGCGCCGCCTCGGCAAAACTGCCGACCTCGGCGCTGCGCACAAAACATTCGATACTGCTGAAGGTTTCCATCGTCGCCACTATCAACTTCTGGTTTACACAGACTATAGCAATCACCCTCTACTCAGCCGGCAACCCGAGGTCGATACTCGACTCCACCCCCAAGGCGGCCTGCCTTGCACACCTGGAGAACAGCATGACCACACAAAACCTCAGCGGCAAAGTAGCGCTCGTTCAGGGCGGCTCACGCGGTATCGGCGCCGCCATCGTCAAACGCCTGGCAGCCCAGGGCGCGGCGGTTGCCTTCACCTATGTCAGTTCCACCATCAAGGCCGAAGCACTCCAATACAGCATCACTGCCAGCGGCGGCAAGGCCCTGGCGATCAAGGCCGACAGCGCCGACGCCGTGGCCATCCGCAGCGCTGTCGCAAGCACCGTCGAAGCCTTTGGCCGGCTCGATATCCTCGTCAACAACGCCGGCGTGCTGGCCGTCGCCCCCTTGGAAGACTTCACACTGGAAGACTTCGACCAAACGCTGGCAATCAACGTTCGCAGTGTGTTCATCGCCACTCAGGAAGCGGCCAGACACATGACCGAGGGCGGTCGAATCATCAACATCGGCAGCACCAACGCCGACCGCATGCCCTTCGCCGGTGGCGGTCCATACGCCATGAGCAAAGCCGCGCTGGTGGGCCTGACCAAAGGCCTGGCCCGCGACCTCGGCCCGCGAGGCATCACCATCAACAACGTGCAACCCGGCCCGGTGGACACCGACATGAACCCCGCCGACAGCGACTTTGCCGAAACCCTGATGGGCTACATGGCGGTCGGCCGTTATGGCAAGGTCGAAGAAATCGCCAGTTTCGTGGCCTACCTCGCCGGGCCGGAAGCCGGTTACATCACCGGCGCCAGCCTGACCATCGACGGTGGCTTTGGCGCCTGATTCCCGGCCATACAAAAACGCCGGGCAACCTTTGATCAGGTTGCCCGGCGTTTTTGTGTGGGCTGGACGGGTGGCGGGTTACGCCAGCGCCAGCACCGGCAGACCGCACGCACCTGGCTGGAACGCCTTCAACGAGCGAAGTATCCGATCGGCATGTGCATATTTTTCATCCGCCATCGCCGCATCAGGCACCGCAATCGCGGTCATCCCCGCCGCTTTCGCCGCCGTGACGCCGAACGGTGAGTCCTCGAACACCAGGCAGTCCGCAGGCGCCACGCCCAGGCGTTGCGCCGCCACCAGGAAAATGTCCGGCGCCGGTTTGGCAGCACCTACTTGCGGGTCGTCGGCCGTGACGATGGTGTCGAACAGCGCAAACCACTCGCCATGCAGGGTGGTTTTCTGACCGAACGACTCGCGTGACGAACTGGTGCCCACAGCAATCGGAATGTTGTTGGCCTTGAGGTGGCGCACCAACGCCTCGGCGCCCGGCATCGCCAGCGCACGGGGAAAGCGCTCGCGCATCAAGGGCTCGCGAACCACCAGGAACTCCTCGGCGGTGATCGGCAGGTCCAGCGCTTCGACAATGTAGCGCGCCAGGTCCGCCGCGCCACGGCCGATGATGTTCTGCTTGACGCTCCAGTCGAAGGTTCGGCCATAGCGCTGGGCAATGATCGACGTGACCTCGGTGTATATGCCCTCGGTGTCGAGCAACAAACCATCCATATCGAAAATCACGGCCTTGATCGGGCCGAAGTCGAGCTGTGCATTCATCGCATCTGATCCGTTATCAACACTACATTCCGGGAAGCGGCTCAGGTACGGCCAGTGCCTTGTTCGATCACCCAGGATCAAAGAAAGGGTTCAGCAGAATAACGAGAGCGGTTCACATCCAGCAACTGTTTGCGAGCACAGCGGCTGGGTTGCAGACCTAGGGTTTGTGAGGAAGGCGCAGGGAAAGCGCCAACGAAAACTTATGATTACATAAGTTTTTATTTGCAAACCTTATGGAAGACTTATTAACATCCATGAATGAAATCTACTGGACCCGCAAAGCGGTCAAGCAATTACTCAGAGTACACGCCCTGCACCGGACTCAGATCCGCGATGCCGTGACCTGCCTGGAACGCATGCCCGACGTGATCAACGTCAAGGCATTGAGCCTCCACGATTACGGATATCGCCTACGGGTCGGTCACTACCGAGTCCTGTTCGATTGGGACGGTTCGATCCAGGTCATCAGCACTCAAGAGGTCAAAAAACGTGACGACCGTACCTACTGACGTACAAATCATCAATGGGCCGGACGGTAAACCGGCGTTCGTGGTGATTCCCTATGAGCAATATCTCGCTGAACGCGGTGACCGAGACCTGATCCCTCACGCGGTGGTCAGTCGCATGGTCGACGGTGCCACGCCGATCCGCGCCTGGCGTGAGCATTTGAACCTGACTCAGGAAGACGTGGCGAAGCGCATGGGGATTTCGCAACCGGCCTTCGCTCAGCAAGAAGCGGTCAACAAACCGCGCCGCGCGACTCGGGAGAAGATTGCACAGGCCTTCGGGATCAGGCCCGATCAGTTGGAGTTGTGATTTGCGTGTCATTGGACACACTGGATTCAGGTTCCAGCGCCGCAAGGGGTTAGAGTTTGAGTCTCTCCGTCAGCCCGCCACTCAACTAGCGCACTAGCATGGGGTGCTAGGGGTCTGTACGAAAAGTCGCCGAGTGGCGATCAGGCAAGGCAAAAACAGGCGAGGAAGCGGAGTTTACGGGTTGTAAATGAGCATTCCGAGCCTGTTTTTAACGCAGCATGATCGACACGCAGGCAGTTTTCGTACAGAGCCTGGGGTTGGGTGATCTGGAATGCAAAAGCCCGGCAGTGAGCCGGGCTTTTGTGTCATTCCGTCAGGATCAGTGACCCTTGTGCTTCTTGCCCATGCTGCTGCCTACCGCGCCGCCCGCTGCGCCGCCCAGGCCTGCGCCGATGGTGGCGCCGTTCTTGCCACCCAGCGAGTTACCAATCACAGAGCCGCCAGCCGCGCCGACGCCGCCACCGATGGCCGCTTTAGTCCGGCTGCCCTTGCGCGCCGCAACCGCACTGCCCGCCGCACCCGCAACGCCAGCACCAATCGCCGCGCCGGTGCTGCCGCCCATTTTCTGACCGACCACATTACCCAGCGCACCACCCAGGCCACCGCCCAATGCTGCGGTGCCATCACCGGCAGCCATTGCACCTTGAGCGACCAAAAGCCCCAGAACCAGAGCAGGCAGAGTTAAACGCATGACATGAACCTCAAAAAGAGTACTGAACAGTAAGAAATCGGATGCTTGAACGCGGCAAGGATAAACCAATACGTGCACCCACACCGCTGATCGCGACTGTTGGACAGCAATTACGCAAAGAGTTTAATCGCGAGCAAAAAAAAGCCCGCTGGGGAGACGGGCCAATGGAATTGCTTTCTAACGGATGAGCCGAGACTACGTCTGCACTTGTGAAAGAAGCGTGAAAAAATGCACTCCTACCGTTCAAAGGCCCGTACACCGCGCAACAAGACTCCCAGACTTTCAGCCAAACGACACGCACAAAAAACCCCGCGTTCAATGGCGGGGTTTACTCGACCTTAGGGTTACTTCCTGACAGGAGCGGCGACCTTGGGCATGAACGGCTTGGCCGTTTTTTTTGCCACCACGGGCAACCTGGCCTGGCCCGGCTTGGTCGGTGTCTCACCAAACCCTGCAACATAATCCGTCTGACCACACTGCACACAGTTGTTGACCGGATACTCCGCACCGTCATCTTCAATGTATCGGTTGTTCATCTCTTGGCCCCTTCCAGCAGGGCGGCATCGGCAAACAATGGATTACCTGGAAAATACCGCCCCTCAAGGCTTTTGAGACTAGTCGGTCATTCTCAGACCGATCATTCAAAATCAAAAGGCCCGACGAATGGCCCTACAGAATGTACGCTGCGCTCGCATCTTTCTGACAGACGCTAACCCGCTAGTCTTACTTGAGCTTCACTGCCGTTCCGGTCACAAACACCACGACCATTCCGCCTTTGCCAGAAGGCATACTGATCTCGAAATCCAGGCCCACCACAGCATCTGCCTGAAGGCCACGTGCCCGTTCCTTGATCTCATCGGTGGCCTGGGTCCGCGCCTCCTTCAATGCCCGCTCCAGGGTCTGGGAACGACCGCCAAAAAAGTCCCGCATCCCGGCGAACACATCTCGAACAACGTTGATGCCCTGCACGGATTCGGCGCTGACGATGTCCAGGTAGGCCGCGATCTGACGACCCTCGATGGCGTGGGTGGTGGTGACGATCATGAAAACATTCCTTCAGTTGCTGGGTATCGGCAGCCATGAATCCTTGGGAGTTGGCCGACGAAAAAACGCGATATTACCAGCACAACGATGGCCATGCGGCGCAGGTTGCACCGCCCGTTGACGTAATGAACGCCGCTCGGCTGGCCGAAGCTGAAGGGACGCCCATACTTAGTCATATTCCGATCCGGGTTAAGCCAGCCGCCATGGCCATGAGCGTATCCCGACAGGAGGTTTCATGACCGTCTTCTTGCTGCTTTATCTATGCACCGACGCTTCCCGTACCGACTGCCAGGTAATCCTCATCGAGCACTGGAAGGCACCTGACGCGTATGAGCAGTGCTCCTCAGCTGCGAAACAGCTGACAGTGGACCTCACCGCCAAGAACCGGCAACGCGATCACTTCGTGTGTGAAATCCAGGCCAGCAGCCAGCGCAGTCCAAATCCATCGGCAACCCCCGATCTCTCCCCCCCAATCATCACAGCGTTGACCGAAAACTGCCCCCTCTAAAAATGCCCACCTACCGCCCTGTCTCTACTGCCGCCAAAACACGCTCCAGGCCCCGAAAAGCAACTATGCTCATTCCCAATTATTCGAGTCCAGGACCGGTACTCAATGCTGACCAAAGGATCGTCGCTATTTGCTACGGAGTGGGCAGACGCCAAGCTCAAAGTAGGCCACGTCGTTCTATTCATCGCCGCCGTGTGCCTCTCGCTGATCGTTGTCAGCATCTGGGGGATTTTCACCTCCCTGGAATATCACCTGCATGACAAAGAAACCGAGATGTCAAACCTGGCCCGGACCTTGTCTTCCAACATAGAAGGCACACTGACCCAGGCCGACACGGTGCTCGTCAGCATCAAAGATCGTCTGGAAACCGAAGGTGCAGCTCCAGCCAGCCTGAAAAAACTTGAGGAACTGCTCAAAGTTCAACAAAAGCGACTGCCGCAAATACATGGTTTTTTCATCTATGACGAACAGGGACGCTGGCTTCTGAACTCCAACGGGATAATCCCCCCCGGCGCCAACAACTCGGACCGTGATTACTTTATTTATCACCGCGACCATCCCGATGCGGGACCTTACCTGGGCCCCTCAATACGCAGCCGCTCAACCAATGATTGGGTGATGACCATTTCGCGCCGAATCAATCATCCCGATGGCAGCTTTGCCGGGGTGACGATCGCGACCATTTACCTGAACTATTTCCTGGGCCTGTACAACGGCGTTGACATGGGTAGCAATGGCATCATCAACCTGATCAATACCAATGGGACAATCCTGGTACGTCGCCCCTTCCGTGACACGGATATCGGCACGAACATCGCAAAAGGCGAAGTATTTGCCCTGTTGACTCCCGACGTCGAATTCGGGACTGCGACCATCAGATCATTTATTGACGGTGTAAAACGGGTAATCGGCTTTCGTCGAATCCAGGGCTACCCACTGGTTGTGATCGCTGCTTTTGACAGAAACGAAATATTGACCGACTGGCGAAGGGAGTCGTTTGCAAGTTTTGTCATATCCGCCACGTTGCTCCTGATTCTCAGTTTTCTCGGCTATCGCCTGATCAAAGCCATGAGCCTGCAAATCCAGGTGCAACGAGAGCTACAGACCTCTCAGAAGAGCTACATCGAAGCCAATAAAAACCTTGAACTGCTGGCCTTGCAGGATGGCCTGACGGGCCTGTCCAACCGACGCCAGTTCGACTTGTTCCTGGAGGCAGAAATCGGTCGGGCAAAACGCAAGCTCGATGGCGTGGCCCTGATCATGATCGACATCGACCTGTTCAAGAGCTACAACGACCACTATGGCCATGTGAAAGGTGATAGCTGCCTCAAGGCCGTCGGTGCAATCATCCGAGAGTGCGTCAACCGATCCGGCGACCTGGCCGCTCGATACGGCGGAGAAGAGTTTGCCGTCGTGTTGACCAACACGGACTATGTCGGGGCCTTTCTGTTGGCCGAGAAAATTCGCCGCACGCTCGAAGACGCCGAGCTGGAACATAGCCTGTCGCCCCTCGGCAAGGTCACCGCAAGCTTCGGCGTGAGCGCTTCGCCGGGAGCGGATATTGATACCCCCGACAGCCTGGTCATTGCCGCTGACAAGGCGCTGTATATCGCCAAGACCAGCGGACGAAACAGAACGGTCATTTCAAACTGAGCCCTCCCGAAGATCCGTGCATTCAAGGCGCCGGGCTCAGGCACCCCATTCCCGTCAACGCCACTTCAACCGCCTCGTCCAGAGGCGTGTGCGGCTCCTGCCCCAGCACGTCGATGAGCTTCCCGTTACCCATGATCACGGGGGTGCGCCACAGGTACCGCATTTCCAGCATTTCGCGGAATGTGACAACCCACGGCGAAGCCATGCGCAACAGCCACCACGGGAACGCTGTAACACGCGGCGTCTTGCCCGTGCGCTGGAAAACCACTCGCTGGATCGCACGGCTCATCTGAGTACCGTCCGCGTCAAGATGACCGGCCATATGAAATCGGGCAAAGGCATCAAGCGTGTCGCGGCGCTCCAGCAACGCGACCAGGGTTCGCGCAACATCAGGCAAGTAGGCCCATTGATGGCCGACGCCCCGCTCACCCGGATAACTCACCGTGCCGACAGGTTTGCCTGGACGAACCAGGCCTTGGGAGAACCAGCTGTTGCCGGCCCTGGGGCCAAAAAAATCACCGGCGCGCACGATCAACGCACGAGCGCCCTTGTCAGTGGCCTCAAGCAAACGCTGCTCCATCCGGGCCCGAATAGCACCTTTGCGCGTTTGCGGGTGCTGTGGTGACTCCTCATGCAGACTCACAAAGGCATCAGGCCCGAAGTTGTAGACCGTGCCTGGCAGCACGATGGTTGCACCTTCAACCATGGCCGCCGCAATGGTGTTGTCGAGCATTGGCAGCACCTGTTCGGACCAGCGTCGATAGCCCGGCGGATTAACCGCATGAACAATCACCGAGCAGCCCTTTGCCGCCTCGACAACGTCCCGCCGATTCAACGCATCGCCACTGAGCCAGGTCACACCCATGCTTTGATCCGTGCGACGCGTCAGCGCACACACCTCCCAGCCAGCGCCCTTGAGCTGACGCGCCACCTCCCCGCCAATCCCTCCGCTCGCTCCCAGCACCAAGACCTTGTTACGGTTCATACCCTACTCCCCAGCGCTATCGATGGATCAATGCTGGGCCAACAGGCTCTATAGATAAATTGCAGAAGATCAACGTGCCGCTATACATTTATGCATGGCATCGACTATTGGCTGGGAGCTTTATCGGTCCTTCCTCGGCGTACTCCAGGAAGGCTCGCTGTCGGGCGCGGCGCGCATGCTCGACATTACACAGCCAACGGTTGGCCGGCACATCGCCGCGCTCGAAAAAGGCTTGGGCGTTGCCTTGTTCACGCGATCAAGATCGGGGCTAATCCCCACTGAGGTAGCACTGACCCTGCGCGCCCATGCCCAAACCATGGACAACACCGCCTCTGCCATGGAGCGGGCAGCTTCTAGCCAAGGCACAAGCGCACGCGGGGTAGTACGGATTTCAGCGAGCGACATCATCGGCGTCGAGGTCCTGCCGCCAATCATCGCGCAACTTCGCCAGCAACACCCGGCGCTGAAAGTAGAACTGGTGCTGAGCAGCCGTGTGCTGGACCTTCTGCAACTCGAAGCCGACATCGCAGTGCGCATGATTCGCCCACATCAGGAACAACTCGTGGCACGCCGAATCGGGCGAATCGAATTGGGGCTGCACGCTCACACCGAGTATTTGAACCAACACGGGACGCCCCATGACCTCGATGAACTGGCGACTCACTCGATCATTGGTTACGACAAGCCGAACGCCTTCATCCGCAGCCTTGGCCTGACCTTGAAAAGACTTGATCGCGCGCATTTCTCGCTCAGCAGTGACAGCGATCTTGCGCAGTTGGCGCTGATTCGCGCCGGGGCGGGTATTGGCGTCTGCCAAGTCCCGTTAGCCAACCGTAACCCAGCACTGCAACGCGTACTGGCGCAGTCGTTTTCATTGGGGCTGGAGACCTGGGTCACGATGCATGAGGACTTGCGCAACAGCCCACGGTGCCGCACGACCTTCGATGCATTGGTTGAGGGCTTGCAGCATTATGTCGATCCGGACTTGGACGATCAGTGAACTGCCCAGCCGTTGGCCGCCGGTCTAAGCACAGTGGGCAAACCCTGCTTGCGCAGGATCTGCCAACTCTGTCGTTACGTCCAGGTTCAAGCTTTGGTGTTGATGAGTTCCCCGGTAATTTGCCCGCTGCCATTCACCACGCCAGAAGCCGGTGCGCTGGACGGTGTCGCAGTGCTTGCCGCTTGATGGTGGTGTTTGTGCATCAACCGCAGGGCTTGGTGATCACCATGTCCAGCCTCTTGCGCGGTTTGCGCTGCGGTCTCGTTTGCTTCTTTCACTGCGGCCGCAACGTTACTCGCGACCGGAGTAGAAGCAACGGCTGCTGCTGCCTGATCCCCTGGTGCCTTGGGCTGACTTTGGGCTGAACTCTGCCCGTTGATCATCACCGGGGTTGAAACCGATACGGCTCCGATGGACATAGGTAACTCCTGAATGAGTGGATTACACGCGCGTTTATCGTTATCGGGATTTGCGTCAACGTTACCCTTTGGATCCTGCTTTTGCCTGAGCCACGAGGTGCTCAACCAAGGGCGCCGCAGAGCTTGGACCCGGAGTTGTAGGGCTCTCGTCGGAGAATGGTGAAAACTTCATGTTTTCCAGCAACTAAACCTCGACGGTGGCTCATTGAGGGAGCGCCTTCAGCGACCTCTGCAGTTACAATTTGATACTTGATTCCCCAAAGACCTACGTCCATGCCAGACGACTTCGAAGTGCCCAGCCCCCACGAGCAACACGTTGAACACGCCACCGAGCACGCCCACGCCCGAGGGGACAGTTTCGCCAGCAAGATAGCGGTGATGACGGCAATCATGGCCACCATCGGCGCCATGCTCAGCTACCAGGCGGGTTCCACGGAAAGTGAAGCGGCAATGAACAAAAACAACGCCGCCATCATGAAAACCGAAGCCGCCAACGAGTGGAATTACTACCAGGCCAAATCCAGCCGGCAGAACCTCTCCGAGCTGGCCATTCACATACCCGGTCTCGATGCCGCGCACTACACCGCCGAAGCGCTGCGCTACAAAACCGAGAAAGAAGAGGTGCGTAAAAAAGCCGAGGCACTGGAAGCGCAATCCCGGGAGTGGGATGAGAAGTCAGAACAGGTACTGCACCAGCATCACCGCTGGGCGCAAGCGATGACAGCCATTCAGATCGCTATTTCTTTGGCGGCAATCACCTTGTTGACGCGCAAGGAATGGCTGAAGCGGGTCGCCTACAGCGCCGCGGGTGTCAGCGTTGTGTTGGGCGCGCTGGCCTGGTTGCACATTTAAGTAAGCCAACCCGAGGTTTACAAGATGATCCGCAGCGAGTGGAGGGGCTTCTGCCCGACCTGCGGATCAAACCTTGCGGCACTCTGCTGATGCCTCATGCATGAGCTACAAACAGTCGTTCACTGACTTCTTCAGAGCACCTGTCTTGGCCCATGGCGGCCCCTGATAAAGCGAAATCCGACTGCCGTTTTTCGACTTCACGATGTCCAGAATCTCATCGGCGGTGACAATGCTCGGCGCCGTGATCCGGTACCCGTTTGTAATCGTGGTTTGAGTCGTCTTGGGAATTTCGCGCTGCCAGGCAGGCAGCACACACAAGGCATACTCCTTGGGTGCCTTGGCAGTGAGCTTGCTGACATTGGGTTCACCCGGCACCAGCGATGCCGGCAAAGAACATCCCGCCAGCATGAAAACAGCAAGCGTCCCAATCAAAATCCGCATATTTGTTCCTTGCCCTGAAAACACGAAATGTAACGCGACCTTTGGCAGACATCCAGTATCAGCGCAACGCCAAATCAGCCTAAAGCGGCCTGAATGATCAGAGGCCGTCCCCGCGAAATAGAAAGCGGACGCTCAACGGCCTGCCCTTCCCTCTCCGTTCGTCAGCCGCGCATCCAGCCCAGGCGTTTCGTCGCCTCGTCGTTGCTTGCGCCGAGGCCGCGGAGCACACTCTAAACCGCTGACGGAACCAGCGCCCCAAACAAACAGCCCACTCAACGTGGGCTTTTTGTTGCCCGCCTTTCCCGGACACACCGACACCTCTCACAGCGGTTCATAGATTAGTCGGCGCGTGCCGCCGAACTCGACTTTAATTCTATTGATGCACCCAAGAGTCTCTTCGCGACACTCACTCACGGGAGCCCGATCATGAGCACCGCTCTATTTACACTGATCGCCATGTTGTGCGCACTAACTGGATGCAGCTCAAACTCGCAGGTCTATCGGGACCAACCGCTGGTCGCAAAAGTCCAAATGGGCATGAGCCAGGACCAGGTCCAGCAAATCGGCGGCAAACCGCTAGCAATCAGTGATCGCACGGTCGAACTCGGCACCTGCTTTGACTACGTGCTCACGCAGGCAGGGCAAAAACAGACCTTTAATGTCAGCTTCGATGGCAACGGCAAAGTGGATCACAAGAGTTTTATGACCTGCGCGGAATGGAGTCGCATGCAGCAAAAGGCCAGGGAGCCTTCCAGCGGAGGGGGTGGTGGAGGGTATTAAGGTGGGAATGGGGAAGATTTTTTGGAACCAGGTCATTGGCACCCGACAACAAATCAATCCGTCCCCGCTCCCTACACAGTGATCATCAGCCTTGGTGGTCTGGACATCTCACAACCTGTCAATCAACAACCTCGGGCTGCCTCGACGTCATGACCATTGAGTCAGCCCTGTTCTTCTGCGTAATGAGAAAAGCGGCCACATCCCCGGCAACGTCATCGAATGTCTTATAGATTTTTCCATGCACCGTAATCGGCGGTGTCGCTGTTTTCAACACCGAAAACCCAAACTTACTCAATTTGCTCCAATTGTCCATCAACTGCAGGTCGGCATCGGTGAGGGGAGCCTTGGTACCCATACCCACTATATTGGCACTTATTCTAGTGCCTATAGACGGTTTAAAACGTGCCCCTTCCATAAACATCGGAACCATTGTGATCAGTGCTTTTTTGGATACCGCTTCATCACCTGGTTTCTTGACAAGTGGAACCAGCACACTCTGAAGCTCAACCCAACTGTATTTTATGGTTTTCCTCTTACTACCATCGCTATCCCCTAAAGATTGATAATCCCCTTTAAACGGCAACCGCACCAACAGTTGCGGATTATTGAACTCACTTGGAACAGGGTCACCCTGAAGCGCATAGTATCTACCCGCGACCACATAGCCAACGACGTAAAAATTTTCCGGCTTAATATAGAATTCAACAACATCATTGCCCATTTTAAATTTAAGACGGGCATAACTCGCCATACCGGACAGTGGTGAAGGGATGGTTTGCGATACACGCCCCCGCACTACAGGGTCCGCGATAATCGCCGCCCAGCTCGTGCGAATCTGATTAAGAATACTGGTGTAGGTTCCAGCCGTCGGCGCGTCATCTTTAGCCGGCACCGTCAACTCGATCGGGTTAAACGTGTGCACGACAGCGGATACTTCATTATCCTTCGCACTGACATACGTTATGTTGATAGCAGACAGCAGAGCGCCAACAGCTAATAGCGTCCTGAAGAACATGCCTGCCCTGCTGACTGCACATGATCTTACTTTGTGGGATCTCGGCATCACACTCATCACAAAGCCTCCTTGGCTTAATTGACTCAAACAGCACAACTGCTTTAGACAATCGCAGGCATCCGAACAACCCTGGCTGCTTGAGGCTTCAGGCTAGCCCAGAAAAAAGCATCACTAAGAACGCTAGCGAATAAAAAATGTGCAGCTAATCAGGTACCGTTCTAAGTAACCTCAGGTAAGTAGTCATGCTCTTTATCCGCATTCACCCGCCAGAGACGCGTTCGAGATTCGTGGTTCATATACTCGGCTTTGGCGACGTTACAACTGACGGCCTGACAACGTGTGAGGCTTGGAGTTGATCTCTGTTCATTGTCCTGATCCTTAACTGTTATCTCGATAACAATTAAACTAAAAAGTACCACGCTGGTACGTCAGATAGCTCGGGACTGGTCACCGCAGTGCAAAAAAGCCCACCAAGGTGGGCTTTGGGTAACCGCAGGCCAAGCGTGAGGCAGTCGCCAGGATGGTCAAGTAGTCTTCTGCTTACAGGGCTTGCTGTATTGCTTTACCTTGGAAACTGCAGAGTCTAGTGTTGTTGTTCTGTATTTATAGTAGCGGATTGTAACTGCCTGATCTGGTCCAACCTTACCGAAATAGTCTTCCCAAGCGTTTCTCTGAGTTAGCAAGTCAGAGAGCATGGTGCTTAAGTCGTTTTCCGTCCATTCTTTCTTGTAGCCTTTACTCCCGCTAGGGGCTGGATTGGTATGCTTGACATAGCTATCCACTATGTATTTTTTTTCGTAGGCCATAAATACCGTATACACTTTCGGATATATTGCTGTCCCCTGAGACGGCTTGTACCAAGGGATAACGACAAAGTGATGAACCGCTGGTCTCGCAGGAGGAACCGCTGATCCCGCAATATCAAAGTGCCAAACAGCTGTCTGCGAGCGATCATGATTAAATAAAATTGCCTGATCGATTTGGCGCTTCATGTTCGCATCATTTGTAATGACATCATTTCCAACGTCATCTTGCACCGCCCCGTAAACAGCGCAGCTCATTTGGGCTGGCACAGCAGGACAATTATCCAACTTCATGAGTTCTTTGTTGCTTTCTATAGCCCTAATCAGATCTTCCCCTGTCATATCTCTTGGCTCCTGCCCAGATATTTAACACGTATATGGAAATAATTAAGATCACTGCCCTTGGTGAGGATAGCTTCGATCCGCCATTTATCAAACTCATCCAGTGGGTGAAGAAAGATGTCAATGGTGATCGGTGCCATGCCATTTTTCTAAAACTAAACGCTCTTAAGAACCACAATAAAAATTTCGCACCTTTTCTGGCGTCAACACGGTACCAGCGCGCTGGGCTTGGGCGCACCCGACCGGCGTTGACCGCCCAATCTCGACTGCTCGGGGTACGACCTCGGAATCTCGATGTATTCCTTCAGGTCATCGGCGGCGCTGCGCACCCAGAACGGATCACACAGCATTCGAAGGTCCGTCCAGATCGAGTGGCACCCACACACGTCTTTGAGGACACAGATCTCCTCACACTTGTTACGCAACAATAACCTCGCTAACAGACGGTTGCCTCGTGTTCAGAGGCGAATTTTGTTGCGCCTTCGAAATAGGACTTCAGCAACAAAATACCTTTTCATACGTTAGCAACACTTCCTGCACACGGCATCAATCTAACCCCAGTCAACCTGGAATCCCCTGACGCAACATCTTCCGAAGCTGCCTTCTTTGTTTCCAACCTAGGATGTACAGCGGCCATGCGGGGATCACGGACGCGCATAACTTCTTCAACTTCCTCAAGTGACATCATTACTGCTCCTTGCGTAAATGATGGCCAATTGAAAGCAACCCGGTCAGCTGGATGGGGCTGACTTCTTAACCAGATGTTATCCACTCACTGCCGGCGGAAAACGCCCTCCAGTCCCATATCGCCCTTTTTCAGACGCCAGAAACCACAAAACCCCTGACTTCTTTCGAAATCAGGGGTTTTGTGTTCATCGAATTTGGCGGTGAAGGAGAGATTCGAACTCTCGATACAGTTTCCTGTATACACACTTTCCAGGCGTGCTCCTTAAGCCACTCGGACACTTCACCGTATCTCTTCAAACAAGTTCTGTCTGTCGAGGCGCGCTAATGTAGTCGAAAGCTTTTCTGATGGCAAACTTTTTTTTCAGAATTTTCATGCGCTTAAGCGATTCGCAGATTCTGGTACGGAGGGAGGCAGGGCAAACCGGCCAATCTTCGGCCGGGTGAATGCCTCTATATAGAGGGCAATGCGTGGTGCGTATGGCCGGCGACGCCTGGCAGGGACGAATTGGCTGACTGGCCGGTCAGTCACGGCGCTTTACCTGGCCTACGGCGGTGGGTAACGTCTGCCCCACTTCAATACAAGGAATAGCGTCATGAGTGAGTTGATTTCGTACCACCTCGAAGACGGTATCGCGACCCTGACCTTGAGCAACGGTAAGGTCAATGCCATCTCTCCGGACGTGATTGCCGCGTTTAATGCTGCACTGGATCGCGCAGTGACGGATCGTGCGGTGGTGATCATCACCGGTCAGCCGGGTATTTTGTCCGGCGGTTATGACTTGAAGGTGATGACGGCCGGCCCTAAAGAAGCGGTGAGCCTGGTGACCGCCGGCTCGACCCTCGCCCGTCGCCTGTTATCGCACCCTTTCCCGGTGATTGTGGCGTGCCCTGGGCATGCGGTGGCCAAGGGCGCGTTTATTCTGTTGTCGGCCGACTACCGGATTGGTGTCGACGGCCCGTTCAGCATTGGCCTGAACGAAGTACAGATCGGCATGACCATGCACCACGCCGGTATCGAACTGGCCCGTGATCGTCTGCGCAAGTCGGCGTTCCACCGTTCGGTCATCAACGGCGAGATGTTCGACCCGCAAAGCGCAGTGGATGCCGGTTTCCTCGACAAGGTCGTTTCTGCAGAAGAACTGCAAGGTGCCGCGCTGGCCGCAGCGCGTCAGTTGAAGAAGATCAACATGACTGCGCACAAGAACACCAAGCTCAAGGTACGCAAGGCCCTGCTGGAAACACTGGACAACGCGATCATCCAGGATCAGGAACACCTGGGTTAAGCCCAAAAACGCCGCAACGAAGAGCCCGACCCGCGAGTCGGGCTTTTTCTTACCTGATCGGTTTACAGCCCTTCAGCCGCTCTAGATCGCTTCTGACGCTATACGTCGGAAACATGCGCTTAAACATCGCCTATCTCCTACTTCTATAGCGGCAATTGCCGAAAACAGTGCACATCCGTACACTGCGCCACCTTTTGTCCCGGTGGGCCTGTAAATGCTGTATCTGTTTCGCATGTTATTGATGGGTCTGCATTTTGCGATAGCGGGCGTACTTGGTGTCCTGCTGGGCCTGTGCCGGCCATTCAATCCGGATAACAGCCGTTTGTGCGCGCGCCTTTATGCGTGGCCAGCGATGTGCATTTTGCGTTTGCGGGTGAAGAGCGATGTCGAGGCGCTGACAAACAAGACGCAAAGCTGTGTGGTGATCGCCAACCACCAGTCCAACTACGATTTGTTCGTACTCGGCAACGTCGTGCCACGACGCACCGTGTGCATCGGCAAGAAAAGCCTGAAGTGGGTGCCGTTGTTCGGGCAATTGTTCTGGCTGGCGGGCAATGTGCTGATCGACCGGGGCAACGCCCACAAGGCGCGGCAGTCGATGCTCACTACCACCAAAACCTTGCAGCACAAGGACACCTCGATCTGGGTGTTCCCGGAAGGCACGCGTAATCTGGGTGAGGAATTGCTGCCGTTCAAGAAAGGCGCGTTCCAGATGGCGATCGCTGCCGGTGTGCCAATTGTGCCGGTGTGCGTCAGCAGCTACATCAACCACATGCGCCTGAACCGCTGGCGCAGTGGCAAGATCCTGATACGCTCGCTACCGGCCATCCCCACTGCCGGCTTGACCCTGGACGACATGCCGATGCTGATCGCCCAGTGCCGCGAACAGATGCGCGAGTGCATCGAGTCGCTGGACCGGCAGTTGCAAACAGCCTGAATGAAGCCCGCCCCGTGCGGGCTTCTTTTTGTCGGCGAACTTCGTCGATTCTGCTGACTCTCAAGCCTCAGGGCAGGCTAAGCTGCACGTTGCTTGTCACTGCCATTTGCCAAGAAGAAGTGAATAAGAATTATGGGTAGAGTCGTTGCGGCTGCGGTCTACAGCGCCGGTAAGAGAATCACCAATATCACCCTTGATGAAGGCGCCGCATGGGCGGCCAAACCTGGCCACTTCGTCTGGATCGGCCTCGAAGAGCCAAGCGCCCTGGAACTGGCCAACCTCCAACGCCAGTTCAACCTGCACGAACTGGCCATTGAAGACGCCCTAGAAAAGCACAGCCGACCGAAGCTGGAAACCTTCGGCGATGCGTTGTTTATCGTCACTTACTCGCCGGTACGGCACGAAGGCAAGCTGGAGTTCATCGAAACCCACATCTTTGCCGGCAAGGGCTACATCATCACGTGCCGCAATGGCCACTCGGCGTCCTACGCCCATGTGCGCCAGCGCTGTGAGGCGCGTCCGCTATTGCTGGAGCACGGCGAAGATTTCGTACTCTACGCCCTGCTCGACTTCGTGATTGAAAACTATCAGCCAATGGGCGAAGCAATTCATGCCGAGATCGATGAGCTGGAACGTAACGTGCTGTGCAGCGCACTGAACGAACGGGACATCCAGAACCTGCACGGCTTGCGTCGCGACGTGTTGCGCCTGCGCCGTTACGCAGCGCCGATGGTGGAAATCAGCGAAGAATTGCAGAAGCTGAGCTTTCCGTTTATCGACAAGAACATGCGGCCGTACTTTCGGGATGTGCAGATCCACGTCACGCGGCAGATGGAAGACCTCTCGACCCTGCGCGATATCGCCAGCCAGACCATCGAGATCGGCGTGCTGCTGGAGGCCTCGCGGCAAAGTGTGGTGCAACGCAAATTCGCGGCCTGGGCGGCGATTCTGGCGTTCCCGACGGCAGTTGCCGGAATTTACGGGATGAACTTCCAAAACATGCCCGAGTTGAGCTGGCACTACGGCTACTTCTCGGTACTGGGGTTCATTACCGTGGGGTGTGTCGGGTTATGGGCAAGCTTCAAGCGGTCGGGATGGCTTTGAAAAGCTGTTGTGGCGAGGGGGCTTGCCCCCTCGCCAGGCTCCTCGTCGGCATGACACCTTAAGCCGATTTAGCCTGCGGCTTATGGGCGACGAAGCGCATCATCCACTCGGCCACGGTGGCACCGTGGTGTTGGTGCTCAAGGCTCGCCACACCTTTTTGGTAGACCTGCTCGCCCAAGTGCTGCTGACGGATTTCCAGCAACGCTCGCGAGTAATCGTGAATGAATTCCGGGTGGCCCTGGAAGCACAGCACCTGGTCGTTGATGTGGTACGCGGCGTAAGGGCAGAAATCGCTGGAAGCGATGACCGTGGCGTTTTCCGGCAATTCAGTGACCTGGTCCTGGTGGCTGATCAACAACGTCAGCTCTTCCATTACAGGGCTCATCCACGGCGCCTTGGCGTCCAGTTTGTAATGGTGGGTGCCGACGCCCCAACCTTGGCTGGCGCGCTCACTTTTGCCGCCCAGCAGCAGCGCCAGCAATTGATGACCGAAACATACACCGAGCAATTTGTCGCCCCGCTCATAGCGAGCCAACAGGTAAGTCTTGAGGGTTTGAATCCACGGGTCGGTGCCGAATGAGTCCGCCTTGCTGCCAGTGACGAGATACGCATCGAAGGTCAGCTCATCGCCGGGGTAGTCGCCTTGCATCACGTTGTAGACCGTGAACTCGGCAGCGATGGGTTGCTGCGAGAACAGACGCTGAAACATCTGCCCATAGCCCTGATATTGATCGACCAGTTCTGGACGCAGGATGTCGGTTTCCAGAATGCAAATGCGTAGCGACATAAAAAATACCTGACACTGTGACGGGAATAATGAACACCCCAGAGCCTGCCTTGAAACACCGGCACAAGGCAAGCCCCGGAATGCATCACCCGGCCTTTAAAACAGTTCAGCCTTCGCCGCTTTCTCCAACAACAGCGCAGGCGGCGAAAACCGTTCGCCATACTGCTCGGCCAGGTACTGGGCGCGGGCAACAAAGTCCTTCACGCCATACTGATTGATGAACTGCAACGCCCCGCCGGTCCAGGCAGCGAAACCGATGCCGAAGACCGACCCGACATTTGCATCGGCGGTCGAGGTCAACACGCCCTCCTCCACGCACCGCACGGTTTCGATCGCCTGCACGAACAGCAGGCGATCACGCACATCCTTCGGTGAAATCTGCCCGTCAGCCTGCTCGAAGCGGGTTTTCAGCCCTGGCCACAGGTGTTTCTGGCCTCCGGCCGGATAGTCATAGAAACCGCCTCCTGCGGTTTTACCGGGACGCTTGTATTCGTTGAGCAACACGTCAATCACGGCAAATGCAGGGTGCTCAATCAGCGGTTTCCCTTCGGCCTGCAAGTCTTTGGCGGTTTGCTGGCGGATGTGGCTCATAAGGCTGAGGGAAACTTCGTCAGAAATCGCCAACGGCCCAATCGGCATCCCGGCCTTGCGGGCCTCGGTTTCAATCATCGGCGCCGAAATGCCCTCGCCGAGCATGGCAATACCTTCGTTGGTGAAGGTGCCGAACACTCGGGAAGTGAAAAAGCCACGACTGTCGTTGACCACAATCGGGGTTTTCTTGATTTGCAGGACGAAATCGAAACCACGGGCCAGGGTCTCATCACTGGTCATGGCGCCCTTGATGATTTCCACCAGCGGCATTTTTTCCACCGGGCTGAAGAAGTGCAGGCCGATGAATTTCGATTGGTCCGGCACCGCCGTGGCGAGGCCACTGATGGGCAAGGTCGAGGTATTGGATGCGATCACTGCCTGCGCGCCGACGATTTGTTGTGCCGCACTAGAGACCTTGGCCTTGAGCTCGCGGTCTTCAAACACCGCCTCAATGATCAGGTCGCAGCCGGCCAGGTCGGCATCCGATTCGGTGGTCTTGATCCGCGCCAGGGTCGCCTCGCGCTGCTCGGTGCTCAACTGGCCGCGGGCGACTTTCTTGTCCAGCAACGCCGCCGAATGCGCCTTGCCCTTCTCGGCCGCCGCCTGGCTGATGTCCTTGAGCACCACATCGATACCGGCCACCGCGCTGACGTAGGCTATACCCGCGCCCATCATTCCGGCACCGAGCACCCCGACTTTGTTCGTCACCTGAGGCGCAAAGCCTGAAGGTCGCGAGCCACCGGCATTGATCTCGTTGAGCTGGAACCAGAAGGTACCAATCATGTTCTTCGCCACCTGGCCGGTGGTCAGCTCGGTGAAATAACGGGTTTCAATCAACTGCGCAGTGTCGAAATCGACCTGGGCGCCTTCCACCGCCGCGCACAGGATTTTCTCCGGTGCCGGCATGCAGCCCTGGGTTTTACTGCGCAGGATCGACGGCGCGATGGCCAACATCTGCGCAACCTTGGGGTTGGACGGCGTGCCTCCGGGAATCTGGTAACCGCTCACATCCCAGCGCTGCTTGACCGCCGGGTTGGCCACAATCCACGCGCGCGCCTTGGCCAACAGCTCATCGCGATCGGCCGCCAGCTCATCAATCAGCCCGGCTTGCAGCGCCTGCTGCGGCCGAACCCTCTTCCCCTCAAGCAAATACGGCAGCGCTTTCTCCAGCCCCAGCATGCGCACCATGCGCACCACCCCGCCGCCGCCCGGCAACAGGCCCAGAGTGACTTCCGGCAACCCGATTTGCACGGACGAATCGTCCAGCGCAACACGGTGATGGCAGGCCAGGCAGATTTCCCAACCGCCGCCCAGCGCCGCCCCATTGATGGCTGCAACCACCGGTTTTCCCAGTGTCTCCAATGTTCGAAGCTGGCCTTTGAGCAACAGCACCATGTCATAGAACAGCTTGGCTTGAGGCTTGCCAACACTGATCAACTCATTGAGGTCACCGCCGGCGAAGAAGCTTTTCTTCGCGGACGTGATGATCACCCCGGCAATCATGTCCTTGTCGGCCACCAACCGCGCAACGCAGTCAGCCATGGCGTCGCGATACACCGCGTTCATGGTGTTGGCGTTCTGGCCCGGCATGTCGACGGTCAGGACGACGATCTGGTCCGCCCCTTTTTCGTAACGAATGGCATCAGTCATGGCAGTTTTCCTTGAAGTCGGGGCTCAGAGGCGTTCGATGATGGTGGCGATACCCATGCCCCCGCCGACGCACAGCGTCGCCAGGCCATAACGCAATTGCCGTGCTTCCAGCTCATCGAGCAACGTGCCGAGGATCGCGCAACCGGTGGCGCCGAGCGGATGGCCCATGGCGATGGAGCCGCCGTTGACGTTGACCCTGGTCGGGTCGACGGCCATGTCCTTGATGAACTTGAGTACCACCGAGGCGAAGGCTTCGTTGACCTCGAACAGGTCGATGTCCTCGACCCGCAGCCCGGCCTTGGCCAACGCCTTGCGAGTCGCCGGCGCAGGGCCGGTGAGCATGATGGTAGGGTCGGTGCTGGTGACGGCAGTGGCGACAATCCGTGCTCGCGGCTGCAACCCCAGCGCCCGCCCCTTGGATTCGGAGCCGATCAGCATCAACGCCGCACCGTCGACAATCCCCGAGCTGTTGCCCGGCGTGTGAACGTGGTTGATGCGCTCGATGTGGCTGTAAACCCGCAGTGCGGTGGCGTCGAAGCCCATTTGCCCGATCATCTCGAAGCTCGGCTTGAGCTTGCCCAGGCCTTCAAGCGTTGAGTCCGCGCGAATGAACTCATCATGGTCGAGCAGCACGATGCCGTTCTGGTCCTGCACCGGTACCAGCGATTTGTTGAACGAACCATCGGCCCGCGCCCGCGCGGCTTTTTGCTGGGAGTGCAGTGCATAGGCATCGACATCCTGACGGCTGAAGCCTTCAATCGTGGCGATCAGGTCGGCCCCCACCCCTTGCGGCGTGAAATGACTGTGCAGGTTGGTCTGCGGGTCGAGCGCCCAGGCGCCGCCGTCGCTGCCCATTGGCACCCGCGACATGGACTCGACACCGCCCACCACCACCAGGTCTTCAAAACCGGAGCGCACCTTCATTGCGCCCAGGTTCACCGCCTCAAGCCCCGAGGCGCAAAAACGATTGACTTGCACACCCGCCACGCTGACGTCCCAGTCCGCGACTAGCGCAGCGGTTTTAGCGATATCGGCACCCTGATCACCAATCGGCGTTACACAACCGAGCACGATGTCGTCGACCTCACGGGTATCGAGCTGCGTGCGCTGTTGCAGGGCCATGAGCAGCCCGGCTATCAGGTTCACCGGTTTGACGCTGTGCAGGGCGCCATCCGTTTTGCCACGGCCACGGGGCGTACGCAGCGCATCGAAAATCAAAGCTTGGGTCATGACGTCCTCGAACCGTTGGGCGGGTGAGTAAAAACAGGAGTTCTCACCTTAAGCGCCGCAGCGCCGGATTCAATGACCGATGCGCTCAGTGACCTTGACGGTCACGCTCAGACGAACGGTAGTGAGCTATCGGGTTAACCGTTTCAGGTCACCAAACTGTCTAGCAAAAGGGCGGCAAAGCAGCTGGCAATAAGCCTCATGCCTTTTTAATCGCTGATAACTACCAATCGAGATTAAATGGATCTAAGCCAAGCGTTACGCGGCCCCTAAGGTGAACTTACGGAAGGGTCGTCGGGTTTTGCCGAGGCCTCCGTCATACAGGAAGTACAGCGCTTTGCCGTCATGGAGATGCAGGCAAGCATTCGACGCTCAGGAAATAACAAAAAAGGCAGTCAGCCATGTTCAAACATTCGAAAGTACGCCAAGCCGGGCTCATTTTGTTCGCCACCACGTTGCTACTGATCTTGCCGAATCTCACGAAAGTGATCGGTTAATCCGGCGTGACGGGTGATAGCGCCGTCTCAAAAATCTGACTCGTTCACTACCCGGGTCAGCGCGGGTGTGCCAACCTTTGCGGCACACCCACCTATGACGGCGATCACGTGAAAGCTTTAATCCTGTTGGGGGCTTTGCTACTCGGCACGCCCTTGTATGCCGCGCAATTGGTGCTCGATCTGGGCAGCAGCCACCGAACCTTGCAGACCGAGGCGTTGCTCAAGCATCCTCAGGCCCGGACCATCATCATTCCTGACGACGTTTCCTACAAACGGGAAATGCGTTATCGCGCCGTGCCGCTGGCGGCGTTGTTGGCGGGTGTGAATGCCGGGGATCACTTGCAAGCCGTGGCGCTGGATGGTTTTGCGGCCGAACTGGCAGCGGCACCTTTGCTCAATACATCAGGCTCACAGGCGTGGCTGGCCATCGAAGACCCGGCCCAGCCCTGGCCTGCGCTGGCGAAGGGCAAACCGAGCGCCGGACCGTTTTATCTGGTGTGGACCCACCCCCAGGCCGGCCACATCAGCCCCGAGCAATGGCCCTTTCAAGTCGCCAGCATCAAGCGTCTGGCGGCTGTTGCCGAGCGCTTCCCTGCCCTGCGGCCAGACCCGGCACTGGCAGCCGACGACCCGGTGAATAAGGGGTTTGCGCTATTCCAGAAAAACTGCCTGGCGTGTCACCGCCTCAACGGCGCGGGGGATGCGCAGTTTGGTCCGGACCTGAACATTCCCTTCAGCCCCACCGAGTATTTCGGCGCAGACTTCCTCAAGCGCTACATCCGCGACCCACAAAGCCTGCGCCAGTGGCCGCAGGCAAAAATGCCCGGGTTCTCGACGACGGTGTTACCGGATGAAGAGCTGACGATGCTGGTGGGGTATCTGAAGCACATGGCGGGACGTAAACAGCAGCCCTGACAGTTTGAGAGGGGCGGTAAGGGTGACGACCTCTTCGCGAGCAAGCCCGCTCCCACACTGGACTTTCTGAGTGTCACCAATCGTGTGTCCTCAGGAGATTTAATGTGGGAGCGGGCTTGCTCGCGAAACGGTGTCACCGATCTTACTGTTGTTGCACCGAAATCACTGGCGCCGGCATCGGAGAGACGAACACTTTGGCGTGCATCTGCTCGCACCCTCCGCCACGGCGCATGCCACGTACCGGGCAGGCATCCAGATAGTCGAGCCCCACTGCCAGTTTCAGATGACGCTCAGGCCTGGCCAGTTCATTGGTCACGTCGAAGCTGTACCACGCGTCATCCAGCCACGCTTCGGCCCAGGCGTGGCTAGCCAGATGTTCGCTGTTCTCGCTGTAGAGATAGCCCGAGACATAACGCGACGCAATGCCCAGGCTACGCGCGCAGGCGAGAAACGCGTGGGTGTGATCCTGGCAGACCCCTGCCCGCCCGGCGAAAGCTTGAGCGGCGCTGGTTTGGACTTCAGTAGAGCCCGGTGTATACGTCATATGCTGGTTGAGACCGTGCATCAAATCAATCAGCGCCGTGCGATCACGGCGTTGCCGGCACTGCTTGTCGGCAAATGTCCGCAAGGCTTCATCCGCTTCGGTCAGCCGGGTAAAACGCAAGAAGGGTAGCGCAGACTGGCTCTCATGCTCGGCCTCACGCAATTCGTCGATGTCCACCTGCCCCCGGGCACCAATGATGATCGCCGCGTGAGGCTCGTCCAGGGTCAGCACGTGCAGGATGTTGCCGAACGGATCGAGTTGCGCCCGCACCGGCCGGGGCAGGTCCAGTTGCCAGCTGAGCACGTGCTGACGCTCGCTGTCGTGGGGCGTCAGACGCAAATACTGGATGCTCGCCCGCACCTGATCTTCGTAGTGATAGGTGGTCTCGTGGCTGATGGAAAGTCTCATGCGGCCTCCAGGTAGGAACGGTGAATGGCGTTGCCCAACTGGCGCACCAGCGGGATGAATTCGGTCAGCCAGGCGTGCAGGCCTTCGTCGAGGATTTCGTTGATGGCGGTGTAACGCAGGCGTGCGTCCATTCCCGCCGCCAGGCGTTGCGCAGGCCGGCCATTGGCTCCCGGCAGGCTGGCGAGGATCTGGTCGATTTCTTCCGTGCAGGCGCGCAACGAACGCGGCACGTCGGCACGCAGCAGCAAAAGTTCGGCGACATGCCGGGCGCCGGGGGCGTCGCGATAGATCTCGGTGTACGCCTCGAACGACGACAAGGCCCGCAGCAATGCACTCCACTGGTAATAGGCGTGAGCAGTGCCATCACTGACTGCTTCGGCTTGATCGCCGGCCATTTCGTATCGGGCGTCGAGCAGGCGCAACGTGTTGTCAGCCCTTTCGATGAACGTCCCCAGACGAATGAAACGGAACGCATCGTTACGCATGATGGTGCCGTAGGACGCGCCCCGAAACAGGTGGGAACGCTCCTTGATCCACTCGCAAAAACGGCTCATGCCGTAGCGACTCAAGCCCTGTTCGGCAATCCCGCGAATCTCCAGCCAGGTCGCGTTGATGTTTTCCCACATGTCTGCGGTGATCCGCCCACGCACTGCGTGGGCACTGGCCCGCGCGGCACCGAGGCAGCTGTAGATGCTGGCCGGGTTGGCCGCATCCAGAGCGAAAAAGTGCAGCAAGCGTTCGGCGTGCAACTCACCGTGGCGCGTCAGGTAATCGTCGAGGGTGCCGGTGATCAGCAACGGCATCGCCAGTTCATGCAGGCCATCTCCGCGACCGTCCTGGGGCATCAACGACAGCGAATAACTGACGTCCAGCATCCGTGCGAGGTTTTCCGCCCGCTCCAGGTAACGCGACATCCAATACAGATCCGAGGCAGTTCTACTTAACATGGCAAGCTTCCTTCAATCCTCGACCACCCAGGTGTCCTTGGTTCCGCCCCCCTGGGACGAGTTCACCACCAGGGAGCCTTCGCGCAGGGCCACACGGGTGAGGCCACCGGGTACGACACGGGTTTCGCGGCCGGACAAGACAAACGGGCGCAAGTCGATGTGGCGCGGGGCAATGCCGTTTTCGACAAACGTCGGGCAGGTCGACAGCGACAGGGTCGGTTGTGCGATATAGGCGTGGGGCTTGGCCTTGATCCTCGCCCGGAAGGCCTCGATCTCCGCCGTACTGGCCGCTGGCCCCACCAGCATTCCGTAACCACCGGAGCCCTGGGTTTCCTTGACCACCAGCTCCGGCAGGTTCGCCAGGACGTGGGAAAGCTCTGAGGGATTTCTACACTGCCAGGTCGGCACGTTTTTCAGGATCGGCTCTTCGTCCAGATAGAAGCGGATCATGTCGGTGACAAACGGGTAAACCGACTTGTCATCCGCCACGCCGGTGCCAATGGCATTGGCCAGCACCACATTGCCCGAGCAATAGGACGACAACAGGCCGGGCACACCGAGCATCGAATCCGGGTTGAACGCCAACGGATCGAGGAAGGCGTCGTCGAGGCGACGGTAAATCACGTCGACGGCTTTCGGCCCGTCGGTGGTGCGCATGAACACCCGGTCGTCACGCACGAACAGGTCTGCACCCTCCACCAGTTCCACGCCCATTTCCCTGGCCAGAAACGCGTGCTCGAAGAACGCGCTGTTGAAACGGCCAGGGGTCAGCACCACCACGCTGGGATCATCCAGCGCACTGGAGCTTTTCAGGGTGTCGAGCAACAGGTTCGGGTAGTGATCGATGGGCGCGATGCGCTGGGCGGCGAACAACTCCGGGAACAAGCGCATCATCATCTTGCGGTCTTCCAGCATGTAGCTCACGCCGCTGGGCGTACGAAGATTGTCTTCAAGCACGTAGTACGTTCCATCGCCATCGCGCACCAGATCGACGCCGGAGATGTGCGAATAGATATCGCGGTGCAGATCCAGCCCTTGCATCGCCAACTGGTACTGCTCGTTCGCCAGCACCTGCTCGGCCGGGATAATGCCGGCCTTGATGATGCGCTGTTCGTGGTAGAGGTCGGCGAGAAACATGTTCAGTGCCTTGACCCGCTGAATGCAGCCACGTTCGACGATCCGCCATTCACTGGCGGGGATGCTACGGGGGATGGTGTCGAAGGGAATCAGACGCTCTGTCCCCTGCTCATCACCATAGAGCGTGAAAGTAATCCCGGCGCGATGAAACAACAGATCGGCCTCGCGTCGCCGTTGTGCCAAAAGCTCGTCAGGCGTTTCGGATAGCCAACGGGCGAACTCCCGATAATGCGGGCGGACCTGGCCGCCGGCATCGTACATCTCATCAAAATAGGTGCGGATCATGCCGTACTCCTTGTCACCCGGACACTGGAGCTTCGCAAGGCCCGTGCCATCGGCATAAGCGCTTTAATATCAACCGGTTGGATATTCACCCCGCGCGCACCGCACCAATCCTGTGCGACAAACGCTCCCATCTGATCACGCCCGCTTCATTGCAAAGCAACGCTATTGGCTATCGCCAACATAGACAGAGTTGATTTCACTGCCCGTCTGCGCCTGCGGATAATCCGTCCCATCGCGCAAAACGCTTCGCCCGACAGGCTCGGGTCAAGCCCATGCTTCAGGTTCATGGTGCCCACGGCGGCCCGGTCCGGTGTGTTTCGACCGGTTTCCTCTCCTTACCGGTCTTCCCTTTTGGCCACCCTCACGGGTGGCTTTTTTTGCGCTGAATTCTTGTTTCAGGGTTTTCCGTTCGCGACGTCCCCACCACCAATGAAAACGGCCAACCCGAAGGTCAGCCGTCGCTGAGTGTTGTTGCTGTTCATAGTGTTATGCGAGTGGCCCTCGTACCTCCTGCTTGACGCCCCAGCCTTCGATAATTCCACCCAGCGGCTCGACCACCGCTTCGAAATCCTGCTCGAAGTCACCAATGCCGCCGTAAGTGGCGTACATCACCTTGCTCAACTCCAGATGCCAGACACCGTCATCGCGCGCACTGACCTGAGCATTCAAACTCTCTCCACGAAATTGCCCCGCCGCTCGGCGTGCCCGCTCCTCGTCCGGAAAAATGGCGTAGAACTCGATGGGATGGAACCGGGAAAAATCAAAACCGCCTTCTTTCATGCGGCGCAGCACGCTGCTGCTGATGTCTTCTTGATAGGCTGTGCTCATGAAACGTCCTCCTCAAACCGATGGATAGACTTTCCGTACTCCCTTCGCCCGCAACCGAATGGTGAAAGCGATACGGCAATCAGATTGCCGCTGGGAAACAAGCATGTAGCTGACAAGACCAGACCTTAGCGATTCATTCGCTGATCTCGATTGCAGAGTAGCCGCAACAGGGATCCCCTGCCAAGATCTGGTTTCGGATCATCGCTGTGCTTATCAAACTGGAGTAATGCTGAGGATCTGGATGCTGTTTTGATCCTTCAGGCTTTTAACCGTCGGATCGTCGGTACGCCCTTCCAGATCATTGAGATCCAGTTCGGCCGGGACAGGGAGGAGTTTTGAACGAATCAGTTGCGCCGCGCGCTCCATCGTGGGTTCCTGCTCGCAATCGAATTGCTCCACCGTCTGGACGCCGTGATCGTCAACGAAGGTGACTGCCCACTTTTGCATCGGTGCCTCCTCGATAAACCCATGGATGGGCCTACATCCATCTCGACCTCGTACGCCCGGCAATCGTTCCCTCACCGCTTAATCACACACCACGAAAAAGGCCGCCCGATGGGCGACCTTGTTGCAACACCGCTGCGGGCTTACTTCTCGGCACGCTCTTTGAGTGCTTTCAGCGTATTGAACGGTGCGTCAACCACAAACTTGTTGGCCAACCACGACGGCACACTGCCGCCTGGCTCAGTGTGGACCTGGTAAGTCACCTCGACCTGGTCAGCGCCTTTGGGCACCAGTTTCCAGAACCCCTGGACTTGCGCTACACGCACAAAGCCTTTTTCTTCCGGAAGGTACGTCGGTACGCCTTCGAGTTTGCGGGTCAGGCTGCCATCGGCGCCCTCGACCGTAGTGACGTGCAGCACCGAATCACGCGCTGTAACCGGCCAAGGTGTATTGAATTGGGTGTAAGTCCAGGTCTGATCGCCTTCATGCTTGAGCAACTTCTGCGATTTGCATTCATGAATCCAGGCGCAAGCGCCCACTACGTCTTCCTGCAAACCGCGCAACTTGGCCATGGACGTCTTCATGACGGTCACACCCCGGTAAGCCTTGTACTGGGAGCCTGCGACCTCACTCAAGGACACCTTGATACCGTCTTCGTCCTTGGCCGTTTTCCAGTCTTCAGCCTGGGCCGTGGCGGCCAGCAGAACCGTCAACCCACACAACACAGCAACACGATGCAGCGAACCCATAGTCTTATTCCTTATTGTTGAAGTTCCGTTTGTTGAACACACTACGCCGCTGTCATTTGCTCCCACCAACCGAGCAACTTGATGGCCTCTTCACGGCTACCGCCACACACCTCGACATCCGCATGAAACGCCGAGCAAACAGGTGGCCGCTCTGGCCTGCCGAAAATGCTGCACAGATTATCGACAGACAGTTGCACACAACGTTCTCCCGCGGCCTTGCCGTTGGGCATGCCGGGAATCGGTGTCGTGATGGAAGGGGCAATGCAACAGGCGCCACAACCTTCTCGGCAGTTCATGACGTCAGCTCCTCGCGGCAAGCAGTTTGTTGAATAACGGAGCGTAGAGTAACCGCTAAAACAGCCGTTTGAAATTGGCCGTTCGGCGGTTTGTCCCTACAAATACAGGTGACTGACCAGTCTGCGACAAAGCGTCTGGCCCGGCGGGCACGAAAGATTTACTGCTTGAATTCGAAATCGAGCGCCGCACCTTCAACTTCACGGCGTTCCTCGTTGCGCAGTTGCAACCTCATTTCATTGCTCAGCAACCGGCCGTTGAGCTGAAACGGGCTATCCGCCTTGGGCCTCTCACCAAACATCGGCGGCAACAACGGTGCTCGCGTGGTTGGGGGGACACTGCCAATGGGCTGCAACTGCCTCACCATCTCAGGTGGAAGGCTCAAGTCCAGGTTAGTGGGGGTCAAACGGGTGTTCTTGACGGCTTCGCTGGCCTTTTTTGACTTCGAAGCCTTTGACGAAAGCTTCTTCGGCGGGGGTGTTTTTGTGGCCGATACGGTCTTCTTGGCCCGCGACACTGTGTTCGGTGAAGCCCCCGTGTGCGCCTGTCCAGTTACTGCACTGGACACCGGTTTGTCTGGCGCAGCCGCCGCCACGCCGCCTGAAACGAACACACTCAACAGGCAGATCGATAAACCAGCATAAAAAGTCGCTTTCATAAACACTACAACGCTAACGGCAGAGGGCCATATGCTCGCTTGTTGGACGATCCCTGACAAGCTCGCAGATCGATTCAGCCCTCTATCTGGCGCTAAAAGCCACTTGCCGTCTCGTGGCACAGCTGAGTCGCCAGCATGCCCAACGTCATCAGTGCGCGTTCGGCCTCACGGTTCCAGGGAGTGCCGCAGTTCAGGCGAATGCAGTGATTGAACTGTTCGGTATTACTGAAGATCAGCCCCGGCGCAATGCTGATGCCCTGCTGCAACGCCCGCACATGCAGCTCTTGCGTGTTGACCCGCCCCGGCAAACTGACCCAGAGGATGAAGCCGCCGGTCGGCCGGGTCATCTGCGTGCCTTCGGGGAAATACTGCTGCACCGCCAACTGGAAAGCACTGAGGTTCTTGCGGTATTCCTGCCGGATGTAGCGCAGGTGACGGTCATAACCGCCGTTCTCCAGATACGCAGCAATACCCATTTGAGTGACACTGCACGCCGAGTGCGTACTGAAGGTCTGCAAGCGCTGGATTTCCTGCTGATACTTGCCGGCGATCATCCAGCCGATGCGAACCCCGGGCGATAACGTCTTGGAAAAGCTCGAGCAGTAAATCACCCGGTCCAGCCTGTCGTAGGCCTTGAGGGACTTGGTCCGTCCTTGCTCAAACATCAACTCGCCGTAAATATCATCTTCAACCACCTGGATGTCGAAGTCCGAGGCCAGCCGCAGGAGTTGCTTCTGGCGCTCTTCGGGCATGGTCCCACCCAGTGGATTACTCAGGCGGGTGGTCAGCACCAATGCCTTGATCGACCACTGGTTGGCGGCCAGTTGCAGCGCCTCAAGGCTCATGCCGGTCGCGGGATCGCTGGGGATCTCGATGACTTTCAGGCCCAGCAGGTCTGCCAGTTGCAGCAGGCCATAGTAGGTCGGTGATTCGGCGGCAATCAGGTCGCCCGGCCGGGTCAGGACACGCAACGACATTTGCAGCGCATCGACGCAGCCGTGGGTAATGACCACCTCGGACGGATCGACCACCACACCTGCGTCGCGCATGCGAATCGCCACTTGGCGACGCAACGGCTCGAATCCGGGACTGAACATGTAACTGAACGCCCGCGGACTGTGAAACCGCGTGACCTTGGCCAATTGCTGATGCAGCGCGCGCACCGGAAGATAATCGACACTGGGCACCGCTGCGCCCAGCGGAAACACCCCTTCGCGACGCGATTCGACCAACACTTGCTGGATGATGCTGCTGCGCGTCACCAGGCCCGGCCGCTCGACCCGAGCAATATCAGGCGTGGGGGCCGTCAGGGCGGGCGTCTGGTGTACGTAATATCCGGACTGCGGACGTGCCCGGATCAGCCCCTGGTCTTCGAGGTTGGCATACGCCTGAAGCACCGTCGCGTGGCTGACGTTGAGCTGCGAACTCATCTTGCGCACCGAAGGCACACGCTCGCCGGGCTGATAAACACCCCGACGGATATCTTCAGCCAGTTGCTGAGCAATACGTTGATAGAGCAAGAGATTGGTCATGACGCAGCACTCGATTTCACGGGCATTTTATTCTTGTGTGAAACAATACCGGAACAGTTTAGAAGTGTACTGGGACAGTTGTCACAATAGTCGACCGTACAGTGCAGTGACAGCAAAAACTGTACTGTTTGCGAGCTATTTCGCAGGCATAAAAAAACCCGGCACCTCTGGGGGAGCCGGGTTTTCCAGTAACGCGCCCCTTAGCGGGACGCGCCGAGCTGGCCTTTTTCGTCGGAGAACACAATTTCCACCCGACGGTTTTGCGCACGCCCACGCTCGGAAGCGTTGACCTCGACCGGGTACTCGTCGCCATAGCCTTCGACTTGAATACGTTTATCGTCGATGCCCAGATCGATCAGCATGTCGGCAACGGCCTGCGCTCGATCGCGGGACAGCTTGAGGTTGTCCTGCTTGCCGCCAGTGCTGTCGGTGTAACCTTCGATACGCACCACTCGCTTGGGGTTGAGCTGCAGGAACTGGACGATTTTCAACACGGTGCGGTTGGCCGAGTTTTTCAGCTCCGCTTCACCGGTGTCGAACAACACGTCACCCAGGGTCATCACCAGGCCGCGGTCGGTCTGGGTCGTTGCAAGGCTGATGATCTGCTCTTCGAGCCACTTGCCTTGTTGCTGAACGCTGACCAGTTTGGCCTCACGCAAGGCCAGTTGCAGACGTTGGCGCTCCAGCTCGAGTTTCGCTGCGCGTTCCTCGTTCAAGACTTGATTGCTGTGCTCGCGAGCGATTTCGCTGTAACGCTGGCTCAAATACGCGTAGTGACGCACATCCTCACCGCTGCCCCAGTAGCTGGACAACCGGTCGGCACGCGCCAGCGACTCGCCGGCACGAATCACATCCTTGGGCGCGATACGCAGCACATTCGAATCTTCCTTGACCTTCTGGAAGTCGGTGCTGGCCTGCTGCAAAGCGGCTTCACTGCCCTGACCGGCGCAGCCGTACAGGCCGGCACACGCGGTGAGCAAAAGCGCACTCAAAACGGGAGTCTTCAGGCTCATTGGGCATCTCCCAGTTGCTTGCGCAGGCGAGCGATGCGGGTGTTGAGCACGTTCAGTTGCTCCTGGCTTTTGTGCGTCAGGACCTTGGCCACGGCCAGGCGCGCATCCAGTTCGGCTTGTTCGGCCTGCATGCGCGCATCCTTGAACGATTGGTCAGCCATGTCGGCCTTGGCCTGGGTGAGCTTGCCTTCGGCGAGTTTCAGCTCCGGCACGTCATCGGTCGTGGCACCTACGGCCTTGGCCTGCTCCAGCGCCTGCTCGGTCAGACGCAATTGTTCATTCGGCGCCGGATCGGCTGCACACCCCGCCAGAGCCATGACGGCCAGGGCAGCGAAAAGAGGTCGAATACTCACTAAAAATCCCTACTGTTTTGTGCCGACAGGTTGCTGTAATTGTGCTTTCCAACGCTCTAGATTGCGCTGCAACACGGCTTCCGTCAGACCGGACGCGGGCAATTCTGTCATCTTTTTAGCCAACTGTCCGCGTAACCATGGGTCGTTGCAGGCAGAGTTGTGGGAAACCGCGAGAAACAGCCCAGGTTTATCGATGGGCCGGGCACGGGCTACCAGATCATTGGCCATGCCCAGCGTCTGCGCCATGGCCATGCCGGTGTAACGCCCTGCCAGAACGAACTCGACTTCACCCATCAACAACTTCTGGAATGCCTGGGTCAAATTAGGTGTACGTACCAGGGTCAGTTGCTGCTCGGCAAAGGTGCCAAAGGCCACCGTCAAACGCGCTTTTTCCGACACGGCGCCTGGATGACCGTGCAGGTCTTGCGCCTCGTTGTAGATCAGTGCCGAGTCCTTGCGGGTCCAGACCAGGTAGTCGTTTTCCACCAGTGGCGGGTGGATGTAGTCCAGCGACTCCAGCTCGGTAACCGTCAGAGGCGCGTCGGCCAGCATGTCCATGCGACCGCTACGCACTTCGTCCAGGGCTTGCGAGCGTTTGCCGGCGTAAAGCAGCTCGACCTTGATACCCAACTGCCCCGCCACTTGCTGCAACAGGTCGGCGCTGGCCCCGATCAGGTGTTTCGGGTCTTGCGGGTCTTGCCACAGATACGGTGGCGCATCCGGGCTGCCCGTGACGACCAGGCGTTCGCACTTGCCTGCGGCCAACGAAAGCATGGGCAGTACCGACAGGCCCAGCAGCAATGACACGCGACGCAGATCCATGGCGCATTCCCCCAGACTCAAATCAAGAACAATAAAAAACCCGGCCAAAAGACCGGGCTCTTTATAAGTGAAGCGACTGGATTAGACCAGCTTCTCCAACTCGGGGATAGCTTCGAACAAGTCCGCAACCAGACCGTAATCGGCTACCTGGAAGATCGGTGCTTCTTCATCCTTGTTGATCGCAACGATCACCTTGGAGTCTTTCATGCCGGCCAGGTGCTGGATCGCGCCGGAGATACCGACGGCGATATACAGCTGTGGCGCAACGATTTTACCGGTCTGACCAACCTGCATGTCGTTCGGTACGAAACCTGCGTCGACTGCTGCGCGGGAAGCGCCAACGGCAGCGCCCAGCTTGTCGGCCAGTGCGTACAGGTGCTTGAAGTTGTCACCGTTCTGCATGCCACGGCCGCCGGAAACGACGATCTTGGCAGCGGTCAGTTCAGGACGATCGGACTTGGCCAGCTCTTCACCGACAAAGCTGGAAGTGCCCGCGTCGTGAGCAACTGCAACCGCTTCAACGGCAGCCGAACCACCTTCGCCAGCAACCGGGTCGAAACCGGTGGCGCGCACGGTGATGACTTTTACCGAAGCCGACGACTGCACGGTAGCAATGGCGTTACCGGCGTAGATCGGACGCTTGAAGGTGTCAGCGCTTTCAACCGAGATGATCTCGGAGATCTGGTCAACGTCCAGCTGAGCGGCAACGCGCGGCAGGATGTTTTTGCCGTTGGAAGTAGCGGCAGCCAGGATGTGGCTGTAGCTCTTGCCCAGTTCGGCGACCAGCGGAGCAACGTTTTCCGGCAACTGATGCGCGTAAGCGGCATTGTCAGCGTTCAGGACTTTGCTCACACCAGCGATTTTCGCAGCGGCTTCAGCCACGGCGCCAGCGCCTTGGCCTGCGACCAGAACGTGGATGTCGCCGCCGATTTTGGCAGCAGCAGCCACGGTGTTCAGTGTGGCCGGGGCCAGCACTTTATTGTCGTGTTCAGCGATTACCAAGATAGTCATGATCAGATTACCTTCGCTTCGTTTTTCAGTTTCTCGACCAGTTCAGCCACCGACTTGACCTTGATACCCGCGCTGCGTGCAGCCGGCGCTTCGACTTTCAGGGTCTTGTTGGTGGAGGCGGTGGAAACGCCCAAAGCGTCAGGAGTCAGCACTTCAAGCGGCTTCTTCTTGGCTTTCATGATGTTTGGCAGGGACGCATAACGCGGCTCGTTCAAACGCAGGTCGGTGGTCACGATGGCCGGCAGTTTCAGGGAAACCGTCTGCGCGCCGCCGTCGATTTCGCGAGTCACGGCAACGCTGTCGCCGCTGACTTCGACTTTCGAAGCGAAGGTGCCCTGACCGTAACCGCTCAATGCAGCCAGCATCTGGCCAGTCTGGTTGTTGTCGCTGTCGATGGCTTGTTTGCCAAGGATCACCAACGAAGGCTGTTCCTTGTCGACAACAGCTTTCAACAGTTTGGCAACGGCCAGGGAGGTCAGGTCTTCGGCGGATTCGACGAGGATGGCGCGGTCGGCACCCAGAGCCAGCGCGGTGCGCAGTTGCTCTTGAGCGGTGGACGGGCCGATGGAGACGACGACGATTTCAGTCGCAACACCTTTCTCTTTCAGGCGTACGGCTTCTTCCACTGCGATTTCGCAGAAAGGGTTCATCGACATCTTGACGTTAGCGAGATCGACGCCGGAGTTGTCCGCTTTGACGCGAACCTTGACGTTATAGTCGACCACTCGTTTGACAGCTACAAGAACCTTCATGGATTCCTCGTTACTCTCCGGTGAAAAGAAAGTCGCCTAGGCGAACCTGGCGGTTGATGCTCATCGGGTACAAGGGCACCTCTAAAAACGCCGGCGCGGACTCTTTTAACAGCAAACAGGTGTCTTGCTCACGGGAGTGATGACCGTTCGTCAGTGGTGACTAGCGAGTCATTCTTTATCGCGGCGTGTAAACTTCGCGCCTGACCCACACTGCGCGTCACCTTGTACTGCCTTCGCCCTGTCTTTAGAGGTGCTCTTGAAACCAACAGTCAGCCTACGGCGAGCGCAAAACCGCCCGTATCTTGACCGGAACGCCTATTCTGGTCAATACGCCAAAACGCCCCTGTTATCAGCCGTGCTTCTTTGATTTCTCTGGCTTCCAGCAAATTCAAACAAACGTTTGTATTGGACGCTGAGAGTGGTGTAGATATAATGCGCCCCCTAGAGAGAAAGGTGGGTCATCCATTGTCCCCTTCGGCCCTTTTGTGAAGGAAATAATGGATGCAACGCCAAACCTCCAATTAGAAAAAAAACTGTTGAGCCTTGAGTAGGAGATAGCCTGTGGAACGCGAATACATGGAATTCGACGTGGTCATCGTCGGTGCCGGCCCCGCTGGCCTGTCCGCCGCCTGCCGATTGAAGCAGAAGGCCGCCGAAGCCGGTAAGGAAATCAGCGTCTGCGTGGTCGAAAAAGGCTCCGAAGTCGGCGCTCACATTCTGTCCGGTGCCGTGTTCGAACCACGCGCCCTGAACGAACTGTTTCCTGACTGGAAAGAACTCGGCGCACCGCTGAACACGCCAGTCAAGCGCGACGACATCTTCGTCCTCAAGAACGCCGACAACGCAATCAAGATTCCTGACCTCTTTGTGCCCAAGACCATGCACAACGAAGGCAACTACATCATCTCCCTGGGCAACCTGTGTCGCTGGCTGGCTCAGCAGGCCGAGAACCTGGGCGTGGAAATCTACCCAGGCTTCGCCGCTCAGGAAGCGCTGTTCGACGAGAACGGCGTGGTTCGCGGGATCATCACCGGCGACCTGGGCGTCGACCGCGAAGGCAACCCGAAAGAAGGCCTGTACACCCCAGGCATGGAACTGCGTGGCAAATACACGCTGTTCGCCGAGGGCTGCCGTGGCCACATCGGCAAGCAACTGATCAAACGCTTCAACCTGGACAGCGACGCCGACGCCCAGCACTACGGCATCGGCCTGAAAGAAATCTGGGAAGTCGACCCGGCCAAGCATCAGCCAGGCCTGGTGGTACACACCGCCGGTTGGCCGCTGGACATCATGGGCACCGAGAACACCGGCGGCTCGTTCCTTTATCACTTGGAAAACAACCAGGTGGTCGTCGGCCTGATCGTGGACCTGTCCTACAGCAACACTTACCTGTCGCCGTTCGACGAGTTCCAGCGCCTCAAGCATCACCCGGTGCTCAAGCAGTACCTGGAAGGCGGCAAGCGCATCAGCTACGGCGCCCGCGCGATCTGCAAAGGTGGCCTGAACTCCCTGCCGAAGATGGTCTTCAAGGGCGGCGCGCTGATCGGTTGCGACCTCGGCACCCTGAACTTCGCGAAGATCAAAGGCAGCCACACCGCCATGAAGTCCGGCATGCTTGCCGCGGAAGCCGTGGCGGATGCGCTGTTTGCCGGCTCCGAAGGCGCGGACGAACTGAACAGCTACGTTGATTCGTTCAAAAAGAGCTGGCTCTACGACGAACTGTTCGCCAGCCGTAACTTCGGCCCGGCGATCCACAAGTTCGGCGCCATTGTTGGCGGCGGCTTCAACTGGGTCGACCAGAACATCTTCGGCGGCAAACTGCCGTTCACCCTGCGTGACACCAAGCCAGACTACGCCTGCCTGAAACTGGCAGCCGACTGCAAGAAGATCGACTACCCGAAACCGGACGGCAAACTCAGCTTCGACAAACTCAGCTCGGTGTTCATCTCGGGCACCAACCACGAAGAAGAACAGCCGTGCCATCTGAAACTGGCCGATGCCAGCATCCCGATCAGCAAAAACCTGCCACTGTACGATGAGCCCGCTCAGCGCTACTGCCCGGCCGGCGTGTACGAAGTCATCACCCAGGAAGACGGCGAGAAGCGCTTCCAGATCAACGCCCAGAACTGCGTACACTGCAAGACCTGCGACATCAAGGACCCTGCGCAGAACATCACGTGGGTGACACCGGAAGGCTCCGGCGGCCCGACTTACCCGAACATGTAAGTCGACCCGCTAAACATCAAGGCTCCCGAACGGGGGCCTTTTTGTTGCCCGCCATTTGCCTGCCAACCCACAGTCAATGTGGGAGCGGCAGTGGATCAAGCAACGCGTTCATCTCCAGGATTGCGCTCAAAGTAGCGTTTGTACTCACGACTGAACTGCGATGTGCTCTGATAACCCACCCGATGCGCCACCTGCGCCACGCCCAACCCTTCGGACAGCAACAACTGCTGAGCCTTGAGCAAGCGCAGGCGTTTCAAATACTGCACCGGCGACAACAACGTGCTGCGCTTGAAATGCTCGTGAAAGGTCGACGCACTCATGTTCGCGCAACTGGCCAGGGTCTCGACATTCAACGGCTCGGTGTAGTGCGCATGCAAGTGGCTCAAGGATGCGGCAACCCGGGCGAACTGCCCCTGCTGCTCCACCAGCGCCCTCAATACATCCGCCTGAGGCCCCCGCAACGCCACGAACAACAATTCACGCAGTCGCGCCTGCCCCATGACCTGGCACTCCAGCGGATCGTGCAGACAGTGCAACAAGCGCTCAACGCAACCGCGCATGGTGTCATCGAGCACCGCCGAGGTCATGGACTCTGGCGTCTGCGCCGGCGTATTACGCCCGGGCGCCAGCCCCATGGCCAACACCAGCTCACCCAGCAGTGCCCGGTCAATGCCGATGGAAACACCCAACAGAGGCGCATTCGGCATGGCGAAGGTCTCACATTCAAACGGCACTGGCAGCGCCTGAATCAGATAGTGCCCGGCGCCATACTCCAGGGTTCGCGGCCCTAGGTACGCCAACTTGCTGCCCTGAACGATGATCATCAGGCTCGGTTCATAGATCTGTGGCCCACGGGCCACATCGCAACTGGCACGCAGCACCTGAACACCCGGCAGCCGCGTCGGGATAAAACCGTCACGGGTCGCAAGCGGTTCAATCAACGCAACCAGCGCGGCATTGGCGGCGAGATGACGAGTCAACAACATGGCAAAAACTTCACGAAATTGGGGATGAAAGCATCATCGCAGGTCTGAGCACCAATGCGACCGATCCGCCCCCGATGCCGGAGAAATAGGCATGACACGCGGAGGAATCGCCATGGCCGCCCCCGAGGGCGACGCGGAAAATGGCCCACCTCACCCGTCACTGCTTTTGCGAGGTTCATCATGTACACCGCCATCGGTTACGCCGCCCAGTCGGCCGCCACTCCCCTCGCCCCCATGACTTTCGAGCGTCGCAGCCCACGCGCCGACGACGTAGCGATCGAGATCCTGTACTGCGGCGTATGCCACTCCGACATCCACCAGGCACGCAATGAGTGGGGTATCGCCGTCTACCCGCTGATGCCGGGCCATGAGATTGTCGGCAAGGTCACCGCCGTCGGCGCGAGCGTCACTGCCCACAAAGTCGGCGACCTGGTTGGCGTCGGCTGCATGGTCGACTCGTGCCGTCACTGCGAAGCCTGCCAGGCCGATCTGGAACAATATTGCCTCGAGGGTCCAACCATGACCTACGCGACCCCGGACCGGGTCGATGGCAGCAACACTATGGGCGGCTACTCCGACAGCATCGTCGTCAGCGAACACTTCGTCGTGCGCATCCCGGCAAAGCTCGACCTGGCCAGTGCCGCGCCGATTCTCTGCGCCGGCATCACCACCTACTCGCCACTCAAGCACTACGGCGTGAAGGCTGGCGACAAGGTCGGCATTCTCGGCATGGGCGGTCTCGGCCACATGGGTATCAAGTTCGCCAAGGCCATGGGTGCCGAAGTGACGCTATTCACCCGTTCGGCGAGCAAGGCTGAAGAAGGTCGTCGCCAAGGCGCGGACCATGTAATCGTGTCCACCGATGCCGAGCAGATGAAGGCCGCAGCCGGGCAATTCGATTTCCTGCTCGACACCATTCCGGTGCAGCACGACCTCAACCCCTACCTCGATACCCTGCGCTTCGACGGCGTGCATATCCTGGTCGGCCTGATCGAGCCGATCGATCCGCCCGTCCACGCCGCCAAACTGGTGCTGGGGCGTCGGGTACTGGCCGGCTCGTTGATTGGCGGCATTGCCGAAACCCAGGAAGTGCTGGATTTCTGCGCCGAACACGCCATCACTTGCGACATCGAAATGCTCGACATCCGCCAGATCAATGAAGCCTACAGCCGCATGATCGCGGGCGACGTGAAATACCGTTTCGTCATCGACATGGCGACGCTCAAAGCCTGAGTCCAGCCCTGTCGCTTAACGGCGTAAACCACCGGGCCGTGAGCTCTTCGACCCAAGAGCCCCGCCCGGTTTTTTCATGCGAGCCGGCCAAGCCACCCGGGGTCAGTATCCTTCGCTAGGCGTATAGATCTGTACTGTTTCAGGCCCATACGACCCCACTTGGTGGGTGTAACCCAAGCTGTCGCTCACCCCCTCCTCCTGACGCCCATCCTCGCGCACAATAATGTAGAGAACGCCCGGTATCGGAAAGCCGGTTTCATTGTCAACCAAGCGGTACTTGTCGTTATAGGGCGCAAACGAACTCAACAGCCCACTGAACGGCAAACTGCTGCATACACCGCCGTGGACGATGACTACACCTCCATGCCAAGTCCACTCGTTGATACACACGGGCTCGAACAGCAACCAGGAAAACGGACGATCCTCTGGTGGCAGAATCACAAAGGCGTGTGAAAGTATCTCTTTATCCACCTCGGCAATGATGCGTGACGTCGGGATATACATGATCTTTGAATAATACGGGGTGAAAAACCACGCGACATTCACGGTTTTACAGGGAATATATTCCTGGGATTTCAATAATGAGAGCAGCTTTTCTTTCCTGATCTCACGCTGAGAGGTGTGACGGTCGCTATCCTCGGCAAACCTGATCGAGGTCCGGAACTCGTAACGACGGTCGCCCTCGACAAGATGAGCATCATCTAGAAAACCATGCATCGACAAACGGATAGTATGGTCGTTCGAAAAGTTCCTATCACCGTCCAGTGAACACGTAATCCACGCATTGCCACCTGCGTTGATACCGTTGGACTTGTAGATATTTCCCAGGTCCCGATCGGACCTGAAACGTAACTCATACCGACCCACGCCTTCGTAATTGATCGAGGTAAACTCAACACGCGCGTCAGGCACGTGCAACTGCATACACGACGAACATAAAACAACCATCAACACCAACAGCAGCCGTACCATTTTCATTCCCAAGATAACGTTCCATCCCCAAAAACCGCTCAACCCACCGCGCTGCTGATTTGCTCTGTCAATGCTCGCTCTTCTGTACCTCGATCATGATCTTGCGGGCAGGGATCGTCAGCGCCTGCGAGTGGTAAGGCCAGTACCCTAACGCTACAGGGTTTGCTTTCTGCAGAGGCACCGCCAACGGACAGACGTTGCGTCAGCGGCGCACTTATCCTCAGCCGACAAACAATTTGATCGTTTCAGCCAAATGCGAACTGACGGTATGGGTGAAGCCTGCCGCATCCGTAACACCAGGCTCCTGTGAGCCGTCGCCACGCAGGATCACATAAGGGTGATTGGGAATCGGCTCACCGCTTTCCTCGTTAACCATCAGCATCTTGTCCGTGAAGTGCACCGGCATCGGCAACAACCCACTGAACGGAGCCCCGCCGCCACTTTGACCGATGATCACCGTCCCCGAGCCACCTACCACGACATTGCCGTGGCCACCAGTGCTGTCGAGCGTGGCGGCGTTGAGGCCGTTGATGAACACCGTGCCGGAGACGCCGCCAGTGATCGGGCTGCCACAAGCGCTAGGGTCGGATTTACGGGCAGCGGCCAGGCCGTCAAAGAACACGTCGGGCGAGCCGGAGGCAATCGGGTTGTTGCCATGGCCCGGCAACGGGCACGCGGTAGGATCGGTTACGCGCGCAGCGGGTTTTCCACTCAAGTTAAAGCTCCTTGCTTCTGAATCCTGGGGTCATGACGCAAATACATGACGACACTCATCGCGCCGAACAACGCGCGAGGGGCAACATGAAAGCAGCGATGATGGGGCAGATGTCCGGACGCCAAACGCAACGCGTGAAGCCAGACGTTCCAAGCGGTCCACGGACGTGGAAAGTAAGTGCCGAAGGCATTGCAAGTGTCGTCCGTGAGCGCGCAAAGGGCCAACAGGATGCCGGACTGAAGCGGTGCCGACAACTGATAAACACGGCATTACGCCATCGCCGCCATCAGAGCACCGCGTGCGCTCATTTGCCTTCGGCAAACTCACGCAGAACCTCGCCGTCCATGCGATAGCGCACCCACTCCTCCTGTGGCTGTGCACCCAGGGATTTGTAGAACTCGATAGCCGCCGTGTTCCAGTCCAGCACGCTCCATTCAAACCGGCCGCAGTCATTGGCGCAGGCGATTTTCGCCAAGTGACGCAGCAACTGTTTGCCGGCACCGCCGCCCCGCTGCTCGGGGGTGATGTAAAGGTCTTCGAGGTACAGGCAGTTGCTGCCCAGCCACGTCGAATAACTGAAAAAGAACACCGCAAAACCGATTGCCACGCCATCACGCAGACAGATCAGGCCGTGGGCCGTGGCGCCTTCGCTGAACAGGCTGCGCTGAATATCAGCAACGCTGGCGATGACCTCATGCCGCGCCCGCTCGTAGTCAGCGAGTTCGGTGATGAAGCCGAGAATCTGCGGCGCGTCGCTGGGTTGTGCGGGGCGAATTTCGAGGGACACAGGCTCGGCTCCTGAAGGCGTTAAGGACGCCATACTAAGTCGACTTCGCGTACCGCTGCACGGCAATTTTCATCACCAAACAATCAACGCTACCCTGCCCGTCACGTCGCCACCTCTTCCAGGGAATCCCATGCACCTCACTGCCTTCGCCCCACTGCAAACCCTCGCTGCCACACTGCTGCCCCACGCACTTGAACCCAGTGAAGACGGCGCCCACGACCTGTCACATTTGCAGCGGGTGTGGCACAACGTCCGGCAAATCCAGCACGAAGAAGGTGGCGACCTCGACGTATTGCTGGCGGCAGTGCTGTTACACGATTGCGTAGCGGTGGAAAAGAACTCGCCGCTGCGCTCGCAGGCCTCGCGACTGGCCGCAGACAAAGCTTCGACGCTGCTGGCCGGGCTGGGTTGGGCGACACGACGAATCGCCGATGTGGCCCACGCTATCGAAGCCCACAGTTTTTCGGCGAACATCGCTCCTGTTCACCTGGAAGCAAAAATCCTCCAGGATGCCGACCGCCTCGATTCCCTCGGCGTACTCGGCGTGGCCCGCACTTTCTACATTGCCGGACGCATGGGCAGCGCGCTCTATGACCCGCAGGACCCCACCGCCATCACGCGGGACTACGACGACAAGCGTTTTTGCCTCGACCACTTCCAAACCAAGCTTTTGCGCCTGAGCAACGGATTCCAGACACCGACCGGCAAGCGTCTGGCGCTGCTACGCCATGACCGCCTGAAACGTTTCATGGAGGACTTCATCGATGAGATCGGTTTACCACCTGACGTCGCCTGAGTTCATCACTCCGTTTTCTGCGGACGTTGAACATACTCCACGGCTGTGCTGACGCAGGGCGAAGCGATTTGTATCAACCCGCTTTGTAAACTACGGTTAGCCGCAACAGATCGAGCAGTCAATAGCATCTGTTCCACTTCAATCCGCTATGGACAGGTATAAGCATGAACATGGATGCGTCTACGCAATACCCGATTGTCTTGGTTCACGGCCTTTTCGGCTTCGATAAAATTGCTGGTTATCCGTACTTCTTCGAAATCAAGCAAGCCTTGGAACGTGCTGGCGCCCGGGTGTTTGCCGTCAACATTCCAGCCGTCAACGGTAATGAGGAGCGCGGTGAAAAACTGCTCGAACACGTCAACCGCATATTGCGCGAAACGGGAGCCGCCAAGGTCAATCTGATCGGCCATAGCCAAGGCCCCCTGGCAGCACGCTACGTAGCCGCTCTGCATCCGGAAAAGGTTGCGTCGGTCACCTCGGTCAGTTGCCCCAATCACGGCTCCGAGATCGCCGACCAATTGCATAAGGCACTCACGCCAGGAGAGTTGCCCGAAGCGTTCGTACTGGCCTTGGTAAGCGCAGTCGGCACGTTCATTTCGTTGATCAGCGGCCATCCGGAAAACCCGGTGGACCCTCAAGCGGCTTTCGAATCACTGACCAGCGCAGGCCTGGCGGCATTCAACCGCAAGTACCCGCAAGGGGTGCCCAAACACTGGGGCGGTGAAGGCAACGAAGTTGAAAACGGCGTGTATTACTACTCCTGGAGTGGGATCGTGCAGAACTTTCAGAGCCTGCAACCCCTTGATCCGAGCCACATGAATTGCATCGTGCTGTCGAAGTTGTTTTACAAAGAGAAAGACGCCAACGACGGACTGGTCGGCCAATACAGCTCGCACCTGGGGAAGGTGATTCGCTCAGACTATCCCATGGACCACTTCGACGCAGTCAACCAAATGGCCGGGATCACCAGTTGGAACGTGAACCCGGTCGGGCTCTATCTTGAACATGCCGCCCGACTCAAGAGCAAGGGCTTATAAGCTCACCGCCTCGAGGGTTGAGGCGGCGTGCAAACCGGACGCTCAAGGCGCTCGCCATCGCCACCTGCAAGCCGTAGCCGCAGGTGGCGATCTTTCAACCTGCAGGTTCAGCAGGTCGGGATATTGAAGCGGTTAACCATGTTGGAATAGTTCTGGTTGTAACTATTGGTCGCCTCCATGAGATGGGTGCGATGCTGGTAGCCGGGTATTGGACTGCGTTGAGCTGCCTCGCGCTTATAGACGCCGTCCTTGACTTCCTTGACGATCGAGCGCGACTTGCCGATGAATCGATTGATTTCCATCATCCCGCCGCTACAGCTTTTCCCGCTTTCAGCCGATTGCTCGGCTACTTTTTTGCCCCAGCCTGTAGCTACATCGGCCGCCAGTGCCAGAGACTTCTCAAATGCTTCCAGTGCCTTCGGATCATTCGGTGCCGCGAACAATACGTTGGCATCGGCGTGGTTGATCTTGCCGTAGTAGATCAGCCCAGCACGGTAGTACGCGGCCGTGTCTTTGGGCGCTTCATCAAACGCTTTCTTGACCAGCGCCTGATCACGCGCACCGAGACCGTCGAAGAACGCACTTTCGGCCTGTGCCACAGCGGCCAACGCAGTGAGGTAATTGCTACTCAACTGACGCGCCTTGTCGCCGTTGTCCGCCAGATAACCTTTGGAGGCCGCGTAGTTGTTCAGTTCGTGGCTCAGGGGCGAGAGCTTTTTGAGTGCAGCGGAAAAGTCCTTGGCCGCTGCATCGATTTCAGCGATGGGCGCATTGATGGCAAATGCCTTATCGAGCTTCGCCGTCGACTGATCGATCATAATATCGTTCTCGATGTTCAGACTGGTCAGCGGCGCCTTGCCATTGAGCAATGGCACCTGATTGTTCAGGTACCTCTCATGGACTTGCTGGAATGGCGTGGTGAGCTTGTTGGCCACATCGACGTAGAGGTTGTACTTCTGGATTTCCTGCTGCTCGCCAGCGCTTTGCACAGATTGCGCCTTGGCGGCATCCGGTTTGTCGCCACACCCGGCCAGCAAGGCAGAGCTTCCCAGCAGGGCAGCAGCCAAAATAATCCGATAGTTCATGGGTTTTCTTCCTTAAAAAAATTCCGTGATTGAAGAGTCCTGTTCAACACCCGAACCTTGGCGCAACGTGTGACAGGTATTACGTCAGAGCCTAAGGCTCAAGCCCGATGGGAAAGAACTCGCCACCGCTCCACACGCCCAACCAGCGCTGGCCGTCGATTTCGCGGCTGACGGCCAGCTCCACCAGTTGATAGAACACGTTGCGATGGATCAACGCTTCAAGATTGGTTCGTACATGCACATAAGGCGCAGGCTCCTGCGTCACAGGGTCGATCATCACGCGTAACGGATGCTCGGCACCGGCCTCGGTCTGCTCATCGACGTTGGTGGTGAAGCGCAGTAACTGAGCTTCGCCCTCGCCTTCAACCTCAAGTGCCACCGCCACGAACGGCGCGTCGTCGACCCGAATGCGGACCTTCTCGACCGGTGTGATCAGGAAATACTCATCGCCGTCGCGACGGATGATGGTGGAGAACAGCTTGACCATCGGTTTACGACCGATCGGCGTCCCCAGGTAGTACCAGGTACCATCACGGGCGATTCGCATGTCGATATCGCCGCAAAAATCAGGGTTCCAGAGGTGGACCGGCGGCAAGCCTTTGGACGCGGGGATCTGTCCTAACAGATCGTTGGCTTTGCCTGGACCACTCATGCTGTTCTCCTTGTGAATTACTGGTCGCTGAGGCCCAGCAGGCTGCGCGCGTATTCTTCAAGCGGCGGGCCTAGCAGGTCTTCTGGCTTGTTGTCGTGGAACGTCAGTAAACCGCCACGGCTTTTGATCCGCGCAGTATCAATCAAATACTGGGTGCTGGTCTCGATCAGCATGATCTGAATCACACCGCTGTCTATCCCCAGGCGATCCACGGCTTCCTGATCGAGCCACTCGTCCGAGTTGCCGATACGGTCGTCAGCCTTGGCGAAACGGGCGTAAAGCAGGTAATGCGCGCCCGCGGCACGCGCCTCGCCCATCGCCTCGTCCAGGCCTACCGGCGTGCGTGCACGGCGGACCATCGGGAAGTATTCGATAAAGCCTTTGAAGGCTTCTTCGGCCACCACGTTCGGCCGTGGATAGGCACTGCCCGGCGGCGCAAACGCACCCTGGGCGATGTAGATGAACGAGTCTGGCTGAATGCGCAGGTTGTTTACGCGACGGCTGTCGCTGTGATCGAGCAGACCCGCGTCACTCATGTGATAACGAACGCCCTCGCCCATATCGCTGACATTCATGCAGCCACCAATCGCCAAAAAGGCCAGCAGCAAAACCAGGCTACGCATCCTATCCTCCAGATAGCCGGTGACGGAAAACCGGCGAATGTCCGCAGGATGCAGCTTCCGCGCCAGCTCAATGGATTGAGGCAGGCCAGGTGCTTTTTTAGTGGAACCAAGATGGCAATCGCGGGCAGCCTCACCCCTACAGATGATTACTACACCGCAGGAGTAGTGGGAGCCGGTCAGCCGCCGATGATTTTCATCACGGTCGCGCCGCCGGAGAACGCCACTTCCTGCTTGTCGCCCAAGGCTTTCACCAGCAGACGCTGAAGGGCCGGCAAGGCCTGATGGCGGGGCTTGTCCAGCAAGTCGCCAACATAGTGACGATTGCTCGACGAAAGACAGCCGTGCAGCCATCCGGTCGACGACAAACGCAGGCGCGAGCAGGTTCGGCAGAACGGCACGCTTTCATTGGCGATCACGCCGAAATGGCCTTGCCCCGGGATTTCGTAACGCACCGCCGTGGCGTCCACCGGCGCATCAGCCTGCAAGTATTCGTAACGCTCGCCAATCAGGCCCAGCAGTTGCTGAAGGCTGACGAACTGCTGCAAGAATGCATTCGAATCGCTGGCCAGGTGGCCCATGCGCATCAGCTCGATGAATCGCAATTCATAGCCACGTTCCAGGCAGTAATCGAGCAGCGGCATCACCTGATCAAGGTTTTGCCCGCGCAACGGCACCATGTTGACCTTGATCTTCATGCCCGCCGCGCTGGCCTGCGCCATGCCATCGAGCACGGTCGCCAGGTCACCGCCACGCGCAATACCACGAAAGGCGCTGGCGTCCAGGGTGTCGAGGGAAACGTTGATTCGGCGAATACCGGCATCCACCAGCAACGGCAGCTTGCGCGCCAACAACTGGCCATTAGTGGTCAGACTGATGTCGGCAAGGCCCATCTGGCCCACCGCGCTCATGAACGCTTCGAGCTTGGGACTGACCAATGGCTCGCCACCGGTAATGCGCAAACGCTCGATGCCGGCGGCCTCGATCAAATAGGCAACGCCACGGGCCATCGCCTCGGCCGACAATTCATCCTGCGCAGCCACCAGCCGCTTGCCGTTGGGCACGCAGTAAGTACAGGCGTAGTTGCAGGCAGAAGTCAGGCTGACACGCAAATTGCGAAAACGTCTGCCTTGTCGGTCAACGATCATGGATCACTCCGGCGAAAGGATTGTAGAACGCGCCAAAACTTGACTCACAAATCAAGTTTTGGCAAGCCCTATGCCTGAGTATATTCCTGGGAGACTGCGCCATGCAGGGAAATCATGGCGCAATAAGGCAACTGAATGAATCAGCTGCTCGGGGTGTCGGTGTCGCGCTTGCGCTTGTTGCCCATGCGCACGCCGATGTCCATCAGGAACTGGAAGAAGCCTTCCTGATCTTCCAGCACATTGCTCCAGAACGGCGAGTGATACAGCGCCACCGCGCCGTGCACCAGCGCCCAGGACGCGCAGTAGTGGAAGTACGGCGGCACGTCTTCAAGCTTGCCTTCGCTGATGCGGCCCTTGATCAACAAGGTCAGGCGCTCGAAGTTGGAGGCGCGAATCTTGTGCAACTCCTCGACCATCTCCGGCACCTGATTGCCCTTGACCACCTTCTCTTCCAGGCGATCGAACAAACGGTAGCGCTGCGGGTCGCGCATGCGGAATTCGAAGTAGGCCCGGGACAGGGCTTCCTTGTCCTTATCGACATCGGCAGAGTGCAGCAACTCGTTCAAGTCCCGCTCATAATCGAGCATCAGGCGCAGGTAAATCTCCGCCTTGGACTTGAAGTGCTTGTAGATCGTGCCTTTGCCGATACCCACGGCATCAGCGATCATCTCGACGGTGACGCTGTCTTCACCTTGGTCGAGGAACAGCTTGAGCGCGGTATCGAGAATTTCTTGCTCGCGGCGACGAAACTCACGGACCTTACGAGGTTCTTTGTGCATAAGAAAAGGTCTGTAGGGGTCAAAATTCGAAGCCGCGTATTATGCCTAACTTGCGCCAAATTGCACGGATCATCCGACCATGACTACGTTTCTTGATGAATTTGTACAGGCTCCGGGCCTGCGTTATTTGAACCATGCGGCCGTCGCACCCTGGCCAAATCGCGCCGCCACGGCAGTAACGCGCTTCGCCCAGGAGAACGTTTTGCTGGGCGCGCGGGACTATTCGGACTGGATGGCGCTTGAGCAACGCCTGCGTGAACGGCTGATGCGCCTGCTCAATGCGCCGTCAACGGATGACGTGGCACTGGTCAAAAATACTTCTGAAGCCCTGTCATTTGTCGCCTTCGGACTGTCCTGGGAAAGCGGCGACCAGATCATTATCAGCGATGAAGAATTCCCGTCCAACCGAATCGTCTGGGAAGCGCTCGCCCCTCAAGGCGTTGAAGTGGTGCAGGTCAGCCTCAAGGGTGATGACCCGGAAGGCGCCCTGCTGGCCGCCTGCGGGCCGCGCACCCGATTGATGTCGGTGAGCGCGGTGCAATTTGCCAGCGGCCTGCGCCTGGACCTGCAACGCCTTGGCGCCGGGTGCAAGCAAACCAACGTGCTGTTCTGCATCGACGCCATCCAGCAACTTGGCGCCCTGCCCTTCGACGTCCAGACCTATCAGTGCGACTTTGCCATGGCCGACGGCCACAAATGGCTGCTCGGGCCAGAAGGCCTGGGGGTGTTCTATGTGCGCAGCGAATTGCGTGAACAGCTCAAACTTCACGAATTCGGCTGGCACATGCTCGAACACATGGGCGACTACAACCGCACCGGATGGGAACCCGCCAAAAGCGCCCGACGGTTTGAATGCGGCAGCCCGAACATGCTCGGCGCAATGGCGCTGGAGGCCAGCCTGTCATTACTGGAAGAAGTGGGGATGGAGCGCGTCGCCACGCTGATTGCCGAGCGCGTGCAATGGCTGCAAGACGGTTTGAACGCCATTCCCGGCGTGCGCCTGCACAGTCCGTTGAACCCGGCGCGACGTGGCGGGATTTTCTCGTTCAGTATCGACAATATCGATAACCAGACCGTTTACGAAGCACTCAAGGCGCAAAACGTGGTGTGTATTCCACGCGGTCCAGGCGTACGTTTTTCTCCGCACTTCTACACTGAAAAACGCGTAATCGACGAAACTCTGGCCATTGTTGCAGTGATTGCAAGAGGATGAGAACTCATCCGAAGCGCGCGTATTCCAAATACGTTTAAGAAATGGCCGGGGCAAACTGGACTCGGCGCCAGAGTGATCAATACTTGAACTGTCAGCGCGGCATCTCCCCCAAGTGGCGCGCTGATAAAGGTACCAACGGACCGCGTGCCTTTTGTTTTACTCCTAATGGTCTTAACCCGGATTCACCCCCCAGAACCCGGGTTTTTTTTGCGTAAAATTCAGCGTTTGACGTGTGCCAGCGGAAACAGCCGCTGGAAATTCTCCGTAGTCTGCTCGGCAAAACGCTCGTAGGACTCACCACGCAACATCGCCAGAAATTCCGCCACTTCCCGCACGTACTGTGGCAGGTTCGGCTTGCCGCGATAAGGAATCGGCGCCAGGTACGGCGAGTCGGTTTCCACCAGCAGCCGATCGGCCGGCACCTGGCGGGCCACGTCACGCAAGGCGTCGGCATTGCGGAAGGTCACAATCCCTGACAGCGAAATGTAGAAACCCAGGTCCAGCGCAGCCTTGGCCATGTCCCAGTCTTCGGTGAAGCAATGCAGCACACCGGCCTGCGGCAGCGCGGCTTCGCGCAACAGGCTCAGGGTATCGGCACGGGCGCCACGGGTGTGGACGATCACCGGTTTGCCGGTTTGCTGGGCGGCTTGCAGATGCAGGCGGAAAGACTCCTGCTGTAACTCGGCAGCTTGCGGCTCGTAGTGATAATCCAGACCGGTTTCGCCAATCGCGACCACCCGCGGATGGTTGAGCTCTTGCAGCAACCAGTCCAGCGCCGGTGCGGCACCCGGCTGAACATCGAGCGGGTGGACGCCGACCGAGCAATCGACATCGGCGTAACGCTCGGCCAGGGCCTTGACGTCGGCCGCGTTGTCGACGCTGACACCAATACACAAAAAGTGCCCTACACCGCGTTGGCGGGCCGCTTCCAGCGCGGCATCAAGGGAACCGTCGTGTGCGGCGAGGTCGAGGCGATCAAGGTGACAATGGGAATCTACGAGCATAAAGGGCTGCAACTACATCGTATGAGTGGGACGGTCGGACCTGAGGGCTCCGGCCAAATGGGTTTCGATTCGACTGCGTGCGCAGTTGTCGCCGTCGTCGAACTGCACGCCGACGCCCGCTGCCCGGTTGCCTTGCGCACCTTTAGGGGTGATCCAGGCGACCTTGCCGGCGACCGGAATTTTTTCCGGCTCATCCATCAGGCTCAGCAGCATGAACACCTCGTCGCCCAACTTGTAGCTTTTGTTGGTCGGGATGAACAGGCCACCGTTCTTGATGAAGGGCATGTAGGCCGCGTAAAGCACAGACTTGTCCTTGATACTCAAAGACAAAATGCCGTTGCGCGGCCCTGGATTGACAGGTTCGTTCATGCTGACCTCCGCGGTTGAGAGCTTGAGTCTAGGCGCAGCCAATTATCTCTGCGCGGGCAAACCCGCCCATTGCACCAGCAAAGCCTCGAGCAACAGCACGCGGTTGAGGTTGGCTTTGCACAGCACTTTCTGGCGCTGGGCGAGAATCCAGTCCTGAATATCCAGGACCTTGCCCTGAGATGTTTTCTGCGCCAGGTACTGCACGACTTTTTGCATGTCGCCCAGGCCAAGCCCCGCCTCATCCTGAGTCAACTGATAACGCAGGATCAGGCTCGACCAATCACAGAACCAGTCGAACAACAGCAGCAATGGAATCGCATTCCAGCCCTCGGCGAGTTGCGTCGGCGACTGCTGTTGCTTGAGCAGTTTCTTCACCCCGTCAACCACCAGCGCACGCTGCTCGCGCACGCCCTGAGCTTGCAGGGTGACTGCCGCCAGCGGCGAACCGGCGGCCAGGGTCAGCAGTTCGACACGCTCCTCTTCTGCGCAATCGGGCAAGGCCTTGGCCAACCACGCCAGGCTCATGGCCTCGCTCGGCAGCGGACAGGCCTGCTGCACGCAACGGCTCTTGATGGTCGGCAGCAAGCGGCTGGTCTGGTGACTGACCAGCAACAACACCGTATCGCCGGACGGTTCCTCAAGGCTTTTGAGCAAGGCGTTGGCGGCGTTGATGTTCATTGACTCGACCGGCTCGATCAACACCACTTTGCGCCCACCCAACTGGGCGGTCTGAACCACGAAGCTGACCAACTCACGGACCTGGTCGACCTTGATCGCCTTATCCGCCTCTTCCGGCTCCAGCACATAGTTATCCGGATGGCTGCCGGCCTTGAGCAACAGGCACGACTTGCACTGCCCACAAGCATCCAGGCCTTGCGGGCGCTGGCACAGCAAGCGCGCCATCAGGCGCTCGGCCAGGGCCCGCTTGCCAATGCCTGCCGGACCATGGAGCAAATAGGCATGGGCGTGCTGCGTACGGCCCGCCAGTTGCTGCCAGAGGCTGTCCTGCCACGGATAGGCCTCAGCCACGGGACACCTCCAGCCATCGCGCAACCGCATCAAGTGGTTGCGCTCGCACAAGTGCGGCTTCCAGGATCATCAGGCCAGTCACAAGCAGTCCTTAATCAGTGTCATTGCGGCTCGGTAGCGGCAGGCTCGGTCGCCTGCGGCTGCTCGGGCGCGGTTTCAGGCGAGGCCGGGGCATTTGCATCAGGCGTAACAGGCGCCGGACTTGAACGGTAGTCCGCACGCCGCTTGAGCTGAAACTCGCGCACCGCACTGTTATGAGCATCCAGGTCGTCGGAGAACACATGGCTACCGTCACCCCGGGCGACAAAATACAGGCTGTTTCCAGACACCGGGTTAAGCGCTGCGTGGATGGCTTCGCGACCGACCATGGCAATCGGCGTGGGCGGCAAACCAGCGATCACATAAGTGTTGTAAGGCGTGGCTTCCTTGAGGTGCGCCCGGGTCAGTTTTCCGGTGTAGCGCTCGCCCAGGCCATAGATCACCGTAGGGTCGGTTTGCAGCAACATGCCGATCTGCATGCGTCGCACAAACACCCCGGCAATCTGTCCGCGCTCCTGGGGCACTCCGGTTTCCTTCTCCACCAGCGAAGCCATGATCAGCGCTTGATACGGCTCGGTGTACGGTACATCGGCGGCGCGCTTGCTCCACTCTTTGGCCAGCACGTCATCGAGACGGTCATACGCCTTCGCCAGCAACTCGGCGTCGCTCATGCCTCGCACGAAACGGTAGGTGTCGGGGAAGAACCGCCCCTCCGGAAAGACCCCGGCGTGACCGAGCTTGTCCATGACCTGGCTATCGCTCAAACCTGTCAGGGTTTGCTCCAGCTTTTCATTTTTTGCCAGCGCCGCACGGACCTGGCGGAAATTCCAGCCCTCGACCAGCGTCAGGCTGTATTGCACCACTTCACCTTTCTGCCAAAGGCCGATCAAACCTTGCACATTCATGCCCGGCAGCATTCGATACTCACCGCTGTGCAGCGGCTGACCAGCGAGATTGAAACGCCAGTAGACACGCAACCAGAAAGCGTCCTGCAGGACACCGTCAGCTTCGAGGCGGTTGAAGGTACCGGATGGCGTCGAGCCGGCCGGCACATCGAGCAACTCTTCCTGAGTAATGTTGAGCGGCTGCTCCAGCGCCGAATTGATTTTCCAGGCCGAAGCGCCCAACAGCAGCCCTGCCAGAACCAGTCCGGTCTCCAGCAGCAGCAAGAATTTACGTCTCACGAATCAAGCATCCAATAGCGCGCGGGCAATGCCTTGCAGTTTACGGGTGAGCGGCCCAACCGGCCAGCTCAGCGCTGCATAGGCGCGTACCGGCCAGACGCCGTATACGCTGTTGCAGACGAAGATTTCATCAGCCTGTTGCAGTTGTTCAAGGCTGATGTCGGCGATGTGCGTGGCGATCCCCAGCTGTCGGGCCTGGAACAGCAGCTCGGCACGCATCACCCCGGCCACACCACAACGACTCAAGTCCGCAGTCAGCAGCTCGCCGTCGCGGACCAGGAACAGGTTACTGAACACGCCCTCAATCACGCGCCCCTGAAGGTCCAGCATCAGACCTTCGGCGTGCTCGGCATCCTGCCACTCGGAACGGGCCAAAACCTGCTCAAGGCGATTCAGATGCTTGAGGCCGGCCAATAGGGGTTGTTCGGACAGTCGTGTGAGGCAAGGAAACAGCCGAATGCCCTGCTGACCATGAATAGCCGGATAAGCAGCGGGAGGATTACCTTGCAAAATTCGGTGTGGTTGCGCCGCAGGATCGGGCGCATAGCCACGCAAGCTGTCGCCACGGGTGAGGATCAGCTTGAGCACCCCCTCGCCCAGAGCGGCGGCATAGGCCAGCACTTCACGGTGAATCAACGAATGATCCGCAGTGATCGCCAGCCGAGAACAGCCATCGGCCAGACGGCACAAGTGCCGTTCCAGCAACACAGGCTGCCCACCTCTGACGGCAATGGTCTCGAACAGACCATCACCGTAGGCCAGGCCGCGGTCTTTTAGTGACAGAGCGTCAGCCGGTTGACCATCGACCCAGCTCTCCATCAGTCAGCGAACCGACGGAACACCAGCGAGCCATTGGTGCCACCAAAACCGAAGGAGTTGGACAGCACCACGTCGATTTCCATGTTGCGCGCAGTGTGCGGCACAAAATCGAGGTCGCAGCCTTCATCCGGCTCATCAAGGTTGATGGTCGGCGGCGCAACCTGACTGTTGATCGCCAGCACGCTGAAAATCGCCTCGATGGCGCCCGCCGCCCCCAGCAAGTGACCGGTCATCGACTTGGTCGAGCTGACGGCCATCTTGTAGGCGTGATCGCCGAAGACGGTCTTGATGGCTTCAGCTTCCGCCAGGTCGCCGGCCGAGGTCGACGTACCGTGGGCGTTGATGTACTGCACTTGGTCGACATTCAGCCTGGCGTCACGCAGCGCGTTGGCGATGCAACGTGCGGCACCCGCGCCATCGGCCGGTGGCGAGGTCATGTGGTACGCATCGCCACTCATGCCGAAGCCAATCAGCTCGGCGTAAATGGTCGCGCCACGCGCCTTCGCGTGCTCCAGCTCTTCGAGGACCAGTGCACCGGCCCCGTCGGAGAGCACAAAGCCATCACGGCCCTTGTCCCACGGACGGCTGGCACGGGTGGGTTCGTCATTGCGGGTCGACAACGCGCGGGCAGCACCAAAGCCACCCATGCCCAGACCGCAGGCCGCCATTTCGGCGCCACCGGCAATCATCACGTCGGCTTCGCCATAGGCAATGTTGCGTGCAGCCATCCCGATGCAGTGCGTACCGGTGGTACAGGCCGTCGAGATGGCGTAGTTAGGCCCCTGCACACCCAGGTGGATGGACAGAAAACCGGAAATCATGTTGATGATCGAGCCAGGCACGAAGAACGGAGAAATCCGTCGTGGGCCGGAATCATGCAGTGTGCGGCTGGTTTCTTCGATATTGGTCAGACCGCCAATACCTGAACCCATGGCCACGCCGATGCGCTCACGGTTGGCGTCGGTGACTTCCAGGCCGCAATTGCGCATGGCCTGAAAACCGGCCGCCAGGCCGTACTGAATGAACAGATCGAGTTTGCGAGCCTCTTTGACCGACAGGTATTCCTCGACATTGAAGCCCTTTACCGAGCCGCCAAAACGGGTGGAATAGGCAGAAAGGTCGGTGTGTTCGATCAGACCAATGCCACTACGGCCAGCCAGAATGCCCTGCCAACTGCTCGGCACATCCGTGCCCAGTGGCGACAACATACCCATACCGGTGACTACGACGCGTCTACGCGACACAGCACTCTCCTTTTTTCAAATGACGACTTTGCATCAGGCCTAAAGAAAAAACCGCACGCCATGATGGCAGTGCGGTTTTTCCATGACAGCAAGCAACGATTACAAACTATTACGCCTGGTGGCTAGTAACGTAGTCGATTGCAGCTTGTACAGTAGTGATCTTCTCAGCTTCTTCGTCAGGGATTTCGGTCTCGAATTCCTCTTCCAGAGCCATCACCAGCTCAACGGTGTCAAGGGAGTCGGCACCCAGGTCTTCAACGAAGGAAGCAGTGTTCACAACTTCTTCTTCTTTAACGCCCAGTTGCTCAGCAACGATTTTCTTGACGCGCTCTTCGATGGTGCTCATACCTTGTTTTCACTCCTAATGGACAAATTCAGGCAGCTGGCCAGTGGGTAAGTGTATAGAAAGGCTTTTCAGCTTTTCAACTGAAAGCTTCACTCCTCAAACCCTTTGGCCCGCCGCCTATAAATAGATTGCAGCTTTATAACGGATTTTAGACAGCTCGTATGACATTTTTTTGAAGCAATCCGTCACATTTAACTCATGTACATCCCGCCGTTCACCGGGATTGTAGCCCCAGTAACGTAAGCCGCACCGTCCGACGCAAGAAAAGCGACCACAGACGCGATCTCTTGAGCTTGCCCCAGACGGCCCAGCGGAATTTGCACCTGCAAGGCTTCACGTTGCGCCTCTGGCAGTTCGCGGGTCATATCGGTATCGATGAACCCAGGGGCCACCGCATTGACTGTAATCGACCGCGAACCGACTTCACGCGCCAGAGCACGACTGAAACCTTCCAGGCCTGCCTTGGCGGCCGCGTAGTTTACTTGGCCTGCGTTACCCATGGCACCCACAACCGAACCAATACTGATAATTCGGCCCCAACGCGCCTTGGTCATGCCGCGCAAAACACCCTTGGTCAGGCGAAACAGACTGTTCAGGTTGGTATCGACGACATCATGCCATTCGTCATCTTTCATGCGCATCATCAGGCTATCGCGGGTGATGCCGGCGTTATTTACCAGAATCGCCGGAGCACCGAACTGCTCCTGAATGCTCGCCAGAACGGCCGCTACGGACTCGTCGCTGGTGACATTGAGTTCCAGGCCAGTGCCCTGGATACCCTGCTCCTTGAAAGTTGCAGCAATACGCTCAGCACCCGACGCAGTCGTCGCCGTGCCGATAACGGTAGCACCTTGACGCCCTAATTCCAGCGCGATGGCCTGGCCAATACCACGGCTCGCACCGGTCACCAATGCAACTTTACCTTGCAGACTCATGCAGGCTTCTCCTAATTCAGACCAACACTGCGCGGGCGGCAGCGAAGGTATCTGGTGTATTCAGGTTAGAGGTCGACACGCCATCGGCGCAGCGTTTGTTCAGACCGGCCAGGACTTTGCCAGGACCGCACTCAACCAGTTGAGTGGCGCCCTTGGCAGCCAGCACCTGGACCGACTCGACCCAGCGAACCGGCTTGTACAGCTGCTCCAGCAGATCGCGCTTGAGGGTCTCCAGATCGGCAGCCACATTAGCGCTGACGTTCTGCACAACAGGAATCTGCGGCACCTGCCAGTCGATCGCAGCGATCGATTCAGCGAAACGCTCGGCAGCCGGGCGCATCAACTCGCAGTGCGACGGCACGCTGACCGGCAGCGGCATGGCGCGCTTGGCACCACGCGCCTTGCAGCCTTCAATGGCGCGCTCGACAGCAGCCTTGGCACCCGCGATAACCACTTGGCCCGGGGAATTGAAGTTCACCGCGCTGACCACTTCACCTTGCGCGGCTTCGGCACAGGCGGCCAGCACATCAGCATCTTCCAGACCCAGGATGGCAGCCATGCCGCCCTGCCCGGCCGGAACCGCTTCCTGCATCAACTGGCCACGACGCTCGACCAGTTTGACCGCATCGCCCAGGCTCAGGCTGCCAGCCGCGACCAGCGCGCTGTACTCACCCAGACTGTGACCGGCAACGTAAGCCGGACGCGCGCCGCCCTCAGCCAGCCACAGACGCCACAGGGCGATCGAGGCGGTGAGAATGGCCGGCTGGGTTTTGTCGGTTTGATTGAGTTGCTCTTCCGGCCCCTGCTGGGTCAGTGCCCACAGGTCGTAACCCAGAGCATCGGAAGCTTCTTTGAAGGTATCGAGGATCAGTGGATGTTGCGCGCCCAACTCGGCCAGCATGCCGAGGGACTGCGAACCCTGTCCTGGAAAGACGAATGCGAGGGAAGCAGACATGTAACAAGCCCCTAATGATCTTGTCGTCGGATAATTGACGCCCCCATGCGAGGGACGCCAGAAACTGACAGTTGGATGGCCAATTGAACCGAGCGGTCACATTTAAGCATTGTCAGACGAAAATGCCTAAAGCAACAAATCCTCCAGCCGCCCGTGCAAGCGCTGCGGCAGATTCTCTTGAATCTCGATCAACGCCCGCTGTATAGCGCTTTGAAACCCCTGAACACCGGCCGATCCATGACTTTTAACGACGATACCCTGCAAGCCAAGAAAGCTTGCGCCATTGTGTCGCGCAGGCGCCAGATCCGCCTGCAAACGCTTCATCAAGGGCAACGCCAGCGCCCCCACCATCCTTGAAGCCAGGTTTTTCTTGAACAAGGCCTCGATCCGTCCGGCGATCATCGTCGCCAGACCTTCACTGGACTTGAGCAGGATGTTGCCGACAAAACCATCACATACCACCACATCAGCCTCGCCGCGATACACACCATCGCCCTCGACAAAACCGATGTAGTTCAGGCCTCGCGCATTTTGCAATAACGTCGCCGCCAGCTTGACCTGTTGATTACCCTTGATGTCTTCAGTCCCGATATTCAGCAGCGCAACCCGTGGGCGCGTGATGCCCAGGGCTTCCGCCGCAACCGACCCCATGACCGCGAACTGAAACAGGTGCTCGGCACTGCAATCGACATTGGCCCCCAGGTCAAGCAACTGGCAATAGCCACGCTGAGTCGGGATCGCCGCCACCATCGCAGGCCGGTCGATACCCGGCAACGTCTTGAGCACATAACGCGAAAGCGCCATGAGCGCCCCTGTATTACCGGCACTGACACACGCCTGGACCTTGCCATCACGCAACAACTCAAGTGCCACTCGCATCGACGAGTCAGGTTTGCCGCGCAGGGCTTGCGAAGGTTTTTCGTCCATGCCGATGACGTCGGCGGCCGGTGCAATCGTCAGGCGTGCGCGATCCACAACCGAATGGCTGGCAATCAAATCTTCTAATAAGGAGGGTTGACCGACGAGGGTCAGGTGCAGCGAGGGCGTAGCAGATAGGCAAGCAAGGCTGGCCTGAACAATGCTGCGGGGACCGAAGTCCCCGCCCATTGCGTCAATCGCGATGACTTGAGCGGACAAGTGATTACTCGTCAGCGCCCTTGTCGATCACTTTACGGCCACGGTATACGCCTTCTGGCGATACGTGGTGACGCAGGTGAACTTCACCAGTGGTTTTTTCTACAGACAGGGTGCTAGCCGAGAGAGCGTCGTGCGAACGACGCATGTCACGGGCAGAGCGGGATTTTTTGTTCTGCTGAACAGCCATAATTGATTAACTCCTAAACGTTTGGGTCACGCTTTAACTGCGCCAATACACTGAACGGGTTGGACCGCGTTACCTCGTCCTCGCTCGGTTCGGGCTCATCGAGACCCGCCGGCTGCTGGCATTCTTCCGGATGATGAGCAGGCACAATGGGCAAGGCGAGCAAAAGCTCCTCCTCGATCAGTGACTGCAGATCCAAAGGATCTTCGCCCAGTTCCAGCACGTCATAACCTTTCGGCAACGACTGGGTATTCGCACCCTCCTTCACCACAGCATAACTGCATTCGCTGTGAATCGGCAGGGTGACCAGCTCAAGACAACGCTGGCAAACCATTTTGACCTCGGTGTCGATAAAGCTGTGAATTACCACAGATTTACGTTCATCTCGTTCAAAAACGAATTTAGCCTGCACCGTACCGACAGTGTCGGAAAGCGGGTCGCAGAGTCTCTCCAAATCGGCCAGCAGCATTTCACCTTGAAGGGTGGTGCCACGATCAGCCAATTTGCGCGGGTCAACGTGAGGTGGAATCGGGTCATTCAACATAGGCGCAGCATTATAGGGATGCACCCAGCCATGTCAAAGGAAATTCAGCCCTGTGCGTCACTTGCAAGCCTCGCTAGAATTTACAACTGACTTTTGGAGAGCCGCATGCTGCCTTTATTACTCGCTTCAAGCTCGGTTTATCGCCGGCAATTGCTGGCCCGCCTGCAATTACCATTCATCTGCAGCAGCCCGGATATCGACGAACGCCATCAGCACGGCGAATCAGCAGCCGACCTGGTAAAACGCCTTGCCATGGAAAAAGCCCAGGCCCTGTCAGACAGCCACCCTGCACACCTGATCATCGGCTCGGACCAGGTCGCCGTCCTCAACGACCAAATCATCGGCAAGCCCCACACTTTCGAGAAAGCCCGCGAGCAACTCCTGGCGGCCAGCGGCACCCGGGTGACCTTCCTGACCGGCCTGGCGCTGCTCAACAGCCAGACGGGCCACTGCCAGGTCGACTGCATCCCCTTCACCGTACACATGCGCACACTGGATCAAGCAACCATCGAACGCTACCTGCATGCCGAACAGCCCTATGACTGCGCTGGCAGCTTCAAGGCCGAAGGGTTGGGCGTGAGCCTGTTTCAAAGCACCGAAGGGCCAGACGCCACCAGCCTGGTCGGCCTGCCACTGATTCGCCTGGTAGACATGCTGCTGGCCGAAGGCATACAAACCCCCTAGACCATCCGCAAACCTTCGAAACTACGCAACCCACAAAAAACCGGCCACGAGGGCCGGTTCTTTTGTACCGCGAAACACTCAACGCAACGCAGGCCCCTGAAAGCCCATCCACATGGCTAACTGTGCAGCCACGCTGGCACCGAGCTTCTTGGAGAAACGATCGAACGGCGACTCCTGAATCGTGAAGTCGACCAGTTCTTTTTCACCAATCACGTCACGCGCCACCGAACTGGCACTGCCCAGACCATCGATCAAGCCCAACGGCAACGCCTGCTCGCCCGACCAGACCAGCCCGGAGAACAGCTCTGGATGCTCCTTATCCTTCAGGCGATCACCACGCCCCTTCTTGACGCTGGCAATGAACTGCTGATGTGTCGTATCCAGCACACCCTGCCAGAACTGTGTTTCTTCAGGCTTTTGCGGCTGGAACGGATCAAGGAACGACTTGTGCTCGCCCGACGTGTAGGTCCGACGTTCGACGCCAAGCTTCTCCATGGCGCCGACAAAGCCATAACCGGCCGCTGTCACACCAATGGAGCCCACCAGGCTCGCCTTGTCGGCGTAGATCTGATCCGCCGCACTGGCGATGTAATAAGCACCCGAGGCACCTAGATCGGAAATTACCGCATAAACCTTGATATTCGGATGCAGGGCACGCAGCCGGCCGATCTCGTCATACACATAGCCCGACTGCACCGGGCTGCCACCAGGGCTGTTGATGCGCAGCACTATACCCTTGACCTTCGGATCCTCGAACGCCGTGCGCAGACTGCCGACGATATTGTCGGCACTGGCCGGTTCCTTGTCGGCAATCATGCCCGTGATCTCGATCAAGGCTGTGTAGCCCGGCCCGCGAGTCGCGCTTTTTTCAATGTCCATCAGCGGCGTGAAGAGGATCAGCGCGACGAACAGATAAACAAACGTCAGCAGCTTGAAAAAGATCCCCCAGCGTCGCGAGCGCCGCTGCTCCTGAACACCCGCCAGCAGCGTCTTCTCCAGCAGCTTCCAGCTCTTGTTGTCACCACTCTCGGCACCGGCCTTCACAGGCTCCTTCCATTCGTCGGTCATGCCATCTTCCCCAGCAAAAATCGTTTAGGCGCGCTGGCTCAGCCAAGCGTGCAATTGCGAAAAATGATCAATGGCCAGCCGCGGCTCGAACGCACGCAAGGCTTCCATCGATTGAGCACCATAGCTGACCGCCACCGAATCCATCCCGGCATTGCGCGCCATCTGCAAATCGAAGGACGAGTCCCCCACCATCAACGCCTGCTGCGCACTAACACCACAATGCGCGAGAATTTCTTCCAGCATCAGCGGGTGCGGCTTGCTCGCGGTTTCGTCGGCGGCACGGGTGATATCGAAAAAATCTTCCCAGCCATGAGACTTCAACACCCGATCCAGACCGCGACGCGCCTTGCCGGTGGCCACAGCGAGCTGATAACCCTCGGCGCGAAAGGCTTCCAGCGACTCCAGCACCCCCTCGAACAGCGGCGAAGGCACAGCCTCGGATGCGATGTAGTGATCCGCGTAATGCTGACGGAACGCCACCAGCTCGGCATCGCCAATCTGCGGATAAAGCGTACGGATCGCTTCTGGCAAGCCCAGGCCGATAATGCCTTTGACCGCCAGGTCATCGCGCAATGCAAAACCCGAGCGCTCAGAGGCGACATGCATCGCCTCGACAATCCGACCAATGGAGTCGGCCAGCGTGCCGTCCCAATCGAAAACCAGCAGCTTGTAATCAGATGGGTGCACTCAGGCGCTCCACGGTCTTGGCCCACATTTCATCCACGGGCGCCTGCAACTTCAGCTCGCCACCCTCCGGCAGCGGCACGGTCAGCATGTAGGCATGCAGGAACAGGCGCTTTCCGCCCAGATCGCGGATTTCCTTGCTGAAATCGTCATCGCCGTACTTGGTGTCGCCCGCAATGCAATGGCCGGCGTGCAGGGTGTGGACGCGAATCTGGTGAGTCCGACCGGTAATCGGCCTGGCTTCGATCATGGTGGCAAAGTCACCGAAGCGACGCAGGACCTTGAACACGGTCACAGACTCCTTGCCCTCCTCCTCGTCGACCTCGACCATGCGCTCGCCGGAGCGCAGATTGCTCTTGCCCAGCGGCGCACGGACTTGCTTGATCGATGCCGCCCAGTTACCGCGGACCAGCGCCATGTAGCGCTTGTCGACGCCGTCACCGCGCAATGCCGTATGCAAGTGACGCAGCATGCTGCGCTTTTTGGCGATCATCAGCAGGCCGGAGGTGTCACGATCGAGACGGTGAACCAGCTCAAGCTCCTTGCAATCCGGACGCAACTGACGAAAGGCTTCGATCACGCCGTAATTCAAGCCACTGCCGCCATGAACAGCAATGCCACAAGGCTTGTTGATCACGATCAGCGCCTTGTCTTCGAACACAATCGAAGCTTCGAGGCGCTGGAGCAGGCCTTGTGCCAGTGGCACCGGCTCGTCGCGCTCAGGCACACGCACCGGCGGCACGCGCACGATATCGCCCGCCTGCAGCTTGTATTCGGGCTTGATCCGACCTTTGTTCACTCGCACTTCGCCTTTACGCAAAATGCGGTAAATCAAGGTCTTGGGCACGCCTTTGAGCCGAGCGAGAAGGAAGTTATCAATACGTTGGCCGGCATATTCCGGCGAGACCTCAAGCAGTTGGACGCCTGGGGTCGAGGGGGCAGTAGTCGTCATGCCGCGAATGATAACAATTTTTTATGGAATTGAAGCACTTAATCATTGCTGCTATAGTCGCGAACGCCGCCAAAAGCGGCCCGGACAGAGGATCAACGGCAAACAGCCGGCCCTGACCAACGCAATTCATCAGGACGCGAGGCCGTCCTACGGGGCTTTCGCTACCAATGGAAGGTTCGTGATTGTAACGAGCGCAGGTGACATGAGGCCTGAAGCGAGTGCAGCAAACTGAGTTACCGCTCGTCTGTTGCGCCGATATTTACGGCCAGTTCACAAAGTGCAGTCAGTCTCGAATCAAGCCTTGAGCGAATGCTTCGGAAACAACGCCTGTTACAAGCCGGGTGATGTGCAACACCCCTCACCCGGTCTTGATTAGCCATGAGCGTGAACTCCCCTTTGGAGAACACGGTAAATGCCAACCCGCTGCGGATTCTGCGCGCGGCAGCACCCGAATTATCAGGGATACGTGTAGGGTGGAGATGCACAACCGTCGGACTGTGTAGCACTAGGCTTGTATTTAGACGCTTCATCTCGTCCACAGTCGCCGGTTGATTCCTCCTCCTGACTGAGTGCTTAAGTAGCCACAGCAAGCAGGACGCGTACGTCGCGAGTTCGCCCCCATTGGTCGAGCCTCGCTAGACACTGGAGTGGCCAACCACTTCTGACGCACCTGACACCGACCGTGAGAAGTCGTGTGTGCCGAACGCCGTTTCCGGCAGCCCGGAAACCGACGGTACTACATGAAAAGAATGCTGATTAACGCAACTCAACCCGAAGAGTTGCGTGTTGCACTGGTAGATGGCCAGCGCCTCTACGACCTGGACATCGAATCCGGTGCACGCGAGCAGAAGAAGGCCAACATCTATAAAGGCCGGATTACTCGTATCGAACCAAGCCTTGAGGCTGCCTTTGTCGATTTCGGCTCTGAGCGCCACGGCTTCCTGCCACTCAAAGAAATCTCCCGCGAATACTTCAAGAAAGCCCCTGAAGGCCGCGTCAACATCAAGGACGTCCTGAGCGAAGGCCAGGAAGTCATCGTTCAGGTCGAAAAAGAAGAACGTGGCAACAAGGGCGCCGCCCTGACCACGTTCATCAGCCTGGCCGGTCGTTACCTGGTGCTGATGCCGAACAACCCGCGTGCAGGCGGTATCTCCCGTCGTATCGAAGGTGAAGAGCGCAACGAACTGCGTGAAGCCCTGAACGGTCTGGTTGCCCCAGCCGACATGGGCCTGATCGTGCGCACTGCCGGCCTGGGCCGCAGCAGCGAAGAAATGCAGTGGGACCTCGACTACCTGCTGCAACTCTGGACCGCCATCAAAGAAGCTTCGCTGGATCGCTCTGCCCCCTTCCTGATCTACCAGGAAAGCAACGTGATCATCCGCGCGATCCGCGATTACCTGCGCCAGGACATCGGCGAAGTGCTGATCGACAGCGTTGAAGCCCAGGACGAAGCCCTGACCTTCATCCGCCAGGTGATGCCGCAGTACGCCAGCAAGATCAAGCTGTACGAAGACAGCGTGCCGCTGTTCAACCGCTTCCAGATCGAAAGCCAGATCGAGACCGCTTTCCAGCGCGTCGTTGAACTGCCTTCCGGCGGTTCCATCGTTATCGATCCGACCGAAGCCCTGGTGTCCATCGACATCAACTCGGCGCGCGCCACCAAAGGCAGCGACATCGAAGAAACCGCCCTGCAAACCAACCTTGAAGCGGCCGAAGAAATCGCCCGTCAGTTGCGCCTGCGCGACATCGGCGGCCTGATCGTCATCGACTTCATCGACATGACCCCTGCCAAGAACCAGCGCGCCGTGGAAGAGAAAGTCCGCGAATGCCTGGAAGCCGACCGCGCTCGCGTGCAGGTCGGTCGCATCTCGCGCTTCGGCCTGCTGGAAATGTCCCGTCAGCGCCTGCGTCCATCCCTGGGCGAAAGCAGCGGCATCGTCTGCCCGCGTTGCAACGGCACCGGCATCATCCGTGATGTTGAATCGCTGTCGCTGGCGATCCTGCGCCTGATCGAAGAAGAAGCCCTGAAAGACCGCACCGCCGAAGTCCGCGCCCAAGTGCCGATCCCGGTTGCCGCGTTCCTGCTCAACGAAAAACGCAACTCGATCACCAAGATCGAACTGCGCACCCGCGCCCGCATCGTCATTCTGCCGAACGATCACCTCGAAACGCCGCACTTCGAAGTTCAGCGTCTGCGCGATGACAGCCCGGAAGCCCACATCAACCAGTCCAGCTACGAAATCGCTGCTGCCGCTGCTGAAGTGGAAGAAGTCCAACCGGCCGCCGCCACTCGCACCCTGGTTCGCCAGGAAGCTGCTGTGAAAACCGCGCCCGCCCGCGCCAACGCTCCGGTCCCAACCGAAGCCGCTGCTGCTCCGGTTGCCGCGCCAGCCGTCGTGCCAGAGCCAAGCCTGTTCAAAGGCCTGGTGAAATCGCTGGTCAGCCTGTTCGCCACCAAGGAAGAGCCTGCAGCCCCGGTTGTGGTTGAAAAGCCAGCCTCCGAGCGTCCGGCACGCAATGAAGAGCGTCGCAACGGTCGCCAGCAAAGCCGCAACCGTAATGGTCGCCGCGATGAAGAGCGCAAGCCACGCGAAGAACGTGCACCTCGTGAAGAACGCGTACCACGCGAGCCTCGCGAAGAGCGTCAACCACGCGAAGCCCGTGAAGAAACCCCGGCAGTAGCTCGCGAAGAACGCGCGCCACGCCCACCACGTGAAGAACGTGCTCCACGCGCCCCTCGCGAAGATCGCAAGCCACGTGGCGAGCGTGAAGAGCGTCCGGTGCGCGAACTGCGCGAACCGCTGGATGCTGCTCCGGCCGCTGCCGCTGCTGAAGAGCGTCCGGCTCGCCAGCCACGCGAAGAACGTGCCCCACGCCCACCGCGTGAAGAGCGTCAACCACGTGCAGAGCAAGCTGTAGCGGCTGTTGCCGAAGAAGAACTGCCGAACGAAGAGCAACTGTCCGAAGACGCTCAGGACAACGCCGAAGGCGATCGTCCACGCCGCCGCTCCCGCGGTCAGCGTCGTCGCAGCAACCGTCGCGAGCGTCAACGCGATGCCAACGGCAACGTGATCGAAGGCTCGGAAGAGTCCGAAACCAGCGAAGAGCCAACGGGCGCTGAACTGGCTGCCGGCCTGGCGGTTACCGCTGCTGTTGCCAGCACCGTGATCAGTGCTCCAGCCGAAGCTCAGGCTCACCAGCAAGCCGAACGTGCCACTGCCGTGGTTCAGGACGCTGCTGCGCAAGTCGCTCAGGTTGAAGCGCCCGTCGTGGAAGCGACAACTCCGGTCGAAGCACCAGTCGCCCCTGCCGTTGAAGTGGCCCAGGTTCGCGAAGTACAGCCTGAAGCTCAAGCGGTCGTTGAGCCGGTTGTTGTCGCTCAAGAGCCGGTTGTCGTTGCAGAACCTGTGATTGAAGCGCCAGTTGCTGAAACAGCGCCTGAAGCTCGCGAAGAGCAAACTGCGTTCAACTGGGTTGCAGAGCCTGTAGCGGTTGAGGCTCCGGCACCGGTGGCTGAAGTGGTTGTTGCACCGGTGGTTGTGGCTGCCGAGCCGGCTCCAGTAGAAGCGCCTGTGGTTGCCGAAGTGGTTGCACCGGTGGTTGAAGCTGCACCTGTCAGCGCGCTGACCGAAAATGGCCGCGCGCCGAACGACCCACGTGAAGTGCGTCGCCGCAAGCGTGAAGCCGAGCGCCTGCAGAAGGAAGCCGAACTGGCTGCCGCTGCTGCCCCGGTTGCTGCCGAGCCTGCTCCGGTTGTCGCTGAAGTGATCGAGGCAGCTGCTGCCCCGGTGACTGAAGTTGCCGCCGAGCCTGCTGCCCCGACCATCGACGAGAACCTGCGTTCCGTTGACGAAGTGGCAGAGCAACACCCTGAGGCCCTGGAAAAAGAACACGAGCCTAAACCCCTCGCCTGATTCCATCAGCCACTAAAAACCCCGCCTGGTTACCCAGGCGGGGTTTTTTTATGCCTTTGAACATCACATCGATCCCCTGTGGGAGCGGGCTTGCTCCGGGTAGCGCTCCGACGAAAGCGGTTCAACATTCAACATTAATGCAAGCTGACTCACCGTCTTCGCGAGCAAGCTCACTCCCACAGGGGAACTGCGCCCGGACTACCTGAATACCAGCGCCGCTGGCACGTCCACATCCCACAACACACCTGGGTCATCCACCACCCACTCAACAACCTTCGCCGACGCAAACAACGGCTTCGCCCCGCGATCACCGGACAACGCAATCAGCTGCGCACCAAACGAACGCCCAAACCCCACCGGATGCCCAAACTCGCCGCCCAGCACGGGCACACTGATGGTATCGACGGCTATTCCCTCAACAATCCGTTCAATACTTGATGGCAAGACAAACGGCATATCCCCCAACACCACCAGCCAGCCATCAAGCTGCGAACACGCCGCAACCCCAGCCGCAATGCTGTCCCCCATGCCTGTCGATTCAATCAACACCGTCTCGCAACCATAAGCCTTCGCCATACGAATCACCTGAGGGCGATCCTCAGTGGTGACCAGCACGCGCCGTTCAAGGCTGGCCGGCAGATTCACCAGCACCTGCTCGATCACCGAACGCATGACACCGTCACGCCCCACACAGTCCGCCAACAGTTTGTCCTTCTCGACACCCGTTACCTTGCGGAACCGACTGCCCTGCCCCGCTGCCAGCACGATGACGCCGACGGGCTCGCTCACCCGCCTGCCTGCGACGGTTTTTTCTGCTGCAACTCGACGCCATTCTTGATCGCCACAATCTCGGCCATTAACGACAAGGCGATTTCCGCCGGGGTATGGCTGCCGATGTACACGCCGACAGGGCCGTGCAGCCGCTCGATGGCCTGAGCGGACAAGCCCAGCGCCGCGAGGTTTTCACGACGTTTTTGGCTGTTGGTCCGCGAACCCAGCGCCCCCACGTAAAACGCCCTGGAATCCAGCGCAGTCAGCAGTGCCATATCGTCCAGCCGTGGATCGTGGGTCAGCGCGACAATCGCCGTGCGCTCATCGGTCTGGATACTCAGCACGGCCTCATCGGGCATGCCCGGTACGAAACGCCCATGTTGCGCTTCCCAGCCATGCACAAACTCTTTGCGCGGGTCGCAGATCAGCACTTCGAAATCCAGCAACCGCGCCATCTCGGCGACATACCGCGACAACTGCCCCGCGCCGATCAATAGCAGCCGCCAGCGCGGACCGTAAATCGCACGCAAGGTACGCCCATCAAAGGTCAGGGCCTCGTTTTTGCTGGCCGCCTGCAACACCACGGCTCCAGTGTCGAGGTTCAGTTCGCGAGCGACAATCTCATGGGCCTCACAACGTGCCAGCAGTTCTGCAACCCAGGCCGGATCACCCACCCGCTCTTCGGTCAGGCGCAGAGTGCCGCCGCACGGCAAACCGAACCGAGCCGCTTCTTCGCGGGTGACGCCATACGTCATCAACTGCACCACCGGCCCTTGCGGCGCGATACGGCCGTCATGCATCCGGGCAATCAGATCGTCCTCGATGCAACCACCGGACACCGAGCCGATCACCACCCCGTCCTCACGCAACGCCAGCATCGCGCCCGCAGGCCTGGGCGCACTGCCCCAGGTCTGGACCACGCTGTAGAGCATCACGCGATGCCCGGCGCGGCGCCACTCCAGCACGCTGCGCAGAACGTTCAGGTCGACGCTGTCCATCAGGCTTTGGCCTGCTGCCAGCCTTGCAACTGATAACGCACCGGAAGGTTGCGGATACGCCTGCCGGTGGCGGCAAAAATCGCGTTGCACAGCGCTGGCGCAATAGGTGGCACACCCGGCTCACCGACGCCACCCAACGGCACATCGCCCGACGGGGTCACCAGATGCACTGCGATCTCCTTCGGTGCCAAAGACATGCGCGCCACTTCGTACATGTGGAAGTTGTCCTGCTGGACCTTGCCGTCCTTGAAACTGATTTCCCCCAGCACCGCGTTGCCCAGGCCCATCACACAGGCCCCCTCGAACTGCGAGCGGATGCGCTCCGGGTTGATCTGCGGGCCGCAATCCACGGCAATGTCCGCCTTGTGCACGACGAGCGTACCATCGCCCTTGACTTCAACTTCGATCACCGCCGCCACATAAGTCACAAAGCTGTAATGCACCGCCAACCCCAAGCCACGCCCCTTGGGCAACTCACGCCCCCAACCGGCGGCTTTGGCGGCGGTTTCCAGCACGCCTCGCAGGCGCGCGGTATCAATCGGATAACGCTGCGGCGATTCACCGTAGTTCCACTCTTCACTCAAGGTCCTCGGATCAATCTGACGATCTGGCCCGAGCAGTTTGATCTGGTACTTGAGCGGGTCCTGACCGGCCTTGTGCGCCAACTCATCGACGAAGCTCTGGATCGCAAAGCCGTGAGGAATGTTCGACACGGCGCGATACCACCCCACCCGTGTATGCGCCGCCGCTTCAGGGTTTTCCAGGCGCACATTGGGAATCGCATAAGCCATGTTGGTAAAGCCCATGCCCAGTTCGGCCGCACCCTGATTGACCACTGCGGGTGCAAACAATGCAGTCATGCTAGGCGCCACGGTACGATGCAGCCAGCTCGTCGGGAGCCCGTTACTGCCCAGGCTGGCCTTGAGGTACTGCATCGACACAGTATGAAAATAGGAGTGATGGGTATCATCTTCACGAGTCCATTGCACACGAACCGCTTTTCCCGGCATGGCCCTGGCCAGAATCGCCGCCTCAAGGACATAGTCCGGCTTGGCCTTTCGACCGAATCCACCTCCCAGCAAAGTGACATTGACCGTCACTTTCTCGGAATCTATACCCAAACGCTCTGCCACTGCGTCCCTGGCCCTTTGCGGTGACTGGCTCGGCGCCCAGACCTCACAACGCCCATTGTCAAAGCGTGCGGTAGCGACGACTGGCTCCATCGATGACTGAGCCAGATGCGGTAAATAGTAGAGGGCTTCCAACTGAACGCCAGCCTCGCTTATCGCCTTATCGACATCCCCGCTATTGCGCACGACTTTGCCTGGCCGCAAAGCAGACGCCTCCAGCTGCTGACGGTATGCAATAGAGTCATAACTGGAGTTGATGCCATCCACCCATTCGACCTTAAGCGCTTCGCGCCCCTTGATCGCTGCCCAGGTGTTCGTTGCAATCACGGCTATTCCGCCTAAAGGCTGAAAGGCAGAAGGTAACGGACGACTGTCGATCTGCATGACCTTGATCACCCCCGGGACCCTCATCGCGGCACTGGCGTCGAAGGATTTGACGGTACCTCCGTATACGCCAGGTCGCGCGACAGTGGCAAAGAGCATGCCGTCAAAATGCACATCGGCGCCGTACTCAGCAGTGCCATTGACGATATCCACACCGTCGACGGCCCAGTTCGCTTGCTTGCCGATGTAACGGAACCGGGAAGGCTCCTTCAGGCGCACGCTATCACGGGCAGGCACCCTTAACGCACCGGCAGTCGCTGCCAAGGCACCGTACCCCAACGTTCGGCCACTAGGCAGATGAACCACAGTGTGCAATTGCGCACGGCACTCGATAACCGGCACATTCCATTGCTCGGCCGCGGCGCGTTCAAGCATTGCCCGGGCCGCCGCGCCGCAACGGCGCATCGGCTCATACCAATGACGCATGCTGCGCGAGCCGTCAGTATTCTGATTACCATAGCGCACCTCATCCCCTGGGGCTTGCTCGACACTGACTTGGGCCCAGTCAGCCTCCAGCTCATCGGCAACCACCATTCCCAAGCTGGTGCGTATGCCCTGGCCCATTTCAGAACGGTTACAGATCACTGTCACATGACCGTCAGCAGCAATACTGATGTAAACCTTAGGGTCGTCGACCCATCCGTTGGGCATCCCGTCGGCACCGAACTTTCTTTCTTTTTCTTCAGCGAATGCACCCTGCCACCCCCAACTGGCTGCCAATACCAACGCCCCAGTGACGCCGACCCCTTTGAGAAATCCGCGCCGACTGAGGTTGCTCAGGGCGAAATCATTGGGCATCTGGCTCATGCCGTGGCCTCCTGCAACTGCGTGGCTGCCTGACGAATCGCTGTTTTGATACGGTTGTAGGTGCCGCAGCGGCAAATGTTGCCGACCATCGCCTCTTCGATCTGTTCGTCGCTGGGCCTGGGATTGATTTTGAGGAGCGCAGTGGCCGACATGATCTGCCCACCCTGGCAAAAACCGCACTGGGCGACAGCTGTATCCAGCCAGGCTTGCTGGACCACCTGCCCGACCGGGTCGCGATGCAGGTTTTCAATAGTGACGACGTCCTGCCCTTTCACCGAACCGACTGGTGTGATGCAACTGCGCGCCGGTGCGCCATCGACATGCAGGGTGCAGGCACCGCACAGGCCCAGCCCGCAGCCGAACTTGGTGCCGCTGTAACCGGCCACGTCGCGGATAGCCCAGAGCAGCGGCATGTCCTCGCTGACGTCGAGTTGATGGTCTTGACCATTGAGCTTCAGGGTAATCATGGGCGCGCCCGCCTTGTTATAAGAGTTATGGGGACGAGCAATCTGTCGTTTGACAGTGGCTGGAGGTACACAGATCTGCTCGGTTGATCGGCTCTTTCATAAAAGCCTTCAGACCTTACTAGGCTCAATGAACCATCTTCAGAAAAAAAGTTAACCGGGTATTAACAAAAAAGCCCTGAAACCAAAGCAGGTTCGCAGGGCTTTTAGGGCTCTAAATCAAGGCTTAAAGCGTAGATCAGTACTGATTCGGCTCCATTTCCAGCTCGACATTGAAACGTTCGGCAATGTCTTTCTGGATGCGTTGCGCCAGGTTCAACAACTGCAGCCCTGTCGCCGTGCCGTAGTTGACCAGCACCAGCGACTGCAAGCGATGCACACCTGCGTCACCGTCACGGAAACCCTTCCAGCCGGCCTGCTCGATCAACCAGCCTGCCGCCAGCTTGACCCTGCCGTCCGGCTGCGGATAGCCGATCAACCCTGGGTGGGCGAGCCTGATCTCAGCCGCCAGCACCGCCGACACCAACGGGTTCTTGAAGAAACTGCCGGCATTGCCGAGCACGGCAGGGTCCGGGAGTTTTTCGCTGCGGATGCTGCATATAGCCTGACTGACATCCGTCGCGGTCGGATGATCGATGCCTTGCTCGGTCAGGCGTTGACGCACCGGGCCATATTCCAGGTGCAAATGCTCGACGCGGTCGAGGGCAAAGCGTACCCGCAGAATCAACCAGCGCCCTACCTGCTGCTTGAACACGCTGTCGCGGTAGGCGAAGTTGCAGTCGGCCAACGTGAAGTCCCGCAGTTCGCCGGTCTGGCGGTCCAGCGCGGTCAACCCGGCAAACACATCCTTGATTTCGACCCCATAGGCGCCGATGTTCTGCATCGGTGCCGCCCCCACAGTGCCGGGAATCAGGCTGAGGTTCTCAAGGCCCGACAGGCCCTGCGCCAACGTCCACTGGACGAATGGATGCCAGGTTTCCCCGGCCTCGGCCTCGATCACCACCTGGCGGCCATCGTCACTGACTACACGAATGCCCCGCGTGGCCATGCGCAGTACCAGCGCCGCAATATCCGCGGTCAGCAGCAGGTTGCTGCCGCCGCCGATCACCAGCAACGGCACAGTGTGCGCGGCAGAGTATGCCAGCGCTTCGCGCACATCGGCATCGCTGTGGGCCTCGGCGAACAGCTGCGCACGGACATCCACACCAAAGCTGTTGAACGGCTTGAGTGAAACCTGCGAGTGCAGGTACAAAGTCATAAGCGTCCCTTCAATTCAATCACCAGCAGATCGCTGGCACGCTCGATCAGGTCCAGCACCTGCTCAAAGCCTTGATCGCCGTCGTAGTACGGGTCCGGCACTTCATCCACGACCGACTCATAACGGCGCAGGAACAAGTCCAGTTCTGCCCTGCCCTTGGCCGGCTGCAATGCCTTGAGGTTGCGCAGGTTGCTCTGGTCCATCGCCAGGATCAGGTCGTAGCTTGCGAAATCGGCGCGACTCACTTGCCGGGCACGCTGGGCCGACAGGTCGTAGCCCCGGCGCAGCGCGGCCGCCTGGCTGCGCTTGTCCGGCGCCTTGCCGACATGCCAGTCGCCAGTGCCTGCGGAAGCGACTTCGACCTGATCGGCCAGCCCCGCTTCACGCAATTTATGACGCAGCACGCCTTCGGCCGTGGGCGAACGGCAAATGTTGCCCAGGCAGACGAACAGAACCCGCATCAGGCCTCCAGCAGGCGACGGACGCGCTCAAGGTCTTCAAAGGTATCAACACCGGCGGGCGGCGCGATCACTGCGTCGGCAACGTGAATCCGCACGCCGTGCCACAGCGCACGCAGTTGCTCCAGGCACTCGGTGTTTTCCAGCCAGCATGGCCCCCAACTGACGAAGTCATGCAGGAAACCGGCACGGTAGGCGTAGATCCCGATGTGGCGGCGATACGGCACGCCGGCCGGCAATAGCTCTCGGCTCTTGGCAAAATCGTCCCGCGCCCACGGCAAGGTGGCGCGGCTGAAGGTCAGCGCCAACCCGTTCAGGTCGCTGACGACCTTGACCACATTGGGGTTGAACAGGGTTTCAACGTCTTCGATCGGCTCAGCCAAGGTGGCCATGCGCGCTTCGGCATGGGCGGCCAGGTTCGCGGCCACCTGATCGATCACCACCGGTGGAATCAACGGCTCGTCGCCTTGCACGTTGACCACGATGGCGTCCGGCGCCAGGCCCAACTGCGCGGCAACTTCGGCCAGGCGGTCAGTCCCGGAATTGTGATCAACCCGGGTCATTACCACTTGCGCACCAAACGCCTGGCAAGCCTCGACGATGCGCACATCATCGGTGGCCACGACCACACGCTCGGCGCTGCTTTTGCAGGCCTGTTCCCAGACATGCTGGATCATCGGCTTGCCGGCGATCATCTGCAGCGGTTTGCCCGGCAGGCGCGTGGAGGCAAAACGCGAGGGAATAACGACGGTGAAGGCTGTGGTCATTTATCCAGACGCTCGTCAGTGGTCAGGGTACGGGCTTCACTTTCGAGCATGACCGGGATGCCATCGCGAATCGGAAATGCCAGGCCAGCGCCTTTACTGATCAGCTCGGTTTTGTCGGCGCTGAGCTTGAGCGGGCCTTTGCAGATCGGGCAGGCGAGGATGTCGAGCAATTTGGTGTCCATGAGAATTCCCTGGATAAAAAGCGTTGTTAAGGCAAAAGCCGTGCAGGCAACAGGCGCATCAACTGCGTATCGAACCAGGCCACGAAGGCCGGCGATGGGCTCGCGTCGACCGCCAGATACCACCAGTGCGCCCTCGCGAAGGCACGGCACTTCACCGCGTCTTTCTCGGTCATCACCAATGGCAATGCCGGCGTAAAATTCAAGGCCGCCGCGCTGTACTCCGCGTGGTCGGCAAAAGCATGGGGAACAGGTCGCCAGTGTAGCGTTTCAAGGGTCGTGAAGAAACGTTGCGGGTTGCCGATCCCGGCCACTGCATGCAAGGCCTGACCGACGGGGAAGTGGTCCAGCGGACGGCGCTCGCCGGTCAGCAGATTGACCAGTGCGGTGGGTTGCAACTGAAAGGCAAACCCGTCGTCGCGATCCGCCGTGGCGCCGTTGTACAGCACCGCGTCAACGCTTTGCAGGCGCTCGACCGGCTCACGCAAGGGCCCTGCCGGCAAACAGCGCCGATTGCCCAGACCGCGCGCGGCGTCGATCAGCACCAGTTCGAGGTCCCGCGCCAAGCGGTAGTGCTGCATGCCGTCGTCGGAGAGGATCAGGTCCAGCGGCTCTGCCTCAAGCAAGGCCTGCACCGCACGGCTGCGATCCGGGTCGATCATCAATGGCACACCCGTGCGCTGGACGATCAGCAGCGGTTCGTCACCCGCCGTGTCGGCGATTTGATCCGCCTCGACTCGCCACGGCAATTGCGGCGGTTTGGCACCGTAACCCCGACTGACCACCCCGACCCGCAGGCCGCTGCGCTGGCAATGTTCGATCATCCACAGGATCAGCGGCGTCTTGCCGGTGCCGCCCACGGTGATGTTACCGACCACGATCAACGGCACCGCTGGCTGGTAAATCTCACCTTCGCCCGCCAGGAAACGCTCACGCTTGCGCGTGACCACACGCCGGTATAGCCACTCCAGCGGCTGCAACAGCTTCAATGCCGGATGACCGGCGTACCAGGCGGCGAGTAATCGATCGGACATGGCCATCAGTGTGCTGGCGCCGCCTCGACCGTGGTCATGCGCAAGTGGGTAAACCCCAGCTTGCCCGCGGCGTCCATCGCTGTGATGACCGCCTGGTGCTGGGTCTTGCCGTCGGCGCTGATGGACAATGGCAGGCTAGTGTCGCCGCTGGATTCTTTCTGCAACGCGTCGATCAGGCTGGCCAGGTCACTCTTGGGCAACAACTGGTTATTCACCGAAAACACACCTTCGGCGCTGATGGCGATGTCCAGCTGTTTGACCTGCTGGTCTTCGGCGGGCGAACCGCTGACCGCCTCCGGCAGGTCGACACGCAGTTGGGTTTCACGGGTGAAGGTGGTCGTCACGACGAAAAACAGCAGCAGGATAAACACCACGTCGATCAACGACGCGAGGTTGATATCCACGTTCTCCCGTTGCTTGCGGCGGAATTTCACGCTTTGCCCTCGGCCAGATCAACGTCACGGTCGCCCTGCACCACTTCGACCAGCTTGATCGCTTCCTGCTCCATGCCCACAACGAGTTCATCGATCCGCCGTTGCAGGAACCGATGGAAGAACACCGACGGGATACCCACCATCAGGCCCGCCGCCGTGGTGATCAGGGCTTTGGAAATACCACCGGCCAGTACGGCAGCGTTGGTGCTCATGCCCGTGCCCATGAACGCACTGAAGATATCGATCATGCCCAGTACCGTGCCCAGCAAGCCAAGCAACGGCGCCATGGCCGCAATGGTGCCCAACGCGTTGATGTAGCGCTCGAGTTCGTGGATCACCCGGGCCGCTGCCTCTTCGATGCACTCTTTCATGATCTCGCGACCATGTTTGGAGTTCGCAAGGCCCGCCGCGAGGATCTCGCCCAACGGTGAGTTGGCACGCAGTTCCTTGAGTTTGTCTTTATTGAGTTGCTTGTCCTTGATCCACACCCAGACCTGCCCGAGCAGGTGTTCCGGGGTCACGCGGCTGGCTCGCAGGGTCCAGAGACGCTCGGCGACAATCGCCATGGCCGCGATGGAACTCAGAATGATCGGCAGCATCATCCAGCCGCCGGATTTGACCAATTCCCACACAGTGACAGCCCCCTCGAAAAAGTGCGCCACTCTAACATAGGGGGTCGGCGCACCGAAGACCGTGATGTCGCATGTCGTCCGGCTTTAATAACCCTCGGTTATGGATCCACGCCGGGGCGCTCACGCCAGAACCGTGCCTGCTCACGCAGGGCTTCGGGCGTCGATGAGTAGTCGCCTAGTTGCAGGCGCAGGGCACCGTGTTCGGTGCTGTCATAAATCGCCATCCCCAAACGCCGATAACGCGCCACGACCTGCGGATGGGGATGGCCGAACGAGTTGCCGTGCCCACGAGAAATCAGCACAGCCCTGGGCGCGAGCGCCACTAGCATGGGCATCGATGACGAACTGCGACTGCCGTGATGCGGTGCCTGCAACCAGTGCGTGGTCACCGCCAATGGACTGTCGAGCAATGCCCGCTCAGCGAAAGCATCAATGTCACCGGTCAGCAGCAAGCGCTCCCCATTGGCCTCGACCTGCAAGACACAGGAACGCTGATTGCTCTCCCGGGCGTCGGGCCACTGCCACACTGCAAAACGCACCCCGTCCCACTCCCAGCGCTTGCCGCTTTCACAGCCTTGAGCGAGCAGTTCGGCAGGCAGCGCGGCCGGGTCGCCACTGAGTACCTGGCCCACCGGCAATCCGCGCATGACCGCACCGGCTCCTCCGGCGTGGTCGGCATCGGCATGGCTGAGCAGCATGAGGTCGAGCTTCTTGACCCCCAACTTGCGCAGCGACGGCAGCACCACCCGCTCACCCAGGTCGAACGTTCCGAAGCGCGGTCCCGCGTCGTAGAGCATTGTGTGATGACGCGTGCGGACGATAATCGCCAGCCCCTGACCGACATCCAGTTGCCAGATTTCCGCGCGCCCCTCCGGTACACGACTGGGCGGGGCAAACACGATTAACAGCAGCATCGGCCAACCCAGCACGCGCAACGGCACACCCTTGGGCAGCAATAATAGAAAGGCTCCCAACGCACTGATCCCCAGGACCCACAGCGGCAACACGGGTGGAATCCAGGCCGGAACATGGCCGGCCATGTACCCCAAGGCGCTGAACAACAGATCGAGCAAACCGCCAGCCACCCAGAGCAATCCCTCGCCGACATAGGGCAACGGCAGCAGTAACGTCCCCAACAACGCCAATGGCAACACCATCAGGCTGATCCAGGGCACGGCAAGCAAATTGGCGATTGGCCCGCCAGGGCTGATAGGCAACCCAAGCGCCAACAGCAACGGACACAAGCCAATCGCGATCAGCCACTGGGCGCGGGTCCAGGTCTGCCACCAGCGCCACGCGCCCAAACGACCGCTGAAGGTGAAGATCAACACCGCCACCGCCGCAAATGACAACCAGAAACCGGGTTGCAAACTGGCCAGCGGCTCCAGCAACAACACCGCATCGAGGGCCAATAACAACGGCCACCAGGCGCCCAGATGGCGAAAGCGCAAACGCCATAACAACACCAACCCGATCATCACGCAGGCCCTGCGCACCGGCACCTCGAACCCTGCCAGCAAGCCGTAACCAAGCGCCGCCGCAAAGGCCAACCCACACGCCCACGGCAGCCAGGGCCAGCGCGTCGGCCACACCCCATAACGGGCCAAACCGGCAATCAACAGATACACCAACCCGGCCAGCATGCCGACGTGCTGCCCGGAAATCACCAGCAAATGCACAGTCCCGGTGTCCTGCAGAATGCGCCAGTCTTCGGTACTCAGGCCCCCGCCATCCCCCAGCACCAATGCCGTCAGAGCGCCCGTCCGGCCCTGTGCATCGACGCCCGACAAACGCTGCCGGACGCCATCGCGCCATGCACCTTGAGCCGGGTGCAACAACTGCCCGTCCTTGACCGTCCCGGTGGCCCCGATGCGTCGCGCCAGCAGCCAGGCGTCGTAGTCAAACGCCTGAGGATTGAGCAACCCCGCGGGACGATTCAACTTCACTGCCAACCGCCAGCGTTCACCGCTATTGATGGGTGGCCCGTCACGCCAGGACAAACGCATCAGACTCGGTAACCGTGCACGCCGCGACTGTGCATCGGCCAGTTCAAAACGCACCCGCCCCTCCTCCATGTCCGGCAGCCCCACGACCCGTCCTTCGACCCAACGGGTTTGCCCGTCCAGGCCAGGCGCCAGACGATCATCCAGCGCCCACTGCGCGCTGATGCAGGCCCAACTCAAGCCCAGCAGATAAAACGCCAAGGGATAACTGCGAAACGGCAACAGCATCAAGGCCAGTACTGGCAACAGCAGTAACAGGCCGGCCGGCGGCAGCACCGGTAAAAAACGCAGGGTCAACAGACCCAATGCGAGCGCCAACATCCCTGTGCGCATAAGCCCGTCCTTGAGAGTCCCCTCTCTTGGATTAGCCGACTGAAACCTGTGCGCATTTATTAATTGTCACAAAGTCTGAATTGGCCATCGCTAGAATCCGGGCATACTTGCCGCCTGAATCGACCGAGAAGCCCTATGCCACGGCGCTTATTCAAACGTTACATGCCAGATCCAACGAGCATCCGGGAACACAAATCCTTACGCTTTCTCGGCACCCTGCTGCATGACCCGAACCTCTGGCACCTCAACCGGCACTCCGTCGCCCGCGCCATGGCAGTGGGGTTGTTTGCCGCATTCCTGCCGATTCCGCTGCAAATGCTGGTGGCCGCGATCCTCGCCATATCCGTGCGCGGCAACATTCCGATTGCGGTGAGCCTGGTCTGGCTGACCAACCCGATCACCATGCCGGTGGTGTTCTTCTGCACGTACCAGACCGGCGCCTGGCTGATGGATGTGCCCGCCCGCACCCTGCCGGACGAACTGACCTGGGAATGGATCAGCGGCGAGTTGTCGACACTGTGGAAACCGTTCTTGCTGGGTTCGGTAGTGGCAGGCCTGGTGTTTGGCGCCCTCGCCTATTGCATGACGATGACCTACTGGCGCTGGTGGGTCAGCCGGCAATGGAAGCGGCGCAAGAAAAACCGGATGTAGAAACGCAAAACGGCCTCCAAAAATTGGAGGCCGCTTTTTATGTGGCATCTGGGATGACGCCATCGCGAGCATCGGAACGCCGCCCGGTTCGCGCCCACAAGAATCGGGTTTGCCGTAGGTTATGTACGCATCCCGCGCCCGCTGACCAGCAGCCGTGCACACCCGATGTACAGCACCACGGTCGCTACCAGCATGAAGGTAATGGCGATGCTGATCTTGATGTCCGAGACGCCCAGGATGCCGTAACGGAACGCGTTGACCATGTGCAGCACCGGGTTGGCCAGCGACACGGTCTGCCAGAACGGCGGCAGCAGGCTGATGGAGTAGAACACCCCGCCCAGGTACGTCAGCGGTGTCAGCACGAAGGTCGGGATAATCGAGATATCGTCGAAGTTGCGTGCAAAAACGGCGTTGATGAACCCCAGCAGCGAGAAAATCGTTGCCGTCAGCAGCACCACCAGCAGGGTAATCCCCAAATGGTGCACTTGCAGGTCAGTGAAGAACAGCGAGAGCAGCGTCACGATCACGCCCACCGCCAGCCCACGCAGCACCCCGCCCACGGTGTAGCCGATCAGAATGGTGTGTGGCGAAACCGGTGAAACCATCAACTCCTCGATGGAGCGCTGGAATTTGCTGCCAAAGAAGCTCGATACCACGTTGCCGTAGGCGTTGGTGATCACCGACATCATGATCAACCCTGGCACGATGTACTCCATGTAGGTGAAGCCACCCATGTCGCCGATCTGCCGACCGATCAGGTTGCCGAAGATCACGAAGTACAGAACCATCGTGATCGCGGGCGGCAGCAGGGTTTGTGGCCAGATCCGGGTAAAACGCCGAACCTCGCGGTAAACGATGGTATTGAGCGCAACCAGGTTGGGCTTCAGTTCGGAACTCATACGGCCACCTTCGCCAGATTTTTCTCCACCAGAGACACGAACAGCTCCTCGAGGCGATTGGTTTTGTTGCGCAGGCTCAGCACTTCAATGTTCTGCGTCGCCAACTGAGCGAACAACGCCGTGATGCCTACTGCCTTGTCGACCTGGACTTCCAGGGTGTGCCGGTCCACCAGGCGGCTCGGATAGCCTATCAGTTGCGGCGCCACGCTCATGTCGTGTTTCAGATCCAGCAGGAACGTCTCGACATGCAACTGACCGAGCAGGTTACGCATGCTGGTATTTTCGACGATGGTGCCGTGGTCGATGATGCCGATGTTGCGGCACAGTTGCTCAGCCTCTTCCAGGTAATGCGTGGTGAGGATGATGGTGATGCCTTTCTCGTTCAGTTCGGTGAGAAAGGTCCACATCGAGCGCCGCAGTTCGATGTCCACGCCTGCCGTCGGCTCGTCGAGGATCAGCAAGCGCGGCTCATGAACCAGTGCGCGCGCAATCATCAACCGACGCTTCATGCCGCCCGACAGGGAGCGCGACGGCACATCGCGCTTGTCCCACAGCCCGAGCTGCGTCAGGTACTGCTCGGCGCGCTCCTTGGCGATTTTCGGCGGGATGCCGTAGTAACCCGCCTGGGTCACGACGATGTCGAAGGTCTTCTCGAACTGGTTGAAATTGAATTCCTGGGGCACCACGCCAATGCAACGCTTGAGCGCTGCCGGGTTACGGTCCAGGTCGTGGCCAAAGATACTCACGGTGCCGCTGGTCTTGTTCACCAGGGTCGAGAGAATGCCGATGGTGGTGGATTTGCCGGCACCGTTGGGGCCCAGCAAGGCGAAAAAATCACCTTCGGCGACGTCCAGATCGATACCACTCAGGGCCTGGAAACCGTTGCCGTAGGTTTTGGTTAGCTGCCGGATGGACAGAGCGGAACTCATATCGGATTTACGCACCAAGAAGGGAGGAAAAGAATAAATAGGGGTGGGCGGCGCCCAATGCAACCACGGCGCAGGAACGCAATGGTGCTTGGCGACGCCGCACAAGTACAGTCAAGTGTGTTGATAGTCAGTATTAAGTCAACGCAGTCATGACCGCTTTTTGATACGCCGGGCGCTGTTTCAGGCGTGCGTACCAGGCTTCCAGGTGCTCCATGCGCGGACGCTCGATGGGCATTTCGAACCAGGCATAAATAAAGCTGCCCAAGGGGATATCGCCGACGCCGATCTGCTCGCCGGACAGGTAGGGCTGCACGGACAACGCCTGGTCGACCATTTTCAGCAACTCGGTGCAGGCACTCAGCGCCGAATTGATTTTTACCCAGTCCTGCTGATCCGCCGGGGTGCGCAACACACCCCAGAATACCTGGCGAAACGGTTCGGCGAAGGTCGAGGTGGTCCAGTCCATCCACTTCTCGGCCGCCGCACGTGCCTGTACATCGGCGGCGTACCAGTGACTGTTCGCAGCGTGACGAGCCGCCAGATAACGCACGATAGTGTTGGATTCCCACAACACAAAACCTTCATCCTCGATCACCGGGATACGGCCATTGGGGTTCATCGCCCGGTACTCGGGAGTATCGACCACGCCGAAGGCACCACCCGCGTCCAGCGCTTGATAGGTCAGGCCCAGTTCCTCGGCGCACCAGAGTGCCTTCCTGACATTCGATGAATTTTTCCGACCCCAGATCTTCAGCATGACCGCTCCTCAATGGATGAATGCCGGGGCAGTCTACGCCGGATCAGGCGCGACTCAAATCGCTCTGCATGTCACCCAGGCGGGTGGGCATCGGACCGCCGAACAAGTGCGGATAGCACTTTTCCAGGTGCGCAAAAAAGAACGCCTCAGGCACATCGGGGAACTGGCCGTGGTCCACCAGGTACTCCATCGATTGCTGCCCCTGGCGGTTGAACGGGTGGAAAATACTGTCGTTCATCCCGTCGAAGTCCAATGGTGGTACATCGAACAGTTCGCAAAGTTTCTGGTTGAACGCCGGCGTGGCCTTGACCCATCGACCGTTCAGATACAGCTCGGTGTAGCCGTGCATGGCAAACACATCACTCTTGAGCAACTCGATCAGACGTGGCGTCGAGAGATGATTGCGTACATCCGCCAGCCCGATGCGCGCCGGAATCGAACAATGGCGCGCGCACCCGGCCAGCAACGTGGCCTTGGGCACGCAATAACTTTCGCCGGTCGCCAGCGCGTAACTGCCGCGCAGCGTCTGCGGGTCAAGGCTGAAGGTGTAGGGGTTGTACCGCACCGCCTCACGCACGGCGTAATAGAGGCTCACGGCCTGCTCGATCAGGTCACGACTGTGACCACGGTGCTTTTCAGCGAACTCCACCACCGCAGGGTGGTCACTATCAATGAAGCGTCCGGGACTCAAGTACTCGTGCATGAGGAAGGTCTCCTGGGGAAGTCACGAGTCTAACGACAGCCCCGGCCCAGCGATAACGACGTTTCGGCCAAATATCAGAGCTTGCCGCTCTGTCCACGGAGGAATTCAACAACCTGGAAGGGACACCCCGCACTGCATTCACCAAGATTTCCTACAGATTCAAACACATCGCTCTGACCACCCTGTTTTGCGGATGCCGTCTAAGCTCTGAAGGTGGTTTTGCCCCTGGTTTCACGGAGGATTGAATATGCTGCTGTTGTGGATACTGGTTCTGGTGGTCGGTATTGCCTACCTGGCTCATCGCCGTACCGCACCGTTGCCTGCGTTGGGCGTGGTGGCGGTCTATCTGCTGGCGATGGGCACCTTCAGTCATGCACCAGGCTGGCTGCTGCTGGTTTTCTGGATCGTACTCGCCGCCGTCGCTGCACCACTGCTGCTGCCGGACCTGCGTCGCCAATACTTCACTGCGCCCCTGTTCAACTGGTTCCAGAAAACCTTGCCACCGATGTCGCAAACCGAACGCGACGCCATCAATGCCGGCACGGTCTGGTGGGATGGCGAACTGTTCAGCGGCCGTCCGGACTGGAACAAACTGCTGGCCTACCCGAAGGCACAACTGAGCGAAGAGGAACAAGCGTTCATCGATGGCCCCACTGAAGCGCTCTGCGCCATGGTCAGCGACTGGCAGATCGGCCAGGCAATGGACCTGCCGCCCGAAGCCTGGGCCCACATCAAGGAAAACGGCTTTTTCGCCTTGATCATCCCCAAGGAATACGGTGGCAAGGGTTTCAGCGCCTACGCTCACTCCCAGGTGGCAATGAAACTGGCCACCCGCAGCGGTGACCTCGCGTCTACGGTAATGGTCCCCAACTCTCTGGGCCCTGCCGAACTGCTGCTGCACTACGGCACCGACGAACAACGTAATCACTATCTTCCGCGCCTGGCTCGCGGCGACGACATCCCCTGCTTTGCCTTGACCGGACCACTGGCCGGCTCCGACGCCGGCGCCATGCCGGACACCGGCGTCATCTGCAAAGGTGAATGGGAAGGCAAGGAAACCTTAGGTCTGCGGTTGAACTGGGAAAAACGCTACATCACCCTCGGGCCGGTCGCGACCCTGCTGGGCCTGGCGTTCAAGGCCTATGACCCGGACCACTTGCTGGGCGATGAAGAAGACCTGGGCATCAGCCTGGCGTTGATTCCCACCGACACCCCCGGCGTGGACATCGGCCGTCGCCACCTGCCCCTCGGCGCCGCGTTCATGAACGGCCCGAACTCAGGCAAGGATGTCTTTGTCCCGCTGGAGTTTCTGATCGGCGGCCAGGACATGCTCGGCAAAGGCTGGATGATGCTGATGAATTGCCTGTCGGTCGGGCGCTCGATTTCGCTGCCCGCCGTGGGTACGGGCGCAGCCAAATTCACCAGCCTGGTAACGGGCCAATACGCGCAAGTGCGCGAGCAATTCAACGTACCGCTCTCGGCATTCGAAGGGATTCAGGAAGCCATGGCACGTATCGGCGGCAATGCCTGGATGATGGACGCCGCGCGCATGCTGACCGCCAACGCGGTGGACCTCGGCGAAAAACCTTCGGTGCTCTCGGCAATCCTCAAGTATCACCTGACCGAACGTGGCCGCGAATGCATCAGCCACGCGATGGATGTGCACGGCGGCAAGGGCATCATCATGGGCCCGAACAACTACCTGGGCCGCAGTTGGCAAGGAGCGCCGATCTTCATCACCGTGGAGGGGGCAAATATTCTCTCGCGCAACCTGATGATTTTCGGCCAGGGCGCGATTCGCTGCCATCCGTTCGTGCTCAAGGAAATGGCCCTCGCGGAGCGTGAAGACAAGGACAAGGCACTGATCGAGTTCGACGGCCTGCTGCTCAAGCACTTAGGCTTTGCCGTCGGCAATGCCGCCAGCACGTTGGTGCTGAACCTCGGCTTCGGGCATTTCGAACACACACCGGGCGACAAGCTCAGCCAGGGTTACTTTCGCGCCCTCAATCGTCAGGCGGCGGCCTTCGCCATGCTCGCGGACCTGAGCATGATGCTACTGGGCGGCGAACTGAAGCGTCGCGAACGCTTGTCCGCACGCCTCGGTGACGTGCTCAGCAACCTGTATCTCGCCTCGGCCGCCCTCAAGCGTTATCACGACCTCGATTCGCCGCAACACCTGCATCCGCTGTTCAACTGGGCCATGGAAGAAAGCCTCGGCCAATCGGAGCGGGCACTGGATGAACTGTTGAGCAACTTCCCGAACCGGGTACTGGGCTGCCTGTTGCGGGTCGTGGTGTTCCCTTTCGGTCGTCGTCACAAGGGACCATCGGACGCACTCGATGCCGAAGTTGCGGCGGTTATCGGCCGCGCCAAGGGTGATCCGACCCTGGAAGAGTTGCTCGCCGGTTGCTATCGCCCACAATCAACCGACGATCCGGTCGGCGCCTTGCAACATGCCTGCAACCTGCTGAGCGAAGCCCAGCCCTTACAGAAAAAACTCCACGTGGCACTCAAAAGTGGTCAGGTCAAACCGGTTGCCGGGGAACATGCCATCGATGCCGCACTGGAGGCCGGTGTGCTGCAACCGGGCGAAGCGCAAACACTGCGCGAGGCTGAGGCGGCACGCCGTAAAGTCATCGATGTCGACGACTTCACCAAGGAGCAACTGTCGCTCGCAGAGGGCAAGACCCGCTAAGGCCGTTGCTCGTCCAGCGGCTCAAGGGTGAAAAACGGGCGTCGGAGCTATATACTCCGGCGCCCGTTTTGCTTTAGTTCCAGAGGAATCCCGTTATGCTCGACCACACTCTCGCCCTGCTCTCGCACCTGCGCAGCATCCTGGTCGCCCTCGGTGAAGCCGAACAAGTACCGGAAGAAAGCCATGAGCTGTTCCTCGAGCGCTTCGATGAACTGATGCTGCAACTGCCGGTTGATCCGATCGAAAGCCAGTACCTGGGCCAGGACATCCTTTGCCAGGTCATTTCGCGCTACCCGCAAATTGCCCACCTCGTCCCGCGCGACTTGCTGTGGTACTTCGCCGGTGACTGCCTGCATTTCATGCCAGACGATGAAATCGATCTGTATCAGGCACTGGAAGATCGTCGCTACGAAGCCGAACAGAACGACGAACCGTTCGACTGGAACCAGGAAAAACAACTGCTGGCCTTGTCGAACAAGGACAGCAAACACTGATTTCCGATCAGCATATGTAAAAGGCCCGCATGGTTGAACATGCGGGCCTTTTTTGTTCCGGAATGATCCATTGTTTGGACAACCGCTATCGCGAGCCTGCTCGCGATGGCGTCTGTCAAAGCAACCCATCACTTTCCGGCAGCTCGTACTCCAGCGCCTCATGCTCCACAGCACTGGCCCTGCCGGGCTTGCTGAGGGTCGGCTCTTTTTCCAGGCACTCCACCAGGTAATCGATGAGCACCCGCAACTTGGGTGGCAAGTAACGCGTCGGTGAATGCAGCAACCAGGCACCACCGTGATAGGACGCAAGGAAACTCCAGTCCGGCAGCACTTGCACAATCAACCCTTGCTCAAGCGCATAACGTGCGGTGAAGTACGGCAAGCTGCCAATCCCGATGTGCTGCAACACCGCCCCCAACCGCACCCCGGTGTGATTGGCTGCGTACCGGCCACGCACACCTACCGTCACCGCTTTGGTGCCCTTCTTGAACTTCCAGCGTGCGTCGCTCGGCGTCTCACCCAGATAAATGCAACTGTGGTTGAGCAAATCATGAGGATGGGCCGGGGTCCCATGTTCGGCCAGGTACTGCGGCGTGGCACACAGCAAATGGTCGATGGTCAGCAATTGGCGTCCCACAAGCCCTGCCGGGGGGCGGTCGGTGATGCGAATCGCCAGGTCGACATGGTCGTCGATCAGATCAACCTGGCGGTCTTCGAGCAGCAACTCCACATCCACTTTCGGGTAGCGGCGCAAAAATTCCGGCATGTGGGGGTGAATCACGAACCGCCCCACAGCCTTGGGGACGCTGACCCGCACCAGGCCTTCGGCTTCATGGGTGAACTGGCCGCTGATCTCCATCACGGACTTCGCAGCGCTGACCATTTCCTGACAACGCTTGAACACCTCTTCCCCGCCGTCGCTCAGACGCAACTTACGCGTGGTGCGTTGCAGCAGTCGGGTAGCCAGCGCCTTTTCCAGCCTGGAAATACTCCGGCTGACCGCCGAAGGGGAGGAACCAAGTTGGCGAGCCGCCTCCGAGAAGCTGCCGGTCTCGACAACCTTGACGAAAATCGCCATTTCGCCCAACAAGGGAAGTGGAAGATTTATGCTCACAGCGCAACAGTCCTTTGATGTTTGAGCGGATTATCACGCAATTCCAGCGTCCATATAATAAAAATAGAAATTTTAATAAGGGCATGGAATATGACGCTTCGCCTCTTTTTCCATAGTGATGACCTCAAAGCCAATGTGGAAGTCCTGGATTGCACGCCCCACGAGAACGAATTTGCCGTTGTGCTGCGTGCGACACTGTTCCACCCCCAGGGCGGTGGACAGCCCTGTGATACTGGCTGGATCGGCGAAAGCCAGGTCCTGCGAGTGATCCAAGAGCCGGACCGAATCATTCATTACGTCGACCACCCGGTAAAACTCGGCATGATCCAGATCCGGGTCGACGAACAACGCCGCCAGTTCAACACCCGCATGCATTCGGCCGGCCATCTCATCGGTCACTTTGCCGAAACCCGCGGCTGGGTACCCATCAAGGCCCACCATTGGCCCAGCGAAGGCCGGGTGACCTTCAAGCCGGGAGAAGCACCTCAGGACCTCGACGCCCAGACCATCCAGAGCGCTGTCACACAATGGATTGCCGATGATCTGCCGCGCCTGATTTCCCTACGCGAAGGTTCGCGTGAGATCGGCTTCGGTGAACTGCCCGCCTACGGCTGTGGCGGCACTCATGTAAGGCGCCTGCAGGAACTGGGCACAGTCAAGATCGCATCCCTCTCGCAGAAGAAGGGCACACTTTCAGTTCACTACGACCTGGACTGAGCAATGGGGCGATGCCTGCACGCCATCGCCTGAAAGGGAAGAGCCTGCGCTCGCAGGCTCGATGACTACCTGATAGACGGACCTAAACCATGATGCTAGATGTCGAGCGTCTCGATGAGACGTGCATAAAAAAACTGGCCAACGAAGAAGTCCTCGCCATCCGCGTCAAACGCTTTCTGCCCCCGCCGCTGGCAGTCGATATTGGTGACAAGATCCTCGCCCCGGGCTTTGAAGGTTATATCAATGCGCCGAGTATCGGTCGCATCGGCATGGCGTTTTATGAAGCCGAGAACCAGCCGCTGTTGATCGAGGACTATTTCGAACGCGCCACCAGCAACATCGCCGAACTGCGCAATCGTTGCGCCCCCTATTCCTCGCCGGTAGACACCCTGCGCTGCATGCTGGATGAGTCATGGCCTGCGGGGGCGCATCTGGAAAACCTCTACGGCCGCAAGATGTATGTCGGGCTGTCCCGCGTCGTGAAACCCGGCGTGTGCTTCCTGGCCCACCACGACATCTTCGCCAAAGACGCCCCGGACAGTTTTCAGGCGCGAAGCCTGGAGGCGCAGTTCGCCTGCAATGTTTACCTGAACATGCCCACCGAAGGCGGCGCGCTGCAAATATGGGACGACGACATTTCCCCCGACCGGTTCGACGAAATGCGCGGCGACAGTTACGGCATCGACCCCGTGCTACTCGGCCCTGCGACTCTGGAAATCCGCCCTGAACCGGGTGATTTCATCATGTTCAATTCGCGACGCATGCACTCGGTAACGCCGGGCGTGAGCGACCCGCGCCTGAGCCTTTCTTTTTTTGTCGGCTATCGCGGCAATGCCTCACCCCTGACCTTCTGGAGTTGAAATGTTTTCCAATTACCTAGGCGAGTTCCTTGCGCTGGCGACCATCCACTTTCTGGCGGTAGTCGCCCCCGGGCCCGACTTTGCCGTGACCATTCGTCAGAGTGTGCGTTTTGGTCGTTTGATCGGGATCTGTACAGCCCTGGGAATCGGCGCCGGTATTTCGGTGCACGTGCTGTACACCTTGCTCGGCGTGGGCGCGCTGATGCACACCACTCCCTGGCTTCTGACCGTCGCCAAAGTAGTGGGCGGTGCCTACATTCTTTACCTCGGGGTGAACCTGCTGCGCAGCAAGCCCAAGACCGGGCTGGAAGGCGACAAGCCCAGCGACGAACCACTGGTCGAGCAAACGCTGCTGAAGGCGTTCACCACCGGGTTTCTGACCAACGCCACCAACCCCAAGGCCACGCTGTTTTTCCTGGCGATTTTCACCACCCTCATCAGCGCCTCGACACCGCTGAAGATTCAGGCGCTGTACGGGGTCTGGATGTGTTTTGTGAACGCGTTGTGGTTCGTCATTGTGGCGCTGTTCTTTTCCAGCGCCAGGGTACGGCTGCTGTTCATGCGCATGGGGCATTGGTTCGAACGAACCATGGGGGTCATTCTGATTCTGTTTGCAGGACGCCTGATCCTGTCCATGTAAGCAGCCTGCCCAAAGACCGCCTCGCAGTGTTGAACAACCACTCAACACCACGAGGCGACGGCGATGCTTACTTCAGATTGCCACTCAAAAACTGCCGCAGGCGGTCGCTCTTCGGGTTGCCGAGCACCTCCTCCGGCGCCCCCTCTTCCTCGACTCGCCCCTGGTGCAAAAACAGCACCTGGTTCGACACCTTGCGAGCGAAGCTCATTTCGTGCGTCACCATAATCATCGTCCGGCCCTCTTCAGCAAGGCCTTGAATCACCTTCAACACTTCACCCACCAACTCTGGGTCCAGGGCCGAAGTCGGCTCATCGAACAGCATCACTTCCGGCTCCATGGCCAGGGCACGGGCGATGGCCACGCGCTGCTGCTGCCCGCCCGAAAGGAAAGCCGGATATTGATCCGCCACGCGCGCCGGCAAACCGACCTTATCCAGATAACGTCGGGCACGTTCCTCGGCGTCTTTCTTGCTGACCCCCAACACCCGGCGCGGGGCCATGGTGATGTTTTCCAGCACCGTCATGTGGCCCCACAGATTGAAGTGCTGAAACACCATCGCCAGGCGGGTGCGCAGACGCTGCAACTCGGCATCATCGGCCACGCGCATGCCATGGCGATCGTTGATCATGCGAATCGGCTTGCCGTCCAGGCTCATGGCGCCGCCATTGGGTGTTTCTAGAAAGTTGATGCAGCGCAAAAAGGTGCTTTTTCCCGAGCCGCTGGCGCCGATCAAGCTGATCACATCACCGGTATTGGCCTTCAGGGAAACGCCTTTGAGCACTTCGTGGCTACCGTAACTTTTATGCAGTTCTTCAACAGTCAATTTGTACATGTGCGCAGCATCCTCAAAGGGAAAATGGATCGCCGCTGCGTAAATGTCGCAACCGGCGAAAAACCCGCGGCCTGATGAGCGGCCGCATGGCGCTCTCAGTCCTAGTGAGCCGGGCCGAGAAAGGCCAGCCAGCGGCGTTCAGCGAGGCGGAACAGACCGACCAGCGCAAAGGTGACCATCAGGTAGATCAGCGCACTGATGCCAAACGACTGAAAAGTCAGGAAGGTCGCCGAGTTGGCGTCCCGTGCAATTTTCAGGATGTCCGGAATGGTTGCGGTAAAGGCCACGGTGGTCGAGTGCAGCATCAGGATCACTTCGTTGCTGTAGTACGGCAGCGAGCGGCGCAGGGCCGAAGGCATGATCACGTAGGCATAAAGCTTCCAGCCCGTGAGGCCGTAGGCCTTGGCGGCTTCGACTTCGCCGTGTGCCATGCTGCGGATTGCCCCGGCGAAAATCTCCGTGGTGTAGGCGCAGGTGTTCAGGGCAAAGGCCAGGATGGTGCAGTTCATCGCATCGCGAAAGAACGCATCGAGTACCGGTTGCGCGCGAACGGCCGCCAGGCTGTAGATCCCGGTGTAGCAGATCAGTAGCTGGATATACAGCGGCGTGCCGCGAAACAGGTAGGTGTAAAACTGCACCGGCCAACGCACATAAAGCTTGGGCGAAACCCGGGCAATCGACAGCGGGATCGACACCAGAAAACCGATGAAGATCGACGCCGCGAGTAACCACAAGGTCATCGCCAGGCCGGTGATGTGATAGCCGTCGCTATAAAGGAAGGGCTTCCAGTATTCCTGCATGAGCTCAATCATCGTACGGCCTCCCGGGAACCTGCTGCGTAATGCCGTTCAAGCCAGCGCAGCACAACGTTTGAAGCGCTGGTGATCACCAGATAGATCAGCGCTGCCAACACCAGAAAATAGAACAGTTGATAGGTACTTTTACCGGCGTCCTGAGCGGCTTTGACCAGGTCGGCCAGGCCGATGATCGACACCAGCGCAGTGGCCTTGAGAATCACCATCCAGTTGTTACCGATGCCCGGCAGGGCAAAGCGCATCATCTGCGGGAACACCACAAAACGAAAACGCTGGGCGCGACTCAAGCCGTAGGCGGTGGCCGCTTCCATCTGCCCACGGGGCACCGCGAGGATCGCGCCACGAAAGGTCTCGGTGAAATAGGCACCGTAGATAAAGCCCAGGGTGATGATCCCGGCAGCAAATGGGTTGATCTCAATGTATTCCCAGTCCAGCGCCACAGTGAGCCCCGTCAGCCAGGTTTGCAGGCTGTAGAAAATCAGCAGCATCAGCACCAGGTCCGGCACACCGCGAATTAATGTGGTGTAAAGCTGGGCGGGAATCCGGAACAATTTAATGCTGGAGAGTTTGGCGCTGGCGCCGATCAGACCAAGCAGAACGCTCAACAACAGCGACAGTATCGATAGCTTGACGGTCATCCAGGTGCCTTCCAGCAGCAGAGGGCCAAACCCCTGCAAGCTGAACGCGGAAAACCCAAGCGTCTGTAACAGTGCTTCGAACATAATTCAGGGACCTATAGCGATAAAAAAGTGCCCGGCGCGAGGACGGGCACGGGGCATTACTTGCCGCTGTAGAGATTCAGATCACCGAAGTGCTTTTTCTGGATCGCATCGTAGGTGCCGTTATCGTGAAGCGCCTTGATGCCTTTATCGATAAAGGCCTTGAGCTCGGTGTTGCCCTTGGCGATACCTACCGCCGTTTTGGCCGGCAGCAAAGAATCATCGACCGGTTTGCTGACTTCGAAATCAGCCCCTTGCGGCGACTTCAAAAAACCCAGTTCGGCTTGCAGCATGTCCTGGATCGAAGCGTCGAGACGACCGGAGATCAAGTCCGCATAGACCTGGTCCTGGTTGGCGTAAGCCTTGGTTTCTACCCCGGCCTTATCCAGTACCAACTTGGCATAGGCTTCCTGAATGGAGCCCTGCTCATAACCGACTTTCTTGCCTTTAAGGGCAGCCGGATCGATGCCGACAGCGGCGCCTTTTTTGTAAACCATCGCGGTCGGGCCAGAGAACAACTCGGTGGAGAAGTCGATCACCTTCTCACGGGCCGGTGTCACGGTCATGGAAGAGATCACGCCGTCGAACTTGTTGGCCTTCAAGCCCGGAATCGTGCCGTCGAAGTCACTTTCGACCCATTTGCACGTGACCTTCAACTCAGCGCAGATCGCATTACCCAGATCAATGTCGAACCCTGTGAGGCTGCCGTCGGCCGCTTTGGACTCGAACGGCGCATAAGAAGCATCGACGCCAAACCGCAGCACTTTGTATTCCTTGGCCGTGGCAACACCTGCGGCCATGCATAACGTCAACGCAGAAAGGGTCAGCAATGTTTTTTTCATTATTGTTCAATTCCTAAAACCACTATGGGCGCTTGTGGCGCATGGGGAGTGTTGCCGGCATGCCTGTGACGCTGTGAAGCCTGGGCAAAACCTCAAGCAGGTGCTTTGACGCCATCCTGTGTGTCAACGCCTCCTGGCGACTCTTACGCACATACACTTACTTGTACGTACAAGCATATGCAATCAACCAGCCAACTCTTCTGACCACGACCGAAGAAACCTGTTAAAGCCGCAAGAACGCCTCTGGCACGGGAGTTGACTTCAGCCCGTGACAGTCTCGAAGGCCACCAGGCTGTACTCAGGGTTGTTACCTGAACCGCTTTTTACTGAGCGCGGGTGCGATCGGTAACATTTTGTGAGAAAGGAAACGTGTGGGGGTGCCCCGCTACGAAACAACCTCTGCGTTCAGGCGGCTGAAATGCAAAAAGGCCCGCTCAGTCTGACTGGCGGGCCTTTTTCAATACCTGGATGCTAAACAACGCACACACAAAAACGCCGCTCATTGAGCGGCGTTTTCGTTAAATATGGAGCGGGAAACGAGACTCGAACTCGCGACCCCGACCTTGGCAAGGTCGTGCTCTACCAACTGAGCTATTCCCGCAAATGGCGTCCCCTAGGGGACTCGAACCCCTGTTACCGCCGTGAAAGGGCGGTGTCCTAGGCCACTAGACGAAGGGGACACGCTACCCGGAACACATGGTGTGTGTTCCAGTGTCCAGACCCGCATCCGAAGACTTGGTTCTGGTTTCACTCAACACTGCCCGAAAGCAATGCTGTTTAAAAATGGAGCGGGAAACGAGACTCGAACTCGCGACCCCGACCTTGGCAAGGTCGTGCTCTACCAACTGAGCTATTCCCGCATTGGCGTCCCCTAGGGGACTCGAACCCCTGTTACCGCCGTGAAAGGGCGGTGTCCTAGGCCACTAGACGAAGGGGACACACTACAACTTCACTCCCTACCGCGTTTCGCTGTTTGCTTTCCGCTGTAAGTGGCGCGCATTCTATGGATGGATTGAGGGGTCGTCAACCCCCTGAGATAAATTTATTTAAATCAATGACTTCGCCGTCCTTAAGGGGTGGTTTGCGACCTATCTCGCGTCCGGTGTTTGGCGCCTATATTCTGGCACCGGACAAGGCGCTATAGTCCACTCCCGGCAGATGGTAGCAATGTGCAATCGCCGCGCTACTCTCTATCTACTGTCTATATAGGTACGGCCACCGCTTCCATCAACTCGTCGTCCGGCCCTATGCGCCCCTATGCTTAGCCACTACACTCGCACGCGAACCCTATAAAGAGGTCTTAACGGTGACACCACTCATGATCGGCCTGCTCGTTGTAGCTGGGCTCGCCCTATTGATCGCCATTGGCTACATGAACCATGTGGTGGATAACAATAAACTGGAAAAGGCCCGCACCAAGGTCGAACTCAATGATCGCCTGCGTCGCTGCGGCGAACTCACCGAGACGTTCCCTGGCCAGTACATGACGCCAGCCCTCAAGCTGCTGTTGACCCGCCTGGAACTCAACGTCTGCCAGCGCCTGCTCCATCTTGAAAAGACAAATACAGCCGTAAAGGCGCGAATCAGTGAATTGAATGCGCTGGTGGCCCAAGGCGAATCGATCCCGGTGAACAACCCTCCGGCACCGATCCTGACCGAAGCCAAGGCCAAGGATGTGCGTTTCCTGCTTGAAGCCATGCATGGCCAAGTGACGCGCGCGGCTCAGGACGGCTTCCTGCCGACCAACGAAGCCAAGCGCTGGATCAAGGAAATTCGCCATATCCTGGTGCTGCTGCACATCGAGTTCTTCAACAACCTCGGCCAACATGCCCTGCAACAGAACCAGCCAGGGCAAGCCCGCCTGGCCTTCGAGCGTGGCGTGCAGTACCTGCGTAAACAACAGGACCCGGCGCTGTACAGCGAACAGCTTGAGTATCTGGAAAAACTCCTGGAGCGTGCCAATGCCCAGGTATTGGCCAGCACTCAACCCGTCGACGGCGAGGTCAACCAATTGACCGAAGGCCTCAAAGACGTCGAGGCCGATGCCGACTGGAAGAAGAAAGTCATTTACGACTGATCAACGACAAGCCGCACGAACCCTTCGTGCGGCTTGATTGTTATTGCCAGAACACCGGCCATCAGGCCACCCGGCACCTCACAGCCGGAAATGCCCCACCATCCCCTTCAACTCAGCCCCCAACTGCGCCAGCTCGATGCTCGACGCCGCGTTGCCCTGCATCGCCAGCGAAGATTGGTCGGCACTAGCTCGAATGCTGGTCACGCTGCGATTGATTTCTTCCGCCACCGAACTCTGCTGCTCGGCCGCCGCCGCAATTTGCTGATTCATTTGCTGAATCAACGACACTGCCGCCGCAATGCTGCCCAGGGCGCTCTCCGTTTGTAGCACATCGCTGACCGCCAGTTTTACCAACTCACCGCTGCTTTGAATCTGCTGCACCGAAGAATGCGCCGCCGAACGCAAGGCACTCACCAAACGCTCGATTTCTTCGGTCGACTGCTGCGTACGCTTGGCCAAGGCCCGTACTTCGTCGGCCACCACGGCAAAGCCCCTGCCCTGCTCGCCCGCGCGGGCCGCTTCGATGGCGGCGTTGAGGGCCAACAGGTTGGTTTGCTCGGCAACACTCTTGATGACACCGAGCACGGTGCCGATATTCTGGATTTCTGCGCTAAGGCTTTCGATGCAGTTGCTCGCCGATGTCGCCGAGTCAGCCAACTGCTCAATCCGCTGCATACTCTGACGCACCACCTGCTGGCCGCTTTCAACTTTGCCATCAGCCGTTTGGGCGGCATGCGCGGCCTCTTCGGCATTACGCGCCACATCATGCACGGTGGCGGTCATCTGGTTCATGGCGGTGGCGACTTGCTCGGTTTCCTCTTTCTGGCTGCTGACCTCAAGGTTGGTCTGTTCGGTGACTGCCGACAACGACTGGGCAGAGCTCGCCAACTGCTCTATCCCCGCCTGCAAGCCGCTGACGATAGCGCTCAGGCCGGCACCCATTTGCTGCATGGCCTCCATCAACTGGCCGATTTCATCGCGACGGGTAACCTGCACGGTGGCACTCAGGTCGCCGGCGGCAATCTGCCGGGCTACTTGAATCACACTGCGCAGCGGCGCAACGATCAAACGGGTGATCACCCACGCAGCAATCAAACCGACCAGCAGCGCCAGGGCTGACGAGCCAATGATCAACAGGGAGTTCTTGTGCAACTCAGCCTGCATCGACTGATCTTCAGCGCCATAAGCCTGGTTGACGCGTTCAACCACCTGAGCGGCGCGCTCATGCAGTTGTTGATAGACCTTCTGTTCCTGTGCCAGCAACCCGGTGTACTCGGTAAGTTTCTCGCTGAAACTGGCGATATGCCCCGCCACCTCGGTGAGCACCGTCTGATAGCCGGCGTCCTTGACGGTATTTCTCAGTGTTTCAGCCTGACTCAACGCCTGATCGGCCTGCTCGATCTTGCCTTGCCCGGCATTCTCCTCGTCCCCCTTGCGGCTCTGGTCCAGCCGCACGCGGGCCTCGTTCATGGCCTGCAACATCAAGCGCGACACCTGGCTCACCTGATTGGCCTGCTCGATGAACTGCGCGCCGTCGCTACCCTGTGACTCCTTGAGGGTATAAGCACCATCGTCGGCGAGCCCGGCCTGTAACACATCAAGGTTATTGGCCACGCTGGACACCGACCAACTGGCCATTTCCAGCGCAAGGTCCTTGGCCTGGGTCAGCTCGACAAACTCATCGAAGGCTTTGCGATAAGCCCCCAGTGACTGCTCGACATCGTTCATGACCGGGACACTGGCCGGTGACCGGCCCTTGAGCTGCGCCGCCCGCTCTACCAGCCCGTCCACCCCCTGATGCAGGGCATCCGCGGTTTTCGGGTCGCCGTGCAAGGCGTACTCCTGCTCCAGCAGGCGAACCTTGAGCAGGCCACTGTTGAGCGCGGACATCTGCTTGAGCCCCTCGAAACGCTGACTGATGGTTTGCAGCGACCAGACTCCGATCGCGGCCACCAGCGCCGTCAGCAACAAGACCAGAACAAACCCGACACCCAGTTTTTTCGCCATACCGAGGTTGGCAAAACGTCCTTGCACGGCCGAAATCATTGCGCGTAGTCCCCTTCCAATGCCCAATGGCAGCAAGGCCATTTTCAGTTAATGCAGAGTCGCAACGAGGCTACGGACACACAAGTCTCTGGCGCCTGAATAATGGCCAAAAGCTACGTCAACGTCGTTTTCAGGACGGTTGAAGCCGATCCGGCAAAGCCGTTGCCTGGAAAAACCTCAAGGCTCGCGGATCGCTGGCATAGGCAACGTTGATACGCAGCCAGTCACTGGCCTCGCCACCAGGGCTGAATGCAGTCCGGGACGACAACAGCACACCACATTGCTGCGCCAACGTACGCACCCGAGGGTAATCACACAGTTGCGATCGCCCCCAGATAAACATGCCGCCACTGGGCTTGCCGAACACCTGCCATTCGGCGTCCTCCAGGACCTGCAATGCACTGGCCATGTCACAGTTCAACCGCTGGCGCTGGCGCTGCACCAGTTTGCGATAGGCCCCATTGGCCAGCAGGCCGCACAGAACCGACTCGCAAAAGCGTGACGTCCCCATGCCACTGACCATTTTCACTTCCGCCAGGCGCGAAATGATCTCGGCGCTGGCCACCACATAACCGACCCGCAGCGAACTGCTGAGGGTTTTCGAGAAACTTGCGACGTAAATCACTGACTGATCGGCGTCCAGGGCCGCCAGGCGAGTACCGGCACTGCTTTGCAAATCCGCGTAGACATCGTCTTCGACAATCAACAGACCATGAGCCCTGGCCAGCTCCAGAATGCGTTGTGCGATGGTCGGTGCCAGGCTGCTGCCCGTAGGGTTGTGATACAGGCTGTTGATGAACAAGGCACGGGGCTGATGGCGACTCAAAAGCCTTTCAAGCGCCTCGACGTCCGGCCCTCGCGGGGTTCGCGGCACCTCAAGCAAGGTGATGCCGTGCAGGCGCAGCAAATCGAAAAGATTCGAGTAACCGGGCGTTTCAACCACCACGCAATCGCCCGGTTTGAACAGCGTGCGCACGATCAGGTCCAGCGCGTGGCTCGCACCGTAGGTGGTCATGATTCGCCCTTCATCAACGTCGATGTTGATCTGCTTCAGGCGTTTGTGAAGCTGTTGGCGCAAGGCTGGCAGCCCCAGGGGTGTGCTGTAGTTGAACAACCCGGCCATGTCAGTGCGCGCCACTTCGCGAATGGCATAGCTGAGGTCATCACTCTCACGCCAGCTCTCCGGCAACCCGCCACACCCCAGTTTCAACTCCCCTAGCGGGCTGTCGGTGAACCGCTCCCAATTGGCCTCGGCACCTTCGTACCAAGGCTTGTCGGCCGAATGGGCGACCACGATGGGTGGCTCGGCAACAACAAAGCCTGAGCCCTGGCGGGCGGCGAGAACGCCTTGGGCAATCATCCGCTCATAGGCTTCGAAGACGCTCGACTGACTGAGCAGGTTGTCCTTGGCCAGTTGGCGAACGGAAGGCAGACGTGTTCCAGGCTGTACCGCGCCCTGGCGAATCCAGCCAGCCAGCGCGTCGACGATTTGCTGCACGACGGGCACCATGGCCTGTCGATCGATTCTCAATTCCATGAGTAACCATCTCCCTAACCGGTTGTTTTTTCTGCTCGCAGTTAAGCACAGGCACCCGCGGAACGATGTGCGACAACGCCGTCAAAAAGCGCTGAGCTAACGCTTTGAAACACATCGCTCCAGGCTCGTCGTCAGGCATGCTTGAGACAAAGAAAAACCCCGCGTGATAGCGCGGGGTTTTCCTACGTGACAGGCTTTCGTTTCACCACAGAACCAGAGCTGTTTGCGCTCGATCAGATCGCCGTCACACCACCATCGACTGCCAGTGAATGGCCTGTGGTGAACGCCGCACCGTCGCTGCACAGATAGAGCACCGCGCTGGCGATTTCCTCAACCTTGCCAATACGCCCGACCGGGTGCATCGCACTGGCAAAGTCGCCCTTTTTCGGATCTGCCTCATACGCCCGGCGGAACATGTCGGTGTCGATCACCGCCGGGCATACCGCGTTGACCCGGATTTTCTTCTTCGCATACTCGATCGCCGCCGATTTGGTAAGGCCGATCACGGCATGCTTGGACGCCGCGTAGATGCTCATTTTCGGCGCAGCGCCCAGCCCTGCCACGGACGCGGTATTGACGATGGCCCCGCCGCCCTGAGCGAGCATCAAGGGCAACTGGTACTTCATGCACAGCCAGACACCTTTGACGTTGACGTCCATGATCGCGTCGAACTCCTCCACCGTGCCCTCTGCAAGTTTGCCTTTTTCGATCTCGATCCCGGCGTTATTGAAGGCGTAGTCGACACGGCCATACACATTCACGGCCTGCGCCATCAAGTTCTGGACATCGGCTTCCAGGGTGACATTGCAGCGCACGAACACGGCTTCGCCGCCAGCGGCCCGAATCAGTTGGACCGTGCCCTCGCCACCCGTCACATCGAGGTCGCAAACCACGACTTTCAAGCCTTCGGCGGCGAATGCCAGGGCCGTTGCGCGGCCGATACCGGCGGCTGCGCCTGTCACCAAAGCTACCTGGCCGGAAAACGTCATGCTCATTGATCTGTCCTCGAATCGTGCGGGGGTGGGTCGTGTTCCCGCAGTCTAGCCACAGCCGCTGACCACGCGGCAGCACTATCAAACACCCGGTGGGTCCACCATCGACGACAGTGATAAGTGCACCGGCACTATCATCACAAGACTGGATCAGGCTGCATTCGCCGGGCCTGCAAACCTTGCGACATCTGCCGCGAGGGTCTATCAATCAGACTCCATTGAATGATGAGTACTCACCATGACTGCCCAGATCAACCGTCAGTTCCTCCTCGCCAAACGCCCGGTGGGTGCGGCGACTCGCGAAACCTTCACCTATCAGCAGGTTCCGGTCGGCGAACCGGCGGCGGGCCAGATCCTGGTCAAGAACGAGTACCTGTCACTGGACCCGGCCATGCGTGGCTGGATGAACGAAGGCAAGTCGTACATCCCCCCCGTGGGCATTGGTGAAGTCATGCGGGCGCTGGGCGTGGGCCAGGTCATTGCATCGAACAACCCGGGGTTTGCGGTGGGCGACTACGTCAACGGCGCACTGGGTGTGCAGGATTACTTCCTGGGCGAGCCAAGAGGTTTCTACAAGGTCGATCCGAAACTGGCTCCGTTGCCGCGCTACCTGTCAGCGCTGGGCATGACCGGCATGACCGCCTATTTCGCCCTGCTCGATGTCGGCGCGCCGAAGGCCGGTGAAACCGTGGTGCTGTCTGGCGCCGCCGGTGCGGTAGGCAGCATCGCCGGGCAGATCGCCAAGATCAAAGGCTGCCGCGTGGTCGGCATTGCGGGCGGCGCGGACAAGTGCAGGTTTTTGATGGATGAGTTGGGCTTCGACGGTGTCATCGACTACAAGAATGAAGACGTCATTGCCGGCCTCAAACGCGAATGCCCGAAAGGGGTCGATGTGTATTTCGACAACGTCGGCGGCGATATTCTCGACGCCGTGCTCAGCCGCCTGAACATGAAGGCACGCGTGGTGATCTGCGGCGCAATCAGCCAGTACAACAACAAAGAGGCAGTCAAGGGACCGGCCAATTACCTGTCGCTACTGGTCAACCGCGCGCGAATGGAGGGTTTCGTGGTGATGGATTATGCCGCGCAGTTCGCCGCTGCCGGCCAGGAGATGGCCGGGTGGATGGCCAAGGGGCAACTCAAGAGCAAGGAAGACATCGTTGAAGGGCTTGAGACGTTCCCGGAAACGCTGATGAAACTGTTCAGCGGCGAGAACTTCGGCAAGCTGGTGTTGAAGGTTTAACCCGATTTTTCAATACACCACAAACCAATGTGGGAGCGAGCCTGCTCCCACATTTGGATCTTCAGTGTTGGGTTAAGCGATTTCGGCCACAACATCCGCCAAGGCTTTGGCCGGGTCAGCCGCCTGGCTGATCGGACGACCGATTACCAGGTAGTCGGAACCGGCATCCAGGGCCTGGCGTGGCGTCAGGATTCGGCGCTGGTCGTCCTGGGCGCTGCCCGCCGGACGAATCCCCGGGGTCACCAGTTGGAGCGACGGGTGCGCGGCTTTCAGCGCCTGGGCTTCCAGGGCCGAGCACACCAGGCCATCCATCCCGGCCTTCTGCGCCAATGCCGCGAGGCGCAGCACCTGCTCCTGCGGTTCGATGTCCAGGCCGATGCCCGCCAGATCCTCACGCTCCATGCTGGTCAGCACGGTCACGCCGATCAGCAGCGGCTTGGAGCCCGTACGCTGGTCGAGCACTTCACGGCACGCGGCCATCATGCGCAGACCACCGGAGCAGTGCACGTTGACCATCCACACGCCCATTTCCGCCGCAGCCTTGACCGCCATGGCGGTGGTGTTCGGGATGTCGTGGAACTTGAGGTCCAGGAACACCTCGAAACCCTTGTCGCGCAGGGTTCCGACGATTTCAGAAGCGCAACTGGTGAACAGTTCTTTACCGACTTTGACCCGGCACAGTTTCGGGTCCAACTGGTCGGCCAGCTTCAGTGCGGCGTCACGGGTAGGGAAATCCAGGGCGACGATGATAGGAGTCTGGCAGGCGGACATGAGTGGGCTCTCAGGCAAGTCGAAATCGGCGCGCATTGTAGCGGAACGCGAGCCCGTACGGGACCCGAAGATCGGTAATTCATCCTCAACGGCACCCACAACCCGCGCAACACACTCAATTGTGTCGACTTCGATACACATAAGACACCTCCACTACATTCGCCGGGGCTACCCTGATGCGCCACACCACGTCCTTGCAGCGCTTCCCGCCTTGCGGCCGGACGCCTATGCTGAAGTCACAACCTCGCAGCCTATCTTTTGTGGTTGGCAGCCTCCATGGCAGATGAATCCTCCATGCACAACAGTCCAGCTCCGATGAATGATGACCTGAAAACGTCCGCCCCGGCCGACGACAAACGCTGGAACACCCGCGCGCTGATCGTCGACGATGACGTGCCGATCCGCGAGCTGCTGATCGACTACCTGGCCCGCTTCAACATCCTCGCCAGTGGCGTGACCGATGGCAACGCCATGCGCCAGGCGTTGTTGGCCGAGCACTTCGACGTGGTGGTCCTCGACCTGATGCTGCCTGGCGAAGACGGTTTATCGCTGTGCCGCTGGCTGCGTAGCGAGTCGGACATTCCGATCCTGATGCTCACCGCCCGTTGTGAGCCCACCGACCGGATCATCGGCCTGGAGCTGGGTGCCGACGATTACATGGCCAAGCCGTTCGAACCACGGGAGCTGGTGGCGCGGATCCAGACCATCTTGCGCCGGGTGCGCGACGACCGCACCGAGCAGCGCGCCAATATTCGTTTCGACAACTGGCGGCTCAACAGTGTGTTGCGTCAGTTGATCGCAGACGATGGCCTGGTGGTGCCGCTGTCGAACGCCGAATTCCGCCTGCTCTGGGTGTTCATCGAACGCCCGCGCCGGGTGCTTAGCCGCGAACAGTTGCTCGACGCGGCCCGGGGTCGTTCGATCGAAGCGTTTGATCGCAGCATCGACCTGCTGGTCTCGCGCTTGCGGCAAAAACTTGGCGACGACCCCAAGGCCCCACAGCTGATCAAGACTGTACGTGGCGAGGGTTACCTGTTCGATGCCCGAGACATCGGCTGATGCGCATGCGCTTCGATACGCTGTTCGGCCGCCTGTTCGGGGTGCTGCTGGTGGCGATCGTGCTGGCGCACTTGCTGGCGTTCTTCTGGTTTCACCATTACGGCCCTCCCCCTGCGCCGCAGCGGTTTTCCGCCGAGTTTGACGGGACGCGCCCGCCCCACCCCCGCTTCGAACCGCGACCGCCACGGCCGTGGTTTGGCGGGCCGTTGGTGCCGCTGACCTTCCAGTTCATTTCCCTGATCATTGCCGCCTGGTACGGCGCCAAGTTGCTGAGCCGGCCGATCCAGCGCTTGAGCGCCGCCGCCGAACGCCTTAGCGAAAACCTCGACAGCCCGCCGCTCGATGAGTCCGGCCCGCGCGAGGCCCGGCAAGCCGCGCACACCTTCAACCTGATGCAGCAACGCATTCGTCAGCAAGTGCAGCAGCGCGGGCGCATGCTCGGCGCTGTGTCCCATGACCTGCGCACGCCGCTGTCACGCCTCAAGCTACGGCTTGAGCAGATTGACGACAACAAGTTGCAGGGGCAGATGCGCCAGGACCTCGACGACATGATCGGCATGCTCGACGCTACCCTCAGCTACCTGCACGAACAACGCACCAGCGAGGCCTGGCAGTTGATGGATGTGCAGGCACTGGTCGAATCCCTCAGCGAAAATGCTCAGGATCAGGGCGCCGACGTTCAGGCCCAAGGCCACTGCGCGCCGTTGCACGTACAGCCGATGGCCTTGCGCTCCTGCCTCAACAACCTGTTGGACAACGCCTTGCGCTACGCCGGGCACGCCTTGATCAGCCTTGAAGATAACCGCGAGCAGTTGCTGATTCGTGTCATTGATCACGGCCCGGGGATCGCGGCAGACAAACGTGAAGCGGTGTTCGAGCCGTTCTTTCGCCTGGAAGGTTCGCGCAATCGCAACTCCGGTGGCGTTGGTCTGGGCATGACCATCGCCCGGGAGGCCGCGCAACGCATGGGCGGGCAGTTGAGCCTGGAAGAAACCCCGGGAGGCGGCCTGACGGCGGTCGTTCGCCTGCCACGCACGCCTGTTTCCCTGTAGGCAGCACAACGGGTACGCCGCTGATCGGGCCCGCGTCTGAATGTCGCGATCCTACCGTGGTGGCAAGGGAACCTGCGCCCTCGCCTCCGTCAGTCAGTCAGTCAGTCAGTCAGCGTTTATCTTCAACCCGCACCTGGCTCGCGCTCCAGTCGATCAGCAGGCTGTACGCCACCGCCAGCAAGGTCGGACCGATAAACAGGCCGATGAAACCGAAGGCAATCAACCCGCCAAACACCCCCAGCAACACAATCACCAGCGGCAGGTTACCGCCACGGCTGATGAGGTAGGGTTTGAGTACGTTGTCGACACCACTGATGATGAACGTGCCCCAGATACCGAGGAACACCGCCATCCCGTACTCACCTTTCCAGGCCAGCCACGCCGTGGCGGGAATCCACACCAGCGGTGGGCCCATGGGAATCAGGCTGAGCAGGAAAGTCACGATGCCCAGCACCAGCGCACCGGGGACACCGGCGATCAGGAAACCGATCACCGCCAGGACGGCCTGAGCGGCAGCAGTGCCGATCACCCCGTTGACCACCCGCTGCACCGTACCGGCCACCAGTTCGATGTAGTAGCCGGCGCGATCACCGATCAGCCGCTCCAGCAAACGATGGACGAACATCGCCAGGCGCGGGCCGTCACGGTAGAAAAAGAACACGAATACGATACTTAAGGTCAGTTCCAGGATACCGCCGCCGATCTGCGCACTGCGCGCCAGCAACCAGTTGCCGACCTGTCCCAGATAGGGTTTGACCGCCAGCATCAGCGCCGCCCCCTGTTGATCGATGCTGTTCCAGAGTCCCACCAGCCGTTCCCCGACCAAAGGAACCGTTGCCAGCCAGACCGGCGCTTCCGGCAGGCCATCAACCTGAACATCCTTGATGAACGTCGTGGCATCGCGCACATGATCAGCCAGGTTCAACCCCAGCCAGACCATCGGCGCCGCCACCAGCACCATCCAGCCCAGGGTCAGCAACGCGGCCGCAAGCGACTCGCGCCCGTTAAGCAAACGGGTCAGCAGGCGCATCAGCGGCCAACTGGCGAACGCCAGCACCGCCCCCCAGAACAGCGCCGACCAGAACGGCGCCATCACCCAGAAACTGGCGCCAAACAACACCAGCAACAGAATCTGCACCAACAGTCGATCGTTATTGAGCATGAACAGTCTCGTGAAAGGTCAATCGACAAAGAGTAGGCGAACGGCGGGCCGCACGTTCGCCCCAGAGCGGTTTATCGCAGCAATTCGATATGCAGGCCCGGCGTGTCGACCGTGCCGGTCTCCATCCTAGCCGCCCGAACGCCCTGCCCCACCAGCGCCTGGCGCCAGGCTTCAGCCGTGGCACCGGATAAACTGACCCGCAACGTGGTGTCCAGGTTCAACCCGCGTGAAAGCAAGGTCAACCATGCGGCTTGTGGCTCGCCGCCGAGCTTGGCGAAGTCCAGGGTGCCGGTATCCTTGAGTTGACGCAGCAAGGTCGCCGAGGTCGGCAGCAGCTCACCCAGCGGCGCATTGGCGTCGAACTGCTCGACATGCAGGTAAGCCCGGCGATTGCCACGGGTGATGCTGTAGAGCGCCACCAGTGAATTGTCCTGCGGGGCCGCGAGACGCAATAGCAGGTAGGCCTGTTCGTTGTCGGAGCCATACAGCTTGGCGTTGCCGAAGACTTCGTTGGCCCAAAGGCTGCTTTCGCCGCAATCTCGGGCCTGGCACCAGAACAGCAGCTCCGCGCCCTGCTTTTGCAAGGCTTCGCGGGCGGCGGTGAAGGCCTCGGTAGACGAATGTTCCGGCGGCAACTCATACGTTACCGAAGTGGCTTGCCCCCGGGCACTGACTTGACCGTCGAAGCGCAACTGACCGCTGATCTTGCGGATCGACCCCATGGGATAGATTCGCTCAAGCGGCGCGGCGGGCCGATAGTCGACGATCTGGGCATCGGCCATACGCGGCACCAGCGGTAAATCGTGACTTGCGGGGACATCGGCGGCAAACACCAGCGAACTGAAACACCCCAACCCCAACAGACTGATTAAACGCATGCTTTTCAACCTTGAAGGCACTCTCATCGGATCAGCATGGCCTGGGCACCCTTGACGACGCTGGCGTCGTCGATGCGTTGCGGCACCAACAAACCACGCTGGACCGCCGGGCGCGCGGCCATGGCCGCCATCCAGCGCTGCAAGGCCGGCAAGCCATCCACCGACACCCCGGACCATTCATGACCACGCACCCACGGGTAGGTGGCGATGTCGGCAATACTGTACTTGTCGGCGAGAAACTCGACGACTTCCAGGCGCGTGTTCAGCACTTCATACAAGCGCCGAGTTTCATGCTGGTAGCGGTCGATGGCGCCCTGGAGTTTTTCCGGAAAGTAACGGAAAAACACGTTGGCCTGGCCCTGCATCGGGCCGATGCCGCCCATCTGAAACATCAGCCACTGGATCGCCACTGAGCGTCCTTTCGGGTCCGTGGGCAGCAGTTGCCCGCTCAGTTCGGCGAGGTAGATGAGAATCGCGCCGGATTCGAACACGGCAAAGTCGCCGTTGGCGCGGTCGACAATCGCCGGAATCCGGCCATTGGGGTTGATCTTGAGAAAGGCAGGTGCCTTTTGTTCCTTCTGGTCGAAACTCAAGGCATGCACCGTGTAGGGCAGGCCGAGCTCCTCGAGCACGATAGAGACCTTGTGGCCATTCGGGGTCGCAGCGGTGTAGAGATCTATCATGGTTGTCTCCCATTTCAACCCGCCCAGCCTCGACAGTTGCCCGCTGCAAGTCAAGGAACGGCGAAGAACCGATTGAAACAGTCTGCAACAAGGGCGGCGCCAGGCTCGTCATTGAGGTGCAAATGATGGCCGCCGGGCAGCTGTTCACGGCTAAAGGGTAGACGTTCAAGCAACTCCGAATGCTTGGCGAGCATGCCGTCAGCCGCAACCACCAATTGCGCAGGACAACTGACCCGCTGCACGAAGGACATGGCCTGTTCTTCTGACAGACGCAACGGGGACGCCAGGGTCAGGCGACTGTCGGTGCGCCAGGTGTAACCGCCCGCCACGGGCATCAAACCGCGCTGAGCCAATAACCCGGCGGCTTCCCGACTGACCGCCACCACGCCCTTCATCCGGGCCTCGATGGCCCGGTCCAGCGTGGTGTAGACCGGTTTGCGCTTTTCTTGCAGGTCCAGTTGCGCTTGCAAGGCCATGCCCATGCGCTCGGCCGCGTTATCGTGGGTCGCGGTCGGTGGAATCACCCCGTCGATCAGCGCCAGGTGGGTCACCCGTTCCGGCAAGGCACCGGCCAGCACCACCGAAACAATCGCGCCCATGGAATGGCCCAGCAGCGCAAAACGCTTCCAGCCTAACTGCTCGGCGACGCACAGCACATCGTGAGCGTAATCCCACAACGCATAACCGGCGCCCACCGGTCGATGCCCGGAATGACCGTGACCGGCCATGTCCAGCGCGACGATACGCAGCCCTTTGAGCCGGGGTGCCAGGCGAGCAAAGCTGTTGGCGTTATCCAGCCAGCCGTGCAAGGCAATTACCGGCAGCCCGTCTTCCGGGCCGAACAGGTGCGCCGCCAGCTCGATGTGCGGCAGGCTCAGGCGAACCTCTTCGACGGCCGGGCTCATGCGCAACTGCGCTCGTGGCGCCCTTGCCAACGGCTGAAAAGTTCCTTGAGCAGCGTCGCGGTGTCTTGCGGGCGCTCCAGCGGAAACATGTGGCCGCCGGGCATGGTCAGGGATTCACCGTGGGGCATGCGCCCGACCGAGCTGGCGTGATGACGCATGACCACCCGGCTCTGGCGGCCGCGCACCACCGCCAATGGCACTTTCAACTGCCGGGTACGACCGGGGCTGACATGAGGCACACCGCGATAAATGCTGATTTCCGTCGCGGGATCAAAGCGCAACCGCAACCGGTCACCGACCTGATGCAGACCGTGTTGCAGGTAGGCGTCGAAGCATTCCGGGTCAAAGCCACGGAACAGGGTTTTACCCGCGAAATAGCGGCGGGCCGTTTCCAGGTCAGTGAACTCTTCGCGACGCCCCAGCGTGCGCCCGGCCGGGGTCAGACGGTCGATGAAGCCAAAACGCTTGGCTGCGCGGATCACCCACTGGTCGGTCCGGGTCAGCACTGGCGAATCGAGCATCACCACCCCGCGATACAGCTGCGGGCAACGCAGCGCGGCATGCAGGTGCAACACACCGCCAAACGAATGGCCGACGCCCCACACCGGCTCGGGTTGTTGTTCCAGATGATGAATCAGCTCGTCCACCAGGTTGTGCCAGTTATCGTCCGCCGGGAACCGTGGGTCATGAGCGTGCTGCTGCAAGTGTGCAACCTGATACTCCGGCGCCAACGCCGCGAACAACTTGCCGTAAGTGCCCGAAGGAAAGCCGTTGGCGTGGGTAAAAAAAATCTGCTGCGACATAGCGGCGTGTCCGAAAAAACCAAAACAGGTGTTGATTGTCCGTAAGACACCGCCTGACAGCAATGACCGTAACTGCCAGGAATGATGACAGTCAGGCCGTGTGAGGGGTAACCGGGTCCTTTCGCCATACAACACGCCTCACTGTGCGCCGTTACCGCATCGGCGGCGTTTCACCCAACGGCACCACCGCCATGGTCAGGCGCGACACGCAACTGGCCTTGCCTTCGTCGCTGCTCAGGCGGATGTCCCAGACATGGGTGGTGCGGCCGATGTGGATGGCTTTTGCCACGGCACTCACCCGCCCGCTGCGCAGGCCACGCAAGTGGTTGGCGTTGATTTCCAGGCCCACGCAATAGAACTTGCTGGCGTCGATACACAGGAAACTGGCCATGGAGCCGACCGTTTCAGCCAGCACCACCGAAGCGCCGCCATGCAGCAAACCGTAAGGTTGGTGGGTGCGGTGGTCGATGACCATGCTCGCAGTCAGTGATTCGTCATCGAACGCCTCGAAACGAATATCCAGCACCTCGCCAATGGTGTTTTTCTGAATCGCGTTCAGTTGGTCGATGTTGGGAACAGTGCGCCACAGGCTCATGACTAGGTCCTTTTGTTGGTTTTATTCGCGATCAATCCTGCCACAACACGGCTTCGGAACGTGCGCTCCATTCCTCGAAACGAGCGCCATATGCGGCCTCGATGACGTTGCGCTTGATCTTCAGGGTAGGCGTCAGGAAGCCGTTTTCCACCGCCCAGTTGTCCTTGACCACCACCAACCGCCGTAGCCGCTCATGCTTGTCGAGGCCGCCGTTGACCTCATCGAGCAAGGTTTCCAGGCTCGACTGCAACCCGTTGCGCGCACTGCTGGCGGCGTCCTGCAAGCCCACCGCCGACAGCACGCACAGCCCCAGCGGCGCACTCAATCCATCACCGACCACGCACACCTGTTCGATGCGCGAATGCACCGCCAGGCGATTTTCAATCGGCGCCGGGGCAACGTATTTGCCTTTGCTGGTCTTGAAGATTTCCTTGAGCCGCCCGGTCAGGCGCAGGTTGCCTTCGGCGTCCTGCTCACCCTTGTCGCCGGTGCGCAAAAAACCGTCCTGCGTAATGGTCTCGGCGGTTTTCTGCGGCTCCTTGTAGTAGCCGAGCATCGTCGCCCCGCTCCGCACCTGGACCTCGCCGGACGCATCGATACGCACCTCGACCTCCGGGCACGGTTTGCCAATCCAGCCAGGGCGGTTCTGGCCCGGCAGGCAGATGTGGGAATAACCGCAGCTCTCGGTCATGCCGTAGACCTCCAGCACGTCCAGCCCGAGCCGTTGATACCAGCGCAGCAAAGTCTGCGGCACAGGCGCGGCCCCCGACAGCGCCACGCGCAAGGCGTCCAGCCCAAGCCCGGCCAGCACTTTGCGCCCCACCCGCTTGCCGATGATGGGCAGCCCCAACAGGAAATCCAGGCGTTTGGCCGGGACCTTGCTGTACACGCCCATCTGGAATTTGGTCCAGATACGCGGTACGCCAAACAGTGCGGTCGGCCGGGCGCGTTGCAAATCGGTGATGAAGGTTTCCAGGCTTTCGGCAAAAAACACGGTCTGCCCGGTGTAGATCGACGCCAGCTCCACAAACATCCGTTCAGCCACATGGCACAGCGGCAGGTAGGACAGAAGCCGATCCGACTCATTGAGCCCGAACAGCCCGGTGCCATGGGTGGTGGCAAAACCGAGGGTGCCAAAACTGTGCATCACGCCTTTGGGCAGGCCCGTGGTGCCGGAGGTGTAGATGATCGTCGCCAACTGCCCCGCACCGGGCGACGGTTGGTCCTGAATCGGTGAACTCGCTTGCAGGTCATCCCAGGTGAAATCGAACGCCCCTGGCGGGCACAGCGGCAGGCTGATGGTCGGCAAGTCGGGGCTGAGCCCCGGCGCCATGCCCGGCCAGTCATCGAGTTTGCCGATGAACGCCAGCGCCGCTTCGGAGTGCTCCAGTACTTGCGCCACCGAGTCGGCGGTCAGGTTTGGATAAAGGGGAACGCTGACGTGGCCCGCCATCCAGATCGCCAGGTCGGCAATGATCCAGTGCGCGCAGTTTTTCGAGATCAGGGCAATGTGGCTGCCCTGGGGCAATTCCCGGGCTCGCAGCCAATGGGCGGCGCAGCGGGCCTGGTGACCAACGTCGGCCCAGGTCAGGGTTTGCACCTGCCCACCGCCCAATGGCTGGACCAGATAACGTTGATGGGGGTGACGGGCTTCGCGCTCAAAGAACACTTGCAGCGGCAAACGAAAAGCGGCGGACATGGCAGGCGCTCCTTTTTGTTCGATGTGGCGGCAAGCGTAGTCAACCAAGCAACTGCTTGGTTGGCTATTTCACACAAAAACCAAACAACGGACGCGATCAAACTGTGGCGAGGGAGCTTGCTCCCGCTGGGCTGCGAAGCGGCCCCACTTTCTACAACTGCGTTGCGCCAGACAAACCACATCGACAATATTTGCGCCTGCTGCGCAGCCGAGCGGGAGCAAGCTCCCTCGCCACAGAAAGCTCCTTGGCTCGACCTTACGGATGTTTGACGCTATTGAGCGTCATGCCCCCCGCCAGCGGCAAATCAGCTTCAAGCTCGGCCAGGCTGGCGGTGTTCATCGGCTGCGGCGCCCGCAGGTGGCCGTGCTGCAAGAACCCGATCAGGTTGCCCACCAGCGGCTGATGGCTGACCAGCAGCAGGTTGTCTGTCGTGTCGAGCTGATCCACAGCGGCCAGCGGATTGCTGTCTGGCGTCAGCCACGGCACCGTGCGGATCTCGGGCTCGAAACCCAACGCCTCGCGCACCAGTTGTGCGGTCTGTTGCGCCCGCACGTAGGGGCTGGCGAGGATCGCCTGGATCGGCTGGCCGATCAGTTGCGCCGCGCTGCGCAAGACTTCTTCGCGGCCGTGGGCAGTCAGTTCCCGTTCGGCGTCGCTACGGGCGTGAGACTCGGCTTCACCGTGACGCAACACCCAGAGCTTCATAGCTTTGGCTCCTCATCGCGAGCCGAATGCGGCGCCGGTGGCACCGTGTGCGGGGCTTCGCCTTCGGGCTTGCGCGGGGTCGGCCAGTCGGCGAACGGCCACGGTTTCTGGTCACTGTGAAAACTGCCGAAACGGCCGATCTGCGCCAGGAACTGGCTCAGGCTGTCGCCGAAGTTCATCAGGCTCGCACTCGGCGCACCGTAGATCAGCCGATAGATGAGCTGCACCAGCACCACCGCGCCGAGGATGAACTGCGCCACTTGCCAGACCAGCACATAAATCAGCATCCACAGTACGCGCAGCAGAATGGATTCGTACTTGGCTTCTACTTTTGGATCGTTCATGTCTCGCTCCCTGCCCCTGTAAACGGGGTGCTCAGTTGAAACCGCTGGTGGAGATAAAGTCGACATCGGTTTTCGGCTCGCCACGCATCAGCAACTCGATGACCTGATTGAGCGTGCGCCCTTCAAACAGAATCGCATGTAAACCGGCGACCAGCGGCATGTAGACGCCCACTTCCTGGGCCTTGGCCTTGAGCACTTTGAGGGTGTTGACGCCCTCGGCGACTTCGCCCAGGCGTGTCACCGCATCCTCCAGGCTCAAGCCCTGACCCAGGGCGAAACCGACCTGGTAGTTACGGCTTTTGTCGGACGAGCAGGTGACGATCAGGTCACCGACCCCGGCCAGCCCCAGGAAGGTCATCGGGTTGGCACCCTGATTCACCGCAAAACGGGTCATTTCCGCCAGTGCCCGGGTAATCAGCATGCTTTTGGTGTTTTCACCCATGCCCAGCGCCACGGCCATGCCGGCGATGATCGCGTAGACGTTTTTCAGTGCACCACCCAGCTCCACGCCAAAACGGTCGGCGCTGGCGTATACCCGGAAGGTCCGGCCGTGCAAGGCCTCCTGGACCCGCTGGCAAAGCGCTTCGTCTTCGCTGGCAACCACGGTGGCGGTCAACGCGTGCTCGGCGACTTCACGGGCCAGGTTAGGCCCGGACAACACGCCGATGCGCGCCTTGGGGGCGATCTCTTCGAGGATCTGGCTCATCAGTTTGAATGTATGGGCTTCGATGCCTTTAGTCAGGCTCACCAGCAGCTTGCCGTCAAGGCAATCGGCATGGGGCGCCAGCACCGCGCGCAAGGCGCTGGACGGCAGCGCGACGAAGCACAGGTCGCAAGCGGTGAGGGTCGCCAGCAAGTCGGTGACCGGCTCCACTCCCGGATGGATCTTGATGCCCTTGAGGTAGCGTGGATTCTCGCGATTGACCCGAATGGCCTCGGCCTGTTCCGGGTCTCGCATCCACTGCCGCACCGGATGACCGTTCTCGGCCAGCAGATTGGCCACGGCGGTCCCGAAACTTCCGCCTCCCAGGACCGCAATTGGGCGCTGTTCAGTCATATGCAATCCGTTAATCCATACCAGTGGCGATGTCGGCATTATACGGAGCGGCCCACGGCGGGCCAGCCCTCATCACAATTACCTGCACTTGTAGGAAGTCGACCATCAAAACCGAGGAAAATGCCGGCATCGTGACTGGAAAACTCGACCAGCTCGGTTACCATGCGCGCCAATTATTCGCTTACCAAGGCTGTGCCGTGTCTTTTGGCCCTCCCCTCCCTCGTTCGTCATTCGTCCTGGCGCTGCTTTTCAGTGCACCCGTGCTGGGCGATGACCTGTTCCTGGACGATCAACCGCTCCCCCAGGTCCTGACCGCCACGCGCCTCAAACAATCGCCGGCGGCGGTGCCGGGCAGCATGACGGTGATCGACAGTGAACTGATCAAGGCCAGCGGTGCCCGGGACATCAGCGAATTATTGCGCCTGGTACCGGGGATGATGGTCGGCAACATCAATGGCAATCAGGCGGCGGTGAACTACCACGGCACCAGCGCCAGCGAAGCGCGGCGGATGCAGGTGCTGATCGACGGACGCTCGGTGTACCGCGCCGGCCTGGCGACAGTGGACTGGAGCGACATCCCCGTGGCCATGGAAGACATCGAGCGCATCGAAGTCTTTCGCGGTCCCAACACCGTCAGCTACGGCGCCAATGCGCTGATGGCGGTGGTCAACGTCATCACCCGCGCACCGGCCAACAGCCATGGCACGCGCATGAAGATCACCCGAGGCCAGCGCGGCATCAGCGACTGGTACGCCAGCCAGGGCACCGGTTGGGACGGTGGCGACCTGCGTTTGTCGCTGTCCGGCCAGGAAGACGACGGTTTTGACACCGACCGCACGGGCGCCGATTACCGCGACAGCCGCCGCTTGAACCGCTTCAGCCTCGCCGTCAGCCAGACGCTGAACGAGCAGCAGAGCCTGGACTGGCAACTGAACGCCAAGGACGGCAGCAATCAGCGGCCGTATACCTACCGTCCGGTGTTCTCCGGGATTACCTCAGCCGGTAACAACTCCGACGTGATTGCCAAGGACTACGCCGGCTCCGTGCGCTGGAACCTGGACATCAATGCGGATCACAGCCTCTATGTGCAGGGTTCAGCCCAGCACTGGGACCGCCAGCAGACCTGGCGCGCCTGCGACGCCGAAGTTTCGTTCAGCCCGGAACTGACCCGGCTCTGGCAGCTCAACCCCAACTACACCGAGCGCCTGGCGCGCCACATGGAACGCTTCACCGGCACCGGCGCCCCCGCCGGCACTCCGGCCGAACAGGCACTGGGCAATCAAGTGCTGGAGCAATGGCGAAACGGCGCCCGACAGACGATCTGCGGTGACATCGACCAAAGCTCCCGGGAATCGCGCTACGACCTCGAAGTGCAGGACACCTTGAGCCTGTCCGACAGCCTGCGGCTGGTCAGCGGCGTCAACTATCGTTACGACCGGGCCGACTCCGAGACGTACTTCAATGGCACCCTCGACGACACCACCTGGCGCGTGTTCGGCCAACTTGAGTGGCGGGCCAGCGAACACTGGCTGCTGCAAGGTGGCGCCATGTTCGAAAATACCCAGTTGATCGGCAGCTCGCTGACCCCGCGGGTGGCGGTCAATTACCTGATCAACCCGCGCCATGGCCTGCGGGCGGTGTATTCGGAGGCCATACGTTCGCCCGACATGTTCGAGAACAACGTCAACTGGAGCTACCGGGTAACCAACCTCAGCCCCGGCGCCTACGGGCAATCCAGCGCCCGCTACTTCGTCAAGACCCGTGGCCCCGGCGATCTCGACCAGGAACACATGCGCTCGCGGGAGCTGGGCTATAACGGCTTTTTCGTCGACCTGGGGCTGAACGTCGACGTCAAACTGTTCTACGACGAAATCACCGGAATGATCAGCGAGCCGCTGCGCAACAATCAGTTCATTGCCAGCAACAGCAACGCTGCACGCTTCAGTGGCGCAGAAACCCAGCTCGACTGGCATCTCGGCAGCAATGATCGTTTGCGCCTGACCTACGCCTACGTCGACGCCGACGCGAGCAACCCACGCGACGAACAACAGAGCGCACGCAACAGTGGCTCCGCGGGTTGGCTGCGGGACTGGGGCAACGGCTGGAACAGCGCGCTCTTCTACTATGGGGACGACGCGCTCAACGGCTACCGCTTCGAGCGGGTCGACACACGCGTGGCCAAACGCATCGCCCTGGGGCGGGCCAACCTGGAACTGGCCGCCATCCTCCAGCAGCGCCTGGACAACCAGCCGACGACCTTCGTCGACAACCGCTACGATTCGCGCCACGTGCTGTATGTCAGCGCGGAGTTAGAGTTCTGACATGCCGACGTCCACCCTTTGGCGCATAGTCTGCGTCGGGATGTTGTTGCTGAGCTGGCCAGGATTCAGTGCCCCCGCGCGGGCGGCCGATGTTTTGCTGACCGGTGCCCACGACAGCCCGGCCGTCCAGGCCTTTACCCAGGCACTGGCCAGGCAGCGGCCCAACGACAACGTGCGCTTCGCCCCGTTTGCCAGCCTGCCGGTGCCGGCCAGGCTACCGGCCAGCACCCGACTGATCCTGCTCGACCTGCCGAGCCTGGACTGGCGCCTGCAAGACACTCAGGGACCAGCGACCCTCGTGCTGCGCATCAGCCGTCTGCAAGCCAATCAGCGCTTGGGCAGCAACGTGCCGGCACGCCTGACGCTTTTGTGGAGTGATCCACCGCTGATCCGCCAACTGCGCCTGACGAAAAAACTACTGCCCCAAGCGCAGCGGGTCGGCGTGCTGTACGGCAAAGGCAGCGAGTTTTTACTCAAGGAACTGCAACAGGCTGCCCGCCCCCTGGGCCTGAAGATCATCGCCGAGCGCTGGGACAACACGCAGGACAGCCGCCCGTTGCAAACCTTGCTGCGCAACAGCGACGTGCTGTTGGGGCTGGACGACCCCGGGCTCTACAACCCGAAAACCGCCAAGAACCTGTTGCTCAGCAGCTACGGTCGACAACTCGCGCTGATCGGTCCCAATGCCGGCTTCGTCAAGGCCGGCAGCCTGGCCAGTACCTACAGCGATCAAAATGACTGGTTGCAGATGCTCGATCATCTGCTGGACCGTCCACCGGCCAGTTGGCCACGCGCGTTGTACCCGCAACCCTTCAAAGTATTGAGCAACCCGCAAGTCGCCCGCTCCCTGGGCATCGAACAGATCGACCCCGGGACCGTGGCCGCCCAGTTGGCCGAAGGAGAAAACCGTCCATGAGCTTGCGTCGCCGTTGGGACATCAGCACCCGCACCCAAATCATCAGCCTCGGCCCGGCCTTGCTGCTGACCTTGCTGCTGATCAGCTTCTTCACGTTCGTGCGGCTGCAGGATTTGCGTCAGGAGCTCAACCACACCGGTCAGTTGATCGCCAACCAACTGGCGCCCGCCACCGAGTACGGAGTGATCTCCGGCAACAACGAGGTGCTCGAAAGCCTGATGAAGGCGTCGTTGGCCACGCCCCATGTGCGCTTTCTCGAAGTCCAGGACAGCACCAACCACATCTTGGTGTACGTCGAGCAGCCGTCGGAAATCCACAACCGCTCGCAGAAGGTCGAAGTGTTCCAGGCCCCGGTTCGCTTGCAGCGGATTGCACTCAGTAACGATTTTCTTCAGAGCCCGCAGGCACCGGCCCATGCCACCGCCGAGGATTATCTGGGGCGAGTGATTGTCGGCATGTCCAACGATGCCTTCAGCCAGCGCCAGCAGGAAATCCTCCTCAAGGCTGGCGTCCTCGCCTTGTTCGCCCTGCTCTTTACCTTTCTCGTCGCCCGGCGCCTGGCGGCCGGCCTGTCGAAGCCGCTGCGCGACATCGGCAACGCGGTCAAGGCGATACAACAGGGCGATTACAAAACCCCGCTGCCGATCGTCGACGACACCGAACTCGGTGCACTGTCGCGGCACATCAATAACCTGGCCAACGGCCTGGAAGTCGCCAGCCGCGAGCAGCACCAGGCCATGGCGCAACTGATCCAGACCCGCGAAGAAGCAGAGAAAGCCAACAACGCCAAATCCGACTTCCTGGCGATGATGAGCCACGAACTGCGCACGCCGATGAATGGTGTGCTGGGCATGCTGCAACTGCTCGAAACCACCGACATGACCGAGGAACAGAGCGAGTATGCCGCGCTGGCGTCCGAATCCACCGAGCACTTGCTCAAGGTCATCAACGACATTCTCGATTTCTCGCGCATCGAGCGTTCGGCCCTGGAACTGGAACATATCCCGTTCAACCTCGCCGAGCTGATCGGCAACTCGGCCCAGTCTTTCCAGCACAGCGCCACGCAGCGCGGGCTGAGCCTGGACCTGCTGATCCCCGACGACATGCAGGCCCTGCAGGTGCTGGGCGACCCGACACGGATCCGGCAGATCCTGGTCAACCTGATCGGCAACGCCTTGAAATTCACCGAACAGGGGCGGATCTCGATCGAGGCGCAGTGGCAAGCGCTGGACCACGAAGTGTTGTGGTTCACCTGCACCGTGCGCGACAGCGGAATCGGCATTTCGGCGCAAAGCCTGGAGTCGATGTTCAATGCCTTCCAGCAGGCCGACAGCTCGATCTCCCGGCGTTACGGCGGCACCGGGCTGGGCCTGCCGATTGCCCGGACCCTCGCCGAGCGGATGGGCGGCACCCTGCGGGCCCAGAGCGAAGAAGGCCTGGGCTCGGTGTTCACCCTGGAAATTCCGCTGGCACTGTCCAGGCTCACACTGCCGGTGCTGGCGCCACGTACGCCAGCCGGCAACGGTCATGGCGAAGGCCGCAATGTGTTGCTGGTCGAAGATAATCCGGTCAATCAGACGGTCATCCAGGCAATGTTGCGCAGCCTGGGCTTCACTGTCAGTGTGGCCACCGATGGTGCGCAGGCGGTGAAGAGTGCCGAGAGCCTGATGTTCGAGGCGATCCTGATGGATTGCCGGTTGCCAGTCATCGACGGTTACGAAGCCACCCGACAGATCCGTGAACTGCCAGGCTGCGCCGATGTGCCGATCATCGCGCTGACCGCCAATGCCTTGCAGGGGGACCGCGAGGCCTGCCTGTCAGCGGGCATGAACGACTATCTGGCCAAGCCTTTCAAACGCACTGATCTGCAGCAAATTCTTCAGCGTTGGGTGCAGTAGCACAGAGCTATCGACCATCTGCGACTGGCGTGAAAGGCGAAAGTGCGGCAGTCTTAGCCTCCGAAACTGGCCTGAAATTGGGCTTGAATAATAATTTCAGTGCACAAGTGTACATTCATGTCCCTTGTGCTGTGACTTTCACCACAACGCAATAGTCTATGAGTAGGCTGCCGGTTCGAGGCATGAATGTTTCGATCGGCCGGGAAGATTCTGCCCCACCTGCCGCATGACTATTGAGGAGCTCGCATGACCAAACAAAACGCCTTTACTCGGGAAGACCTGCTGCGCTGCAGTCGCGGTGAGCTGTTCGGCCCGGGTAACGCGCAACTGCCCGCCCCTAACATGCTGATGGTGGATCGCATCACCCATATCAGCGCCGAGGGCGGCAAGTACGGCAAAGGTGAATTGGTCGCCGAGCTGGATATCACCCCGGACCTGTGGTTCTTCGCCTGCCACTTCGAAGGCGACCCTGTAATGCCGGGCTGCCTGGGCCTTGACGCCATGTGGCAACTGGTCGGTTTCTTCCTCGGCTGGCAAGACCTGCCAGGTCGTGGCCGCGCTCTGGGTTCGGGCGAAGTAAAATTCTTTGGCCAAGTGCTTCCCACCGCCAAGAAAGTGACCTACAACATTCAGATCAAACGCGTCATGCGCGGCAAACTGAACCTGGCCATCGCCGATGGTTCGGTCAGTGTCGACGGTCGCGAGATCTACACTGCCGACGCCCTTCGGGTCGGCGTATTCACCTCCACTGACAACTTCTAAGGGTTATCCGCATGCGCCGCGTCGTTATCACTGGTCTGGGCATCGTATCGTGCCTGGGCAATGACAAAGAGACCGTCTCCGCTAACCTGCGTGCAAGTCGCCCTGGCATCCGCTTCAACCCGGAATATGCCGAAATGGGTCTGCGTAGCCAGGTTTCCGGCTCCATCGACCTGCCTCTCGAAGAGTTGATCGATCGCAAGATCTATCGCTTCGTCGGCCACGCGGCGGCTTATGCCTACCTGGCCATGAAAGACGCCATCACTGACTCCGGCCTGACCGAAGAGCAAGTGTCCAACCCGCGCACCGGCCTGATCGCCGGTTCCGGTGGCGCGTCGACCCTGAACCAGATGGAAGCGCTGGACATCCTGCGCGAAAAAGGCGTCAAGCGCGTCGGCCCATACCGCGTGACGCGGACCATGAGCAGCACCGTTTCCGCTTGCCTGGCCACGCCTTTCAAGATCAAGGGCCTGAACTATTCCATCGCGTCTGCCTGCGCCACCAGTGCTCACTGCATCGGTACGGCCATGGAACAGATCCAGATGGGCAAGCAGGACATCGTGTTCGCCGGCGGCGGTGAAGAAGAACACTGGAGCCAGTCGTTCCTGTTCGACGCCATGGGCGCACTGTCCAGCCAGTACAACGAAACACCGGACAAGGCTTCCCGTGCCTACGACGCCAAGCGTGACGGTTTCGTCATCGCCGGCGGTGGCGGCATGGTCGTGGTTGAAGAGCTGGAACACGCCCTGGCCCGCGGCGCGAAGATCTACGCCGAAATCGTTGGCTACGGCGCTACATCCGACGGCTACGACATGGTCGCGCCAAGCGGTGAAGGCGCCATCCGCTGCATGCAGATGGCCATGTCCACCGTTGATACTCCGATCGACTACCTGAACACCCACGGCACTTCGACTCCGGTCGGCGACGTCGCGGAAATGAAAGGTGTGCGTGAAGTGTTCGGCACCAACGCTCCAGCCATCAGCTCCACCAAGAGCCTGTCGGGTCACTCCCTGGGCGCCGCCGGCGTTCACGAAGCGATCTACTGCATGCTGATGATGGAAGGCAACTTCATGGCGGGTTCCGCCAACATCGACGAACTGGACCCGGAAGTGGCTGACATGCCGATCCTGACCAAGACGCGCGAAGACGCCACCATCAACACCGTGATGAGCAACAGCTTCGGCTTCGGTGGCACCAACGCCACCCTGGTGCTGAAGCGCTGGCAGGGCAAGTAAGCCCCGCCGCTTCGCTGCACATGAAAACGCCCCGACTGGTTCGGGGCGTTTTTTATTGGGCACCAGCAACCCCCATCGCGAGCAGGCTCGCGATGGGGGCCGACCGGGCCTTGAACCTTACACCGAAAACCGCGCCACCATGGTGTTCAGGTCAATCGCCAGCCGCGACAGCTCCTGACTCGCCGCACTGGTCTGGTTGGCCCCCGCCGAGGTCTGCAACGCCAGGTCGCGGATGTTCATCAGGTTTCTGTCCACCTCCCGCGCCACCGCCGCCTGCTCTTCCGAAGCGCTGGCAATCACGATGTTGCGCTCGTTGATCAGTGTAAAGGCCGAAGCAATCTCCTCCAGCGCCGTCCCTGCGGCTTTCGCCACTTCGAGGGTCGAGCGTGCGCGGGTGTTGCTCTGCTGCATCGAACTGACCGCCTGATCGGTGCCCTGTTGAATGCCACTGATCATCTGCTCGATTTCCTGGGTCGACTGCTGGGTCCGATGGGCCAGCGCCCGCACCTCGTCGGCGACCACCGCAAAGCCGCGCCCCGCATCACCGGCCCGGGCGGCTTCAATGGCCGCGTTGAGCGCCAGCAGGTTAGTCTGCTCGGCAATCGAACGGATCACATCCAGCACCTTGCTGATGCTGTAAACCTTCTGCGCCAGGTCTTCGACCTGTTCGGCATTGGACGTCACATCATCGGCCAAGGATTCGATGGACAGCACCGTCTGATGCACCTGTTCACGACCATGCTGGGCGATCCGGTCAGACTCGCGAGACGCTTCGGAGGTGGCCACCGCGTTGCTCGCCACCTCCTCCACCGCGACAGTCATCTGATTCACCGCCGTCGCGGCCTGCTCGATCTCCAGGCTTTGCTGATGCAAACCCCGGGTGGCGTCTTCGGTGACGCAACTGAGCTCTTCCGAAGCGGAGGCCAGTTGGCTGGATGAGTAGGAAATTCGGCGGATCGTCTCGCGCAAGTTCTGCTGCATGCTCTTGAGCGCGTGCAACAGCCGCGCGGGCTCGTCCTTGCCGCTGATATTGATGTCAGCGGTCAAATCACCGCCCGCCACCACCTCGGCCACTTTCAGCGACTGGGACAACGGCAGGACGATACTGCGGGTCAGCAACAGCGCCAGGCCAATGGTGATCAACGCCGTCACGCCAATCATGACGCCCACCCACACCCGCGAACTGCTGAACACCGCCCGCGCCAGCTCCGTTGCCAGATTGGCATTCAAACGATTCAATTCGACCAGTTCATGCAGCGTGACCGACAACTCATCGGCCAGATGACTCATCTCGCCGTTCACCAGCGCAGTCGCATCATCGACCCGACCCTGGGCCGAGAGCGCCATCACCTGCTCCTGAAAATCCAGGTACTTTTTCTCGTTGAGCTTGAAGCGGTCGAACAGCACCCGCTCCTCGGGCAGCACGATCAGTTTGTCGTAGCGATCCTGAGCCACCGTCAGGCCTTTCTTGATGTCATTGATCTTGCTGACATTCTGCGCCAGCGCCTGGGGATCGCGGTTGATCAGCAAGCGCATGGTCAGCGCCCGCACACGCAGCAAGTCCTGATTCATTTCGCCGACCGACATCACACTGGGCAGCCAGTTATTGTCGACCTCATCAGACTGCTCGCGCATGTTGGACATCTGCATCAAGGCAAACCCGCCCAAGCAAAACACCATCAGGGCCAGCACGCCAAAACCCAGTCCTGCGCGGGGCGCAATATTGAGATTACGGAGACTCATGCTTTGGTTCCTTCCAAAAGCGCTGCATCCACCATGCAGCGGGTTGCTCTAGAAGGTATCGGCCCTGTGAAATTTTGCGTAAGACGAAAACGTGATATCAAAGCGCCCAAGAAGTCCAACGCCTGGGCTCAAACGTTTCAGTTGACGGTAAAACGCTGCTCCGTGAGCAAACGGTCACCCTGGAACACCATGAAACGCCACTCACCGGGGACGACCTCATAGCGTTCGGTGAACTCGTAGGCCATCACGTCCTGCGGGGCGCCAGGCACCAGTTTCTGGGTTACTTCCAGCTTGTCGTGACGCACGCCATCGGGGGAACGGATGCCCGGCGTGAAATACAGCAGTGTCAGCGGTTGGCCATCAGCTACCTTGCCGGTCAATTGATAGCGCAGGCCAAACTTGGTTCCCAGCTTGCCGGGGATCACTTCTGTGGTCTGAATCTGCTCGTTGCTGCGGCGCAACACCCGCTCACCCGATTCCAGCGGCGCCTTCGCCCCTCCAAACACACCGTATTCCACCGGGCCTTCAACATGAACTTCGGCACTGGCCAGGCCACTGATCATCATCAGCGCAGCCAACGCGCTTAAACGGGTGAGGTGCATAGTGCGCTCCTTGGTTGAGATGACCGCGAGGGTATGACGCAGGCGTGACAGGCTGATGACAAACCCAGGTACGGGGCAATGGCAAAAAAGTGGAACGCCTGAATCGCCGGATGCTCTATAACAGCAAGGTCTTTTTCCGACGTACGCCCTTTCCTACTGCTTAAGAGGTTTGTCATGACCATTACCGTCAACACCGAATCCAGCGAAGGTTTTCGTCACAGCATCCAGATCGACGACCATCAACTCTTCGCCGACGTCCCCAAAGCCTTTGGCGGCGAAGGCTCCGCGCCAGAACCCCACGATTACTTTGACGCAGCGCTGGGGGCCTGCAAGGCACTGACCCTCAAGCTCTACGCGCAAAAGAAAGAGATTCCGCTGACCGGCGTCACGGTCGAGGTCAAGCATGACAACAGTCAGGAACAAAAAGGCAAATACGCCTTGCACGTCAAACTGACCCTCAAAGGTGTGCTCACCGACGCCCAGCGCGAAGAACTGCACCGCGTGGCCGACCGTTGCCCGATTCACAAGCTGATGACCACCAGCGAAGTGACCATCGAGACTCACCTGTCTGAAGGCGCCTTCAGCCAATAGCGGCAAGCACAGGCTGTGCGAGTTATGCTCAGCGGCATCATTCGTACAGCCTGGAATGCACCATGAACAGTCCGCTCGTGATCCGCCCACGCACCGAAGATGTCGAAGGCCAACCGATCCTGCGCCCGCTGCCGTCGGCCCAGTGCCGCAGCGTAGGACCTTTCGTGTTTTTCGATCACATGCTCGAAACCCGCTATCCGGCAGGCCGTGGCATGAACATCCGCCAGCACCCGCACATCGGCCTGTCCACCCTCACCTACCTGTTTGAAGGCGAACTCCAGCACAAGGACAGCCTGGGTTCCGATCAGATCGTAAAACCGGGTGATGTCAGCTGGATGACCGCAGGCAGCGCGATTGCCCACGTCGAGCGCACACCGAAAGCACTGTGGGACACCGACTTCAAGATGCACGGCCTGCAAATCTGGCTGGCCTCGCCCAAGGAACATGAACAAGGCCCGAGCCATTACAGCCATCACCCGGCCGCCAGCCTGCCGGTCAGCGACAACCTGGGGGTGAAGATCAGGATGATTGCCGGCAAAGGCTTTTGCCTGGAGTCACCGGTGCCGGTGCTTTCCCCTACGTTGTACGCAGAGCTTGAGCTGAAAACGGCGACGACCTTGCTGATCCTCACCGAACATGAAGAACGTGCGCTTTACGTGCTGGACGGTGAAGCGCAACTCAATGGCGAGCCGATTGAACCGCACTCGCTGGTAGTGCTGCCTGCCGGGGAAGAAATGGACCTGTTCGCCGAAAGCGATTGCCACGCCATGCTGTTTGGCGGCGCGCCCATGGATGGGCCACGGCGAATCAACTGGAACTTCGTCGCCAGTGATCCGGCGGTGATCGATCAAGCCCGCCAGCGCTGGGCGGCCGGGGACTGGCCGACGGTGCCGGGGGAAAGTGAACGGATCGAACTGCCAGGTCTTCGGAGTGAGCCCCGACAATAGTGGGTGTTGGTGCCGCCCTCTTCGCGAGCAAGCCTGCTCCCACATTGGAACTCGGTCTAATGTGGGAGCGGGCTTGCTCGCGAAAGCGGTGTAACTCAAACCCGCTATCAGGCTTTAAAGGCCTCATCCAGCAAGTTGTACATCGACACAAAGGCCCGCTGGGCGGTTTTGGCGTCGTACATCATCTTGCCCGGCACGTTGGCGTGCGGATCGGTGAAGGAATGTACCGCGCCGCCGTAGCTCAGCAGTTGCCAGTCCACGCCCGCCGCATTCATCTCGGCTTCGAAGGTCGGCAGCTGCGCTTTGGGCACCAGTGGATCGGATGCACCGTGGAGTACCAGCACCGAGCCCTTGATGTTTTTTGCATCGTTCACGTCAGGCGTGTCCAGCGTGCCATGGAACGACACGGCCGCTTTCAAGGACGCCCCCGTGCGGGCCAGCTCCAGCGCGCAACAACCACCGAAGCAAAAACCGAATGTCGCCAGTTTCGAGGTATCGACCTTGGCTTCAGTCTGTTTTTGCAACTGCTCGAATGCTGCCTGCATACGTTTGCGCAGCAAGGCACGGTCATTCTTCAGCGGCATCATCGCCGCGCCCGCCTCGTCGCCGTTCTGCGGGCGAACCGGCTGCCCATAGAGGTCAGCGATCAGCACCACATAGCCTTTGGCGGCAACGTCCCGGGCAATCTTTTCAGCCCCGGCGCTGACGCCCATCCAGTTCGGCGCCATCAGCAACCCCGGACGCGGGCCTGTGTGGCTGGCATCGAACGCCAGACGACTTTCATAAGACTGGCCATCGACCTGATAGACCACGGAACGCACGGTGACTTGGCTCATTTCAGACTCCCAAGACTCAAGAATGAAAAAACCCGCCGAAGCGGGTTTTTTTACTACGCTGTTAAACCGACAGTTCAACCAGCAGCTTGTTCAGTCGGCGCACATAAGCAGCCGGGTCTTTCAAGCTGTCGCCGGCCGCCAGGGCCGCCTGATCGAAGAGGATGTGCGACAAGTCGCCAAACCGCTCTTCGCTCTGTTCGTTGTCGAGCTTCTCGATCAGCGGGTGGCCCGGGTTGAATTCGAAGATCGGCTTGGACTCCGGAACCTTCTGACCGCTGGCCTCCAGGATCTGACGCATTTGCATGCCCAGGTCCTGCTCGCCGATGGCCAGAATCGCCGGGGAGTCGGTCAGACGGTGAGAAACCCGCACTTCGCTGACGGTTTCGCCCAAGGCTGTCTTGATCCGCTCAACCAGACCTTCTTTGGTCTTGGCAACTTCCTCAGCGGCCTTCTTGTCTTCTTCCGAGTCCAGGTTGCCCAGGTCCAGGTCACCGCGCGCCACATCGACAAAGCTCTTGCCGTCGAAGTCGCTGAGGTAGCTCATCAGCCACTCGTCGATACGGTCGGTCAGCAGCAACACTTCGATGCCTTTCTTGCGGAAGACTTCCAAGTGCGGGCTGTCTTTCACCGATTCGTACTTCTCACCGGTCAGGTAATAGATCTTGTCCTGACCTTCCTTGGCACGTGCCAGGTATTCGGCCAGGCCTACAACCTGCTCGCCTTCGACGCTGCTGGTCGATGCAAAACGCAGCAGGCCTGCAATTTTCTCTTTGTTGGCGAAATCTTCTGCCGGGCCTTCTTTCATGACCTGACCGAAGTTTTTCCAGAAGCCTTTGTATTGCTCAGGCTCGTTCTTCGCCAGTTTTTCCAGCATGTCCAGTACACGCTTGGTCAGCGCGGACTTCATCGAGTCAATGATCGGGTCTTTTTGCAGGATCTCGCGCGACACGTTCAGCGACAGGTCGTTGGAGTCGACCACGCCTTTGATGAAGCGCAGGTACAGCGGAAGGAACGACTCAGCCTGGTCCATCACGAACACGCGCTGCACGTAGAGTTTCAGACCGCGCGGTGCTTCACGCTGGTACAGGTCGAACGGAGCACGGGCAGGCACGTATAGCAGCGAGCTGTACTCGAGCTTGCCTTCGACCTTGTTGTGGCTCCAGCTCAGCGGATTTTCGTAATCGTGAGCGACGTGCTTGTAGAACTCCTGGTACTCCTCGTCTTTGACTTCAGTGCGAGGACGGGTCCACAGCGCGCTGGCGCGGTTGACGGTTTCCCACTCAAGCGCCGGGGCTGCTTCGCCTTCGGCAGGGGTAACCTCTTTCGGCAGCTCGATCGGCAGCGCAATGTGGTCGGAGTACTTCTTGATAATGTTGCGCAAGCGCCAGCCATCGGCGAACTCGTCTTCAGCGGATTTCAAGTGCAGGACAATGCGCGTGCCGCGATCAGCCTTCTCGACGGTGGCGACTTCAAACTCGCCTTCGCCCTTGGACGACCAGTGCACGCCTTCGCTCGCGGCGAGGCCGGCACGACGGCTGAACACATCAACTTTATCGGCCACGATGAACGCGGAGTAGAAACCGACGCCAAACTGACCGATCAGGTGCGAGTCCTTTTTCTGGTCGCCCGACAGGTTTTTCATGAAGTCGGCAGTGCCGGATTTGGCGATGGTGCCCAGGTGGGTGATCACATCGTCGCGGCTCATGCCGATACCGTTGTCTTCGAGGGTGACGGTTTTCGCGTCCTTGTCGAAGCTCACACGGATTTTCAGCTCGGCGCCACCTTCCAGCAACTCAGGCTTGGACAGGGCTTCGAAGCGCAATTTGTCGACAGCGTCAGAGGCGTTCGAGATCAGTTCGCGAAGGAAAATTTCCTTGTTGGAGTACAGCGAATGGATCATGAGATGAAGCAGTTGCTTCACCTCGGTCTGGAAGCCCAGGGTTTCCTTTTGAGTTTCCACGCTCATGGTCATCAAACTCCGATTGGATGGCAGTGGCCGCGCCCTGAAGGGGTGGCGGCGGGATGTCATCAAAGTTGGGGGCTATGACGGGGATTTCAAGGGCTGGGGGTTTCTTCAATCTTGAAATGCGCACGGGCGGTGGCAATCGGCTCGGCCTGAGTGCTCTGCCACGCGGTAATCGCCACGTTGGCCACTCGCCTGCCCTGGCGACACACCTGGCATTTGGCGTAGGTGTCGCGAAACTGGCCGGCACGCAGATAGTCGAGGGAAAAGTCGATGATTTTCGGCACGCCGGGAGAGCCGGTGAAGATCAGTAAATGCAGGGCTGCGGCCAGCTCCATGAAGCCTGCAATCACGCCGCCATGAATGGCCGGCAGTAACGGATTACCGATGTTGTCTTTGTTCGCGGGCAGGCGAAACAGCAATTCATCGCCCAGACGCGAGCATTCAATCCCGATCAGTTTCGCGTAGGGAATCAAGTGCAGCAGCGAGGCGTAGTCACCTTGCTCATGGGCCTGCTGCAATTGCTCCTTGAAATTGTCAGTCATTTCACACCGCCACTGATGACTCCGCCGAAGCCCTTGGTACCTTTGACGCCCTTGCCCATGCGCATGAACGTCCCGACCACGTGGGCAATCGGTTGCTCGGGATCGTCCTGATAGGCAAAACCACGGGTGAAGATCACGTCGGTGGTCACCCGGTAGCACTGCGCAAAGCCGTGTACCTCTTTATGCGGCTCGGCCGGGTGCATGTAGTCAACGCGCAAATCCAGAGTCGGGCACACCTCGAACTGCGGCAGCACACACAACGTCGCCATGCCGCACGCGGTGTCCATCAGCGACGTGATGGCGCCCCCGTGAATTACGCCAGTTTGCGGATTACCCACGATTTGCGGGCTGTAGGGCAAGGTAATTGTCAGCCCTTCACTGCCGGCACTGTGCACGCGCAACCCCAATACCTGGCAGTGCCTGAGCGCGGATAAAAACCGTGTGGCACGCTCAAAAACCGGATTTTCGCTCATGTGATAAAGGCTCTCATTAAGGTGGAGACATAGAACTGTGAGTCCCCGTAAAAAGTTCCGCTCAGAACAAACTTATATATCTGTGGGAAACATGGAACTTAACATGTGGGACTGTGTTCGAAAGGCCAAGTAGATATTTTCCATAAGGAGAAACACCCCATGCGTAAGACTTTAGCTATTGCCTTGATGTTGACCGCTTCCCTCGGTCTCGCTGCCTGCGATAAAAAATCCGAGGACAAAGCTCAAGATGCCAACCAACATGCTGAACAAGCCCAGCAAAAAATGACCGAAGCTCAGGATAAAGTGAACGAGGCCGCGAAAGAAAACGCCGAAGCCGCCAAAGATCAGGCTGAATCGAACAAAGCAGCCGCTGAAGAAGCCGCTCCTAAAACCAACTAATCCGGTTTTAGTGCTGCAAAAAGAAAACCCGCTCTAAGGCGGGTTTTCTTTTGTCTGGTGTTTTCTGTTACAGCAACTTCATCCGACGCTATAGCAATACCGTTCTAAACGTCGGGCTGATCATCAGCAGTAACGAGCAGACCAGCCCGACAAACCACACAAGACTGCGCTGCCAAGCCAGATCAGCCCAATAGCACAGCAAGTAGACGACCCGCGCGATCACAAAGATGATTGCCAGCGCATCAATCAGCCAGCCCGCCGTCTGGGTGGTGTGCGCCATCAATACCCCGACCGCGAACAGCATAAAGGCTTCGAAGCTGTTCTGATGCGCCGCCAGGGCTCGCGCACCAAACCCTGTCAGTTGCGCCTGCTGCTGGCGCGGCAAGTGGTTGTTGTAACCGCCCTGCTCTTTCATGGCCTTGGCTACCGGCATGCGCGCGACAAAAATCAGCAACGCGCTGATAAACACACACCAGAACGGAACACTCATCAACTCACCTCTTTGCTGGCCTCAGGCAATGGTGCCTCTGTAGGGGTATAGACCATCACGTCCAGCACGTCGGAATGAAACTCCCGGCGATATAACACAAACACCACGCCAGCACTCATCAACATGAACAGCCACGGGCTGACGAACCAGGCCAGCATGGTCATGCCGAAATAATAGGAACGCAGGCCGAAGTTGAACTGGTTGGCGGCCATGGAAATAACCCGCGCCGCACGCGAGGCGAAGGCTTTGCGCTCCTGCTCGCAGACATGACGCTCACCGATCATCGGCGCCGACCCCACCAGAATCGCTGCAAAGTTGTACTGACGCATGCACCAGCTGAACGTGAAGAAGGCATAGACAAACACCAGCGCCAGGCACAGCAACTTGATCTCCGACATGCCCTGGGAAGCCTGCTGCACCATCGGAATGTCGGCCAGCAGCGACACCGCCCGCTCGGAAGCCCCGAGCACTGTGAGAATACCCGCCAGGATGATCAGCGTGCTTGAGGCAAAGAACGACGCGTTACGCTCCAGGTTACCGATCACGCTGGCATCGGCGATGCGGTTGTCGCGCAGCAGCATGCGGCGCATCCAGTCTTCGCGGTACAGATGCAACACACTGGCCAGGCACGCGGTGTCGCGGGCCTTCCAACTGGCGTAACGGGTATAGCCGCCCCAGCAAACGACAAACCAGAGCGCGGCAAGAATGTGGATCAGATTGGCGTGAACGAACGACATGCAGGTCCTTGTGACGTAGGGGCGAAATACCGAAATCCTGTGGGAGCGGGCTTGCTCGCGAAAACGGAGTGTCAGTCGACATCCATGTTGAATAATAATCCGCTTTCGCGAGCAAGCCCGCTCCCACAAAGTGCTTCGACGTTAGCGCAAGGAAAAAGACACTGCATCACGCTCATAAAAAATGCCCCGTATCGATTGATACGGGGCATTTCTGTTTAGTCTGCCGCCCACGTGTGACGGGGCGCGAAACTCTTAAGCCAGGGCTTCGGCGCGCTTGCCTTGCACGCGGTCGAAAACAAAAGCCGCCGCCAGGGTGATCACCGAAGGCACCAGCCATGCCAGGCCTTGCTCGCTCAACGGCAGATCCGCCAATTGCACAGGCATCCAGCCCGCCAGACCAGCGCCCTTGAGGGCATCGATCAGGCCGAAAATGAACGAGACCAGCATGACCGGGCCCACGATGCGCCCTTGTTCATGCCAGAAGTCCTTGCAGAAGCTCAGGGCTACCAGAACGATGCACGGTGGGTAGATAGCAGTCAGGACCGGGATCGAGAACGCAATCAGCTTGGTAAGGCCCAGGTTGGACACCAGCAAGGAGAACGCCGCCAGGATGATCACCAGTGTCTTGTAGGACAGTGGCAACACACGGCTGAAGTATTCCGCGCATGCGCACGTCAGGCCGACTGCCGTTACCAGGCAGGCCAGGGAGATCAGCACCGCCAGGAAACCACTGCCCAACGAACCGAAGGTGTGTTGCACATAAGCGTGCAGCACTGCCGCGCCGTTGGTTGCACCGACAGCCACTTCATGGCTGCCCGAGCCTAGGCGGAACAGGCTGACGTAGACCAGCGCCAGGCCCACGCCGGCAATCAACCCGGCGATAATGGCGTAACGGGTGATCAAGGCTGGTGATTCAACCCCACGGGAACGAATGGCGTTGACGATAACGATGCCGAAGACCAGCGCGCCGAGGGTGTCCATGGTCAGATAACCATTGATGAAGCCCTGGGAGAACGGCGCTGCAACGTACTCAGGTGTAGCAGTGCCAATGTCACCGGCCGGCAAGGCGAATGCGGCGATGCCGAGTACGGCCAGGGCGATGATTTTCAGCGGGGCAAGGAAACGCCCGACGGTGTCCAGCAGGCGCCCAGGATAGAGCGAAATGAAGAACACCAGCAGGAAGTACACACTGCTGTAGAGGAACAGCGCCAGCGGGCTTTCGCCAGTCAGCGGCGCCAGGCCCACTTCAAACGACACGGTCGCGGTACGCGGGGTGGCGAACAACGGACCGACCGCCAGGTAGCAAACCGCCGCCAACAGACCACCGGCGATTTTGCCGATTGGACTGCTCAGGGCATCCATCGCGCCGCCAACTTTGGCCAGGGCAACCACGGTGATGACCGGCAGACCGACTGCGGTGATCAGAAAGCCCAGCGCCGCCATCCAGACGTGTGGCCCGGACTGCAAACCGACGATAGGCGGGAAGATGATGTTGCCGGCCCCGACGAACAGGGCAAACGTCATAAAACCTAATGCCAGGATGTCCTGGCCTTTCAACACTTTCATTAAGGAAATACCACACTACTGAATCGGAATTTAGAGAGGGATTTCCCTTATGGGTGAGGGAAATGCTGTCGGTCCGTATAGGACTGACCCGTTTAGCGCGCAGCGTCCTTGTGGGCAGCAAACGCAAAATGGCGGCTAGCGTAACTAATTTGTCCGACAAACGCACTGTTAAGGGGCGAACTATCCGATATGCGACGTTTCCAATGTCGCGTTTACATATCTATTTTTCACAACCAGAACTCTGTGGCGAGGGAGCTTGCTCCCACTCGTCTACGCAGCAGACGCAAAACCATTGTTCGTGTCATGCCTGAAAAATGCAGTCGCCTGAATTGGGGCCGCTTCGCAGCCCAGCGGGAGCAAGCTCCCTCACCACAAATAGCACTGCGAGTATCTCAAACCCCGGAAACGACAAAGGCCACCCGAAGGTGGCCTTTGTTGATGGAGCGTCAGCTAAGCGCGAAGCTTACTTGACAGCCCAACCAGTCAGCTCGGCCAGGGCCTTGCCGATGTCTGCCAGCGAACGCACGGTTTTAACGCCTGCGTCTTGCAGTGCAGCGAATTTCTCGTCTGCAGTGCCTTTGCCGCCAGAGATGATTGCGCCAGCATGGCCCATGCGCTTGCCCGCAGGGGCAGTCACACCAGCGATGTAGGAAACAACCGGCTTGGTCACGTGTGCCTTGATGTAGGCAGCCGCTTCTTCTTCAGCCGAACCGCCGATCTCGCCGATCATGACGATCGCTTCGGTCTTCGGGTCTTCCTGGAACAGCTTCAGGATGTCGATGAAGTTCGAACCCGGGATCGGGTCACCACCGATGCCGACGCAAGTCGACTGACCGAAACCGGCGTCAGTAGTCTGCTTCACAGCTTCGTAGGTCAGGGTGCCGGAACGCGAAACGATACCGACCTTGCCTGGCAAGTGAATGTGACCTGGCATGATGCCGATCTTGCATTCGCCTGGAGTGATCACGCCTGGGCAGTTAGGGCCGATCAGGATCACGCCCAGCTCGTCGCACTTGACCTTGGCATCCAGCATGTCCAGGGTAGGAATGCCTTCAGTGATGCACACGATCAGCTTGATGCCACCGAAAGCAGCTTCCAGGATCGAGTCTTTGCAGAAAGGAGCCGGAACGTAGATCACGCTGGCGGTAGCGCCAGTGGCCGCTACAGCGTCTTTCACGGTGTTGAACACTGGCAGACCCAGGTGCTCGGTGCCGCCTTTGCCTGGAGTTACGCCGCCAACCATCTGGGTGCCGTACTCGATGGCTTGCTGGGTGTGGAAACTACCTTGCGAACCGGTAATACCCTGGCAGATAACTTTGGTGTCTTTATTGATCAGGACGCTCATTATTTGCCCTCCGCAGCTTTAACGACTTGTTGAGCAGCGTCGGTCAGGCTGGTAGCAGCGATGATGTTCAAACCGCTTTCTGCCAGTACTTTAGCGCCCAGCTCAGCGTTGTTGCCTTCAAGGCGAACAACAACCGGGATTTTCACGCCGACTTCTTTCACTGCACCGATGATGCCTTCGGCAATCATGTCGCAACGAACGATGCCGCCGAAGATGTTGACCAGTACTGCAGCGACGTTAGTGTCGGACAGGATGATCTTGAACGCTTCGGTCACGCGTTCTTTGGTAGCACCGCCGCCCACGTCGAGGAAGTTGGCAGGTTTGCCGCCATGCAGGTTGACGATGTCCATGGTACCCATGGCCAGGCCAGCACCGTTGACCATGCAACCGATGTTGCCTTCCAGTGCTACGTAGTTCAGTTCGAACTTGGCAGCGTGCGCTTCGCGCGGATCGTCTTGCGACGGATCGTGGAAAGTCTTCAGCTTAGGCTGACGGTACATGGCGTTGGCGTCGATGTTGATCTTCGCGTCCAGGCAATGCAGATCGCCATCAGCCTTGATCACCAGCGGGTTCACTTCCAGCAGAGCCAGGTCGTGATCCTTGAACAGCTTGGCCAGACCTACGAAGATCTTGGCGAACTGAGCAACTTGTTTGCCTTCCAGGCCCAGCTGGAATGCCAGCTCGCGACCCTGGAATGGCTGAGCGCCAACCAGTGGATCGATAGTGGCCTTGAGGATTTTTTCAGGGGTGTCGTGAGCGATTTTCTCGATGTCCACGCCACCTTCGGTGGAAGCCATGAACACGATGCGACGGCTCGAACGGTCAACGACAGCGCCCAGGTACAGCTCTTTAGCGATATCAGTGCACGATTCAACCAGGATCTTGGTGACTGGCTGACCATTGGCATCAGTCTGGTAAGTCACCAGACGCTTGCCCAACCACTGTTGAGCGAATGCTTTAGCGTCTTCTTTGCTGCGAACCAGCTTGACGCCGCCCGCTTTACCGCGACCACCGGCGTGAACCTGGGCTTTGACAACCCACTCGGTGCCGCCGATTTTGTCGCAAGCTTCTGCTGCTGCTTCCGGGGTGTCTACCGCGTAACCGGTGGATACTGGCAGGCCGTACTCAGCGAACAGCTGCTTACCCTGATACTCGTGAAGATTCATGCTTATTACCGTCTTCGTTAGGTACTGCGCATTCGGTGCTGCACTTATTGAAGTGCCGCACCACCTGTGACTGCTGCTTGCACAGTCTCGACAAGCGCCAACCCCGAACCGCATTGCTGCAGGACAGGGCAGGTATTGCTGAAACTACGCAAGACTGCGTCCGGCTCAAGTTCCGCGGAGAGTCTTGCGTACAAGGCTCACGACGGGCATTGCGCCGTGGTTTCTTATTGTCTTAACGCTTCTTGCGGTTGGCGATGTGAATGGCGCCGCCATTCACTGCCAGAGCTGCTTCGTGCAAAGCTTCGGACAGGGTCGGATGGGAGAAAACCATCATGCCCAGGTCTTCGGCGCTGGTGCCGAATTCCATGCCGATTGCGCCTTGCTGTACCAGTTCTGCAGCGCTCGGGCCAATCACGTGGACGCCCAATACGCGGTCAGTCTTGGCATCGGCGATCACTTTGACGAAACCGCCGGTATCGTTCGCGGCCATGGCACGGCCAGACGCTGCGAACGGGAAGGTGCCGACGTTAACTTCAACGCCTTCAGCTTTCAAGGCTTGCTCGGTTTTACCGACCCATGCAATTTCCGGGTGAGTATAAATAACCGAAGGGATCAAGTCATAGTTCATCTGGGCTTTATGGCCCTTGATGCGCTCGACAACCATGATGCCCTCTTCCGAGGCCTTGTGTGCCAGCATCATGCCGCGAACCACGTCGCCGATGGCGTAAACGCCCGGTACGGTGGTGGCGCAGTGATCGTCAACGTGCACGAAACCGCGCTCGTCGAGGGTCACGCCGCAATCGGCGGACAGCAGATCAGTGGTCACCGGACGGCGACCAACGGCTACGATCAGCTTGTCGAAAGTGATGTTCTGTTCGCCATTGGCATCGGTGTAGTTCACAACGACTTCGTCGCCGTTCACTTTGGAACCGGTGACGCGAGCGCCCAGCTTGATGTCCAGACCTTGTTTGGTCAGGGTTTTCAGCGCTTCCTTGGAAACAGCGGTGTCAGCCGCCATCAGGAAGGTGTCCAGCGCTTCCAGAACAGTGACTTCTGCGCCCAGACGGGACCAGACCGAACCCAGTTCCAGACCGATCACGCCAGCACCGATCACGCCCAGACGCTTAGGTACGGCCTGGAATTCCAGAGCGCCGGTCGAATCGACGATCACGTTCTGGTCAACCGGAGCCGGTGGAATGTCGATCGGACGCGAGCCTGGAGCCAGAATCACGTTCTCGGCTTCGATGATTTCTACCGAACCGTCAGGCTTGGTGACTTCAACTTTCTTGCCGGCCAGCAGCTTGCCGTGACCCTGGATGGAGGTCACACCGTTGGCTTTGAACAGGGTCGCAACGCCGGAGGTCAGGCCTTTAACGATGTTGGCCTTGCGGCCGACCATCGCTGGCACGTCCATGGTCACGCCAGCGTGGTTGATACCGTGGATCGCGAAGCCGTCTTGGGCTTCGTGGAATTTCCAGGAGCTGTCCAGCAGCGCCTTGGAAGGAATGCAGCCGACGTTCAGGCAAGTACCGCCGAGGGCCAGTTTGCCCTCCTTGTCGGTGTATTTCTCGATGCAGGCAGTGGTGAGACCAAGCTGTGCAGCTTTGATGGCAGCCACGTAGCCGCCAGGGCCCGCGCCAATCACTACCACGTCAAATTTCTGAGTCATGTGTCATTCCTTCTCGAATCAAACCGGACAACCTCTTTTGGAGGTCATCGTGGGACGAAGCTGTGTGTTTCGGCAAAAGGCCGATCATCGCTGATCGGCCAGTGCAACGAAATCAGATATCCAGCAGCAGACGAGCCGGGTCTTCCAGCAGGTTCTTGATGGTAACCAGGAAAGTCACAGCTTCTTTGCCGTCGATCAAACGGTGATCGTAAGACAGCGCCAGGTACATCATCGGGCGGATAACCACCTGACCATTGATCGCCATCGGACGCTGCAGAATGTTGTGCATGCCCAGGATTGCTGCTTGTGGCGGGTTAACGATCGGGGTCGACATCATCGAGCCGAATGTACCACCGTTGGTGATAGTGAACGTACCACCGGTCATTTCGTCCATCGACAGCTTGCCGTCGCGGGCTTTCTTGCCAAAGGTGGCGATGCCGCCTTCGATTTCAGCCAGGCTCATCAGCTCGGCGTTACGCAGAACCGGAACCACCAGGCCACGGTCGCTGGAAACAGCAACACCGACGTCGGCGTAACCGTGGTAAACGATGTCGCCACCGTCGATCGACGCGTTGACAGCCGGGAAGCGCTTCAGCGCTTCGGTGGCCGCTTTCACGAAGAACGACATGAAGCCCAGGCGTACGCCGTTGTGGGACTTCTCAAACAGGTCCTTGTACTTCGAACGCAGGGCCATGACTTCAGTCATGTCGACTTCGTTGAAGGTGGTCAGCATCGCCATGTTCGATTGAGCTTCAACCAGACGCTTGGCAACGGTGGCCCGTACGCGGGTCATCGGTACGCGCTTCTCGATGCGATCGCCAGCAGCAAACACCGGAGCGGCGGCGGCAGGAGCAGCAGCCTTGGCAGGCGCGGCAGCAGGAGCGGCTTTCTTGGCAGCAACAGCCGCGACCACGTCTTCCTTGGTCACACGACCGCCTTTGCCGGTACCGGCAACGGAGGCAATGTTGATGCCGTTTTCTTCAGCCAGCTTGCGCGCAGCAGGAGCAGCAACAGGATCGTCTTCGCCAGCAGCGGCCGGAGCAGCAGCTTGTGCAGGTGCGGCGGCAGCCGGAGCAGCGGCAGCAACACCGCCTTCCACGATGGAGCCCAGGACTTCGTCGGACAGAACGGTGTCGCCTTCGTTCTTGACGATAGCGCCCAGCACGCCGTCAGCGGTAGCCAACACTTCCAGTACGACTTTATCGGTTTCGATGTCGACGATCAGCTCGTCGCGCTTGACCGCGTCGCCCGGTTGTTTGTGCCAGGTGGCAACGGTGCCATCGGCAACCGATTCCGGGAAAGTGGGGGCTTTGATCTCGATAGCCATTGTCTGTGGTTCCTTAAATTCGGTTTCAGGTGCGCGAAGGCGTTAAACAGTAAAGGCGTCTTGCAGCAGTTTTTCTTGCTGCTCAGCGTGCATCGATGCATAACCACAAGCAGGTGCAGCAGACGCTTCACGGCCCGCGTACTCGAGTACGAGAGACTTGTTGTGACCGCTGATGATGCGACGCATGTGATGTTGGCTGCAGTACCAGGCACCCTGGTTCATCGGCTCTTCCTGACACCAAACGATGTGTTTGAGGTTGGAATAAGGAGCCAGGACTTCAATCAAGTCGTCCTCAGGGAATGGGTACAGCTGCTCAATACGCACAATGGCGATGTCATCACGACCTTCGGCACGGCGTTTTTCCAGCAGGTCGTAGTAGACCTTGCCGCTGCACAGAACAACGCGACCGACCTTTTTCGGGTCCTGGGCGTCGATTTCCGGGATAACGGTCTGGAACGAACCTTCGGCCAGATCTTCCAGCGTCGAGATGGCCAGCTTGTGGCGCAGCAGCGACTTTGGCGTCAGTACGACCAGAGGCTTGCGCAGCGGGCGAATCACCTGACGGCGCAGCAAGTGGTAGATCTGGGCAGGCGTCGTCGGCATGCACACCTGAATGTTGTGCTCGGCGCACAACTGCAGGTAACGCTCCAGGCGAGCCGAAGAGTGCTCCGGACCCTGACCTTCATAACCGTGTGGCAGCAACATGGTCAGACCGCAGAGACGGCCCCACTTGTGCTCACCGCTGGTGATGAACTGGTCGATCACCACCTGGGCACCGTTGGCGAAGTCGCCGAACTGGGCTTCCCAGATAACCAGGGCATTCGGCGTGGTGGTCGAGTAACCGTACTCGAACGCCAATACCGCTTCTTCGGACAGGAACGAGTCGTACAAGTCGAAACGCGGCTGACCTTCGTACAGGTGCTGCAGCGGAATGTAGCTGCCGGCATCTTTCTGGTTGTGCAAGACAGCGTGACGGTGCGAGAACGTACCGCGGCCGATGTCCTGACCGGTCATGCGAATCGGGTGACCTTCAAACGCCAGGGTCGCGTACGCCATGGTTTCGGCGTAACCCCAGTTGATCGGCAGGCCGCCGGCTTGCATCTTCTGGCGGTCTTCGTAGATCTTGGCAACCTGACGCTGAACCACGAAGCCTTCCGGAATTTCCAGCAGCTTGGCGGACAGTTCTTGCAGGGTTTTCAGATCGAACGTGGTGTCGTGACGCGCAGTCCAGGCGTGGCCCAGGTACGGACGCCAGTCCACAAACAACTCTTTGTTCGGCTCTTTGACCAGGCTTTTTACAACATGCAAGCCGTTGTCCAGCGCGTTACGGTATTCATCGATTTTCGCTTGAACACGCGCAGCGTCCAGAACACCGCCCTGGGTCAGACGATCGGCATACAGCTCACGGGTGGTGCGCTGTTTGGCGATCTGCTGGTACATCAGAGGCTGGGTGCCGCTAGGCTCATCAGCTTCGTTGTGGCCGCGACGACGGTAGCAGACCAGGTCGATCACCACGTCGCGCTTGTACTGCATGCGGTAGTCGATGGCCAGTTGGGTCACGAACAATACAGCTTCCGGATCATCACCATTCACATGGAGGATCGGCGCCTGGATCATTTTCGCAACGTCGGTCGCATACTCGGTAGAGCGCGAATCCAGCGGGTTGCTGATGGTGAAGCCAACCTGGTTGTTGATCACCAGGTGGATCGTGCCGCCCGTCTTGAAGCCGCGGGTCTGCGACATCTGGAAGGTTTCCATGACCACGCCCTGACCTGCGAATGCAGCATCACCGTGGATGGAAATAGGCAGAACCTTGTCACCGGTTGGGTCGTTACGACGATCCTGACGGGCACGTACCGAACCCTCGACCACTGGCGAAACGATTTCCAGGTGGGAAGGGTTGAAGGCCATGGCCAGGTGAACTTCACCGCCGGTGGTCATGACGTTGGACGAGAAGCCCTGGTGGTATTTAACGTCACCGGAACCCAGCTCGACCTTTTTCTTGCCTTCGAACTCGTCGAACAGCTCACGCGGGTTCTTGCCGAAGGTGTTGACCAATACGTTCAGACGACCACGGTGGGCCATGCCGATAACGATTTCCTTGGTGCCGTAGGACCCCGAACGCTGAATCAGTTCATCCAGCAACGGGATCAGGCTTTCACCACCTTCCAGACCGAAACGCTTGGTGCCCGGGTATTTGGTGCCCAGGTATTTTTCCAGGCCTTCAGCGGCTGTCACGCGCTCGAGCAAGTGGCTCTTGATGTCCGCGGAGTACGTCGGACGGCCACGCACGCTTTCCAGACGCTGCTGGAACCACTGGCGCTGCTCGGAATCGACGATGTGCGTAAATTCAGCGCCGATGGTGCGGCAATATGTCTGCTGCAACGCTTCGTGAATTTCGCGTAGGCTCGCTTCCTCTTTGCCGATGAACAGGTCGCCGGCACGGAAGGTCGTATCAAGATCGGCATTGGTCAAGCCGTAATGATTGATCGACAGGTCTGCAGGTGCAGGACGCTGCCACAGCCCCAGCGGGTCAAGCTGGGCTGCCTGGTGGCCACGCATACGGTAGGCCTGGATCAATCGCAGCACTTCAACTTGCTTCTTCTCGTGCTCACTGCTCACGCTGCCGGCGGAAACCGGTTGGGCGCGGCGCTGGTTCTTTGCCAGCAGCACGAAATGATCGCGAATTGTCGAGTGCGAAACATCGATGGCAGAGTTGCCGTCTGTCGGCAACTTCTGAAAGTAGGTGCGCCACTCTTCTGGCACAGCGTTAGGGTCGTGCAGGTAGAGCTCGTAGAGCTCTTCCACATAGGCAGCGTTACTACCGGATAGGTAGGCGCTGTTCCACATGCGCTGCATCACGCTTTCTTGCATGCTTGGTCACCCTCGGTTAGGGGAACACCACCGGCGAAGACACCGAGCAAACTTGCAGAAGTCCGAATGCAGCGACCAAAACAAGCCACTTAGGATCACGCTGATAGTCCGGGTACCAGCCCGGATGCCCCTGCTTGTCTCATTTCTTCAAAATAAGAGCCGCAGCGTTATCGGCTGCTGCTCTGGTTATAGCCAAGACGCGGGTTGAAGCCCGCGCCTTAGCCTCTACGGGTACAGCGGGTACTACAGCTGAATCACACGCCGCTTTGCAGAAGCATGTTACGAATGTGACCGATGGCCTTAGTCGGGTTCAGGCCTTTCGGGCATACGTTGACGCAGTTCATGATCCCGCGGCAGCGGAATACGCTGAACGGGTCATCCAGCGAAGCCAGACGCTCGGACGTCTTGGTGTCGCGGCTGTCTGCCAGGAAGCGGTACGCTTGCAGCAGAGCAGCCGGGCCCAGGAACTTGTCCGGGTTCCACCAGAAGGACGGGCAAGAGGTCGAGCAGCAAGCACACAGGATGCACTCGTACAGACCGTCAAGCTTTTCACGCTCTTCAGGGGACTGCAGACGCTCGATGGCCGGGGCCGGCGTGTCGTTCTGCAGGTAAGGCTTCACCTTCTCGTATTGCTTGTAGAAGATGCTCATATCGACAACCAGGTCACGGATAACCGGCAAACCTGGCAGTGGACGAACAACCAACTTGTTACCTTTTACAACAGCAGACAGCGGCGTGACGCAGGCCAGGCCGTTCTTGCCGTTGATGTTCATGCCGTCGGAACCGCAAACACCTTCACGGCAAGAGCGACGATAGGAGAAACCTTCGTCCTGCTCTTTGATCAGGGCCAGCACGTCCAGCACCATCAGGTCTTTACCACCGGTATCAACCTGGAACTCCTGCATGAACGGCGCGGCGTCCTGATCAGGGTTGTAACGATAAACACTGACTTTCAACATGGCGGCCACCCTTAATAAGTCCGAATCTTAGGTTCAAAAGTCGGAACAGTCTTCGGCGAGAAGTTCACAGCACGCTTGGTCACGCGCTTTTCACCCGGGAAGTACAAGGTGTGGCACAGCCAGTTTTCGTCGTCACGGTCTTCGAAGTCTTCACGGGCATGAGCGCCGCGGGACTCTTTACGTACTTCGGCAGCGATGGCGGTGGCTTCAGCCACTTCCAGCAGGTTCTGCAGTTCCAGTGCTTCGATACGCGCAGTGTTGAACGCCTGCGACTTGTCGTTGATCTTGACGTTGGCGATACGTACACGCAGGTCAGCCAACTGGGCGATACCTTTCTGCATGTATTCACCGGTACGGAACACACCGAAGTAGTTCTGCATGCAGTTTTGCAGCTCGCGACGCAGGGTTGCCACGTCTTCACCTTCGGTACGCGCGTTCAGAGCGGAGAGACGCGACAGTGCAGCTTCGATGTCGGCGTCGGTAGCGTCGTCGTATTCGATGCCGTCGGTCAGCGCCTTTTCCAGGTGCAGGCCGGCAGCGCGGCCGAATACCACCAGGTCGAGCAGTGAGTTGCCGCCCAGACGGTTGGCACCGTGAACCGATACGCAAGCCACTTCGCCCACAGCGAACAGACCATGAATGATCTCGTCCACGCCTTCAGCGTTCTGAGTGATCGCCTGGCCGTGAATGTTGGTCGGAACACCGCCCATCATATAGTGGCAAGTCGGAACAACCGGAACCGGAGCAACCACCGGATCAACGTGAGCGAACGTCTTCGACAGTTCGCAGATGCCTGGCAGACGGCTGTGCAGCACTTCCTCGCCCAGATGGTCGAGTTTGAGCATTACGTGGTCGCCGTTCGGGCCGCAACCGTTACCAGCGATGATTTCCTTAACCATCGAGCGGGCAACAACGTCACGACCGGCAAGGTCTTTGGCGTTCGGAGCATAACGCTCCATGAAACGCTCGCCGTGCTTATTGATCAGGTAACCGCCTTCACCACGGCAACCTTCAGTCACCAGAACACCGGCGCCGGCGATGCCGGTCGGGTGGAACTGCCACATTTCGATGTCTTGTACCGGCACGCCAGCACGCAGCGCCATGCCGACGCCGTCACCGGTGTTGATCAGGGCGTTGGTGGTGGACGCGTAGATACGACCTGCACCACCGGTCGCCAGAACAGTAGCCTTGGCGCGGATGTAGGTGGTTTCACCGGTTTCGATGCAGATCGCGATCACACCGACGAACGCGCCTTCCTGGTTCTTCACCAGATCGACAGCGTAGTACTCGTTCAGGAACGTGGTACCGGCTTTCAGGTTGCCCTGATAAAGAGTGTGCAGCAGCGCGTGACCAGTACGGTCGGAAGCGGCGCACGTACGGGCAGCCTGCCCGCCTTTACCGTAATCCTTCGACTGACCGCCGAACGGACGCTGGTAGATGCGGCCCTGCTCGGTACGCGAGAACGGCATGCCCATGTGGTCCAGCTCGTAAACGGCAGCCGGACCTTCCTGACACATGTATTCGATAGCGTCCTGGTCACCGATGTAGTCGGAACCCTTGACGGTATCGTACATGTGCCAGCGCCAGTCATCGTTCGGGTCGGCAGACGCGATGGCGCAGGTGATGCCACCCTGGGCCGATACAGTGTGCGAACGGGTCGGGAAAACCTTGGTGATCACGGCAGTCTTGTGACCGCCCTGTGCCAGTTGCAGCGCTGCGCGCATGCCGGCACCGCCGCCGCCAATGATGATGGCGTCGAAAGAAATCGTTGGAATGTTAGCCATGAATCAGATACCCCAGAGAATCTGCACACCCCAGACGAAGTAAGCGAACATCGCAACGCCGCATACTGCCTGGAAGAGGAAACGTACGGCGGTCGCCGACTTGCCCAGCGCCATTGGCGTCAGGTAGTCAGTCGCAATGGTCCACATGCCGACCCAGGCGTGAGCGCCCAGGGCCACCAGGGCCAGCAGACTGAAAATACGCATCCAGTTGCTTGCGAACAGTTCGTGCCATTGGGCGTAGCCAATGCCAGGGTTCGCAACGAGGTATCCGATCAGGAAGATGAAATAAGCCGCGAGAACGACCGCAGACACACGCTGTGCCATCCAGTCATAGAGGCCCGAACGCGATAGGTTCGTAACGCTGGTTACCATATCCAAACTCCCGCCAGAACGATCAGCACCGCAGACACGGCGATAATGATTTTCGAGCCCAGTCGTCCGCCTTCCAGCGTCTCACCGATGCCCATGTCCATGATCAGATGGCGTACACCGGCCACCAAGTGATACAGCAAGGCGGACAGCAGGCCCCACGCCACGAATTTGGCCAGCGGACTGGTCAAGCATGCCTTCACCTCGGCGAAACCTTCCTCGGAACCCAGGGATTTGCTCAATGCATAAAGCATGATGCCAAGGCCCAGGAAGAGGATGATGCCGGAAACACGGTGAAGAAATGACGTTACGCCGGTGATGGGGAGTTTGATGGTCCTTAGGTCTAGGTTTACAGGTCGTTGGCTATTCACGGCTTTTTTTCACACTGAAGAGCCCCTAACAATCAGGGCAAAGTTGTTGGGGAGTGCACTGGTCAGGTAACCACCACCCAGGGAGTGCGACCCCCATCAAAACGGGCCCAAAAGCCCCTGGCGGTCGGAGGCCGAGTATAGACAGTTAGGCTACTAATGACAACGCAAACACCTTCCCCTAATAGCTCATTGCGTTAGCGGAATAAAAGGCGTAAATGGCAGGTAATTTCGAGGAAAAAGTCCGGTTAAAGCCTTCTGGAGCAAGACTTTAGGCAAATTGACATTCGAATTTATCTCACTATAGTGGTGCGGGCCCTGCGTGGGGGGTCTGTCTGATGATTTCAAGCATAAATAGGAGGCCACATGGCTGACAAAAAAGCGCAGTTGATCATCGAGGGCGCAGCCCCCGTCGAGCTGCCCATTTTAACCGGCACCGTTGGTCCCGATGTAATCGACGTACGGGGCCTGACGGCCACGGGCCGTTTCACCTTTGACCCGGGTTTCATGTCGACCGCCTCTTGCGAGTCGAAGATTACCTACATCGATGGCGACAATGGCATCCTGCTGCACCGCGGCTACCCGATCGAGCAACTCGCCGAGAAGTCGGACTACCTGGAAACCTGCTACCTGCTGCTCAACGGCGAACTGCCGACCGCAGAACAGAAGGCCCAGTTCGTCAGCACCGTGAAGAACCACACCATGGTCCACGAGCAGCTGAAGACCTTCTTCAACGGCTTCCGTCGCGACGCCCACCCAATGGCCGTCATGTGCGGTGTAGTCGGTGCCCTTTCGGCCTTCTACCACGACTCCCTGGACATCAATAACCCGCAGCATCGCGAAATCTCCGCGATCCGCCTGGTTGCCAAGATGCCGACCCTGGCAGCAATGGTTTACAAGTACTCCATGGGGCAACCCATGATGTACCCGCGCAACGACCTGTCGTACGCGGAGAACTTCCTGCACATGATGTTCAACACCCCGTGCGAGATCAAACCGATCAGCCCGGTACTCGCCAAGGCCATGGACCGGATCTTCATCCTCCACGCCGACCACGAGCAGAACGCATCGACCTCCACCGTACGCCTGGCAGGCTCTTCGGGTGCCAACCCGTTTGCCTGTATCGCTGCCGGCATCGCGGCACTCTGGGGCCCGGCTCACGGCGGCGCCAACGAAGCCGTATTGACCATGCTCGACGAAATTGGCGATGTCTCGAACATCGACAAGTACATCGCCAAGGCCAAGGACAAAAACGATCCATTCAAACTGATGGGCTTCGGTCACCGGGTTTACAAAAACCGTGATCCACGCGCCACCGTCATGAAGAAGACCTGCGACGAAGTCCTGAAGGAACTGGGGATCAACAACGATCCGCAACTCGAACTGGCCATGCGCCTGGAAGAGATCGCCCTGACCGACCCGTACTTCATCGAACGCTCGCTGTACCCGAACGTCGACTTCTACTCGGGGATCATCCTCAAGGCGATCGGCATTCCAACCAGCATGTTCACCGTGATCTTCGCCCTGGCGCGGACCGTCGGCTGGATCTCCCACTGGAAAGAAATGCTCTCCAGCCCTTACAAGATTGGCCGTCCGCGCCAGCTGTACACCGGCTACGAGTCGCGTGACATCACCAAGCTGGAAGACCGCAAATAAGACCTGTCTTGCGATAATGTCTTAAGTAACACCGCAAACGGCCTCTATTAATATAGAGGCCGTTTTTATTTGTGCCGCATTTCAAGTATTGCAGTGACTGAGCCACCGCCTTCACGGGCAAGCCCGCTCCCACAGGATGTGCGGTCGCACACAAAATGTCTGGGTTGCCTCGAGCCTTGTGGGAGCGGGCTTGCCCGCGAAGGCGTCAGTACCGAGAACACAAAAGCCTGCACAAACAAAAATGCCCCGATCTCTCGACCGGGGCATTTCGTTTCAGCTCAGCTTGCAGCTTCTAGCCACTCTTAGTGCGACACCGCCCCACTCGCTCCCAAGCCTGTCTGTGAACGAACGAACTGCGGGAAGAACAGCGCCCGCTCGTTATCCGCCGCGGTCGACTTGTCGGTGATCGAGAAGAACCAGATCCCGACAAATGCAATGATCATCGAGAACAGCGCAGGGTATTCATACGGGAAAATCGCCTTCTCGTGATGCAGGATCTGCACCCAGATGGTAGGCCCCAACACCATCAAGCCCACCGCACTGACCAGACCCAGCCAGCCGCCAATCATGGCGCCACGGGTGGTCAGCTTTTTCCAGTACATGGAAAGCAGCAACACCGGGAAGTTGCAACTGGCCGCAATGGAGAACGCCAGGCCAACCATGAACGCGATGTTCTGGCTTTCGAACAGGATGCCCAGACCAATCGCCAATACGCCCAGAGCGACGGTGGTGATCTTCGAAACGCGGATTTCGTCCTTGTCGTTGGCCTTGCCCTTCTTGATCACACTGGCATACAGGTCGTGAGACACCGCCGAAGCACCGGCCAGGGTCAGACCGGCAACCACCGCCAGAATGGTCGCGAACGCTACTGCCGAGATGAAGCCCAGGAAGATACTGCCGCCCACCGCGTCAGCCAGGTGCACCGCCGCCATGTTGTTGCCACCCAACAGCGCGCCAGCCGCATCTTTGAACGCCGGATTGGTGCTGACCAGCAGGATCGCGCCAAAGCCGATGATGAAGGTCAGGATGTAGAAGTAGCCGATGAAACCCGTGGCGTACAGCACGCTCTTGCGCGCTTCTTTAGCGTCACTCACGGTAAAGAAACGCATCAGGATGTGCGGCAGGCCCGCGGTACCAAACATCAGCGCCAGCCCCAGCGAGAACGCCGAAATCGGATCTTTCACCAGGCCGCCCGGGCTCATGATCGCCTCACCTTTGGGGTGAACCTTGATCGCCTCGGAGAACAGCATGTTGAAGTCGAAGTTGACGTGTTTCATCACCATCAGCGCCATGAACGATGCGCCGGACAGCAGCAGCACAGCCTTGATGATTTGCACCCAGGTGGTCGCCAGCATGCCGCCGAACAGCACGTACAGGCACATCAGGATGCCGACCAGGATCACCGCTACGTGGTAATCGAGGCCGAACAGCAGTTGAATCAGCTTGCCGGCACCGACCATTTGCGCGATCAGGTAGAACGCCACCACCACCAGCGAACCGCAGGCCGACAGTGTGCGAATCTGGGTTTGCCCAAGGCGGTAGGACGCCACGTCGGCAAAGGTGTACTTGCCCAGGTTACGCAGGCGCTCGGCGATCAGGAACAGGATGATCGGCCAGCCTACCAGGAAGCCGATCGAGTAGATCAGGCCATCGTAGCCGGAGGTGAATACCAGCGCGGAAATCCCCAGGAAGGACGCTGCCGACATGTAGTCACCGGCAATCGCCAGACCGTTCTGGAAACCGGTGATCTTGCCGCCCGCCGCGTAGTAGTCGGCCGCCGACTTGTTGCGCTTGGACGCCCAGTAGGTGATGCACAGCGTTGCGCCGACGAAGACCACGAACATCAGGATCGCCGAAACGTTGAGCGGTTGTTTGTGCACTTCGCCGGTCAGTGCCTCGGCCGCCCAAACGGCCGGTGCGAAGGCGGCAATGCCCAGAGCTGCCAATAGACGCCGGATCATTGCTGAGCCTCCTTGAGAATCGCATTGTTCAGGTCGTCGAATTCGCCGTTGGCGCGTCGCACGTAGATAGCGGTCAGGATGAAGGCCGACACAATCAGCCCCACACCGATCGGGATACCCCAGGTAATCGATGACTCGGGGCTGATCTTGGCCCCCAGCACATGCGGCCCGTAGGCAATCAACAGGATGAAGCCCGAGTAAAGTCCGAGCATGATCGCCGAGAGTATCCAGGCGAACCGCTCTCTCTTGCTGACCAGCTCCTTGAAACGCGGGCTGTTTTGAATCGAGAGGTAAATGCTGTCGTTCATTGTTTTTATCCTCGCAGCACAGATTATTGTTGGAACGTATCCACTTTCATGCGGCTGAAGGAGAGGTTCCAGACGACCTTAGTAGTAGAACGACATGACAGAATCGCCATTTTCCAGCAGACACTGAAACCAATGTGGGAGCGGGCTTGCTCGCGAAGAGGGAGTATCAGTTGGCATCAAGTTGCCTGACACACCGCTTTCGCGAGCAAGCCCGCTCCCACAAGGGAAAGCAAAAGGCCGCTTGGCGGTTATGCCAAGCGGCCTTCAGAGGTGCTGACCAGACACGTCAGCTCAAATCATTTGATCCACTCGGCCACGCGCTCCGGGTGTTTGGCCACCCAATCCTTGGCAGCAACTTCAGGCTTGGCGCCGTCCTGGATCGCCAGCATGACTTCGCCGATTTCGTCTTTCGACGCCCACTGGAAGTTGTGCAGGAACTTCGCCACTTCCGGTGCTTTTTTCTCCAGGCCTTTGCTGCCGATGCTGTTTACGGTCTCTGCCGCGCCGTAAACGCCTTTTGGATCGTCAAGGAAACGCAGTTTCCACTTGGCGAACATCCAGTGCGGCACCCAACCGGTGACGGCGATGGATTCGTTTTTCTCTTCCGCCCGAGTCAGTTCGGCAATCATCGCCGCGCCGGAACTGGCCTGCAGTTTGTAATCGAGGCCGTAATCCTTGATCGCCTGATCGGTCTTGAGCATCACGCCTGAACCGGCGTCGATGCCGACAATTTTGCTCTTGAAGCTGGTGTCGTCCTTCAGGTCGGCAATGGACTTGGCCTTGACGTACTCCGGCACGATCAAGCCGATCTTGGCGTCCTTGAAGTTCGGGCCGTAGTCGACCACCTTGTCCTTGTTCTTGGCCCAGTATTCACCGTGTGTCACCGGCAGCCAGGCTGACAGCATGGCGTCGAGTTTGCCGGTGGCCACGCCCTGCCACATGATCCCGGTGGCAACCGCTTGCAGCTTCACGTCATAACCGAGTTTCTGCTTGATGACTTCGGCCGCCACATGAGTGGTCGCCACGCTGTCGGACCAACCGTCGACATAGCCGATGCTCAGGGTTTTACTGTCGGCGTTGGCGAATGTGGAGCCCATCGCAAGCACCAGAGCGGCACCTGCGCCTAAGAGTCGTCGCATCTTCATCGTTACTTCCCCGAAAGTGCTGCGCCCGACGGGTGCCGAGCGGCGTCAACGTATTGTTATATGGCGGCCCGCGTGGCCACCGGCGCCCCCATCACGCCTCACCGCAAACTCGCTCGAACATCAGCGGAGTACTGATGCTTGGATAATCAACCTGACGACCGCCGTGACCTGCTCTGCCAGCGACCTCGATGCACCGAGAAACGACATCAGAACGCCAGCAACCGCGACCTTGAAAAATACCCTGACAATTCCCGCCCGAACTTTGCATGTCAAAATCATGCAGCCCACCAAGCACATGGCAAATGCAGGTAAGATGCGCGGCTTTGCTCCCAGACGGCCTGACCATGCCCGCCAACACCCGCTTCCCTTTTTTTGCTTATCTGTTCGCCTGCCTGCTGGGCGTGTTCGCCCTCGGTGGTTTCTGGTACGGCCTCGGCCAACCAGTGCTGCTGCCGGACGTGGCCAGCGCTTCGCATAAGTTGCAGTGCGCCTCCTACACCCCGTTCGACAAGGACCAATCGCCGTTCGACCAGCCGTTCACGTTGCGCCCCGAACGCATGGACGCGGACCTCGCGTTGCTGTCGACCCGTTTCGAGTGCATCCGCACTTACTCCATGACCGGCCTGGAAGCCCTGCCGGACCTGGCGCGCAAGCACGGCTTGAAGCTGATGATCGGCGCCTGGGTCAACAACAACCCGGTGGACACCGCCAAGGAAGTCGAACTGCTGATCGCCTCGGCCAATGCCAACGCGGACGTGGTCACTTCGGTGATCGTCGGCAACGAAACCCTGCTGCGCAAGGAAGTCACCGGCCCGCAACTGGCCAAACTGATCCACCACGTCAAAAGCCACGTCAAACAACCGGTGACCTACGCCGATGTATGGGAGTTCTGGCTCAAGCACCCGGAAATCGCCCCGGCGGTGGATTTCCTGACCATTCACTTGCTGCCGTATTGGGAAGATGACCCCTCGAACATCGACGCCGCGCTGCACCACGTCGCCGAAGTGCGCCAGGTGTTTGGCAACCGCTTCGCCCCCAAAGACGTGATGATTGGTGAAACAGGCTGGCCGAGCGAAGGTCGCCAACGCGAAACCGCCCTGCCTAGCCGGGTCAACGAGGCCAAGTTCATTCGCGGCTTTGTCGCCATGGCCGAACAACAAGGCTGGCACTACAACCTGATCGAAGCGTTCGACCAACCGTGGAAACGCGCCAGTGAAGGTGCGGTCGGTGGGTACTGGGGGCTGTTCGATGCAGACCGCCAGGACAAAGGCATACTCGCCGGCCCTGTATCGAACCTGCCGCTCTGGCCACAATGGCTGGGCATTGGCGCGCTGATCATGCTGGGTACGCTGATCCTCGGCGGCCGCGTACGCACCACCCGTGCGGCGCTGGTGTTGCCACTGCTCGGCGCAGTGGCGGCGTGCTCTATCGGTGCCTGGGGCGAACTGGTGCGCGTTACCACGCGTTTTACCGGCGAATGGCTCTGGGCCGGCTTGTTGGTCGCACTAAACCTGTTGGTGCTGGCCCACGCCGCGCTGACCCTGAGCAGCAAAACCGGTTGGCGCGAACGCGCCTTCAATGCCCTGGAGCGTCGGGCTGGCTGGCTGCTGGCAGCCGCAGGTTTCGCGGCGGCAGTGATGATGCTTGAGTTGGTGTTCGACCCACGCTATCGCAGCTTCCCGAGCGCGGCCCTGCTGCTGCCGGCACTGGTTTACCTGTGCCGCCCGGTCAACGTGCCGCGTCGTGAAATTGCGATGCTGACGTTCATTGTCGGCGCCGGCATTGCCCCGCAGCTATACCGCGAAGGCTTGCTGAATCAACAAGCCTGGGGTTGGGCGCTGGTAAGTGTCTTGATGGTTGCCGCGATGTGGCGCAGCTTGCGGGTTCGCAAGGGCTGATCTTCAGCGCCACTGGCCTCTTCGTCGGATCGCCGCCCGGAGCAGGCTCACTCCCACACTGGATCATCTGTGTACACAAATTATGTGAACGACCGAGATCAAGTGTGGGAACGGGCTTGCTCGCGAAGGCTATTTATCAGGCGCTACGAGAAGCCCTGACCAGACGCAACGCCGCAATCACCAGCGCAAACACCGCAAACGTGGTGTTGTACAACGCCAGCGCCGGGATACCGAACACCAGCCCCAACACCGCCAACCCCCAGCCTGCACGACCCGGCAGCACAAAGCCGACCATCGCCGTCGCCAGCGCCGCCCAGCCCAACACTTTGAAGTGAATCATGAGGCCCAGGTTCGAGCGCACCTGACATTCCCAACGGCTTGCCTCATCGACGCATATGCCGACCCATTGAGCATCCTCCATAAAGCCATAACGCACGCCATAACTGGCGGCCAGCCACAGTGGCAGGAGAACGAGCAGCAACATCACAGGCAAACGGCGGGACATGGGGCACTCCGATAGACGAAAACGGCGCCCAGCTTAATCGCCCGACAGCGGTAAGCAAGCGAGTTCGGCAGATAAGTGGTCATCAAACGGCTGCAAAGTGTATCGTCCGTCTACTATTACCCTCGATTCACGCCTGTTTGGTGCCGCCGCATGGCACTTTGGCGTACGTGCGATGGTCATAGCCTGCGAACCTCACTCGGCACCTTCCTCTAAGGGATTTAGTCATGCTCCGTTCCTTGCGCTTTGCTGCCTTGATAGGCGGCCTTATCTTGAGTGCGTCCGCACTGGCGGCGGATATCGACGCCGCCAGTTATGGCTATCCCCTGACCAACCCGTTCGAGGCGACCATCGCCACCACACCGCCGGACCTGCGGCCAGACTTGCCGACCAATGACCAGATCAGTCAGTCGGACTACAGCCTGAATGTGCGCCCGGAGCGTGAATTCATTCTCCCGGACAATTTCTGGGCGGTGAAAAAACTCACCTACCGCATGGCCCGACAGGATCACGCCGCACCGCTGATTTTCCTGATTGCCGGCACTGGCGCCCGCTATGACAGCAGCCACAACGAATACCTGAAAAAGCTCTACTACAAGGCTGGCTATCATGTAGTGCAACTGTCGTCGCCCACCAGCTTCGACTTCATCAGTGCCGCGTCGCGCTTCGCCACGCCAGGCGTGACCAAGGAAGACGCCGAGGACATGTATCGGGTGATGCAGGCCGTGCGGGCGCAGCACCCGAAACTGCCAGTGACCGATTACTACCTGACGGGCTACAGCCTCGGCGCGCTGGATGCGGCATTTGTCGCCCATCTGGACGAAACCCGACGCAGCTTCAACTTCAAGAAAGTCCTGCTGCTCAACCCGCCGGTCAACCTCTACACGTCCATCACCAACCTGGACAAGCTGGTACAAACGGAAGTCAAAGGCATCAACAACAGCACCACGTTCTACGAACTGGTACTGAACAAGCTGACCCGCTACTTCCAGCAAAAAGGCTACATCGACCTCAACGATGCCCTGCTCTACGACTTCCAGCAGTCCAAACAGCACCTGACCAACGAACAGATGGCCATGCTGATCGGCACCTCGTTCCGCTTTTCAGCAGCGGACATTGCCTTTACCTCGGACCTGATCAACCGTCGCGGCCTGATCATCCCGCCCAAGTACCCGATCACCGAAGGCACCAGCATGACGCCGTTTCTCAAGCGGGCGCTGCAATGCGATTTCGACTGCTACCTGACCGAACAAGTGATCCCGATGTGGCGCGCACGCACCGACGGCGGCAGCATCTTGCAACTGATCGACCAGGCCAGCCTCTACGCACTGAAGGACTACCTGCACGGCAGCCCGAAAATCGCGGTCATGCACAACGCCGACGACGTGATCCTCGGCCCTGGCGACCTGGGTTTCCTGCGCAAGACTTTTGGTGACCGCCTGACGGTCTACCCGCACGGTGGCCATTGCGGCAACCTCAACTATCGCGTCAACAGCGACGCCATGCTGGAGTTCTTCCGTGGCTAAACATTTACTGCTGATCGCCGCGCTGCTCTGCGCAGGTTACGCCAACGCCGACAACAGCAAGGCCAACGCCCCCACAGTGACTGACCCGGACGGCTTCACCGAGCCCTTGAGCAAACTCAAGTTCAACCCTGGGCTGGACCAGCGCGAGTTCGAACGCTCGACCCTGAATGCGTTGAACGTGTATGACCCGCTGGAATCGTGGAACCGCCGGGTCTATCACTTCAACTATCGCTTCGATCAATGGGTGTTCCTGCCAGTGGTCGACGGTTATCGCTACGTTACCCCAAGCTTCCTGCGCACCGGGGTCAGCAACTTCTTCAACAACCTGGGCGACGTGCCAAACCTGGTCAACAGCCTGCTTCAGTTCAAAGGCCAGCGCTCACTGGACATCACCGCCCGCCTGCTGCTCAACACCACCCTTGGCGTTGCCGGCCTGTGGGACCCGGCGACCGCCATGGGCGTGCCCCGCCAAAGCGAAGACTTCGGCCAGACCCTGGGCTTTTACGGTGTACCGGGCGGCGCCTATCTGGTGTTGCCGATTCTCGGCCCGTCCAACCTGCGCGACACAGGCGGCCTGGTGTTCGACTACAGCGCAGAGTCAGCCATCAACTTCCTCAACGTTGCCGAAGTCAGCAGCAACCACCCGGAAATCTGGGCCCTGCGCAGTATCGACAAGCGCTACCAGATGACCTTCCGCTACGGCCAGACGAACTCACCCTTCGAGTACGAAAAGGTGCGCTACGTGTACACCGAAGCACGCAAGTTGCAGATCGCCGAGTAAGGCATTCAGCGGGCAACAAAAAAGGCCATTCGATTCGCCTCGAATGGCCTTTTTCATACACACCGCCAATCAAATGTGGGCTTGCTCCGGGCGGCGATCCGACGAAGGCGGCTTCACATTCACCGCCCCCACAGGGTTTTAACCTTTCACTGACTTCCAGACCTTGCTCGCCAGCATGACGCCGGCCAATACCACGGCACCTGCAACAATCCCCGCGACCGCGTTCAGCAGGCTCGGCACGATCCAGGAGAAACCGGCAGCGCTCTGGCTCACGCCTTCGATCCAGTGATGAACCACCGGTACGCCATGGGTGAGAATCCCGCCGCCCACCAGGAACATGGCCGCAGTACCAATCACCGAGAGGCTTTTCATCATGTAAGGCGCGGCATGCAGGATTGCGCTGCCGACCTTTTTCGCCAGTTGCCCAGGCTTCCGGGTCAACCACAGGCCCAGGTCATCGAGCTTGACGATGCCGGCCACCAATCCATAAACCCCGACGGTCATGACGATCGCGATGCCCGACAACACAATGACTTGCTGGGTCAGCGAAGCACCCGCCACGGTGCCCAGGGTGATGGCGATGATCTCAGCCGAAAGGATGAAGTCGGTACGCACCGCGCCCTTGATCTTGTCTTTTTCAAAGGCCACCAGATCGGTTGCAGGGTCAGCCACCGCCTCGACCAATTGAGCGTGTTCGGCCTGATCCTCAGCTTTACTGTGGAGGAACTTGTGCGCCAGTTTTTCGAAGCCTTCGAAACACAGATACGCGCCGCCGACCATCAACAGCGGCGTCACCAGCCACGGCACGAATGCGCTGATGGCCAACGCCGACGGCACCAGGATCAGTTTGTTGCGGAACGAGCCCTTGGCCACCGCCCAAACCACCGGAATTTCCCGCTCGGCACGCACGCCCGACACCTGCTGGGCATTAAGCGCCAGGTCGTCGCCGAGTACGCCAGCGGTCTTTTTCGCCGCCATTTTGGTCATCAGGGCCACATCGTCGAGAACGGCGGCGATATCGTCGATCAGCACCAGCAAACTGCTACCAGCCATGGATCATGGTTTCCTTCGGGTTTGAATGGTGCGCAGCATACCGCGACAGGCCGTGGCGTGGGCATTCTTGAGCCCCGCGCAAGGCCGGTGCTACCATGCGCAACCGCCAGAACAGGCAAGGAATCACCTGGTTTATGAGCACTATCCGCGAGCGCAATAAAGAACTGATCCTGCGTGCCGCCAGTGAGGAATTTGCCGACAAGGGCTTCGCTGCGACCAAAACCAGTGACATCGCGGCCAAGGCGGGGCTGCCCAAGCCCAACGTCTACTACTACTTCAAATCCAAGGAAAACCTCTACCGAGAGGTGCTGGAAAGCATCATCGAGCCGATTCTTGCGGCCTCGACGCCGTTCAACGCCGAGGGCGTGCCCAGCGAAGTCCTGAGCGCCTACATCCGCTCGAAAATCTGCATCTCGCGTGATTTGCCGTTCGCCTCCAAGGTGTTCGCCAGCGAGATCATGCACGGCGCGCCACACTTGAGCGCCGATCAGGTCGAGCAGCTCAATGCCCAGGCCAAGCACAACATCGACTGCATCCAGACCTGGATCGACCGCGGCCAGATCGCCCCCATCGACCCTAACCACCTGATGTTCAGCATCTGGGCCGCAACCCAGACCTACGCCGACTTCGACTGGCAGATCTCCGTCGTCACCGGCAAGACCAAACTGGATGAAAGCGACTACGAAGCCGCGGCGCAGACCATCATTCGCCTGGTGCTCAAGGGCTGTGAGCCGGACTGATAGACCGAGCCGCCCTCCTTCGCGAGCAAGCCCGCTCCCACATTGGATCTCCTGTGTTCACAAATCCCTTGTGGGAGCGGGCTTGCTCGCGAACGGGGCAACTCAGTGCCGGATCAAACCCAAATCGCATCCCACAACGGATAATCGCCCAGCCGCTCGACCAACCCTGCCCGCAATGGGTTAGCCACAACGTACCGGGCCACACTGAGCAAACTGTCTTCCTGGCGCAGCGCATGATCGTGAAAACTCTGCTGCCAGAGACTGCCCGCTCTGCCGGTCGCTGAGTTGATTGATCGGGTACTTAAGGATTTCGTCTGGCACATCAATTGACCCAACGATCCTTTTGGCAGTTGGACAAGCCAATGAAAATGATCAGGCATTACAACCCAGGCCAATGAGTCGATAAACCCTTCGTTCTGCGCCTGCCTGAATTGCTGTACGACCATCCTTCCAAGGGAGTAATCCCTGAACACAGGTTCCCGCTTAAGCGTGTTGACGGTCAGTAGGTAGATTCGGTTTCGCTGTGCAAAACGGCCGATACGCAGGCGATGTGAAGCTGATAGCTCGGGCATTCCTTCGCCCCTCCTCATGATTCAGTCATGAAGAAGGCTAGACCTGTGAATGCCGACTGGAGATTCAGACTTTAGCTGGATGTGTCTGAAAGATTGCCTTCGCGAGCAAGCCCGCTCCCACACTTGATCTGTGGTGTTCAGACATTTTGTGTCCACCACCGAACCATTGTGGGAGCGGGCTTGATCGCGAAGGCGGTAGATCAGGCGCTGAAGATCAGGCAGTAACACCCGCATCCGCCCGCAACCCCTGCGCTTCAATCGCGCTGATTGCGCATTGCTCGTCAATGTCCGAGGTATCGCCGCTGATGCCGATGGCCCCCAGCACCACCCCGTCCTGATCCCGAATCAACACCCCGCCCGGCGCGGGCACCACGCTGCCCTGCCCCAGGCTGTTCAACGCCGCGATAAACGCCGGACGCTGTTGCGCGTCGAGTGCCAGCAACCGCGAGCCCTTGCCCAGCGCAACCGCGCCCCAGGCCTTGCCGATGGCGATCTGAGGGCGCAACAGGCTGGCGCCGTCTTCGCGTTGCAGGCTCAACAAATGCCCGCCCGCATCCAATACCGCAACCGTCAGCGGTGCCGCAGCGATCTTGCGCCCCGCAACAATGGCCCGACCGGTCAGGCTGACTGCGACTTTCAAGGTTAAAGCGCTCATGGGTGCCGTCCTTATTGTGTGATGGGAAAGCCTTTTGGGTTTTTTCGTTGAGAAGGCCCACACGCCAAATAGAACACAATGAACTATTGTTTTGTATACAATATTTACAACAAAGCGCCTCGCGCGACGAAAAGCCACAGTGTTTCAGGCTTCCGACGAATGAAACAGCGACGCAATAAAATGGATTGACCTGCGCCATTGCGCATGAATACACTCCGCACAACAGCCACTTGTATACAATTACAAAACGTAAGAGGCACAAAATAATGAGCAAAATGAGAGCAATCGAGGCCGCCGTTCTGGTGATGCGCCGCGAAGGGGTTGATACCGCTTTTGGCATCCCTGGTGCCGCGATCAACCCGCTGTACTGCGCCCTGCAAAAGGTCGGCGGCATCGATCACGTCCTCGCTCGCCACGTTGAAGGCGCCTCGCACATGGCCGAGGGCTACACCCGCACCAAGGCCGGCAACATCGGCGTGTGCATCGGCACCTCCGGCCCGGCCGGCACCGACATGGTCACCGGGCTCTACAGCGCTTCGGCCGACTCGATCCCGATTCTCTGCATCACCGGGCAAGCACCACGGGCCCGCCTGCACAAGGAAGACTTCCAGGCTGTCGATATCACCAGCATCGTCAAACCCGTGACCAAATGGGCGACCACTGTTCTGGAGCCAGGCCAGGTGCCTTATGCGTTCCAGAAAGCCTTTTATGAAATGCGCTCGGGCCGCCCAGGCCCGGTGCTGATCGACCTGCCATTCGACGTGCAAATGGCCGAGATCGAATTTGACATCGACGCTTACGAACCGCTGCCACTGGCCAAACCTGCAGCCACCCGCAAGCAAGTTGAAAAAGCCCTGGCCCTGCTCGATCAGGCCCAGCGCCCATTGCTGGTGGCCGGTGGCGGCATCATCAATGCCAATGCCAGCGACCTGCTGGTGGAGTTTGCCGAACTGACCGGCATCCCGGTGATCCCGACCCTGATGGGCTGGGGCACGATCCCGGACGATCACCCGCTGATGGTCGGCATGGTCGGCTTGCAGACGTCGCACCGCTACGGCAACGCAACGATGCTCAAATCCGACGTAGTGTTGGGCGTCGGCAACCGTTGGGCCAACCGTCACACCGGCTCGGTCGAGGTGTACACCGAAGGCCGCAAGTTCATTCACGTCGACATCGAACCGACCCAGATCGGCCGCGTGTTCACCCCGGACCAGGGCATCGTGTCCGACGCAGGCGCGGCACTGGAAATGTTCATCGAAGTCGCCCGCGAATGGAAAGCTGCCGGCAAGCTGAAAGACCGCAGCGCCTGGCTCAAAGACTGCCAGCAGCGCAAGGCCAACCTGCACCGCAAGACTCACTTCGACAACGTGCCGGTCAAACCGCAGCGCGTGTACGAAGAGATGAACAAGGTGTTCGGCAAAGACACCTGCTACGTCAGCACCATCGGCCTGTCGCAGATTGCCGGCGCGCAGTTCCTGCACGTCTACAAACCGCGCCACTGGATCAACTGCGGTCAGGCAGGCCCTTTGGGCTGGACCATTCCGGCCGCGCTGGGCGTGGTCAAGGCTGACCCGAACCGCAAGGTCGTGGCACTCTCGGGCGACTACGACTTCCAGTTCATGATCGAAGAACTCGCGGTGGGCGCGCAGTTCAAACTGCCGTACATCCACGTCGTGGTGAACAATTCGTACCTGGGGCTGATCCGCCAGGCGCAGCGCGGTTTCGAGATGGATTACTGCGTGCAGTTGTCCTTCGACAACCTCAACGCACCAGAGCTCAACGGTTACGGGGTTGACCACGTGGCGGTTGCCGAAGGCCTGGGCTGCAAGGCCCTGCGCGTGTTCGAACCGGCTGACATCGCCCCCGCCCTGCGCAAGGCCGAAGCGCTGATTCAGGAGTTCAAGGTGCCGGTGATCGTCGAGATTATCCTGGAGCGCGTGACCAACATTTCCATGGGCACCGAGATCAACGCCGTCAACGAATTCGAAGACCTGGCGCTGGTCGGCAATGATGCGCCGACGGCAATTTCGTTGCTCGATTGATTTGGTTTTTAGCCCCCTCTCCCTCTGGGAGAGGGCTGGGGTGAGGGAGCGGTTTTGTGCCGTTCGGGGAGTTCGGGGCCAACCCTGATTCCCCCCTCACCCTAACCCTCTCCCCCAGGAGAGGGGACTGATCGCGTTGTATCAGCCAATTTGTTTTAGGAGACCACCATGCCGCGTTTCGCAGCCAACCTGTCCATGCTGTTCACCGAACAGGATTTTCTTGCCCGCTTCGAGGCGGCCGCCAAGGCCGGCTTCAGTGGTGTCGAATACCTGTTCCCCTACGATTTCAGTTCCGCCGACATCAAGGCCAAACTCGATGCCAACGGCCTGACCCAAGTGCTGTTCAACCTGCCAGCCGGTGACTGGGCCAAGGGTGAACGCGGGATCGCCTGCCACCCGGACCGGGTGGAAGAGTTCCGCGCCGGCGTGAACCTGGCCATCGCTTATGCGCATGTGCTGGGCAACACCCAGGTCAACTGCCTGGCCGGTATTCGCCCCCAAGGGGTGGACGACGCCACGCTAGAAAAAACCTTTGTCGCCAACCTCAAGTACGCCGCCGACACGCTGCAAGCGGCAGGCATCAAACTGGTGATGGAAGCCATCAACACCCGCGACATCCCGGGCTTCTACCTGAACAACACCGCTCAGGCCCTGTCGATTCGCGAGCAGGTGGGCAGCGCCAACCTGTTCCTGCAATACGACATCTACCACATGCAAATCATGGAGGGCGACCTGGCCCGGACCATGGCGACGTACCTGGGCGACATCAACCACATCCAGCTCGCCGACAACCCGGGCCGCAATGAGCCGGGCACTGGCGAAATCAACTACCGCTTCCTGTTCGAACACCTGGACCGTATCGGGTATCAGGGTTGGGTCGGCTGCGAGTACAAACCGCTGACCACCACCGAAGCAGGCCTGGGCTGGTTGAAAACCCATAACGCGATCTGACGCAGTCCCTGTGGGAGCGGGCTTGCTCGCGAAAGCGGTCCGACATTCAGAACTGATGTCGACTGATACACCGCCTTCGCGAGCAAGCCCGCTCCCACCAAAAGCCGCCCCCCCATTTGCTTGAAGCAGCAATAAAAACAAGAGGACTTTCTCATGGCTAAAATCGGATTTATCGGCACCGGCATCATGGGCCACCCAATGGCGTTGAACCTGCAGAAAGCCGGTCACAGCCTGTTCCTGTCGGCGCATCACGATGCCGCCCCGGCAGACCTGATCGCCGCGGGCGCGGTCGCGCTGACGAACCCGAAAGAAGTCGCCCAGGAAGCCGAGTTCATCATCATCATGGTGCCGGACACCCCGCAGGTCGACGATGTGCTGTTCCGCGCCGACGGCATTGCAGCCGGTGTCGGCCCGGGCAAAGTGGTGATCGACATGAGTTCGATCTCGCCCACCGCGACCAAAGCTTTTGCAGCGAAGATCAACGCCAAAGGCGCGCACTACCTCGACGCCCCGGTGTCTGGTGGTGAAGTCGGCGCCAAGGCGGCGACCCTGAGCATCATGGTCGGCGGCGACAACTCGGCCTTCGAACGCGCCCTGCCACTGTTCCAGAGCATGGGCAAGAACATCACCCTGGTTGGCGGAAACGGCGACGGTCAAACCGCGAAAGTGGCGAACCAGATCATCGTTGCCCTGAACATCCAGGCCGTGGCCGAAGCGCTGCTGTTCGCCTCGAAAAACGGTGCCGATCCGGCCAAGGTCCGTGAGGCGCTGATGGGCGGCTTCGCTTCGTCGAAGATCCTTGAGGTCCATGGCGAACGCATGATCAAAGGCACGTTCGATCCAGGCTTTCGCATCAGCCTGCACCAGAAGGACCTCAACCTGGCACTGGCCGGCGCACGCGAGCTGGGCATCAACCTGCCCAACACCGCCGGCACCCAGCAAGTGTTCAGCACCTGCGCGGCCATCGGCGGCAGCCACTGGGACCACTCGGCGCTGATCAAGGGCTTGGAACACATGGCGAATTTCTCGATTCGCGATAAATAAAACCAGCACAAAACCTGTGGGAGCGGGCTTGCTCGCGAAAGCGGTGGAACAGTCAACATAGATGTTGAATGTCAGGGCCTCTTCGCGAGCAAGCCCGCTCCCACAGGACCGAGTTGCCCTTCAAATAACAAGAATTCCGGGAGCCTGCCATGTCGGTCGATCCGCAACAATTCCTGCGCGAGCTGTTTGCTACAGCCATCGACGCCGCCCACCCGCAACACGTGCTCGAAGCCCATTTACCCAAAGACCGCAGCGGTCGTGTGATCGTCATCGGCGCCGGCAAGGCCGCTGCCGCCATGGCCCAAGTGGTCGAGCGCTGCTGGCAGGGCGAAGTGTCCGGGCTGGTCGTCACCCGCTACGGCCACGGCGCTCCCTGCGAGAAAATCGAAGTGGTCGAAGCCGCCCACCCGGTGCCTGACGCGGCAGGCCTGGCCGTGGCCAAACGGGTGCTGGAGCGGGTCAGCAACCTGACCGAAGACGACCGCGTGATCTTCCTGCTCTCGGGCGGCGGTTCAGCCCTGCTGGCATTGCCCGCCGCAGGCATTACCCTGGCCGACAAGCAGGCGATCAACAAAGCCTTGCTGCGCAGCGGCGCGACCATCGGCGAAATGAACTGTGTGCGCAAACACCTTTCAGCCATCAAGGGTGGCCGCCTCGGCAAAGCCTGCTGGCCCGCGACGGTTTACACCTATGCGATTTCCGATGTGCCGGGCGACCTCGCCACCGTGATCGCCTCCGGCCCGACCGTGGCAGACCCCAGCACGTCGGCCGAAGCCCTGGCGATCCTCAAGCGCTACGCCATCGAGACTCCCGCATCGGTGCGCGCCTGGTTGCAAAACCCCGAATCGGAAACCGTGAAACCCGGCGACCCGAGCCTGGCCCGCAATCATTTCCAACTGATTGCCCGCCCTCAGCAGTCCCTTGAAGCCGCGGCGGTGAAAGCCCGTCAGGCCGGTTTCAGCCCGCTGATCCTCGGCGACCTGGAAGGCGAGTCCCGGGAAGTGGCGAAAGTCCACGCCGGCATCGCCCGTCAGGTCGTGCTGCACGGCCAGCCACTGGCGGCGCCCTGCGTGATTCTCTCCGGCGGTGAAACCACCGTCACCTTGCGCGGCGATGGCCGTGGCGGGCGCAACGCCGAGTTCCTGCTGAGCCTGACCGACAACCTCAAGGGCCTGCCGGGCGTGTACGCCATGGCCGGTGATACCGACGGCATCGACGGCTCCGAAGACAACGCCGGCGCAATCATGACCCCAAGCAGCTACGCCCGCGCCGCCGCCCTCGGGTTGAGCGCCAGCGATGAGCTGGACAACAACAATGGCTATGGCTACTTCGCGGCGCTCGACGACTTGATCATCACCGAGCCGACGCGCACCAACGTCAACGACTTCCGTGCCATCCTGATTCTCGAGAGCCCTGACAATGACGCCTGATAAAAAGGTCAAAATCCTCGCCACCCTGGGCCCCGCCACCGACGGGATCGACGACATCCGTGAACTGGTGGAAGCCGGGGTGAACATCTTTCGCCTGAACTTCAGCCACGGCAATCACGCCGACCACGCGCAGCGCTACCAGTGGATTCGCGACGTCGAGCGTCAACTCAACTACCCGCTGGGCATTCTGATGGACCTGCAAGGCCCGAAACTACGCGTCGGCACCTTTGCCGAAGGCAAGGTACAACTGGTGCGCGGCCAGGCGTTTCGCCTGGACCTGGACAGCACGCCGGGCGATCAACACCGGGCCAACCTGCCCCACCCGCAAATCATTGCCGCGCTGACACCCGGCATGGACCTGCTGCTGGACGACGGCAAATTGCGCCTGCGGGTCATCACCAAACACAGCGATGCCATCGACACCACCGTGCTCAATGGCGGTGAGTTGTCCGACCGCAAAGGCGTGAATGTGCCGCAAGCGGTGCTCGACCTCAGCCCGCTGACGGCCAAGGATCGTCGCGACCTGAGCTTCGGTCTTGAGCTGGGTGTGGATTGGGTCGCGCTGTCGTTTGTGCAGCGCCCCGAGGACATTCACGAGGCCCGCGCACTGATCGGCGACAAGGCCTTTTTGATGGCGAAAATCGAAAAACCGTCCGCCGTCGAGCAACTGCGCGAAATCGCCGAGTTGAGTGACGCGATCATGGTCGCCCGTGGCGATCTGGGCGTGGAAGTGCCGGCCGAGAGCGTGCCGCACATCCAGAAAGACATCATCAGTACTTGCCGCCAGCTCGGCAAACCGGTGGTGGTCGCGACCCAGATGCTGGAGTCGATGCGGTTCTCCCCGACACCGACCCGCGCCGAGGTCACCGATGTCGCCAACGCCGTGGCCGAAGGCGCCGACGCGGTGATGCTGTCGGCAGAAACCGCGTCCGGCGAGTACCCGCTCGAAGCCGTGCAGATGATGAGCAAGATCATCCGCCAAGTCGAAAACGGTCCGGATTACCAGGCGCAACTGGATGTGAGCCGGCCGAAAGCCGAAGCCACTACCTCGGACGCCATCAGTTGTGCGATCCGGCGGATCAGCAACATCCTGCCGGTGGCGGTGCTGGTGAACTACAGCGAGTCCGGCAGTTCGAGCCTGCGGGCGGCACGTGAACGGCCCGCGGTGCCGATTCTCAACTTGACGCCGAACCTTTCAACCGCACGACGCCTGAGCGTGACGTGGGGCGTGCACTCGGTGGTCAATGATCGTTTGCGCCAGGTCGATGAGGTCTGCTCCACCGCCCTGGAAATAGCCCAGGCACAAGGCATGGCCAAACGCGGCGATACGCTGCTGATCACCGCGGGTGTGCCGTTCGGTCAGCCGGGGTCGACTAACTCGCTGCGAATAGAAACCTTGATCTAACGAACGCCCTCCTGTGGCGAGGGAGCTTGCTCCCGCTCGGCTGCGAAGCAGTCGTCTTTCGGCATGACGGGTTCCACAGAGAAACCGCATTCACCGGATTCGGGGCCGCTTCACGGCCCAGCGGGAGCAAGCTCCCTCGCCACAGAGTTTGTGCAAGCGCTTTGATTTCCCTCTGCCTCCAGACCCCATCATGCCGGCCAACCATTTCAACACCCACTGCCCCGACTGGGCCACGGCCCTGCTCAACGGTTTCAGTCAGATTTACCTCCAGCGTCATCCGCTGTGCGGTCTTCTGTGCCTGTTAGCCATCTTGTTTACAGCGCCAGCGTTGCTCGGCGGTGCGTTGCTGGGCGGCGTCGCCGGGTTGCTCACCGCGCAACGTCGCGGTTATGCCAAGGCAGATCGTCAGGCCGGCCTCTACAGTTACAACGGGGTCTTGCTCGGGCTGTTGATCAGCCTGCAATTCCCCTGGTCGGCCATGCTGCCACCACTGATCATCGCGTGCGCTGGCCTGAGCACGATCCTCACCGAACAATGGCTCAAGCGCGCTCGGGGCTTTCAATGCCTGCCCGCCTACACCGCGCCTTTCGTCGGGTTGGGTTGGCTCCTCTTGAGCGTCGCGACGCCCAGGCACTCATCACCTGCGCCGCTGGCCGAGCTCGATGGGCTAAACCTGCTCGCCGCTGCATTCAAAGGCCTTGGCCAGGTCGTGTTTCTCGACCATCCCCTGGCCGGCCTCCTGATCACCCTCGGCTTGTTGCTCGCCAATCGTCGCGCCGCCCTCTGGGCGCTGCTGGGTTCCGGCATCGGCCTGACCTGCGCCGTGTGGATGAACGACCTGTCTGGCGCCCTGCTTGGCCTGCACAGCTACAACCCGGCACTCGTCGCCCTCGCGCTCAGCCAGCAACGCCGACAACCGTGGCTGCCGCTGCTGGGCATCATGCTGGCCATTGTCCTCACTCCCGGCTTCGCCACCCTCGGACTCGCAACCCTGACGGCGCCGTTTATCCTCGCGTGCTGGCTGGTTCAAGCGGATACACGGGTGTTGCGTCAGGCTGCTATCAACCGTGCGCCTTGCGCTATCAAGGAGAATCCCCCTAGGCTGCGCTGATTTATGGCCAAGGCAATCTCAATGGACAGCAACAACACGTGGCGCCACCGCCTGTACGTGATGATTTTCCAGACCGACACCGTCGCCGGGCGGCGCTTCGACAGCATCCTGCTACTGATCATTCTGGCCAGTCTGGTGGTGGTGATTCTCGACAGCATCGATGACGTTCATCAGAACTACGCCAGCCTGTTGGCGTACATCGAATGGGGCTTCACGGTCATCTTTCTGGCCGAATACATCCTGCGCCTGTACTGCTCGCCCAAACCCCTGCGCTACGCCTTCAGCTTCTATGGATTGGTGGATCTGCTGGCCATCGTGCCGGGTGTCCTCGCGCTGTATTACAGCGATGCGCAGTACCTGCTGATCATTCGGATCATCCGGATGCTGCGGATCTTCCGCGTGCTCAAGCTCAGCCCCTACCTGAAGCAGGCCCATTACCTGCTCGATGCCCTGCGCGGCAGCAAACAGAAAATCCTCGTGTTCCTGCTCAGCGTCTGCACGCTGGTCATTGTGTTCGGCACCCTGATGTACGTGGTCGAAGGCCCGGAGCATGGCTTCACCAGCATTCCCAAGGGCATCTATTGGGCTATCGTCACCCTGACCACCGTCGGTTATGGCGACATCGTGCCCAAGACTGCGCTGGGGCAAGTCATCTCCTCAATGGTAATGATCACCGGTTACTCGATCATCGCGGTGCCCACCGGGATTTTCACGGCCGAGCTGGCCAGTGCCATGCGCGGCGAGCAGCTGCAACATGATTGCCCGGTGTGCAGCAAGAACAGCCATGAACACAGCGCGGCGTTTTGCTCGCGCTGCGGCAATGCGCTGTTCAAGAAAATAGAATAAGCAAAGAGCTTTTTAATCTTTAAAGAGATATGCAGCCCCGGCTATAGTCGACGGCAAATTGCCTTCACTCTCTCGAACAAAAGGAATGTGCAGTGAAAAAGATCTTTGGCGCCTCACTTCTGGCCGCTGGCCTGGCCCTGGCGAGCGTGGCTCAGGCCGCACCGACCCTGCTCAACGTGTCCTACGACGTGATGCGCGATTTCTACAAGGACTACAACACTGCCTTCCAGAAACACTGGCAAGCGCAACACAACGAAAACATCACCCTGCAAATGTCCTTCGGCGGCTCCAGCAAACAGGCGCGTTCGGTGATTGATGGCCTGCCGGCTGACGTCATTACCATGAACATGGCCACCGACATCAACGCCCTGGCCGACAACGGCAAACTGGTTCCGGACAACTGGGTGACTCGTCTGCCGAACAACAGCGCGCCCTTCACCTCCGCAACCGTGTTCATCGTGCGCAAGGGCAACCCGAAAGCCCTGAAAGACTGGCCAGACCTGCTCAAGGACGGCGTGCAAGTGATCGTGCCGAACCCGAAAACCTCGGGCAATGGCCGCTACACTTACCTCTCAGCCTGGGGCTACGTGCTGAAAAACGGCGGTGACGAGAACAAAGCCAAGGACTTCGTCGGCAAACTGTTCAAACAAGCCCCAGTACTCGACACCGGTGGCCGTGCCGCCACCACTACCTTCATGACCAACCAGATCGGCGACGTGTTGGTGACCTTCGAAAACGAAGCCGAAATGATCGCCCGCGAGTTCGGCCGCGACCAGTTCGAAGTGATCTACCCAAGCGTCTCTGCCGAAGCCGAGCCGCCGGTGAGCGTGGTCGATAAAGTCGTCGACAAGAAAGGTACCCGTGCGGCTGCCGAGGAATACCTGAAGTACCTGTGGTCGCCTGAAGGCCAGGAAATCGCCGCCGCCAACTACCTGCGTCCGCGTGACCCAGCGGTACTGGCCAAGTACACCGACCGCTTCCCGAAAGTCGATTTCCTGTCGGTGGAAAAAACCTTCGGTGACTGGCGCACCGTGCAGAAGACCCACTTCAACGATGGCGGGGTTTTCGACCAGATCTACAGCGGCCAGTAAGTACTGAGCCCATCATGAAAAAAGCGACCTTCGCAGGTCGCTTTTTTATCGCTTTGACAGTGGAGGATTAAGGCAGCACGGCCTCCACCTCGATTTCGATCAACCATTGCGGCAGTGACAGGCCGCTGACGATGATCCACGAAGAGGCCGGTGGATTGCTCGGGAAACGCTCCAGCAACACTTGAGTGATCTGCTCCTGTTGATCACGGGCCGACTCGGCAATGTAGATCCGCATCATGACCACATGGGACAGCTCCCCACCCGCCTCGGCCAGTACCTTTTCGATGTTGTCGAAGGCCTTATCCGTTTGCTCACGCAACCCCGGCGCAACGGTGTGCTCATGCTCATCGACCCCCACCTGCCCGGAGAGCAATAAACGACGCCCACCGCTCACTTCAACGGCCTGGCTGAAACCGTACTGAAGCGCGTTGAACACGCTGGGTGGATTTAAAACTGACTTCTGCATAGGAACTTCCGATTTTCCAGAACGGCCGGAAAACCTAAACCAACGCGGATCGAAGTTCCACCCAAACACCTCAACGGTAACACCGGGAAATATAACGGCCAGCCGCCCGCCCATTCGCCCAGGGTGCTCAGTGATTCAGCCTACATCGGCGGCGTCACACCATCCTTGCCAGCCGAAACCGACTGCGCTGTCAGCGTGCCATCAGCGCCCTGTGTGGCGAACAACACCACCTTGACGCCCGGTTTGAGCAGGCTGCGGTCGCCCGGTGTGAGGTTGACGATCGGCACGTCTTCGGGCACCAGAATCTTCTGCTGGCCGCCCTTGTAGTTGACGGTCAGCATCCGGCCGTTACTGACCACCAGATCCCCGACACTGCCGTTGGTCATGCTGCTGCCCTTGACCAGGTCGAAGGGGCGATGACCGTCGCCAGTGCCGGCCATTTGAGGGGGGAATACGTGAACCTCCAGCGCCTTCAGGGAACCATCCGTCTGGGGAATCGCCGCCGAGCCAATATAGCTGCCGGGCTTGATGTCTTCGATATTGGCCAGGGTTACGGCGCGGACCTGAGTGTCCGCCGTCAGATTAACGGTGACGGTTTCACCGCTATTGGCATGCACTGTCAGTGAATCGACAGAAACAGCAATGATTTCGCCACGCACGCCAACGCGCATGCCAGGAGCATCCTGCGCCAGGGCGGACACAGCCACCATCAGGCCGCCCAGTGTGACGGCGCACAAGCCACGTAACAGACGACTGACACTCACATTCATGGGATCGACTTCCGGTAAGAAACGGTTCACAGGTGCCGAGCGCGCACCACGCAACAGTGTGCACAAAGCATAGGCGCGCTATTGGATTGCGTGTACGTGAATCCGGCATCAAACACGATGAGCGGTCCCTGCACCACCCGCCTCCTTGCACCAGCGCTATTAATAGCAACCCTGGAGTTATCTTCACTCAAGTACAGAAGGTCGATGCGTGACGTATGGTTGTTTTACAGCGTGTGAAATCGATCAAGGACAAACGCCCGGCAGTGTCGATCAACGCCCATAAAAAACGGCGACCCTTGGGTCGCCGTTCGCGTTATTGACCGTACTGGCGGCCCAACCCCGATGGCACACCGTGGATGTCGGTTTCTTCCCACGGCCCATTCGGGCTGATAGAGCGGCTCCAGCCGTTGTTCCACCGGTAGTAGGTACGCTGGCGGTAGAACGTGTTGGTCTGGTTGTCGAGGACGTAGACCCCAAGCCTGGCATCCCAATGGCTGTTGCCACCCGGTGGCGGAGCGAAGCTCGCGGAGGTGCGCGGCTGTGGCTTGGCGGGTTTGTTCGGGGTCACCGGTTTACCGGGGGCGGTGGACGGCCCCGGCTTGACGCTCGGCCCGGAGGGCGGAATCGGTGGTAACTGCGGGTGATGATGGGTTGGGGGCTGGACCGCGCAGGCGCTTAACCCCAGGACAAGACTGAGCAGGGTGATGCGAGCGATGGCGGTCATAGCGGTTTTCCTGGTTATTTGTCCGGACTGTCGATGGTCAATTGTTGCGGCGCGGTGGTGCTGCTGGCCAAAGGCTCGCTGCGACCGACCCACTCGCCGGCAGTCGGTTGGCCGGCACGGGAGATGCGCGCAACCAGTTGGACTTCAGGGAAGTTCGACAGTTTCAACTGCGGCATCATCGCGTCGGCATCTCCCAGCTCAACGGTCGCTGGCAAGTCGGCAACGGTCAGGCGTTTGGCGGCCAATGGCGCCGGTGGGCCAGAAGCGGCGCGGGCAAAGATGAACACGCTGTCACCTGGCTGAACCTTGGCTTTTACTTCGGCGGCCAGGTCGACCGTCACTTTGATCAACGCCGCGGATTTTGCCGCAGTAACCGGTGCCTGGGCTACTTTAGCGCCGCCCTCTTCCAGTTTTTCGCTGGCCCGGGCAATGCCGCCCTGCAATGCGCCACGGGAGTTGTCGTCTGCCGGCAGTTGCGCCAACAGGCGGGTCCAGTAGTCGATGGCGTCCTGATAACGCTCGCTTTCAAACGCGGCGATGCCCAGCAGGCCAAGGCTGGTGACTTCCTTCGGATCGGCCTTGAGCGCCTCGTCGGTCAGGGCCTGAACCTTGTCCGACCACTTCTTGTTGTCGGCGAAGTACTGCGCCTGCGCCCATTGACCGAGCAGCTCGGGCTGACGACCGGCCAGCGCAACCGTGCGCTCGAAGATCTTCGCGGCATCTGCCGGACGATCCTGAGCCATGTAGGTGCGCCCGAGGAAGTACAGGCCTTCGGCGGAATCCGGTTGAGCGGCGACGGCACGCTCCAGACGCTGGGTCATCTCTTCCATCGACTGCGGTGCCTGGGCGAACTCACGGGTCAGTTCGACCTTGTCGCTGGCACCGAAATGCAAATACAGGCCCAGGCCCAACACCGGCACCAGGATGGCCGCCAGCAATGGCAATGGCTTGCCCAAACGCGCCACCCGGCCCGTGTCGGCGCCTTCGGTGTCGGCCAGCAATTCGCGCGCGGCTTCATCGCGGCCGGCGTTCATTTGCGTCGCATCGAGTACACCTTCGGCCTGCTGCGATTGCAACTCAGCCACGCGCTCTTGATAAAGCGCCACGTTCAGCGCGGTACGATCCTCTTCACGCTGGGCGCGACGGCCACGCAAAACCGGGATCAGCAGAAAACTCAGGGCAACCAGTAGAAGCAGACCTGCAGCAAGCCAGAAATCAATCATTCTTGGTGTTATCCAACAGGTGGTCGAGGCGCTGACGCTCCTCGGCAGAAAGCGAGTCGGTGCCGGCAATGCGCTCGGCGCGACGGCGACGAACGATCACGACAATCACGGTGAGCCCGCCCAGCAGCAACCCCGCAGGGCCAAACCACAGCAGCGCGGTCTTGCCGGTCAGGGCCGGTTTGTAGCGCACGAAATCACCGTAGCGGTCGACCATGAAGTCGATGATCTGCTGATTGTCCTTGCCCTCGCCGAGCATGCGGAAAATCTCTTTGCGCAGGTCGGCGGCAATCGGTGCGTTGGAGTCGGCGATGTCCTGATTCTGGCACTTGGGGCAACGCAGCTCTTTGGTCAGCTCGTGAAAACGCTCGCGATCGCCTTCTTTGGCAAACTCATAGGTGTCGATGGCCGCGTGGGCCACGCCCGCCATGCTCAAGCCCAATACAGCGGCGGCTATCCAGCGCTTCATGGCTTGGCCTCATCGACCAGCGCCTGATACTTGGCCGCCAGTTGTTCGCGCCAGACCTGTTCATCGATCACGCCAACGAATTTGTCGCGAATAATGCCCTTGGCATCGATGAAGAAGGTTTCCGGGGCACCATAAACGCCGAGGTTCAGGCCCAGCGAGCCCTCCTCGTCACGCATATCCAGCAGATACGGGTTGTGGAACTCGGCCAGCCACTTCACGGCGTCGGCATTGACGTCCTTATAGTTGACGCCATAAATCACCACACCCTGCTGGGCCAGTTTGTTCAGCACCGGGTGCTCGACCCGACAGGAAATACACCAGGTGCCCCACACGTTGACCAGTGCCGGTTTACCCAGCAAATCAGCCTTGGTCAGGGTCTTGTCACCTTGCACGGCCGGCAGGGAAAACTCCGGGAACGGCTTGCCGATCATCGCCGAAGGCAACTCGGCCGGGTCCAGGTACAGGCCCCGGTAAAGAAACACGGCTACCACCAGAAACAGCGCCAGTGGCAACACCATCAACCAACGTCTCATGCCGTGGCTCCCGTCATGCCCAGTGCTTCACGCACGCGGCTTTTCACCTTGACCCGATAACGCCGATCCATCGCCGCCAGCAACCCACCAAAACCTGTGAGTAAGCCGCCGAACCAGATCCAGCGCACGAACGGTTTGACGTGAACCCGCACCGCCCAGGCACCATCGCCCAGGGACTCACCCAGCGCCACATAAATGTCACGGGTGAAACCGGCGTCGATCCCGGCCTCGGTCATGACCGAGTTCTGCACGGTGTACAGGCGTTTTTCCGGGTGCAGCACCGAGACTTCCTTGCCATTGCGGATCACCCGGATCGTGCCTTTGTCGGAAGTGAAGTTCGGGCCTTCGAAGTGCTTGGCGCCTTCGAAGATGAAGTGATAACCGGCCAGGTCCATAGATTCGCCCGGTGCCAGGCGCAAGTCGCGCTCGGCGCTGTTCTGACTGGAAAGCACCACGCCCAAGGCGCACACGGCGATGCCAAAGTGCGCGATCTGCATGCCCCAATAGCTGCGGGTCAGGCTCGGCAGGCCTTTGATCAGGCCTTTGTGGCGGATTTTGTCGAGGATGTCACGCACACCGGCCAGCAACACCCAGGCGGCGAGCATGAACGTCGCCAACACCGCCCAGTTGAAGTCGCCATAAGCGATGCCAGCCACCACGGCCAATGCGGCGCTGCCCAGCAACACCGGGGTCAGCATGCCCACCAGCCATTTCACCGGGGTGTCTTTCCAGCGCACCAGCACGCCGACCGCCATCACCACCATCAACAACGCCATCAAGGGGATGAACAACGCGTTGAAGTACGGCGGGCCGACCGACAACTTGGCGCCGGTCAGGGCATCGAGCACCAGCGGATACAAGGTGCCGAGCAGAATCATCGACGCGGCCACCACCAACACAAGGTTGTTGCCCAGCAACAGGGTTTCACGCGACCAGAGGTTGAAGCCCACCTGGCTCTTGACCACCGGCGCGCGCAAGGCGAACAACGTCAGCGAACCGCCGACGACGAACAGCAGGAACATCAGGATGAACACGCCACGCTCGGGGTCCGAGGCAAACGCGTGCACCGAGGTCAGCACGCCGGAACGCACCAGGAACGTCCCCAGCAGGCTCAACGAGAAGGCTGCGATAGCCAGCAACACGGTCCAGCTTTTGAACACGCCGCGCTTTTCGGTGACCGCCAACGAGTGAATCAGCGCAGTGCCCACCAGCCAAGGCATAAACGAGGCGTTTTCCACAGGGTCCCAGAACCACCAGCCGCCCCAGCCGAGTTCGTAATAGGCCCACCAGGAGCCGAGGGTGATGCCAATACCGAGGAACGCCCAGGCAACGATGGTCCATGGTCGCGACCAGCGTGCCCATGCCGCATCCAGACGACCGCCGAGCAACGCCGCAATGGCGAAGGCAAAAGCAACCGAGAAACCGACGTAACCCATGTAGAGCATCGGCGGGTGCACGATCAGGCCGATGTCTTGCAGCAACGGGTTGAGGTCACGGCCATCCGCTGGAATCTGCGGCAGGATACGGGCGAACGGGTTCGAGGTGACGATCAGGAACAGCAGGAAACCGGTGCTGATCATGCCCATCACGGCCAGCACGCGGGCCAGCATTACCTGCGGCAACTGCCGGGAGAATACCGACACGGCAAAGGTCCAGCCGCCCAGAATCAGCGCCCATAGCAGCAAGGAACCTTCGTGGGCGCCCCACACGGCACTGAACTTGTAGTACCACGGCAACGCGCTGTTGGAGTTACCGGCCACATAGGCGACGGAGAAATCGTCAGTCATGAAGGCGTAAGTCAAGCAACCGAAGGCGAATGCCAGGAAGGCAAACTGCCCCCAGGCCGCTGGCTGGGCCAGGCCCATCCACATGCGGTCACCACGCCAGGCACCAAGCAACGGCACGATGGCCTGCACGATAGAGAAACACAGGGCGAGGATCATCGCCAGGTGGCCTAATTCGGGTATGAAGATACCTGCGGTCATGAATCAACCCTCCTTCGCGGGTGTCGGCGCGGACTGACCGCTGTCCTTGAGCGCCTTGGTGACTTCCGGCGGCATGTACTTCTCGTCGTGCTTGGCCAGCACTTCGTCGGCCACCACCACGCCCTGGGCATTGAGCTTGCCCAGCGCCACGATGCCCTGCCCTTCACGGAACAGGTCCGGGAGAATGCCGCGGTAGGTGATGGTCACGGATTTGTTGAAGTCAGTGACGACGAACTTCACGTCCAGCGAGTCGCCGGAACGCTGCAACGAACCGGCCTCGACCATGCCGCCCGCGCGAATACGCGTGTCTTGCGGGGCTTCGCCGTTGGCTATCTGGGTCGGGGTGTAAAACAGATTGATGTTCTGCTGCAAGGCACTCAGGGCCAGGCCGACGGCGGCGGCAACCCCGATCAGAATCGCGAGAATGATGATCAGACGTTTTTTACGCAGGGGATTCACTTGCTGTTCTCCCGGCGCAGACGACGCGCCTCTTGTTGCAGATAACGCTTGCGGGCCAGGATCGGCACGGCCACGTTGTAGGCCAGTACCGCCAGGCAGATGCCATAAGACGTCCAGACATAAAGGCCATGATGGCCCATGGCAAGGAAATCGCCGAACGAAGCGAAACTCATCGGGCGACCCCCAGGCTGTTTTGAACTTCGGCTTTCACCCAACTGGCGCGGGCTTCACGCTTGAGCACTTCGAGGCGCATGCGCAGCAACAGCACGGCGCCGAAGAAGCAATAGAAGCCCAGCACCGTCACTAACAACGGCAGCCACATTTCTGCGGGCATGGCCGGTTTTTCGGTGAGGGTAAAGGTCGCGCCCTGGTGCAGGGTGTTCCACCACTCCACCGAGTACTTGATGATCGGGATGTTGATCACGCCGACAATCGCCAACACCGCGCAGGCCTTGGCCGCGCTGTCGCGATTGCTGATGGCGTTACCCAGGGCAATCAGGCCGAAATACAGAAACAGCAGAATCAGCATTGAGGTCAGGCGCGCGTCCCAGACCCACCACGAGCCCCAGGTCGGCTTGCCCCAGATCGCCCCGGTGACCAGCGCCACGGCGGTCATCCAGGCACCGATAGGCGCCGCGCATTGCAGCGCGACGTCAGCCAGCTTCATTTTCCACACCAGCCCGACAATGCCGCACACAGCAAGCATCACGTAGCAGGACTGCGCCAGCATGGCGGCGGGCACATGGATGTAGATGATGCGAAAGCTGTTGCCTTGCTGGTAGTCCGGCGGCGCGAAAGCCAGGCCCCAGACTACGCCGACACTGATCAGCAGCAACGCCGCGACGCTCAGCCAGGGCAGGAGTTTACCGCTGATGCCGTAAAACCATTTAGGCGAGCCGAGCTTATGAAACCAAGTCCAGTTCATTACTGTTTCCATCACGGTTGCTTTTCGTTATCACGAAAAGCCAGGGTCTTTACTGATCAGATTTTGACCAGACCTCATTATTCGCCGACGCTAATCTTCAGGCCAGCGGCTATTGCAAAAGGTGTCAGGGTTATCGCCAGGGCGGTCAGGCTCCCAAGCCATAGCAGATAACCGGTCGCCGGCATGCCCTGCAATGCCGCCTGCAACGCGCCACTGCCGAGAATCAACACCGGGATGTACAGCGGAAGGATCAACAGCGCCAGCAGCAGACCGCCGCGCTTCAACCCCACCGTCAGCGCCGCGCCCACTGCCCCGAGCAAACTCAATACCGGTGTACCCAGCAGCAACGACAACAGCAGAACCGGCAGACACGCGGCAGGCAAACCGAGCATCAATGCCAGTAACGGCGCCAGCAACACCAGCGCCAGGCCGGAAAACGCCCAGTGTGCCAGTACCTTGGCCAAAACCAGAAGTGCCAGGGGGTGCGACGAAAGGACCCACTGTTCGAGTGAACCGTCCTCGAAATCACTGCGAAAAAGCCCGTCCAGCGAGAGCAGGACGGACAAAAGCGCCGCTACCCAGACCAGCCCCGGAGACAAGGTTTGCAACAATTGAGTCTCGGGTCCGACCGCCAAAGGGAAGAGCGCAACGACAATTGCGAAGAACACCAGCGGGTTCGCCAGCTCCGCCGGTCGGCGAAACAGCAAACGCGCCTCTCGGGCGACCAATAGTCCAAAAACACTCATACGGCCCAGCGCCCCAAATCGATGTCGCGATAACCGGCCGGCATCCGGGTCAAGGTGTGGTGCGTGGTCAACACCACCATGCCGCCGCGCTCGCAATGCCCGGCCAGGTGTTCTTCAAGCTGTGCGACGCCCTGCTTGTCGAGGGCCGTGAACGGTTCGTCGAGAATCCACAACGGCGGGCTGTCCAGGTACAAGCGGGCCAGCGCCACACGCCGTTGCTGACCGGCGGACAGGGTGTGGCAGGGAACATCTTCAAAACCGCGCAGTCCGACCGACGTCAGCGCTTGCCAGATGGCCTCGTGCGTGGCGGGCCGGTGCAAGGCACACAGCCAGCTGAGGTTCTCTTCTGGCGTTAGCAGGTCCTTGATCCCGGCGGCATGGCCGATCCACAGCAGGTTATGCGCCAGCTCCGTACGTTGCCCGGTCAAGGGCAGGCCGTTGAGCAGGACTTGCCCGGCGGTCGGCTGCATCAGCCCGGCGAGCAAGCGCAGGAGGCTGGTCTTGCCGCTGCCGTTGGGGCCGCTGATCTGCAACATCTCGCCGCCGGACAGACGCAAATCGAGGTGTTCGAAGAGCATCCGCCAGTCTCGCTCACAGGCAAGCGCTACGGCTTCTAGAAGAGGGCTGGTCAAGGGATTCACGGGCCTATACGGTTCAAGTCGGCAGTGGAGCGGCCGTTAAAGAGATGCAGAATAAATGCATTGACGACCTGTTCTAGAGAGCTGCGTCAAACATTTGCAATGTTTTCGCCACTCCCCGAAAGACGGGCGGCATTATACATGTGATGCCCTACTCTCAAGAGGGCTAATTTCCTCAGGTTGTGACCCCAGATGACAGGCGAAATGAACATCCTCCCGCTGCCCCAACCCACAACGGCCCCCTCGCGGCCAGCGGTGGTCAGCGGTGAGCTGCTCAAATTGCTGTCCCCCATGGAAGGCCTGATCAGCCCCGGCCAGACTGCCAAGGCCGAAGTGCTGTCACTCAAGCAGACCGACCAGACCTTTCAATTGCTGTTGAAAGTCACCCTCGACAGCGGCCGCCAGACTACCGTGCAAGCCACCAGCACTCAGCCTCTGCCTCAGGGCGCGCAACTGGCGATCACCCAACCGTCGGCCGGCAACCTGGCGATCACCGTGCAGCAGGCCCTCGCCGCCAATGTCGCCACCCTCACCCGCCTCGACACCTCGCAACTGCCGGTGGGTACGCTATTGCAAGGCAAAGTGCTGACCCACCAGTTGTTGCCGCAGACGCCTGGACAACCGGCGGTCTATCGCTCGCTGGTGAGCCTGCTCAATACCGCGCTGAGTGGCAGCACGCTGAGCATCGACAGCCCGCAGCCCTTGCGCATCGGCAGCCTGCTCAGTGCATTGGTGCAGGGTTCGCAAACCCTGAGCTTTGTACCGCTGGCCAGCCGTCAGGAACAACTGGCGGTGAGCCAACAACTGCTTGCCCAACAGAGCCGTCAGGGTTCATTGGACGGTTTGATCAAAGCCCTGCAAAACCTGCCGCCGTCCGACACCAACACCGCCGACCTGCGTGCCGCCGTCGACAAATTGCTGGCGGGCATGCCGGACGTGCAACAACTGAGTACCCCCAAGGGCCTGGCACAGGCCCTGGCCAACAGCGGGATGTTTCTGGAAAACAAACTGCTGGCCGGACAAAATCCAACCCTCACGCCCGACATGAAAGGCAATTTGCTGCGTTTGATCGCGCAACTGGCACCCGGCCTTCCGGCCAACAGCAGTTTCAACGCCACCATTGCCGCCAACACCCTGGCCCAGGCATTGCCGAGTTTTGTGCGCAGCGCCCTGGGCACACTCGGGCAGGTCAGCGCCAAACCGCAGCCGAGCAACTTCCCCCTGCCCTCCCGGTTGCTACAGAGCCTGGAGGGTGAAGGGGATCTGGAGCATTTGCTGCGTTTGGCTGCCGCTGCCGTTTCGCGCCTGCAAAGCCATCAGCTGTCGAGCCTGGAGCAAACCGGCATGACCGAAGACGGTCGCCTGCAAACCACCTGGCAGTTGGAAATCCCCATGCGCAACCTGCAAGACGTGGTGCCGTTGCAGGTCAAGTTCCAGCGCGAAGACGCCCCCGAGAAGCAAAAAGACGAAAAACCTGCCGAGCGCGAACCCAAAGAGCGGCTGTGGCGGGTAGAGCTGGCGTTCGATATGGAGCCGCTGGGCCCGCTGCAAGTTCAGGCTCAACTGGCTCAGGGCAAACTCAGCGGCCAACTCTGGGCCGAGCGCCCGTACACCGCCAGCCTGATCGACAGTCACTTGAACGAATTACGCGAGCAGTTGCGCACATCGGGCCTGAACGTCGGCGACCTGGACTGCCACCTCGGCACACCGCCACAAGGCCCAAAAACCCGCCTCGAACAACGCTGGGTCGACGAAACCGCATGAACAACGCCAACCCGCCACGCCAGGCCATCGCTCTCAAGTACGACGGCCAACACGCGCCGACCCTCACCGCCAAAGGCGATGACGAACTGGCCGAAGCCATCCTGAAAATCGCTCGCGAATGTGAAGTGCCGATCTATGAGAACGCCGAACTGGTGAAACTGCTGGCGCGCATGGAACTGGGGGACAGTATTCCCGAGGAGTTGTACCGCACGATTGCCGAGATCATTGCGTTTGCGTGGAAACTCAAGGGTAAGTTTCCTGAGGGGCACGATTCAGCGGCAGTGATGGTGGAGAAGGATGTGACAGAACGCGGGGATGATTACTGATCAAGCAGGTGCTGCAAACTCAATGTGGCGAGGGAGCTTGCTCCCGCTCTGCGCAGCAGTTGCAAAAATGACGGATCTATCTGGAAGAATGTAATTGTAGGTTTCAGGGCCGCTTCGCAGCCCAGCGGGAGCAAGCTCCCTCACCACAATTGTTCAACTGTCGCCAGGCTCGCGCAGTTGCTTTTAGCTCTTGTGCAGCTTGCTCATCAACTCGGCCTCGGCCTGGGTCAACCCGCAGGACTGAGTGAGTTCGTCAACACTTGCGCCCATCCCCACCAGGCGAGCCGCCTGAGCGAATGACAGGCTGGACGGGTCGCGCTGCTCCAGTTGGGCAAGCTTGTCCGGCAAGGGTCCGACGACGGCGCGCAACTCGTGCAGGTCTTCACCCATGCGCACCGTGCCGTTCTGGTAATCGTCGACGCGCTTGCCCAGGTCCTTGATGCGCTGGTCGCGCAGCACATCACCCTGAGCCTGTTGCGCAGCAATCTGCCGCTGGGCACGGATGTACGCCACGAACATCGCCAGCGTGCCCGCCCAAAAGAGGAACAGGACAATGACAGCTACCTCAAGCATCAATCAGATACTCTCCAGTTCCGACCATTCTTCTTCGCTCATCATCTTGTCCAGCTCGACCAGGATCAGCAACTCGTTGTTCTTGTTGCACACGCCCTGGATGAACTTGGCGGACTCTTCGTTACCGACGTTTGGCGCGGTTTCGATTTCCGACTGACGCAGATAAACCACTTCCGCCACGCTGTCGACCATGATCCCGACCACTTGCTTGTCGGCTTCAATGATGACGATACGGGTGTTGTCGCTGACTTCGACCGTACCCAGGCCAAAACGCTGGCGGGTGTCAATCACGGTCACCACGTTGCCGCGCAGGTTGATGATGCCCAGCACATAGCTTGGCGCACCCGGAACCGGAGCGATTTCGGTGTAACGCAGGACTTCCTGAACGCGCATCACGTTGATGCCGTAGGTTTCATTGTCCAGCTTGAAGGTTACCCATTGCAGGATCGGATCTTCGGAACCCTTTGCAGACGACGCCTTATCATTCATACCCTGACCCCTCGAAAAACCGCAGTTGGCGGTGTGTGTTCTGTTTGGCCGCACCCACGTGCGGCCCTGTATTTATGTGTTACGCAGGCTTGTGTGGCGGCTTGTTCGCACTCATGTGCCTCGCGCCACCACTGGCAATCAGTTCCGCCAGCGCGGAGACGTCGAGCAACGCACACATGTGCTCGATCACCGTACCGGCCAGCCATGGACGCTGCCCACGATGGGTGCGCCATTTGATTTCATTCGGGTCCAGGCGCAATGAACGGCTGACCTGATGCACCGCCAGCCCCCACTCATAGCCCTGAACCGAGATCACGTATTGCAAGCCCTGACGGAAATCGTCGCGGTAACGATCCGGCATGACCCAGCGTGCGGTATCCAGCACTTTCAGGTTGCCGGCCTGGCTCGGCAAAATCCCGAGGAACCATTCCGGCTGACCGAACAACGGCGTCAGCTCGTGGCCGGCCAGCGAGTAAATCGAACCCAGGCACACCAGCGGCACCGCCAGGGTCAACCCGGCCACGTCGAACAGCAGGCATTCGAACGGCTCGGCAGCCCACGACGGACGCCCGTCACTCTCCACGGGAGGCGGTGTGTTGCTCGGCGGCAAATGAACTTCAACCACCGGCGGCACGAGTGCCTGCAACAACGGCGCAACCAGCGAAGGCGCCATGACCGGTGCAGGCACCTCAAGCACGGGCACGACCACCGGTGCAGGTGCAGGCACAACCGGGGCAACAACGGCTGCCAGCTTTTGTGCGTCGCGTGCCTGCTCTTCAAGGACCGCCGCCTGGAACTCATCCAGGGTGCTTTCAGGCTCGACCACCTCGGGCAGTGCTTCAAGCGTGACCGGCAGTTCCTCGGTCGCCTCTTGCAGCAGCGAATCCAGATAGGATTGCAGCGCCAGTTGCGGCCGGGTCTTGATCTCGACAGGACGGTTCATAGGGATGCCCATGAATAAACCTCAACCCAATGGCCTACAGAGGTTATCGGCAGCATCGACGGCTGGCTTGAGTAGAGGTTCACCTCAAGCCACCTGCGGAGCAAGTTGCTGGGCCAGCAAGTGTTTGAGCAAGGCCCGATATGCCAGCACGCCGCGGCTTTTGCCGTCGAACTGTGAAGGCGTCAGACCGGCGCGGCTGGCGTCGCGCAGACGGGTATCGACCGGAATGTAGCCCTGCCAGATATCGTCGGGGAATTTGTCGCGCAGCACCCGTAACGTCCCGAGGGACGCCTGGGTCCGGCGGTCGAACAGCGTCGGCACGATGCTGAACGGCAGCGCCTGTTTGCGCGAACGGTTGATCATCGCCAGGGTGTTGACCATGCGCTCCAGGCCTTTGACGGCCAGGTGTTCGGTCTGCACCGGGATCACCAACTGCTGGCTCGCCGCCAGGGCGTTGACCATCAACACGCCGAGCAACGGCGGGCTATCGATCACGGCGTAATCGAAGTCCTGCCACAACTGCGCCAGGCTCTTGGCGATCACCAGCCCCAACCCACTCTGGCCAGGCGACTGACGCTCAAGGGTGGCCAACGCGGTGCTCGATGGCAGAAGGGAAATACGTTCGTCGCTGGTGGGCATCAACAGCTGGCCGGGCAGGCCTTGCGGCACTGTGCCCTTGTGCAGGAACAGGTCATAGCAGCTGTGTTCCAGGCTGTCAGGGTCATAGCCGAAGTAACTGGTCATGGAGCCGTGGGGGTCGAGGTCGACCACAACCACGCGCTTGCCCGCCTCGGCCAGCAACCCGGCTAAAGCGATGGAGGAAGTGGTTTTACCAACACCACCCTTTTGATTGGCAACTGCCCAGACTCTCATTCAAATTGTTCCTCTCGGTCGGGCAGGCCCGACCGAGGAATAGCTGAGTTACAAAGCGGGTGACGGAGAATTGACGGCACTCTCGCGTCCCGGCGACTTGACAGGCGTCGGTGCAGTTTGTGTGCCAGCACGCTTCAATGCCGCATCAGGCGTCGCATGGGCGGTGCCAGTGCCAGTCAGGCTGCGACGTACATCGAGGTTACGTGACACCACCAACACCACACGGCGATTGCGCGCCCGACCTTCGGCGGTGGCGTTATTGGCCACCGGCTGGAACTCGCCATACCCCACCGAGGCCAGCCGCCCAGGGTTCACACCCTGCATGGCCAGCATGCGCACGATGCTCGCCGAACGCGCCGAAGACAGCTCCCAGTTGGTCGGGTACTGCGCGGTGCGGATCGGCTGGTCGTCCGTGAAGCCTTCAACGTGGATCGGGTTATCGAACGGCTTCAGAATCGCCGCGACCTTGTCGATGATGTTGAACGCGATGTCGCTCGGCATGGCGTCGCCGCTGCCGAACAGCAGGCTGGAGTTCAATTCGATCTCGACCCACAGTTCATTGCCGCGAATGGTCATCTGGTTGGAACTGATCAGATCACCAAACGCTGCGCTGATGTCATCGGCGATGCTTTTGAGCGGGTCCTTGCTGGCCTGACTGATGCCGGCGTCGACCTGGTCGCTGTCCTTGATCAGAGGCTGCGCCGGGGTGACGGTCTTCGGTCGCTCGTCACCGATCGGAATCGGCTTGAGGGCACGGTCCGAATCGGTGAATACGCCGATCAGCGCCTCGGAAATCACCTTGTACTTGCCCTCGTTGATCGAGGAGATCGAGTACATCACCACGAAGAAGGCAAACAGCAGTGTGATGAAGTCCGCGTAGGACACCAGCCAGCGTTCGTGGTTTACGTGTTCTTCAGGTTGGCGACGACGTGCCATGAGGTTATTCCCTTAATCCATGAAGCCCTGAAGCTTCAACTCAATGGAGCGAGGGTTTTCACCTTCGGCGATCGACAAAATGCCTTCCAACAACATTTCGCGATAACGCGACTGCCGCAATGCGATTGACTTGAGCTTGGCGGCAATCGGCAACAACACCAGGTTGGCGCTGGCCACGCCGTAGATGGTCGCAACGAACGCCACGGCAATGCCGCTGCCCAGTTGCGACGGATCGGCGAGGTTGCCCATGACGTGAATCAGGCCCATCACCGCACCGATGATGCCGATGGTCGGCGCGTAGCCGCCCATGCTTTCAAAGACTTTCGCGGCTTCGATGTCACGACTCTCCTGGGTGTAGAAGTCCACCTCCAGGATGCTGCGAATCGCTTCCGGTTCGGCACCGTCCACCAACAGTTGCAGGCCTTTGCGCGAGTAGCTGTCAGGTTCGGCGTCAGCCACCCCTTCCAGCCCCAGCAAACCTTCCTTGCGGGCGGTCAGGCTCCAGTTCACCACGCGATCGATGCCACCGGCCAGATCGACGTGAGGTGGAAACAGAATCCAGCCAAGGATCTGCATGGCACGCTTGAAGGCGCTCATCGGCGACTGCAACAACGCAGCACCGATGGTCCCGCCCAGCACGATCAACGCTGCCGGGCCGTTGGCCAAGGCACCGAGATGACCACCTTCCAGGTAGTTGCCACCAATGATGGCGACGAACGCCATGATGATCCCGATAAGGCTTAACACATCCATCAGATACAAGCCTCGGCCAGGTGCTTGCCGATCTCGTCAAGGCTGTAAATCGCGTCTGCCAGATCGGCTTTGACGATCGCCATCGGCATGCCGTAGATCACGCAGCTGGCTTCATCCTGGGCCCAGACCGCACTGCCGCCCTGCTTGAGCAGGCGAGCGCCTTCACGACCGTCGGCGCCCATGCCGGTCAACACGACCGCCAGAACTTTGTCGCCGTAGGACTTGGCCGCCGAACCGAAGGTGATGTCCACGCACGGCTTGTAGTTCAGACGCTCGTCGCCCGGCAGGATTTTCACCGCGCCACGGCCATCGACCATCATTTGCTTGCCGCCAGGCGCCAATAGGGCCAGGCCCGGACGCAGGATGTCGCCATCCTCGGCTTCCTTGACGCTGATCTTGCACAGCTTGTCCAGACGCTCGGCGAAGGCCTTGGTGAAAGCTGCCGGCATGTGCTGGATCAGTACGATCGGTGCCGGGAAGTTCGCAGGCAACTGGGTCAACACCCGTTGCAGTGCAACCGGACCGCCCGTGGACGTACCGATGGCCACCAGCTTGTAGGATTTGCGCTTGGGTGCCGGCGACGAAGGGCTGGCCGCTGCCGCCCGGGTCGGCGCGGGTGCCGGTGCCGGACGCGCCGGGGCGCTGCCGCCAAACGTAACCGGCGCAGGGGCGGCGGCCGGAGCTGGAGCTGGAGCGCTGTAAGCACTGAAACGACGATTACTGCGCGAGATGCTGTGAACCTTCTCGCACAGCAGTTGCTTGACCTTCTCGGGATTGCGCGAGATGTCTTCGAAATTCTTCGGCAGGAAGTCCACCGCACCGGCATCCAGCGCGTCGAGGGTTACCCGGGCACCTTCATGCGTCAGCGAGGAGAACATCAACACCGGCGTCGGGCAGCGCTGCATGATGTGCCGCACTGCCGTGATGCCATCCATCATCGGCATCTCGTAGTCCATGGTGATCACGTCTGGCTTGAGGGCCAGGGCCTGATCAATCGCCTCTTTACCGTTGGTCGCCGTACCGACAACCTGGATGCTCGGATCCGCTGAAAGAATTTCCGAGACGCGGCGGCGGAAAAACCCCGAATCGTCCACCACCAGGACTTTGACTGCCATAAACACTCCGTTAGGCGCAGCGGGACCTCTGCGGCCCCGCCCCACCAGAATCAAATACGCCGTGCGGCGTAACGCTTGAGCATGCTCGGAACATCGAGAATCAGCGCAATGCGGCCGTCACCGGTAATGGTGGCGCCGGACATGCCCGGGGTTCCCTGGAGCATTTTGCCCAATGGCTTAATGACCACTTCTTCCTGGCCGACCAGTTGATCGACGACAAAGCCGATCCGCTGGGTGCCAACCGAAAGGATCACCACGTGGCCTTCACGCTGCTCTTCGTGAGCGGCAGAGCTGACGAGCCAACGCTTGAGGTAGAACAGTGGCAGCGCCTTGTCGCGCACGATCACCACTTCCTGGCCATCGACCACGTTGGTACGCGACAGGTCGAGGTGGAAGATCTCGTTGACGTTCACCAGTGGGAACGCGAACGCCTGGTTGCCCAGCATGACCATCAGGGTCGGCATGATCGCCAGGGTCAACGGGACCTTGATGACGATCTTCGAGCCCTGGCCCTTGGTCGAGTAGATGTTGATCGAACCGTTGAGCTGGGAAATCTTGGTTTTCACCACGTCCATGCCCACGCCACGACCGGACACGTCGGAGATCTCGGTCTTGGTCGAGAACCCTGGGGCGAAAATCAGGTTGTAGCACTCGGTGTCGCTCAGGCGGTCGGCAGCATCCTTGTCCATCACGCCGCGTTTTACCGCGATGGCGCGCAGGACGTTCGGGTCCATGCCTTTACCGTCATCGGAAATCGACAGCAGGATGTGATCACCCTCCTGCTCGGCCGCCAGGATGACCTTGCCGCCACGGGACTTGCCCGAAGCTTCGCGCTCTTCCGGCGACTCGATACCGTGGTCGACCGCGTTGCGCACCAAGTGGACCAACGGGTCGGCCAGGGCCTCGACGAGGTTCTTGTCGAGGTCGGTTTCTTCGCCGACCAGCTCCAGGTTGATCTCTTTCTTGAGCTGGCGCGCCAGGTCACGAACCAGGCGCGGGAAGCGCCCGAAGACCTTCTTGATCGGCTGCATCCGGGTCTTCATGACCGCGGTTTGCAAGTCGGCGGTGACCACGTCGAGGTTCGACACAGCCTTGGACATGGCTTCGTCACCGCTGTTGAGGCCCAGACGGACCAAGCGGTTACGCACCAGTACCAACTCGCCGACCATGTTCATGATTTCATCGAGCCGTGCGGTATCGACGCGCACGGTGGTCTCGGCTTCACTGGTCGGTTTTTCCGGTGGCGGCGTCGCAGCAGCACGAGCCGGAGCCGGCGCTGGGGCCGGAGCAGCGGCTTTCGCTGTTTCAGCCTTGGCTGGCGCAGCTTTGGCTTCTGGCGCCTTGGCCACCGGCTTTGGCGCGGCCTTGGCAACAGGTGCAGCCACTGCCGCCGTAGCCGAACCGGCCACTTCGGTGAACTTGCCTTTGCCGTGTAACTCGTCGAGCAGCGATTCGAACTCGTGATCGGAGATCAGGTCGCTGCCGGCTGCAGCCGCGGTCGGTGCCGCTTGTGCCGGAACCGAAGCAATGGCCGAGTCCAGCGCATCAACGGCAAAGGTGCCTTTGCCGTGCAACTGGTCGAGCAACGCTTCAAATTCGTCGTCGGTAATATCGGTATTGGCTGGCGTCGATGCAGGTGCCGCCGGCACTGCCGGTGCTACCACGGCATCCACCGCGAACTGACCTTTGCCATGCAGTTGGTCGAGCAAGGACTCGAACTCGGCATCGGTAATTTCATCACTGCCTGGCGCAGCAGCTTCTGCCGCAGCCGCTGGGGCTTCGGCCTGCTCCTTGACTGCATTCAGCGAGTCGAGCAGTTGTTCGAATTCGTTGTCGGTGATGTCGCCCGATTCGCTTTCAGCGACCGGTGCCTCAACCACTTCTTCGACCACGGGCGCAACCTCGGCCGAGGCCGGTTCGGCCAGGCGAGCCAATGCCGCCAGCAGCTCCGGCGTCGCTGCCGTGATCGGTGCACGCTCGCGGACTTCGCTGAACATGCTGTTCACCGCGTCGAGCGCTTCGAGAACCACGTCCATCAATTCCGAGTCGACGCGACGTTCACCCTTGCGCAGGATGTCGAACACGTTTTCGGCGATGTGACAGCACTCCACCAGCTCGTTGAGCTGGAGGAAGCCGGCGCCCCCTTTTACAGTGTGAAAACCGCGAAAAATTGCATTGAGCAAGTCCGCATCATCCGGTCGGCTTTCAAGCTCGACCAGCTGTTCGGACAGTTGCTCTAGAATTTCGCCGGCCTCAACCAGGAAATCCTGAAGGATCTCTTCATCGGCGCCGAAGCTCATTAATGGGGTGCTCCTACAGGTCTAAACCTAAAATCCAAGGCTGGAAAGCAAATCGTCCACATCGTCCTGACCGGACACAACGTCTTCACGTTTATCGGCATGAATCTGCGGACCTTCACCCTGCGTGAGATGTTTTTGTGGATCTTTTTCGGCCAACATCGCTTCGCGGTCATGTTCGATGCCTGCAAAGCGGTCGACTTGACTGGCCATCAGCACGAGTTTGAGCAGATTGCTTTCGACTTCGGTGACCAATTGGGTCACACGCTTGATGACTTGCCCGGTGAGGTCCTGGTAGTCCTGAGCCAGCAGAATGTCATTGAGGTTGTTCGACACGGTCTGAGTGTTCTCGACGCTGCGCGTCAGGAAACCGTCAACGCGCCTTGCCAGCTCACGAAATTCCTCGGCACCGACTTCACGCCGCATGAACCGGCCCCAGTCCGCACTCAAGGCCTGGGCATCAGTGCTCAGGCCATTGACCAGCGGGGTGCTGTTCTCGACCAGGTCCATGGTGCGATTGGCTGCGGCCTCGGTCAGCTTGACCACATAGGACAGGCGTTCGGTGGCATCCGTGATCTGCGACACTTCCTCGGCTTGAGGCATGTGCGGGTCAATCTGAAAATTGACGATCGCGCTGTGCAGCTCGCGAGTGAGCTTGCCAACTTCCTGGTACAGGCCGCGATCACGGGTCTGATTGAGCTCATGGATCAGTTGCACCGCGTCACCGAACTTGCCTTTTTCAAGGCTGTCGACCAGTTCGCGGGCATGTTTTTTCAGGGTCGATTCAAAATCGCCCTGTGAAGATTCGTTGTGCTCCATAGCTCCCCCGTGGCGGATGCATCAACCGATGCGTTCGAAGATTTTTTCGATCTTGTCTTTCAACGCCTGGGCCGTGAAGGGTTTGACCACATAGCCGTTAACGCCGGCCTGAGCCGCTTCGATGATCTGCTCGCGCTTGGCTTCAGCGGTCACCATCAGTACAGGCAGGTGCTTGAGCTTTTCATCGGCACGCACGTGACGCAGCAGATCGATACCGGTCATGCCAGGCATGTTCCAGTCTGTTACCAGAAAGTCGATGCTTCCGCTGTTGAGCACAGGGATGGCGGTAATGCCGTCGTCTGCCTCGACCGTGTTGGTGAACCCAAGGTCACGCAACAGGTTTTTTATGATCCGCCGCATCGTTGAGAAGTCATCAACGATGAGGATTTTCATGTTCTTGTCCAATTCGACCTCCAAGCAGTCTTAAACGCGCTCAGCACCTGAACGCGCCATTTCAATCAATCCGGCGTAACACTCAACGACTGTCTGGAGTACAACGGGCCGAGACCGGTTCAGCCTAAGCCGTACCAGCCTCGTTCGCAGCGCCCCACACGGCCTGTCAACGCGCTCGCCACTCCCCCAAACGCCCCCGCAAACGGGCCGCGCACTGGCTGTGTAACTGGCTGACCCGCGATTCGCTGACCCCCAGGACCTCACCGATTTCCTTGAGGTTCAGCTCTTCGTCGTAGTACAGCGCCAACACCAGTCGCTCACGCTCCGGCAAATTGGCAATCGCGTCCGCCAGCGCAGCCTGGAAACGTTCGTCTTCCAGGTCACGCGACGGCTCGAGATGAGCACTCGCGCCATCCTCATGCAGCCCTTCATGCTCGCCGTCCTGCAACAGATCGTCGAAGCTGAACAGCCGGCTGCCCAAGGTGTCGTTCAAAATCCCGTAATAATCATCGAGACTCAATTGGAGTTCGGCCGCAACCTCGTGATCTTTAGCGTCACGGCCGGTTTTAGCTTCAATCGAGCGAATTGCGTCGCTGACCATGCGGGTATTGCGGTGGACCGAACGCGGCGCCCAGTCCCCCTTGCGTACTTCATCGAGCATCGCCCCACGTATGCGGATACCCGCATACGTCTCGAAGCTTGCGCCTTTGCTTGCGTCGTACTTGGTCGACACTTCGAGCAAGCCGATCATCCCGGCCTGGATCAAATCCTCGACCTGGACACTGGCCGGCAGGCGAGCCAGCAGGTGATAGGCAATACGCTTGACCAGTGGCGCATAGCGCTCGATCAATTCGTACTGGGCGTCACGTGCCGACTTTTTGTAAAGGTTGTAACCGCTGGCTGTCATAGCACAGGTCCTGCCGTTTGTTGCACGAGACGCTCGACGAAAAACTCCAGGTGCCCGCGCGGGTTGGCAGGCAACGGCCAGGTATCGACCTTCTGTGCAATGGCCTTGAACGCCAGCGCGCACTTGGAACGCGGAAAGGCTTCATAGACCGCACGTTGCTTCTGCACTGCCTTGCGCACGCTCTCGTCGTAGGGAACGGCACCGACGTATTGTAAGGCGACGTCCAGGAAGCGGTCCGTGACCTTGGTCAACTTGGCGAACAGATTGCGGCCTTCTTGCGGGCTTTGCGCCATGTTGGCCAGCACGCGGAAGCGATTCATGCCGTAATCGCGGTTAAGCAGCTTGATCAGGGCATAGGCATCGGTGATCGAGGTCGGTTCATCGCAGACCACCAGCAAAACCTCTTGCGCGGCGCGGACAAAACTGACTACCGAGTCACCAATACCGGCAGCGGTGTCTATGACAAGCACGTCGAGGTTGTCGCCGATATCGCTGAAGGCCTGAATCAGGCCGGCATGCTGGGCAGGGCTCAGGTGAACCATGCTCTGGGTGCCGGAAGCTGCCGGAACGATACGAATACCGCCAGGCCCCTGCAATAACACGTCGCGCAGCTCACAACGGCCTTCGATGACGTCGGCCAAGGTATGTTTGGGTGTCAGCCCCAACAGGACGTCGACGTTCGCCAGACCCAGATCGGCATCCAGCAGCATGACGCGCCTGCCAAGCTCGGCGAGAGCCAGGGACAAGTTAACTGACACGTTAGTCTTCCCGACGCCACCTTTGCCGCCGGTCACCGCGATCACCTGTACGGGATGCATGCTGCCCATGTTCTTTCTTTACCTTGTCTTGCTTAGACGCGGGCTACATAACTGGCTGCGCGTTCACACTGGAACAATGCATGGCAGTCCGTCGATGTAGGTACAAATCTATTCATTAATACCTCAGCCAACCCGCTTGGTCGGGCTGTGGTAGAGATCAGCGAACATGTCAGCCATGGCTTCTTCGCTGGGTTCTTCCTGCATTTGCACACTGACGGCGCGGCTGACCAGTTGGTGGCGGCGCGGCAGGTGCAGGTCATCCGGGATACGCGGCCCATCCGTGAGATAGGCAACGGGCAATTCATGACTGATGGCCAGGCTCAACACTTCGCCCAGGCTTGCCGTTTCATCCAGTTTAGTCAGGATGCACCCGGCCAGCCCGCAGCGCTTGTAACTGTGATAAGCGGCGGTCAGTACCTGCTTCTGGCTGGTGGTAGCCAGAACCAGATAATTCTTCGACTTGATGCCACGCCCGTTCAGGCTTTCCAACTGCATGCGCAATGCCGGATCGCTGGCTTGCAGGCCGGCGGTATCGATCAACACCACACGCTTGCGCAGCAGCGGATCGAGGGCTTGCGCCAGGGACTGGCCCGGATCGACATGGGTCACGGAAACGTTGAGGATCCGGCCCAGGGTCTTGAGCTGTTCCTGCGCACCAATACGGTAGCTGTCCATGCTCACCAGCGCGATATTTTGCGCGCCGTACTTGAGCACATAACGGGCAGCCAGCTTGGCCAGGGTCGTGGTCTTGCCCATGCCGGCAGGGCCGACCATGGCAATCACGCCACCTTCTTCAAGCGGTTCGATTTCAGGCGTGCTGATCATCCGCGCCAGATGCGCCAGCAGCATGCGCCAGGCTTGGCGAGGCTCTTCGATTTCGGTAGTCAGCTCCAGCAAATCGCGGGACAACGGGCCGGAGAGACCAATACGTTGCAGGCGACGCCAGAGGTTGGCCTGGGCCGGACGGCTGCCTTGCAGTTGATTCCAGGCCAGGGAGCCGAGCTGGACTTCCAGCAACTCACGCAGGCCGTTTAGCTCGAAACGCATCGAGTCGAACGCGCGCGGATCAACGCCGGTGCTCGCCGCAGGGGCAGGCGCCGGACGCTTGGGTTCAGCGTAGGTCGGCTCAATCAGCGGCTCGGCCGCGGTCAGCGGCAAACCGGCGAACAACTGCCGATTGGTACTCGCGTCGCTGTCGCCACGCAGGCTCAGCTCGGCTTGAGCCGTGACAATGCGTGACTGGGTCTTGCGCAACTCGTCTTCGAGCTCGATGTTCGGCACACGCGGCGCCAGAGCCGACAGCTTGTAATCCAGGGCAGCCGTCAACTCGACACCACCGGCGATCCGGCGATTACCAATAATGGCGGCATCAGCGCCCAGCTCATCACGAACCAGTTTCATGGCCTGACGCATATCGGCGGCGAAAAAACGCTTAACTTGCATAAACCACTACCTCAGCCGTTGGGCCCTACTGTCGCAACGATGGTCACTTGCTTGTTGTCCGGGATTTCCTGGTACGCCAACACGTGCAAACCAGGAACCGCCAGACGTCCGAATCGCGAGAGCATGGCGCGAACCGGACCGGCTACCAGCAGAATCACTGGATGACCTTGCATCTCTTGTCGCTGCGCGGCTTCGATCAACGAACGCTGCAGCTTCTCTGCCATGCTTGGCTCCAGCAGAACGCCCTCTTCCGAGCCTTGTCCTGCCTTCTGCAGACTATTGAGCAATATTTGTTCCAACCTTGGCTCCAAGGTGATCACAGGCAGCTCAGACTCAGTGCCTACAATGCTTTGGACGATGGCGCGCGACACGCCGACGCGGACGGCGGCCACCAGCGCGGCGGTATCTTGACTCTTGGACGCGTTGTTCGCGATGGCTTCGGCGATGCTGCGAATGTCCCGCACCGGAACCTGTTCAGCCAACAACGCCTGCAAGACCTTGAGCAACTGCGACAGCGAGACAACTCCCGGCACCAGCTCTTCGGCGAGTTTGGGCGAGCTTTTGGCCAGCAACTGCATGAGTTGCTGGACTTCTTCGTGGCCGATCAGCTCACTGGAGTGCTTGTACAGAATCTGGTTGAGGTGGGTGGCCACCACGGTACTGGCGTCAACCACGGTATAACCGAGGGACTGGGCCTGGGCGCGTTGACTGATCTCGATCCACACCGCCTCCAGACCAAAGGCCGGATCCTTGGCGGTAATGCCGTTGAGCGTGCCGTAGACCTGGCCCGGGTTGATCGCCAGTTCGCGGTCCGGGTAAATCTCGGCCTCTGCCAGGATCACCCCCATCAAGGTCAGGCGATAAGCGCTTGGCGCAAGGTCAAGGTTGTCGCGGATGTGCACGGTCGGCATCAGGAAGCCCAGATCCTGGGAGAGCTTCTTGCGCACACCCTTGATCCGCGCCAGCAACTGGCCGCCCTGGTTACGGTCCACCAGGGGAATCAACCGGTAGCCGACCTCCAGGCCAATCATGTCGATCGGCGTGACGTCATCCCAGCCCAGCTCCTTGGTTTCCATGGCGCGGGCCGGCGAAGGCAGCAGTTCCTGCTGACGCTGAACCTCGGCCAATGCCTGAACCTTGACGGTGTTTTGTTTTTTCCAGAACAGGTACGCGGCCCCGCCAGCTACCGCCGCCATGCTCAGGAAGGAAAAGTGCGGCATGCCGGGCACCAGCCCCATGACCGCCATCAGACCGGCCGCCACCGCCAGCGCCTTGGGCGAAGCGAACATCTGCCGATTGATCTGCTTGCCCATGTCTTCCGAACCAGAAGCACGGGTCACCATGATCGCCGCAGCGGTCGACAGCAACAGTGATGGCAATTGCGCCACCAAACCGTCACCGATGGTCAGCAAGGCGTAAACCTTGCCCGCATCGCCGAAAGTCATGTTGTGCTGGAAAATACCGACCGCCATGCCGCCGATCAGGTTGATGAACAGGATCAGCAGGCCCGCGATGGCGTCACCGCGAACGAACTTGCTGGCACCGTCCATCGAACCGTAGAACTCAGCCTCCTGGGCCACTTCCATACGGCGCAGCTTGGCCTGGTTCTGATCGATCAGGCCGGCGTTCAAATCGGCGTCAATCGCCATTTGTTTGCCGGGCATCGCATCAAGGGTAAACCGCGCGCTCACTTCGGAAATTCGTCCGGCGCCCTTGGTCACCACCACGAAGTTGATGATCATCAGGATCGCGAAGACTACGATACCGACCACGTAGTTACCGCCGATCACCACCTCACCGAAGGCCTGGATCACCTTACCGGCGGCGGCGTGGCCATCCTGACCGTGGAGCATCACCACGCGGGTCGAGGCCACGTTCAGCGCCAGTCGCAACAGCGTGGCGACCAGCAGGATGGTCGGGAACACCGCGAAATCCAGCGGCCGCAAGGCATAGACGCAGACCAGCAACACAACAATCGACAGCGCGATGTTGAACGTGAAGAACACGTCGAGCAGGAACGGCGGGACCGGCAACATCATCATGGCCAGCATGACCAACAGCAACAGCGGCACACCCAGATTGCCTCGACTGAGGTCTGCCAGGTTGCTGCGGGCATTGTTGATTAACTGAGAGCGATCCACCGGCTTTCCTCGTTCCTTAAAGCAAACTTTTGACGCCCGAAGCAGGCGCAGGGCGGCTACTGCAAGAAGCCTTCCAACTTTTGCCAAGAGCGGAAATAGAGGTGCGCCTGAGAGAGTTTGATCGCCCGAACCGGAGCATCACGGGCCAACCTATCAGTTCTGCTAGTACCCATCCCTCACGATTTTCTCAATACTCAACGCCTGCACTCAGAACCGTCGAGGCGCTCATTCCATGCCAACCCAACGCGACACACTGCTCTGCCGTTATCGCTATGACCCACTGGACCGCCTGACCGGGCAGGCGCCACCCGATACCCCCGAGCGCCAGCGCTTCTATTGCAAAAGCCGGTTGGCCACTGAGATACAGGGCGCAATGGGGTATTCCATCGTCCAGCATGGCGACCAGATGCTTGCGCAGCAGCAGAGTGAGGGCGATGCACTCGACACCACGCTGCTGGCCACCGATCAGCAGCGCTCGGTGCTGCACACGCTCAAGGCCAATCACCCACGGCAACCCATCGCCTATTCGCCCTACGGCCACCGCCCCGCCGAAAACGGGTTGCTCAGCCTGCTCGGCTTCAACGGTGAACGACCGGACCCGGTGACCGGGCATTATTTGTTGGGGAATGGGTATCGGGCGTTTAATCCGGTGTTGATGCGGTTTAATAGTCCGGATAGTTTGAGTCCGTTTGGGAAGGGCGGGTTGAATTCATACACATACTGCTTAGGAGACCCAATGAATCGAAAGGATGACACCGGGCACTTTTCAACGGCCATGCTCCACAAATCTTGGGCTTGGGCAAGTCGAGTAAAGGATCTCATCAGCTCTTTATTCGTGCAAGCTCTGAACCCTTCAAATAGTTTGGAACTTCGCGCGGACCTACAGAATTTAGCAACCCCCTTAGCCAATAGAAACCTATTGAGCAATGAACAGACACTCGCCGGACACCCGCCGCGACAACCTCTCTCACTGACAGAAGCGACCCTAAAAAAAGTCCATCACAAAGACTTTAGACCTGCTTTAACAGAAGTGGAGAGGCCAATTGCCCGGAGGATAGATCAGATGAACAACTTGAAAGGTCAAGAAATTGCAGCCCGGCTGTCCGAGGGCGAGCCAAATAACAAACTATTTAAATTAGCCGCGAACCGCCAACTTGAGGGCGGGGCTGAGTGGGCTGCAAACCTGCCCGCCCAGAGTACAATCCACGATGATTTCATGAAGAACTTCAAGCTTTTTACCTTTCCCGATGCTCCTCACCGCGACACCTTTTTATCATTTAGAGTTTATAAGTACGATTTACGACGCGAACAAATTTATCGATAGCGTCATCTGAACCTTAGGGGACGCTAAAAAGTAGAGAAAGCGCCAATAACAAACGGGGGAATAAACCACAATCAACCGTTATTCATAGATGAACAGTCGATCAAGTATCCCGCCGCAAATCCGGTGGGACTGGCAAATCGTCCTTAAGCGGCTCCGGCCGCTTTTCTTTACCCGCCCGATACTGCCGAATCTGATAGACATAAGCCAACACCTGCGCCACCGTCAGATAGAGCCCCGCCGGGATTTCCTGTTCAAGTTCGGTGGAGCAATAGATCGAACGCGCCAGCGCGGACGACTCGAGCAGCACGTTGCTGGCTACGGCGATTTCACGGATTTTCAACGCCAGGCAATCAGCCCCCTTGGCCAGCAACACAGGCGCCCCCCTTCTCCGGGTCGTACTTGAGCGTCATCGCGTAGTGGGTCGGGTTGGTAATGACCACATCGGTCTCAGGAATGGCTGCCATCATCTGCCGCCGGGACATCTCGCGCAGAAGCGGGCGAATACGCTGTTTGCCCCCGCAAAACTAGCAGTTCTGCTAGTACCCATCCCTCACGACTTCCTCAATACTCAACGCCTGCACTCAGAACCGTCGAGGCGCTCATCCCATGCCAACCCAACGCGACACACTGCTCTGCCATTATCGCTATGACCCACTGGACCGCCTGACCGGACAGGCGCCACCCGATACCCCCGAGCGCCAGCGCTTCTATTGCAAAAGCCGGTTGGCCACTGAGATACAGGGCGCAATGGGGTATTCCATCGTCCAGCATGGCGACCAATTGCTGGCGCAACAGCAGAGTGAGGGCAATGCACTCGACACCACGCTGCTGGCCACCGATCAGCAGCGTTCGGTGGTGCACACGCTCAAGGCCAATCACCCACGGCAACCCATCGCCTATTCGCCCTACGGCCACCGGCCTGCCGAAAACGGGTTGCTCAGTCTGCTCGGCTTCAACGGCGAACGGCCGGACCCGGTGACCGGGCATTATTTATTGGGGAATGGGTATCGGGCGTTTAATCCGGTGTTGATGAGGTTTAATAGTCCGGATAGCTTGAGTCCGTTTGGAGAGGGAGGGGAAAACCCGTATGCATATTGTTCGGGGGACCCAATGAATTTTACGGACTCAAGCGGCCAGTTTCGCTTAAAACTTCCAAAGTGGATTAGTCGCACTTTCGCGAAAACAAATAAAAATGCCAACACCTCAAAGCACGCTAACAAATTCGCCACCCCTCTTTCTGGGCAGTACATCCATATTGGCCACCATGCATCGACAAGTAATTATCGCAAGAGCCTAGAAAACGGATTAGATCCAAAATTTATAGGGTTAAGCCGAGGCGCAGGCCATGGACCTGGATTTTATGTAACCAAGAACTTAGACATGGCCGAATCACTGGCGATAGATATGGCACAAAAAGGAAAAGATATCTCACCAATGATTTTTGATGTATTTGTGAAAGCCCCAAATCAAGCTATAGAGCCGCTTAACGGCATACTGCACAACACCAATGCTTTATTAAATGGAATAAAAGAAGCTGGCTCTGCGGAGCACCTCGTCATCAGCACCTCTCGCTATAAAGATGTTGTTTTAAAAGGTAGAGATATTAGAGTTGGCCAGCGCACCCCATAACCGCCCCCCCAGCCGGACTACTGACCAAGCAGATTCACTGGAACTTTCACACCTCACAAGAACTAAATCAGTCGCACCACTGAAAACCCATGAACTTACTAAAGAAGTAAATCAAATTCGAAACAAGGCATTCAACTAATCATCAATTTAGATGACCCCATAACATATGATCAACACATACTAATCCCGCCTTAAATCCGGTGGAATCGGCAGGTCGGCCAGTGGCTCCGGCCGCTTACCCTTGCCCGCGCGGTGCTGGCGGATCTGGTAGACGTAGGCCAGTACCTGAGCAACCGCCAGATAGAGCCCGCCCGGGATTTCTTCTTCCAGCTCGGTGGAGTAATAGATCGAACGCGCCAGCGCGGGCGACTCGAGCAGCAGCACGTTGTTGGCTACGGCGATTTCACGGATTTTCAACGCCAGGAAATCAGTACCCTTGGCCAGCAACACAGGCGCACTGCCCTTCTCCGAGTCGTACTTGAGCGCCACGGCGTAGTGAGTCGGGTTAGTGATAATCACATCAGCTTCGGGAATGGCCGCCATCATGCGGCGCTGAGACATTTCGCGCTGCAACTGACGAATCCGCTGCTTGACCTCCGGCTTACCCTCCTGATCCTTATGCTCGTCGCGCACTTCCTGCTTGGTCATCAGCAACTTTTTATGGCTCTGATACAACTGGACAGGCACGTCGACCGCTGCAATCAAAATCAAACCGCACGCCATCCACAACGTACTCCAGCCCACCAACTGCACGCTGTGAATGATCGCCTGCTCCAACGGCTCGTGAGCAATACGCAGCAAATCATCAATGTCTGAACGCAGCACCGTCAGCGCCACGAACAGGATCAACAAAAACTTCGCCAACGCCTTCAGCAGCTCGATAATCGCCGTCGAGGAGAACATTCGCTTGAGACCGTTGGCCGGGTTCATTCGACTGAATTTGGGGGCCAGGCTCTTGCCCGCAAACAGCCAGCCGCCCAGCGAAATCGGCCCAAGAAACGCCGCAAGCAACAGCATCAGCAGCACCGGCTGGACAGCGATGATCGCAATCTTGCCCGAGTGCAGCAAATACAGCCCCATGGCACCCGGACTGAGCAACACCTCGCGCGGCAGGGAGAAGTTCAGGCGCATGATTTCCAGCAAGTCCTGCGCCAGACCACCGCCATAGATCAGCAGCGCGCCCGCTCCCGCCAGCATGATCGCCAGGGTGTTGAGCTCTTTGGAACGGGCAATCTCGCCCTTGTCACGGGAATCCTTTTTGCGTTTCTCCGTGGGGTCTTCTGTCTTGTCCTGACCACTCTCGCTCTCGGCCATGGCTCAGCGCGCCTGTGCCATGTCGCGTAACAACTGCAAAGCCTCGGAGGCCAGCGGCTGATACTGATTGAGAATGTCGCCCAGCGTGACCCAGAAGATCACCATGCCCAGCACCAGGGTCAGCGGAAAACCAATGGAGAAGATGTTCAACTGCGGCGCGGCGCGGGTCATCACCCCGAAGGCGATGTTGACCACCAACAGGGCAGTAATCGCCGGCAACACCAGCAACATGGCCGCCCCCAGCACCCAGCCCATCTTGCCGGCCATCTCCCAGAAGTGATTGACCAGCATGGCGCTGCCGACCGGCAACGTGGTGAAGCTTTCAGTAAGGATTTCGAACACTACCAGGTGCCCGTTCATCGACAGAAACAACAGTGTCACCAGCATCGTCAGGAACTGCCCGATCACCGCTGCAGATACGCCATTGGTAGGGTCGACCATCGAGGCGAAACCCATACCCATCTGGATCGAAATGATTTGCCCGGCGACCACAAAAGCCTGGAAAAACAGCTGCAACGCGAACCCCATCAACGCACCGATGATCACCTGTTCGGCAATCAGCAACAGACCACCGAGGTCCAGCGCATTGACCTGCGGCATCGGCGGCAAGCCCGGCACGATGACCACCGTGATCGCGAGCGCAAAATACAAACGCACACGCTTGGGCACCAAGGTTGTGCCGAAAATCGGCATGGTCATCAACACCGCACCCACGCGAAACAGCGGCAGCATGAAGCTGCCCACCCAGGTACTGATTTGCGCGTCGGTCAGCGCCAGCAATGACATGGCTTAGCCGATCAACTGCGGAATACTGCCGTACAACTGCTGGATGTATTCCATGAAGGTCTGCACCAACCATGGGCCGGCGACAATCAGCGTCACCAGCATCACCAGCAATCGCGGCAAGAAGCTGAGGGTTTGTTCGTTGATTTGGGTAGCCGCCTGAAACATCGCCACCAGCAACCCCACCAGCAAGCTGGGGATTACCAGCACGGCAACCATCATGGTGGTCAGCCAGAGCGCCTCACGAAACAGGTCTACCGCGACTTCAGGAGTCATTACGCACTACCCGCAAACAAGGTTTAAACGCCACCGAAACTGCCCGCCAGCGTACCGATGATCAGCGCCCAGCCATCCACGAGCACAAACAGCATGATCTTGAACGGTAGCGAAATGATCAGGGGCGACAGCATCATCATACCCATGGCCATCAGCACACTGGCGACCACCAGGTCGATGATCAGGAACGGGATAAAGATCATGAAACCGATCTGGAATGCGGTTTTCAGCTCCGATGTCACGAAGGCCGGAACCAGAATGGTCAGCGGCGCCTGGTCCGGGCTTGCAATATCGGTGCGCTTGGACAGGCGCATGAACAGCTCAAGATCGCTGCTGCGAGTCTGGGCCAGCATGAAGTCCTTGATCGGCACCTGCGCCTTGGCGACAGCGTCCTGGGCGGTGAGTTTCTCCGCCAGATACGGCTGCAGGGCATCCTGGTTCACCCGATCGAACACCGGCGCCATGATGAACATGGTGAGGAACAGCGCCATGCCGGTGAGAATCTGGTTCGACGGCGTCTGCTGCAGGCCCAGGGCCTGACGCAGAATCGAGAAGACGATGATGATCCGGGTGAAACTGGTCATCAGCATGACAAACGCCGGAATGAAGCTCAGCGCCGTCATGATCAGCAGAATCTGCAGGCTGACCGAGTATTCCTGCTGCCCGTCGGCACCTGTTCCCAGGGTGATCGCCGGAATCGACAACGGATCGGCGGCAAACGCCAGCGGCGCGGCCAGCATCAGGGCCAGCGTCAACACGATGCGCAACGCACCCATTACTTCTTATCCTTCTGATCCTTGCCCAACAGTTCCATCAGGCGCTGAGCAAACTCGGGGGTCGCCTGCTCGGTGCTCGGTACTTGCACCGGCTCCTTGAGGACATGCAACGGGGTGATGGAACCGGGCGTCAGGCCGAGCAGGATCTGCTCGTTACCCACCTGCACCAGCACCAGGCGATCACGCGGCCCGAGGGCCCGCGAGCCAATCAGCTCGATCACCTGCCCTTTGCCGGCAGGACCGGCCTGCTGGACCCGACGCAATAGCCAGGCCAACAGGAAGATCAGCCCCAGCACCAGCAGCAAACCCAATACCAGTTGGGTCAACTGGCCGGCGATGCCGCTTTTGGCGACCGGCGCCACGACCTGAGCCACCGGCTCGGATGCCAAAACGCTTGCGGGCAACGCCAGCACCATGCCGAGAAACTTTTTCACTCAGCGCAACTTCTTGATGCGTTCGCTAGGACTGATCACGTCGGTCAGGCGGATGCCGAACTTCTCGTTGACCACTACCACTTCGCCGTGAGCGATCAGCGTGCCGTTGACCAGCACGTCAAGCGGCTCGCCCGCCAGACGATCGAGTTCGATCACCGAGCCCTGGTTCAGCTGCAACAGGTTGCGGATGTTGATATCGGTGCTGCCAACCTCCATGGAGATCGACACCGGGATGTCCAGGATCACGTCCAGGTTCGGACCATCAAGGCTGACCGGGTCGTTGTTCTTCGGCATGCTGCCGAATTCTTCCATTGGCAGGCGGTTGGAAACAGGCTCGTCAGCCGCCAGCAAGGCATCGATGTCATCTTGCCCGGCATCACCGGTTTCTTCCAGTGCAGCAGCCCACTCATCGGCCAGAGCCTGGTCGTCCTGGGAGTTCATATCGTGTTCGTCAGCCATCAGGGTTCCTCGACGGGCAAAAATCAGTTAACAACGCGAATGTGTACTAACGCCCTTAACGGCGCTCGATCGGCTCGATCACTTGCAACGCGAGGTTGCCTTTGTGGGAGCCCATCTTGACCTTGAAGGCCGGCACGCCGTTGGCGCGCATGATCATTTCTTCCGGCATTTCGACCGGGATCACATCCCCCGGCTGCATGTGCAGGATGTCGCGCAGACGCAGCTGGCGACGAGCAACCGTGGCACCGATAGGTACGTCGACATCCAGCACGTCCTGGCGCAAGGCGTTGACCCAGCGTTCGTCCTGATCGTCGAGGTCCGACTGGAAACCGGCGTCGAGCATTTCGCGCACCGGCTCGATCATCGAGTACGGCATGGTCACGTGCAGGTCACCGCCACCGCCATCGAGTTCGATGTGGAACGTGGAGACCACAACCGCTTCGCTCGGGCCGACGATGTTGGCCATGGCCGGGTTCACTTCGGAGTTGATGTACTCGAAGTTCACTTCCATGATCGCCTGCCAGGCTTCCTTCAAGTCGACGAAGGCCTGCTCGAGCACCATGCGCACCACCCGCAACTCGGTCGGGGTGAACTCTCGGCCTTCGATCTTGGCGTGACGACCGTCACCGCCGAAGAAGTTGTCCACCAGCTTGAACACCAGCTTGGCGTCGAGAATGAACAGTGCTGTACCGCGCAGCGGCTTGATCTTGACCAGGTTGAGACTGGTCGGAACGTAAAGCGAGTGCACGTATTCGCCGAACTTCATCACCTGCACGCCACCAACGGCAACGTCAGCCGAACGGCGCAGCATGTTGAACATGCTGATGCGGGTGTAGCGGGCAAAACGTTCGTTGATCATTTCCAGGGTCGGCATGCGCCCACGGACGATCCGGTCCTGACTGGTCAGGTCGTAACTTTTGACACTGCCGGGATCGGCAGCGTTATCGGTCTGTACCAGACCATCGTCGACACCATGCAACAGCGCATCGATCTCATCCTGGGACAGCAGGTCCTGCACGGCCATGTCGTGTTCCTACTGCAGTACGAAATTAGTGAAGAGCAATTGGTCGATCACCACTTTGCCGACCTCTTTCTGCGCCACTTCCTGCACGCTGGCAGTAGCTTTTTGACGCAACATTTCCTGACCGACCGGGGTCGCCAGGGTGTCGAAATTCTGTCCGGAGAACAGCATGACCAGGTTATTGCGAATAACCGGCATGTGGACTTTGAGCGCGTCCAGGTCCGCCTGATTGCGGGCCAGCAGGGTAATGCTCACCTGCATGTAGCGCTGACGACCGTTCTGGGTGTAGTTGGCCACAAACGCTGGCGCCATCGGCTCGTAGATCGCGGCCGGTTTGACATTGCTGTCTGCCTGCGCTGCGGCCTCGGGCTTGCTCTGGGCGCTGTGCATGAAATACCAAGTCGCCCCCACGGACGTACCGATCGCCAGCAGCAATGCCAGCACGATCACTACGATCAGCTTGAGTTTGCCTCTGTCTGCGGGGTCTTTCGCTGCTGCTTCGGTCTTCGCCATGCCAATAATCCGTCACTATTCGGGTTTTCACAGATGCACGGCAAGGCAAGAGCAAGTGTTATGCCAGAAGTGTCGGGGGAGGGGGATGGCCCTGATTGACGCGCGGCGAACACCCCCTGCGAAACGCCATGAATCCAATCTGGGAGCGGCTTGCTCCGGGCGGCGATCCGGCGAAGCAGGCACCGCGGTTTTTCTGTTAAACCGCGTTATCGTTCTTCGCGAGCAAGCCCGCTCCCACAGGGTCATGCGTGCGATCAGGCGTAGTAATCGACGGCGCTGGAACCAATGACGCTCGTTGTATTGGCGGCCACGTCGGCGACACTCGGCGCAAGCTCTTCATCCATCGAGTCGAGGCGACCACCACTGGCATTGGCACGACCACCCTGCCCTTGCCGAGCCTGATCCTGCCCTTGCCCCTGCCAGCCGCGAGACTGATCAGAGACATTGACGTCGACCTGCCCCATGCCTTGCTGGTTGAACATGTCGCGCAAGCGATGCATCTGCCCCTCCAGCGCTTCACGCACACCCGAATGGGCACTCATGAACGTCACCTGGGTCTGCTGATCCGGAATCATGTTCACGCGAATGTCCAGCCGCCCGAGCTCAGCCGGCTGAAGCTGAATGTCGGCGGCCTTGAGGTTGGCACTCGACAGGTACATGACGCGGTTGACCACCTCCTCCGTCCAACCGCTCTGATGCATGGCGATTGGCTGGTTCACCGGCAACGCATTGGCGGTTTTCGGTGTCGCGGCTTGAGTCAGCGCCGCCAGACGATTGGCGAAGTCATCGACACGGGTATCGCTGCTCGCCGATTTCAGGTCCTTGAGACCGTCATCGATCAGACCGCTGAAGGCTTTTTCGCCCCCTTGGCTGGTGCTGTCCTTGTCGGACTGAACCTGGAGCATGCTGGCCATACCGTTGGCGAAGGTTTGCGCCGACGTCAGCTCACCTTCCGCCTGGGGCGGTGCCGCTTTCGGCTGAGCCTGACTGGACGCCGACACATGGCCACCCTGCTCCATGGCCAGGCGCACGGCCGGCAGGGAGTCCAATGGGTCGGCTTCAGGATTGAAATCCGGGTCGACCACAGGCGCAGCCGCCGGGACCGGCAGCGCACTGGCCACGGCCGCGGGCGGCACTTCAACCTGGGGAGTCGGCGCAACCACGGGCGGCGCCTGCACCTCGGCAACAGGCAGTGTCGGCTGCACCACCGGCAACAAGGCAGGGTCGACGGTCGGATCAACCGGCGCACTGTCTGCTACAGACGCATCAGTTTTCACGGTGTCGTCTTTGGCTGTGCTGTCATCACTGGTCGCCGGCTTATCGGCGGGCAAGGATTTGCCGTTATCGGCAACAGCCGGCTGCGCGGCGGCAGACTTGTCGGCAGGAACGTCCGTTTTACCGGCACTGCCCGAGGTTTTGTCTGGCACCGGCTTGGTAGGCCCATCGCTTGTCACGGCGGGTTTTGCAGTGGTTTCCTGGGCAAAGACCTGGGCGAAGCTGGTGGTATTCGCCCCAGTGTCGGCGGCCGTTGGCGGCGGATTGGCAGTGGCAGCCTGAGTCTTGGCCTGCGCGGCGGCCTGAATCAGCATGTTGGGGGTAAGGGGCATAAACGGTCTCCGCTGCACTGGGATCGTAGGTACAGTTGGAAGACTTACCTGCAAGGGTCGAGCCAGATCCGCCCACCCTTGAAAAATCAGCAATGAAAGCGTTGGCGCTCTTCGCTGTAAAGACGCCGGACGATGGTGAATTCACCCTCGATTTCTTCCACCAGTTGCTCGATCCCCATGGGCGGCGAAGCCTTGGCACGCTGCTCAAGCTCGTTGCACAGCTCAGCCAGCCGCCTGGCTCCCATGTTGCTGCTACTGCCCTTGAAGCTGTGAGCCGTGCTGACGAGTTGCTGCGGGTCATCGGTCGTGTGCAGGCAACTCAAGCGCTCTTCGCAGTCATGCAGGAAAGTGTCCAACAGGGTGGGGTACTCATCCTCCATCACCTCCTGCAGCGCACTCAGTACTTCAGGGTCCAGATGAATGTCAGTCACTTGCTCGCTCCTTGATCAAGAATTCGGGAATTATGCCAGAGCCTCCCAGAAAAACTCCACGCGAGCACTGCGACCATCGTCAGACCAGCTCGCACTGCGACTCAACTGGCGGATCAGACTGACACCACGCCCCGACAGTCGGTCGCCATCGACAGGCCGAGCCATGACCCGCTGCACATCGAAACCCGCCCCACTGTCTTCAACCTGGATCTCCAGACGCCCGCCCGCCCCTTGCGGCGTCACTCGTAATTGAACCCTGACGTAGCCGTCCTCAAGCGCCTCCAGACGCTCACTGCGTTGCTGATAGTAACGGGCGAAGCCTGACGCATCGCGCTTGATGCTCGACTCCAGCCCGAGTACGCCATGCTCCAGCGCATTGGAGTAGAGCTCTGCCAGCACCCCATAAAGGGCACCGCTTTGCGTGCGCAGACCATGCACCTCCAGCAACAACTGCAACAGATAGGGCAATGGATTGAAACGCTTGAGCGTCGCGGCGCGAAACTCGAAATTGACCGACCAGTCCAGCGGGCAGGACTGCCCACTGTCGGAATACACCATCGCCGGAGGACTGAGCTGCGCGGCCTGCAACAGACTGACTTCGACCATGCTGACATCGTCACGAGCCTCACCGCGAAAGTCTCGCAGTGCCTGCTCGATTTCTTCGAACAGCAGATCAGGTTGACGATTGGTGGCAAACACCCGCTCTAGCCGCTCGATCCCAAACAGCTGCTCGCTGGCATCGCAGGTATCAATCACCCCATCGGAAAGCAGGAATACCCGGTCACCCACGGCCATTGGATAAACTTCCGTGCGGTCATCGAAAGTTTCGGGGCTCAATACCCCCAACGGCAGGTGCCGTGCCGGCAATGGCAGGCGCTCGCCACTGGCCAGGTCGTGCAGGTAGCCATCAGGCATCCCGCCATTCCAGACTTCCACCGAACGGCGCTGAAAGCTCAGCGACAACAGGGTCGCGCAACAGAACATGTCCACCGGCAGAATGCGTTTTAGCTTGGCGTTCATCTCCCGCAGGATTTCCGCCAGACCGAAGCCCTTGGCGGTCATCCCATAGAAAACCTCCGCCAGCGGCATGGCACCGACCGCAGCAGGCAGACCATGACCGGTAAAGTCGCCGAGCAGCACATGCATGTCGCCGGCCGGCGTGAAGGCAGCCAGCAAGAGATCGCCATTAAATAGCGCATAAGGCGATTGCAGGTAACGGATATTCGGTGCACTGAGGCAGCCGGAGTGCGCCACCTTGTCGAACACTGCCTTGGCCACGCGCTGCTCGTTGAGCAGGTAATCGTGGTGCCGGGCGATCTGGTCGCGCTGCTCAAGCACGGTTGCCTGCAAGCGACGCAAACGATCCATCGCCTTGATCTTGGCGGAAAGGATCACCTGGTTATAGGGTTTCGCCAGAAAGTCGTCACCGCCCGCCTCCAGGCAACGCGCCAACGCTTCACTTTCAGTCAGCGAGGTGAGAAAGATGATCGGCACCAGGGTTTCCCCGGCCAACTGTTTGATTTGCCGAACCGCCTCGAAGCCGTCCATGACCGGCATCATCGCGTCCATCAAGACCAGTTGCGGTCGCTGCTGCCGATACACCTCGACCGCCTCGGCACCATTGGCCGCCGTCAGCACCTGATGCCCCTGCCGACGGACAATACTGGAGAGCAGCAGCCGATCCGCGGCACTGTCCTCGGCAATCAACACCGTCAGTGGCTCCATAAGCGGCGCCATGGCGATCAACTGATGTCGAAAAGCTTGTCGAAATTGGAGATGGCGAGGATTTTTTTCACGTCCGAGCTGCTGTTGACCACTCGAATGTCGGAATTGTCTCCGCCAGCATGGTCACGTAGCAGCAGCAACATGCCCAGCGCCGAGCTGTCGAGATAAGTAGCGTCTTTAAGGTCAACCACCACCGAGTTTGGCATCTGGCCATCGCTGCGCTCGTAGGATTCGCGAAATTCCTGATGCTTGGCGAAATCGAACCGGCCCTTGACCGAGATCGTCAGCTTTTGCCCGTCCGGCGAGACTTCAGTAACGACTGACATGTTAGGGCTTCCTTGTCATTGGCAACGTCTACAAGGTTTAGCACCCCGCATGAACATGGGCAACCCGCACCAGACAAACGCTCTACTTAAAAAGGATTCTGGCGGGGAAGACGCTGGGAAAGCTCATCGAGCAACTTCTGCTCACGCTTGTCTTCGAGCTGGCGCGCCTCGTCAATGTAGCGCTGAACCAGCTTGCGCAAGCCTTCAACCCTGGCGAACGCCTGCTGCCAGGCCTCCCGCGCCTGATCGAGGTTGTTCTGGTGCCAGGCCAGGCTTTGACGCTGCTGATCAACGGCCGTACCCAGTTGAGCGAGAAACCCCTGATACCCCAGCAACCATTCTCCCGAGACGCCATTGCGACCTCGCTCGACCCATCGCTCCAGGTATTCAAGCCGAAACCCCTCAAGGTCCCCGAGCTTGCTTTCCGCCAGGCGGACCTGCCCCTGAAAGTACCCGAGACGCTGCACGGCGGTTTTCTCGGCCTTTTCGGCCATGTCCACCACCGGAGCCAGACGCGTAGCACGTGACTGGGCCATATCCGCTTAGCCGCCTGCCACAGGAGCGAAGACCGACTCGAGATGAGCCTGGCTTTCCCCCAGGCTGATGTTGTCATTCAGGCCCTGGCGCAGATAAACCAGCATCGATGGCTGCAGGGAAATGGCCGTGTCGGTCTCCCGATCACCGCCCGCGACATAGGCCCCCACGCTGATGAGGTCGCGACTTTGCTGATAACGCGACCAGAGCTGCTTGAAGAACTGCGCACGCTTCATGTGCTCCGGCGTCACTACCGACGGCATGACCCGGCTGATCGAGGCTTCAATATCGATTGCCGGATAGTGCCCTTCTTCAGCCAGACGCCGCGAAAGCACAATGTGCCCGTCGAGCACGCCTCGCGCCGCGTCCGCGATCGGGTCCTGCTGGTCGTCGCCTTCGGACAGCACGGTATAAAACGCAGTAATCGAACCACCGCCCGCCTCTGCATTACCGGCACGCTCCACCAGTTTCGGCAGTTTGGCGAACACCGAGGGCGGATAACCCTTGGTCGCCGGCGGCTCACCAATGGCCAGTGCGATTTCCCGCTGGGCCTGGGCGAAACGGGTCAGCGAATCCATCAGTAGCAGGACGTTCTTGCCCTTGTCGCGGAAATACTCGGCGATCCGCGTGCAGTACATCGCGGCCCGCAACCGCATCAGCGGCGCATCGTCCGCCGGGGATGCGACCACCACCGAACGCTTGAGCCCTTCTTCACCGAGAATATGCTCGATGAATTCCTTAACCTCACGGCCCCGCTCACCGATCAACCCGACCACGATAATGTCGGCCTCGGTAAACCGGGTCATCATGCCCAGCAGCACACTTTTACCGACGCCCGTACCGGCGAACAGCCCGAGCCGCTGACCGCGACCGACCGTCAACAAACCGTTGATGCTGCGAATGCCCACGTCCAACGGCTGGCTGATCGGGTCACGCTTGAGCGGGTTGATGGTGGGACCGTCCATCGGCACCCAGTCTTCGGCCTTCATCCCGCCTTTGCCGTCCAGTGCGCGACCGGCGCCATCGAGCACCCGTCCCAACATGCTCATGCCCATTGGCAAGCGGCCGGTATCGGCCAACGGCACCACGCGCGCGCCCGGCGCAATACCGGCGACGCTGCCAACCGGCATCAGGAAGACCTTGCTGCCGGCAAACCCCATGACCTCAGCTTCAACCTGTACCGGGTGGTAACTGTCGTCGTTGATGACCATGCAGCGGCTGCCCATGGCAGCGCGCAGCCCTTCAGCTTCAAGCGTGAGGCCGACCATGCGCAACAGCCGGCCTTCAAGAATCGGCTGACCGGGCAATTCAGTAGCCTCGGCGTAAGTGCTCAGGCGCTTGCCGAAACTTGTGCGTTCAAGGCGCATCGGCGATGTCCACTGGCGCTTGAGCCATCGGCGGCGCTTCAGCATCCGGCAGATCAAGGCTCAAATCAGCCGGTGCCGGGTGCAATGCCTGATCGTGCAACTGATCGAATAGCTTGGCCATGATCTGGCTGATGCGCGTCTCGATGGTTGCATCGATACGGCTATGATCGGTTTCAACCCGGCAGCCGCCCGGTAACAGCGCCTCGTCTTCAACGATGCGCCAGGTTTCTTCATGGCGCTCGCGCAGGGCTTTGACCTGCTCGAAATCCTGCGGATTGATGTACAGACGCACATTCCCGACACCCAGCGGCAACAGCTTGAGCGCCTCACGCATGACGTGTTCGATCTGGCTCGAGTCGATGGCCAGTTCGCGCTGAATCACTTGTTTGGCTATGTGCCGGACCAGCCCGACCAGCGACTTTTCGATCTGCGTGTCCTGCTCGGCAATCGGCTCGAAAAGATGCCCCATCAGTTGTTCAAGGTTGGCGATTTTCGCGGCCAGAGCCACTTCGGCTTCCTGGCGAACCTTGAGCGTGGTGCTGTGAAAGCCTTCTTTTTCGCCGGTGGCAAAGCCTTCGTTATACGCTTCCTGGCGAATGCTCTCGAGCTCTTCGAGGGTCAGTGGCTGGACTTCTTCCAGCGGCACTTCCTCCATCTCTGGTGGCTCGGGTTCCGGCTCAGGTTCCGGCTCGGGTACATGCGGGTCGAAACTGGGCAACGACCAGATGTCAAAACCACCGACGTCCTTGGCACGGATCAGGTCGGTAGGCAGCTCATCATTCTTGGACGACATAGAGGTCATGCTCATAGGTGACGCGAGTTGGAGTTTGGGGTCGCGCTTGATACGGCGCGGGATGCAGGGAATGAGTGCTTCCCTGCCAAGTCCTGCAATGCAAACGGGTACACCCGCTGCCCCCGACCCAACGGGTCGAAGGCAGGTGCGTCATTCACCGTGAGCATGACCTCAAATCATCTCTTCGCCGCCCTTCCCGCCGAGAACGATTTCTCCGGCTTCGGCCATACGGCGGGCAATGGTGAGGATTTCTTTCTGCGCGGTTTCCACGTCGCTGACGCGCACCGGGCCCTTGGCCTCGAGGTCGTCGCGCAACAGTTCGGCCGCTCGTTTGGACATGTTCTTGAAGATCTTTTCTTTGACGCCTTCGTCGGACCCCTTGAGGGCCAGAACCAGAACGTCCGAAGACACTTCGCGCAACAGCGCCTGAATCCCGCGATCATCGACATCGGACAGGTTGTTGAAGACGAACATGAGGTCTTCGATCTGACCGGACAGGTCTTCGTCGACTTCGCGAATCGAATCCATCAACTGACCTTCGATCGAGCTGTCGAGGAAGTTCATGATATCGGCAGCGCGCTTGATACCACCCAAGGTAGTGCGCGAGGCATTCGAGTTGCCGGAGAACTGCTTCTCGAGAATCTGGTTGAGTTCTTTCAGGGCCGCAGGCTGAACGGTGTTCAGCGAGGAAACCCGCAAGATGATGTCCAGGCGCACTTTGTGGTCGAAGTTGCCGAGCACTTCGCCGGCCTGATCCGGGTCCAGGTACGCCACGACAATCGCTTGAATCTGCGGGTGCTCGTAACGGATCACGTCCGCGACAGCGCGCGGCTCCATCCATTTCAGGCTGTCCAGCCCACTGGTGTTACCACCCAGCAGGATGCGGTCGATCAGGCCGTTGGCCTTGTCTTCGCCCAATGCCTGGGTCAGCATTTTACGGACATAGTCATCGGAACCGACGCCCAGGCTGGTCTGATCGCCGACGATATCGACGAACTCGCTCATCACCTGCTCGACCTGCTCGCGGTGCACATTGCCCATTTGAGCCATGGCCACGCCCACACGCTGAACCTCTTTGGGGCCCATGTGGCGCAGCACCTGCGCGGCGTCGGTAGACCCCAGGGACAGCAGCAGAATCGCGGCCTTGTCGACCCGGGTGAGTTTCGCAACAACGGCTCGGTTATCAGTCATCTGCGTTAATCCACTCTTTCACGACCTGAGCCACTCGGCCCGGGTCTTCTGCTACCAGACTCTTGATGGCGTTCAATTGTGCGTCATAGCCTTCGCTCGGGCTAGGCAGCAGAATGCTTTGCGGACCACCGAGGCTGACACGGTCATTCGACAAGTCGCCATCCAGGCTGCCCATGCCGCCAAGCTCCATGTCGTTGCCCAGACCCGCCAACTGCTTGTCCTTGCCGCCACCGGTGATGTTGTTGAGCACCGGACGCAGCACACCGAACACCAGCACCAGAATGAACAACACACCCAGCACTTGCTTCACTACATCCCAGAACCATGGCTGAGAGTAGAACGGGATGTCGGCAATCACTTCACCGCGATCCGCCGAGAACGGCACGTTGATCACACTGACGCTGTCACCACGGCTGGCGTCGAAGCCGACCGCATCCTGCACCAGACGCGTGAAGCGCGCCAATTCGTCGGCGCTCCACGGTGCACGGGTGGTTTCACCGTTGGCGGCGTTGACCTTGACCTGATCATCGACCACAACCGCAACCGACAGGCGATTCAAACGCCCCTGCTGCTGTTTGGTATGACTGATGGAGCGATCAAGCTCGAAGTTCTTGGTGGATTGTTGACGCTTGTCTGCCGGGTACGGTGCAAGCATAGGCTGGCCGGTGGCCGGGTCCATGATTTGCTGACCATTGGCATCAAGCAACGGCTGACCCGGCTGCACCATGCCGGCCGACGCTGTCGCGCCACCCGTGGTTTGCGGTGCGGAGGCAGGCGATGGCGGCTGGTTGCTCAGGGCACCCGGCACGCCTTGCGGGCCATTACTGGCGGTACGCTGTTCATTGACCGACTGCTCGCTGCGCAACGCCGGCTGATCCGGGTTGAACTGCTCGGAAGTGGATTCGACGGCACTGAAATCGACGTCGGCCGACACTTCGGCCTTGTAGCGATCATTACCCAGTACCGGTTGCAGGATATTGTGCACACGCTGGGTGAGCATGCTTTCCATGCGGCGGCTGTAATCGAATTGCTTGCCGGCCATGGTCAGTTCAGAGTGTTCCGCCTGATCGGAGAGCAGGTTGCCCTTCTGGTCGACCACGGTGATTTGCGACTTGCTCAGTTCCGGAACGCTGGTGGCCACCAGATTGACGATGGCGACGACCTGGCCCGGCTCCAGAGAACGACCGGAGTACAACTCGACCAGAACCGAAGCACTGGGTTTGCGTTCATCACGAACGAACACCGAACTTTTCGGAATCGCCAGGTGCACACGCGCACCCTTGACGTTGTTCAGGCTGGAAATGGTCCGCGCCAGTTCACCTTCAAGGCCACGACGGTAACGGGTCGCCTCCATGAACTGACTGGTGCCCAGGCCCTGGTCCTTGTCGAGAATCTCAAAACCGATGTTGCCGTCGCTGGGAGTGACACCGGCAGCGGCAAGCTTGAGCCGCGCACGCGACAGATCATCGGCCTTGACCAGCAAGGCGCCAGAATTGGGTTCTACGGTATAGGGAATGTCGGCGCCAGCCAGGGTATCCATGACCTGCTTGGCGTCCATGCCGGCAAGGCTGCCGTACAGTGGCCGATAATCGGGTTGCTGCGACCACAACACGACGGCAAATCCAATCGCCACGCTCGCAGCCAGGCCGACCAAAAGGCCTACCTGACGCAGCACGGTCATTTCGGAGAGGTTTTCCAGGAAGGACAGACCAAATAGCGGCGGTTTGCCGTCTACGGGGGTGACCTTGGCCGGAACGTTATCGGCGACTGCTTCTGCCATGACTCAATCTCGTCCTTAAACCGGCATCTGCATGATGTCTTGGTATGCCTGAACCAATTTGTTGCGTACTTGGGTCAACGCCTGAAAAGACACGCTGGCCTTCTGTGAGGAAATCATCACGTCCGTCAGGTCGACGCCGCTTTTGCCGATCTCGAAGGCACTGGCCAACTGAGTGGATGCCTGCTGGGTGTCGTTCACTTTATTGACGGCCTGACCGAGCATGTCGGAAAAGCTGCTGCCGCCCATCTCCGGGACCGCGACAGCCGATTTAGGCTGGGCCATGGCGTCCATTTGCATGGAGCGCATGTCCAACATCAATCGATTAAATTCAATACCTTGGCTCATGGTCTATTCTCTCTGACGACCCGCAATTTTTTGACACTCACTCGGCGGATAGTGAGGTGTAGCAACAAGGGTGCCAGCTCCATGGCCACGCCTAACAAAAGCCCGCCCCGGGCTTTTTCAATGAACGATTCAGGTGGCGAACAAATACGCTTCGACATCCATTCCCGCATCGCGCATCTGCGCCAACTTGTAGCGCAAGGTCCGCGGACTGATGCCCAACCGCTCGGCCGCTTCCTTGCGCCGACCGCGCTCGGCGCGCAGCGTGTCAATAATCATCTGGAACTCGCGACGACGCAGGTCATCACCCAGCGCACCGGCCGACTCGCCCTCAACCTCGACGGCGCGCACCGGCATAGATGACAGCGCCGGCAAAGGCGCACAGGCCACCGGCCCCGCCAGGCAAAAATCTTCCGGCTGAATCAAGCCACCCTGCTGCAGAATCAATGCTCGCTGAATGGCATTGTCCAACTCACGCACATTGCCCGGCCACGGATAAGCGATCAAACACGCCTGTGCCTGGGCCGACAATTTGGCGGCCGCATGCTTCATTTTATTGACGTGTTTTGCCAGTAGACGCTCGGCCAGCGGCAGGATGTCGGCGGTACGCTCGCGCAATGGCCGCCAGGCCAGCGGAAAAACCGACAGGCGATAATAGAGATCTTCGCGAAAACGCCCCGCTGCCACTTCACCCGCAAGGTCGCGGTTAGTCGTGGCCACCACGCGAATATCCAGCGTGATCGGCTTGCGCGCGCCGACGCGCTCCACCTCACGCTCCTGCAGCACTCGTAGCAGCTTGGCCTGCAAGCCCAAGGGCATCTCGGAAATTTCGTCGAGCAAAATGGTCCCGCCATCCGCCTGTTCGAATTTGCCGGCCTGAGCAGCGATGGCGCCCGTGAACGAGCCTTTCTCATGACCAAACAGAGTGGCTTCAAGCATGTTGTCGGGAATCGCCGCACAGTTGATCGCAATGAACGGCTGACTGGCGCGATGAGAATGCTGATGGATGTAGCGCGCCAACACCTCTTTACCCGTGCCGGATTCACCAGAGATCAACACAGTCGAATCACTGCGCGCCACTCTCGCTGCCAGCTCCAGCAACTGTGCGCTGGCTGGCTCAAACGCCACCGGACCGTCACCTTCCGCAACCCCCAGACAACCCAGCGCATGGCGCGCCACCAGATCAAGCAAGGCCTTGGGTTCGAACGGCTTGACCAGATAATCCGCCGCCCCCTGACGCATGGCGTCGACCGCACGTTCGACCGCACCGTGCGCGGTCATCAGCAACACCGGCAACTGCGGCTGGCGCACACGCAACAAACCCAGCAACTGATGGCCATCCATGCCCGGCATGTTCACGTCGCTGACCACCAGATTGAACGCCTCGTCGGCAACAGCATCCAGCGCCTCTTCAGCCGACCCGACAGCCTTGTAGTCATGCCCGGCCAACACCAGCGTGTCGGCCAGCGCTTCGCGTAACGCGCGGTCATCCTCGACCAGTAAAACCTTGATTGCCATGCCCTTCACTCCACTCCTTGTGCGCTGGAAAACAACGGCAGGACCACCATCGCACAGGTGCCGCGACCCGGCCGCGAGCGCAGGCGCAATTCTCCTTGATGTGCACGGGCCACCGCCTTGACCACGGTCAGCCCAAGGCCGGTGCCCGTAGTCTTGGTGGTAAAGAAGGGTTCGCCCAAGCGTGCGAGCACAGGCTCGTCGATCCCGACACCCCTGTCGCTGACGCACACACGCAGCGTATTTTCGCGGGCGTAGACATGTACCTTGAGACGAACATCACCGCCGCTGGCCTGAATCGCGTTTTCAACCAGGTTCAGCACAGCCCCCACCAGCGTGTCGCGATTGCACAGCAACTCACCGTCATGGCTGTCGCACTGCCAGCGCACCGACAAACCTTGAACATGAGTCAACGCCGCCGACTGCAGCGACTGCATCAAGGCCTTGGGCGTCACGCGATCAGTCAAGGGCAACTCGCCGCGAGCAAAGACCAGCATGTCGCGGACCTGATGCTCCAACTCATGCAAACGCTCTTTCAAGCGTCCGGCAAAACGCTGCTGAGTCGCAACCGGCAGCTCCTGCTCAGTCAAATGACTGGCGTACAGCAAGGCAGCGGACAATGGCGTGCGAATCTGATGAGCCAGCGACGCAACCATGCGCCCCAGGGAAGACAAGCGCTCGTGACGCGCGAGCTGATCTTGCAAGTGACGGGTTTCAGTCAGGTCATTGAGCAACACCAACTGCCCCGGCTCGGCATCGAGCGAGCGCGTGGCGATAGACACGCGCCGGCCATCCTTGAGGGAGATTTCATGACCGTCATCTTCACGGGGAGCAAAGCTGCGAGCGATCACCTGACGCCACAGCTCACCCTCAAGGGGCAAGCCGAGCATGTCGCAGGCGGCCGGATTGGCTTCACGCACAATGCCAAGCGCATCGATGACGATCACGCCGCCGGGCAACAGATCCAGGAGGTTTTGCAGCCGATTGGCCAGCCGCTCTTTTTCCGCCAACTCCTGCATACGCTGGGCACTGACCACTGCCAGCTCACCCTTGAGCTCAGTGACGCGCGCTTCAAGCAGGCTATAGGAGTCGGTCAGTTGGCTCGACATCTGGTTAAACAGGGAAAAAGCCTGCTCAAGACCTTGCCGACTGGCCTGCTCTACGGACGAGGCTTGCCCCGAGGCGTCTGGGACAGGAGACATCTGGGCGGCTTGGGGCATCGTGCTCTCTCGCGTGGCTGACCGTCAGTTAAACGGACCGTAGCAAGAGATGTAGCAATACCCGTGCCTAAAAAAAAACCGCCTATTTATCAGCGGCTTGAAAAACAGGCGTCAATCATCCGCCTGTTCGTCACCATCACGCCGGCTCATACCGTACTTGCGCATCTTCTCCACCAGCGTGGTACGGCGAATACGCAGACGCTCGGCAGCCCGCGCCACGATGCCATTGGCATCATCCAGCGCCTGCTGAATCAGGCCTTGTTCCAGCCCCCCGAGGTAGTCCTTGAGGTCCAGACCTTCAGGCGGCAGCATCGCATTGGCAGTGAAGTCCGGCGTATGGCCGTTGATCGCCACACGCTCTTCAAGATCACTGCGCAGGCTGTCGACCAATTGCTCGTCTTCATCGTCGACGTAGCGGAATTTCTTCGGCAATTCGACCACGCCGATCACCCCGTACGGGTGCATGATCGCCATGCGCTCCACCAGGTTGGCCAGCTCGCGGACGTTGCCCGGCCAGCCGTGGCGGCACAGCGACATGATCGCTGCCGAGTTGAAACGAATGGAGCCGCGCTTCTCATGCTCCATGCGCGAGATCAGCTCGTTCATCAGCAGCGGAATATCTTCGACGCGTTCGCGCAGGGGCGCCATTTCGATCGGAAATACGTTCAGGCGGTAGTACAGATCTTCGCGGAAGCTGCCGACCTCGATCATGCTCTCGAGGTTTTTGTGGGTCGCGGCAATGATTCGCACATCGACGCTCTGGGTCTTGTTACTCCCCACGCGTTCGAAGGTCCGCTCTTGCAATACCCGCAGCAACTTGACCTGCATCGGCAGCGGCATGTCGCCGATTTCATCGAGGAACAGCGTGCCGCCATTGGCCAGCTCAAAGCGCCCGGCGCGACTGGTGATTGCCCCGGTAAATGCGCCCTTCTCATGCCCAAACAGCTCGCTTTCGAGCAACTCGGCCGGAATGGCGCCGCAGTTGACCGGCACGAACGGCGCATCACGGCGCTTGGAGTGATAGTGCAGATTGCGCGCAACCACTTCCTTGCCCGTACCCGACTCGCCGAGGATCAACACACTGGCGTCCGTGTCGGCGACTTGCTGCATCATTTGCCGGACGTGCTGAATCGCCCGACTGGTGCCGACAAGACTACGGAAAAGATTGGGTTCGCGATGACGGCCGCGCTCGCGAGCCTGATCATACATCTCGCGATAGACCTGGGCGCGGTGCAGCGAGTCCAGCAATTTGCTGTAGCTGGGCGGCATTTCCAGGGTCGAAAGCACCCGGCGGCGCTGGTCATCCGGCAGGTCAACGGAAGAATTATCGCCCATTAACAAAACCGGAAGGAACTCATCCCAGGTCGAGAGTGTCTTTAACAGGCCCGGAAGTGCGCCAGGCGCATTTACGGTCCCGATAAGGACGCAGATGACCTCGCGACTTGATGACAAAGAGCCGACAGCTTGCTGCCAGTCGTGGCTACCGCAAGGTAAATTTTCTTCGCCAAGAAAATTTAAAATCACCGCCAAATCACGGCGGCGGACGCTATCGTCATCAATCAGCAGAATTTTGGTTTCACGCCACATGCAATAGCAACTTCCCTAGTCAACTCAATGCCCGAAATAAGGGGGCAAGCTAGACGCTTGCAGACACCTTGTGCCTGATAGACGCCTGAAATCTTGAAACAGCCACTAGTTAAGTCAAAAAACCGTGCACAGTCAAATTTATGGCGCACTACGTTTGGATTAACTGAGGATTAACCAAACAGATGGTAAACCTTTGCCGCGCTCTGTGCTTGATGGATCTGCGACATCTCGTCGACTATTGCCTGACGCTCACCTGTCGCAGCCTCCAATAGCTGCCGATAAACCGCCAGCAACTCCTCAAGATTGTCACGCAGGGCCACTTCGTCCACCGCCGCTTCACTCAAGACGTCTTCCATGCAGGAACGGCAAGCCAGGTCCAGTTGACCGATAGCTTCCCAGTTGCGCTCGGCCAAAGCACCGACCAAGGCCTCACGGGTGTGTTCGATACGCTGCAATACAAGACTCATGGTGCTCTCCTTAAAACTGCGGACCCGGCGCGGCGATAGCATCCCAGCCATCTTTGACCGTGCGAAGCAAACCGGCGACTTCGTCGAGAATCTTTGGATCTGCCTTCAGGTTAGCTTCGGTCAAACGCTTCATCATGTAGGTGTAGAGGCTATCCAGCTCACCGACCGATTCAACCGAGTTTTCCAGATCCAGGCCTTCACGCAATCCACCGATAATGCCGATGGCCTTGCCGATCAGGATGCCTCTGCCGGGAATATCCTTGCGCTCCATCGCACCCCGGGCCTGGGCAATGCGATCCAGACCACCTTCCATCAACATCTGCACAAGACGATGGGGGCTGGCTTCGGAAGTCTGGGCCTGAGCGCCAATCTTCTGGTACTGCCGAAGGGCTAACATCGGATTCATGTTGTACCTCATCAAAACTCAAGTGTTCGTATAGCCAGTGTATCGACACGGCGTCAAAAAACTTTAGATCAAAAGCAAAAAGCCCGGAACGTCATAAAACGCTGCCGGGCTTTTGGCGCTATCGGGGTGTCAGCCTTTCTTCTGCGCGTTCATCGCATCGAACATCGAGGTGATGTTGCTCGCAGTGGCTTTCAACTTGCCGACCAGGGTATCCATGTCGTTGTACTTCTTGGTCAGCATCGCCGTCAATGTCTCGACACGACGATCCAGAGCCAACTGCTGATTGCCCAGCTCGTTCTTGACCTTGGCCAGGTTGTTGGAGCGCGAATCAAGGATGCCCTCCTTACCCGTCACTGTGTAAGGGACAATCACCGCATCCATGCGCGACAGCAGCCCTTTGGCCGCTTCGCCGGTCGCAGTAGGGTCGCCCAGGAACAGCTTCTGCACCTCACCGCCCAACGCCTGGGCATTCGTCGCCTTGCCAAACTTGACGCTGTCAAAGTCCAGAGCACCGGTTTTCTGGTTGGTGGTAATCCCCAACTGGGAAAGCACGGTCAGCTTGTCACCGGCACCCGGGGTCACCAAAGGCTCACGGATTGCCGCCAGAATGCTTCGCGCTATCGGATCACCCGTCAGCGCCGCTGGAATGGTCGGCTTGCCGTCGTCGTCCATCGAAGGCTTGGTCAGGCTGGTGACGTTGGTCACAACCTGGTTATAAGCATCAACGAAGGCCTGAAGGGATTTTTTCAAACCCTCGGTGTTCGGCGAGACGACAACCGACACAGCTGCACCACCAGGAGGAGTCGCAGCCTGCAGGTTGAGCGTCAGCCCGGAAATAGCCTTGTCCACAGTATTGGTTTTGCTGGTCAGCTTCATTCCGTCAACCGTGAACTCCGCATCCTGCGCAAAGGCACCAATAGCCCCCGCCGAGGTGGCTGTTGGGGTACCCCCTAACTGCTGACCCGCCGTAATTTCAAGACCAGCGATACCGCTGAGCGTGATATCAGAGCCTGCACCCGTAGTGTTCGAACCCACCACCAAACGGGAGCCAAAGGAGTCAGTCACGATGTTGGCAGTCACGCCCTTGCCCAACATCTGGGTATTGATCGCATCGCGTACGGACTGCAGGGTCGCACCATCCGGGATGGTGACCGGGCTATCGACGCCCCCCTGAGTGATGGTCAACGTGCCCGCTGCAATCGGACTTGACGCTCCGCCCGAGAACGCAGCCGTGGCCACTTTTGAGGAGGTGGCCAACTTCTGAACCGTGACCATGTAGTTGCCGTTGACTGCATCGCCGCTGGCCGTCGCCGTGACCTGCTTGGCATCACTGGAGCTGGCGGCAAAACCGAGAAACTGCGGGTTTTGCAGATCACCGAGACCCTTCATCGTCGTCTGAAAACCCGCCAGAGCACTTTTCAGGCTGCCCATTGCGGAGATTTTCGCGGTATTGGCCGTGGTCTGACGATCGATCTGACCTTGCTTGGCCGCTTTGTCAGCGTTGACCAGGGCTTTTACGATAGCACCGGTATCAAGGCCAGAGCCTAAACCCGTGCCCGGTAGAATCGGACTTGCCATGTGGATCTCCCTTTCAGTCTGTCGCCGGTCTTTTGACCACTACAAAGCCCAAAAGAACATAGCAACAATATTCGTGCCAGCTGTCAGACTTTCGCGCTGAACAACAGGCTGCTTGCATCATTCAAACTGTTTGCCAGTTTCAGGACTTCTTCATTGGGGATTTGGCGAACCACCTCACCCGAGTCACTGGCAATCACTTTGACCACTACTTGACCAGAGGGCTCATCGATCGAGAACTCCAGGTTACGCTTGACCGACTGAACAAATTTTTCAATTTCCTGGACCGCCATTTTCAGCTTGTCCTGTTCAGTCTGTTGGCTTTTACGATCATCCTTGACAGTCGCTGCCACGGTCAGCGCAGCGTCCGCTCGAGGCTTTTCCACTGGCTTATCAGCAACAGGCGTTGCCGGCTTGGCAGCTGGATAAGACAAGTTCAGCTTCACGCTCATATCCATGTCCATCACCTCTTAATGAAAAAAAACGGAAGAGTGCGACAGGCGCACTCTTCCGCTACAGCTTAGTCAGCTATTACTGAAGCAGTTTCAGTACAGCGGACGGCAGTTGGTTGGCCTGGGCCAGAACTGCGGTGGAAGCTTGTTGCAGAGTTTGTTGCTTGGTCAGCTGTGCAGTTTCAGCAGCGAAGTCGGTATCTTGTACGCGGCTACGTGCAGCTTCAGCGTTCTGGTTGATGTTTTCCAGGTTGGAGATGGTGCTGGAGAAACGGTTTTGAGCAGCACCCAGGTCAGCGCGAGTGGCGTTGATGTTTGCCAGTGCAACGTCGATAGCCGAGACAGCGGCATCAACGTTAGTGTGGGCAGCGGCGTTACTAGTACCGGAAATGCTGGTGCCGGTCATGCCCAGGGCGCTGGCGTCGAAGCTGGTCGACAGGGTCAGAGTGATCTGGTTGTCGGCAGAGGTGTTCGAACCTACCTGGAACTGCATCGCACCAGCAGTACCGTCGATCAGAGCCTTACCGTTCAGGTTGGTCGACTGAGCGATACGAGTCAGTTCAGCGGTCGACTGAATGAACTCTTTATCCAGAGCGGTACGGTCAGCAGTACCGTTCGAATCGTTTCGCGATTGCAGTGCGATTTCACGCATACGCTGCAGGATGTTGGTCGATTCTTGCAGAGCGCCTTCAGCGGTCTGAGCGATCGAAACACCGTCGTTGGCGTTTTTGATAGCCATGGTCTGACCACGGATTTGCGAAGTCATACGAGTAGCGATCTGCAGGCCGGCAGCGTCGTCTTTAGCGCTGTTGATTTTCAGACCGGAAGACAGACGAGTCATCGAAGTCGACAGAGCGTCGGATGCGCGGTTCAGGTTCTTCTGAACACCCAGCGATGTAACGTTAGTGTTTACTGTTAAAGCCATGACGAATTCCTCGTTGGTTGGGTACTGCGGCTTCCGGCCCTGGCAACCGCCGGGTATGGCCTAGAGAACCTTCGTAATAGTTATCGTCGGCAATGCAACTTGCTTTAGGGGATTTTGAAATTTTTTTGCCATCACACTGCCACCCCCAATGAATCAAGGGCCTAACCGGTGTAAGGATTAAAAAATGATGTCATGGAAATGCCGGTAACGGGGTAGGAAGGCACGTTTGTACCGGCATTGAAAAGAAAGCCTCAGGCGTTGCGCCCGGCCTCCAGCAACTCGACCAACTCATATTCAAGATAATCGGCCAGGCCCAGCCAGTTCTGCCGCTCCTGGCAGTCGAGCATCGCCACCAGCATCGACGTCCACTGCTCGCGGCACGCTTGAGCCCCCGCACCCAACTGCAAGTCAAGCTCGCCAAACAACTCGACCATCACCAACCCGGCCTCGACATCGCGCCCGAGCCGGAACAGGCCCGCGCATTCACGCGAGCGAATGACAAACGCTTGAACATGATTCATGGCGTGAGCCCCGGATGAAAGGTCGCACCAGCAATCATGGCGCCCGCGCGACTGGTATTAAAGAAACGCACCTGCGGGTGCCCGGCGATGTAGCGCTCCAGCTCACACAGGTAACTGCGAAAGTTCAGCTGTGTCTTGACGCGCTGACCATAACCATCCAGCACCCAGTGCCTGGCCACACCCAACTGCGGCCCCAGGTCGCCATCCTGCCAACCGGCATGGGTCTTGTTCATGGGGAAGGCGAAGTCCGCACCAAACAGGGTGACCCGGTCCGCGCCCATTTTCACCGCCAGGTCGACTGCCGGGTGAATGACGCTACCGCCGACATACAACGACGACTTGGGCAGTTGTTCGCGCATGCGCACATAGATCGGGCTGGCGGAGTAGCCGACATACCGGGTGCCCTGCCAGGCCGCCAGCAATTGCGGGTCAACCAGCGGCATGTACACCAACCGAATACCTTCACTGCCTTGCGCAGGCAAATGCCGCTCACTGATGCGCTGGTCGATACTGACCACCAGATCCGGCTTGATGCCATGGTCACGCAGGGGGCGATAAGCGGTATCGACACAAATGAACAGTGGACGCGGTACCTGCCCGGCAATGACTCGCAAATTATCGAAGTGTTTTTCCAGGCTCGGCCCCGTTGCGATGACGAACACCTCCTGTCCGATCTGCGTTGCGAACAGTTGCGCCACATCGGCATCGTTGCGCACCAACTCGGTACTGGCGGCGAGACGCTCGGCAATCTCCGGCTCGTCGGGGTTGAACTCGCGATTATTGAAAGCCAGATGGGTTTCGCTGATCAACCGATCCCGAATCCTGGCATTGAAATCATCGGCCAACACCAACTCCGACGGCAGGGCAAAAAAAGGCAACTGGATTTCTGGTAGATCGGCGGCGTACAACAACTCCACCCGTGGATCGTCCAGCCAGGCAGTCTGATCAAGCAGTTGCAGCACCAGCGCGAAAACCGCGCCATTGAGAATATGGACGTAAACCCGCTCAAGCCCCGGACGCTCCAGCACAGCAACCTGCAAATCGCCCAGCCCGGCCCCATAGAGATGCACAACCGCCTCACCTGAAGGCAGACTGGCCGCCTGAAGCCGAGCCTCGCGTGTACGGTCATGGCGACTGGTGAGCTGAATGCCGTCGATGCTGAGCGTCGAACCCAAGCCCTCGACCAGTTCGGCGCGCAACGCGCTGCTGTCTTCTGCCATCAACCGCGTATACAGGGCAGGCCAGCGGCGCTGTATCACCTTCGCATTGTGTTCAATGCTGTCGCTCATGCTGCCTCGCTCATCGTTCAGGCAAAAAAATAGCGTTCAAGGTTACACCTTGAACGCTTTTTTGTGCCGCACGTAAAGGTTATGGACGATAGATAATCGCCGACCCCCACGACAGACCCACACCAAAACCGCTGAGCGCTACGCGCTTCCAACTGGTGTCGAGTACGTGTTTTTCCAGCAGCAACGGAATACTGGAAGACACCGTGTTACCGGTCTCGACCATGTCCTTGATGAACTTGTCCGGGTCACCTTCAAAACGCCGTGCCACCGCATCGACAATCGCGGCACTGCCCTGGTGAATGCAGAAGGCATCAATGTCGCTGGCTTGCAGGCCAGAGTCGCCGAGCAGCTCGTGCAAATGCGCCGGCACTTTCAACAGGGCAAAGTTGAACACCTGACGACCGTTCATGAAGAACACGCCATCGCTGACTTTCAGGTGCGGTGCACCGGAACCGTCAGTGCCGAACTTGGCCTTGCCCAACTGCCATGGTGCGTCTTCACCCATCCAGGTGGCCGTCGCCGCATCGCCGAAAAGCATGGTGGTGTTGCGGTCTTCCGGGTCAACGATCTTCGAGTACGGGTCGGCAGTGACCAGCAGGCCGTTCTTCAAACCGGCAGCTTCCATGAAACCCTTGATCGCATAGATGCCGTAAACGTAGCCGGAGCAGCCCAGGGAAATATCAAAGGCTGCCACGGTGGTTGGCAAACCGAGTTTGTCCTGAACGATTGCAGCCGTGTGCGGCAAACCTTCTTCGTCGCCGTTCTGAGTCACGACGATCAGTACGTCGATGGCTTCACGCTTGAGCTCAGGATTTTTGGCGAACAGCGCATTGGCCGCTTCGACACACAGGTCCGAGGTTTCCTGAGTGGCGTCTTTGCGCGGCAGGAAAGCGGAACCGATCTTGCCCAGGATGAACTCTTCATCCTTTTCGAATTTTGCACCTTGTGCGTAATTGTCCACGCCGGCTACAGGAACGTAGCTCGCAATGCTTTTTATGCCAATCATTACGGCTTCCCAATAATAAACAGCTGAATACCCCGCTTACACGCGTCGAGGGGCGCCGACAAACAGAGTAGTTATTCGCCCGAGAAGGGCAAAGTACGAGAAGAATAAAAGGCCATCACTGGGTCAATTAGAAGCCAGGCGCCATCTTCCCGATTTATACAATACAGTGAAGATGCGCGTTATGACTCGCAGGTCACTCTAATTTACCGAATCAGCCACACAAGCCGCTATTGGACCAGGGACCAATCCAGCGGCGTGCCGCGTTTGAGGGCCTGGCGCGCATGACGACCGAGAATCGCCTCGGCGTGTTTCGGAGCCAACCCAAGGCCAGGCCGAATGGCCCGCAGATTATCCACGGTGAAGGCATCACCGGCCGCCATGTCCTGGGTGACGTAGAGCGAACGCCGGTACATCAGGGATTTTTGTTCAGCCTGAGTGGCGCCGTAACTCACCTGCCCCATGGCCTGCCAGGCTCGTTCGGTTTCCACCACCAGGCTGGCCAGTTCCGCAGGTTCGAGGGAGAAACTGGCATCCACACCACCGGCCGCACGGTCCAAGGTGAAGTGTTTCTCCACCACCGTCGCCCCCAATGCCACCGCTGCCACGGATACCCCTACCCCCATGGAGTGATCGGACAACCCCACCTCGCAGCCGAACAATTCACGCAAATGAGGGATGGTCCGCACATTGCTGTTGGCGGGTGTTGCCGGATAAGTGCTGGTGCACTTGAGCAACACCAGGTCCTTGCAGCCAGCCTCGCGGGCGGCGCGAACGGTTTCATCCAGCTCGGCGATGCTGGCCATGCCGGTGGAAATAATCAGCGGTTTACCGGTGGCGGCCACGCGGCGGATCAGCGGTAAATCGGTGTTTTCAAAACTGGCGATCTTATAGGCCGGCACGCTCAGGCTTTCGAGGAAGTCCACCGCCGTCTCATCGAACGGCGTCGAAAAAGCCAGCATGCCCAGCTCGGCGGCCCGGGCAAAAATAGGCGCATGCCATTCCCAGGGCGTATGAGCCTTTTCATACAGCGCGTACAGCGAGGAGCCTGCCCAGAGGCTGTTCGGGTCCTTGATGAAGAAGGCACCCTCATCGAGGTCCAGGGTCATGGTGTCGGCGGTATAGGTCTGCAACTTCAAGGCGTGAGCACCAGCCTTGGCGGCGGCTTCGACGATCTGCAGCGCCACGGCCAGCGACTGGTTATGGTTGCCGCTCATTTCGGCAATGATGAACGGCGGCGCATCGGCACCGATCCGACGTGAGCCAATCATGAAGCTAGTCATTGCACGAACCCTTCAATACAGGTGTGAACTCGCAGGCGTTTTGCTGATTGCCGGCGCACTGAAAAAATAATGCCTCGGCCACCCGTTCGGCGCCGCGACCATCGACCAGTTCGCGAGAGCGGCGGGCCAGACTCTGGCGCAAGTCTTCATTGGCGATCATGAGACCCATCGCCTGACGCAGCTGTTCGATGTCCACGTCTTCATGGGCACCCAGGTAAATCTGCGCGCCCATGGCGGCCAGCAACTCGGCATTGGCCCGCTGGTTGGCGGCCACGCTAATACACAGGGTTGGCAAACCCAGCGCCGCACGCTCCCAACTGGTACCGCCACCCGCGCCGATGAATACATCAGCCTCCACCATAAGCCGGGCAAAATCGCTGACATAACGGTGCAGCCGCCAGTGCGGACGATGGGCAACCAGTGCCTGCATCTGCGCCCAGGCGGGATTATCGAGCCCCGCGACAAAGTCGACTTCCAGCCCATCGAAATCATCCAGCGCCAGCATGGCCTTGTGGATTTGCCCGGCGGCATCAAAACCGCCGAAATTCACCAACACCCTGTGAACCTTCGACCTGATTTCCAGCGGCTCGCGGTGGAACTCGTCACGCAACAACGCAAAGTGCGGACCGAGCAGGCGCTCGCACCGCTCATCGGTCAGCGCTTCATACGCCTGCTGCGTGCCCGTGAGGTTCTGGTCCAGCAGCAATTCCACGGCGTGCCGGCGGTTGGCCAGGTCATCGATGGCGGCAATCCGCCGAGCCCAGCAGCGAGCAGCGGTTTGCCATTGATGATCGAGGCCGTAATGGTCAACGATGATCCAGTCAAAATCAGCCCTGCCCTTCAGCAACCCATCCAGCGCGGCGATATCGGCCTGCCACGGCAACAGCGCCTCGATGCCCAGTTCCGATTGCTCACCTGGATAGGCTTGAGGCAGTGCGAACACCTCAAAGCCCTCAGCCTGCAAAGACTCCAGACGATTGCCAGGCAGTTGGCGGCAGGCAAATGCGACACAGGCACCCTGGCCACGCAACTGATGGGCCAGCGTCAGGCAGCGTGCGACATGCCCACTGCCGATAGTCGCGCTGGCATCGGCACGAATCAGCACTCTCACGACTCAAGTTCCCCGCCAGCCTTCAAGGCCGCGTACAGGTACTCGGCGCGGGTCCAGTCTTCTTCGCTGTCGATGTCCTGCACCAGGTGTCGCGGCAGAATCACCGGCAGGCTGCACGGCGAATACATCGCTTCGCCGCGCTGCCAGGCGGCGGTCCGCCCCCAATAAAACTGCCCGGCATCCTGATACGCCTCCGGCAGGTCCTGGGAACGGGTTTCGCGAAACTCCGGATACAGCGCACTCAGTGCGCCCTCCCCGTCAAGGGTCAAGGCGCGCTGCACCGGAAAACCAAACCCGCACACCGAAAAGGCAAACGACTTGTTCGGGTGTCGCTCCAGCAACTCCAAGCCCTGATGCAGATACCGCGTTTGCAGCAACGGCGCCGTCGCGTAAATACAGCAGGCAAAATCAAAGTGTTGACCCCGCGCCTGCAAGGCGTCCAGGGCGTGGACGATCACCGCCGCCGTCCCGGTAAAGTCATCGGCCAGGGCCGCGGGACGCATGAAGGGCACCTGAGCGCCACAGGCACGGGCCAGTTCGGCAATTTGCGGATCATCCGTGCTGACCAATACCTGATCGAACAACCCCGAGCGCAGCGCAGTGCGAATCGAACGGGCAATCATCGGCTCGCCGTCGAACAGCTTGAGGTTCTTGCGGGGGATACGCTTGCTGCCCCCGCGCGCCGGGATAATCGCCACACAGCTCATCGCGTCAACACCAGGGCACACGCGGCACTCAAGGGGCTTCGGGCACAGCTCCCGGCCAGGCAACGCTGTTGATCGTTCAACCCAGTATCCGCCTCAGGATGTCCACCACTTCGTCTTGCTGATCGTCGGTCAAGTCAGGGTACAGCGGCAAACTCAAGGCGTGAGAGAAGTAACGCTCCGCCTCTGGAAAGTCACCTTCCTTGAAGCCCAGCGCCTGGTAATAGGGCTGCAGGTGCACAGGAATGTAATGCAGGTTCACGCCCAGCCCGGCGTCCCTCAACGCGTCGAACACATCGCGTTGACTGAGCGTGATGTGCTCAAGCTGCAAGCGCACCACATACAGATGCCAAGCAGATTCGGCCCCTGGCTGGACGCTTGGCAGCGTGACGGCAAGCCCCGCCAGCAAGCGGTCATAACGGGCCGCCAGTTGCCGCCGCCGGGCGACGAAGGCCTCCAGCCTGGCCATTTGCGACAACCCCAACGCCGCGTGCAGATCAGTCATGCGGTAATTGAAACCCAGCTCCAGTTGCTGGTAGTACCACAGGCCATGGTCCGGTACGTTCATCTGCGCCGGATCACCAGTGATGCCGTGGCTGCGCAACCGTCTGAGCCGTTCGGCCAGCTCCGCCCGGTTAGTCAGCACCATGCCACCCTCGGCGGTGGTAATGATCTTGACCGGGTGAAAGCTGAAAATCGTCATGGCCGCGTACTGACCACAACCCACCGGCCGCCCCAGGTACGACGCCCCCACGGCATGGGAGGCGTCCTCGATCAGGGTGAAGTCATACTGCTCAGCCAGTTGCGCCATCATGCGCATGTCGCAACTCTGCCCCGAGAACGCCACTGCGACCACGACCTTGGGCAGTTTTCCGGTGCGCCGGGCCACTTCGAGTTTTTGTGCCAACAAACGCGCGTCAAGGTTCAGGGTGTGCGGGTCGATGTCGACGAAATCGACCTCGGCCCCGCAATACCGACCGCAATTGGCAGACGCAACAAACGTGTTGGGCGTCGTCCACAGTCGATCGCCCGCGCCCAAGCCCGCCGCGACGCAAGCAATGTGCAACGCCGCAGTGGCGTTACACACCGCCACCGCGTGTTCGGCTTCACAGTGATCGGCCAGGGCCTTTTCGAAACGCTCGATGGTCGGGCCTTGCGTCAGCCACGGCGACGTGAGCACTTGCATGACCGCATCGATGTCGGTCTGGTCAATGTTCTGTCGGCCGTAGGGAATCCGGTACGGCGTCATGACCCTGACTCGACGTGATACCCATCCACCCTGCACGCCAATGCACCCTTGAACATCAATGTGTGTTTGCACATGTCGTGAGTCCTTTTACCTGTCCGCCAGGTTTATGCAAGCAACTGCGCCCAGTTCACACCGGATGCGTCACTGAGGGTAAAGCCCTTGCCGGTCAGGGCCAGGTTCTGGTTGTAAGCGACGTCGTGTTCCATGCGTGCATGCCACTTGTCGCGCAGTGCCGCAGCGGCTTGCGGGTTGTTCGGCACAGTGCCCGGATGCGCTATCTGTGCTTGCGGCGTCCACACGGTCAGCAAACCGGCTTCGGCAACTTTCAGGCACAGGTCGACATCGGCAAAGGCCTCAGCGAAATGCTCTTCGTCCAGACCTTCCAGGGCGTCGAAAACTTCCTTGCGGATCATCAGGCAAGCGCCGGATACCGCCGAATAGTTCTGCTCGACCTTCAGGCGCTGCATGTAACCGGCGGCGTCTTTTTTCTCGCCCACGAAGGGCGAACCGACTTCACCGTTGAGCCCCAGAATCAGGCCTGCGCCGCTCACGCTGCCATCGCGCGCCAGCAGTTTGGCGCCGACCACACCGACTTCCGGACGCTGCGCCTGATTGAGCAAGACCTCGACCCAGTTGGCGTTGACCACTTCAGCGTCGGCCGCCAGGAACACCAGGTATTCGCCTTGCGCCTGGCGGCTCGCCAGGTTAAGCAATGCCGAGGTACTCAAACGCTGCTCGACCCTGATCACGCGAACGCGGTTGCGCCCGCCCTGCTCAAGGCTCTCAAGCCAGGTGAGCAATTCAGCCGACTGACTGTGATTGTCGGCAATCAGGATTTCGTTGTTCTGATAACGGGTGCGCTGCAAGACGCTGACCACGCAACGCTGCAACTCGGGCAGGTTGTCCTGGCTTGCAACGATGATCGAGACCTTCGGACGATTGGCATGGCGATAGTCGATCCGGTAGCGACCCGGCTCTTCGCAACTGACCAAGGCCTGATAACCACGGGTCGCCAGGTGACGCACCAGGGTTTGGCGCTCGTGTTCGTTGTCGACCAGCGCCGGCTCGCGGGTGATCAGCAACGGTTCGGCCAGGTGAGCCAGGCCGGCCAGGCCACCGGTTTCGATCAGGCGCAGCAACAGGTCGAATTCCAGTGCGGTGTTGAACTCGCGGGAATAGCCCCCGGCCTCCACCAGCACTTCACGGCGTACCAGCCAGTGCCGCGCAGTGAGCGCCGGCAAACTTTGCAGCAGGTCAAGGTTGAAGGCCGGGCGGAACACATCGACCAGCGAGCCGCCGTCCCGGCGCTGAATCTCATCCACCGCCACCGCACGACACCCTTCGGCGCCCTGCAACTCCAGGCTGGCGCGCAAGAAGCCTGCGGCGGTGAACTCGTCGCCCGCCTCGGCCAGCATCAGCCAGTCCGACGTCGATTGACGGACAATCTGGTTAAGCTTATCGACGTAATTGCTTTCGCTGACCTTGACGAAATGCAGGGTGTTTTGTTCTGTGGTGACCGACGGCAGGTCGCCCGTGGTGAAGACCACCACTTTGAATGCCCGGAACGCGCTGCTGAGCAGGCTATCGAACGTCACCTGCAACTTGTCCATGCTGGCGTTCAGGTCCAACAGCAAGATACCGAACTGCGGCCCACCGTCGTTGGCGGCCAGGTGTTGATTGATCTTGCGTACCGCCGTCTCGTTTGGCTGGCGGGCTTGCAGCCAATTGTACAAACGCCCCGTCGGCATGCCATCGAACAACTGGCGACGGTCATACAGAGGCACGCTGTCCAGACGCTCGACCCACGCCGTGATCACCTCGGCCTGGGTTTTTTCGCCCATTTGCGTCAGGTGCAGCGCCAGTTTCTGCAACACACGACGATCAAAGGCCCCGGCCTCTACCCCTGCCTGCAACCGGTCGTGAATGGTCTCGTCGGAATCGTTGGGATAAGTGCGCAGCAACTCTTGCTGCTTGAACAATGCGCCTTCCATTTCCTCAAGCTGCAAGCGCCCGGCGGGCATGGCATGCAGCAAGAATTCAATCTCGGTCAATTGATCAAAGAAAGTGCTGTTGTAAAACGGCATTTCGACGTACTGCCGAGGGCCGAATACACGTTGTGGTCCGGCCGCAGGGTCGGTCCAGTACGACTCGAAAATCGGCTCGATGGTCAGCGACTTCCTGCCCATCAGGCAGTCTTTCATGGCGATGAAACTTTGCAGGGCCAACTGCTGCGTCTGCTCGGCATCCAGGTCGTCGATACCGGTGGGCAGCGACGCCAGGAATCCGGCGAAATGCTCACGGTCGGCCACCGAGCGAGCATCCTGCAGGCCCAGGACGCTGAGGACTTCGGAATTGTGATCCGAGTGACCGTAGTTGACCTCTCGCACCACGTAAGGCGCAGGCAGAATCCGCGCTTTGGCACGCGCCAGCAGGTAATAGGTCTGGCCGATTTCCTGCCATTCGAAACGGGTGCCTGGCGGCAGCACTGCATACCAGTCTTTAACCAGGTTCGTGCGGGTCACGGCATAGAACGGCGGGATGTACTGGCCCATGAAGTCCAGCACACGGTCCTGGGCACGCTCGCTGGCGTAATCCTCGCAGACCTTCTTGTCGCGACGGTAATACTGCACGTAGGTGGCGTGAGCCAGGTACATCAGGCAGTAACCATGACACAGGCCATAATCGGCGTTGGCCTCAAGGAAGCCTACCGACCCGGACAGTGCACTGTGCAGCAGGAAGTCATCGTCGGAGGCGAACACCATGTAAGGCGTGGTCACTTGTTCGGCACCGAACCCCAGCTTCGCCTGGAAACCGTGATAGGAGTACTGCGGGACGTGACGATAATCAACGAGCGCCTGCCCTTCGGTAAACTCGCCCAACGGCGCGGCGGAAGAGTCCAGCACCAGAATCCTGTAAGGGTGAGCGCTGTAATACTGCAACGCCCTGCGCAAAAAGGCCGGTCGATTGTGGGAAATCAACACTATCGTGAGGCGCTCACTCAGTGGTAACGCGTGTTCAGAACCGAAATTGCCTTGCATGACTTTCCCCACAACCGACGAATTGCCCAATTGATCCAACGATGAAAATGTTGCTTAGCGAACGCGACGCAGGTAGCCATCCGGCGCGACGGTAATCAGCAGTTTGTTTTGCATCTGGTAGTCGATCTCAAAGTCGCGATTCTCTTCCAGGTATGCCCAGACCGCAGTTTTCGGATTGTCGCCAGGGCCCCATGGGCGATCCGGGAAAAACTCCGAGGGCATGTCTTCCACCACGGTGTCCATCACCACGCAGTAGCTGTCGACGGACACCAGCGGGCCGTACAGACGCAGCTCTTCGAGGACGTGGTCGTGGGTGTGGTTGGAATCCAGCACCAGGATGACTTTCTTGCCGGCCGCCGCGGCCCGGACTTGCTCGACCACCGCAGGGTCCAGGCTCGACCCTTCGATCATGCTGACGCGCTTGAACATCGGGTGGCTTTCAATGGCCTCGCGGTTGTGCGGGCGAATGTCGCGGTCGATGCCCAGCACTTCGCCGTGGCCTTGCAGCTCAAGCAAGGATGCGTAGTAAAGAATCGAACCGCCGTGGGCGATACCGCATTCGATCACCAGGTCAGGTTTGACCTGCCAGATGATTTCCTGCATGGCCATCATGTCCTGAGGCAGCTGAATGATCGGCCGGCCCATCCAGGAGAAGTGATAGGTGTACTTGTGCTTGGCCGATTCATTGAAGAAATCGCGGGCCAGGCCCTTGAGTTTTTCGTCCTGGCCCTGGGCAACGATTTCAGCCTGGCACTCGGTGTCGAAGGCTTGCATTACAGTGTTGGTCATTTTTTGTGGTCTCACTAAAAGTCAGTAGAACTCAGCGCTGTCGACGGCGTGATAGACGTAACGCCCATCGGTCATGCGCTTGATTTCTTCAAGGTAATTGGAATTCATCACAAACAGGTTGGCACCGTCAGGCAGCGCGTCCCGCGCCTCTTGCGGCGACGATACCCGGGCGCCGCTCAGGGGGAGATAACGCCCCTGCTTGGCCGGGTTGATGTCCACCACCTGATCAACCGTCACACCCGCACGTTGCAGGAACAACGAATAGATCACGCCTTTGGAAGACGCACCCCAGATGGCCGATCCCTGCTGCGGTGCGGCCTGGATGATCTGCACGGCCCGCTCGATGCTGCCCATGAAATTGGCAGGCATCTCCAGTGGCGGGACCGGCTCTGCAGGCGTCAGGCGCAAGGTCGCCAGGTCGGCAACGATGTACAGGTATTGGCCACCGAACAGGTGCCCGGCCTCATGGACCGTGCCGAACAGGCGTCGCAAGTCATCCAGGCGGAAGTAATTGACGTGTTCATAGAACACGTCGAACCAGGCGCGGTGATCGACGATCCAGTCGAAGCACGGTACTTCGATGTAAATGTTGCCGCCCTGATTGGCGTCAGCGATTTCGCGCAAAAACGCCACCGGGTCGCCAATGTGCTCCAGCACATGACGCAGCACGATGGCGTCGGCGGCCAGGCCCAATCCACGGGTGAACGGCGCCTTGATCACGTCGGTGCGCTCGCCCTCATACGCCGGGTCAATGCCGGTGATCGTATAGCCCAGACCACTGAGCATTTCGAGGAAGTAGCCCTTGCCGCAGCCGACTTCAATCAGGTTCTGCCCCTTGAAGTGCCGAGAGATGATGCCTTCGACATCACTCAAGTGCTGCTTGAACTGCACCGAATGCGCCTGCTCATTCTGGTAGTCGCTGTCGTAGCTCAATTTGTCGGCATCAAAGGCCTGATTGAAGACCAGCCCGCTGACCTCATCCTGCACCAGCACGATGTCGGCACTGGCCGACGCCTGCGCGCTGGCCGCATCGGCAAACGTGCGGTTCTGCAACACCGGCAAGTGGTTGGCTCGGTATAACTCACGCCCCATGTTCAGCTCCCAGTAGCTGTTGCAACCGTTCGGCCACGCCCCAGAACGCCATGGGTTCATGGACCGAGTAACCATAATGGCCAAGGTTGAGTTCGATCGACGCCGAGCGCTCACGCAGGCGATTTTCCACCAGCGCCCTGACGGATATCGGCTGGCCGCTGCAACAATTGATCACCGCGTTGAAGTCGCGATGCTCGATGATTCTGGCCAGGTATCCGGCGGCCGTTTCGATGGGCAGGTAATCACGCAGTTGATCGCCTGCCGACATGTTGAACGTCCGGTCACCGGCATTGATGGCCCGCTCAAGGCTGGCCAGCAGACTGTTGGGGTTCTGCCCTTCGCCATGCAGGTAAAACAGCCGGGACCATTGCAGAACGAACGGGCGCTCGCGCTGCAACGCCTCCAGGAACAGGCGCAACGTTTGCTTGGCCAAACCGTAAGGGTTGGTCGGACACGCCGGAGTCTGTTCGCTCAGCGGGCCACTTTGCAGGCCGTACTCAAAGCACGTACCGGTCACCAGCACCTGGCCGACACCGGCCTCGACCGCGTGCTTGATAAACGTGTAATCGGCAAACAGGTTGTGCTCGAAGTGAAACAACCCCTGATAGTTCGGCAGGCCGGGCCAGGCCAGATGAGCAAGCACATCCACCCCTTCGGTCAGGGCATTCACATCCAGATCGGCCGAGTGGATATCGGTCGCGACAAACTCCACGGCATCGATCCACGGCATGCGCTGCGCCGTCTCGGCACTGCGCGCTACAGCGCGCACGCGATGACCACGCGCCAGTAATGCACTGACCAGATGACGACCGACAAACCCGGTCGCCCCCGTCACCAGGACCGTCAGGCTGCTCATATGATTGTCAGCTCAGGCACCGCGATCACAAAGCGCGCGCCCCACTCGCGGACCTGGGCCAATTGCTCGCTGACTTCGTGCAACAGGTTCCACGGCAGCACCAGCACGTAATCCGGCTTCTCGACCGCCAATTGCTGCGGGGCAACCACCGGAATGCGACTGCCCGGCAGGAACTTGCCCTGCTTGTGCGGGTTGGCGTCGGCGACCCAGGCCAGCAAGTCCGGTTTGACCCCGGCGTAGTTGAGCAAGGTATTGCCCTTGGCGGCAGCGCCATAACCGACCACGCGCTTGCCGTCAGCCTTGGCCTGCAACAGAAAACGCAGCAATTCGTGCTTCACGCGCTCGGCGGCCGGAGCCAGGGTTGCGTAGTACTCGGGGGTTTTCACCCCGGCGTCCAGTTCGGCCTGCAACTGTAGCTGCACGGCGGCGGTCGTGGCCCGACGCTGCCCATCGGCACGCTGGACGAACACCCGCAGCGAACCGCCGTGGGTCGACAGTTGGCTGACGTCGAACACTTCCAGCCCGTTGCGTTCGCATAGCCGCTGCACAGCGGTCAACGACAGGTAGGAATAATGCTCGTGATACAGCGTATCGAACTGTTGCCCGGCCATCAGCGTCAACAGTTGCGGAAACTCGAAGGTTGCCACGCCTGTGGGCTTGAGCAGTGTGGCAAACCCGCAGAGGAAATCGTTGATGTCCGGCACATGCGCCAGCACGTTGTTGGCCGCCATCAGGTCAGCGGCCCAGCCATCGCCGCACAACTGCAAAGCGGTTTCACGGCCGAAGAACAGCTCGCGGATCTCCAGGCCTTTTTCCCGGGCCGCCTGCGCGGTGCTACGGGTCGGCTCGACGCCCAGGCACGGAATGCCGCGCTTGGCCACGTACTGCAACAGGTAACCGTCGTTGGCCGCGATTTCTACCACGCGGCTGTTCGTGCTCAGCTCAAAGCGGTCGGCCATGTCCGCCACATACCGCTCGGCATGGCTCAGCCAGGTGCTGGAGAACGAACTGAAATAGGCGTAATCGGCGTCGAACAGGCTGTCGGCGCGTGTGTAGTCTTCGGTCTGTACCAACCAGCACTCCTGACACACGGCCACCTTGAGCGGCACCCATTGCTCCGCTTGTTCAAGCTGATCAGCACGCAGGTAGGCGTTGGACGGCGGTGAGGTGCCCAGGTCGATCAGCGGCAAGACCAGAGGCGTTGCGCAACCACGGCAGTTCATAGACGCACTCCGGCGAAATGTTCATCGAGCAAGGGATGACTGGCATCCCGAGCCGACAGATTATTGACAGGCAACGGCCAACGGATCGCCAGCCGTGGATCATTCACCGACACACCGCCCTCATGCTCAGGCATGTAGTCGGCGCTGTGCAGGTAGAGCAACTCGGCGTCGTCGGTCAGCGTCTGGAAGCCATGGGCAAACCCGGCCGGAATCAGCAGGCCGCGACCATCGCCCGCGCGCAGGTGTTCGGCGTGCCAATGCAGGAAGGTCGCGGAATCAGGCCGAAGGTCCACTGCCACGTCCCAGACCTCACCGCGCAGGCAGGTGATCAACTTGGCTTCCGGCTGCGCCGCATTCTGATAATGCAGGCCGCGCACACTGCCGCGCTCGCGGGTGCAGGAATGGTTGATCTGACGAATGTGAAACGGCTGGCCAAAGGCACTCAGGCTGCCTTCGCAGAACAGCCGGGCGAAGTGCCCGCGCTGATCTTCAAAGCGCTTGTGCTGCACACTGAACAGACCGTCCAGGGGCAACGCTTTCAACAGGAACTCGCTCACAGCGCGCCTCGGTACAGGTTCAACTGGCCCAACGTGACGGCCCGCATGTCGTCGCCGTTTTGCCAGGCCAGGTGCCAATCGAGGGTCTGGGTCAGGCACTGCTGCAACGTCCAGCGTGGTTGCCAGGCCAACAGTTGGCGGGCACGACTGCTGTCCAGGCGCAACAGGCCTGCTTCATGCAGATCACTTGGTTCGATGCGCAATCCACGCGCTTGCGGCCAGCGACTGGCGAGCAACTCGACCACCTCGCCGACGCTGCACATGTCGGCTTCGCTCGGGCCGAAGTTCCACGCACCGGCAAACTCGGGGCCGTGCTCGTACAGGCCAGCCGCCAGTTGCAGATAACCGGCCAGCGGCTCCAGCGCGTGCTGCCACGGGCGAACCGCTTGCGGGTAGCGCAGGGTCACCGGCTCATCGGCGGACCAGGCCTTGAGCACGTCCGGGATCAAGCGATCAGGAGCAAAATCACCGCCGCCCAGCACGTTGCCGGCCCGCGCAGTGGCCATTGCCAGGCCATGCTCGGCGTAGCGCTCTGCCGGGAAAAACGATGCGGCGTATGACTGAGCCAGCAACTCGCAGCAGGCCTTGCTGCTGCTGTAAGGGTCGTGACCGCCCAGGGCCTCATTCTCGCGGTAGGGCCACAGCCATTCCTGATTGGCGTAGACCTTGTCGGTGGTGACCAACACGCACGCACGCACGCCACCCACCTGCCGAATCGCTTCAAGCAGGTTCAGGGTACCCATGACGTTGCTTGAATAGGTGCCGAGCGGGTCACGGTAGCCTTCACGCACCAAGGGTTGCGCGGCCAGGTGCAGGACAATCTCTGGCTGGGTATCGGCGATCAGTTCCAGCAACGCGCCCAGGTCTCGCAAATCACCACGCTGGTCGTTGATACCTTCGCCGACGCGCGCCAGCTCAAACAGGCTCGGCTCGGTCGAGGGGTCCAGGGAAAAACCGCTGACCTTGGCGCCCAGGCTTTGCAGCCACAGCGTCAGCCAACTGCCCTTGAAACCGGTATGACCGGTGAGCAGGACCCGTTTGCCGCGCCAGAACTCGGTGCTCAGTCCCATTGCTTCCATGGGGCCTCCCCGCTTTGCCACAGGGCTTCGAGGTGGTTTTTGTCGCGCAGGGTGTCCATCGGATGCCAGAAGCCGTCGTGCTGGAACGCCATCAATTGTTCTTCGCTGGACAATTGAGCAAGGGGCTCGGATTCCCAGGAGATTTCGTCATTGTCGATGTAGGGCAGAACCTTGGGCGACAAGACGAAAAAACCGCCATTGATCCAGCCACCGTCACCGCGTGGTTTTTCAACGAAGCCGCGCACCCGATCGCCGTCACGCTCCAGCGCGCCATACCGGCCGGGCGGCTGTACGGCGGTCACCGTGGCGAGTTTGCCGTGGGACAGGTGGAAGTCGACCAGGGCACCGATATTGAGGTCGGACACGCCATCGCCATAGGTAAAGCAGAACGCTTGTTCACCTTCGAGATAGCGGCTGGCACGGCGAAGTCGGCCACCGGTCATGGTTTCTTCACCGGTGTCGATCAGGGTCACGCGCCACGGCTCGCTGTAGTTCTGGTGAACGTCCATGCGGTTGTTGCACATGTCGAAGGTGACGTCGGAGGTGTGCAGGAAGTAGTTGGCGAAGAAGTCCTTGATCGCGTAGCCCTTGTACCCCAGGCAGATCACGAAATCGTGAATGCCGTGGGCGGAATACTGCTTCATGATGTGCCAGAGAATTGGCTTGCCGCCGATCTCGATCATCGGCTTGGGCTTGAGGTGCGACTCCTCGCTGATCCGCGTCCCCAGGCCACCCGCCAAAATAACTGCCTTCATCGTCTCCCCTCTTGTTCGTCACAGTGCCCGGCAAGCTGTATCAAGCGATTGCGCAGCTTCTGGGTAAAACCTTCAATGCCGCGCATGGCACCTGCGAAACAATCGCAAGTGCTCGTTTTATGGCGATATCGGGGGGACTTGCAGGAAACGCGCCAGCTCGGATTGCCCGAGCTGGCCAGGTTGACGCCTGGCGACGAATCAGTCAGGCAGCCAGCCGTTGATCCAATTATTCAAGTTGTCGCCACGCAGCATGTAGTCGCGCAGCACTTCCTCACGCAACGCATCGCCCATGCGATAACTGGCCTCAGGATCGGCCAGGTGCATGCGAATAGCGGCCAGCCATTCCTCGGCGCTGTTGCTGACGACCTTGGTACACGGCAGGTAGCCGCGGTACGCCTCGGTGTCGGTGCAAATCACCGGGTAGCCGCACGCGCCGTACTCCAGCAAGCGCAGGTTGCTCTTGCAGTCGTTGAAGATGTGGAACTCCAGGGGCGCCAATGCCAGGTCGAGGTTCAGGCTCGCCAGTTTGGCCGGGTAGGCTTGCAAGCCGATCGCGGGGTAGAACTCGCGAACGTAGCCGCGCAGCGACGGCGGGCACATGCCGAAGAACACCCAATCCACTTCATCGGCCAGGATGCGCACCACATCGGCAATGATCGCCAGGTCGCCATCATGGCTGGTCCCGCCACCCCAACCGACTCGCGGCTTGCGCGAGGTGCGGCGCTGGCTGGTCAGCCCGGTCCATAGGTGGGGCGCCAGCATGTTCGGCACCACACGAATGTCGTGATGCATGCCCTTGAGCGTGTCCGCCAACGGCTGGGTCGACACCACGACGCGATCGCACAAGCCAATGCCGCGACGCACGATGCCCTCGACTCCGACCACTGCCTTGCGCAGGTGAGCGTTTTTCTTCGGGACCTTGATCACGTAGTCGTCGAGCTCGAAGATCCGAAAGGCCCGGGAGCTGTTTTTTACCCGCTCCACTTCGTCCACCGCGCTCTGACTATAGCGCCCTTGCAAGATGATCACGTCAGGCGCCTGACGCTCCAATTCGATGTCCGATGGCGTGTGGAACGACAGATTCCCGAGCACCCGCCCGGCGGCTTCCAGCTCAAGGAACGGCTGGATAACACGGTAATGGCCAACAGCGGTTTCGTTGATCGGAATCGCCAAAACCCGAGGCAACATGTGCCGGGTAAACGGATTCCAGCCTGCAAGCGAACCCGGCTCCAGGTTGAAGTTGTTGGTGCCCAGGCTCAGGTTAGTGTTGTACGCCGGATCTCGGGCAATGATCGGCAACCAGCGCTGATAGAAACTCTTCCGTTCTGCCAGCAGCGATTGCGCCACCGGGCCATCGATAGCCTCGGCCGCCACCTGGACCGATTCGGCATACGGCGTCCAGACCACCAGGTAACCACTACGCCGCACCCGCAAGCACAGGTCCGGGCCATTGAGTGCCTGGGCGAACGCCTGCTCATCGAAACCCTGCAGGTCATCGAACACCTTTTTACGGATCAGCAGGCACTGCGCATCGACCGCACTGAGGTTCTGTACGGTCTGCTGGCGCTGCATGTAACCGGAGGTATTCAACGGCTCGCCACGCCACGGCACGCCCACCGGCCCGCGCATCCCCAGGATCAGCGCCGAGCCTTCAATGCGCCCCTGCGGGCTGACCAGGCGCCCGCCCACCACGCCAACCTCCGGGCGCATCCCGTGATTGAGCAGCTCATGCAGCCAGTCGCCACTGACAACCTGGCAGTGGGTGCTCAACAACACCAAATACTCACCACGCGCCTGGCCTGCTGCAAAATTCTGCGCGGCTGCCGGGTTTTCAGGGTAATCGCAACGCAGAATCCGCAGCTTGTCGCTGCCCATCTGCTCCATGGCCGCGAACCAGTCGCGGGCCTCGGCGGTGATGCTGCCATTGTCGACAATCAGCAACTCGTAGTGAGCATACGCAGTGTGTTCCAGCACCCGCTCGACACAACGCTGAAGCGCGCCGATCCGGTCCTTGGCAACAAGGATGATCGAGACCAGCGGCTGATGCTCGTGTTGATAGTCAACCCGATTGATCAGCGGCAGGTCGCCAACGCGCACTTGGTGACGAACACCGATTCGGTCCAGGTGCGCCGCCAGGACACGCGGGTTCTGCTCGATAACCTGCGGCAGGGAAAGCCATTGCGAGAGGCTGAAGGTGGACTCCACCAACACCTGGGCAATGTGCTCGATGACATGGGCGCCGCCCCCCTCGACCAAGCGCCAGATCACGTCATGGGGACTCAGCTCGGCATAGGCCGGGTCGAAACCACCAATGGCCAAAAAGCGCTGGCGCTGAATGGCCAGTGTGCGACCGATATAGGGATAGCTGCGCAGCAGGTCGAGGTTGAAGTCGGCCTTGAAAACCGGATCCACCGACAGTTCGTCACGCAAGCCACCCTCATCGGTGTAGATGCACAAGACATTGGCACTTTCGACGATGCGCTCGGCCAGCAACAGCAGAGCCAGATCATTGAGGCGATCACCGGCGCGAACGAGGTAGAACCAGTCCGCCCCCTCTAGATCCGCCAGCACGCCGTTGAGCTGGGCAAAGCCGTCTCCCTCAAGAGCAATGCTGATCACCTTGCCATCAACCGAACTCGACAGGGTGTCACTGGACAGGACCACCACCGCTTCGGCGGCGTACACCTGACGCTCGATGCTTTCCAGCGTCATGCGCAGCGCGGCACCGTCAGCCTGCGCGTCGATCACCACCGGGACGATTCTCGGCTGCAACGCCCACGAGGCCAGACGCGTGGGCAGCAAACGCTGTTGAGCCGGGTTCAGGGTCCGGCACGACAGCCACTGCCGATACACCTCGCCAAAGCTGTCACAGCCCTCGCCCACCCGCGAGCGGATCAGCGTCTGGGTAAACCCCAGAGAACGGGTCAAGGCGAGTTCTTCCCAGGCATAAGGCTCGCCCTTCGCAGCCGTAGTCAGATCGATGTAGCGCACATAGCCCGGCGCTGGTGCGGGTTCACCACTGCGCACGGCGAGCATCTGGCTCAGCCAGCCAAGCTCAGTCAACACCGCCTGCTGAACCTCTGGCTGATTACTCAGGCGTGCCTTGTGCAATCGCTCGAAGCTGAGCACCTGACTGACCACGGCAAGATTGCCCCGGCGCAGCAGGCAAATGAACAATGCCAGGTCGAGCCGAGCCACGAAGCCCGCGTCCATTTGAGTCAGTACCGGCAAATACTCCAACACCTGACGCGTACGCAACAACGCCCCGCTCAAACCGCTGAGGAAGTTCACCGCACTGCTTTCCAGGACGCCAAGCAGGTCTTCGCCCTTGAACAACGTATCGCCCGAGGCAAAACAGGCGTTATCAAAACGCTCGGGCAACAGAACGTAGTCACCGTCACAGAACTGGCGCTGCGCAATCACCAGGCTCACGTCGTCATGCCCGATGAAGCCCTGAACCTGACGTTCGATGCACTCTGGTACCAACTGGTCGTCATCACAAAGAAGCTTCAGGTACTCGCCCGTCGCCTCTTCAGCGCACGCAATCAGATTGCCCTGAAAGCCCAGGCGCTGCTTATTGCGCACGTAACGCAGCACAATGCTCTGCGGCACGGTACAAGCCTGGACGATGGCATGAATTTCATCACCCATGCTGTCGTCGCAGACAATCACTTCGAGGGGGGTATAACTCTGACTTAATGCGCTTTGCAGCGCTGCCTTGAAAAACTGCGGACTGAAAGCTGGGATGGCGATACTGATAAGCGGAGCTGGATTCACGGCGGGAACTCTCGAGCGGCGCGAGCCCACTCACTGTGAGTGGGCTGCGCGAACCGCTGAAAAAAGACGGTTTGCACTCGACGGTTGAAGCAGATGCAGCAGTTGGATCAATGCCAGACAAGCATGGGCTCAGACTTTGTTGAACAGACCCAGTTGCGAGATCTTGCTGAACGCCAGTTGCGAGGCTTGCAACATGGTCGTCTGCAAGGTCAGGCGTGTCATCACCTCGGCCGGATCGGAATCACGAATCGCCGATTGGGTCTGGGTGTTGGCCAGGCCCAGGCTTTCGTTGGTTTCGCTCTGGATAGCCAGCGCCGACCCGCGACCACCAATCGAACTGACACCTTCGCTCAACGTGTCCATGCCGCTGGCAAGGTTGCCGACACCCGAGGTGATGGCCGCGTTGAGTTTTTGCACCGCAACCGGGTTGCCATTGGTCGGTGTCGACAACGCGGTACGCAACTGGCTGACCGTATCCAGAATGTTCTGGGTCTGATGGTTGTTGACCGCAACAACGAACTGATCGCCGGCTGCCGGCACACCCGCCAGGGAAAAGTCAACACCCGCTGCGGTCGCCGTGGTACCTGCACCTGTCACCGTGCCGCTCGATACCGGCTTGCTATCAGCCGTCAACGGCGAGGCATACAGGTCGTAGGCCGTGGCGCTGGTGAACTTCAGAACCGCACCACCGTTCGGGAAAGCGGCAGTGTATGCAGCCTGATTGCTGACGCTGGCACCCGTAACCACAGCGGTCGACGGGTTGCCCGGCATACGCGAGTTAGTGAATGTGTCAGGCTTGGAAGCCAAGGTGAAATCATGACCGGCAATGACGGCATCCGGGTTGGTATCCGTCGCCTTGAGGTTCATGTTCAGGGTCAGGTCGACACCACGGAAACTCACGGTTTGCGAATTTGCCCCGACGTTGTTACTGATGACACCGTTCTTGCTCGCCTCTGCCGTGACGTCATTGCCGCCCGCATCAGTGATTTTCAGCTGAGTGCTGCTGACAAAACTGACAACGTAAGGCTCGCCACTCCGGAAATTGGCGTTGTAATTGACGCTGGAGTTGACCTGTCCGTTGGACAGCACCACACGACCGTCATCCACCGCGGGCGCGGTCATGGTGGTCTGGCTGCGGTTGGTGTTGATCGCCTGCTGGAACACATCCCAACCCGTGCTGTTGGTGGCCATGGTCATGGTGTCGCCAATCGGCAGGCTCAGCGAGGTCTGGTCACCGTTGTAGCTGTAGGTGCCATCGGAATTACGGGCAAACGGTTCGGTATCGCCCTTGGACCCCGAAAAAATGTACTTGCCGTTCTGATCCTTGGCGTTCATCAGGCTCAGCAATTGCTCTTCGATCTGGCCCAGCTCCGAGGCGTTGGCCTTGCGGTCGGCGTCGGTGTAACCGGCGTTGCCGGCCCCCAATGCCAGCTCCTTGGCGCGCTGCAGCACGTTGGTAATGCTGGTCATGACCGATTCGGCCTGGCCGAGGGTCCCCTTCAACGTCGTGGTGTTAGCCGCGTACTGGTCGAGCATCGCGCTTTGCTGGCCCAACTGCAGCAGGCGAGCAGCACCGACCGGATCGTCGGCGGCGGTGTTCACGCGAATCAGGCTGCTGGCCTCTTCGTTGCTCTTGACCACGTTGGAGAAGTTTTTCTGATAGTTCGCAGCCGAGGCTTCGTAAAACTGGGCGGTAGAAATGCGCATGGGCTACGACTCCTTAAAGACTGTTAATCAGGGTGCTGAACATTTCCTGCGCAGCCTTGATGATCTGCGAAGATGCGGTGTAATACTGCTGATACTTGACCAGGTTGCCGGTCTCTTCATCGAGGTCGACGCCGGACAGCGAGTCACGCGCGCCCTTGGCGTTGGCCAGGATCGCATTGTTCGCCGCACTGTCGAGCTTGCCCTGACTGGCCTTGGCACCGACGCCTTCCACCAGCTTGCCGTAGGCATCAACCAGGGTGATGCCCTTGCTCACGGAACCGGTATCGACGGTCTGCTTGGTCTGCAGGTTCGACAGGGCCGTGCCGTTGCGGTTGTCCTTGGAGTCGGCGCCGTTGAACTTGATGTTCAGGCCATCACCGTCTTTAGGCGAACCCGCCACCGACATTTCGACGGTAAAGGTCTTCTGCACGGGCGGTACTGCGCCATCGGTGATCGGCGCACCCGTGGCGTCGACCATCTTGATTTGCAGGCTCAGGGTATTGTTTTGCCCTGGCACGATGCTGCCGGACCCCATCAGGGTACCCTTGGCATCGTAGTACTTGAAGGACTGGCTCGGGCCTTCAGGACCGAACACCAGCTTGACCGGCACCGAGTTCTTGACCGCGGTCTGCATCTCGGCGTTGGCCGCCGGGTTGTAGATGTCCAAGGGCACCTTGACCGTCGGCTGACCGGCGATGCTCAGAGTGCCATTGGCGCCCGGCAGCAGGCTGGCGCTCAATGGCGCAGCAATGGCCAGACGCTTGGCGTCGGTCATCTCGGTCTTGATGTTAGACGCGGCATTACGGGTCGGGGTGATCTTGAAGCTGTCACCTGCGCTCAAGGCGCCACCGCCATTGAGGCTCAGACTGAAACCATCGATGACCGGTGCTGGCGTCGTCCCGGTGTTGAAAGGCCCCAGCAACGAGCCATCGGCGCGTTTGACCGAATAGTCGGTGGCGGTGCTGAACGTCACGGTGTAGTCACCCGTGCTCAGCTTGCCCGTGTCCTTGATGGTCACGTTGAGGTTGCCGGAACCTACACTGTTATTGCTGCTGGCGATGCTGCGCTGACTGATCAGGGCGGCACTGTTGATGTTGTTGAACAACGCTGCACCGAACTCGCCGTTCTTGTCCAGGCCCTGGCCAAGCTGGCTGTTCATTTGATCGGCAACGACCAGCGCCACACGACCCAGCTCGTTCATGGCCGGGTCCAGCGTTGTTTCGCGGTAACGCAGCAGGCCGCCGATTTCACCACCGGTCACAGCGCCGGTGATGTCGATGGTGCTGGAGCCACGGTTAAGCTGGATCGAGGAACGCGTCGGGTCGATCTTGCCAGCCACGACTTCCAGCGTGTTGACCGAATTGCCCATAACCAGTGGCTGACCACCCGGCAGGTAAAGATCGACATTGGAACCGCGCTCGCTCACCTGCACGCCCACGAAGGTCGACAGCTGGCGAACGGTCTCGTTGCGCATATCCAGCAGGTCGTTGGGCATACCGCCGCCGCTCGACACTTCGGAAATACGCTGATTGAGCTGAGCCACGGTGGTCGCCAGCTTGTTGACCTGATCGGCCATGGTGCCCAGGCTGCCGTTGATGTTGGCGTTCTGCTCGTTCAACTGACTGGAAACGGTGTTGAAACGATTGCTCAGCGCTTGCGCATCGCTGAGCAACAGCTGGCGCGACGCATCATCGGTCGGGTTGGCGTTCACGTTCTGCATGGACGAGAAAAACTTGGTCAGCGCGCCGGTCAGGCCAGTGCCGTTGTCCGACAGCAGCTTGTCGATCGGGGTGACCTGACCCAGGTAGGCAGCCGCATCGCTGTTGAGCGAAGTCTTGAGCTGCAATTGCTGATCGAGGTAACTGTTATAGACCCGACGTACGTCGGCCAGCGTGGTGCCGGTGCCGATGTAGAGGTTGCCGAACTGAGTCGAGTCCTTGGTACCTTGCACGGTTTGCTGGCGTGAATAACCGGCGGTGTCGGCGTTGGCAATGTTATTGCCGGTTGTCATCAATGATGACTGGCCAGCGGCCAGCCCCGACATCCCGATATTGAGCAAACTCATGATTCAGACCTTATAAATTCGTGGAAGCGCCTGCCGCAGCGTAGTTCTGGTAGCTCTTCATCTGCTTGGCAATCTGCGAAATCTTGCTTGCGTAATCCGGGTCGGTTGCATACCCGGCTTTTTGCAACTCGCGTACAAACTGTTCTGGTTTATCGGCCGACTTCAGCACTTCTTGATAGCGATTGTTGCTTTGCAACAGCGTGACCAGATCGTGGAAGCTGTCCTGATAAGAGGCATAGGAACGGAACTCGGCCGTCTCCTTGACCATCGCGCCGTTTCTGAATTCGCTGGTAATCGCTCGCGCCGAATCCCCCTGCCAACTGCGACCAGCCTTGATGCCGAACAGGTTGTGACTACTGCTGCCATCCTGCTGACGCATGACCGATTTACCCCAGCCGGTTTCCAGCGCGGCCTGGGCCACCAGGTAACGCGGGTCGATGCCAATACGCTCGGCTGCCTGCTGCGCCATCGGTAGCATGGTGGCGACAAATTCGTCGGCGGAACTGAAAGCTTTTTTCGCCGGAGCCAGCGGTGGCTGAGCCACGGCACGACCGTAGACCTGCATGCGCCCACTCGGCACTGCGTAACTTTTCGCCGCCTGCCAATCACCCTTGACCAGCGCATCGGCAGCCGCCGTGGAGCGCTGAGGCAGCGCCGATGTGTTGATTGCGGTCGTCGATGCCGAAGGCACCAGGCCGGCCAACAGGCGATCGGCGAGCTTGGGCGGCAATGCCAAACGACGCTGATTGAGCAACGCCACGTCATTGCGATGAGAGGCCTCGGCCTGCGGTGGATTGATCGCACGCGAAGCCCACAACGGACGCTGGCCATTGACCCGGGAAAGCGGACCATTGGTACCGACCGTACCAGCAGCAACCGGTGTTTCTACCGCCGCTTTCGCGGCCTGCTGATGGGCCGCCGACAGCGCAGCCGCTTCGCCCGGCGCCAGCGGTTTGTTCTTCGACATCTGGCGCATCAATACATCCGCCAGACCGATGCCGCCACCCTCGCGAGACATGGAAACAGCCAACTGCTGGTCGTACATTTCCTGGTACTGCTTGGCCGCCGGCGTATTCATCGGGTTGTCCTTGCCCAGCGCTTCGGTCGCCGAACGCATGGACTTGAGCATCTCACCGAGAAACAACGACTCGAACTCCTGCGCCACCTTGCGCATGTTCGCGTCGCTGTTCTTGTCACCCACCTTGAGCTGATTAAGCCGGTTGAGGTCCGAATAGGACCCCGAGTCGCCACTGCTGACCAGACCGCTCTTGCGAATATCCATACCCCTACCTCAAATCACGATCAGGTCGGCTTGCAACGCGCCGGCCTGCTTCAGGGCTTCGAGGATGGCCATCAAGTCACCCGGCGCAGCGCCGACCTGATTCACCGCACGGACGATCTCATCCAGCGTGGTGCCCGGGCCGAATTTGAACATCGGCTTGGCCTCTTGCTGAGCATTGACCCGCGAGCGCGGCACGACCGCCGTCTGGCCGTTGGACAGAGGGCCAGGCTGACTGACAATCGGGTCTTCGGTAATGGTCACCGTCAGGCTGCCGTGAGTCACAGCGGCCGGCGAAACCTTGACGTTCTGGCCGATCACGATGGTGCCGGTGCGCGAGTTGATGATGACTTTCGCCACCGCCTGACCCGGATCGACCTCAAGGTTTTCAAGGATCGACAGATAATCCACGCGCTGACTCGGATCGAGCGGTGCCGTGACGCGAATCGAACCACCGTCGACGGCCTGGGCAACGCCAGGGCCAAGCATGTCGTTGATCTTGTCAACGATGCGCTTGGCCGTGGTGAAGTCCGAACGATTGAGGTTCAGGGTCAGGCTGTTGCCCTGATTGAAGCCACTCGGCACCGCACGCTCAACCGATGCACCACCCGGGATGCGACCGGCCGACGGAACGTTGACGGTAATTTTCGAACCGTCGCGACCCTCGGCATCAAAACCGCCAACCACCAGGTTGCCCTGAGCCACCGCGTAGACGTTACCGTCGATACCCTTGAGCGGCGTCAGCAGCAAGGTGCCGCCACGCAGGCTCTTGGAGTTGCCGATGGACGAGACGGTAATATCGACCTGCTGACCCGGCTTCGCGAACGCCGGCAATTCTGCACTGATCGAAACTGCCGCGACGTTCTTCAACTGCACGTTGCCGGAACCGGCCGGCACCTTGATGCCGAACTGCGACAACATGTTGTTGAAGGTCTGCAGGGTGAACGGCGTTTGCGTGGTCTGGTCGCCCGTGCCGTTAAGCCCGACAACCAGGCCGTAGCCGATCAGTTGGTTGGAGCGCACGCCCGAAATACTGGCGATGTCCTTCAACCGCTCGGCCTGAACGCCAAGGGAAGTGGACAGCAACAACATGGCCGCCATCAGGTGCTTGAAGTTAAGCATGGAAATATTCATCACCTAGAAAGGGAACAGCGGGCTTAGGAAGAAACGGTCGAACCAGCCTGGCTGACTCGCATCGGCAAAGGAACCGGTGCCCGAATAAGTGATGCGCGCATCCGCGACACGGGTCGATGACACGGTGTTGTCGGTGGCGATATCGTCCGCCCGCACCAGGCCGGCAATCCGCACCAGCTCGTCACCCGTGTTGAGGGTCATCCACTTCTCGCCGCGCACGGCAATGATGCCGTTGGGCAAGACGTCGGCGACGGTCACGGTGATCGAGCCGGTCAGGCTGTTGCCCTGCCCGGCCTTGCTGTCACCCTTGGTTGCTCGGTCGCCGCTGTAGCCAGCACTGAGACTCAGGTCGCCATCGCCGAACGGGTTATTGGTGTTGGGCACCGCGCCGAACAGCGAGGTCAGGCCGACGCCCGTCTTGCTGTTCTTGGCCACTTGCGAGTTGGCGTTTTTGCTCGCCTGGGTCTTCTCGTTCAGGGTGATCGTGATGATGTCACCCACCCGGAATGCCTTACGGTCGCTGTACAGGTTCTGCTCGAAACCGGCCTGATAGATCGAGCCGTTATTCGCCGCCGCCGGCAACGGGGTACGGGGCAACACCGGCGCATAGTAAGGGTCATTGGGCTTCGGCGTCGGGGCGACGCAGCCCGCGAGCACGGCGATCCCACTCAATGCGAGAACTGATACAAAGCGTTTCATGACCCTACCTCACGGTGTTGCAGGCGGCCTCATGCCGCCCCATAGACTTGATTACAGATTCTGCGTTACGAACGAGAGCATCTGGTCGGCAGTGGAGATCACCTTGGAGTTCATCTCGTAGGCACGCTGAGTGGTGATCATGTTGACCATCTCTTCAACGGTGCTGACGTTGGACGTTTCCAGGGTGCTCTGCAGCGTGGTGCCGAAACCGTTCAGGCCCGGGGTGCCGACTTGCGGCGCGCCACTGGCAGCGGTTTCCAGGAACAGGTTGTTACCCACTGCTTGCAGACCGGCCGGGTTGATGAAGTCGGCGGTTTGCAGATTGCCGATCACCTGGGAAGCCGGGTTGCCGGCGATAGTGATCGAAACGGTGCCGTCGCGACCAACCGTGAAGGTCTGCGCGTCGTTCGGGATGACAATGGCCGGCTCCAGGGCAAAACCGCTGGCGTTCACGACCTGGCCGTTGGAGTCGAGGTGGAAAGTACCGTCACGGGTGTAGGAGGTAGTGCCATCCGGTTGCAGGATCTGGAAGAAACCACGACCGTCGACCGCCAGGTCCAACGGATTTTCGGTGGTTTGCAGGCTGCCGGCGGTGAAGTTCTTCTGGGTACCGACGATGCGCACACCCGTACCCACTTGCAGGCCCGACGGCAGTTCGCTGTCCTGGGTCGACTGAGCACCCGGCTGGCGTTTGATCTGGTACAGCAAGTCCTGGAACTCGGCACGGTCACGCTTGAAACCCGTGGTCGATACGTTCGCCAGGTTGTTGGAAATGGTAGTCAGGTTAGTGTCCTGGGCGGACAGACCTGTTTTGGCAACCCATAGAGCCGGAAGCATTCGATTCTCCTCGTGCGCCTGTTTTACGGCGCGACGTTCTGATAATTAGCTGATCTGCAAGACCCGAGCCATGGCCTGGTCGTCATCTTTGGCGGTGTTCATCATCTTGATGTGCAATTCGAACTGCTTGGCCAAAGCCAGCACCGAGGTCATTTCCTCGACGGCGTTGACGTTGCTCGACTCCAGGAAGCCCGACACCAGTTGAACGTTGGCGTCTGCCACCGCTGGCTGGCCGTCCTTGGTGTGGATCGAACCGTCCAGACCCTTGGTCATGCTCTTCAGATCGGGGTTGACCAGTTTGATGCGGTCGACCTCAGCCATCACACGCGGGCCTTCGCCCATCGCACGGATGCTGATGGTGCCGTCCTGACCGACTTCGATTTTCTGCTCGGGCGGCACGGCGATAGGACCGCCATTGCCCATCACCGGCATGCCGTTGCCGGCACGCAGCACACCCAGAGCGTCAACATTCAGGCTGCCGGTGCGCACGTAGCTTTCACCGCCACCCGGGTTTTGCACAGCGATCCAGCCATTGCCGCTGACCGCCACATCGAGGTCACGGCCGGTTTCCACCAGGGAGCCTGGCGTGAAATCGGTGGCTGGACGCTCGGACATGGCAAATGCACGCGCCGGAAAGCTGTCACCAAATACCGGCATCGAACGAGCCTGTTCCAGGTCTTTCTGGAAACCGTTGGTGGAAATGTTCGCCAGGTTGTTGGCATGGGCCTTTTGCGCCAGTGCGTTCTGGCTGGCGCCGGTCATTGCCACATAAAGGTACTTGTCCACAGTCTTTCCTCTGCATGCCGGACGTTTGCCGCCCACTGCTGTACTGCTGAGTCATAAGCAATTTGCAGACCAACTTTTCGTTGATGGCACGAAGCCCTCTAAACAAAGGACTTGAGAGGTATCAGAGGGATTTTGTTGATTGTGTCAAAGACGAAAAACCGGCGCGGATATGCCGCTTGACGGCAAGTGCCAGCCTTTGCAGCCAACACAAAACAATGCGGGATTGACGTTCTACTCCTTGCCTACTTCGTACTCACGTAGCTTGTTGGCAATGGTGGTGTGGGAAACCCCCAATCGCTTGCCCAACTGCCGACTGCTCGGATGTTCCGAGTAAAGTCGTTCCAGCACCGCCTTCTCGAAGCGCCCGACAATCTCGTCCAGCCCGCCCTCCAGGGAGAATTCGCCAAGCGGCTGGCGCACGCCGTAATCGGGCAACCGGATATGCTCGGCCTTGACCATCCCGCCATCGCACAACGAAACCGCCTGGAACAGTACGTTCTCCAACTGCCGCACGTTACCCGGCCAATGGTAATGACTGAGTCGATCCATGGCCGCCGGTGCCAACTTGGGTAATGGGCAACCGATCTGCCGACTGGCCTGATCGAGAAAATGCTCCACCAGTGGCGCCAACCCGTCGAGGCATTCACGCAGCGGCGGGATGTGCAGGGAAAGCACATTCAAGCGATGGTAAAGGTCCTGGCGAAACTCGCCGCGAGCGCACAACTCGGACAGATCAACCTGCGTCGCACAGATCACCCGCACATCCAGATAGACCTCCTCGTCACTGCCCACCCGACGGAAGCATCCATCCTGCAAGAACCTGAGCAGTTTCACCTGCAAGCGCGGACTCATTTCCCCAACCCCATCGAGAAACAACGTACCGCCCGCCGTCAGCTCCAGCAGCCCGAGCTTGCCTTCGGCCCGTGCGCCTTCGAACGCACCGGGACCGTAGCCAAACAGCTCGGTCTCAGCCATCGACTCCGGCAACCCGGCGCAGTTGAGCGCCATCAGCGGCGACTGCCCGCGAGGACTGGCCAGGTGACAGGCGCGCGCCAGCAACTCTTTGCCGGTGCCGGTTTCGCCTTCTATCAATAGCGGCGCATCCAGCGGTGCCATGCGCCGGGCTTCGCGCACCACCGCCGCCATGACCCTGGAACTCTGGAAAATACTGTCGAAGCCGCGAAGCTCCTGCTTGCGCACGTTATAGATGCGTTCACCCACCCGATCCGCCCGGTGCAGCGTCAGCACAGCGCCGGCCATGGCCTCACTGTCATCGTGCTCCGATTGCAACGGCGCGATATCGGCAAGAAACACATCGCCCTTGACCTTGACCCGCAATCCATTGATTCGCGACTTGTTGGCGCGCACCAACTCCGGCAGGTCGAAATCCTCGGCATAGCGCGACAGCGGAATGCCCGGCACCTCATCGACACGCACCCCCAGCAACTGAGCGGCAGCACGGTTCGCCGCCACGATGGAGCCCCCCATATCAATGGACAACACCGGAAACTCCAGCGCCCCGAGCAATGCATTCAACTCCATGTGCCGACGCTCACTGGGCATCAGCCCTACGCGCTTGACACCGAACACGCCAGCAATCGCCTCGAACTTCGGACGCAACGCCTGGAACTGGATGTTGATCAGGTTCGGACAGTGCAGGTAAATCGCATTGCCGTGCTCACCCCCCACTTCACCGCGAGCAACGTTGATCCCGTACTCCACCAGCAGATTGAGAATGTCGCGCAGGATACCGATGCGGTTCTGGCAATGGACTTTGATACGCATATAAAGGCCTAAAAAAGCGGTGGATGCCTGGAATGCAAAACCTGTGGGAGCGAGCCTGCTCGCGAATGCGCTATGGCAGTAAAATCGATATCGACTGACATGGCCTCTTCGCGAACAGGCTCGCTCCCACACAGGTAATTGCAGCGTCTCGGATGGATTTTTCTGCCGAGGCGCTCAGATAGTCGTCAAGATTATGTGACAGATAGAGCGCTTTTCAAACCCGGAAAACTCAATAGCTGTGCACCAGAGCGCATTGCGTAACGAATACTTTACAAAAAATGAAGATTCCTCCTGCAAACAACGCTGCCACCCTGCTGCAAGGTCGTGCACTTCGGCGTATTTCTAGGTCTATACAGGCAAGACATAACAAGAACGTATCCCTTTGCAGGAGAGCAGCATGAAGCAGACGCAGTACGTGGCCCGCGAGCCCGACGCGCAAGGTTTTATCGACTACCCCGCCGAAGAACACGCGGTGTGGAATACGCTGATCACTCGCCAACTGAAAGTGATCGAGAATCGCGCGTGCCAGGAATACCTGGACGGCATCGAAAAACTCGGCCTGCCCCACGACCGTATCCCGCAACTGGGTGAAATCAACAAGGTCCTCGGCGAGACCACTGGCTGGCAAGTGGCCCGAGTGCCAGCACTGATCCCCTTCCAGACCTTTTTCGAATTGCTGGCCAGCAAACAGTTTCCGGTGGCGACGTTTATTCGTACCCGTGAAGAGCTGGATTACCTGCAAGAACCGGACATTTTCCACGAGATTTTTGGCCACTGCCCGCTCCTGACCAACCCTTGGTTCGCAGAATTCACCCACACCTACGGCAAACTCGGCCTACAAGCCTCCAAAGAAGAGCGCGTGTACCTGGCGCGCCTGTACTGGATGACCATCGAGTTCGGCCTGGTCGACACCCCGCAAGGCCAGCGCATCTACGGCGGCGGCATCCTCTCCTCGCCAAAAGAGACGGTCTACAGCTTGTCCAGCGAGCCGGAGCATCAAGCCTTCGACCCACTGGAAGCCATGCGCACGCCGTATCGCATCGACATCTTGCAACCCCTGTATTTTGTCCTGCCGAACCTCAAGCGTCTGTTCGACCTGGCCCACGAAGACATCATGGGCATGGTCAAGCAAGGCATGCAGCTGGGGCTTCACGCACCGAAGTTTGCGCCCAAGCCTAAAGCGGCCTGAGAACGCCCGCAGTCGCGGTGCGCTCGAAAAAATAGTAAGTTCTAACAAGAATCGATTTCAGGAATACACCATGAACGCTCTGAACCAAGCCCATTGCGAAGCCTGCCGTGCCGATGCCCCACAGGTCAGCGACGAAGAACTGCCGGTACTGATCAAGCAGATCCCTGACTGGAACATCGAAGTTCGCGACGGCGTAATGCAGCTGGAAAAAGTTTTCCTGTTCAAGAATTTCAAGTTCGCCCTGGCCTTCACCAACGCCATGGGTGAAATCTCCGAAGCCGAAGGTCACCACCCAGGCCTGCTCACCGAGTGGGGCAAAGTCACTGTGACCTGGTGGAGCCACTCGATCAAAGGTTTGCACCGCAACGACTTCATCATGGCTGCGCGCACCGACGAAGTAGCCAAAGACGCCGAGGGCCGCAAGTAATGCATTTCGACGCCATCGGCCGAGTACCCGGCGACCCGATCCTCGGCCTGATGGAGGCCTATGCGCAGGACAGTAACCCGCGCAAATTCGACCTCGGCGTGGGTGTCTACAAAGACGCCCAAGGCCTGACGCCGATCCCTCAGTCCGTGAAACTGGCCGAACAGCGGCTGGTCGATCGCCAAACCACCAAGACCTACATTGGCGGCCACGGCGACGCCGCATTCGGCAAGGTCATCAACGAACTGGTGCTGGGCGTCGACTCGACGCTGATCACCGAGAAGCGCGCCGGGGCCACTCAGACGCCTGGCGGCACCGGTGCCCTGCGCCTGAGTGCCGACTTCATCGCCCAGTGCCTGCCGGGCCGTGGCGTGTGGCTGAGTAACCCGACCTGGCCGATCCACGAAACCATCTACGCGACCGCCGGCCTCAAGGTCAGTCATTACCCGTACGTGGGCAGCGACAACCGCCTGGACATCGAAGCGATGCTGGCGACGCTGGACCTGATCCCCAAGGGCGACGTGGTCCTGCTACACGCCTGCTGCCACAACCCAACCGGTTTCGACCTGTCCCACGAAGACTGGCGTCGCGTGCTGGAAGTGGTTCGCCGTCGCGAACTGCTGCCGCTGATCGACTTCGCCTACCAGGGTTTTGGCGACGGCCTGGAGCAGGATGCCTGGGCAGTACGGTTGTTTGCCGCCGAACTGCCTGAGCTGCTGATCACCAGTTCCTGCTCGAAAAACTTCGGCCTGTATTGCGACCGCACAGGCGCACTGATTGTCTGCGCCAAGGATGCCGAGAAACTGACGGACATCCGCAGTCAATTGGCCAACATTGCCCGCAACCTGTGGTCCACGCCACCGGATCACGGCGCGGCCGTTGTAGCGACCATCCTGGGCGACCCGGAACTCAAAGGCCTGTGGATCGACGAAGTCGAAGCCATGCGCCTGCGTATCGCGCAGTTGCGTTCAGGGCTGCTGCAATCACTTGAGCCTCATGGTTTGCGCGAGCGTTTTGCACACATCGGCGTGCAACGCGGGATGTTCTCCTACACCGGTTTGACGCCGGCACAGGTGAAGAACCTGCGGGACAATCACAGCGTGTACATGGTCAACTCTGGCCGTGCCAACGTGGCGGGGATTGATGCCACGCGCCTGGATCTGCTGGCCGCGGCGATTGCCGAAGTCTGCAAGTAACCTCCTGTAAAGCAAGCTCCTGTGGCGAGGGAGCTTGCTCGCGCTCGAGCACGCAGTGGTCGCAACGCCTGTATTCGAGTTTTAGCTCAACGAACTCATTGCCTGGCTTTTGGGGCTGCTCCGCAACCCAGCGGGAGCAAGCTCCCTTGCCACAACGGTTTCATTGCTCCGACACCCGCTGCGGCCATCTGTCGCAGAAATCCAAGATAAAAGCCTATTTGTCATTTTTCCTGCTGTATCCTGCCAAGGCTTTTTAAAAGCGCGGATCTACACAGCGATTTAAAAACAGACTTTGCGAGGAGCAACCAACATGCATGAGATTCCGAATCTCCCCTTCCCAAGCCTGCACGAAACTGAGCAGACAACCCCGCAACAAGCCGGCGCCCAACAGCCCGAGCCGAAAGAAGCCACTGGCAGCCGCAAGGCCGACAGCGAAGACTGAAAACGCTTGAACCAGACCGTGTGGAAAGCGCTTTCTCATGCGCTTTCCACACCGCCTGAACAACGGACCCCGCACCATGACCGACAACTCGCACACCGATCCCTTCAGCGAAAACCAGGCCAACGTGTTGATTGGCACCGCTGAAAAAATGATCGACATCTGGAACCGCCTCACACCCGAAAAACAAGCCCTGCTGCTGGCCCGCTTCGGCAACCAGGAAAACGCCCTCGCAGCCTTGGTCACCACGCAACTGGTAGCCCCCGCCAAACCCTGATTCCCCCGATAGAAACAAAGCAGCGTACGGGTCCCAGCATCGGTATCATAAGCAGCCTATCTATCCTGCTGCGCCAGTGGACCCTCTCCCATGCCCGATACCCAGCCACCCATGGCGGTCACGCTGCAAGTCGTCTCCATCGTCCTCTTCACCTTCATCGGCTACCTGAACATCGGCATCCCTTTGGCCGTACTGCCCGGCTACGTGCACAGCGACCTGGGCTTTGGCGCAGTGATCGCGGGCCTGGTGATCAGCGTGCAATACCTCGCCACCCTGCTCAGCCGACCTTACGCCGGGCGGATCATCGACAACCTGGGCAGTAAGCGCGCGGTGATGTATGGCCTCGCCGGCTGTGGGTTGAGTGGTGTTTTCATGCTGCTGTCGGCCTGGACACAACACCTGCCGGCCTTGAGCCTGATCAGCCTGCTGATCGGCAGACTGGTGCTCGGCAGCGCAGAAAGCCTGGTAGGTTCTGGATCGATCGGCTGGGGCATCGGCCGGGTGGGCGCACAGAACACCGCCAAGGTGATCTCCTGGAACGGCATCGCCAGCTACGGCGCGCTGGCGGTCGGCGCACCGCTGGGGGTGCTGCTGGTTCATCACTTCGGGCTGTGGAGCATGGGCGTGAGCATTCTGTTGCTGGCGGCGTTGGGGCTGTTACTCGCCTGGCCAAAAACTGCCGCGCCGATTGTTGCCGGCGAGCGCCTGCCGTTCATGCATGTGCTGGGGCGCGTATTTCCCCATGGCTGCGGCCTGGCACTGGGCTCCATCGGCTTTGGCACCATCGCCACCTTCATCACCCTGTATTACGCGACCCACCACTGGGACAACGCTGTCGTCTGCCTGAGCCTGTTTGGCGCCGCCTTCATTGGCGCGCGCCTGATGTTCGGCAACCTGATCAACCGCCTCGGCGGGTTTCGGGTGGCGATTGCCTGCCTGTCGGTGGAAAGCCTCGGCTTGTTGCTGCTATGGATCGCCCCGGATGCCAACTGGGCGTTGGCCGGTGCGGCATTGAGCGGATTCGGTTTCTCACTGGTGTTCCCGGCGCTGGGCGTAGAGGCGGTCAACCTGGTGCCAGCCTCCAGCCGTGGCGCGGCCGTCGGCGCTTACTCGCTGTTCATCGACTTGTCGCTGGGCATCACCGGGCCATTGGCGGGGGCCATTGCCGCAGGGTTTGGCTTTGCCTCAATCTTCCTGTTTGCCGCACTGGCGGCACTGGCCGGCTTGCTGATCAGCGCCTACCTGTACCGGCAGACACCAAAATACCGGGAAGAACGCCAGAGCCGCTAGAAGTCCACCTTGCCACGCCCGGCCTTGATCGAGCCCCGCTTGGTCTTGGACTCCAGCCGACGCTTTTTCGAGCCCAATGTCGGCTTGGTCGGGCGACGCTTCTTCTCGACCTTGGTGGCACTCAGAATCAGCTCGACCAGGCGCTCAAGCGCATCGGCGCGATTGGCTTCCTGGGTCCGGTATTGCTGAGCCTTGATGACAATCACCCCCTCGCTGGTGATCCGACTGTCACGCAACGCCAGCAACCGTTCCTTGTAGAACTCGGGCAAGGATGAGGCCGGAATGTCGAAGCGCAAATGCATCGCACTGGAGACTTTGTTGACGTTCTGCCCACCCGCCCCCTGAGCACGAATGGCCGTCATCTCGACTTCGGCGTCAGGCAGATGCACGTTGTTGGAAACCCTCAGCATTGCATTCTCATAGTGATTCCTAAAATCTCTTAGCATCCATAAAGCCCTTGATTATTAGGGCTTTAGGCGTTCTTCTATTGTCTCAGTGTTTCACTAAACAACGTGACTTTTCAGGCGAAACGGGAAACAAACGGGAAATATGGCCAAGCGCATTCGACTGACAGAAATGGAAGCCTACAACGTCAAGGGCAAGAAATCCGAACCAATAGGCTCCCGTGGCAAAGGCACTCTGACACTTGAACGCAAGACGGCGGGTTTCATTAACGGCTACTACCGCGAGCGCACCAACGCCGGGGACAAACGCATCGCCCTGGGCACCCTGAGCAAGAATCCACGCCCTGACACCAACGAAATGGATCTGGACGCCATGCGTCTGGCAGCGCTGCGCATCGCCACCGCGTCAATCGCTGCCGGTGGGCTGGAAGAGTACCTGCAACAACAGTTAGCACTGAAGGCCGCCGCAGCGGCAGAGCTGGAGCGAGTGGCCGCACAAGCCGCCCTGGAGGCGAGACGTGGCACTTTCGGTGACCTACTGGACAGCTACGTAGTTCACCTAGAGAAGTCAGGAAAGGTGAGTCATAGGGCCGTGGCGAACCAGTTCAAGGCACATATCAAGGACTACCACCCCGAACTCATCCTACGCCCCGCCGCACTGATTGAGCCCGAAGATATCCAGTTCATTTTGTCCGGCGTACTCGGGCGTAAACCCAAGGGCCGAGGGGTCGGTAACCATGCCGCAGGCGGCGCATCAAATGACATGCGTTCGATCTGCAACAACTTACGCCTGTCACTGCAAGCGGCCTTTAGCCACGCGGTCAAAGCGCACCTATCCCCTGAGCGAATGGCGCACAGCGGTAAAGTGTTTGCCATCCGAGCTAACCCCGTCCGAGATGTCCCTGCCGTCCAAGGTGCTAAGCGCGCCAACACTGAATCTTTAACACCCGCTGAACTTGGAGAACTGTTGCGCTACCTGGATAAGCTGCCACAGCCAAAAAGTGCGATAGCAAACGCCCTGATCTACTTTGGTGGGCAGCGAATGACGCAGCTTTGCGCAATCCCCTGGACTGCTGTCACCGACGACACCATTTGCTTACTCGATGCCAAGGGACGCAAAGAACAGGCATGGGAGCACCTCCTGCCCATTACAGAGCGAATCCGCGAGATTCTGGCCCCTCTGGTAGAGCACCATATAGGAGCAGGTCCTTTCGCCTTCTCGGAGGATTCAACCGCGAGCACGTCCACGATTATCAAAGCATTTAGCGAGGCTGGCCGCGAACTCGCAGCGTCTGGTAAGACTCGCATCTTCACCTACCGCAACGTTCGCGTCACCGCAGAAACCTTAATGGCCCATCAGGGCATTGGCACCGAGATTCGCGCTTGGTTACTGTCACATGGACGCAGTGGCGTACAGGCCAAGCATTACGACCGCTACGCCTACCTGCCGGAGAAACGTGCAGCTCTGGAGCAGTGGGGACGCTATTTGGATGTCTTAGCGAAGGGAGAGACATCTAGCAGTAATGTTGTTTTATTAACTCGCAGATAAAAATCCGACGAACGGTAGTTATGTGCGCCATTTCGGAATATATACGCATATGTTTCCCGAATATTTCCGCGAGGCCGCTTTTCACTGCTTCCAAACAGCCCAAACTACCCCTTCGTCAATTCCCTCGAGTTGAATGCGACTGAAACGCCCCGCTACCATGTGGGCACTGGCGAGTTATGCCGTGACGCCCTAAACACCATAGAACACTGGGCAAAACAGCAAAACTGGTAAACAGCAGACAAGAAAAAACCCCGGTATTTGCCGTACCGGGGCCTATTCGGAAAGGGACGTTGGAGCGTCCCCTGCATACCGCGAAAAGCCAGTACGCCATCCGAGAGACGAAGCTTTTTGAGGGGCTTCTTCGTGGGCTTTTGGCCCACCACGAAACTGTATTGCCAGAAGGAGGACTATGCAATGTCCTCCCATCGACGCGAACATTTCACGCTCTCGGTTTTTCTGTACGTCGTTAGAGAAACCGAACAATGACACCATTCACCGGCAACACCCAACTTCCAAACCTGCCGCGTGCAGGCATTCGAGCTACCACAGAACAACTCTGCACCCTTTATCAGATCAGTCGCACCACCTGGTGGCGCTGGTCTAAAGCCGACAACTTCCCCACTCCCCTTCGCGCTGGCCGCATCCTGCGTTGGGATGCTGAGGCCGTGGACGCTTTCCTCACCAGCCAGAAGGGTTGAGCCATGTCAGCTTGCCTAACAGCTCGACCAAGGGTTGCAAACTCGTTCGTGCGCGGCTATCGTTCATCTGTCGCTGCCAATTCAGCGGCCGGGCTTGGTAACCCGTTGAACGTTAGGCGCAACAGCGCCCCCATTATGATTGCAGGCGCTTTTTTTGTGCCCGCAGATCCGTTTTATGGCAGCTGTGCGTGGGAGACCCTCGGGTCTGCCGGGTTCCTAACGTCCCGGTTTACCAACCTGCGTACAGCTGCCACCCATTCGCTTGGTAACGAACGTGGCAGCTCCAACATTACGTTAGGAGCTCCATCCATGATCGCCCTCATTCCGCCCGCAATCCGCGCACTTGCTCACCGTCGCATGGCCCTGAGCGCCCTCCGCGCAAACTCATCCCTATCCGTTCGACTCAAACGCTACAACGCCCATATGACATTTGTCCGAAGCTGTGAAGCCATTGCTTCCAACTCACCTGAAACAACGCGGCATCAAGTAGTTGGCTACCCATTAGCCGGCCACGACTGAGCATAAACAACCTCAGAGTTCTATCGCCTTTCTGGCCGCTAATAACGGTCGCGTAACCCAACTTACTCGACGGGTTTAACACAATGATCATTTTTCAAATGCGCAGTAATGCGCTGATGGGATCGGCTTGCCCAAAAAAAGCCTTTGATATCCAGCTCCAGGTCAAACAAATAAATCATGACGGATACGCAGCTCCCGTCCGTACCTATTACCAAGTCGGTGACCCGCAGAGTGTCCAGGCTGGGGACCGCGGAAAGGCAGTTGCCGGGGCAAGTGGGATGGCCAGCGCCGGGATTAAGGGCGTCGTTTCCGCAAGCGAGAAAGGCGAAATCCGGCTCAGGTACAGAGATAGCCAGGCCGAACGGTCTCGAACCGCTATTGGCTACATCGGTGAGAACGGCCTTGTACCAAACACCGCCTACTCGCTTGACGACAACAACGCTTCTGTACCGGCCACCCGTGCTTTGGGAGATGCGCAATGACCACGACTCCCCCTACGTCTACATGGGCAACGGCCCAGCAATTATGTGCTCGCTACCAAATCAGTCGCACCACTTGGTGGCGTTGGTCAACAACATCAGGCTTCCCCTTGCCTATTCGTTTTGGCCGCACAGTGCGCTGGGACGTCAATGTGATAGAGACCTACCTGACACGGCAGGAATCACATCACGAGGGTGCGAAATGACCCCCATAGACAATGTTCTGAACCGCCTGGACAAGGTAAAGATCAATGGTAAAGGTCGCTGGAAAGCCTGCTGCCCTGCTCACAACGACAAGTCGCCTAGCCTCGGGATTACAGAAACCCCAGACTGCACCGTCCTGCTCAAGTGTTGGATCGGGTGCAGTGCCCTGGAAGTTACCCGGGCCATTGGCCTAGAACTGCGCGACCTGTTTCCTGGCAAGAAGCGTGAGCGCAGCGGCCCCAGTCCTGCCGCCATGCGGCACGAACGTACGATCTACCTGATCGGCAAAAACTTGATTGAACAAGGGACTGATATGAGTGCCACTGACCTGGAGCGCTTCAACCTCGCCAAACAGCGCCTGGGGGTCGAATGACTACTCAAGATCGTTACGCAGACCAGTGGACCTCGACTGACAAAGTGGGTGACGCGGTTAAGAAACTCAGGAGCGATGCCGGTGCGCTGTATGAACCAGCCATCCTGTCCCTGCTGCAAAAGATGCGTGGAAAAGAGCCTTCAACCTTTGCCCGCCTTCGCGCCAAAGTGAAGGACACCAAGCAGGTGAGCATGGCCGAATTCGATCGCCTGACGGCTCCATCGGAGGATGAAGAAGACGCGGCCCATAATGATATTTTCGGTGAGATAGAACCGTGGCCCGAGAAGATCAGTGGAGAAGCCCTACTCGATGACATTGCAAACACCCTGAAAAGGTATGTCGCGGCAGACAAGGAAACTATCCTTGCGGCTGCACTTTGGGTGACCTTCACTTGGTTGATCGACGTGGTGCAAGTAGCTCCGATTGCCAACATTACCGCGCCGGAGAAACGCTGTGGCAAGTCCATTCTGTTAACAGTCCTGGGCAAGCTCGCTTACCGCCCATTGCAAGTCGCGAACATTGCTCCAGCGGCGTTGTATCGGGCTATTGAATTGTGGGCACCAACTTTACTGATCGACGAGGTAGACGCCTTCCTGGCGGCGCACGATGACGCCAGAGGCATCCTCAACGCCGGGTTCACCCGCGACAGCGCATCAGTCATTCGGTGCGTAGGCGACGACCACATGCCAACCCGTTTCAACGTTTGGGGTGCTAAAGCGCTGTGCGGTATCGGCAGGATTGCTGACACCCTGGCCGACCGTAGCATTCCCTTGCGCCTGCGTCGGCGGGTTGTGGGGGAGAAGGTTGAGCGTTTGCGTCATTCAGACCCGACCATCTGGATGCGGCTACAAGCGAAGCTGGCCCGGTTCGCTGCCGACAACGCCTCCATTATCGGTGATGCTCGTCCTGAGCCAATCCAAGGGCTTAACGACCGTGCGAACGACTCTTGGGAACCATTGCTCGCTATTGCCGATGTTGCCGCTGGACATTGGCCTAAGTCCGCACGGCAAGCGGCGATTGTGCTGCATGGCCTGGAGGGGGATACACCGAGCATTGGTGTCGAATTGCTCCAGGACGTGAAAGCTATGTTCATTGACAAGCGGGCAATCAAAATTTTCAGCGCGGACCTACTGGAAACTCTGATTGCTGATGACGAAGCACCCTGGGCTACCTGGAACCGTGGCAAACCGATGTCACCTCGCCAGCTATCGGGAAAACTGGCGGATTTTGGGATCAAGTCGAAACAGGTTCGTATCAATTTCGACAGCAAGAAGGGCTACCACATCGAGGACTTCAAGGACTCCTTTACCCGTTACCTTTCCGCCAATCCCCCCTCTCTATCCGAAACATCGAAACAAGCCAGTAACGACGAGGCCTCCAGCGTTTCGCAAGGCAATTATCCACCCTCTACAAAAAACCCTTACGAAACGCTACAACCTAGTAACCACGCGGGTTGTATCGATGTTTCGGCAGAACACCCCCTCCAGCGGGAAAGAGAGGAAACAAGGGGTTGAAAGAAGCCGTTTCGCATGAGGAGAGTCTGTAATGAGCTAGCACCTGATCAAACAATTGTCACCACCACAAAACAGGGGTGGCAAGAGCGCAGTACGTTGGTACTGCCAGTATAGGTAAACAGAGCAGACGAAATGCGCCTGCATGCGCCAGTTCAATTAACTCCACTGAAAAAATGCCCTAAAAAAGCCCCGCTTGGTATCTCTCCGGCGGGGCTTAGTTGTTCTCCAGGGTGCTGGCAGTAGAGCCGAGCGAATGATGGGGACACGTCATCACGCGATGAAATCTGCGTTTTCGTTCACGTGATTTGATCTTTGTCTGAGCAATCAAGCTGCTATGTTGCAGACCGTAGGGCTCGTTGCCCGTTTCGACGATTTCTTGCCCCCGATTTGAGATTTAGCCGGGAAGCGACCTTTTGCCTATGTGCGCAACTTCTTGCGCACTTGCTTCCAGAAACCCGCCCATAAATCCCCTACAGCCCACGGCCCACCTGGGCTGTAGCCGAGTGCGCAACTTCTTGCGCAGTACTGCGCAACTTCTTGCGCACTTTAGCGAAGCTTCCTACACGCCAGAAGGCAAAACCCCACACAAGCCACACATAACTAGTTGATTTAATTAGTAATTTTCATACATGGCACAAACCTTGATACATAAAGATCACCCACCGGGCGATTTCGCCCCCGGGCTATCTCATTTATGTAAGCAAGGAGAGCATCCATGGCAACACCAGCGTATATGTCCGTCACCGGCGAAAAACAAGGCCTGATCACCGCCGGCGCCTTCACCGCTGACTCCGTTGGCAACACCTACCAGGAAGGTCACGAAGACCAGGTCATGGTTCAGGGTTTCAGCCACGAAGTGATCATCCCGCGTGACCCGCAGTCCGGCCAACCAACCGGCCAGCGCGTTCACAAACCCGTGGTTATCACCAAAGTCTTCGACAAGGCTTCCCCACTGCTGCTGGCTGCCCTGACCTCGGGCGAGCGCATGACCACTATCGAAATCAAGTGGTACCGCACCTCCGCTGCCGGCACCCAAGAGCACTACTACACCACCAAACTTGAAGACGCGATCATCGTGGACATCAAGGACTACATGCACAACTGCCAGGACCCATCGAACTCGCACTTCACCCACCTGGAAGACGTGCATTTCACCTACCGCAAAATCACCTGGACCCACGAAGTATCCGGTACTTCGGGTTCCGATGACTGGCGTTCCCCGGTCGCTGGCTAAGTCTGGCCGACCGTTACACCACATCGGCCAGCGCTGCTGGTCGATGCTGTTTGCGTCACTCAAAAATTCTTGCGTTCTTTGATACCCGACAGGGATGTCGATGGACGCCGCTGCACTGCACGAGGAACAAGGGATGTTCTCACCGGCCAACCAACCCCATTTCACATTGACCCTTGAGGGCGCGGACTTTCAGGTCCTGGCTTTCAAGGGCCGTGAAGCCCTGAACACACCGTTCGAATTTGAGCTGGAGTTGGTCAGCGAACGTTCCTCGCTGAACCTCGAAAGCCTGCTGCACAAACTGGCCTTCTTGCAGCTCTCGCAAAACGGCACCGGCATTCACGGGCTGGTCTACAGCATCGCCCAGGGCGAGGCCGGCAAGCGCCTGACCCGCTATCGGATTTCCCTGCGTCCACAACTGGCCTACCTGGCCCATCGCGTGAATCAGCGCATCTTCCAGCAGATGACCGCGCCACAGATCATGGCCCAGGTGCTGGAAGAGCACGGCATCCTCGCCAGCGACTACAAATTCCAGCTCAGCGCGGTGTACCCCGAGCGCATTTACTGCGTGCAGTACGACGAATCCGACCTGCATTTCATCCAGCGCCTGTGCGAAGAAGAAGGTATTCACTACCACTTCCAGCACAGCGCCAGCGGCCATCTGCTGGTGTTCGGTGACGATCAGACGGTGTTCCCGAAACTCGCGCCGGTGGCCTATCAGCAGGACACCGGGCTGGTCGCCGATGACCCGGTGATCAAGCGCTTCGGGTTGCGTTTGGCCACCCGCACCAGCCGCACCACGCGCCGCGATTACGACTTCACCAAGCCGCGCATCGAGCTGGAAAGCGACGCCAAGAGCAGCGCCAAACCGGACCTTGAGGACTACGACTACCCAGGGCGTTTTGTCGACCGCGAGCGCGGTAAACACCTGGCCAATCGGGCGCTGGAACGCCACCGCAGCGACTACCGCCTCGCCGAAGGCAACAGTGATCAGCCGTTGTTGGTCACCGGGCATTTCCTGGCCCTGACCGAGCACGCCAACCCGGCGTGGAACGACCTGTGGCTGCTGACCGAAATTCTCCACGAAGGCAAACAGCCGCAGGTGCTGGAAGAGGTGATCAGCAGCGACGTCACCGACCTCAAGGACGATTTCCATCAGGGCTATCGCAACAGCTTCAGCGCAATCCCGTGGGACGTGCCGTATCGCCCTCCCCTCGATCACCCGAAACCCAAAGTGCTCGGCACCCAGAGTGCAATCGTCACCGGCCCTGCTGGCGAAGAGATTTTCTGCGACCAATATGGCCGGGTGAAGGTGCAGTTCTTCTGGGACCGCGAAGGCGAGTTCGACGACAAGACCAGTTGCTGGATGCGCGTGGCGTCGAACTGGGCCAGCCAGAATTTCGGCTCGATCAACCTGCCGCGCATCGGCATGGAAGTATTGATCAGCTTCCTCGAAGGCGACCCGGATCAGCCATTGATCACCGGTTGCCTGTACCACGGGGTGAACCTGCCGCCGTACAAGTTGCCGGACTTCAAGACCCTGGCCACGGTCAAGAGCAAGGAATACAAGGGCAGCCGCGCCAACGAATTGCGCATCGACGACACCACCAGCGAGATCAGCATCGCGCTGCGCAGTGATCACGGTGCCAGCGCGATCAACCTCGGCTACCTGACCCACCCGCGCCCGTCCGGTGGGCAGCCGCGTGGCGAAGGCTTTGAGCTGCGCACTGACCGCCACGGCGCGGTGCGTGCGGCAGCCGGTTTGCTGATCACCACCGAACCCCGTCACCACGAAAGCAAACACCACAAGGACCTGCCGGAAACCGCCGAACGCCTGGCCACCGCCAGCGAACAGCAAGACGGCTTCGCGATTCAGGCCCGCGAGGTGCAGGCCCAGGAACCCGGCGATCAGGACGACGTGGCCAAGGCGATGCATGCCCAGCATTTGGGCATTCTCGGCACCGGGCCGGGTGACCTGAGCACCAACGAATTCCCCGAGTTCGTCGAGCCGCACTTGGTGCTCGCCAGCCCGGCCGGCATCGCCCTGACCACCCCACGCTCGACCCATATCGCCACCGGCGAACACCTGGCGTTGAGCAGCACCGGCCACACCAGCCTGGCCATCGGCAAGCGCCTGCTGGCCAGCGCCAGCCAGGGCATGCGCCTGTTTGTGCAGAACCTGGGCTGGCGTTTGGTGGCGGCCTCCGGCGACATCGATCTTCGGGCGCTGAAAGACAGCATCAACCTGCTGGCCAAGCTCAACATCACCGCCAACGCCGACCGCATCACCCTCACGGCGAAAACCGAGCTGGTGATCCAGGGCGGCGGCAGCGCCACCACCTACAACGCCGGTGGCATCACCCACGCCACCACTGGGCCGTACACCGCCCACGCAGCGAACTTCGCCTACACCGGGGCGAAAAGCCTGGCCGGTGTGTTCCCCGAGCCGCCGAAACCGGGCAAAGGTGCCCTCGAACTGTTCAACCAGTACGCCAACCGCCAAGGCCTCAAGGACGGCGATTTCGAAGTGATCGATGCCCTCGGCAAGAGCCTCAAAGGCACCCTCGATGCCAAGGGTTTCGCCACGGTGGCCGGTGCCGCACCGGGACCGGCACGGGTGATATTCGGTCAGGACCCGGCAGATACCTGGAGTGTTGGCAGCTATATCGGCAAGCCTGAATGGCCACGTGAACAGCCCGGCGCGGAGAGCATTCCGGCGCAGGTGCAGGCCATGGTGGCGAGCCTTCTGCCTAGCGGTAGCAGCGCCATGCTGGAAAACGGCAAGGGCCTGATGCAAGGCGCACAAGGCGCGATGCAAACCGCCCAGCAGGTCAAGGGGCTTGTGCAAGGCGGACTTGCCGGCATGCCACAACGGGCCAGTGCAGCATTGCCGAGCGCCTCGTCGGTGTTGGGGGCTGCGAGCAAGATCGGTCAATTGCCAGGTTTACCCAGCGTGCCGAGCCTACCGCCTACGAGCCTTCCCAGGATTCCTCTTCAGACCCCGAGCCTGATGGCCGCTGAGATGCTTTCATGACCACTAGCAAAGCTGTTAAAAAACTACGTGAACCCCAAGTCGCGCCTACTCCCCTGAGCGAGGTCGACATTGAGGACGTGGCCGCGGGCGCCGAAAATTTCGATGCCTGGCTGCGAGAGATCAGCGACGACTGGGTCAACCTGGAGCGGATCAAAAACGTCGCGGGCGCCCTGCCTGCGGTGGGCAACGTCATTGCGCTGATGGATGCCCTGGGGGACATCGTCACGCTGGCCACCAGCGAGGAGCCTGACCCATTCGTCTGGGTCAGCCTGGGGATCAACCTGATCGGGGTTATCCCGCTTCCACCCACCATGGCCGCAGCGCGCATGAGCTTGCGGCCGATGCTGTTTCTGGTGCGTCAGGAGGGCAAGAAAGCCCTGGGTGATGCCTTGATCAATATCCTGATCGGGCACTTGAACGCCGATATCGTCGGCGCCCTCGATGACTTTGTCGGGGCTAAGGCCAAGGCACAACTCAAGGACCTGCTGGACGCCGTCGGCAAGTACGGCGAAGCGATGGTGATCGACCTCGCCAAGGGGCTGGAGGCACTCGCGACCGGGACGATTGATACCCAGACCGACCTCGATTCCTTCGGGCGACATGCGGATGCGTTGCTGCATAACCCCGGTGAGATCATCGACAATTCCTATGGTGCCGCCTCAAGCATCTTAAAACTCACTTACAAGAGCCTGGCCAACGTAGCAGCAGACGCCCTGATGCCGTCAAAGGCCAAGGCGCAGGTGCTGCGTAACACGCCCAAGTTGCGAGCCCTGGCACCGCAGCTACGTCGCGAGCTGAACAAGCTGGCTGATCCCCAGAACCCGGACTCCCTTGAGCGCCTGCGCCAGACCCTGGCGGACAGCGTGAAAGAATGGACGCTGCGCAACGAAAACGGTCAGGGTGCCAGTGTCAAACCCGATGCCATCAGCCAGGCCAAGCAGCTGGCGAGTGCCAATGCGCTGGAGGTGATCCGACGCCAAAAGCGCGGAAAAAAACGCCCCAAAGAACAGAAGAACGGCGTTTGCCCCGGGACCTGTAAAAGCATCAGTTTTGCCATGGGTTCGGAATCCATGGAGCACACCGACTTCAGCCTGCCGGGACCGTTCCCGGTGGCGTGGACCCGCACCTACTGCTCCGCCCTGAGCGCCTACGACCAGGGTGTCATGGGGGCTCGCTGGATCAGCGAATTCACCACCCGCTTCGACTGCGTTGACGACGGCCTGGTGTTTCAGGATGCCGACGGCCGCAGCCATGACTATCCATTGCCCAAGGTGGGCTTGTTCCACTACGACCCGATCGAAAACTTCACCCTGGTGCGCGCCGGCGAACAGCAACTGGTGCTGTGCCGTGGTTTCGAACGCAAGGAAACCTACGTCCGCCACGGCCAGCGCTACCTGCTGAGCGGTATCGTGCTGCGCAATGGCGCGGGGATCATGTTGCACCACGAGCATCGGCATGACGACCAGCCGGTGCTGTCGGACCTGATCACCTATCAGGATGATGTGACCAAGGTGCACCTGCACCTGGGCACCCTGCTCGACGAGCACGGTCGCTTGACTGGCCTGTGGGAAATCCGTGACGGCGCCCCCCAGCGGCAACTGTGTGCTTACCAGTACGACGCTGTCGGTGATCTGGTTCAGGCTCAGGATGAAAACGGCGCGGCCTGGAATTATCAGTACCAGCATCACCTGATCACCCGCTACACCGACCGCACCGGGCGCGGGATGAATCTGCAATGGGAAGGCCTTGGCGCCGACGCCAAAGCGGTGCGCGAATGGGCCGACGATGGCAGCTTCGACACCCGCCTGGAGTGGGACGAAAACATCCGCCTGACCTACGTCACCGATGCCCATGGCTACGAAACCTGGCACTACTACGACCTCCTTGGCTACACCTATCGCATCCGGCATGCCGACGGTAGTTCTGAGTGGCTGTTCCGTGATCAGGCCAAAAACGTGGTGCGCCACGTTCACGCCGACGGCAGCACCGACCGCTTCAGCTACGATGACCGTGGCAATGTCCTGGAGCACATTCGCGCCGACCACACGGTGGTGCATTACGCCTACGACGACCAGAGCCAACTGATCAAAATCAGCGATGCCGAGGGCGGTCAGTGGCAACGCGCTTATGACGACCACGGCAATCTGGTGGAAGCCCTCGACCCGTTGGGCAACAAGACCGAGTACGCCTACGACGCGGCGGGTCTGCCAACGGCAATCAAGGACGCCAACGGCAACGAAAAAGCCCTTGAATACAACGACGCCGGCCAGTTGGTGAAGTACGCCGACTGCTCGGGCAAGACCAGCGCCTGGGAGTACGACGATCGCGGGCAGATGATCTGCTTCACCGACGCGACGGGACAGAGCACCGAGTACCAGTACAAGGCCGGTCAACTGGTGCTGATCAAGCACCCGGACAAAACCGAGGACCGCTTCGAGCGTGATGCCGAGGGGCGTTTGTTGGTGCATGTCGATGCGCTGGATCGCTGCACCACCTGGAGCTATACCGTCGCAGGCCAGATCGCCGAGCGGGTCGATGCCGCCGAACAAACCCTGCGCTACCGCTGGGACCGCCTCGGCCGCTTGCAGACCCTGGAAAACAAAAACGAGCGGCGCGCGCACTTCCACTACGACCCGATGGGCCGACTGCTGGAAGAAACCGGTTTCGATGGCCACACCACACGCTACCAGTACGACCAGTACACCGGTCGCTTGCACAGCACCGTCAATGGCGAGCGCAGCATCGCGGTCAAGTTTGACCCGCTGGGCCGCCTGATCGAACGCCAGGCCAGCCTGGGTCAGCAGACGCAACGAGAAACGTTCGCCTACGACGGCAATGGCAACCTGGTCATGGCCTGCAACGATCAGAGTCGCTTGCAGTGGTTTCACGACCCGGCGGGCAATCTGGTGCGTGAACACCAACACTACCTGGGCCTGGAAAAACCCCAGGTCGCGGTCTGGCAGCATGAATACGACGTGCTCAACCAGCGTATCGCCACCGTGCGCCCGGACGGCCATCGCGTCAGTTGGCTGACCTATGGCAGCGGGCACTTGCTGGGCATGCGCCTGGATGAGCATGAACTGATTGGCTTTGAACGCGATGACCTGCACCGGGAAGTCGTCCGTCATCAAGGCAACCGCCTGCTGCAAACGCAAAAGTGGGACCCGGCCGGACGTCTGCAAGAACAGTTGCTGGCCCGTGGTGACGACAAGTCCACCCTGCTCAAACGCAACTACACCTACGATGCCGCTGGCCAACTGACCGACATCAATGACAGCCGCCGCGGCCCCCTCGCCTACCGCTACGACCCGGTCGGCCGACTGCTCAGCGCCACCACTCGCCAGGGCGTGGAAACCTTCGCCTTCGACCCGGCCGGCAACCTGCTGGACGAGAAAGTCCTGCAAATCCGTCGACCACTGGATCAAGACCAGCCGCGCAGCAAACTGCTGGATAACCTCCTGCGTGAATACGCCGGCACCCATTACGAATACGATGAGCGCGGCAACCGGATTCAGCGCTTGCACAACGGCACCCGCAGCCAAATGCAATGGGACCTGTTCGACCGACTGGTGCGTTTTGAAGACACTCGCCTGGCCGTTGACTATGCCTACGATGCCCTCGGCCGACGCCTGTACAAAAACTCCAACGTCCATTACAAACAGCGCCCCGAGGCCGGCTCCCAATGGAACCGCAACGAGCATGCGCGCAAACAGCGCGAACTGGGTTGCGGCTTCACCTTGTATGGCTGGGACGGTGACCAACTGGCGTGGGAAAGCAGCCCGGCGCAGCACGAAAGCGGCACTGGCCGCACGGTGCACTACATCTTTGAACCGGGCAGCTTCGTGCCGGTGGCGCAGGCGCTGCGGCATCAACCGATTCACCTGACAGGCCAACCGGATTACAGCGGCAGCTACAATCTGGATGACGACCCGTTGTGGAATCATAAACCGACGGTACTCCCCTTTGAGGCGCTGGCCTGGTATCAGTGCGATCACCTTGGTACGCCGCAGGAACTGACCGACCAACACGGCCACACCGCCTGGAGCGCGCAGTACAAAGCGTGGGGCGAAGTACGTGAACAGCGCTCGGAATGGGCGCAACAGCAAGGGCTGACGAACCCGATCCGGTTCCAAGGGCAGTACCACGACCATGAGACGGGGCTGCATTACAACCGGCATCGGTACTATGATCCGGGGGTTGGGCGGTTTATCAGTAAGGATCCAATCAGTTATGCGGGTGGGTTGAATTTATATGCTTATGCGCCGAATCCGACGGGCTGGGTTGACCCATTGGGACTGTCGGGTTGTCCATGTGACAGTTCCGGAAAAGGTGCAGCTAAAGCTCCAAAAGCTGTGGAAGCAATAACCAACCCTGCTCAGGCGCCCGTAATTCCTCCAGGCTGGGTTAGCCGTCCGGGGCGAAATGGAGGTGAAATATACTTCCCTCCAGGTACTGACCCCGCAAAAGGGGAACATATTAGAGTGATGCCAGAGGGATCTTCGCCGGTTCCTGGGTATGAAAACGGATATTGGCGCTGGCAAAACTCCGGAAAACAGCCTATGAATCCGGCGACAGGTAAACCAGGCCAAGGTCAGGGAGATACACACGTGCCACTTCCAGCGGATTCATTACCACCACTTCGCCGTTTATAATTACGAATTAGAAGAGAGATAAATATGTACCCGCTACCAGATAATTTTGACAACATGTTACTTTCCGAGTGCTACTTGGAAATGGTATGTTTCGGTATTCATATAACAAGGTTGGATTTTTCCCGAGCCCAAATGTCGCCAGGCGTCGCTCCATATAAAGTCTCAATTTGTGTTGAGGCAGGACTGAAGTATCAAGTGAATGATATTTGGGGCGAACGATTTTTTTCAAAGTCTACATCTAGCGCCCCGCTGTTAGACTTATTGTTGAAGGACGTTGTTTCTGTTGAAAAAATTGGGACTTCATCGTTGCGCATTTTATTCGAGTCAGGTGAGATTATCCTTTTAGAATCCGACAACCATAGCGATTATGAATCCTATTCTATTTATTTGGATTCCGGTGATATCATTATTGTTTAGTGGCTAGATCATTCGCACGAGTACTATTTATGACTGGAAGTTTTATTTTTTGCAATTAGATTATTACATCCTCCGAAACCGACAATGAGACTTGTATAGGTAACTGCAAGAACTACTACTGTTTCGTTGCTCAAGCGCATGCCGGCCACCGAGCCAATATCAATGACAGCCGACGAGGGCCGTTGTCATAGCTAAGTTGTTTACGAAAATCTATGGTCACCCCCGCGCCCTTTGAGGACTACGCTTTCGCAGGGTGTTTGTTTTCTGAGGCCATCATCATGGCGCGGGGCATGCCTCATACAGACGCCGGATAGATTTAAGCAAGCCAACCACTTCACCCGCTAATCAGCATTGCAAAAATGGGGGTGACCATAGATTTCATTAGACCACTACATTCTGCTCAAGCACGTGGTGTCAAAAATCAATCTTGAAGGATTGCAACGATGAAAGACATGATTCGACTAGGCGACTCCACCAGCCATGGCGGCGTCGTTCTTGAGGCCTTCTCCCAAACGGATCTAAACGGCAAACCCATTGCCGGCGTCGGCCACAAGGTCAGTTGCCCGCTATGCAAAGGCATTTTTCCCATTGCCGAGGGCAGCAGCACCTACACAGTGGGCGGAATTGCTGTCGCACTGGACGGTATGAAAACCGCCTGTGGTGCCAGCTTGATCGCCAGTGGTCCAAAGGGAGCAGTGATCAGTTGAGCCATCCCTCAATGGCAACCTAAAAGTGGGCCAGTCCCACTACAAGCACTCATCCAAAAACCTCACGACCGTCCCTATACAGCCGACCCGCTCCTCGACATGAGGCATATGGCTTGAGTACTCGAACAATGCCCAACGAGCATTCGGGATTTGCTCCACATAGGGTTTGACCACCGTCGGTGTTGCTTCATCGTAGCGACCTGAGATCACCAGCGTCGGCACGTTGATGTGCTGCAAGCGGTCGACAATGGTCCAGTTTTCCAGGCTGCCTATCACATGAAACTCCGTGGGCCCGCTCATAGCATGGTAAACGGTGGGGTCGGCATCGACCTGGGCAAAAGTACGCGCAACCTCCTCAGGCCAGGGACTGATACGACACACATGGTTATCGTAAAAGACCCTCGTTGCTTCCTGATAGGCGGCCGCTTGAAAGGCCCCTACCTGCTCGTGTTCAAGCAGTGTTTCATGCACACCCACAGGCAGCAATTTACGTAACCGGTTGGCCTCCTGAACCCAAACACGCATATCCGAAGGGGCATTGGCGACGATCAAGGCCCGTAGCCCCGCAGGTTGCCGTACCGCGTGTTCACTCGCGAGCATACCGCCCCAGGATTGTCCCAGGAGCGCGTAATTGTCACCAATGCCCAGATGATCCAGCAGGTTTTCCAGCTCATCAAGAAACAGCGCTACGTTCCAGAACGAGGGGTCTTTTTCCGGTAAGTGGGTTGAGTGACCATTACCCAGTTGGTCGTAATGAACCACCGGATACCCACTCATGGCTATGTCCTTGAAAGCGTCAACGTAATCATGCGTACATCCCGGGCCGCCATGCAGAATCACCAGGGGAATGTGTCCACTGTCGAAGTGGCCCGTGATGCGATACCAGGTCCGATAGGGACCAAAAGGTGCGAAGCCTTCGCGTATTCCGATAGATTCCATTTCTGCGTGCCACTCCCTGAAAACCATAGGGCGCACGATAGCGGGATCAGGTCCTCGAAATAACTAGAGAAACAGATAGGTTTCTGCTCTGTTTCAGCTATCGAGCAATCGATAGTAGGTAGCCCGGACCACTGCCTGGACGCGATTCTTGGCGCCGAGCTTATGCATGGCCGAGGTCAGATGGAGGGTGATGGTGGCTAATGAGCGATTCAGTTGCCTGGCAATTTCTGCTGCGGTCAGGCCCTCTGCCGCCCATTTAAGGCACTCGCATTCACGCTTGGTCAGGTGAATGGAGGGCGTGTGAGCCTCCTTGCCAAGCAACGGATAGGCTGCTTCCTGCAAGGCATGGGAAATCAGGCTGAAATCCGCCATGGTCTGCCTGGCATCGCGCAGGACATTGCTGCTGTTGCCGGTACGCAGGCCAGTCAAGGAGGCAAAACCACCTTTGGGCAGATGAATCGGAACCGACACCCCGCAGGTCATCTGCGAGTCTTCCAGATAATTCAACACGGGTTCATGGCGCTGACTGAGGACAGTCTCCAGCAGCGTCTCAGTCCCGGATTTATAGGACCAGACAAAGGGTGAAACACAATTGAGTGCCACCTGCTGAACAGGGTCGATCTGGTAGTAACCCTCTGCACACCAACGCGTATGCCAATCGGCTGGAGTGTTGCGCAGCTTGAGCACCGAAGGCGTGATCAACCGGCCTTCATGATCCAGCGGCACTGGGCTGTAGTCGTACACCAAAGCATCAAATCCCAACCCCTTGGCCATTAGCAAGGCGTTGTCCATCTGCTCATCCAGGCTCTTACCCGACAACAGGCGGGTATTGAGGTCAGACAACGTGGTCCGCATCCATTGCGCTCCTAAGTAATTTCAATCCTGAAATTCAGCACGTAGAATGCCACGCCTCGGCGAAGGACTGCCAGACCAAACCTATAACAAATACTAGCTATTGGGTGCATGACTTACTCAGTAAGGTTGAGTCATTTAACCAGCATCCGTACCGGCCAACATCATAAAGGGAGAATTGCGATGTGGCGTGAAATCGAACCGGACCAGCAGCATGACGTTGAAGTCGACGGCCATAATCTGGTGGTTTACAGCTTTGGCGAGGGCGATGAGGTCCTGCTGTGTCTCAATGGCGGCCCCGGGCTTTCCTGCGATTATCTGCGTGACGCCCATGGCTGGCTCAAGGACAAGGGGTTGCGAGTTGTCGCCTTCGACCAGCTCGGCACCGGCGCGTCTGACAGACCCGAAGATCCGTCCCTATGGGATATCACCCGTTATGTCGCTGAAGTGGAAACCGTCCGCCAGACCCTCGACCTGGGCCGAGTACACTTAATGGGGCACTCCTGGGGCGGCTGGCTGGGGATCGAATATGCCATTCACCACCCTCACGCACTCAAAACCCTGATTTTGGAAAATACCGTAGGCGATATCCCGCACCTGTCTCTGGAATTGGAGCGTCTACGTGGCGCACTGGGCAGCGAAACCGTTGCCATGATGCAGCGCCATGAAGCCATGGGCACCCTTGATCACCCGCAATACCAAGCTGCAATCACGCTTCTCAACTACCGCCACGTCTGCCGCCTGGACGAATGGCCGGCACCGCTCGTGCGCTCTCTGGACGACTGGAACATGGGCCCCTACACAACCATGCAGGGGCCAAACGAATATCTCTACATCGGTAACCTGAAAAACTGGAACCGTATCCAGGAAATGGCCGACTTCACGATGCCGGTGCTGATCACCACCGGCCAGCACGACGGACTCACGCCGGCCTGTGCGATGCGCATGAAAATGGCGCTCACGGATGCCGAACTGCATGTTTTCCCCAACAGCAGCCATATGCCGTTCTACGAAGAACCCCATGCCTACTTCCCGGTGTTGCTGGATTTCCTTCAGCGGCACCGAGGTTAGTCGATGAATCTGTCGCGTTACCGATTCATCCTGTCACGCCCGCTGCAACTGCTTCCGGTGCTGTTTGGTATCAGCCTTATCACGTTTGTGCTGGTGCGCTCGATTCCTGGCGATCCGGCGCGTGCCCTGCTCGGTTCGCGCAGTACACCCGAGGGGCTGATCAGGATTCGCGCCCAATTCGGCCTCGATCAGCCGTTGTGGATGCAGTATTTCTACTTCCTGAAAAACCTCTTCAAGGGTGACCTCGGCCAGTCGTTGCTCTACAAAGTCGACGCCTTGAAGCTGATCAGCACACGAATCGAACCCACGCTATTTCTGGTTTTTGGCAGCGTGCTGCTGTCGTTGTTGATCGCCGTGCCCCTGGCCACCCTTGCCGTTCGCAACAAGGGGGGCTGGGGCGACAATCTGATCCGCCTGTTCACCACCGCCGGCCTCGGCATGCCAGCGTTCTGGCTGGGAATCATGTTGATCCTGCTCTTCAGTGTGCAGTTGGGTTGGTTCCCGGTTTCAGGTTACGGGCGTACCTGGCTGGACAAGCTGCACCACATGGTCCTGCCCTGCCTGACCATGGCCTTGGCATTGTCTGCGGTGTTGGTGCGCAATCTGCGGGCGAGCATGCTGATGGAGTTGCAAGCCGATCACGTCACAGCGGCAAGGGCTCGTGGCTTGTCTGAAGATGCGGTATTTCGTCGTCACGTGCTGCCTAATTCGCTGGTGCCCGCGGTCAACTTGCTCGCGGTGAACATCGGCTGGCTGATCAGCGGCACAGTGGTCGTCGAGAGCCTGTTCGCCATTCCCGGAATCGGCCAGTTGCTGGTCCGCGGCATCTTCACCCGAGACTACATGGTCGTTCAGGGCGTAGCGATGGTGCTGGCCTGCGCCACCGTCGCGGTGAATTTTCTTGCCGATGTGATTACGGTGGCGATCGACCCACGGGTAAAAATCCAATGAGCAATCAGGCAACGATTGCACCTCGCCTGAACCTGGGTTTCGGCTTGCGTAACCGTCGTTTGGCAATGCGGTTGGGGTTGGCAATTCTGCTCAGCTGGCTGTTACTGGCGATCTTCGCTCCCTGGATCGCACCCTTCGATCCAATCGCCCAGAACACTGATATCCGCCTGCTGGGGCCCTCCCTGGCTCACCCGTTTGGCACCGATAATTTTGGCCGTGATGTCTTGTCTCGAGTGATCTGGGCGGCCCGCGTCGACTTGCAGCTTGCAGTGATCGGGGTGATTTTTCCGTTTCTGATCGGCACCTGTGTCGGGGCCTTGTCCGGCTACATTGGCGGGCGTTTCGACACCGCCTGCATGCGCCTGATCGATATTGTCCTGGCCTTCCCGTTCCTGGTGTTGATGCTGGCGATCATGGCGATCCTCGGCCCCGGCCTGATGAGTTTCTATATCGCCATGGCACTGGTGGGCTGGGTGTCCTACGCACGGTTGATCCGCTCGCAGATCCTGATACTCAAGGAAAGCGATTTTGCCCTGGCCGCCAAAAGCCTCGGCTTCGGCCATGGGCGCATTCTGTTTCGTCACCTGCTGCCTAACGCGATGTTCGGCTCAATCGTGTTTTCCATGTCCGATGCGGTGCTGGTGCTGCTCAACGGCGCAGCAGTCAGCTACCTCGGCCTCGGGGTTCAACCGCCGACCGCCGAGTGGGGCACGATGGTCGCCGAAGGACAGAGTTTCATCACCTCTGCCTGGTGGATCTGCACCTTCCCGGGATTGGCGATCGTCACTCTGGCGATGGGCTTCAGCCTGCTGGCCGACGCTGTCGCCGAATACTTGGGTGAGCGCTCATGAGTACGCCCGTGCTGAAGGTTGAGGAACTGAGCATCATTGCCCGTAACGGTGAGCGCGAGGTGACGCTGGTGGATCGCCTGTCGTTCGACCTGACCGAGGGTGAAGTCCTCGGCCTGGTGGGTGAAAGCGGCTCCGGCAAGACCATGGCCTGCCGCGGCCTGATGAGATTACTGCCATCGCCAAATCTGCGAGTAGAAGGCGCAACCGTGCAGCTCGCCGGGGAAAACCTGCTGCATCTGGACGAAGCCGGTATGCGTCGCATGCGTGGGCGTCAACTGGGGATGATTTTTCAGAATCCCAGTAGCCATCTCGATCCGTTGATGCGCATCGGTGAGCAAATTGGCGAAGGTATTCGTCTGCATCAGGGCGCCAGCAAGCGTGAAGCCCGTGCCCAGGCCATCGACGTTCTTCGGCAAGTGGGTATTCCCGATCCGCAACGTCGGGTCGACAGTTACCCTCACGAATTTTCGGGCGGCATGCGCCAGCGAGCGATGATCGCCGTGGCCCTGGGTTGCAACCCGAAAGTCCTGATCGCCGACGAACCGACCACCGCCCTCGACGTCACAGTACAAGCGCAGATCCTGCGACTGCTGCTTGATCTGCGCGACCAACGTGGCCTGTCGATCATCATGATCACCCATGACTTGGGCGTCGTTGCCCAGACCTGCGACTCGATTGCAGTGATGTACGCCGGACGCTTGTGCGAACACGGCAGCAAATATGAAGTGCTGGCCCATCCACGCCACCCTTACACCGCTGGATTGATCGACTGCCAGCCGGCCACCAGTCACGGTCACGCATTGCTCAAAACCATTGCCGGGCAACCGCCCCTGCTCGACGCCCTGCCCCATGGGTGTCGCTTTAATCCGCGCTGCCGGCAAACCGGCAACCCATGCACAACACTGATGCCGACATTGCAGCCAGTCACCCATGGACACCGCATCGCTTGCCATTACCCCTTGGCCGGTGGAGGCCGCTCATGACCCTGCTCAACGTCAAGGATCTGCACGTGCGCTTCGCCGCACCCGGCACTGGCCTGCTGGGCATGAACCGGCAATGGCTGAAGGCAGTCAACGGTGTTTCGTTGAGTCTGGCGGCAGGTGAAACGCTCGGGCTGGTTGGCGAGTCGGGCAGTGGCAAGAGCAGCCTGGGCCGGGCGATCCTGCACCTCAACGAGATTTTCTCCGGACAGGTACTGTTCGATGGTGTCGACATGGCCCACGCCGGGAAGATCGATATCGAGCGACTGCGCCATGAGGCTGCGATGGTTTTTCAGGACCCCTACGCCGCCCTCAACCCGCGCCTGAGCATCGGCCAGACCCTGGCAGAAGTGCTTCGGGTACAACGCAAAGTGCCCGAACAGTTGATTGCCGCCCGAGTCGATGAACTGCTGACGCTGGTCGGTCTTCGCCCCGAGTTGGCCACCCGCAAACCGCACGCCTTGAGCGGCGGGCAATGCCAGCGTGTCGGGATCGCCCGTGCGCTGGCCGTGGAGCCGCGCTTGATCGTCGCCGATGAATGTGTGGCCGCGCTGGATGTGTCCATCCAGGGGCAAATCATCAACCTGCTGCTGGAGCTGCGCCAGCGCATGAACCTAGCGATTGTGTTCATCGCCCACGATCTGGCGGTCGTTCGCCGGCTCTGTGATCGAGTGGCGGTGATGTACCTGGGCAAGATCGTCGAAGAGGGCCCCGTGGAGGAGGTTTTCCTCTCCCCGCGACATCCTTATACCGCCGCACTGATCCAGTCGATTCCGGAAATCGACCCGGCCCGGGCGCTACCCAGCAACCCTCTGCCCGGTGAACCGCCCAGCCCTTTGCAACTGCCATCCGGATGCGGCTTTCACCCGCGCTGTCGCTACGCTCGCCCCACCTGTAGCCAGGCGGCGCCCCCTACACGTCAACTCGAAGCACGCCGTTACGACTGCGTGCTTGAGGAGCCGCTGCTTTAAAGACAACACACTCATCAAGAAGGAGTTTGATCATGAGATCCAGGCATTTGAAATTGCTCGCCGCCGCCACCTTGACCGCTTGCACCCTTGCCAGCGGTATTGCTCAGGCGGCAGGTGTACTCACCATCGGTTGCCGTGAAGAAAGCACCACGTTCGACCCGATCAAGAGCGCGCAAAACCGTGATACCTGGGTGTTTTCCAATGTCTACGACACACTGATCCGGGTAAACAAGGCCGGCAGCAAGATGGAACCCGGCCTGGCTGAAAGCTGGACAGTCTCAGGCGATGGTCTGACCTACACGTTCAAACTGCGCTCGGCGAAGTTCTCCGACGGCTCGCCGATTACGGCCGATGATGCGGCGTTCAGCCTGCTGCGTATTCGCGATAACAAGGCCTCGCTGTGGAGCGATGCCTACAAGCTGATCGACACGGCGAAAGCAACCGATCCGCACACGCTGGTGGTCACCCTGACAACCCCATCGGTACCGTTCCTCTCGCAACTGGCCTCGCCGACCGTTTCGATTCTCTCGCAAAAGGCCATGACCCGCATGGGCGAGGATGCCTATGCTCAAGAACCTGTGGTGTCAGGGGCATTTTTTGTTAAAGAGTGGCTGCGCGGCGATCGCGTGAAACTGGAGAAGAACCCGAATTTTTGGCAGGCCGATAAGGTCAGCCTTGATGGCGTGGAGTGGATTTCCATTCCGGACGACAATACCCGGATGCTCAAGGTGCAGGCAGGCGAGCTGGACTCAGCGATTTTCGTACCCTTTTCGCGAGTCGATGCACTGCGCAAGGATTCCAACCTGACCATCCACTCCGACCCTTCCACTCGGGAAGATCATCTGTTGATCAACCATGAGCACGGATTGCTGGCCAAGCCGGAGGTACGTCAGGCACTGGACATGGCAATCAACAAGAAGTCGGTAGTCGATACCGTCACCTTCGGCCATGGCCAGGAGGCTTACTCCTACATCCCCAAAGGCGCGCTTTACCATTACGCCGACAACCTGAAGCGTCCGTTCGACCCGGCCAAAGCCAGGCAGATGCTGACCGATGCCGGCGCTGCGGGCATGAAGCTGAACTACGTAGTTAACGCCGGCAACGAAGCTGATGAGCAAATTGCTGTACTGGTTCAGCAGCAACTGGCGGCAGTCGGTGTGACCACGACCCTACAAAAAGTCGACCCGACCCAGAGCTGGCAGATGCTGGTCGACGGTGATTACGATTTGTCCGCGATGTACTGGACCAACGACATCCTCGACCCGGACCAGAAGACCACGTTCGTTCTGGGCCACGACACCAACATGAACTACATGACCCGCTACAAGAACGACAAGGCCAAGAATCTGGTGTCGGATGCCAGGGTTGAATCGGACCCGGTCAAGCGTGAGCAGATGTACGTCGACTTGCAGAAGATCGCCAAACATGATGTCAACTGGATCGACCTGTACTACAGCCCGTACATCAACATTTCTCGAAAGAACATAGAAAACTTCCAGCAAAGTCCACTGGGGCGTTTCTCTCTTGAAGAGACAGTGAAGAACTAAGGAGCCGCTGCGCTGAAGCAAGCAGCTTCAGCGCAACCCGCGATTACCCATTTGAGTGCAATTGGCCTGATCCCCAGCGCCCCCTATATTGGATCTCCATGTTTGACTTGAGCCTGTTGATCACTGGCGCCTCCACAAGCCAGCTCTAATGAGAGTTGAAACCCAGTACCCGGAGTTACGCCCCACCTGTCGCACTCCGGGAAGCGGTGTATCCAGGATGGTTCCGATTGTCCCGTCCTGAATAAGGTTTACACCTGTTTCAGGACTAGACAGAGTGTTTTTGAGCAACGCACCCAGTGATAACAGCGCGATAAGTAATGAAACAGCCTAAGTCCTGTGAGAAGGTCTACAAGCCACACCGTGTATGGCCTACAGGTTTTTCGGTAACAGCCAGACATTCGTCAATACGCACGCAAAATGCGAGCGATGCATTTTGAAAAAATCCGGCCTACCCCCTATGTGCGCTGGCTTAGGCGGTTTCGAACGTAGCCAGAGATGCCCCGTTGCTTGTGCAGCGGCTTGTCATTTCTCTTCAATGCTTTGCACAAAATGAAATGGCCGGTCCCCTGCGAAGCCCCATATCCCGCCTGGGCTGCAAGATCGTTTGCACTACATCTGGATTTGCACAAAAAACGGACGCAAAGCCCGTCGGCGGGAGGGGGATAAGTGCTTTTTCATGCTGTTTTTTTTCATGGCTGGATTTTTTGCAGCGGATGCGAAATTGCACTCCACTTGACCACCCGCTTGCATTCGACCCAACCCGCAATTCACATTGCGACTAGACAACGATTGCATCGGAATTGACTACCACGCTTCGTGGTCATGACCGGCAGAAACCGGCCACAAGCAGCCCATCGCGATCAGAAACGTTTGACGACAACGCGTCGCTCTCGCACTCTGTTTTACCCCTATTTCTTCACTAGGCTTCCCTATGTCATTCGCAACCGTGGTGCTGCTCGACTCCTGGCCACAGCCAAGTACGTCGCCCGAACCCGTCGTGTTTGCCACGGACACGCAGCTATGTTTACGGTATTGCACCGCCGGGGAAGAAATAGCTGTAATCCATTTCCCCCTAGTTAAAAAAATTCAGTTCGGCTCACCAAACGACGAGGCTTTGGGCGGCCATCCGCTTATTGGGCTTGGCCTCAAGCATTACCAAATTCATCGAATAGATAATTCGCCTTGGCTAGCAGAGCTTGAGCAGAGAAACGCCATTCATCCGCGACACGATAAACAGCGGTTTCTAAAAGATGCCATCCATTATGTCTTTACGTTTCAGGACTCTACCCTGGAATGCATCGTAATTGAGGGGCAGTTCTGGCATCCAAAAGTACAAGTCTTTACCTCGGTGCAGAAGGCAAGGGATGTCTGGCGCGAACTGATAAATGACGTGGGCGCATGATCCCAATAGTCACGAGTGGATGATCGCTTTGGGTCGGGAGCTGCCCCTTTTGTGCATTATGAGCAAATTCCTGTTGTACTCTAGTTCGTGAATCACTAACGAAACTTGCATAAGGAAAAATAATGATTTGCATTGCATGTGGTACTGAAAAGGATGCCCTTGCTAGGAGCCATGTGATACCTAATTTCATCAGAAAAAGGCTCACCGGCGAGGTGCGGGCAGATGGAAGTAAAAAATATTCCTTCAAATGGGTTGATCGAAAGTACTTACCAAAACAGGATCTTCCTAAGCCGAATCTTATGTGCGAAAAATGCGATAACGACCTTGGGGCAAGGGTGGAAAATGGAATTGCAACGTTGCTCATGCCCAATTGCGTCGATGTGCACGAAGAGTGGAAAAAACTACCCATATTTCCGCATGAAATAAACAATGTCTTCGCCGAGCCATTAACCTTGGGAGTTTATGATTACCCTCTTAACGAGCTATGGAAGCTCGAAAAGTTTGCACTTTCCGTAGCATGGCGCGCCCTGCACGACCTATCAAAAAATGGCGAGGCATTCTCAAGCGCGTTCTTGGGCTCCGCACGAGGGTCGAATATCAACAAAACGGTCGTCCGCCATCTATTCCACAATGACGATTTACCAAACCCATATTACACGCTGCAAACAACCTATGACGCGTCTATCTATTATTGGTCTCCGAGCACGGTAGCGTCGATTACAAACAAAGTTGATGAAATGCCCTTTGCATGGACGGAACTGACGGAGGATGATGAGTTTCTTGGTGTGGCAGTCATGTTTGCTTACTGGATAATTGTTTGGCCATTGTTCGAACATGACAGTTCACAGTATTCCGCGAAGCTCAAACGACTTAACAAGCTTTGCTTTTGGGATTGGTGGGGTCATGTGCACAAGCAGTTGAACAGCTAGTAAAACCGAGGCCAGAACACCAATTTTCACAAAAATGGGGTCGGTCTTAGTGAATTCTGAACCGGGACGTAGGTCTGCTTTTGGCCCAGAGTGTGTAAAAACGCTTTCTTGAACCCTTGCTATGATTTCTGGGGATTTCATCGCAAGGATCGCCCATGAAGCGCTTTATCCAAGGTGAACATCGAGACCAAGGCACCTTACTTCCCGAAAGCCTCGACGACTACGTCAGCGATACCAATCCGGTGCGCATAGTCGACGTCTTCGTTGACGAACTCGACCTGGTCAGTCTGGGTTTTGACGGTGCTATTCCTGCTGACACAGGCCGGCCTGCTTACCACCCCGCGATCCTGCTGAAGATCTATATCTACGGTTATCTCAACCGCATCCAGTCGAGCCGACGTTTGGAGCGAGAAGCCCAACGCAACGTCGAGCTGATGTGGCTGACCGGGCGTTTGATGCCGGATTTCAAGACCATCGCCAACTTCCGAAAAGACAACAGCAAGGCCATCCGAGGCGTCTGTCGCCAGTTCGTTGTGCTGTGTCAGCAGTTGGGACTGTTCGGAGAAAATCTGGTCGCCATCGATGGCAGTAAATTCAAAGCAGTCAACAACCGCGACCGCAATTTCACCAGCGCCAAACTGAAGCGGCGAATGGAAGAAATTGAATCGAGCATCAACCGTTACCTGACTGCACTCGATGCTGCCGATCGGCAAGAACCCATAGCTTCCGAGCCTAGCGCCGTGCGGCTGGAAGAGAAAATCGCCAAGCTCAAAACTCAAATGAAGGAGCTTCAAGCGATCGAAATCCAGCTCAATGAATCGCCGGATAAACAGGTCTCACTGACCGATCCAGACGCCCGCTCCATGAAGACGCGCGGCACGGGAATCGTCGGCTACAACGTGCAGACAGCGGTCGATACTCAGCACCATTTGATCGTTGCACATGAGGTGACCAACGTCGGTTCCGACCGCGATCAACTCAGCTCGATGGCCAAGCAGGCCCGCGAGGCGATGGCGTCAGATACGTTCTCGGTAGTGGCTGACCGAGGTTACTTCAAAAGCGAACAAATCCTGGCTTGTCACGATGCCTGCATCACCGCCTATGTGCCCAAGCCGATGACCTCTGGAGCCAAGGCTGACGGGCGTTTCAATAACGATGCCTTCATCTATGACGCGGCAAAAAACGAATACATTTGCCCGGCTGGAGAGGCGCTGATCTGGCGCTATACCAACGTTGAAAAAGGCCTGACGTTGCACCGTTACTGGAGTTCGAAATGCCAGGGCTGCGCGTTGAAGTCGCAATGCACTCCGAGCACGGAACGACGGGTTCGACGCTGGGAGCATGAAGCCGTATTGGAGGAGATGCAGCTTCGACTGAGCAAAGCGCCGGAGATGATGCGAGTCCGAAAACGGACGGTTGAGCATCCCTTCGGGACGCTCAAACAATGGATGGGTGCGACGCACTTCCTGACGCGAAAGCTGGCCGGGGTGAGCGCGGAGATGAGCTTGAATGTGCTCGCCTACAACTTGAAACGGGTTATGAAAATCATCGGTGCCAACGGTTTGATGAAAGCGCTGACGGCCTGAAAAAGGCTGATTTTGGCCCATCCCAGAGGCTGTAAAAACAGCGTTGGCGTGTTCCAAGCTGCGACTGATGCGGCCCGCGGCATGACCGTGCGATCGCTCAGCCAACGAACGAACGTCACTGCTCCACGACGATGAGCTCCATGAGCGTTTTTACACACTCTGGGCCGATTGCTGCCTTTCACCACAGTCCGCTATGGGTCGGTAACGGCCCTTCGCGACAGGCAGAAAACGACCCAAAGTAGCCTTTGAAGTAACTGTCGGGTTAGGGTGGCATTTTGGTATTGCCTCAGCTATACACATAAGCACTCAGCAAACGGGCTTAATTTACGTTCCGGAGCTTCCAATATGGATGTGCTTGCAATATCGGCAGAGAAGGAAACTGGTCTCCGTGAACGGATCGAAAGTTATCGCGTGGCGCTTTCTAATGACGATAACGAGGCGCAAACTAGATTTCACGTAATCGATGAGTTCTTAACGGCCGAATTAGATTGGTCGAAAGAAACTCTGCGTGTCGAGCCATATTTACCAGCAACTGGGTATGCGGACTATGCTTTGTTCAATGGCCCTCGCTGTAGAGTAGTGCTAGAAGCAAAACGTGATGAAGTCAGCCTCTGCTCCTCAGAACAGGGAGAGATTGCAGTAATCCCGCTAAATAGTAGTTCCATAGCAAGTGCACGCGGAGGGATTGAACAAGCAATTCGTTATGCGTCAAAATTTGGTGCGCCAATAGGAATTGTTACGAATGGTCGACAATGGATTGGTTTTTTAGCATCAAGAGCAGATGGTTTGGCTCCCACTGACGGTTTTTGCGTAGTGTTTCCGTCGGTAGACGCAGTTGTTAAAAGCTGGTCACGATTTTACGAGTTCTTTTCTGATGTAGGGCTGCAAGAGTCACGATTCATAAATTACCTAAGAGAAAAAGAATTAGGCTTCACGCCTGTGTCAGCAAACTACTATCGAGCATTCGATAGGAGCTTTAAGCAAATACCGATCATGAGCGATCTTAGTTATGCGATAGAAGAGCTTTTTACGACTTCCTTTATCAGGATGAGCGGTCAATCTCTTGATATTTTGATGGACTGTTTTGTTGAAACCAAAGCAAGTCACGAAGCAGATGTTGCTTTTGAGAAAATTGTAGAAGAATTATTGGGGCGAGTTAAACGACTGCAGCAAATCGATAGCACTCAGCCGGAGGCATTACAAAACCTTTTAGAGTACTCTGTTGAACTCAAGACAGGGGAGTTTGTATTGCTTGTCGGCAATAAAGGGGCAGGTAAAACAACATTTCTACAAAGATTTTTTCAAAAGACAATTCCAAAATCAACAAGGGAACAGGTTTTATTTTTGAGCGTCAACTTGCTTAAAAGCGAAGGTTCGGAGGACAGACTAGCGGATTGGATGTCCAATAGTTTAATTGACCAGGCTGAAAGAGGTCTGTACGGGTCATCGACTCCCACATACGACGAGTTACGTGGAACGTTCTGGGCTAAGTATCAGCGGCTGAGCCGTGGGGAATTAGCTCCTTTGTACAAAAATGACAGGGATGCTTTTCGGCAGAAATTTGGGGAAGAATTACGTCAACTCAGGTTGAGCCAGCCACGTGAATATCTACTAGCTTTATTGAAGAACTCTCTTGCAAGTCGTCGATTGTTGCCGGTGTTGGTGATAGACAATGTTGACCACCTATCTCGCGGCATTCAAGATTCTGTTTTTCAATACGCAATAGGAATTTCAAGTAACGTAGCCTCATTTCTTGTTTGTCCAGTAACAGATACTACTGTTTGGTCGCTGAGCAAGGCAGGCCCTTTGCAAAGCTTTCACTCTAGAGCGTTTTTCTTGCCTGTACCTAGTCTGAAGGAGGTATTTGCTAAACGCTTAGATGTATTGAGGACAAATCAAGTAATGGAAGGGCATGCTCGTAAACGCCTGAGCGGACTAGTTGGACCGGGTTGGAAACTGGAGATCCCTCACTTAGAATATTTCTGCGCAACCGTCGAATCAATTTTTGTAGCAACGTCTGATGTCACCTCTATTATAGGAAAGCTTTGTAATTACGACGTAAGGCGCAGTTTAGAATTGGCTGGATCAATCCTATCCTCACCCTGGATAGGTTTGGATCAGTTACTACGACTGTATGTTGCACGTGGGGAGCTGACACCTAGAAGAACGGACTTATTAAATGCGTTGATTCTACAAAAGGCGTCGCTTTTTGATGAGGATAAGCACAGTTTTATTACAAATTTATTTGCACGACCTGCTGGGTCATTATCATCTCCACTGATGGCACTCTATATTTTACGGTTTCTCATGAATACTGATGAGCGTGCGGCTAGCACAAGAGATAGATTTATCAGGATGTCGGAGTTGTGGACAATTTTTTCTGCACTTAACACAGCTCGTGAAACCTTCAGATATTTTATCGATCGTCTTTTTGGTCGAGGCCTACTGGAAATTTATGATCCTTCTGAAAAATCGCTAACCGATGATACGCTGATCCGAGTTAGCGCTGCAGGGATAGCACACTATCGGCTAGTATTTAGTGACAATGTATACCTTTCACAGATGGCGCTGGTAACACTGCTAGAAACTGAGGCTGTGGCGATAGAAATTAGAGAAGAAGCCAAACGACCCCATCCAGGCTGGATGAAAATCTGCAGGATTATTTTAACTGAGCTTAAAGCTAGCGACTCTAAGCTTATTACAGTTAACCCGACGGGGCTATTTGAATGGGTCGCAGCAGTACGGTCGGATTTAAATGCAGCTTTAGCTAGGGTATCAGCGCGCACTGTGGTGAGAAAAGACAGCAACTCAAACTCTAAATTATACAGACCGACAAAACCCTAGTGCCGATGAATTTTCAGGACTAATCCCGGGAAACAGGGGGGGGGGGGGCAGATCATACTTGTGCGGTTTCCTGATGAATCGTGATCTGTAGCTCCAATTACTGCTGGCGATGGCAACCTCGGATCGAGAGTTACCTTAGAAAAGTAAACGTCCGAGATTGAAATCTTTCTGTTTTCAACAGAGTCGGCCGTTTTCTGCCCGTCGCGAGAGGCAGAAAACGACCCACAGAGGACAGTCACCACCGATGAACTGGTGGTTGGGTGCGCCGAATACGAATCTGCTGGAAAAGGATATAGGTTTACTTTTCGTCGGGTTGCGAGTCCAAGCGTCCATTGCTGTGGTAATTCATCAAGTCCCACATAGCTGGTGAAAGCTTCTCTTGTGAAGCAATCTGCCAGAACTTTCTTTCCCCCAGAGTCGGCTGCAACCACTTGATGAGTTCTTGCGCCGTATTGTGATGGCCAGTTCGCAGCCAGTACCTGAAGAGGTACTCGTTTTCCTGCTTCGGCAGCTGTGCCGCTTGGAGCAGTTTGAGTGAGTAGCGGTAGTTCAGTGGCCACAGTCGCTTTAGAAAGTCGAGTCTCTCAGCGATTGGAAGGCCTGCTAGCCATTGCCTCACATGCCTATCCGTCTGAGCAATACCAGATCGTGATGCCACCTGCTCCGGTGTGAAACGAGAGTCGTCCATGGTATGCAGGGCCGAAAATATCGAGGGGAAGATCTCATTCTGTCCTAAGCACAGGAATAACAAGCAGCATTATTTTTACGTCAAACTCTACTTTTGGCCGTTCTCTGCCGACCCCCACCAGGGCACGTACTGTTCAGGTCGAGTGCAAACGGGTAGTCATCACTGTCACCAACTACCCCACCGACATAAACAACAGAAATCGTCACGGCATGAAATCTGGATAGCCACCAAGGTCAAACCGCTACGCTTTTCAACATCATACGGCCTAACGTAAGTGGCGACGTTTATTGTGTTGCCTGTTAACAGGAGTACAGAACAGATACGGGATAGAAACGGGAAAAAACCAACATAAAACCTGGAAGACCGAACATAAAAAACACCTAAAACCCGCTATCTAAAAGGACTTAACAGTCATTTCACAAAATCAGAATAAGTGATTGGAAATCACCAGCATGGAAAACGATCCGCAATCAGGGCGCTCAGGATACCGCGAATGAAATATTCGGTATGCCAAAGATCAATTGGGAGCGGGCTTGCTCGCGAAAGCGGTGTGCCAGGCAATGTTGATGCGGTTGACACTCCCTCTTCGCGAGCAAGCCCGCTCCCACAGGGTTTTGTATGAACCCCACAAACAACAAACCCGGCACATGGCCGGGTTTGTTGTCTTTACGTTCTGCGTTACTTCACTGCAGAAGCGGCAGCATTCAACGCGTGCTGAGCACTGCGCTTGTTCTTGATGTAGTAGCAGCCCCACATGAAGAGGACCCAGACCGGAATCGCGTACACCGAGACCTTGATGCCGGGGATCATCAGCATGATACCCAGGATGAACACCACGAATGCCAGGCAGACGAAGTTGCCGTACGGATACCACAACGCCTTGAACAGCGGCGTTTGTTTGGTGCGGTTCATGTACTGACGGAACTTGAAGTGCGAGAAACTGATCATCGCCCAGTTGATCACCAGCGTCGCCACAACCAGCGACATCAGCAATTCCAGCGCGTGTTGCGGGATCAGGTAGTTCATCAGCACAGCCACGAACGTCACCGCCGCCGACGCAAGGATCGAACGCACCGGCACGCCGCGCTTGTCGATCTTCGACAAGGACTTGGGTGCATCGCCCTGCTCGGCCATGCCCAGCAACATGCGGCTGTTGCAGTAAGTGCCGCTGTTGTACACCGACAGTGCCGCCGTCAGGACCACAAAGTTAAGGATGTGCGCCGCCGTGTTGCTGCCCAGCATCGAGAATACCTGGACGAACGGGCTGCCGCTGTACGCATCGCCATTGGCATTCAAACTCACCAGCAGGCTGTCCCATGGGGTCAGCGACAACAGAACTACCAGTGCACCGATGTAGAAAATCAGGATCCGGTAGATCACCTGGTTGATGGCTTTCGGAATCACGGTTTTCGGCTTGTCGGCTTCTGCTGCGGTGAAACCGAGCATTTCCAGACCGCCGAAGGAGAACATGATGATCGCCATGGCCATCACCAGACCACTGACGCCGTTAGGGAAGAAACCACCGTGCTCCCACAGGTTGGTCACCGAAGCTTGCGGGCCGCCGCTGCCGCTGACCAGCAGGTAGCTGCCCAGGGCGATCATGCCGACGATGGCCACGACCTTGATGATCGCGAACCAGAACTCCGCCTCGCCAAAGACTTTGACATTGGCCAGGTTGATCGCATTGATCATCACGAAGAACACCAGCGCCGAGGCCCAGGTTGGAACCTCCGGCCACCAGTAGTGCACGTACTTGCCGACAGCCGTCAGCTCCGACATGCCCACCAGGATGTACAGGATCCAGCAGTTCCAGCCCGACAGGAAACCGGCAAAGCCGCCCCAGTATTTGTGGGCGAAGTGACTGAACGAGCCGGCCACCGGCTCCTCGACAATCATTTCGCCGAGCTGGCGCATGATCATGAAGGCGATGAAGCCACAGATCGCGTAGCCAAGGATCATCGAAGGGCCGGCCGACTTCAGCACGCCGGCAGAGCCCAGGAACAACCCGGTACCAATCGCGCCACCGAGGGCGATCAGTTGAATATGGCGATTTTTCAGGCCGCGTTTAAGCTCGCCTGAATGCGAGTTTTGTCCACTCATTAAAAGGGTCTCACGCAAGGTTTGATGATGTTCGTTAAGACGTTGCTGCTCGGGTCAGGATTAAGCAGCGCGGATCAAACCCCAGCGCAGGCACCAGGAGTTCAGCGTTTTGCTACCGGTCATACGTCACCTGTTTGTTTTTATCTGTGACGAAATCGAACCCACCACGCTTGTGACGCGGCGGAGTGAACAAGGTGGATAACCTTGAGTTTATTGGCCTTGTCGACGTTTCAGAAGGGTTGCAGCACACGCTTACAGCCGATCAAAACAGCCCACAGAGGCGCAAAATGCGCGGATACGCAATCGGGTCACAGTTAAAACGCCGCGCATTGTACACCCGTAACCCCCTGCTGCCAGACACCGCTTGATCAGCGTGTCGGTTGCCGGGATTGCACGGGGCCGTTTCGAAGGTCTCGAACGGCGGCAATTAAAGGGGCAAACCCGTTCGGGTCGCCAACGGGGACGATTGAAAAATCGTCCCTCGGAGAGAGTCGGATGAGTTGGATAATGGCGTTCATTGCGCCTCCTTCTTGTTATGCACCTGCACGACAGGCATAGGCGCATCACACCGCTGAAAGGCTTTCGAAACAAGCGGGCCAGAGCCTTGCGCCACGTTTTTTGGCCGGCGAAGCGGCAGCATTTCCTTACACCCCCCGAAAATCCGAGAATCACGGGGTCAGAACGGGGTATTTCGTAATGTTTTATTTACAGCCTGTAACGTATTTCTTCCAGGACAGATCCATTTGCAGGATGCCTGCAAATTGACGGCAGTCCATCTCCTGCAGGCAAGGTCGAGTTAGCATTTTGTTTTTAATTGAAAAAATCGGCCTGTCAAAAATAGAATAAAAAGTCTAATAAAATATATTCAAATATTTTTTTGCATTCCAAAAAACACTCGACTAGGTTTCCAGCCACTTGCCGACTCATGAGGAGCGGTAAGTCGGCGGCCGCCCTATCCGTGACATTGATTTATTCATGCACTGAAAACAGCGCCGCCATTCAATCGAAAAGTCATCTAGGAGAGTCACCATGCAAGTACTGGAAAAAGACCTGGAAACCGAACTGCAACTCGACGATTGGTTTGAAGCCCCGACCCACGACGACGCCGTGGAAATGATGCAAGCCGACGCGGTGGTTCCATTCGGCACAGCGATGTGGCCTCTGTAAGACATCCAGGCAGGCATGATCCGGTCGGTCGTGCCTGCCACCTTTTGCTGACAGTCAAGGAGGACACATGGACAAACACCGCGCCATCTCGCATTTCCTTTACTACCTCGATCATCACCCAGCCCTGGCGGGCGCGCGCCCGGCCAAGGTCCTGCTTGGGCATACAGCGCCTTACGAAGCGTTGACCGGCGCCATCATCGAGCAGGCCGGCCATTCGCCGTTCCAGTTCAGCGCCATGCGCCTGGACCTTGAACCAACCCCTGCGCTGGCACAGGCCATTACCGACTGCGACCTGTACATTTTCTTCTACGATTCTTCCACCCTGCCCAACCCGCGCCCGGACGGCCCCGACTTTGTTCGCGCCCTGCAAGGCGTGATGGCCGAGCACTGGAAGAAATCGCTGCTATTCAAGGATTACGGCGACTACTTCTACGACACGTTCAGCATCTCACCGCAACGCATCGCGGGGCTGAACAGTCACTTGATCCAGCGCATGTCCCAGGCCACGACCCTGAGTTTCAACGACCAGTACGGTTCTTGTTTCGAGACACCGCTGAGCAGCATCAAGAAGTGGACCGACATCAATGGCGTCGGCAACTTCGACCTGGCCCCCGGCGAAATCGCCAGCCACAGTGACGCCATCAATGGCCAGGTGAAATTCGTCGGCACGTTCCTCAGCACCATTCCCTTTGCCCGCAAGTACGGCGTACTGCAAGCACCGCTGGAGCTGTGGATCGAAGACTCGACCATCCGAAAAATCGCCACCGAGGTGCCGGGGCTGGAGCATGACTTCAACAAGTACCTGGACGCCAACCCTTCCAACCGACGCATCGAAGAGCTGGGCATCGGCACCAATGAAGGCGTGAAGGCACTGTATGCGCGCAACGCCGGTTTCGAGGAGCGCCATTGTGGCCTGCACCTGGGATTGGGCGGTGGCGCCAAGGGCAGCCATCATCTGGATTTGATCTTCGAAAGCGGTGTGTTGGCGCTGGATGACAAGCCAGTGTTTGATGGGCGTTTTGTCTTCTGAGCAACACCGGCCCCAGTGGCGAGGGCGCTTGCTCCCGCTCGGCTGCCCAGCAGCCGCAAAACCTGCCGACGCGGTTTGCCTGACATAACGAGGTGAATGGTATTGGAGCCGCTTCGCGACCCAGCGGGAGCAAGCTCCCTGACCACAACTCCACCTACATATTGAAAACCGGTTCTGCCAAACACAAAAAAAACGCCAACCCCAGGGGTTGGCGTTTTTTTCACTTGCAGCTTATCGCTTGAAGCTTACAACTGCTTCACTCCGGCTTGCGACGACCAAAGCCCGGACGCTGGCCCGAACCAGCGGGCGCACCACGGCGCTTGCCCGATGGCGCATCACGATCGACCAGGACAATACCCGGACGCTTCTTCGGCGCTGGCTTGGCCGGGCGCTTGGTGTCGGACGGACGATCCGCCACTGGCGTACCGCGACCTGCCGGAGCACCACGATCACTGCGACCGCCCGCTGGAGCGCCGCGACCTTCGCCACGCTCAGTGCGACCGTTGGCCGGACGTGGCGTGCGTGGACCGCGCTCGCCGTCCTGACGTGGCGCCGGCTTGCGGGCTGGACGCTCGCCTTCGATCTGCGGCTCACGTGCCGGACGTGGACCGGCTGCTGCCGGAGCACCCGCCGCTGGACGCAGGGTCCGCACGCGCTCGCTCTTGCCGACCGGACGGGACGACTTGCGCTGCATACGCTCAAGCTTGTCTTTGCTCTTGGCGTTCATTTGCGGCATGGCCACCGGAGTCAAGCCAACTTCGGCGCTCAGTACGTCGACTTCGTACTGACTCATTTCGCGCCAGCGGCCCATCGGCAAGTCGGAGTTAAGGAACACCGGGCCGAAACGCACGCGCTTCAGACGGCTGACCACCAAACCCTGGGATTCCCACAGACGACGCACTTCACGGTTACGGCCTTCCATCACCACGCAGTGGTACCAGTGGTTGAAACCTTCACCACCAGGCGCCTGCTTGATGTCGGTGAACTTGGCCGGGCCGTCTTCGAGGACCACGCCCGCCTTCAGGCGCTCGATCATCTCGTCATCGACTTCGCCACGCACACGCACCGCATACTCGCGGTCCATTTCGTAGGACGGGTGCATCAGGCGGTTGGCCAGCTCACCGTCGGTGGTGAACATCAGCAAACCGGTGGTGTTGATGTCCAGACGACCGATGTTGATCCAGCGACCTTCTTTCGGTTTCGGCATCTTGTCGAACACGGTCGGACGGCCTTCCGGGTCGTCACGGGTGCAGATCTCACCGTCAGGCTTGTTGTACATGATCACGCGGCGGACCGATTCGGCCGCTTCTTCGCGCTTGATCACCTTGCCATCGATGGTGATGGCGTCATGCAGGTCGACGCGCAAGCCAAGGGTGGCGTCTTTGCCGTTGACCTTGATGCGGCCGTGACTGATCCAGGCTTCTACGTCGCGGCGCGAGCCGACGCCGATACGGGCGAGGACTTTTTGCAGTTTCTCGCCTGCTGGGCCGATTTCCTGGTCGTCTTTCTGGTCGTTGATACTCATCTGGGCACCTCCCGGTGTGGTCTGTTCAGGCTATGGCCTGAAGATGTGAAATCTGGTCGTTTGGCGAAGGGATCGCCAAAGGGTCGCGAATCATACGCGCATGGCGCCGCTCGCGCATCAGAGACTAGCGGATAAACGGTCGGTTATCTGCATTTCCGCCGACCGGTGACACCGAGCTCATCGCAACTACCGGCAGACACCAATCAATGTGGGAGCGGGCTTGCTCGCGAAAGCGGTCTGACAGTCGATATCGATGTGGAATGTCACGCTCCCTTCGCGAGCAAGCCCGCTCCCACATTGGGTTTGCGTCAATCTTCGAACTGGCGGCGTTCGTTCTCGATCGCTTCGGCCAGCGCCAGGGCTTCGGCTTCTTCGTCGCTCAGCTCGGGTTTGGGCTGCTCCAGTGCGGCGACGGCAGCCAGCAGTTTCTCCCGCGCTTGGGCGACACCGAGGATATCCTCCTCAAGCTCTTCCTCAACTTCCTCAGTTTCAGCCTCGGCCTCAACATGAAGTTCAGTCTCTACCGCAACCTCGACAGGCACGTCGCCTGGCGTCTGTGGCTCGCTCTCACTCACCGCGCCATCACGCAACAAGTCATCGAAGTCGGTCTTGATCCCCTCCTCCATCGAGTCCAACTCCAGCAGCAAGGTGTGGAAACTGGTTTCGTCCTTGGGCTCTTCCGGTTCGGCGCTGGCGTCAGCCAGTTCTTGCAGGCTTTGCGGCACAGGCGCGTCGTCGAATTCAAGCATTGGCTCGGGCTCCAGCTCCCGCAACTCGGCCAACGGAGGCAAGTCGTCAAGGTTCTTCAGGTTGAAGTGGTCGAGGAACGCCTTGGTGGTGGCGAACATCGCCGGTTTACCCGGCACGTCGCGGTAACCGACGATGCGGATCCACTCACGCTCCATCAGGGTTTTGACGATGTGGCTGTTGACCGCCACACCGCGCACATCCTCGATCTCGCCACGGGTAATCGGCTGGCGATAGGCAATCAGTGCCATGGTTTCGAGCATCGCACGGGAATAACGTTGCGGGCGTTCTTCCCACAAGCGCCCGACCCAGGGCGCAAACTTCTCGCGAATTTGCAGACGGTAGCCCGAGGCAACTTCCTTCAGCTCAAAAGCCCGGCCATCGCAGGACTTGGCCAAAATCGCCAGGGCTTTCTTGAAAACCGGCGGCTCCGGGCGCTCGCCTTCTTCGAAGAGTTCGAACAGGCGCTCCATCGATTGCGGTTTTCCCGAGGCCAACAAAAAGGCCTCAAGCAGCGGCGCCAGCTCGCGGGGTTCACTCAAATTCATTGATTTTGCTCGTTATTCGGCTCGCGCCCGGACATGGATCGCCGCAAACGGCTCATTCTGCACCAGCTCGACCAAGGATTCCTTGACCAGTTCGAGGATCGCCATGAAGGTCACCACCACACCCAGGCGCCCTTCCTCAGCGGTGAACAGCTCGACAAACGGCACGAAACCGCCGCCCTTGAGCCGCTCCAGCACATCGCTCATGCGCTCGCGGGTAGACAGTGCCTCGCGGCTGACCTGATGGCTTTCGAACATGTCGCCACGGCGCAGCACCTCGGCCATGGACATCAGCAACTCTTCCAGGCTTACATCCGGCACCAGCTTGCGCGCTCGCGCCTCAGGGGCGTCCAGCCTGGGCACCACCACATCGCGGCCCACCCGGCTCAAGCCATCAATGCCTTCAGCGGCTGCCTTGAAGCGTTCATACTCCTGCAAGCGACGGATCAGTTCGGCACGCGGGTCGTCTTCTTCCGCTTCGATCTCGGCCGAGCGCGGCAGCAGCATCCGCGACTTGATCTCGGCCAGCATCGCCGCCATCACCAGGTACTCGGCGGCCAGTTCCAGGCGCACCGACTGCATCAACTCGACATAGCCCATGTACTGGCGGGTGATTTCCGCCACCGGGATGTCGAGGATGTTGATGTTCTGCTTGCGAATCAGGTACAGCAGCAAGTCCAGCGGGCCTTCAAAGGCTTCAAGGAAGACTTCCAGCGCGTCCGGCGGAATGTACAGGTCCAGCGGCATTTCCATGACCGCCTGACCGTAGACCATGGCAAACGGCAGTTCTTGCTGGGCGCCGGCCTGGCTATCGACGGTTTCTGCAACGGACATTCAGGCTTCGACCGTAAAGGGTGCAGGGTCGCCGCAACCCACGCGAATCACTTCAGGTTCACCGTCGGCCAGATTGATGACCGTGGAGGCCTTGATCCCGCCAAAACCGCCGTCGATGATCAAGTCGACCTGATGCTCAAGCAACTGACGCATTTCGTACGGGTCACTCAGCGGATCGGTGTCGCCCGGCATGATCAGGGTCACGCTCATCAACGGCTCGCCCAATTCGGCCAGCAGCGCCAGGGCAATAGGATGGCTCGGTACCCGCAAGCCGATGGTGCGTTTTTTCGGGTGCAGCAACAGGCGCGGCACTTCGCGGGTGGCGTTGAGAATAAAGGTGTACGGCCCCGGCAAGTGCGCCTTCAAGAGGCGGAAGGTGCCGGTGTCGATCTTGGCAAACAACCCCAATTGCGACAGGTCGCTGCAAATCAACGCAAAGTTATGCTTATCGTCCAGTTGCCGCAGGCGCCGCACGCGTTCGACGGCGTTCTTGTCGCCGATCTGGCAGCCAATGGCGTACGAGGAGTCTGTGGGATAGACCACCACCCCACCGGCCCGAATGATTTCTACCGCTTGTTTTATCAGGCGCGCTTGCGGGTTTTCCGGATGAATCTGGAAAAATTGACTCACATTTTCTACCTGTTCAGACGGCAATAACGGCTGGGTCATGTTTGAATCGACACCAAAGCGGCGGCAGATCCTCCGGGAGCGGGCGGTATTCGCCGATCTCGGACCAGCCTCCGGGTCCATGGAAATCACTGCCGGCACTGACCAGCAGACCAAACTCACGAGCAAGAATAGCCAAGCTGCCCACTTGTTCGGCAGGCTGATGGCCGTTGACCACTTCGATTGCGTGGCCACCCGCTTGAATATAGTCGGCAATCAGGCGTCGACGTTTGCTGCGGGTGAAATCATAGTGCCAAGGGTGTGCCAGGCTGACCCAGGCCTTCGCGGCGCGCAGGGTTTCGACGGTTTCTTCCAGGGTCGGCCAGTGTTGCTTGACGTCTCCCAGCTTGCCGGCGCCCAGCCATTTGCGGAACGCCTCGGCGCGATCCTTTACAAAACCTTCACGCACCATCCAGTCGGCAAAGTGCGGACGGGCCGGCGCGTTGCCACTGTCGCCCAGCTCCTGCTGAAGGGTACGGGCACCTTCCAGTGCGCCGGGCATGCCTTTGAGGGCCAGTTTGCGGCCGATCTCCTCGGAGCGTAGCCAGCGGCCGTCGTGCAATTTGGCAATGGCCTCGACCAACGGCGGTGCATCCACATCAAAACCGTAACCCAGCACATGGATGGTCGCGCCGCCCCAGGTGCAGGACAATTCGACGCCGTTGACCAGTTGCATCCCCAGCGCAACCGCAGCGCTGCGGGCCTCATCGAGGCCTTCAAGGGTATCGTGATCGGTCAAGGCCAGGACTCGCACGCCTCTCTCGAACGCACGCGCAACCAGAACCGCAGGCGCCAGGGCGCCATCGGAGGCCGTGCTATGGCAGTGCAAATCAACATTCACAGGACTGTGTAACCTCAAATCAGCTGGCGCTTTCGCGACCCAATATGTTTGTTATTATGCCGCCACATCCTGCTTCTGGCTGCCACTGTGAAACAATTCATCGACTTCATCCCGCTTCTGCTGTTTTTCATCGTCTACAAAATCGATCCACGGGTCGTCGACATCGCCGGTCAACAACTGACGGTCGGCGGTATCTACAGCGCCACCGCCATGCTGATCATCAGCTCCCTGGTGGTTTACGGTGCCCTGTTCATCTCCCAGCGCAAACTGGAAAAAAGCCAGTGGCTGACACTCGTCGCCTGCCTGGTTTTCGGCAGCCTGACCCTGGCCTTCCACAGTGAAACCTTCCTCAAGTGGAAAGCTCCGGTGGTCAACTGGCTGTTTGCCCTGGCCTTTATCGGCAGCCATTTCGTCGGTGACCGCCTGCTGATCAAACGCATCATGGGCCACGCGCTGACCTTGCCGGACCCGGTCTGGCTGCGCCTGAACATCGCCTGGATCGGTTTTTTCCTGTTCTGTGGCGCCGCCAACCTGTTCGTCGCGTTCACGTTCCAGAGCATCTGGGTCGACTTCAAAGTCTTCGGCAGCCTGGGCATGACGCTGTTGTTCCTGGTCGGCCAGGGGATCTACCTGTCCCGCCACCTGCATGACGCCGATCCCACCACGCCAAAAACCGAGGACTGACATGCTTTACGCAATCATTGCCACAGACGTCGCCAACTCCCTGGAAAAACGCCTGGCTGCACGCCCTGCGCACATCGAGCGGCTACAAGCGCTGCAAGCCGAGGGCCGCATGGTGCTGGCCGGTCCACACCCGGCCATCGACAGCAATGATCCGGGCGCTGCCGGTTTCAGCGGCAGCCTGATCGTCGCCGAGTTCGCCTCCCTTGAAGCCGCCCAGACCTGGGCCGATGCCGACCCGTACATCGGCGCAGGCGTCTACGCCAATGTTCTGGTCAAACCCTTCAAGCAAGTCCTGCCTTAATCTATTGCTGCGCAATGAACCTTGTCGGTTCATTGCGCACTCAATCGCTCATTATTCTCGTTTAACTGCCGACAACTTGCCCAACACTCGATTGGAATCAGGAGTTCCGATGCGCCAAGGTCCGTTGTGTCTGCTGTTGGTCATGTTATCGATCGGGGCCCCTGCCCATGCCGAGGAAAGCTCTGAGTCAGGCCATTCGACGCCTTTGTCACTGAGTGCCGGCAGTCAGATCACCGAGTTGCAGCAACGCTTGAAAGAAAGCGAACGGCAACGAGAAGAGTTGAGCAAAAACCTGCAAAGTGCCGATACCGAACGTGAAAGCGCCCAACTGGGTCGCCTGCGTCAGGAGAACCAGCGCCTGAAGTTGCAACTCAAGGAAGCTCAGGCCAACCCGCAACCACGCCTGCTGACCGATCAGCAGCAATGGTTCGTCACGGGTGCCGGGGTAGCGCTATTGGCCCTGCTCTGCGGTATCTTCGCCAGTGGTGGACGTAGACAACGTCGGCAATGGCTAAATTGAGTGAGTCATGAGCGAGCTGTTACTAATTGATGATGATCAGGAGCTGTGTGAGCTCCTGAGCAGTTGGCTGAGCCAGGAAGGCTTCAAGGTTCATGCCTGTCACGATGGCCGAAGCGCACGCCGCGCCCTGGCCGAAACCGCCCCGGCAGCGGTGGTACTGGACGTCATGCTGCCCGACGGCAGCGGGCTGGAGTTGCTCAAGCAACTGCGCAGCGATCACCCGGACCTGCCCGTGTTGATGCTCTCGGCCCGTGGCGAACCGCTGGACCGCATCCTCGGCCTGGAGCTGGGTGCCGACGATTACCTGGCCAAACCCTGCGATCCACGGGAACTGACCGCCCGCCTGCGCGCCGTGCTGCGCCGCAGTCACCCGGCGGCGGTGTCCAGCCAGATCGAGCTGGGCGACCTGTGTTTCAGCCCCGTCCGCGGCGTCGTCAGCATCGACCAGCAAGAGTTCACCCTGACCGTGTCAGAAAGCCGTTTGCTCGAAGCCCTGCTCAAGCAGCCCGGCGAACCGCTGGACAAACAGGAACTGGCGCAGATCGCCCTGGGCCGCAAACTGACCCTGTATGACCGCAGCCTGGACATGCACGTCAGCAACCTGCGCAAAAAAATCGGCCCACACCCCGACGGTCGACCGCGCATTGTTGCCCTGCGCAGCCGTGGCTACTACTACAGCCTGTAGTTTTGTCAGCACGCCGCAAAAACGTCTTTACCCAAGCTTTACGCTCCGCTGACCGCCGCTGACCTTGATCTCCGTAATCTGTACCCATCCGGAACACACCGGGAACGAGACAAGGAGACACACCATGCGCAAGACCCTGATCGCTTTGATGTTCGCTGCCGCACTACCGACCATTGCCATGGCCGCGCCAGAAGGCCAAGGCCCGATGGGCCCAATGGATGGCCACGGTTACAGCGGACACATGCATGGCGGCAAAGGCATGTACAGAGAGCTGGATCTGAGCCGCGAACAACGCGAGCAGATCCGCAAACTGATTGGTGAGCAGATGCACGCGCGCAAAGAGTTGGTAGAGCAGTACCTGCAAAAACTCTCGCCAGCCGATCAGCAGGCTATGAAAGACCAAATGGCGGCCGGCCGCCAGAAAACCGAGAAGGACATTCGTGCCCTTCTCAAGCCGGACCAACAGCAGAAGTTCGATGTGATCCAAAAGAAGCAGGCCGAGCGCAAAGCCGAATGGGCTCAGTTCCAGGCCTGGAAAGCCCAACAACCGCAAAAAGCGCAATAATGCTCTAGCGCTGCTCCCCAGCCCGGCGGTTTTCCGTCGGGCTTTCTTTGTTTGAGGACTTCCCGTGCGTTCATTGTTCTGGCGCATCCTTGCCAGTTTCTGGCTGGCCATCGCTCTGGTTGCAGGGCTTTCGATTCTGCTTGGGCACATGCTCAATCAGGACGCCTGGATTCTCAGTCGTCACCCGGGCCTCAACACCCTGGCGCAACAGTGGACGCAACTCTACGAAGAACAGGGCGAGGACGCCGCGCAAGCGCTGCTCGAAAAACGCAAGCGGCGCTATCACATTGATGTTCAGGTGCTGAACGAAAGCGGCGACCCGGTGGTTCGCGGGACGTTCCCGCGGCGGGCCGCTGCGTTTGAAGCGCGGCAGAGCGACAACAAGGACAGCCACTTGCCGTGGCGTCGCTTGACGGTCGAGTACACCAGCCCAAAAAGCGGTGAAACCTTCCTGCTGATCTACCGCATCCCGCACCCGGAACTTGATGCCTGGCACCGCACCAGCCTGCTTTGGCCCCTCAGTGCCCTGGCGATTGCCTTGGTGGTGCTGACGCTGTTCAGCCTGCTGGTGACGCTGTCCATCACCCGCCCACTCAGCCGTTTACGCGGGGCGGTGCATGACCTGGGCCAGACCACCTATCAGCAAAACAGCCTGGCGCGACTGGCTAACCGGCGCGACGAGTTCGGCGTACTGGCCAACGACTTCAACCGCATGGGGGCACGCCTGCAAAGCCTGATCGGCAGCCAGCGACAACTGCTGCGCGACGTGTCTCACGAGTTGCGCTCTCCCCTCGCCCGGCTACGCATTGCCCTGGCGCTCGCCGAACGCGCCAGCCCTGCTGAACGGGAAAAGCTCTGGCCACGCCTGACCCGCGAATGTGATCGCCTGGAAGCGTTGATCAGTGAAATCCTGGTGTTGGCACGGGTCGATGCCGACAACGCCAGCGCCGAAGACGTCGACCTCAATGCCCTGCTCAATACCGTACAAAAAGACGCCCAACTCAGTTCGCCGGAGCAAAGCGTGCGGGTTGAAGCCGAGCAACATCTGAGCCTCAAGGGTTGGCCGACCATGATTGAACGGGCGGTAGACAACCTGCTGCGCAATGCCCAACGCTTCAACCCGGCCGGACAGCCGATTGAAGTGCTGGCCCTGCGTCAGGGCGAACGCATTGTGGTAAGCGTGCGCGACCACGGGCCGGGGGTGGAGGCCGAACATTTGAGCCAACTGGGAGAACCGTTCTACCGGGCCCCCGGCCAAACCTCGGCAGGTCATGGGCTGGGCCTGGCCATCGCCCGGCGCGCAGCGGAGCGCCATGGCGGCAGCCTGATCCTGGCCAATCACCCGGAGGGCGGGTTCATTGCCAGCCTGGATCTGCCGTTAGTGCCGGGAGCAGTGGTTCAACCCTGAGGGCCTTTCAAGATCCACCCCTCACCCTAACCCTCTCCCCAAGGGGCGAGGGGACTGACCGAGGTGCTTGCTCAAAGTACTGCGACCTGAAAATCCGAGCCGAACTCAGGTTTGAATAGCATAGCGATATGCTCCCGTTCCCCACTGGGATGAGGGGTGGTTCTCAAGGAGCCAAGCCCTCAACAAACAAATTCAGGCCTTGGCCGACCAGGCGCTGACGAATTCAGCGGTATCCACTTTGCCCGCCACACGCGGTTCGTTCTGCGGTGTGCCGAGGTACAGGAATGCAATCACCTCTTCGCCTTCCGCCAGGCCCAACCCTTTGGCCACATGGGAGGAGTAAGCCAGCTCGCCGGTACGCCATACCGCGCCGATGCCCTGAGCGTAAGCCGCCAGCAAAATACCATGGGCCGCACACCCCGCCGCCAGCAGTTGCTCGGACTTCGGCACCTTGATGTGGTCTTGCAGACGCGCCACCACAACCACCACCAGCGGCGCACGCAGCGGGCCATTGCGCGCCTTGTCCACCATGGCCTGCGGCACATTGGCATCTTGCAGGCGTGCGGCTTGCGCCAGCAACTCGCCCAACTGCTCACGCGCCGCACCCTCGACCGTCAGAAAACGCCACGGCTGCAAATGCCCGTGATCCGGCGCACGCAGGGCGGCAGAAAACAGCACTTCGCGTTGCTCGGCAGTCGGGGCCGGGTCAAGCAAACGGGGTACGGAAACACGGTTGAGCAAAGCGTCGAGAGCCTGCATCGGCCACCTCCTGAAAAATTGATTGGCTATTCTAGCGGTAACCACCACCGGCATGCCGGTTTACATGACCTGCCCCGCAGGTAGAATGGCGCCCTTCCCTTATCAGCCCGAGCGGACTTCATGGCGTTGCCGACCTTACGGATCATCGGTTTCATTATCGGCATCTTCCTGATCACCCTCGCCATCAGCATGGTCGTGCCCATGGCGACCCTGGTGATTTACGACCGCACCAGCGACTTGCCGTCGTTTCTGTGGGCCAGCATGATCACCTTTGTCGCCGGCCTCGCGCTGGTGATTCCCGGCCGCCCGGAGCATGTGCACCTGCGCCCGCGAGACATGTACCTGCTGACCGTCAGCAGTTGGCTGGTGGTATGCGTGTTCGCCGCGCTGCCGTTTCTGCTGACCCAGCACATCAGTTACACCGATTCGTTTTTTGAAAGCATGTCAGGCATTACCGCCACCGGCTCCACGGTGCTCAGCGGCCTGGACACCATGTCGCCGGGGATCCTGATGTGGCGCTCGCTGCTGCACTGGCTCGGCGGTATCGGCTTTATCGGCATGGCGGTAGCGATTCTGCCACTGTTGCGGGTTGGCGGCATGCGGCTGTTTCAGACCGAATCGTCGGACCGTTCCGAAAAAGTCATGCCGCGTTCCCACATGGTCGCCCGGCTGATTGTTGCCGCTTATGTCGGTATTACCGTGCTCGGCAGCCTGGCGTTCTGGTGGGCGGGAATGACCCCTTTCGACGCGATCAACCATGCCATGTCGGCCATTTCCACGGGCGGGTTCTCGACCTCCGACCAGTCCCTGGCCAAGTGGAGCCAACCCGCCGTGCACTGGGTTGCGGTGGTGGTGATGATCCTCGGCAGCCTGCCCTTCACCCTCTACGTTGCCACGTTGCGCGGTAATCGCCGGGCGCTGTTCAAGGATCAGCAGGTACAAGGCTTGCTCGGCATGTTGCTGGTGACCTGGCTGGTGCTCGGCACCTGGTACTGGTGGACCACCAACCTGCACTGGCTCGACGCCTTGCGGCATGTGGCGCTGAACGTGACCTCGGTGGTCACCACCACCGGTTTCGCACTGGGGGACTACAGCCTGTGGGGCAACTTCTCACTGATGCTGTTCTTTTATCTGGGCTTCGTCGGCGGTTGCTCGGGCTCCACGGCGGGAGGGATCAAAATCTTCCGCTTCCAGGTCGCCTACATTCTGCTCAAGGCCAACCTTAACCAGTTGATTCACCCTCGGGCGGTGATCAAGCAGAAGTACAACGGCCACCGTCTCGACGAAGAGATTGTGCGTTCGATCCTGACTTTTTCGTTCTTCTTCGCCATCACGATCTGTGTGATCGCCCTGCTGCTGTCACTGCTCGGCGTGGACTGGATGACCGCCCTGACCGGTGCCGCCAGCACCGTCTCCGGCGTCGGCCCGGGCCTGGGCGAAACCATCGGCCCGGCAGGCAATTTCGCCACGCTGCCCGATGCCGCCAAGTGGATCCTGTCGTTCGGCATGCTGCTGGGCAGGCTGGAGATCATTACCGTGTTTGTGCTGTGTATTCCGGCGTTCTGGCGGCACTGACCTGTCGGGACGCGTCGACTAATCGCACCCGGTACTCACCGGGTGTGACATCGAACCAGCGGCGAAACGCCCGAAAGAAATTGCTCGGGTCGGCAAACCCCAGCAGGTAGGCAATTTCCAGCAGCGTCATGCTCGGCTGCGCCAGGTACTGCTCGGCCAGCTCGCGGCGGGTGTCGTCGAGCAGCGTCTGAAAACTGGTGCCCTCCTCCTGCAAGCGTCGCTGCAAGGTGCGCTGCGACAAGTGCAGCGTCTGCGCCACCGTATCGCGCTTGGGCTCGCCTTGTGGCAGCAAACGGCACAGCACTTGCCTCGCCTTGTGGGTCACCCGACTTTCCGAAAACCGCGCCAGGTACTCACCGGCAAACCGGTCATGCAGTAACGCCATGGCTTCATTGGCGGTGGGCAGCGGTGCTTCCATGTCGGCCCGTTCGAAAATCAGCGCGTCATACGGCGCATCGAACACCAGCGGCGCATGAAACGCTTGTTTATAGGGTTCAAGGTCCATGGGCTGAGCACCCTGGACCAAAACCTTGCGCGGCTGCAGGGTGCGTCCGGTCAGCCAGCCGCACAGGCTCAACGCACTGGCCAGCGACGCTTCGGCGCTTTGCCGGGTCGGGGGAAGATGATCACCGTGAACGGTCAGAATCAGCGCGTAACCTTCATCCAGCAGTCGGAAACTCAGGTCAGCACTTTCAGCGATAATCCGCTGATACCGCACCAACCGTTGAAAGCCTTCGGCCAGGGTTCGGCTGGACATCAATGCGTACCCGGCCACATGAAAAGAGGCAGGGCGCACGACCTTGCCCATGTTCAGGCCGATTGCCGGGTTACCCGACAGTTCGACAGCGCGCTGCCAGAGCCGCGTCATGGAGTCCTGGGGAAAACGCGCATCCGGGTCATCCAGTGCGGCGTAGTCGAGCCCGAGTTGCTTGAACAAGACCCGGCAATCCAGACCGTCCATTTCCAGTGCTTTGACAATCCCCATCGCCCAGCTTGCAGAAGTCGTTCGTTCGCTCATGGCATTTACTTACATGAGGGGCCCTGATCCATGGCCCGATTTGCGAAGGATACTAAAGTGGCGCCCATTGTCACTGGCTGTAACCAGTGATGACTCTAGACTCAAATAAGCTCCCCGCAGAGCATCCGTTGAACCGAACACCTGCCGTCGAGATCGACTCCGTGGAAAACATCAAGCATTTCAATAGCTTCGCCGAGTTCTATCCGTATTACCTCGGCGAACATGAAAACAGCACCTGCCGACGCCTGCACTTCATCGGCACCACGCTGGTGATTTTTATTCTGGCCTTCACCATTGGCAAAGGCGCCTGGTGGCTGTTGCTGGCCTTGCCTGTGGCCGGTTACAGCTTTGCCTGGGTCGGCCACTTCTTCTATGAGAAGAACCGCCCCGCGACGTTCCAGCATCCGCTTTACAGCCTGCTTGGTGATTTCGCCATGTACCGCGACATGATTCTGGGCAAAGTGCCGTTCTAGGCACGGCAAGCCATCAAGCGTCCCGAACAGCCATGCAGCGGCGATGGACGAGTACGCGCTGGCCTCGAATCCAGGGAACCGCTACGCGGTCCATCGCGAGCAGGCTCGCTCCCACAGAAATTTGAGGTGAGTGCAGAATATGTGACCACCCCAGATCAAAGGTGGGAGCGGGTCGGGCGGCGCTTAGTCTGCTCGCGATGAGGCCCTTTCAGACACCCGCCCCTTCGGGGTTTATGCAGGCTCCGCCACTTTCACTGCCTTCAGCTCCGCTTCCCGCGCTTGCGCATCGGCCAACCGATACAACTCGATCGTGCCATCCCAGTGTTCGATCAACGCCGTACACGACTCCACCCAATCGCCGCAATTGAGGTAGTCCACCTCGCCGACCTTACGGATTTCGGCATGGTGAATGTGGCCGCACACCACCCCGTGCAACTCACGTTTGACGCACTCGTGGGCAATGGCCTCCTCAAAATCGCTGATGAAACTGACCGCCGTTTTCACCTTGTGCTTGAGGTACGCCGACAGCGACCAATAGCCATAGCCATAACGCGCCCGCCAGTGATTGAGCCAGCGGTTCAGCGTCAGGGTGAACTCGTAGGCCGAGTCGCCAAGAAACGCCAGCCAGCGGTGATACCGGGTGATGACATCGAACTGATCACCATGGATCACCAGCAAATGACGGCCATCGGCGGTGACATGCACAGCCTCGTCCACCAACTGGATATTGCCCAGGATCAGTTTCGAATAGCGTCGCAGAAACTCATCGTGGTTACCGGTGACGTAGATCACCTCGGTGCCGCGTTTGCTCATGGTCAGCAGACGGCGAATGACGTTGGTATGTGCCTGCGGCCAATACATGCCGCCACGTAGCTTCCAGCCATCGATAATGTCGCCCACCAGGTAGATCCGGTCGGCGTGATAGCCCTTGAGAAACTGCGACAAATGCTCGGCCTGACAATCGCGGGTGCCGAGGTGTACATCGGAAATCCACAAGGTGCGCACGCGTTGCTTACGGCTGGGCTTGGCGAATTCGGCACGTGTCATGGGCAACCTCAGCGGGATTTTTTGCGAGCTTGCACCAGGGCGATTAATAGCCCATGACACAAATGCGGCAGTCCGATGACAGCGCGGCCGCGAGTGCGCCCGGTGTAGACTGGCCACCTGCCAAGGAGACCGCGATGAGACCGATCCTCACGCTACGCCAGTACACCCACGACCTGATCGTCCACAGCCACGACCACGCCCAACTGGTGTTCGGCCTGTCGGGCGCGCTCGACTTCGAGGTCGACGGCCATGGCAGCCAGGTGCAGCAGCAGAGTTTTGTCGTGGTCCCCTCCGGCGCCCATCACACTTGCGGCAGCCCCAACGGCAGCCGTTGCCTGGTGCTGGACGTGCCGAGCGATCAATGGGTCGGGCAATCCCTGGGCGACCATGCGCACGCCAGCCGACGCTTGCTCGACACGCCCGGTCGCCTGCCACTGGATGCCGGGCAAAGTCAGTTGGTGAGCTGGCTGGCGAGCAGCCCCGTGAGCGATCCGCTGATCGCCCAGCAAGGCGCCGTGTTGTTGCTCGCCAGCCTCAACCGCGACATCGCAAGCCCTGTGACCGGACGACGACTGCCCTACGCGGCGCTCAACGCGCACATCGATCAGTACGCGGCCTATCCGTTGCAGGTCGCCGATCTGGCGCGCATTGCCGGGTTATCCAGCCCTCGCCTGCACGCGCGGTTCGTTGCCGAATGCGGGCAAACGCCCATGGATTACATCCGCAGCCGGCGCTTGCACCTGGCCGTAAACATGTTGCGCGAGACGGTGCTGCCCATCGGCGAAATCGCCAGTCGGGTCGGCTACAGTTCCCAGAGTGCCTTCACCGCCGCCGTGCAACGCGAGTTCGGCGCCGCACCCGGCAAGCTGCGCCGCACTGCAGGCGAGCGCTAGTTTCGCGCTAAAAAACGCGAGGTTGCCGACAGACACTCCCCAAGGCAAGGCTCTAGACTGCGCCTCTGACTGTCATATTTTGTAAGGATCAAGATGACTCCGCGTACTGCCCTTGGCGCCCTGCATATCGGCGCACTGATGTTTGGCCTGACGGGTGTGTTCGGCAAACTGGCCGCCGCCTCACCTGCCATCATCGTCTTTGGCCGTGCCGCGTTCGCCGTCATTGCCCTGGCGTGTTTTGCGCAGTTTGCCCGCAACACGCCGTGGCAAACCCTGCGGGCCGTCGACTGGCGGCGCCTGTTGCTCAGCGGCCTGCTGCTGGCCGGACATTGGGTGAGCTTTTTCATTGCGGTGAAGATCGCCGGGGTCGCCATTGCCACCCTCGGCTTCGCCAGTTTCCCGGCGTTCACGGTAATCCTCGAAGGGCTGATCTTTCGTGAGCGGATTCGCGCCAACGAAATCCTGCTGGTGGTGTTGGTCAGCATTGGGCTGGTGCTGGTGACGCCTGATTTCGACCTCGCCAGCGACGCCACCGCCGGCCTGCTCTGGGCCGTGGGCTCGGGGTTGTTGTTCGCCCTGCTGTCACTGACCAACCGCGCCAGCTCGGGGCGGGTCCCGGCGGTGCAAGCGGCGCTGTGCCAGAACGTCGTGGTCGCCCTGTGCCTGCTGCCGTTCGCCGCACCTGGCCTGGGCGAAGTGCGCACACTTGATTGGTTATGGATCGGCCTGCTCGGGGTGTTTTGCACCGGCGTCGCCCACAGCCTGTTCGTCGCCAGCCTGGCGGTGATCAAGGCGCGCACCGCAGCGGTCGTGTTCGCCCTGGAGCCAGTGTACGGGATCACCGTGGCGTGGCTGCTGTTCGGTGAAAACCCGACCCCGCGCATGCTGATCGGTGGCGCACTGATCATCGTGGCAATTGTGGTGTCGAGTCGTCTGGGCAGCAGCGGTCCCGGCCCAAAAACCGCCGAAACCGCCCCCGCCCAATGATTGGCCCCTCAATGGCGGGCTACCTATACTTAATACATCCGCAGCAGTTGCTCGTTAGCGGATAAAGGCTCCTCGTTGCCAGCGACACCTGCCCTTCTGAAGTAGCTGATACGAGTGGTCATTCACACAGCGCTATTGAGAGGGTTCATCCATGGACATTGTCAGCCTCGTCGTTCAGATCGTCAGCGGTGTGGTCGGTGGTAATGCCGCAGGCATGAGCAAGCAGAGTCTGGGCCCGATGCTCAACTCGGTCGTCGGGGGTGTCGGCGGGTTGATTCTCGGTCAGATACTGGCTGCCGTGACGGGCGAGCCCAGCATGATCACCGCCGGTGCCCTGAGTATTCCCGCTCTGCTGAGCAGTATTGTGGGTGGCGGTGTCGGCGGTGCGGCCCTGACGTTTGTGGCCGGCTTCATCAAATCGAAAATGGCCACCAAATAGCACCTCACGTTGCAACGAAGGCAGGTCATTGACCTGCCTTCGTCTTTTGTCTGCACCTTTTTACTGCGTCCGGTCGTTGTGACCCAGGTCGCGCTCCGGGTCAATCTGGTCACGTACGCGCTGCTTGAGCACCTTGGCCTCCGGGAAACCGCCATCGACCTTGCGCTCCCAGATTTGCACACCATCACAGGTGATGTGGAAGACTCCACCGGTGCCAGGCACCAGGGAGACTTTACCCAGGTCGTCGCCGAAGGTGCTGAGCAACTCCTGGGCCAGCCAGGCGGCACGCAACAGCCATTGGCATTGGGTGCAATAAGTGATGGCAATTTCCGGTTTCAATGCGGGCATGGCAGGTAAAACTCCTGAACGAAGGGCATCGCTATAATAGCCACCTTTATCGCTCGCCCGAGATCCCCGATGCGTCGTCTGCTGTCCTGCCTGCTGCTGTGCTTCATTCCATTGATCGTGCATGCCGCCGATACCCCGCGACCGAAGATCGGCCTGGTGCTGTCCGGTGGCGCGGCCCGGGGGTTGGCGCACATTGGCGTGCTCAAGGCACTTGAAGAGCAAGGCATCAGGATCGATGCGATTGCCGGCACCAGCATGGGCGCGGTGATCGGCGGTCTCTACGCTTCGGGCTACAAGATCGAGGAGCTTGAAAAACTGGCGCTGGACATCGACTGGAAGCAGGCCCTTTCGGACGCCCCGCCACGTGCGGACGTACCGTTCCGGCGCAAGCAGGACGACCGGGATTTTCTGGTGAAGCAAAAACTGAGCTTTCGCGACGACGGCAGCCTCGGCTTGCCGTTGGGGGTGATTCAGGGCCAGAACCTCGCGCTGCTGCTGGAAAGCAAACTGGCCCACGCCAGCGACACCCGGGATTTCGACAAACTGCCCATCCCCTTCCGCGCCGTGGCCACCGACATTGCCAGCGGCGAAAAAGTGGTATTCCGCAAGGGCCACCTGCCTCAGGTGATTCGCGCCAGCATGTCGATCCCGGCGGTGTTCGCACCGGTCGAACTCGACGGCCGCCTGTTGGTGGACGGCGGCATGACCGACAACATCCCCCTCGATGTGGCCCGCGAAATGGGCGTCGACATTGCCATCGTGGTCGACATCGGTACGCCGCTGCGCAGCCGCAAGCAACTGAATACGGTGGTCGATGTGCTGACACAGTCGATCACCCTGATGACCCGGCGCAACTCCGAGGAACAACTCGCCGCGCTGCACAAGGATGATGTGTTGATCCAGCCATCGCTGGCCAGCTTCGGCTCTACCGATTTCGGCCATTCCCGGGAAATCATCGACGCCGGATACCGCGCCACGCGCATCCTCGACGCACGCCTGGCACGGCTGCGACCTGCCGACACCCTGGATACCGAGCTGACGGCGGCCCGAGCGCCAAGCCAGCGCACGCCGATCATCACCGCGATCAAAGTGGAAAACGATTCGAAAGTCGGTGATGAGGTGATCCGCTACTACATCCGCCAGCGCATCGGCGAGCCCCTGGACCTGGGTCGTTTGCAAACCGACATGGGCACCCTCTATGGCCTGGATTACTTCGAACAGGTGCAATACCGCGTGGTGCACAAGGGGCATGACCAGACCCTGGTCATCAGCGCGAGGGGCAAACGCGCCGGCACCGATTACTTGCGGCTGGGCCTGAACCTCTCGGACGACATGCGCGGCGACAGCGCCTTCAACATTGGCGCCAGTTACCGGGTCAATGGCATCAACCGGCTCGGTGCGGAGTGGCTGACCCGCGTTCAGATCGGCAACCAGCAAGAACTCTACAGCGAGTTCTTTCAACCGCTGGATGTCGGCTCACGCTACTTCATTGCACCTTACGCAGCGTTCGAAGCGCAAAACGTCGAGGCCACGCTGGACAACGACCCGGTGGCCCAATACCGCCTCGAACGTTATGGCTTCGGTCTGAACGTTGGCCGGCAAATCGGCACCAGCGGCGAAATCCGCTTCGGCGTCGGCGAGGCCTGGGGCAAGGCCGATGTGCGCATTGGTGACCAGCACCTGCCCAGCGAAAGCTTCAACGAAGGTTTTTATGAACTCAAGTACTCGTTCGACTCCCTGGACAATGTGTACTTCGCCCACGAGGGCGAAGACATCGGCCTGTCGTTGCGCCAGTTCACGCCGAGCCTGGGGTCCGACAAACCGTACCGGCAATGGGAGTTCAAACTGGACAAGGCCTTGAGCCGCGGACCCGACACCTTCGTGCTCGGTGGGCGCTATGGCCGCACGCTGGACCAGACCGAGGTGGTGAGTTCAAGCTTCCTGCTGGGCGGTGCGCGACAGCTGTCAGGGTTCCGTCAGGACGCGATTTCCGGGCAGAACGTCAGCCTGATGCGCGCCGTTTACTTCCGGCGCCTGACGCCCCGCTCCTACTTGCCGCTGGAGTTCCCGCTGTACCTCGGTGCGTCCCTGGAGCGTGGCCGCGCCTGGAACAATGACAATGAATTCGACAGCGGCTACATCAATGCCGCCAGTATTTTCCTGGGGTTCGACACACCACTGGGGCCGCTGAACTTCAGTTATGGCTTCAACGATGACGACCAGCAGGCGATTTACCTGAACCTGGGGCAAACCTTCTGACGGCGCGCTAACGAATACTCGCCAGCAAGCTACGAGCCGTCTGCTTCAACGGCTCGTCGCCGTCCTTGAGCAACTCGTTGAGCAGTCGGCTGGCACTGTCCAGATCGCCGTCGTCGATGCAGGTCTGGGCTTGTTCCAGTTTGCCGGCGAAAGGTTTTTCGAGCGTCGGTGAGTCAACGTCCATCGGCAACGGCTCAAGCGCCAAGGTGTCACCCAAGTCCTTGAATTCATCAAGAAAGTCATCGCCCTCCAACGCCGATGGCGGTGCATCGGACCACTCGATGTCAGGCGCTGCGAACGGTTCCATTGATTGTTTATGGGTGACCTCTGGATCATTGGGCCAGTCATTTGCACTCGATGCGAGATCAGATAAATCCGAGGCCGATGTCGGTTTTTCGAAAGGGCTGACCAGATCCCAATTGGCATCCACCGACATGTCATCCAGGTTCAACTGAAACTCATCCGGCGCCGCGGCGGTGGGTACTGGCGCAGGATCAGGCACGACCGGTGTCGCCGATACCGGTGCGACAGCGGGGGCCGCGTCGCAGAGTTTGGGGTGCCGTGCACGCATGTCTGCCAGCGCCTGCGCGCTGAAACCCGACGCCAGCAGGTTCTGTTCCTGGGCGGCGTAGGCATCGGCATCCCCCTGCTTGCCCAGCACGTCCAGCAACTGCAGATTCAGGTCAGACCGCTGAGGCTCTTTGTGCAGCGCCTCACGCAGCAGGGCCACTGCCTCCGCAAAGCGCCCGTACGTCAGGTAGACACCGACAGCTTCCAGCACATCCGCGCCGTGGGTCGCTTCGCGATATTCCGGCGCCGGTTGTGGCCGTGGCTGAACCTGCGCAGTCACCGGGCTGACGGCTGGGGTTGGCCGCACGGGCAACGGTTCTTGCATCCCCTGACGCTGTTGACGCCGATGCACAAACAAACCCGCCAGCAACAGAAGCACCAACGCGGACAACCCGACCGTCAGCAACAGGTGTGAGCCACCCGACTCTTCGTTCGCCGCTACCGCTGCCGGCGCCACTACGACGGGTGGTGCGATCGGCGGTGTGCGGGCTTCTGCCAATCGGGTTTGCAGTTCGATGAGCTGTTTTTTCTGGCTGGCGATCTGTTCTTCCTGGGCATGGGCCCTGGCTTGCAATTCATCGAAGTTCTTTTGCAGTTGCTGACTGTGCAGCGTGCTGGCCGCCAACGCTTCGGCGTGTGTATCCGTGACAGCAGCTGGAGTACTGAGCGGTGCTGCAGTAACGGGAGGCGTGGTCGTCGGCATGGCTGCCACTTCGGGGAGCAAGACAGTGTGGCCCGCCACCAAGGGCTCAATGTCCGGGTTCATGGTTCGAATGACTTGCTGCAACTCACTGATCGACGCCGGGTTACCGCCGTCATGCACACGCTTGGCAAGGCGCCACAGGGTGTCACCCTTGGCCACCGTATAACGCTTGCCCTGCACCGCAGGCGATGATGACTCAACAGGAATAGCGTCAGGAAAGGCCGAGGCAGCCTGCGAGCGGAGTGCGGCCAGTTCGGCCGCCGTATCGGTTGACGGCACGATACCGGGAGCGCCCGGCGGATCGATCAACACCGTGTATTCGCGCAGCAATTGACCGTTGGGCTGATTGGCCTGTATCAGAAAACTCAGGAACGGTTCATTGACCGGTTTATTGGACACCACCCGAATCACGCTGCGATTGCCGCGCACGATGGGAGTGAAATGCAGGTCATTGAGAAAAAACACACGCTCGATACCGGCGCGGTTGAATTCCTCGGGTGTCGCCAGGCGTACCGACAACTCGCCCTCGGCAAGGTCTGCGACATCCAGCAAGGCGATATCGGCACTGAACGGCTGGTTCAACGCCGAGTGTACGGTGATGTCCCCCAGCCCCAGCGCGGGGGCCATTGCCGAGTACCACAGGGCACCACAGGCAAAAAGCGCCCTGGCAGAACACCGTAACGCTGACTGTCGACTCTCGAGCATGAGCATCCCTTAGATAACCAGAACCACCTGACGTGTTAACGCTTCCCTTACGAACACGTTATTGCCTGGTAGTTCTTATAGTCTGCCCAACGCTGAATCTCAAAAGTCTGACAGCAGGTAATGCCTCAAGATTTTTCCAGATTGGCCAAAATATGCCCGTGAACCCGCATGCACACCCGCAAATCCTCTTCGTCGACCCCGACGAACAGCTCGTGGCGCAATTGCGTGGCAATGGTTTCAATTTGTTCGATCAAGGGACGCGCCGAAGCACACAGCACGATTTTTTTCGCCCGGCGATCTTCAAGCACCGCCTGACGCTGCACCAAACCCTGGCTTTCCAGGCTGTCGAGCAGCCGTGCCAGCGTCGGACCTTCGACACCGACACTTTGCGCCAGCTCACGCTGGGTGGGCGCGTCCGCAAAACGCGCCAGGTGCAACAGCACCAGCCAGCGCGCCTGGGACAGGCCCAGCCCGGCGAGACGGCGGTCCAGTTCGGCGCGCCAGCCGCGAGACATTTGCGCCAACTGCATGCCAAAACGGTGTTGATCGGTTAACGGCATAAAGAACTCATGGATTAGACTGAAATAGAGTGAAACTAATTATTAGTCAGCTAAGCATGACACTTGGTATCAAGCAAGTTTTGACCTGTACTGAATCGTTACATCGGCCAAACTCTTGATCTACATCTCGAATTCCGACTGCAACGCTGCGCGCACGCAGTAAAGAACGCCCTCCGGCACACGACCGGCAAACAGCGCGGCGATTTCGGCAACCGCCGGCAACTCGCCTTCCCCGTCGAGGAACGCATCCTGAACTTCGCCCATCAGGTCTTCAGGCAAGTCCAGTGCCTGCTCCAGCGACAACTGCTGTTTGCCAATGGCTTCGGCCAGCAGCGTGTACACGTTCTTTTCCGAACATTGCAGCTGACCGGCGATCTGCATCGGCGTCATCCCGGCGCGGGCCAGGGTGATCAGTTCGTGGCGCAGGTCGGCCACCACTTTTGGCGCCTCGGCCTGGCCGCCGAGTACTTCGAGGAACGCCTCGCCGTAGCGCTCCAGCTTGCGTGCGCCAACGCCGCTGACCGTGGCCATTTGCGACAGCGAGGTCGGCTGGCTGCGGAGCATTTCGAGCAACGTCGAGTCGGGAAAGATGACGTACGGCGGCACGCCATGTTCTTCGGCAAGTTTGCGACGCAGGGCGCGCAAGGCCTCCCACTGCTCTCGTTCTTCGCCACGCACCAGTTGGCTTGCCTGGCTCTTGCTGCTTTTGGCAGTGGTTTGCGGCTTGAGGTCGCGACGCAGCTCCAGGGTCACTTCGCCCTTGAGCAACGGCCGGCATGTGTCACTCAAGCGCAAGCCGCCGTAGCCTTCCAGATCGATGTCTGCCAGACCGCGGGCAACCAGTTGTCGGAACAAGGAGCGCCATTCGCCCTCCGCCATCGCCTTGCCGACACCGAATACCGACAGATGCTGATGACCGAAGCTGCGGACCTTTTCGTTGTCCTTGCCCAGCAGCACGTCCACCAGATGGCCGACGCCGTAGCGCTGGCCGGTGCGGTAGATCGCCGAGAGCGCCTGGCGGGCCGGCTCGGTGGCGTCCCAGGTCTGCACGCCGTCGACGCAGTTGTCGCAGTGGCCGCACGGCTCGGGCATGTCTTCATCGAAGTAGGCCAGCAGGGTTTGGCGGCGGCAGCGGGTTTCTTCGCACAGCGAGAGCATGGCGTCGAGCTTGTGCTGCTCCAGACGCTTGTGCCGCTCGTCGCCTTCGGAGTTTTGCAGCATCTGCTTGAGCATCACCACGTCTTGCAGGCCGTAAGCCATCCAGGCATCGGCGGGCAGGCCGTCACGGCCGCCGCGACCGGTTTCCTGGTAGTAGGCCTCAAGGGATTTCGGCAAATCGAGGTGCGCGACGAAGCGCACGTTGGGTTTGTCGATGCCCATGCCAAACGCCACGGTGGCAACCATGATCAAGCCCTCCTCGTTGAGGAAGCGCTTCTGGTTATGGGCTCGTGTTTCGTTGGGCAGCCCGGCGTGGTACGGCAGCGCCGGGAAACCTTGCTCGCTGAGGAACACCGCCACTTCGTCGACTTTCTTGCGCGACAGGCAGTAGACAATGCCGGCATCGCTGCGCCGCTCCGCGAGGAACGCCAGCAACTGCTTGCGCGGCTGCTCCTTGGGCACGATGCGGTAGAAAATGTTCGGCCGGTCGAAACTCGACAGGAAACGCTCGGCGTCCTGCAAATGCAGGCGCGTGACGATTTCTTCGCGGGTACGCTTGTCGGCCGTGGCGGTCAGGGCGATGCGCGGCACGTGGGGGAACATTTCCGCCAGTTGCCCCAGTTGCAGGTACTCCGGCCGGAAATCGTGACCCCATTGCGAAACACAGTGGGCTTCGTCGATGGCGAACAGCGCGATGTCGAGGCTTTGCAGGAAGGCCAGCATGCGCGGCTGAACCAGGCGTTCAGGCGCCAGGTAGAGCATTTTTACTTCGCCACGCTTGATCCGTGCCGCCAGGTCGCGCTGTTGTTCGGGGCTCAGTGTCGAGTTGAGCGCGGCCGCCGCCACGCCAAGTTCTTCGAGGGTCGCGACCTGGTCGTCCATCAAGGCGATCAACGGTGATACCACCACCGCCAGGCCTTCGCGTAGCAGCGCCGGCACCTGGAAGCACAACGATTTGCCACCACCGGTCGGCATCAGCACCAGGGCATCGCCGCCACTGGCCACGCGCTCAATGATGGCACCCTGACGGCCACGGAAACTGTCGTAGCCGAAGATGTCCTTGAGGACGCGCTGAGCCTGTTCGAGCATGAAAAACTCCAAATGGTGCTGAATATCCCTGTGTGCAGGCTGGATCAAAAAACCGCGTTGTTCACGAACAGATCCGTAAGCGGATTTGTCCCGAGCGCTCGCGGCACCTGCAGGGCTTTGCAAAACGCGCGAGTATACCCGAGCCGTCCCGGGGTCTGTTGAGGTTTGCCCGTGGCGCGACGAATGCCCATCCGATGCTGGCAAATCTGCCACGCGGCTGGCCTGGGCGCTCAAGAACGCCTAGAATTGGGCATCGTTTATTCCCAAGGTAGCCCTTAATGTCCTTCGCTGAGCAACTAACCCGCCTGCAAGCCTTCCTCGACGCCGACGAGCTGCATGACGAGGCGCTGGACTACGTGGCCGCCCACGGTTACCTGACCGCGCTGTCGATCTGTTCCGAGAGCGTTCCCGACCGTGAGTGGATCGATGCCCTTTTCGCCGAGGAGCCGCACTACCGCGACGCCGCCGAGCGTGAAGAAATCGAATCGACCCTGCTGGCCCTCAAGGCTCACATCGCTCGCCAACTGGCGTCCGATGAAGAGTTCGAGCTGCCATGCGACCTGGACCTGGGCGAAGAGCCGGATGACTCCGACCTGCGCGGCTGGTGCATCGGCTTCATGGAAGGCGTGTTCCTGCGCGAAGAAGCCTGGTTCGAAACCGCCGAAGACGAAGTCAGCGAAATGCTGCTGCCAATCATGGTCGGTTCCGGCCTGTTCGATGAACAGCCAGAGTTCTCCGACATCGCAGCCGACGCCAACCTGATGGACGACATGATCGTCCAGATCCCGGAAGCCCTGACTGCGCTGTACCTGCTGTGCAACGCACCTGACGAAAAACCGGCGATCCTCAAGCCTCGTCACCACTGAGTCCTTGCCTGTGGCTGATCCCATAGGCAATCGCTCCCTGATGCTGCGTTACGTTCTGCTGGCCATCGGCTGGCTGAGCGTGGCGCTGGGGGTGATCGGTATCTTCCTGCCGGTGTTACCCACCACTCCCTTCCTGCTGTTGGCGGCGGCCTGTTTCGCCCGAAGCTCCCCGCGCTTCTATCAATGGCTGGTCGATCACCCCCGACTCGGCCCGTGGATTCGCGACTACCTGGACGGCCATGGCATCCCGCTCAAGGGCAAGGTCTACGCCATTGGCCTGATGTGGCTGAGTATCGGTTTTTCCTGCTACCTGGTGCCCCTGCCCTGGGCTCGCGGATTCATGCTGACCAGCGCGGTGCTGGTGACGGTGTACATCCTGCGGCAGAAAACCCTGCAAAAAACCTGAATCACAGGCACCCAAAAACCCGCCATCCTCTGGCAAGGATGGCGGGTTTTGTCGTTTCAGGTCAGACGGTGTCTACCTTCAACGAGTGGTCGTTGAGCATGCCGTTGATGATGGTCGCCGTGTCGGCACCTCCAGCGATAACGCCGCCCGCACCCGGTGTCACACCGTAGTGGGTGGCGAGGTTAACGCCTGCGAGGTCGATGGTCTGGGTCGGTGTGGCACCGGCCGAGGCACTGACGTCGATGCTGGTGACCAGTGACGCACCGCTGCCGGTGACCTTGAAGTGCAGGTAGTCATCCAGCGAGGCAGAAGTCGCGTTTTCGCCTTGCAACAATTGCGAGAGGTCGAGTTTGTCGGTGCCCGGTGTGAAGTCCGTGACCACGTCGTGCCCACTGTTGCCCGCCAGCCACTGGAAGGTATCGGCCCCCGGCCCACCGGTCAGGGTGTTGTTGCCCAACCCGCCGATCAGGAAGTCGTCACCACCACCGCCGTTGAGCACGTCGTTCCCGAGCCCGCCGTTGATGACGTTGGCGTTGTTGTCACCCGTGAGTATGTCGTTGAAGTTGGAGCCGGCCAGGTTCTCGATGCCCATCAGGGTGTCAGTCCCGGCACCGACGGTGTTTTGCGCAGCGAGCAGGCTCAGGTCGACCGTCACCCCTGCCGTCGCATGGGCATAGCTGGCGGTGTCGTTGCCTGGCCCGCCGTCGAGCAGGTCATTGCCCGGCCCGCTGAACAGCAGGTCGTTGCCACTGCCACCATGCAGCGTGTTGTTGCCACTGCCGGCAGCCAGCACATCGTTGCCGTCGCCGCCATTGAGGATGTTGTCGCCAGAACCTGCCACCAACACATCGTCGCCGGAGGTACCGGTGAGGGTGTGACCGTCCTGATAGCTGATGGTCACGGCTGCGGTGGCGCTGCCGCCATGGGTGTCGTTGGCGGTGTAAGTGCCGTGGTAGTCCGGGGTGATATTGCTGGCCCCGGCGTAGTTGACCGTCATGGTCAATTGGTAGTTTTCCGCCGCCGTGCTGCCTCCGGGGGTGTCGGCCACATTGGTCAGGTGGATCTGGTAGTTGCCATCGGCTGCGGCCGTGAACGTCCCGCCATCGACAATCGGCGTGAAGGCACCACCGTTGAACGAGTACTCCATGGTGATGTGACCCGCCGCCAGGTTGTGGTCCAGGTTGAGGGTTTCCCCCTGCTTGAGGTTGACGGTGATGCGGTCCTCATCGTTGGCATTGGCATTCGTGACGGCCCCCAGATACCCGGCGACCACCACCACGGCGGTCATCGCCGCAGCGTTGGCGGTAAACGAAGCACGGCCCACGGTGATGGCCTGGTTGGCGGCCGTATTGCCGGTGCCCGCAAAGCTGATCGTCTGTTGGCTGGCAGCCGTGAACTCCGCGCCCCTGGCCGCCCACCCGGTGTTGAAGGTGGTGGGCGAGGCCGTGAGCGGATCGCCGTTGGCGTCGGTGTCGTTGGCCAGCAGCAGTTCGCCCGGCACCACGACCGTGCTCGACAGCACGTTAGTGATGATGTGGTCGTCGAGCGCGACCGGTGGCGCGTTCGGCACGACTTTGACCACCAGCGTGGAGCTGGCGAGGTCGCCGTCATTGTCGCTGACGGTGTAGCCGAAGTTTTCGGTGATGAGCACCGCCGTGGCTTTCTGCGAGGTGTAGGTGAAGTCGCCGGTGTCGAGGTTCACCACCAGGGTGCCGCCATTGCTGGTGGCAATGCTGATGCTGTTATCGACTGTGTTGAACGTGCCGTGGTTGACGCCGCCACTGAAGGTCAGCGCCCCTGCGTTGGCATTGCCTTTAGGGTCGTAGGTGTACGTGGTGCCGTCGACCACGATGGATTTGATGAAACCGCCATCGGCGCCAAATGTACCGCCATCCCCCAGCAGCGTGCCGGTGACCGGTGCGCCTTGCACGGTGCCGGACAGCACCAGGTTGAGCTGGTTGAGGTCGGTCACCACCACGGCGTTGGTGTCGGTGTGGGTGCTGCCGTTGTAGGCCACCGGGTTGAGGTTGGCATTGCTCACGCCGGAGCCTAGGCCGATGGCGTAGTTGTTGATGCCATTGGCATCGAGGAATGCCTTGAGGGCCACTTCATCTGCCGGGCCGATCTCCTGTCCGGCAGTTGGCGCACCGTCGGAGAAGAAGTAGCCGACGTTCTGCGCCCCCGTCAGCTTGCCGCTGGTATTGAAGGCAGCCTGCATGGTCGCCACTGCCGCATCGTAGTTGGTGCCGCCCCCCGCCGTCAGCCCGGCCACGATGGTCTTGGCAGTGGCGACGTCGACCCAGATCGGCGTTCTGTCGGTGGCGGTGCTGCTGAAAGAGACGATCTGGACCTTCACGTCCCCGAGGTCATCGTATTTGTCGAGCAAGCTGTTGATAGCCTGCTTGGCCAGTTGCAGCCGCGACAGGCCGGGGACACCGGAGGCGTCATTCATGCTGCCGGACACGTCAATCACCAACAGCAGGTTGGAGTCGATCTCCACTGCGGTTACCGAGCGCTCGGCCGCGACCGCTTTGGGTACGTCATCGATGATGTTGACCTGGATAGTGCTGGTGGTGGTGTTGCCCAGGGCGTCGGTGGCTTTGTAGGTGAAACTTTCGCTCAGGGTGTTAGGCCCATCGTTGGCATTCGGCGAAGTTTTCGGTGCCGAGGTCAGGGTGTAGGTGTACGTGCCGTCGGGGTTGAGCAGGATTTGCCCGTACGTGCCGGTGGCGCTGCCGACAAGGGTGTAGGTGATCGCGCCGCTGCCACCGGTGACCGAACCGACCAGGGTGCCGGTGGCGGTTTCGCCGGTAGACGTCGGGTCGCTGCCGATGACCGTACCGGCGGCCAGGTCCTGGCCATCCTTGGTCAGGTCGAGGGCTTTTTCGTAGACCGTCACATCCTGATCGACCACGGCTTTGAGGCCGCTGTCGGTGACATTGATGGTGATGGTCGTGGTGCTTTCATCGCCATCGCCGTCACGGATGGTGTAGGTGAACACGTCCGAGGCCCCCGGTGGGCTCACCGAGTTCGGGTTGCTGTGGTACACGGCGTTGCCCGCCGCATCCAGGGTCAGGGTGCCGTAAGTGCCGGCGATGTTGGAGCCCAGGCCGCCAATTGCCGAGGTCGCGGTGTTGCTGCCGGCGCGCACGCCAACCACCGCCCCGCCTGCAGCTGCACCATCGGCACCGATGACGTCATTGCCCAGCACGCTGATGTTGATCGTCGCACCTTCAATGGCGGTCGCCACATCTGCAGTGGCGGTCGGGACATCATCGACGATGTTCACGTCGATCACGCCTGATGCGGTGCTGCCATCGGTGTCGGTGGCAACCACGTTGAAGTGCTCGGCGATGCTGTTGGCGCCCAACCCGGTGGGGTGGGTTTCGTTATCGACCAGGGTGTAGCTGTAGCTGACGACCCCCGTGCTGGCGTTGTAACTGGTGATTGTCAGCGTACTGCCCAATGCGGTGGTGACCGATTGCGGGAAGCCTGCGGCCACCCCGCCAGTGACCACGTTGATGCCGCCCACGGTCAGGGTTTGCAGACCGTCGAGGGCGGTCACGGTAAAGGTGCCGCTCTGGGTCAGGGCCGATGCATTCGGGCTACTGCCATCGCTGAGGTTTTTCTCGAAGACGGTGAGTTCGCCGCCGTTGACGTCCAGCCCATTGAGGATGACCGGGTCGTCGTTGTTGTGAACGTTCAGCACCAAATTTGCGGTGCTGGTATCACCGTCCGAGTCAGTGATGGTGTAGGCAAAAGTTTCCGTGCCGTTGCCCCCGCCCTTGAGCGCCAGGAACGCCGGATCAGTCGGATGAACCGTGTAGGTGTAGGTGCCATCGGCCGCCAGCACCAACGTGCCGTAAGTCCCGGTAAAGGTTCCGGCAGTGATCGGTCCGGTCGGTACGCGGTCAGCGCCTTGCACATCGTTGGTCAACACGTTACCGACCAGGGTCAGTTGGCTTTCCGAGGCGGTACTCGCGTTGGTGTCGTTGACCGCTGTCGGCAGGTCATCGACGACGTTCACGTCCAGCGAACCGCTGGCGGTGCTGCCATCGACGTCGGTGGCCGTGACAGTGAAATGTTCACTCAGGCTGTTGGCGCCGTTGGCGGTTGGGTGCGCGTCGTTGCCGTTCAACGTGTAGCTGTAACTGACCACCCCGGTGCTGGCGTTGTAACCGGTAATCGTCAGGGTGTTGCCCAGACCGGAGGTCACCGATTGTGGAAATCCTGCGGCGGTGCCAGCGGTTACTACGTTGATGCCGCCCACGGTCAGGGTTTGCAGACCGTCGAGGGCGGTCACGGTAAAGGTGCCGCTCTGGGTCAGGGCCGATGCATTCGGGCTACTGCCATCGCTGAGGTTTTTCTCGAAGACGGTGAGTTCTCCGCCGTTGACGTCGAGCCCGTTGAGGGTCACCGGGTCGTTATTGTTATGGACGTTCAGCACCAGGTTCGCGGTGCTGGTATCACCGTCCGAATCGGTAATGGTGTAGGCGAAGGTTTCCGTGCCGTTACCGCCGCCCTTGAGCGCCAGAAACGCCGGATCGGTCGGATGAACCGTGTAGGTGTAGGTGCCATCGGCCGCCAGCACCAACGTGCCGTAAGTGCCGGTAAAGGTTCCGGCAGTGATCGGTCCGGTCGGTACGCGATCGGCACCTTGCACGTCGTTGGTCAACACATTACCGCTGAGGGTCAGTTGGCTTTCGGACGCGGTGCTCGCGTTGGTGTCGTTGACCGCTGTCGGCAGGTCATCGACGACGTTCACGTCCAACGAGCCGCTGGCGGTGCTGCCGTCGACGTCGGTTGCCGTGACGGTGAAATGCTCGCTCAGGGCATTGGCGCCATTAGCGGTCGGGTGCGCGTCGTTGCCATTGAGTGTGTAGCTGTAACTGACCACGCCGGTTGTTGCGTTGTAACCGGTAATCGTCAGGGTGTTGCCCAGACCGGTGGTCACCGATTGTGGAAATCCTGCGGCGGTGCCGGCAGTCACTACGTTGATGCCGCCCACGCTCAGGGTTTGCAGACCATCGAGGGCGGTCACGGTAAAGGTGCCGCTTTGGGTCAATGCGGTGGCGTCCGGCGTGCTGCCGGTGCCAAGGTTTTTCTCGAAAACGGTGAGTTCGCCGCCGTTGACGTTCAAGCCGTTAAGGGTCACCGGGTCGTTATTGTTATGGATGTTCAGCACCAGGTTCGCCGTGCTGGTATCACCGTCCGAGTCAGTGATGGTGTAGGCGAAGGTTTCCGTGCCGTTACCACCGCCGTGCAACGCGAGGAACGCCGGATCGGTCGGATGAACCGTGTAGGTGTAGGTGCCATCGGCCGCCAGCACCAACGTGCCGTAAGTCCCGGTAAAGGTCCCGGCAGTGACTGGGCCGGTCGGTACGCGGTCGGCGCCCTGTGTGTCGTTGGTCAACACGTTGCCGACCAGGGTCAGTTGGCTTTCGGAGGCGGTGCCGGCGATGCTGTCGTTGACGGCCGCGGGCAGGTCATCAACCACATTCACGTCCAGCGAACCGCTGGCGGTGCTGCCATCGACGTCGGTGGCCGTGACAGTGAAATGTTCACTCAGGCTGTTGGCGCCGTTGGCGGTTGGGTGCGCGTCGTTGCCGTTCAACGTGTAGCTGTAACTGACCACCCCGGTGCTGGCGTTGTAACCGGTAATCGTCAGGGTGTTGCCCAGACCGGAGGTCACCGATTGTGGAAATCCTGCGGCGGTGCCAGCGGTTACTACGTTGATGCCGCCCACACTCAGGGTTTGCAGACCGTCGAGCGCGGTTACGGTGAACGTGCCGCTTTGGGTCAGCGCCGTGGCGTCCGGTGTGCTGCCATCGCCGAGGTTTTTCTCGAAAACGGTGAGCTCGCCGCCGTTGACGTCCAGCCCATTGAGGATGACCGGGTCGTTATTGTTATGGACGTTCAGCACCAGATTCGCGGTGCTGGTATCACCGTCCGAATCGGTAATGGTGTAGGCGAAGGTTTCCGTGCCGTTGCCCCCGCCCTTGAGCGCCAGGAACGCCGGATCGGTCGGATGAACCGTGTAGGTGTAAGTGCCGTCAGCCGCCAGCACCAGCGTGCCGTAAGTCCCGGTAAAGGTCCCGGCAGTGACTGGGCCGGTCGGTACGCGGTCAGCGCCCTGAACGTCGTTGGTCAACACATTACCGCTGAGGGTCAGTTGGCTTTCGGACGCGGTCCCGGCATTGCTGTCGTTGACCGCTGCCGGCAGGTCATCGACCACATTCACGTCCAGCGAGCCGCTGGCGGTGCTGCCATCAACATCCGTGGCGGTCACGGTGAAGTGTTCGCTGAGGGTGTTGGCGCCGTTAGCCGTTGGGTGCGCGTCATTGCCATTGAGTGTGTAGCTGTAGCTAACGACGCCAGTCGTTGCGTTGTAACCGGTAATTGTCAGGGTGTTGCCCAAACCGGTGGTCACCGATTGCGGAAATCCTGCGGCGGTGCCAGCGGTTACTACGTTGATGCCACCCACGCTCAGGGTTTGCAGACCATCGAGGGCGGTCACGGTAAAGGTGCCGCTCTGGGTCAGGGCCGATGCATTCGGGCTACTGCCATCGCTGAGGTTTTTCTCGAAGACGGTGAGTTCTCCGCCGTTGACGTCGAGCCCGTTGAGGATGACCGGATCGTCGTTGTTGTGAACGTTCAGCACCAGGTTCGCGGTGCTGGTATCACCGTCCGAATCGGTAATGGTGTAGGCGAAGGTTTCCGTGCCGTTGCCCCCGCCCTTGAGCGCCAGGAACGCCGGATCGGTCGGATGAACCGTGTAGGTGTAAGTGCCGTCGGCCGCCAGCACCAACGTGCCATAAGTGCCGGTAAAGGTTCCCGCCGTTACAGGGCCAGCCGGCACACGGTCAGCACCTTGCACATCGTTGGTCAACACATTACCGCTGAGGGTCAGTTGGCTTTCGGACGCGGTGCTCGCGTTGCTGTCGTTGACCGCTGTCGGCAGGTCATCGACCACGTTAACGTCCAGCGAGCCGCTGGCGGTGCTGCCGTCGACGTCGGTGGCCGTGACGGTGAAATGCTCGCTCAGGGCATTGGCGCCATTGGCGGTCGGGTGCGCGTCGTTGCCGTTCAACGTGTAGCTGTAACTGACCACGCCGGTTGTTGCGTTGTAACCGGTAATCGTCAGGGTGTTGCCCAGCGCCGTGGTGGCGGTTTGCGGGAAGCCTGCGGCGGTGCCAGCGGTTACTACGTTGATGCCTCCCACGCTCAGGGTTTGCAGACCATCGAGCGCGGTCACGGTGAAGGTGCCGCTCTGGGTCAGCGCCGTGGCGTCCGGCGTGCTGCCATCGCCGAGGTTTTTCTCGAAGACGGTGAGTTCGCCGCCTTCGACGTTCAAGCCGTTAAGGGTCACCGGGTCGTTATTGTTATGGACGTTCAGCACCAGGTTCGCCGTGCTGGTATCACCGTCCGAGTCAGTGATGGTGTAGGCGAAGGTTTCCGTGCCGTTACCCCCGCCCTTGAGCGCCAGGAACGCCGGATCGGTCGGATGAACCGTGTAGGTGTAAGTGCCGTCGGCCGCCAGCACCAACGTGCCGTAAGTCCCGGTAAAGGTCCCGGCAGTGACTGGGCCGGTCGGTACGCGGTCGGCGCCCTGGGTGTCATTGGTCAGCACGTTGCCGACCAGGGTCAGTTGGCTTTCGGACGCGGTCCCGGCATTGCTGTCGTTGACCGCTGTCGACAGGTCATCGACCACGTTCACGTCCAGCGAACCGCTGGCGGTACTGCCATCCACGTCGGTTGCCGTGACGGTGAAGTGTTCGCTCAGGCTGTTGGCGCCGTTGGCGGTTGGGTGCGCGTCGTTGCCGTTCAACGTGTAGCTGTAACTGACCACGCCAGTTGTTGCGTTGTAACCGGTAATCGTCAGGGTATTGCCCAGACCGGTGGTCACCGATTGTGGAAATCCTGCGGCGGTGCCAGCGGTTACTACGTTGATGCCGCCCACGCTCAGGGTTTGCAGACCATCGAGGGCGGTCACGGTAAAGGTGCCGTTTTGGGTCAATGCGGTGGAGTCCGGTGTGCTGCCGGTGCCGAGGTTTTTCTCGAAAACGGTGAGTTCGCCGCCTTCGACGTTCAAGCCGTTAAGGGTCACCGGGTCGTTATTGTTATGGACGTTCAGCACCAGGTTCGCCGTGCTGGTATCACCGTCCGAGTCAGTGATGGTGTAGGCGAAGGTTTCCGTGCCGTTACCCCCGCCCTTGAGCGCCAGGAACGCCGGATCGGTCGGATGAACCGTGTAGGTGTAAGTGCCGTCGGCCGCCAGCACCAACGTGCCATAAGTGCCGGTAAAGGTTCCCGCCGTTACAGGGCCAGCCGGCACACGGTCAGCACCTTGCACATCGTTGGTCAGCACGTTGCCGACCAGGGTCAGTTGGCTTTCCGAGGCGGTACTCGCGTTGGTGTCGTTGACCGCTGTCGGCAGGTCATCGACCACGTTCACGTCCAGCGAACCGCTGGCGGTGCTGCCATCGACGTCGGTGGCCGTGACGGTGAAGTGTTCGCTCAAGCTGTTGGCGCCGTTGGCGGTTGGGTGCGCGTCGTTGCCGTTCAACGTGTAGCTGTAACTGACCACGCCAGTCGTTGCGTTGTAACCGGTAATCGTCAGGGTATTGCCCAGACCGGTGGTCACCGATTGCGGGAAACCAGCGGCGGTGCCAGCGGTTACTACGTTGATGCCGCCCACGCTCAGGGTTTGCAGACCATCGAGGGCGGTCACGGTGAACGTGCCGCTTTGGGTCAATGCGGTGGCGTCCGGCGTGCTGCCAGTGCCGAGGCTTTTCTCGAAAACGGTGAGTTCACCGCCTTCGACGCTCAAGCCGTTAAGGGTCTCCGGGTCGTCGTTGTTGTGAACGTTCAGCACCAGGTTCGCGGTGCTGGTGTCGCCGTCCGAATCGGTAATGGTGTAGGCAAAGGTTTCCGTGCCGTTACCGCCGCCGTGCAACGCGAGGAACGCCGGATCGGTCGGATGAACCGTGTAGGTGTAAGTACCGTTGGCGGCCAGCACCAACGTGCCGTAAGTCCCGGTAAAGGTCCCGGCAGTGACTGGGCCGGTCGGTACGCGGTCGGCACCCTGTGTGTCGTTGGTCAACACGTTACCGGTCAGGGTCAGTTGGCTTTCGGATGCGGTGCCGGTGTTGCTGTCATCAAGGGCTTTGGGCACATCGTCGGTGATGTTGATGTCCAGCGAGTTAGTCGCCGAATCACCGTTCACGTCGTTGGCCACGACGGTGAAGTGTTCACTCAGGTTATTGGTGCCATCGCCTGCGGAATGGGTTTCGTTACTCACCAGGGTGTAGCTGTAGCTGACCACGCCCGTGGCCGGGTTGAACCCGGTGATGGTCAGGGTGTTGCCGAGGGCAGAGGTAATGGACTGCGGGAAACCTGCGGCTACACCGCCGCTGACCACGTTGATGCCGCCGACGCTCAGGCTCAGCAAGCCATCGGGTGCTGAAACACTGAAGGTGCCGCTTTGGGTCTGGGCGCCCGGGTTGCTGGCCGAGCCCTGGGCCAGGTTGGCCTCGTTGACGGTCAGCTCACCGCCCTCCACCGACAGCCCGGTCAGAGTCACGACATTGTTGATCGGTGGCGGCGCGGGAGTGTTGTTACCGTTGTCATCCGGAACGGCCGCAATGCGCTCCGGGACAAACTCGGGGATGCCGTTGAAACCGGCCGTGGGGAACCCGATGATCGGGTCGACACGCCCCGCCACTTCCTCAAGCAACACAAACGAATGCCCGCCCCCTTCGGCGCCAGGCGCACCGGTGCCGGTGGGGCCGGCGGCGGTAGCCTCACCGGTCTGGGTCGGGTCGGCGCCCGCGGCAATCGCTTTTTGCAGTTGCTCGACATCGCTCAGTTGGGCTTCGCTAGGCGTCACCGCGTCTTGGGTATCGGCATGCGGTGCCTGGTGCGCCAGCAGTTGCTGGGTCATTTGCAGGCTGCTGTCACGCCCGAGGGTCAGTTCCTGGCCGTTTTGCAGGTGAACCGCCACCGCGCCTTCGGTCCCGGTGACCAGTTGATCGCCGGCAAACAACCGGTCCCCCTCGACCAGGACGCGTCGGGTGCCGTCACCCGCCACCGCGAAAACCTGACCCACGACCTTACTGACGATACCGATGAGCGTAGCCATGTGCATTCCTCCGCCGCCGACAACTGTCGGCATGTGGTTATGCGAAAGAAGTGCTTCTGGCGTGACCGGGTTGCAGGGCTGACCCTGTGCCTGACAGCTCGTTTACTCAAGATAAACAGCTCCCTGACAAGTTTCCCACCTTGCCTGTTCCTCCCAGGCTGACTGTGTATGCCGTGGCAAACCGAATGAAATCAATTCATTCGGGCCCGGACAGCCCGCCTGCGAAAGCAGCGTCACGGTGTTGACTTCAGGCCAAGTGACAAAAAAATGTCGCACTGAAAACCGTGTCGCCTCCATCCCCACCAGCACTTCAACGCCCCGAGTTGCAAAATTGATGGACTGTGCCCAAGCCCCTGAAAAGCGCCCTAGTGCTTATAAAATCGAGACTTGCGGTTTGAACAATGTGCTGGTTTTTTCAGGGCGCATAAGTTTTTTTCGGCATAAGCCTTATGAGAAATCCTTCTTAGCTTCTCCCTAGGATGTTCTTAGCTCTAGTTGTTACAAACCTGAAACGGTTTGACCTATAAATAGCGTCAATTTATTGGCGACACTGAAGCACCATTATGGAATCAGGGAGATGCACCCATGCGCGTTTTTACCCCTCTTTGCAGCGCGATTTTGCTCGCCATGGCCTGCACTCAACAGGCCCAAGCCATGTCGCTGACGGAGGCGATCCAAAGCACCCTGGATAACCACCCGGAGTTGCGCGCAAGCCAGAACAATCGCCTGTCCGCCGATGAGGACGTGAAAGTGGCCAAGGGTGGTTTCTATCCGACCCTTGATTTGAATGCTGGCTACGGCCGTGGCTACAGCGACAACACCACCACCCGCGCGCGGGGCAATCACCACACGGAAACCCAGTGGTACACCCAGTCGGAGCTGCGCTTGCGGCAAATGCTCTTCGATGGTTTCAACACGGCCAACGAGGTCGGGCGTACCAAATCGGTTTCCAACTCGCGGGCCTATTACACCCGCGGTACCGCTGAAAGCCTGGCCCTGCGCACCATCGAGGTCTACCTTGAAGTGCTCAAGCGCCGTGAACTGGTGACCCTGGCCACCAACAACCTGCAAGCGCACTTGCGGGTCAACGATCAGATCGGCCTGCGCACCCAGCGTGGCGTGGGCAGCAATGCCGATCTCGATCAATCCAAGGCTCGCCGGGCACTGGCCGAAAACAACCTCGACACCGCTCAGGTCGATCTGGCCGATGCCGAGGCGAATTTCTTCAGCGCCGTAGGCCGCATGCCCGACGAACTGGAAACCCTGCCGTCGATCAAGGGTGAAGTGCCGCCCAGCCTGCCAGACGCCCGCCAGAGCATGCTGGAAAACAACCCGTATCTGAAATCCGCCCAGGCGGACGTGAACGCGGCCGAGAGCCAGTACGAAGTCGCCAAGTCGCCGTTCTACCCACGCTTCGACGCCGAAGCCGCGGTGGGCGCCAACGACAACGTGCAGGGCGACCTGGGCCACGACAACGAATGGCGCGTGGGCGTGATCATGAACTACAACCTGTTCAAGGGCGGCAGCGACAAGGCGCGCCTGCAATCGGACGCGCACAAAATCAACCAGGCGATGGACATCCGCAACAACGCCCTGCGCATGCTCAACGAGAACATCACCCTGGCCTGGAACGCGATGGTCAACGCCAAGAAACAAACCCCGACCGCCCGCGAGTACGCCGAAACCACCACCCGGGTACGCGCCGCTTACCAGGACCAGTTCGGCCTGGGCCAACGGACCCTGCTCGACCTGCTGGACAGCGAAAACGAGCTGTACAACGCCAACCGCCGCTACACCGAAGTGCGCTATACCGAAGAATTTTCCATGTACCGCGTACTGGCCAACATGGGTGAATTGCTGAACAAGGAAAAAGTCGTCGTGCCGGCCGAAGCCATCGCCCAGACCGAGGTGAAAAGCGAAGCCCGCTTGCCAGATATGAGATAGGCCACTGGAGCGATCAATTTGACCAGCATGGAACCCGGCAATACAGGCGCCGACCCGCGCCTGAGCTTCGATGATCCGCTGTTGGATGGTTTGTTGATCCTCTGCAAGCTACACGGCTGTACCGTCAGCCGCGCCAGCCTGAGCGCCGGGTTACCGCTGGCACAACAACGCCTGAGCCTGGACCTGCTGCCTCGTGCAGCAGCCCGGGCCAGCCTGCAGGCGCGCGTGCTGCGCCGGGAGCTGACGTCGATCTCGGCGCTCAACCTGCCCGTGATGCTGATCCTCAAGCATGGCCGCTGCGCGGTCTTGCGCCGTTGGGGCGACGACGGCAAGGCGCTGATCCTGCCGAGCGAAGCCGAGGGCGGCGAGCAATGGGTGAGTCGCGAAGAACTGGCCGAGGAATACAGCGGCCAGGCCTTGTTCGCCCGGCCACGGCATGAACTTGAAGACTTGCGTTCACCGCTGGTGCCGCGTGTCGAGGCGTGGTTTCGCGACACCCTGAAACTCTCGCGCTGGCTCTACAGCGACGCGATCCTGGCGAGTTTCCTGATCAACCTGCTGGGGCTGATGGTCCCGCTGTTCGTGATGCAGACCTACGACCGGGTGGTGCCGAACCAGGCCACTTCGACCTTGTGGGTGCTGTCCATCGGGCTGCTGATCGGCACCGGTTTCGAGCTGGTGCTGCGGGTGGTCCGCGCACACTTGCTGGACACTGCCGGGAAGAAAACCGATGTGATCCTCTCTGCCACACTGTTCGAGCGCATCACCGGCATGGCAATGAAAGCCCGCCCCACCACCATCGGTGGTTTCGCCCAGAGCATTCACGACTTCCAGGGGCTGCGCGAGTTTCTCACCGCCGTGACCCTGACCAGCCTGATCGACCTGCCGTTCGCCGCGCTGATGCTGGTGGTGATCGGTTTGCTGGGGGGCTGGCTGGTGGTGATCCCGCTGCTGGCGTTCCCGATCACCATTGTCTTCGCGATGATGATCCAGATCCGCCTGCGCGACACCGTGCAAAAAAGCCTGAGCCTGGGCGCCGAACGCCAGGCCCTGCTGATCGAAACCCTCGGCGGCCTGGAAACCCTCAAGGCCTGTAGCGCCGAAAGCGAGCGCCAGCACAAATGGGAAAGCACCCACGGCGCCCTCACCCGCCTCGACAGCCATGCGCGTAACCTCTCGGCGCTGGCCACCAACGGCACCTTGTTCATCCAGCAGCTCTGCGGCATGGCGACCATCGTCGCCGGGGTCTACAGCATCATCGCCGGTAACCTCAGCGTCGGCGCGCTGGTGGCAACCTACATGCTCGGCAGCCGTGTGCTCGCACCCTTGGGGCAAATCGCCGGGCTGATCACGCGCTACCAGCAAGCCCAACTGACCATGCGCAGCACCGATGCCCTGATGTCCCTGCCGCAGGAGCGCGATGCCAGGCAGCGACCGCTGGAGCACACCCAATTGCAGGGCGCACTGGACGTCAGCGGCGTGACCTTCCACTACGCCGGGCAAAACGCCCCGGCCCTGGCCAACGTCAGTTTCAGCATGAAACCCGGCGAGCGGGTCGGCATCATCGGTCGCAGCGGTTCGGGCAAAAGCACCCTGGCCCGGCTGCTCATGGGGTTTTATGCTCCAGAAGAAGGCCAGTTGCTGCTCGATGGCCTGGACCTGCGGCAACTGGACGTCGCCGACCTGCGCCAACAGATCGGCTACGTGGCCCATGACCTGCCGCTGCTGGCCGGCAGCCTGCGCGACAACCTGACCCTCGGTGCCCGCTACATCAGCGACTCGCGCATGCTTGAAGTCGCCGAACTGACGGGCGTTACTGAACTGGCCCGCCAGCACCCCCACGGCTTCGACCGGCCAGTGGGCGAACGCGGTCAGTTACTGTCCGGCGGCCAGCGTCAGGCGGTGCTGCTGGCCCGCGCCCTGTTGCTCGACCCGCCGATCATGCTGCTGGACGAACCCACCAGTGCCATGGACAACAGCAGCGAAGACGTCCTGCGCCAGAAACTGCACGACTGGGTTCAGGGCAAGACCTTGCTGCTGGTGACCCATCGCACCTCGATGCTCAGCCTGGTGGACCGGTTGGTGGTGCTGGACAACGGGCGGATCGTCGCCGACGGGCCGAAAGAAGCGGTCATCGATGCACTGCGCAAGGGCCGTGTCGGCTCTGCGGCCGTTTAGATGCATACACATACCCTGTGGCGAGGGAGCTTGCTCCCGCTTGGGGCGTAGCGCCCACAAAATCTTTGGGACTGCTTCGCAGTCCAGCGGGAGCAAGCTCCCTCGCCACAAGGTTGTGTTGGCTTGGTTTCTCTTGATTGAGAGGTATCGCCGCATGTCAGCTTCATCCACGAAAGAGCGCGGCTACTTCGGCAGTTTTCGCAAAAGTGCCGAAAGCGAATTCATGCCCGAAACGGCCGGCGCGTCCTTGCAGGATTCGCCGCGCGGGTCGCGGATCACCGTGTGGCTCGCGGCCGGGCTGATTATCAGCGCCCTGCTCTGGGCCAGGTTCGCGGTGTTGCAGGAAGTCACCATGGGCGAAGGCAAGGCCATTCCGTCCAGCAAGGTACAGGTGATCCAGAACCTTGAGGGCGGGATCGTCACCGAGATTTTCGTGCGTGAAGGGCAAATGGTGAACAAGGGCGACACCCTGCTGCGCCTGGATGACACGCGTTTTCTGTCGAACAAGGGGGAAAGCGAGGCGGACCGATACGCCTTGACCGCCCAGGTCGAACGCCTGTCCGCCGAGGCGGAAGGGCGACCGTTCAAGCTCTCCGACGAAGTGATCGCCAAAGCACCGCAAGTGGCCGAAGACGAGCGCTCACTGTACGAACAACGCCAGCGTCGACTGGCCAGCGAGCAACGCACGCTCACCGAGCAACTTCGGCAGAAAACCCAGGAACTGGCGGAGTTTCGCTCCAAACAGGGCCAATACAGTTCAAGCCTGGCGTTGCTGAATCAGGAAATGAACATGTCGGCGCCGCTGGTGGGCACCGGGGCCGTGTCGCCGGTGGAAATCCTGCGACTCAAACGCAGCGCGGTGGAAATTCGCGGCTCGCTGGACGCCACCACCCTGGCCATTCCACGGGCGGAATCGGCGATCAACGAGATCAAAAGCAAGATTGATGAATCGGTGCAAGGCTTTCGCTCGGACGCCGCCAAGGAGCTCAACGAGAAGCGCACCGACCTGTCGAAGATCACCGCGTCCAGCATTGCCATCGACGATCGGGTCACCCGCACCACGGTGGTGTCGCCGGTACACGGCATTATCAAAGTGCTGAAGGTCAACACCATCGGCGGCGTGGTCCAGCCGGGCAGCGACATGGTGGAAATCGTACCGCTGGAAGACAACCTGCTGATCGAAGCCAAGGTTCGACCGCAAGACGTGGCGTTCCTGCATCCGGGCCAGAAAGCCATGGTCAAGTTCAGCGCCTACGACTACACGATCTACGGCGGCCTGAGCGCCAAACTTGAGCTGATCGGCGCCGACACCATCACTGATGACAAGGGCAACAGCTTCTACCTGATCCAGGTGCGTACCGACAAAAACCATTTGGGCGGCGACGTGAAACCGCTGCTGATCATCCCGGGAATGGTCGCCACGGTGGACATCATCACCGGCGAGAAAAGCGTGCTGGATTACCTGCTAAAACCCGTGCTCAAGGCCCGGACCGAGGCGATGCGCGAGCGGTAGTCTCTGTTTGAGGTTCTCAGTGAATGGTCTACCGCTTTCGCGAGCAAGCCCGCTCCCACACTGGACTTTCCGTGAACATAAAATTTGTGAACATCGCCGATCACATGTGGGAGCAGGCTTGCTCGCGAAGGCAGCGACCCGATTCCCCTGCAAAGTTACGCACCGTGATTCTTCTGGTACGTCTCCTCCCCCATCGCCGCAATCTGCCCCTCGATCAGCGCCTCGAACGGCCGCAATAACGGCTCGAACGAGGTCGGCGCTTCAAGGGTTTGCAACGCCTGCACAATCGCCTCCACCGTCGACAACGCTCCTGGCCCCGGCGCCTTGCGCAAGCGATAACGCGACACCGCGCCTTCGGCCAGCGTCACGCGGGGCAACGCCGCCAGCAACGGGTTGAGGTGCAGCATTTTTTTCGCCTTGCGCCAGGTACCGTCCGGCACCACCAGCAACAGCGGCTCGTCCGACGCGGTGTACGCTTGCAACAGCTGCGCATCGTCCGCCGGGAATAACAGGCGCGCCTGATACCCCGGCGAGTTCAGCAACGTCGGCAAATCCTCGAACACTTCCCCCACGATCAACCGGGCATTGTTCAACCCCAGCGCCGCCAGCCGCGCGGTGTTCAGCGCATGGTTCACTTCGCTCGGGTGCTGCAACAGCAACACGCGGGTGCGGCTGTCGAGGCTCGGGATCAGCGCACACAGGCAATGGGTTTGTGGGCGCAGGCAGCGCGGGCATTGGATTCTGGACATGGTCTTAAGCCTGATTGAGCTGTGCTTTGAGCAAATCACGGAAGGTCTGGATCAGCGGTTCACGGCTGCGGCCACGGCGCACGATCATCGAGAACGGCGCCTGATAGCCGAACGTCGCCGGCAGCAATACGCGCAGATCGCCCTTGTCGGCCCAGGCCTGGGCGTAATGCTCGGGCAGGTAACCGATGTAAGCACCGGACAGCACCAGAATCAGCTGGGCCTCCATACTCTCCGCCGTCGCCGCGCTGTGCTTGAAACCATGGCGGGCGAGTTCGGCCTGGCTCCAGTAACCGCGACCGACCATGCGCTGCTGGGTGATGACTTGCTCGGGGATCCGCCGCTCACTGAACAACGGATGACGGTTGCTGCAATACAACCAGTGCTGCTCGCGGTACAGCGGCATGTACACCAGGCCGCTCATGCGCGTGGAAAACGCCCCGATGGCCAGGTCGAGGCGGTTGTCCTGCACGCCCAGTTGCAGCTCGTACGGGCTCATGTAGGTGCTGATGGCCGACGTCGAAAGTTGAGTTCGTGCTGCGCGTTGGCGCCCCCCCGATGGCGCACCACGCTGACGAAGATGCGCAACAGTTTCAGGTCAGGTAAAGCGTTGGCCATGGGGCCCCTCCGTGTGTAGCTTTTGTGGCGAGGGAGCTTGCTCCCGCTGGGCTGCAAAGCGGCCCAAAAACCATTTACCTTGCTGTATCAGACAGACCGCATCAGCAGGTTTTACGACTGCTGCGCAGCCGAGCGGGAGCAAGCTCCATCGCCACAGGGGGTCTGTGCATGCCGGCAAGTCTATCCTCGCCAAATCCATTAGTTCAGAAAAATCTGAACTAATGGATTTGGCCATAGCGATTCTTCCCGCCGACGACATTTCGCAGAATCGGCCCCAACGGTGCCCGTGCATTCCCGATGCCTGCGCAACCGACATAACTAAAACAATGATGAGGCCTTACCCGTGGACAAGATTCTGCACCAACCACTGGGCGGCATCGCCACCATGTTACACGGCGGAAGACTTCAACTGGAGCCGCAAACAGGGGTTCCGTGTGGCTCAGGCAGAAGAGTGCTGGCACAAATCGCAGGCGTCGCTGATGGCGCAAGTGCGCGAGAAAGTCGGCGGCGGCCCGGTGTACCTGAGCTTTGACATCGACGGCATTGACCCTGTACATGGCCGCCACCGTGCTGGGCGGTGCCTCCACTGTCGGTACCGTACGCTTGGGTTACGTCCACGGGATTTCCGGGTTCTGGCTCTGCGCGGCGCTGGGGTTTGGCATCATTGCGCTGAACCTGTTCCTCGCCAAACCGCTGCTGAAACTGAAAATCTTCACCGTCACCCAGGTTCTGGAAAAGCGCTACAACCCCATGGCCCGCCAGGCCAGCGCAGTGATCATGCTGGCCTATGCGCTGATGATCGGCGTGACTTCGACCCTGGCCATCGGCACCGTGCTGCAAGTGCTGTTCGGCCTGCCATTCTGGATCTCGGTGCTGCTGGGGGGGGTGGCGTGGCAGTGGTCAACGACGTGATCAGCGCCCTGACGCTGGCCTACAACCTGTTGGTAGGCGGCATGCTGATTCCGTTGATTGGCGCGATTTACTGGAAGCGGGCGACCACCTCCGGGGCGATCATCAGCATGGCGCTGGGCTTTATCACGGCGCTGGTGTTCATGTTCAAGGACGGCCTGGACGCCAACACGCCGATCTACTACAGCCTCGGTGTCGGCCTGGTGAGCTTTGTGCTGGTCAGCCTGCTGTCACGTCGCCCGGCAACGGTGGCGAGCGCGATCTAAGCTCAACGCAACGGCTTGATTTTTTCTTCGACGGGTACGGCGTCGGTTGCCGTACCCGTTTTTTTTCGTCTGGAGAAAACCTGCATGAAGATCGTCAGCCGCGATCAGTGGTTCGAGGTCAAACAGCTGAGTGACGGCATCCGATTGATTCATGAGCCGTACATCCGCCCCTTCTACCGCTGCAACCTGTGGCACATTCAGGGCCGCGACAAGGATTTGCTGCTGGACAGCGGTTCCGGGCTGGTCAGCCTGCGCGAGCAGTTGCCGTGGCTCACCGAACGCCCGTTGCTGGCGGTGGCCAGTCATTGCCATTTTGATCACATTGCCGGGCATCACGAGTTCCCCGAGCGGCTGGTGCATCCGGCCGAAGCGCAGATCCTCGCCGAACCTGATGGCGACAACACCTTGTCCGCAGCCTTTGTCGGCGACGAGATGTTCGAGGCCCACCCGGACTGCCTGCTGTGCTACGCCGAATATCGGGTCAGGGCCGCACCGGCCACCGGCCTGATCGAGGACGGCGACGTGCTGGACCTCGGTAACCGCGTCTTGCAGGTGCTGCACACTCCCGGCCATTCACCGGGCGGCATCAGTCTGTTTGAAGCAGCCACCGGGACATTGTTCAGCGGCGACATCATCTACGACGGGCCGTTGGTCGAAGACGCCTACCACTCCAACCTCGAGGATTACGCCAGCAGCCTGCAACGCTTGCGCACGCTACCGATCCGCACGGTGCATGGCGGGCATTTCGGAAGTTTTTCGGGGGTGTACCTGAGGACGATGATTGAGGCGTGGATGGCTCGGCATCCATGACGCACGCGCTGGCGGAGCGAATACGTCGGCAAAAGACAGGTTCACAGCAGGGCTGCGGGAATGGACCAGCGGCGTTGTACCTGGCCGTACATGTGAACGGCCAGGGTCATCGCTTAGCGGCGGCGTTGCTGCCGGCGGCGCTGCTCGTCGTCAGTGCGAATCGGCACAGGTTGCAGAGGCGGTTCGATCAAACCAAGCGCGACACCGAGGTCATGAAGCCAGTTTTGGAGTTTCTCTTTCATGGTGCCCCCTTCAGGGTAATGCTGAGCGACCGGGTTCTGTAGACGCTTCATACAGATAGTAGTCCGAAGTCCTACTCAATGCTCGCTTGAGTTAGCAATGATCTGTTACCGAATCAAACCAAATCCACCCGGCCATTCACATCGACTCCTGGCTCTGCCGCGCCACCACCGGGTGCACCGCCTGTTGCAGCTCGATCAACGCTCCAGGATGTTACGCAGACGACGGCGCAGCCACTGCTGCGCGCTGACAAACGTGATCCCCAGCAACACCAGCACTGCGCCGACGATGAAGTTGATCGTCAGCGTTTCATTGAGCAGCAACACCCCAAACGTGACGCCGAACAGCGGCGTCATGAAGGAAAATACGGCCAGGTTTGCCGCCAGGTAACGACGCAACAGCCAGAACCAGATCAGGTAACTGCAGAACGACACCACCAGGCCCTGAAACAGCACGCTGGCCACCGCGACCGGCGTCAGGCTGACATGGGTGACTTGCCCACTCAGCGCGGCGATCAGTAGCAGCCCGACGAAGCCGACGATCAGTTGGTAAAATAGAGTCAGGGTCACCGGCGCTTCAGACAGGCGCGAGGCACGCACCACCACCGTGGTCGCCCCCCACGCCGCGCCGGCCAGCACCCCGAAAGCATCGCCCAGCAACATGCGGCGGTCCAGGTTGTCCCACGACACGCCTCCGGCGAATGCCGTCGCGATCCCGATAAACGCCAGGACAATCCCCAACCATTGCAGCGGTCGCAAACGCTCGCTCGGCAACAGCCAGTGCACCCCCAGCGCGGTGAAGATCGGCGCGGTGTAGAGAAACACCGACATATGCGCCGCCGTGGTCAGTTGCAGCCCCTCGGCGATAAACAGGAACTCGATGGCGAACAGGCCGCCGGCCAGCAAACCGCCACGCCACGTGTGGCCGACCTGGCTCCAGCCGCCCTTCCAGCAGATCAGCAAGCCAACCAACAACGCCGAAATACCCGAGCGCCCCGCCGCTTGCATGACCGGCGCGATGTCCGCCGCCGCCCACTTGATCATCACCTGCTGCACGCCCCAGACCAGACACAGGCCGAGCATCACCTGCAGGGCAAAACCATCGGCACTGCGCCGCGTGGCACTCACGGCGACACCTCATTTATCGGTAAACACATGGCAGTTTCTCGACAACCTGAAAAAGCCCCGGACGAGGCGCAAAAGTGTTGGCGATTATTCATCAAACGGCCGACTGCGTCAGCGCCAGCCAAAGACCGTCTGGCAGTAAAGCGCGAGCCATGTCAGGCAGCACGCGTTTTTTCATGCCGGCCGGTCCTTGGGGGAAGTGAAGTCAGCTCAGTTCAATGCGGTCGGCGTGAATGACGATCTGACCGTTCTTGTAGAGCGCCCCGATGGCCTTCTTGAAGTTGCCCTTGCTGACGCCGAACATACTGCTGATCAGCGCCGGATCGCTCTTGTCGCTGATCGGCAGGGTGCCGTTGTTATCGCGCAACTTGGCGAGGATCTTCGAGTTCAGGCTGGAGGACGCCTCTTCACCCACGGGTTGCAGGCTCAGGCTGATCTTGCCATCGGCACGCACTTCCTTGATGAAGCCTTTCTCTTCCTTGCCGGCGCGCATGAACTTGAAGATTTCGTTCTTGTGGATCAGGCCCCAGTGCTTGTTGTTGATGATCGCCTTGAAGCCCATGTCGGTCGCTTCGGCCACCAGCAAATCCACTTCCTGGCCAGGCTTGTAGTTGGCCGGGGTCTTGTCCAGGTAGCGGTCCAGACGTGCGGTCGCGGTAATACGGCGGGTGTGCTTGTCGAGGTAGACGTGCACCACGCAATATTCACCGGCGGTCATCTGGCGTTTTTCTTCGGAATACGGCAACAACAGGTCCTTTGGCAGACCCCAATCGAGGAACACACCGATGCTGTTGACTTCAACCACTTTAAGGCTGGCGAATTCACCGACCTGAACTTTTGGTTTTTCGGTAGTTGCGATGAGTTTGTCATCGCTGTCCAAATAAACAAAAACGTTCAGCCAGTCTTCATCTTCACTGGGAATATCTTTTGGAATATATCGGTTAGGCAGCAGAATTTCGCCGTCTGCGCCTCCGTCCAGATACAAACCAAAGTTAGTGTGTTTAACCACTTGCAAACTGTTGTAACGCCCGACTAAAGCCATTTCCAATACCCTCATTGCGTGGGCGGCATTCTACCCGTTTTTGCTGACGCCGTTGGCTCGCCAGCCAGGTGGTGCGGGAAAATCCGCTGCGAAGCACATTTTTCGTGGATTTTGACCCCGCAGCGCCCCGCTCGTCAGACCAATCCGGGCATTTGCCCTGAGATCATTCGCCCATCCGGGAAACTATTGATGCTCAGGTTCTTATTTAAAACAGCGGGTTACACGGTTATTTCAAACAATAATCCAGAATTAACCAGCCCCCGCACCGATAATTTCAGGGGGATATTTACCAAGCAATTGTCAAGTATTTCCTGTACGATGCCTGGCCAAGTTAATTTTCTACAGGTTAATGGCCGCCATGCGTGTAAAAGCATCCAACAGCAAAGCAAAGCCAGCTCCAGCCGTTGAAACCAGCGAATCGATCAACGACCAGATTGCTGCTTTCCTCAAGTCCGGCGGCGAGATCCAGCAAATTGCCAAAGGCGTCAGCGGCCAGACATTCGGCCCGTCCAAGCAAATCACGCTGGGCAAAAAGTAACACCCTCTCGCGTCACCCTGGTCCCTAAGCGTTTCGTGCCTCGAAACGCTAGGACTGGAACCCTCCCGCAACACCCTCGCTACACACTGCCGTCACGTTCGACAAAAGCCCCCTATCCTTTAAGACCGAGATCGACTGAACCGTCAGGATCTTCCTGCGTTCAGATTCAGGACCTACGCCTTCGAAAGGACTTTGTCCATGTCGCGCCGGTTGAAACGCCTCGTTTTCCTCGCCACGCTCAGCCTCACGCTGTGCGCGTGTAACCGCGTCGGCCTGGCCTACCGCAACCTCGACGTCATCATTCCATGGTCGCTCAGTGACTACCTGGACATGACCCGCGAGCAAAAAGGCTGGTTCAACGACCGCCTCAAGGAACACCTCCGTTGGCACTGCACCACTCAACTTCCCGGTTACCTCGCCTGGCTGGACCGCTTGCAGCACATGGTCGAAACCAACCAGATCAACGACGATGCCCTGCAATTGCGCACCCAGGAAGCCAAACAGGCAATTGCCCAGACCGCCCGGCAGATCACGCCGTCCACCGTCGAGTTGCTGCAAGGGCTCAACGATCAGCAAGTCGACGAGATGAACCGGGCGTTTGCCAAAGACCTGCAAGAACGCCAGGACCAGTACGTCAAACCGCCACTCGCGCAGCAAATCGCGCAACGGGGTGAACGCATGGAAAAACGCCTGAGCGACTGGCTGGGTCCATTGTCTGCCTCCCAACGAGAACGCGTGGTGACATGGTCCAATGCCCTCGGCGGCCAGAATCAGCAATGGATCGCCAACCGCGCCCACTGGCAGGCGCAATTCAGCGCAGCCGTGGCGCAACGCCAGGCCAGCGACTTCCCGCAGCGCATCGAAACCCTGCTGGTAAACCGCGAAACCCTGTGGACACCAGCCTATCGCCAGGCTTATGCCAACACCGAAACCCAGGCCCGCAGCCTGATAGTGGACGTGATGGCCGACAGCACGCCGTCGCAGCGCCAACGGTTGCTGAAGAAAATCGACAAGGTGCGCAGTGATTTCAGCGCCTTGAAGTGCCTCAAGACGGCCCAACCCACCTGATCAATCAACCCACTCAAGCAATCTGCACAGTCGACGCCACTTCATCAAACGTCGCTTCATCCAGCGCATCCGCCTGCTCGTCCAGCACTTGCCGCGGGTGATCGTGGCCCGGAATGCTGCTGTCCAGCAGGCTCAGCAAACTGGCCCCACGAGGGGTCAGGACAAAGTTCTCGCCATTCCCGCCCTCATCCTCGGGGCGCGTGACGATGAACCCACGGTCCAGCAGGAGCTTTTCGTACTCGGTGGCCGTGACTTTCAAGTCATCGAGGTTGCCGATCGGTTCACCCTTCGCCGCCATCGCCGCCGCGTGCTGCTCGGCATAAGGGCGCGGGGTAAAGCTGTGACCGGCGCCGTTCTGCACTTCGTGCAGCAGTCGCTCAATCAAATCCCAGTTGTAAGTAGCCATCCTGATTCAACCTCCACACAGAGTGAGATGCCTTCATAGGGTGTGACAGGGGCTGTGGGCAGGCGTTCAGCAAAGTTCGCGGGAGGCGCCATGACCGACCAGCGGCGTGTAGATTCAGCGCCCGGCCAAACGACTAGGCTGTGTAGACATTCATGGCAACCATCGCAGGAGGGAACATCATGAACAGCGTCGAACAGCACCCGGTCGTGTCCCGAGAAGAATGGCTCGCGGCCCGCCAGCAGCATTTGCTCCACGAAAAAGCCTTCACCCGGGAACGGGACACACTCAGCGCCGAACGCCGTGCATTGCCCTGGGTAAAAGTCGACAAGCCCTACCGCTTCCAGGGTCAGAATGGCGGGTTGTCGCTGGCCGACCTGTTTGGCGGCAACAGCCAACTGATCGTCTATCACTTCATGTTTGGGGAAGGCTGGGACGAAGGCTGCCCTGGCTGCTCATTCCTGTCCGACCACATCGACGGTGCCAACCAGCATCTGGCCCATCACGACATCGCGCTGGTGGCGGTTTCCCACGCACCTTTCGAACAATTCCAGGCCTTCAAGCGGCGCATGGGCTGGCAGTTTGAATGGGTGTCATCGGCCGGGGGTGACTTCAACCACGACTTCGGCGTGCTGGCCACAGCGGCTGAAGTCGCCGCCGGCACCGCCACCTACAACTACGAAAAAACCGACGGTGCTGAAGAAGAACTCCCCGGCCTCAGCGTGTTTTATCGCAACCCCGCCGGCGAAATATTCCACACCTACTCCACGTACGCCCGAGGCCTGGACCTGCTGGTCGGCGCCTATAACTACCTGGACCTGACGCCCAAGGGCCGCAACGAAGAACAGATCATGGAATGGGTGCGGCACCACGACCGCTACGACGCCCAACCGACCGAAAAACACTGCGGCTGTGAATGATCGAAAGCCCTTTAACGCAAAAGGCCAGCCCTCGATAAATCATCGAGGGCTGGCCTTTTTTTGTTCGCAACCTGGCTAGATCAGCAGATCCAGACGGAAGTAGATAGGTGTTTCGCGCTCGGGCAGCGCATCCGGGCGCTCCAGAGAATGGGCAAACGTCACACTGGCGGTCACGTGTTCGCCACGGGCAAACAGTTCCAGCGAGTTGCTGGAGACGCGCCCATGCTGATCATCGTTGTAGCGGTTGTTGCGAATCACACCCTGGTCATACCCCAGGCTGGTGCCATATTCAGCGAATACCGGCCGCAACCATTCCAGGGTCACCGGACGGCTCCAGCGCAGGTCGTTGCGCCAATAACCACCGCTGTCACCCGACAGCGATTGATCCTTGTAACCTCGAATCGACGACTGCCCGCCAAGGCTCATGCGCTGCGGGCTGAACAACACGTCCTCGCTGCGCTGGCCGGTCATAAGGCTGCTGAAACTCAAGGACTCACCCCACAGCTTGAACGGCTGCAAGTAGCTCAGGGTGGCCGTGTATTTGCGGTAACGCGCGTCGGATTGGCCCGGTTTTGGATGACCGTTGCCCTGAGCATCGAACGCGCCGATGCCGTTCTGCGTGCCAAGGTCAATGTTGACGAACGCCCCGCCGATGCGCCGCCCGTGGTTAAAGCCGAACTGCGATTCGCTCAACCGGTTGCTGCTCAGGTCGAGCTTGCTGTCTTCGACAAAGTTGTTGGTGCGCAGGTACGTCAGGCCGGTGCTCAACGACGTCTTGCTGACGGCGTCGCGGTGGATAACCCGCTCGGCGCGCAGCGAATGGATTTCGCTGTCGCCGGTCAGCTTGAAGTTATAGCCGTTGGACGGCGTCTGGGAGCGGTATTCACTCTGGTTGTAGCTGTAACTGAAGTTCCACCAGCCCCACGGCACGTTGTAGGCGAGCATCGCGTTGTTGGAAGTGTGCTGGTGATCGGTCATCGCATCGTGACCGCCGCGCAACGACAACTGATCCGCCAGCCCCAACGGGCTGTCCCAGTCCAGCGTGGTGCCCCACTGCTGCTCGCCGGTGCTGCGCTGGCCATCGTTGTTGCGCGACAGGCTGGCGCGCCAAGGCTTTTTCGGAGTGTTCTTGACCAACACTTCGCTGCCGCCCACGTTCTTGCCCGGCGACAACTCCATCTGCGCCTGATTGGACGGCAAGCGGTTCAACTGGTCCACAAGCTGCTCGATTTCCCGCAGGTTGACCAACTCACCGGTCTTGCCGGGAAACGCCATGGACAACTCCCGGTCAGAGAGCTTGCTGCCCTCGACGCCCTTGAGGCCTTCAAGCTTGCCCTCGACCACCATTACACTCAAATGCCCCGAGGACAGGTCCTGCTGTGGCAAGTACGCACGGCTGGTGACCAGGCCTTTTTCGAGGTAGTAATCGGTGATGACCTTGAGCAAATCATTGAGCTGGGTCACGCCCAGGCACTGGCCGATGTAAGGCTTGATCAGCCGCTCGCGCTCACCGACCGACAAGCTGTCGGCGCCCTTGAGTTCGATGTCCGTGATTGGAAAACAACGCGTGTCGGCAGGCCCTGCGGGCGCCGTGGGCACCGTTTGCTTGCCGGGCAATTCCTTGAGTTCTTCGAGCCGTCGACGCTGCTCTTCGAGCAAGCGATCCTGACGGTCACGAATCAGATCCTGCTCGCCGGGCGTCGGTGCGGCGTAGGCCTGCAAGGCAAGCAACAGACAGGGTAAAGCGACACACAGCCTCTTCCCGAGGGTGAGTAAATACATGTTCGATCCCTCGAGACGACAAGTGATATCAATATAGTGGCGCGATGGTATGTTGCCGTCATATTGGCGTCAATAAGCTGTTTGGACGCCGGGGAATGGAAGGCTCTGGGGCGGGGTTTACGGCGAGTTGCCCCTGACGTCTATAAGGCAAAAACAACCGTATGAAACGATGCACAGGCCTCAATCGTCCTCCATCAGGCCTGTTGCCTTAAGCACCCGGGCTCTTAGAATGAGGGATGAACGAGATTGCACGCATCCAGGCCCTTCTCTTGAATGACCCGGTGAGGTGGCCACTTCTGGGAGTGGTCCGCTCCTTGAACCTACCCGATTGCTGGGTCGGTGCCGGGTTTGTCAGGAACGCCGTGTGGGACCACCTGCATGGCCGCGCGGCGTCGCCACTGACGGGCGACGTCGATGTCCTGTGGTTTGACCCCGCCCGAGCCACCCCCGACGAAGACCACCGACTCGAAGCCATCCTGCACACCTTGCACCCAACCGTTGAATGGTCGGTAAAAAACCAGGCCAGGATGCACACCCGCAACGGCAACGCCCCCTACCGCTCGGCCACCGACGCCATGCGCCACTGGCCCGAAACCGCCACCGCCGTGGCGGTCAGGCGCACCGCCCAAGACACCTGTGAAGTCAGCGCACCGCTAGGCCTTGAAGACCTGTTCGGCCTGACCCTCAGACCAACCCCACGCTTCGAAGTGGAAAAGCGCGATATCTATGAGTCTCGCATCGCCTCCAAACACTGGCTCACCACCTGGCCGTTGTTGAGGTACGAGAAGGGAAGTGGCTGTACTTGATACAAAAAGCGGTAAAGCGAAATCTGCCCAATTCATTGAGCGCTACTGACTGGAGATCCTGTAATTACCCACCCTCACCCGTTGTGCCCTGGACCATGTAAAACACCGGCACCTGGGCTTTTTCACCGCTGACCACGGCGTCTTTGAGCCAGACGATGTCATGGGTCAGGGCCGCTACCTGCTGGGAGGTGAGGGGTCACGCCGACCGAGAGGTTGCATGCACTACCTGCCCCCTTCACTAGCCTGCAAACAGATAGATCCGCCCTCATCACAATCAAATAAATAGATTTTCGTACAGCAGCGGAAACTGTCATTTAATAACGCACTACCAAAAAACCGAACACACCTCCACCATTCAATAATATTCGGCCAACTGGACACTAATGAGCGCCTACGAATGGATACCCCCTCTTCCCAAACAAATCGCCACATACACACTCAAATATCCGAAAGTAAAGATTTTTTTATATATTCCTCCAGCCCACCAAAATCCTCATAGGCAGCCCTACTAAATTCCGGGTCATACTCAGCCAAATACTGAGACACTGACATATCAACCTTACATGCCTTATAACAAATTTCGAACATTCGAGCAGGACCAATAGTCCAATTAATACCTGGAAGACCATCACGCTTACGTCCGACCAGCACCCATTCGACCTTTCCTTTATATTCCGATACAACCTTGGCCAATGCACACATTGACACCTCTCCCTCAGAGACGAATCTGAATGAGACAAATGGTGGATAAGATGTTCTATTTTCACGAGAATATGACATCCCATCCCATACTTTAGGATAACGCTGCTGATACTTCCTCCATTCAATGACTCCTAACTTGCCCAGTACATTTAAGAGCCCACCCTCTGTATCAGTTATTTTTGCAGCACTCATCGCAAACCTCCTGTCTTATCAGAAATACTAACCCCTTCAGGATTGATCCCCTTAATATGCTGCTCCCAATCACCCTTGGGTATTGGGCTCGATGACAGCCGTGGGTCGTACACATATCTCCCGTCAGTATAAACCTGATGATAATACTGTCCCGACTCTTCAGCTCCATTTTCGAACACCGTCAACGCTCCAGGGCGTGACGGTTTAACCTCAATGATTTTTCCTTTCCCACCCGCAGCATCAAGCAATTTATCGGCGATTTCCGAGCAGTCGGTGCTATTACACCGCATCATATTTTTTATTCTCTCGCTCCCCATGGCATCAACAACACTTTTACTCGGTGGAAACTCTGGATTTATCAACCTAAATGGACGACTCATCCCTGGCGCAACAAAGTCTCTACCTGACTTTGCCAACTCAGAAATCAGTGCATCTGCTTCCTTAAGCTTACCTTCCTTCAGTAGCCCTTTAACGGCTAAAAATACATCAGGAACAGCTTTACCGAACGGTAGCACTCCAATTGAGGCAACGATATAGTCTAAGTTTGACTTGGCTTCAACATAACCTTTGCCCGCTCCGACAAAGGGCAGGTAGTCCGCAATCGTAGATAACAGCTCTCCCCCAAGACTCGAAGATAACTCACTGTTCACATAATCATTGAGGATTCGTATGCTGCGCAGCTCAGACTCGATGGTGTACCTAGCCAAATCAGGATCTTTCATCACCTGAAGGGAAAGCTCTCTCACGTCTGAAGTACTTTGGTGACGAAGAAGATCAAACTCTGCCGTTCTCGCTGCAATACGAGCGGCAATACAGTTGTCGCTAGTAGAGGCTCCCTTACACGCAGTCCATAGCGCCTTATCTCGACTCAAATCCAACTGATTAAGCTGATCTCGACGTCCACAGGCTTGCTGATCACCTTCATTACAGCTTTTTTCCGCCTCAATACGCTCTTTGTTTTCAGTGTGATTTAGGTAATTGTACTTAGTCGCGTTCTGTGCAACCTGAGCCCCCTGCTCCAAATCCCCACCAACCGCAGCGGCAGCCGCCACCCCGGTTAACTGCGAAAGCATCAGGTGAAGGTCACGGTTGCCATCAGCAAAATCAGCCAGCTTCGTAACAAGTGCCTCATTCAAGCCAGCCGCTGCCGCGCCGGTCTTGAAGTCGCCGCCCGTTGCCTTGGCAAGCAAGCCTCCCATCAGGGCATGCGCCAGAATCTTCTGCATGCTGCCGTCTGGGAACTTGATCGTATCGCCAACCCAGTTAAACCCGGTGGCCATGGCCATATTGCCAGCCTCACCGAGTAAGGCCGAACCGAAATTGCTGCTGAAGCTGCCGCCACGGATAGCCGTGGATACACCACTGGTGATCAGTGCACGTCCACTGACTCGAAGCGCCGCATCACCCGCCGTGCTCCACTTGAAAATCTCTTTTGAGGCACTGGTATTCGCCAGCGTTGGTCCGGTTACGGGCTGGGCGGCATTGGTGGCCGCACCTGCCTTCTCGGCACCACCAAACCAGTTGGTATCAGCGTATTCCAGAGCACCCGCAGTGACACCCGCGATGGCGGCGCTTTTGAGGCTGTCGGTGCTGACTGTTTCTTTGAATGCGGCGCCCAGATTTCCTTTGTTGCTAATCGTGCTGGTGACCGCCGTAGTCGCCAGGCTGATCGCAATTGCACCGGGTGCCGTGGCTCCAACCAAAGCCAAACCAGCCGGCCCCATGATGAAAGCCATCAGGATCGCGATGATAATTTTGGCCCCCGCCCCGAGTCCCGAGCTCTCGTACTTGAAGCTCTCGTGGATCTCCTTGACCTGCCGCCAATCCACATCCCCGCGTTTCTCGGCTTCTTTTAGCCAAGCCAGTTGTGGGTCGGCCTGGACCATGGCGTCGATGGTCTCGCTGACGGTTTTCTTGTCGATGTGTTTGATGTCGATGTTCAAGCCTTCGACGGCTTTGATCGTCAGTTTGCCTTTTGCAATCAGGCTGCTCTGACGCAGTGTTTCGTCAGTACGACCGCGCCCTTCAGCGGTGTACCAACCGAGATCGCCGTCACTCTTGATATGGCTCTCATCATGCAGATCCTTCACCCCTTCAAAGGTGATCGCGCCACCGCTGTCCAGCGTCAGGTCCTTGCCGCTTTCCAGTTTCGCCACCTGGTACTTCTGGTTTCCACCGCTGGCCAGCAGCAGGTCGCCGCCGGTTTTGATTTCGGTGCCGACGTTGGTGACTTGGGTGACTTCGTCGCGTTGGGTTTTCTTGGCGCCCCAGCTGCCTTTTTTCTTCATGTCGTACAACGAATAGTCGTTGTCTTGCGCGGCGAGCAGTTCCAGTTGTTCGCCCGCGACCAGGTAGGCGTCCTGGCCGGCGTCCAGTTTGCTGGCGACCAGCGTGAGGTTTTCGCCCGCCGCGATGTTCAGGCCGTTGCCGGCGCGCAGCACGGAGGCCTGTTGTTCGACATGGTCGGTCTGGCGTTTGGCGACGTGGCCTTTTTCGTAGAAGTGGTTTTCGTTGGCTGCCGCCGTGATGAGCACGTTGGCGCCTGCGGACAGGTCCATGCCCAGGCCCGCGCTCAGGTCGCTGGCGGCCACCAGCAGGTTGCGGGCCGTGTCGATGCGCAGGTCGCGGCCGGCCGTGAGTTGCGAGCTGAGCTGTTCGATGGACGAGCTGCGGTGGTCGCGGCCGTCGGTCATGCTGTTCAGGGATTCAACTGCGCCGATGTTCACGTCACGACCGGCGTTGATGGTCAGGTCCGCACGGCTGCTCATCACGCCGCCCAGGCTGTTGAAGTCGCGCCCAGCCTGAATGTTCAGGTTGTTCGCGGACTCGATGCGCGCGGCGTTGTCGACAAAGCTGTCGGTCCAGGTCCACTTGCCGTTCTTACCGTCGACATGGGTGACATTGCGCTGGTTGACGACGTCGCCCATCACGGCCGACAGGTTCACGTCGGCGGCGTTGATGATCCCGCCATTGCGGTTGACGATGTCGTTGCCGGCCAGCACGTCGAGGCGGTTACCGGCTTCCATCAGCCCGGTGTTGACCACGTCGTTCACCGCGTTGACGGTGAGGTTTCGGGTGGCGCGCAGGGTGCCCGAGTTGTTCAGGTCCTTGCCGGCAATGATCGAGACGTCCTGCCCCAGGATCAGTGCCCCGGTCGGGCCCAAGCGGTTGTTGGCCTGGGCCATGTAGAACACCGGCACCAGGACTTTTTCGCCGCTGACCACGGCTTCTTCGAGCCAGACGATGTCATGGGTCAGGGCCGCGACCTGCTGGGAGGTGAGGTTTACGCCGACCGAGAGGTTGAGTTCTTTTTTGCTGGCGATGGCGTTGTCCATCAGGTGCCGCAGCATGTCCTCGTTGTTGGTCATGCCGTCGAGGAACCGCTGGCCCGTGCGGGCGACCACCGCTTGTTGCACCAAGCGCTGTTCGAAGAAACCGTCGCCCAGGCGTTTGACGGCTTTGTCCGGGTCGTAACCGAGGTTGGACAGCAGGTAGTCCGAGCCCATGAATTGCTTGAGGTCGGTGATGACCGGGTTGGTTTCGATCAGGTAGTTATGGGATTTGACCGGCACGTGGGTGTCGGGCAAACCGGTGACGCGGGCGATGCTCTGATCGTGCGGCGGGTCAATCGAAACCAGCGGGGTCACGCCCACGGCGGGCTGGCCGGAGGTGTCGGCAGCGCGAGTGTGGGTGGGCAACACCGGGCCGGTCGAGGGCAGATCGGCCGGCGCGATCGGGGTGAGCACCGACGGGGCGGCGTCGATGCCGGCAGCCGTACGCGTGGTCGGGGTCAATTGCCGATCACTGGCCGCTACGGTTGCGGCCTTATCGATCTCGATAGGCCGCGTCAGCGTAGCGGGCAGGTCCTGCTGGCGCTGGATCGGGCCCAGCGTCGCGCCGCCGAGGGTCCAGTTTTGCGGGGCCGTGGTGGTCGCCGTTGCGGTGCCTGTGTTGGCGGTTTTTTCACTGAGACGGAACAGGCCGTTCTGGCCTTGCGGGATGACGAAGCCTGGCAGTGTCAGGGGGTCGACGCGCTGGTGGGCCAGGTCGGGGGGAAGCTGGCTGTTGAGCACAAAAATAAACGGTGTGGTTGCGCGTTTGACGCCTGTTGCATCAACTTTGCTATCGCTGGTAACGATAGGTGCATTGATTTTTTTGACGTTATTATTCAACTGGGTCCTTGCAGTAATTTTAATACTGCCGCCGGACTGTATTACAGCATTATTGGATACCGTATCAGAACTATCCTGTTTCGATTCAAACACACCATACCCGGTCACAGCAGTGGGCACTGGTAGATTTTTGGCAGGGTCATAGTAGGGGTTCAGCGCTGAACTCCTGCCACTTAACACTTGATAGAAATAACTACCATCAGACTGACGATACTGCGAGACATACTTCGAGTTGTATTTATTGTATTCATTAACCGCCCCCCCTGGAGCGATCAAACCAAGATAGATATGACCTGGTTCTACATCGTCAGGGTTCTTGTAGCGGCTAAAATAGTGGACTGTACCGAGATTAACACCCTCATTCTTGACCGTATCAGCCTTAATGCTGATATTTTTAGCTGCTGACACAGCACTGTATTCATTCAGGAAGTTCACACCCTGGGCATCGAAATTACCTCCGGACGTAAGGTACGCAGCGGCAGAGTCATCAACTACTTTTCGCTCATATATTTCATCAACGTGATACCAAACATTCCACGCCCCATCACAATGCGAACAGCTATGAGTGATATAACTTTCAATGTGTTCCTGCTTGAACGTCAGCACATCCTTGCGATTGGTAATCGAAGTCGCCAACAAGCGCATATCCCCAGCACTCTCAATCGTGCCAGAGATATTCTCGACTACATCCGCCCTCGCACCTGCCGCATTTTTCGCAACGGTAAAACCACCCGAACTGTAAATATCGCCAAAGCGGTTAGTCAGTCGGTTGGCGCGTACCTGCATATCGGCGCCGCTGAAGATCAGGCCATTCTGATTGAGCAGTTCAGGGGTGTTGAGCGTGAGTTTTTGGCTGCTGCCAAGGGTACCGAAGTTGCTCAGCGAGGCACTGTCGATCTGTAGATCGTTATCTGAAGTGATGCGGCCGTAGTTGATGATCGGGCCGCTGATGTTGAGGCTGCTCGGGCCACCGCCCGCAATAGCAGCGTCTTTGGTGAGGTTCAGGCTCGCGGCGCTGAAGGTCAGCTTGTCGACGCTGTTGACCCGACCGTTGCCACTGTAGGCACCGCTGAGGGTGAGGTGCAGGTCACCGTCGCTGGCGAGTAAACCGTCGTTGGTCCAGTTCACGCCACGGCCTTCGAACAAGGTCGAGCCCAGCAGTTGCCCGGTGGCGGTTTGAACAAAGTTGTCGACGTTGACGTACAGTCGACCGGCCTGGATGACGCTGGTGTTGGTCCAACTGTCGGCGTTCAGGGTCAGGCCGCCACGGGTGACGATGCGGCCACCGGCACCGGTGACGTTGGCCATCGACACCCCGAAGTTGCCGTCACCCAAATGCAGCAGTTGCCCCTCGTTGTTTTCGAAACTGCCAGCCGCCAGGACCAGGTCGCTGTTGGTGGTTTCCAACACCCCATTGCGGTTATCAAACACCCCACCAATCTCAAACTCGGTTTTGCCGGTCTTGCCCAGTGCACGCAGTTTGCCGTCCTGGTTATCGACGCTCGCCGCGTTGACCGCCAAGGTGCCGTCGCTTTCGATCAGGCCATTGCGGTTGATGAGGGCGCCGCTCAGGCCCAGTTCGATGCGGTTGCCGCCGACCTGGCCGTTGCTGTTGTCGAACGTGCCCGCGGTAACCTTGGTCAGGTCCGTGGCGTAGAGGCTGCCGTTGCGGTTGTCGACGTCAGCGCTGTTGATGACGCTGTCGCCGGCCTGCGCCGAGAGTCGCCCGCCTGCGTTGTCCAGACGGGTCAGGGCTTGCAGGTTCAGGCGCTGGGCTTGAATGAGGCCGCCCTGGCGGGTGTTGGTTTCATAGCCGTTGCGCAACACGCCGACGGTGCGCGCCTCAAGGGCACCCTTGAGGCTGGTGAGCACCCCGCCGCGGTTGTCGATGTTGGCGGCTTTGACGCTGACGTCGCCGGCTTGAGCGATCACCTTGCCGAGCTGGTTGTTGAAGTCGCCGCTGATGTCGAGGGTCAGGCCACTTTGGCTCTGGATCGCGCCGCCGTTGTTGAGCAGGCTGGCCGCTTCGATGCTGACGTCTGCGTTTTGGCTGTGGATCAGGCCTTTGGCGCTGTTCTGCACGGTGCCCGACGCCTTGAGAATCAGGGCATCGTTTGCCGCGAGGGTGCCGCCGCTGTTGTCCAGGCTGAGGGTGCGCAGGGTCAGTGCTTTTTTACTGCCCAGTTCGCCAATGCGGTTTTTGACCTCGGTTGCGCCGCTGATCAGCAGCGGACCTTCGCTGGCAACTTTGCCTTCGCTGTTGTCGAGCGCGCCGTGCAGCGCCAGGGTCATGGCGCCATTGCCGAGCAGTTTGCCGAGGCTGTTGTCCAGGTCGCCGGCATTGAGGGTGATCGCCTGCTGGGCGTTGATCGTGGCGTTGGCGTTGGTCAGGGTGTGGGTGTTGATGACCAGCCCCGCGCCACTGCTGATCAGGCCTTCCTGGCTGTTGTTGATGCCTGTGCTCAGGTCGAGCGTTTGCCCGCCGCCGCTACTCAAGACACCTTTGTTGCTGTTGTCCAAAAACGTACCCGAGACGCTGAGGTTGCCCTGAGCGGCCAAGCCGCCGCCGAAGGTGTTGAGCAGGTTGCCGCTCAGGTCCACGCCCAGGTTGCCGTTGCGGCTGGAGAGCGAACCGCTGTAGCTGTTGTCGAGGCTGGCGCCGGTTACCGTCAGCCCTTTCAAGCCGGACATCAGCCCGCCCCGGTTGATCAACTGCGTACCGTTGAGGGTCAGTTGCTCGTTGCTGATGAGCGAGCCGCCCGTGTTGTCCAGCGCCTGGCCGGCCACGGTGAAACTTTGGGTGCTGGAGATTTCGCCGCCCTGGTTACGCAGGTCATGCAGGCGTTTGAGGGTCAGCGGACCTTTGGCGTTGAGCAGGCCGTTGCGGTTGTCGAAATCGTTGCCGGCGAGGTCCAGGGTGACGGCTTTTTCACCGAGCACGCGGCCACCGTTTTGCACCAACGACTTGAGGTCCAGATGGATGTCGCCCTTGGCCGACACTTCGCCGCGGTCGCTGGAATCCAGCCCACTGGCGGTGATGTTCAACGTGCCCAGGCTGTTGATCAGGCCTTGGGTGCTGTTGTCGACGTGAGACGCGTTCAGGGTCAGGCCGTTGCCCGCCAGCACGCGGCTGTTGTGGTTGTTCAGCAGCAACGTGTTGAGGGTGAGGTCTTGTGCAGCGCTGATCTGGCCCTGATTGAGGTTGTTCAGTTCCTGGACGACGCCCACGTCCAGGTCGCTGCGGCTGGTCAGGGTGCCGCCATCGTTGTTCAGGTTGGCGGCGTGAATGTCCAGTTTGGCGGCGCCGATCAGGCCTTTGGTGTTGGTCAGCAGCTCAGCAATGCGCAGGGTCAGGCCCTGATTGTTCAGCAGTTTACCGTTACTGTTGTCGAGGCTTTTGGCGGCCAGGGTGAAGGCCTCGGCGCTGGAGATTTCACCGCCGTCGTTGTTCACACCGTTGAGACGGGTCAGCAGCAGGCTGCCGGGTGCGTTGATCAAGCCGTTCTGGTTGTTCAACTGGCCGTGATTCAAATCCAGGCTCAGGGTGCTCAGGCTGAACAGCTTGCCGCCCTGTTGATCGAGGCCGGAAACCTTGGCGGTCAACGCGCCATCGCTGCCGATCCGTCCGCCGTCCTGATTGGTTACTTGAGCGGCGTTGAGGTCCAGGGTGTTGCTGCTAGTTGGCCCTTCTGGCTGTTGTCGAAAGCGCCGGTGGTGACGATGACCGGGCCTTTGCCGCTGATGCTGCCCTGCTGGCGGTTGTCGAGGCTGGCGCTGTCGAGTTTCAACATGCCATTGGTGACCAGTTCGCCACCCTGGTTATCGACACGCCCCACGCTGTTGAGCGTCAGGTCACCGGCGCTGGAGAGGCTGCCCTTGGTGTTGATCAGTTGACCGGCGTCGACGTTCAGTGTGCCTTCGCTGCTGAGTCGTCCTTCGCTGTTGTCCAGCTCACCGCTGAGTTCAACGCGCGTGTTCTTCAAGCTGGAGACGTGACCTGCACGGTTGTCGAAGGTCTTGCCGATGACGTTCAGGTCGGCATGGCTGGAGAGCTCACCGCCACGGTTGTCGAGTGCGTCAACATTGAGGGTCAGCGCCTGGGTTGCCCCCAACAGACCGCCCTGACGGTTGTCCACAGAAGCCGCGCCAAGGTTAAGCGCACGCGTGCTGATGAGTTTGCCGTGCTGGTTGTCCAGGTGTTTCAGGGTCGCCGTGATGTCGCCTTTGCCGGAAATAACGCCATCGCGGTTATCCAGAGTGCCTGCGGTTAACAGCAAGGCACCGTCGCCGATGAGGCTACCGCGCTGGTTGGTGAGGGTGCTGTCAGTCAGCAGTTCGAGGCGGCCGTGGCTGCTGATCAGACCGTCCGTGTTGTCCAGCGTCTGGCTGCGACTGTCCAGTGCGGCCGCGCTGATCACACCCTTGAGGTTGTCCAGTTTCTGGTTGATGCGCAGGGTCAGGGCGTGATCGCTGAGCAGTGTGCCACCGCTGTTATCCAACTGTTGCGCGGCCAGGGTAAAGGCCTGCTGGCTGGAGATTTCACCCTTCTGGTTGTTCACACCGTTAAGGTTTTTCAGCAACAGGTTGCCCGAGGCGTTGATCAAACCACCCTGGGTGTTCAACTGGCCGTGGTTCAAATCCAGGCTCAACCCGGATTTGCTGAACAACTCCCCACCCTGCTGATCCAGCCCCGTCACCGAGGCCGTCAACGCCAGATCGCTGGCGATGCGGCCGGTGGCGTTATCGACCTGGCCTGCGGTGAGGTTGAGGGTCCCGGTACTGGTGAGACGCCCGCCCTGGCGGTTGTCGAAATGCCCGGTCGTGACCTGATTGGCGGTTTTGCCCGAGATCACGCCCTTTTGGCGGTTGTCGAGGCTGGCGCTGTTGAGCGTCAATGCACCATTGGTGCTGATCGAGCCACCCTGATTGAGCACCACACCACGGCTGGTGAGCGACAGCGCGCCCGCACTGCTCAGACGGCCGGTGTTGTTGTCCAGGCGGCCGGTGGTGACGGTCAATTGGCCTTCGCTGCTGATCAGGCCTTGGCCGTTGTCCAGCGCATCGTCGAGGGTGATGTCCAGCGCGCTCAGGCTGTCGAACTTGCCGCCGAGGTTGTCCAGCCGGTTGCCCTTGAGGCTGGCAATGCCGTTGGCGTGGATCAGGCCTTTGCTCTGGTTGATCACCTGCGCGACCTTCAGTTCCAGGTCGGTGGTGCCGAGCACTTTGCCGCCGTCGCTGTTGTCCAGGCGCTGGCCTTTCACGTTAAGGCCACGGCTGGAGGAGATCTCGCCACCCCGGTTGTCGATGTCGCCGACGGTAAGTTTCAGCGCTTTTGTGGTGCCTACCAAACCGCCCTTGCCGTTATCCAGGCTGGCGCCGGTCAGCGTCAGGTTGCCGCTGGCAAACAGGGAGCCGCCCTGCTGTTTCAGGGCGGTGATTTCAGCGTTCAAGTCGCTCAGGCTGGAGATGCGGCCCTGGCCGTTGTTGACTTCGGCTGCGTTGAGGGTCACCAGGCCGGTGCCGGTGAACTGCCCCTGCTGGTTATCCAGACGCTTGCCGGTGAAGTCGACGCCCGCCTTGCCGCTGACCAGACCTTTGTCAGCGTTATTCAGGTGCCCGACCGACAGGTGCAGGTCCTTGTCGGCGCGGATCTCGCCGCCACGGTTGTCCACCGAGTCGCTGGTGAGGGTCAGCAGGTCCTTGCCGGTCAATTGACCGCCACGGTTGTCGACACTGCCGGCGTGCAGGTCGACGACTCCCTTGGCGATGATGTCGCCCTTGTTGCGGTTATCCAGCAGGCCGCTGATGTGGGTGGTCAGGCGGTTATCGCTGACCAGGCTGCCGCCGTCGCGGTTGTCGAGGCTGGCGGCGGTGATGTCCACCTGTTTGCCGGAGCCGAGCAGCGCGTTGCGGTTGTCCAGTGCGCCGCTGAGGTTGATGTTCAGCGCGTTATCGCCGCTCACCTGGCCCTCGCGGTTGTTCAGCGTACCGCCAGTGAGCCGGGTGGTGCCGGCGCTGGAAATGTTGCCGTCGACGTTGGTCAGAGTACCCGCGACCTTCAACGTCAGGTCGGTGTCGCTGCCCAGCGTGGCGTCGCTGTTGTCGAGGCTGCCAGCGGTGATCTGCGACGCGCCTTTGGCTTCCAGGCGGCCCTTTTGTTGGTTGTTCAGGTGACCGCTGACGGTGACGTCCAGCACGCCCTGGCTCTTGATCGAACCACGCTGGCGGTTGTCCAGGTCTGCGGCATTGAGCCGGATGCGCGGGGCGCTCAGTTGTCCGCTCTGGTTGTTCAGCAGGCCGCTGGCGGTGATGTCCAGCAACTCGCCAGCATTGATAAGGCCCGCGATGTTATCCAGCGAGGCCACGCGCAACGTGGCGGTGGTCAGGCCGTTGAGCTCGCCGCTGTTGTTGTTCACGTGGCCGAGGGTTGCATCGAGTGCGCCGTTGCTGGTGATCTGGCCCTGGTTGTTGAGCAGTTTCCGAGCGTTGAGGTCCAGGCGTTCGGCACTGAGCACCCGGCCTTTGTTCTGGTTGTTGAGGGTTTCGGCCGTGAGGTTGAGGCGCTGTTGCGCGCTCAGCGTACCGCCCTGGTTGTCCAGGGTTTGCGTGGTGTTGACGGTCAGGTTGCGGCTGGCGAGCACGCTGTTGCGGTTGCTCAGGTTTTGCGTGTCGAGGCTGACATCGCCGCTGGCATTGCGGCTGGTATCGGCGTTAACCCCCGCCTCGATGACGCCGTTGTTGGTCAGTTGCCCACCGCTGCTCAGCGTGATGCTGTCACGGGCCGCGAGGGTGTTGTGGTTGGTCACATCGCCTTGGGCCGTGACGTCCAGTGCAGTGCCGTAGACCCGTCCCTTAACCTCAAGGCTGGCGGCGTTCACCTTGACCGCCGCGCTGGCCGAGGTGTCGGCCATGCGCAGGTGACCGTTAGCATCGAGCTGAATATCGCCGCCACTGGCGATCAGTTTGCCGTCGAGCTTTACGCCCACGCCGGCCTCGGTGCCGACCAGTTTGATCGCCCCCGCGTACATACCCCCCAGCGCCGAGGAGTCGATGGCCAGTTGTGGTTTCGCGCTGCCGTCATTGGCCCGTGCCGTAGCCTTGAGGGTTTGGTCATCGACGTCGTTGCGACCGGCAATGATGCTCAGGTCTTTGGCCTGGATCTCGGCGTTGATTTTGGCGCTGCGGGTGATGATTTCAAAACGGTCGACGTTGGTCGCGTTCAGCATCGGGCCGTCAACGGTGACGCTGCCCTGATCGACCTGGAAATGATCGAGGCGACCGCCGTCCAGCACCGGTTTGCCGGTGGTCAGCGTGACGCGTGGGGTGTTGATGAAACCGCAACCGTTGCAACTGATGCCGTAGGGGTTGGCGACAATGACGCGGGCCGATTGCCCGGCCACTTCGGTGTAGCCGCGTAACTGGCTGGGGCTGCCACCGTTGACTTCGTTGAGGATGATTTGCGCTGCGCCGCTGTGCTTGAGGTTCGGGTTGCCAACGATGATTCCGCCCAACTGGGTTGACTGGGTCTGGGTCGAGGCGTTGTTGAGGATGAGCCCGTTGGCGCCGACGTTGTAGTCATGGAATTTGTTGTGCGAAAGACCACTGGCGTTGGGCGTCGCGATGTTGACGATCGGCACGCCATTGCCCGCCTGCCCCAGGCTGGTCCCCGGCGCGCTGACCACGATCCCACCCGCCTGGGCCCACGTCGGCTGCCAGAACATGACGTTGGCCAGCAAGAATGCCAGCCCCCGCTTGGGCATGCCCAAAAAGCGTTCACGGCTTTTCACAGCCGCAGCAGGTTGACTGGCCAGAAAGGTCAGGTGGCGCACATCCATGTTCAAGGTCTCGAAATCGCGGAAATCAGAAGAAAAAATCCGCGCACGAGCAAAGGGCTGCTAAGCCTGCGCGGTCAGCACGTCCGGTCTTTCAGGTAATGGCATAGGTCACGCTGGCGGCCAGGGAAGGGCCAGAGTCGTACGACAGCACGAGAGGCAGGAGGTGATATCAAAATAGTGGCGCGATATTAAGTTGCCACTATTCTGACGTCAATCTTTGAGTGCGATTTTGTTCGAGAGCGAACAGGGTTTTCCCGCAGGTTACGAACCTGCCGAGGCGACAATCCCACGCTCCCGCTCAAGGGGTCTTGAGCGGGAGCGTGAGGGGGCGTCAGTTTTTCGCTTCGCGCTTGGTCTGCTCGATCAATGGCCGGTACTTGTCATACAGCGCACCGTAGTTGACCACCAGCGCCGGTGGCATGGTGCCGAGGTTTTCGAAGAGGGTCATGCCAGCCTTGGGATTAAGAATCCCCGCAGCCCTCAAGTCCATCAGCTTGCTGAGAATGACCTTGTTCATCCAGGTATCGTGCAGCGTGGCGAAGGCGTTCATGCCAGGCACCTGGTTTGCGATATTGCTGATCAGCGTTCCGTGACACACCGCCAGCATCGAACTGCACTCTGTGTTCAGGCCAATGTTCTTGCCCTCGCGCAACACACCGTCAATCCACTCCCTGGGGACCAACCCGTCAAGAAGTTCGACAAACGCAGGACCGCCCGCACGGTCCACACCCGGCCGAATGTCTGGACCGCGCCCCGTCGAGTACTCATAGAATTCCCCCAGCGCACCGGTGCCGGCGATGGTCAGCCACGACTTGGCATTATCATCACCGGTGAGCAAGCCCTTCAGGGCGGTATTGACGGCATAAGCCTTGAGCCGCTCATTGACGTTTTTGGTGATCAAATTACCTTCAGGCCCCAGCTCCTTCCCCCAGCCGCTGGTGTAGGAACCGGCGCCAGCGATAATCGCCGAAGTGATGTAGCCCTTGAGATTTTCCGGGGAGAGCACCTCCTTGAGCACATCGGCCAGGTTGCCTTTGTTGTTGATCGCACTGACCGCTGCGGTACTGGCCATGGACGTGATCGCTGCGGTGACGGCCAGGTTCGCGAAGCCGGCGCTCACCCCTGCCGTCGCCGTGCCTGCGACCCCGGCGGCGGCCATCGCCGAACCCGAGCCCGCCGTCGCACTCGCCATGCCGCCCACCCACGCGCTCGCAGCCCCTGCGGTCAACACGGTGACGACCACCGCCACCACAATCGCCGCGCCCATGCCCATGCCAGAGCTTTCATAGTTGAACTGGTCATGCACCTCCTTGACCATGCGCCAGTCGATATCGCCCCTGGCCTGCATGTCCTTGAGCCACGCCAGTTGCGGGTCGGCCTGGACCATGGCGTCGATGCTCTGGGCGACCGTTTGCTGGTTGACCTCCTTGACGTCGATCTGAATCTTGCCGGCGGCCTTGATGACCATGTCGCCCGCTGCCACCAGATGACTCTGGCGCACCGTCTCATCGGTCGTACCAGCGCCCTTGGCCTCGTTCCAGGCCAGGCTGCTTTTGCTCTTCTCGTGACTTTCCTGACGCAGGTCAGTAGCGCTTTCAAACGTCAGGTCGCCACCACTGCTGATGGTCAGGTCCTTGCCGGCGTTGAGGTTGGCAACCTGATAACGCTGATCCCCCCCGCTGACCAGCGTCAAGTCACCGCCACTGCTGATGCTGCTGCCGATGTGGGTGATTTTGGTGACCTCGTCGCGACGGGTTTCCTTGCGCCCCAGGCTGCCCTTTTTCTTCTTGTCGTAGAGTGAGTAGTCATAGTCTTCGGCCGCCAGTACGTTCAGGTCGTCACCCGCCACCAGATAGGCCTCATCGCCCGCGCTGATACGGCTCGACACCACCGTCAGATCGTTGCCCGAGGTGAACCCGGCCTTGCCGCCTGCGGTGATCGAACTGCCGACCTGCTTGATGTGATCTTCCTGGGCCGTGACCTTCTTCGACTTGTAGTAGGAGTGGCTTTCATCGGCGCCGGAGGAAATGAGCAGATCCTGTGTCGCGCTCATTTCCACGTTGCGACGGGCGTCGATCTGGCTGGCCACGACGGTCACGTCACGCCCGGCATTGACCACGAAGTCGCGCCCCGCCGTCACGATTGATCCGCCCTGGACCACGCTGTTGCTGCGGGTGCCGGTGAAGTCGGCGTTGTGTTGCTCCACCGCCACGATGCTCGCGTCGCGTCCGGCTTCGATGCGCATATCGGCGCCACTGGTCAGCACGCTGCCAATGTTTTTGAAGTCGCGTCCGGCATCGAAGCCCAACTCATTTTTGGCCTCGATGCGGGACTCGCTGTCCAGATACTCGCGGCTCTGGGTATAGCCACGGTTGGAGAAACCGCCCTCGGTCACCGTGCGTTCATTACGAATGTCACCGTTGACCGACACCAGGTACACATCACGCCCGCTGATGATCCCCCCCGACTTGTTGACGATGTCATTGCCGGCCAGCAAGTCGAGGCGGTTGCCCGCTTCGATCAGGCCGCTGTTGACCAGGTTGTTGCCCGCGGCGGCCGTCAGGTTGTTGCTGGCACGCAGGGTGCCGGCGTTTTGCAGGTCTTCACCGGCGATCAGTTTGACGTCGGTGCCCTCGATCAATGCACCGTTGGGGGCCAGGCGATTGTTGGTCTGGGCCAGGTACAACACCGGTACCAGCACCTTCTCTCCGTTCACTTCGTGTTCTTCAAGCCAGACGATGTCGTGCGTCAACGCCGCGACTTGCTGCGCACTCAAGGTCACACCAACGGATAAATTGAGCTGGTCCTTGCTGGTGATGGCGTTGTTCATCAGGTGCTTGAACAGGTCTTCATTGGAGGTCTGGCCGTCAATGAAGCGCTTGCCGGTGCGTTCCACCACCGCTTGCTGAATCAGCCGTTGCTCATAGAAGCCATCGCCCAGGCGTTTGGTGGCTTTGTCCGGGTCGTAACCGAGTTTGCCCAGCAGGTAATCCGAACTCATGAACTGCTTGAGGTCGGTCAGCACCGGGTTGGTTTCGATCAGGTACTTGTGCGGATTGGAGCGCACGCTGCTGTCGGGCAGGCCTTGCACGCGAGTCAGGGTTTGCACGGGCGGCACACTGCCCGGCACCGACGTCGACGGCGCAACGCTAACCGCAGGCTTGGCGGCGATAGAACCGGGCGTACTGTTATGGCCGGGCAATTGAACGCCTGACCCAACGTCTGCCGGCGCACCGACATCGATAGCCGAGGCGCTGGCGTCGACACCGCTGCCCTGACGCGCTTGCTGCGTCAGTTGGCGGTCCGTGCCGACAACCAAATCGACTGGCGCCACTTCTATCGTCCGACCGCCAATGCCCGGCACGTCCACCTGACGCTGCAACGGGATGACCGTCGCACCGCCCAGTGTCCAGCTTTGCGGGCCACTGGTAGCCGGTGTCATGCCACCCGAACTGGCGCCCTGACCGCTAAGGCGGAACAGGCCATTCTGCCCGCTCGGCAGGCTGAAGCCTGGCAAGGCCAACGGGTTGACCTGCTGCTGCGCCAGGTCTGGCGGCAACTGGCGGTTGAGGTTGATGATGGTCGGCTTGGCCGACGCCGTGGCGCGGGTGTCAGCCCCACGCGGCGCTCCGGTGGCGGCAGGGCTGAAGGAACGCTCGACGCCGTTGGTGATTTTGCTGGTCGCGGTGATCGTGACGTTACCGCCCGCCTGAACGATGGCCGGCACAAAACGGCTGGCCGCCGCGCCAACGATTTTCTCGTCGAACGGTGTCGCGTTCAGGACGACGGCCGGCGCCTGGGTGCGAATCCCCGTCGCGTATTGGGATTCACCAAATGTCATATACCCGCCCTGCCCCGCACCCACGATGTAGGTGCCCATCATCTGTTCCCAGATTTCACCGACGTGAGGGTTGGACTTGGTCCAGGGCGTTTCCATCGACTCCTGCCCGCCCGCGTTCCAGAAGTGCAGGTTTTTGTTGTACGCCGCGTCGTTGTAGCGGTTGTACTCCATGATCTGCGCCCAGACCTCCAGCGATGGCGTGGCGTCGATGTATTTAAGGCTGGAGTAACCGCCCAGCGCGGTCCCGGTGTTATTGAACGAGTCCACGTTGATGGTGATATTGCCCGCCGCCGACACGGTGGAGTTGGAGTTGGCGAACTCCGAACCGGCCACGGTCAGGTTTTTGCCGGCGATGATATTGGAGGCATCGGCATCACCGTCGACAGCCACATCGAAGGTCTGCTGCCACACCAGGTGTGAATTGACTCTGTCCAGACGCTTGGGCCTGGCCGTGTCGCAGTTGTAGCAGCGCACGCCAATGGCCGCCGAGCTCACGGCGGTGGTCTTGACCTTGAAGTTCTCCATTTTGTTGCTGACCACCGCCGATTTCAGCGACATGTCCCCGGTGGACTCGATAGTGCCCGAGAGGTTATCCACGCGACTGGCCCGATCGGCGCCGTTGTAGCCCAGGACGCTGATGCCGCCCAGGCTGTAGATGTCGCTGTAGGTGTTGTTCAGCGTGCCGACCTGGAATTTCATGTCGCCGCCACTGAACAGCAACGCGCCCTGATTCAGGCGAATCCGGTTGTTGGTCATTGCCTGCGCATTGATCAGCAGGTTCTGGGCGCTGGCCAGGGTGCCGAAGTTGTTCAGCACGCCGGCATTGACCTCAAGACCGCTGTTGGAGGTCAGGCGCCCGAGGTTGGTCAACTGCCCACCGACATTGACCTTGGTCAGACCACCGCCCGCGACGCTACCGGCCTCGTTGATGGTCATCTGCGAGGCGCCGAACGTGAGGTCGCCGACGCTGCTGACCCGGCCATTGCCGCTGTAACCGCCCCACAGCTGCACGTCCATGCTGCCGTCACTGGCGATCAGGCCTTCGTTGGCCCAATGGCCGCCGCGCCCTTCCAGGCGTGTCGACGCCAGGAGTTGGCCACCCGCGGCCTGACTGAAGTTGTTGACGTTGACGTACAGGCGCCCGGCCTGAATCACGCTGGTGTTGGTCCAACTGTCGGCGTTGAGGGTCAGGCCGCCACGGGTGACGATGCTGCCGCCCGCGCCGGTGACGTTGGCGGTGGCAATGTCGAAGGTGCCGTCGCCCAGGTGCAGCAGTTGCCCGCCAGCATTGAGGAAGCCGCCAACCGCCAGGGTCAGGTCGCTGTTGCCGGTTTCCAGAATGCCGTTGCGGTTATCGAGCAGGCCGCCGATCTGGAAGTCGGTTTTGCCACTGCCGCCCAGTGCGCGAAGTTTGCCGCCCTGGTTGTCGAGGCTCGCCGCCCTGACCGCCAACGTGCTGTCGCTTTCAAGGATGCCGCTGCGATTATTGAGCGCGCCGCCGAGGCTGAAGTCGATGCGATGGGCGGCGACCTGGCCGGTGCTGTTGTCGAACGCATTACCGCTGACGCTGACCAGGCCTTTGGCGTAGAGGCCGCCATTGCGGTTGTCCAGGTCGGTGGTGCGGATGATCGCGTCGCCGCTTTGCGCCGAGACCCGCCCGCCGTTGTTGCCGAAACCGCCCATGGCTTGCAGGTTCAGGCGCTGACCTTGAAGGATGCCGCCCTTGTTGTTCAGGTCATAGCCATTACGCAGAACGCCCACGGCACGCGCTTCAAGGGCGCCCTTGAGGCTGGCGAGCACCCCGCCACGGTTGTCGATGTTCGCGGCAGAGGCGCTGACGTCGCCGGTCTGCGCAATGATCTTGCCGTTCTGGTTATCGAGCTCACCGGCAATGGCCAGCAGCATCGCGTTCTGAGCCTGGATCGCACCGTTGCGGTTGGCGAGGTTGGCGGCGCGCAGTTGCACGTCACCGTTCTGGCTATGAATCAGCCCGGTACCAGCGTTGTTCAGGGTGCCCGTGGCGTTGACCCGCAGTGTCTCTTTAGCGGCGATAGTGCCGCCATTGCTGTTGTCCAGCTCACCGGTCAGCAGCGTCAACTGGTCCTGGCTGACGATCTGCCCGCGCTGGTTCTGAATCTCGCTCGCGTCCTTGACCAACAACGGTCCGGCGCTGGCCAGTTTGCCGTCGCTGTTCTCAAGCACCCCTTTGAGGTTAACGGTCAGCGCGCCATTGCTCGCCAGCTTGCCGAGGCTGTTGTACAGGTCGCCGGCATTGAGGGTGATCGCCTGTTGGGCGTTGATCGTGGCGTTGGAGTTGGCCAGGGTGTTGGTGTTGATCACCAGCCCCGCGCCGCTGTCGATCAGGCCTTCCTGGCTGTTGTTGATGCTCGTACTCAGGTTGAGCGTCTGCCCGCCGCCGCTGCTGATGATGCCTTTGTTGCCGTTGTCGAGGAACTGGCCGGTGACGCTGAGGTTGCCCTGGCTGACCAATGCGCCGTTGTCGTTGTTGAGCAGGTTGCCGCTCAGGCTCACACCGAGGTTGCCGTTACGGCTGGACAGCGTGCCGTTGAAGCGGTTGTCGAGGCTGGCTCCGGTCACGTTCAACCCTTCCCAACCGGACATCAGCCCGCCGAGGTTGGTCAACTCTGCACCGTTGAGGCTCAGTTGCTGCTTGCTGATGAGGTTACCGCCGTTGTTGTCCAGGGTTCGACCGTTGAGGGTGAAACCCTGGTCGCTGGAAATCTCGCCGCCACGGTTGTTCAGGTCACGCAGGTTATTGAAGGTCAACGGGCCTTTGGTATTGAGCACCCCTTTACGGTTGTCAAAGTCGCCATCGGCCAGGTTCAGCGTGACGGCTTTGTCACCGAGCAGGCGCCCGCCTTCTTGCAGCAACGCCTTGAGGTTGAGGCTGATGTCGCCCTTGGCCGAGACTTCGCCGCCGTCGTTGGAGTTCAGCCGGTCGGAGGTAATGCTCAAGTCGCCCTGACTGTTGATCAGGCCCTTGGCGTTGTTGCCGATGGCCATGGCGTTCAGGGTCATGGCGTTGCCTGCCAGCAGGCTGCTGTTCTGGTTGTTGAGCAAAACGGTGTTGAGCGTGAGGTTGTGCGTCGCTCGAATCAGGCCCTGATCCTGGTTGTTCAACTGGCGGTCAACCAGCAGCTCAAGGTCACCGCTGCTGGTCAGCGTGCCGTTGTTGTTGTTCAGGTTATCGGCGCGAACATCGAGGCGCGTCGCGCCAATCATGCCTTTTGTGTTGTCCAGCAGCTCGGCGACGCGCAGGGTCAGGCCCTGATTGCTCAACAGTTTGCCGCGGGTGTTATTGAGGTGTTGCGCCAGCAGCGTGAACGCCTGGGCGCTGGAAATTTCACCGCCCTGGTTGTCCACGCCCTTGAGGTTGCTCAACAGCAGGCTGCCGGGAGCGTTGATCAAACCGTTCTGGTTGTTCAGTTGGCCGTGATTCAAATCCAGGCTCAGGGTGCTGTTGCTGAACAGCTTGCCGCCCTGCTGATCGAGACCAGTGAGCGACGCGGTCAACGTGCCCACGCTGCCGATCCGCCCGCCCTCCTGGTTGGTCACCTGACCGGCGTTGAGGTTCAGGGTGCTGCCACTGTTGAGGCGACCGTTCTGGCTGTTGTCGAACGCACCGGTACTGACAGTCACCGGACCTTTGCCACTGATGCTGCCTTGCTCGCGGTTATCGAGGCTGGCGCTGTCGAGTTTCAAGGCGCCATCGGTGAGCAGTTCACCGCCCTGGTTGTCGAGGCGACCATCGCTGGCAAGCGTCAGGTTGCCGGCACTGGAGAGGCTGCCTTTGGTGTTGTTCAGTTCAGTGGTTTTAACACTCAGAGTGCCTTCACTGCTGACCTTGCCGACGCGGTTGTCGAACGCGCCGGTCAGGTCGAGCCGCGTGCCCTGCAGGCTGACGAGGTTGCCGCCACTGTTGTCGAGCCGTCGTGCATCGACACCCAGTGTGGTGCGGGCATCGATCTGGCCTTTGTTGCGGTTGAGCAACTGGTCCAGCGTCAGGCTTAACGCCTTGCCGGCAAACACCTGGCCACCGTCACTGTTGTCGAGCGAGTGGCCAACCAGCGTCAGGTCGGTGTTGGTGGTCAATTCCCCGCCCCGGTTGTCGAGCGCGGCGACGTTCAGATTCAGGGCTTTGCTCGAACCCAGCAAACCGCTCTGGCGGTTGTCCACGCTGTCCGCGCCCAGGCTGAGGGTCTCGGTGCTGATGAGTTTGCCTTGCTGGTTATTCAGCTGTTTGAGCGTCGCGGTGACGTCAGCCTTGCCGGCAATTTCACCGCTACGGTTGTCGAGGGTGTCGGCGGTCAGCAGCAACGCGCCGTCGGCGATCACGCTGCCACGCTGGTTGGTAGCCGTGTTGTCGACCAGCAGATCGAGGCCACCTCGACTGCTGAGCAGGCCGTCGCTGTTGTCCAGCGACTGGCTGTGACTATCGACCGAAGCGGCGGAAACCAGGCCCTTGATGTTGTTCAATGCCTGCGCGATACGCAGGGTCAGGGCCTGATTGCTCAGCAGTTTGCCGCCGCTGTTGTCGAGTTCGCGCGCGTCCACGGTGAAGGCTTGCTGACTGGAAATCTCCCCCTTCTGGTTGTTCACGCCGTTGAGGTTTTTCAGCAGCAAGGTGCCGGGGGCGTTGATCAAACCGCCCTGGTTGTTCAACTGGCCGTGATTGAAGTCCAGGCTCAGGCTGGTTTTGCTAAACAGCTCACCGCCCTGCTGGTCGAGGCCGGTGACAGACGCGGTCAACGCTTGATCACTGGCGATGCGGCCCTTGGCGTTGTTGACCTGGGTCGCGGTGAGTTCAAGGGTGCTGCCACTGATCAAGTGCCCGCCCTGGCTGTTATCGACCTGAGCGGTCGTAACCTGCGTCGCGCCTTTGCCGGACACCAGGCCTTTCTGGCTGTTGTCCAGACTGGCACTGTTGAGGGTCAGCGTGCCGTCGGTGCTGATCGAGCCGCCCTGATTGAGCACTGTGCCACGGCTGGTCAGCGCCAGGTTATCGGCGCTGCCCAGGTTGCCAGCATTGTTGTCGAGGCTGCCGACGTTGACGTTCAAGCGGCCTTCGCTGCTGATCAAGCCTTTGCCGTTGTCCAGCGCGCCGTCGAGGGTAATGTCCAGCCCTTTCAGGCTGTCGAGGGTGCCTTGGGCGTTGTCCAGACGACTGCCGGTCAGCGTGGTGCTGCCCTTGGCCTGGATCAGGCCCTTGTTCTGATTGATCAGGCGCGCTACCTGCAAGGTCAAATCCGCACCGGCCAGCAACTTGCCGCCCTCGCTGTTATCCAGTCGCTGGCCAGTGGCACTCACGCTTTGGCTGGCGGACAGCTCGCCCGAACGGTTATCGATCTCGCCGACGTTCAGCGTCAGCGCTTTGGTCGTACCCACCAAACCGCCATCGCGGTTGTCGAGGTGGCTGCCGGTCAGGCTCAGGTTGCCCTGGGCAACCAGCGCGCCGCCCTGTTGCCGCAAGGTGTCGATACTGGCCGTGAGGTCACTCTGGCTGGCGATCCGGCCCATGGCGTTCTGCACCTCTTTGGCCTGCAACGTCAGCGGGCCGACGCCCGTGAGCAAGCCACCGCGGTTGTCGAAACCGGTGCCTTTGAGGTCAATGGCAGCCTTGCCGTTGATCACGCCTTTGTCGCGGTTATACAGTTGCCCGATGGCCAGTTTCAGGTCCTTGTCGGCACGAATCAGGCCGCCACGGTTGTCTGCCGAATCGCTGCGCAGGGTCAGCAGGTCCTTGCCGGTCACCCGACCGCCACGGTTATCCAGGCTGCCGGTGCTCAGGTCGATGAGGCCTTTGGCGAGCAGTTCACCCTCATGCTGGTTGTCCAACAAACCGGTAATGCGGGCCGTCAGGCTGCCGTCACTGACCAGGCTGCCGCCGTCGCGGTTGTCGAGGCTGGCGGCGTTAATCTCCACCTGTTTGCCCGAACCGAGCACGCCGTTGCGGTTATCCAGTGCACCCATGAGGTCAATGTTCAACGCCTTGTCGCCCAACACCTCGGCGTTGCCATTGACCAGGCTGGCGGCAGTCAGGCGGGTGTTGGCGGCACTGGAGATTTCGCCGTCGGTGTTGGTCACCACGCCGTCGGCGCGCAGCGTCAGGTCGGCGTCACTGCTCAACGTGCCGCCGGTGTTGTTGAGGCTGCCGAGCTGCGCATCCACGCCGAGCGCGGAAATCCGGCCATTGTGGTTGTTCAGGTCCTGCGTGATACGCAGGGTCAGCGCTTGCTGGCTCAGGACCTTGCCAGCGCTGTTATCCAGGCTGATAGCCGCCAGCGTGAAGGCGTGCAGGCTGGAAATCTCGCCACCCTGGTTGGCGACGCCGTTGAGGTTTTTCAGCAGTAACTGGCCGGGAGCATTGATCAAGGCGTTCTGGTTATTCAGTTGACCCTGATTGAGGTCCAGGCTCAGGTCGGTGTTGCTGTAGAGCTGGCCTTTGTCATGTTGATCGAGGCCAGTGACGCTGGCGGTCAGCGTCTGGGCGCTGGCAATTTTGCCGCCCTCGCTGTTGTTCACCTGGCCCGCTGTAAGGTTCAGGGTATTGCTGCTGGTGAGGCTCGCCCCTTGCTGATTGTCGAGGCTACCGACGCTCAGGCGCGCCGCGCCATTGGCTTCGATCTTGCCCTGCTGCTGGTTGGCCAGTTTGCCGCTGACGGTCATGTCCAGCGTGCCCTGACTGACGATCGAACCTTGCTGGCTGTTGTCCAGGCTGGCGGCGCCGAGGGTGATTTGCCGCGCGGCGGCCAGACGGCCGTTCTGGTTGTTCAGTGCACCGCTGGCGTTGATGTCCAACTGTTCACCGGCGCCGATCAAACCGGCGACGTTATCCAGCGAGGCCACACGCAACGTGGTCGTGGTCAGGCTGTTGAGTTCACCACGGTTGTTGTTCAAATGGCCGAGGGTCGCATTGAGTGCGCCGTTGCTGGTGATCTGGCCCTGGCTGTTGAGCAACTGGTTGGCGTTGACCGCCAGGCTGCCAGCGCTGAGTACCCGCCCCTTGTTCTGGTTGTCGAGGGTTGCGGCCGTCAGGTTGAGGCTCTGCTGCGCGTTGAGGGTGCCGCCCTGGTTGTCCAGGGTTTGCGCGGTGTTGACCGACAGAGTGCGGCTGGCAATCACGCTGTTGCGGTTGCTCAGGTTTTGCGCGCTGAGGCTGACATCGCCGTTGGCGTTGCGGCTGGTGTCGGCGTTAACACCTGCCTCGATCACACCATTGTTGGTCAGTTGTCCGCCGCTGATCAGCGTGATGCTGTCACGGGCCGCGAGGGTCTTCTGATTGGTCAACGCGCCTTGGGTGTTGACGTTCAGCGCCGTGCCGTAGACCGGTCCCTGTGCCTCCAGGCTGTTGGCGGCGATGTTCACGGCCCCGCTGGCCGAGGTATCGGCCATGCGCAGATGACCGTTGGCATCAAGCTGGATATCGCCGCCGCTGGCGATCAGTTTGCCGTCGAGTTTCACGCCCACGCCGGCCTCGGTGCCGACCAATCGGATCGCACCGGCGTACATGCCGCCCAGCACCGAAGAGTCGATGGCCAGTTCCGGTTTCGCGCTGCCGTCATTGGCCCGAGCGGTGGCGTTGAGTGTGTGTGCATCGACGTCGTTGCGACCGGCAACGAGGGTCAGGTTCTTCGCCTGGATCTCGGCGTTGATTTTCGCGCTGCGGGTGATGATTTCGAAACGCTCGACGTTGGTCGCATTCAACCCTGCGCCGTCGATGGACACGCTGCCCTGGTCAACCTGAAAACGTTCGAGCCGACCGCCATCCACAATTGGTTTGCCGGTGGTCAGGGTGACGCGTGGAGTGTTGATGAAGCCGCAGCCGTTGCAACTGATACCGTACGGGTTGGCGACGATGACGCGGGCCGATTGCCCCGCCACTTCGGTGTAGCCGCGCAACTGGCTGGGGCTGGCGCCGTTGACCTCGTTAAGGATGGTTTGCGCCGAACCGCTGGCCTTCAGGTGCGGGTTACCGACGATGTTCGCGCCCAACTGGGTGGCGACGGTCTGGGTCGCGGCGTTGTTGAGGATGATCCCGTTGGTGCCCACGTTGTAGTCATGAAACTTGTTGTGGGACAGGCCGCTGGCGTTAGGCGTGGCGATGTTGACGATTGGCACGCCGTTGCCCGCGTGATCCAGCGTGGTCCCCGGTGCACTCACCACGATCCCGTCCGCCTGGGCCCACATTGGCTGCCAGAACATGACGTTGGCCAGCAAGAATGCCACCCCCCGTTTCGGCAAGCCCAGGAAGTGTTCCCGGGAAATCAAGGCAATAGAAGGCTGGCGAGCCAGTAAGGCAAGTTGGCGGACATCCATGTCGGGGGATCTCGTTGGCAAGAGTGCGAATTAGTTAAATAGAAAAATCCAAGGCAAAAACGGTCGGGCTACTGGAAGCACACAGGGCATCAGCAGGGCGTAATACTTCAAAGGAGTGGGGGGCGAAACGGCGCAAGAGCGAGGCCAGGAAGCGGCCCAAATACGCGGCCCATCAGTGACAAACACCCCGGCGCACGGTGGCCATGGGGGTGAGTTCGATCCTTCGAAACGACAACTGATATCAATATGATGGCTTGATGCTAAGGCGCCATCATTCTGGCGTCAACAAGCTGTTTTTGACTTTTTCTGCGATGGCTCTAGACCGCACGTTTGCGGCCACAGGCTGAACTTTTCCAGACGTTCGCCCCTCAACCCAAAGACATCACCGCCATGAAAATCAGGCTTTTTGTAGGTCTATCCGGTTGAAATCATCGCGCACTTGCACAAATGCATTTATTTATTTGCGCTAACGCATATCAAGTCCTAAGGTTACATCGAGACCCGATCGGAGCCCGCCCTCTAACAGGGCAAACCGCATAAGCCGATGTCTCGGACGCTGTAAACAGCGCGATGGCAACAGGATGCAAGTATTCAAACGGAATACTTACTTTCATTCATGGAGGATCAACATGTTGAACACAGAAGAAACACAATTTGGCAGTACGGCCACTGGCGAAGCACTCCCGCATTGCTTGTCCCGTGATCTTGTACCCCTTGAACTTGATGACGTTGACAGCTCGGTAGAACAGGCAAGTTTTGCCTCTGCCAACCTCAACTTCACCATGCAAAAGCAAACGCAAACCAACTGGTGTTGGGCGGCTGTTTCGGCCTCTGTCGGCAACTATTACGGCACCGGGTCCTGGACCCAGTGCGGTGTTGCCAACGCTGAACTCGGTAGAAACTCGTGCTGCAATCAGCCAGGTCCCTGCAACAATTATGGCTATCTGGATTCGTCCCTCAGGACCACCCGCAGCTTTGCCAGCATGAGCGAGGGGAGGATTCAACTGCAGGCTATCGAGAACCAGGTCAATCAGGGCAAGCCCATTGGTGTGCGCGTGGCCTGGTATGGCGGCGGTGCTCACTTCCTGACGTTTTATGGCACTAATGGCAACTATGTTTCCGTGGCAGATTCCATCTATGGCTACTCCACACGGGCACTTAACTCCTTCCCCGGTTCTTATAACGGCGGCGGCAACTGGACAACCACTTACTTCACCCGGAAAAACTAGGAGGGCACCATGCAACTTACCTACCCTACGGCGCCTTCCAATGGCGTCCACACCCTGCGACCTGCACTTCAAGCGGCCTTGCAAACCCAAGGCTTCGGGATCAACAGCCAGTTCGCCAAGGCGACTGCCAGCAACGTCAGTCTCTCCAGACCTTATCGGGGGTATTCACTGAACCTGGAAGACCTGACCCAAGGTAAAGGCCTGCACCATGCAGCCCTGGGTAACTGGCATTACCTGGTCGTTTCAAACGGCAAGACGATTGCCGATGCGGAGCTGGCTGAAGTGCCCGGCAACGTGGAGTTCTCGGCGCTGAACCATGGCGTGATGGCCGCCGCCACGGCCAGCGCGCTGAACCTGGCGGAAAACGCAGCGAGCCTGAAGGGCAAAACCTATGAGCTGCGCGTGCTGTTTGTGTCGGCGCTGCATTTTGTAGGGATCTGGCTGCATGCCGTCGATGCCGCCGATGAGGACGTCATTATCCCGATCGAACCGACGCCCAAGAGCCTGGCAAGCACGCAGTTGTACAGTGTGGCAAAGATCTTCGCCTTGCTGACCCCTGCCGCCCAACAGGCTAAAACGCTGTTTGATGCGGACACCCGCGGCCTGTCGGGGAATTGACACCGCTGAAATAAAAAAACCCGGACACTGTCCGGGTTTTTTCATGGGATCGCTACGGCGCGTTATTCAGCAGCCGGGGCTTCTGGCTTGCGGCGCTTGAGCGGGGCCATGCCGTCCTTGCTGACCAGCGACAGGGCGTCAGTCTTCGGCCGGTTGGCGATCTTGCGCTTGGTCGGTGCCTTGGCGCCGGTTTTTTTCTTGTCGCCCTTGGCGTCGGTCTTTTTCTTCTTCACGCCAACGGCTTTACCTGAAGCCTTGACCTTTTTCGGTCCGCCGTAGGTACCTTTGACTTCCTTGATGGTGCGGCGCTCGAAGCTCTGCTTGAGGTAGCGCTCGATGCTCGACATCAGGTTCCAGTCACCGTGGCAGATCAGCGAGATCGCCAGGCCATCGTTGCCGGCACGGCCGGTGCGACCGATGCGGTGAACGTATTCGTCGCCGCTGCGCGGCATGTCGAAGTTGATCACCAGGTCCAGGCCTTCCACGTCCAGGCCGCGAGCGGCGACGTCGGTGGCGACCAGGATCTTCACGCCGCCCTGCTTCAGACGGTCGATGGCCAGTTTGCGGTCCTTCTGGTCTTTCTCACCGTGCAAGACAAACGCCTTGTACTCCTGCGCCACCAAGCGGCCGTAGATACGGTCGGCCATGGCACGGGTGTTGGTGAAGACGATGGCCTTCTGGTAAGTCTCGTTGGCCAGCAGCCAGTTAACGATCTGCTCTTTATGCTGGTTGTGGTCAGCGGTGATGATTTGCTGACGGGTAGTGGCGTTCAGGTCGCTGACGTTGTTGAGCTGCAAGTGCTCAGGGTTGTTCAAAACCTTGGCGACCATCTCGCGCAGGCCCGAACCGCCGGTGGTGGCAGAGAACAGCATGGTCTGCTGACGGTTGGTGCACTCGTCGACCAGACGCTGGACGTCTTCGGCAAAGCCCATGTCGAGCATGCGGTCGGCTTCGTCGAGCACCAGCACTTCAACTTCTTTCAAGTCGAGGTTGCCGGCGTTCAGTTGCTCGATCATCCGGCCCGGCGTACCGATCAGGATGTCCGGCACCTTGCGCAGCATGGCGGCCTGGACCTTGAAGTCTTCGCCGCCGGTGATCAGGCCGGACTTGATGAAGGTGAACTGCGAAAAGCGTTCAACTTCCTTGAGGGTCTGTTGGGCCAGTTCGCGGGTCGGCAGCAGGATCAGGGTCTTGATGCTGACACGGACTTTGGCCGGGCCGATCAGACGGTGGAGAATCGGCAAAACGAAGGCCGCGGTTTTGCCGCTACCGGTTTGCGCAGTCACCCGCAGGTCACGCCCTTGGAGCGCGAGCGGGATAGCCGCTGCTTGCACAGGCGTTGGCTCGACAAATTTAAGCTCGGCCACGGCTTTGAGCAGGCGTTCGTGCAGGGCGAATTGGGAAAACACGGGTGCTACCTCGAAGAAATACAAAAAATCAGCTGCATAGGGTAACGGTTTCGAGCGCCGAGGCCGAGTTTCTTTATGCAAACGAGTGCAATCAGTGGCTTTTTTGTTAGCTGATTTGTCTTCAAGACTGACCTAAGGTGTCTTGAATGCTCTAATCCCCCCATTCGTCCTACAGAAGAATCGTTTTAGCCCATGGATCTCAAACAGCTCTGGCTCAACCTCCAAGACCTCTGGGGTGCGCTCGATCAGCATCCGCTGTTGCATTCAAGCCTGGCGCTGTTGTTGCTGCTGGGCGTCGCGCTGGTCCTCGGACGAGTGGCACGCTACCTGGTGCTGCACACCGCCAAGTTGCTCGGCCGACAACCGGCGCTGCACTGGGTCAAGGATTTGCGGCACAACAAAGTGTTTCATCGCCTGGCGCAGATGACGCCGTCGCTGGTGATTCAGTTCGGGCTGAACCTGGTGCCGGACCTGAGCAAAACCAGCCTGGTATTCCTGGGCAATGTCGCGCTGGCCTTCAGCATTCTGTTCCTGGTGCTGGCCCTGAGCGCCCTGCTCAATGCCTTGCTGGACATCTACGCGCGCACCGAACACGCGCGCACCCGCTCGATCAAAGGCTATGTGCAACTGGCCAAGATGGTGTTGTTCGTGTTTGGGGCGATCATCATTGTCGCGACCCTGATCGACCGTTCGCCGCTGTTGCTGCTCTCGGGTCTGGGCGCCATGTCGGCGGTGATTCTGTTGGTCTACAAGGACACCCTGCTGTCGTTCGTCGCCAGCGTGCAACTGACCAGCAACGACATGCTGCGGGTCGGTGACTGGATCGAAATGCCGCAAGTGGGCGCCGACGGTGACGTGGTGGACATCACCCTGCACACGGTCAAGGTGCAGAACTTTGACAAGACCATCGTCTCGATCCCGACCTGGCGGCTGATGTCCGAGTCGTTCAAGAACTGGCGCGGCATGCAGCAATCGGGCGGGCGACGGATCAAGCGCAGCCTGTTCATCGACGCCAGCGGCGTGCGGTTCATCCGCGATGACGAAGAGCTGAGGCTGTCCCAGGTGCACCTGTTGACCGATTACATCAACCGCAAGCAAGCCGAACTCAAGGCCTGGAACGAGGCTCAGGGCAACGTCGCGGCGATGTCGGCCAACCGTCGCCGGATGACCAACATCGGGACCTTTCGCGCTTATGCCCTGGCGTATCTGAAGAGCCACGCAGAGATCCAGCCGAACATGACCTGCATGGTCCGCCAGATGCAGACCACCGCCCAGGGCGTGCCGCTGGAAATCTACTGCTTCACCCGCACCACCGCGTGGGCCGATTACGAGCGGATCCAGGGCGATATCTTCGATTACCTGCTGGCGGTGTTGCCGGAGTTCGGCCTGAGCCTGTATCAGCAACCCAGCGGCAACGATTTGCGGGCGGGGATGTTGCCCGCGCTATTGGGTGCCAGCCATCTTCCCGAACAGGAAAAACGCTCGATGTAGCCGCATATATCCCCTGTGGGAGCGGGCTTGCTCGCGAAAGCGGTATGACAGCCAATATTTATGTCGACTGACACTCCCTCTTCGCGAGCAAGCCCGCTCCCACAGGATTAGTGAGCAGCCACCTGCTTCTGTACACCCAACCGGCTGATCCACACCGCCGCCAGAATCACCATCGCGCCAAACATCAGTCGCCCCAGCGCTTCATGTTGATTCCAGATCAGCAGGTTCAGCAACAACCCCACCGGCACATGCAGGTTGTTCATCACCGCCAGCGTCCCACCATTCACCAGGCACGCGCCCTTGTTCCACCAGTACAGACCCAACGCGGTCGACACCAGCCCGAGGAATACCAGCACGCCCCACTGCAACGGTGCTTCAGGCAGGAAGTTCTGTTTGCCGAACAGCACGAACGCCGGCAACGCCACCGCCAACGCCCCCAGATAGAAATAGCCGAAACGCCGGTAATGCGGCAGGTCGCTCGGATGCTTCGCCACCAGGTGTTTGTACAACACTTGCCCGGCGGCATAGGTGAAGTTGGCCAGTTGCAGCAGCATAAAACCCATGAAGAAATCCGGGCTGATGCGGTCATAACGAATCACCGCAGCGCCCAGCACGGCGACCAGTGCCGCCACCAGCGCCCAGGGGTTGAAGCGACGGTTCAGAGCGTCCTCGATCAACGTCACGTGCAGCGGCGTAAGGATGGTGAACAGCAAGACCTCCGGCACCGTCAGCACCCGGAAACTCAGGTACAGGCAGACGTAGGTCACGCCAAACTGCAACGCGCCGATCAGCAACATGCCACGCATGAACGCCGGCTCCACCTGACGCCAGCGGGTCAGTGGAATGAATACCAGCCCCGCCAGCAGCACCCGCACCAGCACCGCGAAATAGCTGTCGACATGCCCGGCCAGGTACTCGCCGATCAAACTGAAGGAAAACGCCTGGATCAGCGTGACAAAAAGTAGATAGCCCATGCTCGCCTCGTCTTGAATGGCGGCGACGATAGCGGGTTTTGCCGGCGATCGCGAACAGTCAGCCAACACACCAACAACAGTGGGAGCGGGCTTGCTCGCGAAGAGGCCGTGTCAGTCGACATCAATGTCGAATAGAAAACCGCTTTCACGAGCAAGCCCGCTCCCACAGGGTTTTCTGTCAACTCACCCAGTCCCAGGCAAAAAAAAGCCCGATCTCGCTAAAGCGTTCAATCGGGCTACAGCACTCAGGAGCAACAAGTGCAAAGGGAGGTTCGATACGCGTAGAGCCTTGAAGGGGTTGCGCCAGGTCACTTGAACATCAAGGGATTATCTGGCGATTAACGGCTCAGGCCACTTGCGCCAGCTTGGCGTTGGCCTGGTTCAGGCCCTTCTCGTGGAAATCCCCGCCCAGGTTCATGCCTTCGGCGTGAATGAACGTGACGTCGTGAATGCCAATGAACGCCATGACCTGGCGCAGGTACGGTTCCTGGTGATCGGCGCTGCTGCCGGCGTAAATGCCACCGCGAGCGGTCAGCACATAGGCACGCTTGCCACTGAGCAACCCCTGCGGGCCGGTGTCGGTGTACTTGAAGGTCACACCGGCACGCAGTACGTGGTCGAGCCAGGCCTTGAGGGTGCTCGGGATCGCGAAGTTATACATCGGCGCGGCCATGACCAGCACATCGGCGACCAGCAACTCATCGGTCAACTGGTTGGAACGTGCCAGCGAGGCCTGTTCGGTTTCGCTGCGTTGCTCGGCGGGTTTCATCCAGCCGCCCAGCAGGTTGGCATCCAGGTGTGGAACCGGATGGGTGGCCAGGTCACGGACGGTGATCTGGTCGGCCGGGTGAGCGGCTTTCCACTGGCTGATGAAGGTTTGGGTCAGTTGACGCGATACCGAGTCTTGCTGGCGGGCGCTGCTTTCGATGATCAGAACGCGGGACATGGGATGTAGCCTCCATCGGTAAATGCTGTAAGTCGATGGAGTGGAGGTTAAACAGAGTCATATCGATGAAAAAGCGCAAATAACTGCTATAAACCATCAATAAATTCGTTTATAAGCAGAGCATTCCCTATGGGATCGCCGCCCGGAGCAGGCTCGCTCCCACTGGAGCTTGATGCTATTTAGGGCTGCAGGTCAGGTCAATGCGCAGCTTGATGATAGTGCGGGTGAACTTGGCGGTGGCACTTTTGTGCGTGCCGGCGGGTATGTCGAGCTTGCGGGTACGCGGCGCTTCCGGGCCGTTATTGAACACGACCTTGCACGCCACATCGACGGTACCGTAGTTGTTCACCCGAAGGGAGCCGATGTCGTTATCGGTGTCATACGCGTTGTAGTCGACCTTCAGCCCGTTGAGCGCCTTGTGAACCTCGATCGGATAAGCAAACGCCGTCAACGGCAACATCGCCAGCACCACAACACAGAACTTTTTCATTCGGCAGCCTCCAGTAAGAGCTGCCAGCTTAGGACAAGAGGAGCTCATCATGAAAGCGCCCCGCGTGACCCTGGATCAATGGCGAACGCTGCAAGCGGTGGTCGACCACGGCGGTTTTGCCCAGGCGGCCGAAGCGCTGCACCGCTCCCAGTCTTCCGTGAGCTACACCGTGGCCCGCATGCAGGACCAGCTCGGCGTGCCGTTGCTGCGCATCGACGGGCGCAAGGCCGTGCTCACCGAGGCGGGCGGCGTGCTACTGCGCCGCTCCCGGCAACTGGTGAAACAGGCCAGCCAGCTCGAAGACCTGGCGCACCACATGGAACAAGGCTGGGAAGCTGAAGTGCGGCTGGTGGTCGATGCCGCGTACCCCAACGCCCGGCTGGTGCGCGCGCTGACTGCGTTCATGCCGCAGAGCCGTGGCTGCCGCGTGCGCCTGCGTGAAGAAGTGCTGTCCGGGGTCGAGGAAGTGCTGCTTGAAGGCGTGGCCGATCTGGCCATCAGCGGCTTCAGCATTGCGGGTTACCTGGGTGCCGAGTTGAGCAATGTCGAGTTCGTCGCAGTCGCCCATCCCGAACATGCCTTGCACCGGCTCAACCGGGAGTTGAACTTCCAGGACCTCGAAAGCCAACTGCAAGTGGTGATCCGCGACTCCGGCCGCCAGCAGCCACGGGATGTCGGCTGGCTCGGCGCGGAACAACGCTGGACCGTCGGCAGCCTGGCCACCGCCGCCACCTTCGTCGGCAGCGGCCTGGGGTTTGCCTGGCTGCCCCGGCACATGATTGAACGCGAACTAAAGGAAGGCGTGCTCAAGCTGCTACCGTTGGATCAGGGCGGGAGCCGGCACCCGACGTTTTATCTGTATTCGAACAAGGACAAGCCGCTCGGCCCGGCCACGCAGATTCTCGTCGAGCTGCTGCGTACCTTTGACACCGCACCGCTGGATGCGCCCTTCGCCGCGCCCCGGCAAGCCTGACACCACCGGCCTGAAAGGAGTTCAGCCATGGCCTATTTCGAACATGAAGGTTGCACCCTGCACTACGAAGAATATGGCCACGGCACCCCGTTGATTTTGGTGCACGGCCTGGGCTCCAGCACGCTGGATTGGGAAATGCAGATTGCCGAACTGTCGGCGCGCTATCGGTTGATCATTCCCGATGTGCGCGGCCATGGCCGCTCCGACAAACCCCGGGAACGCTACAGCATCGCCAGCTTCAGCGCCGACCTGATCGCGTTGATCGAGCATTTGCAACTGGGCCCGGCACACGTGGTCGGGCTGTCGATGGGTGGCATGATCGGCTTTCAACTGGCGGTCGATCAGCCGGCGTTGCTCAAGAGCCTGTGCATCGTCAACAGCGCCCCTGAAGTCAAAATCCGCACGGCCAGTGATGCCTGGCAATGGTTCAAGCGCTGGAGCCTGATGCGCCTGCTCAGCCTCGCCACCATTGGCAAGGCACTGGGCGCCAGGCTGTTCCCCAAGCCTGAACAGGCTGATTTGCGGCAAAAAATTGCCGAGCGCTGGGCAAGAAACGACAAACGTGCTTATCTCGCCAGCTTCGATGCCATCGTTGGCTGGGGGGTTCAGGAACGACTTTCACGGGTTACCTGTCCAACCCTGATCGTCAGCGCCGACCGCGATTACACGCCCGTGGCGCTGAAAGAAACCTATGTAAAACTGCTGCCCGATGCCCGGCTGGTGGTGATCGACGATTCGCGTCACGCCACCCCGCTGGATCAGCCGCACTGCTTCAACCAAACCCTGCTGCACTTTCTAACCACAGTCGACACCACTACCCAGGATCACTGAACCATGCTGAAAAAAATCGCCCTCTTCACAGGCGTAGTTCTGTTCACCACCAACCTGATGGCCGCCACGCCCGCCAAGGCACCACACGTGTTGCTGGACACCACCAATGGCCAGATCGAAATCGAACTGGACCCGGTCAAGGCGCCGATCAGTACCAAAAACTTCCTTGAGTACGTCGACAAGGGCTTTTATACCAACACCATTTTCCACCGTGTGATCCCGGGCTTCATGGTTCAGGGCGGCGGTTTCACCCAGCAAATGCAGCAAAAAGACACCAACGCGCCGATCAAGAACGAAGCCAGCAACGGCCTGCATAACGTACGTGGCACCCTGTCGATGGCCCGTACCTCGAACCCGGATTCGGCCACCAGCCAGTTCTTCATCAACGTGGCGGACAACGCGTTCCTCGACCCGGGCCGTGATGCCGGTTACGCAGTATTCGCCAAAGTGGTCAAAGGCATGGACGTGGTGGACATCATCGTCAACTCCCGGACCACCACCAAACAAGGCATGCAGAATGTGCCTGTCGACCCGGTGCTGATAAAGTCGGCCAAGCGCATCGACTAATGCGTGGGTAGTTTTGAGCGACGCCGATATCGAGCGTCGCTCACATCCATAAGGAGAGCCCGTACACGGGCGTTTATCTGATGCTCTATCGTCGTTTCGAAAAACTGATCGACATTTTCCGTGACGCCCCGAGCGCCGCTCCACCGGACCGTGTTCTCCCTTTCTATACCTACTACCTGCGCCAAGTCTGGCCGAGCTTTGCCGCCCTGCTGGTGGTCGGGCTGTTTGCTGCCTTGATTGAAGTGGCGCTGTTCAGCTACCTGAGCCGCATCATCGACCTCGCACAGGGCACACCCAATCCCGATTTCTTCAAGGACCATGGCGTCGAACTGGCGTGGATGACGGTGGTGGCGCTGATACTGCGGCCGGTATTTTTTGGCCTGCATGACCTGCTGGTGCATCAAACATTGAGCCCCGGCATGACCAGCATGATTCGCTGGCAAAACCACAGTTACGTGCTCAAACAGAGCCTCAATTTCTTTCAGAATGATTTCGCCGGGCGCATCGCCCAGCGCATCATGCAAACCGGCAACTCCCTGCGCGACTCCGCGGTGCAAGCGGTCGACGCGCTGTGGCACGTGGTGATCTACGCCATCAGCTCACTGGTGCTGTTCGCCGAAGCCGACTGGCGCCTGATGATCCCGCTGCTGATCTGGATCGTCTGCTACATCGGTGCCTTGAGCTACTTCGTGCCCAGGGTCAAGGAGCGCTCGGTGGTGTCTTCCGATGCACGCTCGAAATTGATGGGGCGCATCGTCGACGGCTACACCAACATCACCACGCTGAAGCTGTTCGCCCACACCCATTACGAGCAGCAGTACGCCCGCGAAGCCATCGAAGAACAGACTGAGAAGACCCAACTGGCTGGCCGCGTGGTCACCAGCATGGACGTGGTCATCACCAGCATGAACGGCTTGCTGATCGTCACCACCACGGCCCTCGCCCTATGGCTGTGGACCCAGTCACTGATCTCGGTGGGCGCGATTGCGCTGGCGACAGGCCTGGTGATCCGCATCGTCAACATGTCAGGCTGGATCATGTGGGTGGTCAACGGCATCTTCGAAAACATCGGCATGGTCCAGGACGGCCTGAAAACCATCGCCCAACCGGTCAGCGTCACCGACCGCGAGCAGGCGCCACGCCTGCAAGTGCCCCGTGGCGAAGTGCGCTTCGAGCATGTGGCGTTCCACTACGGCAAAAAGAGCGGAATCATCAGCGACCTCAACCTGACCATCAAACCCGGTGAAAAAATCGGTTTGATCGGCCCGTCGGGGGCAGGCAAATCGACCCTGGTCAACCTGCTGTTGCGCCTCTATGACGTGCAGGAAGGGCAGATCCTGATCGATGGCCAGAACATCTGCGAGGTGGCCCAGGAAAGCCTGCGCGAGCGCATCGGCATGATCACCCAGGACACCTCGCTGCTGCACCGTTCGATCCGCGACAACCTGCTTTACGGCAAACCCGACGCCACCGACGAAGAACTCTGGGAAGCCGTGCGCAAGGCCCGCGCCGACGAGTTCATCCCGCAGTTGTCGGACGCCCAGGGCCGCAGCGGTTTCGACGCCCATGTCGGTGAACGTGGCGTGAAACTCTCCGGTGGCCAACGCCAGCGGATCGCTATCGCCCGGGTGCTGCTCAAGGATGCGCCGATTCTGATCATGGACGAAGCCACCTCGGCGCTGGACTCTGAAGTCGAAGCGGCGATCCAGGAAAGCCTGGAAACCCTGATGCAGGGCAAGACCGTGATCGCCATCGCACACCGGCTCTCGACCATCGCACGCATGGATCGCCTGGTGGTGCTGGAAAAAGGCCGGATTGCCGAAAGCGGCAGCCACGCCGAACTGCTGGCCCATGGCGGTTTGTACGCGCGATTGTGGCAACACCAGACCGGGGGGTTTGTCGGGATCGATTGAGACCTGTGATCGACACCGCTCCCACATTAGTTCAGCGATAACCGCCAGAGCCCCTGATCAGGGCCTCTGGCGTTTTTTTGCCTGACTGGAATTCCAGAAAATCCCTGCTGTACTCAGGCTAGGTTCTGGAGATGGTTCTGTAGTCCATCTGCTGGATGCACAACGGCAGCGTTAACTTGACAGGACACATTCATGTCTTTACTCAAACGTTCGGCTACAGAATTGTTGGGCACGTTTTGGCTGGTGTTGGGCGGTTGCGGCAGTGCGGTGCTGGCGGCAGCGTTCCCCAATGTGGGGATCGGCCTGCTCGGTGTGGCCCTGGCCTTCGGCCTGACGGTACTGACCATGGCCTTCGCCATTGGCCACATCTCGGGTTGCCATCTCAACCCGGCGGTGTCGGTCGGGCTGGTGGTCGGCGGGCGGTTCCCGGCCAAGGAACTGCCGGCCTACATCGTCGCCCAAGTGCTGGGCGGGGTGATCGCTGCCGCGCTGCTGTACTTCATCGCCAGTGGAAAACCCGGCTTCGAACTGGCCGGTGGGCTGGCATCCAACGGTTACGGCGAACACTCGCCCGGCGGCTACTCGATGGCGGCGGGGTTCGTCACTGAGCTGGTGATGACCGCGATGTTCATCCTGATCATCCTCGGCGCCACCGACAAACGTGCGCCGGCCGGCCTGGCGCCGATTGCCATTGGCCTGGCGCTGACGCTGATCCACCTGATCTCGATTCCGGTCACCAACACCTCGGTCAACCCGGCCCGCAGCACTGGCCCGGCGCTGATCGTCGGCGGTTGGGCGATCCAGCAACTGTGGCTGTTCTGGCTGGCGCCGATTCTCGGTGCGGTCATCGGCGCGATCACCTACCGCTGGCTGGGCAAGGAAGACAGCTAAAACCTGAGGGCGGCGAGGATCAGTCCTGCCGATACGGCAAGGCGGTCCTCGCTTCCTCAGCGTAAGCCAGCACCCCGGCACGCTCCCGGGTGAGAAAATCATTCACCGCCGCCTTCAACCCGGCATGCCGCAAGTAATGCCAGGAATGGGTGATCACCGGCTCAAAACCACGGATCAACTTGTGTTCGCCCTGGGCACCGGCGTCAAACCGCTGGAAACCGTGAGCGATGGCGTAGTCCATGCCCTGATAAAAACAGGTTTCGAAATGCAGGCGATCAAACTCCGCCACACACCCCCAATAGCGCCCGTAAAAACTCTCGCCCCCCACCAGGCTGAAGGCCATGGCCACCGGGCGTGAGCCTTGCTTGGCCAGGACCACGCGAATCGCTTCCGGCATGCGCTCGGCCAACAGGCTGAAAAACGCCCGCGTCAGGTACGGCGTTTGCCTGCGCACCGCGTAGGTATTGGCGTAGCAGGCGTAGACAAAATCCCACTGCGCCTGATCGAGTTGATGCCCCTCCAGCCATTCGAAATCGATGCCCTGCCCCGCCACTTGCTCACGCTCCTTGCGCATCTGTTTGCGCTTGCGCGAACTCAAGGCGTCGAGGAAGTCCTGAAAGTCCCGGTAACCGCGATTCTGCCAGTGATACTGACAACCGACACGTTGCAGCCACCCCGGCTGCCCGCTCAGCACGGCATCGGTGAACGGGTCGGTGAAGTTGATGTGGGCGCTGGACAGCCCTTCGATCTCCAGATACCCCGGCACGCTCTTGAGCAGTTCAACGCCGTCCTGCCCCGCTGCCACCAACAAGCGCGGCCCGCTGACGGGGCTGAACGGCACGGCGCTCAGCAGCTTGGGGTAATAGTCGATCCCGGCACGCTCACAGGCATCGGCCCAGGCATGGTCAAAGACGTATTCACCGTAGGAGTGCCATTTGCGGTAACCGGGCAATGCTGCCAGCACCCGACCGTCTTCGATGTGCAGCAGGTGCTCGGGCCGCCAACCGGAATGCTCCCCCAGGCTGCCGCTGTCTTCCAGCGCACTCAGGAATGCATGGCACAGAAACGGCTGAGCCTGGGGCACCAATGCGTCCCACTCATGAGGTGCGATGGCGGACAGACTGTCCAGAACGTGTAGCGGCATCGTGATCCTCGACGGTTGTTGCCCACAGACCCGCCGAGTATCGCCGATCCTCAGGCCTTGCCGAAATAAAAAAACCCCGCCGGAGCGGGGTCAAAAACGAGGGAGCTTTAACGGATGAAGAAAGAGCTCTGGGTGCTGTAATGCGGTACTTAGAACACGTACTGAGCGCGGACGACGAAGCCGTCACCGTTGTCATCGCCCGTGCGGCGCGCCGGGGTGGTGCCGCTGGCTGCCGTGGCGTTGGTCACGTTGTCAGTCTTGGCCTTGAGGTACGCCGCGGAGATTTTCACGGCTTCGTTGGCATACCAGTTGACGCCCAGCGTGTGGACCTTGGCTTCGGCATCGCCGACATCACGGGTCAGGCTGGCGGTGGTGATGTTGTCGTCTTCGACCGTCAGGCTGTCGTAACGGTAAAACAGCTCCCAGGCACCAAGGGCTTTGTTGGCCGGCTTGATGGCGTCGAACTTGCCGACTTTGTAGCCGCGCGATTCACCGGTCAGGGTGTAAGCGCCCTGTACGTAGAAACCATGGCCTTTGATATCGTCCAGGTTCTTGGCGTCTGCCTTGGTGGTGCGGGTGATGTATTCACCCTGGATCGAAGCCGGGCCCATGGCGAATGCCGCCTCAAGGCCCAATGCCGTGTCACGGTCATAGGAACCTGCCGGCGAGGCCGAGCTGCCGCCCAGCACCGGACGGTTGCCGTTGGTGCCGGCATCGTTGCCGCCCAGGGTGTCAACGCCACGCATGCCCATCCGGGTGCGGTAACGCGAGTCGAACGCCGTGTCGGACACATCGCGCGAGGCGACGTTCACACCAAAGTGCAGGACGTTGCCGGCATCGTGCATCGGGGCGAAGACGAAGCGGCCGTTGACCTGCTTGATGCTGTTGCCATCGGTGTCGTCAGTGTCTTTGCTGAACACGCCTGCGGAGGCATAGAACGAGTCCGCGAACGTGCCGGAAGCCTGCAGGCCCAGACCGTTCTGGTGACTGTTGGCCCAGTCGACCATGTCGTAAGCCATGTTACGTTCCGGCGCGGTGACCCACTTGGAACTGGTGGCTTTTTCCAGGCCGAAGTCCGGGTCGAAACGACCGACCTTGATCGACACCGGTTTGAAACCGTTGTAGGCCAGCGACGCTTCGTCGAAGTAGCCGTTGTCGGAGTCGCCGGTGTTGTGGGAGAAATCGTAGTTGATGGTGTAGGCCCAATCCGTGTACAGCACGCCGGACAGTTCCAGGAACGCACGACGGAAGTAAGCGGCGTCAGCGGTATCGCCGTTCTTGGTGTAAATCCCATCGAACTGGCTGTAGTCCGCCTGCAAGCGACCACCCAGTTTGAAGCTGAATTCTTTGTCGGTGGTTGCGACTTCGAGGCCGCCCTTGGTTTTGACTACGATATCGGCGCCATCAGTGGTGACGGTGCCAGCGAAAGCCTGGGCGGTCACTGCCATTGCCAGTGCGCTGGCAACAAAACCGGCGAAGTGCTTACGGATCATCGAAGAGTTCCCCTAATTGGTGGTCTGTAGCGTTCAAAACACGCGGGGCTGACCCGCTTGTGTTGGGAGGGAATCTTGGCGACGGGTTATTTCAGAGGGGTTGCTGTCAGATAAAGATTTTATGACAGCGGAACTTTTTACTTCGAATAGGAATAAAACAACGGCAACCTCAAGCTTCAAGCGAAAAGCCTCAAGCTAGAGCGATTGCGTTATTTCTGGCGATGGGTCGCTTGAGGTTAATCGCGGGTCTTCTGACGTTCGGCGGCCAAACGTTCAGCAAGTTCGTCGACACCGGGAACCGGTTCTTCGGGCAGGACGCGCAAGGTCGCCTGCATCAGGCGCATTTGCCGGATGAAGCGCCGGCAATTGGGGCAAAACATCAAATGGTGACGCACCATCAGCCGCTCCCGAAAGCTCAACTGGCCATCGAGGTAATCACTGGAGCGCGCCACCTGTTCCTTACACGTCAGCATTGACCAGACTCCTCAAAGTGCTCGACGGTCGCGAAGACCTTCAACCGTGCCCTGTGCAGCAGCACCCGGACATTGGAGAGCGAGATCTCCAGAAGATTACAGATCTCTTCCAGTTCAAGTCCCTGACGGTCACGTAACAGCAACACGCTGCTTTGCAACTCGGGCAGGCTGAGCAGGGTTTTTTCCAGGCATTCGCGCAGTTCGTCCTCGGTCAGCAAGGCGTCCGGGGTGTCCTGGTGCCAGGCAAACGGCGCCACCAGCCAGTGACCATCGCCGGCCGAGAAACGATCGTCATCGATGGTCCCGTGGGGCGACGGCAAGTCGTCCATCAGCACTTCCCGACGGTTTTGCTTGTAGCGGTTTTTTGCCGCGTTGGCAGTAATGGTCAACAGCCAGGTCTTGAGGCTCGAACGCCCCTGAAAGCCCGCCAGATTGCGCACCACGGAGAGCCAGGCATCCTGCACCACCTCGTCGGCGTTACGGCTACCGACAATGGCATAGGCCACCGCCCGCATCGCGCTCTGGTAAGTACCGACCAATTCCTTATAGGCCCGTTGCTCACCCGCCAACAGGCGCTCAAGCAATTGCGTGTCGTCAGTCATCAACGCTGATTTCCTGTGGCGAGCGAGCTTGCTCGCGCTGGAGCGCGAAGCGGTCCCAAAATCGGCAACCGCGGTTTAGCAGGTAGAACACTGCGACCCTTTTACGACTGCTGTGCAGCCGAGCGGGAGCAAGCTCCCTCGCCACAAGGGATTCACACTGCGATCAGCGTTTACGCAGGATCACGCTGCCAATCGAATACCCGGCCCCGAAGGAGCTGAGCACTGCCAGCGCGCCAGAGGGCAAGTCGTCCTGGTTTTTATGAAACGCGATCACCGAACCCGCCGAACTGGTGTTGGCATAGGTGTCGAGAATCACCGGGGCTTCTTCTTCGGTGGCTTCGCGGCCCAGCAGTTTCTTGACGATCAGGTGGTTCATGCTGAGGTTGGCCTGGTGCAGCCAGAAACGCTTCACGTCGCTGACGTTGAGCGCGTTCTCTTCCAGGTGCGTGCCGATCAGTTCCGCAACCATCGGGCAAACGTCGCGGAACACCTTGCGGCCTTCCTGGACGAACAGCTTGTCACGCGCACCGATGCCCTCTTCCGCAGCGCGGTTGAGGAAGCCGAAGTTGTTGCGAATGTTGTTGGAGAACTTGGTCAGCAGTTTGGTGCTGACGATGTCGAACTGGTGTTCGGACGTTGCCAGGTCAGCACGTTCGATGATCACCGCAGTCGCGGCGTCGCCGAAGATGAAGTGGCTGTCGCGGTCACGGAAGTTCAGGTGCCCGGTGCAGACTTCCGGGTTGACCATCAGGATCGCCCGGGCCTGACCCAGTTGCACGCTGTTGGAAGCGGCCTGGATACCGAAGGTCGCCGAGGAGCAGGCAACGTTCATGTCAAAACCGAAACCTTCGATGCCCAGCGCTTCCTGAACTTCGATGGCGATGGCCGGATAGGCGCGTTGCAGGTTGGAGCAGGCGACAATCACCCCGTCGATGTCTGCCGCGGTCTTGCCGGCGCGTTGCAGGGCTTGTTCAGCGGCGCCGATGGCCATCTGGCACAGCACCGACCATTCGTCGTTGGAACGCTCCGGCAGGCGTGGCGCCATGCGTTGCGGGTCGAGGATGCCCTCCTTGTCCATGACAAAGCGGCTTTTGATCCCGGACGCCTTTTCGATGAAGGCTGCGCTGGACTCGGTCAGCGCCTGCACGTCGCCGCGCTCGATGGCGTCGGCGTTGTCGGCATTGAACTGCGCGACGTAAGCATTGAAAGACTGCACCAGCTCTTCGTTGGAGATGCTGTTGGCCGGGGTGTACAGGCCGGTGCCGCTGATGACGACGTTATGCATGGTCGTTTCTCTAATCTGTTCAGGCAGAAAGCGCTGGCACCGTCGTACCAACACATAAAGGGTCTTATTCCGTCAGGGAAACCGACCAGGCGTCGCTTTGTTCCGATCCGCCCAGGCCGCTAAGGCTCTAACCTGCGGGGCCGATGTTTATAACCGCGAAGTTTGCCATAAACATTGGCGTTTGGCCCCTGTCGCAAGAACAATGGCAGACCCGTGGGAGCGAGCCTGCTCGCGAAAGCGGTGTGTCAGTCAACATTGATGTTGAATTTTCTGGCCCCTTCGCAAGCAGGTTTGCTCCCATAGGGTTTAGGGTTCGACTTGGGCCCATTGTTTGCTCAAGCGCTTGTCAGAGATCGGCACTTTGGTCCCCAGTTGCTGGGCAAACAGCGACACCCGGTACTCTTCCAGCCACCAGCGATAGAGCTCCAGCTGCGGATCGCGCTTGCCTTCCTGGGCGTGTTTGTTGGCGCGGGTCTGGTATTGCGTCCAGAGGCCGGACAATTCGCCGCTCCAGACCCGATCCCGCTGCACCTGAGCGCCGATTTTCTCGAAGCGTTGCTCGACCGCTTTCAGATAACGTGGCAACTCCTTGAGCCACTGCATCGGGGTTTCGCGAACAAAGCCCGGATACACCAAGTGACTGAGCTGCTGCTTGATGTCATTCAGGGCCACGGCTTGCGCCAGGTCGATCTTGCCTTTGAAGCGCTTCTGCAAACCGTGCCACAGCTTGAGAATCTCCAGCGTCAGTTTCGCCAGACGCTCGGCATGTTCGGTCCACGCACCGCGCTTGCGCTCGGCCAGCGAGGCCAAACCAGCGCCGTCACGCGGCAAACTGGCTTCGCCATCGAGGATGCAATTGTCGAGGCTGGCCAGCAGAATGTCTTCCACCAGGCTCTCGATGCGCCCCAGTTCGCGGTACATCAGGCCCAGCTCGGTGAGCCCCGGCAACTTGCCGCGCAGGAACTTCGCCGGCTCCGCCAGTTGTTGCATGAGCAAGCGCTGCAAGGCCCGACGGTGCTGGAACTCGGCCTCGGCAAGGGTCGAAAAACGCCCTTCCTTGACCGTACCGGCCTCTTCCACCAATGCCGGGTAGACCGTCATCGACAGCCCGGCAATCTTCTGTTGGGTTTTCTCGGCCACAGCGGCGAAGACTTTGGCCTCCACCGGCTGTTGGCTTTTCGCCGTCTGCGGCACCGCCAATGCAGCCTGGCTGGCCTCGGCGAAACGTGCAGTCAGCTCAGCCAGGTCACGGCCTTCGCCGAGGAACTTGCCCTGGCCGTCGACGATTTCCAGGTTCATGCGCAGATGGCTTTCGACCTGCTGCGCCGCTTCCGTCCAGGCCTCGTCGCTGACCCGTGCACCGGTCATGCGCAACAGCTCGCGACCCAGCGCCTGCGGCAGTGAACCGTCGGCGAAGGTGATGCGCTGCAACGCGGCTTTGACGAAGTCCGGCACCGGCACAAAATTCTTGCGCAAGGCCTTGGGCAGGTTGCGCACCAGCGCGATGCACTTGGCTTCGATCACCCCTGGCACCAGCCATTCCAATCGTTCCTGCGGTAGCGCCGGCAACAGCGGTGCCGGTACGCGCAAGGTCACGCCATCGCGGGGATGGTTGGGCTCGAAGTGGTAACTCAACGGCAGGGTCAGATCGCCCAGGCGCAGAGTGTCCGGGTAATGCGCGGCGGTGACTTCGCTGGCTTCGCGGGCCAGCACGTCTTCTTCGCGCATGATCAGCAACTGCGGGTCTTTCTGACTGTTGACCCGATACCAGCTGTCGAAGGTCGCGGTCTGGTGGATCTCGGCCGGCAGTCGCGCATCGTAGAAGGCGAACAGGGTTTCTTCGTCCGCCAGAATGTCCCGACGGCGGGCCTTGGCCTCCAGTTCGTCGAGTTGTTCCAGCAACTGCGTATTGGCCGTCAGGCATTTGGCTTTGGATTGAATCTCGCCGCGCACCAGCGCTTCGCGGATAAACAGTTCACGCGAGGTGGCGGGGTCGATCGGCCCGTAATGCACCGGCCGGCGACCGACCACGATCAACCCGAACAAGGTGATCTGCTCGTAGGCCACCACCTGCCCGCGTTTTTTCTCCCAATGCGGTTCGAAGTGGTTTTTCTTGATCAGGTGCCCGGCCAGCGGTTCGATCCAGTCCGGCTCGATCTTGGCCACCATGCGCGCATAGAGCTTGGTGGTTTCCACCAGTTCGGCGGTCATCAGCCATTGCGGGCGCTTCTTGCCCAGGCCCGATGACGGGTGAATCCAGAAGCGTCGCTGACGGGCGCCCAGGTAATCGCCGTCTTCGGTTTTCTGGCCGATCTGGCTGAGCAAACCGGACAGCACCGCTTTGTGCAGTTTCGGGTAATCCGCAGGCTCTTTGTTCAGGCTCAACTGCATGTCGCGGCAGATCAGGCTCAACTGACGATGGGAGTCGCGCCACTCGCGCAGGCGCAAGTAATTCAGGAAATTCTTGCGGCACCAGTTGCGCAGCGGGCTGGCGGTCAGGGCCTGGCGCTGTTCTTCAAAACCGCGCCACAGATTGACCAGCCCGGCGAAGTCCGAGTCCACGTCTTTCCATTGGGCGTGGGCCTGATCGGCTGCTTGCTGGCGCTCCGGCGGACGCTCGCGCGGGTCCTGGATCGACATGGCACTGGCGACGATCAGTACTTCCTGCAAGCTGCCGAGCTTCGCCGCTTCCAGCAACATCCGGCCCATGCGCGGGTCCACCGGCAACCGCGCCAGATTTCGACCCAGTGGGGTCAACTGGCTGTTGCGGTCCACCGCCGAGAGTTCTTGCAGCAGGTTGAAACCGTCGCTGATGGCTTTGCCATCCGGCGGCTCGATAAAAGGGAAATCGGTGATTTCGCCGAGGCGCAGATGGAGCATCTGCAAAATCACCGCCGCGAGGTTGGTGCGCAGAATCTCCGGGTCGGTAAATTCCGGGCGGCCGATAAAGTCTTCTTCGCTGTACAGGCGGATGCAAATCCCCGGCTCGACCCGCCCGCAACGACCTTTACGCTGGTTGGCGCTGGCCTGGGAGATGGCCTCGATCGGCAAACGCTGAACCTTGGCGCGGTAGCTGTAGCGGCTGATGCGTGCGGTGCCGCTGTCGATCACGTAGCGAATGCCCGGCACAGTCAGCGAGGTTTCCGCAACGTTGGTCGCCAGGACGACGCGCCGGCCTGGGTGCGACTGGAAAATCCGCTGCTGCTCGGCCGGTGAAAGGCGTGCGTACAGCGGCAGGATTTCGGTGTGCTTGAGTTGGGCCTTGCGCAACATGTCCGCCGCGTCGCGAATCTCGCGCTCGCCCGGCAAGAACACCAGCACATCACCTGGACTGCGGCGCTCGCTGCGTTCAAACGCGGCGATTTCATCGAGGGTCGCGATGATCGCCTGATCCACGGTCAGGTCGTCCTCGACGCGGTTGCCCTCTTCGTCCTGCTCCAGGGTCAGCGGGCGATACCAGGTGTCCACCGGGAAGGTCCGGCCGGAGACCTCGACAATCGGCGCATCATCGAAGTGCTTCGAAAAGCGCTCCAGATCGATGGTCGCCGAAGTGATGATGACTTTCAGGTCCGGGCGGCGCGGCAGCAGGGTTTTCAGGTAACCGAGCAGGAAGTCGATGTTCAGGCTGCGTTCGTGGGCTTCGTCGACGATGATCGTGTCGTAGCGTTCGAGGTAGCGGTCGTTCTGGGTTTCCGCCAGCAGGATGCCGTCGGTCATCAGCTTGATCAGGGTGTTGGAATCGCTCTGGTCCTCGAACCGCACCTGATAGCCGACCAGTGCACCCAGCGGTGTGGCCAGTTCTTCGGCTACCCGGCTGGCGACACTGCGTGCGGCGATCCGGCGTGGCTGGGTGTGACCGATCAGGCCGTGCTGGCCGCGACCGATTTCCAGGCAGATCTTCGGCAACTGGGTGGTTTTACCCGAGCCGGTTTCGCCCGCGATGATCAGCACCTGATGCTTGAGCAGCGCGTCCTTGATTTCGTCACGCTTGGCGGCGATAGGCAGGCTGTCGTCGTAACGAATCACCGGCAGGCTGGCGCGCCGCGCCAACACCTGATCGCAGGACGCCTGCATGCGCGCCACCCACAAGGCCAGCTTGGCCTCGTCAGGCTTCTTGCGCAGCTCGAGCAACTGGCGCCGTAGCCGGTGGCGGTCGGCGAGCATGGCGTGATCAAGGTTTTTCAGCAGTTTGTCGATGGAAGGCGATTCGTCAGTCATCAGGTACGCAAAGGTCGTCTAGTGGCGCAGGGGGGCGATTGTCGCAGATTTAGGGGATGTTTGGAGTGTCAGGGAGATTGCTGCCCTCACCCTAACCCTCTCACAGGGGGAGAGGGGACTGACCGAGTTGCTTTTTCGAACTACGCCAACCTGAAATATCGAGCCGAACTCAAGAGTTGAATAGCACACAAATTGGCTCCCTCTCCCTCCGGGAGAGGGCTGGGGTGAGGGGCTTTTAAACAGTTACTCGTTATCCAGGCCCTTGCGCCGATACGGAAACACATCGATCACCTTCCCCGCCCGAATCGCTTCCTGCAACCCCTTCCAGTAATCGGCGTTGTACAGCTCGCCGTGCAGTTGATCGAACAGCTTGCGCTGGCCCGAATCGGCGAACAAAAACGGCGGGAACTCCTCGGGGAACACGTCCAGCGGCCCAATCGAATACCACGGCTCGCAAGCCATTTCGTCTTCCGGGGTGCGCGGCTGCGGGATGTGCCGGAAGTTGGCTTCGGTGAGATAGCAGATTTCGTCGTAATCGTAGAACACCACCCGGCCGTGGCGGGTGACGCCGAAGTTTTTCAGCAGCATGTCACCGGGGAAAATGTTCGCCGCCGCCAGTTGCTTGATCGCCAGTCCATAGTCCTCCAGCGCTTCACGCACCTGTGCGTCGTTGGCGTTTTCCAGGTACAGGTTCAGCGGCGTCATCCGGCGCTCGGTCCAGCAGTGGCGGATCAGCACCGTGTCGTCTTCCACTTGTACCGTCGACGCGGCGACATCCAGCAACTCGGCCAGGCACGCCGGCTCGAACTTGCTCAAGGGAAAACGGAAATCGGCGAACTCCTGGGTGTCGGCCATGCGCCCGACCCGGTCGACGCTTTTCACCAACCGGTACTTCTCGATCACCGTGGCGCGGTCGACGTTTTTCGAGGGCGAGAAACGGTCCTTGATGATTTTGAACACGGTGTTGAAGCCCGGCAGGGTAAACACGCTCATGACCATGCCGCGCACGCCGGGGGCCATGATGAACTGGTCGTCGGTATTGGCCAGGTGATTGATCAGCGCCCGGTAGAACTCTGACTTACCGTGTTTGTAGAAACCGATCGAGGTGTACAGCTCGGCGATGTGCTTGCCCGGCAGGATGCGCTTGAGAAAGCCGATGAACTCGGCCGGCACCGGCACATCGACCATGAAATACGAACGGGTAAACGAGAAGATGATCGACACCTCCGCCTCGTCGGTGATCAGCGCGTCGATCTGAATCCCCCGGCCTTCTCGGTGCAGAAGCGGAATCACCAGTGGCCATTGCTCGTCCGTGGTGTAGATACGTCCTACCAGGTAGGCGCCCTTGTTGCGGTAGAGCACCGAGGAAAACAACTCGACGCTCAGTTCCGGGTCCTTGCAGACCCAATCGGGCAAATTCTCGCGCAGTTGCGCTTCGAGTCGGCGCAGGTCGCGGTCGAGGTCTGCGTAGGCTTCGCTGAAGCGGTAATCGGAAAAAATGCTCGCCAGCATGCCGGACAGTTGACCTTGCGGCTTATAGGTCCGGGTCTGCGCGGCCCGGGCCCGATGCAAGCTGGGCCGGGTGGTGTGGATGAACATGCAGCCATCGCTGATCAGGTCATGACTGAACAGCCCGCAGAACGTCGAGTTGTACCAGGTCTCGGACAGCTCATCGTCGAAACGCAGGTCAATCAGGCTGATGTAGGCGCTTTTGACCAGTGGCCAGCAGCCGACATCCATCAACACCCCAGCCTCGAAGGCAGCATGTAGACGCCCCACCACTTCACTGACCTTTTCTTCATAGAGGTTGATCCGCGCCGCCGACGCGATCTGTGTTTCCTGCCACTGCGCCCGTTCGAAGCGCTCCCGGGCGCCGTCAGTGATCTGGCGGAAATGCTCGCGGTAATCGTCGAAGCCATCGAGGATCGTTCGAGCGATTTCGGCGGCGGGCCATGGCTGCGGCATGTGAAGACCTCTAGGGATGGTTCTTGTCGTTGGAGCCTGAGCTTAGAGGCCAATTGTTACGCAACGCAACCATTGCCTTGGCTCCGGGAGACAGCGACACTTGCACCCTGATAAAGGAAGGAACGAGCCGTGAACCCCGTCGATATTCTGCGTATGTTGTCACTTGCTGCCATTTGGGGTGCGAGCTTTCTGTTCATGCGCATCATCGCCCCAGTGATTGGCACAATCCCCACTGCTTTTTTTCGCGTATCGATTGCCGCCACCGGGTTGCTGGTGATTCTGGCGCTGATGCGAGTCAGTTGGGACTTCCGTGGCAAGTTCAAAACCGTACTGCTGCTCGGGATGATCAACTCTGGTATTCCAGCAACTCTGTATTCGGTGGCCGCCCAAGTGCTGCCTGCCGGTTACTCGGCGATTTTCAACGCCACCACGCCGCTGATGGGCGTGTTGATCGGCGGACTGTTCTTCAGCGAAAAACTGACCCTGTCAAAAATTGCCGGCGTTGCCCTCGGGTTGTTTGGTGTCGCCATCCTGACCCGCGCCGGTCCCGTGGCCTTCGACATGGAATTGCTGATGGGCGCACTCGCCTGCCTGCTTGCAACCACCTGCTACGGTTTCGCCGGGTTCCTGGCACGCCGCTGGCTGGATCAGCAAGGTGGCTTGGACAGTCGTCTCTCGGCATTGGGCAGCATGCTTGGCGCAACACTGTTTCTACTGCCGCTGTTTGGCTACAGCGCGCTCGCTCACCCACCCGCCAGTTGGGGTGGCTGGAATGTCTGGTTGTCGTTACTGGGGTTGGGGCTGGCGTGTACCGCGTTTGCCTACATTCTGTACTTCCGCTTGCTCAGTTCGATCGGCCCGGTCAAATCGATGACCGTGACCTTCATGATCCCGCCGTTCGGCGTGTTGTGGGGCGCGTTGTTTCTCGATGAGCCGCTGTCCATGGCGCACATCTATGGCGGCGTGCTGATTGCCGCGGCGTTGTGGCTGGTGTTGAAGCCCGCGGCAACACCGAAGGCTTCAACGGCCAGCGTCTAACGGCTGTTACGGAACACAAACGCCAGCCCGATGATAATCAGCAACATGCCCGGATCATCGGCGGTCAATTTATCGAAGCCGCCCTGCTGGGTACCCAGACTGAAGAACCAAACGTCCTCGCTGGGCGTCTGTAACCTTTCAATCGCTCAAAAAAAACCGCTCACAAGGAGCGGTTTTTTATTTGAGCGTCAGCCTCAGAACAACCAACGCCACAGCAATACCAGCACCACCACCGCCAGCACCGGGCGCAGGACGCGGTAGGCCTTGGGGTTGCGGCGCTTCCACTGTTTGATCACGCCGCTGAATCTATCGCTGAAGCTCTTGCTCCAGGCATAGGCCTGGTTGATCCCGCCCACACGCTCGTCGTCAAGGTTCTGCGGCGCAGTGGCGCGGCCCAGCAGGCCACTGACCCAACGGTTGATGCGGGTCATCAGGCGATTGGTCAGCGGGCGTTCAACGTCGCAGAACAGAATCACCCGGGTCTTTTCGGTTTCGTTCTTGACCCAGTGCACATAGGTTTCATCGAACATCACGTCTTCGCCATCGCGCCAGGCGTAAACCTGACCATCGACGAAGATGCGGCAATCATCCGAGTTCGGCGTCGACAGGCCCAGGTGATAACGCAGGGAACCGGCAAACGGGTCGCGGTGCGGGTTCAGATGGCTACCGCCCGGCAACAGGGCGAACATCGCACCTTTGACATTGGGAATGCTGCTCACCAGTGCCACGGTCTTCGGGCACAGGGCCTCGGCCGAGGGCAGCGGCTTGTCGTACCACTTGAGGTAGAAGCGCTTCCAGCCTTTCTTGAAGAACGAACCGAAACCGGCGTCGTTGTTCTTCTCGGCAGCGCGGATGTAGCCCTCGTCGAACAAGTGCATGGCTTCGTCGCGAATGACTTCCCAGTTGTCCTTGAGCACATCCAGCTCCGGGAACTTGCTGCGGTCCAGGTATGGTTTGGACGGCACGCCCGAAAACAGGTACATCAGCGCGTTGTAGGGTGCGAACAGCGCCGAATGGTTGACGAACTGGCGCAAGACCGGCAAACGCGCCTTGCCGCGCAAATGCACATACAACGTGCTGCCGATGAACAACAGCAACAGCGACGCCTTGGCGGCAAAGGAAAAGGTCATTGAGCGACTCCTTGAAAATAGGCAACGCTGCCCGTCATTTACCCGACGTGGCAGCCGGCCATGATAAACACTCAAGGCCTTGGGAAAAACCCGTGTGACACAACAATCAGTATTAAGGATTGCGCAACAATGCATTAATTAACATAAGGCGCCTGAACGCTGGCTGATCTGAGTCAGCCTATTGATCATCGGGACTGCTGCGCGGTCTATCGCGGGCAGAACCAGGCGCCCGCCTTGCTCCTGCCCGCGATGGCGCCGGAACAGACGCCACACAAACCAAACGTTACTGCTGAGTTTCCTGGTCGGTGAACAGGTCGCTGAACAACATACTCGACAGATAACGCTCGCCGGAATCCGGCAGGATCACGACGATGGTCTTGCCCTGCATTTCCGGGGTCTCGGCCAGGCGCACGGCAACCGCCATGGCCGCACCACAGGAGATTCCGGAAAGAATCCCTTCTTCCTGCATCAGCCGCAAGGCCATGACCTTGGATTCTTCATCGGAAACCAGCTCAACCCGGTCGACAATCGACAGATCGAGGTTCTTCGGCACAAAACCGGCACCGATGCCCTGAATCTTGTGCGGGCTCGGCTTGATCTCTTCGCCGGCCAGCGCCTGGGTGATCACCGGCGAAGACACTGGTTCAACGGCCACCGACAGAATCGGCTTGCCCCGGGTGTTCTTGATGTAGCGCGACACGCCGGTGATGGTGCCGCCGGTGCCGACACCTGCCACCAGCACATCGATTGCGCCGTCGGTGTCGTTCCAGATTTCCGGACCGGTGGTTTTTTCGTGGATGCCCGGGTTGGCCGGGTTGTCGAACTGCGATGGCATAAAGTACGTGGCCGGGTCGCTGGCAAGAATTTCGGCGGCTTTCTCGATCGCGCCTTTCATGCCCTTGGCCGGCTCGGTCAACACCAGTTCGGCCCCCAGCGCTTTAAGTACCTTGCGCCGCTCGATGCTCATGGACGCAGGCATCGTCAGCATCAGCTTGTAGCCACGCGCAGCGGCCACGAACGCCAGGCCGATCCCGGTATTGCCCGACGTGGGTTCGATGATAGTCATGCCCGGCTTGAGTTTACCGCTGCTTTCGGCGTCCCAGATCATGCTCGCGCCAATCCGACACTTGACCGAATAACCCGGGTTACGCCCCTCGATCTTGGCCAGGATGGTCACGCCGCGCGGGGCGATACGGTTGATCTGCACCAGCGGTGTATTGCCGATGGAATGGGCGTTGTCAGCAAAAATACGGCTCATGGCTGGGTCCTTATGCAGCGTTGATGAAGCTTTCAAGGGTATGCCTCGCATCCGTAGGCGTCCAGCACGGCCGCGCCCCGCGGCTGACCGGGTCACCCTGTGACGCCCCATTCAGAGACTGAATGGGCCGTCTGCGTTCACAGTCGACCGGGCGCCGCGTTATAGTCGGGCATGACATTTATTTCGCCCGCCCTGCCCCGTGCAGGTCGGCGTTACCGTTCGAGGATTTACAGATGAAGTTTGAAGGCACCCGCGCGTACGTCGCCACCGATGACCTGAAGCTGGCGGTCAACGCTGCCATCACCCTGGAGCGGCCATTGCTGGTCAAGGGCGAACCGGGCACCGGCAAGACCATGCTCGCCGAACAACTGGCCGAGTCCTTTGGCGTACGCCTGATTACCTGGCACATCAAATCCACCACCAAGGCTCATCAGGGCCTGTACGAGTACGACGCGGTCAGCCGCCTGCGTGACTCGCAACTGGGCGTGGACAAGGTCCATGACATCCGCAATTACCTGAAAAAGGGCAAGCTGTGGGAAGCCTTCGAATCGGATGAGCGGGTAATTCTGCTGATCGACGAAATCGACAAGGCCGACATCGAGTTCCCGAACGACCTGCTGCAAGAACTCGACAAGATGGAGTTCTACGTTTACGAGATCGACGAGACCATCAAGGCCAGGCAACGTCCGATCATCATCATTACCTCCAACAACGAGAAAGAGCTGCCGGACGCCTTCCTGCGCCGCTGCTTCTTCCACTACATCGCTTTCCCGGACCGCACCACCCTGCAAAAAATCGTCGACGTGCACTACCCGAACATCAAGAAAGACCTGGTCAGCGAAGCGCTGGACGTGTTCTTCGACGTGCGCAAAGTCCCAGGCCTGAAGAAAAAACCGTCCACCTCCGAACTGGTGGACTGGCTCAAGCTGCTGATGGCCGACAACATCGGCGAAGCCGTGCTGCGCGAACGCGATCCGACCAAGGCCATCCCGCCACTGGCCGGTGCCTTGGTGAAGAACGAGCAGGACGTGCAGTTGCTCGAACGCCTGGCGTTCATGAGCCGTCGCGGCACTCGCTGATCCCTCTTTTTTACAAGATCGAGGGCGATAGCCATGCTGCTCAACCTGTTCAATGAAATGCGCGCCGCCAAGGTGCCGGTCTCGGTGCGCGAGCTGCTGGACCTGATCAACGCGCTGAAACAGCGCGTGACCTTCGCCGACATGGACGAGTTTTATTACTTGTCGCGGGCGATCCTGGTGAAGGACGAACGGCATTTCGACAAATTCGACCGTGCGTTCGGGGCCTACTTCAATGGCCTTGAAAAACTCGACGACCATCTTCAGGCGCTGATCCCCGAAGACTGGTTGCGCAAGGAATTCGAACGCTCGCTGAGCGACGAAGAGCGGGCGCAGATACAGTCCCTCGGTGGCCTCGACAAGCTGATCGAAGAGTTCAAGAAACGCCTGGAAGAACAAAAAGAACGCCATGCCGGCGGCAACAAGTGGATCGGCACCGGTGGCACCAGCCCGTTCGGCTCCGGCGGTTTCAACCCGGAAGGCATTCGGGTCGGCGATGCCGGCAAGCGCCAGGGCAAAGCCGTCAAGGTCTGGGACCAGCGCGAATACAAGAACCTCGACGATCAGGTCGAGCTGGGCACGCGCAATATCAAGGTTGCCCTGCGGCGCCTGCGTAAATTCGCACGTCAGGGCGCGGCGGAAGAACTGGACATCGACGGCACCATCGACCACACCGCCCGCGACGCCGGCCTGCTGAACATCCAGATGCGCCCGGAGCGCCGCAACAACATCAAGTTGCTGCTGCTGTTCGACATCGGCGGCTCGATGGACGCCCACGTGAAGATCTGCGAGGAACTGTTCTCGGCCTGCAAGACCGAATTCAAGCACCTGGAGTACTTCTACTTCCACAACTTCATTTATGAATCGGTGTGGAAGAACAACATGCGCCGTGGCTCGGAGCGAACCGCCACCCAGGATCTGTTGCACAAGTACGGTGCCGACTACAAAGTGATCTTCGTCGGTGACGCCGCCATGGCGCCCTACGAAATCACCCAGCCGGGCGGCAGCGTCGAGCACTGGAACGAAGAAGCCGGTTACGTGTGGATGCAGCGCTTCATGGAGAAGTACAAGAAGCTCATCTGGATCAACCCGTACCCGAAAGACATCTGGGGCTACACCTCATCGACCAGCATCGTGCGCGACCTGATCGACGACCAGATGTTCCCGCTGACCTTGCGTGGGCTGGAAGAAGGGATGCGGTTTCTTTCCAAGTGAACACCCTACAAGTGAGCTCCCGGCCTGTGGCGAGGGAGCTTGCTCCCGCTGGGGTGCAATGCCCCCTGACAAGGCTGTTGCGGTCTTACACAAAGACCTCATCCACCGGTTGTTTTAGGTCTGCTGCACAGCCCAGCGGGAGCAAGCTCCCTCGCCACGGAGTTGCATATCTCTAGATGAATTGCCGTAAATACTCGACCTGCTGCCGGTGCGCCGTCTCCTGCAGCACCGGCGCCAAACGAATCTGCTGCCCTGGCAAACACTGCGCCAGGCGTGCCAGCGCCAACGGCGTCAACGCCCCCAGCCGTGGATAGCCACCAATGGTTTGCCGGTCATTGAGCAACACGATCGGCTGCCCGTCCGGTGGCACCTGCACCGCGCCCAACGGGATGCCTTCGGAAATCATCGGTTGGCCTTGATACTGCAACGCCGGCCCCAGCAAGCGGATGCCCATGCGGTCGGCGCGGGTGTCGAGAGTCCAAGCACAGTTGAACGCATCAAACAGGCTCTGCCCGCTGAACTCGCCATGTTGCGCGCCCAGCACCAGGTCCAATGGCCGGTTCTGCTTGAAGTCCGGCACCTGCTCCCGAGACAACTCCCGTACAGCGCTCGCCGCCCCGGAAAACGTCAGTTCAGCGCCTCTGACCAAGGCCCGGCCAAAACCGTCCAGCCCACCCAACTCTTCACGCACCACCGTCGCACAACTGCCCAGCACCTGGGGGGCGTTGAACCCGCCCGGCGCCGCCAGATAAGCGCGAGCGCCGAGTACAGGCTGAGTGAATTGCAAGCGCTGGCCCTTTTTGAAATTGAAACTGCGCCACGGCGCCAAGGGCTGGCCGTCCAGCAGCGCCCCCAGGTCGGCACCCGCCAACGCCAGGCAAGCATCGTCCTGCGCTTCCAGAATCAAACCGCCGAGGGTCACTTCGATGACCGCCGCGTCCAGCTCATTGCCCAGCAGCCCATTGGCCCAGGACATCGACAACCAGTCCGCAGCCCCGCCCTGGGTCACGCCCAAGTGCCGCACGCCAAACCGCCCGGCATCCTGCAACAGGCACAACGGCGTGCTGGCCTCAATCGTCAAACGGCTCATGCTTGCGCCTCCAATGGCGTGTCATCACCGCCCAGGTTGATGAATTCGGCATGGCTGATTGCGGCAAAACGCACCGTGTCGCCCGGTTGCATCAGGCTGTAGCCGTCACGCTCGCGGTCGAACAGCTTGGCCGGCGTGCGGCCGATCAGGTTCCAGCCGCCCGGCGACACCACCGGGTAAGCTGCGGTTTGCCGCTCGGCAATGCCGACACTGCCAGCCGCCACACGCTTGCGCGGCGTGCTCAAACGGGGCGCGGCCAGCACTTCCTCAACCAGGCCCATAAAGGCAAACCCCGGCGCAAACCCCAGGGCGAACACCTGATACTCGCGCTCGCTATGGCGGCGGATCACCTCCTCCACCGTCAGACCGCTGCGTTGCGACAACAGGCTCAGTTCCGGGCCGACACTCAGGTCGTACCACACCGGCAACACATGAGACCTGCCACGGGTTTGCGGATTGGGAGTCAGGTCGACCAAGGCTTCGGCGATCAGCTCTCGCGCCTGAGCCGGGCTCAGCGCCAGCAAGTCGTAATGCACCATCAGCGTCGTGTACGACGGCACCAGATCAATCAAGTGTCCGGCGAACCCTGCGCGCAGGCGCTCGCTGGCGGCGAGCATCCACGGCATGTTGGCTTCGGCAATCTCATCGAACAGACGCACCATCAGGCAATCAATCGCAACCACTTCAACCCGTGGCTTCATGGTGCGCTCTGCTGGTTCAAGGCCTCGCGGATACGCTGCACGGCCGCCACCGAACTGGCGTTGTCACCATGCACGCACAAGGTATCGGCCTGCAAATACAGGGCGCTGCCGTCACTGGCGACCAGGTTGCCGCCACGGGCGATGGTCAGCGCCTGTTCAATGATTTTTTCCGGATCGTGATGCACCGCACCCGGCAACTGCCGCGACACCAAGTGCCCGGCGCTGTCGTAGGCGCGGTCGGCGAACGCTTCAAACCACAGCGTCACGCCATACTCCTCGCCCATGAGCCGGGCAGCGCTGTTGTCGCGGGTCGCCATCAGCATCAACGGCAATTGCCGGTCATACGCCGCAACGGCCTGAATCACCGCACGCAGTTGGGCAGGGTTGGCCATCATGTCGTTGTACATCGCGCCGTGAGGTTTGATGTACGTCACGTGAGTGCCCTGAGCGCGGCATATGCCGTCCAGCGCACCGATCTGATAGTGCAGAAGATCCTCAAGCTCTTGCGCGGTGTAGGCCATGGAGCGACGGCCAAACCCGGCCAGGTCCTGATAGGCCGGATGCGCGCCGATCTTCACGCCATGGCTGAGCGCCAGGCTGACGGTCTTGCGCATGATGCTCGGGTCACCGGCATGGAAACCGCAGGCGATGTTGGCGCAATCAATGAACGGCATCACCTCGGCGTCCAGACCCAGGGTCCAGTTGCCAAAGCTTTCGCCGATGTCACAGTTCAATAACAGGCGGCTCACGGTGAGTACTCCTGAGGCGTTGATCATTTCAGCGGGGCACATGCCCGCAGGCTATCAGTTACCACGCATCGCGTTATAGGCCACGGGCGGCGCGAGCAGGTCCCTGCCCTGAGCAAAGGGACGGAGGCAGGGCTTGGCAACTTCGAACAGGTCGGGTGCACTCATGGCAATCTCCGCATGTATTTTATTGGTATTGTTCTGAACCACGATGATGCCTGTCGTGGCGATGGGTACATTTTTCGACGACAGTCCCCTGCCCGTCCAACTAATAAAAGCCCTGCCAACGCATAAGAAAAAGTTGATCCCATGAACCTCAAGTTTCTTGAAACCTTTGTCTGGGTTGCCCGGTTGAAAAGCTTTCGCCTGACCGCCGACAAACTCTTCACCACCCAGGCCTCGATCTCCAGCCGCATCGCGGTGCTCGAAAGCGAGCTGGGGGTGAAGCTGTTTCTGCGTGACTCCCGTGGCGTGAGCCTGACGCCCGAAGGGTTGAAGGTGCTCGATTACGCCGAGCAAATGATGGACACCATGCAGGCGCTCAAGCAATCGATCGAAACCCGCTCCAGCAAGGTCGGACGCATACGCATCGGCGTGATGGACACGGTGATCCACACCTGGCTCAGCTCGCTGGTGGCGCAGATGATGGATTGCTACCCGCTGGTGGAAATCGAACTGGTGGCCGATACGTCGCTGAACCTCTGCGATCAACTGCAAAAAGGCTTTCTCGATCTGATTCTGCAAACTGACCTGCTGCGCCAGGAAAGCGTGCGCAGCCTGGAATTGGCCAGCCACCCCATGGGCTGGATCGTCGCCAGCCAGTCGATTTATAACCGCGACTATGCAAGCGTCGCCGACCTCGCACGGGAACGGATCATCACCTACTCGAAAAACTCCCACCCGCATCAGGATGTACTGAGCCTGATGCAGGCCAACGACGCACTCGCACCCAGGCTTAACTGCGTGAACTCGGTGTCGGCGATCACCCGTTTGCTACGTGACGGGTTCGGCATCGGTGCCTTGCCGCCGGTGCTGGTCAGCGAAGAACTGGCGCGTGGCGAACTGACCCTGCTGGACATCGAGCAACGCCTGCCGAACCTGCAAGTGGTGGTGTCTTGGCGTGTGGGCGTGGAGTGGGTCGAGGAAGTGGTGGCGTTGTGTCAGAAGGTGGTTGAAGAGTACGCGCAGAAAGTAGGCGAGTCCTACATGCTCCTGAGTCGGCCCTCAGCCAAAAGCTGAAATCCGCTTCCCGCCCACCTGACAACCTGACGCCTACATCACCTGATCCCGAATCATCAGCCCGCCCTGGGCTGATGTGATTTGACCCGACTTCTTCTCACAAAACGGTCGGATAACTTCGGTAAAAATCTGAGGATCGTGTCCGACTTGTACGATTCAGCCTCCTGATTTATCAGAAAACGCAAAAGACATTACCCATGCTGTTTGTGGGAATATTTATCATTTGCATGATTTTTTCAAGCCGGTAACCTCGGCGCGTTTCCACCAACCAACGGTCCACAAGGAATCGGACGTGATGCGCGCTCAACCACAGGAAAAGCCGCCATTACCGACTGACGGTCGCGCACTGCGGCTATTGGTACTGATCCAGTTCCTTTCCATGGGCGCCATGGAGATGAGCGGACCGTTCTGGCCGTTGCAAATTCAGCGTCTGCTTGGGCCAGAAGGTGCTGGCTACATCGGGTTGTTGTCGACAACGGTCTATGCCGGTCCGATGCTCACCGCCATGCTGCTGACACCACTCTGGGGCCGATTGGGTGATCGGGCCGGGCACAAGCCGATGATCGTTCGGGCACTGCTGGCACTGGCGCTGTGCCAAGGGCTGGCGGCCATCACTCTCGATCCGTGGTTGCTGGTGGCCATCCGGGTGATGCAAGGCGCACTGGCCGGCTTCCTCGCGGCAGCTCAAGCCTATGCCCTGGCCTGTTGCGACCACTCACGTCGCGGTCACACCCTCGCCCGCCTGCAATCGGCAACCGCCGTCGGCTCATTGATCGGCCCGGTGCTGGGTGGCTGGCTGATGGACGTCTCGGGGTTCGCGCTGCTCTGTTATGGCGCGACAGCGATTTGCCTGCTGTGTGCACTGGGGAGTTTTTTCCTGCCGGCCGACAAAGCACGAGCCTCGAAGAGAAAGCCCGCTGCACCAATGGCCCTGCCCAAAGGCTGGCTCGGCGCAATCCTGCTGGTGATCGTATTGATTCAGGCCGCGAAGATGATGCCGCAGCCATTTTATGCGCTGTACGTTGCCAACATCCTGCACGCCCCGAGTTGGCTGATTGGCGCCACCTATGCGGCGAGCGCCGCGACCCTGGCCATGTCCGCACCACTCTGGGGGCGGATGTTCGACCGCTGGCAACCCGCCCACACCTTACGCGTGATCGAAGCCGTGGCCTGGCTGTGCGCCCTGACCCTGGCGGCCACGGCATTGGCCAACGAATGGCTGGGTTTTCTCGCTACGCGCCTGATCTGGGGGATCTGGCAAGGCGCGCTGCTGCCCGTGGCCTATGCACTGATCGCCAACACTGTTTCCACCGGCCAGCAAGGTTTCGCCCTCGGCCTGGGCAACAGCGCGGCCAAGGCTGGCGCTCTGCTCGGTGCCGTGCTCGGCGGGATCGGCATGGGGCTGGTCGGCCTGGCCCACAGCTTCTGGCTGGTGGCGCTGGCCTATGTGTTAGCCGCCATCGGGGTCCGCTGGGTACGGTCATTTACCTCGACGCCCGGCGCCTCGACCTTATCTACCCACACTTATCAAAACTAAAAAAAGACCACGTCATGACCCGAACCAAACTCTCCTTGTTGATTCCGCTGCTCGGTTCCATCAGTGCCCAGACCTGGGCCGAAGACGCCGAACAGCAGCCCGGCACCTTGAACATGCAAGCTACCGTCGTCTCCGCAACTCGCAGCGAAGCCAGCATTGCTTCGATTCCAGGCTCGGTCCAGGTCATCGACGAAAATCAGGTGCGCGAACAAAGCGGCGCCGGTCGGCGAGTCTCCGATATCCTCGGGCAACTGGTGCCTGGCCTCGCGCCATCCAGCGGCGGGATGAGCAACTTCGGCCAGACCCTGCGCGGACGCAACATGCTGGTGTTGATCGACGGAGTGTCGCAGAACGCCACCCGAGACAACTTTCGCCAGCTCAACAGCATCGCCCCCGCCAGTATCGAGCGCATCGAAGTGATTTCCGGCGCCAGCAGTCTCTACGGTGCCGGTGCTTCGGGCGGCATCATCAACATCATCACCAAGCGCAATCAAGGTCAGGACATTGCCTACAGCAGCAAACTGGGGCTGACCAGCGGCAACAACCTCAACCGCAAAGGTTTCGCCTACGAAGCCTTTCAGAGTGCGACCGGACGCAAGGACGCCCTGGACTGGTATGTGTCCGCAGACCTGACCCAGCGCAACGATCAGTTCGACGGCAACGGCAATCGCATCCCTCAGGACACCTCTCAGGGCAGCAACATGGACACCGAAACCTATGACCTGCAAGGTCGTTTCGGCTACGAACTGGATGCCGACAAAAAACTCAGCCTGTCGCTGCAGGACTACAAGGACCAACAAGACACTGGCTACACCAAGGATCCGAAGAACCGGCAACAAGCCGTGGCAGTCCAGGGGCTGAAACTCGACGACCAGCCCTACACCCACAACCAGGCCGCCAACCTCAATTACACCGACAAGGATTTCTACGGTCAGGGCCTGCAACTGGAGAGCTACTGGCGCCGCGCCGATGCACTGTTTTTCCCCGATCTGTCGCGAGGCAAGGCCGGCATTGCCGACAACAACAGCGTGCAGGATGTCTACGGCCTGCGCGCGGCCATCGACACGCCGTTGCCAGCCATCGGCAGCGCCACGGGCAACCTGGTCTGGGGCGCCGATTACGATCACGAGCGCTCCCGCCAGCGCGGTGACCAGTACACCCTCAAGGGCCTGACCTACACCAAGACCGGTACCACCTACGAGATGGGCCCGGATATCGAAACCACCACCAAGGCGTTGTTCGGGCAGATGTCCTGGGACATCGGTGACTGGACCTTGCGTGGCGGTGTGCGCCGCGAGTGGATCGAGAGCGACGTCTCCGACAGCATCGCTTACGGTCAGATCGTCCAGACCGGTGTGCGCGCAACGCTTCCTGGCAATACCCTCAAATACGACGCCACACTCTATAACCTCGGCGCGGTCTATCACCTGAGTGAGAACCAGGACATCTTCGCCAACTACAGCCAGGGATTTTCGCTGCCGGATATCCAGCGTTTCCTGCGTGACGTCAACAGCACCTTCGACATCCAGAGCCTCAATGCCCAGGCCATCAAGGTTGACAGCTACGAGCTGGGCTGGCGGGGTAACTGGGACCAGTGGCAGGCCGACGTCACCGTGTATGAAAACACGTCGGACGTGACTCAGTTCTACGATGCCAATGACCGTGTCTTGCGCCTGATCAATCAGAAGGAACGAGTTCGCGGCATCGAAAACAGCCTGACCTACCGTGCGACCGATCACTGGTCGGTCGGTGGCACTTATGCCTGGGCCAAGGGTGAGACCGAGCAGAACGGCAAATGGATCGACTTGCCCGCGACACGTATCTCACCGGCCAAAACCACGCTGTTCGTCGGCTACACCGAGGATGACTACACCCTGCGCCTGCAAGGCATGCGACTGGCCAGTTACGACGCCGCCGCCAAGGACAACAACGGGCGCGACATCGAAGGCTATACGCTGGTGGACCTGCTCGGCTCCGTACAACTGCCGGTCGGTCGTCTTGAAGGCGGGGTGTATAACCTGACCAACCGCACTTACCAAAACCTGTTCGCTCAGGCCAACGCCAAAGCGCCGTACGCCAACGCCCAAGGCCGTACGTTGAGCATGAGCTACTCGATCGACTGGTAATTTTGTAAGAGCAGAGCTTGCTCGCGATAGCGATCTCAAGGACGCCATCGCTGGCAAGCCGTGCTCCTACGAAGGGAGTTACAAGCCGCGTAAATCGCGCTCTTCAATCGGCCGGCTCTGGCGCAGGCGTTTGCCGCCCAGTACCACCCAGTCGATCAGGCGGAACAGGCATTCCAGGCCAAACGACAGCAACATCGCCCCGCCCAGCCCCCAGCCCATGGCTTCGGGGGTCAGCAGGAGCTGGTAACTGTAGCCGTTCCAGGTTTCCTTGCGAATGTCCGGGTCGGCGGCCAGCGCCACTTGCAGCACGCGGATGTACCACGGGCCTTGCATGGCCTGGAACTGTTTATCCAGTGCCAGTTGGCGTGTAAGCAAGGTGCTCAGGCTGTCGGCATCACTGCGAAACACCGGGTCTTCGCTGGCACGGTAATGGGCGACCAGTGCCTGCAAGTCGCCCTTGAAGAACTGCTGCGCGGTGTTCTGGAAGCCTTGAAGGCCGGTCTGCGCCTCGATCAGATGCGCCTCGACCCGCTTGCCATAATCATTGATGAAACCCGGCACCTGCACACCGACCAACAGGCCGATTGCAAACAACACCAGCCGCAAATAACTGAGCAACATAGAGGGTGTTCCTTATTCGGTCTTGCCCTGGCGCACGCATTCACCGCGGCGCCACAGGCTCCATTGGCCCGGTTCGTAGCGGGTCCAGGTTTCGTTTTCGGTCAGAGGTTCGGTGGCGATCACCGTGACCACGTCGTTGGGCGTGGTTTCGGCCTGGAAGTCGACAATCACGTCCACATCCTTCAAGCGGGCCGGGCCGAACGGAGCACGGCGGGTGATGTGTGCCAGTTTGGTCGAGCAATAGCAGAACAGCCAGTCGCCGTCGCTGAGCAGGCAATTGAACACACCCTTGCTGCGGTACTCGGCACACGCCGCCACCAGGTCCGGCAGCAACTGTTCTACGTCTACCGGTTCCGGGAAAGCCGAACGGACGCGATTGAGCAGATCGCAGAACGCCGCTTCGCTGTCAGTATCGCCAATCGGCCGGTAAAAGCTCGCGGCGGGCCGGAAGTCCGCCAGTTGGCCGTTGTGGGCGAAACACCAGTTGCGCCCCCACAGTTCACGCACGAACGGGTGCGTGTTGGACAGGCAGACCTTGCCGACGTTGGCCTGCCGAATGTGGCCGATCACCACTTCGCTTTTGATGGGATAACGCTGAACCAGGTTCGCGACTTCGGACTCGCAGCTCGCCGCCGGGTCCTGGAACAAGCGCAGGCCACGGCCTTCATAAAACGCGATGCCCCAACCGTCGCGGTGCGGGCCGGTCCGACCGCCGCGCTGCATCAACCCGGTAAAGCTGAACACGATATCGGTCGGTACATTGGCGCTCATGCCCAATAACTCACACATGCCGGGACTCTCGCTTCAATGTGCGGATAACGTCAAAGACGCGGTTCGACTCGCGAACGCTGGGGGTTGCTGGGGACCGGTGGGCGACCGTAACGGTCATCGCCAGCGCCGCCGAAGGGCTGATCGTCATCAGGCTCGGCAGCCTTGGCCGCTGCCTTCGCCGCTTCAGCGCGCTCCTTGCGTGCAGCCGAAGCACGCTCGATCGGCCAGCGAATCAGCGCGAAAATCACATAAATGCCGAAGGCGATTATGCTGTACATGAACAGGTCGGAGACCGCGCGCCAGATGTTGTCGCCGACCTTGAACAGCAGGTCCAGCGCCACCATGGCCACGGCCGGGGCGTATTTTTCCTTCGCCAGGTCGATGATCGTCGGCGTAAACAGCAGCACCGCCATCATCAGACGCAGCGGTTCACGCAGCCAGCGCCACATCCAGCGGGTCATGCGCATCCACACCAACAGGCAGCCTATGGCGGCAAAGGCGTAGAGGCCCCAGGCGATCAGATAGTCGTTCTCGGTCATGGTGTCCATGGCAAGGCAGGCAAAGAGGCGCTTATGATAACGACTTTTCGCACATCAAGCTGCCCCGCTGTCTGCGAAGCCCCTTTTGTACAACACCCGAGAGTGCCTCATGCCCCTATCCGCCCACGTTTGCAGCGCCCCGATTGCCCACAAGGCCGACGGCGACGACCCGTACGCCTGGCTGCAGGAACGCGACAGCGCGCAGGTGCTCGACTACCTCAAGGCTGAAAACCGCTACCAGGAAGCGCAACTGGCCGACCAGGCCGAACTGCGCGAAACCCTGTTCGAAGAGATCAAGGGCCGGATTCTCGAAACCGACCTGTCGCTGCCCTCGCCCTGGGGTCCGTACTTGTATTACACCCGCACTACGGCCGGTGACGAATACGCCCGACACTACCGCTGCCCGCGTCCGGCCGATGACAGCCAACACGTCGACGAGAGCGCTGAAGAACTGCTGCTCGACCCGAACGTGCTCGCCAACGGCGGTTTTTTCTCCCTTGGCGCGTTCAGCATCAGCCCGGACCACCAACGCCTGGCCTACAGCCTGGACACCAGCGGCGAAGAGATTTACACGCTGTTCGTCAAGGAACTGTCTGACGGACGGGTCAGCGAACTCGCGTTCGAAAACTGCGACGGCAGCATGACCTGGGCCAACGACAGCCTGACGCTGTTTTTCGGCGAGCTGGACGAAACCCATCGCCCGCACAGGCTGTTTCGCTATCGCCTGGACGGCACCGCCGCCGAAGAAGTCTTCCATGAGACCGACGGCCGCTTCTTCCTGCATTGCTACCGCTCAAGCTCCGAGCGGCAACTGGTGCTGTCGCTGGGCAGCAAGACCACCAGCGAAGTCTGGGTGCTCGATGCTTCAACACCGCAGCAGCCCTTTACCTGCATCGCGGCACGGGTCGAAGACCATGAGTACGATGTCGACCACGGCAAGCTCGACGACCAATGGACCTGGCTGGTCCGCAGCAACCGCGACGGCATCAACTTCGCCCTGTATGGCGCGGCGGATACCGGAGCGGTGCCGACCGAAGCCGATTGGCAAAACCTGATTCCCCACAGCGACACGGTGATGCTCGAAGGCATGAGCCTGAATGCGCAAGCCATGACCCTGAGCCTGCGCGAAGGCGGGCTGCCGATCATCGAAGTCCACCCACAAGGCCTGCCCGCTTACCGGGTGCAATTGCCGGACGCGGCCTACAGCCTGCATGTGCAAAACAGCCTGGAGTTCGCCAGCGACAAGATTCGCCTGCGTTACGAAGCACTGAACCGCCCGGCACAAATCCGTCAGTTGGAACTGGCCACCGGCGCGCAAAAAGTCCTCAAGGAAACGCCCGTGCTTGGCCCGTTCGACCCGGACGCCTACGTCAGCCAGCGCCTGTGGGCCACCGCAGCCGACGGCACACAGGTGCCGATCAGCCTGGTGATCAAACGTGAAAACCTCGGCCAGCCAACGCCGCTGTACCTCTACGGCTACGGCGCCTATGGCGAAAGCCTCGACCCGTGGTTCTCCCATGCACGCCTGAGCCTGCTCGACCGTGGCGTGGCGTTCGCCATCGCCCATGTGCGCGGCGGCGGTGAACTGGGCGAAGCCTGGTACCGCGCCGGCAAGCAGGAGCACAAGCAAAACACGTTCAGCGACTTCATCGCCTGCGCCGAGCACCTGATCGCCAACGGTTTCACCCGCGCCAGTCAACTGGCGATCAGCGGCGGCAGCGCCGGTGGCTTGCTGATGGGCGCGGTTCTGAATCAGCGCCCGGACCTGTTCAAGGCAGCGATTGCCGAGGTGCCGTTCGTTGACGTGCTCAACACCATGCTCGACCCGGACCTGCCGCTGACCGTCACCGAATACGACGAGTGGGGCAACCCGGAAGAACTTGAGGTGTATGAGCGGATCAAGGCTTACGCGCCCTATGAAAACGTCACCGCCCAGGCGTACCCGGCGACGCTGGTGATTGCCGGCTACAACGACAGCCGCGTGCAGTACTGGGAAGCGGCCAAATGGGTGGCGAAGCTAAGGGCGACCAAATCCGACAACAATCTGCTGCTGCTCAAGACCGAACTCGGTGCCGGGCACGGCGGCATGAGCGGTCGTTATCAGGGGTTGCGTGATGTAGCCCTCGAATACGCCTTTGTTTTGAACGTATTGGGCATTGCCTGAGGAACTTGGACCGGTGGCCAGCCCCTAACACCTGACACCGGGTCGGACACAAGACCATTTCCCTTTATGGGATTTGCGCTGGCTTCAATTTCGAACCCGCAACAGCCACAAGAAAAAGACCGTAACGACATGTCAGAACCGACCTTATTGAACAATGAAATCCGCGACTGGTTGATGGACTGCGGCCTGTTCGACCAACTACAACTGGCCGACTTCGCGGCGGCTGCCGGCTACTTCAGCCTCAGCACCATCGCCGAGGGCGAAGAAATCTTCCACGAGGGCGATGCCGGCAGTTTCATGTGCATCATCCACACCGGCCAGGTGGCCGTGCAGAAAACCAACAGCGACGGCCAGCGCGTGACCATCGCCACCCTGCGCAGCGGTCGGGCGTTCGGTGAAATGGCCGTGCTCGACGGCGAACGGCGTTCGGCCAGTTGCGTGGCGGCAACCCATTGCCAGCTTCTGAACCTGGGCAAGGACTCCCTGGAAAAGATGCTCAACGACGCGCCGAAAATCGCCGCCAAGATCATCCGCGCCATCGCGGTTTCGCTCTCCAAACGCCTGCGCATGGCCGACGGCCAACTGCTCTCGCAGCAGGTTTAACCGCCCGGCGTCTTGGCTTTTTCCAGCGCCGGCAATGTCTGGTCCTTGGGCGGGCTGGGCATTTCGATGGGCGGCAACAGCGGGACGCTGCCGTTGCCACTGCCCGCCTTGGGCACGGCAGTGGGTGTCACTTGCGGGTAAGGCGTAGGCGTTGCAGTGCCCGGCGAGCCGATGGCGGGTGTCGGGGTGACCGGCACGCTGAGCAAGTCCTCGGCCTGCGCCATGCCGATCGAGAACACGCCCAGCACAATGACCGTTAGAATGGTGCGCTTCATCTATGGCTCCGTGGCAGTTGTCAGGCCTCAGGCTACTCCAACCGCGGCGCTTTGCCCTCCCCCATTGAGATCTCCATGAAACGTTTCGTTCTGCTCGACACCACCCCGATCCCGGAAAACGGCGGTGCCTTGTGCCTGTTTGAGTACGGCGAAGACTTCGTCATCAAAATCCAGGGCGGTGACGGCGGGCAACTGATGAACACCCGCATGCACGGTTCCGAGGATGCCCTGGCCGAGATTCCCTGCCGCAAGGTCGCCGGCCGCCCGAACTCCCGGGTGCTGATCGGTGGCCTGGGCATGGGCTTCACCCTCGCCTCGGCACTCAAGCATCTGGGCAAGACCGCCGAAGTGGTGGTTGCCGAACTGGTGCCGGGGGTCGTCGAATGGAACCGTGGGCCGCTGGGCGAGAAAGCCGGAAACCCGCTGCTCGACTCCCGCACGGTGATCCGCATGGAAGACGTGGCCAAGGTCCTGCAAGCCGAACCGCAAGGCTTCGACGCGATCATGCTGGATGTCGACAACGGCCCCGAAGGCCTGACACAGAAGGCCAACAGCTGGCTATATTCCGCCGGTGGCCTGAGCGCGTGCGCCAAGGCCCTGCGTCCCAAAGGCGTGCTGGCGGTGTGGTCGGCCAGTGCCGATCGGCAGTTCAGCGACAAATTGAAGAAGGCCGGCTTCAAGGCCGAGGAAGTGCAGGTCTTCGCCCACGGAAACAAGGGCACCCGCCACACCATCTGGATTGCCGAGAAGCTCAAGGGCTGAGCTAAACTGCGTTTATAACCGTCATTAGTCTTTTACAAAGGTGAACCCATGAGTTCGTCAACACCGCCGTCCAACACCGCCAAACTGGACCGCATCCTCGCCGACGCCCAGCGCGACCGCGAAATGGGCTACCGCGACAAGGCCCTGAAAATGTACCCGCACGTGTGCGGACGCTGCGCCCGTGAGTTCGCCGGCAAACGCCTGAGCGAGCTGACCGTGCACCACCGCGACCACAACCACGACAACAACCCGCAGGACGGCTCCAACTGGGAGCTGCTGTGCCTGTACTGTCACGACAACGAGCACTCGCGCTACACCGACCAGCAATATTTCGGCGACGGCTCCCTGAGCACTCCGACTATCGCCAAGGCCACCCACAACCCGTTTGCCGCACTGGCCGGATTGATGAAGAAAGAAGATTAACGATCTTCAGCGCCTCGACTGGCCTCTTCGCGAGCAAGCCCGCTCCCACATTTGATCTGCGGCGTACACAAGTAGTGCGCTCACCTGAGATCAAATGTGGGAGCGGGCTTGCTCGCGAAGGCGATTGCTCAAACACCACCAATCTGCAATCTGCCTCCCCTCCCCCAATCCCCGTATAATCGCGCTTTTTTCCGAAGGCACCCCGCTCGTGGCAGATAAACGGTACAGCTGCATTGGTTTGTATAACCCCAAATCACCCGAGAACGTCGGTTCGGTGATGCGCGCCGCGGGCTGTTATGGCGTGGCGTCCGTGTTCTATACCGGCAAGCGTTATGAACGCGCCGCCGACTTCGTCACCGACACCAAGAAAGTCCACTGTGACATTCCGCTGATCGGCATCGACGACCTGAAGAAAATCCTGCCCCTGGGCTGTGTCCCGGTCGCCGTGGAACTGGTCGATGGCGCCCGCTCGCTGCCCGAATACACCCACCCGGACCGTGCGCTGTACATTTTCGGCCCCGAAGACGGCTCGCTCGACAAAGAGATCCGCGACTGGTGTGAAGACGTGGTGTACATCCCGACCACCGGTTGCATGAACCTGGCTGCCACAGTCAACGTGGTGCTTTACGACCGCATGGCCAAGGGCAACAACACCCGTTCCGGCCCAAAATTTCGCTGATACGCTGAATGGAGCGAGCCAGCTGCCTGTGCAGCCAGAGCTATATGCCCATTGCCCCTGAGGAGACAGATCATGAGCGACATCAAACCCGTTAAGCCTATCGACTCCACGCCATTCCAGACGCAACCGGCGCAAAACGTCGAGGGTTGGGAACGCATCGGCTCACTGGCCGGCGGTGTGGTGATGGTCGGCAAGGGCCTGCGCCGTGGCGGCGTGTTCGGGTTGATTCAGGTGGCGTTGGGTGGCGCAGCCCTGGCCCGTGGCATTACCGGCCATAGCTCGGCAAAAAGCTTTTTCGAAAAAAGTCGTCAGGACATGGCCAATGTACGTTCGAAAATCGAACGGGCCGGGCAAGACCTCAAAGACCTCAAGGCCAATGCTGAAGCGGCTACACGTACCACGACAGTGACGGGCAATGATTCGCTGAAGTAGCCCAAAGCCGGGGTTTGAGAACACTGCGAACCCTGTGGCGAGGGAGCTTGCTCCCGCTGGAGCACAAAGCAGTCCTGAATGTGGAAAACGCGGATTTTAGATAAACCGCGTCAATCGAGTTTACGACTGCTTCGCAGCCGAGCGGGAGCAAGCTCCCTCGCCACCATTGCGCTTGGCTCACGTTATCTGAGCAACCCGGTATCCAGCACTTTGGACGGCTCGCCGATGATGCTCTCGGCCAGGGCCACGAACTCCTTCGTGCTGACCTGCTCCAGGTGCATCGCGCCGCGCAACACATCATCGAGCGAGCGCTTGTTACGGGTCTTCAGGCGAATCTCGCGGTCCAGCTCCTGCAACAGCAACACCGCTTTGGCCACGGCGGCCGGGCTTAACGTGTCACCGCGCAAGGTGCTGACCTTTTGGCTGACCTTGGCCAGTTTGCTTTCCAGGGTCTGATAACGCTCATCACTCATGCCACCGGCACGGCGTAGCAGTTCAATGGCGTAATACTCGGCAAACCCTTCGCTGATCCAGTCGCTGCGGTCACGGTCATTGATACGCCCAAACACCTGGGCCAGCTCACGCAACAATGGGCTGCTGCCGCTTTCGCTGACCAGCGGCAAACGGCTGTGCAGGTAAATCGATTCGTGCCCCGCCAGGCTGCCACGCCACATCGGGTCGCCCGCCCCGACAATCAACAGCTTGTTCGGATGCCGCGGAAAAACCGCCTGCATCTGCGGCCAGACAAACGTCAGCAGCGTCAGCACGTCCATGCGGTGCATGCCCTGCCCTTGCGGTGAAGCGACCGTGACTTCGGTTTCCCCCAGGCGCGTGCGGCGGCTGCCCAGGTTCCCGGCGAGCATCCAGCCGGTAGGCCGGTCGAACAGTCGCGACACGTTGTCGATGCGAAAACGGTTCTTGCCGATGCGCGGCCATGCCGTTTCGACGCTTTTCCAGCCGGCCGGCAATTCGAATTCCAGGCGCGACACCAGTTCAGTGCCATCCTGCTGATCCAGACGCGCCGACGGCACCAGATCATCGCCGCGCATCAACGCCCAGTTCGGGGTCATGCGCGTATCGAAGCTGCCGCTTTTCGGGGAATGACTGATGCGTACGCGGTAAGTCAGGCTCGCCTTGTCGGCGGCCGGGCGCCAGACGCCACGCGCCGCCTTGCCTGGCGTAAGTTGCCACTGGCCGTCGGCCTTGAAGTCGCTGTAATGGCTGCCATCACCCAGATCGAAATCCAGGCTGCGCACCGCCGCGCCTTGTGCCAGCGTCAGGCGGACTTCGGCCTGGTCACTTTGCGGCAACAGACGCACGTGGTAATCCAGATCGACTTTTTTCGCCGCCCACACGGGCGAGCTCAGCGCCAGCAGCCAAACGGCCAACGGCAGCCTCAACCCCACAGCCATACACACTCCTTGTGGCGAGCTTGCTCGCGCTGGGCCGCGTAGCAGCCCCGAATTTTAGTCATTACTGCCTGCTTTGTGAGTACTGCGCACCCAAGCGGGAGCAAGCTCCCTCGCCACACATTAACCCGCGCGAAAAATCAGATGATCTTCCCAGTCATCCTCGGCCACGCTGCCTTCGGCCAGCATGCGCCCGGATTGGGAAATCCGCTCATGGTGCACCGCATCGCGGTCACCGCAGACCAGATGGTGCCAGAGCGGCAAGTCCTTGCCCTCGCTGACCAGGCGATAGCCACAGGTCGGCGGCAGCCATTTGAACTGGTCAGCCTTGCCCGGCGTGAGCTGGATGCAGTCCGGGACCGAGTCGCGGCGATTCGGGTAATCGGTGCACTGGCAGGTTTTCAGGTCCAGCAGTTTGCAGGCGATGCGTGTGTAGTAAACGCTGTTGTCCTCTTCATCCTCGAGCTTTTGCAGGCAGCACAGGCCACAGCCATCGCACAACGACTCCCACTCCTGTTGGTCGAGTTGGTCGAGGGTTTTGCGTATCCAGAAGGGTTCAACTTTGGCGGCCATGGTTCCAACATCAACATCAGGGAGTGAAAAGGCCGCCAGTCTAGTGCCCAAGGCCCCGTGGGCCAAGCGCTGGCGACTGCCGGTGTAACAGGACTTGTCAGTTTTCACGGCGCACAGTAGCGTGGCGGGTCGCAATGGGCCCTGCTGCCGGCCATTAACGCGCAACCGCGTTGCATTCAGGTGAAGGGGGCCGAGTCGGAAAACCTTCACCGCTCAACCCGACTGCGCCCGCAGGTTCTGATTCAACTGTTCATTTATCAAACGTCGTCAGGAATCTCTCTATGAGCGCCAATCCCCGCGTTGCCGAATATGCCATCCACCCTCAGTTCACCAACCGCTGGTCGCCACGGGCGTTCACGGGCGAAAGCATCCCCGAAGAAACCCTGCTGAGCTTTTTCGAAGCGGCACGCTGGGCACCGTCGGCCTACAACTCGCAGCCGTGGCGTTTTCTCTATGCGCGCCGCGACACGCCGAACTGGGAGCGTTTCCTGGGTCTGCTGAATGAGTTCAACCGTGGCTGGGCGCAACACGCGTCGGCACTGGTAATCGTGATCTCGAAAACCACCTTCGCCGTCCCCGGTGCCGAAGAAGAAACCCCGGCCCTGTGGCACACCTTCGACACCGGTTCGGCCTGGGGCCATCTGGCCCTGCAAGCGTCCATCAGCGGCTGGCACACCCACGGCATGGCCGGTTTCGACCAGGAGCTGACCCGCAAGGAACTGAACATCCCTGAAGGTTACGCGCTACACGCCGCGGTTGCCGTCGGCAAGCTGGGCGACAAGGCCACGCTGGCAGATTACCTGCAAGCCCGCGAAGAGCCGAGCCCGCGCCGCCCATTGAGCGAACTGGCGGCGGAAGGTGATTTCAGCCTCTAAGCCACACTGAAGATCTAATGTGGGAGCGGGCTTGCTCGCGAAAGCGGTGTGACAGTCAATATCATCGTTGAATGTGAAACCGCATTCGCGAGCAAGCCCGCTCCCACAGTTGTTCTGTGTGGTTTCAATAGCCGCGCGTAAAATCCACTTCCCCGCGCAATGCCCCACCCGCCTGATACGCCCGCAGGTTTTCGACAAACAACTGCACCATCATCGACGGTGAAGTCGGTGCCGAGCTGTGGCCGGTCAGCAGCAAGCCCCAGGCGGTCCAGAACGGATGACGTTGCGGCAACGGCTCCTGGCGGCAGACGTCAATGACCGCGCCTGCCAAATGCCCGTCCTTGAGCGCCTGCACCAGATCCGCATCGACCACTGCCACGCCGCGGCCAACATTGATGAACACGCCGGTCGACTTGAACTGCTTGAACAGCGCAGCGTTGTACAAATCGTGCGTTAGCGGCGTATTCGGCAACAGGTTGACCACGTAATCGACCTCGCCCACCAATCGACCCAACTCGCTCAGCGGCGCGACTTCCATGAACGGCGCCTGCTCCCGCGCTTCGCTGGCGATGCCATACAGGTGAACGCCAAACGGCAGCAGAAACTGCGCCACGCTCTGACCGATGTCACCGGCGCCGACGATCAGCACCTTGCGTCCGGCCAGGCTCTGGCCCAGGCGGTTGTCCCACTTGCGCTCGACCTGGCTGACCAGTCGCGCCAGCACTTCGCGCTCGTGGCCGAGCAGGTAAGTCAGCACGTATTCGGCCATCACCTGACCGAAAATACCCACGGCACGGGTCAATCGGTAGTGGCGGGTCAACCCCTCGGCGAGCAGTGGCGTAATGCCCGCCCATGTCGATTGCAGCCATTGTGGCTGGTGGCCCTGACGCAGCAGGGTTGCGAGCAAGTCCGGCTGGCCGAGCCAGACCGGGCAGTCGGCGGCCAGGCTGGCCAGTTCCGCGGAGTCGCCGCTGGTCATGACCTGCAGATCAGGTGCCGCCTGGCGCAGCAGTTGGGCGTAGAGAGCGTGGTCGTGCTCGGCAATCAGAACGCGCATTGTTCAAACCTTCAAAAAACTGTGCAGAAAACCGCCGAAGGAGTGTGACTCCCTCGTTCGCGGCCATTGCCAAAATATTCAAATCCATTGTTTCAACGGTGCTCTGGACAGAGCACCGGCGGGTATCCGTCAGATCGGATCATTACGTCGCAGCAACTCTTCGGGCAAGTGCTCGATGTACTCGTCTTCGGCGGGCGGCATTTGCAGGTGGTAGCCCTGCTTGTCGAGGTTTTCCAGTACGACGGTGATGTCTTCGCGCGAGAGCTTGCGCTCGGGGCTCAGCACCAGGTCGAAAGCGTGATGCGGTTTGCCGAAGGCCAGCAGCAGGTTTTCCGGGACGCGCTCCAGTGCATCGCTTTTGAGCACGTAGAGGTACATCTCGTTTTTCTTCAGGCTTCGGTAGATCGAGCAAATACGTTTCAAGGCTGTTCTCCGGCGGTGGCCAGGCTGTCGAGCAGCGCCTGGCCCATCAACTCGCGGCGCCAGCCACGCAGCGATTCAGGCAATTGGTAGGGACCATTGGGGAAGCCGCTCTTGAGCAGGGCTTCCAGGGTTTTCTTGCGCAGCATCAGTTCCGGGGCGATGTTCAGTCGCTCGGCTTCGGCCTGACCGAGCGCACGCAGGCGCTTGATCAGCCCCGCTGCGTCCACCGGCAACGGTTCCGGCACGGCCGGCGGCCATTGGTCGGGCGACACACTGGCGGCGCGCTTGATCAGGTCGAGCAGAAACTCGCCGTCCTGACGCACGGTACGCGGGTGCATGTCTTCGATTTTTGCCAGTGCGCCGAGGTTGTCCGGCTGGGTACGGGCCAGCGGCCACAAGGAATGCTCGCGCACGATTCGGTTGCGCGGCAGGTCGCGGGCACGGGCCTCATGCTCGCGCCAGGCGCACAGTTCACGCAGCACGGCGAGTTGGGCACGGGACAGTTTCCAGGCCAGTTTGGCCTCGCGGTAGACCTCGTACGGGTCGATTTCGCGGCGCAGGTTGGCCACCAGTTCGGCGCCATCCTCCAGGACCCAGGCGTACTTGTCGTCCGACAGCTTCGGCCGCAGGCGTACGAAGACTTCCGCCAGGTGCAGCGCATCTTCGGCGGCGTAGCTGATCTGGGTGTCGGAGAGCGGGCGTTGCAGCCAGTCCGAGCGGGTTTCGCCCTTCGGCAAGTCGATGCCGAGCACTTCCTGCACCAGACGCGAGTAACCCATGGAGAAACCCAGGTTCAGGTAGGCGGCAGCCAGTTGGGTGTCGAACAACGGCACGGGCAGGCTGCCGGTCAGGCGCAACAACACTTCGAGGTCTTCGCTGCAGGCATGCACGACTTTGACCACGGCCGGGTTTTCCAGCAACGCGGCCAGGGGTTGCCAGTTGTCGATCGTCAAAGGATCAATCAGGTAAGCGCGTACGCCATCGCCAATCTGCAACAGGCCGGCAATCGGGTAAAAGGTGTCGACCCGCATGAATTCGGTGTCGAGGGCGACGAAGGGCAACTGCTGCCATTGGGCGCAAAACTGACCGAGGCTATCGTTGTCGCGAATCCAGTGAATATCGATGGCCACACGGCTCTCCCTTGAAGAATGGCGCGCAGTATATATCGCCCCCGCGATTTTCGAGCGTCCACTGAGCGAGAGCGAGAACGAAAACATCACCAGAATGAAAGAAATAGTAACGGTTGACCGGGTTAGCTGGTTTTTCGCAGCACATAAACCCGTGTCAGGGCAAAGCCGGGCACGAAGTCCCGATGGTTGAGCACCTCGAATCCCGCCTCGCGAAATTCGGCTTCCACCTGGGATCTGCTCGTCGCCTGCGGGGCTTGAGCCCCCACAAACGACAGGTTGTCGGCTTCCAGGCACGGCCCCACCTTGATCGATCGCTCAAGGCGTACCGAGACAATCACCGTGTCACGGCTGACCCGATGAAACTCCTGCAGCATGGCCAGCCGGTGTTCACTGCTGTCGACATGCTGAAACAAACGCATGCAGAAAATGCAGTCCACGGCATTTTCCGAGAGGCCGATGTTGAAGGCCGAACTCTGGAAGGTCTTGACCCGTTTGAGCAACGCCGCCGGGTGGTGGGTCTGGGCGTGGTTGAGCATGTCCTGGGATTGATCGGCCGCCAGGATCACCCGGTTACCGTGCTCGGCCAGTACCGGCCAGAAGCTCCCTGCCCCACAGGCAACGTCCAGCACCAGCCCGGGCTCACCCGCAACCTTGAGGGCATGGCGCATCAGTTGCTCGCCACGCCACTGCGACAACCGCGCCGCCAGGCCACGAGGCCGCGGCTGGAGGCAGACTCTGGCATGCTCCTGGTCGTAGCGCCGGGCGAACTCGAGTTCGACGGCTGAGGGTGGTTGGGCTGACATGGCGGGCGGCTCTTGTTGGAAGTATCTACTGGCGACAGGTTAACGACTGACGCGTGAAAAAAAGGTCGAAAACGGCATCGATTTCACTGAGTGGCCAGCACGCCGTCAGCCGAACTGCCCGGGCACACGGCAAAAAGGTCCTGGCGAACGTTGTACACACTGCTGTTTACTTTCAGCAGCCCCAGCATCGAGTGAAACAGGTTGTCCTGGCTCAGCGGCTTGTTGCGGTTGCGCTGCAAACACTGGGTATCCAGCGAAAACGCCTGTTGATAGCTGTCGGAGAACCAGGCGAACATCGCCACGTGTTTCTGTTGTTCGGGCGCCAGCATGTAGGGCGTCCCGTGCAGGTACAGGTTGTATTCGCCCAGGGACTCACCGTGATCGGACAGGTAGAGCATCGCGGTGTCGACTTTTTCCTGATTGCTGCGCAACAGGTCGATCAGCATCGACAGCACGTGATCGGTGTACAGCAAGGTGTTGTCGTAACCATTGACGATGCTGTCGCGGCTGCAATTGTTCAGCGCATTGCTTTCGCAGACCGGGGTAAAGCGCTCAAAGGCCTTGGGGTAACGCTTGAAGTATTCCGGGCCATGGCTACCCATCTGATGCAGCACCAGCACGGTGTCCTTGTCGAGCGTGTCGATGAAATGCTGCAAACCCTGCAAGAGGATTTCGTCGCGGCACTCGCTGTTGGCACACAGGGCCGGGTCCTTGAGGTTACTTACATCCTCCACGATCACCCGGTCGCACGTGCCTTTGCAGCCCGACTGGTTATCGCGCCAGATCACTTGCAACCCGGCACGCTGGAGCACGTCGAGCAGGCCTTCCTGGTTTTTCGCCTTGCTGGCGTTGTAGTCCTTGCGGTCCATGTTGGAGAACATGCACGGCACCGAAACGGCGGTCTCTGTGCCGCAGGAATGCACGTCGGTGAAGGCGATCAGGCCATTTTCCTGGCTCAGTTGCGGGGTGGTATCACGGTTGTAGCCCAGAATGCCGAAGTTCTGCGCCCGGGCACTTTCGCCGACCACCAGCACCGTCAATGATTTGCGCGTGTGGGCCTGCCAGTTCGGGTTCTTCTTCGCGTCCTCGCCAATTTTGACGAACGGCTGCCGGGCTGAAACCACTTGCTCGCTCACATAGCCGATCGATGCCCCGATGTAATTGCTGGGCACGACCATCAAATGCAATTCATGGTGATTGCGAAATAATGAGGCCAACCCCTGGTAATTGATCAGCGCCACAACGCCAATCGCACTCACCGAGACAATCCCTACCAACAGCTTGCTTAACAGTTCACGGTACCAGCGACGATAAGTAATTGGGGTTTTCCACACTAACCACGATGGCAGCACCCCCAATAAAACAAGATAAACCAGTAACTTCAGCGACAACAAATCACGCACTTCGGTGGTATTGGTTTCGGCGAAGTTGCGAAACATTCCGGCGTCGATCAATACACCGTACTGGCTCATGAAATACGCCACGCCTGCGCTGATCAAAAACAGCAGCATCAACAGCGGTTTGAGCACAGGTCGAAAGGCCAGCAGGGTCAACACAATGTTGAACGCACAGAACACCATCACCCCGAAAGCCACGCGCATGGCAACGCCGGGGGCGTCCGAGGCAGTGATTTCAAAGAGGTGTTGCCACAGAACAGAGTTGAAGCCGATTAATAGGAAGGCGCTGGCAATCAACGTCACCCACTCGGGGCGTACGGCTTTAACGTTCAACATGGGGGATCTGCTTGTTCCTTGAAGTAAGTACCGGCGCAGAAACAATGAAAAATTATTCACCTTCCACGCCGGCACGAACCTTAAGCAGCCAACCATCAATGTTTCGTGAAAAAGAAGCCAACAAAAGATTTAACCCGTACCGCTCATGCGTGCCGCGATCACCCTCACGCCGAATGCAAATACCAGCGCCAGTCCTGCTCGCCCACCTCGCCCATGAACTGACGGTACTCGGCGCGCTTGACCGCCAGGTACACCCCTAGAAATTCAGCGCCGAAGGCCTCTCGCGCCCAGGCTGAACCTTCAAGCGCTCGCAATGTGGTCAGCCAGTCGGTCGGCAGCAACTCCTTGGCTTGGGCATAGCCATTACCTGCCACCGGCGCGCCGGGGTCGCGCTGTTCGCGGATGCCGCGATGAATCCCCGCCAGAATGGCCGCCGCCGCCAGATACGGATTGGCATCTGCGCCGCAAATGCGATGTTCGATGTGCCGCGAAAACGCCGGGCCGCCCGGCACTCTCAGGCTCACCGTGCGGTTGTCGACACCCCAGGTGGCGGCCAGCGGTGCGTAGCTGTTGGTCTGGAAGCGCCGATAGGAGTTGGCGTTGGGACAGAACATCAGCAGCGAGTCGAGCAAGGTGCCGAGCATCCCGCCCACCGCGTGCCTGAGCAACGGCGTGCCGTCCGGTGCTTCACTGGCGAACAGGTTGTTGCCGTCCTTGTCCGCCAGGCTGACGTGCATGTGCAGGCCGGTGCCAGCCAGGTCGTCGAAAGGTTTGGCCATGAAGCAAGCCGCCATCCCGTGCTGGTGGGCCACGCCCTTGACCAGCCGCTTGTAGCGCACCGCTTCGTCCATGGCTTGCAGGGCATCCGTGCGGTGTTCGAGGGTAATTTCCACCTGCCCCGGTGCGTATTCGGAAATCGCCGTGCGCGCCGGAATGCCCTGGAGTTTGCAGGCCGCATAAAGGTCGGCGAGGAAGGGTTCGATCTGCTCCAGTTCACGCAAACCGTAGACCTGCGTAGAGCGTGGCCGGCCACCGTCGGCATCCCGCGCCGGTTGCGGGCGACCGTTGCTGTCGCGCTGCTGGTCGATCAGGTAGAACTCCAGCTCCGCCGCCATCACCGGGTAATAGCCGTCGGCCTTGAGCCCCTCGATCACCCTGCTCAGCAGGTGTCGCGGATCGGCGACCGTGGCCGGCATTCCTTCCTGCGGGTGCATGCTCACCTGCACCGCCGCCGTTGGTATCTTGCGCCACGGCATGCGCTGCAAACTGCCACTGAGGGGGTAGGCGCGACAGTCGATGTCACCGACTTCCCACACCAGGCCCGAGTTTTCCACATCGTCGCCGTTGATGGTCAACCCCAAGATCGTGCTCGGCAGTGGCCGACCGCTTTCATAGACCGCCAGCAGTTCATCGCGATGGAGCAACTTGCCCCGTGGCACACCGTTGTTGTCGAGGATGAACAACTCGAACATCTCGATGTCCGGGTTCAGTTCAAGAAATGTCAGGGCTTGTTGCTTTGAGGCAAAAGAGGTCGTGGCACAACTCATGGGAATGCTCGCATTTCACGTCAGGCAGGCGTGCAGGCGCCGCCGGTCAGGCCCTTGCACGCAAGGCAAGGACCGTTCAGAAAACTCAACGCGAAAGTCAGGCGTCCGGTGGGCGCGCATGGCGACAATGCCACAGCGCCCAGAAGGCCAGTTTAGAAGGGAGTGCAACGACGCAAGGCGCGAATCGACGGCGAGGCTGATGGCATGACGCAGGCGCGCCCGGCAAAGCCTCAGGGGAAGTATCGACTGACCAACCGTCCATAAAGAAAACCGCAGAACACAGGAATCCGCAGCGTCACACGGCCCGTTGCGCCGTTAAATCCACACTTGAAGAACCTTGGTTACACATTGGCTAAACATTCCCCCGCTCAGCCACCAACTCGATGAACGCCTCGCTCGCCGCACTGCGGTAAGCCCCCTTGCGGCTGAGCAACGCCACCCGGCGCTGTAGCAAGCCCGGGTGCACCGCCAGCGGCCGCAGCCCCGGCAACTCGCGGGCAATGGCTTCGGGGAGGATGGTGGCGAGCAACCCACGGCGGACGATTTCAACAATCGCACTGATGGAGTTGGCTTCGATGGCGATGCGTGGTGCGATGTTGTGCTGACGGCAATACTGGTCGATGTGCCGGCGGGTCGCAAAATCACCGCTGAGCAACACCAGCGACTGTTGCCCCAGGGTCTCGGCGCTCAGGGACTGGCGGTCAAGAAACCCCGGATGGTTCTGGCTCACCACCAGGCTCAGGGTTTCGCTAAACAATGGCTGGCTGTCGATGTCACTCAGGTGGCTGCCGGTAAACGCGATGCCGATGTCCAGCAGGTCCTCGGCGAGCGCCGATTCGATACGGTCCTGGGTCATCTCCTCGACGCTCACGCTGACGCCCGGATACAGACTGTTGAAACGCGCCAGCAACGGGCCGATCAGGTACGCGGTGAACGTCGGCGTCATGGCCAGCCGCAGCGAACCGCGCGTCAGGTCCTGCACGTCATGCATCGCTCGCTTGGCGGCCTCCAGGTCCTGCAACGCCAACCGCGCAAAACGCACGTACGCCTCGCCGGCATCGGTCAAGCGCACCGTGCGCCCGGAACGGTCGAACAGCGGCGCGCCCAGCACATCTTCAAGCTGCTTGATCTGCTGTGACAGCGTCGGTTGCGAAACATGCAGGGCCTCGGCGGCCCGGGTGAAGTTTCGGTGCTCGGCAACCGCGAGCAGGTAACGAATATGACGTAGCAGCATGACGGCTCAACTATAGGTGTGACTTATGAAAATCATAATAAGCCGGTCTTGGACGCTATAGCTGAAAACTTTCATCCTTGCCCCATCAACGACGCAAGGAGAACACGCCATGCAAGACATCATCGACGGCTTCCTGAAGTTTCAACGCGATGCGTTCCCGGAACGCAGCGAATTGTTCAAGCAACTCGCCACCACCCAAAGCCCCGGCACATTGTTCGTCACCTGTTCCGACAGCCGCGTAGTCCCGGAGTTGCTGACCCAGCAAGAACCCGGCGACATGTTCGTCATCCGCAACGCCGGCAACATCGTGCCGTCCTACGGCCCGGAACCCGGTGGGGTGTCAGCCACGGTCGAGTACGCCGTTGCCGTGCTCGGCGTCAGCGACATCGTGATCTGCGGTCACTCCGACTGCGGTGCCATGACCGCCATCTCCACCTGCAAATGCCTGGACCACCTGCCAGCCGTCGCCAACTGGCTGCGCCATGCCGAGTCGGCCAAGGTAGTCAACGCTGCCCGCACTCACGCCTCACCCGAAGATCGCCTGGACTCGCTGGTCCGCGAAAACGTCGTCGCCCAATTGGCTAACCTCAAGACTCATCCTTCAGTGGCGCTGGCCCTGGAACAGGGGCGCCTGAACCTGCACGGCTGGGTCTACGACATCGAAAGCGGTTCGATCGTCGCCCTCGACGGCGATACCCAACGCTTTGTCTCGCTGGCCGAACACCCGACAACCTGTGCGCTGACCCGCAAACAGCCGCACGCCGCCTGAAACCCATTGCCTACGTAACGAAAGAGGAAATCACCATGCTGCAATCTCAATTCGCTCAAGCCCCACGCCTGGCCCTCGCCGACACCATCATCGACCTCAAGGCCCGCAAAAATCTGTCGTGGCAGGACCTCACCGACGGCACCGGCCTGAGCCTGGCGTTCGTCACCGCCGCCCTGCTCGGCCAGCACCCGCTGCCCGTGGAAGCCGCCGACGTGGTCTGCGCCAAACTCGACCTTGACCAGGACGCCAGCCGCCTGCTGCAAAGCGTGCCCCTGCGCGGCAGCATCCAGGGCGGCATCCCGACCGACCCGACCGTGTACCGTTTCTATGAAATGTTGCAGGTCTACGGTTCGACCTTGAAAGCGCTGGTCCACGAACAGTTTGGCGACGGCATCATCAGCGCCATCAACTTCAAACTGGACATCAAGAAAGTCGAAGACCCGGACGGTGGTTCCCGTGCGGTGATCACCCTGGATGGCAAGTACCTGCCGACCAAGCCGTTCTGATTGAACGACTGAAGGTTCTGCGAACCTGATCGCGGGCAAGCTTCGCGCATGGAGCGAGGCTTGCCCGCGATTGTTTTCAGCCATACCTGGATGGCAGACCATGACCAGCCCCGGTATTTAATTTTTAAATACCACCCCTCCACTTTCTGATTTGCCGCTTCACGCTGCGCACCGCCTAATCACGCCTTGTCCCACAAGGTCCGGTTATGGAAAACGTTCGCGCAACAACCCGCCCCGCTACCTGGCTCATGCTCGGTGTCATTCTCGTCGCCCTGAACCTGCGCCCCTCAATGGCCGCTGTCGGTCCGTTGCTGTCGGCCATTCGCGGGGACATCCCCCTCAGTTTCAGCCTGGCATCGTTGCTGACCATGCTGCCCGTCATGGCCATGGGCTTGGCAATGTTCTTCGGCATGGCCGTCAGCCAACGCCTGGGTGAACACCGCACGGTGGTGGTGTCGCTGCTGATCATTGGCCTGGCCAGCGTGTCGCGCCTGTTCCTCGACTCGGTGGTCGGGCTGATCCTCAGCGCGATGCTCGCGGGGGTCGGGATCGCCCTGATTCAGGCGTTGATGCCCGCGCTGATCAAGTCCCGGTTCAGCAACAACGTCTCGCTGTTCATGGGGGTGTATGTCACCTCGATCATGGGCGGCGCTGCGATTGCCGCCTCCTTCGCCCCGCTGGTGATGAGCCGCACCGGCAGTTGGCGCCTGGGCCTGGCGATCTGGGCGGTTTTGGCAGTACTGGCCCTGGCGATCTGGTATGCCCAGCGCTCGGCGATGCCCACCCTGGTGGCTAGCCCGGCGCGTAAAACATCGTTCGTCGGTAACCGCCGCGCCTGGTTGCTGGCGATTTTTTTCGGGTTGGGCACGGCGTCCTACACCTGCGTGCTGGCGTGGCTGGCGCCGTACTACGTCGAGAAGGGATGGAGCGAACAGAACGCCGGCCTGTTGTTGGGTTTTCTGACCGCCATGGAAGTCATTTCCGGCCTGGTCACACCGGCCATCGCTAACCGCAGTCGTGACAGACGCCAGGTGCTGGTGGTGTTGCTGGCGCTGATCATCGTCGGTTTCTGCGGCCTGATTCTCAGCCCGCAGCATCTGAGCCTGCTGTGGCCCTGCCTGTTGGGCCTGGGTATCGGCGGGCTGTTTCCGATGAGCCTGATTGTCTCGCTCGATCACCTGGACAACCCGCAGCGCGCCGGGCACCTCACCGCGTTCGTGCAAGGCATCGGTTACCTGATCGCCGGTCTCTCACCGCTGATCGCCGGGATGATCCGCGATCAACTGGGCAGCTTCGAATGGGCCTGGTGGTCGCTGACCGGGGTCATGGCCGTAATGATCCTGATCGTGCTGCACTTCGATCCACGGCACTACGCCAGGCACATTCAATGAGCGAGCACACACGATGAAACACACAGGTTTGGCCACCGCCCACGGTGGCATGCTGCTCTGGGCACTGTTGATCGCCGCGTCGTTCTTCGCCGCTGCACAAGTCAGCCAGGCCATCGACCCGATCCTGCTGACCGGCCTGCGGCTGTTATTTTCGGCGCTGGTGTTCCTGCCGATGCTGCTGCTCAAAGGCACCACGCCAATGACTGCCCGAGGCCTGTTCGGCCACGCGTTGCTGGGGCTGTTGCTGGCGGTGTACTTCGGCTCGCTGTTTGAGGCACTGCGTTACACCTCGGCGGTCAACACCGGGACGCTGTTCACGTTGGTGCCGCTGATGACCTTGCTGTTCGAAGCGTTCCTGATCCCCGAAAGCCGCTCGAAAAGTCGTCTGTTGCCAATGCTGGTGGCCGCGGCCGGCGCGCTGCTGTTGATCCTCAAGGGCGGTGGCCACGGTGAATGGCCGTCGCTCTACGCGGTGGCCGTGTACGGGAGCGGATGCCTGTCGATGGCGCTCTACTCGCCCCTGAGCCAGCGGCTCAAACAACACAGCCTCAAGGGACGGGGCCCGGTGGCGATGACGTTCTGGAACATGCTGTTCGGCGCGCTGTTTCTGTTCGGGTCTTGCCTGTTCAGCGGCGGCTGGCGCACGGGCGCCCTGCTGTCGATAACCGACGCGCTGTGGCTGATCTACCTGGCGCTGTTTGCGACCCTGGCCACGTTCTGGTTGCTGCATCGGGCAATTGGTGTGATAGCGCCGTCCACGGTAATTTCCTACATCTACCTGAGCACGTTGTTCGTGACGCTGTTCCATTGGTTCATGCTGCGTCAGTCACCACAGCCCCAGGAAATCGCCGGCGCGCTGCTGGTGGGCCTCGGGATGGTGGCGCTGGTGGTCGCGAGTCGACGTTCGCACAGCGTGCTCGCCAAGGCCTGAAAGCCAAAGGTCGTGTTCGTTACAGTTTCTGTCCCACAGCTGTCCGTGAAAGGTCCTACGGGCCATTCTCCTGGAACCATCGTTCCGTTAGCATCGTTCGCACACGTTTGCGCACAACCTGCGCAAGGAGTCACCGGGACGGAACGGATGCTGAACAGTAACTTGCTTAGAAAGCTCGACATGCAGGACTTAATGGTGTTTATCGCCGTGTATCAGCAAAGTAGCGTTACCGGCGTGTCGGAAGCGCTCTTTGTCAGCCAGTCCACCGTGAGTTACTGCCTGAAGAAACTGCGCACCAGTTTCGAGGACGATCTGTTCATCAATACCCGCACGGGTATGCGTCCCACGCACAAGGCCTGCACCATGTACGCCCATGTGCTGAAGATTCTGGAAAGCATCAACCTGTGCCACGCCGGCCCCGCCACGTTCGACCCGACCCGACAGGCCGTGACGTTCAACATTTGTGCGCCGGAGTATTTCGAGCACCTGATCCTGCCGCGGCTGTTGAAGAATTTCGACTTCGCCGACTTGCCGGTGATCGTCAACATGCACAAACTCGAAACCGACATCCCGGCCGATGAACTGCGCGATGGCAGCCTCGACCTGGTGATTTGCTTCGGGCCGAACTTTCATCGCAGCCACCCCGACTTCAAATCACAGGTATTGGTCGAGGACGACCTGGTGTGTGTCTTTGATAAACGCGCAACGCCGCTTGAACCGCGCTTCAGCCTGCAAGCCTTTGTCGAGCGGCGCCATGTGTTCCCGACGCCATGGACTTCCACCACCAACATGGTCGATGGCTGGCTCGCACGCCAGGCGTACAAACGGCAGATCGTCGCGCGCGCCAACAGCTACAGCGCGGCCCTGAAGATGATCACCGGCACCGATTTCATCCTCACTTTGCCGCGGCGCATCCAGAAGCTGCTGGCCAAAGACACGATTTTCAACCATTGCGAAGCCCCCAATGGCTTGCCTGGCTTCACCCTCAACATGCAGTGGAGCCAGAACAGCGACCCGGACAGCGCTAACACCTGGCTACGCGATCAGGTGCTCAAGGCCTGCGCCGAACAGGGCTTGAGCTGATCCGGTGGGGATTACTGGCCGAGGAAGCTCTTGCTGTAAGACGCTCGATCGATGTCCTGAATTTCCACGCACAATTGCAACTCAACGCCAGCCGGCCACTCGCACAACGCCTGCACGACCGCCAGCAAGCTGTCTGACAATTGCTTTTTGACCTCTGGCGAACGCCCGCTCAGCAACGCCAGTTTCACGTGCACAAAACCTCGTTCCCCAAGCCCGGTGCCCACCCGAAAACGGGCGACCTGCACCGCTCGGCTCTTGATTTCGTACTCCGCAGAAAATTGCCCCGAGGCCACCAGCGCCTGGTTGAGGCGCAGCAATGCCACGTCTGGATTGAGCGTCGGCAGGTTGTCGGTGTATTCCATGTGCAGATGAGGCATTGCAAAGCTCCTGGGTGGATGTACGAAAAGTTGTAGCCATAACACAGAAAAATAGCGTTCAGCCTGGCACTGTTCAGTGCCCCGCCAAGGTGACCTTCTCACGCAGCGCGAGGGTTTCCCACGCGGCCACCAGTATCAGAATCGAGGTGGTCAGCGCGCCGAGCAGCAGCGCCGAAAACAGCTGGTTGAGCGCAAACGGCAGCAGCACCAGCAGCAAGACCAGCCCCACCAGATGGGACAGCGGCGGCAGGATGCGGTCGGCCATCACAAACTTGAACAGCGCATTGCCGAGCAGAAACAGCCAGGGGCCAGCGATGATGGCGATGATCCCGGCGTCTGTGGCGTGGTCCGGGTGCACCAGCACCAGCTCATCGGCCACGGCGCTGACAATGACCCCGGCCACGATCAGTACGTGCAAGTAGGTGTAGGCAATACGCGCCTGACGCCCAGGGTCGTCCGAATGGGCGATGCGGTGATGCGCGCGCTCGGCACCGGTGTCGAAATACACCCACCACATCGCCACGCTACCGAGTACGGCGATCAGGAATGCACTGAGCGACTGCCCGTTCAGCGTCAGCTCGGCGAAGGTCGCGCCGGTCACCAGCAACGACTCCCCGAGGGCGATGATGACGAACAGGCCGCAACGCTCGGCCATGTGATTGCCTTCGACGTTCCAGTCCTTCAGCGTCGAACGCCCCAGGCCCGGTACCCAGAAGTACAGCGAGGGTGAAATCAGCTCGATCAGCAACGCCACGGCCCAGCAGGCCAGGCGGCGATCACCTTCCAGCAGCGCGCCAGCGATCCAGAACACCCCGGACAGCAGCATCCAGGCGAGGATGCGCTGGAAGTTGCGGGTCATGTTCAGTGGTTCGCCACGCACCGCCCAGATCGCGAACAACGTGCGCCCCACTTGCATGAACACGAATGCACCGGCAAACAACAGCCCCTTGTCGGTAAACGCCTTGGGGATCGATGACGACAGCAGCAACCCTGCCACCATCAGCCCGAACAGGCCCAGGCGGATCGGCAGCTTTTCCGGGTCGAGCCAGTTGGTGACCCAGGACGTGAAGATCCACACCCACCACACCGCCACCATCATCAATGCCACCTGCACCGCACCGTTGATCGACAACTGCGCGAGCAAGGAGTGGGAGAGCTGAGTCACCGCGAACACGAACACCAGATCGAAAAACAACTCGACCATGCCGACCTTGCCACTGTCGTGGCTGCCGCGCCCACGCAACAAAGAACGGGAACTGCTCATGGAAAAGGTCTCCGGACCATGGCTGAGAGAGAACGCTGACAGCAAAACAGCCCCACCCCGAACGATCAAGCGCCCGGTGCGAGCAACGCCGATTCGCCGCGTTCACTCATGAACGCTTCGAGCCGCGAACGCAGCCAGCGCTCGGCCGGGTCGTTATCCACGTGGCTCAACCAGACCATGGACAGGTCCAGGGTCGGCGTCTTGAAGGGGAACGGCTCGGTAAACAACAACCCGGACGCCGCCATGGCCATGGCGGTGTAGTCCGGCAGGCTGGCGATCAGGTCGGTGCCAGCAAGCAATGCCGGCAAGGCACTGTATTGCGGCACGGACAACACCACCTGGCGCTTGCGTCCGATCTCGGCCAACCACTCATCGGCGAACCCGCTGACGTTGGCCGTGTGCGACACCAGCACGTGGGGCCGCGCGCAGTATTCGTCCAGGGTCAGCGGGGTGTCCGAGGCGTCGGCGCGCAACACGCTGGGCTGGATATGCCGCAGCAACTTGCGCTTGGCATTGGCCGGTAGGCCACGGGTCTGGCTGATGCCCACGGTGATGTCGCCGGAGGCCAACAGGTCGGGGATGCGCCAGTAATCGACATGCTGGACCACGAACACCACCTGCGGCGCTTCCTGGCGCAAGGCCCGCAAGAGCGGCGGCAACAGGCCGAATTCGACGTCGTCCGACAGGCCGATGCGAAAAGTCATGGTGCTGCTGGCCGGGTCGAAATCGTGGGTCCGGCTCAGCGCCGCCGACAGCGAGTCCAGCGCGGGCGACAAGTGCTGAATGATTTCCTCGGCCCGCGCCGTCGGTTCCATCCGGTGGCCGACGCGAATGAACAACGGGTCGTTGAACATCGTGCGCAAGCGGTTGAGCGCCGAGCTGATGGTCGGCTGGCCGAGAAACAACTTCTCGGCGACCCGGGTCACGTTGCGCTCCAGCATCAGCGTTTCGAACACGACCATCAGGTTGATGTCGGTCTTGCGCAGTTCATTGCGATTCATCAGCTGCCCTCGTCCACGTCTGCGGGCAGTGTAGAAAGGCCTGCCGGTTGACGTCTACAACCGGGAGCATTGGCATTACTGCACAGTCAGGGCCTTGAGCCCCAGCCCCAATCGCCGATCATCGCCGCCCATGCCCAATGCCTTGGGGCTGATCGCATTCGGCAACTGCAAACGGATGCGCATCATGCCCTCAGCGGCGATGGCTTGTTGCAACGCCGGTGTGAGGGAGATTTCGATGGGATTACCATCGGCCTTGATCAGGCGGGTCGACAATGCCTGCACGTTATTGATGGTGACGATCAGGTCCTGGGCCGGGTGGTTGGGCTGTACGAAGACAATCGCATCAAGGGTCAGGGAATGCACCGGGGCGGACACCCGCAGGGCGATCTCGGCCTCGGTCTGGTTGCTCCAGGTGCCCCATGCTTCCGGCACGGACCAGCCGCTGACCAACTGGGTGCTCACCTGATTAAACAGCTGCCGCTCACCGGGCGTGACCGGTGCGAGCAACGCCAGCGGGTTGTCCACGCCCTGCACTGCCAGGCAGTCGGTACACTGTTTCCAGCCTGGCGCCAGGACGATGAAGCCGTCGATTTTGGCGAGCAGGTCAGTGCGGGTATTGATGTGCTGGCCGCCCTGCTGCAATGCCCGGGTATCAAGAATGTACAAGGAGTCGGCTGCGTACTGACCGGAGTCCAGCGCTTGCGTGGCCGTGCGGCGTGCCTGTTTCAGTGCCTTGTTACCCATGCGCCCCAGATAGGCCGCGTCGCTCGGCAGACCGTGCAGGCTGGCGTAGGTCGCTATCGCGCTCCAGCCGGCGGGCTGGTTCTGCGGCGGTAGCGAACGGACCTTCTGGTAATGCGCCGCCGCACTCGCCCAGAACGGATCGCGCATCGGCGTCGCCCAGGCCGATGCGGGTTCCATCATCCGGCTATGGCGCAAGCCGAGCCAGCCGCCACGGGTGTCCAGTACCTGCGCCACCAACGCCACGGCCAACAGGCACACAGCGGCACGCGGCGAGTTGCCCCGCACCACCAGAAAAAATATCGCGAAGAGAATCACGTAGAACACCGGCCAGAACATCCGCCCCGAAGCGCGGAACACATTGGCCGCCGAGATCACCACCGAGGGCAGCGGATAGTGGAACTCGAACAGACCAAAACCGATCTGGTTCGACATTGCGAAAAGCGTCAGCCCCGCCAGCGCCAGCAGCAACATCGGTCGACGGCGCACCGCGGCGACAAAACCACTGCGCCCCTGCAACAGGATCACCAGCGCACCGATGGCGAGGAAGATCGCGCCCAATCCCAGGAAGTTGAGGCCTTCGTAGTCATCCGGCGCACCGGGAATATCCTGCAACACGTATGACCAGCCATTGGAATCGACCAATGCCGACAGGTTCATCCGGTATGCGCCAAAGCCACCGGAGATGGTCCCGGCGCCGACACTGAAGTACCCCGCCTGCCAACAGCACAGGCCGACCAGCCCAAACAACAGGAGGCCTTCGGTCACGGCCGTGCGGCGTGTCAGTTTGCCTTGCAGGTATTTGCCGAACAGGTCGGCCAGCCAGATCAACGCGACCATCGCCAGCAGGTAGGCATGCACCAGTGCAGTCACTGCCAACAGCAAGCCCCACACCCGTCGACGCCGTTGCAGTTGCGGGTGTAAAGCCAGGTACAGCGCGGCCAGAATCAGGAAGTGCCCGGCCAGGGAAAGGTGCGCGCCCATGCGCAGCATCATCGGCGGGGAAAACAGAAACAGCCCAATGCCCAGCATGCGCAGCACGATGCTGTCGGTCACCAGCCCCAGCAATTTCCAGGCAAACCAGGCTTGCAGGACAAAACAGGCCAACAGCCAAAACCCGAAATACTGGAACGGCTGAGGCAGCCATGCCGCAAACGGTTTGAACAACAATGCCAGCAACGGATTGGAGTCCGAGAAGATGATCGCGTTGCCCAGCTCCATTCCATAGGACGGGTTCAAGCCAAGGGGAAAGGTCCACGGCGACTGCCGGAAGAATGCCCACCCCAGGTAGTGGGTGGCCGGATCGCCGTTTTCCAGCCAGGCAATGTTTTGCGGGTCCAGGCCCCTGGGGCCGATCACCATGAAGAAGGCCAGTACGCCCATCAGCAAAGGGATCAAGGCAATCGCCCGTTGCTTGCCTGATTCTGTCATCGGTACGTCCGTCAGTTATGCAGTACAACGATCACGCCGGGCGCGTTTGACGGCCCGGCACCACGCGCTCACCGGGCACATCAATGCACGGTCAACGCCCTCAGCCCCATGGCCATCTGACGATCATCCACACTCATGCCCAACTCCTGCGGGCTGGCCGCATCGGCGAATTGCAAACGCATGCGCACATACCCCTGACGCGCGATGGCGGCTTGCGCCTGCGGCGTCAGGACGATCTCGAGGGTGCTAACGTCCGTCTCGGTGAGGCGGGTCGACAGCACCGGCACATCATTGAGGCTGATGACCACGCGCTGTTGCGGGTGCATCGCCCCCACCAGCGCCGAGGCCTCCAGCACCAGCGAGTGCACGACGGCAGACGGCCGGAAAATGATTTGCGCCTCACGCCCCAACGACCAGGTGCCCCACGGTTCATTGCCCGACCAGCCACTGGCCAGCGTGACCGTCGCCGGGCTACCGAGTTCGAACGACTGCCGCTCACCGTGCTTGAACTCGGTAATCAGTTGCAGCGGGTCGACGGCGCTCGCGACCGCCGGGCAATCGGCGCACTGCTTCCAGCCCGGCGCCAGCACATTCAACCCGTCGATCTTGGCCAGTACATGGGCCGAGCGATCAAGGCTGGCCGCCACTTGCGGCACCAGCCGTTCCTCCAGCACATACAGGGTATTGGCGTCGTAGGCGCCGGTCGTGATCGTGCGCAGTGCGTCACTTTGCGCGGCCACCATGGCCTGATTGTCGACCCGCCCCAGGTACACCGCGTTCGTCGCCAGGCCATGGGTGCCGGCGTAGTCCGCCAGCGTCAGCCAATGGGCCGAATAGTTCTGTGGCGAGAGCCAGCGAACGTTCTGATACCGCAACGCCGCTTGCTGCCAGAACGGATCTTTCAAGGGGGTTTTCCACTTTGACTCAGGCGAGGCCATCAGCAACTTGCGCGTCAGGTCCCAGCCCACGCGGGAATCGCCGACCTGAATCACCAACGCCAGCGCCAGCAGATAAATTGCCGTGCGTGGGCGGTGACCGCGAACCACCACGTACAACACGACGAAGGTCGCCATGTACATCATCGGCCAGATCATGCGCCCCGACGCCCGGAACACGTTCGCCAGGGCCAGTGCCCACTCGGGCAGCGGATAGGTGAATTCGTAGGGCCCCACACCGACCTTGTTGGACAGCGAAAACGCCATCAACCCCACCAGTACCAGCAACAGCATCGGGCGCTTGCGCATCGCGCCCAGCACCTGACGGTTGCCTTGCAGCAGCACAACCAGGGCGCAAATGGCCAGGAACATCACCCCCAGCCCCAGGAAGGCAAAACCGTCACCGTCGCCGACCACTCCAGGGATGTCCTGCAACACGCAAGACCAGGTGTTCACGTCGATAAAGGACAGCAGGTTGGCCCGGTACAACCCGAAACCAAACGACATGACCCCGGCACCGACACTGAAGTAACCCGCCTGCCAGCAGCACACGCCGACCAGCAGCACCAGCAGCAACCATTCGACGCCCGCCGTGATCGGCGTCAGCTTGCGCTGAAGGGTCCGGCCCAGCAGATCGCCCATCCAGATCAGCGCCGCCATCGCCAACAGGTAGGCATGAATCAACGCGGCGCTGGTCAGCAACAGGCCCCAGTAAAGTCGTCGCCGGTCAGTGCCGGGCCGCAACGCCAGGTACAACGCCGCCAGAATCAGGAAGTGCCCGGCCAACGCCAGGTGCATGCCCATTCGTACAATCATGGCTGGTGAAAACAGGAAGAACCCGACGCCCAGCAGGCGCAGTGCGACGTTGCGGGTGAGCAGGCCCATCAACTTCCAGGCAAACCAGGCTTGCAGTACAAAACACGTCAGCAGCCACAGGCCGAAGTACTGGAATGGCTCGGGCAGCCACGCAGAAAATGGTTTGAACAGCAGCGCGAACAAGGGATTGGAATCGGAAAACACAATCGCGTTACCCAACTCCAATCCGTAGGCCGGGTTCAAGCCCAGGGGAAACGACCAGGGGGCGTGCCGAAAAAACACCCAGCCCAGGTAATGGGTCGCCGGGTCGCCGTTATCCAGCCAGGCGATGTTCATCGGGTTCAGCGCCCGGGGGCCGACCACGATGAAAAATGCCAGGACACCCATCAACAGAGGCAACAGTGTGACCGCCAGACGCTTGCCTGTTTGGTTCATCGATACGTCCAGAAGTTATGCAGTACGAAGGTGAATACCGGGAGAGTCAGCGCCACAGCGACAATGCCCAGCCGATAGTCGAGCCCGGCGACCTGAGCTATCCAGGCCACCAGCATCGCCAGGAAAAACCCCACGACCGACACCGTGACAAACCGCGCCAGCGTCCGCCCGTGCAAGCGGCTGGAAAAGCTCCAAGTGGTATTCACCACGTAGGACACCACGGTGGCGATGATGAACGCGACGCCATTGGCCAGCGGTGGCAATGCCAGCACGTGTTCAATGAACAGCACGGCAACCAGCGCATGGAGTGCGGTGACGGCGATCCCGGTCAGCCCGAAACGCAAGGCGCGCCGGATCAGCACCGAACGCTCGGAGGCGGCTGGCGGGTTCATGCCTGGCGGCTCACGCGTTTTGCCCGATAGCGCGCAAGCGTCACCGTTTTTCCGCCAGGCAGAACACCGTCAGGCCCGCCACGCGATTGGCCCGCATAAAGGGCCGCTCAAGCGTGCACAGCGCGTTAAGCAACGAATTGACCAACGGGTGATGACGCTTGAGTTGCGAGCGCGGGGGCGACGGTTGCGCGCCTTTGGGCAACAGCCGCAGCCCCGCCGCCAGCGGGAACACCAGGCCAAAGTAGTAAGCGCCCTGGCGTACGTGCAAACCAGCATCGCGCACCACCGATTCAAGGTGCTTGAGGGTGTAGCGGCGTTTGTGTTCGAGAAAGTCGTCGTGCCCGCTCCACAGGAACTGGAACGCCGGCACGGTGATCAGGAAACGGCTGCCCACCGGGACTTTGTCGACGTAGGTTTTCAGCAGCCCGACATCGTCGTCGACATGCTCGAGCACGTCCATCAACAGCACCAGGTCGGCACCCACCGAGTCAATCGAGCGGCGATAGTGCACCGGTTTTCCGGCAGTGGTGGCGTCGGAGTCGGCGTCGTAGCTGATGTCCACGCACCAGGCCTGAGACGCGCTGGAATGGGTCAGCAGGTGATGGGAGAAAAACCCCGAACCGGCGCCGACGTCCAGCAAGGTCGTGGCAACATAACCATCCAGCATGCGAGTCATGGCGGCGGCTTTGGAACGGTAGTACCAGTGTTGCGCGATACCGTCGCCCAGAATATCGGTTTCCTTGAGATCCATGCTTCAGTCCTTGGCGTTGTAGACCCGGCGTACCAGAAAAACCGGCCGACGCTTCGATTCGATGTAGGTCCTGCCCAGGTATTCGCCCAGCACGCCGATCCCGATCAATTGCAGGCCCCCCAGGAAGGTCACCGCCACCATCAATGAGGCGTAACCCGGCACGTCGATTCCGTGGATGATTGCCCGGATGATGATGAAGGTGGCAAATGCAAACGATATCAGCGAGACGAACGCCCCGAGGTACGTCCAGATGCGCAAGGGCTCGGTGCTGAAACTGGTGATGCCCTCAAGGGCGAAGTTCCACAACCGCCAGCCGTTGAACTTGGTCTCTCCCGCCACCCGGGCAGGGCGAACGTAATCGACGTAGGCCGTGCGAAAGCCGACCCAGGCGAACAGGCCTTTCATGAAACGCCGAGATTCTGGCAGGGCGTCCAGCGCATCGACCACACACCGGTCCATCAGCCGGAAGTCGCCGACGTTTTCCGGCAACCGCTGTTCGGCAATTTTATTGTGCAGGCGATAGAACCAATTGGCCGAGACTTGCTTGGCCCAAGAGTCCGAATCACGATTGACCCGCCGCCCGAGCACCACTTCGTAGCCTTCGCGCCAGCGCTCGATCATCTGGAGAATGACCTCCGGCGGGTCTTGAAGGTCGACATCAATCGGCACCACCACCTGCCCCGTGGCCGCTTGCAGGCCAGCGGTCAATGCCGCTTCCTTGCCGAAGTTGCGGCTCAGGTCGACGATCCGCACGCGTGGGTCGGTCTTCTGTCGCTCAAGCAACTGTGCCAGCGTGCTATCGGAACTGCCGTCGTTCACAAACACGATGTCGAGCACAATCTGCGGCTCATTGGCGAAGACCGCAGAAATCCGGGCCAGGAACAGATCAACAGTGGCGGCTTCATTGAACACAGGGACAACCAGCGATAACCGCAGGATGTCTGTCGGATCCATTCCATGCTGATAAGTCAATTGATTGCTCTTTTTTATTGAGTTTTGACAATCTGCTTGCTCTACCGCCCGCGTCCTGCAACCCGCAAGGAAGACTATCCTCGCCAAAAAACGGTGACCGTAACGATCGGGCGGTTCGTATTAAGCAGCAGTCAACCAGGCGATGCAAGGGCAAACAAGGCGCTGATTCAGCAGGTTTCCAGGCTTTTTCGACGTAGGTCCCGCCACCTTCCTGGCAGGTGAAAAACGCGCTTAACCGACCGTTGGAACACCCTGCGGCGTATGACGTAATACTTGCTAACCATTGGAAACATAAGATTTATAGCCAATTTTTTCCGTGCCGCTAACCTGCGCGGGCAGGTCATGGAACCTGTCGCAATTGAGCCATCGCATGGAGCGAACCGTATGTATTTTGAAATCTACCGACAAACCCGAGGCACCCTGGTCACCGGAAAAGGCCAATGGCGCTGGCGCTTGAGAGCCGGCAACCACGAAACCATCGCCAGCGGTGAGTCCTACATCAACAAGGCCGATTGCCTGCATGCAATCGGGCTGATCAAAAGCACCGACGCGCAGACGCTCATCAAAGAGATCTAGGCGCACGCAGAACGAAGCGGCTCACCTGCGCGTGAGTCGTTCCAGCCATGACCCTCGTACAACCGGCAAACAACGTCCCAGTCCGGTAACTTTTCCTACCTGTCTCGCCCCATCCTGACTCGACCTCTTATATGATTCGCCCTCTGGAAAATCACATGGAAGATGCAGGATGCCGTTCAAACACTGGAAGTCACTGGGTTTAGCCTTACTGACGTTCACATCTCCCCTCCTCACCCACGCAGAATCACGCCCTGCTCACCCGACGGTGATCATTGGCATGGACACCAACGCCAGCTATGTCGCAAAAGGGCCGTCGATTCAGGGTGTACCTTCGGCAGAGCTGCGCCGGGCCGCGTTGTTGCAACTCTCCAACCCGCATGCCTGCGGGAGCGACGAGGTCTACCTCACCCCAGAATCAGTGGGTGTTCCCAATGAGTCGTTTGGCCGACTCCTGGATGAAGTCCAGCAACTGATCGACGATGAAACCCCGCTGCTGCTGACGCTGTCCGCCTGCGACGGCAAGCGTGCCTTCTTCGAAAAAGTCAGGGCCTGTACGCCAGAAGAATGCGCCGAACTGACGGCCACCCTGGTCGACGGCAAGCAGTACCTCGACGAGCAGTACCAGGCGATCGGCAGAAGCCAGGCGTCGTATTTCATCCCGATGCCCATGCCTTACGACAAAAAGCTGAAGGCCTGGCACGCCAAGGTCTTCTACGTTGAATCGAAAACCTTGCGCCGGGACTACTTTGTCGACGCCAAGGATTTCGTTTCCGGCAAGCCTGTCTACGGGTCAAAAACCTACTACCCGAACGGAAAACTCGGCCAGAGCTTTCAGAACGACGCCCACGGCAAACGTCAGGGCGAAGTGGTCACCTACTCCGAAACCGGCATCGTCACCCAGCGTGCGACCTACCTGAACGATGAACTCGAAGGCCTGCAAACCACCTACCACGACAACGGCAAAGTCGAAGAAGCCTACACACTTCACGACGGTAAACGGGTGGACGGTGAGTCCCTTACCTACGACGAAGACGGCAAGCTCGCCGAGCGCACCCCGTACCGTAATGGCGTGATCGACGGCCCCTACACGGCGTACTACCCGAGCGGGAAACTGCGGCACAGCAGCACATTCGTTGCAGGTGATGCTCAGGGACCGGCGATCACCTACTTTGAGGACGGTTCCGTCCAGACCGAGCGCCAAAACGTCAACGGCCATCCGGATGGCTGGTTGATCACCTATTACGCTGGCAAAAAAGTCGCAGAGAAAGAGTTCTACGAGCATGAAAAGCAACGCAGTCTCGCTCGCTGGAACGAACAAGGCGTCCAGACCCTGCAATCCCAATGGGACGAACAACGCCGCGAGCAAGGCGACTTCAAGCAGTGGTATGGCAACGGCCAGATCAAGGAGCACACGGCCTACAAGGATGGAAAAATCGTCGGTGAGGCAAGCAGCTGGTACGAAAACGGCCAGCTCAAAGAGCAGAAGATCTACAAGGATGGGCAGCGCCAGGGTGAATCTCGCGACTGGTATGAAAGCGGCCAGTTGAACGCATCTGCCCACTACGTCAACGACCAGCGGGACGGCAAGACCCAGTACTGGGACATGGAAGGCAAGCTGTCGAGCGAATGCACCTACAAGGCAGGCGAGCGGATTGGCGACTGCATTCAGTTTTAAACAATTTTTTGGATCGCCCGCCTGCGAAATACCGCATTCGGGCGCTCACCGACAGGGAAGCAGCACGATGTATTTGAAACACTGGAAGATGTACCTGGCCATCACCGCCTCCGGGCTGGCCGTATTGCCGGGCACGGCGGCGGCCAGCACCACGCTGAACGCCTATTTCACTGAAGTCGGCAGCAAAGTGACGAACCTGCCTGAAGTGGCACCGGTCCCGTTGATCCTGATGACCCTCTCCACGCCCAATGCCTGTGGCAACAATCAGGCCTACCTGACGCCAGAGGCTATCGAAGTCCCGGTTGAAGCGTTTTCAGAAGTGCCGGAAAAACTCCAGCAAACCATCGATGAGCGAAGAACCTTCGTCTTGACGCTGTCGGACTGCAACGGGCACCCGCCCGTGATCACCCACGTGGAACTGTGCACGCCGCAAGCGTGCCCTGAGTTCCTCGCCCAACCGGTGGACGGAAAACTCTACCTGAGCGAAAACTACCTGCCGGTCGACGCCGACGAGGGCGAAAACGTCCTGCATGTACCGATGCCCTACGACAAAGCCCACAAGGCCTGGAAGGTCAAGATCTACAACCTGCGCAGCGGTAAATTGCGCCTGGAAGGCTATGTCGACAACGAAGACTATGGCAAAGGCAAACTGGTCTATCCGTACAAAGTCCTGCGCAACAACGGCAAGGTCGGCTACAGCAGCGAGCTCGACGCCGACGGCCTGACCGATGGCAAAAGCATCGACTACCACGAGAACGGCAAGGTCCAGAAAACCCTGGTCTACCGCAAAGGCAAGATGGTCGACGGCGAATACGCTTCCTACGACGAAAACGGCAAAGTCACCGAACGCGTCAGCTACCGTAACGGCGTGATGGACGGGCCTTACCGTATGTACTATCCGAGCGGAAAACTGCAGCACAGCAGCACGTTCGTTGCCGGTAAAGCCGAGGGCGCATCGACCTCGTACTTCGAGAACGGTGCGGTACAGACCGAACGCCATAACGTGAACAACAGCGCGGATGGCTGGGTAATCACTTACTACGCCAACGGGAAAGTTGAAGCGAAAACCTTGTTCGAAAAAGAGACTCAGCGCAGCGACTTGCTCTGGAACGAACAAGGCGTACAAGTCAGCCAGTCGCAGTGGGACGAACAACACCGCGAACAAGGCGAGTTCAAGCTGTGGCACGACAACGGCCAGCTCAAGGACCTCCGGGTCTACAAGGACGGCAAACTTCAGGGCACCGCACGCTCCTGGTTTGAAAACGGCCAGATGCAGTCTTCAACCGACTACGTCGACGGCCGCGAACAAGGCTGGATGCGCTTCTGGAAAGAAGATGGCAGCCTGAGCAGCGAATGCCAGTATCAGGCCGGTATCCAGCAAGGAAAATGCACGTAAGACCCGGCTGATTCACCCCCGGGACACGACGCCACATGTCGTTTCCCGGGGCGCAGGTCCCCCCGCCCTTGAGCGCGATCATCTCCCGGTTTTAGCCCCCCAACATCACGTGCCCCTGCCAGCGCACCCTCCCCAGGCGCGTCAAGTGTGGTCCATGTGCTTGTAAGTATTCAGAAAACCTTTCCTCTTTTTTTGAAAAGCCTTTGTCGGTTTCTTCGTTTCATTCGGGCTAGCTCTTGAAACTAATTGATAAGCATTCTTAAAAGGAGCATTTCAGGATGCCGAAGACGCCGTCACCCTGCCCATCCACCCTCTGCCTGGCCCTGCGCAACAGTCTGCTTTGTGGCGCGCTGGTGTCGCTTCCGTGGGCGTTACCGGGCGTGGCGCACGCCACGCCCGGTATTCAGGTGGTTCGTCAGTACGACATCCCCTCTGGCACTCTGGACCAGGCGCTCAACCAGTTCGCCAACGTTGCCGGGCTGTTGCTGGCCGTGGACGCCCGACTCACTGCCGGTAAGCCGTCGCCGGGCTTGCAGGGCCTGTATTCGCCAGCCAAGGCCTTGCGCCAGTTGCTGATGGGCAGCGGCCTGGTCGCCCGGGTCGATGACGATGGCCAGGTGCACATCGAAAAACAACCTCAAAACGCCGGCACTCTGGAACTCAACGCCACCAACGTCGTCGGCGAGGCAGAGCCCGATGCGCTCAAAGACTTCAACGCCCCGCGATCCACCGTGAGCCGAAACCTCGAACAGCTGGAGCGTTTTCGTGGACGCTCCAACGCGGACATGCTGGCCGGTATTGCCGGTGTACACACGTCCGACGGGCGCAATGGTGGCGGTATGGAGGTCAACATCAGGGGTATCCAGGGCCAGGGCCGGGTGCCGATCAAAGTCGACGGCAGCCAACAATCGCTGGATGTCTATCGCGGTTACGCAGGCACCGCGCAGCGCGCCTATGTCGACCCTGACCTGATCAGCAGCGTCACGGTCAACAAAGGGCCAAGCCTGGGCGCGGGCGCGGCCGGGGCCATCGGCGGCTCGGTAGAGATGCAAACGCTGACTGTCCAGGACATCCTCAAACCCGGCGAAACCAGCGGTTTTCGCGTACGCGGGTCGCTGTCCGACAACAGCACCAGCGATATCCCGGACCAGTATCAGGTCCACCCGCGCACTGAGCGCAATGACCTGCTCAACCCTCACGATTGGTCGCGCAGCCTGGCCTACGCCCACAAGGGCGACAGTTTCGACGTGGTGGCCGCTTACGCCGAGCGCAGCAGCAACAACTACTTTGCCGGAGATCATGGCCGTGAACGCTATGACACCTCGACCATCAGCGGCGGCGGCCTGGTGGATGCCAATACCGTGGCGCGCAACTATTACGAAGGCGAGGAAGTGCTGAACTCCGGCACCCACAACACCTCGTACCTGCTCAAAGGTACGCTGTACCGTGACAACGGCCTGGAACTGGGGCTGGGTTATCGCTACCTGGATTCAAGTTTCGGCGAAATCATGCCGTCGCAGATCGGCCGCACCGGGCCGACCGTCACCTGGCCCCTGGGTGATTTCAAGAAAGACATCGATCGCTACGACCAGGCCTGGTGGATGGGGGCCAGCCCCGAGTACTACCAGCGTTGCTCAGCCGTGCCGGCAGCAGTGCCGGATGGCAATAACATGTGGGATGCGTCTGGCTGCTTCGTACGCGAAATTCTCGATCCGGTGGAGGACTACACCAACGCCAACCGGATGATTCAGTTCAAACCCGGCAACATCAAGCTGCACACCCTCACCAGCGACTTCAAATGGCGCCCCGAGGACGACGCGCTGGCACGCTATGTCGACCTGAACGGCCACCTGTGGGCCACTTTCGCCCGCAGCATTATGTACAACAACACCGGTTTCCATGCGCCTCAACGCGGCCAGGGCTACCAGGACGAGCAAAGCGAAAAGTACCGCTCCGCGCTCAAATCGGACCTGAGTAACCTCAAGGTCGGCGCCGACCTGACCAACATCAACCGCTTCGACACCCGTGGCGGCGATTTCACCCTGACCTATGGCACGTCCTACCTGTACGAAACCATCGATCCGACCCGTGCGCCCTATCAGGACGATCGGCAAAACAATCGTGTGGAGCGCGACGCCAACCGCCACGAGTACAGCCTGAGTACCTCGCTGGACTACCAGCCCATCCAGGACCTGACGTTCACCCTCGGCGGGCGCTACAGCGGCTATCGCATTCGCGACCGCAATCGACAAGCCATCATCGAGTCACGCCCGGATTCATTACCGGCTTATCCCTGGACACCCTGGACCCGTGAGTTCACAGGTTTTGCACCGAACACCGAACTGTCCGGCCACGGCTTCGCACCGGCCTACAGCGTCAGCTACACCTTCAACGAACACCTGATGAGCTACGTGTCCTACACCCAGGGTTTGCGCATGCCGTCACTGTTCGAAACCACCATGGGCAACTGGACCGCCATCCCCAACGACGACTTGCGTCCTGAACGAATGAAAACCTTCGAAATGGGGACCGCGCTCAATGGCAACAACCTGCTGTTCAGCAACGACCAGGGTGCAATCAAACTGGCGTACTTTCGCAATACCATCGACAACATGATCACGCGCAACTATCGCTACAACAAAAGTGCGCCCGCCGGTTTTGGTGGCGAGCTGAACATCCGCAACGTCGACAGCTTCACCACCCAGGGCTTTGAACTGACCAGCAGCTACGACAGCCGTTGGGTATTCGCCGACGTGTCTTACGTTTACAACACCAAGGCCGAGACCTGCGACAGCGCCTTCGCCCAGGCCCTGCGCGATGGCGGAAAGCTGCAAACCCCCGATTGCACGCCTGGCGGCTTCCAGGGCTCCTACACCAACACCCAGAACCCGCCGCGCTATACCGTCAACATGGTGCTGGGCGCCAAGGCGTTCGAGCAAAAACTGGCCACCGGCATACGCATGCTCTACAACAGCGGCCCGATGTACGTGCTGGACAAATCCTGGCAGGTCGGCGCAACCACCCCACAGCAGCATTACCTGTCCACGCGGATCTACGACTACTTCGCCGACTACCAGATCAACGATGAACTGAAGGTCAGCTTCAATATTTACAACCTGACCGACCAGTACTACCTGGACCCGATGTCGCAAAGCATGATGCCGGCACCGGGCAGGACATCAAGCCTCTCGGCCTCGCTGAAATTCTGAAGCGCCACCGTTTGCTGATCGGGCAGGCGCAGTGTTTGCCCCACGAAAAAGCCCCCGTCATCACACCTGATCACGGGGGCTTGTCGTTAGTGCCTGTCGCGTTGTTCACCAGCGCTCCGGAACACGCCGGGCGGGCCTTGCATCAACAGGATGCCTCGGTCTCGGCGCCCTCTTCGTCAAAGCGTGCGAACCACCGCCGGGTACTGTCCTTTCCAAAGCTCGCGCCATACGGCGAATGGCCGTGAAGTTGAACAGGATCCGGACTGCGTACCGGCTTCACCACTTTACTGACGGCCACGTACGTCGCTGGAACCCCGTCAGCAAGCGCCCCCAGCTCCGGGTACTCACCTGCACGAATAATCAGGCCGTTGTCGTAACTGAGTACGTCGATATCACTCCGGGAGCCCTGCAATTGGCGCACAGTTGCCTCCCCGCCCAGACGCTCGACGAAGGTCTTCGAGAGGATCGTGTACCAGTTTGCCCCTTTGATCTGGTCAACCAAATGCATGGAAAGACTGTGTGGCATAGAGTCGACCTCCAGCCCTGAATACTGTTGAGCCAGCTCACACTCAATGTGCGTGTAACAATCAAAGTCAAACGGCAGGATTGTCGACAGCCCACCATAGCCATGGTCCGCGCAGACCTGATTGCACAAGTAAGTCAGCCAGTCACGATAGCGAGCCAACCCTTGTGCAGTCGCAAGAAACGTCCAGGGCAACACAAGTTTGATAAACGAACGCGTCGAGTCACCGTGCAACGCCTGTGAGTTCAGAACCGCCAGACCGTAGGTCTCGGCCTCCTGATCGTTCACAGCACTGGAGATCTGCCACTCATACCGGTCATGGGGGCCGGTCTTCAGGATTTTCTCACGGCTCTTTTTGAAACTGTCGGGGGTCAGCTTGCTGTGTCGTTCCCGGAACTGTGCTTTGAGTTCTGAGCCGAACTCGCTGTAGAAGCGATCAAAGCACTCCATGACTTTTTGCTTGTTTTGGGTCGTGTACCCTTCTTTGAAGTACAGGGTCGCAATCAACCCCAACTTCACTACCGGGGTCCCGTCCGGCAATTCAAAGGCCAGATCAGGGGCAAGCCCTGCAAGTTGCTCCAGTCCCTTCATAACAAGTCTTCCTTAACATGCGATCACGCCAACGCCGCCAAAAACGCTGAGAGAAAGCGACACGCAAAGCCTTCCTCACATTTCCCGCCCATGCAAAAAGCCCCGAGGCGGTTAAGCGCTCGGGGCTTTTCAAATAATGGCGGAGAGATAGGGATTCGAACCCTAGGTACTGTCGCCAGTACAACGGATTTCGAATCCGTCCCATTCGGCCACTCTGGCATCTCTCCAACGGCGCGCATCATAACAGCACATTCACAGGAAGCAAACCCTCAAGTGAAATTTTTTCCGTGCTATCAGATGCTTGCGTCGATTACAGCGGTACGCCGAGGCGGTTGGCGACTTCTTCGTAGGCTTCGATGACGTCACCGAGGCCCTGACGGAAGCGGTCCTTGTCCATTTTCTTGCCGGTAGCCTTGTCCCACAGACGGCAGCCGTCCGGGCTGAATTCGTCGCCCAGGACGATGCTGCCATCGTGGAACACGCCGAATTCAAGCTTGAAGTCGACCAGCAGCAGGCCGGCGTCGTCGAACAGCTTACTCAGCACTTCGTTGACCTTGAGCGACAGTTCTTTCATGCGAACCAGTTGCTCAGCAGTACCCCAACCGAATGCCACGACGTGGGATTCGTTGATGAACGGGTCGCCCTTGGCATCGTCCTTGAGGAACAGTTCGAAGGTGTAAGGGTTGAGCTTCATGCCTTCTTCAACGCCCAGGCGCTTGACCAGGCTGCCGGCGGCGTAGTTACGCACGACGCACTCGACCGGGATCATGTCGAGTTTCTTCACCAGGCACTCGTTGTCGCCCAGCAGTTTGTCGAATTGGGTCGGCACGCCGGCGGCTTCGAGTTTCTGCATGATGAAGGCGTTGAACTTGTTGTTCACCATGCCTTTGCGGTCGAGCTGCTCGATGCGCTTGCCGTCGAACGCCGAGGTGTCGTTGCGAAACAGCAGGATCAAGCGGTCAGCGTCATCGGTCTTGTAAACCGACTTGGCTTTGCCGCGGTAGAGTTCTTCACGTTTTTCCATGATGGGCTCCGCTTGCTAAGTTGATGGGCTAGGCGATATCTCGCCAGTCGAGCCCTGAATCTTGATCGGCCAATTGCAGCCAGTCCGGGTCGCACCCGAGGGTGTCGACAAAACATTGCCGGGCCAGCTGCGGCAGGTTGTTCTTGCTGCTCAGGTGGGCCAGAACCAGGTGTTGCAGGTCTTGCCAGCCCAACTCGGCCACCAGGCTTGCGGCCTGATGGTTGTTCAAATGTCCCAGTTCACCGCCCACCCGCTGCTTGAGAAAGGATGGGTAGTGACCTCTGGCGAGCCTGTCACGGCAATGGTTGGCTTCGATCATCAACGCATCGAGGTTGCGATACCCCTCCAGCACCGTGGCGCAATACGAGCCCAGGTCCGTCAGCAGGCCGAAGCGCCGCCGACCATCGCTGAAGACGTACTGCGTCGGTTCCTGCGCATCATGGGCCACCGCGATGACGCTGATGCTCAGGCTGCCGATCTGCAATTGCTCACCGCCAGCCAGAAGGCCCGCCGGTTCAATCGGTTTGCGCATCCCGCGCAGGGTGCCGCGACTCAGGTAGACAGGAAGATTGTAGCGCCGAGACAGCAAACCCACGCCATGCACGTGGTCGGCATGTTCGTGGGTCACCAGTATCGCGCTCAGTTGCGTCGGGTTGACACCCAGGCGCAACAGGCGTTTTTCGGTTTCACGCAGGGAGAAACCACAATCAACCAGTACAACCGTATCGTCGCTGGCTATCAGCGTGCCGTTCCCTTGGCTACCGCTGCCGAGAACGGCAAAACGCATCGAATCAGCCCAGGTTGTCCTGAATCATGCCCAACACCTTGCGGGCCACATCGGCCGGTGCAACGGTGTTGATGTTTTTCTCGACGGTGACCTGGACGTTCTCGCCAACCTTGCTCAGGCGAACCTGATAACGCTCGGCACGGGCTTCAACTTCTTCCTTCGCAGGCTTGCTGCCGAACAACTTGCCCAGGAAACCCGGCTCGTCGTTTTTCTTCTCGGCTTTTTCCGCGAGGTTGATGTAGTACAGGCCCAGGCTGCGGTTGATGTCTTCAACGCGCCACTCACCCTTCTCCAGCGCACGGCCGACACTCGACCACGCACGGTCCAGGTCGGAACCGACGTTGAGGACCGGGTTGCCGCTGCCGTCTTCGCTCAGGCTGACGCGGTTCGGGGTGTCGAAATCACGGGAGGCCAACATGGAGACAGAACCGCCCTTCTCTGAAGTACGGCTCATGCTCGCCAGCATGTCGTCGACCAGCGCAGCGTCCAGGCCAGTGTTGACCGAACGGTTGGTGAAGGCGACGTCGGCGGTGCTGCCGGCAGGACGCTCGGCGCTGACCACGTAGACTTCACTGGTATTGCGCTGCACGCCTGGCTCGATGCGCACCCGCACGCGGGTTTCGCTATCAGATGCCACGCCAGCAGAAGTCAGACGCTTGGTGACTGCCGACGACAACTCGTCAGGACGCTGCCAGGACGTGGTGAACTCGCCGGTTTGCGGACGCTGTTCATCCAGACGGAAACCGTTGTCCTGGAAGAACTGCACGGCCACGGGCCAGACTTCGGCCGGTGGGTGCTGCGCCATGACCCAGCGCGAGTCGCCGCTCTTTTGCAGGCTGTAGTCACTGGCATCGGCCAGCGCCGACAGTGGCTGCGGACGTGGCACTTCGTATTCACCCTTGACGGTGTCGTCTGCCACGTTGCGCGGGATCGGCAACAACGGGTCCAGGCGCTTGGAGGTGCTGACGTCCGGCGGCAGTTGCATCGGTGCAGTCTGTTGCGCTTCCAGGTAATCGCTACCACGGTCACGGAAGTAACCTTCCGGGCCCCAGACCCATCCGCAGCCACTGGTGCTGGAGATAATCAAGGCAAGTGCGGAAAGTCCGGCCATTCGCTTCATGCGTTGTACTTCCTCAATTAAACCAATACGCCGGACTGGCGCATGGCCTGTCGCAGCGGTTCGTGACAGGCTTCGCTGAGCCAGGTGAGCGGCAGACGGATACCGTCCGGCATCAAGCCCATTTCATGCAGGGCCCATTTCACGGGGATAGGGTTGGATTCGATAAACAGGGTTTTATTGAGCGGCATCAGTTTTTCGTGGATCGCCCGGGCAGTCACGGCATCGCCCTTCAGGGCTGCGGTGCACAGGTCACTCATTTCACGCGGCGCTACGTTGGCAGTCACCGAAATGTTGCCTTTACCGCCCAGCAGGATCAGCTCGACTGCGGTGGCGTCGTCACCGGAAATCACCAGGAAATCCTTGCTGACACCGTCCAGGATCGCCTTGGCGCGCGAAAGATCGCCCGTGGCTTCCTTGATACCGATGATGTTTTTCACGGTCGACAGGCGGATCACCGTCTCGGCCTGCATGTCACAGGCAGTGCGACCAGGCACGTTGTAAAGGATCTGCGGGATGTCGACGGCTTCGGCGATGGTCTTGAAGTGCTGGTACAGGCCTTCTTGCGTCGGCTTGTTGTAATACGGGGTTACCAGCAGGCACGCATCGGCGCCGGCGGTTTTCGCATTGGTGGTCAGTTCGATGGCTTCGCGCGTCGAATTGGCGCCCGTGCCGGCGATCACCGGGATGCGCCCTGCGACCTGCTTGACCACGCGACGAATCACCTCGATGTGTTCGTTCACGTCCAGGGTGGCCGATTCACCTGTGGTGCCGACGGCCACGATAGCGTGGGTGCCGTTTTGCAGGTGAAAGTCCACCAGTTTGCTCAGGCTGTCCCAGTCGAGACGCCCCTGTGCATCCATGGGTGTGACCAGTGCCACCATACTGCCCGCAATCATGCAACCGCTCCTGCCGGAAAAAGAGAGCGGTAATGGTACTGGCGCCAAGATGCTTGTACAAGCGAAGTACTGCGCGCGCGCCATTCCCCTGAGCGCTGGTTTTCGCTACCCTTCAGACTTTGATCGGTAACTGACCAGCTATCAGGCCGGGTTCCAGCCTTCATTTTCGGCATCATAAGCCCCGATCCCGCATTGCCAGCCGCGTTCTCGCTACACTGCAGAGCGCTACAACTGTCTGGCTCGGGTTTTCTGAATGCGTCTGCGCAGGCTCACCCCCAGCAAAAAGCCGGTACAGTACCGACCGCTCATCGCTTTAGGAATGCTGCATGTCCACCCCCACAGTTCGCGAACAATTCCTTGTCATCAGTGCCCTCGGCGCCAACCCCATGGAGCTGACTAACGTCCTGTGCCGCGCCAGCCACGAAAATCGCTGCGCCGTCGTGACTTCCCGCCTGACTCGCCATGGCGAGTGCAGCGCGTTGATCCTGGAGATCTCCGGCAGTTGGGACGCCCTCGCCCGCTTGGAAGCCGGCCTGCCGAGCCTGGCCAAGAAGCACGCCTTCACCGTCAACGTGGTGCGCAGCGCGGCACTGGAAAACCGCCCGCAAGCCCTGCCGTACGTGGCGTATGTCAGCTCGGCCTACCGCTCCGACATCGTCAACGAGCTGTGCCAGTTCTTTATCGACCACAACGTCGAGCTGGAAAACCTGACCTGTGACACCTATCAGGCCCCGCAGACCGGCGGCACCATGCTCAACGCCACGTTCACCGTGACCCTGCCGGCCGGCGTGCAAATCAGTTGGCTGCGCGATCAGTTCCTGGATTTCGCCGATGCGCTGAACCTGGATGCGCTGATCGAACCGTGGCGCCCACAGAACCCAATGTAAGGAAGCTCCATGGCCGTTGCTATCGACCAACCCGTCGCCAACTTCGAAGCGCCTGCCACCAGCGGGCAGACTGTCAGCCTGGCCGCCCTTAAAGGCCGGCAAGTGGTGATTTACTTCTATCCGAAGGACAGCACGCCAGGCTGCACCACAGAAGGCCAGGGCTTTCGCGATCAATACGCGCAGTTCCAGGCGGCCAATACCGAAGTGTTCGGCGTGTCCCGCGACAGCCTGAAGTCCCACGAGAACTTCAAGTGCAAACAAGCGTTCCCGTTCGAGTTGATCAGCGACAAGGACGAGGCCATCTGCCAACTGTTCGATGTCATCAAGCTGAAAAAGCTCTATGGCAAGGAATACCTGGGCGTGGATCGCAGCACTTTCCTGATCGACAAGGACGGCGTGCTGCGTCAGGAATGGCGCGGCGTGAAGGTGCCCGGCCATGTGGATGCGGTTCTGGCGGCAGCGCAGGTGCTGAACAAAGCCTGATGTTATTGCGGCGTTTTCATTGACGCCTTCGCGAGCAAGCCCGCTCCCACAGGAATTTTCGCTGAACCTGTGGGAGCGGGTTTGCTCGCGAATGGGTGCCCCCCGCCGATTATTCTGGATCTACCTCTACAGCAGCGGCGCAACAATCGGCTCCTTGCGCGGCCAGGCATCCAGTACGGCTTTGAACAGGGTCGCCAGCGGTATCGCAAAGAACACCCCCCAAAAGCCCCACAGCCCGCCGAACAGCAACACAGCGCAGATGATCGCCACCGGATGCAGGTTCACCGCTTCGGAGAACAGCAGCGGCACCAGCACGTTACCGTCCAGCGTCTGGATGATCCCGTAGACCGCCATCAAATAGATGAACTGATCGCTCCAGCCCCACTGGAACAGCGCAATCAGCAGCACCGGCACGGTCACCACCACCGCCCCGACATACGGCACCACCACCGACACGCCGACCAGCAGCGCCAGCAATGCCGCATAGTTGAGCCCCAGGGCAACGAAGGCGATGTACGTCACGCCGCCGCAAATGAACATCTCCATGACCTTGCCGCGAATGTAATTGGCGATCTGCCGATTCATCTCCTGGGCGACCCGTGTAATCAGCGCGCGCTCACGGGGCAGATAGCCACGCACCCATTGACCGATCATCTCCCGGTCCTTGAGAAAGAAAAACACCAGGATCGGCACCAGCACCAGATAGATCATGATGTTCACCACCAGCGGCAGGCTGGAGAGTGAAAAGGTCAGCGCCCACTGTCCGAATTTGCCGATTTCACCCCGCGCGACTTCAATCGCCTGCAACACCTGCTCATCAGACACCAGGTGCGGATAACGCTCCGGTAACAGCAACAACAGCGATTGCCACTTGGCGAGCATCCCCGGCAGCTCGTTGAACAGCGTAATCAATTGATGCCAAAGCAACGGCACCACCACCACGATGAACACCAGCAACAGGCCCATGAACAGCGCGAACACCAAACCGACCGCTGCGCCGCCGGGCACGCGCAAACGCTCCAGGGTCACGACCAGCCCCTGCATCAAGTAAGCCAGCACCATCCCCGCCAGCACGGGCGCAAGCATACCGCCCAGGGTGAGCACTGCCGTGAAGGCCAAAATCAACAGAACTGCCAGCACCACCGCCTCTTCATCAGAGAAGTAACGCTGGATCCAGTCGCGCAACACTTTAAACATCAATGTTCCTTAAAAAGAGAGCCTGCAAGACTAATGCCGGTCAGTTAGAGCACGAAACAGGCTCGCTCCCACAAGGATTTCGTTTAACTGACTGGCATAACCTGCAAGGCTCAGGCCTTTTTCAGCCAGTAGCGATAAACACCGGCGTCATCTTCTTCGCGAAGCAGCGTATGACCAGCCAAACGGGCAAAGGTGCGGAAATCGCGCTGGGACCCGGCGTCAGTGGCTGTCACCTTGAGCACCGCACCGCTGGCCAGGCGATTGAGTTCCAGCTTGGCCTTGAGCAGTGGCAACGGACAATTCAGACCGCTGGCGTCCAGTTCGGCGTCATGCTCTACAGCGTCGGTCATTGCTTCACTCCGTTCAGGTGATTGAGACGCCTAGAATATCTGGTCGCAAGGCAAGTGTCCGGCTACAGTAAGGTCTTTGTCTTCTAAGGCTTTGTGCATGACTTTTCTGCGCCCTACCCTGCTGACGCTCGCTTGCCTGCTCGCCTCACCAGGCTTCGCCGACGACTTGCCGTCACTCGGTGATGCCAGTTCAGCCATCGTCTCGCCACAGCAGGAATACCAATTGGGCCGTGCCTGGCTCGCGATGCTGCGCAGCCAGGTGTCACAACTCAACGACCCCCAGCTCAAGGACTACGTCGAATCCAGCGTCTATAAACTGGTGGAGACCAGCCAGGTCACCGACCGGCGCCTGGAGTTCATCCTGATCAACAGCCCGCAACTCAATGCCTTCGCCGCTCCTGGCGGGATTGTCGGGGTCAACGGCGGCTTGTTTCTGAACGCTCAAACCGAGGGCGAGTACGCCTCGGTGCTGGCTCACGAACTGGCTCACCTGTCGCAACGTCACTTTGCCCGAGGCGTTGAGGCCCAGCAGCGCATGCAAGTGCCAATGATGGCTGCCCTGCTGGCCGGTATCGTCATTGCCGCAGCCGGCGCCGGGGATGCCGGCATCGCGACCATCGCAGGCACGCAGGCGGCCGCCATCCAGGAACAGCGGCGCTTCTCACGGCAGAACGAGCAGGAAGCCGACCGTATCGGCATCCTCAATCTGGAAAAGGCCGGTTACGACCCTCGCTCGATGCCCACCATGTTTGAACGGCTGATGCGCCAGTATCGTTTCGACGCCAAGCCACCGGAATTCCTGCTGACTCACCCGGTCACCGAATCCCGGATCGCCGACACCCGCAACCGCGCCGAACAGGCAAAACCGGGCGGTATCGAGGACAGCATGCGTTATCAGTTGATCCGCGCGCGGGTTCAACTGATCTACGAAGAAACCCCAGGCCTGGGCGCCAAGCGCTTCCGTGCCCAGCTCGATGAAAACCCGAAAAACGATGTGGCACGTTATGGCCTCGCGATTGCCCAGATCAAGGGCGGCCAATTGAATGAGGCACGTGAAAACCTCAAGCAACTGCTGGCCAAGTCTCCCAACGAAATCATCTACAACCTGGCACAGGTCGACCTGGACATCACCAACAGCCGCTTGCCCGATGCGCAGTCTCGCGTCGACCGGATGCTCACCCAGTATCCGGGCAACTATCCGCTGAATCAGGTTCGTGTTGATTTGCTGCTCAAGCAGAACCGTCCGGCTGACGCCGAGAAAGCGCTTGAAGCGCTGCTCAAGACGCGCCCTGACGATCCGGACGTGTGGTACATGGTGGCAGAAACCCGTGGCCTGTCTGGCAACATCATTGGCCTGCACCAGGCTCGCGCCGAGTACTTCGCACTGGTTGGCGACTACCGTCAGGCCATCCAGCAACTGGACTTCGCCAAACGCCGTGCGGGTAGCAACTTCCCGCTGTCGTCACGCATCGACGCCCGCCAAAGAGAGCTCATGGAGCAAGAGCGCATGATCAAGGACATGATGGGCTGAGGTTTATTCCAGTCAAAAAAAACGCCTCTTTCGAGGCGTTTTTCTATTCAGCGTACAACCGATTTACTCGGCCAGTTTGAACGTAATGAAACTCGCACGGCCCTGACGCAGAACCCGCATCGACACCGAACGGTTCTTGGGCAGCGCCTTGGCAATGTCCATGAATTCCTTGGTCGAATCGATGGCCTGATTGTTCAGGTGAGTGATGACGTCACCCGGACGCAGGCCGATCAGGGCAGCAGGACCGTCCTGAACTTCCTTGATGACCACGCCACCTTTGAGGTCGAAGGTTTTCTTCTGCTCATCGGTCAACTCGACCACTGCCACGCCCAAGCGATTACTGCTGCGCTCAACCCCGGACTTCGGCAGCGCATCCAGCTCTTTACCTTCTTCGGGGATAGCACCGACCGTCAGTTCGACATTCTTGCGCTTACCGTCACGAATCACTTCAAGGTCAGCTTTGGCACCCGACTTCAGTGCGCCAACCAGATGCGGCAAATCGGCAGACATGACGATAGGTTGACCGTTCATGCTCAGAATAACGTCCCCCACCAGCAAGCCACCCTTGGCTGCCGGGCCACCCTCCTGGATCTGTGCAACCAGCGCACCGGCCGGTTTCTCCAGACCGAAGGACTCGGCAAGGTCCTTGTTCACTTCCTGGATTACGACACCCAACCAGCCACGGCTGACCTTGCCACCGCTTTTAAGCTGGTTCGACACGTCCATGGCAACGTCGATTGGGATGGCAAACGACACGCCCATGAAGCCACCGGAACGGGTGTAGATCTGCGAGTTGATCCCGACCACTTCACCGGCCAGGTTGAACAGCGGACCACCCGAGTTACCCGGATTGATCGGCACGTCGGTCTGGATGAACGGCACATAGTTGTCGTTCGGCAGGCTACGACCAACGGCGCTGACGATCCCCTGAGTCACGGTATGGTCAAAACCAAACGGTGAACCGATTGCCACCACCCACTGCCCGGCTTTCAAATCCTGAGATTTGCCCAGCTTGAGCACCGGCAGATCCTTGCCTTCGACCTTGAGCAACGCCACATCGGAGCGCGGATCAGTGCCGATCAACTTGGCTTTCAACTCACTGCGATCGGCAAGACGCACGATGATTTCATCGGCATCGGCGATCACATGGTTGTTGGTCAGGATGTAACCATCAGGCGAGATGATGAAACCCGAGCCCAGCGACTGCGCTTCACGCTGACGATCACCGCGTGGCGGACGCCCTTGTGGCGGCATCCCGCGCTCGAAAAACTCACGCAACATCGGTGGCAAGCCTTCCAGATCCGGCATCTGATCGGAGACCTTGCGGTCCGGAAGTTTCTGCGTGGTACTGATGTTCACCACGGCAGGTGAGGCCTGCTCGACCAATTGCGTAAAGTCAGGCAAATCGGCCGCCTGGGCTGCGACCGTCTGACCGAGCACTAGCACGGCGGCAATAATGGATAAATAGGACTTCAAACGTGGTATCGACATACGGCTCCCGTTACGACGAGCATGGTTAAGCGATAGGAAACAACAAATACCGGACAACGATCCACGGTACTTTTGTTCCGGGAACAACAAAACAAGGCCAGAGCCGTGAGGCTCTGACCTATAGAAAATTTAAAGAAATTTTGCAAACTGAAATGCTCACCAAACATTTCGGCGTCTCAATTGTGAGATGGACATTGCTGACCCCTTACACAACTAACCTGCCGATGGATGAGCATCACCGTGTCGACTCACTGCTTGGCCGTCGTGTTACCGGAACGCATGGACAGTGCAATTCGCTCAGCGGTGCCAATCGGAATCTCGCCTACCACCGTGACCATCATCTCGCCTTCAGGGGTCGTCAGACGACGGGAAACGGCAACGGTCGGGCCCAACTGAGTACGGGTATCGGTCACCGTCGCACCATTGAGAGGCTCAAGGAACACCGAAAAACGCGCCAGCCCGTCGTCATACATCAGGCTGCTGACCTGCGTTTTGGTTTCGGGATCCTTGTGCGCGGAACTGCTGGCCAACTCGAAGCCGGGCGGCAACCAGTCCGAATGCCATACCTGAGCCGTTTTCACCGCAGCTGCCTTGTCTGCGTCCAGCGCAACCACCTTACAGTCAGGGCTGGCCTGAAGATCGGCATCCGAGGGAACGTCGGCAGTATCAAGCTGAGTAAACTGGAAGCGCTCCAGCAACTGGCCTTTTTCGTTGAGCAGCAATGACTTCAATGGCAAACCGGTCTGGCTATCCAGATGCAGCTCAAAGCCATAACGGTGTTGATCACGAGGCGTCAACGACACAATTACGGCCGGACGCCCGGCCACACGCGACTTGCCAATGACGGCAAGCTCATACCAATTCTTGAGCTTTTGTGGATCAAGTGCACGAGCAGAGGAGTTTGGTGTATCACCCAACCCCGCAACCAGGGTGCCGCTGACGCATTGAGTATGCCCATCAATGCGTACGACCTCCTGAGCCGATCCGTCAAGCTGGAGCAAACGCTCACGGACCTTGCCATCCTGGACACGATGCCAGATGTTGTGGGTAGAAAAACTACCGTTGCGCTCGTAGACAAAAGTGCCTTGAAAGCTTTGCTGTTGCTCAGCCTGCCCTAGACGGTTCAACCAGTCCTGGGCCTCATCGGCGTAGGCTGGAACAGCAAACCAGCCACCGAGCAGAAGCGAAAGTAGAGGTATGGCGCGCATGATCCTCCTTAACGGTTTTCCAGGCTGGCTGCACGAGCGTAAGGCAACGCGCTTTCAGTGCCTTTTAGCGCAGCTTGTTGAGCATGTTGGCGCAAGTAGCTTGGCAGACGCTGATCGTGCCAGCCTGGCTGACCTTGCAGTACGCCATTGGCCATTGGGCCAGTGGCTTGCGAACTCTCATTGTAGCCGGCCAAAACTGCTGGGCCTTTAACTTGTGGAACGGCCAGGCCAGGTTGAGTGGATTGCTGTGCCAGTTCGACACCGGCAATCTCGTCCTGATTGTACAGACGCACACCAGCCAACACGGCCACAGTCACAGAAGCGGCCACCGCCAGACGACCCAGGCTGCGCCATGGACCGCGGGAAACCTTTGCCGGCACGGCTTCGTCAGCCAGCGCAGCAGAAACGGCCGCAGCGATGTCCAGACGAGGCAGCAACAAATCCTTGTGCATAACGGCTCGTGCGACTTGGTAACGGGCCCAGGTCTCGCGAGTTTCTACATCGTCGAAGGCATTCAATACCCGACGTAATTCCAGTTCGTCCGCTTCGTTATCCATCACTGCGGACAGCGATTCCTGCAGGGCTTCACGACTCATGGCGGTTCCTCTCTTGGCTATCGCCGCTGTCTCAGCTTTCCTGCAACAATGGCTGCAGGGCTTTATCGATGGCTTCCCGAGCGCGGAAAATCCGGGAGCGCACGGTACCCACCGGACACTGCATGACGCTCGCAATGTCCTCGTAACTCAGACCATCGAATTCACGTAAAGTTAACGCCGTACGCAAATCTTCTGGCAGTTGCTGAATGGTTCGATGGACGGTGCCTTCGATCTCATCCCGCAGCAATGCCCGCTCCGGCGACTCAAGATCCTTGAGGCCATGATCGCCATCGTAGAACTCTGCATCTTCAGAACTGACATCGCTATCCGGCGGCCGACGGCCGCGTGAAACCAGATAGTTTTTCGCCGTATTGATGGCGATGCGGTATAGCCACGTATAAAACGCACTGTCTCCGCGAAAATTACCAAGTGCACGATAAGCCTTGATAAAGGCTTCCTGTGCAACATCCTGGGCTTCATGGGTGTCGTGCACAAAACGCACGATCAACCCGAGAATTTTGTGCTGGTATTTCAGCACTAGCAGATCAAATGCACGCTTGTCGCCGCGCTGAACGCGCTCGACCAGCTGCTGATCCTCTTCCTGGGTTAGCATGAACACTCCTCGATAAGCGCGGAGGAGGCTTGCATAACCAATCGATCAAGCTTGCAAACATAGACTCGGGCTTTTCGCAAAAGTTCTCCCCCCTCCAGGCAAGTTTCCTGCGGCTCTGATTTGGCACGCACGAAAAACGCAGCGCGGGCTTGGCCGGCTGCGCGAATAATCTTGTCGTCGAACCCACACGCAAAGACTGAATCACAAGCCCCGCATAAAGACCGACGCGTCCCCTTCTTTCAGGCAACCTTCTATTGAACGTGGGCGCTTGGCAAAAGTTCCCAATCTTTATAGTCGGGCAAGAGCGACAATGTGCGACCGTGAAGAGAAAAAGAGTGTTTCATCCGCGATACGGGTGCCTTGTCGGCGATTTGACCGGTAAATCGCCCGGCACGACCCTCAAGCCCGGTCGTCACTTTTACGTCACAGTCATTTCACATCGCCATGAAGGCCCGGCTATTGTGCCGATCCACCCCTCTATATACTAGTGCGCTGTGTGGCTGCCTTGACTCGCCAATCCAGGTGTCTTGCGCCAACCCCGACCCGGGTCGCTTTGAGCGGAATCCTGAAATGAGCCAACAGTTTCAACACGATGTTCTGGTGATTGGCAGCGGCGCTGCCGGCTTGAGTCTTGCACTGACCCTTCCCGGTCACCTGCGCATTGCCGTACTGAGCAAAGGCGACCTCGCCAACGGCTCGACATTCTGGGCCCAGGGCGGTGTCGCTGCCGTACTGGATGACACCGACACCGTTGAATCTCACGTCGACGACACGCTCAATGCCGGCGGCGGCCTGTGCCACGAAGACGCCGTGCGTTTTACCGTCGAGCACAGCAAAGAAGCCATTCAATGGCTGATCGACCAAGGTGTGCCGTTCACCCGCGATGAACAATCCGGCACCGAGGACGGTGGTTTCGAGTTTCACCTGACCCGCGAGGGCGGTCACAGCCATCGACGCATCATCCACGCCGCTGACGCTACTGGCGCAGCGATTTTCAAGACATTGCTCGCCCAGGCTCGCCAACGCTCGAACATCGAACTGCTGGAACAACGCGTCGCTGTCGATCTGATCACCGAAAAACGCCTGGGCCTGGACGGTGATCGCTGCCTCGGCGCCTACGTGCTCAACCGCGGCACGGGCGAAGTCGACACCTACGGTGCACGCTTCGTGATTCTTGCCTCCGGCGGCGCGGCAAAAGTCTATCTGTACACCAGCAACCCCGATAGCGCCTGCGGTGATGGCATCGCCATGGCCTGGCGATCCGGTTGCCGGGTGGCGAACCTGGAGTTCAACCAGTTCCACCCCACGTGCCTGTACCACCCGCTGGCCAAAAGTTTTTTGATCACCGAAGCCCTGCGTGGCGAAGGGGCGCACTTGAAGCTGCCCAATGGCGAGCGCTTCATGCAGCGCTTCGATCCCCGCGCCGAACTGGCGCCACGGGACATCGTGGCGCGGGCCATCGACCATGAAATGAAACGCCTGGGCATCGACTGCGTGTACCTGGACATCAGCCATAAGCCCGAATCCTTCATCAAGACGCATTTCCCGACGGTCTACGAGCGCTGCCTGGAATTTTCCATCGACATCACCAAACAACCCATCCCGGTGGTGCCCGCCGCACACTACACCTGCGGCGGCGTGATGGTCGACCAACAGGGCCGCACCGATGTTCCGGGCCTGTACGCCATCGGCGAAACCAGTTTCACCGGCCTTCACGGCGCCAACCGCATGGCCAGCAACTCACTGCTGGAATGCTTCGTCTACGCACGCTCGGCAGCGGCAGACATTCTGGAGCAACTGCCCCAGGTCGCCATCCCCATCGCCCTGCCCGCCTGGGACGCCAGCCAGGTCACCGACTCTGACGAGGACGTGATCATTGCGCACAACTGGGACGAACTTCGGCGATTCATGTGGGACTACGTAGGCATTGTGCGTACCAACAAGCGCCTGCAACGGGCACAGCATCGCGTTCGCCTGTTGCTGGACGAAATCGACGAGTTCTACAGCAACTATAAAGTGAGCAGAGACCTGATTGAGTTGAGGAACCTTGCTCAGGTGGCGGAACTGATGATCCGCTCGGCAATGGAGCGCAAGGAAAGCCGCGGCCTGCATTACACCCTCGATTACCCGAACATGCTGCCAGAGGCGCTGGACACTATTCTGGTGCCGCCCACCTACGACGACTGAACGTGAGGCGCACCCGCAGGCGTCGGTGCACATCCGCCGCCTGCGCATCGTGTGGCACGCAGAGGGCCCGCACTCGCCGCTCACCCTGTAGACGAAAACGCAACACGATGACCAACGGTAGCGCCAGGCTGTCAGGACGCAATTGCACCGGCTGCCAGCCTGACTGTCGATTCCATAGCTGCCAGCCATCGGCGTCACGCCGCAGGCCACTGAACGATGCTGGGTGCGTCAGCAGAATTTGTCGCGGCAGAACCCAAAAGCCATGGAGCAGGCAGAGCGCCGCGCCAGACAGGCTTGCCCAGAAGGGAATATCAAGAAGGTACAACGAACCCAGCGCGAACAGCTGAGCGAGGAGATACGCCGCCAGCAGTTGCCGTGAGGCCTGCCAGCGGCATTCGAACACGTTACTTGGGCTGAACACGGTCCAGAATCATGCGAACCATGCGTTGCAGCTCAGGGTCTTCCGATTCAGCACGCTCCATGAACCAGCCGAACATGTCCTGATCTTCGCACTCAAGCAGTTTGACGTAGCAGGCGCGATCAACCTCGTTGAGGTGCGGATAGACCTCTTTCACAAACGGCACCAGCAACACGTCAAGTTCAAGCATGCCGCGGCGGCTGTGCCAGTAGAGGCGGTTCAGTTCAACATCTTCGACCATGGAGCGCTCCTCAAATAGAGCGCAAGTATACAGCCCCCGCCCGTGTCGGCCAGTCGGCTTTGGTCGGGCACCACCCATCCTTTGTGAACTACCCATTTCAAGGGCGCACCCTTATGATGTCCCCCAGACTATTTACCCTGCGATGACCCATGGCTGATTCTGCTTTTTTCTGCACCCTGTCCCACGAAGGCGTTCTCGCCGTCCGCGGCGCTGACGCCAGCAAGTTTCTTCAGGGGCAGTTGACCTGCAACCTCAATTACCTGAGCGACACCCAGGCCAGCCTCGGCGCCCGCTGCACGCAGAAGGGCCGCATGCAGTCGAGCTTTCGCATCCTGCTCGAAGGTGACGGCGTTCTAATGGCGATGGCCAGCGAACTGCTGGAACCGCAACTGGCAGACCTGAAAAAGTACGCCGTGTTTTCCAAGTCCAAGCTGACCGATGAAAGCGCAGCGTGGGTGCGTTTCGGCCTGTCTGAGGCCGACACGGCCCTGTCAGCCCTTGGCCTCGACCTGCCTCGGGAGACCGATAGCGTCGCCCGTCACAACGGTTTGATCGCCATTCGCGTTTCTCCCGCCCGCACCGAGCTGTGGGCGCCTGTTGATCAGGCAGCAACCGTAAAAGCTGCACTGGCGGCGCAGTTGAGTGAAGGCGAGCTGAATCAATGGCTGCTGGGCCAGGTTCGCGCCGGTATCGGCCAGGTCATGCCAGCCACCCGCGAGCTGTTCATTCCGCAAATGCTCAACCTGCAAGCCGTGGGCGGCGTGAGCTTCAAGAAAGGTTGCTACACCGGCCAGGAAATCGTCGCGCGCATGCAATACCTGGGCAAGCTCAAGCGCCGGCTGTATCGCCTGCAACTGGACGCCAGCGAGTTACCCGAACCCGGCACACCGCTGTTTTCGCCGACCCACGGCAGTTCGATTGGCGAAGTCGTGATCGCTGCTCGCGCCGATCAACACATTGAACTGCTTGCCGTGCTGCAAGCCGAAGCCGCAGAGAGTGGCGATGTACACCTCGGCGAACTCGAAGGCCCAGGCCTGCAACTGCTCGATCTGCCTTATCAACTGGATCGCGATCGCGAGATCCAGCGTTAATTGCAGTACTTTCTTGCAACACCTAGAGAACAGAAATGAGCAAGCTGTCGGATAAGGTCCAACAGGATTTGGTTGAGGCCATCGATAACGATGACCTCGTTCTGCCAACATTACCGGAAGTGGCCCTGCAAATTCGCCGGGCCGCCGAAGACCCTGAAATCAGCGTCGCTACCCTGAGCAAAGTCATCGGCCGAGACACCGCGTTGTCGGCAAGGCTGATCAAAGTGGTCAACAGCCCGCTGCTGCGCGCCACCCAGGAAGTCACGGACCTGCACACGGCAATCACCCGGCTGGGCGTCAACTACAGCAGCAACCTGGCCATCGGCCTGGTCATGGAGCAGATTTTCCATGCCCGCTCCGAAGTGGTGGAACAGAAAATGCGCGATGTCTGGCGCAAAAGCCTGGAAATCGCCGGGGTCAGCTACGCCCTGTGCCGCAGTCATACCCAACTCAAGCCGGATCAGGCCGCGTTGGGCGGACTGGTGCATCAGATCGGCGTGCTGCCGATCCTGACGTACGCCGAAGACCACTACGAGCTGCTGTCGGACCCGGTCAGCCTCAACCATGTGATCGAGCACATTCACCCGTTGCTGGGCGACAAACTGCTGAGCGTCTGGGAATTTCCGGAAATGCTGGTGAAGCTGCCGGGGCAGTACCTGGACTTCAAGCGTCAGTCCGAGCGGGTCGATTATGTCGATCTGGTGCAGGTCGCCACCCTGCACTGCTACAAGGACACCGACCATCCACTGGCCCAGATCGATATCTCCAGCCTGCCGGCGTTCAAGCAGTTGAAGATCGACCCGAACAACCTGTCGTTGTGCGCCGACCTGGAAGACGCCCGGTCGATGTTTTACTGATTGCGAACACTACTGTGGCGAGGGAGCTTGCTCCCGCTCGGCTGCGCAGCCGTCGTAAATCCGGACAATGCGGTTTAACTGAAACACTGTGGCGTATGGTTTTGAAGCTGCTTCGCAGCCCAGCGGGAGCAAGCTCCCTCGCCACAGGTCCCGTGTTCACTCTCCGGCGATAAAACTCACCCGCACCTTCAGCCCGGCCTGCGCGCCATCGTGCAGGCTGATTTGTGCCAGATGAGCGCGGCAAATTTCGCCAACAATCGCCAACCCCAGGCCTGAGCCGGCCACCTGCTGGTTTCGACGATAAAAGCGCTCGAACACCCGGTCACGCTCTTCCAGCGGAATACCGGGGCCGTCGTCTTCGACTTCCAGCACTGCCGGTGCGCTGACCCGCAGAATCACGTTCCCCCCCGATGGCGTATGCGCCAATGCGTTGTCCACCAGATTGCTCAACAGCTCGTTCAGCAGCGTCGGCTCACCGCGCAACCACACCGGCTCGTCAGCTTCCAGCGCCAGCGCCACGCCCCGCGCATGGGCCAACGGCGCCATGGCCATGCCCAGCTCACGGGCCAACTGGCTGAGATCAAGCAACTGCGCGCCGCCCTCGGCAATCGCCCGCGCACCGTTTTCAACGCGCGCCAGTGACAGCAACTGATTGGCCAGATGAGTCAGGCGGTCGGTGCTCTGGGCCGAACTTTCCAGGGTCGTGCGCCAGGTTTGCGGCTCACTGGAGCGCAGCCCCAGCTCAAGCCGCGCCTTCAAGGCTGCCAGCGGCGTACGCAACTCATGCGCGGCATCGGCAATAAACTGCGCCTGACGTTCGAACTGCACACGCAAACGCTCGGTGAAGTGGTTAAGCGCCCGCACCAGTGGCCACAACTCGCGTTGCACTTCGACCAGCGGCAGCGCCCGCAGGTCATCCGGCTGGCGCTCTTCCACCGCCGTGCGTAATCGCTCCAGCGGCCGCAGCGCCGCACTCACCGCAAACCACACCAGCAACAACGCACCGACGGCCAACATGCCCAGTCGCAGCAAGGTGTCGGCCATCAGGCTGCGGGCCATGCTGACCCGCGCCTCATCGGTTTCGGCCACGCGGATTTCCGCCATGCCGTTCATGTTCGGCTCGATCACCGGTTTGAGCAGGCTGACCACCCGCACGGTCTGGCCGTGATAGATCGCATTGTAAAAGCGCGCCAGCGCCGGGTAGTCGTCGGTGCGCGGCGTTCCCGGCGGTGGCCCGGGCAGGTTTTCGTAGCCGGAAATCAGCTTCTGGTGGATGTCGTTGACTTGATAGTAAATCCGCCCGGCACTGTCGTAAGCGAAGGTATCGAGGGCCACGTAAGGCACATCGGCGCTGAGGCTGCCGTCGCGCTGGTACAGGCCGGCCGCAATGGTTCGCGCCGAGGCCAGCAAGGTCCGGTCATACGCGGTGTCGGCGGCTTCGCGACCGTTCCAGTAAGCACTCAGGCCGCTGGCAATCATCAGCACCACCAGCAACAGTGCGAGGTTCCACAGTAATCGCCAACGCAGGCTGCTGGGCTTATGCATCGCGGGTTTCCAGCAGGTAACCGAGCCCCCTGAACGTCACGATCGCCACCGCGTGGCCGTCGAGTTTCTTGCGCAAACGGTGGACATAGATTTCGATGGCATCGGGGCTGGCTTCTTCATCCAGACCAAACACCTGGGAGGCCAATTGCTCCTTGCTCATCACCCGGCCCGGACGGGCGATCAAGGCTTCGAGCACCGCCTGCTCGCGGGAAGTCAGGGTCAGCAGCTCCTCGTCCAGGGTGAAACGCCGGGTGTCCAGGTCATACACCAACACACCACAACGCTGCTGACGCTCACCGCCCAGCACGCTGCGGCGCAGCAGTGCCTTGACCCGCGCTTCCAGTTCCGTCAGTTCAAAGGGTTTGGCCAGGTAATCGTCGGCGCCGAGGTTGAGCCCATGCACCCGGTCCTTGACATCGCTGCGAGCGGTGAGCATCAGCACCGGCAGGTTTTTTCCACGGCTGCGCAGGCGTGCCAGCACCTCGAAACCATCCATGCGCGGCAGGCCGACGTCGAGGATCGCTACCGCGTATTCCTCGCTGCTCAAGGCCAAGTCGGCGGCCACGCCATCGTGCAGCACATCGACGGTCAAACCCGTGCTCTTGAGCGCCTGGGCGACACTTTCGGCCAGCGGCAGATGGTCTTCAACGAGAAGAACACGCATGGATCCTTACCTCATTTTTGGATGGTCGACGCCATTCTTTGGCGCGGAGTTTACAGCCGCTTTTGCCGCTGTGAAGCCCGAAAACAGTGAAAGTCTACTGAAAGGTTAGCGAAAGGTTAGGCCGCTAGAGTCCAGCCACGGTCAGTTTCGGCTGCCGTCACCATTGAAGAGTAGCGACCCGAAAAACGCCTCGAAGCGTTTTCGTCAATAAGAACAATAACGGAGTACTTCACGATGCTGTCCACACAGCTTCAGGCTCGCCTGCCTGCACGTTTTTCCCGTCCCGGTTACACCGCCCTTGCCAGTGCCGCCGCCCTCGCCGGCTTTTCACCGGTCAGCCAGGCTGCCTTCTTCGAAGACAGTACGGCCACCCTCGAAACCCGCAACATGTATTTCAATCGCGACTTTCGCAGCGGCACCAGTGCCCAGCAATCCAAGCGTGACGAATGGGCCCAGGGGTTCATGCTCAACGTTCAATCGGGTTACACCGATGGCACGGTCGGGTTTGGCATCGATGCGCTGGGCATGCTGGGGGTCAAGCTCGACTCCAGCCCCGACCGTACCGGCACTGGCCTGTTGCCCACCCATGACAATGGTCGCGCTGCCGACGAGTACTCCAAGCTCGGTCTGACCGGCAAAGTAAAAATCTCCGCCACCGAACTTAAAATCGGCAGCCTGATTCCCGAACTGCCAACCCTCAAGCCCAACGACGGGCGCATCCTGCCGCAAACCTTTGAAGGTGGCCTGCTGACCTCCCGGGAAATCAAGAACCTGACCTTCACCGGCGGGCGCCTGGAAAAAGCCAAGGACCGCGACAGCACCGACTTCGAAGACATCGCCCTGAACAACAAGAACAGCCGTTTCGCCGGCACCGTGGCCGGCAAGCATTTCGACTTCGGCGGCGTCGACTACAAATTCACCGACAAGATCACTGGCAGCTACCATTTCGCCCAACTCGCCGACGTCTACAACCAGCACTTCCTCGGTGTGGTCGCCTCGCAACCGTTCGGCCCCGGCACTTTTGGCACCGACCTGCGCCTGGCCATCAGCAACGACGAAGGTCAGGCCCGTGGCGGCAACATCGACAACACATCCCTCAATGGCCTGGTGAGCTATGCCTTGAACGGGCATAAACTCAGCGCCGGTTATCAGCACATGTCGGGGGACAGCGCGTTCCCTTATGTCGACGGTGCCGACCCATACCTGGTCAACTTCGTGCAGATCAACGACTTTGCCGGTGCCGAAGAACGCTCCTGGCAGGCCCGCTACGACTACGACTTCGCCAAACTGGGGATTCCCGGCCTGAGTTTCATGAGCCGTTACCTGAGCGGCGACAACATCAAACTGAAAAACGGCGACACCGGTAAAGAATGGGAACGCAACACCGAGATTAAATACGTGGTGCAAAGTGGCGCACTCAAGGACGTTGCCGTGCGCCTGCGCAATGCCACCTACCGCTCCAACTACTCTGCCCGCGACGCTGATGAAGTGCGTGTGCTGGTGAGCTACAGCGTTGCCCTTTGGTAACGGATTCAACCCAACGACAGCTCCTACACAACAACAACTCCTGTGGAGACGAAAAATGGACTTATCACTGCGTAAAGTTGCTCTAGCCGCCAGTTGCCTGCTATTCGCCGGCCAACTCCTTGCCGAACCCAAACGCCCGGAATGTATTGCCCCGGCATCCCCTGGCGGTGGTTTCGACCTGACCTGCAAGCTGGCGCAAAGCGCGCTGATCAACGAAAAACTGCTGACCAAACCGATGCGCGTCACGTACATGCCCGGTGGCGTTGGTGCCGTGGCCTACAACGCGGTGGTGGCCCAGCGCCCTGCCGACGCCGGCACGCTGGTGGCTTGGTCCAGCGGCTCGTTGCTGAACCTGGCCCAGGGCAAGTTCGGGCGTTTCGATGAAAACGCCGTGCGCTGGCTGGCAGCTGTTGGAACAAGCTATGGCGCCATCGCGGTGAAAAGCGACTCGCCCTACAAGAACCTCGATGACCTGGTTCAAGCGTTGAAGAAAGACCCGAGCAAAGTGGTGATCGGCTCCGGTGGTACGGTCGGCAGCCAGGACTGGATGCAAACCGCGTTGATCGCCAAGGCTGCCGGGATCAACCCCCGTGACCTGCGTTATGTCGCCCTCGAAGGGGGTGGCGAAATCGCCACCGCGCTGCTCGGCGGCCACATTCAGGTCGGCAGCACTGACATTTCCGACTCCATGCCACATATCCAGAGCGGTGACATGCGTCTGTTGGCGGTGTTCGCCAACGAGCGCCTGGACGAGCCGGAAATGAAGGACATTCCAACCGCCAAGGAACAAGGCTACGACATCGTCTGGCCGGTGGTGCGCGGCTTCTACCTCGGGCCAAAGGTCAGTGACGAAGACTACGCCTGGTGGAAAAACGCTTTTGACAAACTGCTGGCTTCCGAAGATTTCGCCAAGCTGCGCGATCAGCGTGAACTGTTCCCGTTCGCCATGACCGGGCCCGAGCTGGACACGTACGTGAAGAAGCAAGTCGCCGACTACAAGATGCTGGCCAAGGAATTTGGCCTGATTCAGTAATCGCCTCTGTCTAGCGGCGACGCCCTTGCGCATCAGGGGCGTCGCCCAGGAGTTTGTCATGCTCTTACAACGCATTTTTGCCTCCACGCTGTTGGTGGCCTGCATCGGCCTGGCAATGATGGCCTGGCCGTATCAAGCACCTTTTTCCTATGAGCCCGTCGGCCCAAGAGCCTTCCCGTTGTTGTTGCTGGCCCTGATGGGCATCGCCCTGCTGTACATGGCGTTTCGCCCGACACCCATCGTCCACAGTGAAGATGAGCCGCCGCTGGATCGCGAGACCCTGACCAAGATCGGTATCTGCGTCGCTCTGCTGGTGGTGTTCGCGGGCACTTTTGAACCCCTGGGTTTCATTGTCTCCAGCATCCTGATCGGCGTGCCAATGGCCCGCCTGTATGGCGGTCGCTGGCTGTCCAGCCTGGTAATCATCAGCTTGATGAGCCTTGGCCTGTACATGCTGTTCGACCGCGTGATGGACGTGCCACTGCCATTGGGCCTGCTCGACGTTCTGGAGAACTGATATGGATACCCTTAGCTATCTTGGCCAGGGCTTCGGCGTCGCACTGACGCCGTACAACCTGGTCACCGCATTGAGCGGCACCCTGATCGGCACTGTGGTCGGCCTGTTGCCAGGCCTTGGCCCGATCAACGGCGTGGCGCTGCTGATCCCGATCGCATTCGCCCTCGGGCTGCCACCGGAATCCGCTCTGATCCTGCTGGCAGCGGTTTACCTGGGCTGCGAGTATGGCGGCCGGATCAGCTCGATCCTGTTGAACATCCCCGGCGAAGCTTCTACCGTCATGACCACCCTCGACGGATATCCGATGGCCCGCAAAGGCCTGGCCGGTGTGGCACTGTCCCTGTCGGCGTGGAGTTCGTTCATCGGTGCGTTCATCGCTATTTGCGGCATGGTGTTGTTCGCCCCGCTGCTGGCGAAATGGGCAATTGCCTTCGGGCCTGCCGAGTACTTCGTCCTGATGGTGTTTGCCATCGTATGCCTGGGCGGCATGGCCGGTGACCGACCGCTGAAAACCTTCATCTCGGCGCTGATCGGTTTGTTTCTGGCCTGTGTCGGCATCGACGCCAACAGCGGTGTCTATCGCTTCACCGGCGACAACATCCACCTCACCGATGGCATTCAGTTCGTGGTGCTGGTACTGGGCCTGTTCTCCATCAGCGAAATCCTGTTGCTGCTGGAAAAGACCCACCATGGCCAGGAAGCCGTGAAAGCCACCGGCCGAATGATGTTCAACTTCAAGGAAGCGGCCTCGGTATTCGTGGTCAACCTTCGTTGCGGTGTACTGGGTTTCATCATGGGCGTATTGCCAGGCGCCGGCGCGACGCTGGCAAGTGCCGTGGCGTACATGACCGAAAAACGCATTGCCGGTGCCAACGGTACGTTTGGTCAAGGTGACAAGCGCGGTCTCGCTGCACCGGAAACCGCCATCGGTGCCGCAGCTTGCGGTGCAATGGTGCCCATGTTGACCCTCGGTGTACCGGGTTCGGGTACCACGGCGGTGATGATCGGTGCGCTGTCGCTGTACAACATCACGCCGGGGCCACTGTTGTTCCAGCAGCAGCCCGACATCGTCTGGGGCCTGATTGCCTCGTTGTTCATCGCCAACTTCATGCTGGTGATCCTCAACATCCCGATGATCCGCATCTTCACCCGGATTCTCGCCGTGCCGAATTGGGCGCTGGTGCCGGTGATCGCGATCATTACCGCGATTGGCGTTTACGCGGTGCATGCCACCACCTTCGACCTGTTCCTGATGATCGGTATCGGCATCTTCGGTTACATCCTGCGCAAGCTGGATTTCCCGTTATCGCCGGTGCTGCTGGGCTTCATCCTCGGCGGCCTGATGGAGCAGAACCTGCGTCGTGCACTGTCGATTTCCAACGGTGCGCTGGAGATCCTCTGGTCGAGCCCGATCACCTTCGGTTGCTGGATCCTGACCGCGATCATGCTGCTGGTGCCCCTGCTGCGGATCTGGCGCAAACGCTCCGTGGCACGGCGCACCATCGCCGATGTCTGATCGGCCCTTCAACACGTGGTGGGGGACCCCGCTGGTCGGTCTGCTGGGCGGGTACCTCGCCAGCCAGATCGGCTGGCCGCTGCCGTGGATGGTCGGCTCGCTGCTGGCAATCATCCTGGTGCGCTGCCTGACACCCTGGCAACTGACGGAAATCCCCGGCGGGCGTAAATGTGGCCAGTGGATCGTCGGCATCGGTATTGGCCTGCACTTCACCCCGGTGGTGATCGAGCAGGTCATGAGCCACTTCGGGCTGATCTTCTTCGGTGCGCTGGTCACCAGCCTGTCAGCGGTGGTCGGGGTCTGGCTGTTGCGGCGTACCGGCGAGGACCGCGCCACCGCGTTTTTCTCCAGCATGCCGGGCGGCTCCGGCGAAATGGTCAACCTCGGCGCCCGCAATGGCGCCGTGCTCAGCCGCGTCGCGGCGGGGCAAAGCCTGCGGGTACTGGTGGTGGTGCTGTGCGTGCCGGCCGCCTTCAAATACCTGCTCGGCGAAGGCACTCCATTACTGCACCCGGCCACCGTCGATTGGCGCTGGCTGGCGGTACTGTTCCCGGCGGGCGCCCTGCTCGCCTGGGCCTGGCAACGCTTGCGCCAACCCAACCCCTGGCTGTTCGGGCCGTTGCTGGTGAGTGCGACGGTGAGCATTGGCTGGGACTTGCACATCGGCTTGCCCGACGGCGGCAGTCAAATCGGCCAGTGGCTGATCGGCAGTGGTCTGGGATGTCACTTCAATCGGCAGTTCTTTCGGCGCGCACCATCGTTCATGGGCCGGACGCTGGTCGGTACGGTGCTGACCATGTTGATCGCCACGCTGGCGGCGCTGGGGTTGAGTGCGCTGACCCACCTGGACCTGCGCTCATTGACGCTGGGCATGATGCCCGGCGGGATTGCGGAAATGAGTTTGACGGCAGAGACCTTGCAGTTATCTGTGCCCTTGGTGACGGCGATGCAGGTGATGCGGTTGTTGTTTGTGCTGTTTCTGGCCGAACCGTTGTTCCGGCATTGGAACCGGTTGCCGGATTCCGTCTGATAGACCGAGTTGCCTTTTTCGCGAGCAGGCTCGCTCCCACATTGATCTCTGCCCGACGCATTTTTTGGGCCGGACGCAGACTAATGTGGGAGCGGGCTTGCTCGCGAAGAGGCCCTCACTGTCAGCGCCTCAGACCGGTGGCAAGCGCCACTCGATCGGGGTCTCGCCATTCTGTTCAAGGAACTTGTTGGTGCGACTGAAATGCCCGCACCCGAGGAACCCGCGATAAGCGGACAGCGGCGACGGATGCACCGAGGTCAGCACCAGGTGCTTGGTGGCATCAATCAGTTTCTGCTTGCTCTGGGCATGGGCGCCCCACAGTAAAAACACCAGGTGCGGCTGATGTTCACTGACCAACTCGATGATCCGGTCGGTGAAGAACTGCCAGCCCTTGCCCGCGTGGGCGTTGGCATTGGCCCGCTCCACGGTCATGGTGGTGTTGAGCATCAGCACCCCCTGGTCGGCCCAGCTTTGCAGGTAACCGTGACTCGGGATGTCGATGTTCAGGTCGCGCTTCAACTCTTTATAGATGTTCACCAATGACGGTGGCGCCGGTACGCCCGGTTGCACCGAAAAGCACAAGCCGTGAGCCTGGCCCGGGCCGTGATAGGGGTCCTGGCCGAGGATCACCACTTTGACCTTGTCCAGTGGTGTGGAATTGAGCGCGTTGAAGATCATCGGGCCCGGCGGATAAATTTCCTTGCCCGCGGCGTTCTCCTGCCGCAGAAACTCACGTAACTCTGCCATATAAGGCTGATCGAATTCAGCACGCAGCGCCTCCTTCCAGCTCGGTTCGAGTTTGATACGGTCGTCAGCAGTCATGGTTACACCTGAAAATTCAATGGGGCGAACCCTAGGAAAGCCCACCGCGCTTGTCAATTGATCTGACGCAGAACCGGCATTTTCCCACGCAACGATCATACTGAACGTTCAAATTCCCGATCGAGGTCACGATGAATCTGCACTTCGAAGAACTCACCGGCACCGACGGCGCCCGCATCGGTATCGCTAGCCTGGATGCCGAAAAATCCCTGAACGCGCTGTCACTGCCGATGATCAACGCCCTGAGCGATCAACTGGACGCCTGGGCCAAAGAACCCCAGATTGTCTGTGTACTGCTGCGCGGCAACGGTGCCAAGGCCTTTTGTGCCGGCGGCGAAGTCCGCAGCCTGGTGGAGGCCTGCTGCGCTCACCCCGGCGAAGTACCGCCCTTGGCCGCGCACTTCTTCGCGGCCGAGTATCGCCTGGACTTTCGCCTGCACACCTACCCAAAACCACTGATCTGCTGGGGCCACGGTTATGTGCTCGGTGGCGGCATGGGGCTGCTGCAAGGCGCGAGCATTCGTATCGTCACCCCGAGTAGTCGCCTGGCCATGCCCGAGATCAGCATCGGCCTGTACCCGGATGTCGGCGCCAGTTGGTTCCTGTCGCGCCTGCCCGGCAAACTTGGAGTGTTCCTGGGTTTGACCGGGGCTCACATCAATGGCCGTGATGCGCTGGACCTGGACCTCGCCGACCGCTTTCTGCTCGATGACCAGCAGGAACAACTGATCGAAGGCCTGCTGCAACTGAACTGGCAGGAGCAAACGGCGATGCAACTCAACAGCCTGCTCAAGGCCTTGCAGCAGGAGGCCGTCGGGCAGATGCCGGTGGCGCAGTGGTTGCCGCGGCGCCAGCAGATCGATGAGTTGCTGGATGTCAGCGATGTGCGATGCGCCTGGCGCGCGATCAGCCTGTTGCGCGAACACAGCGATCTGCTGTTGGCCCGCGCGGCGAAAACCCTGAGTGAAGGTTGCCCGTTGACCGCCCACCTGGTGTGGGAGCAAATCGTCCGCGCGCGGCATCTCTCACTGGCCGAGGTTTTTCAGATGGAATACACCCTGAGCCTGAACTGCTGCCGACACCCGGAGTTCAGTGAAGGCGTGCGGGCACGCCTGATCGACAAGGACCAGAAGCCGCACTGGCATTGGCCGGATATCAACACCGTGCCCGAAGCGGTGGTCGAGGCGCACTTTCATAAAGCCTGGGAGGGGCGCCACCCGCTGGCGGACTTGTCCGACTACTGAAATCACAGGCAGAAAAAAGCGGCGCTGAATGCGCCGCTTGTTCGTTCAATGGCCTAACGGTTATGACCCCCTCTGTCGCCGTGGTCACCACGGCCGTGGTCCCGGTCGCCATGATGGTCGCGACCGCCATCGTTGCCGTGGTCCCGGTTACCGTTATGGCCGCCGTAGTAATCGCCACGACCGCCATACTGTTGCTGACCCCAGCCGCGATTCGGGTAGTAACGCGGCGACGGTTGATAGTACCGGGGCGCAGGCTGGTAGTAGCGAGGCACGGATTGGTAATAGCGCGGTGCCGAGTAGTAACGCGTTGGCGGCGAATAGTAGCCGCGCGGGGAGGAATAATAGCCCCCACCACCTGAGTAGTAAGCCGGTGCAGGGCTGGAATAGATCTCGGAACTGTAATAGCTCGAACCTCCCTCGTAATAAGGTACGCACGCAGAAAGAGTCAAACCCAGGGACGCAGCAAGAAGAAGTCGGCGATACATGGCGGCCTCCTGGACCGCGAAAGAGCCACGCCCGCGACGCGGGCAGGCGGCAGTCAAAAATAATCTGACTGACGAAACATCTGACATCAAATTCGGAATCTGGTGCGATCAAGCAACACTTTGATACAACTACAGACAACGCTTCTCGACTACGTCAATGACGGGCATGAAAAAGCGGCGCGGCCTCATCAGCCAGCGCCGCCGTATCAAGTGCTCCAGGCGTGCCTCGCATCCTCTTGTCCCCCGCCCTTCAATGATGCCCCCGACGGTAGCCACCGTAGTAATGCGGCCCATAGGCACCATCGTGATAGGGGTGATATCCGTGATAGCGAGGTCCGTAGAAACCACCATAGTAGTAAGGCGTGTAGTAATAGTTACCGTAGTAATACGGTGCTGGCACTGTATACACCCCACCTGTGTAGTAGTCAGACTCTACGTAATAGGGAACGCATGCACCAAGACTCAAACCAAGCAAAACACCGAGCAGGATTCGACGATACATGGCGGCCTCCTGAACCGCAGAAAGCACGCACCAGCGGCGCTGGTCCGCGGCAATCGGCAAGAACATCGACTGTCATTAATTAAGACTGCCAAACCGACACCAAGTGTCTGCCCGGTTACAACTTCAGATCAACGGCTCACCCCACCTGAACGCCTCAGGTTCCAACAGCGCAGCACCCTGAAAATGAACCCACGCCTTGCCCACGGTGCCACTAGAATGCTTGCATCGTGTCCCTGCCAACGGAATCGTTATGCCGCTACGCTCTGCGCTGTTTTCGCAACGCTCGTTGGTACTCACACTGGTCGCACTATTGAGCGCAGGTTTTCTCGCCACCTCCCTGCTCAGCTACTACGCCTCGCGCACCTCGATTCGCGACAACATCGTCAAAACCGAACTGCCACTGACCTCCGACACCGTTTACTCCGAGATTCAGAAAGACCTGGTTCGGCCCATCCTGATTTCCTCGATGATGTCGCGCGACACCTTCCTGCGTGACTGGGTAGTGGCCGGCGAACATGATCCCGAGCAGATCACCCGCTACCTCAACGAGGTCATGACTCATTACGGCGCCTACACCGCTTTCTTCGTCTCCAACAACAACCTGACGTACTACCAGGCCAAAGGCGTGCTGAAAACCATCAACGCCGACGAGCCACGCGACACCTGGTACTTTCGCGTTCGCAACATGACCACGCCCTACGAAATCAATGTCGACGTGGACATGGCCAACCACGACAGCCTGACCGTGTTCATCAACTACAAGGTCTACGACTACCAGAATAAATTCATCGGCGTGGCTGGCGTCGGGCTGACGGTCGATGCGGTGATCAAACTGATCGACACCTACCAGCAGCGCTACCAACGCAGCGTGTATTTCGTCGACACCCACGGCAAGCTTGTCCTGACCGGCGCGGACGGTGGCCCGCAAGGCGCACGCAGCGGGCAGTCCCTCAGTGACCTGGGCAGCCTCAAAGACTTGCCGGCCTTGCTGCCCACCCCTCATAGCGGCAGCTTCGAGTATTCAACCCGGGGCCAGGGGCATTTCCTCAATGTGCGGTTCATTCCCGAGCTGAACTGGTATTTGTTCGTCGACAAACGCGAAGACAGTGCACTGGGCGAGATTCGCCAGTCGCTGTACCTCAACCTGCTGATCTGCCTGATCGTCACGCTGGTGGTGCTGACCTTGCTCAACCTGATCGTCAAACGCTTGCAGCGCAAAATCGAAGCCCAGGCCACCCTCGACAGCCTCACGGGCCTGCCCAACCGCCGTGGCTTTGACCTGCTCGCCGCGCAAGCCATGCAGGAAGCCCGGCGCGAGCCCAAGCCGCTGACAGCGCTGCTGCTGGACCTTGACCACTTCAAGCGATTGAACGACACCCACGGCCATCTTGCTGGCGATGCCGTGCTGGCCGGTTTCGCCCGGGACCTGGAAAGCTGCCTGCGCCAGTCCGATATTGTCTGCCGCTGGGGTGGCGAGGAATTCATCGTGCTGCTCAAGGACACCGATGGCGGCAATGGTTTGAAGATCGCCGAGAAAATCCGCCACCTGATCGAGCAACGGCGTTATACCTATGGCGAACAGCTGTTGCAGATCACCGTCAGCATCGGCCTGACCACCCTGCAAACCGACGACACGCTGCACAACCTGCTGTCGCGCGCCGACCAGGCGATGTACCGTGCAAAACAAAGCGGCCGTAACCGAACCTGCGTGGAATTGCCTCACTCCAGTTATGAATAAACCTGACCTCTGCCCAGCCTGCGGTGCCCGTAACGACTGCAGCCTGGCCGACCCGAAAACCGCCGCCCAGGCCTGCTGGTGTTATGGCGTCAGCATCGACCCCGCCGTGCTCAAGGCCCTGCCCGCCGAGCTGCGCGACCAGACCTGCCTGTGCCCTCGCTGCGCGCAAGTCGAGGCGCAGCTACAAGCAGCCCACTCGCCTATCCAGTAAGATGCCCGGCCCTTTAGTGATCTGCCGATAGCCATGCGCGTTGACCGTTTCCTCAGCAACCTGCCCCGTTTCAACCGTCAACAGGTCCGCCTGTTGCTGGTGGAACGCCGCATCAGGATCGATGGCCAAACGGTCAGCGACCCGCATGCCGAGGTGCGTGAGTTCAGCCGCGTCGAGTTCGATGACGAAGTGCTGCAAGCCGGAAAACCGGCGCGCTACTTCATGCTGCACAAACCACCGGGCTGCGTCAGTGCGACCCGCGACCCTGAGCACCCGACCGTACTGGACCTGATCCACGAGCCCGACACAACGGACCTGCACATCGCCGGCCGCCTGGACTTCAACACCACCGGGCTGATGCTGATCACCAATGACGGCACCTGGTCGAGACGCCTCACCCAGCCGCAGACCAAGCTGCCCAAGGTCTACTACGTCGAGACTGAACAGGACATCGGCGAGCACTGCATTCACACCTTCGCCCAAGGCCTGTACTTCGCCTTCGAAGACCTCACCACACAACCTGCCGGACTGGAGCTGCTAGGGCCAAAACAGGCGCGGTTGAGCATCGTTGAAGGTCGCTATCACCAGGTCAAACGAATGTTCGGCCATTTCGACAACAAGGTCCTGCGCCTGCACCGCGAGCGGATGGGGCCGCTGGTGCTGGATGCAACGCTGGCGCCGGGCGAATACCGTGCGCTCACGGCAGCAGAAATCCAGTTGATCTGAGGCAGCGACCACTCGGCAGGCACGCGAAAAGATTTCGTAAACGGCACTTGCGGGATCGGTATCTGCCTGCTTGAATCAAGCCGTCGGCCGAAATGTGACCGATGAGTCACGATCTACTTCAAAGCAACTTTTTTGTCGGCAGAGAGCCTTAAGGCTCCACCACCCCGACAAAATGCCCGCCTATAACAATACCCGTCGACCAGCCTTCACAGGATCGACATGGGCTACAAAATTCCAGGCGTATGCCTACCTGTCACAAAGCTCGTGCAATCTCATTGCGCGCCTACCCGCTTGCCAGGAGTCTTATGACATGAGGCCAGAAATCGCTGTGCTGGATATACAGGGGCAGTACCGGGTTTACACGGAGTTCTATCGCGCAGACGCCGCAGAGAAGACCATTATTCTGGTCAACGGCTCAATGGCCACCACCGCGTCGTTTGCGCAGACCGTGAAAAACCTGCACCCGCAGTTCAACGTGGTTCTGTACGACCAACCCTACGCGGGTAAGTCCAAAGCCCACAATCGCCATGAAAAAATGCTCACCAAGGAAATCGAAGGGCAGATCCTGCTGGAGCTGATCGACCACTTCGCGGCGGAACACGTGCTGTCGTTCTCATGGGGCGGTGCAGCGGCACTGGTCGCGCTGTCACACCGGCCACGGCGGATAGAAAAAGCGGTCATCAGCTCGTTTTCACCGCTCATCAACGAACCGATGCGCGACTACCTGGAGCGCGGGGTTGACTACCTGGGCAGCCTGGATCGCGACCGCGTCGGCCATCTGGTCAACAACACCATCGGCAAGCACCTGCCGTCACTGTTCAAGCGCTTCAACTACCGTCACGTCAGCAGCCTGGCCGAGCATGAGTACGGGCAGATGCACTTCCACATCAGCGAGGTGCTCAACAGTGACCGTCAGTGCTACCTGAGGGCGGCACGAAAGATTGATGTGCCGGTGCTGTTCATGAACGGCGAATGGGACGAATACACCGCTGCCACCGACGCCAGACTCTTCGCCAATCATGTGCAACACAGCAGTTTCAGTACCCTGCAAGCCACGGGGCACTTTCTCGACATGGAGCACAAAGCGGCCTGCCGAGACAGTCGTCATGCACTGATGGGCTTCCTGAAACCGGCCCGGCACGACAGCCGACCGCGTCATCACCTCACCCAGGAACACCATGCTCTGGCCATTTGAAACAGCGTCATCGCAAGCACGCCCCGCACGCACACTCTGTAGTTGCGTGGCGTGCCTGCGATAGATCGCGGCACGGCCGCACCTGTCGAGTCATCCTCAACACCCTGCCTCACGCCCCGTAAAACCTTCGTAAATGCAGATCCGGCAAAGAAAAACTTCAAATCCCGGGCAACTTCTGGTACAAAGTCAGCCGCTCTGAGCGGGTGTCGTATAATGGCATTACTCCAGCTTCCCAAGCTGATAACGAGGGTTCGATTCCCTTCACCCGCTCCAAATAATTTCTGCCTCACGTCATGCTGCTGTTGACGGGGATGCAAGACAAAAAACCGGTCCCCAGTGGCCGGTTTTTTTATGGGTGCTCTATTTTGGTCGTTTGCCTGAAGTTGCTGCCAAAAGGTGTGCTCATACAAATCGCACACAGAGCCGTTTGAGAAACCTCATTGAACTTTCAATTCCAGCATCGCTGTGGAATGGTTTGTGCCACTTTTTTATCGCACTGCAAGGAGCACGCTTGAATCCACCTGGACGGAACACCCCACTGACTTACGCCGGGCAAAACAGCCAATTGAGCGCCAATGAAGTGGCTGAAGGGCGACTTGGACAACTTCGGCTGTTGCGTGACGATAACCAGTCGTTTCCAGCCAAGACATTACAGGCGTTCCATTGCCTGACCTGCAAGGCAGGCAGCGAGGGCGGATGGGAAATGCTGATCCATAACGTTTTCTATGGCACAGGATGTCCGATCTGCAGAAACGCCAGTGCGTTGGTGGATCAGGTCGCCCGACAGTTTCCGGCCCACCGGTTAGTGGTCAGTAGTAACCCTGCCGGACGGCCCGTTGCCAGTGAAGCGTGCTACCAGATGTTTCCCGTGCCTTGCGAGTTACCGGACGGTTTCGGCTGGATGCCTGAAAAGCTGGCACGCAATTCCGTTGCCGTTGCCCTGCGCAATGGCCGACGCCCATCTGAAAAAGTGGAACGTTACTACACGGACTCCGTCACAGCCTACAAAGCGTTTACGACATGCTTTCCTGCCGGAGCCATTCACTACAGCGGGACAAAAATGCCCGGTTCCACAAGCCCTGGCCCTTTTTTCAGTATTCAGACCGGCCCCAGGCTGATGCGCAGCCCGGTCAACGTGCACTACATCAGTTTGGATGGGCTACTGAAGATTTGTCTGCGAGAGCAAAAAGACCACACGCTGGACCAAGCCCTGAAATCTCATGCAGCAGAACATGGCGCCGAAGTGCTGGGCTATGGAATGCACCCCAACAGTGGCCTGATGATCCACTACAGAAATCGCTCGGGGGAAAACCGCAGCGACACACCGGCACGCGTCCGGGAGTTCTACTGGGGGCAGACATGGATCAGAAAGGCCGAAAAACTCACCGCGTGTATCATGCGTGAGTTGTTCCCTTCGCCGAGCTGGCTCTTCAATAAACGCTACAAGGATTTTCTGAACTACACCTCACCAACCGGCAACGTATCGGCGCTTGAGCTCGATGGCTATTGCCCCGAGTACCAGGTCGCGTTCGAGTACCAGGGCATCCAGCATTTCGTCGCATTGACCGACACGCTGGAAGCACATCACAAACTTGAGCAACTGAAACTGCGTGACGCATTTAAAGAAGTTGCATGCGCCACCCAGGAAATTGCCTTGGTTGTGGTGCCAAACATGGACCTTGACCCTGTCGCGTTTCTTGCGACCATCACCGACCTGCTGAAGCTTCTTGGCCGGCAACCCATCAACGCCGCTCCGGATATGAACGTCATCTGGACCACCTGGAACCTCGCCTGTCAAAACCCTCTTGAAGCGTTCCAAACCAAGGTGGTTGAAAAACTTGGGCAACACCGGCTGATCGGCCCCCCCATGCATTTGATCACACGCAACTCCGTCGTTACTTACGAGTGCAGTGTTTGCAACACGCAGAACGAGGTGAATTCCAGGAGCCTGGCCGATGGCGATGTTCGCTCGTACTGCGTCGGCTGCAAGGGCCAACAGACAGGCAATGCAAGAAACCAGAAGCGCCTGAGTATCTGGGAGCAAGAACACCAACTCCCACGGGCGTTCATTGAGGCGCTTCGAACAACGCCAGTGGATGCCAAAAACTTTCAGTTTGTGTGTATTCAAGATCACATCACTGACATCCATGACCCTGAACACGCTAAACGGCACATCGTCGATGGCGAATTCAAATGCCCCACCTGCCGCGCCAGACAGTTGGGCGTCACGCCCAGTCAGGTCGCCGCTCAGGCGCAACGCCGGCTAGAATTCAACAACAGCATTGAATCACTGGGACTTACGGTCCTTCAGGACTTGCTCCATCAAAATGACGAAATGGCGGCGTTGGTCGAATGCGCCAGCGGCAACCACACGTTCATGCTCAAGAGACCAGAACTGCGCAGGTTTCAACGGGACTTTTTCACTGATCGCAGCTTCATCCCCTCCGCTTGTCTCGCCTGCTGCTACCCAGGCGTCACCGTCGGTCCCGGCGACGTGCTGATGGGCACCGTATTTCATCGCCTTGCCTCACTGCGCGGGATGTATCCCAACGTCAGCTACCTGAGCGGTTTCGACGTGCAGGGCTGGGAAGTCGAGTATTTCAACTGTGGCGAGAGGCTTCCCGACGGCTGCCCACATCCCGGCTTCTCGATTTCCTGGCGAAACCTGCAAAAAGCAGGCAAGTCGAGGCCCTTCATTCACCTGTGCAACACCTGTGGTATCGCTCATGGTCAGGTCAGTAACCGGGGTAAGTCATTGCAGGATCTTGAAGCCATCATGGTCCTGCTTCGCCATGAACTTCATCAACACATAGCCCCGAGCGCGCCTTCCTGCCCACCTACGGTCAAGTATGTCGAAGGGCCTCTGGATACGGACTCTCAGATCGTCAGCACCACAAAGACAAAGCTCCAATTCTGGTGCGGCGTTCAGGGCCATGACCCGGTGATCGCAACCAAGGACAACTACTTCAACCAGGCACCGAACAAAGGCGCGGGGTTTTGCAAGCCGTGCGTTCTGTCGGCCGGCCTCACCAAAGTACCACTGCCAACGGCTGCACAAAGCTCGCGCCAACTGCTGCCCTGCACCCTGAGGGATCGAAAGAAGAGCGTAACCAGCGCCGTTTAGGCCCTGGACCTGGCACGACACCACGGCCCCTGCGCTGGCCGGCATGACTGGCAGCGCACACTATTGCCGGGCGCGGAATCGCGCGGATATAGTGCGCAACGCCTGTCGCGCTCCGGTGCACAGGCTGCCCGCTAGCGAACATTTGTCTGCAACGCCCCTGGCGCTTGATGCAGACGAGTGACCGCAGACAGCACCGGCTCGCGACAGGGAAGACGCTCGCTGCGACTTCGCGCCGCCCCTCACAACGAATAATAAATAATGAGCGTTCGATGAGTAGCAAGAAAAACCTGGAAATCGAATACCTGCGAGGTGCCGCGATCGGCCTGACCATCCTCGCCCACATCACGTTTTTGCTGCCCTTCTACAAGGAGTTCTTCTCCAAGGTGTTTGACCTCTACACCATGGGCTCGGGGGTAGACCTGTTTTTTTGCATCTCGGGTTACGTGGTCAGCAAAAGTTACCTCGACTACTTCGACAAACATCGGCAGCAAGGCACTTATGGCCTCGCCACCTTCACCTTCTGGCTACGCCGCGCCTATCGCCTGCTGCCCACGGCGTGGCTCTGGGTGCTGATCCCGCTGGGCTTTTCGATTTTCTACAATCAGTCCAATGCCTTTGAATCATGGTTCTACAACCTTCGCAGCTTCACCGCCGTCGCGACGTTCAGCGGCAACCTGGCCAATCAATACGGCCTGCTGCTGGGGCCTAACTCAGTGTATTGGAGCCTGGCCCTGGAAGAGCAGTTCTACTTCATCTTCCCACTGTTTCTACTGCTGATTACCTCACCGCGCTGGCGCATCATCGCCCTGCTGCTGTTGATCGCTGCGCAGTTCGGTCTGGATCGCAACATGTTCGCCCCGGCACCGGCGGCCATGCTGTTCTCGTTCCGACTGGACGCGATGATGTGGGGCATCCTGCTCTGCCTGTTCACCCGCAGCAGCCTCTACCAACAGATGGAGCCAACGGTGCTGGGCAGAAGTTGGCTCAAGCGCCTGGGTGTCACGCTGTTTCTGCTGTACATGCTGGGCGCCATCTCGGCACAGATGATTGCAACGCCGATTGCCTTTGGCCTGGTCGCGATTGTGGCGCTGATCCTGGTGTGGCTGGCCAGCTACCAGAAAGGTTACATCTTCAGTCCTCCGGCACTGGCGCCACTGCTCGGCTGGCTGGGGTCGCGCTCCTACGCGCTCTATGTGATTCACATGTTCGCCTATCACTTGAGCACGGAAATCTGGACCCGGGTCGCCACTGAACGAGGCCTCACGCTGAGCCAGGGTTTCACCACCGAGTTGCTGGTGACGGCAGCCGTGATCATGATCGTGTGCGCCGAGTTGAACTTCCGCTTCGTCGAAGAGCCATTACGCCGCCGCGGTGCCGAAATCGCCCGCCGCAAACTCGCGGCGCTAGAGCCTCAGCCCCCCGTGCAAGCGGCCCCGTCAACAGGGCAGATCAACGTGCCGGAAACGGCGAAACCTTGACGCCTACGCCTAATGAACAAACAGAAACCGGCCCTGATGGCCGGTTTTTTGTGGCTGATTTTCAGGCGCTTCGTTGTCAGCACTTCCTGGTTTCCTTGACTCCGCACGATTCAGCAACACTCAAAAACCCTGGGCCCACACCTGCACCCGGCAAGGGTTTCTACACTGGATCTGTCGTGCCTATTTCCTTCCGGCTGTCGCCTTGGTGGTTATAGTGTTGATCATAAAATCTCAGTAGGTATAGTAACCACCTACACACCACAGGGAAGTGATGTGAATAGCCGATATCTGATTGCGCAAATCGTCGCAGATGGCTGGTATCTGGTACGGGTCAGGGGCAGTCACCACCACTTCAAGCATCCAACGAAGCCCGGTCTGGTGACTGTCCCTCATCCCAAGAAAGGCTTACTGACGAAAACCGCCATCAGCATTTTGCAGCAGGCTCTGCTGAGCTGAACGGGCACACTGCATCCGCAGAGGACATTAAACATGCTTTACCCAATTGCAATTTCAACGGGAGACAACGAACACGCCTGGGGTGTTGAAGTACCGGATATCCCTGGCTGCTTCTCGGCTGGCGACGATCTGGACGACGCCATCGCCATGGCCCGCGAAGCCATCGAGGGGCACTTCGAAATACTCGCCGAAGACGGCTCGGCGATTCCGACCGCCAACAAGGTCACGCTCCACGCGGCCAACCCAAAATACACCGGTGTGACGTGGGCGCTGGTGGACATCGACATCACCAAGTACCTGGGCAAAGCCCAGAAACTCAACATCACCCTGCCCGGCTATCTGCTGACGCGAATCGACGAATACGTCCTGCATCACCCGGAAGAGAAAAGCCGCTCCGGTTTTCTGGCTTCGGCTGCGTTGAAAGTACTGCAACAAGGCTGACTGTGTGTCGACGGCGCAGCGCGCTAACGGGTCGCGACGATGAACAAGCGTGGAAACGGCAGCAGCACCGAGCCATCGGCCAGCACCGGAAAGTGCGGTTCCAGCGCCGCCAGGTACTGTTTGAGGTACTGCGCCTTTTCAGCCTCGTCGAGGGGGTCGAGAAACAGTCGCAGGCCGCTGCCCTTGAACCACTCGACCACCGCAGCTGCACCACCTGCCAGCGGATGGTGGTAGGTGGTACGCCACACATCAACGCGCGAACTGCACGAGCACAGCATCGAGTAATACGTGTTGGCGTCGTCCAGTGCCGTCCGTTGCCCCGCGACACCCGCCAGTTTGCTTGCCCAGGGGCCATTGGCCGCGACCTCACGCATCAACCGGTGGGCCGGCTCATCAAGGTTGTCGGGCATTTGAATCGCCAGGCTGCCGCCAGGCGTGAGCCTGGCCACCAGTGATGGCAACAGCGTGGCATGGTCGGGAAGCCACTGAAACACCGCGTTGGCGAGGATGACGTCGAACGGTCCCGATTCATTCCAGGTCGCGATGTCGGCCGTGTCGAAACGCACACCGGGTAAACGCTTGCGCGCAGCCTCGAGCATGTCGGGCGAGCTGTCCAGCCCACGCACCGTGGCGTTGGCAAACCGCTGCACCAGCAGCTCGGTCGAGTTGCCGGGGCCGCAGCCGATGTCGATCACCGAACGGGCGTCGATGTCGGGAATGGCAGCCAGCAAGTCACGCGCCGGACGCGTGCGCTCATTCTCAAAAGCTACATACTGCTTGGCGGACCAGCTCATCGCTTACTCCTGTCTGAGATCAGGGATTGAGCAACGCGCTAGACTGCGCGTTTGCGCTCATGGGCCGCCAGTAAGCGACGCCTGCGCCCTCTTCGTCAAGGCGCGGTCGCTGGCTCAATGGCCAGCCTTACAAGCGATGCTGCCCGAACTCGGCGGTCTGAACATCGTCGACCTCGGTGCGGCCGGGCTCACCGTCAAGCAGATGACCGAATGGGGCCCGACCGATGAACAGGTTGCGGCGCAACCGGCACTCGCGCCTGTGAACGATGACAGTGAGACCCCGTAAAACATGCCCCCTTTTTCCGCCCTGCTCCTGCGTGGCGTATGAACCGTTGTATCAGGTGACATCTGTCTGCTGGCTGAACCTGATCACTGAAAGCGGGTAAAAAAGTGGTTCACCCACACGCTGTCGTGAACAAGAGCGAGGAGTGTTTCTGCATGAATCTGATCGCTCTTGATGAGCCATTTTCTTATCGCCAAATCGTTGGAAATCATAACCAAATCGACCACTCGTCGAACGAACGACCCACGTTTTTGACAGCCTGGAAGTCGCATCTATAGTGCAAACGCGGCCTGTTGGAAGGAACCCGGACCGTCACTTTGCAGTGCAGGGAGCAAGGCCAACTCGCACCTTGTGATCGGTGGGTTCCGCTATGTAGTGCGTTTACAACGGCCGTAAGGCAAACACACGTTGTCGTGTCTGGTTAGCGCCGGGCACCCACTATGAACAAGGAGCTTTACTATGTCTCGAGTCACGGATGTGCTTGTTTCGATCGACACCGAAACCATTCTGAAAAACTACCCGAACATCAGCAAAAACCCTTCGGCGCCGACGATGATCGACGTCAACCACGTGTACATGGTGACCAATCAGAACAACGTGGTCAGTGGCCAGGCCGGTGGTGAACTCAATCTGCGAGCCCAGGTCGGCGACCTGATTCGCTGGCGCGAAACCAGCCTGTCGCAGAGCTTCGAAACGGCGGTGATTTTCTACAAATTCATCGGCAATCAGGGCAACGACCTGATCTCCACCCCCACTCCGCGCAAAGCAACCGCTTGTGTCGCAGTGCCAAACACCAGCAATCCGTCGGTGCCAAGCTGCCAGAAAGTCGATAACCACTACTGGTCATCGGAAACCCTTTCTACCGGCAGTGTGACCTACCACTTCAACTTCCTGATCGTGGATCGCGATTGCAAGATCGTCGGTTGCTGCTCGTGGGATCCGTTCATCACCATCCGTAACTGATCCGGACGGCCCCTTGGCAACAAGGGGCTTGCCGAACCCGTTGCTGCACTGGCTGGAAATGGAAGCCTTGCGTGAGCCGGAGCAGTGGCGGCCATTTGCCTACATCCTGAAAGGAGGCCGTGATGTCCACAGACACAAGCACACTCCCCACCGACACCCCTGAGCAGATCGCCAACCTGATGCTGATTGTCGATGCCGAAACCCTGCTCTCCCACTACCCGAACCCGAGCCTCGACCCACAGCAACCGACCTCGGTGGATGAAGGTTTCATCTTATTCTTTGGCGGTGCCCATGGCACATCGCCCAGCGCACACCCCAATCGCCTGGCCCTGCTCGCCGGCAGCGCAAAAACCTTCCACCTGCGCACCCGTACCGTGGGGTTGCGCGCTGAACACAGCGTGGTGGTTTATGCCATGAGCGTCGGCAAGGCTGGCGTGCTCTCGTCTCCCGAACTGGTTGTGCACGAAGGCCTGACCCTGCCCGCACTCGACCCTGAAAACCTGACTCAACCTGTCAGTCAAAACGCCACTGACCACTTCTGGCGCTGCAAGCAACTGACCGCCGGGGTCGAGAAATGCACCGTAAGTTTCATGCTGGTCAATACCGACTGCCAGGCCCTGGGGTATTTCAGCTGGACTGCCGAGGTGAAGCTGTCGGGTTGAATGGATTTCAATAAAAAACCGGCTTGGGTTGCCGGTTTTCTTTTTTGCTCAATCGTTGCTAGTCGTAGAATCCAACCGTTTTTCTCAAACGATCCGAGTATTCATAAATATCGTCGACCGAATTGATTGGATGCCGTGTTTCATTCTTTTCTTCGTCAAAGATCCCGATGTACTTCTGAGAACGATTGAAGTGCAGGCGGCAAATAGGTTTGCGGTTGTTATCGTCGAGCAGGATGCCGAAGTAGCTCTGTGTATCGCGCTGGACAATACGTTTGGCATCAACGACAGAGCGAACCAGTGCACGAACAATGTGATACCCCTCCAACTCTTCCTCGGTAGTCACTATCTTGTCGTCCGACTCATTCCGGTCCTCGGTATCGGAACCGCTGCTTCCGGAAACAGGCGGCGAAGACAGCGATGTCGGTGCGACCCCATTCATAGCGGATTTCAAACGTTCATTGATTTGATCATTGAGAAACTGCCCGACCGCTTTGCGGGTCAACTCCTGAAACTGCTCACGCACTTTTTGTGTGAGGGCCCCCTCATACACCCGAGAGGCGAACACTTTGACGAAGTCATCCTCCGGACTGCTGACTTGTGCGGCGATGATCTTCTTGATCTGGCTAACGTACTTCAGTTCACCCGCTGCGTTGATGATCGACTCAACGTCGAATGCAGACTTGGTCAATTTGGTCAGCTCCGGGACCGAATACTCATCGATGCTCAGCAGGTCCAACTCAAGGAACGGCTTTTCATCCATTTTGTTGGGGGCATCAAGGTCAGTGAAAAACTTGTAGACCTGGCCATTGGTCAGGATGGAAATCCTGGCACTGGTGACATGGAAGTAGCGGAACAGTTGCGACGCATGATTGATATGCAGCGGCTCGCCAATTTTTTTGCACTCGATGAGTATCTGAACCTCACCGTCCTTCATGATCGCGTAGTCGATCTTCTCGCCCTTCTTCGTCCCTACATCGCAGACAAACTCTGGGGTCACCTCTGTCGGGTCGAACACGTCATATCCCAGTACCGTGCTGATGAACGGCATGACAAAGGCATTTTTTGTCGCTTCTTCTGTCTGGATAGCACCGCCTTGAAGGCGAACCTTGGCAGCAAGACTGGCCAATTTTTCGAAGAATTCCATGAGTAACCTCTGTTTCGATCCGTGAATGAGCATGCTGGCAAATTGATCGCCATTGATACTAGACACAAACCGGCACAAAGAAAGGTGACGACCAGCACAGAGAGGCAGAAGAAGAAAACTCCCACAAAACAGGGAGCGCGTAGCCGTTCTACCGATGACAAAAACGGAAGTACGGCACTCAGGAACCAAGCTAAAAATAAGAGCCTTTGGTTTGTCCAGGTCGCATTTTCACCCCGTCGCCGCTGCCTGAAGATCAGGCCCATCCTTATAAGGAACACAGTGCCATGGGGGACGGCGAGGCGTTTTCACTTGAGGATATCGCCACGGGCGAACAGAAAAAACAGGACCTGAATCAGTGTTGATGACGACCTGAAAGCAACGCCGCGAACGTGTGCCAAGCTCCGCAGCGCGCCAATCTTCAGCGGCTGGCTTGCAACGCCTTGGCCATTTGCAGGTGGTGTTCCAGTATCGGCAAGGTCTCTTCGGCAAAGGCCTTGAGTTCCGGGACGTCGGTGGTTTGCGCTTCCTGCTGGAGTTGCTCGATGGCTTCCTCGGTGGCTTTCACCTGGCTGGCGGCATACGCCTGATCAAAACCTTCACCCGGCGGCACCTGCGGCATCAGGCGTTTGGCCTGATTCACGACTTCTTCTCGCCCTGCGACGGGCAGGCCGAGTTTTTTGGCGATTTTGGCCAGATGCTGATTGGCCGTGGTGCGGTCGTTGATGACGACGATGGTGTAGTCCTTGATTTCCTTTGAGGCGGTCTGCTGATGGGCCAGCCGACTGGCTTCAATCTCGGCAACGCCCTTGGCCGACACGTCGTTGATGAAGTCGGCCGGTGCCTGGGCGAAGGCACTGCTGGCGACAAGCCCCAGTATCAGGGCAAGGCGTGTGGTGTGTATCCGGGTGGCCATCGGGTTCATGGTCGCGCCCTCCTGTTCATGGTTCGATCATTGGCGAGCGGTGCCCGCCCTGCTTAAGAAAGCATCAAGCAGCAAAGGTTTAAAAAACAACCCTTTGTATGACGAATGGAGACTCAGGCTTTGGGGGCCAGCAACCCCGGCAGCGCATGCACCAACGCGTTGATGGCGAAGCCGATGAACATGATGCCGCAGAGCCGCGTGATCGCCAGTTCGTGACGCTGATACAAGGTCCGCACCTGCCGCGCACCGACGACGCCGATCAAAATGGCGTAGGCGACGACGCCCCCGACGAAGCTGAGACCGATCAGCCACGGCAACATCGACCAGTGAAGCAACTCGGCGCGGCTCGAAAGCAACGCAGTGAAGGTCGCCACGGCCACCGGGTAAGCCTTGGGGTTGGTCAGGCCGAACATGATCCCGTGCCAGAACGGTTGCCGCGCCGGCCCCTGTACCGTTTCACCCTGGCCGCGTCGCGTGCGGATGGCACGTACGCCGAGCCAGAGCAGGTAGAGCCCGCTGAGGACGCCCAGCACATCAAACGCGCTGCTGCCGATTTCACGGGCACCCACGATGGCGATCAAGGCGGTGCTGCACCAGAGCACATCGCCCAACAGGTGCCCGCACAAAAAACCGGCCCCGGCGCGTCGCCCATGCGCCGCACCAATCCCGAACACCGCCAGCACGCCAGGCCCTGGGGTGATGCCATAGATGAAACCCGAGGCGAGAACCGCCAGCAGCAATGAAGACGTCATGTGTATTTTCCTGTTCGAACCCGGCCCCACACCCGAGGCGCGGGCCCGAGTTTATCGCAACCTTGTTTCACTCGCCTCAGTACCCCGTGAGGGCTTGCGGCAACACGTACTGCTGGCCGTCGTAGTGCACGGTGGTCGTCGACAGGGTCGGTTTGCCGGTTTTATCCATGCACTCATCGCCGACCTTGAAGTTGCGGGTGACCACTGTGCTCGACCGGATGATCAGGTCGGCAAAACCATGGCTGGAGGTTTTACCAATGTCGAGGGTACGGGTGGTCTGCTCGCCCTGCCCCGTGCAGTTGCCGTCGTATTCGCCGTTGGCCCTGTAGACCACCAGCCCTTGAAGCACCGGGCGCAGCGTGGTGCCTTCCTTGAGGTACAGCGTCAGGTCTGCTTTCGAATACGGGTTGGCGCTGGAGTTATGACCGAAGCTGGCACGGACCCCGAAGGCGCGTTGCGCAGCCGTCAGTTTGTAGCGCGCGGTGTCGACCGAAAACCCTTCGAAGGCAATCGCATCCGAGTTGAACGCTTCATCCTGACGATAAGAGGCAAGCACCTTCGCGCTCGCCGAATCGACCACCGCCAGGTCCAGGTCATACATCCCCGAATCCCCTCTCGGATCGCTCGGATCAGCAGTGAACACGGCTTTGGCGGTGATGGTCTGCCCGGCGTGGGCCGGCCAGTCCTTGCACACGGAATACGCCAGCACGCCATCGCTCAACGGCGGCTTTTCACATTCGGCATACGCGTGTGTCGCAACCAGCAAAGCGCTCGCCGCCATGCCGTTGAGCCATCGGTTTTTAAAGGTCATGCCCTGTTCCTTGTACGTCGATCAAAGGGATTGAAGGGGGCTTCAAAAACCTTTGAGGTCCTTGGGAATGAAGTACTGCTTGCCGTCGTAACGCAAGGTCGTCAGCGACTCGACCGGTTTATCGACGCGCACCTCGCATGCTTCACCGACCCGCACGTCATGCGTGTGCGTGCGGCGGGTCTTGACGATAAGGTCGGCATAACCGTGGCTGCGGGTGTTCGCCAGCTCAACCGTGCGCTGAATGCTGTCACCCTTGCCGACGCAATCGGTGTCGGTTTCGCCGCGGTACAACTCGACATTCAAGCGTTGCAGCACCGGGCGAATCACGCTGCCTTCCTTGAGGTACAAGGTCAGTTCGGTTTTGCGAAACGGGTAGCTGCCGGACTCGTTGGCGGCCATCGCGCGCAGCCCGAACGCACGTTTTCCGGGGCTCAGGTTGTAGCGCGCGGTATCAATCGTCAGGTTGCGAAAGGCGATGCTGTCCGCCGGGTACGCCCTATCCTGGATGTAGGCCGCTAGAGACCTGGTTCTCGCGCCATCGGTCACCGTCAGGTAGAGGTCGTAATCACCCACCTCGTTGCCCGATTGGGCGTCGGCCGGCCTGAACGTGGTGGTGGCGACGATGTTCATGTCGGCAAATGCCGGCCACGCCTTGCACACGACGGTCGAGACCTCTGCGACCACCGACGGTTCGCAGTCCGCCTGGGCCGGCAAGGTCAAGGCCATCAGGCCTAGGGCGGCCAACCGGCCGAGGGTCTTGGGAGTCACGTTCATTCCTTTGCACAAACCAATAAGTGATGCCGGGGTTACAAACCTTTGAAGCCTGACGGCAGGACGTAACGCTTGCCGTCATAACGCAGGGTGGTCAGTTCGGGTTTCGCGGTGGTGGACTCGATCTGGCATTCATCGCCTTCGCCTGCGCCGTGAGTGCTCAGGGTGACGGTTCTGATGATCAGGTCGGCATAACCGTGGCGGCTGTCTTTGCCAATGCTCACCGTGCGAGTGATCTCATAACGGTCGCCGGCACAGGAACCGTCCCATTCACCGCCGTAGACGTACGTCTCGAGTTTTTCCATGACCGGACGCAGACGCTTGCCCTCCCGGACAAACAAGCTCAGCGTGACCCCGTCGCCAGGGTTGAGGCGAGAGGAGCCTTTGTACGACGCACGCACGCCAAACGCCCGTACTTGCGGTGCGAGGGTGTAGCGCGCGGTGTCGATTGACACGTCGTCGAGGCGGATGGCGTCGGAGCTGAAGGCGTCCGCCTGGCGAAAGGAGGCGAGCACCTTCGCGCTCGCCGAATCGACCACCGCCAGGTTCAGGTCATACATCCCCACGTTGCTGTCCGGGTATTTCGGATCGACCGTGAACGCCGAGCTCGCGGTAATCGTCTGCCCCTCAAACGCTGGCCAGTCCTTGCACACCGAATACCCCGTAACCCCCTCCGACAGCTGCGGCTTTTCACACTCGGCGCGCACACCGGTGGTCACCAGCACAGCGCTCGCTGCCAGAAAACCGAGCCATCGGGTCTTCAAGGTCATTCCCTGTTCCTTGTGGGTTGAATATCAGTCAGAAAATCTCAGGCGCGCACTATCGCTTGCTCGATCTGCGCTTTCAACCAGTTCAAGGCCGGATCACCGCCGCGACGCTGATGCCAGGCCAGAACAAAGTCGAAGGAGGGGATGTGAAACGGCGGCGCCAAAACGCTCAGTAGCTGCGCGTCGATACCGTGCAAGGCACGCGAGGCCACGGTGAGAATCAGGTCGGTGCCGCTGATGAACTGCGGGGCGACGCTCCAGTGCGGCAGGCTGACGGCAATGTGTCGACGCTCGCCAATGGCGGTCAGCGCCCGCTCGATTTCCGGCGTACCGCTGCCGCGCATTTCCAGCAGAACGTGGGGTCGGGCCAGGTAACCCGGCACATCCAGCACGCCCTCGGCAGGCAAACTGTGGCGATCGACCAGGCAAGCAAAATGTTCTTCAAACAACGGTGTGCAGCGCAAGTCATTGGGCAGTTCAGGGAACACACCGGCGGCCAGATCGATGTCGCCATTCACCAGCCCCTCCAGCATCCCTTCGCGGCTGGCGTGGCTGATTTGCAGGGCGATCCCCGGCGCGTCCCGGCGCAAGGTACGAATCAGCCCCGGCAGGACAATAGCCGCACCGTAGTCCGACATGGCCAGGCGAAACGTGCGTTGCGTGGAAGCCGGATCGAAGCGGTCGCTGGCGAACAACGCCCGCACCTGCTCCAGGGCTTCGGCCAGCGGCACAACCAGTTCCAGCGCTCGCGGGGTCGGCACCAGCCCTGCCCCGGCGCGCACCAGCAAGCGGTCACCGAGCAAGTCGCGCAAACGCCCCAGTGCGTGGCTGACCGCCGGTTGGCTCAAGTGCAGACGCTCGGCGGCACGGGTCACGTGTTGCTCGCTGAGCAGTGCGTCGAGGATCACCAACAGGTTGAGATCGATACGCCGAAGATCATTCATCTGATGCATGTTCTGGATAGCAAATTGGAATTTAAATCTGCGCGACGAATACCTTAGAGTCCAGCAAAACCTGTCGGAGAACGAACATGAGTACAGTGCACTGGGCCGGCCTGCTGCTGCTGGCCGCCATCGCCGGGGCCGTGGTGCCCTTTCAAAGCGCCATCAACGCCAACCTCGGCCGGGGCCTCGGGCACCCGTTGTGGGCGACCCTCGCGTCTTTGTTGGTGAGCATCGTCGTGCTGCTGCCGGTGATCGTCATGCTGCGTTTGCCGTTGCCGTCGCTGGGGTTCATCAGCAAGGCACCGCTGTGGATGTGGGCCGGTGGCGCGTTCGGGGTGTGCTTCATTTCCCTGGCGCTGATGCTGCTGCCCAAACTCGGCGCGTCGGGGTTCATCGCGCTGGCCCTCGCGGGACAGGTCATGGCGTCGCTGGTGCTGGATCACTTTGGGTTATTTGGGTTGGTGGAGCGGCAAATGACCTTGCCGCGGGTGTTGGGCGCGGTGTTGTTGATTGGCGGGGTGGCGTTGATTCAGTTCGGTGATACACCGGCTAAAGCGGCGATTGTGGCTTCTTTTAAAACGCATTGAGGGTGTGCAGTGGCTGCGACAAGCCCCAGAGCAGCGCTCCGATAACACACAGCGCCGGGGGTGGTTGGCTAAGATCCCCGCACACCGGAATTCGCCGCGTTACAGGAAAAACTTCAGGTTAATATCCAGCTCTTTGACAGCCTGATTCAAACCGGACAGCACGGCAGCAACATGGCGATTCGCAACTTTTGTGACCTCATCATCGAGCTATTGCGCACGCACGGCCGGGACGTCGGCAACTGAAACCCAGGGATGATTCCATGAAGAGCAGCACCACCCTCCTCGTCACGTGCAGCACGGTTTTTCTCGCCCAATTGGGCATGAGCATTTACCTGCCGGCGCTGCCGGAGATTGCCCGGCATTTGTCCGCCGAGGCTTCGCAGGTTTCTTGGGGGTTGGCGGTGTACCTGATCGGCATGGCGCTGCCGATGTTGTTCTGGGGCAGCCTGGGTCAGCGACTTGGGCGTAAACCGGTGCTGCTCGCGGCGCTCTGCATTTATGGCCTGGGCAACCTGGCCTTGCCCTTGGGCCAGACGCTGGAATCATTCCTGTTTTTTCGGCTGCTTCAGGGCATTGGGGCCAGCGGGATTTCGGTCATGGCCCGGGTACTGATTCGCGACAGTTTTCGCGGTGACCTGCTGGCCAAGGCGTTGTCGTGGATTTCGATTTCCTTTGTGGTGGCGCTGGGGATTGGCCAATACCTGGGGTCGATTATCCAGGTCGCGTTCGGCTGGCCCGCAATCTTCTATTTGTTGGGTGCCGTGAGCCTGGTAATGGCGGTGATTGTGGCGCGGGTCGCGTTCCCGGCGCTGACCGAAGAGAGCAGTCCATCCTCCAGTTGGTCGAGCTACGGGCGCATCCTGCGCCATCGTGCCTTTTTACTGCCGGCCCTCGCCGGTGGCCTCGGCTATGGGGTGATCGTTGCGTTCAACACCGCCGCGCCGCTGATTCTGCAAGGGCCTTTCAACTGGACGGCGATTGAATACGGGCTGCTGGGTTGGCCAATCAGCGCGGCGTATTTTCTCGGGGCGTTGGGGGTTAATCGCTTCGTGCTGCGCACCGGTCAGCATTGGCTGATGAGGTTGGGCGTGGCGCTGGTGTTGGCCGGCAGTGCGGTGATGTTGCTGGGGAGTGTGGCGGGGACGTCGGTGGCATTACTGTTCTGGCTGCCCTACTGTTTTGCAGTGCTTGGCCAGTCGTTGAACTACCCCATCAGCCTGTCACTGGCCAACGATGGTTCACCGGTCGGTGGCGGCTACGCGATGGCGCTGAGCGGTTTTATCCATCAATTGATGGCGGCCGTTATCGGCGGCATCGCCAGCCTGATCGCCAGTCAGCAAGCCTGGCCACTGTCGTTGTTGTGTACCTTGCTGGCCTTGGGCGCGATGCTCTGTGTGAGGCTCTCGCCGGGCCGCAAAACCGCTTAGGCTCTGTACGAAAACGGCCTGCGTGTCGATCATGCTGCGTCAAAAACAGGCTCGGAATGCTCATTTACACCCCGTAAATTCCGCTTCCTCACCTGTTTTTGCCTTGTCTGATCGCCACTCGGCGACTTCTCGTACGGCCCCTAGAACGCGCTGCGAAAGATCTCTTCGATCTGGCGCTGATCCGCCGCCCGTGGGTTGGTCAGGCCACACGCGTCTTTCAAGGCGTTGGCGGCCAACACCGGAATGTCTTGCAACTTGGCACCCAGGTCACGCAGGCCGGCCGGGATTTCGACGTCCCTGGCCAGGCTGCGGATCGCCTCGATGGCGGCCTGAGCGCCTTCTTCCGGGCTGAAGCCCCGAATATCAGCGTCCAGCGCCCGTGCCACGTCGGTCAGGCGATCGGCGCAGACGCTCGCATTGAAACTTTGCACATGGGGCAACAACACCGCGTTGCACACACCGTGCGGCAAGTCGTAGAACCCGCCCAACTGGTGCGCCATCGCATGCACGAACCCCAGGGAGGCGTTGTTGAACGCCATGCCGGCGAGGAACTGCGCGTAGGCCATGTTTTCCCGCGCGATGATGTCATTGCCGTCATGCACCGCCAGGCGCAAGTTGCAGCTGATCAACTCGATGGCCTTGAGTGCGCAGGCATCAGTGATCGGCGTGGCGGCGGTAGACACATAGGCTTCGATGGCGTGGGTCAGGGCGTCCATGCCGGTGGCAGCGGTCAGGCCCGGGGGCATGGCGACCATCAGCGCCGGGTCATTGACCGACAACAGCGGCGTGACGTTGCGATCGACGATGGCCATTTTCACGTGGCGCGCTTCGTCGGTGATGATGCAGAACCGGGTCATCTCGCTGGCGGTACCGGCCGTGGTGTTGATGGAAACCAGCGGCAACTGCGGCTTGGTCGACTGATCGACACCTTCGTAGTCACGGATATGTCCGCCGTTGGTGGCGCACAAGGCAATGCCCTTGGCACAGTCGTGGGGCGAGCCACCGCCCAACGACACCACGAAATCGCATTGGCTTTTGGCAAGCAACTCCAGGCCGCTCTCGACATTGGCGATGCTCGGGTTCGGCCTGGCGCCATCGAAGATCACCGAGTCGATGTCCTGCATTGCCAGTTTTTCAGCAATCAATGTCGCCACGCCTGCCTTGGACAACCCTGCGTCCGTCACGATCAGCGCTTTGCGAAACCCATAGTTACGAATAGCGATCATGGCTTCGTCGAGGCAACCGGTGCCCATGATATTGACGGCAGGAATGAAAAAAGTGCTGGTCATGACGAATCCTCTTCGATGGGGCCGAACCGACAACCCCGATTCAGCGGATATGCAAAGGATCGACCGATCAGTCACGACGCATGTTGATCTGGCTCAACACCCCGTCGTGATAAAGTCTGCGCCCTGCCCCACTTCTGCCGTGAGACGACGAACGCGATGACCGATTTCCAGGAATTTGATGCCCGACTTGAAGACTGGAACGCTCTGCGCGCAACCATCCCGTTCAGCGCCCTGCTGGTGGGCAATGGTGCCAGCCGCGCCGTGTGGGACGACTTTGGTTACGACTCGCTGTTCGAGAACGCCCGCACGGTTGAAGAAAAGCCCCTGAGCCAATCCGAACTGAGCGTATTTGACGCGATGCAGACCCGCAGTTTCGAGCAGGTACTGAGCGCACTGAAAACCACCAGCCGCGTCAACAAGGCCCTGGCTGTCAGCTCGGCCGCACCGCGCAATCGCTACTACGCGATCAAGGAAGCGCTGATCAACACCGTGCACGCGGTGCACATTCCGTGGCGCCTGGTGCAGGCGTCTAGCCTGGCGGCAATCCATCAGGAACTGCGCACATACCCGACAGTGTTCACCACCAACTACGACCTGCTGAACTACTGGGCAATCCAGCACAACCCCGACGCCATCGACGACCTGTTTCAGGGCAGCGAACCGCGCTTCGAACTGAGCGCCAGCGCCACCGACAAACCCCGGATGCTGTACTTGCACGGTGGTCTGCATCTGGTGCGTAACCAGGACGGTACGGCGCGCAAACTGATGTCGACCGAGGGCACGTTGCTCGGTAGTTTTGCGATCAACAACACGATCAAGACCCTGGACGACGTGCCGCTGTTCGTCAGCGAAGGTCCTTGTGAAGACAAGTTGAAGACCATTCGCAGTTCGGACTATCTGTCGTTCTGCTACCAGCAATTGCTCAACCAGAACGATGCGCTGTGCCTCTTCGGCCACAGCCTGGGCAAGCAGGACCAGCACATTATTGATGCGCTGCGGCAGGCAAAACCCAAGACCGTGGCGATCTCGATTTACCCGCGCAGCACGGCGTTCATCCAGAGCCAGAAGCGGCATTACGCAAAGGTGTTTGAAGGGACCGGGGTGGCGCTGAAGTTCTTTGACTCCAAGACCCATGCGCTGGGTAGCCCGACACTTTCTGTCCCGGTAGAGCGCTGACACCTGTGGCGAGGGAGCGTGCTCGCGCTGGGGTGCAAAGCAGTCCTGAAGTCAGGCCCCCCTCAGACACTTCGCGCATGCAGGCTTTGCGGCCGCTGCGCGACCGAGCGGGAGCAAGCTCCCTCGCCACAAAAGCCGTGCTCTCAAACCGGGAGTTGCGCAACCTGCTCATTCCTCGGCGCTGTGCACCACCACCAGCAATTGCGCCTGCACCTCGCCCACCGAACGAATGCGGTGCGGTTTCTGGGCATTGAAGTGCAGTGCGTCCCCGCGATTCAGAATCACCCGTTCATTCATGAAGTCGACTTCGACCTGACCTTCATGAACGAACAAAAACTCTTCACCCAAGTGCTCCTTGAAGGTTTTGTCGCTGAACTCCCGGGGCGGATAAATGATGAACGGCAACAGGCTGCGCTCGCTGACCTGATGGGCCAGCACGGCGTAACCCGGCGTCTGGTCATTGGCCGCCAGTGACTGGCGCTCGTCGCTGCGCACCAGGCTGTAGCTGTCGAGGCTGACGTTGTCTTCGGAAAACAACTCCTCGACCTTGACGTTCAACGCCTTGGCCAGTTTCAACGCGGCCGCAATCGACGGGGTGTTCAACCCGCGTTCGACTTTAGACAGATAACTCTTGGTCATGCCGGATTTCTCGGCCAGGGCTTCCAGGGTCACGCCCAGTTTTTTTCGCAGTAATTTCAAACGGATAGACATGTGCAGCGATTAATCCATCAAGGAGACAACGATTGGCCCTTGCCAATGACACAAAGTGTCATATAGCATCATTAGTGTCATTTGCTCTCACCCCACGACCTGCCAAGCAGCGGGAGAAGCAAACCAGACGTCCATTGATTGCTGCGAAGGACACCCGATATGGCCAAGACATTAGCACTACCCAAAGACCAACTCATCAAGCAGGCGCTTTCGCAGATGCAAAGCACACTGGCGGATAATACGTGGACCGACCGGCAAAAGCTGGCGTTGACGTGTCGCATCCTGTTCGAGAACGGCCACGACTCCGGCCTGGCCGGGCAAATCACTGCCCGCGGGCCACAACCAGGCACTTACTACACCCAGCAACTGGGCCTGGGTTTCGATGAAATCACCGCGAGCAACCTGCTGCTGGTCAACGAAGACCTAGAGGTACTGGAAGGTCACGGCATGCCGAACCCGGCCAACCGTTTCCACAGCTGGGTGTACCGCGCCCGCCCGGACGTGAACTGCATCATCCACACCCATCCGACCCACGTGGCGGCGCTGTCGATGCTGGAAGTGCCGCTGGAAATCTCCCACATGGACCTCTGCCCGCTCTACGAAGATTGCGCGTTCCTGGAAGCCTGGCCGGGTGTGCCGGTGGGTAATGAAGAAGGTGAAATCATCGCTGGGGCCCTGGGCGACAAACGCGCGATTCTGCTTTCCCACCATGGTCAACTGTCGACCGGGCGGACCATCGAGGAAGCCTGTGTCATCGCGCAATTGATCGAGCGCGCCGCCAAGTTGCAGTTGCTGGCCATGTCGGCCGGTGAGGTCAAACCGATTCTGCCGGCCTTGGGCCGCGAAGCCCATGGCTGGATTTCCAAGCCCAAGCGCCACGGTGCCGCGTTCAACTACTACGCTCGGCAGAACCTGCGTCAACACGCCGATTGCCTGAACTGAACCCACTCATTTGCTCAATGGAGAGACAGCATGTCTAACCCATCTATTCACGGCATCATCGGCTACACCATCACCCCGTTCAGCGCCAACGGCGAGGCGCTGGACCTCGACGCACTGGGCCGCTCCATCGACCGCCTGATCGACAGCGGCGTACACGCCATCGCCCCGCTGGGCAGCACCGGCGAAGGCGCTTACCTGAGCGATGCGGAGTGGGACACGGTCAGCGAGTTCAGCATCAAACATGTGGCCAAACGCGTGCCGACCATCGTCAGCGTGTCCGACCTGACCACCGCCAAAGCCGTGCGTCGTGCACGTTTCGCCGAAGCTCACGGTGCGGACGTAGTGATGGTGCTGCCAGCGTCCTACTGGAAGCTCAGCGAAGCGGAAATCCTGGCTCACTACCGCGCCATCGGCGAAAGCGTCGGCGTGCCGATCATGCTCTACAACAACCCGGCCACCAGCGGCACCGATATGTCGGTGGAGCTGATCCTGCGGATTTTCAACGCCGTGGAAAACGTGACCATGGTCAAGGAAAGCACTGGCGACATCCAGCGCATGCACAAACTGCAACTGCTGGGCGACGGTCAGGTGCCGTTCTACAACGGTTGCAACCCACTTGCGCTGGAAGCCTTCGCGGCCGGTGCCAAAGGTTGGTGCACTGCCGCGCCGAACCTGATCCCGCAGCTCAACGGCGACCTGTATCAAGCCGTGCTGGCCAATGATCTGGGCAAGGCGCGGGAGCTGTTCTACCGCCAATTGCCGCTGCTGGATTTCATCCTCAAGGGTGGTTTGCCGGCGACCATCAAGGCCGGCCTGCGCATGACCGGGCTGGAAGTGGGTGATCCACGCCTGCCGGTGTTCCCGCTGGGTGAAGCCGGGTGCAATCAGCTGCAAGCGTTGCTGAAAACCTTGCGCTGATCTTCAGCACACACCAGATAAGTGTGGGAGCGGGCTTGCTCGCGAAGACGGCTTAACAATCAACGAAAATGTTGAAGTTAAAACCGCTTTCGCGAGCATCAGAACGCCGCCCGGCCCACTCCCACAACGGAACGATCATTTTCCGGGCCTTCACAGCACCGGCAAGGTCTTGTCCTTGATCACCGTGGTCGGGCCGTTGGTCTTGACGCTGGCGATGCCTTTATCCCGTGCCGCTTCGGAAGAATACGACTCGCTGCTGCCGATGATTTGATGATTGGCCGCCTTGAGGTTGAAGTACGGATGACCATCCTTGGTGGTCTTCTTGTCGTAGCGTTCATCCAGCGGGCTGTTGGTCTGGACGGACGCAATGCCGCCATCGGCGGCGGCGCGCGTGGTGTACAGCTCGCTGGTGAGAATGGTCTCGGCATTGGCTGCCTTCAGGACAAAGCGGAACTGGCCATTGCTGCTTTTACTCAACTCATACCATCCGGACATGCGTCTACTCCTGTCGATTGATCGGGCGTGAAGGATGCCCAGTGAGTAAAGACCGTCTGCGGCGTTTATCCACTTCCCTGATAAAGCGTTTATTTGCCAGGAGACAAATAGCAATAATTCTCGATATCATTCGCGACTTTTCTGCACCTGCTTCGTCAAGAAGGATATCCATGTCTCTCCTCAAGCCCGACCCACTGTCGGCGGACTCGTTTCGCGGGTTCTATGCAGACATTCTGCATTACCTGCGCAAACGCACGGACAACGCCAGTGACGCGGCAGACATGACCCAGGACGTCTTCACCCAATGGCTCGATTACCGCGACCGGGCCAAGGTCGAACAGCCACGTGCCTTTTTGTTCCAGATGGCGCGCAACGTCTTGCGTGATCACTGGCGTCGGCAAAAAGTCCGCCACGGGGTTCACGACGAGCACGCCCAAAGCGACGCGGAACCTGCCTGTGACGGAAAAAACGACCCCATGGCCGCCGCTCAACGCCTGCAACGCCTCGAACAGTTGAAAGAAGTCCTTGCCGAACTCTCGCCCCGCCGCCGCGAAGCCCTTATGCTGCACCGCTTCGAAGGCTTGAGCCAGGCGCAGATTGCTGCGCGCATGGGGATTTCCATCAGCATGGTGGAAAAACACATTGCCTTTGCCCTGTTGCATTGCAAGCAGCGCCTACAACGAGAGAACGGCATGGAGCAGCCAGAATGACCCGCCTTCCCGGCATCGAGCGCGACAACGACATCGACAGCAACAGCGTCGATGCCCAGGCCGCCAGCTGGTTCGCGCGCAACCGCAACGACCACCGCCGCGACACCCGTAAAGCGTTCGGTCGCTGGATGAACGAACCTGCGCATGCCAGGGCCTATGCCGAGTTCGAACAACTGTGGGCCGACCTTGCCGAGTTGCAGCAACTCGACAAACCGGTGCCGCTGCCCGTGCGAAAAACCCCGTCCTGGCGCCCGACCCTGGCGATTGCCGCAGCACTGGTCTGCGCCGTGTTGACGCTCAACCTGGGCACGCCCTATGCCGCTTATGAACGCCAGGTCGCGGCGCAGGCCAAAGGCTCGCGCACCTTCAACCTGCCCGACGGCACCACTTTGTACGTCAATGCCAACACCCGGCTGCGCATCGACTTCAACAACCTTCAACGCAATATTTACCTTGAACAGGGTCAGGTCTACCTCGACGTCGCCCCGGACAAGGAACGCCCGCTGTGGGTGCACGCCGGTGACGCCACTGTGCGAGTGGTCGGCACCGGGTTCGATGTGCGTCGCGGTCAACAGCAACTCGTCGTCAGCGTCGCTCACGGTCAGGTCGCGTTCACGCCGAACAACAAAACCGTGGCATCGACCTTGCTCGGCGCGCAGCAACAGGCCAGTTACAACTACCTCAAGGGCACGCTGCAACAGCAAACCCTGGGCGACGGTACGGTGGCGGACTGGCGCAGCGGCCACCTGGCGTTTCGCAACCGTGAACTGGCCAGCCTGGTTGACGAGCTGAACCTCTACCGCGCCAAGCCGGTGCTGCTGGCCGACGGTTCGCTGGGACGTTTCAAGGTCTCGGGCAATCTCGATGTGAACGATCCGGACGCGCTGATCAAAGCGCTGCCAGCACTGATCCCGGTAAAAACCGTGACCCTGGCCGACGGTCAGGTACGAATCGAAGCCCGCCGATAAACCCACATGCGAATATTTTTCATTTGCATGTGAGGTTTTTTTTCACTGCCGCGTCTTCCTCCCGTCTGCGTTGTTCACGTACGCCTTTTTGGCCTTTGGCCGCCCTGGGGGATTTAATGTTTCGCGCGTCTCATCACTTCCAGCACCTGTGCATCAGGCCGACCCTGATCGCCACCTGCCTGGCGTTCAGCCTCAACGCCCATGCCGAATCGATCAGCCTGCACCTGCCGGCCCAACCGCTGGCCAGCTCGCTGAGCCAGATCGCCCAGCAGGCGAAGATCCAGTTACTGTTCGATGAAGAACTGCTGCGCAACGTCAAGGCCCCGGCCATCGACGGCAACTTCAGCCCTGAAACGGCGATTCGCCAGTTGCTGGACAAGAGCAATTTCAGCCTGATCAAAATCGACCAGACCTACGTCGTGCGCCCACAGGAAGACAGCACCACCAGCAGCGGCGGCTCCCTGCAACTCGACGCCCAGAGCGTGATCGGCACCGGCACCGAAGTCGACTCCAGCACCGTCGGCCGCTCGACGCTGAGCCAGGCCGACATCGACCGCCACCAGCCGAACAACATTCCCAGCCTGCTGGCGACCCTGCCCGGCGTGTCCATGGGCGGCTCGATGAAACCCGGTGGCCAGACCATCAACATCTGGGGCCTGGGCGACGCGGAAGACGTGCCGCTGACCGTCGACGGCGCAACCAAAAGCGGTTTCGAGCGCTACCAGCAAGGCACGATCTTCATCGAGCCGGAGCTGATCAAAAGCATCGAAGTCGAAAAAGGTCCGCACTCGGCCTCCAGCGGTAACGGCGGTTTCGGCGGCACCGTGCACATGGAAACCAAAGACGCGCCGGACATGCTCAAGGACGGACGCAACTCCGGCGCGATGGTCAAGTACGGCTACTCCAGCAACGACCATCAGCAGGTTTACAGCTCGGCCTTGTACGGGCGCACCGACGATGGCCGCGCCGATGCGCTGGTGTACCTGACCAAGCGCGATGGCGGCGACATGAAACTGGCCGCGAAAATCGATGACCCGGACCATGAATACCCGGTCAATCCCCAGCGCCTGCCCAACAGTGCCCAGGACCTGGATGGCCAGTTGTTCAAGCTCAACTTTCACCTCAACGACGAGCACAGCGTCGGCGTCTCCTACTCGCGTTCGCAAAGCGAACGCTGGACGCCGTTTTCGTCCGCCAGCTTCCCGGCGCCACCCAATCAGTACGCCATCGACCGTTACGGCTACAAGAATGCCCTGAAGCGTTTCCTCGCGAACCGTCAGACGACCGACACCACCTGGTCGAGCAAATACCTGTACCAGCCCCTGGACAACCCGCTGGTGGACTTCAAGCTCAGCTACTCGGAATCCAATACCGATCAGACCGACGAGCGCGGTGAAACGGCGTTTTACCAGACTGCCACCGGCGGCCGAAAAATGGACACGGCCTACAAGGACCGCATCCTCGAACTGCGCAACATCAGCCTGTTTGCCACCGGCCCGCTGGAGCACGCCGTGACCACCGGCGTCCAGATCCGCAAGCACCAGCGTGAAACCGAAATGTGGATGCCGGGCAAGCTCTACAACACGCCCAAGTACAACTACGGTCACTTCCAGCCGAGTTTCATGCCGCAGGGCAAGGTCGACGCCAACGCCTTCTACATTCAGGACGCCATTACCCTGGGCGACTTCACCCTGACCCCGTCCCTGCGCTACGACCACGTACGCAACCGTGGCGAGGCCAACGAGGCGCCGTACTACAACAACCCCAAACCGAGCTTCGGCCACGACTACAGCGACCAGACCTACACCGGTTGGTCGCCGCGTCTGTCCGCGTTCTGGAAGGTGACACCGAATGTCGCGCTGTTCGCCGACTACAGCAAAACCTGGCGTGCACCGGTCATCGACGAGCAGTACGAAGTCCAGGGCCTGGGCAGCCGCACCGCCACCAGCACCGACCTGGACCCCGAACGCATCACCGCGTTGCGGGCCGGTAACATCACCAGCTTCGCCAACGTCTTCACCGACCGTGACAGCGTGCAGATCCGCACCACGCTGTTTCGCAACAAAATCGACGACGAAATCTTCAAGGCCACCGGCGTCGGCTGCCAGAACCAGGCCATCAAGGGCGGCACCATCGCCTCGGATTGCAAGGGCATGGGGCCGATGGGCAACTACCGCAACATCGGTTCGCTGACCATCAAGGGCTTCGAAGTCGAAAGCTTCTACGACTCCACCTACCTGTTCGGCTCGCTGTCTTACTCATGGATCAGCGGCAAGCATGAAGGCGCCTACACCAACCCATGGGGGCCGGACGTCTGGGCGCGGGACATTCCGCCCGCGAAATGGATTGCCGTACTGGGCGTGAAGATCCCGACGTGGGATGCCCAGGTCGGCTGGCAGGGCGAGTTCGTGCGCAAGACCGACCGCCTGCCGAGCGACAGCTATGGTTCGGGTAAAAACACCGTCGGCGACGTGTTCTACGACCAGTACCCCAACGACAGCTATAACACCCAGGGACTCTTCGCCAACTGGAAACCGCAGCAGCCGTACCTCAAGGGCACCGAGGTCAACCTGACGGTCGATAACCTGTTCAACAGCGAATTCCGTCCGGCCCTCAGCGGCGACCGCGCCTACACCCAGGGCCGAAATGCCAAGGTCAGCGTGACGCGGTTCTTCTGATCCGGGATGTGTGCTTTCGGCTCCGACGCCATCGCGAGCAGGCTCGCCCCGCAGCGGACCTCAGCGTGATCACAGTAGTGTGAATACCCGAGAATCCTGTGGGAACGAGCGTGCTCCGCGCGGCGTTCCGACGATGGCGTCGACGCGGCCTCAGCTATTTAGCTAGCCGCCGCCCGCACCACCGACAATGGCGGCGCCGCGCCCCGTCGCTGACTCAGGTAACGGGTACAACTGACCCGCAGGAACGAAGCGAAATTCACCACTTCCCCGCGATAGTCCATCACTTCTTCATAGAGCTTGGCCACCAGTTGATTGGTGGTCATGCCGTCGACTTCGGCGATCTCGCTGAGGATGTCCCAAAACTGGTTCTCCAGGCGCAAGGTCGTCACCACCCCGCAAATACGCAGCGAACGCGAGCGTGACTCGTACAGAATCGGGTCGGCTTTGACATAGAGTTCGCACATGGGCAGGCCTGCATTTACAAGGTGATTTTGGTGCCCAGCAGCCCAAGGAAACCGGCCAGCCAATGCGGGTGCGCGGGCCACGCCGGCGCGGTCGCCAGATTGCCCTGAACGTGACCTTGCGTCACCGGGATATCGATGAACGTACCACCGGCCAGCCGCACTTCCGGCGCACAGGCCGGGTAAGCGCTGCATTCGCGACCTTCAAGAATCCCCGCCGCCGCCAGCAACTGCGCACCATGGCACACGGCAGCAATCGGCTTGCCGGCCTTGTCGAAGGATTGCACCAATTGCAGGACGTTTTCATTCAACCGCAGGTACTCCGGCGCACGACCGCCCGGCACCAGCAACGCGTCGTAATCTGCGGCATCGACCTTGGCGAAATCGAAGTTCAGGGCGAACAGGTGACCGGGTTTTTCGCTGTAGGTCTGGTCGCCTTCAAAGTCATGGATTGCCGTACGTACGGTTTGCCCGGCAGTTTTGCCCGGGCACACCGCGTGCACCGTGTGGCCGACCATCAACAGCGCCTGAAACGGCACCATCACTTCGTAGTCTTCGACGTAATCGCCAACCAGCATCAGAATCTTTTTCGCGGCCATGGGGATGACTCCTCTGGGAAATACGTGGGCAAGCAAGAGTATTCAAGGTAGTCCGAATCCGCATGACCGGGTAATAACCGCCTACTACGAGCAGCGAATCACATGTGTGGTCCAAAGGTGGTTCTGTGGCGAGGGAGCTTGCTCCCGCTGGGTCGCGTAGCGGCCCCAAAACCATGCACCGCTGTATTTCAGACAAACCGCGTCAAGCTTCTTACGACTGCTACGCAGCCGAGCGGGAGCAAGCTCCCTCGCCACGGGGTCGGTGCTGTACTTCAAAACTGTACGTGTAACTCTGTGTCTAGCTGTAGCAGCGCTGCGCCCAAGGTTTATGGCTAGATGAAAACACTCCCGCCACCCTGAATTCTGGTTGCCGTTTATGTCCTCGCGCGAAAACACCGGCATGGCCCTCGGCCTGCTCGGCGTCGTCATTTTCAGCCTGACCCTGCCCTTCACACGGATCGTCGTGCAGGAAATCCACCCGTTGCTCAACGGTCTGGGCCGCGCCTTGTTCGCGGCGATTCCGGCGGCGATGTTGCTGCTCTGGCGCCGGGAGAAATGGCCGACCTGGAAACAAATCAAAGGCCTGGCCCTGGTGATTGCCGGGGTGATTCTGGGCTTCCCGGTGCTCTCGGCCTGGGCCATGCAAACCCTGCCCGCGTCCCACGGTGCGCTGGTCAACGGGTTGCAGCCGCTGTGCGTCGCGCTGTATGCCGCGTGGTTGTCCCATGAGCGACCGTCGAAAGCCTTCTGGGCCTGCGCCGCGCTGGGCAGTGCGTTGGTGCTGGGTTATGCGCTGATCAGCGGCGCTGGCAGCATTCAGGCCGGTGACTGGCTGATGCTTGGGGCGATTGCCGTGGGTGGCCTGGGGTATGCCGAAGGTGGCCGGTTGGCCAGGGAGATGGGCGGCTGGCAGGTAATCTGCTGGGCGCTGGTGCTGTCGACGCCGCTGTTGATTGGCCCGGTGATTTACCTGGCACTACAACACCAGGGCGAGATTTCGGCGAAAACCTGGTGGGCCTTCGGCTACGTGTCGCTGTTCTCGCAGTTCATCGGTTTCTTCGCCTGGTACGCCGGGTTGGCCATGGGTGGCATCGCCCGGGTGAGTCAGATCCAGTTGCTGCAAATCTTCTTCACCATCGCGTTCTCGGCGTTGTTCTTCGGCGAACACATCGAGCCGATCACCTGGCTGTTCGCCGCCGGAGTAATCGTCACGGTGATGCTCGGGCGCAAGACTGCAATAAAACCCCATGTGGGAGCGGGCTTGCTCGCGAAGGGGCCGTAACATTCAACATCCAGGTTGACTGACACACCGCCTTCGCGAGCAAGCCCGCTCCCACAGGAGTTCAGAGGTAACCGTCAGCCCGCAACAGGGTTTCGAGGCAATGCTCGCTGATGTGGTAGAAATCCTTCAGCTCCTGAATCTTCACCAACAGCTGGGCCGGGTCCACCGGCTCCGCACGCTTGACCGCCAGGATCATCTTGTTCTTGTTGGTGTGGTCCAGGGAGATGAACTCGAACACCTTGGTTTCATAACCGCACGCTTCAAGGAACAGCGCCCGTAAACTGTCGGTAACCATTTCAGCCTGCTGGCCGAGGTGCAAACCGTATTGCAGCATCGGCTTGAGCAACGCCGGGCTCTGGATTTGCAAGCGGATCTGCTTGTGGCAGCACGGCGAGCACATGATGATCGCAGCGCCCGAGCGAATGCCGGTGTGGATCGCATAGTCGGTGGCGATATCACAGGCATGCAGGGCGATCATCACGTCCAGCTCGCTCGGCGCCACGCTGCGCACATCACCACATTTGAACACCAGCCCCGGATACTCCAGGCGTGCGGCGGCGGTGTTGCACAGGGTGACCATGTCTTCGCGCAGCTCGACACCGGTGACCACGCCCTCGGCCTTCAAGGTGTTGCGCAGGTAATCGTGAATGGCGAAGGTCAGGTAGCCCTTGCCCGAGCCGAAGTCCGCCACCCGCACCGGTTTATCCAGCGCCAGCGGTGAAGACGTCAACGCATGGCTGAAGACTTCGATGAACTTGTTGATCTGCTTCCACTTGCGCGACATCGCCGGGATCAACTCGTGCTGCTTGTTGGTCACGCCCAGGTCGGCGAGGAACGGCCGGGCCAGGTCCAGGAAGCGGTTCTTCTCGCGGTTGTGCTCGGCGGACGGCACTTCACGCAGTTGTTGGGGCTTGCTCTTGAACAGCGAGCTCTTGCCCTTTTTGCTGTACTCAAGTTGTGCTTCATCGGTCAACGACAGCAGGTGGGCGTTCTTGAACGCTTGCGGCAACAACGCGGCAATCGTCGCCACGCCCTCTTCAAGCGGGAAGTTCTTGGTGATGTCGCGCGTCTTGTAGCGATAGACGAAGGACAGGCACGCCTGCTCCTTGACTGTCAGTTGCTTGATGATGATGCGCTGCAAATCCGCTTCGGCCCCCACGTACTTGGCCAGCACCAGTTTGATGAAGGCGTTCTCGGCCAGGCTGCCTTGCAGCAGCTCGATGAATTGCGCGTGATGATCCGGCGTGAGGCTGGCGGGAGTTGCGGTAACGGACATGTAGAAAACGCCTCGGGCGATGCGGATCGGGGAATGGCGGGTATTTTAGGGGGGATGGGGCGTCGGGACACGCAGTTATTTACCCAACGGTTTGAAACCCCCCTCTCCTCAGTGGGGAGAGGGGGGGAAGAGAGCAGATCTTCAAGCTTTTCAAGACCTGAGTTCGGCTCAATATTTCAGGTCGCTGTAGCTCGACCAAACAACTCGGTCAGTCCCCTCGCCCCTTGGGGAGAGGGTTAGGGTGAGGGGGGGGTCTCAAGCCGAACGAACATTCTGAGTCCTAGCCCAACACCACCAACCGGTTCGGCAACTCATTGCGCACATGGGTCACCGGCACATGCACCTTGAGCAGCTCGCCACAGGCCTCGATGCAGGTCACGAAGCCCTGCAAGGTCTGGCCCTGTTTCACCTGCCGGGTGAAGTGGGCAACGATCGGGGCCCAGCAGGTGTTGTCCACGCGCCGGGAAATGCCTTCATCCACCAGGATCTCCACGTAGCGCTCGGCTTCGCAGACGAAAATCAGCATCCCGGTGCTGCCCACTGTGTGGTGCAGGTTCTGCTCCAGAAACTGCCGGCGCGCCAGGTTCGAGGCGCGCCAATGGCGCACCGAGCGTGGAATCAGGTGCGTGGTGACGGTCGGAATACGGAACACCAGGCACAGCACGATGAAGCTGATCCATTGCACCAGCAGCAACAGGTGCATGCTCATCCAGCCAGTGGCGATATGCACCAGGCCCGGTACCACCAGTGCCACCAGGCTGGCCCACAGCAGCGGGATGTAGGCGTAATCGTCAGCCCGTGCGGCCAGCACCGTGACCAGCTCGGCATCGGTATCTTGCTCCACCCGTGCAATCGCCTCGGCGACCTTGCGTTGTTCGTGTTCTGCCAGTAACGCCATGATCAGGAATGCTCATTCATTATTGTTATCGTCTGCTGCCTTTGAAAACACGCGCCCCAAGTCCTTGGTCTTCGCAGGTGTATGCCCCTTGAGCGTTTGGGGCATAATCTGCCCCCGCCACTGGATTGCATCGAACCAATCGGCTAAAAGATGCCAGCGCGAAAAGCGTTCAGAAGTTTGCTGCATTTATACGAACAACAACAGACGCTCCCTAATTTTTGGCTGACCGGCGCGTAACCACGGCGTCCGTTAAGGCTTTTGAGATCACTATTCATGAAGAAGCTGTGTTTGCTGGGCCTTGCCATCGGTCTGGCCAGTCACTCTGTATTGGCCGCCACCACGCCCGCACCCATTGAGAACAAGGACGCTTTCGTCAGCAACCTGATGAAGCAGATGACCCTCGATGAAAAGATCGGACAGTTACGCCTGATCAGCATCGGCCCGGAAATGCCCCGCGAGCTGATCCGCAAGGAAATCGCCGCCGGCCGGATCGGTGGCACGTTCAACTCCATCACCCGCCCGGAAAACCGTCCGATGCAGGACGCGGCCATGCGCAGCCGGTTGAAGATCCCGATGTTCTTCGCCTACGACGTGATCCACGGCCACCGGACCATTTTCCCGATCCCCCTGGCCCTGGCCTCGAGCTGGGACATGGACGCCATTGGCCTGAGCGGGCGCATCGCCGCCAGGGAAGCTGCGTCTGACAGCCTCGACCTCACCTTCGCACCGATGGTCGACATCTCCCGTGACCCTCGCTGGGGCCGCACCTCTGAAGGTTTTGGCGAAGACACTTACCTGGTTTCGCGTATCGCCAAAGTGATGGTCAAGGCCTACCAGGGCCCCGGCGCGATTGCGGCCGAAAACATCATGGCCAGCGTCAAGCACTTCGCCCTGTACGGTGCCGTCGAGGGGGGGCGCGACTACAACATCGTCGACATGAGCCCGGCGAAAATGTACCAGGACTACTTGCCACCGTACCGCGCAGCGATTGATGCTGGCGCGGGCGGGGTGATGGTCGCCCTGAACTCGATCAACGGCATACCGGCCACCGCCAACACCTGGCTGATGAACGACCTGTTGCGCAAGGAATGGGGCTTCAAAGGCCTGGCGGTCAGCGACCACGGTGCGATTTTCGAGCTGATCAATCACGGCGTCGCCCGCGACGGTCGCGAAGCCGCGAAGCTGGCGATCAAGGCCGGCATCGACATGAGCATGAACGACACCCTCTACGGCAAGGAACTGCCGGGGCTGTTGAAATCCGGCGAGATCCAGCAAAGCGACATCGACAACGCCGTGCGTGAAGTGCTTGGCGCCAAGTACGACATGGGCCTGTTCAAGGACCCGTACGTGCGGATCGGCAAGGCCGAGGATGACCCGGCCGACACCTATGCCGACAGCCGCCTGCACCGCACCGAAGCCCGTGACGTTGCGCGTCGCAGCCTGGTACTGCTGAAGAACCAGGGTGAAACCCTGCCGCTGAAGAAGTCCGCGAAAATCGCGCTGGTCGGCCCGCTGGCCAAGGCGCCGATCGACATGATGGGCAGTTGGGCCGCTGCCGGCCGGCCGGCACAATCGGTCACGCTGTTCGACGGCATGACTAACGCCTTGGGCGCGCAGTCCACGCTGATCTACGCCCGTGGCGCCAACATCACCTCGGACCCGAAGATCGTCGGTTACCTGAACTTCCTCAACTTCGATGCCCCGGAAGTCGTGGATGACCCGCGCCCGGCGCAAACCCTGCTCGAGGAAGCGGTGAAAGCCGCGCAACAGGCCGATGTGGTCGTGGCGGCCGTGGGCGAGTCGCGGGGTATGTCCCACGAATCGTCGAGCCGTACCGACCTGAACATCCCGGCCAACCAGCGCGAACTGATCAAGGCCCTCAAGGCCACTGGCAAACCGTTGGTGCTGGTACTGATGAACGGCCGTCCGCTGTCGATTCTCGAAGAGAACGAACAGGCTGACGCGATCCTCGAAACCTGGTTCAGCGGCACCGAAGGCGGTAATGCGATTGCCGACGTGCTGTTCGGCGACTACAACCCGTCGGGCAAACTGCCAATCACCTTCCCACGTTCGGTCGGGCAGATTCCAACCTACTACAACCACCTGAGCATCGGCCGGCCATTCACGCCGGGCAAACCGGGCAACTACACCTCGCAGTACTTCGATGACACCACCGGTCCCCTGTACCCGTTCGGCTACGGCCTGAGTTACACCACGTTCAGCCTGTCGGACATGGCGCTGTCGTCAACCACGCTGAACAAGAGCGGCAAACTCGACGCCAGCGTGACGGTTAAAAACACCGGCAAGCGTGACGGCGAAACCGTGGTGCAGTTGTACATCCAGGACGTCACCGGCTCGATGATCCGCCCACTCAAGGAACTGAAGAACTTCCAGAAAGTGATGCTCAAGGCCGGCGAACAGAGAGTCATCCACTTCACCCTCGAAGAGGCCGACCTTAAGTTCTACAACTCCCAGCTCAAGTACGCGGCAGAGCCAGGCAAGTTCAACGTGCAGATCGGCCTGGACTCCCAGAACGTGACGCAGCAGAGCTTCGAACTGCTCTAACCCCCGAAGTTACATGAAGTCCCTGTGGGAGCGGGCTTGCTCGCGAAAACGGCTTAAAACATTCAATACTAATGCTGAATGTCAGACCGCTTTCGCGAGCAAGCCCGCTCCCACATTGGTTATAGGTGTTTGGTTCAGCCCCGCCGATCCAGCAGATTCACCACCACCCGGTCCACCCATCCCCATACCCGCTGCTTGACCCGCCGCCACAACGGCCGGCGTTGCCATTCTTCCAGGCTGACGAGCTGGCTCAAGGCAAAGTCATGCTCGAAACTCGCCGCCACCGCCCGCGTCAGTGCTGGGTCGAGGGCTTCCAGGTTGGCTTCCAGGTTGAAGCGCAAATTCCAGTGATCGAAATTGCACGAGCCGATACTCACCCAGTCATCGATCAGGACCATTTTCAGGTGCAGGAAACACGGCTGGTACTCAAAAATTTTTACCCCGGCCTTCAGCAGCCGTGGGTAATAACGGTGCCCGGCGTAACGCACCGACGGGTGATCGGTGCGCGGCCCGGTCAACAGCAGGCGCACGTCGATGCCTCGCAGGGCGGCCTTACGCAGTGAACGGCGGACTTTCCAGGTCGGCAGAAAATACGGCGTAGCCAGCCAGATCCGCCGCTGGCCGCTGTTGATCGCCCGAAACAGCGATTGCAGGATGTCCCGATGCTGGCGGGCGTCGGCATAGGCCACCCGGCCCATGCCCTCGCCCACCGACGGCACTCGCGGCAGGCGCGGTAACCCGAAATGCGAGGAGGGTTTCCAGGCGCGGCGATGGCGGTTGGCAATCCATTGGCGGTCGAACAGCAACTGCCAGTCGAGTACCAGCGGGCCGACGATTTCCACCATCACTTCGTGCCACTCACTGGTGGCCTGGCCGGGCGTCCAGAACTCGTCCGTCACTCCCGTGCCACCGACCACCGCCAGTTCCTGATCGACCAACAGCAATTTGCGGTGATCTCGATACAGGTTGCGCACCCAGCGCCGCCAGTTCAGGCGATTGTAGAAACGCAGTTCGACGCCGGCCTCCATCAACCGCCGCCGCAGGCTCAGGGTAAACGCCAGGCTGCCGTAATCATCGAACAGGCAACGCACCCGCACCCCGCGCTCGGCCGCCTGCACCAGCGCCTGGACCATGGCTTCGGCGCAGGCCCCCGCTTCCACCAGGTACAGCTCCAGTTCAACCTGTTCTTGTGCCCGCGCAATCGCCACCAGCATGCGCGGGAAGAATTGCGGGCCGTCGATCATCAGCTCGAAGCGGTTGCCTTCGCGCCATGGAAATACCGCCCCAGCCATCTCAGCGCGCCGTGAAAATCAGTACCGCACCCACCGGCACCGACAGGCTGATGGCCGAGACCCCGGCTAGCGTGCGCAGCGTCTCCACCCCCGGTGCCAGGTCGAAATCCTTGGCGTTGAGTACCAACGGCTCCAGGGTCACCACTTGAAAACGCCGGTCATCCAGCCGCGTCGCCAGCAACTCGGCGTTGTAATCGTGTTGCTTGCCGTGAAGGCTGACAGTGAGCGGCAAACGCAATTCCAGCTGTGCGCCGGACGCCAGGTCGTTGATCGGCCGCAGATCAATTTGCGCACTGATCAACGCCTCCGGGAAGGCCTTGATCTCGAACAGCGCTTTGCGCATGCGTTCATCGCGCAGGGGAATACCGCTGTTGATCGAGTCCAGCTCGATTTGCACCTGCGCCAGGCCTTTGGCGTCGACCTTGCCGTGCAGCACCAGGAAGCGTTGAACTTCGGCGACATGGGCGTTTTTGGTGGTGACAAAGGACAGGCGCGAAGACTCGCCGTCCAGATACCAGTCGGCGTGGGCCGGCACGGAGCCACAGGCCAGCAGCAGGAAGGCAAAGGCTTTGGAACGAAACGGGCTGAACATACACACTCATGGACAAATAAACCTGGGCCGAACCTTAGCCTGAGTCAGCGTCGTTGCAAACCTTCGATTGATCGGTCGTGTCAGGGCAGCAAACGACAGCCCTGCCGCTCGCCGAGCCACGCCGCCGTGCTGCTGCGGCCCATGCCGGTGACCGTCACCCGCTGGCCTTGCCCCTCATCGACAAAATCACTGACGGGCAAGTACTGCTTCACATAGCCCCGACAATAGTCTGCCGGGCTGCGCGCCACATACCGGCACGAACAATACTCCTTGGCAGTGTAGGCACTGAGGATCTCGGGAAAGTCCCTCAACTCGACACGTTTCAGCCAGACCCCGCCCAGCAGCACAACCACCAGCACCAACAACAGCTGTCGCAGGGCATTACGCACATTCATGGCTGCACCTTCGAAGCAAACGCCGACATCACGCGCCTGAGCAATTCGTTGTGCTGATAGGTGCCGTCGCGGTCGTCGCCATAGCGCACGATGACCAGTTTTTCGCTGGGGATCACGTACAGCGCCTGGCCCCAATGCCCGAGCGCGGCAAAGGTGTCGTCGGGGGCATCCGGCCAGGGTTTCTGTGCGCCGTCGATTGCCCGGTTGAGCCACCAATGGCCGCCCGGTACGGCCTCATCCTGATAAGCCTTGTAGTGGGCGAATGGCTGGCGGTTGAACGCCACCCAGTCACGGGGCAGCAATTGCCGCTCGCCCCAGCGGCCGTCGCGCTGCATCAGCAAACCGACGCGCGCCAGATCACGGGCGGTCAAATAGGCATAGGAGGAAGCGACAAACGTCCCGCTGGCGTCGGTTTCCCACACGGCATGGCGAATGCCCAAGGGGTCGAACAACGCCGTCCAGGGGAAATCGGGATACCGTTGCGCGCCGACGATGTTTTTCAACGCCGCCGCCAACACGTTGCTGTCACCGCTGGAGTAACGAAACGCCTGGCCCGGCGCGCTGAACTCACCCTGCGCGGCGGTGAACCCGGCCATGTCGCGACGGCCACGGGTGTAGAGCATGGCCACCACCGAGGAATTCAACGGCGCGTACTCATAGTCTTCCTGCCAGTCCAGCCCCGAAGCCCAGTGCAGCAGGTCAGCCAGGGTGATAGCCGGGTGTTTCTCCAGCGCCGGATAGAACTTCACCGCCGGGTCCTGAAGAGTGAACAAGCCCTCGCCATACGCCACGCCGAGCACCGTGGCCATCAGGCTCTTGCTGATGGACCAGGTCAGGTGCGGGGTGTCGGCGGTGGTCGGTCCGGCGTAGCGTTCGTAGATCCGTTGCCCGTCACGGATCACCAGCAAGGCGTCGGTGCGGATGCCTTTGCGGGTCGCGTCGTCGCGCGGCGTGAAGGCGTAGGCTTCCAGTGCCTGAAGCGCCGGGCTGCTGATCGGTGGGCCTTGCTGCCATTGTTCGGTCGGCCAGTTTTCTGCCGGAACAGGAAGGCTGATCAGCAACATAAACAGCAGAGGCAGGCGTTTGAACACGGCAGACGCTCATAAGGATTACCCCTGCGAGCCTAGTCGAGATAGATGACAGTCAAAAGTTGCGTCGCTGCACGCAAAGAGCCCCTTCAGTTCAGCGAAAATCCCGCCAGCGCCTTGGCCAACCGCTTGGCCCGTGCCCCCGCCGCCAGCTCCAGCACCGCCTGATCACGTTTCCACAGTGCCGCCCAGTGCGGGGGGCCATCGGCAAAAGCCTGGTTCAGCTCGGCCTTGAGCCCGTCAAACTGCGCAAACAAACCACCCAACAACACATGGCCGGCGCCATGGTTCGGTGGCTGACGGCTGACCTCGGCGCATCCAGCCAGCAACGCCAGCAGCTTGAGTCGAAGGGGTTGTGACCAATCGTTGTCCTGACCGATGCCGTACAACCAGGCCGTCATGGCGCTGAGCACATAGATGTCCTCAAGGGTGCGGAACGGTTTGACGTATGCGTCCCAGCCGTCTCCGGCCAGCAACTCGCACTGGGCGTTGTCGAGCAGCAAGCGACCATGACTGATGTCCGGCATCAACGGGATCGCCGGCAGTTTTTCCACCCGCACACCCGGCTCACCGGCATACACCACCGCCAACTGTAATCGGGGAGACTGGCCCTGCAACTCGCTGCGCGCCGCGATCAACAGCCAGTCCGCCGCATCGCCAGCCGTGACGAAGTCCTTGCGACCGCTCACGCGCAACGCGGTGAGGCGGGTTTGCATGTCTGCCGGGCGCAGGCTGCGCTGTTCGGTCGCACACAATGCCCCCAGGCTGAGCGGCGCACTGGGCCATAACATGCGCAATGCCGCCTGGTAACCCACCAGGAATGCCTGGCCCGGCGTTGTCATCATTCGCCCGCCACACACTGCCAGCTCGAACGGCGTCACCGCGCCCAGCGTCTGCAGCAATGTGGCGTAACCCTCCGCCAGATCAGGGTTTTCGGGCAGACGCAGGTCGCGATTCAACAGGGCTTGCCATGGCATAAACGGGTCCTCAAGGGCTGTCACACAAGCATCACCAAAGCTTCATGGCGATGACACCGGGGCTACATAGCCTGACTTTGCACAACAAAGTCGATCGACTGCAACCCACGACGGGTGAGCAGCCCGTACGGAGATTCGCCATGACTCAGATCGCCCGCATCAGCGAAACCGGCAATGAACGCCGCCTGCAAGCCGAACGCCTGATCGGCGCCAGTGCCTTGCAGGAAGCCCAGGCCCTGCGCTTCAACGTGTTCAGCGGCGAGTTCAACGCCAAGCTCAAAGGCGCGGAGCTGGGTCTGGACATGGACGACTATGATGTTCACTGCGCCCACATCGGCGTACGCGATCTGAACACCGGGCGCCTGGTGGCCACGACTCGCTTGCTCGACCACCAGGCCGCCAGCAGCCTGGGGCGTTTTTACAGTGAAGAAGAATTCAGCCTGCACGGGCTGGTGCACCTCAAAGGCCCGATCCTGGAAATCGGCCGTACCTGCGTCGACCCGGCCTACCGCAACGGCGGCACCATTGCCGTGCTCTGGGGCGAACTGGCCGAAGTCCTGAATCAGGGTGGCTACAGCTATTTGATGGGTTGCGCGAGCATCCCGATGCAGGACGGCGGGATTCAGGCCCAGGCGATCATGCAGCGGCTGCGCGAACGCTACCTGTGCACCGAACACCTGCGCGCCGAGCCGAAGAAACCGCTGCCATCCCTCGATGTGCCCTCCAACGTGATCGCTGAAATGCCACCGCTGCTCAAGGCGTATATGCGTCTGGGCGCGAAGATCTGCGGCGAGCCGTGCTGGGATGAAGACTTCCAGGTCGCCGACGTGTTCATCCTGCTCAAGCGCGACGAACTCTGCCCGCGTTACGCCAAGCACTTCAAGGCGGCTGTGTAATGAGCCGGCTGCGGGTGTACGCGCGGATCGCGCGGGTGCTGGTGGTGGTGGCGCTGGGCCTGAGCATGGCCAGCGTGTTCGGGCTGCTCGAACGCATGGGGATCGCCCATTCGATGGTGCGGCGCCAGCGCTGGTCGCGATTTTTCATGGCACGCCTGGGCAACGCCTTGCCGTTTCGCGTGACGGTCCACGGGGAACTACCCACTCAACCCATGCTTTGGGTCAGCAACCACGTGTCCTGGACCGATATCCCTTTGCTGGGCATGCTCACACCGCTGTCGTTCCTGTCCAAGGCCGAAGTGCGTACCTGGCCGGTGGCGGGCTGGTTGGCGGCCAAGGCCGGCAGCTTGTTCATACGTCGCGGTTCAGGCGACAGCCAATTGATCCGCAAACAAATGAGCCGTCACCTCGAGCAAGACCATCCGCTGCTGATGTTTCCCGAAGGCACCACCACTGATGGCCGCGCCCTGCGCACTTTTCACGGTCGCTTGCTGTCTGCCGCCATCGACGCGCAGGTGGCGTTGCAACCGGTGGCGATCCGTTACCTGCGCGACGGTGAGATCGACTCTCTGGCTCCGTTCATTGGGGACGACGACTTGCTCTCGCACCTGATGCGCCTGTTTGCCAACGATCAGGGCGACGTGGAGGTTCATCTGCTCAAGCCGATTGCCAGCCACGGCCAGGAACGCGCGGCACTGGCGTTTGCGGCGCAACAAGCCGTGCAGAAGGCATTGTTTGGGACAGTTCCAGAAACACAGCAACGCCCTTTGCGTCCTGCGATAGCCGCCTGACGCAAATCCCCTGCTCGCGATAGCGGTTCGTCAGTCACCGACAATGTTGGCTGTCAGGCCCTCATCGCGAGCAGGCTCGCTCACACATCAGCTTCGCGGCGTTGCAGCGAATGCCTGCAACTTCGGGTAGAACAGCCGAAAATCCTCGCTCAATGGTTCATACAACCGCTCCAGTTCCTGCATCGCGGCGGCCAGTTCTTCGGGTCGCGACAGGCGCCGTGAGATGCCCCGCAACACCTGGTCCAGCACCGCAAACTCCCGATAGGAACCCAGCCAGTCATTCGCGGCCATGTGCGGGGCGATCTGCGCCAACCGTCCTGGCAATTGTGGTTCGGCGGCCAGCACGCGGTAGACATCCGAGGTGAACAGCGCAAGCGGCCGGTCGGCGTATAGCGTCCAGTCCCGCGCCAGGCAGTGATCAAAAAACACGTCGAGCACAATCCCGGCATAACGCCGGCGGGTGATGGAAAACCGCGACAACGCGGTGTCCACCAGAGGATGGCGGTCGGTAAACACATCGATGCTGCGATGCAGCGCAATAGCCGCTTCGATCTCCGGCGCGTACTGCCCTTGCAGCCGCCCCTTGACGAAATCGCCATACAAACTGCCGAGCAATTGACCGGGACGCTGGCCACCGAGGTGAAGATGTGCGAGATAGTTCATGGCGCGTAGCTTAGCACTGCGCCATTCATATCGTTATAACTCGATATACCGATTCAAGCTGATCTCAGATCAAAATCATATTGGTATATCGCGAAGTACCGATTTAAAGTTCGCCTCATCGCGATATAACGTTTTACCCAACACGAGCACTGCCATGTCCACCCTTGACCTCGACGAAATAATAAAAGCCCTGGCACACCCAGTACGGCGAGACATCCTCAACTGGCTGAAAGACCCCGCGACCCAATTCCCCGACCAAGAGCACAGCACCGACTATGGCGTCTGCTGCGGGCAAATCGATCAACGCTGCGGCCTGTCGCAGTCGACTGTGTCCGCACACCTGGCGACCCTGCACCGCGCGGGCCTGATCCGCAGTCAGAAAGTTGGCCAGTGGCACTTCTACAAACGCAACGAGGAGACCATTCAGGCCTTCCTCGATGCCCTCAGCAAAGAGCTCTGACCCGAGCTCCAAAAGGATTCAACAATGCCTCTCTCGCTCCTCATCCTGGCCTTGAGCGCCTTCGCCATCGGCACCACCGAGTTCGTCATCATGGGTTTGCTGCCCGACGTGGCGGCTGACCTCGGGGTATCGATTCCCGGTGCCGGCTGGCTGGTGACCGGTTACGCCCTGGGCGTGGCCATCGGTGCGCCGTTCATGGCGCTGGCCACCGCCAGGCTGCCGCGCAAGGCGGCACTGGTCGCGTTGATGGGGATTTTCATCGTCGGCAACCTGCTCTGTGCAATGGCCAGCGACTACAACGTGCTGATGTTCGCCCGTGTCGTCACCGCCCTGTGCCACGGTGCGTTCTTCGGCATTGGTTCGGTGGTGGCGGCAAGCCTGGTGCCGGCCAACAAGCGGGCTTCGGCGGTCGCACTGATGTTCACCGGCCTGACCCTGGCCAACGTCCTCGGCGTACCGCTGGGCACTGCACTGGGTCAGGAAGCCGGCTGGCGTTCGACCTTCTGGGCAGTGACCGTGATTGGCGTGATCGCGCTGATCGGCCTGATCCGTTTCCTGCCGGCCAAACGTGACGAAGAAAAGCTCGACATGCGCGCCGAACTGGCAGCCCTCACCGGTGCCGGGATCTGGCTGTCGTTGAGCATGACGGTGCTGTTCTCCGCGTCGATGTTCACCCTCTTCACTTACGTCGCGCCGCTGCTGGGCGACGTCACCGGCGTCTCGCCAAAAGGTGTGACCTGGACGCTGTTGCTGATCGGCCTCGGTCTGACGGTGGGCAACATCATCGGCGGCAAACTGGCGGACAAACGCCTGGCCGCGACCTTGATTGGCGTGTTCATTTCCATGGCCGTGGTCTCGACCGTCCTGAGCTGGACCAGCGTCGCGGTGATTCCAACCGAAATCACCCTGTTCCTCTGGGCTGCCGCCTCCTTCGCCGCCGTACCGGCGTTGCAAGTCAACGTGGTGACCTTCGGCAAGGCCGCACCCAACCTGGTGTCGACCCTGAACATTGGCGCTTTCAACCTGGGCAACGCCTTGGGTGCCTGGGTCGGCGGCAGCGTCATCGCCCACGGTTTCGGCCTGACCAGCGTGCCCCTCGCGGCAGCGGCGCTGGCGGTCATGGCGCTGCTGGTGACCCTGATTACTTTCCGTCAGAGCGGCAATGCCGAGCTGGCTCCTGCTACGAACTGATCACTAACGAGGGTTGTATCTCATGACGACTATTTTCGATCCGATCACACTCGGCGACCTTACGCTTGCAAACCGCATCATCATGGCGCCACTCACCCGCTGCCGCGCCGATGAAGGCCGTGTGCCGAACGCCCTGATGGCCGAGTACTACGTACAGCGCGCCTCCGCCGGCCTGATTCTCAGCGAGGCCACGTCGGTCACGCCGATGGGTGTTGGCTACCCGGACACCCCCGGCATCTGGTCCAACGATCAGGTGCGTGGCTGGAGCAACGTGACTAAAGCCATCCACGGCGCGGGCGGTAAAATATTCCTGCAACTGTGGCACGTCGGCCGGGTGTCCCACCCCTCCTACCTGAACGGCGAAGCCCCGGTTGCACCGAGTGCCATCCAGCCAAAAGGTCATGTCAGCCTGGTTCGCCCACTGGCCGACTACCCGACACCGCGCGCACTGGAAACCGCTGAAATCGCCGACATCGTCGACGCTTACCGCGTTGGCGCGGAAAACGCCAAAGCCGCCGGTTTCGACGGCGTGGAAATCCACGGTGCCAACGGTTACCTGCTCGACCAGTTCCTGCAAAGCAGCACCAACCAGCGTACGGATAACTACGGTGGTTCCCTGGAAAACCGCGCTCGCCTGTTGCTGGAAGTCACCGACGCCGCGATCGAAGTCTGGGGCGCGGGCCGCGTCGGTGTGCACCTTGCACCGCGTGCCGACTCCCATGACATGGGCGACGACAACCTGGCCGAAACCTTCACCTACGTCGCTCGCGAACTGGGCAAACGTGGTATCGCCTTCATCTGCTCCCGTGAGAAAGAAGCCGGTGACAGCCTGGGCCCACGCCTGAAAGAAGCCTTCGGTGGTCCGTACATCGCCAACGAGCGCTTCACCAAAGACAGCGCCAACGCCTGGCTGGCCAGCGGCAAGGCTGACGCCGTTGCCTTCGGCGTGCCCTTCATTGCCAACCCGGACCTGCCAGCGCGTCTGCAGGCCGATGCGCCGTTGAACGAAGCGCGCCCGGAACTGTTCTATGGCAAAGGGCCTGTCGGTTATATCGACTACCCGGCGATGTAAGCTTCAACAGTGAAATGAAAAAGCCCCGACTCGAAAGAGCCGGGGCTTTTTTATTACCGAGAACGACCACCCCACCCACTTATCGCAACCTTATTAACAACAGCCGCTCCAACCCAACAATAACAATTAGAAAATAATATTCACCATTCAACACCCTCACTAACATCGACACTCAACCCGCTACAACTAACCCCTAACAAAGACAACCTACAACACAGACCCTCCTCAAAAGGAATTAACATAAACGAGGACCGCACTGAATCTTCCAAGAAGTACCACAAGGATGGACGATCACCAGAGAGCTACTGCTTGGATGTTCATATTGGAGAAGAATAATACCGAACCTAAAGTAACGACGCCTATTTAGTAGGCCTACCCCCCCTTTAACAACACGCAAACCTGAAAAACCATCTTTTACAACATAGAAGCCAAGGATTACAGCATGAACTGTCTACTTTTTTACTTCACTCAGCAACCTCAAGCCCTCCCCCTCAAAAACAGTGCAAACAATTATAAAGGGGAACCAACACAGCCACGCCGCCGAAATAACATCCAGTTCATCCGCCGGGGCCCCGCCCTTGCAGGCAATGCTCCCGAAACCACTCCAAGAGGATATATTTAACAGCCAGGACAACTCAGACGAAAACATCATTGCGGCAATATACTTCATCACCAACAACACACCCGATGGACTCGGACTATTCGACACTAACAGCAACCGTGCCGACGGACCTCCTTCAATGAGGTTCATCGAACCTTATGAAACATCATACTTCTGTGAAAGAACAACATACGAGTTCAAAGATCGAAGCCCTACCCCTGAAAACAAAGTACATACCAAGCGACATTTCTTGTGCTCCAACACCACTTATGACAAAGCCTTCATGATCGAGACGGAATTTCAACTTCACGTCAAACACGGCTACTACACACCTGACACCACAAAGTGGAACCACCAGGTAAGTTCATACGGAAGCACTCACGTAAACTGTACCTCTACGTTGAAAAACTCATCAAATAAAGCGCCTTACAGTTACCTGGTAGATATCCAGATCGGATAACCCCCTCGCTCTATTCAATACGTTTGCCTGACCGCGCAATCGGCAGATCGTGAAGATGAATCAGAGCAATGCTGTTGATTGACCGCCCCGCGCCCTCGAAAACAGCTCGCTCACACTCGTTCACAGACGCGCAACAAATCCCCTACAAAATACGTGGCGCGCGACCTTTCAACCGAATCAGCATGCGTATATAAAAGCAGCCCATGACAAAAAGGCGAGAGAAAGAATGAACCTTCGCTCGCCTAAAGTGTTGACACAACCGGACTCAATTACGCATTTTGTCGAAGGCTTGGGCTAAAGCGCAGCATGTCCAGCCCGGTATCGACCCAACGCTCGGCTTCGGCGTGCAGTTGGAAGCTGTCAGGCGCCAGCAGCCATTGATACAGAATGCCGTCGATGTAGGCATGAATGCTGATCGCCGCACGGGCCGCGTCGAGTGTTTCCGGGAGCTGGCCCCGTTTCATCGCATTGCGCAACGCCAGTTCGATACGCACATTGCAATCCAGGCTGACCGTACGGCGCTGCTGGCGCAGGTCACACATTTCATCAGTGAATTCGCACTTGTGAAACAGAATCTCATTGATGCGTCGGGTCTTCGGGTCCAGGGCAACTTGATGAAACAAATGAATCAGCAGTTTGCGCATGCAACCCAGCGGATCGACTTCCTCTTCACTTTCGCTCGCCCTGGCCATTTCATCCAGCGGTTCATGCAGGCTGTCGAGCATGGCCTGGACCAGATCCGCCTTGTTGCTGAAATGCCAGTAAATGGCACCACGAGTGACCCCCGCCAGGGTGGCGATATCCGCCAGCGTCGTGCGCGCTACGCCCCGCTCATAAAAGGCTTTCTCTGCCGCTTCGAGTATCTGGCTTCGGGTTTCTTGAGCTTCCTCTTTGGTACGACGGACCATGGCAGTAAAACCTCAATCAGGAATGCTTCAGAGACGTTTAAAGATCATCTGAATAAATGTGGGACGAGCGCTCTGGGGGCTCATTCCCTGCCTACAATTCTTACCTTGAAACGACCTCTGTGACGGGATGGATACACAGCCAAGGTATTTACAAACAACCATGAACGTAAGTATATTCCTTAGCAAGCTACTTATCCACCCGGCTCCATTTTTTTACTTTTCCACTTTTCGAGTGCGCATTTTGCGCGCCTGACCCGAGGATCTACATGCAATTCAAGCCAGCTGTTACCGCTCTGGTCACTGCCGTCGCCCTGGCATCTCTGCTCAGCGGATGTAAGAAGGAAGAGGCGGCCCCGGCCGCTCCAGCCCCTCAGGTCGGCGTCGTCACCCTTAAACCTCAAGCCTTTACCCTGACGTCCGAACTCCCTGGCCGCACAACGGCCTACCGCATCGCGGAAGTTCGCCCACAGGTCAACGGCATCATTCTCAAGCGCCTCTTCAAGGAAGGCGGCGAAGTCAAGGAAGGTCAGCAGCTGTATCAGATCGATCCGTCGGTCTATGACGCCACCTTGAAAAGCGCTCAGGCGAACCTGCAATCGACCAAATCGGTTTCCGATCGCTACCAGCAACTGGTCAACGAGCAAGCCGTCAGCCGCCAGGAATACGACACCGCCGTCGCCAACCGCCTGCAATCGGAAGCGGCGCTGCAAAGCGCACAGATCAACGTGCGCTACACCAAGGTGTTTGCACCGCTGACCGGTCGCATCGGTCGCTCCAATGTCACCGAAGGCGCACTGGTCAACAATGGCCAGACCGACGCCATGGCCGTCATTCAGCAACTGGACCCGATCTACGTCGACGTGACCCAGTCCTCGGTCGAGCTGCTGGAGCTGCGCCGCGAACTGGAAAGCGGCCGCCTGCAAAAGGCCGGCGAGAACGCGGCCATGGTCAAGCTGACCCTCGAAGACGGCAGCCAGTACAAGCAACAGGGCAAGCTGGAATTCTCGGAAGTCTCGGTGGACGAAACCACCGGCTCCGTGACCTTGCGCGCCGTGTTCCCGAACCCGGATCACACCCTGCTGCCGGGCATGTTCGTGCATGCACAGTTGCAAGCCGGCGTGAATGATTCAGCGATTCTGGCGCCACAACAAGGCGTAACCCGCGACCTTAAAGGCACGCCAACCGCACTGGTGGTCGGGCCGGACAACAAGGTCGAGCTGCGTCAACTCAAGGCCAGCCGCACCGTTGGCAGCCAATGGCTGGTCGAGGACGGCCTGAAGGCTGGCGACCGTCTGATCACTGAAGGGCTGCAATTCGTCCGGCCTGGCGTTGAGGTCAAGGCCAGCGAAGCGACCAACGTTGCAGCGAAGAACCCGGTCCCGGCACAGGCATCAGCTAAAGCGTCCGGCGGCAAAGGGGAGTAACCATGTCGAAATTTTTTATCGACCGTCCGATTTTCGCCTGGGTAATTGCCCTGGTGATCATGCTGGTCGGGGCTCTATCGATCCTCAAACTGCCGATCAACCAATACCCGAGCATCGCACCTCCGGCGATCGCCATCTCCGTGACCTACCCAGGCGCGTCCGCACAAACCGTGCAGGACACCGTGGTGCAGGTCATCGAGCAGCAGCTCAACGGTATCGACAACCTGCGTTATGTGTCCTCGGAAAGTAACTCCGACGGCAGCATGACCATCACCGCGACCTTCGAGCAAGGCACCAACTCCGACACCGCGCAGGTTCAGGTCCAGAACAAACTGAACCTGGCCACCCCGCTGCTGCCGCAAGAAGTGCAGCAACAGGGCATCCGCGTCACCAAGGCCGTGAAGAACTTCCTGCTGGTGATCGGCGTGGTTTCGCGCGACGGCAGCATGACCAAGGACGACCTGTCCAACTACATCGTGTCCAACATGCAGGACCCGATCTCGCGGACCGCGGGTGTCGGTGACTTCCAGGTGTTCGGTGCCCAGTACGCGATGCGTATCTGGCTCGACCCGGCCCGGTTGAACAACTACAACCTGACCCCGGTGGACGTCAAAACGGCCATCGCTGCCCAGAACGTCCAGGTCTCATCCGGTCAGCTCGGCGGCCTGCCAGCCGCTCCCGGCCAGCAACTGAACGCCACCATCATTGGCAAGACCCGTCTGCAGACGGCCGAGCAGTTCAAGGAAATCCTGCTCAAGGTCAACAAGGACGGCTCGCAGGTTCGCCTGGCCGATGTCGCCGATGTGGGCCTAGGTGGTGAAAACTACAGCATCAGCGCCCAGTTCAACGGCAGCCCGGCGTCCGGTCTGGCGGTGAAACTGGCCAACGGTGCCAACGCCCTCGACACCGCCAAGGCACTGCGCAAAACCATCGAAGACCTCAAGCCGTTCTTCCCGGAAGGCATGGAAGTGGTGTTCCCGTACGACACCACGCCGGTGGTGACCGAATCGATCAAGGGTGTGGTTGAAACCCTGGTCGAAGCGATCGTGCTGGTGTTCCTGGTGATGTTCCTGTTCCTGCAAAACTTCCGCGCCACCGTCATCACCACAATGACTGTGCCCGTGGTGTTGCTGGGTACGTTCGGGATCCTCGCGGCCTTCGGTTTCAGCATCAACACCCTGACCATGTTCGGCATGGTGCTGGCCATCGGTTTGCTGGTGGACGACGCCATCGTCGTGGTGGAAAACGTCGAGCGGGTGATGAGCGAGGAAGGCCTGTCGCCCAAGGAAGCCACCAAAAAGTCCATGGGTCAGATCCAGGGCGCACTGGTCGGTATCGCGCTGGTACTGTCGGCGGTATTGCTGCCGATGGCGTTCTTCAGCGGCTCGACCGGTGTGATCTACAAACAGTTCTCGATCACCATCGTCTCGGCCATGGCCCTGTCGGTGCTGGTTGCCCTGATCTTCACCCCGGCGCTCTGCGCCACCATGCTCAAGGCTATTCCCAAGGGCGAGCACGGCGTACCGAAACGCGGATTCTTCGGCTGGTTCAACCGCAACTTCGACCGGGGTGTACGCAGCTACGAGCGCGGCGTGGGCAACATGCTCAAGTACAAGGCTCCGTACCTGCTGGCTTACCTGATCATCGTGGTCGGCATGATCTGGCTGTTCACCCGTATCCCGACAGCGTTCCTTCCGGAAGAAGACCAGGGCGTTCTGTTCGCCCAGGTCCAGACGCCGGCCGGTTCCAGTGCCGAACGCACCCAGGTGGTGGTCGACGAGATGCGCGAATTCCTGCTGCGTCCCGGCAAGGATGGCGGTGAAGGCGATGCCGTGAACTCGGTGTTTACCGTGACCGGCTTCAACTTCGCCGGTCGTGGCCAGAGTTCGGGCATGGCGTTCATCATGCTCAAGCCGTGGGATCAGCGTAACGCCGACAACAGCGTGTTCAAGGTGGCGGCCCGTGCCCAACAGCACTTCTTCACCTTCCGTGACGCCATGGTGTTTGCTTTCGCACCACCGGCGGTACTGGAGCTGGGTAACGCCACCGGTTTCGACGTGTTCCTGCAAGACCGTGCCGGTATCGGTCACGACAAGCTGATGGCTGCGCGTAATCAGTTCCTCGGCATGGCGGCCCAGAGCAAGGTGCTGTCACAGGTGCGTCCGAACGGCCTGAACGACGAACCGCAATACCAGCTCGAAATCGATGACGAGAAGGCCAGCGCCCTGGGCGTGACACTGACCGACATCAACAGCACCCTGTCGATTGCCCTGGGCAGTAGCTACGTCAACGACTTCATCGACCGTGGTCGGGTGAAAAAGGTTTACGTACAAGGTCTGCCCGGCGCTCGCATGAGCCCTGAAGACCTGAAGAAGTGGTACGTGCGCAACAGTGCCGGAACCATGGTGCCGTTCTCGTCCTTCGCCAAAGGCACGTGGATCTACGGTTCGCCGAAACTGGCCCGTTACAACGGCGTCGAAGCGATGGAAATCCTCGGGGCTCCAGCGCCAGGCTACTCCACCGGTGAAGCCATGGCCGAAGTCGAAGCCATTGCCAGGAAACTGCCGGCCGGTGTCGGTATTTCCTGGACTGGCCTGTCCTATGAGGAACGTCTGTCCGGCTCGCAAGCACCGGCCTTGTACGCGCTGTCGCTGCTGATGGTGTTCCTGTGCCTCGCGGCGCTGTACGAAAGCTGGTCGATTCCGATCGCGGTGATGTTGGTTGTACCGCTGGGGATCATCGGTGCCCTGCTTGCCACCAGCCTGCGCGGTTTGTCCAACGACGTGTACTTCCAGGTGGGGCTGTTGACAACCATCGGTCTGGCGGCGAAAAACGCCATTCTGATCGTCGAATTCGCCAAGGAACTGCATGAACAGGGACGCAGCCTGAGGGACGCGGCCATCGAAGCCTGCCGGATGCGTCTGCGTCCGATCATCATGACCTCGCTGGCATTCGTCCTCGGCGTGGTACCACTGGCCATCTCCACTGGTGCAGGCTCGGGTAGCCAGCACGCCATCGGTACCGGGGTGATCGGCGGGATGTTGACGGCCACGATCCTGGCAATTTTCTGGGTGCCGCTATTCTTTGTCACCGTGTCGTCGATGGGTCAACGCAAGAACGTGGACCAGGATGACGCAACTGAAACCCTTAAAGAGGCTGGCCAATGAGCAAGTCGCTACTCTCTCTAGCCATCGCCGCGTTCATGCTCGGTGGCTGCTCGCTGATACCCGATTATCAGCAGCCTGAAGCACCCGTTGCCGGGCAATACCCGCAAGGACCGGCCTACTCGCCGGCCCAGGCGGCGAGCCAGGCCGCTGTCGAACAAGGCTGGAAGCAGTTTTTCCATGACCCGGCGCTGCAACAACTGATTCAGACCGCGCTGGAAAACAACCGTGACCTGCGCGTCGCGGCCCTGAACATCGACGCCTATGCGGCTCAGTACCGCATTTCGCGCGCCGACCTGTTCCCGGCCGTGTCGGCCAACGGCAGCGGCAGCCGCCAACGTATTTCGCAGCGGGCCTCGCCGACGGGCGAGTCCGGCATCACCAGTTCCTACTCGGCAACCCTGGGTGTCAGCGCGTACGAACTCGACCTCTTCGGTCGCGTTCGCAGCCTGAACGAGCAAGCGCTGCAATCGTACTTCGCCACTGAAGAAGCACGCCGCAGCACCCAGATCAGCCTGGTGGCCAGCGTGGCCAACGCCTACCTGACCTGGCAGGCCGACAAGGAACTGCTGAAACTGACCCAGGATACCCTCGCAGCCTTCGAAGAGAGCTACAAGCTCACCGCGCGCAGCAACGAAGTCGGTGTGGCTTCGGCGCTGGACCTGAGCCAGTCGCGCACCTCCGTGGAAAACGCCCGGGTACAACTGGCGCGTTACACCCGCCAGGTCGCCCAAGATGAAAACAGCCTGACCCTGCTGCTCGGCACCGGCCTGCCGGCCAACCTGGCCAGCCAGCCGTTGTCCGATGACCTGCTCAGCGAAGTACCGGCCGGTCTGCCTTCGGACCTGCTGCAACGTCGCCCGGACATCCTTGAGGCCGAGCACAAGCTCAAGTCCGCCAACGCCAACATTGGCGCGGCCCGTGCAGCGTTCTTCCCGAGTATCAGCCTGACCGCCAATGCCGGCTCCCTCAGCACCGACCTGTCCGGTCTGTTCAAGGGCGGCTCGGGGACCTGGTTGTTCCAGCCACAAATCAACCTGCCGATCTTCAATGCCGGTTCCCTGCGTGCCAGCCTGGATTACTCGAAGATCCAGAAAGACATCACCGTCGCGCAGTATGAGAAGTCGATTCAAACCGCCTTCCAGGAAGTCTCCGACGGCCTCGCCGCACGCCAGACCTACAACCAACAGTTGCAGGCCCAACGTGACTTCGTCGCGGCCAACCAGGACTACTACCGCCTGGCCGAGCGACGCTACCGCATTGGCGTCGACAGCAACCTGACCTTCCTCGACGCCCAGCGTCAGTTGTTCAGCGCGCAACAAGCGTTGATCACCGACCGCCTGTCCCAGTTGACCAGCGAGGTCAATCTGTACAAGGCCCTGGGTGGTGGCTGGAACGCGCAGATGGCGAAGAACGAGCCTGTGAAAGAAGAAGCACCGAAGCTGAAGATGTTCTGATCAGCGTGTAAAAACGAAGCCCACCTTTGGTGGGCTTTTTGTTGCCTCGGGAAAACCCGCACACCAGTTCACCCCCCCACCCCATTGACCAAAAACACCGGCTCCTCCAGGTAGTTGAGGCCCAGGTGGTTTTCAAACACTTCGTCACGCAGGGCCGCCGTGGTGAAACTGCCGAGGCCCAAGGCCGTGGCCACCAGTGAAAAGGTCTGGCTCAAATGCCCGGCATCCATCAACGCCACCCGTAGCGCCCGGCTGAACTCGTATTTCCAGGCCATCCGTTCGACCCGCGCCGTGGACACAAACACCGCCGCCGCCCCTTTGATCCACGCCTGCTCGCCACAGGCCTCGCTGATCCAGGCTCGCGGGTCCTCCCGGGCAAGTAGCTCAAGCCCATGGCGGCGTACCGAATAGTGGTAAACGCCGCGCTCCAGACCTTGCACATTCATCAGCACCGCATAGACCTCCGTGCCTTGCAGCGAGCCACCGGCCGCAGAGGTTTTCTTCAGGAAGTAATCGCCCATGCGGTTCTGCTCCATGACGGTCGCGCCCCAAGTGTAGTAGAGCAACGCAGACAACTGCTGCGAACTCAACGGCTGCTCGCTGAAAGTTCGTGATGTGCGGCGATTGCACAGCGAATCGAGCAACGTCGATTGAGCCATCGGGCTGGAAGGCAACAACAGCGGGTTTTCCAGGGCAGTGAACGGATGGGAGAAATAGTCCTTGAACGCCGACGGCTGAGGTCGCGCCCTGGCCTTTTTCTCCAGCTGCGTTTCCAGGTCACTGACGCTGATGTAAGGCGTGTGCGACCCGGTGCGGGTACTCAGGTAAAACGCCAGCGCTGCGTCCCAATGGCTCCAGAGATCGACCGAGTGGTTGCACCCATCGCCAGTGGCAGCGGCCGATGGATGGGGCAGCAGGACACCGTGGTGGATCAGTTCCCGCAGGAACGCCAGGTTGTCATCCTGCTCGGGGCTCTGCAAAACCCCCGGCAGCAACAAGGCACTGCCCAGCGTCTGGGGCGTCAGGAAGTGGCGCAGCAACGGCAACAGCCCCACGCAAAATTCCAGGCTCAGGTCATGCTGCTGATCGCGGATAAAAAACGACGCCGAACCCACGCTGATCCAGGTGCTTTCCCTGAGCTTGAACAGGGTTTGCGCGCCCTGCTCGGGCGGCGTTGGCTGTACCTGCCGGTCAGCCCCCTGCCAGAACAAGGCGTGAGGCCGCAGGGATTTGATCGCCCTGATCAACGCCAACAGCGCTGCGTCCTCGTTCTTGCGAGAAATGTCCCACTCCAGGGTGATGGCTTTCACCGGCGATGAGGCGCACAACTGACGCAGGATGTCCCAATCCCGCTGCGGGTCTGCGGTGTGAATCTCAATCAATCGGTCCAACGGCAATGAACGCAAATAATCGTTCAGGTCGTACCCCTGAGTCCTGGCGGTTGTGATTGCGCTGTCGAGGTCCAGCAGAAAACCCGAACCGCTGCGCTCCACCACCTGGGAGATGAACTCGCCTTCGGATGGCTCCTGGGCCTCGTACAATGAAAACAGTCGCGGTGCGTTCTCCAGCACCAGCAACGTCGCACTGAGCGCACGCAGTTCGAGGGCATTGGCCACCACCGTGTCAGCCACCTCTTGGGCCAGGGTCGGCAAAATGAAGTGCCGGGTGTCGCCACCGTTAAACCGCGACCAGGAAATATGCTCGGCCAGCCAGGGCGAACGGGTTTTGTCACACAGCCGTCGTGTCATGTTCAGAAATTCGCGGTCCATCGCAATCCCCACGCTGCCCAGGGACAAACTGGAGGAATGCAGCAAACTCGGGACCTGCGCGCCGACTTCAAGCAGGCGCGGCTCCAGAATGCAGTGGGTTGGCTGGAACTCGACGTAATCGAAGTGCGGCAACCCTTCAGCCAGAATCCGCTCGACCGTCGGGTCGAGCCCTTCCTGAGAGCCACCCGGTGGCAAATGGTATTCCAACCCGACGCCGGCGTCGGGAAATTGCGAAGCATCAAACATCGACATGCCCGCCTCCCCAGCTCAAGCAGTCAAGCCCAGCAAGCGCTCCAGCCCGGTCGCCCTCCCCGATATCGCCAACAGCCCGGCGTACTGGTTTTCCAGATCCCTGACCTCCTTGATCAGGTTTTCCAGAAGCTGGCGCCCCTGAGGCGTGAAATCGGTGCTGCCTTCAAAGTCTGGCAACGCCTTGATCAAGCCTCGCAGGATGAACACCAGGCGGTTTTGCGCCTGTTTCAGCTCACGGGACGAGCGCGAGCGAATCCGTCCCAGGTATTTGACCAACGCGACATACACAAAAAATGCATGGAAATAACCATACACATCCCGTTTCTGCCCCGACCACGGCAACGTGCAAATCGCCTCACGCGAGGCGTCTTCGTTAATCACCGGGCACACTTCGACAATGTGATAGAGCAGTTGATGAGTGGCCTCGTGCACCAGTGACTCTTCCATATCGAGTATCGAATCATCCCGGCTCGACAACAGAATGATCCCGGTGAAGCGCGAAGCCGAACAGCTGCGAAATGAACCATCGGGCAAATAACACACCGACTTGACCAACCGCCTGAACTGCTCATGGCAGGCCGGCCAAGTATGTTCTATTCGCAACAAGGCAATGTTCATGACATCGCAAAAGAAATTCACGGAATAACCCGTGCATTCCAACTGTTTGCGAGTGGCCTCATCTTCCGGAAACTCATAACTGGGAGGCACGGCTTTCGCCACCAGCGGATCGACATTGAACCGATACACCGGCGGGCAATAGTCGTTCAGACGAGCCGTGTCCGTTGTTCGCACGCGCGCCAGCATCTGTGGAAACTCGATGAGCATTTTCTCGAGTACCTGAGTGTCTTCAGACTTTTTCGTTATCACCAGGTTGGCATGATGGGACGCCAGCAGATTCCATATCTGAAATACCGGGTCATTGATAATCAAACGCTGTTCGCGGGTCGGCGGCACAATAAGGTTAAAGGCCTGTTCAAAGAACTCCGCCAAATGCGGGGTATCTTTAAATACATGAAAAAGTTCGGTGTACAGTGCAGCAAAGCACGTGTACCGATTTCGACTGACTCGCTCCAGTAACACGTCAAATCGCGAGGGCTCCGAATCCGGTAAAAAGGTCGTGCCCTGAAATAAATCGTCGACGGATAGCTCACGTTGACCACTGCTCCCGGTATCCATTTTCTCAACCTTCCCTTAGGTAGGCGGCAACGGCTTCGCCATCGTCAAACTGGCGACCCCATAACCTGATTGTTCATAAAGACGACGAGCCGCACTGTTGCGACCAAAGACATGCAACCGTACTTCCTCACACCCTGACTGCCGCGCCCATGACTCGACGGCCAGCAAGGCCTGTTGGGCATACCCCTGGCGACGCGCTTCGGGATCAATGTAAATATCCAGAATGAAGGCGATCCTCCTGGCAGCGACGTGTCGTTCGGCAACCCACACCTCACCCACACGATGCGCTTGATCCTTGATCACCCAGAGTTGGTTGTTCTCGGTCAATCGCCCTTGCGGCAATAATTGTTCGAAGACGTTTCGGGCCTTTTGTGCGGCTTCCTCCTGCGCCCATTCGCCCGCCATCACCATGCCGTCGCCATATTCAGCAACGGCTCTTGGGGCGAACGTAACAAAGTCCGTGTTATCCATTGGAGCCAAGGTGACAGACATCAGCCATCCACTCCGTGCTCGACCACTGTGCGTCATGACACTGAACCGGGCCATTCGACGCACCGCAGAAATCAACCCGCTTCCCGTGGTACGCCAAACGGCATCACTGACCGTTAATCCATGCGTGCTTGCTGTTGCTGATTCTGTGTATCAAAGATTGCACGGATACCCAGGTTGCTTCGAATACCGGAAGAGGCCGCCGTCAGCTTTGCAGCATCAATACCTTTAACCGCCGCAATCTCGTCAGTGCTTAAATGCACGCCAATACCTTTAGCGGTGCCGGCAGGATCTTTGTGAAGGTCGCTGGCAAACTTCTCATCCAGCACCGCACGCCCGAGAACCGAAGCCAAGCGTTCCTGATTGACTTTATTACCCATGGCACTTCTCCTTGTTATTTCGGCATAACAAAAACAGATCCCCTGACGAGAAACCAAACGCTCCTTACCCGCCCTGAGAGTGTTGAATATAGCAACGACTCTTTGCTTTTCCAGCGATGCCAAGGCTTCCCTTAAACCATTTCACGATAATCGATAATGCCGATTCTTAAGTTTAACCGACATTTTTTATACACCTTCCACAAGCGTTAAAGCTGAAGATGAGCTCTTACAATCAAAACAATAAACACTTCTTGCAAGCAGTAAACAGCACACTATAAACGCCATAATTAGAACGCTGATCAGGTACACACGCATCGCTCCCGATAACGTCGCGTTTTAATTGAAAATACGCCCGCTTCTGTAATTGAACGGCCCCCTCCTGTTAGTGCTCGTTAATCGCCCATCATTCCGTCCATCGGGTTGAATGCCCCTGCCGATCCCACCCCGCTCGCCAACGTCCCCAGTGCTTTTTGTCTGCAACCTCGGGTTGCGGCCGTGCCCTGCGCCATCGTCAATCGGCTCCGAACCGACGAATAACCTGCGGCCCCCTGAACCGTTCACCGGCGCAACGTTCCTATGGCTATATCCCTGGGAGCAACGGACTTGCGGTGTGGTCAATGACCACCCGCTGCACGCCTGCGCCCACCCTGAGCAGTCGTGGGCAAGACAACTACATGAAACTGATCGCCGCTTTCTTATTGGCCCTCACGCTGACGGTCAGCCTCAGCGGCTGTATCGGCCCGCCGATCCCCCTGACACCGCACACTGTCAATCTGTTGCGCTCATCGCCGCCGATCCGCTTTCTGCTGACCTTCGACGACGGGCCGAGTGCTTCCGGGTATGCCAATCCAACACGGGCGATTCTTGCCGTGCTGGCCAGCAACCCGATGCAACCGGGCATCAAGGCAGTGTTCTTCGTGCAGACCCAGGCGCCCCGGGCCGGTGGCAGTGAACGAGGCCGCAAAACCATGCAGCGCGAAAACGCAGCGGGGCATCTGCTGGGTTTCCACACGGCCACGCCATGGCACACCAACCACCGGTCGCTGTCCCCCGAAGAACTTGAACAGTCACTCACCCAAGGCAGCGCAGACATCGCGTCGATCACCGGCAGCGCACCGGTTTTGGTGCGCCCCCCCTTCTGGAACTACGACAAACGCACCTTCGCGGCGTATCAGCAACATGGCTTGCACGTATTGCTGACCGACCTGAGCGCCAATGACGGCAAGGTGTGGGGAATCACGGCCAGCCCCCGCCGACGTTCCAACCTGGTGCGGCAACTGTCCGAAGTGCGTGAGCGTATCGTCGCAGGAGAACTGCCGACAGTGGATAACGTGATCCCCATCGTCGTGACCTTTCACGACCTCAATCGCTACACCGCCCGGCACATGCAGGAATACCTGCAAATCTTGCTCGACAGCGCACGCGAGACAGGCCTGAGCACGGCCGCCAAACCGTTTTACGACGATCAATCAGCCCTGCTGACCGCTGCCATGGCCCGCACTGTTCGCGATGCGTCCCAACCGGTCCGGTTGCCCGGCGTGTGGAACTGGATCTGGGACAGCGATTCCCATTGAGGCCCCTGAAATCGCCAGGCAATCTGAAGCCTGGCTTCAGGTCGCATCCGCATGGCTGACCATGCCCTTGATCAGCACGGCCGTGGTGGCCAGGGCCGCCGGAATCACCAGTGCCGTGAGCACCTGTTCGAAGTTCCAGCCAAGGCCCAGCAACGTGGCGCCCATCCACGCGCCGAGAATCGCGCCGAAGCGGCCCATCCCCAACATCCACGAAACTCCCGTGGCGCGGGCCTGGGTCGGGTAAAAACGCGCCGCCAGGGAGGGCATCGCCGATTGCGCACCGTTGACGCACATCCCGGCGACCAACACCAGGGTCGCCAACAGCGTCATGTTCCCCAGGCTCTGCCCCACCGCGTAGGCAAACACTCCGGCCAACAGATAGAAAATGCCGATCACCTTGTGCGGATTGAACCGATCCATCGCCCAGCCCACGGCGACCGCACTCAACACCCCACCGAACTGGAACAGCGCGCCAATGAACGCGGCCTGCTCCATGCTCGCGCCGCTGTCACGCATCAGTGTCGGCAACCAACTGGTCAGCAGGTACACGATCACCAGCCCCATGAAGTAAGTGAGCCACAACAACAATGTGCCAGTGCTGTAGGTCCCGTAGAAGATCAGTGCGAACACATTGCGGGCCTTGACGGTTTTCTGCTCCGGCACACTGAAGCTCGACGCCCGGGCGACCGTGATCGGGTCAATCGGTGCCAACGCCTGGCGCACCTTGTCCGTACCACGATTGCGCACCACCAGATACCGCGCCGACTCCGGCAGCCAAAACAACAACACTACCGCGAGGATCAACGGCAGAACCCCGCCGATCAGCAACAGGCTGTGCCAGCCGAACGCCGGGATCAGCGTGGCCGAAATGAAACCACCACCGGCCATGCCCAGGTTGAAGCCGCAAAACATGCTGGTGACCAACAGCGACTTGTGGCGCTCCGGGGTGTATTCGGACACCAACGTGGTGGCGTTCGGCATGCCGGCGCCCAAGCCCAGGCCGGTGAGAAAGCGCAGCACCAGCAATTGATCGACATTGGTGCTGTACGCCGAGACCAGGCTGAACGCACCAAATAACAGCACGGCACCCACCAGTACGACCTTTCGCCCGAAACGGTCAGCCAATGGCCCTGAGCCCAGTGCACCGAAAACCATGCCGATCAGCGCGGCACTCATCACCGGGCCCAGGCTGGCGCGGTCTATGCCCCATTCCTGAGACAGGGCCGGCGCAATGAATCCCATGGCCGCCGTATCCAGGCCATCAAGAAAAACAATCAAAAAACACAGGATCACGACTCGCCATTGGTAACGCGACAGTGGTTGGGCATTGATGAAAGACTGCACATCAAGGCAGTTCCCCACGGCGGTTTGAGGCTGATTCATTATTTTTATTCCACGCAATAAACGCAGGCGAGCCGAGGCTGGCAATTACCCGCCATGTTACAAAAGGGATCGTGACCCAGGGTCCGCAAAGCAGTCACGAGGGACAGCATCGGCCGCAAAGCGTCGGCATGGGGGTTGGCCTCTTTATTATGTCTTGGGGCATCAGCCGAAAGCTGTCAGATCATGGGCAGGTCGGCTAACGCTGCCGCGACATTAATGAGGCAAGGGAAACAACGTCAATTCGATAAATGCAACTTTGTGCGTTTACCCAACGGCTCAGGGCCTGTACGAAAAGTCGCCGAGTGGCGATCAGGCAAGGCAAAAAGCGCTTTTCCAGCTCGCCCCGGCTGACTCGTCCGACGTGGGTGCTGACATTCAGGGCCGCCAGTACCTGAGCTTTCCCACAGAGATCGGCGCCTGTTACAAGCGGCTGCGCATTGGCTGCACACGCTACTGACGGTGAGGGTTGAGCGGCTATCGAACCGTCGACCAGTAATCGCAATCAATTGGCCCTCGCCCTACAGTGCCCCAGAAATAGCCTTGGACCGTTAACCGCTTACCCTTTCGACCCGCTTGGTATCTTTCCTTCACTAGCAGGAACAGCAAGTTTGCTTATTCTTCCTTTTATGCGCGCCTTGTCCACTTAATGTGTGTGCCTTAATGCCATCGCAAAGACCGACAGACACTGTCTGCGTGAAGAGTGTCAGCACGGGAAAAACTTCGGCGTAACAAAACGATCACACAATGTGAACCACATTTAACTTCTTCGAGATAGTCTTATTCGGATCGGCCGCTATAATGCATCTCAGTGAGGGTCACGTTTTTATGACTATCGGATCCAATCACTCAGGCAGCACGACGGTCCATCGTCGCTTCCTGCGGCAAGCGCCTGGCGCCCATTTCATGACGCTTTAAATACGCTCGCCAAACTCTAACTGATGCTACGTCGACTGTTCTTCTCTGGTGCCGTGGCCGCCTGCAACAAGGACGCTGTTTACCGCAACACGAGCAAGTGTCTTCTTGGCACGGGCAAGTGGTCGGCGCGGTGAACACGATCGTTGCAGTGTGTATCACCAGAATTTATCTCAACTCAATTAGGTAACACTGTGACGAAAGACGAACTGCGCGCGGAACTTGAGCGCCAGGAACAACGTTACAAGGATGTTTACGGCGGGGAAGTCACCACCTACGCTGCTCAGCCCGAACCGGAACGCAAACCGTGGCGTAAACGCGCCAGTATTCTGGATCAGGCTTTTACCCAGGAACTGCAAAAGATGGAAAAAGAACTCAAGACCGAAGAGCCATGATCGCTGCGGCTTGAGTTCTCAGGGCCGGTAACCTGTTGGCAACACGCTGACGGGATCACTGCTCCATATCGCGCCCGCCATGAGCGGGCGGCTGCCACCTCAACCCGAACGGATGAGGCACCCGGCTTATGGCTGCCCTGCTTTCAGATATTTCGCACACACGTTTCAGGCCTCTACTGACACCGTCAGGCACGCGCCCTGCCGGCAGACCTCCAGCAAAATCAATGAGTTGTAAAACCGAGCGCCATCCTGGGGCTTTGAGTGTCGCCACACACTAAATCGTTGAAGAATGTTACCGATGAGCAGCTAGTGCATCGATTACCAGTCTTTTCTGGCATAATCGCGCCCCCTTATGACCGGGTCAGAAAACCTTCATGATCGATTTATTCAGCGGACTGGATGCTTGGGTGCTTGTGAGCCTCTTGCTCGCCCTGGCCTTTGTCCTCGCCTTCGAGTTCATCAACGGCTTTCATGACACCGCTAACGCGGTTGCCACTGTTATCTACACCAAAGCCATGCCACCTCACCTGGCCGTGTTCTTTTCCGGTGTGTTCAACTTCCTCGGCGTGTTGCTGGGCGGCGTTGGCGTGGCGTATGCCATCGTCCACCTGTTGCCGGTAGAGCTGCTGATCAACGTGAACACCGGCCACGGGTTGGCCATGGTGTTCTCGCTGCTCGCCGCAGCCATCACCTGGAACCTGGGCACCTGGTACTTCGGTATCCCGGCATCGAGCTCGCACACCCTGATCGGTTCGATCCTCGGTGTAGGCCTGGCGAACGCCTTGATCAACGATATTCCGTTGGCCGATGGTGTGAACTGGCAGAAAGCGATCGATATCGGCGCCTCCCTGGTGTTCTCGCCTATGGCCGGTTTCCTCGTGGCAGCGTTGGTGTTGATTGGCCTTAAATGGTGGCGTCCACTGTCCAAGATGCACAAGACCCCGGACCAGCGCCGCAAGCTTGATGACAAAAAGCACCCGCCGTTCTGGAACCGTCTGGTTCTGGTGATTTCGGCGATGGCGGTGAGTTTTGTTCACGGCTCCAACGATGGCCAGAAAGGCATCGGCCTGATCATGCTGGTGTTGATTGGTATTGTGCCGGCGCAGTTTGTGCTCGACCTGACCAGCACCACCTACCAGATCGAACGCACTCGCGATGCGACCTTGCACCTGAGCCAGTTCTATCAACGCAATAACGAGACCCTGGGCGAGTTCCTGGCCCTGGGTAAAAGTGTCGAAGACGACTTGCCGGAGAAATTCCGCTGCAATCCGCAACAGACAGAGCCGACCATAAAGGCACTGTTGGGCACCCTCAAAGGCGTATCGGATTACCATTCGCTGTCGTCGGATAATCGTATCGAAGTGCGTCGTTACCTGCTCTGCCTGGACGACACCGCGAAGAAAGTCGGCAAGTTGCCTGGCCTCGCGCCGCGTGAAAAAGCGGACCTGGACAAGCTGCGCAAAGACCTGACCGCCACCACCGAATACGCACCGTTCTGGGTGATTCTGGCGGTTGCCCTGGCCTTGGGCCTGGGCACCATGGTGGGCTGGAAACGTGTGGTGCTGACCATCGGCGAGAAGATCGGCAAACAAGGCATGACCTACGCTCAGGGCATGTCGGCGCAGATCACCACCGCGTGCATGATCGGCCTGGCAAACATCTTCAGCCTGCCGGTGTCGACCACCCACGTCCTGTCTTCGGGCGTAGCCGGGACCATGGTCGCAAACAAAAGCGGCCTGCAAGGCGGCACCGTGAAAACCATCCTGCTGGCCTGGGTCCTGACCCTGCCAGCGACCGTGGGCCTGTCGGCCGGCCTGTTCTGGCTGGCGTCGAAGGCACTCGCGAGCTGATACACAGCAGCGACAAAAAAGGCGCGTTCCGTAAGGTTCGCGCCTTTTTTATTGCTTTCTTCCAGGCATCAAAAACCCACTGTAGGAGCGAGCCTGCTCGCGAAGGCTATTTAACATTCAAGTTTGAAGGCGACTGGCCCGCCGCTATCGCGAGCAAGCTCGGCCTCTACGGTTAATCAGTCGCCGCAGGAAAAACGCGCACAAAAAAAAGGGCGACCGAAGTCGCCCAAAATGCCTTGCGTGCTCGTGTTTCTGAAAAGACCTAAGGTTTTTTACGCTTATTCGCGTCTTTCCAGATGAAGAATCCAAATCCTGCGAAAAACAGAACCATGAGGCCGACTGTCAGCACTCCGGCGATCACCACATTATCGAAAAACATGACTGGCCTCCTGCGTTCGCCTTGTTGCGATGGGGCTAAGTTACCCAATTGGACGCAGGAGAAAATTGACCGGGATCAATGCCGCCCGAGACTGGGCGTAAGGGAGGGGAAATAACTGACCTGCATCAACGGATGCAGGGGGTTTCAACGCTTTTTCGGTTTGCTTTTCGGCTTTTTCCTGGCTTTTCCAAGCGGCATGGCCTGCTCGAAAGCCTGGCGCACTTCGTTGAGGCGCTTTTCATTGAGGTCGTGCACGCGCTTGGCGCGCTCGGTGTTGAGGTCGATCAGCTTGTCATCTTGGCTCATGGCATGAAGTACGTCGTTGTGGGGCGAATACAGGCGTGGCAAGTCGGCATCAGCCATCCTGCCCGCTCAGGGTTTGCCCATCATAATGCGGTCAGAGATCAATGCTGACCAGTGCGGGTATCGACGTAACCCGGCGAACGGTTGCCAAATGTGAAGCAAAGGCCCGCCTAGACCTCGACATCCACCCACAGCCCCTGGCGTGGCTGTGCTTCCATCAGCGGCACCACCGGCACGGTGTTGTCCGCATTCAGTTCATCACCGGGCACCGCCAGGTGTTCTTCCGGGTCGTCCTCGGCCTCACGGCGACGCTTGTCACGCTCTTGCTGACGGCGCTGTTCTTCACGCAGCAACAAGGCCGACTCTTCGGCATCGCGTTTTTGCAGGTCGATCGTGCTTTCATTGGAGCTGGCTTCTACCGGCACCACCGGGGGAATATCCGGGCGTTGGCGGATCGGATCCTGCTGGGAGGTGATCGGCACGGCGCTCAAAGGGAGCATCGGTGGCAGCATAGTGTGGTTCTCCTGTCAGCAGGCTGTCGGCTGCGGGGGTGGCGACTTGAGCCACCGGTCGCAAACTTGTGACCCGGTTGACACTCTCAAGTGCCCCCGACCCCGATGAGCTCACCGTTGGGCTAACGTCAACCCTGTAGATTTTATGAGAGTCCTTTGGCTCTGAAGGCCTCATTCCGTTAAGATAGTCGGCTTTTTCAAGGCGGGAGTCAGGCAGCATGGCGCAGCAGTATCAACCGGGGCAACGCTGGATTAGTGACAGCGAAGCCGAGCTGGGTTTAGGCACCGTTCTGGCACAGGACGGTCGCTTGCTGACCGTGCTCTATCCGGCCACTGGCGACACTCGCCAGTATGCGCTACGGAACGCGCCCCTCACGCGAGTGAGGTTTTCGCCGGGTGACATGATCACTCACTTCGAAGGCTGGAAAATGACCGTGCGCGAAGTCGACGACGTCGACGGCCTGCTGGTCTACCACGGGCTCAACGCGCAGAACGAAGCGGTGACCCTGCCAGAGACCCAACTGTCGAACTTCATCCAGTTCCGTCTGGCCAGCGACCGTTTGTTCGCTGGGCAGATCGACCCACTGGCCTGGTTCTCCCTGCGTTACCACACCCTTGAACACACCAGCCGCCAGTTACAGTCCTCGCTCTGGGGCCTGGGTGGCGTGCGTGCGCAACCCATCGCTCACCAATTGCACATTGCCCGTGAAGTCGCTGACCGTATCGCGCCACGGGTTCTGCTGGCGGACGAAGTGGGCCTGGGTAAAACCATCGAAGCCGGCCTGGTGATCCATCGCCAACTGCTGTCGGGCCGCGCCAATCGCGTACTGATCCTGGTGCCGGAAAACCTCCAGCACCAGTGGCTGGTGGAGATGCGTCGCCGCTTCAACCTGCAGGTCGCGTTGTTCGACGAAGAACGCTTCATCGAAAGCGATGCCACCAACCCGTTCGAAGACACCCAGCTCGCGCTGGTGGCCCTGGAGTGGCTGGTAGAAGACGAAAAGGCCCAGGACGCGCTGTTCGCGGCCGGCTGGGACCTGATGGTGGTCGACGAAGCGCACCACCTGGTGTGGCACGAAGATCAGGTCAGCCCCGAGTACTCACTGGTCGAGCAACTGGCAGAAACCATTCCCGGCGTGCTGCTGCTGACCGCGACCCCTGAGCAATTGGGTCAGGACAGCCACTTCGCGCGCCTGCGCCTGCTCGATCCAAACCGGTTTCATGACCTGAAGGCCTTCCGCGCCGAGAGCGAAAACTATCGCCCGGTGGCCGAAGCCGTTCAGGAGCTGATGGACCAGGGTCGCCTGTCCCCGGCCGCCCACAAAACCATCCAGGGTTTCCTCGGTGAAGAAGGCGAAGCACTACTGACCGCCGTCAACGCTGGCGATGTCGAAGCCAGTGCCCGCCTGGTGCGTGAACTGCTGGACCGCCACGGCACCGGCCGCGTGCTGTTCCGCAACACCCGCGCGGCGGTACAAGGCTTCCCGGAACGCAAACTGCACCCGTATCCGCTGCCGTGCCCCGACGAATACCTGGAGTTGCCGCTGGGCGAACACGCCGAGCTGTACCCGGAAGTCAGCTTCCAGGCACAACCGGATATAGATGAAGAACAACGCTGGTGGCGCTTCGACCCTCGCGTCGAGTGGCTGATCGACCAGTTGAAAATGCTCAAGCGCACCAAGGTGCTGGTGATCTGCGCCCACGCCGAAACCGCTATGGACCTGGAAGACGCCCTGCGCGTGCGCTCCGGGATTCCGGCCACGGTGTTCCACGAAGGCATGAACATCCTTGAGCGTGACCGCGCGGCCGCTTACTTCGCGGACGAAGAGTTTGGCGCCCAAGTGCTGATTTGCTCGGAAATCGGCAGCGAAGGTCGCAACTTCCAGTTCTCGCACCACCTGGTGCTGTTCGACCTGCCGTCGCACCCGGACCTGCTGGAACAGCGTATCGGTCGTCTGGACCGGATCGGTCAAAAGCACGTCATCGAACTGCACGTGCCGTACCTGGAAACCAGTCCGCAAGAGCGCCTGTTCCAGTGGTACCACGAAGCACTTAACGCGTTCCTCAACACCTGCCCGACCGGCAACGCCTTGCAGCATCAGTTCGGCCCACGCCTGCTGCCGCTGCTGGAAAACGCCGACGACGGCGAGTGGCAAGCGCTGATCGACGAAGCCCGTACCGCCCGCGAAGGCCTGGAAGCCGAGCTGCACAGCGGTCGCGACCGCCTGCTGGAACTCAATTCCGGTGGCGCTGGTGAAGGGGATGCGCTGGTCGAGGCGATCCTTGAGCAAGACGATCAGTTCGCCCTGCCGATCTACATGGAAACCCTGTTCGATGCGTTCGGCATCGACAGCGAAGACCATTCGGAAAACGCCCTGATCCTCAAGCCAAGCGAAAAAATGCTCGACGCCAGCTTCCCGCTGGGCGACGACGAAGGTGTAACCATCACCTACGACCGCAACCAGGCGCTGTCTCGTGAAGACATGCAATTCATCACCTGGGAACACCCGATGGTTCAGGGTGGCATGGACCTGGTGCTGTCCGGTTCGATGGGCAACACCGCCGTTGCGCTGATCAAGAACAAGGCCCTGAAACCGGGCACTGTGTTGCTGGAACTGCTCTACGTCAGCGAAGTGGTTGCCCCGCGCTCGCTGCAACTGGGCCGTTACCTGCCACCGGCCGCCCTGCGCTGCCTGCTGGACACCAACGGCAACGACCTGTCGAGCCGGGTATCGTTCGAAACCCTCAACGACCAGCTCGAAAGCGTGCCACGCGCCAGCGCCAACAAGTTTGTGCAGGCCCAGCGTGATCAACTGACACCGCGTATCAACGCCGGAGAACAGAAAATCACCCCGCGTCACGCCGAACGTGTGGCCGAAGCGCAACGCCGCCTCGCCGCCGACACCGACGAAGAACTGGCACGCCTGACCGCCCTGCAAGCCGTCAACCCGACCGTGCGTGACAGCGAACTGGTTGCCCTGCGCCAGCAACGCGAGCAAGGCCTGGCCATGCTCGACAAAGCGGCACTGAGACTGGAAGCGATCCGGGTGCTGGTGGCGGGTTAATCCCTCCTCCCCCCCCGTAAAAACAAAAGGCCCGCAGCGATGCGGGCCTTTTTTATGCTTGAGTGCTGTGTTGTTGCTGATGGCCTCTTCGCGAGCAAGCCCGCTCCAACATTTGATCTACAGCGTACACAGCATTTGTGCTCAGCGATGATCCCTGTGGGAGCGGGCTTGCTCGCGAAAGCAATCAGACAGTCGCCACAGCAATCCCAGGTTCTACCCCTGCCACCAAACCCTCCTTCATCCGCTGGGCATCACGGACAAAACACCGCGAAGCCAGGAACAGAAACACCATGGTGAAAAACAACGCCACCGGAATCAGGTACATGGCGTCGTGCAATCCGACCGCTTTAAACGCCTCGTTCATCTGTTCGGCACCCGCGGCATACATCGCCGTGTGGGCAAAGTGGTCAGACAACGCGCCCACCACCACAGGTCCAAGACCGCCGCCCAGCAGATACAAACCGGCAAAGAACAACGCCATCGCCGTGGCCCGCAAACGCGGTTCGATCACGTCCTGAATCGCCGTGTAGACGCACGTATAGAAGTTGTAGGCAAACAGCCAACCGACACTGAAAGCCGCGACGAACACACCGATTTCGACACGCCCGGCGTGCAAGGCCCACGCCGTACACAGGGTCGAAATGAGCAGGCTGACCCCGGCAAACAACAGCCGACCACTGGCAAAGCGCTGATGGAGTTTGTCGGCAACCCAGCCGCCGGCCGTCAAGCCGATCAACCCGGTGATGCCCACGATCACACCCGTCGCCACGGCGGCGTCCTGCAAGGACAGCAGGAAGTAGCGCTGCAACATCGGCACCATGAAGGAGTTACAGGCATACGATGCAAAGTTGAAGCACAGCCCCGCCAGCACCAGCCAGAGAAATGTCGGGATCGCCAACACCCGGCGAACCGGCCGATCGACCGGCTCCTGGGAGATCTGCACAGCTTCCGCCGCGCCGCGCTTGGGCTCCTTGATGAAAAACATGAACACCGCCAGCAACAGCCCCGGCACTGCGGCAATGAAGAACGGCGCACGCCAACTGTCGAACGCCTTGACCATCGCCCCGATGGTGAAAAATGCCAGCAGCAGCCCCAGCGGCAGACCGAGCATGAAAATACCCATGGCCCGTGCCCGTCGATGGGCCGGGAACAGATCGCCAATCAACGAGTTAGCCGCTGGCGCGTAGCTCGCCTCGCCAATGCCAACCCCCATGCGCACCAGCAGGAACCCCCAGAAGCTGCCGACCAGCCCGTTGACCGCCGTCAGCCCGCTCCACGCCGCCAGCCCCCACCCCATCAGTTTGCTGCGCGAACCGGTGTCTGCCATTCGCCCCAGTGGTAAACCGGCAATGGCATAGACGAGAGTAAATGCGGTGCCGATGATGCCGATCTGGAAATCGCTCAGGTGCCACTCCATGCGGATCGGCTCCATGATGATCGCGGGAATGGTGCGGTCGAAGAAGTTGAACAGGTTGGCCAGGAACAGCAGGAACAGAATGCGCCAGGCATTCGCCGCTTGGGTCGAGTTCTGCATGGGTCCGTCTCTTTTATTGTTATATGGGCTTCACTGCCGCAGCATCCGAGCCCGGAATCAGCAATTTAGTCAGCGCCACCCCAACTGTCTGTAATGATTCGTAAGTCGGGTAACCGCCTATCGAAGGGCCGCGCGCGGGTTTATTTCAAAAAGTTCTAGTGCTCATTTCAAAATCATCGGCACCAAGGTGCCATCACCCCTTGCGCTCTGTACACGGCCTCTATACTCCATCCATTCGCCAGCGTTCATGGCGCGGGGGCTGGATGACTCAGAAACGGGGCATGCTATGGAGTGGCTGGGTTTGCACTTTATTACCGAGCTGCCAGTGAGCGGCCAGGTCGTACTCAACTGCACTCATAACCCCTTTCTGGTACTACTGGCGTATCTGGTTGCCTGCACGGCCAGTTTCGCCACCCTGGACATGGCCGAACGCGTCGGTCACGTCGAGAAACCTTCGGCACAGCGGCTCTGGCGCTGGGTGGGTGCGAGTTGCCTGGCCGGCGGCATCTGGGCGATGCACTTTATCGGCATGCTGGCGTTTCAGGCGCCCGTCGAGATTCGCTACGATTTGCTCATTACCCTGCTTTCACTGGTGATCGCGCTGATCGCCTCGTTCCTGGCGATGGACACTCTCAGCCACCCGCATTTGCGCCTCGGCCGTTACGCGCTGGCCTCGGTCTGGATGGGCCTGGGCATTGCCACCATGCATTACGTGGGCATGGCCGCGATGCGCAGCCAGGCTGTGGCCTACTACCAGCCGACGCTGTTCGTGGTATCGATCCTGATTGCCATCGGCGCCAGCTTCGCCGCATTGCTGCTCTCCAATCACCTGCGCAATGGCAGTGGCATGTTCCACCAACTGCTCAAATACACCGCCAGCCTGGTGCTGGGGGCAGGTATCGTCTGCATGCACTTCACGGGCATGTGGTCGCTGCACCTGGTGCTGCCTGCCGGGACCCTGCAACAACTTCCTCCCCCCGAAAACAACCACATGCAACTGGGCCTGACAGTCGCGGTCATCATGCTGCTGATCATCGGCAGCAGCATCAGTGCGGCGCTGGCCGACAAGAAACTGCAAAACAAGGAGCACGACCTGCGACGGGTCAACGCCCTGCTCACTCAACTGGACCAGGCCCGGATGTCACTGCAACAGGTGGCTCATTACGATGCCCTGACCAACCTGATCAACCGCCGTGGTTTCAACCAGATCTTCGCCGAAAAGCTCATGGAGAAAACCACCCAGGGCGGCATGCTCGCGGTGATGTTTCTGGACATTGACCACTTCAAGCGTATCAACGACAGCCTCGGCCATGATGCCGGCGATGAACTGCTCAAAGTCCTGGCGACCCACATCAAGCAGTCAACCCGCAGCCACGATGACGTGGTCGCGCGCTTCGGCGGCGACGAGTTCTGCATCCTCATCGGCCTGCATGACCGCGAAGAAGCCCGGCACATGGCACAGCGCATCATGCAGAAGATGAAAGACCCCATCGAACTGGCCGGACGGCGCATGGTGATGACCACCAGCATCGGCATCAGCGTGTTCCCCGACGACGGCAAGACCTGCGAAGAACTGCTCAAGAACGCGGACCTTGCGCTGTATCAGTCCAAGGGCAGTGGCCGCAATGGCCTGCACTTTTTCAGCTCCAACCTGAAAACCCGCGCCACCCTTGAATTGCAGCTTGAAGAAGAATTACGCAACGCCTTACGCGATGACGCCGGGTTGATGCTCTATTACCAGCCGATCTACGACCTCAAGGCCGGCCAGGTCACCAAGCTTGAAGCCTTGATTCGCTGGCAACACCCGGTGCATGGCCTGCTGGCACCCGACCGTTTTATCGCGATTGCCGAAGCCAACGGTTTGATCGCCGAACTCGACAACTGGGTGCTGCGCAAGGCCTGCCAGGACTTGAGCGAACTGTCGCGCCATGGCTGCGAAGCGCTGAAAATCGCGGTGAACTGCTCGCCACTCAACCTGGCCCGTGAAGAGCTGGCCAGTGAAATCGAAAGTGCCTTGCGCAGCGCGGGCGTCGCGCCGCAACGCCTGGAGCTGGAAGTCACCGAAAACGCGCTGATGGGCAACATCGCCAACACCCTGGTGCTGTTGCGCCAGATCCGCGCCCTCGGGGTTTCACTGTCGATCGACGATTTCGGCACCGGCTATTCTTCCCTGGCCTACCTCAAGCGCTTGCCGCTCAACACCCTGAAAATCGACCGCTCGTTCATCCTCGACATTCCCAAGTCGGCCCAGGACATGGAAATCGTCCAGGCCATTATCGTCATGGCCCATACCCTGCACTTGCAGGTGGTCACCGAAGGCGTCGAAACCATCGAGCAATACGAGTTCCTCAACCGCTACGGCTGTGATTTCGTTCAGGGCTATTTGCTCAGCCGCCCGGTACCACTGACGGAGCTGCGCCCGGTACTGGACGAAATCAACCAGCGTAAACACGCCCACACGTTTAATCCGCTGAGCCTGGCCCGCGGTACAGATGGATTAATGCCGAAGGCTCTTTTTCCAGAAAGCCCTGGCCACCCTGCAAACACATCAGTTGTGCAACCAATCCGTTGATCGACGTCACCGAACCTTGTTCGCGGGAGAATTGCGCCCTCGTGTCGAGGTCATTGAACAGCGGTGTCCGCCAGGCACAACAACACCCAATCGGCGTGTTGGCAGAGTCCGGCAGGTGTGGCCACTTGTCGCGCCCGGCCTGAACCCAAGGCACGCATTTGGCCGGGTTGCCGTTCCACACCGTCAGCTGATAGCCCGCCGCCAACAGGCACCGGCACATTGGCAGCCCCATCAGGCCAATGCCGGCAAACGCCGGAGAAGGCAGCGCCTGCCATCATCTTGCCTTCGTTCGATTAAAGATCGCCGGATATTGGCCGATTCATCATGACTAGGAAAGGATTCCCCCTAGCGAAACTAAGGTTTAACCCTATCGCTGGGGCCAATATCGCACTGTAAAGTCGCGAGACCCCACCCGTGATGGCTCGATGACATCCTTCTTTCGAGCCCACCAGTCCAGGCCATGGCGCACAATGACTTCTAAAAACAACCCTGCCAACGCAGTATCCGATCTGACGCCCACTGTTCTTTCGGAAAGACCCTCGAAGCCATTGACCAGCTCGCGCCCGCTTGCGACCCAGCAATACCTGTACTTCACCGAGACCAATACCGACCGCATCCTCGACAACCTCGACGGCCTGCGTGACATGGTATTCCCGCGTCCGCCGCACCTGGAAGACGACAGCGAAATCCGTCGCGACCAGGAGTTTCCGTCGGTTTGCCTGATCGGCCTGGGGCGCTGCGGTTCGAACATTGCGCTGGATGTCGCCGAACTGGTCTACAACGCGCGCAAGTTCTACCTCAACGAATTCAACAACGAAGACAAACCTTACGCCGACAAGGGCTACAGCCCGGCGCAGTGGATCCGCACCAACCTGCGCCTGGGGCCGAACAAGGCCACCAAACCGGTGTTCCTGGTAGAGCCGCTGGTGATGCTCGGCGACCTGGACAAGGACATCGCCGGGCGTATCCGCTTTTCGCGCAAGGGCGAAAAAAGCGGCTTCCTGCGCGACTACAGCAAAATGAAGATCATGGACCTCTCGGAAGTCCACGCCGGTGGTGCCGGTAACGCACCGATCCTCGGCCAGTACCTGGCCAAGATCATCCTGAACAAGGACACCCAGCGATTCTCCAGCCCGGACTGGAAAATGATCCACTCGTACCTGATCGACAGTTGTGGCATCAAGGCCAACCAGTCGCGCCTGTACTTCTCGATCTTCAGTGCCGGCGGTGGTACGGGTTCGGGCATGGCCTCGGAGTTCGGCCTGGCGCAACAGTACTCGTACATGAACAAGACATTCGACACCAAACCGGTGGACGAACACGACAGCAAGGCTGGCCACTCCTTCGTCTTCGAACCGATCTTCACCAGCGGCATTTGCGTACTGCCGAACATTTCCGATCACCGCAGCGAAATGTCCGAAGCCCTGCACATCAACGCCGGTCGCCTGCTGTGTAAATACCTGTCGGAAGAATGGGACTTCTCATACAACTTCGACAATGAAGACAGCAGCGAAGCCAGCGTCATGGGCCGTATCCGCCCATGGAACGCCATGATGCTGATCTCCAACGACATCATGCGTTATGCCGAAGAGAGCGATGACGGCAACATCCAGAACATTGACGTCAATGCCATGGAAAAACACGCCAACCAATACATCTCGCAGCAGATCTTCAACATTCTGACCGCACAGGCGGTGACCACCGACTACGACCAGAACTACTTCCGTCGTGCGGGCATCGACATCGGCGAAACCATTCGCCTGGACGCCAACGACCTGTTCATGAGCCTGGCCGGCCCGGTGGCGATTGCCTACGCCGAATCTGTAGTGCCTGAACAACCGGCGCCGACCAGCGACAAGTTCAAGGTGTTCGATAAAGAGCCACAGCGCCTGAACATCGACGACCTGTTCTTCCGCTCCATCGACTTGCCGCACTTCAACAAGGTTACCCAGGCCATCGAAGGCATCAGCCTGTTGCCGATCGAGTCCAAGCGCTATCGCGCGTCGCTGGAGCAGTACAAGAACTCGGGCTACGACGCCGCCGCGCTGCACGACCTGCACTTCTTCAAGAACTGCTCGTCGGTGGTCTCGATCGTGTCCCTGCCTAAGGACTACAAGCTGTCCTACATGGACCTGAACCGGCTGAAGACCCACCTCAACAGCCTGTTCCCCAACACCACGCTCAAGCGTTATGCACTGGTGATCGGCGCGTCGGCCAACCTGTCTCTGACCACGCTGATCGCCAAGAGCCCGTGCCTGTCGGACGACTTCCTGACGTTGATCGTGGCCTTCATCAAGCGTTGCTTTGCGAAAAACCCGTACCGCTTCGACGAAACCCTGGACAACTCGATCCTGGACTTCATCATCCATGAGGAGTTCGACGAAGACCTGATCGATGACCTGCTCAACGAGTTCGAAAACCCGGCCAAGATCCTCGACACCAACTGGTATGCGATCAAGCCAATGTACGAGAAGAAGTACCGCGAGCTGATCAACGACAAGGACAAGTTCGTGTCGATCAACGACATCCGCCTGTCCCGCGATTGCGTGAAGAAAGCCATCAAGTACCTGCGCGAGATCTACCGTCACCGTATCGGCAAGACCAAGGTTATTTCCCTCAATAACCACACGGGCAAAACGGCCTAATCAGCGGTGCCCCCTTCGCGAGCAAGCCCGCTCCCACAAGGTCATCACTGACCCCTGTGGGAGCGGGCTTAAAATTCAACACAAATCCAACATCCAGAAACAATTAAGCAGCCGTTCGGCTGCTTACTAAACTGTTCCCGTTACGTTTACGTCACCTTCCCCCCTGCCGGCCTGTGGCATTTCTCTACGGCAACCTGCCACCACGCTACTCGGCTACACACTTTTACCCGAACACCATCAGCACCAAATCGGTGCGAGCCTTCAGACCTGCGCCCTTTCCTGGATCAGAATCCACGGTGAAACCACCACCGCCCAAAGCTGTGGATCACGCGCCACCAGATCCAGCGCCCGCGTTTCAGACACCTTGCCCAGCTTCTCGGCAGCCAGCCAGGCGGCCACTTTCTCGCCCTCATCCTGGGCCACGGCTTCGGCCGCTTCGATCAAATCCAGGTCGGCGTCGACCCACAATAGGGCACCCTTGGCAAAGAACGGTTCCAGCTCCTTCCAGGTAATAGATGCGGTTTCACCAAGCAGCTTGGCATAGAGGGTGCTAGGTTCTTGAGTCATGGGCCTGTCCAGAAATGAAATCGGCGCAATCATAACGTCGGTGGTCGGGCAGAAAAACCCGGATGCAAAAGTGTGATTGATCGAGAACTGCAGGAAAGCCAAGGATAGCCGCCAGATCGGGCCGAACCCACGCCGCAATTCTGTCTTTTTCTTTCAATAAAGCGACACCCTCAGGTTTTGCCCGTAGGCGCCAGCTTTCCAAGCGAACAATTGGCGCTCTACACTGTACCGGTACAGTTGCCGGGGGCATTTCCGGGGGATATCCAAGATATCGATCCGGTTCTGTGGCCTTGGCTTCTAGAACTATAAAAATTACAACAGCAAGAGTGGAGCACTATGAATAAGGCTACTAAGCAGATTTCCAAACTGTTTGCCGCTATGGTTCTGGCCGGAGTTGCCAGCCATTCGTTCGCAGCTGACACCATCAAGATCGGCATCACCGGCCCTAAAACCGGCCCCGTAGCCCAATACGGCGACATGCAGTTCAGTGGCGCAAAAATGGCCATCGAACAAATCAACGCCAAGGGCGGCGTCAACGGCAAGAAACTCGAAGCTGTTGAATACGACGATGCGTGCGACCCGAAACAAGCCGTTGCAGTAGCCAACAAAGTCGTCAACGACGGCGTCAAGTTTGTCGTCGGTCACCTGTGCTCCAGCTCCACTCAACCGGCCTCCGACATCTACGAAGACGAAGGCGTGGTCATGATCACCCCGGCTGCCACCAGCCCGGACATCACCAACCGTGGTTACAAAATGGTCTTCCGTACCATCGGCCTGGACAGCGCCCAGGGCCCTGCCGCCGGTAACTACATCGCCGACCACGTGAAACCGAAAATCGTTGCGGTATTGCACGACAAACAGCAATACGGCGAAGGCATCGCCACTGCCGTGAAGAAAACCCTCGAAGGCAAAGGCGTCAAGGTTGCCGTGTTCGAAGGCATCAACGCCGGCGACAAAGATTTCTCCTCGATGATATCCAAGCTCAAGCAAGCCAATGTCGACTTCGTCTACTACGGCGGCTACCACCCAGAGCTGGGCCTGATCCTGCGTCAAGCCCAGGAAAAAGGCCTGAAAGCCAAGTTCATGGGGCCGGAAGGCGTGGGCAACGACTCGATTTCGCAGATCGCCAAGGACGCTTCCGAAGGTCTGCTGGTGACCCTGCCGAAGTCCTTCGACCAAGACCCGGCGAACGTCGCCCTGGCTGACGCGTTCAAAGCCAAGAAAGAAGACCCGAGCGGTCCGTTCGTGTTCCCTTCCTACTCCGCCGTTGAAGTCATCGCCGGTGGTATCACTGCCGCCAAGAGCGAAGACGCAGCCAAAGTGGCCGAAGCCATCCATGCCGGGACCTTCAAGACCCCGACTGGCGACCTGAGCTTCGACGCCAAGGGCGACCTCAAAGACTTCAAATTCGTGGTCTACGAGTGGCACTTCGGCAAACCTAAAACCGAAGTCTCGCCTCAGTAAGGCGTGCCCTGACTGACTGCCAATAAAGCCCACGGCGTGCCGTGGGCTTTGTTTTACGAACGTATTGGGCCGCACTTGCGTGATCCGCAGTCTGCCCACCTGAAAATCTCAAAACCGTCATCAGCGGTTCGCTGGCAAACCTCATGTCCGAAGTGGATGCAGATCCACGGGGCCTGAGCGGGAAAATGACTCCACCAGTGAAATGCGTATCAGGTTTTTAGGAGCGCTGTAATGCCTGACATCTATCACTTCTTCCAACAGCTGGTTAACGGCCTGACCGTTGGCAGCACGTATGCCTTGATCGCCATCGGCTATACGATGGTCTACGGCATCATTGGAATGATCAACTTCGCCCACGGCGAGGTGTACATGATTGGTTCCTACGTGGCGTTCATCGCCATTGCGGGCCTGTCCATGATGGGACTCGACAGTGTCCCGCTATTGATGACCGCCGCGTTCATCGCGACCATCGTCGTTACCAGTGCCTACGGCTACAGCATCGAACGGATCGCCTACCGCCCCTTGCGCGGCAGCAACCGTCTGATCCCGCTGATTTCCGCCATCGGCATGTCGATCTTCCTGCAGAACACCGTACTGCTGGCGCAAGACTCCAAGGACAAATCCATCCCCAACCTGATCCCCGGCAACTTCGCCATCGGGCCAGGTGGCGCACATGAAGTGCTGATTTCCTACATGCAAATCGTGGTGTTCGTGGTGACCCTGGTCGCCATGCTCGGCCTGACGCTGTTCATCTCCCGTTCTCGCCTGGGCCGCGCCTGCCGTGCCTGCGCCGAAGACATCAAGATGGCCAACCTGCTGGGCATCAACACCAACAACATCATCGCCCTGACCTTCGTCATCGGTGCCGCGCTGGCGGCCATTGCGGCCGTGCTGCTGAGCATGCAATACGGCGTGATCAACCCGAACGCCGGCTTCCTCGTCGGTCTCAAGGCTTTTACCGCTGCGGTACTGGGCGGCATTGGCAGCATTCCGGGCGCCATGCTCGGCGGGCTGGTCCTTGGGGTAGCTGAAGCCTTTGGCGCCGATATCTTCGGCGACCAGTACAAGGATGTCGTGGCGTTCGGTCTATTGGTTCTGGTGTTGTTGTTCCGGCCAACCGGCCTGTTGGGCCGTCCGGAGGTTGAAAAAGTATGACTAGGAATCTTAAACAGGCGCTGTTCAGCGCCCTGCTGGTATGGGCCGTGGCCTACCCGGTACTCGGTCTGAAACTGACTATTGTCGGCATCAACCTCGAAGTTCACGGCACCAGCAATACAACACTGATCACCATCGCCGTGTGCTCGGTGCTGATGTTCCTGCGGGTGCTGTTCGACCATCAGATCAGCGCAGCCTGGAAATCCTCGCCAAGCATGCCGGTAATGCCGGCCAAGGCCAGTAACTTCCTGACACTGCCGTCCACCCAGCGCTGGATCATCATCGCGTTGATCGCCGGCGCCCTGATCTGGCCGTTCTTCGGTTCCCGCGGGGCAGTGGACATCGCCACCCTGGTGCTGATCTACGTGATGCTCGGGCTGGGCCTGAACATCGTGGTCGGCCTGGCCGGTCTGCTGGACCTGGGGTACGTCGGCTTCTACGCCGTGGGCGCCTACAGCTACGCGCTGCTGTCGCACTACTACGGCCTGAGCTTCTGGATCTGCCTGCCGATCGCCGGAATGATGGCCGCCACTTTCGGCTTCCTCCTGGGGTTCCCGGTATTGCGGCTGCGCGGTGACTACCTGGCCATCGTGACGCTGGGCTTCGGTGAAATCATCCGCCTGTTCCTGCGTAACCTGACGGGCCTCACCGGTGGTCCGAACGGTATCAGCAACATCGAGAAACCGACGTTCTTCGGCCTGACCTTCGAACGTAAAGCCGCGGAAGGCCTGCAAACCTTCCACGAATACTTCGGCCTCGAATACAACTCGATCAACAAGGTGATTTTCCTTTACCTGGTTGCGCTGTTGCTGGCGCTGTTTGCCCTGTTCGTCATCAACCGCTTGCTGCGCATGCCATTGGGTCGTGCCTGGGAAGCGCTGCGTGAAGACGAAATCGCGTGCCGTGCGCTGGGCCTGAACCCAACGATCATCAAACTTTCGGCTTTCACCCTGGGTGCCTGCTTCGCCGGTTTCGCCGGTAGCTTCTTCGCCGCGCGCCAAGGGCTGGTGACACCGGAGTCCTTCACCTTTATCGAGTCCGCCACCATCCTCGCCATCGTGGTGCTGGGCGGCATGGGCTCGCAATTGGGTGTGGTGCTCGCCGCCACCGTGATGATCCTGTTGCCTGAACTGATGCGTGAATTCAGCGAGTACCGCATGTTGATGTTCGGCGCCATGATGGTGCTGATGATGATCTGGCGTCCTCAAGGCCTGCTGCCCATGCAACGTCCTCACATGGAGCTGCGAAAATGAGCCGTGAGATCCTGAAAGTAAGCGGCCTGAGCATGCGCTTTGGCGGCCTGTTGGCGGTCAACGGCGTGGCCCTGACCGTGAAGGAAAAACAGGTGGTGTCGATGATCGGCCCGAACGGTGCCGGCAAGACTACCGTGTTCAACTGCCTGACCGGTTTCTACCAACCCACCGCCGGCACCATCCTGCTGGACGGCGAGCCTATCCAGGGCCTGCCCGGCCATAAGATTGCCCGCAAGGGCGTGGTGCGGACCTTCCAGAACGTGCGTTTGTTCAAGGACATGACGGCGGTCGAAAACCTCTTGATCGCCCAGCACCGTCACCTGAACACCAACTTCCTGGCCGGCCTGTTCAAGACTCCGGCATTCCGTAAAAGTGAACGCGAGGCCATGGAGTACGCCGAGTACTGGCTGGACAAGGTCAACCTCAGGGAGTTCGCCAACCGCCCTGCCGGAACGCTGGCCTACGGTCAGCAACGACGCCTGGAAATCGCCCGCTGCATGATGACCCGCCCGCGGATCCTCATGCTCGACGAACCGGCCGCCGGCCTGAACCCGCGAGAAACCGATGACCTCAAGGCGCTGATCAGCGTCCTGCGTGAAGAACACAACGCCACCGTGCTGCTGATCGAACACGACATGAAACTGGTCATGAGCATTTCCGACCACATCGTCGTGATCAACCAGGGCACACCACTGGCCGACGGCACGCCGGAACAGATCCGCGACAATCCTGAAGTGATCAAAGCCTACCTGGGGGAAGCGTAAATGCTGCAATTCGAAAACGTTTCCACCTTCTACGGCAAGATCCAGGCCCTGCACAGCGTCAACGTCGAGGTCCGTCAGGGCGAGATCGTCACGCTGATCGGTGCCAACGGTGCCGGCAAGTCGACCCTGCTGATGACCCTTTGCGGTTCACCGCAGGCCCATAGCGGCAGCATTCGCTACATGGGCGAAGAACTGGTCGGCCAGGACTCGGCGCGGATCATGCGCAAAAGCATCGCCGTGGTACCGGAAGGTCGTCGGGTGTTCGCTCGCCTGACCGTCGAGGAGAATCTCGCCATGGGCGGGTTCTTCACCGACAAGGGCGACTACCAGGAGCAGATGGACAAGGTCCTGCACCTGTTTCCCCGGCTCAAGGAGCGCTTCAGCCAACGGGGCGGCACCATGTCTGGCGGCGAGCAGCAAATGCTCGCCATCGGCCGGGCGCTGATGAGCAAACCCAAGCTACTGCTGCTCGACGAGCCATCGCTGGGGCTGGCACCGATCATCATCCAGCAGATCTTCGACATCATCGAACAACTGCGCAAGGATGGGGTCACGGTGTTCCTGGTAGAACAGAACGCCAACCAGGCCTTGAAAATCGCCGACCGCGCCTACGTGCTGGAAAACGGCCGGGTGGTGATGCAAGGCACGGGTGAAGCCCTGCTGACCGATCCAAAAGTGCGTGAAGCCTACTTGGGCGGTTAAGGCACTGCTGCAAAGAAGAAAACGGCCCGAGGGCTAATGCCTGTCAGTTAAGGCACGTAACCTGTGGGAGCGGGCTTGCTCGCGAAGAGGGCATTGCATTCAACATCGATGTTGACTGTGACGCCGCTTTCGCGAGCAAGCCCGCTCCCACAAGGACTGCGGTGCTTAAATTCTTAACTGACTGGCATTAGCCCGAGGGCCGTTTTTTTTCGCCTGGTGCTTTGTGTCGAGCACAGTTTTCTGGCGATAGCACTCTCCTGAACGCCATCGCTGGCAAGACTCCTGCAGCGATTTCAATATTTTTTCACCGGCGCTGTAACGAATCCGCATGACCTTTCTCTAGAAGGGTAAGCAAGCACAAACGCTTACTTATCACGCTCACTTTTGGAGAAACATCATGACTGCTACCACTCGCACCCTGTCCGCCGCCGCTATCGCCCTGGCCCTCGGTTCTGCCTTGAGCATCGCCGCTCTGCCGACCACCGCCCACGCCGCCGACGACATGGAAAAATGCTTTGGCGTTGCCATGAAAGGTAAAAACGATTGCGCCGCAGGCGCGGGCACCACCTGCGCCGGCACCTCGAAAATGGACTACCAGGCCAACTCCTGGAAACTCGTACCAAAAGGCACTTGCGAAACCACCGCCAGCCCAACCTCGCCTACCGGCTTCGGTCAACTGGCCGCTTACAAAGCCAAGTAATCGCCCCCCTGCCTGAGCACCGATGATGCCGACTTCCCCTGTTCTACCGACCCAGCACGCTGCCCAGGCAGGCGCACACCGGCTCCCGCCCCGTGCGGGGCTGGGCCTGAAGACCGAGCACTTTGGCGAAGTGCTCGGCTCACACCCGGACATCGGTTTCTTCGAAGTCCACGCTGAAAACTACATGGTGGCGGGTGGTCCGTTTCACCATTACCTGGGATTGATCCGCGAACAGTACCCGCTGTCGCTCCACGGCGTCGGCCTGTCCATTGGCGCCGAAGGGCCGCTCAACACAGAGCATCTGGCGCGACTGGCACAATTGATCGAACGCTATCAACCCCAGTCCTTTTCCGAACACCTGGCCTGGTCCAGCCATGGCCCGGTGTTTCTCAACGACTTGCTGCCACTGGCGTACGACGAACCCACGCTCAATCGCGTCTGCGCGCACATCGATCAGGTCCAAAACTGCCTCAAACGTCCGATGCTGCTGGAGAACCCGGCAACTTATCTGCAGTTTCAGCGATCTAGCATGGACGAAACCGCGTTCATCGCCGAAGTCATTCGTCGCACCGGCTGCGGCCTGTTGCTGGACGTCAACAACGTCTACGTTTCCTGCATCAATCACCAACGCGATCCATTGGCCTACATCGACGCGCTGCCGTTGCACACCGTCGGTGAGATCCATCTAGCAGGTTTTGCCGAAGACACCGACAGCCTCGGTGATCGACTGCTGATCGACGACCACGGTGCGCCCATCGATAACGCCGTGTGGGCGTTGTATCGGCAAGTGCTTGAGCGTGTGGGTCCGATGGCCACGCTGATCGAGCGGGATAACCAACTCCCGGCATTCAGCGTGTTGCAGGCCGAAGCGCGCCAGGCCGATGAATGTCTCAGGTCTGCCGGAGTTCGCCCATGAGCCTTCAGTCCGAATTCAGTGCGGCACTGCTCGCCCCACAATCGGTTTGCCCAAGCGGGCTGTTCAGCGCCAACGGCGCCGACCCGGCCAGTCGCTTCGCGGTTTATCGCAACAACGTGCAAAGCTCGCTGATCAACGCCCTGGTCGATGGATACCCGGTGGTCGTGCAATTGGTCGGTGACACATTCTTTCGGGGCATGGCCCAGTGTTATGTACGGCAATGCCCACCGGGCAGCCCATTGATGAACGACTACGGCAACGACCTGGCCGATTTCATCGAAAGCTTCTCGCCCGCCGCGACGGTGCCTTATCTGGCGGATGTGGCACGCCTGGAACGCCTGCGGGTCAAGGCCTATCACGCAGCCGATGCCAAAACCGTCGAGCCTGCAGAAATTGCAGCGGCCATCGGCGACCCCGAGGCCCTGGCCCGCTTATGCATAGCTCTGCATCCCTCAACCTTCACCCTGAACTCGGCCTACGCCGTGGTTGCCCTGTGGGCGGCCCATCAAGCTGAAACCCCGCCCCAGGACCTTGCGCCGTATCACCCGCAAACCGCGCTGGTGCTGCGCAACGGTCTGGAGGTCGAGGTTTTCGCTATCGATACAGGCTCGATGACCTTCATCCGCAGCCTGCAAAACAACAGTCCGCTGGGACTTGCCGTTGCCGATGCACTGGACGTCGACCCGGCGTTCGACCTCAGCCAATGCCTGGCGCTCTTAATTGGCCACAACGCCATCACCCGCTTACACCCAGACAAGGTATCGCCATGAACATCCGCACCGAACACCCTAACGCCGTCGCACGCCTGATCGAACGGTTCATCGCGCTGCTCGAAAAGATCCCCCACTGCCTGATCGCCTTCATTGCACGGTTTTCCATTGCCGCCGTGTTCTGGAAGTCCGGCCAGACCAAAGTCGAGGGGCTGGCCATCGACCTGATCGACGGTACGTTCCAGCTCGGTGTGCCCAGGCTCGCGGACTCGACCATTCCTTTGTTCAAGAGCGAATACCATGTGCCGCTACTGTCGCCGGAACTGGCGGCGCACATGGCGGCATTCGCCGAGCACTGCTTTCCGGTCCTGATCCTGGTCGGCTTCGCCACCCGTTTCTCGGCACTGGCCCTGCTGGGCATGACCCTGACCATTCAAACCTTCGTCTACCCGGACGCCTACCCGACCCACGGCACCTGGGCAGCCGTGCTGCTGTACCTGATGGCCAGAGGCCCGGGCGTACTGTCGATCGACCACCTGATCGCCAAACGCTTTCGCGCCGTGTAACCCTACAACCGGTCCAGCGCCTCACCGCTGCGTTTGAACCAACCCATCAGGTAATCGGCCAGCACTTGCGTGCGCTTGGGCAAACCGCCCTGATACGGATGCACCAGGTACATCGGCATGCTGCGCGTCTGATAGTCGCGCAGCAGCCAGCGCAAACGCCCGTCCGCCAATTCGGCCTGCAACAGGTACGACGGCAAACGGGCGATACCGGCCCCGGCCAGCGCGGCCTTTTTCAGCAGGTTGTAGTGATTGCTGGCGAACGGCCCCGAAACCCGCACCCGCAGCAGTTCATGTTGCTGGTGATACAGCCACTCTTCGCGACCGCTGTAATGACTGTTGAGCAGGCAACGATGCTCGGCCAGTGCGGCCGGCGTGTGTGGCTCGCCGAACTGCTCGAGATAGGCCGGGCTGGCGCAGGTCATCTCATGCCAGGCCAGCAATGGCTTGGCCACCAGCCGTTCGTCATTGGCAACCTCGGAGCGGATCGCCAGGTCAAAGCCATCGCGGGACAAATCGCGGTAGTTGTTATTGAGCTCCAGTTCGATCTGCACCTCGGGATACTGTCGCGAGAACTCCAGCAGCGCGCCATCGAAGAAGGTCTCCCCCAGTGACACCGGCACCGTCATTCGCACGGGCCCGGCCATGTCGTCCTTCAATCGGGCCAGCGCCTGCCGCGCCCGCTCGACCTGAACCACCAGTGCCTGGGCCTGAGGCAACAACGCTGCGCCAGCCGCCGTCAGGCTCAAACGACGGGTGGTGCGCTGCAACAGCACTACCGCGAAGCTAGCCTCCAACTGACTGATGCGCTTGGACAACTGCCCCTTGCTGCACCCCAATTGCTGGGCCGCCAAGGTAAAGCTCCCCGCTTCGATCAATACCGCGAACGCTGCCAGATCATCCATTTCGCTCATGGATTGTTTCCATTTGAAAACCAAAGGTTGCCTATTAGCGCGCTTATCAGCAGGAAAAACCACTCTAGACTGAAACCTCGCCCCCCCCTTTGAGGAACAGCACGATGAAAATTCTATTGATTGGCGCCAGCGGCACCGTTGGCTCGGCCATTGACCGCGAACTGTCCGAGCGCCACGAGATCATCCGCATCGGCCGTAACAGCGGTGATTACCAGGTGGATATCAGCGACAGCGCATCGATCCGCAGGCTGTTCGAACAGACCGGCACGTTCGACGCACTGGTCTGCGCTGCGGGCAACGTGACCTTCGCGCCGCTGGCCGACATGACTGAAGAAAGCTTTGCGCTGGGCCTGCAAGACAAACTCATGGGCCAGGTCAACCTGCTGCTGATCGGCCGTGATTTTGCCAACGACGGCGCCTCGTTCACCTTCACCTCTGGTGTGCTCAGCCACGACCCGATTCGCAGCGGCGCCTCGGCGGCATTGGTCAACGGCGCCCTGGACAGCTTCGTCCGCGCCGCTGCCATCGAACTGCCGCGCGGCCTGCGGGTCAACTCGGTCAGCCCGAACGTGCTGGTCGAAGCCATGGGCAGCTACGCGCCTTACTTCCGGGGTTACAAACCGGTTCCCGGTGCCGATGTGGCACTGGCCTATGCCAAAAGCGTGGAAGGCTTACAGACCGGCCAGACGTTTCACGTCGGCTGACAGCCCTTGTGATGAACGGTCAGCCTGAGTAACGTGGCGGCACTTGTCTGGAGACCCAATGATGCGTGCCGCCCGTTCCTTGTTGTTTGTTGCCCTGCTTCCTGTGTTTGCCGGTTGCCAGCTGATTCAGGGCCAAGCCGAAAAACCGTCCACTGCGGGCCTGACCCGCATGCAGGGTGAGTTGACCACCGCCGACGGCAAGCTGCTGTTCCAGCCCTGCCAGTCGTCGCAACGTTATGTGGTCAATGACCTCGGCGGCACCAGCATCCGGCAAGAGGCCGCGACCCTGGCCGACCAACAAGGCAAGTTGTTCGCAGATGTGCGCGGCCGTGTCGGGCCCGACGACCAACTGAACCTGCAACAGCTCTATCGCGTCGAGCGCTCGGGCGCGGTATGCGACGACCCCAATTTCAAACGGTTGATCCTGCGGGCCGGCGGCAATGCCCCGGACTGGAACGTCAAAGTCAGTGGCAAAGGCATGGTGATCGAGCGTAGCGGCCAGCCTGCATTGGCCCTTCCGTACCTGGAAGAACAATTGGGCGACGGTCGTTTCAACCTCAGCAGCGAAGCCAATAACCAGAAAGTCGAGTTGTGGGTCGCCCCCCAACGTTGCGTCGACAGTGCCAGCGGCAGCGTGCAACAAATGAGCGCCGAACTGCGGGTCAACGGCCAGGTACAACGCGGTTGTGCGTATTTCGGTGGCTCACGGGACGACTGATACGACGAGCTGCTGTTTTAGCCTGACGGGAACAGGCCTTTGAGGCTTATAATCGCCGGTTTGTGAAACGCCTTTGGCGCATTTGTGCGCCCCTGCGAACCGGATCCCGTCATGTTACGAATCACCGAACTCAAGTTGCCGATCGACCATCCCGAAGAAGACCTGCGCCCTGCCATCGTGCAGCGCCTGGGCATCGCCAGTGATGACCTGCTCGATTTCACCTTGTTCAAGCGCAGCTACGATGCGCGCAAAAAGTCTTCCGAACTGTGCTTCATCTACACCATCGACCTCAGTGTGCGCAACGAAGCGAAGCTGCTGCTCAAGTTCGCCGATGACCGTAACGTCAACACAGCACCAGATGTCTCCTACAAAGTAGTCGGCCAAGCCCCACAAGACCTGAGCGAGCGCCCTATCGTGGTCGGTTTCGGCCCCTGCGGGATTTTCGCCGGGCTGCTGCTGGCACAGATGGGCTTCAAGCCGATCATCCTCGAGCGCGGTACCGAAGTCCGCCAACGTACCAAGGACACCTGGGGCCTGTGGCGCAAAAGCGTGCTCAACCCCGAGTCCAACGTGCAGTTCGGTGAAGGCGGCGCGGGTACGTTCTCGGACGGCAAGCTCTACAGCCAGATCAAGGACCCCAAACACCACGGCCGCAAAGTGCTGCACGAGTTCGTCAAGGCCGGCGCACCGGAAGAGATCCTCTACGTCAGCAAACCGCACATCGGTACGTTCCGTCTGACGGGCGTCGTGGAAAACATGCGTGAGCAAATTCGTGCACTGGGCGGTGAAGTACGCTTCCAGCAGCGCGTGACTGACGTGTTGATTGAAGACGGCCAACTGACCGGTGTCGAACTCGCCAGCGGCGAACAGATCCACTCAAAACACGTGATTCTGGCCCTCGGCCACAGTGCCCGGGACACGTTCCGCATGCTTCACGGCCGTGGCGTGTTCATGGAAGCCAAGCCGTTCTCGGTGGGTTTCCGTATTGAACACCCGCAATCACTGATCGACAGCGCACGCCTGGGCAAGTACGCCGGCCACCCGAAACTCGGCGCCGCCGACTACAAACTGGTGCACCACGCCAAGAACGGCCGTTCGGTCTACAGCTTCTGCATGTGCCCGGGCGGCACCGTGGTGGCCGCGACCTCCGAGCCGAACCGCGTCGTGACCAACGGCATGAGCCAGTATTCGCGTAACGAGCGCAACGCCAACTCCGGCATCGTGGTAGGCATCACCCCGGAAGTCGACTACCCGGGCGGCCCTCTGGCCGGGATCGAGTTGCAGGAGCGCCTGGAGTCCCACGCGTTCGTGCTGGGTGGCAGCAACTACGAAGCACCGGCGCAACTGGTCGGCGACTTTATTGCAGGCAAGCCGTCCACCGCGCTGGGCACGGTTGAGCCGTCCTACAAACCGGGTGTGGCGCTGGGGGATTTGGCACTGGCCTTGCCGGCATTCGCCATCGAAGCCATTCGCGAAGCCTTGCCTGCCTTCGAGAAGCAGATTCGCGGTTACTCGCTGCACGACGCAGTACTGACCGGGATCGAGACCCGCACCTCGTCGCCGCTGCGCATTACCCGCAACGAATCGATGCAGAGCATGAACGTCAAAGGCCTGTTCCCGGCTGGTGAAGGCGCCGGTTACGCTGGCGGGATTCTGTCCGCAGGCGTGGACGGGATTCGCATCGCCGAAGCGGTGGCACGCGACATCCTCGGCCTGCAAGCCTGATACACAACGCAAAACCCTGTGGGAGCGAGCCTGCTCGCGATGGCGATTACTCATTCAGCCTCTCTGTTGAATGTGAATCCGTTATCGCGAGCAGGCGCGCTCCCACATTGGTTTCAGTGTCAGATATTGGCGCGCAACACGCTGGCCGGCAGTGGCTCGCCACGCTCGACACTGGCCGCAACGGCCGTGATCAAACCCTCCAGCTCATACCCTTGGGCCTTCAGCCAATCCTGATCGTAGTAGGTCGTTGCATAGCGCTCGCCGCCATCGCACAAAATGGCCACGATCGAACCACTCTCCCCCGCTGCCACCATCTGCTGGGCCGCCATCAGGGCACCGATCAGGTTGGTCCCGCTGGAACCGCCCACCCGCCGCCCCAAACGCTGCGCCAGGTAATGCATGGCCGCCAGCGACAAGGCATCCGGCACCTTGACCATCGCATCAATCACCTTGGGCAGGAACGACGCCTCGACCCGTGGCCGACCAATCCCCTCGATCCGTGAACCACATTCCAGGCGCAATGTTGCGTCGCCGCTCTGGTAGTAATCGAAGAACACCGAACGCTCGGCGTCGGCGCACAGCACGCGGGTGCAATGCTGGCGATAGCGCACGTAACGCCCCAGCGTTGCCGTGGTGCCGCCCGTGCCGGGGCTGGAAATCAGCCAGCTCGGCTCCGGGTGACGCTCGAAACGCATCTGCTGAAAAATCGATTCGGCGATGTTGTTGTTCGCGCGCCAGTCGGTGGCGCGTTCGGCGTAGGTGAACTGGTCGATAAAGTGCCCGTCATGCTCACGCGCCAGCCGTTCGGACTCGGCGTAGATCTGCGTCGGGTCCTGCACCAGATGGCTTTTTCCGCCGTAGAACTCGATCTGCGCAATCTTTTCCCGAGAGGTCGTGGCCGGCATCACCGCAATAAACGGCAGGCCCAGCAAGCGGGAGAAGTACGCCTCGGAAATCGCCGTCGAACCGCTGGATGCTTCGATCACCGGCGCGCCGGGCTTGAGCCAGCCGTTGCACAACGCATACAGGAACAGCGAACGCGCCAGGCGATGCTTGAGGCTGCCTGTTGGGTGGCTGGACTCGTCCTTGAAATACAACTCGATGCCTGGCAACCCCGGCAGCGGCAAAGGGATCAGGTGTGTATCGGCGCTGCGCTGGAAGTCGGCTTCAATGATCCGGATGGCTTCGCGGGCCCACTGACGGTTGTCGCTCATGGTCTTTTCTCGGTGGATCGTGCGCCACGCGTGGCACAGGATGATGGTGTGCAGCCAGCTTAGGCGATCCGGGCACAGGGAAACCTGGCGGTGACAACAGGTCACACTTCGCCCTGTAAAGGACGGCCGACAAGCTTAGGAAAAATCCCACACAAGGCACAGGTACAGCTGAACCTCAATTCACGGATCAACTGCTAGGCTCAGCCCCACAGCCTTGGTTGTAACGCTATATAACAAAAAAGAATATAACTTTTGTTTTAACAACTAACCGTACGGGTTAGGGTGGTCCACCTTTTGAATTGATAGATGGAGAGCGACCTTGCCTCTGCGTAGCACTTTCACACGTTTCTTTCAGTTGGAAGCTGCCAGCGGTCTGTTATTGATTGCTGCCGCTGCCCTTGCCCTGATCATCAACAACTCACCGCTGTCCTGGCTCTACAACGGCCTGCTGGACACTCCCGTGGTCGCCCAGATCGGCGCCCTGAAAATCGCCAAACCCCTGTTGTTATGGATCAACGACGGCTTGATGGCGATGTTTTTCCTGCTGATTGGCCTTGAGGTCAAACGCGAAATCCTTGACGGCCAACTGTCCAAACCCTCGCAGATCGTACTGCCCGGCGCGGCGGCCATCGGCGGCATGGTGGTGCCGGCGCTGATCTACTGGTTCCTCAACAAGGACAACCCACCCGCCCTGAGCGGCTGGGCCATCCCGATGGCCACCGACATCGCCTTCGCCCTTGGCGTGCTCGCCTTGCTGGGCAAGCGTGTGCCCGTGTCGCTGAAATTATTCTTGATGACCCTGGCAATCATCGATGACCTGGGGGCAATCATCGTCATCGCGATCTTCTACTCAGGCGAACTGTCGACGCTGTCGCTGATGCTGGCCGCTGCTTGCATCGTGGCCTTGGTGGCGATGAACCGGCTCGGCGTGGTCAAGCTTGGGCCGTACATGATCATCGGTCTGATTCTGTGGGTCTGCGTGCTCAAGAGCGGTGTCCACGCCACACTGGCCGGCGTGACCCTGGCCTTCTGCATCCCGCTGCGCACGAAAAACGCCGAGCCTTCACCGCTCCTGACTCTGGAACACGCGCTGCATCCCTGGGTTGCGTTTGGCATCCTGCCGCTGTTTGCCTTCGCCAACGCCGGCCTGTCGCTGAGTGGCGTCACCGTAGAAAGCTTTACCCACCACGTGCCCATGGGCATCGCCGTCGGCCTGCTGCTGGGTAAAACCCTCGGCGTATATGGCCTGACCTGGCTGGCCGTCAAAACCGGCATAGCGGCCCTGCCGGCCGGCGCCAACTGGGGCCAGGTGCTGGGTGTCGCGATCCTCTGCGGTATCGGCTTCACCATGAGTCTGTTTGTCGGTTCCCTGGCCTTTGTGCCTGGCGCCAGCGAATACGCCGGGATGGACCGCATGGGCATTCTGACCGGTTCGATTCTGGCTGCGCTGATTGGCTACACCGTGACCGCCATGGCCAGTCGCAAGAACGCTGCACTGGCCTCCTGAACGACAGAGAAACCGCCCAGGTACATTCAAGACCCGTCCTACATCCACGATTAGCCACGTTCGATAACGTCGAGCAGCCCCTCCGGGGGCTGCCGATTGACGAACAGAACAAGGCTAACCAGTGGCTGGCAACAAGGACGTCCCCAAGGTTCCCAACCCGCCATCAGGCGATGGGCACCACATCACCCATCGGTACATGACGGCCAGCGAGCTGGCTGAACGTGCCGACAGACAAAAATCCTACGACGACATGCTCGCAAGGCAGGCGGCCTTCGAAAAGCATCGCCAGGTCTTCGCGAAAAACAGCCCGCAGCCTCAGGCTGGCTGTGTATTCGCCAAATCCTGCAAGCTGCCAGACGCCATCATCGATTACTCGAATCCTTCTGGTGCCATCCCCACGGATGCGCTGAAGGACTACGGCGACCTGCTTCTTCTGGGTGCCCGTGAAGCCGATGAATCCGGCCTGGTACGACTGAAGACCATCAGTGGAAGCGCGATACCTGTCGGCATTGGCGGCCTGGCCCTTGGAGGGGCGGCCCTGGGCACCGTAACACTGCCCGCTGCCAGCGTAGTTGCCGGCGTAGCTGCCGGAGCACTGGGTTGGTTAGTCACACTGTTCTGGCCATCTTCGCTGGGCGACAGTTCGCTCTACACCCAAGAGCAGCTTCGCGACCTAAAACAGGCCCGCACCCGTGTTCGCCTGCACGTCGAGCAACAAAGCGACGGCAGCCTCAAGGGGTACGGCTTCTACACCGGCAAGAATCGTGACTGGGAGATGGTGGACGTCGTTCAGTTCACATTACGTGGCAGTCAGCAGGTTGCGAACCTCGGGGATGGCATCGAGCTGATCTGGACACCCGCCGTGGACGGCTCCGATGTCCTCGGCATCCCCGCGCTGGAGGCCGCACCACCAGCACCGCATATCTGGGTTTACCCTCCGACGAAAGCGGCTGACAGCCTCATCGTCGACCCGATTTATCCACCTGAGTACAAGGATTTCATCCTTGTGTTTCCGGCTGATTCGGGGGTGTTGCCTCTGTACGTGGTGATTGCAAGGCCTGTCAGTGGAGACCACCGTTATCACCCGCCGCCAAAGGTTCTACCTGCATTCCCCGATGCTATTCCCGTTCGAAGTAAAGGAAAAAGGAAACGCTGGGAAAGCAAGAAACACATTTATGAGTGGGACTACCAACATGGCGCCGTCGAAGTGTACAACTGGTCAGGGGATCATCTAGGCGAGTTTGATGCAAAAACAGGCGAGCGGACGGGAGAAGCAAAACCTGAAAGACGGACATCGACGAAGTAATGACGGAGGCACGAGTGACATTTTTGGCAATTACGGGATTTTTCCCCGAACCAAACCCAGACAATTCATTGAAATACGAAAATGACGTACCGCAAGACCTGGAGATAGCAGTACTTGGCGCCATGGGGTGGTCAACTTTAAAGGACGTGCCCATGGGTGAGCACCAATTATCCACCGGTCAGGCCAGAGCAGTTATGGAGCTCGTTGGCACTCCCTACAGGGATGATTTGACGTACTACATTGGGCTTTGTAGCTAGACTTTCTATGGGCACGTTCCAGGCATCATGAACAAACACCCAAAACACAAAACCCCGACCAGTACACCTGATCGGGGTTTTGTTTTACCGCAAAAAACTCAGTGCGAAACGCGGCTGGTGCCACCGACGGTGGAGATGCGTACGCGCTCACCCACACGGAACACTTCGTTTTCCTGAACTTGCTGGACGTAGGCGCGAATGCCGCCATCGTCTTCGCGAACGGTGATTTCCACACCTTGGGTACGGGTCAGGCCTTCTTCGGCAGCCGAACCGATCAGGCCACCGGCCACCGCGCCGATCACGGCGGTAACGATACTGCCGCGACCGCCGCCAATGGCAGAACCACCGACACCACCCACCACCGCACCGGCAGCACCGCCGATTGGGGTTTTGGTGCCTTCGATTTTCACTGGGCGCAGGGATTCGATGGTACCCATACGAATCTGCTGCACGCGACGTGCTTCGTCACGGGAGTAAGAGTCGCCGGTCAGGCTGGATTGGCAGCCACTGAGCAACGCCGCCATCGTGGTGAAAGAAGCAATCAACAGAACAGACTTACGCATAGGATCAACTCCAAAGGACAGGTATTCATTAAACTCCGCAGCTTGACGCCTGTCACGGCACCGCCCGGATAAAATTGGTTTCATTCAGGCGCAGTACAGTCGCACATGAACATTCATCACACCGTAGCGCCACATTCAAACGCCTGCGCTGGCCCAAGGATTCCCATGGATTACTTCATCATTGTCGCCACCACCGTTGCCGGGCTGTACTTCCACGGATGGCTGTACGTGCGGATCAAACGCTGGATGGACCGCGACCTGGCGTTGGCCCTGGCCGGCAATGACGAACAGAAAAAAGCCTTCATGCTGCAACAGCTCGAACGTGCCCGACAGCTAAAAATCAAGCGCCGGGACCTCGCTCACTGGCTGGAGGTGGCCGCAGCCACCTACCCGGCCCGCTGATCGGTTTAAGGTGCCAGGCGCTCACGACTCCAGTCAGCGCCCTGCAAACGGTAGTTCAAACGGTCATGCAAACGGCTCGCACGGCCCTGCCAGAACTCGATGCGCTCCGGCAGCAAGCGGTAACCGCCCCAATGTTCCGGGCAATCGGGCTGATTGTCGCTGAAACGCTGCTCGGTGACCTTGAGCAAACCTTCCAGCTCAGTCCGATCGGCAATCACCTGGCTCTGCGGTGAGGCCCAGGCCCCCAGTCGACTGCCCAGCGGTCGAACCTGGAAATAAGCGTCCGACTCCTGTGGCGTCACCTTCACCACCCGTCCTTCAATCCGCACCTGACGCTCCAGGGTCGGCCAGAAGAAGGTCATGGCTGCAAACGGCCGGGCCGCCAGTTGTTGGCCCTTCGCACTGTCATAGTTGGTGAAGAAGGTGAAACCCTGCTCGTCGAGCCCCTTGAGCAACAGGATTCGGCAATGCGGGCGACCGTCCTCATCAACTGTGGCCAGGGTCATGGCATTGGCCTCGACCGGCGGTTGCTCGGTTTTCACCGCGTCCGCGAACCACTGATGAAACAGCGCGAATGGTTCGGCCGGGGCCTGAGCCTCGGTCAAACCATCGCGGGTGTAGTCGCGACGCATATCAGCCAGCGACTGGATCATGGCGTTTTCCTTATGCTGGATCAGTCAGTTCCGTGCCTGATTACTGACCGCTGGCGGTTTTAGCCGCTGAATCGGCTTTGGCCACAACCGGTTTCTTGGCCGGGGCTGCGGTTTTGGCGGTGGCTTTTTTGGCTGGAGCGGCTTTTTTCGCCGGAGCAGCTTTTTTCGCCGTGGTGGACTTCTTCGCCGGGGTCGCCTTCTTCTCGGCCAGTACGGCTGCGGCCGGCTTGACGTCCTGCACCGCTACCATCTCCGCTGCTGGCGGTGTCGGCTGGCTGTACTTGCTCAGCAAGGCCACCATCGTGGTGCGCTGGGTCAGCATGATTTCCACGCGGCGGTTCAAGGCGCGGCCCTGGGTGCTGTCATTCGCAGCACGCGGCATCAGGTCACCCATACCGCGCAACATCAGGCGATCACGCTTCAAGCCACCGAGGCTGAAGATCGACGCGACGGAAGTCGCACGTTCCTTGCTCAGCGCCTGAGTCGCAGGCGCTGTACCCGTGGCGTCGCCGTGACCGAGTACCAGCACGGAGGTTTTGGTGTCGGTTTCAACCAGCTTGGCGATCCGGGTGAACGGGCCCAAGGTCGACGGCAGCAACATGGCCGGGCGTTTCGGGTTGAAGGAATCATCCACCGGCACGACCACTACCAGCACGTTCTCGCGGCGCTCTACCTGCAAGCGGCTGTCCTTGACGGCGAGCCGCAGGCGCGGCTCGTAGTCGTCCAGCCAGGCTTGGGTGATCTTCGGATCAGGCATCGGCACGCTTTGGACCTGGGCTTGGGCCTGGGCCTTTGATTCGCCGCCGAACGGCCACCACCACTTGCTCTCGGCATCGGCTTTGGCTGCCGCGGCAGGGGTTGCAGCAACGGCTGCAACAGGCGCTACGGCTTTGGTGTCAGTGACCGGCGCTTTAGCCGGGGTCTCTTTGGAGGAGAACGGCCACCAGCTGCTGCCTGTGTCCTGAGCCTTGGCAACCGGGGCCGGGGCCGCAGTGGCTGCCGGAACAGCAGGTGCCGGTGTCGGCGCTACAGCAGCGGTGGCTGGTTTGCCTTTGCTGGCCGCCGTGTTGGCAGGCGCAGGAGCCGGCGCAATGGCGGTTTTGGCTTGTGCCTTGGCGTCTGGCTTGGCATCCGGTTTGACGTCAGGCTTGGCGGCGGTTTTGTCCGCGACCTTGTCGGAACCTGAGCCGAGTGACCACCAATGGCCACCATCAGCATCACTTTGTGGGGTCTGTGCGCAACCGGTAATGCTGAGACACAGTGCCAAGGCTAGAGATTTGTTCGGTGACATGGGATATCCACAAAATGAGATAAGAAGCTGTGGGTCGCTGCGACCCGTATAAACAGACGCTTTGAAACTTTAAAAGCCACAGGGTTCCGCGCTGTGACGCAGGGCATGTTTTATCAAAAAAATGCCATTGAGCAACCCCTTTACAGGCAATCGGCCAAAACCCGCACAAGCTTCTGCGCACGCGGGTCCATCAACACATACGGCCCTAGAGTATTGGTTACAAAACCAAAAGCCACATCGTATTCCGGATCAGCAAAACCAACTGAACCACCTGCCCCCGGATGACCGAACGCCCGAGGGCCGAGGCCGAAGGTCGCGTTGGGTACGTCCGGTTGATCGAGCATGCAACCCAGGCCAAATCGGGTCCGGGTCAGCAATGTCTTGTCTTCGCCCAGGCTGTGTTCGCGAGTCAGCTCCTGGAGCATTTCACTTTCCAGCAGGCTGCCATCCAGCAAGCCACTGTAGAACCCGGCCAGGCTGCGTGCATTGCCATGGCCATTCGCTGCCGGTTGCTGCATGCGCCGCCATTGCGGTTTGTTGGTGCTAGTCATGATAGACGGCGGATTGGTGAATGCCCGTGTGGTCATCGCCGTCGGCTCACGCAGGGTCACTTGCAACAGGCGCTGCGCCGCTGCATCCCCGACATTGCCCTTGCTGCGTGCAATGTGCGCCACCCGATGAAACTCTTCATCCGCCAGCCCGACATGGAAATCCAGCCCCAGCGGCCGTGCTACGCGGGCCACGATGGATTCACCCGGCCCGCGACCATCGGCACGACGCAACAGCTCCCCGATCAGCCAGCCATAGGTGATCGCCGCATAACCATGGCCTTCACCCGGCGTCCACCACGGGGCTTCGGCGGCCAGCGCGTCAACCATGGTCTGCCAGTCGTAAAGGGCTTCGGGTGGAAGTAAATCGCGTAGCGCCGACAGACCGGCCTGATGGCAAAGCAACTGGCGCAGGGTGATAGAGGCTTTGCCAGCGGCTGCGAACTCCGGCCAATAGCGAGCCACCGGCGCATCCAGCGCCAGTTTGCCCTCGGCCACCAGTTGCAGGGCGGTCACCGCGGTAAAGGTCTTGGTGCAGGAGAACAGATTGGCGATGGTGTCGCTGTGCCAGGCTTCGCTGCCGTCCTTGTCGGCAGTGCCGGCCCAGAGATCAAGGACGGTTTCGCCACCGACCTGGATGCACAACGCGGCACCGCGTTCCTGGGGATCCTCGAAAAGCGCCGCGAACGCTTCGCGCACGGCTTCGAACTTAAGCTCGTAATGACCCTGAATCTGCACCCGCAACTCCCCCCGGACAAACGTCTCGATACAATGGCCCGCATTGTTCCAGCCCTTGACGGTTTTGGGAACAGCGGCAGGCTGGGCGGTGCACCCACCTATAGACCTCTCAGAATCCTTTGTGGCGAGCCATCAATGCCCGTTACCGGAATGCCCACCCGCGTGGCCTGCACCCTGCCCCGCGCCTTTGCCCTGGTTACCGTGCTTGCCAGCCTCGCCTTCATGGGCGTTGGCAGACGCCTTGTCTGCCTGGGCCTTGGCCTTCTCGGCTTCTTTACCGAGCTGATCCACCGCCAGCAAGTTGCTCTTGCGTACGCTGTCGACAAACCCCTGGAACGGCAGATCGGTGATCCCAACCAGCCCGAAGTGACCGTTCTCGCCATCCAGCAGACGGCCCGTCACCGGTTGGTCGAGGTACTGGAACCAGTGCACGCCGACAATCGACGGCTCGCTCACCGCTTGCTTGAGGAAGTTGGCGTAAGCCGGGCCGCGATCCTCTTCCTTCTCCAACTCGGTCACACCGCCCCAGAACGGGCCACGGTCACGCGAGCCGAAGTTGAACTCGGTAATCAGCACCGGTTTGTCGAGTGATTTCAAGACGCTGAAGTCGTAACCGTCCTGCGGCTTGAGGGTGTACATGTTGAAGCTCAACACGTCGCAATACTGGGCGCAGGAGGCGACCGCTTCCGGGGTGCTGACGGCAAACCGGCCACCGAGCAGCAGGTGATTCGGCGCGTGCCACTTCAACGAGTCGGAGATGGTCTTGAAGTACGTGTCAGCGAAGACTTTCTGGAAGTATTTGAAATCCGCTTCGATTTCCGGGTGTTCGGCGCTCGGCAACGGCGGCACGAAGCCCGGGTCTTCCATCAATTCCCAGGCCGGCAGGTCAATACCCCAGGCTTTCGACAGGCCCGCCTGGTTGCGGTACTTGTCGCGCAGTTGCTTGAGGAACGCCCGTTTGGCCGGAACGTCGGTGGTCATTTTCAAGGTGCCGTAAGCCAGCGCATAGCGGGCTTTCGGGTCATCGCCGGGACCGGCCCAGGCCAGTTCGTTATCGGCGAAGTAGCCCACCAGCCATGGGTCATCGCGATGATCACGAGCGGCAATGGCCACGGCCCGCTCGGTGGCCATGGCAAAGCGCGGGTCAAACGGATCGGGCATGCCGCCCCACCAGTCAGTGCCGGTGCTGATGCTGGCGTAGTCACCGACAATCGACAGCGGCAAGGTGTACGGCACGCGATCATTCGAGCCCAGCGCCGGGGCGCTCCAGTTGCCAAGGGTGTTGAACCCCCAGGCTTGCAGGCGATCGAGGGTGTGAGCCACCCAACGTTTTTCGTCAAAGGCCGGCGCTGCGCACGGGGCTGCCTCGGCAGCTTTTTCGACCTGCGTTTGCTTGGCGTCGACCTTGACCGCTGCGGCCTGGGTTTCGCTGCCCGGCACACACGGTTGGCCATAGGCGCGCTGCAAGTTGGCCCCATAGAAGTCAAACCAGCGGCCGGTATTAAAGGCGCGCCCCTGATCGGCGCCATTGCCACTGCGGTTATCGCCTTCACCGTAATGGCTGGCCAACGGGTCGCCTTCTTTAGGCAGTGCGTCGAACATCCATTCGCGCCCGGCGACGTACGTCTGGCTAGTGTTCGAGGCGATGGTGTTGACGCCAAGGGAATAGAACGGATGACCTTGCGGGGTCACCAGGTACCAACGCCCGTCGCGTTTTTCAGTGCGAAAGAAACCACTGGCCTTGAACGCCGGGCCTTTATTCCAGCCTCCGTAGGTGTCCAGAGACATCCGCTCGCGGGCGGCCAGCCAGGTTTTGAGTTGCTGCTGCTCTTTGCCGGCAGCGGACTTGAGCTGTTCATCGCTGGCGACTTTTTCCGGCCACCGGGCCCGGGTCGACTGGCCATAAGTGTCCACCAGGGACGAGTAAGCAGCCTTGATGACCGCCTCGCCATCCTGCACGCCAAAGCGCTCAAGCAGGATGCTCTGAGCGACTTTCGGCTGATCCATCGACAGCGTGACCGACACCACCTGGCTGCGATCCAGTTCACCGGCGCTGCTGGCCAGCAGCACGCGCTGACCTTCAAATGTTATCGGCATCGGCGGGCCGGCTTTCATGCCCTGGCTCAGTGGTGAACTCGCAGTCAACGGCACCAGCAGGGTTTGCACGGGGCCGGCCGGCAGGTCGATGCGGCTGACCAGGGTCTTGCCGTCGTTGCTCTGGACTTTCACGTAGAGGGTCACGGCCCAGCTCATTGCGCTCTGGATCCGCAGGCTCATGACGCCCGACTGCGACCAGTCCCAGGCACCGGTTTGCGGGGTCAGGCGCAGGCTCGGTTGCGCGGCGGGGTTGAACGTCACCCGACGCAGCACTTCACCTTCAGCCGTTTGCTCGGCATTGGATTGCGGCAGGCTGGCGTCCTGGGTCACGACTTGGACCACATCGGCGGGCCGTACAAAGTTGAACAGCGTCTGTTGCCCAGCAGGCGCAGCCAACAGCGGCGCGGCGAACATCAGAGCAAAAACGGCGGGTAACGAACGGCGAATCATATGAACCAGGTTCTCCCTAGGGCCAGAGTGAAATCAGTGACAGGGGATAGACAACGCGGTGGGCACATTTGCCCACCGTGTCTCAAGATATTTCCCGGCGAAACGGCGGCAACGCATTGAGGATAGCTTTGCCGTAGCGTTGCGTGACCAGACGTCGGTCGAGCAAGGTGATGGTCCCGCGGTCTTCTTCGGTGCGCAGTAAGCGGCCGCAGGCCTGGACCAGTTTGAGCGAGGCATCGGGCACCGAGATTTCCATGAACGGGTTGCCGCCACGGGCTTCGATCCATTCGGCCAACGCCGCTTCCACCGGATCATCGGGCACCGAGAATGGAATCTTGGCTATCACCACGTGCTCGCAATACGCGCCCGGCAAGTCGACGCCCTCGGCGAAACTCGCCAGGCCGAACAGCACGCTGGAATCTCCGCCATCGACCCGCGCCTTGTGCTTGTTCAGGGTTTCCTGTTTCGACAGGTTGCCTTGAATGAACACTTGCTTGCGCCAGTCGCGGTCCAGGCCATCGAAGACGTCCTGCATTTGTTTGCGCGAAGAGAACAGCACCAGGGTGCCGCGCGAACCTTCGACCAGGGCCGGCAGGTCGCGGATGATCGCGGCCGTGTGGGCCGGCGCGTCCCGTGGGTCGGCACGCAAGTCTGGCACCCGCAGCACGCCGGCGTCGGCATGATGGAACGGGCTTGGGACCACGGCCGTGACGGCTTTTTTCGGCAGACCGGCACGCATGCGGAAACGGTCGAACGTGCCGAGGGCCGTCAGGGTCGCCGAGGTGACCAATGCGCCATACGCTACGTTCCACAAGTTGCGACGCAGCATTTCCGCCGCAAGGATCGGGCTGGCGTTGACCTCGATATCAAACAGCGAGCCGCTTTCGGCCAGCGTCAGCCAGCGCGCCATGGGCGGGTTGTCTTCCGGGTCTTCGGCAGTGAACGCGGTCCACAGCTCCCAGTTGCCCGAGGCACGGGCCAGCAGGCTGCCGAACAGCGGGTACCACTCTTCGGCCTGGTTGCTGGCGATGCCGATGTTGACCTCGCCGTCCATGCCTTCCTTGAGCAGATCGGTGAGGCGGGTGAACAGGTCGTTCAGGCGCGAAAAGCCTTTCTTGAGCTCGATGCCCATCTCGCGCATGTGTTCGGGGATAACGCCGCCTTCGAAACGGTGACGCGGGCGCTCGCGGCCTTCGACGTCTTCGCCGGGCTTGAAGTCGGCGACCTGCTCGCAGGCGCTGAACATGAACTGCTGCTGGGTCTTGATCTCGCGCGCCAGCTCCGGCACCTGCTCGATCAACTTGCCCAGGTCGCCCGGCAGCGGGTGCTGGGCCAACAGTTTGGTGAGGTTCTTGGCGGTTTGCTCCAGCCAGTCGGCCGTGGAGCGCAGACGCGTGTAGTGGGCGAAATGGCCGATGGCCTTGTCAGGCAGGTGATGGCCTTCGTCGAACACGTACAGCGTGTCACGCGGGTCCGGCAGTACAGCGCCGCCGCCCAGTGCCAGGTCGGCCAGCACCATGTCGTGGTTGGTGACGATCACGTCAACCTTGCCCATGCCTTCGCGGGCCTTATAAAAGGCACACTGGCCAAAGTTCGGGCAATGACGGTTGGTGCATTGGCTGTGATCGGTGGTCAGGCGCGCCCAGTCGGTATCTTCCAGGGCGGTGGACCAGCTGTCGCGGTCGCCGTCCCATTTATTGCCGGCGAGCTTTTCGATCATGCTGGTGAACAGCTTCTGGCTGGCTTCATCGACCTCGATCTTGAAGCCTTCTTCTTCAAACAGCTGGGCGGTGGCGGTTTGTGCATGGCCTTCCTGCAACAGCATGTCGAGTTTGGATAGGCACAGGTAGCGGCCACGGCCCTTGGCCAGCGCGAAGCTGAAATTCAGCCCGCTGTTGCGCATCAGGTCCGGCAGGTCCTTGTAGACGATCTGTTCTTGCAGGGCGACGGTCGCCGTGGCAATTACCAGACGTTTACCGGCGGCCTTGGCGGTCGGGATCGCGGCGAGGCTGTAGGCCACGGTTTTCCCGGTACCGGTGCCGGCTTCCACCGCGACGACCGCGGGGTCGCCACTGCGCCGGCCTTCATCGTCGGTGTCGATGTCACCCAGGACTTTCGCCACTTCGGCGATCATCAGGCGCTGGCCGTAACGCGGCTTGAGGCTCTTGGCTTCGAGAAAACGCGAGTAGGCGCCCTGGATCGTGGTTTTGAGTTCGGTGCTGATCATGGATTGTCGGGCGCAAAAAACGCTGGATAAATTTTCAGTGGTTCGGATCGACCGCTATCATACCCCGCTAATTAATCCCGCGCAGAACGGAGTACCCCAATGACACCTTTCGCCCTCATTTATACCCTGCATGTGCTGGCGGCCCTGATCTGGGTCGGCGGTATGTTTTTCGCCTGGATGGTCCTGCGCCCCGCCGCCATGAAGGCACTTGAAGGCCCTGCACGCCTGAAGCTGTGGGTAGAAGTATTTCAGCGTTTTTTTGTCTGGGTCTGGGTGGCGGTGGTGATGTTGCCGATCAGCGGCGTCGGGCTGATTCACCTGCGTTTCAGCGGTTTTGAAACCGCGCCGCGCTACGTGCAGATCATGATGGGGTTGTATGTGGTGATGACGGCGCTGTTCATTCGCATTCAGGCGTTGCAGTTGCCGGAGCTGCGCAAAGCGGTGCTGGCCGAAGACTGGCCAACCGGGGCGGCGACGCTGGGTAACATTCGTCGACTGGTCGGGATCAATTTGCTGCTGGGGCTGTTGTTGGTGGCCATCGCGTCAGCCCGCCCGATGTTCTGAGTCAAGCGTTCCCAGGCTCGCCCGGGAACGCTCACGCTCAACCCTGTTACAAACGCTGCACTGTCACCGAACCTGGCGCACCGGCAGGCCCTGGCTGGCCATCCGCGCCAGCACGGCCACTTTTACCGCCATCGGCGCGGTAGACGAAGCAGCCCTTGGACTTGCCGCCCGCGCCCGGTTTGCCACCGGCCCCGGCCACGCCACCCGCGCCGCCATCGACCAGCACTTTGATCTGCTCACTCGGAAAATCACGCGGCAACTCCACCCGCACCAGCGCACCGGGAGCACCGGCATGGCCGTCGCCACCGTTGTCACCATCGGCGCCACGACCGGCCTCGCCCCAGGTGCACCCCGGCGCCTGACCGTTGGCCCCGTCCAGGCCGACATACCCTGGGGCTCCCGCACCGCCCCGTGCATCCACCGACAGCTCGGGCGCATTCAGCGAACTGATCCGCAGGTTGAGGTTACGTGCCGAACGCGCTGCCTTGAGGTAAGTCCCCGGCGCACCGCGAGAGGTGATCTGACTGCCGCTGGACAGCTCGGCATGGCCGACTTTCAGTTGCAGGCTTTGCTCGCCAGGCACGATGGCGATCCGCGCTTCGTGGCCCAGGCGTAATTGACCGACGGAAACGTCCGTCACGGTGGACGGGATCAGCAACGTGCCGTAATCCGCCACTTCCAGCCGTTCCAGTTGCAAGGTGCTGGTGGTATTGGGCAGACGCATCAGCGAATTGGGCTGCACCGTAACAACCTCGGCAGACGCCAAGGGGCTGATCAACGCGGCGAGCAGGCAAAGTTTACGCATGAGTGGTCTCCGAAATGGCCGGAGCCGCAAAGGTATTGAGGTGGAACATGCCGACCAGCAGAATCTGCAGCCGGTCACGCCATGGGTGCGCCCGGCCCTTGAGGCTGCCGTTGAACAGCAGCAACTCCAGTACATGGGTCAACAGCAACAAACTACCGGCCAGGTTGACCAGCAGATGAAATGGATTGATCAGCGGATTGAACAGATTGACCAGCACTACCAGCCAGAACATCAGGGTCAAACACTTCCCCAGCCCCCAAAACACCTTCATACGCTCCCCCGTTGAGAATTATTCTTTGCGCGCACAGTACCGACTTGTACAAGGCCTGCGCCAGAGGCCAACGAAAATTCTTCTTGAAACAGCAGTTTAGCGGCCGGATCGACGAGGATCGCCGGTCAGACCGCCCTTGCTCAGCGCCCGATCACCAACTCCACCCGACGGTTCTTCGCCCGCCCTTCTTCCGTGGCGTTGTCGGCCACAGGCTGGCTTTCGCCCATGCCCTGGCTTGTGAGTTTGTTCGGCGCCAGGCCATGATTCAGCAAGAACGCGGCCACGCTGCTCGCACGACGTTCGGAAAGTTTCTGGTTGTAGGCATCCGAACCTTTGCTGTCGGTGTGGCCGATAACCTTGATGCTGACCACATCGGCATTGCTCAATTTACCCATCAACGCCATCAGTTGTTCTTTGGCGGCGGGGGTCAATTCGGAAGAATCAAAGGCAAATAGCACGGCGCCCTGATCGCTCAGCGTGATGGTCTCGGTGCTCGGTGCAACAGGCTCTGCCGGTTTGACCGTCGCCGGGTACTGCGGCAGCGGACAGCCTCGATCGTCCACCGGGGTATTGGCCGGTGTGTCGGGGCAATGGTCACGGCGGTCGAACACACCGTCACCGTCTTCATCGCCATCCTGGGCGTAACAGATCAAACCACCGGTCAAAATGCCCAGTGCCGCTCCTCCCGCCGCCCACCCACCACTTTCTATGGCGCCCAGGCCACCACCGACCAGCCCGCCGATCACGCTGCAGATGGGCCAGGTCCGTTGATTGAGGGGGGCGGTGCCATCGCTGTGGGTAGCGCAACCGGTCAGAAGACTGCCAAGCAGCAGAACCGGTAAGGCGGCGTGTGAGAGGACTCTCATCGTGAATGCTCCTGTGTTACCGGCCCATACCGGTCACACAGGAGTAAAGACCCGCATCCGCGACTGCACAAGCTGCGGATTGCGGAGGGTTTCAACGCTCGATTTTGATTTCTGTACGGCGGTTCATGGCCCGACCGTCTGCGGTTTTGTTGTCAGCCACAGGCTGGCTTTCACCGGCACCCTTGACGGAAACGAAGATGGCGCGCGGCACGCCTTCGTGGATCAGGTACTCCACCACTGAATGTGCGCGTCGTTCCGACAGTTTCTGGTTGTAGGTATCACTGCCCACACTGTCGGTATGCCCGGTCACGCTCAGTCGGGCGCTCGGTGCTTCTTTTTTCAGGCGAGTGGCGATGGTCTCAAGCTTGGCTTCATCCGCAGCGGTCAGTTTCGAGGAGTTGAACTGGAAGTGCACATCGCGAATGACGATGGTCTCTTCTTTGACCACCACGACTTTGTCCACAACCGGAACCGGTGGTGGTGGAGGGCAACCGTTGGCGTCGACCTGCACGCCTTTAGGTGTATGCGGGCACTTGTCGCGACTGTCCGGCACGCCATCGCCGTCTTCGTCACCGTCGCCATGTACCCAGCAATAAGCCGCCGCCATGCCACCCACGAACAACGCGCCACCACCCGCCCACGACGCGCTTTCCGTCGCGCCCAGACCGGCGCCAACCACACCGCCCAGGGCCGCGCACGTCGGCCAGTCGGTTTTCTGCAAACCTGCGCAACCAGTCAACACGCTGGTTAGCAGAATCAGGGGTAATGCTGTCCGAACGATGCTCATATTTTTCTCTCCTGAGGGATCGGCTTAGAACCGATTCAGGGAGTAAAGACCCAGGTTTTAATCTCCGCCAGCAATAGGCCATCGAGGTTTTGTCCCGAGTTCACGGTGCTTGCCGGCATTTCAGGTAAACCCGCTCTAGGCCCAACCGTTCGGGCAGGCTAGTCTTTGCGGTTCTGATTGAGGATCTTCGATGACCGCAGGCATTTCTTCGCGCACACCCCAGCAAGCCCTCGCCGCGCTGCTTGATCGCTACGCGCCGCAGCGTTTGCTGCTGATTGGCGCCAGCGACTTCCCGGCCCTGGCCGCATTCCGCCAGGCACACCCACAAACCCGCGTTGACGTGGCGGCGCCCGGCCCGTTGCCGGCTGAACTCGCAGCGCAACGGTTTGACCTGGCGCTGGCGGTCGACTGTCTCGAGCACTTGCCCAAGCGCGAAGGATTGAACCTGCTGGGCGGGATTCGCAACCTCAACGCCAGCCGCATTGCGGTGCTGGCCGACCTGCACGCCTGCGGCTGGCTGGAGACAGACTTCTTCTCCCTGGCCCTGCAAGCCAGCGAGCGTTTCCAGCGCGAAGAACAGGTGCTGACGCTGTTTACCTACGATCTGCTTGACTACAAACAAGTGCCCGACTGGCTGAATGCGCGATTCTGGGCCAATCCGGAAAACTTCGGAAAATACTGGTGGTAACCCGATGAGTACATCCATTTGCCCTTGCGGCAGCGGCATCCCACTCGACGCCTGCTGCGGCCATTACCATGCCGGTCACCCGGCGCCCTGCGCCGAGGCCTTGATGCGCTCGCGCTACAGCGCCTACGTGCTGGGGCTGGTCGACTATCTGGTGAGCACTACCCTGCCCGCCCAGCAGTCTGGACTGGATCGCCAGTCCATCAGCGACTGGAGCGCGCAAAGCACCTGGCTGGGCCTCGAGGTCGAAAGCTCCGAGGTATTTGGCGGTCAGCCGGAGCACGCATTCGTCACGTTCACGGCGCGCTGGCACGACAACACCGGCGAACACAGTCACCGCGAATGTTCGTCGTTCGTGCAGAACGCCGGCCACTGGTATTTCATCGATCCGACCGTGGCACTCAAGGCCGGACGCAACGACGCCTGCCCCTGTGCCAGCGGGCAGAAATTCAAGAAGTGTTGTTCGAGTTACGTCACCCGCTAACGTGACGTTCAGCCCCGGCTGGACTGAGCATACAAAGGGAGTTACTCATGCTCGGCCAATGGCGTGCACTGCGCACAATCAGCCTGCTCACGGTTCTGGGGCTCGCGGGCTGCGCATCCTGGTTCAGCGATGATGCCCTGGAGCCGCAGGTGCATCTGGTGCAGGTTGAAGTGGTCCGCGCCAAGCTGCTGGAGCAAAAATTCGTGCTGCATTTTCGCATCGACAATCCCAATGACAGCGACCTGACGGTCCGGGGCATCGAGTACCGGGTCCACATGGGTGACCTGTTGCTGACCGATGGCGAGTACGAACGATGGTTCACGGTCGGCCCCAACAGCAGCGGCCGTTACAAGGTGCCGATCCGCACCAACCTCTGGCCTCGGGTGCGCGACTTGGTGAAGTTACTGAAAAAACCGGATCAACCGATTCCCTATCGTCTGGAAGGAACGCTTGAAACCGGATTATTCATCGCCCATTACGTGCACCTGGCGCGTAATGGCGTGATAATCCCCGCCGATTTAATTCCGGAGTAAACCCGATGACCCAGCAACCTCATGTCCATGGCCCTGACTGCAACCACGATCATGACCATCACGACCACCATGATCACCATGATCACCATGATCACGACCATGGCCATGTCCACGGTCCGAACTGCGGCCACGCTCACCAGGAACCGGTGCGCAATGCCTTGAAAGACGTCGGCCGCAACGACCCTTGCCCATGCGGCAACGGCAAGAAATTCAAGAAGTGCCACGGCGCTTGATGCTTCGGGCGAACATCGTTTTCGCCGGTTGAATTGCCATCTGTTCGCGAAAGCGGTGTATCAGTCAGCATTTTTGTTGAATGTAAAATTGCCTTCGCGAGCAAGCCCCATGCACAGGATTTTCAGTCAGTCTTCAGGATCTGAGCGGCACTGACCACCGTCGCATACTCACCGTGCAAATTGCCCAGCGACATCCCATGCACCTCCTGCGCGGAATAAGCCTTGCCGAAATAGTCGACCTTGTCGAAGGTAAAGCATGCATCCTCCGCCACCCATGCCTCAAAGCCCAGGTTCCCCGCCGTGCGCGCCGTAGACTCCACCGAGTTGTGGGTCGCCACGCCGACGATGATCAATTGATCGATCCCGGCCGTACGCAAACTCGCCTCAAGCCCTGTCGAACAGAACGCATCCGGCACCTGTTTCTGGACCACAGACTCGCCCGGCAACGGCTGAAATCGCTCCTGAAACTCCACACCCGACTGTTGCGGCCAGAACACCGAGTCGGGTGAGCGCGACAGATGCTGCACATGAATCACCGGGCGCCCTGTACCGCGCCAATGAGCCAGCAGGTCGGCAATGCGCTCTTCGGCTTGCGGGTTGTTGCGCGGCCCGAGCCTTTGGTAGTGAATGCCTTTTTGTTGATCGATCAGGATCAACGCCGCGTTAGCCTTGAGTTCCATGGCGAGTTTTTCTCATGCAGGGTCATTGAGTTTTCAGCACTTAAACATCACCTATTTCTACAGGCAAGTCATCGAATGCAGCCCATGACGCACCGAGTCACAGCCTGACAGAGGCAGTCCTTTGCTGCGCATGGGCGCGATCAACGCTCATTTATCGGACAAACCTTGAAATAAGCTCGGCCCCCGCTTGCGCGGCCCCCTCCTGCTCACTAACGTAGCGCCTTTACTGACGCTACCCCCCGCAGGAGCTTTGCCATGGCCTCGCCAGCCCTTTCACCTTTTATTCCCCGGTTCGGCGTTGCCGCAGCAGTGGCCAGTGTTCTCGCCCTTAGCGGCTGCCAGACCTGGAACGCCCAGGACAGCCTGCCGCCCACCTCCGGCGTGCAGCCCCTCAAAGGCCTGGCGCAGAATGTTTCGGTTCGCCGCAATGCCATGGGCATGCCGCTGATCGAGAGCAACAGCTTCCACGACGCGCTGTTCACCCTCGGCTACGTCCACGCCAGCGACCGTATCACGCAGATGGTCACCCTGCGCCTGCTGGCCCAGGGCCGACTGGCCGAAATGTCCGGCCAGGACCTGCTCGACGCCGACCGCTACATGCGCGCCGTCAACCTGAAGAAAAGTGCCGGCGAGCTCTACAACGCCTCGTCGCCACGCCTCAAGCGCTTCTTCGAAGTCTATGCCCGCGGGGTCAACGCCTACCTGTTCCGCTACCGCGACAAGCTGCCGCCAGACCTCGCCGCCACCGGTTACAAACCTGAATACTGGAAGCCGGAAGACTCGGCGCTGATCTTCTGCCTGCTGAACTTCAGCCAGTCGGCAAACCTGCCTGAAGAAATTTCCTCGCTGGTACTGGCGCAAACCGTCAGCACCGACAAACTCGCCTGGCTGTCGCCTTCTTACCCGGACGAACAACTGCCGCTGGCCGAGACCGAAAAGCTGCAGGGCCTCAAGCTCAACAGCGCTGTACCGGGCCTGACGCAAATCACCAACGCCACGGGCCAGCTGTCGCAACTCAACTTGCTGGGCGCTACCTCATCGACCAACTGGGCCATCGCCCCGCAGCGCAGTCGCAGCGGCAAAAGCCTGTTGGCCAGTGCCAGCCAGATGCCGATCGGTGTGCCGTCGCTATGGAGCTACGTGCAGATCCGCGCACCGAAATACCAGGCGGCCGGTGTCTCGATTGCCGGGTTGCCTATGGTTCTGAGCGGTTTCAACGGCAAAGTGGCGTGGAGCATGACCGCCGTTCTGGGTGACAACCAGGACCTGTTCCTGGAGAAAATCAAACGCCAGGGCAATGGCCTGAGCTATGAGGTCGGCGGCAAATGGCAGCCGGCAATCGTTCGCAACGAAACTTATTTCGTCAAAGGCCAGCGGCCGATTCGCGAAGCCGTGTATGAAACCCGCCACGGCCCGCTGCTTAACAGCGCCCAAGGCCTGGCACTGGCCAACGGTTTCGGTCTGGCATTGCAGCAATCGAGCTTCACCGATGACAAGAGCCTGGACGCGTTTTTCGACCTGTCCCGTGCCCAGAACGTCGAAAAAGCCTCTGACGCCAGCCGTGAAATCCGTGCCATCGCGCTGAACATGGTGTTCGCCGACGCCAGCAATATCGGTTGGCAAGTCACCGGGCGCTTCCCCAATCGCCGTGAAGGCGAAGGCTTGTTGCCATCGCCCGGCTGGGAAAGTCGCTACGACTGGGACGGTTACGCCGACCCGATGCTCCACCCGTACGACCAGGACCCGGCGCAAGGCTGGCTCGGCACCGCCAACCAGCGGGTCATCCCCCATGGTTATGGCATGCAACTGTCCAACTCCTGGGCGGCACCGGAACGTGGCGAGCGGATGGCCGAACTGGCTGGCACCGGCAAGCACGACACCCGCAGCCTGATCGCCATGCAGTACGACCAGACCACGACGTTCGCCGCCAAACTGAAGAAAATGTTCGACGCGCCGGGCATGTCCCAGCCGCTGAAAAAAGCCATCGACGCCCTGCCCGCTGCGGACGCAGCCAAGGCCCGCGAGGCATTCAGCCGTTTGATGGCCTTCGACGGCAAACTCAGCCCGACCTCGGCCGACGCAGCAATCTATGGGTTGTTCCTGCAAGAAAGCATGAAGCAGATGTTCCTCGACGAACTGGGCCCCGAGTCCAGCCCGGCCTGGAAAGCGTTCCTCGCCAATGGCACGTTGTCGTACTCGGCTCAGGCCGATCATTTGCTGGGGCGCGAAGACAGTCCGTTCTGGGATGATGTACGCACCCCGCAGAAGGAAGACAAACCGGCCATTCTCGCCCGCAGCCTGGCCGCCGCCATCACCGCTGGCGAAAGCCAGATGGGCGCCGATCACAAGGCCTGGCAGTGGGGCAAACTGCACCGCTACGAATGGAAAAACAACCGCGGCCAGACTGTTCGCGGGCCGATGGCCGCGGGCGGCGATCACACCACGCTGAACACTGCCGCCTACACCTGGGGCCAGGACTTCAGCACCACATTGGTGCCTGCCATGCGCTTTATTGTCGACTTCGGCCAGGCCGAACCGTTGATGGGCCAGAACGGCACCGGCCAGTCGGGTAACCCGGCCAGCCCGAACTACCTCAACGGCATCGATCCATGGCTCAAAGGCCAGTACCAGAGCCTGCCGATGCAGCCGCAGAACTTCGACAAGGTCTACGGCAAAACGCGCCTGACGCTGGTGCCGGGCAAGTAACACCTCCGTTTCGCCTTTTTAGCGGCGTTACCACCGCAAACCCGCCACCGCGCTCGCTCTCAAGGAGCGCGGTGGCTGATTTCGGGAAGTTTTCAGCCTCCCGTCGGGTTCCCTCTTCCCACCCCGCCTTGCTCCGCACTGGTGCAATAAATTCAAGACGCCCATTTTCGGGCACGAATCGCCCCAAGACGCTTCTTGAATCATCTTTTAAAACGCCTGTTCGGGACTCTGGTTCGGAAATTGCTACTTTCATTAAGTCTTACGCTTTCCAGTAACAATACTTCTGCGCCACAAGCGCTCATATTGGTTCTTAGGGATTGAATAATGAAAAAAGCATTGCTGACCCTTTCTGCACTGGCGTTGTGCATGGCCGCTGGTGTTGCCACGGCCAAGGAATACAAAGAACTGCGATTTGGCGTTGACCCTTCCTACGCACCTTTTGAGTCCAAAGCCGCCGACGGCAGCCTGGTGGGCTTCGATATCGACCTGGGCAATGCGATCTGCGCCGAACTCAAGGTCAAGTGCAAGTGGGTCGAAAGTGATTTCGACGGCATGATTCCCGGCCTCAAAGCCAATAAATTCGACGGCGTGATCTCGTCCATGACCGTCACCCCGGCCCGCGAGAAGGTTATCGACTTCTCCAGCGAGCTGTTCTCCGGCCCAACGTCGCTGGTGTTCAAGAAGGGTTCCGGCCTGAGCACTGACCTGGCGTCGCTCAAAGGCAAAAAAGTCGGCTACGAGCAAGGCACCATCCAGGAAGCTTACGCCAAGGCCATTCTGGACAAGGCCGGTGTGACCACCCAGGCCTACGCCAACCAGGACCAGGTTTACGCAGACCTGACCTCCGGTCGCCTGGACGCCTCGATCCAGGACATGCTGCAAGCCGAACTGGGCTTTTTGAAGTCGCCACAAGGCGCTGATTACGAAGTCAGCAAGCCGGTCGACGATCCGTTGCTGCCGGCCAAAACGGCTGTCGGTATCTCGAAAGGTAACAAAGAGCTCAAGGCCCTTCTGGATAAAGGTATCAAAGCGTTACACGACGATGGCACCTACGCCACCATTCAAAAGAAACACTTCGGTGATCTGAATCTGTACAGCGGTAAATAACACCCGGCGCCCATCCTCGTGATGGGCGCTTTTTTTACGCTATCAGGTCGCTGATTTTATGTTCGAAGAACTCTTGCAAAACCTGGGGCTCTCCGCTTTCAGCTTGAAGGGCTTTGGCCCGTTGCTGATGCAAGGCACCTGGATGACCATCAAATTATCGGTGTTGTCGCTGTTGGTGGCCGTGTTGCTCGGCCTGCTCGGCGCCAGTGCCAAACTCTCCAGCGCCAAACTGCTGCGAGTGCCGGCCCAGCTCTACACCACGCTGATTCGTGGCGTGCCTGACCTGGTGCTGATGCTGCTGATTTTCTACAGCCTGCAAACCTGGCTGACGTCCTTTACCAACTTGATGGAATGGGACTACATCGAAATCAACCCGTTCAGCGCCGGGGTCATCACCCTGGGCTTCATCTATGGCGCCTACTTCACCGAAACCTTCCGCGGGGCGATCCTTGCCGTGCCGCGGGGCCAGGTCGAAGCCGCCACAGCCTACGGCCTCAAGCGCGGCCAGCGGTTCCGCTTCGTGGTGTTCCCGCAGATGATGCGCTTCGCCCTGCCGGGCATCGGCAACAACTGGATGGTGATGCTCAAGGCCACCGCGCTGGTGTCGATCATCGGCCTCGCCGACCTGGTCAAGGCTGCGCAGGACGCCGGTAAAAGCACCTATCAACTGTTCTACTTCCTGGTGCTGGCCGCGTTGATCTACCTGCTGATCACCAGTGCTTCGAACTTTGTGCTGCGCAGGCTTGAACGCCGTTATGCCGCCGGTGCCCGGGAGGCCGTACGATGATTGAGTTACTGCAGGAATACTGGAAACCCTTCCTTTATAGCGACGGTTACCACATCACCGGCCTGGCCATGACCATGTGGCTGCTCAGTGCCTCGATCTTCATCGGTTTTCTGGTGTCGATCCCGCTGTCGATTGCTAGGGTTTCGCCCAAGCTTTATGTGCGTTGGCCGGTGCAGTTTTACACCTACCTGTTTCGCGGCACGCCGCTGTATATCCAGCTACTGATTTGCTACACCGGGATCTACAGCCTGGCGGCCGTTCGCGCGCAGCCGGTACTCGATGCGTTCTTTCGCGATGCGATGAACTGCACCATCCTGGCCTTTGCCCTGAACACCTGCGCCTACACCACGGAGATTTTCGCCGGGGCGATCCGCAGCATGGCACACGGCGAAGTCGAAGCCGCCAAGGCCTACGGCCTCACGGGCTGGAAGCTTTATGCCTACGTGATCATGCCTTCGGCCCTGCGCCGCTCGCTGCCGTACTACAGCAACGAAGTGATCCTGATGCTGCACTCGACCACTGTGGCCTTTACCGCAACCATTCCGGACATCCTGAAAATTGCACGGGACGCCAACTCGGCGACCTTCCTGACATTCCAGTCGTTCGGCATTGCTGCGTTGATTTACCTGACCGTCACCTTCGCACTGGTCGGCCTGTTCCGCCTCGCTGAACGCCGCTGGCTGGCGTTCCTCGGACCGACTCACTAGCACTAGGACGCTTTACACATGCGCCACCAGATCCATGAACTGCTTGCCCCGCTGCCGGGCACAGCACGACAGATTCACAGCTTTCACTTCGGCCCGAGCCAGGCCAAAGGCAAGGTCTACATCCAGTCCTCGCTGCACGCCGACGAATTGCCCGGCATGCTCGTGGCCTGGCACCTCAAGCTGCGCCTGGCCGAGCTGGAAGCCGCTGGTCGCCTGCACAAAGAAATCGTGCTGGTGCCGGTCGCCAACCCCATCGGCCTTGAACAGGTTGTGATGGACGTGCCCCTTGGCCGCTATGAGCTGGAAAGCGGACAGAACTTCAACCGCTGGTTCGTCGATCTGAGCGAAGAAGTCGGCAACCACATCGAAGAGCTGCTCGGCGACGACCCGCAACATAACCTTGAACTGATCCGCAGCAGCCTGCGCGATGCGCTGGCACGCCAGACCCCCAGCACGCAACTGCAATCCCAGCGCCTGATCCTGCAACAGCTGGCCTGCGACGCCGACATGGTGCTGGACCTGCATTGCGATTTCGAAGCGGTGGCGCACTTGTACACCACGCCGCAAGCCTGGCCGCAGGTCGAGCCGCTGGCCCGCTACCTCGGTGCCGAGGCCAGCTTGCTGGCGACCGACTCCGGCGGCCAGTCGTTCGACGAGTGCTTCACGCTGGTCTGGTGGCAATTGCAGCAACGCTTCGGTGAGCGTTTCGAAATTCCACTGGGCAGTTTCTCGGTGACCATCGAGCTACGCGGCCAGGGCGACGTCAATCATCCCCTGGCGAGCCTCGACTGCCAGGCCTTGATCGACTACCTGACTCACGCCGGCATCATCGAAGGTGAATCCCCAGCCTTGCCCGAACTGCCGTATCCCGCCACACCGCTGGCCGCCGTCGAGCCGGTGGCAACGCCCGTCGGCGGTTTGCTGGTGTACGCCGTGCTGCCGGGGGAATACCTGGAGGCGGGGCAACTGATCGCAGAAATCATTGACCCGATCAACGACCGTGTCACGCCGGTCCATTGCACCCATGCCGGGTTGCTGTACGCCCGTTCGACACGCCGCATGGCCACCGCAGGCATGGTTATCGCCCATGTCGCGGGCACCGAAGCCTATCGCACCGGCTACCTACTTTCGCCTTGAGGATGCACGCCCCATGTACAAACTGACCATCGAAGGCCTGCATAAATGCTACGGCAATCATGAAGTGCTCAAGGGTGTTTCGCTCAAAGCCAAGACCGGCGATGTGATCAGCCTGATCGGCGCCAGCGGCTCAGGCAAAAGCACCTTTTTGCGCTGCATCAACTTTCTGGAGCAACCCAACGACGGCGCCATGAGCCTGGACGGTAAAGAAATCCGCATGATCAAGGATCACCTCGGCATGCGGGTAGCCGACGACGCCGAACTGCAACGCATCCGTACCCGGTTGGCGATGGTGTTCCAGCACTTCAACCTGTGGAGCCACATGACCGTGCTGGAGAACATCACCATGGCCCCGCGCCGGGTGTTGGGGTGCAGCAAAAAGGACGCCGAAGAGCGGGCGCGACGCTATCTGGACAAAGTCGGACTGGCAGCGCGGGTGGCCGATCAATACCCGGCGTTTCTCTCGGGCGGCCAGCAACAGCGCGTGGCCATTGCACGCGCATTGGCGATGGAACCGGAAGTCATGCTGTTCGACGAACCGACCTCAGCGCTGGACCCGGAACTGGTCGGTGAAGTGCTCAAGGTGATTCAGGGCCTGGCGGAAGAAGGCCGGACCATGATCATGGTCACCCACGAAATGAGCTTCGCCCGCAAAGTCTCCAATCAGGTGCTGTTCCTGCACCAGGGGCTGGTGGAAGAAGAAGGAACGCCTGAAGACGTGCTGGGCAATCCCAGGAGCGAACGGTTGCAGCAGTTCCTCAGCGGTAATCTGAAGTAACCCATCGCTCCGGGATACGGGGCATCAGGCAACCGGCGCAGGTGGAGGCTCATCGGGCAGGGTTGGCTCACCCGGCTCGGCAGGTTGTTCGTTGGGGGTGTCGGGGTCGGGTTGACCGGGGATCCCGCCAGCCTGGATGACAGACGGATGCGCCAGCAATGACCAGGCCAGCATGCCCACTTGATTGGGTTCAAGCCTTGCCAGTTCGGCACTTATTCGCGGATCGATCTTCATGAAACACTCCTTGGCGATGGCCCGACCCGCCTTGCGCGAATCGGAGCAGTACACTCCATAGAGTGTACGCTCGCCCGGGAATTCCAACGGTTCGTCAGACGGTTGACTCAGGTGCGCGGCAGGGTCACGCCACGCTGGCCCTGGTACTTGCCGCCACGGTCCTTGTAAGACACTTCGCACTCTTCATCCGATTCGAAGAACAGCATTTGAGCGACGCCTTCGTTGGCGTAGATCTTGGCCGGCAGCGTGGTGGTGTTGGAGAACTCCAGTGTTACGTGACCTTCCCACTCGGGTTCCAGCGGTGTCACGTTAACGATGATCCCACAGCGAGCATAGGTGCTTTTGCCCAGGCAAATCGTCAGCACGTTACGCGGGATGCGGAAGAACTCGACGGTACGGGCCAACGCGAACGAGTTCGGCGGGATGATGCACACGTCGCTTTTAACGTCGACGAAGCTTTTCTCGTCGAAGTTTTTCGGATCGACGGTTGCCGAGTTGATGTTGGTGAACACCTTGAATTCATCGGCGCAACGCACGTCATAGCCATAGCTCGACACACCGAAGGAAATCAGCCGGTCGGCGCCTTCGCCACGCATCTGGCGCTCTACGAAGGGCTCGATCATGCCGTGCTCTTGCGCCATGCGGCGAATCCACTTGTCCGATTTGATGCTCATGGCGGGTGTCCTGAATAGCGAGGTGGAAAAAATCTGTCCGGCATCTTACCGGGGCGCGCCGCCGGTTCAAAGTCCGCGGCACAATTCTCGCCCGCCCCTCACGATTTCCGGGGCTTTGCCGCTATAGACCTCACCGTCAGTCATGAAAACAGAGAAACCTTCGCAAAGACCATTGGCACGTTCAGGAAAAAGGGTTAAGGTGGCGCCACTGTGCTGCTTGTGTCACTGAGAATCTCTACACGATATGTTGAATTTCGATCCAACCATCTACAAGAATTTTTCCTGCTCTTTGCACTCAGTCTCGGCCAGGGTTCTTCCTGAGTCGCAGTTATCTTTGTTCAAGGAGTTACACCATGTCTAATCGCCAAACCGGTACCGTTAAGTGGTTCAACGATGAAAAAGGCTTCGGCTTCATCACTCCACAATCCGGTGACGACCTGTTCGTTCACTTCAAAGCTATCCAATCCGACGGCTTCAAAAGCCTGAAAGAAGGCCAACAGGTTTCTTTCATCGCTACCCGCGGTCAGAAAGGCATGCAAGCTGAGGAAGTTCAAGTTATCTAACTTGTACTGATCCAGTAAAAAACCCCGCCCTTAAAAGCGGGGTTTTTTTGTGCCTGTGTGTTTTTGCCCTACTCGCCGGGCAAAGCCTGAATGCCGCGGACGGCATCACACCCGCCCGCGATCAAATCAAGGGCAACAGACTTACCAGGTCACACCAAACCCTGCGGTATAACGGGTCTTGCTCAGGTCACTGTCCTCAGTGCCGCTGATAATATCCCTCTCGGCCTTGAGATTAAGCGAAGCCCATTCGGTGACCTTGTAACGCAAGCCCACCTCGGCATCGGCCGCATAATCCGCCACCCCCGACAGCGGCTTGCCGAACTCCCCGTTACTGAACAGCTCTACGGTCTTGCCGATGAGGTAACGGTTGTAGTCCCACTTCATCGCCAGGGAATAGAAGTTGTCCTTGCCGCCATCCTTGTACTCATAGTCAGTTCGGTTCAGCAACGAACCGAGGGAGAACGCGCCCAGCTCATCATCCCAGAACTGATAGCCGGGACCGGTGCCCACAGTGCGCTGACGAGAAAGCTCCTCGACCTTGTCGCGCTTGTAGGTCAAACGCCCCTGCCAGAACCACTTGTCGGTAATAAAACGGTCGAGCGCATATTCCGCACGCCAGTTGTCAGCGGTGACCACATCGTCCTGGAACTCGCGGTTGTACTCACCCTGTGCCGTGTGCCGCCACTTGCCATGGCGCGCCGAGGTTTTGAAATCGATGTCGTAATCGTCGGTGTCTTTTTCTGCCCGCTTGTAGTCCAGCGCAACATCGACGTTACCTTTCCACACCAGATCTTCAAGCACCGGCTTGGGCTTGAGAATTTGCTGAATGCTCGCCAACTCCACGGTTTTCGGCGCCTCGCCATTGGCCAGGGTGACCTTGCCGTCATCGGCGGCATGCAGTGACTTGGCCTTCTCACCGGTGTAGGCATCCTGCTTGACCAGCAACTCCTGATCGCTCTCCAGTGTCTTGACCTCTTTCCAGTCGATCGCAATGGCGCCCGCATACGTGGTCTGAATCAACAATTTACCGCCATCAAACACCTTGATCTTGCCACTCAGGCGATCACCATTTTTCAACCAGACGGTATCGGCAAACGCAGAGGTGGAGGCACTGACGACAGCGAGGCACAGCAGGGTTCTGGACAACATAAGCAAGGGCAAGGCTCAATTTCGCGGAAAAAGGCGGCATTATCCCTATGGGAAACGCCTTAGCAAGGACTGACCCGTGGTTTTGTGTTGAGTTCATTTCTCATTCACTCGCGCAGGGTTTACCTTATAGATGGCTACACACACTCTTTCAGGAAGCACCGACGTGATGGACCCGCCCCACGCCCCCCAAAGCCCGGCGGAGATACGCCGCACCGCGCTTTATCTGACCCTGGCCCAAGTTCCGGAAGGCAAAGTGGTGAGTTACGGCCAACTCGCCGAATTCGCCGGCCTGGGCCGAGCGGCGCGCTGGGTCGGACGCACCCTGAGCCAGTTGCCCGGCGACACCACACTCCCCTGGCACCGGGTACTCGGGGCGGGCGGGCGAATCAGTCTGCCAGCGGGCAGCGCTTCGGGCGACGAACAACGGACACGATTGCGAATGGAAGGCATCAGTATCCTGAACAATCGTGTTGATATTCAGCGCCATGGCTGGCGTCCGGTAGAGCACAGCGGTTAGAGTGCGCGCTTTGTTTTCGCAATTTTGAGGCAGACTCCAGCCCATGCCCCGTAAAACCTGGCGCGCCGCGCTCGCCGCCTATGCCAGCCCCTCGACGCTCGTGCTGCTACTGCTGGGTTTCGCCGCAGGCCTGCCTTACATGCTGGTGTTTTCAACGCTGTCGGTCTGGTTGCGCGAGGCCGGCGTGGCGCGCGAAACCATCGGCTATGCAAGCCTGATCGGCCTGGCCTATGCCTTTAAGTGGGTGTGGTCACCGCTGCTCGACCAATGGCGCCTGCCATTGCTCGGCAAGCTTGGTCGACGCCGCTCCTGGCTGGTCCTGTCACAGATACTGGTGATCCTCGGACTGATCGGCATGGGTTTCTGCGACCCGCAAAAACACCTGTCCTGGCTGATCGCGATTGCGGTCGTGGTGGCCTTCGCCTCAGCCACCCAGGACATTGCTGTCGATGCCTATCGCCTGGAAATTGCCGACGACACGCGCCAGGCCGCACTGGCCGCCAGCTACATGTCCGGCTATCGGGTCGCCGCGCTTCTGGCGACGGCCGGCGCACTGTTCTTTGCCGAAGGTTTCGGCTCCACCGGGTTCAACTACAAGCATTCGGCCTGGACCGGCACTTACGTCCTGTTCGGCCTGTTGATGGTCCCCGCATTGCTGACCAGCCTGTTCATGCGTGAACCACCGGTCCCGCTGCGCACCCAGCTATCTGCCGGGCGCTACAGCTTTGTGCACCAACTGGTATCGGTGTTCGTCCTGATCGTACTGCTGGTTTCCGTACCCGCAATGTTTACCCAGCTCTACAACACCGACTTCGCCAGCGTGCTGTTCGAAGGCCAGAGCCTGCTCGACCTGCTGCTTGAAGATCGCGCCTTCCTGCGCGCCATCCTCTACATCACCCTGACCGCCCTGTGCCTGTCGACCATGGGCCGGCGTGGCCTGGCGCCCGTGCTGACACCGGTCAACGACTTCATTCTGCGTTACCGCTGGCAGGCCTTCCTGCTGCTCGGGCTGATCGCCACTTATCGGATGTCCGATACGGTCATGGGCGTGATGGCCAACGTGTTCTACATCGACCTGGGCTTCACCAAGGATCAGATCGCCGGCGTCAGCAAGATCTTCGGCCTGATCATGACCCTGGTCGGTGCCGGCATGGGCGGCCTGCTGATCGTGCGCTTCGGCATTCTGCCGATTCTGCTGATCGGCGGGATAGCCTCAGCGGGCACTAACCTGCTGTTCGTGATGCTCGCCGACATGGGCGCCAACCTTAAGATGCTGATTGTTACCATCTCGCTGGACAACTTCAGCTCCGGCATGGCCACCTCGGCGTTTGTCGCCTATCTGTCGAGCCTGACCAACCTCAAGTTCTCCGCCACCCAATACGCCCTGCTCAGCTCGATCATGCTGCTGTTGCCGCGCTTGATTGGCGGCTACTCCGGGGTCATGGTGGAGAAATTCGGTTATCACGACTTTTTCATCATCACGGCACTGCTCGGCGTACCGACCCTGCTATTGATCGCCCTGCACTGGTTCCAGGAAAGTCGCCGCGAAGGTCCGACGCCCACGCCAGAGCCTGTAACGACGCAGGTTGCAGAAAAGTAGCCGCAAACACCGGAGGACGCGGGAGCTTTCCCGCCCTCCCCCTCGCAGCCGGCCGCAAACCTGTACGCCAGTGGATCTCGCCCGTACAATGCTCCGTCATTTCTCGTCATCAGCAACCGACAACGGCCTACCATGCGCACCAGTCAATATTTGCTCGCCACACAGAAAGAAACGCCATCCGACGCGGTCGTGATCAGCCATCAGCTGATGCTGCGCGCCGGCATGATTCGTAAACTTGCTTCGGGCCTGTACACCTGGCTGCCGATGGGCCTGCGGGTCATGCGCAAGGTTGAAGCCGTCGTTCGTGAAGAAATGAACGCCGCCGGCTCTCTCGAAGTGTTGATGCCGAGCACCCAACCGGCTGAGCTGTGGCAGGAATCCGGGCGCTGGGAAGAGTATGGCCCTGAGTTGCTGCGCTTCAAGGATCGTCATGGTCGTGACTTCTGCGCCGGCCCGACCCACGAAGAAGTGATCACTGACCTGATGCGCAACGAGTTGAGCAGCTACAAACAGCTGCCAATCAACCTGTACCAGATCCAGACCAAATTCCGCGATGAAATCCGCCCGCGCTTCGGCTTGATGCGTGGCCGCGAGTTCATCATGAAGGACGCCTACTCCTTCCACGCCGATCAGCCTTCGCTGCAGGTCACCTATGACCGCATGCACCAGGCGTACTGCAACGTCTTCACCCGCCTGGGCCTGAAGTTCCGCCCTGTTGAAGCCGACAACGGCTCCATCGGCGGTGCCGGCTCCCACGAGTTCCACGTGCTGGCCGAGTCCGGCGAAGACGACATCGTCTTCAGCAACGGCTCCGACTACGCGGCAAACATCGAAAAGGCCGAAGCCGTGCCGCGTGAAACCTCGCGCGCTGCTCCGACCGAAGCACTGCGCCTGATCGACACCCCGAACGCCAAAACCATCGCTCAACTGGTGGAAGGCTTCAACCTGCCGATCGAAAAAACCATCAAGACCCTGGTGGTGCACGCTGAAGAAGCGGGCAAGCTGATCGCGCTGGTCATTCGTGGCGACCACGAACTCAACGAAATCAAAGCCGCCAACCAGCCAGGGGTTGCCAGCCCGCTGGTCATGGCTTCCGATGCCGAACTGCGCGACGCCATTGGCGCCGGCGCCGGCTCTCTTGGCCCGCTGAACCTGCCGCTGCCTATCATCATCGACCGCTCGGTCGAACTGATGAGCGACTTCGGCATCGGTGCCAACATCGACGACAAACACTACTTCGGCGTCAACTGGGAGCGTGATCTGCCGGTTCCAACCGTGGCCGACCTGCGTAACGTCGTTTCCGGTGACCCGAGCCCGGACGGCAAAGGCACCCTGGAAATCAAGCGCGGCATTGAAGTCGGTCACATCTTCCAGCTGGGCAACAAATACAGCAAAGCGATGAAGTGCGAAGTACTGGGTGAGAACGGCAAGCCAGTCACCCTGGAAATGGGCTGCTACGGCATCGGCGTGTCCCGCGTGGTGGCTGCGGCTATCGAGCAGAACAACGACGACAAAGGCATTATCTGGAGCGACGCCCTCGCGCCATTCCAGATTGCCCTGGTGCCACTGCGCTACGATAACGAGCAGGTACGCGAAGCCACCGACAAGCTGTACGCCGAACTGACGGCCGCAGGTTTCGAAGTGTTGCTGGACGACCGAGACAAGAAAACCAGCCCGGGCATCAAGTTCGCGGACATGGAACTGATCGGCATTCCTCACCGGATCGTGGTCAGTGACCGCAGCCTCGCCGAAGGCAATCTGGAATACAAGAGCCGTACCGAAGCCGAAGCGCAAGCGCTGCCGGTCGCAGACGTACTGTCTTTCCTCCAGGCCCGTATCCGCCGCTGACACCAGATAGAGACGTCATGTTCAAGCGAAACACCTTAAACCTCGGGGGCGCCGCCTTGTGCGGCACCCTGCTGCTGAGCGGCTGCGCCAATCACATGTCGCAACGCAGCGAACACGAGGAACGTATCGAGCGCAAATTGCTCGATCACAGCCTGCAGATCGATGTTGGTGACCCTAAGGTGCTTGAGCTGCCTCAACGCCGGGTGCGGATCCATGAGCAGAAGACCTTCGAAGTCACCGAATTCGAAGTGACACGCCGCTATGACCGCTACACGCCCTACCAGCCCTGGCGGGAACTCTATGAGATCCCGCTGGGCGCGGTAGCCGTGGTGGCGGGTGTAGGCGCGAACGTGGTCAACATCTTCGCCCTTGGCAACCTGCCGGACAGCGTGACTCATGACTGGATCAACTACGGCTTTGCCGGGCTGAACCCGTTCATGAACGTGCAATCCCATGGTCGCGCCCAGCAAAACCTGGCGGGTATCGATGAAGTCCAGCGCGACAAGCGCATGGACTATTCAAGCCTGCCGTGGAGCGAGCGCCCGGTGCAGGTCAAGGCAGGCAAAAACACCTTCGACCTGACCACCGACCGCAATGGCGTGCTTCGCTTGAACCTGCTGGACAGCCCATTCGCCGACCAGAACCTTAACCACATCGGCAAGCTGCAGATCAGTGTCGAAGATGCTCAGGACGACGTACATACCGACTCGACCCTGGCCATCAGCAGCACGTTACGCGGCAAGCTGCTCGAAGCCCACGGCCTGATTTACGACGACCTGGAAGATGACGAAGTGAGCCAGTGGGTTCACCGGGTCAAACGCTTGTCGGAGCTGGGCCTGGAAGAAGAAGCCAGCGAGCTGGAACAAAGCCTGATCGAACTGACCCGCAACGATCCCGAACTGCAAAGCGAGTTCCTGAAGTCCTTGACCAAGGATGCCGGGCGACTGGTGGCTGATCCGGGACCGAATTAAAAGCAAAAAGCTTCGCGAGCAAGCCTGTTCCCACATTGAACCTGTTGTGAACACACAAATATGTGAACACCTCAGACTCATGCGGGAAGGGCCGAGCGACGTTCGCTTGCTTGCGAAGACGGCCCGACATTCATCGCCACCTCAAAAAACTGACACTACCGCCCGAACAGATCCAACTGTTCAAACCCGCCGCGCAGGTCCTGCAAGCGCACACCAATCCCCAATAGCCGCACCGGCTTACCACCCCGATTGAATGCCTGGGTCAACAGCAGCTGAAAGCTGCCCAGATCCCGCCCCGCCCCGGCCTGCTCCAGCGTGGTCTGGGTAAAGTCATGAAATTTCACTTTGACGAACGGCTTGCCCGGCCGATAGCTGCTGTCGATACGCGCGATGCGCTCGTTGAGGGTGCGCAGCAACTCCGGGAGTTTGTCCAGGCAACTGACCAGGTCAGGCAGGTCCGCGTCGTAGGTGTTTTCTACGCTGACCGATTGTCGACGGCTGTCGTTATGCACCTGGCGATCATCAATCCCACGCGCCAGGCTCCAAAGCCGCTCACCAAAACTGCCAAATTCGCGCACCAGCGCCAACTTGTTCCAGTCGCGCAATTGCAGGCAATCGGCAATACCGAGCTTGGCCAACTTGTTCGCGGTGACCTTGCCAACCCCATGCAGCTTGCTGACCGGCAGTTGAGAAACGAAATCCTCGACCTGATCCGGGGTGATCACAAACAAGCCGTTGGGCTTCTTCCAGTCACTGGCGATCTTCGCCAGAAACTTGTTGGGCGCGACCCCGGCCGACACCGTGATATGCAACTGATTGGAAACCCGGCGCCGGATATCCTGCGCAATGCGCGTGGCACTGCCGCCAAAATGCGCGCAGTCAGACACGTCCAGATAGGCTTCATCCAGCGACAACGGCTCGATCAACTCGGTGTAATCGCGAAAAATTGCCTGAATCTCCTTCGACGCCTCTCTATAGGCCTCCATCCGAGGCTTGACGATCACCAGGTCCGGGCACAGCTTCAAGGCGTGGTGCGACGACATCGCCGAACGCACCCCGTAGGCCCGCGCCTCATAGTTACAGGTGGCGATCACCCCACGCCGATCCGCTGATCCGCCCACCGCCAACGGTTTACTGGCCAGCGTCGGGTCGTCACGCATCTCGATGGCGGCATAAAAACAGTCACAGTCGACGTGGATGATTTTGCGCTGAGTCATAAATAGACGGTGTTCATTGATAAAAATCGGGCTGAAACCAAATGTTTTCGCAGTATCTCACTGACAACTGTATATAGCACCAGTGTTCTGACTCTTCTCGCAGATGCGTAGGAAAGGTCTTTCTGGATTTATTTTTTCAATCGAAACAACAGCATCAATAGAGCTGAAAGCCTTACCCTGCCTGCCTCACAGCCCGGTCATCCCTCCCTGACAAAGCGCTAAGCACTTGAAGATGAAGAGATTTTTCTGAATTAACATTTGACAGGGTGGCGATCCTCTGTAGAATGCCGACACACAGACGCGGGATGGAGCAGTCTGGTAGCTCGTCGGGCTCATAACCCGAAGGTCGTCGGTTCAAATCCGGCTCCCGCAACCAAACATCAAAAAAGGCTACTCGAAAGAGTGGCCTTTTTTGTGCGTGTCGATTTTTACCCTGGACACCTCCCCCCTCGAAAAAACAAAAGTCGTTCCACACTCAATACATGGGATGCCTGTTACATCCGTTTGAGGCTAATTCACGCTTATTTGACCTTATTGGACATTAGCAGTTGACACCTCGGCGTTCCGCTGTAGAATGCCGCCACACAGACGCGGGATGGAGCAGTCTGGTAGCTCGTCGGGCTCATAACCCGAAGGTCGTCGGTTCAAATCCGGCTCCCGCAACCAAACATCAAAAAAGGCTGCTCGAAAGAGCGGCCTTTTTTGTATCTGTAGAAAAGTCCTTTCGCAACAATGATCTGGCAATGTACTGCGCCCCCCCACTCCTCTTCCAGGTCCATCAGATCAGGCTATGCTGAGTCGCAGACAACACCCGCTACAGCGGATCGCGAGCAATCACCGATACACGGTGAGACGCGTTAATATTTGTGATTATTTTTTTCTACAGGGATTGGTAACTTGGCTGGATACCTCCATCCTGTCGCGCACAATCCAAGAGGTGATTGATGCGCGCCAACTCGTCTGATTCACAAGACACCGTCACTGCGACCCAACCGATACCTGCCACTCGCTTGCACTGGCTGGAGCTGCTCAGCAAATATCGTCAGCCCATCGGTCTTGCCGTCACGCTGCTGTTGTTCGCCATTGCATTGATTGCCTGTCGCCACCTGTTAAGCGAACTCGATCTTTACGCGCTGCACGACTCGATCCTTGAAGTACCGAAACCCGCACTGCTGGGCGCACTGGGTGCAACCATCGCAGGGTTCATCATTTTGCTGGGCTATGAATGGTCGGCCAGCCGCTACGCGGGGGTGACACTGCCACCGCGAACGATGATCCTGGGCGGCTTCACGGCGTTCGCTATCGGCAACGCCATCGGGCTGTCGCTGCTCTCCGGCGGCTCGGTACGTTACCGCTTATATGCACGCCATGGCCTGGGCGCCTCCGAAGTCGCTCACATGACGCTGTTTGCCAGTCTGTCGCTGGGTTGCGCCCTGCCACCCCTGGCAGCGCTGGCGACACTCAGCAACTTGCCGGGCGCCTCGAACGCACTGCATCTGCCCCAGACCCTGCTGGCCGCCATCGCCATCGGCGTACTGTTGTTGTGCACCGTGCTGGCCATCGGTATTTATCGCCGACGCCTGCCTGAACAGCCTTACCCCGACAACCTGCTGGTACGAGCCGGACGCCGGACCCTGCGCCTGCCCGGCCGCCGCCTGACCTTCCTGCAATTGGTGATTACCGCATTGGATGTGGCCGCCGCCGCAACCGTGCTTTATCTGCTGCTGCCCGAGGCTCCGCCCTTCGGCGCATTCCTGCTGGTGTACCTGCTGGCGTTGGCCGCCGGCGTGCTCAGCCATGTGCCGGGCGGGGTCGGCGTGTTCGAGGCCATTCTGCTGGCCGCGTTTGCCGACAAGCTCGGCGCCGCGCCACTGGCTGCCGCGTTGCTGCTGTACCGCCTGATCTACGTGGTCCTGCCGCTGCTGGTTGCCTGCATTCTGCTGCTGATCAATGAGGCTCAACGGCTATTCCAGACGCGCCAGTCGCTGAGAGCCGCTTCGGGCCTCGCGGCGCCAGTGCTGGCAATCCTGGTGTTTCTGTCCGGCGTGGTCCTGCTGTTTTCCGGCGCGACCCCGGAGATCGACACTCGCCTGGAACACATCGGCTTCCTGATTCCCCATCGCCTGATCGACGCCTCGCACTTCGGCGCCAGCCTGATCGGCGTGCTCTGCCTGTTGCTGGCCCAGGGCCTGCGCCGCCGCTTGTCGGCCGCATGGATGCTGACCACCATTCTGCTGCTGACGGGCGCCCTGCTCTCGCTGCTCAAGGGTTTCGACTGGGAAGAAGCCTGCCTGATGATCCTGACTGCCAGCCTGCTGGCCGTCTTCCGGCGTTCTTTTTATCGCCCGAGCCGCCTGACCGAAGTACCGTTCTCGCCGCTGTACCTGGTGGCCAGCCTGTGCGTACTCGGGGCCTCGATCTGGTTGCTGCTGTTCGCCTATCAGGATGTGCCTTACAGCCATCAACTGTGGTGGCAGTTCACCCTCGATGCCGATGCTCCGCGTGGCTTGCGCTCGCTGCTGGGTGCCGCCGTGCTGTTGGTGGTGGTATCGCTGACCTGGCTGTTGCGCACCGCTCGCCCGGTGATCCATCTGCCCACGGCCGAAGAACTGGAAAGAGCCACCAAGATCCTCATGGCCTCGGCGCAACCGGACGGTGGCCTCGCCCTGACCGGTGACAAGGCACTGCTGTTTCATCCTAACGACGAAGCGTTCTTGATGTATGCCCGCCGTGGGCGCAGCCTTGTGGCCCTGTACGACCCGATCGGCCCGACCCAGCAACGAGCAGAAATGATCTGGCAGTTCCGCGACCTGTGCGACATCCATCACGCCCGCCCGGTGTTCTACCAAGTGCGCGCCGAGAACCTGCCGTACTACATGGACATCGGCCTGACCGCGATCAAGCTCGGCGAAGAGGCGCGAGTCGATCTGCAGCGTTTCGATCTCGAAGCCAAGGGCAAAGAGATGAAAGACCTGCGCTACACCTGGAACCGTGGCACCCGCGATGGTCTATCGCTGGAGATCTACGAACCAGGCCAGGCGCCGATGGAAGAGCTGAAGGTTATTTCCGATGCGTGGCTGACCGGCAAAAACGTCCGGGAAAAGGGCTTCTCCCTTGGCCGTTTCAGCGATGACTACCTCAAGCACTTCCGTATCGCGATCATCCATTTCGAAGGGCGCCCGGTAGCGTTTGCCAACCTGCTCGAGACTTACGGCCATGACCTGGCCAGCCTCGACCTGATGCGCGCGCACCCGGACGCCCCCAAGCTGACCATGGAGTTCATGATGGTCGGCCTGATTCAGCATTATAAAAATCATGGATATGCACGTTTCAGCCTGGGCATGGTCCCACTGTCGGGCCTGCAACCCCGTCGTGGTGCACCACTGACCCAACGCCTCGGCTCGATGGTGTTCCGCCGTGGCGAGCAGCTCTATAACTTCCAGGGCCTGCGCCGCTTCAAAGACAAATTCCAGCCTGACTGGGAACCTCGTTATATGGCCGTGCCCGCAGGACTTGATCCGCTGGTGGCACTGGCCGATACCGCCGCCCTCATTGCGGGCGGCTTGACTGGATTGGTGAAACGCTGATGATTCAACGCTCCTGGCGGTATGTATTGGCCACTCTGGTAGGGCTGGCCTTGATTCTCGGTGGTGGCTACTGGTACTGGAACCGTCCGGCACCGGAACCGACCCTTGAACTGCTGACACCGGCCGACGGTGCAGTGATGACCCGGGTTATTCCTGGTACCAAGCCCCGCGCCCAGGTGCTGGTGGCGGTGAACGAAGAACAGAAACTCAGCGACAAGCAGCTCATGACCCTGAGCCGGGGCGGTGCCGCGCAGATCGTTCAGGTGATCCTGCCCAAGGATTGCATGCAGCAGGGCCGCGCCCTGCAATCGGCGCTCAAAGAGCTTCAGGGCCCGGCGACGCTGGTCAGCGGCATCGGCCCTGGCGCGGTCCTGGCCTGGCGCTGGCTGGCCGAGCAGAAGGACGACAAGGCTCAGGCCGTCTCGGTCGACCTGGCACTGGAAAAACCCGGCTGCACACACCTGCTACCCAAAAACGCTGCCCACGGGCACTGGCTCGTGGCCTGGAACGACAACCCGGACGACACCAGTGCCGGCTTCGTGCGTGACCAGCCCAACGCCGAAACCAGCATCAGTGACTACGACATCAACCTGCCGCAAGTGCTGAACAACGAACTGCGCAAGATCCTCGTCGGTGCCGACAAGGGCAACGGTGGCCTGAACATTCCGGTGGTCGAAGTCCCGGCCGGCCAGGCCAAGGACACCGTCACCCTGTTTCTCTCCGGCGACGGCGGCTGGCGCGACCTGGACCGCGACGTGGCGGGCGAGATGGCCAAGATCGGCTATCCGGTGGTCGGCATCGACACCCTGCGCTACTACTGGCAGCACAAGAGCCCCGAGCAGAGCGCCATCGACCTGACCGAACTGATGCAGCACTACCGGCAGAAGTGGGGCACCAAGCGCTTCATCCTGACCGGTTACTCGTTCGGTGCCGACGTCTTGCCGGCCATCTACAACCGCATGCCGGACAGCGAGCAGCAACGGGTCGACGCGATCATCCTGCTGGCCTTTGCCCGCACCGGCAGCTTCGAAATCGAAGTCGACGGCTGGCTCGGCAACGCGGGCAAAGAAGCCGCCACCGGCCCGGAAATGGCCAAGCTGCCCGCCGGAAAAGTGGTGTGCATCTACGGCGAAGAAGAAGTCGACGAAAGCGGCTGCACCGACAAGACTGCGGTTGGTGAAGCCATGAAGCTGCCGGGCGGCCACCACTTCGACGAGAACTACCCGGCGCTGGCGCAGCGTCTGGTCGACATCATCGTCAAGCGCCAGGGCGCCACCAAGGTCGCTGAAGAGTGATCTGAGCACCCCTCACAAAAAGCCCCCGCCACCTTATGGTCGCGGGGGCTTTTTCATTCCTGTGCACACCAGAGCCCTTGTGGGAGCGAGCCTGCTCGCGAAAGCAATATCAGCCGCCACACATCCAGTGCCTGTAATGCAGCTATCGCGAGCAGGCTCGCTCCTACACTGGATGTTCAGCGCATTCGGATTCAGCGCTCGCCTCAGGTACTTCACACATGAAAAAAAGCCCCCGCTGCCGCAAGGCAACGGGGGCTTTTTGAGTGGCTTACATCTCGACCTGAGTACCCAGTTCGATCACCCGGTTCACCGGCAGCTTGAAGAACCGCAGGTTACCGTTGGCGTTCTTGAGCATGAACGCAAACAGCGCTTCGCGCCAACGGGCCATGCCTTCGAGCTTGGAGGCGATGACCGTCTCGCGGCTGAGGAAGTACGTGGTGCGCATCGGGCTGAAATCCAGTTCATCGAGGTGGCACAGTTTCAAGGCCTGAGGCACATCCGGCTCATCGGTAAACCCGAAGTGCAGAATCACCCGGAAGAACCCTTCACCATAGGAATCGACCTCAAACCGGCGCTGCGTCGGCACCCGCGGAATGTCTTCGTAGACCACCGTCAGCAGCACCACCTGCTCGTGCAACACCTGGTTGTGCAGCAGGTTGTGCAACAACGCGTGAGGGACTGCGTCCGGTCGCGCCGTAAGGAACACCGCCGTACCCTGAACCCGATGAGGCGGTTGCACGCGAATACTGCTGATGAAGATCGGCAGCGGTAGCCCGCCCTCGTCCAGACGGTCCACCAGCAGCTCTTTACCGCGCTTCCAGGTAGTCATCAGGACAAACAGCACAATCCCCGCCAATACTGGAAAGGCACCGCCCTGGACGATTTTCGGCACGTTGGCGGCAAAGAACAGCCCGTCCACCAGCAAGAAGCCAATCAGGATCGGCACCGTCAGGATCGGCGACCATTTCCACAGCAGCAACATCACCGCCGACACCAGGATGCTGGTGATCAACATGGTCCCGGTCACGGCCACACCATACGCCGAGGCCAGGGCGCCAGAGGACTCGAAACCGATCACCAGCAGGATGACCCCGACCATCAACGCCCAGTTCACCGCGCCGATGTAGATCTGGCCTTGCTCAGCACTCGACGTGTGTTGGATGTACATCCGTGGAATGTAACCCAGTTGAATCGCCTGACGGGTCAGGGAGAACGCACCGGAAATCACCGCTTGCGAGGCGATCACCGTGGCCAGGGTGGCCAGCACCACCAGCGGCACCAGGGCCCAGCTCGGTGCCAGCAGGTAGAACGGGTTACGCGCCGCTTCCGGGTTTTCCAGCAGCAAAGCGCCCTGCCCGAAGTAATTGAGCACCAGCGCCGGCAACACCAGGGCAAACCAGGCGCGGGCAATCGGCTTGCGACCAAAATGGCCCATGTCCGCATACAGCGCTTCAGCACCGGTGAGTGCCAGCACTACGGCCCCGAGGATGGCCACACCCATGCCCGGATGAACGATGAAAAAGCGCACACCCCACACCGGGTTCAGCGCCTGGAGCACTTCAGGATGTTGCGCAATACCATGAACGCCCAGCACCCCCAGCACGACAAACCACAACACCATCACCGGGCCGAACAATTTGCCGATGCGGTCTGTGCCGTGTTTCTGGATCAGGAACAACGCCACCAGCACGATCAGCGCCAATGGCACCACCCAGCGCTCCAGCCCGTCGAACGCCAGCTCCAGGCCTTCCACGGCCGACAGCACGGAGATCGCGGGCGTGATCATGCTGTCGCCATAGAACAGCGCAGCGCCAATCAGCCCTAGTATCACCAGCACGGTGCGCAATCGCGGATACGGCGACGCGGCGCGTCGGGCCAGCGCCGTCAGCGCCATGATCCCGCCCTCGCCCTGGTTGTCAGCCCGAAGAATGAACAGCACGTACTTGATCGAGACGACCCAGACCAGTGACCAGAAAATCAGCGCCAGAATCCCGAACACACCGTCGTGATTGACCGGCACCCCATAATGTCCGGAAAACACCTCTTTAAGCGTATAGAGCGGGCTGGTGCCGATATCGCCATAAACCACCCCGACCGCCGCCACCAGCATTCCCAAGGGTTTTGTAACCCCGGAATGCTCTGAGCCTGCCACCTGACTACTTGCCTGACCCATCAACCACTCCTGCCACCAAGACCGGGGCTTCATATAAAAAGCACGACGCCGAGCAAACGCCTAGGCTTTGAAAACCTGCGCCAACTGCCGTGCAGCATGCGCTGTTTTACTTATTGATACAGACGAATTCTTGACTACAAAAATACGCCTGGGTGTAACGGCGCGAAGCATAGCGCAGCACTCGTCGTATTTCCCTGCATAAAGCTGGTCAAGTGAACGGAGCGCCGCTAGAATTGCGCACTTTTTGATCAGAGGCGCGTCAAGCGCCCGTCTGTCGCCTTGCCGTTGTCGGCTGGAGGCGTCACAAAACACCGAGGTTAGACATGTCCACCACTCCTGCGCCGGCCAATCCAAAAGTTGGCTTCGTATCCCTGGGTTGCCCCAAAGCACTGGTCGACTCCGAGCGCATCCTTACCCAGTTGCGCATGGAAGGCTATGACGTGGTGTCCACCTACCAGGACGCCGATGTCGTGGTGGTCAACACCTGCGGCTTCATCGACTCGGCCAAGGCCGAATCCCTGGAAGTGATCGGCGAAGCCATCAAGGAAAACGGCAAGGTCATCGTGACCGGCTGCATGGGCGTCGAAGAAGGCAACATCCGCGACGTACACCCAAGCGTGCTGGCCGTGACCGGCCCTCAGCAGTACGAGCAAGTGGTCAACGCCGTTCACCAGGTCGTGCCGCCACGCCAGGATCACAACCCGCTGATCGACCTGGTGCCGCCGCAAGGCATCAAACTGACGCCGCGCCACTACGCCTACCTGAAGATTTCCGAAGGCTGCAACCACAGTTGCAGCTTCTGCATCATCCCCTCGATGCGCGGCAAACTGGTCAGCCGCCCCGTGGGCGATGTCCTCGACGAAGCCCAGCGCCTGGTCAAGTCCGGCGTCAAAGAGCTGCTGGTGATTTCCCAGGACACCAGCGCCTACGGCGTCGACGTCAAGTACCGCACCGGTTTCTGGAACGGCGCGCCGGTAAAAACCCGCATGACCGAACTCTGCGAAGCCTTGAGCAGCCTCGGTGTCTGGGTCCGCCTGCACTACGTTTACCCGTATCCGCACGTCGACGAACTGATCCCGCTGATGGCCGCCGGGAAAATCCTGCCGTACCTGGACATCCCGTTCCAGCACGCCAGCCCGAAAGTCCTCAAGTCGATGAAACGCCCGGCCTTCGAAGACAAGACCCTGGCGCGCATCAAGAACTGGCGCGTGATCTGCCCGGACCTGATCATCCGTTCGACCTTCATCGTCGGCTTCCCCGGCGAAACCGAAGAAGACTTCCAGTACCTGTTGAACTGGCTGACCGAAGCCCAGCTCGACCGCGTCGGCTGCTTCCAGTACTCGCCGGTCGAAGGCGCACCCGCCAACGACCTGGACCTGGACGTGGTGCCGGACGACGTCAAGCAGGACCGTTGGGAGCGCTTCATGGCGCACCAGCAAGCCATCAGCACGGCGCGCCTGCAACTGCGCATCGGCCGTGACATCGAAGTACTGATCGACGAAGTCGACGAGCAAGGCGCGGTCGGCCGTTGCTTCTTCGACGCCCCGGAAATCGACGGTAACGTCTTCATCGATGGCGCGGGCGACCTCAAGCCAGGCGACAAGGTCTGGTGCCGTGTAACCGACGCCGACGAATACGACCTGTGGGCTGAAAAGATCTAAGCTGTAAAAAAACCGAAAAGCCCCGCTCTCTTCACGAGATGCGGGGCTTTTTTAGGTCTATCGTTTTGTGCAGTCACAGGTTCCAGCGTCACTCACCGCACAAGGGGCATACGGCCATGGGCCAACACTCTGTCATCCACACACCGAAACAGAGCGACTACGAAGAACTCACCCGCCTCTGGGAAGCTTCGGTGCGCGCCACCCATGACTTTCTGCCGGACAGCTACATCGAGCAGCTGAGAGAACTGGTCCGGACCCGCTACCTGGATGCGGTGATGCTGATCTGCACCAAGGATCACCGCCAGCACATCACCGGGTTCGCCGGCATCGCAGCAGGCAAGATCGAAATGCTGTTCATCGACCCGGACCATCGTGGCGAAGGCCTGGGCAAACAACTGCTGCACTACGCCATCGAACACTTCAGCGCTGATCAACTGGACGTCAACGAACAGAACCCCCAAGCCCTGGGGTTTTACTTCAAACAAGGCTTCGAAGTGATCGGCCGCTCCGAACACGACGGCATGGGCCAGCCTTATCCGCTGCTGCACATGCGCGCCAAACAGCCCCAACGGCAGGTTCGGCGCGGCTAAAAGCCACACAACGCAAATGGACTCGCGATTAACCGGCGCGAGGCAGGTACAATGCCCACCCCTTTTTGTAACGGCCCCTGTCATGACTGACCCGATTCGTCTCTCCAAACGCCTCATCGAACTGGTCGGCTGCTCCCGTCGGGAGGCCGAGCTGTTCATCGAGGGCGGCTGGGTCACCGTGGACGGCGAAGTCATCGATGAGCCGCAGTTCAAGGTCGACACCCAAAAGGTCGAACTCGACCCCGAAGCCAAAGCCACTGCGCCGGAGCCTGTCACCATCCTGCTGCACGCACCCGCAGGCATCGACGCAGACGCCGCGCTGCTGACCCTTGGCGCCGAGACCCTGAGCGAAGAACATCGCTTCAGCAAACGCCCGCTCAAGGGCCACTTCCTGCGCCTGACCGCCAGCGCCGACTTGCAGGCCAATGCCAGCGGCCTGCTGGTGTTCACCCAGGACTGGAAGATCCTGCGCAAACTCACTGCCGACGCCAGCAAGATCGAGCAAGAGTATGTGGTCGAAGTCGAAGGCGACATGGTCGCCCACGGCCTCAACCGCCTGAACCACGGCCTGACCTACAAGGGCAAGGAACTGCCAGCGGTCAAAGCCAGCTGGCAGAACGAGAACCGCCTGCGCTTCGCGATGAAAAACCCGCAACCGGGGATCATCGCCCTGCTCTGCCAGGCCGTCGGCCTCAAGGTCATCGCCATCCGCCGCATCCGTATCGGCGGCGTGTCCATCGGCAAAGTGCCGGTCGGCCAATGGCGCTACCTGTCCGCCAAAGAGAAATTCTGAGGCTGCTCCACTTTTTCGGCGGTGCAGTTCCCTGCACCGCCCACAGCACAATGATCAGGACTGACACATGATTCATAACGACGTACTGCGCAGCGTGCGCTACATGCTCGACATCAGCGACAAGAAAGTCATCGAAATCATCAAGCTCGGCGGCATGGACGTGAGCCTGGAAGACCTGGTGACGTACCTCGACAAGAAAGAGGAAGACGAGGAAGGCTTCGTGCGCTGCCCGGACGTGGTCATGGCCCACTTCCTCGATGGCCTGGTGATCTTCAAGCGTGGCAAGGACGACAGCCGTCCGCCGCAGCCGATCGAAGTGCCGGTGACCAACAACATCATCCTGAAAAAACTGCGCGTGGCCTTCGAACTGAAAGAAGACGACATGCACGCAATCCTCAAGGCCGCCGAGTTCCCGGTGTCCAAGCCTGAGCTAAGCGCCCTGTTCCGCAAGTTCGGCCACACCAACTATCGCCCGTGCGGCGACCAGTTGCTGCGCAACTTCCTCAAGGGCCTGACCCTGCGCGTTCGCGCCTGATCCCTCAAGCGGCGGTGAGCGATCATGCTTGCCGCCCGCTTCACTCCTGGCCCTGCCAGTGAGCTCAGCGACGATAGCGGACTGACTGCCACCACCGATCCAGCGTTCGCTCGGGTTATCATGCCCGCCCACATCCCGCTTTGACCCCAGACCATGACCTACAGCGTTTCCCCCATCGGCTTTGTGCGTTCCTGCTTCAAGGAAAAGTTCGCCATACCGCGCCAACCGCAACTGGCGCCGGCCGCACGCGGCATTCTGGAACTGGTGGCGCCGTTCGATCAGGGCGATGCCGTGCAAGGCCTGGAACAGGTGAGCCATGTCTGGCTGCTGTTCCTGTTTCATCAGGCGCTGGAAGACAAGCCTCGGCTCAAAGTCCGCCCGCCGCGCCTGGGGGGCAACAAGTCCATGGGCGTTTTCGCCACCCGCGCAACCCATCGCCCCAATGGCATCGGCCAATCGGTGGTCAAGCTGGACAAGGTTGAAGCCAATCGCCTGTGGATCTCCGGCATCGACCTGCTGGACGGCACGCCGATTCTCGACATCAAACCCTATGTGCCCTACGCCGACATCATCCCTGAGGCGTCCAATGCGATCGCCAGCAGCGCGCCACTGCTAATTCCGGTGCGGTGGGCAGATACCGCCCTGCAACAGGCTCACACGCACGCTCAGCGCCTTGAAGAACCCCTGGTCGAACTGATTGAGCAATGCCTGGCGCAAGACCCACGCCCGGCCTACCAGACGCCTGCCCCCGAGCGCGAATACGGCGCGCAGTTCTGGGACCTGGACGTGCGCTGGCATTACCCGCAAGCCGGGCTGATCCGCGTACTCGAAGTCATCCCCGCCAACGTCTGAACCCCGGAAACGAAAAAGCCCGCGCTGCCTTCTCAGGCAACGCGGGCTTTTTAGGGGACGCAAATCCAATGTAGGAGCGGGCTTGCTCGCGAAAGCAGACGTTCAGCCAACATCATTGCTGAATGCTAAACCGCTTTCGCGAGCAAGCCCGCTCCCACACAAGTACGATCCCAGAGGGATGGGCTTACTTCTCGACGAACGCTCGTTCGATCAGGTAGTCACCCGGCTCACGCATACGCGGCGATACTTTCAGGCCGAAGCTGTTGAGCACTTCGCTGGTCTCGTCGAGCATGCTCGGGCTACCACAGAGCATGGCGCGGTCGTCTTCAGGATTGATCGGCGGCAGGCCGATGTCGCTGAACAGCTTGCCGCTGCGCATCAGGTCGGTCAGACGGCCTTCGTTCTCGAACGGCTCGCGGGTCACGGTCGGGTAGTAGATCAACTTCTCACGCAGCGCTTCGCCGAAGAACTCGTTCTGCGGCAGGTGCTCGGTGATGAACTCGCGGTAAGCGACTTCGTTGACGTAACGCACGCCGTGGCACAGGATCACTTTTTCGAAACGCTCGTAGGTTTCCGGGTCCTGGATGACGCTCATGAACGGCGCCAGACCGGTACCGGTGCTGAGCAGGTAAAGGTGTTTGCCAGGCTTCAGGTCGTCCAGTACCAGGGTGCCGGTCGGTTTCTTGCTGATGATGATCTCGTCGCCTTCCTTCAGGTGCTGCAACTGCGACGTCAGCGGACCATCGGGAACCTTGATGCTGAAGAATTCCAGATGCTCTTCCCAGTTCGGGCTGGCAATCGAGTAAGCGCGCATAAGCGGGCGGCCGTTTGGTTGTTGCAGGCCGATCATCACGAACTGACCGTTCTCGAAGCGCAGGCCCGGATCGCGGGTGCACTTAAAGCTGAACAGAGTGTCGTTCCAGTGATGAACACTGAGGACACGCTCGTGGTTCATGTTGCTCATGTACGGGGGACTCCTGGAAATTTGTTTGCGCATGCTCTGCGCCAAATGAGCTGAGCGCAATTGCATAGCATTCTAATGGCGGCGACAATATCTGTTAAATGGATTATTAAGATAAGGGTTATCGGTTATATAGATATGCGATTTACTCTACGTCAACTTCAAGTCTTCGTCGCTGTCGCTCAGCAAGAGAGCGTATCGCGTGCTGCGGGCCTGCTCAACCTCTCGCAATCGGCCGCCAGCACCTCTATTACCGAGCTTGAGCGCCAGTCCAGCTGCCAGCTGTTCGACCGCGCTGGCAAACGGCTGAGCCTCAACGCCCTGGGCAAACAGCTGTTGCCACAGGCGGTGGCCTTGCTGGATCAGGCCAAGGAAATCGAAGACCTGCTCAATGGCAAGTCCGGTTTCGGCTCGCTCGCCGTCGGCGCCACGCTGACCATCGGCAATTACCTGGCGACCTTGCTGATCGGCAGCTTCATGCAGGTTCACCCCGAAAGCCAGGTCAAACTCCATGTGCAGAACACCGCGCATATCGTGCAACAGGTTGCGCACTATGAAATTGATCTGGGTCTAATCGAAGGCGACTGCAGCCACCCGGACATCGAAGTGCAAACCTGGGTCGAGGACGAACTGGTGGTGTTCTGCGCGCCCCAGCATCCGCTGGCCAAACGTGGCACCGCGACCATGGATGAACTGACCCACGAAGCATGGATCCTGCGCGAACAGGGGTCCGGCACGCGCCTGACCTTCGATCAAGCCATGCGCCATCACCGCAGCGCGCTGAATATCCGGCTCGAACTGGAACACACCGAAGCGATCAAGCGCGCGGTGGAGTCAGGTTTAGGGATTGGGTGCATTTCGCGACTGGCACTTCGCGATGCGTTCCGACGCGGCAGCCTGGTGGCAGTGGAAACGCCGGACCTGGACCTGGCGCGGCAGTTCTATTTCATCTGGCACAAGCAGAAATATCAGACGTCGGCCATGCGCGAATTCCTCGACCTGTGCCGCGCTTTCACCGCAGGGGTTCAGCGCAGCGACGAGATCGTCCTGCCAACCATCGCCTGAAGCATTAGATCAGAATCACCGCCCACACCAGCGTGATCATGCTCAGGGCCACGAACTGAGCGGCGCTGCCCATGTCCTTGGCGTTTTTCGACAGTGGGTGGCGCTCAAGGGAAATCCGGTCGATGGCCGCTTCCACGGCAGAGTTCAGCAGCTCGACAATCAGCGCCAGCAGACAAACGGCAATCAGCACGGCCCGTTCGACGCGGCTGACGTTCAGCAGGAACGTCACCGGAATCAAAATGACATTGAGCAAGACCAATTGACGGAAAGCGGCTTCGCCGGTGAAGGCTGCACGCAAGCCGTCGAGGGAGTAACCACCTGCATTGAGAATGCGCTTGAGACCGGTTTGACCTTTGAAAGGCGACATAGAGTAGGCAACTGAACCAAAAGGAGTGGGAAAACTAGACCAATAAAAGTCAAAAAAGCGTGAACACGTAAGCCCTTAATGGCTCGAAATTGACTCAAGTTGTTGCAACAGCAAAGCAGCCTGAGTGCGGGTCCGCACGCCCAGCTTGCGAAAAATCGCAGTAACGTGGGCCTTGATCGTCGCTTCCGAAACGCTCAGCTCATAGGCAATCTGCTTGTTCAGCAAACCTTCGCAGACCATGGTCAAGACGCGAAACTGCTGCGGTGTCAGACTCGCCAGGCCTTCGCTGGCAGCCTTGGCTTCGTCTGAAACACTGACAGCTTCGAATGCCTGCGGCGGCCAGAAGACATCGCCATCCAGCACCGCTCGCACGGCTTTCTGGATCACGTCCAGTGAACTCGACTTGGGAATGAAGCCGCTGGCCCCGAACTCACGGGAGCGCACCATGATTGACGCTTCTTCCTGAGCCGACACCATCACCACCGGAATTTGCGGGTATTGACCGCGCAACAGCACCAACCCGGAGAAACCATAGGCACCGGGCATGTTCAGGTCCAGCAACACCAGATCCCAGTCAGCTTTCTCGGTCAGACGGGTTTCGAGCTCGGCAATGCTCGCCACTTCCACCAGGCGAACCTCGGGGCCAAGGCCCAGGGTCACGGCCTGATGCAGCGCGCTACGAAAAAGTGGATGGTCATCGGCAATCAGGATTTCGTATGTGGCCATTTTTCAAATGATCCTGTTTTTCATGGCTGGCTTGATGCATTCAAGCCTCACCCAAACAACGCGAGGTGCCGCCACAAAGCGGCACCAACAGGGCACGTTCAACGCCAAGAACCCATAAAACCGGCGTTTCAATCATCGGCCGCACCCTAATCGGCGCCAAGGATGCCCAGCGAAGCCGGGGTGGTCAAGCCGCACGCCAATGGTTGTCAGTATGGGCGACGCTCAGCAGATGGCAGGCGCTGCCTGCCGGACAAAGGGCAGCAGTTCGGTATGAGCGGGTGTCGAGACATCCAGCTCCAGTTGATGCTTGGCATCCAGGTAGTGCTGACTGAAGACATCAAAATACGCGCCCAGCGCCGATGCAGCATCCTGATCCCCCGCCAGGTCGAGGCACAAGGCCGCCACCTCTGCTGTGCACAGGTGCTCGCTGCGGGTCGAGCGGCGCAAACGGTAACGGGAGAGTTTCTCGGGCAGCAGGCTCAGGATCGGGAACCCGTCAAAATAGGGACTCTTGCGGAAAATCTTCCGCGCTTCGGTCCAGGTGGCATCCAGCAGAATAAACAGCGGACGTTTTTCACAAGCCGTGTCGACCGTGTGGGTCACTCGTTCCTGGGCCACGTACTCACCGGGAAAGACCAGATAAGGCTGCCATTGCGGGTCCGAGAGCAGTTTAAGCAACTCGGGATCAACCTCGGTGCGCGACCAGATAAAGGCAAAGTTGTCGGTGACCACATCCGCGATCAGCCAGCCGGTATTGCTTGGCTTGAATACTTCCTTCCTCGTCATGATCAAGCACACCCCGGCCCGAGCCTGAACCTGTGGACGCCAGTCGCACAGGCAGTGGCTCTCGATCACACGGCACGAATGGCAACGAGGCGCCCTTGAACCACGGGCCAGAAAAGGCTTGGTGCTCTCTTCTTCTCGTTCATCGCGCAGGCGGGCGACGGCGTTCATCGCAAAGCGTGGAACGGCATGACTCATGGCTGGCAACGCCGGCAGGGAAGGCAAATCGACACGAAACACACTCGAAAGGGTAAAAAGTCGCGGCAGTTTATCAGAGCGGCCCGTACAAACCTGTACCGTCCAAACCCTCTCCCCTATAATCCGCCGCCACTGAACGCACAGCCTCGTGGCTGGTCGAAGCACCAGTCACTGACCCAGGAGAGTTTCATGCTGCGCCTTATCGTTCCAACCGCCGCCCTTCTGCTGGCCCTGCCGTTCAGCGCGCAGGCCGCCTCGCTGAAAGATATGAACCTGAGCAAAATGCTGGAAAAGGTTGCAGCGGAAAGTAACGTCGGTCTGCCTCGGGAAATCAGTGAGAACATTCTCGACCAAGGCTATACCGTCGAAGGCAAGGAACTGGTTGACCACCTCAGCGTGCAATCAAGCTATGCCGAGCAGATGCGTGCCAATCCAAAAGCGGTTTACCTGCAACTGGGTGCCAGCGTTTGCCGTAACCCGAACTACCGCAAACTGATGGCTCAAGGCGCGATCATGCGTTACGAGTTCACCGAGAACAAAACCAACCGCCCAGTGGCATCGGCCAAGTTCCAGGAATCGGATTGCCCGGCGCAACCTGCACAAAAGAAGAAGTAATCACTGCGAGCCGGCGCGCCGTTGCTCATCATCGGCGCGCAGTTCCGCCACCAGCGCCTGCAAGTAGGGCGAGCGCTGTTCTTTGCCTTCCAGGCGCCGACGGCATTCATCTTCCAGGCTTACATGATTGTGCTCGGCCGCCGATTGCAATAATCGATACAGCTGCGTATCGATCTCCAGAATAACCAGGGTCATACCCGCCTCCGTGCACGTGATCGCCAGTCATTGCGCGATAATTCCCCCACAACTCGTCAGCCTTGCGGCGTGCCCCCAACGCAATGCTGTCTTGTTATGTCTGTCACTCAGTAAATCAGAGCCCCGAGCATTCGGCACAGGTTCTGACGGGCGGTGAAAACCGGTTGCAAACCCGCAATAAGTGATTGCCAGTGAAGACTTTCGAGGACCATGATCAAGTCAGCGCAACTCACCGCGAGCGTCTAGATTCAGTGTATTCATGTTCAACGTTCAAGGCAGAAAAGGGGCTGCCCATTCAGAGTCTTGCAGTGCGAACGTTTCTTTCATCCAAGGGATAAACAGAGCCCGTCTGGATGACTCGACCGCCACTCAGCACTTCATGGCCATGTCGAGTCGGGTGTGGTGCCCAGCCCTCTTTGCGGGCTGACAGCGACACAAGCAGTGTCGTGGCTCGGGCGAATTTCTCGTTCGGGCCGAAGGTTCTGTGTAGAAGGAGAAGTTGAATGCCTTACCAACCGAATGACCTACTCGTACGTCATTTTCAAAGCAACGGCGTCGATCTCACCAGCAAGATCGAAGAACAACTCAACCTGGTTTCACCCAATAGCCCGAATATTCCAATTTATCGCGACATGATGTTGACTGTCTTGCGCATGGCGCAAGAAGACCACAACCGCTGGAATGCCAAGATCACCCTGCAAGCCTTGCGCGAACTGGAGCACGCCTTCCGCGTGCTGGAGCAGTTCAAGGGACGACGTAAAGTCACCGTTTTCGGCTCCGCACGTACGCCTGTCGAACACCCGCTGTACGCCCTGGCCCGGGAGCTGGGCGAAAAACTCGCTCAATCAAACTTGATGGTCATCACCGGTGCCGGTGGTGGAATCATGGCGGCTGCCCATGAAGGGGCTGGGCGGGATCACAGTCTTGGATTCAATATCACCCTGCCCTTCGAACAACATGCCAACCCGACCGTCGACGGCACGGACAACCTGCTGCCGTTTCACTTTTTCTTTACCCGCAAACTGTTCTTCGTCAAGGAAGCCGATGCGCTGGTCCTTTGCCCTGGCGGTTTTGGCACGCTGGACGAAGCCCTGGAAGTACTGACCCTGATCCAGACCGGCAAAAGCCCGCTGGTGCCAGTGGTCCTGCTGGACACCCCAGGCGGTCATTTCTGGCAAGGTGCCCTGGACTTCATCAAGAACCAACTGGAGGCCAACCGCTACATCCTGCCCACCGACATGAAGCTGATGCGTCTGGTAAACAACACCGAAGAGGCCGTCCAGGAGATCAATCAGTTCTACCTGAACTTCCATTCCAGTCGCTGGCTCAAGCATCAGTTTGTGATCCGCATGAACCACACGCTCAATGATCGGGCGCTCGAACACATGCAGTCCGCATTCGCCGACCTGTGCTTGAGCGATCATTTCCATCAGCATGCCTATGCAGGCGATGAACATGACGAAGCACAGTTCAGCCACCTGACTCGACTGACATTTACCTTCAATGCTCGTGATCACGGACGTCTAAGGGAGTTGGTCGACTACATCAACTTGCCGGAAAACTGGGCCCCGGCACAGGCCAAGACACAACAGCGGGCCCGTGAGCCGGTCAAAGTCACATAAAAAAACGGCCCGGCTATCGAAGTAGCGGGCCGTTTCAGTCAATCGTCCATCCCACGGCCGCTGAACAAGCGGCCGATCATTTCCATGGAATATCCCCGATAGGCGAGGAAGCGGCCTTGCTTGGCGCGCTCACGGGCATCTATCGGTAAATGCCCGGCAAACTTACGCCGCCAAGTGTCTTCCAGTTGCTCTTGCCAACTGATGCCGCTTTCGCGCAAAGCAAGCTCAATATCGGCACGCTGCAAGCCGCGTTGACTCAACTCTTCACGAATACGCAAAGGGCCGTAGCCGGAACGGGCGCGGTAGGAAACAAAGCTTTCAAGGTAGCGGGCTTCGGACAGCAAGCCTTCTTCCGTCAGACGGTCGAGCGCTGTGCCGATCATTTCATCAGGAGCGCCGCGCTGACGCAGTTTACGCGTCAGCTCGACTCGACCATGCTCGCGTCGCGCGAGCAGGTCCATTGCCGTTCGCCGCACCGCGACGAGGGTATCGAGTACGGCGGTCATTGGATCAATCAGATATCAGCATCAGCCAGGTCATCTGCGGTTTCTTTAACCGGAGATGCTTTGACGTCAGCAGTCGGCGTCAGCAGTTTGTCGCGAATCTGTTTCTCAAGGGTCGCCGCGATGTCCGGGTTCTCTGCCAGGAACTTGGCCGAGTTGGCCTTGCCCTGACCGATCTTGCTGCCGTTGTAGGCATACCATGCACCGGACTTCTCAACGAAGCCGTGCAGAACCCCCAGGTCAATCATCTCACCGTTGAGGTAGATGCCCTTGCCGTAAAGAATCTGGAACTCAGCCTGACGGAACGGCGAGGCAACCTTGTTCTTCACAACCTTGACGCGGGTTTCGCTACCCACAACCTCGTCACCCTCTTTCACCGCGCCGGTACGGCGGATGTCCAGACGAACCGAAGCGTAGAACTTCAGCGCGTTACCACCCGTGGTGGTTTCCGGGCTGCCGAACATCACGCCGATTTTCATCCGGATCTGGTTGATGAAGATCACCAGGCAGTTGGCGTTCTTGATGTTACCGGTGATTTTACGCAGCGCCTGGGACATCAGACGGGCTTGCAGGCCCACGTGCATGTCACCCATTTCGCCTTCGATTTCAGCTTTCGGCACCAGGGCGGCCACGGAGTCGACGATGATCACGTCAACGGCGTTGGAACGCACCAGCATGTCGGTGATTTCCAGGGCTTGTTCGCCGGTGTCCGGCTGGGAAACCAGCAGGTCGTCAACGTTGACCCCCAGTTTGCCGGCGTATTCCGGGTCCAAGGCGTGTTCGGCATCGACGAACGCGCAGGTCGCGCCCGCTTTTTGAGCCTGGGCGATCACGGACAGCGTCAGTGTGGTTTTACCGGAGGATTCAGGACCGTAGATTTCAACGATACGGCCTTTTGGCAGACCGCCAATGCCGAGTGCGATGTCCAGACCCAGAGAGCCAGTGGAAATAGCCGGGATCGCCTGACGGTCCTGATCGCCCATACGCATTACGGCACCCTTGCCGAATTGACGTTCGATCTGACCCAGGGCCGCAGCCAAGGCTTTCTTCTTGTTGTCGTCCATTAAAGTCCTCACGTAATCAATAAGGCCTGACGGCCAACACCTGTATAAGTAGCCAGTATTATTCCACAGCGTTTCGGGATCGCCTACCCCTGATTTGAGATTTCTCCGGCCGCATGCTGCAGCAGCCCCTCTAGCGCGGCCTTCACCGTTTGTCGGCGGACGTCATCGCGGTTGCCGGAGAAGTGCCGGCACTCGGCATACACCGCCTCGCCGACACCCCAGGCCAGCCAGACGGTGCCCACCGGTTTGTTCGGCGAACCACCGTCCGGCCCGGCAATGCCGCTGACCGCCACGGCAAAACGCGCATGGCTCTTGTGCTGGGCGCCGCGCACCATGGCCTCGACCACCTCGCGGCTGACGGCCCCCACCTGAGTGAACAACCCGGCCGGTACATTCAGTTGCAGGGTTTTCTGACGATTGGAATAGGTGACATAACCGGCCTCGAACCAGGCCGAGCTGCCGGCCACCCGGGTAATTGCCTCGGCGATCCCGCCGCCCGTGCAGGACTCCGCGGTGCTGACGTGGGCATTGAGCACTTGCAAACGCCGACCAAGTTCAGCGGCAAGCTGGGTGATTTCGTTCACGACTTTCTCCTGATCGGGCTGACACAAGGCCTACCCTACAGGAGCAGAAGGCGCTTGCAAGGCGCAGTTTCAATCAAAATATCAGCGCGCCAATGCCCTGATATAGGCCTGACAGGCCTGCAAGGCAATCAGTCCCCGGTCTCCTGCGTCGGTGATGCCGATAATTCGTTGAGCATGCGCCGGCTCAAGTCGGGCGCGTGTGGCTGCATGAACCACGCCGCCGGTGGCGGCGGGGGCTGGCAGTCCACAACCGGCGCCGGCATCACGGCTGTCGAGGATGACTGACAGGCGCACATCAGCAGTGGCAAGACGGTCGCGCAAACGACCTTGATCCTGTTGTGCATCGCTCAAGGCCTTTGAATAAGTGTGATCGCTGGCCTGGAGCCGTTGCTCCAGCGCCAGTCGCTTGTCCTGTTCGGTGCGCTGTTGGGTCGCCGCCGCCAGGGTCTGTTGGCTCAGCGTTTCAGCCTGGGCCCTGGCAAGTTCCGCCAGTTTCCGACCGTAACGCCATTCCTGAATATGCCAGGACAGCGCCGCTGCGCTGCTCGCCACAATGGCCAGCAGCACAGCAACACCGATTACCCGGTAAGACGTCGGGATCAGGCCGAAGGCAGGCATAGCACCGCCCTCGCCCGCACCCAGAGCTGCAAACGCTCTTGCAGCCCGTTCAACCCGCCGTTGATGCGGCGGGTGATGGTGTTGAACTGGTCACGATCGGCCAGTTCATTCAACCCGTTCAGCGCCCAGAACCAGGCCGCCGACTCGGCCGCCCATTGCGGCTGCTCCAGCAACTGCGGCAGTGTCAGCAAACGCTCATCGCCGAACAGCCCGAGGCTGCATCGGCGATAGTTGTCGCGGCCGGTGATCTGGATCAACCCACGCCCCCGGTAGCGCTGACCGTCACCATCGGCTTCAGGCGTATTGCCCAAACGAATGGCCAGCGTACCGGTGTCGTATTTGCTCAGGTACTGATCACCGCCCAACTCACGCACATACCGCAACTGCCCCGACTCATGACCGATTTGCGCAAGGAAAGCGGCAATGCGTTTGGGGCTGTTGATCTGATGGCGAGCCATGGCGGTGTTCAGGACAGAAATGAAAACGCCCGCTTGGGAGCGGGCGTTGGGCATGATTTCAAGGAGTTGTGACTCAGTTAACGGCATGACCTGCGATCCTGTTCTTTACTCAAATGTTAACGATCCAGGATCCCTATCAATCAGACAGCACCAACGCTGCCGAGAGACGGCGTTGCGTAGATCACTGTAACCATAAAGTAAGAACCATGATCCAGATTGGAGATCTGATGGGTTTCATTCCCAATCAAGCGGTGGGAGTCACCACTCCTGGAACGAAGTTGATAGTGAATCGCTGTAGTACGGTTTTAACGCTGGAGAATAAAGTCCGTAACTTTACGGGCCAGCGTCATATTTTGTGGCTGCGGCATTATCTGCATCTCTGCCAGTTGTGAAACAGACTGAGGTAAATCAGGCCATTCGATGCTCAGCGGATAGTGTGTTTGCTGTTCGATACGGTTCAATTGCACTCGGTACTGCTTCCACTGTTTGAGGCTCTCGACTTCTGCCGCGGTCGCCTCATTCAAATCAACAGAGTCCTGAAGGGGAGCGATGCGTATCGCCGCCACCCAGAGCAACCGGTCACGTTCAACAAGCAGGTTTTTAGCCAGTTCATCGGAAGACAACTCAGGTATCTGCGGAACCTCAAACTTCTCTCCGTCATAGTGCATGCCGGGCACCACGTCTGGCGGGCAGGAGACCCAAATAAATGAAGGATGAAATCGTCCCTCGGGATCTACAGTGGTGACATTGGCAACAACGTTTCCTTCAATTCGAGCCCACATAGAGCACCTCATCAGTAAAAAATTCTTACAGCACCGGGGGCACCGCTAGCACCACTAGTAACCGTTCGCCCACCACCTCCCATGCCTGGCTGGCTCGGAGCCGATGGATCATAACCAGCACCCGCACTTTCTCCACCGCCACCATCCCCACCGAAAAATCCGCCATTAGAGTAGGCAATCGGCGCATGCCCATAACCAATCCGGTAATTGATATCCCCACCGACCCCTAAAGGAGCGCTCGGCAGTATTTGGGTGTTCGGGTAACCACCTTCGCCGCCAGCGGCCGAAAGCACATCGCCGAAACTGCTGTCACCTCCGTTACCGCCTCTCGCTTCATTGGAGACGGACCCGGCGCCACCGGCTCCCACACTGACCTTCACGGATGCCCCAGGAACCAGCGTGACCAGTTTTTTGGCAACGCCAGCGCCTGCCCCACCCGTAGGGCCCGGAGCAACGGTGCTGAACCCGCCGCCACCGCCACCGCCATACACCTCAACCCAGGCTTTTGTCACACCCGTCGGGACCACCCAGATAAAGACACCGGGCTTATCAAACATCTTGACCCCGCGATAGGGGAACTGTGTGGCAAGGGTCCGAGGGGTGATGAAGGTTGTAGAATCGACCCTGCCGTCGACCTGCTGTTGCGAGGCAATCCTGGCCCAGCCAAAGGCTGATTCAGTGGCCTGCACCAGCGTTTCTGCGAGCTTGCGGCTAAGCAGCACCGCGATGGCAGCCTTCAGTTGATCATTGTCAGCCTCGTTGGGCACCAGATCGGCCTGCTTGATCACGGCCAGAATCTCTGCTGTCACCGCATTGCCCCACCCTGCCGGAATCAATGAACCCGGTGTCCCCATGACAGGGTTTTCATCGACAAACTTTCCATTGACCAGCCCTACGCCGGGTAAACTTTTTGGATAGTCCAATAACCTGCTCCTGATTAATTATCTATTGATTGACGGACAAATAAACCCACTGCAATGCACTGGGCATTTCAGTCAACAGTCTCTATGAAAGGTATAAAACTCAAGACTTGATTATTTCGTCCGCCAGAGTTGGCGACTCTGCGTGCCGGTACCAACAACGCTATCAGGAGAGAGAAAGCTCTACTGGCGCTACAACTTTCCTGGCCCGTGTTTTCCGGACCGGAACGGCCGCAACAGCAACCGGCAAAACCAGTGACGGCCGCTGTGCAGTCACAGGAAACTTTAGAGAGGTGGGCCAGGCTCGCAAGTCACGGCGATAAGCCTGCAAGGTGTCGTATTGTATTGCTGACAACGTGGTTTTATCTCCGGCTTCCAGCTCATCACGATGCCTGGCGACAGGCCCATCTGTTTCCAGCAACTGCGAGTCCCGCCATGTGCGCTCCAAGGCAGTCGCATCCTCCACTGCACAAGACGGAAGTTCTTGCAGAGTCGGTCGTCCATCAGGGCCTGCAACAACAATACAGTTACGCTGTGCCCCGGCCATTAGCTCGTCTCGATGTTCAACCGATATTTCAATCGCGTCTTCCGGCAGCACTGTATTTACTCTCGAGTCAAAATAACTTCTGGAGGAACTACTCCAATATATTTTCATGATTCGCCTCACCGCCCCAACGCAATAAAATTAGCACCCAAATGCTCACTGGATCCTCTGGAAACAAACGACCCCAAGCCATATGGGGAAGCAGCAACACAACCAATCTTACCGGAGTCAACCGTGTAACCGTTACACACTATAACTGACATAAAATTGCTGTTAAAACTCACTGGAAGCGTCGTATACACATCCGCCAGCGAGTTACCAACTTCTCCCCACTGAATAACAAAACCGCCCAACCACGATGGAAATGCCAAGTATCCAACACGTCCACTTAAACTATTAAACAGCGTGAACCCAGCCTTCATCTTCTTGGGCGTCACAGCGACCGTTTCATCCACCCCGGCGTTGACTTGCTCCTGAGTGGCAACTTTCAAAGTCCCGGCAGACGACTCGCTGGCAGCACCCGGTACTCTGTCACTTACAAGTTTTGTAATGGCTTGTTTTAGCTGACTGCTGTCACCTTCTGATGGCACCAAAGAGGCCGCTTTAATAACGTTGGTGATTTCTTCGGTAACCCCATTGCCCCACGCTGCCGGAATCAACGAACCCGGCGTCCCGGCAACCGGGTTTTCATCGACAAACTTTCCATTGACCAGCCCTGCGCTGGGCACACTCTTTGGGTAATCCACTTTTCTATCCTCTAGTCATAATTGATGTGCACCCGGGTATGAGCCGGCGCACTGCGGTGGATCAAACACTCCAGCGCCGAGCCTGGATTCATGCCGAAGCGCTCGCCCCAGTAACTGGCGCCAAAGCGACGGCCCAGCAGCAGGCGGCCACCGGTGTTGAGGGTCCACATGAATTGCGCCTGCCAGGTGCCGAAGTGCGCCGAACCGAAACGCGCGCGGCCCATACGCGGGGCCTCGAGTTCGGTGATGCTGGCGTTCGGGTAGCCTTGGGTGCGGGCGATTTCCACGTAGTAACTGACGGCCTGACTGCCGACCGCGAGCAGCCTGCGACGTACCGCGAGGCGGCGATCATCGAACAGCGGCGTCAGCCCCAGGCACGGGTCAGGCAGGTTCATCACCCGCTCCCAGTCCGGTACCAGTTCACTGACGCCGGCCGGGTCCATTTCGTTGAGCAGGTCGGCGGCGCGGGCGTCCAGCCGTGCCAGTTCCTCGGACACGTCTTCGAGCACCTGTTCCAGTTCCGGCACGCGTTCCGGGTCCCACGCCGGGCCGCTGGGCAGCAGGCTGCGCAGTTGGGCCTGGTACTGCGCGGCGGTTCTTATGCCTGCCATATGCAGCCCCCGAACGTGAGCAACTGATTGCTCGCGGCAGAGACGTCGGCGACCGGCGCGACCAGAGTGTGGTCGTGCTCGCCGGTGGCGCTGCTGATGGCCTCGCGGATGTGGCTCAACAACAGGGTTTCGCCCAGCCCCGCTTCGCGGTTGTGCAAGTCACGCAGTTGCGCTTCGACCGCAGCGCGCACGGCGCTGGTGTCGGGCGTCAGGCGCAAGCGGTAGGTCACCGGCACCTGCACCGGCGCCAGCACATGCAACTGCGCGGTGACCGGCCGCAACGGCTCGATATGGGCGTGGACGACGGCCAGTTGCGCCGTGTCCGGAACCGGTTGCGGGTCGTCGTCACGCATCACGAACAGCCCCACCGTGCCTGGCCCCAGGTAACTGCCACGGCACCAGGCACGCGTGATGCCCGGACACTCCAGCGCCCAGGTTTCGTAGTCTTGCGCCGAGCCGCCGTGAGGGATGATGCGGTACGAGCGAATCACCCGCGAGCGCAGCGATTCAAGACTTTCACGGGCGATACCGCCCGTCAGTCCCGGCGCCAGCACGGTGTAGGGGCCGACAATGCCCTGGATCGGTTGCGCCGAGATCAATGTCATCCCGGCGTCGGCATTGCCGAGGGCACCGGCATCCAGCGCGGCAATGGTGGTGCTGTTGAGGCCATTGCCGGTGGTACGGGCGGCAGTCACTTTGTAGCGGCGACCGTCACTCGATTGCAGCAGCGTATCGACGTCCAGCACCGCGCCGGCACCCGCCATGAAGCTCACGGTGCCGCTGGCGGGTTGGGCCGCTTTACGCGGCTGGTTGAGGCGAAGTGCGGCGATGCGTTCCAGGGTGGACTCATCGGCTTTGTCCGGCAGAATCTGCTCGGCGATCCAGTCCAGATAGCCATACAGGCCATAGGCTGCACCACCCAGGGTTCGGGCCAGCACTTGCGCATCGGACTGGCGCAGCGAATCGCTGGCCAGGTCGCTTTGGGTGCGTTTGATCAGCACCGGCAGCGAAGGCGTTTCAAACGGCATAGGTCACCTGCCAACTGTTATCGGGGTTGATGTCCAGACGCTCGCCATCGGCCAGGATCAGCACCGTACGCAGGTTCAGGCGCTGGGCGTCGAGGCGTTCGCTGATGACTTCGATAGCGCTGCAATGACCATCGTCGATCAGCCATTGCAGGGCTTCACGGGCATAGAATTCGGCGTCCATCTGGGTCTGTCGGGTCAACTTGACCCGTCGAAGCAGCCACAGCCGCGAACCGATGCGGTCATCGGCCACGGAGGGGAAACTGTCGCCCCACCAACCGAATCGCTCCTCGTCATCGAGCAGGTCGTCGTCGGCAGCGCGGCGCCAGGTAAAGAGGCTGATCAGCACCGAACGGGTCAGTGCTGTCTTGAGGTCATGACTGATGAACATCACTGACCTCCTGCGGGGGCGCCGGTCTGGCCACTGCCCGACTGAACGCCCGAGTGCACGTGTTTGATCTGGCTGATACCGCCCGCGACCTGATCGCCCTGAGAGATGATCTTGCCGGTCTGGGTCAGTGTCGGCGTGTCGATGTTCACGGCGGTGCTGGCGCGGATGTTCAGTGTGGTGGTTTCGATGTCGATGATGCGCCCACGCTTGAAGTGGACCCTGTCACCTTCATCGGTGTAGATCGCCACCTCACCGGGCGCCAGCGCCTTGAGGCGATAGCGGCGGTCGGCGACCACCAGCACCACCGCGTGGGAACGGTCGCCACCGAGGAACGTCGCGATACCTTCGGCGCCGGCCAGCGGACTGCTGGTGAAACCGTAGGGTTCGAAATGCTCCATGTCGTCGTTCACTTCGCCGGCGGTCAGGCGCATTTGCAGCGATTGCAGCTTGCTGGCCGAGTTGGCGAACACGACGGTGCCGCGCGCCAGCAGGCGTGTCAGTAGGCTCATTGGGTTTTCCTTGAATGGCGAGGGCGCTTTTTTGTGGGAGCTGGTTTGCCTGCGAATGGGGCGACGCGGTGTGTCAGGCAAGACGCTTTCGCGAGCAAGCCCGCCCCCACAGGTTCAGCGTCAACCTCAAGACTTCTTGGGGGGGACCGGATTGGCATCGAACGTATGCGGCGGCGCCACTTGCAGGGTGGTGATCGAGCCCTGTTCGGACAGCGAGTAAGTGACCTTGGAGATCAACATGTCGCCGTCAAACCCCAACACGCTGTCGAGCACCCTCACCAACGTGTTGTGCCGCCACAAATCGCCGTTGGACTGTCGCCAGCCCTGTACGCGGTAGGTGGTGGTTTGCGCTTTGCCGGTGCGGATGGCGCTTTCCCAGTCGGCGCGTTGCTGGGCCAGTTCGGCGGTCAGTTGGGTGCTTTCGCTGATCACCGTGACCCGTTTGCGTGTGCCTCCGGGGTCGATGGCCGTCCCTGAAATTTCGCTCACGGCACTCCCGCTTTTCTGGTCGCTGCCCTTGTGCTGGCCGATCACCCGGTATTCGGAGAACACCCGGCTGAAGTCCATCGGCGCATTGGCCGACAGAATGTTCTTGCCCAACTCCAGCGCATCGCTGGCCCGTCCGCCGCTGCCGGGTTTGGCCAACAGCACCCGGCCTTCGGCATCGTCGGTGGAGAACACCCGGTACAGGGTCAGCAAGCGGTCGATGGACTGAAACACCGTTTCGCCCGGCACGATGCTGTGCTTACTCAGCTTCGCCATTTGCGGGATTTCGCTGACCACGCCCACGCCGTAGGACGCTGCCAGGGACTGAACAATGCTCAACAGGCTTTGTTCCTGCCATTGGCTCGGGCGGTTGATGGCCGCGCAATCCACCAGGTCCTGAGTCAGCGAACTGCCCTCGATGGACAGGCTGATCTGCTTGCCGTCGTAACTGACCGGCGCCTTGTAGACATGCCCGGTGAGCACCAGGTCGCAACCGATCCGCACCTGACAGCGTGCGCCAGCCTTGATCGGCACCGCCAGTGCCTGGCCCGGCCACTGCCAGGTGATGTTGAGCGTGAAGGTGCGGAACTGACGTTCCAGGTCCGCGCTGATTTCGACGCTTTTCCAGCCGCCATAATCCAGACCGTCCACGGTCAGGGTGACGGTGTTTTCCAGTTCGGTCATGGCTTACTCCCCAGCGACTTTCAAATCGGCCGGAGGCAGGAAGCCAGGATGGACCGCACTGTTGCGCTGAATCACTTCGCCGACCCGCGTGGCATCGCCAAAGCGCTGATACGCGACCACCAGTGCCGGCAGGCTCTGCTTGGGCGACAAGGTGATCAACCGCACACCCGATGACGACACCGCCGTCAGATGACCATACAACTGCTGACGCAAGGCATTGAGCGCTTGATAGTGCACGGCGTCCGCCTTGAGGGCGGCTTGCCACATCGCATCATTGAGCGCATCGCGCAGGGTCAGTACATCGTCGGCCACCGGAACATCCAGGCGCTTGACCGGCTGCACCGCTTGCTGCGCAATCGACGGTGTCGAGTTCAGTTTGACCACTGGCGTGGCCACCGGCATCTGCGCCACTTTGTAGCCAAGCTTCACCAACACGGCGTCCTGCACCAGATTGGCCATGGCCTGTGCGGCCGCCACGGTGTCCTTGCCGGTGGTGAGTTTGGGCGTGTCGATTTTCTTCACCGCTTCGACCTGTTGCGAAGCATTGGCGAGCACACCGCGATAGCCTTCCCGGGCGAAGTCCTTGAGCTCCTTGATGTCGCCCAGCAAGCCCTTGAATTCGGCGCTCACTTCACGGGGCAGTTCCTTGACGGCCCTGACCAGCAAACTGAGTTCCTTGTAGGTTTCGATCACTTCCTTGAACTCATGCTCGATGACCTCATACACATCCTTGAGGCAATCACGCAGCTCCTTGACGGCAATCCGTGCCGCCTTGATCAGGCTGATCGCATCCTCGAAACGCCGCACCGCCGAGCCCAGCAGGCTGTCGGTCGAGAGCAGCAGTTGCTCACGAGAATTGACCGCCGCCGTGGGAAACGGCACAGGCTGGTCGGGATAAAACTTCAGCGTGAAGGTCACCAGACCGCCGTCCTGGCGGGTCTGGGTCATCTCGCATTCGCCGACCTTGACCTGCATCCGCCCCAGCCACGGGTGAACCAGTTCACCCGCGCCCTCCTCCAGCGCCTTGAGCAACTGGTCACGCTGCTCCAGGCAATCGGCACCGACGATAAACGCCGTCAGGTCGTGGATCTTCGCCTGCCGCCCCAACCCTTCAAAGAACGGTTCGTCACGCTGCGGGTACTCGTGCAACTGGCCTTTCTGGCCGACTGGGGTTTTCGCCTGGTCGACCCAAAAACCGACGCCGCGAAACGACGCCGGCAACAAACGATCACGCCAGTTCATTGGAACCTCCCAGGGAAAGTGAGCGATAGCCGACACGCGGTGTGAGGGTCAGGCCCGGCTGGTTGGTTTGCGGCTGATCGGTGCGCATGCCCGCCGGGGCATTTTCGAAACGCACCGTCAAACCGCCTTCCAGTTGCGTGCGGTTATTGGCGGCGCTTTGTTGCACCAGCGCGCTGGAGCTTTGTGGCAAGCCTGTGGTCAACGCGGGTTGATCAGTGCTGGCACCAAACAGTGCCGGCGCGAACTCACCTTTGCCTTCTGCGTTGGTTTTGTGTTGCGCCTCGGTCAATCCTTCGACCTTGCCGGTGATCTTGGCGATGAAGCCGCCGAAGTCACCGCCGAGCATCTCCTTGATCGGCGCCATGATCGCTTGCAGCTTGTCCCACCATTGGGAGAACCATTCGGTGATCGGTTCCCACTGCTCGATGATCTGCCCCAGGGGCGACCACATGAACAACCCGCTCAACACGCCGAAACCTGCCAGCGCCACGGTTTTGATGCCTTCCCAGATCACCGCGAACACTTCGCTGATCGTTCCCCAGTTGGCGATGATCAGCCCCAGCGGTGTCCAGTTGAACAGGTTGCGCAAAAGGTCCATGACCGGCACGGTCAGCGCCTTGAGCAACTCCCAGATGGCCGCGAACAATCCGGTGATCGGCCCCCAGTTCGCGATGATCAGATTCACCGGCATCCAGGAAAACAGCTCTCGCAGGAAGCCTACGATCGGCGTCGCCACGATTTTGATCCCTTCCCAGAGCGCCGCGAAAAAGCGGCTGATCGGCGCCCAGTTGGCGATGACCAGGCCCAGCGGCGTCCAGCTGAACATCACTTTGAGCGCATCGAACAGCAGCGAAGCCGCCGCTTTGATAACGTCCCAGAACGCCGCGAGCACCTGACTGATCGCCCCCCAATGGTTGATGATCATCCCCAGCGGCGTGAAGGCGAACATCGTCTTGAAGAATTCCGCCATCGGTATGACAACCGGCGCAATCTCTTGCCAAAGCCCGGCGAAAAACGCCGAGATCGGCTTCCAGTTCGCCACGATCAAACCGGCAGCCACGGCGATCCCCATGGCGACCAGCACGATGGGGCTGGTCTTGGCCAACGTGTTCATCACGTCAATGGCTTGTGAAGCACCGCTCACCGCCGTTTGAATCGCGGAGAACGCGATAGCGCCCGCCGCAATCCCTTGAACCAGCGCCGGGTTGTCGTCCAGCAACGCCCCGACGCCCGTAAGCAACGGCTCCAGCCCGACCACCAGCGCACCCACCGCCGGCAATAACGCCGCATCGACCGCACCCGAGATCTTGTCCATCGACGCGCTGAACACGTTCATGTTTTGCGCGGCACTGCTGGGCACGCTCGGCACGTCGACATTTTTGGCCGACTCGCTGACATCAGCCAATTTGCCCTCGAACGCCGCGGCCGACTTGATGCCGTCCACGAAGGGCGTGATCACGCTGCCGCCCTTGAACAAACCGCTGATGTCCAGCTTGCCCAGGCCGGTTGCCTCAAGGTGGGTCTTGAAGCCATCGACTTTCGCCCGAAGGCTTTCGAGCTTGGGAAACAGCTTGTCGATACCCGTCAGCAAGAACGCTTTTTTGTCATTGCTATCTGTCTCTGCCATCACTGCACCTGCTGCATCGCATTGATCCGTTGCGCGTGCTCCAGTGATTCGCGGAGCACGTCCAGTGGCCTGGCCATCATCTGTTCGGGGTCAACCTTCCAGAACCAGGCCAGGTCATAGGCGACCGCGATCAGGTCGGTGATGGCGCCGACGCCGCACTCATGAAAAAACTCGCGACAGCCCAGCTCAGCGCGTTGAGGTCAGCCAGGTCCAACTGGTTGACCGACGACGGCGGAATGCCGGCGCAGACCGCGATGTATTTGGCCGCGACATCCATGTCCAGGCTCACCTCTTCGCTCTTGTCGATCTTGTACGGCAGCGCCTTGATTGCCCGCACTTCCTGCACCGTCGGGCGGCGCAGGTTGAGTTCAGTCAGCGGCTCGCCGTGGGCCTCGATGGCCACTTGCAGCTTCACGACTTGACTCATTGCCAGGTCCCCTTGATGCCTTCGAAGATCAATGCGATGGAGGCGTCATCACCCTTGGAGATCGGTGCGTCAACCAGGTAAGCACCGGCCAGCACAAAGACTTTGCCGTTGCTGAATTCGCAGGTGACGGTCATGTCGGTGCCCGCGATCAGTTGCTTGAGCGGGAAGTCCGGGGTGTGCAGCGCCGTCACCTTGAACGACGGGGTGATGTCGGTTTCCTTGTAGAAACCCGGCACGACGGTTTCGCGTTTGGTGGACATCAGCGGTGCTTCGCAGCCACCGTTGATGGTCAGTTGAGCGCCGTCCACTTTGACGTAGCAGGTGCCCGCAATGAGTTGACCCATGGTGTTTCTCCCTTCAATAAAAAAGCCCACGCGGGGTGGGCTGAATTCACACAGTCTTTACAGTCAAACGCGGCATTCAAGCCGCGTTGTCGTACTGCAATCGGAACTGGTTGAGCAGTGCAAACACGCGCAGACCATTGATGTAATCAGGTGGGAACAGCACGTTCACACGGCTCGGGTCCTGGCTGTCACGCTCCACGACCAAGTGTTCGGCGAACAGCTCGGCGTTTTCCACATGACCTTCGAGTTCGAGCTTGGCGTACTGGGCAATCAGCTCACCGCGAATCGTGCTCGGGGTGACGATTGGCTGGCCGGCGCCAAACCGGGTGCCGTCGGCGGCCAGTTTGTGGCGACCGTACTTGCTGGTGATCACGCTTTGCAGACGACGCACGATGAACGCCGACTGGTGCATGGTTTCGCTGTCCAGGTAGGAGTTATCGGCCTGGCCGTACGCGTTCTTCTGGTAGGTGGTGATCGAGCGCTGAATGCGCACGTAACCGCCTTCGTAATAAGCGGTGGCAATGCCATAGCTGAGCAGCGACTGACGCTCGGTCAGGGTGAAACGCTCACTGGCCGGCGCCGGGTCGACACCCGGCAGGCTGCCGCTTTGGGTCGGACGGCTGGCGTCGGCAGAGATGAACACCGCAGTGCGGGCAGCCAGTGCGGCGGCCTGAACCCAGAACGGTTGCGGTACGCCTTGTTCCAGCGCCTGAATGGTCATGTGCTGGTCGTTGCGGGTTTGACCGGCCGCCACCAGGGTGCCGACGGTGCCGCGCTTGGCGGTGTAAACGTGACCGAACAATTGCTTGGCCCACGACCAACGACCGACGCTGTCATCCATGACGGCTTGCCAGGTGTTGAGGGTCGCGACATCGGTCCAGGGCATGCAGATGAACTCGAACGGCTCATCACCCAGTGCCGCAACCGCAGCAACCTGATCCGGTACACCTGCGCCACCGGTCATCGCGGTGATGGCGGTAGTCAGGCCGGCCGGGGTGTCTTCGCCGTTGCTCTTGCCCAGGCGATTGAAGTGCAGGCTGATGTCGTTGCCGCTGTCGCCAGTCCATTTGGCGCTCAGGGTCACCACGCCTTCGACCACAGCGGCGGTCACCGGCAGGTCTGCCGCGGCGTTGACTTTCAGGGCCAGGGCGCTGGCGGCTTGAGCGGCCGTGCCGCCCTTGACGATGGCCGCCTGGACCCGAACGCCACCGACGTACAGATTCAGCACGCCGCTTTCAGTCGCGGTGCCGGTGAGAGTCAACACGCCTTTGGCGATGCTGCCTACGGTGTTGTGCAGCGGCAGGCACCAGATCTCGCCGACCGGGTCGGTCTTGCGGAAGGTCTCGTACATCGAGGCCAGCATCGAGCCTTGTCCGCCGATGCTTTTGGCCAGCGCGACACTGGAGACCAGTACCAGTTTGCCGACGTCGGCACTGGTCACGTTGTCGTTGACCTGAGCGACGATCAAGCGACGCAGGGTCGATGACGCGCTACTGGCTGCCGAATTGTCCATCTCGGCGTAGAACAGCGGAACACGAATGTCCGCGGGGATGTTGCTGAAACCGATCGCCATTAGTTGGCTCCCTGTGGTGTTGCCGCTTGCGCGGCGGTCAGTGTGATATCGCCATCGGCCAGACGTCGGCGCCACCAGGCGCTGTCCGTCACTTCACGGCCCTCGAGGGGCAGCAGATCGCCCGCTTCCGGGTCCGGTACAGCCCGGCCGGGGGCCGGTAGCACAGTGATGCGTTTGCTCATTGCTTTACGTCTCCTGAGAAAGTCATTTCCAGGCGCCCATCGGGGCCCGGGCGTTTCAGATTGGGGTCCGCGGGGTCGATGGCATCGACCCGCACCGTCACCCCGGTAAAGGACGGCAGGCCGTCCAGTTCGCGCTCATGCCAGGTTTCCGCCGGTTCGCCGGGCCGGCTGCGGCCCAACTGGAATTCGGCGGAAAAACGCAGGCGATAGAGCACGCGAGTCTTGTTGATGCCCACCAGTTCACCGCCGTCGTACTCGATCGGCTGGTAATCGCGCTCAGGCTTGAACCCCACCAGCGCCCGCCACAATCCGGCACGCAACACATGCAGTTGATCCAGCGCCTGCTGGGCATCCGTGGTGTCGAGCACCAGCGTCACTTCAAAGCGATCACGCACGGTTTGCCGTGGGGCGTTTTGCGTGGTGTTGCGGCTGGCAAGGTCGGCGATGACCACCACGTAAGCGGCCGGGGTCGCCAACGGCGTGTTGGCCAGCAGCGAGTCAAGGTCAATCCCGGCCGCCACTCGATTGGCCAGGCTGGGGCAGTACTCACGAATCTGCGTGACGATGGGTGTGATCTTCATGGGCGTTCACCGGGCGAAAAAAAACCCGCTGAGGGGCGGGTTTGAATGAATAGGGTATTGCCATCGAAAGCCCGCATCCTTGCGGGCCGGGGCCGTTATCCAGGCCCCTGTGTGCCAATCCGTTGGTCTGATGCGGGTCAGTGATCCTGGCCGGGGTCGCGCGGCGGCACGTCACAAACACCCAGCCGTTTGGCTGCCCAGCGTTCGTACAAACCGATGGCCACGTCCGCTCCGGCCATCGCCGTGAGGCAACCGAAGGCGCCGGCGGTCCAGATCGACACACCGGCGGCATACAGCAGCATGATGGTCGAGACCCCGCAGATCACGCAGGCCCCGGAACGCAGGGCCAACCGCCGCAGCAATGACCAGCCGCGAGCGCCCTCCTTGTCGGCGCGCCACATTTCGCCGGACACCCCGCCCACCAGGGCGAGAACGATGACTAGCCATATCGGCATGTCCAGCAACGCTTGCTGCTCGTTTGTCATGTCACGCCTCCAGGAGTGATTGATGAATGATCGGTTGTGTGTCTTTCAAGCCATGCCTCTTGAGGTGCCTGACGGTAGGTAGGCATTCCAAAAAGCCCGGCGCTTGCCGGGCTTTTCAGTAATGCGGTCCTTCGCGTTGATCTTTCGGCGCTACTGGCGCGGTACGGATCCGTTCAAATTGTTTTTCCGACCGCGGTCCCTGCCCGCCGGATAACTGCTTCTGGTGCTTTACGCTGCACACCCGGGTCAGTTGCCAACCCTCTGAACCGTTGAGGCCGGTTCATCGCTGCCTTTGCTGTGGAACTAAAGAGCGTCGTAGCCAGCCGTTGTCTGGCGGCTTGGGAGCAATAATATGCATGCATGCATATCCAGTCAATGCGTAGATGCAACTATTTATGCGCTAAAAATGCACAGGCGCATGAAACGCCCGCAACCAAAGGGTTCGGTGCTTTTCTTCAGGCGAAAAAAAACCCGCCGAGGCGGGTTTTATCTGACAGCGATGAGGTTAACGGGCGTACATGCCCCACCAGAAAACGTGACCCAGGATCACGATTTGCTCTTCCTGGATTTCCTGGAAGGTGTAGTCCTCATCCGGGTGCTCGTCGCGATTGAAGCTGCGCAGACGAATCCCGGTCGGCAGGCGATAAAGCTGCTTCACCCGCAATTGGCCGTTATGGTTAATGGCATAGAGGTCACCGTCGATGATGTCGCCAATCCCGCACTTGCCGGCATTGACCCCCACCGTGGCGCCGTCGCGCAGCACCGGTAACATGCTGTTGCCGCGCACCGTCACACACTTGGCCTGATCGAACTGCACACCGTTATGCCGCAGGCTGCGCTTGCCGAAGCGCAAGCTTGAACGCTCGCTCTCTTCGATGACGAATCTTCCTGATCCAGCAGCCAATTCAACCTCGCGAAGAAAGGGGACCGACACCTCGTCATCGTCGACAGGTGTATCGTCGTCCCACAAGCTTATGTCCTTGAGTTCCGAGTGCGACTCTTCGCGCTCGGGCCGGCTGGCGGGCACCACATCCGAGCGCCCGCGCAACTGGTCGGTGCTCACGCGAAAGTATTCGGCGATCTTCGAGATGTGTTTATCCGAAGGATCGACGATCTTCCCGCTGAGAATCCGCGAGAGGGTGGATTGAGGCACGCCGGTTCGCCGGTGAAGCTCCGTAGGGGAGATTCCGTGCTGGTCGAGCAGTGCTCTTAAGACGGTAGAAACATTGCGTTTTTGCATAATGCGCATAGTGCTTGTTCTTTGCGCGGAAGACAAATGCTGATTTGCATACCCAATACATGCAAAGGTGCAACACCCGCTGGCCTTTGATCCCTGCGAAGGGCCGCCAGCCCATGGTAACCTTGCGCCCATCGCGAAAAAGCCGGCCTTGCGCCCCTTTTGCCTCACCACTTTGACGAATTCGCCCGACTACCTGATGAATAAAGCTATTTCCGATCTGTCCTCGCACACGCCAATGATGCAACAGTACTGGCGCCTGAAGAACCAGCACCCCGACCAGTTGATGTTCTACCGCATGGGTGACTTCTACGAGATCTTCTACGAAGACGCGAAGAAAGCCGCCAAATTGCTGGACATCACCCTGACCGCCCGTGGGCAGTCGGCCGGTCAGGCGATTCCGATGTGCGGGATCCCTTACCACGCCGCCGAAGGTTACCTGGCGAAGCTGGTCAAGCTCGGCGAGTCGGTGGTGATCTGCGAGCAGGTCGGCGACCCGGCCACCAGCAAAGGCCCGGTGGACCGTCAGGTGGTCCGCATCATCACGCCCGGCACCGTCAGCGATGAGGCCCTGCTGGACGAGCGCCGCGACAACCTGATCGCCGCCGTGCTGGGTGATGAGCGTCTGTTCGGCCTGGCCGTGCTGGACATCACCAGTGGCAACTTCACCGTGCTGGAAATCAAAGGCTGGGAAAACCTGCTGGCGGAGCTGGAGCGAGTCAACCCGGTTGAGCTGATGATCCCGGATGACTGGCCAAAAGACCTGCCGGCCGAGAAGCGTCGTGGCGTTCGTCGCCGTGCACCGTGGGATTTCGAACGTGATTCGGCGCTGAAAAGCCTGTGCCAGCAATTTTCGACCCAGGACCTCAAAGGTTTTGGCTGCGAAAACCTGACCCTGGCCATCGGCGCTGCCGGTTGCCTGCTCAGCTACGCCAAGGAAACCCAGCGCACCGCCCTGCCGCACTTGCGCAGCCTGCGCCATGAACGCCTGGACGACACAGTCGTGCTGGACGGCGCGAGCCGCCGCAACCTGGAGCTGGACACCAACCTGGCGGGCGGACGCGACAACACCCTGCAATCGGTGGTCGACCGCTGCCAGACCGCCATGGGCAGCCGTTTGCTGACCCGCTGGCTGAACCGTCCGCTGCGCGATCTGAGCGTGCTGTTGGCGCGTCAGACCTCTATTACCTGCCTGCTCGACGGCTATTGCTTTGAGAAACTGCAACCGCAGCTCAAGGAAATTGGCGATATCGAGCGGATTCTGGCGCGAATCGGCCTGCGCAACGCCCGCCCTCGCGACCTGGCTCGCCTGCGCGACGCCCTGGGCGCACTGCCTGAGCTGCAAATGGCGATGACCGAGCTTGAGGCCCCACACCTCAACCTGTTGGCCACGACCACCAGCACCTACCCTGAACTGGCGGCGCTGCTGGAAAAAGCCATCATCGACAACCCACCTGCGGTGATTCGCGACGGTGGCGTACTGAAAACCGGTTACGACGCTGAACTCGATGAGTTGCAATCGCTGAGTGAAAACGCCGGACAGTTCCTGATCGACCTCGAAGCCCGCGAGAAAGCCCGCACCGGCCTGTCGCACCTGAAAGTCGGCTACAACCGCATTCACGGCTACTTCATCGAACTGCCGAGCAAGCAGGCCGAGCAGGCCCCGGCCGATTACATTCGCCGTCAAACCCTCAAGGGTGCCGAGCGTTTCATCACCCCGGAACTCAAGGCCTTCGAAGACAAGGCCCTGTCGGCCAAGAGCCGTGCGCTGGCCCGCGAGAAGATGCTTTACGAAGCCTTGCTCGAAGACCTGATCAGCCAATTGCCACCGCTGCAGGACACCGCGGCGGCGCTGGCCGAACTGGATGTGCTGAGCAACCTCGCCGAACGCGCACTGAACCTGGACCTGAACTGCCCACAGTTCGTCAGCGAACCGTGCATGCGCATCACCCAGGGTCGTCACCCGGTGGTCGAACAAGTGCTGAGCACGCCGTTTGTGGCCAACGACCTGAGCCTGGATGACAACACCCGGATGCTGGTGATCACCGGCCCGAACATGGGTGGTAAATCCACCTATATGCGGCAAACGGCATTGATCGTGCTACTGGCGCACATTGGCAGTTTCGTACCGGCGGCCAGTTGCGAACTGTCGCTGGTGGACCGGATCTTCACCCGGATCGGTTCCAGCGATGACCTGGCGGGCGGGCGCTCGACTTTCATGGTTGAAATGAGCGAAACCGCGAACATCCTGCACAATGCCACCGAACGCAGCCTGGTGCTGATGGACGAAGTCGGTCGCGGCACCAGCACCTTCGACGGTCTGTCGCTGGCCTGGGCGGCGGCCGAACGTCTGGCTCATCTGCGCGCCTACACACTGTTTGCCACGCACTACTTCGAACTTACCGTGCTGCCGGAAAGCCAGCCACTGGTGGCCAACGTGCACCTCAACGCCACCGAGCACAACGAACGCATCGTCTTCCTGCACCATGTACTGCCAGGCCCGGCCAGCCAGAGCTATGGTTTGGCTGTTGCGCAGCTGGCCGGTGTACCGAGCGAAGTGATCGTGCGGGCTCGTGAGCACCTGAGCCGCCTGGAAACCACCAGCCTGCCCCACGAAGTACCGCGTCCCGTCGCTGGCAAAGTGGCTGTTCCGCAACAAAGCGACATGTTCGCCAGCCTGCCCCATCCCGTTTTGGAAGAGTTGGCAAAACTTGACCTGGATGGCTTGACTCCGCGTAGAGCACTCGAAATGCTCTATACACTAAAGACACGGATCTAACGCACTTGCCTGCAAGCTGTTAGAATCTCGCGCGGTTTGGGATGCTGTGGGCCGTTAGCCTGGCCTGCAGACTATCGCTCCCAAACCTTGCGACCCCACCGTGAAGGGGCGCAGCCAGCCGCGCCTGAGGAGAGAATTAGAAATGACCTTCGTCGTCACCGACAACTGCATCAAGTGCAAGTACACCGACTGCGTAGAAGTCTGTCCGGTGGACTGCTTTTACGAAGGCCCGAACTTCCTGGTGATTCACCCGGATGAGTGCATCGACTGCGCACTGTGCGAGCCAGAATGCCCTGCTGTGGCCATTTTCTCCGAAGACGAAGTCCCGGATGAGATGCAAGAATTCATTCAGTTGAACGTTGAGCTGGCCGAGATCTGGCCCAACATCACCGAGAAGAAAGACTCGCTGCCTGATGCAGCCGAGTTTGATGGCGTCAAAGGCAAGATCAAAGACCTCATCCGCTGATTACCGCGCGTGATCAAAAAAGGCCCCTAGTGGGCCTTTTTGCTTTTGCGGATCGGGTCTTTCACTTTTTCGCAGGCGAAAAAAAGGGGCGGTTTGACCCGCCCACATTTTTCCCTAGTCCCTGTGTTCCTTTTCATCATCCTGATGAATCACTTCCTTGCGATGCTCCCTGACCATCATCCTTGACGGGTGTGCCTATCCGTTGGCACAGGGTTGATATTAGAGAGTTCCACGCTGGGAGCAACGCCCCCAATCGGCACCGCACGGCAGAAATACGCGTTTCATATTTACAATTTATTCATATAAATCAATAAGTTGAAGTAAATCCAAGGCCTAGACTAGCCACTTTCAACCACCAAAAACCCCGAATACTTACGAAAGAGTAAGCCAAGGCTTACGTGAGCCTGCGACGGAACTCTAATAGCGTCATTGCGAGCGCCTCGCTTTTGCGCAGGCCATAAAAAACCCCGAATCTCTCGGGGTTTTTTACTGTCGGCTGAGCCTGCTCCGCTACTGGAACAGAGACTCGCTGGACAGGCCGTTCTTCTCCAGGATCTCGCGAAGACGTTTCAGGCCTTCAACCTGGATTTGCCGGACCCGTTCACGGGTCAGGCCGATCTCCAGGCCTACGTCTTCGAGCGTGCTGCTTTCGTGACCACGCAACCCGAAGCGGCGTATCACCACCTCGCGCTGCTTGTCCGTCAGCTCCGAGAGCCACTGATCGATGCTCTGCGACAGGTCATCGTCCTGCAACAGCTCACACGGATCGGTAGGGCGATCGTCAGTCAGGGTGTCCAGCAGGGTTTTATCCGAATCCGGACCCAGCGAGACGTCGACCGAAGAAACCCGCTCATTCAAGCCAAGCATGCGCTTGACCTCACCGACCGGTTTTTCCAGCAGGTTGGCGATTTCTTCGGGTGAAGGTTCATGATCGAGCTTTTGCGTCAGCTCGCGGGCGGCCCGCAGGTAGACATTCAGCTCCTTGACCACATGAATCGGCAACCGGATGGTCCGGGTCTGATTCATGATCGCGCGCTCGATGGTCTGACGGATCCACCATGTCGCGTAAGTCGAAAAGCGGAAGCCACGCTCCGGATCGAACTTCTCCACTGCCCGGATCAAGCCCAGGTTACCCTCTTCGATCAGGTCGAGCAGCGACAGCCCACGATTGACATAGCGTCGGGCGATTTTCACCACCAGCCGCAGGTTGCTTTCAATCATGCGCTTGCGCCCGGCCGGACAGCCACTTTGCGACAGGCGCGCAAAATGAACTTCTTCTTCCGGTGAGAGCAATGGGGAAAAGCCGATTTCATTGAGGTACAGCTGGGTCGCATCGAGCGCCCGTGTGTAGTCAATGTACTTGTGTTGCTTGAGTGAAGCGGAGTGCTTGGATTTGGCGCGAACGGAAGGTGGTGCGGCCCCTTCATTATTCGACATCGAATCCATAGCGATGTCGGTCTCCATCAGGAGAACCTCATCGTCGATGTCAAACTCCGGCACTTCTTTACTGAGAGCCATTGTTATAGTCCTTTGGTGAGTTCGACCTCAAGCTCAAGCGGCGCCTTGATCCTTGGCAACGCTGGAGCCTGTTCCCTCTACGTGATGGAACAGGCTGGCAAACAAATCAACGACGTGGCAGGAATTGCAGCGGATCTACAGGTTTACCTTGTCGGCGAATCTCAAAGTGCAGTTTCACCCGGTCTGTACCCGTTGAACCCATCTCGGCAATTGTCTGTCCGACTTTGACCTGCTGCCCCTCCCGAACCAACAACCTGCGGTTATGACCGTAGGCACTGACGTAGGTATCGCTGTGTTTGATGATGACTAATTCGCCGTAGCCCCTTAAGCCACTCCCGGCGTATACCACCGTCCCATCAGACGCAGCTAAAACAGGCTGTCCCAAATCTCCGGCGATATCAATGCCTTTATTCAAACTACCGTTTGAAGAGAATTTTCCAATTAAAATTCCGTTCGAAGGCCAACCCCAGCCAGTCGGGGCGGGGCCCGCAGGCGGTAGCGGCGCCTGAGGAGTCTTGCTGGCGACAGTCGGTGTTGCTGCCGCTGTGGTCCCGACCGGGCGCCGAATGATCGTAGTTTTGCTCGACGACGAAGCGCTCGCACCGGACTGGGTAACCACGGTGTTCGACGTTGAACCGGTGCGCCCGTCAAAGCGAATTGTCTGACCCGGATGGATGGTATAAGGCGTAGGAATATTGTTCCGAGCGGCCAACGCCTTGTAGTCCCAACCGTAGCGGAAGGCGATGGAGAACATCGTATCCCCAGGACGCACCACGTACTGGCCCGTGGTCACCGCCGGACGCTGGGCAGCTGCATTGTTGCGGTCGACGACTCGCACGTTGCTCGAAGGTGTACTGGAACACCCGACCAGCAAGGAACTCAAGACAAGGCCAGTCACCAGGCGCTTAAAGCTTGTGATACCGATACGCTGCGCAATGACTGTGAGACTCACCCGCCGCTCCCTTTGTGGTGGCTGATAATAAAAAACTGCCTGGTTCAGGCATGAAGTGTCGCAAGTATAACTGGCCATCGAGGCTTTACCGCCAGCAACGCGTATTTGCTTTGCGCACACGTTTGCCTGGTGGCGATTAACTGCGTTTAACGAATAACCCCGCTGTAAGACCAGAGCGATCAAACAGAATTCAGCGCGTTTAAACAAATGCTCAGGCCAGGGGGCCATTGAGCAAAGGCACGAAACGCACCGCCCCCAGAACACGCCGCGAAAAGCCTTGTTCCTCACGAATGATCAGCATCAATTGTTGAACTTCTCCCGCACCCACCGGTATCACCAACCGGCCGCCCGGCGCCAGTTGATCAAGCAAGGCCTGAGGCACATCGGTCGCCACGGCGGTGACAATAATGCCGTTGTAAGGCGCCAGTGCCGGCCAGCCTTCCCAGCCATCGCCCCAGCGGAACACCACATTACGCAGGTTCAGCTCCACGAGACGTTCCTTGGCCCGATCCTGCAAGACCTTGATCCGCTCAACGGAAAACACCCGCTCGACCAGTTGCGACAGCACCGCTGTCTGGTAGCCCGAACCAGTGCCGATCTCCAGGACTTTATCCAGCGGGCCAGCCTCCAGCAGCAGCTCGCTCATGCGCGCTACCATATAAGGCTGGGAAATGGTCTGGTTGTGGCCGATCGGCAACGCCGTGTCTTCATATGCCCGATGCGCCAACGCCTCATCGACAAACAGATGACGCGGGGTCCGCCGAATCACTTCCAGCACCTGCGGGTTGGACAGACCTTCGTCATACAGGCGCTGAATCAGGCGCTCGCGCGTGCGTTGCGAGGTCATCCCAATGCCACGGCGCAGCATATCGTCTTGCTCACGAGCCATCAGCGCAGCCCCTCAAGCCAGCCATCAAGACTTCGGAAAGCATCGTTGAAGGTGCGATCCAGTTGCAGCGGGGTAATCGAAACATAGCCCTGCATTACCGCGTGGAAATCGGTGCCGGGGCCGCCATCCTCGGCATCGCCCGCTGCCGCAATCCAGTACCCGACCCTGCCACGCGGGTCGACCACCTTCACCGGCGCAGCCGCGCGGGCACGATGCCCCAGCCGTGTGAGCTGGATGCCGCGAATATGATCGAGGGGCAGATTGGGGATGTTCACGTTCAGCACCGTACGCGGTGGCAAATCGAGCCGGGAATGAGCCTCTACCAGTTTGCGCGCAAAGTAGGCTGCTGTCGGCAGATTTTCAACTTGTCGCGACACCAGCGAGAACGCGAAGGAAGGACGCTCCAGGAAGCGCCCCTCGAGCGCCGCCGCGACGGTCCCCGAATACAACACGTCATCGCCCAGGTTCGCCCCCAGGTTGATCCCGGAAACCACCATGTCGGGCTGCTGTTCAAGCAGGCCATGGAGGCCCAGGTGAACGCAGTCGGTCGGCGTGCCATTGAGGCTGATAAAACCATTGGCCAACGTTTGCGGATGCAGCGGACGGTCGAGCGTCAGCGAGCTGCTGGCGCCGCTTTTGTCCTGCTCCGGGGCGATAACCACACACTCGGCATAGTCCGCCAGCGCAGCATGAAGCGCGGCAAGACCAGGTGCAGTTACCCCGTCGTCGTTAGAAATCAGAATACGCATGGGCTGTCCGTCTGCCCCACCGGCACCAGATCAACAAGCTCACGCACCAAAACGGTGGCGAAGCATCCGGCCGGCAGGACGAATTCCAGTTGCAGAATGTCCAGCGAGGGATAATGCCACGTCAACCCGCCAATGGGCAGCCGCAGGATGCGACGTTCGTGGCTCATTCCGGCATTGATCAACCAGTCGCGCAGGTCGGCTTCATCAGCCGCAATGCGTTGTTCCAGATCGTGAGTGGCCCCACTGGCCGGCGATTCGCCTTCGCCCCATTGCGGTCCGGTCGGGTGCAAGTCGAGGATCGCCAGGCGCGGGTCGTTACACTCGGCCTCACCGGCCGGGAAGAAGCTGCGGCTGTCGGTGAAGGCCAGCAAGTCACCCACCTGAGCACACTGCCAACTGCCATCAGCCACTCGGGCCGCAAGCACTCGATTGAACAGGAAGCTGCGGGCCGTAGAAAGTAGGCGCGAACGCACATTGCGCTGTTCCGGCAAGGCTTTGCGCGCCGCCCAGTCACGGGCATCCACCACATTGCCGCCGTTGTGACCGAAACGCTGGGCGCCGAAATAGTTCGGAATGCCCTGCTTGGCGATCAGTTGCAAGCGCTCTTCAATAGCAGCCTTGTCGCCTGCGAACTGAGTCAGACGCAGGGTAAAACCGTTGGCCGAGTGGGCACCACGTTGCAGCTTGCGCTTATGGCGCGAGGTCTTGAGGATCTTCAGCGTGTCGTTTTCCGCTGCCGACAGGTCCGGATCGGCCTTGCCCGGCAACTGCACGCTGAACCACTGACGGGTCAGGGCCTGGCGATCCTTCAAGCCTGCGTAACTGACGGTGCGCAACGGCACGCCCGCCGCCTTGGCAATTCGCCGGGCCGCTTCTTCGGTGTTCAAGCCGCGTTTTTCCACCCAGATCCACAGGTGCTCACCGTCACCGGTCAACGGGATGTCGAGGACTTCATCGACCTGGAAATCTTCGGCGGTGGCTTTCAGTACCGCCGTGCCGAGGGCTTCGCCATAAGCGCGCGGGCCAAGCAATTGCAGTTCATTCATGCGCGCAGCAACAAGGCAACGCAATGCACGGCAATGCCTTCTTCGCGACCGACAAAGCCAAGCTTTTCGGTGGTGGTAGCTTTCACGTTCACTTGATCCAACTCAACTTGAAGATCCGCGGCAATCAGTGCGCGCATCGATTCGATATGCGGGGCCATCTTCGGCGCCTGGGCCACGATGGTGTTGTCGACGTTACCGACTTTCCAGCCCTTGGCGTGGATCAGTGCGACGACGTGACGCAGCAGCACACGGCTGTCGGCGCCCTTGAATTGCGGGTCGGTGTCTGGAAAATGTTTGCCGATATCACCCAGCGCCGCAGCGCCGAGCAAGGCATCGCTCAAGGCGTGCAGTACGACGTCACCGTCGGAGTGGGCGAGCAGCCCGAAGCTGTGTGCGATGCGCACACCGCCCAGAGTGATGAAATCGCCTTCAGCGAAACGGTGCACATCATAGCCGTGGCCAATACGCATAAAAAAACGCCCCGATTTAGTCAGGGCGTGATTCTACCTGCTTTGTCGGACATTAGGCGCCTAGAGCGAGTGCATGATGCCGCAAGTGATCATCGATGAAGCTGGCGATGAAGAAATAGCTGTGGTCGTAGCCCGGTTGCAGGCGCAGGGTCAGCGGGTGACCGGCCAGTTTGGCGGCTTGTTGCAACGCTTCCGGCTTGAGTTGAGTGGCCAGGAAGTCATCCCGGTCGCCCTGATCCACCAGCAACGGCAGCTTTTCGCGGGCATCGCTGATCAGCACACTGGCATCCCATTCACGCCACTTCGAACGCTCTTCGCCCAGGTAACGGGTGAATGCCTTCTGACCCCATGGGCAGTCCATCGGGTTGTTGATCGGCGCAAACGCCGACACCGACTGATACCGCCCGGGGTTGCGCAGCGCACAGACCAACGCGCCGTGCCCCCCCATGGAGTGACCGCTGATGCCGCGTTTATCCGATGCCGGGAAATGCGCTTCAACCAGCGCAGGCAATTCCTGCACAACGTAGTCGTGCATCCGATAGTGCTTGGCCCAGGGTTCCTGCGTAGCGTTCAGATAGAACCCGGCGCCCAAGCCGAAATCCCACGCGCCGTCCGGGTCGCCCGGCACCTCGGCACCCCGCGGGCTGGTGTCCGGCGCCACAATGATCAACCCCAGCTCGGCAGCCATCCGCATGGCGCCAGCCTTGTGCATGAAGTTCTCGTCGGTGCAGGTCAAACCCGACAGCCAGTACAGCACCGGCAGCGTGCCGCCCTGCTCCGCTTGCGGCGGCAGGTACACGGCGAACACCATGTCGCAACCCAGCACATCGGAGCGATGGCGATAGCGTTTGTGCCAGCCACCGAAGCTTTTCTGGCAAGAAATGTTTTCTAGGCTCATATGAACTCCCAGCCACAAGCGACAAGCTATAAGCGGCAAGCAGAAGCGATCTTCTCTTGCAGCTTGAAGCTTGCCGCTTGCAGCTACTCCTCAGAAATGGATGACAGAACGGATGCTTTTGCCTTCATGCATCAGGTCGAAAGCCTTGTTGATGTCTTCCAGGCCCATGGTGTGGGTAATAAAGGTGTCCAGCGGGATTTCGCCGGTCTGGGCCATTTCCACATAGCTTGGCAATTCAGTGCGCCCGCGCACGCCGCCGAACGCCGAACCGCGCCAGACGCGACCGGTAACCAGTTGGAACGGCCGGGTGGAGATCTCTTGGCCAGCACCGGCCACGCCGATGATCACCGACTCGCCCCACCCTTTGTGGCAGCACTCCAGCGCCGCACGCATCAATTGCACATTGCCGATGCATTCAAAGGAAAAGTCGACGCCGCCATCGGTCATGTCGACAATGACTTCCTGGATCGGACGGTCGAAATCTTTCGGATTCACACAATCGGTCGCGCCCAACTGCCTGGCGATTTCAAACTTGGCCGGGTTGATGTCGATGGCGATGATGCGCGCAGCCTTGGCTTTGACCGCACCGATCACGGCCGACAGGCCAATGCCACCCAGCCCGAAGATCGCCACGGTGTCACCCGGCTTGACCTTGGCGGTGTTGATCACGGCGCCGATTCCGGTGGTGACGCCACAGCCCAGCAGGCAGACTTTTTCCAGCGGCGCTTCTTTAGGAATCTTCGCCACGGAAATTTCCGGCAGCACGGTGTACTCCGAGAAGGTCGAAGTGCCCATGTAGTGGAAAATCGGCTGGCCTTTGTAGGAGAAGCGCGTAGTGCCATCCGGCATCAAACCTTTGCCCTGGGTCGCACGAATGGCCTGGCAGAGGTTGGTCTTGCCCGACTTACAGAATTTGCACTGCCCGCATTCCGGGGTGTACAGCGGGATCACATGATCACCCACCGCCACCGAGGTCACGCCTTCGCCGATTGCTTCGACGATCGCGCCCCCTTCGTGACCGAGAATCGAGGGGAAGATGCCTTCCGGATCTGCGCCCGACAGGGTGTAGGCGTCGGTATGGCACACACCGGAGGCGACGACGCGCAACAGGACTTCTCCCGCCTTGGGCATGGCAACGTCAACTTCAACGATCTCAAGGGGTTTCTTGGCCTCGAAGGCAACGGCAGCGCGCGACTTGATCATCCTGACTCTCTCCAGCGATTAAAAACGAGACAGCGAGTGTAAAACACCACTGGACGATGAATAATCCAGCCAAAAGCAAAACATTATTGCCATACAGGGATAATCATCGTGTCCGAGAACCGCTGGGAAGGTATCGACGAGTTCGTCGCCGTGGCCGAATGCAGCCAATTCACGGCGGCCGCCGAGCGCCTTGGAGTTTCTTCCTCGCACATCAGTCGACAAATCGTACGCCTGGAAGAGCGATTACAGACCCGATTGCTCTACCGCAGCACCCGCCGTGTCACCCTGACTGAGGCCGGGCAAACCTTTCTGCAACATTGCCAACGCTTGCAGGACGGCAGAGAAGAAGCCTTGCGCGCCGTCGGCGACCTGACCAGCGAACCCAAAGGCATGCTGCGCATGACCTGCGCGGTGGCGTACGGCGAGCGTTTTATCGTGCCGTTGGTCACCAGCTTCATGGGGCTTTACCCGCAATTGCGCGTGGACATCGAACTCAGCAACCGCCCACTCGACCTGGTGCATGAGGGACTGGACCTGGCGATACGCCTCGGGCGCCTGCAAGACTCACGACTGGTGGCCACGCGCCTGGCGCCGCGACGCATGTACTTGTGCGCCTCGCCGTCTTACCTTGAACGCTATGGGCGCCCGCACAGTTTGTCCGAGCTCAGTCGGCACAACTGCCTGATCGGCAGCTCGGATATCTGGCAATTGGAGCAGGACGGGCGGGAATTTTCCCAAAGGGTACAAGGCAATTGGCGCTGCAACAGTGGGCAAGCGGTACTGGATGCGGCACTGCAGGGTGTCGGGCTGTGTCAGTTGCCGGACTATTACGTGCTGGAGCATCTGAACAACGGCACGCTGGTGTCGTTGCTCGACGCCCACCAACCACCGAACACCGCCGTGTGGGCGCTGTATCCGCAGCAACGGCATTTGTCACCGAAGGTGCGCAAGTTGGTGGATTATTTGAAGGAAGGGTTGGCCAAGCGGCCGGAGTATCGGAACTAGATCGTTCAGTGCAATTGAGTGTCAGGTTTATTGACTGAGCTGCCGCTTTCGCGAGCAAGCCCGCTCCCGCACTGAAGCGATGTCGATCACAAAAAATGGGCAACGCCAATCAAATGTGGGAGCGGGCTTGCTCGCGAAAGGCGCAATGCGGTACCCGGCCTGCCCCGAAATGATTCAGCGGCGATTAGCCCAGCGTTGACGCAACCACTCCAAATCTTCAGGGCGCGTGACCTTGAGGTTGTCAGACCGCCCTTCGATCAGGCGTGGCGCCAAACCCGACCACTCCATGGCCGAAGCTTCGTCAGTGATGACCGCATCGGCCACCAGGCTGTCGGCCAATGCTCGATGCAGCGCGCCAAGGCGGAACATCTGCGGCGTATAAGCCTGCCAGATCAGGCTGCGATCAACGGTTTCAAGAACTCGGCCATGCTTGTCGACACGTTTCAAGGTGTCGCGAGCAGGAACTGCTAGCAACCCACCGACAGGATCGTCAGCCAGTTCCGACAGCAACTTGTCGAGATCATCACGAGTCAGGTTCGGTCGCGCCGCATCATGGACCAACACCCAGTCATCATCGCCAGCGCCTTGCGCATGCAAATGCAGTAAAGCATTGAGCACCGACCCGGAACGCTCAGCCCCACCCTCCACCCGCTGAATACGGGCGTCGGAAGCACAGGCCAGGTTTGGCCAGTAGGGATCATCAACAGCAAGACTGACCACCAACCCTTTCAGGGAAGGATGATCAAGGAAACAGCCAAGGCTGTGTTCAAGAATAGTGCGCCCGCCCAGTTGCAAGTATTGCTTGGGACGGTCCGCGGCCATACGGGCACCGACGCCCGCGGCAGGAATCACGGCCCAGAAGGCCGGTAATGGCTGGATCATTGGGCCAACTGGTAGAGGGTCTCGCCCTCCTTGACCATGCCCAATTCATGGCGAGCCCGCTCTTCAACGGTCTCCATGCCTTTTTTCAACTCCATGACTTCGGCGTCCAGAACCCGGTTACGCTCCAGCAATGCCTCGTTTTCAGCGTGCTGATCCGCAATCTGCTGAGTCAGGTCGGCCACCTGCGCCAAGCTGCCATTACCCACCCACAGGCGGTATTGCAGGCCGGCCAGCAACAAGAGCAAGACGAGGAACAACCAATTGGGACTGCGCATCGAATATCAGGTATCCAGTGAAAAAAGACAGCCATGCCAAAACTTTGAAGCATCTGATAGCACGAAGCCTGGAAGAACCAGGCTCGTACTCTAAGGCATCAGATTAGCGTCGATAGACCACTACAGCGATGTTATCGACACAATCCGGTGTCTTTTTAACATCCCAAGCTTAGCCGCGGAACTCGCTGCGACCGTTGTACTTGGCTTTTGCACCCAATTGCTCTTCGATACGCAGCAGTTGGTTGTACTTGGAAACGCGGTCGGAACGGCACAGCGAACCAGTCTTGATCTGGCCAGCCGAGGTGCCCACGGCCAGGTCGGCAATGGTCGAATCTTCGGTTTCACCCGAGCGGTGCGAGATCACGGCAGTGTAACCGGCAGCCTTGGCCATCTGGATGGCTTCCAGGGTTTCGGTCAGGGTGCCGATCTGGTTGAACTTGATCAGGATCGAGTTGGCGATCTTCTTGTCGATGCCTTCTTTCAGGATCTTGGTGTTGGTCACGAACAGGTCGTCGCCCACCAGTTGAGTTTTCTCGCCGATCTTGTCAGTGAGGATTTTCCAGCCAGCCCAGTCGGACTCGTCCAGGCCATCTTCAATGGAGATGATCGGGTAACGCTCGGTCAGGCCTTTGAGGTAGTCGGCAAAACCTTCGGCGGTGAACACCTGGCCTTCGCCGGACAGGTTGTACTTGCCGTCTTCGTAGAATTCGCTGGCCGCGCAGTCCAGAGCCAGGGTCACGTCGGTGCCCAGTGTGTAGCCCGCGTTGGCCACGGCTTCGGAGATCACTTTCAGCGCATCTTCGTTGGACGCCAGGTTCGGTGCAAAACCACCTTCGTCACCCACCGCAGTGCTCAGGCCACGGGCCTTCAATACGGCTTTGAGGTGATGGAAAATCTCGGTGCCCATGCGCAGACCTTCCGAGAAGGTCTTGGCGCCAACCGGCTGAACCATGAACTCCTGGATGTCGACGTTGTTATCGGCATGCTCGCCACCGTTGATGATGTTCATCATCGGAACCGGCATCGAGTACACGCCCGGCGTACCGTTCAGGTTGGCAATGTGGGCGTACAACGGCAGGTCTTGATCATGCGCAGCAGCCTTGGCAGCGGCCAGGGACACGGCGAGGATCGCGTTGGCGCCCAGGCTGCCCTTGTTCTCGGTACCGTCCAGCTCGATCATGATGCGGTCGAGGGCTTTCTGGTCAACCGGGTCTTTACCCAACAGCGCAGTGCGAATCGGACCGTTGATGTTGGCAACAGCCTTCAAGACACCCTTGCCCAGATAACGGCTCTTGTCGCCATCACGCAGCTCGAGTGCTTCACGCGAGCCAGTGGAAGCACCGGACGGCGCGCAGGCACTGCCGATGATGCCGTTGTCGAGAAGCACGTCCGCTTCCACGGTGGGATTGCCACGGGAGTCGAGAACTTCACGACCTTTGATGTCGACGATTTTTGCCATTGTTGTAAACACTCCAAAGTTGACTAGAACGCTGCAGGAGCACGACTTGTCGGTGATGGGTCCCCTCAAGGACACCGTCGCCGGCAAGCCGTGCTCCTGCAAGAGCCGTGCGGCCGTGCGGCCAGAGCGATAAATCGAGCGGTACTTTACCGGAGAATCGAGGATTACGCGGTTTCTACCGTCGGAAAACTCTTAACCAGTTCGTCCAGAGCCTTGAGCTGCGCCAGGAATGGCTCCAGCTTGTCCAGACGCAAGGCGCAAGGGCCGTCGCATTTGGCGTTGTCCGGGTCTGGGTGAGCTTCCAGGAACAGGCCCGCCAGCGACTGGCTCATGCCAGCCTTGGCCAGGTCGGTGACCTGGGCGCGGCGACCGCCAGCGGAGTCGGAGCGACCACCGGGCATTTGCAGCGCATGGGTTACGTCGAAGAACACTGGGTATTCGAACTGCTTCATGATGCCGAAGCCGAGCATGTCAACCACCAGGTTGTTGTAGCCGAAGCTCGAACCACGCTCGCAGAGGATCAACTGATCGTTACCCGCTTCTTCGCATTTGCTCAGGATGTGTTTCATTTCCTGAGGCGCAAGGAATTGGGCTTTCTTGATGTTGATCACCGCACCGGTCTTGGCCATCGCCACGACCAGATCGGTCTGGCGCGACAGGAAGGCCGGCAGTTGAATGATGTCGCAGACTTCAGCAACGACCGCAGCCTGTTCAGGCTCGTGGACGTCGGTGATGATCGGCACGCCGAAAGCTTGCTTGATGTCCTGGAAAATCCGCATGCCCTCTTCAAGGCCAGGGCCGCGATAGGAGGTTACGGAAGAACGGTTGGCCTTGTCGAAGCTGGCCTTGAACACGTAAGGGATACCGAGTTTCTCGGTCACCTTTACGTACTCTTCACAGACCTGCATCGCCATGTCGCGGCTTTCCAGCACATTCATGCCACCGAACAGCACCATCGGTTTATCGTTGGCGATTTCGATGTTGCCTACGCGGATGATCTTTTGAGCCATCAGGTTCAAGCCTTCTTCTGGTGTTGAGCCAAAGCTGCTTTGACGAAGCCGCTGAACAACGGGTGACCGTCGCGCGGCGTCGAGGTGAACTCAGGGTGGAACTGGCAAGCGACGAACCATGGATGATCCGGTGCTTCAACCACTTCAACCAGCGCGCCATCACCCGAACGACCGGAGATTTTCAGGCCGGCGTCGATCAGTTGCGGCAGCAGCTTGTTGTTCACTTCGTAACGGTGACGGTGACGCTCGACGATCACGTCCTTGGCGTAGCAATCGTGCACCAGGGAACCGGCTTCCAGCAGGCAGTCCTGTGCGCCCAGGCGCATGGTGCCGCCCAGATCGGACGATTCGGTACGGGTTTCAACGGCGCCGGTGGCATCTTCCCACTCGGTGATCAGACCCACGACCGGGTGACCGCTGGCGCGATCGAACTCGGTGGAGTTAGCGTCTTTCCAGCCCAGTACGTTACGAGCGAACTCGATGACGGCCACTTGCATACCCAGGCAGATACCCAGGTAAGGAACCTTGTTTTCGCGAGCGTATTGGACGGCAGTGATCTTGCCTTCCACGCCACGCAGACCGAAGCCGCCTGGAACCAGAATCGCATCTACGCCTTCAAGCAGCGCGGTGCCCTGGTTTTCGATGTCTTCGGAGTCGATGTAACGCAGGTTGACCTTGGTACGGTTGCTGATACCCGCGTGACTCATCGCCTCGATCAGCGATTTGTAGGCGTCCAGCAGCTCCATGTACTTGCCGACCATCGCGATGGTGACTTCGTGTTCCGGGTTCAACTTGGCATCGACCACCGCTTCCCACTCGGACAGATCGGCACCGCCGCATTGCAGGCCGAAACGTTCCACGACGAAATCATCCAGGCCCTGGGAATGCAGAATGCCCGGGATCTTGTAGATGGTGTCGGCGTCTTCCAGCGCGATAACCGCACGTTCTTCAACGTTGGTGAACTGCGCAATCTTGCGACGCGAGGAGATGTCGATCGGGTGATCGGAACGGCACACCAGCACGTCAGGCTGCAGGCCGATGGAGCGCAGTTCCTTGACCGAGTGCTGGGTAGGCTTGGTTTTGGTCTCGCCAGCGGTGGCGATGTACGGCACCAGTGTCAGGTGCATCAGCATCGCGCGCTTGGCGCCGACTTCGAAACGCAATTGACGGATGGCTTCGAGGAACGGTTGGGACTCGATGTCACCCACGGTGCCACCGATCTCGACCATGGCCACGTCGGCATCGCCGGCGCCCTTGATGATGCGGCGCTTGATTTCGTCGGTGATATGCGGGATCACCTGGATGGTTGCGCCCAGATAGTCACCACGACGCTCTTTGCGCAGGACGTGCTCGTAAACACGGCCAGTGGTGAAGTTGTTGTTCTGGGTCATGGTCGTGCGGATGAACCGCTCGTAGTGACCCAGGTCCAGGTCGGTCTCGGCGCCGTCGTGGGTGACGAACACTTCACCGTGCTGGAACGGGCTCATGGTGCCCGGATCGACGTTGATGTACGGATCCAGTTTCAGCATGGTGACCTTAAGTCCCCGCGCCTCCAGGATGGCCGCCAATGAAGCCGATGCAATGCCTTTCCCCAATGAAGAAACAACACCGCCCGTGACGAATATGTAGCGCGTCATGAAAAACCCTAGAAGTCTGCGTTAAAGCGGTCCGAGCCGCCGGGGAAAGCGAAGGAAGGCCGAAGCCCCCGATCACCTGCATTAGTCACAGTGCATCTTTCAAAAAAACCGCCGCGTTGGGACAGACCGGAAGTGAAAACACCGGTACGTTGCTCGCTACACATTTTTTGGAATCGCCCAGCAAAGACTGCTTGGTAATCGGCAACTCCTGCAATTCAGTCGAATCCACAGAAGTTGTATCAAGAAGGGAGCGTAGTCTACCGGAAAGCCCCTTTCAGCTCAAACCTTGATCTTGGTTTGCTGGCTGCCAGTGCAAACGCCAGTCACCATGGGCACTTCCCGCAAGCCCCGGGAGGTTGGCAACCGCCAACAACTGCCCATCACGGTAGAGCAGCGGCAATCTGCCACGGGCAAACAGCGGCAGGCCGCTTTCGTTAAGCAGGCGTTTGAGATCACGATGCCCGCGACCGAGCAACGACATGACCTCGCCCCCCTGTCGGTAACGAACACTCAACACGCCTTGCGGGGCCTGGCCGCTGAAGGTCAGGCGACCATTGCCCGGCAAATGCAGCGCCTGAGTCGGGTCCGTCCAGCACTGATCCAGCATGGGCTCATTCAGCCAGCCGGCAGGCAGCCACCAGACCCGTCCGCCCGCACGATGCAACTCACCGTCGGCCAAACGCCAGATCGGTCGCGCATCGCACGCCGCATCGCGCACACTTTCCCAACCCGACCAGTGGTCGCTGTCCGGCAACCGCGTCAACGGCGCAAGCCAATGCCTGAGGGTATTGCGCTGGCGGGCGGCGGAGAGCTTTTCAAGCGCTGCCATGTCCAGAGAGAGCACACCCAGCCAATCAAACTCGCTGACGGTCGACGCTTGAAGCAGGTCCATTCCGGCCAACTCATCAAGCAGTGCCTGCGCCTCGCTCAGGTGCGCGGCGCTGCGGGCGATGGTGGCAACAGCCTGCGGCCAACGCTGAGTGAGCGCCGGAAAAATCTGCTGACGAAGGTAATTACGGGAAAACTGCTGATCGGCGTTTGAAGGGTCTTCCACCCAGCTCAATTGATGCGCAGCGGCATAGGCTTCAAGCTCAGCCCGCGACACCTGCAGCAACGGCCGCACCAAATGCCCACGCCCCAGCGGACGCTCCAGCGGCATGGCTGACAACCCTCTCACCCCTGCCCCGCGCAACAGACGAAACATCAGGGTTTCCGCCTGATCGTCACGGTGCTGGGCGGTCAACAGCAGCTCATTGTGTTGAGTCGCGGAGATGAAAGCGCCATACCGCGCATCGCGCGCAGCACGTTCCAGACTCGCGCCGAGCAAGACCTGAACACGCACTACCTCTAATGGCACACCCAGCGCATCACACACCGACTGACAATGGGCCGGCCACGCATCAGCCGCAGCCTGAAGGCCGTGGTGGATATGGATAGCACTGAGCGCTGGCAGGGATTGGGTTTTTGCGAGACGGGCAAGGAGATGCAGCAGGACGGTGGAGTCGAGCCCGCCACTGAACGCAATGCGCCAGGCATGGGCGTTGCGCCAAGGCTTCAGGTTCAGCAGTAGCCTGACTGGCAGATCAATCATGGGCTGATTCATATCGATCCCTTCACACAAAACAAATGTGGGAGCGGGCTTGCCCGAGAAGGCGGCTCAACATTCAACACATCAGTTGACTGTTATACCGCTTTCGCGAGCAAGCCCGCTCCCACATTGAAGCCGAGGTCAGATCAGAGACCGTAGCTCATCAGACGCTCGTAACGGCGAGCCAGCAGCGCGTCGTTGTCGAACTTCTTCAGCATCGCCAGTTGCGAGCTCAGCTCAGCACGGATCGAAGCGGCGGCAGCCGCTGGATCGCGGTGTGCGCCGCCCAGTGGCTCGCTGATCACTTTATCCACGATACCCAGGCCTTTCAGGCGCTCGGCGGTAATGCCCATGGCTTCAGCGGCATCCGGGGCTTTTTCGGCGGTTTTCCACAGAATCGAAGCACAACCCTCTGGCGAGATCACCGCGTAGGTCGAGTACTGCAGCATGTTCAGTTGATCGCACACACCGATCGCCAGCGCACCACCGGAACCACCCTCACCGATCACGGTGGCGATGATTGGGGTTTTCAGGCGTGCCATGACGCGCAGGTTCCAAGCGATCGCTTCGCTCTGGTTACGCTCTTCAGCATCGATACCCGGGTAGGCACCCGGGGTGTCGATGAAGGTCAGGATCGGCATTTTGAAGCGCTCGGCCATTTCCATCAGGCGGCAAGCCTTACGGTAGCCTTCCGGACGCGGCATGCCGAAGTTACGGCGCACTTTCTCGCGCACTTCGCGGCCTTTCTGGTGACCGATGATCATCACCGGCTGATCGTCCAGGCGGGCAACACCGCCAACGATCGCAGCGTCGTCGGAGAAGTGGCGATCACCGTGCAACTCATCGAACTCGGTGAAGATGTGTTCGATGTAGTCCAGGGTGTAAGGGCGACGCGGGTGACGCGCCAGACGTGCGATCTGCCAGCTGGTCAGCTTGCCGAAGATGTCTTCGGTGAGCGTGCTGCTCTTGTCTTGCAGGCGGGAGATTTCATCGCCGATATTCAGCGAATTGTCATTACCGACCAAGCGCAACTCTTCGATCTTGGCTTGCAGGTCGGCGATCGGCTGTTCGAAATCAAGAAAATTCGGGTTCATAGGCGTCCGTCTTGGGTCGACGTCCAAGAGAGCTTGGGCCGGCCGGTTGTCTATTCGCGCCCTACCTTAAGGGAGAGGCGCGTTCAGGTCGAGATTAAAAACTGGATCGAGATCAGGGGATACTCTTGAAGACAAGAAGTGCCCCCTGACCGTCAACGGTATTGGAGGAAGACGTTGTCTCGCCCGAACTGGTCACGCAGGGCTTGAATCAAGGCATCCGCCGGATCGATTCGCCACGTCTCGCCAAACTGCAACAAAGCCTTGGCATCGGGGCTGGTGTACTCCATGGTAATCGGGCACGCGCCCCGGTGGCGCTTGAACAACTCGCCCAGCCAGCGTAGCTGATCGCCTTTGAGGTCCTGGGTCTGGACCTTCAAACGCAAGCTTTCGGCCAGGTTGGTGCGCGCATCTTCCATGCTCATCACCCGCTTGACCCGCAAGCGCAAGCCGCCGGAGAAGTCGTCATTGCTGACCTCGCCTTCGACCACCACCATGGCATCGGTCTGCAACAGCGACTGCGCGGAATGGAAGGCCTCGGCAAACAACGACGCCTCGATGCGGCCCGAGCGGTCGTCGAGGGTGATGAACCCCATCTTGTCGCCCTTTTTGTTCTTCATGACGCGCAGCGCGATGATCATGCCCGCGACTGTCTGGGTATCACGCGCAGGCTTGAGGTCGATGATGCGCTGGCGGGCAAAACGACGGATCTCACCTTCGTACTCGTCAATCGGGTGACCGGTGAGGTACAGGCCCAGGGTGTCTTTCTCCCCTTTCAGCCGTTCCTTGAGCGTCAGCTCCTTGGCCTTGCGGTGATTGGCGTAGACATCGGCGTCTGCTTCAACGAACAGACCGCCAAACAGGTCGGCGTGACCACTGTCGTGAGTACGTGCGGTCTGCTCGGCCGCCTTGATCGCCTCTTCCATCGCGGTCAGCAAGACCGCACGGTTGAGGTCGATGTTGGCCTGATAAGCCTTCGGCTCATCGTGGAAGTACGGGCCAAGGCGATCCAGGGCGCCACTGCGGATCAAGCCGTCGAGGGTTCGTTTGTTGATGCGCTTGAGGTCGACCCGGGCGCAAAAATCGAACAGATCCTTGAACGGCCCGTCCTGCCGCGCCTCGGTAATCGCCTCGACCGGCCCTTCGCCAACCCCCTTGATTGCGCCCAGCCCGTAAATAATGCGGCCTTCGTCATTCACCGTGAACTTGAACTCGGAGGTATTCACATCCGGCGCGTCGAGACGCAGCTTCATGGTGCGAATTTCTTCGATCAAGGTCACAACCTTGTCGGTGTTGTGCATATCCGCCGAAAGCACCGCCGCCATGAATGGTGCCGGGTAATGAGCTTTCAGCCACGCTGTCTGGTACGACACCAGGCCGTAGGCGGCGGAGTGAGACTTGTTGAAGCCGTAACCGGCGAATTTCTCTACCAGGTCGAAGATGTTACCCGCAAGATCGGCGTCGATATTGTTGGTGGCGCAACCTTCAATGAACCCACCGCGCTGCTTGGCCATTTCTTCGGGTTTTTTCTTACCCATGGCTCGACGCAGCATGTCCGCACCACCGAGGGTGTAACCGGCCATGACCTGGGCAATCTGCATCACCTGTTCCTGATACAGGATGATGCCGTACGTCGGCGCCAATACCGGCTTGAGGCCTTCGTACTGGTAATCCGAATGCGGGTACGCCAGTTCGGCGCGACCGTGCTTACGGTTAATGAAGTCGTCCACCATGCCCGACTGCAGCGGGCCGGGGCGGAACAATGCTACCAGTGCAATCAAGTCTTCCAGGCAGTCGGGCTTGAGCTTTTTGATCAGCTCTTTCATGCCTCGCGACTCAAGCTGGAACACCGCCGTGGTTTCAGCTTTTTGCAGCAGCGCGTAGGTCGGCTTGTCATCCAGCGGGATAAACGCAATATCCAGCGGCGGCTCGCTGACCTTGGCGCGGTCGCGGTTAATGGTTTTCAGCGCCCAGTCGATGATCGTCAGGGTCCGCAGGCCCAGGAAGTCGAACTTCACCAGGCCGGCTGCCTCGACGTCGTCCTTGTCGAACTGGGTTACCAGGCCACCACCTTCTTCGTCGCAATAGATCGGCGAGAAGTCGGTCAGCTTGGTCGGCGCGATAACCACACCCCCGGCGTGCTTGCCGACGTTACGCACCACGCCTTCAAGCTTGCGGGCCATTTCCCAGATTTCGGCGGCTTCTTCATCGACCTTGATGAAGTCACGCAGGATTTCTTCCTGTTCGTAGGCTTTTTCCAGAGTCATGCCGACTTCGAACGGAATCATCTTCGACAGACGATCCGCCAACCCGTAGGACTTGCCCTGTACTCGTGCCACGTCGCGGACCACAGCCTTGGCCGCCATGGAACCAAAGGTGATGATCTGGCTTACGGCGTTACGACCATACTTCTCGGCCACGTAGTCGATCACCCGGTCGCGACCGTCCATGCAGAAGTCGACGTCGAAGTCGGGCATGGATACCCGTTCCGGGTTAAGGAAACGTTCGAACAGCAGGTCATATTCCAGCGGGTCGAGGTCGGTGATCTTCTGCACATAGGCCACCAGCGACCCGGCACCCGACCCACGGCCCGGACCTACCGGTACGCCGTTGTTCTTGGCCCACTGGATAAAGTCCATAACGATCAAGAAGTAACCGGGGAACCCCATCTGGATGATGATATCCAGCTCGAAATTCAACCGATCAACGTAGACCTGACGCTTGGCTTCATAGTCTTCGGTAGTGTCCTTGGGCAGCAGAACGCTCAAGCGCTCCTCAAGACCATCGAAGGACACCTTGCGGAAATACTCGTCGATGGTCATGCCATCGGGAATCGGGAAGTTGGGCAGGAAGTGCGTGCCCAGCTTCACTTCGATGTTGCAGCGCTTGGCGATCTCGACGGTGTTTTCCAGCGCCTCCGGCAAGTCGCTGAACAACTCGGCCATTTCCTCGGCGCTTTTGAGGTACTGCTGGTCACTGTAATTCTTGGAGCGACGCGGATCGTCGAGCGCCCGGCCTTCGCCGATGCACACGCGGGTTTCGTGGGCCTCGAAGTCCTGCTGCTTGATGAAGCGCACATCGTTGGTCGCCACCAGCGGCGCGCCGATTTTTTCGGCCAGGGCCACGGCGCCGTGTAGTTGCTCTTCGTCGTTGGGCCGGTTGGTGCGCTGTACTTCCAGATAGAAACGATCCGGGAACACCGCCATCCATTCGCGTGCCAGGGTCTCGGCTTCGTCGGGGTTGCCGCTGAGCATGGCAATACCGATCTCGCCCTCTTTGGCCGCCGACAGCATGATCAAGCCTTCGTTGGCCTCGGCCACCCACTCGCGCTCGATGATGATCTGGCCGTTACGCTGACCGTCGATGAAACCACGGGAGATCAACTCGGTGAGGTTGCGATAACCCACAGCGTTCATCGCCAGGAAGCTGATGCGGCTGAGCGGGTTATCCGGGTCTTTGTTCGACAGCCACAGGTCAGCACCGCAGATCGGCTTGATCCCGGCACCCATGGCATTTTTGTAGAACTTGACCAGGGAACACATGTTGTTCTGATCGGTGACCGCCACGGCAGGCATGTTCATGCCAACCAGGGTCTTGACCAGCGGCTTGATCCGCACCAGACCGTCGACCAGGGAGTATTCAGTGTGCAGGCGTAGATGAACGAATGAAGCCGGCATAGTGATCCTGCTAATAACGTGGAGACAACAAGGCCCGGATTGTACCGGGCCTTGGTAAAAACATCAGCCTTGCGACTAACTCTCGATCAACCCCTCACGCGCCTCGTAGGCCAGCCGCACAGGGGCAAACGAACGTCGGTGAATCGGTGTCGGCCCCAGACGGCTCAAGGCTTCCAGATGAACGGGCGTCGGGTAGCCTTTGTGACCGCCGATGCCGTACCCCGGATAAATCAGTTCGAAAGCGGCCATTTCGCGATCCCGGCTGACTTTCGCCAGAATCGAGGCGGCGGCAATCGCCGGCACCTTGCTATCGCCCTTGACCACTGCCTCAGCCGCCATTGCCAGTTTCGGGCAACGGTTGCCATCGATCATCGCCAGTTTCGGCGTGATATGCAGGCCTTCAACGGCGCGCTGCATGGCCAGCATGGTGGCGTGCAGGATATTCAGTTCGTCGATTTCTTCGACTTCGGCACGCGCGATGCACCAGCTCAGGGCTTTCTCGCGGATTTCATCGTAGAGCTTTTCACGGCGCGCTTCGGTGAGTTTCTTCGAATCGTTGAGGCCGAGAATCGGCCGGTTTGGATCGAGGATCACCGCTGCCGTCACGACCGCACCGCACAACGGGCCACGACCGACTTCATCGACACCCGCCACCAGGTCTTCGGCGTCTGCGACGAGGGTAAAATCCAGGCCCATTTGCATCTTTACGTTACTCATTGAGGGTTGCCGATCAATTTAAGGACGGCGTCCGCGGCCTGATTCGAAGCATCAAGGCGCAAGGTGCGGTGAATTTGATCAAACCCGGCGGTCTGTTCTTCACCCCCCTCGATCAACGGCAACAGGGTTTGCGCCAGCGCCTCAGGCGTTGCATCGTCCTGCAGCAACTCGGGCACCAGCAAACGCTGGGCCAGCAAGTTCGGCAACGAGATGTAAGGGCTTTTGACCATGCGCTTGAGAATCCAGAACGTCAGCGGCGCCAGGCGATAGGCAACCACCATCGGCCGCTTGTACAGCAAGGCCTCCAGAGTCGCTGTGCCAGAAGCAATCAACACCGCATCACAGGCGGCCAGCGCTTGATGTGATCGGCCGTCGAGCAGTGTCACCGGCAAATCACGCCCCACCAGCAACGCTTCGATCTGCTCACGGCGCTCCGGACTGGCACACGGCATGACAAACCGCACACCCGGGCACAGCACGCGTAAACGCTCAGCCGTATCAAGGAACAAGCCGCCCAGGCGCCCGACCTCACCACCTCGGCTACCCGGCATCAACGCGACCAACGGGCCAGCGGACAATCCCAGCTCAGAACGCGCAGCAGCGCGATCAGCCTCAAGGGGAATGGCATCGGCCAGCGAATGACCGACGAAGCGAACGGGCACACCCTTCTCTTCGTAAAATTTGGCTTCGAACGGGAACAGCGTCAGCATCAGGTCGCAGCCATCGCGGATCTTCAGCACGCGCTTCTGACGCCAGGCCCAGACTGAAGGGCTGACGTAGTGCACGGTCTTGATGCCGGCCTGACGCAGCTTTAGCTCGATATTGAGGGTGAAATCCGGCGCATCGATGCCGATGAACACGTCCGGCTTTTCTGCGATCAAGGTGGCGATCAGCTTTTTGCGACGAGCGAGCAGCTCACGCAGACGCCCCAGGACTTCAACCAGCCCCATGACCGCGAGGCGCTCCATCGGAAAATAAGAGGTCAGGCCTTCGGCCTGCATCAGCGGCCCACCAACACCAATGAACTCAACGCCTTGGTGCTGAGCCTTGAGCGCACGCATCAAACCTGCACCCAGAATATCGCCAGAGGCTTCGCCTGCCACCAGCGCAATACGCAGATTGGCCATGGTTAACGGGTGATGCCGCGAGTCGATGACTGGATCGAGTCACGGAAGACCGCAACTTCAGGAAACTGTGCCGAAGGCTCGGCCAGCTCGGCCAACGCCTGCTCAACAGTCAGGCCTTGGCGATAAACCACTTTGTAGGCACGGCGCAACGCGTGGATGGCGTCTTCGCTGAAACCACGACGGCGCATGCCTTCGAAGTTCATGCTACGGGCTTCTGCCGGGTTGCCGAACACCGTGACATAGGCAGGAACATCCTTGCCAATGGCCGTACCCATGCCGGAAAAGCTGTGGGTGCCGATATGGCAATACTGGTGAACCAGGGTAAAACCAGACAGGATCGCCCAGTCTTCAACGTGTACATGACCCGCCAGCGCGGTGTTGTTGACCAGAATGCAGTGGTTGCCAATCACGCTGTCATGGCCGATGTGGGCATAGGCCATGATCAGGTTATGGTCGCCCAGGGTCGTTTCGGAACGGTCCTGGACGGTGCCACGGTGAATCGTCACGCCTTCACGGATGATGTTGTGGTCACCGATCACCAGGCGGGTCTCTTCACCCTTGTACTTCAGATCGGGCGTGTCCTCACCTACCGATGAAAACTGGTAGATGCGGTTGTGCTTGCCAATCCGGGTCGGGCCTTTAAGTATCACGTGCGGCCCGATCACTGTTCCCTCGCCGATTTCCACACCTGCGCCGATGATCGACCAAGGGCCGACCTCGACGTCGTCGGCCAGAATGGCCGTCGGATCGATGATTGCGCGAGGGTCAATCAAACTCATACTTTTTGTTCCGCACAGATGATCTCGGCCGAGCATACCGGCTTGCCATCCACCGACGCCTGGCATTCAAACTTCCAGATCTTACGCTTGCAACTGATGAAAGTAGCTTCGAGGATCAATTGGTCGCCAGGCTTGACCGGCTGACGGAAACGCAGCTTGTCGGAGCCGACGAAGTAGTAAAGGGTGCCATCAGCAGGTTTCACGTCCAGCATCTTGAAACCCAGGATGCCTGCGGCCTGCGCCATCGCTTCGATGATCAGCACGCCTGGCATGATCGGGTGCGCGGGGAAGTGACCATTGAAGAACGGTTCGTTGATGCTGACATTCTTGTAGGCACGAATGCGCTTGCCTTCAACATCCAGATCCACCACCCGGTCCACCAGCAGGAACGGGTAACGGTGAGGCAGGTATTCGCGAATCTCGTTGATGTCCATCATTTCGGGGGGAAGCCTATGTAAAGATTGGGAGCGCGCGGCAAACGCGCACTCCTCTAGCAAATCAAGGAGGCAGTCTAGCGGCTGAGCACACTTGATATGGAAATGGTATCAGCCTTCAGATGAAGCATTGGCGTCAGGGGTCACGTCCCCTACACGCTTCTCCAGCTGTCGCAAACGCCGCGCGATGTCATCGAGCTGACGGATGCGAGCCGCGCTTTTGCGCCATTCGGCCGCTGGCTGCATGGCTGTACCGGATGAGTAGGAGCCCGGCTCGGTAATCGAGTGAGTCACCATCGTCATCCCGGTCAGGAAAACGTTGTCGCAAATATCAATGTGCCCTACCAGCCCTACACCACCGGCGAGCATGCAATGCTTGCCGATTTTGGTACTGCCGGAAATCCCCACGCAGGCAGCCATGGCGGTGTGGTCACCGACCTGCACGTTGTGGGCAATTTGAATCTGATTGTCGAGCTTCACGCCATTACCGATCACGGTATCGGCCAGCGCACCGCGATCAATAGCGGTGTTAACGCCAATTTCCACATCGTCGCCGATCAACACGCCGCCGACCTGGGCAATTTTCTGCCAGATGCCCTTCTCGTTGGCAAAGCCGAAGCCTTCACCGCCCAGCACTGCACCCGACTGAATCACCACTCGCTTGCCGACCCGTACGTCGTGATACAGCGTCACACGCGGAGCCAGCCAGCCGCCCTCGCCGATTTCGCTGCGAGCGCCGATGAAGCAATGAGCGCCAATCGTCACGCCCGCAGCAATCCGTGCAGCGCTTTCTATCACGGCAAACGCGCCGATACTCGCCGCCGGATCAACCACCGCATCCTCAGCCACAACAGCTGTTGGATGAATACCGGCAGCAGCCTTGGGTTTCGGGTCGAACAGATGGGAAACCCGCGCATACGCGGCATACGGATCTGGCACAACCAGCGCATCACCGGCAAACCCTTCGGCATCGGCGGCCTTCAGCAACACGGCTGCGGCTTGGCTGTCAGCCAGGTATTTACGGTATTGGGGATTTGCCAGAAAGCTCAACTGAGCTGGGCCAGCCTCCTGCAAGGTGGCTAGCCCAGTAATTTCTTTCTCCGCAGAGCCACGCAACGTAGCCCCGAGGAACTCGGCCAACTGGCCGAGTTTTATAGTCGCTGTCATGGATTACTTCAGTTGATTCATGCGCTCGATAACCTGGCGGGTGATGTCGTACTGAGGTTTGACGTCAATCACTGCACCACGCTCGAAGACCAGGTCAAAAGCACCTTTTTTGATGACTTCTTCCACAGCGCTATCCAGTTTTGGCTTGAGCTGCTTCAGCATTTCACGGTCAGCAACGGCTTTGGCTTCGTTCAGCTCTTTAGACTGGAACTGGAAGTCGCGGGCCTTTTGCTTGAATTCCAGCTCAAGACGCTCGCGCTCGCCCTGGGCCATTTTGTCGCCACCGCTGACCAGACGATCCTGGATGCCTTTGGCACTGCTTTCCAGAGTCTTGAGCTTGGTCAGTTGCGGACCGAATTTCTTCTCGGCATCCACGGCGTACTTCTTCGCCGCATCCGACTCCAGCAGAGCCATTTGGTAGTTCAGTACCGCAATTTTCATTTCGGCAAATGCCGGGGTCGCTACCAGGACAGTCGCCAGGAGAACCAATTGAGTCAACTTACGCACGATGCACTCCTACAAAATCCATTGTCGTTATCTTGGGTCAGGCTCTTAGAAAGTCTGACCGAGGGAGAATTGGAACACCTGAGTCTCAGCGTTATCCGGTTCCTTGATCGGCATCGCCAACGCAAAGCTCAATGGACCCAGTGCAGTAACCCACGTCACACCGACACCGACCGAGCTGGCCAGACCGGAGAGGTCGACATTGTTGCACTCAATTTTCTTGCCAGTAGCCGATACCTTGTTCGAAGAGCAATTGCTGTCGAACACGTTACCAACATCCCAGAAGACCGAGGTCCGCAAGGAACGTTGATCCTTGACGAAGGGCAGCGGGAACAGAATTTCTACACCACCTTGAACCAGCACGTTACCACCGAACGGCAGAGGGTCCTGGTCCGGGTCTTTGCTTGTACCAGGATTCTTACCGGTACTTGGCGTACTGCGAGGACCCAACGTGCTGTCCTTGAAGCCACGAACCGAGTTGAAACCGCCTGCGTAGTAGTTCTCGTAGAACGGTAGACCATCGGTCGAACCATAGCCATCGCCATAACCGAGTTCGGTATGCAAGCGCATGGTGTAGTTGTCAGTCAAAGGCTGGAACAACTGACCACGGTAGTCGAGCTTGAAGAACGACAGGTCGCTGCCTGGCGTGGTGGCTTCCAGCGTCAGGCTCTGGGAGTGACCACGTGTCGCCAACACGCCTTTGTTCAGGGTCGACTCGGACCAACCGGCCGATGCCTTGAAGTTCAGGTAGTTGTCGCCTTCTTTTTTCACGAAATCGAAGATCTCGTCAACGGTGTACTTGCCGGTATTGATTTTGTCTTGCTGCGCGGTCAGACCAAAGGTCAGACGCGAGGTCTCGCTGATCGGATAGCCGACGCTGACGCCAGCCCCCAGGCTATCCACCGCATAGTTGGCCACATCGACATCGAGGTCTTTGTAGTCAGTGGTGCGATAGAACGCGTTGTAACCCAGGCTCACGCCATCAGCAGTCCAGTAGGGGTCGACATAACCGAAGTTATAGCGGCTCTGGTATTCGCTGCGGGTCAGACCGATGCTGACCTTGTTACCTGTCCCCAGGAAGTTGTTCTGGGTGATCGAACCGCCCAGGATCAAACCGGCGCTCTGAGCAAAACCAACGCTGGCGGTGATCGAACCGGAAGCTTGCTCTTCAACACTGTAGTTCACGTCAACCTGGTCGTCGGTACCCGGCACAGCCGGCGTTTCGACGTTGACTTCCTTGAAGAAGCCCAGGCGTTCCAGACGGGTCTTGGACTGGTCGATCAGGTAGGTCGAAGCCCAGCCACCTTCCATCTGGCGCATTTCACGGCGCAGCACTTCGTCTTCCGACTTGGTGTTGCCGCGGAAGTTGATGCGGTTTACATAGGCACGCTTGCCCGGGTCAACCACGAAGGTGATATCGACAGTGTGATCGTCGTCGTGTGGCTGCGGCACGCCGTTGACGTTGGCAAAGGTATAACCCTCGTTACCTAGGCGGCGCGTGATCAGTTCGGATGTGGTGGTCATCAGCTTGCGCGAGAACACCTGGCCTTTCTGAACCAGCAACAGAGCCTTGACCTGGTCTTCAGGGACTTTCAGGTCACCGCTCAGCTTGACGTCACGAACGCTGTACTTCTCGCCTTCGTTAACGTTGACGGTGATGTAGACGTGTTTCTTGTCCGGGGTAATGGACACCTGGGTCGAAGCAATATCCATGTTGATATAGCCACGGTCCAGGTAGTAGGAACGCAGGCGTTCCAGGTCACCGGACAATTTTTCACGAGCGTACTTGTCATCGTTCTTGAAGAACGACAACCAGTTGGTGGTTTTGAGTTCGAACAGGTCGATCAGGTCTTCGTCGGCGAAAACGGTGTTACCCACCACGTTGATGTGCTGGATAGCAGCAACAGTGCCTTCGTTGATGTTGACCTTCAAGGCAACGCGGTTACGCGGCTGCGGCACCACTTCGGTGTCGACGGTCGCCGAGTAGCGGCCTTGAGCGACATACTGACGCTGCAGTTCGTTACGCACGCCTTCAAGGGTCGCACGCTGGAAGATCTCGCCTTCGGCCAGACCGGACTGTTTGAGACCTTTCATCAAGTCTTCAGTGGAGATCGCCTTGTTGCCATCGATCTCGATACTGGCAACCGATGGGCGCTCGACTACCGTGATGACCAGGACATTGCCATCGCGGCCCAGCTGGATATCTTGAAAGAAACCGGTTTTGAACAGCGCACGAGTGGATTCCACCAGGCGACGATCATCCGCCTGTTCACCGACGTTCAACGGCAAGGCACCAAAGACGCTACCCGCGGAGACCCGCTGGAGGCCATTGACGCGAATATCGGAGATAGTGAAGGACTCGGCGTGAACTTCGGCGATCATCAATACGGTGAGAACCGCAGTTAGCAGCAGACGTTTCATGAAGTCCTTTCTTATTCCAACTGGCAATAAACAAACTGCCGCAAAATGCGGCAGATTCGCAATTCAGCGAAGCGTTACAGTCGACCCAGATCGTTGACCAGAGCAAGCAACATCACCCCGACCACCAAACTGATACCGATCTGTATCCCCCAACCCTGCACCCGATCCGACAAGGGACGACCACGCGCCCACTCAATCAGATAAAACAACAAATGCCCCCCATCCAGTACAGGGATGGGCAACAAATTGAGAACCCCCAGGCTAATACTCAGATAAGCAAGGAAATTCAAGAAATCAGCAACACCCGACTGGGCAGAAGCGCCCGCCACTTTAGCAATGGTTATCGGTCCACTCAAGTTTTTTACCGAGAGCTCGCCGAACAACATTTTCTTTAGCGAATCAAGGGTCAGCACACTCATGGTCCAGGTACGACGCGCGCCCTCGCCAATCGCCGCTACAGGACCAAAGCTGACCTCGCGAATCATCTCTGGCGGCCAGTCGACAACCTTGACACCTGCCCCCAGATAACCGGTTGCCGCTTTCGCGTCACCGCGCGCCGCCAGGGTAACAGGGACGTCGATTTGAGCACCGTCACGCTCGACATGCAGCACAATTTTGGTATCAGGACGTACACGGACCCAGTCGACCACTTGCTGCCAATCACTGAGCGCCTGACCGTCCAGCAACAGCAAACGATCGCCGCTTTTCAGCCCGGCCGCCTGAGCGGGGCCTTTCGGATCGAGCTCAGCCAGTACCGGCGGCAACGCCGGGCGCCACGGACGGATACCCAGCGAGCGAATCGGGTCCGGCTCATTGGCCCCCTTGAGCCAATGGTCAAGCGTCAGTACACGCGGTGACTCAGCACTGGAACCCTGCTCACGAACCAGCAGTTGCAACGCACCGCTTTCCCCCAGCCGACGAACCAACTGCAGATTGACTGCCGCCCACCCGGAAGTCGGCTCGCCATCAATCGCAATAATTTCCTGCCCGGAGCTCAAACCCGCCTTGGCGGCAATACTGCCCACCTCGACCGCCCCGATGACCGGGCGCACCTGCTCGCTGCCGAGCATGGCCAACCCCCAGAAAAACACAAAAGCCAGCAAAAAATTGGCAATGGGGCCGGCCGCCACGATGGCGATCCGCTGACGAACGGTTTTGCGATTGAACGATTGATCGAGCTGATCCGCTGGCACTTCACCTTCGCGCTCGTCGAGCATTTTGACGTAGCCACCCAACGGGATGGCCGCGATCACGAATTCCGTACCGCGCTTGTCGTGCCAGCGCAACAACGGCATGCCAAAGCCTACGGAGAAGCGCAGAACCTTCACGCCACAGCGGCGAGCGACCCAAAAATGGCCGAATTCATGGAAGGTGACCAGCACACCCAATGCCACCAGGGTGCCGACAATCATATAGAGCGCGCTCATCTGCTTTCTCCGCAATCCTATTCAGTACTGCCGCATGCTTGCGCCCGGCTGCACCTATCGTCCGTGGCGACTCAACCATTGCCCGGCCAGGCTTCGTGCCTTGGCGTCCGCCGTAAACACTGCATCGAGGTCATTAACCGCAACCACAGGTTCAAGATTCAAGACTTCCTCAATGATACTCGCGATCTCCAGGTAACGGACACGCCCATCAAGAAACGCAGCGACCGCCACTTCATTGGCCGCATTCAGCATGGCCGGCGCACTGTTGCCCACCTCGGCAGCCTGACGCGCCAGGCGCAGGCAAGGGAAACGATCTTCATCAGGCGCCTGGAAATCCAGCCGCGCAATGGCAAACAGGTCCAGCGGTGCCACACCGGAGTCGATTCGCTCAGGCCATGCCAGCGCATTGGAAATCGGCGTGCGCATATCCGGGTTACCCAACTGCGCCAGTACCGAGCCATCAACGTAGTCGACCAGCGAATGAATCACGCTTTGCGGATGGATCACCACTTCAATCTGGGACGGCTTGGCATCGAACAGCCAGCAAGCCTCGATCAACTCCAGGCCTTTATTCATCATGCTGGCCGAGTCGACCGAGATTTTGCGCCCCATCGACCAGTTAGGGTGAGCGCAGGCCTGGTCAGGCGTAACATGCGCCAGTTCAGACAAAGGCGTCTGCCGGAACGGACCGCCAGAGGCTGTCAGTAAAATCCGCCGCACCCCCACAGCACCGAGGCCACGGGCAAAGTCCTGCGGCATGCACTGGAAGATTGCGTTGTGCTCACTGTCGATTGGCAAAAGCACCGAACCGCTTTTGCGCACCGCCTGCATGAACAAGGCGCCGGACATGACCAATGCTTCTTTATTGGCCAGAAGGATCTTTTTGCCCGCCTCGACCGCCGCCAGCGTCGGACGCAGGCCCGCCGCACCGACGATCGCCGCCATGACCGCATCGACCTCAGGGTCGGAGGCAACCTGACACAACCCCTCCTCACCCACGAGCACCCGCGTAGACAGACCCGCGGCGCGCAAATCGTCCTGCAGCCCACGAGCCGCGGCCAACTCAGGCACAACAGCAAAGCGCGGCGTATGGCGAATACACAGTGCCAGCAACTCAGCCAACCGGGTAAAGCCGCTCAGGGCGAACACCTGATAACGCTGCGGATGACGAGCAATGACATCCAGAGTGCTCAGGCCGATCGAGCCTGTAGCCCCCAGGACAGTAATCTGTTGTGGGCGGCTCACGGCATCATCACCCACAGCAACACTGCGAACACTGGAATGGCCGCCGTCAAGCTATCAATACGATCCAGAATACCGCCATGACCCGGCAACAGGTTACTGCTGTCCTTGATCCCCGACTGGCGCTTGAACATGCTTTCAGTCAAGTCCCCCACCACCGAGATCAATACGACAACCGCCGCACCGACCAGCCCCATCAGGATCTGGGCAACGCTCCAGTCGCGAACCACCCCGACAACCGCGGTAATCAACAAACTTAACGCAAGACCGCCGTACACGCCTTCCCAGCTTTTGCCGGGGCTGACTTGCGGCGCCAGCTTGCGCTTGCCGAAAGCCCGGCCGGAGAAGTACGCACCAATATCCGCGCCCCAGACCAGTACCATGACCGCCATGATCAGCCAGTTACCCAGCGGGTACTGCTTGATCAAGACCAGCCCCTGCCAGGCTGGCAGCAGAATCAACAAACCGATGACCAGCTTGCAGGCCGCACTGGCCCAATGCTCGCTGGTTTGAGGATACGTCAGCACCAGGAAAGTCGCTGCCACCCACCACAGGACAGAGGCCCCCAACACCCAGGGCGCAAGCCCTGGCAGCAGATGCATGACAAACAGCAGGACAGCGACGACAACCGCATAAGCCACGCGCAGTGGCTGGGCAGTGAAGCCTGCAAGACGCGCCCACTCCCACGCACCGAGGGTCACGACCAGCCCGATGAACAGCGCAAACCCGGAACCTTCGAGCAGGAAGAACCCGCACAAGGCGATAGGCAGCAGGATGAGTGCAGTGATGATTCGTTGCTTAAGCATTAAACCCGGGCCCCAGCCTCGACCTGCTCGCTCGTTTTACCGAAGCGCCGCTGGCGAGAAGCGAAATCGGCCAGCGCGGTGCGCATGGCGTCGTGTTTGAAGTCCGGCCAGAACAGGTCGGAGAAATACAACTCGGCGTAGGCCAACTGCCACAAGAGGAAGTTGCTGATGCGATGCTCCCCGCCCGTGCGGATACACAGGTCGGGCAACGGCAGATCGCCGGTCGCCAGACAGGCTTGCAACAGCTCAGGGGTGATATCTTCAGGACGCAGATGTCCGGCCTGAACCTCACGCGCCAGACGCTGCGCAGCCTGGGCGATATCCCACTGGCCACCGTAGTTGGCGGCAATTTGCAGAATAAAGCGGTTCGCCCCCGCCGTCATGGCTTCAGCTTCGCGCATGGCGGCCTGAAGCTCGGGATGAAAGCGGGAACGGTCGCCGATAATCCGCAAACTGATGTTGTTGTCATTGAGGCGCTTGGCCTCACGACGCAGCGCCTTGAAGAACAAGTCCATCAAGGCACTGACCTCATCAGCCGGGCGCTGCCAGTTCTCACTGGAAAAGGCGAACAGGGTCAACACCTCGACCTTGGCCTCGGCACACACCTCGATCACCGCGCGAACCGCGTCGACTCCAGCTTTATGCCCAGCAACGCCGGGCATAAAACGCTTCTTCGCCCAACGATTGTTACCATCCATGATGATCGCGACGTGGCGCGGCACTGAAGACAGTACGGTCTGCTTGGTTTTTTGCATGAAAACGTGACCCTTATACGGCCATCAAATCCGCTTCTTTCTGCTTCACGGCCGCTTCGATTTCCGCCACGAACTTGTCAGTCAGTTTTTGGATATCGTCAGCAGCGCGACGCTCGTCGTCTTCGCTGATTTCTTTCTCTTTGACCAGGTCTTTCAACTGACTCAAGGCATCACGACGAATGTTGCGTACCGCTACACGACCATCTTCAGCCGCTTCACGCGCCTGCTTGGTGAAACCGCGACGGGTTTCTTCGGTCAGCGCCGGCATGGAGATCAACAGCAACTCACCCAGGTTGGTCGGGTTGAAACCCAGACCCGAACTCTGGATCGCCTTGTCGACCGCTGCCAGCATGTTGCGCTCGAACGCTACAACCTGCAGGGTGCGGGAATCTTTAACGGTTACGTTGGCAACCTGGTTCAGCGGGGTATCAGCGCCGTAGTAAGGCACCATCACACCGCCCAGGATGCTTGGGTGAGCCTGCCCGGTACGGATTCGGCTGAACGCGTGCGCCAGCGATTCCAGGGACTTGGTCATGCGCTCTTGAGCGTCTTTCTTGATTTCGTTGATCATTGTTGGCCTTCCTCGATCAGGGTTCCTTCAGCGCCGCCATGTACGATGTTCAGCAGGGCGCCGGGCTTGTTCATGTTGAAGACGCGTAATGGCATCTTGTGGTCGCGACACAGGCAGATTGCCGTCAGGTCCATTACACCCAGCTTGCGATCCAGCACTTCATCGTAGGTCAGATGATCGAACTTCTCGGCATGCGGGTCTTTGAATGGGTCTGCAGTGTACACGCCATCCACCTTGGTCGCCTTGAGCACTACATCAGCGTCGATCTCAATCGCACGCAGGCAGGCTGCCGAGTCCGTGGTGAAAAATGGGTTGCCGGTACCGGCCGCGAAGATGACCACTTCCTTGGCGTTCAGATGACGCATGGCTTTGCGGCGATCATAGTGATCGGTCACGCCTACCATGGAAATAGCCGACATCACGATGGCCGAGATATTGGCGCGCTCCAGTGCATCACGCATGGCCAGGGCATTCATCACAGTGGCCAGCATGCCCATGTGGTCGCCCGTAACACGGTCCATGCCAGCAGCACTCAGCGCTGCGCCGCGGAATAGGTTACCGCCACCAATTACCAGACCGACCTGAACACCGATGCCGACCAGTTGGCCAACTTCCAGCGCCATGCGATCCAGCACCTTGGGATCGATCCCGAACTCTTCGGAGCCCATCAGGGCCTCGCCGCTAAGCTTGAGTAGAATGCGTTTATAGCGAGCCTGATAACCACTGCCCTGCTGAGCCATTGCGAATCTCTCCTGCGGCGTATTGTAAAAAATTCTTTGCGGGCTGTTTTCAGCCTGCGTTCACTCTAGCTTGACGCTATCACAGCGCCATCAGAACACGGCTTTGTAAGCCAGTTCCGACAGGAAACCAAATAAATCGGCCTCCTCATCTGAAAAGAGGCTGCGCGCGTGAGCGGGCAGCCTCTTCAGGGCGACAGTTAAAAAACTGTCTTACGACTTGGCAGCAGCCAGCTGGGCAGCAACTTCTTCAGCGAAGTTGTCGACTGGCTTCTCGATGCCTTCGCCTACTTTGAAGTAGGTGAAGGAAACGATTTCAGCGCCGGCTTTCTTGGCCAGCTCGCCGACCTTGATTTCAGGGTTCTTGACGAACGCCTGCTCAACCAGGCTGGCTTCGGCCAGGAACTTGCTGATACGGCCCTTGACCATGTTTTCAACGATGTTTTCCGGCTTGCCGGCGATCTTGTCAGCGTTCAGCGTCAGGAACACGCCTTTCTCACGCTCGACCGCTTCAGCGGAAACTTCCGATGGCAGCAGGAATTCAGGGTTGGTGGCCGCTACGTGCATAGCGATGTCCTTGGCCAGCTCAACGTCGCCGCCTTTCAGGACAACTGCAACACCGATCTTGTTGCCGTGCAGGTAACCGCCGACAACGTCACCTTCAACGCGCGCCAGACGACGAATGTTGACGTTTTCGCCAACCTTGCCGACCAGTACCAGGCGATCGGCTTCTTGAGCTTCGATCAGCGGAGCAACGTCAGCCAGCTTGTCGGCGAACGCTTTTTCAACGCTTGCAGCAACAAATGCCTTGAAGTCGTCCTGCAGGGCCAGGAAGTCGGTTTGCGAGTTCACTTCCAGCAGAACGGCGGATTTACCGTCTTCCTTCAGAGCGATAGCGCCTTCAGCGGCAACGTTGCCCGCTTTCTTGGCAGCCTTGATGGCGCCCGAAGCACGCATGTCATCAATGGCTTTTTCGATGTCGCCGTCAGCCTTGGTCAAGGCTTTCTTGCAGTCCATCATGCCTTCGCCAGTACGCTCGCGCAGTTCTTTGACCAACGCTGCAGTAATCTCTGCCATTTCAAAATTCCTCTTGGATAGGTTATCAACCATTCCACCCGATCGAACGGGCGTTCAATTCTTCCCGAACCACCTTTGTTAGCTGCTGCACATGACAACTGCAGTAGCGGCACCACTGAAAACGGGCGCCTACAAACGGTTTTCGAGGTGGCAAAAAGGGGGCCAGGCCCCCTTTTTGCTTACTGAGCCAACGCCAGGGCGTTAATTACTCAGCTGCTGCTACCGGAGCTTCTTCTACGAACTGCTCGGTGCCGCCAGCAACGTGGTTGCGACCGCGGATTACAGCGTCAGCCATCGAACCCATGTACAACTGGATAGCGCGGATTGCGTCATCGTTGCCTGGGATGATGTAGTCAACGCCTTCCGGGCTGCTGTTGGTATCGACTACGCCGATAACCGGGATGCCCAGCTTGTTGGCTTCGGTGATCGCGATGCGCTCGTGATCAACGTCGATAACGAACAGTGCGTCAGGCAGACCGCCCATGTCCTTGATACCACCCAGGGAACGATCGAGCTTTTCCAGGTCGCGAGTGCGCATCAGCGCCTCTTTCTTGGTCAGCTTGGCGAAAGTACCGTCTTCGGCTTGCACTTCAAGGTCACGCAGACGCTTGATGGAAGCACGGATGGTTTTGAAGTTGGTCAGCATACCGCCCAACCAGCGGTGATCGACGTACGGCGAGCCGCAACGTGCTGCTTCTTCAGCAACGATCTTGCCAGCGGAACGCTTGGTGCCGACGAACAGAATCTTGTTTTTGCCCTGGGCCAGACGCTCTACGAAAGTCAGAGCTTCGTTGAACATTGGCAGGGTTTTTTCAAGGTTGATGATGTGAATCTTGTTACGTGCGCCGAAAATGTATTTACCCATTTTCGGGTTCCAGTAACGGGTCTGGTGACCGAAGTGCACACCGGCCTTCAGCATATCGCGCATGTTGACTTGGGACATGATAGTTCCTTAGTAAGTCGGGTTTGGCCTCCACGTATCCCAATGACCAACCAGCAGCATCAGCTGAAGGCACCCAGGTCATCGTGTCGACACGTGTGTGGATTTAGACTTTTCGGGGTATCCCCGGAAAGCGGCGCATTTTATATCACAGGGAGGATGAAAACGAAACCCGGATTCTGAAATCCCGGACGCACAGGATGCAAACACCCCTGCAACCGCTCCAGAATGCGCCATTCTATAGAGAGATGCGATGCACAGAGACTCAGATTTGCCCCGAGCGTCTGCTAGAATCGCGTTTTTCAGGGCTGCGCAGCACCATCACGCAGAGGCCCATTCCGTTTAGAAAGCGCCGCTGAGCGTAGAGAGAGCCTGTATGACCGTCACCCTCAAAACCCCAGAGGACATCGCAAAAATGCGTGTCGCCGGCAAACTGGCCGCCGATGTGCTGGAAATGATTGCCGAACACGTCAAGCCCGGCATCACCACCGAAGAGCTGGACCGCATCTGCCACGACTTCATCGTCAACGAGCAGAAAGCCATCCCTGCCCCGCTCAACTACAAAGGTTTCCCGAAGTCGATCTGCACCTCGATCAACCACGTGGTCTGCCACGGCATCCCTAACGAGAAGCCGCTCAAGGATGGCGACACGCTGAACATCGACGTCACCGTCATCAAGGACGGCTACCACGGCGACACCAGCCGCATGTTCCATGTCGGCACCGTGCCGGTCTGGGCCGAACGCCTGTCCCAGGTCACCCAAGAGTGCATGTACAAGGCCATCGAACTGGTCAAGCCCGGCTGCCGCCTGGGCGATATCGGCGAAGTGATCCAGAAACACGCGGAAAAGAACGGTTTCTCGGTGGTGCGCGAGTTCTGCGGCCATGGCATCGGCAAAGTGTTCCACGAAGAACCGCAAATCCTGCACTACGGTCGCGCCGGCACCGGCATGGAACTCAAGGCAGGCATGACCTTCACGATCGAACCGATGATCAACCAGGGTCGCGCCGACACCAAAGTCCTGGGCGACGGCTGGACCGCCATCACCAAGGACCGCAAGCTGTCCGCACAGTGGGAACACACCCTGCTGGTGACCGAGACCGGTTACGAGATCTTCACCCTGCGCAGCGATGACACCATCCCTCGCATTTCGGCCTGATCGGCTGCTCCCAGCCTATAGAGAAAGAAAGGAAAGCCAATCAATGCCGCAGGTGGATCCCGAACTCTTCGACCGCGGCCAGTTCCAGGCTGAACTGGCCTTGAAGGCAAGTCCGATTGCGGCCTTCAAAAAGGCTATCCGCCAGGCCCGCGAGGTGCTCGACGAGCGCTTTCGCAGAGGCCGGGATATTCGCCGATTGATCGAGGATCGTGCCTGGTTCGTTGACAACATCCTGCAAAAGGCCTGGGAGCAGTTCAGCTGGAGTGAGGACGCCGACATAGCGCTGGTCGCGGTCGGCGGCTACGGTCGGGGTGAGCTGCATCCCTACTCCGACATCGACTTGCTGATCCTGCTGGACAGTGCCGATCACGAAGTTTTTCGCGATTCCATTGAGCGCTTTCTGACGCTCTTGTGGGACATCGGCCTGGAGGTCGGCCAGAGCGTACGCTCGGTGGACGAATGCGCCGAAGAAGCACGCGCCGACCTGACGGTGATCACCAACCTGATGGAAAGCCGCACCATTGCGGGTCCCGAGCATTTGCGCCAGCGCATGCTTGATGTCACCAGCACCGAACACATGTGGCCGGCCAAGGACTTCTTCCTGGCCAAACGCACCGAGCAGAAGGCGCGTCACCACAAGTACAACGATACCGAATACAACCTGGAACCCAACGTCAAAGGCTCACCTGGCGGCCTACGGGATATTCAGACGATTCTTTGGGTTGCGCGTCGCCAATACGGCACGCTGAACCTGCGCGCACTGGCCGGCGAAGGCTTTCTGGTTGAAAGCGAAAACGCCCTGCTGGCCTCCTCCCAGGAATTTCTGTGGAAAGTCCGCTACGCCCTGCACATGCTCGCCGGCCGCGCCGAAGACCGCTTGCTGTTCGATCACCAGCGCTCGATCGCCGGGTTGCTGGGCTTTGAAGGCGATGACGCCAAACACGCCATCGAAAACTTCATGCAGCAGTACTACCGGGTGGTCATGAGCATCGCTCAGCTCAGCGACCTGATCATCCAGCACTTCGAGGAAGTCATCCTCGCACCGGAAGACGAAGCACCACCGCAACCGATCAACTCGCGCTTCCAGCTGCACGACGGCTACATCGAGGCGATCAACACCAACGTATTCAAGCGCACGCCGTTTGCCATGCTGGAAATTTTCGTGCTGATGGCTCAACAGCCGGAAATCAAAGGGGTGCGCGCCGACACCATTCGCCTGCTGCGCGAGCACCGGCACCTGATCGACGACGATTTCCGCCACGACATTCGCAACACCAGCCTGTTCATCGAGCTGTTCAAGTGCAAGATCGGCATCCACCGCAACCTGCGACGGATGAACCGTTACGGCATTCTGGGGCGTTACCTGCCGGAGTTCGGCTTCATCGTCGGGCAAATGCAGCACGACCTGTTCCACATCTACACGGTCGACGCCCACACCCTGAACCTGATCAAACACCTGCGTAAGTTGCAGTACACCCAGGTGTCGGAAAAATTCCCGCTGGCCAGCAAGCTCATGGGCAAGCTGCCAAAACCCGAGCTGATCTACCTGGCCGGGCTGTACCACGACATCGGCAAGGGCCGGCATGGCGACCACTCGGAGATCGGCGCGGTGGATGCCGAAGCCTTCTGCCAACGCCATCAGTTGCCCGTATGGGACAGCCGGCTGATTGTCTGGCTGGTACAGAACCATTTGGTGATGTCGACCACCGCCCAGCGCAAGGACCTGTCCGACCCGCAGGTCATCCACGATTTCGCGCAGGCCGTTGGCGATGAAACCCGCCTCGACTACCTGTATGTGCTGACCGTCGCGGACATCAACGCGACCAACCCGACGCTCTGGAACTCCTGGCGCGCCAGCCTGTTGCGCCAGCTCTACACCGAGACCAAGCGCGCCTTGCGCCGAGGCCTGGAAAACCCGGTCGACCGCGAAGAACAAATCCGCCAGACCCAGAGCGCCGCCCTGGACATCCTGGTGCGCGGCGGCACCGACCCGGACGACGTCGAGCAGCTCTGGGCGCAACTGGGCGATGACTATTTCCTGCGCCACACCGCCGGCGATGTGGCCTGGCACAGTGAAGCGATCCTCCAGCAACCGGCCGATGGCGGCCCGCTGGTCCTGATCAAGGAAACCACCCAGCGCGAGTTCGAGGGCGGTACGCAGATCTTCATTTATGCACCCGACCAACACGACTTCTTCGCCGTGACCGTGGCGGCCATGGACCAGTTGAACCTGAACATTCACGATGCCCGCGTCATCACGTCCAGCAGCCAGTTCACCCTCGACACCTACATCGTGCTCGACACCGACGGCGACTCGATCGGCGATAACCCGGCACGGGTCAAACAGATCCGCGACGGGCTGACCGAAGCCCTGCGCAACCCGGACAATTACCCGACCATCATCCAGCGCCGGGTGCCGCGCCAGCTCAAGCACTTCGCGTTTGCGCCGCAGGTGACCATTCACAACGACGCCCAGCGCCAGGTGACCGTGCTCGAACTCAGCGCCCCCGACCGCCCGGGCCTGCTGGCGCGCATTGGAACAATCTTCCTGGAGTTCGACCTGTCGCTGCAGAACGCCAAGATTGCCACCCTCGGCGAGCGGGTCGAAGACGTGTTTTTCATTACCGACGCGCACAACCAGCCGCTGTCCGACCCGCAAGTGTGCAGCCGTTTGCAGGACGCAATCGTCGAGCAGTTGAGTGTCAGCCAGGAACCGGAAATCAAACTTTCACGCATCAGTATCTGAACCAACCAACTTTCCCTGTGGGAGCGGGCTTGCTCGCGAAGGCGGCGTGACATTCAGCATCATCGTCGACTGATACACCGCTTTCGCGAGCAAGCCCGCTCCCACATTGAACGAGGCCCTCATGAACAACGCTCTGAACCAGCTCCAGCCTTACCCGTTCGAGAAACTGCGCGCCCTGCTCGGTGCGGTCACGCCAAACCCTGACCAGCGTCCGATTGCGCTGTCCATCGGTGAGCCGAAGCATCGCTCGCCGAGCTTTGTCGCCGAGGCCCTGGCCGCCAACCTGGACCAGATGGCGGTGTACCCGAGCACCCTCGGCATCCCGGCCTTGCGCGAAGCCATCGCCTCGTGGTGTGAGCGGCGTTTTAGCGTACCGAGTGGCTGGATCGACCCTGCGCGCAATGTGCTGCCGGTCAACGGCACACGTGAAGCGTTGTTTGCCTTCACGCAGACCGTGGTCAACCGCAGCGACGACGCCTTGGTGGTCAGCCCGAATCCGTTCTACCAGATTTATGAAGGCGCAGCGTTCCTGGCCGGCGCCAAGCCGCATTACCTGCCGTGCCTGGATGAAAACGGCTTCAACCCGGATTTCGACGCAGTGTCGGACGATATCTGGAAGCGCTGCCAGATTCTGTTCCTGTGCTCGCCAGGCAACCCGACCGGGGCCTTGATTCCCGTCGACACCTTGAAAAAACTGATCGCCCTGGCGGACGAACACGACTTCGTGATCGCCGCCGACGAGTGCTACAGCGAACTCTACTTCGACGAACACACCCCACCGCCGGGCCTGCTCAGCGCCTGCGTGGAACTTGGCCGCAAGGACTTCAAGCGCTGCGTGATTTTCCACAGCCTGTCCAAGCGCTCCAACCTGCCAGGCCTGCGCTCGGGCTTCGTGGCCGGTGATGCCGACATTCTCAAAGGTTTCCTGCTGTATCGCACCTACCACGGCTGCGCGATGCCGGTTCAAACTCAACTGGCCAGCGTGGCAGCCTGGAATGACGAAGTGCATGTACGGGCCAACCGTGCGCTGTATCGCGAGAAGTTCGATGCGGTACTGGCAATCCTCAGCCCGGTGATGGACGTACAGCGTCCGGACGGTGGCTTCTACTTGTGGCCGAGCGTGGAAGGTGATGACGAGACATTCTGCCGTGACCTGTTTGTCGAAGAACATGTAACGGTGGTACCAGGCTCTTACCTGTCCCGCGAAGTGGATGGTTTCAACCCCGGTGCAGGGCGTGTGCGCATGGCGCTCGTCGCCCCGCTCGCAGAGTGCGTGGAAGCGGCGGAGCGGATTCGCGACTTCATCAAACGCCATCGCTAACACTGTTTAATACCCGCACGGTGCAACGCCGTGCGGGTCTATTCAAATATAAAGCAATACAATCAACTTTATTTAAACTTTACTTACTCTCCCGCCAACACCTATTCTTTTGGCGCTCAACATATCAACTTAAAATCGAACTATCAAAACAACAAAATCGCACACCAAGCACATCACCCAAACAGCACACCCTTAACTAAAAACAACACGGACGTTAACTCATGAGCACACTAGAATTTTGCACCGTTAAAAAAGCAGAAGACATTCAAGCATCTTACGATGCTGCCATTACCGAAAACCCTAACAATCGCGGAGTTTCCTCCAAGCGTCAAAAGCGAGCAGTTGCCATTCACAGTCAATTCTGGGCACCTGGCCGTACATTGCGCATTGCCTTCCTGGATGGCGATCAATCCTTCAAAGACGCCGTCAAAGCTGCGGCACAAAGCTGGCTGCCACACATCAATCTGAAATTCGATTTCGTCGACAATGGAGAGGCAGAGATCCGCATCACCAGCACAGATGGCAATTGGTCTTACCTTGGAACCAACGCTTTGCTCTATGAGCAGGATGAGGCGACCATGAGCCTGATGCCGATTCACCACCGCTCGCTAGAGTCATTCACTGCCAATACGCTTCACGAGTTTGGCCATATGCTGGGCGCCCATCATGAACACCTGCATCCTGAGGCCAATATCCCGTGGGACAAGGAAGCGGTTTACAAAGACTTTTATGCGGAGGATGAAGAGAGCGATGCGCGACGCGCCGTCGACGCGAACTTCTTCAACCCTCTCGACGCCAGCGAAGTTAGTTATTCACCCTACGACCCACTGTCCATCATGCACTATGAGATTAGCCAAGAATGGACCAAAGGCGACTTCGAGATTGGCTCGAATAATGTCCTCAGCGAAGCAGACAAAGCGTTCATGGCCAAGGCATATCCTTACCCAGACACGGAAAGCGAGTAAGTCTGGCAACATGCGCCCCTCCATCCGTTACTTGAGCCTGACCCAGCCAGGCCTCACACCAACATAACGCTCACAGCACGCCATCATTCGTAACACATCACTTCGTTCTCGCCTGCACGGCAGGCCTTATTTAAGATTCTCGCAACAAACACTAAAAGATCACAACTTCACCCCACACCACAAGACGGCTAACTTCCAGCCAAACCAAAATTTTCGAGCACCTTCTAAAGCAACTAACAAGGACGTAATCAATGCCTGACTTTAAACCCTGCAAAATAATCCAAAGTATTGATGATTCAACTTCGTATGAAGCAGCCACTTCTGAACGAACCGACAACTCCCCTCAGAGCGGGTCAAACCGAAAAAAACGCAGCATCAGTGAACACACCAAATACTGGAAGCCTGGCCGAACATTAAAAATTGCAATCACCCGAGATGACGAGGACTTGTTCCAGGCCGTAAAGGCTGCCGCCAGCAAATGGCTACCCTACGTAAACCTCACGTTCAACTTTGTGGAGCTTCCTGACGATGACATGCAGTACGAGGGTGACATCAGGGTTTACTTGGCTTCTCACTATGACGGGGCCGGAGGCTCGCAAGTCGGAACCGATGCACTGACGGTTCCCGCTCACCGCCCCACCATGTTCCTGGGAACCGACTACACCTCGCCCCTCTTTGAGTTCACCGTTATTCATGAGTTCGGGCACGCGCTGGGCTTGATGCACGAGCATCAACATCCTGAGGCGAACATTCCCTGGGACAGGGAAAAAACCTACACGCTGTACCGACAGCAGTTTGGTTGGTCGAGGACGGAAGTGGATCTGAACGTTTTCCCTCTCGCCCGCGATGCCAACCGGACTTACGCCGCGTATGACCGACATTCGGTTATGCACTATGAGGTGGCCAACCAGTACACCGTGGGTGACTGGGAACAGGCGGCAAACCCACACATCAGCACCGCAGACATCGCCAGCGTTCGTCAAATCTATCCATAAGAGCCCCCTCACTCAACCGCGTCGCCCTCACTGCGGGGCGGCAATTTTTTACCCACCGACAAGACACTAAACACGGACGTTTGGTATGAATACCCTGACAGTCTGCACACTCATGAACACTGTCGACCCTTTACACTCCATGGCGGCTGCACTTTCAGAAAATCCCAACAATACCGACACCCCACCGCCCGGCGGACGTCAAAAGCGCGCCATTGCTACTCACACCAGGTTCTGGAGTAATCACCGGACCTTGAGCATTGCATTTCTGGGCAACCCTTCGGAAGAACTACGCAGGGGCACTGTCAATGCAATCCGGCAATGGCAACGCTCTATCAGCCTCACCCTGGAATTCGTCGAGGGTGAAAAAGGAGATATCCGAATTTCCTTTTCACCCCCTCATAACTACTCCCATGTCGGTACGGACGCGCTGCTGGTTCCCGTCGACGAGGAGACAATGAATATATCCACAGAAGTTAACGCCCCTGAGTTTGACGCCGTCGTGATGCATGAATTTGGGCACGCACTGGGCATGGAGCATGAACATCAGCATCCCCACGCCAACATCCCATGGGACATACCGAAAGTTTATGCGTATTACAAAAGCAACTTTCAATGGTCCGCGGAAGAAACAGACTTCAACATTTTCAAAACCTACCCGATCACCGACGTTCGTAAAAACACTTACGACAAAGAGTCAATCATGCATTACCCGATCCCTACGGAACTGACCCTCGGTGAATGGACGGTAGGCACCAACACCACAATCAGCAAACTTGACCGCCGACTCATGCGCAAGATCTATCCAAAGTAGTGCCCTGGATGCGCAGGATTTAACGTGCCTCGATTTTGTCGAGGCTCAAGTCTTGCGCACGCAACACCTCATCACCGGCCTGGTGATGACGGCCCAGCGGCTTGTATCGCACGAAACTCCCGGTCGAGACAGCGCACATCAGGCAACAGGCTGCCGTCCAAATGCAATGTTGACCGCTTAGACTGTGCATTGACCGTGACACAAAGATCGCACCTGACCGAGTCACCCTTCGCCCAACGGGGCAACAGCCAGTCATGGCTGACGCCGAACCCGTCCGGTCATGGCATAATCCGTCACCCTTCATTTCCAGCACCTCCAAAGGGGGGCAAGTCCTTGACCGCTTCAAGCAAAACGTTGCACCTTTTCGGCATCAAAGCCTGCGACACCATGAAAAAGGCGCGCACCTGGCTCGATGAACACGCTGCAAACTATGACTTTCACGATTACAAAACGGCCGGAATCGACCGTGAACACCTGACCCAGTGGTGCAACGAGCACGGCTGGCAAGTGGTGCTCAACCGTGCAGGCACGACCTTTCGCAAACTCGACGACGAACGCAAAGCCGATCTCGACCAGGCGAAAGCTATCGAACTGATGCTCGCACAACCCTCAATGATCAAGCGCCCGGTGCTCGATCTCGGGGACAGAACCCTGATTGGCTTCAAGCCAGACATCTACGCGGCAGCGATCAACTAAGCTTGCCCGTTCAATTTCGTTAGAGGTATTTGCATGTCCACTACCCTGTTCAGCCTGGCCTTTGGTGTTGGTACCCAGAATCGTCAAGGCGCATGGCTGGAAGTGTTCTACGCCCAACCTGTGCTCAAGCCGTCGGCCGAACTGGTCGCCGCCGTTGCCCCGATCCTGGGTTATACCGAAGGCAATCAGGCCATCGCCTTCAGCACCGCTCAAGCCGCCCAACTGGCCGAAGCACTAAAAAGCGTCGATGCCGCTCAAGCCGCACTGCTGACCCGCCTGGCCGAAAGCCACAAGCCGCTGGTCGCCACCCTGCTGGCCGAAGACGCGCAACTAAGTTCCACTCCTGAGGCCTACCTCAAGCTGCACCTGCTGTCCCATCGCCTGGTCAAGCCGCACGGCCTGAACCTGGCCGGGATCTTCCCGTTGCTGCCGAACGTAGCCTGGACCAGCCAGGGCGCCATCGACCTGAATGAGCTGGCCGAGCATCAACTGGAAGCGCGCCTGCGTGGCGAATGGCTGGAAGTGTTCTCGGTCGACAAGTTCCCGAAAATGACCGACTACGTCGTACCGGCCGGCGTGCGTATCGCTGATGCCGCGCGCATCCGTCTGGGCGCTTACGTGGGCGAAGGCACCACCGTAATGCACGAAGGTTTCGTCAACTTCAACGCCGGCACCGAAGGCCCGGGCATGATCGAAGGTCGTGTATCGGCTGGCGTGTTCGTCGGCAAGGGGTCGGACCTGGGCGGCGGTTGCTCGACCATGGGCACCCTGTCGGGTGGCGGCAACATCGTGATCAAGGTCGGTGAAGGCTGCCTGATCGGCGCCAACGCCGGGATCGGCATTCCGTTGGGCGACCGCAATACCGTCGAGTCGGGCCTGTACGTGACCGCTGGCACCAAAGTGGCGCTGCTGGACGAGAACAACGCACTGGTCAAAGTGGTGAAGGCCCGCGAACTGGCCGGCCAGCCTGACCTGTTGTTCCGCCGCAATTCGGAAACCGGTGCCGTGGAATGCAAAACCCACAAATCGGCCATCGAACTGAACGAAGCGCTGCACGCTCACAACTAAGCGTCACATGATCCTCTGTGGGGGCGAGCCTGCTCGCGAAGGCGTCCGTGAGGCCGCTAAAAAGCTTCGCGAGCAGGCTCGCTCCCACAGGATCCGGCGTAACCCCACCAGGGCCCAATAGCATGATGATTCCCTCTCCCTGGCGTGCCGATTTCCCAGCCATCGCCGCGCTGCAACGGCAAGACCAGACCTATCTGGACAACGCCGCCACCACGCAAAAACCCCAAGCCCTGATCGATGCCCTGGCGCACTACTACGCCAATGGCACGGCCAACGTCCATCGTGCGCAACACTTGCCCGGCGCTCACGCCACGCAGGCGTTCGAGGACAGCCGCAGCAAAGTCGCTCACTGGCTCAATGCGGGTGACAGCGGGCAAATCATCTTCACCCACGGCGCAACCTCTGCGCTGAACCTTCTGGCCTATGGCCTGGAGCATCTGTTCAATCCGGGCGATGAAATCGTCATCAGCGCCCTGGAACACCACGCCAACCTGCTGCCGTGGCAACAACTGGCACACCGCCGCGCGCTGAAACTGGTGGTGCTGCCACTGGACGCCGACGGCTTGATCGATCTCGACACCGCTGCACAATTGATCGGCCCCCGCACCCGGTTGCTGGCGGTCAGTCATCTGTCCAACGTACTCGGTGCCTGGCAACCGTTGGCGCCGCTGCTGGCGCTGGCCAAGGCGCAAAACGCCCTGACCGTGATCGACGGCGCCCAAGGCGTGGTCCATGGCCGCCATGACGTGCAGGCGCTGGGCTGCGACTTCTACGTTTTCTCCAGTCACAAACTCTACGGCCCGGACGGCCTCGGCGTGTTGTATGGCCGCAACGAGGCCTTGCAACAGCTGCGTCCGTGGCAGTTCGGTGGCGAAATGGTGCTGGACGCCGACTACCACGACGCGCGGTTTCGTCCGGCGCCACTGGGTTTCGAGGCGGGCACGCCTCCAATTGCCAGCGTGATTGGCCTGGGGGCAACGCTGGATTATCTGGCGGGGCTGGATCAGGACGCGGTGTCAGCCCATGAAGCAGCATTGCACGACTATTTGCTCAAGGGCCTTGAAGCGCGAAACGGCATCCGGCTGCTGGGTAAGCCGCAACTGGCGTTGGCCAGTTTTGTCGTCGAGGGTGTGCATAACTCTGATCTGGCGCATTTGTTGACGGAACAGGGGATCGCGGTGCGCGCCGGTCATCACTGCGCCATGCCATTGCTCAAGAGTTTTGAATTGGCCGGGGCAATCCGCGTTTCGTTGGCGCTGTACAACGACTCTGAGGACCTGGAGCGCTTCTTTGAAGCACTGGATCAGGCCCTGGAGTTGCTGCGATGAGCCTGCCCACCGATGCCGTTGCAGCCCTGGAAACCTTTCAGGCCGCCGCCGGTTGGGAACAACGGGCACGCTTGCTGATGCAATGGGGTGACCGTCTGCCCGCGTTGAGCGATGCAGACAAAACCGACGCCAACCGCGTGCATGGCTGCGAAAGTCAGGTGTGGCTGGTGGGGGCGTTGCAGGACGACCACTGGCAGTTTGCCGCTAGCAGCGATGCGCGGTTGATTCGCGGGTTGGTGGCGTTGCTGCTGGCGCGGGTCAACGGCTTGTCTGCTGAAGATCTGCGGCAGGTTGATCTGCCGGACTGGTTCAATCAGCTGGGGCTGAGCCGACAGTTGTCGCCTTCGCGCAGCAATGGCTTGAATGCGGTGTTGCAGCGCATGCGTGAACTCGCGAACTGAAACCTGTGGCGAGGGAGCTTGCTCCCGCTCGGCGGCGCAGCAGTCGTAAATCTATGAGTGCGGCCTGCCTGACAACTTGCGGCGGTCTATTTTTGGGCCGCTTCGCGACCCAGCGGGAGCAAGCTCCCTCGCCACAAAAGCAAGACTATTGCACGGGTTTGATTCTGTCTGCCGGGCGGCGTACGCCTGCCACGATTTTGTCCACCGCTTTGGTCGCCGCGACCATGCCGAACGTCGCCGTTACCATCATCACCGCACCAAACCCGCCCGCGCAGTCGAGTTTCACGCCATCGCCGACAAAACTCTTCTGCAAGCAAATGCTGCCGTCGGGTTTCGGGTAGCGCAGTTGCTCGGTGGAAAACACACACGGCACGCTGTAATGGCGGGTCATAGTGCGGGAGAAGTTGTAATCACGACGCAGGGTGGAGCGCACTTTCGAGGCCAGCGGGTCATTGAAGGTGCGGTTCAGGTCGCAGACCTGGATCAGTGTCGGGTCGATCTGCCCGCCCGCACCACCGGTGGTGATGATCTGGATCTTGCGGCGCTTGCACCAGGCGATCAGCGCAGCCTTGGCGTTGACGCTGTCGATGCAGTCGATCACACAGTCAATGTTCGGCGTGATGTACTCGGCCATGGTGTCGCGGGTCACGAAGTCCGCCACCGCGTGCACCGTGCAGTCCGGGTTGATCCCGCGCAGGCGCTCGGCCATGACCTCGACCTTTGGCTTGCCGACCGTGCTGTCGAGTGCGTGCAACTGACGGTTGGCGTTGCTGACGCACACATCATCGAGGTCGAACAACGAGATTTCGCCGACCCCGCACCGCGCGATGGCTTCCGCCGCCCAGGAACCGACGCCCCCCACGCCGACGATCGCCACATGGGCTGCACGCAAACGTTCCAGGCCCTCGATACCATACAAACGGGCGATGCCAGCAAACCGCGGATCTTCTGTACTCATGACCACTACCCTAAAAACCGGCGCGCATTATAGGGCTACGAAGCGACAAGTTCTAAGCTTCAAGCTACAAGTAAAGAACTTAAGTCGACTTCCACTGCCCAACGTCCGGCTTATCTCTGTCTGCTGTACGGTCAGTTGCAGGCCAGTGTAGGATGCGCGCCCCTTGGCGCATGCCGACCGTTCCCTCGTTCCACACCTTTTGGAACCCGAAATAGCTATGTCATCGCGTAAATTTGGACTCAACCTGGTGGTGGTATTGGCCATCGCCGCGCTGTTCACCGGTTTCTGGGCGCTGATCAACCGCCCGGTCACGACCCCCAACTGGCCTGAGCAGATCTCCGGTTTTTCGTACTCGCCGTTCCAGCAAGGCCAGTACCCACAGAAGAACCAGTTCCCGTCCGACGATGAAATGCGTCGCGACCTGGAGATCATGAGCAAGCTGACCGACAATATTCGGACCTACTCGGTCGACGGCACCCTGGGTGACATTCCCAAGCTGGCGGAAGAGTTCGGCTTGCGGGTGACCCTGGGCATCTGGATCAGCCCGGACGAGGAGCGCAACGAGCGCGAAATCCTGCGCGCCATCGAGCTCGCCAACAGCTCGCGCAGCGTGGTTCGCGTGGTGGTCGGTAACGAAGCGATCTTCCGTAAGGAAATCACCGCCGAGCAACTGAGCGTGATCCTTGATCGCGTGCGCGCCGCTGTGAAAGTACCGGTGACCACCTCCGAGCAATGGCACGTCTGGGAAGAAAACCCGATGCTGGCCAAGCACGTTGACTTGATCGCCGCGCACGTCCTGCCCTACTGGGAGTTTGTCCCGATGGACCAGGCCGGTCAGTTCGTTCTGGACCGTGCCCGCGACCTGAAAAAAATGTTCCCGAAAAAACCGCTGCTGCTGTCCGAAGTGGGCTGGCCGAGCAACGGCCGCATGCGCGGTGGTGCCGACGCCACCCCGGCGGACCAGGCGATTTACCTGCGCACACTGGTGAACAAGCTAAACCGCCAGGGTTTCAACTACTTTGTGATCGAAGCGTTTGACCAGCCGTGGAAAGCCAGCGACGAAGGTTCGGTGGGCGCCTATTGGGGCGTGTTCAACGCCGCGCGCCAGCAAAAGTTCAACTTCGAAGGCCCGGTGGTTGCAATTCCGCAGTGGCGCGTACTGGCCATCGGCTCCGTGGTACTGGCGCTATTGTCCCTGACCCTGCTGATGATCGACGGCTCGGCCCTGCGCCAGCGCGGTCGGACCTTCCTGACCTTCACCGCTTTCCTCGGCGGTTCGGCACTGGTGTGGATCGGTTACGACTACAGCCAGCAATACAGCACCTGGTTCAGCCTGACGGTGGGCTTCCTGCTCGCCCTCGGTGCGCTCGGGGTATTTATCGTATTGCTGACCGAAGCCCATGAACTGGCCGAAACCGTCTGGACCCACAAGCGTCGGCGTGAATTCCTGCCGGTGGTGGGCGACTCGGACTACCGGCCGAAAGTCTCGATCCATGTGCCGTGCTACAACGAGCCGCCGGAGATGGTCAAACAGACCCTCAATGCCCTGGCCAATCTCGACTATCCGGATTTCGAAGTCCTGATCATCGACAACAACACCAAGGACCCGGCGGTCTGGGAACCGGTGCAGGCCTATTGCGAAACCCTCGGCCCGCGCTTCAAGTTCTTCCACGTCGCCCCCCTGGCCGGTTTCAAGGGCGGCGCGCTGAACTACCTGCTGCCGCACACCGCCAAGGATGCCGAAGTCATCGCCGTGATCGACTCTGACTACTGTGTCGATCCGAACTGGCTCAAACACATGGTGCCGCACTTCGCCGATCCGAAAATCGCCATCGTGCAGTCGCCGCAGGATTATCGCGACCAGAACGAAAGCACCTTCAAGAAGCTCTGCTACGCGGAATACAAAGGTTTCTTCCACATCGGCATGGTGACCCGCAACGACCGTGACGCGATCATCCAGCACGGCACCATGACCATGACCCGCCGTTCGGTGCTCGAAGAACTCGGCTGGGCGGACTGGTGCATCTGCGAAGATGCCGAGCTGGGTCTGCGGGTGTTCGAGAAAGGTCTGTCGGCTGCGTACTACCACGACAGTTATGGCAAGGGCCTGATGCCCGATACCTTTATCGACTTCAAGAAACAGCGTTTCCGCTGGGCCTACGGGGCGATTCAGATCATCAAGCGGCACACTGCCAGCCTGTTGCGCGGCAAGGACACCGAGCTGACCCGTGGCCAGCGTTACCACTTCCTCGCGGGCTGGTTGCCGTGGGTGGCGGACGGCATGAACATCTTCTTCACCGTGGGCGCCCTGCTGTGGTCCGCGGCGATGATCATCGTGCCGCAACGGGTCGATCCGCCGCTGTTGATCTTCGCAATCCCGCCCCTGGCGCTGTTCGTGTTCAAGGTCGGCAAGATCATCTTCCTCTACCGTCGTGCGGTGGGCGTGAACCTCAAGGATGCATTCTGCGCGGCGCTGGCCGGGCTGGCGTTGTCCCACACCATCGCCAAAGCGGTGCTGTACGGTTTCTTCACCAGCAGCATTCCGTTCTTCCGCACCCCGAAAAACGCCGACAACCACGGCTTCTGGGTCGCAATTTCGGAAGCGCGTGAGGAACTGTTCATCATGCTGCTGTTGTGGGGCGCGGCGCTGGGGATCTTCCTGGTGCAGGGCCTGCCGAGCAACGACATGCGGTTCTGGGTGACCATGCTGCTGGTGCAGTCGCTGCCGTATCTGGCGGCGCTGATCATGGCGTTCCTGTCTTCACTGCCAAAACCAACGCCGGCAACCGAGCCGGAACCTGCCGCTTAAATCTGTGCAAACCACTAAACGGCGGCCTCTGGTCGCCGTTTTGCTTTAAGATAACCGCCATTTTGCAGGGCTTGGCCGTCCCGACTTTACCGCCGAACGCCATACCTGTGGGAGCGGGCTTGCTCGCGAAGGGGCCATCGCTGGCGCCAAAAGCTTCGCGAGCAAGCCCGCTCCCACATTTAGTCCGCGCCCATATTCAAGTTTCTGGAGTCCTACATGACGGCCCACGCCGACCTTTCGCCGACCCTCCAACTCGCCATTGACCTGATCCGTCGTCCATCCGTGACGCCGGTCGACGCCGATTGCCAGAAGCAGATGATGCAGCGCCTGGGCGATGCCGGTTTTGCGCTTGAACCAATGCGCATCGAAGATGTGGATAACTTCTGGGCCACCCACGGCAACCACGAGGGCCCGGTGCTGTGCTTCGCCGGTCACACCGACGTAGTACCGACCGGCCCGGTGACGGCCTGGCAGATCGACCCGTTCGACGCGCTGATCGATGAACACGGCATGCTCTGCGGTCGCGGCGCAGCAGACATGAAAGGCAGCCTGGCCTCCATGACCGTGGCCGCCGAACGCTTCGTCGCCGACTACCCGGACCACAAGGGCAAGGTTGCATTCCTGATCACCAGTGACGAAGAAGGCCCGGCGCACCACGGCACCAAGGCTGTGGTCGAACGCCTTGCGGCACGCAAGGAACGTCTGGACTGGTGCATCGTCGGGGAACCGTCGAGCACCACGCTGGTCGGTGACGTGGTGAAAAACGGTCGTCGCGGCTCTCTCGGCGCCAAGCTCACCGTGCGCGGTGTACAAGGTCACGTGGCCTACCCACACCTGGCGAAGAACCCGATCCACCTCGCGGCTCCAGCGCTGGCCGAACTGGCCGCCGAGCATTGGGATGACGGCAACTCATTCTTCCCACCGACCAGTTTCCAGATCTCCAACCTGAACTCCGGCACCGGTGCGACCAACGTGATCCCCGGCGACCTGGTGGCCGTGTTCAACTTCCGCTTCTCTACCGAGTCCACCGTCGAAGGCCTGCAACAGCGCGTGGCCGCGATTCTCGACAAACACGGCCTGGACTGGCACGTGGACTGGGCGCTGTCCGGCCTGCCGTTCCTGACCGAGCCGGGCGCACTGCTCGACGCGGTGTCGGCCAGCATCAAGAGCGTCACCGGCCGCGACACCAAGGCCTCCACCAGCGGCGGCACGTCGGACGGGCGTTTCATCGCCACCATGGGCACCCAGGTGGTTGAGCTCGGCCCGGTCAACGCGACCATCCATCAGGTCAACGAGCGGGTTCTGGCCGCCGATCTGGATGTGCTGACCGAAATCTACTACCAGACCCTGATCAAGTTGCTCGCCTGATGCTCGCCTGCCCTATCTGCAGCGCGCCGCTGAATGCGGTCGACAACGGCGTGGCCTGCCCGGCCGGGCATCGCTTCGACCGGGCCCGTCAGGGTTACCTGAACCTGCTGCCGGTGCAGCACAAGAACAGCCGCGATCCGGGTGACAACCTGGCCATGGTCGAAGCCCGCCGCGACTTCTTGAATGCCGGGCATTACGCGCCGGTGGCCAGGCGTCTCGCCGAACTGGCCGCCGAACGTGCGCCTCAGCGCTGGCTGGACATCGGGTGCGGCGAGGGTTACTACACCGCACAAATCGCCGATGCCTTACCCAATGCTGACGGCTATGCGCTGGACATCTCCCGCGAAGCCGTGAAGCGCGCCTGTAAACGCAACCCGCAACTGACCTGGTTGATCGCCAGCATGGCTCGGGTGCCATTGGCCGATGCCAGCTGCCAGTTCCTCGCCAGCGTGTTCAGCCCGCTCGACTGGCAGGAAGCCAAACGCCTGCTCAGCCCTGGTGGCGGCTTGATGAAAGTCGGCCCGACCAGCGGTCATTTGATGGAGCTGCGTGAACGCCTGTACGACGAAGTGCGCGAGTACACCGATGACAAACACCTGGCGTTAGTGCCGCAAGGCATGACGCTGCAACACAGCGAAACCCTGGACTTCAAGCTGACATTGGCCAATCCTCAGGACCGTGCCAACCTGCTGGCCATGACCCCCCACGGTTGGCGCGCCAGTGCCGAACGCCGCGCGGCCGTCATCGAGCAGGCCGAGCCGTTCGAGGTCAGCGTGTCGATGCGCTACGATTATTTCGTTCTGCAGTAATTGCTTGAGAGCAACCCTTTAACTTTTGGCCTTGAGCAGTGGCTTGAGGCCGGCTAAATCCGCGAATGGATTTTTCGAAACCCGCAGTGAGGAACATCCATGCGCCAACCCGATATCGAGATTTACCTGAAAGACGCCGACGTCGACTACAAGGCCATCGCCACCTGGCTCGGCGCGGCATTGGGCCCTTGCACCGACTGGGTTCAGAAAGGCCAGACCTACAAGTGCAAGGCCGGCAGCGTGCCGGTCACCTGGTTGCCAAAAGCCGTGGGCAAGTGGAACAGCCTGTACCTGGAAAGCGACCAGACCCCGTGGGACGACGACATCGCCTGCGCCCGCGCAGCCTTTGCCGCGCTGAACGTCGAAGTGCGCTGCGCGCCGGGTACGTGGGTCGAAGAAGAAGGTGAAGAATCAGCGGATCGCTGGATGCGCATCAGCGTTGACGGTGAAGAAGAAATCACCTGGAAAACGGCTTAAAACCTGAACCTGTGGGATGCCCAAAATGGCACGCCCAATAGAGATCAAATGTGGGAGCGGGCTTGCTCGCGAATGCGGTGTATCAGTCGCCATTGATATCGACTGATACACCGCATTCGCGAGCAAGCCCGCTCCCACAGTGGTTTTGAGTGATCTGAAGATCGGATTTAGAGACCTACAACATCCTCGGCCTGCAACCCCTTCTGCCCGTCCACCACGGCGTATTCAACCTGCTGGCCTTCGGTCAGCGAGCGGTGGCCTTCGCCACGAATCGCGCGGTAGTGCACAAACACATCCGCACCGTCCTCTCGCTGAATGAAGCCATAACCCTTGGCGTCGTTGAACCACTTCACGTTGCCGGTCTCGCGCGTTGCCATCAATCCATACTCCCTTTTTATTATTAAGTCGGCCTGTTCATCGACAAGCCTTGAGAACGTACGCCATCTCCCGGTTTCCTGTAGGAAAAATCACCGATAGTGGCAAACAGCCGCCCGAGTATATGACAGCCGCGAAAACTCTCAACTCAAGATTGTTTCGGTGCTTTTTTGCCGATTTTCGGTGAATACGGCACACTACCGCCCCCCGAGCAATTGCTCGGTTTTTTCCACTAAAGCAGAAGCCGTATGACCCGTTCCCCGTTCCGTCGTCTTGTGTTTGGCACCTTGCGCCGACTGTTGTACCTCTGGGTTCGCTCAGAAACGATCAACCCGTCGCTTAACCTCGACCGCAGCCGTCCGGTGTTCTACGTCCTGCAAAACCCGTCCCTGACCGACCTCGCCGTGGTCGACGCCGAGTGCACCAAGGCCGGCCTTCCGCGCCCGGTACTGCCGGTGTCGGTCGGCAACCTGCTGGAACCTGCCGCGTTCTTCTACCTGACGCCTGCGCCCGACTGGCTGGGCCGCCAGGACAAACGCGGCGCGCCGCCAACCCTCACGCGGCTGGTCAGTGCCCTGACCCAGAACGCTGCCGAAGACGCACAGATCATCCCGGTCAGCGTGTTCTGGGGCCAGTCGCCGGACAGCGAGTCCAGCCCCTGGAAACTGCTGTTCGCCGACAGCTGGGCCGTCACCGGCCGTCTGCGCCGGTTGCTCAGCATCATGATTCTGGGGCGCAAGACCCGCGTGCAGTTCTCAGCGCCAATTCACCTGCGCGAGCTGATCGAACACAACAAGAGCTTTGAACTCACCGTGCGCATGGCCCAGCGCATCCTGCGGGTGCATTTCCGTAACCTGAAAGCGGCGGTCATCGGGCCGGACATTTCCCACCGGCGTAACCTGGTCAAAGGCCTGCTGAACCAGCCGCTGGTCAAACAGGCGATCCTCGACGAGGCCGAACGCGAGAACATTTCGCCCGAGAAAGCCAAGGCCCAGGCCCTGCGCTACGGCAACGAGATCGCCTCGGACTACACCTACACCGCGATCCGCTTCCTCGAAGTGGTGCTGAGCTGGTTCTGGAACAAGATCTACGACGGGGTCAAGGTCAACCACATCGAAGGCGTGCAGAAAGTCGCCCAAGGTCACGAAGTGATCTACGTGCCGTGCCACCGCAGCCATATCGACTATCTGTTGCTGTCATACCTGCTGTTTCGCAACGGCCTGACGCCGCCGCACATCGCCGCCGGGATCAACCTCAACATGCCGGTGATCGGCAGTCTGCTGCGCCGTGGTGGCGCGTTCTTCATGCGCCGCACCTTCAAGGGCAACCCGCTCTACACCTCGGTGTTCAACGAATACCTGCACACCTTGTTCACCAAGGGTTTCCCGGTGGAGTACTTCGTCGAAGGCGGCCGCTCGCGTACGGGGCGCATGCTGCAACCGAAAACCGGGATGCTGGCGATTACCCTGCGCAGCTTCCTGCGTTCGTCACGCATGCCGATTGTCTTCGTACCGGTGTACATCGGTTACGAGCGGGTGCTGGAAGGCCGCACTTACCTGGGCGAATTGCGTGGGGCGAGCAAGAAGAAAGAGTCGATCTTCGACATTTTCAAAGTCATCGGTGCGCTCAAGCAACGCTTTGGCCAGGTGGCGGTGAACTTTGGCGAGCCGATCAAACTGGCCGAGTTCCTCGACAGCGAACAACCGGGCTGGCGCTCCCAGGACCATGGCCCGCAGTTCAAACCCGCGTGGCTCAACGAAACCACCAATCGCCTCGGCGAGCGTGTGGCGCAGCACTTGAACGAAGCGGCGGCGATCAACCCGGTCAACCTGGTGGCGCTGGCGCTGCTGTCCACCAGCCGGCTAGCGCTGGACGACCGCGCCATGGCGCGGGTGCTGGACTTGTACCTGGCGCTGTTACGCCGCGTGCCGTACTCGCCACACACCACCCTGCCGGAAGGTGACGGCCGCGCGCTGATCGAACACGTCAAGGGCATGGACCTGCTGGCCGAGCAAAGCGACGCCCTGGGCAAGATTCTGTACCTGGACGAGCAAAACGCCGTCCTGATGACCTACTACCGCAACAACGTGCTGCACATCTTCGCCCTGCCGGCGCTGCTCGCGAGCTTCTTCCAGAGCACCTCGCGCATGAGCCGCGAACAGATCCTGCGCTACACTCGCGCGCTGTATCCGTACCTGCAATCGGAGTTGTTCATCCGCTGGTCGTTGGACGAGCTGGATGCGGTGGTCGATCAATGGCTCCAAGCCTTTGTCGAGCAAGGGCTGCTGCGCTTCGAAAAAGAAGTGTTCGTGCGCCCGGCACCGAGTTCACGGCATTTCGTGCTGTTGACCTTGCTGTCCAAGAGCATCGCCCAGACCCTGCAACGGTTCTACATGGCGATCTCCTTGCTGCTCAACAGCGGCCAGAACAGCATCAGTGCCGAAGAACTGGAAGACCTGTGCACCGTCATGGCCCAGCGCCTGTCGATCCTGCATGGCCTGAACGCCCCGGAGTTCTTCGACAAGAGCCTGTTCCGTCATTTCATCCAGACCCTGCTGGATCTGGACGTGTTGCGCCGCGACGAAGCCGGCAAGCTCAGCTATCACCCATTGCTCGGCGAACTGGCCGAAGGTGCGGCCAAACGGGTGTTGCCGGCGGAGATTCGCCTCTCGATCCGTCAGGTCGCGCTGCATCGCAGTGAAGATGCGGCAGATCAGGCCGACAATGCCTGATTAAACGCCCGCTCAAAAAACAATGGCCACTCAAAAGAAGCTATGACGCTTCTTTTGAGTGGCCATCCGTTTTCAGAGCACATAACTTTACAGGCAACTCAAAAATACATTCTCGATAAAACAGCCAACTTTAATCAAACCATCGCGCAATAGATCGATACACACATTACTATCCTCCCTGACATTCACACACATACAACACCGTCTAAAACACTATTCCAAAACAGCAAGTGCGCGAACTATACCTCGATACTTCGTCACAACCTGACTCACTCACAATTATTAAGCTGTCTACTTTTCCGCACCTAAAACAGCGCACTCAAAAAAACGCCAAGTAAATATAGAAAACACCTACAAGACTTTCAAAACACAAACCTCTAACATCAAACCCACGTCACTTTCGACGCATTGATAAGGAAGTCAACATGTCCAGCGAAACCGTGTACCTCCTCAAAGGCAACGTCCACTATCTGGAAAGGATTGGCCTGCTCCCTGACTCAACGCTTTCTGTCTTCTTGCAGGATATGTCCCTGATGGATGTTCCTGCGATAGAGCTGGCCCGCGACGTAATCCCCAACGCCGAGGTGGCGGGCTTGAACTTTGAATTGATGGTCGCCTCACCTCGAATCGTCGCAGGTCGTAGCTATGCAATCAGCGCACGCATCGAAGTTGCCGGCAAACTGACCTATATCACTAAAGAACATAATCCCATTGTGTTCGACGACAATGTCTCGCAGACATTAGAGATTCTGGTCACTGCTGTCCGATAAACCCTGCATCGCCTGATAAGAACTACCCCTCGACTCAACAGACTGATAAGGACATCATGATGAGTACATATACCGTTACCGCGACATTGCACTTTCCGCACAACTACACACTGCCCGAAACCGGCAGTACCGATATCAAAGTACGCAACATCAGCGATAGAACAGCCTCCTTCACTCACACTCTGTGGGGCGTCAATCAACTCCCCACCGACTCACCTTGGCGCTTTACATTCAACATTGATTCCAGCGTGACCGAAGTGGGTGACACGTTCGCCATAAACATCAACATGGCACATGAAGGCGCTGCACTCCTGCTCGACATCGAACACACCTTAAGGTGGGGCGGCGGCGATCAAGAGATTGATATCCACCTCAGCCCCGTGGGCTATATCGCAATCAAAAAAGCCTTTGCACCCAGGATTGGCTACCCACACGATTCAAAACTGATTGTGAAGTTGATTGAAAAGACTACAGATGGCGGACCAGAAGTTGTACTGGGTGAGGCTGTTGGCCTGACCGCCGACACACAGCCGGTCTACCTGCGTTATGACCCACTCATGATCAAACCGGGACAGCGCTATGTGCTGACAGGTTCTTTTGAAACCCTTAAGCGCACACTGATGACACTGGGCCTGAAACCCAATGAGTTGGTATTGATGCCGCAGACAGTTCAAACACTGTCGTTCGGTACCTGACTCTGGAACGTTGCGGGGCTGATGTTTGGCGTAGAATCCGCTAAATTCCCCATGGGCGCCAGTCTGCTTCTGGCGTCAATGATATAGGCGTCCCCGATGAAAAAATGTTCTTTGCTAGCACTCACCGCCCTGCTCGGTGCGTGCCAGTCCGTCACTCCACCCGTCGAAACCAAAGCCTCGCTCGACGGTGAAGTCTTCTACCTGCAACGCATCGCCCTGCCGCCTACCGCGACCCTGAGCGTCAGTTTGCAGGACGTGTCCCTCGCCGATGCCCCAGCCGTCGTACTCGATGAGCAGAAAGGTCCGGTCAAAGGCCAGGTGCCGCTGCCGTTTCATCTGAGCTACGATCCGGCGCAGGTCAAACCCGGCCATCGTTACTCGGTGAGCGCACGCATTGAAGTCGACGGCAAACTGATCTTCATCACCACCGAACATAACGCAGTGCAACTGGACGGCAAGGATCCACAGCCGTTGAAACTTCGCGTCGACGCGGTCCGTTAATTCCCTTTTGCGAACAAGGAAGCTGCCATGCTCCGCCCTACCCTACGCTTTGCCGGTCTCTGTGCAGGCCTGATGATTTCTGCCAGCGCTCTGGCGCTATCCCTTAGCGACCTGTCGCAAAAAGACGCCAGCGGCGGCCTCAAGGATGCCTTGACCCAGGGCGCACAGATCGCCGTCAAACAACTGGGCACGCCTGGAGGCTTCAGCAATAACCCGGATGTGAAAATCGAACTGCCGGGCAAACTGGGCAAAGTCGCCAAAAAGATGAAGCAATTCGGTATGGGCGACCAGGTCGATCAATTGGAAGCCAGCATGAACAAAGCCGCTGAGGCTGCCGTACCGCAAGCTCAGGCGTTGCTGGTGGATGCCGTGAAGAAAATGACCGTCGATGATGCCAAAGGCATTCTCAACGGCGGCAAGGATTCGGCCACCCAGTACCTGAGCAAGACCAGCCGTGAGCAAATCCGCGAGAAGTTCCTGCCGATCGTCAAGCAGGCCACCGATCAGGTCGGTCTGGCCAAGCAGTACAACTCGTTCGCCGGCCAAGCCGCGACCCTGGGTGTGGTCGACGCAAAAAGCGCCAACATCGAAAGCTACGTGACCGAGCAGGCGCTGAACGGCCTGTTCGAGATGATCGGCAAACAGGAAGCCAACATCCGCCAGAACCCGGCGGCAGCGGCCACCAGCCTGGCGAAGAAAGTCTTCGGCACGCTGTAACCCGCTACTCCACTTCTATAGGAGCAACCTTGCTCCTACGGGGCTTCTCTGCTCGGCAGGTTCAGGTATGCACCTGAACCTGCACTGAGCGCGTCACCCCTCCTTCTTGACCTTGAACCACGCCGCATACAGTGCCGGTAGGAACAACAGCGTCAACGCCGTTGCGACGATCAACCCGCCCATGATCGCCACGGCCATCGGCCCGAAGAACACGCTGCGTGACAGTGGAATCATCGCCAGCACGGCGGCGAGTGCAGTCAGCACGATAGGCCGGAAGCGCCGCACCGTGGCTTCGATAATCGCTTGCCAGGGTTTGAGCCCGGCAGCAATGTCCTGCTCGATCTGGTCCACCAGAATCACCGAGTTACGCATGATCATCCCCGACAACGCGATGGTCCCGAGCATGGCCACAAAACCGAACGGCTGGCGGAACACCATCAGGAACAACGTCACCCCGATCAACCCCAGTGGCGCTGTCAGAAACACCATCACCGTGCGTGAGAAGCTGCGCAGTTGCAGCATCAGCAACGTCAACACCACCACAATGAACAGCGGCACGCCGGCCTTCACCGAGTTCTGCCCACGGGCCGAGTCTTCCACGGTCCCCCCCACATCCAGCAAGTAGCCGTCCGGCAACTCGGCGCGGATCGGCTCCAGGGTCGGCAGGATCTGCTGCACCAGGGTCGCCGGTTGTTCCTTGCCGTAGATGTCGGCGCGAATCGTCACATTCGGCAGGCGATTGCGGTGCCAGATGATGCCTTCCTCGAAGCCATATTCCAGCGTCGCAATTTGCGACAGCGCGACGCTTTTACCGTTGTCGGTCGGTACCGCAAGGCTCGGCAGCAGCGACAGTTCAGTGCGTTCATGGACCGTGCCGCGCAGCAGGATCTCGATCAACTCGTTGTCTTCGCGGTACTGGCTGACGCTGGAACCGGTGAGTGAGCTTTGCAGGAATTTCGACAGGTTGGCCGTGCTCACGCCCAAGGCTCGCGCACGGTCCTGGTCGACGTTCAAGTACACAACCTTGCTCGGCTCTTCCCAATCCAGGTGCACGTTGACCACGTGAGGGTTTTCGCGAACCTTGGCCGCGACCTTGCGCGCCAATGCACGCACTTCCTCGATGTGCTCGCCGGTCACCCGGAACTGCATCGGATAGCCCACGGGCGGACCGTTTTCCAGACGCGTGACCCGTGAACGCAGGGCCGGGAACTGTTCGTTGAGGGTCTCGATCAGCCAGGTGCGCAGGCTTTCACGCTCCTCGATGGTTTTGGCCAGCACCACAAATTGAGCGAAGCTCGCGGCCGGCAGTTGCTGGTCCAGCGGCAGGTAAAAGCGCGGCGAACCCGTGCCGACATACGCCACATAGTTGTCGATGCCTGCGTGTTCCTTGAGCATCGCTTCCAGGCGTTTCACCTCATCCGTGGTGTTGCTCAACGAGGCACCTTCGGCCAGTTTGAGGTCGACCATCAGCTCCAGCCGACCGGATGCCGGGAAGAACTGCTGCGGCACAAAACGGAACAGCACCACCGAGGCCACGAACAGCACGATAGTCAGTGCAATGACGGTTTTGCGCCGACGCACGCACCACTCCACCAGCCGTCGAACCCGCTGATAAAACGGCGTGGCATACGGGTCCGGCTGACCGGCACCATGTTTGGCGGCGTGAATTTTCGCCAGGTCCGGCAGGAGCTTTTCCCCCAGATACGGCACAAACACCACGGCAGCGATCCACGATGCCAACAGCGCGATGGTCACCACCTGGAAGATCGAGCGGGTGTATTCGCCGGTGCCCGACTGCGCGGTAGCAATCGGCAGGAAACCTGCGGCCGTAATCAACGTCCCCGTGAGCATCGGGAACGCGGTGCTGGTCCAGGCATAACTGGCGGCGCGGATCCGGTCGTACCCCTGCTCCATTTTGATCGCCATCATTTCCACGGCGATGATCGCGTCATCCACCAACAGCCCGAGGGCCAACACCAGTGCGCCGAGGGAAATCTTGTGCAAGCCGATCCCCAAGTAATACATGCAGGCGAACGTCATCGCCAACACCAATGGAATCGCCAAGGCGACCACCATGCCGGTGCGCACGCCCAGGGAGAAGAAGCTCACCAGCAACACAATCGCCAGGGCTTCGACCAGCACTTGAACAAACTCGCCAACGCCGGTTTTGACCGCCGCCGGTTGGTCGGACACCTTGCGCAACTGCATGCCGGCCGGGAGGTTTTTCTGAATCCGTTCGAACTCCAGCTCCAGTGCCTTGCCGAGTACCAGAATATCGCCGCCATCCTTCATGGCCACCGCGAGACCAATTGCGTCCTCGCCCATGAAGCGCATGCGCGGTGCCGGAGGATCGTTAAAGCCACGGCGAACATCGGCCACATCAGAGATGCGGAACGTACGATCAGCGACGCGGATCGGGAAGCTCTTGATCTCTTCTACGGTCTGGAAATTCCCCGAAACACGAAGCTGCAAACGCTCACTGGTGGTCTCGAAGAAGCCTGCGGTGGACTTAGCATTCTGCTCTTCCAGCGCTTGCTGGACCGCCGCCAACGGCAAGCCGAGGGTCGCCAGTTTGACGTTGGACAGCTCGATCCAGATTTTCTCGTCCTGCAGGCCCAACAAGTCGACCTTGCCGACGTCCTTGACCCGTTGCAACTGGATCTGGACGCGGTCGGCGTAGTCCTTGAGCACGGCGTAGTCGAAACCGTCGCCGGTCAGGGCGTAGATGTTGCCGAATGTGGTGCCGAACTCATCGTTGAAGAATGGCCCCTGGATACCGGGCGGCAAGGTCTGGCGGATATCGCCGACCTTCTTGCGCAACTGATACCAGAGCTCCGGGATCTGCGCCGAATGCATCGAATCACGGGCCATGAAGGTCACCTGGGACTCGCCGGGGCGCGAGAATGAAACGATGCGTTCGTACTCACCGGTTTCCATCAGTTTCTTTTCAATGCGCTCGGTGACTTGCCGCGAGACTTCCTCGGCCGTGGCACCCGGCCATTTGGTCTGAATCACCATGGCCTTGAACGTGAACGGCGGGTCTTCGCTCTGCCCCAGCTTGGTGTAGGACAAGGCGCCAACAACCGCCAGCAGGAGCATCAGGAACAGTACGATCTGGCGGTTACGCAGCGCCCATTCGGAAAGATTGAAACCCATCGGGGATTACTCCTTGGCCGCCAGATTGACCACGCGGTTGGAGCGATCCACCGGGCGCACTTGCTGCCCTTCATGGAGCACATGAACCCCTGCGGCCACGACCCAATCGCCGGGATTGAGGCCTTCGAGCACCGGCACGTTCTTTTCACCGAACGCACCGACTCGCACCGGAGCACGTTTAAGGGTGTTGTGGGCGTCGACGAGCCACACATAGGTCGCGCCGTTTTCAGCGGTAAGCGCCGAGAGCGGCACCGAAAGTGGCACGGTCTCGGCGGTCTGGATGAACACCCGGGCACTTTGGCCCAGCTCGGCCGGGACCTTGCCGGTGGTGAAGGTAATCCGTGCCGCGAAAGTACGCGACTTGGGGTCGGCGGCCGGCGACAGCTCGCGAATACTGCCGGCAAAGCGCTGGCCGGGCTGGGTCCAGAGTTCCACCGCCACCGGCTGACCGATCTTGAAACGCCCAAAACTCTGCTCGGGCAGGCTGATCAGCACTTCACGCTCGCCATCGGTGGCGAGGGTGAACACCGTTTGCCCGGCCGACACCACTTGCCCGACTTCCACGGCACGCTTGGCCACCACGCCATCCTGGGGCGCACGCAGCACCGCATAGCTGGCCTGATTATTGGAAACGTCGAATTCGGCTTTGATCTGCTTGAGCCGCGCTTCGCCGGAGCGGTAGAGGTTTTCGGAATTGTCGTACTGCGAGCGGCTGACCATCTGACGGTCCATCAGAGTCTTGTAGCGATCACGCTCGGCGCGCACCAGGCTCAGGTTGGCCTCGGCGGCGGCAACCTGGGCTCGCGTGGCTTCCAGTTGCAGGCGCACGTCCTGTGGATCAAGTTCGGCCAGTGGCTGGTTGGCCTTGACCCGCTCACCTTCCTCGACCAATCGTCGGCTGACTTTACCCGCGATGCGAAACGCCAGGTCCGGCTCATAACGGGCCCGAACTTCACCAGGGTAACTGTCGATTGCCTGTGCCGAAGGCTCTGGTTGAACCACCAGGGCCGGACGCACGGTGACTTGCGCCGGCTCTTCGTGGCCGCACGCAGACAATAAAAAAGCCAGGGTGACTGGCAGGGCAAGGGGCAGGACATAGCGGGACATGGTGAAGGACCTTTCGCTAATGGTGCTTGGAATAATTATACTGACCGGTATGTTATTAATAGCAAACTCACCAGTCCAGTATTATTAAAGCGAAGAATGTCGAACAATCTTTCTGCACCCAGCGGTCCCGGCCGCCCCAAAGACCTGGCCAAGCGCGAGGCCATCCTCGACGCGGCAAAACGGCTTTTCCTGAGCAAGGGTTACGCAAGTACCAGCATGGATGCGGTAGCTGCTGAAGCCGGCGTGTCGAAATTGACGGTCTACAGCCACTTCAACGACAAGGAGACCCTGTTTTCCGCGGCCGTGATGGCCAAGTGCGAAGAGCAACTGCCCAACCTGTTCTTCGAACTGCCCGAGGGTATTCCGGTACAGAGCGTGCTGTTGAACATCGGGCGGGGCTTTCATCAACTGATCAACAGCGACGAGTCGGTGAACCTGCATCGGCTGATCATGGCGCTGGGCAGCCAGGACCCAAAGCTCTCGCAGATCTTCTTCGAAGCCGGGCCACAGCGGATGCTGCAAGGGATGGAGCGCTTGCTGATCAAGATCGACCAGATCGGCGCCCTGACCATCGACAAGCCGCTCAATGCTGCCGAGCATTTCTTCTGCATGCTCAAGGGCGCGGGTAATTTCCGCTTGCTCTATGGCTGCGGCGAGCCGCCGACCGGCGATGCAGCCGAGGCCCATGTGCAAGAGGTGGTGGGATTGTTCATGCGGGCGTATCGCCCGCAAACCGTCTGATAGATTTTTAGCGTCTGGGCTGACGCTATCGCGAGCAGGCTCGCTCCCACATCGGACCAATGTCTTTAAGTAAGAACGCGGTCAACTGTGGGAGCGGGCTTGCTCGCGAAGGGGGCAACGCGGTCTTAAGGCTTAAGCGCTTTCTTCGGGTAGATGTCGTATCGGCTGGATTTGCCGTCCAGAGCATGGCTCGGTTTCGGCCCGTCAATGCACGGCGCCTTGCGTGGGCGCTTGACCACCACCCGGTGGCTGGCCAGCGCCAGGGCGGCTGCCAACAGCGCCGGGGCATCCGGGTCATCGCCGACCAGCGGACGGAACAGGCGCATTTCCTTCTTCACCAGCGCAGTTTTCTCACGATGAGGAAACATCGGGTCAAGGTAGATCACCTGCGGTGGCTCGCCTTCCCAATGGTTCATCAGCTCGATCGAGTTGCCTTTGAGCAAACGCATGCGCGCCACAATCGGCGCCACCTCAAAATCTTCCGCACCACGGGCCAGGCCATCCTCCAGCAACGCACCGATCAGCGGCTGACGCTCGATCAGGCTCATCTCGCAGCCCAGGCTCGCGAGCACGAAACCATCCTTGCCCAACCCCGCCGTGGCATCCAGCACCTTGGGCCGTACGCCTTGAGCGACCCCGACAGCCTTGGCGATCATCTGCCCGCTCCCGCCGCCGTACAACCGGCGATGAGCCGCGCCGCCCTCGACGAAGTCCACCCGCACTGCGCCGGGCGCGTCTGGCCCCAATTGTTGCAACTGCAAACCCTGCTCGCCGACCTGCAAGGCAAATTCCGCATCGTCCAGCTGCAAAGGCAGGCCCAGGCGTTCGGCCCATTGCTCGGCCTGGGCCTGAAACGTCGCGGCCAGGGCCTGAACTTTGATGCGGCTGGCCGCAGGTTGCTCACTCATCAGAAAACACACTCAAAAAATTAATGATCGGCAAAAACGGCCGATAACAAAACTATCGAGCATTTTGCCAGAGCTGAGCGTCGACCGAGAGAAATGTCAGACATTCAACGCACATCAGTAGGCTACATCTCGCCCTACGGCGATTATGGCCTGCGTAATTCCCAAGCACTGAGCGGTGTCAGTCACCTGTGGCAGGATTTTTTTGCCCAGGCCCTGGCCGATCAGTTGGGCGATGCTGCGCCTGCTCCAGCCCAATACCCACCGGTCGCGATTGACAGCCCAGACGAACCGACCGTGGGCGCCGAACTGCTCGCGCACATCGTCACACAGCGCGAATGCGACGTGAAAGACACTGAAATTCGCCCGCCTGAGCCGCTGTTCCTGCCGATCGCCGAGTTCGAAATGGACCTGGCCGACAAACCGGCGCCGCCGTTCCCGCCGGAAGAAATCGTCGCGCAGCAGAAACAACAGAACTTCGAAAGCGGCTGGGTGCGCCCTATCGTCTTGACCGCCGGCCAACCGCTACCGGTTCCGGGGCCTGGGCCGCAACCTCGTGCGTTGTACCTGCCGATTGCAGAGTTCGATCTGGACCTGCTGGAAAAACCGGCACCGCCCTACCCGCCAGAAGAACTGATCGAGCAACAGAAAAACCTCGACTTCGACAATGGCTGGGCTCGCCCGATTGTCCTGCAGAACCTGCGCATCGCCGCCTGACCCTCAGCGGCAGACCCACCACGGCCCGACATCCAGATGAAAGTGATTTCGATGGGCGGCGTTGTAGTCCGGGCTTAACACCACATTGAACATGTCACAGGCCCCCTCGCGTACAGCGCGCAGGAAACGGGCGTCGTCATTGGCCTTCGGCCAATCCCTGAGCACATTGATACTGCGCCCATCGGCCAGGCGAAATCCGGCGATGTCCAGCGCATTGGCCGTCGCATGCTGACTGCGCGCACCGTTCTCCCGGTTGTACATGTTGCGACAGGCAAAGCTGCCCAGATGATCGACCCGCGCCACTGGCTGCCCATAGATGGCCTGTGCTGCCGGTTGCAGCGCGTGGCGCTCGAACAGCACGAACGCCACGGCCAAGGGGCAACTGGCGAGGAAACTGCTGCTCAGCGCCACCTGAGCGCCTTGCACGCGCAAGGTGTTGGTCAGCGGGCAAGCGACATCCGCAGGGCTGTCGGATTGGCGAGTCACCTTCAATCCGGCACCGCTGAGCACTTGGTCACACAATTGCGGGTTGTCGCGCAGGCGCATGAGCTTGAAACGGGTCAACAGGTTCGGCTTGGCCCGCACATCCAGCGGTGCCCAGGGGTTCCAGTCCGCTGGCAACGGTAACCAGCCACGCCACACGCAAACCAGCAAAGCGCCCAATACCCCTATCACCAGCAACAGCCCTTTCAGAACCCGCACGACAACATCCTGTAATCAGTTTTTGAACATTTGATTGATCTGGCCGAATGGCAGCGCATTGTCGGCGAAACCGAAGGTGCCGTGCTGTTGAATCTCCTGCGCGGCCTGATAAAACGCCCCGTAGGCCGCACGGGCCATGGCAGAACCGACGCTGATTCGTTTGACGCCCATTTCACTCAACTGCGCCACGCTCAACTTGAGGCCGCCCGACATCAGCACATTGACCGGTTTGGGCCCCACGGCGCGAACCACCGCCAGCACTTCTTCGGCGCTGCGCAGGCCCGGCGCATACAGCACATCGGCGCCTGCCTCGGCAAAAGCCTGCAAACGGCGAAGGGTGTCGGCGATGTCGAGCTTGCCGTGCAGAAGATTCTCGGCGCGGGCCGTCAGGGTGAACGGGAATGGCAGGCTGCGTGCAGCGGCGACAGCGGCTTCGACCCGCGCGACGGCGTGTTCGAAGCAGTAGATCGGGCCCTCTTCGCGGCCAGTGGCGTCCTCAATCGAACCGCCGACGGCACCGGCAGCAGCGGCGCGCAGAATGCTCTGGGCGCAGCCTTCGGGGCTGTCGGCGAACCCGTTTTCCAGGTCCACCGCCACCGGCAGATCGCTGGCCCCGACAATCGCCTGAACATTGGCCAGGGTGTCTTCCAGTTTCAGACCGCCATCGGGACGGGCCATAGAGAAGGCATAACCGGCGCTGGTAGTCGCCAGCGCTTCATAGCCGAGGCTGGCGAGCATCTTCGCGGAGCCGGCATCCCATGGGTTGGGAATAACAAAAGCCCCTGCACGTTCATGCAGTGCCTTGAACGCCTGAGCTCGACGGGTTTGTGCATCCATGGGTTGGCTCCTGAAGTAGGGAATGACCCGCCTTCAGAGCAAATCCAGCTGCTCGGCGGCGGGTTCTCTGTATAACTCAGTCAGGGCCGGCAAGCCAGGCAATCGCGCCATCAAACGGGCATGAAAACGCTGAGCCAGGGCGGCGGCCAGCAGGTTGTCGGCGGTGTGCAGGAAGATGTAAGGCGTGCGACCTTCTTCAATCCACTGGGCGATTTTCTCGACCCACGGCGTCAGGAACGTATCGTTGGCCTCCAGCACCGGATGACCGATGAAACGCACCTGCGGGAACCGGGTAAACGCTGCCGGCCTTGCCGGTACTCGGGGTTTCTTGGACTGTGCGTGCAGCACGGAAGGTTCGGTGGACGTGCAACTGAACAGCGCCCGTGGGTCGAGGCAAATGCGTTCGACGCCACGGTCGCGCAGCAGCCGATTGAGCATGCGCTCGGCATCGCCCTTGGCGAAGAAGTCCCGATGGCGCACTTCAACCGCCAGCGGCCGTTGCAAGCCGTCGATGAAACCGGCCAGCTCCGCCAGCCGTTGCGGGGCAAATGTGGCGGGCAGTTGCAGCCAGAGCGGCGAAACCCGCTCACCCAGCGGGCTGAGCAGTTGCACGAAGGTTTCGGCGGCAGTCAGTTGCTCGCGCAAGTCGCCGCCATGGCTGATGTCGCCAGGAAATTTGGCGGTAAACCGAAAGCCTTCGGGCATTGTCTCGGCCCAACGCTGCACCGTTGCGGCAGCCGGGCGCGCGTAGAAGGTCGTATTGCCTTCCACGGCGTTGAATACGCGGGAATAGAAACCGAGAAACTCATTGGGCCGGGCATTCTGTGGATACAGATAGTCGCGCCAGGCGTTTTCACTCCAGGACGGGCAGCCGAGGTAGTAAGGCAGCTCCATCAGATGTGCAGGTCGAGCCCCAGCACTTCCATGTCCCAATCAACGAAAGCGGCGGTGCTCAGGTAGCTGGCCAGGGCTCTCGCGGCACTTTTGCTCATGGCGCGATGGTAGATCATGTCTTGCTGACGGGCGGGAAGATTGCTCAGGCGCTGGGCCGAAGCCTTGGCGGCGCGGGCAGCCAGTTGCTCTTCGGAGGGGATTTCCTGCTCGCCATCGATGTCTTCGAGAGACTCGTCCACCACCACACTGCCTTTGCGAGGCTTGCGCTTAATGGGGTAGGACTGAGAGGAAAAGCCGTCTATGCGCATAATTTCATGCTCGGATTCTATGATGGCAATTTAGCGGCACATTAGCAGCTGTGCAAATACCCAAGTGATAACTAGAACACAGAATCCGGAAAAGGTTTAAAAGCAGCCGCTGGAATCCGACGATCGACAGTGCCCCTGTGGCGAGGGAGCTTGCTCCCTTGCCACAAAGCCACAAAAGCACCCGGACTACCGGGTCTTGGGGGTCGCTACTTTATCGCGCAGGTAAACAGGCTGGGCATCGTCGGCCACGATCGCTTCCCCGCGCTCCCAGGCAAAACGCGCCAGGGTCAGCAAGTCTTCGGCGTGAGGCAACATGCCCGCATCCTGGCCAGTCAGCGTGACAGCGATTCGCTCGCCATAGCCCCACCCCGTGCCCGCGCCAAACCAGTCGCCCGAAGCCTCCGCCGGCAATGCCGCAACTTGCGGCGCCAGCACCGCTTCAGCGCCAACCAGACGCATCTCACCGGCGGTTTCGCGGTAGCAGCCCCAATACACTTCATCCATTCGTGCATCGATGGCCGCCGCGACCTGGCTCGCGCCGTGTTCACGATAGGCGCGCTGGGCCAGCACCGCCAGGTTGGACACCGGCAACACCGGACGCTCCAGGGCAAAGGCCAGGCCTTGAACCACACCGATGGCAATCCGCACCCCGGTGAACGCACCTGGCCCACGGCCAAAGGCAATCGCATCGACCGCTTGCAGGGTGGTGCCCGCGTCAGCCAGCAGTTGCTGGATCATCGGCAGGAGCTTTTGCGCATGCAGGCGCGGAATCACCTCGTAATGGCTCGTGACCTTGCCGTCATGCAGCAAGGCAACGGAGCAAGCTTCAGTCGCGGTGTCCAGGGCCAGCAAGGTGCTCATCGATGTTTCCGTAAAGAGAGGTGGAAAAAGTGCGCCAGTATAAACAACAACGGCCCGCAAGCGGGCCGTTGAACGTAAAGCAAATCAGCTTTCTCAGCTCAGAGCTTCAAGCACCTTGCCAGTGATCGCTTCTACCGAGCCGACGCCCGCAATGTGGCTGTAAACCGGCTTGCCTTTGGCAACCGACAGCTTCTGGTAGAAATCCACCAGCGGCTTGGTCTGGGAGTGGTAGACCGACAGGCGATGACGCACGGTTTCTTCAGTGTCGTCTTTACGCTGTACCAGCGCTTCGCCGGTGACATCGTCCTTGCCCGCGACTTTCGGCGGGTTGTAGACGGTGTGGTAAACGCGGCCGCTGGCTTCGTGAACGCGACGCCCGGCGATGCGCTGAACGATTTCTTCGTCGTCGACAGCGATTTCAACCACGTGGTCCAGTTCGACGCCGGCCGTCACCAGGGCTTCAGCCTGGGGGATGGTGCGCGGGAAGCCGTCGAACAGGAAACCGTTGACGCAATCAGCCTGGCTGATGCGTTCCTTGACCAGGTTGATGATCAACTCGTCAGAGACCAGGCCGCCGCTGTCCATCACGCTCTTGGCGATCAGGCCCAGCTCGGTGCCAGCCTTGACCGCAGCACGCAGCATGTCGCCGGTGGAGATCTGCGGAATACCGAATTTTTCAGTGATGAACTTAGCCTGAGTACCTTTACCGGCCCCGGGAGCTCCCAGCAGAATGACGCGCATCGATGTGCTCCTCAATTTTTTATTTAGAAACGCTCGGATTCGCCTCGTGGGGCCAATCTCAACAAAAGGGTCGTGGCCGCCCAAACGGCCAAAGGCTGATCAAGATACACAGCAGGCACGGCCCACACAAGCCGCCGAAAGTCGGACGAACCCGTGCCTGTCGTGCCCTTGCGCCAAGGTGCTCCAAGTCGCAACCCCATAACAAAGTGTCGCCTGCCAACCGCGACCCGCCTGTGGTACCGATCGTTCAGGGGCTTCGCCAAGCCCCTGACGCAGCACAAAAAACCTTAGCCGGTGTTGCGCAAACCGGCCGCAATCCCTGCCACAGACACCAGCAACGCCTGTTCTACCGGGCTGCCCTGCGCCACGTCCTGTTGCCGCGAGCGTGCCAACAGTTCCGCCTGCAATAGATGAAGCGGGTCGAGGTAGGTGTTGCGCAGGCGGATGAACTCCAGGGTGTCGGGGCTATGGGCCAGTAGCTGTGACTGCCCCGTCAGGCCCAGCACCACGGAACACGCCTGCGACAATAGGTCGCGTAAATGCACACCCAAAGGTAATAAGTCAGGCGTCACCAATCGCTCATCGTAGGACTGCGCAATGTCCGCGTCGGCCTTGGCCAGGACCATCTCCAGCATGTCGATGCGGGTACGAAAGAACGGCCACTGCTCACGCATCTGTGCCAGCAACTCGCCCTCGCCACGCGCCAGCGCCTTGCTCAGCGCCGATTCCCAACCGAGCCACGCCGGCAACATCAGGCGGGTCTGGGTCCAGCCGAAGATCCACGGAATGGCGCGCAGGCTTTCAATCCCCCCGGCACGCCGCTTGGCCGGACGACTGCCCAGCGGCAGGCGCCCCAGTTCCTGCTCCGGCGTGGACTGGCGGAAATACTCGACGAATTGAGGGTTTTCCCGCACCACGGCGCGATAGGCGCTGACGCCATCGGCGGCCAGTTCGTCCATCAGATGGCGCCAGGACGGCTGCGGCGGTGGCGGCGGCAACAGCGTTGCCTCCAGCACGGCGGCCAGATACAGGTTGAGGTTTTGCTCGGCGATGTCCGGCAGGCCGAATTTGAAACGAATCATTTCTCCCTGCTCGGTGGTGCGGAAGCGCCCCGCCACCGACCCCGGCGGTTGCGACAGAATCGCCGCGTGCGCCGGGCCGCCGCCACGGCCCACGGTGCCACCGCGACCATGGAACAGCAGCAGTTCGACTTGCTGTTCGCGGCAGATATCCACCAAACGCTCCTGCGCCCGGTACTGAGCCCAGGCCGCCGCCGTGGTGCCGGCGTCCTTCGCCGAGTCGGAATACCCGATCATCACTTCCTGCGGGCCCTGCAAACGCGAGCGGTAGCCGGGCAGCAACAAGAGCTTTTCGATCACCGGACCGGCGTTGTCCAGGTCCGCAAGGGTTTCGAACAATGGCACCACACGCATCGGCCGCAACACGCCACACTCTTTGAGCAGCAGTTGCACGGCCAGCACGTCGGAAGCGGCGCCCGCCATGGAAATCACATAGGAGCCGAGTGACGCCCCCGGCGCCGCCGCGATTTCGCGGCAGGTCGCCAGCACTTCAGCGGTATCGGCCGAGGGTTTGAAGTGTGCGGGCAACAATGGCCGACGATTGTTCAGCTCACCCGACAGAAAACGGATGCGTGCCTCTTCGTCCCAGTCTTCATAGCGACCGAGCCCCAGGTAATCGGTGATTTCGGTCATGGCCGACGAGTGCCGCGAGGCGTCCTGACGCACGTCCAGCCGCACCAGGAACAGGCCGAACGTCACCGCCCGACGCAGGCAATCGAGCAGCGGGCCATCGGCAATCACGCCCATGCCGCACTCGTGCAGCGATTGAAAACAGAGCTCCAGCGGGTCCAGCAGCTCACGGTTGTTTTGCAGGACCTCGGCGCTGGCAGGTGTCGAACCCGCCAGTGAAGCCTGAGCCCATTGGCGAGTGGCACGCAACCGCTCACGCAGTTGCTTGAGCACCGCGCGGTAAGGTTCGGCGCTGTCGCCAGCCTTGGCCCGCAGCGCTTCGCTGGCCTGCTGCATCGACAATTCGGCGGCCAGGTGATCGACATCACGCAGGTACAGATCGGCGGCCATCCAGCGCGCCAGCAGCAAGACTTCGCGGGTCACCGCCGCCGTGACATTCGGGTTGCCGTCACGGTCGCCCCCCATCCACGAGGCGAAGCGAATCGGCGCCGCTTCCAGTGGCAAACGCAGGCCGGTAGCGGCATGCAGGGCCTGATCGGCCTTGCGCAGATAATTGGGAATTGCCTGCCACAACGAGTGCTCGATCACTGCAAAGCCCCATTTGGCTTCATCGACCGGGGTGGGTCGGGTGCGGCGGATTTCTTCGGTGTGCCAGGCTTCGGCGATCAACCGTTGCAAGCGCTGGCGGATCTGCTCGCGCTCGGCGCTGGTCAGGTCGCGATGGTCCTGCGCCGCCAGTTGCGCGGCGATGGCGTCGTATTTCTGAATCAAGGTACGGCGCGCCACTTCGGTGGGGTGCGCGGTGAGTACCAGCTCGATCTCCAACCGCCCCAATTGCCGGGCCAGCGTTTCGGCGCCATGACCTTCAGCGCGCAAGCGGGCAAGCAACTCGGGCAGCACCCGCGACTCGAACGGCGCTGGCTGGGATTCTTCGCGACGGTGAATCAACTGATATTGCTCAGCGATGTTCGCCAGGTTGAGGAACTGGTTGAATGCGCGCGCCACCGGCAGCAGTTCATCCTCGCTCAACTGATCGAGGCTGGCGCTCAGTTGCGCGTCCACGGCACCGCGACGGTCGGCCTTGGCGCCCTTGCGGATCTGCTCGATCTTGTCGAGAAACCCTTCCCCGTACTGGTCACGAATGGTGTTGCCCAACAACTCACCCAACAGGTGAACATCCTCGCGCAAGCGTGCATCGATATCAGTCATCAGCAGTTCTCCAGCGAAATCCGTGCGGCTATGAGGCTCAAGCTCTGAAGCCCAAGAGTGCCGTCCGCAGCGGGTTCTTACAAGCAGGCGACGAACTGACTTTAAACCTGGGGCAACAGAGCTAGTCTCAAGGGTAAGCCGCACCGAGGCTTGCCACCGGCCACCACCGGACACTCATCACACCCCGCCACGAGCAGGTGCTCATTGAGGTCATCATGAAAATCCGTGAGCTTGCCCAGCATTGGGAAGAGAACGCCAAGGGCCGATTGACCCAGACCGGCTATACCATTCACCTGGACGTCGAAGCCGCCGCGCGGCTGGCGGCGCTCACCGAGATGTACCCCAAACGCCACCCCGAGGAACTGCTGGGCGAACTGATTGGCGCCGCCCTCGAGGAGCTCGAAGCGAGCTTCCCTTACATTAAGGGCCCACAGGTGATCGCCACCGACGAAGAGGGGGATCCGCTGTACGAAGATGTCGGTCCAACCCCACGTTTTCTTGCGTTGTCCCGTCGTCATCTGCACGATTTATCGTCGCAAAACGACAAACCGAAACACTGACTCGCCCTCGTAAACCCTGCCTTTTTTGCCGGTTTTCGGAAAAAAAGCACTCGCCCTCCTCAGCGTATTCATCCCCTGACAAACACTGATTAAAAACAACGATTTAGTGGGAGCAACGAAGGTTTCTCGAGGCCAATGGCGGGGGCTTGCCTGTTATAGCGTGGAGGCGCCTGAGCGCTGTACAACCATAACATGGGCACCTACGCCCAAAACTTCCAGGTGGACGGCCCGTACAAAAGCCGCGCCTGATTTGATCAGGCGCGGCTGTTTTTGTGCTTGCTTTCTGGAGCAGCGAGGCTTGCCCGCCAGACAGGTTTAACGGTCAACATGATTGCCATCGCAAGCTCGCCCCCGCATGAGCTCTTTGGTGAGCGCTGAAGGGTGTTTGACTGCAGTTACTGCTCCAGTTGTGGCGTTTCCTGCCCCATGCAACGCACGGCTTTTTTCTGGCTGTTGACCAACACGCCCGTCAGACCTTTTTGCTCGGTATCAAACAGCACCAGCACGCCATCGATGCACTGGGCGACTTCGGCGGCCGGTTGCAGGGAGACTTTATAGTCTTCGCCCGGCACGGTCTTGAGCATGGTGAAGTCGTTGAGCAGCAACGCGTCTTCGGGCTTGGCGAAATGCAGGTAGCCGTAGTACCACAGGCACCCCACGGTGCCGATGATGCTGCAGATACCAGTGATGATCATCGGGATGGCGTTACGTTCTTCACTCATTGCGGACTCTCTGGGGGTTCAACTTCTGAATTCGGGGGAGCCGGGTAGTTGGGGATTTCTCCCAACCGGCGCAGGCCGTTGAAATGCTGCGGGTCGTCTAGGTAGCGCAGCATGACTGTTCGCCAGACCGGGTCGGCGAATGTCTGCACGTGGCCACCACGCGTCAATTGCAGCACTTTCGGCGGGGGCGCAGCTTGATACAGACGGATGCCGTTGGAAAGAGGCACGATCGGATCATCAATGCTGTGGTAGATCAATTTAGGCACGCCATTGAGCCGTGGCATGGCATTGATTGCACTGTCGGCGTCCGGCACCAGCCAGGACAACGGCACCTGAAACGGCCAGGTCAACCACGACGTACTCAAGGCATAACGGCCGACATCGCGATAACTGGCGGGCACATCATCAAGGACAAACGCCTTGAGTTGACGCTGGCGCTCCGGGTGTTCCACCAGATAGTGAATCGCCAGGGCGCCACCCAGGCTCTGGCCCAGCAGTACCAGCGGTTTGCCCTGGACCTCAGGCGCTTTATCGAGCCATTTGAACGCGGCATCAATGTCCTGATAGATCGCTGGCAAACTCGGCGCGCCCTGAGACAGGCCATACCCCCGGTAATCCATCAGCAGCACTTGATAACCTTGCTTGGGCAGCCACCAGCTACCGCCCAGATGCCCCGAGAGATTCCCGCCATTGCCATGCAAATGCAGGACCGTGCCCTTGACCGCCACGCCGTTCTTGGCCGGCAGCCACCAGGCGTGCAGTTTCAGGCCATCGGCGGTGGTCAGGGTGATGTCGCGGTATTCAAGCCCGGCTTTTTGCGGGGTAAACGGCAGACCGGGATCGGGATAGAACAGCAAAGAGCTGCAACCGCCGAGGGTCAGGAGAAGGTAAAGGATGCCGAGGATTCTCATCCGTTGAAACCCCGTATAAATGAGTTGAATCACGAACCTGTGGGAGCGGGCTTGCTCGCGAAAGCGCTGTAACAGTCGACATCAATGTTGAATGTCAGATTGCTTTCGCGAGCAAGCCCGCTCCCACACTGGATCTTGCTGCCCTTAGAGGATATTCGAGTAATCCGCCTCGATCCGGTCCAGGCTCAGGTGATTCAGGAAGTTGGAGAAACACATCCAGGCCGACAGCGCGTTCATGTCGCGAAACTGCGCCGGCAAGTACTTTGGCGGTTCCACCAGCCCCTCATCCACCAACTGACGCAAGGTGCGCATGTCTTCCAGGGTGGTCTTGCCACAAAACAGCAACGGGATCTGCTCAAGTTTGCCTTTACGCACGGCCAACTGAATGTAGTTGTAAACCATGATAAAGCCCTTGAGGTAGGACAAGTCTTTGGTAAATGGCAGCCCATTGGGCACCGAACCACGGAAAACCCGGCTGGCATTGCTGTAACTTTCAGCCATCTCGAAGCCTTGCTCGCGGAAGAATTCGAAGATCTGCAAGAAGTCCGCGCCTTCCTCGGCCATGTGAATGGCACGGGTACGGTTGGTCAGCTTGCGCAATCGGCTTGGGTAGGAGGCAAAGGTGATGATTTCCATCAGAATCGCCAGACCTTCCTGGGTCACGGTTGACGACGGCGGCCCCTTGGACAGGAAGGTGCAGATTGGCTGGTTCAGGCCGTTGAGGGTGGTGCCTACGTGCACCAGCCCTTCGTGAACTTCCAGGGCCCGTACATCACGATCATTGAACATCGCGTCCGTGCGGATCTTGATGTAATCGGCACCGGCCGCCGCATCCGCGACGATCCCGTCGGACTCGAACACCCGAATGGTTTCCTCGGCCTCACCGAACACTTTGTTCAAGCGGGTTTGCAGCAGATGTACTGCATCTTTGGCGGTGAGGATCTTCGGTTCGTCCTTGAGATCCCCACGACCATCGATGTTGTTCAGGTAATCGGACATCATCAGGCCAAGGTCGGCCAGGGTCGGGTCGCCGGCGTGGAAGGCGTCGGACGCCGCGCCGTACAACTCCTGGGAAATCAGCCCGAAATCCTCGGTGCCACGCGCTTCAAGCATGCGCACCACCATGCGGTATTCCTTGCACATGCGCCGCATGATCTGCCCGACCGGGTTGAACTGACCGAGCTGGCGGGTGATGTCGCGCTCAATGTTCTGGAACTCCAGCTTCACCTTGCTCGAATCAAAGGACAGTGGCCGGTTCAGGTAATAGTCGCGGTCCACGGCCGGCATTTCCTTGCCCTTGGCCTTCAGGAATCCTTTGCGGACGTTCTCGTCCCACTTGACCGCATCGAGAACGCGGATCGGCGTCTGTGCCAGCACAATGCGATCGGACAAGGTGCGTATCGTCTGCTGGTAATCGTCCACCCGAAACTCCTGTTTAAAGCCTTTAGTAAGACTGGCCCTTGTGGGAGCGACCCTGCTCGCGATGGCGGCATGTCAGGCAACACAGATGTTGAATGCCAGATAGCTATCGCGAGCAAGCTTGCTCCCACAGGGATGCTGCTGATCGTTACACCGACGCGAGGACCAAATGCATGTACCGGTTGAGGATACCGAGCATGTCTTCCTCGCCCAGCGGCTCTGCGTCGTTGAGCAGGCCCTGATATTCCATCCGTCCGATTATAGCCGTCAACACTTTGGCATCCTGCTGTGGCTCCCGTGAACCCAATACCTGGAAAAGCTGGCAGGTGCCCTGCAGGAGAATTTTCTGGTGCGAGCGCACCAACAGCGCCAGGCGCGGGTTGAGCAAGGCTTCCTGGCGGAAGGCCTGTTCGGCCATCAAATGCTCGCGACGGTTGATCAACTGCCGGCTGACGTAGTCCGCCGTCAGCCGCGCAATGTCGTCCGCCAACTGCGAGCGCGACTCCGGGCTGCCATCACCGCTGACCACCAGCTCACGCAGCAGACCTTCATTGTTGGCCCACAGCTTGGCCATGAACGCCGCGCTGCGCTCGACGTATTGGGCGAAGGTATCGGTGAGCAGGTCATCGATGTCCTTGAAGTAATACGTGGTGGCCGACAACGGCACGCAGGCCTCGGCCGCCACGGCACGGTGGCGTACGGCCCGCACGCCATCGCGCACGACAATGCGCATCGCCGCGTCGAGAATTTCCTGTCGGCGCTGCTCGCTGCCCTGTCGGCTGGCCTTGCGGCCTTGGTACTGAACACTTTCAGCGACCGCAGTGGCGATACCCGCTGCACCTTCTTCAGCAATTGCGCGATTCACGACAGGTATTCCTCTCTTACTTCAAAAGTAACCAATTGATACGTTTGTACCAGACAGGCAATAAAAAGCCGCCTGAATTAGGCGGCTTATTTATCGAAACACTTACGCTTGCGGCCGCATGTGCGGGAACAGGATCACGTCGCGGATCGACGGTGAATTGGTCAGCAGCATCACCAGACGGTCGATGCCGATCCCTTCACCCGCCGTTGGCGGCATGCCGTACTCCAACGCGCGAACGAAGTCGGCGTCGTAGTGCATGGCTTCGTCGTCGCCGGCGTCCTTGTCGGCCACCTGCGCCATGAAGCGCTCAGCCTGATCTTCCGCGTCGTTCAACTCGGAGTAAGCGTTGGCGATTTCACGGCCACCGATGAACAGCTCGAAACGGTCGGTGACGTTCGGGTTGTCATCGTTGCGACGGGCCAGCGGCGACACTTCGAACGGATACTGGGTGATGAAGTGCGGCTGTTCCAGCTTGTGCTCGACCAACTCTTCGAAAATCATCACTTGCAGCTTGCCCAGGCCTTCGAAGCCCAGCACCTTGGCGCCGGCTTTCTTGGCGATGGCGCGGGCCTTGTCGATGTCGTTCAGATCATCGGCGGTCAGCTCAGGGTTGTACTTGAGGATCGAGTCGAACACCGACAGGCGCACGAACGGCTCGCCGAAGTGGAACACCTTGTCGCCGTACGGCACGTCGGTGCTGCCCAGAACCAGCTGCGCCAGCTCGCGGAACAGTTCTTCGGTCAGGTCCATGTTGTCTTCGTAGTCGGCGTAGGCCTGGTAGAACTCCAACATGGTGAATTCAGGGTTGTGACGAGTCGAAACACCTTCGTTACGGAAGTTGCGGTTGATCTCGAACACCTTTTCAAACCCACCCACAACAAGCCGCTTGAGGTACAACTCAGGCGCGATACGCAAGAACATTTCCATGTCCAACGCGTTGTGGTGAGTCTCGAACGGCTTGGCCGCCGCACCGCCAGGAATGGTTTGCAGCATCGGCGTTTCGACTTCCAGGAAGTCACGCTGCATCAGGAAGCTGCGGATGTGGGCGATGACTTGCGAACGCACGCGGAAGGTCTGGCGCACGTCTTCGTTGACGATCAGGTCGACGTAGCGCTGGCGATAGCGCTGCTCGGTGTCGGTCAGGCCATGGTGCTTGTCCGGCAGTGGGCGCAACGACTTGGTCAGCAGGCGCACTTCGGTCATTTCAACGTACAGGTCGCCCTTGCCGGAGCGGGCCAGGGTGCCCACAGCGGCAATGATGTCGCCCATGTCCCAGGTTTTCACTGCGGCCAGGGTTTCTTCGGACAGGGTTTTACGGTTGACGTAAACCTGGATGCGACCGGTCATGTCCTGGATCACCATGAACGAGCCACGGTTGAGCATGATGCGACCGGCAACCTTGACCGGGATTGCAGCCTCTGCGAGCTCTTCCTTGGTCTTGTCCGCGTACTGCTTCTGCAAGTCATCGCAGTAGTTTTCGCGACGGAAGTCGTTCGGGAAGGCATTGCCCTTGGCGCGCTCGGCAGCCAGCTTTTCCTTGCGCAGGGCGATCAGGGAGTTTTCTTCCTGTTGCAGGGCTTGCGGGTCGAGTTCTAGGTCGCTCATGTCTTTAAAAATTCCATCACAGGTTCGTTGCCCCCGCCGATGACGGGGGACTTAAGGTCTTGACTGGTGGTTTACAGGCCCTGTTTAAGGCTGGCCACCAGGTATTCGTCGATGTCGCCGTCGAGCACCTTGTCGCAGTCGCTGCGTTCGATGTTAGTGCGCAAATCCTTGATTCGCGACGCATCAAGTACATAGGAGCGGATCTGGTGACCCCAGCCAATGTCGGACTTGGTGTCTTCCAGGGCTTGCGAGGCGGCATTGCGTTTCTGCACTTCCTGCTCGTACAAGCGCGCCCGCAACATTTTCATCGCGGTGTCTTTGTTGGCGTGCTGGGAGCGTTCGTTCTGGCAACTGACCACGGTGTTGGTCGGTACGTGAGTAATACGTACGGCCGAGTCGGTGGTGTTTACGTGCTGACCACCGGCACCGGAGGAACGGTAGGTGTCGATGCGCAGGTCCGACGGGTTGATGTCGATTTCGATGTTGTCATCGATTTCCGGCGACACGAACACAGCCGAGAACGAGGTGTGGCGACGGTTGCCCGAGTCATACGGGCTCTTGCGCACCAGGCGGTGTACGCCGATTTCGGTACGCAACCAGCCAAAGGCGTATTCGCCCTTGATGTGCACCGTCGCGCCCTTGATCCCGGCGACTTCACCGGCGGACAGTTCCATGATCGTGGCATCGAAACCGCGTTTGTCCGCCCAGCGCAGGTACATGCGCAGCAGGATGTTGGCCCAGTCCTGAGCCTCGGTACCGCCAGAGCCGGCCTGGATATCCAGGTAAGCGTTGTTGGCGTCCATCTCACCGCTGAACATGCGACGGAATTCGAGTTTTTCCAAGGCCTCGCGCAGACGCTCGACTTCGGCAGCGACGTCATCGACGGCAGCCTGGTCTTCTTCTTCGGCGGACATCAGCAGCAGGTCTTTGGCGTCGGCCAGGCCGGTGTGCATTTCGTCGAGGGTTTCGACGATCTGAGCCAGCAGGGACCGCTCGCGGCCCAGTTCCTGAGCGTACGACGGGTTGTTCCAGACATTCGGATCTTCAAGCTCGCGATTGACTTCAGTCAGACGCTCATGCTTTTGATCGTAGTCAAAGATACCCCCGAATAGTTTCGGAGCGCTCGGACAGGTCCTTGATACTGTTAAGGATCGGGTTGATTTCCATGGCGGGCAGCACTCGTTGGCGAACTTTTGAAAGCCGGCGAGTATAACGTAATCAGACTGTCACGGCAGCCCGCCTGGCGGCTTTAGCAACGAATGAACCCATTGGCTCATTCGACCCTCACCTGATTGCGCCCATTGTTCTTGGCCAGGTACAGGCCCTTGTCTGCCGCCGAGATCAATTGCCGGCAATCACTGCCCGGCTGCGGGGTCATGGTCGAGAGCCCGATGCTGATGGTCAGGCTCGCGCCCTCGGCCGGGTAGACGTGCGGAATGTTCAGCGCGGCCACGGTCTGACGGAGCTTTTCCGCCACCAGCCGTGCTCCGCCCGGCGAGGTGTTGGGCAGCACCAGGACAAACTCCTCGCCGCCGTAACGCGCGGGCAGGTCCGACGGTCGGCTGCTCGCGTCGCGGATCGTGTCGGCGACCTTGCGCAGGGCTTCATCGCCCGCCAGATGGCCGAAGCTGTCGTTATAGGATTTGAAGTAGTCAACATCGATCATCAGCAACGACAGCTGTATCTGATCGCGCTGCGCCCTTCGCCACTCCAGCTCCAGGTACTCGTCGAAATGCCGGCGGTTCGAAAGCCCGGTCAGGCCGTCGGAGTTCATCAGCCGTTGCAGCACCAGGTTGGTGTCGAGCAACTGCTGCTGGCTGACACGCAGCGCCCGGTAAGCTGCATCGCGCTGCAACAGGGTCATGTAGGAACGGGAGTGATAGCGAATGCGGGCCACCAGCTCGATGTTGTCCGGCAGCTTGACCAGGTAATCGTTGGCACCCGCCGCGAATGCCGCGCTCTTGATCAGCGGGTCTTCCTTGGTCGACAGGACAATAATCGGAATGTCCTTGGTGGCCGGGTGATTGCGGTACTCGCGCACCAGCGTCAGACCGTCCAGCCCCGGCATGACCAGGTCCTGGAGGATCACCGTCGGCTTGATGCGAACAGCCTGGGCAACCGCCTGATGGGGGTCGGCACAGAAATGGAAGTCGATGTTTTCCTCGTTCGACAACCCGCGGCGAACCGCCTCACCGATCATTGCCTGGTCATCGACCAACAGCACCATCGCGGCATTTTCATCGGTTTTGAAATCGTCGAGCTGTAAATCATTCATGTGCGGTCACCTGAATTTCTACCTGAGCCAGGACAGCGGATGATGAGCGTCATTTGGCGAATATCTCCAGCAATCGTGGCGCAATCTTGTCCAGTGGGCGAATTTCCACTGCCGCGTCGATGGCCGCAGCCGCTTTCGGCATGCCGTACACCGCACTGCTGTGCTGATCCTGCGCAATGGTCAAATACCCTTGCTGGCGCATCAGTTTCAATCCCTGTGCACCATCGCGGCCCATGCCCGTCAGCAGTACGCCGACCGCATCGCCATTCCAGTAAGTGGCCACACTTTCGAAAAACACGTCGATCGAGGGCCGATAAATCTCGTTGACCGGCTCGGCGGTATACGCCAGCGTGCCATTTCTCAACAGACGTATATGGTGATTGGTGCCTGCAAGCAACACCGTGCCGCTTTGCGGTGGCTCGCCCTCCTGGGCCAAACGCACCTTGAGGCCACAGGCACTGCTGAGCCATTCGGCCATGCCGGCGGCAAACACCTGATCGACGTGCTGGACCAGCACAATCGCCGCCGAAAAATCGCGGGGCAGGCCCTTGAGCAAAACCTCAAGCGCCGCCGGGCCGCCCGCAGACGAACCGATGGCCACCAGGCTGTGCCGCTGGCCCATGCTGCGCAGGGCCGCAGGCGCCGAGCGCACGCGATTACCGCGCTCACCGATCAGCCAGCCAATATTAAGGATTTTGCGCAGCAACGGCGCCGCCGCGTCCTTCGGGTCCCCTGCGCCAAGTGCCGGGGTGTCGACCACATCGAGTGCGCCGTGGCCCATGGCCTCGAACACCCGGTGGACATTCTGTTCACGGTCGACGGTCACAATGACGATGGCACACGGGGTATCGGCCATGATCCGCCGGGTCGCCTCCACGCCGTCCATCACCGGCATGATCAGGTCCATCAGAATCAGGTCCGGGGTCAGTTCGGCGCAACGCTGCACCGCCTCAAGGCCATTGCTCGCCACCCACACCACCTGATGCGCCGGCTCAAACGCCAAGGCTCGGCGCAGGGCCTCGACGGCCATGGGCATGTCGTTGACGATAGCGATCTTCATGCCCGCGCTCCTCCTATGAGCTCAACCACTGCATCAAGCAGGGCGTCGTCATGAAAACTGGCTTTGGCTAGATAATAGTCGGCTCCGGCGTCCAGTCCACGGCGTCGATCTTCTTCGCGGTCCTTGTAGGAGACCACCATCACCGGCAGCGATTGCAAACGGTTGTCGCGACGCAGCAAGGTCACCAGTTCGATACCGTCCATGCGCGGCATGTCGATGTCGGTGATCAGCAGGTCGAAGTTCTCGGCGCGCAGGGCGTTCCAGCCGTCCATGCCGTCCACGGCCACCGCCACATCGTAGCCGCGATTGAGCAACAGCTTGCGCTGCAATTCGCGCACCGTCAGCGAGTCGTCGACCACCAGAATCCGCTTGCGGGCCACGTGCGCGGCCTGCTGGCTCTGGCGGGAAATACGCTCAAGACGCCCGGTATTGAGCAGTTTATCCACCGAACGCAGCATGTCTTCGACATCGACGATCAGCACCACAGAGCCGTCATCGAGCAAGGCCCCGGCGGAAATGTCCTGCACCTTGCCCAGACGCTCATCCAGCGGCAACACTACCAGCGTGCGCTCGCCGACAAAGCGCTCGACCGCCACGCCATACACCGCATCGCGCTCGCGAATGACCACCACTTTGAGGGTCGCTTGCGGGGCCTGGTTCGCCGGGCGCTGCAACAACTGGCTGGCCGCCACCAGGCCGACATGCCGGCCTTCGTGCCAAAAATGCTGACGGCCCTCGACCTGAACGATGTCGTCAGGCTCCAGGTCGCACATGCGTTCGATGTGAGCCAGCGGAAACGCGTAGGCCTCCTCGCCGACCTCGACCACCAGGCTGCGCACCACCGACAGCGTCAGCGGCACTTCGAGATGGAAACGACTGCCCTCGCCCGCCGTCTGCTCCAGCACCACCGCCCCGCGCAACTGGCGGACCATATGCTGAACCGCGTCCAGGCCGACGCCACGTCCGGACACTTCGGTGACCTTGTCACGCAGGCTGAACCCGGGCAGGAACAGAAAGGTCAGCAACTCTTCTTCGCTCAGTTGCGCCGCCGTCTCGGCGGGCGACAACTGACGCTCGACGATGCTGCGACGCACCTGCTCCAGGTCAACGCCGTTGCCGTCATCGCTGAGCTCCAGCACCAGTAGCCCGGCCTGGTGCGAGGCTCGCAGGCGGATCAGGCCTTCGGCGGGTTTACCGGCCAGCAGGCGCTGTTCGGGCATTTCGATGCCGTGGTCGACTGCGTTGCGCAGCAAGTGAGTCAGCGGTGCTTCGAGCTTTTCCAGCACGTCGCGGTCGACCTGAGTCTTTTCGCCCTCGACCTCCAGCCGTACCTGCTTGCCCAGGCTGCGGCCCAGGTCGCGGACCATGCGCACCTGCCCGGCCAGCACATCGGCAAAGGGCCGCATGCGACAGGCCAGCGCGGTGTCATACAGCACCTGTGCGCGTTGACTGGCATGCCAGCCAAACTCGTCGAGCTCGGCGGTTTTCTCCGCCAGCACCTGCTGGGACTCGGCCAGCAAGCGTCGGGCATCGTTCAGGGATTCCTGGGCCTCAAGGCTCAACGCGTGCTCCTTGAGGTGCACGTTAAGGTTTTCCAGGGCCCGCAGGCTGTTGCTCTGTATACGCTTGAGGCGTTGCAGGGTCGCGAGGTACGGTTTGAGTCGCTGGGTTTCGACCAGCGACTTGCTCGACAGGTCGAGCAGGCTGTTCAAGCGTTCGGCGGTCACCCGCAACACCCGCTCGCCCCCCTCGGTGACCCGCCTGGCTTTACCCGGTGCGTCAATAACGCTGGCCGGTTCGGCATCCGCAGGCAGGGTATCGTGCTCAATCGCTGGTGCGCCGAGTTGCAACTCGGCCATCACCGGGGCAACCGTTTCGATGATCGACGCTGCAACCACCACGGCCGACGGATCGAGCAACTGCGCCATCAACGCGACGTAGGCCTCAATGGCCCCCGCATCGACCTCGGTGCCGGGGGTCGCAATACGCATCAGCAAGTCGGTGCCTTGCAGCAAGGCATCGATGTGTTCGGCTTGCAGGCCCAGGCGACCTTCCTGGGCACTGACCAGGCAGTCTTCCATCACATGAGCGACGCTGACCCCGGCGTCCACGCCGACAATCCGCGCGGCGCCCTTGAGCGAGTGCGCGGCGCGCATGCAGGCCTCAAGGTGATCGGCCTGAGTCGGGTCGCGCTCCAGCGCCAGCAAGCCTGCACTCAGCACTTGGGTCTGGGCCTCGGCCTCCAGGCTGAACAGCTCCAGCAACGATGCGTCGCGCATTTGATCGGGGGTCATGTCAGGCTCCGGGTCACGGCGGACAGCAATTGCTCTTCATCCAGCCAGCGCAGGCTGCGCCCCTTGAACGGCAACACGCCACGGGTGTATTTGGCACTGGCCTGCGTGCCGGAGAGGGATGCAGCGTTAAGGATGCGCTCGTCAATGGCATGAATCCCGTCGACCTCATCCACCGGCACCACCACCGGACCACCGTGGGCGGCGATAATCAGCATGCGCGGCATCACGCGCGAGCCCGTGGCAACGCTGTCGGTCGCCTCAAGCCCAAGCAGTTCGACCAGCGACAGGCACGCCACCAGCGCACCCCGCACGTTCGCAACACCCAGCAACGCGCGCGAACGCTGGTGCGGCAAGGAGTGGACCGGTTGCAACGGCGCGACTTCCACCAGGGTTCGCGTGGCCAGTCCCAGCCATTCCTCGCCCAGGCGAAACATCAGCAGTGAGCGGGTCGCCACATCGGTTTCGACAGCGGCCGACACCTGGACGCGGTCGTCCTGCTGCAAGGCATAGCGGTCGAGCAAACGCGTGGCAGCAGCGGAATACACCGCACAGTTGCGGCAATGAATGTGTTCGATCAGCAGCGGGCACGACTTGTCACCGTGGATGCCGATGCGGTTCCAGCAGTCGTCAATCGCCTGGGCATCGTCATGGGTGACGTTCAACGAAACAGAACCGATCATCGTTTGCCCTCACTGTCAGCGGTGCGTTCACTGCGGGCGGCGCGTTCCTGCAAGCGACGGGCTCCCGCGGCATCGCCCTGGGACGCCAGCAACGCCGCCAGGTGCATCAGGGCTTCCGGGTGCTGGGGCTCCAGATACAGGGCTTTGCGATAAAAACCTTGGGCTTCGAGGGCGCTGCCCGCGACATCGCTGAGCAGGCCCAACCAGTAAAATACCTGGGCCACCGGCTCGTGGCTGCTCAGGTACTGCTCACACGCGATGCGTGCTTCGGCACTTTTACCTTCGTCGGCCAACGCGGCAATGCTCGCGAGCAGGGTCGCCGCATCGCTGGCAGGCACTGGCGCACGGTTCAGCGCGGGCACGGGAGCGAGTGTGGAAAAGGGCCGGTTGCGCACGGGCGGCGTCACGCTGCGCACCGGTTGGCGTACCGGCAGGGGTGGCGCCACGAAACGCTGCAGCGGTTCGGGCTCAGGCTCGCTATGGCGGCTGAAGGCAAACGACTGGGGTATACCGATCGAGCGCATGCCCAAGCGTCCCAGCAAACTGCCCTCGGCCGGGCCGATAAACAGCACGCCGTCGACATGGGTCAGGCGCTTGAGCACTTCGAAGACCTGCTGCTGGGTCGGCTGGTCGAAATAGATCAACAGGTTGCGGCAGAAGACAAAGTCATAGGCGGGCTCGTTGGCCAGCAGTGTTGGGTCCAGCAGATTGCCGACCTGCAAACGCACCTGCTCGCGCACCCGTTCGCTGAGACGCTCGCCGTCTTCTTCAGCGCTGAAGTGACGCTCGCGAAAGTTCGTCACTTGCCCGCGAAAGGAGTTCTTGCCGTACAGCGCACGCTTGGCGCGCGCAACCGACAGCGGGCTGACGTCCAGCCCGTCGACCTTGAACTGATGCGGCGCGAGCCCGGCATCGAACAGGGCCATGGCGATGGAGTACGGCTCTTCGCCGGTGGAACATGGCAGGCTGAGGATTCGCAGGGCGCGCATGCCGTTGATTTCAGCCAGGCGCTTGCTCGCCAGTTTCGCCAGGGTGGCGAACGATTCCGGGTAACGGAAAAACCAGGTTTCCGGGACGATCACCGCTTCGATCAATGCCTGTTGTTCGTCGCGCGAGCCTTGCAGGAGATGCCAGTACTCATCGGTGCTCATCGCACGCTGGGCGGTGCTGCGCTGGCGGACCGCCCGCTCGATGATCGCCGGGCCTACGGACGCCACGTCCAGGCCGATACGCTCCTTGAGAAAATCGAAAAACCGCTGATCGCTGCTCATGACTGCGCCTCCAGCGCCGTCAGGTCCAGCGGCGGCGTCGGGAACAACAGCGCTTGAACCTGGGCGTCGAGCAAGTCCGCCACCCGCACCCATTGCAGCAACCCCTGCGCGTCTTCGCGCACCGGCCCCAGGTACGGCGCCTGACGGTTGTCCAGGCCATAAGGCTGAAAATCCTCCGGGGCGCAGCGCAGGGTATCGGTCGCCTGCTCAAGAATCAGCCCCAGTTGCTGTGCGGTCCGGGCGTCATCCGGTCGGTAATGCACCAGCACCAGCCGGGTACTGGTGCGCGCCTGTGCCGGTTGCCCGAAGGTCAGCGCACTGAGGTCGATCACCGGCACCACCGCGCCGCGATAGGCAAACACCCCTGCCACCCAGGCTGGCGCCCTGGGGATGGGTTTCAATGGCAGGCGCGGCAGCACTTCGACCACCTCGGTGGCTTGCAGTGCATAGCGTTCTTCGCCGATACGGAACACCAGGAACAGTGCCTGTTTCGACGCTGGCTCCACGCCGCGTTTGGCCGACAGTTCACTCATCAGACTTTGAATCGCGAGACGCCGCTACGCAGCCCCACGGCCACCTGGCTCAGTTCATCAATAGCAAAGCTGGCCTGGCGCAGGGACTCGACAGTCTGGCTGCTGGCATCACCCAACTGCACCAGCGCGTGGTTGATCTGCTCGGCACCGGTGGCCTGGGCCTGCATGCCTTCGTTGACCATCAACACCCGCGGCGCCAGCGCCTGAACCTGGTGGATGATCTGCGACAGCTGCTCGCCGACCTGCTGCACTTCGGACATGCCACGGCGCACTTCTTCAGAGAACTTGTCCATGCCCATGACCCCGGCCGATACCGCCGACTGGATCTCGCGGACCATCTGTTCGATGTCGTACGTAGCCACGGCAGTCTGGTCCGCCAGACGCCGCACTTCGGTAGCAACCACGGCAAAACCGCGACCGTACTCACCGGCCTTCTCGGCCTCGATGGCGGCATTCAGCGACAGCAGGTTGGTCTGGTCAGCGACCTTGACGATGGTCACTACCACCTGGTTGATGTTGCCGGCCTTCTCATTGAGGATCGCCAGTTTGGCGTTGACCAGATCGGCCGCGCCCATCACCGAGTGCATGGTGTCTTCCATGCGAGCCAGGCCTTGCTGCCCGGAACCGGCCAGCACCGAGGCCTGGTCGGCGGCGGTGGAGACTTCGGTCATGGTGCGCACCAGATCGCGGGACGTCGCGGCGATTTCCCGCGAGGTCGCGCCGATTTCGGTGGTGGTGGCGGCGGTTTCGGTGGCGGTCGCCTGCTGCTGCTTGGACGTGGCGGCGATTTCAGTCACCGAGGTGGTGACCTGCACCGACGAGCGCTGGGCCTGGGACACCAGCGACGTCAGCTCGGTCATCATGTCGTTGAAGCCGGTTTCCACGGCACCGAACTCGTCCTTGCGCTCAAGGTTCAGGCGACTACTGAGGTCACCCGTGCGCATGACTTCAAGGATCTGCACGATGCGATTCATCGGCGCCATGATGGCGCGCATCAGCAACAACCCACAGAGGCTCGCGACAATGATCGCGACCAGCAGCGAAATGCCCATGCTGATCTTGGCTGCGGTGACCGCATCACCAATGGCCAGCGTGGAGTTTTCTGCCTGAGCGCGGTTACGCTCGATCACTCCATTCAACTGCTTGCGACCATTGACCCAGGCCGGCGCGAGCTTTTGTTCCAGCGCCACACGTGCTTGCTCGTACTCTTTGCGCTGATAGAGGTCGATGACGTTCTTCAGCTCACTATTGAAGGCCTGGTGACGCACCTCGAACTCGTCGAAGGAGGCTTTATCCGCCGGGTCGAAAATAGTGCCTTGATAGTTGGCTATTTCCTGGCCCAAGCGCTCTTCAAAACTCTTGTACAGCTCCAGATCGGCGCTGGTCATCTCGCGATGCCCTGACAGGCCGACGATCTGCTGGGTCATGACATAACTGTCGACCCAGGCACTGCGGATCATCGAGCTGAAATACACTCCCGGAACCGCGTCGGTGCGGACCGTTTCTTCACTGGATTCGATCTTCAACAGCCGGGAAAACGACACCACGACCATCAACAGCATGATCGCGATAATCACCGCAAAGCTCGCCAAAATGCGTTGGCGTAACGTCCAGTTCTTCACAGTCAGTCCTCGGGGCCATTCAAATGGAGGGGAGTATAGCCGAGGGCCGTGTTTCATTTATAAGACGGATGCTCACAGCCCCACCTTGATCGCAAAAAAACATGACGGGCTCTGGAATGGGACTTTCCGCTAGATGGGGTGAGGGTTGCCAGTGTTGATTTGGCAGAAATGGACCGTGGATTGGTCATTGGGGGATAGGGTGCTGCTGAAACGCTTCGCGAGCAGGCTCGCTCCCACATTTTCCCGGCGCAGCACCCAGAGGCCAGGTTCGCAGCAAATCCCTGCTCGCGAAGGCGGCGTGGCAACTTACATCGAAGCCTGACGCACCTGTTTTTCCAGCTCCAGCTTCAATCCCGGTTCCAGCTTGAGCTGGCGCGCCAGTTCGTCGAGGTAGGACTTTTCCATGAAGTTCTCTTCGTCCACCAGCATGACGCTGGCGATGTACATTTCGGCGGCCATTTCCGGGGTGCTGGCGGCGCGGGCGACATCGGCCGGGTCCAGCGGTTTGTTCAGTTCGGCGTGCAGCCAGCGTTGCAGTTCCTGATCGTTGTCGAGCTTGATGAATTCGCCCTCGATCAACGCACGCTCGCGCTCATCAACATGACCGTCCGCCTTGGCCGCCGCCACCAGTGCCTTGAGGATGGCCTGGCTGTGTTGCTCGGCCTGTGCGGGCGGCAAGCGGTCGAGGGTCTGCGGCGCGGTTTGTGGGGCCGTGCCCTGCTGGGCCTGCCAGTTGCCATAAGCCTTGTAAGCCAGAACGCCCAACGCGGCGAGGCCGCCGTAAGTCAGTGCCTTGCCGCCAAACTGCCGGGCTTTCTTGTTGCCCAGCAGCAGGCCCATTGCCCCGGCAGCCAGCGCCCCACCACCGGCGCCGGAGAGTAAATTGCCGAGCCCACCAGAACTGCCGCCCAGCAAACTGCCCAGTGCACTTTTGGGCGAGCCGGAGCCCTTGTGCTGAGCACCGCTCGCCTTGTTTTGCAACAGATCCTGACCGGACTTGAGGAGTTGATCGAGCAAACCACGGGTGTTCATTTTCTGCCTCCAGACAAGGGTTTTAACCAGACTCATAAGGCCATCAGCCTAGTTCGAAAGTGCCCCGCCCTCGCCCGCAAGAGTGCTTCCAGATGTTGCTCACCTGTTGCCAACCGATCAGCACTCAGGCTTTGCCATCGATAAAAACGATATACACTCGGGCAAATCTATAAAAACAGCCCACCGGGTATTTTCACCATGATGACCTTGCGTCAGATCCGGCACTTCATTGCCGTGGCCGAAACCGGCTCGATTTCGGCCGCAGCCCAAGCGGTGTTCATTTCTCAATCCACGTTGACCCTGGCGATCCAGCAACTTGAGCAGGAGATCGGCGTCAACCTGTTCAACCGCCACGCCAAAGGCATGACCCTGACCCACCAGGGGCACCAGTTCCTGCGTCAGGCGCACCTGATTCTGGCCACCGTCGACAACGCCAAGCGCAGCCTGCAACAGAGCACCGACCAAGTCGCCGGCCAACTGATCGTCGGCGTGACCAGCCTGGTGGCCGGTTACTACCTGGCGGATCTGCTCACCCGCTTCCAGCGCGCTTACCCCAACGTCGACATCCGCGTGATGGAAGACGAGCGTCCGTACATCGAGCACTTGCTGGTCAGCGGCGAAATCGATGTCGGGGTGTTGATTCTGTCCAATCTCGAAGACCGCCACGCCTTGCAGACCGAGGTCCTCACCCACTCGCCCCATCGCCTGTGGCTGCCGGCCCAGCATCCGCTGCTGGAACACGACAGCATCAACCTCGCCGATGTCGCCCGCGAGCCGCTGATTCAATTGAATGTCGACGAGATGGACCGCAATGCCCAGCGCATGTGGTCAGCAGCCTCCCTGCAACCGCGCATCACCTTACGCACCGCCTCCACCGAAGCGGTGCGCAGCCTGGTGGCGGCCGGACTTGGGGTGTCGATCCAGCCGGACATGACTTACCGCCCGTGGTCGCTGGAAGGCGACATCATCGAGGCGCGCCCCCTCGCCGATCTGAGCCAGACCCTCGACGTGGGCCTTGCATGGCGCCGTGGTACCGCCCGCCCGGCGCTGGTCGACCCGTTCCTGACGGTTGCCCGGGAACAACCCCACGCCGGGCGCAAGCCATCTATTTAATCGAACGCCGCTTTCAGTATTTGGTATTTGTCGTCCTCAGCCCAGGCCTCTAGTCTCTACTTCAATAAGACAAGGTCGGGCCCCCAGTCACCGGGAGCACCATGGCCATACAAGAAAAGAGACCTCGAAAAATGACTGGCGCGCAGACTCCGTTGTTCACCGCATTACTGATCGATGGTGAATTGGTCGCAGGCCAGGGCTTTGTCGAGCCGATCCTCAACCCCGCCACCGGGGAAGTGCTGACCCACATCGCAGAAGCCAGCACCGAGCAGGTCGAAGCCGCCATTCTCGCCGCCCACCGGGCGTTTACCGGCTGGTCGCGCACCACGCCGCAGCAACGTTCGAACATCCTGTTGGCCATCGCCACTGCGGTGGAGAAACACGCCGACCTCCTTGCCCGCCTCGAATCGCTGAACTGTGGCAAACCCTTGCATCTGGCCCGCCAGGACGACTTGAACGCCACCGTCGATGTGTTCCGTTTCTTCGCCGGTGCCGTACGCTGCCAGACCGGCCAGCTCAGCGGCGAATACCTGCCGGGCTACACCAGCATGGTCCGTCGCGACCCGATTGGCGTGGTCGCCTCGATTGCACCGTGGAACTACCCGATCATGATGGCCGCGTGGAAAATCGCCCCGGCCCTCGCCGCTGGCAACACGCTGGTGTTCAAGCCCTCAGAACACACGCCGCTGTCGATCCTGGCCCTCGCCCCGATGCTGGCCGAGATCCTGCCGCGCGGGGTGATCAACATCATCTGCGGTGGCGGTGAAGGCGTCGGCAGCCATTTGGTCAGCCACCCGAAAGTGCGCATGGTCTCGCTGACCGGCGACATCGTCACCGGGCAGAAAATCCTCCAGGCCGCCGCCAAGACCCTCAAACGCACACACCTGGAACTGGGCGGCAAAGCCCCGGTGATCGTCTGCAACGACGCCGACCTGCAAGCCGTGGTCGAAGGCGTGCGCAGTTACGGCTATTACAACGCCGGGCAAGACTGCACCGCCGCATGCCGCATCTACGCCCAGGCGGGCATTCACGACAAGCTTGTGACTGAATTGGGTGCCGCGGTCAGCAGCCTGCGCTTTGCCGGCAAGCGCGACGCCGACAACGAGATCGGCCCGCTGATCAGCACCCGCCAACGCGACCGCGTGGCCAGTTTTGTCGAGCGCGCCCTCGGCCAGCCACACATCGAACGGGTGACCGGCGCCGCCGTGCATTCCGGTGCCGGTTTCTATTACCAGCCAACCCTGTTGGCCGGTTGCAAGCAGAGCGATGAAATCGTCCAGCGCGAAGTGTTCGGACCAGTGGTCACCGTGACCCGTTTCGAGGAACTGGAACAAGCGGTGGACTGGGCCAACGACTCGGAATACGGCCTGGCCTCCTCGGTCTGGACCCAGAACCTGGACAAGGCCATGCAGGTCGCGGCGCGGTTGCAATACGGCTGCACCTGGATCAACAGCCATTTCATGCTGGTCAGCGAGATGCCCCACGGCGGTTTGAAGCGCTCGGGTTATGGCAAAGACTTATCCAGCGATTCGCTCCAGGACTACAGCGTGGTGCGGCACATCATGGCGCGCCACGGCAATGACCTGAAATAACGGAACTAAGCTAATAAAAAGCCGAAAAGGCTCGCTCAATCACGTTCAAAACTGCCCCGACCATAATTAAAGAAGAGGGAAACCCCATGTTCGTGCACAAGACCGCACTGCTCAGTGCAATCACCACCGCGTTGCTGGCCAGCGCCAGCATTCAGGCCGCCGAACCGCTCAAAGCCGTGGGTGCTGGCGAAGGTCAGTTGGATATTGTTGCGTGGCCGGGCTACATCGAACGTGGCGAGAGCGACAAGAGTTACGACTGGGTGACCGGTTTCGAGAAAGAAACCGGCTGCAAGGTCAGTGTCAAAACGGCCGCCACCTCGGACGAGATGGTCAGCCTGATGGCCAAGGGCGGTTACGACCTGGTCACCGCGTCCGGTGACGCCTCGCTGCGGTTGATCGCTGGCAAGCGTGTGCAGCCGATCAATACGTCACTGATCCCGAACTGGAAAAACATCGACCCTCGCCTCAAGGACGGGCCGTGGTACGTGGTCAACAAACAGGTGTATGGCACGCCTTATCAGTGGGGCCCGAACGTGCTGATGTACAACACCAACGTGTTCAAAGAAGCGCCCACCAGTTGGAGCGTGGTGTTCGACGCACAAAACCTGCCGGACGGTAAAGCCAACAAGGGTCGCGTGCAGGCCTATGACGGCCCGATCTACATCGCCGACGCGGCGCTGTACCTCAAGTCGACCAAACCGGAACTGGGTATCCAGAACCCTTACGAACTGACCGAAACCCAGTACAAGGCCGTGCTCGACCTGTTGCGCGCCCAGCAACCGTTGATCCACCGCTACTGGCATGACGCGACCGTGCAAATGAGCGACTTCAAGAACGAAGGCGTCGTGGCCTCCAGCACCTGGGGCTACATGGTCAACGGCCTGCAAACCGACAAGCAGCCCGTGGCCTCGACCATCCCGAAAGAAGGCGTCACGGGTTGGGCCGACACCACCATGCTGCACGCCGAGGCCAAGCACCCCAACTGCGCCTACAAGTGGATGGACTGGTCGCTGCAACCCAAAGTCCAGGGCGACGTAGCGGCCTGGTTCGGCTCGCTGCCAGCGGTACCGGCAGCCTGTAAGGGCAGCGAACTGCTGGGCGCCGAAGGGTGCAAAACCAACGGGTTCGACCAGTTCGACAAAATCGCCTTCTGGAAAACCCCGCAGGCCGAGGGCGGCAAGTTCGTGCCGTACAGCCGCTGGACCCAGGACTACATCGCGATCATGGGCGGTCGTTAAAAGTCATTCCGGTAGCTACTGCGCGTCGACCAGCCGCGCCCAGGCAGTGCTCGCATCCTCACGTACTGACGTACGCTGCGGGTGCTGCGCGCTGGCCGGACACGGCTGATCACCGCTCGCTACGCTCCCGAAACGACTTTGCCTATTCCACGCTTTGTCAAAAACAAAGCTGATTTTCGAATGACTGATTTTCAGAAGTCCAGGCCGGGCCGCTGCGACGACCCTCGCCTTTTTGGAGCACCGCACCATGACGCTTGCAGTCCAGTTCACCAACGTTTCCCGTCAGTTCGGCGAAGTGAAAGCCGTAGACCGGGTTTCCATCGACATCCAGGACGGCGAGTTCTTTTCCATGCTCGGCCCTTCCGGCTCGGGCAAAACCACTTGCCTGCGGCTGATCGCCGGTTTCGAACAGCCGAGCGCCGGTTCGATCCGTATTCACGGGGCTGAAGCGGCCGGTTTACCGCCCTACCAGCGCGACGTGAACACCGTGTTCCAGGATTACGCGTTGTTCCCGCACATGAACGTTCGCGACAACGTCGCTTACGGTTTGAAGGTCAAGGGTGTCGGCAAAACCGAGCGCCTCAAGCGCGCCATCGATGCCCTCGAGATGGTTGCCCTTGGCGGTTACGGCGACCGTAAACCCGTGCAACTGTCCGGCGGCCAGCGCCAGCGCGTGGCCCTGGCCCGCGCGCTGGTCAATCGTCCGCGCGTGCTGTTGCTCGATGAGCCGTTGGGTGCACTGGACCTGAAGCTGCGCGAGCAAATGCAAGGCGAGCTGAAGAAGCTCCAGCGCCAGCTCGGCATCACGTTCATCTTCGTCACCCACGACCAGACCGAGGCGCTGTCGATGTCCGACCGCGTGGCGGTGTTCAACAAGGGCCGCATCGAACAGGTCGACACCCCGCGCAACCTGTACATGAAACCCGCCACCACCTTCGTTGCCGAGTTCGTCGGCACCTCCAACGTGATTCGCGGTGATCTGGCGCAACAACTGAGCGGCCACTCACAGCCGTTTTCGATCCGCCCGGAACACGTGCGTTTCGCCGAAGGCCCCAAGGCCAGCCATGAAATCGAAGTCAGCGGCCTGCTCCACGATATTCAGTATCAGGGCAGCGCCACGCGTTACGAGATGAAGCTTGAAAACGGCCAGACCCTGAACATCAGCCAGGCCAACAACCAATGGCTGGACATCAGCACCCAGCATCAAACCGGCCAGCGCATCAGCGCACGCTGGGCTCGCGAGGCGATGATCCCGCTGCACGACACCGTTGCGAGCGGGGTGTGAGATGAACACCTTGACCATGACGCACACTCCGTCGGGCGGCTCGCCGCTGCGCCGGTTTTCCAACCTGCTGTATCGCCGGCCCAACCTGTACCTGGCGATGCTGCTGGTGCCGCCGCTGATCTGGTTCGGCGCGATCTACCTGGGCTCGTTGCTGACACTGCTGTGGCAGGGTTTCTACACCTTCGACGATTTCACCATGTCGGTCACGCCCGAGCTGACCCTAGCGAACTTCGCGGCACTGTTCAACCCGTCCAACTTCGACATCATCCTGCGCACCTTGAGCATGGCCATCGTGGTGTCGATTGCCAGCGCCATCGTCGCATTCCCCATCGCCTACTACATGGCGCGCTACACCACCGGCAAGACCAAGGCGTTTTTCTACATCGCGGTGATGATGCCGATGTGGGCCAGTTACATCGTCAAGGCTTATGCCTGGACACTGCTGCTGGCCAAGGGCGGCGTGGCGCAATGGTTCGTCCAGCACCTGGGGCTGGAGCCGGCGTTGCAGTTCGTACTGGGAATTCCGGGCGTGGGCGGCAGCACCTTGTCGACCTCCCATCTGGGGCGTTTCATGGTGTTCGTCTACATCTGGCTGCCGTTCATGATCCTGCCGATCCAGGCCTCGCTGGAACGTCTGCCACCGTCCTTGCTGCAAGCCTCCGCCGACCTGGGCGCCAAGCCACGGCAAACCTTCATGCAGGTGATTCTGCCGCTGACGGTCCCGGGCATTGCGGCCGGCTCGATCTTCACCTTCTCGCTGACCCTGGGTGACTTCATCGTGCCGCAACTGATCGGTCCGCCAGGTTACTTCGTCGGCAGCATGGTGTACGCCCAGCAAGGCGCCATCGGCAACATGCCGATGGCCGCCGCCTTCACGCTGGTGCCCATCGTGCTGATCGCCATTTACCTGTCCATCGTCAAACGCCTGGGGGCCTTCGATGCGCTCTGATTCAAGAAAAAAAGAGTCGGTAAAACAGGGCGACTCAGCGTCCCTGGGCCTGAAAATCGCAGCCTGGGGCGGGTTGGCGTTCCTGCACTTCCCGATCCTGATCATCTTCCTGTACGCCTTCAACACCGAAGACGCGGCGTTCAGCTTTCCGCCCCAGGGTTTCACCCTGAAGTGGTTCAGCGTGGCGTTCTCGCGGCCCGACGTGCTGGAAGCGATCAAGCTATCGGCAGAGATTGCCGCTATTGCCACCGTGATTGCCATGGTCCTGGGCACCCTTGCATCGGCAGCGCTGTACCGACGTGAGTTCTTTGGCAAGCAGGGCATTTCGCTGATGCTGATCCTGCCGATTGCGCTGCCGGGGATCATCACCGGTATCGCGCTGCTGGCGACCTTCAAGACGCTGGGCATCGAGCCCGGAATGTTCACCATCATCGTCGGCCATGCGACCTTCTGTGTGGTGATCGTCTACAACAACGTCATCGCCCGGTTGCGCCGTACTTCGCACAGCTTGATCGAGGCCTCAATGGACCTGGGGGCCGATGGCTGGCAAACCTTCCGCTACATCGTCCTGCCGAACCTGGGCTCGGCGCTGCTGGCCGGCGGCATGCTGGCGTTTGCGCTGTCGTTCGACGAAATCATCGTCACCACCTTCACCGCCGGCCACGAACGCACCTTGCCGCTGTGGTTGCTCAACCAGCTCAGCCGACCGCGCGATGTACCGGTGACCAACGTGGTGGCGATGCTGGTGATGATCGTGACCATGCTGCCGATTCTCGGCGCCTATTACCTGACACGCGGCGGCGAAAGCGTCGCGGGCAGTGGCGGAAAATAACTGACAACGACCACTCCCTGTAGGAACCGGTTCTAATGTGGGAGCGGGCTTGCTCGCGAAAGCGGTGTATCAGCCAACATCAATTTTGAATGTAATGGCCCCTTCGCGAGCAAGCTCGCTCCCACATTAGATCCGGTTCCGACAGAGGAAAAACAACAGTTTCGAAGAGGACAAAACCATGCAAACCAAACTGCTGATCAACGGCCAGCTTGTCGACGGCGAAGGCCCTGCCCAACCGGTGCTCAACCCCGCGCTAGGCAGTGTGCTGGTCGAAATCAACGAAGCCAGCGAAGCCCAGGTCGACACCGCCGTGCGCGCAGCCGATGCGGCGTTCGAAGGCTGGTCCCAGACCCCGCCGAAAGACCGCTCGCTGCTGCTGCTCAAACTCGCCGACGCCATCCAGGCTCATGGCGAAGAACTGGCCAAACTGGAATCGGACAACTGCGGCAAACCCTACAGCGCGGCGTTGCACGATGAGATCCCGGCGATTGCCGATGTGTTCCGTTTCTTCGCCGGCGCCAGCCGTTGCATGAGCGGCATGGCCGGTGGTGAATACCTGCCGGGCCACACGTCGATGATCCGCCGCGACCCGGTGGGCGTGGTCGCCTCCATCGCGCCGTGGAACTACCCGCTGATGATGGTCGCCTGGAAAATCGCCCCGGCCCTCGCTGCCGGTAATACCGTGGTGCTCAAGCCGTCGGAGCAAACCCCGTTGACCGCCCTGCGGCTGGCGGAACTGGCATCGGAGATTTTCCCGGCCGGCGTGCTCAACCTGGTGTTCGGTCGAGGCCCTACGGTCGGTAACCCGCTGGTCACCCACCCGAAAGTACGCATGGTGTCGCTGACCGGTTCCATCGCCACGGGCTCGCACATCATTTCCAGCACCGCCAACAGCGTCAAACGCATGCACATGGAGCTGGGCGGCAAAGCCCCGGTGATCATCTTCGACGACGCCGACATCGACGCTGCCGTGGAAGGCATCCGCACCTTCGGTTTCTACAACGCCGGGCAAGATTGCACGGCCGCCTGCCGCATCTATGCGCAACAAGGCATCTACGAGAAATTCGTCGAAAAACTCGGCGCTGCCGTCAGCACCCTCAAGTACGGCTTGCAGGACGACCCTGCCACCGAACTCGGCCCGTTGATCACCGCCCAGCACCGCGACCGCGTGGCCGGTTTTGTCGAGCGTGCAGTCGCGCAGCCGCACATCCGCTTGATCACGGGCGGTAAAGCTGTGGAAGGCAATGGCTTCTTCTTCGAACCCACCGTGCTGGCAGACGCCCAGCAAGACGACGAAATCGTCCGCCGTGAGGTGTTCGGGCCGGTCGTGTCCGTGACTCAATTCACTGATGAAGCGCAGGTACTGGGTTGGGCCAACGATTCGGACTACGGCCTGGCGTCCTCGGTGTGGACCGCCGATGTCGGCCGCGCCCACCGCCTCGCCGCCCGCTTGCAGTACGGTTGCACCTGGGTGAACACCCACTTCATGCTGGTCAGCGAAATGCCCCACGGCGGTCAGAAACTGTCCGGCTATGGCAAGGACATGTCCATGTATGGACTGGAGGACTACACCACCGTGCGGCATGTGATGTTCAAACACTAAAAAAAGTATCGCAGGATCGCCGTCCGGGGTCTGGCGGTTAACATCGGCGCGCTGGTCGATGGTGTCACCTGGCCACGCACGCCGGATGCGGCGTGGTACATCAACTACGCCATGGTCCTGAGCACCGCCATCGTGATTGGCCTTGGGCTGCTCTACATGTGGCTTGGCAAACCTTATGACCATGGCACCGCCCCTACCGGCGACGCCTGGAAAATCAGCCGGTAACAGCAGCGCCTCTGGCTCATGCCGGGTCAGAGGCGACCTACAACAACAAGCAAGGATTGAACATGGACATCACCCGCCGCGACTTCCTCAACGGCGTCGCCATCAGCATTGCCGCCGGCATGACTCCCCTGCAACTGCTTCAGGCCGCCCCCGACGGCCGTTACTACCCGCCAGCCCTCACCGGATTGCGCGGCAGCCACGTTGGCTCCTTCGAAATCGCCCATCAAATGGGCTGGGAGAAAAAGACCTTCGACACCGATCACCTGCCCATCAGTGAAGAGTACGACCTGGTGGTGGTCGGCGGTGGCTTGAGCGGTCTGTCGGCGGCGTGGTTCTACCGTGAGAAACATCCGCAAGCGCGCATCCTGATTCTGGAAAACCATGACGACTTTGGCGGCCACGCCAAGCGCAATGAATTCTCGGCCGGTGGACGGATGATCCTCGGCTATGGCGGCAGCGAAGCCTTCCAGTCGCCCAACCACCTCTACAGCAAGGAAGTGAACGGTCTGCTGAAAAATCTCGGGGTGAACATCAAACGCTTCGAGACAGCCTTCGACCGTCAGTTCTACCCAGGCCTGGGGCTTTCCCGTGCGGTGTTCTTCGACAAGGAGAACTTCGGCGAAGACAAACTGGTTACCGGCGACCCGACCCCGATGGTCGCCGACGACATCGCCCCGGACCAGTTGCACGCCCGTGCCATCGACGACTTCATCAACGATTTCCCGCTGCCGCCCTCCGACCGTGAAGCCCTGATTGCCCTGCACAAGGCGCCTCGGGATTACCTCGCGGGCAAGACCCTTGAAGAGAAAAGCACCCACCTGGAAAAAACCAGTTACCGGGACTTTCTGCTGAAGGACGTCGGGTTATCGGAAGGCGCAGTGAAGTACTTCCAGAGCCGGACCAACGACTTCATGGCCCTGAGCATTGACGCCGTGGCAGCGGCCGACGCCTACAACGTTGGTTTCCCGGGTTTCAGCGCGATGAATCTGAAACCCCTGAGCGAAGAAGCCAAGGCTGAAATGGATGAGCCCTACATCTATCACTTCCCGGACGGCAACGCGTCGCTGGCACGTTTGCTGGTACGCAGCCTGATCCCGGCCGTGGCACCCGGGCACACCATGGACGACATCGTCCTGGCGCCATTCAACTACGCCAGACTCGACCAGCCGAAAACCCCGATACGCATTCGTCTCAACAGCACGGTGGTCAACGTGCACAACGTCGGCAACGCCGTGAACATCGGCTACAGCCGTGGCGGACAGCTCAGCCAGGTGCGCGGTAAACACTGCATCATGGCTTGCTACAACATGATGATTCCGTACTTGCTGCGTGATTTGTCCGCAGAGCAATCCCACGCCCTGAGCCAGAACGTGAAATTCCCGCTGGTGTACACCAAAGTGGTGATCCGCAACTGGCAGTCGTTCCAGACACTCGGCGTGCATGAGATCTACGCCGCCACCCAGCCCTACAGCCGGATCAAGCTCGACTACCCGGTGAGCATGGGCGGTTACGACCACCCCAAAGACCCGAGCCAACCGATCGGCCTGCACATGGTCTACGTACCCACCAGCCCCAACAGCGGCATGAATGCCCGCGATCAGGCCCGTGCCGGCCGGGGGCGTTTGTACGGGCAGACGTTCGAAGTGCTCGAAGCGCAACTGCGCGACCAGTTGCAGCGCATGCTCGGCCCGGGTGGTTTTAACCATGAGACCGACATCCTGGCGATCACCGTCAACCGCTGGTCCCACGGCTATGCGTATTTCTCCAACAGCCTGTACGACGACTCCGATGAGAGCGAGAAACTCATGAACCTGGCGCGCAAACCCGTAGGACGAGTCAGCATCGCTAACTCGGACGCCGCGTGGAGCGCCTACGCCCATGCGGCGATTGATGAGGCGCACAGAGCCGTCGCAGAAGTGAGCTAAGGCCTGTCTACACCGTGCCCGAACGGAGTCGGGCACGGTGTTGCCTCGGCAGTGATCTGGATATGCGCCGCGAGTTGCGGCACTATCCGCCGCTTGAAAGCTGCCACACCGCAAGGATGCCCCAATGCCCCCGCAACACCCCGCCCCAAAAACGGTGCCTGATGGTTTTCAGGGCAGCGTTTTCCCACCCCCGCCGCTCATGAGCCGCGACACCCAGAACCGATTGTTTTCGGCACTGTTGGTGCACCTGCTGGCGGTGCTGTTGTGGGTGGCGATCCAGTACTTTGGCGTTGGCCTTTACCAGTCATGGTTTGGCGCGATCAAACGCGAGATCAGCCTGGGCATTCTGATGTGGACATTGTTCTGGGTGTTTTGCCTGTTCAACCTGCTGATCGCGCTGATCCCGTACCTGAGTATCAAACTGACCCTGGTGGCCATCGAGTTGCTACTCACCGTGTGGGGCTACTTTCCCCAGAACCCCATCCGTGGGTACATCTACTGTGCGTTGATCATCGTTCTGTCGGCAGGCGCCATTTACGCCGCCCGCGTGCTGCACCGCCATTGCACCGCCAGGGACCTGGCCTGCGGATTGAAAGAAGAGGTCCGCGATGAAACGTAGCGCACTGTGCCTCGGACTGCTGCTGGGCAGTGTCGGCAACTGCCTGGCCATGAGCCTGGAAGAGCAATTCAGTGGCCTGGCCACCTGCAGCATCGAAAATGTCTACCTCGACGCCGTCACCCTGAAACCTCGCGGCGAGTACTTCACCGAGCGCAACCTGGAACCGTGCCGCATGGACGAGGCTGCGCATTATTGCCTCAGCGAACGCTTTCACGGGCTTAAGGTGAGCAGCATCGTCATCCCGTTTCGCGGGCCGTTTTCCGTCCATGGATTGTTCCTGAGCGCCAGCGTCGAGACGGTTCGCAAAACCCTCGGCCCGGACTACGACGGCGATGGCCTCAGCCAACCGATCCTGGCCAAAGACCCGAAAAACCCTGAAGGCGCGATGCTGTACTGCGACCCGCAAAGTCAATAATTCGCCCACTCCTGAGTGATGGATCCCTCGATGAACCCGCTTTTTTCCCTCAACACCCTGCGCCTGAAGCTGTTCGGTCTGATGCTGTGCACGGCCGTGTCCACTCCGGCCCTTGCGGCGGAACCGGGCTGCCCGTCCGAGGATTTGCCGACCTTCGTCAAAGCTTTTTCCGTCAGCCCCGAACTGCAAAAAGCCTACACCGCCACGCCGGTGACCGAGCAACGCGTGGCCTATGACGACAAAGCCTACCCGATCACCCTCCGCCACAAAGTGCCCGCACTGAAACCCGGCGCCCTGGCATTGCTCGACCCCGAGGCGCAGGCCAAGGCCGGTTTGAAAACCTTCTGGGTCGACGAAGGGACGTTGGTGGTCCACGACACGCTGGGGGATGTCTTGCAGGCCTTCGTGTTCAAGAAAAACACCTGCTGGAACCTAGTGCGCTTCGAGGAATGGTCGGTCGAAAGCCTGCTCAACGAACACGTGCCGGCCAACGAAACAGCGCTGCAGCGCGAAATGCGCAAAGCCGATATCTATCAAGGCTATGGCTCGCGGGAAACTTACCTGCTGACCCAGTACTTTTTCGTCCTGGCCCAACTGATCGACTTGCACGCCGCTGAACAAGGCTCCAGCGACGGGGCAACCAACGCGATCCGCCTGGGCTACTCCGGGATGTCACCCGAGATGGAGCCGGCGCTGATCGAAAAGCTGCTGCTGACCCACGCGGACAAGGACGAGACCGCAGCCAGCATGCTCTCGTATTTCTATTGCGATCATGGCGACACCGAGTACCGAGGCCCTTGCCAGGACCCGGGAAAATCCAAAGAAACCCTGATCAGGGCCATCAAAAAATTCGATTCGGGAGAGCTCTACTCCTCCCTGGCTTACAACCTGATGGACGAAAATCGGGGAACACCCGACATGCCTCGAGGGCTGGCCTGTCTTCAGGAAGCCGTAAAACGGGGACACGATGAAAGCCTCGGCACGCTCGCGCGTCTGATCAAAACAGGCGACGTACCACAACCGGGTGCAACCTGCCTCTGATCGACGCGCCCAGGCAATGACGCCAGCGGTGGGCTTGTGCCCACCGACTGGAGACACCGGAACGTCAAAACCGCGAAACGCTGCGCATCGCATCCACCAGATAGCGCATGGCGATCCGGTCACTCTCCGACAACGCGCGGTACTGCTCCACCAACTTCAACTCTTCAGGGCTGAGGCGCCGTGTTCGGCGCGACATGTTCACGCCTGAAAAAAAACCCAGAAAACCGGTAATACCCTGCGCTTTTGCCATGGACGATGTTCCTCTGCTTGAAAACCAATACCTGCGCGACTGCATCGCCCTGCACACCGTTGAGCCACAACCGGAACACACCGAACTGTTGCTCAAGACACCGCTCCCCAAGGGCCAGGCCCGGTCTTGTTGCTAAGAATAGGAAGGTTTGAGCTGCCGGGAGCGATTTTTAGAGTAATTAGTCAAAAATATATAAACGCTTATTTGAATCGCCCCACTTGCCAGGCCGGGCATGCACGGCTTAAGTTGAGTGACCACTCAATTAATAAATAAGACCCCATGCGCCCGATCAACCCTCAGCAACGTGAACTCAAACGCTCCGCCCTGCTGGATGCCGCTTCCCGGTGTTTTGCCCAGGCGGGTTTCGTCGCCACGCGCACGGCTGACATTTGTGCCGCTGCCGGAATGAGCGCGGGCAACCTGTTTCATTACTTCAGCAGCAAGCACGAATTGCTGCTGGCGCTGGTCACGCGTGAAGGTGAGGACATCCGTCAGGCCATGGCCGCGCTGGCCGAGGCAGCCGACCCGATGGCGGCGCTGAAGGTGTTTATCGATGAGGTCTGCCAGTTGGCCTGCGACCATCACTACGCCGGCCTGGCCCTGGAGATTTCCGCGCTGGGGCATCGCGACGAGGCCGTGGCGCGGCTGGTCAAGGCCAATGACCTGGCGCTGCGCGAAGGTCTCACGGCACTGGTGCGTGCCGCCGATGCGGCCGGGCAATTGCACACACCATTGAGCCCCGAACAAGCAGCCACCTGGCTGGCCACCCTGATCGACGGCATGTTCGCCCGGGTTGCCGCCGACCCCGACTTCCACCCCCAAGCCCAGGCCGATGTACTGCAAGGCCTGGTGATTCATCTTCTGCAAGGATGCGCCCGATGACCGCCATTGCACCTGCAATTCCCTCGGTCAACACCGCCAAGGCCAGGCTGGAACACGTCGATGCCCTGCGCGGGTTTGCCCTGTTCGGCATTCTGGCGGTGAACATCTGGGCGTTCGCCGATCCCTTCTACGGCACCGAAGCCACCAGCCGGTTCTACGACCATGGCCTGGATCGCTTCATCCACCTGCTGACGTCGACGTTTTTCGAAACCAAGTTCTACCTGCTGTTTTCCTTTCTGTTCGGCTACAGCTTCACCCTGCAAATGGCCTCGGCCGAACGCGCCGGCGCTGCCTTCGTGCCGCGCATGCTGCGCCGCCAGATGACCTTGCTGGTGATCGGCGTGCTCCACGGTTTGCTGTTGTTCCACGGCGAGATTCTGTCGATCTACGCCCTGCTCGGCCTGGTCCTGCTGCTGGGCCGTCACCTGAAGCCGCGCACGGCAGTGATCATCGCACTGGGCCTGACACTCACCGCATGCAGCCTGTTGATCGCCCTCGGGGGGCTGACCATGGCCAGCGGCGACCTGTTCGACAACCTGATATTGAGCAGCAACCCGGCACTGAACGCCTTCCACGCCGGGCCACTGAGCACGCTGGCCTACCATGTCGAGCAACTGGTCCCCACGCAGTTGTTCCTCTGGCTGATTCAGGGGCCGAGCGCGTTGGCCATGTTCCTGCTCGGCTACGCGGCCGGTCGGCGACTGTGGCTGGTCGAACCCTATGGGTTTGCAGCCTATGAGCCACTGCTGTTGAAGATTGCACTGCCGCTCGGGCTGAGCGGGGCGCTGTTTTATGGACTGGTCGCGGTGCTGGCTCCGGGTGCTGGCCTGGAGTTGCTGGCCTTCGGCATTGGCGAACTGACCGCGCCGTTGCTGGCGGCGGCCTATGCAGTGCTGATGCTGCGCTGGTTTCGCACGCCGGGTGGTCAGCGGCTGTCGGCACAACTGGCGCCCATGGGCCGGATGTCCCTGAGTAACTACATCCTGCAATCACTGATACTCGGCTTGCTGTTCAGCGGTTACGGGTTACGGCTGATGAATGAACTGCCGTCCCTGATGGTGTTGCTGCTGGTAGCGCTGATTTTCATCCTGCAACTGTGGATAAGCGCCCACTGGATGCGCCGCCATCAATACGGGCCGATGGAGTGGCTGCTGCGCTCGGCAACCCTGCTGACCTGGCCCCACTGGCGTCGGGCCTCCTGAGCCGCTTCGTCGGTGTTTTTCACGCAATGCAAGCCAATCATTTTTCGAGTTATTTCGAACGCTTTATCTTATCCGGCATCTGTTTAGAATCCGATGCGTTTGGCCGAGGGCTTGTCCGAACCTCTAATTTTGATTCGTCACGCCGCCAGGAACGCGGCGGGATCATCCACCACAGGTTGTCCCTATGCACCGCAGGAACTTGCTGAAAGCCTCCATGGCCATCGCAGCCTACACCGGCCTTTCGGCCTCCGGACTGTTGGCCGCGCGCGCCTGGGCCGGCACCGGGACCGCCGATGGCGAAACCCAGGCCTTTGACTTCGAAGCCTTGAAGGCCCAGGCCAAACAGCTGGCCGGCAAGCGTTACGTCGATACCAAGCAAGTGTTACCGCCGACCCTGGCAAACATGACGCCGCAGAACTTCAATGCCATCCAGTACGACGCCAGCCATTCCCTGTGGAATGACCTGAACGGTCAACTCGACGTGCATTTTTTCCATGTCGGCATGGGCTTCAAGCAACCGGTGCGCATGCACAGCGTTGACCCCAGGACCCGTCAGGCGCGGGAGGTGCATTTCCGTCCGCCGCTGTTCAATTACCAGAACACCAGCGTCGACACTTCCCAGCTCAAGGGCGACCTGGGGTTTGCCGGGTTCAAGCTGTTCAAGGCCCCGGAGCTGGATAAGCACGACGTGGTGTCGTTCCTCGGCGCCAGCTACTTCCGCGCTGTGGATAACACCGGCCAGTACGGTTTGTCGGCCCGTGGCCTGGCCATCGACACCTACGCCAAAAAGCGCGAAGAGTTTCCGGACTTCACCCAGTTCTGGTTCGAGACGCCGGACAAGGACAGCACTCGATTCGTGGTCTACGCCCTGCTCGACTCGCCGAGCGCCACTGGCGCTTACCGCTTCGATATCGACTGCCAGGCCACTCAGGTGGTGATGGCCATCGACGCCCACGTCAACGCACGCACCGCCATCGAGCAACTGGGCATCGCGCCGATGACCAGCATGTTCAGCTGCGGCACCTACGAGCGGCGCATGTGCGACACCATTCACCCGCAGATCCACGACTCGGATCGGCTGGCCATGTGGCGCGGCAATGGCGAATGGATCTGCCGCCCGCTGAACAACCCGGCGACCTTGCAGTTCAACGCCTTCGCCGACAAGGACCCGAAAGGGTTTGGCCTGGTGCAGACCGACCACGAATTCGACAGTTATCAGGACACCGTCGACTGGTACAGCAAGCGTCCGAGCCTATGGGTCGAACCGACCACCGCATGGGGCGAAGGCTCGATCGACCTGCTGGAAATCCCGACCACGGGCGAAACCCTGGACAACATCGTGGCCTTCTGGACCCCGAAGACACCGGTGGCCGCTGGCGACTCGCTGAACTACGGCTACAAACTCTACTGGAGCGCCCTGCCACCGGTCGGCACACCGCTGGCGCGGGTCAACGCGACCCGTTCAGGCATGGGCGGTTTCACCGAGGGCTGGGCACCGGGCGAGCATTACCCGAAAGTCTGGGCGCGGCGCTTTGCGGTGGACTTCACCGGCGGCGGCCTGGATCGGCTGCCATCGGGTACCGGCATAGAACCGGTGGTCACGGCGTCGAATGGCGAGGTCAAGGACTTCAACGTGCTGGTGCTCGATGACATCAAGGGTTATCGAATCACCTTCGACTGGTTCCCGACCAACGACAGCGTAGAGCCAGTGGAACTGCGGCTGTTCATCCGTACCCATGACCGGACATTGAGCGAGACCTGGCTGTACCAGTACTTCCCGCCTGCGCCGGACAAACGCAAGTACCCGGAGTGGCCGGGGGCATAAGGCCGCGGCGCCAGGGCTGGCCCCTTCGCGAGCAAGCCCGCTCCCACATTGGATCCTCATGAGACACAGATTCTGTGTATGACAAAGATCAACTGTGGGAGCGGGCTTGCTCGCGAAGACGGCCGAACAGCCAACCAATATCCCGACGCAGAAACGCCAAAGCCCCGCCCCACCTGGCCGGGGCATTTTGTTTTACAGCAACCTTCAATCCCGCAAATCCGACTCATGGATTGGCTGATCACGGCTCGTCGCCCGTTGATACTGCGCCGGCCAGATCGCTTTGCGCCCGCCCAGGTCATCGTCGGCATGCAAGGGCCAGTACGGATCACGCAGCAGCTCGCGGGCCAGCAGAATGATGTCGGCCTGACAGGTGCGCAAAATATGCTCGGCCTGCGCCGGTTCAGTGATCAAACCGACAGTGCCGGTGGCAATCCCCGACTCCTTGCGCACGCGCTCGGCAAACCGTGTCTGGTAACCCGGCCCGGTGGGAATCTCGGCGTTTGCCGCCGTGCCACCGGACGACACGTCGATCAGGTCCACCCCCATCGCTTTCAAGCGCCGCGCCAATTCCACGGTTTCGTCCGGGTTCCAGCCATCCTCGACCCAGTCAGTGGCCGATACGCGCACAAACAAGGGTAACTCTTCAGGCCAGACCGCACGCACCGCTTCGGTGACTTCCAATACCAGACGAATACGGTTTTCAAAAGAACCGCCGTACTGATCGCGGCGCTGGTTGCTTAGCGGTGACAGGAACTGGTGCAACAAGTAACCGTGGGCAGCATGCACTTCGACCACTTTGAAACCTGCGGTCAGCGCACGTTTGGCCGACTCGACGAACGCCTGAATCACCTCGGCGATTTGCGCCTCGGTCAATTGCGTGGGCGGCGTGTGCTCCGGGTCAAAAGCAATCGGTGAAGGGCCGACCGGCGTCCAGCCACCCTCCGCGGGTTTGACACTGCCGTGCTTGCCCAGCCAGGGCCGGTGAGTACTGGCCTTGCGCCCGGCATGGGCCAGTTGAATGCCGGCCACGGCGCCCTGGGCAGTGATGAAACGCGTGATGCGTTGCAACGGTTCGATCTGTTCGTCGTTCCACAAGCCCAGGTCCTGGGCGGTGATGCGACCGTCGGCGGTGACGGCCGTGGCTTCGGTAAAAATCAGCCCGGCGCCGCCCACGGCCCGACTGCCGAGGTGTACCAGATGCCAGTCATTGGCCAGCCCATCGACGCTGGAGTATTGGCACATCGGCGACACCGCGATGCGGTTGAGCAGGGTCAATTGGCGAAGGGTATAGGGTTCAAGCAGCAGACTCATGGGGCACCTCTCAAATCAGTGGGCAGGCTCCAGGGTTCTGTTTGAAAAGTCGACGAGTGACAGGAAAGGATGCAGCACCCGCCCCCGCGGGCAAAAATTCGACAAGACGTCACAAGGCCAATCAAGCAGTGCTTAGAGCCTAGTCGACATCGGCAGATGAGGGAGGGATCAAGAATTGAAACCTCCAAAGTTTGGGGTTAGCGCGAACCTGTGGCGAGGGTGCTTGCTCCCGCTCGGCTGCGCAGCAGTCGTAAAACCATTCACCAATTTGCGTCAGACAAAACGCATTTAGGGGCGCTCCGCGCCCCAGCGGGAGCAAGCTCCCTCGCCACAAAAGCATCCTGCCTCTAACGCGGTTCGATGTGGGCGATCATCAACTGCACCGTCTCGTTCCCACGGAACTCGTTGACGTCGAGTTTGTAGGCCAGTTCGACCCAGCGAATGGTCGGGTTCGGCCAGACGTCACGGTCGATGCCGAAGGCGATCCCGTCGAGTTTCACCGAACCGCACTCGCTTTTGAGCACGACCTTGAGGTGACGCTCACCGACCACCCGCTGCTCGACCAACTGGAACACGCCGTGAAACAGTGGCTCGGGGAAGTGCTGGCCCCAGGGACCGGCATGCCGCAGGGCGCGGGCCAGTTCCAGGTGAAACTCTTCAACCGCCAGCGAACCGTCCGACTGCAAGCGCCCGGTCAGGTCGTCTTCGCACAACTGGCGACGCACCTCGGCATCGAACGCCTCGGCGAACGCCGGGAAGTTCTGCTCCGGCAGCGACAACCCGGCCGCCATGGCGTGACCGCCAAACTTGCTGATCAGTGTCGGGTGTTTGGCGGCGACCGCATCCAGTGCATCGCGAACATGAAACCCCGGCACCGAGCGTGCCGAGCCTTTGAGCATGCCGTCACCGGCGTCGGCAAACGCGATGGTCGGGCGGTGGTAACGCTCTTTCAAGCGTGAGGCGAGAATCCCGATTACGCCCTGGTGCCAATCGGCGTCGAACAGGCACAGGCCGAACGGCATCGATTCCACCGGCAAATCCTTGAGCTGGGCCAGGGCTTCGCGCTGCATGCCTTGCTCGATGGATTTGCGGTCCTGGTTCAGTTCGTCCAGCTGCACCGCCATTTCCCGTGCCGAAGCCGGGTCTTCGCTGAGCAGGCATTCGATGCCCAGGCTCATGTCGTCCAGACGCCCGGCAGCGTTCAAGCGGGGGCCGAGGATGAACCCCAGGTCAGTGGAGGTGATGCGCGAAGGGTCCCGCTTGGCCACTTCAAGGATCGCCTTGAGCCCCGGCCGGGCGCGACCGGCACGGATTCGTTCAAGGCCCTGATGCACCAGAATGCGGTTGTTGGCATCCAGCGGCACAACGTCGGCCACGCTGCCGAGTGCCACCAGGTCCAGCAACTCGCCGATGTTCGGTTGTGGCGTGCGCTCATACCGGCCAAGGCTGCGCAACCGCGCGCGCAGGGCCATCAGCACGTAGAAGATCACCCCGACGCCGGCCAATGCCTTGCTCGGAAACTCACAGCCAGGCTGGTTCGGATTGACGATGGCATCGGCCGCCGGCAATTCGTGGCCCGGCAAGTGGTGGTCGGTCACCAACACCGTCAACCCCGCCGCTTTCGCCGCTGCCACGCCTTCGACGCTGGAGATGCCGTTATCCACGGTGATCAGCAACTGCGGCTGACGCTCCAGCGCCACCGCGACGATTTCCGGGGTCAGGCCGTAGCCGTATTCAAACCGGTTGGGCACTAGGTAATCGACGTGGGCCGCCCCAAGCAAACGCAGGCCCAGCAGGCCCACGGTACTGGCCGTGGCGCCGTCGGCGTCGAAGTCGCCGACGATCAGAATCCGCTGGCGCTGATCCAGCGCCACCACCAGCAAATCCACTGCCGCCTCGATCCCCTTGAGCTGCTGATACGGAATCAAGCGCGCCAGGCTCTTGTCCAGTTCAGCCTCCGACTTCACCCCCCGCGCCGCATACAGACGGGTCAGCAATGGCGGCAAATCACCAAGAAACGGCAGGGTGGCGGGCAACAGACGAGGTTCGATACGCATGGGGCGGCAGCTACTTCCTTTAAAGAGGTGGAGCGAAACGGAACGGTGCAGACACGCGGCGAAAAATCAGCCGCGCTCGCCGCTCAGCCATTGCAACTGGACTTCGTGCTGACCACGGTCGTCGGTGACGAAAATCGTCCCTTCGCTGATCATCACGTCCCACTTGATGACGCGGGGCATGTCCTTGGCCAGGGTTTCCAACACTTCCTGAGGCACGGCGGCGATGTGCACGTTTTTCAGGTTTTTGATCGCCGGGATCACTTTGGTTTCCCAGACGCGCAGGCTGCCGTAGGCCAGCAGGCTGGTGCGTTCGGTGCGACGCGAGCACCAGGTCAGGCGATCGGCGTCGGGCTGGCCGACTTCGATCCAGTGCAGGACACGGTCATCCAGGCTTTTTTCCCACAGGGCGGGCTCATCCACGTCCGACAGACCGCGACCGAAAGATAACTGCTCGTTGTACCAGAAGGCGTAGGCCAGCAACCGCACGGTCATGCGCTCTTCGGTTTCCGAAGGGTGACGGGCGATGGTCTGCTTCACGCTCTCGTAGACACTGCGGTCAAGGTCGGTGAGGTTCAGTTCAAACTTGTAGGTGGTGGACGGCTGTGCCATGTGTGGGCTTCTTGGTTATGCGAAAAGGCGGCAAGTCTAACCCGAAACCCGTCGCCCTGCCCGGCCACTGACCGCAGGGCCTGCCTGCCAATACTCGAAAAGTCCGGCCCTTGAGGGTTGCCAGGTTGACCCCGGACCTTTATAAACCCCGCGCGGTTCAGGCGGCGCGCGACGTGTAGGCCAACCCGCGACCAACAGGAAAGGAAACCATGGAAGTATTTGCAGGTAGTGTCATCGTCATCGCCGTGTTGGCGGCCTACTTCTTTTATCGGCACAAAAAGGCCCAGGCCCTGCGCCTGACGCCGATGGAAGTCGCGCAGATCAACCGGGTCATGATGTTTGCCACAACCAGCCCGTTGCTCGCCCTGGAAGTGGCCCAACGCCTGGACGGCCATGCCCGACAACAGGCCCTGCAATACGTCGCCCCGCCATTGGTCAGTGTCGGTCACCGTCAGGAAGGCTTACAGGCCTTGGCTGAACTCAACAAAACCAACGCGCCCGAAGCCCTCAAGGACGTTGTGCAAGTGCTGCTCGACCAGGGTGACCACGTGGCCGCGCAGACCCTGCTGGAGCAAAACGCCGCCAAGTGGCCAATCGACGGGCATATCACCTACATCAAGCTTCAGATCGCCAAAGGCGAGACGGAGACGGCCCGCAAGACCCTGGAGATGGTCTGTAGCCTGCAAGAGTCCTCCGGGGTCGACATGTTGTCGAGCACCGACTGCCTGCGCATCGCGCCTTTACAGCGTCAGTTCGGCATGACCAACGCTGCGGCCCTGAGCATTGCCTGGGCCTGGGCCACCTTGCAGGAGCCGGACGGAAGACGGCGACCGGACACGCTGAAGGCCATGCTGCGCGAGTACTACGAACAGGACGGCACCACGCGGGTTATCGAACTGGCCCAGCAACTCGGTGAAGGCGACAAAGTTATCGCCGCCAGTGTTCTGTTCGAAGTCGGTGACCTGGAGTCGGCCTTCGTCCTGTTTGGCGAAGCCGGCCGGCACATGCTTTACGGCACCTACGACGAACTGCTGAACCTTGCCCTCGACGCCAACCAGTTGGACAAGGCCATGCGCCTGATTGATTTCGTGCCTGAATTCGAGAAGGACGAACTGCTGCTGAGCCTGATGAGCTGGCACGCGCAACGTGGCGAAACCCGTGAAGCCGAAACCTTGCTGAACACGCGGATCCAATCCCCCGAGCAGCGTCTGGAACTGCAACTCAGGCTGGTCATGCTCAGCCACGAGTGCCAACCACAGTGGAGCGCCACGTTGCTGGCCCAGGCACCGCAACGGCTGGAGCCGCTGCGCGGTGGGGAGAACGACGCCTGGTATCGCCTGCTGATCCTGGAAGCCCAGTTGCAAGCCCAGGCTTGCCTGCCCGAGTTGCGCCGAGACAGCGGCTTGATCGGCCGTAACCTTGAGGAAATCGAACGGATCAACCAGGACCTGAACCTGGAAGAAACACTGGATCGCTTCTGCGCCCAGGCCACGCTGCTGCACCGGCTCGGCCAGAGCACCGCCGCCGTCCAGCGCCTGGACAAGTTGGTCGAACAGCTCAAGGGCAGCGAGGACCCCGACCGGGATGAAATCGAGCTGCAATACGACCTGGACCGCGTCGCGCTGGTCTACCTGGACATCGACCACCCTGCCCAAGCCATCGCCCTGCGTGACGAGTTGCGCGAACAAGAGGGATACGACTGCCATGAACTGTCCCAAGGCATTGTGCTCAACCATATCGGGCACCAGCGCTTCGCCGAAGCGATCAGCGCCCTCGACATCAGCGTGCTGTTAGGTGGGAAAAACCTGCTGACGCCACTGCACCAGGCCCTGCAACAGTTGCAGAAGCAGGCACCGGGCCGTGCTCGCGAAGTGCATGAACAACTGCTCGACACCCTGATCAACAGCCCGCTGACCCCACGCGTTTCGGCGTAACGCCGCCCCATCACCGAGAGGGTCGCCCCGCGACCCTGCCAACAGCCGGCGCGCTGCCTCCGTCAGCGCCACCCGGACCTGATACCACTCCGCAGGAAAGCACAATCATGGAAGTTTTTATCGGCTTGATTTTCATTGTTGGCATGGTGGCGCTGTTTTTTGCGTTCTCCTCCAACAAGACCAATGACCTGGGCATCACCATGGACGAAGCGGCGCAAATCAACCGCGCCGCCAATCTCGCCGTCATCGAGCCGCAGGTTGCGCTGCAACTGGCCCAGCGCCTGAACGGCAACGCCCGACAACTGGGGCTGTTCCAGATGCCCGCCGCGCTGTTCAAGAAAGGTGATCAGCAGCGCGCCCTGCAAGTGCTCGGCGAACTCGATGACACCTACAGGCCCATGGCACTGAACCGTCTGCTGGATACTCTGCTGGGCAATAATGACGACGAGGCCGCCCTCGCGCTGCTGAAGAACCTCGGTGAACCACTGCCGTCGGCGCCCTTGCTGCGCATCGCGCTGCTGCACGCCAGCGGTGAGCCGGAACAGGCCCGTGAGTTGCTGGTGACGTTTGGCATCGCCCAGGAAAACCAGCTCGGCGAGAAGCTGTCGTCCAGCGAGACCCTGCGACTGGCCAGTCTGCAACAGCGTTTCGACCTGCGCGATGAAGCCGTTGCCAGTCTCATCCGAGCCTGGAACCTGCTGGTGCAGCAACCTTCGCCCTTCGGTGACAGTGTCGACATGGAGGCCGTGCTGCGCGGACACATCGAACTGGGCATGGCGTCACACCTAGACGATCTGATCCAGCCGTTGTCCGGAGAAAACAGAACGGTCGGCGTGGCCTTGCTGATGGAAATCGGCGCCTTCGACCGGGCCCTGGCCATGCTGGAAAACACCGATGATCCGCAGACAGAGATCAGCTACCCGCGCCTGCTGGATCTGGCCTTGCACGCCCAACAGCCAGAATTTGCTCGACAGCTAGTCGAGCGGGCACCCGACCTTGACACCAGTGACATGCTCCTGACCTTGCTCCGCTGGCACGCCGACCGAGCAGAAACAGCCATCGCCGAGACCACGCTGCATGCTTGCGCGAACTCGCTCTCCGTGCGTATGTGGTGCCTGGTCAGCCTTTGGGGCAGCTACCTCGACACCCAGCCACAGTGGTGCGAGAGCCTGCTGCGCCAGCTCATGCTGGAGCTCGAAGACAAGCGCGGCGACGAGGATTGGTCGTGGATGCGCCTGCTGGTGCTGGAGACGCAGCTACAGGTGCAAAGCAACCTGCCCGACCTGAGCCGCGACAGCTGGATGATCCGCACCACCCTGGAGGAAATTGCCACCCTCACCGCGCAACTTGAACCGAGCGAGCAGTTGATAAGGTCGGGGGTCCGGGCCAACCTGATGTACAGCCTGGGACAGCATCAGGAAGCCACGGCCCTGCTCGACCAGACCCTACAACGACTGGAGGATGAGCCAACACTGGATGCCGAGGAAAAACCCCTCTACCTGACCAGCCTTGCCCTGAGTTACCTGCACATCGGCCAGCCCGACACCGCCACACGCCTGCGTGATCGCGCAGCACAGATGTCCGGCTACGTTGGTCACGTGTCACAGGCACTGCTGGCCAGCCACATCCGGCACGAACGATTCGATGAGGCGATCAGCGAGCTAGGCACGAACACCTTGTTCATCGAGGAAAACCCGCTGCAACAACTGCATCAGGCGTTGGAAACCCTCGGCCAACGCGACCCCGAGCAGGCCAGCGTCCTGCGCTGCAAACTGATTGACCGCGTCGGCGGGGATCAGGCCTGGGGCCATCCCAGCGCGGCGTAAGCCCTCCAGTAAACACGCCTGCGTCCAGGACGCAGGCGTGTCGGCCTCAAGGTTATTCGTCGCTCAGGGTTGGCACCTGGCCGTTGCTCAGCATCTGCCCCAACTCGTTCAACCGGTTGGAGATATCGCTGATGCGATGGTGGGTGTCCAGGTCGATGTCGACCTTACGGTCCATCACCTTGATCAGCGGCAGCACGCTGTGTTCCAGGCTCGCGGCCAGGCTTTCCAGCACCTCGCGCACACCTTCTTGCGCCGGCGCATTGACCTGGACATCAAGGGTCGCCGGGCGCTGACCGAGTTTCTCCAGCCCCGCCAGCAATTCGCGCCACGGCAGTGACGCCTCGGTGGCCTGCGGTTGGCGGGCGAGACCTCGCACCCCTTCGACCAGATCGTTGAGTTGCGCCACCACCCGCGCACCGACATCGCTGTCGCTGCCGCCCATGGACTTGTTGCGCTGGAAGTCGCGCTTGATCTGTGCCCAGCGCTCGCGCTGAGTCGAGGTCTGATTACCGCGCAGTTCGGCCAGTTTGAGCAGGTTTTCTTCCGCGCCGGTGGTCAACAGCTGCGACTCGCCCTGGTAGTGATCGGCGAGCAATTGCAGCAGCTCCGCGTCGTTCATCACCGCAGAAATCTTCTCCGCCATTTTGTTCATGTTGCGGTAACTGCCTTGCAACTTGAACGGCGGCTCCGTGCGGTACTGATCGGCCTGCGCCGCACTGGCGATGTACTGCTGATTGACCTTGAGCACCACGTCGCGCACCTGCATCAAGCGTTGCAGGGTGGTGGTGATCTCATTGATCTCGGCACCGCTGTAGCTGTGGCTCAGCTCGTTACCGGAGAACGGCTTGCCCTCGGCCCTGGCCACGAAGCGATAGACGTCGGCCATGTCGCGGGTGGCCAGTGGCGCCAGCACCGGGTTGGAGGTCAGGCCGTTTTCGATATAGCTGAGGGCGAAAGCGTCCTGCATCCCGCCCAGGGTATCGCCCAGGTTGTAGATGTCGGCCCGGTTGGCGAGCATGTCGGGGATCTTGAAGACTTCGCCGGACTCGGTGTACGGGTTGCCCGACATCACCACGCAGAACTTCTTGCCGCGCATGTCGTAGGTGCGCGTACGGCCCTTCCACACGCCTTCGATGCGCCGGGTGCCGTCGCACAACGAGATGAACTTCTGCAAAAACTCTGGGTGAGTGTGCTGGATGTCGTCGACATAGAGCATCACGTTGTTGCCCATTTCCAGCGCCAGGTTGAGTTTCTCCAACTCCTGACGCGAGGTCGCGTCCGGTGCCTGCGCCGGGTCCAGGGAACGTACGTCGTGGCCCAGCGCCGGGCCGTTGATCTTCATGAAGATCAACCCCAGACGGTGCGCCACGTACTCCATGAGGGTGGTCTTGCCGTAACCGGGCGGCGAAATCAGCATCAACAGGCCCATGAGGTCAGTGCGCTTGTTCTCGCCCACGGTGCCCATCTGCTTGGCCAGGTTGTCGCCGATCACCCCGAGGTAAACGTCGTTGATCAGTTTGTTGCGCACAAAGGAGCTCAACGGGCGCGGCTTGAACTCGGCCAGGCGCAAGGCCTCGCGCTCACGGCCGATGATGCGCTGACGCAGCGCCTGGTAACGCTGCAAACCCGGCAGGAAGTATTCGCGGTGCATGCGCAGCCGGGCGAAGAAATCGTCCACGGCCAGCGACAGGCTGCGGTCCTTGATGCGCGGGTGTTCGCCCATCAGGTTGTCCACGGTGAACCGCACATCGACCTCGGTGATGCGCTTGGGGAAATCCTCGGCCAGCAACGACAACGCCACGGCTTCCGGCACGTAGTCGGCCAGCGCGACGAATTCGTCCTGCGAGCACAAGCCTTGCAGCCAATGACCGGCCAGCGCCCATTGCGCCGCCGGACGTTGCGCCAAACGTGCCAACGCCTGTTGATAGTCGTCCCACATGCGGGCGCCTTGCAGGCGCAGCTTGAGCGCTTCCTGCAACTGCCGGGCGTATTTGCCGAAGGTGAATTCGATACGCTCGGCGGCGAGTTCCTGAACCAGGTACTCGGCAGCCTCACTCACCACCGCCGAATCCAGCCCCAACGGTTGTTCGATCAGGAAATCCTGCATCGCCAACACGATTTCCGCCTGCAACTGCGCCAGCCCTTCACGGCGACCGAACAGTTGTTGGATGTGCCGGCTGGTGCGTGCGCGCTCGGGCCATTGGCCGGGAGCGTCCGCGCTGCGGGCCTGGTTCCAGAACAGGCTGGCAAAGCCTCGCGATGCGGGACCGTAACGCAGCAGCCCGGCGCTTTCGCGCAGAGGCAACAGTTGCACCAGAATCGCTGCAGCGTCGTGGTCGTGAATGCCTTTCTCGTAACCTTCCTTGTAGCGCGGCGTGGCGAAGTCGCGGATCAACCGCGCCAATTCCACGGGCTGCGCGAGATGCTGCTTGAGGCCGTCCAGGCTCAGGCCTTCCAGCCCTGCATCGGCGGCATCGAGCACCTGGCCAGCGAGGTATTCGGCGCGGTACAGGTTGGTCGATTCCGACTCCAGCGCCACTTGCCAGAACGAGCGCAGGGCTTCCAGTTCAGGGTCGCGCAGGGGCTCAAGAAAATCCGTGCCGGTGAGGTGCAGATGCAACTCATCACCGCGCGGCATCAGGGTCAGGTCGAGTTCCTGGGTGTTGACGCTGAAACGATGACGCGGGCCGAGCTTGATGACGTTGCCGCCCTCCTCGAACAGCTCGCTCTTGTCGCGCAGTGCACGCACGGCCTGATCACGAGCCCCCTTGAGGCGCGCCTCGACGTCGTCGGCCTTGACGTTGTCCTTGAGCTCACGCAAGCGCTGAGCCAGTTCGCGCAGTTTGAGAATCAGCGGATCGGCGGCGAAGAACGCGTTGAGCTCTTGCGCCAGACTGAATTTGGCCGTACGCCGACCGAGGCTGTCGAGGATTCGCCGGGCGGCATCAAGCAAACCCTGAGCCTTGCGCTGGCGCTCGTCGAGCAGCGATTGCTTGTGCGCTTCGAAGGTTTCCAGCAACTCCTCGCGCTTGCTCAGGACGTCGCCGAGGAACTGTTCGTGATCGCCGAAGCGGCTTTCCAGTTCTTCGAGTTGCACCAGCAGGCGCGACAGTTGTTCGTCGCAGCTCTCCGGGTCCTGGGCCTGCGCCAGCGCGTTAGTGATGCCCTGGCTGAAGAGTTTGAACTGGGCACCGAACTGCGCCACGGTTTCGGTCGAGCCCAACGCCTTGCGTTGTTGTTCGCCGCGAGCCTTGGCCTGATTCAGCCGGGCATAAATTTCGGAGATCGACTCGATGATGCGCGTGCGCTGGGTCGCATCGTCAATCTGCAACGAGGCCATCAGGCCGGAGAGCATGTCGAGATCCGACGCCATGGCGTGCAGGGCGCCCAGCGGTTCAGCCAGTTGCGCCACGGTTTGAGATTTTTGCGCCTCGCCGTCGAGGGTCTCCAGGCGCGTCACGAACGGCTGCAATGCCTGCTCGCTGGCCAGGAAGGTCGCGGTGCCGGCGGCGGTGCGTTCCTGGGCCTTGAGCAACTCGGCTTCCATGGCATCGATGCGCGCCACGTCGATGTAACGGTAGTCGCGAATGGTCAGCAACAGACCGCGCTGGGCGGTGATGCCGTTGAGCGCATCAACGAAGCTTTGTACCTGGTCCCAACTGTCCACCAACAGGCTGTCGAGCAACGCTTTGTGCTTCTGCTCGGCCGCGCCCATGGCCTGCTCGGACTGGCGACGGATGCTTTCGACTTTCTCGTACTCGTCCAGCACCCGCTCAGACGTCGCGGCCACCTCGCGCAGCAGCGGCGTCAGCCCTTCGAGCTGCTCGCTGCCAAGCCAGTGGTAGACGTCGAACAAGCGCCGAGTGTTCTGGCACAGCAGGGAATAACGCTGCATCGAGACCGAAGGCGTGTCGATTTCACGGCACAAGTCGTACAGGTCGGACACGCTGCGCACCAGTTCAGCGTTGCCGATGCGTCCCAGGAAGCCGCTGCGGGCCGGTTGGCGGGCAGCGTATTCGTCGGTGAAGAACGGCGTTTGCCAGACCTGCATCGGGTGAATGCGCGTCGGCTCATCGCCTTCGGCGGCAAAAATCACCATGCGCCCATCTTCCAGGCGCGCGTAGCCATGGCCGAACAACGGGTTCTGCAACTGGCGGTTGATCATGTTGTAGGTGAGCAGCACCGACCGCCCCTGCTCGGGGTGGTAAAAAATGTACTGCACGTCTTCGCCGTTGGGCGAGCGCACGGAGCGCTTGAAGCGCATGCCATCCATCGACTGCTCGAACGACTTGTGCTCGCCGCTTTGCAGGTAGTAACCGCCGGGGAAAATGATGCCGTGGTCTTCAGGCAACTGGACGCAGGCCAGGCCGATGGCATCAATGCGCTCGACCTTGCGGGTCAACCCGTTAAACACCAGGTAGCGCCACTGCTCTTCGCGGTACGGCAACACTTTGAGCAGGATCAGGCTGCCCAGGCGGGCAAACTCGAACTGTGCATCGTCCAGCGACTGGGTCTTGTCGAGCACGTCTTCGCGGTAGATGCCCTGACCGTCCTCGGTGTTGTTCTCGACCTTGATGGTGAGGTCACCGCCAACGGTTTCGACGAACACCGTGTCGAGGATATTCAGGTGCGGGTAGCGGCCTTCAACGGCCATCTCGCGGGTGGCTTTTTTCCATTCGAAGTCGAACGGCGCCGGCAGCGCAATGTCGCGCTCGCCACGGTTGTCGATGTAGCGCACGTCGCGCCCATCGAGGGAGATCGACCAACGGAACACGCGGATGTCGGTGATGCGTTCGCCGATCTGAAAGCTTGCCAGCAACTTGCCGTCACGGATGGCCAGTTGCAGCAGTCGGGTGTTCTTGTAGTAGGTGTAGAGCTCGTTGAAATCGTTGAGGAACCCTTGGGCGGACAGAAATGTGCCTTCCAGCGGTACGGGTTCGGCCTCGCTGCCGTCCCCCTCCTCGACCAGCCGATACAGGGAGAACACGTCGGCGACGCGGGTCTCCTTTTTCAGGCCGATAAATACGTTGTAGCCAAACAACAAACAGTCGCCGACCTGAACGATGTCACGGGCGATGCAGTTGTTCTCGGTACGGATGCGCACACGCCCGATGACTTCCATACGGCTGTTGCCGAACTCTTCCAGGCGCCGCTGGTTCAAGACTTCAGTGGTTTGCCGCAGGCGATGCCCCTGGTCCTGGAGGCGCCGGTGCAGCACCTCATAAGCGCCGCCCTCGGCGACGGCCTTGTCCAATACATCCTGTGGGGGAGTTGCGGCTTGAGCATCCGACATCGTGGCCTTCCTGGATCTACAGCGGTGTACAGAAAAAACGCAGATAACAGCACCCGCGAAGCCGGGTGCGACTGGCAAAGGTCAATGCATGCACCTTCGCCGGTCGCGCTCGTGGCTGCGCGGTATTACACGGGGATCACGCCTGGGTGACAGGCGTTTCGACCTCAGCCTTGCGCTCCGGCACGGCAACACCGGCAGGCGCCTTGCCGTTGAGCAGACGTGCCAGCACGTCCTGCACGACCGGGCTCTTGCCGACCACGCCTTCGATGGCCTTGCCGACCGACAGCGATTTGGCGAACGAATTGAAGAAGTCGCCTTCGCCGCCGACGATCTCGATCTTCGCCTTGCTCATGGCGGCGGCCAGCACCACCGACTGCTCCCTGGCGATCTCTTTGTTGGCCGCGATGGAGGCCATGGTTTCGTCGAAGTTTTTTTCCAGCTGCATGCGGAACTCTTCGTGCTGGCGCGCGCTGTCGCTGAGGGCGTCCAGGGCGGCAAACTTCTTGCCCAGGCCTTCGGCTTCGGCGTTCAGGCGTTCCAGCAGAATCTGCGCTTGGGCCATGCCCAGGTCCTTGGTGGACTTGGCCTTGGCGGCACCGATCAATTCTTCGCCGCGTGCCTGTGCACCGAGTTTTTCTTCCATGACCTTGGCTTCGGCCATGCCATCTTTTTCCTTGGCGATGGCTTGCGCTTCCAGCACGCGAGCATCGGCCAGGCCTTTTTCCTGCTCGCCACGGGCTTCGGCAATCATCTGCTCGGCACGCACGCGTGCCTCAGCCATGCCTTCTTTTTCCCGGGCGGCAGTGGTCACTTCCAGCACCCGCGCATCCGCCAGCCCCGGCGCTGCGCGCTCGGCTTCAAGGCCTTCGGCCCGACGTTTCTGCGCGTCGGCCTGCTTGGCGGCGGCTTCCAGTTCTGCCTGGGCGATGTTGTTGATCTCCACAGCCTTGTGCTTGGAACAGGTTTCGTCGGCTTCAGCCTGTTTGACCTGACGCACCAATTCCTGCTCGGCTTCGGCTTGCGCCTGAATGATGATGACCTGCTTCACGCGGTCAGCCTCGCTGACTTCACGCACTTCCTTGATGCGTTCCTCTTCCTGAGCCACGGTTTTCTCGACCGCCACACGCTCGCGAACCACCGTCGCGATGTTCTTGCGCTGCTCTTCCAGCGCCTTTTCCTTCTCGATGCGTTGCAGTTCGACTTCACGCTCGCGCGAGACGATTTCCAGGTCCTTGGCGCGGGTGACTTTCTCGACTTCGATCACTACCGCACGCTGGCGGTTCTGCTGCGCCACTTCGACTTCGCGCTGATGGTTCTCGGTGCGAACGTCGATTTCCTGCTGGGTCTGAATACGCGCCTGCTCGGACTTGAGGCGCTCTTCTTCCTTGACCTTGGACGTCTCGGCCTCTTCGCGGGCGCGGATGGTTTCGATCTCACGCTTCTGCCGGGCTTCGGCGTCAGCCTGCTGGCGTTCCAGCGACAGCGCGGCCTCACGGGTTTCGACGTTTTTCTTCTGGATCGCCAGTTCCTGGTTGCGCTCCAGCTCGTTGGTGATCACGTTCTGCATCGCGGTCAGTTCGGTGATCTTGCGAATACCTTGGGCGTCGAGAATGTTGCTCGGGTCCAGCGAACTCTTGGCGGTTTGCTCAAGGTAGTCGATGGCAACGTCTTCGAGCACATAGCCGTTAAGGTCGTTGCCGATCATTTCGATGATGCGGTCACGGAACTCCTGGCGGTTCTCGAACAGTTGCACAAAGTCGAACTGCTTGCCGACGGTCTTCAGCGCTTCGGAGAACTTGGCGTTGAACAATTCGTTCACGGCGGCGCGATCCGAAGCCCGGTCGACACCGATGGCCTTGGCCACCTTGAGGACGTCTTCCTGGGTTTCATTGACGCGCAGGTAGAACGCCACGGTGATGTCGGCGCGCATGTTGTCGCGGCAGATCAAACCGTCCTTGGCACGGCGGTCGACTTCCAGGGTGATCAGGGAGATTCGCATGAACTCCTTGAGGTGGATCACCGGGTACACCAGGGCTCCGGTGAAATGCACCTTGGGCGTCGAGGACATGTCGTTGACGATCAGCGCAGTGCCCTGCGGGACCTTGATGTAGAAGGCCTTGAACAGGGCCAGTAACCCGGCGACCACGAGAACGACGAGGCCCAGGCCGAGCAGGATGGGCAACAGCGACGGTAAATCCATTGAAATCTATCTCCTGTGATTCAGAGGGAGTCGGGGGTCAGATGCCCCGCAACTCGTCCTCGGTAATGACCCGGTAGGCGTGTTGTGCCTCCAGGTATTCCAGTAACACGACGCGATCGCCGCGCTTGAAACCTCGTGCCTCATCGGCACGCACGCGCAAAATCAGGCCGGCACCGCCGTCATCCAGCAGGGCTTCGCCAAACGTCAGGGTCACCCGGCCACTGCGCACCACAGCGGTCTGGCCGAGTACGGAGCGGCTGCTGGTGGCTTCCAGCTTGTGAAACAGTGGACGCAACGGCTTGCAGATAATGGCGCTGAGTGGCGCCGCCAGCATCAGCGCGCCAACCAGCACCACCAGCCCCAGCGGGTACAACCACAGCCCCAGTGAAAAGTGACTGAGCACCCACAGTTGCGCGAAATAGGTGAAGAACCAGCCGAAGAATGCCAACAGCGTCAGCACCACCGTGATCGGTACGCCGTCGAGCTTGAACTTGATCAGCAAGCCGGCCAGGCCCTCGGCGTTGCCGGAGCCTTCAAGCAACGAGTCTGCCTCAAGGTCCAGCACGTCTACTTCGACCAGGCCGAAGGCGACAATGGCCCAGTAAATAATCGCCAGGCACAGCACAAAGCTGAACACCACAGTGGGGAACGACAGTACGGTCTGCAGGAAGATTTCCATCGCTTTCCTATCCCTGAAAATTCGGGCGAGGCTCAAGGCCTCACCGTAAAAACAACGGAAAATCCGCACATGCGCCGGGTGGCGCATTCAACTGCGAGCACAGCCCGATGCGGTTTTCAAACGCGCACGATCAAGCCGCAAGACAAGTCTCAGGCCATGGAAATATTCAATAGGGAGGGCGTTGCGATAAGACCTTTCCCTGGTTTTTCTGAGGTGAGCATTCCGTTGACAGCGCGTAATTAAACCCGTTGCCAGCCAGAATGAGAAGCACCGATTGCCCGGCGCCCCCGGAGACGCTGCGAAAAAGGTCTCGGATAAAGGCTGCCTTCCCGTCTGCCAATCGTCTAGGCTAGGCGAGTTTTCCTGCCCTGCGGATGCGCCATGAACAGTCTCAGCAAGCCCCTCGCCGGATTGAAAGTCATCGAACTCGGCACCTTGATCGCCGGGCCGTTTGCCTCGCGCATTTGTGCCGAGTTCGGTGCCAACGTAATCAAGATCGAGTCGCCGGATGGCGGTGATCCGCTGCGCAAATGGCGCAAGCTGTATGAGGGCACCTCCTTGTGGTGGTTCGTTCAGGCGCGCAACAAAAAATCCCTGACGCTGAACCTCAAGCACCCCGATGGCCTGGCGATTCTCAAACAGTTGCTGGCGGACGCCGACATCCTGATCGAAAACTTCCGCCCCGGCGTGCTCGAAAAACTCGGCCTGGGCTGGGACGTGCTGCATGCGTTGAACCCGAAACTGGTGATGGTGCGGCTCTCGGGGTTCGGCCAGACCGGACCGATGAAGGATCAACCGGGCTTCGGCGCCGTTGGCGAATCCATGGGGGGCTTGCGCTATATCACCGGTTTTGAGGACCGCCCGCCAGTGCGTACCGGGATTTCCATCGGCGATTCGATTGCCGCGCTATGGGGCGTGATCGGCGCCTTGATGGCCCTGCGGCACCGCGAAGTGAACGGCGGCCAGGGGCAAGTGGTAGACGTGGCATTGTATGAGGCGATCTTCGCCATGATGGAAAGCATGGTCCCGGAGTTTGATGTGTTCGGCTTCATTCGCGAGCGCACCGGCAACATCATGCCCGGCATCACGCCCTCCTCCATCCACACCAGTGCCGACGGCAAACATGTGCAGATCGGCGCCAATGGCGATGCGATCTTCAAGCGCTTCATGCAGACCATTGGCCGCGATGACCTGGCCGATGATCCGCAACTGGCCAGCAACGATGGGCGCGACACCCGCCGCGATGAACTCTACGGAGTGATCGATCGCTGGGTCAGTTCACTGCCGCTGGAGTCGGTGATCGAGCAGTTGAATCAGGCCGAAGTGCCAGCCAGCCGGATCTTCAGTGCCGAGGATATGTTCAGCGATCCGCAGTACCTGGCGCGGGAGATGTTCCTGCACGCCAAGCTGCCCGACGGCAAGGACTTCAAGATGCCGGGGATCGTGCCGAAACTCTCAGAGACACCTGGCAGCTCCGAATGGGTCGGGCCGACACTCGGTGAACACACAACGCAGGTACTGAACGATCTTGGCTATGACGCGGGGCAGATCGCGCAACTGCGTGAAGGCGGGGCTATCTAAACTGAAAGGTCTGCCAGCGCTCGACCTACTTCTGGCCATTTTCGGTCATTCGACACGCCATCCTCGACGCGGGCGAATGCAGCGCGCGCTGGGGTTTTGCATGCTGCTGGCCGCGCTGGCGGCACCGTCCATGGCGCAGGCCAAAGAGACGTTGATCTGGTTGCTGCGCGACTTGCCTCCGCTGACGATTTTCGAAGGTCCGCAGCAGAATCAGGGCGCCATCGATCAACTACTGCCGCTGTTGATCGCCAGCATGCCCGAGTACGAACACAGCATCGTGAGGGTCAACCGCGCACGCGGCCTGCAAATGCTCCGGGAACCCAGCTTCACCTGCGACCCGGCACTGCTCTGGAGCCCGGAACGGGCAAAACAGATCGTGTATTCAATTCCGGCCTTTCGCATTATCAGCAACGGCCTGGCGGTCAGGAATCAGGACCAGCCGGCGCTGAAGCCCTTCATCGCCGACGGTCAGGTCGACCTGACCGCACTGCTGACCAGTAGCAGCAAGAAGTTGGGTATCGTGGCCGAGCGCAGCTATGGGAAAACGATCGATGAGATGCTGACAGCGGCGCCGGGCAACGCCATAACGGCACATTACGGCAACGAGGCGCTCAGCAGCCTCATGCAAATGCAACAGCTGGGGCGAATATCGGCCCTGCTGGGTTACTGGCCGGAAATCCGCTATCAGGCCCAGTTGCAAGGCATACCCGCCAACGAGCTGATCTTCTACCCGATCAAAGGTATCGAGCGCTATCAATCGGGGTATATCGGTTGTTCCGACACCGCGCAAGGCCGGCAGGCCATCACCCAAATCAACCAGGCATTGCGCCCGCTGCGCGATAGCCGCTTGATGACGCTCTACAGTCATTGGCTCGACCCTGCGAGCCGCGACGACTACCTGATGGACGCCAGGGCGTTTTTCCAAAGCCCTGCCGCGCAATGACAAACGCCGGGCAAAAGAAACCCCGAGCAGTGGGGAGACAACTCGGGGTTAAACGTGGCCTACAAAGACCAGTACAACAAGCTACAAGCACCGGAGCACAATGCTTGATCTTGTTGTACAAAGTCTGACTTGCGTAAGGACAGGAAGGTTCCCGAAAAACCTGATCAATTTCGGCTGACGAGACGTTTGTCTTGTGCGACGTTGCGCAACGCCGCAATCACGCAAGGCTCCAGCCGTCCCTCGGCAATCAAGACATCGCGGTGCAAACCATCCACCACGTCCGTCAACAGACGCTTGTCGGTCAACTGGGCCTGATTGATCTCCCGCTCGACCACAATCGCGCCACTCGTACTTTGCAGGGTTACCAGGCACTCGCCATGGTCACCCGAGGGGGTCAGCAAGACCCGATAAGGGCTCAACGCTTCACCCAGCAACAGGCTGATACTTTCCATCTCGCTCACCACTCAATAGTCCGCAACAAAGTGCCTAAAGGGCGTGTCCACTGCACATGACCACCGGCCCGAGAGAAAAGTTCTGAGGGTGCCCCTACGGCCACCGTCGTCAACCTGAGCATGCACGCAAAAGATGACAGTAAAAAAACAGGCTGCGCCGCGGTGTTTACGGACAGGCCTGACGCTTGGTCGTGACTAAACGTCCTGCGCCCTGCGCGGCATCAGCATTTTGCCCAACTGATAGTTATCCAGCAGGCCGCGCATCAGTACCGCTGAAATGGGTTTGCGCAGATGCCCCAGCAGCCTCACCGGACTGCGGGAGGTCATGGCGGTCACGTCCCGTAGCACGCTGGCAGCCACGTCGCCGATCAGAATCAACGCCTGCGCCTCGACGTGCTCTGTCAGGTGCGTCAATAACGCCAGGCCATCACCGCCCTTGAGCTGGGGGTCGAAAATGGCGATATCGACCGCTCCTCTCCTGCCCAGCGAACGCCGTGCAGCACTGAGCGAATGGGTAGCCAGAACATCGTAGATGCCGACCGCGTTGAGCATCTGGTGCAATGCCATCAACTGGAAGGGATTGGGTTCAAGAATCAGTACTTTCAGCGAGCGCATGGGCAGTCTCCGTAACGACGGCCGCGGTCTCTCGCCGCAATGAAACTGCACTCTAGGGGAGCGTCCTTCAGCATCACATCGGAAAAGTAGCCGCTCCCTATAGGACTATTCTTAAAACTGCGCCGCCCCCGTCTCACCAGACGGATCCCGTTGCGCACCGTCGCGTTGGCGGGCGTCAATATCGATCCAGCCACCCAGCACGCCGCGCAACTGACCATTGGCGGCATAAAACGGCACGGTCCATTGATAGACCCGCAAAGTCCCGGTGTTGAACGTGAGTCGCCGGTCAAGGAACCTGTTTCTGCGAGTACTGAGCTGCTCCATGAGTTCTGCCTGCAACAGCTCGGCCGTTGCTGGGGGGAAAATCCCGGCCTCGGTCAGCAGGGTGCCCTGGATCTGGTCGAATCGGGTTGAAAACAACTCTTCGTAGCGTTTGTTGCACAGCATCAACCGGCCACTCCTGTCACGAACAAACATCGGGTCAGGCAAGGCATCTATCAAGGTTCGCTGAAAGCTCAGCTCATCGTCGAGGCGCCGTTGGAGGTCGATACGCTGCGTGATCTGTGCCTTCAACCGGCGGTTCCAGAGCAAGGAAATCGTTGCGAAAACACTGGCAATAAACACGCCCCAACACGCCCACTCGGAAAACCGCTGCCAGGGTGACGGCGCTTGATTGACCGTCAGGCCCGCGAGCCATTTCGAACGGATGGCCCGCATCTCGGCCGGTGGGAAGGCCTCAAGTGCCTTGTTCAGAATGCTCAGTAACCGCGGGTTGTGTTTACCCAGCGCCAGATGATCGGGCTCCCACATGCCGTCAATACTCGGCCCGACCTTGAGCTGGCCTGCAGGATAGATGCGTGCACCACTCTCGTTTTCGACCGTGGCGTCGGCCTCGCCGCTTTCGACCAATGCCCTGGCCTCGGCGTACGTCTGCACGGTACGCAACTCAATAGCCGGGTGATCGCGACGAATGCCGACCTCCAGGGCATGCCTGGCTGGCAACGCCAACACCTTGCCGGCCAGTTGATCCAGCGAGTGCAGCGTCGGGGCGGACTCGCGCACCACAAACACCCAACCGGATCCACCAAAGGCATGGCTGAAATCCAGAAACGCCTTGCGCTCCTCGCTGGCGGCCAGGGTTGTGCTCATATCTGCCTTGCCACTTTCGAGCAACCCCAGCAACTGGGCAGTGGAAAAGGACTCTTCGTGCACGAACTGCAACCCGGTCATGCGCGATAGGCGCTCAAGAATGTCCTGGTTCAAACCGCTCCAACGGCCTTGCTCGTCCTTGAACAGGTACAACGGAAACTGCTGGGAGGCGACGACGATCTGCGGATGCTCCACGACCCATTGCCGCTCCCCGGCATCGAGTTTAAGTGGTTCCACCGACATTGGCGTACCGGCGCCATGAGACGCCAACTGAGCCGCCTGCCCCCACTGACCGACGCTCATGGCACTCGCCAGCACCATCGCGCTCAAGGCCGTTTTTATCCTTCTGAAATACCGCATTGCCACTTCCTTCACGAACACTCGCCCGTCCTTTGGGGGCGAAACTGTCGCAAGTGTCGCATGCAAAAATGAGAAAGCCCGTCAGGAGACGGGCTTCAAAATGTGACAGGTTTAGCCGGTCAGAGTGGCTTGCCGCGGTTGCCATGCTGACTGACAAAGGCCTGCACGGCTTTCAGGTCATTCGGCAAAACGGTGCAGCGCTCATCTCGCTCAAACAAATCAGAAAGATGAGCAGGCAGTTCCAGTGCTTTTCCTACACCTGCTTTTTCCACGGCTTCAGGGAACTTGACCGGGTGGGCCGTCCCCAGAATCACCATTGGAATGTCCAGGCTGCGACGGCACTCACGCGCAGCCTTGACGCCGATGGCGGTGTGCGGATCGAGCAGTTCGCCGGTTTGTGCGAAGACTTCAGCAATGGTCTCGCACGTCTGCGCGTCGTCTACGGCCAGCGAATCGAAGAGTTTGCGCGCCTCAGTCCAGCGTTCTTCTTCAACGCTGAAGCCACCGCCCTGCTTGAAGGTGTCCATCAAACCGGCAATCGCCGCGCCATTGCGACCATGCAGGTCGAACAGCAGGCGCTCGAAGTTCGACGAAACCATAATGTCCATCGACGGCGACAGGGTCGCGTGCAGGGTTTCCTTGACGTACTGATTGCCGCTCATGAAGCGGTGCAGGATGTCATTGCGGTTGGTGGCGACGATCAACTGGTTGATCGGCAGGCCCATGTTACGTGCCAGGTAACCGGCGAAGATGTCGCCGAAGTTGCCGGTTGGCACCGAGAACGATACCGAGCGGGCCGGGCCGCCCAATTGCAGGGACGCGTGGAAGTAGTAAACGATCTGGGCCATGATCCGCGCCCAGTTGATCGAGTTCACTGCCACCAGGCGCGTGCCCTTGAGGAAGCTCTGGTCGGCGAAGCTCGCCTTGACCATTTCCTGGCAATCATCGAAGTTGCCTTCGATGGCGATGTTGTGGATGTTCTCACCGAAAATGGTGGTCATCTGCCGGCGCTGAACCTCGGACACACGGTTGTGCGGGTGCAGGATGAAGATGTCGACGTTGTCGCAGTGCTTGCAACCTTCAATCGCCGCCGAACCGGTATCACCGGACGTTGCGCCGACAATGACCACGCGCTCGCCGCGTTTTGCCAGCACGTAGTCGAGCAGACGACCGAGCAGTTGCAGGGCAAAATCCTTGAACGCCAGCGTCGGGCCGTGGAACAGCTCCAGCACCCACTCGTTGCCGTTGAGCTGACGCAACGGTGCTACGGCGTTGTGAGAAAACACGCCATACGTTTCTTCAAGAATCTTTTTGAAATCGGCATCGGGAATGCTGCCGGTGACGAACGGGCGCATCACCCGGAAGGCCAGCTCGTGATACGGCAGACCGGCCCAGGAAGCGATCTCTTCCTGGGTGAAACGTGGCAGGTTTTCCGGTACGTACAGGCCGCCGTCGCTGGCCAGACCGGCCAGCAGGACGTCTTCGAAATTCAGGGCCGGTGCCTGGCCACGGGTACTGATATAGCGCATAAGATCAAACCTTCGGTTTGGGCTTCAAGCTTCAAGCCTCAAGCTACAAGTCAAAAGCGCCGTGGCTTTAGCTTGCAGCTTGCAGCTTGCAACTTGCAGCTGAATTAGTTCAAGTGCTCTACGCGAATCCGCACGACCGGACCGTCCACGCCTTGCAACGCTTCGAGGGCCGCAATCGCATCGTTCATGTGCTGCTCCAGCACACGGTGAGTCAGCAGGATCATCGGCACCAGGCCGTCGTGCTCTTCAACTTCCTTCTGCATGATCGACTCGATGTTGATGCCGCGCTCCGACAGAATCGTCGCCACCTGGGCCAGTACGCCTGGATGGTCCTTGGCCTGGATGCGCAGGTAGTAGGCACTTTCGCAGGCTTCGATCGGCAGGATCGGGTGAGCCGACAGCGAGTCCGGCTGGAAGGCCAGGTGCGGCACCCGGTTCTCCGGGTCGGAGGTCATGGCGCGAACCACATCCACCAGATCCGCGATCACCGAGGACGCCGTTGGCTCCATGCCCGCGCCAGCACCGTAGAACAGGGTCGAACCGGCAGCATCGCCGTTGACCATGACGGCGTTCATCACGCCGTTGACGTTGGCAATCAGGCGATCAGCCGGAATCAGCGTCGGGTGTACCCGCAACTCGATACCGCTGGCCGTGCTGCGCGCCACGCCCAGGTGCTTGATGCGATAGCCCAGTGCTTCAGCGTAGTTCACGTCAGCCGTGGTCAGCTTGGTGATACCTTCGGTGTAGGCCTTGTCGAATTGCAGCGGCACACCAAACGCAATGGACGCCAGGATGGTCAGTTTGTGCGCGGCATCGATGCCTTCGACGTCGAAGGTCGGATCGGCTTCGGCGTAACCCAGTGCTTGCGCCTCGGCGAGCACGTCTTCGAAGGTGCGACCCTTCTCACGCATTTCGGTGAGAATAAAGTTGCCGGTGCCGTTGATGATCCCGGCAACCCAGTTGATGCGGTTGGCTGACAGGCCTTCACGAATCGCCTTGATCACCGGAATGCCACCGGCCACCGCTGCTTCGAAAGCAACAATCACGCCCTTCTCACGGGCCTTGGCGAAGATTTCGTTACCATGAACGGCGATCAGCGCTTTGTTCGCGGTGACCACGTGTTTGCCGTTCTCGATCGCTTTGAGTACCAGCTCGCGGGCAACGGTGTAGCCGCCCATCAGCTCTATGACGATGTCGATCTCAGGGTTCGTGGCCACTTCGAAGACATCGTTGGTAATCGCAATACCGGTCGTCTGGAACTGAGGCTTTGGCGTGCGCATGGCAATTTGTGCCACTTCGATTCCACGCCCGGCACGACGAGCAATTTCCTCGGCGTTACGCTGAAGTACGTTAAAGGTACCGCCACCGACGGTACCTAACCCACAGATGCCTACTTTGACCGGATTCACTCTGAACTCCCCATAAAACGGCCGACTCAAGGTCGGCCGTGGAAAACAGCCGCACGCAAGCGGCTCTCTATTAATGGCCCGGTGAACGCTGTCACCGAACCATGATCGTCAAAGGCTTACCGTGACGACACAGGATTATTTCGCACCCAGCGCCAGTTTGGCGACTTGTGGCGCAGGCTGGTAGCCCGGGATGACCTGACCGTCAGCCAAAACGATGGCTGGCGTACCGTTCACACCAATCGACTGGCCCAGCGCGAACTGCCTGGAAACCGGGTTATCGCACTTGGCAGCCTTGATTTGCGTGCCGTCGACCATTTTATCCATGGCCGCTTTTTTGTCCTTGGAGCACCAGACCGCTTGCAACTGCTCGTCACCCGGCGAGCCGAGGCCCTGGCGCGGGAACGCAACATAACGCACTTCAATGCCCATTTTGTTCAGCGCAGGCACTTCGGCGTGCAGCTTGTGGCAGTACGGGCAGGTGGTATCGGTGAACACGGTGATGTGGGTCTTGGTTTCGCCAATCGCCGGGTAAACCACGGTTTCAGCCACCGGAATCCCGTTGATCAACTTGGAGATACCCAGGCGCTCGGTCTTCTCGGTCAAATTGACCGGTTTGCCGTCCTTGAGCTGAAACAGGTAGCCCTGAACAATGTACTGGCCATCGGCGCTGGCGTACAGGACGCGGCTGCCCTTGAGCTTGACTTCATAGAGGCCGGTCAGCGGGCTGGCGGTGATGGTTTCGATCGGCGTATCGAGCTGGAGGTTCTCCAGGCTTTTACGGATAGCTTTGTCGGCCGCGTCATCGGCGACAGCAAAGGTGCTGAGCAACGCAATGGCGGCGGCGGCGAAAATCTGGGTCAGACGCATGAGAACTCCTGAAGGCGGACAAATGGGTCGGCTAGAACGCCCGTACTGAAACACCGGGTCATAACCGCCCATCGTGCAAACCGGGAAAGCCTACCACATAAGGTCCGCGTGGCCGACTCCCGGTGATACAAGGCGTTGTGAGTGTTTTTTTGTGGGAGCGGGCTTGCTCGCGAAGGGGGCATCACATTCAACAATTATGTTTCCTGATGCACCGCTTTCGCGAGCAAGCCCGCTCCCACACAAAGCCAATATCACATCGACTAGCCGCGTGGGTGGTGCTTGGCGTGCAGGTCCTGCAAACGGGCCCGCGCCACATGGGTATAGATCTGCGTGGTCGACAGGTCGCTGTGCCCCAGTAGCATTTGCACCACCCGCAAGTCCGCGCCGTGGTTAAGCAAGTGCGTGGCAAAGGCATGACGCAACGTGTGGGGCGACAGCGATTTACCGATGCCGGCCACCAGGGCCTGATGCTTGATGCGATGCCAGAAGGTCTGGCGGGTCATTTGCTCGCCACGCAGGCTGGGAAACAGCACATCGCTGGGCCGCCCGCCCAGCAACTCGCCGCGCGCATCACGCATGTAGCGCTCGACCCAGACAATGGCTTCCTCCCCCATCGGTACGAGTCGCTCCTTGCTGCCCTTGCCCATCACCCGCAGCACGCCCTGGCGCAGATTGACTTGTTCGAGGGTCAGGCTGATCAGCTCGGTCACCCGCAAACCGCACGCATACAACACCTCCAGCATGGCCCGATCCCGTTGCCCTATTGCCTCGCTCAGATCCGGCGCAGCGAGCAAGGCTTCGACGTCCGCTTCCGACAACGACTTGGGCAATGGCCTGCCGAGTTGCGGCATATCGACCCGTAAGGTCGGGTCGACGGCGATCAGTTTTTCACGCAGTAAATAGCGATAAAACCCACGCACCCCCGAGAGAAAACGCGCAGTGGAGCGAGGTTTGTAAGACTGCTCAAGGCGCCAGGCCAGGTGGTCGAGAATCAGTTCACGACCCGCATTGGGCAACTCCAGACCTTTTTCCTGCACCCAGCCGTTAAACAGCGCCAGGTCACTGCGATAGGCGTCGCGGGTGTTATCGGAAAGGCCTTTCTCCAACCAGAGGGCGTCGAGAAACTGATCAATCAAGGGGTGGTCGATGGCAGGCATGGGCACTCAAGACACGCAGGCTCAGGGCCTGCGTTTAAAAATAATGGGCTGGAGGAAGCGCCACTAGTCTTTCATAGCCTGCGGGATCAAGGAACAGAGAGCGTGAATGAACGGACAGCAAATTTTGTTGGCCTTTGGCGGTATTGGCGCAACAGCACTGGATTGCCAACGGCTGGCGGATCACATCGCAAGCAGGCGAAGCGGCGCCTGCTCGCGATGGCCGCAACCCGGTCTTGTGTCAGGCAGAAAACCCTGGAAGTACCGGCACCGGTCGCTTGTCGTCGTCAATCGCGACAAAGCTGAACTGCCCATGAATGGCCTTTTCGCGACCGTCACAACTCATGCTCTCGACGAAGACCTCAACCTCGACCTTGAGGCTGGTGTTACCGACCTTGATCACTCGCCCGACCAACTCAACGATAGAGCCGGCCGGGATCGCGTGATTGAAGTCGATACGGTCGGTGGACACGGTCACCAGCGGCAAACGGCAGAACCGAGTGGCGGTGATGAAGGACACTTCGTCCATCCACGCCAGCGCAGTGCCGCCAAACAGCGTGTTGTGGTGATTGGTGGTCGGCGGAAAAACAGCCTTGGTCACGCGGGTCACCGAAAGTTCGGTACGGCGTTCGATTTCCTGGTCACGGGGTGTCATGAGTCTGGCCTGAAACAAAAATGCTGTGGATAAATGACGGGCAACAAAAAAGCAGCCCGTAGGCTGCTTTTTTCTGCATCGGAAGCTGGACTTAAGCCAGTTTTTCCTTGATGCGAGCTGCTTTACCCGACAGGTCACGCAGGTAGTACAGCTTGGCTTTACGTACGTCACCGCGACGCTTGACAGCCATGCTGTCGATTTGCGGGCTGTAGGTCTGGAAAGTACGCTCTACGCCAACACCGTTGGAGATTTTACGAACAGTGAAAGCACTGTTCACACCACGGTTACGCTTGGCGATTACAACGCCTTCGAACGCTTGCAGACGCGAACGGTCGCCTTCCTTCACTTTCACCTGAACGACAATGGTGTCGCCCGGGGCAAAGGTAGGGATCTCTTTGGTCATCTGCTCTGCTTCGAGTGCAAGGATGATTTTGTTAGTCATGCTGTGCTCCTAAGGTAAATCGTCGGATCTACCATCGATACGTTGTTAACTATCGTCCCGCTCGCGGATGTATTCCTCGAGCAGCTTCTTCTCTTCTCCAGAAAGCGAGCGGCTTTCCAGAAGATCGGCGCGTCGTTCAAAGGTCCTACCAAGGGACTGCTGTAAACGCCAACGCCGGATATGCGCGTGATTGCCACTTAGCAACACGTCGGGAACACGCTGATCCGCATACACCTCCGGTCGGGTGTAGTGCGGGCAATCCAGCAGACCATCCGTAAAGGAATCTTCCTCGGCGGAGTCCGCATGCCCTAAAGCTCCAGGCAGCAGTCGTGTAACCGCGTCAATCAGGACCATCGCCGGCAGCTCGCCACCAGACAGTACATAGTCACCAATCGACCACTCTTCATCGACATGAGCATCAATAAAACGCTCGTCAATGCCTTCATAGCGGCCGGCAATCAGGATTAGTGCACCCTCATTCGCCAACTCGCGTACCGCCGACTGAGTCAGTTGACGGCCTTGGGGCGACAGGTAAATTACCTTCGCCGCCTCCCCGGCTGCTGCCTTGGCCTGAACCAGAGCGTCTTCCAGGGGCTTGATCTTCATCACCATGCCCGGGCCACCGCCAAATGGGCGATCGTCCACAGTGTGATGTCGATCCGTTGTGTAGTCTCGCGGATTCCAACAGGTCAGCTGCAAGAGCCCCTGTTTCACCGCGCGACTGGTGATGCCGTAGTCGCTGATGGCGGAAAACATCTCGGGAAACAAACTGATCACTTCTACGCGCAAGTTAGCCACGCTTAGAAGTCCGCGTCCCAATCCACCTTCATCTCGCCTGCTGCGAGGTCGACAGCCAACACGCATTGCTCCGTATAGGGCAACAGGCGTTCGCGATCATCCAGGCTGCCAGCGCAAGGCTTGACCACCATGACATCGTTCGAGCCAGTCTCCAGCAGGTGATCGATCTTCCCGAGCAATTGCCCGAGGTGGTCGATAACCTTCAGACCTTCCAGCTGGTACCAGTAGTACTCGCCGTCGGTCAGATCAGGAAACAGGTTACGCGGCACGCAGATTTCAAAACCGGCCAGAAGACGAGCTTCTTCACGGTCATCGAGACCTTTGAGCTTTGTGACCAGGAACTTGCCGTTATGTACACGGCCGCTGACCAGCTCTACCTGCCGTACGTCGCCTTCGCGCTTGAGCGTCCAGGTTTTGTAGTCCAACAGGTTTCCAATCGGATCAGTAAAGGAAAAGACCTTCACTTCGCCGCGAACGCCGTGGATCGAATAAATCTTGCCGATAACGATCAAATCATCAGCATTGGCGGGCGTGGCGTTCATATTGCTCAGGCCGCAGCCTTAGCAGATTCCTTCAGCAACTGAGCAACGCGCTCAGAAGGTTGTGCACCAACGCTCAGCCAGTAGGCTACGCGCTCTTGGTTCACGGACAGACGGACTTCTTGACCACGAGCAACAGGGTTGAAGAAACCAACCTGTTCTTTGTGCGAACCGTCGCGCGGGTTGCGGCTGTCGGTTACGGTCAAGTGGTAGAACGGGCGCTTTTTGGAGCCGCCAAGGGCAAGACGGATTGTTAGCATGTGAACATAGTTCCTGTAGTCGGTGCTGCAAATCTAAATGCACAGCGGGCATAGGTGCCCGAAAGGCCGCATATTCTAAGGAATATCCGGACTTTTGCAAATGTCTTTTTCCGGCGCCTATCGGCGTGCCATCCAGATTTGCTATAGAGCCGTTGCGAACAACGGCGAGTCAGCGCCCCGCCAATGCGGGCCTGCTGTGTGCCCCACGTCCGTGTGGGGACCGCGTCGACATGACTGCCAACGCGAAATCTTTACATTTTCGGCATGCCGCCGCCGGGCAACATACCGCCCATGCCGCGCATCATTTTGGCCATTCCGCCCTTGGCGGAGAATTTCTTCATCATCTTCTGCATCTGCTTGTGCTGCTTGATCAAGCGACCGATGTCCTGCACCTGGGTGCCGGAACCCATGGCGATCCGGCGTTTGCGCGAACCGCTGATCAGCTCAGGGTCGCGCCGCTCGGCCGGGGTCATGGAGTTGATGATGGCTTCCATCTGCTTGAACTGTTTCTCTGCCGCGCCCTGGGCATTGCCCATTTGCGCCAGGTTCACGCCACCGATGTTCGGCAGTTTGTCCATGAGCCCGCCGAGGCCGCCCATGTTCTTCATTTGTTGCAACTGATCGCGGAAGTCTTCGAGGTCGAAGCCCTTGCCCTTTTTCAGCTTCTTGGCCAGTTTGTCGGCCTTGTCCTTGTCGAGCGTCGCCTCAGCCTGCTCGATCAGGCTGAGCACGTCGCCCATGCCCAGGATGCGCGAAGCGATACGCTCAGGGTGGAACGGTTCGAGCGCTTCGCTCTTCTCGCCCATACCGATGAACTTGATCGGCTTGCCGGTGATCGCACGTACCGACAGCGCGGCACCGCCACGGGCGTCGCCGTCGACCTTGGTCAGGATCACACCGGTCAGCGGCAACGCATCACCGAAGGCCTTGGCCGTGTTGGCGGCGTCCTGGCCGGTCATGGCGTCGACCACGAACAGCGTTTCAACCGGGTTGATCGCCGCATGCAGGGCCTTGATCTCGCCCATCATCTCTTCGTCGATGTGCAGGCGACCGGCGGTATCGACGATGACCACATCGATGAATTTCAGCTTTGCTTCTTTAATAGCCGCTTGTGCGATGTCGACCGGCTTCTGGCTCAGGTCGGACGGGAAGAAGGTAACGCCCACTTCACCGGCCAGCATTTCCAGCTGCTTGATCGCCGCTGGACGGTAAACGTCCGCGGAAACCACCATGACCGACTTCTTCTTGCGCTCTTTAAGGAAGCGCGCCAGTTTGCCGGCAGTGGTGGTTTTACCCGCACCTTGCAGACCGGCCATCAAAACGACGGCCGGCGGCACGGCGCTCAGGTTCAAATCTTCGTTGGCCGCGCCCATCAGGCTTTCGAGTTCGGCCTGGACGATCTTCACGAAGGCCTGGCCCGGTGTCAGGCTGCGCGACACCTCGGTGCCGACAGCGCGCTCCTTGACCGAATTGACGAAGTCTTTGACCACCGGCAGGGCGACGTCGGCTTCGAGCAACGCCATGCGCACTTCACGCAGGGTGTCTTTGATATTGTCCTCGGTCAGCTTGGCCTTGCCGGTGACATGGCGCAGCGTCTGCGAGAGACGGTCGGTTAAGTTTTCAAACATGCGCGATCCTTTCAGGCCCTATGGAGACCGAGGTAATGGCGGCCCAGACCGTGAAAAACATGTGCTCGGCGAGCCTGCGGCGTGGGCAGGTCGCGGATTATAGCGAAGACTGCGTCTGGCGCACACCCGCCGTCTGGTTCTACAGTCTTTCGTGCTGCGCCGGTTCTATGCCAAACTCAGCCCCTTTCGGGTCTGCCTAACAGGATTTATGCTCCCCTTGTCACCCAGCTTGCTCACCACCCTCGCCGCCGCCTGCTTGTATGCCGCTGCGACTGTCTACCAAGGCACACGTCTGGCCAAAGGCGCCAAGGCGAACAAACGCCTGCTGGTCACGCTTGGCGTTCTCGCCTTGCTGGCCCACAGCGCCAGCCTTCTCACGCACCTGATGATGCCTGCGGGGCTCGGTCTGGACTTTTTCAACGCCGCCAGCCTGATCGCCGTCGCAGTGATTGCCCTGACGTTGCTGGCCTGCTCGCGCATCCCGGTGGAGAACCTGCTGGTGTTGCTATTCCCGCTGGGATTGGCGACGGTGCTGCTGGCGCAGTTCGCGCCGACGGGCACGGTGCAGGTAATCGACGAGGAACCGGGCATTCTCGCCCACATCCTGTTGTCGATCCTGGCCTACGGCATGTTCACTATCGCGGTGTTCCAGGCCTTGCTGCTGCTGGTGCAGGATCATCAGCTCAAGCACAAGCACCCGTCCGGGCTGATCAAGAACTTTCCGCCGCTGCAAACCATGGAAAGCCTGTTGTTCGGCTTCCTATGGGCCGGCTGGACGTTGCTCTCACTGTCGCTGATCTCCGGCTGGTTGTTCGTCGAAAACCTGTTTGCCCAGCATCTGGTGCACAAGACCCTGCTGGCGTGCCTGGCCTGGATCGTGTTCAGCGTGCTGCTGTGGGGGCGTAATCATCTTGGCTGGCGCGGCCACAAGGCGATTCGCTGGACCCTCGCCGGTTTCTGCCTGCTGATGCTGGCCTATTTCGGCAGCAAGCTGGTCCGCGAATTCATTCTGCACATCTGACGGGCGTTTGTTATGGATAACTTGCCCCTGGGGCCGCTCCTCGCCGTGCTGGCCCTGCTGATTTTATGGTCGGGGCTGTTTACCGCCATCGAAACCGCCCAGCAACTGCTGCTGGCCCAGCGCACCGCATCGCGCTCTGGCGACAAACCGGTCGCCAGGCTGAGCTTCCCGCTCAATAGCCTGATCCTTTGCAATACCTTGTGCCGCACGCTGGTGGTGGTCATCAGCACGTTGCTGGCGGTATTCAGTTGGGCCGAAAACGGCCCGTGGCTGGCCTGCCTGAGCGCGGGTAGCGCGTTGCTGGTGTTTGCCGATTACCTGCCCCGAACCCTCGCCAATCGTTACCCGGAAGCCATTCTGGCGCTGGGCAACGGCCTGCTCGGCGTTCCGCTGAAAATCATCTACCCGGCCGCATGGCTGTTCAACGGCATCAGCCAGTTGCTGCTCAAGCCGCTGGCGCGCAAGGCCAAGGTCGTCCAGCAAAGCGACGACGAGCCGCCAGCCCCTCAAGGCAACGAGGCCGATCACGAACACGCGAGCTGCCGCCCACACGCCCTCTCGGGCATACATGCGCTGGACAACATCACGGTCAACGACATTCTAGTGCCACGCAGCGAAGTGGACGGCATCAACCTTGATGACCCGATCACCGAAATCATCGAGCAACTGCGCGCCACCAAACGCACGCGGCTGCCGGTGTTTCACAGTGACATCAACCAGGTCGAAGCCGTGCTTAACACCCGGCAGATCCGTCACTTGCTACCCGACGCCAGCCTGACCCCGCAAGCCTTGCTCGCAGCCTGCCACGAACCGTATTTCGTGCCTGAAAGCACGCCGCTGCAACTGCAATTGCTGAACTTCCACAAGCAGCAGCGGCGCCTGGGCATGGTGGTCGACGAATACGGCGAAGTACTGGGCATCGTGACGCTGGAAGACATTCTGGAAGAGATCGTCGGCGAATTCGAAAGCGAGCACAGCCTCGACAACCCGCACATTCACCCCCAGGCCGACGGCCGACTGGTGATCGACGGCGCGGCGTCCATTCGCGAGCTGAACAAGAGCCTTGGCTGGCACCTGCCCAGCGACGGCCCGAAAACCCTCAACGGGCTGGTGACCGAAGCACTGGAAACCATCCCCGATTGCGCGGTTTGCCTGAAAATTGGCCGTTATCGTCTGGAAATCCTCGAAACCGAGGACAATCGTGTCAGCCGGGTGCTGATCTGGCATACCTCTTCGGTGCCGACCGCCTCCAAAATCTGACACCGTTTTCTGTGGCAAGGGAGCTTGCTCCCGCTGGGCTATCACAGACACCGCGACGCCCTTCAAAGAACGCATTCAACCGCTTTGCCGCCGCTGCGCGCCCGAGCGGGAGCAAGCTCCCTCGCCACACAATCCATCGCCATTCCTTGCCCCTTGTTGAATCGTTAGCCGCCTTCCTATAATCGAGCTGCTTACCCAAGCCCCGCCCTACCCCGTGCTACCCGCACGATGCGCCAAACCCACATCCCTGGGTGTTTCAACCATAATAATTCGCTCCACGGGAGCACATGACTGTCAGGGATAACTGCATGACGACGAGCACTTACAGCGACACTGCGCCCACCCAACCGACAAACTCCGCCACGCGCGTCGCCACGGCGAGTTTTATCGGCACCGCCATCGAGTTCTACGACTTCTATGTCTACGCCACCGCCGCTGCACTGGTGATCGGCCCGGTGTTCTTCCCCCAGACCTCCGGCACCGCCCAGATGCTCTCGGCCTTCCTGACCTTCGGTATCGCCTTCCTGGCTCGGCCATTGGGCTCAGCCCTGTTCGGCCACTTCGGCGACCGCATCGGGCGCAAATCGACCTTGGTCGCGTCCTTACTGTTGATGGGCGTCTGCACCACATTGATCGGCGTACTGCCGGGTTACGACAGCATTGGCGCCTGGGCCCCGATCCTGCTGTGCGTGCTGCGTTTCGGCCAAGGGCTTGGACTGGGCGGTGAATGGGGCGGCGCAGCATTGCTCGCCACCGAAAACGCCCCCAAGGGCAAACGCGCCTGGTTTGGCATGTTCCCGCAGCTCGGCCCTTCGATCGGTTTTCTCGCCGCCAACGGGCTGTTCCTGACCCTGGCCATGACCCTCGACGACGAGCAGTTCCGCTCGTGGGGCTGGCGGATTCCGTTCCTGCTCAGCGCGGCGCTGGTGATGGTTGGCCTGTATGTGCGCCTGAAACTGCACGAAACCCCGGTGTTCGCCAACGCAGTGGCCCGTCAGGAACGGGTGAAAATCCCGCTGGTCGAGCTGTTCAGCCAATATTGGGCGCCGATGCTGCTGGGCGCAGCGGCGATGGTGGTGTGCTACGCACTGTTCTACATCTCGACGGTATTTTCCCTGAGCTACGGCGTTTCAACCCTGGGTTACAGCCGTGAAACCTTCCTCGGCCTGCTGTGCTTTGCGGTGTTGTTCATGGCAGCGGCCACCCCGTTGTCGGCCTGGGCCAGCGACCGTTTCGGGCGCAAACCGGTGCTGATCATCGGTGGTGTGCTGGCGATTCTCTCGGGCTTCACCATGGAACCGCTGCTGACCCATGGTTCGACCTGGGGTGTGGCGCTGTTCCTGTGCATCGAGCTGTTTTTGATGGGCGTGACATTCGCGCCGATGGGCGCACTGTTGCCGGAACTGTTCCCGACCCACGTGCGGTATACCGGCGCATCGGCGGCCTACAACCTGGGCGGTATTGTCGGGGCGTCGGCGGCACCGTTCTTCGCGCAGAAACTGGTGGCGATGGGCGGCTTGAGTTGGGTAGGCGGGTATGTGTCAGCGGCAGCGGTGCTCAGCTTAATTGCTGTGCTGTGCCTGAAAGAAACGCGGCATAACGATCTGAATCGGGTGGCCTGAAGTAAAAGCAAAAGCTTCGCGAGCAAGCCCGCTCCCACATTTGACCGATGTGAACACAGATTTTGTGTACCACTGAAATCCAATGTGGGCGAGCTTGCTCGCGATAGCCGCGACGCGGTTAGAGCTCTACAACGACAGCTTGCGAGGCACGGGTCGCCTTGGCGCGGGCGGCCTCGATGGATTCGTCACGCGCCAGGGCAACACCCATGCGGCGCTGACCGTTGACTTCCGGTTTGCCGAACAGACGCAACGCCGTATCCGGCTCGCTCAACGCTGCCCCCAGGTTGGCAAAAGCAGTCTGGGTCGACTTCCCTTCCACCAGAATCACTGCCGACGCCGACGGGCCGAACTGACGGATCAGCGGGATCGGCAAACCGAGAATGGCGCGTGCGTGCAAGGCGAACTGCGACAGGTCCTGAGAAATCAGGGTCACCAGGCCAGTGTCATGCGGGCGCGGGGAGACTTCGCTGAACCACACCTGATCGCCCTTGATGAACAACTCCACGCCAAACAGACCACGACCACCCAGGGCCTCGGTCACGGCTTTAGCCACGCGCTCGGATTCCGCCAGGGCAATCGGGCTCATGGCTTGCGGCTGCCAGGATTCCTGATAGTCGCCCTTCTCCTGACGATGGCCGACCGGCGCGCAGAAGGTGGTGCCGCCGACATGACGAACGGTGAGCAAGGTGATTTCGTAGTCGAAGTCGATGAAGCCTTCGATGATCACCCGGCCTTTGCCGGCACGACCGCCTTCCTGGGCGTAATCCCAGGCCTTCTGCACATCATCGACGCTGCGCAGCAGGCTCTGGCCTTTGCCCGAGGAACTCATGACCGGTTTGACCACGCACGGGAAACCCAGGTCATCGACCGCCTTGCGGTAGTCCTCGAAGGTATCGGCAAAGTGGTACGGCGAGGTCGGCAGGTCCAGCTCTTCAGCGGCCAGACGACGAATGCCTTCACGGTTCATGGTCAGCAACGCAGCGCGGGCCGTCGGAATCACGGTGAAGCCTTCGGCTTCCAGCTCGACCAGCGTGGCGGTGGCGATGGCTTCGATTTCCGGCACGATGAAGTGCGGCTTCTCGGCTTCGATGACGGCACGCAGGGCCGCGCCGTCGAGCATGTTGACCACGTGGCTGCGATGCGCCACCTGCATGGCCGGCGCGTTGGCGTAACGATCCACGGCAATCACTTCAACGCCCAGGCGTTGCAGTTCGATCACCACTTCCTTGCCCAACTCACCACAGCCACAGAGCAAAACGCGGGTCGCGGTTGGCGACAATGGAGTTCCGATACGGGTCATCTCAGGTCCTCAGAAGGAGCGGATCATCAAGGGCAGCCAAGCGGGCGACCCATGGGGAGAAAGCGCGGCATTTTACATGAACCCGAGGGTTTGGCTTCAGCTGACGATGGCCTGTTTACGCAAACGCCAGGCCATGATCAGCCACACGGCGGTCACACCGGCGAACTTCGAACCCAGGGCCGTCAGGATCACGCCCGGTGTCAGAGCATCGATCATGCCGAAAAAGATAAAGGTATCCAGCGGAATACTCAGCGCCGAACTGATCCATAAACGGTCATGCAGCGGGCGCTTGGTAATGCTGAACACCAGCCAGTCGATGCACTCCGACACCGCGAACGCCGTGGCGCTGGCCAGGGCGATGGACGGATCAGACGTAATGTAGGACAGCGCCAGCGCTGCCAGCATGGCGACAATCGAGCCGTGACCGAAGCGGATTTGCACCATGTCGCGCAGCACAAACACCAATCCACCCCAGGCTGACCAGATGATGTCCAGGTGCGGAGCGGTGGAAAAGGCGTAGTTGATCAGCACGACGCTGCCGATGTAGGAAATCAGGAAGAACATGGGGCGTGGGGATACCTGTCAGATTGGCGCACAGATTACTTCATCTCGGGTTTACAAATAACCTGTGGCGAGGGAGCTTGCTCCCTCACCACAAAAGCCCCGCACTATTCAATTATTGGATTTAGACGGCAACATCCAAAGCAACCCACTCGATTTGGCCCGTTCATGGCACAACCCCAACACCTGGCGGCGTTCGTCGTTGTCCATGCGGCTCCAACGGGTAATTTCCTCCACCGTGCGCTGGCACCCCGTACAGATATCATCCTCATCCAGCGCGCAAATGCTCACACAGGGCGAGGGCACCGGTCTTTCGATGACGTTCATTCTGCCTGCTCGACCAGATCGCGGGCATAGCGCTGGGAGTTATGCACGTAATGGGCGGCGCTGGCCTCGAGCATTTTCTTTTGCGCCTCGGTCAACTCGCGCACGACTTTGCCCGGCGACCCCATGACCAGCGAGCCGTCCGGAATTTCCTTGCCTTCGCCGATCAGCGAATTGGCGCCGATGATGCAGTTCTTGCCGATCTTTGCGCCGTTGAGGATCACTGCATTGATACCGATCAGGCTGTAATCGCCCACCGTGCACCCGTGCAGCATGGCGTTGTGGCCGATGGTCACGCCGGTGCCGATGGTCAACGGGTAGCCCATGTCGGTGTGCATCACGGTGCCGTCCTGTACGTTGCTGTTCTTGCCGATCAGAATCAGCTCGTTGTCACCGCGCAATACCGCGTTGAACCAGACGTTGGCGCCCTCCTCCAGTTTGACCTTGCCCACCAGCACGGCGTTGGGTGCAACCCAGCTCTGCGGGTGGGTTTCGACGCGGGCGTCGCCCAGGCGATATTTCATCGTTATTGTCCTCACGGCTCAGGCAGGCTTTCAACTGCAACAACAGGTTCACGCCATACGAGCGATGGCTTCAAATATTGATAAAGCTTTTGGGCGGGTGGTGCAGGCTGATCTTCGCGTCATAGAGCAGGTTGATCAACTCGACGATCATGATCGCCGTCAGGCCCCAGATCTTGTACTCGCCATAACGGTAGCTCGGCACGTACCAACTGCGGCCCTGGTAATCGATGCGGTGGGTATGTTCACGCGGGTCTTTGCGGAAGAACTCCAGCGGTACATTGAACACCGCGGCAATCTCGGCGTCATTGGCCTGGTATTCGACGAAGTCCGGGATCACCCCGACGTAAGGCGTGACCTTGATGCCATGCAGGGAGATCAACGGGCTGAGCGGGCCGATGATTTCCACCAGCCCCGGCGGCAGGCCGATTTCCTCTTCGGCTTCGCGCAGCGCGGTGAAGATCAGGTCCGGGTCCTCGGGATCACGGCGCCCGCCCGGGAAAGCCACTTCGCCGCCGTGGGTCGAGAGCCCGCTGGCGCGCAGGGTCAGGACAAGCTCCGGCTCCTCACTGCGAGTGATCGGCACCAGCACCGCGGCCTCCGGAAAGCGTTGGTCGGTCTCCAACGTACGCGGTATGTGATTGCTTACCCGATGCAGTAGCTCATCCAGCATGAGTGATCTCGATGTGTTCACTGTCTTGCATCATGCACCAAACCCATCGACCGCCCAACCCCCGAACTGCTGCGTGTCGCTAAACGACAACTTGCCGACAGACACCGCTGCACGCCAAGATAGGCGCAGCCTTCAGGAATCCCAGCATGAAATTCTGCAGCCACTGCGGTAACCCGGTCTCCCAGCGTATTCCCGAAGGCGATTCGCGCCTGCGGTTCGTCTGCGACACCTGCCACACCGTCCATTACCAAAACCCCAATATCGTCGCCGGGTGCGTCCCGACCTGGGGCACTCGGGTGCTGCTGTGCCGACGCGCCATCGAGCCGCGCCGCGGCTTCTGGACCTTGCCGGCCGGCTTCATGGAAAACGGCGAAACCGTCGAACAGGCCGCCATCCGCGAAACCGCCGAAGAAGCCTGCGCCCGAGTGCGCAACCTGAACCTCTACACGCTGATCGACGTGCCGCACATCAGCCAGGTGCATGTGTTCTTTCGTGCGGAGCTTGCGGACCTGGACTTTGCAGCGGGCGAAGAGAGCCTGGAAGTGCAGCTTTTCGAGGAAGCCGACATCCCTTGGTCAGAGCTGGCTTTCCGCACGGTCGGGCGTACCCTAGAATGCTTCTTCGCCGACCGCCGGACAGAGGACTACCCGGTGCGTTGCGAATCCATTCCCCCACTCGCTCAGCCTGCGATCACTTAAACAATAAAAGTACGCCGTACTCTCAGGGATATCGTTTCAATGCGTTGGTTGCTCGCGTTCCTCTGCCTGTCGTTTGTTGCTGTATCACAGGCCTCCACGGTAGAAACCCTGGACGGCAAAATCATCGAAAAAGTGCTGGTGCTCAAATCCGCTCATCAGTTGCAACTGATCAATGACGGCAAGCCCCTCAAGACCTATCGCATTTCACTGGGCAAAAAGCCTGTCGGCCCAAAACTGATGGAAGGCGACAAGCGCACCCCCGAAGGGCTGTACTGGCTGGACTGGCGCAAGACCAGCGACCGCTTCAACCTGGCGATGCACATCTCCTACCCGAACATCAGCGACTCTGCCCGTTCGCGCCGCGAAGGCGTGGAGCCCGGCGGCATGATCATGATTCACGGCACGCCGGATTCCGAAGACTACCCCGAGCAATACTTCCACACCCTGGACTGGACCGACGGCTGCATTGCCATGCGTAACGTGGACATGCGCGAAGTCTGGGGCCTGGTGCCCGACGGCACGATGATCGAAATCCGCCCATAGCCCGTAAACACACCACTCACTATCTGTAGTGAGGGAACTTTTGTGGCGAGGGAGCTTGCTCCCGCTGGGCTGCGAAGCGGCCCAAAACCCTCTGCAAATTGGTTTACCTGATAAACCTCGACAACCGACATCAGGGCCGCTTCGCGCCCCAACGGGAGCAAGCTCCCTCGCCACAAGGGCTGCTTTGCCTGAAAGATCGAAAATATTTTAAAAAAATTGTCGCCGTCAGCAGCCCCCCAGCTTGAATACCACTTCACACCACGAGCACTGTCGCAGACTGCGATTTCAACTTCAGCCCCCACCTCCCCTAATACCACTTCAAACCCAGCACCGCTGCGCTTTCCAGCAAGGCTCGCTTTCGCTCGTCCCGGGCAGACCACCGCCGTTGACATGGTATTTAAGTGGTATTAGTTTTGCGCCATTACCGGGCGACAACATTCCAATATCCGCATCGGAACCTCATCAGATGAACCACATCCTGGCCCTGCGCCCTGACGACACCCAACCCACGCCTTTGTACCTGCAACTGGCACGCAACCTGGAAGCGGCGATTCATGCCGGCCTCTGGAAAGCCGAGCAGGCGCTGCCATCGGAACGCAACCTCAGTGAAACGCTGAACATCTCCCGCGTGACCGCCCGCAAAGCCCTGGAAGTGCTGTTCGATCAAGGCCTGATCCGTCGCAGCCAAGGCTCCGGGACGTTCATCACCCCACGCCTGGAACAACCACTGTCACGGCTCTCCGGGTTCAGCGAAATGCTTCGCCTCAAGGGCTTTGTGCCGAGTTCGCAATGGCTGGAACGGGAAATCACCCAGCCGACCCACGAAGAATTGATCCGTCTCGCGCTCTCGCCCTACGACAAAGTCGCGCGCCTCAAGCGCCTGCGTAAAGCCGATGACACCGTCATGGCCATCGAGATGAGCACCCTGCCCGCCTCGATCATCACCCAGCCGCAAGCCATCGGCGCCTCGCTGTACGAATACCTAGACGGCATCGGCAAACCGGTGGTGCGCGCCCTGCAACACATCCAGGCAATCAACGCCTCGGACGAATTCGCCGCGCTGGTGGGCATCGCTCCCGGCACCGCCATGCTGCGCATGACCCGGGTCGGTTATCTCGAAGACAACACCCCGATCGAAGTCACCGACACCTATTGCCGCAACGACTACTACGACTTTGTCGCAGAGCTTCGACGCTGAAGCCGGAGAACCCTTCATGTCCGAAAACAACATCCTCACCGCCCAAGGCTGGGTTCGCGGCCGACTGGTCCATGAACACGGCAAGATCGTGCGCATTGAAGGCCAGGCGTGCGACCCGGCAGACAATGACCTGCCTTACCTGCTACCGGGTTTCATCGACTTGCACGTCCACGGCGGTGGCGGCCGGGACCTGATGGAAGGCACGCCAGCCTTCGAAACCATCACCAGAACCCATGTGCGCTTCGGCACCACCTCGCTGCTGGCCACCACCATGACCGCGCCGAGCGAAGAGATATCCCGCGTACTGGAACAGGTCGGCGAGTTCTGCGAGCGGCGCCCTCAAGGCTGCGCCAGGGTACTTGGGGTGCACCTCGAAGGGCCGTACATCAACCCCGGCAAACTCGGCGCCCAACCGAACTTCGCCCACACCGCGTTGATGACGGAAGTCGAAGCCTACATGGCATTGGCGCCGATCCGGGTGATCACCATTGCCCCGGAAATCGCCGGTCACGACAAACTGATCCGCGCCCTGAGCGAGCGTGGCGTGCGCATGCAGATCGGCCACACCCTGGGCAGTTACGAGGAAGGTGTCGCGGCGCTTGAGGCCGGGGCCACCAGCTTCACCCACCTCTACAACGCCATGAGCCCGCTGCATCACCGCGAACCCGGGATCGTCGGCGCGGCACTGGCCCACGCCAAATACGCCGAACTGATTCCGGACTTGCTGCACGTACACCCCGGCGCCATCCGCGTAGCCCTGCGTTCGATCCCGTGCCTGTATTGCGTCACTGATTCCAGCGCCGCCGCCGGTATGCCGGACGGTGAATACAAGCTCGGCAGCCACACCGTGACCAAATGCCTGGGCGGCGTGCGCCTGCCCGACGGCACGCTGGCCGGCAGCACCCTGACCATGGATCAAGCGCTGCGCAACCTGGTGAAAATCGGCCTGCCACTGTGCGACGCCTCCCAACGTCTTTCGCAATTCCCTGCCGACTACCTCGGCCTCAACGAGCGCGGCCGTCTGCAACCCGGCGCCTGGGCCGACTGCGTGCGCCTGGATCGCTCACTCACACTGACCGCCGTGATGGTCGAAGGAGAAGACATTGACTTCAAAAATGCTTGAAGAGGCGCTGTCCTCGTACAAAGCCGTCGAGACCCAATTGCAGCAACTCGACCCACAGATGATCGAGATCGCCGGGCGCCTCAACCGTCAGCCCCCCCAAGTGGTAATGACCGTCGCCCGTGGCAGCTCTGATCACGCCGCGAGCTACTTTGCCTACCTGACCATGCAACACGTGGGCGTTCCGGTGGCATCGCTGCCGATGTCAGTGGTGACCATGCAGCAAGCGCCGCTGAAGGTCAGCGGCCAGGTGGCATTTGCCTTCTCGCAGTCCGGGCAAAGCCCTGACCTGGTCAACAGCCTGCGCCTGCTGCGCAAACGCGGTGCCCTGAGCATTGCCATGGTCAACGCCGAAAACTCGCCACTGGAGGCCGCGTGCGAGTTCAGCCTGCCATTGTGTGCCGGGACCGAAAGCAGCGTCGCCGCGACCAAAAGCTTCATCGCCACCCTCAGCGCCAGCGCACGCTTGATTGCCCACTGGAAGCAAGACCCCGAGTTGCTGGAAGCCGGCCTCGCCTTGCCGGAAGGCCTGCGTGAAGCTGCGAAACAGGACTGGAGCCTGGCCATCGACGTCTTGCGTGATTGCCAGCGGTTGATGGTGATCGGCCGTGGCGCAGGGTTCGCCATCGCCCAGGAAGCAGCGCTGAAACTCAAGGAAACCTCGGCGATCCAGGCCGAAGCGTTCAGCAGCGCCGAAGTGAAACACGGGCCCATGGCCCTGATTAATAACAACTACCCGCTGCTGGTATTCGCCCCTCGCGGCGCCGAACAGGCAGGCCTGCTGAGCCTGGCGACCGAAATGCGTCAACGCGGCGCCCGTGTGTTGCTGGCCGCCCCCGATGACGTAGCCGAACGCGACCTGACGCTGAGCCGCGCCGAACACCCGGCGCTGGACCCGATCCTGGCGATCCAGAGTTTCTACGTCATGGCTGCCGGCCTCGCCGAGGCACGCGGCATGGACCCGGACCAGCCGCGTCACCTGAGCAAAGTGACCCGCACCCACTAACGCACCCGAATCGAGTACCGAGCCATGCATAACAACAATAATGACCTGACTCTCAGCGCCCCGCTCAGCGGCCCGGTGCTGATACTCGCCAAGGTGCCCGACCCGGTGTTCGCCAGCGGCGCCATGGGCGACGGGATCGCCATCGACCCGCTCAACAACACCTTGCACGCGCCGTGCGCCGGAGTGGTGGTGCATGTCGCCCGCACCGGCCACGCCGTGACCCTGCGCGCCGACAACGGCGCCGAACTGTTGCTGCATCTGGGCCTGGACACCGTCGACTTGCAGGGCAAAGGGTTCTCGATGCTGGTCAAGGAAGGCACCCGCGTCAGCAATGGCCAGGCGCTGGTGCGTTTTGACCTGGACACGGTCGCCCTGGGCTGCAAAAGCCTGGTCAGCCTGCTGATCCTGACCAATAGCCAGGACTTTCAGGCGCGGCCGATCACCCTCAAATCGGTCAAGGTTGGCGAGCCGCTGCTGCACATCGTGCCAAGAGCCGCGAACGGCGCGCAGGTCGAGGTGGATCACTCGACCACCGAAGCCCACGGGCAGATTCGCATCAACCATCACGGGGGCTTGCACGCACGGCCAGCAGCACTGATCCGCCAGACCGCGCAACGGTTCACCAGCCAATCGCGACTGCATTTCGCCGGTCAATCGGCGTCGTGCGACAGCTTGATCGGGTTGATGGGCCTGGGGATTGGCGAGCAGGACGAAGTTCAAGTCAGTTGCCGTGGTGCAGACGCCGACGCGGCGCTGCACGCCTTGCTCAACGCCCTGTCCACAGCGCTCAACGACGACAGCCACAGCGACGCACCGACGCCGATTGCCCAGCGCCCGCGCGTCGCTGAAGCCGGCGTGTTGCACGGTGTCTGCGCCGCACCTGGGCTGATCGGCGGGCCGTTGTTCCAACTGGCCGCCATCCACCTGCCCGACGACACCGGCAACCACCACCCCGAAGAACAACTGCAAGCGCTGGACCGGGCGCTGGAGCAGGTGCGTGGCGAAATCCGCGTCACCCTCGCCCACGCCCAAAAGCACAGGCACACCGACGAAGAACAGATCTTCGCCGCCCACCTCGCCCTGCTCGAAGACCCGGCGCTGCTCGACACGGCCAGCCAGTCAATCGATCAGGGCAGCGCGGCGACCCACGCCTGGAGCCAGTCGATAGAGGTCCAGTGCACAGTTCTGCAAACACTCGGCAGCCCGCTGCTGGCCGAACGCGCCAACGACCTGCGAGACCTCAAGCAACGGGTGCTGCGTGCCTTGCTCGGGCAGGATTGGCACTACGACGTACCGGCCGGCGCCATCGTCGCGGCCCATGAACTGACCCCCTCCGATTTGCTGCAACTGAGCCTGCAAGGCGTCGCGGGCCTGTGCATGGCCGAGGGCGGCGCGACTTCCCACGTGGCCATTCTGGCTCGCGGCAAAGGCCTGCCGTGCATCGTCGCCCTCGGATCATCGCTGCTTGATCAACCTCAAGGTCAGTCGGTGGTACTGGACGCAGACGGCGGACGCCTCGAACTGACACCCGACAGCGACCGTCTGGAGCAAGTGGCGCAGGCCCAACGTGAACACCTGCAACGCCGCGAGCGTCAGCAAGCGCAAGCCCACAACCCGGCGCACACCCGCGATGGCCTGCGCATCGAAGTCGCCGCCAACGTCGCGTCCAGCAGCGAAGCCGCCGACGCCTTGAAAGGTGGCGCCGATGGCGTCGGCCTGCTGCGCACCGAGTTTCTGTTCGTCGATCGCCAGACCGCGCCGGACGAACAGGAACAGCGCCAGGCCTACCAAGCCGTGCTCGATGCCATGGGCGACAAGTCAGTGATCATCCGCACCATCGACGTCGGGGGCGACAAACAGCTCGACTACTTGCCGCTGCCCGCCGAAGCCAACCCGGTGCTGGGCCTGCGCGGGATTCGTCTTGCACAAGTACGCCCGGAGCTCCTCGACCAGCAACTGCGGGCGCTGTTGCAGGTCAGCCCGTTGCAGCGCTGCCGGATTCTGCTGCCGATGGTCAGCGAGGTCGATGAACTGCTGCACATCCGCCAACGCCTCGATGCCCTGTGCGCCGAGCTTGAGCTAACGCAGCGCCCGGAGCTGGGAGTCATGATCGAAGTCCCCGCCGCCGCGCTGCTCGCCGAGCAATTGGCCGAGCACGCGGACTTCCTGTCCATCGGCACCAACGACCTGTCCCAGTACACCCTGGCCATGGACCGCGACCACGCAGGCCTCGCCGCCCGGGTCGATGCCTTGCACCCCGCGCTGTTGCGGCTGATCGCCCAGACCTGCGCCGGTGCCGCCAAACATCAGCGCTGGGTTGGCGTGTGCGGGGCGCTGGCCTCCGATCCGCTGGCCACGCCGGTACTGATTGGCCTGGGCATCAGTGAGCTATCGGTCAGCCCGCCCCAGGTCGGAGAAATCAAGGAACGCGTCCGCCAACTGGACGCCACCGAATGCCGACGCCTGAGCACCAGCCTGCTCAACCTGAGCAGTGCAGCCGCAGTACGTAACGCCTGTCATCAACATTGGCCTCTGAGCTGAATAACAACAGCGCTAAAACAAAAAGAACACAAGGAGAACCGCCATGTACCAACTCTTCATCGAAGGCTTGCAGCGTCTCGGACGGGCGTTGATGCTGCCCATCGCGATCCTGCCGATTGCCGGCCTGTTGCTGCGCCTGGGCGATACCGACCTGCTGAACATCGCGATCATCCACGACGCCGGGCAAGTGATCTTCGCCAACCTGGCGATGATCTTCGCCATCGGCATCGCGGTCGGTTTCGCCAGGGACAACAACGGCACCGCAGGCCTCGCCGGGGTCATTGGTTACCTGGTGATGATCTCCACGCTCAAGGTGCTCGACGCGAGCATCAATATGGGGATGCTCGCCGGGATCGTCAGCGGCCTGACGGCCGGTGCGCTGTACAACCGCTTCAAGGACATCAAACTGCCCGAATACCTGGCGTTCTTCGGCGGTCGGCGCTTCGTGCCGATCATCACCGGGTTCGTCGCCGTGGGCCTGGGCGTGATCTTCGGTTTGATCTGGCCGCCGATCCAGCACGGCATCAACAGCTTCGGCGCAATGATGCTCGACAGCGGCCCTATCGGCGCCTTCATCTTCGGCACACTCAACCGCCTGCTGATCGTCACCGGCCTGCACCACATCATCAACAACATGGCGTGGTTCGTCTTCGGCAACTTCATCGACCCGACCACGGGCGCCCTGGTGACCGGCGACATCTCGCGCTACTTTGCCGGCGACCCGAAGGGCGGCCAATTCACCACGGGCATGTTCCCGATGATGCTGTTCGGCCTGCCGGCCGCGTGCCTGGCGATGTACCGCAACGCCCTGCCGGAGCGACGCAAGGTGATGGGCGGGATCTTCCTATCGATGGCCCTGACCTCATTCCTGACCGGCGTTACCGAACCGGTCGAGTTCGCCTTCATGTTCCTCGCGCCGTTGCTCTTTGTGCTGCACGCCCTGCTGACCGGCCTGTCGCTGGCGGTCACCAACGCGCTGAACATCCATTTGGGCTTCACCTTCTCCGGCGGCGCCATCGACATGGCCCTGGGCTGGGGCAAGTCCACCAACGGCTGGCTGGTGTTCCCGGTGGGCCTGGCGTATGCGGTGATCTATTACACCGTGTTCGACTTCTGCATCCGGCGCTTCAACCTGAAAACTCCGGGGCGCGAAGACATCGCGGTCGGTGAGAAAACGGTCATCGCTGAAAACGAACGGGCCGGGGCTTACATCAAGGCGCTGGGCGGGGCCGAGAACCTGATCACGGTCGGCGCCTGTACGACACGGCTGCGGCTGGACATGGTGGATCGCAACAAAGCGTCGGATGCGGACTTGAAGGCGCTGGGCGCCATGGCCGTGGTTCGCCCCGGCAAGGGCGGCAGTTTGCAGGTGGTGGTCGGACCACTGGCCGACAGCATTGCCGACGAAATTCGGCATGCGTTGCCGACGGCCGGAAAAGTCGTGGCAGCCGCCGCTGTGGTTGCCGAGGCAGTGCCTGAAGTAACGCCGGTGTCCACCTCGCTGGCACACAAATGGCTGAGCGCCCTGGGCGGCAGCGACAACGTACTGCAACTGGATTGCGTAGCGATGACCCGGATTCGCCTGCAACTGGCAGACGGCAAAGCCCTGTCGGAGTACCAACTCAAGGCACTGGGTTGCCAGGGTGTGAGTGCGCTGGACGGTGGCGTTTGGCACCTGTTGATCGGCGACAATGCGCCGAGTTTGAGTGAGGCGCTTGAAGGGTTGGTGAGTCGCAGCGAGGCCAGTGTGAAGGTCTAAAACCGCCCTCAATTCCACAGTTCGACAAAAAACCGCTGACCGTTTTCGGCCCAGCGGTTTTTTTGTTGCCCGTTACTCAGCCGAATCGGGCGGATCGAGCTGATCCAGCACACGGTTCACCGACAACTGCGCCAGGGAAATCATCTGCTGGATCGCCAGCGCCATGTTGCATGCAGGACCAGTCAGGTCGAACGCCAGATCACTGGCCATGACATTGGCCGACGCCAGGGTTTCACAGGCATGGGCCAACAGGCTTTCGGACTCGACACCGGGGACAATCATGAAAATCGTACCGGGACGCCGATCAGGCAGCGCATGACGATTGCCGGGCGGCGTCAGGTAGTGATCGAGGGCGCGATGGGCTGCGTCGTGGAGCTTTTTTGAGTTGAGGGATTGGTAGGGGGAGACGTCGTCGTGCTTTGGGGGATCGGGGATCAACTTATCCATGCTTTTGCTCCTACTGTAGTGGGAGCCACGACTTGCCGGTCTCACTCGGCGAAGAGGTGGCAGCTGTGAACGGGGTGAGAATACCGGTAGTAGGGACCCGGCCAGACCGAAGTCTGCCCGCACACAGCCGCCATAACACATGGCGCCGACGAAAAACGTCGGCGAGGATTATGGTAGAGCTAGCGCGTAGCGCCTACTAAATTTCCAGGGTTCTCACACCCGGTCGCTGTTTTATTTGCAGCGACGGGCAAAGACTAGGCCCGACCGAAAATCGCCGCAACCGCCGCAACTTGTCAGAGAATTCCTCGTATTTCCAAGATCTGTAGGCTGTCAGCAAGGGAATTGCTGGCCTGAAAGATCCACCCCTCACCCTAACCCTCTCCCCAAGGGGTAGAGGGGACTGACCGAGGTGTTTATACGAAGTACCGCGACCTGAAAGAGCGCGTTGAACTCAGGCCATGAAAGCGACGACTCCCCACCAATCCAAAGCCGTACACGCCCCAACCACTCAGGCCGACCGGCAGGTCGCCGTGCTTTAGCTTTTGACTTTGATCCACCCGCCCCTTCGGGAGGCCGAGTGGAGGTGTTCAGCAGGGGGTGGGCGCGCAGCGCCGTACGGCGCAGCCGGACACATCGAGAGGAGGTCGTCGCGAAGCAGACCGTAGGCGATGCCCCCTGATGGACACCGGAGCGAGGGAACGCCGAGCCTTGGCGAGGTGCCGTACGCTTGGGGCGAGACTTTTTGGTTCCTTTTGTGGCGTCTGACAAAAGGGACTCGCTGTAAGAGCGAAACCCTAAGCGGCCGTGACCGCAGAAATGGATATGTACACCTGAAAAAGATTGGTCGGCTGTCAGGCCGCCTTCGCGAGCAAGCCCGCTCCCACAGGTGAACTGTGTACATCTACAAGAGATAGGCCGGCTGTCAGGCCGCCTCGCCATAAAAAAACCCGCAGAACCAATAACGGTTCTGCGGGTTTCTCACTTCAACGGCGGGAAAATCAGAAATCCTCCAACCGCCACACCTCATAAGCCGGCGTTTCATAGGGATGGCTCTGCTTCAGAGCCTCCACCACCGCACGAATCAACTCATCGCTGACCACCAGCTCAACCTTCCACTCCTCCACCTGCTCGACCAGCCCCGCCTGCCCAATGAACGGCTGACTGCCGTCCAACGGACGAAACTGGCCCAAGCCAAGCACCTGCCATGCGCAGTGATCATAAGCACCGATCCGTCCACCACCGGCGGCGAATACGGCACTTTTGACCTGTTCCACATGACTGGCCGGAACAAAAAAACTGAGCTTGTACACAGCGCTTAGTTCACCCACACACGAGCGTTACGGAACATGCGCATCCAAGGAGCGTCTTCGTTCCAGTCTTCCGAACGCCACGAGTTCTGCACCGCGCGGAACACCCGCTCCGGGTGCGGCATCATGATGGTCACGCGACCGTCACGGCTGGTCAGACCGGTGATCCCGCGCGGCGAACCGTTCGGGTTGGCCGGGTAACGCTCGGTGACCTTGCCGTGGTTGTCGACGAAACGCATCGCCACGCAACCCGACAGATCGGCTTCCAGCAGTGCTTCTTCGCTTTCGAACTCGGCATGACCTTCACCGTGCGCGATGGCGATTGGCATGCGCGAACCGGCCATGCCCTGCAGGAAGATCGAGTTCGACTCCTGAACCTGAACCATCGCCACACGGGCTTCGAACTGCTCGGAACGGTTACGCACGAAGTGCGGCCAGAACTCGCTGCCCGGGATCAGCTCGTGCAGGTTGGACATCATCTGGCAACCGTTGCACACGCCGAGGGTGAAGCTGTCGGTACGTTCGAAGAAGCCCTGGAACGCATCGCGAGCGCGGCTGTTGAACAGCGCCGACTTGGCCCAGCCTTCACCGGCACCCAGTACGTCGCCGTAGGAGAAACCGCCGCACGCTACCAGGCCTTTGAACTCGTTCAGGTCGACACGGCCGGCCAGAATGTCGCTCATGTGCACGTCGATCGCGTTGAAACCGGCGCGGTCGAACGCGGCCGCCATTTCCACCTGACCGTTGACGCCCTGCTCACGCAGTACGGCAACCTGTGGGCGAATGCCTTTCTTGATGTAAGGCGCGGCGACGTCCTGGTTGACGTCGTAGCTCAGCTTGGCGCTCAGGCCCGGGTTGTCTTCTTCCAGCAGCACGTCGAATTCCTGGTCGGCGCAGTCGGCGTTGTCACGCAGACGCTGGATCTGGTAGCTGGTTTCAGCCCACTGACGTTGCAGCAGACCACGCTGACCTTCGAACACGGTTTCGCCGTTGAAGGTGATGCTGATTTCACTGTTGTTCATCGGCTGACCGACCACCGACACGCAGTCGCCCAGGCCAGCGGCGCTGAATTGCGCGAGGATGTCCGGGGTGGCGTCCTGACGAACCTGGATCACCGCACCCAGTTCTTCGTTGAACAGGATCGCGGCGATGTCGGCCGAGGTTTCTGCCAGGCCGTCGAGGTTCAGGCTCAGACCGCAGTGGCCGGCAAAGGCCATTTCCACCACGCTGGTCAGCAAACCACCGTCGGAACGGTCGTGGTAAGCCAGCAGGTGACCATCGGCGTTGAGGCCCTGGATCACCGCGAAGAAGGCTTTCAGGTCTTCAGCGTCATCAACGTCCGGAGCCTGTTTGCCGAGCTTGCCGTGAACCTGTGCCAGGATCGAGGCGCCCATGCGGTTCTGGCCACGGCCCAGGTCGATCAGGATCAGGTCAGTGGTGCCCTTGTCCATGCGCAGTTGCGGGGTCAGGGTCTGACGGATGTCAGCCACTGGCGCGAAACCGGTCACGATCAGGGATAGCGGCGAGGTCACGCTCTTGTCCACGCCTTCGTCGTTCCAGCGAGTGGCCATGGACATCGAGTCCTTGCCCACCGGAATGGTGATGCCCAGTTCCGGGCACAGCTCCATGCCGACCGCTTTGACGGTGTCGTACAGACGCGCGTCTTCGCCCGGGTGACCAGCCGCCGACATCCAGTTCGCCGACAGTTTGATGTCGGAGATCTTGTTGATGCGTGAAGCGGCGATGTTGGTCAGGGTTTCGCCGATGGCCATGCGGCCCGACGCCGGGGCGTCCAGCAAGGCCAGCGGAGTGCGCTCGCCCATCGCCATGGCTTCACCGGTGTAAACGTCGAAACTGGTGGCGGTGACGGCAACGTCAGCCACCGGAACCTGCCACGGGCCAACCATTTGGTCACGGGCCACCAAGCCTGTGATGGTGCGGTCGCCAATGGTGATCAGGAAGCTTTTGCTCGCGACAGCCGGGTGATGCAGAACACGCTCGACGCAGTCGGCAATGGCCAGCGTCGACGGGTCGAAGTCGTCGCCCAGTTCGTTTTCACGAACGGCCGAACGGTGCATGCGCGGGGCTTTGCCCAGCAGCACTTCGAGCGGCATGTCCACCGGGCTGTTGCCGAAGTGGCTATCTGTGACAGTAAGCTGTGGCTCGGCGGTGGCTTCACCGACGACGGCGAACGGGCAACGCTCACGTTCGCAGATCGCTTTGAAACGCTCGAAGTCGGCCGGGCCGACCGCCAGAACGTAGCGCTCCTGGGATTCGTTACTCCAGATTTCGTGCGGGGCCATGCCCGGCTCGTCGTTTGGAATGTTGCGCAGTTCGAAACGGCCACCACGGTCGCCGTCGTTGACCAGCTCCGGGAAGGCGTTGGACAGACCGCCCGCGCCGACGTCATGGATGAAGCTGATCGGGTTGTGCTCACCCAACTGCCAGCAACGGTCGATGACTTCCTGGCAACGGCGCTCCATTTCCGGGTTTTCGCGTTGTACCGATGCAAAGTCCAGGTCTGCCGAGCTGGTGCCGGTGGCCATGGAGGAAGCCGCGCCGCCGCCCAGGCCGATCAGCATCGCCGGGCCGCCGAGCACGATCAGCTTGGAGCCAACGAGGATTTCGCCTTTCTGTACGTGTTCGGCGCGGATGTTGCCCATGCCGCCCGCCAACATGATTGGCTTGTGGTAACCGCGCACTTCATCGCCACGCGGGGTGGTGATCGATTGTTCGAAGGTCCGGAAGTAACCGGTCAGCGCCGGACGGCCGAATTCGTTGTTGAATGCAGCGCCGCCCAATGGGCCTTCGATCATGATGTCCAGCGCGGTAACGATGCGCTCAGGCTTGCCGTACGGCACTTCCCACGGTTGTTCGAAGCCCGGGATCTGCAGGTTGGACACGGTGAAGCCGGTCAGGCCAGCCTTCGGCTTGGCACCGCGACCGGTGGCGCCCTCGTCGCGAATCTCGCCACCGGAACCGGTGGATGCGCCCGGGAACGGGGCAATCGCGGTCGGGTGGTTGTGGGTTTCGACTTTCATCAGGATGTGCACCGGTTCCTGCACCGCGCCGTACTGGCGGGTTTCAGGGTCCGGGAAGAAACGGCCGGCCACGTTGCCGACGATCACCGAAGCGTTATCTTTATAAGCCGACAGAACGCCTTCGCTGTGCATCACGTAGGTGTTCTTGATCATGCCGAACAGGCTTTTTTCCTGGCTTTCGCCGTCGATGTCCCAACTGGCGTTGAAGATTTTGTGACGGCAATGCTCGGAGTTCGCCTGGGCGAACATCATCAGTTCGATGTCATGCGGGTTGCGCTTCAAACCGACAAAGGCGTTGACCAGGTAATCGATCTCGTCTTCGGCCAGGGCCAGGCCCAATTCGACGTTGGCTTTTTCCAGCGCGGCGCGACCGCCACCCAATACGTCGATAGCGGTGAGCGGCTTGGGCTCGGCGTGACTGAACAGGCCAGCCGCCTGCTCGAGGTTTTCCAGCACGATCTGGGTCATGCGGTCGTGCAGCGCTTCAGCAACAAGCCGGGCCTGCGCGTCGGTGAATTCACCGGTCACGTAGAAAGCGATACCGCGCTCCAGGCGCTGGATTTTCGCCAGGCCGCAGTTGCGGGCGATGTCGCTGGCCTTGCTCGACCATGGCGAGATGGTGCCAAACCGCGGCAACACCAGGAACAGACGGCCGGTCGGCTCTTGTACCGGAACGCTTGGGCCGTACTTCAGAAGGCGCGCAAGCACCTGCTGTTCATCGCCGGTCAGGACGCCGGTGACTTCGGCGAAGTGAGCGAATTCAGCATACAAGCCAGTGACAGCCGGAACCTTTTGGCTCAGTTGCTCAAGGAGTTTGCTGTGGCGAAAGGCAGAAAGGGCAGGAGCGCCGCGCAGGATCAACATCTTCGGGACAGCCTCGGGAAGGGGTGTGCTTTGAGGCCGTGCATTCTAGCCTAAACCGCCCGCGACATCACTCGAAACGCTACGCCTGGCTGCGGCCGAACGTCGGCCGGGGGGCCAGAGCCTATAACCAGGGGCGATCAAGGCCAGTGCAAAGGGTTATTTGAAGTGTCACACAAAGGGCTGAACGCCCATTCCTGAGGGCTTGGCGGCGGTTTTGAAACCTCTAGCAGACAAGCCCTTTGCTGTCGAGATATGGCGGCCGTGGTCCTTTGCGTATACTGCGCAGATGTTTTCCCCAACGGCTTTGCGTCCGCGATACGCCAAATGGCTCTTCGCAACCGGACTCTTCCTGATGCTCAGTGGCTGTGTTGATAAACCCAACACACTGGAGCGCGTAAAGGAGGATGGCGTGCTGCGGGTGGTTACCCGTAACAGCCCCGCCACCTACTTCCAGGATCGTAACGGTGAAACCGGCTTCGAATACGAGCTGGTGAAGCGCTTTGCCGAAGACCTGGGGGTGGAGCTGAAAATTGAAACCGCCGACAACCTGGATGACCTTTATGGTCAGCTCGGCAAACCCAACGGCCCGGTGCTGGCTGCTGCCGGTCTGGTCAGCAGCGAAAAACGCAAGGCACAAGTCAGGTTTTCCCACCCGTACCTGGAAGTCACCCCACAGATCATCTACCGCAACGGTCAGTCGCGGCCTACCAAACCCGCCGACCTGGCGGGCAAAAAGATCATGGTGCTCAAGGGCAGCACCCACGCCGAACAATTGGCGGAGCTGAAACAGAAAAATCCCGGCATTGAATACGAAGAGTCCGACGCGGTTGAAGTCGTCGACCTGCTGCGCATGGTCGATGAAGGTCAGATTGATCTGACACTGGTCGACTCCAACGAAGTGGCGATGAACCAGGTCTACTTCCCTAATGTGCGGGTCGCCTTCGACCTGGGTGACGCCAGCAACCAGAGCTGGGCCGTCGCCGCCGGTGATGACAACAGCCTGCTCAACGAGATCAACACCTACCTCGACAAGGTGCAGAAGAACGGCACCCTGCAACGGCTCAAGGATCGCTATTACGGGCACGTCGATGTACTCGGCTACATGGGCGCCACCACCTTCGCGCAGCACTTGCAGCAACGGCTGCCCAAGTACGAACAGCACTTCAAGACATTCGCCAAGAAAGAACAGGTCGACTGGCGCCTGCTGGCGGCGATTGGTTATCAAGAGTCGTTATGGCAACCGGCGGTTACCTCCAAGACCGGTGTTCGTGGCCTGATGATGCTGACCCAGAACACCGCGCAGGCCATGGGCGTGTCCAATCGACTGGACGCCAAACAAAGCATCATGGGCGGCGCAAAGTACCTGGCGTACATGAAGGATCAACTGGACGACTCGATCCAGGAACCGGATCGCACGTGGTTTGCACTGGCAGCCTACAACGTCGGCAGCGGTCACCTGGATGACGCACGCAAACTGGCGGCCAAGGAAGGGCTGAACCCGAACAAGTGGCTGGATGTGAAAAAGATCCTGCCGCGCCTGTCGCAGAAACAGTGGTACAGCAAAACGCGCTACGGTTATGCCCGTGGCGGTGAACCCGTGCACTTTGTGGCGAACATCCGTCGCTACTACGACATTCTGACGTGGGTTACGCAGCCGCAGCTTGAAGGCAACCAGGTGGCCGAGGGCAGCCTGCATGTGCCGGGCATCGACAAGACCAAGCCGCCGGAAGAAAACCGACCGCTTTAAAACCCGACACCAGTCAAATGTGGGAGCGGGCTTGCTCGCGAAGGCGGTCTGACAGTCACCATCAATGTTGACTGAAAGGCCCTCTTCGCGAGCAAGCCCGCTCCCACAGTAGTTTTGTGTTTGGTGCTTAGGCTTTGGCAGCGGCGAGAATCAGCGCTTTCATCTCCGAAACAGCCGACTTGAACCCGACGAACAATGCGTGCGCCACCAGCGCGTGGCCGATGTTCAGTTCGTTGATGCCCTTGATGGCCGCGACTGCTTCGACGTTGTGGTAGTGCAGGCCATGGCCCGCGTTGACGATCAAGCCTTGAGTCAGGCCAAACGCCACACCATCCGCCACACGCTTCAACTCTTCAGCCACGTCAGTCGGCGTTTGCGCGTCTGCGTAGCGGCCGGTGTGCAGCTCGATAGCGGGTGCGCCGACACGGCGGGAGGCTTCGATCTGCCGCTCATCAGCGTCGATGAACAGCGACACTTCGCAACCGATTTTCGCCAGACGCTCCACCGCTGCCTTGATCCGCGCTTCCTGCCCCGCCACGTCCAGACCGCCTTCGGTGGTCAGCTCCTGACGGGTTTCCGGAACCAGGCAAATGTGCGCTGGACGGATGCGTTCAGCGAACACCATCATTTCCTCGGTGACACCCATTTCGAAGTTCATGCGGGTTTGCAGCACGTCCTTGAGCAACAGTACGTCGCGCTCCTGGATGTGCCGACGGTCTTCACGCAAATGCACGGTGATGCCATCGGCACCCGCCTCTTCCGCGTCCAGCGCTGCCTTGACCGGATCAGGGTAACGAGTACCCCGGGCCTGACGCAGGGTGGCAACGTGGTCGATGTTCACGCCAAGAAGAATGCGATTGCTGGTGGTCACGGAAGCGCTCCTGAAGAAGAGAAAGTTCGGTGCACAGCATACGGGGTGATCAGGGCTTGCGAAACAACTCGCGACTGACCAGAGGGCGGCCACCCAGGTGAACGGCCAGTGCCTGGCGCATCAAACGCTTGGCGGCAGACAATGCGCCCGGCGCGCTCCAGTCAGCGTCGGCCATGGCCAACAGCTCGGCGCCGTTGAACAGGCCGGGTTGCAGCAGGTAGACCCGCTCCAGGCCCGCATCCACTTGCAAACGGTACAGACCGTCCGGGGCAATCGGCTCGTCGTGGATATCTGCGTTTAATGCGAAGCCGTAACCCAGGTCATCAAGCAAGCGCCATTCGAACGATCGCAACAACGGCTCCAGCGGTCGTCCTTCGGCGAGGGCCAGCAAGGTCGCAGCGTAGTGATCGAACACAGCGGGGTGAGGATCTTCGGCGGGCAACAGGCGAATCAGCAGTTCATTGAGGTAGAGACCACTGAACAGCGCTTCGCCATTGAGCCAGGTCGAGACGCCAGCACTTTCCATGCGGCCGACGTTCTTCAGTTCACCCCGACCACGAAACTCGACTTCGAGCGGCACGAACGGTCGCGCCAGCGTCCCGGCCTTGCCCCGCGCACTGCGCAACACCGCCCGCAATCGACCTTGCGGTGTGAGGAAATCCACCAACGCGCTGCTTTCGCGGTAGGCGCGACTGTGGAGCACGTAGGCGGGTTGGCCAGGGGGTGGCGATTGGGGCATGGGAATCGCAGTTCTCAATGAGGGGGCGCGGTTTTACAAACAACCCAAAACCAATGTGGGAGCGTGCTTGCTCGCGAAAGCGGTGTGACAGTCAACATCAATGCTGAATGTTACATCGTCTTCGCGAGCAAGCCCGCTCCCACAGTTGATCCATGTACAACCGGATTCCTGATTACAGGTCGCCATAACCCAGCGAACGCAAGGCGCGCTCGTCATCGGACCAGCCGCCTTTCACTTTGACCCACAGGTTGAGCATGATCTTGGAGTCGAACAGCAGCTCCATGTCCTTGCGCGCCTCGGTGCCGATACGCTTGATGCGCTCACCCTTGTCGCCAATGATTATTTTCTTCTGGCCGTCACGTTCGACGAGGATCAAGGCATGGATGTGCAGGGTTTTGCCCTGCTGCTTGAACTCTTCGATTTCGACAGTGATCTGGTACGGCAGCTCGGCGCCCATCTGACGCATGATTTTTTCGCGCACCAGTTCAGCGGCGAGGAAACGGCTGCTGCGGTCGGTGATCTGGTCTTCAGGGAAGAAGTGATCGTTTTCTGGCAGGTAACCGGCGATCACTCGCTCCAGCGCTTCGAGGTTATGCCCGTGCTGGGCCGAGATCGGCATGATTTGCGCGTTCGGCAGCTGCTCCTGCAACCAGGTCAGGTGCGGCATCAGCTCGGCTTTGTCTTCGATGCGATCGGTCTTGTTCAGCGCCACGATCAGCGGGCCGGTCACGTACTGGACGCGCTCGAGGACCATCTGGTCTTCGTCGGTCCACTTGGTGCGGTCAACCACGAAAATCACCACGTCGACGTCTTTCAACGCCGCCGAAGCGGTCTTGTTCATGTAGCGGTTCAGCGCTTTCTCGCCACCTTTGTGCATACCGGGGGTGTCGACGTAGATCGCCTGAACGGCGCCTTCGGTCTTGATCCCGAGCATGTTGTGACGGGTGGTTTGCGGCTTGCGCGAGGTGATTGCCAGCTTCTGACCCAGGATGTGGTTCAGCAGCGTGGATTTGCCCACGTTCGGACGGCCGACGATGGCGACATAGCCACAGCGAGTTGCAGTTGAATCAGTCATGGCCATTCTCCACGCCCAGGGCTATCAGTGCTGCGGCGGCCGCTACCTGTTCGGCAATACGACGACTCACACCCTGACCTCGGCTTTTTTCGTTCAGTAAGGTGATTTCGCATTCGACGAAGAACGTCCGGCAATGCGGCTCACCCTGGATATCCACCACTTCGTAACGCGGCAGCTCACAGGCACGCGACTGCAAGAACTCTTGCAGGCGGGTCTTTGGATCCTTATTGGTGTCGACCAGCGTCAGGCTGTCGAACTCGGACGTCAGCCAGGCCAGCACGCGTTCGCGCGCCATGTCCATGCCGGCGTCCAGATAGATCGCACCGATCAGCGCTTCAAGGGCATCGGCAAGAATCGACTCGCGGCGGAAACCACCGCTCTTCAACTCACCGGAGCCAAGGCGCAGGTACTCACCCAGATCGAAACCACGGGCCAGTACGGCCAGCGTCTCACCTTTCACCAGGCGTGCGCGCAAACGCGACAACTGACCTTCGCGGGCCAGCGGGAAGCGATCAAACAACGCTTCACCGGCGACGAAGTTGAGAATGGCATCACCGAGGAACTCCAGGCGTTCGTTGTTGCGCCCGGCAAAGCTGCGGTGAGTCAGGGCCAGGATCATCAGTTCCTGGTCCTTGAAGGTGTAACCGAGCTGACGCTCGAGACGGCTTAAGGAGTCGCTCACGGTTTACCCACGCTGAGTTCGTGGTCGACGCCCAGCACAGCCATGCTGCTAGGTTCTGGGACAATTAACGCTGTGTTCAAAAATTACATCCTGAATATCGTGGCAAATGCTACCCGGCGACCTTATGCAGGCTCCAGAAATGCATTCGGCGCTGTGTTCAACAGCGCCGTGTGTGATTACTTGATCAGGCCAACCCGCGAGAAATTCGGCAGGTGGCTGAGTTTGGGTTCCGGCCAGCTCATCCAGACTGCGAAGGCCTTACCGACGATATTCTTGTCGGGAACCATGCCCAGCATGTCTTTGGGAATACTTGGATCATCCCAGTAGCGACTGTCGTTGGAGTCGTCGCGGTTGTCGCCCATCATGAAGTAGTGCCCGGCAGGCACGGTCCATTGATGGTCCGGGATTGCGCGGTTACGGCTCATTTCCTTGCGGATCATGTGCTCGACAACGCCGAGTTTTTCCTTGTAGAGCTCGGCAGTTCCCAGCATTCCCGGCTCGGAGCCAACCAGCAACTCGGCAACCGATTCGCCATTGACGAACAAACGCTTGTCGACGGTGTAGCGAATCTGGTCACCCGGCAGGCCCACCACACGCTTGATGTAGTTGATGTTCGGGTCGCTTGGGTAGCGGAACACCATCACATCGCCGCGCTGCGGATCACCGACTTCGATGACTTTCTTGTCGATCACCGGCAAGCGGATCCCGTAAGAAAACTTGTTCACCAGAATAAAATCGCCAACGTTCAGGGTCGGTTTCATCGAGCCGGACGGAATCTGGAACGGTTCCACCAGGAACGAACGCAGCACCAGCACGATGAACAACACCGGGAAGAACGACTTGCCGTATTCAACCAGCATCGGTTCTTTGTTGAGTTTCTCGATCACCATCCCGTCCGGCTGGCTGACGCTGCCCTGATAAGAGGCAATGGCGGCACGCCGACGTGGCGCCAGGAAAATCAGATCGAGCAACGCCAACGCACCACAGACGGCGACGGCGATAACCAGCAACAGCGGGAAATTTAGTGACATAGGACCTAACTATCCAACCTGAGCACAGCGAGGAAGGCTTCCTGTGGAATTTCCACGTTACCGACCTGCTTCATGCGTTTTTTACCGGCCTTCTGCTTTTCCAACAGCTTGCGCTTACGGCTAACGTCACCACCGTAGCATTTGGCCAATACGTTCTTTCTGAGTGCCTTGACGGAGGTTCGCGCAATAATCTGCCCGCCAATGGCGGCCTGGATTGCGACGTCGAACATCTGACGCGGAATCAGTTCTTTCATCTTCTCGGTCAACTGGCGACCTTTGTAGTGCGCATTGTCACGGTGCACGATCAGCGCCAGGGCGTCGACCTTGTCACCGTTGATCAGCACATCCAGTTTCACCAGACTAGCCGATTGATAACGATCGAAATGATAATCCAGCGAAGCATAGCCGCGACTGGTGGATTTCAGACGGTCGAAGAAGTCCAGGACCACTTCGTTCATCGGTATATCGTAGGTCACCTGGACCTGGGAACCGAGGAACAGCATGTCGTGCTGTACGCCACGCTTTTCGATGCACAGGGTAATGACGTTACCCAAGTGCTCTTGCGGCACAAGAATGTTGGCCCGCACGATCGGCTCGCGCATGTCTTCGATCGAGGACACGTCCGGGAGCTTGGACGGGTTGTCGACGTAAATCGTTTCACCGGTTTTCAGCACCAGCTCGAAAATAACCGTCGGCGCGGTGGTGATCAGGTCCAGGTCGTACTCGCGCTCCAGGCGCTCCTGGATGATTTCCATGTGCAGCATGCCGAGGAACCCGCAACGGAAGCCGAAGCCCAGGGCGTCGGAGCTTTCCGGGGTGTACTGCAGCGACGAGTCGTTCAGGGTCAGCTTTTGCAGGGCTTCACGGAAGTCTTCGAAGTCGTCGGAGCTGACCGGGAACAGACCGGCATAGACCTGCGGCTGAATGCGCTTGAAACCTGGCAGCACATCGACGTCCGGCGTCGAGCTCAAGGTCAGGGTGTCACCCACTGGCGCACCATGAATGTCCTTGATGCCAGCGATGATGAAACCTACTTCGCCTGCTTTCAGGTCAACGGTGGCGGTGTGTTTCGGGTTGAACACACCGACGCTGTCCACCAGGTGGATCTTGCCGGTGGATTTGACCAGAATCTTGTCGCCCTTCTTCACGCGACCATGGCGCACGCGAACCAGGGAGACAACGCCCAGGTAGTTGTCGAACCAGGAGTCGATGATCAACGCTTGCAGCGGATCTTCGATGTTACCGGTCGGCGCAGGAATGGTCTTGACTAGGCGCTCAAGCACTTCGTCAACGCCCAGACCGGTCTTGGCACTGCACTCGACCGCGTCGGTGGCATCGATGCCGATGATTTTCTCGATTTCTTCCTTGACGCGGTCCGGGTCGGCCTGTGGCAGGTCGATCTTGTTCAGGACCGGCATCACTTCCAGGCCCTGCTCGATGGCCGTGTAGCAGTTGGCAACGGATTGCGCTTCAACGCCTTGACCGGCATCGACCACCAGCAACGCACCTTCACAGGCCGCCAGCGACCGGCTGACTTCGTAGGTGAAGTCAACGTGGCCTGGGGTGTCAATGAAGTTCAGCTGGTACTTGATGCCATCTTTGGCGGTGTAATACAGGGTAACGCTATGCGCCTTGATGGTGATCCCGCGCTCACGCTCAAGGTCCATGGAGTCCAGCACCTGGGCTTCCATCTCGCGCTCGGCCAGGCCGCCGCACATCTGGATGAAGCGATCGGCCAGCGTCGACTTGCCATGGTCAATGTGGGCGATGATGGAGAAATTGCGGATATGACTCAAATCACTCACGGATCAACACTCAAAAAGGCTGCAGGCATAGCCCGCCGAAAAATAGCCGGGAATTGTACCTGATACACGACGCAAGCGTCACGTTTGCAGGTCACCGACATTGAATACGAAAACGCCCCGATCTTGCGACCGGGGCGTTTTTACTGAGCGAACAACGCGAAAATACTCGCGATCAACCCGCCCGACGCAAGAGCCAGACCCCTGCCAATGCACAGATACCCGCTGGAACCAACACCGCAAACAGTGGCGAGAAACCGAACACCAGGCTCGACGGCCCCAGCAAATCCTGAACAATTCGGAAAGTGAAGCCCACCAGCACGCCGGTAAACACTCGCTGCCCCAAGGTCACCGAGCGCAGCGGGCCGAAGATGAAGGAGATCGCCATCAGAACCAGCGCCGCCGTGACCAGCGGCTGCAATACCTTGACCCAAAAGGCCAGCCAGTAACGGCCGTTGTTCAGACCCTGGTCAGCCAGGTAGTGGATATAACCCCACAGGCCGGTAATCGACAGTGACTCAGGCGCCATCACCACGGTATTGAGCAATTCCGGGCTCAAGGCGACATCCCAACGCACTACCGGCTCGCTGACCAGCTCGGTGCTGCGGCCATGGAACAGCGTGGTGCTGACGTCGGTGAGCTGCCAGTGATCCTGCTCGAACTGCGCGCGCTTGGCGAAGCTCGAAGACAGCATGTGCCGCTCATTGTCGAAACGATAACGGGTCACGCCATACAGCACACCGTTAGGCTGCACCGAATTGACGTGAATGAACTCGTCACCCTGGCGGTGCCACAAACCATGCTTGGCACTCTGGGCCTCCCCGCCCCCCTGAGCCAGCGAGCGATTGGCCTGCGCCTGGTTTTCCGTGGCCGGGGCGACGTATTCGCCGACCAGCACGCCGGCCAGCATCAGCACCAGCATCGGCTTCATGACCGCCCAGACGATCCGACCGATGGACACACCGGCGGCGCGCATGATGGTCAGCTCACTGTTGCTGGCCAGGCTGCCCAGACCGATCAGGCAACCGATCAGTGCAGCCATCGGCAGCATGTCGTAGACACGACGCGGCGCGGTCAATGCAACGAAGCTCAAGACGTCGACCAGCGTATAAGTATCGCTGACATCGCCCATTTCATCGATGAAGGCAAACAGCGACGCCAGGCCCAGGATAATCCCCAATACCGCGACAATCGCCATGAAAACACTGCTACCAATGTAGCGATCGAGCTTAACCACGGGTCACCTCCAGCGCACTGCGGCGACTCGCCATCTTCAAGCGTAACGGTTCCCAGTAGAGCAAGCCCAGGCCAATGGCCAGGAATATCCCGTGAACCCACCACAAGCCCAGGGCCGGCGGGATCGTGCCTTTCTCCAGCGCGCCACGGGCGGCGATCAGGATGGTCAGGTAAGCCATATAAAGAAGAATCGCCGGCAGCAGCTTGAGGAAACGCCCCTGACGCGGGTTGACCCGCGACAGCGGAACGGCCATCAGCGTGACGATGAATACCAGAAGCGGCAGCGACAGACGCCATTGCAGCTCGGTACGTGCACGGATGTCATCGCTTTCAAGCAGGGAACGGGTGGTCATCGCATCGCGATCAGTCACTTCATCGCTGACATCGGGCTTGGGCAGCAGCACGCCATAGGTGTCGTATTTGATCGCCCGATAGTCCGCCTGCCCCGGATTACCGTCATAACGGTAGCCGTTGTCGAGGATCAGGTAGCGGTTGCCGTCTTCGCGGACTTCCTGACGGCCCTTTTCAGCCACCAGCACAGAAATCCCGCGATCCTTGCTCTTGTCGCCCGACAAGCGTTTTTCCGAAATGAACACGCCCGCCAGGTTGATCCGGTCATCGGAGAGCTGCTCGGTGTAGGTCACCCGAGTGCCGTCGCGCAACGCCTGGAAGCGTCCTGGCACCAGGGTGTCGAATTCGGTCATCGCGTCTTGCTGGTTGATCAGCAACTGGAAGCGGTTGGCGCCCTGAGGCGCCAGGCTCAAGGCCAGCCAGGCCACGAGCAGCGCAACCAGCGTGGCCGGAAACAGGGTCATGCCCAGCAGCCGTTGCTGGCTCATGCCGGTGGCCGACAGCACGGTCATTTCGCTTTCAAGGTAAAGCCGACCGTAAGCCAGCAGGATCCCGAGAAACAGCCCCAAGGGCAGGATCAGTTGCAGGAAACCCGGCAGGCGAAAACCCATGATCAGGAACAGCGAGCCTGGATCCAGGGCGCCGGAGGCAGCCTGAGCCAGGTACTTGATGAAGCGTCCGCTCATGATGATGACCAGCAGCACAGCGCTGACGGCGCTCAAGGTCAACAGGACTTCGCGGGATAGATAACGGAAGACGATCAAACCAGACACTCCAGGGTTGTCAGGCTAAGGCGGCCAAACAAGCAAACATATCGAGCGGCCCATAGGGCTGGGCCACCGAAAAAGATGTCGCATTATCCTGTGATTGCACGCGCCTGTCACTGCGCACGCTCAAGCGGGTGCGTAATGGCGCAAAGATCGTCCATACAAGGGTTGTCAGCCTCGACCGGCGAGGTTCAAACTGCGGCCTTTGTCGCTGCACCCAGCAGCGTCTGCCGCTCTTGTAAGCAAGCTTGCGCAAGCCCCTTTGGCGCGGCGTACTTTGACTATTTATTCAGGGACCCGGACATGGAACTGGTTGTAAAAAGCGTCAGCCCAGAAACGTTGAAAACCGCCACTCTGGTGGTCGCCGTCGGCGAAGACCGCAAGCTTGGCACCGTTGCCAAACAGCTCGATGAACTCAGCGGCGGCGCGATCAGCGCGGTCCTCAAGCGCGGCGACCTGGCCGGTAAAGTCGGCCAGAGCCTGCTGCTGCATAGCCTGCCAAACCTCAAAGCCGAACGCGTGCTGCTGGTGGGCACCGGTAAAGAAGCAGAACTGGGCGACCGCCCCTTCCGCAAAATCATTGCCGGCGTACTCAATACCCTCAAAGGCCTGGGCGGCACCGACGCCGTGCTGGCGCTGGACGAAGTGGTGGTCAAGGGTCGCGACAGCTACGGCAAAACCCGCCTGCTGGCCGAAACCCTGGTGGACGGCGAATACACCTTCGATCAGTTCAAGAGCCAGAAAGCCGAACCCCGCACCCTGAAGAAAATCACCCTGGTGACCATCAAGGCCGCGCAAGCCGAAGTCGAACGCGCCGTGACCCACGCCACCGCAATCGCCAACGGCATGGCGTTCACCCGCGACCTGGGCAACCTGCCGCCAAACATCTGCCACCCAAGCTTCCTTGCCGAACAGGCGAAAAACCTCGGCAAGGAATTCAAGGGCCTGAAAGTCGAGATCCTTGACGAGAAAAAAATCAAGGAACTGGGAATGGGTTCCTTCTACGCCGTCGGCCAGGGCAGCGCCCAGCCGCCACGCCTGATCGTCATGCAGTACAACGGCGGCAAGAAATCCGAGAAGCCGTATGCGCTGGTCGGCAAGGGCATTACCTTCGACACCGGCGGCATCAGCCTCAAGCCGGGCGCCGGCATGGATGAAATGAAGTACGACATGGGCGGCGCCGCCAGCGTGTTCGGCACCCTGCGCGCCGTGCTCGAGCTGAAGCTGCCGATCAACCTGGTGTGCATCCTGGCCTGCGCCGAGAACATGCCGAGCGGCAATGCTTCGCGCCCCGGCGACATCGTCACCACCATGAGCGGCCAGACCGTGGAAATCCTCAACACCGACGCCGAAGGCCGCCTGGTGCTGTGCGATGCCCTGACCTACTCCGAACGCTTCAAGCCACAGGCCGTGATCGACATCGCAACCCTGACGGGCGCCTGCGTCGTTGCCCTGGGGGCTCACACTTCGGGCCTGCTGGGTAACAACGACGATCTGATCGGCCAACTGCTGAGCGCCGGCCAGGCCGCCGACGACCGCGCCTGGCAATTGCCGCTGTTCGATGAATATCAGGAGCAACTGGACAGCCCATTCGCCGACATCGCCAACATCGGCGGCCCGAAAGCCGGCACCATCACCGCTGCGTGCTTCCTGTCGCGCTTCACCAAAAACCTGAACTGGGCGCACCTGGATATCGCCGGTACTGCCTGGACCAGCGGCGGCAAGGACAAGGGCGCCACTGGCCGTCCGGTTCCCTTGCTGACCCAATACCTGCTGGACCGCGCCAAAGCCTGAAACCGATGACCCAGGCAGCGTCACTCACGAGTGACGCTGCTTGAGGCTCAGGAACCGCAATGACCAAAGTCGACTTTTACATCTTGCCGAGCGCCGACCCCGCCGCACGGCTGGATTTTGCCTGCAAACTCACCGAGAAAGCCTGGCGCATGGGCCACCGGATCTACCTGCATTGCAGCGATGCCGCCCAGCGTGATGCCCTTGATGCACGCCTGTGGGCGTTCAAAGGTGAAAGCTTCGTGCCTCACGGCCCCGCCGAAAGCGAGCCGGACGGCTTGATTGTACTGGGCCTGGGCGACGACCCTGGCCAACACCAGGACTTGCTGGTCAACCTTGACCTGAAGGTCCCCGCGTTTGCCCAACGCTTTGCCCGAATAGCCGAAGTGGTGGTCGAAGACCCTGCCATTCGACAGGCTGCGCGGGAGAGTTTCCGTTTCTACCGCGAACAGGGCTATCCTCTGCAAGATCACCGTCTACAGCGACTCTGAATTCACGATGGACACGCCAAAACCGCAGCAAAAGTCCGCGCACCTGCTGGATGACCTGGAGTCGATCCGCCAACTGCTCGGCGATGACAACCTGCAACCGCCCCTGCTGACGGACACCGTCGAGCAAGCGCGTGATGAAGGCCAGATTCCGATGTTGTTCGATCAGGTCGGCGGCAAACCGCAAGCCGACGTCATCGAGCCGCCAGCCCCCAAACCTGCTCCCGCCCCGGCGCCTGTCGTCGAACCGGTGCCGGCCGCTTCCGTCCAGCAAGGCGCTGATGTGATGTTGCACCTGGACAGCGAACTGCGCGCCGCCGCGCAACTGATCATGCAAGACGTGATCGACGACTTCGCCCCGCACATCGAAACCGAAATCAAACGCCGCCTCGATGCACGCATGGAACGGTTGTTGAGTCAGTACGAGTAACACCAATCTCCTGTGGGAGCGGGCTTGCTCGCGAAGGTGGTTCAACATTCAACATCTCTGTCGACTGCCCTGCCGATTTCACGAGCAAGCCCGCTCCCACATTTGATCTGCGCCCGGTCTGCGTCTGCTCGCCCTCCGCCCCATGCCCCGCTATACTTGCCGGCTTTTCCTGAATAAATGCCAATAGGGTCCCGCCGCGCATGGATAAGACCTACCAGCCGCACGCCATTGAAACTTCCTGGTACAACACCTGGGAGTCCGAGAACTACTTCGCCCCGCAAGGCGCGGGCGATTCCTACACCATCATGATCCCGCCGCCGAACGTCACCGGCAGCCTGCACATGGGCCATGGCTTCAACAACGCGATCATGGACGCCCTGATCCGTTTCCGCCGCATGCAGGGTCGCAACACCCTGTGGCAGCCGGGCACCGACCACGCCGGTATCGCCACGCAAATGCTGGTGGAGCGTCAACTCGAAGCCAAGGGCCAGAGCCGCCATGATCTGGGCCGCGAAAAATTCCTCGAAAAAATCTGGGAATGGAAAGATGAGTCCGGTGGCAACATCAGCCGCCAGATCCGCCGCCTCGGCTCGTCTGTAGACTGGAGCCGCGAACGCTTCACCATGGACGACGGCCTGTCGGAGTCCGTGAAAGAAGCCTTCGTGCGCCTGCACGAAGACGGCCTGATCTATCGCGGCAAGCGCCTGGTCAACTGGGACACCAAGCTGCACACGGCGATTTCCGACCTCGAAGTGGAAAACCACGACGAGAAAGGCTTCCTGTGGAACCTGAAGTACCCGCTGGCTGATGGCGCCAAAACCGCTGAAGGCAACGACTTCCTGATCGTCGCGACCACCCGTCCGGAAACCATGCTCGGCGACTCCGCCGTGGCCGTTAACCCGAACGATGAGCGCTACAAAGCCCTGATCGGCAAGTTTGTCGAGCTGCCGCTGGTTGGCCGCCGCATCCCGATCATCGCGGACGATTACTGCGACCCTGAATTCGGCACCGGCTGCGTGAAAATCACCCCGGCCCACGATTTCAACGACTACGAAGTCGGCAAGCGCCACAACCTGCCGCTGCTGAACATCTTCGACAAGAACGCCGAAGTGTTGGCGGCCGCCCAGGTGTTCAACCTCGACGGCAGCGTCAACGAAGAGATCGACGGCACACTGCCCGCCGAGTACGCCGGCCTCAATCGCTTCCAGGCCCGTAAAGAAATTGTTGCCGCCTTCGACGCCGCCGGCCTGCTGGTCAGCGTCGACGATCACGCCCTGAAAGTTCCGAAAGGCGACCGTTCTGGCACCATCATCGAGCCGTGGCTGACCGACCAGTGGTACGTGTCCACCAAGCCATTGGCCGAGCCTGCCATTGCCGCCGTTGAAGACGGGCGCATCCAGTTCGTGCCAAAACAGTACGAAAACATGTACTTCTCGTGGATGCGCGACATCCAGGACTGGTGCATCAGCCGTCAGCTGTGGTGGGGCCACCGAATCCCGGCCTGGTACGACGAGTCGGGCAAAGTCTATGTGGGCCGCGACGAAGCCGAAGTGCGCGCCAAGCACAACCTGGGCCCGGACGTTGCACTGCAACAGGACAACGACGTACTCGATACCTGGTTCAGCTCGGGCCTGTGGACCTTCTCCACCCTCGGCTGGCCGCAACAGACCGAATTCCTGAAAAAATTCCACTCCACCGACGTACTGGTGACCGGCTTCGACATTATTTTCTTCTGGGTTGCCCGGATGATCATGCTCACCATGCATTTGGTGAAAAACGAAGACGGCACGCCACAGGTTCCGTTCAAGACCGTTTATGTACACGGTCTGGTGCGCGATGGCCTGGGCCAGAAGATGTCCAAGTCCAAGGGCAACGTCCTCGACCCGCTGGACATCATCGACGGTATCGAGCTTGAAGCGCTGGTGGAGAAACGCACCTCGGGCATGATGCAGCCGAAACTGGCGAAGAAGATTGAAAAGCAGACCCGCGACGAGTTCGCCGACGGCATCGCCAGCTATGGCACCGACGCCCTGCGCTTCACCTTCTGCTCGCTGGCGTCCACTGGTCGCGACATCAAGTTCGACATGGGCCGCGTCGAAGGCTATCGCAACTTCTGCAACAAGATCTGGAACGCTGCGCGCTACGTGCTGGACAAGGGCGAAGACTGCGGCCAGAACGGCGAAGCCTATGAGCTGTCGCTGGCCGATCGCTGGATCATCTCCCAGTTGCAACGCACCGAAGCCGAAGTGACCCGTCAACTCGACCAGTTCCGTTTCGACCTGGCCGCACAAGCCTTGTACGAGTTCATCTGGAACCAGTATTGCGACTGGTATCTGGAGCTGTCCAAGCCTGTGCTGTGGGACGAAAACGGCCCGATCGAGCGTCAGCGTGGCACCCGTCGCACGCTGGTTCGCGTGCTGGAAGTTGCCCTGCGCCTGGCTCACCCGTTCATGCCGTTCATCACCGAAGAAATCTGGCAGCGCATCGCGCCGCTGGCCGGTATCGAAGGCAAGACGATCATGCTGCAACCTTGGCCAGTGGCCAATGAAGCGCGCATTGATCAGGCTGCCGAAGACGACATCGAATGGCTCAAGGGCCTGATGCTTGGCACGCGTAACATTCGTGGCGAGATGAACATCGGCCCGGGCAAACCGCTGCCGCTGTTCCTGAAAAACGTCAGCGCCGAGGACCAACGTCGCCTGAGCGAGAACGAAGTCCTGCTGAAGAAGCTGGCCAAGCTCGAGTCGATCACCGTATTGGCCGCAGGCGAAGAAGCACCGCTGTCCGCCACCGCCCTGGTCGGCGAGATGGAAGTGCTGGTGCCAATGGCCGGCCTGATCGACAAGAACGCCGAACTGGCGCGCCTGGACAAGGAAATCCAGCGCCTGCAAGGCGAAGTGCAGCGTGTGGGCGGCAAGCTGTCCAATGCCGGCTTCGTTGACAAGGCCCCCGCCGACGTCATCGAGAAAGAACGCGCCAAACTGGCTGAAGCCGAACAGGCTCTGGGCAGGTTGGCCGAGCAACATGCGCGGATTGCCAGTTTGTAACGGCAACTCCAGCGATTAAAAAGGGAGGCCTGCGAAGGCCTCCCTTTTTTTGCCTGCCGCATTCTCCCCAAACACCGAAATTCCAATGTGGGAGCGGGCTTGCTCGCGAAAGTGGAGTGTCAGCCAACATGAATGTTGAATGTTAAACCGGCTTCGCGAGCAAGCCCGCTCCCACACTTGATCGGTGTTATCTGCACTTTTGTCATCAATCCTGAGCTGATGTGGGACAATGCCCGCCACTTTGAGCCAAAACCCTGAATCGACTTCCCATGACCGCCCCTAGCAAACCCAAAGCCCCGCGCCAAAAGCCAAAACCTGCGACCCCGGCCAAAGCCGTGGAGCCGCGCGAGAAGGCCAGTCTGCACCCGCGCAATCGCCATCAGGGTCGTTACGACTTCCCGGCGCTGATCAAAACCACGCCAGAACTCGCGAAGTTCGTGATCATCAATCCGTACGGCAAGGAAAGCATCGACTTCGCCAGCCCGGACGCGGTGCGTGTGTTCAACCGGGCGCTGCTCAAGTCGTTCTACGGCGTCGCCCATTGGGACATCCCGGCTGACTACCTCTGCCCACCGGTTCCGGGCCGTGCCGACTACGTGCACTTCCTGGCCGACCTGCTGGCCAGCGTCAACGACGGCGAGATCCCTCGCGGCGCGCCGGTCAAGGTGCTCGATATCGGCATGGGCGCCAACTGCGTCTATCCGCTGATCGGCTACAGCGACTACCGCTGGCACTTCCTGGGCTCGGAAATCGATCCGACGGCCGTGGCTGCCGCTAAAGCCATCGTACAGTCCAACGGGCTGAACAAAGCCATCCAGTTGCGCCAGCAAAGCAATCCCAAGCACATTCTGCTGGGCCTGCTCGAACCCGGCGAACGCTTTGACCTGACCATGTGCAACCCGCCGTTCCACGCCTCGATGGACGAGGCTACCCGGGGCAGCGAGCGTAAATGGCGCGCCCTGGGCCGCGCCGATCCAAAACGCAAACTGCCGGTGCTGAACTTTGGCGGTCAGTCGGCAGAACTGTGGTGTGAAGGCGGCGAAGCACGATTTGTGACACAACTGATCGCCGAGAGTGCGCATTTCCAACACAAAGTGCTCTGGTTCAGCACCCTGGTCTCGAAGGCGTCAAACCTGCCAGCGATTGAGACGGCCCTGAAAAAGGCCGGCGTCCTGGAAAGCCAGGTGGTGGAAATGTCTCAGGGCCAGAAGAAAAGCCGCTTCGTGGCCTGGACCTTCCAGACCAAGTCCGAGCAGCAAGTCTGGCGCGAGCGCTGGGTCCGTAAAAGCTGATTAACTGACCGACGCAGATCAACTGTGGGAGCGGGCTTGCTCGCGAAGGCGGTGTATCAGTCACCATTGAAGTCGACTGGCACGCCGCCTTCGCGAGCAAGCCCGCTCCCACATTGGTTTGCAGCATTTGCTGAATCGCAGGTACAAAAAAACCGTGCCCGGGTTGTCCCGGCGCACGGTTTTTTTATTACTGCGGTCTTACTTGTTAACAGCGTCGGTCAGGCCTTTGGCCACAACCAGCTTGATAACTTTCTTGGCAGCGATTTCGATGGCAGCGCCAGTCGAAGGGTTACGGCCGGTACGGGCAGGACGCTCGGTCACTTTCAGCTTACCGATACCTGGCAGGGTGATTTCGCCGCCGTTTTCCAGTTGATCAGCAACGATTTGGCCCAGTTGGTCCAGAGCGTTACGCGCGGTAGTTTTCGGCGCGTCGATGGCTTCAGCGATATCGGCGATCAGTTGGTCTTTAGTAAGAGCCATTTAGTGTTCCTTCCCTATCAAATTCATTTGGATTGCAGAGTGCAGTGTCAGCCATCGAGCCCGATCTTCTGGATCTGGCACCCCCGGCTAGAACCACGACGGATCGGGGTTATAGATACCGAAATCAGGGTTTGGTTCGACCTGACAAATGCTGAATGCACGCTTAACGCAGTGACTTCGCGTAAGACGGGGCAAAACTAGCACAGAGACGGGGAAATATCCGCCTCTACCTACCCATTTGGTCAGCTTTATCGCTCTAAAACGGCAAAAACCCCCATAAGGTCGCTCGGACCACCGCGAAACACCCTTCCACCCGCTCCAAAACCAGTGGTTGCGGTACACTGGGCACTTTTTCGGGGAGCGCGCCCTCCCCCCTTCAACCAGCCGAGAAGCCTATGCCGATCCGTCATTGCATCGTCCACCTGATCGACAAAAAACCCGACGGCACCCCTGCAGTTCTCCACGCTCGCGACTCGGAACTGGCAGAGTCCACAGCCATCGAGAACATGCTCGCCGACCTCAACGAAAGCTATAACGCCAAACAGGGCAAAGCCTGGGGTTTGTTTCATGCCGAATCCGGCGCGCACCCGTTCAGCGGCTGGCTGAAGGAATACCTCGACGGCGGGAAGGATTTCACCGCCTTCAGCCGCGTTGCGGTGGAACACCTGCAAAAACTGATGGAGGAATCGAACCTGTCGACCGGTGGTCACGTGCTGTTCGCCCACTATCAACAAGGCATGACCGACTACCTGGCCATCGCCCTGCTGCACCACAGCGAAGGTGTGGCGGTGACCGACCAGCTCGACGTGACCCCGTCGCGGCACCTGGACCTGGGCCAACTGCACCTCGCCGCACGAATCAACGTGTCCGAGTGGCAGAACAACAAGCAGTCCAAGCAATACATCTCGTTTATCAAAGGCAAGAACGGCAAGAAGGTTTCGGAATACTTCCGCGACTTCATCGGCTGCCAGGAAGGTGTCGACGGGCCGGGCGAAACCCGCACCCTGCTCAAAGCCTTCAGTGACTTCGTGGAAAGCGAAGACCTGCCGGAAGACTCTGCCCGCGAAAAAACCAAGACCCTGGTCGACTACGCCAGCAGCCAGGCCAAGCTCGGTGAGCCGATGGGCCTGGAAGAGCTGTCGGAACTGATTGATGAAGAACGCCCAAAAGCCTTCTACGACCACATCCGCAACAAAGATTACGGCCTCTCGCCCGAGATTCCGGCCGACAAACGCACCCTCAACCAGTTCCGCCGCTTCACTGGGCGCGCTGAAGGCCTGTCCATCAGCTTCGAAGCGCACCTGCTGGGCTCCAAGATCGAGTACGACGAAGAGGCCGGCACCCTGATCATCAAAGGCCTGCCCACCCAACTGACCGATCAGTTGAAGCGTCGCAACTGATGCTGGGCGGCGTACTGAAGAAATTCCTGCTGATCCTGCTGGTGGTCGTGGTCTACCAGAACTGGGGCAAGATCGAGCGGGTGTTCAACCCCTCGCAAGGCGTGTCCGAGCAGACCCAGGCCAACGCCAGGGTCACGCTCTACGCCACCGATTGGTGCGGCTACTGCAAGCTGACGCGGCGTTTTCTCGACCAGAAGGGTATCCCGTACAAGGAATTCGACATCGAGAAAGATGCCCAGGCGCGCAAGGCGTACGAAGCGCTGGGCGGGCGGGGCATTCCGCTGATTGATGTGAACGGTACGTTGATTCGCGGGTACGACCCGGATGAGATTCTCGCCGCATTGAAATAACCACTGACTCACTCAATCCCTGTGGCGAGGGAGCTTGCTCCCGTCGGGCTGCGTAGCAGCCCCAGACTCTTCGCAATGAACACCTGTTTTGTGAGCACTGCGCACTGGGTCAGGCGGGAGCAAGCTCCCTCGCCACAGGTTCAGCCCCGTTCAAACATCTGCGGTGTAAAGCTACTTCGCTTCAATCCGAAACCCGAACCGCGGAAAGTGCACATGCACCACGCCCGCACGCTCGTCTTCACGCCGCAGGATCAGCTCTTCGCTGCCGGCAAACAGCAACTCGCCCACCACTGGGTCAACGCCGTAATCCGTCGCGGCAATCGACACCTGCTGACCCGCCTCGAATCCGTTAGGCTCGCTGAACACTTCATCCGGCAAGGCAGCCGGCGCGCAATGGCGAGCAACGTCCAGCGCTTCTTGTGAGGCCATCTCGCTGAACGCGCCGTGCCCAAACCCCATCACCCGCCCCAACCAGGCCGACACAGCCGGATAAACATCGACCAACGGTGATGTCACCGGCGTACCCTTGAGAAACCATAGCGGGTGAGCCATGGAGAAGTCGGCAATCGACGGCTCACCAAACAGGAAGTCGCCATCCTCGCGCTGCAATTGCTGCTCGAGACGCGCCATGATCGTCGGCCATTGATGCTTGGCCAGCTCGGTCGACAACCGCGTCGCGCTGCCTCCGCTGAACAACCCGGCACGGTCAGCGACAAAGGCCTTCACCGCCTCGGGCGGCAACGTGGCAAACCGCACCGCTACCGATTCCGGTTGGAACACCAGGCTCACAGCATGCTGAAACACCACCGAATCGGCCCAGGCCGCAAACGTCGCGGTGATCATTTCCCGCCCTTCCGGGAAGAGCGCGGGCGAGGCTTTTTCCTGCTCCAGGCGTCGGGCAATCAGCGCCGTATCACAGTAGATATCAGCGCCAACCTGCAAGACCGGAGTCTTGCGATAACCGCCAGTCAGCGCCGTCAGGTCTGGTTTTGGCATCACCGGCGAGATTTTCACAGAACGCCAGGACAAGCCCTTGAAACCCAGCAGCAGCCGGGCCTTTTCCGCAAAGGGAGAAGTCGGGTAATGGTGAAGAATGATCTCTGACATGCTCGAACCCGCCGCTGGTGTAAGGAATCAGCAGCTTAGCGCGCAATCGGTTGGCAGCCCACCTGTCTGCCTGATGGGAACTGGTCAATCAGCGTGACAAGCCCGCAACAGCAGTCGCCACCAGACATTCCTTGGCGCTTTTCTTGAGTTTTTTGATCAGCCGTTCCTGGCGCAACGCTTCGCTTTTGTCGCGGCAGGCTTCGGTGTAGACCAGCGCCACGGCCGGGCTGGAGAGAAAAAAACGGGCGCCTTTACCGCTCTGATGCTTTGCAAAGCGCTTGATCGGGTCGTCGCTGATCCCGCAATACAACGAACCGTTGGCCGCACGAACCAGATAGACGAACCAGGGTTTGCTGATCGCAATCATGGTTTCATCATTGCTGGCGGAAGTTTCGCTAAGGGTGTTCACGTGACGATCAAGGCTTGTAGGAAAACAAGCCGCGATCTTATCAGCGACTGGCCTGGAATGCCTTCAGCCCCTTCAAGGCCTGGGCGCGAACAGCGTTGCCCACCAAAGGCGTCCACCCCAGCAACAGACCTTTGAAACCCAGGGCCTGACGCGACCAGCGCCACAGATCGAAATAATCGTGGTGCTCGCAGATCTTGCCGTCACGGAAAACGAAACGCGCCTGGATGTCGTTGACCACAGTGTTGCCGGTTTGGCTGAACAGGTAGGTCGCGACCCAATGGGCGCTGCCGGTGCGCTCGTCCGCACAAACGTTATCAAAGGTCAGGGAGAAGTCTTTGGCCCGGCTGGCCAGCATGCGCCACATGTCGCCGGCATCGCGCCCGCGCAGCTCGCCAAAGGCTGGATCACTGAACACCACGTCCTCGGTGTAGCAGGCGCTCATGGCCTCGGCATCCAGACGCTGGAACGCTTGATAGAACTCAGTGATCAATGCGCTGTGGGCATCACTCATGGACAGGCTCCCTGCATTTGCAAAAATGGCTTCGACAGATGCCTGCACGATAGTCTGCAAATGCCGGCAAGACTACCGGCATTCACGGTGGGAATAGTCGTCTCAGACCCTTTCGCTTTTGACCTGTACATACAGCGAACGCCCGGCGCCGAGGCCAGCGATGATCGCGCCAAGGCCGATGACCCCGAAGATCCAGCCCAGCGCGGTCCAGCCGCCTGTCCAATCGTGCACCAGACCGACCGCGAACGGCCCCATGGAGGCCAGGGTGTAACCAAAACCCTGGGCCATGCTCGACAGGTTGGCCGCGACGTGGGCATCACGCGAACGCAGCACAATCAGGGTCAACGCCAGGCTGAACGTCCCGCCCTGCCCTAGTCCGAGCAAAATTGCCCAGCCCCACAGGCCTTCAATCGGCGCATACAGGCAACCGAACAGACCACCCAGCGTCAGCAGCATGACGATGACAATCGCCAGCCGTTGATCCTTGCCACGCGTCGCCAACCACGGCGCCGCCAGCGAACTGGCCAACTGGACGATCACCGAACCGGACAGCACCAACCCGGCCTGGGTTGGGGTCAGGCCGCGACCGATCAGGATCGATGGCAACCAGCCGAAGACGATATACGCCAGCGAGGATTGCAGGCCCATGTACAAGGTCACTTGCCAGGCCAGCGGATCACGCAGCAAACCGCGCACCCGATACGCCACGTTGTGCGCACCGTGTTTTTGCCCGACTTGCGGCAACCAGAAGATGGCCGCGATCAAGGCCGGTACCACCCAAAAGCCCAGGCCCAATGCCCAGCGTTTGTCGAAATGCTCGCTCAAGGGCACGGTTGCCCCGGCCGCCATGGCCGCGCCGAGGCACAGCGCCATCGTATAGACACCGGTCATGGTGCCGGCGTGTCTGGCGAAGTCGCGCTTGACGATGCCCGGCAGCAATACACCGATCACACCAATGCTGGCACCGGCCAGAATGCTCCCGGCAAACAGGCCGATCTCACCAAACGAGCTGCGCAGGATGATCCCGCCAGCCAGCGTCAGCAAAATCCCCAGCACCACACGTTCAGCACCAAAACGCCGCGCCAGCACCGGCGCCAGCGGAGCAAACAGACCGAGGCAAAGCACCGGCAAGGTAGTCAGCAACCCCGCCTGCGCCGCCGACAGGCCTAGGTTTTTCGATACATCACTGAGCAGCGGCGCCATGCTCGACAGCGCCGGACGCAAGTTCAACGCAACCAGAATCAACCCCAACAGCAACAGCCACGGGCGGCGCAAGACCGGATGGCTTTGCTGGACCTGTTCGTCATCGGCCTCGGCGTCGATCAGCAGCTCTTCAAGCTCTGCCTCGCGCTTGGGTTGCAGCGCGAGGGAGCTCGCCGTTGGGCTGGGCATGGCGTTCTCGGTTTCAGGGTTCATTGATTAACTGCCTCGACAGGGCCTTGGCCCGCTCCGGGTCGCGCTGCTCGACGGCCTCAAGCAGTTCGATGTGCAAATCGAAGACTTCCTGGCGTCGGGGCGTGATGCTGAGGGTCTGGCGCAATTGCGCGCTGACGATGCTGGAAAAGTAGCGATACAGCTCACTGAGGGTGGGATTGTGCGCAGCGTCCACCAAACGACGGTGAAACACCAGGTCGCAGGCGATGTAGCTGTCGAGATCGCCATGATAGTGACTGCCGCTCGCCCCCAGAGCTTCGTGTAACCCCTTGAGGTCTTCGTCGGTACGTCGCAATGCTGCCAGGCCAATCGCCTCGACCTCAAGGATGTGCCGGGTTTCCCGAGCCTGCTCATGGGAACAACGGGACAGGGCCTTCATCGTGTCGAGGGGATCGACGACTGCCCGCAGATAACTGCCATCCCCCTGGCGAATCTCGATCAATCCGGAAAACGCCAACACACGCATGGCTTCACGCACGGTGTTGCGGCTGATGCCCAGCTCAGCGGCCAGCTCGGGCTCGGTGGGCAAGCGCTGCCCTACCTGCCAGACACCTTCATTGATGCGCAGGCGCAGCTGCTCCAGGGCTTGATCGACCAGGGAGCGTTTTATCAAGGGAGCTATGTCTGTCATGGAATTCGCCCTTTCATCCAATCATAGGATGAATTTTCCGACATGTTAGTCAGCATCATCCGAGAGGACAAGCACCTAGTGTTTAAGAGCAAGAAAAGGAGCGGGATTTTCGATTGGTCAAAATTACCCTTTAAGGGTAATTTCAGGGACAGGGTTCGTGGTTTCTTATGGAAAAGAGTACGCCTCACTTCGACTTGTCGGTCATCAAGGCTGAGGTCCGGAGACAAGGGGCCAAAGCTTTTACTCAAACCGCACTGAGGTCTGGGAAGAAAATGGGATGGACCCTGCGAGATATGGAACTCGCCATTTGCTCACTGGAACGGCGAATGCTCTACAAGTCGATGACTTGCTACACCGATCACCGAAACTGGCAGGACGTTTACCACACAATATTTCATGACCTTGAGCTTTACATCAAAGTGACCTACTGCCCCAACGGCGGACCTCCGGTGATCTCTTTCAAGGAGAAGAACTTATGAATACGCGGCAATGCATGAGCTGCGGCGCTCAAGACGCAATGCAACATTTCCAAGGTCGCAGTCTCTGTGTCGACTATAAGAACGTCTCACGATGGGTACACGACATTGCCGGCTGGGAATGCAGAGATTGCGCTGAAATCATTTTTGATAATGACACCGACAGCGCCGAGCGCTACTCCGATGCAGGCGATAAGTTGCTCGAAGATTGCTTTGAGATCATGGGTTCTGAGATGAAACGTATCCGCCGTAAACTGCACCTCACGCAGAAGGAAGCGGTAAAACTACTTTCCGGTGGCGGTCACAATGCATTTTCGCGATACGAGCGCGGTGAACTTCAACCTCCTCAAGCTTTGTTCACGCTGATGCGTCTGCTGGATCGTCATCCTCACCTACTGGCTGAAATACAAGCAATGAACAAAGGCACTGACTTGAAGCGGCTGCTGGCCACACGCTTCCCGGAAGAGGAAACAGTGCTGGCATCCTGACCCAGAACATCAGGCAAAAATAAACCCGGAACACGTCCGGGTTTATTTCACTGCCTGGCTTCGATCAATGCAGGATCTGGCTCAGGAACAGCTTGGTGCGTTCATTCTGCGGGTTGTCGAAGAAGTCGTTCGGCGCGGCTTGCTCGACGATTTCGCCCTTGTCCATGAAGATCACGCGGTTGGCCACGGTCCGGGCGAAACCCATTTCGTGGGTCACGCAGAGCATGGTCATACCGTCTTCGGCCAGGCCGATCATGGTGTCGAGTACCTCTTTCACCATCTCCGGATCGAGGGCCGAGGTCGGCTCGTCGAACAGCATGATTTTGGGTTTCATGCACAGTGCACGGGCAATCGCCACACGCTGTTGCTGGCCGCCAGACAGTTGCCCCGGAAACTTGTGCGCCTGTTCCGGGATGCGTACGCGCTCCAGGTAATGCATGGCAATTTCTTCAGCCTTGCGCTTGGGCATCTTGCGCACCCACATCGGTGCCAGCGTGCAGTTTTGCAGGATGGTCAGGTGCGGGAACAGGTTGAAGTGCTGGAACACCATGCCAACCTCACGACGAATTGCCTCGATCTGCTTGAGGTCGTTGGTCAACTCCACGCCATCGACCACAATGCGGCCCTGCTGGTGCTCTTCCAGACGGTTGAGGCAGCGAATGGTGGTCGACTTGCCCGAACCCGACGGCCCGCACAGAACAATACGCTCGCCCTGCTTGACGTTCAGGTTGATGTCTTTCAACACGTGGAACTGGCCGTACCACTTGTTCACACCCTGCATCTGAATAATGCCTTCAGGGCTCGACGGCTTTTTGATTGCTTCGCTCATAGCAGAACTTCCTAAATTAGGTACGGCGCTTTAGCGCTTGTGGCCAGTGTCCAGCTTGCGTTCCAAATGCATGGAATAGCGGGACATACCAAAACAGAAAATCCAGAACACCAGGGCCGCAAACACATAACCTTCAGTGGCCATACCAAGCCATTTCGGGTCGGCGGCGGCTTGCTTGACACTGTTGAGCAGGTCGAACAGGCCGATGATGATCACCAGGCTTGTGTCCTTGAACAGCGCAATGAAGGTGTTGACGATGCCAGGGATCACCAGTTTCAGGGCCTGCGGTAAAATCACCAGGCCCATGCTGCGCCAGTAGCCCAGCCCCATGGCGGCAGCCGCTTCGTACTGACCTTTGGGAATCGCTTGCAGACCGCCGCGCACCACTTCAGCCACGTAGGCCGACTGGAACAGGATCACACCGATCAAGGCTCGCAGCAGTTTGTCGAAGTTCATGCCTTCGGGCAGGAACAGCGGCAACATCACCGAGGACATGAACAGCACCGTGATCAACGGCACGCCGCGCCAGAATTCGATGAAGGTCACGCAGACCACACGAATCGCCGGCATGTTCGAGCGACGGCCCAGCGCCAGCACGATCCCCAGCGGCAAGGCGCCCGCAATACCCACGGTGGCAATGACCAGGGTCAGCATCAAGCCGCCCCATTGACTGGTCGCAACGTTGCTCAGGCCAAAGACGCCGCCATGCAGCAGGCAGTAGGCAATGATCGGGTACAGCACCAGAAAACTCAGGCCGTAAACCGCCTTGTGGTGGAAGCGCGAGATGAACAACGGTGCAATGCCGATCACCGCCAGCCACACGGTCAGGTCCACGCGCCAGCGCAGTTCGGGTGGGTAATAGCCATACATGAACTGGCCGAAACGCTGCTGGATGAACACCCAGCACGCGCCTTCCTTGGTGCAATCGGCACGGGTCGTCCCGACCCAGTTGGCATCCAGAATCGCCCAGTGCAGGATCGGCGGCACCACCAGATAAATCAGGTAGAACGCGAACAGCGTGAGCAGCGTGTTGATCCAGCTGGAGAACATGTGCTCGCGCATCCACGCCACGACACCGATGCTGCTCTTGGGCGGTGGCATGTCAGGTTTGAAAGTATGAATCGTCATGCGCGTTTCCTCACCGCTCGATCAGCGCAATGCGCTTGTTGTACCAGTTCATCAGCAGGGAAATGCTGATACTGATCGCCAGGTACACGCTCATGGTGATGGCAATAACCTCGATGGCCTGCCCGGTCTGGTTCAGCACCGTGCCGGCAAACAACGACACCATTTCCGGGTAACCGATACCGGCCGCCAGCGAAGAGTTTTTCGCCAGGTTCAGGTATTGGCTGGTCAGCGGAGGAATGATCACACGCAGGGCTTGCGGGATGATCACCTTGCGCAGGGTCGGCCCGTTGCGCAGCCCCAATGAGCGGGCTGCTTCGGTCTGGCCATGGCTGACCGACTTGATCCCCGAACGTACGATCTCGGCGATGAACGCCGCGGTGTACACCGTCAGGGCCAGGGTCAGGGCCAGCAACTCGGGAATCAACACCCAGCCACCGACGAAGTTGAAGCCCGCAAGCTTCGGCATTTCCCAATGCAGTGGCGCGCCGAAGATCAGCGCGCACAAGGCTGGAATCACTATGAACAGTGCCAGCCCGGTCCAGAATTTGTGGAAGGGTACACCCGTTGCTTCGAAGCGTTTGTTGGCCCAGCGGCACATCAGCACGATGGCGACAATTGCCACCACGATGCTGACCACAAACGGCCAGAAACCTTCACCTTTCAAGGCCGCTGGCATATTCAGGCCACGGCTGCTCATGAAGAACGTATCGGCGAAGTTATGACTGTTACGCGGCCCTGGCATGGTCAGGAACACCGCGAAGTACCAGAACAGGATTTGCAGCAGCGGTGGAATGTTGCGGAAAACCTCGACATAGATGGTCGCCAGCTTGCTGATGATCCAGTTATGCGAGAGCCGTGCGACGCCGATGATGAACCCCAGGATCGTCGCCAGAATCACGCCGATGAAGGTCACCAGCAACGTATTGAGCAAGCCGATGACAAACACCCGGGCATAGCTGTCCGATTCGGTGTAGTCGATCAGGTGTTGCGCGATACCGAACCCTGCACTGCGCTCCAGAAAGCTGAAGCCGGAAGTAATACCCCGGTGTTGCAGGTTGGTTTGAGTGTTGTTGAACAAGTACCAGCCCATCGAGATCACCGCGACAACCGTGATGATCTGGAATAGCCACGCACGCACTCGCGGATCGCTGAGGCTGAGCCTCTGCTTTGGTGCGCCGATTGATTTTTGCATGAAGTGCCCCGCAAAGAATGGAACAGAACATCACCCGGTGGTTGGCCCACCGGGTGACAGAACCATCAGCGCACTGGTGGTGCGTATTGAATGCCGCCGTTGTTCCACAGGGCGTTCAGGCCGCGGTCGATTTCCAGCGGAGTGCTCTTGCCGAGGTTTTTCTCGAACACTTCACCGTAGTTGCCGACCTGGCTGACCACCTTGACGACCCAGTCCTTCGGCAGTTTCAGGTCTTTGCCGTATTCACCGTCGCCACCCAGCAGACGGGCGACGTCCGGGTTCTTGGTCGACTTGGCTTCTTCAACCACGTTTTTCGACGTGATGCCTGCTTCTTCGGCGTTGAGCATGGCGAACAGGGTCCAGCGCACGATGCTGAACCACTCGTCGTCGCCGTTACGCACCACCGGCCCCAAAGGCTCCTTGGAGATGGTTTCCGGCAGCACGATGTAGTCTTTCGGCGAGGCCAGCTTGCTGCGCTGGGCAAACAGTTGGGACTTGTCGGAAGTCAGTACGTCGCAACGACCGGACTCCAGTGACTTGGCGCTTTCATCGGAGGTGTCGAACGTGATCGGGGTGTACTTCAGGCCGTTGGAGCGGAAGTAGTCGGAGACGTTCAGTTCAGTGGTGGTACCGGCCTGGATGCAGATGGTTGCACCGTCCAGCTCCTTGGCACTTTTCACGCCCAGCTTGTTGTTGGCCAGGAAACCAACGCCGTCGTAGTAGGTGACGCCGGTGAACTTCAGGCCCATGCCTGCATCACGGGAACTGGTCCAGGTGGAGTTGCGCGACAACATGTCGATTTCGCCCGATTGCAGCGCGGTGAAGCGCTCCTTGGCGTTCAACTGGCTGAACTTGACCTTGGTCGCGTCACCAAACACCGCAGCCGCCACGGCGCGGCAGACGTCAGCGTCGATACCGACGATCTTGCCGGTGGAGTCCGGCACCGAGAAACCTGGCAGACCGTCGCTGACGCCACATTGCACGAAGCCTTTTTTCTGCACCGCATCCAGGGTTGCACCCGCCTGAGCGAACCCGCTGACACCGAGTACGGCTGCAGCCGTCACGACGGCCAGGGTGGATTTCAACATCTTCATTCAAACCTCCAGTTTTGCTCTTGTTGTGTCGGAGCTTGAGTCCTGCCGCACCCTTATGAGGTGCTGTTGACCCGTGTTGGCTTTTTATAGGGTCAAGCGGCGTAAGACATTAGCTATGAGTCTAGTAGGAGAAAATCCACATCATGGAAAACTCACCTCCCGCCAATCGGCCGAACGGGCTGTAGCCCTTTCACATTCGCGAAGCCCGTAGCGGCCATTGGCGAACATCCATCACCGGATTCTTTGCTATCCCACCGCCCGCCGTAGCCTGATAGTGTTACCGGCCGGCGCAGGATTACTTGCACAGGTTTACTCATAGCAAAGCCCGTACCACCCCAGCCGCTCAAGCGATTCAGCCAGCGGTCAAGAGCAAAACGTGCAAGCGTGCGACAACTTATTAACTGATCGACCTGACACGCCCCCTGATCTCGCACTCAATGGGCGCGTGCGCACAATTTTGGAGCAACCATGACCCAGCCCTTGATTCTTCAGCCCAGCCAGCCCGTGGACGCCTGCGTAATCTGGCTGCACGGCCTGGGCGCCGATCGCTACGACTTCCTGCCGGTTGCCGAAGCCCTGCAAGAGAACCTGCTGAGTACGCGTTTCGTCTTGCCTCAGGCGCCGACCCGCGCCGTGACCATCAACGGTGGCTACGAGATGCCGAGCTGGTACGACATTTTGGCCATGAACCCGGCCCGGGCCATCAGCCGCGAACAGCTCGATGAGTCGGCAAACATGCTCACCGGCCTGATTGAAGAACAGCGCACCAGCGGAATAGACGCTTCGCGGATTTTTCTCGCCGGGTTTTCCCAGGGCGGTGCAGTGGTCCTGCACACCGCGTTCCTGCAATGGCAAGGCGCACTGGGTGGCGTACTTGCCCTCTCCACCTACGCACCGACCTTCAGTGATGAACTGGAATTATCGGCCAGCCAACAGCGGATTCCGGTGTTGTGCCTGCATGGCCAGTACGACGATGTGGTCCAGAACGCCATGGGGCGCACGGCCTACGAGCACCTGAAGACGCGTGGTGTCACCGTGACATGGCAGGAATACCCAATGGGTCACGAAGTGTTACCTGAAGAAATTCGGGATATCGGTACCTGGTTGGCCGAACGTTTGCGCTGATTTCAAAACTTCCTGCCGCTGTATGACCAACACACTACGCCGCGCCCGTTTCTTGCATTACACTGGCCGGCGTACATTCCTTAACCAACTGATGAGATGACCGTGCTCAGAGCACTCAAGAAAATGTTCGGTAAAAGCGAGGCTGAGCAGCTCGCGCCAGGCTCCAGCGCTCCTTCTCATACCCCCAGCCACCGTACCGACGGTAATCAGCCTGGCCGGACCGCAACCATAGCGGCACCGAAGCACGAGCCGGTGACCACACCGACCGCCCCATCTGCCCCGGCCATTGCCTCTGAACAACCGCGCAGCGAAGCCCCGAAACCTGCGAAACCACGCCGCGAACCGAAGCCAAAGGCGCCGGTCATACCCTGGAAACTCGAAGACTTCGTCGTCGAACCCCAGGAAGGCAAAACCCGCTTTCACGATTTCAAACTCGCCCCGGAACTGATGCACGCCATCCAGGACCTGGGCTTCCCGTACTGCACACCGATCCAGGCACAAGTGCTGGGCTTTACCCTCGCAGGCAAGGACGCCATTGGCCGTGCGCAGACCGGTACCGGTAAAACCGCCGCGTTCCTGATTTCGATCATCACCCAGTTGCTGCAAACCCCACCGCCGAAAGAGCGCTACATGGGCGAGCCGCGAGCACTGATCATCGCGCCGACGCGCGAACTGGTGGTGCAGATCGCCAAGGACGCGGCGGACCTGACCAAGTACACCGGCCTCAACGTCATGACCTTCGTGGGCGGCATGGACTTCGACAAGCAACTCAAGCACCTCGAAGCCCGCCACTGCGACATTCTCGTGGCCACTCCGGGTCGCTTGCTCGACTTCAACCAGCGCGGTGACGTGCATCTGGACATGGTCGAAGTCATGGTCCTGGACGAAGCCGACCGGATGCTCGACATGGGTTTCATCCCACAAGTGCGTCAGATCATTCGCCAGACTCCACCGAAAAACGAACGTCAGACCCTGCTGTTCTCCGCAACCTTCACCGAAGACGTGATGAACCTGGCGAAGCAATGGACCACCGACCCGTCGATTGTCGAGATCGAAGCGCAGAATGTGGCCAGCGAAAACGTCGAGCAGCACATCTATGCAGTGGCGGGTGCCGACAAGTACAAACTGCTCTACAACCTGGTCAACGACAACGGTTGGGAGCGGGTGATGGTCTTCGCCAACCGCAAGGACGAAGTGCGACGCATCGAAGAACGCCTGGTACGTGACGGCGTCAACGCAGCCCAGCTTTCCGGCGACGTTCCGCAGCACAAGCGCATCAAGACCCTGGAAGGTTTCCGCGAAGGCAAGATTCGCGTGCTGGTGGCCACCGATGTCGCCGGTCGGGGTATCCATATCGACGGCATCAGCCATGTGATCAACTTCACCCTGCCGGAAGTGCCGGACGACTACGTCCACCGCATTGGCCGTACCGGCCGTGCAGGCGCCGATGGCGTGTCCATCAGCTTCGCCGGTGAAGACGATTCCTACCAGTTGCCGTCCATCGAGGCGTTGCTGGGTCGCAAGATCAGTTGCGAAACCCCGCCGACCGAGTTGCTGCGCCCTGTAGAGCGCAAACGCCCTTAAACTCGAGTCGCACCCCAAAAAGCGCAGTCACAAACGGCTGCGCTTTTTTTACGCCCGGATATTGCCAAACAGAACAATAAGTCCACAATGGACAAATTAGTTTACCGGCAAGCCACGGAGCATTCCCATGTCCCACGCCCCTTTTGTGATCGACGCTGTTCAGGCCCGACAACTGCTCGAACAGGTCGATGTGCCGCAGATCCTGCGCAAGCTGTTCCGTGACCTTGCCGCAGGCCAAGCCGTGCAACCGGCCCAGCAACTGGTCGAATTCCCCCAAGGGGGCGGCGACTTCATCAACTACCTGGGTGTGCTGGCCCAAGAGCACGTGTATGGCGTAAAGACCTCACCCTACATCGTGCGCAAGGAAGGTCCGCTGGTGACGGCCTGGACGCTGCTGATGTCGATGCAAACCGGTCAGCCATTGTTGCTCTGCGACGCTGGCGAACTGACCACCGCCCGCACCGCTGCGACAACCGCAGTCGCCGTGGATGCCCTCGCCGCGCCGCAGGCCACGCGCCTGGCAATTATCGGCAGCGGCCCGGTGGCCCAGGCGCATTTGCGCTATGTCAAAGGCCTGCGGGACTGGCACGGCATCACCCTGTATTCCCCTGGCCTGACACGCAAAGACCCTCAGGCCCTGGCATCCTTGAAAGCCCTCGACCCGCGCCTGTACATTGCCAATAGTGGCGAGGAAGCCGTTCAGGGTGCTGATGTAATCATGCTCTGCACCTCGTCTGCCGGCCCTGTCATCGACCCACGGACCTTGAGCAAACCGGCGCTGATCACTTCCATCAGCACCAACGCGGTGCGCGCCCACGAAGTCCCACCTGAAACGCTGAGTGAAATGCAGGTTTATTGTGATTACCGCAAGACCACACCCGGTTCGGCCGGGGAAATGCTGATTGCCGGTGAACAGCATGGCTGGGACAACAACACGATTGCAGGCGACCTGGCTGAACTGTTGAGCGATATTGCGCCACGCCCGGAGTATGACCGCCACGTGTTCTTCCGCTCCATCGGTCTGGGCCTGGAGGACATTGCACTGGCCAATGCCATTTACCAGTTGCAAAGAAACCGATAAGTGCACCTGCCCTACTGTGGCGAGGTAGCTTGCTCCCGCTGGGTTGCCAAGCAACCCTAAAATCAGCCACCGCAGGTATTCAGATGGAACGCGACTGCCGGATTACGACCGCTTCGCGGCCGAGCGGGAGCAAGCTCCCTCGCCACAAGAGCCCACCGGTCCCAGACCGACAATGACAGGAGACGTTCATGACCCAGGCAGATTTCATCATCATCGGCGGCGGTATCGCCGGCGCGTCCACCGGCTTCTGGCTGTCGCAGCATGCCCGGGTGATTGTGCTCGAACGCGAATCCCATCCGGCCTACCATTCCACCGGACGTTCGGCGGCACTCTATTCCGCCGCTTATGGCACACCGCAAGTGCGCGCATTGACCCTGGCCAGCCGCAACTTCTTCGATGCGCCGCCAGCCGGTTTCTGTGAGCACCCGCTGCTGACACCACGCGGCGAAATGACCGTCGACTTCATCGGTGACCCGGCTGAGTTGAACAACCAGTACCTGAGCGCCAAGGCGACGGTGCCGCAGATGCTGATGCTCAGTGCTGACGAGGCCTGTGCGCGCATGCCGATCCTGCGACGCGAGAAGGTTCACGGTGCAATCTACGACCCGAGCGCCTCGGACATCGACACCGATGCCCTGCACCAAGGTTACCTGCGCGGTATCCGCCGCCATCAGGGTGAAGTCCACACCGACAGCGAAGTCCTGAGCCTTGCCCGGGACACTCAAGGCCTGTGGCACGTCGAAACCGCACAACAGACCTTCACCGCCCCCGTGATCATCAATGCCGCCGGGGCCTGGGCTGACACCCTCGGTGCAATGGCCGGGGCCAAGCCGCTGGGCCTGCAACCCAAACGCCGCGCCGCATTCATCTTCGCCGGGCCCGAAGGTCTGGACAGCCACGACTGGCCAATGCTGGTCAGTCTCGACGAATCGTTCTACATGAAACCCGACGCCGGAATGTTCCTCGGCTCCCCAGCCAATGCCGACCCGGTCGAACCTCATGATGTGCAGCCTGAAGAGCTGGACATTGCCATGGGTATTTATCAGATCGAGGAAGCCACCACGCTGACCATCCGCCGTCCGGTGCGGACCTGGGCCGGGTTGCGTAGTTTTGTTCACGATGGTGACCTGGTCAGCGGTTTCGACCCGCAGGTGCCGGGTCTGTTCTGGGTCGCGGCCCAGGGCGGTTATGGCATCCAGACGTCGCCCGCCATGGGCCAGGCCAGTGCGGCGCTCGTTCGCGGCGAGGCCCTGCCTGAACACCTCGCCGGGTTTGGCCTGTCGAGCGACATGCTCTCACCTGCACGTTTGGGTTAGCGCCTGACTTCGGATGACGACCTGCCTCGATTGCGGCACACTCGCAGCGCCCTTTTCTACAGGGCGCTGACTGCCTGGAGTTCCACCGATGACCCCACCTCTTCAAGACCCTGCACTGGATAACTTCCGGGCGATCGCCGATGCCATTGCCACGCTGTTTTTCCCCCACGCCGAGGTGGTACTGCACGACCTGCGTACACAGAAAATCGATTACATCGCCAACAACATTTCCAAGCGCGAAGTGGGTGATGATGCGGCCCTAGAGGACATGCTCAGCGAAGGCACTCTTGAGCGGAACATCGGCCCCTACGAGAAACTCAACTGGGATGGTCAGAAGATTCGCAGCCTCAGCAGCGTCTTACGCGACAGCGACGGCCTGCCGATCGCAATGTTGTGCATCAACCTGAACATTTCACTGTTCGAAAACGCCAAGGCTGCACTGGATCTGTTTCTCTCGCCGAGCAAACTGATCCCTCAACCAGACGCCTTGTTTCGCGATGACTGGCAGGAAAGGATCAACACCTTCCTGCACAACTGGCTGCGCGAACGGCAATTGGGCCTGAATATGCTGACCCGCGAACACAAACGCGAACTGGTGCTGGCGCTGCACGCCGAAGGCGCCTTCAAGGGCAAAAGCGCCTCCAACTATGTGGCCAATGTGCTGAACATGGGGCGGGCAACGGTGTACAAGCATTTGAAGGAATTGAAGGGCTGATACTTACCTTTGTGGCGAGGGAGCTTGCTCCCGCTCGACTGCAAAGCGGTCGTAAACCCGGCAAGCGCTTTGCACCTGGCAGAGCGCATCGCCCGAGTTCAGGGCCGCCTCGCACCCCAGCGGGAGCAAGCTCCCTCGCCACAAGTCATCATCAGTCGCCGTAGATATCCGACTTGAAGTATTTGTCTGAGATCTTCTGGTACTCGCCATCGGCCCGAATCCCGTCGATGGCCTTGTTCAGTTCGGCAACCAATTCGGCATTGCCCTTGCGCACGGCAATCCCGGCGCCCTCACCGACGTATTTCGGATCCTTGAGCTCCGGCCCGACAAAGGCATACCCCTTGCCTCGCGGCATCGACAAAAAGTCAGCCAGTGGAATGGTGTCGGCAAAAATCGCATCCAGGCGCCCGGCCGCCAGGTCCATGTAAATCTCTTCGTTGTTGCTGTAGCGCTTGACGATGACGCCTTTGGGCTCCAGGACTTCGATGGCATAGCGATCCGTGGTGGTCGCTCGTTGAACGCCAATGGTTTTGCCCTTGAGGCTGACGTACTGATCATCCACCACCGCACCTTCCTTCATCACCAATCGCGATGAAGTGAAGTAGTACTTGTGGGTGAAGTCCACCGACTTTTTGCGGTCTTCGTTGATGGTCATGGACGACAGTGCTGCGTCGATTTTCTTCACCTTGAGGGACGGAATCAAACCGTCGAACTCGCCCTCGACCCACTCGCATTTGACCTTCATCTGCGTGCATAACGCATTGCCGATGTCATAGTCGAAACCAGTGATTTTGCCATCAGAGGTCTTGGAGGCAAACGGCGGATAGGCCGCTTCGATACCAATACGCAGGGTTTTCTCAGCGGCGAACAGGCTGCCACACGCCAACAGACTCAAGGCCAGGCCAGTGACAAGGGGAAGTTTCTTCATATTCGTTCTCTCGCAGGTTGTTGTTGGTTTGGCAGGAGAAGATCAGTTGCAAGCAAGTGGCTGTCTTGTACTTATAAATCCATACTGGACTTTTATGTATTTTCCGTCAATCAGGCACGCGCAGTTCTTTCGCCCTCTGGTCGGGAGGTGGACTTGAGAGGAATCGGGGGAGAAATTGGACGTAACTGATGGCCCTATCGCGGGCAAGCCTTGCGCCTACGGCTTTAAATCGTTCGCCAATTCGCGGTCGACTCAATACCTGTAGGAGCAAGGCTTGCCCACGATGACGTACTCAAGAGTGCTGAGGGACTACCTCTTCCAGCGATCAGCCGCTGCGTGATCGCTGTCACGCCCTTCCACCCAGCGGGGGCCGTCGGCAGTGGTTTCTTTTTTCCAGAACGGTGCACGGGTTTTCAAGTAGTCCATGACAAAGGCACAGGCCTCGAATGCCGCCTGGCGGTGGGCACTCGCCGCGCCGACAAAGACGATGGGTTCGCCCGGCTCCAATGCGCCGATGCGGTGCAGCACTTCCAGCTTGAGCAGCGGCCAGCGCTGTTCGGCCTCAACGGCGATTTTGCCAAGGGCCTTTTCGGTCATGCCCGGATAATGCTCCAGAAACATCCCGGCGACGTCGAGGCCGTCATTGAAGTCGCGCACATAGCCGACAAAACTCACCACCGCGCCCACACCGACATTTGCCGCGTGCATCGCGTTGACTTCAGCGCCCGGATCGAACGCTGTGGGCTGCACGCGAATCGCCATTTCAGCCTCCGGTGACCGTGGGGAAAAACGCCACTTCGTCGCCATCGACGAGCGGTTCGTCGAGCTGGCACAGGTCTTCATTGCGAGCGCACATCAGGTTCTGCTCACTCAGCACTTCGGCGCCTTCGCGTTGCGCCAACAGCACACGCACATCGTCGATCGTGGCGAAGTCGCCTTCAACGCTCAACGCATCCACGCCCAGCGCCTCGCGGTAGCGGGCGAAAAACTTCACCGTCAGTTTCATTGATCGGCCACCTGATAATGCCCGCTCTTGCCACCCAGTTTTTCCAGCAAGCGTACGGTTTCAATGACCATGCCCCGGTCCACGGCCTTGCACATGTCGTAAATCGTCAGCGCGGCGATGCTGGCGGCAGTCAGCGCTTCCATTTCCACCCCGGTCTGCCCGGCCAGTTTGCAACGAGCGACGATGCGCACGGCGTCAATGCCTTCGGCACTGAGTTCGACCTTGACGCTGGTGAGCATCAGCGGATGGCACAACGGGATCAGATCAGAGGTTTTCTTTGCCGCCTGAATACCGGCAATGCGCGCCACAGCGAACACGTCACCTTTGGGGTGACCACCGCTGACGATCATCTGCAGGGTTTCAGGGCGCATACGCACAAGTGCTTCGGCCGTGGCTTCACGGGACGTCACGGCTTTTTCGGTAACGTCGACCATGTTGGCGCGACCTTGGGAATCGAGATGAGTCAGCACAGCCTTACTCCTGATCAGGAGCACCGATTGTAAACCCGTGGGTCAATTTTTCGCGAGTTTGATTGCAAGACCACCACAAACCAATGTGGGAGCGGGCTTGCTCGCGAAGGCGGTGTGTCAATCAACGTAAATATTGGATGTTAAGCCGCCTTCGCGAGCAAGCCCGCTCCCACAGGGGGTTATGTGTCAGACACAAAAAACCGGGCGGCTTGGGGGCCGCCCGGTTTGGGTGGGGTTACAAATGAGATTCGGCGTATTCGGCCAGAATCGAACGCGGTACCCCTTGCAGGGTGATGTGTACACCGTTGGGGAAATCCTTGAAGCGTTCAGTCAAGTACGTCAGCCCGGAACTGGTCGCGGACAGGTAAGGGGTGTCGATCTGCGCCAGGTTGCCCAGGCACACCACTTTGGAACCGGCGCCAGCACGGGTGATGATGGTTTTCATCTGGTGTGGTGTGAGGTTCTGGCATTCGTCGATCAGGATCAGGCTCTGCTGGAAGCTGCGGCCCCGGATGTAGTTGAGGGATTTGAACTGCAACGGCACTTTGCTGAGGATGTAATCGACGCTGCCATGGGTGCTTTCGTCATCCATGTGCAAAGCTTCGAGGTTGTCGGTGATAGCCCCCAGCCACGGCTCCATTTTTTCCGCTTCGGTACCCGGTAAAAACCCGATCTCCTGGTCCAGCCCCTGCACGCTGCGCGTCGCGATAATGCGCCGGTAACGCTTGCTGACCATGGTCTGCTCAATCGCTGCGGCCAGGGCCAGGATCGTTTTACCCGAACCCGCCGCCCCCGACAGATTGACCAGGTGAATGTCCGGGTCGAGCAAGGCGTACAGCGCCAGGCTCTGATAGATATCACGCGGTTTCAGGCCCCAGGCTTCCTGGTGCAACAGGGGTTCCTGATGCAGGTCGAGGATCAATAGTTTGTCGACCTGGATTTCCTTGATCCAGCCGACAAAACCCTGTTCGTCGATGATGAATTCGTTGATATGCACAGCCGGCAAGTTGTCGATCAGTTGTACCTGATGCCAGGTACGGCCGTGGTCCTGGCGAGTGTCGACCTTGCTCACACGGTCCCAGAACGAACCGGTCATGTTGTGGTAACCATTGGGCAGCAACGAAACGTCATCGACCAACTGGTCCGTGCTGTAGTCCTCGGCCGCGATCCCACAGGCGCGGGCCTTGAGGCGCATGTTGATGTCTTTGGTCACCAGCACCAGGCGCAGTTCCTTGTCCCGCGCATGCAGGTCGATCAACTGGTTGATGATGATGTTGTCGTTCAGGTGTTCGGGCAGAACAATGTTTGGCTCGGTGCGCTTGCTCATCAGAATCGACAGCAACCCCTTGGGCCCGCTTTTTCCGCGCTGGATCGGCACCCCCAGCTCAACGTCCTCGGGCGAGGCATCGCCCAGGGTCTTGTCGATCAGGCGAATGGCCTGACGGCATTCGGCCGCCACGCTGTGATGGCCACTCTTGAGCTTGTCCAGCTCCTCAAGGACGGTCATTGGAATGGCAACGTGGTGTTCTTCGAAGTTCAGGAGGGCGTTCGGGTCGTGAATCAATACGTTGGTATCGAGTACATAAAGGATTGGCTGGTTGGAAGAAGGGCTACGTCCGTGATCATCCATACTCGGTCACCTTTGTGGGAGCCAGTCGACGCAATACGCTGCGCCTCGAAGTGGCCACCGAATTCACCTGCCGTACTCAAGTGAACTGCACACGCGGGGGTCTTGGAAGACGCCACCTGTGTTGCAGGTTTCGGCGGTCTGTCTTCGTAATACTCCAAAAACCATGACAGGAAAAAGTACTTTGACGTTTTTTTGAAGTTTATTTTTCAGAGTGACGAATAGCCCTTGGCGAGTCGCCGCTACGCCGTTAAAGTCGAAAGTCCGCCTGCATCGAAATCTCGCTCAAAAAGCCCTCTCGCCCAACGTTTCCTGGCCTTTACCGGTTTCAGTGAAACGCGTCCTGGCAATCTTCCCAGCCGATCCCGCTTTCCCGGGTCTTCGAAAAAATCCACGGCATCGCTTCTTTCACCCCATCCTGCTTGGCGTTGAAGTTGATCACCCCGTGACGCCACAACAGCATCAGGGTCAACACCCGCTGAGCGCTCTGCTCGGCGCTGAGGCGACCGCCGACGTCCTGCGGGTCGATGTCCCACAGCGCCACCTGCAAACCCTGCGCCTTGAAAAAACCTTCCGCGTCCGCACGGCGCTGGCCATTGGGCGGGCGCACCAGCGGCACGAAGTTCTCCGGCAATTTGTTTTTCACCAGGTCGACACTGCGTGTGATCGAGTACTGCCAGTCCTGCCAATGGCTGTGGGAACGGAACTCCCAGCCTTGTACGCCGATGCACTGCTGTGAATAAAGCGCTTGCAGGCTGGCCACCGAACGCTGGGCCAGGCGCGCCTGAATGTCGCTCCCCAACACGAAGAATGTCGCGCTCAGGTTCGATTTACGCAGGTACTCGGTCAGCCACGCGGTGTTGTCGGGCGTGGCGTTGGCGGCGCTGTCAAAGGTCAGCAAAAACAGCCGGTCGTTGAGTTCGTCACCGTTGCGCTCGTAATCGCCATAGCGTTCGATCTCGCTGCTGGCCTGGGGAAACAATGCGGCCTTGCGCAATTGCTCATCCAGGTAGCGCTCATGGAACAACCGGCTCGGTCCGGCCCACTTTATATAGTAGGAGTCTTCACTGAGCTGAAATTTGCCCGCCTGCTGACGCAGGGTGTCGAGGTCTTCGACCAGGAAACAGAACGATGCGTCCTGATCGCAGCTCTGTTGGGCGAAGTTGTAGTTGGCCAGCAAGCGCTGCCACATCCGCTGGCGCACGGTGTTGATCGAGTCCAGATTGATCATGCGCAGCCCCAGGCGTTGTTTCAGCCCGGCCTCATCCAGTGCCTCGCTGGCCAGCAAGGCGCGCGCGAAGGTGAGGATTTCCGCCCGCGACGCAACGTCGAACAGGGTCGGGGTGGTCAACTGCTCAGGCCAGGTACTGCGGTCCAGCGTGGCCACGTCATTGGGGGCGGCGAGCGCGCCACAACTGAACAACAAGGCCGAGAAAAGCAAAACAATGCGCAATGGGATGTCTCCGTAACAAAACCCGCGCGGCACTATAGCTGATCCGACTCAAATTCCCGCAGCAGCGCCGAACTCATCGTGGCGAGGGAGCTTGCTCCCGCTGGGCTGCGAAGCGGCCCCAAAAGCTGCAATCTCACTCTTCCAGATAAAACCAGCCTATCAATTTACGACCGCTTCGCGCTCGAACGGGAGCAAGCTCTCTCGCCACAAAAGCCCATCCAGTCAAACCACCGATCACCTATGGACTTGATAGCTGGAGTCAAACCGTCCAAGTCCCTAGAATCCCCCGCACGATTACAGGAGACGACTTCATGCTGATGGTGATTTCCCCCGCCAAGACCCTCGATTACGAAACACCGCCGGCCACCCAGCGTTTCACTCAACCGCAGTACCTGGACCACTCCCAGGAACTGATCCAGCAACTGCGCGAACTCAGTCCGCAGCAGATCAGCGAATTGATGCACGTTTCCGACAAGATCGGTGGCCTCAACGCAGCACGTTTCGGCAGCTGGACGCCCGCCTTTACCCCGGCCAATGCCAAGCAGGCGCTGCTGGCGTTCAAGGGTGACGTGTACACCGGCATGAACGCCCAGACCTTCAGCGAAGCCGACTTCGACTATGCCCAACAACACCTGCGCATGCTCTCGGGCCTGTACGGCCTGCTGCGCCCGCTGGACCTGATGCAGCCGTATCGGCTGGAGATGGGCACCAAACTGGCCAATGCCCGTGGCAAGGACCTGTACGCCTTCTGGGGCACACAGATCAGCCAATGGCTGAACGAAGCCTTGGCTGAGCAAGGTGATGACGTGCTGCTCAACCTGGCCTCCAACGAGTACTTCTCGGCGGTCAAGCGCAATGCCCTGAACGCCCGGATCATCAATACCGAGTTCAAGGACCTGAAAAACGGCCAGTACAAGATCATCAGCTTCTACGCCAAGAAAGCGCGGGGCATGATGAGCCGTTTCATCATTCAGGAACGCATCAACGACCCGGCCATGCTCAAGCAATTTGACGTGCAGGGTTACCGCTACAGCAGCGAGCAATCCAAGCCCGACTCTCTGGTTTTCCTTCGCGATCACGCCCCCGAATAGCCCTCCCTCCCGGCGCACGTCATGAACACGGCACGTGCGCCGGAGCGTGATCCACCTCACACTTTCCCCGCCTGATCCGCCATTATTATGGCGTCAATTTTAAGTCCGTCCGATTTATAACTTTTCTTTCACTCGACATCCGTGATTTTTTTCACTAGTGGCACTCAATTTTTTTATGCGTAGTGGCATAAAACCATATAAGCCGATTATCGCCCCGTTAATAAAGGCCCAAATGGAAAGTGCTATCAATATGAAAGCAGTGCCATCTTTTGCATTATTTCAAGAAATTTCAAATTTCAGGATGAGCGGACAGGAACTATGTCCAAATGCACCGCTCATACCACCGGTAACGATTATCACCGTAGTTGTACGAGATAACTTACACAGAGACGAGAGTCGGTAGCCAAGTTGTCATATTCAACTTAAGCCCGGACTCTATTATTTGGAATAACCGTATAAGGACAGGAGATAACGCACCATGACTCTCCCTTACAGGGCCAAGGCTGCGCCCCAATAAAAATGCTCATCTGAGCATTGAAGTACCTGGTTTTACTGGATCAAAGCCCAAGTTCCAGTGCACAAAACCATTGCACGAATATCTTCCCGATGAAGATTGGCTGCATATCAGGGCAGGTCATAACAACAAGACCTCGTTACGCACAGCTTGAGTGCATGTCGTTAGACACTCGGAACTTAGTATGCCTGCACACGGCATTGTGGCGCCTATTGCCCACACTTTCGAGTGCACCATGACCGCTGAACACTATTAACTCCGGCCACCTAATGGCTTGGTGAATACCGGTTCCATTACAGAGAGGTAAATGCGATGCGCATCAGCATATTTGGTTTGGGTTACGTCGGTGCAGTCTGTGCCGGTTGCCTGTCTGCACGGGGTCATGATGTGGTTGGCGTCGATGTCGCCAAAGACAAGATTGACCTGATCAACGCCGGTCGCTCTCCCATCGTCGAACCTGGCCTGGGCGAACTTCTGTCCCAAGGTATCCAGACCGGCCGCCTGCGGGGTACCACCAACTTCGCAGAAGCGATTCGCGATACAGACCTGTCGATGATCTGCGTCGGTACGCCGAGCAAAAAGAACGGCGACCTGGAACTCAACTACATCGAGTCGGTGTGCCGCGAGATCGGTTTCGTCCTGCGCGACAAGACCACCCGCCACACCATCGTGGTACGCAGCACCGTACTGCCGGGCACGGTGAAAAACGTGGTGATCCCGATCCTCGAAGACTGTTCAGGCAAAAAGGCCGGCGTCGACTTCGGTGTTGCGGTGAACCCGGAGTTCCTGCGCGAGAGCACCGCGATCAAGGACTACGACCTGCCACCGATGACCGTTATCGGCGAGTTCGACAAAGCCTCGGGTGACGTTCTGCAAGCGCTGTACGAAGAACTCGACGCACCGATCATCCGCAAGGACATCGAAGTCGCCGAGATGATCAAGTACACCTGCAACGTCTGGCACGCCACCAAAGTGACCTTTGCCAACGAGATCGGCAACATCGCCAAAGCGGTCGGTGTCGATGGTCGCGAAGTGATGGAAGTGGTTTGCCAGGACAAGACCCTCAACCTGTCCCAGTACTACATGCGCCCCGGTTTCGCCTTCGGCGGTTCGTGCCTGCCCAAGGACGTGCGCGCCCTGACCTACCGCGCCAGCACGCTGGATGTGGAAGCGCCGCTGCTCAACTCGCTGATGCGCAGCAACGTGTCCCAGGTGCAGAACGCCTTCGACATCGTTTCCAGCCATGACAAACGCAAAGTCGCCCTGCTGGGCCTGAGCTTCAAGGCCGGCACCGATGACCTGCGCGAGAGCCCGCTGGTGGAGCTGGCGGAAATGCTGATCGGCAAGGGCTACGACCTGAGCATCTACGACAGCAACGTCGAGTACGCCCGCGTCCACGGTGCGAACAAGGATTACATCGAGTCGAAGATCCCTCACGTCTCGTCCTTGCTCAACTCGGACTTCGACTCGGTGATCGACAACTCCGACGTGATCATCCTCGGCAACCGCGACGAGAAGTTCCGCGCACTGGCCGAGCACGCGCCGGACGGCAAACAGATCGTCGACCTCGTCGGGTTCATGTCCAAAGCCACCAGCGTGAGTGGCCGAACCGAAGGTATCTGCTGGTAAGGCAGCCACACGTTTCAAGCTGCAAGCGGCAAGTTAGAAGCTCTTCACTTGAGGCTTATAGCTTGTCACTTGCAGCCTCCTCCTACTCCGACGGATACGATTATGCAAAGGCTAAACCAAGCCGCCGGCTGGATGCTGTACTTAGGGCTTTTGATGGTCATCGCCCTGGCGCTACCTGCGTCCACGTTCGACTCCGAGTCGAAGGACTTCATCTTCCTGATTGGCGCCGTGGGTATCTGGCGCTACTCGATGGGTGCCACGCACTTTTTGCGCGGCATGCTGTTTCTGTACGTGGTGTACCCGCACCTGCGGCGCAAAGTGCGCAAGCTCGGCAAAGCGGCTGACCCGTCCCACGTATTCCTGATGGTCACCAGTTTTCGCATCGATGCGCTGACCACTGCTCAGGTCTATAGCTCGGTGATCCGCGAAGCCATCGACTGTGGCTTCCCGACCACCGTGGTCTGCTCGCTGGTGGAGATGTCCGATGAGCTGCTGGTCAAAAGCCTCTGGGCGAAAATGAACCCGCCGGCCCACGTCAAACTCGACTTCGTGCGCATCGCCGGCACCGGCAAGCGTGACGGCCTGGCCTTTGGCTTTCGCGCCATCTCCCGTCACCTGCCGGACGACCGCGCCGTGGTGGCCGTGATCGATGGCGATACCGTGCTCGCCGAAGGCGTGGTGCGCAAGACCGTGCCGTGGTTCCAGCTGTTCGGCAACGTCGGCGGCCTGACCACCAACGAATTTTGCGAAGTGCGCGGCGGCTACATCATGAGCGAGTGGCACAAGCTGCGCTTCGCCCAGCGCCACATCAACATGTGTTCGATGGCCCTGTCCAAGCGCGTGCTGACCATGACCGGCCGCATGTCGGTGTTCCGCGCCACCGTGGTCACCGACCCGGACTTCATCGCCGACGTCGAAAGCGACTCGCTGCAACACTGGCGCCTGGGTCGTTTCAAGTTCCTCACCGGCGATGACAAGTCGAGCTGGTTCAGCCTGATGCGCCTGGGCTACGACACCTTCTACGTGCCGGACGCCGCGATCAACACCGTTGAACACCCGCCGGAAAAGAGCTTCATCAAGGCCAGCCGCAAACTGATGTTCCGCTGGTACGGCAACAATCTGCGGCAGAACTCCCGGGCATTGGGCCTGGGGATGAAACGCCTGGGTCTGTTCACCTCGGTGGTGCTGTTCGACCAGCGGGTGTCGATGTGGACGTCCTTATTGGGCCTGACCGTCGCGCTCATCGCCAGTTTCAAGTACGGCACCGCGTTCATCCTGGTGTACCTGCTGTGGATCGGCATCACCCGCCTGATCCTGACCCTGTTGCTTTCCTGCTCCGGGCACCGGATCGGCCCGGCCTACCCGGCGATTCTTTATTACAACCAGATCGTCGGTGCGCTGGTGAAGATCTACGTGTTCTTTCGCCTCGACCAACAGTCCTGGACCCGCCAGGACACCAAACTGACCCGTGATCTCGCCAGCTTTCAACGTTGGTTCAACACCTGGTCGTCTCGGACCATGACCTTCTCCGCCGGCAGCATTTTTGTCGCCGTGCTGCTGATGATGGTCTGACCTGCCCTGCCTGAATTAACTAGGAAATCGCCCTTATGAATACCGCCGTGAACGTCAACGTAGTGCATGAATCCGAAGCCCAGCGCCAACACGCCCGGGTCAGAATCCCGGCCAGGCTGCGCTTTTTCGGGCCCACCGGCGCGCCGCTCGAAGCGCGGGTGGAAGACCTGTCGGCCGGTGGCCTGTGTTTCAACGCCGGCGCTCAAAAAGCCCTGACGGTGGGCGAAGTGCACAAGGGCCGTCTGCAATTCGTGATCGACAACCTCGGCCTGGCCATGGATGTCGAACTGCAGGTCCGCTCCTACGATCGCCAGACCGGTCGTGCCGGTTGCCAGTTCCAGAACCTCGAACCGCAGGACATCTCGACCTTGCGCCACCTGATCACCTCGCACCTGTCCGGCGACATCGTGAGCATGGGCGACGTACTGGCGACCCTGCAACGCGACAACTTCACCAAGGCGCGCAAGGTCAAGGACGGCGGCCACGGCATGACCCCGTTCGGGCGTTTGAAAGCGGTGACCTTCAGCGCCGGGATCTTCATTGTTGGGCTGGCGGCGTTCGGCTTCATTTTAAAATCGGTGTACGGCATGTACTTCGTCAGCCACGCCCAGGCCGGGCTGGTGAGTGTGCCGGGCATGAACATCACCATGCCGCGCGACGGCACCGTGCAGAGCCTGGTGAAAACCGATGGCGTCGCTGCCAAGGGTGCACCGCTGGCGACGTTCAGCACCAGCATGCTCGACGTGCTCAAAGGGCATCTGGACGAAGACCAGCTGCAACCGGCCAAGGTTGAAGAACTGTTCGGCAAGCAAATGACCGGCACCCTGACCTCGCCGTGCGATTGCACCGTGGCTCAACAGTTGGTCGCCGACGGCCAGTACGCCAGCAAGGGCGACGTGATCTTCCAGTTGGTGCCCCGTGGCAGCCAGGCCACCGTTGACGCACGCTTCTCCTATCGCCAGTTCGGCGACGTGCTGCCAGGCAGCCCGGTGCGCTTCCAGATTGCCGGCGAAGACAAAACCCGCACCGGCAAAATCGTCAGCAGCACCAGCCTGAAAAGCGCCGACCTGTCTTCCGACATACGCGTGCTGATCCAGCCGGACGAACCGCTGGACAGCACGTTCGCCGGTCGCCCGGTAGAAGTCAGCAGCGACCGTGGCCCCTCCGTGAACTGGCTGATCAACAAAGCCATGGCCGCCGGTCTTTAAGCGGAGGACATGCCTGTGACTACTCCACATATCCCTGTTACACCGCAACCCCTGTGGGAGCGAGCTTGCTCGCGAATGCGGTTTAACATTCAGCAACAATGCTCGCTGACACACCGCTTTCGCGAGCAAGCCCGCTCCCACATGGGTTCATTGTGCGCAGTTGCACTGGCTGTAAGCCTGGCCGGTTGCGCCGGCCTGCCCGACCAGCGTCTGGCCAACGAAGCGCTGAAACGCGGCGACACCGCGCTCGCGCAGCAGAACTACAAGCAACTGGCTGACCTGGGCTACAGCGAAGCACAGGTCGGCCTGGCCGATATCCAGGTCGACAGCCGTGACCCGGCGCAGGTCAAGCAGGCCGAAGCGACTTACCGTGCTGCGGCCGACGTCTCGCCACGGGCTCAGGCTCGCCTGGGTCGTCTGCTGGTGGCCAAAACCGGTTCAACTGAAGCCGAACAACACGAAGCCGAAGGCCTGTTGAAGAAAGCCTCTGCCCATGGCGAAGGCAACACGTTGATCCCGCTGGCGATGCTGTACCTGCAATACCCGCACAGTTTCCCCAACGTGAACGCGCAACAGCAGATCAGCCAATGGCGCGTCGAAGGCAAACCGGAAGCGGGCCTGGCCCAGGTGCTGCTCTATCGCACCCAAGGCACTTACGACCAGCACCTGGATGAAGTGGAAAAAATCTGCAAAGCCGCACTCAACACCACCGACATCTGCTACGTCGAGCTGGCCACGGTCTATCAGAAAAAAGCCCTGCCTGAACAACAGGCCGAGTTGATCAGGCAGCTGCAAGCCGCCCACACCCGTGGCACGGTTTCCGCGCAACGGGTGGACAGCGTCGCCCGTGTGCTGGGCGATGCGACCCTGGGCAAGACCGACGAAAAAACCGCCCAGGCCCTGCTCGAGAACATCGCCCCTGGCTACCCGGCGTCCTGGGTCAGCCTGGCCCAGTTGCTCTACGACTTCCCGGAGCTCGGTGACGTCGACACGATGATGAAGTACCTGGACAACGGCCGCGCTGCCGACCAGCCGCGCGCCGAACTGTTGCTGGGCAAACTCTACTACGAAGGCAAATGGGTGCCGGCCGACGCCAAGGTTGCCGAAGAACACTTCCAGAAAGCCGTCGGCAAGGAAGTCGCCGCCGACTACTACCTCGGCCAGATCTACCGCCGTGGCTACCTGGGCAAGGTCTATCCGCAAAAAGCCCTGGAGCACCTGCTGACCGCTGCGCGCAATGGCCAGAACAGCGCCGACTTCGCCATCGCCCAGCTGTTTTCCCAAGGCAAGGGCACCCAGCCCAACCCACTTAACGCCTATGTCTTCAGCCAGTTGGCCAAGGTTCAAAACACCCCGCAAGCCACTGAACTGGCACAAACACTTGAAGCCCAACTGCCACCCGCGCAACTGGCCGAGGCCCGGCGCCTGTTGCAACAGGAACAGGCCAGCCGTGGCGCCTTGAGCCAGAACACGTTGCCACTGCACGCCCTGCAAGCAGAAGACGGCGAGGAATCCCTATGAAGTTGAACCCATTCATGAAGGCCGGTATCGGTTTGACCTTCGCCCTGCTGTGGTCCTGCCCGACGCTGGCCGCCATGACCGACACCAAGAATTTCGGCCTGGATGTGAAAATCACCGGTCAGTCCGAAGACGACCGTGACCTGGGCACGATGAGCGGCGGCGACGTCAACGGCGTCGGCCTCGACCTGCGCCCATGGGTCTACGGCGAACGCGGCGCGTGGAGCGCCTACGCCATGGGGCAAGCGGTGACGGCCACCGACATCATCGAGACCGACACCCTGCAACAGGCCGACGACGCCAACCAAACCACCAACAGCGGTGATCGCACGTCGAAGAAAAACTACCTGGCCATGCGCGAGTTCTGGGTCGGCTACAGCGGCCTCACGCCCTACCCCGGCGAACAACTGAAGCTCGGTCGCCAGCGCCTGCGCAACGACGACGGCCAATGGCGCGACACCAACATCGAAGCGCTGAACTGGACCTTCGACACCACCCTGTTGCGCGCCAATGTCGGCGCTGCCGAACGCTTCAGCGAATACCGCACCGACCTCACGGAGCTGGCGCCCAAGGACAAGGATCGCCTGCACGTTTACGGCGATGCTGCCTACCAGTGGACACCGGGCAACTGGGTCGGGATTCGTGGTCATCACACCCATGACGACGGCAAACTCGACTACCCGACACCTGGCGTTGCCGGCGACTCGCTGGACAAAAAGCAGAACGGCGACATCAGCTGGCTCGGCCTCACCGCCGACAGCGACGCTTTTAACTGGCGCAACACCAACACCGTCAATTACTGGGGCAGCATCACCGGCATGAGCGGCGACCGTGACACGGTCAACCCGCTCAACGCCGATGGCACGCGCCCAGCCCAAGCCAAACGCGGTGAAGACCTCAATGGCTGGGCCACTGATATAGGCGTGCGCCTGCGCCTCGATCCGCAATGGCAAGTCGGCGCGGCCTACGCCCGAGCCAGTGGCGATTACGAACAGAACGGCCTGGAAAGCAACCGCTCGAACTACACCGGTACGCGCTCGCGGGTCCACCGTTTCGGCGAAGCCTTCCGGGGTGAAATGAACAACCTGCAGACCGCCACGCTGTTCGGCTCCTGGATGCTCAACGACGAATACGACGCCAGCCTGATCTACCACAAGTTCTGGCGCGTCGACGGTAACAAACCGGTCGGCAGCAACGGCATCAACGCCGTCCAGAACAACTCGGTTAACAACAGCTCTGACGACGTGACTGGCGCACTGCTCTCCAGCACCTCCCTGCCCCTGGAAGACGGCAATAAAGACCTCGGCCAGGAAGTGGATCTGGTGGTCACCAAGTACTTCAAGCAAGGCCTGCTGCCAGCCGCTTTGAGTCAGTCCATCGATGAGCCGTCGGCGCTGGTGCGCTTTCGTGGCGGGGTGTTCAAACCGGGCGATGCCTATGGCAAACAAGTCGACTCGTACATGCACCGCGCCTTCGTCGACGTGATCTGGCGCTTCTGATGCGGGCCGCCAAGGGAGTGCACGACATGACCACTCAAGCCGTCAAAGGCCCGATCAGCCTGCTGGCCGCCGCACTGTTGCTGGCCAGCACTGCGGTGCTCGCCAACGTTGAGCCGCTGGCGCCTGTCCAGAAAGGGCAGCAGGCAACCGTCGCCAAAGGGCTGCAACAGGCCAGGACCTACACCGTCAGCAGCGCACCGACCGCACCGCTGGAGCTGGCCGCACCGACGTTGCCCGACCTTTCCGGCTACACCGCGCAAGCCGTTGAGGCGAAGATCGTGCGCAGCAAAGCCGCCAAGGTCAGCGTGCGCCGGATGATGCAGGAAAACGCCCTGAAGGACTTTATCGGCGGAGACAACAAGATGGCCGAGTGGGTGGTGCGCCAGCACGGCATCCCTCAGGCGATCTTCATCGACGACGGTTACCTCAACCTCAAGGACCTGGCCAAAACGCTGCCCAAGCAGTACTTCAGCGAAACGTCGCCGGGGGTATTCCTGGCACGCCTGCCTATTGTGGTCGGTGAAAAAGGCATCCTTGAAATCGACAAACAAACGCAAGAGCTGCGCTTGTCTGAAGAGGCCGGTTCGTTCCTGGTCAACGACGGCCAGCTGTTTGTGACCGACACCCGAATCACCGGCTGGCGCGAGAAGGCCAACGGCCCGGCGACCTTCCGTTCGCCCAAGGAATTTCGCCCGTTCCTGCTGGCCTGGGGCGGCACCGAGACGTACATCGTCAACAGCAAAATGGCAAGTTTCGGTTACTCCAACAGCAAGTCCTACGGCGTGAGTATTTCCCAATACACGCCGAACATGGCCAAGGTGCTCAAGCGCCCGGAACCGACGGGCTGGATCGTCGACTCCGAGTTCTCGGACATGTGGTACGGCTTCTATTGCTATGAAACCCAGGGCTTCGTGGTCAAGGGCAACACCTACCGCGACAACATCGTCTACGGCATCGACCCCCACGACCGTTCCCACGGGCTGATCATCGCCGACAACACCGTCTTCGGTACGAAGAAGAAGCACGGGATCATCATTTCCCGTGAAGTGAACGACAGCTTCATCTTCAACAACCGCAGCTACGACAACCACCTCTCAGGACTGGTGATCGACCGTAACAGCATCAACAACGTGATTGCCTACAACGAGATCTACAAGAACCACACCGACGGCATCACCCTCTACGAGAGTGCCGACAACCTGTTGTGGGGCAACAAGGTGATCAGCAACCAGCGCCACGGCATCCGCATTCGTAACAGCGTGAACATTCGCCTCTACGAAAACGTCGCCATGGCCAACGGCCTGACCGGGATCTACGGGCACATCAAGGACCTCACCGACACCGACCGCGACATCAAGCTCGACCCGTTCGACGCCCAGGTGTCGCTGATCGTGGTCGGCGGTGAACTGGCGGCCAACGGCAGCGGGCCGATGTCCATCGACTCGCCCTTGAGCGTCGAGCTGTACCGGGTGTCATTGCTGGCACCGACCAAAGCCAGCGGCATCAGCTTCTCGGGAATTCTTGGCGAACGTCAGGACGAAATCCTCGACCTGTTGGTGCGCCAGCAAAAAGCCGTGTTGATCGACCCCGTCGAACGCCAGACCGAAATGCGCGACTGAGGATAACGTTATGCACCCACACTTGATCAAATTACTCAGCCTGTCGGCCCTGACGGCAGGCATTCTCGCCGCCAGTACCGGCGTGCGTGCCGACGATGTCAAAGCCCCGAGCTTCACCGCCGACCCGTGCTGCAACCTGTGCCCGCAAGCTCATGACGCGAAGAACTACACCACGCGCTATCAGCAAAACTTCACCACGCTGGTACAAGCGCAAGGCGACTGGCTGTTCCGTACGCAGGAAGACCTGCGCACCGAATTCAACACCACGGCCGAAGGTTATCGCCGCCTCAAGCAACTGCACGAAGCCTTCAAAAGCAAAGGTGTGGAACTGGTGGTGGTGTATCAGCCAACCCGTGGCCTGGTGAACCGCAACAAGCTCAACCCGCAAGAGAAAGCCGCGTTCGATTACGACAAGGCCCTGAAAAACTACCAGACCATGCTCGCTCGTTTCGCCGAGATGGGTTACGTGGTGCCGGACCTGTCGCCGCTGGCCAACGAATCGTTGCCGGACACCTTGCCGGCCCACGATTTCTACTTCCGTGGCGACCAGCACTGGACCCCTTACGGCGCCCAGCGCACGGCGAAAATCGTCGCCGAGAAGGTCAGGCAACTGCCGGAGTTTACCGACATCCCCAAACGCGAATTCGAGACCAGAAAGTCCGGGCGCATGGGCAAGACCGGCACCCTGCACAACATGGCCGGGCAACTCTGTGGCACCAGTTACGCGATCCAGTACATGGACCAGTTCACCACCGAGCCCAAAGGTGAAGCGGCGGATGGCGACCTGTTCGGTGATGCCGGCAACCCGCAGATCACCCTGGTCGGCACCAGTCACAGCGGCAAGAACTACAACTTCGCCGGGTTCCTCGAAGAGGCCATCGGTGCTGACATTCTCAACGTCGCGTTCCCCGGCGGTGGCCTGGAAGGCTCGATGCTGCAATACCTGGGCAGCGACGAATTCCAGAAAACCCCGCCGAAAATTCTCATCTGGGAGTTCTCGCCGCTGTACCGCCTCGATCAGGAAACCATCTACCGCCAGATGATGGCGCTGCTCGACAACGGCTGCGAAGGCAAGGAGGCGCAAATGTCCGGCAGCAGCACCCTCAAGCCAGGCAAAAACGAGTTGATGGTCAACCGCAATAACCTCGACCTGCGTAACAGCAATCATCAGGTCGACATTCGGTTCGCCGACCCGTCGGTGAAAACCCTGCAAGCCACCCTCTGGTACATGAACGGCCGCCACGAGGACATCAAGATCGACAAACCGCAAACCTCCGACACTGACGGGCGTTTCGCCTTTGAGCTGCGCACGGACGAAGACTGGGCCTCGCAAAACTTGCTGGCCGTTGAAATCCAGGGCCCTGAAGCAGGGGCCGCGCCGCAGAAAGTCGAAGCAAAAATCTGCAAACGCAACGTGTTCCCGAGTGCCGGGCAGCGTACTGCTTCGGTCGGGCAATGAGGTCTGCCATGCAAAATTCGACACTGAAAACTGTACTTGCGCCTGCCCTGTTAAGCCTGGCGATGTTCGCCGGGGCCACTCAGGCGGCCGCGCCCTTGCGTCCACCCCAGGGCTATTTCGCGCCAGTGGATAAGTTCAAGACGGGCGATGCCAGCGAAGGCTGTGACGCGATGCCGACGCCGTACACCGGCGCCCTGCAATTTCGCAGCAAATACGAAGGCTCCGACAAGGCACGCTCAACACTGAACGTGCAGTCGGAAAAAGCCTTCCGCGACACCACCGCCGACATCACCACGCTGGAGCGCGGCACCAGCAAACGGGTGATGCAGTTCATGCGCGACGGTCGCCCGGAACAGCTGGAATGCACGCTGAATTGGCTGACTACGTGGGCTCGGGCAAATGCACTGATGTCCAAGGACTTCAACCACACCGGCAAGTCGATGCGCAAATGGGCGCTGGGCAGCATGGCCTCGGCGTACATCCGCCTGAAGTTCTCCGACTCCCATCCGCTGGCCACCCATCAGCAGGAGGCGCAACTGATCGAGGCCTGGTTCAGCAAGATGGCCGATCAGGTGGTCAGCGACTGGGACAACCTGCCGCTCGAGCAAACCAACAACCACTCGTACTGGGCTGCCTGGTCGGTGATGGCGACCTCGGTCGCGACCAACCGCCGCGACCTGTTCGACTGGGCCGTGAAGGAATACAAGGTCGGCGCCAATCAGGTCGACGCCCAGGGCTTCTTGCCCAACGAACTCAAGCGCCAGCAACGCGCCCTCGCCTATCACAACTACGCCCTGCCACCGTTGGCGATGATCGCCAGTTTTGCTCAGGTCAACGGTGTGGATGTGCGTCAGGAAAACAACAGCGCACTCAAACGCCTCGGTGACCGGGTGCTGGCGGGGGTCAAGGACCCTGAGCAATTCGAGCAGAAAAACGGCAAGGAACAGGACATGACCGACCTGAAAATCGACTCGAAATTCGCCTGGCTCGAACCGTTCTGCACGCTCTACACCTGTACGCCGCAGGTGCTGGAACAGAAGCACAAGATGCAACCGTTCAAGACCTTCCGCCTCGGCGGGGATTTGACCAAGGTCTACGACCCGGCCAATGAAAAGGGCAAGGGTTCTTAGAGACAAACACACACCCAGTGGGAGCGGGCTTGCTCGCGAATGCGGTCTGGCACTCACCAATGATGTCGACTGATACACCGCTTTCGCGAGCAAGCCCGCTCCCACACTGGGTCAGTGCAAGACGTTAGTTGAGTGTTTTACCCCCCGGTTTTTCACGGGGGGTTTGGGGGGGCCGTTGGCCCTTGACTGTTGGTTAAACAAGGAGAGATCGGGATGGTATTTTCATCCAATGTGTTCCTGTTTTTGTTCTTGCCGGTCTTTCTCGGCCTGTACTACCTGAGCGGGATTCGCTATCGCAATCTGCTGCTGCTGATCGCCAGCTACGTGTTCTATGCCTGGTGGCGCGTGGACTTCCTGGCGCTGTTCGCCGCCGTCACGCTGTGGAATTACTGGATCGGCCTCAAAGTCGGCGCAGCAGGAGTGCGGACCAAACCGGCCCAGCGCTGGCTGCTTCTGGGCGTGGGCGTCGACCTGTGCATCCTCGGCTACTTCAAGTACGCCAACTTCGGCGTCGACAGCATCAACGCAATGATGACCTCGGTCGGTCTGTCGCCGTTCATCCTGACCCACGTGCTGTTGCCGATCGGGATCTCGTTCTACATCTTCGAGTCCATCAGCTACATCATCGACGTCTACCGCGGCGACACCCCGGCGACCCGCAACCTGATCGACTTCGCGGCATTCGTGGCGATCTTCCCGCACTTGATTGCCGGCCCCGTGTTGCGCTTTCGCGACCTGGCCGACCAGTTCAACAACCGCACCCACACCCTCGACAAGTTCTCCGAGGGCGCGACGCGGTTCATGCAGGGTTTCATCAAGAAGGTGTTCATCGCCGACACGCTGGCGGTGGTCGCCGACCATTGCTTCGCCCTGCAAAACCCGACCACGGGTGACGCCTGGCTCGGCGCGCTGGCCTACACCGCGCAGCTGTACTTCGACTTCTCCGGCTACAGCGACATGGCCATCGGCCTGGGCCTGATGATGGGTTTCCGCTTCATGGAAAACTTCAAACAGCCGTACATCAGCCAGTCGATCACCGAGTTCTGGCGCCGCTGGCACATCAGCCTCTCCACCTGGCTGCGCGACTACCTGTACATCACGCTGGGCGGTAACCGTAAAGGCACGCTGATGACCTATCGCAACCTGTTCCTGACCATGCTGCTGGGTGGTCTGTGGCACGGCGCGAATATCACGTACATCGTCTGGGGCGCCTGGCACGGCATGTGGCTGGCGATTGAAAAAGCCATCGGCCTAAATACTTCGCCGCGCCGCTTCAACCCGATCCGCTGGGCGCTGACCTTCCTGTTGGTGGTGATGGGCTGGGTGATCTTCCGCGCCGAAAACCTGCATGTGGCGGGCCGCATGTATGCAGCGATGTTCAGCTTCAGCGAGTGGTCGCTGTCGGAACTCAACCGCGCCAGCCTCACCGGCCTGCAAGTGGCAACACTGGTCGTGGCGTACGCCACGCTGGCGTTCTTCGGCCTGCGCGATTTCTATCGCAATCAGCCACCGGTCAAGAGCCAACCCGTCGAAGCCGATGGTCCTGCCACCGCGCAACCCGGCCTGATCAAAGCCGTACCGGGCGATAACCCGGCGAGCATTCACGAACCCGGTTACAGCGTCGGCATCGATGCCCAGGTGCAACCGGCCTACTGGGTCGCGGACTGGCCGCGCTACGCCATGCGGACGCTGGTGCTGCTGCTGTTCATCGCCTCGATCCTGAAACTCTCGGCGCAAAGTTTCTCGCCGTTCCTTTATTTCCAGTTCTGAGGGATCTGACCATGACCCGCTCATTACGTCTGTTCTACATCGCCCTGTTCCTCGTGACCCTGTTGGTGCTGGGCCTGTGGTCGGTGCGCAGCTTCTTCGGCTTCAACACCAACCCCGACGCAACCGTGCTCAACGGTCGCTGGGCCAAAGCCGTAGAAACCCATTACGACGACCAGTTCCCGATCAAGCGCCTGGGCACCAACCTCTGGGCTCTGCTTGACTTCAAGCTGTTCAACGAAGGTCGTCCGGGCGTGGTACTCGGTCGCGATCAGTGGTTGTACAGCGATGAAGAATTCAACCCGGTGGTCAACGAAGAGTTGAGCCTGCAAGGCAACTACGCGCTGGTCGAAGGCGTGCGCCAAACGCTCAAGGCCCGTGGCGTGCAGTTGGTGATGGCGATTGTCCCGGCCAAGGTTCGCCTGTACCCCGAACACCTCGGTGAGGTGAAACCGGCGCGCATCCACGCCGACCTCTACAAGGACTTCCACAACCGGGTAGCCGCCGACAGGATCCTCGCTCCCGACCTGCTTAGGCCCCTGCAACAGGCCAAGCAGAACGGTCAGCAAGTGTTCCTGCGCACCGACACGCACTGGACGCCGGAGGGCGCGCAAATCGCCGCCGAGCAACTGGCCAAAACCATTGCCGAGAAAGCCCCACTGAGCGGCCAGCCGCAGCGTTATGTCACCCACACCGCAGAAAAAGTGACCCACAAGGGCGACCTGCGGCTGTTCCTGCCACTTGATCCGCTGTTCGAAAACCTGATGCCAGCCACCGAGCCGTTGCACAAACGCACCACCGTTGCGGTGGATAACCCGCCTGGCGGTGACGATGCGTTGTTCGCCGACAGCGAAGTCCCCGTGGCACTGATCGGCACCAGCTACAGCGCCAACCCGAACTGGAACTTCGTCGGGGCGCTCAAGCAAGCGCTGCACAGCGACGTGGTCAATTACGCCGAAGACGGCCACGGCCCGATCCTGCCGATGCTCAGCTACCTGAAAAGCGAAGCCTTCAAGAACAGCCCGCCCCAGGTGCTGATCTGGGAGTTTCCTGAACGTTATCTGCCTGTGAACAACGAAATCGGCGACGCCGACCCGCAGTGGGTCGCAGAACTCAAACAAGCCGGTGCTCGTCAGCAAAACGTAGCGATTAACCGTAAATCCGAGACGCCCGACCGGGCGCAAAACTGAAAGAGGTAACTCCGATGACTTTCACTACGACTCCTCGTCGTCTCGCCAAGACCTTTGTCCTCGTAGCCGGTATGGGATTGCTGTCCCAGGCCTTCGCCGCTGGCGACGCCGCGCTCTACGGCCCGACCGCACCGAAAGGCTCGAGCTTTGTGCGCATCTACAACGCCAGCAATGCCGAAGTCAGCGCCAGCGTTGGCAGCACTAACCTGAACGACGTCGCGCCGCTGGCCAGCAGTGATTTCAGCTTCTTGCCCGGTGGCGACTACAGCGCCAAGGTCGGCAGCCAGACTGTGCCGGTGAAACTCGCCGCCGATCACTATTACACCCTGGTCAACACTGCCAGCGGCCAGCCACAACTGATCGAAGAGCCGCCATTCAAGAACAAACAGAAGTCGCTGGTGCGGGTGCAAAACCTCAGCAACACCGCCGTGACCCTGAAGACCGCCGACGGCAAGACCGAAGTGGTCAAGAGCGTCGCGGCCAAGAGCCGTGGCGAGCGCGAAATCAACCCGGTGAAGGTCAGCCTGGCGCTATACGACGGCGACAAAAAAGTCGGCGACGTGAAACCGGTCGCCCTGGAGCGCGGTGAAGCGGCCGTGCTCTACGTCACCGGCAACGGCAGCAGCCTGTCGCCGGTCTGGGTGAAACGCCCGGTCTCGACGCGCTAATTAATTTTCCTGATTGACCCATTTCCCTGTGGGAGCGGGCTTGCTCGCGAAAGCGGTGTGCCAGGCGGCATTAATGTCAACTGACACTCCCTCTTCGCGAGCAAGTCCGCTCCCACAGTGGACCGAGGTGTCAGTTGGGACACGAAACAAAAACAAGAGTGAAACGACAGAACGTTCGTGCTCTAACCCAATCGATTCTCAAGGAGTAACACCATGATTCCAGTGATCTTGTCAGGTGGTAGCGGCTCACGTCTTTGGCCGCTTTCGCGCAAGCAATTTCCCAAGCAATTTCTCGCCCTGACCGGCGAGCACACGTTGTTCCAGCAAACCCTGGAGCGCCTGGTGTTCGAAGGCATGGACACCCCGATCGTGGTCTGCAACAAGGACCACCGTTTCATCGTCAACGAGCAGTTGAGCACCCGTAAGCTGCAAACCCAGCGCATCCTCATGGAGCCGTTCGGGCGCAACACCGCACCAGCCGTGGCACTGACCGCGATGATGCTGGTCAATGAAGGCCGCGACGAACTGATGCTGGTGCTGCCGGCCGACCACGTGCTGGAAGACCAGAAAGCCCTGCAACGCGCCCTGGCCCTGGCCACCGTGGCCGCCGAGCGCGGTGAGATGGTGCTGTTCGGCGTACCGGCGACCAAACCCGAAACCGGTTACGGCTACATCAAGTCCACCAACGATGCCCTGCTGCCCGAAGGCGTCAGCCGGGTCTCGCACTTTGTGGAAAAACCCGATGTGAAACGCGCCACCGAATTTGTCCAGGCCGGTGGTTACTTCTGGAACAGCGGCATGTTCCTGTTCCGCGCCAGCCGCTTCCTCGAAGAGCTGAAAAAGCACGACCCGGACATCTACGACACCTGCCTGCTGACGCTGGAGCGCAGTGAACAGGACGCCGACACCATCACCTTCGACGAAGCCACGTTCGCCTGCTGCCCGGACAACTCCATCGACTACGCCGTGATGGAAAAAACCCAGCGCGCCTGTGTGGTGCCACTGTCGGCCGGCTGGAGCGACGTCGGTTGCTGGTCGTCGCTGTGGGAGGTCAACGAAAAAGACGCCAACGGCAACGTCACCAAGGGCGATGTGGTGATCCAGGACAGCCGCAACTGCATGATCCACGGCAATGGCAAACTGGTGTCGGTGATCGGTCTTGAAAACATCGTGGTGGTCGAAACCAAGGACGCCATGATGATCGCCCACAAGGACAAGGTCCAAGGCGTGAAACAGATGGTCAACACCCTCAACGAACAGGGCCGCAGCGAAACCCAGAACCACTGCGAGGTCTATCGCCCATGGGGTTCCTACGACTCGGTGGACATGGGCGGCCGTTTCCAGGTCAAACACATCTCGGTCAAACCGGGCGCGTGCCTGTCGTTGCAGATGCACCATCACCGCGCCGAACACTGGATCGTGGTCAGCGGCACGGCCGAAGTGACCTGCGACGAAAACGTGTTCCTGCTGTGTGAAAACCAGTCGACGTACATCCCGATCGCCTCGGTCCACCGCTTGCGCAACCCCGGCAAGATTCCACTGGAAATTATTGAAGTGCAGTCGGGAAGTTACCTGGGTGAGGATGATATCGAGCGGTTTGAGGATATTTATGGTCGCTCGACGCCGATTGAGCGTGGAGTGTCGGTGAAAACCATCGCGCAGTGATTGATCGGTAAAACAACAAGCCCTCGTCCAGCCCACTGCGTTCCCTATCCGCAGTGGGTTGGGTGGGGGCTTATTTACATGTGGAAGTTCATTAAGGAAATGGTACCCATTTATCGCTTCCTGCTTTTCTGGAGGCGACAATGTAGGCGTTCGGAATCGGGGTTACGAAAGTCATTTCCACAGTCCTGGGCGGAATCATCGCAACGAATTCGGACTGATCAAGCGTGCCACCACTCATCAAAAGTCTGGCATCTAACCCATTTTTGGGAGTGAATCTGAAAGACGACCCGAGCCCCAGTGTCTGCTCATTAATGTCTCGTTCTTTCAAACCTGGGATTTCCATCCGGTACAGATAGGCTCTGGTGTCACCATATCCACCTGATGATTCATCCATGCCAGTAGATACATAACCAGCAACGGGGCTTCTCACGTGTTCGTTGGCGTGGGTGTTAATACCTTTGGCGACCACTGCCTGAGTGAATTCCTGTTTGATTTTGGGTCCCCTGTTGTCCCTCGGGTAAAAACCGCCTGCTTTATGGATATCCTCGGGTGGACGATTATCCCCCCTCATGGCCACAACACTCCCCGTTTGGGCAAGCAACAATGAATGCGAGCCGACAACCATTGAGCCGGTAGCGTATGAAGGGAGCGGTCCTGCCGAATGATCCGCTTGGGGTAACACAACAGGCGGCGGTCTCTTAGATGCTTCCACTTTCGCTGGCGCGGCTGTATTCGCCTGGACCGGGCTGTCGAGGCGAGGTGGAGCAAACTGAAGTGCTGCCGATCTCGCCGGGATCGGCGGGCGTAAACGTGCCGGTACCTGGGGTGCACTGGGTGCATTAAAATGCTCCCTGAGTCGTGAAACACTACCTAGCGGACCGTCTTTGGGATCAGGTGCGAGCCCATTTTTATCAACCAATCCCACCGGATTGTTCCGAACCATCCGGTACAGATTTAGACCATCTACGTCTCCTGCGGGGTCAGGGTTGACCCAACGCTGCAACCACGGCATGTAGTAACGAAAACCGTAGTAATAAAGCCCCGTTGCATCGCGCTCCTTGCCTGAGTAACGCACCGTTTTATAACTGACCTCAATTACATCGTCACCGGCAAAACAGGCGGTCTCGCCAAAGGGGTAGTAGGTTTCCCGGCTGATAATCCTGGCGTCATCGGCAAGTTCGAGGATGCAGGAGTTCAGGTGATCGACGAGGTTGTAACGGTATTGATCGTTGCTCAGACCGAGCGGCGGATCGGTTTCCCAGTGCAGCACCCGCACGCTGTTCAGTCCCGCCTGGGCGGTGACGACCTGCCACACCTGCCCCGTGCCGTTATCGGTGCGCAGTTCAAGCCCCGGCAAATAACGTACTTCAGCGACGACCGTTCGAGCATTGGTTTGCAGCGAGCGGATTTTGCGAACGCGCTGTCCGCTGCCATCGTAGACATAGGACTCCCGATCATTGAGCCCGGAGGCGCGTTCCACCGGGCTGACCGAGCGCAGTTGGTTACGCAGATCCCACGTCAGGAGCCGTCCTTGATCCAGCTCCAGCAAATTGCCATTGGCGTCAAAAGCGCCGGCGATTTCTTCTTCGGTAGGCGGGCGGCCATTGCGCTCGGGCAGGCAACGATTGCTATAGCGGGCGGAGGTCAATGTGCGCCCCGGATTTTGTGCACCAACATGCGTCAGCTTTAGCAAATTGCCGCCCTTGTCATAACAGTACGTCTGGCGGTAGTTGCTGACCGCAGCCGGATCGGCCCGCCCCACGAATTCCGGCCCCCGGTTGGGACCTCCCCTCTCCCAGCCGGTGGCCTCGATCAACTGATAAAGGCTGTCGTAGACAAAGCAACTGATAGGCTCGATACGCTGATTACTGAAGTAACGCACCGACAGCGCCTTGTCCTCGATGCTCAGGACGTTGCCCATTCGGTCGTAGACGTAGATCAGGTGCTGCAACAAACCGGCATGATCGCTCCACGCCCGTCGTTCCATCAGGCGTCCGTCCTCAGGGCAATAGGTCAGGCTTGTCACCACATCATTGCCGGCCGTTTCCCTCTCCACCTGCCCATCGGCGTTGTACTGAATGTCACTGACCAGGGTTTGCCCGGAGGTCTGCCCTCTCAACGCCAGGGCGCTGCCACGCAATCGACCCTCCAGGGTCAACCGGAACGACTGGCGATTTTCTTTGGCATCGGTCTGTTCCAGCACATCCCCCAAAGGACCGTAACGCCACTTCGTTGTCGCCCCCACACCTGGCTCCAATAGCAGGTTGCGCTCGGTTTCCTCCTCTGGCCAATCCGCAAGGGCATCAGGGTTGCGGGTGAAGTGACGGATGTGTTCAAGACTTGCGCCGGTAATCGCAAACGATTCGAACAACACTGTACCCGCCGGGTCATCGTGGCGAATCAGTTGCCCGCACTGATTATGGTTCTGACTGGCTTGATCAGGCCCACCATATTGCAATCGCTCGAGGCAACGCCGTGGCTCTCCTGAGCCTTGCTCGAACACCGTCAGTGGCCGCAGAAGCTCATCGTATTCAACTTCGTGTCGGGTACCACAACCGTCCCAGCTCAACAAAGACTCATTGGCAAGACCGGGCAGGTTGATGCGCCATCCGGCATCGAGGCTGACAGTATGTAATGCGTTACCGGACAGCGAATACAGCGTAGTGACGTTGGGCGGGGCCTGAAGATCGTCCTCTTGCAGCCCCCAAAGCCGTGGGTCCCACTGTTTGACCGGATAACCTGCAGCATCGTGGAACGTGCGGTTGATGCGTGCCTGGGCCGGATCGCCTTCGCCCTCGCGCCAATAATCAACCGAACGGATCGGCAGCCCCCGGGGATCGACGACGGAGAGTCGTGGGGTTTTGTGATGCATTCCCATCGTCAAGTCATGCATACCGGCGGCTCCCTGTTTACCAGCGGTCATCTAACCGTTCGCGGACAGGCGTGGCTACTGGTAGAAATTACAGTACCGACCAACGGCAAAGTACCTTGATCGCCGAATGTCTATTCCCGCAACCCTTCGGTAGGATGGTGATCATAAGTTCAAGGAGCGTTCAAGCATGTTCATCGGCGTCCTGCTGGTCATCACTTGGCTCATTCTTTTGCTGCGCTACCCGTCCCGGGCCTTGCCGGTTTCGCTGGCAGCGGCCATCGGGTTGGGGCTCGTGGCGACCTGGGTGGTCTGGCTCGACAACCGCGAAGCCAAGCAACTGGCGCGGCTGGAACTGCGCATCACCTATGCGCCGGAGCACTGCCCGGCGGATCGGCCCTTGCAGTTGAAAATGAACAACGGCAACGACGTGCCGCTGACCGAGTTGCGCTGGCGGATCGCGGCCTATGCGCCGGGCGACACCGTGAACCTGGCCGACAACCTCTACGCCGCCCCGCGCTATCGCGGCCCCGGCGAATTACAGGCTGGCGCCAGCTGGGAAGACTGTTTGCCGATGCCACCGCTGCGTCCCGGCTATCGCCCGCAAACCCTGGAGTTTCGCGCCGAGCGTTTGCAGGGTAGTTTCTCTGACTGATTCCTCACTTCCCCCCTCTTCTTGCACAAGGACCGCGCCATGCCCCTCGCGTTAATCACCGGTTGTTCCAGCGGCATCGGCCGCGCGTTGGCCGACGCTTTCAAAAACGCCGGTTACGAGGTCTGGGCCACGGCGCGCAAGGCTGATGACGTGGCGATACTCGCGGCAGCCGGGTTCACGGCGGTACAGCTGGACGTCAACGACGAGCCGGCGCTGGAGCAATTGAGCGAACGCATCAATCAGCAACACGGCGGCCTCGATGTGCTGATCAACAACGCCGGTTACGGCGCCATGGGACCGCTGCTCGATGGCGGCGTACCAGCGATGCAACGTCAATTCGAAACCAACGTGTTCGCAGTGGTCGGCGTCACTCGCGCGTTGTTTCCGGTGTTGCGCCGCAGCAAAGGCCTGGTGGTGAATATCGGCAGCGTTTCCGGGGTGTTGGTCACGCCATTCGCGGGCGCCTACTGTGCTTCGAAAGCCGCCGTGCATGCCTTGAGCGATGCCTTGCGCATGGAACTGGCGCCGTTCGGCATCCGGGTGATGGAAGTCCAGCCCGGCGCCATCGCGTCCAGTTTCGCCAAGAATGCAGGCGCTGAAGCTGAGCAACTGATCACCGAACAATCGCCCTGGTGGCCGTTGCGTGAAGGCATTCGTGCGCGGGCCAAGGCCTCGCAGGACAACCCGACCCCGGCCTCGGTGTTCGCGGCAGGGTTGCTCAAAGCCGTGCAGCAGAGCAAACCGCCGCGCTTGCTGCGCCTGGGCAATGGCAGCCGGGCGTTGCCGCTGCTGGCGGGGTTGCTGCCAAAAGGGTTGCTGGAGTCGGGGTTGATGAAGCGGTTCGGGTTGCGCGGGCAGCTCTGACGCCGCGTCGACGCCTGCTCGCGAAGGCGGTCGAACAGTCAACGATAATCTCAGCTCCAGCCCTTCAAGAAATCAATAAACGCCCGCACCTTCAGCGGCAAATGCCGGGTGTCCGGGTACAGCGCGTACACCCCTTGCCGAGCAAAGGAATGATCAGGCAACAACCGTTGCAAGCGTCCTGAATCCAGGTCTTCCTGAACCAGCCATTGCGGCAAAATCGCCACGCCGTGCCCCGACAGCGCGAACGCTCGCAGCGTGGACGAGTTGTCCGCGACAATGGCGGTTTTCCCCGGCCCCGGTTGGTAAAGATGCTCGGCACCCTCGGGGTCCGTCACCGTCAACTCACTCACCCGTCCATGCCCCAGCGTCGGCATTAGTTGCAGCGCCGCCAACGTGTTGGCGGCCTCATGGCGCTCGATCAGGCTCGGCGCCACCACCGCGAAAATCTCGAAGGTCGACAACTGCACCGCCCGCAGATTGGAGTCGAGCATTCGCCCCAACCGGATCGCCAGGTCAAACCGTTCGGAAATCAGATCGGCATGGGTCGAGGACGTGGACAAGTGAATGTTCAGCTGTGGGTGCAACTCACGAAACACATCCAGCGCGGGCACCAGCCGGGCCAGCGCGTATTCCACCGTGGTGGTGATGCGCAGCGTGCCCCGCAACTGAGTGTGTTCGGAGCGGGCCTCCTCAATCGCCAGTCGGGCTTCGTCCAGGGTCCGCAGGCAACGCAGGTAAAAACGCTCGCCGGCATCGGTCAGCGCCAGTTGCCGGGTGTTGCGGGTCAGCAAGGTGACGCCAAGTTCGGCTTCCAGCCGCTTGAGGTTGAAACTCACCACGGCGCGGGTTTGCCCGAGCAAGTCGGCGGCAGCGGTCAATGACCCCGCCTCGACCACGGCTTTGAAGGTGTCGAATCGATCCAGACTGACCATGGTTGCACCGAGAGTTTGTCAAAATAATTTTGACAAACTAGCAGCCAAACCGCCGTTTCTCCAGCAGCGCAAACGCCCTACCCTGCGCCTCTGTCTACCTGGAGGCTGCCATGGCCTATCGCTCCAAAGTCGCGCTGGTGTATCTGCTGGGGTTCGCCCTCGACCTGCTGAACATGTTTGTCGCCAGCATTGCCTACCCGGACATCGCCCTCGAACTGCACGCCTCGGTCACCGAACTGGCATGGATCAGCAACGCCTACATGCTCGGGCTCACGCTGATTATCCCGTTGAGCGTCTGGCTGGCGGCGCGGCTCGGTGAACGGCGGCTGATCCTCGGTTCATTGCTGCTGTTCGGCCTCGCTTCGATGCAGGTGGCCGGGGCCGGTTCGATTGAAACACTGATCGGCTGGCGACTGGTTCAAGGGTTGAGCGGTGGGCTGTTGATTCCCATCGGCCAGGCCTTGGCCTTCCGTCATTTTCCACCGGAGCAGCGCAGCCGCTTGACCACCTGGGTGATGTCGGTGGCGTTGCTGGTGCCGGCGCTGTCGCCTGCTGCGGGAGGGCTGATTGTTCAGGCCCTGTCCTGGCGCTGGGTGTTTTACCTCAACGTACCGCTGACCCTGCTCGCGTGGGCGCTCGGCGCGCTGTGGCTGAAGGCCGAGGCCCCGGCAACCGAACGCCCGACACTGGACATCCGTGGCCTGCTGCTCGCCGCCTCGACCCTGGGCTTGCTGCTGATTGCCTTGAGCCTGCTGAGCGAAACCGAAAACCGCCGCCTCGGCATGCTCGTACTGATGCTGAGCGCCGTCGCACTGTGGTTGTACCTGCGCGACGGCTGGCAAAAACCGGCGGCCGTCCTCGATTTGCAGTTGCTCAACAGCCCGTCACTGCGGCTGGCGATGCTGGTGTATTTGCTGATACCCGGCGTGTTCATCGGCACCAGCCTGATTGCGGTGCTGTACCTACATCAGCTCGGTTTGGGGACGGCGAAAATTGGCGCGTTGATGCTGCCTTGGGCACTGGGTTCAGCGGTGGCGATTGTCACGGGCAAACGCTGTTTCAACCGCTTCGGTCCCAAGCCTTTACTGGTTGTCGGCATGCTGTTGCAGAGCCTCGGCATTGGCCTGCTGACATTGATCGAGCAGCCGCAAGACTGGTTGCCGATCATCGCCTACACCCTGATGGGCCTGGGCGGCAGCCTGTGCAGCAGCAGCGCGCAGACCCTGGCGTTTCTCGACATTCGCCCTGAACGCATGGGCCACGCCAGCGCGCTGTGGAACATCAATCGGCAACTGAGTTTCTGCCTCGGGGCGGCGGTGTTGAGTTCCTTGCTGGGCGCCCTCGGCCCTCAATCACCCCTCGCATTCGAACGATGCTTCCTCGTCGCAGCCCTTCTCTCGTTGCTGCCGATGTTCGCCGTTTTGCGCTTCGATTCAACAACCGTACGGGCGCTACTCAGCCCTTATCCCTCTCAGGAAAAAACCTCATGAACAACTACCGCGAGTATTTTGATGAAGTGATCCAGGCCCATCAGTTGATCGAGCAATGGTTTGCCAGCCATCAGAATGACGGGACGCTGGAGCATCTGTTGTCGCGCTTTTCGCCTGAATTCTCGATGATCACGCCGATGGGCAAAGCCCTGGACTTCATGACCCTGACTGCACTGTTCCAGCAGGCTGGCGGCAAGCGACCGGGCTTCACGATCCAACTCAGCGAGTTGCGCGGCCTCGATCAACACGCCAGCGGCGCCACCGTCAGCTACCGCGAGGCGCAGACGGATGACACCGGGCTGAACACGGACCGACGCTCAACGGTAATCTTTGAAAGGCTGCCGTCGGGGCAGTTGAAGTGGCGACACCTGCACGAAACATTCTGTAACGAGTAAGCGGGCGACAAGCCCGGATGAAATTGCCAATCCATTCGATGTCAGTAAAATGCCCGCTTTTGAAGCGCCCAGCGCGCTTCACTCAGGATTTAGCCGTACGCAAGGAGAATGGATGCCTCAGCGATAAACGCCAGGTAAGGGACTGCCAGCGACTCACGCAACCGGTATTACCCTGCCTGCCCCTGATAAAGCAACGATCCGTTCGCCTGTCACGCGCTTTCGCCTTCAACCATTATCCGCCCAATCCGAACACCTGGCCTTGAGTGCATCACTCGGGCCTTTCGTCGCACCGTTTTTAATACAGATCAGGGAATATCCGTTGAAACTCTCCAACCTTCTACCTTTGGCCGTCGCAACGTTGCTCATCGGTTGCGCTACCCCACCGGCAGATAAAGACCAAAGCCTGAACGACACACTGCCCAAACTCACCTTGCAGGACGTATTGCCTGCACCGGTCGCCAATGAATACTGCAACGCGAGCATGGACAGTGACATCTTGTATGGCATTGGCAGCCGACTGTTTAACGACGATGAACTTCAGGAAGCCAAGAGTTGCTTCATCATGGCTGCTGCGAAACACGACCGTGCTTTCTGCTTTCTGGCGACCATCACCGAACAGGATGAGTCCAAAACCGAAGCCCAGCGCAATACCGAAGCGTTTAACTACATCGCTTACTCGGCCGCCAAAAATGACTGGTGCGCCGCGTTCGGCATGTACCAAAGCTACTCGTACCCAAGCCGCGGCGCCAAACAGGACAAAGCCCTCGCCCTGCGCTGGCTGGAACGCTCCGCCCGCCACGGTAGCCCGGACTCACAGCACATGCTCATGAGCCTGTATGAAAACGAAGGCAAGTTGGTCGACAGTTACGCCTGGTCGAGAATCAAGAGCACCGCGGATGACACGTCAGACACCGACGACCTGAAAAAAGAAATGACGCCTGAGCAAATCGCGCAAGGCGAAGCCCTGTATGCCGAACTCCGCAAAACCGTGACCACTCAAAAAGCCATGTACGACGAAGCCCGGGAAGAGGACATCGGCCTGTACTCGGCGAATATTCATCTGGACTTCCCGGACACCTTCAAAGGCATGCCGTCGGCTGAGCGCTACAACTTCGTCAAGCAATCCATCGCCACCGTACTGGCTTATCCGGGCATGGAAACACGCGGCCAAGTGCTGAGCTACATCATCATCGCCAGAAAGGCACAACTGAAAAACCCGACCATCGACATTCTGCAGAACAAACAAATCGTGGCCATCTTGAAAGACGACAACCTGACCATGGGCCAAACCATCGATCAGGCCACCAGCATCCTGAACACCGCGTACAAATAACCACTTGGTCTAATGCCGGTCAGTTAAGAAAACTCAGCGTCTGAATGCTCTGTTCTGATCCGACCCCCCCTCTCCCCCAAAGGGGCGAGGGGGCAGAATGTGGATTCCTGAGGATATTCTGCGACCTGAAAAGGGCAAGCCCCCTAGCCACAGGGTTAATCCTCGCGATCCTGCTTCACCACCACCGTGCACGTAATCCCCGCCGCCAGCAGCACGCCATCCGGCACTTCGTCGATGTGAATCCGCACTGGCACCCGTTGCGCCAGGCGTACCCAGTTGAACGTCGGGTTGACGTCGGCGATCAACTCGCGGCTCTCGGGGTTGTCGCGGTCGTAGATGCCACGCGAAACACTCTCGACATGGCCCTTGAGCACTTCGCCGCTCATCAGTTGCATATCGGCCTTGTCACCCACCTTCACACGCGGCAGTTTGGTCTCTTCGAAAAAGCCGTAGACCCAGAACGAGTGCATGTCGACCACGGCCATTTTCGCTTCGCCGATGCGTGCGTAATCACCGCGATGAACGTTGAGGTTGGTGACGTAACCGTCCACCGCCGCCAACACTTGGGTGCGTTTGAGGTTCAGCTCCGCCGCTTCCAGTTGCGCCTGGGCGTGCTGATAGTCGGCCAGTGCCGAGTCGGCGATGTTGCTGGCGTCGTCACGGTTTTCCTTGGAGATCACCAGGTTGTCGAGGTCGGCGCGGCGGTGCGCGTTGACCTTGCGCATCTCCCAGGTGGCTTTGCGTGACGCCACCAGCGACTGCGCCTGTTTCACGGCGATCTGGTAGTGCTCGGGATCAATCTGCATCAGCAGGTCGCCCTTTTTCACCAACTGGTTGTCACGCACCGGCACGTCGACCACCTCGCCGGTGACGTCGGCGGCGACGTTGATGATGTCGGCGCGCACCCGGCCGTCGCGGGTCCATGGGGTGTTCATGTAATGCACCCACAACGTGCGGCCAATCCACATCGCGAGGGCCAGCACCAACAAGGTTGCGAGCAGGCTGAAGAGCTTTTTCATCGAATCGGTCTCACTGATAAACAGTCAGCGCCAGGGCGCCGAACAAACAGGTAAAGAGGCTCAGGCGCAGCAACGCCGGGTGCCAGAAGAAGCGGTACAGATCAAAGCCCGAGAGGAACCGGTCCAGCGCCCAGGCCAATACTGCTGCGATGAAAAACATCAGGGTCATGGTCGGCATGTACACGCCGTGGAAGGCGATTTCACGAGGCATGGTCAGGTCCTTGAGCGGCGGCGAGTGCCGCCAGCGGCGATTGCGGGTCGAGCAACGAGGTGCGGATGAAATGCAGGTAACTCTTCACCCGGCGCAACGCCGAGGTGTCGAAGTGCGGGGCAAAGGGTTCGTCGGTGGCCTGGACGCGGCTGATGGCGTGGTCGACCGCAATCAAGCAGCGCTCCAGGTTGCTTTGGCTCGGTTGCAGGAACAACCGCACCAGCGAGCGCCCCATGACCCGGATCGCCTGGCGCCACGGTTGGGACTCGGCATACGCCGGATGCACCGGAAGGATCGCCTGCTCCTTGCGCAACTCGATGATCGCGTGGCCGACCTCCAGCACCACGAACATCCAGCGCAGCAGGTCGCTCTGTACCTGCGGTTGCCCCGCCGCCAGCCCATACGCCTGATGCACCAGGTCACGGGTGCTGCTTTCAAAACTTGAGGCCAGCCCCTTGAGTTTGCCGCTGATGGCATACACCACTTGCCCGCGCAGGTCCTGTTCCAGGCGACGCCACAACCAGCGACTGTTGGGCGGCAGAATGATCGCCCCGGCCGCCGCGCACACCAGCATGCCCAGCACCATGGCGATGTAGTCGTTGATGAAGGTGTAAGGGTTGTAGACGGTCAGGTTATCCGGCACCGAACCGGTGCTGAAAAAGATCAGCAAGCCAAGGCCCACGCCCGCGTACTGCGGCCGAGAGGTGAGGAACGAACCCAGCACAATCACTGGCGCGAGCATCACGCACAACAGGGGAAAACCATCGATCCAGGGGAAGATGAAGAACATCTCGACGAAGCCGATCAGCGCCCCCAAGAACGTCCCGCAGGCCATTTGAAACGCCATGCGCTTGGGGTTCGGCGTCGCGGCCGACAAACCAACGGTGGCCGCCGCAATCAAGGTCATGGTGGCGCCGCTCGGCCACGCCGTGGCGACCCAGTAACTGCCCAGCACGATCAGGATGAACGCGGCACGAATCCCCGAAGCGGCGGACGCCAGCCCGTTGGTTTTCGGGGTGTAGGGTTCGTCCCATTGCTCGCGTTCGTGGCTGTGCTCGGCCAGTGAGGCGTGAGTCTGTGCATAACTGTGCAACTCATCGACGAAGCGATACAGCAACTCGTACGCCGTGTGGAAGTCCAGTTGCTCGGCGTCGCTCGGCCCGGTCTCTTGAAAAGTCGCCCGCAAGCTACGAACCCGCGCCGGCAACCCTTCTTTATAGGCTGCCAGTTGCGCGGCCAACCGTGCGGCGTCGGCATGGGTCAGGGCGCGGCCAGAGAACCCGTCGAGCAGTTCGGCCAGGTCCTGCAAACCGGGTTTGATCGCCGCCACCACGTGATCGGCGCCACTGCTGCGCAGGCGTTCGAGCAACTGGTGCAAGGCATTGAAACGGGTGGTGATGCCCATGAACTCGCTGTTCAAGCGGCTGAGCCGGCCGTTGCGCCGGCGCATGTGCGGGTCCTCGAACACGGTGACGCTGCGCAAGCCTTCCAGGCCCACGGCTTCAGCGATGAAGCCCACGTTGCGCCGTTCAAAGGTGTCGCGCTGACTGCGCCCGCGCAAGCCGTCGGTGACGAACAGCGCGAACACGCCGAAGCGTTGGTACAACGCGTTGCGCATCGCCGCACTGGCGGTTTGCGGCAGGATCGCAGCGCTGACCAGGGTCGCACAGAGAATCCCCAAGGAGATTTCCAGCACCCGCCAGACCGCCGCCATGAACGCGCCGTCCGGGTGCGCCAACGCAGGCAAACCGACCATCGCGGCGGTGTAGCCGGCCAGCACAAAACCGTAGGCGCGAAAGTTGCGGTTACGCGCCGCGCCCGCCGAGCAGATACCGACCCAGATCGCCAGCGAGCCGAGAAACAGTTCGGTGTTCTGCGCAAACAACGCGATCAGCGCGACCATCACCGCCGAGCCGGCCAGGGTGCCCAGGAAGCGATAGAAACTCTTGGCAAACACCTGGCCGCTCTGCGGCTGCATGACGATGAACACGGTGATCATCGCTGTGCGCGGTTGCGGCAGCTCCAGGCGCATGGCCAGCCACAGGGTCAGGAACGCCGCGATCAATACCTTGAAAATGTAGACCCAGGTCACGCCGTCGCTGCGTGCCCAGTCGAAAAAACCGCGGCGCCATTCAAGGGAATGCAACCAGCGCAGCGGTGCAGGCAAAGGAGTCATGAAATCCAGCTCATTGGTCGATGCGGGACCTGTGGGAGCGGGCTTGCTCGCGAAGACGGTGTGTCAGGTGACATCAGCATTGACTGACACACCGCTTTCGCGAGCAAACCCGCTCCCACAGGGTTTGCGTTCAATTCACGATGCTCTTGAGAAGAGCCGGGGGTTTCGGTGCCTGGACTTTGCTGTTGGCCGGCACGTCATTACCCGCGCCGAGGCCACCACCAAGCGCCGTCACCAATTCGGCATGGGCGCTCAACCGTGCGGCCTGGACCTGCTGCTGCACCTGCTGCTGTTTGAACAACAGGCTCTGGGCATTCAGCACGTTGAGGTAATCGGTGAGGCCGCGTTGGTAGGCGATCATCGCAATGTCGTAGGTCTTCTGTGCCGCGGCCACCGACTCGGCGGCGAAGGTTTGCTGCTTGTCCATGGACGCGCGGCGGATCAACTGATCGGAGATGCTTTTCAGCGCATCGACCAGGGTCTGGTTGTACCTGGCCACGGCAATGTCATACCCGGCCGAGGCTTCGCCCAGTTCCGAACGCAAGCGCCCGCCGTCGAAGATCGGCAGGGAAATTGCCGGGCCGACGCTGTAGTTGAGTTTTTTACCGGTCAGAAACTCCAGCGCGCCACCGCCCGTGGCCATGTAGCCGAGGCTGCCGACCAGATCGACGTTGGGATAAAAACCGGCGTGCGCTACGTCGATACCGCGCGCCTGCGCCGCCACTTGCCAACGGCTGGCGACCACGTCCGGACGCTGACCGAGCAACTGCGCCGGCAACGCCGAAGGCAGTTTCAGCGCGGCCCCCAGCGACAACGACGGCCGCTGCAAGTGCGCGCCCTCCCCCGGTCCTTTGCCTGCGAGCGCGGCGAGCTGGTTGCGGCTCAAGGCGATTTCTTCGTCCAGTGCGTCCAGCTGCCGATGGGTTTCCGGCAGCGGGGTTTGTGCCTGGCTGACGTCGAAATGGGTGCCGATGCCGCCGTCCAGGCGCTTTTGCGCCAGGTCGAGAATCTGCTGTTGCTGAGTGAGGGTTGCCGCCACGATGTCCCGTTGCGCGTAATGCAACGACAACTGGATGTAGGCGCGCACCACGTTGTTCTGCAATTCGAGCTGCGCCATGCGGGCTTCGGCGGCGCTCATGTGGGCCATGTCCACGGCGCGCTCGGTAGCATTGCTTTCGCGGCCCCACAGGTCGAGGGCGTAGCTGAAACCCAGCGCGGCGTTGTTGTCCCAGGTGGTGGTGTTGGCCAACTCGCCCGGCCCATAGAACTGGTCGGTGGGCCAGTTGTGACGCTTGAGGGTGGATTGGCCATTGACCTGCAACGACTCGGCCGACTCGGCGATACCGGCCATGGACTTAGCCTGACGCACGCGAGCCGCGGCCATGGCCATGCTTGGGCTACCCTGTATGGCATGTTCGACCCAGGCGTTGAGTTGAGGGTCGCCATAGGCCTGCCACCAGTGGGCGGTGGGCCACTGTGCGTCCTGTGCGGCGCTTTGGATAGCGTCGTCTGTGGCCAAGGTATTGGCGGCGAGTGTCTTGCCTTGTGGGGCAATTCCTCCGGTTCCGATGCAGCCGCTGATTGCTAACGATAAAGCCCAGACACTGAGAGTCTTCAGCTCTCTGATGATGCGACGCGGCACTGCTGCAAATTCCTGGAAGTAGGGGGGAGGTACGAGGTCCTGTGGACACTGACTTATCTATGGGAGCGAGCCTGCTCGCGATGGCATCGGCACGATGTACCTGATGCACCGGGTTGTTTGCATCGCGAGCAGGCTCGCTCCCACACACCAGTAACGGCGCAATTCTAGGGGGCGGCCCGAATGGCGATAAGCCGGGATTCCTGTGAATCTTTGTTACCGTTAACGCGATAATCCCTAATCCCATCTTTAGTCGCCTGTAAAGACGCAGCAACTTCGTGTCACAATTTGTTATCGCCCCCGAGAGCACCCCATGGACACTTTGCAAAACATGCGCGCCTTCAGCTGTGTCGCCGAGGCCGGCAGCTTCACTGCCGCCGCTGTGCAGCTTGATACAACGACAGCCAACGTCTCGCGCGCGGTCTCCAACCTGGAAGCCCACCTGCAAACCCGCTTGCTCAACCGCACCACCCGTCGCATCGCCCTGACCGAGGCCGGTAAACGCTATTTGCTGCGCTGCGAACAGATCCTGGCTTATGTCGAAGAAGCCGAAGCCGAGGCCAGCGACGCCCATGCGCGGCCGGCCGGTCAGCTCAAGGTGCATACGATGACCGGGATCGGTCAGCACTTCGTGATCGACGCCATCGCCCGTTATCGCAAGACCCACCCGGACGTCACCTTCGACCTGACCATGGCCAACCGCGTGCCGGACCTGCTGGACGAGGGTTACGACGTGTCGATCGTGCTCGCCAGCGAACTGCCGGATTCGGGGTTCGTCTCGCAACGGCTGGGCATCACCTACAGCATCGTTTGTGCGTCCCCGGCCTACGTCAAAGCCAATGGCTGTGCGCACAAACCCAGCGACCTGCTGAACCACGCCTGCCTGCGCCTGGTGAGCCCGGTGATTCCGCTGGAGAAATGGCTGTTCGACGGCCCGGAAGGCCAGGAAATGGTCACCATCAACAGTTCACCGTTTCTGGTGAACTCGGCCGATGCGATGAAAACCGCGATCATCAGCGGCATGGGGGTTGGCGTGCTGCCGGTGTATGCCGCCATCGAAGGCCTGCGCAACGGCACGCTGGTGCGGGTAATGCCCAAGTACCGTTCGCAAGAGTTGAACCTGTACGCCATCTACCCTTCGCGCCAGTACCTGGACGCGAAGATCAAGACCTGGGTCGAATACCTGCGCGGGTCGCTGCCAGAGATCCTGGCAGCCCATCAGGCTGAACTGACGGCCTATGAGCTGAGTGGCAGTTTGAGCGGGGCGCGGCTGGCGAACTGATCGCAAGGATTGATGTGATCCAGTGTAGCGAGGGAGCTTGCTCCCTCGAATGCGCAGCGCTCGCAATCGCGTCAATGAGCTATGGAAGACTGACGACTGCTTCGCAGCCGAGCGCGAGCAAGCTCCCTCACCACAGGTTATGTGTGCGCCCAAATAGTGTGACCCTCGCAAAACCCCGACAGGGAGTGTTAGGTTGCCTGGCATCCCCCTCCGCCTGACGAGCCTTCCAGCGATGAAAAAGACCGTACTTGCCTTCAGCCGTGTCTCGCCCGAAATGGTCGAGCGCCTGCAACAGGATTTCGACGTGATCGTGCCCAGCCCCAAGCACGGCGACATCCATGCGCAGTTCAACGAGGCCCTGCCCCATGCTCACGGTTTGATCGGTGTCGGTCGCAAACTCGGACGCGCCCAGCTGGAAAACGCCAGCAACCTGGAGGTGGTCTCCAGCGTGTCGGTGGGTTATGACAACTACGACCTGAACTATTTCAACGAGCGCGGGATCATGCTCACCAATACCCCGGACGTGTTGACCGAGAGCACCGCCGACTTGGCCTTCGCCTTGCTGATGAGCAGCGCCCGACGCGTGGCTGAACTGGACGCCTGGACCAAGGCCGGACAGTGGCAGGCCAGTGTCGGCGCGCCACTGTTTGGCTGCGATGTGCATGGCAAGACGCTGGGCATCGTCGGCATGGGCAACATCGGTGCGGCCATCGCTCGGCGCGGTCGGCTGGGCTTCAACATGCCGATTCTCTACAGCGGCAACAGCCGCAAGAGCGCGCTGGAACAAGAGCTTGGCGCTCAGTTGCGCAGCCTCGACCAGTTGCTTGGCGAAGCCGATTTCGTTTGCCTGGTGGTGCCGCTCAGCGACAAAACCCGGCACCTGATCAGCCATCGCGAGCTGGCCTTGATGAAGCCCGGCGCCATCCTGGTGAACATTTCCCGAGGGCCGGTGGTGGATGAACCGGCGCTGATCGAAGCCTTGCAAACCCAGCGGATTCGCGGGGCGGGGCTGGATGTCTACGAGCAGGAGCCGCTGGCGGAGTCACCGTTGTTCCAGCTGAAAAACGCTGTCACCTTGCCGCACATCGGCTCGGCCACCTTTGAGACCCGCGACGCCATGGCCCACCGCGCAGTGGCGAACCTGCGCAGCGCGCTGCTGGGTGAGCGGCCACAGGACCTGGTGAACCCGCAGGTGTGGAAGGGCTGATTAACCCGCGGCATGTCCCAACCGACGTGCCGCTTCTTGCCGTGGAATCAACACCCACACTTCATGACGGCTGCCAATAAACTTGGCACTCGACAATACCGTCCATTAGTTATCAACGCTTCATCTAACTTGTTGCGTGTCGACATAACTTGCAATTCAGTCCCCGCTCACGGCCAGCACCCGCACTATAAACTCCAGACCCTGTTATTCGCCCCTCGCGAACCTTACTTCCGGAGAAGTCACAACATGCGCATCTTGACCACAGCCCACCTGATAAGGTGGTGCAAACTAACCCTTGTTTTCATGGTGGGTATATTTGGAGCACTGGTTGTATTCAGCAACTTGACCGACTATCCCTCCAACTATGAATTCGTCGGGCACATCCTCAGCATGGACACCACGCGAGGAACTGGCTCACTGATGTATCGCGCCATTACTTCCGAGATGATGCACCATCGGTTCTATTGGATGATCATGACCCTGGAAAGCATCTTCACGGTCTGTTGCCTGCTGGGAACCTATCAGCTCTACCGTAAAATCAATGCCCCCCGCAAAGAGTTCCACGAGGCAAAAAAGTTTGCCGTCGTGGGTTTTATGATTGCGATCTTTATTTACTACTTCATCTTGCAGGTTATCGGTAACGAATGGTTCGACATGGACTCTTCCCCGCAATGGAACGCCATGGGGTGGTCGCGCGGCATCGTTGAGTTCCTGATGCCCGCGCTGTTCTTTCTGGCCATGAAGAACGATCACTGAGACGCATTGTTCAATCAGGCCATTTTGCTGTTTGCCGGTATCACGGCCGGTTTCGGTTTGCGGAACACCAGTACGTTCCCCAGCATCACCAGTACCAGCCCGGCGAGTGCGGGCGCAGTCCATTGATACCCCTCGGCAAACGCCGACACGTTCAACGCCACCACCGGGAACAGCACCGTGCAATACGCGGCGCGCTCTGGGCCCATGCGCCCGACCAGCGTCAGGTAGGCGGTAAACCCGATGACCGAGCCGGGAATCACCAGGTACAGCAACGAACCGATGTAGCGGGTGTTCCATTCCATGTCGAAGGGAATGCCCTTGACCAGGCAATACACCGACAGCATCGCGGCGCCGTAGGCCATGCCCCAGGCATTGGTGGTCAACGGTTTGAGGCCGGCTTTCTGTTGCAGGCTGGACAGCATGTTGCCCGCCGAGAAACACAAGGTGCCCAACAAGGCCAGGCCAAGGCCCAGCAGGGTTTGCGGGCTCGCGGTATGCCCCGCCAGCTCCGGCCAGAACAGCAGGCCCAACCCGAACAACCCCAGCGCCCCGCCCATCAACACATTGCGGGCGATTTTCTGACTGAAGAACACCCGTGCGTTCAAGGCGTTCCACAACGTCGCGGTGGAAAACACCACCGCCACCAAGCCACTGGGAATCCACTGGCTGGCGGTGAGGAAACACATGAAGTTGATACAGAACAGGCACAGCCCCTGGGCCAGACAGATCAAGTGCCCGCGCCGGTTCATCACTTGCAGGCGCCGGCTGAGCAGCAACATCACGAACAGCACCAGCGCCGCGAGGCCGAAGCGATAGACGATCGACACCGGTATCGCCACCACCCCCAGTTGCAGTTTCAAGGCAATCCAGGTGGTGCCCCAGATCAGCACGGTGAGCAGGTATAACGAGAGGTTCATGACGGCAACTCCTGAGTAATGCCTGCAGTCTCCCCCGCCCACCGTGCCACGCGCTTGCATAAACTTGCGCTTTTGCAGGTGCACAGGCTGGCAGCGCGAAGGTGACAGGGTAGGATGCAAGGCGTTGGAGAAACGATCATGCCCGCACTGGAAACCCTGCAAGTCTTTCAAGCCCTCAACCGCTCGCCCAATGCTCGCCTGGAGCACAGCGCCGAGCTCGGTGACGGCATGGCCGCAGCCTTGTGGAGCAACCATCACGACGCCCAAGAGTATGAAGCGCCGGGCCATCACACCCTGTCCTGCTACATCGCCGGGGGCACCGGGACCTTTCGCCGCGAATCACCCGGCACCAAGGGCGGCCCGGACAAACTGTGCATCCTGCCCGCCGAACACCAGTCCGCGTGGGTGATCAACGGCGAAATCCGCCTGGCGCACCTTTACTTCAGCCCCGAGCACTTCGCCCTCGGCTGCGTAACCTTGCTCGACCGCGAACCCCGCGAGCTGCAACTGCGCGAAAGCACATTCCTTGAGGACGCACAGCAAGCCTGGCGCTTTCGTCAGTTGATTCAGTTGAACTGGAACGAGCCCGGCGAACGCCTGCTGACCAGCAGCCTGGCCCATGAAATGCTCAGCCATACCTTGCTCAGCCAGGTTGGCCTGCGCCAGGGTTTACGTTTGAGGGGTGGCCTGGCCGCCTATCAGCGCCGGCATCTGATCGAATACATCGACAACCATTTGGCCGACCCCATCAGCCTGGGTCAGTTGGCGGGCCTGTGTGCGTTGTCGGAATATCACTTCGCCCGGATGTTTCGCCAGAGCTTTGGCCTGCCGCCCCATCAATACCTGTTGGCCCGGCGCCTGTCTCATGCGCGGCAGTTGCTGCGCAGCACTGCCCAGCCGTTGGGCGACATCGCACTGGCCTGCGGCTTTGCCAGCGCCAGCCATTTCACTAACCGTTTTAAGCAAGCCATGAAAGGAACGCCCGGCGAATACCGCCAGGCGTTTTTGCGCTAACCGTCAGAACTCCAGGGTACTGGACAACGACACCTGCCGCGAATCGCCCATCGACACAAAGAACCGGCTCGCCGCCGAGGTGTAATAGGTGCGATCAAACAGGTTCTTCACGTTGAGCTGGAACTTGACCTTCTGCCCGTCGAGTTGGGTGTCGTAGGTAGCGAACGCGTCCGCCACGGTGTAGCTCGGCAACTGGAAATCGTCCACCGCGTTGCCGGCCCGCTCACCGACATACCGCGCGCCCGCCCCCACTCGCAATTGATCACCGCCGATGAGGCTGCCGAAGTCGTAGACCGCCGACAGCGCGCCGGTGTTCTTCGCCACGTTTTGCAATGGCTTGCCTTTGAGGACCGGGTCCTGGGTGACTTCGGCATCGGTGTAGGCGTAGCTGCCGATCAGGCTCCAGCGCTCGCTCAACTGGCCCATCAGGTCCACTTCCAGGCCCCGGGAACGTACTTCGCCGGCCGCGCTGTAGGCGATGTTGTTCGGGTCGGCGGAGTTGGAGACCATCACGTTGCGCTTCTTGATGTCGAACAGGGCGATGTTGCCAGTCACACGGCCCGGCATGTCGAGCCTGGCTCCCAACTCCCAGGACCTGGATTCTTCCGGCGCCACGCTGCCATCCAGCACCTGGGTACTGCCGCTCAACGGAGCAATGGTCGAGTTGGGTTTGAAGGACTCGGTGTAGCTGCCGTAGAACGACAACTCATCGGTGTAGCGATACACCAGGCCGGCACGCGGCACCCACTTCTGGCCGTTGCTGTCGGTGTTGGCCTTGAACGGTCGCCCCTTGCCCGCGTACTGGTCGTACGCCTGGAAGCGGGCGCCCGCCACCAGGATCCATTGCTCGTTCAAGTGAATCGAGTCCTGCAGGAACAGCGAGTCACTGCGCAGCAGGTCGGTCTGGGCGCTGTCGGCCGGGCTGACCGTGCTGCCCGCGACTTCACGACCGTAAACCGGGTTCAGGTAACTGAAGGTCGGGTACTTGCTCTTCTGCCGGATCAAATCTGCGCGGTAATACTTGCGGTATTCGTCATCTAAACCGAATACCAGATCGTGCTGCAGGCTGGCGACGTCGACCTTGCCTTCCAGGCTGACGGTGGCAAAACGGTCGGTGCTGATGGCGCCCTGAGTGCCGTCCATGCTGCGGGTCAGTGTGCCCTTGGCGGGGTTGATCGACACGAGCCGGACCTGGCTGGCGTCGTAGGTTTCGCGGTTCCAGCTGTAGCCGAAATGGGCTTTCCAGTTGTCATTGAGTTCGTGGTCGGCCTGGAAGTGGTACAGGTCCGAACGGCCTTCCAGATTATTGAACGGTTCATCAAGCCGACGCTCGCTCGGGATATTCAGCGGGTGATGGGTGCGCGGGTCAATCGCGGTTCCACGGTCGAACGGCGTGAGGAATTCACGGTGCTCATAAGCGAGTAACAGTTGGGTGTTTTCGCCAAACCAGGCCAGGGACGGTGCGATCAGCGTCTGGCGGTTGGTGCCGAAATTGCGCCAGTAATCTTCATCCTCGTGGTCGAGCACCATGCGGTAGGCCAGGCCGGAGTCCCCGAGCGCGCCGGTGCTGTCGAGCCCACCGCCGCTGCCATGCTTGCCGTTACCGTAAGTCGAACCCCGCAGGGTCACGGCGTTGTAGGCCTGCAATTGCGGCTGCTTGCTGACCAGGTTCACCACACCGCCCGGGTCCTGGATGCCGTAGAGCAAGGACGCCGGGCCCTTGAGCACTTCAACCCGGTCCACGGTGGCATCCAGGCTTCGACCCTGCACCAGCGGCATGCCGTCGCGCATGATCGAGCCGTTTCGGTTATCGCCAAAGCCGCGAATCATCACCGCATCCAGGCTGTTGCCCAAGGTGTTGCCCTGGGTGATGCCGCTGACATTGGCCAGCGCATCGTCCAGATTACGCGGCACCTGGTCGCGCAAGACCTGGGCCGGCACCACGTTGATGGTCTGCGCAATTTCCTGAAGCGACGCCGACGAGCGCGCCACCGAGGTGGTGGACGGCGGTTGATACGTCATCGGTTGCTGTGCGACCGAGGTGATGGTGGTCGCGCCAAGGTTCAAGGTGCCCGCCGTAGGCATCGGCTCCAGGGCCAAGGTTCGGGCGTCGGTACGGCGGAAGGTGAAACCGGACGCGCTCAGCAACCGTTGCATGGCCTGCTCGGCGCTCATCTGACCGTTGACGGCCGGCGCGTTGAGGCCATACGGCGCCTCGTCGGTGTAGACCACGCTAATACCGGTAACCCGGCTGAAGTCGCTCAAGGCTTGAGGCAGCGGCTTGGCCGCGATGCTGAAGGTAAACAGTGCGCTGTGTTGTTCGGCGGTCTGCGCCGCAAGCGCCACGTTCAGCGGTAACAAGGCCAGCGCCGAAATGGCCACTGCCCAAACACCGAACCATTGTTTGACCGAACTGCCTGCCACCGAGTTTGCCCTGGACTTCATTGCTCACGACCTGTGTGTAGAACCGCTACGGATGCGAATCACTCGCACTTTCAAGCACTACACGGATGTCGCCCGGGTTTACCTCATCGTTTTTTTGAAATTATTTGCCGTTAGCCCGCAGAGCGTCACCGGATGCCTTCCCATGTGGGAGCGTGGGAAGGCTCCCGCGACCGGGTTAGTTGACCTTCACAATCCGCCCGGCACTGAGCGCCGCGCCTATCGGTTTGCCCTGCTGATCCATGCGTTGCAGGTAATCGATCAGGCCATCGAGGTCGGTCACACCGAGGTCGCTACGGTTGACGCCTTGCTTGAACACCGTGAAGCGGTCGCCGCCATCCGCGAGAAACGCGTTCACCACCACGCGATAAACGCGCTGGGGCTGCAAGGCCTTGCCGTCGAGACGAATGCTGCCCGGCACGACACGGCTGGCCAGCGGGCGCGTGGCGTCCCAGCGGTAGCTGAACCCCTTGGACACTTGCAGCACATTGACGTCGTCTTCGGCCTTCCATTGCTGGTTGAGCAGTTGCTCGATCTGCCGGCCGCTGAGGTCGAACGCGATCAGGTTGTTGTTGAACGGCTGCACGGTCGCCACTTGCCCGTAGTTGAGGCGCTGCTGGCCAGGCAGCAGGGCGAAGTCGCCGCGAATGCCGCCGTTGTTCATGAACGCGACATGCGCCCCGTGTGCAGCGCCCGTGGCCAGTTGCGCGTCGGCAATCAGGTCACCCAGTGGTGTCGCGCCGCCCGCATCTGCCGCACGGGTGATGGGGGACGCGGCAATGGCGCCCACCGGTTTGAGCAGCACCGTGTTGCTGCGGGTTTGCACTTCCTGCTCCAGGGCGGCCATCTGCGGATCGGCCGGGTACTGCGCCGGATCGGCCAACAAGTTAGTCGCCTGAACCCGCGTGACCTGATGCTTTCCGGGGGTGATGTCGAGGGTCAGGTGGGTCATCAGGTGCCCATACGAATTGCCCTGGGTGACCAGCAACGGACCGACCTTGCACAGGTAGCCTTGGTGGGAATGCCCGGTAATCAACACATCCACCGCCGGGTCCAGACGCTTGGCCACGTCCACGATGTCGCCACTCAGTTGCGAGCAATCCTGCTTGTCGAACGGCTCGGGCGTCGCGCCGCCCTGGTGCACCACCGCGACAATCGCGTTGACGCCCTGCCGGTTGAGTTCGGGAATCAGCCGGTTGATCGACTCGGCTTCGTCCTCGACGCTCAAGCCCCGCATGCCCTTGGCGCTGACCACCGAGGCCACGTCGCGCAGCACCGCGCCGACAAACGCGATTTTCTGGCCCTTGACCTCTTCGATGCGGTACGCCGGCAACAACGGCTTGCCGGTGTCGGTATCCATCAGGTTCGCCGCCAGGTACGGGAAGCCGCTGCCCGGATAGGTGGGGCGAAACTGGCAAGCCTTGGTCGGACGCGAAGACTCGCAGCCGCCCTTGAGCTGGCGCAGGAATTCGGCCTTACCGTTGTCCAGTTCATGGTTGCCGATGGCGCTGAGTTTCATGTTCATATGCCGCAGCGCTTCGAGCGTCGGTTCGTCGGCCCACATCGCCGACAACGGCGGGCTGCCGCCCACCAGGTCGCCAGCGCCGATGAACAGCAACTGCGGGTCGTCCTTGCGCAACTGCGTCAGCATGCCGCCGAGGGTCGCCACGCCACCGGCCTGCATCCGGCGTACGCCACCTTCGGCGTTGGCATCACGAAAGGCGTAGGGGTTGGCCTGTAAATAACCGTGCAGGTCATTGATCGCCACGATGTTCACGGCGACCGGTTGCGCGGGAGGTTGAATGTGGGCGCAACCGCCCAGCACAGCGACAGCCAATGCAACAGCACCGACCTGCCGTGGGAATGAGGCGAAACGGGACATCCGAAAATCCTTTTCTCTGTAAGCGAAAGACCTGCCCATCGCGCGCGATGAAATTCACCCATCGCATGCGCAAAAAGAACGGCCCCGGGTAAAACCCGAGGCCCCTGCCCAACCCAACGGGGTCAGGCCGGTTGCAACTGCCCGTTTATGGCACGAGGCGTCTCGACCACCTTGAGCGCCGTGCCCATGCCGGCGCGCAGCAACAGGATTTTCAGGTGGTCGGTAATGCGCTCCACCCGGTCCTGAAAGTGGTTATGGAAAATCATGCTGCCCAGGGCAATCGCGATCCCCAGTGCCGTGGCGTACAACGCGGTGCCGATGCCTTTGGAAACCTCGCCCGGATCGGACACACCGGTCTCGGCCAAGGCCTTGAAGGTGTCGATGATCCCCAGAATGGTGCCCAGCAAGCCCAGCAACGGCGCAGCGGTAACCACGGTTTCGAGCAGCCACAAACCATGCATCAGCTTGCTGCGGGTTGCAATGTAGATCGACTCGCTGAGGTCCTCCAGGTCCTTGTGGCTGGCCAGCCCCTGCTTATGTGCAAACAGGCTGTCGAGCATTTCCAGCGGCAGGCTGTTGCGCTGACGCAAAGCGGCGGGCAAGTCCTCGACCGCGTGCATGGAAGGGTTGAGCACCGCTTCGAGTTTTTTTGCCTGACGCAGGCTGAAACTGAAGTAAATGCCACGTTCCACGGCGATGAAAGCAGCAATCGCGGCCGCGCCGTACATGGTGTAGAAGGTGATGTCGTGCAGCAGATTCATGTCCATCGGTAAACCCTCGTGTAGGGACGAATTCAGCAGAAATCAGAACGCCGCTTCCAGCGAAACCACGGCCGTGCGTTCTTCGCCGACGTTGTAGTACGCAGTGCTCGGCGCCAGGCCATTGGTCTTTTGCGAGTTGAACGACACCGTGCGCGTGGAGGACAAATATTCCTTGTCGAACACGTTGAGCATCGAGAAACGTAGGGTCGCGGACTTCAGCAGTTTTTTGTCCACTGGCAGGCGCACGCCGCTATTGAGGTCGACCACGGTACGCCCGGCAATCTTCTCGTCGTTGGTCAAATCACCGTAGTAACTGCCCACGTATTTGCCCGCGACGTTGCCGTAGTAACGGCCATCGTCATAACCCAGGCTCAGGTTGAACATGTTCTGCGGCACGTTGGCCAGTTGCTTGCCGGAGGTGGGCAACAACACGCCCTTGTTGCGCAAATCGTCCTGCTGCTCAGACTCGGTGTAGGTGTACGAGGCGTAGTAGTTGAAGTTGTGCGGCAGCAGGCCGCTCCACTCCAGTTCCAGGCCTTTGTTGGTCACGTCGCCGACGTTGGTCACCACGTAGTCGCCATTCAGGTCGGTACTCGACAGCTGCCGTTCCTTGAAGGTGATGTAGAACAGGCTCGCACTCAGCGCCATGGCGTCTTCGCTGTAGCGCCAGCCCAGCTCCTGGTTCCAGCTCAACTCAGGCTTGAGGCTGAACGAATCACCCTTGTTGTACAGCACGTAGTTGGGCGGTGTGCGCATGTTGCGGGTGACGTTGTAGAACGCCTGGTTGGCCGCATCGACCTGATACTTGGCGCTGAAGCTGGGCAGGAACTGATGGTAGCGGGCGTCTTTCTTCTCCGGTTTGTCGGTGAGGCTGCCCAGGTTGTTGCCATCGCGCTCGACGTACTGATACGCCAGGGCACCGGTCAGGGTCAGGTCCGGGGTCGCCAGCCAGGTGTCCTGCACCCAGAGTTTCTGCGCCGGTGTCACGGTGTACTGGTGACGGCCCTGAACGGTCTTGCCGTTGCGGTCCACCAGTTGATTGGAAGCACCATAGTCACCCCAGATGTCCACCGGGCTGCCACCCGGATTGATCGCGATGAACGGCTGGGTCTGGCGCTGGCGTGCGCGCTCGTACCAGTAGCCGACGTCCAGGCTGTGTTCCTCGTTGATGTCCCATTTCAGTTTGCTGGTCATGCCAGGGCGCCAGGTCTCGGTCCATGACGGCCGATAATAGGTGTTGGCGCCCAGCCCCTTGAGGTCGTAGTTGCCCGCCTTGCTTGAGGTGCTGGTGACGGTGCTCGCGGTCTGGCCGCTGAAACTGCCGCCGCTGGACCAGACGTAATAGGGGTTGAACGTCAGCGTCAGGTCATCGCGCAGTTGAAAGCGCTGGGTCACGGACGCGGTCACGCTTTCGAACGGGTTGCGGTTGAGCTTGTAGGATTGCAGCACCTGACCGGCCTTGTTGTAGACAGTCTTTTCAGCGTAATCCAGGCCCCGGCCCTGGTTCTCGAACTGGGCCTTGCTGAGGGTGTTGTAGTTGTAGTTTTCCTGGCGGTTGTATTTGACGATGGCGTTGGTCGAGTTGCCGTTGTCGTCTTCAAACAAGGTGTTCCATTCCACCTTGTCAGCCAGCAACGAACCTTTACCGCGCCACTTGTCGCCTTCGGTATGGGACGCCGACACCCAGGTCTTGAAGCCGCCCAGATTGCCGGTGTTAACCCGTGCGAACGTTTTTTGCAGGTTGTTCGAGCCCAGGGATTGCTTGGCGAAGATGCCAAAATCCTGTTCCGGGCGAATCGTCACCATGCCGATGTTGCCGCCGCTGGAACCGATGTGCGGGCCATCGGCTTCGGAAGAACCTTGGGTCACGAACACTTCGGCAAGGTTTTCCGGGTCGCCCAGCAAGTTGGGGTAAATGCTGTAGTCGCCCGAGTCGTTAATCGGAAAACCATCGGAAGAAAGGCCGACCTGATCGGAGTTCATCCCGCGCATGGTGAAACTGGTGCCACTCAAACCAGTGGCGTCAGTGCTGGAAACGTTAATCCCGGGGGTGTACTTGAGTTTGTCGATACCATTGGAAGTGGGCGCCATTTCATCCATGGCTTCCTTGGTCACGGTGGAACGCGACTTGGCACTTTCTTCCTTGATCATATGGCCGTTGCCCAGGGTTTGTTTGCCGGCCACATTCACCGCGCCCACATCCACCGAGTCGTCAGCCAGTACAAACGGCGCAAAGCCGCCCAGGCCCGATGCTAATAGCAGGGCATAGAGTTTATTGATTTTCACGGGTAGTCCCTTACTTACATCTATTGAGAGTTGAGGGCGGGTTATTCCACGCTAGTGCTATTCCACGTTGTAACTGAAGGTCGCGGTAAACCGTTGTTTGTCTTTGCCGGAGAATGCCTCGGAGGGAAACGGCGAGACTTTCTCCACGCGGCGCAAACTGGTTTGTGCGGCCCGGTTGAGCAACATGTTCGGCGCCTTGCTTTCGATGCCGCTGTTCAACACGTTGCCGGAGCGGTCAACTTCCAGCCAGATCACCACATCACCGTGGGGGCGTTGCAATGACGCTTCGCGGCCGCTGGGGTATTGCTTGTGTTTTTCCAGTTCCCTGCGCAATGCCACGGTGTAGGCACTTTCCTGGGTGGCGTTGCTCGGCGCCGGGTTGGGGGCCGCCGGTTTTGGCGCGGCGCTCGCAACCACAGCAGCGGGTGACGCCGTGGGCGCAACCGGGGCCGGGGCAGCGGGTGCAGGGGGCGCAATCGTTTGCTTCACCACCACAGGTTTAGGCGCGGGAGGGCGTGGCTTGACCACCGGTTTGGGTTTGGGCGGCTCGATGACCACCGGTTCAACCATTTCCGGCTCGATCACCGGGGGCTCAGGCTCGGGTGGCGGTGGCTCGGGCGTGGGTTCGACGGTGGCCAATAAATCAGCGGCATCGATCAGCGCGATTTCGACCGTGCTCTCGTCGTACACCGGTTTGATCTGCAAACTCTGCAGGCGGCTGGCGTAGACAACGAGAACCACCAGACAAGCCGGCAGCAGGCACGCGATCAACTTGCGAGCGTTATAAAGTCTGAACATGGCGTCAGGTCTTGCGCGTGGCGATAGAAACGGAAGAGAAGCCATTGCCCTTGAGCAGGTCCATCACCGACACCAGCCGTTTGACTTCAACACCCTGGTCGCTGTTGATAATGATCACCAACTTTTCGGCGCTGTTGTTCAGCACTTTAAGTTGGCTCAGCAAGGCACTTTCATTAATGTCCAGGCCGTCCAGTTGCAGACGCTCTTCAAGACCCAGGGTAATGATGGCTTTGTTTTGCGGTTTTAATTGTTGCGCCTGACTGGCGACGGGCAGTTGGGTCTTGATGCCCACTGCGGGAATGACGTTGAGGCTGATTAATACGAAGAACACCAGCAGAAACATCATCACATCGATCATCGGGATGATTTCGATATGAGCTTTCTTCTTGTGGGTGACATCCCAACTGCGCATTGCACACCTCCCTTTTATTCAATCATCTGAATGACGAAAGAGCCCTCCGGCTGTTCCTGACCATTTGTTCAGGAATGCGCAGATCATCCTCGGGAGTTGTAACGGTTTAGTGACAGAACAGTGGAATTGAGATGAAGGTTGGATGACGAGCCTGCAAGGCCCGGCTCAGCGCAGGATAATCAACCGCCCCAGCACGCTGTGTTGTTCGAAGCCGAGCACGCCTTGCAGGGAATTGAGCACCGCTTGCGGGTCCTGATGGGGGAAACTGCCGCTGACCCGGCGGGTGGCCAACGTGTCGCCGAGCAGCAGGATACGGCCGGGGTAATACCGGCGCAGGTCATTGACCACCTCGCCCAGTGGTGCCTTGGCGTAATTCAACCAGCCCTGACGCCAGGCCAGTCGGACCTCGCTGTCGACGGCGTGCAACGGTTCGGCGACACCGGCGCCATAGGCCACTTGCTGGCCCGCCGTGAGAATCTGCTGTGCGGCGCCCTGCCCGGCCGTCACCCCGACGCGCCCCGACAACACGGTCACCTGCGCCCCGGCCGGTTGCAAACGAACTTCGAACTGCGTGCCCAACACCCGCGCTTCGCCTTGTTCGGCCTGCACCACGAAGGGCTCGCCGGTGTGGGTCACGCTGAAAAAACCGGCGCCGCGCCGTAACTCGATGTGCCGCTCACCGTGGCTGAAGTCCACGGCAATCGCGCTGTCGGCATCGAGGGTCACGCGAGATTGATCGGCCAGGGTTACAGTGCGAATTTCGCCCGGGGCCGAGACGTAGTCGGCGCCCAGGTCATCGACCCAACGCAACGGCTGCCACCCGGCCCCCATCGACACCATCAACAGCAAACACGCAGCCATCGCCAACGCCCCTGACCAGCGCCGCACACGGGAGCGCCGGGGACGGTTCATCGCAGCGAGGAAACCCTGCAAGGCCAAGGCGTCTTCGTCGGCGAGGGTGCGGGCCGGCACCTCGCTCAACTCCCACACGACCTGCGCCTGGGCATACGCCTCGACATGGGCCGGGTCGGCCTGCAACCAACGGCTGAACGTGAGCTGATCGCCGCTGCTCGGCTGGTCATGCAACAGGCTCAGCCAGGCCAGCGCGGCTTGCTCCTGATCGGGCGTCGGGATGACGCGGGCGGTGTGATTCACGGTGCTTTCCCTGGCGTGCGCGACGGTGGTTCTCGCAGGCTGGCCTTGCAGGCTTCGAGGGCGCGCATCATATGTTTTTCCACGGTGCTTTGCGAAAGGCCCATGGCCTTGGCAATTTCGGCGTACTTGCGGCCGTGAATGCGATTGAGCAAAAAGATCTGCCGCGTGCGCTCGGGAAGGCTGCGTAACGCGGTTTCGACATGGCGTAAATCGTTGCCCGCTTCCAGCGCCGCTTGCGGTTCACTGCCCTGGTTGTCCTGTTGCTCCGGCAACCAGCCTTCGTTGACCCGCACCCGCGCGCCTTCGCTGCGCAAGTGGTCGATGGCGATGTTGCCGGCGCAACGCAACAGGTAAGTGCTGAGCTCTTCAACCTGCACCAGCGGTCGACGCCAGAACCGCAGGAACAAGTCCTGCACCAGGTCCGCCGCCGTCGCCCGACACCCTACGCGCCGACTGACCAGCGCTTCCATCTGCGAGCGCTGGGACAGAAACACCTGCAGAAAGTGCGCACGACCGCCCCGCACTTCGGCGTTGTCCAGGTCAGGTAATTCGGGCGGCGTGCCAATCATCAAACGTTGCCTGAACTACAGCGACGCAAACGCGGCGACCGGGCTGGCAAGCAGACCCAACACAGCCATCGCCAACGCCCAACGCGGTCGATACGCCAACAACCAGACCAGCAGCAAAGCGCTGATCATCAGCACCGCGCACCACTCCACCAGCCCTCGGCTCCAACCGAACGTCACCACCGCCACCCACAACGACAGCACCAGCAGCGACCCGCCGCCAAGGCGCAAACCCAGCCGACGCCGAACCGACGTTTTTTTCCCGAGCACCTCGGCGTGGTGCCGATCCAAGGAGAGGCACAATGCAGTGAAACCCGTGTAGCAGAGCAGCAGCGCCAACAGCATTCAGCTCACCTTCTGTTCAAGCGTCAACGGCCGAGGCCGTTCGGCGCGGGGTTTCGCGGCGGTTTGAGTCGTGGCCAAGCGCTGCATTTTCCACGCGGCCCAGGCCAGAAATACACCACTGCCCAGGCACGTCAGGTCGAAACCGGCCATGGCCCAGTCCCCCTGAGGGATGGAGGCACCAAGGTGTTGCGCGGTGGTCAGTGCGTTGAGCACCGGCACGCCGGCAAACAGCAGCGCCGCCAAGGTCAGTTGCTCGACCCACGCCACGCGACCGCGCCGAAGCATCGCGTGCAACACGCTCAGGCCCCAGGCAATGAAGAAACTGTTCACTTCCCATTGCGCACGTTCGGCCAGCGCCAGCGGCAACAGGCGATTGGCCCAGAAGAACGTCGCCACCGCCAGCAACAGCCCCGACATGCCGGCGACATTCAACACCTGCACCAGCCGTAACTCGAACGGCATCACGCCACTTTTGGCGTGTTTCAACTGACGTTTTCCGAGCCACAGCACCAGCCCGGTGCCGATCATCGCGGTGCCCGCCAGGCCAAAGATGAAATACAGCCAGCGCAGCACCGGTTCGGCAAAACGCCCCATGTGCAACCCGTAGAAACTTCCGGCAACCGCCATGGGCAGCGATTGCCCCGGCGATACGTTCAGCACCTGGCCACTGACGCCGTTGAACGACACCAGGTTGCCGAATTCATGCACCACCCGGTCGGACCCGTCGCGATACACATTCACCGACGCATTGAGATCGCCAGGGTTGTTCACCTCCACTTGCGCCACGCGGCCACCCGACCATTGCTCGCGCACCTGCGCCATCAACGACCCCAAGGGCATCAACGTTCCTGGCTTGCCGGCCGCAGGCACGGTTTCAGAGTCCGGGAAAATGTCGTTGAAAAAACCTCGGGTATTGCCGTCATAGGAAACGAGGATGCTCGCCGGCATCACCATCGTCATGAAAATCACCAGGCTGCTGTAGGTGATCATCAGGTGAAACGGCAGCACCAGCACACCCAGTGCGTTATGCCCGTCGAGCCACGAACGCTGCCCCTTGCGCGGACGGAAGGTGAAGAAGTCCTTGAAGATTTTCTTGTGGGTGATGATCCCGCTGATCAGCGCAACCAACATCAACATCGCCGCCGAGGTCGATAACCAGCGGCCCCACGGGTGCGGCATTTGCAGCTGGAAATGGAAGCGGTAGAAGAATTCGCCGCCTCGGGTTTCGCGGGCGTGAAGCTCGGTACCGGTTTGCGGGTCGAAGAGTTTTTCGGTGAAGTTGCCGCGCTCGCCTTCGGCGGCCGGGTCCTGCCACATGACCGAGAGCGCCGGCTCACGAGCGTTGGGTAAAGTAATGAACCAGCGTGAGGCACCACTGGCGTGTTGCTGCAAATAATCCTGCGCCAGCACCAGGCTGGCGTCGGCGCTCACCGCACGCATGGGCACTTCGGGTTGCATCCAGTGGCTGATCTCGTCCTTGAAATACGACAGGGTGCCGGTCAGGAAAATCGCGAACAGCAGCCAGCCGAAAATCAACCCGGTCCAGGTGTGCAACCAGGCCATGGCCTGGCGAAAACCCTCTTTCATCGGTGGCCCATCCCGTAGGCGAGCCCGGCCAGCGCCGCCAGCACCAGGCTCGGCACCATCAGCCCGAACCAGGCCTGCCACGCGGTGCGGCAGGCAAAGCACCAGAGCACCGCCACCAGGTACACCAGAAACGACATCATCATCCCGCTGACCACGGCTTCGGCACGCGGGATCGGCAACCACACACTCAGGCTGACACTGGCCAGCGCCGCAACGGCATAGCCGCCGAACACCGCCGCGAAGATCCGCGACGTGACAGCCAGGCGATAGGAGACGGGAAGCGCGCCGAGTTTGCTTTTCATGTTTCGACCTTGAAACGAGGGGAATCCAGCACGGTGCGACACCTGCACCGGGGCAACGAGGCGCCAATACTAATGATAAATATTCTCATACGCAAAGCAGACTGATGAGACACACGCCGTTCTATCGGTCACAGGCGATTGCCCAAAACCAGCACTCACCTCTACAATGCGAACAATTCTTGTTCTCTTAAGCATCCCCAGGTTGCCCGGAGTGTTCGCGGTGAGCAGTACCGTCGAAGTCCTTTATCACGCCCATCACAACTGGCTCACCGGCTGGTTGCGGCACAAACTCGGCTGCCCCCACAGCGCCGCCGACCTGGCTCAGGACACCTTCATGCGGGTGCTGACCGCCCGTGAAACGCCGCAGATCATCGAACCGCGCGCGTTTCTCACCACGATTGCCAAGCGTGTGCTGTTCAACCATTACCGCCGCCAGGACCTCGAGCGCGCCTACCTGCAAGCGCTGGCGCAGTTGCCGGAAATCGTCGCTCCGTCGGAGGAAGACAAGGCAATCATCCTGCAGACGTTGGTGGAGCTCGATCAACTGCTCGATGGCTTGCCGCGACCGGTCAAGCGCGCCTTCCTGCTCGCGCAGGTCGATGGCCTCGGTTACGGCGAGATCGCCCAGACGCTGGGGATTTCCATCGCCACGGTCAAACGTCATCTGAACAAGGCAGCCCTGCGCTGCTACTTTGCCCTGTGAACGCCGCGATCAACGGCACTCAGCCGGGCTTTTCTTCGCAAGTCGCCGAACAAGCGGTGCACTGGCTGATCGAAATGCAGGAAGCGCCCCTCAGCCCACGTCAGCAACTGGCCTGGCAACAATGGCTGGACGCCCACAGCGAACACCAACGGGCGTGGGAGCATATTCAGCGGGTCAACCAGCGTTTTCGCGGTGTGTATTCACCGCTGGCCCATGCAACGCTCAATGCACCGGCCTCCAGCAGTCGTCGTCGGGCACTGAAACTGATGTTGATTCTCGGGGCCGGTTCCGCCGCGACCTGGGGCCTGCGCGAGCACAGTCCACTGACGCCGATGCTTGCGGATTACCGCAGCCCGATCGGTCAGCGTCGTACCTGGCAGCTCAGCGATGGCAGCCAGTTGCAGCTCAACACCAACAGCTCGGTGGACGTGCGTTTCGATGGGCAGCAGCGGTTGATCCGCCTGCTCGAAGGCGAGATCCTCCTGACCGGCGCCGCTGACAGCCGACCGCTTCAGGTGCAGACCGCCCAAGGCCTGTTGCAGGCTCAAGGTGCTCGATTGAACGTCCGCCAGTTCAGCACCCGCACGCAAGTGTCGGTGTTCGACGGCAGAGTGGAATTACTGCCGGAGCACGGCGCGTCGCTGCGCATCGAAAAATCCCGGCAATTGAGCTTCAGCGCCCAGGGTGCAGAACCTTCGCGAGCCCTGGACGCCAACAGCGGCGCGTGGGCCGACGGCATGCTGGTGGCGGCGCACATGCGCTTGGCGGACTTCCTCGACGAACTCGGTCGCTATCGCCGTGGCCAACTCCATTGCGACGCCAAGGTGGCCGACCTGCTGATTTCCGGCAGTTATCCGCTGGATGACAGCGAACGCATTCTCGACCTGCTGGAAATCAGTTTGCCGGTAACCGTGAAGCGCTTTACCCGCTATTGGGTGACCGTTGAGGCGAGGGCCTGAACCCTCGCCACAGAAAGCGATCATCGAAATTAATTCGTACTACGTGAGCCGTTTTTCAGATCTGGCGTGACAGAGAAGGAAAGCCACCTTGATTCCCTCCTTCTCAGGATCGTCCGCATGCCCGCTCAGCCCTCTCGCCTCACCCCGCTTGCCCGTTCACTGCGCCACCTTCTGCTGGGCGCCAGCCTGGGCCTTGCCATACTGCCGCAAGCCTTTGCCGGCGAGGCCAAGCCGTACCAGATCGCGCCGGCCTCGCTGGAAAGTGCCCTGAACCAATTCGGGCGTGAAGCAGGCGTGCTGATTTCCTTCGGCTCGCAGGTCACCAGCGGTGTGCAAAGCCATGGCCTGAACGGCAACTTCGACGCCGAGGAAGGCCTGAAAAAACTCCTCGAAGGCACCGGCCTGCAAGCCCGCGCCGAAGGCAACAACGCGTTCAGCCTGCAACCGGCCAGTGCGGGGGCTGCCGTCGAGTTGGGCGCATCCAACGTGGTCGGCGACTGGTTGGGCGATGCGGCGCAAACCAATGTATTCGAACACCCCGGTGCCCGTGACGTGATCCGTCGCGAGGAATTCGAACGCCAGGGCGCGACCCAGGCCCGTGACGTCCTGAACCGGATCCCCGGCGTCAACGCACCGGACAACAACGGCACCGGCAGCCACGACATGGCGCTGAACTTCGGGATTCGCGGCCTCAACCCTCGCCTGGCCTCGCGCTCCACAGTGCTGATGGACGGCATTCCTGTACCGTTCGCGCCGTACGGCCAGCCACAGTTGTCGTTCGCGCCGATCAGCATGGGCAACATGGACGCGGTCGACGTGGTACGCGGCGGTGGCGCAGTGCGTTATGGCCCGCAAAACGTTGGCGGGATCGTCAACTTCGTAACCCGGGCTATCCCGGATGCGCCCACCGTCAAAGGAGGGTTCCAGACCGAAACCAGCCCGTCTTCCAGCCATGACGGCTTCAAGACAACCGGCAATCTGCTGGCCGGTGGCACCGCCGACAATGGCCTGGGCGGCGCGCTGCTGTATTCCGGCACACGCGGTGGCGACTGGCGCGAACACAGCGACACCGAAATCGACGACCTGATCCTCAAGGGCAAGTACCAGCTCGACGAGGCGAACAGCTTCAACGCCACCGCCCAGTATTACGAAGGCAAGGCTGACATGCCGGGTGGCCTGAACGTCGCCGACTACAAGGCCGACCCGTACCAGTCGACACGCCCGAACGATCAGTTCTGGGGGCGCAGGACGATGTTCAATGTCGGCTATCGTTACCAGGAAGATCGCCGCGAATTCACGGTCAACAGCTTCTTCACCAAGACCCTGCGCAACGGTTACCTGGACCAGACCAAGTTCCTCTCGCTGTCACCTCGCGAATACTGGGTACGTGGCCTGGAAAGCCGTTTCGCCCAGGGCTTCGATTTGGGCGAAACCGTGCACGAAGTAGGCCTCGGTTACCGTTACATCAACGAGGCCGGCCACGAACAGCGCTTCACCACGCCCATCGCCGCCAATGAATTACCGACCACCGGCAGCAAGCGTGATCGCAATACCCGTGGCAGCACCGAGGCCCACGCGATTTTCCTCGATGACCGCATCGATATCGGCAAGTGGACCATCACGCCCGGTATCCGCTACGAAATGATCGACTCGCAGCAAACCGACCACCTCGCCAACGCCAAATACCAGGGCAGCTACAACACCGCCCTGCCGGCCTTGAACGTCTTGTACCACCTAAACGACAGCTGGAACCTCTACGCCAACACCGAAGGCTCGTTCGGCAGCGTGCAGTACAGCCAGATGCGCAAACGCGTCGACAAGGGTGAAGTCAAACCGGAAAAGGCTCGCACCTGGGAGCTTGGGACCCGTTACGACAACGGCAACCTGCGGGCCGAAATCGGTGCGTTCCTGATCAACTTCGACAACCAGTACGAAAGCAATCAAACCACCGATACGGTGATCGCCCGTGGTGAAACCCGCCACCAGGGCATCGAGTCCAGCATCAACTATGCACTCGACGGTTTGAACCCGGCACTGGCCGGCTTCGATGTCTATGCCACCTACGCGTTCGTTGACGCGAGCATCCGCGAAGACGGGCCAAACAAGGGCAACCGCGTGCCGTTCTCTTCCCGACACAAAGGAACGCTGGGCATCGGTTACACCGAAGGCCAGTGGAAACTGAACCTGGACAGCAGCTACCAGAGCGACCAGTTCGCCGACAACGCCAACACTGTCAAGGAAAGCAAGGCCGGCAACGCAGGCAAGATCCCTGGCTACATGCTGTTCAGCAGCCGGGCGGCCTATGATTTTGGCCCGCAACTGTCGGACCTGAACGTCGCCGTAGGGGTGAAAAACATCCTCAACCACCAGTACTTCACGCGCTCGTTCGATGACAACAACATGGGCAAATACGTGGGCGAACCACGGACCTTGTATGTGCAGACATCGGTGGCGTTCTGAGTGACATCAATGCCCGGCACACACCAGAAAGGAAGCGATAGCTGACACTCCCCGCCTCTATTGCCGATCAAAACCCAGCCCCATTATCTCGGGGCTGGGCCGGTTGACTTATATCGGTTTGGGTCCAGGCGTTGTTTCCAACGGTGCAGGAACAAGTCGTCCCTTCACGGTCTGTTCGTAGTCAAATGCATAGGCCAGTAACTGGCCCTCGCTCCACAAGCGCCCGACAAGGAACGCCGGCCAGCAGCCCTAGCGTCTCTCCGACTTTACGCCGGCGATCTATATCGCGGGCTTCATCAAGTGCCTTTGGGTTCATCGCCGTAAAGCTGGTTGCGCTACGCGCCATGCCTGGGCACAAACAAAACGGGCCTGCAATGGCAGGCCCGTTTTCATTGGGGTGGTAAAGGTATGTCAGGCGTCAGCTATTGAGCGCGGCCTGTTCGTTCTCGAGAAATTCTTCTTCAAGCAGCGCATCGGCATGAGCGCCTGTCGGCAGTGGCGTCACTGTGGCGCGTTTACCGCGCAGTTTGCCAAACAGGTGTTCCAGCGCGTGTTCGAGCTTGGTGGCCGCCCCTTCGATGGCCTGTTCCAGGGTGTCGGCTTTATGAGTCACGGAAACCGGTTGGTGGCCTTTTGGCCGCGCTTCAAGCTGGCAGCGCATGTCGTGTGGTCCGGGTTTATCGCCGTTCTCGTCCCGCAGGTGGACTTCGATCCGTGTCAGGTCCTCTTCATAACGTTCGAGCGTGCTCTCAATGGTAGTACGTACCCACTCCTCCAGTCGGATGCTGCTTTGAATATGGTTGTCGCTATTGACTTGGATTTGCATAGTTCTTCCCTTATTTCAGCTAGCTCGCGAGAGGTCCGGTGCAGTGTTTGAAACCGGGTGTCCGTGACCTCTTGACTACAGAGTTGGGCAGACGGAGAAACAATTCAACCCCTAAAAAAAGATAATTTTTCAGACGCAAATAAAGCCGGACAACCGACAAAAGCGCTGTTAAGGTCGGGAGTTGGGTCGCCCTGCTCTACTGCAACAATTCCTCACAACTGCCCCTCGCCCAAAGGGTGCAAACCGCGAAATATTTCCGCTTCTTCCACCAGCCAGTCATGCACCGCGCGTACGCCCGGATGGCTTAATGCGCCCGGCGAATACAGCAGCACATAACGTTTGTAATTGGGCACCGCGACACCGAACGGCACGATCAAAGTACCGCGTTCCAATTCATCGTTGAGCAGCGTGCGCCGGGCAATCGCCACGCCCATGCCGGCAATCGCCGCCTCGATGGTCAGGTGATTACGATTGAAGGTATGCCCGCGTCGCACCTCTGCCCCGTCGAAACCGATGGCATTGAGGTAGAACTCCCATTCCGCATATTCATAGCTGCCACGCCAGGCGGTGATGTCGTGCAACAACGGAAAATGCACCAGGTCCGCCGGCCCATGCAGTGGCGGGCGACCACGCAGCAGACCCGGCGCACACACCGGGAAAATCTGCTCATCGAGCAAGGCTGTGGATAACAGCCCCGGATAGCTGCCGTCGTTCAGGTCGATGGCCAGGTCGAAGTCACCTTCGTGCAGCGCCACGCTGCTGTCCTCGGCCACCAACCGCAACTGGATATCCGGAAACCGTTGCTGCAAACGCGGCAGGCGCGGGGTCAGCCACTTGCCCAGAAACGAGGGGATCGAACGCAAACGCAACGTGCCGCTGATCATCCCGGCGTCCAGCCGACTCAGTTCGGCGTCGATGCTGCCGTAGGCTTCGTTGACGGTAATCGCCAGGCGCTGGCCTTCGGCGCTCAACTCGACGCCTCGGGCACGTCGATGGAACAGTCGAAAACCCAGGCGTTCTTCCAACTGGCGGATCTGCTGGCTCACTGCGCCAGGGGTGATGTGCAACTCTTCGGCACACCGCGTGAACGACAAGTGCCGCGCCGCACAAGAAAACACATGCAGCCAGACATAGGTCTGGGCATGAAATTGACGACTCATCGTTTAGTCCTGCTAAAGCCTGTCTTAGGAAATTTCGTTGGTCACTGCTGACCGACGTAGGCAGTATCGCCGACATTGCGCTTGTCCTACAAAAAATGGCAGCGATTCCTACTCCATTGCTTGTAAGGCTTTAGCATGGCTATCAGTGTTTTTGATCTATTCAAGGTCGGTATCGGTCCGTCCAGCTCCCACACCGTCGGCCCGATGCGCGCCGCCGCCACCTTCGCCCAATCGCTGTTTGACCAAGGTTTGCTGGGCGATGTCAGGCGCGTGGAAGTCCGGCTCTACGGCTCTCTGTCCGCCACCGGCGTCGGCCATGCCACCGACCGCGCCTGCGTCATGGGCCTGATGGGCGAATGGCCCGACAGCGTCGACCCCACCAGCATCGGCCCGCGCATTCAGCAGTTACGTGAAAACGGTGAACTGCTGCTGGCCGGTCGCATGAGCATTGCCTTCGACTGGCAGCGCGACTTGCTGCTGCTCGACGAAAGCCTGCCTTACCACCCTAACGCCATGTCGCTGACAGCCTTTGGCGAAAACGGCCTACTGTGGGAACAAACCTACTACTCGGTCGGCGGCGGTTTCATCGTCGAAGCGGCCGAAGCCGAGTCGGGCGTGCCGGCCGCCAGCGACGTAGTGTTGCCGTACGAATTTTCCAGTGCCGTGGAATTGCTGTCGCTGTGCAACCAGCACGGCCTGCGGGTTTCCGAGCTGATGATGGCCAACGAACGCGCCTGGCGCAGCGACGCGGAAATCCGCCAGGGCTTGCTGCACATCTGGTCGGTAATGCGCGAATGCGTGGAGCAAGGCCTGCGCCATGAAGGCGTGTTGCCCGGTGGCCTCGATGTGCCACGACGTGCCGCGAAACTGCACCGCAGCCTGCTGGAAATCGGCAAGCCGAACGTCATCAGCTCGACCCTCTCGGCAATGGAATGGGTGAACCTGTTTGCCCTGGCCGTGAACGAAGAAAACGCCGCAGGCGGACGCATGGTGACCGCACCGACCAACGGCGCAGCGGGGATCATTCCCGCAGTGCTGCACTACTACATGAAATTCAACCCCGAGGCCACGGACGACGACGTGGTGAATTTCTTCCTCGCCGCCGCGTCGGTGGGCATCCTGTGCAAGAAAAACGCCTCGATCTCCGGTGCCGAAGTCGGCTGCCAGGGTGAGGTCGGCTCGGCCTGCGCCATGGCAGCGGCCGGTTTGGCCGATGTGCTGGGCGCGACGCCCGAACAACTGGAAAACGCCGCCGAAATCGGCCTGGAACATAACCTCGGCCTGACCTGCGACCCGGTCGGCGGGCTGGTTCAAGTGCCGTGCATCGAGCGCAACGCGATTGCCGCCGTGAAGGCGATCAACGCCACCCAGATGGCCCTGCGCGGCGACGGTAAACACTTCATCTCCCTGGACCGGGTGATCCGCACCATGCGCGATACCGGTGCCGACATGCACGACAAATACAAAGAGACTTCACGGGGCGGCCTGGCTGTCAGCTGGGTGGAGTGCTGACGAGCACTCCTTGACGACTGCCTCTGACAGGCCGTTTGAAACGTAGCGAGCGAAGGCAAGACAAGGCAAAAACAGGCGAGGAAGCGGAGTTTACTGGCTGTAAATGAGCATTCCGAGCCTGTTTTTAACGCAGTATTGCCGAGTGTAGTAGTTTCAAACGGTCTGTCCAACGTGAGCCCGAGCAAGAACAATAACGAGGCAATACCGATGACCGATGTACGTACACCTGCTGCCGAAAATCCTGCTGTAGACCTGACCCGCGACACCGCGACACGCTGGAGTAAACACGACACCACCTGGATGCTTGGCCTCTACGGCACGGCGATTGGCGCAGGCACGCTGTTCCTGCCGATCAACGCCGGTGTCGGCGGTTTCTGGCCGTTGCTGGTGCTGGCGCTGCTGGCCTTTCCGATGACCTTCTTCGCCCACCGTGGCCTGACCCGCTTCGTGCTGTCCGGGCGTTCCGGGGACATCACCGAAGTGGTGGAAGAACACTTCGGCATTGGCGCCGGCAAGCTGATCACCCTGCTGTACTTCTTCGCAATCTTCCCGATCCTGCTGGTGTACAGCGTGGCGCTGACCAACACCTTGACCAGCTTCATGGAGCACCAGTTGCACATCGCCCCGCCGCCCCGCGCGGTGTTGTCGCTGGCACTGATCCTCGGCCTGATGGCCATCGTGCGGTGTGGCCAGGGCGTGATCGTCAAGGCCATGAGCGTGCTGGTGTATCCGTTTGTCGCCGCGTTGCTGTTGCTGGGCGTGAGCCTGATTCCTAACTGGAACGGCGCGTTCTTCGCCTCGGCCAGTGAAGGCATGCCGCTGCCGCTGTTCTTCAAGACCCTGTGGCTGGCGATCCCGGTAATGGTGTTTTCGTTCAACCACTCGCCGATCATCTCGGCGTTCGCGGTTGATCAGAAACAGCGTTATGGCGCCCAGGCCGAATCAAAAAGCAGCGGGATCCTCGCGGTCGCCCACACCATGATGGTGCTGACGGTGATGTTCTTCTGCTTCAGCTGCGTACTGGCCCTGTCGCCGGCCGACCTGGCCGCCGCCAAGGCGCAGAACATCTCGATCCTGTCGTACCTGGCCAACCACTTCCAGACCCCGGTCATCGCCTATGCCGCGCCGTTGATCGCGCTGGTGGCCATCACCAAATCCTTCCTCGGCCATTACATCGGTGCCAGCGAAGGCTTCCAGGGCCTGATCGTGAAAAGCCTGCGCGGCCGTGGCCGGGTGATGTCGGCGAGCTGGTTGAACCGTGCCACCGCGCTGTTCATGATCCTCAGCTGCTGGGCCGTGGCGACCTTCAACCCGAGCATCCTGGGCATGATCGAAACCCTCGGCGGGCCGGTCATCGCCTGCCTGCTGTTCCTGATGCCGATGTACGCGATCCGTCGCGTGCCGTCGTTGCGCCAGTATTCGGGGCAAGCCTCGAACGTGTTCGTGGTGCTGATCGGCTTGATCGCACTGTCAGCGATCATCTACTCCGTCATGCCCTGAAAAGGACCATGAATGAAAAAGGCGGGCCACCGGGTGCCCGCCTTTTTATTGCCTGTTTATTGACCCGGAGCAGCACCGGCATGCCCCTTGCTTCGTCAGACTTGAGGAATACGGACGTTAGTGAAACCTCAGCGAACAGCCTGCCGACGGTCTGGAAAACCGAACCAATCCCGATCACGGCCGGTCAATGACTGCACGATCCAATCAGGCGGTGACGCATTATGGACAACCCTTTCCAACTGATTACCGACACGTTTGCGCCGGACTATCAGATCAACCTGAGCATTCAGGGCCCCGACGGCAGCATCATGCTGACCCTCTCCAACGCCGGGCGAATCGTCGCCAAGCGAATGATCAGCCCCGAGCAACGCAATGACCCGCAACGCTTGCAACGGCTGGTGCAAAGCATTCAGTTCGGCATCGCCATCGAACAGGGTCACAGCGCCATGGCAATCCTCGAAGCCATGACCGACGGCGACAGCCTCAAGCTGCCGCCCCCCTCAGGCAAGAATCCGGTGCCCTTGCCGGCCAGGCTTTAGAGCTCGCCCTTCTCGACTTCCGGGTGCTCGCTGGAACCCGCACCGACCTTGCGTTGCGGGTGCTCGATCTTCACCGACGGAAATTGCGAAGAAGCGTAGCGCACCACCAGAATCGCAAACGCCAGCAGCAGAATCCCGCCGCACAGGTAAATAATGCCGATATCCGGCGGGTTGTGGTGCGAGACGTTGGAGATCAGCAGGCGGGTCAGTGCGGTGATCGCCACATAGATCAGAAAACGCACGGGCATGTGGTTGGTCTTGAAGTAAATCCCGACCATCGCCCCCAGTTCCAGGTAGATGAACAGCAGCAAGATGTCATCGATCTTGATGTGCCCGGCTTCGATCATCTGCAAAAACTCCATCACCGCCGCCCATGCGGTGACCGCACCAATGGCAAACAACGCCAGGTAGTGGAAGGTCTCGACGAAGAGATTGCCCAGTGACTCGGCCAACTGATGGACGTTCTGGCGAAGGTTCTCGGCCCAATTTATTTTCACAGTGGTACTTCCTTAGGTCGATGTGACCGAATCATGCGATTTTGACGTGACGGTTGTTCTGCATGCAGAAAAAAGGCCAGCGGCTATTGGGTAAGATGGTCATGGATTGTGACTGGACACTTTTGTAATGCTTTGGCGGCCCCATCGCGATCACGCTGACAAACCCTGAATTCGGTCTACATTAAAAAGCCACTACCCAAAGCGCAGGGATTCGCTTATCCTTTTCGCTGTATATAAATACAGTAGTCGCAAACGACAACCAATGTGAAGGCATGTGAGGTGGTGAATGGCCGTCGAAGTGGTATACCGCAGCAGCCGAGATCTGGAGCGCTTGTTCATGGATAAAGCCGAAGCTGACCGTCATGACAAAATGCTCGAGCTGGCCGAATTGCTGGCCGAAGTGTTGCAAAAAGCGGTTCCGTCGCTGAGTGAGCAACAGGTGGAAGAGGCTGGGATCTACATGGCGAAAAACCGCGATGTGTTCGCCAAGGCGTTCAAGAGCCAGCCAGACGCTCTTTCAGAATTGCTCAATGTGCCTGTTGAGGCAGTTGAGTCGACTGAATCGGTTGAACCCGATGAACCGACCAAGCCCGCCAAGGCTGCCAAACCAGCCAAGTAAGCAACGCACGAATTGAATAGGCCCTGAGTCCCGGACTCTGGGCCTTTTTCATGCCTGGATTTCAATGCTCCGGCTGCTCCAGCGCCTCGACCAACGCCTTGAAGAACCGCGCCGCCTCGCCGCCCGTCACCACCCGGTGATCGAACGTCAGGGACAGCGGCAGTATCGGATGCACCAGCACTTTGCCGTCCATCGCCACCGGCTCCTCGCGAATCTCCCCGGCCGCCAGGATGGCCACTTGCGGCGGCATCACCACCGGGTTGGCGTAACGCCCGAACAAGGTGCCAAAGTTGGACAAGGTCAAAGTCGCCCCCATCATCTCTTTGGCCGGAATCGAACGCGCCTGCACGTCGGCGCGTAAACGGGTCACGCCTTCTTTCAGATCAGCGGATGAACGATTGCCAACATCGCGCAGCACCGGCACGAACAAGCCGTCGGGGGTGTCCACAGCAATGCCCAGGTCCAGCGTGTCATGGTGTTTGATCGACAGTGACGGGCCATCAAAACCACTGTTGAGTACCGGTTCCACGGCACACGCCGATGCCAACGCCTTGGCCAGACGAATCAGCGGCTCACGCGCATGGCCCCAGCGATGCAGATCGGCGTCGGCGAAGATCGTCACCGGCACCACTTCGGCGTGGGACCTGGCCATGTTCAGCGCCATGCTGCGGCGCACTCCACGCAGCTTCTCCCCACCGAACGTATCACAAGCGGTTTGCGATGCCCGTTCGACGTCGCTGCGGGTAATCGGCCCGTCATGAGCGACGCCTGCGAGTGCACTCAAGTCGACGCCCAATTGCCGCGCCAGTTGCCGCACGGCGGGCGTTGCACGGGCGCTCAGGTGTTCGCGGGTCGACGGCGCCGCACCGATAAAAAAACGGTCGTCGTGAGTGCCGCCACCGCCCTCGAGCCGGCCCACCACCGTACCGGCATCCGCCTCGCCTTCATATCCGAGCAACGGCTCACCGACATGCAGAATGTCACCGGCATCGCCGTAGGTCCTGGCCACCACCCCGTCGTAAGGCGCCGGAATGTCCACCAGTGCCTTGGCGGTTTCCACCGAGACCAGCAACTGATCGGCCTTCACCGTGTCGCCGACCTTGACGTGCCACTCGACGATTTCCGCTTCTTGCAGCCCTTCGCCCAGGTCCGGCAGTTTGAAATATTTCATCGCAGCCTCCCACGCCTCAGGCGCCTCTTTAAAAGTGGTGCAGCAGCACGCGATCGCAGGCATCCAGAATGTCTTCGACACCCGGCATGTACAGCGACTCCAGCCGATACAGCGGTGGCGGAATGTCAGGTGCGGTGACCCGCAGAATCGGTGCCTGTAGATCGAGCAGCACCCGTTCGTAGAGACTGGCGGCGATTTCCGCGCCGACGCCGCAGGTGCGCGGCGCTTCGTGGACGATTACGCAGCGGCCAGTCTTGCGCACTGACGCTTCAAGGGTGTCGAGGTCCAGAGGCTTGATGCAGGCGACGTCGATGACCTCTGCCGATACGCCCCGCACGGCCAGCGCATCGCCAGCCTGCAAGGTTTCCAGGACGCTCGCGCCCCAACTGATCAGGGTGATATCGCTGCCCTCGCGCAAGGTGAAACAGGTATCGAGCGGCAGGCGTTTACCGTCGTCGATTAACGGCTGTGGATTCATCCGATAGAGCCGCGTCGGTTCAAGGAAAACCACCGGGTCCGGGTCGTCGATGGCCGCCAGTAACAGGCCATAGGCCCGTGCCGGTGAAGAAGGAATCAGCACACGCACTCCGGGAATGTGTGCGAACAACGCCTCGGTGCTTTCGCTGTGATGTTCCGGTGCGCGAATCCCTGCGCCCATCGGCGTGCGCAACACCATCGGGCAGGTGATGCGCCCCCGTGTGCGGTTGCGCATGCGGCTGGCGTGGGACACCAGGTGTTCCATGGCGGCGTAGATGAAGCCCATGAACTGGATCTCCAGCACCGGTTTCAAACCCTGCGCCGCCATGCCCACCACCAGCCCGCCGAGCATGGTCTCGGCCAGCGGCGTGTCAATCACCCGCTTGAAGCCGAAACTGTCGCGCAGCCCCAGGGTGGCGCGAAAGACACCGCCGTTCACGCCCACGTCTTCACCCAGCACAATGACGTTTTCGTCTTCGCGCATGGCCCGGTGCAACGCCAGGTTGACCGCCTCCAGCAACGTCGCCTTACCGTTACTCATGGTCGGCCCCTCCCACGTGCCGCGCCGCACGCTCGAGCAGCCACTCGCGCTGCTCGGCCAGGGCTTGCGGCCACCGGGCGTACACGTGATCCATCACTGCCCCCGGAGGCTGAAGGCCGGCGGCCTCGAAGTTATCCACCGCCACTTGCACCTGCCCCTGGCACTCGGCAATCAGCGCCTGTTCGCGCCCCTCATCCCACACACCCTGCCCCACCAGAAACCGTTGCAGGCGTTTGATCGGCTCTTCAAGCCAGGCCTGCTTGACCTCATCGGCGGGGCGATAGCGCGTTGCGTCGTCCGCCGTGGTGTGATCGCCGAGGCGATAACTCACACACTCAAGCAATACCGGGCCTTTGCCGTGGCGCGCGCGTTCGAGGGCGATTTGCATCCGGTCATAGACCGCAAGTATGTCGTTGCCGTCGACCTGTTCGCCATGGAACCCGGCACCGATGGCTTTCTGGGCCAGGGTCGGCGCGCCGCACTGAATCCGCCGTGGCACCGAGATTGCCCACTGATTGTTGTTGACCACGAACACCACCGGCAACTGCCACGCCCCGGCGACATTCAGCGCTTCAAGGAAATCGCCCTTGCTGGTGGCACCGTCGCCGCAGGTCGTAACGACGACGCGATGCTCGCCGCGAATCCTGAACGCACTGGCCACCCCGCAGGCATGCAACGCCTGGGTGGCAATCGGCACACAGATCGGGAAGTCCTCGGCCGCCGCCGGGTCGGCAAAGTCGCTGCCGCGCTCGTCACCGCCCCAGTACAACAGAATCTCCTCCATGCGCACCCCGCGCATCAATTGCACGGCGGTGTCGCGGTAATACGGTACCAACACGTCTTCTGGACGCATCAGGCTGCCGACCGCCACCCCGATCGCCTCTTGGCCGAGGGTGGGCGCGTAGGTGCCGATGCGCCCGGTGCGTTGCAGGGCGACGGCTTTCTGGTCGAACAGACGGGTCAGCACCATCTGCCGATAGAGGCGGGTCAAGGTATTGAAGTCATCGGCCCAGGCCGGCAAATCGCCGAGCAACTGGCCATCAGGGGATAAAAAACGGGTATAAGGCAGCTCCACCTTGTGGGGCATCACAGGGCTCCTGGCACGCCGGATAAGCGCGCAGTGGTCGGGCCCCGCGCTTGTGGCGCAAGGCTCTAGGGGAGCACGTTTGCCGGTTCGGGCCTGCGCTCCTTCAGCGATACAGCACGCGTTCCGCCAGGTCGTCCGCGACCCGTGCCGGTGAACGCTTTTCCGCCTGGGCGTGGGCAAACACCTCAGTCAACCGCGAGCTGATCTTCGAAAGGTGCGCGGTGATGGTCGGCAAGTCCTCGCCACGGTGTTTGAGCGAGACATAAATCAGCCCGCCGGAATTGATCACGTAATCGGGCGCGTAAAGAATTCCGCGATTCTCCAGTTGATCGGCCACATGCAGGTTGGTCAGTTGATTGTTGGCCGAGCCCGCCACCGCCGAGCAGCGCAACTGCGTGACGCTATGGCTGTTGAGCACGCCGCCCAGGCCGCACGGCGCGAGGATGTCGCACGGGGTGCTGAGCAGCGCATCGTTGGCAATCGGGTGTGCCCCCAGTTGTTCCATGGCCAATTGGACTTTGCCGTGGTCGATGTCACTGACCAGCAACTCGGCGCCCGCCGCATGCAATTGCTCAGCAAGGGCGAAACCGACATTGCCCAGGCCCTGGATCGCCACGCGCAACCCTTCCAGGTTGTCGCTGCCCAGGCGCGCCATGGCCGTGGCCCGAATACCGGCGAACACGCCCATGGCCGAATGCGGCGACGGATCGCCCGACGCCGTGGTACTGGTGACATGCTGGGTTTGCTGGGCAATGCAATCCATGTCGGCAACCGACGTGCCGCTGTCGATGGCGGTGATGTAGCGACCGTCGAGCTGCTCGACGCAGCGGCCGAACGCTTCGAACAAAGCCCCGCGATTTTCGACGTGAGGCGGGCGAACAATCACCGCCACGCCGCCGCCCTGAGGCAGGCCGGCCAGCGCAGCCTTGTAGCTCATGCCCTGGGCCAGGCGCACAGCGTCCATGACAGCGCTTTCGTCGTCAGGATAGGCAAGGTAACGACAACCTCCCAGGGCGGGCCCCAGACGGCTGCAATGAATGGCAATCACCGCCTTCAACCCCGTGACCGGATCAACGCTCAGGTGCAGCGATTCAAGGCGAGTGCTTTGCATGAGAGCGAACATCGTAAGGCCCTCGAAACACTTCTTGTAGTCGCCAGTATAGGCTTGCGCCAAAATATTGCTGGAGCGCGCAGGCATAAGCCGCCCACCGATTCAGGCTTTAAGACATAACCTGCAACACGCTATGTCCGGCACTGGACGAATGCCGGCCACGGGGCTAAAACGAGGCATTCGCCGGAGATTTTAATGAAACCCCGCCAAGCTTTTTTCGACTGCCTGCAACGCTCTCCCCCCGCGCTCCTCGAGGCTGCGCTGTGGATCGCTGCCGAACACGATCCCGAGGTCAAACCCGAAGCGCTGCTGGCGGGCTTTAAAGACTTGCAGCAACGGGTCAGCGTCGGGCTACCGATGCTGCCGGTCAGCGAGTTGGGTCAACCCTTGCTGCGGCGCATGAACGACTTGGGTTTCCAGCAGGACGAGTACACCCCACTGCGCCCTCAGGCGGCCCTCCTCCACACAGTACTGGAACGTCGGCGCGGCCAACCCCTGGCGCTCGGGTTGATTGCACTGGAACTGGCCCGACGGCTGGAGATCCCGCTGGTCGGGGTGAACTTTCCGGGGCACTTTCTGTTACGGGTGCCGGGCGCCGACCATCTGCTGGACCCGTGCGGCGGCCGACGCCTGTACCCCGGCGATTGCCGTGAACTGCTGCAACGCCAGTACGGCCCGAACATGCAACTCAATGCTGATCACCTGCTCACTGCCGAACCGGTGCAGATGCTCCAGCGACTGTCGCGCAACCTGCGCCAGTTGCACCTGGCCAACGAGGACAACATCGGCGCACTGATCGACGCCGAACGGGTGCTGGAACTCGGTAACGCCAGCGCCAGCGACTACCTGGCCCGCGCCAGCCTGTACCAACGGCTCGACTGCCCGAATGCCGAGCGCTATGACCTCGAACATGCCCTGCTACTCAGCGACGACCCGATTCAGCGGATCCGCCTGACCGAACGGCTCGGGCACCTGCCTCCCAATTCGATTGTGCATTGACGCCCCAAATGCTCCACTCCCGTTCGACCTTTTTGCGCCACCAAGGATGAGGCTGTCATGAGTTCCCCGTCACCCGCTGAACGCTTCCTCGAAGACTTCCATCAACGCAAGCCCGGCACCACCAGCGCTGCGTTCGCCCATTTGCGCAGCGAGCGCCATGAGTCGTCCTATGCCGCGCTGACGGCCACCCTCGCCACCCAGGCCGCACCCGTGACCGTGCTGGACCTGGCCTGCGGCAACGGTTACTTGCTCAAACTGCTCGAGGAACGCGACCCCGGCAGGCTCAACCTGATCGGCGTGGACATGAGCCAGGCTGAACTGGACGCGGCACGTTCAGCCCTGCCGCCCACTGTGCGCCTGCTCAAGGAACGCGCCCAGGCCTTGTCGATTGCCACCGCCAGTGTCGACGTCGTGGTGTCGCATCTGGCGCTGATGTTAATGGATGACATCGAACAGGTGCTCGGCGAGATCCACCGCGTGCTGCGCAAGCACGGCAAGGTCGCGGCCATTGTCGGTCGCGGCTTTCTGAGGGGGCCGTTGGGCGAAGCGTATTTTCAGGTATTTCGCCAAGTGGCCGAACAGGATGCGCTGGCGCGTTTGCCGATGGGTGACCCACGCATGCGCACCGAGGCCGGTTGGCTGGCGCTGTTCAGCAAGGATTTTGACCGCGTGACGTTTGAAGACATCGACGTGGCGTGGCACCCGGACTTCACCGAACTCTGGGGTTCACTCAGCCAAACCTACGACGTCGACCGGTTGACCCCGGCCGCCAGGGTGCAATTGGAGGAGCGCTTCAAGGGGTCGATCTTCCACCTGGAGCAACCGGATGGCCGCTATTCGACCGGTTGGGGGCTGCGCCTGATCCAGGCCCGCGCCCGCTGACGGGGCCTGGAGCGAGGTGCCTCAGGGTTTGGCCGTTACGCCCAGGTCCTTGCGGGCATCAGGTGCAACACTTGCAACGTCCACCGGCGAACGCACCTGAATGATCAGCAACGCAGCGATCACGGCCGGGATCGCACAGAAGAAGAAAATCTGCTGCACCGGGATGTGCATCGCCAGCAGCATGCCGCCAAACAACGGCCCGAGGATCGAACCGAACCGGCCGACACCCAACGCCCATCCGGTGCCGGTAGCGCGGACGTGGGCCGGGTAGAAGTTGCTGGCAAACGCATTGAGGGTCAATTGACCGCCGATGATGCAGAACCCTGCGGCAAACACGAACGCCACCAGATAACGCGGATTGTCGTGGTTCAACCCCAGCAGAATCGTGCACACCGCCGCCGCGGTCAGCACCGCCGACAACAGGCGCACCTTGCGCTTGAGACGGTCGGCAAACCAGGCCATGCCAATTGCGCCAAGGGTGCCGGCAAACAGGAACATAGAGGTCACAAGGTTGGCTTCGTTGAGCGTCAGGCCGCTTTCGAGCAACAGCGTGGGCAGCCAGCTGATCATGAAATACAGCAGGATCAGGCTGACGAAAAAGGTCGACCAGATCAGCAATGTCGGCCGCGCATAACCATGGCGAAACAACTCGATTACGGTCAGTTTACTGCCCTGCTCCTGCGCATTCTGTTGCACTGAGGCCAGGGGCGGCTGCCAGTCTGGCAGCATGCGTGCGGTGACATTGCGCAGCCGTGCGTACGGCACCGGGTCACGCAGCAAACGCGGCAGGGATTCAGGCAGGAACCAGACCAGAAACGGGAACAACAGCAACGGCGTGACGCCGCCCGCGAGGAACACCGCTTGCCAGCCAAAGCTGTCGATAAACCCTGCGGCGACAAAGCCACCCGCAGCGCCGCCAAACGAGAAGCCGCAGGCCGCGAGCGTGACCATCAGCGTGCGCAGGCGCGGCGGCGAATACTCGGACATCAACGCCATGGCGCTGGGCATCGCGCCGCCCATGCCAATGCCGCAGATAAACCGTGCCGCCATCAGCGTGTTCAGTGAGTCGGCGAACACCATCAGCACTGTCAGGCTGGCGTAGATCAGCACGCAGCCCAGCAAAATACGCCGCACGCCAAAGCGATCGGCCAACGGCGTGACCGCCAGTGAACCGAGGGTCAGGCCCAGCAGGTTGGCGCTGAACACCGGGGCGAACGCGGCTTTTTCCAACCCCCAATCCTGCGCCAGCGCGGGCACCACATAACCCAACACCTGCGCGTCATAGCCGTCAGTCACCAGCAACAACGCCAGGAGTAAAAGGAGCAGCCACTGATAACGCGACACCGGACGGGCGTCGAGTGCCGCCCGAAAGCTGGCAATCTGATTGTGCATCGCAAGGTACCTTTTTTGTTTTTATGGTCGGTTGAAAGCTGTGACGCCCATGATTCAAATGATCACTTGTGGCGAGGGAGTTTGCTCCCGCTGGGCCGCGAAGCGGCCCCAATAGAGGACTGCTGCTCATGTGGCGGGAACAAGCTCCCTTGCCACACAAGCAATCAGTACTCTTCTTTAAGGAGTGTCGGGTTGGTTGGATGGATGGGCCTTGATGAAGGCAGGGTGTGTCGCGGCCAAAGCCGCAACCCGGCGAATGCGGGGGTACGCCTCAAGGGAGATATTGAAGCGCTCGGCCGCATATAGCTGTGGGATCAAGTACACATCGGCCAGCCCCGGCGCGCTGCCAAAACAGTAACCCTCATCGCCAATCAACTGCTCCACCGTCGCCAGCCCCTGAGTGACCCAGTGACCGATCCACTGCACCACCTGCGGCTCGTCGTGACCGAGTTGGCGTAGCTGATTGAGCACGCTGACGTTGTGCAGCGGATGGATGTCGCAACCGATCAACGCCGCCACCGCGCGCTCGTGCGCACGTTTGGCGAGGTCCTTGGACAACAGCGGCACCTGTGGATAACGTTCCTCCAGGTACTCGATGATCGCCGGGGACTGGATCAACAAATCACCCTCATCGGTACGCAAGGCCGGCACCCGGCCTTGCGGGTTGATCTGCAAATAGGCCGGTTGCTTGTGCTCGCCACCCTGCGCTGCGATCAGGTTGATCGGCAGCGCCTGGTAGTCCAGCCCTTTGAGCGCCAGGGCAATGCGCACCCGAAAGGATGAGGTCGAACGGTAATAGGTAAAGAGTTCCATGGCCTGAACCTCTCAGCGTGCAGGCAGGATCTTGCCGCGGCATTCACCGAAACCGATGGAGGCAAAACCTTCACGGTTGCAACGGGCCCGCAGGATGATTTCGTCGCCGTCTTCAAGGAACTTGCGCACCTCGCCCGACGCCAACTCGATCGGCTTTTTGCCGCCTTCGGTGATTTCCAGCAGGCTGCCGAATTGACCGTTCTCAGGGCCCGACAAGGTGCCCGAACCGAACAGGTCACCGGCCTGCAACTGGCAACCGTTGACGCTGTGGTGCGCAACCATTTGCGCCACGGTCCAGTACATGTGGCGAGTGTTGCTCAAGGTCAAACGATGCGCCGGCAGGTTTTGCTCGCGCATGGTTTCGGTGAGCAGCAGCACTTCCAGTTCGATGTCGAAGGCACCCGCTGCCTGATCGCGTTTGTCGAACAGGTACGGCAGTGGCTGCGGGTCACCTTCCGGGCGCGCCGGTTGGGCACGGCGGAACGGCTCCAGGGCTTCAGCGGTGACAACCCACGGCGAGATACTGGTGATGAAGCTTTTCGACAGAAACGGGCCCAGCGGCTGGTATTCCCAGGCCTGGATGTCGCGCGCCGACCAGTCGTTGAGCAGGCAGAAACCGGCGATGTGCTCGGCAGCGTCGCCGATGGCAATCGAATCGCCCATATCATTGCCCTGACCGATCCAGATCCCCAGCTCCAGTTCGTAGTCCAGACGGGCGCAAGGACCAAAGGTCGGTTCGGTCTGACCGGCTGGCAGGGTCTGGCCTTTCGGACGGCGCACGTCAGTGCCGGATGGACGAATGGTCGAGGCGCGGCCGTGGTAGCCGATCGGCACATACTTGTAGTTAGGCAGCAGCGGGTTGTCCGGGCGGAACAGCTTGCCGACGTTTTGCGCGTGCTCGATACCGACGTAGAAGTCGGTGTAATCGTTGATTTTCGCCGGCAGGTGCATCACGCAATCCGCCGCCAGTGGCAGCAGTTTCGCGCCTTGGGCTTCGATCTTGCCGTGCAGGGTGCTGCCTTCGGCGAGCAACTCCAGCAGACGCTCGCGCAGGGCCACGCGGGCACCACGACCGAGGTCGAAAAAGGCGTTCAACTGACCGCCACGGGTCGCTTCGACGGCGGCGCGTGCGGCCCCGTCAAACAGGCCCACGTCCAGCGCCGCTTCCAGATCGAAAATGTGCTCGCCGATGGCGACACCGCTGCGTGGCACCGAACCCTGGGTGCTGAACACGCCCAGCGGCAGGTTTTGCAGCGGGAAATCAGCGTGGCCATTGGCGGAGGTCACCCAACTGCGAGTGGGGGTGGTCTGAGTCATGGGTTATCTCCGGTTCGGGTTGAAAGTGGCAGGCAGCGAGGCCCAGCAAGCATCGTAGTTGTTTTGCAATTGTGGGCAATCCAGGGCGAAACGACTCGGGCGCAGGACCTGGCTGGTTTCGAACATGAACGCCATGGTGTTGTCGATCTTCGCCGGGGCGAGTTCGACGTTGATGGCCTTGGTGCAGGTTTCGCCGTCCGGCCCGTGAGCGCTCATGCAGCTGTGCAGCGACGCGCCGCCCGGCAGGAAACCTTCGGCCTTGGCGTCGTAGGCGCCCTGGATCAGGCCCATGAACTCGTTCATCAGGTTGCGGTGGAACCACGGTGGACGGAAGGTGTTTTCGGCCACCATCCAGCGTGGCGGGAAAATCACGAAGTCGAGGTTGGCCAGGCCATGAACACTGGTCGGCGACGTCAAGACAGTGAAAATCGACGGGTCCGGGTGATCGTAGCTGACGGTGCCGATGGTGTTGAAACGACGCAGGTCATATTTGTACGGCACGTTGTTGCCGTGCCAGGCGACCACGTTCAGCGGTGAATGATCGAGCTCGCAGCCCCACAGTTCACCGAGGAATTTCTGCACCAGGGTGGTCGGTTGCGCAAGGTTTTCATAATGGGCGACCGGGGTCAGGAAGTCCCGTGGATTGGCCAGGCCATTGCTGCCGATCGGCCCGAGGTCCGGCAGGCGCAGCGGCGCGCCATGGTTCTCGGCGATGTAGCCGCGAGCCTGCGGGTCGAGCAACTCGACGCGAAACTTCAGCCCGCGCGGCAGCACGGCGATTTCCAGCGGCTCGAGGTCCAGCACGCCCAACTCGGTGGCAATGCGCAAACGCCCCAGCTCCGGCACCAGCAGCAACTCGCCGTCGGCGTTGAAGAACACCCGCTCCATCGAGCGATTGGCGCGGTAGTGATAAATGCTGATCCCGGCCGGTTTTTCCGAACCCGAGTTGGCGGCCATGCTGACCAGACCGTCGATGAAATCGGTCGGTTCGGCAGGAATGTCCAGCGGGTTCCAGCGCAGGCGGTTAGGCGTCACTTCGCCCAGCGGGCCACCGGCCAGTTGCCGCTCCAGCTTGACGAACGCCGGGTGATTGGCCGACGGCTGGATGCGGTACATCCAGGTGCGTCGCGCTTCACTGCGGACCATGGTGAACGCAGTGCCGGAGAACAGTTCGGTGTAAAGACCGTAAGGGGCTTTTTGCGGGGAGTTCTGGCCGACGGGCAGTGCGCCGGGCAACGCTTCACTGCTGAATTCGTTACCGAAGCCTGACTGATAAGCCAGCGCTGGCGCCGTTGAATCGAGGTTCATGGAGCCTCCTGAACAGGGAGTAGGCCGTGGCCACGGCTCCCTTTTCGAAAGTCTCGGCACGCCTGGGTTATTTTTATCGTAATTCGATTACGCATAACGTAATTTGATTGGTATTGACCGTCAAGCTATAAAGGCGCCCATTCATCTCCCGATATGACTGAACCATGGCAACCAGCGACAGCAACGGTAAACAGAAAGTCCGCTCGGCCGAGGTCGGCACGGACATCCTCAAGGCGCTGGCCGAGTTATCGCCGTCGACATCCTTGTCACGGCTGGCCGAACACGTGCAGATGCCGGCGAGCAAGGTTCACCGCTATTTGCAGGCGCTGATCGCCAGCGGTTTTGCCGAACAGAACACCGCCACCAACCACTACGGCCTGGGCCGCGAAGCCCTGCGTGTGGGGCTCGCTGCGCTCAACAGTATGGACGTGCTGAAAGTCGCCGCCCTGCCCTTGGCGGAGTTGCGCGACGAGTTGAACGAAACCTGCTTCCTGGCGGTATGGGGCAATCAGGGCGCGACCGTGGTGCATATCGAACCTGCCGTGCGGGCGGTGACGGTGGTGACACAACTGGGGTCGGTGTTGCCGCTGCTCAGTTCATCGACCGGGCTGGTGTTCAGCGCATTTTTGCCAAGCCGCGAAACCATCGATCTACGCGAACGGGAGATCCAGGCCAGCACGTCCCATGCGCTGGCCGATGACCAAGCGTATGCCGCGATGTGCGAACAAATCCGCGCACGAGGCCTGCACCACGTACATGGCTTATTGATGCCGGGGGTGGACGCGCTGTCAGCGCCGGTGTTCAACGCCGTCGGCAATGTCGCTGCGGTGCTGACCATTGTCGGGCCGACATCGCTGTTCCACGCCGATGAAAACGGCCCGGCGGCCCAGCGATTGCTGGCGGCGACACGGGCCGTGAGTTGGCGGATGGGGTTTGATTCGGGCGCGCCCGGCGCGTGATCTGATCACCGAGCCGCCCTTTCGCGCGCCACTGACGCGCTCCCGTCATCGCGGCCTCGCAGCCGACAACACTCAACTCATTCCCCCCTATGAGCCCACGTCTGCGCGAAAGAACAAACGCAGACTCGCTGGCTGCATGACGGTGAGTGCAAGAAATGGATAACCCGAAAACACCTGCTACCGTTACGGGGCAGGCCGACCGGCACACTGTTGCTCAGGCTGTAAAAGTCCTTGTCCTGATTGGCTATTTTTCCTGTGGGAACAAGGCCTTATTCTTGCCTGGCTTTCACGGCAAACCGCCCTGCAAGCGCCAGCGCAGACCGTGTGCTGCGCACTGGAATTCAGACTGATTGGCCGCACCGTTTCAATCCGTCGCCCTGTGTTCACTGACGTTGATTGGTAGCTCCTGGATCTAACGTCTTACCTTGGCCGCTGCGTTTGCAGCGGCCTTTTTTATGCCGTTTGATAAACCAAAGGGGTCAATGCCCAAGCGCAGCGTTCAAACCGAATACCTCTGCAAATTCCCCATCATTTCCTTCAACGCTTCAATGTTGTCCCTAGGGTGCGCTGCGCCTTCGAAGTCGCAGATCTGCTGCCAGTGCGCCGCGACCTCTTCCGGGGAGAATCCGGTTCGTGGATCGAATCCGGCACCGAGGCTGCGTTCCCAGCGCACTTTGCCCATCCAGCCACCGCCGACTTCGAACAGGCCTGCGGTTTCCTGGCACTGTTCGCTGGCCAGGTACACCACCAGAGGGCTGACCAGTTCCGGCTTGAGTTGATCGAACACCTGCGGCGGGATCAGGCCTTCGGTCATGCGCGTGCCGCCAGTGGGGGCAATCGCATTGACCAGGATGTTGTGCTTGCGACCTTCGATGGCCAGGGTGCGGGTCAAGCCATACAGACCGAGTTTGGCCATGCCGTAGTTGGACTGGCCGAAGTTGCCATAGATGCCGGACGTCGACGCGGTGAAGATCACCCGGCCATAGTTTTGCTCACGCAGGTGCGGCCAGGCGGCGCGGGTGACTTTGTAGGCGCCTTCGACATGGACGCGATAAACCTGGTCCCAGTCGCTATCGTCCATTTTGTGAAAGGTCTTGTCCCGCAGAATGCCCGCGTTATTGACCACCACATCGACGCGGCCAAACACATCAAGGGCATGCTGTACCAGTTTGTCACCGTCGGTGACCGAGTCGTAGTTGGCCTGCGCCGTGCCGCCCGCCTCGCAGATCTGCGTCACCACCCGGTCTGCCGCACTGGCGTTGGCGCCTTCACCTTGCGCCGAACCACCGAGGTCGTTGACCAGCACCTTGGCGCCCTGCCTTGCGAACAACAACGCGTGGGCCCGTCCCAGACCGCCGCCTGCACCGGTGATAATCACGACTTTATCTTCGAAGCGTACAGACTCATTCATAGGGAACTCCAGCAGGCCAGGGACAAGGAACCCGAGTGTCAGGCACTGCACGGTGGCTCACAATGAACAGCCGTGGGGCTGAATGCTGTGCGATAAGGCGAGGGGATGATGAGGGCGTTCACCCTGACTAATCAGGAGCAGGCGGCCCTGCGCGGGGGAGACACCAAGTCATCGCGAAACGTCAGGTAATGCATGAGCACCTGCACCGGCGCTTCAATCTGCGGGTAATGGCCAATGTCCGGCAACAGCACAGTGTCAGGGGTGGGAATCAACTGCCGATACCGCTCGACCATGTGCCCGCCGGAAATCGGGTCGACCTCGCCATCGATCACCCTCAGCGCAATATCGCCGCGCTGCATGGCGCTCACCCAGCGTTCCCGATGGGTGCGGCGCTCGGGAATGTAACCGATCAGCTTATGCATGATCCGGGGGCCGTGGTTACTGTCGATCAGGCTCCAGAAGTCATCCAGTTCACTCTCGCTCGGCCGGGTTTGCGGACCGAAGATCTGCCGGAAACTTTTCACCAACCCCTCACGGCTGAACGCCCGGCCGATCATCCAGCCCAATGGGCTAAGCAGCAATTTCTGGGTCAATACCGGGCGATGGGTTTCGGGGAACAGGCCACCGTTGAGGAACACACAACTGGCAATCTCGACACTCGCTTCGTAGTGCCGGGCCAGTAATTCCTGGGCCACGCTGTCGCCGTAATCGTGAGCCAATAGATGCAGCGGTTGATCGACGCCCAGATGGGCCAGCAACGCCTGTTGCAAATCGGCCTGTTCCAGCAGGCTGTAGGCATGGTTCAGCGGTTTGGCCGAATCGCCGAAGCCGAGCATGTCGCAGGCGATCACCCGATACCGTTGCGCCAAGGGCTGCCACAGGTAATGCCAATCCCAACTGGCGGTGGGAAAGCCATGGATCAACAGCAACGGCTCACCCTGCCCCGCCACCCAATAGCGGATGTTCTGGCCGCGGAACACAAAGTCCTGCCCGCGTTTGCGCCAGACGCACAGCGGGATTTCGGCGAGTGGCATTAGAGTTTGAAACCCGGGTCTTGTTGATCGAGTTTGCGCAGCAGCGCCGGCCAGGCCAGCGCACCGCCCATGCCTTGAGCGCTTTTGGTCACACCGGCAATCATTGCTTTGGCGCCCGCCAGAATCTGCGGTGCGATGGCGATCAGTTCGGCACCACCGTTCTGCGCCAGGACCTGGATATCGCAGGCGCGCTGGAAGGTGAACATCATCAGAAAAGTGTCGGCGATGCTGCCACCACAGGTCAGCAGACCGTGATTGTGTAGCATCAGGAAATTGTTTTCGCCGAGGTCGGCTTGCAGCCGGGCCTTTTCCTCATGGTTCAGCGCGACACCTTCGTACGCGTGATAGGCCAGGCTGGACAGCACAAACAGTGATTGCTGGCTGATCGGCAGCACGCCCTGCTTTTGCGCCGAGACCGCGACACCCGCTGCGGTGTGGGTGTGCAGCACGCAGGCTACGTCATGCCGCACCTCATGCACGGCACTGTGAATGGTGTAACCGGCCGGGTTGATTTCGTAAGGACTGTCCATCAGTTTGCGGCCGCTTTGATCGACCTTGACCAGGCTCGATGCGGTGATCTCATGAAACATCAGCCCGAACGGATTGATCAGGAAGTCTTCAGTCCCCGGCACCTTGGCGGAGATGTGCGTGAAGATCAGGTCGTCCCAGCCATGCATCGCTACCAACCGATAGCAGGCGGCAAGGTCAACGCGGGTCTGCCACTCGGCGGCGCTGACCTGGTCTTTCACACTCGGTGTCGATTGGACGGGGGCTACGCTCACGGCAATGACCTCTGTTCTTATAGTTTTAGGCGGGTTCTGGCAGTTTAGTCAGCCGTTGCCCCAAGCGGAGTTTCATTGACAGCCAGCTTACTGGCCGAGCGAGTCAGCCCCTCGCCTGCACGACTGACTGTCAAAGCACAGACGCCAGTAAAGGGGCGGCGAACAGGTTCAGCAACCCGGTCAGCACCATCACCAATCCGGCCACCGAGCCTTCTTCACCGCCCACTTCATGGGCACGGCTGACCCCGGCGCCATGGGCGCCCACCCCGAACAACGCGCCACGGGCCAAGGCACTGCGCAACGGCAACCACTTGAGCAGCACGCCACCGAGCAGGGCCCCGAACACGCCGGTGAACATCACAAACACGGCGGTCAGCTCCGGTACGCCACCCAAGTCGTGGGCCAGCGGCATGGCAAACGGTGTGGTGATGGAGCGCGGCACCAGCGACATCGTCACCGAGGTGTCCAGTGCCAGCAGCTTGGCCAGGCCGAATGAGCTGCCAATCGACGCCGCGCTACCCGCGACCATCCCGAGTAACAACGCCGACCAATGGCGCACCAGCAATTGCCGCTGCTGCCAGATCGGCACGGCGAAGGCGACCGTCACCGGCCCCAGAACCAGCATCAGCCAATGGGTGTTGCTGGAATACTCGGCATACGCGGTGTGCAGCGGCACCGCCAGTGCCAGCAACAGTGCTGGCACCAGAATCAGCGGCGACAGCAAGTACCGGCCGGTGCGCCGGTAGAGCCAGCGGCTGAACACATAGGCGCACAGGGTGAACACCAGCCAGAACATCGGCATCAGCTCAAGCTTCATGGCGCAGCCTCCAGCGACAGACCCACTCGACGGTGAACGCTGTGACCAGCATGACCGTCAGCGTGCTCACACCGATCACTAACAGAATCCGCCAGCCGTCCTCACGCAACAGGTGGCCATAATCGAGCAGGCTCATCAGCGCCGGGATAAAAAACAGCAGCATCTCGGCCATCAGCAACCCGGCGCCCAATTGCAGCGCCGCCGGTTTAACCCAGCCGAAAGCGAAGGCCAGCAGCAACAACGCCAATCCGACCACACCGCCCGGAATCGGCCAGGGCAACCACAGTGCCAACTGACAACCGCACTCATAAATCGCCAATAGCACCGTTAGTTCAGCCAACAGGCGACCCACGTATTTCATCGTTGAAGCGTTCATTTTTCGGTCCTCGCAGGCGCTCATTTTAAGGAGCCCACTGCCATCCCCGAAGCGAATTGTTAGACTCGTCACCATTCCAAAATGGAATCAGGCACATGGAATTCAAACAGCTGCGCAGCTTCGTCGAAGTGATTCACCAGGGCGGTTTTACCCAGGCCGCCAAAACGCTGCACATCAGCCAGTCGGCGGTGAGCAAGCAGGTCGCCCAACTCGAACAGAGCCTGGGCACGTTGCTGCTCGAACGCCTGGGCTCACAGATTCGCCTGACCGCCGCTGGCAGCGTGGTGCTGCAACGCGCCGAAGGCATGCTGCGCCTGCGCAACGAACTGCTCAGCGAACTGGACGACTTGAGCCAACTGGCACGCGGGGAATTGCGCCTGGGCCTGCCGTTGCTGGGCAGCGACGCGCTGTTTGCGGGCCTGTTCGCCGAGTACCGACGGCGCTACCCGAACATCAGCATTCAGTTACTCGAAGGCGGGAGCCTGAACATCGAACAGGCAGTGTTGAGCGGTGAACTGGAACTGGGTGGCAGCCTGTTGCCCAAGGATCCGCAGTTCGCGTTCCAGCCGTTTTGTGATGAGCCTCTGGACGCGTTGCTGCCCGCCGACCATCCCTTGGCGATGCACAGCGAGGTTCGGCTGGAGGCCTTGGCGGACACGCCGTTTCTGCTGTATCAGCGCAGTTTCGTGCTCAACGACCGGTTGCTTCAGGCGTGCCAGCAACTGGGCTTCACGCCCAAGGAAGGCGGACGCAGCGGTCAGGCGGATTTTCTGGCGGCGCTGGTGGCGGCCGGTCAAGGCGTGGTGTTGCTACCCAGCGTAGTGGCGCGGGGGCTGGTCAGGCCCGGGGTGGTGCGCCTGACCTTGCAGGCGCCCGACTACTTGCGCTGGGACATCGCGTTCATCTGGCGCCAGGGCGCCTACCTGTCCAAAGCCGCGCAAGCCTGGCTGGCGCTGCTTCGCGAGCGTCCGGTCAACCGCGCAGTGCGGTGATCAACTCTGCCAGCCAAGGCTCGGCATCGGCCTCCGGGGTAACGCTTTCGCTGGCGTCCAGGCGCAGCATGGGCAGTACTTCGCGCAGGCCCAGCTCAGCGAACAACTCTCGCATCTGCTCCCCGCCACCGCAGAACGTATCGCCATAACTGGCATCGCCCAGGCCGATGACTGCACCCGGCAAACCACGCCAGGCAATAGGCAGTTGATCGCGAATCGTCGAATACAGCGGTTGCAGGTTGTCCGGCAGCTCGCCCATGCCGGTGGTCGACGTCACGGCCAGAAAGGCCTGCGGGCCAAACGCCTGGACATCGACGAGAGTGGCGCGGGCGTTGTGCCACGCCTCGAAACCTGCGGCGTTGAGAAGTTTGGCAGCGTGCCGGGCGACTTCTTCAGCCGTGCCGTACACCGAGCCGGAAAGGATGGCGACTTTCATCAATCTGATCCTGAAGCTGACTAAAAGCCTGGGATATTAACAGCTGAGGCTGAAAAACTGCGATTGCCTCTCAATTACCGCTAGTGGCCAGTGGACAGCCTGCAACCATGTCTTAAAATGCAGCGCACCTGACAGCATTGAAAGGATTCTCTGATGATCAATGCCCAACTGATGCAAATGGTGATCAACGCGTCAAACGACGCAATTGTCATCGCTGAAAAAGAAGGCGAAGACAACATTCTGATTTACGTGAACCCGGCGTTTGAAAAACTGACCGGCTACACCATTGAAGAAATCCTGTATCAGGACTGTCGCTTTTTGCAGTCTTAAGATCGTGACCAAGCGGCCTTGAAACCCATTCGTGACGCATTGAACAGCGGCAAGTCCTGCCGCGAGACCCTGCGTAACTATCGCAAGGATGGCACGCACTTCTGGAGTGAACTGTCACTCTCGACGGTGTACAACAAGAGCGACAAGCAGACCTACTTCGTCGGCGTGCAAAAAGACGTCACCGTTCAGGTCAAGGCCCGACAGCGTGTCGAGCAACTTGAGGCCCAGGTCGCCGAACTGCGGGCTGAACTCCAGGCGCTCAAAGCGACAAACGGTTTAAACAACCCAACGAATTAAGTGTCATTAACTACAATCACCATTAACTTTGTAATTATATCTTTCGAGCAGATCATGCACCGCGATGCCCTTCTGACCCAGGATGAGCTGGATTTCATCCAGACGATGCAGCACAACCCGCAACTCAATGTGCGGGATGCCACGTCGAGCCTGCTGGTCAACGGTGGTTCGCAAATCCGCGACTTGCTCACACGCCTGGCTGCCCATGAGCAAGTCACCATCCAGGCCCACTTCGAAAATCAGCAAATCACCTTTCCACTGCACTTGGTGGAAGATGAATTTCATGCCCTGCATTTGCGCCTCGGCGTGCCGAGCATCTACGAAGACGGCCCGATGATCCGCCCCTGGCGGCTGACGCTTGAAGAACCCGTCGCACTGGAAAACGCCAAAGGCCAGCCCGGGACGTTCTGGGTTCACGAAGTGTCGTTCAAAGGGGTGCTGCTGGAAGTGCGCAACCGCACCAAACCGCCAAAACACTTTGCCCAGTGGTTCAGCCCGTCAGGGTATGAGCGAATTGCGTTGCGCGGCACGCTCGAACGAGAAACCCAGCCAGGTTTCTACGCCTATCGGTTGAACCAGAGCGACAAGGACGAAACCGAGCGCCTGCGCCAGTTCATCCTGCAACAACACCGCCTGACGCACCCCGCCCTGCACGCCTGAGTCTCAAGTATCGAGCGTTGCGACCAGAAACTGCCGCAGACGTTGTTGCATCAGCACGCCATCGTTGCCCAGGCAGCCAATCGACGAACCCGCCAGGCTTTCCTGTGCCATGTCCGCCGTATCGCCTGCCAGCATCAGCGGGCAATTCAGGCTCATGGCCAGGCGACTCAAGCGGCGCGGCAACTCGGACGACGGCGCCTGGTTGGAATACAGCACCAACGCTTGTGGCCTGATCTTCTCGCAGACCAGCGTCATCTCATCAAGGGGCAAGCCGATGGTCAGCATCCTCACCCCCACCTCCGTACTGCCCATGAACAGCGCAGCCAGCAGCACCTCAAGCTCGCGGCACTGATCGGCCAGGGGGGCGACAATCACAAGCTGCGACTGGGCAGCGCGCATGAGAAGCAGGCGCTGCGCGACCCTGGAGCGCAAAAAACCGTCGTAAAACAGCCACTCACTGGTCAGGCCGAACACATGCTGCTGTTGCAGCAACTGCCACCATAAGGGCATGAGGATGTCCTGGAACACGACCGCGAGCGAGTAACTGGAAAAGACCTGACCGTAGATTCGCTCCAACTGAACATCGTTGTAATTGCTGACCGCTACTTTCAGTTGGGCCTGCCACTGAGCGTAGTCAGCCTGGACGAATTCATCGGGAATGATCCGCGCCAGCACCTCAGTCGTCTCGGACCGGGCCAGAATTTTTCCGACCTTGCTCACCGCGACACCGCGCTCGATCCAGCCGAGGATGCTGCGAACACGCTCAACATCGGTCATGGAATACAGTCGATGCCCACTTTCGGTGCGTACTGGCTGAATCAACCCGTAGCGACGCTCCCAGGCACGCAAAGTGACCGGGTTTATGCCCGTGAGCCGAGCCACTTCGCGGATCGGAAACAACTGTTCCTGCTCCAGAGTACGGGCAGGCTTCAAATCGGTGGAAAGCTGCGTCATGACTGGCATCTTGGGCTTCTACGTCCATGTCCGATTTGTCGGCATTCTACTACTCAAGAACCGTTTTCATCCAAGTAGATCTCAGGCGACGAACGTCTCTGGCGCATTGTGCAGAATCAGGAATAATCCTTGCTTGTTTTTGAACGCAGCCCCCCACCCCGGGCTGCGTTTTTGCATGCCTCCTATCCGGACCGGCGTGCCTGTCTTACGGAGATACACAATGTCTACCTCCCCGGTCACCCTCATGGTGGCGCGCCGCGTTGCCGATGGGCGCTATCAGGATTTGATCGCCTGGCTGCGCGAAGGCGAACAACTGGCCACTGACTTTCCCGGCTACCTGGGTTCAGGCGTGCTCGCACCACCGCCCGGTGATGACGAATTCCAGATTATCTTTCGCTTTGCCGACGAACCGACCCTCCATGCCTGGGAGCATTCGGCTTCGCGCACAGCCTGGCTGGGGCGCGGCAGCGATTTGTTCGCCCACCCTTCCGAACATCGGGTCAGCGGCATCGACGGCTGGTTTGGTGCTGCCGGGCAACGTCCGCCACGCTGGAAACAAGCGGTGGCGATCTGGCTGGCGTTCTTCCCGGTTTCCTTGCTGTTCAACCTGGTGCTGGGCCCGCTGCTCAGCGACATGGGGGTGCTGAGCCGAGTGTTCATCAGCACCCTGTGCCTGACGCCACTGATGGTCTACTTCTTCATTCCGCTGTCGACCCGTTTGCTGGCCGGCTGGTTGAACAGTGCACCGGCGCGGCCATTACCCGCCGAGCCCTCCACACAAAATCACTGACCTCCTGTAGACGCACTTGGTAGAGGTGCACAACTCGGGTCGCTGGTATAGTTTTGCCATACCCGCGACCCGAGTCCTTCATGACCGTTTCCTCTGCTCCGATACTCATCACGGGCGCCGCCCAGCGCGTCGGCCTGCACTGCGCGCAGCGGTTACTGGAAGACGGCCATCGCGTGATCTTCAGTTACCGCAGCGAACGCCCCGGCGTCCAGCAACTCAGAGACCTGGGCGCCATTGCACTGTTTGCCGACTTTGCGACTGAAGCCGGCATTCTCTCGTTCATCGATGAACTGAAAAGCCACACCGACAGCCTGCGGGCGATTGTCCACAACGCGTCCGCGTGGCTGGCGGAGGAGCCCGACACAGAAGCGGCAGCCTTTGCCCAGATGTTCAGTGTGCACATGCTCGCGCCCTACCTGATCAACCTGCACTGCGCCGAATTGCTTGAACGCTCGAGCCCCGCCGACATCGTGCACATCAGTGACGACGTCACGCGCAAGGGCAGCAGCAAACACATCGCCTACTGCGCCAGCAAAGCCGGGCTCGACAGCCTGACCCTGTCCTTCGCCGCGAAATACGCGCCGAAGATCAAGGTCAACGGCATCGCCCCTGCCCTGCTACTGTTCAACCCTGACGACGACGCGCAGTACCGCGCCAAGGCCCTGGCCAAATCCGCATTGGGCATCGAGCCCGGCAGCGACGTGATCTACCAGAGCCTGCGTTATCTACTCGACAACCCTTATGTCACCGGCACGACCCTGACCGTCAACGGCGGACGGCACGTCAAGTAAGCCGTCCTGCGAGGATGTTCCATGACGTTATCCCTGTCCCAGAACAACTTATCCCAGAGCTATCGCGAAATCCTCATCGGCCTCGGAGAGAATCCCGACCGCGAAGGCCTGCTCGATACCCCGGTGCGCGCCGCCAAGGCCATGCAATACCTGTGTCATGGCTACGAACAATGCGTCGACGACATCGTCAACGGTGCGCTGTTCGCGTCTGACACCGACGAGATGGTCATCGTTGCCGACATCGAGCTCTACTCATTGTGCGAACATCACCTGCTGCCCTTCATCGGCAAGGCGCATGTGGCTTATATTCCTACCGGCAAGGTACTGGGGCTGTCGAAGATCGCGCGAATCGTCGACATGTTCGCCCGACGCCTGCAGATCCAGGAAAACCTCACCCGGGAAATCGCCGACGCCGTACAACGGGTCACCGATGCCGCTGGCGTCGCGGTGGTCATCGAAGCCCGGCATATGTGCATGATGATGCGCGGCGTCGAGAAACAGAATTCGACCATGAACACCTCGGTGATGCTCGGCGCCTTTCGCGAGTCGAGCAACACCCGCCAGGAGTTCCTGCAATTGATTGGACGGAGCAAGTAGCAATGCCACAACTTCAGCCAGGAATGGCACGCATCCGGGTCAAGGACCTGTGCCTGCGGACCTTCATCGGAATCAACGAGGACGAGATCCTCAACAAGCAGGATGTGCTGATCAACCTGACCATCCTGTACGCCGCGCAGGACGCCGTGCGCGACAATGACATCGACCACGCGTTGAACTACCGCACCATCACCAAGGCGATCATCGCCCACGTGGAGGGCAATCGTTTCGCGCTGCTCGAGCGCCTGACCCAGGAATTGCTGGACTTGGTTATGGCCAATGAATCGGTGCTGTACGCCGAAGTCGAAGTCGACAAACCCCACGCCCTGCGTTTCGCCGAGTCGGTGTCGATTACCCTCGCGGCGAGCCGCTAAGCTTCAAGCAGTAAGCCTCAAGCGGTAAGCTACAGGCCACCGCAATCCAACTTGCAGCTTGAAGCTTGCCGCTTGACGCTGCCTCACAGAGCCCCCCATGACCGAACAACAACGCCTGGAACTTGAAGCCGCCGCTTTCCGTCGACTGGTCGCGCACCTGGACAGCCGCAAGGATGTGCAGAACATCGACCTGATGAACCTCGCCGGTTTCTGCCGCAACTGCCTGTCCAAGTGGTACAAGGCCGAGGCCGACGAGCGCCAGATCGATGTCAGCCTCGATGACGCCCGCGAAGTGGTGTACGGCATGCCGTACGCGCAGTGGAAAGCCCAATACCAGCAAGAAGCCAGCGCCGAACAGCAAGCAGCGTTCGCCAAAGGAAAAACCCATGACTGACCTGAACACCCTGCGCGCCAGCCTCAAGAGCGGTGAACATGCCTTCGCCGAAACCCTGGCCTTCATCGCCGCGGGCTACGATTACCAGCCACTGGCCTTTAACAACGGTGGCGTGGAAAACGCCGCCGGACAGAACGAAGGCTCGTGCAAAACCCTGGGCCTGGCCTTGCTGGAAGGCTTGAGCGATGAAGAAGTACTGCTGGCCTTCGGCGAGCATTACCGCTCGGTGGTTGCTACGCCGGATGGCAGCGACCACGGCAACATCCGGGCATTGATTGCGCATGGTTTGGCCGGGGTTAAATTCACAGCTCAGCCACTGACCCGCCGCTGATCCTTGTTTGAAGTGCAACACCCTGTGGGAGCGGGCTTGCTCGCGAAGGCTGTTTTACATTCAACAGCAATGTCGACTGATGTACCGCTTTCGCGAGCAAGCCCGCTCCCACATCTGAGCTTCATCACCCGTGAAATCGCGGGCACAAAAAAACCGGCCAAGGCCGGTTTTCTCATTTCAATGCTCGCAGATTCAAGCGTTCTGCAAGCCGTCCAGGTAACGCTCGGTGTCCAGTGCCGCCATGCAACCTGCGCCGGCCGAGGTGATCGCCTGACGGTACACGTGGTCAGCCACGTCACCGGCCGCGAAGATACCTTCCAGGCTGGTCGCCGTCGCATTGCCGTCACGACCGCCCTGTACCACCAGATAACCGTCTTTCAAGGTCAACTGGCCTTCGAACAGCGAGGTGTTCGGGGTGTGGCCGATGGCGATGAACACGCCGTCGACTTTCAGCTCGTCAAAGCTGCCGTCGTTGTTCTTCAGACGTGCGCCGGTCACGCCCATGTTGTCGCCCAGCACTTCATCCAGCGTCGAGTTCAGCTTCAGGACGATTTTGCCTTCGGCAACCCGTGCGTGCAGCTTGTCGATCAGGATTTTCTCGGCGCGGAAGGTTTCGCGACGGTGAATCAGGGTCACTTTGCTGGCGATGTTGGCCAGGTACAGCGCCTCTTCGACAGCGGTATTACCGCCACCGACCACAGCCACTTCGCGGTTGCGGTAGAAGAAACCGTCGCAGGTCGCGCAGGCCGAAACGCCTTTGCCCATGAAGGTTTCTTCCGACGGCAGGCCCAGGTAACGGGCACTGGCGCCAGTGGCGATGATCAGCGCGTCGCAGGTGTAGGTGGCGCTGTCGCCGGTCAGGGTGTAAGGCTTGGCGGCGAAATCGACTGCGTTGATGTGGTCGAAAACGATTTCGGTTTCAAAGCGCTCGGCGTGCTCTTTCATCCGCTCCATCAACGCAGGGCCGGTCAGGCCGTGGACGTCGCCCGGCCAGTTGTCGACTTCAGTGGTGGTGGTCAGTTGACCGCCAGCCTGCATGCCGGTGATCAGCAGCGGCTTGAGGTTGGCGCGGGCGGCATAGACGGCAGCGCTGTAACCGGCAGGGCCGGAACCGAGAATAATCACTCGCGAATGACGTACATCAGACATGACTCACTCCTATCGACCGGCCCGTTCAAACTGGCGCGGAACGCCGGATGACCGGCTGGAATAAAAAAAGGACTGCACAAGCACTTGGGGAAGTGCCGTCGTTGGACAGCCCTGAAAAATAATGGGTGCAGCGTATCGAGGGGGCGAAGATTAAGGAAATACGGTTTAACAATCCAGCTCATAGGCAGTCTCTATCCTCGCAAGTCCAATTTAAGGACGCCTTTGTTACAGTTAATGTCGACGTCATTACCGGGCTTTCGCCCATCCGGCAAAGCCGATAAGGTCGGCGAGTTTTCTCACCGCAAGGAACCCGTTATGCCCGCACCCGCTCTCTCTGGCCCGCAATACCTGCTCCAGGGCCTCAAACTGGTCTTGAGTCCCGGCCTGCGTTTGTTTGTGCTGTTGCCACTGGCAATCAACCTGGTGCTGTTCGTCGGATTGATCTACCTGGCAGGCCATCAGTTCAGCCTGTGGGTCGACACACTGATGCCTTCACTGCCGAGCTGGCTGAGTTTTCTCAACTATTTGTTGTGGCCGCTGTTCGTGGTGCTGGTGGCGTTGATGGTGTTTTTCAGCTTCACCCTGCTCGCCAACATCATCGCCGCGCCGTTCAACGGGTTTCTGGCAGAGAAGGTCGAAGTGGTGGTGCGCGGCACCGACGATTTCCCGTCCTTCAGTTGGGGCGAACTGGTCGCCATGGTCCCGCGCACCCTGGCGCGCGAGATGCGCAAGCTCGGTTATTTCCTGCCCCGGGCCCTGGCGCTGTTTGTGCTGTCGTTCATTCCGGTGGTCAACCTGATCGCCGCGCCGCTGTGGTTGATTTTTGGTGTGTGGATGATGGCCATCCAGTACATCGACTACCCGGCCGACAACCACAAACTGGGCTGGAACGAGATGCTCGCCTGGCTGCGCGAGAAGCGCTGGCAGAGCATGAGCTTTGGCGGGATCGTTTATCTGGCGCTGCTGATTCCGGTGGTCAACATCCTGATGATGCCGGCGGCGGTGGCGGGTGCAACGTTGTTCTGGGTGCGTGAGCGTGGTGCCGAGAAATTGGGGGGCAATCAAGGCTGACCTCGTCACAAATCCATCATCCCACCGTCACAATGACGACATGGCCTCAGCCGACACTGAGGCCATGACGACAGCTCTGCATATCACCCTGATCACCGAAACCTTCCCTCCGGAAATCAACGGCGTGGCCAATACCCTTGGCCGGTTGTGCGAGGGCTTGCGCGCGCGTGGGCATCAGGTGGAACTGGTGCGCCCACGTCAGGGCGACGACCAGAGCCGCCGCAGTGACGACCAGTTGCTACTCTGCCGTGGCTGGCCGCTGCCGGGGTATCCGGGGCTGCAATGGGGGCAGTCGTCAATGCACAAACTGCTGCGGCGCTGGAAACGCCAACGCCCGGACGTGCTCTACATCGCCACCGAAGGTCCCTTGGGGTTGTCGGCGCTGCGCGCGGCACGTCGACTGGGCATCTCGGTGGTCAGCGGTTTTCATACCAATTTCCAGCAGTACTCCAGCCAGTACGGGCTCGGTTTGCTGACCCGGATGCTCACGCATTATCTGCGTTGGTTTCACAATCGTTCGGCACTGACGCTGGTGCCAAGCGTCAGCCAGCGCCTGGAACTCGAGCGTCGGCATTTCGAGCGTTTGGCGTTGTTGTCCCGAGGCGTGGACAGCCAGTTGTTTCATCCCGCCAAACGGCTGAACGCCTTGCGTGAGCAATGGGGACTGAGCGAGCGCGACATTGCCGTGATCCACGTAGGACGGCTGGCCCCGGAGAAAAACCTCGGCTTGCTCAAGCGCTGCTTCGACAAACTGCGCAGCACTTATCCACAGCGCAATCTGAAACTGATCGTCGTCGGCGATGGTCCTCAACGTACGGCACTGGAAAACGAGTTGCCCGAAGCGATTTTCTGCGGCCCGCAGCGCGGTGAAGCACTGGCGGCGCACTACGCGTCGGGGGACGTGTTTCTGTTTCCGAGCCTGACCGAAACCTTCGGCAACGTGGTGCTCGAAGCGCTGGCCTCAGGGCTTGGTGTGGTGGCTTACGATCAGGCAGCGGCGGCGCAACATATTCGCCACGGCTACAACGGGGTGCTGGCGATGCCCGGCGATGAACAGGCGTTTTGCGACGCGGCGGGGTGGTTGCTGGAGGAGGATGAAACGTTGCGTTCCGTGCGGCTGAATGCGCGGCAGCATGCAAGTCGTCAGGGCTGGCCGGCGGTCATTGAGCAGTTTGAGTGTCATTTGCGTGGAGCATGTGTGGGGGAGTTGGTGGTGCCGAATGCACCGACCTTGCCCTGAGTCTTGGGTGCTCTTGAGTCCGTCTTCGCGAGCAGGCTCGCTCCCACAGGTGACCGAGCACTATCAAACAACGCGATCGAATGTGGGAGCGAGCCTGCCGGCGAAAAAGCCAGTCGCAGCTTAAACCAGCGTCATCAACGCCTCACGGCTGAACGGCAGGATATCTTCCTCGCGGCCTTCGCGGACTTTGTGCGCCCAGTCCGGGTCCACCAGCAGTGCACGGCCGACCGCCACCAGGTCGAACTCTTCGTTGTTCAGTCGCTCCAGCAACTTTTCCAGGCTCGCTGGCTGCGCGACCTTGTCGGTGTTGACCATGAACTGCAAGAACTCGCCGTCCAGGCCCACGCTACCCACAGTGATGGTCGGTTTGCCGGTGAGTTTGCGGGTCCAGCCTGCCAGGTTCAGTTCGCTGCCCTCGAACTCAGGCTCCCAGAAACGCCGCGTCGAGCAATGGAAAATATCCACACCCGCCTCCACCAACGGCTTGAGAAACTCCGCCAGCGCCTCCGGTGTTTGCACCAGGCGCGCGGTGTAGTCCTGCTGCTTCCATTGCGAGAACCGGAAGATGATCGGGAAATCCGCCCCCACTGCCGCTCGCACAGCCTGAATCAACTCGACACTGAAACGTGAGCGGTTGGCCAGGCTGCCGCCATACTCGTCCGTGCGCTGATTGCTGCCTTCCCAAAAAAACTGGTCGAGCAAATAACCGTGGGCACCGTGGATTTCCACACCATCCATGCCGATGGCTTGGGCATCTTTGGCAGCTTGGGCAAAAGCACCGATCACGTCCTGGATGTCCTGGTGGGTCATGCCATGGACCACGACCTTGCCGTCCTTGAGTTTTTCCATCGGCCCGTAGCCCGGCACACTGGCGTCCGGCTCGGTGCCAATGCGTCGCACACTGCCGACGTGCCACAGCTGCGGAACGATCTTGCCGCCCTCGGCATGCACCGCATCGACGACTTTTTTCCAGCCGGCCAGCGCGGCCTCACCGTAGAAATGCGGAACGTTCGGGTAGCCATTGGACGCCTTGTGGCCAACGGTGGTGCCCTCGGTGACGATCAACCCGACGCCGCCGGCGGCACGGCGACGGTAGTACTCGATCACCTTCGAATTCGGCACGCCACCGGGGGAAAAAGAACGGGTCATCGGCGCCATCACCACACGGCTCGGCAGCTCGAGGGACCCGAGATGAAACGGTTTGAACAAGGCTTTGACAGGCATACGGAACTCCACGGCGCGCAAGATTTATGACGACGATAATATGGAGTGCGCAAGACCGTGCACAGCACTATTGATAGCAGTGATCAAGCGCTAAAAGTGTCTGGGGGCAGGAAAAAAATCGCCGCCCTTGCCAGTTGCAAGGGCGGCGATGATTCAAACGTCAGGCCAGGGCTTTTTCGATTGCCTGAACCACCGTCGGATCATCTGGGGCGGTGCGTGGCGAGAAACGCGCCAGGACGCGACCGTCCTTGCCGAGCAGGAACTTCTCGAAGTTCCAGGTGATGTCCCCCGGGAACTCCGCGCCCTCACCCGCCAGCAGACGGTACAGCTGATGGCGATCATGACCGTTGACTTCCAGCTTGCTGGACAACGGAAAGGTCACGCCATAGTTGAGGCTGCAGAACGCTTTGATTTCTTCTTCAGTGCCTGGCTCTTGCCCGGCAAACTGGTTGCACGGCAAGCCCAGTACACTGAAGCCTTTACCTTTGAATTGCTGGTAAAGGTTTTCCAGCGCCGCATATTGCGGGGTCAGACCACACTTGGAGGCGACGTTGACCACCAGCACGACGTGCCCTTTGAAAGGCGCGAGAGGCAGGTCCTGGCCATCCAAAGTCTTCAGATTAAGGTCGTGAAAAGCACTCATGACGAACTCCAAATTTCCCGTGTTCTTCTCGAAACAGCCACTTGGCGATGTCGCCAAGGACAGCCGCGGACTAAAAAGGCGCCCTCAGGCGCCTCTCCAGTTCTCGAAAGCTTAGCGCAGAAAATCAGTGGTGATGACCACCTTCGCCATGGACGTGACCATGAGCGACTTCTTCTTCGCTGGCGTCACGGATGTCGATGATCTTGACCTGGAAATTCAGGCGCTGGCCGGCCAACGGGTGGTTGCCATCAACGGTGACGTCGTCGCCGTCCAGATCACGGATGGTCACGATCTGCATTTGGCCGTCCGGCGCGGAAGCGTGGAACTGCATGCCCACTTCCAGTTCATCGACACCTTCGAACATGCTGCGGCTCAGGGTGCTGACCAGTTCGGCAGCGTATTCGCCGTAGGCATCTTCAGGTTCAACGGCGACAGTCAGTTCATCACCAACGGCTTTGCCTTCCAGAGCCTTCTCCAGGCCCGGAATGATGTTACCTGCGCCTTGCAGGTAGACCAGCGGCGCGCCGCCGGCGGAGCTGTCGATGACCTCACCAGCGTCGTTGGTCAGGGTATAGTCGATGGAGACAGCCTTGTTGGCGGCGATCAGCATGGGGCGAGACCTTTTGCATAAGAATGAAGAATGGGCAAGTTTAGCGAAGCAATCGCCCGAAAGCGAACGGAACCCGGACAAACGGCCCGCTTCGTCAGGCTCCACGATCACCGGTTTCCATCAGGACGAGGAAGGACACTGGGTGGCCGAGCTGTCCTGTGGCCATACCCAGCACCTGCGCCACCAGCCGCCATGGCAATTGCGGGCCTGGGTGCTGGACCCTGCCAGGCGTATTGAAAAAATAGGCCAGCCCTTTGACTGTGGTTGGTGCGCTCAAGGCTCGGTTAGCGATAACCTTGGGGCCTGATATCCGGTTGAAGGCCAGCCATAGGCCAAAACCGTTGCCATGCACCTCTAGAGAATCCGCATGCAAACTTTCTTTATCGCACCCACCGATTTTGGTGTGGGTCTGACCTCCATCAGCCTCGGGCTGGTACGCACGCTGGAGCGGGCCGGGCTGAAAGTCGGCTTCTTCAAACCGATTGCCCAGCCGCACCCCGGCGACACTGGGCCCGAGCGTTCCACCGAACTGGTGGCCCGCACCCACGGCCTCAAGCCGCCTCAACCACTGGGCCTGGCCCACGTCGAGCGGATGCTTGGCGACGGTCAGCTGGACGAGTTGCTGGAAGAAATCATCACCCTCTATCAGCAAGCCGCCATCGGCAAAGACGTGCTGGTGGTCGAAGGCATGGTCCCGACCCGCAGCGCGAGCTACGCCGCACGGGTCAACCTGCACTTGGCCAAGAGCCTGGATGCCGAAGTGATTCTGGTGTCGGCACCGGAAAACGAAGTGCTCACCGAGCTGTCCGGTCGGGTCGAGTTGCAGGCGCAATTGTTCGGTGGCCCGAAGGATCCGAAAGTCCTCGGCGTGATCCTCAACAAGGTCAAAACCGACGAAAGCATGGAGGCCTTCGCCGCGCGCCTGAAAGAGCACTCGCCGTTGCTGCGCAGTGGCGATTTCCGGCTGCTGGGCTGCATTCCGTTCCAGCCTGAACTGAACGCCCCGCGCACCCGCGACGTCGCCGACCTGATGGGCGCGCAGGTGCTCAATGCCGGTGACTACGAAACCCGGCGCATGACCAAAATCATCATTTGCGCCCGCACCATGCGCAACACCGTGGAGTTGCTCAAACCCGGCGTGCTGGTGGTGACCCCTGGTGATCGCGACGACATCATCCTCGCCGTCAGCCTGGCCGCCATCAATGGCGTACCATTGGCCGGGTTGCTTTTGACCAGCGACACCCTGCCCGACCCGCGCATCATGGACCTGTGCCGTGGCGCCTTTCAGGCCGGCCTGCCGGTGTTGTCGGTGAGCACCGGCTCCTACGACACCGCCAACCAGTTGAACGGTTTGAACAAGGAGATCCCGATCGATGACCGTGAGCGCGCGGAGATCATCACCGACTTCGTCGCCAGCCACCTCGACGCCCGCTGGCTGCACCAGCGTTGCGGTACGCCACGAGAGATGCGCCTGACGCCTGCGGTCTTCCGCTATCAATTGATTCAACGTGCCCAACAGGCCAACAAGCGCATCGTCCTGCCCGAAGGCAGCGAACCGTTGACCGTGCAGGCCGCCGCCATCTGCCAGGCGCGCGGCATCGCCCGTTGCGTGTTGCTGGCCAAGCCTGAAGAAGTGCAAGCGGTGGCACGCGCCCAGGGCATCGAGTTGCCCGAAGGCCTGGAGATTCTTGACCCGGACCTGATCCGCGAGCGCTACGTCGAGCCCATGGTGGCGCTGCGCAAAAGCAAAAGCCTCAATGCGCCGATGGCCGAGCAGCAACTGGAAGACACCGTGGTGATCGGCACGATGATGCTGGCCCTGGACGAAGTCGACGGGTTGGTGTCCGGCGTCATCAACACCACCGCCACGACCATCCGCCCGGCCCTGCAACTGATCAAGACCGCCCCTGGCTGCACGCTGGTGTCGTCGGTGTTCTTCATGCTGTTCCCGGATCAGGTTCTGATCTACGGTGACTGTGTGATGAACCCTCACCCAAGCGCCACCGAGCTGGCGGAAATCGCCCTGCAAAGCGCGGACTCGGCGCAAGCCTTCGGCATCACCCCGCGTGTGGCGATGATCAGCTACTCCAGCGGTGAATCGGACAGTGGCGAAGAAGTCGAAAAAGTTCGCGAAGCCACGTTACTGGCCCACGAAGCGCAGAACTCGCTGCTGATCGACGGCCCGTTGCAATACGACGCCGCCGCCAACGAAAGCGTCGCCCGGCAACTGGCGCCCAACAGCCTGGTCGCCGGCAAGGCCACCGTGTTTGTGTTCCCGGACCTGAACACCGGCAACACCACCCACAAAGCCGTGCAACGCAGTGCCGACTGCGTGAGCCTTGGGCCGATGCTGCAAGGCCTGCGCAAACCGGTGAATGATCTGCCACGCGGCGCTCAAGTCGACGACATCGTCTACACCATCGCCCTGACCGCGATTCAAGCCGCCAACCGACCTATGGATGTCTAAATGCTGGATTTTCTACCTGCCCCCCTGCGAGGCGTGATCGCCTCGCTGTTGTTGGCGCTGAACACTATTTTGCTGTGCTCGTTTCTGTTCTGCGTGGCGATCTTCAAGGCGCTGCCATTCGCCCTCACCCAGCGCTTCACCCATTGGCTGATGAACCATACCCACGAGGCCTGGATCAGCAACAACAACGCCTGGATGAAACTGGTGTGCCGCACCCGCTGGCACCTCACAGGCCTTGAGGGCCTGGACTATCAGCACTCCTACCTGGTCACCAGCAACCACCAGAGCTGGGTCGACATCATGGTGTTGCAATACGTGCTCAATCGTCGGATTCGCCCGCTGAAATTTTTCCTCAAGCAGGAACTGATCTGGGTGCCGGTGATCGGCCTGGCCTGGTGGGCACTGGGCTTCCCGTTCATGAAACGCTATTCCAAGGCGTATCTGGAAAAACACCCGGAGAAGAAAGGCAAAGACCTGGAAACCACCCGCAAGACCTGCGAGAAGTTTCGCAGCAACCCGGTCGGCATTTTCAACTTCGCCGAGGGCACGCGTTTTACCGAGGCCAAGCACGCGCAACAGCAATCACCGTTCCGTTACTTGCTCAAGCCCAAGGCCGGTGGCATTGCGTTCGTGCTCGATGCCATGGGCGAGCAACTGGAGGCCCTCGTCAACGTGACCATTCACTATCCGGGCGGTCGTCCGGGTTATTGGGACCTGCTGTGCGGCAACGTACGGGAGGTGGTGGTGCATTTCGAAGCGCTGGGCATCCCGCCGCAATTCATCGGCAAGAACTACGACCAGGACGGCGAGTACCGCCTCCAGTTCCAGGGCTGGATCAACCAGTTGTGGGAAGACAAGGATGCGCTGCTTGCGCAGATGCACCGTGAATTCCCGAATCGACGCTGATCCCCTGTGGGAGCGGGCTTGCTCGCGAAGGCGGACTGACATTCAACATTGATGTCGACTGAAACACCGCTTTCGCGAGCAAGCCCGCTCCCACACTTGAATATCATTGCACATGAAAAAGCCCGCAGGTGATTGCTCATCTGCGGGCTTTTTCTTGCAGCTTGAAGCTAGAAGCTTGTCGCTGCTTTTGCCTTAGATCGCGCCACGTTTACGCAGCAGGTCCAGCACTTGCTTGACGCTTTCATCCAGCGACAGCGTCTGGGTGTCGACCACCAGGTCTGCGTCCAGCGGCACGTCATACGGGAAGGAATCACCCGGGATATTGTCGCCACCCGCAGCGTACAACCCTTGCGGATCACGCGCAGCGCAGACCATCGGCGACGCCTGCACATAAACGGTCAACAAACGCTCGCCGCCGATCAACGCCTTGGCCTGCTCGCGGCCTTCGGCGTCCGGCGCAACGAACGCTGCCAGGGTCAGCAAACCGGCTTCGTTGAACTGACGTGCAACGTGAGCTGCACGGCGCCAGTTCTCGGTACGCCCGGCGCGATCCTGTGGCAGACCTTTGTTCAGGTCATGACGCAGGTTCTGGCCATCGAGCACAAACACCGCACGGCCCATGTCGAACAGTTTGCGTTCGACCGCATAGGCCAATGTGCTTTTGCCTGCGCCCGACAAACCGCTGAACAGCACGGTAGCCGGTTGCTGGCCGAAGCGCTGGGCACGCTCCTCGGTCGCTACATGGGCCAACTTGCCGTGGTGCGTGGCGCTGCCATGAGCCAATGGCTGGGCGACGATCATGCCGGCGCCGACGGTGCCGTTGGTCAAGCGGTCGATGATGATAAAGGCGCCCGTGGTGCGGTTGCTTTCATAACCGTCGAGGGCAATCGGCGCGTCGAGACTGATCTTGACCTTGCCGATCTCGTTCAGTTGCAAAGCACTGGCCGGGCCTTCTTCCAGAGTGTTCACGTCGACCTTGTTGACGATGCTGGCGATGGAGCCCGGCACATAACTGGTGGCGCGTTTGATGTCGTACTTCTTGCCCGGCAGCATCGGCTCTTCAGCCATCCACACCAGCATCGCTTCAAAGCTGTCGGTGACCGGTGGCACGCTGTCGGCGTGTACCAGCAGGTCACCGCGGGAGATGTCGATTTCGTCTTCCATGGTCAGCGTGACGGCCTGACCCGGACCTGCGTGCTCCAGTTCACCTTCGAAGGTGACGATGGATTTCACGCGGCTGCTCTTGCCCGACGGCAGTACCACGACCTCATCGCCCTTCTTGACGATACCGCTGGCCAAGGTGCCTGCGAAACCGCGGAAGTTCAGGTTCGGCCGGTTCACGTACTGCACCGGGAAGCGCAAGTCGGTGAAGTTACGGTCGCCCGCCACTTCCACGGTCTCGAGAATTTCCATCAGCGACTGGCCGGTGTACCACGGCGAGCGCTCGGACTTGTTCACCACGTTGTCGCCCTTGAGCGCCGACATCGGCACGAAGTGCATGCTGGTGGCCTTCATCTTCAGGCCTTCAGCGAACTTCAGGTAATCGGCCTTGATCGACTCGAACACGCCCTGATCGAAGTCCTTGAGGTCCATCTTGTTGATGGCGACGACGATGTGCTTGATGCCCAGCAACGAGGCAATGAAGCTGTGGCGACGGGTCTGGGTCTGCACGCCGTAACGGGCATCGACCAGAATGATCGCCAGGTCACAGGTGGACGCACCAGTGGCCATGTTGCGGGTGTACTGCTCATGGCCCGGTGTGTCGGCGATGATGAATTTGCGCTTGGCGGTGGAAAAATAGCGGTACGCGACATCGATGGTGATGCCTTGTTCGCGTTCGGCCTGCAAGCCGTCGACCAGCAACGCCAGGTCAATGTCGTCACCGGTGGTGCCGACTTTTTTCGAGTCGCGGGTAATGGCTTCCAGATGGTCTTCGTAGATCATCTTGGAGTCGTGCAGCAGGCGCCCGATCAGGGTGCTCTTGCCGTCGTCGACGTTACCGCAGGTCAAAAAGCGCAGCAGCTCTTTACGTTCGTGCTGGCCCAGGTAGGCGAGGATGTCCTCGCTGATCAAATCAGATTGGTGCGACATGACAACCCCTTAGAAATAACCCTGACGTTTTTTGTCTTCCATGGAGCCTGCGCCATCGTGATCGATGACCCGGCCCTGGCGCTCGGAAGTTCGCGTCAGGAGCATTTCCTGAATGATGTCCGTGAGGCTTTCGGCCTCGGACTCCACCGCGCCCGTCAACGGGTAGCAACCAAGGGTACGGAAACGCACTTTCTTTTTGACGATGCGGGCTTTGTCTTCATCGCTCAGGTGCTCGAGGATGCGCTCGTCGTCGATCATGATCAGCGTGCCGTTCTTCTCGATGACGTCGCGCTCGGCGGCGAAGTACAACGGAACGATCGGAATGCCTTCCAGGTAGATGTACTGCCAGATGTCCAGTTCGGTCCAGTTCGACAGCGGGAATACGCGGATCGACTCGCCCTTGTTGACCTTGCCGTTATAGACGTTCCACAGCTCAGGACGCTGGTTTTTCGGGTCCCAGCGGTGCTTGCTGTCGCGGAACGAGTACACGCGCTCTTTGGCGCGGGATTTCTCTTCATCGCGGCGCGCACCACCGAAGGCCGCATCGAAACCGTACTTGTCCAATGCCTGTTTCAGGCCTTCGGTCTTCATGATGTCGGTGTGCTTGGCACTGCCGTGGGTGAAGGGGTTGATCCCTTGCGCCACGCCGTCCGGGTTGACGTGGGTAATCAGGTCAAGGCCCAGCTCGGCGACCATCTTGTCGCGGAAGCTGTACATCTCCTGGAATTTCCACTGAGTGTCGACGTGCATCACCGGAAACGGCAGCTTGCCGGGGAAGAATGCCTTGCGTGCCAGGTGCAGCATCACGGCGGAGTCTTTACCGATGGAGTACAGCATCACCGGGTTGTCGAACTCGGCGGCCACCTCGCGGATGATGTGGATGCTTTCCGCCTCCAGCTGTTTCAGATGCGTCAGTTTGTCGACCATGGCTACTCACGAAAGCTTTCTTATGAACGGCCAGCGGGCCGTGTTCGAGCGAGGAATCCTAGCACAGCGACCTCTTCTAATCAGGACGCCAACTAGATCGAAAGGGCATATGAATATACCGCCGCGTTTGGGCGCCGCGGGCCCCTGTGGGAGCGGGCTTGCTCGCGAATGCTGACTCACATTCAACTGTAATGTTGACTGACCCGCCGCTTTCGCGAGCAAGCCCGCTCCCACAGTTGATTTTCGGTTATCAAATTGGGTTGGGGCAGTCGATGAAGATGTGCTCCAGGGCAAACCGTCGCGCCAGGTATTCGCCCAATGCCTGTACGCCGTAGCGTTCGGTGGCGTGGTGGCCGGCGGCAATGAAACTGATGTCGTTTTCCCGAGCACTGTGGAAGGTTTGTTCGCTGGCTTCGCCGCTCAGGTACAGGTCGACTCCGGCCAACACCGCCTGATCGATGTAGCCCTGACCGCCGCCCGTGCACCAGCCGACACGGCGGATCATCTCGCTACCCTCGATCAACAAAGGCTCGCGGCCCATGACGTCCTGCACATGGCGGGCGAAGTCGCGGGGTGTCATCGGCTCGGCGAGTGAACCGACCAGCCCCACCACTTTGGGGTTGTCCGGGTCCAGCGGGCCTTCGACGGTGATGTCCAGTTGGCGGGCCAATTGCACGTTGTTGCCCACGTCCGGGTGCAGATCCAACGGCAAGTGGTAGGCCAACAGGCTGATGTCGTGCTTGAGCAGGGTTTTGAGCCTACGCTGCTTCATACCGGTGACGCAGGGGCTCTCGCCTTTCCAGAAGTAGCCGTGGTGCACCAGCACCAGATCGGCCTTGGCCTCGACAGCAGCATCGAGCAGTGCCTGGCTGGCGGTCACGCCGCTGACGATACGCAGCACCTGCGGCCGGCCTTCGACCTGCAAGCCGTTGGGGCAATAGTCGGCAATCCGCGAACTGCCCAGGTAACGATCCGCTTCTTCAACCAGCGTACTCAAGGCAACGGCCATGAAAGACTCCTAAATATCCCGTTCAGAGGCGCGCGCGGCCTCGTATAATGCGCCACATTATGGGCCGTCTTCGGCCCTCCGTAACCTCCCAGGATTTGCTCAATGCTCAAGGGTCTGCGTTTTTTTGGCTGGCCGCTGCTGGCCGGCGTGCTTATCGCGTTGTTGATCATCCAGCGTTACCCGCAATGGGTCGGGCTGCCAAGCCTTGATGTGAACCTGCAACAAGCCCCGCAAACCACCTTGACCCAGCAGGGGCCGGTGTCCTATGCCGATGCCGTGCTCATCGCCGCGCCGGCGGTGGTCAATCTCTACACCACCAAAGTGGTCAACAAAACCACGCATCCACTGTTCGAGGACCCGCAATTCCGGCGTTTTTTCGGTGACAACCTGCCCAAGCAAAAGCGTATGGAATCGAGCCTCGGCTCAGGCGTGATCATGAGCCCGGAAGGCTACCTGCTGACCAATAACCACGTGACCACCGGCGCGGACCAGATCGTGGTCGCCCTCAAGGATGGCCGGGAAACCCTGGCCCGGGTGATTGGCAGCGACCCGGAAACCGACCTGGCGGTACTGAAAATCGACCTGAAAAACCTGCCGTCGATCACCGTCGGGCGCTCCGAGAGCATCCGCGTCGGCGACGTTGCGCTGGCCATCGGCAACCCGTTCGGCGTCGGCCAGACCGTGACCATGGGCATTATCAGCGCCACCGGGCGTAACCAGCTGGGCCTGAACAACTACGAAGACTTCATTCAAACCGACGCCGCGATCAACCCCGGCAACTCTGGTGGCGCGCTGGTGGACGCCAACGGCAACCTGACCGGCATCAACACGGCTATTTTCTCCAAATCCGGTGGCTCTCAAGGCATCGGGTTTGCGATCCCGATCAAACTGGCGATGGAAGTGATGAAGTCGATCATCGAACATGGCCAGGTGATTCGCGGCTGGCTCGGCATCGAAGTGCAGCCGCTGACCCAGGAACTGGCCGAGTCGTTTGGCCTGTCCGGGCGCCCGGGGATCGTGGTCGCGGGGATTTTCCGCGACGGCCCGGCGCAAAAGGCCGGCCTGCAATTGGGTGACGTGATTCTCAGCATCGACGGCGAACCGGCCGGTGACGGGCGGCGCTCGATGAACCAGGTGGCGCGGATCAAACCGACTGACAAGGTCAGCATTCAGGTCATACGTAATGGCAAGGAGCTGAAACTGACCGCTGAAATCGGCCTGCGTCCTCCGCCCGCACCGGTCAAAGAAGAAGAGTAAGCACTGGCCCGGGTGATACCGGGCTAAAGGCATACATTCTCATTGGACATGTTATATTGTTTCAATATCGCTATTGGAACGATCTCATGCCGTCTCGCAAAATGGTGTCTCTGGCAGGCCTGGCTCTGGGCCTGCTCGGGGATCCGGTCTTCGCCGAAGAACCCCAACCCCTTGAACTGGACGCTATCAGCGTCACCTCCGGCTACGAATCCGCCAGCGATCCGGTGAAAGGCTATCGGGCCACGCGATCTGCCAGCGCGACCAAAACCGACACCGCCATCCGTGGCATCCCGCAATCCATCAGCGTGATCCCCGCCAGCGTGCTCAAGGACCTGGGCAGCAGCAACGTCGAGCGCGCCCTGGAGTTTGCCGGTGGCGTATCGAAGCAAAACAATTTCGGCGGCCTGACGTTGTATGAATACAGCGTGCGCGGCTTCACCACCTCAGAGTTCTACAAGGACGGTTTCAGCGCCAACCGCGGTTACCCCAGCACCCCGGACGCCGCCAACATCGAGCGCATCGAAGTGCTCAAAGGCCCGGCCGCCAGCCTTTATGGGCGAGGCGATCCGGGCGGCACGGTGAACATTGTCACCAAGAAACCTCAGCCCGAGGCGTTCACCACCCTGCAAACCAGCGCCGGTAGCTGGGACCGCTACCGCACCGCACTGGACATCAACACCCCGCTCGACACCCAAGGCGAGCTGCTGTCACGGGTCAACCTGGCGGTCGAGGACAACCACAGCTTTCGCGATCATGTCGACAGCCAGCGTGTGTTCGTCGCACCGTCGCTCAGCTGGCAGCTCAATCCCGACACCCATCTGTTGGTGGAAAGCGAAATCGTCCGCCACAGCTCCACGTTCGACCGTGGCATCGTGGCGCCGAACAACACCTGGAGCGGCGTCTCGCGCTCGACCTTCCTGGGCGAGCCCAACGACGGCAACATCGACAACCACAACAACCTGCTTCAGGCGACCCTCGAACATCACCTCAACGACGCCTGGAAACTGCGCCTGGCCAGCCACTACAAGGAAGGCAAACTCTGGGGCAACGCCTCGGAAACCCGCCCGCTCAACGCGGATCAGCACACGGTCAACCGCCGCTACCGCGAGCGCGATACCCGTTGGCACGACAGCATCACCCAGCTTGAACTGCGCGGCCTGTTCGACCTTGGCAGTTGGCAACATGAGCTGCTGATCGGCGGTGAGTACGAGAATTTCCGCAAGAATGAGCGGGTCAGTGCGATTGCCGGTGGTCCTTATGCCATCGACATTTACCACCCGATCTACGGCCGGCCGAAACCTGACGGCAAACGCTCGGGCCCGGACTTTTTCGAACAGGTGCAAAGCCAGGCGCTGAACCTTCAGGACCAGATTGTATTTACCGACAAGCTGCGCGGCATGCTGGGTGCGCGCTTCGAGCACTTCGAGCAAACCATCGACGATCACAACCTCAATGCCCGCACCCGACAGAACCACGACGCGCTGACCCAACGCGCTGGCCTGCTCTACCAACTGACGCCGCAACACGGGCTGTTCGCCAACGCCTCAACCTCGTTCAAGCCGAACAACGGCCTGGACGCTAGCGGTAAGTCCTTCGATCCGGAAGAAGGCGTGGGTTACGAGGTCGGCATCAAGAGTGAATGGTTCGATGATCGCCTGAGCAGCACCCTCGCCGCCTTCCATATCGAAAAAGAAAACGTCCTCGCCCTCGACCTCGCCACCGATACCCGGCGCGCCATGGGCAAGGCCCGCAGCCAGGGATTCGACCTGCAACTGAGCGGGCAACTGACTGACGCGGTACGCGTCATCGGTGCGTTTGCCTACATCGACGCCGAGGTCACGCAAGGTGACAAGACCATCCCCACCGGCAGCCGGATACTTGGCGTGGCCAAGCACAGCGCCAGCCTGCTGGGTGTTTATGAGTTTCAGGATGGCCACCTGCGGGGCTCGGATGTCGGCGCGGCTTACACCTATGTCGGAGATCGCTCGGGCGAAGCCGGCAGTGATTTCGAGCTGCCGGCCTACCACACCGTCGACCTGCTGGCCCATTACAAGGCCAGTGACACCGTCACCGTGGGGCTGAACCTGAACAACCTTTTCGACGAGAAATACTACGAGCGCTCCTACAGCAACTACTGGGTAAACCCCGGTGAGCCGCGCAATTTCACCGTCAGCCTGACACTCAACCTGTAAAAGGACGTCACCATGCAACACGCTAAATCACTGGCCCTGCTGGGGCTGCTCAGCGCACTGTTCGCCGCTCAAGTCAGTGCCCATGGCCTGTGGACCGAGCATCGTCGCGGCAACATTGAAGTCATTTACGGCCACGGTGCCGAAGACAACGCCTACAAAGCCCGGAAGATCAGCGGTGCCTGGGCGTATGACATCAGCGGCAAGATGATTCCGGTCACCGTGCAACGTTTGGTGGATCACGCTCGCCTGCAACCGCTCAAACCACCGGCAGTCCTGGCGGTTGCGCTGGATAACGGCATGTGGTCACAGACCGCGGACAAGAAGTGGGTCAATCAGGGGCGCAGCAAAGTACCGGGGGCTATTGAGTCGACCCAGACCTTCAAGTACAGCCTGGCGATTTATCAACCGGGGGCGAAGTTGCCTGCGCTTGATCAAATCAAACTGCTGATCTTGCCGGAGGTGGACCCGCTGACGGTCGGCCCGGGCAAGTCGTTGCCGGTGCGGGTGCTGCTCGATGGCAAACCAGCGGCGGGCGTGAAGTTGATTGGCGACTATCGCAACGCGCCGAACACACTGAGCACCGAAACCGATGCTGAGGGTCGAGCGCAAGTGCTGGTGCGTAATGAGGGATTGAACGTGATTGCCGCGCAAGTCGAAGTGCCGGTGAAGGACAACCCGGATGTGGCGACCCGTGGGTTGTTCAGTTCGCTGACATTCCTGGGTGAACCGCATCACGAGTAAGTGTGGACGGGAATTTCTTTGCCCAGCCTGAAAACCACCCCTCACCCCAGCCCTCTCCCCAAAGGGGAGAGGGAGCCGATCTCTTTGTTTTTCAAATCCTGAGTTCGACTGGATTTCCCAGGTCGGCGTATAGCGAACAGGCAACTCGGTCAGTCCCCTCTCCCTCTGGGAGAGGGTTAGGGTGAGGGCTGCTTCAGAGGTCGCCCAAACCGTCGATCAATGCCTGATTCTGTTCCGGCGTACCGATGGAAATCCGCAGGAACTGGGCAATCCGTTCCTGTTTGAAGTGCCGCACGATCACGCCTTGCTCGCGCAACTTCGCCGCCAGGCCTGCCGCATCATGCTGCGGGTGACGAGTGAAGATGAAATTCGCCGCCGATGGCAGCACTTCAAAGCCTTTCGCCTGCAACTGCTTGACCACCTGCTCTCGGCTGTCGATCACGCGCTGGCAGGTCTTTTCAAAGTACTCGCGATCGTCAAACGCCGCCGCCGCGCCAACGATGGCCAGGCGATCCAGCGGGTAAGAGTTGAAGCTGTTCTTGATCCGCTCCAGCGCCTCGATCAGGTCCGGATGACCGACCGCCAGCCCCACGCGCAAACCGGCCAGCGAGCGCGACTTGGACAAGGTCTGGGTCACCAGCAGGTTCGGGTAACGGTCTACCAGGCTGATCGCCGTCTCGCCGCCGAAGTCGATGTAGGCTTCATCGACCACCACCACCGAGTCCGGGCTGGCCTTGAGAATCTGCTCCACGGCATCCAGTGTCAGCAGGCAACCGGTAGGCGCATTCGGGTTAGGGAAAATGATCCCGCCGTTTGGCTTGGCATAGTCCGCAACGCGAATCCGGAATTGATCATCCAGCGGCACCGCGTCGAATGAAATGCCGTACAAGCCGCAATACACCGGATAAAAGCTGTAGCTGATGTCCGGGAACAGCAGTGGCTTATCGTGTTGCAGCAAGCCGTGAAAAATGTGCGCAAGCACTTCATCGGACCCGTTGCCGAGGAACACCTGGTTGCCCTGCACCCCGTAATAACGGGCCACCGCCTGCTTGAGCAGGTCGCTGTTGGGGTCCGGGTACAGACGCAGGTTGTCGTTGAGTTCGGTTTGCATCGCCGCCAGCGCCTTGGGCGATGGGCCGTAAGGGTTTTCGTTGGTGTTGAGCTTGACCAGTTTTGCCAGTTTCGGCTGCTCGCCCGGCACATACGGCACCAGATCCTTGACGAACGGACTCCAGAATTTACTCATGCTCATTCCCCCTGCCCTTGAAGAAAGTCTTCGTCAACGATGCGGTATTCGGCGCTGCGGGCGTGGGCGGTCAGCGACTCGCCACGGGCCAGCACGGACGCAGTCTTGCCCAGCTCCGACGCACCCTGCTCGGAGCAGAAGATGATCGACGAACGTTTCTGGAAGTCATAAACCCCCAACGGTGAGGAGAAACGCGCCGTGCCGGACGTTGGCAGAACATGGTTGGGACCGGCGCAATAATCGCCCAGCGCCTCGGACGTGTGGCGCCCCATGAAGATCGCACCGGCATGGCGGATCTGCGGCAACCAGGCCTGTGGATCCGCGACGGACAACTCCAGGTGTTCCGGCGCAATGCGGTTGGCCACGTCGATGGCTTGTTGCATGTCGCGCACTTGAATCAACGCACCACGGCCGTTGATCGAGGTTTCGATGATCTCCGCGCGCTCCATGGTTGGCAGCAGTTTGGCGATGCTCGCCGCCACCTTGTCGAGGAACGCGGCGTCGGGGCTGACCAGAATCGCCTGGGCGTCTTCGTCGTGTTCGGCCTGGGAAAACAGGTCCATGGCGATCCAGTCTGGATCAGTCTGGCCGTCGCACACCACGAGGATTTCCGAGGGGCCTGCGATCATGTCAATACCGACCTGACCGAACACATGTCGCTTGGCGGTGGCGACATAGATGTTGCCGGGGCCGACGACCTTGTCGACTTTCGGCACGCTTTCGGTGCCATAGGCCAACGCCGCCACGGCCTGGGCGCCACCGATGGTGAACACCCGGTCGACACCGGCAATGCACGCGGCCGCCAGCACCAGTTCGTTAACTTCACCGCGAGGCGTCGGCACCACCATGACCACCTCGGTCACGCCGGCAACCTTGGCCGGAATCGCATTCATCAGCACCGAGGACGGGTACGACGCCTTGCCACCCGGCACATACAGGCCGGCGCGGTCCAGCGGCGTGACTTTCTGGCCAAGCACCGTGCCATCGGCTTCGGTGTAGCTCCAGGAGTCCTGTTTCTGTTTTTCGTGGTAGCTGCGCACGCGCGCGGCGGCTTTTTCCAGTGCCTCGCGCTGAGGCGCGGTGATCCGGGTCAAGGCCAGTTCGAGGCGCTCACGGGGCAGGATGAGGTCGGCCATCGAGGCCACTTGCAGGCCGTCGAACTTCTGGGTGAACTCGACCACCGCCGCGTCGCCACGCTCGCGCACTGCCTTGATGATGTCCAGGACCCGCTGATTGACCGAGTCGTCAGACACACTTTCCCAGCTCAGCAGATGATCCAGATGATGCGCGAAATCCGGGTCAGCAGCGTTGAGTCGGCGAATGGAAGTGGGAGCGGTCATAGCGGGCCTCATTAGATTGGCAAATGCTCAGGCGCCCTAAGCTACCAGTCCATTCGCGCGGGCACCTGAGAAAATTGGCTATGACACGGATAGACGGGCGCGGCTCAAGGCCGCGCAAGTGAATCAACCGCGGTGTCGCGACTCCACTGCTTTGCGCAGGGTGTCGATCAGTGCCTGGATACGGGCGTGCTGCATTTTCATCGAAGCTTTGTTGACGATCAGTCGGGAACTGATGGCAGCAATGAAATCCTGTGGCTCCAGACCGTTGGCCCGCAGCGTGTTACCGGTGTCGACCACGTCGATGATCTTGTCTGCCAGACCGATCAGCGGTGCCAGTTCCATCGAGCCGTACAACTTGATGATGTCGACCTGACGACCCTGCTCGGCGTAATAACGCTTGGCCACATTGACGAACTTGGTGGCGATGCGCAGACGCCCCTTGGGTTCGACTGCACCGACTTTACCGGCGGTCATCAGCTTGCACTGGGCAATTTGCAGGTCCAGGGGCTCGTACAGGCCCTGGCCACCGTATTCCATCAGCACATCTTTACCGGCGACGCCCAGGTCAGCGGCACCATGCTCGACATAGGTCGGCACATCGGTGGCGCGCACGATCAGCAAGCGCACATCGGCCTGGGTCGTGGGGATGATCAGCTTGCGGCTCTTGTCCGGATTCTCGGTCGGCACGATGCCCGCTTCAGCCAGAAGCGGCAGGGTGTCGTCAAGGATGCGGCCCTTGGACAGTGCGATGGTCAACATGGGAAACGTCAGTCCTTATCAAGGTACTCATGCCCGGTCGCAAACGGCGCCGGACACACATCGAGGGTGTAACCACCCTCGACTTTAAACAAATCCATCCCAGTGGCGTAACAGCGGCTGGGCTGTTATGCCACCGGGAGGGCGCTCCCTGCGCCCATGCAGCAGAAACTAGCCCGGTACGCGGCGGATTTTAGCGCCGAGCATCTGCAGCTTCTCTTCAATGCACTCATAACCACGGTCGATGTGGTAGATGCGATCGATCAGCGTGTCGCCTTCAGCGATCAGCGCCGAAATCACCAGGCTGGCCGAAGCTCGCAGGTCAGTGGCCATGACTGGCGCGCCTTTGAGTTTTTCGATACCGGTCACGATGGCGGTGTTGCCTTCGACCTGGATGTGAGCGCCCATGCGGTGCAGCTCATAAACATGCATGAAGCGGTTTTCGAAGATCGTCTCGATCACAGCGCCAGTGCCTTCGGCAATGGCGTTGAGGGAGATGAACTGCGCTTGCATGTCGGTCGGGAACGCCGGGTACGGAGCGGTGCGCACGTTGACGGCTTTTGGCCGCTTGCCGTGCATATTCAGCTCGATCCAGTCTTCACCGGTGGTGATTTCAGCGCCGGCTTCCTTGAGTTTTTCCAGTACGGCTTCAAGGATGGTCGGGTCGGTGTCCTTGACCTTGACGCGGCCGCCGGTCACGGCAGCTGCCACCAGGTAAGTACCGGTTTCGATACGGTCCGGCATCACTTTATAGGTGGCCGGATGCAGACGTGGCACGCCGTCGATAGTGATGGTGTCGGTGCCGGCGCCCGAGATCTTCGCGCCCATGGCGATCAGGAAGTTCGCCAGGTCGATGACTTCAGGTTCACGGGCCGCGTTTTGCAGCACGCTGCGACCGTTGGCCAGTGCGGCAGCCATCATGATGTTCTCGGTACCGGTCACACTGACGGTATCGAAGAAGAAGTTTGCGCCACGCAGGCCACCTTCAGGCGCCTTGGCCTTGATGTAGCCGCCTTCGACGTCGATGACCGCGCCCATGGCTTCAAGGCCACGGATGTGCAGGTCGACCGGACGCGAACCGATGGCGCAACCGCCAGGCAGTGCGACTTCGGCTTCACCGAAACGGGCAACCATCGGGCCCAGCACCAGGATCGAGGCACGCATGGTTTTCACCAGTTCGTACGGGGCGATCAGGGTCTTGATGGTGCGCGGGTCGATTTCGACGCTGAGCTTCTCGTCGATCACCGGCTCAATGCCCATGCGGCCGAACAGCTCGATCATGGTGGTGATGTCGTGCAGGTGCGGCAGGTTGGCAACCGTGACCGGGCCATCGCACAGCAGGGTTGCAGCCAGAATCGGCAGGGCAGAGTTCTTTGCCCCGGAGATGCGGATTTCGCCATCAAGACGAACGCCGCCGGTAATAATCAATTTATCCATAAGAATCTCGACGCCCTTGGGCTCAGGTGCGCTCGGCCCAGGCCGCGCTGCTGAAAAATTTCATAGTGACCGCGTGGATGCTGCCATCGGCGATCCATGGGTTCAAATGGGCATAGATGCTTTGCTGACGCTTGACCGGGCTCAAAGCCACCAGTTCGTCACTAATCACGTTCAGCTGAAAGTTGCAGCCTTCGCCCTCAACTTCTACCTGCACCTGTGAAAGAGTCTCAGACAGCTTTTCTTCAAGGAAACTCTTAACTTCGTTGGCCTGCATGCTCAACCTCAATCGGCGCCCTGTGCGCGCGGGTCGGACATCATACAAAAAAGCCCCGCGCCTGCGAACCCCGCATAGCAGGACTCTGACGGGGGGCTTCCCTGTTGATGACGGTTAGGAAGGCGTCAACAGCTCGGTCAACCCGGAAACCTGAGCGATTTCACGCATGTCTTCGGGCATCCCGCGGATGCTCAACGCCTTGTTGGCCACCTGGGCATCACGCATGAAGGCCAGCAGCAGCGAAAGGCCGACACTGCTGGATTTCTGGACCGCCGAGCAATCCACCACAAGAGCGGGGGCCTTGCTTGACTTGATCAGGGCCTGGCCCTGCTTGCGCAGGTCAGGCCCGGTGCGGTAATCCAGCACGCCACTGAGCAGCAGCTCGCCGGGTTCGCCCAGGCGGACGGCCGACTCACTCATTGGGCTGGCTTCTGGGCAGCGTGTTCGGTGCTTTCCTTGGCCTTGGCGACTTCACCGGCCCAACCATTGATGGTCTTGTCCAGGTCGTTGCCATTGCGCTGCATCGCGTCGGCGAACTGGTCACGGAACAGTTTGCCAATGTTGATGCCGTTAATGATCACGTTGCGCAGTTTCCACTCGCCATTGATCTTTTCGAGCGTGTAAGACACCGGATAGATCGCGCCATTACTGCCCTTGACGGTCATGCCGACGCTGGTACGGTCTCCTGATTCATCCTTGGCCGGCTCAACGACGATGCCCTGGTTGTTGTACTCCAGCAAAGCGTTGCCATAGAACTGAAACAGACCGGTCTTGAAGTTTTCTTCAAAGGTCTTCATTTGCGCAGGCGTAGCTTTACGCGAGTACTTGACCGTCATGATGCTCTTGGAGATGCCTTCGGCATCCACCACCGGCCCGACGATGCTGTTCAGCGCCGCATAAAAGTCTTTCGGGTCCTGCTTGTACTTCTCTTTATTGGCGGCCAGGTCGGCCAGCAAACGGGTCGTCGTGTCCTGGACCAGTTCATGCGCGGAAGGCGCCGCCACGGCGTTAGCCATCAACGGCAGGGCCGCGAGTAACACCAACAGGCCACGTCGCAAGGTAGAGATCATTCAAAAGCTCCTCATTTGGCGTCTTTGCTAACGGTATTGAGCAGGAATTTACCGATCAGGTCCTCGAGCACCAGCGACGACTGCGTGTCATGGATGGTTCCACCATCCTTGAGCAGGGTTTCTTCCCCACCCACGCTGAGGCCGATGTATTTCTCGCCCAACAGGCCAGCAGTGAGAATAGATGCAGTGGAGTCAGTCGGCAGATTATCTACGCGTTTTTCCAGCTGCAACGTCACTCTCCCTGTGAAGCTGTCACGGTCCAGATCGATAGCCGTCACCTTGCCAATCGTCACACCGGCCATGGTCACTTTTGATCTGACCGTCAAACCGGCGATATTGTCGAAATACGCATAAAGTTTATAGCTGTCGTTGCTCGAAACGGGGGACAGTCCACTGACCCGCAGGGCAAGCAACAGTAAAGCCAGGATGCCAGCCAGCAAGAAAAGGCCGACACCGATTTCCAGGGTGCGGTTTTGCATCAGAAATCTCCAAACATCAAGGCGGTCAGAATAAAGTCCAGGCCGAGGATGGCCAATGAGGCATACACCACTGTTTTGGTGGTGGCACGACTGATCCCTTCTGAGGTGGGCTCACAGTCATAGCCTTGGAATACGGCAATCCAGGTCACGACAAAGGCGAAGACAATGCTTTTAATGATGCCATTGAGCACGTCGCCGTTGAACGTCACGCTGTTTTGCATGTTCGACCAGTAGGAGCCTTCATACACACCCAACCAGTCGACCGCCACCCACGAACCGCCCCAGATACCCACCACGCTGAAAATCATCGCCAGCAGCGGCAGGGAAATGAAGCCGGCCCACAGGCGCGGGGCAATGATGTACTTGAGCGGGTCCACGCCAATCATTTCAAGGCTGGACAACTGCTCGGTGGATTTCATGTTGCCGATTTCCGCCGTCAGCGCCGAACCGGCACGCCCGGCGAACAGCAACGCTGTTACCACCGGCCCCAGTTCACGCAGCAGCGTCAGGGCAACCATCTGCCCCACTGCCTGCTCCGAACCATAGCTGGAGAGGATGTTGAAACCTTGCAGCGCCAGCACCATGCCGATGAAGATCCCGGAGACCACGATGATCACCAGGGACATCACGCCAACGGAATGCAACTGTTTGATCAGCAGGCCAAAACCGCCGCCAATGCCGCCACGGCCCAGCAAGGCGTGAAACAGGAACAGCGATGAACGGCCAAGCACCGCGACGCTGTCGATGGCCGCCTGGCCGAATCGACGAACACGTTCTATTAGTGAAGTCTTGCGCATCAGCGCTTCCCCAGAAGATCTGCGCGGTAATCCGTCGCTGGAAAGTGAAACGGCACCGGACCGTCCGGGTCACCGGTCATGAATTGACGAATGCGCGGATTGTCGGAGTCCATCAATTCGGCCGGTGTGCCCTGCCCCAGCACTTGCCCGTCGCCCACCACATAGAGGTAATCGGCAATGCTCGCGGTTTCGGCCAGGTCATGGGACACCACGATACTGGTGATACCCAATGCATCGTTCAGCAGGCGAATCAGGCGCACCAAGACGCCCATGGCGATAGGGTCCTGACCGACGAACGGTTCGTCGTACATGAGAATCTGCGGGTCGAGGGCAATTGCCCGCGCCAGTGCAACGCGGCGCTTCATGCCACCCGACAACTCGTCGGGCATCAAATCGAGGGCGCCACGCAACCCGACAGCCTGCAATTTCAGCAGAACGATGTCGCGGATCATTTCTTCGGGTAATTGGGTATGAACACGCAGCGGGAAAGCGACGTTCTCGAATACATCGAGGTCCGTGAACAGCGCACCGCTCTGGAACAGAACGCCCATGTGCTTGCGCGCATCGAACAAATCGCTGCGCGACAGCGTCGGCAGGTTCTGGCCGTTGACCCAGACCTCGCCGCTGCTAGGCCGCAACTGCGCGCCCATCAGGCGCAACAGCGTCGTCTTGCCGCAACCGGAAGGCCCCATGATACCGGTGACCTTTCCGCGCGGAATGCGGATATCGACGTTATTGAAAATGCTCCGCGCACCGCGCTTGAAGGACAATCCCTTCAGCTCGACCGCGTAGGCGTTATCGGCACTCATCTAAACTCCTTGCGATGCAGCCTCTCACTCGGACGCCAAGCTCCCTGTCGAGAGCACATGGATCCTGGGCAGGCCGAACTGGCGGCGAACTATAGCATTGCTCAGGTGAACCGCCCAAGGCCAAAGCCATGTCACATTCAGCAATCAGACAGGCAAAAAGCCTTCGTTTAAAGCCATTATGGAAGGGGTATTGCCCTGCATGACGAACATGCGTGAGGGAATTGCTCATTACCGCTATAATCGCCGCCTTTTCATCAGGCTATACGATTTCTGACATGAGCCAATCCAGCGACCTGATTCAATCGGCACAACGCACCATCCGCCTCGAACTTGAAGCCGTAGAAGGCTTGTTGTCCCATATCGACGCAGATTTCGTACGCGCTTGCGAGATGATTCTGAACAGCAAAGGCCGCGTGGTTGTCGTCGGCATGGGCAAATCCGGGCACATCGGCAACAAGATTGCCGCCACCCTGGCCAGCACCGGCACCACTGCGTTTTTCGTGCACCCGGCCGAAGCGAGCCATGGTGACATGGGCATGATCACCCGCGACGACATCATTCTTGCGCTGTCGAACTCCGGCTCGACCAATGAAATCGTGACATTGCTGCCGTTGATCAAGCGCCTGGGCATTCAAATGATCAGCCTGACCGGCAATCCCGAGTCGCCGCTGGCCAAGGCTGCGGAAGTGAACCTCAACGTTCACATCGAACATGAAGCCTGCCCGCTGAACCTGGCACCGACCTCCTCGACCACGGCCGCCCTGGTCATGGGCGACGCCCTGGCCGTTGCCCTGCTGGAAGCCCGCGGCTTCACCGCCGAAGACTTCGCTTTTTCCCACCCCGGTGGCGCGCTTGGCCGCCGGCTGCTGCTGAAAGTCGAAAACGTCATGCACGCCGGCGACGAACTGCCACGCGTACAGCGCGGCACCCCGCTCAAAGACGCGCTGATGGAAATGACCCGCAAGGGCCTCGGCATGACCGTCGTACTGGAAGCCGACGGAAAACTCGCCGGGATCTTCACCGACGGCGACTTGCGCCGTACCCTGGACCGGACCATCGACGTTCACAGCACCACCATTGATGACGTCATGACTGCTCATGGCAAGACCGCTCGCGCCGATATGCTCGCAGCCCAGGCCCTGAAAATCATGGAAGACAACAAAATCAGCGCGCTGGTGGTGGTCGACAGCGAAGATCGCCCGGTCGGCGCCCTGAACATGCACGACTTGCTGCGTGCGGGAGTAATGTAATGACTGCGGACCTTCTGCAACGCGGCAAACAGATCAAACTGGCGGTCTTCGACGTCGATGGCGTGCTGACGGACGGACGGCTGTACTTCCTGGAAGACGGCAGCGAGTTCAAAACGTTTAACACCCTGGATGGCCAAGGCATCAAGATGCTGATGGCGACCGGCGTGACCACCGCCATCATCAGCGGCCGCAAGACCCCGGTGGTCGAGCGCCGGGCGAAAAACCTCGGTATTCCTCACCTGTATCAGGGCCGAGAGGACAAACTGGTGGTACTTGACGAGCTTCTGGCGCAACTGGGCCTACGCTATGAACAGGTAGCCTACCTCGGTGACGACCTGCCGGACCTGCCGGTGATTCGCCGCGTCGGCCTGGGCATGGCCGTTGCCAACGCTGCCAGCTTCGTCCGCGAACACGCTCACGGAATCACCCAGGCTCGCGGTGGCGAAGGCGCGGCTCGCGAGTTCTGCGAACTGATCCTGCGCGCCCAAGGCAACCTTGAAGCGGCCAACGCCGCCTACCTGTGAGCCACCTATGCTGAGTAAAAAGATTCGCAATTTCCTGATGTTCGCCGTCATCGCTGCGCTGTTTGCAGCGGTGGGCTACTGGAACATCAGCCCGGAGCGCTTCCTCGACAAGCCTGTGGTGAAGGTCGATGAAAACGCGATCGACTATTACGCCATCAACGCCTACAGCCTGCAGTTCCTGCCCGACGGCGGCCTGCAGTATGAAATGACCTCCGACAAGGTCGAGCACGTTCAGGCCAGCGAGATCACCCTGCTGACCAAGCCCGACCTGCAGATGTACCGCGGAACCGTGTATCCCTGGCATGTCCAGAGCGAACGCGGCGAAGTCAACCCGGACGGTACCGAAGTCGAGCTGATCGACTCGGTGCGCATTGCGCGCACTGACGAAAAAAAGCGTGAAACCATCATTACCAGCAGTCGCATGACCGTATTCCCGCAACAGCAATATGCGCAGACCCAGCAAGCCGTTAGAATCGACGGCGCTGGTGGTGTATCGACTGGTAACGGAATGAAAGCGTATTTGAAAGAAAGCAGGATACACCTGCTATCGAACGTAAGAGGACAGTATGAGGCTCGTTAAAACCCTCCCTATTTTGCTCAGTCTGGGCGCAGCACTGGGAAGCGTGAGCGCCTGGGCTCTGCCGAACGATAGTCAGCAACCTATCCGCATTCAGGCTGACGATGCTCAGCTTGATGACAAGCAAGGTATCGCCACCTACAAAGGTGACGTCATCATCACCCAGGGCTCGATGAAGGTCACCGGCAACACCGTGACCATCACCCGCACCCCGGCCGGTGACATCGACGTCGTGACCTCGGTAGGCAACCTGGCCTATTTCGAGCAGTTGCAGAAGCCGACTGACACGAAACCCGTCCAGGGCTATGCGGTGACCATCCAGTACCACGCAGCGCAAAACCGCGTTGTACTGATCGACCGGGCCAAAGTGATCAACGACGGCAACACCACCGAAGGCGAGAAAATCGTCTACGACACGGTCAAGCAGGTCGCCAACGCTGGTCGTGCCAATGGCAGCGCCGTGACCGCGCCACGTCCGCGGATCGACATGGTCATCCAGCCGAAAAAGAAAACCGACGAGCAGAAGGCCCAGTAATGGCAACTCTGAAAGCTCAGCATCTGGCCAAGAGCTACAAGAGCCGCCAGGTCGTGCGCGATGTCAGCCTGTCCATCGACAGCGGCCAGATCGTCGGCCTGCTTGGCCCTAACGGCGCCGGCAAGACCACTTGTTTCTACATGATCGTCGGCCTGGTTCAGGCCGATCAGGGCCGCGTGCTGATCGACGACCTGGATGTCAGCCACCAGCCGATGCACGGCCGCGCTCGCGCCGGTATCGGCTATCTGCCGCAAGAAGCGTCGATCTTCCGCAAACTCTCGGTCGCCGATAACATCATGGCCATCCTCGAGACCCGCAAGGAACTCGATAAGGCCGGTCGCCGCAAGGAGCTGGAAAGCCTGCTGCAGGAATTCCACATCAACCACATCCGCGACAACCTCGGCATGAGCCTGTCCGGTGGTGAGCGCCGCCGCGTGGAAATCGCCCGCGCCCTGGCCACCGCCCCGAAATTCATCCTGCTCGACGAACCGTTCGCCGGCGTGGACCCGATTTCGGTAGGCGACATCAAGCAGATCATTCACCACCTCAAGGCAAAGGGCATCGGCGTCCTGATCACGGACCACAACGTCCGTGAAACCCTGGACATCTGCGAAACCGCCTACATCGTCAACGATGGCCAACTGATCGCCGAAGGCGACTCTGCGACCATCCTGGCCAACGAACTGGTCAAGGAAGTGTACCTGGGCCACGAGTTCCGCCTGTAAGCGCCGAGGTGTTTGACCTGTTACCGGAGCGCCAACCTCAATAAAATCAGTAGAATTTTATTGATACGGCGCTCAGGGCATTCCCACGCCCTCAGTTCCTCAGCCTTGGGCTGACGCAGCCTGGCGCAATAAAAATTTAAAACGTTTTAATTGTTACAGCGCTCTAGGCAAACACTTCAGTTTCGGGCATATAATTTGCTTAAGTTTGGCGCTCCGGCGCCCCTGTAGTGGATGGCGCATGTGCGCCGGCGAATAAGGTGTTAAGCCCCTGCCATGAAACCATCGCTAGTCTTGAGAATGGGCCAGCAGCTGACGATGACACCGCAGCTGCAACAGGCCATCCGCCTGCTCCAATTGTCGACCCTGGACCTGCAACAGGAAATCCAGGAGGCACTGGAGTCCAATCCTATGCTCGAACGCCAGGAAGAAGGCGACGATTTCGATAACGCCGACCCCATGGCGGACAACATCGAGCAAAAGCCCAATACCGACATTACAGAGCCCTCCTACCAGGAAACCGCCCCCACGGTGGACAACCTCGAGGAAGGCGAGTGGAACGAACGCATTCCCAACGAACTCCCGGTCGACACGGCTTGGGAAGATGTCTACCAGACCAGCGCCAGCAGCCTGCCCAGCAACGATGACGACGAGTGGGACTTCACCACCCGCACATCGGCCGGCGAGAGCCTGCAAAGCCACCTGCTCTGGCAATTGAACCTGGCGCCGATGTCCGACACCGACCGTCTGATTGCCGTCACCCTGATCGACTGCATCAACAATCAGGGCTACCTGGACGAAACCCTAGAGGAAATCCTCGAAGCCTTCGACCCGGAACTGGACATCGAACTGGACGAAATCGAAGCCGTCCTGCATCGCATCCAGCAATTCGAGCCGGCCGGCATCGGCGCACGCAACCTGGGCGAGTGCCTGTTGCTGCAATTGCGCCAACTGCCCGCCAAGACCCTCTGGCTGGCCGAGGCCAAGCGCCTGGTCAGCGACTACATCGACCTGTTGGGCAGCCGCGATTACAGCCAACTGATGCGTCGCATGAAGCTCAAGGAAGATGAACTGCGCCAGGTCATTGAGCTGGTCCAGAGCCTCAACCCTCGACCGGGTTCGCAAATCGAGTCCAGTGAAGCCGAGTACGTCGTCCCTGACGTGATCGTGCGCAAGGACAACGAGCGCTGGCTGGTGGAGCTGAACCAGGAATCGGTTCCGCGCCTGCGGGTCAATCCACAGTACGCAGGCTTCGTGCGCCGCGCCGACACCAGCGCCGACAACACCTTTATGCGCAATCAGTTGCAAGAAGCGCGCTGGTTCATCAAAAGCCTGCAAAGCCGCAACGAAACCCTCATGAAAGTCGCCACCCAGATCGTCGAGCACCAGCGCGGCTTTCTCGAATACGGCGATGAGGCCATGAAGCCGCTGGTCCTGCACGACATCGCTGAAGCGGTCGGCATGCACGAATCGACGATTTCACGGGTGACCACGCAAAAGTTCATGCATACCCCACGGGGTATTTATGAGCTGAAATACTTTTTCTCCAGCCACGTCAGCACCTCTGAAGGCGGCGAATGCTCGTCTACGGCGATCCGTGCGATCATCAAAAAACTGGTTGCCGCGGAAAATCAGAAAAAGCCGTTGAGTGACAGCAAGATCGCTGGTTTACTGGAGGCACAAGGCATTCAGGTAGCCCGCCGCACCGTCGCCAAGTACCGCGAATCCCTTGGGATCGCGCCTTCAAGCGAACGCAAGCGGTTGATGTAAGGGCCACGCCACCGCGTTCCAGGGTGTGTTCGAAAATTCGCCATCAGGCAGTTTCCGGACACAACCTAGTGGCAGGCTAACCAGCCTGCCGCCTTATGCACTGGCAACGAAGGAGAAGCTGTATGCAAGTCAACATCAGTGGACACCAACTGGAAGTGACCGAACCCCTGCGCGCCTACATCGGTGAGAAACTTGACCGACTGGAACGCCACTTTGACAAGATCACCAATGTGCAAGTGACGATGGCTGTCGAGAAACTGAAACAGAAAATCGAAGCCACGCTGCACATCCACGGTGGGGAAGTCGTCGCCAACGCAGAACATGACGACATGTATGCTGCGATCGACCTGCTCACGGACAAGCTGGACCGCCAACTGAAAAAGCATAAGGAAAAGCAACAGAGCCTGCTGCAAGGCACTGGTCGCTAACACTCTCCCCACATGATCCGACTTGAAAACATCCTGACCCCCGGCCGTTCACTTGTGAACGTGCCGGGCGGCAGCAAGAAACGCGCCCTCGAACAAATTGCCAACCTGATCGCCCGTGAAGTACCGGATCTGGAGATGCAAGATGTCTTCGAGAGCCTGATTGCCCGTGAAAAGCTCGGTTCCACCGGTTTTGGCAACGGCATCGCCATCCCGCACTGCCGCCTCAAAGGCTGCGAGTCGCCTATCAGTGCACTGATGCACCTGGACGCTCCTATCGATTTTGACGCCATCGACGGTGCCCCGGTCGACCTGCTGTTTGTATTGCTGGTCCCGGAAGCCGCCACCGATGCGCACCTGGAACTGCTTCGCCAGATCGCCAGCATGCTTGACCGCAAGGACGTGCGCGAAAAACTTCGCAGCGCCGCGACAAATGAAGCCCTGTACCAGGTTGTCCTGGAAGAGCAAAACGGTCCGTAACCATGCGCTTGATCATCGTCAGTGGCCGTTCCGGCTCAGGTAAAAGCACCGCCCTCGATGTACTCGAGGATAACGGCTACTACTGCATCGACAACTTGCCCGCCGGCCTGTTGCCTGAACTTGCCGAACGCGCACTGATCCACACCGAACTGGCCCAGCCGCTGGTGGCGGTTTCAATCGACGCACGCAACTTGCCCAGCCACCTGTCGCGCTTTCCCGAGTTACTCACGGAAGTGCGCAGCCGCCACATTCAGTGCGATGTGCTGTACCTGGATGCCGACGAAGAGACACTGCTCAAGCGCTTCTCGGAAACCCGCCGTCGCCACCCGCTGAGCAGCGCCAATCGCTCGCTCGCCGAAGCCATCAATGACGAAACCAACCTGCTGGGGCCGATTGCCGATCTCGCGGACCTCAAGGTCAATACCACCAACCTGAACCTGTACCAGCTACGCGATACCATCAAGTTGCGGCTGCTGAACCAACCCGAGCCCGGCACAGCGTTTCTGGTTGAATCCTTTGGTTTCAAGCGTGGAATGCCGGTCGATGCCGACCTGGTGTTCGACGTACGCTGCCTGCCCAACCCGTACTGGAAACCCGAGCTGCGCGACCAGTCGGGGCTGGACCTTCCCGTGGCCGAGTACCTGGCAGCCCAACCGGATGTCGAGGAAATGTTCCAGGACATCTCCAGCTACCTGCTGAAATGGCTGCCAAGGTTCGCCGCCAGCAACCGTGCCTACGTCACCATTGCCATTGGCTGCACCGGCGGGCATCACCGCTCCGTCTACCTGACCGAACGTCTGGGCCAGGCCCTGCAAAAAACCCTGAAGAACGTCCAGGTTCGCCACCGCGACCTTAGCTAAAGGATTCACACCGCGATGCCCGCTCTGGAAATTGAAATCATCAACAAACTGGGCCTTCATGCCCGTGCATCAGCAAAATTCGTCGGCGTCGCCGGTCAGTTTCCCTGCCAGATCAGAGCCGGGCGTACACCAGAAACAATGGTCGATGGCAAAAGCATCATGGCAATGATGATGCTGGCCGCCGGTAAAGGCACCCGAATCCACTTGAGCACCGAAGGCGAGCAGGAACAGGAAGCGCTGGATGCGCTGGCGGCATTGATCAATAACTTCTTCGACGAAGGCGAATAACCCCCGTTATCTTTCGGCAAGGCGGGCCTCCGTGGCGAGGGAGCTTGCCTCATCCAGGTTGCGAAGCAGCCCAAAACCTGCAACCGCGATGTATCAGATACGTCGTATACGCTGATCTGACGACTGCTACGCAGCCGAGCGGGGGCAAGCTCCCTCGCCACAAAAGCAGGCAATCAGCCCAACGCCGTGTCCATCACCATCATCAGGCAAAACCCGGCCATCAACCCAAGGCTGGCGAGTTTGTCGTGACCGTTGCGCCGCGACTCGGGAATGACTTCGTGAGTCACCACCAGCAGCATCGCCCCGGCCGCCAAGGCCAACCCCAGCGGCAAGAGCATCTCGGCCAGGCTCACCAGCCACGCGCACAGCAACGCGAATACTGGTTCAACCAAACCTGAGGCGGCGCCGATCAAGAACGCCTTGCCCCGCGACATCCCTGCCCCGGCCAACACCAGCGCAATCACCAAGCCTTCCGGCACATCCTGCAACGCAATGCCCATGGCCAGGCTATCGGCGTCCGGCATGCCGCCCCCAGCGGAAACACCCACCGCCATGCCTTCCGGAATGTTGTGAGCAATGATCGCGAAGACAAACAGCCAGATGCGCGCAGGGATCACCGGACGATCCGGAGTGCCAACCAGCATGGAGGGCGTGCCCCCCGAAACTTTACGGTCCACAAGAAACAGACCAAATGCCCCGAGCAGAATCCCGAAACAGATCAGCCCACTGGACGCCCAGGCAGACAGCCCAAGACTTTCGGCCGCTGCAATGCCCGGAACGATCAGCGAAAACGCGGTCGCCGCCAGCATCACCCCGGCACCGAAACCGAGCAACGTATCACTGAGCGCCAACGGCATGCGCCGGATGACCAATACTGGCACCGCGCCCAGGGCCGTGCCCAACGCACAAATCGCCCCGCCTTGCAGCGCCCGCATCATCCGTGGTTCAAGGTCCAGCCAGGCCAGCCCTTGGGCCACGAACAAGGTGATGCCCGCCAACAGCAACAGCGAACCCAACGCGTAACGAAACATTCGCCCACTGCTGATTGTCAGTGTTTCAGTGCCCATAGTCGGCCTTAGATCTTTTTTTGTGGGGGTCTTAAACCAGCGCTGCCTGATAGCGCTGAGCAACTTCCGGCCAATGGATCACGTTGTAGAACGCGTTGATGTATTCCGGGCGACGGTTCTGATAACGCAGGTAATAGGCGTGTTCCCAGACGTCGAGACCGAGAATCGGCGTGTTGCCATTCATCAGCGGACTGTCCTGGTTACCGCTGCTTTCCACCACCAGCGTTTTTTGCGGCGTCACGCTCAGCCAGGCCCAGCCGCTGCCGAAACGGGTCAGCGCGGCTTTGGTGAAGGTGTCCTTGAAGCTGTCGAAACCACCCAACTGCTCATCAATCGCCTTGGCCAGCGCGCCCTGTGGATTGCCTCCTCCCTTGGGTGCCATGACGGCCCAGAACAACGAGTGGTTGGCATGCCCGCCGCCCTGATTGATGACCGCTGCGCGAAGTTTTTCCGGCAATTGCTGAACGCTGGCCACCAGTTTTTCCACGGGCCATTCGGCCCACTCGGTGCCTTCGACCGCTGCATTGAGGTTATTGATGTAGGTCTGGTGGTGCTTGGTGTAGTGGATTTCCATGGTTTGCGCATCGATATGCGGCTCCAGGGCATCGTAGGCGTACGGCAAGGCAGGCAAGGTGTAAGACATCTCAATGTGCTCCATGTAGAGATCGGGGGGCTGTCGCAACGTCAGGGCTCAGGGTCGAAGCCGACGCCGACGCCACCACGGTGTTGTCGAGCAAACGGTGAGTCCGGGGATACTCGCCGTGCTCACCGATGAAATTCAATAACTCGACATAGGTCTTGCTGCTCTGGCGCAGTGCTGCTTCGCGCAGGGCCGGCGCAAGGCGGGTGTTCTGCAGGGTCTGCAATAGCCGCTGATGGATGGCGCACAAATACTCGGCACTCTCCTCTGGCTGGTTGAGGCGCAAGTGCAAATCCGCCAGGTTGTGGTGAGAAATCACGCAAGCCGCTACCGCTTCGTCGGCATCCGACCAGCGCTCGAACAACACCTGAGCCAGGGCCAATGCCTGCAAGTAGTGCTCGCGGGCATCGACCAGTTCGCCCTGCATGAAGCAGCGATTGGCCCTTTCGATCGTACGTTTCCAGTGCTCCATGGTGAGCCTCCAAAGCGGTATCGGTAATTACACGCCGCCGGCCGTGAGTTTCTCTGGGTTGAGCAACTCTTCCAGCTGGCTACGCGACAGGTCGGTGTGTTCCAGGGCGACGTCGATCACCGGACGACCCTGCTGATACGCCTTTTTGGCGATTTCAGCGGCTTTCTGGTAACCAATGATCGGGTTGAGTGCTGTCACCAGAATCGGGTTGCGCGACAGCGCTTCCTTGAGCTTGGCCTCGTTGACCTTGAAGGTGGCGATGGCTTTGTCACCCAGCAGACGGCTGGAGTTGGCCAGCAACTCGATACTGCTCAGCAGGTTCTGGGCGATGATCGGAAGCATCACGTTGAGTTCGAAATTGCCCGACTGGCCGGCCACGGTGATCACTGTGTCATTGCCGATCACCTGCGCGGCGACCATCGCCGTGGCTTCCGGGATAACCGGGTTGACCTTTCCCGGCATGATCGAGGAACCCGGCTGTAAACCTTCGAGCTCGATCTCCCCCAGACCGGCCAAAGGACCGGAGTTCATCCAGCGCAAGTCGTTGGCGATTTTCATCAGCGACACGGCGGTGGCTTTGAGCTGACCGGAGACCGCAACGGCGGTGTCCTGAGACCCGATCAAGGCGAACAGGTCCTTGCCGGGCGTGAACTGCACCTGAGTCAGTTTGCTCAACTGCTGGCTGAACCGCGCCGCAAACTCGGGATGGGCGTTGACCCCCGTCCCCACCGCCGTGCCGCCCTGGGCCAGGGACTGCAATGCTGGCAACAGGCCCTGTAAATGACCGATGCTGGCCTTGAGTTGCTGCCCCCAACCGTTGAGTACCTGGCTCATGCGCACCGGCATGGCGTCCATCAGGTGTGTACGGCCAGTCTTGATGAACGGATGAACCTGCCCGGCCTTGCGTTCAATCACCTGCACCAGGTGCAACAGCGCCGGCAGCAGCTGTTCATGCAGCGCCAGTGCGGCGCTGACGTGGATAGTGGTCGGGATGATGTCGTTGCTGCTTTGGCCACAATTGACGTGATCGTTCGGGTTGACCGGTTCGCCCAGTAAACGGCTGGCGAGGGTCGCAATCACTTCGTTGGCGTTCATGTTGGAGCTGGTGCCGGAGCCGGTCTGGAAGATATCCACCGGAAAATGCTGCATGAAATCGCCTTCCAGCAGGCCTTGGGCGGCATCGACGATGGCTTTGCCCTGAGCTTCGCTCAATTGCTTGAGCTCAACGTTGGCCTTGGCTGCCGCCGCTTTGGCGAGGATCAGCGCTCGAATGAACTGTGCCGGCATCCGCTGGCCACTGATTGGAAAGTTGTCCACCGCGCGCTGGGTCTGCGCGCCGTACAAGGCGTCGACCGGGACTTGCAACTCGCCCATGCTGTCACGTTCGATACGCGTTTTAGAGGCTGTCATCTGAAAATCCTTGCACCAGTTCTATGAGAGGAATGGAGGGTTGCAGCGAGCAGGTCGCCAGTTGCCAGGCGTAGCTTTGCCAGCGTTTGAGGCGGCAATTGCACAAAGAGAGGCGTTCGAGATCACGCAATGGGCGCCAGGCCTGGTCCAGACACTGGCTGCGCCAATGCCAGGGCAGTGCGGTATCGGCGGCGGTGTCGAGCAGAAGACGAAACGAGGTTTCGGCGATCGTCCACGAGGACGTGGCGGTGCAACACCCCAGATAACGGCCTTCAGCCAAGTAGTGGTCGATCAGGCGCGGCTCGTCAGGATCCAGCGCGCAACGGATCTGGCGACTCATCCAACGCCAGCTTTCAAGATAAGGCTGCTCGTGCAAGGCAGAACTCATGACCTGGGCTCATTCGATAATGAGATTTATTATTAGATGATAATGAGAACCAAAACAAGCACAGTAAAACACTCCGCTCTCATTGTGGGAGCGGGCTTGCTCGCGAAGGGGGGCATCACATTCAACATCTTTGTTGGCTGATAAGCCGCTTTCGCGAGCAAACCCGCTCCCACAAAGGGCCAGTGCAAGACGCAAAAAAGGCGCGCCACCTCAATGGTGGCGCGCCTTTGTGTAAACCGGCGAGGGTTTAGCTGCCCGCTACGGTCATGCGCTCGATCAGCACCGAACCGGTGCGGATGTTGCTGCGCAACTCCAGGTCATTACCGACCGCGACGATCTGCTTGAACATGTCGCGCATGTTGCCGGCGATGGTGACTTCCTGAACCGCGAACTGGATTTCACCGTTCTCGACCCAAAAACCCGCCGCCCCGCGTGAATAGTCGCCCGTGACCATGTTCAGGCCATGGCCCATCAGTTCAGTCACCAGCAAGCCACGTCCCATCCGGCGCAGCAACGCTGCCTGATCTTCGTCGCCGTGGGTGACGAACAGATTGTGCACGCCACCTGCGTTGGCAGTGCTTGGCATGCCGAGTTTGCGACCCGAGTACGTGCCCAACACATAGGACACCAACTCACCTTTTTCGACGAACGGTTTGGCATAAGTCGCCAGACCGTCGCCATCGAACGCCGAACTGCCCATGGCACGCATCAGGTGTGGACGCTCATCCAGCGTCAGCCATTCAGGGAACAGCTTCTGACCGAGTGCGCCTTCGAGGAACGACGACTTGCGGTACAGGTTGCCTCCCGAAATCGCACCGAGAAAACTGCCGAACAGACCACCGGCCAATTCAGCGGAAAACAACACTGGCACTTCACAGGTCGGCACCGGACGGGCGCCCAAACGGCTGGCCGCGCGTTGTGCAGCGCGCTGGCCGATGCTGGCCGGGTCCGCCAGCAACGTGCCCTGGCGATTCACGTCATACCAGTAATCACGCTGCATCTGGCCGTCGGCCTCGGCGATCATCACGCAGCTCAAGCTGTGGCGCGTGGACGCATAACCCCCGATAAAACCGTGGCTGTTGCCGTACACGCGGCAACCTTGATGGGTGCTAAGCGTGGTGCCGTCGGCATTCTTGATCCGGCTGTCGGCGGCAAATGCCGCCGCTTCACAGGCCAGCGCCTGTTCAATGGCTTGTTCGGGCGTGATATCCCAGGCGTGGAACAGGTCGAAGTCCGGCAAGTCTTTGGCCATCAGCGCGGCATCGGCCAGGCCCGAGCTTTCATCTTCGGAGGTGTGCTTGGCAATCGCCAACGCCGCAGCGACGGTTTCGCGAATCGCGTCCGGGCCACTGGCCGAGGTGCTCGCCGAGCCTTTGCGCTGCCCCACGTACAAGGTAATGCCAAAGCCCTGGTCGCGGTTGAACTCGACGGTTTCAACCTCGCGCTGGCGCACCGAGGTCGACAAGCCCTGCTCCAGAGAAACCGCGACTTCACAGGCACTGGCGCCCTGGCGTTTGGCTTCGGCGATGATCTGCTCGACCTGCTCTTGCAGTGCCGGCAACGCTTGTGGGCCGACGCTTTCAACTGCACTCATGCTGTTCTCCACTCAAATTCTGCTTTCGGCAAGGGCCTTCGAGCGACCGGGCCGGACAAGCGGCCCCCGACTGGTTATCATGGCGGCGTTTCTTTGCGGACGGCCACCATGGTTGATTCTTACGACGACTCCCTCGATACGGGAGAAAAAAGCAAATCCCAGGTCAAACGCGAGCTTCACGCTCTGGTTGACCTCGGCGAGCGCCTTACAACACTCAAGCCTGACTTGCTGGCAAAACTGCCATTGACCGACGCTTTGCGCCGGGCGCTGGGCGATGCCTCCAAGCACACCGCGAATATCGCGCGTAAACGGCACCTCATGTTCATCGGAAAACTGATGCGCGATCAGGACACTGACGCCATTCTGACCTTGCTCGATCAACTCGATGCCTCCACCAAGCAGTACAACGAACGCTTCCACGGTCTGGAACGCTGGCGTGATCGCTTGATCGCGGGCGACGATGCCGTACTGGAAAAGTTCGTCGTCGATTACCCGGACGCGGATCGCCAGCAACTACGCTCCTTGATCCGTCAGGCCCAGCACGAGCTCGCCCAAAGCAAGCCTCCTGCTTCCAGCCGAAAAATCTTCAAGTACATCCGTGAGCTGGACGAGACTCAACGCGGTCTGCGCTGATCCTCGTATCGGGTGAGTTGCCAAACAACTCACCCGAAGCTTCCCTGTTTCAAGAGCAGAAATCAGGATCCCGTGCCACCCACGGTGATCGCGTCGATTTTCAAGGTTGGCTGGCCGACACCCACCGGCACCGACTGTCCATCCTTGCCACACGTCCCTACCCCGCTGTCCAGCGACAGGTCGTTACCGACCATCGACACCTTGCTCATGGCTTCCGGCCCGTTACCGATCAACGTAGCGCCTTTGACCGGCGCGGTAATCTTGCCGTCCTCGATCAGGTACGCCTCGCTGGTGGAGAACACAAATTTACCGCTGGTGATGTCCACCTGGCCGCCGCCGAGGTTGGCGCAGTAGATGCCGCGCTTCACCGAGGCAATGATTTCGGCCGGATCGCTTTCGCCACCCAGCATATAAGTGTTGGTCATACGCGGCATCGGCAGGTGCGCATAGGACTCGCGACGACCGTTACCGGTACGCGCCACGCCCATCAGGCGAGCGTTGAGTTTGTCCTGCATGTAGCCTTTGAGCACGCCGTTCTCGATCAGCGTGGTGCATTCGGTCGGGGTGCCCTCGTCGTCAATGCTCAGCGACCCACGGCGACCGGCCAGCGTACCGTCATCAACGATGGTGCACAGCTTGGACGCAACCATCTCGCCCATGCGACCGCTGTAGGCCGAGCTGCCCTTGCGGTTGAAATCGCCTTCCAGGCCATGACCGACCGCTTCGTGCAGCAACACGCCGGACCAGCCCGAACCCAACACCACCGGCAACGTGCCGGCCGGTGCCGGAATGGCTTCCAGGTTGACCAGCGCCTGACGCAACGCTTCACGGGCGTAGCCCATGGCGCGGTCTTCCGTGAGGAAGTAGCGGTAATCGGTACGCCCGCCACCACCATGGCCGCCGCGCTCGCGGCGACCGTTCTGCTCGACGATCACACTGACGTTGAAGCGCACCAATGGCCGTACATCTGCTGCCAGGCCGCCGTCGGTGGACGCCACCAGAATGCGTTCCCACACACCGGCCATGCTTACCGTGACTTGCTGGATCCGTGGGTCGAGGGCACGGGTCGCGACATCAATGCGCTTGAGCAGCTCGACTTTTTCAGCGCGGCTGATGACTTCCAGCGGATTATCCGGCGCATACAGCTGGGCGACGTCCTGAGTGGTGAACGCCTGCACCGTGCCGTTCTGCCCGGCGCGGGAAATCGAACGCGCAGCACGAGCGGCTGCGCCCAGAGCCTCCAGGGTGATGGCGTTGCTGTAGGCAAAACCGGTTTTCTCACCCGACTGCGCCCGCACGCCAACACCCTGATCGAGGTTGAAGCTGCCTTCCTTGACGATGCCGTCTTCCAGCGCCCAGGACTCGGAAATCTGCCCTTGGAAATACAGGTCGGCGGCATCGATGCCTGGGCCGGCCAGATCACCGAGCACTGTTTGCAGGCTTTCAATGGTGACGCCGCCAGGTGCCAGGAGGTGTTCACTGACTGAGGACAACAACTCGCTCATAGGTTTTACGCCTTAATTCAACGTTCTGAGGCAGGCCGCTGCGCGCCCTGCGAGAAAAAGCGCCGGTGACTGGCCACCGGCATCCGCGCCCGAATGGACGCTTGTTCGCTGCTATCGCGTTCGGCCAGCAGCACGGCCTCGCCTTGATCCTGTTCAGCCAGCACGCGCCCCCAAGGGTCGACAATGGCGGCGTGGCCAAATGTCTCTCGCGGCCCCGGATGCGTTCCGCCCTGGGCCGCCGCCAGCACATAGCACTGGGTCTCAATGGCCCGGGCGCGAATCAGCACCTCCCAATGGGCCGCGCCGGTCACGGCGGTAAACGCCGACGGAGCGGTGATCAACTCGGCACCCGCTGCCCGCAACTCGCTGTAGAGCTCCGGGAAACGCAGGTCATAACAGACCGTCAAGCCCACTCGGCCGACCGGTGTGTTCGCCACCACCACGGCACTTCCATGAGCATAGTCATCAGATTCGCGGTAGCGCCCGCGATTGTCGGCCACGTCCACGTCGAACAAGTGCAGTTTGTCGTACCGCGCCACCGTCTCGCCGTGCTCATCGACCAGCAATGAGCAGGCGTTGGATTTCGCCCGGGGTTGATCCACCGGCGGTAACGGCAGCGTGCCGGCCACAATCCATAACTTGAGGTCACGCGCGGTCTGTTTCAACCACGGCAGGATCGGCCCTTCGCCCAGCGCTTCGGCGCGACCGATGTCAGCGACATCGCGACGGCCCATGGCAGCGAAGTTTTCCGGCAAAACCGCCAACCGTGCACCGCCGGCGGCCGCCTGCTCAAGCAGTTGCCGAGCGTGGGCCAGATTGGTCGGCACGTCGCTCTGGCTGACCATTTGAATCACCGCAAGAGACATGGCGCACTCCGTATCAGGTAAGCGGCCATGCTACTCCATAGGGCTGGACCGTGGCTTTTCAAAAGAAGTTTCAAAAAGGTTTGTCGAAGGTGATTTTCGGCTCTTTCCACGGACCTTTGATGGTGTATTTGACGCTGGCAAAACGAGCCACGCGATCACCGATCAGCTTGTCGATCAAAAACAGCGCGCCGCCAATGGCCGGCGCACCGACGATCAACGCGGCAATCGGCAGGTTGTTGGTCACCGGCAGGGTCACCAGCAACTTGGCGTCGACCCGGTCGGCGACCATGTCCAGGGTTCCGTTGAGTTCAAGGTTGCTCGACGGGCCGGTCAGGGTGATCGGTTCACGTGTCACGTAAACGCCGTTACTCGACACCAGCAACCCTTTGACCCGGTCGTAGCTCAGGCCTTTGCCGAACAGGTCGGAGAAGTCCAGGCGCAGGCGGCGGCCGATCGAGTTGAAGTTAAGCAAACCGAACACCCGCAACGCCTGGGCACCGCCCTCGACTTCAACGAACTGACCTTTGCGCAACGTGGCGTCCAGGCTTCCGGAAAAGCGCTTGAGCCCGACCCAGGCCGGCGAGCCTGGCCAGCGACCGTCGACATCCAGATGGAAATCTTCGCTGGTCACCGTCGGTGCGAACCCCCATCCCTTGAGCACATCACCGAGGTTCTTGCCGCCCAAGCGGCCCTTGTACCAACTGCTGGTGGCGCCGGGCGTTCCTTCCCAACTGCCCGCGCCCTGCAACAGCATGCCCTTGAGGCCCAGGTCCAGGTTGTTGAAGGCAATGCCCTTGGCGGTCGGACGGACTTTCAACGACCAGGCGCCCATCAGGTCTTTGCCCTGATACAACTGCTTGATCAAGATATCCAGTGCCGGAATCTTCGTCGGGTCGACATCGGCCAGCGGGTCCGGAGCGTTTTCATCGGCCTGGACCATGGGGTCGGGGGCAGGCAGTTTCACGTATTGAAGATTGATCGCAATCGGTGCGCCCTTGGTATCGGGAATGCTGACAGTACCTTTGGCCTGTTGGCTGTCGAGCTGCAACGCCCAGGCATCCGGTTTGCGGTTGAACAGCACCGAGGCCTGATCGAGGGTCGTGCCCATGGCCGTCAGCTTGCCGACCTTGAAATCGGCGCTGCTGAGCAATTGTTTGGCGCTGCCGCCCGGGTCTTGCCCGGCATACTGATTAACCAGCGCCTGCCAGGGTGCCACATCGAGTTCCGACAATACGCCACGAATACGCAGCCCCTTGGTGGCCGGCAACAAGGCATCGCCGTTGCCGAGAAACAACTCGCCCCTGCCATCGGCGAAGTTTGCGCCGGGGGCCGCGAACGTGAAGTTGGCAAGGTCACCGTAGTTGACCCAATAGCGTCGCTCCGGCCCTTGCAGGGTCATGCGAAACACCGTATCGCGCCCGACATTGGCGGGCAGGCCGAACGGTGCCGGCAGGTCGACCTTCACGCCCTTGAGGCTGGAGCTGACCATCATCTGGCTGTCGGCACCGTCCAGGTTGAGCTGAAGCTGATAGGGAATATCCCCGGAAACCGGCAGCGGCTGAGTGAATTTCAACCAGTCGGTGAGTTTCTTCACCGCGACCTGGCCCTTGGCGACCACACGGGTGTTCAGGCTGCCCGGCCGCCCGTCAGCGAAGATCTGCGCGGTCACCGGCCGGTCGAACGCCTGGGCGCTGATGCCTTGGCCACTCAGGCCCTTGGCGCTGTCAAAACGGAAATCGCCCTTGAGCTGAGTCAGCTCAAATTCGGGCTCACTCAATTTGAGGCGGGCCTTGGCGGTGCTGAAATCCACCACGATTTTCGGCAGGTCCCCCTTGGCCAGGGGGATATCGAGTTTCAGTTTGCCTTGCAGATCGCCGTCACCCTGCCAACCGGCGAAGGTTGTGCCGGTGCCAATCGGCGCGTCCTGAAGAATTTTCAGGCCATCGCCCAGCCCACCGGCGAACTCGCCATCAAGGAACATATGGACGTTCTGCCCGGTCGGTACATGGGGAATGTTGACGTAGACGTCACGCACCTGAGTGTCGAGCAATTGCCCCTTGCTGGCGAGGATCCGCACGCCGCTGTCTTCGATAAACACATCACCGGTAACCTTGCCGACATGGGGCCAGCCAGGCTGAAAGGCCAGTTCGGCATCATGCACCTTGAAAAACAGGCTGATGCTGCGGGCCGTTTCGGCGGCTCCGTGGTTCAGCGAACCCTGATACTGGAAGAAGCCTTCATCCACGGCGCCCTTGACTATCGCGGTACGCAGCCACTCGTCCAGCGCCGGGCTCAAGACTGCCGGCAAATACTTGGCGGTGTAGCGGCCATCCCCTTCGAGCAGACCGACCCGCAGGTCCATGTAGTCTTCCTGCGTGTGATCCAGGTGCAGGCGGATCAGGAAGTCACCGGCAATCTTGCCCTCTTCGCCGAGTACCTTGAGGTACGGGGCGACCAGCGTGAAGGCTTGTTTATCCAGCGTCCAGGTCAGGCGGGCGTTGGCCTGGAGGTACTGCCATGGCTTGGCGAAAATCGGGTCCAGGTGCAGGGAAAAGTCCTTGCTGTCCATGCGCAGCTCACCGTGACCGAGGTCACCGCTCAGGCTGCCGCTGACGTTACGGGCTGCCGGGGCGCCGTGATAGGCGTCAAAACCGACCCGGTCCAGGTTGGTGGCAAAGCTTACGCGCTGATCGCCGGTGTTCTGTGGCCGGTAATCGAGCAGCACATTACGCAGGCCACCGGTCACCTTGAGCCGCTCGATGGTGGTGGCGACGCCTTCGGGCAAGGGCGCCAGGGCATTGAGCAACGGGGTAAGCGGGGTCAGGTCGAGGCGGTCGGCCTGTACATGCCAAAGCTCTTCGGCCTTGTCGGTGGCGGCCGTTTGCTGCAGTTGCAGACGCGACTCCCAGCGGGTTTCACCCAGGTTCATCGACAACGAATCAAGGACGACGCTGAATCCTTGCGCGCTGCGCTGGAACCACGCACTGAGTGCCAGGTTGGTGAGGCTGACCGGTTTGCGTTCGGCATAGGCACCGCTGAACTGTGGCGCGTGCAGGCGCATGGCCGCGCTTTGCAATGTGCCCTCGCCCCACGTCAGCCAGAGTTCACCGCCCGCCTTGATTTCGGAGAGTTTCCATTGCTGGGTGAGGCGCGCGGGCAACCAGCGCGACCAGTCACTTTGCGGCAGGCTCAAGTAAGCCTCGGCCTCGGCGTCTTTCCACTGACTCGCCCGGATACGCGTGCGCAGGCTCAAGGCAACGGGCTGGCCGTCAGGCAGGCTCAGGCGTGCATCAAGACGCTGGCGCGCCGGGCCGGCTCTGAGATTCAAGCCGACGTAAGTCAGGGTCAGCGGCGCCTGATCCAGCGGCTGCAAGGTGACCTGACTGTCGAGCAACGACAACTGCGCCACCCTTTGCATACGATTGAGCAACTGCTCCGGGTCCAGCGGCTGATCCTGCCGGACCGGGAAACCTTCGAGGGCCCAATGCCCGTCCGCTCCCTCTTTGAGGCTCAGTTTCAGGCCGTTGAGTTCAAGACTGGCAATGCGCACCTCGCGCGCCAACAGGCTGGCCCATACATCCGGCACCACCCGCACCTGATCCAAGTGCAAGGCATTGGCGCCCTCACCGACCATCACATCACGCACGAACAGCGTCGGCGCCAGGCCATTCCAGGTACCTTCCAGGCTACCAATCTGCAACGGCATGCCCAACGCTTCACGGGCCTTGCCTTCGACTTCCACGCGATACTCGGCCACCAGCGGCGTCAGTTCGCGCCCCAGGCTGACGTAGAGCGCAGTCAGTACCAACAGCAACGCACACAGGCCAAGACCCCAGCGGGTCAGCGTAGCCAGAAGACGTATCAGACGATCCATGTCAGTTGGCTCCCATGGCAAATAGTGCGAAAAAAGCTGAAGCCAGCTGTCTGGGTTGAATTAAATCCCGGCGATTCAGAGCAGCACCACGTCGTATTGTTCCTGGGAATACATGGTTTCCACCTGGAACCGAATAGTCCGTCCGATAAATCCTTCAAGTTCCGCGACATTGCCGGACTCTTCATCAAGCAGGCGATCCACCACTTTCTGGTTCGCCAGCACCCGGTAGCCTTCGGCCTGATAGGCGCGGGCTTCGCGCAGGATTTCACGGAAAATCTCGTAGCACACGGTTTCCGGGGTCTTGAGCTTGCCCCGGCCCTGGCAACTGCTGCACGGCTCGCACAACACCTGCTCAAGACTTTCGCGGGTGCGCTTGCGGGTCATCTGCACCAGGCCCAACTCGGTGATACCGATGATGTTGGTCTTGGCGTGATCGCGCTCCAGTTGTTTCTCAAGCGTGCGTAGCACCTGGCGCTGGTGCTCTTCGTCTTCCATGTCGATGAAGTCGATGATGATGATCCCGCCCAGATTGCGCAGTCGCAATTGACGAGCAATGGCGGTTGCGGCTTCCAGGTTGGTCTTGAAGATCGTTTCTTCGAGGTTGCGATGACCGACGAACGCCCCGGTGTTGACGTCGATGGTGCTCATGGCTTCTGCCGGGTCGACCACCAGGTAGCCGCCAGACTTGAGCGGCACTTTGCGCTCCAGGGCCTTTTGAATTTCGTCTTCGACGCCATAGAGGTCGAAAATCGGCCGCTCGCCCGGATAGTGCTCCAGACGATCAGCGATTTCCGGCATCAGTTCAGCGACGAACTGTGTGGTTTTCTGGAAAGTTTCCCGGGAGTCGATACGGATCTTCTCGATCTTCGGGCTGACCAGATCGCGCAGGGTGCGCAGGGCCAGACCGAGGTCCTCGTAGATCACGTTCGGAGCGCCGATGGTTTTGATCTGCGTGCCGATCTGATCCCAGAGGCGGCGCAGGTAACGGATGTCCATCAGGATTTCGTCCGCACCGGCACCTTCGGCGGCGGTGCGCAAAATGAACCCGCCCGCTTCCTTGATACCCTCTTTGGCCACGCAATCGCTGACCACCTGCTTGAGGCGTTCACGCTCGGCTTCGTCTTCGATCTTCAACGAAATCCCGACGTGAGCCGTGCGCGGCATGTACACCAGATAGCGCGACGGAATCGACAATTGAGTGGTCAGGCGCGCGCCCTTGGAGCCGATCGGGTCCTTGGTGACCTGCACCACCAGGCTCTGGCCTTCATGCACCAGGGCACTGATGCTTTCCACGGCCGGGCCTTCGCGCAGGGAAATTTCCGAGGCGTGAATGAAGGCTGCACGGTCCAGGCCGATGTCGACGAACGCCGCCTGCATGCCAGGTAGAACCCGCACCACCTTGCCTTTATAGATATTGCCGACGATCCCGCGCTTCTGGGTGCGCTCGACATGGACCTCTTGCAGCACACCGTTTTCAACCACCGCCACGCGCGATTCCATCGGCGTGATGTTGATCAGAATCTCTTCACTCATGGCAGTGTCTCGTTCAGGCATGTTCACGATTATGGCCGCATCAAGTCAGTACGGCGCTGTGCGCACGATAGGGTTTTGCCAACAGGGTATGCCGAAATGGCCGAGCAGCTCGAAGGTTTCGCACAACGGCAGACCCACCACGGCAGAATAACTGCCTTCGAGCCCGGCAACGAACACCGCGCCCAGGCCCTGGATACCATAGCTGCCGGCCTTGTCCTGCGGTTCACCGCTGGCCCAGTAAGCACGGGCCTCAGCCGGTGAAATCAAACGAAAACGCACCCGGCTGCTGACCACCCGTGATTCACAACGCTGGCCGTCAAGCACCGCAATCGCGGTCAGGACTTCATGCTCACGGCCCGACAGGCTCATCAACATGGCCAACGCATCGGCCTCATCCCGGGGCTTGCCGAGTATCTGTCCATCGAGCACCACGGCGGTGTCGGCACCCAATACGCAAACGGCTACACCCGGATTGCGGGCCACCAACTGCGCACGACCGGCCTCGGCCTTGCCGCGCGCCAGGCGCTCGACATAGGTTGCGGGGGATTCGTCAGTCAACGGAGTTTCATCGATGTCCGCGCTGATGGCGGAAAACCCCACGCCGATTTGCGTGAGCAATTCACGGCGACGGGGTGAGCTTGAGGCGAGGTAAAGCGGGTTCATCCAGACATCTCCCTGTCGAGGTACGGGCCAATGCCTGACCGAATTAATTGATTTTGTAGCGTCGACGCAACCCACGCAAACCGAAGCTGACCCAAGGCCAAAGCAGCGCACTGACCAGCGCCGGCAACAACACGGCGAGGCTCTGGCGATTGCCGGTCAGGGCGCTGAGCCACAACTGGATCAGTTGCGCGAGGCCAAAGATCACCAGGATCACCAGGCTCTGCTGCCACATCGGAAACATCCGCAGGCGCTGTTGCAAGGTCAGGATCAAAAAGGTGATCAGGGTCAGGACCAGGGCGTTATGCCCCAGCAGCGTGCCGTAAAGCACATCGGCCGCCAGCCCCAGGCACCAGGCAGTGACCATGCCGACTTTATCGGGTAACTCCAGCGCCCAATACGCCAGCGGCAACGCCAGGAACAACGGGCGCAGGATCTCGACATGGGGAAACGGCACGACACTGAGCAGCAGACCGATGAAGAAGGTCAACCAGATCATCCAACCGTTCCTGGATTGAGTACCGGCCATTATTCTCTCTCCCGAGCCGGCGCTGCCGGAGCGACCGCCGGCGGTTTGGCGGCTGGTTTTACCGCCACAGGCTGGGCTGCTGGCGGTTTGGTAGCGGCCGGTCTGGCCGCCGCCGGATGAGCCCCGGGCTTGACCACCGGCGCAGTTGCGGGCGCAGCAGCGGCAGGTGCCACGGCAGCCGGTACCGGAACGGTCGCTGGAACAGGTTTTGGCACGGTGGCTGGAATCACTGGCGCAGCGTCACCATGCTGGTCTTGCGCTTCCTGGGCCTGAGCCGCGTCGTTGGCGCGCTCTTCGGCGGTGCGGCTGTCGCTGAAGACCAGCAGCAGGTAACGGCTGCGGTTCAGCGCGGCGGTCGGCACGGCACGTACGATCGCGAACGGCTGACCGGAGTCGTGGATCACTTCCTTGACCGTCGCCACCGGGTAACCCGCCGGGAAGCGTTGCCCCAGGCCGGAGCTGACCAACAGGTCGCCTTCCTTGATGTCCGCGGTGTCCGCAACATGGCGCAGTTCCAGGCGTTCCGGGTTACCGGTGCCGCTGGCAATAGCCCGCAGACCATTGCGGTTGACCTGGACAGGAATGCTGTGGGTGCTGTCTGTCAGCAACAACACCCGAGAGGTGTAAGGCATCAACTCGACCACCTGGCCCATCAGGCCACGGGCATCGAGCACCGGCTGACCGAGGACCACGCCGTCGCGCTCACCCTTGTTGATGATGATGCGATGGGTGAACGGGTTGGGGTCCATGCCGATCAACTCGGCCACTTCGACCTTTTCGTTGACCAGCGCAGACGAATTGAGCAACTCGCGCAGCCGAACGTTCTGCTCGGTCAGGGCGGCAAGCTTTTGCATGCGACCCTGCAACAGCAGGTTTTCGGTCTTGAGTTTTTCGTTTTCGGCGACCAGTTCCGTGCGACTGCCGAACTGGCTGGAAACACCTTGCCACAATCGCTCGGGCAAATCAGTGATCCAGTAGGCGTCCATCAGCACCAGCGCCATCTGGTTGCGTACCGGTTTGAGCACATTGAAGCGCGCATCGACCACCATCAGCGCGACCGATAGCACGGCCAGCACCAACACGCGTACGCCCAGTGAGGGGCCCTTGGCAAAAAGCGGTTTAATAAGCCGCTCCTCCCAGGCAATTGTTCTCTTTATTCATACGGCATCAAACCGGCCTGGATGCAGACTGACAGAAGATAAACGTCAACAGGCAGCACTGCAAAGTGCTGCCTGTGAGCGCAACAGCATAGAAGCTCTTGGCGACATCAGAGGGATGTGAAAGCGTAGCGAGCGAAGGCAGACAAGGCAAAAACAGGTGAGGAAGCGGAGTTTACGTGTTGTAAATGAGCATTCCGAGCCTGTTTTTAACGCAGTATTGCCGAGTGCAGTAGCTTTCACGCCGTCTGATTACTCGCTGGAGAGCAGGTCCATGGTGTGCTTATCCATCATTTCCAATGCACGACCACCGCCGCGAGCTACACAGGTCAGCGGGTCTTCGGCAACGATCACCGGCAGACCGGTTTCCTGGGCCAGCAACTTGTCGAGGTCGCGCAGCAAGGCGCCACCACCGGTCAGCACCAGACCACGCTCGGCGATGTCGGAAGCCAGCTCTGGAGGCGATTGCTCCAGCGCGCTTTTCACAGCCTGAACGATGGTGGCCAGGGACTCTTGCAGAGCTTCCAGCACTTCGTTGGAGTTCAGGGTGAATGCGCGTGGAACGCCTTCAGCCAGGTTACGGCCGCGAACATCGACTTCGCGAACTTCACCGCCCGGGTAGGCCGTACCGATTTCCTGCTTGATGCGCTCGGCAGTGGATTCGCCGATCAGGCTGCCGTAGTTGCGACGCACGTAAGTGATGATCGCTTCGTCGAAGCGGTCGCCGCCAACCCGTACGGATTCAGCGTAAACCACACCGTTGAGGGAGATCAGCGCGATTTCAGTGGTACCACCACCGATATCGACCACCATCGAACCGCGAGCTTCTTCAACGGGCAGGCCGGCACCGATCGCAGCCGCCATTGGCTCTTCGATCAGGAACACTTCACGGGCACCGGCACCGAGGGCCGATTCACGGATGGCACGACGCTCAACCTGGGTGGATTTGCACGGAACGCAGATCAGCACACGAGGACTAGGCTGCAGAAAGCTGTTTTCGTGAACCTTGTTGATAAAGTACTGCAGCATTTTTTCGCACACGCTGAAGTCGGCGATCACGCCGTCCTTCATCGGACGAATGGCAGCAATGTTGCCCGGTGTACGGCCGAGCATGCGCTTGGCCTCGGTGCCGACAGCCACGACACTTTTCTGATTACCGTGGGTCCGAATGGCCACAACCGATGGTTCATTCAGGACGATACCGCGCTCGCGCACGTAAATAAGGGTGTTGGCAGTGCCCAGGTCAATTGAGAGATCGCTGGAAAACATGCCACGCAGTTTCTTGAACATGGGAAAGGGACCCTAGGCAACGCGTGGGTAAAAAAGTGCGGCAAACTCTAACAACGACAGGGATTTTGGGCAAGGCGCCAATATGTTAAATTGGCCGCTTTTCTGTGCACCAACCCCCACAATCGCGGCCTTATGACCGTAGAAATGCGGTAGTGTTCCGACAATCTAACACACGGACGACGTCCGTTTTGTTTTCCACTGGAGAATCCCATGGCGCTTGAACGCTCCGACGTGGAAAAAATCGCTCATTTGGCCTGCCTTGGCCTCAATGATGCCGATCTTCCACATATCACTTCGGCCCTGAACAGTATTCTCGGGCTGGTCGACGAAATGCAGGCTGTGAATACCGACGGTATCGAGCCTCTGGCCCACCCACTGGAAGCCAGCCAGCGCCTGCGCGCAGACGTGGTGACCGAGACCAATCACCGCGAGGCCTATCAGTCCATCGCACCAGCGGTCGAAAACGGCCTGTACCTGGTTCCGAAAGTCATCGACTAAAGGGAAAGAGCCTGCAATGCATCAATTGACTCTGGCCGAGATCGCCCGCGGACTCGCCGATAAAAAGTTTTCCTCCGAAGAGCTGACCAAAGTCCTGCTGGCGCGTATCGTCCAGCTCGATCCGCAGCTCAACAGCTTCATCAGCCTCACCGAAGACCTGGCGCTCCAGCAGGCGAAAGCCGCTGACGCACGCCGCGCCAACGGTGAGAGCGGCGCCCTGCTCGGTGCCCCGATCGGTCACAAGGACCTGTTCTGCACCCAGGGCATTCGCACCAGCTGCGGCTCGAAGATGCTCGACAACTTCAAGGCTCCGTACGACGCCACCGTGGTCGCCAAACTGGCTGCTGCCGGTGCCGTGACCCTGGGCAAGACCAACATGGACGAATTCGCCATGGGGTCGGCCAACGAGTCGAGCTACTACGGCGCGGTAAAAAACCCGTGGAACCTGGAGCACGTGCCTGGCGGTTCGTCGGGCGGTTCAGCGGCAGCGGTTGCCGCTCGTCTGTTACCTGCGGCGACGGCCACCGACACTGGCGGCTCTATCCGACAGCCGGCAGCTTTCACCAACCTCACCGGCCTGAAACCGACCTACGGTCGCGTTTCGCGCTGGGGCATGATCGCCTATGCGTCCAGCCTCGATCAGGGCGGCCCGTTGGCACGCACGGCCGAAGACTGCGCGATCCTGCTGCAAGGCATGGCCGGTTTCGACCCGCAGGACTCCACCAGCATCGATGAACCGGTGCCGGATTACAGCGCCAGCCTCAATGGCTCGCTGCAAGGCCTGCGCATTGGCGTGCCTAAAGAGTATTTCAGCGCTGGTCTCGACCCGCGTATCGCCGAGCTGATCCACAACAGCGTCAAGGAGCTGGAAAAGCTCGGTGCCGTGATCAAGGAAATCAGCCTGCCGAACATGCAGCACGCGATTCCTGCGTACTACGTGATCGCCCCGGCGGAGGCCTCCTCCAACCTGTCGCGTTTCGACGGAGTGCGCTTCGGCCATCGCTGCGCAGACCCCAAAGACCTGACCGACCTGTACAAGCGCTCGCGCGGTGAAGGTTTCGGCCCGGAAGTACAGCGCCGGATCATGGTCGGCGCCTACGCGCTGTCGGCCGGTTACTACGACGCCTACTACCTGAAAGCGCAAAAGATCCGTCGCCTGGTCAAGAACGACTTCATGGCTGCCTTCAATGAGGTCGACATCATCCTCGGCCCAACCACGCCGAACCCGGCCTGGAAGCTTGGCGCCAAGAACAGCGACCCGGTCGCTGCCTATCTGGAAGACGTCTACACCATCACCGCCAACCTCGCGGGCCTGCCGGGCCTGTCGATGCCGGCCGGTTTTGTCGACGGTCTGCCGGTCGGCGTGCAACTGCTCGCCCCGTATTTCCAGGAAGGCCGCTTGCTCAACGTTGCGCACCAGTATCAGTTACACACTGACTGGCACACCCGCACTCCACAGGGGTTTTGAAACTGCTGCGCTCGGTAATGCTGCGTTGAAAACTGGCTCGTAATGCTCATTGACTACAGTCAACTCCGCTTACTCGCCAGTTTCCGCCTTGCCTTACCTTCGCTCGCGACGTTTCAAAATCCCCTGTTAAGGCTTCTGAGGAGAAACACATGCAATGGGAAGTCGTGATCGGGCTGGAGATTCATACCCAGCTCACCACCCGGTCGAAAATCTTTTCCGGTAGTTCCACCACCTTCGGCTCCGAGCCGAATACCCAGGCCAGCCTGGTAGACCTGGGCATGCCTGGCGTACTGCCGGTGCTGAACCAGGAAGCGGTACGCATGGCGGTGATGTTCGGCCTGGCGATTGACGCCCAGATCGGTCAGCACAACGTGTTCGCCCGTAAAAACTATTTCTACCCGGACCTGCCCAAGGGCTACCAGATCAGCCAGATGGAATTGCCGATTGTCGGCAAGGGCCACCTGGACATCGCCATGGAAGACGGGACGATCAAACGCGTCGGCGTCACCCGTGCGCACCTGGAAGAAGACGCCGGCAAGAGCCTGCATGAAGAGTTCAGCGGTTCTACCGGCATCGACCTGAACCGTGCCGGCACGCCGCTGCTGGAAATCGTCTCCGAGCCGGACATGCGCAGCGCCAAGGAAGCCGTGGCCTACGTCAAGACGATCCACGCGCTGGTGCGTTACCTGGGCATCTGCGATGGCAACATGGCCGAAGGCTCGCTGCGTTGCGACTGCAACGTGTCGATCCGTCCAAAGGGACAGGTCGAGTTCGGCACCCGCTGCGAGATCAAGAACGTCAACTCGTTCCGTTTCATCGAGAAGGCGATCAACAGCGAAGTGCGTCGTCAGATCGAGCTTATCGAAGACGGCGGCAAGGTGATCCAGCAGACTCGCCTGTACGATCCGAACAAGGACGAAACCCGTCCGATGCGCAGCAAAGAGGAAGCCAACGACTACCGTTACTTCCCCGACCCGGACCTGCTGCCGGTGGTCATCGAAGACTCGTTCCTCGACGACGTGCGCGCCACCCTGCCGGAATTGCCACCGCAAAAACGCGAGCGCTTCCAGGAGCAATTCGGCCTGTCGGTGTATGACGCCAGCGTCCTGGCCACCAGCCGCGAGCAAGCAGACTACTTCGAAAAAGTCGTGAGCATTGCCGGCGACGCCAAACTGGCAGCGAACTGGGTCATGGTCGAACTGGGCAGCCTGTTGAACAAGCAAGGCCTGGAAATCGACGAAGCCCCGGTATCGGCCGAGCAGTTGGGCGGCATGCTGCTGCGCATCACCGACAACACCATCTCCGGCAAAATCGCCAAGGTTGTGTTTGAAGCGATGGCCAACGGCGAAGGCAGCGCGGACGAGATCATCGAAAAACGCGGCCTGAAGCAAGTCACCGACAGCGGAGCCATTTCGGCCGTTCTCGACGAAATGCTCGCGGCCAACGCCGAACAGGTTGAACAGTACCGCGCGGCTGACGAAGCCAAACGCGGCAAAATGTTCGGCTTCTTCGTCGGCCAGGCGATGAAAGCCTCCAAAGGCAAAGCCAACCCGCAACAGGTCAACGAACTGCTGAAAAGCAAGCTCGAAGGCTGATTGCAATGGAGCCAGTTTCAAAGCCTGGCTCAAATCCCTGTGGGAGCGGGCTTGCTCGCGAAAGCGTCCTGACAGTCAACTCAGTGTTGAATGCCAAACCGCTTTCGCGAGCAAGCCCGCTCCCACATTCACGCGTGGGAATCATTAAATGAAGCGTCTGCTTGGCGCCTGCGCCCTGCTCTCCCTGCTGGCCGGTTGTGCCAGCACGGATGTCATCGATCCACACGGCTACGACAAGTCCGGCGTAGCTTCGTATTACGGTGCCAAACACCAAGGTAAACGTACCGCCAATGGCGAGCGTTTCGACAAGAATTCCCTGACCGCCGCCCATCGCCAGTTGCCCTTCGGCACACGGGTGAAGGTCACCAACCTGAACAACGACAAATCCTGCGTGGTCCGCATCAATGACCGTGGGCCACACACCCGTGGGCGCCTGATCGACCTGTCCCATGAAGCCGCCCAACGCTTGGGCATGCTCAAGAGCGGCACCGCACGGGTTCGCGTGCAAGCCCTCGACGACTGACAGACGGAGCCCAGGCCATTTTTGGATTAACCGACCTTCCCTTGCTCAGCGTGCTGCACCTGCTCAGTGGCCTGGTGTTGCTGATTGCCGGCGCCGAACTGCTGGTGCGCGCTGCCGTGCGCCTGGCCGCACGCTTGAAGGTCCGCCCGTTGATCATCGGCCTGACCATCGTCGCCTTCGGCAGCAGCGCGCCGCAAATGGCCGTCAGCCTGCAAGCGACCCTGGCCCATAACGCCGACATCGCCGTGGGCAGCGTCATCGGCAGCGGTATCTTCAATATCCTCGTTACCCTCGGGCTCTCGGCCCTGATCATTCCGCTGCGGGTCTCGCGGCAACTGGTGCGCCTGGACATTCCACTGATGATCGGCGCCAGCCTGCTGGTGTTCGCCCTGGCCTGGAACGAAACACTGACCCCACTCGACGGCGCCGTGCTGCTGACCGCGCTGGTGCTGTACCTGGCGCTCCTGCTGCGCCAATCGCGGCGCTCTGCCCGCCCGCAGGCGCATACCAACGACGGTGCGATCAAACCTCGGGCACCCTGGCTGAGCAGCCTGTTGCTGATGCTCCTGGGGCTGGCGTTGCTGGTCTTCGCCGGGCACTTGCTGCTGGGCGCCGCGGTATCGGTGGCGACGGACCTGGGCCTGTCGGAGCGGATTATCGGCCTGACCATCGTGGCCGTCAGCACTTCACTGCCGGAACTGGCGACCTCGCTGATCGCCGCCCTGCGCGGCCAACGTGACATTGCCGTGGGCAACGTGATCGGCAGCAACCTGTTCAACCTGCTCGGCGTACTGGGGTTCACCGCGCTGGTGGCGCCCACCCCGTTGTCGGTGTCGCCCAATGCGCTGAGTTTCGATTTGCCGGTGATGCTCGGCGTGGCGCTGCTGTGCTTGCCGGTAATCTATTCCGGCTACCGCATCACCCGAGCCGAAGGCCTGCTGTTTCTCGCCTTGTACCTGGCGTATGGGTTGCACGTGGTGTCGTTCACCACGGGAATGCCCCTGGCGGGCAAACTTGAACACCTGATGCTGTTTTTCGTCTTGCCGGCGCTGGTGGCGTTTTTGCTGTTTACCTCACTACGCGCCTGGCGCCGCCAACATCACAAGAGGGAATCGCCATGACCGACTCGAACAAAGCGACAGGCATTGAAATGCGCCGTCAGGTGATGGGCGATGCGTTTGTCGATCGCGCCATGGACACTGCCACCGAGCTGACCCAGCCGTTTCAAGCGTTCGTCAACGAACACGCCTGGGGCGCCGTGTGGAACCGCGGTGGCCTGGAACTGAAAACCCGCAGCCTGATCACCCTCGCGGCCCTGACCTCGCTCAAGTGTCCGCAAGAACTCAAAGGCCACGTGCGTGGCGCGCTGAACAACGGCTGTACGGTCGACGAGATCCGCGAAACGCTGATGCACTGCGCGGTGTACGCCGGCGTACCCGCGGCGATGGAAGCGTTTCGGGCGGCGCAGGAAGTGATCGACAACTACCAGAAGCCGGAGTAAGTAGCCGGTATTTGTGGCATCCGCACAATTGCTATCGCGAGCCTGCTCGCGATGAGGCCCTGCAGAACACCGATAATTCCGGGCTAAATCCAGCCGCCCCACTGCAACACGAAAATCCCCAGGTTGGTGGTCACTGCCGCCATCAGTGTAGTGATGACGATGATCGCCGCCGCCAGCTCATGATTGCCATTGGCCGCCCGGGCCATGACAAAACTGGCCGCGGCGGTCGGGCTGCCGAAGTACAGGAACAAAATCCCCAGCTCCGCCCCGCGAAAACCCCACATCCAGGCCCCGAGCGTCGCAAGGATCGGCAGGCCGATCATCTTTACCAGGCTTGAACTCAACGCCAGATCACCGCTCTTGCGCAACGCCGCCAGCGACAGCGTGCCGCCGATACAAATCAGCGCCAGCGGCAAGGTCATTTGCGCCAGGTAACCACCGGACGTCTCCAGCCAGCCAGGCAGGCCAATCTGAAAGTAAGCGAAGGGCGCGGCCGCAAGCACGCTGAGAATCAGCGGATTACTCACCACGCTTTTACAAATGCTCCACGGATCGGACTTGATCACCGGGCTGTACACCGCCAGGACGATAGTCGACAGGGTGTTGTAGAAGAGGATCACCAGCGCCGCGAGAATCGCCCCGAGGGAAATCCCGTAGTCGCCATACATGCTCGCCGCCAGCGCCAGGCCGATCACCCCGTTATTACCGCGAAACGCGCCCTGGGTGTAGATCCCGCGATCCTCCCGTGGGCAACGCCAGATTGCCCAGCCCCAGGCGATGGCAAAACACGCCAGCGTCGCAACCGCGAAATAGATCAGCAGCGCCGGTTTCAGTGCCGCGTGCAGGTCAGCGTGCAAAATCCCGAGGAACAACAAGGCCGGCATGTTGACGTTGAACACCAGGGACGACGCGGTGTGAATGAAGTTGTCATCGATCCAGCGGATGCGCTTGAGCAGCACCCCCAAAAACAACATGGCGAAGACCGGCGCAGTGATGTTCAGCGTTTCGAGAAAGATTGCCAGCATGCCTGGTGAACCTTGGAGGGCGTCGTTAGGGCGCTAATGATAAGCCAGTGCAACGCCTTGCAGATCAAAAGATCTGCTTGAGCGGCCCCTCTCCACTGAACGCTGCCCCCCCTCCAAAGGCCGATGACGTCGGTGTCGGCCCAATCACGGACCAGACAAAACCGTACCTTGACGTAGGAAGTTTCTCAGCTAAGCTCGAAAACAACTGTATAGATGTACAGTTATAAAAACCAAAACCTACGACATATCAAGGAGCTAGAAATGTCAGGTCTACACGCACGAGAGCTGGATAAACCCCAGCATGATCAAACGATCATTGCCGATCTGGAAAACCTGTTCAGCGAACAGGGCGTCGCCATTTCCGGTGATGGCGAACACCTGAAACTCATCATCGACGGCCATCACGGCATCAAGTATCACAAGCCAGGGCTATTGCCCAGCCATCCGAAAAACACCTCGAAGATCCAGCCGCCACTGCGCTTCGAGGGTGGTGAGCACACCGCCATCGGTGATGCGACGCTACTGCGTTTCGCCAAGGATGCGCCCCCCATTCCTGCCTGGCAGGTGGAGTTGCACCTGCCCAATGGCCTGGCCCTGAGCTACGGTCAGATCGTCGCCCTGGGCGGGGATTTTTATGGCATTCCCGACCAGCCGATCTGCGACGGTGTCACCCCGGTCGACCGCATCCAGCGCTTCAGCAACGCGTTCAATTCGATGGCCACGGTGCCCGCGGCAAAGGACGAAGCGCAGCGAATCCTGGCTGTCATGCAACAGGAAATCGTCGCCGCCAATCAGGCGATCAAGGATGGCAAACAACCCCATGAAGCCTACGATGCCCTTGGCGACACGCTGAACGCACAGTGGAATAAAATCACTGGCGGCGGCAGTTTTGTCTCGGACCTGTTCCCGCTGGGGCGCTACCTGAAACTGGCGGCGAACAACGCCGACCACTTTGGTGAATGGGCAATGCTGGCGTACAACGCCGGCCACACAGCTGCCTTGCAGCAAGCCGTGCTGGCACAAAAAAGTGGCGACGAAAAGCAACTGGAGCTGGCCTACGCCATGAACGCGTTTGCCGATCACTACCTGACCGACCTGTTTTCTGCCGGGCACCTTCGGGTTCCGCGTAAACAGATGGCCGCCGTGGTCACCCCCAGTGACCTGGGCTCGCTGATCACCCGCTTCATGCATGACGAGGACAGCAAGTTCGGCCTCAATGTCAGCAATGCCCAGGGCGATCACTGGCATGCCTATGGCGACAAGCGCTTCTTCGACACCGTCGACAGCGCCAACCGTCGGCGGGTTGGCCAAGCCGTGCAGCGCTCGGCGGACGAGGTCTTCGATACCTTCCTCAGTGGCACACTGCCTACCCCTTCCAGCTACGGTGCCTTGAAGCTGCTGCCCGACCTGAACGCCGCAAAGAAACCAGCGGGCAACTTCGCGGCGCTGTTTGTGCAGGAGGGAGACAAAGTGCTGCGGCGCAGCGACGTCAACAATCTCAACGACACCCAGCGCATCGACAACTGGTGGGGCTGGAGCACGTACCTGCTGCTCAAGAACTACTCGCCGAACAAACCGGCCGGCTACCTTGACTCACCCAGTGTCGCACCGTCCATCCTCAGCGATGGCTGGCAGAGCCATACGCCCTGCGTGCCCAATTGGCTGGCGGGCAATGCCGTGCGGTATGCCTTCAGCTACACCAACGGTTTGAACGAATCCTACATCGGCCCCTGGTCTGCCTACACAGAACTGACCGAACGCTTTCAACCCACGTTGACGGTGCCAACTGACGGCAACACACGAAACATCTTCCGGCAGTTTCGCGGCGGCTCGCCGGAGCTGATCGGCGCCATCGACCGGTTCGCCACCACCTTCATTGACCGCAACGCCTGACAAGGAGATCAACCATGACCATCAACCTGAAACTCGAACTGGCCTCGGGCCAATCCCTCCAGGGCGCACCGCTGGAACTGCTGGCCAATGGCGCACCCATTGCCAGGGCGACAGTGGATGACAAGGGGCACGTCGCATTCAACGCCACGCCTGGCTATGGGCAACTGGCGGTAAGGGTGGACCGTTCGATCCTCAAGAACGGCTGACAATCGCCAGCAACGTGTCAGCTACAGCCAGGAACGTTGTAGGCGCTTATCAATTGATCATTCCCGTATAACGAAGCGGGAATGATCAGCCGAGTCCGTCCGTCGGCACTGTTACTTCTTACAGTTACGCCAGACCTACGCAGAGTGGATTAATGGCCGGCCAGACCATGGCAAGGATGAAATTCTATGAACACGAAACACCGATTTACTTTTCCGGCTCAAGCCCTGCAAACCATTCATGAGATGCCAATGGAGTTTGATCTCCATGTAAACAGAGGCGATCTCGTTGAGTTTGAATGGATGCCCGGTGATGTCTGGGTGGTCATGGAGAAGAAATACACAGTGTCAGGCGACAACACCATCCGATACATCGATTACCGGGTGGAAAAACACATTCCCATCGAAACGCACTGAAAGAACATGACCCGTACGCCATGCCTGCACTCAGGCATGGCACGGTTTCAACCAGCGGACGCCACCGGTAACCTGCGAGCTTTTGATCGTCGAAAGAGCGCAGCCCCCTCATGCCGTCACGGTCTGCTCCACCAAATGCCCGCTCTCGATACGCACATGCCGTGGGTGGAAACGCTTGAGGCTGCTGCGATGGCCGACGCTGACGATGCTCAACCCCGGCAACTGATCGATCAACGCCTGATACAACGACGCTTCATCTTCTTCATCCATCGCTGATGTCGCTTCATCCAGGTACAACCAATGCGGCGCATACAGTAGCGCACGGGCAAAGCCCAGACGCTGCTGCTCACCCGGCGAGAGCATGCGTTGCCAGTGATTGGCCTCATCCAGGCGGGAAACCAGGTGCGGCAAGCGGCAGGTGTCCAGCACATGCACGTAGCGATCATGCGCATAGGTGTCGCCGGACTGTGGATAACTCAGGACTTCACGCAGGCTGCCAATCGGCAGATAGGGCTTTTGCGGCAGGAACAGGTAGCGCGCCGCCGGCAGGCGTATGTTGCCGTGCCCTGTTGGCCAGAGCCCGCCCATCGCCCGCAGCAAGGTACTTTTGCCGCTGCCGGAACGACCGCTGAGCATCAGGCGATCGCCTTCCTCCACGGTCATGTCGGCGTTATTGAGCAGGTGACGACCGTCGGCCAGGTCCAGCCCCAGATGCTGCACCTTCAACGCGGCGCCCTGAGTCTGCACATCAATGGCCGGCAAGCGGTCTTCGTTGTCGCTCATGGCCTGACGAAAACTCAGCAACCGGTCGCAGGTGGCGCGCCACGACGCGAGGTCGGCGTACGCACTGATAAACCAGCTGAAGTTCTCCTGGACGTTGCCGAATGCCGAGTTGATTTGCATCAGCTCACCCAGCTCGATTTTGCCGGCGAAGTAACGCGGCGCTGCAACCATGAACGGAAAGATGATCGCGATCTGGCCATAACCGGCGGTGAAGAAGGTCAGCCGCTTGGACACTTTCATGATGTCCCAGAAGTTGTGCCAGACCTTGCCGAACCGCGTGCTCAAGCGCTGTTGCTCATTCGGCTCGCCGTTGTACAGGGCAATACTCTCGGCGTTTTCGCGAACCCGGACCATGGAAAAACGCAGGTCAGCCTCGAACCGTTGTTGTTGGTTGTTCAGGCCGATCAAACGTCGCCCGATCAAGTGAGTGATCCAACTGCCCACCAGCGCATACACCAATGCACACCAGAACATGTAGCCGGGGATGGTGTAACCGAACACTTCGATGCTACCGGACACGCCCCACAGGATGATCGAGAACGACACCAGGCTGACCACGGTGCGTATCAGCCCCAGGCCCAGGCTCAAGGTGTTGGTGGTGAAATTGTTGAGGTCTTCGGAGATCCGCTGGTCCGGGTTATCGGTATAACCGCCCTGCTCCAGCTGATAGTAGTTCTTGTGCCCAAGCCAACGGGCGAAGTGTTGCTCGGTCAGCCATGCGCGCCAGCGGATCGTCAGCATCTGAGTCAGGTACAGCCGGTACACCGCCCCGAGAATCGCCACCGCAGCAATGCCGCAGAAATACAGAATCAGGCTCCAGAACGCCGCATCATCCTTTTTTTGCAGGGCGTTGTAGAAATCCTTGTACCAACTGTTGATCCATACCGAAATCGCCACGCTGAACAGCGACAGACCAATCACCGCAACCAGCAACAACCAGGCCTTGCCCTTCTCTTCACTACACCAGTACGGCGTGATCATGCCCCACACCCGGCGGAAAAACTCACCGCGTACCGTATCGTTGACCGCGCAATACTCAGCGTTCTGATTCATGGTTAAGGCCCGCGAGAGAAAGAACACACAAACCGATCATAGATGATCGGCCTGGGTTGTAACGCGGTGTGACAACAATTGTTCAGCACTGGTTCAGCGACGGAGCCAATGACAGTGGCGCCTTGCAAATCACTTCACGGCCGCCATTACCGTCGGTCGGCACTGTCAGATTTGACAGTAGAACAAGAGGCTTCAATTTGCATAAATCGGCTCACACCATAAGCGCGAGGTGTCAGGTCGACAAAGCGCTATAACGCAGAAGGAATTTTTACATGAGCAATGATGCAAATAATTATCTCCCCCCAATCGCCAAAGACGTGTATCAAGGTGCGTTTTACATAAAACTACTAATTGTAAAAGAAACCACGCCATTAACGTCGCCAATGCAAGTATATCCCGCCGGCGCGATGCTACAGTTCAAAGCCGTGATTCTAGGCACTGAGCCCTTGGATAAATGGGAGTCAGCCCCTACGCCCCCCCTCGACAAAGTTGACTTACCCGTAAGCTTCCTGACCAAGCACGTGCATAGAGAAGTCGAAATCAATTACAACATTAATGGCGTCGACTCCCAATCATTGAAAGTTCGTATCTTGCCGTAAAGCTTAACGGAACCGGAAAGCGACACTCGATAGAGTGCCGCTTTATTAGCCTCTTCATCAAAAATGTCAGCTCAACGACGAACCGGGCGCTTCTGCAATTTGCGCTGCAAGGTACGACGGTGCATGCCCAGGGCGCGGGCAGTGGCGGAAATGTTGCCTTCGTGTTCGGTCAGGACGCGCTGGATGTGCTCCCACTGCAAGCGGTCCACCGACATCGGGTTTTCCGGCACCAGGGTGTCGAGGTCGGCGTGTTCGGACAGCAACGCCGCCAGCACATCATCGGCATCGGCCGGTTTGCACAGATAGTTGCAGGCGCCGCGTTTGATCGCCTCGACGGCGGTGGCAATGCTTGAATAACCGGTGAGGATCAACACGCGCATTTCCGGGTCGAGCTCAAGCAGCTTGGGCAGCAGCACCAGACCGGAATCGCCGTCCATTTTCAGGTCCAGCGCGGCGTAGTCCGGCAGGTCGTGCTGGGCGATGATCAGGCCTTCTTCGGCAGAACCTGCGGTGCTGACGCGAAAACCGCGGCGGCTCATGGCGCGGGCCATGACGCGGGTGAAAGTAGCGTCGTCGTCTACCAGCAGTAAATGCGGCAGTTCTTCGCCTTCGACTTGGATCTCGTCACTCATGTTCGTCTCCTCGGGCGACACGGGGCAGGCGCAGCTCGGTGAGCGTGCCGCCTTCCTCATGACTGTAGAGTTTCACTGAGCCGCCAGCGCGTGTCACGCTGGCCTTGCTCAAAAACAGGCCCAGGCCGAAACCTTTGCCCTTGGTGGTAAAAAACGGTTTACCGATTTGCTCGGCAATCGCCAGCGGCACACCGGCACCGTGGTCACGAATGCTGATCGTCAGGTCCTCGGCGTTCCAGTCCAGCGTCACTTCCAGCCCTTCGGGACAGGCATCAGCGGCGTTGTTCAGCAGATTCAGCAAGGCCTGGGTCAGGTCCGGCGGCGGCGCCAGGCGCGGCTCTACGCCCTGGCCCAGGCGCTGCAAGCGGTAACTGGCTTCCGGCCGCATCAGGTGCCAACGGTTCAGGGCTTCATTGAGCCAGGCGCTGACATCCTGCATCTCCACCGCCAGCCGCCGATTGGCTTCTGCTGCGCGAACCAGTTGCTGCAAGGTCTCCTTGCAGAGTTTGACCTGGTCCTGCAACACGCTCAAATCGTCCTGCAACAATGGATCGGGGTGGTCCTGCTGCATTTCCTTGAGCAGCACGCTCATGGTCGCCAGCGGCGTACCGAGCTCGTGAGCAGCACCCGCGGCCTGGGTGGCCACGGCCAGCAGTTGCTGATCGCGCAGCCCTTCTTCGCGACGAATGGCGCGCAGTTCTTCCTGGCGGCGCAGCTCTTCGGCCATCCGTGCGGCGAAGAAGGTAATCACCGCAGCCGCCAGGGCAAAGCTCAGCCACATCCCGTAGATCTGCATCTTTTCCCGGTACATCGGGAACGTCTCCAGCGGGTAGAACTGCATCAGCAACAAGGTGTACATCGTCAGTGCGATGCCGGACAGAATCACCGAGAAACGCCACGGCAATGTCACGGCTGCAATGGTCAGCGGCACCAGGTAGTAGGAAACGAACGGGTTGGTCGAACCGCCGGAGAAATACAGCAGGGCACTGTGGATAAACAGGTCGCAGGCCAGTTGCACGGCGTATTCAAGCTCGGTCACCGGCCACGAAGTACGCAAACGGATCGCGGTGAACGCGCAGAGCAGCATTGAACAGCCAAGGGTCGCCGCCAGTTGCAGCCACGGCAGCGGCAGCAGCTCGAACCAGTAGGCGAGCCCCACCGAACCGGCCTGCGCGGCCAGTACCAACGTACGGATGAACGTCAGCCGCCAGAGGTTCTGGCGAGTTGCGGAAAGTAGTTGTACGGGGGCGAGCATGAGCTCTCCTGATGAGCGCTCCAGGCGAATCGCACGGAGTATAACCAAGCACGGGGGCTGACAGGCAAAAGTGCGGCAAAGCGCCACAGGGCAGTGAAAATCCATTGTGGCGAGGGAGCTTGCTCCCGCTGGACTGCGCAGCAGGCCCAAAACCTATCCGACCGGGAATATCAGGCAAACCGCGTATACAAGTTTTACGACTGCTTCGCAGCCGAGCGGGAGCAAGCTCCCTCGCCACAAAAGCTCTTCGCCAAGGAGGACGGTATGCGGTCAGATCTGTATAGAAGTTGTAACTGTGCGAACCAGACCACAAACGCTAGAGTCTGATGGGTTCACGCAGGCTCGGACCCTTACCCCTGCGCACCGTCCAAGGAGTTTTCATGCACACATTCAGCCGCAGCGCCGCCCTTCTCGCCCTCAGTGTCGGCACCGTTGCCAGCCTGCCGGCACTGGCCGCCGATGAACTTCACTACAACCAGGTTTCCCTGCGCGCCGAAGTCAGCCAGGAAGTGGCCCGCGACCTGATGATCGTGACCCTCTACACCGAAGAACAGAACACCGACCCCGCGAAACTCGCCGCCACTGTAAGCAGCACCATGAACAAGGCGCTGGCCCAGGCCAAACAGGTCAAGGACATCAATCTGCGCCAGGGCAGCCGCAACAGCTACCCGATCTACGACACCAAAGGCCAGAAGATCACCGGTTGGCGCGAACGTGCCGAACTGCGCCTGGAAAGCTCGGACTTTGCCGCGCTGTCCAAACTCACCGGCGAACTGCTCACCGACCTGAAAATGGGCGGCATGGACTTCGCCATCGCCACTCCGACCCGCAAGGCCAGCGAAGACGCGTTGCTCAAGGAAGCGGTCGACGCTTTCAAGGCCCGCGCCCAACTGACCACCGAAGCCCTGGGCGGCAAAGGCTACAAAATCGTCAACCTGAACCTCAGCAGCAACGGTTATCCACAGCCTTACCTGCGCGCGCCAATGATGATGAAAGCTGCGGGCATGGATTCGGCACCGGTCACCCCGGACGTTGAAGCCGGCACCAGCCAGGTCGGCATGACGGCCGATGGGTCGATTGAAGTCTTGATGCCCTGAAACCTCACGACGTCAGCCAGCCCTTGAGCTGGCTGACGTCGTTTACCTGCAGCCACAGACGCCCATCACAAGATAAATCCTACAGATCAAAAAGATACTTCCTGCATCCGCCATTGAAGTCTCTCGCCAAAATCGCCTCCTTTCCCACGACAACAAGGACGCGAACATGATCACGCTGATGACCCGAGAGGCACACACCGAGCAGAGCGGCCAGGCGCTTGCCGCCGATCAAGCGGTGTACGAAATGCGGCTGGCCCTGAGCTACCCTCATGATGTTCATGGTTTCGACGAATTACTCAATGCTGTCGGTGCTCACCGCTCAAACTACCTGCAAGCGGCCAATCGCAAAAAAATCGTCGCAGCACTGAGCAGCGGTGAATGGCTGATGCTCATGTCCGAGGATAGCGATGAAGCGCCACTCAACGTTTGCACAGCAGCGGCCGAGCCATCGACAGCGCCTGAATCGCCAGCCAACGCCCCACACAGCATTTTGTGCCCGACTTGAGCTCATTTGCCTGAACAAACGCTCTCTTCGGTCATCGGTGCAGAGGGGTACGATTCGATGCTCAACGACATCCCTGCGATCCGTCCAAGACAAAAGCGCTACTAAAAGAAGCAGAGGTTGCACTCGGTAGCACCTTTAACTTCCAGGGATGATCGTGCAAAGCGAGTTCCCCGTCATGCACAAATGTCGGCGCAAGTGATCCAGCAGGAACGGGTAATTCCTTAAACAACAAGTACCTGTTAACCCCCGCGCAAACACGTGGGTGTTTCAACCGTTGAGCAAGGAACCCGTCGGCTGCAAGAACAGCCCGATCAGCCTGACACCCATCCAGGAAACAGGTCTGAATAAGTAACACCCCGCCCCAACCGGGTGCGCCAGACACTTCAACCGCCCCTCTACGGTGCGTCGTTTGCACCGAAAAAAACCTTCGCAAACGGTCAAATGCGTCAAGTTTTATACATATGCGACATTAAGGTACGTTCGTGCCACTGTTTAAGGCTTGTAGCCGCTCTGGATCTTGCATTGGGTATGGGGCCTGCATAAGTATCCGCAGGTCGACTCACGAGGTCGCCCTCTAATTCCAAAAATGACAACAATCATGAGGCCAACATGCTTAAACACGCGGTCATTCCGTTTTTAGTCGGCGCAAGCTTGTTAGCTAGCGCACCTTTCGCCGTCGCTGCGACTAACCTGGTGTTTTGCTCCGAAGGGAGTCCGGCCGGTTTCGACCCTGGCCAGTACACCACCGGAACCGACTTCGACGCCTCAGCTGAAACCATGTTCAACCGTCTGAGCCAGTTCGAACGGGGCGGCACCGCCGTTGTTCCTGGCCTGGCCACCAGTTGGGACATTTCCCCGGATGGCCTGACTTACACCTTCCATCTGCGCGATGGGGTGAAGTTCCACACCACGTCTTATTTCACGCCGACCCGTAACTTCAACGCCGACGACGTGCTGTTCACCTTCGACCGCATGCTCGACAAAGACATGCCGTTCCGTAAGGCATACCCGACCGAATTCCCGTACTTCACCGACATGGGGATGGACACCAACATCACCAAGGTCGAGAAGCTCGACGACAAGACCGTCAAGTTCACCCTCAAGACCGTAGACGCCGCGTTCATCCAGAACCTGGCCATGAGCTTCGCTTCCATTCAGTCCGCTGAATACGCCGACAAGCTGCTCAAGGAAGGCAAGCCAGGTGACATCAACCAGAAGCCGATCGGCACTGGCCCGTTTGTGTTCAAGAGCTACCAGAAAGACTCCAACATCCGTTACACCGGCAACAAGGATTACTGGAAGCCTGAAGACGTGAAGATCGACAACCTGATCTTCGCCATCACCACCGACCCGTCGGTGCGTATCCAGAAGCTGAAAAAAGATGAATGCCAGGTCACCCTCTTCCCGCGTCCGGCCGACCTCAAGGCCCTGGGTGAAGACAAGAACCTGAAACTGCCGCACCAGGCCGGTTTCAACCTCGGCTACATCGCCTACAACGTCATGCCTGTACTCAAGGGCCGCACCGACGCCAACCCGCTGGCCAACCTCAAGGTCCGTGAAGCGCTGGACATGGCCGTGAACAAGCCGCAAATCATTGACTCGGTGTACCAGGGCGCAGGCCAACTGGCCGTCAACGCCATGCCGCCGACCCAATGGTCCTACGACACCACCATCAAGGATGCCAAGTACGATCCGGAAAAAGCCAAGGAGCTGCTCAAGGAAGCAGGCATCAAGCCTGGCACCGAGATCACTCTGTGGGCCATGCCGGTACAGCGTCCGTACAACCCGAACGCCAAGCTGATGGCTGAAATGCTGCAGTCCGACTGGGCGAAGATCGGCCTCAAGGTCAATATCGTCAGCTACGAATGGGGCGAGTACATCAAGCGCTCCAAAGGCGGCGAGAACCAGGCGATGATCATCGGCTGGAGCGGCGACAATGGTGACCCGGACAACTGGCTCGGCACCCTGTTCGGCTGCGACGCCATGAACGGCAACAACTTCTCGAAGTGGTGCGACAAGCCTTACGACGCACTGATCAAGCAAGCCAAATCCACCCCGGATGTGGCCAAACGCACCGAGCTGTACAAGCAGGCGCAACACCTCCTCAAAGATGCCGTCCCGATGACACCTATCGCTCACTCGACGGTGTATCAACCTATGCGCAACACCGTACAGGACTTCAAGATCAGCCCCTTTGGCTTGAACTCCTTCTACGGCGTCAGCGTCAGCAAATAAGGTGTAGCAACGGCGGCGTTATTTTTAACGGCGCCGTTGCTTTATCTGTCAGGACCGCAGGAACTCGCGAACCGAAAACCTACTGCATAACACAGCAGCGGTATCGGGACGTGTTGCCTTTTCCTACGTGTCTTTCAGGCCCTACGCATTTACTGCCCCACCTTCGGCTCATACCGTCGAGCCACGGCAGGACTGTGATCAGGGTTGGCGTTTGCTGCACGTGATGGTTTGAACTCAGCGAGGCCTGCACGTCCCCGGACGAGACGATGCCCCGCTGCAATCTATAAAAAGAGAGGGAGCGTCATGCGTCATACCTTGGTTTTATCCGCATTGCTGGGCACCGGCCTGTTGGCCGCCACCTCCATCAGCCAGGCCGCCAGTAACAGCCTGGTGTTTTGCTCTGAAGGCAGCCCGGCCGGTTTTGACACTGCGCAGTACACCACGGCGACCGACAACGATGCCGCGGAGCCGCTGTACAACCGACTGGCCGAGTTCGAAAAAGGCGCGACCACTGTCGTACCTGGCCTGGCAACGAGTTGGGATATTTCCGAAGATGGCCTCACGTACACCTTCCATCTGCGCGAAGGGGTGAAATTTCACACCACCAAATACTTCACGCCGAGCCGCGACTTCAACGCAGACGACGTGCTGTTCACCTTCAATCGCATGCTCGATTCCGAGCACCCTTTTCGCAAGGCTTACCCCACCGAGTTCCCTTATTTCACCGGGATGAGCCTGAACAAGAACATCGCCAAGGTCGAAAAGACCGGGCCACTGACCGTGACGATGACGCTCAACAGCGTTGACGCCGCGTTCATCCAGAACATCGCCATGAGTTTCGCCGCGATCCTTTCGGCCGAGTACGCCGACCAGTTGCTCAAGGCCGGCAAGCCGAGCGAGATCAACCAGAAGCCCGTCGGCACTGGGCCCTTCGTGTTCCAGCGCTACCAGAAAGACTCGCAAATCCGTTACGCCGGCAACAAACAGTACTGGGACCCGAGCCGCGTCAAGCTCGACCAGCTGATTTTCGCCATCAACACCGACGCCTCCGTACGCGTGCAAAAACTCAAGGCAGGCGAATGCCAGATTACCCTGCACCCACGCCCGGCCGACGTTGAAGCGCTGAAGAACGACCCGAAACTCAAACTCATCGAAAAGCCGGGGTTCAACCTTGGCTACATCGCCTACAACGTGCGGCACAAACCCTTCGACCAGCTCCAAGTGCGCCAGGCACTGGACATGGCGGTGAACAAGCAGGGCATCCTGAACGCCGTATACCAGGGCGCCGGCCAACTGGCGGTCAATGCCATGCCGCCCACGCAATGGTCCTACGACGACACTATCAAGGACGCCGCCTACAACCCGGAAAAAGCCAAGGAGCTGCTCAAGGCTGCCGGGGTCAAGGAAGGCACTGAAATCACCCTCTGGGCCATGCCGGTTCAGCGTCCGTACAACCCGAACGCCAAACTGATGGCCGAAATGCTCCAGGCCGACTGGGCCAAGATCGGCCTCAAGGTGAAAATCGTCAGTTATGAATGGGGCGAGTACATCAAGCGCACCAAGAATGGCGAACACGACATCAGCCTGATCGGCTGGACCGGCGACAATGGGGACCCGGACAACTGGCTCGGCACGCTGTACAGCTGCGACGCAATTGGCGGCAACAACTACTCCATGTGGTGCGACCCGCAATACGACAAGCTGATCAAGCAAGCCAAGGTTGTCACCGACCGTGATCAACGCACGGTGCTTTACAAACAGGCGCAGCAATTGCTCAAGCAGCAAGTGCCGATCACGCCTGTCGCCCACTCGACGGTCAACCAGCCGTTGAGCGCCAAAGTCGAAGGATTCAAGGTCAGCCCCTTCGGCCGTAACGTTTTCTCGGGTGTCGGCATAGACCAATAACCGTTTAGCCAAACCGCTGGGGGCGATTTACGCCCTTACGCAAACGTGTTGTCTGAAAACGGCAATCATGCTCCAAGCAAACGTTTGCGGTGCTTTGAATGAGTTCCAAACCGATAGCCGGATCACCAAAAAAGACCGGTACAAAAAAAAGAAAGAAAGGAGCTTTACCCATGAAACTGAGCAGCACCGCATTATTGGCTTTGGCCATCAGTAGCATTACGGCCACTGCGTACGCTGAGAACGTCAGCCAGGACTTCGTTCCGACCGGCCTGAACACCACCAGCGCCCAGGCTGAGGCCAAGGGGTTCGTTGAAGGCCAGAGCCTGAAGGGCAGCACACGTAACTGGTACTCCAACGAGATGAAGCGACGTGATAGCCGTTTCGCCTACAAGAAAGAAAAGACCGACAAAGATCCGACCAAGGTTTCCCGTCGTTACAACTGGACGCAAGGCACCATCCTCAACTACACCTCCGGTTTTACCGAAGGCACCGTGGGTGTGAGTACCGAAGTCGCGGCCTACAACGAAATTGCCCTGATCCGCGACCAGGAAGATATCGCCGGTGGCTCCAACCGTACACTCGCCGATGGTGGCCAGGATGCCGTGGGCCAGTGGAGCAAACTGGGCCTGGCCAACGTCAAGTTCCGCGTATCGAACACCACCCTGACTGCCGGTCGCCAGAACTACAGCACCCCGATTGTCGATGTCATCGGCAACCGTGCGCTGCCTTCAAGCTTTGAAGGGGTGAGCCTGCACAGCGAAGAATTCAACAACCTGTCGTTCGACGCAGGTGTCTTCGACCGCGTATCGCCACGTACCGAGCAAAGCCTGGCCAAGTTCCGCTCCGAGTACGCCAGCAACAAAACCGAAGCCGACAAAGTCAGCATCGTGGGCCTGGCCTATCAGCCATTCAAAAGCCTGAAAACCAGCCTGTACGGCTCCCAGGTTGAAGACCTGTGGAACCAGTACTACTTCGGCGCCACCCACGAACTGGGCGACAGCTCGGTCCTGAGCCTGACCACCGGCCTGAACTATTACAAGACGGTCGATAGCGGCAAGAAACTGATGGGCGACATCGACAACGATACCTACTCCCTGTCGTTCGGCCTGACTCACCAGGCCCACAGCCTGACCTTCTCGTACCAGGAAGTGAACGGTAACGAGTACTTCGACTACCTGCACGAAACCAACGGCATCTACCTGGCCAACTCCCTGTTGTCTGACTTCAACGGCCCGAACGAAAAATCGTTCCAGATCGCCTACGGTCTGAACATGGCCGAATACGGCGTGCCAGGCCTGAAGTTCAGCATCTACCAGGCTCGCGGCTGGGGCATCGACGGTACTCACTACACCGGCAACCGCGGTGTCGAGGGCAAAGGCTACGACGGTATCCAGACGCAGAACGGCGAAAGCCACTATGAATACGGCATCGGTTCGAGCTATGCCGTTCAAAGTGGTCCGCTGAAGGACACCACGGTTCGCGCGACCTACACCGCACACCGCGCCTCCAAAGAACAGTCTGACGGCAGCATCAACGAATTCCGTCTGGTTACCACCATTCCATTCAACATTCTTTAAGCACCAGGTGAACGGCTGATTCATGAGGAGTCAGCCGTTCAGCATTTCTGGTTCAACCGATTGCAGGGGGTTCTTGATGAAAATGCTTCCTTTACGAGCGGCCATCGCCGCCGCGCTGCTGAGTGTCGCCGTTGGCGCCTCGGCCAAACCCTTGGTGGTCTGTACCGAAGCCAGCCCGGAAGGCTTCGATATGGTCCAGTACACAACTGCAGTCACAGCCGATGCAGTGGCCGAAACCATCTTCAATCGCCTGGTCGACTTCAAGCCCGGCACCACCGAAGTGGTCCCTGCACTGGCCGAGTCCTGGGATATCAGCCCGGACGCCCTGACGTATACCTTCCACCTGCGCAAAGGCGTCAAGTTCCACACCACCGAATATTTCAAGCCGACCCGCGACCTGAACGCCGACGACGTGGTCTGGAGTTTCCAGCGTCAGCTGGACCCGAAGCACCCGTGGCATGACAAGTCCAGCGTGGGCTTCCCGTACTTTGAAAGCATGGGCTTCAAGGAACTGCTCAAAAGCGTCGAAAAAGTCGACGAGCACACCGTAAGGTTCACCCTGACCCGTCCCGAGGCACCGTTCCTGCCCGACGTGGCCATGGCGTTCGCCTCCATCTACCCGGCCGAGTACGCCGACCAGTTGCTCAAGGCCGACAAGACCGGCGACCTGAACAACAAACCTGTCGGTACCGGCCCGTTTGTCTTCCAGCGCTATGCCAAAGACGCCCAGGTCCGCTTCAAGTCCAACGCCGACTACTTCCGCGGCGCGCCACCGAGCGAAGCGCTGATCCTGGCCATCGCCACCGACAACAACGTGCGCCTGCAGAAACTCAAGGCCAACGAGTGTCAGATCGCCCTGTATCCCAAGCCCGATGACATCCCGAGCATCAAGAAAGATACCAACCTGAAGGTCGATGAAATCGAGGCCATGACCACCTCGTACACCGCGCTGAACACCACCCGCAAATACATGAGCGACGTGCGTGTACGCCAGGCGATCGAAATCGCCTTCGACAAGCAGGCCTACGTCAACGCACTGTTCGGCAAGGGCAACGCCAGTGTCGCCGTCAACCCGTACCCGCCAACCCTGCTGGGTTACAACCACACCCTGCAAAACCCGCCACACGACCTGGACAAGGCTCGTGCCCTGCTCAAGGAAGCCGGTGTACCGGAAGGCACGGTGCTCACCCTGTTCACCCGTAACGGCGGTGGCCCAACCAACCCGAACCCGATGCTCGGCGCACAAATGATGCAGGCCGACCTGGCCAAGGTCGGGATCAAGATCGACATCCGCGTGATGGAATGGGGCGAAATGCTCAAGCGCGCGAAGAACGGCGAGCACGATATGGTCTCGGCCGGATGGGCGGGAGATAACGGGGACCCGGATAACTTCCTGACGCCTATGCTCAGTTGCGAGGCCGCCAAGAACGGCGAAAATTACGCGCGCTGGTGCAACGAGAAATTCCAGGCGCTGATCGACCAGGCGCGTGAAAAAACCGACCCGGCCGAACGCGCCGCACTCTATGAGCAGGCCCAGGCGATTTTCCACCAGGACCAGCCATGGATCAGCATGGCGCACACGCGTATGTTCACGGCCATGCGCAACAACGTCGAGGGTTATCACATTAGCCCCCTGACCACTAACAACTTCGCTACCACCAAAGTGAAGTAGATAAGAAACGCCCGGCAACGTTGACCCCAACGCTGCCGGGAACGCCTAACCGGCTGATGAGGTACACCAGAAGATGTTTAGTTTTATTGCCCGCCGATTGGGACTGTTGATCCCCACGTTCTTCGGCATCACCTTGCTGACTTTCGCGCTGATTCGCATGATCCCTGGCGACCCCGTGGAAGTAATGATGGGCGAACGTCGGGTCGACCCCGAAATGCACGCCCAGGCAATGGAACGCCTTGGTTTGAACAAACCGCTGTATGCCCAATACCTGGACTACATCGGCAAACTGGCGCACGGCGACCTGGGTGAATCCCTGCGGACCCGTGAAAGTGTGTGGACCGAGTTCACATCCCTGTTCCCTGCGACCCTGGAACTGTCCATGGCTGCCCTGCTGTTCGCCGGCGTTCTCGGGCTGCTGGCCGGGGTGATCGCGGCGCTGAAGCGAGGGTCCCTGTTCGACCATGGCGTGATGGGCATCTCCCTTGCCGGGTATTCGATGCCGATTTTCTGGTGGGGCCTGATTCTCATCATGTTCTTCTCGGTTTCCCTGGGTTGGACCCCGGTTTCCGGGCGGATCGACCTGCTCTACGACATCGAGCCGAGAACCGGCTTCATGCTCGTCGACACCCTGCTGGCCGATGATACCGGTGCGTTCTTTGACGCCCTGCATCACCTGATCCTTCCGGCCATCGTGCTCGGCACTATCCCGCTGGCGGTGATCGCCCGGATGACCCGCTCCTCCATGCTCGAAGTGCTGCGTGAAGACTACATCCGCACCGCCCGGGCCAAAGGCCTGTCGCCGTCGCGCGTGGTGTTCGTTCACGGCCTGCGCAACGCCTTGATTCCGGTGCTGACCGTGGTCGGCCTGCAAGTCGGCACATTGCTGGCTGGCGCGGTCCTGACCGAAACCATCTTCTCGTGGCCCGGTATCGGCAAATGGCTGATCGAGGCTATTGGCGCCCGGGACTATCCCGTGGTGCAAAACGGCATCCTGCTGATCGCCTGCCTGGTGATTCTGGTCAACTTTGTAGTGGATATTCTTTATGGCTTCGCAAACCCACGCATCCGTCACCAGCGCTGAGACCCTACGAATGAGTACTCCAACAACGTCCGTAGCAGTCGATACCAGCCTGCTTTATCCATCGCCCTACAAAGAGTTCTGGCAGGCGTTCTCCAGGAACAAGGGCGCCGTCGCCGGCCTGCTGTTCATGACGCTGGTGGTCTTCTGCGCGATCTTCGCGCCGTGGGTCGCCCCACATAACCCGAGCGAGCAGTACCGCGATTTCCTGTTGACGCCTCCGGCCTGGCTGGAAGGCGGGCAGATGCAGTTTCTGCTGGGCACCGACGAACTGGGCCGTGACCTGCTGTCACGTCTGATCCAGGGTTCGCGCCTGTCCCTGCTGATCGGTCTTTCGTCGGTGGTCATGTCGCTGATCCCGGGGATCCTGATGGGCCTGCTGGCCGGGTTCTTCCCGCGCGTGCTCGGCCCAACCATCATGCGCCTGATGGACATCATGCTGGCCCTGCCGTCCCTGCTGCTGGCCGTGGCGATTGTCGCCATCCTCGGCCCTGGCCTGATCAACACCGTGATCGCTATCGCCATCGTGTCCCTGCCCTCCTATGTCCGTCTGACCCGTGCCGCGGTGATGGGCGAACTGAACCGCGACTATGTAACCGCTGCACGCCTGGCCGGTGCCGGCCTGCCGCGCCTGATGTTCATCACTGTGCTGCCTAACTGCATGGCACCGCTGATCGTTCAGGCCACCCTGAGTTTCTCCTCGGCGATTCTCGACGCTGCGGCACTGGGCTTCCTCGGCCTTGGCGTACAGCCGCCAACTCCTGAGTGGGGCACCATGCTGGCTTCGGCTCGCGACTACATCGAACGCGCCTGGTGGGTGGTGAGTCTGCCTGGCCTGACCATTTTGCTCAGCGTGCTGGCAATCAACCTGATGGGCGACGGCCTGCGCGATGCGCTGGACCCGAAACTCAAGAACGCCGCCTGAGGAGATTCCCATGTCACTGCTAGAAATCAAGAATCTCAATGTTCGCTTCGGCGACGCCACCGCCGTTCCCGTGGTCGATGGCCTGGACCTGACCGTAGACAAGGGCGAAGTGCTGGCCATCGTGGGCGAGTCGGGGTCCGGCAAGTCCGTGACTATGATGGCGCTGATGGGCCTGATCGAGCATCCCGGTATCGTCACCGCCGATTCCCTCAGCTTCGACGGCAAGGACATGCTCAAGCTCAGCGCCCGCCAACGTCGGCGGATAGTCGGCAAAGACCTGGCCATGGTTTTCCAGGACCCGATGACCGCGCTGAACCCAAGCTACACCGTCGGTTTTCAGATCGAAGAAGTGCTGCGCCTGCACCTGAAAATGTCCAGCAAAGCCGCTCGCAAGCGCGCCATCGAGCTGCTGGAAAAAGTCGAAATCCCGGGTGCCGCAAGTCGCATGGACGCCTACCCGCACCAGCTCTCCGGCGGTATGAGCCAGCGCGTGGCGATTGCCATGGCGATTGCCGGTGAACCGAAACTGCTGATCGCCGACGAACCGACCACCGCGTTGGACGTGACGATTCAGGCGCAGATCATGGACCTGCTGCTCGCCCTGCAAAAAGAGCAGAACATGGGCCTGGTGCTGATCACCCACGACCTCGCGGTCGTGGCTGAAACCGCCCAGCGTGTCTGCGTGATGTATGCCGGCCAAGCGGTAGAAGTCGGTCAGGTGCCACAGTTGTTCGACATTCCGGCGCACCCGTACAGCGAAGCATTGCTCAAGGCCATTCCGGAACACAGCCTGGGTTCATCACGCCTGGCCACGCTGCCGGGCATCGTTCCCGGCCGCTATGACCGCCCACAAGGCTGCCTGCTGTCCCCGCGCTGCCCGTATGTGCAGGACAGCTGCCGTCAACAACGTCCAGGTCTGGACCCGAAAAGCAACAGCCTCGCCCGCTGCTTCTATCCGTTGAATCAGGAGGTGGCGTAATGGCCGTCGTTCTCACCGCCCGTGACCTGACCCGTCACTACGAAGTTTCCCGCGGTCTGTTCAAGGGCCACGCACTGGTTCGCGCCCTCAACGGTGTTTCGTTCGAACTCGAAGCCGGCAAGACCCTCGCGGTCGTTGGCGAATCGGGTTGCGGCAAGTCCACCCTGGCCCGCGCCCTGACGCTGATCGAAGAACCGTCTTCGGGTTCGCTGAAAATCGCCGGGCAAGAAGTGGCCGGTGCCAACAAGGCTGAACGCAAGCAACTGCGCAAAGACGTGCAGATGGTGTTCCAGAGCCCTTATGCGTCGCTCAACCCTCGGCAGAAAATCGGTGATCAGCTTGCAGAGCCATTGTTGATCAACACCAAGTTGTCTGCGGCCGAACGCCGTGAAAAAGTCCAGGCAATGATGAAGCAGGTGGGTTTGCGTCCTGAGCACTATCAGCGTTATCCGCATATGTTCTCCGGCGGTCAGCGCCAGCGGATCGCCCTGGCCAGGGCAATGATGCTGCAACCCAAAGTGCTGGTCGCGGACGAACCGACCTCGGCGCTGGACGTATCGATCCAGGCGCAGGTGTTGAACCTGTTCATGGACCTGCAGCAAGAGTTCAACACTGCCTACGTGTTCATCTCCCACAACCTGGCGGTGGTGCGTCACGTCGCCGACCAGGTACTGGTGATGTACCTCGGCCGCCCGGTGGAAATGGGCCCGAAAGAAGACATCTACACCCGTCCTCTGCACCCGTACACCCAGGCCCTGCTGTCAGCCACGCCGACGATCCATCCGGACCCGACCAAACCGAAAATCAAGATCGTCGGCGAGTTGCCCAACCCGCTGAACCCGCCGTCCGGCTGTGCGTTCCACAAACGCTGCCCGTATGCCACCGAACGGTGCAGCAAAGAAGAGCCGGCCCTGCGCCTGCTCGACACCCGTCAAGTGGCCTGCCACTACGCGGAGCAGTTCATCGTTTAAGCCAGGCATGAAAAAGCGCCCCTGGGGGCGCTTTCAATGTGTTCACCAAACCCCTCCTCAGGATTGCGCATCAGTCTTGCTGGAGGGGTTTTCTTTTGTCTGCATCACGGCCGCTCAGCCCTGGCTATCGCCTTCGTCATCCGTATCTGGCTCATCGGTTGTCGAGTCGTCATCACCTTTGCTACCACCCTGCCCTTCGTCTCCCGGTTCCGATTCCGATTTGGCGATCATCAGACCACTGCCCTGCACGCTACCGGACGCCACAAAACCTGGCGCCTGCGTTGGCGGACTGCTGGCCCATGCCGCCGAAGTACCCAGCGACAGCATCACCAGGACTTTGAGGAGCAATACAACGCGTTGGAAAATGCTCATAGCCGATTTCATCCTTTCGTAGGTGAATCATGAGTGGCCACAGACCGTTTTCCCAACGACCGTAGCGCTGTCTGAAATCTAGTCTGGATAGACGGGATTCTCCAGATAGGACGCTAACGAAGCGGATTAAATGCCCTTTGCCAACAGACCGGTTTGGACTAATTGCTATTGCGAACAGTTATTTTCAGGACGGAACAGACAAGCAAAAAAAAGCCCACTGCTTTCACAGTGGGCTCTCGGGCATTACCCATCAGTGCTTAGTGATGCTCACGCGTCGCACGGAATTTCACGTCCGGCCAGCGTTCTTCCATCAGCGCCAGGTTGACCCGTGTCGGGGCCAGGTAGGTCAGGTGACCGCCACCATCGACCGCGAGGTTTTCCACGGCCTTGTTGGTGAATTCCTCAAGTTTTTTCTTGTCGCTGCAATCGATCCAGCGGGCGGACCATACGGTGATCGGCTCGTAGGAGCACTCGACCTTGTATTCCTCTTTCAAACGGCTGGCGACCACATCGAACTGCAGCACACCGACGGCGCCGAGGATGATGTCGTTGCTGCGGGTCGGGAAGAACACCTGGGTCGCGCCTTCTTCGGCCAACTGCTGCAGGCCCTGGCGCAGTTGCTTGGACTTCAGCGGGTCCTTCAGGCGCACGCGACGGAACAGTTCCGGGGCGAAGTGCGGAATGCCGGTGAAACCCAGGGCTTCGCCTTCGCTGAAGGTGTCACCGATCTGGATGGTGCCGTGGTTATGCAAACCGATGATGTCGCCCGCAAAGGCTTCTTCCAGTTGCTCACGCTCCGAGGAGAAGAAGGTCAGCGCGTCGCCGATCCGCACGTCCTTGCCGGTGCGCACGTGGCGCATCTTCATGCCTTTTTCGTACTTGCCGGAGCAGATACGCATGAAGGCAATGCGGTCGCGGTGCTTGGGGTCCATGTTCGCCTGGATCTTGAACACGAAACCGGTGAATTTCTCTTCCACCGGTTCCACGGTGCGCTCGTTGGCAACGCGGGCCAGCGGTTTCGGCGCCCAATTGACCACGGCGTCGAGCACGTGATCGACACCGAAGTTGCCCAGCGCAGTTCCGAAGAACACCGGGGTCAGTTGGCCGTCCATGAATTCCTGTTGGTTGAATTCGTGGCAAGCGCCCTGCACCAGCTCCAACTGCTCGACGAAGCGGTCGTACTCGTCGCCCAGGTGGGCGCGGGCTTCATCGGAGTCGAGCTTCTCGATGATTTTCACGTCGGTCCGCTCGTGGCCGTGGCCAGCGGTGTAAACAATGATGTAGTCGTCGGCGAGGTGGTAAACGCCTTTGAAGTCACGGTAGCAACCAATCGGCCAGGTGATCGGCGCAGCCTTGATCTTCAGGACGGCTTCGATCTCGTCGAGCAGCTCGATCGGGTCGCGGATGTCACGGTCGAGTTTGTTGATGAAGCTGACAATCGGCGTGTCACGCAGACGGCAAACGTCCATCAGCGCGATGGTACGTGGCTCTACACCCTTACCGCCGTCGAGGACCATCAGGGCCGAGTCGACCGCCGTCAGGGTACGGTAGGTGTCTTCCGAGAAGTCTTCGTGGCCCGGGGTGTCGAGCAGGTTGATCATGTGATCGCGATACGGGAACTGCATGACCGAGGTGGTAATCGAGATACCACGCTGCTTTTCCATTTCCATCCAGTCGGAGGTGGCATGGCGGTCGGATTTGCGAGATTTCACCGTGCCGGCAACGGCAATCGCCTTGCCCATCAGCAAGAGCTTCTCGGTGATGGTGGTCTTACCCGCATCGGGGTGGGAAATAATGGCGAAAGTGCGGCGTTTCGCGACTTCGGCGGCCTGTTTGGTCATGGGAAATCGCCTGGCAGGTGATTCAAAAAAGGGCCGCGATTATAGCCCAACTTGCTTCAAGATCCGAACCGTTGAGCACATTAGGGGTGGCTAAATGCCGCACATGATGGGAACCTTTTAAACAGTAGAGACGTCCACTCCCCTGTTACGGCTTGCCGTCAGGGGCTGAAATATCAGCAAGTCAGCCTGACGGGGCTGCGCTTATGGCTCGATTTCATGCCGCTTTTCCGGCATAGAACGAGCTGCTTCTCGCGATCACTTTTTCGGCAGCCAGGAATGGCATTGCCACACGAAAGGGTTTTCGCCGACAGAAAAAAGGAGTCCGCCTGTGGCTATTCGCTATGGCAAAGGGCTGATAGGAGGAGCGGTTGTCGTCGCCCTTCTGGCCCTGCTGATCCACTGGATTGGCATCAACACGATCGAACATTACCGCGACGATTTGTTGTTTTACCTGCAAGCTCATCTGATTCTCGTCCTCGCTTCCATGCTGGCCGCCCTCGTTGTGGGCATCCCCGCCGGTATCCTGCTCAGCCGACCCAGCATGGTCGGGCGCGCAGAACGCTTCATGCAACTCTTCAACATCGGCAACACCGTCCCGCCTCTCGCCGTACTGGCCATCGCCCTGGGAATCCTCGGCATCGGCAGCGGCCCTGCCATCTTCGCGCTGTTCCTGGCCTCCCTGCTGCCCATCGTGCGTAACACATTTGAGGGCCTGAAAAACGTTCAGGGTTCACTCAAGGAAGCCGCCGTCGGCATCGGCATGACCCCGCGCCAAGTGCTCTGGCGGGTCGAACTGCCGAACGCCGTGCCAATCATCATCGGTGGTGTACGGGTTGCGTTGGCGATCAACGTCGGCACCGCGCCACTGGCGTTCCTGATCGGCGCCAACAGCCTGGGCAGCCTGATTTTCCCCGGCATTGCCCTGAACAATCAGCCGCAACTGATCCTCGGCGCGGCCTGCACCGCCCTGCTGGCGTTGCTGCTCGACGGCTTGGTGACACTGGCCAGCCGCCTCTGGCTGGAACGCGGTTTACCCCAGTCTTAATACAGGCTGAGCGAAGGAATAATCATGAAGACATTGAGCTTTTTACTAGGCTGCGTCCTGCTGTTCGCAGGATTTGCCCACGCTGCTGAAAAACCGGTTATCCGCATCGGCGCCCGGGTGTTCACCGAACAAACCCTGCTGGCAGAAATCACCTCCCAATACCTGCGTACCAAGGGTTACGACACCCGGGTGACGGGAGGCCTGGGCAGCAGCCTGGCTCGCAGTGCTCACGAAAGTGGCCAACTGGACCTGATGTGGGAATACACCGGTGTTTCGCTGGTGGCCTACAACCATGTCAGCGAAAAACTCGACAGGGCCCAGTCCTACGCTCGGGTGAAAGAACTCGACGCGAAAAAAGGCCTGGTCTGGCTTTCCCCGTCGAAGTTCAGCAACACCTACGCCTTGGCCCTACCGGAAAACACCGCCAAGGCTTACCCGCAGATCAACACCATCAGCGAGCTGAACACGGTGTTGCAGGCTGAGCAGAAGGAAAATCACCTGGTGGCCCTGGACACCGAATTCGCCAACCGTTCCGACGGCCTGGAAGGGATGGTCAAGCTCTACGGGATGAACCTGACCCGCAAAAACATCCGCCAGATGGACGCCGGGCTGGTCTACACCGCCCTGCGCAATGGCCAGGTGTTTGCCGGCCTGGTCTACACCACTGACGGTCGCCTCGACGCCTTCAAGCTGAAGTTGCTGGAAGACGACAAGCATTACTTCCCGGACTACACCGCCGCACCCGTGGTCCGTCAGGTTTACCTCGACGCCCACCCCCAACTGGCCGAACAGCTCAAGCCGCTGGCCGAACTGTTCGACGACGCCACCCTGCGTCAGCTCAACGCGCGGGTCGACGTCGATCACGAAAGCCCTTCCGCCGTCGCCGCAGATTTCCTGCGCCAACATCCCTTGCTTTCCAATAAGTAGCCGGAGGAAGAAAACACATGGAATTTCTCAACGCCTTTTCCCACCTCGACTGGCCGCTTGTCCTGCACCTGACCTGGCAACACATCACGTTGGTCGGCATTGCCGTGACCCTGGCGATTCTGGTCGGCGTGCCGCTGGGCATTCTGATGACGCGTTTCCCGTCACTGGCCGGTCCTCTGCAAGCCAGTGCCACGGTGCTGCTGACCGTACCGTCGATTGCGCTGTTCGGCCTGCTGTTGCCGTTCTATTCAAAATTCGGCCAGGGCCTGGGGCCGATGCCGGCCATCACAGCGGTGTTTCTGTACTCGCTGCTGCCGATCATGCGTAACACCTACCTGGCGCTGACCGGCGTCGAGCCGGGCATCCGCGAAGCCGCGCGCGGCATCGGCATGACCTTCGGCCAGCGCCTGCGCATGGTCGAGTTGCCGATTGCAGTGCCGGTGATCCTCGCCGGGGTGCGCACCGCCGTCGTCATGAACATTGGTGTCATGACCATCGCCGCCACCATCGGCGCCGGTGGCCTGGGTGTACTCATTCTCGCTTCCATCAGCCGCAGCGACATGTCGATGCTGATCGTCGGCGCTGTGCTGGTCAGTCTTCTGGCCATCTTCGCCGACCTGCTTCTGCAATGGCTGCAACGCACGCTGACTCCAAAAGGACTGCTCAAATGATCGAACTTCAAAACCTCAGCAAGACCTTCCAAAGCAACGGCAAAGATGTGAAAGCCGTGGACTCGGTAAGCCTGACCGTCAATGAAGGCGAAATCTGTGTATTCCTCGGGCCATCAGGCTGCGGCAAGAGCACCACGCTGAAAATGATCAACAGGCTGATCAAACCGACCTCGGGCAAGATCCTGATCAACGGCGAAGACACCACCGACCTCGACGCGGTCACCCTGCGCCGCAACATCGGTTACGTGATCCAGCAGATCGGCCTGTTCCCGAACATGACCATCGAGGAAAACATCACCATCGTTCCGCGCCTGCTGGGCTGGGACAAACAGAAGTGCCACGACCGCGCCCGCGAGTTGATGAGCATGATCAAGCTTGAGCCCAAGCAGTACCTGAATCGCTACCCGCGTGAGTTGTCCGGTGGCCAGCAACAGCGAATCGGGGTGATTCGTGCCCTGGCGGCCGACGCGCCGCTGCTGTTGATGGACGAACCGTTCGGCGCGGTCGATCCGATCAACCGCGAGATGATCCAGAACGAGTTCTTCGAGATGCAACGTGCCTTGAACAAGACCGTGATCATGGTCAGCCACGACATCGACGAAGCGATCAAACTGGGCGACAAGATTGCGATCTTCCGCGCCGGCAAGCTGTTGCAGATCGACCACCCGGACACCTTGCTCGCCCACCCGGCGGATGATTTTGTCAGCAACTTCGTCGGCCAGGACAGCACGCTCAAGCGCCTGCTGCTGGTGAAGGCTGAAGATGCAGCGGACAACGCGCCGTCGGTCAGCCCGCAAACCCCGGTGGCCGAAGCGCTGGAATTGATGGACGAACTCGACCGTCGCTATGTAGTCGTGACGTGCGCTGACAACAAGGCACTGGGCTACGTGCGCCGCCGCGACCTGCACCGTCAGGGCGGCACCTGCGTGCAATACCTGCGCGAGTTCAACGCCACGGCGGCCTATGACGAGCACCTGCGGATCCTGCTGTCGCGCATGTACGAGTTCAACCGCTCGTGGCTGCCGGTGATGGACGCCGAACGGGTGTTCCTGGGTGAGGTGACGCAGGAGTCGATTGCCGAGTACTTGAGTTCCGGCAAGTCCCGTGGGGGCAAGACCAGTATTGTTTCGCCTGCTGAAACGGCGCTGGCCTGATCTGTCTGAGGCTCTAGTGTTTTTGTGGCGAGGGAGCTTGCTCCCGTTTGGCTGCGAAGCAGTCGTAAATCCGCCGATGCGATCCTTCTGAAGAACCGCATTGTCTGATTTTGGGGCCGCTACGCGACCCAGCGGGAGCAAGCTCCCTCGCCACGAAAGCAAAGCAAGCGCCCTTCTAGAATCCTTGTATTGGGAACATCGCACTGTCACGCAGGTCGGTTACATCAATAGCTGCCGAGGACCACACGACGGAAGCGTGCAAAAACGCGACATTTTTTGTTGATCTCCAGCCCTTCACGTCCTAAAGTTCGCGCCGAACGTCCATGCTGGAAACGATCCATCCGGCTCAAGTACTGACGACGAGACAGCAAGGCCAAGGGAAGCGTCTGTTCCCATGGCCTTTTTGCTTTCGGCGACATGCCTTGGGAAGTAGGCGAACCAAAGTGGGGATACGGAGGACGTTCATTTGCACCCATTTATTCATCTGTTTGCCCTGTAGGAGTCCCCCAGCATGTCGATCAATGTCGAAGACTATTTCGCGCGCGATACCTTTGAGAAAATGAAGGCCTTCGCCGACAAGCAAGAAACCCCGTTCGTGGTCATCGACACCGCGATGATTTCCCAGGCTTATGACGATCTGCGCGCCGGCTTCGAATTCGCCAAGGTTTACTACGCGGTCAAGGCCAACCCGGCCGTCGAAATCATCGACCTGCTCAAAGAGAAAGGGTCGAGCTTCGACATCGCTTCTATTTATGAGCTGGACAAAGTACTGGGCCAGGGCGTCACCGCCGACCGCATCAGCTACGGCAACACCATCAAGAAATCCAAGGACATCCGCTACTTCTACGAGAAGGGCGTGCGTCTGTACTCCACCGACTCCGAAGCCGACCTGCGCAACATCGCCAAGGCTGCACCGGGTTCGAAAGTCTATGTACGCATCCTCACCGAAGGCTCGACCACGGCGGACTGGCCGCTGTCGCGCAAATTCGGCTGCCAGACCGACATGGCCATGGACCTGCTGATCCTGGCCCGCGACCTGGGCCTGGTGCCTTACGGTGTGTCGTTCCACGTGGGTTCGCAACAGCGTGACATCAGCGTTTGGGACGCGGCGATCGCCAAGGTCAAAGTGATCTTCGAGCGTCTGAAAGAAGAAGACGGCATCCACCTGAAGCTGATCAACATGGGCGGTGGCTTCCCGGCCAACTACATCACCCGTACCAACAGCCTGGAAACCTACGCCGAAGAAATCATCCGTTTCCTCAAGGAAGACTTCGGTGACGACCTGCCGGAAATCATCCTGGAGCCTGGCCGTTCTCTGATTGCCAACGCCGGCATTCTGGTCAGTGAAGTGGTACTGGTTGCACGAAAATCGCGCACCGCCGTCGAGCGCTGGGTGTACACCGACGTGGGCAAGTTCTCGGGCCTGATCGAAACCATGGACGAAGCCATCAAGTTCCCGATCTGGACCGAGAAAAAAGGCGAGATGGAAGAAGTGGTGATCGCCGGCCCAACCTGCGACAGCGCCGACATCATGTACGAGAACTACAAGTACGGCCTGCCGCTGAACCTGGCCATTGGTGATCGCTTGTACTGGCTGTCGACCGGTGCATACACCACCAGCTACAGCGCCGTCGAGTTCAATGGCTTTCCGCCGCTGAAGTCGTTTTACGTCTAAACGCTGCGCCGCCGTGCATGCAAGAAGCCCATGATCTACATCATGGGCTTTTTTTATGCATCGAATGTGCGCGACATCCGAATCAGACGCTCAGACATGTCATGCACGTTGTCAAGCGAGGCTTCGGCAAAGGTCAGCAAGCGGTTGGAGGATGACCAGTTAGACAAAGGATGGTTGCTTTGCAACTGAACTCGAGTGTGTGCCAGAAGTTTTTGCCAGACATGGCAAAAGTCATTAAGGCAATTGACAGCAGTGCAGGTCTTGATTCGCATGCCTCTCAAAAGCGCCAAATGTTCCCTGGCAAATGCCACGCGCTCATTGTGCGAGTAAGCCTGACCGGGCTGATACTGCAGATTTGGCAGACCTATTTTTCCGAGCGTGTAATAAGCCTCAATCTTGGGAATCGGGCCGTCGCAACTGCACATCGAAAGACTCAGAGAATCGATAAACCGGACAAAGATGCCATGCACACTGGCACCGATAGTGACCAGCGCTTGCTGGAACGCAATGATCAAGGATGCGCATCGAGACAGACGAATGTCGAGTTCACGCATCAGATCAATCACATGCCCTGGAGGTACAGTCCCCCATACTGGAGACTTCACCAGAGTAAAAGCCCTGGGATCGATGCTATCTATTGTCTTTCGCCGCCCCCCAACGCCTTGGGTGATATCGCGAAATTGGTTGATAAAGCTGTGCGTATCCTTCAATACCTTGGCGCTTGATTGGCCCAGCAAAGACATCGTTTGCTTGAGCGCCCACCAGGCCAATGTGTTGGCGTGCGCCGCATCGGCAAGTGATACGGCATTCGGCGGTGTCAGTAACTGATGGCCCTGGCGCCGATAAAACTCGGAGAAACGCCCCATCTCTTCCAGAGCCCCGGGAAGACTGTTTAAAAAATCAATGTATTCTTTAAGAGAAGTGAAGTGTTCCTCTGATAATAAATAAGCCGACATAGAGACAACTCCTTAGTAAATGCAAAGCGCAGCACCGACCGTTATTACACGAGCCGGTGCAGAGGGTGCCATGAATACTCAAACCCTCACTGCCCTCTCACAACAATCAAACACGTGCGGAGACGCGAGCCAAGAATGTGATAAAGGTATTGATCACACTTGACGCCGGCACCACCGACTCACCTTTGGCCGCTTGATTGACAGAGGTCAGAAACAGATCATACGCCTCAACTGCCTTTTTAAACTCCGGCACTATCAGTTTGCGCTGAGTCTCAATCGCATAGACCGCCTCAATAAACTTGATCTTCTCAAGAGCATTGAGCTTGATTGTCTCTTGAGCTTCGATATCGGCCCATACGGCCGTTACTTTTTCTCTCAGCTTTTTACTCTCACGTAGCATGATCACAAAAGAAACATTTTTGGCGATACCTTCAATCGTCACCTTAAGTTGATCAATTGCCATCATGACCAATTCGATTTCCGGCATGCTCATTTTCATGCCCTTGAGCTTGTCGAGCGTCAGATTAATATCTTTGCCGATATTCTCGATACCTGCCTTCTGAATAATAGTAACGGCGTCATCAATTACCTTCTGCTCGGCTCGATAGCGGGCGAGAGCAGCCTCGTACATAGCCTTGCGGGTATTGGCATTGACAATATCCACCTGCAAGCCGCCTGAATAATGACGCAAGTCACTGACTTCGATGCTTTGAGTAAGCATTGTATAATGGGCTGCAAGGGTATTTCTTGTTTGCGTCAAGCCGTCAAAAACCCCCTTCAGTATCTGCTTGCGTTCGGCATACATATCGGCGATATCGAGTTCATTACCGCCCTTACCGACAGCACTTTCAAGTTCTTTTTCCAAGGCTACCAACTCATCTTTGGCAATCGACAGAGTCGTCTTGCCATCATGCGCCCCTGAGACCAAATCACCTGTGGCTTTTGACACACCCCGGGTTAAATCCTTAATTTTATTACTCAATCCCGGCATGTAACTCTGCGTCTCGGACAATACTGCCAGGGTGGCGTAATCATTGCCCATCTGCTTCCTGACGCTCTGCAGGGTTGCCATATCAAGTGTTGGATAGGCATTAGTTTCTGTTGAACGGATCATCTGCAGTGCCGCCATTCGCGGACTCCTTTGCTCATTTAAGAGTTCTTTATCCGCCTCAGCGAAAACACTCGTCACTACATGGACCTTATCTTTGATATCCACCCAGGACCTCACTACGGCTTTAAAGGTGTTTCGTAGCGCCCGCAGCCTCATGGCATCGGTGATGCTCGACATATGTGTAAGCGAATGGGTGACGAATATATCAATGGAACTCCACAGATGTCGCAAGTTTTCCATGGCATGGTTGGCATCGACCGCAGCAATCTCGCATTGTTGCAAATCGTGTTCTACCCGCTTTAACGAGCCTAGTGTCTGATTCTTGCTTCCCAGCATTCGAATGGCGGTGTCTTGCTCACTGTGCAACTGCTTCCGTTGCGCGCGAATATTCTCAGCCTCAACCCCCAGGTAGATCGACATGGCCAGACCGAAAATATTCATATTGGCAAGGGAGCTCAAGGACTTCTCGACCAGCGCCTTATACTCTTTATTCAGCCTGGCGAGGTCTTCGGCGCGCCGGGCAATTTGATCATTGAGCTGAACGATTTCAGCCGAATATTTATTATTTTTGATAAATTCCAATCGTTCCTTTATTTGAGGAATGACCTCATTTTCAAGCGTGGTTTTAAAGTCCGCCAGGCCCACTTTAATTCCGCGAGTTTCCTCCCACTTGCGCGCGATCTCATCACTGATCTGTTTGAAGCAGTCTTTCAGATCAGGTACTGTGTTTCGACTCAATCCAATGTCAGGAAATGCACCCGCCCAATTCAGTTTGAGTGCATTCAACTCCTCATAGGTACTCACATTGTATTGATCAATCAGCTTTACGGAAGCGTCGTCTTTACAGATCTCTTCAAAGTCATTTCCCCAGCCCTGCATCTGACCAGAAAAAAGCTCCAGGCTCGTACTTGTCGAGAGGATACTCGCACGCAAGTCAGCCCACGACTTGGCATGTTTGTTAATGACCAAAAACGTTTTAACAAAATTCTCAACCAGCAAACCTGTACCGCCATTCTCTCCTTCGCCATAGTACAAATACTCTGTAACTGTCCGCCGTTCAGTGGGCAGTGCCAGGCCTATCGCGACATATCGACTAATCACAAGTACATCATTCTTGGTCAATACCAGACCTGTGTCGCGAATGGTGCCGTCGCGTGCACCTATCGACGCATCAAACAGCACATTGGGAACACCCACCGCCACCGAGGCGATTGTTTCCTCGTCGGCCCCGGCAAAGAACTCACCCCACACTTTTTCGCTCTGCATTATTTCATTCCTTTGATTAGCAACTGTAAAGTTAGATTTTTACTCAATCTCTATAAGCACCCGATAAACACCCGAGCACAAACAAAGACTAAATCAACTTTCAATTAATCGTCAAAGCAACAAATATTAAAAATTCATTCCAACAACAACTTACAACCTAATCAACTTCTTCACCCCATAAAAAACCCTCAGACATAAAATACACCTGAGGGTTAACGCTCTTTTAATTCAGCAACTATCAGGCGAGAGTATTTAACCACTTGCCTCGGCAGTTAATACCTGCATTCTACTAAGATAAATATCGGCCAACGTGTCTAACCCAGACTCGCGCAACGTGTGCGCCGCCGTCCGTAAGAAGTTCGGATTACCGCCCATCAGTGCTTTTTGCAGCCATACGGTCGCTTCATCTGTCCGCCCACGCTCGGCCAGGCAAGTGCCGTAACTGAATTGTCCCCGGAAGTCCCCTCCTTCAGCAGAACGTCGATACCAACCAAGGGCTGCAACCGGATCGGCTGCACAAAACCGCCCGTCCTCCAGATAGCGCCCCAATAGGTTCATCGATTTCACGTGGCCCGACTCGGCGGCCCGGCGATACAGATTCAACGCTTGCGCATGGTTCTCCGGCACGCCACGCCCAGTGGCCAGCAGGTTGGCGTAGTTGTACATCGCCCAGTCCAGCCCGGCATCGGCGGCGAAGCGATAATGCCCCGCAGCGACCGTGGCGTCGGCATGACAGCCCCAACCATGTTCATGGCAACGGCCAAGCATGTTGCGCGCCATCAGGTGCCCACCCTGGGCGGCGATTGCGAACCAGCGCAAGGCCAGCGCCGGGTCCTTGGCAATGCCCTGCCCTTCAAGCAGGATTTGCCCGAGCAAGGCCTGGCCTTCAAGGATGCCCGCCTTGGCAGCCATCAAAATCGCCTGGGCAGCGCGGGCCGGGCTTTCGGCAAGCATGGCGCCGAGTTGGTCGCCGTCCAGGACTTCTTCGCGGCGCAGTCGAAAATCCATGGCCTAAACCTCGACCCAGCGACGCAACAGGTTGTGATAAGTGCCAGTCAGGCGGATCAGCGAGGGGTGATCGGGCACGTCCTGGGTCAACTGCTGAATTGCCCCGTCCATCTCGAACAGCAAGGTGCGCTGGCTGTCTTCGCGCACCAGGCTTTGGGTCCAGAAGAAGGACGCATAACGCGTACCGCGAGTGACCGCGTTGACCTTGTGCAGGCTGGAACCCGGATACAGCACCATATCGCCCGCTGGCAGCTTGACCCGCTGGGTGCCGAAGGTGTCCTGGATTTCCAGTTCACCGCCGTCGTAGTCGTCCGGGTCGCTGAAGAACAGTGTCGACGACAGGTCCGTGCGCACCCGCTCAACGCTGCCCTTGGGCTGGCGCACCGCATTGTCGATGTGAAAGTCGAAACTGCCACCGGCGGTGTAGCAATTGAGCAGCGGCGCAAACACCTTGTGCGGTAACGCGGCGGACATGAACTGCGGATTTCTCCACAGACGCTCCAGCATCGCCGCGCCGACTTCCTGGGCCAGCGGGTGACCTTCAGGCAATTGCAGGTTGTGCTTGGCCTTGGCCGACTGGTAGCCGGCGGTGATCTTGCCGTCCGCCCAGTCAGCCTGCTCCAGAGCCTCGCGAATGCGCAACACCTCGTCACGAGAGAACAAGCCGGGGATATGAAGCAGCATGGCGCGATACCTGAAAGCAAAAGGATCGCAATGGTATTGATTCTTATTGAGACTGTAAAACCCGTCAGACGAATGAGACTGTAAAAACCGTAAGGATAAATTGTAAAGAATGTAAATTCGGCGCAAATAGCAATAAGTCGCAATTGATACACATACTTGTTTGACCTATATTCCGCGACCTCAAATCCTTGGGGAGGGGAATTCACATGTCACGCCAACCATCACAGTTACCGGTCAGTTCACCACGCTTGCTCGCGTCTGCAATTGGCGTGGCCATTACCGCCAGCTCCGCCGCCCACATGGCCTACGCGGCCGAAAAAACTGACGAAAAAGCGCCGAACAATGCGATTTCCCTGGATGCCACCAGCGTTGTCGGCGAAGCCCGGGAATCCACCTCCTATCAGGTCGAAAAAGCATCCTCGCCCAAGTACACCGCGCCGCTGATTGATACCCCGCGTTCGGTGACTGTGATCCCGCAACAAGTTCTCAAGGACACCGGCGCCCTCTCCATGCAGGATGCGCTGCGCACCGTTCCCGGCATCACGTTTGGTGCAGGCGAAGGCGGCAACCCACAGGGCGACCGTCCGTTCATTCGTGGCTTCGACGCCCAGGGCGACACCTACCTCGACGGCATCCGCGACACCGGCTCCCAGAGCCGCGAGATTTTTGCCGTTGAATCGATCGAAGTCAGCAAAGGCCCCAACTCGGCCATTGGCGGTCGTGGCGCAGCGGGCGGCAGCATCAACCTGGTGAGCAAAAAAGCGCACCTGGGCAACGCCTTCGACGGCGGGTTCACCTGGGGCTCGGACCAGACCCAGCGTTACACCCTCGATGGCAACTACCAGTTCACAGACACCGCAGCTGGCCGCCTGAACCTGATGAGCCATGAAAGCAACGTCGCCGGTCGCGACAAAGTCGATTACGACCGCTGGGGCATCGCGCCATCGCTGGCCTTCGGGCTGGGCACCGACACCCGCGTCAACCTCGACTACTACCACCTCGAGAACAATGACACGCCAGACTCGGGCATCCCGTACAGCATGCCCGCCAGCGGCAAACAGGCCGATCGCAACAAGCACAACCCGGACAAGCCGAACGCCGGTGGCGACAGCAGCAACTTCTATGGCCTGAACCGCGACTTCCGCAAGGGCCGTACCGATACCGCTACCTTTGCCATCGAGCACGACCTGACCGACGCACTGACCGTCAAGAACACCTTGCGCCACGGCACCAACATGCAGGACTACATCCTGACCCAGCCGGACGACAGCAAGGGCAACGTGAATAACGGCAGTGTGTGGCGCCGCGCCAACAGCCGCGTCAGCAACGTCTCCACCACCACCAACCAGACTGATCTGTTCGGTGATTTCTATATCGCCGGGTTCAAGAACAGCTTCTCCACCGGCATTGAATTCACCCGTGAGGAAGGCGAAAAGTCTGGGTACCTCGTCAACACCGACACCACCCCAGGCTCAGGCCCGGCGGACAAACCAAGCTTCAATTGCACCCCGTCGATGATCGGCGCGCCGAGCGGTTTCAACTGCACCTCGCTGTCCAACCCGAACCCGAACGACCCGTGGAACGGTTCCATCGCGCGTGACCGTACCGGCACCGACACCACCGCCAACACCCGCGCCCTGTACGTGTTCGACACCCTGGAACTGTCACCGCAATGGCTGGTGAACATGGGCCTGCGCTACGACCATTTCGACACGGACTACAAGGCCTACGACGCCAAGGGTGTCACCACCGCCAAAGGTGCCGATACCAGCGAGTTCGTCACCGGCCAGTTCGGCGTGGTGTACAAACCGACCGAGCACGGCAGCATCTACGCGTCTTACGCCACCTCGGCCACGCCACCGGGCAATACCCTGGGCGAAGGCATGGACGGCAACCCGCTGGCGGGAACCAAGGACCGTAATGGCAACGTGCTGAGCAGCGACATGGAGCCGGAAACCACCAAGAACTACGAAATCGGCACCAAGTGGGACCTGCTCAACGATCGCCTGTCGTTGACCGCTGCCCTGTTTCGCACCGAGAAAGAAAACGCCCGGGTTCAAGTGGGCACGACCTCCTACGAAAACGCTGGCGAGACGCGCGTACAAGGGATCGAACTCTCGGCCAGCGGCAAGATCACCGACAAATGGCAAGTCTTCGCCGGCTACGCCTACATGGACAGCGAACAGGTTGACGGCGGCGCGATGAACCACGCCACCGACGGCAACCAATTGCCGAACACTCCGCGAAACAGCGCCAGCCTGTGGACGACTTACAACGTAACGCCGAAGCTGACCCTGGGTGGTGGCGCGTTCTATGTCGATGACGTATTCGGCAACGTGGCCAACACCACCATGGTCGACTCCTATGTCCGTTACGACGCCATGGCCAGCTACAAGTTGAGCAAGAACGTCGACCTGCAACTGAACCTGCAAAACCTGACCGACGAGACCTACTACGACAAAGCTTTCTCGACCCACTTCGCCAACCAGGCGCCGGGCCGTACGGCATTGCTGAGCACCAACTTCCACTTCTGATACAAGTGTGAAGCCCAAAGCCCCGCTCATTATGTGAGCGGGGCTTTTGTGTGTAATAGCCAATACCTCTCGACAACCCACGGCATACTGCGCGCCGTGACGAACACTTTTAAACGAACAAGGCGGTCCACGTGTTGAAGAAAACCCTGTTCCAGCTGCATTGGTTCTTCGGCATCAGTGCAGGCCTGGTCCTGGCCTTGATGGGCATCACCGGGGCGACGGTGTCCTTTCAGGACGAAATACTGCGGGCGCTGAACCCCTCGGTGCTGCACGTGGAAAAATTACCGGCCGGGGTCCTCCCGCCCGTGGAACTGGTGGCCAGGGTCGAGGCTGGCGAAGGCAAAAAAGTCTCGATGCTCTGGGTCGACACCGACAGCGGCAACGCTGCGCGCGTGTTCTTCACCCCGCCGCCGGGCGAGCGCCGTGGGCAAATGCGCTACTTCGACCCGTACACGGGCGAGTTCATGGGCGACGCGGTCGGTCAGGATTTTTTCGGCCTGATGCTGCAACTGCACCGCTTTCTGGCCATGGGGGACACCGGTCGGCAAATCACCGGGGCCTGTACCCTGATCCTGATTTTCTTTTGCCTGTCCGGGCTCTACCTGCGCTGGCCGCGCCAAGTCGGCAACTGGCGTGCCTGGCTGACCCTGGACTGGGCGAAAAAGGGCCGCAGCTTCAATTGGGACCTGCACGCCGTGGCCGGCACCTGGTGCCTGTTGATCTACCTGCTGGCGGCGCTGACCGGGTTGTCCTGGTCGTACGAGTGGTACAACAAGGGCCTGACGAAACTGCTGTCCGATGCGCCACAAAACGAGCGCATCAGAAGCGGTCGCGGCGCACCGCCACCCAAAGGCCCCGAGCCAGTCGCCGATTACAACGCCATCTGGAGCAGTCTCTACAGCGCCGCCGGTCCCGGCCTGAGCGCCTACAACGTGCGCATGCCGCCAGTGGCCGGGCAACCGGCGACCGTGTTCTATCTGCTGAAAACCTCGCCCCACGACCGGGCGTTGAACCAGATCACCCTGGACCCCGCAACCGGTGTCATCAGCCGCCATGATCGCTACAGCGACAAGAGCTTCAAGGCACAGTTGCTGACCAGCCTCTACGCGTTGCACGTCGGCAGTTATTTTGGCCTCGTCGGGCGAATTGTGCTGATGCTGGGCGCGCTGACCATGCCGCTGTTTTTCATCACTGGCTGGTTGCTGTACCTGGACCGTCGCCGCAAAAAACGCCAGATCAATAACGCCCGCAAGGACCTCGGACACAACAGCAGCGACGCACCAGCCTGGCTGATCGGCTTCGCCAGCCAGAGCGGTTTTGCCGAGCAGTTGGCCTGGCAGACCGCCAGCCAGTTGCAGGCGGGAGGCCTGCCGGTGAAGGTTCAGGCGCTGGCCGCTGTCAGTGAGCAAGACCTGCTGGACGCCAGCCATGCGCTGTTCGTGGTCAGCACCTTCGGCGACGGTGAAGCACCGGACAGCGCTCGCGGCTTCGAGCGCAAGGTGTTGGGCCGGGCCTTGAACCTGGCACACCTCGACTATGCCGTGCTGGGCCTCGGTGATCGTCAATACCCACACTTCTGCGGCTTCGCCCGGCGCTTGCACACCTGGTTGGCGGAGCATGGCGGCACCACGTTGTTTGCCCCGGTAGACGTCGACAGCGGCGACCCGTACGCCTTGCGCCACTGGCAAACACAGCTGGGGCAATTGACAGGGCAGGCGCCAGTCGATACCTGGCAGGCACCGGGTTACGACAACTGGACCTTGAGCACACGCGAACTGCTCAACCCCGACAGCAGTGGCTGCGGTGTGTACTTGCTGGGGCTGACCGCACCCAGCACCAGCAGTTGGCTGGCCGGCGATCTGGTGGAAGTGTTGCCGCGCAACTGCCCATGGGCCATCGAGCATTTCCTGCTGGGCCTGGGCCTTGCCAGCGATGCTGCGGTGCAACTCGACGGCTTGCAGGAAACCCTCGAACAAGCGCTCGCCAGCCGTCAGTTGCCGGAAAACCGCACTCATCTGGTCGGCCTGCATGCACAAGCGCTGGTGGATGCATTGGTGCCGTTGGCCATGCGCGAATACTCGATCGCCTCGATTGCCGCCGACGGTGTGCTGGAGCTGATCGTGCGTCAGGAGCGTCACGCCGATGGCAGCCTCGGTATCGGCTCTGGTTGGCTGACCGAACATGCGCCGGTGGGCAGCGCGATCAGCCTGCGGGTGCGGCGCAACAGTGGTTTCCACTTGCCGACCGCTCCGGTACCGATGATTTTGCTGGGCAACGGCACCGGCCTTGCCGGGCTGCGCAGTTTGCTCAAGGCGCGCATCGCCGACGGTCAACAACGCAACTGGCTGCTGTTCGGCGAACGTCATCGGGAGCATGACTTTCTTTGCCGCGAGGAGCTGGAGGAGTGGCTGCTTTGCGGGGATCTGGAACGCCTGGACCTGGCGTTCTCACGGGATCAGGCCCAGAAGGTTTACGTACAGGACCGCTTGCGTCAACGCGCCGTCGAATTGAAAAAGTGGCTGGCGGACGGTGCATCGATCTACATCTGCGGCAGCCTGCAAGGGATGGCGGCCGGCGTGGATCAGGTGCTCAACGAAGTGCTCGGTGCTGATGAAGTGGAGCGGTTGATCGAGCAAGGGCGGTATCGACGGGACGTCTACTAAAGCTCCAACTACAGTTAAACCTCCATCCCCTTCACACGGACGTGAAGCATGCCCAATCAGCCTACTCTCGAGCAACGCCAATTCGCCCGCCAATTGCGCGTCAACCAGACCGGCTGCGAACGCCTGCTCTGGCAAAAACTGCGCAGTCGTCAGCTCGCCAAGCTGAAATTCCGACGCCAGTTTCCTTGTCCGCCGTACATCCTGGATTTCTATTGTGTTGAGCTGAAACTGGCCATTGAACTTGATGGCGGTCAGCATGATGAAACGGCTGCCAGAATCCATGATCAGCGCCGAACGCTTTACCTTCAGCAGCAAGGGATTGAGGTTGTGCGGTTCAGCAATCTGGAGGTCATTGAGCAAATGAGCGATGTTCTTGAACAGATTCTCAGGGTGGCTGCTGATCGAACAGTGTGATTCTGATCTGAAGTTGTCCCCCCTCACCCTAACCCTCTCCCCAGAGGGGCGAGGGGACTGACCGAGGTGTCTAACGCTATCCATCGACCTGCAATACCGAGTCGATTATGGATTCAGCACAGCACTTTCATGTCGCAAAATTTCTAAAGAAACCCACGGTCAGTCCCCTCGCCCCTTGGGGAGAGGGTTAGGGTGAGGGGGCTCTTGAAGGCTCACACGATCAAACCGGCGACAATTTCTGCTCAAACACCCCCACCCCATCCAGATCCCGCAACACCACACTCAGCTCCCCTGTCTGGCCGTCAATATTCACCTCGCCAAAAAACTGAAACCCGGCAAACGGTGAACTGTTCTGCGTCGTCGGGGCTTTCTCGAACACCACGGTCGGGCCGAAGGTTTTATCCAGCGTGTTCGGCCCGAAACTCCCGGCATTCAAGGGACCTGCGACGAACTCCCAGAACGGTTCGAAATCCTGAAACGCCGCGCGGTCCGGGTGGTAGTGGTGCGCCGCGCAGTAGTGCACATCGGCCGTCAGCCAGACGTAATTGCGTACTTTTTGCGCCCGCAGGAAACCCAACAGCTCGGCGATTTCCAGCTCGCGCCCCTGGGCCGGGCCGGGGTCACCGTTGGCCACCGCTTCCCAGCGCGGCACGCCGGGGCTGACTTCGCCATCGGGCACGCCCAGGCCAATCGGCATGTCGGCGGCAATGACTTTCCACTGGGCCTTCGAAGCCTTCAACTCACGCTTGAGCCAGTCCAGTTGCTCGCGCCCGAGGAAGGCTTTTTCGCCGCCCAGGTTGTCGTCGTTGGCCCCGCGATAACTGCGCATGTCGAGCACGAACACATCGAGCAGCGGCCCGTAACCGAGCTTGCGATAGATGCGGCCACCGCCATCGGCGCTCTGCCGGCGCATCGGCGCGTATTCCAGCCAGGCTTGCCGCGCACGCCCAACCAGGCTGTGGATATCTTTGCTCTGGTAGCGGTCATCGAGTTGCTTGCCCGGCGACCAGTTGTTCACCACTTCGTGGTCGTCCCACTGCCAGATCTGCGGCACCTCGGCATTGAACCTGCGGATGTTTTCGTCCATCAGGTTGTAGCGATAGTTGCCGCGATATTCATCAAGGGTTTCTGCCACTTTGCTTTTGGCTTGCGTGGTGATGTTGCGCCACACCCGACCGCTTTCGGTGGTCAACTGCGCGGGCACCGGGCCGTCGGCGTAGATGGTGTCGCCGCTGTGGATAAAGAAGTCCGGCAGGCGCAGGCGCATGGCTTCATAGATACGCATGCCGCCGATGTCCGGGTTGATCCCGAAGCCCTGGCCGACGGTGTCGCCGCTCCAGACAAAACGGATGTCGCGGCGTGCCTGCGGCACACTGCGCAGGTGACCAAACCAGGGTTCGCTGGCCACGCCACTTTGGGCGTCTTCAAAGGACACACGGTAGAAAATCGCCTGATCGGCAGGCAGTCCCGTCAACTCGACCCGTGCCGTAAAATCGGTACGGGCGTCGGCCAGCGGCGAAACGAAACGCCGAGGGTTGCTGAACTGACTGCGAGTGTCCCATTCCACCACCATCCGCGCCGGGCGGTCACTGCGGCTCCAGATCATCGCCCGGTCGCCCAACAGGTCGCCGGACTGCACGCCGTCCGTGAGCTGCGGACGATCCTTGACCGAGGCGATCACTGCCGGCGCCAGGCCGGGCAACAGCAAACCGGCGCCGACCGCTTGCATGACTCGACGGCGCCCCAGGTCGAATTCGCTCATGGTGCTCTCCCTAAAAAGAGAAACTTAAGCACGGCTGTGTGAAACCGGTGTGACAGACACAGACCTCTGTGGCGAGGGAGCTTGCTCCCGCTGGACTGCGCAGCAGTCCCATTTGGGGGTCGCTTCGCATCCCCGCGGGAGCAAGCTCCCTCGCCACAGGTCAGGCCTTGGCGGGTTCCAATGCCAGCTCGACGGCCTCCGGACGCTTGGCCACCGCGTACACCACTGCCGTCAGCAAGCTCCCGGCGACAATTGCCAGCAGGTACAGCAACGCATGATTGATCGCGTTGGGGATCAGCATCACGAACAAGCCACCGTGGGGCGCCATCAGCTTGCAGCCGAAATACATCGACAGCGCACCGGTCAACGCGCCCCCGGCAATGCTCGCCGGGATCACCCGCAACGGGTCCTTGGCAGCAAAAGGAATCGCCCCTTCGGAGATGAAACACAAACCCAGCACCAGTGCGGCTTTGCCGGCTTCGCGTTCGGTCTGGGCGAACTTGCGCCGGGCAATGAACGTGGCGATGCCCAGGCCAATCGGCGGCACCATCCCGGCAGCCATGGTTGCGGCCATCGGTGCATAACTCTGCGACGCCAGCAGCCCCACCGAGAACGCATACGCAGCCTTGTTGATCGGCCCGCCGAGGTCGACGCACATCATGCCGCCGAGCAATACCCCCAACAGAATCGCGTTGGTGGTGCCCATGCTGTCGAGGAAGTGGGTCAGCCCTTCGAGCAGCCCGGCCACCGGTTTACCGACCACATAAATCATCACCAGACCGGTGAACAGGCTCGCCAGCAACGGGATGATCAGGATCGGTTTCAGCGCCTCCAGGCTTTGCGGCAACCGCGCATAACGGTTGATCGCCTGCGCGGCGTAACCGGCGATGAAACCGGCAATGATCCCGCCGATAAACCCGGCGCCCAACGTGCTGGCCAGCAAACCGCCGATCATCCCCGGCGCCAGGCCCGGACGGTCGGCAATCGAATAAGCGATGTAACCCGCCAGCAACGGCACCATCAGTTTGAACGCCGTGTCGCCACCAATCTGCATCAGCGCCGCCGCCAATGTGCCGGGTTCCTTGAATGCGGTGATACCGAAGACAAACGACAAGGCGATCATCAAACCGCCCGCCACCACCATCGGCAGCATGAACGACACACCGGTCAGCAGGTGTTTATAGACGCCGGCCTTCTCTTGCCTGGCCGGGCCCTTGGCGCCAGTGGACGCGGTTTCCTGCGTGGCTTCGGCCAGGGCTTTATTGAGCGTGGCTTCAGCCTGTTTCAGGGCGATGCCGGTGCCGCAGCGGTAGATTCTCTTGCCGGCGAAACGCTCGGTGGCGACTTCAATGTCAGCCGCCAACACCACCACATCAGCGTCACTGATGGCCTGCGCGCTCAACGGGTTGCGGGCGCCGACAGAACCCTGGGTTTCCACCTGCAAGTCATAGCCCAAACGCTTGGCCGCTTGCTGCAAGGCCTCGGCGGCCATGAACGTGTGAGCCACCCCGGTCGGGCACGCGGTGACTGCCACCAGCCGCGGCGCACTTTTCCCGAGCGTGATCGGTTCTACACAAGCTTGCGGTGCGACGTAGACCTGAGCCTCTTCAGCGCCACGACGCAGCACCGCGTCCACATCCTGCAAGGCCTGGGACGGCGTGCTCTGGAACAGGCGCTTGCCAACGAAACGCGACTTATCCACAGCCCCGGTGCTGACCAGCAATACCCACTCGGCATCCTCCAGGGTCGCGGCGGACAACTGGCGTTCGGGGTGCGCCGCATCGTGCACTTCAACGCAAGTCATCCAGCCCTGACGTTGCGCGGCAGCGTCCAGCAAACGGGCGCACAGCACACTGGTGACCATGCCATTCGGGCAGGCAGTAACAATGGCTAACTTCATGACCAACCTCTTATTGTTCTGTCAGCGGGTGAACGCGCACCCGTTGTTCGAGCTGCGCCAGTTGCGCGCTATCGCTGATCCCGAAACCGATCTGCGTGACCGCCAGGGCCGCAATCGCGGTGGCCGTGCGCAAGGTCTGTTCAGGCATCTCGGCGCAGAGCAAACCGTGAAGCATGCCCGCCAACAATGAATCGCCCGCCCCCACCGTACTGGCCACACTGACCTTGGGCGGCGTGGCGTGCATCGCCGAGCCGACGCTGAACCAGTTCACGCCCTGGGCACCGTTGGAAATCACCACGTGTTCAATGCCCTGAGCGTGCAAACGGCTCGCCGCTTCGGCTTGCGCGGTCACCGAAACCACCTCGCAGCCCAGCGCCTCGGCCAGCTCTTCAACATTGGGCTTGATCAGCCACGGCCCCGCCGCCAGCCCCGCCCGCAAGGCTTCGCCGCTGGTATCCAGGGCCACTTTCAAGCCTTTGGACTTGAGCCGCAGCACCAGTGCCTGCAACCACTGTGGGCTGACACCACGGGGCAAACTGCCGGCGACCACCACCGCGTCAAACCCGGCAACGATCTGATCCAGACGATCAAGCAACGCCTGCTGCGCTGCGGCATTGACCACGGGCCCAGGACCGTTCAAATCGGTGATGCGCCCGCCACTTTCCGCCAGTTTGAGATTGCTGCGGGTTTCCCCCGGCACGCGGATAAACGCATCGACAAAGCCACGACGGGCGAACAACGCTTCGAACGCCTGCGGATTGTCTTCACCGAGAAAACCGCTGACCGTGACGTGATGCCCCAGGTCCGCCAGCACCTGTGCGACGTTCACACCCTTGCCGGCAGCGTGGGTGTGCAGGGTGTCGCTGCGGTTGACCTGACCGAGCGCCAATTGCGGCAACTGCACCGTGAGGTCCAGCGCCGGGTTGAGAGTCAGGGTTAAAATCTTCGCCATCACAGCACCTCCACTAATGCACGCACGTCAGTCGCGCTGCCCAAAGCCAATGCCTGCTGGGCCAGCTGTTTTGCCTGCTCAAGGCTCAGTTCGCGAACCCGCGCCTTGACCTCGCCGATGCTGCGCGCCGAGACACTCAACTCATCCACACCCAGCCCCACCAACACCGGTACCGCCAGCGGATCGGCCGCCAGCTCGCCACACACACCTACCCATTTACCATGGGCATGGGCCGCTCGCACGGTGATGTCGATCAGCTGCAGCACCGCCGGGTGCAAACCATCGGCCTGAGCCGACAGCGTCGGGTGCCCACGGTCGATGGCCAGGGTGTATTGGGTCAGGTCGTTGGTGCCGACGCTGAAGAAGTCGACTTCTTTGGCCAGGACCGGCGCCAGCAAGGCGGCCGACGGCACTTCGATCATGATCCCCAGTTGCAGGTCGGCCACCGGAATCTCCAGGCGCAAACGCTCGGTCATGTCCCGTGCCTGACGCCATTCTTCAACGCTGCCGACCATCGGAAACATGATCCGCAGCGGACGGTTATCGGCTGCGCGCAACAAGGCACGCAACTGTGCTTCCATGATCTGCGGGCGCTGAAGGGTCAGGCGAATCCCGCGTACGCCGAGGAACGGGTTCTCTTCCTTGGCAATCGGCCAATACGGCAACGGTTTGTCGCCCCCCACGTCGAGAGTTCGCACCACCAGCGGCCGCCCGGCCAGGCCGTCGAGCACGCGGCGGTACTCGGCTTCCTGGGTGGCTTCATCCGGCGCTTGCGGATGGGCCATGAAAATCAGTTCAGTGCGCAGCAGACCAATGCCTTCGGCGCCCTGCTCGACAGCGCTGATCACGCCCGCGCTCTCGCCGATGTTGGCGAACACTTCCACGGCGTGACCGTCGGTGGTCAGTGCCGGTTGATGACGCTGCGCCGCAGCAGCTTGCAGGCGTTGTTCACGGCTGTCGCGTTCTTCAGTGGCGCGCTGCAAGGTCGCGGCATCGGCGTCGACATGCAGCCGTCCACGTTGGCCGTCGAGCAGCAACGGCGTGCCCGGCGCCAGCAGCAACACCGCCGCACCGGCACCGACCAGCGCCGGAATGCCCAAGGCTCGAGCGACGATGGCGCTGTGAGCGGTGGCGCCGCCGCGTGCAGTGAGAATGCCGGCCACCCGCGTCGGGTCGAGGCGCGCCACATCCGATGGGCCGACCTCGTCCATCACCAGGATGTAGGGCTGATCCGGCTCGCTCGGGGTTTCAATACCGCACAGTTGCGCCAGCACCCGCCGACCAATGTCGCGCAAGTCGGCCGCACGCTCGGCGAGCAACGCGTCCTGCAAGGCTTCCTGTTGTCTGGCTGCCGCCTCGATCACCGCCATCCACGCCGCTTCGGCGCTTTCGCCCTGTTTGAGGCGCGTGTCGACTTCATCGGTCAGCTCCGGGTCGTCGAGCATTTCCTGATGGGTAATGAAAATCTCGCGAATAGCCTTGGCCTTGCTGCGCTGGATCAGCCCTTCGATGTCGCGACGGACAGCGGCCAGTGCGGCCTTCAGGCGCTCGCGTTCGATGGCCGTGGATTCGCCGCGCAGCGGGTAATCAATTGCTTGCAGCACCTGAATATGGGCCGGGCCGATGGCAATCCCCGGCGCGGCGGCGATGGCCTGAATCAGGCTGCCCGAGGCGGGAGCGACCACGGCGGGGGCGATGTCGGTGACAACCTCGCGATGCGCGCTGATGGCCGGCAAAGGTTCGACTTCTTCGCCCAGCCCTTCCTCGATGGCGGCCAACAACGCGGGCAACGCGTCTGCCGCGATGCTCGGCTCGGCGATCAGTTCCAGCTCTTGCCCACGTCGGGCGCCAAGGCTGAGCAGCTTGCTCAAGCTCTTCACCGACACCGCGTTGTCCTGGCCGTCGACGAGCCTGACGCGGATTTCGCCGTCAAAACTTTTCGCCAATTGCGCGAGGATCTTCGCGGGTCGCGCATGCAAGCCATGTGCATTGGCCAAGACGATACGGGCACTCGGCCAATCGGCCGGCACCTCACCGCCCAATACTTGCAGCACCGCGCGGCTGCTGGTGGCGCGGCCCAGTTCATGCCCGCGACCTTCGATCAGCAACGCGCAAAGACGTTCAAGCAATGCCTGATGCGCTTCCCCCAGGCTCGCCAGGCAAAACAACCCGCTCAGCGGCTGGCCCAGGTAACGCATCGGCTTATCGGGCGTGACGAAGGCCAACCCCGGCCGCTTGACCGTCTGCTCGCTGTGCAGCCACCACAACCCGTCGCCCAGCGGCAGCGCTTCCACCTGCTGCAACACCGCCGAGAACCCGTTGCTGACGCAGTTGGCCTGACGCAACAACCGGGCACCGCGCCAGACCAGCTCTTCAAAGTCGTCGGCGGAAACGCCGAGGCCGATCATCTGCGCATCCAGCGCCAACTCTTGCGGCGCGCCTTGCAGCAGTTTCAGCAAGGCCTCGGCGGAACTGGCCCGACGCAACGCCTGGCCCAGATCGGTTTCACCGAGGGCGCGAGTCAACAGTTGCAGCAAGCGCAAATGCTCGTCGGATTTGGCAGCGATACCAATCGCCAGGTAAACGATTTGTCCGTCGCCCCAGTCCACGCCCTCGGGAAACTGCAACAGCCGCACGCCGGTGGCAAACACCAGATCGCGGGTTTGCGGCGTGCCGTGGGGAATGGCAATACCTTGACCGAGAAAGGTCGAGCCCTGAGCCTCTCGGGCCTGCAAACCTGCAAGGTAACCGTCGGCCACCAAACCATCGGCCACCAGTGTGTCGGCCAGCAGGTGCAATGCAGCGGCTTTATCCACGGCCGACTGGCCCATGGATATCTGCTCCGGGGTGAGCTCGAGCATGCTTTCTCCTTTTTGGCGCGATGATGCACCAGGTATTGTTTTGAATGAATCAGCTTAGGCTTTTGTGCGGACACTCTTTGGCAGTTTCGCGGTAGCACCGGCCAAAATAGCCAATAATGAGGAAAATACGCCGGCTGAAACGTTTAATCTAGGTGAATGACTACATTACTCGATAATCTTCAAGGCCTGAAGTCCACGCATCGGATGCGCTGCGACAATGGTCGCATGCCCTAATCGGGTAGGATTGGACAAAATATCGGCCGAAAAACAAGGAACTCCCGGGTTGAAACTCAGTGATATTGCCCAGTTGGCTGGTGTGTCCGTCACCACCGCCAGCTATGTCATCAATGGCAAGGCCGAACAGCAGCGCATCAGCAACGCCACCGTCGAGCGCGTGCGCGCGGTGGTCGAACAACATGGCTTCACGCCCAATCCTCAAGCGGCCGGGTTGCGCAGTCGGCACACCCGCACGCTGGGCTTTATCCTGCCGGACCTGGAAAACCCCAGTTACGCACGAATTGCCAAGCTGCTCGAACAAGGCGCCCGGGCACGGGGTTATCAATTACTGATCGCCAGCTCCGACGATGCGCCGGACAGCGAACGGCAATTGCTGGCGCTGTTTCGTGCACGCCGCTGCGATGCGCTGATCGTCGCCAGTTGCCTGCCGGCCGATGACGACAGCTACCGCCAGTTACAGGCCAAGGGCATGCCGGTGATTGCCATCGACCGGGTCATGGAGCCCGAGCATTTCTGCTCGGTGATCAGCGATGATCGCGAAGCCAGCCTGCACCTCACCCGCAGCCTGTTGCAGCCGGCGCCCAAACAGATCGCATTGATCGGCGCGCGCCCCGAACTCAGCATCAGCCAGGAGCGAGCGGCCGGTTTCAGGCAGGCACTGGACGGCTTCGAAGGCCAGGTCATGATCGAACACGGCGAGTCTTTCAGTCGTGAATGCGGCCGCCAGTTGATGGAAGAACTGCTGCAACGCCTCGGCCATTTGCCGGACGCGCTGGTGACCACGTCTTACGTGCTGCTGCAAGGCGTGTTCGATGCGCTGCACGACTTCCCGCTCAAGTCCCGCCCGCTACGCCTCGGGACGTTTGGCGACACCCAGTTGCTGGACTTCCTGCCGTTACCGGTCAACGCCATGGCCCAGCAACACCAATTGATCGCCGACAAAGCCTTGCAACTGGCCCTCGCCGCCATCGAGGACGGCCAGTATCAGCCCGGCGTGCAGGCTATTGCACGGACCTTCAAACAGCGAATTCGCCAGGACTGACCGTGGAGCTGATCGACAGCCACACCCATCTGGACTTTGCGGAGTTCGACGCCGACCGCCAAACGCTGTTGGCAGACTGTCGCGCCCAAGGGGTTCGGCGGATGGTGGTGCTGGGGGTTTATCAGCGCAATTGGCAGCACCTCTGGGATCTGGTGCAACGTGATCCCGACCTGCATGCCGCGTTTGGCCTGCACCCGGTTTACCTCGATGAACACCGTCCCGCCGACCTGACGGAACTCGGCGACTGGCTGACCCGACTGGCCGGGCATCGGCAATTGTGTGCGGTGGGCGAGATCGGTCTGGATTACTTCCTGGAGACCCTGGACCGCGAACGCCAACAGGTGCTGTTCGAGGCGCAACTGCAACTGGCCGCGGACTTCGCGCTGCCGGCCCTGCTCCATGTACGGCGCAGCCATGCGGCGGTGATTGCGACGTTGAAACGCTTCAAGCTCAAGCGTGGCGGGATCATTCATGCCTTCGCCGGCAGCCAGGAAGAAGCCCGCGAGTACATCAAGCTGGGGTTCAAACTGGGCCTTGGCGGCGCTGCAACCTGGCCGCAAGCCTTGCGCCTGCGCAAGGTCATCGCTCAACTGCCGTTGGCGAGCGTGGTGCTGGAAACCGATTCACCCGACATGGCGCCCGCCATGTTCCCCGGCCAACGTAACAGCCCGGCTCACTTGCCCGCCATCTGCACGGCGCTGGCTGACATCATGACCATCACCCCAGAGCAACTGGCGGCCGCCAGCACCGCCAACACCTGCGCGCTGTTCAACTGGTAGTCAGTCGGCGTGTGCCCTGGCGGCTTGCAGGATCAGCGTCATGTGCTGCCGATGCCGGGCCAGGCGCATCACCACGAAGTAGACAAAAACCGCGACCAGCGAGAAATTCAGTTGTTCGACCACACTGAGCAAGCCCACCCACTCCAGCACCAGCGCGACCAACAGTGCTGTCGCGACCAACACAATCATGCTGGCGCGCAGCATCGCCAGCGCATCCAGTGACTTGAAGCGCTTGATCTGCTTCGGGCAACTGAGCTGCAAGGTTTGCTGGCAATGGGAACAGGCAAACGCCTCGTTGATCGCGATCGCATTCAGTTGCCAGGGCTTGAGCAGCAAGGTGATCTGGCAATGGGCACAGCGACCCTTGATTCCAATGGGTGCAGCAGTCATACACGGACTCCCTCAGGGCAGTGGCGCAATAGCCAGCGGGTCGAAAGACGCGGATCTTCCATCATTGAAGACAGCAAATCCGACCGAGAAGGAAAACAGGAAACTGCTCACTCACAAAGTTAATAAGTACTACAGATTGTTCAGACCAAGACGACACGGAGAATTCAGCATTCCTTCGGCGCCCGGCTCAACTACACACGAAAGGCACTGATCAACTGCTTCAACTGCACCACTTGTGCAGAGAGCGCCCGGCTGGCGTCTTCAGTTTGGTGTGCGCCCTGGGCGGTGCGCTCCCCGGCGCGGTTGATCTCGACGATGTTCTGGTCGATATCGTGGGCCACCGAGGTCTGTTGCTCCACGGCAGCAGCAATTTGCTGGTTCTGATCGACGATCATGCCCACCGCGCCGAGGATGTTTTCCAGTGCCTGCTGAACCTTTTCCGACTGCCCCACCGTACCGCTCGCCGTCTGATGACTGACGCCCATGGCCTTCACCGCCGCGCCGACGCCGCTGTGCAGCCGGGTGATCATCTGCTCGATTTCTTCGGTTGATTGTTGCGTACGCTTGGCGAGGGTCCGCACCTCGTCGGCGACCACCGCGAAACCGCGCCCCTGTGCACCGGCCCGAGCGGCTTCGATGGCCGCATTGAGCGCCAATAGATTGGTCTGTTCGGCGATGCTTTTGATCACCTCCAGCACGCGGCTGATGGACTGGCTGTCACTGGCCAGTTGATTGACGACCTGCACCGAGGAATCAATTTCGCTGGCGAGTTGTGCAATGCTGCCCTGCTGCGACTCCACCAGGCCACGGCCGCTGATGGTTTCGTCGTTGACGCTGTGGGCGCTGCTGACCGCCGCTGCCGCACTGCGCGCCACTTCCTGGGCGGTGGCTGACATCTGATTCATCGCCGTGGCCACCTGCTCGATCTGACTGCGTTGACCGGCCACGGCCTGATTACTCTGGGCCGACACCGACTCCACTTGCCCGGCCTGACGCTCGACTTCGTTAACGGTCTTGCCCACTAACTCGATCAGGTCGTGAATCTTGGCCACGGTGGCGTTGAACACCTTGCCCAACTCGCCCAATTCATCGCGACTGTGAGCGGTAAAGGTCACGGTCATATCACCTGCCGCCACTTTTTCCATCACCGCGCCCAAACGCTTGAGCGTGGTGCGGGTCGAGGCGTAAAAGCCGCCGTAGAGGTAAAAGATCAGCACGAACACCACCGTCAGGGCCGATGCCTGAAGCACCATGTGCGTACGGTTCTGCTCCAGACGTTGCTGTAACTGAACATCGAGAAACTTCAGCGTCGCTTCATTCAACTGGTAAGTCTGAGCCATCAACTCGCTGACCTGATCGTAAAACGCGGGCCACGGCGCATCGAGGGTGTCGGCCATGACCACTTGCTCTTCGAACAGCTCGCTGGCTTTTTTCAGCGACGCTTTGCTGGTGTCGGCCAATGAAGCGAGACGCTCGCGGGCCGCCGCACTGGAGCCCAGCGCGTCCTGCAATTTCAGCCCGTACTCGGCCTGGAGCCTTTCGATCTGCGCCAGCAGTTCATCGAATCGGGTGCTGGAAGACGAGTTGAGAAAGCCCTGCCCCAGGGAATAAGCCCCCATCGCCCGACCTTCGCCGAGGATTTGGGTGACGCGCGGGGTGACGCTGGTGATCAATTCACTCAACTGGCGCATGTCGCTCTGGTTGTCGCGGCTCAGGCCGGCCTGACTGGCGATGATCTGACTGAAAACCTGCGCACTGCCAAGCAATTTTCCGATTAATGCGCTTTTGCTTTGCAGCGAATTTTCGGCTTGCTGGGCCTTGAAGGCGCTGATCATTTCATCGCGCTTGGCGTCGAACACCGCGATCTGATCTGGGTCGATGGCCATCGCCTTCAACCCCTGCAAGCGTTGCAGGAGGGTCTGCTCCAGGGCGGCGATTTTCGTCTCGACATCGCCAGCCTTGCCGGACTGGCCGAGGGTGGCGTTGATCTGTACGAGGTTGTTCAGGGTTTCCAGGTCCCGCCGCAATGTCAAACTGCTGCCCAACAGGTCCAGGCTCTGCAATTCGACCTGGGTGCCCTGGAACTCGCGATAGGAGTCGCGGACCAGATAGAAGTTGGTCACCAGCATCGGCAGTAAAAACAGCACGCTGATCAAGCTGAACTTCATGCCGAAGCTCAGGCGGTTCATCAGTGCGACAGCAGGATAGAGCAAGCTCTTCACTGGAAGCCTCCCTTGGATTTTTTATTTTTATTGGTCGGCGCAGCCGAATACAGCAGATAGCCACTATGGCGCGCTACTTCTGTATAGCTCAAATCAAGAGATGGCTTTGTAACTTAAGGTTAACGACAAGATATGGTTCATCTGAACAGATGAACCACTTGTGGCGAGGGCGCTTGCTCCCGCTCGGCGGCGAAGCAGCCGCAAAAGGCCGGATAAGGTTTTCCTAATCACTTGGGCATGTACTGGGGGGCTTCGCCCCCAGCGGGAGCAAGCGCCCTCACCACAATGAGGTTCATTTCAGCGTTGAGGTGGTTACGGCAGAACAGTCCACAACGCAAACCCCGCATACCAGAGCACGGCGGCACGCAGCAGTAATTCCCAGATCCGGTCCAGGCTGGTGAGGCCTTCCGGGCCCGTCACGGGCGCTGGAATCTCACCGGCCACCAGGCCCACTTTCTCGATCAACTGCGCGGCACTGATGTTCCAGTTCAGCAGCTCGTGCAACATCACCCGGCTGACCGCGACAAAATTGCCGACCAACGCGAAACTGGCCCCCAGCAAGCGCACCGGCACCCAGTCAAAGGCGTGGCGCAATTGACTGGCGCGCTCCGCCAGCGCCGGGTTCTTGCTGTGTTCAGCGGCCAGCGCCAGCAGGCGATAGCTCAGGGCCGCGACGGGGCCCAGCAGGAAGTACCAGAAAATCACCGCAAAAAAGCTCTGGTAGGCCTGCCACAGCAGGTGGGCTTGCACCCGCTCCAGCAGTTGCTCGCCACTGTCGGCGCAAATATCCAGGTCACGTTTGGCGACATGCGACGCCGCTTGCAGGTCCTCGCGGCGCCAGGCATCGCGAAACGGCCCAAGACCGCCGAGCAAATCACCTCGGCCCAGGCTGTAAATCACCACCAGCACGTGCACCGGCAAGGCCAGCAAACCGTAGGCCAGAGGGTCCAGAACCACCAACAGCAGCCCCAGCAGTACGACCGGCAACAACACCAGCAAGGCCAGCACCAGCCACGGCCGGCCCGTCAGCCGTGGGCTGGCTTCCAGTTTGGCCAGCTCATGCAACCATCTCTTGTCACGCTGCACCCGCTGACGCAGGGCCGAGAACTTCTCGATCCAGACCGCCAGCAGTAACACCAGAAAACTCATTGTCCTTCCCCTTTTTCCAGAGCCGCGCGATAGCGCGCCCAGTCAAACGCAGGTCCCGGGTCAGTCTTGCGACCGGGAGCGATATCGCTGTGGCCACAAATCCGCTGCGCGGTAATAGCCGTGAAGGCGTTCTGCAATTGCCGGGTCAGGGCAATCAACGCCTGATACTGAGCGTCAGTGAACGGCAGATCATCCGTGCCTTCCAGTTCAATGCCCAGGGAAAAATCATTACAGGTTTCACGCCCCTCGAAGCACGAAACACCGGCATGCCAGGCGCGCTCAAGACAGGAGACAAACTGGGTGACTGCACCGTCACGTTCAATCAGAAAGTGAGCAGACACACGCAGCTCGGCAATCCCTTCAAAATAGGGATGCTCCGTGACGTCCAGTCGATTCTGGAAGAATTCCTGCACTTTGCCAGTGGCAAACTGTGCCGGCGGCAGACTGATGTTGTGGATCACCAGCAGGGAGATTTCGCCTGAAGGGCGCGCATTGAAGTTGGGGGACGGGCAGTGGCGAACGCCCTGACACCAACCACTCGCGGAGTCCAGCTGCATACAGGTTCCTTCAACAACGCTTTTGATGCCGCCAGTATGCCGTGATCCGCCGTCAGGTTGCGATCACTTGCCGTGATTGAGCCTGCGCAGGTTGCCGATCACCGACTCCAGCGCGCGATCGAACAACAACGCATCATCCAGCGCCCGGACCGCGCCACGGTGGAACTCCAGCGCCAGCCCGGTGCGGCTGCGTTCCAGCACCTTCATGCCGGTGCGATTGACGAAGATGTACTTGCCCGTCGGCTGGATAATCGCCGCCAACTTGCAACGCAGGGTATTTTCATCGTCTTCCTGAAACTCGACCCAGCACCCCAGCCGTAATTGGTCGACCTGCTGCAACCCGGCATCATCCACTGCCAGGCCCACCCCCGTGTTTTCGACCGGGCCTTCGTCGGCGGTGGGCAGCACAATCTGCTGCAACACTTCGATCATCACTGGCAAATCGCTGACACGCTCCTGGACCGGATGCGGCTCAGGCACCTGGGCCGATTGCTCGAACAGGTGCACATGCAGGCCCTCGAGTTCGCTGAAAAACTCGCTGGTGGCAAACGGGTCGAACGCCGCGCTGCTCAACCCATCGCGCAGCGCCTTGAGTAACCCCGGCACCAGCGTCAACAAATGCAGGCTGGCATCGGGATCGGCATGGCGCTTAACACTCCAGATCAACTGATCCATGGTCTGCACGCCTGCCCGCCATTCGGCCGACTGTTCGCCATGCTTGAGGCAGGTCAACAGCAGTACCTTGCTCCACGCCTCCTGAACAAAGTTGACCACCGCCTGCGGCAGCACTTTACCCAGCAGCGCCTGATTCAATGCCTGCTCGACGCGCTGGCGCGCCAGTTCAGCCTTGGCCCGGCCTTCTTCGGCGTCGCGGGTACGTTGCTCCAGCAACTCGCTGCGACGACGCTCGTCACTGGTGAAGGTCAGGAAGTCGCTCAGTAACTCGGAGAAAATCGCCGGATCGTCGCCAAAGTCGTTCAGCAAGCGTTGCACTACTTGCTCGATGCGCACGTACAGGCTGTCACGCTGATGATCATCACACGCGCCCCAGCCCATGGCCGCAGCGGCAATCTCATTGAGCAGGCGTCGAGCCGGGTGATTGCCACGGCTGAAGAAACTTTTATCGAGCACTGCGACTTTCAGCATCGGAATCTGCAGACGACCGATCAACGCCTTGAGCGAGTCCGGCAGGTTGCGGTCATCGAGAATGAATTCAAAGAGCATCGCAATCAGGTTGATCACGTCTTCATCTGCCACCCCGACCACCCGCGACTTGCCGCTCTTGACACTGACCCGCGTGAGCAATTGCTCCAGTTGGTTGCGCAGGTCGAAGTCCTCCACGGCCGTCGACGCCGGTACGTATTGCTGCAAGTGCGAGAGCAGGCGCAGCAGGTCGCGGGTCGAGATGGGCTGGGTCTGCGCGCTGGCCTCAAGCGTCGGCGCCACACTGCCGCGCACGTGAAAAAGCAGTTCCTGTAGCGCTGCGAAGACTTCCTGCACGCTGTCATCAATCTGCGTGCTACCTGACTTGCCTGCGCTGTCGTGGGGGGCTGTATGCACGCTGGCGGCCGAACGGTCCGCGGCACGCCGTGCCGGCGCAGCCTTGAGCTCAGGCAACACACCGGTGGCGATCAGTAACTGGTTGGCTTCGGCATAGAGCTGGTCGGCGTCGCTGAGCACGTAGCGTTCGAACAGCTTGAGGATGATCAGCTTGACCTTGATCTCCACGCCCAGGTTGCGCCCGGCCTGCAAGAAGTACTCGCAGAGCATGGCCGGGCCCATCGGGTTGTGCGAGTCGTCCAGCGGCTTGCCCAGCAGCGCACCCAACCGGGCAGTCAGTTGGCCGAGGGCAAAGCCGTCGCGGTTGAGCACCTTGGCGACCATGGCGTCCAGGGCCACTGCCCGCTCCAGATCGTCGTTGGGAAGCTGGGTCGAAGGGTCGTGGATCATCGACAGCGGCAACGCACTTTGGCTGAGGTCGTAACGGGTCAGGCCGACGAAAGCCTCGAAGAACTGCTCCAGAAAACCCCGCTCGATGCTTTTGCGCTTGAGGCGCAAGTCGCGCATGGCTTCAAAGAAGGTGTTCTGATCGACATTGTTCTGCGCCCGGTCGGCCATTTCGAACAGGGTGTCATCGGCGTTATCGAACAATTCCTGCAAGCCGTGGCGCAACTGCTGGGCGGCCTTGTCGCGAACCTGAAGCAGAATCACCGGCAGGCGGGCGAGCGGCGAAGGACTCGCCTGATCGGTAGCTGCCTTGTGCAAAGGCACTACATTCCCGTCGTTGTGCATCCAAGCCTCCTGAAAGGGGTGATTCTTCGGTTCGATGTGAAAGATCGGTAACGCCGCAAACGCTCACAGACGGCTCACAACGCAATCGTGACGCACTGCGCTGTATTTCAGATATCGGGGAGCCAAAGGGACGTCAAAGCTATGACGTCAAACGCAAGGCGCGATTATCTGCAAAAGATATCCCGAGTGCTAGCGGACTCTGCGTTTCTCGGTGAAATAGATCGTAATAAAGGGCCTTCGCCAAGCCGCAAAGATTCGGTCGAACCGACCAAATGCAGGTTGCAGCGCCCGGCAATGCGCGTCGGCGCCTTGGGTTCGTTCCCGGCATGGCCCTATAATCGGGCCACTTTGTTTGTGGAGCCCGTTATGCCGAATCTACGCCTCGCCGATTTGACCGCCGAAATCGAAGCCAACGTGCGCCGTGCGTTGCTGGAAGACATCGGCAGCGGCGACATCACCGCACAATTGATTCCAGCCGAACGCCTGGCCAAAGCCACCATCATCACCCGTGACGCGGCCGTCATCAGCGGCACCGCATGGGTCGATGCCGTGTTTCGGCAACTGGACCCACGCGTCGCGGTGCACTGGCAAGTGCGCGACGGTGAGCGTGTGATTCCCAATCAGCCTCTGTTCCACTTGGAAGGCCCTGCCCGCTCGCTGTTGACCGGCGAGCGTAGTGCACTGAACTTTCTGCAACTGCTGTCTGGCGTGGCGACACGCGCGCAGTATCTGGCGGACTTCGTCGCCGATACCCAGGTGAAATTGCTCGACACGCGCAAAACCCTGCCGGGGCTGCGCCTGGCGCAAAAGTACGCCGTGACCTGCGGCAACTGCCACAACCACCGCATTGGCCTGTATGACGCCTTCCTGATCAAGGAAAACCATATCGCCGCCTGCGGGGGCATTGCGCAAGCTATTGCGGCCGCGCACAAGATTGCCCCTGGCAAGCCTGTAGAAGTTGAAGTGGAGAGTTTGACGGAGCTCAAAGAGGCCCTTGCGGCCGGTGCCGACATCATCATGCTGGATGAACTGAGCCTGGACGACATGCGTGAAGCCGTACGCCTGAATGCGGGCAAGGCGAAACTGGAAGCCAGCGGCGGCGTCAACGAAAGCACTTTGCGGCCGATCGCCGAAACCGGCGTGGATTACATCTCGATTGGTGCAATGACCAAGGATGTGAAAGCCGTGGACTTGTCGATGCGCCTCAGTATCTGAAGCAGCGGCAAGCTACAAGCTGCTCCGTGCTTGGCTTGTAGCTTGTCGCTTGAAGCTGTTTTCACACCACCAGATTATTCATCTCGCAGTACTCTTCCCACTCGACGCCCAATACCTCGGCCGCCTCCTTGTGCAGCGCAAGTCGCGCGGCCTCGTACTCTTCCGGGCTTGAGGTGTACTTGAGCGTCAACTCCCAAGGCTGCAAGCCCTGAGCTTCGGCTTCGTCCTCGAACGCCCACTGAATCTGGTCTTTCTGATCGTCGGGACTCAAGTCCTTGATCTCATCCATCAATTCGGGTGCATCCAGCGCGTATTTCTTCAGCGCTTCTTCATGTCTTGCTTCTTGGCTCAATTCTTTAACGGTCATGGCGTTCTCGCTGATCTGGGAATGGAAGATGGATCTGGATCATCAAGGATCTCTCTGACGCAAAAACCGGTTTAGGCCCGGTCTATCTGGCCTTCAGAACCATTCTGGATCATTTGAAAACTGCTGGGCAGTGCTCAGACAGACGTCGAATATAGGACGTTTGAGGGACTATTCACATGGCTCTTTACATCAATCCCACAAAAATTCATGCCCATTGGACAGCGAAGCCTCGGGAACATAAATCTGAGATCCGAGTCATAGCCATGTGCCATATCGGCACTTCACAAGGAACCCCAGTGATGCGCACCCGCCTCCTCGCCACCGCTTTACTTGGCAGCCTGGTATTAGCCAATACCGCTCAGGCTGCTGTTGAAGTCACCTCCGACCCTGCTTCCTACAACGACAAAGTCTCTGCCATTCATAACTCGTTCGGCAAAGACACGCTGGTCAGAACCAGCGTCAGCATCGACGACCTGGAGAACATGCAGAAGACCGTGAAGGCCAATGCCGCCGAGCTGGAAAGCCAGAAACGGACGATTGGCGACCAGGCCCGCCTCATCGAAGAACTCAAGCGTAGCAGCGGTTCCAGTTCCAGCTCGAACAACAGTGAACTGTCCAACCTCAAGCGCACGGTCAGCGAGCAGGAACGCGACCTGAACAACCTCGGCAAGCAGGTGGAAGACCTCAAGCGCAGCAGCGGCTCCAGCTCGAGTTCAAACGTAAGTGAACTGTCGAACCTCAAGCGCGAAGTCAGCGATCAGGATCGCGCAATCGATCAGCTCAAACGCACGGTCGAGGAACTGAGCAGGAAGGTGAAGTAGCGTTCGTCCCGCAGCGATGACGAGGTGCTTCGTAGCCATCTCGAGAGAGGTGGCACAAGCAGGAATTGTATTTAAACCAGATAACCTGCGCAGAGTGAACCTTTCCCACTGACCGCCAAGCCGCTGTACTGATCCATGTACTTTTCCGGCTTGGCTGCCCCCCTTGCGGCAGAAATTCTGATCGGTCATAAGGCGCCACAGTGATCGATCAGGTTGCAGCCACTGACATCCTGTCGTCCGAACATACCCACTGTGCTGTTGAATCAATCCAGATGCGCGTAGGATATCTGCGCCCTTGATGTAGGCGAATTGACATTTGGAGTTCACCGCAAGATGACGTCCCTCGCCGAAACGGCTAAAAACTTGAGCGTTCCTCAATTTATCCAGCCGAAGTATCGGGCTGACATAGACGGCCTACGCGCACTAGCAGTCCTCGCTGTTCTGCTCTTTCACTTTGATCTTGGCGTGCCTGGCGGTTATGTCGGGGTAGATGTCTTTTTTGTAATCTCTGGCTTCTTGATAACTGACACCATTAGAAATTCAATCATTCAAAACAGATTTTCATTTCTAAGTTTCTATACCAGAAGACTTTTACGCCTGCATCCCGCATTGCTGGCAACCATCGCAGCGAGTCTGTTTACTGGCTTTTTGATCATGGACCCCGCTTCATTAAGCAAGCTGGCGTCCTCCGCTAAATACTCGCTGCTATCAGCATCAAACTTCTATTTCTTCAACAGCCAAGGTTACTTTGAAGAAACCGCAAAGATGCAGCCACTGCTCCACACCTGGTCTTTATCCGTGGAATGGCAGTTTTACTTGGCATGGCCATTGATAGTCTGGGGATCACTTAAGGTATCCAATAAGTTTCTGGCCATTGTGCTTGCGATCTTGACCGTACTGTCCGTAGCCTCATCACAAGCGATGCTCTCCCTGAACCCCTCGGCGTCGTACTACATGATGCCCTTTCGTGTGTTTGAGCTTTGTATAGGTGCATTCCTGGTCCTACTGAATGACAAAAGATCAGGCGCACCACTTGAGAGGCTTCTTTTCGTCGCAGGAATTATCACGATCGTTGCTGCTTCGTTTTTACTAAAGCACGACTCCCTGTTTCCAGGCCTACTCGCCCTGGCTCCCTGCCTGGGTGCAGCGGCGTGTATTTATGCAGGCCGGAGCGATTTCGGGGCGCTGACCAGAAATAAAATTGCCGTCTACATCGGAAAAATTTCGTACTCTGTTTACTTGGTACATTGGCCAATACTGGTTTTCTACAAATATTATATCTTCCGAGAAATAACAGTATCCGAAAGTGCCTGCCTGTTTCTGGCCTCACTGATCGTTGGTTCGGCAATGCACCATCTGATTGAAAACATCTTCGTCAGTAAAAAAAGCCGAACAATGGTCATCGGCACCGTCGTTGTCGTCATAGCAACATCCGTAGGCGTGTATGGCTCAAGGGAGATCATCAAACATGAAGGGCTGTCATACCGGCTTCCGGAAGCTTATATGGAGATGGCCTCTCGACCGGCGGAATTCCACCGAACCAACTATGGCGGAGACGGCTATGAACTTGATGCCTCTATTGGAGAGCAAAAGAGCACGCCTGACTACCTTATAGTGGGTGACAGTTTCGCCCTTCAATACATGAGTGGCCTTGATAAGGCCCTGCACAACACAGAAAAACAAGCGCGTGGATTCTTTGCACACGGCTGTTACATCTCAAGAGATTATATAAGAATAAACCAGGGCATTATCAGCCCTGACTGTAAAGCGATGTACAAGACCCTGATGGACTCGGCCCAGGGGAACAATACACCCGTGATGTTCGCCCTGCATTGGGCTGGCTATTCCGACTACATCAGCGACAATGCATCAAACCCTGTAAAATTCAATTCAAGTGAAGAATATGAAAACTTCATCATCAAGAACCTGTCCGAGCTACGGAAAGACCTTGGCGATAGAAAGCTTGTTCTCGTTGGCAGCCCACCCTACCGGTATGGAGCCTCTTCTCTTATGTCGTGCCTGCTACGGCCGCACATGATAAGCCAGCCTTGCGACTCATTCATTTACTACCCGACCGAAGTGTCCGCCGCCTACGCCATAAACAATAAAATCAGAGAGTTTGCAAACAACACACCCAACACATACTTTGTTGCGCCATCAGATGCGATTTGCACAAAAGGAACTTGCTCTCCTTTTGTGGGCCCTGACCTTGCCTACTCTGACATGGTTCACCTTTCAAAAAGCGGATCACTGGCAGTATCCAAACTCATCATTAAAGCCCTTGAAGACAGTCCCTCAAATACCCGGCCCTGAGCAGCGCAACAACACAAAGCGGCACTCAAACGAGTGCCGCGGCCTTATAAGCCCTGCTTAATAACGGGTCTATAGCCAGACTATCTGACCGTCATGTTTTGACGTTACAGCCTCGCACATCTGCCCCCCCACCACTTGAATGGGTAGGTGCCGTGCAACGCACTAAGAAGCTGAAGACACATGAGAATGCTTGAGTGCGCGGGGCCATGGTGCATCGAGTGGGCCTGATATAGCCCAAGAGAGCAGGCTTGTGCCCGAGACAGGAATCGAACCTGCGACCTTCGCGTTACGAGTGCGCTGCTCTACCGGCTGAGCTACACGGGCGGTAGGCTAAACGTAGCACCGGTATTGAGGTCCGGCAAATCGTGCCGAGGGAGCTTGCTCCCGCTCGGCTGCGCAGAAGACGCAAAACATTAGGGTCGCTGCGCAACCCAGCGGGAGCAAGCCCCCACGCCACAACAAGTGCACACTCCGATATCTTCCCGCACACAGCAAAACGCCCCGAACCTGTCGGGGCGTTTGCTTGTTCAGCGGTTAAAGCAAGGGGTGATTAAACGCCCGATGCCTTGGCTGCTGCAACGTCTTTGATGGACAGCTTGATACGGCCGCGGTTGTCCACGTCCAGTACCAGCACTTCCACTTCCTGGCCTTCTTTCAGGATGTCGGTCACTTTCTCTACGCGAGCATCGCTCAGCATCGAGATGTGAACCAGACCATCCTTGCCCGGCAGGATGTTCACGAATGCGCCGAAGTCGACGATGCGCTCAACCTTACCGACGTAGATCTTGCCGATTTCGGCTTCAGCGGTAATGCCCAGAACGCGCTGACGTGCCGCTTCAGCCGCTTCCTTGGTTTCGCCGAAGATCTTGATCGAACCGTCGTCTTCGATGTCGATCGAAGCCTTGGTTTCTTCACAGATCGCACGAATGGTCGCGCCGCCCTTACCGATGACATCACGGATTTTGTCGGTGTCGATTTTCATCGCGATCATGGTCGGAGCGTTTTCCGACAGTTCGGTACGCGACTGGCCAATGATCTGGTTCATCTGGCCGAGGATATTCAGGCGCGCTTCCAGGGCTTGGCCCAGAGCGATTTCCATGATTTCTTCGGTGATGCCTTTGATCTTGATGTCCATCTGCAGCGCGGTAACACCTTTGGCGGTACCCGCTACTTTGAAGTCCATGTCGCCCAGGTGGTCTTCGTCACCCAGGATGTCGGTCAGGACGGCGAACTTCTCGCCTTCTTTAACCAGACCCATGGCGATACCGGCAACCGGTGCCTTCATCGGAACGCCGGCGTCCATCAGAGCCAGGGAAGCGCCGCAGACCGAAGCCATGGAGCTCGAACCGTTGGACTCAGTGATTTCCGACACAACACGGATGGTGTACGGGAACACGTCGGCAGCCGGCAGCATGGCCTGAACCGAACGGCGGGCCAGACGGCCGTGACCGATTTCGCGACGGCCAGCGCCACCCATGCGACCACACTCACCTACCGAGAACGGAGGGAAGTTGTAGTGCAGCATGAACGGGTCTTTTTTCTCGCCTTCCAGGGTGTCCAGCAGCTGTGCGTCACGGGCAGTACCCAGAGTCGCGACTACCAGAGCCTGGGTTTCGCCACGGGTGAACAGCGCCGAACCGTGGGTCTTAGGCAGAACACCCACTTCGATGTTCAGAGGACGTACGGTCTTGGTGTCACGACCGTCGATACGTGGCTTGCCGTTTACGATGTTTTCGCGAACGGTGCGGTATTCGATTTCACCGAAAGCCGCTTTGACTTCGCTGGAAGAAGGCTGGCCTTCTTCACCGGACAGCTTGGCAACCACCTGGTCTTTCAGCTCACCCAGGCGAGCGTAACGGTCGGCCTTGATGGTGATGGTGTAAGCCTGGGAGATCGCGTCGCCGAACTCGGCACGGATTGCGCCCAGCAGAGCAGTGGCTTCAGGCTGTGGAGCCCAGGTCCAGGTTGGCTTGGCAGCTTCGGCAGCCAGTTCTTTAACCGCGTTGATCACAACCTGGAACTCGTCGTGAGCAAACAGTACGGCGCCCAGCATCTGGTCTTCGGTCAGCTCTTTGGCTTCCGATTCAACCATCAATACCGCTTCCGAAGTACCGGCAACGACCATGTCCAGGCTCGATGCTTTCAGTTGCTCGTAAGTCGGGTTCAGCAGGTAGCCGGTGCTTTCGTGGAACGCAACGCGGGCAGCGCCGATCGGGCCATCGAAAGGAATGCCGGAGATCGCCAGTGCAGCCGAAGTACCGATCATCGCAGCGATGTCCGGATCGGTCTTCTTACTGGTGGAAACGACGGTGCAGACAACCTGCACTTCGTTCATGAAGCCTTCCGGGAACAGCGGACGGATCGGACGGTCGATCAGTCGGGAAGTCAGGGTTTCTTTCTCGGAAGGACGGCCTTCACGCTTGAAGAAACCACCAGGGATCTTACCGGCAGCGTAAGTTTTTTCCTGGTAGTGAACAGACAGAGGGAAGAAGCCCTTGCCTGGATCGGCTTGCTTGGCACCGACTACGGTCACCAATACGCTGACGTCGTCGTCAACGGTGACCAATACTGCGCCGGAGGCCTGACGGGCGATACGGCCAGTCTCGAGGGTAACGGTCGACTGACCGAACTGGAATTTTTTGATTACCGGGTTCACGGTGTCCTACCTTCTTTGTGGCTCTTGGGGGAACTGGTTTTCTTGCGAAATTCTTGGGCAATGTCGGGAATCGGCCCGGTTTTGATTGTCCAGATAAAACGGCTGTCCAGATAAAACTTGAGGCTGGGAGCCTGCCATGCACCAGCGGGAAACCCACTGACACACGGCAAACAACCAACCTCTAGCGCAGTCGCTTATTAGCGACGCAGACCCAGGCGAGCGATCAGAGCGCTGTAACGGCTCACGTCCTTGCCTTTCAGGTAGTCCAGCAGCTTACGACGCTGGTTTACCATGCGGATCAGACCACGACGGGAGTGGTGATCTTTACCGTTGGCCTTGAAGTGACCTTGCAGTTTGTTGATGTTGTGGGTCAGCAGTGCAACTTGCACTTCTGGAGAACCAGTATCACCAACAGCTTGCTGGTAGTCAGCTACGATTTGGGCTTTTTCTTGAACGTCGAGAGCCATGAGGCAATCCTTTTATCAGGAAACTGTTTCAGAAAAACAGTTTCAACAGGCCAGGGACAAATCCCTGTATCTATAAATGAGTAGTGACCGTGCCTGTTAACAGCCACCCTCGCCAGCCTGCTGTTACGCAGACTGGTTTCGGTCATTCTGACCGAATCAAACGACGTGGCGCGATGCGCCCGTCTTCACTCACTTCACCGATACCGATGAACCGACCGTTGTGATCCTGTACCCGTACCATGCCGAACTTCGGTGCGTCCGGGGCGCGTACCGGCTGGCCGTTTAGCCAGTAGAACGAACTGTGCTCCGAGAACTGCAACAGTGGCCAATCCAGCAAGCCGCTGTCCGATGGCATCAAGAAGCGGTCAACCGCTTCATTGCCGCCTTCGGCATGTACTGCTTCCAGCTCTTCCAGCGTGACCGTCTGGGCCAGGCTGAACGGACCGGCCTGGGTACGTCGCAACTGCGCAACGTAAGCGCCACAGCCGAGCTGTTCACCAATATCTTCCACGAGGGTCCGGATATAGGTGCCTTTGCTGCAATCTACGGCGAAGCGCGCAGTATCACCTTCAAAGGCCAGCAATTCCAAGCGCGCAATAGTAACAGAACGCGGTTCGCGCTCCACCACTTCACCTGCACGGGCTAGCTTGTACAACGGCTGACCGTCACGCTTGAGGGCTGAGTACATCGGCGGTATCTGACTGATTTGCCCACGAAAATTGGGCAAAACCGCTTCGATATCGGCGCGACCAACGGTCACCGGACGTTCCTGCAAAACCTCACCTTCGGCATCGGCCGTGGTGGTGGTCTTGCCCAATTGCGCCAGGGTTTCGTAACCCTTGTCGGAATCGAGCAGGTATTGCGAGAACTTGGTCGCTTCACCGAAGCACAGCGGCAACACGCCGGTGGCCAACGGATCAAGACTGCCGGTGTGCCCGGCCTTCTCGGCGTTCAGCAACCAACGGACCTTCTGCAAGGCCGCATTGGAGGTGAACCCCAGCGGCTTGTCGAGCAGGATGATGCCGCTGACATTACGACGGATACGTTTGACCTGAGCCACCGATTACTCCTTGGTGTCTTCGGGTTCAGCTGCAACCGGGTGCTGATTGTCCTCAGCCACGGCGCGCTCGATCAATGCCGACAGATGAGCACCACGCACGACGCTTTCGTCGTAGTGGAAGTGCAGCTGTGGAACGCTGCGCAGCTTCATCTCGCGAGCCAACTGCATACGCAGGAAACCGGCAGCGGAGTTCAGCACCTTGATGCTTTGGGCAATATCTTCGGCGCTGTCCTGGCCCATCACGGTGATGAAGATCTTGGCGTGACCAACGTCACGGCTGACTTCAACAGCGGTAATGGTGACGAGGCCGACGCGCGGGTCTTTGACTTCACGACGGATCAGCTGTGCCAGCTCACGCTGCATCTGATCGCCGATACGTTGGGTACGGCTGTATTCTTTTGCCATGTCTTGTTACCTGTTACTGCCTCACGGTGAAACCCGTGGGGTCTGAAAGCGGCAAACGCCCGGCCTGACAAAAGCCAGACCGGGCGTTGCGTTTAGAGTCCTATCGATGCGCCGTGCATTTTCATGCGGCTGCCCATCAAGGCTCTTGAAGTGCGCGAGTTAGAGGCTGCGAGCAACCTGAACCTTCTCGAAGACTTCGATCTTGTCACCGACTTTAACGTCGTTATAGCTCTTCACGCCGATACCGCATTCCATGCCGGCACGTACTTCGGAAGCGTCATCCTTGAAGCGGCGCAGGGATTCCAGCTCGCCTTCGAAGATAACGATGTCTTCACGCAGTACACGGATTGGACGGTTACGGTGCACAACACCTTCGATAACCATGCAACCGGCGATCGCACCAAACTTCGGCGAACGGAACACGTCGCGGACTTCAGCGATACCCAGGATGTTCTCCCGAACGTCGCTGCCAAGCATACCGGTCAGGGCTTTCTTGACGTCTTCGATGATGTCGTAGATCACGTTGTAGTAACGCATATCCAGACCTTCCTGCTCGACAATCTTGCGAGCGCCAGCATCGGCACGCACGTTGAAGCCAAACAGTACAGCGTTGGAGGCCAGTGCCAGGTTGGCGTCGGACTCGGTGATACCACCGACACCGCCACCGACTACGCGCACTTGCACTTCGTCGTTACCCAGACCGTTCAAGGCGCCGTTCAACGCTTCCAGCGAACCACGGACGTCAGACTTGAGGACGATGTTAAGCGTCTTCTTCTCTTCCTGGCCCATGTTCTCGAAGATGTTTTCCAACTTGCCAGCGTGTGCACGAGCCAGTTTGACTTCGCGGAACTTGCCTTGACGGAACAGAGCCACTTCACGGGCTTTCTTCTCGTCGGCAACAACGCTCATCTCGTCGCCAGCGTCCGGGGTACCGTCCAGGCCGAGAATCTCGACAGGGATGGAAGGACCGGCTTCCTTGATTGGCTTGCCGTTCTCGTCGAGCATGGCGCGAACGCGGCCATAGTTCGAGCCGACCAGTACCATGTCGCCTTGGCGCAGGGTACCGTCCTGAACCAGAACGGTTGCCACCGGGCCACGACCTTTATCGAGACGCGATTCAACCACGACACCACGGCCAGGAGCCGAAGGAGTCGCTTTCAGTTCAAGAACTTCAGCTTGCAGCAGAACAGCTTCGAGCAACTCGTCCACGCCAGTACCGACTTTCGCCGAAACCGATACGAACGGGGTATCGCCGCCCCACTCTTCCGAGGTCACGCCGTGAACCGACAGTTCGCTGCGGATGCGATCGAGATCAGCACCCGGCTTGTCGATTTTGTTCACTGCAACCACCAGCGGAACACCGGCAGCCTTGGCGTGCTGTACGGCTTCAACGGTCTGCGGCATTACGCCGTCGTCCGCTGCAACCACCAGGATCACGATGTCGGTCGCCTTGGCACCACGGGCACGCATGGCGGTAAACGCGGCGTGACCTGGGGTGTCGAGGAAGGTAACCATGCCGCGTTCGGTTTCAACGTGGTACGCACCGATGTGCTGGGTGATACCACCGGCTTCGCCAGCCGCTACCTTGGCACGACGGATATAGTCGAGCAGCGAGGTCTTACCATGGTCAACGTGGCCCATTACGGTCACAACTGGCGCACGGGAGAAAGCCTCGCCTTCAAACTTCAGGGACTCGGCCAGGGAATCTTCCAGGGCGGTGTCGCTGACCAGGGTCACTTTATGGCCCAGCTCTTCAGCTACCAGTTGAGCAGTTTCCTGATCGAGTACCTGGTTGATGGTCGCTGGAGTACCCAGTTTGAACATGAACTTGATGATTTCAGCAGCCTTGACCGACATCTGCTGGGCGAGATCGCCAACAGTGATGGTCTCGCCGATCTTCACTTCACGCACGACAGGGCCGGTTGGGCTCTGGAAACCGTGGGCGTTGCGTTTCTTCAGCTTGGCCTTGCCGCGACCACCACGACGGAAGCCATCGCTTTCTTCGTCGGTAGTACGTGGCGCAACCCGTGGAGCAGGCGCTTTTTCTTTGACCGAAGCACGATGCGGAGCGTTTTTGCGCTCACCATCACCCGCGCCACGACGATTGTTATCGTCGGCACGTGGTTTGTCCGGACGACGCTGTTCGTCGCGTTTGCGAGCGTCAGCCGCTGGCGCAGCCGCAGCAACCGGTGCTTCACGCACGGGTTCGGCAACTGCAGCAGGTGCTGCAACAGCGTCGGTCGTTGCGGTTTGCGCAGCAGCAGGCTGGCGACGCGCTTCTTCTTCGGCGCGACGCTTGGCTTCTTCTTCAGCCTTCTGACGAGCAGCATTTTCTACTGCGCGACGCTCTTCCAGTTCGCGTTTACGCTCGGCTTCGATTTCTTCCGGGCTGCGCTGTACAAAGACTTTCTTCTTGCGCACTTCAACGCTGATGCTTTTGCTGCCAGCAACACGCAGGGTGCTGGTGGTTTTACGCTGCAACGTGATCTTGCGCGGTTCTTCCACTTTCGCCTTGTGGCTGCTTTTCAAGTGAGTCAGCAGAGACTGCTTCTCACTGTCGGTCACATGTTCCTCGGCGGCGGTGTGCGGCAGACCTGCCTCACGCATCTGCTGCAGCAGGCGCTCTACCGGTGTTTTGACCTCATCGGCCAGTTGTTTCACCGTGACTTGCGTCATGCACTTCTCTCCTCAGGCCGCGCCTATTACTCGAACCAATGGGCTCGGGCGGCCATGATCAACTTGCCGGCACGATCATCGTCAATGCCGTCGATGTCGAGCAGGTCGTCAATAGACTGCTCGGCCAGGTCTTCGCGGGTAATTACGCCGCGCACCGCCAGTTCCATCGCCAAATCCTTGTCCATACCCTCAAGCGAGAGCAGGTCTTCGGCCGGATGGGCGTCTGCCAGCTTTTCCTCAGTAGCGATGGCTTTAGTCAACAAGCGATCCTTGGCCCGAGCGCGAAGCTCGTTGACGGTGTCTTCGTCAAAGCCGTCGATGTTGAGCATTTCTTCCAACGGTACGTAGGCAATCTCTTCCAGGCTGGTGAAGCCTTCATCTACCAGCACCTGCGCCAGGTCTTCGTCGACTTCCAGCTCGTCGATGAAGTTGCGCAGGATGTCGCCGGTTTCTGCTTGCTGCTTAGCCTGGATGTCCGATTCGGTCATCACGTTCAGGGTCCAGCCAGTCAACTGGCTAGCCAGACGCACGTTCTGACCACCGCGACCGATGGCCTGAGCCAGATTGTCTGCGCCAACGGCGATGTCCATTGCATGGGCATCTTCGTCAACAATAATTGCCGCAACCTCAGCCGGGGACATGGCGTTGATCACGAACTGCGCCGGGTTGTCGTCCCACAGGACGATATCCACACGCTCACCGCCCAATTCGCCGGACACTGCCTGGACGCGCGAACCGCGCATACCGATGCAAGCGCCCTGCGGGTCGATGCGTTTGTCTTTGGAACGTACCGCGATCTTGGCGCGCGAACCCGGGTCACGGGATGCTGCCATTACTTCGATCAGGCCTTCAGCAATTTCCGGCACTTCGATGCGGAACAACTCGATCAGCATTTCCGGCGCAGTACGCGACAGGATCAACTGCGGGCCGCGGTTCTCGGTGCGGATTTCCTTGAGCAGCGCACGCAGACGCACGCCAACCCGGAAAGTTTCGCGAGAGATGATGTCTTCACGGGCCAGCAACGCTTCAGCATTGTTGCCCAGATCAACGATCACATTATCGCGGGTGACTTTTTTCACGGTGCCAGAGATGATTTCTCCCAGGCGCTCGCGATAAGCATCAACGACTTGAGCACGCTCGGCTTCGCGAACCTTCTGCACGATGACTTGCTTGGCAGTCTGCGCAGCAATACGGCCGAACTCGATGGACTCGATTTTTTCTTCGACAACATCGCCGACTTTCGCGCCCGGATGCGTCTCCTGGACCTTGCTCGGCCAGGTTTCAACAGCAGGATCGTCCAGGTCTGCTTCTTCGACTACCGTCCAGCGACGGAAAGTTTCATAAGCACCGGTGTGGCGATTGATTTCCACACGCAGATCAACTTCGTCTTCAAAACGCTTTTTGGTAGCAGTGGCCAGAGCCAGCTCCAGCGCTTCAAAAATTACGTTTGCCGGTACGCCCTTTTCATTGGATACCGACTCAACAACCAGCAGTACTTCTTTGCTCATCGTACGCCTCGCCTTTCGCAAGCCATTGGATCCGCGGGATCCGCGTCTCAGTCAAAACTGGGAATAATGTTGGCCTTGTCGATCATATCGATCGGCAACAGAAACTCATGGTCTTCAACCTGCACCACGACATCCTGTTCTTCTACACCGCGCAGAAGGCCCTGAAAGTTGCGTCGACCTTCAAAAGGCGAGCGCAGCTTGATCTTCACTTGTTCACCGGCAAATTTTGCAAACTGCTCAATAGTGAACAGTGGGCGTTCCATGCCTGGCGAGGAAACTTCAAGGGTGTATTCAACAGCGATCGGATCTTCAACATCCAGAACACCGCTGATCTGACGGCTGACAATGGCGCAGTCATCCACCAGTACGCCGCCTTCTTTATCGATATAAACGCGCAACATTGAGTGGCGACCCTGAGCCGAAAACTCAATACCCCAGCATTCATAGCCAAGGGCCACGACCACCGGGGCCAGCAAGGCCTGCAACTGTTCTAGCTTGCTCGACACCTGAACCCCCTAGTGCATGTATGTGCATGCTGTGCAAAATAAAAAAATGGGCGAAACGCCCATCCCTGAAACGCCGTCGAACAGCGGCGTTATAAAGTGTCCAGCTAACAAAAAGCCCCTTAAAAGGGGCTCCTGAAACTGGTTGCGGGGGCCGGATTTGAACCGACGACCTTCGGGTTATGAGCCCGACGAGCTACCAGACTGCTCCACCCCGCGACAAAGCTGGGGCGGAAGTATACGACCGATCCCTGACAGGGTCAATGTAACCTTCCACCTACAAGAAAGCCCGCAACAGCGGGCTCTCCTGATAATTGGTACCGAGAAGGGGACTCGAACCCCTACACCCTATGGGCACAACCACCTCAAGGTTGCGTGTCTACCAATTCCACCACCTCGGCAATACTACGTTTGAAACCCTTCTTACTTTTGCTCTTGAGCTGGAGGCACGTCAGTCGCATTGGTTGCCGACTTTTGCTCTTGAAGCACCGGCACATCATCAGAAGCCGGTTTTTGCTTTGGAACTTCCAACACCGCTGGATTTGGCAAACCTACTTGAGTCAGCTCATGAGCCTTCTCTTTAGCAAAGTAACCTAACCCTAAGCTGGTTATGAAAAAACCTGCGGCAAGTATAGCAGTAAACTTACTAAGAAAGGTAGAGGAACCTTGGCTTCCGAACACAGTATTTGAAGCACCTGCTCCGAAAGACGCACCAGCGTCCGCACCTTTACCCTGCTGCAGCAATACGAGAGCAACTACGCCCAATGCACCCAGCAGATGAAAAACGACTACGACTGTTTCCAGCATTTTTTCAGTTTCCCGCGGCGCGACAGATCGCACCGAACTCATCTGCATTCAGGGAAGCCCCACCAATGAGCCCCCCATCGATATCCGGCATGCCGAACAGTTCGACCGCATTGGCCGCCTTCACGCTGCCGCCGTATAGAAGCCGCACACCTCGTGCGATTTCAGAATTCTCTGCCGCCAACTGTGCGCGAATGGCTGCATGCACATCCTGCGCTTGTTGCGGCGAAGCAGTCAGCCCGGTACCAATAGCCCAGACCGGCTCGTAAGCAATTACTGCCTTTGCAAATGCACCAACACCCAGCTCTTCGATGATGCTGCCCAGCTGACGCCCGACAACCTCAATCGTTTTCCCGGCTTCGCGCTGCTCCAGGGTTTCCCCTACACACAACACCGGAATCAAGCCACATGCCTGCGCCGCTGCAAACTTGCGATTCAGTACCCCGTCACGCTCACCCATGATCAGGCGACGCTCGGAATGCCCGACAAGCACCAGGGAACAACCTGCATCCACCAATTGACTCGGCGCAATCTCACCAGTCAACGCACCTTGCATGGATTCCACCGCAGAGTTCTGCGCGCCGACCAAAATCGACTTTCCTTTCAAGCCATCAATCACTTGATTGATATGCAAGCAAGGCGGGAATACCGCGACATCAACACCGCTTGGCAAGGCCAGATGACGAAGGCCGTTGATCAGCTCAGCGACGCTGGCGCGGGTACCGTGCATCTTCCAGTTACCAGCTACCATAGGGCGACGCATGCTGTACCTCGTCGGTCAAAGTGGGCGCAGATGTTACCCAACCACGCCATTACTGGCAAGCCGAAATCAGACAGAAACTTCAGCAACCAGTTTTGCCAGCTCTTCGGCGTAGCCGCGAACCAGGGTTTCGTCCTCACCCTCGACCATGACACGCACCAAAGGCTCTGTCCCGGACTTGCGCAACAGCACTCGACCCCGCCCCGCCATGGCCTTGGTAACGCGCTCGCTGGCCTCCTTGACTGCTGGATGCTCGACGGGATTTGCACCACCGCCGAAACGCACATTAATCAGTACCTGAGGACACTTGCGCAGAGCTTGCCGAGACTGAGCAAGACTTTCGTTACGAGCCCTCAACGCCATCAGCACCTGCAACGCTGCAATGATCGCATCACCGGTAGTGGTGTGCTGGAAGCACACGATATGCCCCGAGTTTTCGCCACCCACCTGCCAGTTACGCTCAAGCAGATCGGCAATCACATAACGGTCGCCGACATTGGCGCGCACAAATGGAATTTTCAGCTCATCAAGCGCCAGCTCCAACCCCAGGTTACTCATCAGGGTACCGACAACACCACCTTGCAGACGATCGCGCTCATGCATGTCGCGAGCGATGATGAACAACAACTCATCACCATCAACAATCGCCCCAGTGTGATCGACCATCAATACACGATCACCGTCACCATCGAAGGCAATCCCCAGATCAGCATGTTCGGCCAACACAGCTGCCTGCAACTGCCCCATATGGGTTGAGCCACAGTCATCATTGATATTCAGACCATTAGGTTGCGCGGAAAGCACCGTAACCTGCGCCCCCAGCTCTCGAAAGACGCTCGGCGCAACCTTGTAGGTAGCCCCGTGAGCGCAGTCGATAACAATGTTCAGCCCCGCAAAACTGGTGCCAGTAGGCACGCTGCTTTTACAGAACTCGATATAACGGCCCGACGCGTCGTTGATGCGCGAAACCTTGCCGATCTTGCTGGACTCGACAACGGTCATCGGGGTATCGAGCAATTCTTCAATCATCAGCTCGACTTCATCCGGCAGCTTGGTACCTTGCCCGGAGAAGAACTTGATGCCGTTATCGTCATGAGGATTGTGCGAAGCACTGATGACGATACCGGCCTCTGCATGAAAAGTACGAGTCAGGTAGGCAATAGCCGGCGTCGGCATTGGCCCCAGCAACATAACGTCAGCACCCGCCGACGTAAGCCCGGCCTCCAGCGCAGACTCGAACATGTATCCGGAGATACGCGTGTCCTTGCCTACCAGTACTTTGCAAGCACCCATGCTTCGGAATGCCATGCCTGCGGCCCAGCCAAGCTTAAGCATGAAATCAGGAGTAATCGGGTAGGTACCGACCCGACCACGAATACCGTCGGTGCCAAAATATTTCTTAGTCATAAGTACTCCATCATTCTTATTCGGCTGATTCCACTGCTGCGATCATCCGTACAACATCTATCGTTTCGGCCACATCATGCACGCGCAAGATCCGCGCACCCTTTACTACCGCCAGCGCAGCAAGCGCCAGACTGCCATTCAAACGTTCGCCCACGGGGCGATTCAAAGCCTGCCCTATCATGCTCTTTCGCGAAACCCCAACCAACAGAGGCCGCCCCAAGGCATGCAGATTCTCCATGTGCTTGAACAAGCTTAAATTGTGCGACAGGTTTTTCGCGAATCCAAATCCAGGATCAAGAATGATCCACTCATTCGCAATGCCAGCAGCCGCACATTGAGCCATGCGTTCGGCGAGAAACTCACCCACCTCGACGGTTACATTCTGAAAGTGCGGGTCATCCTGCATATCTCCAGGCTCGCCCAGCATGTGCATCAAGCACACCGGCAAACCAGTGCTCGCCGCCGCCTCCAAAGCACCTTCACGGCGCAGCGAGCGAACGTCATTGATCAACCCCGCCCCTAACCGTGCAGCCTCGCGCATGACTGAAGGCGTCGAGGTATCGACCGAAATAATCACATCCAGTTCACGATGGATTCGCTCGACAATCGGCGCTACACGCTCAAGCTCTTCAAGCGGCGATACCACTCGTGCGCCCGGCCGGGTCGACTCGCCACCGACGTCGATCAGTGAAGCGCCCGCGGCTACCATCGCCTCGGCGTGACGCAAGGCAGCATCGAGCTGACTGAAACGGCCGCCATCGGAGAAGGAATCAGGAGTGACATTGAGAATGCCCATGACATGCGCACAGGCCAAATCAAGAACCCGGTTGCCGCAAGGCAACCGGGTCGAGGAGGGAACAAAAGTCATCTCAAACCTTAGACGTCAGCAGCCGGGCCGCCGATCGGCGTTTCCGGGCGCTCATCCTGCACTGCAGGAGGCGTGCCGGAAGTACCGGTGCCACCCGACCAGTCACGCGGCTCACGAGGCGTGCGACCTGCCATGATGTCGTCGATCTGCTCGGCATCGATGGTTTCGTATTTCATCAGGGCGTCTGCCATCGCATCCAGCTTGTCGCGGTTATCCGTAAGGATCTGCTTGGCGGTGCCGTAGCACTGATCAATGATGCTGCGCACTTCAGAGTCGATCAGCTTGGCCGTCTCACCCGAGAAGCTCGCGTGCTGACCACCACCGCCACGACCCAGGAAGACTTCACCTTCTTCTTCCGCATACATCAGCGGTCCCAGCTTCTCGGAAAGCCCCCACTTGGTCACCATGTTCCGCGCAATTTGACTGGCACGCATGATGTCGTTGGAAGCACCAGTGGTGACACCATCAAAGCCCAGGGTCATCTCTTCAGCAATACGACCGCCATACAACGAGCAGATCTGACTGATCAATGCGCGCTTGGACAGGCTGTAGCGGTCCTCTTCCGGCAGGAACATGGTCACACCCAGCGCACGACCACGCGGAATGATCGACACCTTATAGACCGGATCATGCTCAGGGACGACTCGACCAACAATCGCATGGCCAGCCTCGTGATAAGCGGTGTTCTGTTTTTCCTTCTCGGACATGACCATCGATTTGCGCTCAGCGCCCATCATGATCTTGTCCTTGGCCAGCTCGAACTCTTTCATCTCGACAACACGCTTGCCGGTACGAGCTGCAAACAATGAAGCTTCGTTCACCAGGTTAGCGAGGTCGGCACCAGAGAAACCCGGGGTGCCGCGTGCAATCACCGCAGGAGCGACATCTTCGCCCATTGGCACTTTACGCATGTGAACTTTGAGAATCTGCTCACGACCACGAATATCCGGCAAACCAACCACTACCTGACGGTCGAAACGACCAGGACGCAGCAGTGCCGGGTCAAGTACGTCGGGACGGTTGGTTGCGGCGATGACGATAATGCCGTCATTCATTTCGAAACCATCCATCTCTACCAGCAACTGGTTGAGCGTTTGCTCGCGCTCGTCGTGACCTCCGCCCATGCCGGCACCACGATGACGACCGACAGCGTCGATTTCATCGATGAAGATAATGCATGGTGCGTGCTTTTTAGCCTGCTCGAACATGTCACGAACACGGCTGGCACCCACACCGACGAACATTTCGACGAAGTCGGAACCGGAGATGGTGAAGAACGGCACCTTGGCCTCGCCTGCAATGGCCTTGGCCAACAGGGTTTTACCGGTACCCGGAGGACCAACCATCAGCACGCCGCGAGGAATGCGACCACCGAGACGCTGGAACTTGCCCGGATCACGCAGGAACTCGACCAGCTCGCCGACTTCTTCTTTGGCCTCGTCGCAACCGGCAACGTCAGCCAGGGTAGTTTTCACCTGATCTTCGGACAGCAGTCGCGCCTTGCTCTTGCCGAAGCTCATCGGCCCGCCCTTTCCACCGGCACCGCCCTGCATCTGCCGCATGAAGAACATGAAGACAGCGATAATCACCAGGATCGGGAAGCTTGCGACCAGGAGTTGAGTCCAGATGCTTTGCTGCTCAGGCTGCTTGCCTTCGACAACGACGTGGTTATCCACCAGGTCGCCGATCAAGCCGTTGTCCTGAATCGCCGGACGAATGGTCTTGAAGCTGTCGCCATCATTGCGCTTGCCGGTAATGACATAACCGTCCACAGCTACGCGCTCGACCTTGCCATCCTTGACCTGCTGGATGAAGTCGGAATAGTTGAGGGTCTGCGGCTCGTTAGGGCTGGAGAAGTTGTTCATCACCGTCACCAGGACAGCCGCGATGATCAACCACAGGATCAGATTCTTTGCCATATCGTTCAATTAACTACCCTCTGAAGCAAGCTCCGCAACTGGCGCGCGCTTCGCATGATATTCACCGGCCTAACTTACTACATTACCTACAGCTCTGGCAGGCGCCGTCTGTAACCCTTTGTGAAACACTTTCTACACAATATTCGCAAATGCTCACGGGGCGAAATACGAAAAACCTATCGCCCCGCCAAAAAACCTCACTTTACTCACTACGCCCGCGGTAACCCCAAGCCAGCATGTATTGCTCACGGGAACTGCCACGAGAAGAGTCAGGCTTGATCATCTGGATCTTGTCGAATTTTCGACGAGCATCCTTCAGGTAAACATCAAACCCTTCGCCCTGAAAAATCTTGATCACGAAATTACCACCCGGCTTGAGTATCCGTTCCACCAAATCAAGCGCCAGCTCGCAAAGAAACATGGCTTTTGGCATGTCCACTTCAGGCGTACCACTCATATTGGGGGCCATATCGGAAATCACAAGGTCCACCTGCGAATTACCCACGGCTTCAAGGATCCGCGCGAGCACTTTGTCCTCGGTGAAGTCACCCTGGATGAAAGTCACGTCCGGAATGCTGTCCATTTCCAGAATGTCCGAGGCGATCAGACGCCCCTGACCACCGATCAGACGGCTAGTCACCTGCGACCACCCCCCGGGCGCAGCACCCAGGTCGACAACGCTCATGCCGGGACGGATCAGATTGTATTTCTCCTGGACCTCCAGAAGTTTGTAACTCGCACGCGAGCGGTAGCCATCCTTCTGCGCCTGCTTCACATAGGGATCGTTGACATGTCTTTTCAGCCAACCAAGGCTTGTCTTGGAACGCGCCATTGGGCACCTCGATGATAAGGGTCGTGATTAATTGGGCGGATCCACGAGCCCTCGGGTAAAATGGCCGCCATTTTACAGAATCCAGACGAAAGGGTCAGATTATGCCGCTCACTCAAGAGCAGAAGAAACAGTACAAATCCATTGGCCACCATCTGAAACCAGTTTTGATTGTGGCTGACAACGGTTTGACTGAAGGTGTGTTAGCCGAACTTGAACGCGCTTTGGCGGATCACGAGCTGATCAAGATCAAGATTAATATCCTCGATCGCGAGTCGCGCCTGGCTGCCATTGCAGAACTGTGCAAGGTCGGTAAAGCGGACCTGGTACAGGTTATCGGCAAGATGGCACTGATTTATCGCAAGAATTTCAGCGTCAACAAGCAACTGTCGAACGTCCATCGCTTCAAGTGATGAAACGGGTCAAGGGTGTGCTTCGCGCACCCTGCCACTCCACCCAGGCACTGGCTGCAACACCAGCACCAGCCCGGAAAAGCCCAGGACAAGATAGCTGAACACCAGCCAATGCTCTGCATCAGGCCAGCCAATACGCACCACGAAGTACATCGCGCTCGCGCATGACGCCATCAACAGCAGTTGCCCGCGAACATCGCGCCATAGACTGACAAGGCCCTTGGCCTGAACCAGCACCAAAACCTGAAAAAATACGCACGCCGCCGAGAACCCTACCAGCAGCGCATTCAGCATGCTTGAAATCTCTTCGATCAGCAGCGGCGCCAGACCAATTAGGTCCAGTGCCGGCAGCAGACCGATGTGCAACAACCACAAGCCGCCAACCCATAACATCTGGGCCAGCTGCCACAGCATGGCGCCCGCACGTAGCGGACGCCGTTGCCTGTCAGATGTGGCGGACTTCGACAATCTCATACTCGATAACGCCGCCAGGCGTTTTGACGGCAACCACGTCACCCTCTTCCTTGGCGATCAAAGCACGCGCCAAAGGTGAACCGACCGAAATCTTGCCGAGTTTGAAGTCAGCTTCATCCTCGCCAACGATGTGGTAAGTGACGCGTTCGTCCGTCTCGACGTTGGCGATTTCGACTGTAGTGCCAAAAATCACTTTGCCGGTGTGAGGAATGGTCGTGACGTCGATGATGACCGCATTCTGCATGCGCCCTTCGATGTCACGGATCCGCGCCTCGACCATACCTTGCTGCTCGCGAGCAGCATGGTATTCAGCGTTTTCTTTCAAGTCACCCAACTCGCGGGCCGTACCAATGTCCTGGCTCAGCTTCGGACGGACGACCTTGGTCAGGTGAACGTGTTCTTCTTCCAGGGCGCGAGCGCCCTGAACAGTCATGGGGTATTTGATCATGCCTTCAATCCTGCGTGTAGATCCTGCAAGCGACGCACGGTCTTTTCCGGACCGAACTTGAGCGCTTCGCAGATAGCTTCGCCAGCAGCAATGGTGGTGGTGCAGTAAATTTTGTGCTGCAAGGCATTACGACGAATGGAGTACGAGTCGGCAATCGACTGACGACCTTCGGTGGTGTTGATGATCAGCGTAACTTCGTCATTCTTGATCATGTCGACCACGTGCGGACGACCCTCGGTCACCTTGTTCACGCGACGCACTTTCAGGCCTGCGGCTTCGATCAGCTTGGCAGTACCGGCGGTCGCGACCACTTCGAAACCCAAGTTGATCAGATCACGGGCCACGCCTGCAACCAGTGGTTTATCGTCATCACGTACGCTGATGAACGCAGTACCGCCGGTCGGCAGCAGTTCGCTGGCACCCATCTGGGCTTTGGCAAACGCCTCACCGAAGGTGTCACCCACGCCCATCACTTCACCGGTGGACTTCATCTCAGGGCCGAGAATCGGGTCAACGCCAGGGAATTTGGCGAACGGGAACACCGCCTCTTTCACGCTGTAGAAGTTTGGAATGATTTCCTTGGTGAAACCGATTTCCTTCAGGGTTTTACCGGCCATGACGCGAGCCGCGATCATTGCCAGGGAAACACCGATGCACTTGGACACGAACGGCACGGTACGGGAAGCACGCGGGTTGACTTCGATGACGTAGATGTCTTCGCCTTGCAGCGCCAACTGAACGTTCATCAGGCCGACAACGCCCAGTTCCAGGGCCATTTTCTTGACCTGTTCGCGCATCTCGTCCTGGATATGCCCAGGCAGCGAATACGGCGGCAAGGAGCATGCGGAGTCACCGGAGTGAACGCCAGCCTGCTCAATGTGTTGCATGATCGCGCCGATCACCACGTCAGTGCCGTCGCAAACTGCGTCGACGTCCATTTCGATGGCACAGTTGAGGAAGTGGTCCAGCAGCACCGGGCTGTCGTTGGACACTTGAACCGCTTCACGCAGGTAGCGCTTGAGTTCTTCTTCTTCGTAGACGATTTCCATTGCACGGCCGCCCAGTACGTAGGACGGACGCACCACCAGCGGGTAACCGATCTTGCCGGCAGCGCGAATGGCTTCGTCTTCGCTGCGCACGGTAGCGTTTGGCGGCTGACGCAAGTTCAGGCGCTCAACCATTTGCTGGAAGCGTTCACGGTCTTCGGCACGGTCGATGGCGTCAGGGCTGGTGCCGATGATCGGCACGCCTGCCGCTTCAAGAGCACGGGCCAGTTTCAGCGGAGTCTGGCCGCCGTACTGGACGATCACGCCTTTTGGCTTCTCGACGCGGACGATTTCCAGCACGTCTTCCAGGGTCACTGGTTCGAAGTACAGGCGATCGGAGGTGTCGTAGTCGGTGGACACGGTTTCCGGGTTGCAGTTGACCATGATGGTCTCGTACCCGTCTTCGCGCAGCGCCAGTGCCGCGTGAACGCAGCAGTAGTCGAACTCGATGCCCTGGCCGATACGGTTTGGACCGCCACCCAGGATCATGATCTTGTCGCGACCCGACGGCGCAGCTTCGCACTCTTCTTCATACGTCGAGTACAGGTACGCGGTGTCAGTGGCGAACTCGGCCGCGCAGGTGTCAACACGCTTGTAGACCGGGAAAATTTCCAGCTTGTGGCGATGAGTACGCAAGCTCTTCTCGGTCACACCCAGCAGCTTGGCCAGACGCTGATCGGAGAAACCTTTGCGCTTGAGGCGGAACATCATGTCGCGATCGATGCTGGCCATGCCCAGCGTCTTGACCTTCTCTTCTTCCTTGATCAGATCTTCGATCTGCACCAGGAACCAGGGATCAATCATGTTCATGCCGAAAATATCTTCGACTGTCATGCCGGCGCGGAAAGCGTCAGCCACGTACCAGATACGCTCGGCGCCCGGCACGGTCAGTTCGCGCTTGAGCACGCTCATGCTTTCCGGGTTGCTCAGGTCGAGCTTCGGGTCCAGGCCGCAAACGCCGACTTCCAGACCGCGCAAGGCTTTCTGCAGGGACTCCTGGAACGTCCGGCCGATGGCCATGACTTCACCCACCGACTTCATCTGAGTGGTCAGGCGAGCGTCAGCCTTGGCGAACTTCTCGAAGGCAAAGCGTGGCAGTTTGGTCACAACGTAGTCGATGGACGGTTCGAAGGACGCCGGGGTCTTGCCGCCGGTGATGTCGTTCGACAGCTCATCCAGGGTGTAACCCACCGCCAGTTTGGCCGCGACTTTGGCAATCGGGAAACCGGTGGCTTTGGAAGCCAGTGCCGAGGAACGGGACACGCGCGGGTTCATCTCGATGACGACCATACGGCCAGTGTCCGGGCAGATGCCAAACTGAACGTTGGAACCGCCAGTTTCAACGCCGATCTCACGCAGTACCGCCAACGAGGCGTTACGCATGATCTGGTATTCCTTGTCGGTCAGGGTCTGTGCCGGAGCAACAGTGATCGAGTCACCGGTGTGCACGCCCATCGGGTCGAAGTTTTCGATCGAGCAAACGATGATGCAGTTGTCCTTCTTATCGCGGACAACCTCCATTTCGTACTCTTTCCAACCGATCAGCGATTCGTCGATCAGCAGCTCTTTGGTCGGCGACAGGTCCAGGCCACGGGCGCAGATTTCTTCGAACTCTTCACGGTTGTAAGCGATACCGCCACCGGTGCCGCCCATGGTGAAGGACGGACGAATGATGCACGGGAAGCCCAGCTTCTCGAGGACCGCGTTGGCCTCTTCCATGCTGTGGGCGATACCGGAACGCGGGCAGTCCAGGCCGATGGATTTCATCGCCTTGTCGAAACGCGAACGGTCTTCAGCCTTGTCGATGGTGTCGGCATTGGCGCCGATCATCTCTACGCCGAACTTCTCCAGAACGCCTTCGCGCTCCAGGTCCAGTGCGCAGTTCAGAGCGGTCTGGCCGCCCATGGTCGGCAGCAGCGCGTCCGGACGCTCTTTCTCGATGATCTTGGCAACGGTCTGCCACTTGATCGGCTCGATGTAAGTGGCGTCGGCCATGGCCGGGTCGGTCATGATGGTCGCTGGGTTGGAGTTCACCAGGATGACGCGGTAACCCTCTTCGCGCAGGGCTTTACAGGCCTGGGCGCCAGAGTAGTCGAACTCACAAGCCTGGCCGATCACGATCGGGCCAGCGCCAAGAATCAGGATGCTTTTTATGTCTGTACGTTTTGGCATGGGTACTCACTCAAATCCGCAGGTCCGACGGCAATCCCTAGGGAGAGGCCGCCTTGAACAATCGTTGAAGTACCTGAAGGGGCCGCCGACTTCCGGGGCCGCCCTCAGGCGACTTCTCTACATCAAGACGAGCAGTTAGCGTCGCTTGGCCATCTCGTTGATGAAGCGGTCGAACAGTGGCGCTACATCGTTCGGACCCGGGCTGGCTTCAGGGTGACCCTGGAAGCTGAACGCGCTCTTGTCGGTACGTTCGATGCCTTGCAGGGTGCCGTCGAACAGCGACTTGTGGATCGCGCGTACGTTGGCTGGCAGGGTCGCTTCGTCTACGGCAAAACCGTGGTTCTGGCTGGTGATCATGACAACACCGGTGTCCAGATCCTGGACCGGGTGGTTGGCACCGTGGTGACCGTGACCCATTTTCAGGGTCTTGGCGCCGGAGGCCAGGGCCAGCAGTTGGTGACCGAGACAGATGCCGAACACCGGAATCTCGGTTTCAAGGATGTCCTTGATCGCCTGGATCGCGTAGTCGCAAGGCTCCGGATCACCAGGGCCGTTGGACAGGAACACGCCGTCCGGCTTGAGTGCCAGGACTTCGCTGGCCGGGGTTTGCGCCGGCACTACGGTCACACGGCAGCCACGCTCGACCAGCATGCGCAGGATGTTCAGCTTGACGCCGTAGTCGAAGGCCACCACGTGATGCGGCAGTTCGCTGGCATCGAGGGTCGCGTGGCTGTCGGTTTTCAGGTCCCAGACCGTCGAGCGCCACTCGTACTTCTCTTTGGTGCTGACGACTTTCGCCAGATCCATGCCCTTCAGACCAGGGAAGCCACGCGCAGCTGCAATCGCCGCTTCGTCAGAGATGTTGTCGCCCGCCATGATGCAGCCGTTCTGCGCGCCTTTCTCACGCAGGATGCGCGTCAGGCGGCGAGTGTCGATACCGGCAATCGCCACAACGTTGTTGGCTTTCAGGTAATCGGACAAGGACATCGTGTTACGCCAGTTACTCGCAACCAGAGGCAGGTCACGAATCACCAGCCCCGCCGACCAGACGCGGTCGGACTCGGCGTCTTGCGGCGTGGTGCCGGTATTGCCGATGTGCGGGTAAGTCAGGGTAACGATCTGTTGGGCGTAGGAAGGATCGGTAAGGATTTCCTGATAGCCGGTCATGGCGGTGTTGAACACCACCTCACCAACGGTCTGACCGTCGGCTCCAATGGCTTCGCCGCGAAAAATGCTGCCATCAGCAAGGGCGAGTATGGCTGGCTTAGTCAAGAAGACCTCCCGTAAATAAAGCCTGAAGGGGCGATCGCAGGTTGCAAAAAAGCGGAGTGACGTATGGACACGTCACCCCGCTTCTTCATCGAATTATCTGCGCGCTTTTAGTGGACACACTAAAGCTGTAGCTTACAGAAAAAGGCTTTTTTGGTCCACCGCTAAAGAGCCTTAAAGGCAGGGGAATGCGACAGGACGTCGCTTAGCGGTTAAAAACAGGGTTCGAACCTGAGTTCAAACCCTGTTTTCGGCACATCTCAATGTAGGTCGAGCACGTCCTGCATGTCATACAAGCCAGGCTCACGCCCCTCGAGCCACAGCGCGGCACGCACTGCGCCCTTGGCGAAGGTCATCCGGCTGGACGCCTTGTGCGTGATCTCCAGTCGTTCCCCCTCGCAGGCGAACAGCACCGTATGATCGCCAACCACATCACCACCGCGAACAGTGGCGAAGCCGATGGTTTCGCGCTCACGCACACCGGTATGGCCTTCACGCCCATAGACCGCGACCTTTTGCAGGTCACGATCCAGCGCATTGGCAATCACTTCACCCATGCGCAGCGCCGTACCTGAAGGCGCGTCGATCTTGTTCCGATGATGAGCCTCGATGATTTCGACATCGGCATCATCGCCCAGCACGCGAGCCGCCATATCAAGCAGCTTCAGCGACAGGTTGACGCCGACACTGAAGTTGGCCGCGAACACAATCGCAATGTCCTTGCCCGCTTCGGCCAGCAACTGCTTTTGCGCAGCGTCCAGCCCTGTGGTGCCGATCACCATAGCCTTGCCCGCCTTGCGGCAGAACGCCAGGTTTTTCAGCATGACCTCAGGGAGCGTGAAGTCGATCAGCACATCGAACTCATCCGCCACTGCATCCAGGTTACCGGACAGCGGCACACCGATACGCCCCAGCGAGACCAGCTCACCCGCATCCACGCCAATCAGCGAGCTGCCAGGGCGCACGATGGCCGCCGTCAGACCCGTAAGCGGCGAGCGCTGCTGCACCGCCTCGATCAGAATCTTGCCCATGCGCCCGGCAGCGCCCATCACCGCGATACGTCGCATACCTGGCTCCTTACAGATCGCCAAAGAAACGCTTCACGCCTTCGAACCACCCCGTGGTTTTCGGCGAATGGCTGTTGTCGTCCGCCAGGGAGCTGCGGAACTCTTCCAGCAACTCACGCTGACGGCGACCCAGATTAACCGGCGTTTCGACGGCCACGCGGCACATCAAGTCGCCCGCACCACCGCCACGCACCGGCGCAACGCCTTTGCCACGAACCCGGAACTGCTTGCCGGTTTGCGTGCCCTCAGGAATCTTCAACTTGACCCGACCATCAAGGGTCGGAATCTCCAGCTCACCACCCAATGCGGCATCGACGAAGCTGATCGGCACTTCGCAGAACAGGTGCTTGCCGTCACGCTGGAAGATCGCGTGCTCGCGCACGTTGATCACCACGTACAGGTCGCCCATCGGGCCACCCTGAGTACCCGCCTCGCCTTCGCCAGACAAGCGGATGCGGTCGCCCGTATCAACACCGGCCGGCACTTTCACCGACAGGGTCTTGTACTCTTCAACACGACCTTCGCCGTTGCAGGAGTTGCACGGATCGGAAATGATCTTGCCCTGGCCATGGCAACGCGGGCAGGTTTGCTGCACCGAGAAGAAGCCCTGCTGCATGCGCACCTGACCGATGCCGCCGCATGTCGGGCATGTGACTGGCGCGGAGCCCTTCTTGGCACCCGAACCGTCGCACGGCTTGCAGTTGACCAGTGTCGGAACGCGGATATTCACGGTCGTGCCGCGCACCGCTTCTTCCAGATTCAGCTCCAGGGTGTAGCGCAAATCGCTGCCGCGCTGCGCGCCGCCACGGGAACCGCCGCGACCACCACCGAAGAAATCACTGAACACGTCACCAAAGATGTCGGAGAAGTTCTGACCGCCAAAACCGGCACCGCCGCCACCCATGCTTGGGTCGACACCTGCGTGACCGTACTGGTCGTACGCTGCGCGCTTGCTGGAGTCGGACAGTACTTCGTAGGCCTCGTTGGCCTCTTTGAATTTTTCTTCCGACGCTTTGTCGTCGGGGTTACGGTCCGGGTGGTGCTTCATCGCCAGGCGCCGGTAGGCCTTTTTCAGGTCCGCTTCGCTCGTGCCACGCTCAACACCCAATACTTCGTAATAGTCACGCTTTGCCATAAGTCTTTGCACTCTTAAGGACGTCCGGCAAACCCCTCCTGAGCCTCGCCAAACTCGTTGAGCCCCAATACAGGCCCGGACCCAACTCACGTCAATTCAACGATCCTGGTCTTTGATTCGATTTGGTACTTTCGGCTCGAAAAGCAGGAGCATCCTCGGCCATACCAGCAGCGTGCGAGCCTTGTCGCATGCTGTAAAAATTCGTCTACTCCAGACACGCCAACGCGGGAGCAAGCTCCCGCGCGGCGACATCCTACCAGTCACCGCCCAAAGGCAGTCAACCGGCCGACCAACAACTTACTTGTGGTCTTTAACTTCTTCGAACTCGGCATCCACAACGTCGTCAGCCTTTTCAGCCGATTCAGCGTGCGGTGCCGCGCCTTCCGCTGGCTGAGCCTGTTCGGCGTACATTTTCTGCGCCACTGGAGCGGAGACTTTCGACAGTTCCTCAACCTTGGCTTCGATGGCAGCCTTGTCGTCGCCTTTAACAGCGGCTTCCAGGGCAACCACGGCCGCTTCGATTGCAGTCTTCTCTTCAGCCGTCACTTTGTCGCCAGCGTCAGCGATCATTTTGCGCGTCGAGTGAACCAGGGCGTCGCCTTGGTTACGGGCGCTGGCCAGCTCTTCGAACTTGCGGTCTTCGTCGGCATTGGTTTCAGCATCGCGAATCATCTGCTGAATTTCTTCCTCGGACAGGCCGGAGTTGGCCTTGATCACGATCGACTGAGTCTTGCCAGTGGCCTTGTCTTTGGCGCCTACGTGCAGAATGCCGTTGGCGTCGATGTCGAAGGTCACTTCAATTTGTGGCACGCCACGTGGCGCTGGTGGAATCTCGGCCAGGTCGAACTTGCCCAGGGACTTGTTCTGAGCCGCTTGCTTACGCTCACCTTGCAGCACGTGAATGGTCACTGCGCCCTGGTTGTCGTCGGCAGTCGAGAACACTTGCGATTTCTTGGTAGGAATCGTGGTGTTTTTCTCGATCAGCGCGGTCATCACGCCGCCCATGGTTTCGATACCCAGGGTCAGCGGGCTGACATCGAGCAGCAGAACGTCTTTCACGTCACCGGCCAATACCGCGCCCTGGATAGCAGCACCCATGGCAACTGCTTCGTCCGGGTTCACGTCTTTACGTGCTTCTTTACCGAAGAACTCGGTCACCAGTTTCTGAACCAGTGGCATACGGGTCTGGCCGCCGACCAGGATCACGTCGTTGATCGCGCCAACTTCGATACCCGAGTCTTTCAGAGCGATGCGGCAAGGCTCGATGGTGCGTTGAACCAGGTCTTCAACCAGCGCTTCCAGCTTGGCGCGGGAGATTTTCACGTTCAAGTGCTTAGGACCGGTCGCGTCTGCAGTGATGTACGGCAGGTTAACGTCGGTCTGCAGGCTCGAAGACAGCTCGATCTTGGCTTTTTCAGCGGCTTCTTTCAGGCGCTGCATCGCCAGCGGGTCACCTTTGAGGTTCATGCCGCTTTCTTTCTTGAATTCGTCAACGAGGTAGTCGATCAGACGAATGTCAAAGTCTTCACCGCCCAGGAACGTGTCACCGTTGGTGGCCAACACTTCGAACTGGTGCTCACCGTCAACTTCGGCGATTTCGATAACCGATACGTCGAAAGTACCACCGCCCAGGTCATAAACGATCACGGTGTGATCGCCCTTGGCCTTGTCCATACCATAAGCCAGCGCGGCTGCGGTTGGTTCGTTGATGATACGTTTTACGTCCAGGCCAGCAATACGGCCGGCGTCTTTGGTCGCCTGACGCTGGCTGTCGTTGAAGTAAGCAGGAACGGTGATCACCGCTTCAGTCACTGCTTCGCCGAGGTAGTCTTCGGCGGTTTTCTTCATTTTTTTCAGGATTTCAGCCGAGATCTGTGGCGGCGACATTTTCTGGCCGTTCACTTCAACCCAGGCGTCGGCGTTGTCAGCCTTGACGATCTTGTAAGGGACCATCTGAATGTCTTTCTGAACCACTTCTTCTTCGAAGCGACGACCGATCAAACGCTTCACCGCGTACAGGGTGTTGTGCGGATTGGTCACTGCCTGACGCTTGGCCGACTGGCCAACCAGGATTTCGCCATCGTTGGCGTAGGCAACGATCGACGGCGTGGTGCGCGCGCCTTCGGCGTTTTCGATAACTTTTACGTTGCCGTTTTCAAGAATGGAGACGCAGGAGTTGGTAGTCCCCAGGTCGATACCGATAATTTTGCCCATGTTCACTCTCCCGAAACTTTGGATTTGGTTGCCGCAGCAGTGGTGGCTAACTGCGGTAGCACTTAAACGCTTGACTTATAAATGGGGGCCTTGCGGCGGATTTCAAGCCTGCTCGTCAATCGAAGGCGAAACCGGCGCTGGCGCCTTGCTGACCACGACCATTGCCGGGCGCAGCAGACGACCGTTGAGCACGTAGCCCTTCTGGAACACCTTCAGCACGCTGTTGGGTTCCATGTCGGCACTTTCCTGCATCGCCATAGCCTGGTGATGCTCGGCGTTGAACGGCTCGCCTTCCGGATCGATCGCTTCCAGCTGATAACGCTTCAGAGTGTCCTGGAACATTTTCAGGGTCAGCTCGATGCCTTCACGCATCGGGCGAATGCTTTCGTCGTCCGGGTTGGACAACTCCAGGCCACGCTCCAGGCTATCGATGATCGGCAGCAGGTCGCCGGCAAATTTTTCCAGCGCGAATTTGTGAGCTTTCTCTACATCCTGCTCGGCGCGACGGCGGACGTTCTGCAGATCGGCGGCAACACGCAAAGCCTGATCCTGAGCGCCAGCCAGTTGCTCTTCGAGCACTTGTACACGAGCCACCAGGTCTTCACCCGATGCTTGGGGAGCCTGATTGGCGTCTAGATTTTGCGTATCCAGCGTCTGTTCGTCAGCCATAGATTTCTCCTTTCAAAATCGTGCGCGAACTCGACTCGCGCTTCTGCCCCGGTATATGGGGCCGCAATTTTCAGGTTCAAGGGCTGAAGTCGCGGTACGCGTGATTAACCTTACAAAAGTGCGTGAGATAGCATTCTGCTTCGCAATAAAAAAAACCGACACTCAAGCAAATCGAGCTAAACGCAGGCATTGTCAGCCAGAAACAAAACACTGTATAAATAACCAGACCTAAAGCCTGGGAGCGGCCTCTATGCTGGTGCACCTGTCCGTACATAACTACGCCATCGTTGAACATCTCGATCTGGAACTTGATCGCGGGATGAGCGTGATCACAGGGGAAACCGGCGCCGGCAAGTCGATCATGCTCGACGCCTTGGGCCTGACCCTCGGCGACCGCGCCGACAGCGGCGTCGTGCGCCCGGGCGCAGACAAGGCCGATATCCTGGCCACCTTCGACCTTGCCGACATCCCCGAAGCCAGCGCATGGCTGGCCGAACGCGACCTGGAAAGCGAAGGGCCGTGCATCCTGCGCCGGGTCATCACCGCTGAAGGTCGTTCACGCGGCTACATCAACGGCAGCCCCTGCCCGCTTGGCGATCTGAAAGCCCTCGGCGAACTGCTGATCGATATCCACAGCCAGCACGAGCACCAATCCCTGCTCAAAACCGACACCCACCGCCGACTGCTCGACGAATTCGCGGGCGCCACGGACCTCGCCCGCCAGGTGCAACTGGCCGCCCAACGCTGGCGCCAGACCCGCCAGGAACTGGAACGCCTTTCCAACTCCGGCGACGAGCAACGCGCACGCCACCAGTTGCTCAGCTATCAACTCGAAGAACTGGAAAACCTGGGCCTCGGTGAAAACGAGCTGGAACACCTGGAGCAGGAACACAAAAACCTTACCAACGCTGAAACCTTGCTGGGCATTTGCCGCCAAGTGGTCGAACAATGCAGCGAAAGTGACTCGGGCAATGTCCTGAATGCCCTGACCGCGAGCCTCAATCGCCTGTCGAGCGTCAATAATTCGGTGGTCGCACTGGGCGAAGCGACCAACCTGCTGACCAGCGCACAGATCCAGGTTGAAGAAGCAGTCGGCGAACTCAACCGCTTCCTCGATAACTTCGACGCCGACCCGGCACGCCTCCAGCAACTGGAAGAACGCCTCGACGCGATCTACACCCTGGCACGCAAACACCGGATTCAACCCACTGACGTCGCGGAACTCCAACAGCGCCTGCTGGACGAGATAGAAACACTCAATGCCAACGATGAATCCATCGAGCGACTAAGCGAAGAACTGGGCGCATACGCCCGACACTATCAGGAAAAAGCCCGAGAACTCAGCGATCTGCGCCATCAGGCGTCCACCTGCCTGGCCAGCGCCGTCGAACAGGAGATCCAGCGCCTGGGCATGCCCGGCGGTCGCTTCACCATCGAATTGCGCCCCAACAGCAGCACCGAATTGCTACCCAACGGCCTGGAACAGGTGGAATTGCTGGTCAGTGCCAACCCCGGACAACCGCTCAAAGCGCTGGCCAAGGTCGCGTCCGGTGGCGAACTGTCACGGATCAGCCTCGCAATCCAGGTCATTACCGCGCAAACCTCACGAGTACCGACGCTGGTATTTGACGAAGTGGACGTGGGCATCGGCGGCCCGACGGCTGAAATTGTCGGCCAACTGCTGCGCCGCCTGGGCGAACGCGGCCAAGTGCTGACGGTCACCCACTTGCCGCAAGTGGCCTCCCAGGGTCATCAACATCTATTTGTGCACAAGGTTCGCGGTCACGACGCTACGCATACAGCCGTGTCGAAGCTGAGCAAAAACGAGCGGATAGAAGAAGTAGCGCGAATGCTGGGCGGGATCGACCTGACCAAGGAATCCTTGGCCCACGCAAAGAAAATGGTCGTGACGGCAAAAATCTGATCAACGACAGAAAGCACGAAGGCGACCCTTGGGTCGCCTTCGTTCGTTTCGCGGACCTGAATCCGCGCGACATGCTTACTTTTTCTTGCGTACGTACAGCACAAGATTGTGATCCACCATCTCGTAGCCGTGCTTCTCGACGATCGCCTTCTGAAGTTTTTCGATTTCTTCGTCGAAGAATTCGATCACTTCGCCAGACTCCACGTTGACCATATGGTCGTGGTGACCGCCATCAGCCAGTTCGAAGACCGCGTGGCCGCCGTCGAAGTTGTGGCGGACCACAAGGCCAGCCGCTTCGAATTGAGTCAGAACACGGTAAACCGTGGCCAGACCGACATCCTCGCCCGCTTCCATCAACGCCTTGTAAACATCCTCGGCGCTCATGTGACGTTGCTCGGTGGAATCGAGCATTTGCAGAATTTTGACCCGTGGCAGGGTCACTTTGAGGCCGGCTTTGCGTAGTTCGCTATTTTCAACCATGGTCAGCTTTCTCGCGATGCTGCTTCGCAGCTTCTCTTAATGCGGGTATGATCGGCGTTTACGTTGTCCCAGCCAAGATAGTGGAAGTCGCCCACCGATGCAAAACACCAAGCTCTTGCTAACCAGTTTCACCTTCGTGGGACTGCTCGCACTCGCCGGTTGTTCATTCCCCGGGGTTTACAAAATCGACATCCAGCAGGGCAATGTCGTCACGCAGGACATGATAGACCAGTTACGCCCGGGAATGACCCGTCGGCAAGTACGGTTTATTATGGGCAACCCTCTGCTGACCGACACGTTCCATGCCGATCGCTGGGATTATTTGTATAGCCTGCAGCCAGGCGGCGGTGAGCGCCAACAGGAACGCGTCAGCGTTATCTTCAACGCCAACGACCAACTCGTCAGCCTGTCGGGCGACTTCATGCCTGGCGTGAGCCGCGACGAAGCCATTCTCGGCAAGGACAGCGCCACGACCGTGACCGCTCCTGCTGAAAACGTCGAGAAGCCGAAACCAGAGAAACCGGTCAAGCCGGGCTCCCTGCTGGATCAGATCCAGAAAGATGTGGACGGCGTAAAAGCCGTTCCGGTGCCAACACCAGAACCGTTGGACACCTCGCCGCAATAAATGGCGACACAACAAAAAGCCCGGCATGTCCGGGCTTTTTGTTGTCTACGCATCCGGAAATCTACTGATCCCGCGCCTTGGCCTCGGCTGCAGCCTTGGCCGCCCGCAGACGACGCACTTCCTTGGGGTCAGCCAGCAGAGGCCGGTAAATCTCGATCCGATCACCCGCCAACACTTCACGCTGCTGCGGATCGGCGATGACCTTGCCGAAGATTCCAACCGGACAGGTCGTCAGATCGAGCTCCGGGAACCGCTCGCCAATCCCCGACCTCAACAAAACCGCTCGTATTGTTGAGCCGACTGGCACCGACACGATGAGTAGTTCCTGACGGTCGACGGCGGCATACACCACCTCGACCTCAATCAACGACTCAACCATACAATTGCTTGGCACGCTGACAGAAAGCATCGACCAGCGTGTTGGCTGCCTGGTTAAACAATGGCCCCAGGGTTGCCCGAACAATCGGCCCCGCGTAATCGAAAGACAGATCGAGACTGATCTTGCAGGCCTTCGCCCCCAGCGACTTGAACGTCCAGACACCGTGCAATTGATTGAACGGCCCTTCCTCAAGGTTCATCTCGATCGAATGCCCTGGCACCAGCGTATTACGCGTGACGAAATGCTGGCTTAAACCGGCCTTGGCGACACCGACACTGGCACGCATGTGCACATCGGAGCTTTCCAGTACTTCGGCCGACGAGCACCACGGCAGAAACTCCGGGTAGTGCGCCACGTCATTGACCAGGTCATAGAGCGCCTGCGCCGGGTACGGCAACAGGGCCGAACGTTGAATATGAGTCGTCATGTCAGCGTCACTTCCACAGCTGGGCGGCAAACACTACAAGAATGCCGATGGGCGCCACATAGCGCATCAAGAACAAGGTCAGGGCGAACAATACAGGGCTGCGAATCGACAGCTCATCGCGCACGGTTTCACGCCCCATGACCCAACCGGCAAACACCACAAAGCACAAGCCGCCCAGCGGCAGCATGATCCGCGAAGTAAAGAAGTCGATCACGCCGAAGAAATCCAGACCGTGCTCGGCACCCCATTGGTAGAGGTGAAAAACCCCGCCATCGTTCACGAAAAACTTGGCCTGCTTCCAGATATTGAAGGAGAACACCGTACCCAGGCCAACGAACCAGCAACTGAACGCCAGCCAGAACGTGACCCAGCCGCGACGGATCTTGGTCCGCTCAACCAGATAAGCCACCATCGGCTCAAGCAACGAAATCGCCGAACTCCAGGCAGCAATCGCCACCAGCACGAAGAAAACCACACCCATCAATTGACCGAACGCCACGTTCCCAAAGGCAAATGGCAGGCTGACGAACATCAGCCCCGGCCCTTCGCTCGGGTTCAGGCCTGCAGCGAACACAATCGGAAACAACGCCAGGCCGGCCAGCAACGACACGAACGTATCGAGCAGTGCAACACCGACAATCGTCCCGGAGATCGACGAGTTCTTCGGCATGTAAGCGCCGTAGATCATGATCGAACCGACGCCCACGCTCAGGGAAAAGAACGCATGCCCCATGGCCGGCAGCAAGCCATCGAGCACCTTCGACGAGTCGAAGTCGAACATGAAATGCACGCCATCCATGAAATGCCCGGTGGTCAGGCTGTAACCCAGCAGAATCACCAGCATCACAAACAGCATGGGCATCATGATTCTCAGGCTGCGCTCAAGCCCGGCAACCACGCCTTTGGCAATAACGACCGCCGAGAGCAGCATGAAGATGGTGTGCCACAACGTCAGCCGCCACGGGTCGGAGATAACCCCATTAAAGTACGCGCCGACCTGATCCGCCGTGACGCCCTGGAAGTCTCCACGGCCCATGTCGATGATGTAGTCGAGCGACCAGCCGCCCACCACACTATAGAAAGACAGGATCAGCAGCGCCGTGATCATCCCGGCAAACGCGCCCCAGGACCACTTCGCCGAATGCCCGGCCTCCAGCGCCAGCACCTTCAAGGCATTTGCAGGACTTTGCCGCGCACGACGTCCGATCAGGGTTTCGGCCAACATCACCGGCACGCCGATCAGCGCGATACAGGCCAGAAACACCAGCACGAACGCGCCGCCGCCATAGACGCCGACCATGTAGGGGAATTTCCAGATACTACCCAGGCCCACGGCCGAACCGGTCGCAGCGAGTATGAAGACCCAGCGGCTAGCCCAACTGCCGTGGACAGAAACCTTGTCTGTCGACATCGTTATCACGCCCAAGCGTTCAAAAAAGAGGGCGCATTGTCCGGGATTCACTCAATGCGCTCAAGCACGCAGGTTCACCGTAGCCGACTCGCGTGCAACTGCCTATAATGCCGCCCCTATGGCTAAACAGAAGAAACACCCTACAGGGACCATCGCGCAGAATAAAAAGGCGCGACACGATTACTTCATCGAACATCGATTCGAGGCTGGTCTGGTCCTGGCCGGCTGGGAAGTAAAAAGTCTGCGGGCAAGCAAGCTGCAACTGGTTGACAGTTACGTGCTGCTCAAGGATGGCGAAGCTTGGCTACTCGGCAGCCACATTACGCCCCTGATGACCGCCAGCACCCACGTCATCGCCGACCCGACCCGCACCCGAAAATTGCTGCTCAACCGGCGCGAGCTGGAAAAGCTGGCCGCAGCCGTGCAGCAAAAAGGTTATGCCTGCGTGTGCCTGTCCTGGTACTGGAGCAAGCACATGGTCAAGTGCGAGATCGCTCTGGGCAAGGGCAAGAAGGAATACGACAAGCGTGACACCGAGCGCGAACGCGACGCCGGCCGCGAGTTGCAGCGCGCTGTGCGGAACAAGGGCAAGGAAGATTAATCTTCCGACCTGAACGCGACTTTTGTGGCGAGGGAGCTTGCTCCCGCTCGGCTGCGAAGCAGTCGTAAACGATCTGCTTAACGGTACTGACCCAGGGGGCCGCTTCGCGCCCCAGCGGGAGCAAGCTCCCTCGCCACAGTAAACTGACTACATCCCCTTGCGCCGCTCCGCCCGAGCCATGCGCTGCACTTCCTGACGCACCTCCTCGAGCACTTCCTGCACATACAAAATATGTCGGCTGGAAACTTCCCGCGCCTGCTCCGCATGCCCCTCGATAATCGCCTGATACAAATCCCGGTGCTGACTGATCAGCATGTCGCGGGTTTCGGTGCGCTGTTTGTACATGCCGCCGATGTTGGTCACCACGTTGCGCTTGAGCAGATCAAACAGCCCGCGAATGGTGTGCAGCAACACCGCGTTGTGACTGGCTTCGGCAATGGCCAGGTGGAATTTCGCATCCGCCGCGCCCTCTTCCGCCCGGCTTACTTCGTCATGACGGGTATAGCAGTCCTGCAATTCTTCAAACGCCGAGGTCAAGCGCTCGCGATCAACATCGGTCGCCCGTAGCGCAGCGTAGTAGGCACAGGACGCTTCCAGGGTGTGACGAAACTCCAACAGATCGCGCTGGGCTTCGGGGTTGCTCTCCAGCAACTGCAACAACGGGTCGCTGAATGTTGACCCCAAAGATTCGACCACATAATTGCCGCCGCCCTGGCGACTGACCAGCAACCCTTTGGCCGCCAGCTTCTGAATTGCCTCGCGCAACGAAGGACGTGACACGCCGAACTGCTCGGCCAATGCCCGCTCGGCCGGCAGGCGCTCACCGGACTTCAGCGTGCCCTCGAGAATCATCCCCTCGAGCTGCTCGACAATATCGTCAGACAAACGGCGCTGACGAATCTGATCAAACCCCATAACTCATTTCTCCACGATCCCGACAGCTCGCCGGGCTCTCTATTCTGGCCTATTGCCGCCGTGCCAGCACCTACCAGACAGCGATTGATCAAACAGATCAGATGCCCTCTGCACCGCTCATTCGACAAAAGTTTCAGGGCGACAAATTGACACACCACGCTGAAGGCTTTTAACCTAGCCGACAGCGATTGTAAATTGGTATTACCAATTATCCAAGAACGCTGACAGTGCCTGACCAACAACAATTAGGGGCCACCCCACATGCAAACCTGGCAACAGCTTTACAGCCCACTCGGCAGCCTTGGCTTATCCGCGCTCGCGGCCGTTATCCCCATCGTATTCTTCTTCCTGGCCTTGGCCGTGTTCCGCCTCAAAGGGCACGTCGCCGGGAGCATTACCCTGGCGCTGTCGATTCTGGTAGCAATCTTTGCCTTCCAGATGCCAGTCGACATGGCGTTTGCCGCCGCCGGTTATGGCTTCGCCTACGGGCTGTGGCCGATCGCCTGGATCATCGTCGCCGCCGTATTCCTCTACAAACTGACGGTCAAGAGTGGCCAGTTCGAAGTGATCCGCAGCTCGGTGCTGTCGATCACCGACGACCAGCGCCTGCAAGTGCTGCTGATCGGCTTCTGCTTCGGCGCCTTCCTGGAAGGTGCTGCCGGTTTCGGCGCCCCCGTGGCGATCACCGCCGCGTTGCTGGTTGGCCTTGGTTTCAACCCGCTGTACGCCGCAGGCCTGTGCCTGATCGCCAACACCGCCCCGGTGGCGTTCGGCGCCCTGGGGATTCCGATCATCGTGGCCGGCCAGGTGACGGGCATCGACGCGTTCAAGATCGGCGCCATGACCGGTCGCCAACTGCCACTGCTGTCGTTGTTCGTGCCGTTCTGGCTGGTGTTCATGATGGACGGTCTGCGCGGTGTGCGCGAAACCTGGCCCGCCGCACTGGTCGCTGGCCTGAGCTTTGCCGTCACCCAATACTTCACGTCGAACTTCATTGGCCCGGAGCTGCCGGACATCACCTCCGCCCTGGCCAGCCTGGTGTCCCTGACACTGTTCCTGAAAGTCTGGCAGCCAAAACGGACTGCAGGCGCGCAGATTGCCGGCGTCACCTCGGACACCGTCGTCACCGCCAGCGTCGGTGGCTTTGGCCAGAAACGCACCACCGTCGCTTCGCCGTACAGCTTTGGCGAAATCCTCAAGGCCTGGTCCCCGTTCCTGATTCTCACCGTGTTGGTGACCATCTGGACCTTGAAACCCTTCAAGGCAATGTTCGCTGCCGGCGGCTCGATGTATAGCTGGGTGTTCAACTTCGCCATCCCGCACCTTGATCAAATGGTGATCAAGGTGGCGCCGATCGTGACCAACCCGACAGCCATTCCAGCGGTGTTCAAGCTCGACCCGATTTCTGCGACCGGCACGGCGATTTTCTTCTCTGCGCTGATCTCGATGCTGATCCTTAAGATCAACTTCAAAACTGGTCTGACCACTTTAAAAGAAACTTTCTATGAACTGCGCTGGCCTATTCTGTCGATCGGCATGGTGCTGGCCTTCGCCTTCGTTACCAACTATTCGGGCATGTCATCGACCATGGCGCTGGTACTGGCAGCCACCGGGGCAGCCTTCCCGTTCTTCTCGCCATTCCTCGGTTGGCTCGGCGTGTTTCTGACCGGTTCGGACACCTCGTCCAACGCACTGTTCAGTTCGCTGCAAGCAACCACCGCGCACCAGATCGGCGTCAGTGACGTATTGCTCGTCGCCGCCAACACCAGCGGCGGCGTGACCGGCAAGATGATTTCACCACAATCGATTGCCGTGGCCTGCGCTGCGACCGGCCTGGTGGGCAAGGAATCCGACCTGTTCCGCTTCACCCTCAAGCACAGCCTATTCTTTGCCACGATTGTCGGCCTGATTACGCTGGCCCAGGCCTACTGGTTCACCGGCATGCTGGTGCACTAATTCCACAAGCAACACAGAAAGAACCGACGCAGGGTTTTGCCCCCCGCGTCAGCGACTCACAACCCGGTCTGCAAGGCTGCTGAAAGCTTTCCGCTTTATAGTCAGCAGCCTCAGCGGACGGATAACCGGGACCACCCGGAGACACGCCTGATGAGCGAGCTTTTTTACAACGCCGTGCCGAACGCGACCCGTGTCGCCCCGCCACTGCCTGAACCGCGTCAGTACCCCAGCGAAAAACCGCAGCGGGTCTACCTGTTCGGCACATGTGTGGTTGACCTGTTCTACCCCGAAGCCGGGATGGACGCGATTCACCTGCTCGAACGCGAAGGCATTCGCGTGGAGTACCCACAAGGGCAAAGCTGCTGCGGACAACCGGCCTACACCTCGGGTTACACCGAACAGGCCCGGACTGTAGCGCGCTCGCAACTGGCGCTGTTTGCCGGAGATTATCCGGTGGTGGTGCCGTCGGGTTCCTGCGCGGGCATGTTGCGTGAACATTACGCCGATTTGTTCAAGGACGAGCCGGCCACCCTTAAACAAGTCCAGGCCCTCGCGGCGCGGACCTATGAACTGGCCGAATTTCTGCTGTTCGTCTGCAAGGTGCAGCTCAAGGACAGCGGCACTCCGGTGAAAGTGGCGCTGCACACATCGTGTTCGGCACGGCGCGAAATGAACACCCACCTGCACGGTCGCGAATTGTTGTCGCAGCTAAGCAACGTGGAACGGGTCGAGCACAGCCACGAAAGCGAATGCTGTGGCTTCGGTGGGACATTCAGCGTCCGAATGCCAGACATTTCCGGTGCAATGGTCGCTGACAAGACCAAAGCACTGAAGGAGTCCGGCGCACACACGGTGCTGAGCGCTGACTGCGGCTGCTTGATGAACATCAACGGCTCGCTGGAAAAACAGAAAGAAGCGTTGCGCGGCCAACATCTGGCCAGCTTCCTCTGGCAGCGTACCGGAGGTGCTTTATGAGCAACCCGACGCTGATTCCGACGGTTACCGTCGAAGAAGATTTTCGCGCCCGGGCTCACGAGGCTTTGGCTGACACGCAATTGCGAAACAACTTTCGCAGTGCGATGGATTCACTGATGGCAAAACGGGCAGCGTCTTTCAGCGATGCCCATGAGCGAGAACACCTACGCGCCCTGGGCAATGCAGTCCGTGCCCGCGCGTTATCCAGGTTGCCTGAGTTGCTCGAGCAACTGGAACAGAACCTGACCCGCAACGGTGTGACAGTGCACTGGGCGGAAACGGTGGACGAGGCCAATGGCATCGTCTTATCGATCATCCGTGCTCACGAGGCGCGGCAAGTGATCAAGGGCAAATCGATGGTCAGCGAAGAGATGGAGATGAACCATGTCCTCGCGGCTCAAGGTGTTGAATGCCTGGAGTCGGACATGGGCGAATTCATTGTCCAGCTCGATCACGAGAAGCCTTCACACATTATTATGCCGGCGATCCACAAGAATGCCGGTCAGGTCGCGTCCTTGTTCCACGACAAACTTGGCGTGGAGTACACCAAGGACGTTGACCAACTCATTCAGATCGGCCGCAAAGTCTTGCGGCAGAAATTCTTCGAGGCGGACATCGGCGTCTCCGGCGTCAACTTCGCCGTGGCCGAAACCGGCACCCTGCTGCTCGTGGAAAACGAAGGCAACGGCCGCATGTCGACCACCGTGCCGCCCGTGCACATCGCCGTCACCGGGATCGAGAAAGTCGTCGAAAACCTGCGCGATGTCGTACCGCTGCTGTCGTTGCTGACCCGCTCGGCCCTCGGCCAGCCGATCACCACTTACGTCAACATGATTTCCGGCCCGCGCAAAGAGCATGAGCTGGACGGCCCGCAAGAAGTGCACCTGGTGCTGCTGGACAACGGTCGCAGCCAGGCATTTGCCGACAGTGAACTGCGCCAGACCCTGAACTGCATTCGCTGCGGCGCCTGCATGAACCATTGCCCGGTTTACACCCGCATCGGCGGCCACGCCTATGGCGAGGTTTACCCTGGCCCCATCGGCAAAATCATTACCCCGCACATGGTCGGCCTGGCAAAAGTCCCGGACCACCCGAGCGCATCATCACTGTGCGGTGCCTGCGGTGAAGTCTGCCCGGTAAAAATTCCGATCCCGGCACTGCTGCGGCGCCTACGCGAAGAAAACGTCAAAGCCCCGGACAGCCCCCATCAAGTCATGCGTGGCCAGGGCAGCAAATATTCGCGCAAAGAACGTTTCATCTGGAACGCCTGGGCGAAACTCAACAGTTCCCCGACGCTGTATCGACTGTTCGGTTTTTTCGCCACCCGCCTGCGCGCCCTCACGCCGAGCAACGTTGGCCCATGGACGCAAAACCATAGCGCGCCGAAACCCGCCGCTCGTTCACTGCACAACATGGCCCGCGAGCACTTGGCCAAACAGGGAGATCGTTGATGAGCGCCAAGCAGAACATTCTCGCCAAACTTCGGAACAGCCTGACCGGTACCACGCCAGTGCCTGACAACTTCGATGAAGCGTTGGTGACCGAGCCCTACACCTACACGCCGGAACAACGCATCCCACAGCTGCGCAAGTTGATGGAAGCGGTGCACACCGAAATCCACCTGACCCGCGAACAAGACTGGCCTGCGCTGCTCGCGCAGTTGCTGCGTGACCGTCAGTTGCCAAGCCTGCTGATCGCACCCACTACGCCTCATGGTCAACGGATCACTCAGCATTGGGCGAACAATCCCGAGCTGCCGACACTCAAGGCCTACGACCGCCCGGTAGAAGAATGGAAAGCCGAGCTGTTCAACGACACCCAGGCCAGCCTGACCACCACCCTCGGCGCCATTGCCGCCACCGGTAGCCTGATTATCTGGCCAACCCGCGAAGAGCCACGACTGATGAGCCTGGTGCCGCCAGTGCATTTCGCCCTGCTCAAGGCCAGTGAAATCCGCGACAACTTCTATCAGGTGCAACGCGAATTCAACTGGGCCCAAGGCATGCCAACCAACGCGCTGCTGGTGTCCGGACCGTCGAAAACCGCCGACATCGAACAAGTCCTGGCGTACGGCGCCCACGGCCCGAAAGACCTGGTGGTATTGATCCTGGAGGACCAATGAGCCTACCGGCGACTTTCCTGCGTGATGCGCAGCAACTGATTCCTCAGGAGCGGCGTTTCGACGACCCGCTCTCCACCCTGGCCTTCGGCACCGATGCGAGTTTCTACCGGCTGATCCCGAAACTGGTGATCCGCGTCGAGTCCGAAGACGAAGTGGTCGCGCTGCTTGAACTGGCGCAGCGCGATCAAGTTCCGGTGACCTTCCGCGCCGCTGGCACCAGCCTTTCTGGCCAGGCTATCAGCGATTCGGTGCTGATCGTGCTCGGCGATAACTGGAACGCTCGCGAGATTCGCGGTCAAGGCACACAAATTCGCCTGCAACCGGGTGTGATCGGCGCGCAGGCGAACGCCTGGCTGGCACCGTTCGGGCGCAAGATCGGCCCGGACCCGGCGTCGATCAACGCCTGCAAAATCGGCGGCATCGTCGCCAACAACGCCAGCGGCATGTGCTGCGGCACGGCGCAAAACACTTACCACACCCTGGCCGGGATTCGTTTGGTACTGGCCGACGGCAGTCGTCTCGACACCGAAGACGCCGCCAGTGTCGCTGCATTTCGCAGCAGCCACGCCGAGCTGCTGGAGCGTCTAGCGACATTGGGTCGCCAGACTCGCGCCAATGCCGAGCTTGCCGCGAGAATCCGCCACAAATACCGCCTGAAAAATACCACCGGGCTGTCGCTCAATGCCCTGGTGGACTTCGACGAACCGGTGGATATCTTGAGCCACCTGCTGGTGGGCTCCGAGGGCACGCTAGGGTTCATCAGCGCGGTGACCTACGACACGGTGATCGACCATCCGAACAAAGCCTCGGCACTGATCGTTTTCCCCGACGTGGAAACCTGCTGCAACGCCGTGACCGTGCTGAAAAGCCAACCGGTTTCGGCCGTGGAACTGCTCGACCGCCGCAGCCTGCGCTCGGTGCAGGACAAACCCGGCATGCCGGCTTTCGTCCAGCAACTGTCGGCCAATGCCTGCGCCTTGCTGATCGAGTCCCGCGCGGCATCGTCCTCATTGCTGCACGAACAACTCGCGCAGATCATGTCGTCGCTGGCGTCATTCCCGGTGGAAAAACAGGTCGATTTCACTGAAGACCCGGCCGAGAACGCCAAGCTCTGGGCGATCCGCAAAGACACCTTCCCCGCCGTCGGCGCGGTGCGAAAAACCGGCACCACAGTGATCATCGAAGACGTGACCTTCCCGGTGGAACAACTGGCCGTCGGCGTGAACCGCTTGATCGAACTGTTCGACAAACATCACTACGACGAAGCGATCCTTTTCGGACACGCACTGGAAGGCAATCTGCACTTCGTCTTCACCCAAGGCTTCAACAGCGCGGAAGAAGTCGCACGCTACCAGGCGTTCATGGACGACGTAGCGCAACTGGTCGCCGTGGAGTTTGGTGGCTCGCTGAAAGCCGAACACGGCACCGGTCGCAACATGGCGCCCTTCGTCGAGCTGGAATGGGGCAGCGATGCCTACCAGTTGATGTGGCAGCTCAAACGCCTGCTCGACCCCAGCGGCATCCTCAACCCGGACGTGGTGCTCAGCGAAGATCCACAGATTCACCTTAAACACCTCAAACCGCTGCCCGCCGCCGACGAGATTGTGGACAAGTGCATCGAGTGCGGTTTCTGCGAACCGGTTTGCCCGTCAAAAGGCCTGACATTGAGCCCGCGCCAGCGCATCGTGATCTGGCGTGATATTCAGGCGAAAAAACGCGCGGGCATCGACTCCACGGAACTGGAAGCGGCTTATCAATACCAAGGCCTCGACACCTGCGCCGCCACCGGGTTATGCGCTCAACGCTGCCCGGTCGGCATCAATACCGGCGACCTGGTGAAAAAGCTGCGCAGCCGCACCGCCACTCGTACGAAAACCGCCAACTGGCTTGAAGGACATTTCGCCACCGCGCTGCAAGGTGCGCGTTTCACTCTGCATGTGGCCAACGGTGCGCGAATGCTGCTAGGCGCACCACGACTGGCGAAGATTTCTGCTGCGCTAACCCAGCGCTCCAAAGGGAAGATCCCGCAGTGGACCAACGCCATGCCACAACCGGAACGTGCGATTCGTTTCAGCCCGACAGTGGCTGACGAGCGCCCGCGCGTGGTGTATCTGGCGGCGTGCGTGTCGCGGGTCATGGGCCCGGCGGCCGGCGACCAAGAGCAGATGTCGCTGTACGACAAAACCCGTGGCCTGCTGGAAAAGGCCGGTTACCAGGTCGTTTCGCCGGACAATCAGGACAGCCTCTGCTGCGGTCAACCATTCGCCTCCAAAGGCTATGCGGAACAGGCCGAGCACAAGCGCCAGGAACTGATCGGCGCGCTGCTGCATGCCAGTCGCGGCGGGCTTGATCCGATCTATTGCGACACCAGCCCCTGCACATTGCGCCTGGTGCAAGACCTCGGCGAGGTGCGGCTGGACTTGTACGACCCGGTGCGTTTCATCCGTACGCACTTGATGGATCGCCTGGACTTCACCCCACAGGAAGCACCGATTGCGGTGCACGTCACGTGCAGCACTCAGCACCTGGGCGAGAGCCAGGCGCTGATTGATCTGGCGCGGCGCTGCAGTAAAAACGTGGTGATTCCGGAAGGCATTCATTGCTGCGGGTTTGCGGGCGACAAGGGGTTCACCACGCCGGAGCTGAACGCTCACTCGCTGCGCACACTGAAAGACGCCGTGCAGTTTTGCAGTGAAGGCATTTCCACCAGCCGCACCTGTGAAATCGGCCTGAGCCAGCATGGCGGGATTGATTATCACGGGTTGGTTTACCTGGTGGACCGGGTGACCCGAGCACGCTCGACGTAAGAACCGGACCACACTGAAAAGGGGCGATTCGCCCCTTTTCAGTATCTGCGCCCCACTCTTGGATTGATTCGTACGCTGACGAAAAAAACCGAATTCCTGTGCACGTCTATAGTCATTTGCTCAGGCCTCGCTGAAAGAGGCTTATCACCGACCTCGGTGGCGGCCTCACGATCTGGCTGCTCCGAGCCATCATGCACAAGGAGATACCCATGAAGCGTACTGCCCTGGCTGGACTGTTCATTACCGCTGCAATGCTGGCCTCGCCGGCGTTTGCCGCGGACAAGGATCTTTGTGACCTGAACCTGCAAAAGCTCGAAGACTCGATCACCACTCTGCCCGCGACCTCCGAGAACACTACAAACAACATCAAAGCGATGCAGGCTCGTGCACAAGCCGCCCAAAAAGCAGGCAACGACAAGAAGTGCGTCGATGAAACAACCCAGGCGCTGCAAAGAATCCAGAAAATTTCCAGCGGAAACCAGGGCTGACCCGTAGCCGGCCAACCTTCGGGTTGGCCTTATGCCCTGCGTTGGCGTACACTACACAGGCTTGCTGCTCAAATTGATTCACAGAGCAGTGGGCTCGGGGCCGTTTAGGATTCGACGCCGGTTGCGAAACTTTAGGTGCATGCCGAGTTGGTAACAGAACTCGTAAATCCACTGTTGCAACTACTTATAGTTGCCAATGACGAAACCTACGGCCAGGAATTCTCTCTCGCTGCGTAAGCAGCTTTAGATCCTGAGCTTCTGGTACCTTCGGGTCCAGCAATCATCAGGGGATGTCTGTAAACCCAAAGTGATTGTCATATAGAACAGAATCGCCGTGCAGTACGTTGTGGACGAAGCGGCTAAAACTTACACAACTCGCCCAAAGCACCCTGCCCGTCGGGTCGCTGAGGGTTAACTTAATAGACACGGCTACGCATGTAGTACCGACAGCGGAGTACTGGCGGACGGGGGTTCAAATCCCCCCGGCTCCACCAAATAGCAATCTAGACCTGTCTCAGACAGTCTACGAAACACCCCAAGAAGCCCGCCCTGTGCGGGCTTTCTTGTTTCTGAACATCCCCCCACTGATTCGCCGCCCCTAGCTGATATCACCCAGCCTCCCCCCGCACCCAAGGCCAAGAAACTCCAGAGACATGACGGTGATAACCTTCAAGGGGAAACGCCCCGCAAAGGACGCAAAGCATGGGGTGACCCTTCCACGCTCAACGCCTGGGCCACTGCCGGCCTTGCACTGACTCTCTGGAAAACAGCGCTGGATACAGCAGTTTGCTGATGGGCGGCCCTTTGTATTTCAAAGCAGCGACGTTGCAACGCAACTGGCCGCCGCACAAACGGGCATCGGCGTGGCAATACTGCCCTGTTTTCTCGCTGATCGAGACAAGACGCTGGTCAGGATTGAGCTGCAGGACGAACCGAAGTCCCGGGATATCTGGATGTCTATTCACGCTGACGTACGGCGCTCCCCCGCTGTTCGCGTCACCATGGATCATCTGATTGATCTGCTGAGCCACGAACTGGGATAGGGGCTGGAGCCAGGCCAACCCGGCGTCATAACAAGACCAGGAAAGCCCCCCTCTTGAACCTCGATATCCAACCGGATAGCCGCCTGCGCCCGACTTACAACATTGCCCAGGCAGACAGGGTATGCGCATCCGTGATCTTGCCGGCGCGGATCAAGGCCTTTATCTCCTGCCCGGTGTAAGCCAGGGTGCCTTTCGTCTCACCGTCCGTTTCCGTTGTCACTTGCACCGCGTCGGTCGCCAAATACACTTCGACCGCACTTTGAATCAGCGAGGTGTTGGTATGCAGTTTCCCGAGGAGAGTCCAGGATTGCGACGTGTACCCGGTCTCTTCGAGCAACTCACGTTTAGCGGTTTGCGCCAGCGTCTCATTCTTGTTACGCCCACCTCGAGGCGCCTCCAGCGAGTCTTGATCGATCGCGCCACGGTAATGCTGCACCAGCAAATATCGACCTTCAGTGTCCCTTGCCAGGATCACGGCAGCATTAACCTCGTAGGCCTCGGTGACGACGTAGTACTTACCCCGCTTGATCACCTTGAAAAACGGCGTTTCCAACAGGGTCTGAATCGTGTTGACGGGTGCATTCATGGTCTTGAGCCTTAGTCATCTGACAGTGCGCGATCAAACTCGACAATCACTTGCGGCTTGAGTTTGAGGTAAAGGTTTTGTGGGCGGCCCATCGCCGGCTGGACAGTTTCTTCTGTCAGCGCAATGAGCTTGGCGTCGATCATCTTTTTCACGCGTTGAATAATGCTGGTCTTACCCTTACCCGGCTTGATGCCTCGCACCACCGAGAAGAGGGTGATGACGTCAGTCATGGTGAACTTCATGGGCAGCATGGCGAACCCGATGCTGGTGTACCGGAATTTACCCGCCAGGCGCGCTCTTATTTTTGCGGCGAGCTCGTTGTGATCGAACGCCAGCAGGAATCCCTTCTCACTTGCCGACACGAGGTCGACCCACTGCTTGTCGCCTTCGATTTCTACCGTGTCATCAACCATTGCCATATAGACCGTGGTCGTGGCCCAGCCCCTCGGATCACGCACCGCATTACCCACTGTCACTACCTGCTCGCAATGACTGATCGGGAAACCCACTTTAGGAGAATGGATGAGGCGCTCGATGGCGGCCTCCAGGCTTTGATCCTCGGTGTCACCGTTGATGACCAAGCCTGGAATTGCCCATTGCCCGAAATAGGGCTCATCCGAATTGAGACGCTTGTGAACCAGTATCTGTGCCCGACCAAGTTCGCGGCTGAATCGAAGTATTCCGACATCGACCGACTGGATGGCGCCTCTTCGTTCTTCGCTCACCTATGCACTCCTCTGTTGTTGATCGGCCAGTGAAACCTGCCCAGTATCGGCGTAAACGAGGTAGTCCGTCACGCGCAGGCCCGGCGCCAGCCAACTGTGCGGAATGTCTCTGCCAGCTCTCAAGGCGTCTCGGATCATTGTGCTGTGAACGCTGATGGTCTCGGGCAGGGTGATGACCGAAAACTCATCCATGATTTCCTGATACCCATGAAACGTGCGGAAAACCTTTTGGTTGTCCGCGCCCATCACCAAAGCAACGTCCTTTGTATCGAGGCGGGCGCGCCTGGCGATGAATCGAAGCAGGTCGATGCTGAAAATCGGGGACTTGCATTTAAACAACTCACGCTCACAGGTATCGACGACCAGGCGCGGCTCCTTGAAGCCCATGGCGATCTTCTCCAACCACTGAACCCGCAAGTCGAAATCGACCATTTGCTTGCCAAACGGGTGAGCGTACGAAGGCACCACCAGAACTTGAGATGCCCGGCCCAGCAGTGAAGCCATTACTTGAACATGCCCCGCGTGTGGCGGGTTGAATGCACCTCCATATACCGCCAATTGCACCGTCATCATCCAACCCTCATTTTTCGACATAATGCGCGTAACGCACATAATGATCAAGTCACCGCGAGTTAAATCAAGCTCTGACAGAGCGGCCGCTCACAACCACAAGCAACAATTACAAGACATAAGATCACAAAAACACTGAACCTCCCTATTGAGAGCAGTGCGAAAATCCTGAAATACTCACGACAGCCAGTTGACTTACTTAGTACGCGTGAAGCACTATGTGCCGCAAGACGACAGCGGAGGTACCTGCAATGAGCTTTCAAAAATCCAAGATTGCCAGCTTCGATGTAGATGCACAGTGCGGCTTTACCCCTCTGTGTCCAGACGAGCTCCCTGTCACTGGCGGGGATGAAATCGTTCCTGATCTGAATTTCATGGCATCGCTCGCCGGCTTTCGAGTGGCCAGCAAGGATGCCCATAGCCCGAATGCAAAATGGGTCGTCGGCTCTCATGCCGAAATGGGTGTTCCGACAGGGCTTGTGCATGCCGACCTGACCTGGGTGTCTCACTGCGTTCCGGGCACCCCGGGGTTTGAGCTTCTGCCCGGCCTACCGAAAGTCAGTGAATACGGATTCATCGTGTACAAAGGCCTCGAGGTGGACTTGCACCCGTACGGCGCCCTGTTTCACGACGACATCATGACCACCGGCGCCATCGAAGTCCTTCGCTCGAAGGGCATCGAGAAAGTCCTCGTAGGTGGCCTGGCCCTCGACTACTGCGTGAAATCGACCGTGCTGCAACTGCTCGGTGCAGGGTTCGAGGTGGCGGTTTATCTACCGGCCTGCCGAGCGATCAGCCAGGAGACCGCTGACACCGCACTGCAAGAAATGAAGCATGCCGGCGCAGCGCTGATAGACAACGAAGAAGCATTGACCTTGTTTGCCGTTGAGGGGAACTAAGATGGAAAGCGCATACAGCCAGGGCTCTCTCCCCGTCATATCGCTGCTGGATAACGACCTGTATTCCTTTACGCAACAGCAGCCCATCCTCCATCAGCACCCGGATGTCGACGTTGAATATGAGTTGATTGTCCGTTCCAAAGAAGATCTGACGCCCTACATCGGCGCAGTGCGAAAAGCGCTTGAAGCGCTCAGCGAAAAGTCGTTCACGGAAGACGAGTTGCGCTTCCTGGCTCGCCAGGACAAGCGTGAATACATCAAGCCCGACTTCATTCGCTTTCTCGGCCTGTTCAAGTTCAACCTGCACTATGTGACGGTCAGCAATTGCGATGGCCAACTCGCCATCCGGGTTCGCGGCCCATGGTTGCACTGCATCCTGTTCGAGATCCCGATTCTTTCCATGGTGAGCGAGATCCGCAATCGCCACACATACCCTGACGTCTCGCTGACCGATGTCACCCGTCGGCTTTACGAAAAATTCGATTGGCTGGCGACCCACGCCACCCAGGACGAGTTAGCGCTGATGCGCGTTGCAGACTTCGGTACTCGCCGGCGCCTGTCCTATAAGGCACAGTTCGAGATGATCGGTGTGATGAAGCGCGATTTTCCGGGCGTCTTTGTCGGCACCAGCAACGTCCACATGGCACGTGAATTCGACATTGATGCCATCGGCACCATGTCCCACCAATGGCTGATGGCGCACCAGCAACTGGGCAGGTTGCATGAAAGCCAGGCCGCTGCGCTTGAGGGTTGGGTCAAGGAATACCGTGGCCGGTTGGGCATCGCGCTGACCGACTGCATAAGCTCCGACTGGTTTCTCTCGGAGTTCGATCACTACTTCGTCAAGCTGTTTGACGGCGTACGCCACGACTCCGGCGACCCTCTGGTCTGGGCCGAAAAATTTATCGCCCACTACAAAAAGATGGGCGTCGACCCAATGACCAAGAGCCTGGTTTTCTCCGATGCACTGGATGTGAAAATCAGCTTGAAGATCATCCGGGCGCTCCAGGGTCGAATTCGCTTCAGCTTCGGCATCGGCACCAACCTTTCCTGCGACGTCGCTGGCGTAACCCCGCTCAGCATCGTGATGAAACTGGTGAAGGTCAACGACCGTCCTGTCGTGAAGTTTTCGGACGAACCAACGAAGCTCGTCTGCCGGGACAAGAGTTTCGAAGAATACGCTCGCACCACGTTCAGCATCGCGTAAGGGGAACACCATGAACGCTCAAGCACATCCCGATTCGTCCGCCGTAGCCCTGAGTGCCCGTATTGCTGAAGCACTGAAGGTCAATCGGTGGAGCGATGCAACGATCAGCGCAACGCGTGAAATCGACTCGCGCGTCAGCTTCCTCAAAGATCGCGTACGGGCCAGTGGCACCAAAGGCCTGGTGCTGGGGATCAGCGGCGGCGTGGACTCGACCACCGCGGGCAGACTGTGCCAGATCGCAGTGGAGGCGCTGCGTGCCGAGGGCTATGACGCCACGTTCTACGCCGTACGCTTGCCCTTCTACGTCCAGCGTGACGAAGAAGATGCTCAACTGGCGCTGCGCTTTATCAAGCCCGATGCGACCCTGACGGTCGACATCGGCCAGTCGGTTGACGCCATGATGGGGGCCGTGGGCGGCCAGTCAGCCGGCGACGAACGCAAGATGGACTTCGTGAAGGGCAACGTAAAGGCCCGTGCACGCATGATGGCTCAATACACCATTGCCAACCTGAACAACTGCCTGGTGGTGGGTACCGACCATGCGGCTGAAGCGGTCATGGGCTTCTTCACCAAGTTCGGTGATGGCGCGTGCGATGTGACCCCACTGGCCGGCCTGGTGAAGGGTCAGGTTCGCCAGATCGCGCTGGCGCTGGGCGCGCCTGCCGACCTGGTGCACAAGACGCCAACGGCAGACCTGGAAGAGCTTGATCCCGGCAAGCCGGATGAGCTGGCGCATGGATGCACCTACGATGAGATCGACAACTTCCTGCTCGGCAGGCCTGTCCCTGAGGAGGTGGCCAGGCTGATCATCAGTATCTACACGAGAACAGCGCACAAACGAGAGTTGCCGTACGCCCCGTGATGCGACCTGGAATGACAGAACATGAGGCAGCTAGACATCGGACTCAGGAGCCCGGCTACTGGCAATAGCGCCCTTAAGAACGCCATCACCGGCAAGCCTGGCGCCTACGAAAAACGCCAGGCTTAGTTATCTTGTTTCAGCTCAACATTAAACAACTGCTTTTCCCATACCGTCCGGTACAACACAAACAAAGAGACCCCATACACAACAGAGTAAATCATCCCGATAAACATCGACACCACGACCAAGGCAACCATAGACAGCAAGAGCAGCGGTATATACATGTTCATCAAAGGCGAGCGCGTTCTCTCTTTTATCTTCGCCACCGCCAACCCAATACCGGCGAAATAGACAGCCATTGTCAACGCCCATATCCTGAAGGCAATCGGAAGTCCTTCGTCAATACGGCCTGAGTCAGTTGATAGTTGGTACCCGCCAAACACCCAGAAAATAATCACGGATATCGCAATAGAGCCACCCACGCCATACACAACATATGTTTTAAAAAAATTGAACTCACCCTTGCACAGCGGGCTATTCAAGAATGGCTTAGTGACCAACGCCAGAATAAAAGCTATAAAAAACGCCATGCATACTCCAGATTATATTTTCCACTGACTGCATCAATAAAATGCCTGAATCAAAAGCCAGACAGAGGCTTTATTGTATGCCGGCAGACCATGAGCAGCCGTACGGATAAAGCAGCTCCATCTATCAAGCCTTCCCACTGCATCATCTTATCCATCAAGCCCCGACTTCACTCGGCAAGAGCTTATAGCACTTGCCAAGGAGCTCTACATAGGGTTCAAAGCCCCCAACCTGCGCGCCACGAAGCAAAACAAAACCCGCTAAACGCGGGTTTTGGAGTTTCCAGCCTGCGTGTAACTCTTCTGACCCGGAGCACAACATTTCGTGTTTCCCATCCCCTGCCCCCATTAACGCTTCTTCGCCTGCGCACGCAGTCGCTCTTCCTGCTCACGCAACTGCGGCGTGAACTCTGCGCCGAAATCCTCAGCCTCGAACACCTGGCGAATCTCGATCTCGGCGTCCGTGCCCGGCATCGGGTTGGGGCATCGTTTTACCCACTCGATAGCTTCCTGCCTGGACTTCACCTGCCACAGCCAATAACCGGCGATCAGCTCCTTGGTTTCCGCGAACGGGCCGTCGATGACCGTGCGCTGGTCACCCGAGAAGCGCACGCGGGCACCTTTGCTGCTCGGGTGCAGGCCTTCGCCCTCGATGAGGATGCCGGCCTTGACCAGTTCCTCGTTGTAGTTGCCCATCGCGGTCAACAGTTCTTCGCTGGGCATTACACCGGCCTCGGAATCTTTGCTGGCTTTCACAATAATCATGAATCGCATCGTCGTTTCTCCTCTGGAGTTGAGTGGCTCAGTTCCTTGTCGAACGGACGAGGCCAAAATCGACAGCTCGAATGAAAAAGATGCCTGGCTTCAAACCTGATTCCAGTCAGCCAAGGCACATCGGACTCGTAGGCGCGGGCCGTTCAGCCCTCCCCCTTCAAGTTCCCTCAATCCCCGCCGCTAACTTCTGAAACCACCCGTGTTCATGGAGATAACGATATGGAAATCAAAGCTTCAGTTCTATCGCTCGACCCGGTGCAAACTCCACTCAAAGACCGACTGCTCAACGTTGGCGGGACACTGACGGCCAAACCCATCGATGAAGCCAGCGCGCAAGCCATCAAGAATGCCACCACCCCGGCAACGGTCTATCACCCAAGTACCCCGCCTGTGACAACGGACACCCTGCTGGTTGCCGACATGATGTACATCGGCAGTACTTCCCAGGCGGCCAACTACCCACAGATGGCAGAGCAATACGACAGTGCCTACCTTTCGCTGAAAAACGCTTTCAGTCAGTTCAAGGCTGGCCTGGATTTGCTTGACCCCGTGCTGGCGCAAAAAGATTTCGGGCTCACGGTGGACGCCGAGGGCAAGCTGATACTGCTCAACTCCAGCGGCTCGCTCACCGCTACGGACATCGAACGCCTCAACGAGATGCTCAAGGGCTCTGATTCGCTCAAGGGTGCAGCCAGCCGCTACATGAACGCCTCCATCGACCTGGTGAACGCCGATGCTGCATGGGGCGGTAATTTCATGGGCCGGTATGATCTGAACAAGAACAACTTCGCGAGCACCATTGATATTGCTGCCCTGTTCAAAACCACATCCGGGGTTTCCAGCATGGAGGGCTGGTTCAGCTCCCAGTTGTGGGCCAAAGGCGTAGTGGCGATCGGCCCCGCAGAAACGGTGTAACGCCGGAGCATAAGAGGCTCGGCGCTTTGGAACCGGTTCGGCAAGTGCTCAGCCTCACTCAAGGTTGACACTTGCCCTTCGCAGGCACGAGGCTTGCCCGCGAAGAGGCGTCTCAACCCGCGCCTTTCCCCGTGTCCACACCGGAGCCCCGCATGCGCCAAGCCCTTCTGATCATCGACGTTCAACCCAGCTTCTCCCCACCGCAATGGCTGGTCGACGGCATCCAGGCGCTGATCGGCAGCCTGCCCAGCGTCGCCACCGTCGAGCGTCATGACGAGTCCAAAACCCCATTCCAGAAACAACTTGGCTGGCACCCGGCACCGGACGACGACAGCCTGATCCTGGCCGACCGCATTTTCATCAAGCACGGCTACGCGCCTTCGCCTGAAACCCTCGACTACCTGAAAAGCCTGGACGTGGAGCGGGTGCTGGTGTGCGGCCTTCAAACCGAGACCTGTTGCCTGGCAGCAGGGTTCGCATTGTTTGATGCGGGGTTGCAACCAACGCTGATCAGCGATTTGACGGTGGGCTCGTCACTGGACCGCTCGGGCGGGTTAGGCGTGAAACTCTGGGAGCATCATTTCAAGCATGTGCTGAACGTGAATCAGATCACTCGATAAGGGCGCAGAACCGGCGGGACGAACAGCAAAAAGCCCCAACCAGCCGGCCAGTCAGGGCTTACACAACGGTACTAAACCGACCTTGAATCAGGGTTTGCCATACACCGCAAAGCTCAGGTTGGCAGAGCTTACGCCGGCTGGGAAAATCCCCTGAAGATTGTTCATTGAAACCGAACGGATATTGAAGGTTTCGCCCGCATCAAGGGTGTTGACTTCAACATAGTGAAGGTTCTTGTCGCTGCCCCCCTTGTAATCCAGGCGGACCATAAAACGTGCAGAACCGGCGTGTGCCACCAGTTTGTAAGACTTGTATTGCTGAACCTGCATGCCCACAAAGTTGTTGCCGGCTCGCTCCCCCTCCTTGCCCTTGACCGAGCAACTGCCGTTGCCGATGAAGGTGTACCCCTGGAGTTCAGCCTGTACCGATTTGGCAAAGCCTTCGCGTGGATCTTTTGTTTTTTCGTCAAGCATGATGCCTCTCCTTGTTTAAGGTAACAGCGTCCTCTTGCCCTCTGAAATCTAGCCCTGTAGCGAGGCTCGTCAACTACCAGATCTGGTAGGTTGCCCCCGAGCCTTTAGCGTGCATACTCAGGCGCAGATGCGTGTCGTGCTGTTGAGTCGAATACAGCGGTGGCCGGGGCCCGCGGATGAACTTTTCTTCACCGCAACGCCGACCCCGGCCGTGTACAGTCCACCCCGCTCATTCAAAGCACTACGGTTTGCCCGCTCTCCCGCGGGCTTTTTTTCGCCTGTGGGAACTCCCTCCTTCGCACTAATGATCGTTCGACCGGTACAGCAAAGTGTCCCGAGTACCTTGCTCCCGCCTTTTATCGACAGGCAACAAGCCGCGCTCATTTACAGGGCGCGAACTTGTGCCGTGCGCGCAGGTGGAATGGTTTTTTTGAACAACCCGGTGGCCAGGGCCGACAGAATCAGCGCAATCGACAACCCTTCGATAATGCCCACCCGGTGCCCGAGGATCGCCATCGAACCCAGTACGCCAAACACCGGAATCAGCAACGACAGCGGCGCCACCCGTGACACCGGGTGCTCACGCAGCAACAGGTTCCAGCCCCAGTAACAGAAGTGCGTCGCGCCATAGACCTGAAACATCAACGAAAACACCGCCACCCGATCCAGTTGCGTCACCAGCGAGGTGAACGGCGCAGAGCCGTGCGCCCACCACGTGAGTAAAAACAACGGAATCGGCGGGAACAGGCTCGCCCACACCACAAAGGCAAAGATCTCCCGCACCCCGGATCGCTTGATGATCACATTGCCCACGCTCCAGCTGAACGCACTGATCAGCAACAACACACAGCCCAGGGTTGTCGCCTCGCCGGGGCTGTTCCAGACAATCAGCATCACCCCCGACGCCGCGAGCAATACACCCAGCACTTGCCCCCGGCTCAAACGCTCGCGAAACAGCACGACGCCCCAACCCAGGGTGAAAAAAGCACTGAACTGGATCAACAGCGCAGCGGTGCCGGGGGGGACGCCCAACTCGATTCCAAGGTTGATCAAGGCCCACATCGCCACGCCAAAAATCAGCCCATAGGCAACCAGCCACCGAACGGCAACCTGCGGGCGCCGGACGAAGAACACCCACGGCAACGCCGCCAGCGTGAAGCGCAGCGCAGTCAGCAGCAGTGGGTCGAGGGTGGCCAGACCCAACTTGGTGATGGGGAAGTTCAATCCCCAGACCGCCGTGACCAACACGGCCAGCAACAGGTGTTTCTTTTGCATGAGAGGTGTTTCCAGAAGGCTGCGCCCAAGGCGAAGGCATTACTATTGCTCGACGCCCACCCTGCCCGCTTGCAATGACAGGCCACATACCCTTCAATTCGGGCCATGCGCCAAACCGACATAGACCCTTACGAACACACCCCTCGCGATGCCGTGGTCACGGCCAACGATTATCCCGATGGCCTGCGCTTTGCCCTGCACACCCATCAACGCGGGCAGTTTGCCTATGCGGCGAGCGGCGTTATCAGTGTGTTCACTCAGGAAAGCAACTGGGTAGTGCCCCCGCAACGGGCGATCTGGGTACCGGCAGGCGTGCCCCACGAAATGCAGATGAGCGGGCCGGTGACCATGCTCAATACCTACATTCGCGATGCTGCGGTGCGGCAACTCGGCCTGCCTGCCCGGTGCCAGGTGTTCGGGGTCTCGGACCTGCTTCGCGTGTTGCTGATCAGCGCCATGGACGTCCCGGCGCTGTACGCCCTGGACCATCGGGACGGCCATGTCATGGCGTTGTTGCTGGATGAAATCGCTGCCATGCAACCGCTCTCGCTCAATGCGCCGCTGGCCGCTGAACCCCGCCTGGCACAGGTTTGCCGGGAGGTGCTGGAAAACCCGTCCCTGGAAACCGGGCTCGACGAGATGGCCGCTCGCGTCAACATGAGCCGTCGCTCGTTCACCCGCCTGTTTCGCCAGCAAACCGGTATCAGCTTCGTGCAGTGGCGCCAGCAGGCCTGCCTGTTGGCGGCCGTGGTTCGGCTGGGCAACGGCGAGTCGGTCACGCGGGTCGCGGTGGACCTGGGTTACAGCAGCCCAAGCGCCTTTACGTGTGTGTTTCGTCGAGTGTTGGGTGAGCCGCCCAGCCGATATTTTCCAAACGGGCTACGCTGAGGCGTTGCCAGTCGCTGATCCACCGGCGAAAGGTAAGGACACCACTGAACGTGATCGCCTGTCAGGGCATGATCATCTTTCCAACAGGGAGGCTCATGATGTTTCGCTGGATATCACCGATCAATTACCGTGAACGACTGATCGGCTCCTATGACGCAAAGCCCGGTGCCTATGAAACCCGCGGCTCGAACTTCGAATATGTGTCGTTGCTGGCTGGCGAGCCTTATCCCGCCGACATGGACTCACCGAGCGTATTCTTCGCCTGCCGCCCGCCAGAACTGCTCAAGTTCGACTGTTTATGGTTGCTGGGTGGCGTGCCGCTTGTCAGCGCACGGCTGGCCGAGGTGCTTCAACAACACGCTGCGCAAGACGTCGAGTTGCTGCGCCCCCAACGCATTCATGCTCACGCCGAAAACGTCAGCGCCACGTTTTTCATCGTCAACCCGGTGTGTACGGTCAACGCGGTGGACTTTCGAACGTCGGTGGCTGAACGCGACGACGACGGTTCAATCCTCTATTTCAACAAAACCACGTTCCTGGACGATGGACTGGGGCCCCGTCACCTCGCCCGAGAGGCCGACTCCGGCGATTTGCTGATGTCTCAGGCGTTGGCCGAGGTCCTTCTGCAGGGCGGATTCAAGGGCCATGACGGTCTGGGGCTGTATGCCGCCAACCAACGGCTGAGTGACAACTGATGGCGGCCCGATTGCACCGTGAGCGCTCCATTCACGATTTGTTAAGAATCGACCCCGTATACTTTTTTTCCTTCGGCTCACTTACGGCCCCACTCCTCTGGTAGTCACAGCCTATGTCGCGTCCTGCCCCGTTACTGTTTCTGCTTGCCTGCCTGCTGTTTTTCTTCGCCCTGGGTAATCACCAGTTGCAAGGTTCCACCGAAGCCCGCGTGGCCGGTATCGCCATGCAAATGCACCTGGACAACGACTGGGTGACGCCTCGCCTGTTCGGTCAGCCGTTCCTGGAAAAACCACCGCTGAGCCTCTGGCTGGATGCCGGTGCGATCCGCGCGTTCGGCGGCACACCACTGGCAGTGCGGCTGGCCTCGGCGTTTGCCGGGCTGTTCAGCGTGATGCTGCTGTACGCCATGCTGCGCCGGTTCGGCCGGCCGACAGGCGTTGCCTGGGTGGCCTCGATCATGCTCGCGACCATGGCCAGTTACTGGAGCAACAGCCGTGGCGTTGGTGAAGATGCCTTGCTCAGCCTCGGGGTAACGATGGCATTGCTGGCGTTTTTCCTGGGTATTCGGCAGCGCGAAGAACAACGGTCGAGCCTGGGCAGCGGCCTGCTGTTCGCACTCGGTATCGCCATTGCGACCTTGAGCAAAGGCATGCTCGGGCTGGCAATGCCCGGCGTGGTGATCTTTGTCTGGCTGCTCACCGACAGCCTGATGAACAAGCGGTTCTCTTTGCGCGACTGGTTGCGCCCAGGGTTTTTGACCTTGCTCGGGCTGGTGCCGCTGGTGATCTGGCTGGTTCTGCTGTATCAGCGTGGTGGCATGCAGGCGCTCGGCGAAGTGCTGCTGACCAACAGCGTCGGTCGCTTCAGTGGCTCATTCACCGCTGCCGGGCACTATGAACCGTTCTATTACTACCTGGCCAAACTGCCACAAGCCTTTTTGCCGTGGAACATCCTGCTCTACCTGGGCCTGTGGCACTTCCGCAAAAGCCTGGCGAGTAACCCTTACCGGTTGTTTTTCACGATCTGGATTCTCGCGCAGTTCACCCTGCTGACCCTGGCCTCCAGCAAGCGCACGGTTTACCTGATGTCCCTGACACCTGCCGCCGCGGTGCTCGCCGCCGAGTATGCGGCGGTGCTGTATGAGCGATTGGCCGGGCACGTCAACGCCTCGACCTGGCTCGGCAAGCTGGCACGTCACCGGCGCGGGATCGCCACGGGCGTGATCGCCTTCGTGATCTGCCTCTACCTGGCAGCTGCGCAATGGGCTGCGCCCCACGCTGATCGCAAACTGTCCTTCATGCCGCTGACCCAGCACATTCAGGCGCTGCAAGCCGAAGGGCATCAAGTGGCGATGTATCAACCCAACGAGCGGGTGGCCGGTGCCAGCGTGTTCTACACCCAGAGCCAGCTGATTGGCCTGCAAACCGAGGCGCAACTGAGTGAGTTCCTGACTGCGGCCCCCACTCATGTCGCGGTCATGGCCGGAGACATCGTGCCCAAGCCACCGCTCAAAGTGCTGAAAGTCATTCAGGTCGGACGCCAGCCGTACTATTTCGTGGCGCAGTAACCAGGAACGGTTAACCTGCGCCTCATCAACCGATGAGGCGCAGGACGCATGATGATTGTTCGAACACGGATGCTCTGGCTGTTGCTGTGCACGGGCCCCGTACTGGCGGCGGAGGTCAGCGTGCAAGAGGCGCGCATTTCGCTGAAAAACTATGGGCTGGTCAACTGCTTGACCGCCCCGTTCAAGGAAGAATCGGAACTCAGGACCGACCTCGGCCGGGCCAGCGGCGCGTACCACTTCATGGGCAAGGGCGCGCATGACATCGTGCAAAACCAGGACACCCTGGAAACCCTCCACGATCCCTACCAGGCCACCGAGCGCTTCATGCAGGAGGCCTACGACCAGACCCCGGCGGCCAGCAAGCATACGAACAAGAAGGTGGTGTCCCATGCCTGCCTGAAGGTCTACAACTCCCCGGCCTTCGAGCGGTTCATCGAGTCTCAGGACCCTTACCTGACAAAGTAGCCACCGCAGACAACAAAAACGGCACCCGAGGTGCTAATGCCGATCAGTTAACGTCACTGTTACGAGGAATGCTTCAGGTTGTTTGCCAGGCTTGAGAACCACCCCCTCACCCTAACCCTCTCCCCAAAGGGGCGAGGGAACTGACGGCGGTGTTCACTTGAGTTACATCGACCTGAAAGTCCGAGTCGAACTCAGGTTTTGAACGGCATGGAGATCTGCTCCCTTTCCCCTCGCCCCTTTGGGGAGAGGGTTGGGGTGAGGGGTAGATTTCGGATCAGAACAGAGCATTCAGACGCTGAGTTTTCTTAACTGACCAGCATTAACCCAAGGTGCCGTGTGTTTTTCAGCCTGCGCTGGCTCTTGCGCCGCCGACGGCCTCTTCAACACCGACCGTTGTTTGCCGCAGAGGCTGGTCAAGTCGCGCCCGGCCATAAAATGCGAGCGCCGTCAGCAGGCATGTCAGCCAGATGAAGATCCCGGCCCAGAAGGTGTGGGACATGTAATGCCAACCCTGAAACACCCGCGTGGTGCCGTAAATCATCCCCAACGTCAGCGAGCCATAGAGCACGGCTTTGGCATGACGCCAGCGATAACGACGGGCAACAAAGTACAGCGCCAGCATGGTGAAACCACCCGAGGCGTGGCCACCCGGCCAGCAGCGGCCTTCACCGGCGGTGTTGAACAGGTCGAAGTTTTCGTACCAGTCCTTGTGTTCTATTTTCCCGGCGTACTGGGTGGTTTCAACCGGGCAGTACACGCTGGTGTGGCTCTTGAGGTAGTGGATTACCCCGGTGCACAGGGAGAACGCGACCACCACGAACAGGAAGTCCCGGCGATGACGGGCGGTGAACCTGAGCACCGGCGCCAGTTTGATTTTTTCCAGAAACGCAGCGAATTTCGGGTATTTGTGCGCATTCACGCAGCCCCAGAAAAACGACAGCACGGCACCGATGATCGCTGCTTCCCCGGTCCAGTTCGGGATGATCCGGGGCCACTTGTGGGTGATCTTTTCGAACAGCTGCATTTTACCGATGGGGAACGTCTGGCTCACCGGGTCATAAAACAGATTGCTGAAGGCGATATCTATCCTGGTCAGGTCGAACGCCAGGAAAACCACCGCTGCGCAGAGCAGCGGGATACCGAAATTGAGCCAATAAAATCGATGGCGAACAAACGTCTGCATGGTGCGTCCTGCTTGAACGGTTTCAGGGATTACCGGGCGAACACCGAACGCCAGTCAGTGGCTTCCAGAGAACCCAAAAGGTGTGCGTGAGCGTTGCCCTTGTCGGCGGCCAGAAACAGCGCGGCACCGTAGCCAAGCGTGGCCGTTGGTACCTTAAGCTGCTTTTCCAGCTCGGCCATGCACTCACTGTGGGTGACCAGCACCAGATTGCGGCCCGGCACCTTGTGCGCCAATGCGTCGCGCAACATCGTGCCCTTGCAGTGGAACAACCAGTCCTGCCCGGTAGTGGCCGAGTTGAACATGTAACTTGAGGTTTGCACTGCACGGGTCAACGGGCTGTTATAGAGATCGGCGTTGGCCAACCCCAGCCGTTCGAACTGCGCGCCGAGACCGACCGCCACACTGCGGGCCCGGTCCGTGATGCCATCGGCGGCGCTCAGGCAGGCAGCCTTGGAGTGATCGCAGCGCTCGACGTGGCGCACCAGCACGATCATTTCGCCTTTAGCCCAACCCGCTTTCATCTGCGCCAGCACCGAAGCGTTGCCCGACGCCAGGTCCGGCACCGCCGCCGGACGCAAAAGCAATGAGCCCAGCGCCGCCGCACCCAGCACCAGCAGCAGTGCAATCACACCTTTGCGGTACTTCGCAACGCCGCGCAGGCTGAGTGGGCGCCTGACGCCAACCCGATCAAGTAGTGATTCCAGGACCAAGTGCCCCCCGTGACAACGCCAGATGAATGAACCCAACCTACAGCGTCGTCATGACAACCACGCTGGCGAACCTGTTTGCCGGTGGCGCAACGCGCAGCCACCCCAGCAAGGGCCACACCCTAGTGGTGAGCACGTTGGAGCCCGGTGAAATGAATGTGAAAAAAAGCGTGAATCGCGTCCAGAAAAAACCGCGCATCGGTTCACTGATGCGCGGTTTTGTAACAAGCCATGAGCCCCAGGCGCTCTAGGTCGGGCGTTTCATGACGCCCACCCTGATCGCCCGCAAATACGGGGCAAAAACCGTTTCAGCTCTCGCCAACGCTGCCGATACAGCCCTACTACACCCTTGCTGGCTCCCAAAAATAACAATCTTCCAGCCAACCGAGTTCAAGCAGTACAACGTTCCTGGAGGATTTTTTATGAATAGCTGGTTTGCCAACATCAGCGTCAACCTGAAGCTGGGCCTGGGTTTCGGCCTGGTACTGGCCCTTACGTGCGTCCTGGCCCTGACCGGCTGGACCAGCCTGGGCGGGCTGATCGACCGCAGCAACTGGATGAGCGACATCACCCAGCTCAACGCGGGCCTGACCAAACTACGCGTCACCCGTTTGCAGTACATGCTGGCCAACGGTGATGAAACCGTCGCGCAAACCGTGCAAACCAGCCTCGATGGTTTCGTTGCGCAGCAGCAAGCCCTGCTCAAGAGCTTCACCAGCCCGGCAAACCTCAAGCTGCTCAGAGAGCAAAGCGCAAGCAGCGCGGCTTATCAGCAGTCGCTGAACAAAATGCGCAGCGCCTACCGCACCGGCAACATCGCGCGCCAGGCCATGGGTGACAACGCCGAAGCCGCCAACACGCTGATGAACGACATCAACACCCGCGTGCGCCAGATGCCGCTGAGCGATCAACGCTTCGAGCAGTTCCAGGTCGTCACCAACGCCAAGGAACAATTCCAGCTGGCCCGCTACGAAGTACGTGGCTACACCCTCGACACCAACCCGGTGTCCGAACAAAAAGCCATCGCCCAACTGGACGCGGCAATCAGCACCCTGAAAGAACTCAACAGCCATTTCGGCGACACCCAACATGACGCTTTGGCTGAACTGGGCAGCGCGCTGACCAACTACCGCAGCGCAGTGCTGGCCTACAAGGCTGCCAACAGCGAAGCCCTGCAAGCCCGTCAGGAAATGACTGTCCAGGGTAACGACATCGTTGCCAGCAGCGACCAGATGTATCAGATCCAGATCGATCGCCGCGATACTGAAAGCGCCCAGGCGCGTACGCTGCAACTGATCAGCACGTTGCTGGCCCTGCTGGTCGGCGTTATCGCCGCGGTAGTCATCACCCGGCAGATCACCCGCCCGCTGCGCGAAACCCTGGCCGTGGTCGAACGCATTGCCGGCGGCGACCTGACCCAGGACGTACGCGTCACTCGCCGCGACGAACTCGGCGTGTTGCAACAAGGCATCGCCCGCATGGGCGTGACCCTGCGCGAGCTGATCAGCGGCATCCGCGACGGCGTCACCCAGATCGCCAGCGCCGCCGAAGAACTGTCGGCCGTGACCGAAGAAACCAGCGCGGGGGTTAACAGCCAGAAGATCGAGACCGATCAAGTGGCCACCGCCATGCACGAGATGACTGCCACCGTGCAGGAAGTTGCGCGCAACGCCGAAGAAGCCTCCCAGGCTGCTGCTGCGGCGGATGGCGAGGCCCGCGAAGGGGACAAAGTGGTCAACGAAGCGATCACCCAGATCGAGCGTCTGGCCAGCGAAGTTGCCCGCTCCACCGAAGCCATGACCGTGCTGCAACAGGAAAGCGACAAGATCGGCAGCGTCATGGACGTGATCAAGGCAGTGGCCGAACAGACCAACCTGCTGGCCCTTAACGCTGCCATCGAAGCGGCACGTGCCGGTGAAGCCGGTCGCGGGTTTGCCGTGGTTGCCGACGAGGTTCGCGGCCTGGCTCAGCGCACGCAGAAGTCCACCGAAGAAATCGAAGGCCTGGTGGCCGGCCTGCAGAACGGTACCCAACAGGTTGCCACCGTGATGAACAACAGCCGCGCCCTGACCGACAGCAGCGTCATGCTGACCCGCAAGGCCGGCGTCTCACTGGAAAACATCACCCGCACGGTGTCCAACATCCAGTCGATGAACCAGCAGATCGCCGCCGCTGCCGAGCAGCAAAGCGCCGTGGCCGAAGAGATCAGCCGCAGCATCATCAACGTGCGCGACGTGTCCGAACAGACCGCCGCCGCCAGCGACGAAACCGCCGCGTCCAGTGTTGAACTGGCACGCCTGGGCAATCAGTTGCAAATGATGGTCAGTCACTTCCGGGTGTAACCCGAACTTCATCGTTCCCCCGCATCAGCAGGGGAACGATGGAACCTCACGCGCTGATCGCGCTGGTAAACACCAACCGATTGCCGAACGGATCGTTGATGGTCATGTCCTGGTTGCCCCAGGGCATGGCCTGGATCTGCGGGTGGGCGTAGCGGTAAGCCTTGGTTTGCAATTGCTGCTGGAAGGCTTCCAGCTCAGCGGTTTCGATGCGCAGCGCCGAACCCGGCGTGGCGTCACCGTAGTGCTCGGACAAATGCAGCACACAGTCACCGCGTGACACTTGCAAATACAGCGGGAAGTTTTCGCCGAACCGGTGCTGCCAGTCGAGGGTGAACCCGAGGAAATCGACGTAGAACTCCAGCGCCTTGGCTTCATCGAAAATCCGCAGGATCGGGGTGACTTTACCGAAACTCATTGCGCTGCTCCCAGGCTCAAAGACGCCCTTCATCATAGGCTCTGTGGCGTGAGTGAGAACGTCTTTGCGCTCATATCACCGACGCCACGGGTTGTCAGCGCTTCGGCTCGGCAGTGGGTTTCTTTAGTTTCACAATGCCACCACTGTGACGAACTCCGCAGATCAACACCTTCAGACTGACGCAAAGCCCGAACTCAAGTCGCCTTCACGCGCCAGAAACCGCCCGGCCCTCGCTCCGTTTGCCTGCCCCTCGACATAGCTGCGCACACCGTTGACCCACACCCCGTCGATGCCTTCGGCCGCCCGTTGCGGGTCGCTGAAGTCCGCCACGTCGCGCACGCGTGCAGCGTCGAACAGCACCAGATCCGCCCAGTGCCCCTCGCGAATTTCGCCACGTTGCGTGAGGCCGAATCGCGCTGCCGACAGACCGGTCATCTTGTGCACGGCGGTGTGCAACGGGAACAACCCGAGGTCGCGACTGAAGTGCCCCAGCACCCGTGGAAACGCCCCCCACAAACGCGGGTGGGGGAAGGGGTCTTCCGGCAACCCGTCGGAGCCGATCATCGACAGCGGGTGCGTCAGAATCCGCCGCACGTCCGCCTCGTCCATGCCGTAATACACCGCGCCAGCCGGTTGCAGGCGACGGGCCGCCTCCAGCAGTGGCACGCCCCACTCGGCGGCGATATCCAGCAAGTCGCGGCCACCCACCTCCGGGTGCGGGGTCGACCAGGTGATAGTGATGCGAAACGCATCGGTGACCTGCTTGAGGTCCAGGGTCGAAGAGCTGGCGGCGTAGGGATAACAGTCGCAACCGACCGGGTGGGTTTTCGCCGCTTGCTCCAGGGACGCAAGGAGCTGCGGGCTCCGGCCCCAGTTGCCCGCACCGGCGCATTTGAGGTGAGAAATAATCACCGGTGATTGCGCATGTCGGCCGATCTGAAACGCTTCGTCCATGGCCTCCAGCACCGGTTCGAATTCACTGCGCAGATGGGTGGTGTAGACCGCCCCGAACGCCGTCAGCTCTTCGGCCAGTTGCTGCACTTCATCGGTGGAAGCCGAGAACGCGCTGGCGTAGGCCAGGCCTGTGGACAAGCCCAACGCGCCGGCCTCCAGACTCGCGCGCAACTGCTCGCGCATCGCGGCAATTTCACTGGGGGTGGCGCTGCGAAACAGGTCATCCAGATGATTACTGCGCAATGCCGTGTGGCCCACCAGCGCGGCGACGTTCAAGGTCGGCTTCGCCGCTTCAACGGCGGCGCGGTAGTCGCAAAAGCGCGGATAGACGAACGCCGCGCAAGGCCCAAGCAGGTTCATCGGGTCGGGCGGCTCGCCGCGCAAACTCACGGGCGACGCGCTGATCCCGCAGTTGCCGACAATCACCGTGGTCACGCCCTGGCTGAGCTTGGGCAGCATCTGCGGCTGGCGGATCACCACCGTGTCGTCATGGGTGTGCACATCGATGAACCCCGGCGCGAGCACCTTGCCTGCCGCGTCGATTTCCTCGTCGGCGCTTGCATCACGCACGTCACCGATGCGCTCGATACGCCCGTTCAAGAGCGCCACGTCAGCGGGGTAACCGGGGCGGTTGCTGCCGTCGATGACCAAGGCGTTGCGGATCAGCGTGTGGTACTGCATGTCAGTCTCCCAGCGGCAGGTGATCGTCGCCGCCACGGTAGTCGTCGAGGGCGAGTTTGATCCGCCGCAAACGCTCTTGATTGTCTTCAGGCCTGGCCAGTGCCAGCTCGGTAGCGAGCACGTCGATGGCCAGCAACATGCCGTAGCGCGCCGCTGTGGGTTTGTAGATGAACGAGGTTTCAACACTGTGCAGCGGCAGCAACACATCGGCCAGGTCTGCCAGCGGCGAATCGGCCAGGGTGATCGCCAGAATGCTCGCGCCGTAGCTGCGGGCCAGCTCGACGGCCTCCAGCAACTCGGGGGTGATGCCGGTCAGCGAACAGGCGATCAGCGCATGCTCGGGGCCGAGCGAAGCGGCGGTGACACGCATCATCACCGGGTCATGGCAGGCGGCAATCGGATAGCCGAGGCGCACCAATCGCACTTGCAGTTCATCGCTGCACAGCGTCGAACCGCCGCCCATGCCGAACGCGTGGATCATCCGCGCGCTGCTCAGCAACTTCACGGCCTCGGTGAATCGCGCCTCGTCGAACGCCGACAGGTGTTGGCGCAAGGTCGACTCGATGTCACTGACAATCTGCCCATAAAACGCTGACTGTTCGGGTGGGTTTGCCGGGTCGAGGAAACGGCTGCCGACGCCGCTGGCCTGAGCCAGTTGCAGGCGCAAGTCACGCAGGTCGCGACAGCCCACGCTGCGGGCAAACCGCGAGAGCGTCGCGCTGCTGACCTCGGCCCGCAGCGCCAGCTCCTCAAGGCTGGCGCTGGCGGCAAAACCGACATCGTCGAGCATCAACCGGGCGATGCGCCCTTCGCCAGCGCTGAAAGAATCCTGGCGGGCGCGGATCTGATAGAGGATGTCCATGGGCGATTCCTGGTGACTAAAGCAATTGGGACAGGCCGAGGGTCAGGCCGAAAGCGACCAGCGAGATCAAGGTTTCGAGCACCGTCCAGGTCTTGAACGTCTGGGCGACGGTCATGTTGAAGTATTCCTTGATCAACCAGAAACCGCCGTCATTCACATGAGAAAAAATAACCGAACCGGCACCGGTCGCCAGCACCAACAGCTCCGGGTGGGGATATCCCAGACCAATGGCCACCGGCGCGACTACCCCGGAGGCGGTGGTCATGGCCACTGTCGCAGAGCCCGTGGCCACCCGCATCAACGCTGCGAACAACCAGCCCATGACCAGCGGCGATAACTGGAACTCGTGAGCCAGGCCAACGATCTGGTCGGTGACCCCGGCGTCCACCAGAATCCGGTTCAACCCACCACCCGCACCGACCAGCAAGGTGATGCTGGCCGTCGGGGCCAGGCATTCGTTGGTGAATTTGAGGATCGATTCGCGGTTGAAACCCTGCGCCAGGCCCAGGGTCCAGAAGCTCAGCAAGGTTGCCAGCAACAGGGCGATCACCGAGTTGCCGATGAACAGCAAGAACTGGTTGAAACCGCTGCCCGGTGTCGAAATCAGGTTGGCCCAACCGCCGATCAGCATCAACACCACCGGCAGCAGAATCGTCGCCAGGGTGATACCAAAACCCGGCAAGCGGTCACGGGGTTCGCGCTCGATGAATTGCCGCTCCAGCGGGTTTTCCGCAGGCAGTTGAATGCGCGGCACGATGAATTTGGCATAGAGCGGGCCGGCGATGATCGCCGTGGGAATGCCGATCAGAATCGCATAGAGCAACGTCTGCCCCACCGACGCCTGATAGGCCTGCACCGCCAGCATCGCGGCCGGGTGCGGCGGCACCAGCGCATGGACCACCGAGAGCCCGGCGACCATCGGCAAACCGACCATCAGAATCGACACACCGACGCGCCGCGCCACGGTAAACGCGATCGGCACCAGCAACACGAAACCGACTTCGAAGAACAGCGGCAGCCCCACCAGAAATGCAATGCAAACCATCGCCCAGTGCGCGTTTTTCTCACCAAAACGGTCGATCAAGGTGCGCGCCATCTGCTCGGCGCCACCGGACTCGGCCATCATCTTGCCGAGCATCGTGCCCAGCGCCACCACCAGCGCGATGTGCCCCAAGGTCTTGCCGACACCCGCCTCGTACGCCCCGACCACGCCCGACGGCGGCATCCCCGCGAGTAACGCCAGGCCAATGGAAACAAGGGTGATGACGATGAACGGATTGAGCCGGTAACGGGCGATCAGCACGATAAGCGCAATGATGGCGATGGCGGCGTAGATCAGCAGCCAATAACCGAAGGATGGTGTCATGCGGTACTCCTCGAAAAAGGGTCACGTCGATGTGTTGTGAAACTCATAAATCATTTCGAGGAGTTTTTTTCAAACACGATGAAAGTAATTTTCGTTAAGAGGTATGGAATGTCGTTTTTAGACAGGTGTTGTCGCGATTAATGAAAATCCACGAACCGTTTTTTCATCAATTTCCACGGGCACTCCGACAGAACATAAACGCCAGGCCACAGGACAAATTTATAATTTGTTAATGTTTTACGATAATAAATCATGTAAATTCCGCGACCCGTTTGACTCAAGGAAAGGAATGCTCATGAATGCACACACCACGTTCAGGCTGCGCAAGCGCATGCGCTGGATCAGCCTGATGACCGTCGCCCTGGCCTGGGCCTTGGCCTGCAGTGAAATCGTCACCTACATTTCCAGCTGGACTGTGTGGGGCGACGTGACTCGTGAGGCCTACTTCAGTGGCTTCAGTGACCTGTTGCCGGGGCTGCTCAAGGAAGGGTTCGAACAGTCGACGCTCGCCGCCGGGTTGATCATGGTCCTGGACGCCGTGCTGCCGCTGATGGCTGCCGTGGGCATGACCGCCGCCGGGTTCTTTTTCCTGCGCCTGTCGCGTAATGAAATCTGCTCGGAGCGCAATATTCGCTGTATCTCGCTGATCGGCATTTTGATTATCATGGAGCCACTTCTACAGCCCATCCTGAACAGCTTGCAGGTGCTGGCGCTCTCCATCGATCTCCCGCCGGGTGACCGTGTCTTTAGCTTCTCTGTCGGTTTCAGCTCAATGGCTTCCTACCAGATTGTGATGGGTATTTTCCTGACCTCATTCAGCCTGGTTCTGCGCGAAGCCAAGCTGTTGAGCGAAGAACAGAGTCATTACATCTGAGTTGTGCAATGAGCATTATCATTCGGCTTGACGTTGCGATGGCAAAACACAAAATGCGCTCCAAGGAGCTGGCCGAGATCATCGGCATCTCCGAGCAGAATTTGTCGCTACTAAAAAATGGCAAGGTCAAGGGCATCCGGATGGAAACGCTTGAGAAGATCTGTCGCGCGCTCGATTGCGAGCCGGGAGATCTATTGGAGCTGTCAAAAGATTAAATGGGTTGTAGATGTCCTTCAGAACCGTTGTGTTGTCGTTTTCGTTGTTGGTTTTATTCACGCTCCAGGGCTGCGGCCCGCGCATCACCTACTCCTACTCGCCGCCTGAAACCGAGGCGGGCATGAACTGCGTCAGGGAGTGCAACACACAGAAAGGCCAGTGCAAGATGATGGCTCAAATGCAGGCCAGCAATGAACGGGCCCTGTATGACGCCAAGCGCATGGCCTATGACTATTGCAGCCAGAACAAAGATAAAAAGAAACGATCGGCCTGCGTTTACCCTTTCCAGAACTACACCTACGGCGACAGTTGTGGGGATGAGTACCAGGCCTGTTATCAGGGCTGCGGCGGGATCATCACCCCCATCATCCATCAGGACTGAGCCCCGAGCGGGGTCACGCCCCGCTCCCCCCTACATTTCCCTGACCGTCCACAGACAGGAGCGCTACCATGGCGCCCTGGTATTTGTGCGAATCGACAGGGAGTGATCAACGATGAACCCCACCCGCTTCATGGCCCCGTTGACGGGCGTGCTTTTGCTAATCGGGCTAAGCGGCTCGGCCCACGCGGCCGGTGACGGCTACAGCCCGGCGTATGCCCGATGCATGTCGGCCTCCGGCGGCGTCACCGCCGACATGCTCGATTGCCTGGGCACCGAGTTGCACGTTCAGGATGCTCGATTGAACAAAGGCTACAAGGCTGCGATGGCGCTGATGGAAGGTGCCAAGAAGGGCGAGTTGCAAGGCGTTCAACGGCTGTGGCTCAAGTACCGCGATACCAAGTGCGGGTTTCTGATGGACCTCACGGGTGGCACCGTCGACGGCCTCAACCAGTCGTCCTGCGTCCTGGAGATGACCAAGACCCGGGCCGATGAACTCGAAAGCCTGGCCCAGCAATAACGCGATGATCGCCCCCACGCAAACGGCCTGCGTGAGGGCGATCCGTTGTGTTACTTCACCACCTGCCCCACCCCGCGCCCACGTGGGTCGGACGCCGTTTCCAGGGCCTTGTCGGTGACCCGGATCGCCTGGATATCGCCCATCTCCCAGCCCTGATCTTCCAGGGTGTAGCCCATCGCTTTCAGCTCATCGGCAACCTTGCCGGTGAGTGGCGCGTAGGCGTCGTAGTAGATCGTGTCCTTGGGCAACAACTGGTGATGGACGCGTTGCGCGGCCACGGCTTTTTCCAGCGGCAGGTTGAAGTCATACAGGTTGTTCAGCACCTGGAAGATCGAAGTGAAAATCCGCGAGCCGCCCGGTGTGCCGAGCACCAGCGTGACCTTGCCGTCGCGGGTGACCAGGCTTGGGCTCATCGACGACAACATGCGCTTGCCCGGCGCGATGGCATTGGCGTCGCCGCCGACTACGCCAAAGGCGTTGGCCACACCGGGTTTTGAGCTGAAGTCATCCATTTCATCGTTGAGCAAAAAACCTGCGCCCTTGACCACCACGCCGCTGCCGTAATCCCAGTTCAGCGTGTAGGTGTTACTCACCGCGTTGCCGTCGGCGTCGACGATGGAAAAGTGCGTGGTCTGATGCGGTTCAAGGCCCGGACGGACTTTCTCGGTCGGCGAAATGGCGGTCGGGTTGACCTCCGCTGCACGCTTTTTCAGGTACTCGGGATCAGTGAGCTGCTTGACCGGCACGTCGGAGAACGCCGGGTCACCGAGGTAATCGGCACGGTCGGCAAACACCCGTTTCTCGATTTCGGCGAGCAGGTGAATGTACTTCGCCGAGTTCAGTTCGACGCCTTTGAAATCGGCGGCGCGGTCTTCCTTGATGGCGATCAGTTGCGCCAATGCGATGCCGCCTGAGCTCGGCGGTGGTGCGGTGTAGAGCGTGTTGCCACGCCAGTTGACCGCCAGCGGCTGACGCCAGTTGACCTTGTAGTCGTGCAAGTCCTCCTTGCTGATCAGGCCTTTGTCGGCCTTCATCTGGGCGATCAGCAGGTCGGCGGTTTTACCGTCATAGAACTCGCTCGCGCCCTTGTCGGCGATCCGTTCCAGGGTCGCGGCCAGCTCGGGTTGGCGGAAGGTTTCACCAGGCTTCATGCTGCCGAAATAGTCGCCGAAGTTGGTCGTGCCGTTGAACAGCTTCAGCGCATCCTCGCGGTACTGATACTGCTTGTCCGCCACTTTGAAACCGCTTTTGGCGTAACCGATGGCCGGGGTCAGCAATTCGCTCCAGGGCAGTTTGCCGAACTTTTTGTGGGCCTCCCACAACCCCATCACCGTGCCCGGCACACCGGCAGCGCGGACGCCGACCAGGCTGAGGTTTTCGATGACTTCGCCTTTTTCGTTCAGGTACATGTCGCGGGTCGCGGCTTTGGGCGCGGTTTCGCGGTAGTCGAGGAAGTACGGTTTTCCGTCGATGAACAGGGTCATGAACCCGCCGCCACCAATGTTCCCGGCCTCCGGGTACGTCACCGCCAACGTGAAGGCCGTGGCCACCGCGGCGTCGACGGCGTTACCGCCCTTCTTGAGAATCTGTGCCGCCACATCGGCGCCGTACTGGTTCGGCGAGACGACCGCGCCGCCCTCCAGAACCGCCGCGATCGATGCAGAACTGGCAGCCATCGCCGCCGTCAGGGCCAAGGTCTTGAACAACACAATGCGCATGAGATCCGTCCTTTTCTTGTTATTGAGGCAGGACGAACCATAGGCCTTGGCGAGGGGTTTGATCAAACCCGAAAAAGCAAACGGCTGCCCTTGGGCAGCCGTTTTGTGACGCGGTCCGCTTACACCATCTCGCGGCGAATCCACTCCACCACCGAGGTACGCTTCGGTGCCCAGCCCAATAATTCACGGGCCTTTTTGCCACGCACGCGACTGTTGGAGCCGAGGCCGTAATTGGCCATTTCGTAACCCCATTCGGCTTCGGCATCCGCCAGTGGCCAGTCTTGCGGCTGCCCCAGGTTCAGGGCTTGCGCTATCGCGGTGCTCATGTCGATGAACGAGGCCTCAGCGCTTTCGACAAAGTAGAAAGTGCCCGGCACATTCCGGGTCAGCGCCAGCAGATACAGCGATACCACGTCTTCGATATGCACGTTGGACCAGATGTTCTGCCCCGGACCGACATGGCGCACCACGCCACTTTTACGCGCCTGTTTGAGCAAGCGCGGCACCTGCACGCTGTCGCGGTGGACGCCCAGGCTGTGGCCGTAAATCAGCGTGTTGCAGATCACCGCCGAGTTCACGCCGTCACGGGCGGCGGCGAGGATCAGGTTGTCGATGGCCACCCGTGCAGCCTTGTCGACGGTTGGCTCCGGCAGGTTGTCCTCAACGTAGATAACGTCGCTGGATTTACCGCCGGACGCATCGCCCACAATGCTTGAACCGCTGGTGTGCAGGAACACTTTGTTTGAACCGCGCAACGCGTCGAGCAAGGCCTCGACCGCGCCGCGATGATCACTGCTGGCGGCGTTGATCACGGCATCGACGGCGCGCGCCTGTTCGGCCAGCAAGGCACGGTCATCGAGGGTGCCGATGACCGGGGTGATGCCCAGCGCCTTGAGCTCTTTGGCTTGTTCGGCGCTGCGTACCAGGCCGGTGACCTGATGGCCGGCAGCGACCAGCCCGGTGGCGATGGAGCCGCCGATAAAACCGGCAGCGCCGGTGACGAATACGTTCATGGAGAATCTCCCTGCGTGGGTCAATGATGGAGCGAGTATCGAGGACTGATCCCAGCTGAAAAAGTCCGGATTACCCAATTCAATCTTGCGCAGGGATCACGAATCAGCCTTCGAATACCGGTGTCGCGTAACCGGCCAACTTGCCCTGGATGAAGTCCAGGAAGCACTGAATCCGCAAGGCCAGTTGAGAGTTGCGGTAGTACACGGCGTTGATCGGCTGGCGATAGCCGCTGTTGGCCTGGGCCAGCAGCAACGTGAGCCTCCCGGTATTGATGTCGTCGATGGTCATGAAGTGCGACAGGCAGACGATGCCTTGCCCGGCCAGCGCCAGATGGCGCAAGGTTTCACCACTGGAAGCGCTGAGGCTCGGCTGAATCTGCCAGCGGTCGCCGTGCTCATGGCGCAGCGGCCAATGGTTGAGGGTTTCGGTCTGGGTGAACCCCAGCAGCGTGTGCCCGGCCAGTTCGGCGACGGTGCCCGGCGTACCGTGTTTTTCCAGGTACGCGGGGCTGGCGAGGATGTGCAGCGGGCTGCACCCCAGGGACCGCGCGTGCAAGGTTGAATCCGCCAGCGCCCCGATGCGGATCGCGATGTCGGTGCTCTGTTCCAGCAGATCGATGATCAGGTCGTTGCTGTTGAGCTCCAGCTGGATGTCCGGGTACAGGCGACGGAACTCGTCGATGTACGGCACGATGGCGTGCAGCATGAACGGCGCTGCCGCGTTGATCCGCAACCGCCCGGAAGGGTTTTTGTGGCGCGAAGACAACCGCTCTTCGAGCTCATCCATCTGGTCGAGAATCAGCTTGGCCTGCTCGAAGAAGTACTTGCCCTCTTCGGTCAGGTCCATTCGCCGCGTGGTGCGGTTGATCAGCGTGGTGTCGAGTTTGGCCTCCAGCCGCGACAGCGTGCGGCTGACCGCCGAAGGCGTTTGCCCGACCTGCTCGGCCGCCGCGGAAATCGACCCGCATTCAATTACGCAGACAAAAATCTGCAACTCATCGGATCTGGCTTTCACGTATGCCCCTTCAATCAAAACAGGCTTGATAGTAGCCGGATGCGGGGCATCACGCAGGTCACGCCGGCAGATTGAACACCTGTTTGAGGTGCTGCTCGTAGCGCGCGACGTCGGCTTCGATGTTCGGGCGCTTCATCACGTCCACACACAGGAAAGTCGGCAGGCCGGTCATCCCGAGGAACTCGTTGGCCTTGTGGAACGGGAAATACACCGCATCTACGCCCTTGGCTTCGAAGAAGTCGCTCGGGTCGTCAAAGGCTTGCTGCGGAGCATTCCAGGTCAGCGACAGCATGTATTGCTTGCCCTGCACCAGGCCGCCGCTGCCGTACTTTTGCGACGCATCGGAACGGGTCCGGCCGTCGCTGGCGTAAAGGCTGCCATGGCCTTCGGTGAACACTTCGTCGATGTACTTTTTCACGGTCCAGGGCGCGCCCATCCACCAGCCTGGCATCTGATAAATGATCACGTCGGCCCAGAGAAATTTGGCGACTTCTTCGGCGATGTCGTAGCCCTCGTCGATGTGGGTGACTTTGACATCGAGACCACCGCGATCCAGCACACTCAGTGCCGCGTCGTGCAGGGTGGTGTTGTAGCGACCATCGGAATGGGCGAATTGCTTGCCTCCGTTGAGCAACAGGACTTTTTTCATGGAGAGCCTCATCAGGGTCCGATCCACCGCGCTGTGGATAAGTCGCGGGACCGGGAAGGTTTGAATGTGATGACGGCAGACTATCGATGAGCCCCCCACTGAATAAGTCCGGGCACGGCAAAATACATTTGACCAAAAAGCACGAATCAATCACTGATTGTTGCCGTAGGATTTTTCGACCCCCACACCTGAGGAGTTCTACGTGAGCGAACTACACGGTTTTATCCTGCACGCCAAAACCCGCCCGGAACAAAGCGACGCCTTCGAGGCGCTGTTTCGCGCTTATGTGGAACCCAGCCGCGCCGAGCCGGGCTGCATCGAATACCACATGCTGCGCGACCAGCAGGACCCGACGCTGTTTATTTTTTACGAGATCTGGCAGTCCCAGGCGCATCTGGACGTGCATTCGAACCTGCCGCACATGAAGCAGTTCTTCGACAACCGCATGGGGTATCTGGAACGCGATTTCGATATCCGTCGCATCGACATGCTCAGCCCGTCTTCGTCTAGCCGCTGATCAACAGGGCCGCCCCAGGCCAATCACACCTTTGCTCATGCCAGCGAGAGAACGATCCATAGCCTGAAACCTGTAAAAAATAGATATCAATTGCGAATCACTCGCATCTTCTGCTAGCGTGCGCGCTCCTGAACGTCCCCGATCAAGGTAGTGCTGTGCTCTCCTGGAATACGCAGATCGCTCGCCTGTTCACCGAACAGAAGAAAGCGCTGGAAGCCTTTGTCACCCGTCGCACCGGCAGCGCGCAAGTGGCGGCCGACCTGACCCAGGAATCGTTCCTGCGCCTGGCTCGGCTGGACTCCGGGGAAAAGATCGACAACTTGCCCGCCTTTCTCTTCACCATCGCCAGCAACCTGGTACGCGACCATCAGCGTCAGGTCATTCGCCGTGAACGCATGGAGGCCGGCGAACCCAGCGATGAATTGCCGTGCAGCACCCCTTCAGCGATGGATCAATTGGCGGCTTATCAGGACGAAACGCTGATGCACGACGCCATTGGCGCGTTACCCGAAGCGACCCGGCAGATATTCCTGCTTTATCATGTCGACGAATGCTCCTACCGGGAGATCGCCGAACGTCTGACGATCAGCCCGCGTAGTGTCGAATACCAATTGCGCCGTGCGCTGATCGATTGCCGGGCTTACATCAAGGCTCGGCTGGCCAGCGACGCCAAAGGCTCGCGCCCATGAACCGCGACCTTGCTGCTGTGGAACCCCTGATGACTGAATCCGCTGCATCGGTGCCCGCCGACGACCTGTTTGCCGAAGCTTCGGGCTGGTATTTCCGCCTCCAGGCCGACGACGTCACGGCCGCCGAACTGGATGCCTTCGCCACCTGGCTGGCGCTGGGCCAGGCGCAGGACGACGCCTGGCAGGAGGTCCAGGCGTTGCTCGGTGGTTTACGCGAACCGGCGCGCCAGCACCGCGAGGCCGAGCATGCACGCTGGAAAAAACCACTGCGCTCGCAATGGACACAGTGGGCTTGCGCGGCAGCGGTGCTTTTGATGGTGGGGCTGGTGACGTTGCAAACGCCGTGGCTCGATCGCTTGCGGGCCGACTACGCGACCGGCACCGGCGAGACCCGACGAGTCGAACTGGCCGACGGCTCGCAGTTGCAACTCAATACCGACAGCGCCGTGCAGATTCGCCTCAGCGCGGGCGAGCGTCAGGTTCGCCTGTTGCGTGGAGAGGCCTGGTTCGAGGTGACGAAGGATGCCGCACGGCCGTTTTTTGTGCAGTCCGGCGACGGCTGGGTGAAGGTGGTCGGCACGCAATTCAGCGTCGCCCGGCGCAGCGAGCAGACGCGGGTACAGGTTGCTCAGGGCAAGGTCGAGGTCAGTGCTGGCACGGGTGAACCGGTCTATCTGGAGCCGGGCCGTGCGGTCGAATATCAGGACCGCCAACTGACCACCGTGCACGGTTTTGACCCCGCCGCCGGGTTTGCCTGGCGCCAGCGCCAACTGGTGTTTCGCCAGCAACCGCTGGCCGAGGTGGTCGAAGAATTGAACCGCTACTGGCCCGGCCGGATTGTCGTGCTGGGTGACGGCTTGCGTGAGCGGCGAGTGTCGGGGGTGTTCGAGATCGACAAACCCGATGCCGTGCTTAAGGCGCTGGTCTACACCCTCAACCTGCGGGCCGATCACTACACCCCTTACTTGCGGGTGTTGCGTGAGGGCTGAAGACCCTCCCCCCTTTTCTGCAAATAATTCTCAAATACTTTCAGGGTTTTCCCCGGCAACGTCGTCCTTGATCACTGAGGCGCAAACAATAAGCACTCTCAAGTAGTGCCGCGCCTGACCATCGACTTCGATCACTGGGGAAACACTCATGGGACATCTGACCGCCACGCGGCGCCTGCCGGGCCTGCCGACTCTCCTGACGCTGGCCATCGGGCTGGCCGCCAGCACGCCGATTTACCTGCATGCCGCACCCGCCGCACAGGCTCAGGTTTATCGCTTCGAGATTCCCGCACAGTCGCTCGATGCGGCGCTGGTGGCGTTTTCAGCGGTTACGCGGATTCAGGTGCTGGTGTCGGCCGACGTCACCCAAGGCGCGCAGTCGCCCGGCGTGAGTGGCAGCTACTCCAAGGATCAGGCACTGGCGCGGTTGCTCGCGGGCACCGGGCTGAGCGCCAGCTTCATCGACAGCGACAGCGTGACCCTGCAACAGCGCCAGCCCTCGGACACCGCACTGGAGCTGGGCGCGACCACCGTCAGTGGCCAGCAGTTGGGCACCACCACCGAGGGCAGCGGTTCGTACACAACCGGCGCGGTGACGCTGGGAAAGGGTGAGCAAAAACTCAAGGACATCCCGCAATCGGTCAGCGTCCTGACCCGCAAACGGATGGACGATCAAGGCATCAACACCCTGACTCAAGCTGTGGAAGCCACACCCGGCCTGACCTCGGTCAAGTCGCCTGGCCCGGGCATGTTCATCTTTGCCCGCGGTTTTGACATTGAGTCCCTGCAATACGATGGCGTGCCGGTGCCTCGTAACGTTTATGCGCTGGGCAGCTACATCACGGAAAACATGGTGATCTACGACCGCATGGAAATCCTTCGCGGCGCGGCCGGCCTGCTACAGGGCGCGAACAGCCCGGGCGGGGCGATCAACCTGGTGCGCAAGCGTCCTCAGCACGCGCCCACCGTGACCTTGACAGCCAAGGCTGGCAGTTGGGATCGCTACGTGTCCCAGGCGGACGTCGGCGGCCCGTTGAACGATGAGGGAACGATCCGGGGTCGCGCGTTGGTCAATTACGAGAAGGGGCACTCCTTCACTGACTACCAATGGGGCTGGGAACAAACCGTGTATGGCGCGCTGGACTTCGACCTGGGGCCAGACACGGTGCTCGGTGTCGGTTTCAGCAACAAAAAGAGTCAAGGGCGCCCATACTTCATCGGCATTCCGAGATACGCCAATAGCAATGCACTGCCGCTGTCGCGCTCGACGTACACCGGGGCTACCTGGAACCGTTCGGAGAATGACCAGACTGCCGTTTACCTGGATCTTGAGCATCACTTCAACGACGACTGGAAGCTCAAGGCCTCGGCCATCGCGATGAACGAGTCCAATGAAGCGACGTATCAATTCATCGCTGGCACCGTTCCTGTCGGCACGACCACGGGGCCGCGCTTTTCCGACTACTCCACCGACTTCTACGGCAAGAACCGTGGGCTGGACGTTTACCTGACTGGCGAATTCGAAGCGCTGTCGTTCAAGCAAAACGTGGTGCTGGGCGCCAACTATTCCAAGTACACCACCGACGACGGCTACGCTCGGGCGTTCTCGCCGGGCGTCGACATCGCCGACATCGATCACCACCGTCCGAATCAGTCTTACAACAGCATCGCCGACACCGCGAACCTGGCACTCAGCACCTATGACGTTCGCCAAAAAGGCATTTACGGATCATGGCGGGTCAAACTGACCGATCCGCTGACGCTGATCCTCGGTGCACGCACCAGTTGGTACGACTTCGCGTTCGACCAGGACAACTTCGTCGCCCGTAAACTGCAAGAAGGTGGCGAGAAAAACTCGGTCAAGAGCAGTGGCCAGGTCACGCCTTATGCCGGCCTGGTGTATGCCCTCAACGATCAGTGGTCGGTCTACGGCAGTTATGCCGAGGTGTTCATTCCTCAAACTCAGTTGACCAAGGAGAAAACCGGCCTGAAACCCGTCGAGGGACAGAACTACGAGCTCGGTCTCAAGGGCGAGTTGATGGACGGACGGCTCAACGCCTCGCTGGCGATGTTCCGCTACATCCACAAGAATCGGGCGGTTTCCGACTTGAGCACAGACATCGAAAGCAGTGAGGCCTGCGGTGGCTGGTACTGCTCCCTGGCGTCGGGCAAGGTGCGCAGCCAGGGTGTAGAAGCCGAATTGAGCGGGGAAGTAGCACCCGGCCTGCAACTGTCTGGCAGCTACACCTACAACACCACCACGTTCCTCAAAGACCCCGAAATGAAAGACAAGGTCTTCAACACCGCGACCCCGATGCACATGCTGCGGATCTGGAGCGATTACCGACTGCCGGGCGACTTCAACAAAGTCAGCGTCGGCGCCGGGGTCAATACCCAGAGCACCACCGTCAGCTCCGACCGCAAATTCGCCCAGGCCGGTTTCGCGATCTGGAACTCGCGGGTAGCCTACGATGCAACGGATGAAGTCACCCTGGCCGTGAACCTGAACAACGTGTTCGACAAAAACTATTTCATTCCGGCCTACAGCCAGATGCTCGCCAATAGCTACTACGGCGACCCGCGCAACGTGATGTTCAGCGTGACCTACAAACCGCAGTTCTGAGGGATCGGATCAACCGGAGCGTGACCGCTTCGACGGGCAGCAAAGGAATGTTGCCCATGCCCGTTTACGCCAACGCGTTGCTGCACACCTTGACTCTCCCCTAAGGGGCAGACTTTACCCTTGGGGCTTGATCCTCAAGGAGCGCTCACATGGGCAAACGCATTCTGGTGATTCTCGGCCATCCCTCCAGCCACAGCTTCTGCGGCGCGCTGACCGAACGTTATGTGCTGGCCGCGAAAAGCGCCGGGCATGAGGTGCGGGAATTGCGCCTGGGAGCCCTGGATTTCGACCCGATCCTGCGGGAGGGCTACCAGCAAACTCAGCCGCTGGAAGCCGATCTGCTTCAGGCTCAGGCAGACATCACCTGGGCTGAGCACCTGACCTTCGTCTACCCGATCTGGTGGGGCGCGATTCCGGCATTGCTCAAGGGCTTTCTGGATCGCGTGCTGCTGCCCGGCTTCGCTTTCAAATACCATCCGGGCAAGGCCTTCCCGGAAAAACTGCTGCGCGGGCGCACTGCCGATCTGCTGGTGACCATGGACACGCCGCCCTGGTATTACCGCTGGGTCTATCGCATGCCCGGACTGCACCAGATGCGTAAAACCACGTTGGCGCTCTGCGGGGTCACGCCAAAGAAAACCCTGACCTTCGGCCCGATTATCAACTCCACGGCGAGCCAGCGGGAAACCTGGCTGTTGCAAGCACAGGCTATCGCCGGGCGCTGAGTCTCGCGGATAATCGCCGACGTCACCAGGGACACTCGGCAAAGGGATTTTTCATGTACATCGGCAAAGCCGCGCAGCTGTCAGGCACGACCATCAAGAGCATCCGTCACTACGAGGCCATCGGCCTGTTGCCTGCGGCGCAACGCCAGGGCAACTACCGCATTTATGATCAACAGAGCGTCGAGTTGCTGAGCTTCATCAAGTGCGCCCAGCAACTGGGCTTCAGGCTCAAGGACATGCAGGCGATGTTTGAGCAGCATCGCGGTCAGGCCCTGCCGTGGGAACTGGCGCGCCAGGCGATCACCGAGAAAAAACAGGAACTTGAGAACACCATCGCGGCGCTGACCCGCCAGCACCAGCAACTCACAGAATTCGAAAGCAGCCTTGCCCAGGCGCAAACCGAATGCCCGCTGGAGCAGATTTGAACGTAAGCGCGTTTCTGGACAGCTCGATGTCGAGCACAGACAACTGACCCGTTGCCGGGCGCTATAGGGTGCGACTTCAGTTCTCCCTACCGCACGGAGTCAGCATGTCCAGACCCATTACCGTCCTTCGCGATACCCACCCGCTGCCGGTGCTCGACGCCTGCAAATGGGAAAAGCTGGAAGGCGACCCGCACACCGTCAACCTCAACGCCTACACCAGCGAAGATGGCAGCAAGATCATGGGCACCTGGATCTGCACGCCGGGCAAGTGGCGAGTGGACTACGTGAAGTGGGAGTACTGCCATTTTCAGGAAGGCTACTGCGTCATCACCCCGGACGGCATGGAACCGATCCATCTGCGCGCCGGTGATATTTTCGTGGTTGAGCCGGGGATGAAAGGCACCTGGGAAGTGGTCGAGACCGTGCGCAAATATTTCGTGTTTGCCTGAAACAAAAAACCGAGAGACTACCCGACGTAGTCTCTCGGAAAATATTCAAATACATCTGTAGCGCAGGGCCTTTGTGGCGAGGGAGCTTGCTCCCGCTGGAGTGCGCAGCACTTCCTGCATTCTTTCAGTCCACACCGTGTGGGCAGGTTTTGCGACTGCTTCGCAGCCGAGCGGGAGCAAGCTCCCTCGCCACAGCAAGCTCATTCACCGCCACCCCCCTCTATTGGGGTTTGCGATAACTGTTGATGATCGCCGAGAAATCCTTGCCGCCTTCGCCGCGCAGGCTCATCGCCTGATACAACTGCTGAGCCACCGCGCCGAGCACCACCGGTTGGTGTGCCGAACGCGCCGCTTCAGTGGCCAGCCCCAGATCCTTGAGCATCAGCTCGGCGCCAAAGCCGCCGGTATAACCGCGTGAGGCCGGCGCCGTTTCGACGATGCCCGGCCACGGGTTGTAGATCTCCGAACTCCAGCAACGCCCGGTCGAACTGTTGATGATCCCCGCCAGCACCTGAGTGTCGATGCCCAGCGCGTCACCCAATGCCATGGCTTCGCTGACGCCGACCATCGAAATGCCCAGCAGCAGGTTGTTGCAAATCTTGGCGATTTGCCCGGTGCCGACATCCCCGCAATGCACGATGTTACGGCCCATGTGCGCCAGCACCGGTTGCAGGGTGGCGAACAGTTCTGGCGTGGCGCCGACCATGAAGGTCAAGGTCCCCGCCGCCGCGCCACCGGTGCCGCCGGACACGGGCGCATCGGCCATGGCCACACCCTGTTTGGCCGCCGCCGCCGCGACTTCGCGAGCGGTCTGCGGGTCGATGGTGCTGCAATCCACGGCCGGAACGCCCTTGGCGATCCCGGCCAGCACGCCGTCTTCACCCAACCAGACACTGCGCACATGGACAGCGGCAGGCAGCATGGTGATCACCAACTCCGCGCCTTGGGCAGCTTCACGCGCCGAGGCGCTGATGGTGCCGCCCAGTTGCGCCAGCTCGGCGAGAACGGTTTTGTTCAGGTCGACCAGGTTCAACGAATGGCCGGCCTTGATCAGGTTGCGCGCCATCGGCGCGCCCATGTTACCGAGACCGATAAAAGCAATTTTCATGGTCGGCTCCTTAACGCAAATTGATGGTGGTGTTCACACCGTCATTGACGCTGTCGTCATCGAACCAGCGGCTGGTGACGGTCTTGGTCTGAGTGTAGAACTGCACCACTTGCTTGCCATACGGGCCGAGGTCGCCGAGTTTTGAACCACGTGAACCGGTGAAGCTGAAGAACGGGACAGGCACCGGAATCGGAATGTTGATTCCGACCTGACCGACGTCGATTTCGTTCTGGAACTTGCGCGCCGCCGCACCGCTTTGGGTGAACAGGCCGGTGCCGTTGCCAAACGGGTTGGCGTTGACCAGCGCAATCGCCTGATCGAGGGTGTCGACTTCCAGCACTACCAGCACCGGGCCGAAGATTTCCTGGGTGTAGATCTGCATCTCGGGGGTCACGCCGGAGAACAGAGTCGGGCCGATGAAGTTGCCCTGCTCGAACCCCGCAACCTTGACGTCACGACCATCGAGTTCCAGCTTGGCGCCTTCCTTGATGCCGCTTTCGATCAGGTCGAGAATCCGCGCCTTGGCACGCTTGGAGATCACCGGGCCAACGTCCGTGCCGGGCTCACTGCCAGCGTTCACTTTGAGTTTTTGTGCCAATGCCTTGAGGTCTGGCAGCCATTGCTTGGCCGCGCCCACCAGCACCACCACCGAGGTGGCCATGCAGCGTTGACCGGCCGCACCGAAACCGGCGCCGACCAAGGCATTGAGGGCTTGCTCACGGTTGGCATCGGGCAACACCACCGCGTGGTTCTTGGCGCCCATCATCGATTGCACGCGCTTGCCGTGTTTACCGGCCAGGTCATAGACGTGAGTGCCGACCGCGGTCGAACCGACGAACGAAACAGCCTTGATGTCTTTGTGGGTGCAGAGCGCATCCACCACATCCTTGCCGCCGTGCACCACGTTGAGTACACCTGCGGGAACGCCCGCCTCGATGGCCAGCTCTACCAGCAACAGGGTCGACAACGGGTCCTGTTCGGACGGTTTGAGCACGAACGTGTTGCCGCAGGCGATGGCCATCGGGAACATCCACAGCGGAATCATCGCCGGGAAGTTGAACGGGGTGATGCCGGCGCAGACGCCGATGGGTTGGCGCAGGGTGTAGGTATCGACGCCGCCGGCGACGTTTTCGGCGAACTCGCCCATTTGCAGGCTGCCGATGGAGCACGCGTGCTCGACCACTTCCAGGCCACGGAAAATGTCACCTTCAGCGTCGGCGATGGTCTTGCCCTGCTCAGCGCTGAGGACCACGGCAATACGTTTTGAGTGTTCGCGAATCAGTGCCTGAAGCTTGAGCATGATGCGCATCCGCGCGCCAATCGGCGTCAGCTTCCAGGTCTGGAAGGCGCGATGAGCGGCGCTGATCGCGGCGTCGACTTCCTCAGGCGTTGCAAACGGAACCTTGGCCAGCACTTGCTGGGTCGCCGGGTTGACGATGTCGTGCCACTCGGTGGTCTGGGACTCGACCCATTCGCCGTCGATCAACAACTTGACCTTGTGCAGCGTGGTTTCGTTAGGCGTGAGCGATGCGTTCATGACGGTCTCCTGGATGCTTTTTTATAGAGAGAGCTTGTTATCGAGGGAGCCAAGGCCGGAAGGCGCCTGATGCCCAGGCGGGTGCCGCGAATTGGTTGTCGGACTGTTTTTGGAGTATAGATGTGCAAACTTCTAATAAGAACGCACATAAAAGCCGGTCCATCATGCAAAAAAACATCACATCGCTGGGCGCCCTGAACTGGGACGACCTGAAGTTTTTTCTCGAAGTTGCGCGCACCCGCAAGGCCAGCAGCGCAGCCAAACGCCTGGCCGTCGATTACACCACCGTGTCGCGCCGTATCAGTTCGCTGGAAGGTGCGCTGGGCACCTTGCTGTTCGAAAAATCGCGGACCAACGGCTTCGTCCTGACCGCCGAGGGCCAGCGCCTGCTGGGTTATGCGGAATCCATCGAAAGCACGTTGCACATGGCATGCGAGCAAGTGTCCGGCTCGGGCGTGGCGCTGTCCGGGCATGTGCGCATGGGTTGCACCGAAGGCTTCGGCAGCTTTTTCATCACCCCGCAACTGAGCCACTTCGTCGACGCCTACCCAGCAATCTCGGTGGACATCCTGCCGCTGCCGCACTTCATCAGCCTGTCCAAGCGCGAGGCGGACATCGTCATCGCCCTGGAGCGGCCGGAGCACGGGCCTTACGTCTGCTGCAAGCTCTGCGACTATCGCCTGCAACTCTACGCAACCCAGGACTATCTCGATCATCACCCGGTCATCCGTCGCCCAAGCGATCTGGCCAAGCATCAGTTCATCAGCTACGTCGACGACCTGGCGTTCAGTTCGGAGCTGTTGTACCTGGCGAACGTGCTGCCCGGCGCCAGCGCCAACCTGCGCAGCACCAGCGTCATCGCGCAGTTTGTCGCGGCGCAGCAAGGGCGGTCATTGGCGATCCTGCCGTGTTTCCTGGCAGCCCAGGACCCGCGTCTGCTGCCGGTGTTGCCGGAAGAAATCAACATCACTCGTCAATTCTGGATGTACTGCCGAGAGGATTTGCGCAAGCTCAAGCGCATCACCTTGCTCTGGGACTACATTCGCAGTGTGACCGAGCAGAATCAGGCACTGTTGATGGGGGAGACCCGCACGATGGTGTTTGCGCCGCAGTGATTTCAAGGAATCAGGTAGCGGCATCGTAACGAGGTCAGCAGGCCTTTGCCAACGGTTTGTATCAGGGGTTGGTACGCAGCTTGTAACATCGAAAGGCATCCGTAGACACCGAAAAGGATCAGCTACCAGAGGCCCGCACAAGCGCGCTAAGGACCCCATGCAGGCGCACGATAAGGCTCAGGTGCGAGGGCCTACGGGGGAGTCTGCGCACGTATGCGTATTGAGGTGGTCACTCAGATTTTTCTATCAGATTCCATTGAAGAGCTCAAAGAACCAGTTCAGAAACATCACATGACGGAATATCCGCGAGGGGTTGCCGAAAGTCCTACCACCCTATAGCTTCAGTGTAGTGGTCTAATTTCCCCGGACACCTCGATAAGTGGAAAATGCATCTTCTCGGTGACCAACAAGGCGACCTCAGGCATCTCAAGGATTGCCTCGAAGGCGTCATAGACCATCGTCTCGAATTCGGGGGAGACCCATGCGGCGTATTTCAACGCAGCCCTCTTCGTTGCCTTGGTAACCGGAGTAGCTCCCTCGCCTACCGTGTCCAAGTTGTGGATACGCTCCATAGCCTTAGCATCCCTGTCACGCCACCGGCTTGGTCGTTTCGTCTTAGGTAACTTCAGGGTCTGCCAAATGTCGGTCAAGTTCCACATACCGGCGTCGCTGGCCTTAAACGATTGGCCCGCGATGATGATTAGGTGGTCCGCGTGTTTGTGTTTGATGTCGATGATGTTCATATTTTCATGTTCTCCATATTGGTTTGCCTCCTGGCCGACCTCCACGACCCAGCTACTCGACCCCATGAAAGGTCTGAGCGTGGTTCCAGAAAGCAAGCCAATAGGGCGAGTAGGTTGTTGTGCGTGGGACCCAGAGCAGGCGGTCGGGCCTGTAAGTGTCCTTTGTGATGAAGGGAATCGTGGTCGTAAGACCGTTCCCAAACTCGATGGGCAGCACAGAGAGGAATCTTTAAGTTCTCCTCTCAGGAGGGATGTTGTTATCACAACTACCACCCCCCTCACAGATGGCCCTGTAAGTGGCCCTGTAAGCAATTCAAGCCCACCAAGGGTCTTCGAGGTCTTCTTATAAATGCGGGTTTAATTCGATTGCCCAAGAGTACGAAGGTCGTAGTGCAGTTTGACCAACACATCTGGAGTCGGGATCACCAGTTCGTCAGCCCACGGATTCGCGCCGGGCAGGTAGTCACCGTTTATATCGGCGATCAAACTTGGCGGGCTGGCCTGCATCATGAATGGGATTGCCAACTCGATGGCCTTCATGTAGCGCTGAGCCTGTGACTGGCTGTAGCTGAAGAGTTCCTGTACGCCTGCGGTGGTCACCTCATCAAGCGTCTCAAGGATCACAAAACATTTCCTAACCGACAGCGGCATGGATTTTCCGCCAGTGTCGATGGGGCGAGCGTGCCAGTCCAGCCGTGCGATTCCCTCTACTATGTCCTGTGCGAAGGCTGGGTATCGACCATAAGCAGTCGGGCCAATGAAGGTGAAGAACGGATTCTTGATTGTTTTGGGTTTACGCCCTCGGTTGCTGACCGTGGGAGAATCCTTCGGAACAGTCCTTGGGGTGGCTCGCCGTCTCCCCTTCATGTGGTCAGCTATCCAGCGGTCTGTTCGCGCGCCTATACGTTTGTCCAACTCGAACAGTTCGGCAGGTGTCAGCATGGTGTGGCTCCTCATCAGCAATCGGTCGGACGAGATGTCGTTCCGGTTGTAGTGAGGGTTTTTGGAGATCGCCTGTGGGAGACCTGTGAGGATCGAAAAATGAATAGCAGTACACAGAGCCAAGGCTAACTGGTGTCATTGCTCGTAGGCGGCTCAGCGCGACCATGGCTGTTTGGTCAGTTTCCTATCGACAACTCACGGCTTTTCGCGTTGGATCTTCGGATCACCTGCGCCGCTCTGTGTGATTTGGCTCCATGCTTTGTCTCCCGCCTTCATCAACGTGGACTCAATCGGTCCCGTGATTTCAGCAAGTTTGAAAATGAATTTTGTGCGTTCTCTGAGCTTGAGTCGCTCGACATATGAGGTAAGGAGATCGTCAATGCGTGCCATACGAGTGGCGTTCCATTTGTCCCGCTGCTTACCGAGTGGAGGTGCCTGGGCTATCCTGTCCTGAAATTTGGTACAGCCCTGCACCTCAAGTATGTTCGTCAACATTTCGTCCCATTGTTCTTCGGGGGCATCTTTGGGATAACTATCTTGCGTGACGGTAAGTAAATCACCGTCTATCGAGTACCAAAGTGCAATCACCTCCGTACCACTTGAATCGCGCCCCACCGTAAACTCAAAGCCCTGTGGACGAAACATCGTGATGCCTGACTTATTCGTGCCACTTGCCATTGTGATAGAGAAACGAAGCCTGCTCACTGGAATGCCAGAAATAGGCGCTTGAAAACTTGGCACCTTCTCAAAAGTCTTACCATCAGGGAGATTCCCATAGACTGACGTACCATTCCGGTCTTTGTATTCACCACCGGGATTGTCAAAGCCTTTTGATGCAATTGACCTTCCGTGACCACTACCGTAAGCGGCCATTGAGGCATCTCCATGAGCCTTAGCCAAACACGCTGGCGTGATGTCATCAATATGGGCTTTAAGTTGCTTCCATGTCGCTGAGGGCGCTCCAAGATGGAACTTGGCAAGACGTTTCAAGATGTCGTTGGTGATTTCCATAGCCACCGTTTTATCAGAGGTGCGCAGAGAAATATTAACGGTGTCGGACGTAGCCCCCCGAGTTCGCAAGCGTAGGTAATAAACACCATTGCGTCTGAAGTGATATGGATTAGCCAACACGGTCTCTAACAATTCAGTCACCAGTTTCCGAGCCTTCAACAAAAAGCTCTTTCAGAACATTTGCAAGGGTCTCAACAGGAACCCCTGAGCCGTAGACATCAAAAGTAATCGTACCCGATGCATGCCCCATCACAGCCTGTGCATAAGCCGTAGGAACTCCTCGGGCCTGCATCAAGGACGCCAGCGAGTGCCTCATGGAATGGAACGTTAAGCCTGGACCAAAGGACTCCCCCAGAGCCGCTGGAATTGCCTGCTGATTCGCCCACTCACCACCGGGTCTGTAGCCAATCTGAGCCAATGACTCCGACCCGCTGAGTTTGCACGCCTCGACATACCGCGAGAACGCTGCAAGGTCGAACCCGTAGGCACCGTCAGTCAGTGGCACTCGGCGCTCACTACGCTTGTTCTTGATTGACTTCCCTTCGCCATCCTCGTTGATGTGGATAACTGTGATGCCAGACTCTCCGAGGATCTGCACGTCGCTTACCGTCAACTGTGAGATTTCATTGAGACGACCTCCCGTGATGGCTCCGAGGCTCAACAGCCAGCGCTTCCATGAGGTCTCAGGCAGCGTGTTGGAGTAAGTAACCAGCTCGCCTACCTGATCCTGTGTGAACGCCTTACGGCTCGACTCAAGGCCCTTTGTGAGCTTCAGCTTCTTGTCGTATGACTTGGGTATGTGACCATTTTCAACTGACCATGCAAGCACAGCCGATAGCTTTACGATGAGCTTATTGACCGTTGAGGGCATGCGGCCATCTGAAAGGCGATCACGTAGAGCCACGAGGTCAGCCCGCGAGTGAGTCCGCATGTCCAGCTCACCGAGAGCCGTGGAGATTACTCTGTGGCAAATCTGGGTTTCTTTCAGGGTAGAAGCCTTCTGGTCTTGCCCACGGTCAGCCAAGTAGAGAGCTGAAAGGGCCTCGAAGGTCATCGCTGGCGCTAATACAGATAAGGACACAGGAGCGCGCTCTACGGACTTCAGGGGTCTGGTCGAGCCATCCGCAGGACCAGAGTTGCTATCGTGCAAGCCTCCCCACACCCGCGTCACGTCGCCATCACGTTCAGCCTCGAACAGCTCCACTGAGACCACACGAAAATGTTCCTTCAGTTTGCTCCATGGGGCCTCTGGATTCTCCAAGTGGAAGGCCCTGACGAATCCCGTGAGCTGTTCTGAGGCGTCCAGTGCGTCCCGCCTGTTGCTGGTCTTGAGAGAAACCGCAGCAGCCTCAGTGGTACTACCTGTCGCCCTGAGACGCACGTAGTAAATGCCGTTGCGTCTGTAGTGATATGGCTTGGCGAGCCTCGTAGTCGGCCTTACGGGAACAACGAGGTTTGTAACGGTGCTTGTAACAGCAGGTTGAACGGCAAAGGTACTCATAGCGGTTAGCCCCTGTAATCATTGGGTTAACCTGAATTCCTTGAAGTTCTGGATGTACTGCCGAGAGGATTTGCGCAAGCTCAAGCGCATCACCTTGCTCTGGGACTACATTCGCAGTGTGACCGAGCAGAATCAGGCACTGTTGATGGGGGAGACCCGCACGATGGTGTTTGCGCCGCAGTGACGGAAATCGAGATGCCTGAAGCGCCGCAAAAGTGTAACAATCCGCCACTGACCGCTCAGCCAACGCAGTGCCCCAAACACGGTATTCCAATCTTAAGGATCAAGATGCAACACTCCCCTGCCTACATCATCGGCCTGAAAGTTCATTGCACGGCGTGCGAAAAAGAATTCCCTACAGACAAAAAGCATCAAGTGCTGATGCGCGATGACAAGCCTATCCAGTGCAAGGGTTGCAAGGCTGACCTGCGACTGAGCGCCGAAGAAAAGCAGCGTTTTTTGAGTTTCGACAATCCTGCCAAACCGCTCATGCTCGGCATGATGCTCTGCGGGCTCGTGGGGTTGCTGGTGTTCGGATCGGCCGCGATGGGCTTGCTCAAATCCGACGGTGTCGTACTGATCACAGTGGTGGGGGTGGTGTGCACCAACCTGTTGCTGAGCAGTGTATTCAAGAACAAAACCAAGCACTTGCTGCTCAACCTTGCTCCCGATGACCGAGTGCCGCCGCAAGCCAGCCCCGCCCAAGGTCAATAACCCGGGCGAGCCCCTTGTCAGTCCGCGATCACCACGATCGACACTCGGCGGTTCTCGGTACGTCCGGCTACCGTAGTGTTCGATGCGACCGGCTCGCGGCTGCCGAGGCCGCGTAGCTGGATATTTTCTTCACGCATCCCCACGGCGGTCAGGACCTTGCTGACGCTTTTCGCGCGACGCAGCGACAGCTGCTCGTTATAGGATTCCTTGCCCGACGCGTCGGTATGGCCATCGACCCGCACCCGTTCGATTCCGACCCCCAGCAAGGCCTTGCCGATTCGCTCGACGATCTCGGTGCTGGGTTGGTTCAAGCTTTCAACATCACTGCCAAACAGCACTTTACCGGACAGGCCAAACGCCCAGCCTTCATCAGTCAACTCGAACCCCTCTTGCTTGAGCACAGCAATCTGCTCCGGGGTCAGTCCTTTGTGAGGCGCGGTTTGGCAGCCGGCCAATGCCAGAAAGGCCATGAACAAGGTGAAGGTGAACAGCCGCAAGGACCGCTGGGTAAGTGCGTACATGAATATTAGCTCCTGGTTTGAACGTGGATCGCAAGGTGCTCCGACCCTGCGGTGTGCTGCCCGCCTCGAGAAAGGCGTTTGGCTTGATACATGGCTGCGTCGGCAGCATTGAGCAGAGCACCGGGCGTGACGCCATGATCAGGGTAGACGGCGATCCCGATACTGAGTGAGGTCAAGACGCTCGCGTTGCCTGGTAACTGAACCGGCACTTGCATGCTGGCGATGATTTTGTCGGCAATCCGCTCGGCGTCTTCGGTCTTGTGCAACGGCGACAGCAGAACCGCGAACTCGTCACCGCCCAGGCGTGCCACGAGGTCATCCTCACGCAACTGCGCCCGGACGCGCGTTGCCACCGCGACCAGTACCGCATCGCCAGCGGCGTGACCAAAGTTGTCGTTGATACCCTTGAACCGGTCACTGTCGAGAAACAACACGGCCACCCGCTCATTGAGCTTTTGAGCACTGCGCAAGGCGCGAATCAGCCGACCTTCGAAAAACGCCCGGTTCGGCAGCCCTGTGAGGCTGTCATGGCTGGCCTGATGCGCCAGGGTTTCGTTTTCGCTTTTCAAGTGCGTCTGCCAGGACTCGAGTTCATCGAGCAAGGCATTGAAGTCATTACCCAGGCTGTCGAGTTCGGCAATTTTCGCCGGCGGCACACGTCGATCGAAGGCGCGCTCGCTACGAGCGGCGTGGGCGACATCGGCCAGGCTGCGCAATGGGGCCGTGATCGCCCGCAACTGACGCAGCGCCAGATACAACGCGGCCAGGGCACTCAACGCGGTACACAGAATGATGCCTGCCAGACCACTGAGCAGGAAGCGCATGAGACTTCCACCATGACCGGTCAGCTGGATACTGCCGATTTCCCGGCCCTGATGCAGGATCTGCATGTCGATGGGTTTTTCCAGGAAGGTTCGGGCCAGGTGCACTTCCAACCCTGACAGCAGGCCGGTTTCCGGACGCTGCCAGCTCGCCAACACTTGCCCTTGAGCATCCAGCACCGACGCGTCCGCCACTTCTTCGGTAGAAGCGATCAGTGCCAGCGCTTCGGTGGCCGCGACCTTGTCGTTGAACACCACCGCGGCCTCGACCGTGTAACTGATCGAGCGGGCGATCAGGTGCAAGTTGTGATCGGCATACACCCGCAAGGCGAGCACCCCAAGCAACGTCAGCGATACACTGGCCATGCTCACCGCGATCAATGCAACGATCAGATGCCCGCGGCCAATGACTGAGCGCAAGGTTGGCCGGTTACGAGGCTTGAACAGCCTCATGGGGTCGTCGCCCGACGGCGAGAAAGTTGTAACACGCTGGGGTGAATACGAACGCCACTGCGAGCGACCGAATCGAGATTGACTTCAAATGACACCTGGTCATCACTGACCCGCAAGCAAAACAGGCTGCCCACCGTGCATTGATCACCGCCCTCACTGATACTCAGCACCGCATGGCCTACCAGCGAAGTGAACAACCGATTGCGTTCTTCGCTGGTCAGCTTGCCGATGTACACCGCGTCACACTCACTGGCAATCGCAGGGTTGTCGGCCAGCAGACGACGCACCGCGACAGGTCGGCCGGTCGCCTGGGTGGTGCCCTTGACCAGATCATCGGTGTATTCCGTGGGGCCTACGACGCACAAGCGCAGTTGAGGGGGCTCTACAGGCCAGCGCGCATAACTGAGAATCCCCAACACCACTTGCGTGACGGCTTTGGCACGCTGCTCGGCCATGCCCACCGAAGCCTCTGTCTGGGCCATGACACCGGTGGACAGCAGACAGAGAACGCCAGACAGCAGCAGCTGCCTCCAGCTGACCGAGCGCCCTGTCTTCAAGACAGCCACCTTCATGCAGGAATTCTCTTGATCGTGACGGGATGATGCCGCAACGATAGCACAGCACTGAAACACCAGCGAGGCCGCACACCACGGCACCTCGGCCAACTTCAAGGAGAACTCAGGCCAGTGGCACAGCCCCATAACTCAGCGGAAAAACTGACCAGTCAGTCATACCACAGATGAGGCTTACCCAAGCTCCAGCATCAGCCCACTCAGACGCTTGACCTTGCGTCGCACCGCCTCCTCAAACACTCCCGAGCGGGGCTCAATCAGGCTGAACCAGTCCTTAGCCCGGGTTATGCCGGTGTAGATCAGTTCTTTGGTCAGTACCGGGTTCAATGCGTCCGGGAGAATCAGCGCCGTGTGGGCAAATTCGGACCCTTGGGATTTATGCACGGTCATGGCATAGACGGTTTCAACATCATTGAGCCGGCTCGGCAAGACAAACCGCACCCCGCCCTGGCCGTCATTACGCGCAAAGGCGACCCGCAGCACCTGGCGTCCGGCATCGGGTCCCTCTCGCTCAGGCAGTTTCAGCGCAATCCCGATGTCACCGTTCATCAGTCCCAGGCCGTAATCGTTACGGGTCATCAGCACCGGGCGCCCCTCGTACCACTGCTGATCGCTGTCGATCAACCTCGCCTTGAGCAGCGCCTGGGTGATTCGCACATTCAGGCCTTCGACACCCCACGGCCCCTTGCGAACAGCGCAGAGCAACTGAAATGCATCAAAGGCATGCAGCACCTCTCGCGCCCAGTCGGTCCAGCATGGATCGTCCAGCACCGCATCGACGGGCGGGCGCTGTTTGCGCAACACATTCAGGTAATACCGATAACCCAACGGCCCATCGCCGTGACCTTCCAGCAACAGCCGTTCAAGCGCATGGTCCTGCTCGTTTTTGAGCGCCAGCGAAAACAAATCGGCATGACTGCGAGCCGCCAGCAGCTTGCGAGCCTCATCGGCCTGCTGTTGATTGACCCAGCGGGCCAGTTGGCCGATTCCGCTGCCCTCGCCAAACCGCCGCGAGTGCCGGAGCATGACCACTTGCTGAGCCAGGGGATGGGATCCATCAATGTCCTCTTGCAAACCGCTGACACTGAGGTCTTCGCCACTGACCGCTTGCAGCCACTGACGGGTCTGGGGGCTGTACCAACCGCCCTCGGCGTCACGGCACAAATCACCCAGTACCGCTCCGGCCTCCACCGACGCCAACTGATCCTTGTCACCAAGCAAAACCAGTCGGGCATGATCGGGCAAGGCGTCCAGCAGGTTTGCCATCATTTCAAGGTCAATCATCGAGGCTTCGTCGACCACCAGTACATCCAGGGGTAAACGGTTACCCGCGTGATGTCGAAAATGCCGCGTGCCCGGACGGCTGCCCAGCAGGCGGTGAACCGTGGTGACATCCGAGGGGATCTTGTCACGCACCGCATCGGCGACTTCGAGCGTACGCACCTGCTGGCTGATGGACTCGGTCAATCGCGCTGCGGCCTTGCCGGTAGGCGCAGCGAGGCGGATACGCAGTGGCTTGCCGCTCTCCACTGCCGGAGCCTGGAGCAGTGCCAGCAAACGCACCACCGTCGTGGTTTTACCAGTCCCCGGGCCACCGGTCACGATGCTGAATGCGCCCCGAGTGGCCAGCGCACAGGCGAGTTTCTGCCAGTCAATCAACCCGCTCGTCCTGGCCGCACCGAACAACCCCGTCAAGCGCTCATGCAAATCGTCAGGGGTTGCTTCCCGGGTTGCCAGCCGCTGGCGCAGGGCGCTGTCGATGCGTCGTTCGTAAGTCCAGTAACGGCGCAAATACAACCGTTTGCCAGACAACACCAGCGGGCGCTGAAGGATTTCACCGCGACCATCGGCCGCTAGTGCCACCAGGCCGCTTGCTGCAAGGATCTTGCACCAATGCGCACCGTCCAGCGCCTCAAGCAACTGGGAAGGCAACACCATGGCCCCGGTTTGCACATCCCCTTCTGGAGGGAGCGACAACGCGAAATCCGGCTCCTTGAGGGTTTCGAACAGATCCAGGCAAACATGCCCATGCCCCAGTTGATGGCTGGTCAGCGCAGCGGCCAGCAGCACCAGAGGATCCCCATCGGGCGCAAGTTCATGAAGAAAAGCCACAAAGGCCTTGTCCAGTGCTCGCAGCCAACCGCGCTCGACCCAACGGTCCAGCAACAGCAACAAATCCTTGGCTCGGGTAAGGGGCGTCAGTTGCGCAAGGCTGTCGTCGGCCAACGGTGTTGGCAGCACATCAGCGAAAGATCGGCTCATAACAAGACTCCCTGTTCCCATGCGGGTTCGGTCCGGAACTCGGGCTTGCCCTGAAACATCCGGTCCAGACGTTCGATCAACTCGCGCGGTGGACGAACGAAGTACACCCCCTGACTCGGCGCACGGGTTCCGCGCAGGAAAAGATACAACGCCCCTCCCATGTGCCGTTCGTAATCGTAGTCGGCAAGACGTGCCTTGAGCTGCCGATGCAGGGCCAGCAAGTACAGCACGTACTGCAGGTCGTAACGATTGTCGAGAATCGACTGTTCCATCGCCTGTTCGGTATAGGCCGCGTCATCGCCCCCCAACCAGTTGGATTTGTAGTCGGCAACGTAATAGCGTCCTTTGTGTTCAAACGTCAGGTCGATAAACCCCTTGAACATACCGTTGAGCAGGACCGGCTCGGCCGCCACCCGTGCGACGCCGTTATGGGTGTGTTGGCGCACCACTTCATCGAGTTTCAACACATCGACTTTATGACTGGCAAACCAGAACTCCATCTCGACCTGGTACTCGGTCAAATGCTCAAACACCACCGGAGATTGCCCATGGCCAATGTTCAGTGGCGTTTGCAGCAAATGCAGCAGCCAGTCATTCAAGGTCGTGATCCAGCCTTCCCAGCCTCGCAGGTTACAGCGACGGCCAATGGCATCCGCCACGGGCCCCGGATCTGCGCTGAAGCCTTCAGCGCCCGACCACTCCAGCAGCCCATGAAGAAAGGTCCCCGGATTCGGCCCACGTGGGAAACGATGGATATCTCCCCCGCTGGCGACGATCTCTCGTGGTGCATCGGGATCCAGACGTTCGTCATCAAACAGTTTTTGCGCTTGCGGACTCTCCGGCGCAGCATCGCTCCCGGCGCTCAAGCTATCGCTAATGCGCAACGCGCTGTAAGAGGCAATCCACCAGTTCTCGGCCGCCCTGCGCTTGGGAACAAGCGGTGCGAGCAGCCTGGCTTCGTTACGCGGAGGCTGGAAGTGTTCATCGGTGGCCAGCGGCATTTCACCACAATTTATTGCAGAACATGCTTGCCGCATGTCCTCCAGCCAGCGTTTCAGTTCTGCGGGCTCACTCAGTTGCACACCGGCACCCAAGAGGTAGCCCAACGCTGAGCGGTGCAGGACCGAGCTGTTGTTACTGCCGCGCTTAAGATCGGTGACCCCCAACCAGCACGCATGTTGCGCGCGAGTCAACGCCACGTAGAGCAATCGCAAATCCTCGGCGAGCCGCTCGTTATCCGCCAGGGCAATCAACTCGGCGGTAGGCTTCAAGGTCACTTGAGCCTTGCCAGAGGCATCGTGGTAATGCAGCGGCAAACGACTGCCGTCTACCGGTTTCGCCGAACAGATAAAGGGCAGGAACACCAACGGATACTCAAGCCCTTTGGACTTGTGAATGGTGACCACTTTAACCAGCTGCTCATCGCTTTCCAGGCGCAGAATCTGTTCTTCACCGGTCTGACCGGACAACGCCAGGTGTTCGGACAAATGGCGGATCAAGGCCTGCTCACCATCGAGTTCGGTGGCAGCCTGTTGCAACAATTCTGACAAGTGCAGCAGATTGGTCAGCACCCGCTCGCCATCGCTACGTGCAATCAAGGCCTGAGGCAACTGGAAATCATGCAGAAGGCGCCGCAGCATCGGCAGGATGCCCTGGCTGCGCCAGATCACCCGATAGCCACGAAACTGCATCACCCGTTGCTCCCATGCCAACTCGTCCTGGTTCAAGCGCTCAAGGTCTGCCAGTGACAGATTCAGCGTAATGCTGGCCAGTGCTGCCCGCAGCGGACGCTCGACATCCGGCTCGGCACAAGCCTTGAGCCAGCTCAGAAGATCATGAGCTTCCTGGGCAGCAAACACCGAGTCCTTGTCCGACAGGTAAACACTGCGCACGCCTCGTGCAGACAGCTCGCCCCGTACCGCCTGGGCCTCTTTACCGTCACGCACCAGAATGGCGATATCCGCCGGAAGCAAGCCTCTGAACCCTTCACCCTCACGATAAAAACCAGCCCGACCTTGTTGCCCGGCATTGAGCAACGCGGTGATCTCACTGGCGCAAGCACTCGCCAACTGCTGGCGATATACAACGCCGGAAAGCGGCTGCTCGGCAGGCAAATGCCAGATATTCAGTGCCGCTACAGATTGGCCGTCGATCTGCAACCGCTCTTTGCGGCCCTGTGACCCGACGCGCTGGAACGGTACCGGGTTCTCACCATTCTTTTCACGGAACAGAAACGCTCCGCGCCCGAGCTCTCGAGACTCGGCGCGCTCGAACACATGGTTCACCGCCTCGACCATCCCGTGGCTGGAGCGGAAGTTGGTGTCCAAAGTATGCAGTCGGCCAACGGTCGCCTGACGTGCACGCAGATAGGTGTAAATGTCGGCACCACGAAAAGCGTAGATCGCCTGTTTCGGATCACCGATCAGGAATAGGCCTGACTCTGGATTGTTCTCTTCAATACGGTAAATCGTTTCGAAAATCCGGTACTGCACCGGGTCAGTGTCCTGGAACTCATCAATCAGCGCGACCGGAAACTGCTCCCGGATCAAGCTCGCCAGACGTTCACCGCCGTCGCTTTGCAACGCTACGTCGAGGCGCAGCAGCATATCGTCGAAGCCCATCTCGGCACGACGCCGTTTTTCTTCTTCGAAACGCGCGCCGACCCACTGCGCAGCATGTTGCAGCACCGCGGCATCAGGAGTTGGCAAGCTATCAAGACTGGCTTTGAGGCCGGGCATAGCGTCCAGGCCAGGATGACTCGGTGCCTGGCCCTTCCAGGCCTCTGCCATGCCATCCGGTGTCAGTCGACTGAAGCCGGTGCCGATATCCAGTTGCTCGAGTGTTTCATCTTCGGCCCAAGCGCTGATTTTCTCGAACCAGGGCTCGAAGTAACGAGCCTGCATCTTGCGCCCGTCAACGGTTTTACTGGCTACACCTTGCTGACAAATCGCAAGCAACTCGGGTACCCACTGTCGCCAGGGCGACTTGAGGTCAATCAACGCGGCACGTCGTTCCTGCAAACATGCCGTAATCAGCTCGGCCGGCTGCGGCCCTTCAAGGCTGTCACGCTCACTGGCAAACAACCCGCGCAAACGCGGCAAAAGCGCCGCTGGCCCACCCCAGTTAGCCCGCACCCAATTCAATGCATCGCCCTGCAGCGGATAGCAAAACAATCGCCAGTAGTCGCGCAGCACTTCACCAAGCAGATCGCTGTGGTCGGTTTCCAGGGTTTGGGTGAACAGACTGCCACTGTCGAATGCGTGCTCACGCAACATCCGCTGGCACCAACTGTGGATGGTCGAAACTGCGGCCTCGTCCATCCACTGCGCGGCTATGTCCAGCCGATTGGCACAACCTGGCCACTTCTCAGGACTGTATTGCGCACGCAACTCGGTGATCAGGCTATCCGATGCCGAAACTTCATCACGGAAGAATCGGGCGGCCTCGGCCAGACGGGTACGAATACGCTCACGCAACTCTTTGGTCGCTGCATCGGTAAAAGTCACGACCAGAATTTGTGGCGGCAGCAGCTCCCGGCCAAAACCGGCATGCTCACCACCATGCCCCAGCACCAGGCGCAGATAGAGTGCAGAGATAGTGAATGTCTTGCCGGTGCCGGCACTTGCCTCAATCAGTTGGCTTCCAAATAGCGGAAACGCCAGCGCCAGAGGAGGTTGGGTGGTCATGAGCGCGTCTCCTCATGTGCCAACGACTGCCAGGCGGCCTCAATCAATGGGCGATAGAGCTCATTACACCAATCAGTAAAGGTTTCATCGGCAATCAGGGCATTGTAATCAGGGAATTGTCGAGTCAGCGCCGGGCTCTCACGACGCTCCCCCTCTGTGGTCTGCCCATCACCGTCATAAGCCTTGCGGGCAGCGGCCTCGGCTTTGCCCGGATCACTTTGCCCCAACCATGCAAAAGCGGTTTTCACTGCAACGGGCAATGGCTGGCGCATACCCGATTGCCAAGCCAGCAACAGGTTACCGAGGGCTCGTAGGGCGAAGCTCTCGTCTAAAGGTGACAGCATCAACGTGTCGTCACTGGCAACCAGCGCTGTTGTCATCGACAGACCACTGGCACACGCCACCAGATGGTTGACCCACGGTCGCGTCAGGCGATGCCACTTGCGGTTTTTTGTCGAACCAATGCTATTGGGAATAGTCGTAACGGATAGCAAGCTACCATCGCTACGCTGATGCAGGCCACTGAGCCAACCTTCAAGCTTTACACCGTGCAACTCAAGACTGATCGGCGAAGCGCTGGTCACGGGTATCGGCCAAAGCACCAACAGCTGCTGATAACGCTGCACCAAATCGGGCAGTGGCTCAATCAACTCACGTTGCAGGCACTCCCCAAAACCCGCCATTGGCAAAAGCCCTGCGCCTTGTAGTCGTTGCGCCTGAGCTTGCAATGCCTGATCGGGATGTTCCAGATCGATCAGCGCCGCCTCCAGCAAACTGTCGCTAAGGTTGTAACGTTGCAGGGCATCCAGCACGAACGGCTCCTCATCTGCCAACGGAGCCTCGGCAGCCTCAAAGAACACCTTGAGCCGTTGACTGAAGAAATGCCTGACTGGGTTACGTAGGAAGTCCTGCAACTGCCCCAGACTGAGAGGTTCATCCTGAACGTAGGCATCGAGAGGTTGTGACCTGAGCTCATCGTCATGCTGCTCATGAAGCAGTTGCCATTCTCGTGCATAACTGAACAGCGGATCACCTTCGTGGAAATAACGAGCGCTGAAGGGTTGCAGTGGGTGCTCCTGAGTCAGTGCCTCAAGCAGCCCTTCGTTTTCCGCTTCCAATCGCCAGCCTGTTTCCAGATGATCTCGCAACTGACCGATGAGCACTGATGCTGGACGCTCACTGTTGTCACGAATGCTGCGTCCCACCCAACTGATGTAAAGCTGATCCCGCGCCGAAAGCAGAGCTTCAAGCAGTAAATAACGATCATCTTCACGCCGAGAGCGGTCCCCTGGACGGTAATCACTGCCCATCAGGTCAAAGTCCAGTGGCGGTTGAGCCCGTGGATAATCGCCATCGTTCATGCCCAACAAACAAACGAGCTTGAAGGGAATTGCGCGCATCGGCATCAGCGTGCAGAAATTGACTGCACCTGCCAGGAAACGCTGAGACAGACGTCCTTGATCGAGCCCTGCCAACCACGCTTCACGGACTACCGTCAGCGGTAAGTCATCCTGCAATCCAACTGACTCGCAGGTCTCCAGCCAGGCTTCACGCAGCCCTTCAAGCTGCGTCAGCAGGTAATCGTCATGTTCATTGCTCGCCAGGAAGAACAGCTGCATCAGTGCTTGCAGGCGCCCCCCCCATGTCTTGGGTGGTGCAGGTTGCATCAGCTCCTGATGAGCAATCTGCAATGCATCCAGCAGTGCTACCAACGGGCCGATCAATGCCGCATCCAGCCCCCCAATTTCATCGTAAGGCTCAATTCCATCACAAGCACTGGACTTACCGACTGCATAACCAAGCAGCATCCGCCGCAGGCCAAATCGCCAACTGTTTTGCTCCAGTTCATCAGGCAATCCAAGGCCCGCGCGCTGCTCAGCGTCCATGCCCCATCGGATACCGGCACCCTCGATCCAGCGATGAAGGGTTGCGAGATCACGCTCTTCGACACCAAATCGCGCACGCAATGCCGGCACGTCCAACAAGTCAAGAATCTCGCTGACCGGAAAGCGGCTATCTGGCAGTTTGAGCAGATGTTCCACGGCGATCAGCAGCGGATCACGACCACGCTGGCCCTGGTCGGCTAGGGTGAAGGGAATAAAACGCTGATCGGTACGCTCAAGCTGACCAAACACAGCACGAATATGCGGTGCATAACTGTCAATATCCGGGACCATCACAATCACGTCCCGTGGCCGTAACTGAGGATCGGCACTGAAACGTGCGAGTAATTGGTCATGGAGGACTTCCACTTCACGTTGCGCACTGTGGGCAATGTGAAAACGGATCGATTCGTCGCGCTCAAGATTAACTGTCGGCCACAACTCCCGAGTCTCATTCAGTGGGCGCAATTCCAGAATATCGTCTTGTAATTGATTGAGTATGTTCTGTGGCTGATTTTCACTGAACAGATCAATCCGCCCATCACGAAACGCCGAGCGATAGCTGCCGGGGTCATCATAGCTATCAAGCAGATTGATGTAATCGCGCCCTTGCTTGCCCCACGCAGCCAATAGCGGATGTGCATGCTGATGCAGGGTCTCTGAATCAAGTTCGACCGGCATGCCTGACTTGCGCGCCTGACGCTTGTATTGATGCCGCAACAGATCTTTATCGGCGACGATGTCTGCCCAATGGTGGCGACATGGATTGTGCACGCAAAGCATGACCTGACTGAAACGAGATAAACCCGCCAGCGCTTCAAGGATTTGAGCAGGAAGCGAGGAAATACCAAAAACAATCACACGCGAAGGCAGCCCCTGCGGTGCAGTGTTCAGGCAGTTGATTTGCTCTATGAAACGTTGATGAACACCAGCCCGACTTTGTGCCATACCTTGCTCACCGACATCCAGCAGCAAGGCCCTCCACAACTCTGCCTGCCAGCAGTTGGCAGGGGTCAGCGGCTTCGCGTCACCTCTGCCATTACGCAGTTGATGACGGCCTGCCGCCCAGTCTTCCAGCCAATCAGCCCGATACACTTGATACTGGTCAAACAGATCCGCAAGGCGTTCAGCCAACTGATAGCGCTTACGTAAATCCGTGTCATGGAAAAGGAAACGCTTAAGGGGCTCAAAGTGCGACTGATCAATCAGCTCTGGTAGCAGGCGCATTAAGCGCCAGGTCAGCGGAGCCTTATCCAGCAGGGACTTGGCTGGAATCTCACTGCGACCCAGTACCTGGCGATACAACTGCCACATGAAACTGCCGGGGAGCTGCACATCAATGGCCGCTGCAATGCCGCAGCCGCCCATGTCATGGTCTTCAGAATCTTCAGCCAAAGCGAGCTTTAGCCATTGGGCAATGCCGTTGCTTTGCACCAGGACGATTTCATTTTCCAAGGGGGACAGTGGATAGCGTCGCATCCAACTGACCACAAGGCTGCGCAATTCATCCAGGCGATTCCCGTGAACCACCATGAAACCAGCGCTGGGGGACGTGACGTCCGACATAAAAGCTCCCTTGGGAAAATTCAAAGCCAGGAGCGAACCTTAGCACCGTCAGCCGCCCCTGAATGCCAAGAGAGGTCCGAAGCTATCGTACGAAAGAACTGACTTTTCTAGCAGGCAAAACAAAACCCCTACCTGCATACGCAGATAGGGGTTTCGGAATTTAATCTTGACGATGACCTACTCTCACATGGGGAAACCCCACACTACCATCGGCGATGCATCGTTTCACTGCTGAGTTCGGGATGGGATCAGGTGGTTCCAATGCTCTATGGTCGTCAAGAAATTCGGGTACTGAGTCGTGGCCAGCGGGCCTCGCTTCAGCAAATTGGGTATGTGGTAGGTTTCGGTGTTTTGCAAGAGTCGAACTTTCGGTTCATTTCGTCTTCACACACCGCAATCTGGTGCCTTTTCAGGTCAGCAAATTGCTTGGGTGTTATATGGTCAAGCCTCACGGGCAATTAGTATTGGTTAGCTCAACGCCTCACAGCGCTTACACACCCAACCTATCAACGTCGTAGTCTTCGACGGCCCTTCAGGGAACTCAAGGTTCCAGTGAGATCTCATCTTGAGGCTAGTTTCCCGCTTAGATGCTTTCAGCGGTTATCTATTCCGAACATAGCTACCCGGCAATGCCACTGGCGTGACAACCGGAACACCAGAGGTTCGTCCACTCCGGTCCTCTCGTACTAGGAGCAGCCCCTCTCAAATCTCAAACGTCCACGGCAGATAGGGACCGAACTGTCTCACGACGTTCTAAACCCAGCTCGCGTACCACTTTAAATGGCGAACAGCCATACCCTTGGGACCGGCTTCAGCCCCAGGATGTGATGAGCCGACATCGAGGTGCCAAACACCGCCGTCGATATGAACTCTTGGGCGGTATCAGCCTGTTATCCCCGGAGTACCTTTTATCCGTTGAGCGATGGCCCTTCCATACAGAACCACCGGATCACTAAGACCTACTTTCGTACCTGCTCGACGTGTCTGTCTCGCAGTCAAGCGCGCTTTTGCCTTTATACTCTACGACCGATTTCCGACCGGTCTGAGCGCACCTTCGTACTCCTCCGTTACTCTTTAGGAGGAGACCGCCCCAGTCAAACTACCCACCATACACTGTCCTCGATCCGGATAACGGACCTGAGTTAGAACCTCAAAGTTGCCAGGGTGGTATTTCAAGGTTGGCTCCACGCAGACTGGCGTCCACGCTTCAAAGCCTCCCACCTATCCTACACAAGCAAATTCAAAGTCCAGTGCAAAGCTATAGTAAAGGTTCACGGGGTCTTTCCGTCTAGCCGCGGATACACTGCATCTTCACAGCGATTTCAATTTCACTGAGTCTCGGGTGGAGACAGCGCCGCCATCGTTACGCCATTCGTGCAGGTCGGAACTTACCCGACAAGGAATTTCGCTACCTTAGGACCGTTATAGTTACGGCCGCCGTTTACCGGGGCTTCGATCAAGAGCTTCGCGTTAGCTAACCCCATCAATTAACCTTCCGGCACCGGGCAGGCGTCACACCCTATACGTCCACTTTCGTGTTTGCAGAGTGCTGTGTTTTTAATAAACAGTCGCAGCGGCCTGGTATCTTCGACCGGCATGAGCTTACGGAGCAAGTCCTTCACCCTCACCGGCGCACCTTCTCCCGAAGTTACGGTGCCATTTTGCCTAGTTCCTTCACCCGAGTTCTCTCAAGCGCCTTGGTATTCTCTACCCAACCACCTGTGTCGGTTTGGGGTACGGTTCCTGGTTACCTGAAGCTTAGAAGCTTTTCTTGGAAGCATGGCATCAACCACTTCGTGTTCTAAAAGAACACTCGTCATCAGCTCTCGGCCTTAGAATCCCGGATTTACCTAAGATTCCAGCCTACCACCTTAAACTTGGACAACCAACGCCAAGCTGGCCTAGCCTTCTCCGTCCCTCCATCGCAATAACCAGAAGTACAGGAATATTAACCTGTTTTCCATCGACTACGCTTTTCAGCCTCGCCTTAGGGACCGACTAACCCTGCGTCGATTAACGTTGCGCAGGAAACCTTGGTCTTTCGGCGTGGGTGTTTTTCACACCCATTGTCGTTACTCATGTCAGCATTCGCACTTCTGATACCTCCAGCAAGCTTCTCAACTCACCTTCACAGGCTTACAGAACGCTCCTCTACCGCATCACCTAAGTGATACCCGTAGCTTCGGTGTATGGTTTGAGCCCCGTTACATCTTCCGCGCAGGCCGACTCGACTAGTGAGCTATTACGCTTTCTTTAAAGGGTGGCTGCTTCTAAGCCAACCTCCTAGCTGTCTAAGCCTTCCCACATCGTTTCCCACTTAACCATAACTTTGGGACCTTAGCTGACGGTCTGGGTTGTTTCCCTTTTCACGACGGACGTTAGCACCCGCCGTGTGTCTCCCATGCTCGGCACTTGTAGGTATTCGGAGTTTGCATCGGTTTGGTAAGTCGGGATGACCCCCTAGCCGAAACAGTGCTCTACCCCCTACAGTGATACATGAGGCGCTACCTAAATAGCTTTCGAGGAGAACCAGCTATCTCCGAGCTTGATTAGCCTTTCACTCCGATCCACAGGTCATCCGCTAACTTTTCAACGGTAGTCGGTTCGGTCCTCCAGTTAGTGTTACCCAACCTTCAACCTGCCCATGGATAGATCGCCCGGTTTCGGGTCTATTCCCAGCGACTAGACGCCCTATTAAGACTCGCTTTCGCTACGCCTCCCCTATTCGGTTAAGCTCGCCACTGAAAATAAGTCGCTGACCCATTATACAAAAGGTACGCAGTCACCCAACAAAGTGGGCTCCCACTGCTTGTACGCATACGGTTTCAGGATCTATTTCACTCCCCTCTCCGGGGTTCTTTTCGCCTTTCCCTCACGGTACTAGTTCACTATCGGTCAGTCAGTAGTATTTAGCCTTGGAGGATGGTCCCCCCATATTCAGACAAAGTTTCTCGTGCTCCGTCCTACTCGATTTCATGACTAAGAGATTTTCGCGTACAGGGCTATCACCCACTATGGCCGCACTTTCCAGAGCGTTCCGCTAATCTCAAAGCCACTTAAGGGCTAGTCCCCGTTCGCTCGCCACTACTAAGGGAATCTCGGTTGATTTCTTTTCCTCAGGGTACTTAGATGTTTCAGTTCCCCTGGTTCGCCTCTTACGCCTATGTATTCAGCGTAAGATAACCATCTTATGATGGCTGGGTTCCCCCATTCAGACATCTCCGGATCGCAGTCTGTTTGCCGACTCCCCGAAGCTTTTCGCAGGCTACCACGTCTTTCATCGCCTCTGACTGCCAAGGCATCCACCGTATGCGCTTCTTCACTTGACCATATAACCCCAAGCAATCTGGTTATACTGTGAAGACGACATTCGCCGAAAATTCGAATTTCTCAGTTAAGAGAACTCACAAATTTTACCTTAGCCTGAGCCGTTACCAGTGAAAGTAACGTTCAGTCTATCTTTCTATCACATACCCAAATTTTTAAAGAACGATCTAATCAAAGACTAGAAATCAACATTTAGCCTTCGTCCGAAGGAAATGCTCATTTCTAAGCTTTAACGCAGAAACAGCAGTCAAACAGCAGTAAGTGGTGGAGCCAAACGGGATCGAACCGTTGACCTCCTGCGTGCAAGGCAGGCGCTCTCCCAGCTGAGCTATGGCCCCGTATTTCTACAGGCGTTTCCCACACAAAATTGGTGGGTCTGGGCAGATTCGAACTGCCGACCTCACCCTTATCAGGGGTGCGCTCTAACCAACTGAGCTACAGACCCAATTTCGGGCTGCTTCTATCGTCTTCTTCAATGAATCAAGCAATTCGTGTGGGAGCTTATGCAGCAGCTGATGTCGTCGATTAAGGAGGTGATCCAGCCGCAGGTTCCCCTACGGCTACCTTGTTACGACTTCACCCCAGTCATGAATCACACCGTGGTAACCGTCCTCCCGAAGGTTAGACTAGCTACTTCTGGTGCAACCCACTCCCATGGTGTGACGGGCGGTGTGTACAAGGCCCGGGAACGTATTCACCGCGACATTCTGATTCGCGATTACTAGCGATTCCGACTTCACGCAGTCGAGTTGCAGACTGCGATCCGGACTACGATCGGTTTTATGGGATTAGCTCCACCTCGCGGCTTGGCAACCCTCTGTACCGACCATTGTAGCACGTGTGTAGCCCAGGCCGTAAGGGCCATGATGACTTGACGTCATCCCCACCTTCCTCCGGTTTGTCACCGGCAGTCTCCTTAGAGTGCCCACCATGACGTGCTGGTAACTAAGGACAAGGGTTGCGCTCGTTACGGGACTTAACCCAACATCTCACGACACGAGCTGACGACAGCCATGCAGCACCTGTCTCAATGTTCCCGAAGGCACCAATCCATCTCTGGAAAGTTCATTGGATGTCAAGGCCTGGTAAGGTTCTTCGCGTTGCTTCGAATTAAACCACATGCTCCACCGCTTGTGCGGGCCCCCGTCAATTCATTTGAGTTTTAACCTTGCGGCCGTACTCCCCAGGCGGTCAACTTAATGCGTTAGCTGCGCCACTAAGAGCTCAAGGCTCCCAACGGCTAGTTGACATCGTTTACGGCGTGGACTACCAGGGTATCTAATCCTGTTTGCTCCCCACGCTTTCGCACCTCAGTGTCAGTATCAGTCCAGGTGGTCGCCTTCGCCACTGGTGTTCCTTCCTATATCTACGCATTTCACCGCTACACAGGAAATTCCACCACCCTCTACCATACTCTAGCTCGACAGTTTTGAATGCAGTTCCCAGGTTGAGCCCGGGGATTTCACATCCAACTTAACGAACCACCTACGCGCGCTTTACGCCCAGTAATTCCGATTAACGCTTGCACCCTCTGTATTACCGCGGCTGCTGGCACAGAGTTAGCCGGTGCTTATTCTGTCGGTAACGTCAAAACAATTACGTATTAGGTAACTGCCCTTCCTCCCAACTTAAAGTGCTTTACAATCCGAAGACCTTCTTCACACACGCGGCATGGCTGGATCAGGCTTTCGCCCATTGTCCAATATTCCCCACTGCTGCCTCCCGTAGGAGTCTGGACCGTGTCTCAGTTCCAGTGTGACTGATCATCCTCTCAGACCAGTTACGGATCGTCGCCTTGGTGAGCCATTACCTCACCAACTAGCTAATCCGACCTAGGCTCATCTGATAGCGCAAGGCCCGAAGGTCCCCTGCTTTCTCCCGTAGGACGTATGCGGTATTAGCGTCCGTTTCCGAGCGTTATCCCCCACTACCAGGCAGATTCCTAGGCATTACTCACCCGTCCGCCGCTCGCCACCAGGTACAAGTACCCGTGCTGCCGCTCGACTTGCATGTGTTAGGCCTGCCGCCAGCGTTCAATCTGAGCCATGATCAAACTCTTCAGTTCAAACATCTTTGGGTTTTTAAGAAACCCTAAACTTGGCTCAGCAATCGTTGGTTACATCTTTGATTTCTCGCGGAGTAACTTGTGATGCTGATAATCTTGTTGACTATCAGTCTGACTGCACAAGCACCCACACGAATTGCTTGATTCAGTTGTTAAAGAGCGGTTGGTTAAGATCTTTCGTCTCAACCGAGGCGCGCATTCTACAGCAGCCTCTGTTGCTGTCAAGCGGTTATTTTCAGAAGTTTTCGAAGAATTCCTCAACAACTTCAACCACTTGCGCTTCCGATCTCTCGTTAGCGGGAGGCGAATTCTACAGCGTTACACGCTGCTGTCAACCCCTCTTTTTCTCCGCTTTCGACCGAGAAGATCGAACCGTCAAAAGCGCCATGCAACCCTGCTCTTTCAACTCCTTCCAGGCTTCGATGAACTGAAGCAACCTGCTGCCGAAAACTGCGTAACTCTTTGTTTACCAAGGAGTTTTCCGTTTCGACTGCGCCGGAAGTGGGGCGAATTATAGACTTCCAGAATCTGCCGTCAACCGCTATTTTCACATTTCTGTCATATAGGTCAGAAATACCCGAAAACACGAGGGACGGCCCCTCTTAGACCGCCCTCTCCCCGTCTACTTATAAGCTAGGGAATGCAAACTGCGAGGCTTCGTGGCTTGCACGTTGCGGCCAGCGCTGGGTAATCGCCTTGCGACGGGTATAGAAACGCACCCCATCCGGGCCATAGGCATGCAAATCGCCGAACAGCGAACGCTTCCAGCCGCCAAAGCTGTGGTAAGCCACCGGAACTGGCAGCGGAACGTTAACCCCCACCATCCCGACTTCAATCGCATCGCAGAACAACCGCGCCGCTTCCCCATCACGGGTGAAGATGCAGGTGCCGTTGCCGTACTCGTGATCGTTGATCAGTTTCATCGCCTCTTCCAGGCTGTTGACCCGAACGATGCACAGGACCGGCCCGAAGATCTCTTCTTTATAGATGCGCATTTCTGGCGTCACACGGTCGAACAGGCAGCCGCCCAGGAAGAACCCTTCCTCGTGACCGGCCACACTCAAACCACGACCATCGACCACCAGGGTTGCGCCGGCAGAAACACCGTCTTCTATATAGCCACTGACTTTGTCGCGAGCCTGCCCCGAAACCAACGGCCCCATGTCCAGGCCACACGAGGTGCCCGCACCGATTTTCAGGGCCTTGATTTGCGGCACCAGTTTGGCCACCAACGCATCCGCCACCTGATCGCCGACACACACGGCCACCGAGATCGCCATGCAACGCTCACCGCAGGAGCCGTAAGCCGCGCCCATCAGTGCGCTGACCGCGTTATCCAGGTCCGCGTCCGGCATCAGCACCGCGTGGTTCTTCGCCCCGCCCAGTGCCTGGACACGTTTGCCGCGCTTGGTGCCTTCGGCGTAGATGTATTCGGCAATCGGTGTCGAGCCGACAAAACTCAGGGCTTTGACGTCCGGTGCTTCGATCAAGGCATCTACAGCAGTTTTATCGCCATGCACGACGTTCAGCACACCTTTAGGCAGGCCCGCTTCGTGAAGCAGTTGAGCGATCAGCAAGGTCGAGCTGGGATCACGCTCGGAGGGTTTGAGGATGAAGCAGTTACCGCAAGCAATCGCCAGCGGGTACATCCACAGCGGAACCATCGCAGGGAAGTTGAACGGCGTGATACCGGCTACCACGCCCAGTGGCTGGAAGTCCGACCAGGCATCGATGTTCGGGCCGACGTTACGGCTGTATTCGCCCTTGAGGATTTCCGGCGCCGCACACGCGTATTCGACGTTCTCGATGCCGCGCTTCAATTCGCCCGCAGCGTCTTCCAGGGTCTTGCCGTGCTCTTCGCTGATCAACTGGGCGATGTGCGCCTCGTTTTGCTCCAGCAGTTGTTTGAAGCGGAACATCACTTGAGCACGCTTGGCCGGCGGCGTATTGCGCCAGGCCGGGAAAGCGGCTTTGGCCGAGTCGATCGCCTGTTGAATGGTTTCACGGCTGGCCAGCGGCACTTTATGGATCGGTTGACCGGTGGACGGATTGAACACGTCAGCGCTGCGGCCGTTATCGGTGATCATTTCACCGTGGATCAAATGCGGGATGAGGCTCATGCGGGGCTCCAGAGAAGATATCCACAGGCGCCCGCTTCGGGACGCCTGCTTATATAGATGCCTTTGTAGGAAGCCGAGCTTGCTCGCGACATCGCCGGCAAGCCGTGCTCCTACCGTTCAGGCGAATCAGTCGATCTTGTTCAGCACTTCGCCGACCGCGTCGAACAGGCGATCAAGGTCTTGCGGCTTGCTGTTGAAGGTGGGGCCGAATTGCAGGGTGTCGCCGCCGAAGCGCACATAGAAGCCTGCTTTCCACAGCGCCATGCCCGCCTCGAACGGACGCACAATGGCATCACCGTCGCGCCCGGCAATCTGGATTGCCCCGGCCAGGCCGTAGTTGCGGATGTCGATGACGTTCTTCGAACCTTTCAGACCGTGCAACGCATGCTCGAAATGTGGCGAGATCTCGGCCACGCTCTGCACCAGGTTTTCCTTTTGCAGCAGGTCGAGTGCCGCCAGGCCCGCCGCACACGCCACCGGGTGCGCCGAGTAGGTGTAACCGTGGGGGAACTCCACCGCATATTCCGGCGTCGCCTGGTTCATGAATGTCTGGTAGATCTCGGAGCTGGCAATCACCGCGCCCATCGGGATCGCGCCGTTGGTGACTTGCTTGGCGATGCACATCAGGTCTGGCGTCACGCCAAAGCTGTCAGCGCCGAACATCGCACCGGTACGCCCGAAGCCGGTAATGACTTCGTCGAATACCAGCAGGATGTTGTGCTGGTCACAAATTTCACGCAGACGCTTGAGGTAACCCTCTGGCGGAACCAGCACACCCGCAGAACCGGCCACGGGCTCGACGAACACCGCCGCGATGTTCGACGCGTCATGCAGCTCGATCAGCTTGAGCAGTTCATCGGCCAGCGCGATACCGCCCTCTTTCGGTATCCCACGGGAATAGGCGTTGCTGGCCAGCAAGGTGTGCGGCAGGTGGTCGACGTCCATCATCGCCTGGCCAAACAGCTTACGGTTGCCATTGACGCCGCCCAGGCTGGTGCCGGCGATGTTCACACCGTGGTAACCACGGGCGCGGCCGATCATTTTGGTTTTGGTCGACTGGCCTTTCAGGCGCCAGTAGGCGCGGACCATTTTCACCGCCGTATCGGCACACTCGGAACCGGAATCCGTGAAGAACACGTGGTTGAGGTTACCCGGCGTCAGCTCGGTGATTTTCTCGGCCAGCTTGAAGGACAAAGGGTGACCGTACTGAAAGCCCGGCGAGTAATCGAGGGTGCCCAACTGCCTGGCCACCGCGTCCTGGATTTCCTTGCGCGTATGCCCGGCGCCGCAGGTCCACAGCCCGGACAGCGAGTCGTAGATCTTGCGGCCCTTGTCATCGGTCAGCCAACTACCCTCGGCCGCAACGATCAGACGCGGGTCGCGCTGGAAGTTGCGGTTGGCGGTGTACGGCATCCAGTGGGCATCAAGCTTGAGCTGACTGGCCAAAGGAGACGGGGCGTTTTCAGGCAAGTTCATGAGCAAAACCTCGCAAGGCAATTAGCAGCGTAGGGATTAAAAGCGTTCTTGCAGCTAAATTGCCACGGCGATAAAGTCGGTGAAATTCAACTTTTCTAACCTTCAGTCAGCCATTTACTAAACTTTTGAGTACACAGCATGAGCAGCCGTCGACCCGACCCACTGGCGCAAGTCAGCGACTTTGATATCCGCCTCCTGCGGATATTTCGCAGCGTGGTCGAGTGCGGTGGCTTTTCCGCAGCCGAAAGTGTGCTCGGAATTGGTCGCTCGGCCATCAGCCAGCAAATGAGCGACCTCGAGCAACGCCTCGGCTTGCGTTTGTGTCAGCGGGGCCGGGCCGGGTTCTCGCTGACGGAAGAGGGGCGCGAGGTCTACCAATCGGCGTTGCAGCTCTTAAGTGCGCTGGAAAGTTTCCGCACCGAGGTCAACGGGCTGCACCAACACTTGCGCGGCGAACTGACCATCGGCCTGACCGACAACCTGGTCACCCTGCCCCACATGCGCATTACCCACGCGCTGGCGCAATTGAAGGAACGCGGACCCGATGTACAGATTCAAATCCGCATGATTGCACCCAATGAAGTCGAACAAGGTGTGCTCGACGGGCGCTTGCATGTCGGCGTGGTGCCGCAGGCCAGTGCCTTGTCGGGCCTGGAATATCAGCCGCTGTACAGCGAACGTTCGCTGCTCTACTGCGCCGTCGGGCACCCGCTGTTTTATGTCGACGATAAACAGTTGGACGATGACCGTCTCAACAGTCAGGACGCCATCGCCCCGACCTTCCGCTTGCCAGCCGAGATTCAGGCCCATTATCAGGCACTCAATTGCACCGCCAGTGCCTCGGACCGCGAGGGCATGGCGTTTCTGATCCTGACAGGGCGCTACATCGGTTACCTGCCGGATCACTACGCCAGCCTTTGGGTGCAGCAAGGTCGTTTGCGCGCCCTGAAACCCGACAGCCGTTTTTATGACCTGAGCCTGGCGTCAGTCACCCGCAAAGGGCGGCGCCCGCATCTGGTGCTGGAAAGCTTTCTGGAAAGTCTGGCCGCGACACGTTGAACCCTCGAACGAACTGTAGGAGCCGAGCTTGCTGCAGGGGTTGCGGTGGTCGCGGTTTTATTGCGTCAGGACTTGTCGGATGCCTGTGGGTGCGCTATCAACGCACAGGTGCCCCCATCGAACTGCCCGGAAACGCCCATGACCTTTGAAGTCCCTGCCCACGCTGGCAAGCCTGCCAGCCGAATTCGTCAGAAGAACGAAGAAACCATCATCAAGGCCGCCGAAGACGAATTCGCCCGTCACGGTTTCAAAGGCACGAGCATGAACACCATTGCGCAGAATGCCGGGCTGCCCAAGGCCAACCTGCATTACTACTTCACCAACAAGCTTGGGCTGTATGTGGCGGTGCTGAGCAACATCATTGAATTGTGGGACAGCACTTTCAACACGCTGACGGCTGAGGACGACCCGGCCGAGGCGTTGACGCGCTACATCCGCGCCAAAATGGAGTTCTCGCGCCGCCAGCCGCAAGCCTCGCGGATCTTCGCCATGGAGGTGATCAGCGGCGGTGAATGCCTGACCGAATATTTCAATCAGGATTACCGCGCCTGGTTCCAGGGCCGCGCCGCCGTATTCCAGGCCTGGATCGACGCCGGCAAGATGGACCCGGTAGACCCGGTGCACCTGATTTTCCTGCTGTGGGGCAGCACCCAGCATTACGCCGACTTCGCCACGCAAATCTGCCGCGTGAGCGGTCGCAGCAAGTTGACCAAGCAAGACATGGAAGACGCCGGCAATAACCTGATCCGCATCATCCTGAAAGGCTGCGGCCTGACCCCAGCCCCTTAAGATCGCCCTTTATGCCTTTTACCCTCACCGGCCTCTGCGAATACCGTGAAGAGATTCGCAAAAGCCGCTTCATCGCCCTCGCCGCCCCGATCACCAGCGCCGTCCAAGCGCAGGCCTTCATCGAGCAACACAGCGACCTGAACGCCTCACACAATTGCTGGGCGTGGAAATTCGCCGACCAGTACCGCAGCAGTGACGACGGCGAACCCGGCGGCACTGCTGGCCGGCCGATACTCGCAGCCATCGAGGCACAGGACTGCGACCAGGTCGCGGTCGTGGTGATTCGCTGGTACGGCGGTATTCAACTGGGCACCGGTGGCCTCGCCCGCGCCTATGGCGGCAGCGCCAACAAATGCCTGCAAGGCGCCGAGAAGATTGCGCTGATCAGCCGGGTGCCCTTGCGGTGTGCGTGCAGCTTCAGCGAGCTGGCGCTGGTCAAGCTGCGGGTGGCGGATCTCGGCGGGCTGATCGTTGAGGAGGCTTTCACCGCCAACGGCGTCGAACTGCAACTGGCGCTGGGGGAAACGCAGATCACAACCTTGCAGACTCAACTCGCGGACCTGAGCCGGGGTCGCATCCTGTTGCAGCGTTGAATGCACCAACAGGGTTCAGCCACCGGTTGTCCACATGCCGCACTTGCCCACATCCGCTGTGCACCTGACTGTGGATAACCTGAGTACATAGCGCTGTAACCCTTCTGCAACGTGGCTTTGCGGCCACTGATCACTTTTCGTCCAATTCGCCTTCGTCATGCTCAATCTCACCGAAAAACAATCGCTTAGCGTGGTTTATCGCCATTAGAAGAAAGCCGCGCAGTGCTTATGCCCGGGGTTTCGGCTTGCGCACAATTACTGTGGAGCAACCTGTGGATAACCCGTTCATGGCTGGCGCAGCCCCATAGCCGGCATAGCCCGCAGCAAGATGAACATTTTTTAACCAAACGCTCGGGTATGCAAAAGCGGCCTGTTCACGTTACTTGCCCTGAAGGGATGCTCTAGCCGGTGGGTGCCGGTGTCGCGGGGCAGGCCGAGCATTAGCGATGGACCTTTAGGTGCTGTACGAAAACTGCCTGATCGCCACTCGGCGACTTCTCGTACAGACCCTAGGGTAAGTTATCCACATCTCGGTCGTTTCAACTATTCAAGGAGCACCGAGGCTAAAGCCTCAAGTATGCTTCAGGGATATGCCCCAACGAGTAACGACTAGGCTTCACCCTCGGCGAGTTGCACAGCGAATTGCAGTAACGGCTCGGGCAACGTTGTCCACTGAATCCATGACTCTCTTTTCTCAAGGAAGCCACGCATGACTACGGCAAAAAACGCACTGATCATCGGCGCCTCCCGAGGCTTGGGCCTCGGTCTGGTGAAAACCCTGCTGGCTGACGGCTGGCACGTCACCGCCACCGTGCGTAACCCGCAGAAGGCCGAAGCCCTCCAGGCGCTGGGCAAGGTTGTGATCGAAACACTCGACATGGACGACCAGCCAGCCGTGGCCGCCCTTGGCCAACGCCTCAAAGGCCAGGTATTCGACCTGCTGTTTGTCAATGCCGGTGTCAAAGGCCCGGAAGTTCAAACGCCCGGCGGGGCAACACTGGCCGAGGTCGGGCAACTGTTTTTCACCAACGCCGTGGCGCCGATCAATCTGGCCCAGCGCTTTGTCGGGCTGATCCGCCCGGGCACCGGCGTACTGGCATTCATGAGTTCGGTGCTGGGCAGCGTAACCATGCCTGACGCGCCAGAAATGGCACTGTACAAGGCCAGCAAGGCTGCACTGAACTCCATGACCAACAGTTTTGTCACGCTATTGGATGAGCCGACACTGACCGTGCTGTCGATGCATCCAGGCTGGGTGAAAACCGACATGGGCGGCGAAGGGGCAGAGATTGATGTCGAGACCAGCACCCGCGGGGTGGTGGATCAGGTGAACGCCTATGCCGGCAAGGGTGGGCATTACTTCATCAATTACAAAGGTGAAACCATTCCCTGGTAATCACCACCTTCCTTTGTGGGAGCGAGCCCGCTCCCACACTGGATCTGTGGCGTGCAACCTGAGTAAACTCGGCACCTCGCCCCCGCGGCGACCCTGGATCAGCAGACAGGGCAACACTGAGCTGGCGAACCTGAACCCAACTTTCAGAGGAGCCGGCAAATGCCTGCGACCCGTATCTGGTTAAAAAACCCCCTCGCCATCTTCACAGCCAATGCGCTCGACGCCCGTGGCGGACTGGTGCTGCAAGACGGTTTGATCGTCGAAGTGCTCAAGCAAGGCCAGTCACCCGCGACGCCCTGTGGACAAGTCTTCGACGCACACGAGCATGTGATCCTGCCGGGACTGATCAACACCCATCACCACTTCTATCAAACCCTGACCCGCGCCTGGGCGCCGGTGGTCAATCAGCCGTTGTTCCCGTGGCTGAAAACCCTGTACCCGGTCTGGGCCCGGCTGACCCCCGAGAAACTCGCGCTGGCCACCAAGGTTGCCCTGGCCGAGTTGCTGCTGTCGGGGTGCACCACGGCGGCCGATCACCACTACCTGTTTCCCGAGGGCCTGGAAAACGCTATCGACGTGCAAGTCGAAAGCGTGCGCGAACTCGGCATGCGGGCCATGCTGACCCGTGGCTCGATGAGCCTCGGTGAGGCCGACGGTGGTTTGCCGCCGCAGCAAACCGTGCAGCAAGGCTCGGTCATTCTCGATGACAGCCAGCGCCTGATCGCCAAGTACCACGAACGGGGCGACGGCGCGCAAATCCAGATCGCCCTGGCGCCCTGCTCACCCTTTTCAGTGACCCCGGAAATCATGTCGGCCAGCGCCGAACTGGCGAACACACTCGACGTGCGCCTGCACACGCACCTGGCCGAAACCCTCGACGAGGAAGACTTCTGCCTGCAACGCTTCGGCCTGCGCACCGTGGATTATCTGGACAGCGTCGGCTGGCTCGGCCCTCGCACCTGGCTGGCCCACGGCATTCACTTCAACCCGGATGAAATCACCCGCCTCGGCGCGGCGGGCACCGGTATCTGCCATTGCCCCAGTTCGAACATGCGCCTGGCGTCGGGCATTTGTCCCACATTGGAACTGACCGCTGCAGGCGCTCCGCTGGGGTTGGGCGTAGACGGTTCGGCGTCCAACGATGCGTCGAACATGATCCTCGAGACCCGCCAGGCGCTGTACCTGCAACGGCTGCGTTACGGTGCCGAGAACATCACCCCGCAGTTGGTATTGGGCTGGGCCACCCAGGGTTCGGCGAAGCTGTTGGGGCGCACGGATATCGGCGAACTGGCGGTGGGCAAACAGGCAGACCTGGCACTGTTCAAACTCGACGAGTTGCGATTCTCCGGCAGCCATGACCCGATTTCAGCATTGCTGCTATGTGGCGCGGACCGGGCGGACCGGGTGATGGTCGGCGGCAAGTGGCGAGTGATCGACGGGCAGGTCGAGGGGCTGGACCTCAAAGGCTTGATTGCCGATCACAGTCAGGCAGCCCGACAGTTGATCGCCGGTTAAATACTGATGATCGTTCCTTCGTCGGACACCTGAGACGCGGGAATGATCAAAAGCCCAGTACCCGCACGGAACCTTGTGTGATGAACCGGTTGATCAGGTTTTGCTCATTGTTTCGATGGGCCTCTGTAGAATGCCCGCTATCTGCACCTGATGAGAAAAAGAACATGTACGACTGGCTGAACGCCCTGCCCAAGGCAGAACTGCACCTGCACCTGGAGGGCTCGCTGGAGCCTGAGTTGCTGTTCGCCCTGGCCGAACGCAACAAGATCGCCCTGCCGTGGAGCGATGTCGAAACCCTGCGCAAGGCTTACGCCTTCAACAATTTGCAGGAGTTTCTGGACCTGTATTACCAGGGCGCCGATGTGTTGCGCACGTCCCAGGATTTCTACGACCTGACATGGGCCTACCTGTTGCGCTGCAAGGCGCAGAACGTGATTCACACCGAACCGTTCTTCGACCCGCAAACCCATACCGACCGTGGCATTCCATTTGAAGTGGTGCTCAACGGCATCGCCAGCGCATTGAAAGATGGCGAGCAGCAACTGGGCATCACCAGCGGCTTGATCCTCAGCTTCCTGCGCCACCTGAGCGAAGAAGAAGCCCAGAAAACCCTTGATCAAGCACTGCCGTTCCGTGACGCGTTTGTTGCCGTGGGTCTGGACAGCTCCGAGATGGGTCACCCGCCGAGCAAGTTCCAGCGCGTGTTCGATCGCGCCCGCCACGAAGGTTTCCTGACCGTTGCCCACGCGGGTGAAGAAGGCCCGCCGGAATACATCTGGGAAGCCATCGACCTGCTGAAGATCCAGCGTATCGACCATGGCGTGCGCGCCATTGAAGACGAACGCCTGATGCAGCGGATTATCGACGAGCAAATCCCGCTGACCGTGTGCCCGCTGTCCAACACCAAACTGTGCGTGTTCGATCACATGTCCCAGCACAACATTCTCGACATGCTCGAGCGGGGCGTGAAGGTCACGGTGAACTCGGATGACCCGGCGTACTTCGGCGGCTACGTCACCGAGAACTTCCATGCGCTTTACACCCATTTGGGCATGACTCAGGATCAGGCCAAGCGCCTGGCCCAGAACAGCCTGGATGCGCGGCTGGTCAAGCCTTAAGGCTTAGTGTGGCGAGGGAGCTTGCTCCCGCTCGGCTGCGCAGCAGTCGTAAAACGGGTGAATGGGTTCTACCTGCGAGAACCCGTTGACTGACATTGGGGCTGCTTCGCGGCCCAGCGGGAGCAAGCTCCCTCGCCACAAGCTATCTACCCTGCCGTCACCTCGCTCAACTCCTCCAGTGTCTTGCCCCGTGTCTCCATCCCGAACAGCCAGACCACACCCGCCGCAATCGCGAAACACATCGCGCCCAGGGCAAACACCCCGCCCTGCCCCGTTATCGGGAACACCAGCCCGGTCACCAGTGGCCCGAGCAACGAACCGACCCGGCCAATCGCCGAGGCGAACCCGGAACCGGTGGCACGTGCCGAGGTGGGATACAGCTCGGGCGTGTAGGTGTAGAGCACGGCCCACATGCCGAACAGGAAAAACTGCATCAACAACCCCGAGCTGATCAACAGGCTGACATTGCCGCCGAACACCGCGCTCTGGCCATAGAGAAACGCCATCACCCCACCGCCCAGCAACGTGACGATGCACACCGGTTTACGCCCCCAACGCTCCACCAGCCAGGCAGCCATGAGAAAACCCGGAATCCCCCCGAGGGATATCAGCACCGTGTAATACACCGACTGAGTCACGGCAAACCCTGACTGTTGCAGCAACGCGCTGAGCCAGGACGTCAGCCCATAGAAACCGAGCAAGGCAAAAAACCAGACACTCCAGATCATCATCGTGCGCTGGCGATACTGTGGTGACCAGATTTCACCCAAGGCCGAAAAGAACCGGCCCCGGCGGCTCTCGATCCGCGGCAAGCGAATCGGTTCGGGCAAGTCGGCGCGCCCCAGTGAAATGCGGACTTTGTCTTCGATACGCTGCAAGACCTGGTCGGCCGCCGCGTGATGTCCGGCCTGTTCCAGCCAGCGCGGTGATTCCGGAATGAAGAAGCGGATCGCCAGGACAAACACGGCCGGCACTGCCAACACCAGGAAGATATCGCGCCAGCCAACCAGCGGTAACAGGAAGTAGGACAGCACGCCCGCCGCCACAAAGCCCAGTGGCCAGAAACCGTCCATCAAGGCGATGTAGCGCCCACGGCGCTTGGCCGGGATCAATTCGGACAACATCGATTGGGCAATCGGAAACTCCATGCCCATGCCGATTCCCAGCAGGACCCGAAACAACGTAAGGGTTTCAACCGTCTGCGCCGTGGAACACAGGTAACTGGCGATGCCCCACAACACGATGCTCCACTGGAACACCGGTTTTCGCCCGAAACGGTCGGCCAACATGCCGGACAACGAGGCCCCCAGCACCATGCCGAAGAAACTTGAACTGGCCAGCAAACCCGCCTGGGCCGTGCTCAAGCCGAACTCGGTTTTGATTGAGCCCAACAGGAACGTCATCATTGCCAGGTCCATGGAGTCAAAGAAAAACGCCAAGGCAATGATGATGAAGATGATGCGGTGATAACCGCTGATGGGCAGTCGTTCCAGACGTTCTGCCGCGCTATAGCCTTGCCTGTCCATGCCACATCCCCCATCCGAAAAACCCCGGATCGAGTGTGCGCGTTCGACGAACGTGGCCGTTGCTGGATACGACCTGTCGACAACCCTGAGCGACGCCTGAAACCGTTGGGCCCAGACGCCGGCAATGAACGGCGCTAGAGGGCCATTTCCAGCTCGGTCTGCTTGGCGAAGCGGTCAATTTCACGCTGGCCGGTTGTGGTGACCTGCAATGCCCGGGACTCGTTGGGCAGGCTCAGCCAGCCCGACTGCATGAACAGCTGTAACAACCCGGCACCGAGCGAGCCGCCCAGGTGCGGTCGACGCTCGCTCCAGTCGGGGCAGGCACACGCCATATCAGAGCGGGTATGGGCCAACGCCTGGATAAACAGACCACGGGCGGCGAACTCGTTCGCGCCTTTATGCGTGATGACGACACGCTGATCCAATTGTTCAATCCAACCTGCATCCACCAACCGCCGATACAGATCGGCTGCCAGTGTTCCGCCTAGATGATCGTCACAGAGCCGAGCTCGAAACAGAGAGGATGGTGCGTTCTGCGGTTTACCCAGCGTCGTGCCGCGCTTGAACAGCTCCGGCAGTTGCTGTGGAGCACTGGCCAGCGAAGCACTGGCCAGTGCTTCGACAGCAGCACCCACTTCGGGCGCGGCCAGGCGGAAAAACCGCTTGCGTCCACGCTCCTCGACTTTCAACAGCCCGCCGGCGGTCAACCGCCCCAGGTGAGCACTGGCCGATGACGGTGACAGCCCCGCCAGTAACGCCAACTCCTCGGATTGCCGTGCCGTGCCGTCCATCAAGGCCCACATCATCGCGCTTCGCTTGGGGTCCGCCAGCAACGTGGCGATCTGGCTGATGCAAGGTGCATGTTCCATGTATTCACTCCCTGTTGAATCATTCGTCTTCTGCTCGCAGACATCTTGACCAGTAATGCGACTTCGGCCAAGACGTAAAAGCCGCCAAAAACAAGGCGATATTACAAACTTACGCAGGCAACTCCCTGGAAACCGTTAAACAGCCCCCGCCATCGACCGCGCGTGGTGGCGATGCGCAGGAAACGCTGATTCGCAGCTCCGGTACAGACATGAGGCGGGCGATAGTATAAGCCTGTACCCGCGCCATTCCTGTCCTACGGCTCCCATTGTTGGTGATTGTTCCTGAGTGAATTGTCTCTATTTGTCCGCGACTATTGAGCAGCTACCCAAGAAGACGGGAAATGACCTGCCAATTCGGCACAACGGGCAGCAAGCATTTCACGCAGCAGGTTCACAGGCTTACTCAATTGAGCGCGATGAGCGCACAGTAAATTCAGCGGTGCACGCTCACAGAGCAGCTCTGGCAGCAGCACTTTCAAACGTCCGGCCAGCACATCTGCCGCGACATCGAGCCAGGACTTGTAGGCAATCCCGGCGCCCGCCACGGCCCACAGGCGAACCACGTCGGCGTCATCGCTGAAACGGTCGCCACTGACGGTCAGGCTGACGTCCCGTTTGCCGTCGTGAAAACTCCAGTGGTCATGAACCCGACTACCCAACATGTACAGCAGGCAATTGTGTTGCGCCAGTTGCTCCAGTTGGCGCGGCTCGCCATGACGCGCCAGGTAGCTGGGCGCGGCGCACAGCACGCGACGGTTCTGCGCGGCAACCGGCAAGGCCACCAGGCTTGAGTCCTCGGGTTCGCCATAGCGCAGGGCAATGTCCACCGGTTGCCGGAACAAGTCGGCGATCCGATCGCCCAACAGCAGGCGCACCGTCAGTTTGGGATGCTCGCGCTGAAACTCGTCCAGCCAGGGCAACAGCAGGTTGCGGCCGAAATCCGAGGGTGCAGAGAGTTGCAGGACTCCGCTGACCTGATCCTGACCGCTGGCCAACAGACGGCGCCCTTCATCAAGATTACTCAACGCCGCCCGGGCGTACGCCAGAAACCCCTCGCCCTCGGCGGTCAGGCGAAGGCTGCGGGTTGAACGGGCCAGCAAACGGGCCCCCAGTTGATGCTCGATCCGCTTCAACGCCGCGCTGGCAACCGCCGCCGACAAATCCATGACCCGCGCCGCCGCAGACAAACTGCCCAGGTCTGCCGCCCGAACGAACAACTGCAAATCATCGAAGCGCAGCATCCAACCACCTGCATTATCAAAAAAATATTGAAAGAGACTGCTCTTTTAGCCGGTTTTATCTCCCGAAGAAATAGCCAATCATCCCCTCCATCGAAACGCCCTCACCCGGAGCCGCACATGTCTGAAGCCTTTACCGCCATCGCCACTGTCATCGCCAAACCCGGCCAGGGCACCCTTCTGGAACGGCAATTGCGCAACCTGGTGGCGCCCAGCCGCGCCGAAGCCGGTTGCCGGTTTTACGATTTGCATCAGGACCTGGAACACGCCGACGCGTTCTACGTGCTCGAACGCTGGGATAACGAAGCCGCCCTGCAAACTCACAATGCCACGGCGCACTTCCTGGCCTTCCAGGCAGCGGCTGCCGAACTGATCGAACACTTCGAACTCAAGCGCCTGCGGGTGTTGGGCTGATTCACCTCTTCTATTCATTCCACTTGAGAAACTCACCATGAAAGCCGTTGCCTACTACCACGCGTTGCCAATCACCGATCCCAACTCCCTGCAAGACATCGAACTGCCTGAACCCGTCGCCGGCCCTCGCGACCTGCTGGTTGAGGTCAAGGCCATCTCGGTCAACCCGGTGGACACCAAGATCCGCCAGAATGTCTCGCCCGAAGGCGGCGAAGCCAAAGTGCTGGGCTGGGACGTGGCCGGGGTGGTCAAGGCAGTCGGCAGTGAAGTCACGCTGTTCAAGGCCGGTGACAAGGTTTACTACGCCGGTTCCATTGCTCGCGCTGGTGGCAACAGCGAGTTGCATGTCGTCGACGAACGCATCGTCGGCCATATGCCAAAGTCCCTCGGGTTCGCCGACGCGGCCGCACTGCCGCTGACGGCAATCACCGCCTGGGAGCTGCTGTTTGAACGCCTGAACGTGCCTGAAAGCAAGACCGAGCAAGGCCAAAGCCTGTTGATCGTCGGGGCTGCCGGTGGTGTGGGTTCGATCCTCACCCAACTGGCTCGTCAACTCACGGCGCTGACCGTCATCGGGACCGCATCACGGGCGCAAACCCAGCGCTGGGTAAGTGATTTGGGGGCTGATCTGGTGATCGATCACAGCCAGCCGCTGAGTGAAGAACTCAAGCGTGCCGGTCATCCACAGGTAACCCATGTCGCCAGCCTGACGGAAACCAGTCAGCACTTCGATGAACTGGTTGAAGCCCTCGCCCCTCAGGGCAAACTCGCGCTGATCGACGATCCGAAGGCACTGGACATCCTCAAACTCAAGCGCAAGAGCCTGTCGCTGCATTGGGAATTCATGTACACGCGTTCGCTGTTCGAAACCGCCGACATGCTCGAGCAGCACAAACTGTTGAACCGGGTGGCCGGGCTGATCGACGCCGGCACGTTGAAAACCACCGTGGGCGAACACTTCGGCACCATCAACGCGGCCAACCTGCGCCGGGCCCATGAGTTGCTGGAAAGTGGCACGTCCAAGGGCAAGATTGTGCTTGAAGGCTTCTGAGGAATGATCGGACGGTGCCTTGCGTTTTCTGTGTCAGAAACGGACGGCACCGTCAGTCCGAGGAGTTGATCCTTGTCACAAATCCGATCGTATTCAGGTCTACAATCGGGCCTCTGCAACGCAATCTTTTACGTGAGGAGGTCAGCAATGAAGATCCTGATAAAAGAATTGGCAAAATCCCAGTGGCAGGTCCGCCTGGACAACCACGCGGTGAACTTCCGCACCGAAGCAGAAGCCCGCGCTTTTACCTCGACCCTCGAGGCTCGACTGCACGCCCCTCATCACATCCCCGAACGCCAGCAACAAGCGGCCGGCTGACTCAAGCCACGGCTTGCGCTGCCCGAGCCCTTTGCAACCGGCGAGTGAGCATTGCGACACTCACCACCAGCACACCGCACAGACTGATGACCATGGCCATCGGCATCGCGCTGCCATCGTGCAACACACCCACCAACGCGGCAGCGCCGGCAGCAACGCTGAATTGCAAACAACCCAGCAATGCCGAGGCACTGCCTGCGCGTGCGCCCTGGCCATTCATGGCGCAGGCCGAGGCGTTGGGGCTGATGCAACCCAGGCTGGCGATGCAGATGAACAACGGAATCAACAGCGGCCAGAGTTGTTCGGTGTGCAGGGCACTCACGCCCAACAGCGTCAAGCCTGCGGCCAGATAAACCCACACCGCGCGCGCCAGCAAGAACGCCGGACCGCGTTTGGACAGCAGCCGCGCATTGAGCTGTGCCACCAGAATGAACCCCGCCGCGTTGGTACCGAACAGCCAGCCAAAGTGCTCGGCCGGAACGCCGTACAGCTTGATGAACACAAAAGGAGAACCGGCGATGTAGGCAAACATCCCGGCGATCGCAATGCCACCGGTCAAGGCATGGCCGAGGAAGATCCGGTCCGACAGCAACCGGCCGTACTGGCGCAACGAGCCCGATAACGGCGGACGCGGCAGATGGGCCGGAAGACTTTCTGGCAACCCCAGTGCAACGGCCAAGGCCGACAACGCACTGAAGACCGTCAACGCGATAAAGATAGACTGCCAGCCATACAGGTTGACCAACAGGCCCCCGAGCATCGGCGCAAGAATCGGCGCCAGCCCCATCACCAGCATCAGTTGGGAAAAGACTTTCGCCGAACCCACCGCATCGCATTTGTCGCTGACCACGGCGCGGGAAATCACCATCCCGGCGCATCCGCCCAAGGCCTGGAGGAAACGTGCGGCGATCAGCCATTCAAGATTGGGTGCAAACGCACACACCAGCGAGGCCACGGTGAACAGCCCGACACCGGCCAGCAACGGCAAGCGTCGACCGAAGCGGTCTGCTACCGGGCCGTAGACCAGTTGACCAATGGACAAGCCCAGGAAATACGCCGCCAGCGTCAGTTGAACGTGTTTTTCATCGGTGCCGAACGCCGCCGCCATGGCTGGGAATGCCGGCAGGTAGAAGTCGATGGCCAGCGGCCCAAAAGCGCTCAATGCGCCGAGAATCAGAATGGTACGGAGGTTCATCAGGCGTCCAGGTTGGCATCAGTCGGCAGGCCGACAGTCTAGCCCCGCGTGAACGCCTTGAACATTCCGATAGGTCGCTAACTAATAAAAAGATTCAGGCCAGCGTCACCGCGTAGCCTTCTTCGCTGATCAGGCTGATGACCTGTTCGGCCGACAGCGCACTCTCGACACCGACTTCCTTGGCCGCGAGGTCGACCCGCACACTCGCCGCCGGGTCCTTGGCTTGCAGCGCCTGAGTAATGGCCCGAACACAATGACCGCACGACATACCTTGAACGTTGAACACTTGCATGAGGCATCTCCTTTGATGAGCTTTAGGGGGCGCTCTCAATCAGTTTCCCGATGTGGGAACTGATTGAGAGCGCCTCCTGAGCCAGTCTTGAGCTTGCCACCATGGCAAGGTCAAGTTCTGAAGTACGCTGCCGGGCTGGCAATCGGCGTCGCGCTCGGCCAAGCTGCGCCATCAATGACTCAAACATAGGAGATTCAGCCCATGCGCTGGTCAGCTTTCAGCCTATTCAGCCTGCTCAGTCTTTTCGCCGCAGTCCCTTCGGCCAACGCCGCCGGCGAAGACTATGGTGTGCTGATCATTTCCCGCGAGCGCCTGGAAGTCGCGACCTCGTGCGAAATCGGCGTGTACATCCAGGACCAATTGTCGGCGCGGCTGTTCCAGGAACAGAGCACCTCGTTCAACCTGCCACCGGGCAACGTCTCGCTGCGCCTCAAACTGCTGCCGGGCCAGGCGCCGGGTTGCAACCCAGGCATGCTGGCACCGGGTTCGCAGAACATCACGCTCAAGGCAGGCGACGTGTTGAAGTACCGCATTGCCATGACTGAGGAAGGGATGCACCTCAAGCGTGCCTCACTCGGTTACTGAAACCGCCCCCATGTGGGAACAAACCCGCTCCCACATTTGGCCTGCGGCGATAGGTAGATTGGCGCTTGACCTTGCCCGCATGGCAAGGTTGATCCTGTAGGTCATTTCTACAGGGAGTAAGACTGGTGTCCGATTCCATCACCTTCGATCTGCCGATTGCCGGCATGACCTGCGCCAGTTGCGCCGGACGTGTCGAGCGCGCCTTGAGCAAAGTTGTCGGCGCCAACGCCGTCAGCGTCAACCTGGCCACCGAGCAAGCTCGCGTCCAGGCCCCCAGCGACAGTTTGCCCGCGCTCATGGAAGCCGTGGCGCAAGCCGGTTACAGCGTCCCGGCGCACAGCCTGGAACTGAGCATTGGCGGCATGACCTGCGCGTCATGCGCCGGTCGCGTTGAACGGGCGCTGAACAAAGTCCCCGGCGTGAAAAGCGTCAGCGTCAACCTGGCCAATGAACGGGCCCACCTTGAACTCCTCGGCCAGATCGACCCGCAAGTGTTGATCCGCGCCGTCGACAAGGCCGGTTACAGCGCCAGCGTCTGGCAAGCCGAACAGGCCGGTAACGACGATCAGGCCCAACGCCTGAGCCGTGAGCGCTGGAGCTTGCTGCTGGCCCTCGCCCTCGCCTTGCCACTGGTGCTACCGATGCTGGTGCAACCGTTCGGGCTGCACTGGATGCTCCCGGCCTGGGCGCAGTTTGCCCTGGCGACCCCGGTGCAATTCATCTTCGGTGCGCGGTTCTACGTCGCCGCCTGGAAAGCCGTGCGCGCTGGCGCCGGCAACATGGACTTGCTGGTCGCCCTGGGCACCAGCGCCGGTTACGGCTTGAGTATTTACCTGTGGGCGACGGCCAGCGCCGGGACCCTGCCTCACCTGTATTTCGAAGCCTCGGCGGTGGTGATCGCCCTGGTGCTGCTCGGCAAATACCTGGAAAGCCGCGCCAAGCGCCAGACCGCCAGCGCCATCCGAGCCCTCGAAGCCTTGCGGCCGGAACGGGCGATCCAGGTGATCGACGGGCGCGAACAGGATGTCGCCATCAGTGCCTTGCGCCTCGGTGACCTGGTGCTGGTCAAACCCGGCGAACGCTTCCCGGTGGACGGTGACGTGGTCGAAGGCCAGAGCCACGCCGACGAAGCGTTGATCAGCGGCGAAAGCCTGCCTGTACCGAAACAACCCGGCGACAAGGTCACCGGCGGCGCCATCAACGGTGAAGGCCGGTTGCTGGTGCGCACCCAGGCCCTCGGTGCCGAAACCGTGCTGGCGCGCATTATTCGCCTGGTCGAAGACGCGCAGGCCGGCAAGGCACCGATTCAAAAACTGGTGGATAAAGTCAGCCAGGTGTTCGTCCCGGCCGTATTGCTGCTGGCGCTGGCCACCCTGATTGGCTGGTGGCTGTACGGCGCGCCGCTGGAAACGGCGGTGATCAATGCGGTCGCGGTATTGGTGATCGCCTGCCCGTGCGCACTCGGCCTGGCCACACCGACCGCCATCATGGCCGGCACCGGGGTGGCCGCCCGCCACGGCATTCTGATCAAGGACGCCGAAGCCCTGGAGCGCGCCCATGAAGTCAGCGCGGTGGTCTTCGACAAGACCGGCACCCTGACGTCCGGCGCTCCACGTATCGCTCATCTGAGCGCTGTCGACGGCGATGAAGCCAGCCTGCTGCAACGCGCTGGTGCCCTGCAACGCGGCAGCGAACACCCGTTGGCCAAAGCCGTTCTGGACGCCTGTGCCGAACGCAATCTGCCGGTGGCGGACGTCAGCGCCAGCCAGTCGCTGACCGGTCGCGGCATTGCCGGCACGCTCGAGGGTCGCCAATTGGCCCTGGGCAATCGCCGTCTGCTGGAAGAAAGCGGCTTGAGCACAGGCGCGCTGGCCGAGTCCGCCACGGCATGGGAAACCGAGGGCCGGACCTTGTCCTGGCTGATCGAGCAGAGCCCCGAGCCACGGGTGCTGGGCCTGTTCGCATTCGGCGACACCCTCAAGCCCGGCGCGCTGCAAGCGGTGCGGCAACTCAATGCCCGCCACATCAGCAGCCACCTGCTGACCGGTGACAACCGTGGCAGTGCCCGGGTGGTCGCCGAGGCGCTGGGGATCCGTGATGTACACGCCGAAGTGTTGCCCGCCGACAAAGCCGCGACCGTGACCGAGCTGAAAAAAACCGGCGTGGTGGCGATGGTGGGCGACGGGATCAACGACGCCCCGGCACTGGCGGCGGCCGACATCGGCATCGCCATGGGCGGCGGCACCGACGTGGCCATGCACGCGGCGGGCATCACCCTGATGCGCGGCGATCCGCGCCTGGTGCCAGCGGCGCTGGAGATCAGCCGCAAGACCTATGCGAAGATCCGGCAAAACCTGTTCTGGGCCTTCGTCTATAACCTGATCGGCATTCCGCTGGCGGCGTTCGGCCTGCTCAACCCGGTGCTGGCCGGCGCGGCCATGGCCCTGTCCAGCGTCAGCGTGGTCAGTAATGCGTTACTGCTCAAGACCTGGAAACCCAAAGACCTGGAGGACGTTGAATGAACATCGGCCAAGCGGCCCGCCAGAGTGGCTTGAGCGCGAAGATGATTCGCTATTACGAGTCGATCGGCTTGCTCAAGGCAGCCCATCGCACCGACAGCGGCTATCGCGTGTACAACGCCGACGACCTGCACAGCCTGGCGTTTATCAAGCGCTCACGCGATCTGGGGTTTTCGCTGGATGAGGTCGGCAAACTGCTGACCCTCTGGCAGGACCGCCAGCGCGCCAGTGCCGACGTCAAGGCGCTGGCCCGGCAGCACATCGATGAGCTGAACCAGAAAATCCGTGAACTCGCCCAACTGCGCGACACCTTGCAGGACCTGATGGAACACTGTCAGGGCGATCACCGCCCTGACTGCCCGATCCTCAAGGAGCTGGCCTCCGGCTGTTGCGCCGAGCCGGCTCAGCGCTGATCGGCACTCAACGCCTGGCGACGTTGCGCCTTTAACGCCAAAACCTTCAGCACCGCCAGGGTGCTGAGGGGAATGCCGTGAAACAGCATCACCACGATGCCCGGCGCCCAAACGTTATAGAACGGTGCGGCGATCAACATGCCCACGCCAAACCCGGTCATTTGCAGCAACGTCAGGAAGCTGAAAATCGGCAGGCGCAAGCTATCGGGCTCACGCTGCAACCGAGACATCAGCCCCACCTCGGAAAACCCGTCGCCCAAACCTGCCGGCAGGGCAAACAGCAGCAGTGCGTAAAGGCTGTGTTGGTTGAACATCAGAATGAAGCCGCTGGACATCAACAGCACGCCGAAGAAAAACCGCCGCTCCAGGTTCTTGTTCTCCGTCCCCGGCAAACGGCTGGCGATGCGTGCGCCGATGAACTTTCCACACGCCCAGACAGCCAGCATCAAGCCCAGCGTGGTGCTGGCCGACTCCGGCGTCAGCAGTTTTGAGATGATCGGAAAGCCCACATTGTGCGCCGCACTGCCCAAGGTGTCGGCCATCGACACCGCGAGCATCGCGGCGATCACCGGCGTACTGCGCAGGCCCTGGCGCAGGGCCGCCCACTCGCCACTGGACGCTTTGGCGTCCATGCTCGGCGCAGGTCGATAAAACCGCAGCGGCACAATGAACAGCGCAGCCAGCAGATAAGTGATGACGTTCAGCGCGAACACCACCTCAAAACCAAACCCTGCCACCAACAATCCTGACACCAGACTGCCCGCCACCATCGCCCCCGATGAAGCCGAGGTGAGCCAGGCGTTGGTCTTGAGCAATTGCTCGCCCTGGATCATGTGCGGCAACTGGCTGTTCAGACCGATGGCGAACATCGAGTTGCCCAGCCCCAGGCCGAACGCAATCACCGGCAACATCAGCGCCTGCTCTGTCACCGGCAACAGCAACAATAGCCCCAACAGGCCGGCACGCAGCAGATCAAACCCTATCAGCGGGATGCGCCCGCCCCAACGGCGGTAAAACGCGGTGCCGATAAGGCTCGCGAAAACACCGCCAGCCACGCGGCTGGCCAGGAAAACCCCGACGGCAATGGCGCTGTTGCTCAGCAGGTAAACGTAAGTGGCCAGCGCCACCATGTTGAGGAACGCACCGAAGTCCGAAACCAGGCGCGCAGCGATGATCAGTTGGGCATTGCGGGTGGATTGAGCGCAGGTGAGTTGGGTGTTCACAATCGTCCTTGACCGAGAGTTGCCTTGAGTGCCGTGCAGTTAACGCGATGTAACAACCGATGGATACCCATGTGGGAGTGAGCCTGCTCGCGATGAGGCCTCCAACATTGAGGTTACCTGACACACCGCTATCGCGAGCAAGCTCCCCCACAGTGGTTTTGTGTTGAATTTAATTTTTGAGCAAGCCCCCATAAAAAACCCGGCCGAAGCCGGGTTTCTCGTCAACCGATCACTGCATCCAGGGTGGAGGCGGCTCTTCGGCTTTGCTCGGTGGCGCATCGTCTGCGGCACGAATAGCCTGACGGCGTTCTTCATCAAAGCGTGCGGCTTCGATCTCGCGCATGATGCCGCCCACGTCCGCCAGCTCTTCCGGCTCGTCGAACTCACCGCTCAGGGCACTGGCCGGGTGCAAGGTGCCGGCTTCGTACAGGGCCCACATTTCCTTGGCGTACCGGGTGCGCTTCAACTCCGGCGCAAATCGCCCGAAGTACGAGGCCATGTTGCCGACATCGCGTTCCAGCATGCTGAACGCATGGTTGTTGCCGGCGGCATCCACCGCTTGTGGCAGGTCGATGATCACCGGGCCGGTCGGCGTCAGCAGTACGTTGAACTCGGACAGGTCACCGTGCACCAGACCGGTACACAACATCAGCACGATCTGCGAAATCAGGAAGGCGTGATACTCGCGTGCCTGATCCGCTTCCAGCACTACGTCGTTCAGGCGCGGCGCGGCGTCGCCGTACTCGTCGGCCACCAGTTCCATCAGCAGCACGCCTTCCAGGAAGTCGTAGGGCTGAGGCACACGAACACCGGCACCGGCCAGGCGGAACAACGCCGCTACTTCGGCGTTCTGCCAGGCGTCTTCGGTTTCTTTCTTGCCGAACTTGGAGCCTTTGGCCATGGCACGTGCCTGACGGCTGTTACGCACCTTGCGGCCTTCCTGGTATTCGGCCGCCTGACGAAAGCTTCGTTTATTCGCCTCCTTGTAGACCTTCGCGCAACGTAACTCGTTGCCGCAGCGCACCACATAAACAGCTGCTTCTTTACCACTCATGAGTGGGCGCAGCACCTCGTCGACCAGACCGTCCTCGATCAGGGGTTCAATGCGTTTTGGAGTCTTCATCAGCTTTTATTGTGGGTCCTTTATTACCAAACACGCGAAAGTCATTCGTTATACGGCAATCCACTCACCGGGGGGAGGGGTTGCCGACCTATGAACGTTGCCGATGCACACAATGTGCCGGATTAATCCGCCAAACACCGGCAGACCACCCACAACCGAAAGGGATCATAGCTGAGAGTCCGCCACCCGTCGGTGAATGGATCGCAAGGCAATTGCGACAGAGTTTGAGCTACGCCTGCCAACACTTTGCAGGATATTTCTCGACAGCCCTCAATTTCCCTCTCTTTCAGCCGAAGTCATCAAAGAGAACAGTGTTCGTCCGACAATCGAACGATCAACACCGTCACACCGCAACGCTTAACGGCAGCCACTAATCCGCGAGTCATCAGTACTGCGTGGGCTTATAAGAAAAATCTGGAGCGCGGATGAACATCAAACAGAAACTGACGTGGGCGTTTGCAATCATCGCCTGCTTGCCGGTCGTGCTGGTCGCCACCCTGGTGGTCATGAACCTGCGCAGCGATGCCAAAGACAATTTTGTCGACAGCAGCGCCCGAGAGATTCGCCAGGTCAGCAACGCCATGCAGCTGTTCTTCGACAGCATCAGCCAGAACGTCGATTACCTGGCGTCCCAGCCGCTGATCAAAAACACCGACGCCAGCCTCAAGACCTACATGAGCGCCAACGCCGAGCAGACGCCCCAGGGCGACATGGATAAACAGGTCTTCGCCCTCCTCCAGAACCTGGGTAGCAGCCACCCCGCCTACGCCTATGCGATTGTCGGCACCAATGCCGGCGGTTACGTGTCCTGGCCGGATGATCCGAAACTCAACAACTACGATCCCCGCCAGCGCCCCTGGTACAAGGCCGCCCAGGCCAAACCGGGCAAACCGTTTCGCACCGAGGCCTATTACTGGGCCCAGGATGACGCGACGTACGTCAGTACCGTGCGCACCGTCGACAACACGCTGGGCACCAACGGCGGTGTGGTCAGCATCGACGTGACGCTCAAGCAACTCACCGAAATCGTCAAGCAGATCAAGCTCGGCGAAACCGGTTACCTGATGCTGATGGAAAACAACGGCACGATTCTGGTGGACCCCAAGCAACCCGAGCACAACTTCAAGGCCCTGAGCAGCCTCGGCGACGGTTATGCCGAGCTGGCCAAGGCCGGCAAAGGGCTGGTGGAAATCGAGCTGAATGGCGAGCGCTACATGGCCAACGTCTGGCCGTCGGAACAACTGGGCTGGACCTTCATCGGGCTGATCAAGCAAACCGACGTCATGAGCACCGCCACACAACTGACCTGGTTGATCGCAATCATCGCGGCCGTGCTGGCGGTGGTCTTCGCCGTGGTCGGTGCGAGTTTCGCCAGCCTCATCGTGCGGCCGATCCGCAGCGTCGCCAGCGGCCTGGAAGGCATTGCCCAGGGTGAAGGCGACCTGACCCAGAACCTGCATATCCGTGGCAACGATGAAACCGCGCAACTGGCCAACTGGTTCAATCAGTTCCTCACCGCGATTCGCAGCCTGATCCAGCACATCGGGGGCGCCGCGACCAAGATTCTGGCCAACTCCCACAACGCGACCCAGGTCTCCAGCGAGATGGCCGAAGCCGCCGGACGCCAGCGTGAGGCCGTGGACATGGTCTCCACCGCGTTCCACGAGATGGTCGCGACCGCCAACGAAGTCGCCCGCTCCTGCAGCCAGGCCGCCGAGTCGGCCGACAGCGGCCAGCGCCAGGCCCGCGAGGGTCAGCAACAGATTGACGCGGCGGTGACCAGCGTCGACCGTCTGAGTCAAGAGATCGAACAGTCCGCGCAGTCGATGCAACAACTGGAGCGCGACAGCAATGACATTCAGTCGATCCTCGGCACCATCCGCTCCATCGCCGAACAAACCAACCTGCTGGCGCTGAACGCGGCCATCGAAGCAGCTCGCGCCGGTGAGCAAGGTCGCGGGTTTGCAGTGGTGGCCGATGAGGTTCGCGCCCTGGCCAAACGCACGGCCGACTCCACGGCGGAAATCGACGGGCTGCTCGGCAACCTGGCCAAGCGTACCAGCCAGGTCACCCAGCAAATGCACGCCAGCCTTGAGGTGTCGCAACAGTCGGTGAACCGCATCGGCGAAGCGCGCAACAGCTTTGGGCAGATCCGCGAATCGGTGGACGTGATCCGCGATATGAACACCCAGATCGCCACCGCCGCCGAAGAACAGCATCAGGTCGCCGAAGACATCAACCGCCACATCAGCCAGATCCATGGCGATGCGCAACTGGTGGCCGAACTGGCCAACTCGGCGCGGCTCGACTCCCAAAGCCTGGCGGGGTTGTCGAATGAGCTGGATGGGTTGGTGCGGCGGTTCCGCACCTGAGAATGGAGTGATCTTCGGATCCACCCCTCACCCTAACCCTCTCCCCAAAGGGGCGAGGGGACTGATTGGGACGAACTCAAGAAATACTGCGACCTGAGCAATCGAGTCGTTCTCAGGTTTAAAAAAAACAAGTTCCCCTCGTAGAATCATGTCGAATCATTTCAACCAAACAACTCGATCAGTCCCCTCGCCCCTTTGGGGAGAGGGTTAGGGTGAGGGGCTGAATTTCACTGTCTGAACAACTCTCCCGGGGTAAACCCGAACAATCCTTTAAACGCGGCAATGAAGGCCGAGGTCGAGTCATAGCCGCTGGACAGAGCCGCCGTGGTCACGCTGTTGCCGTCCTCCAATAAGCTCAGTGACGACAGCAGCCGCATGCGCTGGCGCCAGCCGCGAAAGCTCAAGCCGGTTTCACGCTGGAACAAACGCATCAAGGTTTTCTCTGAAGTGCCCAGTCGCTCAGCCCATTCATGCAGCGTGACGCTCTGTTCAGGGCGTTCAATCAGTTCATTGCACAGCCCCAGCAAACGTGGGTGCCGTGGCAACGGCAACGAGAAACCGACCTCGGGCAAGCTCGCCAACTGATCCAGCAGCACCTCGACCAGACGCGCTTCGCGGCTCTCGCCCTGTGGGTATTCCACCGGCAGCAGGCAGAAACTCTTGATCAGTTCACGGGCCAACGGCGTGACTTCCAGCACCCGACAACGCCCTTGCGCCCAGGCGCATTCCTCGCGCCGCACGTACAGGCTGCGCATTTCCGCGCGCATCGACGTCACCACCTGGTGCTCCAGATCGGCCGGAATCCAGATGCCCCACTGCGGCGGCGCAAAAAAACTGCCCTCGGCAGTGTGCACGCCGAGGACGCCACTGATGGCGTAGGAAAACTGCACCCAATCGTGACGATGCGGCGGCGTCCACGAGCCCGCGCTGAGACTTTCTGCGCGGGCGTAAAGGGGACGCGGCAACGCCGTCAGGGCCGGAATGGTTCGTTCCAGAGAAATTTGTCCGTTAGCCGGCATAGCTTGGCCTTATGTCGCAAGACGGGCGGAAGCGACGACCTTAGGCTAGGTCATCAACTCTTACAATTCTATTCGGTGCCGCCCATGCATGCCTTCAAACACCTCAAGCGCGTCGTCACCGACTGGTTCCTGTGCGGGATGCTGATCGCCACGCTGCTGTCGTATGTGTTCCCGACCTTCGGTGCCACGGGTGGGGCGATGCACGCCGAGTGGGTGATCAACATCGGCGTGTTCCTGGTGTTTTTCCTGCACGGGGTCAACCTGTCCAGTGAACAGATCCACCACGGTGTAAAAAACTGGCGCCTGCACCTGATGGTCCAGGGCTTCACCTTTGTGGTATTCCCACTGCTCTGGTGGGTGAGCAACGCACTGCTGGGCTCGCACATTCCATCGCTGCTGATGCTGGGTTTTTTCTACCTGTGTGCCCTGCCCTCGACCATTTCTTCGTCGGTTGCCCTGACTGGCAGCGCGGGCGGTAACGTTCCAGCGGCGATTCTCAATGCGAGCCTCTCCAGCGTGCTGGGGATTTTTCTCACGCCATTGCTGGTGAGTGTCGTGGTGGGCAGCGGTGCCGGTGGCATCGACCTGGGTTCAACCCTGCTCGAACTCTGCGCCCTGTTGCTGCTGCCGCTGATGCTGGGCCAGTTGCTGCGCCCCGTGTTCGGCCGTTTTTTCGGACGCCACAAGCGCTACACCAACATCGTCGACAAACTGGTGATCCTGCTGCTGGTCTACGCCGCGTTCTGCAATTCGATGGTCTCGGGGATGTGGCAACAACAAGGTAAAACGGTGATTCTCAGTGCCCTGATTGGCAGCGCAATCCTGCTGGCGATCATCCTGTGGATGACCACCCGCACCGCCCGCGCCTTGAAATTCAGCCCGGCCGACGAAATCGCGGCGGTGTTCTGCGCCAGCAAAAAATCCCTGGCGGCCGGCGCGCCGATGGCGGCGCTGATCTTCGGCGCCAACCCCGGCCTGGGGCTGATCCTGTTGCCGATCATGATCTATCACCCGTTGCAGTTGATCGTCTGTTCGGTGATGGCCGAGGCTTATGCCAACCGTAACCGGAGCCTGGCCGCACAACAGAGCGGTGCGGCCCTCAGCGCTCAATAATCGCCGTGACACCCTGCCCACCAGCGGCGCAGATCGAGATCAACCCGCGCCCCTGCCCCGCCGCATCCAGCAGCTTGGCGAGGTTGGCAACGATCCGCCCACCGGTCGCGGCAAACGGATGCCCTGCCGCCAATGAGCTGCCCTTGACGTTGAGCCGACTGCGGTCGATAGACCCCAGCGGTGCGTCGAGACCGAGGCGGGTTTTGCAGTAATCCGCATCTTCCCAGGCCTTCAGGGTGCACAGCACTTGAGCGGCAAAGGCTTCGTGAATTTCGTAGTAATCGAAGTCCTGCAAGGTCAGGCCGTTGCGCGCCAGCAAACGTGGCACGGCGTACACCGGCGCCATCAACAAGCCTTCGGCACCGTTGACGAAATCCACCGCCGCCGCTTCGCCATCGCGCAGGTAAGCGAGGATCGGCAACCCGCGCTCCTTCGCCCACGCCTCACTGCCCAGCAACACCAGCGACGCGCCGTCGGTCAGCGGCGTCGAATTGCCGGCCGTCAGTGTGCCCTTGTCGCTTTTTTCAAATGCCGGCTTCAACGCGGCGAGTTTTTCCAACGTCAGGTCCGGGCGCAGGTTGTTGTCGCGGGTCAGGCCCAGGAAGGGCGTCATCAGGTCGTTCTGCCAGCCTTCGGCGTAGGACGCGGCCAGGTTCTGATGGCTTTGCAGCGCCAGTTGATCCTGCTCGGCGCGGGGAATGTTCCAGGTCTGCGCCATCAACTCGCAATGCTGGCCCATGGATAAACCGGTGCGCGGTTCGCCGTTGCGCGGCAACTCGGGGATCAGGTGTCCGGGACGCAATTGCAGGAAGGCCTTGAGTTTGTCGCCGGTGGTCTTCGCGCGATTGGCTTGCAGCAGAATCTGCCGCAGCCCTTCGCTGACGCTGATCGGCGCGTCCGACGTGGTGTCGACGCCCCCCGCGATGCCGCACTCGATCTGCCCCAGCGCAATCTTGTTCGCCACCAGCAACGCCGCTTCCAGCCCCGTGCCGCAAGCCTGCTGAATGTCGTAGGCCGGGGTGGTTGGCGACAGCCGCGAGCCGAGCACGCATTCGCGGGTCAGGTTTAGGTCCCGCGAGAGCTTGAGCACCGCCCCCGCCGCCACTTCGCCGATGCGCAGGCCGTGCAGGTTGTAGCGTTCGATCAACCCTTCAAGCGCCGCCGTCAGCATGGCCTGATTGCTCGCGGTGGCATACGGCCCGTTGGAACGGGCGAAAGGAATGCGGTTACCGCCAATGATCGCGACGCGGCGCAGCTGAGTCATGAAAAGCTCCTTCTAAAATTCAAATGTGCAAACACTGTCCTGTGGGAGCGAGCCTGCTCGCGATTGCGGTGTATCAGCCGGCAAAAACTTTGAATGTACCGGCCTCATCGCGAGCAGGCTCGCTCCCACAAGTACTGCATTCCCCTTCAAGTTCTCCACTCCATAACAGTCCTGCCAACCAACAAAAACCACGGAGTCAAACTAATCTGCTGTGATCAAGCGTAGGCCGTATCTCGTGAGTCGAACGACTGATGACAATTCGTGGTCCACACGTGAACCCCAGCCAAGGTTGCGTGAGAACGTAGCGAGCGAAGGGAAGACAAGGCAAAAACAGGCGAGGAACGGCTGGGGTCGCACCCGATTTTACGGGCTGTAAATGAGCATTATCCGCTGCGCGCCCCCTTCGGGCCGTCCTTCGGACGTTCTTACTTCGCTCGTCAGAGCCTGTTTTTAACGCAGGATTACCAAGTGCAGTCGTTCTCACACAACCTTGCCGGAGCGCGTTCCATGTCAGATCGTTATATCGACTTCGCCAATTCGTCCCTCGGCCACCGTTTGGTCGGTGCCCTTGGCTTGCCATCGCCGGTTCGTCTGGAGCGCTGGCAGGCCGGTCGGCTGCGGCCCGTCGACGGCGCGCTGCTGATCGGCGGTGGGCCGCTGAAGCAGCACGTCAGTGCGTTCGCCCACAAACTCACCGAGCAAATTTACAGCTACGGCGCCGAACCGCTGGTGGCCCAGGCGTGGATTCCCGGCCACGGTCCGACACTCAAGGCCGTGGTGTTCGATGCCAGCGACCTGATGCAGACCGAGCAGCTCAAACAGTTGCGCGAGTTCTTCCAGCCGTTGCTGAGAAACCTCGATCACAGCGCCCATGTGGTGATTCTCGCACGGGCACCTGAAACGCTGAGCGACCCGTTTGCCGCCAGTGCCCAACGCGCCCTGGAGGGCTTCAGTCGTTCGCTGGCCAAGGAGCTGCGCAGCGGCGGCACCTTGCAGTTGCTGTATGTCGGTGCGGGTGCTGAAGAACAGCTTGAAGGCGCACTGAGGTTTTTCCTCTCGCCCAAAAGTGCCTACGTCTCGGGCCAGGTGGTGCGCCTGAACGCCTGCGCCACACAGGTCCAGGACTGGACACGCCCGCTGGCCGGACGCAAAGCACTGGTCACCGGCGCGGCGCGCGGTATCGGCGCATCGATTGCCGAAACCCTGGCCCGCGATGGCGCCGAGGTGATTCTGCTGGATGTGCCACCGGCCAAGACCGACCTCGATGCCCTCGCCGCGCGCCTGGGTGGGCACAGCATCACCCTGGACATCTGCGCCGAAGACGCCGCCACGCAGTTGATCGAACAACTGCCCGATGGCCTCGACATCCTGGTCCACAACGCGGGCATCACCCGTGACAAAACCCTGGCCAACATGACGCCGGAATTCTGGGACGCCGTGCTCGCGGTGAACCTCAACGCGCCACAAGTGCTGACCAAGGCACTGCTCGACGCTGGCACCTTGCACGACAACGGCCGGGTGATTCTGCTGGCGTCCATCAGCGGCATTGCCGGCAATCGCGGGCAAACCAATTACGCCGCCAGCAAGGCCGGGCTGATCGGCCTGGCCCAAGCCTGGGCGCCGCTGCTGGGCGAACGCGGGATCAGCATCAACGCCGTGGCACCGGGTTTTATCGAAACCCAAATGACCGCACACATTCCGTTTGCCCTGCGCGAGGCCGGGCGGCGCATGAGTTCATTGGGCCAAGGCGGACTGCCGCAGGACGTCGCCGAAGCGGTGGCCTGGCTCGCCCAACCCGGCAGCGGCGCGGTCAGCGGGCAAGCACTGCGGGTGTGTGGGCAAAGCGTATTGGGGGCCTGAACATGACGACGCACTGGCATTCACTAAGCACGGCACCGTCCCTGCCTGCGTTGTACTGGCGGGCGGCGACACGTCGCACCCTCACCGGCACGTCCCTGCCCGACGACGGCTTGCGCTGCTGGGTCGATGTCGAGGCCAAGCGCCTGGCGGCGTATCGCAAGGTCTGCGGTTTCACCGAAAACGGCTTGCTGCCACCGACCTATCCCCATGTGCTGGCGTTCGCCTTGCAGATGCAACTGCTTACCGCCAAGGCGTTTCCCTTTCCGCTGCTGGGGCTGGTTCACCTGGCCAATCGCATCCGCATTCTGCGGCCCTTGGGCGGCGTCGGCCGGGTGCAAGCAAGTGTAAGGGTGCAGAACCTGCAACCCCACGCCAAGGGCGTGGTGTTTGAGTTGGTTACCTGCATTGAGGATGCGCTGGGGCCGCTCTGGGAAGCCGAAAGCCAGATGCTCTGCAAAGGCGTGAAGCTTGCCGGGGAGCCGGTTGAGCCGTCGTCCGGTTCGGTGCCGAACATGAGCGACGTCACCCGCTGGTGGGCGCCCAGCGAGATTGGGCGGCGCTATGCCAGGGTTTCCGGCGACTACAACCCGATCCACCTGAGTGCCCTCAGCGCCAGGCTCTTCGGGTTTCCCCAGGCCATCGCCCATGGCTTGTGGATCAAGGCCCGGACCCTTGCCGCGTTGAGCGGGCATCTGCCGACAGCCAATATCGAGATTGCCGTGGAGTTCAAGAAACCGGTGCGCTTGCCCAGCGAGGTGAGGTTGCTGGCCAGTGCCGCAGGTTCAAGCGGCGACCTGCAACTGGTGGGTGCCAGGGACCTGGAACACATGGTCGGCCATTGGCGACCGCTCGCCTGAACCCTGTCAGCCGCGACGGATCAGAAATACACCGCCCAGAATCAGCACCAGCCCGGCAATCTTGCCGGCGCTGATCGGCGCCTCGCGAAAACCTGCCCAGCCAAAATGGTCCAGCGCCAGGGCCATGCCCAGTTGCCCGGCCAGAACCAGCGCCATGAACAACATCGCACCGATGCGTGGACCGGCAAACGCGGCGGTGGTGATGAAGAACGCGCCGAGCAGGCCACCGCTCCAATGCCACCAGGTCAGGCTTTTCAGCGCCGCCAATGAAGGGCTTTCACGCTGGATCATCACCAGCAGCAACAGCGCCATCGTCCCGACAAAAAACGAAATCAAGGCTGCGGCCAGAACGCTGGACACCTGCTTGGCCAATTGGCCATTGATACCGGCTTGCAGCGGTAAAAACGCGCCCGCAACAAAGGGCAGGCAAAGCAACCACCAGACGGGGGCAGGCATGCTGTTCTCCAACGAGTAAAAAGGGGCGCGCAGTATACGCCAGCGCCGCTGAAACCTGCGGTAATAAAATAAGTAGTGCGCGTATCAACCGGTCGCCCGGCCGCGTTAATACGGGTTAATTGTGTATATATAACTTAAGTTTTTTCGTTGTGCCTCATACGCCCATCTATTCAACAGCCATTGATTAATAAGGATTAAATCAGGCCACCCCACCCAACCTTACATCTTTTGCATTAGTCGTCAGGCATAAAAACCCGCAACTTATATAAGGGGTTAATACCAAGTTGAGAATGGCGTGAAACAACCTCTGAGATTGAGATGCAAGCAACGGACGAGGCATTGCCAACAACAGAACTGGCAAGCCATCGAAGACAACGATCGTTGTAGTAACGGTGCAAGGAGTCTCACTCATGAAAACTCAACACGCAGTGTTCAAGGCAAGTACCGCAATGGCTCTGATCCTGAGTCTCAGCCTGGCCGGTTGCAGCAGCGGCGGTGGCGGTCATCACAGCAGTTCCGGTAGTTCATCGCCCGACAGCACCACCGGTACCGGTTCCAGCGGTTCGGGCAGTGGCAGTTCGGGAAGCGGCGGCAGTGGATCTGGCAGTACCACAGGCACTGATGGCGGTACGGCCGGCACGGGGGGAAGCGGGGGCACTGGCGGCACGGGCACCACCAATCCAACCAATCCAACCAATCCAACCAATCCAACAGACCCGACTGATCCCACCAACCCGACCGTCACCCCGCTGGTCACCGGCAACGTGGTGTCGGACCTGGGCAACACCGTGAGCGGCGTCGGTGACGGCGTCAGCAATGTCGGCGGCTCGCTGTCCACCGTTCCAGTGGTGGGCGGGGTCGTACAAAGCGCCGTGAACACCACTGGCAATGTGGTGGACACCGTCGGCGATGGCCTGACCAATGGCCTGGGCAAACTCGGCTCGGACCCGCAAGCCGTGAGCAAAACCACAGCGATTGTCGGCAACGTGGTCTCGGACGTTGGCGATGGCGTTTCCGATGTCAGCGGCAAACTGGCAAGTGCCACGCAAAGCATTCCCCTGGTCGGCGGCATCGTCACCAGGGTAGCGCCTGTGCTCGATGGCGTCGGCAACAAAGTCACCATGCTCGGTGACACCCTGAGCATCACTACCAGCAGCGGTCCGTTGGGTTCGCTGAGCAATGGCGTGGGTAACAACGTATTGGTTCCAGTGGTCACGCTGGCCGAAGGCCTGAGCGCAAAAGTCGGCAGCGCCACTGGCCTGGGCAATCCGCTTGCCGGTGCTGTCAACGGCGTTGGCAGTGTTGTGGGAGGCCTGGGCAGCAAAGTGGCGGCGGCTGGCAATGGCAACGCCGTCACCAATACCCTAGGTGGCGCGTTGGTCAACGTGGGCACCACCGCTGGCACCAGTGGCGGCCTCGCGACCTCGGGGTCGGGAGCGGGAGCGGGCGGCGGACTGGGTGGCCTGGGCGGTACCGGCCTGCTGCAAACCGTGGGCGGGGCGGTGGTCAATGTCGCCAGCGGCCTGAATACCGGCAGCACCAGTGGCGTGATCGGCTCCGGCGCAGTAACGGGTGGTTCGGGGGGCAACCTGATTGCAACGGTCGGCGGGGCTCTCGGCGGTTCGAGCGCTCCCAACCTCGGGCCAACCGCCGCGTTGGCCGGTGTATCGAACACCGTCGGTGCCGCACTCAACCCTGTCACCAGCGGTGTCGCGAGCCTGACCCAACAAGTCAGTGGTGCTACCGGCCTGAGTGGTCCGGTCGGTGGCCTGGTGGGGCAAGTCGGTGCGGCCGTCAGCGGTGTCGGCGCCAATGTTTCGGCGGCCGCCCCCAACCCGGTGGTCGCGGCGCTCGGCAACACCGTTACCACGACGGGCGCCACGGTGGCAGCGGTGGGCAGTCTGGTCACGGGCAACTCCGGTGGCGCAACCGCAGGCCTTGGCGGTTTGACCGGAGCCCTCGGCGGCCTCACCGGTGGACTCAGCGGCAACAAATAATCCCTTTGCACCGGGCCGATTCGACGGCCTTATCTACAGCGCCTACGCTTGGTTGGAGACGGAAAGCTCCTTGGGTCTTCCGTCTTTTTGTTTGATGGAGCATGACGTCAGTTGCCCCCGAATCACGTCCTCAGAACCTGACGGGAACACCTGATCGACGATTCTTTCGCGATGCTACGGTCTGACCATGGAGTGTCCTATGCGCGCTTTGGCTTCCTTGCTGTTCCTCACCCTGTGTTCGCTCGCCCACGCTGACTCCCTTCCCAGTTTCCTCAACAGCAACGAAACCATCCGCAACCTTCCCGCCCCCAACCTGCCCGCCGATGCCTATCGCCCCAGTGCCCCGCAACTGCAAGTGCCGGAACCGGGCGCCGCCCAGGCGCAACCGTTGATGATGAGTACCAAAGTGACTGTCAGGCAGGTGCAGATCGAAGGCGGGACGATCTATCCGCTCAACGAATTGGCACAGAGTTATCAACCCTTGCTCGGTCATGAATCCAGCCTTGCCGAGCTGATCGAAGCCACCCGCGGCATCACCCGTCGTTATCAACAGGACGGCTACCTGCTGTCTTATGCGTTTGTGCCCCTGCAAACGTTCGATAAAGGCCTGGTGCGCGTGGTGCTGGTGGAGGGCTACATCAAGGACTATCAACTGCAGGGCGATGTCGGCCGGGTCAAGGGGCTGCTCGATAAACTGGTGGCCAAACTCCAGGCCGAACGACCGCTGACGCGCAAGACCTTCGAACGCTACACCACACTGATGAGCCGCATCCCCGGCGTGACCCTGCAAGCCCAGGTGCCGCCGCCCGGCACCACTGACGGCGCGGCATACCTGGTCGCCCAGGCCAGCCGCAAACCCTTCACCAGTAGCCTGAGCACCACCGCCGATAACCGCAAAGGGACACAGGCGCTACTCGGCGTCAGCAGCAACTCGCAAACCGCCATGGGCGAACAATTAACACTCAGCGGACTGTTTCCACCGGGCGATGACCACGAGCATTACTACCGCCTGGACTACAACCAGTTCCTCAATGCCGAGGGTACGCAACTGATGCTGTCCGGCTCACGCTACCGCGCCGACCCCGGCACCAACGTGCAATTGGACAACAACCTTGAACTCAAACCGCACCGTGAAAACGACCGTTATTCGATCGGTTTCAACCACCCGTTGATTGCCACGCCCAACGAACTGCTCACGGCCGGTGCGCGGCTGTACGCCGTCAATGACAAGACCCGCTACCAAGTGATCGGCTACCCGCTGAGTATCGAAGAAAAAACCGACATCCGCGCCCTCGCCTTCGAAAGCGACTGGCGCAAAGCGAACGAGCGACAACTGCGCATTCTCAGCGCCGGGGTGTATCAGGGCATCGACGGCATGGGCGCGAACACCAACAATTCCAGGTACGACCTGGACTTTCTGCGCCTGCGGCTGTCGGGCGTACAGAGCGACAAGTTCTTCGATAACTGGCAAGGCGTGCTGTCTGCCGCGCTCTACTGGAGCGACGACACCTTGCCCGACAGTGAGCGTGCGGTGTTCGGCGGACAGAACTTCGGCCGAGGCTACCCCGACGATCAGGCATCCGGCGACAAGGGTTGGGGCGTGGCGTATGAGGTCAACTACAGCTACAACCGCGACGGTAACCGGGTAAAGATCCTGCAACCCTACGTCGTGCTGGACCGCTCAAAAACCTGGTTCAACGCGCTGCCGGTCAAGGGCAGCAACCTGTCGTCCGCCGCCGTCGGCCTGCGCTTTGGTGACGCCAGGTACTACAACGTCGCCCTGGAAGTGGCCAAGGCCATGTCCGATGAAGCGCTCGACACCTACAACCGCCGCCCCCGCTACAGCCTGAGCTTCAGTTATCAGCTTTGAGCACCTGAAGACGTATCCTCAAACTGCCGACGACAGGAATATGGCTTATGAACACGCTCGAAGAGTTCCTGGCCGATCAGAAACCGAAACACCATTGGATGGATGACCTGTAGAAAGGGACCCTGTAGAAAGGGACAATGCGTCGGGTGGATCGAAAGGTCTACCCAAGCTGGTTTTTCTATTTAATTGATCACAGCGGTCTACCGCTGACATGGACGTACACGCAATGCACCCACCTGCCACCAACCCGATTAACGCGGACACCTCCCAACTGGCAGTCTGCTCGGTCCTCGTCGTCATCTTCGGCGTGCTGATCATGGCGCTGCGGCTCGCACAGGGGGAATACCTGATGGCCATTGGCGCGGTCTGGGCCGCTAACGGCCTGACCCTGATTTTCCATGCGCTGTACTGGAGCCGCCATGGTTTGTCCCCAGGGTACAAGGCTGCCGTTGTGGCCCAAGCCGTGCTGACGATCCTCCCGCTGTGTTTCGGAAAGTTCGGGCTGGCCCTGATTTTCCTGATGCTGGGGGGAGAGCTGCGTTTTTGGTAGCACGTCCATACCATGATCAACTCACACGTTTCCCGGCTCGCAAACGGCAAGTATCAACAGCAATGCAATGGGGGCTACCTGCGATAATCAGCCCAGGCTCAATCGAAACGTCTTTGCCGAAAGGGTGCTGGCATGGAACCAACAGCTCCCCTTCGGCCTCCGGTCAGGGTCGTCAGAAGTCGTAACGCACCTTGGCGGTGAAGGTGTCCGAGTTGAAGTCAGTTTTGGTCAGGTAGTTGTAGGAACCACCGACACTCCACGCGCCCACCCGATACGTTGCGCCCAGCCCCAGTTCATAGCTGTCGCGGGCCGGGGTTGCGCCACTGGTGGTGAACGGCGAGCCGCCGAGAACAAAGGTTGACGTGGTGTTGGCCTTGTCGGCGATGAAGTCGTGCCAGGCCATGACCGATGCACTCGGTTCAAGGCTGCCCTGCCCCACCTCGAATGCTGCGGCCAGCCGTGCGCCAATGCCCATTTCGCCCACTTCATAGCGCTGGCTGCCGACGTTCAGCGACACCGAGCTGCCCTTCTCGCGGTAGCCGTCGATCGAGACATTGGCGTAACGCGCACCGATCTGCGGTTCAACCAGCCACTGCCGGTCAAGTGACAGGCGATAGCCCGCCAGGGCATTCACGCCGAACACTTCACTGTCGTAATCGCCCTTGGCGCGCGTGCCTGCAATGTAGCGTCTGGATTCGTTGTCGTTCCAGCCATAGGTCAGCGAGCTGTCGAGGAACCAGTTGTCGTGGGTCCAGTTACCGTAGACCGTCAACGCGTGACCGCTCACATCGGTCTTGCTGCCCGCGTCGGACTTAACGTCGGTGTCGAGGTAGCTGTAGGCAACACCCAGGGTTGTGTCGGCATTCAACTGGCCATCCGCGCCGAGGGCGATCCCGTGGCTGTTGGCGTCGTAGCCGTCGACACCGTGACGCACATCCTGATTGGCATCGCTGCTCAGCGCCTGCAACCACAGACCTTTTTGCGCAAGGGCATCGCCCGAGGCCAAACCGCTACGGGCATTGCTGGCGCGGGCCGTGATCGCGTTCGCGACCAGCATCTGGCTCTGCGTGGCCGCCTGGATAACGCCACGGCTGACATCCGGCCCCAATTGCGCGGCAAGCCTGGCCACCTCTGCATCTGTACCGGCATGGGCGAAAGCCTGGAACACCGGGTCCTGTTCATCCAGCTTGTCCAGCACCGCGTTCGACAACCGAACCACCGCCCCGGCAGCGTCCGGCGAAGCACCGCCATTTTTGGTGTTTTGCTCGATCACCGCATTCGACTTGGCGTTGATCAGCGCTTTCACATCGTTGCCTTCGACCCCGTAACTGCTCACTTCCAGCAACGCGGAGGACGACACGACCGCCAGGTTCTCGCCGCCGACCAACCGCCCGGAACGGATCAAGGTGTATTGATTGCCCCCCGCCTGGGTACGGAAATCACTGGAACGCGCCAACAATTCAAGGTGCCCGCCGGGGCTGATTTCGGTCGTGCCCGTAACAGTCAGCACCGGGCGACCCGGTTGCGTGTCGTTGCCCAGAAACAGCCGCAACCTCGACTCGGCAGACTCCATGTCAAAGTTGCCGATGATCGTGGTGTGCGGGCGCAGTAACGTTAACTGCCGGTCTTCCACGGTGACGTAACCGGCCTTGATGGTCGCGCCATCGTATGCCACGTTGCCGTTGACCTTCATCCCGGTCAGCCCCATCAGATCGCCCTTGATGGCACCGCCCGACCAATAGAAATAGGCTTGCCCATCGTCCACCTGAATGGCCGCCTGGCGGCCTTCAATCGCACCGCTGAAGTGATGGAGCGTCAGCGGCCCCTGACTGGCCGGCTGATTGAGCACATGGATGCCGATGCTGTCCCCGATGATCGTGCCGTCGTTGTAGAGACTGGCCGTGTTCACCCCCACCGGTGGATTGAAAGCAGCACTTTCAAGCCTGAGGCCTTCGGAATTGGCGCCGCTGGCGCGCAGCGTACCCTCATTGAAGATGGGCATGGTCTGAGACGTACGGTTGAGGTACAGCGCCCGGGCATTAGTACCGCTCGCAGTGATGGTGCCCTGATGGGGAATACCGTAGCCCATCGTCGTGTCCACCAATGACACACCGACCGCATTCATGCCGCTGACGGCAATGTCACCCTTGTTGATGAAGTTGCCACGTATCTCACTGCCAGCATGGGAAATGCCCACCGAATCACCGGCATTCGCCAGGCCATTGACCTTGATCGAGCCCTCGTTCACAACGTTGTAGCTGAACTGTGAAGCCCCCGACGGGCCACCGAGAACATTGATGCCCACGCCATGGGTCGCACCGTCGATGGTGATCGAACCTCGGTGAGTAAGGTCATTGCCCGCCGACAGCCCGGCAAATGTCGCGGCACTGGTGAGGGCCTGCGGGTTGCTTTCAACGAGGTTCAAGCTGCCGATGAGATTGATGAGGTCATGGTATTGACCGGTGTCGACCAGAGGGCCGTTGCCCAGGTCGTAATCAAAATTATTGGCACGCAGCGCAGGAGAATGAGCGACGACCGCTGCAACGGACAGTGCCAGCAACGAGCGGCACAGGTTTGACCTGTTCAATTGAGAATCCCTTTCGAAACATTTCAGTGGCGCACATCAGCAGGCGCACACGTTTCGTCCGGGCATCCCTACCGACCCTTCAGCCAGGTGCTGAAGAAAACGCCGGCAAATGTACACGAGCCATCATTTCGACACCATCCAATCGTCAAGCGAACGGCGTCAATTTTCAAATAGCAGGCGCGCAGGGGTTCAGGGGTTGACCAGGTGCATCATGGGTTGTGGAAACAGGTTGTTCAGGGTTTCCAGCAAGCGCACGTGATAAATGGGTTTGCGAAACAGGTCCAGGACCTGCAGCCGGAGCATGTCGCTGACATCTTCCATGTCAGCGTGGCCGGAGGTGACGATCACCGGCAAGTGTTGGCGGGAGGTGTGTTCGCGCAGTCGCTTGATCAGCGACATGCCACTCTCCTCGGGCATGCGCAGGTCAGTGATGACCAGCGCGATGTCCGGGTTGCGTGTGAGGTGGTGCAACGCCAGCTTGACCGACGTGGCGGTAAAACACATGAAGCCTTCACCTTCGAGCAGTTCGGCCAGTTCCAGCAGTGCATCCTCTTCGTCGTCCACCAAAAGCAATTGCTGGCGCGGGAATGAAGAGGCGTTCATAGGCAATACCTGTGGCGTGAAGGAAAGAACCGGGTGGGATCAAGTCTAGCTGCCGCCTGCCGGAGCACCACCCACAACTGACCCGCCCAGCGCCGTGATGACTTTGTTGAACGTCAGCTTGATCGAGTCCCCCATTGGCGTAACGAACGTAATGACCACCAAGGCCACCATCGCAATAATCAGTGCGTATTCAATCGCCGAAGCACCCTCGGTTCTTCTCATGAACAGCTGGAAACGAATGGACAGGTACTGCAGGAAGTGAAGGAACATACGACTTCTCCTTTGCGCCGGGGACGCAGCTGTAACAGAGGCAAAACATGATTCCTCTGTGCCACCAGAGCATTGTCAACAAACCCCGGGACAACAACTGTAAGAACTGATTAATCACAAAGTATTAGTCGCACGGTTGATATCCGTCAGCAGGCGACCTCATGGAGGTGGTCGTTATCGCGCCAGTTTATTTTTTGACGAGTAATGGCGAATCGCCCTACGTGGACTACTTTCAAATAGCGAAATCGTTGCATGTTCATAGCTGCCTGATTGCGAGGCCATCTCGTTGGAATGTACGAGCCGGTCATGCAGCAGGAAAGGGAGAGCCGTCATGAACAGTCGCTTCACCATGGGCCTGGCCGTGCTGCTGCTTGTCGGTGCCCTCATCGCCGGTTATTGGGGGCTGGTGCTCAGCCGTCAACCGCAAGCCGCACTGGTGGCCCCTCCTGCCCAACCCACCGTCGTGGAGAAAACCGTCGCCACGGCAGAGGATCAAACCCGCCAGCCAGTGGTCGTGCTACTCCATGACGTACCGCCCTTCACCCCGCTCACCGCCGCCGACCTGACACTGGAAAAACTCCGTAGCGCACCGGCCGGCAGCCTCGCCAGCCTCGATCAGGCGATTGGCCGCACCCCGTGGCGCCACCTGAACGCCGGCACCTGGCTCAGCGATGACAGCTTTGAGGCGGGCGGGCCGTTGGCGCGGATGATCCACCGCGACGAGCGCGCCCTGGCCGTCGCCGTTGACGAAGTCGTCAGCGCGGGCGGGCAACTGATACCTGGCGACTACGTCGACGTGCTGCTGTTCTTGCGTCAGGACGTCAGCAACCCGCAGCAATCGGCACAAATTGTCGTGCCCGCCCTGCGTATCCTCGGAGTAGGCGAACAACTGGGCCTGACCAACGACGGCAAACCGGCCAGCGCGACGTCAAGCGCCGAAGAAAAACTCAAGCAGGAACAACGCCGCACGGCGGCAAGAACCGTGGTGCTGGCGGTGCCCGAACAACTGCTGAGCCGACTGATGCTGGCGACCCAGGTCGGCACTTTGCGCCTGGCGGTGCGCAGCAATGAAGAGCAGCGCCTGGCCAAATACTGGGCCGGCGAAAGCGACTCCTCCTCCCACCTGAGCGCCGCCGACAGCCGCCTGGCCCAATTCAACCAGTTGGCCCTCGGCAGCGCCCCCAAAGGCTTGGCCAGCAACGGCCCGACGGGGACACGACCCGCAGTGGAAGTCATTCGCGGCAACCAAGCAAGCCAACAAACCCCTTGATTGAGCAAGGATGCAGCCCTATGCACAGTCGTTCGATGCTGCGGTTCAAGCGCACGTTCTGCGTGCTGTTGACGATCGGCTTGCCTGTCGACTTCGCACTGCCCGCCCTGAGTCGCAGGACCCGCGCAGGCGAACAACCGGGTGGCCATCACCACAGCAGGCCAGCGCTATGAGCCAAAACCTGAGCCAGAGCTTTCTTGCGATCACGCGTAACAGCACCGACCTCGAATGGCTGCAAGGTGCCCTCGCGCCTTTGGGACAGGTGGTCGGCGTCGGCGGTGACAGCCTCGACGAGTTGCTCGCGCTGGTCGACGTGACCTTCGCCAGCCTGGTGTTTGTCGGCCTCGACCGCGACCACGTGGTGACCCAGAGCGCCCTGATCGAAGGCGCGCTGGAAGCCAAGCCGATGCTTGCCATCGTTGCCCTCGGGGACGGCATGGACAATCAACTGGTACTCAATGCGATGCGGGCCGGGGCACGGGATTTCGTCGCGTATGGCTCACGCGCAAGCGAAGTCGCCGGGCTCGTCCGGCGCTTGAGCAAACGCCTGCCACCGGTGGCGTCGAACGCCCAACTGGGTGGCCTGACCGTGCTCTACGGCGTGCAGAGCAACGCCGATGGCGCGTTACTGGCCAGCCACCTGGCCATGGTGGTGCAAAAAAGCGGTCAGCAAACCCTGCTGCTGGACCTGGGGCTGCCCCGGGGTGACAGCCTGGCGCTGCTGGGGCTGGACAGTTCGTTTCATTTCGGCGACGCCTTGCGTCACCTGCGCCGGCTCGACACCACGCTGATCGACAGTGCCTTCACCGGCACCGAGACCGGTTTGCGCATCCTCGCCTACGCCAGCGCCGACGAACCCCTCGAGCGCACCAGCGCCGCTGAGCTGTACATGCTGCTCAGCGCCTTGCGCCAACACTTCCAGCACATCGTGGTGAACGTCACCGGGCAGCCCGACAGCGAGGCCTTGCGCACCTTTGTCAGCCATTGCGACAAGCTGCTGTGGTACACCGACCAGAGCGTGCTCGACTGCCGACGCAACCTTGCCGTGTTGGGGCTGTGGCGCGAAAAAGGCATGAAACTGGAACACGCCCGACTGCTGGTGGACCGTTACTTGCGCAACGTCGCACCCGACTCGCAGACCCTGGGCAAAAGCTTTGGCCTGGAAGTCATCGCGGTCCTGGCCTACAGCCCTGAACTGCGGCTGAACGCAAAAAACCAGGGCGTCAGCCTGTTCGAACTGGCCCCGCGCGAGGCCCTGAGCCAAAACCTGCGCACCCTCGGCGAACGGCTGGCCAAACGCTCCGAAGGACTGGTCAAACCAAGGTCCGGCTGGCTCAACCGCCTGAGGGGCAGTCAATGAACGGTGAAAAACTCTTCGGCGCACACAACCGCACGCCCACCGGCAACTCCGATCACGAGGGCCTGAAACTGGTGCTGCATCGCTACATCATCGATGCCATCGAGGAGTCCGGAAAAAACCTGCTGGAAGGCTCCCGTCCCTTGCTGTCGCAGTTCGTCACCGACAAGGTTGCCGAGTACGTCGCCCGTCTGCACCTGGCCGTTTCCCGCTATGAAATGGAGCGCCTGGGCGAGGAAATCGTCGATGAACTCACCGGTTTCGGGCCACTGGAGGTGCTGCTGCGCGACCCGACCGTCACCGAAATCCTGGTCAATGGCCCACACCGGGTGTTTGTCGAACGCGACGGTGTTCTTCACCAAAGCGACCTGCGGTTCATCGATTCCCACCACGTAGAACGGGTCATGCAGCGCATTCTGGCGCCGCTGGGGCGGCGCCTCGATGAGTCATCGCCGATGGTCGACGCGCGGATGCCCGACGGCAGTCGGGTCAACGCAATCATTCCGCCGATAGCCCTGGACGGACCTTGCCTGTCGATTCGTAAATTTCGCAAGGACATGCTCAAAAGCAGCGACCTGATGGCCATGCAAACCATCGATCAGGCGATCTTCGACTTCATTCAGGACGCCGTCGGCAAGCGCTGCAACATCCTGATCAGCGGCGGCACCGGCACCGGTAAAACCACGTTGCTGAATATTCTCAGCCAGTTGATCGACCCGCACCAACGGCTGGTAACCATCGAGGACGTCGCGGAACTGCAACTCGGTCACCCTCACGTCGTGCGCCTGGAAACCCGTCCGCCGAACGCCGAGGGCCACGGCGAAGTGAAAGCCAGCGACCTGATCCGCAACGCCCTGCGCATGCGTCCCGACCGAATCATCCTGGGCGAGATCCGTGGCGTCGAAGTGCTCGACGTGCTGACCGCGATGAACACCGGCCACGACGGTTCCATGAGCACCGTGCACGCCAACAATGCCCAGGATGCGCTGTTGCGCCTGGAAACCCTGGTCGGCCTGACCGGGCGCACCATCGCCGAACGAACCTTGCGACAGATGATCTGCGCCGCACTGGACGTCGTGATCCAGCTGACACGCCTGCCCGATGGCCGACGCTGCGTCAGCGAGGTGGTGGAAGTGGTCGGTGTGCGCGATGACGTGTACATCACCAACACCCTGTTCCTGTTCGACCGACGGACCGGTTTCGGCTTTCTGCGCGAGGCGGTCAACCCCGCAGGCGACAAGTTGCGCCGAACCGCCAGCCCGACTTTTACCTGACCCTTTGAGGCCCGTGCCATGACCGGTCCGCTAGTGCTCGGCCTGATTTGCCTGACCTTGCTAGGGCTGTCGGTGCGGCTGTTCTACCAGAGCCTGCGCAAGACCGGCACCGAGCGGGTACTCCGCCGCCTGACCCAGGGCCAACCGCAACTGACCGCAGGGAAACCCGCCTGGGCCGGGCTGGAGCGCGCCTTCCTGCGCGCCGGCCTCGGGCGCCCCACCGAACGGCTGGGCCTGTGGCTGACACTTTGGGCCCTCGCGATACTGCTGGGGTTTGCGATAGCAGGCTGGGGCGGCTTGTTGAGCCTGTTGCTGATTCCGCCGCTGGTGCTGCGGTTGGTGGTGGCCGGGCTGTATCGACGACGGCTGGGGCGGATGATTCAACAACTGCCGCAATTGCTCGATCACACGGTGCGCAGCCTCAAGTCGGGACGCACCCTGGCTGACGCGGTGATGGGCGGCATCGAGGCCAGCGCCGATCCACTGAAAGCCGCCATGGGCCGGGTCCAGCGCAACGTGCAACTGGGGGTGAACCTGCCCGAGGCGGTCCACGACCTCGCCGAGTTGTATGAGAAAGACGAATTGCGACTGTTCGCCTTGGGCCTCAAGGTCAACCATCGTTATGGCGGCAATGCCAGCGAGTTGCTGGAGAACCTGATCAAGCTGATTCGCGAACGCGAACAGGGCGCCCGCCAACTCAGCGCCATGACCGGTGAAACCCGAATGACCGCCGCAGTACTGGCGCTGCTGCCGGTGTTGATGGCCGCCTGGTTCATGCTCACCAACCCTCATTACCTGATGAGCATGTGGAACGATCACAGCGGCCGGCAGATGCTGATCGCCGCCGTGTGCTTGCAGGTGTCCGGCTGCCTGGCGCTGTGGCGCATGTTGCGGAGTATTTGAGATGGCCCTGATGCTCAGCGCCCTGATGTTTCTCGGTGCCCTGCTGCTGGTGCTCGGCAGCCTGTTGCAACAACGGCGCCGCGAGCGGCAGATCGCACAGCGGTTGCAGGGGCAACTGACCCGCGACAACACACTCGGCAGTTGGCTGCGGGTGGTAGGCGACAGCAAAGTCGGTCGCCGCTCGGTCAGCCTGGACGCCGAAACCCAAGTCTTGCTCAACCGCCTCGGCTGGCGGCGGGCCAACCAGCGGTCACTGTTCGCAGCCTTCCAGATCGGCCTGCCGATGCTTGCCTTGGCGGTAGCCCTGGTGGTGCAGGCGTTGTTTTTCCCTCACATCCACAATCACTGGATTGGGCCGACACTCATCGCGTGCCTGGGTTACCTGCTGCCCAAGCGCTTGCTGGCAATCGCGGCAAAACGACGCCAGCGGCAGATCGCAACGGAAATTTCGACGTTCATCCCCCTGCTGCGCATTCTTTTCGAGTCTGGCATGGCAGTGGAGCAATCGCTGCGAGTGCTGAGCACCGAAGCCCGGCAATTACTGCCTGGGTTGACCCACGAACTGCGCGTGATATTGACCCGCGTCGACTCGGGCCTTGAGCTTGGCCAGGAGTTAAACACGGCGGCGCAGTGGCTGGAAGTCGATGAGTTCAGTGAGACGTGCGTGATCCTTCAGCAACTGATCCAGCAAGGGGGCGGTGCGATGAAATCACTGCTGGCCCTCAAACAGCTGCTCGACGATCGGCGCCTGACACGCTTGCAGGAATACATCTCGAAAATGTCTGCCAAGATGTCCGTGGTGATGATGCTGTTCCTGTTTCCAGCCTTGTTGATCGTACTGGCCGGTCCGGGTTTTACCGCGATTGCACGGGCGTTTGCGTCCTGAACCCGGAGGAACGACAGGAAAGAAAGTGGAAGAGCCACTCACCCTGCCGGGCCACCCTCGCGGCCCCGACAAGGCCGGGGTTAATGGGCCGTGACCCGCTGATGCGATCCGGAATTGCCCGGTGACAACGCCAGCGCCAGTTGCGTGCGGTTGTGCATGTGGGTCAGTCGCAACACCTGGGAAACGTAGAGTTTAACGGTGTTCTCGGTGATGCCCAGTTCACAGGCGATCTGGTAGTTCGTCTGGCCTTTGCCAACCAGCCTTGCAACATCGAGCTGGCGCGGCGAGAGCGCGTCGAAGATGGCCGGGACCTGCGCACGGTCGCCCTCTCTGGCGCCCTCTTCGGCCGAGGATTGAGCCGAGGGCGGGTTGCGGCGAACCTTGTCGAGGTCCTGATACAGGTCGTCGATGGAGTCGGAAAGAAATTGCAGCTTCTGGTTCAAGTGCCCCAGTTGCAGGCTTTTCTGGCGCTCCTGCAAGGCGACTTCCTGACGTTGCAGGCCTGCGAGCAGTTCATCGAGGTCAATCGGCTTCTGGTAGTAATCGGCGATCCCGGCGCGCAGGGCCTTGATCACGTCCTGCTTGTCAGCCCGCCCGGTGAGCATGATGGCCTCGAACGCCCGTTGCTTGCCGGACAGCCGTTGCAACTCCTGAACCAGTTGAATGCCGTCATAGTCCGGCATGTGCAGGTCGCACAACACCAGGCCGATATCGAGGTCCTCGCAAAAGCGCTCGATGGCGTGTTTGCCGGACTCACAGGGAACGCAACGGTAACCGCTGCTTTCGAGAAATTCGCACAGCTCTTCAACGATCAACGGCTGATCGTCGACCACGAGCACTTTTATCGCCGATGTAAGCTTGCTCACGCGCTACTCCATGCCCAAGTCCAAGACTGACCACCCCGGTACCGACAGCAATGGGCTGTGACGATACTGAGTTGAAAGTAGACTACTTTGCGACTATTCACATCGAGATAGAGGCATTATGCGACTAGTGGATCCAAAGTAACGACGCCAACAGGCCGAGCCACACAAACGGGGCGAACGGTGCTTTTTTTGACCGCTCGGGCGCCAGGTACTGCAGCCGCTGCCGAAGCCCTTGACTCATTGATGGCCACAGCTTGGGCCCGATCACCAGCCAGACGAGGCTGGCGACTCCCGCCCCGATAAAACAGCCCAGCACCGTCAAGGAATCGCTGGCCAGACCGATCGTTGCCATCAGCTTCACGTCAGCGGCGCCCAGGCGCCCCAAGGCATAACCGGGCACGGTGAACGCCAGCGCCAGCAAAAACGCCCAGCCGCCCTGTGCCGCACTCGCACCGAGCCAGGTACTGCCCGTCCAGAGCAGGTACACCAGCGCCAACGCACCGCCCCCCAGCGTCAGGCCATTGGCGATATGGCGCTGCTGTGCATCCTGTGCCGCGCACAGCGCCAACCAGATCAACAGAACAAGACTGTGCATGGGCTAAAAGGCGTCCGTTTTGGCTGAATGATTCTATGCTGATAGCACACAGTGAGAGTCAGGGTAGCCGCACTCATGAAAGCAGGCCTGCGCAGAAAACAAAAAGGTGCCGCGGCGATTGAGTTCGCACTGGTGTTCGTGATTTTTTTTGCGGTGTTTTACGGCCTCGTCAGCTATAGCCTGCCGCTGTTGCTGATGCAGTCGTTCAACGAGTCGACCGCCGAAGCCGTGCGTCGCAGCGTGGCAGTGGACCCGACCACCACGGGCTACAAAAGCACAATCGAAACCCTTTCCATCACCGTGCTCAAACAGCAACTTTCATGGATCCCCACCGCCCTGCAATTCAATGCCGACACCGATGCCACGGCGCTCTACGCCAACGGCGTGCTGTCCGTCACCATCAACTACCCGTCCAGCAAGCTCTATCAGGTCCTGCCACGGCTGGTGCTGCCCGGTATCGGCGCGGTGCCCAATCTGCCAACACTCCTGACAGCCAAGTCGAGCCTGCAGTTTTGAGCAGTGGCGATAATCTCTTCGCGCGCTTGCTCAAACGCCAAGCGTTACCCGCCCTCGATACCGCACCTGTGCCGAGCGCGCCAGGCGTTGGCCTGCATCTGTTGCTGGACCCCGAAGGCCGGATTTTGCAGATGAGTGGCCCGCTGCGCCATCAACTGGCCCTGGCCACTGCGCCAGATCGCTCACCCTTGCTGCGCGATTGCCTGATGCCCCACAGCGCCCTGACGGTGGAAGGCCCGCCCGCCGATTGGCAGGGGAACACCCTGGACCTGGACTTCCTGACAGTGAACGGCACGGTCCTGCACGTGCGCGGCTGGGTCCAGCCCTTGGCCGATGACTGGAGCCTCTCGCTGCTGGACATCGGTGATTTGCTTCACGAACGCCAGCAGTCACGCCATCGCGAGCAATGCCAGGTGTTGGCCGGGCACATCAGCGAGCAATTGTGCATGTGCGGCCTGCCGCGCCTGGGGGACGTTCTGCGGGATCAACTGCAAGCGGTAGCGCAACGCTGGCAGATTCCCTGCGTGGCCATCGCCCTGCCCGACGACCAGCAGGAAGGCTGGCAGATTCACCGCCAGTTCAGCACCTTTCCCGTCCCGACGCTGTGGCACGACGGACAACGGCTGGGCAATGGCCTGAGCAGCCTGGACTCCACCACGGTGCTGCACCTGAGCGTGAATCAGGGGATGAGCGAACACGCGCCCGTGCACTCTCTGTTCGGTAACACCGATGGCCTGGCCGTGCCCTATCGCGATAGCCACGGCGTCGCAGCCTGGTTGCTCTGCGGCTTTTATCCCGCGCCACCGCTCACACCGGACCTGAGCGACCGGGACTGGCAGCACCTGAGCGCGGCACTCGCCGCACCATTACTCAACCGCCTGCGCGAACAGTTGCACGATCAACAACTGGAACGTCTTGAAGCCTTGCAGGTTCTGCTCGGCACCGGTTGGTGGGAAGTGTTCGGCACCCGCGCTCAGGTGCAACTGGCCCCGTGCCTGGCCCTGGCCCTGCAACTGCCCACCCGCCCGTTGCCGCTGGACAGCTGGCTCGCGTGCATCCATCCAGCCGACCGCGAAGAGCTCGGCAGCCGCTTGCAGGCGCTGGATGAACAGGGCAAGGCGTTGCTGGTTTGTGTGCGCCTGCATCAGAGCGATGCAGCGCAGAGCCCGGTCTGGTATCGCCTGCAAGGCCAGGCGCTGGGGGTGGGTGAGCACCGTCGCCTGGTGGGCTTCATGCTCGACATCAGCGACATCAAGAACCAGCAACAGCAAGCCGCCGCCGCTCATGCGCGGCTGGACAACCTGATCGCCAGTTCGCCGGCGGTGATCTACGTTCAGCGCTATGTCGAAGGCGCGTTGCAACCAACCTTTTTCAGCGACAGCCTGCTGCCGCTGCTCGGCTGGAGCCTTGCCGATTGCGCTGACGGCGCATTGATCGAGCGTGTCCACCCCGAGGACCGGGACCACTATTTCGAGCGTACCCGGCAACTGCTGCGCGAGGGCGCGACACGGGCCCGTTATCGGCTGCGCGACAGCCGCGGCGATTACCACTGGCTGCTCGATGAAGCCAAACTGCTGCGCGACGACCTCGGTTTGCCGGTAGAAGCGGTCGGCCTATGGCTCGACGTCACCGAGGCGACCCTGGCCACCGAGCAGGTCAAACAGAGTGAAGAGCGCTACCGGATCCTGGTGGAAGACTCGCCGGCAATGATCTGCCGCTATCGCCCGGACCTGACCCTGACCTTTGGCAACCGGCCACTGGCGACATATCTGGAGTGCCTGCCCGAACAATTACCGGGGGTGAACCTGGGCAGTTGGCTGTCCGGGGAACAGCGTGAAACCTTTGTCCAGCGCCTCGCCCGACTGACGCCGGAACACCCCGTGAGCACCGCGGAAATCAACCTGAAATTGCCCGGACGCGAACACGCCTGGTGGGTATGGTCCGATCGCGGTGTGTTCGATGAACACGGCCAATTGCTGGAAGTGCAGGCCGTGGGCCGCGACAACACGCAAGTCCGGCGCTCCCAGCAGCAGCTCACGCAAAGCGCAAAAATGGCCACCCTCGGCGAAATGGCCACCGGCCTGGCTCACGAAATCAATCAACCGCTGAACGTGATGCGCATGGCCATCGTCAATGTGCTCAAGCGCTTGAGCAATGGCGATGTGCAGATCGACTACCTGCAAGACAAACTCAACCGAATCGACGCGCAGGTCCAGCGGGCAGCGAGGGTGGTGGACCATATGCGGGTGTTCGGCCGCCGCTCGGAAATCGAGCAGCAGCCCTTCAACCCGGCACAAGCGGTGGAAGGCACATTGGCGCTGCTGGCCGAAGGCATGCGCGGCAAAGGGCTCGAGTTGCGGGTCAGTGAATTCGGCTTCGAGGTCAATGTGCGCGGGCATGTCGATCAGCTTGAGCAAGTATTGATCAACCTGATCGTCAACGCCCGCGATGCCCTGTTGAGCAAGCGCGAAGCGCAGCGGGACTTTGAGCCCTGGATCTCGGTCCATGCCGAGCGCGATCAACACTCGGTACGGCTGTGGGTCGAAGACAATGGCGGCGGCATCGACCCGCGTCTGCTGGAGCGGATTTTCGAGCCCTTCTTCACCACCAAACCGGTAGGTGTCGGCACGGGCCTGGGGTTGTCGGTGAGTTACGGCATCGTGGAAAACATGGGCGGCCATCTGAGCGTCATCAACACGGTGGAAGGTGCCCAGTTCTGCATTGAGTTGCCGATTGCCCTGGACGACTAAATCACCAGGTAGGCTTTGCCTTTCTGTCCGCAAGTGAGGTTAAACCCCACGTCCACTTTGTTGACGTCGATCCCCAGGTTGAACAACAAGGCATTGACCAGCGGATCAACCAGCGGCGCCAGCAAACCGCTGATGGCCGACGTCAAGAGCCCCACGACCTGATTCAGCGTCGTGACCAGGGTATTGAGCAACACCCCCAGCAGGCTGCCGGTGAGGGTCGGCGAATGGGAAATCAGTGTGATACCGCCCAAAGTCCCGTTCAGACTGTTCACCACACCCGACACCGACACCGTGTGTAACGGCAGCGGTGGTACGTTGATTTCCTGCGGGTTGACGTAGGTGTAATTGGGCTCGAGGGTCCTGGCAATCGTACTGTTGACCTGAGCCTCCAACCCGCCACCCGCGAACGGGGTCCGCGGACCGCAACTGCCAAAATGGCAGGTTTTCGAACCGACATCGACCAGGGTCAAGGGTGAAAAATCGCCACCCGATGCCAACCAGGACGCGGCATTGACCTGCCCGACACCGACGCGAGCAGCGCTCACCTCGGTGGTAGCGGTCAGGCTTTTGCTCGTGGGGCTGACGCAGGTGTAATCGGTGACATAACTGCTGCCAATTCCCGCCTCAAGGCCAACATCGAGGTTGACTCCGTTGGGCGTGATCTCCAGATCGGTCTGGGTGCAGGTGCCCAGCAAACAGCCCGGTGCCAGCAAGGTGTTGATCGCCAGGACGACCGTGCTCAACAACGTATTGACCAGTTGCAACACCGCGTTGATCAGGGACAAGTCAACGGTTGCCAGGATTCGGACCTGGGCGGTGCGCACATAAATCCTGTTCACCCCCAGCGGCGCAGCCTTGGCCAGTTCAGGGTCGCCTACCGCCGAGAACTGCGGTGGCTGAATCACTTTGATCCGGGTGGTCACGCCCGCCAGGCCCAATACGCTCACCGGCACCGTCGCGCTCACGCCGCTGTTCTTGTTCGCCAACTGGACAAACGCCTGAACCAGCTGGAACAACTGCACCGTGGCATCCAGGCCGGCCGTCTGCGTACCGGTTTGCAGTTCAAGCACATCCCCCAGTTTGATGGGCCTGGCATTGGCCGCGCCCAGTTGCAGGTCACCCAATGCCGTGATCACCGTGGCCGTGGCGCCGTTGAGGTTGGCGACGGTCACGGCGGCTTTCAGGAATTGGGTCACGGTGCCTTGCTGATTCAGCAACGCGGTGTAATCGCCCGCCGTCACCCCCAACTGGATGGCCAACTGGTCCATGTACTTGAGCAAATTGACGTCGGTTTTGACCAGCCCATCCCAGCCCGCAGCCGTCAGGTTGACGTTGCCGCCGAGCAGGCCCGAAAACAGCGGATTCAAGATACTTGAACGGGCGGTGTCGACACTCGCCAGCGTACTGCGAATACTCAATTGCGCCAGTGTCGCCTTGGGTTCGGCGGCAACGGCGGTGGCCGTCAGTTGAGTGTTGAGGTTCAGCGGCCCGCCGGAAAACAGCGCGGCAATTCCGGCCGCAATGCTGGTGGACACCGTATGGGTGCCGATCACCCGAATCGCCGTCGACTTGCTGGCATCGACGATGAATGCCCGAATGCCGCCGACACCGGTTTGCACGGTGCCGCAGGTGGTGGCGAGTGTCCGGCCGGGGCCGACGATGAAACCGTTGCGGGTCGCACTCTGCGTGACATACGTGGCGGCGCTCAGGCCCGGCAGGCAATTGCCGTCGCGGCTGATCGCTTCCAGGGCCGCCGTATCGACCACCCGCTGTAACGAACGGCGCTCCAGGTACAACCGACCGGTGTCGACCACCACCAGCACGAACAACAGCGCCACGCCCATGGTCAACGCCGCGATCAGGCCAATGGCGCCACGTTGCCCGTTCGGGCCGCGAAAATGAGCGGGCATGGCGCACTCCTTTGCCGGCACAAGGCCGGACGCTGCCTCCGTCGATGCTCAGCAGTGTAGTCAAGGCCCGGGGAGATTGCTGGCAAGTTGCCACACATCCTGAAACGAAGATCGCCCCCATAATGGAGGCGATCAGTGCGAGGTTACCGAGGCGGGTAGTTGGCCAGTATCCGCCCTACCGTTTCGCGGATCGCGGCACTGCGATCCGCCGGTTTCGGCGTACTGCTGAGCATTTGCTCATCGCTGCCGCGCCACACCAGTTTGCCGTCCTTGCCATCGAGCAGGTCGATCTGCAGGGTCGCCACTTTATAGGTGACGTTGCGGGTTTCGTTGTACATCGGCCCGCCCCAGTAACCGTTCCATGGGTTGCCCCAGCCACCGCCATAATTGGTGGTCACTTGTTGCTGACGGTCTTCGACGATCAGGTAAGCCTGCACATTGACGTCAGCCCGGGCACCGGCCGCTGCCGGGCGCAGACCGCGTTGATCCAGTTGATCGGCTACGGCCTGGCGGATGCGTTGTTCGGTAAGGTCGCTCTTGATGCGCGGATCGTCCGGGCGATACTGCAACGCGGGCGTTTTCCAGCTCCAGCTGCGATAGGCCGAGAAGTCGCGACTGGCGTCGAAGTCGTGATTGACCTGATTGCTTTGGCAAGCGCTGAGCAGCACGGCGAAAGCCAGTAAAGCGAAACGGCGGACCATGATTTTTCTCCGATTGAAGACATCTGCCCCAGGGGTGTTGCTAACTAGGAGGATACGCCGACATGGCCTTTTCCACAGCCTCACGCAAGGCATCGGCGCGCTCGATCTGCGAGCCCTGGCTGCTGGTCTCGGCGCTGGCGCTCCAGACCGGTTGACCGCTGGCGCCGTCGAACAGGTTGATCCGGACCACCACCACGTCAACCTCATAGGTGCGCACAATCGGCACACTGCCGTACATGCCGTAACCGTTGCCATATCGGTTGTAGCCGCCGTACCCACCATAACCGTAGTCGTCCTGGACCTGACGCAGGCGTTTTTCCAGATGCAGGTCGGCACTGACCCAAAGGTCTGCCGGGCGGTTGTCATAGCGTGGTCGCAACCCCTGTTGATCCAGGGCGCTACCGACCGCTTCGGCAATCTGCGAGGAATCCGCCCAGGCCGAACCCGCAGGCAAGCGCCCATTGAGCCAGGCCCAATTGCGATAGCGCCCATAATCGCGTGGCGGTGCCGGGTAGGCGCTGCGATCAAACGTGCTGGCCGCCTGCGCCGGGGCTGGCGGCAAGGGGTTGGACGTGGCGACATACGGATTGCTGCCTTCACAGGCAACCAGCCCCAGGCACAGCACGATCAATCCGAATCGAGGGTTCATACGGTCTCCACGGCTGCCGGCTTAAACCGGACGGCAGATCCAGTGCAAATAACGTCCAAGCCCGGCAAAGCTTGGATGACGACGATGGGCCAGCTCCATTTCCAGCAAGTCCAGCAGCTCGGCGCGGGCCTGGAACTCCACAGGCATGTAATCGTGGAACACCCGCACGCCGCTCTGGGTTTCGACCTGCCACAGGCCGTCCAGTTGTGCCGCCAGCTCGCGCGGGTCCAATGGCATTTGCGGGGTCAGGCTCTGCTTCTCGCCGGCCATGTCGTTCTTGCGCATCTTGCGGAAATGGCCTTTGAGCAAGTTGCGATAAATCAGTGCATCGCGGTTGTAGAACGCCAGCGACAACCAGCCTTCTTTTGTCGTCAGTTGGTGCAGCACCGGCAGAATCGCGTGAGGTTCGGCCAGCCATTCCAGCACCGCATGGCACAACACCAGGTCATACGGTTCGGTGAGCTGACCGAGCAAGTCCTGCCACGGCGCCTGGATGAAGGTCGCCGCTTGCCCTGCGTCGGCAAAGCGCTGGCGAGCGCCTTCGAGCATGGGTTCGGCCGGCTCGGCCAAGGTCACGTGATGCCCGCGTTCGGCCAGCCACAACGACATATGGCCAAGGCCCGCGCCGATGTCCAGCACCCGCAGCGGGCGGTCCGGCAGGGTTTCCGCCAGGTCGGCCTGAAGCACTGCGAGGCGAATCGCGCCCTTGGCGCCACCGTAGATTTTTTCGGCGAAACGGGTCGCCAACTGATCGAAATGACGGTCGCTCATCAGCTGAACCGCCGTTCGCTGTCTGCGAGTTTGCTGCGCACCACCTGTTCCATGTCCAACCCCAACTCGCTGCACAGCAGCAGTAGATAGAGCACGATGTCGCCGACTTCCTGCCCGGCGTGGGCCAGTGTTTGCGCCGGTAGCTGGCGCGACTGGTCTTCGCTGAGCCATTGGAAGATTTCCACCAGCTCGGCCATTTCCACACTGGCGGCCATGGCCAGGTTTTTCGGGCTGTGAAATTGCCGCCAGTCGTTGCGGTCGCGGATGCAGTGTAGGCGTTCGGTCAGTTCAACAAGGTTCATCGGGCTCTCCTGAAGGCCTATAGCTTCGGGGGCTTGGGCGATGAAGGCAAGAGGCAGCTGCCGCATCCCGATGTACTGGCGAGGTGGCAAACCACTATGCTTGCAGGGAACTCCCCGGCACCGGTCGTGCCCAAGGCTTGCGCTGGCAACCCCGCTCTCTTTTTGATCAGGACGTACACATGCAGGTAGAAAGCTTTTTCGAATGGCTCGGCCAGGCGCTGGGCTCGGTTATCCGGTTCATCGTCGATGGCCTCAGTGGCCTGTTCAACATGCTGACCCACGCGGGCAGCAACTTTATCGACGGGCTTTCGCGAGCGCTGGGCATGGACGCCTCACTCATCAGCATCCTCACGCTGATCATCGGCTTGATGCTGTTGTACTCGGCGATCCGCGCCTTCATGCGCACCTCGATCATCATGGGGATCATCTGGCTGGTCCTCGGGTTGTGGCTGCTGAGCTGGATCATCCACTGATCAAACGCCGCAACTGTACCGCTGCCAAACGCCAGCCTGACGCTACAATGCCGGCTCAACAAGGAGCCCGCATGCCCACCCTGATCACCGACTGGCGCGACCGCCCGACCCATCGCCGTGTCTGGGCGCTCGCCGCGCCAATGATTCTGTCGAACATTTCCGTGCCGCTGGTGGCGCTGGTCGACAGCACGGTGATCGGCCACCTGCCCCACGCCCACCAACTCGGCGCCGTCGCGGTAGGTGCCAGCCTGTACACGTTTTTGGCCTGGGCCATGGGTTTCCTGCGCATGGGCTCCACCGGTTTTGCCGCACAGGCTGCCGGGCGCGGAGATGGTGCGGCGTTGCGCCAGATTCTGTTGCAAGGCTTGCTGCTGGCCATGGGGCTGTCACTGGTGTTGGGGCTGCTGGGCGTTCCGCTGAGCGGGGTGGCACTGCACTTCATGCAACCGTCGGCAGAACTCGATCAACTGACCCGCGATTTTTTCCACACCCGCCTGTTTGGCTTGCCCGCCGCCCTCGCAAGCTATGCCTTGGTCGGCTGGTTCCTGGGCACGCAAAATGCCCGCGCGCCGCTGGCAATTTTGCTGACCACCAACCTGGTGAACATCGCACTGAACCTGTGGTTCGTCCTCGGATTGGAGTGGGGTGTGGTCGGTGCGGCCCGGGCCTCGGTGATCGCCGAATGGACCGGTGCCCTGGTCGGCCTGGCCATGACCAGCAAGGCACTGCGCGCGTATCCGGGACACATTGCCTGGGCCGCACTGACCGTTTGGCAGAGCTGGCGACCGCTGCTGGCGGTAAACCGCGACATCTTCATTCGCAGCCTGGCGCTGCAGTCGGTGTTTTTCCTGATCACCGTGCAGGGCGCCCGGCTGGGCGACGCCACCGTCGCCGCCAATGCATTGCTGCTCAATGGCCTGTTACTGACCGCTCACGCCCTCGATGGCCTGGCCCATGCCGTTGAAGCGTTATGCGGCCACGCCATCGGCGCCCGTGACCGGCAGGCCTTGCGCCGTTCGCTGGTGGTCGCCTGCGGCTGGTCGCTGATCGCCAGCCTGGGGTTTGCGTTGCTGTTTCTCTTCGCCGGTCATCTGTTCATCGAGATGCAGACCAACATCCAGAGCGTGCGCGACACGGCGTTCACCTACCTGCCCTACCTTGCCGCCTTGCCGCTGATTGCCGTGTGGAGCTACCTGCTCGACGGTTTGTTCATCGGCGCCACCCGTGCCCGGGAAATGCGCAATGGCATGCTGCTGACGGTGCTGTTGCTGCTGCCGTTCGGCTGGGCACTGCAAGGTTATGGCAACCATGGCCTGTGGCTGACCTTTCTGCTGTTCATGTTGTTGCGCAGCCTGACCCTCGCCGCCTTCGCCTGGCACCTGCGCCGGCAGGACGCCTGGTTCAGCGGCCACGCTCACTGACCCGGCACCCCGGTTTCATGCCGCTCAGGAAGGGTCGTTCTGCCAGCGAATACGCAAGTTATCCAGACGTTCCTGCTGGGTGTGTCCCGGCAGATCGAGCGGCACCGTCGCCGACGGGTAGTGCAAACGTAGCCGTAACCAGCCATCAAGTACGGGGTTATCACTCAACCCCCACTCAAGCCCTTCCTGGAGGTGGCGCCAGATCAGGTCATAGTCACGGCCGGTCGAGCGGCTCCAGTGCCAGGCATGTCGCTCCAGCAGGCAGGTTTGCAATCGGGCCTGCTGACCGACACTCAGGTTGTCTTCGATGGCCAGGCCTCTGACCGCCAACCGTGGATTGACCAAATGCAGCCACCCCAGGCTGCCTGCGGCCTGATCGGCCCAAGTGCCCCCGTACCAGTGAAGTTGATCGATCGGCCCCAACCAGCGGCTCAACTCACCGGCATCGTCTACATCAAAAAAGTAGCTGGCGGTCTGCGGGTTGTAGTAACTCAGCAAGCCTTTGTAATGCAGGCCGAAGGTGACCGTCAGCATCCGCTGCAAATGCGCCAGCAACTGTGGCATGGGTGCCGGGCTGGCCAACAGCAAACCCGGCCAGGCCTGGGGCTCGCGCCGACACGCAGCACCCAACGCCGAGCGCGAACTCAACTCGACCAACAACGGGCCACTGCGGCGAATGGCATGCAGCTCAGTACCCTCGAACACCGAAAAACGCGGCACTTCGGCAAACTGCTGCTGCAAGTTCAGCGCCGATTGCGGCGATCCCGGGACATCAAGCAACAGCCACTGCGGCGTAGGCTCTGGGGTCAGGACAGCGCTCATCGTGCGGCACTTCGGCTGGACCGCGCCAACAAACGGCAGGCGCAGACCGAAGCAGTGCAATGTTCGAAACTGCCGCCCTCTGGCAACAGGCACAACAGCACCAACGGATGGCTGGCCTGAACCAACCCGCGCAATCCTTCATGATCGGCCCCCGTGTCGATACCGCTTGAACCGGCAGGCACAGGCTCTTGAGCGGCAAGGCTGATGTGAGCACTGGACAACTCGAGCCCGTTGTCGCTGAACCTGATCGTGCTGTCACCGACCGTAAACAACAACTCGCTGTCTGCATCGAAGGTCAGCTCCAGGCCACTCGACAATTGCAGCCTGGGCAGGTCATCCGTCAACAACGCCTGGCTGATCGACGCCTGCAACAGTGGCGCGGTGGCTACTGCTGCGTCCTGAAAGGCGCAGTAAATAAAGGGCCGGTCTGGATCATCCTCGGCATAGCCGACCAGCATGGCATCACCCTTGTTCAGCTCAGCCCCCCAATGGGCCGGGGCAGGCAACCAGCAGTGACTGGGCCTGGCGCCCTCGCCCTGGTACACCCAATCAAACTGCACAGCCACTCGCCCCGGCTCATCACCGTCGGCATCGACTCGCCATGCCCGCTGCACGCCGCTCATCCGGGGCTTCACCGGCGGCCCGTTGACGACGAACGGCACGGTCACGGGGATGGCCTGAAACCGGTTGCGATACTCAAGCGCTTGCGGCTGGCCACCTTGATGATCGACCCGGGTCAGCAACCACAGGCGGTTAAAGTCAGCCAGGGGATGACCCGCCAGCGGCAACACCAGGCCACTGTGCAGGCCCGGCAAGTCACTCTCGCCCTCGGCCTGCGGCCCTCCCTCATCAGTCTTCGCCTGCACCTTCAACTGCCTGATCGCCCCGTGTTTGCCTTCACCGCGAAAGACCGTGCAGGCACCCCGGCGAAAACCCTGCCGGTGGTCTGCGAACACCACTCGGTGCCCGGCCTTGCGGTGCTGGAAGTGAAAATGGATGTGTTCCTCGGCACACAGGCGCTGAAGAAATTGCAGGTCCGATTCGCGGTACTGGCTGCACACCTCACGCACCGGGTATTCGCCCTGCAACTCAAAGCGGCACTCGCCTTCACGGATACCGTGTTCATCCAGCACCTGCCTGAGAATCTCGGGCACGGGTAGCCCGGTAAAAATCCGCTGGCTGAAGCGCAGCGCCAGGCAGGCGAGCCTGGGCCCAAGACGCACCCGGCAGTGGCTGGGTGACACACCCTGTTCGCGTTGAACAAGCTCATGAATCTGCCCATGAACGCCGCCGCGCCCACTGGAGAACTGCAAGTAGGCCGAGCGATACAGCAGGCCGGCCAGATCCAGGTCCGGGTCATTGACCAACAGCTCCAGATCAAAGGCAAACGGCTCGCTGATCGACTCGTGACCGGTAAACGCTAAAACATCAAGGGGATGGGACTGGCCCGCTATGTCCAGACGAAATGACGGCTCGCTGGCTGGATCGAACATCGGCGTTTCTCTACAGGAGGGGCGGCCGGGGATTCTCGCTGAGAGACATGGCCGAGTAGAGTGCTGAAGTACAACTTAGGAAATGACCTACGCGAAATAAAGACCGCCTCTCTTTGATAGAAAGAGAGTGCAAATAATCATCAAACAAAAAAAGAAAAACCGTACCGGGTCCTCAGAAATGTCCGCGCTTAGCGGAACATTTTCTGACAACCCGATCACAGCAGCCCGTTACCTCAAGAAGACAGGTAAGACGAGCGGGTCAACCCCAGGCGCAGCGCATCGAGGTACTGGGTACGCTCGGCAGGACTGATTCTGGCGCTGGCGACCTTGTCGCGGTAATGCGTCATCAGCTCTTCCGGCGACAAGTGCACGTAACGCAGCATGTCTTCGATGGTGTCGTGGGTTTCGATACCGGCGTGATAAACACTGCCATCGGCATTCTGGTAGATGTTCACCGAGTCGGTGTCACCGAACAGGTTGTGCATGTCACCCAGGATTTCCTGGTAAGCGCCCACCAGGAAAATCCCCAGCAGGTAGTCTTCGCCATCGTTCAAGCCGTGGACCGGCAGGCTGGTTTCGATGCTCTGCTCATCGACGTACTGCTTGATCTTGCCGTCGGAGTCGCAGGTCAGGTCTTGCAGCACCGCACGGCGCAGCGGCTCTTCATCGAGACGGTGCAGCGGCAGGATCGGCAGCACCTGGCCGATGGCCCAGGTATCCGGCAGGCTCTGGAACACCGAGAAGTTGCAGATGTACTTGTCGGCCAGCTTGTCGTTGAGTTCGTCGAGCACCTGACGGTGGGAACGCTGACGGGCTTTCAACGAGTTGTGCAGGCGACGGCACACCGCGAAATAGCACTGCTCGGCCAGGGCTTTTTCAGCCAGGGTCAGCTTGCCATCGGCGTACTGGCTGGCTACGTCGCTCATGTAGTGCGTGGCGCGCCAGTAGGTTTCGGTGACCATTTCAATGTCGGTCGGGCCTAGCAGGTCAACCAGCCATTGCACGGTTTCCGGCAGGTTTTCCTTGTTCTCGATCACCGGCACGTCGTCGTTGTGTTTCTCGACGTCGGTCACCTGCACCACCAGCATCGCGTGGTGAGCGGTCAGCGAGCGGCCGCTTTCAGAAAAGATGTTCGGGTGCGGCAGGCTCTGCGCATCGCAGAATTCCTTGAGCATGCCGACCACGACACCGGCGTAATCGTCCATGTCGTAGTTGATCGAACTGGCGTTACGCGAGTGCGTACCGTCGTAGTCGACGCCCAGGCCACCGCCCACGTCGATGTGATCCACCGGCAAGCCGAGGTTACGCAGTTCGCCGTAGTAACGAATCGCTTCCTTGAAGCCGTGCTGGTAGTCCGCCAGGTTGGCGATCTGCGAGCCCATGTGGAAGTGCAGCAGACGGATACCCTGATCCAGGCCGGCAGCGCGGAAACGCTCGACCACCGACAGCAATTGGGCAGCCGACAGACCGAACTTGGATTTCTCGCCGCCGGTGTCGGCCCACTTGCTCGATGCCAGGGACGACAAACGAACCCGCAGGCCAACCTGAGGCTTGACCTTCAGCGAGGCCGCTTCTTCGATCACCAGGCTGACTTCGGATTCTTTCTCGATCACGATGAACACGTTGTGACCCAGTTTCTGGCCCATCAGCGCCAGGCGGATGAACTCACGGTCCTTGTAACCGTTACAGACGATGGTCCCGCCCTTCGGAGCCAGGGCCAACACCGCCAGCAGCTCAGGCTTGGAGCCGGCTTCCAGACCAATGGAAACGTCCTGGGTGGCGATGATGTTCTCGATCACCGCTTCTTGCTGGTTAACCTTGATCGGGTACAGCGCGGTGTACTTGCTCTGGTATTCCAGGCGCTCGATGTTCGCGTCGAACGCACCGGTCAACTGGCGGACGCGGTCCTGCAGGATGTCCGGGAAGCGCACCAGCAAAGGCAAGGACAGGCCACTTTTACGCAACTGCGCGACTTGATCGAACAGATCGATAGGCGAACTGCTCGGGCCGTTCGGACGAACTTCGACGCGACCGGCGTCACTGATCGCGAAATACCCGGCCCCCCAATGGCGAATCCCGTAAACACTGCGGCTGTCCGCAACTGTCCATTGGCTGCCATCGTCTTTGCGTGTGCGTCGTACGGACATCGAAGTCCCCTATAAATGAAGTCAAAGAACGCCACCCTGTCAGAGGCTGGCGCAGTCTAAAGAATGAAAATGACGATTAGCCTGCAACGGAGAGATAGACCTCGGTTGCAGCCTTGAGTTTAGAAACCGGTCAGAACAGGCTCTGTGAAAACCATTGAGACGACGTTAAACCTGAATCGGATCAGGACTGCATCAAGTCGGGGTGGTTTTCACAGAGACGGCTAGCCGCCGGATTTCTTCGCTTTGAAACCGTGCTTGATCAGCTCGCCCAAGAGTAGCTCGACATGATCGCCCTGGATTTCGATGACCCCGTCCTTCAACGCGCCACCTGTGCCACAGCGTTTCTTCAACGTCGTGGCCAGATCCTTGAGCGCCTCGATGGCCAGCGGCACGCCGCTGATGGTGGTCACCGTCTTGCCGCCACGGCCCTTGCTTTCGCGGCGCACGCGAGCGATGCCGTCGCCGGCAGGGATAACGGTTTGTGTGCAGATGCAGGCATCCACCGGCTGGCGACAGTCCGGGCAATGGCGACCTGCGTCGGTGGAAAATACCAGGCCGCCCAGGGCGGCGAAGGATGCGGCTTTTTTGGCCACCGGCAATCCTCTTCGGAGGACAAAGACTGGTCGATGCACTTTGGCAAGTGCTGTCGACCGCGAAGCCCCACTCAGGCAGGGGCAGCGCTACTGAGCCACGCAATGGCAGCTCAGCTTTAAAAGGTCGCGCAGTGTAACGGCAAAAAGCGCACTTGCTAAGAGCCAATCGGCGCCAATTTATAGATCTTTTACAACACCTGCCTCACGCGCCCGCAGATAGCGTTTCAAGGCAGCCAGAGAGTCCGGGCAATAAGGCTTTTGCGTGATTTCCTGCATCACCTGCGCAATGGGAATAAAGCGCGCTTCGAGGACTTCTTCCGGTTGCAGCACCAGCGGCCCGTCCCAGACGGCCGAGAACGCCGAGCACCAGAGGCGATTACCGGTGTCTTCGAAGAAAAAATGGTCATGGGCGGTCAACTCCACGCCACTCACGCCCAGTTCTTCGGCTAGCTCACGGGCCGCCGACTCGGCGTAGGTCTCGGTGGCCAGCACCATGCCGCCTGCCGCCACGTCCCAGAAGCCCGGGTAAATGGCTTTGCTCAAGGTTCGGCGGTGCACACACAGCTCACCGGCCGAGTTGAACAGCATGATGTAGGTGCCACGGCCGATCAGCCCACGCTCACGCAATTCGGAGCGCACCAGGGCGCCGAGCAGGTGATCCTGCTCGTCGACCCAGGCGATCTGTTCGGCATCGGAGGCTGCGCGGTGCGCAGCCTCGTTGGGGTTGGTGAGCATGGCTCAGCCCTGATTGAGCAGTTGACGCAGGTCGATCACCGCCGCGTTGGCCCGCGAAATGTAGTTGGCCATGACCAGCGAGTGGTTCGCCAACACACCGAAGCCGCTGCCGTTGAGGATCATCGGGCTCCAGACCGGTTCTTGCGATGCTTCCAGCTCACGAATGATCTGACGCACGCTGACCGTGGCGTTCTTCTTGGCCAGTACATCGGCAAAATCGACTTCGATGGCGCGCAGCAAATGCGAGAGAGCCCAGGCCTGACCACGTGCTTCATAGAAGACGTTGTCGATCTGCATCCAAGGGGTTTCCACCACCTCTTCATCCACCTGTGGCACCTGGCCCGGCATCATGACTTCGGTTTTCAGCGCGGTATTGAGCTTGACCCGGCCCACACTGGCCGACAGCCGTTGCGACAGCGAACCCAGGCGGGTGCCCACATCGCCCAGCCAGTTGTTCAGGTTGTCGGCGCGGGCGTAGAACAGTGCGCTTTTCTGGTTAGGATCGGACAACCGCGCCTGATAACGGCTCAGGGAGTTGATGCCTTCCTGATACTCGGACTCGCTGGACGGCAGCACCCAGCTCTTGTTGTCGAAGTTGAAACGCGGCTCGGCCTTGGCCAGGTCGGCGTCTTCGGCAGACTGCGACTGCGAGCGGGCAAAGTCTTTACGCAGCGCACGGCTCAAGTCGCGAACCTGCACCAGCACGCCGTATTCCCAGCTCGGCATGTTGTCCATCCACAGGCCCGGCGGGAAACGGTCGTTGGAAATGTAGCCGCCTGGCTTGGTCAGCAACGTACCGGCGACGGTCTTGAGGGTTTCCACGGTGGTATAGCCCACCACCATCTGCTTGCCTTCTTTCTCGGCCGCCAGTTGGGCATTCTGCTGGACCGGGAACAGCGCCGGCTCCTCGCTCCAGTACCAGCCCAGGGCGCCAGTCACCAGCAAGTACAAACCGAGCAACGTGGCCAGCGCACGGCTGAACAGCACGCCGCGAAAATAGCTGCGAGTTGCCGACTTAGGTTCAGCGGCACGTTCAGGCGCGCTGCCTGTGCGGTTCTTCCAGTCCAGCATGGCTCTATCCTTTTAACACTTGAGTTCATCGGTTCGACCATCACCCTACTCCATCGTGCCAGCGCTTGAGCGGATTAAATCATCCGGCAAACACAGCACCGCCCAATGGCCATGGATCGAGTCGCCACTATAAATGAAGCACAGATCAGAACCTAAGCGACCCGTGGGTCAGGAACTGAATCACCTCGCGTTGCAGATTATTGATGTACGACACTCATGCAACCGAAAAGAGGTGCTAGCATAGAGCCACCAGTCGATCTCAGCATGCACCCTAACTAGTAGTCAGGATATGACCGAGCCAGAAGACCCCAGCCGTGAGCGCCTCAAGCACCACTTTGCCCAGCGGGTAATTCATCAGGCACGTCAGATTCTTGAGATATGGCAGCGCCTGCAACGCAGCGAATGGTCGGGCACCGACCTGTCGGAGCTCAGTGAGGCCAACCTGCGCCTGCTGCGCTTCGCCGAACGTTTCGAACAACCCGAACATACCCAACTGGCCCGCAGCATCAGCCATTCGCTGGAAGCTGTGGACGCCAATCGCGGGCGCTTGAGCAGCGGTTTGATCACTGACCTCAATCGCCTGATGCAACGCCTGTCGCGCACCGGCCTGCGGCATGGCGATCAACTCGAACAAACCTTCCTGCCGCCGCTGCGCAAACCCATCTACGTGATGCTGCAAGATCACGATCGCGCCGAGCGGCTGGCCAAGCAACTCGAATTTTTCGGCCTCAGCGCCCAGGCACTGGACAGCGTGGCGGCGTTCCGCTCCTCGATGGTCGAGCGGTTGCCGGCCGCGATTGTCATGGACGTTGATTTCAGTGGCGCCGGCATCGGCCTGAAACTGGCCGCCGAAGCCCAGGAGGGGCTGGAGCAACGCTTGCCCCTGCTGTTTTTCAGCCTGCTGGAAACCGACACACCGACCCGCCTCGCCGCCGTGCGTGCCGGAGGCCAGGAATTTCTGACCGGCACCCTCGAAGCGTCGAGCCTGCTGGAAAAAATCGAAGTCCTGACCTGCGTCGCCCAGTACGAACCTTACAAAGTGCTGATCATCGATGACTCCCGCGCCCAGGCCCTGCACACCGAGCGCCTCCTCAACAGCGCCGGCATCGTCACCCGCACACTGATCGAGCCGATCCAGGCGATGGCCGAACTGGCGGACTTCCAGCCCGACCTGATCATCCTCGACATGTACATGCCGGCCTGCACCGGCACGGAACTGGCCAAGGTGATTCGCCACAACGACCGTTACGTCAGCGTGCCGATCATTTACCTGTCGGCCGAAGACGACCTGGACAAGCAACTCGACGCCATGAGCGAGGGCGGCGACGACTTCCTGACCAAGCCGATCAAGCCGCGCCACCTCATCACCACCGTGCGCAATCGCGCCGCCCGTGCGCGCAACCTCAAGGCGCGGATGGTCCGCGACAGCCTGACCGGCCTCTACAACCACACCCACATCCTGCAATTGCTCGAAGACTGCAGTTTCCGCGCTCGCCGCGAGAACAAGCCGCTGAGCTTTGCGATGCTCGACATCGACCACTTCAAACGGGTCAACGACAGCCACGGCCACCCCATGGGCGACCGGGTGATCAAGAGCCTGGCATTGTTCCTCAAACAACGCTTGCGCAAGACCGACTTCATTGGCCGTTACGGCGGCGAAGAGTTCGCCATCGTCATGCCCGACACCGATATCGAATCGGCCTATAAAGTGCTGGATGAAATCCGCCAGCGCTTCGCCGAGATTCACTATCCAGCACAACCCCATGACCTCTGGTGCACCTTCAGCGCCGGGGTCGTGGAGCTGACCGAAGGCTGCGACAGCCTGATGATGGCCAGCCAGGCCGACGAGGCGCTGTACCGCGCCAAGGACGCCGGGCGTAACCGGGTGCAGGCGGCGCGGCAATCAAGTCAAAGTGCCACTTTTTCATCAGATAGCACCGATTCGGTCATAACGCTGTAACAGAAACGCAATAACTTCAGGCGCTTACCATTTTTGTCGTTGGTAGAACCGCGATGCGCCTGAAGCTGCTGACCAATCTCAACACCCTCCTGCTGGTCGCCGTGTGCGTGGCCCTCGGCGCCACACTGTGGTGGTCGCAAACAGCCCTGGAGCGTCCCTACCTGCTGATGGAACGCTACCTGGGCTTGTCGCAGCAATTCCAGAATCAGGTCGCACGCAATATCGAGGATTACCTGGCCAGCGGCGACGCTTTGCGCCTGAGCGGCGCCAGCCAGGCCATCGACACCCTGAACAGCGAACTCGCGGCCCTGCCGGAGGACCTCGCCCAAAGCGTGCGACCCAGCCTTGCCAGCCTCGATGAATTCAGCAAAACCGACCTGCTGGCCGCCGGCAAACTCGCGGGCGACCCACAAGCCTTGCTGTTGCAGGCCGAACGCGAATTGGGCGCCAGCCTGGAACAACTGAGCCAATACGCCACGGGTTCCGCCACGGGTTCCGCCGCGTATTTGCCGCCACTGCTGGCGGCTTCGCAACACCTGGGCAAACTCTCGCTGGCCCGGGACAAACTGGTCAGCAGTGGTCGCAGCGAACTGGCGGCCGATGTCGAACGCGAAGTCGCCAACATCCGCGCCCAGGCTGAGCGGATCGAGGCCTTGCCGTTGCTTGGCGTGGCGGCCAGCAACGAGTCGAACACCGACGACTTTGCCTCAATGATGGGCCTGGAAAACACCGAAAAAGCCACCGCCGAAGACGCCGGCATTGGCCTCAAACGGGAACTCAACAGCCTGCTGACGCGCTACCCGGCCGAGCTGAGCCGCACCCGCGAGCAAATCCGCAAACGCGCCGACTTGAGTGCCGCCACTCACCTGAAAATTGCCAGCGTGCAGCAAGCCATCGCAGGCCTTGAACCCACGGTACGCGCGCAACATGGGCAGATTCAGGGCGAAGTGCGGCTCATGCAAGGCGTGATGATCGGCCTGATCCTGCTGATCGCCCTGCTCATCGACACCTTGCAGCGACGTTTGGCCCGGACCCTGACCAACCTGGCGCCAGCGCTCTCGACCTGGGCCGAGGGTGACTTCAGCCGGGACATTCAATTGGGCGCAACCAACCGCGAACTGCATGATATAGAAGCGTCGCTCAACCGCCTGCGCGCCTACCTGGTGGACCTGGTCGGGACCATTCGCCTGAACGCCGAGCAAGTCGCCGGCAGCAGCCGGACCCTGGCTGAACTGAGCAATGACCTGCACAGCGGTGCCGAGCATCAGGCCGGTGACACGGCGCTGATTCGCGACTCCCTCGGCGAACTGGAGGCGACGATTCAACAAGTGGCCGGTGACGCCAGCCAGGCCGCCGATGCCAGCCGCCACGCCGGGCTCGCGGTAGAGCACGGGCAGAAAGTGATCGGTTTAAGCCTCAACGGCCTGCATGCACTGGTCGAAGAAGTGCAAGGCAACGCGCAGATGATCGAACACCTGGCCGAGGAGTCCGCGACCATCGGCGGGGTACTGACGGTGATCCGCTCGATTGCTGATCAAACCAATTTGCTGGCACTGAACGCCGCCATCGAAGCCGCCCGGGCCGGTGAAATGGGCCGGGGATTTGCGGTGGTGGCCGAAGAAGTTCGCTCACTGGCACAACGCACCGCTGGCGCGACCGCCGAGATCCAGACGCTGATCGCCGGCCTGCAAACCGCCGCCCGGCAATCGGTGGAAGGTATGCGCGCCCAAGTCGACCATGCCGAAGCCACCGCCAATCAGGCTCAGGCGGCCGACGGCGCGCTGGATAAAATTGTCGGGGCGATCCAGACCATTGCCGACACCGCCGTGCGCATCGCCGATGTCACCGCCCAGCAGAGCGGCGCGGTCAGCGAGATTCGCGATCACAGCGAACGGATTCACCAATGGGGTGGGGATAACTTGCTGCGCATTGGCGAGGGACGCGAGCAAGGCGAAAATTTGTTGGTACTGGGCGGGCGACTGCACACCGCCGTTCAAGCCTTCCGCGTCTGACACAAACCCTGAGCGAGGCTGATCTCTGTGGCTAGGGAGCCTGCTCCCTAGCCACAGAGATCGACCGGCCACAGATGCAAATCTGTCCGCTATCATGCGTGCACTTTCGATACGCGAGATTCTCATGCGCCGCTTGCTCTGCCTGATGCTGTTTATCCTCGCCCTGCCGGTGAATGCCGCGGGGCTGCTGGACAGTCGCCCAAGCTCGACGCTGGGCTCGATCAACAACAGCGCCGATTTCCTGCCGGTGCGCGAAGCCTTCCAGCTGAGCCTGGTAGAAAGCACCCCGCAATCGATCAAGCTGCGTTTCGTCGCCTCCGAGGGTTATTACCTCTACCGGCACCGTTTCCAGTTCCGCAGCGACCCCGCCGACATCAGCCTGGGTACCGCGCAGTTGCCTTCAGGCGAGAAAAAACACGACGAGTTCTTCGGGGATGTCGAGGTCTACCACGGCATTCTCGATGTGGAACTGCCGCGCACCGATCCGCGCGGCTTCACCCTCGCCGTCACCTATCAAGGTTGCGCCGACAAGGGCCTGTGCTATCCGCCCGAAACCGAACGCCTGCGCATTGACGGCGTCACTGCGACCGCCACTGTGACGCCCGCCACGGCCGCAACCGCAGCCGCGCCAGCTGGCTGGAGCTGGCGCGAACTGGCCCTGTTCTTCCTCGCAGGCGTAGGCCTGACCTTCACGCCTTGCGTGCTGCCCATGCTGCCGATTCTTTCCGGGGTGGTCCTGCGCGGGCAGGTCGGTGGCGTGCGCGGCTTTAATCTGTCGCTGGCTTACGTACTGCCGATGGCCGCCTGCTTCGCCTTGCTCGGTGCGCTGATGGGGATGTTCGGTGCCCAGTTGAATCTTCAGGCGCGCCTGCAATCGGCGTGGGTGCTGGTGCCGTTCGCGCTGTTTTTTGCAGTGTTTGCGTTGGCAATGTTCGGGGTCTTCGAACTCAAATTGCCGCACGCCGTCAGCAGCCGGCTGGACCGCATCGCCCACCGCACCGAAGGGGGCTCGTTGTGGGGCGCGGCGGTGCTCGGAGTGGTCTCCAGCTTGCTGGTTTCTCCCTGTGTTTCGGCACCGTTGGCCGGTGCGTTGCTGTATATCAGCGCCAGCGGCGATGCGCTGGGCGGCGGTCTTAAACTGTTCATGCTCGGCCTTGGGATGGGCGCCCCGCTGTTGCTGGTTGCGACCGGCGGTGCAGCCTGGCTGCCGAAAAGCGGCCCGTGGCTGATCTACGTGAAGAATGCTATCGGCGTGTTGCTCCTGGGTCTGGCGGTCGGTTTGCTGAGCCGGGTGTTGCCGGGGCAATTGACCTTACTGCTGATCGGCTTGCTGGCGGCCGGGGTCGGCTTGTTTCTTGGCGCGCTGGAGTTCGTCTACAAACCGCCACGCAAACGCCTGGGCCAACTGCTCGGGATGTTCCTGGTGTTTTACGCACTGGCCTGCTGGTACGGGGCTTTCAGTGGCCAGAGCGACCCGTTCAGCCCGATTGGTCAACCCCAAGCCGTCAGCACCGCAGGCAAACCTCAGGCGCAAAGCACTGGTGACTGGCAAACCATCACCACCCCGACCGAACTGGACCACGTGCTGGCCGAGGCCAAGTCCGCCAACACGCCACTGCTGCTCGACTGGTACGCCGACTGGTGCATCAGCTGCAAAGTGATCGAACGCGAGGTGCTTCATGAGGCCAACGTCGTCGAACGCCTCAAGGGCTACCGGCTGATTCGTTTCGACATCACCGCCAGCAATGCCGAACAACGCGCTCTGCTCGACCGCTACAAACTGTTCGGGCCACCGGCACTGATGTTTTTCGGCAAGGACGGCGTCGAGCAGGCCGATGTGCGGGTGATCGGCGAGATCAATGCAAAAGACTTCGCCGAACGTGTTGCGCAAGCACGCGACCAAAGCGAATGACCGGTTTTAATCAGTTGGCCACATAATTCGCGCAATCATCGGTCATCGTGCGGGCTATTGCAGAGAACTGGACAGTCACAAAGGCTTTGCGGCATAGTCGCCGGGTTCTGACAACTGCACACAGATAACAAGGAACAGCAGATGGCGACCCTACTAGTTCTGCACGGCCCCAACCTGAACCTGCTCGGCACCCGCGAACCGGGCGTCTACGGAGCGGTGACCCTGGCCCAGATCAATCAGGACCTGGAACAGCGTGCCCGCGCGGCAGGCCACCATTTGCTGTACCTGCAAAGCAACGCCGAGTACGAATTGATCGACCGCATTCACGCCGCTCGCGGCGAAGGTGTCGACTTCATTTTGATCAATCCAGCAGCTTTTACACATACAAGTGTCGCATTACGTGACGCGCTGCTGGCGGTGAGCATCCCATTCATCGAAGTGCATTTGTCTAACGTTCACAAACGCGAACCTTTCCGCCATCACTCTTACTTCTCCGATGTTGCGGTAGGAGTGATCTGCGGCCTTGGCGCCAGCGGTTATCGACTGGCCCTGGAGGCCGCACTAGAGCAGCTTGAAAGACAGGCAACGGCTTGAACAACAAGCGTAAACGCCCCTGACCGACCCTTGGGAGTTGATGATTCATGGATATCCGTAAAGTTAAGAAACTGATCGAACTGCTGGAAGAGTCCGGCATCGACGAGCTCGAGATCAAGGAAGGCGAAGAGTCCGTACGTATCAGCCGCCACAGCAAGACTCCTGCTCAGCAGTACTACGCACCTGCACCCATGGCGGCTCCGGTTGCCGCGCCTGCCGCCGCACCGGCTGCTGCCGCTGCACCTGCCGCGCCGGCCGCACCTGTGCTGAACGGCACCGTTGCTCGCTCGCCAATGGTTGGCACCTTCTATCGCAAATCCTCGCCGACTTCGCCGTCCTTCGTTGAAGTGGGTCAGAGCGTGAAGAAAGGCGACACCCTGTGCATCGTCGAAGCCATGAAGATGATGAACCACATCGAAGCTGAAACCAGCGGTGTGATCGAATCCATCCTCGTCGAAGACGGCCAGCCGGTTGAGTACGACCAACCGCTGTTCACCATCGTTTGAACCGCGGAGAGACTTTGATGACTGCGAAGTTGGAAAAAGTTCTGATCGCCAACCGCGGTGAGATTGCCCTGCGGATCCTGCGTGCCTGTAAAGAGATGGGCATCAAGACTGTCGCCGTTTACTCCAAGGCCGACAAAGAGCTGATGCACCTGGGCCTGGCAGACGAATCCGTCTGCATTGGTCCGGCATCGGCCGCGCATTCTTACCTGCACATTCCGGCGATCATCGCCGCGGCTGAAGTGACCGGCGCTACCGCCATTCACCCAGGCTACGGTTTCCTCGCGGAAAACGCCGACTTCGCCGAACAGGTCGAAAACTCCGGCTTCGCGTTCATCGGTCCGAAAGCCGACACCATTCGCCTGATGGGCGACAAGGTATCGGCCAAGCACGCCATGATCGCTGCCGGTGTTCCAACCGTTCCGGGTTCCGACGGCCCTCTGCCTGAAGACGAAGAAACCGCTCTGCGCATCGGTCGCGAAGTCGGTTACCCGGTGATCATCAAAGCCGCTGGCGGCGGTGGTGGTCGCGGCATGCGCGTTGTGCACAAAGAAGAAGACCTGATCTCCTCGGCGAAACTGACCCGCTCCGAAGCAGGCGCGGCGTTCGGCAACTCGATGGTCTATCTGGAAAAATTCCTGACCAACCCACGTCACGTGGAAGTTCAGGTACTTTCCGATGGCCAGGGCCATGCCATCCACCTGGGTGACCGCGATTGCTCGCTGCAACGCCGCCACCAGAAAGTTCTCGAAGAAGCGCCGGCACCGGGCATCGACGAGAAGGCTCGCCAGGAAGTCTTCGCTCGCTGCGTCAAGGCGTGCATCGACATCGGCTACCGTGGCGCGGGTACTTTCGAGTTCCTGTACGAGAACGGCGCGTTCTATTTCATCGAAATGAACACCCGCGTTCAGGTTGAGCACCCGGTATCGGAAATGGTCACCGGCATCGACATCGTCAAGGAGATGCTCAGCATCGCCGCAGGCAACAAGCTGTCGTTCACCCAGGATGACGTCGTCATCCGCGGTCACGCGCTGGAATGCCGGATCAACGCCGAAGACCCGAAAACCTTCATGCCAAGCCCAGGCACGGTCAAGCATTTCCACGCCCCAGGCGGCAACGGCGTTCGCGTCGACTCGCACCTGTACAGTGGCTATGCCGTTCCGCCGAACTACGATTCGCTGATCGGCAAGCTGATCACGTACGGCGCAACCCGTGAAGAAGCCATGGCGCGCATGCGCAATGCGCTGGACGAAATCGTTGTCGACGGGATCAAGACCAACATCCCGCTGCACCGCGACCTGACCCGCGATGAAGGCTTCTGCAAAGGTGGAGTCAACATCCACTACCTGGAACACAAGCTGGCCGGCCAACACTGATCAGCCACGTGTCACCCCCGAAAAGGCCGCACACTGCGGCCTTTTCTCATTCTGCAGGGATGCAAATGCCATGACCTTGAAAACCCGTTGCCAGTCCATTGGCAGTGCCTTCGGCGAAGCCATGACCTGCCTGGCCCTGGCGCTACGCTCCAGCCTGCGCCCCGGCATCCTGTTTCGCTCGAGCTTGCTGTGTCTGCTGGCCTTCGGCCTGTGGACCTGGCTGTTCTATAACCACTTCGCACTGATCAGCACCGTCTCCGGCTACCTCTCATTGTTTATCGTCGGCGGCGGCGCGGTACTGGGCTTTATCCCCAGTGGGGGCGGCCTGGGTGTGGGAGCAGGTGCAAGCGTCGGGGCAGGCGCCGGTTTTACCGGGATGGCCAGCGTTGCCGGTGTCCTGGGCATGCTGGTGATCTATGCCGCCATACTGACGCTGGCAGTGATTGCCCTGTTGTATCTCAGCCTGATCGTGCTCAGCATCCGCCTGGCCTTGCGCTGGGTATTGATGGGCAGCCTGCGCGAGCGCGCCCTTCGCCAGTACCCACACCTGACACAGCGAACTCGCGGAGCTTCGGAACTGCTCAGCGGCGCCCGCTACTTCGTCGCGCCCTGGCTGGGCCTTGGCATCGGCCCGCTGCTGTGCCTGCTGGTTCCAGTGATCAACGGTGCACTGTTGATCGTGCTGCTGGCCTACCTGAACGTACGCTTCCTCACCGCCCCCGCGCTCTCGGGCATCGCCAGCGGCAGCGAACAACTGCAAGCCGTTCGGCAGCAACGCGGCGCCATGATCTTCTTCGGCCTGCTAATCTTTCTCATCGCACTGGTACCGGTACTCAACCTGCTGGTCCCTGCGCTGCTGGGTGCTGGCTCGTGCCATCTGGCCTATCGCGGGATGGAACGCGCACCAAGCCCGGCTGGCGCGGCCTGCGCACCTCAAGTAAGCTTGCCGCCCCTGTAAAGGTCCATTTTTTTAGCGTCTTCGAGGTTCCGCCATGCCCTGGTTACAAGTCCGTCTCGCCATCACTCCGCAACAGGCCGAGACCTACGAAGACGCGCTGCTGGAAGTCGGCGCCGTTTCGGTGACCTTCATGGACGCTGAAGATCAACCGATCTTCGAGCCGGAACTCAACACCACCCCGCTGTGGTCGCACACTCACTTGCTGGCACTGTTCGAAGGCGGCACCGAGCCCGCCCCGGTCCTGGCTCACCTTGAGTTGCTGACCGGCAGCCCGCTGCCTGAGCATCACAGCGAAATCATCGAAGACCAGGACTGGGAGCGCAGCTGGATGGACGGCTTCCAACCCATGCGTTTCGGTCAGCGTCTGTGGATCGTCCCGAGCTGGCACGCCGCTCCGGAACCGGACGCCGTGAACCTGCTGCTCGATCCGGGCCTGGCTTTCGGCACCGGCACTCACCCGACCACCGCCCTGTGCCTGGAATGGCTCGACGGCCAGGACCTGAAAGACTGCAACGTACTGGACTTCGGCTGCGGCTCGGGGATCCTCGCAATCGCTGCCCTGCTGCTGGGCGCCAAGCAAGCCGTCGGCACCGATATTGACGTGCAGGCACTGGAAGCATCCCGCGACAACGCCGGGCGCAACCACATTGCCGACGCTCTGTTCCCACTGTATCTGCCGGAAGACTTGCCCCAGGTTCAGGCTGACGTACTGGTCGCCAACATCCTCGCCGGGCCGCTGGTTTCCCTGGCTCCGCGACTGTCCAGCCTGGTCAAGGCCGGCGGTCGCCTGGCGCTGTCAGGCATCCTCGCCGAGCAAGGCGAAGAAGTCGCTGCCGCTTACGCCCAAGACTTCGACCTGGACCCGATCGCCAATCGCGATGGCTGGGTGCGCATCACTGGTCGTCGGCGCTAAAATGAGCGCCTGCATTCTCCGGATGGCCGCATGACCGACAGCTTCGTCACCCAGTGCCCGCATTGCCAAACCAGCTTTCGCGTCAGCCATGCTCAGTTGAGCGTGGCCCGCGGAGTGGTTCGCTGCGGCTCGTGCCTGCAAGTGTTCAACGCCGCACGACAGTTGCTCGAGCAGCGGGCCGCGCAGCAAGCGGCTGCGCGGCCCGCGCCGGCTGCAGTCGAACCGCCGGCGCAACGCGCAATCAGCCAGAAGCAGTGGTCAGCCGCCGAACTTGACCTGGACGCCCTCGACCTCGACGAAGAACTCGCCAAGCTCGAACAACGGGAAATCCAGCCCACCAAGGAATTCGGCCAGGAACGCAGGCCCAAGGAAGACGCTCTCAGCGCCCGTCGCGACAGCGATGACCACGAGGAACAACCGTGGTCCGACAGCCTGTTCAGCGAATCGGCAGCCGAACGCGCCCAGAGCGGCGAAATTCACCAGGCACCCCTGACAAAACCTGCGCAATCGGTAGAGGCACCGCTCAAACCGGCTCGCACCGAACCGTCTCTGTCGCTCGCCCCCGTCGACCTCGATGACGAGCCCGAGACACCGCAGCGGCTGCGGGACAACACACCCGATCATCCAGAGGTTCACGAACGCCTCTCGGCCACCGACGACACCGACGAAGACCTGCACGAAACGCCCGAACCGACTCGCAAAAAGCGCGAACGCAACGAGCCGGCCATGCACGAAGAAGTCTTGCAGGACCTGGTCGACGACCCGCTGCACCTTGATTGGCAGCGCCGTCGCTCGCCCTGGGGTCGACGGTTCTTCTGGGCGCTGCTGATTCTGCTCGGCGCGGGCGCGCTGGCCGGCCAGTACATCGCTTACCACTTTGAGGAGCTGGCCCGTCAGGACCAGTACCGTCCATGGTTCCAGCAGTTGTGCCCGGAAATCGGCTGCACGGTGCCGTCCAAAGTCGACATCGCCCGTATCAAGAGCAGCAACCTGGTGGTGCGCAGCCATCCGGACTTCAGTGGCGCACTGGTGGTCGACGCCATCATCTACAACCGGGCGCCGTTCTCCCAGCCGTTCCCGCTGCTGGAGCTGCGATTTGCCGACCTCAACGGTCACCTGATCGCCAGTCGGCGCTTCAAACCGGGCGAATACCTCAATGGAGACCTGGAGGGCCTGGCGGAAATGCCGTCGCAAACGCCAATCCACATCGCTCTGGACATTCTCGACCCCGGCCCGAAAGCGGTGAATTACAGCCTCAGTTTTCACTCCCCCGAGTAAACGGCAACACAGCGCCAGCAGCGCCCCCGATTTGACGGCGGTTTTCTGACTGCGCCCCGGCAAAGCAAACGACTGGCATTAACGGGACAACTGTTCAGATTTTATCCAATTCAGCCTTTATCCAGTCATCGAGAGCGGGTATCATGCCAACCCTTTTTCGAACTCCCATGATCCGACCCCACAACAGGGAAGTCCTATGTCGGCGGTACGCATCGGCCCATACACATTGCACAACGGCTTGATTCTCGCCCCGATGGCGGGCGTCACCGACCAGCCCTTTCGTCAGCTTTGCAAGCGACTGGGTGCAGGGCTTGTAGTCTCGGAAATGGTCACCAGCGACATGAGTTTGTGGAACACCCGCAAATCGCGTCTGCGCATGATCCACGAAGGTGATCCCGAGCCACGCTCGGTCCAGATCGCCGGTGGTGATGCGCAGATGTTGGCGGAAGCGGCCCGGGCCAACGTCGAGCTGGGCGCACAGATTATTGATATCAACATGGGCTGCCCGGCAAAAAAAGTCTGCAACAAAGCCGCCGGTTCTGCTTTGCTCAAAGATGAAGACCTGGTGACCGAGATCCTGCACGCCGTCGTGGCGGCGGTTGATGTACCGGTGACCCTGAAGATCCGCACCGGCTGGGACCGGGCGAACAAGAACGGCCTTACGGTGGCGAAAATCGCCGAACAGGCAGGCATCACAGCGCTGGCAGTCCACGGACGAACCCGCGCCGATCTGTACACCGGCGTTGCCGAGTACGACACCATTGCCGCGATCAAGCAGGCGGTGTCGATTCCGGTCTTCGCCAATGGCGACATCGACTCGCCCGAGAAGGCCCGGTACGTGCTGGACGCGACCGGTGCCGATGGCTTGTTGATTGGCCGGGCTGCCCAGGGGCGGCCATGGATTTTTCGTGAGATCGACCATTTCCTGCGTACCGGCGAGAAGCTGCCGGCACCGGAGCTGATCGAGGTGGAACGTATTCTGCTTGAGCATCTGGCCGCGCTGCATGCCTTCTATGGGGATGTCATGGGCGTACGCATTGCTCGCAAGCATGTGGGCTGGTATCTCGCAACCCTGCCGGGCGCCAGGGAGTTTCGCGCCCACTTCAATCGTTTGGATGGTACGGAAACACAATGCGCCAACGTCCGGGAGTTCTTCGCCGAACGTTACAAGAGCCTGACAGGGGACGAAGAAGGGGTGGCCGCATGACGATGATGACCGAGACTTTAGTGAGTGGAACAACACCCGTGAGCGACAACGTGAATTTGAAACAGCACCTCAATACACCCAGCGAAGAAGGCCAGACCCTTCGCGGGAGTGTCGAGAAGGCGCTGCACAATTATTTCGCCCACCTTGAGGGCGCTGCCGTCACGGATGTGTACAACCTGGTGCTCTCCGAAGTCGAGGCTCCCCTGCTCGAAAGCGTGATGAACTACGTCAAGGGCAATCAGACCAAGGCCAGCGAGCTGCTGGGGCTGAACCGCGGCACCTTGCGCAAGAAACTCAAGCAGTACGATTTGCTGTAAGCATTCAATCAAACCAGAAAGGCGCCCGCGTAAAACCGGTCGCCTTTTTTGCTGACTTCCTTTGCTTTTGATGGAAATTGAGATGACCGACCAGACTACCCGCCTGCCGATCCGCCGCGCCTTGATCAGCGTTTCCGACAAGACCGGGATCCTCGAATTCGCCAGGGAGCTGGAAGCCCTGGGCGTCGAGATCCTCTCCACCGGCGGAACGTTCAAGCTGCTGCAGGACAACGGCGTGGCCGCTGTGGAAGTCGCGGATTACACCGGTTTCGCAGAGATGATGGACGGTCGGGTCAAGACCCTGCACCCGAAAATCCACGGCGGGATCCTCGGTCGTCGCGGTATCGACGACGCCATCATGAATGAGCACGGCATCAAGCCGATCGACCTGGTGGCCGTTAACCTCTATCCGTTCGAAGCCACCATCAACAAGCCTGGCTGCGACCTGCCGACCGCTATCGAAAACATCGATATCGGCGGCCCGACCATGGTTCGCTCGGCAGCAAAAAACCACAAAGACGTGGCCATCGTGGTGAACGCCAGCGACTACGCCAACGTCCTGGAAAGCCTCAAGGCCGGCGGCCTGACGTACGCTCAGCGCTTCGACCTGATGCTCAAGGCGTTCGAACACACCGCGGCCTACGACGGCATGATCGCCAACTACATGGGCACCGTGAACCAGGCGGCCGACACCCTCTCGACGTCCGGCCGCAGCGAATTCCCGCGCACCTTCAACAGCCAGTTCATCAAGGCCCAGGAAATGCGCTACGGCGAGAACCCGCACCAGAGCGCGGCGTTCTACGTGGAAGCCAAACCCGCCGAAGTCGGCATCGCCACCGCAACCCAACTGCAAGGCAAAGAGCTGTCGTACAACAACGTGGCCGACACCGACGCTGCGCTGGAATGCGTGAAGAGCTTCGTCAAACCGGCCTGCGTGATCGTCAAGCACGCCAACCCGTGCGGCGTTGCCGTGAGCCCGGACGCTGAAGGTGGCATCCGCCAGGCGTACGAGCTGGCCTACGCCACCGACACCGAGTCGGCCTTCGGCGGCATCATCGCGTTCAACCGCGAGCTGGATGCCGAGACCGCCAAAGCCATCGTCGAGCGTCAGTTCGTCGAAGTCATCATCGCCCCAAGCGTCAGCATCGAGGCCCGCGCCATTGTTGCCGCCAAAGCCAACGTGCGCCTGCTGGCCTGCGGCGAGTGGTCGGCAGACCGCGCCCCGGCCTGGGACTACAAGCGCGTCAACGGTGGTTTGCTGGTTCAGAGCCGTGACATCGGCATGATCGGCAGCGCCGACCTGAAAGTCGTGACCAAGCGCGCGCCGACCGAGCAGGAAATCAACGACCTGATCTTCGCCTGGAAAGTCGCCAAGTACGTCAAATCCAACGCCATCGTCTACGCCAAGAACCGCCAGACCATCGGTGTCGGCGCTGGCCAGATGAGCCGCGTGAACTCTGCGCGCATCGCTGCGATCAAAGCTGAACACGCCGGCCTGCAAGTGCAGGGCGCGGTCATGGCCTCGGACGCGTTCTTCCCGTTCCGTGACGGCATCGACAACGCTGCCAAGGTCGGCATCACTGCGGTGATCCAGCCGGGCGGCTCGATGCGTGACAACGAAGTGATCGCGGCAGCTGATGAAGCGGGTATCGCGATGGTCTTTACGGGCATGCGCCACTTCCGTCACTGATACGACGATCAAATGTGGGAGCGGGCTTGCTCGCGAATGCAATCTGTCAGCGACATTGATGCTGACTGACACACCGCCTTCGCGAGCAAGCCCGCTCCCACAGAAAAGCAGCTTCAGCGCTGCATCCAGAATTAGCGTCATCCGAGGTTTTTGAAATGAATGTTTTGATCATTGGCAGCGGCGGTCGTGAACACGCCCTGGCGTGGAAAGTCGCTCAGGACCCACGGGTCGAGAAAGTTTTCGTTGCCCCGGGCAACGCCGGCACCGCCATTGAAGCCAAATGCGAGAACGTCGCCATCGACGTACTGGCCCTTGAGCAGCTTGCAGACTTTGCGCAAAAGAACGTCTCCCTGACCATCGTGGGCCCTGAAGTACCGCTGGTAGCGGGCGTGGTCGACCTGTTCCGCTCGCGTGGCCTGGACTGCTTCGGCCCAACCGCCGGTGCCGCCCAACTGGAAGGTTCCAAGGCCTTCACCAAGGACTTCCTGGCACGCCACAAGATCCCGACAGCCGACTACCAGAACTTCACCGAGATCGAGCCAGCCCTGGCTTATCTGCGTGAAAAAGGTGCGCCGATCGTGATCAAGGCCGACGGCCTGGCCGCTGGTAAAGGCGTGATCGTTGCCATGACCCTGACCGAAGCCGAAGACGCCGTACGCGACATGCTCGCCGGCAACGCCTTCGGTGATGCCGGTTCGCGCGTGGTCATCGAAGAATTCCTCGATGGCGAAGAAGCCAGCTTCATCGTCATGGTCGACGGCAAGAACGTATTGCCAATGGCCACCAGCCAGGACCACAAACGTGTGGGCGACGCCGACACGGGCCCGAACACCGGCGGCATGGGGGCTTACTCCCCGGCCCCGGTGGTGACCAGCGAAGTGCACCAGCGCGTCATGGACCTGGTCATCTGGCCGACCGTGCGCGGCATGGCCGAAGAAGGCAACGTCTACACCGGCTTCCTGTACGCCGGCCTGATGATCGACAAGGCCGGGAACCCGAAAGTCATCGAGTTCAACTGCCGCTTCGGAGATCCGGAGACCCAACCGGTAATGCTGCGCCTGCAGTCGAGCCTGGTGTTGCTGGTCGAAGCCGCGCTGGCACAGGCGCTGGACAAGATCGAAGCACAATGGGACCCACGCCCGAGCGTCGGCATCGTGCTGGCCGCTGGCGGCTACCCGGGTGACTACGCCAAGGGTGTCGTCATTGAAGGCCTGGAGGCCGCCGCCGCCCTGGAAGGGAAAGTCTTCCACGCCGGCACCGCCCTCAAGGATGGCAAGGTCGTGACCGCCGGGGGCCGCGTGCTCTGCGCCACCGCCATGGGTACCAGCGTCGACGCCGCCCAGCAACAGGCTTACAAACTGGCAGCCAGGATTGACTGGGACGGCTGCTTCTACCGCAAGGACATTGGCTATCGCGCCATTGCTCGCGAGCGTGGCGAAAATCAGGAATAAGCTATCCATTCGGCTAGGCAGGGGCTTGCGGCCCTTGCCGTACTATTCCGGTGCCGCGCATAGTTGTAATCTGGCATCAACCTACGAAGGGATTTCGCCGTGCGCTGGCTCAGGATTGCCATAGGTCTCACCGTCAGCCTGCTGACCCTGCTCTGCATGCTTCCGGCTAACGCCGCGCAAGGCAGTGGCTGGGCGGTTTTGCTCGACGAACAGGGCGACCTGCAACTGGGCGATATCCGCTCTGCCCGCTACACCAACCAATTCAGCCCGACCGACCTCGACCAGCTCACTGCGGCCGAGCCGGACGGCGCCCTGTGGCTGCGTTTCAAGCTCAACCCCGGCAAGCACGAACAACTGCTGCGCATCTTCGCGCCCGATCTGGCGCGCCTGAACCTGTACGTGCTCGATGGCGACAAACTCATCGACCAGTTGAGCTCCGGCACCGACCACCCGATGGCCGAACGGCCGCTGCCCAGCAGCGACTTCATGCTGCCACTGCCCCAAAGCGATAAAACCCTCGACGTGTATGTACGGCTGGTTTCCGATCACCAGTTGCGGCCTTACATCACCCTGCAATCTGCTGTCGTGGGCGCCGCCGACCAGAAGCAAACGCTGATCTACGGTTTGCTGTTCGGCTGCATGCTGATGCTGATCCTGCACAACCTGACCCGATATGCCTACACCCGCTCGCGGAGCAGCCTGTGGCTGTCGGCCTGCGAAGGCCTGCTGACGCTCAGCCTGTTGCTGTTGCTCAACCTGGCCGGACCATGGCTGCCGGACTGGCACGCCCTGCAAACCCCGGGCGCTTATCTGTTCCTTCTGCTGACCGCGCCTTGCGGCCTGATGTTCGCCTATCGCTTCTTCACCCCGCTCGGGCCTCATCCGCTGAACAAGCTGTTGTTGGGCAACATCGTGCTTGCCACTTTGTGCGGCCTGTTGCTGCTGTTCGTCAACACGCTGCCGCTGAACGTCATTACCTACAGCCTGATCGCCATCTCCGGCCTGAGCATGATGTTCGTCGGCATCTACCACTGGCAGAAAGGTTACCGGCCAGCCCGGTGGTTCGTGGCGGGCATGGTGGTATTCAACATCGGCGCGCTGATCATCCTGCCCGCGATGCTGGGGCTGACACTGGCCGCCCCCCAAGGATTGATCATCACTTTGATGCTGACCATGTGCATCAGTGGCCTGCTGATGGGCATCGCCCTGGGCGAGCGTCAGCGCAGCATCACCGAAGACCGTTTCAGCGTCAGCCGCGACCTGGCCGCAAGCAATGCCGAAATCAACGCCAAGGCCGAGTTCCTGGCAAAAATCAGCCATGAAATCCGCACCCCGATGAACGGTGTGCTGGGCATGACCGAACTGCTGCTCGGCACGCCGCTGTCGGTCAAGCAACGCGATTATGTGCAAACGATCCACAGTGCCGGTAACGAACTGCTCACCCTGATCAACGAGATCCTCGACATCTCCAAGCTCGAGTCCGGGCAGATCGAACTCGATGACGTGCAATTCGACCTCAATGCCCTGATCGAAGACTGCCTCAGCATCTTCCGTGCAAAGGCCGAGCAGCAGAACGTCGAACTGATCAGCTTCATTCAGCCACAAGTTCCGCGAGTCATCAGCGGGGACCCGACACGCCTGCGCCAGGCGCTGCTGAGCCTGCTGGAAAACGCCCTGAAGAAGACCGACGAAGGCGAGATCCTGATCGTCGTCGCCCTCGATGAGCGCAGTGCCAAACCCCGTTTGCGTATTGCGGTGCAAGACAGCGGCCTGCCGATGGAAGCCGACGAGCGCGAGGCCTTGCTGCATGCCGAACTGCACAGCAAGAACTTCCTCTCGGCCACACGCCTGGGTGGCAACCTGGGGCTGGTGATTGCCCGCCAACTGATCCTGCTGATGCACGGCGAATTCGGCGTCAAGAGTGGCAGCAACCAGGGCAGCACGCTGTGGCTGACCCTGCCCCTGGACCCCGAGCGCCTCGAACACCCGACATCCGACCTCGATGGCCCGCTGCAAGGTGCAAGGGTCCTGGTGGTCGACGACAACGATACCTGCCGCAAAGTCCTGGTGCAGCAATGCACGGCCTGGGGCCTGAATGTGAGTGCCGTACCGTCAGGCAAAGAGGCGCTGGCCCTGTTGCGGACCAAGGCGCACTTGCGCGACTACTTCGACGTGGTCCTGCTTGACCAGAACATGCCCGGGATGACCGGCATGCAACTGGCCGCCAAGATCAAGGAAGACCCGAGCCTGAACCACGACATCCTGCTGATCATGCTCACCGGCATCAGCAACGCGCCGAGCAAGATCATCGCGCGTAACTGCGGGATCAAGCGCATCCTGGCCAAACCGGTGGCCGGCTATACCCTCAAGACCACCCTCGCGGACGAACTGAACCAGCGCAGTAAAGGCCTTGCCGTCTCCTCTCAACTGCCACCTGGTACCCCGCTCCCCGTCAAGGTGCCAAGCGACTTCCGGATTCTGGTGGCCGAAGACAACAGCATCTCGACCAAAGTCATTCGCGGCATGCTCGGCAAGCTCAACCTGCAACCGGACACCGCGAGCAACGGCGAAGAAGCGCTGCGCGCCATGAAAGCCCAGCGTTACGACCTGGTATTGATGGACTGCGAAATGCCGATTCTCGACGGTTTCTCTGCAACACAGCAGCTACGCGCCTGGGAAGTCGGGAACCAACGGATTCGCACGCCAGTGGTGGCATTGACTGCCCACATCCTTGCCGAGCACAAGGAGCGAGCCCGTCAGGCGGGGATGGACGGTCACATGGCCAAACCGGTCGAACTCTCGCAATTGCGCGAGCTGATCGAGCATTGGGTTGCCCAGCGCGATCAACAGAATCGGGTGACGGCTCACACTAACTGAGCCGACAGGCTACGCACCGCCTGATAGACTCCCGTCGACTTCCTCCGCCAGTGAGCTTGCGCCATGCTCCACGTGTTGTTCAGCGTTTACTTGAAGATGCTGGTGCTCTATAGCCCGTTCTTCGTGCTCTCCTGCTTCATCAGCCTGACCCGTGGCTACTCAAGCAAAGAGCGGCGACGCCTGGCCTGGAAAGTCGCCCTCGCCACCCTGGTTTCCAGCGTTCTGTTGTACCTGTTCGGGCGGGTGATATTCAGTGTGTTCGGCATTACGGTGGATGCCTTCCGCATTGGCGCCGGCAGCGTGCTGTTCATCTCGGCATTGGGCATGGCTCAGGGCAAATCCGCGGTGCAGACCGACAATGTGCAACAGGACGTGACTATCGTCCCGCTGACCATTCCGCTCACGGTCGGCCCCGGCACCATCGGGGCCTTGCTGGTGATGGGCGTCAGCCAGCCACACTGGGACGACAAACTCACTGCCATCCTCAGTATTGCCATGGCCAGCCTGACCGTCGGCGTGGTGCTGTATCTGTCCAACCGCATCGAACGGATCCTCGGCGATCAGGGCCTGCAGATCGTCAGCCGGTTGATGGGGTTGTTTGTGTGTGCGCTGGCAGCGCAGATTATCTTTACCGGGGTGAAGGGCTATCTGGTGCCCTGAATGCACAAGACCGAAGGATTTAAAGCCCTCGGCCCTGGTTTTCGCTATTCAATTGACAAGACTCCGATCTCAACGCATTGAGTGCCCCGCTGCCCCCCTAGCCACTGCACAGTATCTTCCCTGTAGTCGTTAAATTCATCGTGATTAAAACGAGCCAGGAAAAACCGGCTGCTTACAGCGCCGTCGACTTGATTCCGCGCGACCTCATTATCAAAGAAATGTTTGCCGACCATTACGCGAGTATCAAAAGACACGGACGTCATACTCAAAAATCCGTTCGCCTCCACAATGCCTCCCATCACTCTTACCCGCGTCATCTCTGCACCGCCGCCCAATAGGCTGTGTTCGCGAAAGACTTGCGCCACGTCCGAATCGGGAGGCAACGCCACTACTTTATCCAGTGCGGCCGAGAGCACTGCCACCTGATCGTCCGAGTAACTACGGTTAGCGGATGCGGCAAGTGCATCTCTCACTGAAGATTTCGCTTCATCAGACGTCGAAAATTGCTCATCTGTTTCTTTCTGGGCATAAAAAGCCCAACCACAAGCAGATAAGGTGCTCGTAAAAATATCAAACCACTGCGCATCATTAAAACCGCTAGGAAAATCTTCGTCAGCAGCAAGTTGAGCAAATAAAATAGTGTCAAGCGCGTCTTGTTGCCTGGCAGGCGACAAAGCCTGTGAGACAGCCAAAACGCTGCCGGCGCTTATATAAACAGAATACTCCATATCCGCACTCCAAAAAGAGGCCAGCGATATTGCATCACCGGCCTTATTTACTTATTTGGCTGCGTTCTTGCGCCGCTGAAACCTATTGCTAAGTGCCGCCTTGAAATGCCTCCCAAGGTACTCTTCCAGCTCACCCTTTAACTCCGCATAATTAAGTGGATTGAAGGTAATAAAAGAACTGCCGCGAAAAATATCGAGACCAGATGTTTTCCAGTTGAAAAAGACAGGTGCGGTTTCTTTGTTGCCTCCGACGCTATCAATCGACACTAACGAAGTCAGAATAATACCGTTTGCCAGTTGATCGCATGGCATTACCGCGAGCCTGACACCTTTGCTCTTGGTAACTTCACGATTATACAAATTTATCGCTTCAGGCTTCGCCTTCAGGGCAGCCAATGTCGAGTCGGCAATCGCACTGAGCACCGCTGCACCAGGAATCGCCGCTTTTGCGGCATCAATACCGGCCTTAACGATATCGGTAACGATGTTATCCATTGTCAACTGATGAGAGTTCTTCCGATAGGCGGTATAACCGGCGTCTGCGACAAAACAACCTGCCTCATCCATGCACTGCAGGAAGGCGAGATACCACGCTTCAGGGTCATCACCTGGAACTTCGTAGCTCGCCTCCAGCTTCGAAAACTTAATGAGATTTTCGATAATCGCCATATTCTCAAGCGAAATGTTAGCGCCATAGCCCACGAGCGTATTGCCCAACACCACTGCATCCAATTCTTTGGTTGGGCTAGAGGTGTCTGTTGCCGCAAATGCCCTTACACGAGAAACAGCAGGCTGTAATGATTGACGCTTGCTGATTCGCGCTTTCACCAAAGCAACACTTTTTTTCATACCAGCAGCACTTTCCACAACATCCATATTCAACGCTCCTTTTGTTAATTCACTTGCACCCTTCATTGGGCACACACCGAATCTAACGCATAGCATTTCAGCAAACAATTCCTATTGAATACATCATATGTACAACAACCTCAACCCACCCAACAGACCAAAAAATCAAAACACATAAAGAACAAATCTCACAACAGCACTTCATTCAACTCACGTGCCTACCACTGTAATCTTTACGGGCCACACATACATACCACAACACTCTTGAAAAAATAACTTACCCACCTTAATCAGGAATAACTCATGAACCATGGGACATCGCACGGACTGGTGACGAGCCACAATCTTATTTCATGTATCGACGAACTATCCCTGCAAGACTTTGATGATTTGACGAACTGCACACGGATCGCAACAAGGTCAGCCGACCTCGTTCACAATCGCTTTGCCAATTCACAACACTGGCTGGACGAATATGTTCGCACGCTGATGTTTCTTGGTTGGTCGCTTCATGAAGGGGCCATCACGACACGCACACGCTCTGATATTTCGGGGAGCATTGCCGATTTCCTGGTGCGGAGCGCGCAATCCATGAGCGACCCTCGACAAGGGAACGCCATGATTGACACCCTTGATGCCTTAAAACCCGATCAGCCCGCTGTGCTTTCACTGGATAAAGAAAGTCTTAAAGGACGTCGCTTCCAAGTGGCTCCCTCCCGTTACGACCCAAGTGGAAACCTTCACATGGCAGTCTTTAATCTAGAGCTGGTGGCCGATGCCGAAAAGCATAGCTTTTTGTTTTGGCCCTGGGAGAAACAATCAGCAAAGCTTATTCAGCAGAGTGCCTTTCTTATATTAGACAGAGACGTACTCGACACGAAAAGGGAGCTCATGGCGACTAAACTCCGTGAACAGATCATGAAACGATTTGTCTTGAGGAAGAGAAATACATAAACGCCACGATAGATGAGCAGCCAGAAGACCTTATTACTCAAATCAGCCAGTGCCTTTTTTGCTCAACACTCACATCCTCAACCTCCCCCTTCATACATTAGACATGTGGGAAGGGGGACCGCTTGCATTCGAGCGAGTTGAAGTAAAAACGCCCCCCGAAGGGGCGTTATTACTCAAGTAACGGGTTTGTCGCCATACCAACGCGGCGTATAGACCCACTCGCCACCCTCGGCACGCGGAAACATGCAGGTGGTGGACGAACCAATCAGCACCATGGTGCGCATATCCACTTGGTCCGGGGCCAGTTGCCCCAGTGTGGTGACGCGCAATGTTTGGCCCGGACGGCCGATGTCGCGCCCCAGCACCACGGGCGTTTGCGGTGTGCGATGTTGCGCAACGATTTCCAGTGCACGGCCCAACTGCCATGGACGCGAGCGCGAGATGGGGTTGTAAAAGGCCAGAGCCAGGTCAGCCTCTGCTGCCAGGTCCAGGCGCTTCTCGATGATCGTCCAGGGTTTCAGGTTGTCCGATAAAGACATCACGCAGAAGTCATGCCCCAGCGGTGCACCAGCCTGAGCAGCAGTGGCCAGGGATGCGGAAACGCCGGGAAGGATTTCCAGATCGACGTTGTGCCAATTCGCATCGTTCGACTCGTGCAAGGCCTCCAGCACCGCAGCGGCCATGGCGAACACACCCGGATCGCCGGACGACACCACCACCACCGAACGCCCTTGGGCAGCCAGTTCGAAAGCGTGACGGGCACGCTGCATTTCTTCACGGTTATCGGTGCAGTGCAGCACCTGATCAGCGCGGAATGGACCGGCCATGCGCACATAGGTTTCGTAGCCAAGCACATCGTTGGCGCGCGCCAGCTCTGCCTTGACCGCCGGCACCATCAGGTCGGCAGCACCAGGGCCCAGGCCGATCACGGCCAAACGACCGCGTGGACGACCGATCAGTAGTGGGTCCAGCGGCCGGTCGGCAACCACGATGGCAATCCCGTTGTTTGCATGGACAGACACGGATTTCCCGGCCGCGTTTTCCGCCAGTTCAGCCACAGAGCCAGCCGCCGCAAAACGCAGCGGCACCCCCAATTCCAGCGCCGCTTCGCGCAGTGCCGGGCTGGCCATTTGCTGATCGCTGGCCAACAGACACACCACCGATTGCACAGCAATTTTCGCTTGGCGCAAGGCATTGCGTATGGCGTTCGGCAATTCTGCAACGTCGGCACTCGCCGCCACCAGAACGCTTTTCGGATAGATCAGCAACTCATTGGCCGCAGGCGCGCGTTCGGCGCTGCCAATATGAATGGCTAAATGCGCCTGCGGATCCTGCGGTAACTGCGCCTGCGCCAACCACGGGGCGGCACCTTCGATGCGCACGCTCTCACCGGCCAGCAAGTCCGAAACGAAGCGCTTGCCCAGTTCCAGATCACCCAACGCATAGCCACTCGGCGGGTTGAGCAAGCATGTGCCGAAGCGCAACTCACCGCTGGTGGTGATAGCCGCCGCCACACCCAGACCATCCGCAATCTCGCGGGCCAGCACATTCACCCCGCCCAGCCCCCCGAGCAGCGGCACGACCGCACTGCCATCTTCAGCAACGGCCAGCACCGGCGGCTCAGCGCCTTTTTCCAACAGCAATGGCGCCAGGGTACGAATGACGATGCCAGCGGCGCACAAGGCGATAATCGGCGTGTCGTGTTGATAGAGCTGGCGCAGGGTCGCGCCGAACTCGTGATAAACGTGATCCGCGCCGTCGACCCGCTCGGCCAGGCCATGGATCAAGGCGCCCGGGTACAGCTGTTGGATCTTGCGCGCGGTGGCGAGGCTGCCATTGCCAAGAATGACAATCGCCGGAACTGGACGGGTCATCAGCCTTGCCACCTTTCGCCAGGAACAATGATCAGCGAGAAGTACGGCGAGGACATCGGCTCGACCTGATCCAGCGGCACGATCTTCTGATTGGCCATGGTGGCGCGTTCGACATACAACGCACGCTCTGCCAGACCGAGTTCTTCCAGCACCTGACGGACTTTCGTAAAGTTACGCCCCAGCTTCATGACGACTGCCGCGTCGGCATCGGCCAAACGACGCTTGAGTTCGTCGTGAGGCAGCACGCCGGACAGCACCGACAAGCTCTGATTGCGATACACCAACGGCGCACCCAGCACCGAAGCACCGCCGAGCATCGAGCAGACGCCCGGCACCACTTCGGCTTCGTAGCGCTCGGCCAGGCGATCGTGCAGGTACATGTAGGAGCCGTAGAAGAACGGATCACCTTCGCAGATCACCGCTACATCACGCCCGGCATCCAGGTGCGCGGCGAGCTCTTCGCCGGCCGCATCGTAGAAATCGCTGATCACTTGCTCATAGGAAAGCGGCGGCGCCAGCGTTTCGGTGGTCACCGGGTAGACCAGCGGCAACAAGGTTTGCGCGTCCTGCAAGTGCGCTTCGATGATGCCGAAGGCATTGCCCTTTTTGCCCTTGGCGACGAAGTACGCCACCACCGGGGACTCGCGCAGCAGGCGCAGGGCTTTGACGGTAATCAGTTCCGGATCACCGGGGCCCACGCCCAGGCCGATCAAACGTCCAGGTTGCTGCATCATTCGATCTCCGTCGCGAGCGCATTGACCGCCGCGGCCGCCATGGCGCTGCCGCCCAGCCGCCCTTGCATGATCACAAACGGCACGCCACGGCTGTCCGCCGCGAGCATGGCCTTGGATTCGGCGGCCCCCACGAAGCCCACCGGGAAGCCCAGAATCAGCGCCGGTTTCGGGGCGCCGGCATCGAGCATTTCCAGCAGATAAAACAGTGCGGTCGGCGCATTGCCGATCACCACCACGCTGCCTTCCAGGTGCGGGCGCCAAAGCTCCAGCGCCGCAGCCGAGCGGGTATTGCCCAGCTCACGCGCCAGCTCTGGAACGCTGTCGTCGCGCAGGGTGCAAATGACTTCGTTATTGGCCGGCAAGCGCGTACGGGTCACGCCTTCGGAGACCATTCGGGCATCACACAGAATCGGCGCACCAGCCGCCAGCGCATCGCGCCCGGCCTTGCCCGCACCCTCGGAAAATTGCAGACCGTCGATGGCCTCGACCATGCCGCAGGCGTGGATCACCCGCACCGCGAGTTTTTCCAGATCGGCCGGAATTCGCTCCAGGTTCGCCTCGGCGCGAATGATCGCGAAGGAGTTGCGATAGATCTCCTGACCGTCGCGGATGTAATCAAGCATCAAGGGGGCTCCGTGGGCAGGCGTCAATCAATGCGCCCGCCGTTTCAATAGTAAGGTTGCGTGCTTGCAGGGCGCCGAAACCCGGCTGCCCTGCATCGCGAAAATAGAGGTCGTAATGACCGGGGCTGACCGCCAGCAACGTGACCGGTGCAGTATGCGCAGCGGCGCATGAACGCGGGCAACCGCTCAGGTGCACATTCACGGTGCCGCCCTGGCGTTGCAGCAGCGCGGCCAGTTGCAAGGCGTCGCCCTTGGTGTCGGCCAGGCCTTTGCCGCAACCGGTTGAACCGGTGCAGGCGATCAAGTGCGCCAGGGCCTGGTCAGGTGAACAGAGAAACCCCAATTGCAGCAAACGCTGCGTGACAACGGCGGCATCCTCGCGGCGAATCGAGGGCAGCAGCAGGCTCTGCCATGGGGTAAAACGCAGGCTGCCATCGCCACACTCATTGGCCAGCCGCGCCGCGCCCCTGAGCATCGATGAGTCAAGCCGCCCCAACGGCGTCGCCGCACCGACGTAGACAAGGCCGGTTTCACGCTGTGGATAAGTACCGATGTGCAGCAACGGCCCGGCCTGCGGACGCTGCCAGTCGATTGAGATCAAGGGCACGCGCGCTGCCAGACGCTGCACAACTTCAGCCACCGGCCACTCTGCCAGCAGATGGCGCATGCGTGTTTGCTCGGGGCTGGCCAGGTCGAGGAACAACTCCAGCACCGCAACTACCAACTCATGCCCACGAGAAAGCGTAACCGCGCCCAAAGGCTTGTCCAGCGGCGAGCCTGCCAATCCGAAGGCCAGCAACGGTTCATCGCCGCGCACCAACGCCGATAACCACAGGTCATGGCCATGTTCGAGCATCGTCAGCGCTTCCCCGCCATCGAGTTGCACGGCGAATTTGGCTGACAGGTCATGGAAGCGGGTATTGGTTTGCAGCGTCGCCAGTATCTGCTCGGCGAGCGGTCGGGTATCGATCAGCATGTGTGGGTCAATGCCGGCGCTCGGGCTAAGCATCAGGTTGCGCACATCGTCCCCGGCGGCCGTGGTCGGCCCAAGACCTGCAGCCAGCAGGCTGTCGATCAACGCGGACTGCTCGCTGCCAATGCCGCGAATCTGCAGGTTGGCGCGGTTCGTCGCCTCGATCACGCCCCCGGCGTAACGCTCGGCGGCATCCGCCACCGCATTGGCCTGGGCAACGCTGATCGATCCGCCCGCCAACTTGATCCGGCAAATGCCGCCGTCCAGCGCCGGGACAATGCGCAGCAACCCCGGGCAGGCCGAGGGGCGTAAGGCTGTGGACATCTGGCGTTCGTTCAAAGGAGTGACCGGCTAAGAGGTAGAAGCGCTTCGCGGGCGAAGGCGCGGTATTATGCCTGCTTTGTCCGAAGGCATGAAAAGCCTGCCCGTCGGAACGCACACGTTTGAGGAATATTGATGGCGCCCTGGCTGACAGTCGTAGGCATTGGTGAAGACGGCTTCAAGGGCTTGGGCAAGAATGCCCGGCGTGCCTTGTTGGGTGCCTCGCGGATTGTCGGGGGCCAACGGCAACTGGACCTGTTGCCCGCATGCATCCGTGGCGAGCGCCAGTTGTGGCCCAGTCCGTTTTCCCTGGAACCGGTATTGGCCCGACGCGACGAGCCGGTCTGCGTGCTGGCCAGCGGCGACCCGATGTTCTTTGGAGTCGGCGCCAGCCTGGCGCGGCAGGTGCCGCACGATCAGATGCTGATCATCCCCGCCCCCTCTTCCTGCTCCCTGGCCGCCGCCCGAATGGGCTGGCCGTTGCAAGAAGTCGTCACCCTGTCAGTGGTCGCGCGTCCGCTTGCGGCGCTCAGTGCGCAGCTGTTCAGCGGCGTTCGGCTGTTGGTGCTGAGCAACGACGGCCAAAGCCCGGCGGCGATAGCGGCGCTGTTGCGTGAACGCGGTTTCGGGCCTAGCCGACTCACTGTGCTGGAGCATCTGGGGGGTGAGGCCGAACGGCGTGTCGACGGCAGTGCCAGTGACTGGAGCGACCCAGCAACCGCGGACCTGAACGTGGTCGCGATCGAATGCATCGCCGAACCGAACACCCCGCGCCTGTCACTCCTGGCCGGGCTGCCGGATTCAGCGTTCAAGCATGACGGCCAACTGACCAAGCGCGATGTACGGGCCATCACCCTTGCCCGCCTGGCCCCGGTGCCCGGCGAACTGCTTTGGGACGTTGGCGCCGGCAGCGGTTCGATCGGCATCGAATGGATGCGGGCCCACCCGAGCTGCCGCGTGCTGGCTATTGAAGCCGATGAAGGGCGTCAGCAGTTGATCGAGCACAACCGCGACGCCCTCGGCGTGCCCGGCCTGCAACTGATTCGCGGCAGCGCACCGCAAGCGCTGTCGGGCCTTGAGCGGCCCGATGCGATCTTCATCGGAGGCGGCGTGACCCGTGACGGTGTGCTCGACACCTGTTGGGCCCAGCTCAAACCCGGCGGTCGGTTGGTCGCCAATGCGGTCACGCTGCAAAGCGAAATGACCTTGATGGCCTGGCGCGAACAACATGGCGGTGAACTGACACGCATCCATATCGCTCAGGCCCAGCCACTGGGCGAATTCGACACCTGGCGCCAGGCGTTGCCGATCACCTTGCTCGACGTGATGAAGCCCTTCGATGCGTGACGAAACCGCCGAACAACCCGCGCCCCTGCGCAGCGGCCTGACCACCGGCAGTTGCGCCACGGCCACCAGCCTCGCGGCCGCGCGTTTACTGCTCAGTGGGGCAAGCGCCGACGCGGTGGAGATCGTGCTGCCCAAAGGCAAACAGGTGCAAATGCGCCTGGAGTTCTGCCGCTCCACCGTCGAAGGTGCTGAAGCCGGAACAATCAAGGACGCCGGGGACGACCCGGACGTAACCCACGGCGCGTTGCTCTACAGCCAGGTGCGGTTGGTCAGCGAACCCGGAATTCGTTTCAACGCCGGCAAAGGTGTCGGCACCGTCACCCGTCCAGGGCTGGTACTGGGTGTCGGGGAACCGGCGATCAATCCGGTGCCGCGCAAAATGATCACCGAGCACTTGCAGTTACTGGCCAAAGAGTTCAGTTACGGCGGTGGTTTTGAGGTGACTGTGAACGTCGAGGACGGCGAAGCCCTGGCGCTGAAAACCATGAACCCGCGCCTGGGCATTCTGGGCGGCTTGTCGATCCTGGGCACCAGCGGCATCGTCCGGCCGTTTTCCTGCGCGGCCTACATCGCGTCGATTCATCAGGGCATCGATGTCGCCAAAACCAATGGCTACCTGCACATCGCGGCCTGCACCGGCAACGCCAGCGAAGACACCATGCGCCGGGTCTACGACCTGCCGGAAATCGCCCTGATCGAAATGGGCGACTTTGTCGGAGCGGTGCTCAAGCACCTGCGCAAAGTCCCTGTGGATAAACTCAGCCTGTGTGGTGGCTTCGGCAAGATCAGCAAACTGGCGGCCGGACACATGGACTTGCACAGCCGCCATTCGAGCATCGACCTGCCGCAACTGGCCGAATGGGCCGCTGCCGTGGGCGCCGATGACGCCTTGCAACAACACATTCGCGAAGCCAATACCAGCCAACAAGCGTTAGCCATGGCCAGCGCTGCCGGCATCGCCCTGGGTGATGCGGTGTGCCAGCACGCCCTGGACTTCGCTCGCAGCGTGGTACCCAGGCAAGTTCAGGTCGAGGTATTTGCCATCGACCGTCAGGGCGGCATCGTTGGCCATGCGGGAGCCTTTCAATGAAACGTCTGTTGCTGCTGGGCGGCGTCACCGAAGCCCTGGCGATTGCCCGCACCCTGGGCCCGCAACATATTTACAGCCTCGCGGGCGTGGGTCGCGTGCCAACTGATCTGGCGTGCCGGGTGCGGGTCGGTGGCTATGGCGGCGCTCAAGGCCTGGCACAGTTCATTCAGGAGGAAGGCATCGACCTGCTGCTCGACGCCACTCACCCTTACGCCGCGCAAATCAGCCAGAACGCCGCCACCGCCGCGCAGTTGATCCACATCCCGTGCTGGGCCCTGCGCCGCCCGGCGTGGCAAGCTCAGGCCGGGGATGACTGGCGGGAAGTCAGCGACTGGAGCGCGCTGATCGAAACGCTGAAACCGTTCACGCGGCCGCTGTTCACCCTGGGCCGCGAACCGTTGCAGCACCTGCATGAAATTCCGTCGGAGCAGTTCTGGACCTTGCGTGCGCTGGAGGTTTACCCCGGTAACGAACGCTGTGAAGTGATCGGCGCGCGCGGGCCGTTTTTCATCGAGGATGAACGCGCGCTATTCGAACGTCGGCACATCGATGTGCTGATCAGCAAAAACAGTGGCAGCACCGCCACCGAGCCCAAGCTTGAGGTGGCACGCGAACGCGGGGTGCCGGTGTTGATTCTCAAGCGGCCGGAGTTGCCGGGGGTTGAGCGGGAGTTTGGAAGCGTGTCTGCAGTTTTAGAGGCACTGTCAGCGTCAGACTATTCCTGATCCCTGACTCTCAGAGCGAATCGACAGACAACATTCCCCGAAAGAGCCGTCTGGCCAGACTCAACGGTTCGCCTCAACATCCCCTGAGCGTTCCTGAACCGCTCACCCCAAAAAATGAGAATCAGCCCCGACTGGCAGACTGCGGTCGCCTTGAGAAAAGTGCGTCCTTGCCAACTTGTATCCCAAGAAATACGATCCAACATGATCGACTTCGTGCAGTCACGACCGTTTGCCGATTGGCTTCACTCACTCAAGGACACCATCGGAAAAGCTCGCCTGATCGCCAGACTTCGAGCTGCCGAACATGGGAATTTCGGTGATTGCGCAGCCGTAGGTGAAACGGTCTATGAAATGCGCGTTCATTACGGACCCGGTTACAGGATGTACTTCACTCGTAAAGGTGAAAGGTTCTATCTGCTGTTGGCAGGTGGTGACAAGTCGACGCAACAACGCGACATCAAACGCGCTCAACAGATAGCGCAAAACATCGGTGGTGAGGAGTAAATCATGGCCGAACAATTCACCCGTTTTGACGCAGCCGATTTTCTCAAAACACCAGAGGAAATGGCGGCGTACCTGGATGCCTGCTTTGAAGAAGATGCCGGTGACGGCGTGTTGGTTCGCGCGGCACTCAATGACATTGCCCGGGCAAAAGGCATGACGCAGGTTGCCCGAGAGGCTGGCCTGGGTCGTGAGAGCCTGTACAAAGCCTTGGGCAGCTCTGGCAACCCGGAATTCGCGACTATCATGAAGGTGATGAAGGCCTTGGGTCTCAAGCTGCATGCCACCGCAGCCTGATGTGCTGCGACACCACACCGCACAGCGGCTTTTTACTTATGGCCACCGATCAGGCTAAATACCCCCCTGATCGCCCACCCCACCGGATCTGCCTCATGTCCCGACAACGGCTAGCATTTGCCTGGATCGCCTGCTTTGCAGTGCTGTTCAATATGCTTGCCATGCCGATGTCCGGTGCGATGGCTCAAGGAACCGGTCAGTCGCCCGCCGAGCAGTTGCTGTGGGGCAGTTTCTGTTCTTCCGGCGGCACGAAGCTGGTGGCGATATCCCTGGGCAAGCTTGAGCAAAATGCCCCACAGAATGACGACCATTCGAACATGCAGCATTGCTGGTGCTGTTCGGGCTCAGCGCCGCTGGTTGCGTTGCCGGGCCATGTCCCGCAGCTGTATTTCACGCGTTTGGAGGCCAATCGCAGCCTGCCTCCACCAACCCTCGACAGCCCCACCCCGCGCCAGCAATGGCCGAGTCTCAATCCCCGTGCTTCTCCTCTAGTCTGATTAGCGTCGCAATTGATCTGCGTGTTTAATCGTTCTGGAGAACTGCCATGTTGAAGAAACTTATCGTTCTGGCCGCCTTGCTGGTGCCTGCCTGCTTTGCCAATGCCCACGACTACGCCGCTGGCGAGATCCACATCGCTCACCCGTGGTCGCAAGAACTGCCGCCCAATGCCCCCACCGTGGCGGCCTATTTTGTGATCCACAACAATGGCAAAACTGCCGACCGCCTGCTCAGTGTGGCCTCGCCGATCTCGGGCAAAGCCGAACTGCACGAGCATGTGAAACAGGGCGACCTGATGAAAATGCAGCAAGTGCCGAGCGTCGAGATCCCCGCGGGCGGCGACCTGACCTTTGCCCCGATGGCCTATCACGTGATGTTGCTGGAGCTCAAGGACCGCAGCCTGCTGAGCGACGGCAAGCGTTTCCCGCTGACCCTGCATTTCGAAAAATCCGGGGACGTGACGGTTGACGTCACCGTGCAGAAAAAAGCCCCGGACGGAATGCCAGAGCACGCCCACGCCCAGTAATCACAGCCTGAACTCCCCGTGAACGCAGGGCGCTCGCCCGGCGTCAGGCGATCCGTGCCGCCCCGACACTCCCTGAGAGTCAAACGCGGCAGCTGGATCAGCCTGTTCGCCATGCTGATGATCTTTATCGGTCCACTGATTTCTCAGTCGATGCCGATGGATCAGCGCATGCCGATGTCCATGAGCCATTCGATGGACATGCGCACGGACGAGCCCGGCTGCCACGCCACTTCACAGCCAACCGCCCAACACACCAAGGTCCAGAGCGAACGGCATGTGCTCTGGGAGAAGTGCGGCTATTGCAGCCTGCTCTTCAACTGCCCGGCGCTGCCTGGCAGCCTGTCGTTTGCAACGTTCGACACCCCACCCGCCAGCCCTTTCATCAGCCCTTCTCCCCGCCTAGGCCACGCCCGGCAAACGGTCTTTCCCGGTGCTCGCAGCCGCGCCCCTCCCATCGTCGCGTAACACCCCGCACACCACCTCACACAGCCGACTGTTGAAAAAACAGCCGTAGGCTACCGGCTGTGTTGTTTACGACTGATTGATGGAAGTTTTATGTCCAGGTTTTCTGCTGACACCCGTTTCAACGCGACACCTGCACCCTTTGCCCTGAACGCACCTCGTGCCCGCTTCAAACACGCCACTGCGGTTTTGTGCGGCGCCCTGCTGACGCCATTCGCCTTGGCGGCCGAGCAACCGGTTGACCACAGCCAGCACACCGAAGAACTGAGCCCGACGGTGATCACCGCCATCGCGCCCAGCTCGCCACTGACCATCGTCACCAACCCCAAGGACCCGCGCCAACCAGTGCCGGCCAGCGACGGTGGTGACTACCTCAAGACCATTCCCGGCTTCGCCCTCGTGCGCAACGGCGGCACCAACGGTGACCCGGTGCTGCGCGGCATGTTCGGTTCACGCCTGAACATCCTCACCAATGGCGGCATGGTGCTCGGCGCCTGCCCTGGCCGGATGGACGCCCCGACCTCGTACATATCACCGGAAACCTACGACAAGCTGACGGTGATCAAAGGTCCGCAAACCGTACTCTGGGGCCCCGGTGCCTCGGCCGGCACCATCCTGTTTGACCGAGAACCGGAAAGCTTCGGCGAGCTGGGGACACGGGTCAACGCCAGCATGCTGGCGGGCTCCAACGGGCGTTTCGACAAACTCGTCGACGCCGCTGCCGGCGGCCCGTTGGGCTACGTGCGGGTGATCGGCAACACCGCCCATTCCGACGATTACCGCGACGGCAACAACGACACCGTGCCGTCACGCTACGACAAGTGGAACGGCGATGTGGCCGTCGGCTGGACCCCGGACGCCGACACCCTGCTGGAACTCACCGCCGGCAAGGGCGACGGCGAAGCCCGCTCTGCCGGGCGCGGCATGGACGGTTCGCAGTTCAAGCGTGAAAGCCTGGGGCTGCGGTTCGAGCGCTCGAACATCGGCGATGTCCTGGACAAGGTCGAAGCGCAGGTCTACTACAACTACGCCGACCATGTGATGGATAACTACACCCTGCGCAAACCGTCCGGCACCGGGATGATGGCCGGGCCAATGGCCTCCAACGTCGACCGTCGAACCCTCGGCGCACGGATCAAGGCCACCTGGCATTGGGCCGATGTGCAACTGATCAGCGGTCTCGACGCCCAGACCAACGAACATCGAAAGCGCGCAGCCATGGGTATCGATGCCTACAAGGAAGTGCCACGCGAGAAGGACGCCGACTTCCACAACTACGGCGTCTTCGGCGAACTGACCTGGTATGCCGCCGACCGCGACCGACTGATCACCGGCGCCCGTCTGGACCGGGCTTCGGCCAAGGACTTTCGTCAGACCATCGGCTCCGGGATGATGGCCCGCGCCAACCCGACAGCCGACGAAACCCGTGCCGACACCCTGCCCAGTGGTTTTGTGCGGTATGAGCACGACCTGGCGGACAGCCCGACCACCCTCTACGCAGGCCTGGGCCATGCGCAACGCTTCCCGGATTACTGGGAGCTGTTCTCGCCCAAGTCCGGCCCGGCCGGTTCGGTCAATGCCTTCGATTCGATCAAGCCTGAAAAAACCACTCAGCTAGACTTCGGCCTGCAATACAAAACCCAGGATCTGGAAGCCTGGGCCTCGGGATACGTCGGCCAGGTACGCGACTACATCCTGTTCAATTACACGCCAGGGAAGATGGGCATGACCTCTCAGGCTCAGAACATCGACGCCCGGATCATGGGTGGCGAACTCGGTGCGGCCTACAAGCTGACCCCCAACTGGAAAGCCGACGCGACCCTGGCCTACGCCTGGGGCAAGAACAGCAGTGATGGCAAGGCGTTGCCGCAAATGCCGCCGCTGGATGCGCGATTCGGCCTGACCTACAGCGAAGACAACTGGAGCGCGGGCGCCTTGTGGCGAGTGGTCGCGGCGCAGAACCGTATCGACCAGAACAAGGGCAACGTGGTCGGCAAGGACTATGAGAAGAGTTCGGGCTTCGGCGTGTTCTCGCTCAACGGTGCCTACCGGATCAACAAGAACTGGAAGGTCAGCAGCGGCGTCGACAACCTCTTTGGCAAGGCCTACGCCGAGCACTTGAACCTGGCCGGCAACGCCGGGTTCGGCTACCCGGCCAATGACCCGCAAGCCATCAACGAACCAGGGCGCACGCTCTGGACCAAGGTGGACATGAGCTTCTAAAAAAGCATCGTCGGAACACCGCCCGAAGCGAGCCAGCTCCGGGCGGCGTCCCGACGATCGGTTGCACAGCAACCGCAAAAAAATAACGACACAATCGCCTAGCGGAGTGCTTTTTGATGAGCCAACCGAAACCAAGCTTCTACAACCTGGCGTGGCGCTGGCATTTTTATGCCGGGCTGTTCGTCGCTCCTTTCATGGTGATGCTGGCACTGACCGGCATCATTTACCTGTTCAAACCGCAACTCGATCCGCTGATGTACGGCGAGCTGCTGAACGTCCCGGCCGGGCATCACCGCCTTAGTGCCGACGAGCAATTGAAGCGCGTGCAAGCGGCTTACCCACAAGGTCACATCAGCCAGTACCTGCCGCCGGTCAATGCCGAACGCAGTGCGCAATTCGTCGTGAAAAACGCCGGCAGCGAACTGAACGTATTCGTCGATCCCTACCATGGCGACATCCTTGGCGAGCAGGATGCGAAGAGCAATCTGCAAGCCATCGCCCGGGCCATTCATGGCGAACTGATGATCGGCACCGTCGGTGATCGCCTCGTGGAGTTGGCCGCCAGTTGGGGCGTGGTGCTGGTGGTGTCCGGGGTATTTCTCTGGTGGCCACGCGGCAGAACCGGCGCCGGTATTCTTTGGCCACGGCTGAACGCTCGCGGGCGGTTGCTATGGCGTGACTTGCACGCAGTGACCGGGTTCTGGGGCGCGGCGCTGCTACTGGTGATGCTGCTCAGCGGTATGACCTGGACCGGGTTCTGGGGCAAGCAATACGCTGACCTCTGGAACCGTTTTCCGGTGGCCATGTGGAACGATGTGCCCAAGTCTGACGAAGAAGCCCGCAGCCTCAACAGCGCAACGCGCCAGACCGTGCCGTGGGCGATGGAAAACACGCCGATGCCGATGTCCGGCGATCACGCCGAACACATGGCCCACAGCGCACCATCGACCGGCCCGGCCGCACCGACCATCAGCCTGCAGGACGTGCAGGACATCGCCACCCAGCGCAAGGTCGAGCCCGGTTACAGCATCACGTTCCCGACCACCGCCAGCGGCGTGTTCACGATTGCGGTGTTCGCCGACGACCCACGCAACGACGCCACCCTGCACGTTGACCAATACACCGCAAAGGTCCTGGCCGATGTGCGCTGGCAGCACTACAGCACCGTTGCCCGCGCCACGGAAGTCGGCGTGATGTTGCATGAGGGCAAGATGTTTGGCGCGTTCAATCAGATTGTCGTGTTGTTGATCTGCCTGATGATTCTGCTCAGCGCCGTCAGCGGCGTGGTGATCTGGTGGAAACGCCGTCCTCAGGGCCGGATGGGTGTACCGCCGCTGCGTCATGACTTGCCGACCTGGAAAACCGGGGTCGTCATCATGCTCGCGCTGGCGGTGATATTCCCGTTGGTGGCTGCCTCGCTGATCGTGGTGTGGCTGCTGGACCGAGTGCTGCTGTCGCGCTTGAACCGCCAGCCTGAATCGGCCTCATCTTCATCCTGAATACAGCGAGATGCATGATGCTGCAGCTGGCGCTGTAGAATGCCCGGCCAACGCGCAGTGGCGGCTCCAGGGCTGTAGTGGCGAGGGAGCTTGCTCCCGCTGGGTCGCGTAGCGGCCCTGACATCAAATTGGGCACCCTCCATTTGATTGTGAAGCAGGCCATTGCGCCTGCTTCGCAGCCGAGCAGGACGGTGCGGCGTTGCGACAAGCGCCCTCGCCACAGGGAACCATCGAAAGGAAATGCATGACCTCGCTGAACCTCACTCACCTCGCCTGGACACCCCTGGGGCACGGCCACTGTCATCACCAGTTCCAACTGCGTGACGCCAGCCTGCATGTGGCCACCGGTGAGTTCGTCGGGTTGATCGGGCCCAACGGCAGCGGCAAGACCAGCCTGTTGCGGTGCGCCTATCGCTTCAGCAAGCCGGAAAGCGGTGAGGTCGCGCTCGATCACCAGAACGTCTGGAAACAGTCCTCGCGCTGGTGCGCTCAACGCATCGCGGTGGTGTTGCAGGAATTCCCCGACGCCTTCGGCCTGACCGTCGTTGAGGTGGTCGCCATGGGCCGCACGCCACACAAGGGCCTGTTCGATGGCGATACGTTGCACGACCGGCGCATTGCGCAACAGGCGCTGGAGTCGGTGGGCCTCAGAGGTTTCGAGGACCACGCTTTCGCGACCCTGTCCGGGGGCGAAAAACAGCGGGTGATCCTCGCCCGCGCCTTGGCGCAACAACCGCAACTGCTGATCCTCGACGAGCCGACCAATCACCTCGACCCACGCTATCAGCTTGAGTTGCTGCAATTGGTCAAACGCCTGCAGATCGGCACCCTGGCGAGCATCCACGACCTGAACCTGGCCGCCGCGTTCTGCGATCGACTGTACGTAATCAACCACGGTCGCATCGTCGCCAGCGGCACGCCAAAGGAAGTACTGACCGCCAGCCTGTTGCGCGAGGTGTTCGGCGTCCAGGCACTGATCGATGAACACCCCTTGTCCGGCTACCCACGAATCACCTGGATTACCCACCCATGACCTTGCGCACCCTGCTCCGCTCCAGCCTCGCCATCGCCCTGCTGCTGGGCACGGCCCAAGCCTTCGCCGAAGCGACTCACTACCCGTTGACGATCCAGAGCTGCAACCGTGAGGTGACCTTCAAGGAGGCGCCGAAACACGCGCTGAGTCACGACATCAACATGACCCAGATGCTGATCTCCCTGGGCCTCAAGCCACGAATGGTCGGCTACAGCGGCATCAGTGGCTGGAAAGCCGTGACACCGGAACTGCGGGTGATCCTCGACGGCCTGCCGGAACTCGCGGCCAAGTACCCGTCGGTGGAAACCCTGCTCAACGCCAACGTCGACTTCTTCTACGCGGGCTGGGATTACGGCATGCGTGTGGGCGGCGACCTGACCCCACAAACCCTCGGGCCGCTGGGGATCAATGTCTATGAACTGACCGAGTCTTGCGCCTTCGTGATGAAGCGCCCGGCGGCCACCCTCGACGACACTTACAACGACCTGCGCAACCTCGGCAAAATCTTCGACGTGCAGGACCGCGCCAACCAGTTGGTTAGCGAAATGCAGGCACGCGTGGCCGACGCTCGCAAAGACCTGCCCACCGAAAAGCCCCGCGTGTTCCTCTACGACAGCGGTGAAGACCGCGCCATGACCTCGGGCCGCCTGGGCATGCCGCAAGCGCTGATCGATGCCGCCGGCGGGCGCAACATTCTCGATGACGTTGAGGCCAGTTGGACGCGGGTGAACTGGGAGAACGTGGTCGAGCGCAATCCGCAGGTGATCGTGATCGTCGACTACGGCGAAGTCACCGCCGGGCAGAAGGAGCAGTTTTTGCTGAACAACAAGGCGCTGCAATCGGTGGACGCGATCAAGAACCAGCGCTTCATCGTCATCCCCTACGTGCAGGCCACGCCGGGGATCGACAACGCGCTGGCGGTAGAAGTGCTGGCCAAGGGTTTCCACGGCGAATGATCAATCGTCGTTACGCCTGGTTGCTCACCGCCCTCGGCGCCCTGCTGCTGGGGTCGTGCGTGGTGTCGCTGGGCTTCGGCGCAGCCAGGGTGCCGGTGGACGTGGTCTGGCGGATTCTGCTGCATAAAGCCCTGGGCATCGGCGAGGTGAACTGGAGCGCCGGGCAGGAACATATCGTCTGGCTGATCCGGGTGCCGCGCATGCTGTTGGGCGCCATGGTGGGCGCCGGGCTGGCACTGATCGGCGCGGTGTTGCAAGCGGTCACGCGCAACCCGCTGGCCGACCCACACTTGCTGGGCGTGACCTCCGGCGCCACCCTCGGCGCGGTGATTGTCGTGCTGCATGTGGGGGAAATCATCGGCCTGCTGACCCTGCCGATTGCCGCGTTTATCGGTGCGTTGCTGAGCATGCTGATCGTGCTCGCCATTGCCAGCCGCCATGGCCGACTGGAGAGTGACCGACTGCTGCTGTGCGGGGTCGCCGTGTCCTTTGTGATGATGGCCATCGCCAACCTGTTGTTGTTTCTCGGTGATCACCGCGCCAGCTCCGCCGTGATGTTCTGGATGCTCGGCGGCCTCGGTCTGGCACGCTGGGAACTGTTGGCCGTGCCGGCCGCCAGCGTGCTGCTCGGGCTGGTGCTACTGGTGGGCATGGCACGCCCGTTGAATGCCCTGATGGCCGGCGAGCAAACCGCCGTGACCCTCGGCCTGAACGCCCGCAACGTGCGCTTGCGGGTGTTCGTGATTGCCTCGTTGATGACCGGCGTGCTGGTGTCCATCAGCGGTTCGATCGGTTTTGTCGGGCTGATGGTGCCGCACATTGCCCGGCGCCTGGTGGGCGCTGAACACCGAAGACTGCTGCCAGTGTGCGTGTTGCTCGGCAGTGTGTTTCTGGTGTGGGTGGATGTCGCGGCGCGAACATTGATCGCTCCGGAAGATTTACCAATCGGAGTCGCCACCGCAGCCATCGGTGGCCTGTTCTTCATCGGTCTGATGCGCCGCCGCTAAGATCGGCGCGATCAATTGTGACGAGAGAGCTTGCTCCCGTTCGAGTGCGAAGCAGTCGCAGATCCAGCGCATGCGTTGTATCTGATGGAATGCGCGATCGCAGGTATTGGGGCCGCTTCGCAGCCCGGCGGGAGCAAGCTCCCTCGCCACAGAGTAAGTGCCCGCCCTTGCTCCAAGGTGGCGCACCACAACGCACCAACACGCCAGAGCTGATCCCCGATGGTGCGCTCGCACACCATAAAACCGCTCTAACCCACCATTTACGTGCCTTTGCCCGACCGGGCACAGCCCTTGCTAAAGCCCCTTCAGTCGTCTGCATCTGCCACCCAGAAAATTCATACGTTCATGGAGATCGCACAATGAAGCGTCGCAGCTTGATCAAGGCTTTCACACTCTCGGCAAGTATTGCCGCGATGGGCATGACCTGGGCCGTCCAGGCCGCCGAGACCATCAAGGTCGGTATCCTGCATTCGTTGTCCGGGACCATGGCGATCTCCGAAACCTCGCTTAAAGACATGGCGCTGATGACCATCGAGGAGATCAACGCAAAGGGCGGCGTGAACGGCAAGATGCTCGAACCGGTGGTAGTCGACCCCGCGTCGAACTGGCCGCTGTTCGCCGAAAAGGGCCGGCAGTTGCTGACCCAAGACAAAGTCGCCGTGGTGTTCGGTTGCTGGACCTCGGTGTCACGTAAATCGGTGTTGCCGGTGTTCGAGGAACTCAATGGCCTGCTGTTCTACCCGGTGCAATACGAAGGCGAAGAGATGTCGCCGAACGTGTTCTACACCGGCGCGGCACCGAACCAACAGGCAATCCCGGCCGTTGAGTACCTGATGAGCGAAGAAGGCGGCAGCGCCAAGCGCTACTTCCTGCTGGGCACCGACTATGTCTACCCGCGCACCACCAACAAAATCCTGCGCTCGTTCCTGCACTCCAAAGGCGTGGCCGACAAAGACATCGAAGAGGTCTACACACCGTTCGGTCACAGCGACTATCAGACCATCGTCGCCAATATCAAAAAGTTCTCGGCTGGCGGCAAGACCGCTGTCATTTCCACGGTCAACGGCGACTCCAACGTGCCGTTCTACAAAGAGCTGGCCAACCAGGGCCTGAAAGCCACCGACGTTCCGGTCGTGGCGTTCTCGGTGGGGGAAGAAGAACTGCGCGGCATCGACACCAAACCCCTGGTGGGCAACCTCGCGGCATGGAACTACTTCGAATCGGTGGAAAACCCGGTGAACGCCAAATTCGTCGCCGACTGGAAGGCCTACGCGAAAAAACACAACCTGCCGGGCGCGGATAAAGCCGTGACCAACGACCCGATGGAGGCCACCTACGTCGGTATCCACATGTGGGCGCAAGCGGCGGAAAAAGCCAAGTCCACCAACGTCGACAAGGTCCGCGAAGCCCTGGCCGGCCAGACCTTCGCCGCGCCGTCGGGCTACACCCTGACCATGGACAAGACCAACCACCACCTGCACAAACCGGTGATGATCGGCGAGATTCAGGCCGATGGTCAGTTCTCGGTGGTGTGGCAAACCGAAGGCCCGATCCGCGCCCAGCCGTGGAGCCCATTCATACCGGGCAACGACAAGAAGCCCGAGTTTGCGGTGAAGAGCAACTGAGGCTGACTTGGGTTTTGGGGATGGGGCTGAGATCTATCCCCCTCACCCTAACCCTCTCCCTCAGGGAGAGGGGGAAAGGGAGCTGATCTCTATGGCTTTCAGAATCTGAGTTCGACGCAAGATTGTCAGGTCGATGTTTGATGACCAAACAACTCGGTCAGTCCCCTCTCCCTCTGGGAGAGGGTTAGGGTGAGGGGCGGATTCAAAGCCGAACACCGCTCCATCGGCCACCGCAAGAAAGGAAACACCACCAATGCCCACTGCCCTTTACCGATTTATCCTCGCCATTGCGCTGCTGTTGCCAATGACCACCCACGCCGGGGACGCCGAAGACTTCCTCGCGGCCAATCCCGTGCAGCAAGCCAAGCTGTTGGAAAGTTGGGCCGCGCAGCCCGATCCGGCCCGTGTTGAACTGATCAACGCCTTGCAACAAGGGCAACTGACCGTTGGCGGCCAAGCCAAAACCCTGCGTTTGAACAACCGCCTGCGAGGTCTGACCGACACCGCACTGGCCAGTCATCAGTTGCTCGCCGCCGACACCAAAACCCGTCTGGCCGCCGCGCAGCAATTACAGAAAAGCGCCAAGCCGGCGCAACTGACATTCCTCGACCGGCAACTGGCAGGCGAAAAAGACGACACCGTTCACGCCGCCCTGAGCCTCGCCCTGGCCAACCTGCAACTGGTGGACAGCGACCCCGCCGTGCGTCTGGCGGCCGTGCGTTTGCTCGGCGAAACCGGCGACCCACTGGCCCGCACCCGCCTCGAAGGTTTGCTCCAGCCTGGCGTCGAAACCGATGACGGCGTGCGCACCGCCGCCGAAACCAGCCTGGCCCAGGTCAAACGCAAATTGCTGGTCGGTGAACTGCTCGGGCAGGCGTTCAGCGGCATGTCGCTGGGCTCGATCCTGCTGCTGGCCGCCCTCGGCCTGGCGATCACCTTCGGCCTGCTGGGGGTGATCAACATGGCCCACGGCGAAATGCTGATGCTCGGCGCCTACTCCACTTACGGGGTGCAGTTACTGTTCCAGCGCTTCGCGCCGCAGGCCATCGAGTTGTATCCGTTGGTGGCGTTGCCGGTGGCGTTTTTTGTCACCGCCAGTATCGGCATGGCGCTGGAGCGCACGGTGATTCGCCACCTCTACGGCCGGCCGCTGGAAACCCTGCTCGCCACCTGGGGCATCAGCCTGATGCTGATTCAGCTTGTTCGGCTGGTGTTCGGCGCGCAGAACGTTGAAGTGGCGAACCCGGCCTGGCTCTCGGGCGGCATTCAGGTGCTGCCCAACCTCGTGCTGCCGTACAACCGCATCGTGATCATCACCTTCGCATTGTGTGTGGTGGTGCTGACCTGGCTGCTGCTGAACAAGACCCGCCTGGGCTTGAACGTGCGCGCGGTCACCCAGAACCGCAACATGGCCGCGTGCTGCGGGGTGCCTACCGGGCGTGTCGACATGCTCGCCTTCGGGCTCGGCTCGGGCATCGCCGGGCTTGGCGGCGTGGCCCTCAGTCAGGTCGGCAACGTCGGCCCGGATCTGGGCCAGAGCTACATCATCGACTCGTTCCTGGTGGTGGTGCTCGGCGGTGTCGGGCAACTGGCCGGCAGCGTGTTTGCCGCGTTCGGCTTAGGGATCGCCAACAAGATTCTGGAACCGCAGATCGGCGCCGTGCTCGGCAAGATCCTGATCCTCGCGCTGATCATTCTGTTCATTCAGAAACGCCCGCAAGGTCTCTTCGCACTCAAGGGACGGGTAATCGACTAAGCGGGGCATGCTCACGCCCATTGACGACCGCGCCACTGCCTCGCTGGCGGCGATACCAAGAAGGAAGGGAAATATGTTTTCCATCAACCACATCAAAGCAAGCCCTGCCGCCATCAAGGCTGCGGCCCTACGGGTTGCGACTGTCGACGCGCCATGCCGCGTTGCGGGTCTTGCCGAAGGAATAACCACCACCTGCGACCCGCGCCTTGCCTGGCACGCCGACAGCCAGCACCGCGGTGCGTCACTGGACGTGAGCACGCCCCGATGAACCAGCCTCTGCTACTCACGGCTACACAAAAGGCCGGGCCCAAGGTCACGATTGCCGCTGGCGCGGTGATCCTCGTCCTGCTGCTGGCGTTGCCGTTGCTGTCATTGTTGCCTGCCGACAGCACGTTTCATGTCTCGGCTTATACGCTGACGCTGACCGGCAAAATCCTTTGCTACGCCATCGTCGCCCTGGCGCTGGACCTGGTCTGGGGTTACGCCGGCCTGCTGTCGCTCGGGCATGGCCTGTTCTTCGCCCTCGGCGGTTACGCCATGGGCATGTACCTGATGCGCCAGGCCTCGGGCGACGGCTTGCCGGCGTTCATGACGTTCCTCTCGTGGACCGAGTTGCCGTGGTACTGGACCGGCACCAGCAGCTTCCTCTGGGCGCTGTGCCTGGTGGTGCTGGCGCCAGGCTTGCTGGCGTTGGTATTCGGTTTCTTCGCGTTCCGCTCGCGGATCAAGGGCGTGTACTTCTCGATCATGACCCAAGCCCTGACCTTCGCCGGGATGCTGCTGTTTTTTCGCAACGAAACCGGGTTTGGCGGCAACAACGGCTTCACCAACTTCCGCACGATTCTGGGCTTCGGCATCACCGAACCAGGCACTCGCGCCGTGCTGTTCTGCGCCACCGTGCTGTTGCTGGTGGCGAGCCTGTTTATCGGCTGGCGGCTGGCACACAGCAAATTCGGTCGGGTGCTGACCGCCCTGCGTGACGCGGAAAACCGCCTGATGTTCTGCGGCTACGACCCGCGAGGTTTCAAGCTGTTCGTCTGGGTCTTGAGCGCGGTGCTGTGTGGCCTGGCCGGGGCGCTGTACGTGCCGCAAGTGGGGATCATCAACCCCAGCGAAATGTCGCCGACCAACTCCATCGAAGCCGCCGTGTGGGTCGCATTGGGCGGGCGCGGCACCTTGATCGGGCCGCTGCTGGGCGCGGGGGTGGTCAACGGCATGAAGAGCTGGTTCACCGTGGCGTTCCCCGAATACTGGCTGTTCTTCCTCGGCGCGCTGTTCATTGTCGTGACCCTGTACCTGCCCAAGGGCATGATCGGTTTGCTGAAAAAGAGAGGTGAGCAATGAGCACCACTGCGACGGCCGAGTTAATGCTTGAGCCTGCCTTTCATCCAGAACTTGAGCCGAACAAGGATGCCGGCAGCAGCCGCGATGCCATCGGTCTCGGTCAATCTGCCGGCGAAGGCCTGAACACGCGCCACGGCACGATCCTCACGCTGGAAGACATCAGCGTCAGCTTCGATGGTTTCAAGGCACTGAACGCTCTGAACCTGTACATCGGCGTCGGCGAACTGCGCTGCATCATCGGCCCCAACGGTGCGGGCAAAACCACGCTGATGGACGTGATCACCGGCAAGACCCGCCCCAGCCATGGCAAGGCCTGGTTCGGTGAAACCCTGGACCTGACACACATGAGCGAAGTGCAGATCGCCCAGGCCGGGATCGGCCGCAAGTTCCAGAAACCGACCGTGTTCGAAGCCTTGAGCGTGTTTGAGAATCTGGAACTGGCGCAGAAAACCGACAAGTCGGTGTGGGCCAGCATGCGGGCGAAATTGAACGGCGAACAGAAAGACCGCATCCGCGAAGTGCTGGAGACCATTCGCCTGAGCCCCTCGGTCCATCGTCCGGCAGGGCTGTTGTCCCACGGGCAGAAGCAGTTTCTGGAAATCGGCATGCTGCTGATGCAGGACCCGCAATTACTGCTGCTCGACGAGCCGGTGGCGGGCATGACCGACGCCGAGACCGAGTTCACCGCCGAGCTGTTCAAGACCCTGGCCGGCAAACATTCGCTGATGGTGGTGGAACACGACATGGGCTTCGTCGGCTCGATTGCCGACCACGTCACGGTGCTGCACCAGGGCAGCGTGCTGGCCGAAGGGTCGCTTGCACAGGTGCAGGACAACGAACGGGTGATCGAGGTGTACCTCGGAAGGTAATTTGTCCTTGCTCCTACAGGGAACTGTGTGAAACAGAAGGAATTTGAACATGCTGCAAGTCGACAAGTTGCACCAGTACTACGGCGGTAGCCACATCCTGCGGGGCCTGACGTTTGAGGTGAAGGTCGGTGAAGTCACCTGCCTGCTCGGGCGCAACGGCGTGGGCAAGACCACCCTGCTCAAATGCCTGATGGGGCTGCTGCCGGCCAGGGACGGCACCGTGAGTTGGGAAGGCAAACCGATCACCCCGTTCAAACCGCACCAACGGGTGCATGCCGGGATCGCCTACGTGCCCCAAGGTCGGGAGATTTTCGGCCGGTTGACGGTGGAGGAAAACCTGCTGATGGGCCTGTCACGCTTCCCCGGTGCCGAAGCCCGGGAAGTCCCGGCGTTCATCTACGAGCTGTTCCCGGTGCTGCTGCACATGAAGCAACGCCGTGGCGGCGACTTGTCGGGCGGCCAGCAGCAACAGTTGGCGATTGGCCGCGCACTGGCCAGTCGGCCACGATTGCTGATCCTCGATGAGCCCACCGAAGGCATTCAACCGTCGGTGATCAAGGAGATCGGCGCGGTGATCAAACAGCTCGCGGCGCGGGGCGATATGGCGATTCTGCTGGTAGAGCAGTTCTACGATTTCGCCGCTGAACTGGCCGATCACTATCTGGTGATGTCCCGGGGCGAGATCGTCCAGCAAGGTCGCGGCGAAAATATGGAGGCCGAGGGTGTGCGCGGTCTGGTTACGATCTAGTCTGTAGCGTCCCGACGATAATAAGAAATCATGACCGCACCTGCCCCCCTTTCAATCACTGCTGCGCTGTTCACGCCGAGCTGGCACGCGGAGCTGGAGCTCGGCTACGCCCGGTTCGGCACCAGCACGCGCCCGGTCCTGCGTCGCCATAAAGGCCCGCTGCGGGTGCAAAAGCACCTGTACGCCGAAGGTCCCGAGGTGTGCCAGCACATCATCGTCCACCCACCCGGCGGCATTGCCGGTGGTGATCGGCTGGACATCCACGTAAACGTCGGTGCCGATGCCTGGGCGCAACTGACCAGCCCAGGCGCCGCCAAGTGGTATCGCGCCGCGACACCTGCGTATCAGCAGCTCCACTTGAAGGTAGCCGCCGGCGCCACGCTGGAGTGGCTGGCGCAGGAAACCATTGTGTTCAGCGCCGCTCAGGCTGAACTCAGCACCTCGATTGACCTGCAAGGCGATGCGCGGCTGTTCTACTGGGACGTGGTGGCCCTGGGGCGCCCGGCCAGTGGCGAACGCTTTGAGCGTGGGCACTTTCAGTCGCAACTCGATATCCGTCGCGACGGCCAGTTGATCTGGCACGAACGCCAGCGCATTGTCGGCAATGACGGCTTGCTGGATTCACCGGTCGGGCTGGACGGTCAGCCGGTGTTTGCGACGTTGCTGGTGACCGGCGAAATCGACAGCGAATTGCTGGAGACCTGCCGCTCATTGGCCAATGACGTGCGCGGGGATTTGAGCCAATTGCCGGGACTGCTGGTGGCGCGGTGCCTGGCCAGCGAGGCGCTGCTCGCCCGTGCCTGGCTGATCGATTTGTGGCGTTTGCTGCGTCCCGCGTTGCTGGGACGCGAGGCGGTTGCACCAAGAATATGGAGCACTTGAGAACCCTCCCTCCCCCCGCCCTCTCCCGGAGGGAGAGAGGGCCTGACCGTGTTGCCTGGAAAGAATTTTGCAGTAACCAAAAATATGACTGGCTGACCTAGCCTCGACAAGCGACCGAACCAGTCCCCTCTCCCTCTGGGAGAGGGTGAGGGGCCGCAAGAACCTCACAAATCTGCCCTGATGGACACACACAATGGACCTGACCCCACGCGAAAAAGACAAGTTGCTGATCTTCACCGCCGGCCTGGTCGCCGAGCGGCGTTTGGCCCGTGGCGTGAAACTCAATTACCCGGAAGCCATGGCCTACATTTGCGCCGCGCTGCTTGAAGGCGCACGTGACGGCCAGACCGTGGCCGAGTTGATGCACTACGGCACCACCCTGCTCAGTCGCGAGCAAGTGATGGAGGGCATCCCGGAAATGATCCCGGAAGTCCAGGTTGAAGCAACCTTTCCCGACGGCACCAAACTGGTCACCGTCCACCAACCCATCGTCTGAGGCCGAGCCATGATTTTTCACATCCGTGACGCTTCGCACGCCGACCTGCTGGCCATCCGCGACATCTACAACGACGCGGTGCTCAATACCACGGCGATCTGGAACGAGCAGGCCGTGGACCTCGGCAACCGGCAAGCCTGGTTCGACGCCCGACAATCCCAGGGTTACCCGATCCTGGTGATCGTCGACACCGACAACAACGTGCTGGGCTATGCCTCGTTCGGTGACTGGCGGCCCTTCGACGGTTTCCGCCATACCGTCGAACACTCGGTGTACGTGCGCAACGATCAGCGCGGCAACGGCCTTGGCCCACGCCTGATGGAGGCACTGATCGAGCGCGCCAAAGCCTGTGGCAAACACGTGATGGTCGCGGCCATCGAAAGCGCTAACGCGGCGTCGATTCGCTTGCACGAGCGGGCCGGTTTCATCACCACCGGGCAGATGCCCCAAGTGGGTACAAAATTCGGTCGCTGGCTCGACCTGACCTTCATGCAACTGACCCTCAACCCCGGCGCCCAGCCCCCCGTCATCAACAAGGAGTGAGACACCATGAACACTGCCCAGCTGCGACGCGTCACCCCTGAAAGCTTTGCCCACTACCGGCAGGGTTTGATCGATCTGTTGTTCGACGCGGTGAAGCACGGCGCGTCGATTGGTTTTTTGGCCGACCTCGACGACTCACAGGCCCGCGCCTACATCAACGCGGTGCAGGCCGACCTTGAGAACGGCAGCCTGCTGCTGTGGGTGGTGGTTCATGATGAAAAGGTGATGGCCAGCGTGCAACTGGGCTTGTGCCAGAAAGCCAATGGCCGCAATCGCGCCGAAGTGCAAAAACTGCAAGTGCTGCACGAAGTACGTCGGCGTGGCCTTGGCCAACAACTGATGAATGCCCTGGAGCTTGCGGCACGCCAGCACAAACGCGGCCTGCTGTACCTCGACACCGAAGCCGGCTCTGCGGCCGAGGCGTTCTATCAATCCCTTGGTTACACCCGTGTCGGTGAGTTACCCAACTACTGCCAAAGCCCGGACGGCCGTTACACCTCGACCGCCATTTACTTCAAGACGCTGGGACAACCCGAATGATTCCTGGCGAATATCAGATCAAGCAAGGCGACATCGAGCTCAACGCCGGCCGTCGCACCCTGAGCCTGAACGTGGCCAACAGCGGTGACCGGCCGATTCAGGTCGGCTCGCATTATCACTTCTTCGAAACCAACGACGCCCTGACCTTCGACCGCGCCGCCAGCCGTGGCATGCGCCTGAACATCCCGGCCGGCACCGCCGTGCGTTTCGAACCGGGGCAGAGCCGCGAGGTCGAGCTGGTGGACCTGGCCGGGCATCGCCGGGTATTCGGGTTTGCCGGGCGGATCATGGGCGACCTCTAAGTAATTCGGTGTCTGTGCCGGCCCCTTCGCGAGCAAGCCCGCTCCCACATGGGAATGCGGTCGAATGTGGGAGCGGGCTTGCTCGCGAATCTGTGAGCTAAGCGAACAGCCTCAAACACAATTGAATCCCAAGGCAAGCACATGAAAATCTCTCGTCAAGCCTACGCCGACATGTTCGGCCCCACCGTCGGTGACAAGGTTCGCCTGGCCGACACCGAGCTGTGGGTCGAAGTCGAAAAGGACTTCACCACCTACGGCGAAGAAGTGAAATTCGGCGGCGGCAAGGTCATTCGCGACGGCCAGGGCCAAAGCCAATTGCTCGCGGCCGATGTGGTCGACACGCTGATCACCAACGCGCTGATCATCGACCACTGGGGCATCGTCAAAGCCGACGTCGGCCTCAAGGACGGGCGTATTGCGGCCATAGGCAAAGCCGGCAACCCGGACGTGCAGCCCAACGTGACCATCGCCATCGGCGCCAGCACCGAAGTGATCGCTGGTGAAGGCATGATCCTCACCGCCGGCGGCATCGACACCCACATCCACTTCATCTGCCCGCAGCAGATCGAAGAAGCGCTGATGAGTGGCGTCACCACCATGATCGGCGGCGGCACGGGACCGGCCACCGGTACCAACGCCACCACCTGCACCTCCGGCCCGTGGCACCTGGCGCGGATGCTCCAGGCCGCAGACGCCTTCCCGATGAACATCGGCCTCACAGGCAAGGGCAACGCCAGCCTGCCGGAACCGCTCATCGAACAGGTCAAGGCCGGCGCCATCGGCCTCAAGCTGCATGAAGACTGGGGCACCACGCCCGCAAGCATCGACAATTGCCTGAGCGTGGCCGACCAGTACGACGTGCAGGTGGCCATTCACACCGACACCCTCAACGAGTCGGGCTTCGTTGAAACCACCCTCGCCGCATTCAAGGGCCGTACCATCCACACCTACCACACCGAAGGTGCCGGTGGCGGCCATGCGCCAGACATCATCAAGGCCTGCGGTTTTGCCAACGTGCTGCCGAGCTCGACCAACCCGACCCGGCCGTTCACCCGCAACACCATCGACGAACACCTCGACATGCTGATGGTCTGCCACCACCTGGACCCAAGTATCGCCGAAGACGTGGCCTTCGCCGAAAGCCGCATCCGCCGCGAAACCATCGCCGCCGAAGACATCCTCCACGACCTCGGTGCGTTCTCGATGATCAGCTCCGACAGTCAGGCCATGGGCCGCGTCGGCGAGGTCATCACGCGCACCTGGCAGACCGCCGACAAGATGAAAAAGCAGCGCGGTCCCCTGTCGGACGACGTTGAGGGCAACGACAACTTCCGCGCCAAACGCTACATCGCCAAGTACACCATCAACCCGGCGATCACCCACGGCATCAGCCATGAAGTGGGCTCCATCGAAGTGGGAAAATGGGCGGACCTGGTGCTCTGGCGCCCGGCGTTTTTCGGCGTGAAACCAACACTGATCCTCAAGGGCGGCGCAATTGCCGCGAGCCTGATGGGCGACGCCAACGCTTCGATCCCAACGCCGCAACCAGTGCATTACCGCCCCATGTTTGCCAGCTACGGCGGCTCATTGCACGCCACCAGCCTGACCTTCATCAGCCAGGCTGCACAAGACGCCGGATTGCCCGAAGCGCTGGGCTTGAAGAAGAAAATCGCCGTGGTCAAAGGTTGCCGCGACGTGCAGAAAACCGACCTGATCCACAACGACTACCTGCCCGACATCGACGTCGATCCGCAGACCTACCAGGTCAAGGCCGACGGGGTTTTGCTGTGGTGTGAACCGGCCGATGTGCTGCCGATGGCCCAACGGTACTTTTTGTTTTGAGCAAAAAAATGCCCTGACACCGAGGTCTACACCTCGATGTCAGGGCCTGATTCAAAGCGTCATCAGCTGTGCGAAGCTACCGTGAAAGGGATTTCAATCCGTTGCACTTTTGCCCGGTCCATAGCCTCTTGGGTCAGTTGCTTGAGCAAGGTTTCACGCTCGCTTTTAATCAAGGCCAGCGCTTGTGCATAAGCCTCGTCATTCATGACCTGCCCCGGCGCGAAAGCACTTTCCGGCTGGCCAAGTTCGGCGGCCAGCACGCGGATCCGCTCCTTCAAACCGGCTCTCTCCTGCGGTGACAGATCCGCGCTGGCGGCTCTCTCATCCAGGGCTTCCTTGAAGTCGACCGTGGCAACCTCCTTGCGATCAATCGCCCGGAAGCGTGAACCGTTCAAGCGCTCTACAAAGGACTTCCAGAAAGGTTGCTCGGCAATCGAATCACGCAGCAGATCGCCCTCCTCCAACCCCAGAACCCTTTGATAGGCGCCCTCGATCATTTCACTGGTGACGCCCGCGATCTTGCGAAACTGCATGCCGCGCGCCTGCCATGGCAGGTCAAGCCGCTGCGCCAGGTCCGTCATGAACGCCAGGTGAACCTCAACTTCATCAATCTCCCCTGTCACGTTACCTGCGTCGTCCACACGCCTGAACCGCTCACCCGCTGCCTCTCGGGCGACGATGTGACGCTTGGCAATTCGCTCAAGCTCGTCCAGCCGCGACTTACCCTTTGCCAGGTTCACTAGCTCAGACTCGATCAAACCGTTATTGCCCAGGGCCATTACTTCATGAGCCAGCACCTTCACACCCATGACGTTAAACAACTGGGTAGCACCGTCAACGCATTGGGTACGCGCGTTGGCCTCCTTGAACAACTCTTCGCGCAAGGTGGCGTTTTCAGCCATGGCGTCGAGCATGCGCCAGACCTTGGCCGTCAGAGCGACCCGGTAGGTCCTGCTGGTGGTGAAGTCGGCTGACTGGGTCAGTGCATTGATCTCTTCAAAAAAATCTTGCGAGTTGAGTTCATCCTCCACCTCGTTCCATACATCTTGCTTCTTCACCCACTCTGGCCGGGTCAATCCCTCTTCCCATTGGATGCTGAGCTGTATCCCCGCCGGCGGATAAGCACGGTCAGGGTCCATGCCCGCGGACCGAACGTAGTCCTTGAGAGTTTCCAGATTTTCAGCTGACATCCATTCGGGTTCACGGCTCAGCCACGTGCGCCCCAACAACTCGGCATGCCACGTGCCCGGCGTGACCTGCGGAATGTCTGTCAGTACGTTGTGGCGCAAGTCCAGGAAAAAGTGCCGGAATCGTGGCCGTTCAAAAAGCCCCGGCGGCCAGGTACTGGCCCCGGTGTCAGTCAACACCAGGGTAATCAGGTCAGGCATGCGGCTGATGTCCGGCAATAGCCCCAAAGGGTTTTCACCCAGGCGTAACGAGATCAGTTGGGTGCGGTTCTTGAGCATGTGCTGATCGACGGCGTTAAGCACAATCTGGTTGCTTGTCAGATCCAGGTGTTTGAGATGCGGCATCTCGGCGATGCGCGAGGGCACCCTGCTCAGACGGTTTCTTGACAGGTCCAGCGAGCGGACTTTGCGAAACGACGCTAGAAAAGGTTGCTCGAAACTCGACAGGCCTGTGTTGCTCAACCACAGACCGGTGACATGATCGAAATTGGCCTCCAGTGCCGGCATACCTTCAATGTGCATATTCAAATTCAAATTGCTCAAATTCAGTGTCTGACCCTGCACGTACCCGTTGCCATCCACGTGCCGTGGACCGGTACGCTGCCAACACTGCCTGACCTTTTGGGCAATAAACTTCCTTTCACTCCTTTCGGCAACCCCACTGGGACCGTAACGAAAGTCCCGGGTTGGCCCGTTCACCCAACGCTCCAGCGTTGCAACCATCTGGTTGAATTCGATCTCAAGCCCATGGATCTGCAGGCCAAACGGTATGCCACCCTGGCGCAAGGTCTCGATGAACGTATCGAGTTCTTTATTGGTGAGCATTGGATAAAGGCTGCGCACGCGCAGCCGTGCGGTGCTTTCCCCAGAAACGCCTCGATAGCCGTCCATTCCCCCGAGCAGCTTCTGGGTGTGCGGATCGTAAGTCGGTTTGCGAACCGGATGTTCAAGCAACGTCGACGCGAACTGATCGTGGCTCAGGGGGGAGCGTTGCAGGTCATCCTTGAGTCGTGCGCCTTCGTGAATGCCATACCCCAACGCGTCGCGCTGCGCATCCGGCAGGGCATGCAAGACCGAAGTGTAGAACTCATCGGTGCCGTGCAGATGTCGATCATCCGCGTCCCGCGTCTGATAGCGTCCGTCTTCATCAAGAATCAGCACCCTGCGTATAGGCGCATTTTCCGGCCCCACACTGGCGTGCAGTTTCCCGGCGAACACCAACTCGCGAATCTCGATCCGTACTTCGTCGGACCATCCGGGCAGGCGGCTCAGCGAACCCAGTTCAAGCCTGCGCGAGTCGGCACTGGCCAGTTCCTCAAGGTAGAGGCCCTCATACGCCCGATTCAATCGCACACGGTCTCGTACCTGTCGGGCCTGTTGACGCAAGCGCAGCGGGAGGCGCTGCTTTTGCGCCAGGTGCTGCAGGTCTGCCGGCTCGGCATGCTCCAGCAGTTCCTGAGCAGCGCCGGCCGGTAGCTCCGGAACTTCATTGAGCACTCGCTGTACACGAGCGTCGCTGGAAAGATCCCGACTTTTGTACAGTGCCTCGAACACGGTTTTCTTGTGTCTCCCGGCCTGCATGACCATCTTCTTGCGCAACGCCTCGATACGTACAGGCGTGTCACGCGCAACCTGATCGCCGAGCAGGCCGCCAATCTCGGTATTGTTCAGCGACTCGATGACTCGTTCGGGCAACTTTCCGGCAGCCAGTTCGGAATGACTGACCTTGATCGTCATCGGCTCGGACGCCATGGCATTGCCGTGCTTGAACGAAGCCCCCGAATGATCCGCCGCCTCGAAAACCTCCAGCGCCCAGCGCTCGGGCCAACCCGGCAACTCAACCATGACCTGCGGCACAAAGCCGACCATCGCGTCAGGAATCTGGTTAGTCTCGATGTGCTGCGCAAATCGTTCCGCGCAAGCGTAGGTATTGAAGCGCAGGACGGTATCGCGCAATAGCGCGGGCGGGGCTTCATGCTCGACATGCAACCTGCGCAGCAGGCTTTCGTCTACCCCGCTCACTTGCTGGATCATGCCCAGCGTCTGTGCCGAATATCCGTCCAGTGTGCTGCTCATGCGTTGCATCAACCGTTTCGCTTGCCACTCCAGCGGCCGCTCATTCTCGACCTTCCAGGCCCCGGCGTTGTTGTGCTCCATTTGCGGTTTGTAGGCCATGCGGCGCTGCGGATGCTCCAGTCGGTGCTGCCCCGTCACCGGGTCCCGGCTCACCTGATAGTTTTTTCCCTCCAGCGGCAGCCACTGCTTGCCGCCCTGTTCATACAGGCCGATGCCATCGGGCACGGCATTGGCCGACAGCGTCACCGGGTGAGCGTAAGGCCCCACGTCAGGTTTCCACAAGCGGGTCTTGCCATCGGGCATCTCCACCGGTTTCAGGCTGTCGATCAGCGCACTGGGTTTGATCGCCGTGCCCCCCCGAGGCAGTACGTGCCCGGCCCCCATCAACGCCAATTGAGCAAAATTGATCAGCACCCCATTGATGTGGGACGCGGCCTCGTCCCGGTCGCCCTTGCTCCAGTCTTCGAGACCCTCCACCAGTTCGTCGATGATCTGCGCCACCATCACGCCCAACAGCACTTCGCCCACGCCCGGAATCAACATCCCGACGAAGTTGAAGACGTTCCAGCCGATGTCCAGATAACTGGTCAGGCGCTTCCAGCGTGTCGTTGCATCCTCGTCGCCGGTCGGTACTGCGATCACCCGGGCATCGGCGATGGCTTTATCGCGCTGCTCGACATACAGCCAATGCCACAGATCGCCAGCAATCCGGTTGGTGATGGGCTCGGCGGTGGGGTTTTCGACTGCGCTTTCCCGCCACCAGGGACCCATGTCCAACGGCTCGCGTTGCTGCCAGACAATGCGCGTCAGACGTTCGTTGACCCGGGCGAAAAATGTGCCCTTGTCCTTTTGCCTCACGAAGCGGCTGAAAAACGCCTGATACTCCGGCTGGCGCAATTGGCTGATCAGCTCTTTCATGAAATCGGCGAACGAGTTGTACTCTTTCAGCGGGTGCAGGGGATCGTCCGGCACATAGGCAATCACAGGCCCATCCAAACGGCTTTGCTGATAGATATCGTCGTGACGCAGCATGTCCTCCTGCACGCCGGCCGGACCGTTGGCCAGGAACGATTGCAGCAGTTTGAACTTGTCATAATCACTGCCCGGTAGTACCGGCACGCGCTGCGACCAGTTACTCCAGAACTTCAGCGCGTCGGGCGTCAAAGCATCGACCAACGGCTTGAGCCGGGACGGCTGACTCACGGCACTGAACAACACGATGCCGTGCAACGGGAAGCCCATGAGCGATAATCGATGCTGGTGCAGCGGCTGATCATGAAAGGTGATATCGCGTTTGTTATCGCGCACTTGCTGAAGTTTGCCGTAGGCATATTCGCTGATGTCTTTTTTCAAGTAAGCCATCAGTGCACACAGGTTAAAGGACGCTTTCTGCGCGGCCGCCGCGTTCTGTTCCAATAATTGCCGCGCCTTTGGATCGGACGGTAACAGGACACTTTTTATATGGGTTTGATACTGCGCGCCCACGTCCAGACGCCGACACAGGGCTGCAACTTTCGCCACCGTCATCGCTTTATCGAGTTTCAACTCCCCGCGAAAGTTTCTGGCATACACGCCGGAACCGGTCCTGAAATAATCTGCAGCGGTTTCCGGTTCTTCGAAGTTATGCAGCGCGGCCTCCAGCAACGTGGATTCGCGCTGACGGCTGGCGCCACTGTCGATGCCAAAGATAATCCTGTCCGGAATGTACAGCTTGAGTGTCAGCGTGCTGACGTCGACACGGCTGTTGAAATTCGACCAGATGAGCATGGAAAGCAAGGGTTTGGCGAACGCCTGGATGTCCTGTTGCAAGTTTTCCAGCGGGCCGTCGACCTTTGCCTGCAAGCGCCAGCGCTCCTCGACCAGTTCCTTGAGGTAGTGCCGGTTGAGGCTGGAGGCCTGAATGTACCAATCGGGGAAAGTTACGGGTGCAGCGTCCAGTGATAACAACCTGGAGTCTGGCGCGTATTGTATGGCTCTCGGCAGTGCCTGGAGAATACGGACATAGTGAGGACCGCAGTTTTCAACGGGACTAATTGAACTTTGCGCAACGTCATCCAACCCTTTTAATTCAGACATTATGTAATAACCAAAGATAACGATAGAAGTGACCAGCTTAAGCAGCACGCTCTAAAACAAAAGACTAAAAACCTGCTCACCTCACGCCCACCTCATCACATTACCGTTCAACTATTAAAGAGCTGAATATACATAAGTAACACCCTTACTTTCCGTTGGTCTTATGCCCTCGCCACGCGCTGTTTCATGTGTGTGCCATGGCGTTATGATGCTCACTCATTACCCGAGGCTTCGACCATGCGTTTAGCTGAATTCATCGTTCAACACGTGGATCGCATCGTCGACGAGTGGGAACAATTCGCCAAAGGCATCACCCCGGACGACTCGTTCGACCGCATCACCTTGCGCGATCACGCCAAAGCCATCCTGTTGGCCGCTGCCCGAGACATGCGTACCGCCCAAACGGCCTGTGAGCAAGCGGCCAAAGCCAAGGGCGAAGGCCCGGAGAAAACCCCCAGCCTGAATCAAGCCGCCGCCAGCCATGGCGAACTTCGGCATAACGTGGGGTTTGATCTGGTGCAGATGACCTCTGAATTTCGCCACTTGCGGGCCAGCGTGATTCGCCTGTGGGTCAACAGCCTGGAGTCGCCGGATGTGGCGTACTTGCAGGACATGATCCGTTTCAATGAAGCCATTGACGAAGCCCTGGCTGAATCCACCGCGGCCTACGCCGAGCGGGCCAATCGCTCACGAGACATCTTCCTGGCCATTCTGGGTCATGACCTGCGCACACCTTTGCAAGCGGTGAACATGTCCACCGAGATACTGCTGCGCAAGGCCAAGCTGGACGCCGACGCCCAACGCTACGTGACCAGCATCAAGAGCAGCACCCGACACATGGCGGCGATGGTGAACGACTTGCTGGAACTGGTGCGCAACCGCTTGGGCAGCGACCTGCCCATCGAACCGGCACCGATGGACCTGACCACCGCCGCAAAAGCGGCGCTGGACGAGGCCGATGCCGGGCAGCCCGCCTGCCACTCACAACTGAAAATCGAAGGCGACACTCACGGCGTCTGGGACCGCGCGCGCCTCGACCAGCTTCTACAGAACCTGGTCGGCAACGCTCTGCAGCACGGCGCCAATCACCGTCCGGTGACACTGAGCATCATCGGCAGCGAAAACCAGGTGACGCTGACCATGCACAACCATGGCGAGCCGATCCCCGCCGACGCACTGCCGACGATTTTCGACCCGCTGGTACGCAGCGCCAGTGAAGAACTCGCCGGCCCTTCCACCAGTCTTGGGCTGGGCTTGTTCATCGTCAAACAAGTGGTGGATGCGCATCAGGGCACGATTGAAGTCAGCTCCAGCGAAACCGACGGCACGACATTCAGCGTGGTGTTGCCGAGGGTGTCACGGGCGGTGCTTTAGTGGTGTATTTCGTTAAGACAGTGGCTGGTAGACCGACGCTTGACAACCTCGCCCCGCCAGACTCGCTGCAAGGCTGCGCTGTGGCGTGGGAGCTCACTCGCGCGGGACCAGGCTGGCGTTCCAGCGCGAAGCGGTCCCAATACGGGCAGTGAGGATACTTCTAAAGGTTCCCATTCGCCGGTTGTGGGGCTGCGACGCAGCCCAGCGGGAGCAAGCTCCCTCGCCACAGGCTAAGTGTTCATTCCTGAACTACTCCACCACCAACCGCGCCAGCCGTTGCTTGAGCATCCGGTTTTCGGCGCGCAGTTGCTGCACTTCTTCCAGCAGGTCGAGCGCCAGGGCGACGCCTTCCCATTCCAGCTCCAGGTCGCGCCGCAACTTGGCGGCGCGTTTGGCCAGCGCCAGCTCAACATCGTTGAACCGCCAGTCCTTGGGCGTAGAGCCCTGAGGTTCGAGGATGCCGTGTTCGACGATTTCGATCACGTAGACGTCCCACTTTTTTCCTGACCGGAATGGGTACCCTTCGTGCTGCAACCCTTCGTTACTATCAGATCTGCTAGTACCCAGCGCTACGTTGATCGAGTAAAACTGAAGGCCCTAATGAGCGAGCCCAACAAGGAAGGTCTCTTCATGCAACGAACCATCCTTCTGGCAACCGACAACAAAAATTCCATCCTGACCGAGCTCTCGGGGGACAAGCCTAACCCCATCGCCTATTCTGCCTACGGCCAACAGTCTGCGCAGCAGGCGGTTGCGACGGGCCTGGGGTTCAACGGCGAACTGCGCGAGCCGCGCCTCAACTGGTATTTGCTGGGTAACGGCTACCGCGCTTACAACCCGACGTTGATGCGCTTTCATAGCCCGGACACTTTGAGCCCGTTTGGGCAGGGTGGGTTGAATGCGTATATGTATTGCGTGGGGGATCCGGTGAATGCCTCGGATCCGACGGGGCATATGGGGCTCTTCAAATTTTTTACAGGGTCATCGCGCGGGGTAGCCAGGTCACCAAGTGCGTCTAGCTTAAACCCCCTCATCTCCAACACCGCTCAAGTACCTCCCGCCGCTACGCCCCTATCGGCGCGATCCAAAGAAATGACGATGGGTGTAACCAATCCGACTTTCGTTGATAAGGGGGCAACGTCCATGGCCAGACACGAAAACATACCGACAATCACCGGAAAATCTCATACGGAAGTAACGACTCATAAACCCATCGCTCCTCGGCTTAAAAGCGAAGTCCCCCCTCCGATTCCGCCAAGACAACAGCCCCGCGTTAATGACACTGGTGGACAGGTAGGAATCATCAGCCCCAACTGGATAGAAGGTGAAGCTTATGCATTCCCTCTCGCTCCTGTTCCCGAACCAAGGACGCTACCAAGTGGTGCTACGAGGTACTACTCTGTGAAATACGACGCTAATGGCAACGCCACACTGAGCGGTCTTAATAGATATAGTTTGCCTTATTTAGGCAGTGCAATCAGAAACGCAGAGAAATAGGCGCTGGAAATCTGACTCATCAACGATGGCAACGGAATGGCAACCATCGTTGATGAGCCCGGCTCCACCGGTTGAGCCTTGACGTATTGCGAGGACGCCTACTCCACCACCAACCGCGCCAGCCGTTGCTTGAGCATCCGGTTTTCGGCGCGCAGTTGCTGCACTTCTTCCAGCAGGTCGAGCGCCAGGGCGACGCCTTCCCATTCCAGCTCCAGGTCGCGCCGCAACTTGGCGGCGCGTTTGGCCAGCGCCAGCTCAACATCGTTGAACCGCCAGTCCTTGGGCGTGGAGCCCTGAGGTTCGAGGATGCCGTGTTCGACGATTTCGATCACGTAGACGTCCGACAAATCGGTCGCCTCACAGAATTCTGCCATGTCCAGTTGAACGATCAGGGGGTTGCTCATAGTCAACGACTCCGTAGCTCTTGGAACAAAAGGGGTCTAGCGGATTAAAAGTGCTCCCGTGGATTAAAAGCGGCCTTCTTCGCCAGCTCTTGCCACAACGCCTTGACGCCCTCGTCGGTGTGTTTGGGCATCACGGCCTTCAGTTGCACAAACAGATAACCGCGATGACCGGCCTTATTCAGCAGGCCGTGGCCCTTGGCGCGCATACGCTGGCCATTCTGGCTCCCAGCCGGGATTTTGAGGTTGATCTTGCCGGTCAGGGTCGGCACGGCCACTTCAGCACCCAACGCCAGTTCCCACGGTGCCAGCGGCAAGGTGATGATGAGGTTCTCGCCCTCGACATCGAACTTGGGGTGCGGCGCGAAGCGAATCGTCAGGTACAGGTCGCCATTGGCGCCACCACCGATACCCGGTGCGCCCTGACCTTTGAGGCGGATGCGCTCGCCATCGGTCACGCCTGCCGGGATTTTCACGTTCAGGCTTTTGCTGGTGTTGCTGACATGCTGGCCGGCGGCATTGTATTGCGGCACCTGGAAGCTGATCTTTTTAGACTCGTTCGACAGGGTTTCTTCGAGAAAAACCGCCAGTTCCATTTCCACGTCTTGCCCTCGACGACCCGCACTGCGGCCCGACTGTCCCCCTCCAAAACCACCACCACGGTTGCCGAAAATCGAACTGAAGAAGTCCGAGAAATCGCCGCTGTCCTGTCCGCCGCCAAAACCACCGGCACCACCCCGCCCTTGCCAGCCCGGTGGGCCCTGGAACGGTTGGCCGTGCTGGCCGTATTTGCGCAAGTCGTCATATTCGGCGCGCTTGTCGGCGCTTTTCAGCGCTTCATAGGCTTCCGAAGCGTCCTTGAACTTGGCCTCGGCGTTTTTTTCCTTACTCACGTCGGGGTGGTATTTACGCGCCAGTTTGCGATAGGCGGCCTTGATCGCCTTATCGTCAGCGGTCGGTTCCACACCGAGAATCTTGTAATAGTCTTTGAAGTCCATCGCGGGAATCACCATCCGTTATCGATATCGCGCCGCCTGCACAGCCTGCGTCATTTGCCTGGCCATAGGCTTGACCGGTCTCAAGGTTGTGACCGGGCGGCACATCAGAAGTTTATCGGCAGCCGGGGCGGATCACTTGATCGCGGTGTGGCTGCCAGGCTCATGCCGGTAAGTTTGGGGAGCAAGGATAGTCTTTCAAGGCGCTTTAAGCTGCGATTTAGCAGATAGTCGGCCTTCGATTCTGCGCCGCACTGGCATACACTGCGCGGCCGTTTTTTAACCGGAACTCGAAAGACATGAAAAACGCATCTCCGGCCCGTGCCTGCGGTATCGACTTCGGCACGTCCAACTCCACTGTCGGCTGGCTGCGCCCTGGCATGGAAACGCTTATTGCGCTGGAGGACGACAAGATCACCCTGCCTTCGGTGGTCTTCTTCAACATCGAAGAACGCCGCCCGGTGTACGGCCGACTGGCGCTGCACGAGTACCTGGAAGGTTACGAAGGCCGCTTGATGCGCTCGCTCAAGAGCCTGCTGGGTTCCAAGCTGATCAAGCACGACACCAGCGTTCTGGGCACGGCGATGCCGTTCAAGGACCTGCTCGGGCTGTTCATCGGCCAGTTGAAGAAGCGTGCCGAAACCGAAGCCGGCCGGGAGTTCGAAGAAGTGGTACTGGGCCGTCCGGTGTTTTTTGTCGATGACGACCCGATGGCCGACAAAGAAGCCGAAGACACCCTGGTCGACGTGGCACGGGCGATTGGCTTCAAGGAAGTGTCGTTCCAGTACGAACCCATCGCGGCAGCCTTCGACTACGAGTCGACCATCGAGCGTGAAGAGCTGGTACTGATTGTCGACATTGGCGGTGGTACGTCCGACTTTTCCCTGGTGCGCCTGTCGCCCGAGCGGCGCGGCATGGATCACCGTCAGGACGACATCCTCGCCACTGGCGGCGTCCATGTCGGCGGGACCGATTTCGACAAGCAACTCTCGCTGACCGGCGTGATGCCGCTGTTCGGCTACGGTAGCCGGATGAAGAGCGGCGCCTACATGCCCACCAGCCAGCACATGAACCTGGCGACCTGGCACACGATCAACTCGGTGTACTCGCAAAAAACCCAACTGGCCCTGGGCAGCATGCGTTACGACATCGAAGACACGGGCGGCATCGACCGCCTGTTCAAGCTGATCGAACAACGCGCCGGGCACTGGCTGGCCATGGAAGTGGAAGAGACCAAGATCCAGCTGACCCACGCCGACAACCGTCACGTACCACTGGACCGCATCGAGCCGGGTTTGAGCGTGGAACTGAGCCGGGCGCTGTTCGAGTCGGCCATCGACGGCTTGCTGGAGCGCGTGCGCAACAGCGTGACCCAACTGTTGAACGACGCCAATGTGCGCGTTGATCAGGTCGACACGGTGTTCTTCACCGGGGGTTCGAGCGGGATACCGGCGCTGCGTAACAGCGTCTCGGCGATGCTGCCGAACGCGCGGCATGTGGAAGGCAACATCTTCGGCAGCATCGGCAGCGGGTTGGCGATCGAAGCGATGAAGCGGTACGGCACTCAGGCCTGATCCGCAAGACCGCAGCGCCTGCTTCGCGAGCAAGCCCGCTCCCACACTGAATCTCCTGTGAACACACGATGTGTGAACACTCGCGATCAAATGTGGGAGCGGGCTTGCTCGCGAAGGGGCCCTGCCAGGCAATACATCTCGGGAATCAGACCATCCCGATCTGCTTCAACTCGCTCTTCAAATACGCGTAATAAATCGGCCCCGCCACCACCCCTGGCAAGCCGAACGCGGCCTCGAACACCAGCATCGCCAGCAGCAACTCCCACGACTTGGCACTGATCTGCCCGCCGACAATCCGCGCGTTGAGGAAGTATTCCAGCTTGTGGATAAAGATCAGGTAGCCCAGCGCTGCCACCGCCACCCAGATCGACAGCGACAAACCGACGATGGTGATCAGGGTGTTGGAGATCAGGTTGCCGATCACCGGCAACAGCCCGAGCAGGAAGGTCAGTACGATCAGGGTTTTGGTCAGCGGCAGTTTGATCCCGAACATCGGCAGGACCACCGCCAGGAAGATCCCGGTGAAAAAGGTGTTGAGCAGGGAAATCTTGATCTGTGCAAACACTATGTTGCGAAACGCCTGGACCAACAGGTGCAAACGGTCGAACAGCGCCGCCGCCAGGGGTTTGCGCTGGGTCAGGTCCGGGATGCGCTGCAAGGCGATGATCGCCCCCAGCACCATGCCGATCAGCAACGTGACGAACATGTGCGCAGCGTCTTTGCCGACCAGTTGCAGGTCGCTCAGGTGTTTGCTCAACCACTCGCCGATGGCCACGCGAAATTCGGCGGCACTGGCCGGCAAGTAGGCATCAATGAACGGTGGTAACTGGCCGCGGGCCTTGTCGACCACGGCCATGAATTTGTCCAGGGAAGCTCCGGGGTTTTCCGCCTCATGCAGCAGAAAACTGATCGCACCAGCAAAAATCAGCGCCAGTACACTCACCACCAGCGTGCCCAGCAAGGCCACGGCCAGCCAGCGCGCACGCCGCCCTTCGATCAATCGTTGCAGTTGCGGGGTGAGCATGTTGACCAGCTCGAAGACCAGCAACCCGGCCAGCAAACTGGGTAACAATCGCAGGGGCAACACCAGCAGCAGGCCACCAAAAATGATCACCCAACTGACCAACAGCAACACGTGACGCTGAGAAAACGTTGGCATACAGCCTCAAAACAAACGGCGTAAAAGGATTGGCAGTCTGCCAGCGTTCGGGCATTGAAGCGAGCGGATGACATCACCCCTGTAGGAGCAAGGCTTGCCCGCGGTGGAACTGATGACCGCGTCATCGTTCATCGAGAGCAAGACTTGCTCCTACAGGGGGGGCGCAGCTTACTTTTTCTTCAGGCAATCACTCATGAAGGCTTTGCGTGCATCGCCCTTCAGCGCCTGGGTGGCGGCGGTGGCGTTGCAGGTTTTCATTTTTTCTTGCTGAGGCGTCATCGGCTTGGCGGCATCGTTGGCTGCGGGTGCAGCCTTGAGGCAGGTGCTCATGAAGGCTTTGCGCTCATCTCCCTTGAGGGTTTTCGCGGTGGCGTCGGCATTGCAGGTGGTCATTTTGTTCTGTTGGGCGGTGGCGGCAAACCCCTGGGAACAGAGCAGCAGGCCGATCATCAACAAAGGGATACGCAGCATCTTCATGGAGTTTTCTCCTTGTTACCGCGCCGATGGGCGCAGCCTTCCGTGAAGTGTAGACAAAGCTTGTTACACCTTCACCTACTATCCAAGGCTGGTCCGGCGGTATTGCTCGGGCGTGCAATCGGCCTGGCGCTGGAACATCGCGATAAACGCCGACGCCGTGCTGTAGCCCATGTCGAAAGCGATTTCCTGAATGCTGCGGGAACTGTCCAGCGCCTCGATCGACGCCAGAAAACGCAAGCGCTGACGCCACTCACCAAAACTCATGCCCAACTCGCGAACGAACTGCCGGGCCAGGGTTCGTTCGCTGACATGGATCAACTGCGCCCACTGCGCCAGCGGGCGGTTATCGCCTGGCGAGGCCTGCAAGGCTTCGAGTATGCCGAGCAATCCGGCGCTGCTGGCGTAAGGCAAATAGCAGTTATGCACAGGCGCTTGCTGAAGCTGGTCGACCAGTACCTCGGCCAGGCGTTTATCGGCCGGGTGTTCGGGGATTTTCACGTCGCGGGCGGCAAAGTCCTTGAGGATCGCCTTGAGGATGTCGCTGATCGCCAGGGTGCAAGCCTGATGCGGCAAGTCCTGGCACAGCAGCGGTGCCAGGCAGACAGCCCGATAGTTGACCGGTTGGTTGCTGTAGAAGCTGTGCTCGGTCTGAGGCGGCACCCACACCGCGTACTGCGGCGGCGACATGAAGCGGCTGCCTTCGATGTCCATGTGCAGCACGCCGTGAGCCGAATACTCCAGCGTGCCCCACGGGTGGTGGTGGGCCGAAGCGTACTCGTGAACGTCAAAGTCGGCGTAACGGAAGTACACCGGGGACGGCAGTTCGCTGAAATCCAGCAGATCGATGTGTTTACTGTTCATGCTGTCCGGAATCAGAGGCAGGTTGTCTGGATCGAAGTATAGGCTTTGATCCAGACAAGCGGATAATCACGCTTCATTAACGCTCTGGTTTCCCCTCATGCAATACGCTTATCCCTTGCTGGCCATTTTCATCTGGGCCGGCAACACCGTGATCAACAAACTGGCGGTCGGCGCAATCTTCCCGGCCGAGATCGGTTTCTATCGCTGGCTGCTCGCCGGGATGCTGTTCACCCCGTTCATGCTCAAACCGGTGATGACGCACTGGGCGGTGATTCGCCCGAACCTGGGCAAGATCTTCGTCCTTGGCGTGCTAGGCATGGCGGTGTATCAGAGCCTGGCCTACTTCGCCGCGACGATGACCTCGGCCACCAACATGGGCATCATCCTGTCGCTGATGCCGTTGATGTCATTGGCCATGGCGATTGTCAGCCTCGGCCAGCGCCTGACTGCCGGCGCACTGGCCGGCGCGGTGTTGTCGTTTGCCGGGGTACTGGTGGTGGTGTCGTCCGGCAGCCTCGGCACGCTGCTGGAGCATGGCGTCAACCTGGGCGACGCGATGATGCTGATCGCCACGCTGGCGTATGCGATCTACAGCACCCTGCTGAAAAAATGGCAGTTGCGTCTGCCACCGCTGGTGTTGCTGTACTTACAGGTGCTGGTGGCGGTGGTGGTGCTGTTTCCGCTGTTCCTGGCCTCGCCGAAAGTCGGCCCGACCCTGCAGAACATTCCGCTGGTGCTGTATGCCTGCCTGCTGGCCTCAATGGCTGCCCCACTGGCGTGGATGCAAGCGGTGGTGCGCCTGGGGCCGAGCCGGACCACGTTGTTCTTCAACCTGCTGCCGCTGATTACCGCGCTGATCGCCGCCGTGGTGCTGCATGAACAATTGGCGCTGTATCACCTGGTCGGTGGCTTGCTGACATTGGGCGGGGTGATTCTTTCCGAGCGCTGGACCACGGTGCTTGGCCGCGCTTGAACTTCTGTGGCGAGGGAGCTTGCTCCCGCTGGGTTGGTGGCCCGCTCGCTTGCGCAGCAACCCTGAGGCCTGTGTCCAGGATCGCCTGGTTTGCGACCGCTTCGCGCTCGAGCGGGAGCAAGCTCCCTCGCCACAAAAACGGCTACACGCCGGCTGCCTTCAACCGCTGCGCATGTTCAACGAACAGCCGTACCGGGTCGGCCCCCTTGCCCACCAGCCCCAGTGACTGGTTGACGATGTCAAAGTGATCGAGCGGGTATTCATCCCCGATCACCGTGCCCAGGTGTGAGCTGTAGCGCCCGACCATGCCATCGCAATGTCCGGCCTCGCGCACGAAGGTGCGGGCGAACAACCGGCAACTGCGGTTGGTGCCGTCGAACAGGTTGCCGCCGCGGTCGGTCTTGCCCGGTTGCAAGGTGCCGGACCAGGAGTAGTAGCGCACGCCGTTGACCACCTCCGGGCCCTGCCCGCCCCAGGTATCCGGCAAGCCCTGTGGATAACGTTGATTGAACAGCGCCACCCCTTCAGTGGTCAGCGATTGGTGCGAGGCGTGGACATCCACCGGCAGCTTCGGCCCGCGACAACCGGTTTCCAGCACGCCCATCACCCACGCCACCGCGCGCAATACGACACTCAGCACACGGCCCTTCGCGCTGTCGTGCGGGTAGTTCTTTTGCAGATAATCCGCCAGTTCCGAGCCATGGTTGGGACCGGCGACCGAGGTGACCGACGCCACCCAGTCCGGCCGCTTGGCGGCGGCATAACGGGCGGTCAGTGAACCCTGGCTGTGACCAAACAGATTGACCTTTTGCGCACCGGTCTCACGCAAAATCGCCTCGATGCGCGTCAGCAACTGCTCACCACGCACCTCGCTGGAGTTGATAGGGGAAACCTGCACCGCAAACACCACCGCCCCGCCCCGGCGCAACGCCGAGACGATCCCGAACCAGTACGGATAGAACAGCAGCCGGATAAACCCGAGCATTCCCGGCACCAGCACCAACGGGTAACGCGTGGCAGTCGCTTGCGACATGGGCAAACATCCTTGTGAACAGAGAGTGGGCCAAGGCATCGGCCACGAGCATCGCCATCGAAGATGACACCTTTACGTCCAGTCTATGACACTCAAGAACTCTGGCTTCAAACCCTCACGCCTCGCCCGGTGGTCGAGGCCATGAGCAGTCCTGACCGTTTGTGGTCAATCGGATAAAACTTTTCGCCGCGTTCATCACTCACACCTTAAGTAGCGATCACGCCAACAGAGCGTGGAGAACCGCCGATAGCCCGAGGAGATCGAGATGAGTGACCTGCAATTGTCAGATGTAAGCACCCTGCGCAAACGCGCCCGCAAACATGTCGAGAATGGCGCCGTGACCGAAGGCTACAGCGCTGATCGCAAGGAGGTCCTGCGCTTGCTCAACGAGTCGCTGGCCACCGAACTGGTGTGCGTGCTGCGCTACAAACGGCACTACTTCATGGCCAACGGCTTGAAAGCCGCCGTGGCCGCCGATGAGTTCCTGGAACACGCCACTCAGGAAGCCGAACATGCCGACAAACTGGCCGAGCGCATCGTGCAACTGGGCGGCGAACCGGAGTTCAACCCCGACCTGCTGTCCAAGAACTCCCACGCCCAGTACGTGGCTGGTAATACACTCAGGGAGATGGTCTACGAAGACCTGGTGGCCGAACGCATCGCCATCGACAGCTACCGCGAAATCATCCAGTACATTGGCGAAAAAGACCCCACCACCCGGCGGATCTTCGAAGACATCCTGGCCCAGGAAGAAGAACACGCCGATGACATGGCGGACATCCTGAAGGATTTGTAAGCACTGCACGACCGCCATCGCGAGCAGGCTCGCTCCCACCTCTGATCTGCGGTGTTCAACAGGTCAAGGGAGGGAGAGAGCCTGCTCGCGATGGGCCGAGACAGACAGCCCATTACCGGGTGGGTTGGACCGTCACCGGGGCCTTGCCTTCTTTCATTTGTGCCAGCAACGGCGCGCATTGATTCGGCTCCCCACCGCTCGGTGCGACCAGTGCAAGCAGCCCGGCCGCGGGCCCGGCAATCACGCCGAGCGCCACCATCCCGGCGCCCCGCAGCATCAACGGTACACCTTTCACGCCCGCCTCCGGCTTGATGAACTTGCCGCGCACATACAGCGGTGAACGCAGGGAGATCAGCCGCCAGCCCTTGGATTGCGGCGTGATGGTCAGGTCCAGTTGTTCGCTGGCCATGTTCGCCGTGCCGTCGATGTAGATGATGGCGTTCTCGGTATCGAACACGAACAGGCGGGTGGTCGCCAGACCGCTCTTGACCCCGAAGTCTGCCGCCGCACAGTTGATCTTCACGTCCTTGTCGCCAAAGATTTTGCCGACCACGTAATTGCCGACGTTGAGCCCCGCCAGTTCCATCAATTCACGGCTGATTGCCCCGTCATTGATCAGCATCTTCACGTCACCCTTGGCACTGCCCAGCAACGCCGCCACCGAGTTGCCCGTGCCGGCAATGTCGGCGTCACCGTTGAGTTCACCGAAGCTGGTTTTCATCGGTTCGAAGGTCGGGAACAACTGCTTGAGCTTGAAGCCGCGCGCCGTCAATTTGGCCTGGCCTTCCAGCGGCGTGGTGCGCCCGTCGAGGCGAATCTGCGCCTCCAGCTTCCCGCCCGCCACGCCAAAGCGCAGGGGCTCCAGGCTGAGTTGGCCGTCGCTGAGCACCACGTGGGTGTAGAGGTCCGTGAACGGCAGTTTTTCGCTGTGGACAATACGCTTGCCGGTGAACTCGACATCCGCATCCATGTCACGCCAGCGCTCGGTGCGGAACGCATCGACCGGCAGCACCTTGTCCGCCGGTTGCTTGCTTTCACCGCCGCGGGCCTTTTGCCTGGCGTTGGAGTCGGCGCCGATCAGCGGCGCGAGGTCGGCGAACAACAATTGATTGGAAACCAGTGCCCCGCTGAGCCTGGGCCGTGGCTGGCTGGCGACATACGCCAGGTCGCCGTGAACATCACTGCCGCCGATGGTGCCGTTGAACGCTTCATAACGGAACGTCGCACCGTCCGGTTCATGCAGGTTGGCGATCAAGTGACCGTCCGTGGCATACGGCGGTGAGTCCGGCAGGGTCACGCCGGTCAAGGGATAGAGGTTACCCAGGCTGGAACCGGCCAGTTTCAGCCGCAGGTCCAGCGCACCGAGGTTCAGTGGATCGGTCAGGGTGCCGGCCAGTTCGATGCGGGTGTCGCCGATGGTCGCTTGTGCCTGCAACGGAAACGGCTTGGCCGCATCCTGCAACGCCAGCAAGCCACCGATCTTGCCCTGCCCCGTGAGTTTTTGACCGTGGTACTGACCATTTACCTTCAGTGCGAACGCGTAATCCTGGGGGGCCGAGCCTTTTTCCAGGGCTTTTTTAGCCGCTCTGTCGCCAACGATGTCACTGAACGGAATCGGCTTGCCCAACGGGTCGATCAACAGGTCGAGTCGGGTTTTCAGGCTTTGATCGTCAAGGGTGACGTGGCCCTTGTCGAAACCGATTGCGCCGATGTCCACCACCCAGTTGGACGGTTCAGCGTTCGGGTCTTTGGGATCAAGCGTGAACGCCCAGTTGGCACGACCGTCGGCCAGGCGTTGCAGGTCGGCAGTGGGCTGCGTCAGGTCGATGCGCGGGATGACCACGCGTTGCGCCAGCAGGGCCAGCGGTGAAATCCGCAGTTCAACCCGCTTGAGCGTGACCATTTGTGGCTGTTTCGACCACTCTGGGTTGCCTAGGCTCAAGTCTTCAGCCACCACGTGCGGCCACGGCACCCAGGCCCGCCAACCGCCTTCGTCAGCCTCACGCTGCCAGACCACGGCGAGGTTGCCATTGATGGCGAACGCACGGTGCAGCTCTTCGGACACCTTGGCATTGAGCGGGGGTTTGATCCGGTTCCAGTCGAAAAACACGATGAGCAGAACCAGCAAGGCAAACAGCACCACGAGGCTGGTGAAGGTCCAGGCCAGAATTTTACGAGTGCGCGTCATTGCACAGGACTCCTGATGACAACTGAGCGCCCGACCTGCGACGCACCTATGAACGGTAGGCCAAAAACTGACCGACGATGGAGACTACGACTGGCAAATAGCCCACAGGTTTAATCGTAAATGCCCCTTCCGGGCGAAATAATCGGTCGATTTCTGACCGACCAGCCAACTCTGCGTTACCGCTTGCGCACACTTGCGATGCGCAAGTGAGTCGAAAATACCCACCTCAGTGCAAAAGCACCCGCCGGAAACGCCCGGTCTAGAGCCGTTTCGCAGAACAATCAATTCTGTTGATTATTACCATTGTCTTTATGAACTTTTATATCGACTTATCGAGAGTAGCATTGCCTCCGTACCCACTTTATCGCCCTTCCAAGGAGCACCCCATCATGAAACGCCCATTACTGCTTGGCCTGACCCTCTCGATTCTGGCCGCCAACGCGTTCGCCCTGCCAGCCGCCGAGCAAGCAACCCCTCAAGTCAAAGACAGCCACTCGGTTTTCACTCAAACCGTCGCTGAAGGGGGTCGTGATCGCCTTGAACAGAAAGGCCTGGTTGAAGATGGCTATGACCGCACCCCACAAGGTCAAACCGTCGCTGAAGGCGGCCGTGATCGCCTTGAACAAAAAGGCCTGGTTGAAGATGGCTACGACCGCACCCCACAAGGTCAGACCGTCGCCGAAGGTGGCCGTGATCGCCTCGAAGAGAAAGGCCTGGTTGAAGATGGCTATGACCGCACCCCACAAGGCCAAACCGTCGCCGAAGGTGGTGGTGACCGTGTGATCGAACGCAACAGCGCTGTGAGCTGAGCCCATGGCGGCCCTGGAAAAAAGCCCGATCCCTGGATCGGGCTTTGACTTTCTATAAGCAGCACTTCCTTCGCACAATCGCCCTACGCAAGTTCGACGCCGACAAAGCTGATTTGCTAGAGTGCGCCGCTGTCCTTGATCAGAAATCAGCCTCCCGATGCTGCCCCGCGCCGAACAGAAACAACAGACCCGCAACGCCCTCATGGATGCTGCCCGCCACCTGATGGAAGGTGGACGTGGATTCGGCAGCCTGAGCCTGCGCGAAGTGGCGAGAACCGCAGGGATCGTGCCCACCGGTTTCTACCGGCACTTTGCCGATATGGATCAGTTGGGGCTGGAACTGGTCAGTGAAGTCGGCCAGACCTTCCGCGAAACCATCCGGCTGGTGCGCCACAATGAATTCGTCATGGGCGGGATCATCGACGCTTCGGTGCGGATCTTTCTCGATGTGGTTGCAGCCAACCGCTCGCAATTCCTGTTTCTGGCGCGCGAACAATATGGCGGCTCGCTGCCGGTGCGCCTGGCCATTGGTACGCTGCGCGACAACATCAGCTCCGACCTGGCGGCCGACCTCTCGTTGATGCCCAAGCTGCAACACCTCGATCTCGCCGGTTTAAGTGTCATGGCCGACCTGATCGTCAAAAGTGTGTTCGCGACCCTGCCGGACATCATCGACCCGCCCGCCGAAGCCTTGCCCGAACACCTGACGCCCCAGGTGAAGATTACGCAGCAACTGCGTTTTATCTTTATCGGCCTCAAGCACTGGCAAGGGCTGGGCAGTACCGAGTAACCCCTGTGGGAGCGGCCCCGCTCCCACATTTGGTGCATTAAGAGTCCTTCACGCACCAACACCACCCAAAATCCTGCAACATCTTGAAACACCTACTACGCTCTGTCAGGGATTTCCTACGTCTCGTCCGATTGGCAAGCCCCTTGCTCTAGCCTGAGCATTGTCCTTTGCAAGGAAGCCTTCCGATGCTGGTGATTCACCGCAGAATCGACCCTCAACCCCTCTGGGCCGCCGAATTGCACCTGAACTTCGAGGCGCGCAGTAAAAGCCGCCTGCGCTGTTTCAGTGCCGAAGGTGAAGACGTCGGGTTGTTTCTGGAGCGCGGTCAGCCGCCACTGCATGATGGCGAATGCCTGCAAGCCGAAGACGGCCGCGTGGTGCGGGTGTGCGCCCGCCCCGAACACTTGTTGCACGTCACCTGCGCCAATGCCTTGGAATTGACCCGCGCCGCGTATCACCTGGGCAATCGCCACGTTGCATTGCAAGTCGGTGACGGTTGGCTGCGACTGCTCGACGACTACGTGCTCAAAGCCATGCTCGAACAACTGGGCGCCCGCACCGACAGCATCGAAGCCCCGTTCCAGCCGGAACACGGTGCTTACGGTGGCGGTCATCATCATTCACGGCACGGCGACGAAGACTTCAACTATCCGCCGAAACTGCACCAGTTCGGCGTGCGTTTATGAACCCGGCCTGGGCGCTGCTGCGCCTGGCCAGCCCGCAATTGCCGATTGGCGGCTACAGCTATTCACAAGGTCTGGAAATGGCGGTGGACAACGGCCGTGTCAGCGACCCGACCTCTGCCAGGCGCTGGATCAGCGACCAACTCCTGCTGAACCTGGCGCGCTTCGAGGCGCCACTGCTGTTTGCCCATTGCACCGCTGCGGCCTGCGAAGACTGGCCCGCGTTGCGCCAACGCGGTGAAGAACACCGCGCCAGCCGCGAAACCCGCGAGTTGCATCAAGAGAGCCGGCAAATGGGCTACTCCCTGCAACAACTGCTCAACGGCTTGCCGGAACTTGATGACGCCGCCCGTGCGTTTCTTGCACAACACGGCGAGCCCCATCTGGCCCTCGGTTGGGCGCTGGCCGCCCGCGCCTGGCAGATCAGCCCGCAAGACGCGCTGGCTGCCTGGCTCTGGAGCTGGCTGGAAAACCAGCTCGCGGTGCTGATGAAAACCCTGCCGCTGGGCCAGCAAGCCGCGCAACGCCTCACCAGCGAACTGCTGCCGCTGCTGCAACAAGCGCAGCAGAACGCCTCAAGCATCGACCCCGACCATTACGGCAGCGCCGCTTTCGGCCTGTCCCTGGCGTGCATGGCCCATGAGCGCCAGTACAGCCGCCTGTTTCGTTCCTAGGGCCTGTTATTTTGGAGAATCACATGAACGCACAACCTCTGCGCATTGGCATCGGCGGCCCGGTCGGTTCCGGCAAAACCGCCCTCACCCTGGCCTTGTGCCTGGCGTTGCGTGATCGCTACAACCTGGCAGTGGTCACCAACGACATCTACACCCGCGAAGACGCCGACTTTCTGGTGCGCAACGAAGCCCTCGCCCCCGAGCGGATCATCGGCGTGGAAACCGGTGGCTGCCCGCACACGGCGATCCGCGAAGACGCCTCGATCAACCTTGAAGCGGTGGATCAACTGAACCGGCGCTTTGCGGGGCTGGACCTGATTCTGGTGGAGTCCGGCGGCGATAACCTGTCGGCCACCTTCAGCCCGGAACTCTCGGACCTGACGATCTACGTGATCGACGTCTCGGCTGGCGACAAGCTGCCGCGCAAGGGCGGGCCGGGAATCTGCAAATCCGACCTGCTGGTGATCAACAAGATCGACCTGGCGCCGCTGGTGGGCGCATCACTTTCGTTGATGGACAGCGACACCCGACGCATGCGCAACGGCAAGCCGTTTGTCTTCAGTAATCAGAAAACCGGCCAGGGACTTGAAGAAATCATTGCCTTCATCGAACGCCAGGGGCTGCTGACCACCGCCTGAGACTTATCCACACGGGTTATCAACAAGGAAGCTTATCCATGACACTCAAACGCCTATTCGCCGCTGCAACCCTGCTGCTCACACCGGCACTGGCCTTCGCCCACCCCGGCCATGGCGACAACGGTTTGCTGGCCGGCATCAGCCACCCGATTGGCGGGCTCGACCACTTGCTGGCGATGCTCGCTGTCGGGTTGTGGGCCGCGCAGCAACAAGGCGCAGCACGTTGGGCGCTGCCGTGTACGTTCGTCGCCACCATGCTGATCGGCGGCATGCTGGGGTTTGAAGGTTTGAACCTGCCGGCGCTGGAAAACGGGATTGCCGCGTCGGTGCTGGCGCTGGGCCTGGCCGTGGCGCTGGCCGTGCGGCCGCCCTTGAGCCTGGCCATCGCCGCCACCGCGCTGTTTGCGTTGTTCCACGGCGTGGCTCACGGCCTGGAACTGCCGGACATGTCCAGCCCCTGGACCTATGCGATCGGCTTTGTCGCCGCGACGGCGGCTTTGCATGCGGCGGGTTATGCGGTGGTACGCGTGTTGCCGCAAGCGGCGGCGCCGCTGGTTCGGGTGGCGGGTGCAGCGTCGGCGGCGACCGGCGTCTGGTTGCTCGCCGGCTGAGTTTTCTATCGTCAGTACCGACCCCATCGCGAGCAGGCTCGCGCCCACAATGGAACTGTGTGCGCAGGGCTAGTGAGGGAGCGAGCCTGCTCGCGATGAGGGCCGGACAGACACTGCTTCTCTCAGGCCTGCTACCATGTCGCGCAAACACTCCCGCCGTGACGACGCCAGCCAATGCCTCATGCTCCCCGCTCTGCCCCCCAGCCTGAATTGACCGCCCTGTTCGCCACGGTGCAGCAGCATTTTCGGGACGTCATCGTGCCGCTCTGGCAAGGCCCCGGCTGGAATGCAGACATGGCGTTGCCGTATGAGGCGCTGGACGCCGAACACCGGCCATTGCCGCCCCAGCGCTACCGGGCCATGGCCTGCGCGCGACAGCTGTACCTGTTTTCCAGCCTGATCGGCGAAGTGCCGGCCGCCGAAGAGCGCGCCGCTGCATTGTTCCGCTCCTTGCAGCGGCACTTCCACGATGCCGAACACGGCGGCTGGTTCTACAGCATCGATGCCCACGGCGCGCCGCTGGATCAGCGCAAAGACCTCTACACCCACGCCTTCATCCTGTTCGCCTGCGCCCATTACTGGGGCAAGGTGCGCGAGCCGCTGGTGGAGTCGGTGCTCAATGCCGCGCTGGAAGTGATTGCCCAGCGCTTCGCCATTGAGGGCGGACTGTACGAGGCGAGCCTGGATCGCGACTGGTCGGCGCTCAATGTCGGGCCCTTGCAGAATCCCTTGATGCACCTGGCCGAAGCCTTCCTCGCGACCCTCTCGGTCCGTGAAGATGCTGCCGTGCAAAGCGCCCTTGTCGCCCTGTGCGACGGCCTGTACAAGCGCTTTATCCACCCCGATGACGGCGTGATGATGGAAAAACCGCTGGGGCTCGAGGACAACTGGTTTGAACCTGGGCACCAGTTCGAGTGGTTTTTCCTGTTGGAGTCTTCGCCGTTGCTGCGCGGCTCGAAACTGCACACATCCTTGACCCGAGCCTTCGGCGCGACCGAGCAGCAAGGGGTCAATGACCAGACCGGCGCCGTGCGCGCCATGCTCGACCCTAACCTGGACGGTCGGCCTCGCGATGAAACCCAGCGTATCTGGGCCCAGGCCGAATATCTGCGTGCCCTGACCCTGCGCCCGGACAGCGAAGCGTTGATTGCGCGCCAGTTGCGTGCGTTGCAGCAGCGCTTCCTGCATGCCGGTGGCTGGTACGAATGCCTGGACGCCAACGGCGCAGTCAGCCGCCGTGACATGCCGTCAACCACGCCTTACCACTTGGCGACCTGCTATCGCGGCCTGGTTGAATATCTGCGCTAACCCTGTGGCGAGGGAGCGTGCTCCCGCTGGGCTGCCGCAGCAGCCCCTGATTTTGTCAGGCACACCGCAGGCGGCTTCGCACCCGAACGGGAGCAAGCTCCCTCGCCACAGCTCACCGACTCAGCCCGCAATCCACTTGCGATCACCGGTAAAACTGATCGTCAGCCAGCGCGCCGCATCCGGCTTGCCGAGCTTCGCCGAGATCTGGTCACGGAGCGCATCCAGCGTGGTCACGTTGTCCAGTCGGTAGTCGGCCGGCAACACCACATGAATCTCGATAAACCGCGCCCGCCCATGCTTCTGCACATAGGAGATGTAGTCGGCAAAGCCATGCTCGGCCTTGGCCTCGTCCATCACCTGACGCACCGTGTCGTCGAGTTGGTCCGGGGCAATCCCCAGCACATCGCGCAGCGCCGGTTTAAGAATCTTCAACGCCGGTGCGAGCATGCTCAGGGCCAGCAGAATCAGGATCAACGGGTCGACGTAGACCGCCCACTCGCCATACCCCTGGGTCTTGAGCAGCAACGCGGTGAGGAAGCTCACCAACAAGCCAACCGACAGCATCGCGTCCACCAGCCAACTGATGTTGTCGAACTGGATCAGCGACGATTTCAGCTTACGGTTGCGATAACGGACGTAGAAGAAATAGGCGAACTCGACAACGGTAAACACCGCCGCATAGATAATCACCAGCCCTAGCTCGATCTCGCGGCCACCGTTGATGATGCCGAACACGCCGTTGAGAAAAGCGTAGATCGCAATCAGCACCAGGAAGCTGCCTTCGATCAACAGGACCATCGGCTCCAGGTGCCAGTAGCCGAACTGGAAGCGCTGGTTGCTTTGCTTGGCAATCAGCTTGGCGGTAATCAGCATCAGGACCTTGATGAAGGTCGCGATCAAAGAAAAGAAACCATCGAACAGGATGGATTGGGATCCGGAAACAAACCCAGTGACAATGCCGGCGATCGCCACGGCGAACATCAGAATCGTCGATTGTTTGAGCAGTACCTGCTCACCTCGGTTACTCACGTAGCCTCCTCTGAAAACCTTGAACACCGCGGGGTGCGGTGAGGTTGTTGGGAGGGGAGTCTACCTTATGTCATGTTTTACCTGTTCCGGCGCCTTCGCGAGCAAGCCCGCTCCCACATTGCATCTGTGGAGTGTCTGCAATACTGGACACAACACATTTCCCCTGTGGGAGCGGGCTTGCTCGCGAAGAACGATAACGCGGTCTTAAGCCTTGCCACCATTGCGCTCAATGGAGAACCCAGCCCAGGTCTGGCTCACCGGCATCAGCTCCAGGCTGTTGATGTTGATGTGCGCCGGAGCATTGAGCACCCAGAAGATCGTTTCGGCGATGTCCTGCGGCTGGATCGGCTCGGCGCCGGCATAGGTCGCGTCGTAACGGGCCTGATCACCGGCGAAACGCACCAGCGAAAACTCGCTTTCACACAGGCCCGGCTCGATGTTGCTGACCCGCACGCCCGTGCCTTGCAGGTCGCAACGCAGGTTCAGCGAGAACTGTTTGACGAAAGCCTTGCTCGCGCCATAAACGTGGCTGCCAGGGTACGGGTAGTTGCCGGCGATGGAGCCAAGGTTGATGATCCCGGCGCCACGACCATGGGCGATCAAGCGCGGTAACAGCAGGCGAGTGCTGTACATCAGGCCTTTGATGTTGGTGTCGACCATGGTGTCCCAGTCATCCAGATCGCACGTGGGCGCAGGGTCCACGCCCAGGGCCAGGCCCGCGTTGTTAATCAGCCCGCGCAGGGTGGTGAAGGACGGCGGCAGGTTGGCAATGGCGTTTTCCATGGCCTTGCGATCACGCACGTCGAGCACCAGGCCATGGACCTCAGTCTGCTTCGACAATTCGGCGCACAAGGCATTGAGGCGTTCCTCACGACGGCCTGTCAGTACCAACTTCCAACCCGCCTCGGCAAAACGGCGGGCACAGGCTTCACCAAAACCGGACGTCGCGCCAGTAATAAACAGGGTGTTGGACATCGTGTTCTCCTCAGTTGGGCTGATGCGCAGCCATTGAAATAAACATTCAGCTGGCAGCATGCCCGGCCTGACAAACAGCGGCAACTGGCGCTCGGCAATTGAGCACCGTGGGCCACTGTCGCCGCCGAGGCCGGTGTGACCGGGCCTGCCAACTGTACAAAAAACGCTCAACGCCTTCAGCGCCATGTCCACCGGGGCTTGCAGCCACCTGCACGCACCTTATCCACAACCCCGTCCACAGTCTTTGGGGGCAAGTGCCAAACCGCAAGAAGCGCTATCCACAAGGCTTTGCGGGGTGATTCGAAAGTTTTTTGCTTGACCCGTGATACCCCCGCGTGCAGGCATCGCCCACAGACGCGACCGGCCAGTCAAATGAGCGATGGCTCCACGCCAGTAACCACGGTGCTTTCCCGAGTCTTTCCAGAGTTTAACCACAGACTTATCCACAGGCTCGCCGCGCTCTTTTCACCCGCGCAGCATCGACAATAAAAAGGTTGACAAGCGCGGCTCAGGGTCATGGAAAAACGCCTGATCAAAAAACAGCCACAACGCCACACACCACGCCAATCAAGGCCTGTAGACAGTTGCACCCACGTTACCCACAGCCAGCTCCACAGCAAACGGGGACAAGTCAAAGCTGTGGAAAAACAGCCAATTGCAGCGTCTTTATGTCGCGCTTTAGCAGGTTGCGAATATTGTTTTCCACAATTCACCGAAAGGGCACCACTGACATCTTGTGGGATCGAGCCTGCTCCGGGCGGCGATCCGACGATAGCGGTGGTTTGGTCTCTTCAATGCTGGATGTGCTGCATCGCGATGCCGGTTCGATCCGGCAGGGGGGAGGTGTAAAAAAGCCCCGGCGATTGCGCTCCGGGGCTGTGGATAGTTCAACAGTGACTCAGTGCCCGCCCAGGTAGGCGTTACGCACCTCCTCGTTCACCAGCAGCTCCTTGCCGGTGCCGCTCAGGCGGATCTCGCCGTTGACCATCACATACGCCCGGTCCGAGAGCCGAAGGGCATGGTTGGCGTTCTGCTCCACCAGGAAGATAGTCATGCCGGTGCCCGCCAGCTCGCGCAGAGTGGCGAAGATCTGTTTCACCACGATCGGCGCCAACCCCAGGCTTGGCTCATCGAGCAACAGTAACTTGGGGCGGCTCATCAGGGCGCGGGCGATGGCGAGCATTTGCTGTTCGCCACCGGACATGGTCATCGCCCGTTGATTGCGCCGTTCCTTGAGCCGCGGAAACAGCTCGAACATCCGCTGCATGTCTTCGGTGACGTACTGGTCCCCAATCGGGATGGTGCCCATCTGCAGGTTTTCTTCGACCGTCATGTCGGGGAACACCCGTCGCCCTTCCGGCGACTGCGCGATACCGTTGGACGCGATGTAGTGGGACGACTTGTGGGTGATGTCCACGCCCCGGTAGATAATCTGCCCGTCGGCGGCTCGCGGCTGACCGAAAATCGACATCAGCAAGGTCGACTTGCCGGCGCCGTTGGAGCCGATCAGGCTGACGGTTTCCCCTTCGTTGATGTGCAACGAAACTTTTTTCAGGGCCTGGATCGGTCCGTAGAACACGTCCAGTTCTTTGAGTTCGAGGATCGGTTGAGTCATACCACCTCCTCTTCGTCGGCACCCAGGTAGGCGGCAATCACTTTCGGATCGTGGCGAATCGCTTCAGGCCCACCCTCGGCGATCACGTTGCCGTGGTCCAGTACCACGATGTGGTCGGAAATACTCATTACCATGCCCATGTCATGTTCGATCAGCACCACGGTCAGATCATGCTCGTCACGCAGCAGCCGGATCATCGCGCTCAGCGCTTCGGTTTCCTGAGGGTTAAGGCCGGCGGCCGGTTCGTCGAGGCAGATGATCTGCGGCCGCGTGCACATGGCCCGGGCAATCTCCAGACGCCGTTGCTGGCCGTAGGACAGCTCACCGGCCAAACGGTTGGCACAGTCCACCAGGTTCACCACCTCCAGCCAGTAAAAAGCGTGGTCCAACGCATCGCTTTCAGCCTTTCGATAACCCTTGGTGTTGAGGACGCCGGCCAGCATGTTGCGGTTGACCCACATGTGTTGGGCCACCAGCAGGTTCTCCAGCACCGACATTTCCTTGAACAGGCGGATGTTCTGGAAAGTCCGTGCCAGCCCGGCACGGTTGATCAGGTGCGTCCCCCCGAACATCTTGTAGAAGAGCCGACTGGCGAAGCTTTTGGGCGACACGAAGTCAGTCGCCTTGAACGGTTCCCCGAGCATTTTGATGACGTTGGTTTTCTCACCGCGCGCGTTCAACTCGATATGCCCACCGGAGGCCTTGTAGAAACCGGTCAGGCAGTTGAATACCGTGGTCTTGCCCGCTCCGTTGGGGCCGATCAGGGCGAAGATCGAGTTGCGTTTGACTTGCAGGCTGACGTCACTCAGGGCCTTGATGCCGCCGAAGTGCATCATCAGGTTTTCAACCTTCAGAACGATTTCATCACTCATGGTGCCACTCCCTTACGTGGGGTCACACCGGTACGGCTGATACGAATCAGGCCGCGCGGTCGCCAGATCATCATCAACACCATGAGAATGCCGAACAGCAGCACCCGGTACTCGGCAAAGCTGCGCAGCAGTTCAGGCGCGACCGTCAACACGAACGCGGCGATGACCACACCGATGGTCGAGCCCATGCCGCCGAGTACCACGATGGCGAGGATCAGTGCCGACTCGAAGAAGGTGAACGAGGTCGGGTTGACGAAGCCCTGATAGGTAGCGAAAAACACCCCGGCCAGGCCGGCAGTCGATGCGCCCAAAGTGAACGCCGAGAGTTTCACCAGCACATGGTTCAGGCCCATGGCACGGCAGGCGATTTCATCTTCACGCAGCGCTTCCCAGGCACGGCCCACGGGCATGCGTGTCAGGCGGTTTTTAACGTGGAGCACGAACAGCACCACCAGGAACAGCACCGCGTAAATGAAGTAGAACTTCACATCGGGGTTGTAGGCGATCCCGAAAAACTCATGGAACGGCACCCCGCCATCTTTCGCCCGCTTGCCGAACTCCAGGCCGAAGAAGGTCGGCAGCGGCGCGGCCATGCCGTTCGGGCCACCGGTCAGTGACAGCCAGTTGTTGAGGATCAGGCGAATGATTTCACCGAAGCCCAGGGTCACGATGGCCAGGTAGTCGCCATGCAGGCGCAACACCGGGAACCCGAGGATGCAACCGGCCAGCCCGGCAGTGATGGCCGCCAGTGGCAGAACCGTCCAGAAGCCCAGCCCGAGGTAGTGGTAACCCAGCGCCAGGCCATAGGCGCCGATGGCATAGAACGCCACGTAACCCAGGTCCAACAGACCGGCCAGGCCAACCACGATGTTCAGGCCCAGGCCCAGCAACACGTAGATCAGGCCGAGGATGACCACCCCCAGCAGGTAGGAGTTGGCGAACACCGGAAACACCACGGCAATGACGATCAACAGCGGGATGATCCAGCGCAACCGTGATTTGTAGTCCGGTGCCTGTACGTGCACACCGGAGCCGGTGGTTTCAAAGCCCTCCAGAATCACCCGGCCCCTGGGGGTTTGCAGGAACAGGCTCAGCGCAAAACGCCCGAGCATCACCGCCGCCACAATCCAGGCGACCCGCTTGGGTTCCAGGTTGAAGCTGTAGCCATCCAGTACGACGCCAACAATCGGGCCGAACACGATCACCGCAATCAGGCCGGCAAGAATCGCTTCGACCACACTTTTTTTGATATCGATCGATTTTTTATGGGTTGAAGACATCGCTTACACCTTCGACACAAGAGGACGACCAAGCAGGCCTTGAGGCCGAAAGACCAGAACAAGCACCAGCAGCGAGAAGCTGAATACGTCCTTGTAGTCCGAGTTGATCAGGCCGGAAAACAACGACTCGGAGATCCCCAGGATGATCCCGCCAAGCATGGCCCCGGGCAGCGAACCGATACCGCCCAGCACCGCGGCGGTGAACGCCTTGATGCCGATGACGAAGCCTGCGTAGAAGTCGAAGGTGCCGTAGTTCATGGTGATCAGCACACCCGCCAGCGCCGCCATGGCCGCACCGATGATGAATACGTAGGAAATCACCCGGTCGGTGTTGATCCCCAAAATCGAGGCCATCTTGCGGTCTTGCTGGGTGGCGCGGCACATGCGGCCGAGCTTGGTGTACTTGATGACGTAGGTCAGCAGGGCCATCCCGAGGAACGCTGCAACCAGAATGAAGATCTTGGTGTAAGTCAGCTGGACGAAGCCCGTTCCGATATCGATCCGCCAGGCGCCGGTCAGCAGCGTCGGAACGCCTTGTTGGCGGGTGCCCTGGCTGATCTGTGCATAGTTTTGCAGGATCAGGGAAATACCGATGGCGCTGATCAGCGGCGCCAGCCGGGTGGAGTTGCGCAGCGGTTTATACGCGATACGTTCGATGACCCAGCCATACACCCCCGTGACCACGATGGTGAAGACCAGTGTGCCGAGCATCAACAGCGGGAAGGATTCAATACCGAAGTAAGCCAGCAGAGCCAGACTGATTGCCGCCAGGTAAGCAGAAATCATGTAAACCTCGCCGTGGGCGAAGTTGATCATGCCGATGATGCCGTAGACCATTGTGTAGCCGATGGCGATCAGGCCATAGACCGACCCGAGGGTCAGGCCGTTGACCAGTTGCTGCAGGAAAATACCATCCATAACGCAATCTCACGCACTTGAGAGACGGCACACGTGGCTGCTGCGACGGCGTGGGGTTCAGCCATCCGCGCAACACCCAGAGGTGCAGCTCTAGGAGAAAAGACAGGTACTGCACGGACACGCGGTAAACGGCCGGCCCCCGAGGGGGCCGGCCGGATCAGGCGTTCAGATCACTTCTGTTTTTCCAGCTGATGGTATTTGCCGCTCTTGTCCCACTGGTACACCACGTAGTCCGAGACCTTCAGGTCGCCCTTGCTGTCCCAGGATTTTTCGCCCATCACGGTTTTGACCGGGTTGGCTTTCAGCCATTTGGCGGCATCTTCACCCTTGTTGGACTTGGCACCGTTGAAACCGGCGGCCAGGGTCTGGATCGAGGCATAGGCATACAAGGTGTAGCCTTCAGGCTCGTAGCCGGAGGCACGGAACTTGTCGACCACCGCCTTGCTGTCCGGCAGCAGGCGCGGGTCGGCACCGAAGGTCATCAGCACGCCGTCGACGTATTGCGCGCCACCTGCGGTGGTCACCAGTTCGTCGGTAACGATGCCGTCATCGGACATGAAGGTGACATCCTTCAGACCCTGTTCACGTAGTTGGCGAACCAGTGGGCCGGCTTCCGGGTGCAGGCCGCCGAAATAGACCACATCGGCCCCGGTGCCACGGATCTTGGTGACGACTGCGCTGAAGTCTTTTTCGCCACGGGTCAAACCTTCATACAGCACCGGTTTCACGCCGCGCTTTTCCAACTGGGCCTTGGTGGCATCCGCCAAACCCTGACCGTACGTGTCCTTGTCATGAAGCACCGCCACTTTCTTGCCTTTGAGCACGTCGACGATGTAGTCGCCCGCCACGATGCCCTGCTGGTCGTCACGCCCGCACATGCGGAACATGGCGCTCAGGCCGCGCTCGGTCACCTTGGGGTTGGTGGAGCCTGGAGTAATCGAAATGATCCCGGCTTCGTCGTAGATCTCGGACGCGGGAATGGTCGAAGACGAGCAGAAGTGCCCGACCACACCGGCGACTTTCTGGTTGGTCAGGTCCTTGGCGACCGACACAGCCTGTTTTGGCTCGCAGGCGTCATCGCCTTTGACCAGGACGATTTTTTCGCCGTTTACCCCACCTGCCGCGTTGACCGCATCCGCCGCTGCCTGCGCACCCTTCATGTACTGCTCGCCAAATGCCGCGCTAGGACCTGTCATGGGGCCAGCAACACCAATTTTGATATCAGCCTGAGCAAACGCAGAAACACCCAGCGCAGCTGCCACTGCGAGGGCTACAAAGCCTTTTTTGTAAAACGTCTGGGACATGAGGTGGTGCTCCAAGGTTTTTTTAGTTGGCATTGCGACTTCTCTGAATGCTCAGAGCAAGGGCCGTGCCATCGGTTTTTTGTTCTTCAAAACGTCGCTGCTTTTTTGTTATTTCGACTGTTTCTGGCCCATTTTCATTGGACGTGCAACCGTCTAAACCGCGGAAGGTGAAACCATTATTTTTTGATGGCGCAACCCACTCGCGCCATCACTGCAACCGCAGCGCCGAACGACGTGCAACCGCCGTGTAACAGCCTGCGTCACCGAACTGCACACTGCTGGTGCGCAACTGCTACAACCCGCACCATTGAAGGCTAGTCGTTGCACGGAAAAGCGCCGCTCCCGGCAACAAATTCACACCGCTATATGACAATGCGCAGGCACTGCCCGGCGTGATAGAGGGAAAACCCTGCTTCATACAAACAGCTACGCAACCCGACGCCTGCCAATGGCTGCATAGGGGCAAAAGGAATTGGCAAGACTTGAGGGTTCCCGTGGCACAGGTAGTCGGCGAAGGCTTTGCCAACGACGGTGCCGGTGGTCACGCCACGGCCGTTGTAACCGGTGACCGCCACCAAACCAGGCGCAGGCTCGAACAAACGCATCAAGTGGTCGGGGGTGAAGGCGATGCACCCGGTCCAGGTGCACTCCCATTCCACCGGTTTGAGATAGGGAAAGTAGTGCTGCTGAACCCGATCGGCCCAGGCTTTGAGGAACCACGTTGGTTTCTGGTTGCCGTTGCCCAGGCTGCCCAGCAGCAGGCGCCCCTGGCTGTCGCGGCGAATGCTGCTGAGCACCTGACGGGTGTCCCAGGAGCCCTGGCCGCCCGGCAAAATCTGTTGGGCGGCGTCTTCGGTCAACGGAACGGACGCAACCTGATAGTAGTAACCGGGGAAGAAGTTGCGCCGCAACTCGGTCCAGTCACCTTCGGTGTAGGCGTTGGAGGCAATCACCACTTGCTCGGCCGACACTGCACCTTCAGCAGTTTGCACCGACCAGCGTTGGCCCTGGCGCTCCAGCCGGGTGACCGCTGAATGATCAAACAACTGCCCTCCCAGATCAGCCGCCGCTTTGGCCAGGCCACTGGTGTACGCCATCGGGTTGAGCGTACCGGCGCGGCGGTCAAGCAACGCGGCGGCGATCTTTTTAGTGCCCGTGGCCTGCTCGCACGCGGCACCCGTCAACAACTCGACCGGCGCGCCACGACGCTTCCATTGTTCTTCACGGCTGCGCAAATCGGCTTCGCCACGGGCGTTGTGCGCCATATGCAGTGTGCCTTCGCGGCGCAACTGGCAGTCGATGTGGTACTTGTCGATCAGGCTGAACACCAGCGACGGCGCCGCACCAAGCATGCGGTTGAGCTGGCTGCCGACCACTTCGCCAAAACCGGCTTCGATCTCGTCCGGGGGAATCCACATCCCGGCATTCACCAGCCCGACGTTACGCCCCGAACCGCCCTGCCCACAGCGCTGAGCCTCCAGCACGCAGACACTTTTGCCCTGTTCCAGCAAATGCACGGCGGCCGACAACCCGGTGAAGCCTGCGCCGATCACGCACACATCCGCGCGGACCTCGCCCCTGAGCGCCGCCCGGTCTGGCCGTTGCGGCGTCAGTTTTTCCCATAAACACTCGTCCGATAACGGCATTGCAAGCTCCTCGTCGGAGCAGCGGCGAGCCACAAACTTCAAGCTGCAAGCCGATTTGCTTGAAGCTTGAGGCTTGCAGCTTGAGGCTGCTTAATCAAATGTAATGCCCTGGGCCAACGGCAACTCCAGCGAGTAGTTCACGGTGTTGGTCTGGCGGCGCATGTAACCGCGCCACGCATCGGAGCCGGACTCGCGACCGCCGCCGGTTTCTTTCTCACCGCCAAACGCGCCGCCGATTTCCGCGCCGCTCGGGCCAATGTTGACGTTGGCGATGCCGCAGTCGCTGCCCACTGCCGACATGAACTGCTCGGCTTCACGCACATCGGTGGTGAAAATGCACGACGACAACCCTTGTGGCACCGCGTTGTTCAGGCGCAGTGCATCAGCGAAGTCGGTGTAGCCGACCACGTACAGAATCGGTGCGAAGGTTTCACTGCACACCACGTCGCTCTGCTCCGGCATTTCGACGATAGCCGGCGAGACGTAATAGGCATTCGGGAACGTGTCTTCGAGCTGACGCTTGCCGCCAAACACCCGGCCGCCCTCGCTCAACGCCTGCTCCAGCGCATCCTGCATGCTTTCAAAACTGTGCCTGTCGATCAGCGGGCCGACCAGGTTGCCTTGCAGCGGATGGCCGATGCGTACCTTGGAATAAGCGGCTTTCAAGCGGGTGACAATCTCTTCCTTCACCGACTCATGGGCAATCAACCGGCGCAGTGTGGTGCAGCGCTGACCCGCCGTGCCGACCGCACTGAACAGGATCGCCCGTACCGCCATGTCCAGATCAGCACTTGGGCCGAGGATCATTGCGTTATTACCGCCCAGTTCCAGAATGCTGCGGGCGAAACGTGCGGCAATTTTCGGTGCCACTTCGCGGCCCATGCGGGTGCTGCCAGTGGCGCTGATCAACGCCACGCGCGGATCGTCCACCAAGGCCTCACCGGCGTCGCGACCGCCAATGATCACCTGGCTCAGATACGGTGGTGCGTCGCTGAAGTTTTTCAGTACACGCTCAAACAATGCCTGACAGGCCAGGGCGGTGAGCGGGGTTTTCTCGGACGGTTTCCAGATCACCGGGTTGCCGCACACCAGGGCCAGCGTGGCATTCCAGGCCCAGACCGCGACCGGGAAGTTGAAGGCGCTGATGACGCCGACGATGCCCAGCGGATGCCAGGACTCGCGCATGTGATGGCCCGGGCGCTCGGAAGCGATGGTCAAGCCGTAGAGCTGACGGGACAGGCCGACAGCGAAGTCGCAGATGTCGATCATTTCCTGAACTTCACCCAGGCCTTCCTGAGTGATCTTGCCGGCCTCCCAGGACACCAGCTCACCGAGGTCGGCCTTGTATTCGCGCAGAATGTCGCCCAACTGACGCACCAGTTCGCCACGGCGCGGTGCCGGAACCTTGCGCCACAACTCGAACGCATGATCTGCACGACTGATGTGCTGCTCGACTTCGGCGGCGCCCTCCCAGTTCACGGCGCCAATGCGGCTGCCGTCAATGGGGGAATGCACCGGCTGTTTGCCGTTCTGGTACAGGGCCGGGTTTACGCCAAGACGATCAAGCAATGCGGCAACCATGGGGGAGTCCTCAAGCAAAATGCAGATTCGGGCAGCCGGAATACACGGCTGATCAGACCTGTAGTTGTAGCTGCCCGCAGACGTCTCAACAAACGACCTTTAAGCGAGATATCATTCCGTTTATTCATGCAAAGCGTCACAACAAGAACAAGGGCCTACCCATGCTGAATAAACGTCACTTGCCGTCGATCACCGCGCTGCAGTGCTTCGAGGCCGTCACTCGCCATTTGAGTTTCACCCGCGCCGCCGAAGAGTTGAACCTGACCCAGAGCGCCGTGAGCAAGCAAGTCGCGCAACTCGAAGAGCTGCTGCAACACTTGCTGTTCCGGCGCATCCGCCGACGCCTGCAAATGACCCCGGCCGGGGATCTGTACCTGGTTGAGGTACGAAAAATTCTCACACAAGTAGAGATGTCGACCCACTACCTGCGCTCCTACGGCGGTGAGACCGAAGTCTTGCGGGTGTCCACGCCGTCGACCTTCGGCGCTCGCTGGCTGGTCCCACGGCTCAAGGGTTGGCGCCTGCGTCACCCGCAGATTCATCTGGACCTGTGCAACGAACACGAGGCCGACGACCTGTTGCAAGGTCGCAGCGATCTGGCGTTTTACTTCGGCCAAGGTTCACGCCCCGGCACCGAGTGCCTGAAGCTGTTCGGCGAAGAGCTTGTACCGGTCTGTGCACCGGGCAGCCTGCCGGACAAGCCGTTCACCGACCCGACCCAACTCAGCGATCTGGTGCTGCTGCAAAACGCCTCGCGGCCACAGGCCTGGCATGACTGGTTCGACAGCCAGGGTTACCAGACCGAGCACAGCTACCACGGCCCGCGCTTCGAAACCTTTTATATGTGCATCCGCGCCGCGCAAGTCGGCTGTGGCGTTGCGCTGTTGCCACGGTTTCTGGTGGAAGAAGAACTGGCCGACGGCAAACTGGTGATCCCGTGGCAACACGCGATGCCCAGCACGGACGCCTATTACCTGGCCTACCCCGAGCATGCGGCGGAAGTGCCCAAGGTGCGGGACTTCGTGAAGTGGATGCTGGAGCAGATCGACAGTCCGGATGCATCGCACATTTAATGGCTCACAACAACCTGTGGCTAAACACAATCACTGTGGCGAGGGAGCTTGCTCCCGCTGGGGTGCAAAGCGCCCCCAACTACAAACGCTGCGCTCTATCCGACAGAATTCACTGACTGCTTCGCAGCCGAGCGGGAGCAAGCTCCCTCGCCACAAGGATCTCCTGCGTCTAAAAAATCGCTGGCAATCCCTACCACCGATATGCGCCACTACGCCCATTCATTGAAACAGCTCAAAGGCCACCGCTCCCGGCAGTGGCCAGCATGGAGATTCCCGTTATGAGCGAGAGTGTGTTTGCCGATCGCATCGTGCAGAACTTGCTCGACACCGACTTCTACAAACTGACCATGATGCAGGCGGTGCTGCACAACTACCCCAACGTTGAAGTCGAATGGGAGTTCCGCTGCCGTAATAACGAGGACCTGCGCCCGTATCTGGCGGAAATTCGTTTTCAGATCGAGCGCCTGGCCGAGTTGAGCCTGAGCGCCGACCAGTTGAGTTTTCTGGAGCGCATCAGTTTCCTGAAGCCAGACTTCCTGCGATTCCTGGGGCTGTTCCGCTTCAACCTGCGTTACATCCACACCGGCATCGAGAACGGCGAGTTGTTCATTCGCCTGCGCGGGCCGTGGCTGCATGTGATTCTGTTCGAAGTGCCGCTGCTGGCCATCGTCAGCGAAGTGCGCAACCGTTATCGCTACCGTGAAACCGTGCTGGAGCAAGCCCGCGAGCAGCTCTATCGCAAATTCGACTGGCTGAGCGCCAATGCCAGCGCCGACGAGCTGTCGCACCTGCAAGTGGCTGACTTCGGCACCCGTCGACGCTTCTCTTACCGCGTGCAGGAAGAAGTGGTGAACGTGCTCAAGCACGACTTCCCAGGGCGCTTTGTCGGCACCAGCAACGTGCACCTGGCGCGCGAGCTGAACATGAAACCGCTGGGCACCATGGCCCACGAATGGATCATGGCCCACCAGCAACTCGGCCCGCGCCTGATCGACAGCCAGATCGCCGCGCTCGATTGCTGGGTCCGCGAGTACCGGGGGTTGCTGGGAATCGCCCTGACCGACTGCATCACCACCGACGCCTTCCTCAGCGACTTCGACCTGTATTTTGCCAAGCTCTTCGACGGGTTGCGGCATGACTCCGGGGACCCGATCCTGTGGGCCGAGAAGGCCATTGCCCACTACCACAAGCTCGGCATCGACCCGATGAGCAAGACGCTGGTGTTCTCCGACAGCCTGACGCTGCCCAAGTCGCTGGAAATTTTCCGGGCGCTGCACGGGCGGATCAATGTCAGCTTCGGGATCGGCACCAACCTGACCTGCGATATTCCTGGTGTCGAACCGATGAGCATCGTGCTTAAAATGGCTGCCTGTAACGGCGAGCCCGTCGCCAAGATTTCCGACGAATCGGGCAAGACGCACTGCAAAGACCCGAATTTTGTCGCCTATTTGCGCCACGTCTTCAAAGTACCTGCCCTCACCAGCAAGGAGTGAATTCATGCAAGCCGTACAACGTGAGATGGCTGAACAGCTCAAGGTCCAACCGCCCTTTGCCGACTACGCAGCCCTGGAGGCTGAAGTCGCACGGCGGATTACCTTCATTCAGGACTGCCTGGTCAATTCCGGGCTCAAGGCCCTGGTACTGGGCATCAGCGGTGGTGTCGACTCGTTGACCGCCGGCCTGCTGGCCCAGCGCGCCATCCGCGAACTGCGCGAGCGCAGCGGTGACGCGGGCTACAAGTTCATCGCCGTACGTTTGCCGTACGAAACCCAGTTCGATGAACACGATGCGCAAGCCTCGGTGGACTTCATCGCCCCGGACGAACGCCACACCGTGAACATCGGCCCGGCGGTCAAGGCGCTGGCCAGCGAAGTGGCGGCCTTCGAAGGCAAGCACGCGGTCTCGGTGGATTTTGTGCTGGGCAATACCAAGGCGCGTATGCGCATGGTCGCGCAATACACCATCGCCGGGGCAGCCCAGGGCCTGGTGATCGGCACCGATCACGCGGCAGAAGCCGTGATGGGTTTCTTCACCAAGTTCGGTGACGGCGCCTGCGACCTCGCGCCGCTGAGCGGGCTGGTGAAAAACCAGGTACGGGCCATCGCTCGCAGCTTCGGTGCACCGGAATCACTGGTGGAGAAAATCCCGACCGCCGACCTTGAAGACCTGTCCCCCGGCAAACCGGATGAAGCGTCACACGGCGTGACCTACGCCGAGATCGACGCCTTCCTGCACGGTCAGCCGGTGCGTGAAGAGGCGTTCAGGATCATCTGTGATACGTATCGCAAGACCCATCACAAACGCGTGATGCCGTTCGCGCCTTGAGTCGCCCCGGCTGAAAAACAAAAGCCCACTGGAGGAGTGATCCTCAGTGGGCTTTTTATTGAGACGTGACTTCGGCTGGTGCGGTGTTGCCTCTGGGGGCCCCAGCCCGCTCCGTGACGGCGCAACGCCCGCGACCGGGCATAAAAAAACACCCCGGGGGGTGTTTTTTCATGACCGCAGAACCAGCCGGATCACTTCAGAACGATAGCGCCTTTCATCATCGAGATGTGGCCCGGGAACGAGCAGAAGAACTGGTAGCTTTCGCCTGCGGTCAGCTTCGAAACGTCGAAGCTCACCGAATCTTTCTCGCCGGCACCGATGATTTTGGTGTGGGCGATCACACGGGTGTCGCCGTCTTTCAGGTAGTTCTTGTCGATGCCGGCGGCCAGGCCGTCAGTCGCAATCCCCTGCGCGTCGGCAGCCTTGCTCAAGACCCAGTTATGGCCCATGACGTTCTTCGGCAAGCTGCCGGAGTGCGCGAGATTCACGGTGAAGGTCTTGCAGCTCTTGTCGATAGTGATTTCCTTGGTGTTAAAGGACATCTGATCGGTGGAGTCGACATCGACCGAGCACTCGGCAGCCATCAATTGGCTGCTGGCCAGTGTCAGCAGGGATACCGCAACAAGTTTGGCAAACATGGTGAATCTCCAAGGCAGGGTTAACAAAATCCATATCGCGTCAAGACTGCCTGAAAATGAGAAGAGTTCCTATGACTTGTATCAAGAAGGTGTATACAACTTTCAGGCTATGACACTGATCGAAACAATTAAACGGCCAGGCACCTGGCGCAGACCTATGATCAGCAACGTCATCCCCGTTCTGGAGCGCTTGCCATGTCTTTCAACAGCCTGTTGTGCAGTGTACTCGCCGCCTATGCCTGTGGTGCCAGCGGCACTTATGAAAAACCACGGTGCGAATGTTAAGCCTTGGAGCACCGACGCACAGCCTTTACTCTGAAGCGGTCATTGACCACGGAGCAAGGTATGTCTTTAACGTCTGTTTGTGTATTTTGCGGGGCCAGCACGGGCGCCAACCCGGCGTATCGTGAGGCGGCGATAGCCCTGGGACAGGAACTGGCCCGGCGCAAACTGACCCTCGTCTACGGCGGCGGCGCCGTCGGTTTGATGGGCATAGTGGCCGATGCCGCACTGGCGGCCGGTGGTGAGGTGATCGGGATCATTCCCCAGAGCCTCAAAGACTCGGAAATCGGCCATACCGGCCTGACCCGGCTGGAAGTGGTCGACGGCATGCACGCGCGCAAGGCCCGCATGGCTGAACTCAGCGATGCCTTTATCTCACTGCCTGGTGGCTTGGGCACGTTCGAAGAACTCTTTGAAGTCTGGACCTGGGGCCAGCTCGGCTACCACGGCAAACCGCTGGGGTTGCTGGAAGTAAACGGCTTTTACAGCAAACTCACTGCATTTCTTGATCATGTCGTCGGCGAAGGCTTCGTTCGCGAGCATCACCGTGACATGCTGCAAATGAGCGAGTCGCCGCAGGATCTGCTGAACACGCTTGACGCCTGGCAACCGGTGGTAGCACCAAAATGGGCCGGGCAAAAACCCAGCTAACCCTTGCACCCCGATTAAAGGCAGAATACGCGCCGCTCAACCTCACCTTCGACCCCAGAGGATCGCCCATGGCTAAACCTAATTATTCCTTCGCCAAACGTCAGAGAGACTTGGCCAAGGAGCAGAAGAAAGAGGAAAAGTTGCAACGCAAGAAAGCCGCTGCCGATGAAGAGGCCGGCGCACTGAACCCGGATGCTGAAGGTGAAGTGGTTGCAGAAGATGATGTTGATGCACCGAAAGATCAGGCGCCCGACGCCTGAGACCCTCAGGGTTTGATGATCTGATCAGACCCACCGGATCTGTGTCCAGGGTCAGCAGCGATGCTGCTGGCCCTCACAGGCCCAACGCTCTCCAATCCCCCCAAAAAAACAGAACCCACCCGGCACTGGTCGGCGTACACCTGTGGCGAGGAAGCTTGCTCCCGCTGGAGCGCGAAGCGGTCCTAAAACCTGCATCCCCGTTTAATCAGACAATCCACGTTCACCGATTTTGCGACTGCTACGCAGCCGAGCGGGAGCAAGCTCCCTCGCCACAAGAAATCTGTGCATTCAAAAACGGAGCTCATCCAACGGCATCACGGTGACACGCACTTGCGGGTCGTGGTGGCCGCCGCCCAGAATCACTCCGCGTAACGGTGAAACATCAGAAAAGTCCCGGCCCCAGGCCAGCGTGATGTGCTCCAGCGCCGGTTGTACGTTGTTGGTCGGATCAAAGTCGACCCACCCCAGTGCCGGGCAAAACACCGACACCCACGCATGGGACGCATCCGCGCCAATCAGTCTTGGCTGCCCCGGTGGTGGCTGTGTCAGCAGGTAACCGCTGACATAACGCGCCGCCAATCCTCGGGAACGGACACACGCCAGCATCAAGTGCGCAAAGTCCTGGCACACTCCACGTCGGCGCTGCAGCACTTCCACCAGCGGCGTCGCGACCTGCGTGGCCTCGGCATCGAAGGTGAACTCGCTGAAAATCTTCTCCATCAACGCCTGAACCCCACACATCAACGCACGCCCCGGCGCAAAACAGCTTTCGGAAAACTCGACGAAGCCGCGCTTCAAGTGCACGTAAGGTGATTCGAACCGATAGCGGCAGGCCTCCAGAAATCCTGGGGGCATAGGTTGGCTGCTGTAGCTCAACGCATCACGGGTCACATCCCAGGCCGGGGACTGACTGAAATCAAACATCGGTCGGGCCAGCACTTCGACCGTCAATCGCGCATTGACCAGCAGTTCATCATGAGGTCGCTCGAACGCCAGTCGGGTCAGTGGGTTACCGAACACATCCCATTCATCGCGACGGGAGGTCGGCACCGGGCTGATCTGCAACTGTTGCTCGGTGCAGCGCTGCCAGTCGCAAGGCCGGGGCCACAAATGGGCCAATTGCTGAGCCAGGGACACCGGGCTGTCGTAGTGATAATGGGTGTCGTGGAAAATCTGGTAGCGGGCGCTCATCAAACGGACACCGTGCGCTGGCTGACATCATCGACATGGGCAAAATGCCGCAACGCCAGCCGGTCCGAGACGTGCCCGCTGGCAGCGGCAATGTCCTGCAACAGATCCCCCAGGCCCGCCAGCGCCGCGCTGACGCTGGTTTCGCCAAACAGCGAGTTCTCCAGGCACCTCAGGTCCACATGCTCCAGGCGCTCCACCAAGTGCGGCAGGCCGGTTTCCCGAGGCGCGCCGAAGTCGTCATTCAAACGCTTGAGGGTACGGGTCACCAGTTTCAACTGGAACAGCACCGCGTGGGGGTTCTGCTCATCGAGCAGGAGCAGGTCGAGCACCGGAATCAACTGCGCCATTGCCAGATACCGCGAGCGGTAGGTGATGCTGCTGTTGCCCAGTTCCAGCAGCCATTCCAGCCCCGCCTGATCAAACGCCCCGGCACCGCGCAGGAATGCGGCCAGGCTGCTGCTCAGAAACTGCAAACGCTCGATCCGCCGACCGATCATCAAAAAGCGCCAGCCTTCGTCGCGGGTCATGTCATCCAGCGCGAACCCGGACAGCGCCGCCAGTGACATCACCAGGCGGTTGAGAAAATCCAGCAACTCGCCGAAATCCGGCGCCTCGGTTTCCAGCGCCAGGGCGTCGCGCTGCAATTGCACCAGTACCTGCCAGTTCTCCCGCGAAAGCTTGCCACGCACCTGAGACGCCGCCCACTGCAAGCGTTGCAGGTTGGAGCGCAGGCTGAAGGCCCCGTCCGCGTCGAGCAACGCTGCCAGCAATCGCTGGGGCAACGCGCCTTCGTCGGGCAGCAGCATCAGGCTTTCACCAAGGTCGACCGCCGCCTGCAAGGCGTGCGGATCGTCCCCGTCAATGTAGCGCGCGAGCATGATCCGCAGCAGCCGCGCACTGTCGTCGCACCGTTCACAATAGCGACCGAACCAGAACAGGTTCTCCACCACCCGCGATGGCAGGTACGGGTCGCGCCGCACCAGATCGTGGACGCCGAGGGTGCGTTGGCTTTTCCATTGCTCGCCATCAGGTGCACGGTCGCCCAGTACCCAGGTGTCCTTGCTCGCGCCGCCGCGTTGCATCGACACCACGGCGGCGTCGGCCTCGGCCGCCACCCGGGTCAAGCCGCCGGGCAGCACCCGGAAGCCGTCCCGGCTGGCCACGGCGTAAACGCGCATGCCGATGGCCCGTGGTTGCAACTGGCCTGCGTCCGCCTGCCAGATCGGTGCCTGGGACAACTGCGCCAGCTCCTGCGCGACGTAAGCGTAAGGCCGCGCCTGCATGCGTTCCGCCAACCTTTGACGTTGCGCCTCACTCAGATCACGGCCAAACACCGGGGAAAAACTTTGCGATGCAAACGCCGGTTTGATCAGCAACTCAGGCAGTTTTTCCAACGCCTGCGCCAGCACCGGCGCTTCCCCACACCACCAGGTTGCAATCGACGGCAGGATCAGTTCTTCACCGAACAGAAACTGATTGATCCGCGGCAGAAACCCCAGCAACCCCGGCGACTCCAGCACACCGCTGCCCAAGGCATTGGCTACCAGCACCCGCCCCTGACGCACCGCTTCCAGCAAGCCCGGCACACCCAGCGCCGAGTCGGTGCGCAGTTCAAGCGGGTCGCAGAAATCATCGTCGAGCCGGCGCATGACCGCGTGAACCCGGCGCAGACCGCTCAGGGTCTTGAGGTAGACCGTGGCATTGCGCACGGTCAGGTCACCGCCCTCGACCAACGGATACCCGAGTTGGCGAGCCAGGTACAAATGTTCGAAATAGCTCTCGTTGAACCGCCCCGGTGTCAGCAACACCACCAGGGGCGCTTCATCGTCGCTCGGCGCCTGGCGGGCAAGGGTCTCCTGCAAGGTGCGGAAAAACCCGGCCAGGTGTTGCACCTTCAGGTCGCGATACAACTCGGGGAAGGCTCGCGACACGATGGTGCGGTTCTCCAGCGCATATCCCGCACCGGATGGCGCCTGAGTCCGGTCGGCCGTGACCCACCAGCGCCCGTCGGGAGTGCGCGCCAGGTCCACTGCGTACAGATGCAGGAACGCACCGTCCGGTGGTTGAATGCCCTGACACGGCCATAAAAAATTGTTGTGCCCGAACACCAGCTCGGCCGGCAACAAGCCTTCGGCAATCAAACGTTGCGGCCCATACAGATCCGCCAATACCGCGTTGAGCAACCGCGCACGTTGCGCAATCCCGGCCGACAATTGCCGCCACTCATCCGCCGCGATCACATGGGGCAGCAAGTCCAGCTCCCACGGCCGGTCAGCGCCTTCAGGGTCGGCGTAGACGTTGTAGGTCACGCCGTTTTCCTGGATCTGCCGGGCCAGCAATGCCTGACGCTGCGCCAACTGCACAGGCGTGCTGCGTTGCAACTGATCGAACAACCGCTGCCAGTGCGGGCGCACCGCGCCACTGTCATCGAGCAGTTCGTGATAAGTGCCCGCCGTGAGCGGGTAACGGTCAAGCAGATCAGGCATGGAACGCTCGGCAGATGCTAAGTAAAAGTCAGATTGACTCACAAACGCTGCAAATCCAGTGGCCACGGGATTGCTCAAAGCGAACAACCGTGGAACGCCCTGTGGGAGCGAGCCCGCTCGCGAAAGCGGTGGTTCAGTCAACGTTGATGTTGAATGTACCGACCTCTTCGCGAGCAAGCCCGCCCCCACCTTGGGTATCCGTTGTTGCAATACCGCGCTCACTCATTTTTTTCGTAAACCGGCGTAAATCCAGGGTCATCGGCAATTCGTCGTTGATGGTCAACGTCGGCACCGCCAAGGTTCCTGGGCTGTGACCGAGACGGAAAAACCGCGCCATGCGCCGGCTCTCGGCCTCGTTGGCGTTCACCGGCAGGCTGTCATAATTGCGCCCGCCGGGATGGGCGACGTGGTACTGGCAACCGCCCAGCGAACGCTGCATCCAGGTGTCGAGCACGTCGAACACCAACGGCGCCTGCACCGCGATGGTCGGCTGCAGGCAGTTGGCCGGTTGCCAGGCACGAAAACGCACCCCGGCCACAAACTCCCCCACCCGCCCGGTCGGTTGCAGCGGCACCGGGATGCCGTTGCAGGTCAGCAGATACCGCTGCGGTGGCAGCCCGGTGAGTTTGACCTGCAAGCGCTCCAGCGATGAATCGACGTAACGCACCGTACCGCCCGCCGCGCCCTCTTCACCCAGCACATGCCAAGGCTCCAGGGCCTGACGCAATTGCAGCTCGATGCCACTGACCGCGTAATCGCCAACCTTGGGAAAACGGAACTCCAGATGTGCGGCAAACCATTCGGCGCGTACCGCATAACCGGCGTTGTTGAGGTCGACGATCACGTCGGCAAAATCCTGTTCGATAAAGTGCGGCAGCAGGAAACGGTCATGCAACTCAGTGCCCCAACGGGCGAGTTTGGCCGGGGCATATGGCTCGCGCCAGAACCGCGCTACCAACGCCCGCAACAACAGCTGCTGCGTCAGGCTCATGCGCGCGTGGGGCGGCATTTCGAAGGCGCGCAGCTCCAGCAAGCCAAGGCGTCCGGTGGCGCTGTCCGGCGAATAGAGTTTGTCGATGCAGAACTCGGTGCGGTGAGTGTTGCCGGTCACGTCGATCAGCAGGTTGCGCAGCAAACGATCGACCAGCCACGGCGCGCACTCTTCACCCGGTTTAGGCATTTGCGCGAAGGCAATTTCCAGCTCATAGAGCGCATCGTTACGCGCCTCGTCGACCCTTGGCGCCTGGGACGTTGGGCCGATGAACAATCCGGAAAACAGGTAGGACAACGACGGGTGGTTATGCCAATAGCTGATCAGGCTGCGCAACAGGTCGGGACGACGCAGAAACGGTGAGTCGGCCGGTGTCGCGCCACCCAGTACGAAATGGTTACCGCCACCGGTCCCGGTGTGTCGGCCGTCGATCATGAATTTTTCGGTGGTCAGCCGTGTCTGGCGTGCTTCTTCGTAGAGGAACTCGGTGCGCTCCACCAACTCGTCCCAACTGGCCGAGGGCTGGACGTTCACCTCAATCACGCCGGGGTCCGGGGTGATGCGCAAATGGCTCAGACGCGGGTCGCTCGGTGGTTCATAGCCCTCCAGCAACACCGGGCAGCGCAGCTCTTGGGCGGTGGCCTCAATGGCACTGATCAGTTCCAGATAATCTTCGACCCGCGCAAGCGGCGGCATGAACAGGTACAGCCGCCCTTCCCGCGCCTCGGCGCACAACGCGGTGCGGGTCAGCCAATCGGCGGACTCCTCGACTTTCGGCACACGGTCCTCGGCGCTGGCCGGTTCACCATGGGCCTGCAAGCGAGCCGCGTCCGGCAGCCCCAGGAAATCCTGATTCGGGTCGGTGGGATGCACAAACGGATACTCCGACGCCGTCACCCAGGGCTGCGAGGCCAGCGGCAAGCGATAGCCGAGCGGCGAGTCCCCCGGTACCAATCGGCAATGGCTGTCGCGCAAGTACCAGCGACCGCTCTGCCATTGATCACCCTTGGCCGTGCGTGCCAGCGGCAGGACCTGGCCGATTACCTTGTCCAGCCCCTGGCTGAAGACTTTGCGCAGCCGTGCACGCTCCTGTTCATCGCCCAGCCGTGAGTCTTCGGCGCTGACGTTGACCGGTAACGCGCCCTCTCGCCAGAGGTAATAGAGATTGTCTTCGTAGGCTGGAAACACAAAACGCGTGGGCAGCTTCAAGCGCTCGGCGACACTCGCCAGAAAACGCCCGGCCAGCGCACCGTCGGCGCCGTAGTCTTCCCGCTCATCGGCTATCAGCGCGCTGTTGTGCCAGATCGGCCCCCCGTCGCGGCGCCAGTAGCAATTGAGCGACCAGCGTGGCAGTTGCTCGCCGGGGTACCACTTGCCCTGACCAAAATGCACCAGGCCTTTAGGCGCGTAATGGTTGCGCATGCGCTGGAACAGTTCGGCCGACAGCCGACGTTTGTCCGGCCCAAGGGCTGTGGTGTTCCACTCGGCACCGTCCGGGTCGTCGATGGACACGAAGGTCGGCTCGCCGCCCATAGTCAGCCGGACATCGCCTTCCAGCAGGTCGACATCGATCTGCCGTCCCAGTGCCTGGATCGCCAACCATTGTTCTTCGGTGTATGGCCTGGTCACCCGTGGGGCCTCCCAAATCCGCTCGACCGACATTTCGTGGGTGAACGCACACTCGCACGGTTCGACCAAGCCACTGATCGGCGCCGCAGAGGACGGATCGGGACTACAGGCCAACGGAATATGCCCTTCACCGGCAAACAGCCCTGACGTGGCGTCCAGGCCGATCCAGCCCGCGCCCGGCAAGTAAACCTCGCACCAGGCGTGCAGGTCGGTGAAATCCACCTCAGTGCCCGAGGGGCCGTCGAGGCTTTTGACGTCGGCGGTGAGCTGAATCAGGTAGCCCGAGACAAATCGCGCCGCCAGCCCGAGGTTGCGCAGCAGTTGCACCAACAACCAGGCCGAGTCGCGGCAGGAACCCGAGGCCTGTTGCAGGGTGTGCTCCGGGGTTTGAACGCCCGGCTCCATGCGGATCAGGTACGCGATGTCTTCACTCAGGCGCTGGTTCAGTGCCACCAGAAAATCCACGGCGGGCAGCGGCGTGCGGTCAATACTGTCCAGGCAGGCCTTGAAGGTTGGCGTCAGCGGCAGGGTTTCGAGGTACGGCGCCAATTCGCGCTGCTCGTCCGGGGTATAGGCGAAGGGGATTTTTTCCGCATAGGGCTCAAGGAAGAAGTCGAACGGATTGAACACGGCCATCTCGGCCAGCAGGTCGACTTCGATCCGCAGCTCATCGGTTTTTTCCGCAAACACCAGCCGCGCCAGGTAGTTGCCCTGGGGGTCTTGCTGCCAGTTGATAAAATGCTGCTCAGGCGTGACCTTCAGCGCATAAGACAAAATCCGCGTACGGCTATGGGCCGCCGGGCGCAGGCGAACAATCTGTGGGCCAAGTTCGACTGCGCGGTCGTAGCGATAATGCGTGACATGGTGCAATGCGACATGAATCGACACGGCGTGCCTCCTGCGAGCCTTAAGCGTGAATGAACGCGCGCAAGACTTATGCCACCCGGCATCTGCGGTGTTTTCTCCAATTGCTTAGCGCAGTACAGCACCAAAACCGCGCAACGCCAGCCTGGGTTTACCAGGGCTGCACATAAATGTGGCGTGTGCGTTTCGCCGCCTCAGGTGAGGTGCTTGAGGCCGGCTTCCAGTTTCTGGAGCCGCTCGCGATAACGCCTGCCGACCTGCAATACCTTGATCCCGCGCTGGTATCGACGCGTGGTCATCAGGTAGAAGCCTATCGAAAGGGGCACAAAAGACACCCAGTTGACCCTCAGAGAGCCTGACTCAAGGACGATCACAAGGCTGATGGACAGGCACAGCACCAGCATCGCAAACAGCCCCCAGACCGCCAGTGGCCTGCCACGAATCAACAGGAAAAAACACAGACTCATCAGCACGCAACCGCCGAGCAGGGCGAACATCACGTAGTCGGCCGCCTGGTAGTCATAGGGAAAGAAGTGATGACCGAACGCCCCACCGGTGAGCGCCATCGACAGTATCGTCGACATCATGACCGCGATGTGAATACAGCCATAACGCCACACATAGGGCTGCCAGGCCCTCCAGTGCGAAGCTTTCAGCGCCATGAGCCTGGCGGCAACGAGTTCTTTTTCAGTGGGCTTTTTACGACGGGCCACAGTGTTCTTCCTTGAAGTTGAAATCATGACGCGGGCCTTTTTACCACACCACACGCCTTGAACCGGCAGAAGCCAGGCAGCCAGGCAAAGGCCTGCAAGCCTCAAACCCATCCCGCAGAATGCACAACGCCAGCCCGAGGGCTGGCGTTGTTGTCAGGCAGGCAGCTTAACGCGGCACGACCGGTTTACGTGTCGGCTTGGGCCCTTTGCCTTTGGCAGCGTCCTTGCGCTCCTTGGCGGCCTGCTGGTTGCGAGCGAACGCCGCAGCCTTGGCCTGTTCACGCTTGTCCCACGGGTTACCACCGTCACTGGCACGTGGCGGCAGGCCGGTGTGCTGGGTGAGGATCTTGGTGGTCTTTTCCTTCCCTGCCACTTTATGGCTACCGGCTGGCGTCGAGTTCTTGCGACGGGCGCTCTGGTAGCTGTCGGTAGACGGTTGGTGCAGCGGAATCAACTGGTCCTTGCCCGGCCCGATCAGGTCGGCGCGGCCCATGCGGATCAGCGCTTCACGCAGCATCGGCCAGCCTTTCGGGTCGTGGTAACGCAAGAACGCCTTGTGCAGACGACGCTGCTCTTCGCTCTTGACGATGGTCACTGTGTCGCTCTTGTAAGTCACCTTACGCAGCGGGTTCTTGCCCGAGTGGTACATCGCGGTGGCGGTGGCCATCGGCGACGGGTAGAACGCCTGCACCTGGTCCGCACGGAAACCGTTGCCCTTGAGCCACAGGGCCAGGTTCATCATGTCTTCGTCGGTGGTGCCCGGGTGAGCGGCGATGAAGTACGGAATCAGGTACTGCTCTTTCCCGGCTTCCTTGGTGTACTTCTCGAACATGCGCTTGAACTTGTCATAGCTGCCGATGCCCGGTTTCATCATCTGGTTGAGCGGACCTTCCTCGGTGTGTTCCGGGGCGATCTTCAGGTAACCACCGACGTGGTGGGTCACCAGCTCCTTGACGTACTCCGGCGACTCGACCGCGAGGTCGTAACGCAGGCCGGAGGCGATCAGGATTTTCTTCACCCCCGGCAAGGCACGGGCGCTACGGTACAACTGAATCAGCGACGAGTGGTCAGTATTCAGGTTCGGGCAGATGCCGGGGAACACGCACGACGGCTTGCGGCACGCGGATTCGATTTCCGGCGTCTTGCAGGCGATGCGGTACATGTTCGCGGTCGGGCCGCCGAGGTCGGAAATCACGCCGGTGAAACCCGGGACCTTGTCGCGGATCTCTTCGATTTCGCGAATGATCGACTCTTCGGAACGGTTCTGGATGATCCGGCCTTCGTGCTCGGTGATCGAGCAGAACGTACAGCCGCCGAAGCAGCCGCGCATGATGTTCACCGAGAAACGGATCATGTCGTAGGCCGGGATCTTCTCCTTGCCATACGCCGGGTGCGGAACACGGGCGTACGGCATGCCGAACACGTAGTCCATTTCTTCGGTGGTCATCGGAATCGGCGGCGGGTTGAACCAGACGTCGACTTCGCCATGCTTCTGAACCAGCGCACGGGCGTTGCCCGGGTTGGTTTCCAGGTGAAGCACGCGGTTGGCGTGAGCGTAAAGCACCGCATCGCCACGGACTTTCTCTACCGACGGCAGACGAATCACGGTCTTGTCGCGGGTCATCCGTGGGCTGGCCAGGATCTGCACGACCTTGGCTTCGTTCGGGTCCTCAACCGGCCCCTTTTCCTGCTCGATGGCGCAGGCCTGGGTGTCTTGCGTGTTGACGTACGGGTTGATGATCTTGTCGACCTTGCCCGGACGGTCAATGCGCGTGGAGTCGACTTCGTACCAGTCTTTGGGCGTGTCACGGCGAATGAACGCGGTGCCGCGCACGTCGGTGATGTCTTCGATCTTGTGGCCGTAGGACAGACGCTGGGCAACCTCGACAATCGCACGCTCGGCGTTGCCGTACAGCAGAATGTCGGCGCAGGCGTCGATCAGGATCGAGTTACGCACCCGGTCCTGCCAGTAATCGTAGTGCGCGATACGGCGCAAAGACGCTTCGATGCCGCCCAGAACAATCGGAACGTTCTTGTAGGCTTCCTTGCAGCGCTGGCTGTAAACCAGGCTTGCACGATCCGGACGTTTGCCCGCCATGCCACCGGGGGTGTAGGCGTCATCGGAGCGGATTTTTTTGTCGGCGGTGTAACGGTTGATCATCGAGTCCATGTTGCCGGCCGCGACACCGAAGAACAGGTTCGGCTCGCCGAGCTTCATGAAGTCGTCTTTGGACTGCCAGTTTGGCTGCGCAATGATCCCGACGCGAAAGCCCTGGGACTCCAGCAGCCGGCCGATGATTGCCATGCCAAACGACGGATGGTCGACGTAGGCATCACCGGTGACGATGATGATGTCGCAGGAATCCCAGCCAAGCTGATCCATCTCCTCCCTGCTCATCGGCAGGAATGGCGCTGGTCCGAAACATTCGGCCCAGTATTTGGGATAGTCAAATAACGGCTTGGCTGCTTGCATGTCGATAACCGGTGTTGGCTTTCATTGAATTTCGCGGGCGCGGAATATAGCACAAAATTTGACCAATTCCGACGGCTATGGTCGGAAATTGGTGTGACTGTTTTGCAGCAAGGTCCTGAGGCAAGACTCAAACCCTGTGGCGAGGGAGCTTGCTCCCGCTCGACTGCGCAGCAGTCGCAAAGTGAGCGAGTTCGATCTGCCTGGAAGAATACGGTTGCAGGTTTTAGGGCCGCTTCGCAGCCCAGCGGGAGTAAGCTCCCTCGCCACAGGCTAGTTCTCCTCGCAGCAGGTTACTCGTCGTCGAAGTTATAGCTGCCCGGCGCGAGGTTTTCGAAGCGGGTGTACTTGCCGATGAACGCCAGGCGTGACGTACCGATCGGGCCGTTCCGCTGCTTGCCGATGATGATTTCGGCGATGCCTTTGTGTTCGGTTTCCGGGTGATACACCTCGTCCCGGTACACGAACATGATGACGTCGGCGTCCTGCTCGATCGCTCCGGATTCCCGCAAGTCGGAGTTGATCGGGCGTTTGTTCGGACGCTGCTCCAGGGAGCGGTTGAGCTGCGACAACGCCACTACCGGGCAGTTGAATTCCTTGGCCAGGGCTTTCAAGGAACGGGAGATTTCGGAAATCTCGTTGGTCCGGTTGTCGCCGCCGGAACCCGGGATCTGCATCAGTTGCAGGTAGTCGATCATGATCAGGGCAATGTCGCCGTGCTCGCGGACCAGACGTCGGGTTCGCGCGCGCATTTCCGACGGGCTGATACCCGCCGTATCGTCGATGAACAGCTTGCGATCGTTGAGCAGGTTGACCGCCGAGGTCAGACGCGGCCAATCGTCGTCATCCAGGCGACCGGCACGGACCTTGGTCTGATCGATCCGGCCAAGGGACGACAACATACGCATGATCAGCGATTCGCCTGGCATTTCGAGCGAGTAAACCAGTACGCACTTGTCGCTGCGCAACACGGCGTTTTCCACCAGGTTCATCGCAAAGGTGGTTTTACCCATCGATGGACGGCCGGCGACGATGATCAGGTCGGACGGTTGCAGGCCACTGGTTTTCTCGTCGAGGTCGGTGTAGCCGGTGGACAGCCCGGTAATGGCGTTGTCGGTGTTGAACAGGGTGTCGATGCGGTCAATGGCCTTGGTCAGCAGGTCGTTGACGCTGACGGGACCGCCGGTTTTCGGACGGGCCTCGGCAATCTGGAAAATCTGCCGCTCAGCTTCGTCGAGGATCTCTTCAGCGGTGCGACCTTCCGGGTTGAAAGCGCTGTCGGCAATCTCGGTGGCAATGCCGATCAACTGCCGCAAGGTCGCCCGTGCGCGAACAATCTGCGCATAGGCCTTGATGTTGGCGACCGATGGCGTGTTTTTTGCCAGTTCTGCAAGGTAACCGAGGCCACCGACCTGCGAGGTCTGACCTTCCTTGTCCAGTTGCTCGGCCAGGGTCACGACGTCGATCGGCGAGTTCTGATCGGCCAGCTTGGCGATGGCACGGAAGATCAGGCGGTGGTCATGACGATAGAAATCGCCGTCCGAGACCTGATCGAGCACGCGCTCCCAGGCGTTGTTGTCCAGCATCAGACCACCGAGTACAGCCTGTTCGGCCTCGATGGAATGCGGCGGCACTTTCAGCGCGGCGGTTTGCAGGTCGTATTGCTCAGGAGCGGAGATATCGTTCATGGCCACTTGGTAATTTAGGAAAAGCAGGGGGTGTGAAAATCAGGAACTGCAGAAAGACAAAGGGCACGACCTGTAAACAGGATCGTGCCCGATGTTACCGGCAAGCACCCAAGGGTGCCAGCCGACAAGTGCTGCTTAAGCTGCTACCACGACAACGCGTACGGTGGCTTCAACTTCAGCGTGCAGGTGCACAGCTACGTCGAATTCGCCTACGTTGCGGATGGTGCCGTTCGGCAGACGAACTTCGCTTTTTGCAACTTCAACGCCAGAGGCGGTCAGTGCATCAGCGATGTCGTGAGTACCGATCGAACCGAACAGCTTGCCTTCGTCACCAGCGGTGGCAGTGATGGTCACTTCCAGCTCAGCCAGTTGGGCAGCGCGGCTTTCAGCCGATGCTTTCTTGTCTGCAGCCAGTTTTTCCAGCTCAGCACGACGCTCTTCGAACGCAGCCAGGTTGGCAGCGGTCGCAGCGGTAGCTTTGCCGTAAGGCAGCAGGTAGTTACGGCCGTAACCAGCCTTAACGTTCACTTTGTCGCCCAGGTTGCCCAGGTTGGCGACTTTTTCCAGAAGGATCAGTTGCATGTGAAAATCCTCTTAACTTTTAACCTTCACCGTTCGCGTTATCGGCATCTTTCGACGCCAAACGACCGCGAAAATCAATCAGGCTGTCGACAACGGCCAAGACCATGAGTAACGGACCGATCAAGTGCATGAAAGGCAACAGCGTCACGTACATCCCCACCAGCCAGAAACCGGCCAGTTTTTTTTGCGCCACCAGCCCGTGAATCAGGGCCAGCCCGGCGAAGACCAGCGGTACGCTGCACAACGGCAATAAAAACAACATTTGCGTGCCGAGAAACGGCCCCACAAACATGAATGCCAGCAGCAACATCGCCAGTCCCTTCGGGATTCGGATATCGCGAAACTCGCGACCAAAACCACCAGGGTTGTACAACAACGCTTGCCAGTAGCGCCCAAGAATCAGGCACAACACACTGAAAATCTGAAACATGACCGCAATCGAACTGATCATGAGGGGTGCAATCAGTGACGCGAGGCTTGCTCGCTGGTCTACCGAAAGTTTCTCGTAGACATCACCCAGGGCCTGCGGCAGAACTTTTGCAAATTCCTGCGCAAGGCCATCGATCATGGGGCTGAAAAACGTCCCCAGACTCACTGCACACAACAATCCGATGGCTATGCTGACCAGCAGCACACGGTTCCAGGAGTGACCGGCGCGTAAAACCAGCGCCAGACCACAAGTCCCCAGCAGCACCAAAAGCGCGCTGGGATCTTGCTGGAAGTGCCAGCAAATTAACGCTGAAAGCACTCCCATACCGATAACGCCCAAGGCGTTCGAACCGCGCCGCAGAAGCACAAGGCTTGCCGCAGCGGCACTCAACCAGAACAACAACGGCAATGCCGCAGATCCGGCCACGACCAGCGTGGCCTGCACACGTCCGCGCATGATGAATTCAGCTAAGGCGCGCATGCATTCGATCCTTTACTACGTGTCGACTGCCCGGTCTCAGCGGCCGTGGCTGTCGGTGTAGGCCAGCAGGGCCAGGAAGCGGGCGCGCTTGATAGCGGTGGCCAGCTGACGCTGATAACGTGCTTTGGTACCGGTGATACGGCTTGGAACGATTTTGCCGGTCTCGGATACATAAGCTTTCAGAGTGTTGAGATCTTTGTAATCGATCTCTTTCACGTCTTCAGCGGTGAAGCGGCAGAATTTACGACGACGGAAGAAACGTGCCATGTAATTGGCTCCTCAAAAGGTCCGTGGATTACTCGTCAGCGTTATCGCTGTTGTCGCTGTCATCACTATCAACGCTATCAGCGCCTTCGTGCTCAGGACGGTCGCGACGCTCACGGCGCTCACTGCGGTTTTCTTCAGCCTTGAGCATCTCGGATTGGCCGGTAACGGCTTCTTCGCGACGGATGACCAGGTTACGGATCACTGCATCGTTGTAGCGGAAGTTGTCTTCCAGCTCGGCCAGGGCCTTGCCAGTGCACTCAACGTTCAGCATCACGTAGTGAGCCTTGTGAACATTGTTGATTGCGTAGGCCAGTTGACGACGGCCCCAATCTTCCAGACGGTGGATTTTGCCGCCGTCTTCTTCGATCAGCTTGGTGTAACGCTCAACCATGCCGCCGACTTGCTCGCTTTGATCCGGGTGGACCAAAAAGATGATTTCGTAATGACGCATGAATGCTCCTTACGGGTTGTAGCCTGCCGCTCAAAAGCGGTCAGACAAGGAGTGAATGACACTTATGGACTTGCGGGCGTAGGACACATGCGTGCCTGCCGTCACAGCAAGGGGCGCAATTGTAGAGAAGGGACAGAAGAGGTGCAAGGCAATTGGTGATTATTTGAACAGCTCGTTCACACCACCAGTTTTCGCCCCGACACAAACCATTGCGGGAGCGGGCTTGCTCGCGAAAGCGGAGTGTCAGTCAATATTGATGTCGACTGACACTCCCTCTTCGCGAGCAAGCCCGCTCCCACATTTTAGATTTGCAGCAGATCAGGACTTCTTGGCGCTTCCGGCGGCTTTGACGCCGCGCTGGCGCAAGGCTTCGAACAGGCACACGCCCGTCGCCACGGAAACATTGAGGCTGCTGACGCTACCGGCCATCGGTAAACGCACCAGATAGTCGCAGAGATCGCGAGTCAGGCGGCGCATGCCGCTACCTTCCGCGCCCATGATCAGGATGGTCGGGCCGGTCAGGTCTTGCTGATACAGGTCCTGCTCGGCCTCGCCCGCCGTGCCGACGACCCACAAGCCACGCTGCTTGAGTTTTTCCAGGGTACGCGCCAGGTTGGTCACGGCCACCAGTGGAATCACTTCCGCTGCGCCGCAAGCGACTTTACGCACCGTCGGTGTCAGGGTGGCTGACTTGTCCTTGGGAACGATCACCGCCAACGCACCCGCCGCATCGGCAGAACGCAGGCAAGCGCCGAGGTTATGCGGATCGGTCACGCCGTCGAGCACCAGCAACAACGGCGCGCCTTCGGTACGGTCCAGCAGTTCGTCGAGCATCGCCTCGCCCCAGACCTGGCTTGGACTCACGTCTGCCACCACACCCTGGTGCACGCCTTCAACCCAGGCATCCAGTTCACGGCGCTCGGCCTGGCCGACCGCAACGCGGTTTTCGCTGGCCAGCTCGATCAGCGTCTGAACGCGCGGATCGCTGCGGCCTTCGGCCAGCCAGATCTGTTTGACGCGCTTGGGGTGATGACGCAGCAACGCTTCTACGGCGTGCACGCCATAGATTTTTTCCAACTGGCTCATGACTTGACCTTAGGTTTACGCGCCCCGCCACTTCTGGCTGGAGCCGAGCCTGCTTTTGGCGGGCCTTTACGGTGTTTACTCGGTTTGGCTGGCTTAGCGCCGGTGGCCTTTTCAGGCGCCGACCGCCCGGCCTTTCCCCCAGACGCCGCTTTACCACCGCTTTTCGCTTCGGCCAGCAACGCCTGTTTCATTTCACGACTTTTACGTACTTCGGCGTTTTTCGCCGCCGCATCGCTTGGACGATAAGCTTCGACGGCCTTTTCCTTGGCAGAACTCCGACGACCGGATTTCGCCGGTGCAGGCTCTGCGGCAGGCTTGGCAGCAGGAGCAGACGTCTCGGCGCCACGCTTCTTGCGACCAATCGGCGCACTGATGGTTTTTTCGGCCATCTCGAAGTCGATCTTGCGCTCGTCCAGGTCAACCCGCATGACACGCACTTCGACGGTATCGCCGAGGCGGAAACTGCGACCGGTACGCTCACCGGCCAGGCGGTGATGCACAGGGTCGAAGTGGTAGTAATCGCCCGGCAAAGCGGTCACGTGGACCAGGCCTTCGACGTAGATATCCGTCAACTCGACGAACAAACCAAAACCGGTCACCGCGGTAATCACACCTGGGAACGACTCGCCCACACGATCCTTCATGAACTCGCACTTGAGCCAGTTCACCACGTCGCGGGTCGCCTCGTCGGCGCGGCGTTCGCTCATCGAGCACTGCTCGCCGAGCTGCTCCAGCGCCGCTTCGTCGTACGGATAGATACGCGCCTTCGGAATGGTCATCGCGCCAGCACGCTTGACGTGCGGGGTGTCCATTTTGGAGTGGATAACGCTGCGAATCGCACGGTGCGTGAGCAGGTCCGGGTAGCGACGAATCGGCGAAGTGAAGTGGGTATAGGCTTCATAATTCAGGCCGAAGTGGCCCTGGTTATCAGCGCTGTACACCGCCTGGCTCAACGAACGCAGCATGACGGTCTGGATCAGGTGGAAATCCGGACGGTCCTTGATACCGGCCAGCAATGCCTGGTAGTCCTTCGGCGACGGACCGTCCTTGCCTTTGTGCAGGGACAGGCCGAGCTCGCCGAGGAAGGCGCGCAGTTTTTCCAGACGCTCCGGTGGCGGACCATCGTGAACGCGGTACAGCGCAGGAATTTCGTGCTTCTTCAGGAACTCGGCGGTGGCCACGTTGGCCGCCAGCATGCATTCCTCGATCAGCTTGTGCGCGTCATTGCGAACGGTTGGACGGATTTCGGCGATCTTGCGCTCGGAACCGAAGATGATCCGGGTTTCCTGAGTTTCGAAATCGATCGCGCCACGCACGTGACGGGCCGCCAGCAACACTTTGTACAGCGAGTACAGTTGCTTGAGGTGCGGAAGAACGTCGTTGTACTCGCCACGAAGCTGACGAGCCTCGGCGAGCTTCGGCGTTTCCAGCATCGAGCTGACCTTGTTGTAGGTCAGGCGAGCGTGGGAGTGAATCACTGCTTCGTAGAAGCAATAGTCGGTCATCTCGCCGGATTTGGAGATGGTCATCTCGCACACCATGGCCAGACGATCAACGTGCGGGTTCAGCGAACACAGGCCGTTGGACAGCTGCTCAGGCAGCATCGGCACCACGCGCTCGGGGAAGTACACCGAGTTGCCGCGCACCTGGGACTCGGCATCCAGCGCCGAACCGATCTTCACGTAGCTGGAGACGTCGGCAATCGCCACATACAACTTCCAGCCGCCGGAGAACAGGCGCAGCTTGCCCGGGCGAGCCTCGCAATACACCGCATCGTCGAAGTCGCGTGCATCTTCACCGTCGATGGTGACAAACGGCAGATGACGCAGGTCGATGCGTTTTTCTTTGTCTTTCTCTTCGACTTCCGGCTTGAGCTTGGCGGCTTCCTTGAGCACCGCTTCAGGCCAGACGTGAGGAATGTCGTAGGTGCGCAGGGCAATATCGATTTCCATGCCCGGCGCCATGTAGTTGCCGACCACTTCCACCACATCGCCTTGCGGCTGGAAACGCGGGGTCGGCCAGTGAGTGATCTTCACTTCAACGAATTGGCCGATCTTGGCACTGGCATTACGGCCCGGCGTGACCAGCACTTCCTGCTGGATCTTCGGGTTGTCGGCAACCACGAAACCGATGCCGCCTTCTTCGAAGTACCGGCCGACGATGGTTTCGTGAGCACGGGAAACCACTTCAACGATCACACCTTCACGGCGACCACGACGGTCCAGGCCGGAAACACGCGCCAGCGCACGGTCGCCGTCGAACACCAGGCGCATTTGCGCCGGGCTCATGAACAGGTCGTCACTGCCGTCGTCCGGGATCAGGAAACCGAAGCCGTCACGGTGACCGCTGATGCGGCCCAGGATCAGGTCGAGCTTGTCGACCGGCGCGTAAGTGCCACGACGGGTATAGATGAGTTGAGCGTCGCGCTCCATGGCGCGCAGGCGGCGACGCAGGGCTTCAAGTTGGTCTTCTGTGGTCAGACCGAACTCTTCAACCAGTTGCTCGCGGTTAGCGGGCGAACCCCGGTCAGCAAGGTGCTGAAGGATCAGTTCGCGGCTAGGAATAGGGTTTTCATATTTTTCCGCTTCACGAGCGGCCTCGGGGTCGAGGGACTGCCAATCGGCCATTAGAGAGTTTTCACCTTGTCTATATGCGGGTTAGTTTGGCATAGGCGTAATGAAACGGGAAATTTCAGGCTACCGAAGGCCTTAAAAAGCCACTTCCCTCGCCTATAGATAGACCGCTGAGCGCCGCTCGCGAAATATTCCTGATTTTTTTGATTTCAGGGGTTTACAGTTCAAAGGACGCTCCGTATAGTGCGCGCCATCGACGACGTACAGCGTTGCCGATACTGCCCAGATGGTGAAATTGGTAGACACGCCAGCTTCAGGTGCTGGTGACCGCAAGGTCGTGGAAGTTCGAGTCTTCTTCTGGGCACCAATTCAGAGCTGTAGATTGAATCAATCGACACGCTCACACAAGAACCCGCGAAAGCGGGTTTTTGCATTCTAAGCATTTGATTTATTAAAACCAAATCAGGGGTTTACAGATCAAAACGCTGTCCGTATAGTGCGCCACATCAACAGCGGCAACGTTGCTGATACTGCCCAGATGGTGAAATTGGTAGACACGCCAGCTTCAGGTGCTGGTGACCGCAAGGTCGTGGAAGTTCGAGTCTTCTTCTGGGCACCAATTCAAAGTTCAAGGTCAACGATCTTGAATCTCACAAAAACCCGCGAAAGCGGGTTTTTGCGTTTCCGGGGTTTTAAAATATGTCGAGATGCCTTTTGTGGCGAGGGAGCTTGCTCCCGCTAGTGCGCGAAGCGGCCCTCTTCATTCATCCAGACAAACCTTATGATCAGGTTTTGCGACTGCTTCGCAGCCGAACGGGAGCAAGCTCCCTCGCCACAAAAGCCTGCACTGCCCCCCCCCTAGCAAAACCTCGCAGCCCTCGCAAGGCGCACCTGAGAAACGATATCGTTTATCATTGTTACAAGTTTTTGCGATACGACAGTGAGGAATCCTGCGAATGATGTTTCGAACTACCCTTCTGCGCGGCCTGACCATCACTCTGCTGGGGCTGACCCTGGCGTCTCCACTCACCCACGCCGCCGACCCGGTTTCCCTGACGCTCTACAACGGCCAACACAAAGAAGTCGGCGACGCCATTGCCAAGGCTTTTGAAGCCAAGACCGGCATTCACGTCAATGTACGCAAAGGCAGCAGCAACCAGCTCGCCAGCCAGGTCGTCGAAGAAGGTGACCGCTCCCCCGCCGACGTGATCTACACCGAAGAATCGCCGCCCCTGAACAAATTGGGCGAACAAGGCCTGCTGGCTAAAACCGATGCCGCGACCCTCGACATGCTGCCCAAGGACTACGTCGCCACCAATGGCACCTGGATCGGCATTACTGCCCGCGTCCGCGTAGTCGCCTTCAACCCGAAACTGGTCGACGAAATAGACTTGCCAAAATCGGTCATGGAATTCTCTGACCCAAAATGGCAAGGCAAGGTCGGCTTCGTCCCAACCAGCGGTGCGTTCCAGGAACAGGCCGTGGCAATCATCAAGCTGCACGGGATGGACGCCGCCGAAGAATGGCTGACCGGCCTGCGCGCGTTCGGCAAGACCTACAGCAACAACATGGTAGCCCTGAAAGCCGTAGAGAACGGCGAAGTCGCCACGGTCCTGGTGAACAACTACTACTGGTTCGCCTTACAACGCGAAAAAGGCAAGCTCGACTCCAAACTGCATTACTTCACCGGCGGCGATGTCGGCGGCCTGATTACCGTGTCCAGCGCAGCGGTACTCAAGTCCAGCAAGCATCCGCAAGAAGCCCAGCAGTTCCTCGCCTACATGGCCAGTGAAGAAGGCCAGCGAGCGATCACCCAGACCACCGCCGAGTACCCGCTGCACAAAGGCATGGTGTCGGATCGCGGGCTCAAGCCGTTCAGCGAACTGCAAGCGCCCAATGTCACCCCGGCCGACCTTGGCAACGCCGAAGAAGCGCTGGACCTGGAACGTGACGTTGGCCTGAACTGATGAGCGCATCGCTGAGCGCCCCCACCTCACGCACAGGCTATGCGCCACGCCGCAAACGGCCGTCAATCTGGCTGGTGTTGCCGGTGCTGCTGTTAGTCGCACTGAGCCTGCTGCCCTTGCTGTATGTGGGCCTCAAGGCCTGGCAGGCCGGTTGGGCCGAAGCACTGCATTTGCTCTGGCGCCCTTACGTTTTCGGCCTGCTGCGCAATACGCTGTTGCTGATGGTCGGCGTGACCCTGGCGTGCGGCATGATCGGCCTGTCGCTGGCCTGGCTGCTGGAACGCAGCAACCTGCCCGGCCGGCGCCTGTGGGGTGTGATCCTGTGCTTGCCGTTCGCAGTGCCCGCGTTCGTCAGCAGCTTTACCTGGGTGTCGCTGAGCGCGCATTTCGAAGGCCTGGGTGGGGCGATCCTGGTGATGACCCTGTCCAAATATCCGCTGGTGTTTCTACCGGTGGCGGCAACCCTGCGCAACCTCGACCCGTCACTGGAAGAGTCGGCCCGCACCTTGGGGCAAAACCGCTGGGGCGTGTTCTTCAAAATTACCCTGCCCCTGCTCTGGCCTTCGCTGCTGGCCGGCTCCTTGCTGATTGCGCTGCACATGCTGGTGGAGTTTGGCGCACTGTCGATCATCGGCCTGCAAACCTTCACCACGGCCATCTATCAACAGTTCGAGCTGGAGTTCAGTAACGCCAACGCGGCGATGCTCTCGGTGGTATTGCTCACACTGTGCCTGGCGCTGCTGTGGCTGGAGTTGCGGGCGCGCGGCAAAGGGCGCCACGTGCGGATCGGCCAGGGTGCGGCGCGACAGGCCGAACAGGTTCGATTGGGCAAGTGGGCCATCGGCGGGCAACTCTACTGTTTGATGCTGGCGATTATCGGCAGCGGTATTCCACTGGGCATGCTGGCGTACTGGCTGGCGGTCGGCTCTTCAGCAGCCTTCCCGGTAGCGGCGATCAGTGAAGCCTTGCTGTCGTCATTAGCGCTGTCGCTCGGCGGCGCGGCGTTGTGCCTGGTGCTGGCGGTGCCGGTAGGTTTGTTGGTGGTGCGCTACAAGGGCCGCCTGGCAATCTGGGCCGAGCGCTTGCCGTATCTGCTGCATGCGTTGCCGGGACTGGTGATTGCGCTGACCCTGGTCTACTTCGCCCTGCATTACGTGCCGGCACTGTACCAGACATCAGGACTGCTGCTGATTGCCTATGCGCTGCTGTTCCTGCCGCTGGCGCAGGCGCCGATCCGCACGGCGCTGAACAAGGCCGCCCCGCAGCTGGAAGAAGCGGCACGGACCCTCGGTGCATCATCGTTCAGCGCTTTTGTCCGGGTGACGCTGCCGATCATCTTCCCGGCGCTGGGTGCAGCTTTTGCACTGGTATTCCTGGATGCCATGAAGGAGCTGACGGCAACGCTGCTGCTGAGCCCGACCGGGCTGAACACCCTGGCGACAGAGGTGTGGGCGCACACCGCAAATGTCGAGTTTGCGGCGGCGGCGCCTTATGCGGCGTTGTTGATTCTGGTGTCGGGGCTGCCCGTCTATCTGTTAACAACCCGGATGTATTTGAGCCGCTGAAAAGCATCGCAGGCAAGCCTTGCTCCTACGGGTCATGCGCCATTCTCACGGCACATACAAAACCTGTAGGAGCAAAGCTTGCTCGCGATGACGGTAGGCCAGCCAACAAAACCCTTAAGCCCGGAACTGCCCCAGGCTTGCCTTCAGTTGCGCCGCCAATCCGTCCAGCACCTTGCCGCTGGCCGTGGTTTCCACCACCGCCTGAGCCGCTTTCTCAGCCTGGGCATGAATCGTCTCGACCCGCCCACGCACCGCGTACGCGCCCTGCGCCTGATGGGCCGCTGCCTGAGTCGCCAGGCCAATCGCCGTATGCACCTGCTCGACCGAGGCCTGCACCGACTGCTGCAAGCGCGCGCTGTCACGCAATACCAGCAACCCTTCGCTGGCCTGGCGCCCCGCCTGCCCAATCGCCGCGACCGCCTCGCGAGCGCCTTGCTGCAAGGCGCCGATGTGCGCCTGAATGTCGCCCGTGGAGCTTTGCGTCTTGCTGGCCAGCGCCCGCACTTCATCAGCAACCACCGCAAAACCACGCCCGGTCTCACCCGCCCGCGCCGCTTCGATGGCCGCGTTAAGTGCCAACAGGTTAGTCTGTTCGGCAATCCCGTGAATCACCTCCAGCACCACTTCAATCTGCTCGCTCTGTTGCGCCAGCCGCTCGATAACTTTGGCCCCGGTGTCGACCTGCCCGGCCAGCGCCTCGATCAGGCTGCCGACCTGGGCCGAGGTACGGGTGTTCTCGTTGGTGGCCTGCCGAATATCCACTACCTGCTGCAACGCGGCCTGCATGGCGTGGCTTTCGGTCTGCGCCTCGTCCGCCATCTGTGACAGCGCCCTCAGGCTCTCGGCCACTTCATCACGCTGAGCCTCGGCCGCCGCATCGGCACCCGCGTTGCGCTGGGTCATCACACCGATTTCCACACCCGTGCGCTGCGCCACATCACCGGCCTCACGAACGATGGGCTGCAACTTATCCACAAAGCGATTGACCGCCGATGCCATGTCACCGATTTCGTCGTTACTGTTGATCTGCACACGCTTGGTCAGGTCACCCTCACCCGCCGCCAGGTCATCCATCGCCGCGATCAGTAACTTCAGGCGATTCACCACCCGGCGCCCGAGCACCACGGCCAGCAACAGCAACACACCGAAGCCGACGAGCGCCAGCGCCATACCGATACGCCAGCGCAGCGTCCCAGCCGCTTCCTGCACGGTGCTGGTGGTGTTGGCTTTCATTTCGGTGGCGGTGGTTTGAGCCGACTGCAAACGCGCACGCATCGCGGTGGCACTGTCAGCCGCCGCGCCTTTGAGGCTGTCGCCGACCAATTGGTCGCTGCTCGCGATCAGGGCCGAGAAACGCTTGTCCAGCGCCGCCAGGTCGGTTTCCACCGACGCGGTGGAAACCCCCATCAGGACCTTGCCGATCTCCACGCCATTGGGGTTGATCGAGGCTTCGAGGTAGTAGACCGAGGGATCGCTTTTCGCCGCATCCAGCACTTTGTCCAGCGCCCGCTCGCCTTGGCCGCGCTCCAACAGGGCCTTGTTGATCGGGTTTTCCCGGTTCAGGTAGCGCGTCAAATGCTGGCCCGTGGCGTCGTCGTAGACCACGAACAGCACATTCGGATTGCGCTGGGCGCGGCGGGCGAATTCAGACAGGGTCGGCACATCGCTGTCCCACATCGCACGCGGCGCGACCGAAGCCAGCAACTGCGCCATGTCGTTAGCCGAGTCCTTCAGGTCTTTTTCCAGAGCGGCCCGCAGTTGCGCCTGTTCTTCCTTGAGGCGCGTGGACAAACCGGCCGTCAGGCGCTGACGGGTACTCGCGGAAAGGCTGTCGAGACTGGAGGTGACTTCACGCCCCGCCTGCTCGAGTTCACCCGACAGCTTCTGGCTATCGGCCCCGAGGCGATTGCCCAGGTCCACCTCAAGCGCGGTGACCGTGCTCCGCGTCAGCGCAACCGCGACGAGCACTTGCACCAAAAGGGCGATACCAAGGGTAACGAAGACAGGCCGCAACAAACGGCTTTGTAACAGTGAGAGAACGGCCGACACTTAAAATCCCTCTGCTTTGGCGCCATTGAATTGATGGCACGCTGGAAGCGATGCTTTTTTCAAGATCACAGCAAAGGTCATGCCGCCCGGCAGGCAGATACGACAAAGGACCCGATCAAGGGTCCTTTGTTTTTTACATCAACGGCTTATTAAGCGAACGGGTGACGCAGAACGATGGTCTCGTTGCGGTCCGGACCTGTCGAAATAATGTCGATCGGCGCACCGATCAGCTCTTCAACGCGCTTGATGTAAGCACGAGCGTTAGCTGGCAGCTCTTCCAGGGTTTTGGCACCCACGGTCGATTCAGTCCAGCCCGGCACTGTTTCGTACACAGGCAGTAGGCCTACATAGCTGTCAGCGTCGGTCGGAGCAACTTCTGCACCGTTTTCATCTTTGTAGCCGACGCAAATGTTGATGTTTTCCAGACCGTCGAGTACGTCCAGCTTGGTCAGGCAGATGCCCGAAATGCTGTTTACATCGATAGCGCGACGCAGGATAACGGCGTCGAACCAGCCGCAACGACGGGCACGACCGGTAGTTGCACCGAACTCGTGACCTTGCTTGGCCAGGTGAGCACCAACGTCGTCGAACAGCTCAGTCGGGAATGGACCCGAACCAACGCGAGTGGTGTAAGCCTTGGTGATGCCCAGGATGTAATCCAGGAACATCGGGCCAACGCCCGAACCGGTCGCAACGCCACCAGCGGTGGTGTTGGAGCTGGTCACGTACGGGTAGGTGCCGTGGTCGATATCCAGCAACGAACCTTGAGCTCCCTCGAACATGATGTCTTTGCCAGCGCGACGCAGGTCGTGCAACTCAGCGGTCACGTCCAGCATCAGCGGCTTGAGCAGTTCGGCGTACTCTTTGCACTCGGCCAGAGTCTTGTCGAAGTCGATGGCCGGCTCTTTGTAGAAACCCACCAGCATGAAGTTGTGGTAATCCACCAGTTCACGCAGCTTGGCTTCAAAACGCGGCATGTTCAGCAGATCGCCGACGCGCAGGCCACGACGCGCAACCTTGTCTTCGTACGCCGGGCCGATGCCGCGACCGGTAGTACCGATCTTCAGCTCGCCACGGGCCTTTTCACGCGCCTGGTCCAGCGCCACGTGATAGGACAGGATCAGCGGGCAAGACGGGCTGATACGCAGGCGCTCGCGCACCGGTACGCCTTTCTCTTCCAGCTTGATGATCTCGCGCAGCAGGGCGTCCGGTGCAACCACCACGCCGTTGCCGATCAGGCACTGCACGCCTTCGCGCAGTACGCCCGAGGGGATCAGGTGCAAGACGGTTTTTTCACCGTCGATCACCAGCGTGTGGCCAGCGTTGTGGCCACCCTGGTAGCGCACTACGGCGGCAGCATGTTCGGTCAGCAGATCAACGATCTTGCCTTTGCCCTCATCACCCCATTGGGTGCCCAGGACTACGACATTCTTACCCATAACACTTGTCCTCATTCGCGCAAACTTGGTGCCGGCAGCGGCCGGCAGGAAAACTCAAGAAGCCAGCGGCAATACTTGCCAAAGCCCGTTCTGCTGAATCAATTGCCGGTCGCAGTCCGCTTCACGGGCGGCGGCCAATGGCTGCCCAGGCAAAGCCTGAACGACACGCTGACCCTCGCCGCGCAACTGGCAAACCTGCTGCCAGAGTGCCGCATCCGTACTGTCAGGCATCCAGATACCGCCAGACGGTAGCTCGATCTCAGCACGCCCCAGGGTCACCAGGGTTTTCAAATCGGTAGAAAAACCAGTCGCCGGACGGGCGCGCCCGAAGTCGGCGCCGATGTCGTCGTAACGACCGCCCTGAGCGATGGACTGGCCAACGCCCGGCACAAATACCGCGAACACTACGCCGGTGTGGTAGTGGTAACCGCGCAATTCGCCCAGGTCGAAGTACAACGGCAGGTCCGGGAAACGCACGGACAGCCGCTCGGCAATCGCCAGCAGGTCATCCAGTGCCGCCAGTACAGGCGCCGGCGCATTGGCCAGGCGCTCGCGAGCGGCATCCAGCACTTCACGACCGCCACACAAATCAACCAGCGCTCGCAGCATGCCCGCCACATCGCCAGGCAGGCCTTCGGTCAAGGTAATGACCTCATCGATGGCCTTGCGTTGCAAGGCATCGAACAACTGTTGCTCCACTTCACCGGACAAACCGGCCGCGCGGGCCAGGCCACGGTAGATACCGACATGCCCCAGGTCCATGTGCACATCCGGCACATCGGCCAGCTGCAGCATGGCCAGCATCAGGCTGATGACTTCGACATCGCTGCTCGGGCTGGCATCGCCGTACAACTCGGCACCCAGTTGAATCGGGCTGCGCGAGGACGACAAGGCACGTGGCTGCGCATGCAGCACGCTGCCGGCGTAGCACAGGCGGGTCGGGCCTTCTCGGCGCAGGGTGTGTGCGTCAATGCGCGCCACTTGAGGCGTGATGTCGGCACGGAAGCCCATCTGGCGGCCCGACTGAGGGTCGATAACCTTGAAGGTCCGCAGGTCGAGGTCCTGGCCCGCGCCGGTCAGCAAGGATTCCAGGTACTCGATATGGGGGGTCACGACAAACTCGTAACCCCAGCTCTGGAACAGATCCAACACCTGGCGGCGCGCTACTTCAATGCGCAGCGCTTGCGGTGGTAGTACTTCTTCGATGCCATCTGGCAGCAGCCAGCGGTCTACCGTTGCCATTACGCCATTCCCCTGTGATCCGGGCGGAACGCCCTCGGGCGAACCTTGAGTGAAGCAGAAAATGGTCAGCTCACGTGCACAAACCACGCGCATGAACGACGCGGCGATCGGCCTCAAATAAGCCTCGCCAAGCATTTTCCTCGAAAAACCTGTCGAGTTGTTCAACTCGAGGCGTCGCACTATTTACAGCAATCAAACGTGCAGACGCAAAAAAGCCGGGAATTTCCCGGCTGCCGCATCATACACACGTTTTCCCAAAGGATCACCCCGCGAGAGGCTTTAGCCGCTCGGCGGGGTGAATTCAGGATCAGTGTTGGATCAAGGCTTGGACTTTTCCAGATAACGGAAGAAGTCGCTGCTTGGGTCCAGAACCATGACGTCGGTTTTGTTCGCGAAGCTTTCACGGTAGGCGCGCAGGCTACGGTAGAACGCGTAGAACTCCTGGTCCTGGCCGTAGGCCTTGGAGTAGATCGCTGCGGCCTGGGCATCACCGTCACCGCGAACCTCTTCAGATTCACGATAGGCTTCGGCCAGCAGTACACGGCGTTGGCGATCGGCGTCGGCACGAATGCCTTCTGCCAGCTCGTTACCCTTGGCCCGGTGCTCGCGCGCTTCACGCTCACGCTCGGTGCTCATACGCTCGAACACGCTGCGGTTCACTTCCTTCGGCAGGTCGATGGCCTTGACCCGAACATCGACCACTTCGATGCCCAGCTCTTTTTCCGCCATCTTGTTCAGCGAAGCCGTGATGTCCGCCATCAGCGCATCACGCTCACCGGAAACCACCTCGTGCAGGGTGCGCTTACCAAACTGGTCACGCAGGCCCGATTCCAGACGACGCGAAAGACGTTCGTCAGCAATCTGCTTGAGGCCGGAGGTCGCGGTGTAGAAGCGCTCGGCATCTTTCACGCGCCACTTGGCGTAGGCATCCACCATGACGGCTTTCTTTTCCAGCGTCAGGAAGCGTTGCGTCGGTGCATCCAGCGTCATCAGGCGTGCGTCGAATTTACGCACCTGGTTAACGTAAGGCACTTTCACATGCAGGCCCGGCTGAACATCAGCCTGAACCACGCGACCAAACTGCAGCAGCACCGCACGCTCGGTCTGAGCCACGATGTAGAAGCAGTTCCAGGCAGCGATCGCCACGACGACGCCGACAATAAGGGCGATCAGCGATTTATTGCTCATCAGCGACTCTCCCTGGTACGTGCTTGCTGTTGCTGCAGATCAGCGGCCGCACGTGCATTCGCTTCATTGCTGGATACCGGCGCGCCCGTCGCCGGAGCGCTGGTAACGCGACCACTGTCGATCATCTTGTCCAGCGGCAAGTACAGCAGATTGCTCTGGCCGTTCTTGTTGCCGGTCACGAGAACCTTGCTGGTATTGCTGAAAACTTCCTGCATGGTGTCCAGGTACAGGCGCTGACGGGTAACTTCCGGCGCCTTGCGGTACTCGGTCACCAGTTTGGTAAAGCGATCAGCCTCACCCTTGGCGCGCGACACGGTTTCGTCACGATAACCGTTGGCATCTTCAATGAGACGCTGAGCCTGACCACGGGCTTCCGGCACGACGCCGTTGGCATAGGTTTCAGCCTGGTTACGCGAGCGCTGCTCATCTTCACGAGCACGGATCACGTCATCGAAGGCTTCCTGGACTTCACGCGGTGCCGCTGCGCTCTGAACGTTGACCTGGGTGACGGTGATACCAGTGCGATAGGTATCGAGGAAGCGTTGCAGACGCTCCTTGATTTCGCTGGCCATCAGTTCACGACCTTCTGTCAGCACCTGATCCATGGCGGTGGAACCCACCACATGGCGCAGGGCGCTTTCGGTTGCGTGCTGGAGGCTGATTTCCGGCTGGTCGACGTTAAGCACGAAGTCCTGCAGGTTGGTGATCTTGTACTGCACGGTCAGCGGCACTTCGACGATGTTCTCGTCCTCGGTGAGCATTTGACCCTGCTTGGTATAGGCACGCTCACGCGTGACGTTTTCCATGTACTTGCGATCGATCGGCGGGAAGTAGATGTTCAGGCCCGGGCCAACGGTTTCGTAGTACTTGCCGAAGCGCAGCACCACGGCTTGCTCCTGCTCGTCGACCACATAAACCGCGCTGTACAGCCACACAGCCGCCAGCACGACGAGACCGATGCCGAGCAGGCCAAAACCACCGCCCTTGCCCGAGCCACCGCCGTCACCACCCCGTTTGTTGCCACCACCGAACATCCCATTCAGCCTTTCCTGCAGCTTTCGGAAGGCTTCGTCGAGATCTGGTGGACCCTTGCGGTCGCCGTTATTGCGGCGCTTACCACCCCAAGGGTCCTGATTATTCGAGTTGCCACCCGGCTCATTCCAAGCCATAGCGCTCTCCATCTGATAAAGCAAAGACGCGCCCACGGCGCGCCGACCAATGCTACAGAATGCCTGACTAAGCGGCACAACCGCTTTTTCGGGCTTTTATTGCAAAGTGTGTTGCTCGATGAATTCCAGCGGCTGCATGCCTTCGCGGCTCACCAGCCGATTGAGTTCGACTCGCGGTAAACGAACGGCCAGCAAACTGATGCCTTCTTCGTCGTGTTCTTCTTTCTGTACCGCACCGAGCGCAAAAAACTGTGCCCGCAGTCGAGCAAAACGCTGCGGCAAGCGCAAGGTGCCGACAAACAGGTCATCGCCCAGCAGTTCCGCAATGGCTTGCTTGAGCAGGTCCAGACCCTGGCCATCTCGCGCCGACAACCAGACCCGTTGCGGTTTGCCATCGGCATCGCGCTGGATCTGCGGCTCTACGCCCTCAAGCAGGTCGAGTTTGTTGTAGACCTCCAGGATCGGCAAGTCCTGCGCACCGATTTCACCCAGCACCACCATGACCTGTTCAATCTGGGCCATGCGCTCGGGTTCATGGGCATCGATCACGTGCAGCAGCAGGTCGGAGTTGCTCGACTCTTCGAGCGTAGCCCGAAATGCCTCGACCAGTTTGTGCGGCAGGTGCCGAATGAAGCCCACGGTGTCGGCCAGCACGATTGGACCGAGGTCATCGAGTTCGAGTCGACGCAACGTCGGGTCGAGCGTGGCGAACAACTGGTCGGCGGCGAACACATCGGAGTCGGTCACCGAGTTGAACAGTGTCGATTTGCCGGCGTTGGTATAACCCACCAGTGAAACCGAAGGGATATCCGCGCGCTTGCGGCCGCGACGAGCCTGCTCACGCTGGCTGCGGACCTTTTCCAGACGCCCCTTGATCTGCCGCAGGCGAACCCGCAGGAGACGCCGGTCGGTTTCCAGTTGGGTTTCACCCGGACCGCGCAGACCGATACCGCCCTTCTGCCGCTCAAGGTGAGTCCAGCCGCGAACCAGGCGCGTACTCATGTGCTCAAGCTGGGCCAATTCGACCTGGAGCTTGCCTTCATGGGTGCGGGCGCGTTGGGCGAAGATATCGAGAATCAGACCCGTGCGGTCAATCACGCGACACTCGAAAACACGTTCGAGGTTACGTTCCTGACTGGGCGTGAGGATGTGATTGAAAATCACCAGATCGACCTTCTCGGCTTTGACCTGGTCGCGTAGCTCCTCGACCTTGCCGCTACCAATCAGGTATTTGGCGGTTGGCCGATGACGCGGCACGTTAACAAACGCGACGGTCTCGGCGCCGGCCGATATAGCCAACTCCTGAAACTCCTGCGGATCTTCGCGCGCCTCAGGGTCCTGACCATCCAAGTGAACGAGGATTGCCCGCTCACCACCACCGTGGCGCTCAAAGAACAAAGGAGACTCCTATCAGGCGTTACCTGGCTCAGCGTCACCCTGTTCGGATTCGGTTGCGCTTGGCAGACGAATTGGACGAACCGGCACCACTGTCGAGATAGCGTGCTTGTAAACCATCTGGCTGACGGTGTTTTTCAGCAGGATCACGAACTGGTCGAAGGACTCGATCGTACCTTGCAGCTTGATCCCGTTGACCAGATAGATGGAAACCCCCACTTTCTCTTTACGTAAAGTATTCAAGTAAGGGTCTTGTAGCGAATGCCCTTTTGACATGTGCCGCACTCCTTTAAGGATTCAATAATAAAAATAGGTAAACAGATGGCTCTGTGACCGTCACACCCCCAAGGATAGACGGCAATTGCAAGGACTCAGCTCAATATGGAGATGGTCCCGAGGTATTTCAAGGCGCGTGGCAGATTGTCGCAATCGAGGCTGTCCAACCAATGAACATCAGCCCAACTGCGCAGCCAGGTGAACTGGCGCTTCGCCAATTGGCGCGTGGCAATGACTCCACGCTCCTGCATCTCGGCTGACGTCAGCTTGCCATCCAGGTGATCCCAGACTTGTCGGTAGCCTACCGCGCGTATAGACGGCAACCCTGCATGCAGATCACTTCGCTTACGCAGGGCTACGACCTCGTCGATGAATCCCTGTTCCAACATTTGTGTGAATCTTTGTTCAATGCGCTCATGCAGTACCTGACGGTTCGCCGGAGCGATGGCCAAGTTCGCGACAGTATAGGGCAATTGTCCCCGTCCCGAAGCGGCTGCTTCAGTACTTTGCGCAGATTGTCGCTGACGGTGCGCGGTCATGCTCTGGCCGCTGACACGATAGACTTCCAGCGCCCGACTGAGCCGCTGCGGATCGTTGGGATGAATTCGCGCCGCCGACTCCGGGTCGATGACCGCCAATTGATCGTGCAAGGCTTGCCAGCCAAGGCGTGCAGCCTCTTCTTCGATTTCGGCGCGCACCTGCGGATCAGCCGCAGGCATGTCCGCCAGGCCTTCAAGCAAAGCCTTGTAATAGAGCATTGTGCCGCCGACCAGCAGCGGAATATTGCCCCGCGAAGTGATGTCCGCCATGGCTTCAAGGGCATCGCGACGAAAGTCAGCGGCCGAATAACTCTCGGCCGGGTCGAGAATATCGATCAACCGATGGGGAAACTCAGCCAACAGCTCCCTTGAAGGCTTGGCAGTGCCGATGTCCATGCCACGGTAAACCAGGGCCGAATCGACGCTGATCAGCTCGCACGGCAGGACTTTGCTCAGTTCGATGGCCAGATCGGTCTTGCCCGCAGCAGTCGGGCCCATCAGAAAAATCGCTGGGGGGAGTGGGCTCATCAACGACCGCGCAAAAACAGTTTGTCCAGATCGTCCAGGCCCAGTTGGGTCCAGGTCGGTCGGCCATGGTTGCATTGGCCGCTGCGCTCGGTGTTTTCCATGTCGCGCAGCAGTCCGTTCATTTCCGGCAGGGCCAGGCGCCGGTTGGCGCGGATCGCGCCGTGGCAGGCCATGGTCCCGAGCAGTTCGTTCAGGTGAGCCTGAATCCGGTCGCTGGTGCCGTATTCCATCAAATCCGACAGTACATCGCCCACCAACCGATTGGCTTCAGCCTGCTTGAGCAATGCCGGGATTTGCCGGATGGCCAGGGTTTCCGGGCCCAGGCGCTGTAACTCAAAACCCAGACGCTGAAACCACGCTACATGCTCTTCGGCGCAATCGGCTTCACGCTGACTGACGGCCAGCGACTCCGGCACCAGCAGCGGCTGACCGCTCAGGCCTTCGCTGGCCATCGCGACTTTCAGGCGCTCGTACATGATCCGTTCGTGAGCCGCGTGCATGTCCACCAGCACCAGCCCTTGGGCATTCTCCGAAAGAATGTAGATCCCCTTGAGCTGCGCCAGCGCATAACCCAGCGGCGGAATATCGCCCTGGCCGTCCGGCAGCGCGGCCGCGTTGGCCTCGGGCAACGGCGCGAAGAACTCGCGATAGGCCGCCTGGGCTTCAGCGACAGGAACACCGGACTGAGGTCGCGGGGTGTATTGATACTGATAACCGGCGCCAGCGCCCGAACCCGCCGTGGCATTGAAGGACGGTTGCGCTTGAGGTTGTTCCAGCAACGCATTCGCGGCCAGGCGCATTTCGCCCTGCGGGCCGAACTCACCGGCATCGAGCCCGGTGGGCCGGACCAGGCCGGGGGTCGCGACCGGCGCGGCCAGATGATCTTCCGGCCGCACATCGCCCAAAGCGCGGTGCAAGGTGCCATAGAGGAAATCGTGAACCATGCGCCCGTCACGGAAACGCACTTCGTGCTTGGTCGGGTGAACGTTGACATCGACGCCCGCCGGATCGACTTCGAAGAACAGCACGAACGTCGGGTGCCGACCGTTGAACAGCACGTCGCGATAAGCCTGGCGCACTGCGTGGGCCACCAGTTTGTCGCGCACCGCGCGGCCATTCACAAAAAAGTACTGCAAGTCCGCCTGGCTGCGGTTAAAGGTCGGCAACCCGACCCAACCCCACAAATGCAGGCCATTACGTTCGATTTCGATGGGCAGCGCCTGCTCCAGGAAACCCGCGCCGCAGATCGCAGCCACACGCCGGGCACGGGCCGCATCATCATGAGCCTCGTGCAGGCTGAGGATGGTTTTGCCGTTGTGGCGCAGATGGAACGCCACGTCGAAGCGCGCCAGGGCCAGGCGCTTGATCACTTCTTGCAGGTGATCGAACTCGGTTTTTTCGGTCTTGAGGAATTTGCGCCGCGCCGGGGTGTTGAAGAACAGGTCGCGCACCTCCACCGAGGTGCCCACCGGATGGGCGGCCGGCTGCACACGAGGCGCCATGTCCCGGCCTTCGGTCTCGACCTGCCAGGCCTGATCGGCATCGCGGGTGCGCGAGGTCAGGGTCAGGCGCGCCACGGAGCTGATCGACGCCAGCGCCTCACCACGAAACCCCAGGCTCATGACCTGTTCAAGGTCTTCCAGGTTGCGAATCTTGCTGGTGGCGTGACGGGCCAGGGCCAGCGGCAGGTCATCGGCGGAAATACCACTACCGTCGTCGCGAACCCGCAGCAGCTTGACGCCGCCCTGCTCCACATCGACGTCGATCCGCCGGGCGCCGGAGTCGAGGCTGTTTTCCAGCAATTCCTTGATGACCGAGGCCGGGCGTTCAACCACTTCACCGGCGGCGATCTGGTTCGCCAGCCGTGGGCTGAGCAGTTCGATGCGGGCGCTATTGATCACGGCGTCGTTCATTCCTTGGCCGCCAGCTCAGTGCCCGGAATCGTCAGGTTCTGGCCAACCTTGAGCTCATCGCTCTTGAGGTTGTTGGCGCTGCGCAAGGTGCTTGCGGACACCTGATAACGCACGGCGATCATGGCCAGGGTTTCCCCCGGATTGACCCGGTGGTCGCGCGGGCCCTGGGCGATTTTGCCGGAGTCACGCAGCCAGGCGATGTAGGTGCCCGGTGGCGGATTCTGCTGGAAGAACTGCCGCACGCCGCTGCTGATGGAGCGCGCCAGCGCTTGCTGGTGGCTGGACGCCGCCAGTTTCGAGGCTTCGTTGGCGTTGGAGATGAATCCGGTTTCCACCAGGATCGACGGAATGTCCGGCGACTTGAGCACCATGAACCCGGCCTGCTCGACGCGCTGCTTGTGCAGCGGCGTAACGCGGCCAATGTTGCTCAGGACTTTTTGCCCGACGTTCAGGCTGGAGGTCAGCGAGGCGGTCATCGACAGGTCGAGCAACACACCCGCCAGCATGCGGTCCTTGTCGTCGAGGCTGACGTTGCCGGCACCGCCGATCAGGTCGGAACGGTTTTCGCTGTCGGCCAGCCAACGTGCGGTCTCCGAAGTGGCACCGCGCTCGGAAAGAGCAAACACCGAGGCGCCAAACGCGGCGGCGGACGGTGCGGCATCGGCGTGGATCGAAACGAACAGGTCGGCGCCCTTCTTGCGGGCGATTTCGGTACGGCCACGCAGCGGAATGAAGTAGTCGCCGGTACGGGTCAGTTCGGCGCGGAAGCCTTTCATGCCGTTGACCTGACGCTGCAATTCGCGGGCGATGGCCAGCACCACGTCTTTCTCACGCTGCCCGCGGGAGCCCGAGGCGCCCGGGTCTTCACCGCCGTGACCGGCGTCGATGACCACAATGATGTCGCGCTTGCCCGCCGGGGCCGGCGGCAGTTTGATGGAGGGTTCGGCCGGGGTTACCGGAACGGCAGGCACCGTGGCCACGGTCGGCGTCGGGGTTGGCGCAGGTGACGGCGCAGCGTCGGCGGCGTTATCGAACAGGTCGACTACCAGACGATTGCCGTACTGCGCGTTCGGCGCCAGCACGAAGCTTTTCGGGGTGACGGCTTTTTTCAGGTCGATGACCACCCGCAGGTCCGTCGGCGTGCGCTGGGCCGAGCGCATGGCGGTGATCGGGGTGTTCGCCGTGGAGACTTTCAGCGGTGCACCGAGGGTCGCGCCGTTGATGTCGATCACCAGGCGATCCGGGGATGTCAGGGTAAAAACGCTGTGCTGGACCGGGCCAGTGAGGTCAAACACCAGTCGCGTGTTATCCGGCGCCCGCCACAGGCGGACACTGTTGACCTTTGTTGCAGCCACGGCGTCGACAGCCAGTGCCGTAAGCAACAGTCCTACGACAGCAACCAACGCGCGAAAGCGCATACCTAACCCCATCATTTATTTGAATTCCAATGCCAAAGCGGCACACCAGGTCTCGCCACGCGAGCCTTGGGGCAAGAGAGTCAGCGAACGCCCGCTGTCATGGGGTGTAATGGTAATGGTCAGGTCGGGCTTTGGCAAAAAGCCTGCACCCTTTTGAGGCCACTCGATCAGACACAACACGTCGTCTTCGAGGTAGTCACGGATCCCCAGGTACTCCAGCTCTTCAGGATCGACCAGTCGGTAGAGGTCGAAGTGGAAAGCACGGACCTCACCGATTTCGTAGGGCTCGACCAGAGTAAAGGTCGGGCTCTTGACTGACCCTACGTGCCCCAATCCACGGATGATGCCCCGCGACAGGGTGGTTTTCCCCGCGCCCAGGTCACCGTCCAGAAAGATGATCCCGTGCCCCCGGGTGATTTGAGCGATGCGGGTGCCCAAGGCAACCATGGCCTCTTCATTGGCCAGATACAGGGTTACTTCAGACACGGTGCTTGCTCCTCCAGCAACTGACGAATGGTGGGAATCAGGTCGCTGGCCGCCAGCCCCCGACCGAGCCGGCCTTGATGCTCGCCAGCTGTGGCGTGCAGCCAGACGGCGAGCGAGGCAGCCTCAAACGCGTCCATGCCCTGGGCCAGCAACGCGCCGACCAACCCGGCCAGCACATCGCCCAGACCCGCAGTGGCCATGGCCGGATGCCCGCGATCGCACCGAAAAACACGGCCATCAGGGCTGGCGATCAAACTGCCCGCCCCCTTCAAGATAGCCACTGCATTGAATTTTTTGCATAACGCGCGCGCAACAGTAAGACGATCCGCCTGAACCTCAGCTGTCGAGACCCCCAACAAGCGCGCCGCCTCGCCCGGATGCGGAGTGATCACGCAGTTTTCCGGCAGGCTGACGCCCCCCAGAGCCAACAGGTTCAGCGCGTCGGCGTCCCAGACTTGCGGCCGCGGCGCATTGGCCGCCGCCGACAACAAGCTGCGCCCCCAGGCGCCCTGCCCCAACCCCGGGCCGACCACCAGCACCGAGGCCTGATCCAGCAAGCCCATCAGTTGGTTGGCCGACGACGTGCCCAGCACCATCGCTTCCGGCAATCGGGCCAGCGCCGCCGGGACGTGTTCGCTGCGAGTGGCCACCGAGACCAGGCCCGCGCCGCTGCGCAGGGCGCTTTGTGCGCTCAACAGGATCGCCCCGCCGAAACCACGGTCGCCACCGATCAACAGCACATGGCCAAAATCGCCTTTATGGGCGCTCGGCGAACGTGCAAAAAGCGTCGGCACAGTGGCCGGGGTCAGCGACTGAACGTCGGGTAAATCGTGTTTTGTCTGCGGCATGCGTCTTCGGGCTCCGATGTCTGGCAGAATTATACGCACCTCAGCCCCGGTTTCTCTCGTCTCATGCCTGCTATTACCACCGATCTGCCCGCCCTCGCCCAATCGATCAAGGACTGGGGCCGCGAGTTGGGCTTTCAACAAGTCGGCATCAGTGGCCTGGACCTCGCCGAGCATGAACAACATCTGGAGCGCTGGCTCGAAGCCGGCTACCACGGCGAGATGGAATACATGGGTGCCCACGGCACCAAACGCTCGCACCCCGACGAGTTGGTGCCAGGCACGTTGCGCGTGGTGTCACTGCGCATGGATTACCTGCCGGGCGATACGCAGATGGCCCAACGCCTGGCACAACCTGCAAAAGCCTACGTCTCGCGCTACGCCCTGGGCCGCGATTACCACAAGCTGATCCGCAAACGCGTGCAGCAGTTGGCCGAGAAGATCCAACAGGTCATCGGGCCCTTCGGTTATCGCGCCTTCGTCGACAGCGCGCCAGTGCTGGAAAAGGCCATCGCCGAACAGGCCGGCCTCGGCTGGATCGGTAAAAACACGCTGGTACTTAACCGCAAGGCCGGCAGTTACTTCTTCTTGAGCGAACTGTTCGTCGACCTGCCGCTGCCCGTGGACCCACCCCACAGCACCGAACATTGCGGTCGCTGCACGGCATGCCTCGATATCTGCCCGACCAACGCCTTCGTCGGCCCGTACGTGCTGGACGCCCGACGCTGCATTTCCTACCTGACGATCGAACTGAAAAGCGCAATCCCCGAAGACTTGCGGCCACTGATCGGCAACCGGGTTTTCGGCTGCGATGACTGCCAGATCGTCTGCCCGTGGAACCGTTTCGCCCGGCCGTCCGGCGAAAGCGACTTCAAACCGCGCCACAACCTGGACAACGCCGAGCTGGCCGAACTGTTCATGTGGGACGAGGACACGTTCCTGCGCAGCACCGAAGGCTCACCGCTGCGCCGCGCCGGTTATGAGCGCTGGCTGCGCAACCTGGCCGTGGGGCTGGGCAATGCACCTTCAACGATCCCGGTGCTGGAAGCGTTGAAGGCGCGGGCAGACTATCCCTCAGAACTGGTGCGCGAACATGTGGAGTGGGCGCTCAAACAACACGCCAGCCGTCAATGCTCGTCGTTGTAGACGAACTTGGGCATTTCCCAGTGGAAACGAATGGCCAGCAAGCGCAGCAGGAAGCCGCCAAACAGAGTGATGAGGATCGCCTGTTCGCCGGGCAGCTCCAGATAGAGGCAGAACATGTAACACCACGCGGCGGCGAATGAGACGCTGGCGTACAACTCACGACGGAAGATCAGCGGGATGTCGTTACAGAAAATATCCCGCAGGATGCCGCCAAACACGCCCGTGATCACACCGCTGACCGACGCCACCACCATACCGTGGCCCATTTCCAGCGCGGTCATGCAACCGATCAGGGTGAACGCCACCAACCCCACGGCATCGAGCACCAGGAACAGCGAACGCAGATGGCGCATCCAGCGGGCGGTGAACACCGTGAACATTGCCGCGACGGAGGTCAACACCAGGTATTCCGGGTGCTTGACCCAGGTCAGCGGGTAATGCCCGAGCAGCACGTCGCGCACTGAACCGCCCCCCAGGGCTGTGACGCAGGCAATCAGCACCACGCCGAACCAGTCCATGCCACGACGCCCGGCAGACAAGGCGCCAGTCATGGCTTCAGCGGTAATGGCGATCAGGTAGAGCATCAGCAACATGGCGGCGGTCCTTACGAGAAGGCGCGCAGTCTAGCCATTTCGGATCGGCACCAGAAGAGGGCAATCACAGTACCTGTGGCGAGGGAGCTTGCTCCCGCTGGAGTGCGAAGCGCTCCCCTGCATTGTTTCAGTCACACCGCACTCACAGGCTTTACGACTGCTGCGCCGCCGAGCGGGAGCAAGCTCCCTCGCCACAAAAACGCCGCTGTATCAGAACTTGATGAAATGCTTGCGGTAGTGCTGCAGCTCGGCGATGGATTCGCGAATGTCGTCCAGCGCCAGGTGCGTGCTGCCTTTCTTGAAGCTGTCACGCACGTCCGGCGCCCAGCGTGCAGCCAGCTCCTTGAGGGTCGAGACGTCCAGGTTGCGGTAGTGGAAATAGCTTTCCAGCGATTTCATGTGCGTATAAAGGAAGCGGCGGTCCTGGCAAATGCTGTTGCCACAGATCGGCGATTTGCCCTTGGGCACCCACTGCTCCAGGAACGCGATGGTTTCGGCTTCGGCTTCAGCCATGCTGATGCGGCTGTCGCGCACGCGCTGGGTCAGGCCCGAACCGCCGTGTTGACGGGTGTTCCACTCGTCCATGCCGGCAAGGATCTCATCGCTGTGGTGAATCGCGATCACCGGGCCTTCGGCCAGGGTGTTGAGGTTGCTGTCGGTGACAATGGTGGCCATCTCGATGATGACGTCGGTGTCAGGGTTCAGACCGGTCATTTCCAGATCGATCCAAATCAGGTTCTGCGGGTTTTGCATGTGTCGGCTCCTTAGGCGGTGTTGCGCAGTTTAGCCTAGAGGACTCGCAGGGCGTGCTAAACTCGCGGCCGTTTTACCTAATCGCTGCATTATCGACACGGAACACCCATGGCCAAACGCCAACTCAATCGTCGTCAAAACTGGCGCATCGAAAAGATTCAGGGCGAGCGCGCTGCCCGCGCCGCCAAACGCGAATCCTCTGCCGTGGAAGCACTCGAGGGCGGTGACCTTGGCCCCGAGCAAACGGGGCTGGTGATTGCGCACTTCGGTGTGCAGGTCGAGGTTGAAGCCCGCGACGGCGAACTCGCCGGCCAGGTGTTCCGCTGCCACTTGCGGGCCAACCTGCCTGCGCTGGTGACTGGCGACCAGGTGGTCTGGCGTGCCGGCAACCAGGGCATCGGGGTGATCGTTGCACAATTGCCGCGCAACACCGAGCTGTGCCGTCCCGACAGCCGGGGCCAGCTCAAGCCCGTGGCCGCCAACGTCGACATGATCGTGATTGTCTTCGCCCCACTGCCCGAGCCCCACGCCAACCTGATCGACCGCTACCTGGTCGCCGCCGAACACGCAGGTATCCGCCCGTTGCTGCTGCTCAACAAGTTCGACCTGATCGACGAGCAGAACGCACCGGCGCTGAATGCCTTGCTGGCGGTGTACCGCACACTCGGCTACCCGGTGCTGGAAGTCTCGGCGCACCACGGCAATGGCATGGAGAAACTGCAAGAGCAGCTCGACGGGCGCATCAGTGTGTTTGTCGGCCAGTCCGGCGTGGGCAAGTCGTCGCTGGTCAACAGCCTGCTGCCGGAAGTCGAAACCCGCGTCGGCCCGCTGTCCGAGTTGTCCGGCCAGGGCACTCACACCACGACCACAGCGCGCCTGTTCCACTTCCCGGGCGGCGGTGAACTGATCGACTCCCCGGGGATTCGTGAGTTCGGTTTGGGCCACGTCAGCCGTTCCGACGTCGAGGCCGGCTTCATCGAATTCAACGACCTGATCGGCACCTGCCGCTTCCGCGACTGCAAGCACGACCGTGAACCCGGCTGCGCCCTGCTCAAGGCACTGGAAGACGGTCGCGTGCAACAACAGCGCATGAACAGCTACCGCTCGATCATCGCCAGCCTGCCCGAAACCAGCTACTAAGCTGTACCCCGCAGAGACAAAAAAGCCGCGATGATCGCGGCTTTTTTGTGGGTCACGGCTTGGGTGGTTCAGCCGGTTTGGCGGCATCACCCGCTTTCGGCGTCGGGTCGTCGAACAGGTTCAAGCGTTCGCGCAACTCATGGGCCGGCAACGGTTGCTGGTCGGCCGGCAGCGCGTTCGGATCGGCCGGCACTTCACCCGGGGCGCCTTGGCCCTGAGTCGGTGCTGGTTGCGGCTGCGCACCTTGCTCACCTTCGATGGCGCGCTGGGCTTTCTTCGTCAATACAACGATGTCGATACGGCGGTTGACCGGGTTGAACGGGTTTTCGCGGTCGAACAACACCGACGAAGCGTAACCCACCACCCGTGCCACTTGCTGGTCCGGATAGCTGCCTGCAACCAGCGCACGGCGAGCGGCGTTGGCACGGTTGGCCGAGAGCTCCCAGTTACCGAAATCACCGGTGCCCGAGTACGGCTTGGCGTCCGTGTGCCCGCTGATACTGATCTTGTTCGGCACCGCTTTAATGGTGTCGGCCATGGCCAGCAGGATGTCTTCGAAATACGGCTTCAAACGCGCCGAGCCTGAGTCGAACATCGGCCGGTTTTCGGAATCGATGATCTGGATGCGCAAGCCATCCGGCGTGATTTCGAACAGGATCTGATCCTTGAACTTCTGCAACTGCGGGTTTTCTTCAACCTTGTTCTGCAACTCTTGCAGCAACAGTTCGAGGCGCTCCTTCTCGACCTGTTCGGCCATGCCTTCTACCTGCTCGGCATCGATCGTCACTTTATCAGGCTGCGGCTGCGACTTGACCTCTGGGTTGAGGGTGGTCTCCGGCGCCAGCGTGGGCGTACCGCCCAGGTCGATGATGAACGGCGTGCCGCTTTCGGAGAAGCCGATCGGGTCCTTGAAGTAACCGGCGATGGCGATCTTCTGTTCCGGGGTGGCCGTGGACAGCAGCCACAGCACCAGGAAGAACGCCATCATCGCTGTCGCGAAGTCCGCGAAGGCGATTTTCCAGGCGCCCCCGTGATGCCCGCCAGCAATGCGCTTGACGCGCTTGATGATAATCGGCTGATTGTTTTCCATGCTTAGCGACCGCGAACCGCTTGTTCCAGCTCGGCGAAGCTAGGACGATGCGCCGGGTACAGCACTTTACGCCCGAACTCGACGGCCAGCGATGGAGGCATGCCTGAAGCCGAGGCGACCAGCGAGGCCTTGATGGCTTCGTAGACGTTCAGCTCTTCCTTGGCATCGTGCGCCAGCGAGTGAGCCAGCGGACCGAAGAAACCGTAGGCCGCGAGAATACCGAAGAACGTACCCACCAGTGCCGCACCCACGTGCAGGCCGATGGACTTCTGGTCACCTTCACCCAGCGAAGCCATGGTCACGACGATACCCAGTACCGCCGCCACGATACCGAAGCCCGGCATGGCGTCCGCGATACCGTTGACCGCGTGGGACGGGTGCTCCAGGTCTTCCTTGAGGCTGTAGAGTTCCATGTCGAACAGGCCTTCAAGTTCATGGGGAGCCATGTTGCCGGACGACATGATGCGCAGGTAATCACAGATGAACGCAGTCATGCGTTCGTCTTTGAGCACGGCCGGGTACTTGGCGAAAATCGGGCTGGCGGCGGCGTCTTCAATGTCGCCTTCAATCGCCATCATGCCTTCGCGGCGGCTCTTGTTAAGGATCTCGTAGATCAGGCCCAGCACTTCCAGGTAGAACGTGTGGGTGAAACGCGAACTGAACATGCTCAAGGATTTCTTGAGTACGTGCATCGTCATGTAGCCGGGGTTGGCCTGAAGGAAAGCACCCAGGGCTGCACCACCGATGATCATCACCTCGAAAGGCTGAATCAGGGCGGCAATCTTGCCGTGGGAAAGCACGTATCCGCCGAGCACGCTCGCGAATACGACAATGATGCCGATAATTTTAGCCATAGGTAGGAGAGTACTTACTGAGTCGGGTTCAAGGTCATATTCGGAAGTTAAAAAATCTCTTCTTCTACTTATCGGCAAAACTGCGCCAGACTATAGCCAGTTAAGGCGAAAAGCCAATTTGGCCCATAGCGGGCGTGTTGAAATCAAAAGTGATCGCGCCCAGCCATGGTTAATGAAACGAGCGTCCCACCTCAAAAACCGACCACTCTTCAAGGTTGGGTCCAACTCCTGGACCACGTCACTCTTCCCGTTCCCCAGGCCAGCCATGACCGGGTCTGCAAAGCCATCGCCGACAACCGCAGTTCGCTGCGCGATATCGCCGACCTGATGCAAGACAGTCCGGCCCTGGCCTTGAGCGTGATTCGCGAAGCCAACCACCATACCCACGGCAGCATGACCGGCCCGGCAGAGAACCTCGAAGTCGCGATTACGCGCCTCGGTTTGAAACGCACGGAAGAATTGCTCGCCCGCCTGCCGGCGATGCCTGAAGAGCAAATACCGGTCGCCCTGCGTCAGCTCCAGCTCATCAGCCAGCATGCCACCCAACAAGCCAACGGCCTGTTCGCCAGTCGCCTGGCGCGGCTCTGGCAAGACATCCACTGGGGCAGCCTGCTGTTTCTGTCGCCGCTGTGGCCCATGGCGCTGACCCACCCGCACCTGCTCGAAGAATGGGAGCTGCGGGTCATTCACAAACACGAGTCGGCGGCCAAGGTCGAGCGGGAGCTGTTCGGCATCCATCTGCTGGAGCTGTGCCAGACGCTGGTCGAACTCTGGCGCTTGCCGATCTGGGTGCTGCAAGGGTATCGGTTGTTGCGCAGCGAACAGCGCGAACTGGTGAAAGTGCTGCGCATTGCCCGTGACGGCGATCACCCGTTGCGCCAGCAAAATCGTCTCGACGATGACCCGACCCTGCGGCGCTGGCTGAATCAACCGGCCAACACCGTGCTGCTGGCCAACGGTCTCGCGCTTTCAGCCCATCAGGCCTGGGACAGCCCACACAGCCAACGCTGGCAGTGGCTCACCAGTCTCTATCTGCAAATGCCGATGGACGATTTGCAACAACAACTGCACCAGCAAGCCGCACAAAGCGCCCGCCAGCACGACATGGCCGACCTCTGGCATCCGGCCGAAGCCTTGCTCTGGCCGTGGGGCACGCACCACCTGCATCGCGGCCAACTGCCCGCGCCGCCACCCACCACCGAAAGCCTGGCCAAGTGGCGCAAGCAATGCGCTGAGCTACTGGTAGAACCGAGCCCGTTCAGCAACGCGATGCACCTGACCCTGGCTGCTCGCGATGCGTTGGCGGCGTGCGGTATGCGTCGGGTGATGCTGCTGATGGCCGACCGCAATCTGGCCAACCTGCGGGCACATCAAACCTATGGCCTGCCCAAGGAATGCGCGAACCTGAACCTGGTGGTCAGCCAGAGCACCGTGCTGCAACGCCTGCTTGCACAACAAGCCCAGGTGCGCCTGACGCCGGCCAACAACGCACAGTTTTCCGCGCTGCTGCCCAACAGCCTGCGCGGACTGTTCGGCGGCGATCACCTGCTGCTGCGTTCCGTGGCCAGCAATGGCCGGGTGGTCATGCTGATCGTTGCCGATCAGGGCGGCGGACCTTTTTCGGACCTGACCGTGCAAGCCTTCGGTAAAACCGCACAATGCATCGAAAAGGCCCTGCATAGCTTTACCAACCGCGGCCGTTAACGCCGCGCTTGAGCTACAATCCTCCCCTTTGTGCTCTGGAGACCTCACATGTCTGACTTCTCTGGCTTGGCGCTGGTGATCGAGCCGAGCGACCTGCTCGCCCGTCTGGACGCCCGCGAACTGATTCTGGTCGACCTGACCAGCAGCGCCCGCTACGCTGCGGGCCACATCCCCGGCGCGCACTTCGTTGACCCCAAACGCACCCAACTGGGCCAGGCGCCCGCGCCAGGACTGCTGCCGCCTCAAGCGGCGCTGGAAACCCTGTTCGGCGAACTGGGGCACAACAAGGACGCGGTCTACGTGGTCTATGACGACGAAGGCGGTGGCTGGGCCGGGCGCTTCATCTGGTTGCTGGATGTCATCGGCCACCACCGCTACCACTACGTCGACGGCGGCCTCCCGGCCTGGCTGGCGGACGGTTTGCCTGTCTCGACCGAGGTCCCGGCAGCCGTCGGCGGCCCGGTTGCGCTGACCCTGCATGACGAACCCACCGCCACCCGCGAATACCTGCAAAGCCGTCTCGGTGCCGCTGACCTGGCGATCTGGGACGCCCGCGGGCCGCTGGAGTATTCCGGCGAGAAGGTACTGGCAGCCAAGGGTGGCCACATCCCCGGCGCGGTCAATTTCGAATGGACCGCCGGCATGGACCCGTCCCGCAGCCTGCGCATTCGCACAGACATGCCGCAGATCCTCGAGTCGCTCGGGATCAGCAAAGACAAAGAAGTGATTACCCACTGCCAGACTCATCACCGCTCTGGCTTCACCTATCTGGTGGCCAAGGCCCTCGGTTATCCGCGGGTCAAGGGCTACGCCGGCTCCTGGGGCGAATGGGGCAACCACCCCGACACGCCCGTCGAGATTCAAGGTTCTTAAGGACAGTTAATGAAAAAGCGTTTGTTTATCCTCAGCCAATATCTGTTGCCCCATCACCTGCTGTCGCGTCTGGCCGGCTGCATTGCCGAATGCCGCGTGCGCTGGTTCAAGAATGCCTTTACCGCCTGGTTCGCCAAGCGTTATCAGGTGGACATGTCCCAGGCATTGGTCGAAGACCTGACCGCTTACGAGCACTTCAACGCGTTCTTCACTCGCGCCTTGAAAGACGGCGCACGCCCACTGGACCAAACACCAGGCGCGATCCTCAGCCCGGCCGACGGCGCCGTCAGCCAACTCGGCCCGATCGAACACGGCCGCGTGTTCCAGGCAAAGGGCCACAGTTTCAGCGTGCTGGAATTGCTGGGCGGTGACGCGGCGAACGCCGCCCCTTTCATGGGCGGCGATTTCGCCACCATTTACCTGTCGCCCAAGGACTACCACCGCGTGCACATGCCGCTGGCTGGCACCCTGCGCGAGATGGTCTACATCCCGGGCCGGATCTTCTCGGTCAACCAGACCACCGCCGAAAACGTTCCGGAGCTGTTCGCCCGCAACGAGCGCGTGGCGTGCATTTTCGACACCGAGCGCGGGCCGATGGCTGTGGTGCTGGTGGGTGCGATGATCGTTGCCTCGATCGAAACCGTCTGGGCCGGCTTGGTGACGCCACCCAAGCGCGAACTGAAAACCTTCCGCTACGACGAGGCCGCCCGCGCACCGATCTATCTGGAAAAAGGCGCCGAACTGGGCCGCTTCAAACTGGGTTCGACCGCCGTCGTCCTGTTTGGCCCAAATCAAGTGAAATGGGTCGAGGCACTGGCTGCCGGTTCACCGGTTGAAATGGGCCAAGGCATGGGCCTGCCAAACGCCTGACCTGAATAGAGAACTAATGTGGGAGCGGGCTTGCTCGCGAAAGCGGTGGATCAGACAACATTAATGTCGACTGACACGCCCTCTTCGCGAGCAAGCCCGCTCCCACAAAAACGCTCGGTGTTACAACTGACCGTCGCGGTCCCGCAAGCCCAGCAGATACAGCACACCATCCAGACCCAAGGTCGAAATCGCCTGTTTGGCCGATTGCTTGACCAGCGGCTTGGCACGGAACGCTACACCTAAACCTGCAATCGCCAGCATCGGCAAGTCGTTGGCTCCGTCGCCGACGGCAATCGTCTGCTCCAGACGCAAACCTTCCTTGTGTGCCAGTTCGCGCAGCAAATCTGCCTTACGCTGAGCATCGACAATCGGCTCGACCGCCACGCCCGTGACTTTGCCATCGACCACTTCCAGCTCATTGGCAAACACATAGTCGATGCCGAGCTTGGCTTGCAACTGCTTGGCAAAATAGGTGAAGCCGCCAGACAGGATCGCGGTTTTGTATCCCAGGCGCTTGAGTTCGGCGAACAGGGTTTCTGCACCTTCGGTCAGGCGCAGCGAGGCACCAATCGAATCCAGCACGCTCACGTCCAACCCTTGCAGCAAGGCCAGGCGCTCCTTGAAGCTGGCCCGGAAATCGAGTTCGCCCGCCATCGCCCGTTCGGTGATCGCCGAGACTTGCTCACCCACACCGGCGGCTTTGGCCAACTCATCAATCACTTCGGCCTCAATCAGCGTCGAATCCATGTCGAACACCGCCAGGCGCCGGTTGCGGCGAAACAGCGAGTCTTCCTGGAACGCGATGTCGACATTCAGTTCCTGGGCAACGCTGAGAAATTCGGCGCGCAATGCTTGCGGGTCAGCCGCTTCGCCACGCACGGAAAACTCGATACAGCCCTTGCCCCGATCTGCTGGCGTGTCCAGCGGCATACGTCCCGACAGACGGTCGATGTGATCGATGTTCAGGCCATACTTGGCGGTAATCGAACTCACACGCTGCAATTGTTCGGCAGTCACTTTGCGGGTCAGCAAGGTCACGATGTGACGCTTTTTACCCTGGGCACCGACCCATTGCTGGTAATCCTCTTCGGACACCGGCGTGAAACGCACCTGTTGATCCAGCTCGTAAGCCTTGAACAGTATGTCCTTGAGCACCGACTGCCCGGCCTCGGTGCCTGGAATTTCAACGAGGATGCCAAACGACAATGTGTCGTGGATCACGGCCTGACCAATGTCGAGAATGGTCACACCACCCTGAGCCAGAACACCGGTAATGGCCGCAGTCAGACCCGGACGGTCGACTCCCGTGATGTTTATCAGGACGATTTCGCGCAAGGCGCACCCCCGCAGGTGGAAAAAAACCGCATTCTACCCACTTTCAGTGACCATCGGGCACAGCCAGCGCTTTGACGGTCTAGGGGCTATCGCTATACTGCGCCTCAACTTCACGGACAAAAGAGCCGAGCTCAGTGAACCGGCCTACGCCAGTCAAAACCGACAACTTCTTCCTGCTGATCTTCCGTGCGCTGCGCCACCGCCGTGTACCGATTGCATTACGCATTGCCAGCCATAACGTGATCCTGGTCGCCCTGGCCCTGGTGATCTACGCCTGCGTGATGGGTTTGCAGTTCAAGCAGGCCATGCACGAACAGGCCGATGCGCTGGGTCAGAGCCTCACCACCCAGACCGCCACGTCCGCCACCGAGCTGCTGGTGTCCAACGACATCCTCAGCCTCAACGTGCTGCTGAACAACCTGACCAAGAATCCGCTGGTGGCCCACGCCGCTATTTATAGCGTGGACAACCGTATCCTCGCCGAATCCGGCCAGCGCCCCAAGCACAGCCTGCTGGGTGAAGCCGAAGGCTTGTACCAGAGCAAGATCACCTTCCAGGACGTGACCGCTGGCCACCTGCGCATCAGCCTGGACATGGACCAGTTCCAGCAGCCAATGACCATCAGCCTGCAAAGCATGGGCATTCTCAGCGCCATCCTGCTGGCATTGTCCCTGGCCCTGAGCCTGCGCCTGGGGCGGCACATCTCGACACCATTGCTGCAATTGCGGGTATGGCTGCGCGATATCGACGAACACACCCCGGCGACTCAACGCCAGGATGAAATCGGCGACCTGGCCCGCCAGCTCCACTCAAGCTTTGCCCCGGAGCGAGTAGAACCGGAGCCCGAGCCTGCGCCCGACTACGACGACGCCGAAGACCTCGAGCCTGTGTTCGAAGTCCGCAACCTGCGCGACCCGAGCTTCGACGAAACCGCCCCGGTTGCCGGCCTCAAGCCTGCGCCACGGCATTTGGTCAGCGCCGAAGAAGACGAACTGGACGAAGAAGACCCGTTCGCCGACCTGCGCGACCACACGACTACTGCGCCGGCTATCAAGCCGCAGCCCAAACCGGTGGTTCCAGCGTTGCCTCAGCACAGCGCAGTGCTGGCCGTGCAACTGGGCGCCCAGGAACAGTTGCGTCGCTTACCCCGCGCACGGCTGACCGAGTTGCTTGAACGTTATCGCGACTGTCTCGACCAGGCCGCTTCGCTGTATCAAAGCGAGCTGCACACCCTGAACGATGGCAGCACACTGATGTTGTTCCACAGCGAAGACAGCGGCGACGACTACCTGACCAACGCCATTTGCTGCGGTGAACTGCTGCGCGCGCTGGGCCATCAGTTGCAGATTGAAGTCGCCGACAGCGGCATCACCCTGCAACTGCAATTGGGCCTGACGCTGGGCGAGGAACTGTTCGGCCTGAGCCAGATCGACCTGTTGCTCACCGAAACCGCCCAGGACGCCTTGGCCCTTTCCCAGCACAGCCGCAACCTGCTGCTGGTGGAGCGCAAGATCAGCGACGACATGCTGATCCGCCAGCGTGCGCGGATCCGGCCGATTGCCAGCCCGGAAGGCGCGTGCTGCGTGGAGCGCTTGATGGAGCCTTATCCATCGATGCTCGAGCGACAACTGGCGCGCATGCACGAGACCCGAGCCAAAAGCTGACCCCGGCCCGTGAACGAAAAAGCCCGCAGACGAGCGATCGTCTGCGGGCTTTTTGTTGAGTTTGAAAAATGCGTTTGCTTCAAGATCACCCCTCACCCTAACCCTCTCCCCCAGATGGGCTAGGGGACTGACCGAGGTGTTTGGTCGGCATACTGCGACCCGGGATATCAAGTCGAACTCCGGAGTTGAACAACATGAAGATCGGCTCCCTTTCCCCTCTCCCCCTATGGGGTGAGGGGTAATTGTCGAGATAGACCACACTCGCTGACTCGCAGAAACAACAAAGCCCGCATCAACGCGGGCTTTGTCTTTGCAGCAATCCAACCTAGAACCTGAACACTTCCATGTCCGTGCGGATCGGCGAGGCCATCGGCATCTTCTGTTGTTTCTCTACTTCCGGCACCGCGGCCGCAGGCTTGGGTGCCGGTTTGCGCGGTGCTTCGGCAACCGGTGGCTGATTGGCCAACGGCTTGAGCGCTACCGACAACTGATCGGCCAGACGCTGCAATAACACACCCTGGGCCTGAACCTGAGCAGCAGTGCCACCGGCATGCTGCTCTTGCAGATGGATGATGCGGTTGTCACGAACCTGGCCGCGACGGTCGATCAGGCGCCATTGAGCATCAAGGATCGCCGGTTGCGATTCGCCCGAATCCAGGCGAGTGATCGACAGCAGCACTTGAACGTCGGGAGTGAAACCCAGGTTTGCCGGGGCCAACACGACACGCTGGCTGTCCAGATGACCGGCCACCTGACGCAACAGCAACTGATTGATGTCAGACGACAGGCTGCCCGCCCAACGACCATCAGTGGACGCTTGCAGGCTGCCATCGGGCTGACGTTGCAGCAGGGTTTCACGTTGCAGGTAATCGGCAACCAGCACCGGCCCCAACAATACCGACATGCCGGCGCTTTGCGCAGGCTGGGCCGGACTTCCGCTGTCCAGCTGATACAGCGACACCGGCTGGTGAACGCTGCAACCCGCCAGGCCAAGAACGCCTGCGAGCAACAAAATTAGAGGAAGGCGCAGAACAGTCATCATCCCATCCAGGGGGTGGCCACAAGGCCAGCCACAGTAAAAATACTCAATACATATGAAGAACGCTGGGCCACGCCAGCGTGTGAAAGGCCATATCATCCGTGAATATGCGTTCCGACTCCAGCGCGAAAGCGCCGATCTACGGGTTAAATCGTAGATCGAACGCTCTAGACCGCTTAATTGAGAGCTTCTACCAACAACGCGTCAACCCGCTGAAAACCCCGTGGCAGTTTGTTGCCACGACGCCCGCGCTCACCTTTGTAGTGTTCCAGGTCATCGGCCTTCAGTGACAGGGTCCGTTTACCGGCTTGCAGAACCAGCGTGGCGCCTTCCGGCAGCACGGCGATATCAGTGACGTATTCCTCACGGTTGGCCACACGCTCGCCGGGAATCCCGATGATCTTGTTGCCCTTGCCTTTGCCCAATTGCGGCAGGTCGCTGATCTTGAAAATCAGCAGGCGCCCTTCGGTAGTCACCGAGGCCAGCCAGTTCTGCTCACGATCGGCGACAGGACGCGGCAGGATCACCTTGGCGTTGTTCGGCAGGCTCAACAGCGCCTTGCCGGCCTTGTTCTTGGCTTGCAGGTCTTCACCCTTGACCACAAAGCCGTAACCGGCGTCGGAAGCGATGACGTACAGCGCATCGTCTTCAGGCATCAGCACGCATTCGAAAGTCGCGCCTGGCGGCGGTGTCAGACGGCCGGTCAGTGGCTCGCCCTGGCCACGGGCCGACGGCAGTGTGTGGGCCGGCACCGAATAACTGCGACCGGTGGAGTCGATAAACACCGCGAACTGGTTGGAGCGACCGGCCGCCGAGGTTTTGAAACCGTCCCCAGCCTTGTAGGAAAGCCCGGTCGCATCGATTTCGTGGCCCTTGGCGGAGCGAACCCAGCCTTTTTCCGACAGCACCACCGTCACTTTCTCGTTCGGCAGCAGGTCGTGTTCGGTCAGCGCCTTGGCTTCGGCGCGTTCGACGATAGGCGAGCGGCGGTCGTCGCCATAGGTTTCGGCGTCCTTGATCAGTTCGGTGCGCACCAGTTTCTTGAGCTTGGCTTCGCTGCTCAGCAACGCTTGCAGCTTGGCTTGTTCCTTGAGCAGTTCATCCTGCTCGGCGCGCAGCTTCATTTCTTCCAGACGCGCCAGTTGACGCAGGCGAGTGTCAAGAATGTAGTCGGCCTGGATTTCGCTCAGGGCGAACCGCTCGATCAACTTGGCTTTAGGGTGTTCCTCGGTGCGGATGATGTGGATCACTTCATCCAGGTTGAGGTAGGCGATCAACAAACCGTCCAACAGGTGCAGGCGACGCTCGACTTTGTCCAGGCGAAATTGCAGGCGACGACGCACGGTCTGAACCCGGAACTCCAGCCACTCCACCAGCAGCGCCCGCAGGTTTTTCAACTGCGGCTTGCCGTCCAGGCCGATGATGTTGATGTTGACCCGGTAGCTCGATTCCAGCTCGGTGCTGGCGAACAGGTGCTGCATCAGTGCGTCGTGGTCGACCCGATTGTTGACCGGGATGATCACGATCCGGCACGGGTTTTCGTGGTCGGATTCGTCACGCAGGTCGGCCACTTGTGGTGCCTTCGACGGCTTGGCCTGCATCATCGCGGCGATCTGTTCCAGCACCTTGGCGCCGGACACCTGATGGGGCAGAGACGTGACAATAATGTCGCCGTCTTCGATGTGGTACACGGCACGCATACGCACCGAACCGCGACCGGTTTCGTAGATTTTCAGCAGGTCGGCGCGCGGCGTGATGATTTCCGCTTCGGTCGGGTAGTCCGGGCCCTGGATGTGTTCACAGAGCTGTTCGACCGTGGCTTTTGGCTCATCGAGCAAACGCACGCAGGCCGTGGCGATTTCCCGCAGGTTGTGCGGTGGAACGTCGGTGGCCATACCCACGGCAATGCCGGTGGTGCCGTTAAGCAGGATGTTCGGTAACCGGGCCGGCAACACCAGCGGTTCGTCGAGGGTGCCGTCGAAGTTCGGGCCCCAGTCTGCCGTGCCCTGGCCCAGCTCGCTGAGCAGCACTTCGGAATAACGCGAAAGGCGCGCCTCGGTGTAACGCATGGCGGCGAAGGATTTCGGATCATCCGGCGCACCCCAGTTACCCTGGCCGTCCACCAGCGTGTAGCGGTAGCTGAACGGCTGGGCCATCAGCACCATGGCTTCGTAGCACGCCGAGTCACCGTGAGGGTGGAACTTACCGAGCACGTCACCGACGGTCCGTGCGGACTTCTTGTGCTTGGAGTCAGCGTCCAGCCCCAACTCACTCATGGCGTAGATGATTCGCCGTTGTACCGGTTTCAGGCCGTCGCCGATATGCGGCAGGGCACGGTCCATGATCACGTACATGGAGTAGTTGAGGTAGGCATTTTCGGTGAAGTCAGCCAGTGAACGGCGTTCTACGCCGTCCAGGCTGAGATCCAGGGAGTCGCTCATGCGGGCCTCATCAGTTCGTTGTCTGGCGCAGCAGCAAAGTGCCGCCACGCTGAGTGAATTCAAGTTGTTTCAGGGCGCTCATGCCCAGCAGCACTTGCTCGCCGCCCAGACCTGGCGCCACCAGGGCACGGACATCGTGCAACACGATGTCGCCCAGTTTCAGTTGGTCGAGGCGGGTTCGATAGCCCTCGCTGCGACCGTTGGCGGTGCTCAGGGTGACCGGAGCGCCTTTTTCCAGGTTCAGCCGTTCGGCCAGGCCGGACGGGATCGACACGTCGGTCGCCCCGGTGTCGAGCATGAAGCTCACCGGTTGGCCGTTGATCTGGCCGCTGGCGACGAAATGCCCCTGGCCGTTACCGACCAGTTTCACTTCGATATAGCCCTCGCCCTGCTGCGAGGTAACCTGCGCATTGGGGTTTTCCTGGCGCTGTTCCCATTGCCCGAAAAACCGCGTCGCCAGAAACAGTCCGGCACACCACGCCAGGACCAGCAGCACGCGACCAGCACGTTTACCCGGTGTCTGTTGACTCATGGCTTGGCGCTCCAGCCACCTTGCGGCGCCGCGAAGCGCCAGACAATCGGGCGCTTCTCGCCATCGGCACGGGCGCCGCTGTTGTTGTCGATACCGATCCAGGCACCGTCCGCGTCCACCACCAGCGCTTCGGCCAGGCCGTAACGCTGTGGATAACGTCGATGGGGTTGCAATGCTTCACGGGCATACGACCAGCAGCGCTCGACCTTGGCGGTTTCAATGTCCCGGCGACAGACCTGAAACGCATTGCGTTCAAGGGTGAAGAGCTTGCCGTTGAACAGCGACAGGTCGGCAAAGTCCCTGGGGACCGGCTTGGGATCGGGAAACTGTGCTGGCTGCATTTCCAGACCGGCTTCGCTCAGCAGCACACAACCGCCATCGCAATCCCAGACCGTTTGCTTGCGCTTGATCAGCATCAGCCCACGGCGCTCGCGCTCGGCGGCCAACCAGATACGGTCGCCCGCAGCGTTGACGGCCAGGCCCTCGAACAATGCGTTGAAGTGCAGCAACAAACCACTGGCCCGCGCTTCGCGGACCATGATCGGCGAGATCTTGAGCCACGACGCAGGCCCCAATGGCGGCACTTGCAGCACCGCCGCATAGGACTCGCTGACGATGTAGCGATTGCCGGCCTTGTCGCAGGTGATGCCTTCGAAGTCCAGCTCCCCGCCGCGCACGAGCGATGCCGCCCAGGTCCGCGAGTTCAAGCCCCAGGGCAAGCCGCTGTCGGGCGGTGGCGGTACGTCGATGCGTACGGTTTCGGCCAGCCAGGTGTTTTCGCTGGTGTCGAGGCGATAGATACGGTCATCGTCGCGGTCGGACACTGTCCACAGTGCCTTGCCGCACAGCGCCAACCCCGAAAGGTTGCCGCCGCGCATGCCTTCCACGGGGTGCTCGGACACCAGGGTCAGCTCGGGCGCAGGCTCTGCGGCCACGCTCGACGCCAACAGCAGCAACGCCAGGGCAAAGCCTTTGCGCATCAGGCCAGAACCTCGGCCAGGTTGCCTTTGGACTCCAGCCATGACTTACGGTCACCAGCGCGTTTTTTCGCCAGCAGCATGTCCATCATTTCTGCCGTGGCTTCGTAATCTTCCAGCGTCAGTTGCACCAGGCGCCGCGTGTTCGGGTCCATGGTGGTTTCACGCAACTGCGGCGGGTTCATTTCACCCAGACCCTTGAATCGGGTGACCTGTGGCTTGCCGCGTTTCTTCTCGGCCACCAGACGATCGAGAATGCCATCGCGCTCGGCTTCGTCCAGGGCGTAGTAAATCTCTTTGCCCAGGTCGATGCGGTACAGCGGCGGCATCGCGACGTAAACGTGGCCGGCGTCCACCAGCGGGCGGAAATGCTGGACGAACAACGCGCACAACAGCGTGGCAATGTGCAGGCCGTCGGAATCGGCGTCGGCGAGGATGCAGATCTTGCCGTAACGCAGCTGGCTCATGTCCGCAGCGCCCGGATCGACACCAATGGCCACGGCGATGTTGTGCACTTCCTGACTGGCCAGCACTTCGCTGCCGTCGACTTCCCAGGTGTTGAGGATTTTGCCGCGCAGCGGCAGGATCGCCTGGAACTCTTTGTCCCGCGCCTGCTTGGCCGAACCACCGGCGGAATCACCTTCCACCAGAAACAGCTCGGAGCGCATCGGGTCTTGCCCGGCGCAGTCGGCGAGTTTGCCCGGCAGCGCCGGACCTTGGGTAATGCGTTTTCGCTCGACCTTTTTGCTGGCCTTCAAACGACGGCCGGCGTTGTTGATCGCCAGTTCCGCCAGTTGCAGGCCCAGTTCAGGGTGAGCGTTGAGCCACAGGCTGAAGGCGTCCTTGACCACACCGGAAACAAACGCAGCCGCCTCGCGAGACGACAGACGTTCCTTGGTCTGGCCGGAGAATTGTGGCTCCTGCATTTTCATCGACAGGACGAAAGCAATACGCTCCCAGACGTCTTCCGGCGCCAGCTTCACGCCACGCGGCAGCAAACTACGGAACTCGCAGAATTCGCGCATCGCATCGAGCAACCCCTGACGCAGGCCGTTGACGTGAGTACCGCCCTGGGCCGTCGGGATCAGGTTGACGTAGCTTTCCTGCACGCTGTCGCCGCCTTCGGGCAACCACAGCAAGGCCCAGTCGACCGCTTCCTTGTTACCGGCCAGGCTGCCGCAGAACGGCTCGTCCGGCAGACGCTCGAATTCGCTGACCGCGTCTACCAGGTAGGAACGCAGGCCGTCTTCGTAATGCCATTCGACTTTTTCGCCGGTGGCCTTGTCTTCAAAGCTGACCAGCAGCCCTGGGCACAACACAGCCTTGGCCTTGAGCACGTGCTTGAGGCGGCTGATGGAGAATTTTGGGGAGTCGAAGTACTTCGGGTCCGGCGCAAAGTACACGCTGGTCCCGGTGTTGCGCTTGCCAACGGTGCCGACGACTTCCAGGTCGGTGGCCTTGTAGCCATCGGCGAAGGTCATCTGGTACTCGTTGCCGTCGCGTTTGACGCGCACCCGCACCTGGGTCGACAAGGCGTTGACCACCGAAATACCCACCCCGTGCAAACCACCGGAGAACTGGTAGTTCTTGTTGGAGAACTTGCCGCCGGCGTGCAGCTTGGTGAGGATCAGCTCGACGCCCGAGACGCCCTCTTCGGGGTGAATATCCACCGGCATGCCACGGCCGTCATCGCTGACTTCCAGGGAGTGATCGGCGTGCAGGATGACCTGCACCGATTTGGCGTGCCCGGCCAAGGCTTCGTCGACGCTGTTGTCGATGACTTCCTGGGCAAGATGGTTCGGCCGACTGGTGTCGGTGTACATGCCGGGGCGTTTACGCACCGGGTCGAGGCCCGAGAGGACTTCGATGGCGTCTGCGTTATAAGAGCTAGCGCTGGGAGTGGCCATGGGGTCTCGTCGTCAGTCGTTCATGAAATAGGGGCGAAGGTTCACAGTGCCGTGAAATCGCTCGGGGCCGCGCCAATGCCGGCAAAACTCAACAAGGCCGGCAACTGCTCGGCGAACCCCTGAAAGCTATGGTCGCCGCCGGCCTGGATGCGCAAGGCACAGGCTCGGTAATACTGCTGGGCGTGGCGATAGTCCAGCGTTTCGTCGCCGGTCTGCAACCACACCTGGAACCGCTGCGGGTCCTGGGGCGCCGGCACTTCCAGCTCGGCCAGGGCTGCCACGTGGTCGTGGGTCAATTCCCAGGCTTCGTCGGTGTAGAGGTTCTTTTGCGTGCCCAGGTAACCGTCGAACATCCGATGGGGACTGACGGCGGGGTTGACCAGCAAGGCCTTGAGGCCATGGCGCTCGGCAAGGTGAGTGGCATAGTAGCCGCCGAGCGAGCTTCCGACCAGCAATGGCCGTCCCAGCTCGGCAATCGCCTGCTCCAACTGACCGATGGCCTCACGCGGGTGGTGATGCAACGCGGGCACCCGTAATTGCTCGCCCAGGCCAAGGGAGTCCATGACGGCGATCAGTTGGCAGGCCTTTTTCGACGCGGGGGCGCTGTTGAAGCCGTGGATATAAAGGATCGAACCGGACATGTGAACTCCCTGGACGTCTGGCAAAAAGGCGCAGTTTACAGGGAGAAATGCTCGGATTGTGGGGAAGGCTCGGAGATTTTGGTGATTCACCAAGAGCGGCCCTCACCCTAGCCCTCTCCCAGAGGTAGAGGTGACTGATCGGGGGGATACTCAAGAAATTCACCGACCTGAAAGTGTATTGGTGAATCCATAATCGACTCAATCTCTCAGGTCGATGTACCACGTAAAACAACTCGACCGACCCCCTCTCCCTCTGGGAGAGGGTTGGCCGGGCGACGTTCCGATGAGTGGCCTCAGCGTCAGTAGCCGTTGGAACCGTAATCAACCTGAAAATCGAATCCAACCACACGTTCAACACCAGTTTCCAACTGCCCGTCCGGCAGCAGCCGCAACCAGCGATAGCCCGGCGCCAGGGTATCGACCTTGAAGTCCTCGCTGCCCGGCTCGAACTGGATGCAGGTCGACGGTGAGGCGATCAGCCGCACATCGTTGCGCCACTGATCGATTTCCTGATGCACATGCCCCCAAAGCACCGCGCGCGCCTGCGGGAAACGATCCAGTACAGCAAACAGCGCGTCAGGGTTACGCAGGCCAATCGGCTCCATCCAGGCACACCCGATGGACACCGGATGATGGTGGAAGCACACCAGATGATGGCGCTCCGGGGCTTCGCTCAACGCCTGCGCAAGCAATTGCAGTTGATCATCCTGCAAATACCCCGGCACGGAGCCCGGCACTGCCGAGTCGAGCAAGATGATCCGCCAGTTGCCCATGTCCACCACAGGCTCCAGTAGCTGACTTTCGACGGCGGCGTGGGCCATGATCTGCGGCTCATCGTGATTGCCCGGAATCCACCGCGCCGGCGCATCAATCTGCCGGGTCATGTCGCGAAACTGCTGATAGGACGCCAGCGTACCGTCCTGGGACAGGTCGCCGCTGGCGATGACCAGGTCGACCCGGGGTTGCTGCGCCACCACCCGCTCGATGACTTTTTGCAGGCTGTCGCGGGTCTTCATGCCCAGCAGCGTACCGTCGGCTTCGGCGAACAGATGGCTGTCGGAGAGTTGCACCAGCAGCACTGAATCGGCGGCGGTCAGATGGCTTGGCAAGGCGCCCTCCCAGGACACAATCACGGGTGTGGATGAATGGCGCAATTATGCTGGGGGAACGCACAAAGTGGAAACCCGCGAACCGGACGCAGTTCACATCTATCGAACCGCTTCGAACTCGTGCCCACAGGCGAGGCAGTGACTGAGCCATTCACCGAGAAAAACATTAAGCTGGGACTTTTCGTCCGGCTGGTGCATCAAGGCGTTGGGGTAAGGGTAGATGCCGCGAAAGCGTCGCGCATGCTCGGCACTGATGACCTCGGCCATGCGCGCATCGTGGTAGACCTGAACTTCGAGTTGCGGCACCGGCAGCCACGGCAGGCTGTGTTCCTGACGGGCGCGCAACGTGGTGGTGTAAGGGCAGGCCTGTATCACTTCCAGGGTCAGTACCCCGAGCATCTGGTCACCCTGAGTCATGGCAATGCGCCGCGCGGCCGGCTGGTTGCGCATGTCCGGCAACAGGCGCATCAGGCGGGCGTAATTGGCCTCGCAGGCGCTTTGCAGCCCCACGAGGTCGACCCGATAACGATCGCGCTGCTTGTTTACGACCATAACCCCCTCACTTCATCGCGGTTCAAGGCCAGCCATTGCAGGGCAATGATGCTTGCCGCGTTGGAAATCCGTCCATCACGCACCGCTTGCAGGGCGTCTTCAAAGTCCCAGACCGAGACGCGAATGTCTTCCGCTTCCTCCACCAGACCATGCAGGCCGCCAACCCCGGCACTGTCGCAACGCCCCAGATACAAATGCACGTATTCGGTACTGCCGCCAGGCGATGGGAAATAGTTGAGCATCGGCCATAGCGCAGTGAACACAAGCCCAGCTTCCTCCTGCGCTTCACGGTGAGCAACTTCTTCCGGTTGTTCGTCACGATCGATCAGACCAGCGACCAGTTCGATCAGCCATGGATTGTCGATCTTGCCCAGTGCGCCTGCACGAAACTGCTCGATCAGCACCACTTCATCGCGCCGCGGATCATAAGGCAATACACACACGGCATCATGACGAACGAACAGTTCACGACTGATCTCGCGACTCATGCCACCGGCAAACAGCTCGTGACGCAGGTGGACGCGATCAAGTCTGTAGAAACCCTTGAAGCAGTTTTCGCGGCGCACGATGTCTACGGCGGTTGGGGTGGCGTTGGCAAAATCGGTCATATCAATCCTCGTCTGCTGCAATTGCGTCCGAGGCTCCCCTCGAGTTCGCGCCATCCTAACGCGCCCGCGCCCATAGATGCAGCCCCTTTGCCGTCAGCGGGATAGACGGCAGGAACTTAAACATCTCTAATTAGCGTAGTGGCGAACCGAGCGCCACGCTGGCAGTCGAAGCCGGTAACTTTTCGCCTTTCCCCGTTTGATGAAGGACGCCCATGTCGCTTTTCAAAGTTGCCTCCGTGGCCTGTATCGCCCTTACGCTAGGCGCTTGCCAAAGCCTTTTTCAGCCCGGCTCCCCAGCGCCGGCGCACTCCACTCGCGATGCGTCCGAGCAGGTCAAACCAGGTTGCACGGGCCCCGACTGCCCACTGGTCAACATCGACACGGTGCATTTCCCGAGCGAACCGCAACTGGACCGGATCATCGAACAACGCCTGCTGCAAATGACCCGCACCTCGGCGGGCACAGCGCTGCCAGCCTCCCTCAACGCCTACCGCGAGCAGTTCCTGCGCGAGGCGAGTGATCGCCACAGCATGTACCTGCAAGCCAAGGTACGTGAGCAACATGACGGGCTGGTGATCATTGAACTCTCAAGCTTCCTGGACACCGGTGCGGCCAATGGCACGCCGGGACGAGGTTTCATCAACTACTCGCGCCCTCTGCAAAAAGAGCTGAGCCTGAGCGACATGCTGTTGCCGGGGCAGGAAGGAGCGTTCTGGAAGACCGCGCAGGTCGCGCACAACAGCTGGCTGATCAATTCGAAGATGGACCGTGACCCGGACTTCGTTAAAAACTGGCCCTTCCAGAAAACCCCGAACGTGGCCTTGACCAGCGCCGGGGTAGTCCTCAAGTACAACGTAGCGACCATCGCACCCTACTCGATGGGCCTGATCGAGATGAACATTCCCTACGCACGCCTCAAGGGCCTGATCAAGCCCGAGCTGGTGCCCGAGCGTCGCTGAAGACCCGACCCAGCAGCAATTGCAGCAGCCCTGCCACCACCAGTGACGGCAGGGTTGCACCCACTTGCGGGTAGAGGTTGGCAAGCAGGTGATAAGTGCTCACCCCGCCCAGCCAGGCCAGCAATGCCGGCCAGCGCAATACGCTCGATGCTGCTTTGGCGCTGCGCTTGCGCAGGATGAAGTGATCTACCAGCACCACGCCGAACAGCGGCGCGAATACCGAACCGATCAACAACAGGAAGTTCTGGTACTGGGCCAACGGCGCCAGACACGCGATCAACGTGCAGATCACACCAATGGCCAGCGCCAGGTGTTCGACTTTCAAGCGCAACAAAATCCCGCTGGAGACCGCCGCCGAGTGAATGTCGGCAAAGGCATTTTCCGACTCGTCGAGCAGAATCAGCAGCAGCGGAATACCCAGACCGGCACCGGCCAGCGCCAACAGCAAGGCATTGACTTCACCGCTAGGGGCAAACGCCAGCGTGTAGGCCACGCCCAGGCTCATCAGCCAGAAGTTACCGATGAAGAACCCCAGCGCCGTACCGCCGAACACGTTTTTGGCACGCTTGCCGAACCGCGAATAATCGGCAATCAGTGGCAACCACGACAGCGGCATGGCGATGGCGATGTCAAAACCAACGCCGAATGGCATTGAACCGTCACCGGCCTGCGCCCACAACGCGGCCAGATCGGCTTTGGCGAAGAGGTTCCAGGTCAGCCAGATGCAAGCCGCCAGCAGCAACCAGATGCCCCACTTGCGCAGGATCTGACGCACGAACGTCAACGGGCCACTGACGGCCAGCAGTGTTGCCAAGGCGCCAAAGAACAGGGTCCAGATCAGCGGACTGGCCATCAGGTTAGCGTCGCTGAATGCACGGGCGCCCAGCAGGCTGGCCGCATCGCGCATGACGATGATTTCGAACGAGCCCCAACCGATCAGTTGCAGCAGGTTCAGCAGTGCCGGCAGGCTCGCGCCTTTTGCACCGAGGCTGAGTTTGAGCGCGGCCATGGCCGACAGGCCGGTGTCACTGCCGATGACCCCGACGCAGGCCAGCAGCAGGACGCCGACCAGGGTGCCGAGAAAAATCGCCAGCAACGAACCCGACAGGCCCAGCCCCGGCGCGAGCAAGGCGCCCGTCTGCAAGACCATCAGGCCGATGCCGAGGGAGAACCACAGGGAAAACAGATCGCGACCGCCGAACACACGCTGGGCCAGCGGCACGGCGTGGTCGGGGGAATAAGTGCTGGGTTGAATGCTCAAGGGTGTTATCTCAGAGGAATATTTTTTGTCATTGAGATCTCTGGTGCCCGTTCTGACGCCTTCGCGAGCAAGCCCGCTCCCACATTTGAATCCAGTTGTTCACAAATTTTGTGTTCACAGGAGATCCAGTGTGGGAGCGGGCTTGCTCGCGAAGAGGCCAGCACAGGCGCCGCAGACTTCGGGTCAGATCAAACCTTCTTGTACAACTGACTGCCTTCCTGCTTGAAGCGCTCGGCCTGTTCGGCCAGGCCTTGGGCGACATCCACGTCGACCGCTTCGATCCGTTGGTTGGCCGCGTACTCACGGACTTCCTGGGTGATTTTCATCGAGCAGAACTTCGGCCCGCACATGGAACAGAAATGCGCGACCTTGGCCGAGTCCTTCGGCAGGGTTTCATCGTGATACGAACGCGCGGTGTCCGAGTCCAGGCCGAGGTTGAACTGGTCTTCCCAGCGGAATTCGAAACGCGCCTTGCTCAAGGCATTGTCGCGAATCTGCGCGCCCGGATGCCCTTTGGCCAGGTCGGCCGCGTGGGCGGCGATCTTGTAGGTGATGATCCCGGTCTTCACGTCATCCTTGTTCGGCAGGCCCAAGTGTTCCTTCGGCGTGACGTAGCACAGCATGGCGCAACCGAACCAGCCGATCATCGCCGCACCGATACCGGAGGTGATGTGGTCGTAACCCGGCGCGATGTCGGTGGTCAGTGGACCAAGGGTGTAGAACGGCGCCTCGTCACAGCACTCCAGCTGCTTGTCCATGTTCTCTTTGATCAACTGCATCGGCACATGGCCCGGGCCTTCGATCATGCACTGAACGTCGTGTTTCCACGCGATTTTGGTCAGCTCGCCGAGGGTTTCCAGCTCACCGAACTGCGCAGCGTCGTTGGCGTCGGCAATCGAACCCGGACGCAGGCCATCGCCCAGCGAGAAGCTGACGTCGTAGGCCTTCATGATTTCGCAGATGTCTTCGAAATGGGTGTAGAGGAAGTTCTCTTTGTGGTGCGCCAGGCACCACTTGGCCATGATCGAACCACCACGGGAAACGATACCGGTGACGCGCTTGGCAGTCAGCGGCACGTAGCGCAGCAGCACGCCGGCGTGGATGGTGAAGTAATCGACGCCCTGCTCGGCCTGCTCGATCAGCGTGTCGCGAAACAGCTCCCACGTCAGGTCTTCGGCAGCGCCGCCGACTTTTTCCAGGGCCTGGTAGATCGGCACGGTGCCGATCGGCACCGGTGAGTTGCGGATGATCCACTCGCGGGTTTCGTGAATGTGCTTGCCGGTGGACAAGTCCATGACCGTGTCCGACCCCCAGCGAATGCCCCAGGTCAGTTTCGCCACTTCTTCTTCGATGGACGAGCCCAGTGCGCTGTTGCCGATGTTGCCGTTGATCTTCACCAGGAAGTTACGGCCGATGATCATCGGTTCCAGTTCGGTGTGGTTGATGTTGGCCGGAATGATCGCGCGGCCACGGGCGATCTCTTCACGGACGAATTCGGGGGTGATGATTTTCGGCACGCTGGCGCCGAAGCTGTGGCCGGCGTGTTGCTGATCCAGCAGGCCTGCGGCACGCGCCACTTCGAGCTTCATGTTTTCGCGGATGGCGACGTATTCCATCTCGGCGGTGATGATGCCTTTGCGCGCGTAGTGCATCTGGCTGACGTTGGCCCCGGCCTTGGCGCGGCGCGGGTTGTTCACGTGAGCGAAACGCAGCTTGGTCAGCTCGGCGTCGGCCAGGCGTTCCTGGCCAAAGTTGGAGCTCAGGCCGGCGAGGCGCTCGGTGTCGCCACGAGCTTCGATCCACGGCGAACGCACATCGGCCAGGCCTTTGCGCACGTCGATGATGACGTTGGGGTCGGTGTAGGGCCCCGAAGTGTCGTACACCACGACCGGCGCGTTGATCTCGCCGCCAAAGTCGGTCGGTGTGACATCCAGGCTGATTTCGCGCATCGGCACCAGGATGTCCGGGCGCGAGCCCTGAACATAGATTTTTTGCGAGCGGGTAAACGGCTGAACGGACTGTTGATCGACTTGGGCCGATTCACTCAGGTGGGTCGTATTTTTTGGTTTTGTACTCATCACGGGCTCTCCAGACAGCATCCAGGCAGTGGAATTTTGTCGGAGCGAACCTGTAACGAATGGACGCAGCCAACCAGCGATAACAAAGCCTGGATGGTGCTGTGCTTGGCGCACGAGGGTTGTTCGATTGTCGAACAACATCCCGGACGAAGCACAAGAGGACTCGCCGGGTGACGAGAAATCTTGTTCCCTACGCAGGCGCTAACCTGATCAGGTTCAACGGGATCCGAAATTATTCGATCTCAGCCTCATAGCAAGGCACCCCGACAAGAACCCGGTCAGTCTAGACACAACCGGCAAAGAACACCAACCCCGGAGCAATCAGCGTGATGAATGGCGCAATTACAGGATTGTTGCCACCCCGGACCGCTACTACACTCGCTAGCCACTGCCGAGCCTTGACGCTCTGGATCGTGCGCCGTAGCCTTGGCGCTTGGATTATCGTCGTAATATTCACTCTAGGGATCGCCTCATGCTGCGCAAACTTTCACTGGCCCTTGCCGTGTCTTGTGCGTCCAACGGAATGGCCTGGGCAGCAGAAGCGCCCTTAAGTACCAAAACCGACCTGGTCAGCGTCTATCAGGAAGCCGTCGACAATAACGCCGACCTGGCGGCCGCCCGCGCCCAATACGGCGCACAGAAAGAAGTGGTACCCCAGGCCCGCGCCGGCCTGCTGCCCAACCTTTCGGCCGGGATGGACGTCAACAACACCCGGACCCAGCTCGACCAGCCATCATCGACCTTTACCCGCAGCGGTAACGTGTATCAGGCAACGCTGGCACAACCGGTCTTCCGCGCCGACCGCTGGTTCCAGTTGCAGGCTGCCGAAGCCGTCAACGAACAAGCGTCCCTGCAACTCTCGGCCACCGAGCAGAACCTGATCCTGCAGAGCGCCGAGAACTACTTTTCGGTACTGCGCGCCCAGGACAACCTGGCCTCGACCAAGGCCGAAGAAGCCGCGTTCAAACGTCAGCTCGACCAGTCCAACGAGCGCTTCGATGTCGGCCTCTCGGACAAGACCGACGTCCTGCAATCGCAAGCCAGCTACGACACCGCCCGCGCCAACCGGATCCTCGCCCAGCGCCAGGTCGATGACGCCTTTGAAGCGCTGATCACCCTGACCAACCGCCAGTACAACTCGATCCAGGGCATCGTCCACACCTTGCCGGTGCTGGCCCCGACGCCGAACGACGCCAAGGCCTGGGTCGACACCGCCGCCAAGCAGAACCTCAACCTGCTGGCCAGCAACTACGCGGTCAGCGCCGCTGAAGAAACCCTCAAGCAACGCAAGGCCGGCCACGCGCCGACCCTTGATGCCGTGGCGCAATACAAGAAAGGCGACAACGATGCCCTGGGCTTCAGCAACCCTAACCCGCTGGGCCAGCGTTACGGCAGCGATGTCGAACAGCGCTCCATCGGCCTGCAACTGAGCATCCCGATCTACAGCGGCGGCCTCACCAGTTCCCAGGTGCGCGAGTCCTACTCACGCTTGAGTCAAACCGAGCAGCAGCGCGAAAGCCTGCGTCGGCAAGTGGTGGAAAACACCCGTAACCTGCACCGCGCGGTGAACACCGACGTTGAACAGGTTCAGGCACGCCGCCAGTCGATCATCTCCAACCAGAGCGCGGTGGAGGCCACGGAAATCGGCTATCAGGTGGGGACGCGCAACATCGTCGACGTGCTCGACGCCCAGCGTCAGCTGTACACCTCGGTGCGCAACTACAACAACAGCCGCTACGACTACATCCTCGACAACCTGCGCCTGAAACAGGCCGCCGGCACCTTGAGCCCCGGCGACTTGCAGGACCTGGCCCGCTACCTGAAAGCCGACTACAACCCGGACAAGGATTTCCTCCCGCCAGACCTGGCGAAAGCTGCGGCGGCGCAGTTGAACGCCCGGCCGTAACGGCAGACGCTACCCCTGTGGCGAGGGAGTTTGCGCCCGCTGGGCTGCGAAGCGGCCCTAAACCCTGAACATGCGGTCTGTCAGGCAGACCGCATTGGCTGATTTCACGACTGCTTCGCAGCCGAACGGGAGCAAGCTCCCTCGCCACAATTGATGGGTGGCAGATTCAGGACTTGTCGATCAACCGGCCCAGACCATCCAGCAATCGCTGCAACGCGCCCTGATTGGCGCGCATCACCTTAAGCCCGGCCTCGGCCATGTTCTGTGCGTCACGGGGCAACTCGAACAAACGCTGCACCTGCACCGCCAGCCCTTCGGCATCATCGACTTCCAGCAACGCACCGGCACTGCGCATCAGCGCGGCGATCTCGTGGAAGTTGAACAGGTGCGGGCCACTCAGCACCGGTTTGGCCAGTGCAGCCGGTTCCAGCAGGTTATGCCCGCCATTGGGCACCAGGCTGCCACCGACGAACGCGCTGTCGGCCAGGGCATACAAAAACAGCAACTCGCCCATGGTGTCGCCCAGCAGCACCGAGGTGTCGGCGCTGACAACGTCGCCCGTCGAGCGACGGACCGTGGCAAAACCTTGCTGCTGGCACAACTCGAACACCGGGCCGAATCGCTCGGGGTGACGCGGCACCAGAATCAACAAGGCATCCGGATGATTGGCGAGCAATTGTCGATGGGCCGCGAGCACCACCTCGTCTTCGCCTTCATGGGTACTGGCGGCGATCCAGACCGGACGCTCGCTCGCCTGCCATTGCTCGCGCAGCTGTGCGGCGCGCTCAAGCAACTGGGGATCGATGCTCAGGTCGAACTTGATCGAACCGGTCACCTCGACGGTTTCCACTCGTGCCCCCAGATCACGCAAGCGCTGGGCCTCGGCCTCGGTCTGCACCGCAAACAGGCTCATTTCAGCCAGCATCGGCCCGGTCAGTTTACGAAAGCGACCATACCCCCTGGCCGAACGTTCCGAGAGCCGGGCATTGGCCAGCGCCACGGGTATCCCGCGTTTGGCGCACTGGTGAATGTGGTTGGGCCACAACTCGGTTTCCATGATCACCGCCAGTGTGGGCCGGACCTTGTCGAGAAAGCGCGCTGCCGCGCAGGGCACGTCATAGGGCAAATAGCAGTGCTGAATCCGCGACTCGCCCGCGAACATCGCCTGAATCCGCTCCGAGCCGGTCGGGGTCATGCAAGTCACCGTAATCGGTAGCTGTGGATAACGCTCCATCAAGGCGCGAATCATCGGCGCAGCCGCAATGCTTTCGCCCACCGAGACCGCGTGCACCCAGATCCCGCCCGGCTGCATGACCGGCAAGCCCAGGGAGAACCGCTCGCCGATACGTTTGGCGTACGCGGGCGCCTTGCGCGCTCGCAGCCACAGCCGAATCACTACCAGTGGCAGCCCCAGGTAAAACAGCGCGGTGTACAGAGTTCTATTCATGGCGGCGGAGTTTATCGACTTTTCTAGCCAATCGCCCGCAAGTGCACGGCAAATCGCTCAGCCAGCCAACGCGCCGCCGGACCGAGAGGCTCATCGCGCCGCCAGACCAGCTCCACCACCAACGCGGGCGGGGTCCATTCGCTGACCAGTTCGACCATCTGGTTCTGATACGCCGAATACTGCACCACGTTTCGCGGTAACCAGGCCCAGCCGAGGCCACGCATCAATAACTCGGCCATCACGTAGAAGCTGTCGGCCCGCCAGACTTGCGGGCTGGCCGCTTCGCTGCCGGGATAAACGCTGGACTGAGTGGCCATCAACAACTGCCGATGCTGCGCCAGTTGCTGGCAATTGACGCTCGCCAGCGCAGCCAGCGGATGCCCGACCCCGCAGACCGTGACCATCTCAATGCTGCCCAACACCCGGCGCTCCAGGGCTTCGGGAATTTGATCGTGGTAAAACAACAGCCCCAGGTCAGCCCGGCGCTCCACCAGTTTGCGCGCCACGTCACCCTGGGCACCGCTGGCCAGTTGCACCTCCAGGCTGGGAAACTGCTCGGCCAATGACTCAAGGCTGTCGATCACCGGTTGAAACGGCATGGCCTCATCCTGAGCCAGCCGCAGCAACGCTTCCTGACCACGCACCAAGGCCTGCGCCCGGCCATTGAGCCGTTCGCACTGGCGCAGCACTTCCCGCGCCTCTTCCAGTAATGCACTGCCGGCTTCGGTCAGGCGCGGCTGGCGCCCGCTACTGCGCTCAAACAGGCTGACGCCCAGGTCCGCCTCAAGCAGCGCAATCGAATTGCTGACCGCCGACTGCGCCTTGCGCTGATCCCGTGCCACGGCGGAAAACGAACGCTGCTCGGCGACGCTGACGAACAGGCGCATCTGTTCCAGGTTCCACTGAATACCCATGGCACAACCCATCTGCAAATAAGATAGGTAATGACTTTACCGCATCTAAAGAATCTCTAAAATGCCGACCTCATCAAGCAGGCCCATACACGAGGAACACCCCATGAACGCTTACTACTACCTGGCTATCGCCATCTGCGCCGAAGTGATTGCCACCGTATCGATGAAAGCGGTCAAGGGACTGAGCACGCCGCTGCCGCTGGCGCTGATCATCGTCGGCTACGGCATCGCTTTCTGGATGCTGACCCTGGTGGTGCGCACCGTGCCGGTGGGTGTGGCCTATGCTGTGTGGGCCGGGATGGGCATCGTGATGGTCAGCGTCGCGGCGCTGTTTCTCTACGGGCAGAAACTCGACATCCCGGCCATGCTCGGCATGGCGCTGATTGTTCTGGGCGTGGTTGTCATCCAGCTGTTCTCGAAAACGGCCGGCCATTAACCCCAAAACATATTCCTCTGCTCCGGGCGGCGATCCGACGATAGCGCAGTGTCAGGCAACATCATTGTCAACGGACACGCCCTCTTCGCGAGCAGGCTCGCTCCCATAGGTTTTACATCCTGCCTGTTGATCAGCAACAAATCCCCTCTTCCACGAGTCTGTATACTGCGTCCCTCGTCTTGAACACTGAGGTCGCTGCATGCCATCCGTTATTTCCACCGACGTGCTGATTGTCGGCGCAGGCGTTGCCGGCCTCTGGCTGAACGCACGCCTGCGTCGCCAGGGCTTTTCGACCGTGCTGGTGGAAAGTGCCTGCCTGGGCGGCGGGCAGAGTGTGAAATCCCAGGGGATCATCCACGGTGGCGCCAAGTACGCGCTGCACGGTGCGTTGACCGGCGCCTCGGAGGCCATTGCCGACATGCCCCGCCGCTGGCGTGAAGCCCTGGCGGGCAGTGGCGAGCTGGACCTGTCCGGCGTGCGCCTGCTCTCCGAAGCCCACTACCTGTGGTCCCCCGGCACCCTGGCCGGCAACCTCACCAGCTTCTTCGCCAGCAAAGCCGTGCGCGGGCGGGTCGATCAGGTCAAGGGCGAACAACTGCCGCCGGCTCTGCAAGACAAGCGCTTCAAGGGCAAGGTCTATCGCCTGGCCGAACTGGTGGTCGACGTGCCGAGCCTGATCGGACGCCTGGCGGAACTGGCCGGTGACGGCCTGTTGGCCGGGCAGACCATCGAACCGCTGCAGGAAAACGGCGAACTCGTGGGCTTGCGGGTCGATGGGCGCAAGATTCGCGCGCAACGCATCGTCCTCAGCGCCGGTGCCGGCAATGCCGATCTGCTGACGGCCCTGGGCCTCACCCAGCCGGCCATGCAACGTCGACCGCTGCACATGGTTCTGGTCAAAGGCCCGAGCCTCAAGCCGCTGTACGCCCATTGCCTGGGCGGCGGGCCGAAGCCGCGCATCACCGTGACCACCCACCCGGCCGCCGACGGCCAATGGGTCTGGTACCTGGGTGGCGACATCGCCGAAGCCGAGGGTGTGGCCCGCGAACCGGCCGCGCAAATCGCCGCCGCCCAAAGAGAACTCGGCAACCTGTTGCCATGGGTCGACCTCAGCCAGGCGCAATGGGCAACCTTGCGCGTCGACCGTGCAGAACCGCTGCAATCGGGCCTGAGTCGCCCCGACAACGCCTTCCTCGCCGAGCAGGATCGCCTGCTGGTGGGCTGGCCGACCAAGCTCGCCCTCGCCCCGGACTTCTCGGACCGCGTGCTCGCCGCCCTGCAACGCGATGGCATCCAGCCAAGCCAGGCCGCGCCGCTGCCGGCACTGCCAAAACCACCGATGGGCGTTCCGGCCTGGGAGCAATTGCTGCCATGACCCAAGCCACCCTGCACGACCTGCATCGCCCACTCGGCAGCACTGGCCTGCTGGTTTCGCCGTTGGGCCTGGGCACCGTGAAACTGGGCCGCGATCAAGGGGTGAAGTACCCCAACGGCTTTCAGATTCCCGACGATGACGAAGCGCGAAGACTACTCAAACTGACCCGCGACCTGGGCATCAACCTGATCGACACCGCCCCTGCTTATGGTCGCAGTGAAGAACGCCTCGGCCCCCTGCTTCGCGGCCAGCGCCAGGAATGGGTGATCGTCAGCAAGGTCGGCGAAGAGTTTGCCGATGGCCTGTCGCACCACGACTTCAGCGCCGCCCATACGCGCTTCTCGGTGGAACGCAGCCTGCAACGGCTTGAAACGGACTTTATCGACCTGGTGCTGGTGCATTCGGATGGCAACGACCTGGCAATCCTCAACGAATGCGAGGTGTACCAGACCCTGGCCGACCTCAAGCGCGAAGGCAAAATTCGCGGCTTCGGCTTCTCTGGGAAAACCGTCGACGGTGGGCTGAAGGCTCTGGAACAAGGCGATTGCGCCATGGTCACCTACAATCTCAACGAGCAGGCCGAGCGGCCGGTCATCGATTACGCCGCCGCCCACGGCAAAGCGATCCTGGTGAAAAAGGCCCTGGCCAGCGGCCACGTGTGCCTGAGCCCCGGCGTGGACCCGGTGCATGCCAGCTTCGAGCTGTTGTTTGCCCAACCCGGCGTTGCCAGTGCTATTGTCGGGACCATTAATCCGCTGCACCTGGCCCACAATGTGGCCACCGTTGCGCAAATCCTGCGTAGTCACTAAATACGCCGCCCACGCGGCCGACCCCGACGCAAGAAGGAGCCGACATGCCGCGTACGCTCATCAGAAAGAACCCCAGTAACTTCAAGACCCTGCCGCTGTACGTCGAAGCGACGGCCGAGGGCCTGAGCTATCAGAGCGTCGGGCGGGCGCTCAATTTCGCCCAGACCCTGCAACGCCGGCGCCCGGTGACGGTGGCCAACCCCGAACATTTTTCGCTGGAGCTGGCCAACCTCGGGGTCTCGGTACGCCTGACCCTGCACTGGCAGAATCGCGATTACTGGGTGTTGGTACGCCAGCGCCGCCAGGACCGTGGCGACGTGGTACTCAAACTGATTTCCGGCTATGTGCCGGCCCACGAGCTGAACCTGCCGCTGCACACGGCCATCCAGGAAATCGCCGAGGAATGCCTGCTGGAAACCCCCGAAGGCTGGCTCGGCGGACGTTTCAACGACACCTGGCTGCCAGCGCCCTACGCCACCGCGCTGCATTACCGTGAAGCGCTGCCGTTTCGCCTGACGCCGCTGTCCGGCAGTGCGCGACCGATACGTTGCGCCAACCTGACCTTGATCGAGCGGCCACGCGCCTACGTGCACCTGCCAACGGCGTCGCTGCAACTGATCTACGATTTGCGCCTGGATGTGCCCAGGGAAGCCAAATCCCTGAGCCTGTTTCACGTCGATGAGCGGCTTGAAGGCGATCAACTGGTCGCCCGCCTGGACCGCAAGCGCCCCGACCTGTACTTGATGCCGCTTCAGGACGGCCAACCGTTGCCCGAGCTCTACACCTTGAAAAAGGATCAGCTCTACCCCGCGAGTACGCGTGGCTTGTATCTGGCAGAGAGTTTTGCCCAGCAGGAAGGCTGGCTGGTGCGTGATGAGCGGATTCGCTGGAAGGACTGGCTCAGGCAGCAGGGGCTGAGCCAACCGGGCAAGGAGTCAGGCCTCAAACGCCTGACTGGCAAGGCAAAGCAATTACTGAAGAAAATCGTGCCGCGCAAAGCGGCAAGATAGGACGAGCACCACACACCTGTGGCGAGGGAGCTTGCTCCCGCTCGGCTGCGCAGCAGTCGTAAACCACCAGACGCAGTCACTCTGAAAAACCGCGGTGTATGGTTTCAGGGCCGCTTCGCGCCCCAGCGGGAGCAAGCTCCCTCGCCACAGTGACCGCGTCGTTTTCAGTTATTACGGATCTTCTCGACGATGGCGGTGGTCGAGCTGTTTTCAACCAGCCCCAGCACCTTCACCTTGCCGCCGTACGCGGTCACGATGTCAGCGCCGACCACTTGGTCGATGCCGTAGTCGCCACCCTTGACGAGTACATCCGGCCTGACCTGCGCCAGGAGGTTTTCCGGGGTGCCCTCAGGGAAGCTGATCACCCAGTCCACCGCGCCCAACCCAGCGAGTACCGCCATGCGCCGGTCAACGCTGTTGATCGGACGTCCCGGGCCTTTCAAACGGCTGACCGAGGCATCGTCGTTGACCGCGACGATCAAACGATCGCCCTGGGCCCGCGCCTGCTCCAGGTAGGTCACGTGACCGGCGTGGAGGATGTCGAAGCAGCCGTTGGTGAACACGATTTTCTCTTTGTGCGCACGGGCATCATCGATGGCCAGCAACAACTGATCGAGACTCAACACGCCGCGCTCGGAACCTTCTTCACGCTGAATGGCGCGACGCAGCTCCGGGGCGCTGATGGCCGCCGTACCCAGTTTGCCGACCACAATGCCCGCCGCCAGATTGGCCAGGGCCACCGCGTGCGGCAGCTCTTCACCGGCCGCAATCGCCGCCGCCAGGGTGGAAATCACCGTGTCGCCTGCACCGGTGACGTCGAACACTTCACGGGCCCGAGCCGGCAAATGCAACGCCGGATGATCGGGCCGCAGCAAGGTCATGCCGTGTTCGCCACGGGTCACCAGCAGCGCACCAAGCTCAAGGTCGTGCATCAGTTGCGCGCCCTTGGTCACCAGGTCGTGCTCATCGGTGCAACCGCCGACGATGGTTTCGAACTCGCTGAGGTTCGGCGTAATCAGGCTTGCACCGCGATAGATCGAGAAGTCCTTGCCCTTGGGGTCGGCCAGCACCGGAATGCCACGGGCGCGGGCGGCCTGAATCAGCACCTGGTGGTTCTTCAAGGCACCTTTACCGTAGTCGGACAGCACCAGCACCTTGATGCCTTCGAGCAAACCATCGACTTCAGCCCCCAGGGCCAGGGCATCGGTGGCGAACGGCTCTTCGAAGTCGATACGCAGCAGTTGCTGGTGACGGCTCATGACCCGCAGCTTGACGATGGTCGGCTGGTGCGCGATGCGCTGGAACAACGCCCGAACGCCTGCACCCTTGAGGCTGTTGGTCAGGCTGTCGGCGGCTTCGTCATCGCCGGTCACACCGACCAGGGACGCAGGCGCACCGAGGGCCGCAATGTTCAAGGCAACGTTGGCGGCACCACCCGGGCGGTCCTCGATTTGCTCGACTTTGACCACCGGCACGGGCGCCTCAGGGGAAATCCGCGAGGTACCACCATGCCAGTAACGGTCGAGCATGACATCGCCGACCACCAGGACAGGGGCCTGATCAAATCGCGGCATGGACAACTTCATGGAAACTCCAGGGGCGGTAAAAACGCCGCGAATAATAACATAGGGAGGGGGCCTGACCGCACGCGAAGCGCCGGCTCAGGAGCGCTCATCATTTGACGGTGAGCCCAGTGGGCGCACCCAGAACAGTTCATGGCGGCGCACAGCCTTGCGCATGAACTCATCTTCACCGGTGACCGGCCAGCGACGACCCGCCAGCACACGCTGGATCAGTCGACGAAGGCGCTTCTTGAAGGGTGGCCGGCCTTGTAAATCATGTTGCATGCCCAGCGCCATGGCCTTGTCCAGACGCTTGTCGGCGTCCAGTGTCGGGCTCCATAAGGCATCGGCCGGCAACGCTTCAATCGTCGGCGGCAAGGCGATGCCATAACCGGCAGGGCCCATCGGCCAGCGGTCATTGTCGTGCAGGTGATTGGCGTAGAGCAGCAACGTGCGTGGGCGCCAGGCACTGAGTTCGATGGCTTCCAGCAGCGCGCGGGTGCTGGCGATGTGATCGCTGTGAGGGTCCAGTTCCGGGTGCGGCGTGAGCACCGCTTCGGGCCGGCAGTGCTCAAGTACGCCCACCAGATCGGCCACCAGATTGCGCCAATGCGGCTGGCCATCGACATCACCGGCCAGGCTCAACGGGTTGTGTCGACGCAACGGACGGACATCACACTCACCGGACTCCCGGGAACCGAAGGCCTGATCAGGTTGTTGCGCCATGGCCGGCAATTGCAGGCAGTAATAGCCGAGCTGAATGCAGCGATGTTGCGGCACCCCACCCCACAGCGGCACCGCCAGGCTGTCCCACGTGCGCAAGCGCCCCTTGAGACGCGCCGCCTGCGCGGTGTCCAGGCCCAGCTTGCGATAGTTCCCGGCTTCAATCTCGCCCTGGGTCAGGGTGACAATCGTCACCTCGGGGGCTCGACTGTAAAGACCAAACGCCGCCAGTTCGGCATCGTCGGCATGAGGGGCAACGATCAGCAAACGCTGATCGGCGTAATCGGGATGGCTCAAGGCATACAGGGTTGCGGTTTGACTCAGCGTACAGAAACGTCCGCGCAGCGTCAGTTGCCCGGCAGCCAATGCCTTCGCCTGACCAGACAGGTTGAGAAAACGCTCGCCGTTCACACCGCGCTCGAAATCCTGACGGTCCTCGCCGACCCACACCTGCGGGTCAAACAAACGCCCCAGCCCATGGCTTTTGACCCGCAGTTGCAGCACCAGTGTCTGGGCATCGCCAATCTCGCCGGCAACCTGCAAACGCCCCTGCTGCACACTCACCGCAAACTGTGGCGTACCTGGTGGGAAGTCATAGCGGTAGTCATCGCCGGGGGCATAGAACAAATGGTCAGCAAACCAGGCTTCATGGGCAATCCAGCCCAGCAGCAATAGCAGCGGCAACGGCCACCACGCCACGAAAACACCAAATAGCACCAGCAGCCACACCGCCGCCAGCAGCACCAGACGCTTGTTTTTGCGATGGCGCTTGAGCAATTGCTGCTTGCGTCCGCTCATGGCTGCATGACCTCGTTCACACCTGGTAGACCGGGACCCGGTTGCACCAGCGGTCCTTGTATTCGCGATCAGCGCGGCCAAAAGAGTAGCGTAGTGGCTTGCCGACGGCGCGCGCCTGTTCCCAGGCGTCCTGGGTGTTGACGAAACTGAGCACGCTGCCGGGGCTGAACTCGCGGTTCTGCGGGTCGACGCCACCGTTGATGTACTCCAGGCTGACCCACTGCGGCGCCTCCACCCGGTACAAGACCTGGATGGCGACCGGTTCATCGTTCAGGTAGACCAGCGAGCCGGTCATGAACTCACGCAGCAGCGTGAACACCTCGGCGAGGTGGGCTTTGCCCGGCGCCTCGAAGTTCCAGCGGCGCTGGAACAGGTCGGCATAAATCGTTGCCTGCTCGGCGGCGCTCAACTCCAGCATCGGCCGAATGCGGCCACCCGCCTCTTCCAGCAAACGCTGTTCGCGACGCTGGTTGTAGCGGAATTTCTTGCTGTAGTCCTCAGGCAGACGCGCCAAGGCCAGGCCTTCGGGCTGTTCGATCAGGGAGCTGATGCGCCCGGCATTGAGTTCGGACACATACCGCGCACGATGACGCAGGCGAATCTGTGCTTGCTCCGCCACTGGCAGGATGATTTCGGCATTACCCATGTCGAACATGCCGCGCTTGCGCTCACGCTTGAGCACGTCCTTGGACAGCGCCAGGTGACGCCCCCAGGCCGGTATCGCGGCCTGCAACTCGCCATCGGCAAACCAACCCAGGTAACGCACCGCGATGCCCGCCAACGCGGACAATCGTGCAACGACCTCGGGATGGGTCGCGACGCTGCCGCCAAACCGATGCCAGGCCTGGGCGTAGGCATCGGCATCGATAGGGGTCCAACCGTTTTCTCGCCAGACTCGCCAGTGACTCAAAATCAAACGTGCGACTCCGTCATTGCCTCATCCGTACTTTCGATAAAGTCCTTCTCGTGCAAACGGGCATACAGACCATTGAGCGCCAGCAGCTCGGCATGAGTACCGCGCTCGACGATCTGGCCTTTGTCCATCAACAGGATCAGGTCGGCTTTTTCAATGGTCGACAAGCGGTGAGCAATCACCAGCGTGGTACGGCCCTTGATGACTTTGTCCAGTGCAGCCTGAATGTGTCGCTCGGACTCAGTGTCGAGTGCCGACGTTGCCTCATCGAGGATCAGTAACGGTGCGTTCTTGAGCAAGGCCCGGGCAATTGCCAGACGCTGGCGCTGACCGCCGGAAAGCAGCACGCCGTTTTCGCCCACCAACGTGTCGTAGCCTTGCGGCATCTGTTCGATGAACTCCGCCGCGTAGGCATCTTCCGAGGCCTTGCGCACATCTTCGAACGGCGCACCGGCAAGGTCGCCGTAAGCAATGTTGTTGGTGACCGTGTCATTGAACAAGGTGACCTGCTGAGTCACCAGCGCAATGTGGCGACGCAGGTTGGTCAGTTTGTAATCTTCGACGTCCAGCCCGTCGAGCAGGATCTGGCCCTTTTCGTGCTGGTAGAAGCGTGGAATCAGGTTGGCCAGGGTCGACTTGCCACTGCCCGAACGCCCCACCAGCGCGACCATCTGGCCAGCCTCGGCGGTGAACGAAATATCGTTGAGTACAAGGCGCTCGGTGTTCGGGTACTGGAAACTCAGGTTACGAACTTCGAGACGACCGCTGATCTTCTCGCGCTCCTGGGTGCCGGTATCGACCTCAGGTGCTTCATCGAGCTGCTCGAAAATGCTTTCGGCGCCGGCCAGACCCTTCTGGATCGTGGCACTGACTTCCGACAGCTGACGGATCGGCTTGGGCAGCAGGCCCGCCGCAGTGATGTAGGCAATCAACTCACCGGCAGATGCGTCACCACGAAGGTAAAGAACCAGGTACATCAACACGGCCATGCCGACGTAAATCACCAGTTGCAGGACCGGCGTGTAGATCGACTGGGTCCGGGTCATGCCCAGGCTGCGGTTCATGTTGTCGGAGCTGGCCTTGTGGAAGCGCTCCTTTTCATAGGTCTCGCCACCGAAGCTGCGGACCACGCGGTAACCTTGAATGGTTTCCGAGGCCACGTGGGTCACGTCGCCCATCGCCACCTGGATTTTCTTGCTCTGCTTGCGGAATTTCTTGCTCGCGCTGCTCACCAGCACCGCGATGATCGGCAGGATCGCCAGCAGCACCAGGGTCATTTTCCAGTTGCTGTACACCAGGTAACCGAACAGGAAGACCACGGTCAGGCCTTCACGGATCACCACTTTGATCGCGTCCGTTGCTGCGCCGGTGACCATGGTCACGTTGTAAGTGATGCGGGAAATCAGGTGACCGGAGTTGTTGTTATCGAAATAACGGTTCGGCAGGGTCAGCAGGTCGTCGAACAAGGCACAACGCAGGTCATGAACAACGCCACGCGCCACCTTGGCCAGATAGTAGTTGCCCAGGAACGAACCAATGCCCTGATAGACCGCAATCATCACGATCAGGAACGGCACGCCGAGTACCAGCGAAACGCCCAGGAACTTGGTGTCCGAGGGTTTCTGCAAGGCATCGAGAAAGTGCTTGAGCATATCGGCCAGCATCGGCTGGCTGGAGGCGAACAGTACAAAGCCAACAATACTGATGGCGAACGCCCCCCAGTACGGGAGTACGTATTTCAGCAATCGCAGGTAGATCTTCATACTGGATTGCTGGGCAGGATTGGCCATTCGGCGAGCCTCGTACAGTTTAAAAAAGAGACAGGGGGCGGATTGTAACAGCGAACCCATCGCAAAATGGCGATGTCGGCCAGCCGACCGGCAAATGGGCCGGTGACTGACCAGGCATTGCGCTCACAGAGAGCTGAATCACTTACAGAGGCTGGCCTGAAACATTGGCCGGCGCCTCACCTGCTTTCGCTTCGCGGCCGGCCAGGACCAGGCTCAGGCCGATGGGCAGCCAGGTAATGAGCCAGTCTGCATTGGGCTTGAACCACAGGCCGATCCCGTCGGTCAGCAACGACACACTGGCGAACACCCATAACGCCAACAATGCCTGACCCAGCGGTACATCCCGGCACGCCCAGCCACGCCAGCCGACGCGCGCCCACAACAACAGAAACAGCAGCAACCCAGGCACACCCAGTCGCACACCGGTGTCCAGAAACAGATTGTGCGGGTGCTTGTACGTGGACCCATCCGAGAGCTGAATCAAGTAAGTGTCAAACCCGACACCCGTCATCCAGTGCTCGCGCATCAATTGGACGCCGCCATGCCAGAGCTCGGGCCGGTAGGAAACGCCACGCTGAAGCAATATCTCGGGGTCAACAACGGCTATACACGCGACCCCCACCACGGCTACGAGAATGAAATACCTGCAGCGACGGGACTTGAGCGCTATGGCCATGACCACCAGCGTCGCAGCCAGGGCGATCCAGACGCCACGTGTCTGGCTCGATGCCAGAAACGCGGCATAACCCAACCCTGCAAACAGCAGCAACACTGCAACAGCAGGCTTGAGGCGAACATTCTTGAGCATGAACACGCCCATCACCGCCAGTGCGCCAACGGCATGGGAAGCCATGATGATGGCGCTCCAGACACCGATGGCGTTCAATCGGTCGTTCATGGGGTTCCCGGCAACAAAGTAGAAATACACCCAGGACACGCCGGCCATCAACCCGCCAAACACACCGGCATACAGCAGTAAACGCTCAAGGGAAATCGCTGGCTGTTGCGCCGCCAGAACAATCCCGGCGAGGGAAAGCCCAATCAGAAACGGCATCTTGCCTTCACCGATCGGATCCTCGGCTCCGTGTATCAACAGCACCGTCAGCACCCACCCGGCCAACGCACCGTACAACCAGCACTCCGACTGTTTAAGGCGAAGACGCAAGTCGCGCGTGAACAACGCCAACAAGGCCGGCACCCACAGAAAGGCGATGATCAGTTGGTGGTACAGCTTGCTGGTCGGCGACACCCATGCCCCACACAGAAACACCACCATACCTGCAAATGCCAGGGACGGAAGTAGGCCTTTACCACCTAGACCGGGCCTAGGCCTCTTCACGGAAGGCACTCAGCATACGGTTCGCAACCCGCTCCAACTGCTTGGTATCCGCATTTTTCCATCCGCCTTCAATACAGTATTCATGGGCCATGTAGTGCAAGAAATTCTGCCTTATCCGCTCATCAAGCGGCCAATGGGGGAAAGCCTTTGCCAGTTCGATCAGTGCATCGCCGGAGTCCGCATGAACGACCAGCCCTTCAATGTTAAAAAATGCCTGACCCAACGTCAGAACCGGTTTACCTAACAGCAGGCTTTCCAACCCTACCGTCGAGTTCAGGGTAATCACGAACTGACTGGATTCAATCAGCTCCTGAGTCGCATTGCCATTAGCGAACAACAAACGATCATGAGTCCGCGCATGGAGTTCCGGGTAACACTCATGGCTCGACGGGTGCTCCTTGAACACCACCGTTACACCGGCTTCCCGGGCCAGCCGCTCACCCAGGGCGAACATCTCCCGCATGTTGCCAACCCAAGGTGAAAAGAGCCGGACCTGAGTGTCACGATCATCCTGAAACGGGATGAATACAAACTGCTCCGGCAAGACGATCGGCGCAATACCTGTGGTGCGGGGCTTGCGTGGAATGAGTGTAGGAGCCGCCTGGCCTTCATGCACCGGGCAAGGATAGTTGAGGTAGAAACCGGCATCACGCGGAACCGAGTTGCGGTAATTCACACCGCGCCCATCCACCGTCGTGGTATCCGGCAGCAGGCCGTTCTCGAAAAAGAAGGTCTTGCAGCCCGACGGCGCCAGTGCCACCAGCAACTGGCAATACCGATGGGAGCCATTCCAGACCACCAGAGCATCGGGGCGCTCCCGATCAAGCAAGGCTTGCGCGCGCAGGGCCATCCAAGTTAATTCAAGACGTAACAAAAAGCGGTACAGGCGACCACTGTTCTTGTTTTTGACGTTCCGCTCTTCGCACTTCTCCTCGATAAGCCCCCGCCAGTCGATTCGCGAAAGTACGCTGGAGATCCGCCAAGGCCGCGGCCAAGGCATTTGTGGCACGGTGACGACTTTACCCTTGAGCTCGGTTTCATTGATCAACCGATTGAAATAAAGGCCTTGGTGCTTGGCCATGGAAATGAACAGCATTGTCGTCATAGGGCGTCCAGAAAATAGGCTGCATCCACCCGCCAAGGTGCAACAGAATCACGTGAGACAAACCCGGTATTTCAACGTCCTGTCATGCGCCGGTTTGCGCATAGAAGCATGAAACCATAATAGAAGGGGCAAGCGCTCAGTGGTAGTCGGCCATACAAGGTGACAGGCGGGCAACTGCGACGAGAACCACGTAATACGAGCGAATTCGTCATAAAAAAAGTGGACCGATTGTACCACAGCGGTTTTTTGCGACGTGCACGCTGCGGTAACATAGCCGGCTGCCCATCCCCTCAGGCCAAGCCTCTGGAGCCTTGATGCAAACGCTGGACCATGCCATTTATCTCAACATGCGCGAGGGCGCCGACGTTCTCGAAGCCGACGGTAAAGGAGATAAAGTACTGCGCCTGGCCGACGGCTCGATGCTCAAGCTGTTTCGTCGCAAGCGCCTGCTGACCTCCGCCCTTTGGGCACCCTATGCCCGACGCTTCGCCGACAATTGCCGAGTGCTGCGTGAACGCGGTATCGAATGCCCAAGCGTACGCCAGGTCTATCGAATCCCCAGCATCGAACGGGACGCCGTGCATTACGACCCCCTGCCCGGACACACCCTGCGCCAATTGCTGGGCACCGAGGCAAGCCTTCGTGCGCAACTGGGCGAGTTCATGGCCCGCCTGCACGAAGACGGCATTTACTTTCGCTCGGCTCACTTGGGCAACGTGGTACTGACACCTGAAAACACACTGGGGCTGATCGACATCGCTGACTTGCGCGCTTATCGCAAGCCACTTCGAAAAGGCCTGCGCCTGCGCAACTTCAAGCACATGCTGCGCTATCGCGAGGACCGCGCCTGGCTACTGGCCGACACTCAATTTGCCGAGCATTACCTGCGCCACCAGCACGTATGCAACGCAAAGGAATTGAGCTTGGCGCTCAACACCTGAGCCCGAAAATGCCGGTTATCAACCGGCAGCAGGCAAGGTAAACGTCTCGAAGTGACGCTTCGGGTCCTCACCGCGCAGCAACTCATCAACCAGTTGGGCGGTTTTGGCCAGCCCCTGCGAGCCATGCACCAGGTGGTAATCGGCAAACCCCCGCGCCTTGGCCACATGCCCCTGATAATCCTGCTCGACCGCGTGTAGCTGACAAGAGAACGCGTCGACGTCCCGCACCTGAGCGCCAAAAAACAGCGCGTGAGAAAAGATATCCTCATCGTCGCCCGCGTTGACATGGATCACCGGCCGCCCCGCCAGCCCCGCCTCGATACCGGCATTGGACATGATGTTGACGACGACGCTGGCCTGCGCCAAAGCATCTGCCAGTGAACACTGGGTGTCGAGCAACCCGATGTTCGGTAACTGCGCGGCGGCATCGCTCCAGAACTGCGCCCGACTGCGCGGGTGACGCTTGAACAGCACACGGTAATGCGAATGCTGCTCGGCCCAGTCGCGCAGCAACTGGTAGGTCTGCTGGTAGCCGGGCTCTTTCTCTTTGTCCGGGCCGACCCCCAGAATCAGCAACGTGTGCAAGCCAGGCTCGGCGACCGGCAAATCATAGGTCTCATCCGCCAGATAAGAGCCGAGCAGCACCACGGTCGATTCGCCAAAGCGCAGCGTTCGCTCCTGCAGGGCAACCAGTGAACTGTGACCAAAGACTCCGTAATAATCGTAGTCGTTCATCCCCAGCCGTCGCGACGATTCCAGCGTCGTGGCATGGGCCAGATGCAGTAACGGCGCGCCACGCGCTGCCAACGCCAACCGTAGGAAAGGCGCGTGAAGGCTGCCGTTGCGTTCGTTGATCAGCACCTTGGGCGTGTAAGTACTCACCAGCCATTGAGCATGGGCGGCGTACACCAGATAACGCAGCGGCACCGACTGTGGCGGCCTTACCAGCATGCGCTCGGCACAGGCATCGGACGGCGAACGCAGGGCTGCCTCCACCAGATGTGCGCCCCGTTTGCGTACGGCATCGATCAGAATGTTTTTGCGTTGCAGCGCCATGGATTTTGGCGCCGAATGCAGCAGCAGCACTTCGCAGGGTGCCGCGACGACCGAACTGCTCAAGCATGCCCTGGCACGAATACCGACCGCCACATCCACCAGCACGTCACGCAACAGGCGCATCACACTGGCGCAGCGGCCATGCCGTTCACGCAACAGCTTCCAGCGATAGCGGTCCAGCTCTCGAGCCTTTTGCGCCCAACTGCCTTCAGCCTGAAACACACCCTCAACAGGCGATGGCGTAGACACCGGACGCGACCCGTTCATTTGAACAACAACCGGATAGCCTTGCGGGTGTAAGACCAACGCGTGAGCGCACGTATATCGGTACGCACGGCCTGACGATAGAACGCCTTGGCGTTGACATAGTCGCCGGCGCTGTAGCAATCACGGAACAACGACAGGCAACGCTGGGCCAGGAAAGGCTGGCGCAAGTCCTGAAGCTCGGCCGGCATGCGGGCAGGGGAAAACACCTCGTCGACCATTCCCGCACCGGCCGCCAGGCTTTGCTTGAGATCATGGCGCATGCTGTCGCCGTGTTTGTAGATCAGCGCCAGTGGCTGATCCAGCACGCTGCACGCAAACCTTGCCAGCACTTGGGCAAACACCGGAATGTCCTCGACGTTGCGCAGGTGCTCGGGATAGTTGCCCGGTGCAAACACCTCGCGATGCATCGCACAGGCACCGTTGGACAGCGACACGGTCTTGTCCAGCAAATAGCCGCGCACCCGTTGCCGGGCAGTGGCCGGCAACGGTTTGACGGCGTGCAGGGAGCGACGGCCATCGTCGAACACCGACCAGTGCCCGCCAATCACCAAACGGCTTTCGGGGTGGCTGGCAATGTGTTGCGTCAACGCAGCCAACGCACCGGGAGCCATCTCGTCATCGGCATCGAGGAAGATCAGGTAACGCCCCGAAGCCTCCACAATCCCGCGATTTCGTACCGAAGACAGACCGCCATTGGGTTTGCGCAAAGCACGAAAACATCCAGGATGCTCCGCCTGAAGCTGCTCCAGGACCTGCGGGGTCGCGTCGGTGGACCCGTCATCGATCACCAGCAATTCGGCCTGGGCGTCAGCCAACTGCGCCAACACCGACTCCACCGCACGCGGCAGGGTCTTGGCGTAGTTGTAGGCCGGAATAACGACGCTGATCAGCGGCTCAGACAACGGTGTGCCCTTCCACGCCATCCTTGACCACCAGAATGTCTTCCATGATCAGGTATTGCAGATCGGAACCGAAGAACATGTTCAGGGCGTCGGTCGGCGAGCAGATCATCGGCTCGCCACGGCGGTTCAGCGAGGTGTTCAGCGACACACCGTTGCCGGTCAGCACTTCCAGCGCTTTCATCATGTCGTAGTAGCGCGGGTTGTATTCACGCTTGAGCACCTGCGCGCGGGACGTGCCATCTTCATGGACGACTTCCGGCACACGGGTTTTCCACTCTTCAGCCACTTCGAACGTGAAGGTCATGAACGGTGCCGGGTGATCGATCTTGATCATCTGCGGCGCAACGGTGTCGAGCATCGACGGGCAGAAAGGCCTCCAGCGCTCGCGAAACTTGATCTGGTGGTTGATCCGGTCAGCCACGCCGGTGGCGCTCGGGCAACCAATGATCGAACGACCACCCAACGCACGTGGACCGAACTCCATGCGCCCCTGGAACCAGGCCACCGGGTTGCCCTCGACCATGATCTTGGCGATGCGCTCCGGCATGTTGTCGATCTGCTGCCATTTCGGCGCGCTCGGATGGCGAGCGCAGGCAGCGATCACGTCTTCGTTGCTGTACGACGGGCCGAGGTAGACGTGTTCCATCTTCTCGACCGGCACGCCACGGGCGTGGGACACGTAGGCCGCTGCGCCAACCGCGGTGCCGGCATCGCCGGACGCCGGTTGCACGAACAGCTCTTTGACGTCATCGCGGGCGATGATTTTCTGGTTCAGCTTGACGTTCAGCGCGCAGCCGCCCGCGAAGGCCAGCTTGCCGGTTTCCTTGAGTACGTCGCCCAAGTAGTAGTCGATCATCTGCAACGCCAGTTTCTCGAACAGCGCTTGCATGCTCGCGGCATAGTGAATGTACGGCTCGTCGGCAATGTCGCCTTCACGTTTCGGGCCCAGCCACTCGATCAGCTTCGGCGTGAAGTAGAAGCCTTTGCCCTTCTCTTTGTAACGGCGCAGGCCGATGACGTTGGCGTAATCGGTATTGATCACCAGCTCGCCGTTTTCGAACGAGGCCAGGCGCGAGAAGTCGTACTTGCTGGCGTCGCCGTACGGCGCCATGCCCATGACCTTGAACTCGCCATCAAGCATTTCGAAACCGAGAAATTCGGTGATCGCGCCATACAGGCCACCGAGGGAATCCGGGTCAAAGAATTCTTTGATCTTGTGGATCTTGCCGTTCTCGCCATAACCGAAGAAGGTCGTGGCGTACTCACCCTTGCCATCGATCCCCAGGATCGCGGTTTTCTCTTTGAAACCGGAGCAGTGGTAAGCGCTGGAGGCGTGGGCCAGGTGATGCTCGACCGGCTCGATCTTGATTTTCTTCGGGTCGAAGCCCAATTGCTCAAGGCACCAGACAATCTTGTTGCGGTAGCGCTTGTAGCGACGGTTGCCCATCAGGATCGCGTCAAGTGCGCGATCCGGGGCATACCAGTAACGCTTGGCGTAGTGCCAGCGCGCCTTGCCGAACAGGCTGATCGGGGCAAACGGAATCGCGACCACGTCTACGTCGGACGGTTTGATGCCTGCCTGTTCCAGGCAGAACTTCGCCGATTCGTAGGGCATGCGGTTCTTTGCATGTTTATCGCGTACGAAGCGCTCTTCTTCAGCCGCCGCGACCAGCTTGCCGTCGATGTACAAGGCTGCGGAAGGATCATGGCTAAGGGCGCCGGACAGGCCAAGAATCGTCAATGCCACAGGGGTCTAGCCTCTTAAGTCTGCATGCAGGCGAGGTGCGCCTGAAAATAATGTGTCCTCGCAAAAGGGCGAGAAACAGCTAAAGGGCGGGATTATAGCTTAAAAGCAGCTTCGAGCCGCTAGCGGCACGCTTCAAGCTGCTGGTTGCGAGGCCGCAACCGACAGCAAAAGGGCCTGGGGTATTGCCGAACCTCTTCAGAGCGCCAGCTCTCGACGCGCCGGAATGCGACAGAGTGTCGCAGCGGCCGGCACAAAGCCTGTCAGTGGTTAAACTCGCGCCCCTTTTTTTGTCCCGCGTTGATCGGCAGATATTCAACGCACACTCTGGAAACTCGTCTCCCCCATGAAAATTGCTGTCCCCGCGCACGCTGCGCTGCTGCTCTACGGCCTGAGCCTCACTAGCACCAGCCAGGCCGACGACTCCCCGTTGCTGCTCGACCCGAGCGTGGTCACCGGTTCGCGCAGCGCCAGCCCGACCTTCGATTTGCCGTACTCGGTCGACAGCATCAGCCGCGAACAGATCAGCGACGGGCAGTTGGGCATCAACGCCTCCGAAGCCTTGCAGCGCGTGCCAGGCCTGGTGGTGCAGAACCGCCAGAATTACGCCCAGGACTTGCAGATCTCCTCCCGTGGCTTCGGTGCCCGTTCAGCCTTCGGGGTACGCGGGATCAAGCTACTCGCCGACGGCATCCCGGCCAGCACCCCGGACGGCCAGGGCCAGGCAGCCACCTTCAACCTCGACACCGCCGAGCGCATCGAGGTGCTGCGCGGCCCGGCGGCGACCTTGTATGGCAGCAACGCGGGCGGGGTGATCCAGATGTTCTCCCGCGACGGCGAAGGCCCGCCGCGCATTGGCGCCGAGACGCTGATCGGCAGCGATGGCCTGAGCAAAAACCACCTCACGGCCGAAGGCGCGGTGGACGGCGCAGGCTTCGTGCTCGACGCCTCGAGGATGGACACCGACGGCTATCGCGACCACAGCGCCGCTCGCCGCGACCAGACCTTCGCCAAACTCAACCTCACGCCCGACGACGACAGCACGCTGGCGCTGACCTACAGCAGCCTGGAGCAGAACGGCACGCAAGACCCGCAGGGCCAGACCTGGGACGCCTACAAGGCCGACCCGCGCTCGGTGAGCCGCAACGCACTGACCTACAACACCCGCAAGAGCATTGACCACCAGCAGATCGGCCTGAACTACGAGCGCCACTTCGGCGATGCAACCTTGCAAGTCAATGCCTACACGGGCGAGCGCAGCGTGGTCCAGTACCTGTCGATCCCTAAAGGCACACCGGCCAACGAACGCGGCGGTGGTGTGGTTCAGTTTGATCGAAAGCTCTACGGTGCCGGCGTGCGCTGGTTGCAGCCCGTCAGTGGCGCCCCTGGCGAGCTGACGCTGATTACCGGGTTGGATGTCGACCAGAGCCAGGACGACCGTCACGGCTATCAGAATTACCGTGGTAGTTCGCTGGGCGTGAAAGGTGAAATGCGCCGTAACGAAGTCGACACCGCGCGCAGCCTTGATCCCTACATCCAGGCCAACTGGGCCATCGAACGCTGGACATTCCAGGCCGGGGTGCGCCACAGCACCATGGAGCTGGACGTCGACGACCACTTCCTCGGCAACGGCGACGCCAGCGGCAACAAGCGTTACCAGAAGAACACCCCGTCGATGAGTGTGATGTATGCGTTCAGCGATGACCTGCAGGGTTACGCCAGCGCCGGAAAAGGCTTCGAAACCCCGACCCAGGCGGAGCTGGCCTATGCGCCGGGCACCGTCGAAGGCTTCAACTTCGGCTTGAAACCTTCTGAAAGCACCCAGTACGAAATCGGTTTGAAAGCCCAGCTCGACCACCGCACACGGGTGAACGCGGCACTGTTCCAGATCACCACCGAGGACGAGTTGGTGGTGGCCCAATCCATCGGCGGTCGCACCAGCTACCAGAACGCCGGACGCACGTTGCGCCGTGGTTTTGAGTTGGGTGTCGAAAGCCAACTGAGCGAGCAGTGGCACGCGAACCTGGCCTACACCCGCTTGCAGGCGACCTACGACAGCGACTTCACCAGCGGCACCGGTGCGGCGCAAAAACACATCAAGCAGGGTAACTACCTGCCGGGCGTGCCGCAGACCACGCTGTTCGCGGAACTCAACTGGAAGCCGCGAGACTGGGTCAGCACCGCCGTCGAAGGGGTGTATCGCAGCAAGGTCTACGTCGAAGACACCAACCAGGCCCACGCGGCACCGGGCTACAGCGTGTTCAACTGGCGCTCACGGTTCGAACAGAAAGCCGAGCACTGGACGTTCCACCAGACCGTGCGCCTGGATAACCTGCTGGACCGGCAGTACGTGGGCTCGGTAATCGTCGGCGACGGCAATGGCCGCTATTACGAAGCCGCGCCGGGACGCTCGTGGTATGCGGGCGCGGGTGCCGAGTACAGCTTCTGAGGATGGCGACCGCTATGCGGTCGATCGCAGGCCCGGCTTAGTGGGCGCTACCAGCATCCTTGGGCAGGCGCTGATCAATCACTTGATACAGCGCGCTGCTCTCTGGCCAGTTGCGCATGAACCGCGCCCGGTCCCGTGCATACGCGGGGGCGAAGCTGGCGAGGGAGCCGTGCTGACACATCGAGTCCAGGTCGATCAACGCCCAGCGACCCTCGTGCCAGAACAGGTTGTGCCCCTTGAAATCGCCATGGCTGATCCGCTCGCGAATCAGCTCGGCGAACAAATGCTCCAGCGCCTGCAACTCGGCCTCGGGGGCCGCACCACTCTCCACGAACGGCGCAAAGCGAGCGATGATGTCCGGGCCCGGTAAAAATTCGGTCACCAGGTACGCACGGCTGCGCAGCCAGAGAAAGCGCTTCTCCAGCAAGGCCAGCGGCTTGGGCGTGGCAAAGCCCAGGAATGCCAGGCGATTGCCTTCACGCCAGGAATACCAGGCCCGGCTCGGGCGCCAAAAACGCTTGAGCCAATGGGCGAAGCCTTTGATGTTGTAGCGCTTGACCAACAACGTACGCCCCGCCACCTCAACCTTGCCGACACTGGCCGCGCCGCCGGTCTTGAACAGGTGCCCACGATTCAGCAAGGCATCGGCCTGCTCCAGCACCGGCAGCATGGCGGCTTCTTCTTCGCGACGAATCGCCCGCAGCCCGAAAGCCCCGCGCTGAACGCTGAACAACGTGCATTCGCGGCCGACCTTGTTGAGGAAGTCCTTCAGGCGCCAGCTGCGCACCTTGTTCACCTGCTTTTGCAGGGCCTCAAGCGGCAACGCGTGCTCGCTGTTGCTCAGCAGGTAATGCACCAGCAGTTCTTCGGTGAAGGGTTCAAGGGTCTTGGGCAACTGGGCGAAAAACACCCCGAGGTTCTCCAGCACCTTGCCCCGGGACAACGGCTTGCCGGCCTGCTCGACGCAAATACCCGCGCCGTCGATCAAGTACAACTGGCCGCCGTGGCGCAGCAGGTTGTCCAGGTGCAGGTCTTCCTGCCACAGGCCCTTGCTGTGCAGTCGGGCAATGGCCCCCAGCGCCTCGGCCAGCACCGCGACTTGTGGGTCCGCCAGCAACGGCAGCGCCTCGACGGCTTGCCAGGCGTCGCCCAGGCTTTGCGCGTCTTCAAGAAACTCGAACAGCAACCAGCCGCCCTCGCCGTCTTTCAAGCCATCGGCCAGCAACAGCGGGGTGGTCATGCCTTGTTCGGCGAGCAACCGCACGCCGTCTCGCTCGCGCTGAAAATGCCGGGCGGCCTTGCTGCCGACCAGCAGCTTTGCCAACACCGGACGCCCGCGCCATACGCCGGCACCGACGTAGCGCTGCCCCGGCAGCACCCGCAGCAGCGTGAGCAATTGCAGTTCGGCGCTGCCAGCGGCATCCGCCAGCGGCAGACTCAGCGGCAGGCTCGGCGCGCGGCCGGCATGCCTCAATTCGGACAACCGCATCAGCGCGCTTCCTTGTCGCTGCGCCGTGCGCTCAACCGACCGATCCAGGTATCGACCAGTGCACCGTCGTGCGGATGATCCAGGTAAGTTGCCAGCAGCAACCGCACATGCTCGGCGCTCCAGACCTGCGAGCGACGCAGCAGCGGTTCAAGGTCCTTGATCCGGTCGCGCAAACCAAACAACAACGGACGGGTCTTTTCCAGGTCAATCAACTGCGCCCGATAACCACCTACCGTGGCCTGCAAGAAAATGTGCTTGGGATAGAAACAGCCGTGCATCTGCCGCACGCCGTGCAACCGTCGCGCCAGCTCACCGCAGGCCTTGACGATGGCGCGCTGCTCGGTCTCGACCAGTTGCGACCATTGCTGCAACAGCGAATCCAGATCATCCCAACCGTCCAGCGCCCGGGTCAGCAACACGGCGCGGGTTTCGCCCGATACTTTGCGCTCACCGAAGAAGGCTGCCTGCAACGCCGGAATCCCCAGCGTCTGATAACGGAGGATGTTGCGAAATTCACGGGCGAAACTCGGCTCGCCAAAGGGCCGGTGCAAGGTCCGCGTCAGGTAGTTGCTCTGGCGCTTGAGGTAAAATCCCCGCCCCTCCAGGTCCATCCGGAACACACTGCTCCAGCCTCCCCGGTTGGTGTTGGGTTCGTCCACCGCGTCGAGCTCTTTGGCCCACAACGCGTCAAAGTTGCCAAGACCATGACGCTCAAGCAGCGCCTTGTCGTCGGCGGCCAGGAAATCAGTCATTCGCGTCCCTCGAAAAATCTCACAACATGCCGGATACGTCGCTTGTCCGCGACAGTCAGCCGAGCCCGTTGACGGTATTGCAGATAGAAGCGCAGGCGCTGGGTTGCCGACAAGTGATACTTGGCGACCTTGTCCAGGCAGGCCAGATCCTTGGTGATTCGGTACTTGAGCCAGAAGCCGCGCCAGAAGTCGCCGTTCGGACAGTCGATCAGGTACAGCCGAGCCTCGTCATCGACCAGCAGATTGCGCCACTTCAAGTCGTTATGGGTGAAACGCTGCTCGTGCATGACCCGCGTACAACGGGCCAGTTGACGGCTGACGCTGTCGACCCAGGCCCGATCGGCCAGGCGCGGGTCCTTGCGAGCCGCCAGCACCGACAAGTCTTCAGTGCAAGGCAACTCGCGGGTGATCATCGCCCCGCGTGCGTAGGCCGCGTAACGCCGCTCCAGGCCCCACCCCACCACTTCAGCCGTGGGGATGCCCCACTTGGCGAAGCGCTTGAGGTTCTGCCACTCGGACTTGACCCGAGGCTTGCCCAGGTAACGGCGCAAGCCCTTGCCGGCACCGACGTAACGCTTGACGTAATAATTGATTCCGTGACGCTGGACACGAATGACCTCGGACAATGGGTCACGCGTCAGACGCTCACCCTCCAGGGCGAATACGGCGTCGAGACTGCCAAATTCATCACGCAGCGCGCGATAGGCCGGCTCAAGGTTCCAACCCGCCATCAGAGCGCATCTCCATAGCGCTGTTTGCGCTCATAGAGTTTGTTGGCCTTGCCTTCGAGCCAGGCGAGCAGTGACGCCTCTTCACGCAGGACCTGGCGCAAGGGTTGCTGGAAATAACCCTTGAGGAACCGCAGCTTGTCGCGACGAGTCAGGCCGATATCCAGTGCCGAGAAGTACAGCGCCGCCAGGTCTTTATTGCGCCAGCGCTTGGTAATCGCCGGGCGGGTCTGGGCGCGGTGCAGGTCGATCACCGAGAGTTTGAAGTCGTCGGCCGTCACCGGTTTGTCGGTGTGCAGCAGGAAGTGGCAGATGTAGCAGTCGCGGTGATTGACCCCGGCGCGGTGCATCATGCCGGTCATGCGCGCCACTTCGGCGATCAGCGCACGCTTGAGTTTGGGCGGCGGCGGCTGCTTGAGCCAATCGATGCTGAAGTCTTCCAGGCTGACGGTCGGCGCCAGTTCTTCGGTGACGATGAACGAGTGCTGATCCGCCGGGTTGCTGCCGCGTTCGCCGTAGGCGACGGCGGTCATGGTCGGCACGCCGACGTCCTGCAAACGCTGGATCGCCCGCCACTCCTGGCCAGCGCCAAGCACCGGCAACTTGGCGGTGAGCAGATTCTTGAAAATCTCGCCCCAGCCAATACCCCGGTGAATTTTCACGAAGAACCCGTTCCCGGCGACTTCAGTGCGCAGGGTACGGCGAGCTTCAAGCTCACGGTAAACCTCGCCCTTCAGGCCTTCGACTTCAGTGAACGCATCGCGTCCGGCCCAAAGGCTCTTGAACGGTTCGGCAAGAATCAACTTCATCAGTGTTGCTCCGCCAGAATCACATCCGCCGCATGTTGCGGCATGCTGTAGAGATCGGCCGTGTCGGCGAAGGCCAGGCCATTGCGGCTCCAGGCCGCACGCGCTGCGTCGTCGCTCAACATGGTCGTCAGGTACTGCGTGAGTTGCGCCTGTTCGAACGGCTCGTCCAGCACCAGACCGCTGTCGGCCTCGGCAATGTAATGGGCATAACCGCACACCGCACTGACCAGCACCGGCAAACCGGCCACCAACGCTTCAAGCAATACCGTCCCGGTGTTTTCGTTGTACGCCGGGTGAATCAACAGGTCGGCGCCCAGCAGGAAACGCGGGATATCGCTGCGCCCCTTGAGGAACTGCACGTTGTCGCCGAGCCCCAATGTGGCGCTCTGCAACTGGAATACTTTGGGGTCGTCCTGGCCAATCACAAACAACCGGGTCCGTTTACGCAACTGCGACGGCAACGCCGCCAACGCCTTGAGGCTGCGGTCGACACCCTTGGTCTTGAACCCGGAACCGATCTGCACCAGCAACAACTCATCGTCGGCCAGGGAGAATTCGCGACGGAATTCAGCACGAATGTCGGCCGCGTTGGCCGGCGCACGGCGGTCCTGGGCAATGCCCGGTGGCAGCAAATGGAAGCGTTCGAGCGGCGTGTCGTAATGCTTGATGAACAGCGGCTGTTGCACTTCGGAGATCATCAGCACTTCGGTTTTCGCGTCTTTGGCGAACACCGCGCGCTCGTACTCGGCAAAGTGCCGGTAGCGGCCCCAGCGACGGTAAAAGGCATTGCGCAGGTTCTGCGCCTTGTCTTCGAAGCAACCATCGGCGGCGTAGTAGACGTCCAGGCCCGGCATCTTGTTGAAACCGATCAACCGGTCCACCGGCCGCTTGGCCAGGTCCGCTTCCATCCAGGCCGTGAGTTTCTCATTGCGCCGATGGTTGAAGATCGCCTTGACCGGCGCCACCAGCACTTCGAAACCCGGCGGCACGTCGCCCTCCCAAATCAGCGTATAAACGCGAATCTGATGCCCACGCTGCTGACATTCCAGCGCAATGCGCATGAAATCACGCTGTAAACCGCCAAACGGGAAATATTTGTAAAGGACAAAAGCCAGTTGCATCAGCGCAGTTCCTCAGCCAGTAACAACGTGCTTAATCGACTCGCGACACGCTCGGGGTTCAGGCGAGTGAAGCACAGCGGCCACTCGCGCTTGATGTCGAACCGACGCTGGTCTTCAGCAGTCGGTTGATAAGTGCATTTCTTTTGCAGGCACGGCGCGCACGAGAAGTCGCTCGCCAGATGAATCTGACGCTTGCCATAGGCGCCGGTCAGGCCCGGATTGGTCGGCCCAAACAACGACACGGTCGGCACATCCAGCGCGGCGGCCAAATGCCCGAGGCCGGTGTCCACCGCCACACAGGCTTGTGCACCGGCCAGCACCCGTGCAACGCCCGCCAGGTTCAGCTTGGGCAGCACCTCGGTATTGCGCAGGCCCTTGGCAATGCGTTCGGCCCGGGCCTTCTCCAGCGGATTGCCCCACGGCAGTTTCACCGCCATGCCCTGGTGTCCCATGCGCTCGGCCAGTTCACGCCAATAGGTTTCTGGCCAGTGCTTGGTGTCCCAAGTCGTGCCGTGCAGGAACACCACATAGGGGTTCTTGCGTGGCAGCTCTACCAGGCGCTCGACGTTCAAGCCGTAGTCGCCCAACCCTTGCGGCAAGTCGTAGCCCAGCGCCACGGCGAACAACTGACGCAACCGCTCCACCGCATGCTGCCCACGGGCCACCGCCAGACGCCGCGAATAAAAGCGCGCCGCCATCGGCTCGCGGGCCGAATCCTTATCGAGCCCGGCCACCGGGGCGTTGACGTAACGGGTCAGCCAGGCGCTTTTGAGCAGGCCCTGAGCGTCGATCACCAAGTCATATTTCGTGGCACGAACGCTTTGCTTGAAGCGTTTCCACTCACCGCTTTTGAAGGTCTGCCAGAGGTTCTTGCGCCAGCGACGGATCGCCACCGGAATCACTTTGCCCACGGCCGGGTGCCAGGTCGGAATCTCGGCAAAGCCTTCTTCCACCACCCAGTCGAATGTGATCCCCGGGATCGCTCGCATCGCATCGGTCAATGCCGGTAACGCGTGGATCACATCGCCCAGGGATGAAGTCTTGATCAGCAATACCCGCAACTTAACGGACCTCGACCGGAGCGCCTTGCAGGCGTTCTAAGGCTTCGCTCACCGGTTGCGGCATCAACTGGCGCAAGCAGTTGTAATGGCCGAAGCGGCAGGTGCGATCAAAGCAAGGGCTGCATTCGATGCCCAGGCGCACGATCTCGACCTTCTCGGCCAGCGGCGGGGTGAAGCCCGGCGACGTCGAGCCATACACCGCCACCAGTGGACGGTTCAACGCAGCGGCAACGTGCATCAGGCCGGAGTCGTTGGACACCACCGAGTCGGCGCAGGACAGCAGGTCGATGGCCTCGGCCAGCGAGGTCCCGCCACTGAGGTTCACAGACTCTTCGCGCAAGCCCGGAATCAGCCGCGCGCGGATGTCTTCGCCCACCGCATGATCGTTTTTCGAGCCGAACAGCCACACTTGCCAGCCTTCACGAATTTTCGCCTCGGCAACCTTGGCGTAGTGCTCGGACGGCCAGCGCTTGGACTCGCCGAACTCCGCACCAGGGCATAACGCCAACACCGGACGGTCAAGGGTCAGGCCAAACTTGGCCAACGCCGAATCACGGCTGCCCGGGTCGATCTGCAGGCTCGGGCGCGGGTACGGCGTGGGCAGGTCGGCGCCCGGCTCATAGGCCAGCGCCATAAAACGCTCGATCATCAGCGGGTAGCGTTCTTTATCGAGCTTGCGCACGTCATTGAGCAGGCCGTAGCGGAACTCGCCACGCCAGCCGGTGCGCTTGGGAATGCCGGCAAAAAACGGCACCAGCGCCGACTTCAGCGAGTTGGGCAGCAGGATCGCCTGGTCGTACTGGCCGGCCAGGGACTTGCCGATCCGCCGCCGCGTCGCCAGTTCCAGCACACCGTGGCCGAGCGGGAAGCTCAAGGCTTGGCGCACTTCGGGCATGCGTTCAAGGATCGGCCGACTCCACTCGGGGGCCAGCACGTCGATTTCGCACTGAGGATGACGCTGTTTCAGACACTGAAAGAGTGTCTGCGCCATCACCATGTCACCGACCCAACTGGGCCCAACGATCAGAATTTTCATAGTTATCCACAAACGAATAAGGGAGGCATAAGCCTCCCCGCCTCGATAATCCAGCACCTGCAGCCTTGGCTGTCAGGTCATTTGGACGAGCCGGCTGGGGCTCGTCGGAACAATTTTTTGCACATCATCAGTCAGCATAAGCTTTTGTGGCGAGGGAGCTTGCTCCCGTTGGGCTGCCAGGCAGCCCAAAAACCTGCCACTGCATTTTATCTGATACACCGCGCCGACTGAGTTACGACTGCTTCGCAGCCGAGCGGGAGCAAGCTCCCTCGCCACAAAAGCCCGCCACATTCCAAGTCTGTTTCAGCTTAGCCCCAGCTCACTCCAGATCCGTAGCACTTCGCGACGTTCGGCCACGAATTGGTCACCGGCAATCACCCCGGCCTCGTTCTGCAGGGCCTGGCGATGAGCGGCGGCGCGGTAGGTCTTGTAAGCCTCACGCAACAGGCTGGCATCGGCGGCGGGCATCAACCCGACCTCCTCCAGCCCTTCGAGTATCCGGATGTTATCCGTGTACCGCAGCAGCAAGGGGTGCGTGTCGGACCACGCCAAAGCGGCGTATTGCACCATAAATTCAATATCGACGATACCTCCGGCGTCCTGCTTGAGATCGAACGGCGCCGTGGCTTCGAAGGCATTTGCCGCAGTGCCGGCAGCCGTTGCCTTGCTGCCAAGGTTGTCGCGCATCTTGGCGCGCATCTCGCTGACCTCCTGGCGCAGCGTCGGCAAATCACGCTCACGCCCCAGAACCTGCGCCCGGACCTTCTCGAAAGCGTGGCCGACATCCTGGCTGCCCACCAACACCCGCGCCCGCACCAGCGCCTGATGCTCCCAGGTCCAGGCCTCATTCTCCTGATAACGCGCAAACGCGCCCAGCGAACTGACCAGCAGCCCCGACGCACCGGACGGACGCAAGCGCATGTCGACCTCATACAACTGGCCGGAGTTGGTCTGGGTGGTCAGCAAATGAATGATCCGCTGGCCGAGCCGGGTGAAAAACTGCGCGCCGTCGATCGGTTTCACGCCATCAGTTTCTGCCTGCGGATCACCGTCGTGAATGAACACCAGGTCCAGGTCCGAGCCATGGCCCAGCTCCAGACCGCCCACCTTGCCGTAACCGACAATGATGAACCCCGGATCGCACAGCGTGCCGTCGCTGCGTTGCGGCGAACCGTATTTGGCCACTGTTTGACGCCACGCCAGCGCCAGCACTTGCTCCAGAATCGCCTCGGCGAGCCAGGTCAGGTAGTCACTGACTTTCATCAGCGGCAAGCTGCCGGCAATTTCCGAGGCAGCCACTCGCAAACGGTGCGCCAGTTTGAAGTGGCGTAGGGCTTCCATCTGTTGTTCGAGGTCATCCTCGGGAATCCGCGTCAGGCGCTCTCGCAACTCGGCGGCCAGTTCCGGTGCCAGCGGAGGCTTGAACAGACGACCTTCGTTGAGCAACTCGTCGAGCAACAATGGAAAACGGGTGATCTGCTCGGCGATCCACGGGCTCGCCGCACACAAGGTCAGCAACCGCCGCAGCGCACCGGGGTTTTCCGTCAGCAACACCAGATAAGCCGAACGCCGCGCCACCGCCTCGACTAAAGGCAGCACGCGCTCCAGCACCAGGTCCGGGCTGGCGTGCTCGACAGCCTGGGCCAGCAAACGCGGAATGAACACATCAAGCCGCTCACGGCCCAGGCGCTGCATCGAGCGCAATTGCGGGCTGCTGCGCAGGCCGGCGAGAGCTTTCAGGGCTTTAGGCGCATCGACGAAGCCCCCCTCTTCCAACTGACGGCAGGCGGCGTCTTCATCCTGTGCCTCTTCCCAAAGCGGCAGCCATTCACCGCCAACCGCCACTTCGCTTTCCTCGCCCTCTTCTTCGTCAGGGTCGGCGATGACCTGACGGAAGTGCCAATCAACGCGACCGCGCCAATACATCAGCCGCTCATGGAACGACGCCCAATCGGCGAACCCGAGCATGAAGGCAATGCGCGCCTGATCCTGCGCGCCGTCCGGAAGCATTTGGGTCTGGCGGTCGGCAATTGCCTGGATCGCGTGCTCGGTGTACCGCAGAAACTCGTAACCTTCACGCAGCTCGCCGACCACCGCCGCCGGCAGATAGCCTTGCCCTTCCAGCGTGCCCAGTACTTTTAATAGCGGGCGCTGCTGCAAACTCAGGTCGCGACCACCGTGGATCAACTGGAACGCCTGGGCGATAAACTCGACTTCGCGAATGCCGCCGGAGCCGAGCTTGATGTTGTCGGCCATGCCTTTGCGCCGCACTTCCTGCTGGATCAACTGCTTCATGGTGCGCAGCGCTTCAATCGCCGAGAAGTCCAGGTAACGCCGATAAACGAACGGGCGCAGCATGTCGAGCAACTGCGCGCCCGCCGCCTGATCACCGGCCACCACCCGCGCCTTGATCATCGCGTAACGCTCCCAGTCGCGGCCCTGGTCCTGGTAATACTGCTCCAGCGCATTGAAACTGAGCACCAGCGCGCCGGATGAACCATATGGCCGCAGGCGCATGTCGACGCGGAACACGAAACCGTCGACGGTCATCGGGTCCAGCGCCTTGATCAACCGCTGGCCCAAGCGGATGAAAAACTCCTGGTTATCCAGCGGCCGCTTCACGCCAACGGTTTCACCGCCCTCGGGGTAGGCGAAGATCAAATCAATGTCCGATGACAGGTTGAGTTCGACTGCGCCGAGCTTGCCCATGCCCAGGACGACCATCTGCTGTGGCTCGCCACTGCGCCGCCCGGTCGGTGTACCGAACTGCTGGCAGTGGCGCTGATACAACCATTGATAGGCCTGATCGATGCTGGCGTCGGCCATGTCCGAGAGGTCGCGACAGGTCTGGATCAGATCAGCCTGACGGGTCAGGTCGCGCCAGATGATCCGCACTTGCAGGCGGGTCCGCTGGCGGCGCAGCACGCGCCCCAACTCATCGTCAGTGGTCGCGGCCTGCACGGCGGCAGCGATCTGCCCGCACAACTCGCCGGGGGCGAGGCTGCGCTCAAGCTCCCCGGACTGCGCCAGCTCAAGCAACATCACAGGATCACGAACGCTCTGCTCAATGACGAAGTCGCTGGCAGCGGTCACACGGGCGAATTCGGCCCAGCGCTCGGGCGACCAGGTGGACAAGCCATGGTCATGGTCCAGCGTGGCCACGGCGACACGGAACGACTGCTCGGCGCGGCTGACAAACGGCTGGAGAATGGCGGGCAGTTCGGCAAGCGAAGGGAGGCTCATGGGCTATCCTTGATCGGCGTAGAAAGGGCGGTCTGTAGTGAACGCATCAAATGCACTACGCGATGGACTGTCGAACAAAAGTTAGAAATAGCGGAAAAAAGAATTTTCTTGGCAGCCAGCATCAAGCTTTCACCTTTCTTTGTTGGCAAAAGACCAACCTTAACGATTATTCTCACAACGCAGCAGGAGGCCACAAGCCGTTCTTCTGTAGTTTTACTACTCGTATATACATTCGAAAGGCTGAAATGGCCGACGATTTGTAGTAAAACTACACGCCGCCGAAACAACCTTCGGCAATCCAAGAATTTATATCGTCTGCCCACAAGGCCAGTCGCAAACTCAGGCAACCGATTCTGGTAGCCTTTCCGCCCTGGAGCAAGCCATGCAAGACCTCGATCCCGTCGAAACCCAGGAATGGCTGGACGCCCTGGAATCGGTTCTCGACAAAGAAGGCGAAGACCGTGCTCACTATCTGATGACCCGTATGGGCGAACTCGCGACCCGCAGCGGCTCGCAACTGCCCTACGCCATCACTACGCCGTACCGCAACACGATTCCCGTTACCCACGAAGCACGCATGCCTGGCGACCTGTTCATGGAACGCCGCATTCGCTCGCTGGTACGCTGGAACGCGATGGCCATGGTTATGCGCACGAACTTGAAAGATTCTGACCTGGGCGGTCACATCTCCAGCTTCGCCTCCAGCGCAACCCTGTATGACATCGGCTTCAACTACTTCTTCCAGGCCCCGACCGATGAACACGGCGGCGACCTGATCTACTTCCAGGGTCACACCTCGCCAGGCGTTTACGCCCGTGCGTTCATGGAAGGCCGCATCACCGAAGACCAGATGAACAACTTCCGCCAGGAAGTCGACGGCCAGGGCCTGTCGTCCTATCCGCACCCATGGCTGATGCCTGACTTCTGGCAATTCCCGACTGTATCGATGGGCCTTGGCCCGATCCAGGCGATCTACCAGGCACGTTTCATGAAGTACCTGGAAGCCCGTGGCTTCATCCCTGAAGGCAAGCAAAAAGTCTGGTGCTTCCTGGGCGACGGCGAGTGCGACGAGCCGGAATCCCTGGGCGCGATCTCCCTGGCTGGCCGCGAGAAGCTGGACAACCTGATCTTCGTCATCAACTGCAACCTGCAGCGCCTCGACGGCCCGGTTCGCGGCAACGGCAAGATCATCCAGGAACTCGAAGGCGTGTTCCGTGGTGCCCAGTGGAACGTGACCAAAGTCATCTGGGGCCGTTTCTGGGACCCACTGCTGGCCAAAGACGTCGACGGTATCCTGCAACGCCGCATGGACGAAGTCATCGACGGCGAGTACCAGAACTACAAAGCCAAAGATGGCGCGTTCGTGCGTGAACACTTCTTCAACTCGCCGGAACTCAAGGCGATGGTTGCCGATCTGTCCGACGACGAGATCTGGAAACTCAACCGTGGCGGCCACGACCCGTACAAGGTCTACGCGGCGTACCACGAAGCGGTCAACCACAAAGAACAACCAACCGTCATCCTGGCCAAGACCATCAAAGGTTATGGCACCGGTGCCGGCGAAGCGAAAAACACCGCGCACAACACCAAGAAAGTCGACGTCGACAGCTTGAAGTTGTTCCGTGATCGCTTCGACATTCCTGTCAAAGACAGCGAGCTGGAAAACCTGCCGTTCTTCAAGCCGGAACCGAACAGCGCCGAAGCCCGCTACCTCAGCGAGCGCCGCACTGCACTGGGCGGTTTCGTGCCACAGCGCCGCGCGCAGAGCTTCAGCGTTCCGACACCGTCGCTGGACACCCTCAAGGCCATTCTTGACGGCTCGGGTGACCGTGAAATTTCCACCACCATGGCGTTCGTGCGGATCCTCGCGCAACTGGTCAAGGACAAGGAAATTGGTCCACGTATCGTCCCGATCATCCCGGACGAAGCCCGTACCTTCGGTATGGAAGGTATGTTCCGTCAGTTGGGCATCTACTCGTCCGTCGGCCAGCTCTACGAGCCAGTCGATAAAGACCAGGTGATGTTCTACCGCGAAGACAAGAAGGGCCAGATCCTCGAAGAAGGCATCAACGAAGCGGGCGCCATGAGCTCCTTCATCGCTGCCGGTACTTCGTACTCCAGCCACAACCAGCCAATGCTGCCGTTCTACATCTTCTACTCGATGTTCGGCTTCCAGCGTATCGGCGACCTGGCCTGGGCCGCTGGCGACAGCCGCACCCGTGGCTTCCTGATCGGCGGCACCGCCGGCCGTACCACGCTGAACGGCGAAGGCCTGCAACACGAAGACGGTCACAGCCACATCCTGGCTGCCACCATCCCGAACTGCCGCACCTTTGATCCAACCTACGGCTACGAGCTGGCGGTGATCATCCAGGACGGCATGAAGAAGATGACCGAAGAGCAGCAGGACGTTTTCTACTACATCACCGTGATGAACGAGTCCTACCAGCAGCCAGCCATGCCGGCCGGTGTAGAGGAAGGCATCATCAAGGGCATGTACCTGCTCGAAGAAGACAACCGCGAAGCGGCGCACCACGTTCAGCTGATGGGCTCCGGCACCATCCTGCGTGAAGTCCGTGAAGCGGCGAAGATCCTGCGTGAAGAGTTCAACGTCGGCGCTGACGTGTGGAGCGTTACCAGCTTCAACGAACTGCGTCGCGACGGCCTGGCCGTAGAGCGCAGCAACCGTCTGCACCCTGGCCAGAAGCCTAAGCTGAGCTACGTCGAAGAGTGCCTGAGCGGCCGTAAAGGTCCGGTCATCGCCTCTACCGACTACATGAAGCTGTTCGCCGAGCAGATCCGTCAGTGGGTTCCGTCCAAGGAATTCAAAGTACTGGGCACCGACGGTTTCGGCCGCAGCGACAGCCGCAAGAAACTGCGTCATTTCTTCGAAGTCGACCGTCATTTCGTGGTGTTGGCAGCCCTGGAAGCACTGGCTGACCGTGGTGACATCGAACCTAAGGTTGTGGCTGAAGCCATCGCCAAGTTCGGTATCAACCCGGAAAAACGCAACCCACTGGACTGCTGAGGAGACACTCTGTGAGCGAACTCATTCGCGTACCTGACATCGGCAGCGGTGAAGGTGAAGTAATTGAACTGATGGTCAAGGTCGGTGATCGCATCGAAGCTGACCAGAGCCTGCTGACACTTGAGTCGGACAAGGCGAGCATGGAGATCCCGGCCCCCAAGGCCGGCGTCATCAAGAGCCTGAAAGTGAAGCTGGGCGACCGCCTGAAAGAAGGCGACGAGTTGATGGAACTGGAAGTCGAGGGTGCCGCTGCGGCTCCGGCCGCCGCTCCTGCGCAGGCGGCGGCACCCGTTGCCGCGCCAGCCCCGGCTGCTGCTCCGGCGCCAGCCGCTGCGCCTGCTGCTGCCACTATCCAGGACATTCACGTCCCGGACATCGGTTCGTCGGGCAAGGCCAAGATCATCGAAGTGCTGGTCAAGGTCGGCGACACCGTTGAGGCTGATCAATCGCTGATCACCCTGGAGTCCGACAAGGCGAGCATGGAAATCCCTTCGCCGGCTGCCGGCGTAGTGGAAAGCATCGCGGTCAAACTCGAAGACGAAGTCGGCACTGGCGATTTCATCCTCAAGCTGAAAGTGGCCGGTGCTGCGGCACCTGTTGCTGCCGCAGCACCGGCTGCCGCGACAACCCCGGCGCAAGCCGCTGCCCCTGCTGCCGCACCAGCACCTGCTGCAAAAGCCGAGGCCGTGCAGGCCCCGGTTGCTGCGCCAGCGCCAAGCGGTGCCAAGGTTCACGCAGGCCCGGCGGTTCGTCAGCTGGCTCGCGAGTTCGGCGTCGAGCTGAACGCCGTCAGCCCAAGCGGCCCTCACGGTCGTGTGCTGAAAGAAGACGTGCAGGTTTACGTCAAGGCCATGATGCAGAAGGCCAAGGAAGCTCCGGCCGCAGGCGCAACCGGCGGTGCCGGTATTCCTCCGATTCCGGTCGTGGACTTCAGCCGCTTCGGTGAAACCGAAGAAGTGCCGATGACCCGCCTGATGCAGGCTGGCGCTACCAACCTGCACCGCAGCTGGCTGAACGTGCCTCACGTCACGCAATTCGACTCGGCGGATATCACCGAGCTGGAAGCGTTCCGTGTCGCTCAGAAAGCCGTGGCCGAGAAGGCTGGTGTCAAGCTGACCGTGCTGCCACTGCTGCTCAAGTCCTGCGCGCACCTGCTCAAGGAACTGCCGGACTTCAACAGTTCGCTGGCACCAAGTGGCAAAGCGATCATCCGCAAGAAGTACGTGAACATCGGCTTCGCCGTCGACACCCCGGATGGCCTGCTCGTACCGGTCATCAAGAACGTCGACCAGAAGAGCCTGCTGCAACTGGCTGCCGAAGCCGCTTCCCTGGCTGAAAAAGCCCGGACCAAGAAGCTCTCGGCGGACGACATGCAAGGTGCCTGCTTCACGATCTCCAGCCTCGGCCACATTGGCGGCACCGGCTTCACGCCGATCGTCAACGCACCGGAAGTGGCGATCCTCGGCGTGTCCAAGGCAACCATCCAGCCCGTCTGGGACGGCAAAGCCTTCCAGCCGAAGCTGATGCTGCCGCTGTCGCTGTCCTACGATCACCGCGTGATCAACGGTGCCGCTGCTGCGCGCTTCACCAAGCGCCTGAGCGACCTGTTGGGCGACATCCGCACCATCCTGCTGTAAGAACGAGCGGCCCTCCCTCACCGGAGGGCCGCCAGCGTTACACGATTTCCGAGCGCCACGCTCGTACCTCAACCCCGTCAATTTGGCGGGGCTTTTTTTGTCCGTTTTTTGGCAAAGTTCAACTTCTCCCTACCCCCACCTACAACAAAGACTACTTGCCGGGCTTATACGCCTTACAGGCAAAGTCCACTTACCCCTCAATATTTATGACCCACCGGGCCCTAGGATGAGCGGCACCCGGCAGACGCTATCGGCTGCCGGATCACTCTTAATTCATGCAGCACTACTTCGAATGGATTCGAATATGTTAAAGCCGACTGTCGGCCCGATTCTTGGCCACACGACGTCCCGTCACGCCCGTATCTTTCTGCGCGGTGGGCCAGACAAACATTCGCCGGTCTTTGCCGGCATCCGCTATCGCCGTACGGGCGACAGCACGTGGTCAGCCGCCCGGTTCGCGGCCCTGCCCCCCTCACGCGACATGACAGCAGTCATCGTGCTCGACGGACTCTCAGCCGATACCCGCTACGACTATCAGGCGGGCTGGTTCACCACCATGAGCCCGGTGCACACCGTCGAAACCGTGCAAGAACTGCCCTTGCAATGGCCCAGGGACATTTACCAACTGCGCACAGCCTCAGAAAAGAGCAGCGCGCCGAGCCGCTACATCGTCGGCTCATGTCGCTATTTACGCATGACCCTGGGTGTTCCTTCGGCGCCAGCCAAGGGCGACCGGATCTTCGCCGCCATTCAGGATCTGGTCGCCAAAGCTTCGACACCCTTCAACGCCCTGCTGATGACCGGTGACCAGGTCTACGTGGACGACTTGAACATCGTCGCCCCCGACCGAAGCTATCAGGACATCCTCCATAAATACCGGACGGCCTTCTCCCAACCACATATCCAGAAACTAATGTCGCAACTACCGACGTATATGATCCTGGACGACCACGAAATAGAAGATAACTGGCCCGCCAACAAAAGTTCCTCCGACAAGCACTTGTTCAATAACGCCATGAGGGCCTACGAGTTATATCAAGCCAGTCATGGCCCTGGCCCTGCACTGCAAACTAACGGGCAACTAACGAATACGCCTGAACACTACTGGTACTCGTTTGGCGAGGGCGATATCCAGTGGTTTGTCACCGACAGCCGAACCCGGCGTAATCTCTCGGCCGACAACCGGCGCATTCTCGACGACGCGCAGGAACAGGCACTGCTCAAGTGGCTGATCCACAGCCCGGCGCGGGTAAAACTGGTGGTCACCAGCGTCATGTTCTACCCCGACCGCAAAAGCAATGGCGGTGACGCCTGGAAGGCCTTCCCCGAGCAGCGACTGCGCTTGCTGGAAACCATCCGCAGCCATCGGATCAAGAACGTCATCTTCGTTTCAGGCGACGTCCACGGCTCCCTGACCAGTCGCCTGACTCACAGCGAAGACCCTGGGTTCGAAGTCCACACCATCGTGTCCTCGCCGCTCTGTAACAGCGCACTGCTGCCCTACGCCAAGGCGTCCACTTTCATACTCGACCAGCCGCTGGCCCGCGTCGCCACCGGTGAGTACCGCCATGCACTGACCAGCCCGGTAATCAGCGAAGACAATTTCGCCCAGCTGGAAATTGATGCAGATCAGCTCAACGTCACCTTCCACAACCGGGACGGCAAGGCGCTGCAAACAGTGGCCATCACCCTTCATTGACCCGAGCCACCCGCAGGACGGCAGGCCAGACACCTGCGCCAATTTTAGTTTCGGTCGCCGGGTGCAGAAATCACCCGGCCGGCCGACACATTCTTATAGCACTTGGCCTTCATCTCACTTGTCAGTGAGTGCCGCATGATGCAACCTTGCCGCAGGCAACAGTAAAGAGGGCGTGAGCCCGGCGCGATCAGCATTTTCGAAGCGAGTTTCCCCCATGAAAAGCCAACCTGATGCCACCAGTCGTATGGTGGCCGAGGTAGTGACGCAGTTGCCGGTGCCCTCGCGGCTCGGCATGCTGCGTTTCGAACGGCTGAATGAAGCAAGCTGGGCGCTGCTGTTTCTCGACCCCAATTGCGAACGCCAGTTCGGCTTGCCCGCTGTCGAACTCTGCGCACTGGTCGGCTCGCCTTACGCCAGCCTGATGGAACCCGAAGCACGCTACCAGTTGCACGACGCGATCCAGCAGCAACTGACGCTTTCCCCGCATTACCTGGTCCGCTACACCCTGCACACCGCCCAAGGCCCGTTGAGCCTGCTTGAACTGGGCGAAGCCTACAAACAACACAATCGCCACCTGCTGCGCGGCTACCTGCTGGTGGTCGAGGGCCTGTTCAGCAGCGACCCCTTGCAGCCCGCGCTGGACCTGGAAACCCAGAACTCGCGCCTGCAAATCGCGCTGGAGCTGAACCAGCGCGCCCAGCAGGAACAACTCCAGCATCTGGAACGTGTACGCGCCCAGCAGGACCTGATCCTGTTGCTCGCCCGCCAGCGCTACAGCACCGGCAACTCCTTGCAGGAAGCAGCGGAACTGATCACCCGCAGCGCGTGCGACATCTACGAAATCGACTGCGCCAGCCTGTGGAACCTCGAGGGCCAGCAACTGGTACCGATTTCGGCGTACCACCGCGCCTCCCAGGAATATCGCTTGCCGCCGGTGATCGACGCCAGCAGCTTCCCCGACTATCTGGAAGCGCTGCACACCAGCCGGGCCATTGACGCCCACAACGCGATGCGCGACCCGCGCACCCGCGACATGGCCGAGAGCCTGCGCCCGCGTGACGTCAATGCCATGCTCGACGCCAGCATTCGCGTCGACGGCCAGGTGGTCGGCGTGCTGTGCCTGGAACAGACCGGCGCGACCCGCGCCTGGCAGTCGGATGAAATCGCGTTCGCCGGCGAGCTGGCCGACCAGTTTGCGCAAGTCATCAACAACCACAACCGCCGCACCGCCACCAGCGCCCTGCACCTGTTCCAGCGGGCGGTCGAGCAAAGCGCCAACGCCTTTTTGCTGGTCAACTGCGACGGCGTGGTCGAGTACGTCAACCCAAGCTTTACCGCGATCACCCAGTACAGCACCGAAGAAGTCCACGGCCATCGGCTGTCGGAACTGCCGGCGCTGGAAAACCTCAGCGAGCTGCTGTTCGACGCCCCCTCAAGCCTGGCCAAGAGCAACAGCTGGCAGGGCGAATTCAAGAGTCGGCGCAAGAACCTGGAACCCTACTGGGGCCAGTTGTCGATTTCCAAGGTCTATGGCGACAACCGTGAGCTGACGCACTACATCGGCATCTACGAAGACATCACCCAGACCAAGCTTGCCCAGCAACGCATCGAGCGCCTGGCCTACACCGACAACCTGACCAACCTGGGTAACCGTCCCGCGTTCATCCGCAACCTCGACGAACGCTTCGCCCGCGACAGCGACACGCCCATCAGCCTGCTGCTGGTGGACATCGACAACTTCAAGCGGATCAACGACAGCCTCGGCCACCAGACCGGCGACAAGCTGCTGATCAGCCTCGCCCGGCGCCTGCGCAACAGCCTGAGCCCGAGCGGAAGCCTGGCACGTTTTGCCAGTAACGAATTCGCCGTGCTGCTGGACAACACCGACCTTGAGGCCGGCCAACTGATCGCCAGCCAGTTGCTGATGACCCTCGACAAACCGATGTTCGTCGACAACCAGTTGATCAGCGTGACCGGTTCCGTGGGCCTGGCCTGCGCGCCGCTGCATGGCCGCGATCCGCAGACGCTGATGCGCAACGCCGGCCTGGCGCTGCACAAGGCCAAGGCCAACGGCAAGCATCAGGTCCAGGTGTTCACCGAAGCGCTGAACGCCGAGGCCAGTTACAAACTGTTCGTCGAAAACAACCTGCGCCGCGCCCTGACCCAAAACGAGCTGGACGTGTTCTACCAGCCCAAGCTCTGCCTGCGCAGCGGTCGCCTGCTGGGCATGGAAGCCTTGCTGCGCTGGAACCATCCGGAAAAGGGCATGATCCGTCCGGACCAGTTCATCAGCGTCGCCGAAGAGACCGGCCTGATCATCCCCATCGGCAAATGGATTGCCCGCCAGGCCTGCCGCATGAGCATGCAACTGACGGCGGCCGGGCTGGGTAACTTGCAGGTGGCCATCAACCTGTCGCCCAAGCAGTTTTCCGACCCGGACCTGGTGGCCTCGATCGCCAGCATCCTCAAGGAAGAACAACTGCCCGCGCATTTGCTGGAGCTGGAGCTGACCGAAGGCCTGCTGCTGGAAGCCACCGAAGACACACACTTGCAGCTCGACCAGCTCAAGCGCCTGGGCCTGACCCTGGCCATGGACGACTTCGGCACCGGATATTCGTCGCTCAGCTACCTGAAGAAATTCCCGATCGACATCATCAAGATCGATCGCAGCTTCATCCACGAAATCCCGGACAATCAGGACGACATGGAAATCACCTCCGCGGTGATCGCCATGGCCCACAACCTCAAGCTCAAAGTGGTCGCCGAAGGCATCGAGACATCCGAGCAGTTGGCCTTCCTGCGCCGTCACCGCTGCGACGTTGGCCAGGGCTACCTGTTCGACCGGCCGATCCCTGGGTCAGAGCTGATCGAGAAGCTCAAACGCTACCCGCGCGGCCCAATCGCCTGACAGCACTTCAGTCAATACACAAAACCCTGTGGGAGCGGGCTTGTTCGCGAATGCGATGTGTCAGTAGGCATTGATGTTAACTGTCACAACGCCTTCGCGAGCAAGCCCGCTCCCACATGGGTAGTGCGTAACCGGATGGCATTGGGCAAACTGTGTGTCTGACAATTTACATTCAACCTGACTGAGGGGACTGATCATGGTCTTGCGCTCGGAAATTCTGGTGAACAAAAACGTGCTCCCAACCAAAGAACAAGCTCTGCCTGGCCGCGAAACCCCGATGACCGTGCCGGAAAAACACTTCGTCCACGACGCCCCGCTGCTGGGCCCGTTCGTCACCGACGTGGATTTCGCGATCTTCGGCCTGGGTTGCTTCTGGGGCGCGGAACGCAAATTCTGGCAGCGCGAAGGCGTGGTCAGTACGGCGGTGGGTTACGCCGGTGGCTTTACGCCGAACCCGACGTATGAAGAAGTCTGCTCTGGCCTGACCGGCCACAGCGAAGTGGTATTGGTGGTCTACGAGCCGGCAAAAGTCAGCTACGACGCGCTGCTGAAGATGTTCTGGGAACTGCACAACCCGACCCAGGGCATGCGCCAGGGTAACGACATTGGTACGCAATACCGTTCGGTGGTCTACGCCACCACCCCAGCCCAGCTGGAAGCCGCCAAGGCCAGCAAGCACGTGTTCCAGGCTGAGTTGACCAAGGCAGGCAAAGGCACCATCACCACCGAAATCGAAGAAGCGCCGACCTTCTTCTTCGCCGAGGCCTATCACCAGCAATACCTGGCCAAAAACCCCGAGGGTTACTGCGGGATCGGCGGCACAGGCGTGACCTGCCCGATTTGATGGGTGAACACGTCACCTGTGGCGAGGGAGCTTGCTCCCGCTCGGCTGCGAAGCAGTCGTAAATCGGTAGGCAGGTTCTATCTGAAAGAACGTTGTCGCCGATTTCAGGGCCGCTTCGCGCCCCAGCGGGAGCAAGCTCCCTCGCCACACATTACTCAGCAATCAACCAATCCATCTGCCACCCGCCTTGGGTCTGGCCGAGTTTCTTCGACAGCCACGGCAGCAACTCGCGCAGCTCTTCCTCCAGCCCCCACGGCGGATTGGCAATCGCCAGCCCGGAGCCGTTCAAGCTGTTGGGCGTGTCCAGCGGATGTACCAGCAACTCCACGCGCAACAGCTTCGGCGCGCCGGTCCCGGCCAGGTCCTGATAGAAACGGCGCAACATGCGCTGATCCTTCACCGGGTACCAGATCGCCGCCACGGTTTGGCGCATCCGGCCAATTGCCTCTTTGAGCGATGCCGCGCAGCGCTGCATTTCATCAAGCTGCTCGAACGGCGGGTCGATCAACATCAGCCCACGCTTCTCCGGCACCGGCAACAAGGCACGCGGCACATGCCAACCTTCGCCCAGGTGCACTTTGACCCGGCGGTCGCCCTTCATGTTGTCCTTGAGCAGCAAGCCGTCTTCGGGGTGTTTTTCGTTGAGCAGCACCCGGTCCTGCGGGCGCGTCAGGCGTCGCGCCAACTCGGGGGAGCCTGGGTAGTAACGCAACTGGCCATCCGGGTTCATCTCATGCAATACCTGCATGTAATCGGCCGTCAGCACCGGCAGATCCGGCTCACCCCACAGACGCGCGATCCCTTCCAGGTACTCGCCGGTCCGGCTGGCCTGGTCGCCCTGCAAGTCATACAGACCAATGCCGGCGTGGGTGTCGAGATAGGCGAACGGCTGCTCCTTGCGCGACATCAGGGCGATGAGGCGGGTCAAGGTCAGGTGTTTGAACACGTCGGCGTGATTGCCGGCGTGGAAGGCGTGACGATAATTCATGGCTGCTCCTGCGAAGGAGGCGAAGTTTACCTTGTACAGCGCCGAACGTCAGGACCGCCTGTAGGCGCGGCCTCTGAACCCACTGATGCAGCCATGTGAACCCTTGAACAAACGACTTACCTGGCAGAGGGTTCCGGCTGCCAAAACCGCAGCTTTTGCATGTAGCGCTCCAGATCGTCCATATCGTCATCGCCCAAGGTGCTGTCGAAGGGCTGACTGATCAACCGGCGAACCTTTGCAAGGCGCTGGGTCACCGCGAAATCGTCGATGAAGTCTGTGGTTGCCTTACGGTAATCCTCCAGGGATTTGTCCTGGTAGAACGTGCCCATTTTCCTCAGCGAAATCAGAATGAATTCAATCTCGGCCAACGCCTCCATGGCGTCCACACCGGCCATTTCTATTGTCTTGTTTGAATCAAGCATTCCATTCATTCCCTGAGCTCTTTGGAGCGCGACCACTTTGGATTCACGGGCCACCATGATCAAGACCACCCGCCAGAACGCCGAAAATTACGCGAATATTTTCCCCCTGTCTCATCCCATCAGCGCTGCTGTGACATCAGACAGTGAACCAACGCTTCCGGCGTTGCCCCGCCAGGATCACACCGCGCGACAAAAGCCTTCACCTTGCACTGCAGCACTGCGGGGGAATAGGCCTGATCGATGTCCGGACGCTCTTCGCTCAACCACTTCAGCAGATTGGCGATACGGGTGTCCGCCGCTTGTAGCGCCAGGGTCTCAAACAATGACACCGGGACACTCCACCAGGGAAAAACCTGAGCAGACTGCACGCCACGGCCACCGACCTCCAGCGCCTGGCCATTGATCAGGCAGCGCTCGACCACTGGCAGCCATTCAGCCCCCTCCACCGGTGCCGAGCGCAAGATCGGCAGCACATGACGCCCGTCCCAAAAGCGGAAAAACACCGCAGAGGCATCGGGCAACAGCACCTGAGTCAGGCTGCGAAAATGCTCGAGCATGCACTCCAGACTGCTCGACGACGCCGCCAGCCAGCCCCAGTCCTGACAGTCACAACGGTCCACCCAATCGAGAAAATCGCTGCACGGCTCGACGATGCCAATGTAAGGCATCACCGGCTCCCATTCGGCATAGGCGGTGCCGGCCCAGATAGGGTTCGGCGCCTGGGTGCCACTCGCGCAACGCCAGGCCTGCAAAGCTTCAGCGTCACTGGCGTTGCTGAAGATCGCGAACAACTGTTGCGACGATTGCAACGGCTGGCGCTCAAGCCAGACCCGAGGTGAAATCCGCTCAGGCATAACAGACCCCCGCCTTGCAGCGTTCACACTCTTCACAGAACGGCGCGTTGCTTTTCAGGCTGACAATCTGTGCCGCACTGAGGGCGGCCGGCAGCGCTGCAACGAGCTTCTCGACCATGCCCGGCATGTGGGGAGCGGCCGCCATGGCAGGTGCAGGCGCACCGCCCTGCACAATCGGCACACTGCTGAAGATTCCGGCAGCACTGATGTTGATCCAGTGTCCACCCGCCTGAATCGTTGCGTTGGCACCGCCGTCGATCACGACCTGCCGACCGGCACTGACATGCACCTGCATAAGCGCATTCAACGCCTGATTGGTCACCCGAATGCGCTGGTCACCACTGACTTGCACGTGATCGTCCTGCCTGAGTTCGGTCACGCGATTGCCGTGGGTGATGCGCTGCTCATCGGCCTTGAGTTCATGACGACTGATGCCGCCGACCACCACCCGACGCTGATTATCGACTTGCACGCGCTGATCGTGCAGCACGTGTTGCGTCCAGTCGCGCTGGGCTCGCAGGTATATCTCCTCGGCGCCCTTGCGATCCTCAATGCGCAGCTCGTTGTAACCACCGCCACCGGGGCTGCTCTGACTGCGAAAAATGCTCCGGGTGTGGTCGGCCGGCAAATCCAGCGCCACCGGGTTCGCTGCGTTGGGCAGGCACCCCATGATCACTGGTTTATCGGGGTCGGCATCGACAAACCCCACGAGCACCTCCATGCCGACCCGTGGAATCAGCGTGCTGCCATACCCCTGGTGCGCCCAACCGCTGGCCACCCGCAGCCAGCAACTGGAATGCTCGTTGAGCTGACCGTCGCGGTCCCAGGCCAGTTGGACCTTGACCCGACCGTACTCGTCGCAATGGATTTCGCTGTCTTGGGGGCCGGTGACCACGGCTGTTTGATAGCCCGACATTCGTGGTTTGCCGGCCTCCAGTGGCGGGCGAAACGGCACGTCCCACGGCGTCGCCAAAAAGCGGTTGCGGTAACCCTGGAACGACTGTGCGCCCTCGCCTGCGCCCACCTCTTCCAGAACCTGCGGTTGACGGCCGTGGTGCTCGACCTCGGTGAGCAGCCACAGATCGTTCCACTCGGCACGCGGGTGCTCGGCAAGGCTCAGGTGATACCCACTGACCAGCGCTGGCTGATCACTGTGCCCCCGAGCCTGACGGTAGTCCGCGCGATGCCGCTCCAGCTCACGCTGGACCCGATGTTTACCGTGCTCGCGGCCAGAGAATTGTCCGGGGTAGTTGTAGTCTTCCAACGCTGGTCTCTGTGGGCCAGCCGTCGCACTTTCCAGTAGCAGGCGCGGTTTCTGGAAGTCGTAATCACGACGGGTCACGCTTGTGGTGCGGTTTTCCAGACGCACGCTGAAGCGGTTGATCACAGGCTCGCAGCCAACCATCCTGGTACCCGGCGAGTAGCGAGTGGGCGCGATCAGCAGGGAAAACACTGTTTGATCATCACCAAAGATCAAACAGTGGTCATCGGGGCTGTGACGGAAGTGATAGTGAATGCCAACTTCGGCACAGAGCCTCTGGATGAAGGCCAGGTCGCTTTCGGCAAATTGCACGCAGTACTCACGCTCGGGGTAATCGCCGCCCAACTCAAACCCTACCCCGCCCCCCAGAATTCCGTGTTCCTTGAGCAACAGGGCAATAATCGCCGGGATACTCTTGTGCTGGAAAATACGCTGATTGAAACGCTGGCCGAGATAGGTCAGATGAGGCACAAGGCTGACCTGATAACACGTCAGGCGCTTACCGGAATCACCCTGGGCAACCCGATAAACCTGACCATGGATACCGGCGCCTTGAGCATCGAAGCCGAGAAACGCCTGGCGGTGAAGAAGGTTCTCGAGGTCGAGGTCCGGCCGTTCGCTGACCAGTTCCAGATCGAAGCGGTAAGGCTGGCTGATGGCTTCCTTGCCCGTGAATTCAAGGACCTTGAGCTCATCCTCAACGCCGTCGAGGGTCAACGTGAAGCGCGGTTGATTGGCAGGGGCAGACATCCGATGTCTCTGTGCAGAATGAAGGCGAGCGATTCTGCATGAGCAGCAAGGAGCGTTGAGCAGAGGACAGAAAAATCAGATTCGCCCTACTTTTTTAGAGATTCCCCCTTCAAAAATCGGGATGTTTGGCTACAGATATTCCCTTCAGAACCACCACCAACCTACTGTGGGGCGGGTTGGTTCCCACAGGGAATCCTCGGCAGCAAAAAAAACGGCCCGCCTCCAGTAGGAAGCGGGCCGTTTTAATGTCGGCGAAAGGTCAGAGCCTCAGCTCATCCCGATCACTTGTTCAGGTGGAAATCTTTCTCGGCTGCTTCGAAACGCATGACCATGTCTTTGCTCGGAGCGCCCATTTTGCTGACCAGCAAGATGGCCACGCTGGCGAAGATGAAGCCTGGAATGATTTCGTACAGACCCAGCAGGTTGTAGTGTTTCCAGACGATCACCGTCAGTGCGCCAACCACGATACCGGCCAGAGCGCCGTTACGGGTCATGCCTTTCCACAATACCGAGATCAGTACCACAGGACCGAACGCAGCACCGAAGCCGGCCCAGGCGTAGCTGACCAGACCCAGTACGCGGTTTTCCGGGTTGGCAGCCAACAGGATGGCCACCAGCGCAACCGCCAGCACCATGGCACGACCGACCCAAACCAGCTCAACCTGGGACGCATTTTTACGCAGGAAAGCTTTATAGAAGTCTTCGGTCAGGGCGCTCGAGCACACCAGCAACTGGCAGCTCAGGGTGCTCATGACCGCCGCCAGGATGGCCGACAGCAGCACGCCAGCGATCCATGGGTTGAACAGGATTTTGGCCAGTTCGATGAACACACGTTCGTGGTTTTCACTCACCGGCATCGCGACGGCAGGGTTCGCCGAGAAATAAGCGATACCGAAGAAGCCTACAGCGACGGTGCCGCCCAGGCACAGGATCATCCAGGTCATGGAGATGCGACGTGCGTTGGCAATCGACTTGACCGAATCCGCCGCCATGAAGCGCGCCAGGATGTGCGGTTGGCCGAAGTAACCCAGGCCCCAACCCATCAGCGAAATAATGCCGATGAAAGTGGTGTTTTTCAGCATGTCGAAGTTGCTTGGGTCTTGCGCTTCGATTGCCAGGAACGTGGTGTCAATGCCACCGGTGGCCAGCAGCACGATGATCGGCGTCAGCAACAGGGCGAAGATCATCAGCGTGGCTTGCACGGTGTCAGTCCAGCTTACCGCCAGGAAACCACCCACAAAGGTGTAGGCAATCGTCGCCGCAGCACCGGCCCACAGCGCGGTCTCGTAGGACATGCCGAAGGTGCTTTCAAACAGGCGGGCACCGGCCACGATGCCGGAAGCGCAATAGATGGTGAAGAACACCAGAATCACGATGGCAGAGATGATCCGCAGCAGGCCGCTTTTGTCTTCGAAACGGCTGGAGAAGTAATCCGGCAGCGTCAATGCATCGCCGTTGTGTTCGGTCTGTACTCGCAGGCGACCGGCAACGAACAGCCAGTTCAGGTAGGCACCGATGATCAGGCCGATGGCGATCCAGCTTTCCGACAGACCCGACATATAGATGGCACCCGGCAGGCCCATCAACAACCAGCCGCTCATGTCCGAGGCGCCAGCGGAAAGCGCAGTCACGACGCTGCCCAGGCTACGGCCGCCCAGAATGTAGTCAGAAAGGTTGTTGGTGGAGCGATAGGCCATGAAGCCGATCATTACCATTGCTGCGATGTAGATCACGAACGTGATCAAGGTTGGATTGCTTGCACTCATTGAGTTACGCCCTGGCTTTGTTTTTATGTAGCAGCGGTCTTTTGAACCGCCGCCAAACGCTTGCGTTTGAAAGACGATCTGATAATCCGCGCATTTATGACTGATGTTTCCCCAGGAAAGCCATCAGCCGATGAACCGCCGGCATTGGGTCGGTTGCACCTTGGGCGCGAATGCTATTCAACAAAGTAAATAAGGTGCAACCAGTTTCTTTCGAATAAGTTGCACCTAGTCGGAAATATCTTTTTTACCTCCATTTTTGCTCCATTTGGGAGCAAGAACCCGTGTGAACCCAGGTAAAAGCACCAAGCAGGAGCAGTACTTTCGTACCAGAATTTAATTCCTGACGAGCTGCCTATTATTCCGACAAAAAAAGGGTTGCACCCGGTTGCACCTCTTTCAGCGCGCGGCTAATCTTGCCGCCAGCTGATGCCACCCCATCGTGGCAAACATGAGGATAAAAATATGGCTACCACCACCCTTGGGGTCAAACTCGACGACCCGACCCGCGAGCGCCTCAAAGCCGCCGCGACCTCGATTGATCGCACGCCGCACTGGCTGATCAAGCAGGCGATTTTCAATTACCTGGAAAAACTCGAGGGTGGTGCAACCCTATCCGAGCTGAACGGTTTGACCACCAAGGATGCCGATGACGGCACCGACGTACACGTCGACCACGCTCACCAATGCTTCCTCGAATTCGCTGAAAGCATCCTGCCGCAATCGGTACTGCGCGCCGCGATCACCGCCGCTTACCGTCGCCCGGAGCCGGAAGTCGTGCCGATGCTGCTGGAGCAGGCCCGCCTGCCCGCCGCGATGGCCGAAGCCACCCACAAACTGGCGTCCTCGATTGCCGAAAAGCTGCGTAATCAGAAGAGCGCCGGCGGCCGTGCAGGCATTGTACAGGGCTTGCTGCAGGAATTTTCCCTGTCGTCGCAGGAAGGCGTGGCACTGATGTGCCTGGCCGAAGCGCTGCTGCGTATCCCGGACAAGGGCACTCGCGATGCACTGATCCGCGACAAGATCAGCACCGGTAACTGGCAGCCGCACCTGGGCAACAGCCCATCGCTGTTCGTCAACGCTGCGACCTGGGGTCTGTTGCTGACCGGCAAACTGGTCGCCACCCACAACGAAGCCGGCCTGACTTCGTCCCTGAGCCGCATCATCGGCAAAAGCGGCGAGCCGATGATCCGCAAGGGCGTCGACATGGCCATGCGCCTGATGGGCGAGCAGTTCGTCACCGGCGAAACCATCGCCGAAGCCCTGGCCAACGCCAGCAAGTTCGAAGCCAAAGGCTTCCGCTATTCCTACGACATGCTCGGTGAAGCCGCACTGACCGAACATGACGCCCAGAAATACCTCGCGTCCTACGAGCAAGCCATCCACTCGATCGGCAAGGCTTCCCACGGTCGTGGCATTTATGAAGGCCCGGGCATTTCCATCAAGCTCTCGGCCCTGCACCCGCGTTACAGCCGCGCCCAGTACGAGCGCGTGATGGACGAGCTGTACCCGCGCCTGCTGTCGCTGACGTTGCTGGCCAAGCAATACGATATCGGCCTGAACATCGACGCCGAAGAAGCCGACCGCCTCGAACTGTCGCTGGACCTGCTGGAGCGCCTGTGCTTCGAACCGCAACTGACTGGCTGGAACGGCATCGGTTTCGTGATCCAGGCTTACCAGAAGCGTTGCCCGTATGTGATTGACTACGTGATCGACCTGGCTCGCCGTAGCCGCCATCGCCTGATGATCCGCCTGGTGAAAGGCGCGTACTGGGACAGCGAAATCAAGCGCGCCCAAGTCGAAGGCCTGGAAGGCTACCCGGTCTACACCCGCAAGGTGTACACCGACGTTTCCTACATTGCCTGCGCACGCAAACTGCTATCGGTGCCGGAAGTCATCTACCCGCAGTTCGCCACGCACAACGCCCACACCTTGTCGGCGATTTACCATATCGCGGGTCAGAACTACTACCCTGGCCAGTACGAGTTCCAGTGCCTGCACGGCATGGGTGAACCGCTGTACGAACAGGTTGTAGGCAAGGTTTCCGAAGGCAAGTTGAACCGTCCGTGCCGCGTGTACGCACCGGTCGGTACTCACGAAACACTGCTGGCGTACCTGGTACGTCGCCTGCTGGAAAACGGCGCGAACACCTCGTTCGTCAACCGCATCGCCGACCAGTCGATTTCGATTCAGGAACTGGTAGCCGACCCGGTGGCCAGCATCGAGCAGATGGCCACGCTGGAAGGCGGCTTCGGCCTGCCGCACCCGCGTATCCCGCTGCCACGTGATTTGTACGGTGCCGAGCGCGCCAACTCCAGCGGCATCGACATGGCCAACGAACATCGTCTGGCGTCGCTGTCCTGCGCCTTGCTGGCCACCGCTCACAACCACTGGAAAGCCGCGCCGATGCTCGGTTGCGCGTCCAGCACCGAAACGCCGGCGCCGGTACTGAACCCGTCTGACCTGCGCGATGTGGTCGGTCATGTGCAAGAAGCCACTGTCGAAGACGTCGATAACGCGATCCAGTGCGCCCTGAACGCAGCCCCGATCTGGCAGGCCACTCCCCCCGCCGAACGCGCCGCGATCCTGGAGCGCGCCGCCGACCTGATGGAAGCCGAGATCCAGCCGCTGATGGGCCTGTTGGCTCGCGAAGCCGGCAAGACCTTCGCCAACGCCATCGCCGAAGTGCGTGAAGCCGTGGACTTCCTGCGTTACTACGCGGTACAGGCCCGCAACGATTTCACCAACGATGCCCATCGCCCGCTGGGTCCGGTGGTGTGCATCAGCCCGTGGAACTTCCCGCTGGCGATCTTCAGCGGTCAAGTCGCTGCCGCACTGGCCGCCGGTAACCCGGTACTAGCCAAACCGGCCGAACAAACTCCGCTGGTCGCTGCACAAGCCGTGCGTTTGCTGCTCGAAGCCGGGATTCCGGAAGGCGTGCTGCAACTGCTGCCGGGCCGTGGCGAAACCGTCGGCGCCCGCCTGGTCGGCGACGACCGGGTCAAAGGCGTGATGTTCACCGGCTCCACCGATGTCGCACGCTTGCTGCAACGCAACGTCGCCGGGCGTCTGGATGCCCAGGGCCGTCCGATCCCGCTGATCGCCGAAACCGGCGGCCAGAACGCGATGATTGTCGACTCCTCGGCGCTGACCGAACAAGTGGTCATCGACGTAGTGTCCTCGGCGTTCGACAGTGCCGGCCAGCGTTGCTCGGCCCTGCGCGTACTGTGCTTGCAGGAAGATTCGGCAGATCGCGTGATCGAAATGCTCAAAGGGGCCATGGCCGAATGCCGTCTCGGTAATCCAGAGCGCCTGTCCGTGGACATCGGCCCGGTGATCGACGCCGAAGCCAAGGCCGGCATCGAGAAACACATTCAGGGCATGCGTGAAAAAGGTCGCAACGTCTATCAGGTGGCCATCGCCGACCTGGAAGAATGCAAGCGCGGCACCTTCGTCATGCCGACCCTGATCGAACTGGAAAGCTTCGACGAGCTGCAACGCGAGATCTTCGGTCCGGTGCTGCACGTGGTGCGCTACAAGCGCAAAGACATCGACCAACTGATTGCGCAGATCAATGCATCCGGTTACGGCCTGACCCTGGGCGTACACACCCGCATCGACGAAACCATCGCCAAGGTGATCGACAACGTCAACGCCGGTAACGTCTACGTCAACCGCAACATCGTGGGCGCCGTGGTCGGCGTGCAACCGTTCGGCGGTGAAGGCCTGTCGGGGACTGGCCCAAAAGCCGGTGGTCCGCTGTACCTGTACCGCCTGCTGTCGACACGTCCTACCGATGCGATCGAACAATCCTTCGCTCGCGGTGACGCCGTAACAGCACCGGACGTTCGTCTGCGTGACGCCATGCGCAAACCACTGACCGCCCTGCAAACCTGGGCCGACAGCAACAAGCTGACCGACCTGAGTGCGCTGTGCGTGCAGTTCGCGGCGCAATCGCAAAGCGGTATCACCCGCACGCTGATCGGCCCGACCGGCGAGCGCAACAGCTACGCCATCCTGCCGCGCGAGCACGTGCTGTGCCTGGCTGAAGTCGAAGGCGATCTGTTGACTCAACTGGCGGCGGTATTGGCCGTCGGCGGTTCGGCGGTGTGGCCGGAAGGTGAACTGAGCAAAGCGCTGTTGGCTCGCCTGCCGAAAGACGTGCAGGCGCGGATCACTCTGGTGGCCGACTGGCACAAGGACGAGGTGATCTTCGATGCGGTTCTGCATCACGGTCACTCCGACCAGTTGCGTGCGGTCTGCCAGCAAGTGGCCAAACGCGCTGGCGCCATCGTCGGGGTTCATGGTCTGTCGCAAGGCGAAACCAGCATCGCGCTGGAACGCCTGGTGATCGAGCGCGCACTGAGCGTCAACACCGCTGCGGCGGGTGGTAATGCCAGCTTGATGACGATCGGCTAAACCGCGATAAAACCGAGCGCCTGCAATAGGCGCCTGGAATGCAAAACCTGTGGGAGCGGGCTTGCTCGCGAAGACGGACTGACAGCCAACATCTATGTTGAATGTGCCGACCTCTTCGCGAGCAAGCCCGCTCCCACATTTGTTTGATGGTGCCCGCTAAGCCGTCGCTCTGCCTCACCATCACCCGCATCAATCTTCCTGTTCAGCCTCTATTCCTCTGCCTAGACTCGGTCCACTCCAATCAAGGTAGGCCGCCATGTCCGAGACGTTGCTCAGTTCCCGCAATCTGGCTTTCGAGCTGTATGAAGTCCTCGATGCCGAAGGCTTGACCCAGCGCGAACGGTTCGCCGAGCACAACCGCGAGACCTTCGACGCAGCCATTGGTACTGCCCGCAGCATCGCCGAGAAGTTCTTTGCCCCGCATAACCGCAAGGGCGATGAGAACGAGCCCCGCTACGAGAACGGTCAGGCGATTCTGATTCCAGAGGTGAAACCGGCGGTGGATGCGTTCCTTGAAGCCGGCTTCCTCAACGCTGCGCGCAGTTTCGACGCCGGCGGGATGCAACTTCCTACATTGTTGTCCCAAGCCTGTTTTGCGCACTTTCAGTCCGCCAACGCGGCGACAACCTCCTACCCGTTCCTGACCATGGGCGCGGCGAACCTGATCGAAAGCTTCGGCACCGACGATCAGAAACAACGCTTCCTGCAGCCGATGATCGACGGCCGCTTCTTCGGCACCATGGCCCTCACCGAACCGCACGCCGGCTCCTCGCTGTCAGACATCCGCACCCGCGCCGAACCTGCGGCGGACGGTACTTATCGGCTCAAGGGCAACAAGATCTTCATCTCCGGCGGCGACCACTCGCTGTCGGAAAACATCGTGCACATGGTGCTGGCCAAACTGCCGGACGCACCTGCGGGCGTGAAAGGGATTTCGCTGTTTATCGTGCCCAAGTTCCTGGTCAACGATGACGGCAGCCTGGGTAAGCGCAACGACGTGCTGCTGGCCGGGCTGTTCCACAAGATGGGGTGGCGCGGCACCACCTCCACCGCGCTGAACTTCGGCGATAACAGGGAGTGTGTCGGCTATCTGGTGGGCAAGCCCCATCAAGGTCTGAGCTGCATGTTTCAGATGATGAACGAGGCGCGGATAGGCGTCGGCATGGGCGCGGTGATGCTCGGTTACGCAGGTTTCCTGTACTCGCTGGAATACGCCCGCGAGCGTCCGCAAGGTCGGCTGCCAGACAGCAAGGACCTGAACACCGCGCCGGTGGCGATCATTCAACATGCCGACGTCAAACGCATGCTGCTGACCCAAAAATCCTACGTCGAAGGCGCGTTCGATCTCGGCCTTTACGCCGCGCGCCTGTTCGACGACACCACCACCCTGGCAACCGAAGCCGAGCGCAAGCAAGCCCATGAGTTGCTCGATTTGCTGACGCCCATCGTTAAGTCCTGGCCCTCGGAGTTCTGCCTCAAGGCCAACGAACTGGCGATCCAGGTCCTCGGTGGCCACGGTTATACCCGCGAATACCCGGTGGAACAGTACTACCGCGACAACCGGCTGAACCCGATCCACGAAGGCACTCATGGCATTCAGTCGCTGGACCTGCTGGGGCGCAAACTGGCGCAGAACGGTGGCGCCGGGCTCAAGCAACTGATCCGCCTGATTGCCGACACCGCCAAACGGGCACAAGGGTTTGAATCATTGACGCCGCTGCGCGAACCGCTGGAAAAACTGGTGGCGCGCCTGCAAACCGTGACCCTCGACCTGCTGAGTGATCTGGCTCAAGGCAAGGTCAACAGCAGCCTGGCGAACTCGGCGCTGTACCTGAAAGTGTTCGGTCACACCGTGATCGGCTGGCGCTGGCTCGAGCAGGCGATCCGCGCTGAAGAAGGACTGGCCAAAGGCAATGCCGCAGATGTCAGTTTCTACAAAGGCAAGCTGCAAGCGGCACGGTACTTTCTGACGTGGGAAGTGCCGGGTTGTCACCATGAACTGGCGATTCTCGAGGCGCGGGACGATACGTGTCTGGGGATGCAGGATGAATGGTTTTAATCGTGGACAGTGAGGCCACAGATTTTCACTGCGCTCAAGATCGCCCCCTCCCCCAGAGGAGAGGGTGAGGGGCAACACCCACCGATGCACCGCCAAACTTCAGCCCAACCGCAACCCACTCATCTGCAGTGCCAAATCATCGGCCAGGCGTTGCAACATCTGACAGCCAATCGATTGACTGCGCCCCAGGTCAAGGGGCGCTTTGATAGACAACCATCAATCTTGCTGGTTGATGGTCTTGGAAATCACTTCAACCGTGGCGCTGACTTGCTCTTGGTAACGGTCGAGTTCCTGAGTGTGGCGTTTCTGCATCTCGAGCTGCTGCGAACACAGGTTCATCGCCGTCAGCACCAGCAGTTTGTCGCCAATCAGCGTCGGGTATTTCTTTTTGGTGTCGGCCAGAACGGCTTTCAACATTAATGCGGCGTCCAGCAGGGTCTGCTCTTCCCCGGCCGGCGCCTTGATCGAATAGTCCTCTCCCAGAATGGAGACTACTTTTACCCCTTCGGCGCCGTGTCTCATGCGTTCACAGGCCCTGCGCTCACGCGCTCAACGAGTGCCTGGATGCGTGCGGCGGTTGCACCCTGCTTTTCTTCCTGTTCCATCAGGCTCAGTTGCAGGCTTTCGTTTTCATCCTTGGCCTGGGTCAGTTCTGCACTCAGGGTGGCGTTCGTGCCGAGCAGTTCCTGGTTCTGTTGCACCAGGTCGCTGACCAGTTGTTCCAATTGGCTTAGGGATGTTTCCAACATTTTGATTTTCCGAGCATTTTCAAAGGGCGCGTACGATAAAGAAAAGTCACCACTGGCGCCAGGGTTATTCGGGCCAAGAGCCTTGATTTTCCTGGCGGCGACCTTGCTTGCGAGCTTTAAAGACTGCGATTCAGCGCTCTGGTTCCTCACCCCTCGTCGCGACAAAAAATCTGCGACAAAAGCGCGCACAGCCTCAAGACTTTAGTCGCATGACCGATAAGTCGGGGATAACCAGTCTCACAGTCGCACGGATCGCGCTCTTCTCCCAGGTAGACACCATGTCCCTTCGTAATATGAATATCGCACCGCGGGCGTTCCTCGGCTTTGCCTTGATCGGTAGCCTGATGCTGATTCTGGGTGTGTTTGCCTTGAACCAGATGAGCAAGATCCGCGGCGCCGGTGAAAACATCATCCAGAGCAGCGTGCCGAGCATCAAGGCACTGGACGAGTTCACTCAGCTGACCCTGCGCCTGCGGGTGCTGTCCTACCGTTTGCTGCTCAACCGCGAAGCGGACATGCAGCAAAAGACCCTCGAACTGTTCGATCAGCGCAATCAGCAGATTCGCGCCGCACAGACCGAATACGAAAAAGTCATCACCACCACGCAGGAACGTGCTGCTTACGATCAGTACGTGCAACTGGTGGGGCAGTACCGTCAGCTTGAAGACCGCATGAAGAGCCTGTCGCGCAATAACCAGGTCGACGACCTGCGCAACCTGATCAACACCGATCTGCTGACCAACTCCGAGGCGCTAAACACGGTCCTCAACCGCCTGATGCAGATCAACAACGAGCAGGCCGTTGCCATCAACGAGAAAGCCGCCAATCAATATGATTCGGCCTTCGACCTGGTGGTAACGCTGCTTTTGATCGCCACCGGCCTGACATTCCTGTTCGCCTGGTTGCTGACCAACAGCATCACCCAGCCAATTGCCAAGGCACTGGATGCGGCTGAAGAAATCGCCGAAGGCAACCTGACCCGCCCGATCACCGTTGACGGCACCGACGAAGCCGGCCGCCTGTTGCTGGCCATGTCGAAAATGCAGGAAAAGCTGCGCGACACCCTGCAGCGTATTTCCGGCTCCGCCACTCAACTGGCGTCCGCCGCGGAAGAACTGAACAGCGTCACCGACGAAAGCGCCCGTGGCCTGACCCAGCAAAACAACGAAATCGAGCAGGCCGCCACCGCCGTCAACGAAATGACCAGCGCCGTGGAAGAAGTTGCCCGCAATGCAGTCAGCACGTCCGAAGCCTCGAAGAACGCCACCACCTCTGCCGGTGACGGCCGTGACCTGGTTCAGGAAACCGTCAGCGCCATCGAACGCATGAGCGGCGACGTGCAAAGCACCGCGACCCTGATCGGCAACCTGGCCAACGAGTCCCGTGATATCGGCAAAGTGCTGGACGTGATTCGCGGCCTGGCCGACCAGACCAACCTGCTGGCCCTGAACGCCGCCATCGAAGCTGCGCGTGCCGGTGAAGCCGGTCGTGGTTTTGCGGTCGTTGCCGACGAAGTCCGTGCACTGGCTCACCGCACTCAGCAGTCGACCAGCGAAATCGAACGCATGATCGGCAGCATCCAGAGCGGCACCGAACACGCCGTGGACTCGATGCGCAACAGCACCGAACGTGCGGAGTCGACCCTCAACATTGCACGGGGCGCCGGGATGTCGCTGGACACCATCAACACCGCCATCGTCGAAATCAACGAGCGCAACCTGGTCATCGCCAGCGCCGCCGAAGAGCAGGCCCAAGTGGCCCGCGAAGTCGACCGCAACCTGGTGAACATCCGCGACCTGTCGGTGCAATCGGCCACCGGTGCCAACCAGACCAGCGCTGCCTCCAACGAGCTGTCGCGCCTGGCGCTGGACCTGAACAACATGGTTGGGCGGTTCAGCCTCTAACGGTCACTGAACACCCTGTGGCGAGGGAGCTTGCTCCCGCTCGGCTGCGCAGCAGCCGTAAACCCTGCGAGTGCGTTCCACATGACGCACCGCAGTGCTGGGTTTTGGGGCCGCAACGCGCCCCAGCGCGAGCAAGCCTCCTCGCCGCAGTGACCTCATCCAGCCCAAACGGGTGTGGATAATCGCAGTTAAAAGCTTTTTGACAGCATCACAATTCAACAGGTTAGAATCGCTGGCACGCAGACTGCATAGTCAGTTTGCGCCCGCCTTTCAGCTTTCCGGAGTACTGCCCTTGAATGCGACGACCATCAACAGCCTGTTCTTGATCGGCGCGTTGCTGGTAGGTGCGAGCATTCTGGTGAGCTCACTTTCGTCCCGCCTCGGGATCCCGATTCTGGTGATCATCCTGGCCGTGGGCATGACCGCCGGCGTCGACGGCGGCGGCATCATCTTCGATAACTACCCCACGGCTTATCTGGTCGGCAACCTCGCCCTCGCGGTGATTCTGCTCGACGGCGGCCTGCGCACCCGCGTCTCGAGTTTCCGCGTGGCCTTGTGGCCGGCGCTGTCGCTGGCGACCGTCGGGGTGCTGATTACCACCGGGCTGACCGGCATGGCCGCCGCGTGGCTGTTTGACCTGAACCTGATCCAGGGCCTGTTGATCGGCGCCATCGTGGGCTCCACCGACGCCGCCGCGGTGTTTTCGCTGCTGGGCGGCAAGGGCCTGAACGAACGGGTCAGCGCCAGCCTCGAAATCGAGTCCGGCAGCAACGACCCGATGGCGGTGTTTCTCACGGTCACCCTGATCGACATGCTCGCCAGCGGCCAGACCGGCCTGCACTGGAGCCTGCTGGGGCACCTGATCCGCGAGTTCGGCATCGGCGGCCTCATCGGCCTGGGTGGCGGCTGGCTGATGTTGCAAATGGTCAACCGGATCAACCTGGCCAACGGCCTGTACCCGATTCTGGTGGTCAGCGGCGGTCTGGTCGTGTTTGCCCTGACCAATGCCTTGCACGGCAGCGGCTTCCTCGCGGTGTACCTGTGCGGCCTGGTGATCGGCAACCGACCGGTGCGCAGCCGCCATGGCATCCTGCACATGCTCGACGGTATGGCCTGGCTGGCGCAGATCGGCATGTTCCTGGTGCTGGGGCTGCTGGTTACCCCACACGACTTGCTGCCCATCGCCCTGCCCGCCCTGGGGCTCGCGCTGTGGATGATCCTGTTTGCCCGACCGTTGTCGGTGATGGTCGGCCTGCTGCCGTTCAAGGCGTTCCATGGTCGCGAAAAGGCCTTTATTTCCTGGGTCGGCCTGCGCGGCGCGGTCCCGATCATTCTGGCGGTGTTCCCGCTGATGGCCGGGCTGCCCAATGCCCAGCTGTACTTCAACCTCGCCTTCTTCATCGTGCTGGTGTCGCTGCTGGTGCAGGGCACGAGCCTGCCGTGGGTGGCCAAACTGTTGAAGGTCACGGTGCCGCCCGAGCCAGCGCCGATCTCTCGCTCGGCGCTGGAAGTCCACGTCACCAGCGAGTGGGAGTTGTTCGTTTATCGCCTGGGCGCGGAAAAATGGTGCATCGGCGCTGCCCTGCGCGAGCTGAAAATGCCCGAAGGCACCCGTATCGCCGCCCTGTTTCGCGACCAGCAACTGCTCCATCCGTCGGGTAGTACGGTGCTGGAAGTGGACGATTTGCTCTGCGTTATCGGCCACGAACACAACCTCCCGGCCCTCGGAAAGCTCTTCAGCCAAGCACCGCAACGCGGCCTCGACCTGCGCTTCTTCGGCGACTTCGTCCTGGAAGGCGACGCCCAGCTGGGCGCGGTTTCAGCGCTGTACGGGCTGCAACTCGAAGGGGTCGACCCGGACATCTCGCTGGGCCGCTTCATTGCTCAGAAAGTAGGGGGCGCGCCCGTGGTCGGTGACCAGGTGGAATGGAACAACACCATCTGGACGGTTGCCGTCATGGACGGGAACAAGATCGGTAAAGTGGGCGTCAGATTCCCCGAAGGAAGTCGCCCGGGCCCCGGCTTGTTCCTCTAAACTGCCTTTCTTTTCACCTTGCACTGACCGGTCTCTATGCCAACTCTGCGCACCTACTTCGCCATCGCCCTGCTGGGCCTGAGTCTCTCCGTCGGCACTCTGCAAGCGGCTGAACCGCCGTCCAGTGACGCCGTGCAGAAGAGCCTCGACAAGATCGCCGAACGCAAACTGCCAGAGGCCGATCAAAAGGCCCTGCAACTGGTGTTGCAGCAGACGCTGACCCAGTTGACCAACCGCAATGACTACGAACAGCGGTTGAACGACCTCAAGCAGCAGCTCGCTAACGCCCCCAAGCAAAACATCGAGAACCAGCGCGAGCTGGCACGCCTCAAGGCCAGCAAACCGGCCCCGGTCGCGCAACGTTACGCCAACCTGCCGATCCCGCAGCTCGAACAACTGCTGACCGAGCGTGCCACCCAGCAAAGCGATCTGCAAAAAGCCCTGGCCGACGCCAACAGCCTGATCATCACCGCCCAGACCCGTCCGGAGCGCGCCCAGGCCGAAATCAGCAACAGCCAGACGCGCATCCAGCAGATCAACGGCATCCTCAAACTCGGCAAAGACAACGGCAAAGCGCTCAGCGCCGATCAGCGTGGCCAACTCAACGCCGAACTGGCTGCACTCAACGCCCTGATCCCGTTGCGGCGCCAGGAGCTGGCCGGCAACAGCCAACTGCAAGACCTGGGCAACAGCCAGCATGATTTGCTGATGGAAAAAACCGCGCGCATGGAGCAAGAGATCCAGGACCTGCAAACCCTGATCAACCAGAAGCGCCTGGCCCAGTCCCAGCAAACCGTCACTCAGCAATCGATCGAGGCGCAAAAGGCCGGCAGCAGCAGCCTGCTGGCGACCGAGAGCGCGGCCAACCTGAAGCTCTCCGACTACTTGCTCAAAAGTACCGACCGCCTCAACGAACTGACCCAGCAGAACCTGCAAACCAAGCAGCAGCTCGACAGCGTGACCCAAAGCGACTCGGCGCTGGACGAACAGATCAACGTGCTCAAGGGCAGCCTGCTGCTGTCCAAGATTCTCTACAAACAGAAGCAGTCCCTGCCACGGCTGCGGGTCGACCGCGACCTCGCCGACCAGATCGCCGACATTCGCCTGTACCAGTTTGAAGTCAATCAACAACGGGAACTGATCAGCAGCCCCGGCACCTACGTCGAGAACTTGCTGGCGACCCAACCACCCGACCAGGTCACCCCGCAACTGCGCCGCACCCTGCTGGACCTGGCCGTCACCCGCAGCGATCTGCTGGAACGCCTGAGCCGCGAACTGAGCGCGTTGCTCAACGAATCCATCACCCTGCAACTCAATCAGAAACAACTGCTGAGCACCGCCCAAACCCTGCGTGCGACCCTCGACGAACAGATGTTCTGGATCCCCAGCAATAAACCGCTGGACCTCGAGTGGGCGCGCACCGTGCCGGAGCGACTGGAGAAACAGGTCACGACCCTGCCATGGGCGTCGAGCTTCAGCGAATTGACCGATGGCCTGACCCAGCGTCCGCTGCTGTTCCTGCCCCTGGCCCTGCTGATCGGTTTCCTGCTGTGGCGCCGCAAATACCTGTATGCGCGGCTGAACAAGGTTCACCAGGACATCGGCCACTTCAAGCGTGACAGCCAGTGGCACACGCCGCAGGCAATCCTGATCAACATTTTGCTGGCGATGCCGGTTTCTCTGGGCCTGGCGCTGTGTGGCTACGCCTTGCAAGTCGACGCACGCGGGCAAAACGCCAACCTCGGCGCCGCATTGCTGCAAATCTCCCAGGCGTGGCTGGTGTTCTACACCGCGTATCGGATCCTCGCGCCGGGCGGCGTGGCCGAGCTGCACTTCCGTTGGGAGAAGCCGCAAGTCGAGTTCCTCCAGGGCTGGATTCGTCGTCTCGGACTGGTGGTGCTGGCGTTGGTGGCCGTGGTGGCCGTTGCCGAGTTGCAACCGGCGGCGCTGGCCGATGACGTACTCGGCATCGGCGTGGTCCTGACCTGCTACGCCTTGATGGCCTGGCTGCTCAGCCGACTGCTGCTCAACAGCCCGACCCACAACAATGCGTCGCTGTTTCGCAAGGCCGTGGGCATCCTGTTCACCGCACTGCCGATCGCGCTGTTCATCGCCGTGTGCTTTGGCTACTTCTACACCGCACTGAAACTCAGTGACCGGTTGATCAACACCCTGTACCTGTTGATGTTCTGGCTGGTGATCGAAGCCACCTTCGTTCGCGGCCTGAGTGTCGCGGCGCGGCGCCTGGCCTACCAGCGAGCCCTGAGCAAACGCCAGGCCGCCCGCGAGGCCGGCGACGGCGAGGCTGTGGTCGAAGAGCCCACGCTGGACATCGAAAAGGTCAACGAACAGTCCCTGCGCCTGATCCGTCTGGCGCTGCTCGGCGGCTTCATCGCTGCGCTGTACTGGGTCTGGGCCGACCTGATCACGGTGTTCTCATACCTGGACAACATCACCCTCTACGAATACACCAGCGGCACCGGCATCAACATGAGCATGGTGCCCATCAGCATCGGCGACATGCTCGGCGCGCTGATCATCATCGGTATCACCTTTGCCCTGGCGCGCAACCTGCCGGGGCTGCTGGAGGTGTTGGTACTGTCCAAGCTCGACCTGGCCCAGGGCAGCGCCTACGCCACCACGACGCTGCTGACCTATGTGATCGCCGGCATCGGTTTTGTCTCCACCCTGTCGACCCTCGGCGTGAGCTGGGACAAGTTGCAGTGGCTGGTCGCCGCGCTCTCCGTCGGCCTGGGTTTCGGCATGCAGGAGATCTTCGCCAACTTCATCTCCGGGATCATGATCCTGTTCGAGCGCCCGGTGCGGATCGGCGACACCATCACCATCGGCAACCTGTCGGGCACGGTCAGCAAGATCCGCATCCGCGCCACCACCATCACCGACTTCGACCGCAAGGACATCATTGTCCCGAACAAAACGTTCATCACCGGGCAACTGATCAACTGGTCGCTGACCGACACCATCACCCGCGTAACCCTCAAGCTGGGTGTCGACTACGGTTCGGACCTGGACCTGGTCAAGGAATTGCTGCTCAAGGCCGCCCGCGATAACCCGCGCGTGCTCAAGGAACCCGAGCCGCAGGTGTACTTCCTGAACTTCGGCGAAAGTACCCTCGACCACGAACTGCGCGTGCATGTGCGTGACCTCGGCGACCGCAACCCGGTACTCGACGAGATCAACCGCTTCATCAACCGCGAGTTCAAGAAGCAGCACATCAACATTTCGTTCCGCCAGATGGAGGTCTACCTCAAGAACCTTCACGGCCAGGAATACAAAATGGTGCCGATCGAGCCGGAAGCCAAAACCATCGCTGCGCCAACCGAGATCAAACCAATGCGGCAACCGCCCGCGGCCAAGCTCGACTAACGACGTTATCCCCAGCAGAATACTCGGACATTCTGCTGGAGATGGCCGTTGAAAGCCCTCGACGAACTGACCTTCGACAACCGCTTCGCCCGCTTGGGCGATGCGTTCTCAACCCATGTGCTGCCCGAACCCATCGCGGACCCTCGGCTGGTGGTTGCCAGCCCCGCAGCCATGGCGTTGCTGGACCTGGACCCGGCCGTGGCCGAAACGCCAGTGTTCGCGGAACTGTTCGGTGGCCACAAGCTGTGGGCCGAAGCCGAGCCGCGGGCGATGGTCTATTCCGGGCATCAGTTCGGCTCCTACAACCCGCAATTGGGCGACGGCCGTGGCCTGCTGCTGGGCGAGGTCTACAACGAAGCAGGCGAGCACTGGGACTTGCACCTCAAGGGTGCCGGGCAAACACCCTACTCGCGCATGGGCGATGGCCGTGCGGTGCTGCGTTCCTCGATTCGCGAGTTTCTGGCCTCCGAAGCGCTGCATGCCCTGGGTATCCCGACCACCCGCGCATTGTGCGTGATCGGCTCCAGCACCCCGGTCTGGCGCGAGAAACAGGAGCGCGCGGCGATGGTCCTGCGCCTGGCGCCGAGCCATGTGCGCTTCGGGCATTTCGAGTACTTCTACTACACCAAGCGCCCTGAACAGCAGAAAGCCCTCGGCGAACACGTGCTGGCCATGCACTTTCCCGAGTGCCTGGAACAGCCGGAGCCGTACCTGGCCATGTTCCGCGAAATCGTCGAGCGCAACGCCGAACTGATCGCCAAATGGCAGGCCTATGGTTTCTGCCACGGGGTGATGAACACCGACAACATGTCGATCCTGGGCATCACCTTCGACTTCGGCCCATTCGCCTTCCTCGACGACTTCGACGCCCACTTCATCTGCAACCATTCCGATGATCAGGGCCGCTACTCGTTCAGCAACCAGGTGCCCATCGGCCAGTGGAACCTCAGCGCCCTGGCCCAGGCCCTGACGCCGTTCATCAGCGTCGACGCCCTGCGCGAAACCCTCGGCCTGTTTCTGCCGCTGTTCCAGACCCACTACCTGGACCTGATGCGCCGACGCCTCGGCTTGACCACCGCCGAAGACGACGACCAGGCACTGGTCGAGAAACTGCTGCAATTGATGCAAAACAGTGGCGTCGACTACAGCCTGTTCTTCCGCCGCCTCGGCGAAGAGCCGGTCGATGTCGCCGTGGCTCGCCTGCGCGACGACTTCGTCGACATCAAGGGTTTCGATGCCTGGGCCGAGCGCTACAGCGCCCGCGTCAGCCGCGAAGGCGCCACCGACCAGGCACAGCGCCGGACCCGCATGCACGCGGTCAATCCGCTCTACATCCTGCGCAATTACCTGGCACAAAAAGCCATCGACGCCGCAGAAAACGGCGACTACTCAGAAGTACGTCGCCTGCACACCGTGCTGAGCACACCGTTCCAGGAACAGCCCGGCATGGACAGCTACGCCGAGCGCCCTCCTGAGTGGGGCAAGCATCTGGAGATCAGTTGTTCGTCGTAAGCCCGCTCAGATAAAGGTCTCCACCGAGACACCAAAGCGCTCGGCCAACCAGCGAACTTGCCGCAGGTTGAGCTGGCGCTTGCCGCTGAGAACTTCCGACACCACCGATTGCGCGCCAACACCTGGCAGGTCGCTTTGACTCAAGCCGTGTTCACGCATCAAGTAACGCAATGCATCCACAGCATCGGCCGATGCTCGTGGTCATACGCCTCGATCCAGTCGCCAATGATGTCCACCAGGCTCATGAGCGGGTTGGCCTCATCCTCACCCACCAGGTCCAGCAGTTCATCAAGCGCTTTGACCAACAGGTCGTAATCGGCCTCGTTCTTTGGCTTGTGCAGCAACGGCGAGATGAACTGCCAGTGCTCGACAGCCTGTTTTATGAGTGCACTCATCTGCGCAAAATCAGCGGGGCTGTAGATTTTCATCCGTCGATACCATTCATCCAGTGCACTCGCTGATTGCGGCCATTTTTCCTTAGCCTCCCAGATCCGTTTGGCAGTGATCACACGCATGCAGCATCCTTATCGCAACTTGCTATGAGCATGGGCTGACCAGCGGTGCGCAACTCGATGTACTTCCAAAGCCTGGATATAAGACGCACGCCCACACCGACGAACATGTGAGCAGATACGACGGGGCACAGACTCAATAACCAAATCGCATATCTACCAGCTTAAACATTCTTAGACTCTCTAAGCGCGCCTCACTATCGTGTCGGCCGCGGCCGCCTCCGAGCGCGCCCGATACCTCATACGAGATTCGTTCGCCAAAGGAAGCCCCATGTCCTGGGACTCGTTACCCCTGCTGTTTGTCGCTGCATTGCTGGTCTGGTTGCTGATTTCTTTCGTGCGCGAAAAATGGAGCGCCGACGTGGTAGCGGCGATTGCCGTTGCGGCGTTGCTGGTGACGCAGATCCTCAGCCCCGGCGAAGTGCTGGGCGTGCTGAGCAACTCGGCACCGGCCACCATCGCCTGCATGTTCGTGCTGTCCGCCGCACTGGAACGCACCGGTTGCATCGATGCCCTGGGCAACTGGCTGGGCAACCTTGTCGGCGATAAACCACTGCGGGTGCTCGGCGGTTTGATGATCACCGCGCTGGTGATTTCCGCGTTCCTCAACAACACCCCGGTGGTGGCCATTCTCACGCCCGTGGCAATTGCCCTGGCCAAACGCGCCAATAGCTCGCCCTCGAAACTCTTGATCCCGCTGTCCTACGCCACCGTGCTGGGGGGCATGCTGACGATGATCGGCACCTCGACCAACATTCTGGTGGACGGCGTGGCGCGCAAGGCCGGCCTGGCGCCGTTCGGCATGTTCGAGATCACCCCGGCGGCCTTGATGTTCGCCGCCGTCGGTTTCATCTACCTGATGCTCTTCAGCAATCGCCTGCTGCCGGACCGCGACAGCCTGTCCAAACAGCTGCGCCCGGACCTGGGCCGCACCTTCATGAGCGAGTTGCTGGTGCCACACGACTCACCAGTGATCGGCAAGACCCTGGCCGAGGCCAACCTCAACGGTGGCAGTGGCCTGCAAGTGCTGAAAATCTTTCGTGACGATCAGGAACTCAGCACCCCGGACCACCACACGCAGTTGCTGAGCGGCGACCGACTGGTGCTGCACGGGCAAGTCCAGGACGTGGTCGAGCTGCGCGAAAGCGGTCACCTGACGTTCAATCGCGGTGAGGCCTTCGAAACCATCAGCAGCCACGACGTGATCCTCGCCGAGGCCATCGTCGGCCGCAGCTCGCGCTACAGCCACCGACCAATGCGTGACCTCGACCTGACTGCACGCTACGGCATCAATGTGTTGGCGGTGCACCGCCAGGCCGAGAACATTCAAGGCAACCTCGACGACCTGCACCTGCAGTTCGGTGACGTGATGCTGGTTGAAGGCACCCCGGCGCAGATCCGCCGCTTCGCCGACAACGGCGACCTGATCAGCCTTAACACCGTGCAGGAACGCGCCTACCGTCGCGACAAGGCACCGATTGCCTTGATCGCCACGCTGGCCGTCATGGTCCTGTCCGCATTCGAAATCATGCCCATCGAAGGCATGGCGCTGATTGCTGCCGTGGTGGTGGTCGCCACCCGTTGCCTGGACGTCGAAGACGCCTATAAAGCCGTGGACTGGAAAATCCTCAGCCTGATCTTCGGCATGCTGGCCATCAGCATCGCCATGGACAAGGTTGGCCTGATCGACCTGGTGGTGAACAAAACCATGGCCGCGATCCCAAATCCTGGGCCGTTGCTGATGCTCGGCTTCATCTACCTGCTGACCACGGTGCTCACCGAAATCCTCTCCAACAACGCCGTGGCGGTGCTGCTGACGCCCATCGCCATCGGTGTCGCCCAGCAACTGGGCGTCGACCCTCGGCCCTTCGTGGTCGCGGTGATGTTCGCTGCCAGCGTCAGCTTCGCCACGCCCATCGGCTACCAGACCAACACCTTTGTGTATAACGCGGGTGGCTACAAATTCAGCGACTTCATGCGCATCGGCATCCCGTTGAACATCCTCATGATGATCGTCGCGATGTTCGTGATTCCGTGGTTCTGGCCGCTGGTCTGAGCGATGACGGCCACTACCTGGCCATGATGCGCAAGAAGTTGCGCAACGGATGGCGCGCTGCTGACTGAAAATCTGCCTTGTGGCATGGCCTGTATGGCTTTCAGGGCACTGCGCAAGTTGTTGCGCAGTGGTGCGCAAGAACTTGCGCAGTTTTCGATCGAGCAGTGCCTGAATTCATCCCACAATAATCATAAACATCTGATTTATATAGATTATTTTTAAATGGCATGGACCTTGATACCCCTCTCGCACTCCCGAGGCAATTTCACCTCTGGGGCTTTTGGCTTATCAGGCAAGGAAAGCTCACATGCCAACACCCGCGTATCTGGCTCTAACGGGCACTAAGCAAGGTTTCATCACCGAGGGTAACTTCTCGCCGGATTCGGTCGGTAATGTCTACCAGCAGGGCCATGAAGATCAGATTCTGGTTCAGGCTTTCAATCACCAGGTCATCATTCCCCGCGACCCTCAATCCGGCCAGCCAACCGGCCAACGTGTTCACAAACCGTTGATGATCACCAAAACGTTCGACAAGTGCTCTCCCCTGCTTTTCGCCGCCCTGACAAGCGGTGAAAAAATGATCGAGTGCAACCTGGAGTGGTACCGCACCTCTGCTGAAGGTCATCAACAGCTGTACTTCACCATCACGCTGGAAGACGCCATCATCATTGAAATCCAGTCGCGCATGCCTAATTGCCAGGACCCGAACAACGCGCACTTTACCCACCTGGAAGACGTGTACTTCAGCTACCGCAAAATCACGTGGGAGCATGTCGTCTCAAATACTTCCGGTTCCGATGACTGGCGAGTTCCCGTCACAGCCTGATCCACTCCCCATCCCCCAAGGATCGGCAACATGAAATGAGGCGCTTGCTCCTAATGCATGTCAGTTAAGGCACGTAACCTGTGGGAGCGGGCTTGCTCGCGAAGAGGGCATTGCATTCAACATCAATGTTGACTGTGACGCCGCTTTCGCGAGCAAGCCCCACAAGGACTGCGGTGCTTAAACTCTTAACTGACAGGCATTAGCGCTTGCTCCCGCCTCATCTCACCTCGCCCACCCGCGAAGCCCAAAACCCAAGTGCGCAACTTCTTGCGCACTTGTTTCCAGAAATCCGCCCGTAATTCCCCTACAGCCCACGGCCCACCTGGCCTGTAGCCGAGTGCGCAACTTCTTGCGCAGTACTGCGCAACTTCTTGCGCACTTTAGCGACCCTTCCTACACGCCAGAAGGCAAAATCCCACGCGTGACACACATAACTAGTTGATTTAACTAGTAATTTTCATACATGGCACAAACCTTGATACATAAAGATCACCCACCGGGCGATTTCGCCCCCGGGCTATCTCATTTATGTAAGCAAGGAGAGCATCCATGGCAACACCAGCGTATATGTCCGTCACCGGCGAGAAACAAGGCCTGATCACCGCCGGCGCCTTCACCGCTGACTCCGTTGGCAACACCTACCAGGAAGGTCACGAAGACCAGGTCATGGTTCAGGGTTTCAGCCACGAAGTAATCATCCCGCGTGACCCGCAGTCCGGCCAACCAACCGGCCAACGCGTTCACAAACCAGTGGTTATCACCAAAGTCTTCGACAAGGCTTCCCCACTGCTGCTGGCTGCCCTGACTTCGGGCGAGCGCATGACCACTATCGAAATCAAGTGGTACCGCACCTCCGCTGCCGGCACCCAAGAGCACTACTACACCACCAAACTTGAAGACGCGATCATCGTGGACATCAAGGACTACATGCACAACTGCCAGGACCCGTCGAACTCGCACTTCACCCACCTGGAAGACGTGCACTTCACCTACCGCAAAATCACCTGGACCCACGAAGTATCCGGTACTTCGGGTTCCGATGACTGGCGTTCCCCGGTCGCTGGCTAAGTCTGGCCGACCGTTACAACACATCGGCCAGCTTTGCTGGCCGATGTCGTTTATGCCCTATAGAATTCCAGCCTTCGTCCACACCCTCACCCGGTGCCGACGCGCGCCGCAAGACTGCAAAAGGAACAATGGATGTTCGCTCCGGCCAATCAGACTCACTTCAGCCTGACCATCGAAGGTCTGGAGAACGATCTCCAGGTACTCGCCTTCAAAGGCCGGGAAGCCATCAGCCAGCCGTTTCAGATCGAGGTCGAACTGGTCAGCGAACGACCGGACCTGAACCTCGAAACCCTGTTGCACAAACCCGCGTTCCTGCAAATGTCGCCCGACGGCAGCGGCATCCACGGGCAGATCTATCGCGCCGCCCAAGGCGATTCCGGCAAGCGCCTGACGCGCTACGCCGTGACCCTGCGCCCGCAGCTGTCCTACCTTGCGCACCGCATCAACCAGCGCATCTTCCAGAACCTCAGCGTGCCGAAAATCATCGGCCAGGTGCTTGAAGAACACGGCATCCAGAGCAACGCCTACCAGTTCCAGCTAGGGGCGGTTTATCCCGAGCGCGTGTACTGCGTTCAGTACGATGAATCGGACCTGCATTTCATCCAGCGCCTGTGCGAGGAAGAAGGTATCCACTACCACTTCCAGCACAGCGCCACGGGCCACAAACTGGTGTTCGGCGATGACCAGACGGTGTTCCCCAAACTCGCCCCCGTGGCCTACCAGCAAGACTCCGGCATGGTCGCCAACGACCCGGTGATCAAGCGCTTCGACCTGCGCCTGGAAACCCGCACCAGCCGCACCACGCGCCGCGACTACGACTTCGAGAAACCGCGCATCACCCTCGAAAGCGCCGCCCCTGGCGATGCCAAGCCGAACCTCGAAGACTACGACTACCCCGGCCGCTTCACCGACCGCGAGCGCGGCAAGCACCTGGCCACCCGCGCCCTGGAACGCCACCGCAGCGACTTCCAGTTGGCCGAAGGCAAAAGCGATCAGCCGCTGCTGGTCAGCGGTCACTTCCTGGCCCTCAAGCAACACCCAAAAGCCAAATGGAACGACCTCTGGCTGCTCACCGAAATCCTCCACGAAGGCAAACAGCCGCAGGTCCTCGAAGAGTCGGTGACCAGCGACACCACGGCCCTCAAGGACGACTTCCACCAGGGTTACCGCAACCGCTTTCAGGCCACCCCTTGGGATGTGCCCAACCGCCCGCCCCTGAACCACCCCAAGCCGCGCATCCTCGGCAGCCAGAGCGCCGTGGTCACCGGCCCCAAGGGTGAAGAGATCCACTGCGATCAGTACGGCCGCGTGAAGGTGCAGTTCCACTGGGACCGCGAAGGCCAGGCCGACGACAAAACCAGCTGTTGGCTGCGCGTCTCCTCGGCCTGGGCCGGCGCCCATTACGGTGGCATCGCCATCCCGCGTATCGGCATGGAAGTGCTGGTGACGTTCCTTGAAGGCGACCCCGACCAGCCACTGGTCAGCGGCTGCCTGTACCACAAGGAAAACACCGTCCCCTACGCCCTGCCGGCGAACAAGACCCGCAGCACCTTCAAGACCCTCAGCTCACCGGGCGGTGGCGGTTACAACGAACTGCGCATCGAAGACAAGAAAGGCCAGGAACAGATCTTCCTGCACGCCCAGCGCGACTGGGACGAAAACATCGAACACGACCAGAAAATCCGCGTCGGCAACGAACGCCACGACACCGTCGAAGCCAACAGCTACAGCGAGTTCAAGGTCGAAGAACACCACACCGTCCACGCGGACCGCAAAGTCGAAACCCAGGCCAGCGACCACCTCACCGTGGGCGTGAACCAGCACATCAAACTCGGCACCAGCCAGTTCATCGACGCCGGCCAGGAAATCCACCTCAGCAGCGGCCTCAAAGTCGTCCTCGAAGCCGGCAGCGAAATGACCCTCGTCGGCGGCGGCAGCTTCGTCAAAATCGACGGCGGCGGCGTAACCCTGAGCGGCCCGGTGATCAACATGAACTCGGGAGGAAGCGCCGGGAACGGGACGGGGGCGGTGCCGTTGTTGCCTGTTCCACCAAAACCGGCAGACACCGCGCCAGTGGGGCAAAAACCCGGAGCCGCACAGGCCAATACCCCCGTGCCAAAGAAACCGCCCTCGAAGAAAGGACCACTGGAACTGATTGTTGATGTCTGGGGCGACCCTGAATCCGGCGACCAACTGAAATTACTGGGCCCGGAGGGCAAGGCATGAGCAGTTTCAACGACAAGCCCATCAGCGAAGGCACTCGCAAGAAAACCGAATACGAGAATGAGCAAAAGCTACGACTGGCACTGAACGTTCAGCGTACCGATGGCGGGGTTCTCGAGATTCCGATCATGGTGGATGCCAAAACCACCGAAGAAGAAGAAAAGCACCAGCACAACACACTGCTGGCCGTGACACCGCTGGCGCGTTTGCCGGGGTATGACAAGGTCCATGAAACCCCGAAAAGCGCACTGCCACGCGCCGGCCGGATTTACGTGTTCCGCCAGAACAAACTATGGCGAGAGCTGGAGACCGACGGCAAAGGCCAACTGTTCGAAGTTGACCTTGCGCACTGGCGCAAAATCGCCAAGCAAGGGGGCAAGGCCGACGACCGCGAGCCAGTCGGCGTAAAGCAGCACCTCATCCTGCTGCCCATGTTTTTGCAGGGCAAGTTCGTCGGCAACCAACTCAGCATGGCCTATAGCGAGCTGCCATGGACGTGGGAATACATTGATTGGCTCGAAGCGAAATCCTCACGGATCAAAGACCGCAGTCAGGACATGAGTTGCGCCTGGCCCGCAGCGGCTGGCGAGCAACAGCACTGGAAAGCGACCCAAGTCTTTCCAGCCTTTCCGATCACCGGCCAAAGCGGTGGCCTACGCGCCCGCGAACTGCACGCTGAAACCCTGCTCATAGACCCTTCGATCTTCACACCTGAACTCAAGACAGTGCCCGCCACGGAACTGATCACACAACTGGATCAGCGTCATCAGGAACTGGCTGCACACCTGAAACTAACTCCACCACCATCGCCTTCCGAGTTGCCGGAAGGCACCGACCTGCTCAACGAATATCAGTTGCGCGGCTACCCACAGTTAGTGGGCTTCATACTCGAAGATCCGCTGTTTGCGTTCCGCCACGCGGTTGCACAAACCCGGCTTTCAGTAGAGTTACTACAAGCGCTCAACGCTTTGGTTCCTCACCAACCTTTTGGTCACTACGCCGAGTTGCTCTATCGAGAAGCCATTTCGACTTCCGGCTCTCTGAAAGACCTGCAACCGTACATTGACCAGGACGCGCTAAAAAAATCCACGCTGCATACAGAGCGCGAACAGGCGCGTGAGTGCCTATATCGTCAGCAAGAGCGTATGCTGGAGTTGGTCAGTAAAAAACTACCCGCCATCTGGAACGATTACCTGCACAGTAAGGACGAGCGCCTACTGGAACCTTATGCTTTGCTGATCGAGTTGCTGGAAGTATTAAGCCGCTCCCCGAAAAAGTCCGACCCCCGATGCATCGAACCCGAAGACAGTAAAATCAGCATGGCTGTATTCAAGCTCAGCCGACAACTGCTCGAGGCCACGCATGAGCTTACTAAAGGATTGTTACCTGAAACTAACGGTGAACTTCCACCAACTGCACAACGACTAAAAACACTCAAGCTCGACCGAAAAAATGTTGAGCCTGAACGAATGGGGCTAAGTTCGTTGTCGTTGTTCACGGATGTATATATTGGCCAAAACGTCGCGCTAGCGATTGACGAAGTAGCAAACCACCTCGCACAAGCTAGTGCGTTAGTCGTAAAGGCGGTAGCTGAGAGCGAACATGTAGTTCAGGCTGATCTGGTCCGAACCTTCGGACCCGGCTTTACATTTGCTAATAAATTGCATAGTAAAGCCCAGAGGTTCCAGCTAATTGGTCAAGGCGGAGCCATTGCGCAAGACTTGATAGTGCTCGGAGCTCATGGTGGTGACTACAGCTTTGGACTATCGCTCGCAGAGCGCCGCACCTATACCGCGGACAACTTTCTCTACTCCAATATGGTCAATAAGAACGGAGAGATCACCGGCACTACCAGTGGGAAGATTGCAAATAAAAATCACCTCGCAAAAGTCAGCTTAGGCCATATCACGGTGGTGGCAGGACCAGCCGACGACCCGCTGGTTCAGGAGTATTTAAAATGGCGTAGTCGTACTTCGGTGCTACCGGCCGCAGACAAATTATCGAAAAGTGTAGTACTCCCTGGGATAGCAACAGCGTTTGCAGCGTTCAGTTTGTATGCCAATACCGTTGGGGCAAAAAGTCTGTATGAGAGCGGTGAGTCCATGCGATTCGGGGCGGGACTACTTGCAGCTAGTGCCGATCTTGTACTAGCCACAAACAATATCGCAATGAAATTGCTATTAGAATCCGGAGCCATCGACAATCCCTGGTACACATTTTGGGAAGATGGTCGACTCAACCTTAGTGAGCGGTATCCAAATTGGGCGAAGAACCTTGAAGCGCGAACGGGAAATTCGTGGCTTAACTTAAGCCGTATTGGTGCTGGTACAGCTTTAGCGGCCACTACGGCGTTGTTCGCATGGGACGCAGTACGCTCTTTTCGACAAGGAGAAAATGACGTCGCTGTAGCCTACATTATTGCATCTGTTGGCTCCGGCATATGGACGCTTTACACTATTGGCATTTTAGCAAACCCCTGGGTGCTGGGAGTAGGTATTGCTTTGTTTGTTGCTGGACTTGTGGGTAGTGCTTTGCTAGCAAATAGCGCCATCGAACAAGCGGTAAAACAGGGTCCATTTGGCACTAGTGATCGCCTAGCACATCTAAATGATCCATTAGTTGCTTATCAACAGTTGCTAGGAGCATTAGGCTCGCCACGCTTTAAGGTTGCTCGCCTGCAAAACTGGCTCGAAAAAGCCAGTCCTGCTGATAGGAATAGACTGAACAATGAGATTAGTCGAAGTCCGCTAAAGCCAGAATCTCTCGACTGGGCAGTGGAGTTGCAAACTCCGCTACTGAATCACTTCAAAAGCGGTTTTAACTTTAAGGTGAACGCTAAAGAAATCCGCAGAATTAGAACAAACACAAACATATCACCTTCTAGAATCGATATCCAAAAAGAAAAAATAGGTGCTATTGCATTAGATAGCACAAGAATCCTCTTCATATTTAACAAGCAGCATGAAGTAGTCCCTGTCCGCGACCCACGCCGAGCTTCGGCAACGTATGAATATTGTTTACGAATCTATGGTCAGTTTGGACTAGGGGAAGAAAAATGTGGGCCTACTGACTTATTTCCAGGCTATCAACATATTCAATTACCCCAGCCTAAACCCAGTGCATGGCAACCTTATCCAGGCCCACAACCCACAGACAGTGACGGTGCTAATGACGTACCTTACTGGCTGATTGAACAAACGGACTTTGCAGCGATATGAATACATCGAGAACCGGCCTACATGATTATAGCTCTTCTTGCTACAACAGCAGAAATATTCCAATACTACCCCCTCATAAATGGGTTGCCGATGCGAACCGCAGCAGCCTAATGCGAACCACACTCAACTGGGGGCACTATGCCAGCCGCGAGCCTTGGCAAGAGGTTTCCGTACAACTTAAATCCGGCAGAGCCAATATTTCCAACGCCGAAAAACGCAATGACTTGTATAAAAACCATCAGCGATGGAAATTCGAAAGCCTTAATAAAATATTAACTATAGCCCCACTTTTAAAGTGGTCATCAATTGCTTTCATTCCTTGGATAATATTCACCCTCGTAATGTCAGGTGCAATGCATACACCTTTAGCCAATGTCACCAAGGCATATGGCGTCTACACATCCATGGCAATAGCCTCCATCATACCATTATTCTCATTAATAATGATGGGGCTAAGTTGTTGGTATATGTGGTCAGACACTCCAAAGTATAAAAACTACATAATTCAAACCAGTATTGGATTTGCTATTTGTTTAGCTGCGTCCATTGCTACATACGGCACCCCAATCTACGGAAACAACCTCTTGATCGGCAGTGCCGCTATGGCTACTACCGTTTTCATGGGGCTGGTCGGCTGGGACTTTTTACTTGAACTCTACTTGCGCGTATTCCAGCACGACGGTAGTGAGTTTAACCGGCAAACCGGCATGCTCACTGTAGCCCGTCGCTTCCGCACACCTTTCACTGCCCCGTTCTACGAGTTCGACGCCACCATGGAGTTTCGCCCCGGCCCTCACGGTAACGGTGGCATGGCCATCTGGCTGCATCACCGCTACAGCGACTTCGAAGTGTTCTTGGGCGCCAAGTTGCAATCGCTCGGCATGACCCGAGAGGAGTGCCTGGCCTTCTGGGATACCTTACAGCGCTACATGGACGTGAGCCAGCCATTGCCGGAGTTACCGATCCTTGAGCAATTCCGCCATCTCGACCCAACCACCGCTGCTCATGACAAACTCACCAAGCGCCCGCCACGCCGCTGGCGCGACTTGAAATACCAGGTCTGGGAACGCACCGAAAGATCCGCCATGATGAAAGGTAATCTTAAATATCAGTGGCAAAACCAGCCGTGCATCCTGAGAGCCAGAATAGACCCAACCCTAAGCATCGAAACCTACTACCGCACGCAAGAAGCCAAGGGCATTCACTCGACGCCCAAAGCGGACGATTATGACAATGTGCACCGTGGTTGATGGTTAGAGCTACTCGACTGAAAGGCATCCTGTATGACGATTAAATCGAAGCCTTCCTGTTCTTTGGATGCCTGACAAGGCAACAAATTGAACGCTTGCCTTCCAGCGGATCTGAGCTGACCCATGAGTCTGAATAAGTTACGTACTCTGCTGTCTGAGAAACTAAGCGGCAATAATCCGAGTGCAATCCTTCATGCAGATAAACCCACCGGTCAGCCACCAATGAGTTTATTTGATATAGAGGAACATAAAGAACACTACTTGACAATTGCATCCAGCGACGGGACATATCGGGGGATGCTCACCGGCGCACTAGCCGGTGTGGGTGGATTAGGGTTTGCTGTACTAGCATTTCTAGTTCTGCTAGATGGAAAAATTCAACCTGCATTAATAACAGCGCTTGTAGCTGCATTACTATTTATAGTCCCTTTTCTCTGGGAAGTATTCCGCCCTCTCCCCCCTCCGATTCTTTTCAACCGCCGCACACGTGAAGTTTACTTTCAACACGATGGCGACTTGTACCATACGCCTTGGGACGGTATCGCGGCGGCTGCTTACGAGTTTGAAATGGTAGGACCTTATACCGGCGGCACCCGTCATGCATCTCTTGAGGTGCTGGTTCAATGCTTTGGCCATCCTGAAAAACAACTACTGATCAGCCTTGGATTACCGATGGCTAAAAGCCTGAAACTACAGGAGAGTTTTTGGGAGTATTTGCGTTCCTACATGAACAACGGACCATGGTTCGATGAACACGGGAACCATAGCGAGTCAGACAGCTTCGTTAAAGGCCAACTAGAAATAGCTGACAGCGCAGGAAAAGTCTTACGCAACACTTGGAACTTTGTCGCTAGCGAATATAAAGCCGCTGATGGAAAGAACTTCCTGGATTTAGGTAGCGTAATCATGTTGATTTGCGCAGTCTTTCTCCAACCCATGAACAGCATTCATGACTTCACCTACAGCGTTGTAAAGCTGCGTAACCGCAAGCGCTGGCCCGCATTGGTAACAGAACGCCTACGAACGGACGGCCCGACAACTCGGCTCATTGATATCGAACCAGTACAAGAAGAGTCCAAACAACAAGATGACTTACCAGTTCAATGAGGGATTTTAGCTACTCATCATCAATCCGAGCCTGTACCACACAATGAGCCTAGAGACTTTGCGCACTCTGCTAGCCACACGGCTAAGCAGTAATAATCCGAGTGCAATCCTTTATTCAGATAAACCCACCGGCCAGCCGCCTATGAGTTTGTTTAGCGTTGAGGACCAGAAAGAACATTGTCTGGCAATTGCCACAGGGGACGGAACATATAGAGGGATGATTACCGGAGCGTTAGCAGGTGTCGGTGGATTAGGGTTTGCAGCAATAGCTATACTGGATCTGTCTAATAAAAACTTTCAGGCAGCGTTGGAGTCGGTAACTCTAGCTATTCTCTTATTCATCCTACCATTCCTCTGGGAAGTACTCCGCCCTCTCCCCCTTCCAGTCCTTTTTAACCGTCGTACTCGTGAGATTTATTTTCAACACGATGGAGATTTGTACCATTCTCCTTGGGACGGGATCGCCGCAGCAGCTTACCAGTTTGAAATGATGGGACCTCACAGCGGTCTCACACGTCACGCCTCTCTTGAGATACTGGTTCAATGCTTCGGCCATCCTGAGAAGCAATTGCTTATCAGTCTTGGCTTACCGATGGGTAAAAGCCTCGAGTTGCAGCAAAGCTGCTGGGAATATGTGCGGTCCTACATGAATAACGGACCTTGGTTTGATGAGAACGGCGATCACAGCGAGTCAGATGAGTTCGTAAAAAGTCAATTAGCAATAGGCGAAAACGCAGGAAAAATCGTCCAGACTACTTGGAAGCGTATTGTCGCAGAGTATAAAGCTTCAGGCGGCAAAAACTTCTTGGACTTAGGAGACCTGCTCATGTTCATCAGCGCCTTGGTACTCCAGCCTATGAACAGCATTCAGGATTTTACTTACCGCATAGCCAAACTTCGTAACCGCAAGCGCTGGCCAACATTGGTAACAGTGCGCTTGCGGCCGGATGGCCCGACGACTCGGCTCATTGATATAGAACCAATGCAAGAAAAGCCCCAGAAATAAGACGACGCGCCCAATAAATGACTAATCTTATCTAGCGACCATCGACCCAGACGATTACGATAGCATCCATCGTAGCCGGGCACCAAAACTGACAACAAACAATATCTAAATGGATCATGAGCCATAAAAATTATTGGGCTCATCGGATACGGACTCTGCCCCTAATGGAGCAAATATTTTTTATTTTGACAAGTACCAAACACACTCATAAGGTGCTTGGAAATGACTAATCAAAGTGCGCCACCAATCCACTACTCGTCCGATGCATATAGACTAGATCAAGTTCCAAACCAACCAACCTCTTCTGAACGCAGCTGGTTCAGTAAATTTTCTGGCACACGTTTACCTTGGGGCAACACTCAAGATGTAGCCCCAAGCTGCATCATGGAAGACCCCACACCCAACGATATGCGTTTTTGGGAACAAGTAAAAAAGAAAAAAGAAGAGAAGAAGGCCAATGGCACCTATGTGCCCCCTACATTTGAAGGTGTCGAGCTACATCAAAAATATGATCATGAGCGCTTTCGCCTGGCACAACTCCCTATAAGCTCAAAGCTCTGGATATATCTGGCCACGGCGGGAAAAGGTATATTTTTTATTGCTGCCCCCCTATACACAGTTGTTAGCCTAGGCCTTCATATTGTTTCAAGAGATGCAGATATAAAGCTAGGATTCTTTGAAGTGCTCATGATGGGATTTTGGCCATTTATCTTTCTACCACTATTCTTCTGGGGAGTTGGATACACCGTCATTAACTATTTCCCGAAAGTTTGGTTCCGCCCCCCCAAAGGTCCACTTTGGGAGCTGAATCGTCGTACTGGCCTGGTTACCGTCTTTGATTATAAAGATTTCAAAAAAACAGGCGTCATCGGCGAACACATTGCACCGTTCTACGAGTTCGATGCCTACCTCGTCACGACCCCGGACCGCCAGGGCCTGCCCATGATCGGACTTTTTTTGATTCATCGTTACCGGGATATCCGCATCAACTTCAATAGCCTGATCACACCTGACAACACCGAGCAAAAGCCTTGCGCATTATGGGATTTTTTCCAGAACTTCATGGATGTCAGCCGTCCACTGCCGGACCTGCCTCTCTATGAGCCCCACCGTCATCTCGACCCGGTGAGTGCCGAAGCCGACCGTGCCAGCGGACGCCAACCCCGCTACTGGATCGACATGGACGACGAAACGTTCAAGACCAAGGTCAAGGAAATGCTGGGGCGCATTGACGCCATTGATACCCTGTCCCGCCCCAACTTAATGGCTCAGCATGTGAACTACAGTGATTAATGAAGCCAATAATATGCCCTGCTGGCTGAGAACAATACGGTCTTTCAAGATATGTACGCTGTGACTAATCCCCCCATAAATTATGACCTCTCTGCATTCAACAGCGGGGCGGTTCCTGCGCAACCTCCCCATAAGTGGCCTGGCGACGCCAATCGCTCGGGTCTAATGCGTACGACTCTTCATTGGGGACACTATGCCAATCGGGAACCCTGGAAGAGTGTAGACGTTCAACTCCAGAGCAAAATCAATGATATATCTAATCCAGAGAGCAGCCATGATATTTTCATCAACCATCAACGCTGGCGATTTGAGAACGTTAACAAGCTCCTGATACTGCTCCCTTTTCTTAAATGGACATCTATCATTTTTATACCTTGGGCTTTATGGGGACTTGTACTATCCGCCACTATCGGCGTGTACTCCGCAGATTTTACAAAAATACAACGACACTCCATAACGGCACCTCTAATACTATTCACATGCTTTCTTTCCATTGCTATGATCGTACTGAGTATTTGGTTTACCCGCTCAACAAAAAGCAATTACACATATTATTTAATTCAGACAGGAACTGGTGTACTTACATGCCTGGTAGCATCTATCGCGGCACATGAAAGTCCAGTCTACGGAAATAACCTCATCATCGGCAGTACTGCCATGGCAATCACCGTATTCATGGGCGTTATCGGTTGGGACTATGTGCTCGGTCTTTATCTGCGAGTGTTCAAACACGACGGCAGTGAGTTCAACCGACAAACCGGCATGCTCACCGTCGCCCGCCGCTTCCGTGCACCTTTCACCGCACCGTTCTACGAATTCGACGCCACTATGGAGTTTCGCCCTGGTGCTCATGGCGACAGTGGCATGGCTGTCTGGCTTCATCACCGCTACAGCAGCTTCGAAGTATTCCTGGGCAGCAAGTTGCAATCTCTGGGCATGAACCGCGAAGAGTGCCTGGCCTTCTGGGATACCTTGCAGCGCTACATGGACGTCAGTCAGCCGTTGCCTGAACTTCCGATTCTGGAACAGTTCCGCCACCTGGACCCGACTACCGCGACTCATGACGCCCTCGTCAACAGGCCACCACGCCGTTGGCGCGACTTGCAGTACTCGGTGTGGGAGAGCACCGAACGGCCAGCGATGATGCAGGGCAACCATGATTACCCATGGCAAAACCAGCCGTGCATCCTGAGAGCCAGAATAGACCCGACCCTGAGCATCGAAGCCTACTACCGCGCACAAGAAGCCAAGGGCATTCACTCGACGCCCAAAGCGGATGATTATGATGATGTGCACCGTGGTTGATGATTAGAGCTACTCGACAGAAAGGCATCCTGTATGACGGCCAAATCGAAGCCTTCCTGTTCTTTGGATGCCTGCCAAGGCAAAAAATTGAACGCTTGCTTTCCAGCGGACCTGAGCTGACCCATGAATCTCAATACGCTACGCACTCTGCTGTCTGAGAAACTCAGCGGTAACAATCCAAGTGCAATCCTCTATGCGGATAAACCCACAGGTCAACCACCCATGGGTTTATTTGAAATTGAGGATCAGAAAGATAATTTTCTGACAATATCCGCAGGTGACGGAGCATATAGAGGAATGCTTACTGGGGCACTAGCAGGTGTCGGTGGATTAGGACTTTCCGTGCTAGCAATTTCTGACTTGCTAGATGGTGACTTTCAAAGCGCCTTGAGATCAGCAGCTATGGCTGCTCTTTTATTTATCATACCCTTTTCTCTGGGAAGTATTCCGCCCTCTCCCCCCTCCGATTCTTTTCAACCGTCGCACACGGGAAGTTTACTTTCAGCACGATGGCGACTTGTACCATACTCCCTGGGACGGTATCGCGGCAGCTGCTTACGAGTTTGAAATGGTAGGACCTTATACCGGCGGCACTCGTCATGCATCTCTTGAGGTGCTGGTTCAATGCTTTGGCCATCCTGAAAAACAACTACTTATCAGCCTTGGATTACCGATGGCTAAAAACCTGAAACTACAGGAGAGTTTTTGGGAATATTTGCGTTCCTACATGAATAACGGACCATGGTTCGATGAACACGGGAACCATAGCGAGTCAGATACCTTTGTTAAAGGCCAGCTAGAGATAGCTGACAGCGCAGGAAAAGTCTTACGCAACACATGGAACTTTGTCGCCAGCGAATATAAAGCCGCTGATGGAAAGAACTTCCTGGATTTAGGTAGCGTAATCATGTTGATTTGCGCAGTCTTTCTCCAACCCATGAACAGCATTCATGACTTCACCTACAGCGTTGTAAAGCTTCGCAACCGCAAGCGCTGGCCCGCATTGGCAACAGAACGCCTGCGGTCGGATGGCCCGACAACCCGGCTCATTGATATAGAACCAACACAAGTAAAGCCTCAACAACCAAACGACTTACCCACTAGCTAATCATCCTTATCTGCCAGCCAATGGTGCGAACGATTAAGAAGTAATCACCATGACTGAACACAAAACAATGAATAATACCCAGAGAGTTAAATGAATGTGACCAAAACCGTCTCGATCTGGATTGCGAATACCCACTGGGACATCACAACCCTGCAGGAAATCGTGAGTCCGTCCTATTCCGAAGACGGGGACTCTCTGGGCTCAGCGTTCACTCGTGCATTTTCGCTGGGCTTCATAGACAATGACTTGATTGAAATAGACATCGTCAAACCAACGTACTCATTGGCAGAAGCCATTACAGGCTGTTCCTATGACACAGCACTTCTGAACGCGATTAATAGCAGTTCGGCTCATTTATACAAAACCACCATAGACACAATAGTCTTGATTTATGATCATGAGACGCCTGTCACTCTAGAAACAAACACCATTAGAGACAAACAGTTCTTGCATGTCGGAAAATTCAGATACAGCGAAAAATAGACCACCAACAAATTTATGCTTCGAAAAAACAGTCTAGCCCCACTTATTGAGATTCAAGATTGAATCCAACCTGATTTCGAACCTCACCCCCAAAGACGCGGACGTGACCCTTAACGACATCTACGCGGCCGTCAGCACCAAACGGCCCAGCCCATCGGCCATTGAGCAGGTAACAAAAAAGCTGGAAAAACTCTGCTTCAGCTTGAAAAATACCGAAGATTAAAGACACAGGGTCTCGCCTTAGTGCCACTCAAGGAGAATTACGGGTGATTTTTCGTTTGGAAGGAAAAGCCATCGACTCATCCTCAGTCAGCTACAGGAGCATGGGTTTTGGGCATAGCACGACGCTTGCGACTAAACCGTTCGAGTTTTGTGTCGATCTAAACGATCTTCAACCCGGCTTCGAGAGCAAAGCAAATTCGTTCATCGATGACTGCATCACCGATGACAAACAGCAAGGCTACGAAGACCTCCCCGAACTGGCGGCCATTGGGTACCCGGATTTCATCACACTCGTTCGGGAGCACGCTGCAATCGCCGAAGCATTGATTCTGGACTATCTGTTCATTGATATCGTTGACTATCTGTTCGGGGCTGGAAAGGACCCACGGCACATCATCAACAACTTGCACTCCGTAAATATCGAGCGCTGCACAATCACCCTAACGGGCGATGTGTTTACCAGAAGCCCGTGATGTCTGGCTCAGGGAGCGTTTTCATATGAACTACAAGACACTGTCGGCGCTGCTCGCAAACGCAGACACGCTGGACTGGCAAACAGCCCTCTATTTGCCTGTGGATAAAAGCCGCTGGGGCCTCGATTGCGTAGCGATTGTGGAAAACCCCGATGGCTTCGATGACTATGATGGCAATGACAATCCGGTGGCGATTTCCAAGCTACATTACCGCTACGTCGTCCAGTGTGATGATGTGCAGTCCGTAGTACTCAACCTGCGGGAACAATGCCCGGCATTCGATTTACCCCTGGCGTACAGGGCATTCATTTTTTACCTGGAAAATGACGCCTTTATCAACATCGAGCCAAGCCGAGCGCAGTCCTTTTGAATCGGTGTACTCGGCCGGAGACTGCTTATGCATGACTACCCGGCACTGGCCAGACAACTTGATAACACAGGTGAAGAAACCTTCTGGTTTCCACCCGCCAATCGTCAGGAAGTCATCACGCTTGAAACACTGCTCGACCTGAGGTTCCCTGACGACCTGATTGAGTTCCTCATGACCTGCGGTGGCGGCGGCGTTGTCGAGTCGGCAATCGGCGGGATCGCAGACGATGATGCGTCGATAGCCATTGGGGGAACGATCCACTACAACACCGTTTACTGTCGAGCCGAGTTCCAGTTGCCCTCTCACTTGGCGGTTATCTACTTGCACGATGACGAGGTGTGTTGGGCGGTGGACTGTCACTCAGCCGGGGGCGGAGCCGTCGTCAGTTACAACGTTTTCCAAAGACGCATCGAAAATACCCTGGCAGACAGCTTTTTCATGTTCTTCAAGGAATATGTAGAGCTGAGATGCTGATTTCAACTCACCATCAGGCCCCTTCACCATGAAGTTCAACGACGTTTTTGTGGACCGGGTAGAACGCTTTTCCCTGGGCATCGAACAAGAGTCGGGGCGGTTTTACCTCTCGATACCGGTCAGCAACCGCATGGTTGATTACGAGGAGTATTACGAAATCGACCAGGCCTGCTTTGACGCCTACAGGGCAACCCCTGCTCTGGCGCTGGCGTTTTTACAGGGCTGCCGCAACCGTGAGCGGGACGAGTTGCTGATGTTCAAACCCGGCCGTGATCGCGGCGTCGCCAGCTAACGGGATGTGCATGTTTGACAAGACAGGAGTCACCGTTTGAATTACCCCGAACTGCAAGACGCTGTTGAGCGTACCGGGTTCCACGTCGTTGAATTCGAAGACTGCCGGGAGTTCTTCGGCTGCTGGTCACTGACGGTCGAAGGCCATGGTTGTACCTGCTTGATCGTCCACGAAGGGCGAGACGGTTGGTTGATGTTCTACCGCGCCGGCGCCGACGGGGCGTTTACGGAACTGGAGAGAAAACAATCGGCCTGGATGGATAACACCGACAAAGCCATGTGTTGCCTGGGCAGGCTCTCAAGCTGCAACCCCGCGCGACACGCACACAAAGTTCGAAGCTACTACATAATCGCCGAGAAGGACCTGGTGCCGCACCAACCCCACAGTGCTGAATGGCCCAAGTTGATCGGCTATTGCTACAGCGATGACTACTTCATGTTTTATGAAGGTAAAGGGCATGGCCTCGGTGGCTGTACCGTGCCCGCTAGCGAAGCCAAAGAACCCAAATGGCGATACCTGTTTACCGCGCTGGAGCTGGAGTGGTTCATCGACTTTCTGGAGACATCGCCGTTTGCGTCCGAGGCCGCGTTTGTCCGGGCGCTAGAGCAAAAAGTTGGCCCGCTCGACATTCAACAACATTAAGCAGTGGCCCTCGCGGCTGCTACCCGCAGGTTTCAGCCACACCCTTGATGAAGTACCCTGGCGTGGCCCTGAAACGGCAATGGTTTTAACTTCTGGCAGTGAACATGGACGATCAGCAACAGGCTTTACCGAGCAAACGTAATACATTCGGCCTCTACACCAAATGGCTGATGGGTATTCTGGCCGCTGCGGCCATCGCAACCCGCTCCCCCACCTTCAAACTCCTCCTGTTCTTGAGCGTTATTTTGCACCTCGTGCAGGCTGGCATCTTCCTGCTGCGCCGAAAATCCGCCGCAAAAAAAACGCTCGATGGACCGCAGGTAGACCAATGATTCCTGAGCTGTTAGTTCACCTGATCGAGAAGCAGACGGGCGATATTCACACGGTAGACCAAGCCTCAGTCACCCAGGCACTCGACCTGCTCGATGTGCCTGTGAACAGTGAGTTTGCAGCGTTTTTTCTCCGCTACCGAATCACGTTCTACAAGAGCCATTCTTCGTACATGGAACTCTCCAACCTTGGTGGTCCAAGCCATGAAATAGAGATGGCCACCGGGTTCATTCACGAGGTGTGGGAACTGCCGGATAACTTCATCTGCCTGACAGGCGTTCAGGGGGAAGGTTGCTACGTGTACGACAAACACAGTGGCGAGGTAGTGGACTTCGATCTTGCACAACGCGATGAGTTTCTGGCGGGGGAAACAGCGTTGAGGTGGAAGAGTTTCTTTACGTTTTTAACCTGGTACTTGTCCTAAGGTCTGTACGAAAAGTCGCCGAGTGGCGATCAGGCAAGGCAAAAGCAGGCGAGAAAGCGGAGTTTACGGGTTGTAAATGAGCATTCCGAGCCTGTTTTTAACGCAGCATGATCGACACGCAGGCAGTTCTCGTACAGTGCCTAGCAATCACCGGGCTCAAGAACACCGCAGCAAAGTGAAGAACAGGAATACCGTCGATGACCACCAGCTTCGAGATCGCAGCACGCAACAACGAATTCCCTGAGTACTTCAGAGGCACCGGGCAGTATTTCACCCGAGACCCTGACTGGGGCACCCAGTTGCACATCATCAACTGGCAAGAGCTGTGCGCTTTTCTGAAAACCCATGCCACCCCGGGCCCCACACTCAAACACGCCTTCAGTGAATACTTGAGTACGGTAGAAGCCACACAAGAGGATGCCAGCTCCCTTCTGGAGAACATCGGTTGTTACTACTACATGAGAAAAAAGTCGCCCGCGTTATCCTCGAACGGGTTTGATCTGGTCAGGGACATGACGGATAAAGAAAAGCAGACCCAGTCCCGATTGATGAGGTTTTTACGCAACGAAATGACGACAACGGCCACCCCTCAAGAGCTGCAATTTTTCAACGTGAAGCTCACAAGACTGGTCAGCGATGGCGGCCCCGAAAACATTGAAGACCTTTGACCCGCAGGAAAACCGGCAACCTTGAGTCACGCTGCACACCTTGATAAACAACGTTGCAGGCTCCAGATTGGTTGCATTGCCTGAATTCCGGAGCCCGTCCATGACCGATCCTCTTCTTATCCCCTGCCCTCACTGCAACGGCCTCAACCGCATCCCCGCCGAACGCCTGGGCGATCAGCCCAAGTGCGGGCGCTGCAAAGCCGAGGTGTTGCCGGGCAAACCGTTCGACCTGAAGCAGGGCGACTACGCCAGCCAGATCAAAGGCGATTTGCCGTTGCTGGTGGACGTGTGGGCGGAATGGTGTGGGCCGTGCAAATCGTTCGCTCCGGTGTTCGAACAAGCAGCGCAGCAACTGGCCGGTCAATGCCGTTTGGCCAAGCTGGACAGCGAGGCCAATCAGCAGTTGTCGGCGCAGTTGGGGATCCGCTCGATTCCCAGCCTGATTTTGTTCAAGAACGGCCGGGAAGTAGCGCGCCAGAGCGGCGCCTTCCCGTTACCGCAATTGCTGAGCTGGTTGCGCAGCCAGGGGGTTTGATCACTCGTAAGCAAAGGCTCGGTTCAGGCTTTTGTGGCGAGGGAGCTTGCTCCCGCTCGACTGCGAAGCCGTCGTAAAGTCGACGATTGTGATTTAACAAACAAACCGCATTGTCAGGTTTTAGGACCGCTTCGCGGCCCAGCGCGAGCAAGCTCCCTCGCCACAGGGCGGTATGCGCCCCGGATAGGTCAGGCGCTTTCGAGCAGGTTGTGCAGCTCGACGAATTGCCGGGTCAGTTTGTGCCGTGGGTCGAGGTGGATCAGCGGCATGTTGGCCTGGTGCGATTCGCGCATGCGCACCGAACTGCCTAGGTACACCGGCAGCACCGGCAGGCCTTCGCTGATCAGTTCGTCGAGCATCTGCTGCGGCAGGCTCGCCCGGGCCTGGAACTGGTTGACCACGATGCCTTCGACTTGCAGACCTTCGTTATGGTCGTCCTTGAGTTCTTCGATTTCCGCCAGCAGGCCGTACAGCGCCTGGCGGGAGAAGCTGTCGCAGTCGAACGGGATCAACACCCGGTCTGCCGCAATCAACGCCGAGACCGCATAGAAGTTCAGCGCCGGCGGGGTGTCGAGGTAGATCCGGTCGTAATCCTCGGCCAACTCATCAAGCAGTTTGCGCAGTTTGTTGATCTTGTGTTTGGCCTCAAGCTTGGGCTGCAAGTCCGCCAGCTCGGCCGTGGCAGTGACCACGTGGAGGTTGTCGAACGGGGTTTCGTAGATGTCGACCTGGGTTTTCTTCGAAAACGGTCCCGAAGACAGGGTTTGCTTGAAGAAATCGGCGATGCCCATGGGGATATCGTCGCCGGTCAGGCCCGTCAGGTACTGAGTGGAATTGGCCTGGGCATCGAGGTCCACCAGCAGGGTGCGATAGCCCTCGCTGGCGCTGACCGCCGCCAGATTGCAGGCAATACTGGATTTGCCCACGCCACCTTTCTGATTGAACACCACGCGCCGCATGTCGAAACCTCCGTGTATCAAAGAATGACCGAGTGTAGTAGTCGATGACGCCGGTTAGCTACCTCGATGGTGAACGGACTACGTCGTCAGCGGCAATCGCCGGGAAAGCATGGCGCCGTTCATGCGCCAACAGGTGAATCCACTGGCAGACGGTCTTATCAGAATCCGGATAATGGCCAAACGACAGCTTTTTTGCTGGAAAATGGCAGAAATCGCTGCACAAAATGTAACCAGTGTTTGCTACAAGCCAGCCGCAGCGGGATAATGCGCGTCACTCGGCCACCGCGCCGCGTGTAGTGCCAGCCGCCATTCGACGCGGTTCGCCACGTCAAGGAAGCCCGCAGGGGCGGGATAAATCTGTGATCAACTTCAACATCGCCCAATGGCGCGCATGGGCCCCTGGGCTCGAAAGCGTGGCCGATTGGCAGGCCTGGAGCCGACAACCGGTCGTGCCCGACAGCAGCGATGCCGCCCCCGATGTGTCTTTTTTACCGGCCATGCAGCGCCGCCGTCTCAGCCGCCTCGCGCGGATGGCGTTTTGCGTCGGCTGGCCGTTGGCCGATGGTCGCGAACACCTACCGTTGGTCTTTATTTCACGCCACGGCGAAACCCCGCGCACCCTGGAAATCCTCAGTGACCTGGCGGCCGAACAGCCGTTATCGCCTACCCAGTTCAGCCTGTCGGTGCATAACGCGGTGATCGGCCTGTGGTCGATCATGCGCGGCGAAACCAGTGAAATGACCGCCCTCGCCGCAACCGGCGACGGCCTTGAACACGGCATGCTAGAGGCCGCGGCGCTGCTCAACGAGGGTGCGCCAGCGGTGTTGCTGGTGGTCACCGAAGAGCAACCGCCAGAAGCCTATGCCACCTGGATCGATGACGTGCCGTTCCCCTACGCCGTCGGGTTGTTGCTGACGCCGGGCGACGATTGGCAACTGTCCCTGACCAGCGCCAGCGTCGAAGCGCCCAAAGCCCAGTGGCCCCATGCCCTGAATCTGTTGCGTACGCTACTCAGTGAGCAGACTACCTGCCAACACGCCTGGAAGAACCGAGTATGGAACTGGCAACGCAACCAGTGACCGGCAAACCCCGCGACGCCTACTACTGGCGCTTGTTCGCCACCGCCATGAGCTTTGCGCTGTTTGGCGTCAGCGGGTTGTGTCTGCGGCTGGTGATTTTTCCGTTGCTCAGTTGCCTGCCGGGTGACGCGCGCACGCATCGACAACGGGCGCGGCGGACCGTCAGCCGATTGTTCTGGCTGTTTATCCGCTTCATGGCCCGCACCGGTGTGCTGACCTACGAAGTCGAAGGTGCGGAAAAACTCGGGCGTCCGGGCCAGATGATTGTTGCCAACCACCCGTCGCTGATCGACGTGGTGTTTCTCATTGGCCTGGTGCGCAACGCCAACTGCGTGGTCAAGAAAAGCCTGTGGGAAAACCCCTTCACCCGCGGCCCGGTACGTTCGACCCAATACATCAGCAACGACGGCAGCATGGAGATGCTCGATGCCGCCGCCACGGCGCTGAAAGAAGGCCAGACACTGATCATTTTCCCGGAGGGCACCCGCACCCAACCGGGCCAGGCGCCGGCCTTTCATCGGGGTGGCGCGGCGATTGCGTTGCGCGGTGCCAAAATCATTACACCCGTGGTGATCAAGGTCAGCCCAAGCACCCTGACGAAGGCCGAGCCCTGGTATCGCATTCCCTATCGACGCGTTCACTTCAGTTTTCGCGTCGGGGCCGATATAGACCCACACACCTTTGCCACGCAGGGCCCGCCACCCCAAGCCTCGCGCAAGCTCAACGACTATTTGCACACTTACTTCATTAAGGAGCTCGCCGAAGATGAGCGATCTGAACACTGTTAGCCTGGAGCGGGACATCAAACTGCTGATCATCGATGCCCTGGGCCTCGAAGACATCACCGAACACGACATCGGCAACGAGCAGACGCTCTTCGGGGAAGGCTTGGGCCTGGACTCCGTAGACGCGCTGGAACTGGGCCTGGCGATTCAAAAAAAGTACGGCATCAAGATCGACGCCGACGCCAAGGACACACGCAATCACTTCAGTAACGTGGCGAGCCTTGCGGCGTTCGTCATTGCAAAACAGGCAGCTTGAGACCGGACCATGCAAACTCGTGACGACATTTTCAACACCCTGCGCGATGCCCTGGTCGAACTCTTCGAACTGGAGCCTGAGCGTGTAAGCCTTGAGTCCAACCTGTACCAGGACCTGGAAATCGACAGCATCGATGCCGTCGACCTGATCGACCACATCAAACGCCAGACCGGCAAGAAAATCGCCGCCGAAGAATTCAAGTCGGTGCGCACCGTCAACGACGTGGTCGAGGCGGTCTACCGTCTGGTCCAGCCGGCCGCATGAGCCGTCTGATCGGCCTCGGCCTGCTGCTGGCGGGCCTGTTGTACCCCTTCGCGGTGTATTTCGGCATGGAGCACTTTGCGCCGTGGCAGTTCGGCCTGCTGTTGGGCGGGCTGTGGCTGGCCCGCGCACTGACTGGCGGGCGTCGTCCCGGCAGCCTGTGGATGGCGGTCGCGGCGATCGGGTTTTGCCTGTTGCTGGCACTGTTCGATAACCCGCTGTTGCTGCGCTGGTACCCGGTGCTGATCAGCAGCTTCATGCTCGGGCTGTTTGGCCTGAGCCTGAAATACGGCCCGCCGGTGGCCGAACGGCTGGCACGTCTGAGCGAGCCGGTGCTGCCGGAAAAAGCCATTCGCTACACCCGCCAGGTGACGATTGCCTGGAGTGTTTTTTTCTTCTGTAACGGCTTGCTCGCCGCCGCCCTGACCCTTTGGGCCCCGCTGAGCTGGTGGACGTTGTACAACGGCCTGATCGCCTACGGGTTGATGGGTCTGCTGTTTGCCATTGAATGGCTCTTACGACAAAGGGTACGAGGCCGCCCATGAATTGGATATCACTTGAGCACCTATTGCTCAAGGCTCAACCGGATCGCACCGTCACGGCGGACCCGGCGCTCAATCACGTCGACCTGTGCAAGCAGGCCCTGCGCCTCGCCGCCGGCCTGCAAGCCCAAGGTGTGACACGCATCGCCGTGCACCTGGAAGACGCCGCAGAACTGGCGATTGCCCTGCTCGGCGCCTGGCGTGCCGGGGTCAGCGTGCTGCTGCCCGCCGACTTGCAAAGCCAGACCCGCCAGCGCTGGTCGCCCCATGTCGACCTGTGGCTGACCGATCAGGCCGATGACGCGCACCTGGCCGATTTCCAGCACGCGCCGCTTACCGCCGCCGAACTGGACCTGGATCTATGCCGCCTGAGCCTGTGCACCTCGGGCTCCAGCGGCGAACCCAAGCGGATCGAGAAAACCCTGCGCCAGATGGCCAACGAGGTTCAGGCGCTGGAGCACCTGTGGGGCGCCGACCTGGGCGAGGCCTGCATCATTGGCAGCGTGGGCACTCAACATATCTACGGCCTGCTGTTCCGGGTGCTGTGGCCGCTGTGCGCCGGGCGTGTGTTTGTCCGCAAGCAACTGGCGTTCCCGGAAGACCTGCAACGCGCCAGCCGCGAGTACCCGCAGTTCGCCTGGGTTGCCAGCCCGGCGTTGCTCAAGCGCATGGGCGATAACCTCGACTGGCCGGCCATGAGCCGCGTACGCCGAGTGTTTTCCTCGGGCGGCGCATTGCCGACCGATGCCGCACAAAGCCTGCATAAGCGTTTGGCGCAGTGGCCGACCGAGATTCTCGGCAGCTCGGAAACCGGTGGCATTGCCTGGCGTCAGGGCGCCAGCCTTTGGCAGCCGTTTGCCGACGTGGTGCTGACTCAGGACAGCGACGGCGCCTTGTGCATCGCTTCGCCCTACTTGCCCAGCGGTCACATCGAACACACCGCCGACGCGGCGCGTATCGCTGCCGATGGCCGTTTCGAACTGCTCGGGCGGCTGGACCGGATCGTCAAACTGGAAGAAAAACGTATCTCGCTACCGATGCTCGAACAGGCGTTGATGGCTCACGACTGGGTCGCCGAAACGCGCCTCGGGGTGGTGCAGGAAAACCGTGCGTCGCTGGGTGCCTTGCTGGTGCTCAGCGAACAAGGCCTGCATGCGCTGCGCAATCAGGGCCGACGCGCGCTGACTCAGGAACTGCGTCAGCACCTGAGCCAGCATTGCGAAGCCCTCGCCCTACCCCGGCGCTGGCGCTTGCTGCGACAACTGCCGCTGAACGCCCAGGGCAAGTTGCCACAAGCCGAGGTCGAAGCCCTGCTGCTGGCACCGCGCCCACAAGCACCCGAGGTGCTGGAGCAAGTCGAAACCGACGGCGAATGGAACCTGTATCTATCGATCCCGCCGGACTTGGCCTACTTCAGCGGCCACTTCCCGCAGACCCCGGTGCTGCCGGGCGTGGTGCAGGTCGACTGGGCGCTGCACCTGGGGCAACAGATGCTCGATTTACCTGCCCGGTTTGCCGGCATGGAAGTGCTGAAGTTCCAGCAACTGGTGCGCCCCGGCGACCAGGTTCAACTGCACCTGCGCTTCGACCGCGAACGCGGCAAGCTGTACTTCGCCTATCGCAACGACACCGCCGCCTGTTCCAGTGGGCGGATTTTGCTGGAGGCCGCCCATGCATAACCTGTGGCGAGGGAGCTTGCTCCCGCTGGGCTGCGCAGCAGCCCTAAAAAACATAATGGCGAGCGCTACGCACTCGAACGGGAGCAAGCTCCCTCGCCACATGGGGTCAAGCGAGGCTTCAGATCATGCATAACCCCTGCGCCGTCATTCCGGTCTATAACCACGAAACCGCCGTGCCTGCCGTGGTCGAAGCGCTGCTCGCCAGCGGCTTGCCATGCGTGCTGGTGGATGACGCCAGCAGCCCGGCATGCGCGGCGGTGCTGGAACAACTGGCTACGCGTGAAAACATCTATCTGGTGAAACTCGCAGTCAATCAGGGCAAGGGCGGAGCGGTCATGGCCGGCCTGCGCGAAGCGTCGCGCCTGGGCTTCAGCCACGCGCTGCAAGTGGACGCCGATGGCCAGCATGATCTGCGTGACGTCGAGGCCTTTATCGACGCCTCGAAGGTCCATCCCGAAGCGCTGATCTGCGGTTATCCGCAATACGATGCCAGCGTACCGAAGGGCCGCTTGTATGCGCGCTACCTGACCCACGTATGGGTCTGGATCAACAGCCTGTCGTTGCAGATTCCCGATTCGATGTGCGGCTTTCGCGTGTACCCGCTGCCGCCGACCCTGGCGCTGATCAACTCGGTGAAGCTCGGCAAACGCATGGACTTCGACCCGGAGATCCTGGTGCGCCTGTCCTGGCGCAATCAGCCGATGCGCTGGCTGCCGACCCAGGTTCACTACCCGCAGGATGGCCTGTCGCACTTCCGCCTGTTTCACGACAACGCACTGATCTCGAGCATGCACACGCGCCTGTTCTTCGGCATGTTGCTGCGCCTGCCGATGATCCTTTGGCGACGGTGGCAGGCATGAGTCGCGAGCAGGGTTCAAAACACTGGGCCAAACATGAGGAACGCGGCAGTTTCTGGTTGATGAAACTCACCGCGTTCGGCGTCAAGGTCCTCGGCCGCCGAGTGCTGAGCCCAGTGCTGCACGGCATCGTTCTGTACTTTTTCCTGTTCGGCCGCACCGCCCGCCGCAGTGCCTGGCAGTACCAGCAACGCCTGGCCGACTGGAGTGGCCGCAGCGATTTGCGCCCGACCCGCTGGCGCGTGTTCGGCCAGTTCATGGCGTTTGCCGATGCGCTGCTGGACAAGCTCGACGTGTGGAACGGCAAGCTGAGCATCAACCAGATCGAAATCGTCGACCCGGCGCAACTGCGTCATCAACTGCGCGGCGAACGCGGGCAGATGCTGGTGGGCGCCCACCTGGGCAACCTTGAAGTGTGCCGGGCACTGGCCGAACTCGGCGAGCAAGTGACGATGAACGTGCTGGTGCACACCAAGCACGCCGAACGGTTCAACCGTCTGCTGGGCGAAGCGGGCGCAACCAATCTGCGACTGATCCAGGTCAGCGAGCTGGACCCGGCGATCATGCTGCAACTGAGCCAACGGCTGGACCGTGGCGAGTGGCTGGCGATTGCCGGCGACCGCGTACCGCTGCACGGCGGGCGCAATGTGCGGGTGGACTTCCTCGGTCATCCGGCGGCGTTTCCCCAAGGGCCGTGGCTGTTGGCCGGCCTGCTGAAATGCCCGGTCAATCTGCTGCTGTGCCTGAAGAACAATGGCCGCTATCGCGTGATCCTCGAACCGTTCACCGACGCGGTGGTCTGGAAACGCAGCGACCGCGAGCAAGTCATTGCCCAGTGGACCGCACGCTACGCCGAACGCCTGGGCCAGTACTGCCTTGAAGCGCCCCAACAATGGTTCAATTTCTACCCTTTCTGGAAGACCGATGACGACGCATCTGCTTGAGCCGGTAACCTTCGGCGAACTCCCTCTGCGCATCGAAGACGTGCTGGCCCTGGCCAACCGTCAGGTGCCTGTGCAGCTGCAAAACGACAGCGAGTACCGCGAGCGCATTGCCAAGGGCGCACGCTTCCTCGATTCCTTGCTGGACAAGGAAGGCGTGATCTACGGCGTGACCACCGGTTACGGCGACTCTTGCGTGGTCGCGGTGCCGCTGCACCACGTCGAGGCGCTGCCGCGTCATCTCTACACGTTCCACGGTTGCGGCCTGGGTAAACTGCTCGACGCCCAGGCCACCCGTGCGGTGCTGGCGGCGCGTTTGCAGTCGCTGTGCCACGGCGTTTCCGGTGTGCGCGTGGAGTTGCTGGAACGCCTGCATGCGTTCCTTGAACACGACATCCTGCCGCTGATCCCCGAAGAAGGTTCGGTGGGCGCCAGCGGTGATCTGACGCCGCTGTCGTACGTGGCCGCGACCTTGTCCGGCGAACGCGAAGTACTGTTCAAAGGCGAACGTCGCCTGTCGGCCGATGTGCACCGCGAACTCGGCTGGGCTCCGCTGGTGCTGCGTCCCAAGGAAGCGCTGGCGTTGATGAACGGCACTGCCGTGATGACCGGCCTCGCGTGCCTGGCCTTCGCACGCGCCGATTACCTGCTGCAACTGGCCACGCGCATCACCGCGCTGAACGTGGTGGCGCTGCAAGGCAACCCGGAGCATTTCGACGAACGCCTGTTCGCCGCCAAACCGCACCCAGGCCAGATGCAAGTGGCTGCCTGGCTGCGCAAGGACCTGGCAATCGACGCGCCGACCGCGCCGCTGCATCGCCTGCAAGACCGTTATTCCCTGCGCTGCGCCCCCCATGTGCTCGGTGTGTTGGCCGACAGCCTGAATTGGCTGCGTTCGTTCATCGAGATCGAACTCAACAGCGCCAACGACAACCCGATCATCGATGCTGAAGCCGAGCGTGTGCTGCACGGCGGGCACTTCTACGGCGGGCACATTGCCTTCGCCATGGACAGCCTGAAGAACCTCGTGGCCAACGTCGCCGACCTGCTCGATCGGCAACTCGCGCTGCTGGTGGACGAGCGTTACAACCACGGTTTGCCGAGCAACCTGTCGGGCGCAACCGCCGAGCGGGCGATGCTCAATCACGGCTTCAAGGCGGTGCAGATCGGCACCAGCGCCTGGACCGCCGAAGCCCTGAAAAACACCATGCCGGCCAGCGTGTTCTCGCGCTCCACCGAGTGCCATAACCAGGACAAGGTCAGCATGGGCACCATCGCCGCCCGCGATGCGATCCGTGTGCTGGAGCTGACCGAACAAGTTGCCGCCGCGACCCTGCTGGCGGCCAATCAAGGAGTCTGGTTGCGCAGTCAGGCAGAAGACGCCCGCCCATTGCCACCGGCACTGGCGCAGATGCACGCAGCACTGGCCAAGGACTTCCCGCCGGTCATCGAAGACCGCGCCCTGGAAGGCGAACTGCGCCTGTGCCTGCAACGTATCGCCGAGCAACACTGGAGGCTGCATGCGTAGCAAGGGAGTGCTGCACGCCGACACGCAAATCCTCGTGCCGTTTTTCGACGTCGACACCATGCACGTGGTTTGGCACGGCCACTACGTGAAGTACCTGGAAGTCGCGCGTTGTGCCCTGCTCGACAAGCTCGGCCACAACTACAACGCGATGCTCGACTCCGGCTACGCGTGGCCGGTGATCGACCTGCAATTGCGCTACGTACGCGGCGCCGTGTTCGGCCAGACGCTCAACGTGCGCGCCAGCCTGGTGGAATGGGAGAACCGCTTGAAGATCAATTACCTGATCAGCGACCTGGCCACCGGCGAACGCCTGACCCGCGCCTGCTCGGTGCAAGTTGCCGTGGAGATCGCCAGCCGCGAGATGCAACTGGCGTCACCGAAAGTGTTTGTCGATGCCGTTGAAAGGATGCTGCCATGACTCCCAAATGCCGACTGGGGCGCTACTCTGTGGCGAGCGGCTACAGGATCGTGGTGGCGCTGTTCGCGTTGCTGGGCTTTTCATCCCTGGCACAGGCCTTTGACCTGCAACAACTGAGCGATCAGTTGGCCAGACCCAGCGTAATCCACGGCCGTTTCATTCAGGAAAAACACCTGCGAGCCCTGCCGCAACCGCTGACCAGCAAAGGCACCTTCGTGCTGGCCAAGGACCACGGCTTGCTCTGGCTGCTCAAGACACCGTTGCAACAGGATTACCGCATCAGCGCCAAAGGCATTGCCCGGCGTGACGGCGATCACTGGCAACCGGTGCCGAACAAGAGCGCCGGGGCCGAGCAGAACCGCTTGTTCCTCGCGGTGCTGCAAGGTGACAGCAGCGGCCTGCAACGGGATTTCGAGCTGTCGCTGAGCGGTGACGCCCAAAACTGGAAACTCACATTGACGCCGCGTTCCCTGCTGCTCAAGCAGGTCTTCAACCAGATCAACATCGACGGCGGTGAACTGGTGCAACGCATCGAACTGCTGGAAACCCAGGGCGACAGCACCGTGCTGCGCATGCAGGACAGCACCAGCGCCCAGCCTTTGAGTGATGCGGAGCAACATGACTTTGCCGAGTGAACGGATGCTTCCACGGCTGTTCCTGATCCTGCTGGTGGCGGTGCTCGCGCTCGCTGGCTGGCAATGGCGTGACGGCGCACCGCTGTCGGCCAACCTGATGGAACTGGTGCCCGGCACCGCGCCCGACCCGCTGGAACTGCGCGCCGAACAACGCATGCAGGAACCGCTGAACCGCGAAATGCTGGTGCTGGTCGGCCATGCCGACCGCCAGCAAGCCATCGCCATGGCCCAGACACTGGGCGAGCAATGGCAGGCCAGCGGCTTGTTCGAGAAGGTCCAATGGAACCTGCACGCCGACTTGCCGGCGTTGCGCACACAGTTGCTCAACGGCCGACTGGCGATGTTGTCGGCCGCCGATCGACAGCAACTGATCGAACACCCCCAGGCGTTTATCCAGCAGCGCGTGCAAGCGCTGTTCGACCCCTTTACCGGTTTCAGCCTGGTGCCGAGCCAGGACGACTGGCTCGGCCTGACCGGACGTATCCAGAACAGCCAGCCGCAACGCGGCTCGGTGCAGTTGGACATTGGCAGCGGCGCGTTGATCGCCGACGCCGACGGCAAGAGCTGGGTGCTGTTGCGGGCGCGCACGCAGGGCAATGCCTTTGACATGCAACTGCCGCTGCAAGTCGCCGAGTTGCTCAAGCACAGCCGCGAACAGGCCGCCCACAGCGACGTGCAATTGCTCGCGGCCAGCGGCCTGCTGTACGCGGCCAACGGTCAGCAGCAAGCGACCCGGGAAATCACCTGGGTGGGCGGTGGCGCTACCGTCGGCATTCTGTTGCTGCTGTTGCTGGCGTTCCGCCGTGTACGGGTGCTGCTGGCCTTCGTTCCGGTGCTGGTCGGCATGCTGTTTGGCGCCGTGGCCTGCGTCGCGCTGTTCGGCCACATGCACGTGATGACCCTGGTGCTGGGCTCGAGCCTGATCGGTGTGGCAGTCGATTACCCACTGCATTACCTGTCCAAGAGCTGGAGCCTGAAACCCTGGCACAGCTGGCCGGCGTTGCGCCTGACCTTGCCGGGGCTGACCCTGAGCCTGGCCACCAGTTGCATCGGCTACCTGGCCCTGGCCTGGACACCGTTCCCGGCACTGACCCAAATCGCGGTGTTCTCCGCTGCCGGACTGCTCGGCGCGTACCTGTCGGCGGTGTGCCTGCTGCCAGCGCTGCTCAAGGGCGCGAACCTGCAACCGGCGCAATGGCCGCTGCGGGTCGCCGAGTTCTTGCTGAACGTGCGCGAAGCACTGCTCAAGCACGTGCGCAGTCCGATCCTGCTGGCGCTGCTCATTGCCTTCTGCGCGGGCGGCCTGTGGCAGCTCACCACCAAAAACGACATTCGCCAGTGGGTCGGCGCGCCGCCGCAACTGATGAACGAAGCCCAGACGATTGCGCGCATCACCGGCTATCAGCCCACCAGCCAATTCTTCCTGGTGCGCGCGGCCAACCAGCAACAACTGCTGGAACGTCAGAGCGCCCTGAGCGAACGCCTGGACCAACTGGTCAGCCTGGACAAACTCCAGGGTTTTCTGGCGCTCAATCAACTGGTCAACCTGCCCACCCAGCAACAACAGGTGCGCGATGCGTTGAGCACACTGCCGCAATTCTGGCAGCCGCTGCTGGACCTTGGCGTCCCGCAGGCGGCGCTGGACGCCGAGCTGGCGCACCTGCAAGCGCTGCCGACCGAAGACATCGACGCCGCGCTGGTCGGTCCGTTGGCCGAACCCTGGCGCGCGTTGTGGCTGGGGGCCACCGACGAAGGTGTGGCCGCGATGGTCAGCCTGCAAGGTTTGAACGACGCCGCGCTGTTGCGAATTCAGGCGCTGGACCTGCCGGGTGTGCAACTGATCGACCGCCTCGGTGACCTGAACGCGGTGTTTGCCGCCACACAAATCAGCGCCGCGGAATTGAAACTGGCGTCCTGCGTACTGATCGTCCTGCTGCTGATTCTGCCCTTCGGTTTCGGCGGCGCGCTGCGCATCGTCGCCCTGCCGTTGCTGGCGGCGCTGTGCAGCCTGGCCAGCCTCGGCTGGCTGGGTCAGCCGCTGACGCTGTTCAGCCTGTTCGGCCTGCTGCTGGTGACGGCCATCAGCGTCGACTACGCCATCCTCATGCGTGAACAGGTCGGGGGCGCGGCGGTGAGCCTGCTCGGGACGTTGCTGGCGGCGCTGACCACCTGGCTGTCGTTCGGTCTGCTGGCGATTTCCAGCACCCCGGCGGTGAGCAACTTCGGCCTGTCAGTGAGCCTGGGCCTCGCCTTCAGCTTCATCCTCGCGCCATGGGCCGGGCGTCAGGTGCACGCTGCACCGGTTGCGGAGCCGGCAGCATGATGATTGCGCTGTTTTGGCTACTGGCCCTGGCGTTGTTCGCCTTGGCGACACGGGTTGGCCGTTACGTTGGCTTGATCCCGATTGTCAGCCAGTTGCTGCTGGCGACCTTCGGCCTGCCGTTGTTGATGTACTTCTGGATCGAGCCGCACTGGCAGTTAAGCGGGGCTGAGCTGGTTTCGCCCCAGTGGTTGAAAAACCTCTACAGCCTGAGTTTTGCCCTGCTGCTGGGGCATATTCTCAGTGATGTGATCGACCTGAAGCTGGACCGCCAGAGCCTGAAAATCGCGCTGCCGAGCTTTTGCATTCCGTTCGCCTGCGGGCTCGCCACCGCTGTGTGGCTGCTGCCGAGCCAGCCGTGGCTGAGCTCGCTGGCGGTGGGATTGTTGTTCGCGATCACCGCAATTCCGGTGCTCTACCTGTACCTGCGGCATATCGACTACCCACCCGCCGCCACCCGGCGCCTGGTGCAGACCGCAATCCTTATCGACCTGACCTGCTGGAGCCTGTTCGCCATCGCCCAGGGCAGCCTGCACCTGAGCAGCCTGCTGTTGCCACTGGCCGGTGCCTGCCTGCCGTTGCTGCTGCGCCTGCTGGGGTTGCGCCAACCGTTGCTGCACAGCCTGGGCTTTTTCGGGCTGCTGGTGGTGGCCGAGCATTACAAACTCAACGCGCTGATTCTCGGTATCGGCTACCTGCTGTGCATGGCCGCCCTCAAGCTGCCGTTCATGCTGCCGTTACAGGCAGCCTGGATGCACCGCTTACAGACCAGCGTCGCTATCCCGCTGATCCTGACGTTCGGCATTGTGCAGATCAATGTGCACAGCGCCATGAGCAGCCTTAGCTGGGTGCAACTGGGCGCACTGCTGCTGTTGCCGGTGGCCAGCAAACTGCTGGGTAACTGGCTGGGCCTGGGTTGGGCCGGAGCGTCCTTTGCCGGCGCCAGCCGCTGGCGCGAAAGCCTGCTGCTGAACATTCGCGGGTTGAGCGAGATCGTCTTTCTCAACCTGCTGCTGCAACAAGGGCTGATCAGCCCTGCGCTGTACTTCGCGCTGATGCTGATGGGCCTGATCGCAACTTTGCTGCCGGCATTGGCCGGCATCCACCCAATCCCCTTACACATCGCCGCCCCGGCAAGGAGCCCCAGTGCCAACAGTTGAAATGGAACGTCGCCAGGTTATCGTCGTCGGCGCCGGCCCATCGGGGGCCATTGCGGCCGCGTTGCTCAAGCGCAAAGGTCATGACGTGCTCATTATCGAGCGCCAGCATTTCCCACGGTTTTCCATCGGTGAAAGCCTGCTGTCCCATTGCCTGGATTTCGTTGAAGAAGCCGGCATGCTCGACGCGGTGAACGCCGCCGGGTTCCAGTTGAAAACCGGCGCCGCCTTCGCTTGGGGCGAGCGTTACAGCGCCTTCGATTTCGGCGACACGTTCAGCAACGGCAAGCCGACCACCTTCCAGGTGCAGCGCGGCGACTTCGACAAACTGCTGGCCGATCAAGCAGCGCTGCAAGGCGTGGAAATCCGCTACGGCGAAGAAATCATCGGGGCCGATTTCGACCTGCCGAAGCCGCAACTCAGCGCCCGTCGTGAAGACGGCAGCGAGTACCGCATCGAAGCCGATTTCGTGCTCGACGCCAGCGGTTACGGGCGTGTTCTGCCGCGTCTGCTGGACCTCGAAGCACCCTCGAATTTCCCGGTGCGCCAAGCCGTGTTCACCCACGTCGAAGACCGCATCGACTGCACGCACTTCGAGCGTGAAAAGATCCTCGTCACCACCCACCCGTTGCACCGCGATATCTGGTTCTGGACCATCCCGTTCAGTAACGGGCGCTGCTCGGTGGGCGTGGTCGCGGCGGCGGAACACTTTGAAGGCCGCACCGAGAACCTCGACGAATGCCTGCGCGGCTTCATCGCTGAAACGCCGAGCCTGGCCGGTGTACTGGAAAACGCCGTGTGGGACACCCCTGCGCGGACCATCGGCGGTTACTCGGCCAACGTCAAAACCCTGCACGGCCCAGGCTTTGCCCTGCTCGGCAATGCTGCCGAATTCCTCGACCCGGTGTTCTCCTCCGGTGTGACCATCGCCATGCGTTCGGCGAGCATGGCCGCTGGCGTGCTGCACCGTCAGCTGAGCGGCGAAAGCGTCGACTGGCAGCGCGAGTTTGCCGAGCCGCTGAAGCGCGGCGTCGACACCTTCCGCTGCTACGTCGAAGGCTGGTACGCCGGAACCTTCCAGGACGTGATCTTCCATCCGGGCAGCTCGCCGGACATCCGTCGGATGATCAGTTCGATCCTCGCCGGTTACGCCTGGGATGAGCGCAACCCGTTTGTCAGCGAACCCAAGCGACGCCTGCGCATGCTGTCGGAAATCTGCGCGAGCGATGCCCCATGAACCTCGGTGAGCAGCCCTACCTCAGCGACAGCTACGTCGAGGAAACCCGCTTCGGCTTCTGGTTTCTGCGCAGCCACACCTGGCAACACCACGTGTTGCGCGTAGCGATCAACGACCTGCGCAGCCTGTTCAGCGAAACACCGCCAAGCCATCCAGTGCTGCTGGACGCCGGGTGCGGCCAGGGTAAATCGTTCCAGTACTTGCGCCAGGTGTTCGCCCCACAGCGCCTGATCGGCCTGGACGCCGACCCTCACAGCCTGACCCTCAGCGCTGAAGAGGCTCAACGCCAGGGCATGACGGTAGAGTTGATCGGCAGCGATTGCGCCACCCTCGCCGTGCCCGATGCGAGCGTCGACCTGCTGTTCTGTCACCAGACGTTCCACCACCTGGTGGAGCAGGAACAGGCCCTGGCCGAGTTCTTCCGGGTACTCAAGCCGGGCGGCTACCTGCTGTTCGCCGAGTCCACTGAAGCGTACATCGACACCTGGGTGATCCGCTGGCTGTTCCGCCACCCGATGCACGTGCAAAAAAGTGCCGCCGGTTACTTGCAGATGCTGCGCGAGCAGGGTTTCGAGTTCGGCCCGCAAAACGTGTCCTACCCTTATTTATGGTGGAGCCGTTCGAAGGATTTCGGGCTGCTCGAACGCTTCGGCTTGCGCCGTCCAAAACCCTTTGGCCAGCGGGAAGAAACATTGGTCAATGTGGTCGCGCGCAAACCCCTTGAAGGTGCTGAGTGATGTCTAGCGCTCCCACAGGGACTGCAAATATCCTGAGATTTTTGCTACTCGCCTGCACTCTGATGCTCAGCGCCTGCGCCAGCCGTTTGCCGCTGCCTGTGGCAAACCCGACCTTGCCCCTGCCACTGCAATTGCACATCGAGCGTGAACAGGCCGGGCAACGTCAGGACTGGCTGCTGGTGATGCAACGCGAAGACGCCGGCATTCGCTGGTCGATGATGGACCCGTTGGGGATTCCGCTGGCCCGTCAGCGCCTGGTTGATGGCCAGTGGCAAGCCGACGGCTTGCTGCCACCCAACCCCGAGGCCCGTGAATTGTTCGCCGCGCTGCTGTTCGCGCTGACCCCGGAAGCCGAATTGCCACGCAACTATCCCCGCGCCCGTTACGCCATCGGCATACGTGGCCTTGCACCACGCTGGGTGGTGAGATACCAGACGCCCTCGGACTTCGTGATGGAGTTGCCCAAGCAGCTCAACTACCACGTCACGCCGCTCAGCGCCGAGACCGCGCCATGACCGCTTATCTGAACGCCCTCGGGGTGATTTGCGCCCTGGGCCGCAACAAACACGAGGTGGCCCGCAGCCTGTTTTCCGGTGACGTCTCGGGCATGCGCACCGAAGCAGGCTGGGTGCCGGAGCGTTCGTTGCCGGTGGCCGCAGTGCAAGGCGAACTGGCACCGATTCCGGTCGAACTGCGCCAGCAAAGCAGCCGCAACAACCAGTTGCTGCTGGAGGCCGCGTTGCAGATCAAGGACGACATCGAGCAGGCGATTCACGCCTACGGACGCGGTCGCATCGGCATCGTGTTGGGCACCAGCACGTCGGGCATCGATGAGGCCAGTCGCGGTATCGCCCGTTACCTGCGCGACCACCAGTTCCCCAGTGACTACGACTATCAGCAACAAGAGCTCAGCGCCCCGGCGAACTTCCTCGCTGACTGGCTGCAACTGAGCGGCCCGGCCTACGTCATCTCCACAGCCTGCACCTCCAGCGCCCGTGCCCTGATGAGCGCCCAACGGTTGTTGGACATGGGCCTGTGCGACGCGGTGCTGTGCGGCGGCGTCGACAGCCTGTGCAAGCTCACGCTCAATGGTTTTTCGGCCCTCGACGCGGTGTCCGGCGAGCGTTGCAATCCGTTTTCGGCCAACCGTGACGGCATCAACATCGGCGAAGCCGCGGTGCTGTTTCTGATGAGCAACAGCGCCCGCAGCCCTCGACCGATTGCCCTGCTGGGCAGCGGCGCGAGTTGCGATGCGCACCATATTTCAGCGCCGGAGCCAACCGGCCGCGGCGCCCGGGAGGCCATGAGCAAAGCCTTGCGCAGCGCCGGCTTGCAGCCCGGGCAGATCGACTACCTGAACCTGCACGGCACCGCGACGCAACACAACGACGCCATGGAAAGCCTGGCCGTGGCCGCCGTGTTCCCGGACGGCGTGCCGTGCTCTTCGACCAAACCCATGAGCGGCCACACCCTCGGCGCCGCCGGCGCACTGGAAGCCGCGTTTTGCTGGCTGAGCCTGAGCGCCGAGAACACCGCGCAGGCCTTGCCACCGCATCTCTGGGATGGCCAACCCGACCCCGACCTGCCGGCGCTGCGCTGGGTCACGGCCGCTGACCGCCTCAAACCCACCTTGGCGCACCACCTGATGAGCAATTCCTTTGCCTTCGGCGGCAACAACGTCAGCCTGATTATCGGAGACGCCCCATGATTGACTGGCCGCTCGCCGAATTGCTGCCCCACGCCGGCGACATGATCCTCATCGATCAAGTGCTGGCGTTCGATGAAGAGCAGATCCACACTCGCCTGACCGTCAAGCCCGGTGGCCTGTTCAACCGGCCCGACGGCAGCCTGCCGGCCTGGGTCGGCGTCGAACTGATGGCCCAGAGCGTGGCCGCCTATGCCGGCTGTCGCGCACGGCTGCAAGGCGATCCCGTCGAGCTGGGTTTTCTGCTCGGTACCCGAAAATTCGAATGCAACGTGGAACACTTCCCCGCGGGCACCGAACTGACGATCCACGCCCTGCGTTCCCTCGAAGACGAGAACGGCATGGGCGTGTTCGAGTGCCATCTCACCGCGCCGGGCATTCACGCCACCGCGCGGCTGAACGTGTTCTGCCCGCCCCAGGCGGCTCACTACCTTCAAGAATCTCAGGAGTCCAGTCATGACTGAATCCGTACTGGTCACCGGCTCCAGCCGTGGTATCGGCCGCGCCATCGCTTTACGTCTGGCCCAGGCCGGGTTTGACCTGGTGCTGCACTGCCGCAGTGGCCGCAGCGACGCCGAGGCCGTGCAGGCCGAGGTTCAGGCCTTGGGCCGCCGCAGCGCTCGCATCCTGCAATTCGACGTGTCGGACCGCACCAGTTGCAAGGCCATCCTTGAGGCCGACGTCGACGCCCATGGCGCTTACTACGGCGTGGTGCTCAACGCTGGCCTGACCCGCGACGGTGCTTTTCCGGCCCTGAGCGAGGATGATTGGGACGTAGTGATGCGCACCAACCTGGACGGCTTCTACAACGTGCTGCACCCGGTGATGATGCCGATGATTCGTCGTCGCGCCGCCGGGCGGATCGTCTGCATTACCTCGGTGTCCGGGCTGATCGGCAACCGTGGGCAGGTCAACTACAGCGCTTCCAAGGCCGGGCTGATCGGCGCCGCCAAGGCCCTGGCCATCGAGCTGGGCAAACGCAAGATCACCGTCAACTGCGTCGCACCGGGCTTGATCGACACGGCGATGCTCGACGAAAACGTGCCGGTGCAAGAGTTGATGAAAATGATCCCCGCACAACGCATGGGCACCCCTGAAGAGGTGGCCGGCGCCGTGAATTTCCTGATGTCCGCGGAAGCGGCCTATATCACCCGCCAGGTATTGGCCGTTAATGGAGGCCTGTGCTGATGAAGCGCGTCGTCGTCACCGGCATGGCCGGCATCACCTCATTGGGCAGCGACTGGGAAACCATCTCGGGCAACTTCAAGGCCAATCGCAGCGGCATCCGGCGCATGGACGAATGGGACCGCTTCACCGAGCTGAACACTCGGCTGGCCGGCCCCATCGATGACTTCAAGGTCCCGAGCCACTGGACCCGCAAGCAATTGCGCAGCATGGGCCGGGTTTCCCGCCTGGCAGTGGCCGCTGCGGAGCAAGCCCTGGCCGACGCCGGCCTGCTGGGCGACGAGTCGATCAAGGATGGCCGGATGGGCGTCGCGTGCGGCTCCTCCACCGGCAGCACCGACGAGATCAAAGCCTTCGGCAACATGCTGCTCAACTCGGTGGCCGAGGGCCTGAACGCCAACTCCTATGTGCGGATGATGCCCCACACCACTGCGGCCAATATCAGCATTTTCTTTGGCCTCACCGGGCGGCTGATCCCGACGTCCAGCGCCTGCACCAGTGGCAGCCAGGGCATCGGCTACGCCTATGAAGCGATCAAGTTCGGGCGCCTGCCGTTGATGCTCGCAGGCGGCGCCGAAGAACTCTGCCCGACCGAAGCCATGGTGTTCGACGCGCTCTACGCCACCAGCCTGAAGAACGATGCCCCACAAACCAGCCCACGCCCTTACGACAGCGGCCGCGATGGCCTGGTGATCGGTGAAGGCGGCGGCATGCTGGTGCTCGAGGAACTCGAACACGCCCTGGCGCGCGGCGCGCACATCCATGCCGAAATCGTCGGGTTCGGCAGCAACGCCGACGGCCAGCACACCACCCGTCCGGAACAGGCCACCATGCGCCGGGCCATGGAGCTGGCGCTTGAAGACGCGGGCATTGAAGCCTCCGCCATCGGCTACGTGAACGGTCACGGTACCGCCACCGAGCAGGGCGATATCGCCGAAACCCTGGCCACCAGCAGCCTGTTCGGCAGCCGCATGCCCATCAGCTCGCAGAAGAGTTTCCTGGGCCACACCCTCGGCGCGTGCGGTGCGCTGGAATCCTGGTTCAGCATCGAGATGCTGAACAGCGACCTGTACGTGCACACCTTCAACCTCGACGAAGTCGACCCGCGTTGCGGTGAACTGGACTATCTGCGCGGCGAGTTCCGCCAGATGAGCAACCAGTACGTGATGAACAACAACTTTGCCTTTGGCGGCGTCAACACCTCGTTGATTTTCCGCCGCTGGCCGTAACTTAAAACTTCAAGGTCAAGGATATTGGACGATTATGGCCACGTTGCGTTGAAGGGAATCTGGTGAAAGTGCAGTAATTAGTCTGGTTCTACCTGAGGCGCACGAGCGCCTCCTTCCAACGCCGCTGAGCCCTTGAACTCTGTCTGCAGTAGCGCCAAAAACGCTTCCCGAGCTGGGTGTCGACCTGAGTTTTCATGCCAGTAAAACAGGTTGTCGATACTCGTCAGCTCCGGGAATTCATACCCCTGCCAACCCGCACTGTGGCGGTATTGCTCATAGATACCACGGGGTACCAGCGAAACGCCGGCACCGGCACTGACACAACCAACTATGGTGCCGTAGCTTGCGATGCTGACGATCGGCAGCACTTGGTCATGACGCAATAGCCACTGCTCCAGCGCGAAGCGGTACGGACAACCCGATGGCCACATGAAAATATCCTTACCTTGCAGATCCGCTGCCTTGCGTAAAGGCCCATGGGACGCGGACGCGATGAGAATTAAATCTTCCCGGTACACCACTGTGCGCTTAAGACCGGGCCGTTCAATGTCCACCGCCACGATCACTCCATCAAGTCGGTGATTCTGGGTATCGTCCAGCAATTGAGCCCAAGTGCCGGTGCTCAACTCCAGAGACACCTGCGGGTACAGCGCATGGTACTTGGCCAATAGCCTGGGCAGTCGTCCCGTAGCACTAGACTCGATAGCGCCAATGCGCAGAGGGCCGCCAGGCGTATCGCTGGGCGCTACCGCGCGCTTGGCTTCATCAGCCAAACCCAGGATTTTCGTTGCGTAATCAAGAAATACCTCCCCAGCAGGAGTGATCCGCAACCCTCGACCATCACGGAAAAACAGCGGTGTACCGAGTTCCCGCTCCAGAGACTTGAGGCGTGCAGTGATATTGGACGGCACGCAGTGCAACAACTCGGCGGCGCGCGCGATGCTGCCGAAGTCGTAAACCGTCTTGAACATGCGCAGTTGGGACAATTCCATGGCTCACCCAGAGTGAATGCACAGATCAGTTTAAGTCACTTGTAGTGATGTCGCATGTTTTTGATACTTCAACCCGCGCACGCTGCAAGGACGCTATCGCGCCTTCATTTCCCCGATGAACAGGAGTTCTTATGGAGTTATCTCAGCGCAAAATCCAGTGCCTCGCCGAAAGCGTGCTCACCCATAAAGCCTTGAATAACGAGTTCTACCGACGGTGGATGGCTGACCCACTCCCTCTAGCCGACGTTGAGGTGTTTGCTCGAAATTACCTGGCCCGTACCACACAAACCTCTCGTATGGTTGCCTTGTCATTTGTGGGCACTGAAGACCTGTACGCTCAAGTCGAAATCGTCAAAAACCTGTACTCCGAAATGGGCTACGGCAACCCGGAAAAGGCCCACCTCGCCCTTCTGGAAAGTTATCTGATCGACCTTCTCAGCCGACTCGCTGATCGGCCATACAGCATGGACGAACTCATGGCTTTGCCTGTGTTGGAAAGTACCCACACGTTTAGTCGCGAACAATTGAGTCTTTACACCGACGGTGGCCACAACAACAATCCGCGCCATGTGCTCGGTACGTTGTTGGCTCAGGAGTGGCTGGCCTATTCGATGCTCACTCGTTTGTACGAAGGGGCGCGCAACTATAAGCACCTGTATGCCAATAACGACGACTTTCATGAACACTGCGAGTATTTCTACATCCACATCGGCGATGCGGAAAAAGAGCACAAGATTCAGGCAGTGAAGGCCGCCACCCAGGAATGCACTACTGACCAGCACATAGAGGAAGTCAGCACTTCGTTCAACCGCTTCCTGGCCATCACCGAGCAGTACTGGAACGGCATAGTCCATGCCATGCCCAGCGTGCAAAAACGTGTTACGTCCAGGATGACAATTTAATGAATACAAGGCCCAGCGTAAAAATCGCTTTGGCGGCGATTTTTGTAATTATCTGCTGGGCCTATTCCCCCATTGGAATCCACATCGGGCTAAAGGCTTATGAGCCCGGTCATCTCGCGCTGATGCGATTTCTCATCGCCTCAACGTTCATGGCCGCGATTGCGTTGGTGATGCGAATTTCCCTGCCACGCCTGAAAGACCTGCCGCTGCTGGCGGTGCTGGGCCTCTTTGCCGTCAGCCTGCATCACATAGCCCTCAACTACGGTCAACGAGGTGTTAGCGCTGGGGCCGCCAGCGTACTGGCACAATCCACACCGCTGTTCAGCACGTTACTGGCGCATTTCGCGTTCAAGGATCGGGTCAACGGCTGGCAATGGACCTGTGTGCTATGCGGCCTACTCGGCGCCGCTGTGGTAGTCACCGGGGACCGTGGTTTGGGCGAACTGGACGCGCACGGGCTGCTGATCCTGCTGGCGGCAATTTCATGGAGCCTGTATTTCGCCTTGCAAAAACACCATGCCCATCGTTACGACGGGCTGACAATGGTGTGTTACACCATTTGGTCGGGCACGTTACTGCTGCTTGTATATGCCCCGGGCCTTTGGGGCGAAGTGCAAAATGCCTCAACTTCGGTCAACCTTGCGGTGCTCATTCTGGGCATCTTTCCCAGCGCCCTTGCGTATCTCGCTTGGGCATACGTGCTGGCGCAGAGCAACGTGAGTCGCGCGTCCATTTCGCTTTACCTGATCCCCCCCACAGCGATGTTGATGGCCTCGTTGGTTCTGAGTGAACGCCCTTCTGCCATGGTCATCGTAGGAACAGGCATTGTGCTGACAAGCGTACTCGCCCTCAATCTGGAACCATCGAAAGCCGCAGTTCCTGCCGACAAAGTTTGAACAGAGGTCGTGACCACCTATGAATGACGTAGAAAATCCGACCCTGGCCTACGAATTCCATGTGCTGATTTGCACCAACCAGCGCCCCGATGGGCGCCGTAGTTGCTCGGGCTCAGGCGCTCACGAACTGCTCAGCGCCGCAAAACGCATGATCGCCAAATTGGGGGAACCGGGAACATTGCGCGCCAACGCATCGGGCTGCCTGGACCGCTGCGACCACGGCCCGGTCATGGTGATTTACCCAGCTAACCTGTGGTTCTCGTGCGAGATGCCACAACAGGTTGAACGCATTATCGATCAACACCTCTTCCATCCCGATCAGCAATTGTGAACCAAGGGGCTTCAGCAGGAATCCACGCCATGACTTGGACAGATGAAGACATGTGCATCGCACAATGGATGGTGGCCGAATACCACAAACAAGACTGTTTGCCGCAGGCTCTCGCCGCACGGGAGATCCGTCTGATGTTCGGCGAAGTTCATGTGTACCAAAATCGCCATGGAAACTGGGCTGTAAACAAGCCGATACTCGAAGCCTTTAAAGCACTGACTGCTGAGTACGTGGTTTGGAGCCGGAGCTTTCAACTATGGAGACCAAGAACCGCACAAGATCCGGCTGGCATTCGCGTGAGCCGCTGAAAAGATATTCCGGCAGATGCCATGCTGCGGGATTCATTACCTAGTAAAATCTGAGTGCAGCCCTCGGCGCCAGATGCGCTGGAATCCTGGTTCAGCATCGAGATGCTGAACAGCGACCTGTACGTGCACACATTCAACCTCGACGAAGTCGACCCGCGTTGCGGTGAACTGGACTATCTGCGCGGCGAGTTCCGCCAGATAAGCAACCAGTACGTGATGAACAACAACTTTGCCTTTGGCGGCGTCAACACCTCGTTGATTTTCCGCCGCTGGCCATAAGCGCTTTCAAACCCCTTTGGAGAAAAGGAATGTCTTCCCTGCTTCGCGCCACACTGATTGTCATGGTCCTGCTGACCACTGTTTCGTGCACCAGCAAACGTATGTACTCCCCGACCCGCATCGTCCCGGCGACCGTGCAGGTTGATCAGGAGCAAATGAAACAGGCAATCCTCAAGACCCTGGTCGCGCGCAAGTGGACCGTGCAGCGGGTCAGCCCGGACGTGATCCAGGCCGAGATTACCGTGCGCAACAAGTACCACGCCGAGATCGACATCGAGTACGCCCCGACGAACTACAAGATCGTCTACCGCGACAGCCGTGAGCTGGATTACAAGGACGGCAAGATCCACAAAAACTACATCCGCTGGGTGCGCCTGCTGGACCGCGGGATTCTGGGCCGGTTGAAAAACACTCAGATTGAACAGACTGCCCAACAGTTATCCACAGCCCCAGTGGCGGCCCAATAATTTTCGCTGTTTATCGTCGTCAAGGAGACCCGCATGCCCTTCAAGAAACTCGCTGCTGCCGCCACCCTGTTGCTTTGCACCCTGCCAAGCGTCAGCCAGGCCCGTGATACCCAACTGTTTCTGCCGTTCGACAAGGTCGTGGCTGAAGCCATCAGCACCGGCAAAATCGACGGTAGCGTGAAGTTCTACCTGGCCGGCACCAAACCGGCCGGCAACGTAACCGTGATCAGCCCGAACGCGGTGACCAACAAGAAAACCAACGCCTTCAACAAGTCCGACGAAGTGGCCTGCGAATGGGCCTTGCAGTCGGCCCTGATCACCCTGCATCAAGCGGCGAAAAAAGTCGGTGCCAACGCGGTGACCGATATCGCCAGCTTCTACAAAAGCAACGAGCGCAAGGATGCCAAGACCTATGAATGCCACGCAGGCGCGGTGATGGCCGGTGTGGCCTTGCGCGGGAACCTGTCGAAAGCTCAGTAATAGCCGCATCGTCTGACCTGACACCCGTGCTCCCGCACTTCTGCGGGAGCAACGGCCAGGCTGCCAAACCGCATCTACACTCGCACCAGCAAAAACCGCGAACTCACTTCTGCTTGAGACGCCAGTCAGTTCAGCGCACCTATCACTTTTCGTAGGCCCCCCAGCGCCACGTTCAATGCGTCCTTAACAGACTGGCATTACTTCTCCCACCGAACTTTCACGAACCGGCGCGCCTTGCTGTGGGCTTCGTCGAGAGCCAGACAGCGTCCGCAGGCTGCGCCCCCAAGCAAAGACCGGGAGCATAGGGAAAACGGAGCATGGCATTTCGGAAGCGTCCCACAGCCAGAGCTTTAGCTACCCACTAGGGTCAATGCTGCCCCCTGCTTCATGCGGGATACCCAAGAGGTGGAAGCAATGACCGGGTCTCGGTCTTTTGCTTCAAGCGTTGTGTTGACTCTATTAAGGCCGGAGCAGAAAAATGCATAACAAAGCCGTGATCGTTTTCAGTGGCGGACAAGATTCAACTACCTGTTTGATCCATGCATTACCGCTCTACGATGAAATCCACTGCATCACGTTTGACTATGGTCAGCGCCATCGCGCGGAAATTGAAGTGGCGCAGCAGCTTTCCAGACAGCTGGGCGTGACCGTGCACAAAGTTCTGGACACCTCATTGCTGAACGAATTGGCCATCAGCAGCTTGACCCGCGACAGCATCCCAGTACCCCGTACACATTATTCCGGCGAGGGCGTACCCGACACTTTCGTGCCCGGCCGGAACATTCTGTTTTTAACCTTGGCGTCTATTTATGCCTATCAAGTGCGCGCTAACACTGTGATCACAGGTATTTCTGAAACAGAGTGCTCTGGCTACCCTGATTGCGGCGATGAGTTTGCTAAAGCATTGAATAACGCCGTCGAATTGGGCATGGACTATAAACTGCGCATTGAAACGCCGCTTATGCGGTTGAATAAAGCAGAGACTTGGGCCCTGGCCGACTACCACCAACAGCTGGGCTTGATTCGTTACAACACACTGACTTGCTATAACGGCATAAAGGGCAGTGGGTGTGGGGACTGCGATGCTTGCCATCTACGCGCAAAAGGGTTGACTGAGTTCCTGGAGAACAGGACAGAGGTTATGAGCAGGCTAAAAATTAAACTGGAATTGTAAAAGACAATCTACCACATGGGGAACTGGCGATTAACGGCACGCCAACTTCCCCTAACGTTATGCAGCTTGGGGTCCAGCTATGTATCTTTTAAATAAAGACCTCGCACCATAAGCAGGAAGAACGTTAAATACAGCAAAACACATCTTTATAGCTATCTGAAGATAAACCATATTAAGGATATCACTGCTTTGCATAACACCGTAAAAAGCAATATAGCAAAATAGGAAGCTATCTATTATCACCGCAAAACAAGTACTGAAAAACACCCGCAAAAACAGGAACCTAGAGCTTGTAAGCTCCCTTATCTTACACAGCAAATAAGAATTGACATACTCAGAAAAAACAAAAGAAACAGATGATGCTATTAATACAGACCAGATATGACCAACAACCTCATTATAAGGTGCATCAAGTCTCCAGTTTGGCAGCCCGGGGAGATGGGTCGAGATGCCCAGCAAAATAATAATGAGAGCATTACTCGAAAAAACAAACAGTATGGCCATCCTTGCAAGCCTGAGACCATAAAATTCATTCAACAAATCAACAATTAAAAACGTCAACGAGTAAAGAAAAACACCAGAAGTAATAACAACGTCAAAATACTCTATATAAATAGGTTTTGTCGCAGCAATATTTGCAAATACGTACAACACAAACAGCAGCAAATTGAACACAACATAAACCATCCATGGCCGCTCATGGCGGTCATTTATTTCATATGCAGTCACCGCAGTTCCACGAGAATAAAACTTCCTGTACACATCCTTTATTTCTGCCTTGCTTAAATTATCCAGTATTTCACTTCTCAACAGCTCACTCAGCTTTACTTTAATAATTCTTCCTGTAGAGATGACCATGATGACGGCAAGGCTTTTGCTATTCTCAAACCCTAATAGCTTGTACTTACTGTTTTCAACCTCACTACCATTAACCATTGAATCTTTCCTCTATTATTTCCCCCACAACACAAATAATATCAGAATCAAAAAAAGACTCATTGGTTACAAATAACTTTTTTGTTGTCTTGTCGTACGCCAGCTTTTCTTTATCGCTAAGCGACAAACCTTTTTTCACTATCAACAAGTCTCCTGGCTCATTCACCCCACTAATTTCATTTTCTAGCAGCACAGCTATTAAATTGCAGGCCAGGCCAAAATAATAGGTCAGAGGGTAGATCGTGGACAACTCGCCAATTCTTTTATCCAGGTTCTGAATCAGCAAACTCTCTTTAATGACAGGGACCGCTGCGGGGTTCATATTTCCTTGCAGGGAAATACTACTCTCTATTGTTTCTCTCTCTTCAAAATCAACCGTCTCTATTTCTTTATAGGACACACCAAAAAAGTCGGAGATTTTGCGGATAGTGGATTGTTGTACATTGACGACCCGCCCTTCCAGAATATTATAGATAGTTGTTCTGGTTAAACCACTGGAGTTGCACAAAGACAGCTGCGTCTCTCCACGACTCTTTATTAAGTACTTAATATTACTTTTCAGATTTTCTACTTTCTTTTTCTTATGCATTACACGTTTACCATTTGCTGATAATTTCAACAAACTGCACACCAGAGCTGAACACCTATGGTGGCGCGTCCTTGCGAGACCAGCATCCTACATCTGTAGACTTTGCACAAAAAATATTACTGCAACCGCCCCGAGCAACCGTTAGATAATGTTTCACGCCCCTGAAATTGTTTATTTAATGAAATTTCTTACAGAAACAAGGAAGTTCGGGTGATTTTATAACCGTGCAGCCTGCAGGTGCGCCAACACCGCATGTTTTTATATGCCACGCATGCCGCAGGCATTCACATATTAATCATTTAATTATGCAGCTGTTCACTTATCTGATTAAACAAAGCAAATTCTTATTAATTACTTTACCACTTCAGCAACCCGCGTACAGTGGTCGACCAAGTCCCCAACTGAGCGCAGGGAACTTACACTTTCTTTAAACCGCGCAAGGAGTTTTATCATGAAAAAGATCACTCCCAACTCTTCAGGTTCACCCGACCTCTCCCCCGCCAACACCACCGACTTATCCACACTCTCCGCCGCCGCCGAACGCACCGTCAGCGCACGTCTGCGCAACCCGGGTCGCCCCGACCCAGTCAGCCACGTCTTCACGATCATCCCGAATGTCGACACCGAATCCCTGCTCTGCCACGCCTGTGAAACCCTGGCCTCGCTCAACGTCATGACCACCGACTTCGCCTGCGAACTTGAAGGTTCGCGCCGCAATGTGGCGCTGGCAATTCAACAGTTGGCCATGCTGGCCGAGTTGTTGGTAAACCGGGCGCTGGACAACCTCGACCCACCCGACGAGTTGCCTGAAGCTCAGCCCAACAGTAACCACTAACGGGTCGCACTCTTTTACCGAATGGAGGTTTTGTCATGGAACGGTACATGCCTATCACCGGTATCGACTGCACCATCGCATCATTGTTGATCGACACCCAGGCGCCCTTGGACGTGTTGCACGAAACGGCGGCCTACCGCATCCGCACCGCGACCCAACTGCTGGAGAGTTTCGCGTCGAGCGAGGGTATCTACAGTGAGCTGGCGCGGGTGTTGGTGACTTCATTGCGCGATGGCTGCGATTTGTTGGATGTCGTCGGGCGACGATTGCAGGCACAGATTTCGGCGTAGACAAAAACGGGCGACCTGCGCAGGTCGCTCGTATTGGGACACAGTCGTCATGTTTTTAACGGTTCAACCTTGCGCGTCAGCAACTCAACAAACGCCTTGGCCATCGGCGAGGCCTGGTCTTTGCGCTGTACCAGCCACACGGCGGAAACGGCTTCAGGGTCCAGCAACGGGCGGTAGACCACGCCGTCGATACGCATGCGCTGATAGGACGCCGGCAGTACCGAGACGCCAAGCCCGGCCGCCACCAGGCCGATGATGGTCATGGCCTCCCCGGCTTCCTGGCTGAAGTGCGGACTGAACCCGGCGTCACGCGCCAGGCTCAACAGTTGCGCGTACAGACCGCTGCCGTAGCTGCGCGGAAAAAACACGAAGGGCTCAAGGGCCAGCGCCGATAGAAACAGCCCTTCCTCACTGCCCACCACCAGCGGGTCCTTGGAGCTGAGCACCGCCACCAGCGGCTCACGGGTCAGCTCAACCACGGCCAGCGAATCCGGCAGCGGCAACGGCCGCATGATCCCGACCTGAATCGACTCATCCACCAGCGCCTCGGCAACCTGGGTGCTGCTCATCTCCCGCAGGTTCAAATGCACCGCCGGGAAGCGCTGGCGAAAGGCAAAAATGGCTTGCGGGATGGTCGAGTTGAACGGTGCCGACGAGGTGAAGCCGATCTTCAATTCTCCCAGCTCGCCCAATTGCGCACGGCGGGCGACATCGGCGGCTTTGTCGACCTGCGCCAGCACCAGGCGAGCCTCCTCCAGAAAAAGTCGACCGGCCTCGCTGAGCTCGACCCGACGATTGGTGCGCTCGAATAACCGTGCGCCGACTTCCTGCTCCAGCGCCTGAATCTGCTGGCTCAGCGGCGGTTGGGAGATGCCCAGCACTTGTGCGGCGCGACCGAAGTGCAGTTCTTCGGCCACCGCAATGAAGTAGCGCAGATGACGCAATTCCATGAAAACTCCATTAGGTCGTTAAACCTATCAAACAGGTCGAACAATATATTGGATAGAAACATTAGCCAGCTATATGATTTTTTCATTGCCTGCCTGGCCGTGCTCTCCCGAGGTCCGAAGTGAAAACCGCCGTCGCCCCACTCGCCCATGAAATACCGCCCACTGCGCTGGACGATGTGGTCGCTCAACTGAACGACATCTACATCGAAAAAGGCACGCCGATGTTCATGCGCACGGTACTGGCACTGTTCAGCGGCGGCTTTGCGACATTCGCCCTGCTCTACTGCGTGCAGCCGATGATGCCGCTGTTCTCCCGCGAGTTTTCGATCAACGCAGCGCAGAGCAGCCTGATCCTCTCCGTAGCTACCGGGATGCTCGCCATCGGCTTGCTGATCACCGGGCCGATCTCCGACCGCATCGGCCGCAAACCGGTGATGGTGGCGGCGCTGTTCGCCGCTGCCCTGTGCACCCTGGCCAGCGCCATGATGCCGACCTGGCAAGGCGTGCTGATAATGCGCGCGCTGGTGGGGCTGTCACTGAGCGGATTGGCGGCGGTGGCCATGACGTACTTGAGTGAAGAGATTCACCCCCAGCACATTGGCCTGGCGATGGGCCTGTACATTGGTGGCAATGCGATCGGCGGGATGTGCGGGCGCTTGATTATCGGCGTGCTGATCGACTTCGTCAGTTGGCACACGGCGATGCTGGTGATCGGCGGCCTGGCCCTGATCGCCGCTGCGGTGTTCTGGAAAATCCTGCCCGAATCGCGCAACTTTCGCGCCCGCTCACTGCACCCGCGCAGCCTGCTCGACGGCTTCACCCTGCACTTTCGCGATGCGGGCCTGCCGTTGCTGTTTCTGGAAGCGTTCCTGGTCATGGGCGCTTTCGTCACGCTGTTCAACTACATCGGTTATCGCTTGCTCGCCGAGCCGTACCACATGGACCAGGCGTTCGTCGGCATGCTCTCGGTGGTGTACCTGTCAGGCATCTACAGCTCGGCGAAAATCGGCGCGCTGGCCGACAAACTGGGCCGCCGCAAAATGCTCTGGGCCACTATCGTGTTGATGCTCGCCGGCATCGGCATGACCTTGTTCACGCCGCTGCCGGTGGTGATTATTGGCATGCTGGTGTTTACCTTCGGCTTCTTCGGCGCGCATTCGGTGGCCAGCAGCTGGATCGGCCGCCGTGCCACCAAGGCCAAGGGCCAGGCGTCTTCGTTGTACCTGTTCAGCTATTACGCCGGTTCCAGCATCGCCGGCACGGCGGGTGGGGTGTTCTGGCACTACGGCGGCTGGAACGGCATTGGCGCGTTCATCATCGGCTTGTTGCTGATTGCGCTGCTGGTGGCGTTGAAGCTGTCCCGGTTGCCGTTGTTGCCGGGCAATCAGCCGGTGTGACCCAGAACAACCAGTTGTGCCTCCAGCCGCTCGCCCCGTTTGTCCAGGGTCAGCGATTGCAGCACGGCGCCGTCCAGTTCGGTCTGGTGCAACCAGACCAGCAGTGCCCGCGCATCACCGCTCAAGGTCAGGCGCAACACCTCGCCTTGCACCTCCAACTGTTGCAAGTCGAGGCCGTCGGCCAGTGCGCGCTCACTGAGCCGGGTCGACAGCGGTTGTGTGTCCACGGCCCCGGCATTCGGCGCCTGGGCGCGGCTGACCTCGGCAGCCAGAACCTGACGCTGTTGATACACACGTTCAGCCACCGCAAGACGCTGTTGGGCCGGTAGCCATAATCCGACGCAGGCCAGCACCGCCATGAGCGCTACCCCCAGGACGCTCAACGCCTGTCGGTCGCGTAGCGTCAGTCGTTTCCAGGTCTGTGTCACGAGGACTGGCGGTTTCGGTGAGCGCAGGGTCATGACGGGTTCTCCAGTGTCAGCAGGGCCTGAACGCGGTCCTGCACTTTGCTCGCGCTGCCCAGCCGGATCGGCAAGCCGCTGCTTTGACCGCGTTCGCGCAGTTGCTCAAGCTCCGCGAAACTGCTGGCGGTGAGTTGCAGCTTCCAGCCATCAGCGAGGCGGTATTCAATGCGCTGTACTTCAACACTGCTCGCGCCGATCACCTGCTCGGTCAGTTTCAGCAGCCGTGCGACCTGCGTGTCCTGTGCACTCACGCGGGTCTGTTTTTGCAACACCTTGAGTTGCGCCGACAGATCGACGATGCGGGTTTGTTGCGGGTACAAAGCCCTGAATTGCTGTTCGCTCATGGCATACAAGCGCTGCGCCTGATCCTCGAAAAAACCGCTGCGCGCTTGCATGAATCCCCACCCCAGGGTGAACAGCAACGTGGCCGAGACCAGCGCCGTCGACCACGGAAAACATCGGCGATCCCGACGGAACTCACCGTGCAGCACATTGATCGGCCGCTTTGCAGCGACGTGACCATGGAGCGTTGCATAGCCGTCCTCCCGCCAGCAGAGGGCCTCAGGCAGGCCCGGTTTGAGGGCGGCCAAGCCATCCGCCGACACGGCGAGGCGAGCCTCCAGTGCACCACCCAGCAACCAGCGCCCCAACCACCACACGCCATAGGCCTGATCGCCCGGCAAGCGGTCGGCATCGACCTGCACGGTGCCAGGCGTGACCCCCAGCCCGGTTGCCAACGCCAACAGCGCTGCAAAACGCTGCCGGTTGATCACCCACAACGAGTAGCGCCCCTGCGGGTCTCGCGGACCGACCGTCAGGTGCAATGCATCCAGGTCTTCGCTCAGTTGGTCTTCGATGGCATAGGCAATGGCCTGCACAGTGGGACGCCGTCGCGAGGGCCATTTTTCGGTCTGGAGCCAGCCGAACATTTCCATCGGCAACACCAGGTGAACGACCTGCCCTTGCAACCGTTGGCCAGCGTCGGCGAGTGTGAGGACGGTTCGTTCGCCCGCTGCCGATACCAGGCAACAGGACCACTGTGCCGAGGGTTCGGCGAGCCCTTCGGCGCTGAGGTAAAGCCAATGGCTCATCACAAGGCCCCGCGTGTCAGTGAAGTCTGGAGCCGTCGCTGCAAGACGCTTGGCTGCCGGGTTTTGGCGTCGAGCGCCACGTCGCTGACCAGTTGCAAACGGCTCTGTCCGAAGGCCACGTCCACCGTGATCCGAAACCAGCGGCTACTCAATCCCAGGCCATGACTGCCCAGCTCAAGCCCGGCGAGCAAAGGGTCCTCGACGAACGCCTGAACCGAGCGATAACCGGTGTTCGGACGCTGCTGCACCAACGCCCGGGCTGTCGCGTCGGTCATGCTGTCGAGGGTCATCAGTTGCAGCAACGATGCGGTGTTGATGTTCAGACTCGCCTCCTTGGGCAGCAGCGCCACCATCGGCTGCAACCGCCGCAACACCTCGCCGTCGACACCCGGCACTGCACGCAATTGGCTGAGGTCGGTCAACCCGCCCGGGTGGGAAGCCGAGAGGGTTTCAAGGTCGGAATTCTGGATGGCCAACAGGGCCAGCACACGCGCCCAACGTTGTTGTGTCAGTGCATCGACCTGGCCGCCGGTCAACAGTGCGCAAAGGTTGAAGCGCGCAGCCAGGTCTTCCACGCGAATGTCCAGCGTCCCGCCTTCGACCTCGAATGGCGGCGCTGCCTGCGCCCACGCTTGTGCCAGGTTGACGCTTGCGGACGCTTGCATCTCGGGGCTGCGCAACAGGTGCAAGGCCCAGCGCTCGCCGGCAAAACCCAACTGCCGCACGTGCACCTGATGAAGCTGTTGCGCAGTGCTTTTGACTACCAGCCGATGGTTGCGCAACATCGCGCCCGTGATCAGCAACGCGAGGCTCATGACCAACAATACGCTGATCAACGCCACACCCTGTTGCCGACTCATGAGCCGCTCCCCGGCAACAACAAGACCCGACGAACCGGCGCGAAGCGCTGTGTCGAAAACGTGATTTCCAGAGCCTTTGGCCGGGACACCGGCAGGCTTCGGTTAACCGGCCATTCGCTGCGCCAGCCTTGCTTGTCGTCGTACAACCGCCACTGCAACTCACGGACATCGCGCAACAGTGTTTGGCGCTGTACCACGGGTTGCTCACCCCCCAGGCTCTCGCGCCACAACGTGCCCTTGTCCAGGCGATAGGTGACCTCCAGCACCTCGCTGCGTGCCTCATCCAGCGGATTGCGCCAGTTGCCGCGCTGCAACTGCAAGACACCTTGGCGGAGCACCATCGGCTGCGTCGTTACCTGCAATACGTCGCGCTCGATCACCGCGATGGCCCGCTGCAAGGTGCGCATGTCCCGCTCATGGGATGAGCTGCTGCGCTCGGCCCTGATCACCCCATCGAACAGCCGCCAGCAAGCCAGGCCCAGCAGGGCGAAAATCGCCATGGCGATCACCAGTTCGAGCAAGGTGAAGCCGTGTTGTCTATTGCTCACGGGCATCAATCCAACCGGTGGTGTGATGCACAACCCGCTCACTGCCCGAGCGGCTGACACTGAGTTCGACCTTGAGCAGACGCGGGTCGGCTGCCGGGCTGATCGTCTGGCTCAGGCTCCAGTCGCGCCGGTCGAAATGTCGGTCCAAGTGTTCCACACCCTGGGCAGGAGCCGCCCCCAACTGCAATTCGCTCAAGTGGTTGTCGGCAATCCAGGCACCGCACATTTGCTCTTCCAGGCGCGCGTTCTGCTTGAGAGCGTATTGCCCCGCCGCCATCACGGCGGCCGCCAGCGCGGCAAACACCACCAGTGAAATCATGATTTCCAGCAAGGTAAAACCCCGATGCCGACGGCGTGACGCACGTGACGTCCCTGGCTTGCGCTTACTCATCAAGAGCCGCCTCACTCAGACCATCGCTGGAGAGGCTGATCAACGACTGTTGATCGGTTTGCAGGTGCAAGGTAAACGCGCTGTTTTCGTCGCTGCTGAGTATCAACAGGTGCGGCTGAGCGGGGCGCTCACCGAGGCCCGAGACCTGTCCGGTTTGCTCCAGGCGCAGTTGAAGGCCCTGCGGCAATCGATAAGCGCTGCCGGCCGGCCGCCACGCCTGACCCTCGAGCCTTAGCACCTGATAACCCTCGGGCTCCAGCCGCAAACCATACTCGCGCCCTTCAAGCACGGCTTGCTCGCGCAGCGTCTGCAACAGATGAACCAACCCGTTGGCCTCCTGGCGAGCCAGGCTGGCAGAGTGGTTGCCAGTGGTCAGCCCCACCATGCCCAGCAGGACGCCGATCAGCACCATGACGACCATCAGTTCCAGCAAGGTAAAACCCCGGCATGCCTGGCGCATCCGTCAATCTCCCCAGTTGCCGATGTCGGCACCATGGCCTTCACCGCCAGACACGCCGTCGGAACCCAGGGAGTACAGGTCATAACTGCCATCGACCGAATTCACCCCTGGATTGAGGTACTGATAGGGCGTTCCCCAAGGGTCAACCGGCAGGTTTTTTAGATAGCCCTGAGGACTCCAGTTGCGTGACACCGGGGTGCCCGACGGGCGCTTGACCAACGCTTCCAGCCCTTGCTGGGTGGAGGGGTAGTTGAAGTTGTCGAGGCGGTACATTTCCAGGCTCGTGGAGATCGCCAGAATGTCGGTGCGCGCCGCCGTGACCTTGGCCTGGTCGGGCCGGCTCATGAACTGCGGCACAACGATCGCACCGAGCACGCCAATGATGACCACCACCACCATGATTTCGATCAGGGTAAAACCGCGTTGGGCGCGGGGGTTTATTTTACGGACAGGATTCATCGGTCAACTCACCAGTTGGTTCAGGCTAAGAATGGGCAGAAGAATGGCCATGACGATCAGCAGCACGACGCCGCCCATCAGCACCAGCATGACCGGTTCGAACAGGCTCACGACGAGCGTGATCCGCGCCGCGAGGGTCTTTTCCTGCTGCTCGGCGGCCCGCGCCAGCAGGCGGTCGAGCTCGCCGGCCCGCTCGCCGCTGGCAATCATGTGCAGCATCATGGGCGGGATATCACCGCCCTGTTCCAGGCCGTGCGTCAGGGTGCCGCCCTCGCGCACCGAGCGTGCAACCTCATGCATGCGGCGGCGGATCGTCAGGTTGCCGATCACCGCCGCCGCGATTTCCAGCGCATCGACCAAAGGCACGGCACTCTTGCCAAGAATCGCCAGGGTGCTGGCAAACCGCGCAGCCTCCATGGCGCGCAACACCCCGCCCAGCAGCGGCAGCCGTAACACCAGCGCATGCCAGCGCAGGCGCAATCGAGGCTGGACCAGGGCCCAACGCCCCAGCAGCACCAGCGCCGACAACGCCCCCAACAGGATCACGCCATGGCTGCGCACACCGTCACTGATCAGGATCATGCCGCGGGTCAGCGGAGGTAACGGCTGACCGCTGTCGACAAAAATTTTCACCACATCCGGCACTACATAGCCGAGCAGAAAACCGACGATGGCCAGCGATGCACACATCAGGATCATCGGGTAAACCAGCGCCAGTTGAATCCGTTGGCGCGATGCCTGGCGAGCCTCGGTATAGGCCGCCAACTGCTCAAGCACATGCCCCAGATGCCCCGAGCGCTCGCCCGCCGCGATGGTGGCGCGAAACAACTCGGGAAACGCCCGAGGAAATCCGCCCAACGCCGTGGCTAACGCATGACCTTCCATCACCCGCGTTCGCACTGCCGCCAGCAACGCGCTGACCCGGCGCTTTTCACTCTGTGCGGCGACGGCCCGCAAGGATTCTTCCAAGGGCAGACCTGCCTGGATCAGCGTCGACAACTGCAAGGTCAGCAACGCCAGTTCGCCGGGCGCCAGTTTCGGGCCTTGGGCAAACACTGCACCTGGAACGCGCTGATGTTTTGCCGTCCCCACATGGCTGGGCAACAACCCCCGCTCGCGCAGCAGTTGCCGGGCGTGCCGGGGGCTGTCGGCTTCCTGCACGCCTTTGCACGGGCGACCATTACGGTCCTGGGCGCGGTATTCGAATCCCGGCATGGGCTAGTCCTCCTGACTGACGCGCAGCAGTTCATCGAGACTGGTGAGGCCCTCAAGCACCAGCCGTTGGCCATCCTGGAACAGGCTGCGCGAATGCTTGCGCGCAGCCGCTGCCAAGGCCTGCTCACTGGCCCCCTGATGAATCAATGTCGAAAAGGCCGGCGTGATGCTCACCAGCTCATAAATACCAATGCGCCCGCGATAACCTTGCTGGCACTGCGCACATCCTCGGGCCTTGAACAGCCTTGTTGCACCCTCGACGCCCAGCCGCTGGCACGCGGCCGGGTCCGCCTCGCAGGCTTCCTTGCAGTGTGGGCAGAGGGTGCGCAACAAGCGTTGAGCGAGCACGCCGACCAGCGACGACGCCAGCAGGTACGCGTCGACGCCCATGTCCAGCAACCGGGTGACCGCGCCGACCGCGCTGTTGGTGTGCAAGGTCGATAACACCAGGTGCCCGGTCAACGACGCCTGCACGGCGATTTCGGCGGTTTCCCGATCACGGATCTCTCCGACCATCACCACATCCGGGTCCTGTCGCAAAATGGCCCGCAGGCCACGGGCAAACGTCATCTCGACCTTCGGGTTGACCGGCGTCTGGCCAATCCCCGGCAAGTGGTATTCGATCGGGTCTTCCACCGTGAGGATGTTGCGTGTCTGGTCATTCAGGCTGGCCAGCGCCGCATACAGGCTGGTGGTTTTGCCGGAGCCGGTGGGGCCGGTCACCAGGAAAATCCCGTGGGGCCTGCCGAGAATTCGCTCAAAGCACGCCAGGGTGTCGGGCGGCATGCCCAGGCGCTGCAAGTCGAGGCGCCCGGCCTGTTTGTCGAGCAGGCGCAAGACCACCCGTTCGCCATGGGCCGACGGAAGGGTCGAAACCCGCACATCCACTTCGTGCCCCGCCAGGCGCAGGGCAATGCGGCCGTCCTGCGGCACGCGCTTTTCAGCAATATCGAGGCGGGCCATGACCTTGATTCGCGACACCAGCAAGTTGGCCAACTCACGCCGGGGCCTGAGCACTTCGCGCAACTGCCCGTCCACTCGCATGCGTACGGACAGGTACTGCTCAAAGGTTTCCAAGTGAACATCCGAGGCTTTTTCGCGCACCGCTTCACTGAGCAACGCGTTGATCAGGCGGATGATCGGCGCGTCACCTTCCTGCTCCAGCAGGTCGGCGGTTTGTGGGAGCTGATCGGCAAGGCTCAACAAATCGAGTTCTTCATCCAACCCTTGAGCGACCTGTTCGGCGGCGCTCTGACCCTCACGGTAAGCGCTCGCCAGGCGTGTCGCGAACAACGCAGGCTCAAGCACCTGAACCGGCAGTTCACGCCCCGTCACCCGTCGGACTTCCGCCAACGCGGTCAGCGGCGTATCGCTGCGAATCGACAGGCTCAACGCCTCGCCAGAACCTTCAAGCAAAACTCCCAGGCGCCGGGCGAAGCCGAACGGCAGCTGTTCGCTGTACCGCACCTGATTCGTCATGGGGCGCGCCGTTCGCGGTTGTCATCGAACAGTTCATGGGGGTCAGCCGGCAGCTGCAACGAATGGCTCTGTCGCCCGGTGGGTTGACTCAACTCACGCAAGGCCTTGTAGCGGTCCTCGCTGATCTCGGCAGCGTCCTGCCGGGAGCGCACGATGGTCGGGCGCAGAAACACCATCAGGTTGCTTTTGGTCTGGGTGTCTTTGGTCCAGCGAAACAGCGCGCCGAGGTACGGAATGCTGCGTAACAACGGCACGCCGCTTTCCTGAGTCCGGACGCTGTCCTTGATCAGGCCGCCGATCACGATGATCTCGCCATCATTGGCGAGGATCGTGCTTTTCAGGGCACGCTTATTGGTTATCAGGTCGGAGGAGTCCACACCCGACACCGACGGTGCAATGTCGGAGATTTCCTGCTCGACCTCCAGGCGCAGAATCGAGCCTTCGTTGATGTGCGGGCGGATCTTCAGGCTGATCCCCACATCCTTGCGCTCCACGGTCGTGAACGGGTTGTCCGCCCCACTGCTGTTGGTGGCGTAGGAACCGGTCTTGAAGGGCACGTTCTGGCCAACGATGATTTCCGCTTCCTGGTTGTCCAGGGTCAGCAGGCTGGGCGTCGACAACAGGTTGTTGCGGCTGTTGCTCGCCAGCGCTGAAATCAGCGCACCAAAGCTGCCGCCACCCAGGCGCAACAACGCACCTTCCGGGGCCGGGTTCTTGTCATCGAAATTCAATCCGCCAAGGACCGGCACGCCAGTGCCGGGGAAATTGATAAGCCCTTTCGCGTTGCCACTGTCCAGCCCCCACTGCACACCCAGCGCTTCGACGATGTCGCCGGAGATCTCCACGATGGCGGCATGAATCAATACCTGCGCGCGCGGTTGATCGAGCTCGCGAACGATGTTTTCCAAGGTCCGCAGTTGCGCCGGATCGGCAAACACCACCAACGCATTCTGACGCTCGTCAGCCTTGACCATCACCGGCGTTGCCGGCATCGCGTCTTTTGAACCGCTGCCGCCCGACTGCACGTTGAAGCCCTGCCCCAACGAATCCAGCACCTCGGCCAACTGCTTGGCATCACTGTGGTGCAAACGGATGACCCGCGCGTTATCGAGCTTGCTCGTCGCCGGAACATCCAGTGAACCGGCCAGTTGAACCAGACGTTGGCGCGCTGCCGCAGGGCCGACTACCACCAGGCGATTTGCTCGCGGGTCGGCAATCACCAGGCTGCCGGACTCGGCACCGGACTTGCCCAGTGACGCTTCCAGGACCTTGGCGATGTCTGCTGCCAGGCCATGGCGCAACGTGACAAGGGTGTGGGCATTTTTCGTCCCGGAGTCGAGTTGACGCACCACCTGCCCGATCCGCCGAACGTTGCTCGCCGTATCGGTGATCACCAGTGCGTTGGCCGAGACGGACGGGCCGACATAGCCGTTGGTCGATACCAACGGCCGCACCAACCCCGCCAGATCAGAGGCGCTGCTGGCGCCGAGCGCAATCACTTCGGTCACGAACTGCCCATCCCGGGACGTGCGCGGATCACCCTGGCTGGCGCGGGTTTTGGCCTCCGTCACAGGGGTGATGAGGATCCGGTCGCCTTGATCGATCACCGTGAAGTTGTGGGCGTCGAGCACCGAATAGAACAGCCGTCGCACACCCTCGCGATCCAGCGCCTGCCTGGACATCACGGTGATGCGCCCTTGAACCCTGGGATCGAGGATCACGGTCGTGCCAAGGATCGACGACATCTCGTCAACAATGTCACGCAGCTCGGCGTTGTTCATCGCCAGTTGCCAGCGCTGCTGCTCGCCAGCCGCCCACCCTGGGACCAGCAGGACCATAACGAACAGTGAGCGCAGCAGTGCGCCAGAGCTGGCGAAGCGATGTGAGCGGTTCATTCAGAGACTCGGTGGCAAATCAGCGGTTGGCCGAAGGTGAAGAAGAACAGGCACGGGAGCAGGTCCACGGTCTGTGGACGGGATTGTCAGCACGCTGCGTTCGGCATTGGGTTGAAGCGCCAGCAATTCCTCACGACCTTTGCGCCACAGCACAACCCGGGACACTTCCACCCGCCGCAGCACGCTGCCGCCCGGCAGGCTGTCGCCGACCTGATACAGGCGTTCACCGTCAGCACCCGCCAGCAGCGCCCGCGAAAGCCCGGTGTTTGAGACAAAACTGGCGCGTAACGTCAGCGGCTCGGTACTGCTCACCGCTGCCGCTTGCACAGCCAGCCCCATCACCGTCGCGATGGCGTCGGGATTGAATTCAGGTAACGGCTGAGCCACGGGGGCGGGCGGCGGCGATCGTGCGTCTTGCATCACCCGTCCCTCGCGCAACGGCCCCTCGTTAACGAACAGATAAGCGCCATAACCCAGCGGTAACACCCAGAGGATGACCCCGAGCAGCGTTGGCCAACGCGCGATGACCGTCGTTAATGAAGAAGTCATTGATCCATCGCCTGCCTGTTAGCGGTGAAACCACATGCCCGCAAGCACGCGACGTCCCGACACTTCATGTTTGATGACCGCGCTCGCATGCAAGGCAATCAACGCTGCCAGAGCGAGACACGTCCACACATGAATCGTTAGAAACAGTTGAATCCAGTAAGGGTCATGCAGAGGCTGTGGGATAAACAAAACATCAAAGACATTAATGGTGCGGTCCATCATCAAAATACCCGTCACCAATACCCCACTGACAACCAGATAGATAAGCCAGTGAGTAAACGACGCCAGACGTTCGGTCTTTGAGCGATTTGTCTTTGCAGCACAGCGAACTCGACGCAGGGCGATGTAAAGCCTCACCACAAAGAAGGGCATGAATACTGTCGTCAACGACACATTAATAAAGGCCACCCATTCCTTGACCGGTAACGCCACATCAAACAGCGACACATAAAACCCACTGCCGAGCGCCCAGACAATAATAATGGCCGAAAGCCAATGCAGAAAAATTTGCACTCCTGTATACGATGAAGTTTTCATTTGGTTAGAAGTACTCAACAATACCAGCCATAAACAAGAACCCTGATAGTTCCGGACAATCAAACAGCCCTGATTGCCCGAAGTATTATCAGACCAACTTATTTCTGGTCCCAGGCCATTGCCCAGTCACTGCCGACACCCGGTTCGAAATTTGTTGCCGTCGGGCTGTATTGCTTGCAGTAACCTGAGTAAGGGAACGGCTTGCATTCATAGACCTGGCCGTTCTTGGATTGCAGCACCTTCGTACCTGCGGTGTATTCGCCGAGATTGTTCGGGAATTCGAAGTCGTAGTCTTGCGCACCGCCTTCACCGGTCAATTCGGTTTTCTCGAAAGCCTGGCGAGTGGTGCGGCCGTCTTCAGTGGTGCCGACCAGTTTCACACCGTGCGTACCCGGAGTAGAACGGACATCGACGTTCAGTACCGTGTTGCTTTGCGCCGCGACCTCTTGCCGGGTGAAGCCGACTTGTTTGTTACTCGCATCGAAAATCGTCGCTTCGACAGTCATTGCACGATTGCTGATAACAGGAACCGCAACCTTGCCAACGCCTTTCACCAGTTCATGTTCTGGTGCCAGGCCGCCGAACTCCATGCGGGCGTCAGTGTCTTCCTGCATCTGCAACGCCACTTCATAACGCGTGACACCGCTTTCCTTCTGGGCGTAGAGCTTGTTCACGCCGTTGACCGGTTCGATGTTGTCGTGCTCGTCGCGAATACCGGCGCGCACCAGCTTCTGGGTCTTGTTGATTTGCTCGGCCAAGGCAAACGACCAGTTCGCAGGCTTGCCTTCTTCTGCGTTTTTGATCGAGATTTCGACACTGTATTGCGCACTTTCACCACTGGCGGTGAAGGCGCGCGCCTTGACCTTGTCGCCTGGCAGCAACGTCGCCGCCGGGGTGATCGCGCCCACGGAGTTCCAGCCGCCAGGCAACGCCGCTTCGGCAAGAATGTTCACATCAACCACGTTGTGGAAGGCCGCGTCGGTGTCACCAACGGTCCACACACCCAGAATCACATGATGACCGGTCTTGTCTTCAGGAATCACACACGCGTGTTTGTCCCCGGAGACCGGCAGGACGTTACCGCCATCGACAAAACAAAACGGTGTGGTATCGAACGAGGCGCGCTTGAGCGGCTCATTCGGATTCCAGCCACTTTTGGTAATGAAGTATTCATGCTTGGTCGCGGGGTGAGCGGCGGTGTACTTCCAATCGAAATCGAGGGAACGGTCCTTGATTTCAGTCAGATGCCAACGAGTGGCAGACTGGGCATCAACCGCGGAAAACATTGCGATACCGCCACTGGCAATCTTGCCATCTACAGGCCCTTGCAGAGGCGCACCGCCCACACCGTTGGGAAAGCCCTTGAAGGTTTCGCCCACGCTTTGCGGTTCGTATTGCGCGCCGCCACAGTCTTTGTTCAGACCTTTCTGGCACTGGAAGGCGCGGGACGGCGGCTCATTCAAGTAACCATGAGCGGCCACATGCTGTGAAGCCAACAGGGCCGCCAACAGCGTCAACGAGGAAGCACATCCTGTTAATGCACCTCCTTTGGAAACAGTGTTTTTCATATTATTAGTTCCAGACTTATTATTAATAACTATTCGCAAGCCAACCTCTATCCGGCAGAAACTTGCCTCCCCTTTACGACACGCTCAACACGTCCAACACTTACCTGACATTTAAGAGAGCATCTTTTAATCACAGTATTACTGAACGCCAGCAACCAGCACTTACACAACAACAATGCCGTGATTATTATTTATGACATGCTCGCCACACATAAGGTGTTGGCAGAATTGAGAAGGGCACTTTACCGCCAGAAATTTTAATTCTATGTAGGATAAATCTTTTACTCAGGCAGGGAATGTCAGCAATCGAACTAATCAGACGAGAAAGGTAATATCGCCTTACATAGAGGTAAGATATTTCTTAAAGATTCAGCACGTAAAGGCTGCACGAACATAAACAGTTCGCACACCCGCCATCACTATGACAGGCAAGTAAACGCCAATAGCCAGGACGGCCTGAGGAAATGAGCGAGGGTTATCGAGGGCGTAAAACCTGCCTGGCGCGGAGGCCAGGCAGGCTGCTACGAATTACTGGTGGTATTGCGCAGAAAGCTCGTGCACGGCACGCAGGAAGGCGCCGGCGTGTTCCGGGTCGACTTCCGGGGTGATGCCATGGCCGAGGTTGAACACGTGACCGCTGCCTTTGCCGTAGCTGGCAAGAATGCGCCCGACTTCAGCGCGGATCGCTTCTGGCTTGGCGTAGAGCACGGTCGGGTCCATGTTGCCTTGCAGCGCAACTTTGCTGCCGACGCGCTCGCGAGCGTTACCGATGTCGCAGGTCCAGTCCAGGCCCAGTGCGTCAGCACCCGAATCGGCAATGCTTTCCAGCCACAGGCCGCCGTTTTTGGTGAACAGGATGACCGGCACTTTGCGGCCTTCATGCTCGCGGATCAGGCCGCTGACGATCTTGCGCATGTAGGCCAGGGAGAATTCCTGATACGCCGCCGCCGAGAGATTGCCACCCCAGGTGTCGAAGATCTGCACCGCTTGGGCGCCCGCCATGATCTGGCCATTGAGGTAGCTGGTGACCGACTGCGCGAGTTTATCCAGCAGCAGGTGCATGGCTTGCGGGTTGTCGTAGAGCATGGCCTTGGTCTTGCGGAAGTCTTTCGACGAACCGCCTTCGACCATGTAGGTGGCCAGGGTCCATGGGCTGCCGGAGAAGCCGATCAACGGCACGCGGCCGTTCAGCTCGCGGCGGATAGTGCTGACCGCATCCATCACGTAGCCGAGGTCCTTTTGTGGATCAGGAATCGGCAGGGCTTCGATGTCAGCCATCGTGCTGACGACTTTCTTGAAGCGCGGACCTTCGCCGGTTTCAAAGTACAGGCCTTGGCCCATAGCATCCGGGATGGTCAGGATGTCCGAGAAAAGGATCGCCGCATCCAGCTGTGGATAACGGTCGAGCGGTTGCATCGTGACTTCGCAAGCGAACGCAGGATTCATGCACAGGCTCATGAAATCACCGGCCTTGGCACGGCTGGCGCGGTATTCAGGCAAGTAGCGACCGGCCTGACGCATCATCCACACGGGCGTGACGTCTACAGGTTGCTTGAGCAGGGCGCGAAGGAAACGGTCGTTCTTCAGGGCAGTCATGTCGGCATCCGGAAAAAAAGTGCGGGCATTTTCTCAGAGCGAGACGCAAAAGGCACGGCAAGCGCCGAACCTTTTGTCTATCGGGTCAATTTGTCGCGGGGGAATCACGATTTTCGCAACACTGCGAAACAACTGTGGGAGCGGGCTTGCTCGCGAAAGCGGTGTGTCAGGCAACATCAATGCTGACTGACACTCCATCTTCGCGAGCAAGCCCGCTCCCACATTTGATCCCATTCCAATTCGGAATCGGGGGTTAAACGCCCAGGTAATCCAGGATCCCTTCGGCGGCATTGCGGCCTTCGAAGATCGCCGTTACCACCAGGTCGGAACCGCGCACCATGTCGCCACCGGCGAAAATCTTCGGGTTGCTGGTCTGGTGCTTGTACTGGCCTTGTTCCGGTGCCACGACGCGGCCCTGGCTGTCGGTCTGGATGCTGTGCTGTTCAAACCACGACGCCGGGCTTGGACGGAAACCGAAAGCGATGACCACGGCGTCGGCCGGGATGATCTCTTCGGAGCCCGGGATCGGCTCGGGGCTGCGACGGCCACGGGCGTCCGGCTCGCCGAGACGGGTCTCGACCACCTTCACGCCTTCGACCCGGTCCTCACCCACGATGGCAATCGGCTGACGGTTGTAGAGGAACTTCACGCCTTCTTCCTTGGCGTTCTTCACCTCTTTGCGCGAGCCAGGCATGTTCGCTTCGTCACGACGGTAGGCGCAGGTCACCGACTTGGCGCCCTGGCGAATCGAAGTACGGTTGCAGTCCATCGCCGTGTCGCCACCACCCAGTACCACAACCTTCTTGCCCTTCATGTCGACGAAATCTTCCGGCGACTTTTCAAAGCCCAGGTTGCGATTGACGTTGGCGATCAGGAAGTCCAAGGCGTCGTGCACGCCCGGCAGGTCCTCACCGGCAAAGCCGCCCTTCATGTAGGTGTAGGTGCCCATACCCATGAACACCGCATCGTATTCTTCGAGCAGTTGCTCGACGGTTACGTCCTTGCCCACCTCGGTGTTCAGGCGGAACTCGATGCCCATGCCGGTGAAGACTTCGCGACGATTGCTCAGCACGGTCTTTTCCAGCTTGAACTCGGGGATGCCGAAGGTCAGCAGACCGCCGATTTCCGGGTTCTTGTCGAACACCACCGGGGTCACGCCGCCGCGCACCAGCACGTCGGCACAGCCCAGGCCCGCAGGCCCGGCGCCGATCACCGCGACACGTTTACCGGTCGGTTTGACCTTGGACATGTCCGGGCGCCAGCCCATGGCGAACGCGGTGTCGGTGATGTACTTCTCGACCGAACCGATAGTCACCGCGCCGAAGCCGTCGTTCAGGGTGCAGGCCCCCTCGCACAGACGATCCTGCGGGCACACACGGCCGCAGACTTCCGGCAGGGTGTTGGTCTGGTGCGACAGTTCGGCGGCGGCGAGGATGTTGCCCTCGGCCACCAGTTTCAGCCAGTTGGGAATGAAGTTGTGCACCGGGCACTTCCATTCGCAATACGGGTTGCCGCAACCCAGGCAGCGGTGGGCCTGATCGGCCGAATGCTGGGGTTTGAACGGTTCGTAGATTTCCACGAACTCTTTCTTGCGTTGACGCAACAGTTTCTTCTTCGGATCTTTGCGCCCGACATCGATGAACTGGAAGTCGTTATTCAGACGTTCAGCCATTATTAAAACCTCATCAAACTCTTCAGGCGCATATCACTGCGGGTTGGCACGGGTGCTGGAAAGCAACGATTTCAGGTTGGCAGCCTTGGGCTTGACCAGCCAGAAACGGCGCAGATAGTCATCGAGGTTTTCAGCGAGGTTACGACCCCATTCGCTGTCGGTTTCCTCGACGTATTCGTTCAGCACGCGTTGCAGGTGGCTGCGATAGGCTTCCATCGCTTCGCCGCTGATCCGCTGGATTTCCACCAGTTCGTGGTTGACCCGGTCAACGAAGGTGTTGTCCTGGTCGAGCACGTAGGCGAAACCACCGGTCATCCCTGAGCCGAAGTTGTAACCGGTCTTGCCCAGTACACAGACGAAACCACCGGTCATGTACTCGCAGCAGTGATCGCCTGTGCCTTCCACCACGGTGTGAGCACCGGAGTTACGCACCGCGAAACGCTCGCCCGCAGTGCCAGCGGCGAACAGCTTGCCGCCCGTGGCGCCGTAGAGGCAGGTGTTGCCGATAATCGCGCTGTCCTGAGTTTTGTAGAGGCTGCCTTTTGGTGGAACGATGACCAGTTTGCCACCGGTCATGCCTTTGCCGACGTAGTCGTTGGCGTCGCCTTCGAGGTACATGTTCAGGCCGCCCGCGTTCCACACTCCAAAGCTCTGACCGGCAGTGCCCTTGAAGCGGAAGGTGATCGGCGCCTTGGCCATGCCCTGATTGCCGTGTTTACGTGCAATTTCGCCGGAGATCCGTGCGCCAATGGAGCGGTCGCAGTTACAGATATCCAGGGCGAAATCGGCGCCGCACAGGTCGTTGATGGCCGAGGTGGCCATGACGACCATTTTCTCGGCCAGCAGGCCCTTGTCGAACGGTGGGTTGCGGTCGACCTGGCAGAACTGTGGCTTGTCTGCCGGGATGTGATCGCTGCCCAGCAACGGAGTCAGGTCCAGATGGTTTTGCTTGGCGGTCTGCCCTTCGAGGATTTCCAGCAGGTCGGTACGGCCGATCAGCTCTTCGAGGGAACGCACGCCCAGCTTCGCCAGCCACTCACGGGTTTCTTCGGCGACGTAGGTGAAGAAGTTCACCACCATGTCGACCGTACCGATGTAGTGGTCCTTGCGCAGTTTTTCGTTCTGCGTCGCCACGCCGGTGGCGCAGTTGTTCAGGTGACAGATACGCAGGTATTTGCAGCCCAGGGCAATCATCGGCGCGGTGCCGAAGCCGAAGCTTTCAGCACCGAGAATCGCCGCCTTGATCACGTCGAGGCCGGTTTTCAGACCGCCGTCAGTCTGCACCCGAACCTTGCCGCGCAGGTCGTTACCGCGCAGGGTCTGGTGGGTTTCGGCCAGGCCGAGTTCCCACGGTGCGCCCGCGTACTTGATCGAGGTCAGCGGCGACGCGCCGGTGCCGCCGTCGTAGCCGGAGATGGTGATCAAGTCGGCGTAAGCCTTGGCCACGCCAGCGGCGATGGTGCCAACGCCCGCCTCTGCCACCAGTTTCACCGAGACCAATGCTTTCGGGTTGACTTGCTTCAGGTCGAAAATCAGCTGCGACAAGTCTTCAATCGAATAGATGTCGTGGTGCGGCGGTGGCGAAATCAGGGTCACACCCGGCACTGCATAACGCAGCTTGGCAATCAGACCGTTGACCTTGCCGCCTGGCAACTGACCACCTTCGCCGGGCTTGGCGCCCTGTGCGACCTTGATCTGCAGCACTTCGGCGTTGACCAGGTATTCCGGGGTCACACCGAAACGGCCCGTCGCCACTTGCTTGATTTTCGAGCTCTTGATGGTGCCGTAACGCGCCGGGTCTTCGCCGCCTTCACCGGAGTTGGAACGCGCACCCAGGCGGTTCATGGCTTCGGCCAGGGCTTCGTGGGCTTCCGGCGACAGGGCGCCGAGGGAGATGCCAGCAGAATCGAAGCGTTTGAGCACCGATTCCAGCGGTTCGATCTCGCTGATGTCCAGCGCCTGCTCAAGGGTTTTGACCTTGAACAGGTCGCGGATCATCGACACCGGACGGTTGTCCACCAGCGCCGTGTACTCCTTGAACTTGCTGTAGTCGCCCTGCTGCACAGCGGCTTGCAGGGTACTGACCACGTCCGGGTTGTACGCGTGATACTCGCCACCGTGGACGAACTTCAGCAAACCGCCCTGCTGGATCGGCTTGCGCGGGCTCCAGGCTTCAGCAGCCAACGCCTTCTGTTCAGCTTCGATGTCGACAAAACGCGCACCCTTGATGCGGCTTGGCACGCCACGGAAGCTCAGTTCGCAGACTTCTTCGGACAGGCCAATGGCCTCGAACAACTGCGCACCGCGGTACGAGGTGATGGTCGAGATACCCATCTTCGACAGGATCTTGAGCAGACCCTTGGTGATGCCTTTGCGGTAGTTCTTGAACACCTCGTAGAGGTCGCCCAGCACTTCACCGGTACGGATCAGGTCGCCCAGCACTTCGTAGGCCAGGAACGGATAGACGGCAGAGGCGCCGAAACCGATCAGCACGGCAAAGTGGTGCGGGTCACGCGCAGTGGCGGTCTCGACAAGAATGTTGGAATCGCAACGCAAACCTTTTTCGGTTAGGCGATGGTGCACCGCGCCGGTGGCCAGGGAAGCGTGGACCGGCAGTTTGCCCGGTGCGATATGACGGTCGCTCAGCACGATCTGGGTACGCCCGGAACGCACGGCTTCTTCGGCCTGGTCGGCGATGTTGCGCACCGCGGCTTCAAGGCCCAGCGCCTCGTCGTAGTTGAGGTCGATGACCTGACGCTCGAAACCCGGACGGTCCAGGTTCATCAGCGAGCGCCACTTGGCCGGGGAAATGACCGGCGAGCTGAGGATCACGCGCGAAGCGTGCTCCGGCGATTCCTGGAAGATGTTGCGCTCGGCGCCAAGGCAGACTTCCAGCGACATGACGATGGCTTCGCGCAGCGGGTCGATCGGCGGGTTGGTGACCTGCGCGAATTGCTGGCGGAAATAGTCATACGGCGTGCGCACACGCTGGGACAGCACGGCCATCGGCGTGTCATCGCCCATGGAACCGACCGCTTCATAACCCTGCTCACCCAAAGGGCGTAGCACCTGGTCACGCTCCTCGAAAGTGACCTGGTACATCTTCATGTACTGCTTGAGCTGATCGACATCGTAAAACGCCGAACCGTGGTCGTTGTCTTCCATGGTTGCCTGGATGCGCAGGGCATTCTTGCGCAGCCATTGCTTGTACGGATGACGGGACTTCAAGCGGTTGTCGATGGCGTCGGTGTCGAGGATCTGACCGGTTTCGGTGTCCACGGCGAAGATCTGGCCCGGCCCGACACGGCCCTTGGCGATCACGTCTTCAGGCTGGTAGTTCCAGACACCAATTTCCGAGGCCAGAGTGATGAAACCATTCTTGGTGGTGACCCAACGCGCCGGGCGCAGACCGTTACGGTCGAGCAGGCACACCGCATAACGACCGTCGGTCATCACCACGCCGGCCGGGCCGTCCCACGGTTCCATGTGCATCGAGTTGTATTCGTAGAACGCCCGCAGGTCCGGGTCCATGGTCTCGACGTTCTGCCATGCTGGCGGAATGATCATCCGCACACCACGGAACAGGTCGATGCCGCCAGTGACCATCAGCTCCAGCATGTTGTCCATGCTCGAAGAGTCGGAACCCACGCGATTGACCAGCGGACCGAGCTCTTCCAGGTCCATCAGGTCGTTGGTGAACTTGGTGCGACGGGCCTGGGCCCAGTTGCGGTTGCCGGTGATGGTGTTGATTTCGCCGTTGTGCGCCAGGAAGCGGAACGGTTGAGCCAGCGGCCATTTAGGCAGGGTGTTGGTGGAGAAGCGCTGGTGGAACACGCAGATTGCGGTTTGCAGGCGCTGGTCGCTGAGGTCTGGATAGAAGGCGGTGAGATCCGCCGGCATCATCAGGCCTTTGTAAATGATGGTCTTGTGGGAAAAGCTGCAAATGTAGTGGTCGGTGTCGGCGGCGTTGGCCACGGACGAGCGACGACGCGATGTGAACAGCTTGATTGCCATGTCCTGATCGCTCAGGCCATCGCCTGCGATGAACACTTGCTCGATCTGCGGCAGACGCTCAAGGGCCAGTTGGCCAAGAACGCTGGTGTCGATGGGCACTTTGCGCCAACCGACCAGTTGCAGGCCAGCAGCCAGGATCTCGCGGTTCATGTTCTCGCGAGCCGCTTCGGCTTTTACCGGGTCCTGATTGAAGAACACCATGCCCACGGCGTATTGCCTGGGCAATTCAATACCGAACGTTTCCTGGGCGATGGCGCGAAGGAATACGTCGGGCTTTTGCATCAGCAGACCGCAACCGTCACCGGTTTTGCCGTCTGCGTTGATCCCACCGCGGTGGGTCATGCAGGTCAGGGCCTCAATGGCCGTTTGCAACAGGGTATGACTGGGTTCGCCCTGCATATGGGCTATCAGGCCGAAACCACAGTTATCCTTGAACTCATCGGGTTGGTACAGACCTGCTTTCATAGACACTTTCTCACCAGGCTGCCTCTTTTTAGAGGCAAATTTCTTTTCAATTCAACCTCTTACCTTCCGCGCCGAACGTACGCCGGCTTAGCGGGGGCAAATGGGAGGTCATTGTACACAGCGACACAGACGCTCACAAATTCGACGACGAAATGTCGCAAATCTATGTCGCATTTGTGAAAGGTTTAAAGCGATATGCTGTGCTAGTCAAAACTTTTTTAATTCTGACCGCAACGACTCAAAGACTACTGTGATGCAGACACCACAAGGCACGCGGCTCAGGGTCTGTTGACGCTTGCTGACGAACCGCGTTGGCGCGCAACCCGAAGGGATGCGACCCATTTGGCGCAGGGCAGCGTTGCTCGGAACTTATTTGGAACAACCAAACTGCGTTCCTCGCGCCTTGCCCAGCGCCAAATGGGTCTGCGTCGCGGTCGTCAGCAAGCGTCAACAGACCCTGAAGCCACATGCGCTTGCAGAAATTTTGAGGTGCCGGGAGAGGCGGCCTGGGTAAGGCCGCCGAATCTTCAGCGGGTTGTAGCCAGTTCCTGTTGGACGCTGGCGACAGAGCGAGGCCAAGGTTTACCAGCCTGAACCTTCGCTGGCAAGGCCTTGATGGCGGAAGCGGCAGCATCGCGGCTAGCGAAGTTACCGTAGGTGATGACGTAAAGCGGCTTGCCGTTAAGGACTTTCTTGAAGTAGCGGTACTCGCCGCCCTGCTCTTTGACGAAGTTCTGCGCCGTTGCTTCAGAGCTGGTGCCAAGGATTTGCAGTACGTAGTTGCCCGGCGCCTGACCGGCGTACCAGCTACCGCCAGTAGCCGCCTTGGCCAGAGTCACCGGCTTTTCGACGGCCTTGGCGACTGGTGCCGGCTTGGCTGCTGGAGTCGGCGCAGGTTTGGCAACCGGAGCAACCGGAGCTGGCGCAGGCTTGGCTGCAGCGACCTGAGTCGGCGCAGGGACGGGTTTGGCCGCTGGCGTTGGCGCAGGACCGGCCGGAATGCCCGCAGGTGGCGCCGTGGTGGTGACCGTCGGCGGTGTGGCGCTGGAGCCTTCGACTGGCACACCGTCGTCGCCTTCGGTAATGCCACCCGCCGCTTCAGCCAGCGGTCCGCGCATTACCGGTTGCGACTGTCCGACCAATGGCAATGGCATCGGCTGGGTATTGCCGGCGAATTCCACTGCCGGAGAACCGCTGCCGTTCGGTGTCGGCGAACCTTGCCCCAAGGGCAGTTGCGCTTGCTCACTGGCGGGCGCGCCGGTGGTCGGTGCCTTGCTGCGACCCGGCATCAACCAGGCGGCAGCTACCGCGACCACGACTACGGCGGATATCGCCAATACGTGTTTCTTCGGCATATTGAACCCCATACTTGGACGCTTGACCGCTGAGCGGCTAGCTATCATGGCTTCGATCATCGCATCGCGGGCAGCCTGGTTGATGTTGCCAGGCCAGCCTTCGGAGCTTTCGTGAATCTCAGAGATCTGATCTGCGGAGAAAAGTTCGATTCCCTGACCCGCCCCTTCAAGTCGCAGGGCCAGGTATTCACGGGTTTCTTCTTCGGCGTAAGGCGCCAGTTCGATGACGTGAAAGCGCTCTTCCTCGGCATGCAATTGCTCCAGCGAAGCAATCAGCGACGACTCACCGAACAGGAACACGTGAGGGCGGCCTTCCGGCGCCCCGGCAGCCAGCTCGAGCAGGGCCTCGAGCGCGGACTCATCGAGTTGCTCGGCATCGTCCACCAGCAGATAGACTTCCTGACCGGTCAATGCGAGCTGCACCACTTGCTTGAGAATCGCGCCGACGTCAGCCTGGGCAACATTCAGTGCCTGCGCCACCTGGCGCAGCACGCCAGCCGCATCACCGGCGCCACGGGCGGAAACCACCACGCTTTGCACCGATTGCTTGTTGGTACTGGCCACCAGCGCCTGACGCAGCAGGGTCTTGCCGCTACCTTGTGGCCCAGTGACCACGAGCAGCAACTGGCTATAGCGGGCCAGGTGGTGCAACTGCCCCAGGACCGGCTTGCGCTGGGCGGGGAAAAACTTGAAGCCAGGCACCCGTGGAGCGAAAGGGTCATGACTCAACTGGTAATGGCCGAGGAAAGCCTCGTCGGCATGCAAACTAGTCATCGGGATCTTATTAACCTTTAAGCTGAGCCAGGGCGCGGTAATCCGCTCCCAGCGTGGCCTGTAAAACCTCTTTCGGATAATCGTCGGTCACGACTGCTTCGCCCATTCGGCGCAACAGCACCAGACGCAAACGACCGTCGATCACTTTCTTGTCTATTGCCATGTGTTCGAGAAAATCGGCTTCGGTCATCTCTTCAGGCGGGATGACCGGTAAACCGGCGCGCTGGAACAGGCGAATACCACGATCGCGCTCCTGGGCGCTGATCCAGCCCAACTGCGCGGACATCTCCAGAGCCATTACGGTGCCAGCAGCCACCGCTTCACCATGTAACCAGACACCATAGCCCATGTGGGTCTCGATGGCGTGGCCGAAGGTGTGCCCCAGATTAAGCGTGGCCCGAATACCCGACTCGCGCTCGTCGGCGCCGACCACGGCAGCCTTGGCCGCGCAGGAGCGCTGAATCGCGTAGGTCAGGGCCGTCTGGTCCAGCGCCCGCAGGCGATCGACGTTTTCTTCGAGCCAAGTGAGAAACGGCTCGTCGCAGATCAAACCGTACTTGATGACTTCCGCCAGGCCCGCAGACAACTCACGGGCCGGTAATGTGTTGAGCGTCGCGGTGTCGATCAGCACGACGTTCGGCTGATAGAACGCGCCGACCATGTTCTTGCCCAGCGGATGGTTGATCCCGGTCTTGCCACCTACCGAGGAGTCGACTTGCGACAGCAAGGTGGTCGGAACCTGAATGAAATCCACGCCGCGCTGGTAGCAGGCGGCCGCAAAACCGGCCATGTCGCCAATCACGCCGCCGCCCAAAGCGATCACCGTGGTACGCCGATCATGCCGCGCCGTCAGCAGGCCATCGAAGATGGTTTGCAGGGTTTCCCAGTTCTTGAAGGCTTCGCCATCGGGCAAAACCACGGAGATAACCGAAAACTGCGCAAGGCTGCGGGTCAGACGCTCGAGATACAGCGGCGCGACGGTCTCGTTGGAGATGATTGCCACTTGCCGCCCGGCGATATGCGGCGCCAGCAGTTCGGGCTGGTCCAACAAACCTTCGCCAATATGGATCGGGTAGCTGCGCTCGCCTAAATCGACCTTAAGTGTCTGCATGTGTCCCCACAGTGAAGATGAAATCAGGCGTCCTGCCTTACATTAACGACTGGCAACATCTGCGTGTGTGACGTTGCCCACCAGCCATACGCCACACCCTCAAGCGGTCGTGACGCGACGCCGAGGATAGCGCATTTCGCTGCGTGGATTAACGGGGAGGCAGCTGCTGCAAGCGTTCCAGAATATCCAGAACCACCATTCGTGGCGGCCGCTCATCGGTTTCCACCACCAGGTCGGCGATTTCCCGATAAAGCGGGTCACGCAGCGTCAACAAATCCCGCAGGGTTTTGGCAGGATCGGCGGTGCGCAACAGCGGACGGTTGCGGTCGCGCGAGGTGCGGCCAACCTGCTGCTCGACCGAAGCGTGCAGATAGACCACCCGCCCGCCCGCATGCAGGGCCCGCCGATTGGCTTCGCGCATGACCGCGCCGCCGCCGGTCGCCAGCACCACGCCGTCGAGCTCGCACAACTCGGCGATCATCGCCTGTTCACGGTCACGAAAGCCCGGCTCGCCTTCCTTATCGAAGATCCACGGAATATTGGCGCCCGTGCGCAATTCAATTTCCTTATCGGAATCTTTGAACGGCAGGCGCAGCTCTTTGGCCAGCAAGCGACCGATGGTGCTTTTTCCAGCACCCATCGGCCCAACAAGAATCAAATTTCGCACAGAATCAACGACTCACAGCAATCGCCTGGTTGTTCATGATACGCGGAGTGAGAAACACCAACAGCTCGGATTTTTTCTCCGAAACCACGTCACGCCGGAAAAGGCGGCCAAGATACGGCACATCGCCAAGAAATGGCACCTTATCTACAACCTTGCTCTGAGTATTTGAGAAAACACCGCCGATGACGATCGTCTCGCCATCATTGACCAACACCTTGGCGTTGACCTCGTTCTTCTTGATGGGCGGTACGTCCTGCACTTTGTTCAGGTAATCCGGCTCATCCTTGGTGACCTTGACCTCCATGATGATGCGGTTATCGGGAGTGATCTGCGGGGTCACTTCCAGCGACAGCGAAGCCTCCTTGAAGGACACCGAAGTGGCACCGCTGGAGCTGGCTTCCTGGTAAGGAATTTCCGTGCCCTTGAGGATCTTGGCGGTTTCCTTGTCGGAGGTGACCACCTTGGGCTGGGAGACCACTTCGCCGTTGCCGGTTTTTTCCATCGCCGTCAGTTCGAGGTCCAGCAACACGTTGTCTGTGATAAAGGCGATGCCAATGCCCGAGGTATTGCCCGCCGCGCCCATGTCGACGAACGGCGAGTTGGTGCTCGTGCTGCCCGGCGTGCCAATGGTCGAGGAGGTGTTCGCCCCGTTATTGCTGACACCGGAGGTGTTCCAGTTGCCCTTGTTGCGAACCGAGCCACCCCAACGCACCCCCAGGCTCTTGTCGTAATCGACGTTGGCCTCGACGATCCGTGCCTCGATCATCACCTGGCGCACCGGAATATCCAGTTGCGCCACGATTCGGCGCAGCTCATCGAGGCGATCCTGTGTCTGGTAGGCAATGATGTTGTTGGTCCGCTCATCGACGGTGATCGAACCGCGCTCGTCGATTTTCGCCTCGGCACTGGTGACCGACTGGAACAGCTTTGCGATGTCCGCAGCCTTGGCGTAATTGACCTGCAACAGTTCCCGACGTAGCGGAGCGAGTTCGGCGATCTGCTTCTGCGACTCCAGTTCCTGACGCTCACGAGCGGCGATTTCATCCGCCGGTGCCACCAGCAACACGTTGCCGATCTTGCGCTTGTCCAGCCCCTTGGTTTTCAGCACCAGGTCCAGCGCCTGGTCCCAGGGTACATTTTGCAGGCGCAGGGTAATGCCGCCCTGCACTGTGTCACTGGCCACCAGATTGAGGTTGGTGAAGTCGGCAATCAGTTGCAGCACCGAGCGCACGTCGATGTCCTGGAAATTCAACGACAACTTCTCGCCGGTATAGGTATGACGATCGGCATTGCGCTTTTGCAGATCGTCGATGGTCATTGGCCGGACGCTGACCGTCAGCTTGTTATCGGTCTGGTAGGTCGAGTAGTCGAACGTACCGCTGGGCTCGATGCTGATGCTGGCCTTGCCCGGGGAGGCACTGGCGTTGACGTATTGCACTGGCGTGGCGAAATCCTTCACGTCCAGGCGCACCCGCAACGGCTCCGGCAACTGGGTGTTGGCAAAGCTGAGAATGATTTTTCCGTCACGCTCCTGGATATCCGGGCTGATGCCGGGGTCCGACAGGTCGATCACCACGTTGCCTTCGCCTTGCTCGCCACGCTGGAAGTCCACGCCACGGATGGCCTTGCTCACCGGGACATAGGCCTTGGCTGGAGCGGGTGTGGCACTGGCCACTCGCGGCGCGGCCGCGACGCGAGGCTTAGGCGCAGCAGCAACCCCCTGCCCGACCACCACGAACAGATTGTTGCCTTCGACCCGTGTGCTGTACGGCGCTAATTGCGCCAGGTTAATGATCAACCGGGTACGGTCCTTGGCTTCGACCACTGTTGCGCTGCGGGCATTGCCGCTGCCCAGTTCGCGACTCTTGCTGGCCAGTTGATTAGTCACGCCTGGCAGATCAAGGGCAATCCGCGCGGGTTGCTCGGTGGTATAGCCGTGAGCCGCAGGCGGCGGCCCGTCGAACGTGAGCTTCAACTCGACGCGATCGCCCGGCAATGCCGCGACGTCCAGCGTTTTGAGGCTGGTCGCCTGAACCATCGGTGATAACAGCGCTATCCATAGCGAAAAACCGAGGGATGAAAGGATCCTGTTCATTGTTCGAATTCCACTATGAATGCTCTTTCAAAGGAATGGTCCGTGGTCGCTCCAGCCAGGCACCCTCGCCATCGGGAACGATTTCGACCACTTCGACCTGCGAATCACTGATCGCAACGATCCGGCCATCGTTGCGGCCCAGGTAATCACCGACTTTCAACCGGTGCACCCCTCCCGCCCCGCGCAACAAGGCAAATGCGCCCGAAGCGTTGGAGAGTGTGCCAACCATCTCGAACTGCTCGATGTTGAAACCCTCAAGAAACTGTTTCACCCGACTCGGGTCCGGCTTGACGTTGCGCGAGCCGCGCTGATGTCCTGCCAGGTCGACCCTGATTTGTGGCGAAAAGGGACTGCGCAAGGTCGACGCGTGATAGGTAAACGTCTCGTAGGACCTGAATGTCGGCGTGGGTTCGATCTTGCCCGGCGGGCGCAGGCGGACCTCATTCATGTAGGCATCCAGATCACTGAAGTCATTGCCGGGGCCGCAACCCGCCAGCCCCGTCAGCAGCACAAGCGTTAACCAGGTACGGGCCGCGCTCATTTATCCAGCCCCTTGTCGTTGTAGCGGTAGGTCTTGGCGAGAATGCTCATGCGCAGCTTCGACCCGCTGCCGGGTGTCACGGGGGCAACCTCGAAGTCATGCAGCGTGACGATCCGTGGCAGCCCCGCCACGCCGCTGACGAAAGTCGCCAGGTCGTGATAGGCACCCGTGACGGTGATCTGGATCGGCAGTTCGATGTAGAACGGCTGTGTGACTTCCGGCAGCAGTTTGATTTCTTCAAACTCCAGGCCACTGCCCAGCCCGGTGCGGGTGATGTCCTCCAGCAGTCCGGGGACCTCGGTGACGCTGGGCAGTTGCCGCAGCAGCACGCCAAAGGAGTTCTCCATCTCCTTCATTTGCGCACTGTAGAGTTCCAGGTTAGCGGCCATGTGCGCCTTGTCGGCGAACTGCTCCTTGAGGGTGACTTCCTTCCCCCGCGCCTGCTCAAGCTGCGCCTCAAGGTCCTGAAGGTAGAAGTTGTAGCCCAACGCCAGGACCAGGACCGCGAGCAGACTCCCGGCCAGGCCTTTGACCGCCGTCGGCCATGAGCCGATGTTGCTCAGGTCCAGGTCGCTGAAATCGATCCTGCGCAAGCTGTCGAACCATTCAGGCGTCGTCATTTCGTGCCCTCCGGGTTTGCCGGCTGGGTCTGACGCACGGTCAGTTGGAAGACGTTGGCCTGGTCCACGGCACCGGCGGTCGTCGCCTTGACCTCGGTCAGGCTCGGCGCATCGAACCAGTCCGAAGCATCGAGGTTACGCATCAGGTCCGAGACGCGATTATTCGACTCCGCCGCGCCACTGATGGACAGAGTCTTGTCGAGCATCTTCACATCCGTGAAATACACCCCGTCTGGCAGCGTGCGGGCCAACTGATCGAAAATCCGTCCGCTGATCGGCCGATTGCCTTGCAGGTCCTGGATGATCCGCATCCGCTCCACCAACTCCTGACGCCGGGCCTTCAAATCGCTGATTTGCTTGATTCGCTCATCGAGCACGGCTATTTGCTTGCTGAGGTAATCATTACGCGCCGTCTGTCGGTCAATCGCGCTGCTGATGTATTGGTCAGCCAGCAGGATCACGCCCACCGTCACCACCAGTACACCGACCATCGCGGTCAGGAAACGCTTGCGCCGCTCCTCGCGAAGCTCTTCGCGCCAGGGGAGAAGATTGATCCGTGCCATCAGTCAAAACTCCTGAGGGCCAGGCCGCAGGCAATCATCAGCGCTGGCGCATCACTGGCCAGGGCGCTGGCATTGACCTTGGCGCTCAGGGCCATGTCCGTGAACGGGTTGGCTACCTGGGTCGGCGTGCCGAGGCGCTGCTCGATCAGCCGGTCCAGCCCGGCAATAGAGGCTGTACCACCCGCCAACAGGATGTGGTCGACCGCGTTGTACTGGCCGGAGGCGAAAAAGAACTGAAGGGATCGGGACACCTGCTGCACCAGCGCCTCCCTGAAAGGTTGCAGGACTTCGCTGACGTAATCGTCGGGCAGGCCGCCCTGTTTTTTTGCCAGCCCGGCCTGCTCGACGGTCAGGCCATAACGACGCTGGATCTCTTCAGTGAGCTGGCGACCGCCAAAGAGCTGCTCGCGGGTGTAGATGATCTTGCCGTTAAGCAGCACACTCAGGGTGGTCATGGTGGCGCCGATATCGACCACCGCTACCGTCAGACGCTCCTGGGAACTGGCCAGTTGAGTGGCCAGCAACCCGAAGGAGCGCTCCAGTGCGTAGGCCTCGACATCGACCACCCGCGCGGTCAGCCCGGCCAGCGCCAGCGCCGCTTCGCGCACCTCGACGTTCTCCTTGCGACATGCGGCCAGCAGCACGTCGATGCGTTCGGGGTTACGCAGGGACGGGCCCTGGACTTCGAAATCGATGGCGACTTCTTCCAGCGGATAGGGAATGTATTGATCGGCTTCGATTTTCAGCTGGTTTTCGAGTTCGTCGGCAGAGAGCCCCGCATCCATCTCAAGGGTCTTGGTGATCACCGCAGACCCGGCCACGGCTACGGCAACCGTCCGCACGCTGCTCCTGGCCTTGAGCAAAACGCGCGTGAGCGCCTGGCCAACCCCTTCGAGCTCGGCGATGTTTTTTTCCACCACCGCGTTGGCCGGCAACGGCTCTACGGCGTAGGCCTCGACCCGGTAGCGGGTGCCTGAGCGGCTCAGCTCCAGGAGCTTCACCGACGTCGAACTGATGTCGATCCCCAGAAGCGTCCGGTTTTTTTTATTGAAGAGTCCCAGCACTAGCAATTCCCTATGACTATCCGTGAGTTACGGACTCTTTATTATTCATTGCGTTCACTGACCGAGCCTTGACAGCAGCGCCAATGACGCTAGCCCCGGAAAAATGCTTATAATGCCCAGCGTTTTTTTCCGCTTTCCCCAAGCGCGGGTGATCGCCGTTTACCGTGATGCCCTGACGCCAAACTCATTCCTTGCTGTGGATATCCAAAAGCCTTGATTCGTCTGCTGAAATTTTTCGGGTGGTCCATCGTCGCTGTTTTCTGCGGACTGCTTCTGGGTCTGAGTGGCGCTTTTCTTTACCTTAGTCCGGGTTTGCCATCCGTGGAGGCCCTGAGAAGTATTCAGTTGCAGATTCCTTTGCGGGTCTACAGCAGCGACGGAAAATTGATCGCAGAATTTGGCGAAATGCGCCGAACTCCGATCCGTTTCGCCGACATTCCACCCAATTTCATCAATGCGTTACTCAGTGCTGAAGACGACAATTTCGCCAATCACTACGGCGTCGACCCCAGCAGCCTGATGCGCGCCGCGACACAATTGGTCAAAAGCGGGCACATTCAGTCCGGCGGCAGCACCATCACCATGCAGGTGGCGAAGAACTTCTTCCTGAGCAGCGAACGCAGCTTTTCGCGCAAAACCACCGAGATTCTCCTGGCCTTGCAGATCGAACGTCAGCTGACCAAGGACGAGATCCTTGAGCTGTACGTCAACAAGATCTACCTGGGCAACCGCGCCTACGGCATCGAAGCCGCCGCGCAGGTTTACTACGGCAAATCGATACGCGATGTCAGCCTGGCGCAGATGGCGATGATCGCCGGCCTGCCCAAAGCGCCGTCGCGCTTCAACCCGCTGGCAAACCCGGCGCGCAGCAAAGAGCGCCGCGACTGGATCCTGGGGCGGATGTACAAGCTTGGGAAAATCGACGAAGCGTCTTACCAGACCGCGATCAACGAGCCGCTGAACGCCAGCTACCATGTGCCGACGCCGGAAGTGAACGCGCCGTACATCGCTGAAATGGCCCGCGCCGAAATGGTCGGGCGCTACGGCAGCGATGCCTATACCGAAGGTTTCCGCGTCACCACCACGGTGCCGAGCAACCTGCAGGAAATCGCCAACACCGCCGTGCATGAAGGCCTGATGACCTACGATCAGCGCCACGGCTATCGCGGCCCCGAGTCCCGCCTGCCGGGCAAGACCCGCGAAGCCTGGGCGGCGGAGCTGACGAAACAACGTACGATCAGCGGTCTTGAGCCGGCCATCGTCACCCAGGTCGAGAAGAATGGCGTACAGGTCCTGACCCGCAACGGCGAAGAACATGTCGCTTGGGACAGCATGAAGTGGGCCCGCCCGTTCCTGAATACCAACAGCATGGGCGCAAACCCCAAGCAGCCGTCCGACGTGGCACAGGTCGGTGACCTGATCCGCGTTCAGCGCCAGGCTGACAACTCGCTGAAGTTCAATCAGATCCCGGTCGCCCAAGGCGCACTGGTGTCGCTGGACCCGGACAACGGCGCCATCCGGGCGCTGGTCGGCGGCTTTGCCTTCGAGCAGAGCAACTACAACCGCGCGATGCAGGCCAAGCGTCAACCGGGCTCAAGCTTCAAGCCATTCGTCTACAGCGCCGCGCTGGACAACGGTTACACCCCGGCCAGCCTGGTCAACGACGCGCCGATCGTGTTCGTCGACGAGTACCTGGACAAGGTCTGGCGCCCGAAGAACGACACCAACACCTTCCTCGGCCCGATCCGCATGCGCGAGGCGCTCTACAAGTCGCGCAACCTGGTGTCGATCCGCCTGCTGCAAGCGATGGGCGTCGATCACACCATCGACTACATCAGCAAGTTCGGTTTCAACAAGCAGGACCTGCCGCGCAACCTGTCGCTGGCCCTGGGCACCGCCACGCTGACGCCGATGGAAATTGCCACCGGCTGGAGCACGTTCGCCAACGGCGGTTACAAAATCACCCCGTACATCATCGACACGATCGAAAGCCGCAACGGTGACACACTGTTCACCGCCAACCCGGCCAGCGTGCCCAAGGGCGACGCTGCCACCAGCGGAATCGCCGCGCCTGCCGCCGACACCTTCACGGTCAACGCGACGCCAGGTGAAGCGCCAGGCACGCAGGCTGCGGTGCAAACACCGGCCGTGGCCGAGCGGATCATCGATGGTCGTACCTCGTACATCCTGACCAGCATGCTGCAGGACGTGATCAAACTGGGCACCGGGCGCCGCGCCCTGGCGTTAGGTCGTACTGACCTGGCGGGCAAGACCGGCACCACCAACGAATCGAAGGACGCCTGGTTCTCTGGCTACAACGCCGACTACGTGACCACGGTCTGGACCGGTTTCGACCAGCCTGAAAGCCTCGGGCGCCGCGAATACGGTGGCACGGTCGCGCTGCCGATCTGGATGAGCTACATGGGCGCCGCGCTCAAGGACAAACCGGCGCACACCCAGGCCGAGCCTGAAGGCATTCTCAGCCTGCGGGTCGACCCGATCAGCGGCCGTGCCGCGACGCCGGGCACGCCGAACGCGTACTTCGAGCTGTTCAAAAGCGAAGACACGCCGCCATCGGTCAACGAACTGGGCAACGGCAACGCACCGGGCAGCCCGCTGCCAGCAGATGAAGCGGCGCCAATCGATCTCTTCTGATCGCACAGCCAAATCAAAAAGCCCCGCCTTCGAGAGAAGCGCGGGGCTTTTTGTTGCCTATGGCATTGTCAGCATTGACCAGAAAAGTGGCGAATGTCAGGCCGTCTTCGCGAGCAGGTTCGCTCCCACAGGAGGACGCATTCCAATGTGGGAGCCTGCTCGTAAAGGGGACATCACCAACACCACAAAACCACAGGCAATAAAAAGCCCCGACTCGCGAGAGTCGGGGCTTTTTGTTGAAGCGCTACAACGGCTTAGCCGTTGAACACGTCATCCACGCTTTTGAGCGGGTAGTTCTTCGGATACGGCAGGGTCGCTACGCCGGTCTCGATGGCGGCCTTGGCCACAGCATCGGAGATCACGGTGATCAGGCGCGCATCCATTGGTTTCGGGATGATGTACTCACGACCGAATTCCAGCTTGATGCCGCCGTAGGCGTCGCACACTTCCTGTGGCACTGGCAGCTTGGCCAGTTCACGCAGGGCGTTGGCGGCAGCCACTTTCATTTCTTCGTTGATACGCTTGGCGCGAACGTCCAGGGCACCACGGAAGATGAACGGGAAACCCAGTACGTTGTTGACCTGGTTCGGGTAGTCCGAACGACCGGTGGCCATGATCACGTCGTTACGGGTGGCGTGAGCCAGTTCCGGAGCGATTTCCGGATCAGGGTTCGAGCACGCGAACACGATCGGGTTGGCCGCCATCAGCAACAGGTTTTCAGCGCTCAGCAGGTTCGGGCCGGACAAGCCGACGAACACGTCTGCGCCTTTAAGGGCATCGCTCAGGGTGCGCTTGTCGGTCGCGTGAGCGAAGACAGCCTTGTACTGGTTCAGGTCGTCACGGCCGGAGTGGATCACACCGGTACGGTCAACCATGAAGATGTTTTCGATGTTGGCACCCATGCTCACCAGCAGTTTCATGCAGGAGATGGCCGCCGCACCGGCACCCAGGCAGACGATCTTGGCGTCCGGCAGGGTTTTGCCAGCGATTTCCAGGGCGTTGATCATGCCGGCAGCGGTCACGATGGCGGTGCCGTGCTGGTCATCGTGGAACACCGGGATGTCGCACTGTTCGATCAGGGCACGTTCGATCTCAAAGCACTCAGGTGCCTTGATGTCTTCCAGGTTGATGCCACCGAAGGTGATGGAGATACGCTTGACGGTGTCGATGAAGGCTTGCGGGCTTTCGGAGTCGACTTCGATGTCGAAAACGTCGATACCGGCGAAGCGCTTGAACAGCACGCCTTTACCTTCCATCACAGGCTTGGAAGCCAATGGGCCGAGGTTACCCAGGCCGAGAATTGCGGTGCCATCGGAAATGACTGCAACCAGGTTGCCCTTGCCGGTGTATTTGTAGGCCAGTTCAGGATCGCGGGCGATTTCGCGTACTGGTTCGGCTACGCCGGGGCTGTAGGCCAGCGACAGATCGCGGGCGGTAGCGGTGGCCTTGGTGAGCTCGACACTCAGCTTCCCTGGACGAGGATGGGCGTGATATTCGAGAGCGGCAGTTTTCAAATCAGACATGTGGGCATTCCGCTTTTACTGTTGGACAGACGGATCGCCGAGGATACTCGTGTCGCAAAGTCCCTACAAGACTGACCGGTCACCCCTGTCAAGGGCCCTGCCCTACGACTTTGGGCCAAGAGCCACGGAACACAAGGGCTCAACTGTTCACAATTGATAATAAAAATGTCTACAATTTTTTATGATCAATGGGTTTTTGGCCCGATCTTTGGATCAATGGCGACAATCAACTTGCCCCAGCAGAGGCCAGCGCTGGAACTCGGCAAGTGATCCCTCCTCAGCCAAGCGCTCAAAGCTGCGGGCCTTTGAGCGGTTCACGCCAGGACCGCTCGCACCCACCGGCCATATTGGGTGCAACGCACAGTACAAACCTGCCGGGTGACACTGCCAAAACCCTTGCCCGAATTGCATTGAACTTTGCTCACACGCCTGCCGGGCACGGTAAAGCCTGTGAAGCCGGCCTGCACTGCTTTCAGTACAGAAACATGGAATCAAAGCCCTTGCAGGAGGAAGCGGCGCGGCGATCCGACTTGTCCGCAAGGACGTCAATGAAATCGCTATTGCCGGTAAACCATCTCCCTACGCACGCTGCCAGGCCAAATCGCAGGCATAAAAAAGGCGCCCACCAGGGACGCCTTTTTTATCAATCTTGAGAAGCCGAAACGGCTTCTCAAAATGATCAGCCTTAGGCCTTTTTGCCAAAAGCACCGAAACGATCGGCGAACTTCTGTACACGACCGCCAGTATCCAGAGTCTTCTGCTTACCGGTGTAGAACGGGTGGCACTCGTTGCATACGTCGATCGCCAGAGGCTTGGCCAGGTTCGAACGAGTTTCGAACTTGTTGCCACAGCTGCAGGTAACTGCGGTGATTTCGTATGTTGGATGGATATCGGCTTTCATGGTGTCTTCCTCGGGCTAGCGTGCCGCCACTCAACACTATTGTTGAATACCGCACGTAATTAGGCCGCGGATTCTACCAGACCTTTGCGATCACGCAAGCTGTCGCTCGTTCCGGCTGTCTGCTAGGCTCCCGGCACTCAGCACCATCCCTGTGGGAGCGGGCTTGCTCGCGAAAGCGTTATGTCAGACAACATAAATGCTGATTGAGAGGCCCTCTTCGCGAGCAAGCCCGCTCCCACAGGTTAGGCGCACAGCCTTTCATTTATTGCCCGTTCAATGAGATCCCCCCGCGTGCCCGACGCCATTTTGCGCCTCGCCTTGCCTTCGCCCCTGCGCCGCCTCTTCGATTACCGCGCCCCTGCCGGTGTCCTGCGCGCCCAGTTGCATCCGGGCATGCGACTGCGGGTACCGTTCGGCCGCCGCGAGATGATCGGGATCCTGGTGGAAGTCACCGACCACAGCGAAGTCCCGGCCGACAAGCTCAAACCGGCGCTGGCCCTGCTCGACGCCACGCCGCCACTGCCGCCCGCGCTGTTCAAGCTGTGCCTGTGGACCTCCCAGTATTACCAGCACAGCCTCGGCGACACGTTGAGCTGGGCACTGCCGGTGTTGTTGCGTCAGGGCGAACTGGCCGAAGCGCGCCAGGAACGCTTCTGGTCGGTCGCACCGGGCGCCAGGCTCGATGACCCGCGCATCGCCCGCGCCCCCCGCCAGCGCGAGGCGCTCGCGACCCTGGCCCAGCACCCCCATGGTGTCGCCCATCAGTTGCTGAGCAAGCTGATGTTAAGCAAAGACAGCCTTGACCTGCTGCTGGCCAAAGACCTCGTACAGGTGGAAATCCGCAAACATGCCCCCGGCGAGCGCCATGAACACTGGCTGGCGCAGCCGGAACTGCCGCTGAACCCGGAGCAACGCAGCGCATTTGAAGCGATCCGCGCCGATCTCGACAGCTTCCATCCATTTCTGCTGGCCGGTGTCACCGGCAGCGGCAAGACCGAAGTCTATTTGCAACTGATCCGCGAAACCCTCGAAGCCGGCAAGCAAGCGCTGGTGCTGATCCCTGAAATCAACCTGGGGCCGCAAACCCTGGCGCGCTTCGAGCAACGCTTCAATGCACGCATCGCCCTGGTGCATTCGGCAGTCAACGACCGCGAACGCCTGGAATCCTGGCTCGCTGCACGCGATGGTGACGCCGACATTATTATCGGCACCCGCTCGGCGCTGTTCACGCCCATGAAAAACCCCGGGCTGATCATCATCGACGAAGAGCACGACGGCTCTTATAAACAGCAGGAAGGGTTGCGTTACCACGCCCGCGACCTGGCATTGGTACGAGCCCGCCAGGAAAACATCCCGATTGTCCTCGGCTCGGCCACGCCTTCCCTGGAAAGCCTGCACAACGCCTACACCGGGCGTTACGGCCTGTTGCACCTGAACGAACGGGCCGGCGGGGCGAAACAACCACGCTTCCTGCGCCTGGACGTGAAAAGCCGTCCACTGGACAGCGGCATTTCCGGGCCGATGCAACAAGCCATCGGCCAGACACTCGCCGCTGGCCAGCAGGTCCTGGTGTTCCTCAACCGTCGCGGCTTTGCGCCGACCCTGCTCTGCCACGATTGCGGCTGGATGTCCGAGTGCCAGCGCTGCGATGCGCGAATGACTGTGCACCAGCGCTCCGGCGAGCTGCGCTGCCACCATTGTGGTTACGTTGAACGCGTGCCGCGGCATTGCCCGACCTGCGGCAAAGTCGATTTACGGCCCGTGGGCGCCGGCACCGAACGCGCCGAGGAGCGGCTGGGGATTCTGTTCCCGGACTACCCGGTGCTGCGCGTCGACCGCGACAGCACCTCGCGAAAAGACGCGATGAATCAGCTGTTCGCAACCATACAGAAAGGGCAACCGTGCATTCTGGTGGGCACTCAGATGCTCGCCAAGGGCCATCACTTCCCTCGGGTGACACTGGTGTCGATTCTCGATGCCGATGGTGGACTGTTCTCCGGCGACTTCCGCGCCAGCGAGCGCATGGCGCAGTTGATCGTTCAGGTTGCCGGGCGGGCCGGCCGGGCCGAAGAGCCGGGCAAAGTGATCATCCAGACCCACCTGGCTGACCATCCGCTCTTGGTACAACTGACCGAACAAGGCTACTTCGCCTTCGCCGAGCAGGCCTTGAGCGAACGCCGCGCCGCCGGGCTGCCACCCTTTGCACATCTCGCGCTGCTGCGGGCCGAAGCGCATAAACCGGGGCAGGCCGAAGGGTTCCTCGATGAGGCGTGCAGCGAGGCCGAGCGACTTCTGGCCGAGCAGCATCTGAGCGGTATCGAGCTGCTGGGGCCGGTGCCGGCACCAATGGAGCGCCGGGCCGGGCGTTATCGTGCGCAGCTGTTGCTGCAAGCCACCGCCCGGGCGCCGTTGCATCGGCTGTTGAGCGCCTGGTTGCTGGCTTTGGAGCAGATGCCGAGCGGGCGGGCGGTGCGTTGGTCTTTGGATGTCGACCCGGTCGATCTGTATTGATTTGAAGATCGCCTTCGCGAGCAAGCCCGCTCCCACAGTGGATCTGCAGTGCTCACCTATATGCGTCTGGTACAAAATACCTGTGGGAGCGGGCTTGCTCGCGAAGGCGCCCGATTTGTCACCACATATCCATAACCTGCCTGCTATGGTTGGCAAGCCAGACCTGGCAACGGATAATGCCCAGTTTTTCCACCTGCGCATCCATGCGCCGCCGCTCTGCGGTTGAAAGAGAAGACCATGAAAGACACCATTCGCCAGTTGATCCAGCAAGCCCTCACCCAACTCGTTACCGACGGTGTGTTGCCTGAAGGCCTGACGCCGGCGATTCAGGTGGAGAACTCCCGCGACAAGACGCACGGTGACTTCGCCAGCAACATCGCCATGATGCTGGCCAAACCTGCCGGCATGAAACCGCGCGACCTGGCGGAAAAGATCATCGCTGCGCTGCCTGCCGACGAAAACGTCACCAAGACCGAAATCGCCGGGCCGGGCTTCCTCAATTTCTTCCAGAACACCCAGGCCCTGGCTTCGCGCCTGGACGCCGCCCTGGCCGATGCCCGCATCGGCGTGCGCAAGGCCGGCCCGGTGCAGCGCACCGTGATCGACCTGTCGGCCCCGAACCTGGCCAAAGAGATGCACGTCGGCCACTTGCGTTCGACCATCATCGGTGACGGCGTGGCGCGGGTACTGGAGTTCCTCGGCGACACCGTGATCCGTCAGAACCACGTGGGCGACTGGGGCACCCAGTTCGGCATGCTGATGGCCTACCTCCAGGAAAACCCGATTACCAGCGACGAGCTGTCGGACCTGGAGAACTTCTACCGCGCCGCCAAGCAGCGTTTCGACGAATCCGAAGAGTTCGCCGACCGCGCCCGTGGCCTGGTGGTCAAGCTGCAAGCCGGCGACCCGGATTGCCTGGCACTGTGGACGAAGTTCAAGGACATCTCCCTGTCCCACTGCCAGAAAATCTACGAATTGCTGAACGTCAAACTGACCATGGCCGACGTCATGGGCGAAAGCGCCTACAACGACGACCTGATCAACGTGGTCAACGACCTCAAGGCCAAGGGCATGCTGGTCGAGAGCAAGGGCGCGCAGTGCGTGTTCCTCGATGAGTTCAAGACCGCCGACGGCGAGCCGCTGCCCGTGATCATCGTCAAGGCCGATGGCGGCTACCTCTACGCCACCACCGACCTCGCGGCCGTGCGCTACCGCAGTGGCGTGTTGAAGGCTGATCGTGCGCTGTACTTCGTCGACCAGCGTCAGGCCCTGCACTTCCAGCAAGTGTTCCAGGTGGCGCGTCTGGCCGGTTTCGTGACCCACCCGATGGAAATGGAGCACATGGGCTTCGGCACCATGAACGGCCCCGATGGTCGCCCGTTCAAGACCCGTGACGGCGGCACCGTGAAGCTGATCGATTTGCTGACCGAAGCCCAAGAGCGCGCCTACACGCTGGTGAAGGAAAAGAACCCGGAGCTGGCCGAAGCCGAACTGCGCAACATCGGCAAAGTCGTGGGCATTGGCGCGGTGAAATACGCCGACCTGTCCAAGCATCGCACCAGCGACTACAGCTTCAACTTCGACCTGATGCTCAATTTCGAAGGCAATACCGCACCGTACCTGCTGTACGCCTACACTCGTGTGGCCGGCGTGTTCCGCAAACTCGGCCAGGACTTCAGCAAAGTCGAAGGGCAGATCGTGCTCGACGCCGCTCACGAGCAGGAACTGGCGGCCAAACTGGCGCAGTTCGGTGAAGTGCTGAACAACGTGGCCGACAAGGGCACACCGCACACGCTGTGTACTTACCTGTATGACGTGGCCGGCCTGTTCTCCAGTTTCTACGAGAACTGCCCGATCCTCAGCGCCGAAACACCGGAGCAAATGCAGAGCCGTTTGCGCCTTGCCGCGCTGACCGGCCGCACTCTCAAGCAAGGCCTGGAACTCTTGGGCCTGGAAACTCTGGAGCGTATGTAAGTTGGCTGCCAAGAAAAAACCTGCACCCAAGCGTGGCGCCAGCCGTTACCAAGCTCCTGCAAAGCAACCGATCCCGGGCTGGCTGTGGATGGCCATCGGCCTGACGGTCGGTGCGTTCATCGTATTTTTGATGAAACTGGAGCCGGGCAAGGGCAGCGAGAGCGTCAAGCGCGAAAAAATCGAACAACAGAAAGCCACGAAGATCGCCGAGGCCAACAAGACCCCGCCGAGCCCGACGCAACCGGTGAAGCCTAAATACGACTTCTACACGTTGCTGCCGGAGTCGGAGGTCATCGTGCCACCGGAGGCGGTGCCTGAAAAAACCCTGCCGACGCCGCAGACTGCGCCGGTAGCACCGGTCACGCCGGCCGAAGCGGCGAAGATCGACACCGCCCGCGCCCAGGCAGCCCTGAGCGGCGTCACCCCGCCGCCAGCGCCTCCCGTGGCGAAAGCCGCACCGGTGACCAAGTTCTTCCTGCAGGCCGGTTCGTTCCGCAAGGAAGCCGATGCCGACAAGGTCCGGGCGCAGATCATTCTGCTGGGCCAGGCAGTATCGGTGGAATCCGGCACGGTGAAGGACGAGACGTGGTATCGGGTATTGGTTGGCCCATTCAGCAACCGCGAACAACTGACCACCGCCCAGAAACAACTGGCGGGCAGCGGCTTCAGCAACCTGTTGTTACAACAACGCCAGAGCCGCTGATCCCACTTTACTGGCAGACATAATCTGCTTTTGTGGCGAGGGAGCTTGCTCCCGTCCAGCTGCGAAGCAGTCGTGAATCAGGCCACTGCGGTCTATCTGATAGACCGCAGTGGCCTGATTTTGGAGTGCCACGCACTCCAGCGGGAGCAAGCTCCCTCGCCACAGGGATTCACCTGCACTCTCCTTCGCAAATGACACACCGCTCGTCCCCCGCCGCGTCCTACAGTTGAAAAACGCTCCACCACCCCCATATGAGTTGGCATAAGGCATTTTCGCCCCGCTGCGTGGAGACTCTTCCCTTGACCACCATCGTTTCAGTTCGCCGCCACGGCAAAGTCGTCATGGGCGGCGACGGCCAGGTTTCTCTCGGCAACACCGTGATGAAAGGCAACGCGAAAAAAGTTCGTCGCCTGTACCACGGTGAAGTCATCGCCGGTTTCGCCGGGGCCACGGCTGACGCCTTCACCCTGTTCGAACGTTTCGAAGGCCAGCTCGAGAAACACCAGGGTCACCTGGTGCGCGCCGCCGTCGAACTCGCCAAAGAATGGCGCACCGACCGCTCCCTCAGCCGCCTCGAAGCCATGCTTGCGGTCGCCAACAAAGACGCTTCCCTGATCATCACCGGCAACGGTGACGTGGTTGAGCCCGAAGAAGGCCTGATCGCCATGGGCTCCGGTGGCGGTTACGCACAAGCGGCTGCCAGCGCCCTGCTGAAGAAAACCGATCTGTCGGCCCGGGAAATCGTCGAGACCGCACTCGGCATCGCCGGCGACATCTGTGTATTCACCAACCACAACATCACCATTGAGGAGCAGGACCTCAGCGAGTAAGCCTGTAAAGGCCTAGCGCCACGGCATTCATTCTTGCTTGAGGACCCCCCATTATCATGCCAATGACTCCCCGCGAAATCGTCCATGAACTCAGTCGCCACATCATCGGCCAGGACGATGCCAAGCGCGCCGTCGCTATCGCCCTGCGTAACCGCTGGCGTCGGATGCAGTTGCCTGAAGAGCTGCGCGTTGAAGTAACGCCCAAGAACATCCTGATGATCGGCCCGACCGGTGTCGGTAAAACCGAGATCGCCCGTCGCCTGGCCAAACTCGCCAATGCGCCGTTCATCAAGGTCGAAGCGACCAAATTCACCGAAGTCGGCTATGTCGGCCGTGACGTTGAATCGATTATCCGTGACCTGGCTGACGCGGCAATCAAACTGCTGCGCGAACAGGAAATGACCAAGGTTCGCCACCGCGCCGAAGACGCCGCCGAAGATCGTATCCTCGACGCGCTGCTGCCACCGGCACGCATGGGTTTCAACAACGACGAAGCCCCCGCCCAGGATTCCAACACCCGCCAACTGTTCCGCAAGCGCCTGCGCGAAGGTCAGCTGGATGACAAGGAGATCGAAATCGAAGTCGCCGAAATGGCCGGCGTCGACATCTCCGCGCCACCGGGCATGGAAGAAATGACCAACCAGTTGCAGAACCTGTTCGCCAACATGGGCAAGGGCAAGCGCAAAAGCCGCAAGCTCAAGGTCAAGGAAGCGCTCAAACTGGTGCGTGACGAAGAAGCCGGTCGCCTGGTCAACGAGGAAGAGCTCAAGGCCAAGGCCCTGGAAGCGGTCGAGCAGCACGGCATCGTGTTCATCGACGAAATCGACAAGGTCGCCAAGCGCGGTAACTCCGGTGGCGTCGACGTCTCCCGCGAGGGCGTCCAGCGCGACCTGCTGCCGCTGATTGAAGGCTGCACCGTCAACACCAAACTGGGCATGGTCAAGACCGACCACATCCTGTTCATTGCCTCCGGCGCGTTCCACCTGAGCAAGCCAAGCGACCTGGTGCCCGAACTGCAAGGTCGCCTGCCGATTCGCGTCGAACTCAAGGCCCTCACGCCGCAGGACTTCGAGCGCATCCTCAGCGAGCCGCACGCGTCCCTGACCGAGCAGTATCGCGAGCTGTTGAAAACCGAAGGCCTGGCCATCGAGTTCCTGCCTGACGGCATCAAGCGTCTGGCCGAGATCGCCTGGCAGGTCAACGAGAAAACCGAGAACATCGGTGCCCGTCGCCTGCACACCTTGCTGGAGCGTCTGCTTGAAGAGGTGTCGTTCAGCGCCGCCGACCTGGCCAGCGCCCACACCGACCAGCCGATCCGCATCGACGCCGATTACGTCAACAGCCACCTCGGCGAATTGGCGCAGAACGAAGACCTGTCCCGTTATATCCTGTAAGCCAAACTTATAGTGTTAGCGGACCCTGTGGGAGCGGGCTTGCTCGCGAAAGCGGTCTGACATTCAACATTGATACTGAATGTTAAGGCCCCTTCGCGAGCAAGCCCGCTCCCACATGTGAACTGTGGTGTTCAATAGGTCTCCTACAAATCGGACATCCGGCCATGACCCAAATCCCCACCGATATCAAGCTGCACAAAGCCTCGAAAACCCTGGAGCTGAAATACGCGCCCGATGAGGTTTATCACCTGAGCGCAGAGTTTTTGCGTGTGCACTCTCCTTCCGCCGAGGTCCAGGGCCACGGCAAACCTATCCTGCAATTTGGCAAAATCGGCGTAGGCCTGAACAAGGTCGAGCCGGCTGGTCAGTACGCACTGAAATTGACCTTCGACGACGGCCACGACAGCGGCCTGTTCACCTGGGAATATCTCTACCAGCTGGCGCGACGTTATGACGCACTCTGGGCCGACTATCTTGCCGAACTCAAAGCGGCCGGAAAGTCCCGCGATCCGAACGAGTCTGTCGTCAAGCTGATGCTCTAGCTCAAGCCTCAGGCCTTTTTAGAGGGCATTTTCTAATTTCATCTGTTTGAATGCTCCGCTGCGGTGCCGAGGATCGGCCCGCTTGCGAAAAAATTTAAACTCGGGTAACCAATGGAGCTGGCAAGTTCCCTGCAGTGCTCTGTGTATTAAAAAGCAGCGATGCAGAATTAACGGTCACCCGAGCAGTAGTACCTGGCATTTGCTGTGTGACTACACAGCAGGTCCGGTACTCGTCTCAGGACAATGGAGCGTCGTAGATGAGTAACAAGAACAACGATGACCTGAAACGCCAAGCCTCGGAAAACACCCTGGGGCTTAATCCAGTTATCGGCTTGCGCAGAAAGGATCTGCTGGGCTCTGCTCGAATGGTGCTGACCCAGGCCATCAAACAACCCATTCACAGCGTCAAGCATGTCGCGCATTTCGGCCTGGAGCTCAAGAATGTGCTGCTCGGCAAATCCGAGTTGCAACCCCAGGGCGATGATCGTCGTTTCAGCGATCCGGCCTGGAGCCAGAACCCGCTCTACAAACGTTATCTGCAAACCTACCTGGCGTGGCGCAAGGAACTCCACGACTGGATCGGTGAGAGCAACCTTTCGGCCCAGGACATCAGCCGCGGGCACTTCGTGATCAACCTGATGACCGAAGCCATGGCCCCGACCAACACGGCGGCCAACCCGGCAGCGGTCAAACGCTTCTTCGAGACCGGCGGCAAAAGCCTGCTCGACGGCCTCTCCCATCTGGCCAAGGACATCGTGCACAACGGCGGCATGCCGAGCCAGGTCAACATGGGCGCCTTCGAAGTCGGCAAGAGCCTGGGCGTCACCGAAGGTGCCGTGGTGTTTCGCAACGACGTGCTGGAGCTGATCCAGTACCGGCCAAGTACCGAACAAGTGTATGAGCGCCCGTTGCTGGTCGTACCGCCCCAGATCAACAAATTCTATGTATTCGACCTGAGTCCAGACAAAAGCCTGGCGCGTTTCTGCCTGCGCAGCAACGTTCAGACCTTCATCGTCAGTTGGCGAAACCCGACCAAGGCACAACGCGAATGGGGCCTGTCGACTTACATCGAAGCGCTCAAGGAAGCGGTAGACGTTGTCACGGCGATCACCGGCAGCAAAGACGTGAACATGCTCGGCGCCTGCTCTGGCGGCATCACCTGCACCGCGCTGCTGGGCCACTACGCGGCCCTTGGCGAGAACAAGGTCAACGCCCTGACCCTGCTGGTGAGCGTGCTCGACACCACCCTGGACAGTGACGTGGCGTTGTTCGTCGACGAACAAACCCTGGAAGCCGCCAAGCGCCACTCCTATCAGGCAGGCGTACTGGAAGGCCGGGACATGGCGAAAGTTTTCGCCTGGATGCGCCCCAACGACCTGATCTGGAACTACTGGGTCAACAACTACCTGTTGGGCAACGAGCCGCCAGTGTTCGATATCCTGTTCTGGAACAACGACACCACACGACTGCCCGCCGCGTTCCACGGCGACCTGATCGAGATGTTCAAAAGTAACCCGCTGATCCGCCCGAATGCACTGGAAGTGTGCGGCACGCCAATCGATCTCAAGCAGGTCACCGCCGATATCTTTTCCCTGGCCGGCACCAACGACCACATCACACCCTGGAAGTCCTGCTACAAGTCGGCGCAACTGTTTGGCGGCAAAGTCGAATTCGTGCTGTCCAGCAGCGGCCATATCCAGAGCATTCTGAACCCGCCGGGCAACCCGAAATCGCGCTACATGACCAGTACCGAGATGCCGGCCAAGGCAGAGGACTGGCAGGAAAACTCGACCAAACACACCGACTCCTGGTGGCTGCACTGGCAGGCCTGGCAGGCCGAGCGCTCGGGGAAACTGAAAAAGGCCCCGGCCGTCCTGGGCAACAAGGCCTATGTGGCCGGTGAAGCGGCACCCGGTACTTATGTGCATGAGCGGTAACTGACACCTGTGGGAGCGGGCTTGCTCGCGAAAGCGGTCTGACAGTCAATGAATGTGTTGGATGTTATGGCCCCTTCGCGAGCAAGCCCGCTCCCACAGTAAAGATGAGATAGCGATACCACCCCACAGGGCCTGAAGCATGCCGCAACCGTTCGTATTTCGTACTGTCGACCTGGATGGTCAAACCATCCGCACCGCGGTACGCCCCGGCAAGCCTCACTTGACACCCTTGCTGATTTTCAACGGCATCGGCGCCAACCTGGAGCTGGTGTTTCCGTTCGTCCAGGCGCTGGACCCGGACCTGGAAGTGATCGCCTTCGACGTGCCGGGGGTCGGCGGCTCGTCGACACCGAGCCGACCATACCGCTTTCCCGGCCTGGCGAAACTGACCGCCCGGATGCTCGATTACCTCGACTACGGCCAGGTCAACGTGGTCGGTGTTTCGTGGGGCGGAGCGCTGGCCCAGCAGTTCGCCTATGACTATCCGGAGCGCTGCAAAAAACTGGTGCTTGCTGCCACGGCCGCCGGCACGGTGATGGTGCCGGGCAAGCCGAAAGTGCTGTGGATGATGGCCAGCCCGCGACGCTACATTCAGCCCTCCCACGTGATCCGCATTGCGCCGATGATCTACGGCGGCTCCTTTCGCCGTGACCCGACCCTGGCCGCCGAACACGCCAGCAAGGTTCGTTCGGCAGGCAAGCTCGGCTATTACTGGCAGCTGTTCGCCGGTCTTGGCTGGACCAGTATTCACTGGCTGCACAAGATCCATCAGCCGACCCTGGTGCTGGCCGGCGACGACGACCCGCTGATCCCCCTGATCAATATGCGCCTGCTTGCCTGGCGAATTCCCAACGCCCAGCTACACATAATCGACGACGGGCATTTGTTCCTGATTACCCGAGCCGAAGCGGTCGCCCCGATCATCATGAGCTTTCTTGAGGAAGAGCGTCAGCGGGCAGTAATGCACCCGCACCCGACACCGTTCGGCAGAACCTGACACCTTGCGCCGGTCGACAGGATCGTTGACTACGCAAGAGAGGCCGGGACCGACTATGTTGTCTGTCTTGGATTGATGTCCTGATGGCTTGACGAAGGAGTGTTGACTCATGCGAGAAAAACCAGCGCCGGGCACCCTGCCTACACCCGCCGCATTCATCAATGCCCAGAGTGCGATCACCGGTCTGCGCGGCCGGGATCTGCTCTCTACCCTGCGACACGTGGCGGCCCATGGATTGCGTCATCCGGTCCACAGCGCTCGTCACGCCCTGGCCCTCGGCGGCCAGTTGGGCCGCGTACTGCTGGGTGAAACCCTGCACAAACCCAACCCGAACGACAGTCGCTTCGCCGACCCGAGCTGGAGCCTGAATCCGTTTTACCGCCGCGGCTTGCAGGCCTATCTGAGCTGGCAGAAGCAAGTCAAAAGCTGGATCGACGAAAGCGCCATGAGCGAGGACGACCGGGCTCGCGCGCACTTTGCCTTCGCCCTGCTCAACGATGCGGTATCGCCATCCAACACCCTGCTCAACCCGTTGGCCGTCAAAGAGCTGTTCAACTCCGGCGGCCACAGTCTGGTGCGCGGGATCAGCCATTTGGTCGATGACCTGCTGCACAACAACGGCTTGCCGAGCCAGGTCACCAAACATTCTTTTGAAGTCGGAAAAACCGTGGCCACGACGGCCGGCTCGGTGGTGTTTCGCAACGAACTGCTGGAGCTGATGCAGTACAAGCCAATGAGCGAAAAGCAGTACGCAAAACCGCTTCTGATCGTTCCACCGCAGGTCAACAAGTACTACATCTTCGACCTCAGCCCTTCGAACAGCTTCGTGCAATACGCACTGAAAAACGGCCTGCAAGTGTTCATGGTCAGTTGGCGCAACCCGGACGTTCGCCACCGCGAATGGGGCCTGTCGAGTTACGTTGAAGCCGCGGAAGAAGCCATGAATGTCTGCCGGGCGATTACCGGCAGCCGCGAGGTCAACCTGATGGGCGCCTGCGCCGGCGGCCTGACCATCGCCGCGTTGCAAGGCCACCTGCAAGCCAAACGGCAACTGCGGCGCATCTCCAGCGCGACCTACCTGGTCAGCCTTCTCGACAGCCAGATCGACAGCCCGGCGACGTTGTTCGCCGACGAACAGACCCTTGAAGCTGCCAAGCGTCGCTCCTACCAGCAAGGTGTGCTGGACGGCCGCGATATGGCCAAGGTCTTCGCCTGGATGCGCCCCAACGACCTGATCTGGAACTACTGGGTCAACAACTACCTGCTGGGCAAGGAGCCACCGGACTTCGACATCCTTTACTGGAACAACGACAACACCCGGCTGCCGGCGGCGTTTCATGGTGACCTGCTGGACTTCTTCAAACACAACCCACTGGGCCACCCTGGCGGACTGGAGGTTTGTGGCACGCCCATCGATTTACAGAAAGTCACCGTGGACAGCTTCAGCGTGGCCGGCATCAACGACCACATTACTCCGTGGGACGCGGTCTACCGCTCGACCCTGCTACTGGGCGGCGAGCGGCGCTTCGTGCTGTCCAACAGCGGCCACGTGCAGAGCATCCTCAACCCGCCGAGCAACCCCAAGGCCAACTACATCGACAACCCGAAACTGAGCAGTGACCCTCGGGCCTGGTACTACGACGGCAAGCATGTGGACGGTAGTTGGTGGGCCCAATGGCTGGGCTGGATCCAGGAACGCTCGGGCGCCCAGCATGAAACCCTGATGACCCTCGGCAACCAGAACTATCCACCGATGGAGGCGGCGCCAGGCACGTATGTGCGCGTTCGCTGACTTAACTGAGCCACGGCCAGAACCCTGACTGTGGCACGACTTGACCATTAAGAAGACTGGATGAAAACCCGCGACCGGATCCTCGAATGTGCACTGCTGTTGTTCAACCAGAAAGGTGAGCCGAACGTTTCCACCATGGAAGTGGCCAATGAGATGGGGATCAGCCCCGGTAACCTCTATTACCACTTCCACGGCAAGGAACCGCTGATCCTCGGTCTGTTCGAACGTTTCCAGAACGAATTGACCCCGTTGCTCGATCCGCCCGCCGATGTGCAACTGGCCCCGGAAGACTACTGGCTGTTTCTGCACCTTATCGTCGAACGCCTGGCGCATTACCGCTTTCTGTTCCAGGACCTGTCTAACCTGGCCGGGCGCCTGCCCAAACTGGCCAAAGGCATCCGCAACCTGCTCAATGCCTTGAAGCGCACGCTGGCCTCATTGCTGGCGCGGTTAAAGGCTCAAGGGCAATTGGTCAGCGACACCCAGGCGCTCGGGCAACTGGTGGAGCAGATCACCATGACCTTGCTTTTTTCATTGGACTACCAGCGAATTCTCGACCGCGAGGGTGAGGTGCGGGTGGTGGTTTACCAGATCATGATGCTGGTGGCGCCACACTTGCTGCCGCCGGCCAAAATCGCGACCGAGCAATTGGCGTTGCAGTACCTGGAAGAACACGAGTAACCCTGTGGGTGTCGTGGTGTTTTCCAGCATGCATTCAGTACAAACAAAAACGCCCGACCTTTTCAGGCCGGGCGTTTTTATATGTCCCGGGTTGATCAGGACTGACTGGATGGCGTCGATTGAGTCGGCGCAACAGTCGGGGTGACCGCAGGGCTCGGGGCCGAGGCGGAGTTCGCCGGGCTGGCCGTTACAGTCGCCGCTACAGCGGGTTTGGCAGCAGCAGGTTTCTTGACTGCCGGTTTTTTCGCCGCAGCCGGTTTTGCTGCGGTTTTGGCCGCTACCGGTTTGGCAGCTGCTTTTGCGGCAGGTTTGGCCGCTGCGGTTTTGGCTGCTGGTTTCGCCGCAGCCTTGACCAGCGGTTTGGCCGCTGTTTTTGCTGCTGGCTTGGCCGCTGCGGTTTTGGCCGCAATAGGCGCAACCTTGGCACCGGTGAGTTTTTCGATCTGCTTGGTCAACGTATCGACCTTGCTGTGCAGTGCCTTGACTTCATTGCGGCTCGGCACGCCCAGACGGGAAATCGCGCTGTTCAGGCGCTTGTCGAAAGCCCCTTCCAGCTCATCCCATTTGCCCAGTGCGCGCTCTTTGACGCCACTGATACGCGACTTGGCCGAAGAAGCGGTGTCCTTGGCAGCGTCAACTTTCTTGCCGACTGCGCTCTTGGTGAGCTTTTCGGCTTTCTCGCCATCTTTAACCAATGTATCGAAGAGTTTGCTGCCGTCAGTGTCGATCTTCGAGTACACGCCTAAACCAGCAAGCCAGATCTTGCGGGAGTAGTCTTCGACCTTCCCGATCCACGAGCTGCCTTCTTTTTCAGTATTCTTTTTACCAGCCATCCCGTTCTCCTTAATGTTTACGCGCGACACGTTCGAGCAATGCCGTCAGCTCATCGAGCTTAGCAGAGAGTGTCTCAACGTCATGTTTAGACGGAATACCGATGCGATTCAAGGCACTGGCGACACGCGTATCAAACGCCCTCTCGACCTTGTCGAGTTGCACTTCTACTTTGCCTTTGAAAGTGCTGACTTCACTCTTGGCTTCATCAAGCTGAGTGTTGGCCGCTTCAAGTTGTTCAGTCACAACTTTTTTGCCTTTCTTTTCAACAGCCTGACCAGCCTTGATCAGCTCTTGAAAGTATTCGCTGCCTTCATGACCGACCTTGGTGTAGGCCCCAAGGCCTGCCAGCCAGATCCGGCGGGCATACGATTTCACGTCGCCCAGCGCTGTTGTCTGAACGTCGCTTTTTTTCTTTAAAAGTACTTTGGCCATGGTTCACCTCACGCGCAGAAGGTTTGAGGAACTGCCCGCGAAAGCGTCGGGCTCAGGCACAAATTAGTGAGAAAAATTAGAAACGGCACCCTAACAACTGACACAAGTTCTTGGGACTGTCCGAGATTTATTGTGGCGAGGGAGCTTGCTCCCGCTCGACTGCGCAGCAGTCGCAAAACAGTCAGCCGGATATCCCTGAGAATATTCGGTGCCGGCGTTGGGGGCACTTCGCACCCCAGCGGGAGCAAGTCCCCTCGCCACAGATATGAGTGGGGCCTCACACCAGGGCTTTATCGAGGGCCTTTTCGATTTCCGACTTGATGGTGCCGCTCAGGGCCGACATCAGCAGGCCAAGCTCGACATTGACCTTGATCGAACGATCGCCCACATGAACCGCGCCTTTTACCCCTGGACGCGTGAGGTTCAGGGTGTCACCCGACCATTGCGGCTCCAGCCCATACTGCGCAGCCAGTTTTTCTGCCAGTTTGTCGGCTTTCTCGCGGGCTGCTTCCTTACCCAGGCCATGGGCACGCTCAACACTAATACGGGCCATTGGATGACTCCTGTTTTATCGGGACTTGCCTCAAACATTCTGACCCGTGCTGCGTCAAAACGTCCCGGCGGTTGCGTATCTTACCTTTAGCCACTCCAAGACAAAGCATGCCTTGGGGATTAGAATGTCGCGCATTCTCTTTTGGTGACAGCGATATGACTGATCAGCGCAAAGGCAGCGATGCCGAACCCACCACTCACTTCGGCTTCAAAAACGTTCCGGAAAGCCAGAAAGCGGAAAAAGTCGCTGAGGTCTTCCATTCGGTAGCCGCCAAGTACGACTTGATGAACGACGTCCTGTCCGGTGGCATGCACCGGTTGTGGAAGCGCTTCACCATTGAGCTGTCGGGCGTACGCGCCGGCAATCGCGTGCTGGACATCGCTGGCGGCACCGGTGACCTGGCGGCCAAGTTCTCGCACCTGGTAGGCCCGACCGGCCAGGTCGTGCTGGCCGACATCAACGAATCCATGCTCAAGGTCGGTCGTGACCGCCTGCTGGACAAGGGCGTGGCCGGCAACATCGAGTTCGTTCAGGCCGACGCTGAAAAGCTGCCGTTCCCGGACAACCACTTCGACTGCGTGACCATCGCCTTCGGCCTGCGCAACGTCACCCACAAGGAAGACGCCCTGCGCTCCATGCTGCGCGTGCTCAAGCCGGGCGGCCGCTTGCTGGTACTCGAATTCTCCAAGCCGACCAACGCACTGATGTCCAAGGCCTATGACGCCTACTCGTTCGCCTTCATGCCGATGGTCGGCAAGCTGATCCTCAATGACCCGGAAAGCTATCGCTACCTGGCCGAATCGATCCGCATGCACCCGAACCAGGAAACCCTGAAGTCGATGATGGTCGAGGCCGGTTTCGACCGCGTGACCTACCACAACATGACCGCAGGCATTGTCGCCCTGCACCGTGGCATCAAGCCCTGATGCTGCTCGCCGGCCTGCTCGCCAGTGTCGAACTCGGCCTCAACCGGGTGCTGCGTCTCGACAGTACGGCGTTGCCGCGCCTGGCGCATTTGAGCGGCAAGGTGATTGCCGTTGACTGCCGCAGCCCGGCCTTGCAGCTGTTTATCCTGCCGAGCGACGAGGGCCTGATGCTGGCGTCGCAATGGGCCAGCGAGGCCGATTGCACCTTGCGTGCGCCAGCCGCAAGCCTGCTGAAACTGGCTATGAGCAAGGACAAGGCCGCGATCCTGCATGGCCCCCAAGTTGAGCTTAACGGTGACAGCGGCGTGCTGCTGGAACTGGCGGCGGTCCTTCAGGACCTGGAGCTGGACTGGGAGTACGAACTCTCGCGCTGGCTCGGGCCGGTCGCCACCCAACTGATTGGCGGGCACCTGCGCAGCCGCGCACGCTGGTATCAGCAAGGTTTCGCCAGCCTGAACCAGAACCTTGCCGAATACCTCGCTGAAGAGTCGCGGGCCCTTGTTGGCCAGCACGAAGCCGAAGCGCGGTTCAGCGAACTGGACCAGATCAAACTCGATCTGGAACGTCTTGAGGCGCGCTTCGAGCGTCTTTCCCGATCCCTTGATTCAAGCGATAACGCATGAAGCTGCTTGCCGTCCGCCGTTTGTTGCGCATCCAGCGCGTCGTGATCCGCTACCGCCTCGATGACCTGCTGTTCGCCCTGCCATTGCCGTGGTTCCTGCTGGCACTGCGTTATGCGCTGCCGTGGCGCTGGTTTCCACGCAAAACCCTGGACCTGAGCCGTGGCGCACGCCTGCGCCTGGCCTTGCAGGACCTGGGGCCGATTTTCATCAAGTTCGGCCAGATCCTGTCCACCCGGCGCGACCTGCTGCCCGAGGACATCGCCGACGAACTGATGTTGCTGCAGGACCGCGTGCCGCCGTTCGATTCGCAGGTGTCGATCAAGCTGATCGAAGAACAACTGGGCAAGAAGATCAGTGAAGTCTTCAGCCGCTTCGACGTCGAACCGCTGGCCTCTGCGTCGGTGGCCCAGGTTCACGCCGCGCAACTCAAAACCGGCGAAGAAGTGGTGGTCAAGGTCATTCGCCCGGGCCTGAAGCCGATCATCGCCCAGGACCTGGCGTGGCTGTTCATACTCGCTCGTACCGCCGAAAAACTCTCCTCGGACGCCCGCCTGCTGCACCCGGTGGACGTGGTCCAGGACTACGAAAAAACCATCTACGACGAGCTCGACCTGTTGCGTGAGGCGGCCAATGCCAGCCAGTTGAAACGCAACTTCGAAGGCTCGCCGTTGCTCTACGTGCCACAGGTCTACTGGGACTGGTGCCGGCCAAAAGTGCTGGTGATGGAGCGCATCTACGGGATCCAGGTCACCGACCTTGCGACCCTCGCCGACCAGCGCACCGACATGAAAATGCTCGCCGAGCGCGGCGTGGAGATCTTCTTCACCCAAGTGTTTCGCGACAGCTTCTTCCACGCCGACATGCACCCCGGCAACATCTTCGTCAGCACTGTTAACCCGTGGAGCCCGCAGTACATTGCGATCGACTGCGGAATCGTCGGCAGCCTGACCCCCGAAGACCAGGACTACCTGGCGCGCAACCTGTTTGCCTTCTTCAAGCGCGATTACCGCCGCGTCGCCCAATTGCACATCGATTCGGGCTGGGTGCCGGCAGAAACCAAACTCAACGAATTCGAAGCGGCGATCCGCACTGTGTGCGAGCCGATCTTCGAAAAACCGTTAAAAGATATTTCCTTCGGCCAGGTACTGATGCGTCTGTTTCAGACGGCCCGACGCTTCAACATGGAAGTCCAGCCGCAGCTTGTGCTGTTGCAAAAAACCCTGCTGAACATCGAAGGCCTGGGCCGCCAGCTGTACCCGGACCTCGATCTGTGGAACACCGCCCAGCCGTTCCTCGAACGCTGGATGCGCGAGCGCGTCAGCCCCAAAGCCCTGCTGGGCAACCTGCACAGCCAGTTCGAGCAACTGCCGCACCTGGCCAACATGACCCGCGACCTGCTCGAACGCATGTCCCAACCTCACGCCGCCGATCCGTCACCGCCGTGGCACCGACGCAAGGACGACTGGTTCCTGCGCCTGCTTGGCACCGCGCACCTGGCAGGTGGGGCGATATTGCTGGCGGGCGGGCCACTGAGCGAACTGGGCCACTGGCCGGCCGGAATCATGGTGGCCGTGGGTTTGTATCTGATCGTTCGCCGATAGCCAGCCGGGTTATCGGCTGGCACACTGTTTCACATCGTCGAGGCTCAACGAGAACGTTGGGCCCGGGTGTCGGAGTCGAAGATGAAAAACTGGCTGGACGAGATCAAATGGGACGCAGATGGCCTGGTGCCGGCGATTGCCCAGGATCACAAGACCGGGCGCGTGCTGATGATGGCCTGGATGAACCGCGAAGCGTTGGAACTGACAGCTGCCGAGAACCGTGCCATCTATTGGTCACGTTCGCGTGGCAAGCTCTGGCGCAAGGGCGAAGAGTCCGGGCATGTGCAAACCCTGCATGAAATGCGCCTGGACTGTGACGCCGATGTGATCATCCTGATGGTCGAACAGATCGGCGATATCGCCTGCCACACCGGCCGTCAAAGCTGCTTCTATCGCGTCTATGAAAACGACGACTGGAAGACGGTCGACCCGGTGCTCAAAGACCCGCACGCCATTTATTCGGACCACAAGCATGACTGACACCCTGACCCGCCTGGCCCAAGTGCTGGAAGAGCGCAAAGGCGCCGCCGCTGACAGCTCCTACGTCGCCAGCCTGTACCACAAGGGCTTGAACAAGATCCTGGAGAAGGTCGGCGAAGAGTCGGTGGAAACCATCATCGCCGCCAAAGACGCCGCCATCAGCGGAGATTGCAGCGATGTAATCTACGAAACCGCCGACCTGTGGTTCCATAGCATGGTAATGCTCGCCCAACTGGGGCAGCACCCACAGGCCGTGCTGGATGAACTGGACCGTCGCTTCGGGCTGTCTGGACACGTCGAGAAAGCCTCGCGCCCGTCCGACTGAACCATTTTTAGAGAGGAACGCAACATGGGCATTTTTGACTGGAAACACTGGATCGTCATCCTGGTCGTCGTGGTACTGGTGTTCGGCACCAAAAAGCTGAAAAACCTCGGCACCGATGTGGGCGAGTCGATCAAGGGCTTTCGCAAAGCCATGAACGACGACGAAAAGCCTGCCGAGCCTGTCGTGCCGCCGACTGCACAGCCTGCGCCGCCAGTACAACCTCAGGCCTCGACCCTGCATGAGCCGCACACCATTGATGTGCAGGCCCAGAAAGTCGAAGAGCCGATCCGCAAAGACTCGTGAGCACAGACTAATGTTCGGTATCAGCTTCTCTGAACTGCTGCTTGTCGGCCTCGTTGCCCTGCTGGTGCTGGGCCCCGAGCGTCTGCCGGGCGCTGCGCGCACCGCCGGCCTGTGGGTCGGGCGCCTGAAGCGCAGCTTCAACGCGATCAAACAGGAAGTTGAACGTGAAATCGGTGCCGACGAGATCCGTCGGCAACTGCACAACGAACACATTCTGTCGCTGGAGCAGGAAGCGCGAAAAATCCTCAACCCGACCCAGGCCCAACCGACACCGGTCGAGCCGGTGGTTGAACAGACGATTCATGCGCCGACGCCGGTCGCGGAGGCTGCACCTGTTGCAGTAACGGTGGAACCTGCACCTGTTGTTGCCGCGACACCGGCTGAACCTGTTACGCCTGCGGCGGCAACCACTGCGCCAGCCCCTCATGACCCAACATTGCCGCCGCGAGCCCCATGAGCGATCTTCCTGAAAACGACCAGCACATGCCGCTGGTTTCGCACCTCACCGAGTTGCGCACCCGCCTGCTGCGCTGTGTAGCGGCGATTTTCATCATCTTCGCCGGGCTGTTCGCCTTCACCCAGCAGATCTACACCTTCGTTTCCACGCCGTTGCGCCAGTACCTGCCGGCCGGTGCGACGATGATTGCTACCGACGTGTCGTCGCCGTTCCTCACGCCGCTGAAACTGACCATGATGGTGTCGCTGTTCCTGGCGATCCCGGTGATCCTGCACCAGATCTGGGGCTTTATCGCGCCAGGCCTGTACAAGCATGAAAAACGCATCGCCGTGCCGCTGCTGGTGTCGAGCATCGTGCTGTTCTACACCGGGATGGCCTTTGCCTACTTCCTGGTGTTCCCGCTGATCTTCAAGTTCTTCGCCTCCGCCACCCCGGCCGGCGTGGAAATGATGACCGACATCACCAGCTACCTCGACTTCGTGATGACGCTGTTCTTCGCCTTCGGCGTGGCGTTCGAGATCCCGGTGGCCGTGGTGCTGCTGGTGTGGATCGGCGTGGTCAACGTCAGCTACCTGAAGAAAATCCGTCCGTACGTGATCATCGGCTGCTTCGTGGTCGGCATGATCCTGACCCCGCCGGACATCTTCTCGCAGACCCTGCTGGCCGTGCCGATGTGGCTATTGTTTGAAATCGGCATCCTGTTCAGCAGCCTGATCACCAAACGTGGCGAGCATCCGGACGATCAACCGGCTGACGATCACAACGACCAGCCGCCAGCGACTCAACCGTGAACCTGCTGCTCCTTGAAGAGGCCGATTTCATTGCGCCCGACCGGGTTATCCTGCGCGATCGGCGCCTGACACATATGCAGGAAGTGCATCGCTCGGCGGTCGGCGACAGCCTGCGGGTCGGGCAGATCGGCGGTTTGATGGGCTCGGCGCAGCTGTTGCGCCTGGAAGCCCACGAAGCCGAGCTTCAGGTGAGCCTCGACCAGCCACCACCGGCCAAGCTGCCGCTGACCCTGGTGCTGGCCCTGCCGCGTCCTAAAATGCTCCGCCGGGTGTTCCAGACCGTCGCTACCATGGGCGTGCCACGGGTGGTGCTGGTGAACAGCTATCGGGTTGAAAAAAGCTTCTGGCAAACACCGTTCCTTGAACCTGATGCCATTCGCGAACAACTGATCCTCGGCCTCGAACAGGCGCGGGACACCGTCCTGCCCGAGATTGTCATCGAGAAGCGCTTCAAACCCTTCGTCGAAGACCGCCTCCCCGCCCTCGTCGACGGCACGCTCGGCCTCGTCGGCCACCCTGGCAACTACCCGCCCTGCCCCCGCGGCCTGGACGAGCCCGTTACCCTGGCCATCGGCCCGGAAGGTGGCTGGATTCCCTACGAGATCGACCTGCTGGCCAAGGCCGGCCTGCAACCGGTGCAACTGGGCGATCGTATCCTGCGGGTTGAAACGGCCGTCACTGCACTGCTTTCCCGACTGTTCTAACGTCAAACACCGTTCCTGTGGCGAGGGAGCTTGCTCCCGCTTGGGCGCGCAGCGGCCACCGCTCTACTCCAGTGAAAACGCATCCACCGGTTTCACGACGGCTACGCCGCCGAACGGGAGCAAGCTCCCTCGCCACAGGTGAATACCCGCCCAGACATTGCGGTGATCCTACAGATTTGCGCGCGCCGGCCGATAGCCTGCCTATAAGTCCAACCCGTGATAACAGGGAGTTCACAGCATGTACCGTTGGTTAGCAGAAAAGCTGGGAAATGTGAGCGTCAACCGTAAACTCGGCGTCGGCTTCGGCCTGGTGCTCCTGCTGACCCTGTTAATCACCGTGAGCGGATGGATGGGCCTGGGCAAAGTGATCGAGCGCGGTGACAAGCTCGGCTACATTTCCACCCTCAACGAGCAGACCAAAGACCTGCGCATCGCACGCCTGGACTACGAAATGCGCCGTGGCGAACAAGGCCCGGCAGCGGTCAGCGAGCTGCTCGACAAACTCGAGGCAGGCCTGCACAACGCCCTCAAGATGATCGTGCAACCGAGCGACGTGGCGATGCTCAACCAGCAAGTCGACGCCGTTGGCGAATACAAGCACGCCTTCAACGACATGACCCAGGCCACCAGCAACCGCGAGGCCGCACGCGCCAGGCTCGGCGCTACCGCCGACAACGCGGTGGCCCGTGTGGCGGAAGTCGAAAAGTCGGTCCTGCAAGGCGACAGCGTCGCCCAGTTCAACAGCGTGATCGACCTGAGCAAACTGATCCAGCAAGCACGTTTCCAGGTACGTGGTTACACCTACAGCGGCAAGGTCGAGGCCCAGAAACCCGCACTGGACGCCATCGACGACGCCCTGAAAAACCTCCAAAGCCTGCCGGGCAAACTGCCGGAACAGCACATCGCCAACCTCCAGCAAGCCACCGACTCGCTCATTGGCTACCGCGCTGCTGTCAGCCAGTTCCGTGATTCCCAGGTCGCCAGTGCCGATGCCCTCAAGCGCATGTCCGCACAGGGCGACCGCCTGATGGAACTGAGCGACCAACTGACCGTCTCCCAAACCAAGGTGCGTGACGCCGAAGCCGCGCAAGCCAAAAGCACTCTGATTCTGGTGACGGCCCTGGCACTGGTGTTTGGCCTGTTCGCCTCCTGGGCCATCACCCGGCAGATCATCATCCCGCTGAGCCAGACCCTCAAAGTGGCCGAGCGTATCGCCGCGGGTGACCTGACCCAAAACCTCAACTCTAAACGCCGCGACGAACTCGGTCAGTTGCAACGCGCCATGCAGGGCATGACCGTGGGCCTGCGTGAACTGATCGGCGGCATCAGCGACGGCGTCACGCAAATCGCCAGCGCAGCCGAAGAGCTGTCTGCCGTGACCGAGCAAACCAGCGCCGGGGTCAACAGCCAGAAGGTCGAGACCGACCAGGTGGCCACCGCCATGCACGAGATGGCCGCCACCGTGCAGGAAGTCGCCCGCAACGCCGAAGAAGCTTCGGAAGCAGCGGTCGCCGCCGACCAGCAGGCTCGCGAAGGTGACAAAGTGGTCGGCGAAGCCATTGCCCAGATCGAGCGCCTGGCCGCCGAAGTGGGCAACTCCACTGAAGCCATGGGCCATCTCAAGCGCGAAAGCGACAAGATCGGCAGCGTGCTCGATGTGATCAAATCCGTAGCCCAACAGACCAACCTGCTGGCGCTCAACGCCGCCATCGAAGCGGCCCGGGCCGGTGAAGCCGGACGCGGGTTCGCGGTGGTTGCCGACGAAGTCCGCAGCCTTGCCCAGCGCACCCAGAAGTCCACCGAAGAAATCGAAGAGTTGATCGTTGGCCTGCAAAACGGCACCCAGCAAGTCGCGACCATCATGGACAACAGCCGCAGCCTGACCGACAGCAGTGTTGAGCTGACCCGTCGCGCCGGCGGCTCGCTGACCAACATCACCCGCACCGTGTCTACAATTCAATCGATGAACCAGCAGATCGCTGCCGCCGCCGAACAGCAAAGCGCCGTGGCCGAAGAGATCAACCGCAGCGTGCTGAACGTGCGTGACGTCTCCGAGCAGACCTCGGCCGCCAGCGAAGAAACCGCAGCGTCCAGCGTTGAACTGGCGCGGTTGGGCACCCATTTGCAGATGCTGGTGGGCAAGTTCAAGGTGTGAGGGGATGCAGATGCTTCGGTTCGCCTGGGACCGAGGCGATGCTTTCGCGAGCAAGCCCGCTCCCACATTGGAATGCGTACTCCTGTGGGAGCGGGCTTGCTCGCGAAGGCGATTCGACAGGCGACGAGATTATAGAACCTGGCGCAAAAATGCCTGCGCCCGCGGGTCTTTCGGAGCATCGAAAAACTCGGCTGGTGCGGCATCTTCCAGCAACTTGCCGTGATCGAAGAACAACACCCGATCCGCCACTTCCCGCGCAAACCCCATTTCGTGGGTTACGCAGACCATGGTCATGCCTTCCACCGCCAGGGTCTTCATGACGTCCAGCACTTCGCCGACCATTTCCGGGTCAAGCGCCGAGGTGGGCTCGTCAAACAGCATGACCTTCGGCTCCATGGCCAGCGCCCTGGCAATTGCCACGCGCTGTTGCTGACCGCCGGAAAGGCGCGAAGGGAACTCGTTGGCCTTCTGCGCGATACCGACCTTTTTCAGCAACTCCATAGCCTTGGCCTCGCGCTCCTTCTTGCCGCGCTTGCGCACGACTTTCTGCGCCAGACAGAGGTTTTCCAGCACGGTCATGTGCGGGAACAGGTTGAAGTGCTGGAACACCATGCCGACTTCACGCCGATAGGCATTTACGTCGGTTTTCGGGTCAGCCAGTTGCAAACCGTCGATGCTCACCGAGCCGGAATCGAACGCTTCCAGGCCATTGAGGCAGCGCAAAAAGGTCGACTTGCCAGAACCCGAAGGGCCAATCACCACCAGCACTTCGCCCTTGGCGACCTGAGTGGTGACGTTATCCACCGCGCGAACCACCTGGCCACGGGTGTCGAAGACTTTTATCAGATCGCGGACTTCAATCACTTTGTGCGAGCCTCCGCTCAAGCCGACTGGCGATTTTCGACAGCGGCAGGTTGATCAACAGGTACAGGCCTGCCACGCAGAACAGGATTTCGAACGGCGAAAACGAGGTGGTGATGACTTCCCGACCGCTTTTGAGCAGCTCGGTGATGGCGATCACCGACACCAGCGAGGTGTCTTTCACCAGGCTGATAAATTGCCCGGCCAGCGGCGGCAGCACGCGTTTGAACGCCTGCGGCAACACCACGTGTCGCATCGACTGGCTGGCATTCAGGCCCAGCGAACGGGCGGCCTCGTTCTGCCCGCGGGCAATCGACTGCACACCGGAACGAATGATCTCTGCCACGTAGGCGCCCGTGAAGAGCGACAGCGCGGCGATCCCGGCAAACTCGCGGGACAGGTTGAGCACCGTGCCGATGAAGAAGTAGAAAATGAAGATCTGCACCAGCAGCGGAGTTCCGCGCACCAGTTCGATGTACACAGTCGACAGGTCACGCAGGGTCGGGTTGTTCGACAGCCGGCACAGGCCGGTTGCCAGCCCGATCAGCAGACCGAGCACGCCCGACACCACCGACAGCCACAAGGTTGTCCACAGCCCCCACAACAGCGGACCTGCGGCCCAATGCCGGGTCACGCCGACCACGTCGCCTTCGGCCACATCATCGCCTTGAGCCACTTGCAGGCTGTTGCCGTCGACGGTCAGGTGTTGCTCGTCGCCGGCATCGTTACGCAGGGTTACTTGCGCCTTGTCGCCTTTGCGGACCAACTCGCTAACCGTGGAGATGTCCGCTGCGCGCTGGGTTTCTTCGGCATGGTAGGCGAAGTACTGCGGCACGCGGTTCCAGCGCCATTCGTAAGACATCAGCGAGGTGGCGTAATACAACGCGCCAGCCAGGCCGACCAGCACCAACACGGTCAAGACGTGCCAGGGCCATTGGGCTTTTTTATGTTTCATTTGTCAGCAAATTCCGAATTCTATGTCGCCAGGGAGGCCGTCTTCGCGAGCAAGCCCGCTCCCACATTGGACCGAGTCGCTCGCTGAGCACGCGGTCAACTGTGGGAGCGGGCTTGCTCTCGAATGGGGCGGCGCGGTCTATCTGACCGAGCGCCGCCTGTCAGGCCTTATTCCATGTCCTTGAGCCAAGCGGTGTCTTTGAACCACTTGTCATGGATGCGATCGTAGGTGCCGTCTTCGTGGATCTGGTGCAGGAAGTTGTTGATGAAGTTGATGCTGTCGTAATCACCCTTCTTCAGACCAAAGGCCAGCGGCTCATAGGTGAACGGCTTGTCGAGGAACACCAGTTTGCCGTTGCCGACCTTGTTCACTGCCACGACGTTGTACGGCGCGTCGTAGATGAAAGCGTCAGCCTTGCCATTGACCACGTCAAGCACGGCTTCCTGCTCGTTGTCGTAGCCGTGGTACTTGGCTTTGGCGATCAGTTTCTTGGCGACCATCTCGCCGGTGGTGCCCAGCTTGGAGGTGATGCGGTACTCGGCGGTGTTCAGGTCTTTGTACGACTTGATGGTGCCTTCCAGCTCCTTGCGGATCAGCAGGGTCTGGCCGACCACAATGAAGGGTTCGCTGAAGTTCAGGCGCAGGTTGCGTTCCTGGGTCAGGGTCATGCCGCTACCGATCATGTCGAACTTGTCGGTCAGCAGGGCCGGGATGATGCCGTCGTAGCCGGTGGAAATCATCTCCAGCTTGACGCCCATGGCCTTGGCCATGGCTTTGAGGATATCGACTTCAAAACCGATGATCTCGCCGCGCTTGTTGGTCATTTCAAACGGCATATAGGTCGGGTCCATGCCGACTTTGAGCGTACCGCGCTTGACCGCGTCGTCGATGGCGCCAGCTTGCGCCGCGTTGACCGTCACCAGTGCCGTGACGCCGAGCAGCAGCATCGAGAGATACTTCTTCATCATCCAGTCCCCAACCTTATTTTATTGTGAGGCGAGCAAAATGCCGGTTTGCCTTGGAAAACCGACAGATACGGACAAAACGTTGTCCGGGCACACCAAGGAGGCAGCGATGCTAACGCACTCGGCCGTTTGCACAAGGGGTCGAACCGCAATTTGGCTGCCGATGATCAGGCAAAAAAAACCCCGCTGGGTCAGCGGGGGCTTTTTCATCAGGCGGGTAACGCCTGCACGACTGCCGGCCTGAGCGGCAACAACGGGGCGTGAGGATCGGCTTTCACCGAGGCTCGCCACGCGTCCAGCCATTCGGCGTGACCTTCATTCCAGACGTGCTCATGCAAGCGCCCCAAGGCCACCGGGTCACTCAACAGCGCCAGACGCTCGCCATTGTTGAGGCCCGCCGGGCCGACTTTCAACGCATGACGCACCCGCTCGGTACGCAGCCATTCGATGGGCTCCGCCTGACCATGGCGCGACGTCGCCAGAGCACACGCCAAGGCATTCTGCTGAGGGTCGACCACGGCCCGGATGAAGCCGTCGTTCAGCGCGTGCCAACGGTTTTCGTGGGTGTACTGGTCAGTCGCCAGCAAGGCCTGTGGCGGATTGTATTCCTCGGGAATCAGGAACAGGCTCTCGTCACGGGACTTGAGGCCCAGCTTCACGCGGCTGGAGATCACCGACACCGGTATCGACAGCATCAGCGACCCGACGATTGGCACCAGCCACCACAGGAAGCTCGGGTTCAGCCAGATCACCAGCAGGGCCCAGAAGAAGCCCAGCAGGGTTTGCGGACCGTGGCGCTTTACCGCCTCACTCCACGGCGTGGAATCGTCGTCACGTTGCGGCGAGTTCCAGGTCGCGGCCCAACCGAGGAACGCGGCGAGGACGAAACGGGTGTGGAAAATCATCCGCACCGGCGCCAGCAGCATGGAGAACAACATCTCCAGCAGCATCGACAAAGTCACCTTGAACTTGCCACCGAACTCTTTCGCGCCCTTGGCCCAGATCAGGATGATGCTCAGCAACTTCGGCAGGAACAGCAGCACGATGGTCGTCGAGAACAGCGCGATGGCCTTGTCCGGGTGCCATTGTGGCCACAGCGGATACAGCTGGCGCGGCTCCAGGAAGTACTGCGGCTCCATCAGCGTGTTGACCGCCAGCAACGCTGTCGACAGCACCAGGAAGAAGAACCACAACGGCGCCGACAGGTAAGACATCACGCCAGTCAGGAACACCGCACGGTGCACCGGGTGCATGCCCTTGACCAGGAACAGCCGGAAGTTCATCAGGTTGCCGTGGCACCAGCGACGGTCACGCTTGAGTTCATCCAGCAGGTTGGGCGGCAGTTCTTCGTAGCTGCCCGGCAGATCGTAGGCAATCCACACGCCCCAGCCGGCACGGCGCATCAGCGCCGCTTCAACGAAGTCGTGGGACAGAATCGCACCGGCAAACGCGCCTTTACCGGGCAACGGCGCCAGGGCGCAGTGCTCGATGAACGGCTTCATGCGGATGATCGCGTTGTGGCCCCAGTAGTGGGATTCGCCCAACTGCCAAAAGTGCAGGCCGGCGGTGAACAATGGACCGTACACACGGGTAGCGAACTGCTGCATGCGCGCATACAGCGTGTCCATGCCCGAGGCGCGTGGCGCGGTCTGGATGATCCCGGCGTCCGGCGTAGCTTCCATCAAGCGCACCAGACTGGTCAGGCATTCGCCGCTCATCACGCTGTCAGCGTCGAGCACGACCATGTACTTGTAGTCGCCACCCCAGCGACGGCAGAAGTCGTCGAGGTTGCCACTTTTGCGCTTAACGCGACGGCGACGGCGGCGATAGAAGATCTTGCCGAAGCCCTTGGCCTCACGGCAGACGTCCAGCCAGGCTTGCTGCTCGGCCACGCAGATGTCGGTGTCGTTACTGTCACTGAGGACGAAGAAATCGAAGCGATCCAGGTCGCCAGTGGCGGCAACCGACTCGAAGGTCGCACGCAAACCGGCGAACACCCGCGGTACGTCTTCGTTGCAGATCGGCATCACCAATGCGGTACGCGCGTCTTTCGGGATCGGCTCGTTGCCGGCGCTTTTACCGGAAATGCGGTACTTGTCGTGGCCGGTGAGCAACTCGAGGAAGCCCATCAGCGCCGTCCAGAAACCGGCCGAGACCCAGCAGAACAGAATCCCGAACAGAATCAGGATGCTGGTTTGCAGCGCATATGGCAGCACTTGCGTGGCGGTTTGCATCAAGGGCTGATGCAGGACTTCTTCAAGGTCGACGAACGCCCAGCCCTGGTACGGCATGATGCCTTTCATGTACCAGCCCGCGACGATGGTCTGGCCGAGCATCAGCACCAGCAGAATGTAGCGGCGGATCGAACCGACGGTGCGCCAGCGAGCAGCCGGCAGCACACGCTCATCCTTGGGCGGTGCCGGCGGATTGGTGCGACCGGTCAGGCGACGCCAGCCACGCACCAGAATGTTGGTGCGCCATGGCTCCGGCACGACCTTGGTCCGACGGATCGGCGGCGTGGCCTTGAGGCAAACCCGACCGCTGGCGTCGAGCACCAGCATTTCGGCTTCTTCCAGTTCCTCGGCGGAGTTGAGGGTCAGCCGGCGGCCAACCGAGGCCTGGGCGGCCTCGCCCGGTGCGTCGAATGTGGCAGACGACAGACGTTCATGCAGCTCGCTGAAGGACTTGCAACCCGCGAGTGTGGCGCGCTGCTCATCGGTCATCGGCAGATGAGCCAGGTACTCGTTGAGAGTCTCTGGCTGTGCGTGTGAATTACTCATCGGCAGGCAACTGGTAGCTCCAGGTCTCGGTCAAGACTTGTTCAGTTTTAACCGCTGACTCTAGTGTGGCTGGGGCTGCTTCGGCAGCGGCAGGCTGCTTGGCGTCTTTGTCTTTGGCTTCTTTTTCTTTCTTCTCGTGCTGTTTGGCGGCGACTTTTTCGGCCTTGGCCACGGAAGAGTTGGCCATCGGCGCCGAGGCCTTGACCGGCTCAGGCACAACGATGTCCTTGACCAGCGCGGCACGCATCTCGGTGGACTTGCTCGCGTCCTTGATCTTCATGCGCAAGGTCAGGCGCCAGCCCTGGGTTTCAGGGTTGTAGCGCACGCTGTTCTCGACCAGTTCGGCGTTGTCGCCAACACTCACCTGGCTGCGAACCGGTGCATTTTCCGGCAACGCCTTGAGGGACGGGCCTTCGAAGTCCACCAGGTAGGCAACGCTGCCATCCGGCTGACGGATCAGGTTGGACTGCTTCACGTCACCGGTGGATCGCAGGGTCTGCTCAACCCAGGCGCTGTCCGGCGAATGCAGGGCCGCTTCATCGGTGGTCCAGTGCAGGCGGTAAGCGAAGTCCAGCGGCTGGCCAGGCTCCGGCAGTTTTTCCGGGCTCCAGAAGGCAACGATGTTGTCGTTGGTTTCGTCGGCAGTCGGGATCTCTACGAGGTCGACGGTGCCTTTGCCCCAGTCGCCGCTTGGCTCGATCCAGGCGCTTGGGCGCTTGTCGTAGCGGTCGTCGAGGTCTTCGTAATGACTGAAGTCACGGCCACGTTGCAGCAAGCCGAAACCACGCGGGTTTTCAACGGAGAAGTTGCTCACGGCCAGGTGTTTCGGGTTGTTCAGTGGGCGCCAGATCCACTCGCCGTTACCGGCATGGATCGACAGGCCGCTGGAATCGTGCAGTTCGCGACGGTAGTTCAGGACTTTCGACGGCTGGTTGGCGCCGAACAGGAACATGCTGGTCAGCGGGGCAATGCCCAGTTTGCTGACTTTTTCACGCAGGAACATTTGCGCCTTGACGTCGACGATGGTGTCGCTGCCCGGACGCAGGGTCAGGCGATAGGCACCGGTGGCACGCGGCGAGTCGAGCAAGGCGAAGATCACCAGGTGCTTGTCGGTCGGCTTCGGTTGCTGGATCCAGAACTCGGTGAAGCGCGGGAACTCTTCGCCGGACGGCAGCGCGGTGTCGATGGCCAGGCCACGGGCGGACAAACCATAGGTGTGACCCTTGCCGATCACGCGGAAGTAACTCGCGCCCAGCATGGTCATGATTTCGTCTTGCTTGTCAGCCTTGTTGATCGGGTACAGCACACGGAAACCGGCGTAACCCAGTTGTTCGGTGGCTTTAGGATCGAACTTGACGTCGCCGAAATCGAAACGCGCCGGATCGTATTTGATCTCTTGCACGGCGTTGGCGGTGATTTCGTTGATTTTCACCGGCGTGTCGAAGTGCATCCCCTGGTGATAGAACGACAGCTTGAACGGAGACTTCTGATCGGCCCACTCGGCTTTTTCGGTCAGGAAACGAATCTTCTGATAGTCCGCGAATTTCATTTCACGGAATTCGTTCGGCAGATTGCTGCGCGGGGCTTCGTATTTCTGCCCGGCCATTTCTTTTGCCTTGGCCGACACATCATCCAGATTGAATGCCCAAAGCTGGCCGGCGCTGAGCAGGCAAAGCAGGGCAGAGCCCGTCACCAGTACGTTTCGCAACCGCTTGGCAGACAATCTTGGTGCATTACAGGGACTAACAATCACGAGCAACCCTCGCCGAAAACAGATCAAAAAACCAACGGCCAGACCAGGTGGCCCGTGTGGTTGGTTGTGTGAGCTTACTTGGGCGTCAGATCCAAAATAAGGCTCACAAAACCAACCGTACAGACCACTCATGCCAGGTTGGCGAGCATTGTTCCGACTCCGATGGGGCTAAATGATTCCCCAAACGGTTCCGAACAAGTCTCTACCTAAGTCAAAAATGGGCCAACGAACGCTGATCCCCGTAGCGCGGGATTATCTAGTAGCCTGCGTTACAACGCATCAGGGGTAACAAAGTATTTATCGCGAAAAACCCCTGTTTTTGACCGAAACACGCCTAAAAACTTGTTTCAGGCGCTTTCAGGTCTGTAACAGGAACGTCACAGGGCCATCATTGACCAAATGCACCTGCATGTCCGCGCCAAATCTCCCTGATGCCACAGTGCCATGTAACTGTTGCGCCTTGCCTAATAGATAGTCAAACAACTCCTCTCCCAGCGCAGGGGGTGCGGCGGTTGAAAAGCTGGGGCGCAAGCCGTTTTTGGTGTCCGCGGCGAGGGTGAACTGCGAAACCAGCAGCAAACCACCTCCGACGTCGGCCAAGGACAGGTTCATCTTGCCCTCGGCATCGCTGAATACCCGATAGTTAAGCAGCTTATGCAGCAGTTTGTCGGCGCTGGCCCGGGTGTCCGCAGGTTCGACCGCCACCAGCACCAGCAAACCCTGGTCTACCGCGCCCACAATCTCGCCAGCAACTTCGACACGCGCGCCGCGCACGCGCTGCAACAGGCCCTTCATGCTTCTTCGGGCGGCAGGTCAAGCAGGCGTCGAGCCATTTGGCTGGCCGCCCGGACCAGGGCATCGGTGATACCCGGCTCGGAGGCGGCGTGCCCGGCGTCGCGGATCACCTGCAATTCGCTGTTCGGCCAGGCCTGATGCAGTTCCCAGGCGTTGTCCAGCGGGCAGATCACGTCGTAGCGACCATGGACAATGATCCCTGGCAAATGGGCGATCTTGCCCATGTCGCGGATCAACTGGTTCGGCTCCAGGAAAGCGTTGTTGGTGAAGTAATGACATTCGATGCGGGCAATCGACAGCGCACGCTGCGGCTCGGAGAAGCGGTCGACCACCATCGGGTTCGGGCGCAGGGTCGCGGTGCGCCCTTCCCAGGTCGACCACGCCTTGGCCGCATGCATCTGGGCGATCTGGTCGTTGCCAATCAGGCGTTTGTGGAAAGCGCTGAGCAGGTCGTGGCGCTCATCCGCAGGGATTGGCGCGATGTAGTCCTGCCAGTAATCGGGAAACAGACGGCTGGCACCGGCCTGGTAGAACCACTCGATTTCCTGCGGACGACATAGAAAGATCCCACGCAGGATCAGACCGTGCACCCGCTCCGGGTGGGTTTGAGCGTAGGCCAGGGCCAGGGTCGACCCCCAGGAGCCGCCGAACAGCACCCATTTGTCGATGCCCAGATGCTGGCGAATCCGCTCAAGGTCGGCGACCAGATCCCAGGTGGTGTTGTTTTCCAGGCTGGCGTGCGGGGTCGAACGACCACAACCGCGCTGATCGAAGGTCACGATGCGGTACAGGTTCGGATCGAAGTAGCAGCGGCTCTGCGCATCACACCCGGCCCCCGGGCCGCCATGGATAAATACCACCGGCAAACCCTCCGGTGAACCGCTTTCGTCGACGTACAGCGTGTGCGTTTCATCGACGGCCAGATCGTGCCGAGCGTGGGGTTTGATCTGCGGGAACAAAGTCTGCATTGCGCGCTCCGTAAGGGGTCGAGGTCATCCCTGGGGGGACTTCTATTAGTCTGCCGTTGGGCATCATAAACCCGAATGGTGCAATGAGCATGTCCTTGGAGAAATCGGGGGGATCTCAGTGTTTCGTCGACCTAAGTCAACCATTGTGGCGAGGGCGCTTGCTCCCGCTCGGCTGCGCAGCAGTCGTAAAACAGACAGCAGCGCGCCATCAGGAAAAACACATTGGCCGGATTGCGACCGCTTCGCGCTCAAGCGGGAGCAAGCTCCCTCGCCACAGTTACCGCGTCAGGCTCCGTACTGCTTCTGCCCCCACGCCAACAGCGCTTGCAGCAATTGCTTGAGCACCACCTGGGTCGGTGCCGCCAGGTCAGGCCGGTAACGGAACGGCTCGAACTCTTCCATGTAAGTGCATTGCCCCAGTTCCAGTTGCACCGCGTGGATGTTTTCGGCCGGGTTGCCGTAATGACGGGTGATGTGGCCGCCCTTGAAACGCCCGTTGAGGACGTGACTGTAATCCGTGTGCTGCGCGCAGATGGCTTCCAGTTGGCTGGCCAATTGCGGATCACAACTGGCACCGTTGAAGGTGCCGAGGTTGAAGTCCGGCAGCTTGCCGTCGAACAGATGCGGGATCACCGAGCGGATCGAGTGCGCATCGAACAGCAAGGCATAACCGAACTCGGCTTTGAGGCGCGCCAGCTCCTGCTGCAAGGTGCTGTGGTACGGCGCCCAGATCTGCTCCAGATAAGTGGCACGCTCTTGCGCCGACGGCTCCAGCCCTTCACGAAACAACGGCACGCCGTCAAACAACGTCTTCGGGTACAGGCCGGTCGTCGCACCGACATACATCGGTTTGTCATCGGACGGACGGTTCAGGTCGATGACAAACCGCGAGTATTCGGCCGCCAGGGTGCTGGCGCCCAGCTCAGTGGCAAAGTCGTACAGCGTGGGAATATGCCAGTCGGTATCCGGCAGGCTTTGCGCCTCGGGGATCAAACCGGCTTCCACCACCGGCGTCAGGCGCAAACCCGCGTGAGGCATGCTGATCAGCAGCGGCACCCGGCCTTGTTTGAAGTTCAGAACCTTATCCACAACCGCTCTCCTATAAATCGACTTCAACGCCGTGACGCACGACGCGTTTTTCCAGGTCACCGCCCAGCCAGTACGAAAGGTCCGCTGGCCGATCAATCTGCCATGCCACGAAATCAGCGACTTTGCCGACTTCCAGCGAGCCATGGGTGTCGCCCATGCCCAGCGCCGTGGCCGCATGAATCGTTGCGCCGGCCAGAGCCTCTTCCGGGGTCATGCGGAAACAGGTGCAGGCCATGTTCAACATCAGCCGAACCGACAACGCCGGCGAGGTGCCGGGGTTGAGGTCACTGGCAATGGCGATTTTCACCCCGTGCTTGCGCAAGGCATCCATCGGCGGCAATTGGGTTTCACGCAGAAAGTAGAAAGCCCCCGGCAGCAACACGGCGACGGTGCCGGAGGCGGCCATGGCAATGGCGTCGTCTTCGGTCATGAACTCCAGATGATCGGCCGACAACGCGTGATAACGCGCCGCAAGGCTGGAGCCGTGCAACGACGACAACTGCTCGGCATGCAGTTTCACCGGCAAACCAAGCGTCTGCGCGGCCATGAACACCCGCTCGACCTGGGCAGGCGAGAACGCCAGGTATTCGCAGAACGCGTCCACCGCATCCACCAGGCCTTCGGCGGCCAGCGCCGGAAGCATGTCGGTGCAGATGTGTTCGATGTAATCGTCGGCGCGGTCGGCGTATTCCGGCGGCAAGGCGTGAGCAGCCAGGCAGGTGCTGCGCACACTGACCGGCAGTTCGGCACCTAGGCGACGAATCACCCGCAGGATTTTCCGCTCGCTGGTCAGGTCCAGGCCATAACCGGATTTCATCTCGATGCTGGTCACACCGTCACGCATCAGGCTTTTCAGGCGTTTTTTCGCACTGGCGAACAACTCGTCTTCAGTCGCTGCGCGGGTGGCGCGCACGGTGCTGGCAATGCCACCACCGGCCGCGGCAATGTCGGCGTAGCTCACGCCTTGCAAACGCTGTTCGAACTCGCCGCTGCGGTTGCCACCGAACACCGTGTGGGTGTGGCAATCAATCAGGCCCGGAGTGACCCAGGCCCCCGCGAGGTCATGCTGCTCGCGGTAATCGCCGGGCGGTAGTTCGCTGCGTGGGCCGATCCACTCAATGTGCGCTCCTGACGTCACGATGGCGGCATCCTCGATAATCGAGTAAGTGCCCTGCGCCATGCTTGCAACGTGGCAGTGTTGCCAGAGAGTTTTCATCCGTGGCCTCCGTAGGTTATTGATGAGTGAAAGAAGGGTCGCGTGCCACCTTCGCCGCCTGCCCTGCCGCCGGTTTGACCCAGGTCAGGTAGGCCAGCACCAACAGCACGATCCAGACCACACCGACGATCAGCGCTGCCTGAGTGTCCGGGAAGTAACCCAGCACGCCGAAGATAAACAGCATGAAGGCAATCGCCGCCATCGGCGCATACGGCCAGAACGGTACCGGGAACTTCAACTGCTTCACTTGTTCAGCGGTCATGGAGCGACGCATCGCCACTTGAGTGAACAAAATCATCAGCCAGACCCAAACGGTGGCGAAGGTCGCAATGGAGGCGATCAGCAGGAACACGTTTTCCGGGATCAGGTAGTTCAGCAACACGCCCAGCAGCAGCGCAACGCTCATTACCACCACGGTCATCCACGGCACCCCGTGACGCGACAACTGGGCAAAACCCTTCGGCGCATGACCTTGCTCGGCCAGGCCATACATCATGCGGCCCGCGCCGAAGATGTCACTGTTGATCGCCGAAACGGCGGCTGAAATCACCACGATGTTGAGGACGGTCGCCGCCGAGCTGATGCCCAGGCTGTCAAAGATCTGCACGAACGGGCTGCCCTGGGTACCGATCTGCTGCCATGGGAAAATCGACATCAGCACGAACAGGGTCAGCACGTAGAACAGCAGGATCCGCAGCGGCACGGCGTTGATTGCCTTGGGCAACACGCGTTGCGGGTCCTTGGCCTCACCTGCGGTAACGCCGATGATTTCAATGCCGCCAAAGGCAAACATCACCACGGCGAACGACGCGATCAAACCGCCGACACCGTTGGGCATGAAACCGCCCTGGGTCCAGAGGTTGCTGATGCTGGTCACCTGGGTGCTCGGTGCGCTGCTGATGCCGAACAGCATGATGCCGAAGCCGCCGAGGATCATGGCGACGATGGCCGCGACCTTGAGCAGGGACAGCCAGAACTCCATTTCACCGAAGACTTTGACGTTGCACAGGTTCAGGCCGCCGATCACCGAAACGATGCCGAGTACCCAGATCCAGCGCGCGACTTCGGGAAACCAGAAGCCCATGTAAATGCCGAATGCGGTGACATCGGCCAGGCCGACGATGACCATTTCAAAGGCATAGGTCCAACCGAGGATAAAACCTGCCATCGGCCCCAGGTAGGTGCTGGCGTATTGGCCGAAGGAACCTGCAACCGGGTTGTGCACCGCCATCTCGCCGAGGGCGCGCATGACCATGAACACCGCCGCGCCACCAATCAGGTACGCAAGCAGCACCGCAGGACCGGCCATCTGGATGGCCGAGGCAGAACCGTAGAACAGCCCGGTGCCGATCGCCGACCCCAGTGCCATGAAGCGAATATGTCGGGCAGAGAGCCCGCGTTTCAGAGTTTTTGCTGGCTGTTGCATTTCTCGTCCTTAATTGTTTTTGTCGGAGAATATTGATAAGGGATTAAGGGGTTTAACCAGGCCAGACATTTTCTGCATCAGCTAAATCCCCCCTCACCCTAACCCTCTCCCCAGAGGGGCGAGGGGACTGACCGAGAGTTGCTTGCGAGACGCTGCGACCTGGGATATCGAGTTGAATGAACCTCTCGAGAACAACGCAGATCGGCTCCCTTCCCCTCTCCCCCTTGGGGAGAGGGCTGGGGTGAGGGGTGGTTCTGGAGGGCGAAAAAATCTCAGCCCTGCCCCCCCTCAAGCCATCACAAACTCGGCAGCAACTTCGCCGTCACCAGCTCATTCAGGCAGCGCGAAGCCAGCAGTTCGCTTGCCGCGTTGATGTCCGGTGCGAAGAAACGGTCCTTCTCGTAGAACGGTACTTTGCCACGCAGGATGCCACGTGCCTTCTCCAGTTTCGACGAAGTTTTCAGACCGTCGCGCAGGTCCAGGCCCTGGCACGCGGCCAGCCACTCGACCGCCAGCACGCCGCGAGTGTTTTCGGCCATTTCCCACAGGCGCTTGCCAGCGGCAGGTGCCATGGAAACGTGGTCTTCCTGGTTAGCGGAGGTCGGCAGGCTGTCCACCGAATGAGGGTGAGCCAGTGCCTTGTTTTCGCTGGCCAGGGCGGCCGCCGTCACCTGGGCGATCATGAAGCCGGAGTTCACGCCACCGTTGGCCACCAGGAACGGCGGCAGTTGGGACATGTGCTTGTCCATCATCAACGAGATGCGGCGCTCGCTCAGGGAGCCGATTTCAGCGATAGCCAACGCCATGTTGTCGGCAGCCATGGCCACCGGCTCAGCGTGGAAGTTACCGCCGGAGATCACGTCGCCTTCTGCTGCGAACACCAACGGGTTGTCCGACACAGCGTTGGCTTCGATGGCCAGCACTTCAGCCGCCTGACGGAACTGAGTCAGGCAGGCGCCCATGACTTGTGGCTGGCAACGCAGGGAGTACGGGTCCTGGACCTTTTCGCAGTTCTGGTGCGAGTCGGACACTTCACTGCGCTCACCCAGCAGGTCGCGGTACGCAGCAGCGGCGTCGATCTGGCCTTTCTGGCCACGGGCCGCGTGGATGCGCGCATCGAACGGCGAGCGCGAACCCAGCACCGCTTCAACGGTCAGGCCGCCCAGTGCCAGCGCACCGGCGAACAGGTCTTCGCCTTCAAACAGGCCACGCAGCGCGTATGCCGTCGACACCTGAGTGCCGTTGAGCAGCGCCAGACCTTCTTTGGCGGCCAGGGTCAGCGGCGTCAGGCCGGCGACTTTCAGCGCGTCGGTCGCAGACAGCCATTCACCTTTGTAGCGAGCCTTGCCTTCACCCAGCAGGACCAGCGACATGTGGGCCAGAGGCGCCAGGTCACCGGAAGCACCGACCGAGCCTTTCAACGGGATGTGCGGGTACACCTCGGCGTTGATCAGGGCGATCAGCGCGTCGATCACCACCCGGCGAATGCCGGAGAAGCCACGGCTCAGGCTGTTGACCTTGAGCACCATGACCAGGCGCACCAGCGCGTCGCTGATCGGCTCGCCAACGCCCGCCGCGTGGGACAGCACCAGCGAGCGCTGGAGGTTTTCCAGGTCTTCGCTGGCAATGCGCGTCGAAGCCAGCAGGCCGAAACCGGTGTTGATGCCATAGGCGGTGCGGTTTTCCGCAAGGATCTGTTCCACGCAAGCAACGCTGGCTTCGATCTGGCGCGAGGCGCTGTCGTCCAGGCTCAGTTTGACCGGTTGCTGGTACACGGCACGCAGTTGGGCAAGGCTCAGTTGGCCAGGAACGAGGTTAAGTACAGTCACATTAATTCTCCTTTTGAGAGTTTTTTATCTGTTTATTTACAGGTGCCAACCAGTCGCTCCGGAGGTTTCCGTTGTCCGTCGCCGTCCGCATTTTTTTGAGCGAGAGGCGCCTTGGTACGCTGGCTTTTGTAGAAATCAGTACAGCTTCGGTGGAACGTTGTGCAGCAGTTTCGGGTCTTTCAAAATCATTCAATGCTCTTAAACCGTCGCCGCGCGACGCTGGACAAAACGGTCGACGTATTCATCGGCCGGCGAGTGGAGGATCTCTTTCGGCGTGCCGACCTGGATCAACCGCCCATCCTTGAGGATCGCGATGCGGTTGCCGATGCGCACGGCCTCATCAAGGTCGTGAGTGATAAACACGATGGTCTTGTGCAAGCTCTGTTGCAGCTCCAGCAATTGGTCCTGCATCTCGGCGCGGATCAGCGGGTCGAGGGCGCTGAAGGCTTCGTCCATCAAGATGATGTCGGTGTCCGCCGCCAACGCACGGGCCAGGCCGACACGCTGGCGCATACCGCCCGAGAGCTGATCCGGGTATTTGTTTTCGTAGCCTTTGAGGCCCACGGTGTTGATCCAGTGCTGCGCGCGCTCGGCACACACCTGCTTGCTCTCACCGCGCACGTTCAAACCGTAGGCGACGTTGTCCAGCACGTTCTTGTGGGGCAACAGGCCGAAGCTCTGGAACACCATGCTGATCTTGTGCCGACGAAATTCGCGCAGGGCCGGCATGTCGTATTGCAGGATATCCACGCCGTCCACCAGGATCACGCCGCTGGTCGGGTCGATCAGGCGGTTGAAGTGACGCACCAGGGTCGACTTGCCGGAACCCGACAGGCCCATGATCACGAAGCTCTCGCCGGTAGCGATGCTCAACGACAAGTCGTTTACGCCGATCACACAACCGGTCTCGGCCAGCACCTGATCCTTGCTCTTGTTCTGTCGGATCATGTTCAGCGCGTCGGCCGAACGGTTACCGAAAATCTTGAAGACGTTTTTGACTTCGATCTTGGCGGCGCTGTTCATTGGCTCACCTCGTGCCGTGGCCGACCGTAGGCCTGGGTAATGCGGTCGATGACCACGGCAAGAATCACAATCGCCAGACCGGCTTCAAGGCCACGCCCAACGTTAAGGGTCTGGATCCCCACCAGCACGTCTTCACCCAGACCACGGGCACCGATCATCGAGGCGATCACCACCATCGACAGGGCCATCATGGTCGTCTGGTTGATCCCGGCCATGATGCTCGGCAGGGCCAGCGGCAGTTGCACGCCAAACAGTTGCTGCCAACGGTTGGCCCCGAAGGCGTTGATGGCTTCCATCACTTCACGATCGACCTGGCGAATGCCCAGGTCGGTCAGGCGAATCAGCGGCGGCACGGCGTAGATCACCGTGGCGAAAATCGCCGGCACCTTGCCCAGACCGAACAGCATCAGCACCGGGATCAGGTACACGAAGCTCGGCATGGTTTGCATGATGTCGAGCAACGGCATCAGCACCGCACGCAGGCGATTGCTGCGCGCCGACAGAATGCCCAACGGAATGCCGATCAGCACCGAGATAACCGTCGCCACCATCATCAACGCCAACGTCTGCATCAGTTTCTCCCAGAGGCCGACAGCGCCCACCAGGAACAGCAAACCCACAATCACCACGGTCGTCAGCCACTTACGGGTAGCGTGCCAGGCAATGCCGGCGACGATCACCAGCATCAGCCACCACGGCGCCGCCCGCAGCAGGCCTTCGAGGTTGACGATGGCCCACAACAAAGTGTCGGAGATGTGGCGGAACACATCACCGTAGTTGGCGACCAACCCGTCAACCCAAACGTTGACCCGATCGGCAATGGAAAAGGTAAAGCTTTCGGGAAACATAAGAGACTCTCAATCAAGTGGATGCAGCGAACGTCCCGGCCCGCCTCTCGGTGAGCCGGGAGGTTCGACCTACAGTGCCGCGTTGATTTGCCTGACCGTGTCGGTCATGACCCACGCCTGCCAGGTCTCAGGATGTTCCTTCAGAATGATCTTCGCCAGTTCCCGCGAATCGATGCGCTCTGTGGTCATGCGTCCCCGTTTTTGATTGAGTAAACCGTTCGACAGGGTCTTGTTTGTGTTCATTACGTGACGCTTCCAATCAAGAGTTGGCGTGAGCCGGTCAAAAAGCACCCGACCCTGTCTGTTTCCGTCAGATCGCTGCAACGCGATCCGCACCACTGGCTATCACCCCTGAAACATCGCCCTGCTCCACTGGCAGGATCAGATGATCGGGTACTGCGCCATGCCACTTCTTCGCCGCCAGGTAATACATCGCGGCCGGCACTACCAGGCCGATGATCCACGAGATGTCGGTATCACCGAGGCTCGCGACCAGAGGGCCGGTGTAGAAGTGCGTGGAGATGAACGGCATTTGAATCAACACGCCGAACACGTAAATGCTGATGCCCATGATGTTCCAGCGGCCGTAGCGCCCCTCGGGGTTGGACAGGGCTGGAATGTCATAACGCTCTTTGGTGATGCAGTAGAAATCCACCAGGTTGATCGCGCTCCACGGCGTGAAGAACGCCAGCAGGAACAGGATGAACGCGGAGAACTCCTTGAGGAACGAGTCCTTGCCAAGCAAGGCCAGGGCTGCGGCCAGCGACACCATGATGAAGATGTACAGCAGGCGCACGCCGCTCCCGATATGCCGGCTGCCACGAAAGCCGCTGATGATGGTGGCTATCGACATGAAGCTGCCGTAGGCATTCAGCGTGGTCACGGTGACCTTGCCGAATGCGACCGCGAAGTACAGCAGCGCCGCGACGATCCCCGTGCCGCCCAGGCCGACGATGAACGACACCTCGTGGTGAGCGAACTGGGAACCGGCCAGGGCTGCGGCAAACACACCGAAGACCATCGACGCCTGTGCACCGATCACCGAACCCAGGCCCACGGCCCAGAAGGTTTTTGCCGCAGAGGTGCTGCGCGGCAGGTAACGCGAGTAGTCCGCCACGTAAGGGCCGAACGCGATCTGCCAGGAGGCCGACAGCGAAATCGCCAACAGGAAACTGCTCAGGGAAAAATGCTTGTTGCCCAGCAACGCACTGATGTCGTTACCGGCCAACAGTTTGTAAAACAGATAGATGAACGCCACCACGCCCAGCACGCTGGCGATCCGGCCGATGCCGTGGATCACCCGGTAACCGAAGATGGTGAAGACCATGATTGCACCTGCGAACAGCACAATGCCGACCCAGTCTTCGACGTGCAGCAACTGCGCTACCGCCTGCCCCGCCAGCAAGGACCCGCTGGCCGAAAACCCGATGTACATCAGGCACACCAGCACCAGCGGAATCACCGCCCCATACACGCCAAACTGCACGCGGCTGGAGATCATTTGCGGCAAGCCCAGTTGCGGACCTTGCGCAGCATGCAGCGCCATGACGCCACCGCCGAGCAATTGCCCGACCAGCAAACCGATCAACGACCAGAACACATCCCCACCGAGCACCACCGCCAGGGCACCGGTCACAATCGCGGTGATTTGCAGGTTGGCACCCAGCCACAGGGTGAACTGACTCAATAGACGACCGTGTCTCTCCGCTTCCGGGATGTAGTCGATCGAACGTTTCTCGATCAACGGTTTACTGCCTGCACGATCGTCATTAACAGCCATGATTCAACCTCTGTGGATTGTTCTTGGAGTGCTTTGTCAGAACCGCTTTATGTGGGAGCGGGCTTGCTCGCGAAGACGTCGGCACATCCAACATCAATGCTGACTGATCTACCGCATTCGCGAGCAAGCCCGCTCCCACACAAGCCCATTCCTACAAGTACTGATTTACTTACCGGTAATCATCGGCAGGTTCAGGCCTTGTTCCTTGGCGCAGTCGATTGCGATCTGGTAACCGGCATCGGCGTGACGCATAACGCCGGTCGCCGGGTCGTTGTGCAGAACGCGAGCGATACGCTCGGCCGCTTCGTCCGTACCGTCGCAGACAATCACCATGCCCGAGTGCTGGGAGAAGCCCATGCCGACGCCGCCGCCGTGGTGCAGGGAAACCCAGGTCGCGCCGCTCGCGGTGTTGAGCAAGGCGTTGAGCAATGGCCAGTCGGATACAGCGTCGGAACCGTCCTGCATGGATTCGGTTTCGCGGTTAGGGCTCGACACCGAACCGGAGTCCAGGTGGTCGCGGCCGATCACGATCGGTGCCGACAACTCGCCACTGCGCACCATTTCGTTGAACGCCAGACCCAGCTTGGCGCGCAGGCCCAGGCCAACCCAGCAGATACGGGCCGGCAGCCCCTGGAAGCTGATGCGCTCGCGCGCCATGTCCAGCCAGTTATGCAGGTGGGCGTCGTCCGGGATCAGTTCTTTGACCTTGGCGTCGGTTTTGTAGATGTCTTCAGCGTTGCCCGACAGTGCAGCCCAACGGAACGGGCCGATGCCACGGCAGAACAGCGGACGGATGTAAGCCGGTACGAAACCCGGGAAGTCGAATGCGTTCTCGACGCCTTCTTCCTGGGCCATCTGACGGATGTTGTTGCCGTAGTCGAAGGTCGGGATACCCATCTTCTGGAAGTCGAGCATGGCTTTAACGTGCACGGCCATCGATTGCTTGGCGGCTTTTACGACAGCAGCCGGCTCGGTCTTGGCGCGGGCGCGGTACTCTTCCCAGGTCCAGCCGGCTGGCAGGTAACCGTTGAGCGGATCGTGGGCGCTGGTCTGGTCGGTGACCATGTCCGGGCGCACGCCGCGCTTGACCAGTTCTGGCAGGATTTCAGCCGCGTTGCCCAGCAGCGCGATGGAAATCGCCTTGCCTTCCTTGGTGTACTTGGCGATACGCGCCAGGGCGTCGTCAAGGTCAGTGGCTTGCTCATCGACATAACGGCTGTTCAAACGGAAATCGATGCTCACTTGTTGGCATTCGATGTTCAGCGAGCACGCGCCAGCCAGGGTAGCTGCCAGTGGTTGAGCGCCACCCATGCCGCCCAGGCCTGCGGTCAGGACCCAGCGACCGGTGAGGTTGTCGTTGTAGTGCTGACGACCGGCCTCGACGAAGGTTTCGTAGGTGCCTTGAACGATGCCCTGGCTACCGATGTAGATCCAGCTGCCGGCGGTCATCTGGCCGTACATGGCCAGGCCCTTGGCGTCCAGTTCGTTGAAGTGTTCCCAGCTCGCCCAGTGTGGCACCAGGTTGGAGTTGGCAATCAGCACGCGTGGCGCATTGCTGTGAGTCTTGAACACGCCGACCGGTTTGCCGGATTGCACCAGCAGGGTTTCGTCGTCATTCAGGTTGGTCAGGCTCTCGACGATTTTGTCGTAGCACTCCCAGTTACGCGCTGCGCGACCGATACCGCCGTAAACCACCAGTTCTTTTGGGTTCTCGGCAACTTCCGGGTCGAGGTTGTTCATCAACATGCGCAGCGGCGCTTCGGTCAACCAGCTCTTGGCGGTCAGCTTGTTACCGCGTGCGGCACGGATTTCAACGTCACGAAACTTAGTAGGTTTATCAGTCACGAAAGGAACTCCTCAGCAATCAATCCAAACCAGCCCAGGCAGTGGGCGAGCAAGCCAGCAGGCAACAAATGCACACCGGCGAATCAGTGGACGATGGTCGAGTCTTCGTGACTCATACGCATACGTCTTTACTTGTACATACAAGCATATGCAATCAAGCGGCCAACTTGCTGAATGGCGGTTCAATAAAGTGCTGGATCTGGCTGAAAAGCCCTTGGGACAAGGGTTTGGCGGGGAGCCGTTTTTTTTGGCAGGATTTTTTCGAGGAGTGCCAGTTGTTACTTCAGAGTGGTTTTGCGCCACGCTGGGGTGTTCGGTAACAAATTGGTGCGCACAGGGAAACGGTGGCTGATTGATTTTTGTGGCGAGGGAGCTTGCTCCCGCTGGTCTGCGACGCAGACCCTAAGCCAGAGCAAGTGGTGTATCAGATAAAACGTGTTTGCCGGTTTTACGACTGCTGCGCAGCCGAACGGGAGCAAGCTCCCTCGCCACAGTTAACTGTGTGCTGTCAGCTCAATCACACAGCACTGGCCGCTGACGGAAACATCCAGCAGGCCGGTGTTACCGCTCAGTTGCAGGCAATCATGACAACCCAGTGCATGGGCCACGCTGCCATCGATCTGAACTTCAAGTGCGTCGGTCACGCTGAAAATCAGCAGCGTGCCCGCCGAACTGAAAAACCGTTGGGCCCCATCGACCCACTGCAACCGCGCCTGGTAACGGTTCGGCGCATAAATCAGGTTGAAGTCGCGAATCGAACCGCCCAGCAACGTGCAGGAAACGTGACTCTCGCCGCTGAACGCAAACGGGTTCAGCGGTAACAGTGGCTGCGTGTCGTGACCGTCGACGGTCAAGGTCATGCCATCGCCCTGCAGCACAGTGATGACCCGCTCATAACCGGCGAAGGTGGAGAACCCGCCCGACTCACCGATATCGGCGATCGACAGGCGCCAGCCAAACCCGTCCAGTCCTACACCGGCATCGCGGGTGATTTCTTCGGTGCTGCCGCCGCCGTTCTTCCACGGCATGCGCGGGTAATTCGCCGCGCGCAAAATGTTCAGCTGACTCATGGGTGCCTCTTATTATTTATGGCTCTTTATTTATGGAACCGCCCTTCCAGACGATGGCGGGAACCGGGGTGGATCAGGCGAGCCGCCGTCACCGGCTGACGGCCGGACCAGGTCCGACGGCGAATCAGCAGGCAGGGCTCGCCTTTTTCAATCTGCAGCAATTTGCATTCGGAAGGCTCGGCCAGAATCGCCTCGACCACGTGTTCGCCTTCGGTCAGCGGCGCGACCTGGTTCAGGTAGGCATAAGGCGTTTGCAACGTGAAGTCCTGCTTGAGGTACTCCGGCGCCACCAGTGCGTTGACGAAACGGTCCTCGATTTGCACCGGGATATCGTTTTCGTAATGCACGATCAGCGAATGGAAGACTCGCTGACCTTCACGCATGTCCAGCGCCAGGGCGCGCTCGGAACCGGCCGCTTCTTCTTCAAGGGTGATGACCGTGCACGTGTGACGATGGCCACGGGAGGCAATCTCGTCGGCAATGTTGTGCACTTCAAATAACGCAGACTGGCTCTTGGGTTCGGCGACGAATGTACCGACGCCCTGCATGCGCACCAACAGGCCGTCGGCAGTCATCTCGCGCAAGGCGCGGTTGATGGTCATGCGGCTGAAACCCAGTTGGCTGACCAGTTCGCTTTCCGACGGCACACGGTAGTGCGGCGGCCAGTTTCCACTGTCGATTTGCTGGGTGATCATCTGTTTGACGCGGGCGTACAAGGGCGCCGGACTGTCGCCCAGATTGGCAGCCAGCGTGGATACGGCAGGCGGAGTCGGCACGGGAATTCCTTGTTCATGGATGGAGGTGACTAGCTTGCCGGAGTTTACCGAGCAGGCAAACGTCTGTATATGTATATACAAATAACACACGATGGGGTGCTGAACCATGTCCGCCTTCTTTGCCGAACGCGCGCTACTGCCTAGTGGATGGGCCAACAATGTACGTCTCCAGGTCAGTGCCGATGGCCTGCTGACCCACATCCAGGCCGATGCGAGCGCTGAAGGCGCCGAACGGTTGAACGGGCCGCTGCTGCCGGGCATGCCGAATTTGCACTCGCATGCGTTCCAGCGCGCGATGGCTGGCTTGGCCGAAGTCGCCGGCAATCCGAACGACAGTTTCTGGACATGGCGCGATTTGATGTATCGCCTCGTCGGAAAAATCAGCCCGGAACAACTCGGGATTATCGCCCGCCAGCTGTACATCGAAATGCTCAAGGCCGGTTACACCTCGGTCGCGGAATTCCACTACGTGCACCACGACCACAACGGCCACCCTTATGCGGACCCGGCCGAGTTGTCGCTGCAAATCAGCCAGGCCGCCAGCACTTCCGGCATTGGCCTGACGTTGCTGCCGGTGCTCTACAGCCATTCCGGTTTTGGTGGCCTGGCGCCCAATGAAGGGCAACGCCGCTTCATCAACAGCACGGAAAACTACCTGAACCTGCAAGCACGCTTGCAGCCAATCCTGGCGCAACAACCGGCGCAGCAACTGGGCCTGTGTTTCCACTCATTGCGTGCAGTCACGCCCCAGCAAATCAGCGACGTGCTGGCGGCCAGCGACAAGCAATGCCCGGTGCACATCCACATCGCCGAACAGCAAAAGGAAGTCGACGACTGCCTGAGCTGGAGCGGTCGCCGTCCGTTGCAATGGCTGTATGAAAACACCGAGGTCGATCAGCGCTGGTGCCTGGTGCACGCGACCCACGCCAACCCGGAAGAAGTCACGTTGATGGCCAAGAGTCGCGCCATCGCCGGCCTGTGCCTGACCACCGAAGCCAACCTGGGCGACGGGATTTTCCCGGCGGTGGATTTCCTCGCTCAGGGCGGGCGCATGGGCATTGGTTCCGACAGCCATGTGTCGCTCAGTGTGGTGGAAGAATTGCGTTGGCTGGAATACGGCCAACGCCTGCGCGACCAGCGCCGCAACCGCTTGTATGGTGCCGATCAGCCGATGGTAGGCCGTACGCTGTACGACGCCGCACTCGACGGTGGCGCCCAGGCGCTGGGCCAGCCGATTGGCGCGCTGGAAGTCGGCAAACGCGCCGACTGGTTGGTGCTCGATGGCAACGACCCTTACCTGGCAACCGCCAGTGGCGACGGGATTCTCAATCGTTGGTTGTTTGCCGGCGGCGATCGCCAGGTACGCGATGTGCTGGTGAACGGCAAGTGGGTGGTGCGCAATGGGCATCACGCGGGCGAAGAAGACAGTAACCGCGCGTTCACCCAGGTGCTGCGCGACCTGCTCGGCTGACACCAAAAACCAATGTGGGAGCGGGCTTGCTCGCGAAGGGGCTATCAAATTCAACAAGGATGTTGACTGACAGGCCGCTTTCGCGAGCAAGCCCGCTCCCACATTTGATGTGCGCTAAACGTTATTTCGAGGTCTGGGCCATTTTGGTGTCCGACACCCGCCAGATCAGGCGTGTGGTGTCGTAGCCCTGCTGACGCGCCCTGCTCAGCAGTTCTTCGCGGGTATCGGCATTCACTTCCGGTTTACGCGACAGCAGCCAGAGGTAGCGTCGATTCGGGTGACCGACAATCGCGGTCTGGTAATCATCGCTGACATACAGCACCCAGTAATTGCCCTTGGTCACACCGGGCAGCAGTCGGGTAAACCAGTTATCGAAGTTCACCCACAGCTTGTCGAACTTGCCAGGCACCTGCGGCGTCGCCGTGCCCTTGGCCTCCTCCCATTTCCACTCAGGGGTCAGGCACCGGTTCAGCACCTCCATGTCACCATCAGTCCTTAAGGTGTAGTGGGCCTCGGATTGTGCGCAGTTACGCTGGAAGTACATCGGCATGCGTGCCAACTCGTACCATTTACCCTGGTAACGCTTGAGGTTGACGCTGTTGACCGTTTTCGGTGCCAGCGAATCATCGCCAGAAGTGGCGCAGCCGGCCAACAACAGACCGGCAAAAAGAGCTATTACAAACCGCATCATTATTCTTCTCCCGTGGGCGCGCAGCCCCGGTTTACTTCAGGCCTTGCCCGGAAAACATCAGCACTTTGTCACCGGCATACTGCACGCTGATAAAGCTGTTCTTGTTGCCCCAGGTGCAACTGGACATGCCCAGCGCGCCGGAACAGTCAGATGGACTGCCCAACAGCTTTTCGACGTCAGCCTTGGGCATGCCCGTCGAGATCTTTGAATAGTTTTCCTGGTTGATCTTGCTGCACGCGACCAACAGCACGCAGAACGACAACAGAGCGATAGATCGCAGCGACATGGTGTAACTCCTGGACGGAAGGGGAAGGCCTGGCTGCCAACCAGAAGCTTAGAAGAGAAAACCCTCATGTGGTTCCCGTGGACACGGGGTATTTCTTGAATGGCAAATATCGCCATTTCGCCCACAAATCAGCGACTTTACCGAGCCAACGGGCATTTCGTCGCTTTTCAACAAAGCCGCCTAATCTTTGGCGCTGGCCTGTCGACATAAGAGCAGCGCAAAGCCCTCTACTGTGGCAAATTGACGCCCCTCGTTGACCAGCCCCCTCGCGGTAGTTCACTTAATGACCAGAAACATGAAGTTCAGCCACAAGATCCTGCTTGCAGCCGCCCTTGTGGTCGCCGTTGCGTTCGCCTGTTTCATAGTGTTCAACGACTACCGCCAGCGCCAGACGCTGCGTAGCAGCACCGAAGCCTCAATGCAGGAACTGGGCAGCCTGACCACCAGCAACATCCAGACCTGGCTGGAAAGCCGCATTCAACTGCTGCAATCGCTGGCGCAACAAGTCGCCGTCGATGGCCCCGCGCTGGACAACCTCAAACGCACCGTGGGCCTGCCCGCTTACACCAGCAACTTCCAGCTGAGCTACTTTGGTGGCGCCGACGGTGTGATGTTCTCGGTGCCGGCCGGCAACCGCGCCGCCGACTATGACCCACGCGCCCGTGGCTGGTACAAAGCCGCCAACAGCGCACAGCAGACCATCGTCACCGAACCGTACATCGCTGCGTCCTCGGGCAAACTGGTAATCACCGTCGCCACCCCGGTGCAGCATCGCAACCAGATGATCGGCGTCGCCGGCGCAGACATCGACCTGACAAACGTCAGCGCGATCATCAACTCGCTGAATTTCGGCGGCCACGGCCACGCGTTCATCGTCAGCAGCGAGGGCAAGATCCTGATCCACCCGGACAGCAAGTTGGTGCTCAAAAGCCTCGCCGAAGCCTTTCCAAACGGTGCGCCAAACGTCAGCCCGGGCATGAAAGAAGTCGAGGCGAACGGCAAGACTCAGTTCATCTCCTTCACCCATGTCAACGGTGTGCCGTCGGCCGACTGGTACGTAGCGCTGGTGCTCGACCAGGACACCGCGTTCTCGATGCTCAGTGAGTTCCGTACCTCGGCCATCATCGCCATGGCGATCGCGGTGGTGATCATCATCAGCCTGCTCGGCATGCTGATCAGCGTACTGATGCAACCGCTGCTGACCATGGGCCGCGCCATGCAGGACATCGCCGAAGGTGAAGGCGACCTGACCAAACGCCTGGTCATCCACAACCATGACGAATTCGGTGCGCTGGGCACCGCGTTCAACCGTTTCGTGGAGCGCATCCATACCTCGATCCGCGAAGTGGCCTCCGCCACCGGTCAGGTCAACGAAGTCGCCTTGCGGGTGGTCAGCGCCTCCAACTCGTCGATGTTCAATTCCGACCAGCAAGCCTCACGCACCAGCAGCGTGGCAGCAGCAATCAACCAGCTCGGCGCTGCCGCCCAGGAAATCGCCCAGAACGCGGCGCTCGCCTCTCAGCACTCCAGCGATGCTCGCAACCTGGCCGAAGACGGTCAGCACGTGGTGGAAAAAACCATCACGGCGATGCAGCAACTGTCGGCCAAAATCAGCGACTCGTGCGCCAACATCGAAACGCTCAACAGCAACACGGTGAACATCGGCCAGATTCTGGAGGTGATCACCAGCATCTCGCAACAGACCAACCTGCTGGCCCTCAACGCGGCCATTGAAGCAGCCCGCGCGGGTGAAGCCGGGCGCGGTTTCGCGGTGGTGGCTGACGAAGTGCGCAACCTCGCTCACCGCACCCAGGATTCGGCGCAGCAAGTGCAGAAAATGATCGAAGAACTGCAAGTCGGTGCCCGCGCAGCGGTGGCGATCATGACGGACAGTCAGCGCCAGAGTGAAGGCAGCGTCGGCATTGCCAACCAGGCCGGTGAACGCCTGGGCAGCGTGACCCAGCGCATCGGCGAAATCGACGGCATGAACCAGTCCGTCGCCGCCGCGACCGAAGAACAGACGTCTGTGGTCGAATCGCTCAACATCGACATCACCGAAATCAACACGCTGAACCAGGAAGGCGTTGAGAACCTGCAATCGACCTTGCGCGCGTGTGCCGACCTTGAACAACAGGCAGCGCGGTTGAAGCAGTTGGTCGGTAGCTTCCGAATCTAAACCCAGCAGCTCACTTCAGGTGCGGCCGTCTGATGCAACAGACGAAGGACTGAATTAAGACTAAATTCAGTCCTGCCTCACCCACAGGAGATCAAACCCATGAGGCTTTCCTCCCAAGTCAAACCCACGGGATGAACCGGATCATTTATGAGGTTCGAGACAAAAGGGTCTACATCCACATCATTGCCAATATGCGGAAGAATCTACCCACATTGCTGATGAAGCGGTTGCTGCAACGGAATCCGTAAACATACAGTGCGATTAGAATCGCGACCCTGGCCCGCTCAAAAACGCCAACTCTTCAGGCGTACTCTCACGCCCAAGAATCTCGTTGCGATGGGGAAACCGTCCAAACCGGGCGATGATTTTCTGATGCCGCTCGGCGTAATCCAGATTATCGGCAAACACCGCCCGATCCGCCTCCGGCTGCTGATCCAGCAAGTCGGCAAAGCGCGAGATGGCTTCGTTCTGCACCGCCAGATTTTCGCAATTCTCGAACACCAGGTAGATGAAGACGCGCTGGATCGGCGGCAGTTGCCGGTCGAAATCCGCGGCAATACCTTGAGCCACCAACGCTTGAGCACGCAGGTCGCCTGCAAAGGATTTTGGGGTCTGGCGAAAGATCATTCGTGGTAACTGATCGAGCAACAACACCAGGGCCAGCCAACCTTCGGGACGTTGCGTCCACTCGGTCAATCCGCCGGCCAGTGCCTGTTCCACCAAGCCCCCGAAACGCGTGCGCGCTTCGAGGTCCTGGCTGTCACGCTTACCGAACCATAACTTGCCCTTCTGCGCCGCCACTTCATCAGGGTTGTCGGCTGAACCGAACCACCACTCAAGCAACGGCTGCCAGGGCGCGGTCATGGTTTATTCCTTGTGGTAAGCCGTGGCGCGTTCAACTTCTTCTTTCGAACCCAGGAACACCGCAACACGCTGGTGCAGGCCTTCAGGCTTGATGTCGAGAATGCGCTGGTGACCGTTGGTCGACGCACCGCCAGCCTGCTCGACCAGGAACGACATCGGGTTGGCTTCGTACATCAGGCGCAGTTTGCCCGGCTTCGATGGCTCGCGGCTGTCGCGTGGGTACATGAACAAGCCGCCACGGGTCAGGATGCGGTGCACGTCCGCGACCATCGCAGCGACCCAGCGCATGTTGTAGTTCTTTTTCAGCGGGCCTTCTTCACCAGCCAGCAACTCGTCGACGTAGCGTTGTACCGGAGCTTCCCAGTGACGCTGGTTGGACATGTTGATGGCGAATTCCTGCGTGGTTTCAGGAATGGTGATGTCTTCGTGGGTCAGTACGAAGCTGCCCATTTCACGGTCCAGGGTGAAACCCTTGACGCCGTCGCCCAGGGTCAGGATCAGCATGGTTTGCGGGCCGTAGATCGCGTAACCGGCGGCTACCTGCTCGGTACCTGGCTGCAGGAAGGCCTTTTCGTTCAAGGCTTCGTTCTGGCTCAGGTATTCGTTCGGGCAACGCAGCACCGAGAAGATCGTACCGACCGGGGCGTTGATATCGATGTTCGACGAGCCGTCCAGTGGGTCGAATACCAGCAGGTACGCACCTTTCGGGTACTTGCCCGGGATCTGGTAGGCATTGTCCATTTCTTCGGACGCCATGCCGGCCAGGTGACCGCCCCATTCGTTGGCTTCGAGCAGGATCTCGTTAGAGATCACGTCGAGTTTCTTCTGCACTTCGCCTTGCACGTTCTCAGTGCCCATGCTGCCCAGAACACCGCCCAGGGCGCCTTTGGAAACGGCGTGGCTGATTTCCTTGCAAGCACGCGCCACCACTTCGATCAGGAAGCGCAGATCGGCAGGAGTGTTGTTGCTGCGGGTCTGCTCAATCAAATAGCGACTCAGGGTAACGCGGGACATGGAAGGCTCCGGTGGAATGGGGGGACTAAAAACCCGCGCAGTTTAACGCGAGTCGGGGCGCAATTCCTCTTATCAGACGAGATTCACGCAATGGAGTTCATGTACGGGGGTTTAGCGTAGCTGCAAATGCGCATGACTGTGGCGAGGGAGCTTGCTCCCGCTGGGGTGCCAAGCGGCCCCAAACAGGCAATCGAGCGGTGCCCGGAAATCTTGCAACGGCTTCGCAGCCGAGCGGGTGCAAGCTCCCTCGCCACAAAAGCTGTGCCCGTCTTAATGCTTCACCGATGGCTTGCGCAGCAAACTGAACGCCATCGCCGCCAACCCCAGCACGCCCAGCAGCAACACCGCCCACAAACCGATCTTTTTCCAGTCCGGGCCACCGTCAACCTGAGTCACCGCCCCCGTCTGCAAGACCTTGCCCCCGTCCTCGACCCTGGCCTGCCCCAGTTCCGCCATGCGCGTGACGCTGTAATCGGGGATCAATGTCGACAAAGGCAAATGGGTTGCACCTGCCGTGGCACTGCCCAACGCCAGGGTGTAGGGCCCGGCACCGCGTGCCAGAAACACCAGTTGGGTCGAACGCACGGCAAACCGCAAGTCAGGAGTTTGCGTACCCAGACCGCCGCCGCGCTCATCGACCGTGAGCTTCAGCTCCCGAACCACCTGCCCGTACAGTTGCAATTCGTTTTGCAGCACGTCCTGGCCATTCTGGGTCAGCCGATACAGCAGGCCACCGCCTGCTGGCTGCCAAGGCTGACTGCTTTCGCGGCGGGTGGATAACGTTACCGGTGCCAGGCTGTTGGCCTGGCTCAGTTCAATTTTCACCCGTTCGACGTTCAGCCCCATGGGCAGCTTCCAGGTGTACAGGCCAGGTTTTGGATTGCTGCCCGCGACCGGTTGCGACCAGATCAACGGTTGCGCCACGCTGCTGACGCTCAGGCTCTGCAACTGTGCCAGGGTCAGGGCCGGTGCCGACTGCGGGTTCTTCCACAGCAACCGCAGGTAACGGGCGCGCTGCCCCGGCAAGCCCACTTCATGTTGTTCAACCCGCTCGTCGGCATACGACAAACGCGCTACTTGCCCCTCGCCCCACGACTGCCAATGCTGCAAGTCGTCACTGGCCTCGATACTGAAGTACTGAAACCCATCACGGTCACTGGCCCAGTCGAGGGTCAACTGCTGCAACGGCGCCTTGATCGCGCTGGCATCCAGCAGCCAGCCGCGCAGCACTTCTTCGCCAGCCTCAAGGTGCGTGGACGGCTGAACCTCCACCAGCGTGCCGTTGGCATTCGACTGCACACGCACGCTCGGTACCGACTCACGAGCCTCGGCCGAGTCGTAGAGCGGGAACCATTTAACGTCGTGCACCATTGGGCTGTCGGGGTTCTGCGCCTGCGCGCGCACCAGCGAATAGGCCTGTGCCTCACCCGCCGCGTTAAACACCCGCATGTCACCGAGATCGGTCTGGCGTGCGCTCAACTGCACCGCCAATGGCACGTCGAGTCGATACCACGGGCCTTCCCCGCTCAAGCTCAACGGCAACTGCGTACTGAAATCCGACGGTTTTTCCTGCGCCTGGGCCGACCACGCCACACAGATCCCCACAGCCCACAAGCAGACCAGGCTCAACTTCGCACTCACGATGACACTCCCTCAGATTCACTGGCCGGTTTGTCCGGCCCAGGTGTTGCTTCAACGCGTTTGGGAGGTAGCGGCGCAAAATAGCCCACCACCAGCAACAACACGCCGACCCCGATAAACGAAACGATCCGCGCCAGTCCGCCACGGTTGCTCAGTTCGACAAACACCAACTTGGCAACCACCAGCGCAATCAACACCGCGCCCGCCAGCCAGACCTCGCGCCGATGGCGCACATGCCCGCCGATCATCAGCCCCAGGGCAATCAAGGTCCAGACGATCGACAACCCCGCTTGCACCAACATCGAATCCAACTGCGCCACCAGCTCGAACGGCACGCCGCCCCAGTGGTAAGCGGTGCGCATCACCAGCGCGGTGAAGAAGGCAAACAGCGACACCCCGGCAATCACTTCCGCAGCCTTGGTGGCGTAATCGGCGCGGATCGCCCAGTGGCTGACTGCACTGCGGGACCACACATACACCCCGCCCAACGCGAACAGCAGCCCCACTTCCAGCGGATTGACCAGCGGCAGGTAAGGCAGTGGTTCGGCCGTGCCGTCACTGAACAGGTTGGCCAACCAGAACCACGCCAACATCAACACCGCCAGCGGCAACGCGGCGTAAATCCGGTACTCGCGGGCGTACGCCGAGACCGGCCATGGCCAGGCCCGTGGCGCGGCCATCAGCACCAGATACAAGCTTGGCAGGATCGCCCAGCCCAGCCAGCGCCAGGCGTTGTATTGTTCCGCCAACATCAGCAAGCCGTAGCGCAACTCGAGTGCCAACACCAGTATCAGCAACCAGCAGCCGATCACATGCGCCACGCTCACCACTCGCGCCGGGAGCATCGATGCCAGGCGTCGCAACGAGATGAAATGCACCGCGAACACGGCCGTCCACGCCAGCCAGCCGACGTTGGCCGCCGGGTGATAGAACGCGTGCCAGGACACCCCCAACACCAACGCAGCGGCGGGCGTCAGCCCAGTGCACATCCGCCCCAGTGCCGGCCAGTTCAGGCGCAGGGCCAGCACCGACCACAGTGCCGCACTCGCGGCCAGAATCCCGAGCAGCGCTGCGGTTTCCAGAGGCGGTGCAACAAAACGCTGCGTTTCGCTGAACAACCCGTATAACCACCATCCGGCGCCCCACACCAACAACACGTTAGACAGACGCTGCAAACTCAAGACATCGAACCCACTCGCCCGATTGCCAAGCTGCAAGCGCCAGGCACCGACCAGCGCCGCCAGCCCCAGCACCATTGGCGTCCAGAAACCGCTATGGCCCAGTGGTCGCAGACCTTCACTGCTCAGCGGCCCGAACAACTCGGCCCCGGCGATCAGGAACGCCGCACCGCCAATCACCTGCAACAACAGGCCAAACACAAAACTCACCCGCTGCTGGAGATACAGGCTCAGCCAGATGATCAACAGACCGCTCGCCGCCCACACGCCGCTCGCCGTTTGCCACGGCAACACGAAGAGCACCGCCAGGTTGATCAGCACCAACCCCGCCAGCAACACCACCGACAGGCCGCGCAGCAGGCGTACATCGCTGCGCACCATGTCATCGCGAGCGGCGAACAGCATCCCGCCAATCAACGCCAGGCCAATCAACGACGCCGTCAGCAAACCGCTCCAGCCGGCGCTGAACACGGCCGCCGCATCGCCGCTGGCCCCTTGCAGGCGCAACAGGAACAACGCACCGCCCAGCAATTGCACAGCAAACGCGGTGAACAGGAACGTCCGCGATTGCAGGCGCAACCCAACGAACAACGTCGCCAGCCCGGCCAGCGCCCAACTGATCGCCGTGCCATGGGAGAAGAAAAACAGCGGCGCCAGCAGGTAGAGGAAGATCAACCCCAGGCACGCCAGCACCGGCAAACCCTTGCGTTCCCAAGCCGACGTCTGCTCAGGAGACGCGTTGCGCAATTGATAGAAACTGAACAGCAGCGCCACGCCGAGCATCAGCGCACCCAGCGGTGCCGCGTCGAGCAGGCTGCTGTCACCCAGACGCAACTCGCTGAGGAACGCCAGCGCCGAACCCAGTTGCAGCAACAAGGCGAAGGCGCGCGCCAACGGCCGATGCTGACGCAGGCCGAGCCAGAAAATCCCCGCGCCCTCCACGGCCCAGGCCGCTGCCGTCCAGCGCGCATCCAGCCCCAATGGAATCGCCAGCGATGCAAAAATCACCCCCAGCGCCAGGCAGGTTTCCGCCAGCAACAAGGCACGGCCACCGCTGAGAAACCGCGCCAGACCCATGTAGATGATGCCCAACGCCAACGCACTGAACGCCGCGGCAAATTCCAGATGCTGAACCAGCGCGAACTGCAAGCCAAAACCCAGCAGCGGCGGCCCGAACAGCATCGTGCCGTCGACGTAGTCGCCCTTGCGGGCCGACCAGCGCAGCAGCGCGTCGCGGCTGTCGTCCTCTGGCGCATCGCTCATCTCCAGCAACTTGCGCCGGGTGAACAGCAAGCCGATCGCCAGGTACATCAGGAAGAACAGAATCAGGAACGGCTCGGTGCTCCACAGCAACTCCGGTGCATAGGAACGCACGCCCCAGGCGAATCCGATGCCGAAGGTGCCGGCAAAGCCGATCAGGTTCAGCAGCCGCCAGGCCTTGAACCAGGCGATAGCGAGGATGCCCGCGTTGAGCAAGGCGAAGTAGCTGAACAGCGCGACATGGTTGCCGGCGCCAGTGGAAGTCAGGATCGGCGCGGCAAACCCGCCCAGCGCCGCCGCGCAGGCCAGCGCCAGGGAGTCCTGGGTGATCGCAAGGATCGCCGAGAACACCGTCACCGCCACCAGCAAGCCGAGCGCTGCGCCCGGATCGAGCAACGGGTGCAGACGCATGGCGGCAAACACGGTCAGATACAACACGGCAATGCCGGTGCCCTGAAGGATCAATGCGTAGTTTGTGTTGCGCAGGCGCAACCACCACCCCAGCCCCAATAACGCCAATGCCGCCGCCGCAACCCCGGCGTAACGCATCTCGATCGGCACCACCATGCCTTCGGTGGCATAACGCAGCAGGAACGCCAGACCGAAAAACAGCAGCACCACGCCAATACGCAGCACCGTGTTGCCGCCAAACAGCCACGTACGTGCACTAGCGATGGCGCGCTCGATCAGGTTGGGGCCACGGGGTTCGGCAGGAGGTTGTGGCTCGTGAGGCTGCGGCGTCCAAAGGTCGACGGGCGGAGCAATGCTTGCCTGTACCGGTTCGAATTCGGGCGGCAATTCCCAGACCAGTTCCTGGGCCGCAGGCAACGGTCCTGGCTCAGGCTCGGGGGCTTCGTCAAAGAGGAGGTCAGGCGCAAGAAGCGGCTCGCTGGCAGTCATCGGTTCAGTGGTTGGCGCAACGTGGCCGCCACTGCGCTCCAGCAACGCCAGCCGCTGCTCGACCGCGCCGAGGGCGGTCTGGGCCAGTTGCAACTGACGAGCCTGCTCGGCGGCTTGCGCATTGAGCCGGCCAAGCGCGATGGTCTGGCCAATGCCCAGCCCCATCAGTGCGCCAATCAGTGCATCGCTGAAGGACTCATCGAGCACCCAGCCCAGCACCAGCCCCATCAGCATGAAAATCCATTGCATGGTCGATATCCCTAAGCGGCCCATTGCCGGGCGAGTCCGGGCACAGCAGCGTCTGGTTCAGTCTAGTAACCAGACACCCGGAATCCAGTGTGGGGCAGAGTGTATCTGCACCACAAATCCACTGCGGGAGCGGGCTTGCTCGCGAAGAGGGCATAACGTTCAACATTGATGTCGAATGTCAGTCCGCTTTCGCGAGCAAGCCCGCTCCCACAGGGGTGAAGTTGGTGCTTAGTATATCGACCCGGCCCAACGACCGATGGGCCTTGCTCGCAATTATTGCTAAAAGTTACCCCAGCGCTTTCCAGATATCCGTGGCGTACTCGCGAATGGTCCGGTCGGATGAAAACCAGCCCATCCGCGCGGTGTTGAGCACCGCCGAGCGCCACCACTCCTTCGAGTCGTGCCAATGCGCTTCAACCCGCCCCTGGGCATGCCAGTAGGAATCAAAGTCGGCGCAGACCAGGAAGCGGTCATAGTCGACCAATGAGTCAATCAACCCTGCGTAACGCGACGGGTCATCGGGCGAGAACACACCGCCGCGAATCGCTTGCAGCACATCACTGAGCCGGTGAGACGCGGCAATATCAGGCCCGGCGTGGAACTCGCCATTGCGCTTGCGCGCACCGACTTGCTGGGCGCTCAAACCAAAGATGAACATGTGCTCGGCACCAATGCGCTCGCACATCTCCACGTTTGCACCGTCCAGGGTACCGATGGTCAGCGCGCCATTGAGGCCGAACTTCATGTTACTGGTGCCCGAGGCCTCGAAACCGGCAGTGGAAATCTGCTCCGACAGGTCGGCCGCCGGAATGATGCTTTCGGCCAGGCTGACGTTGTAGTTGGGCAGGAACACCACCTTCAGCAACCCACGCACAGTCGGGTCGTTATTGATCGTCCGGGCAATGTCGTTGGTCAGTTTGATGATCAGCTTGGCCTGGTGATAACTGGCCGCCGCCTTGCCTGCGAAAATCTTCACCCGTGGCACCCAATCGGTTTCCGGCTCGGCGCGAATCGCCTGATACAGCGCCACTGTATGAAACAGATTGAGCAACTGGCGTTTGTACTCGTGAATTCGTTTGACCTGCACGTCGAACAGCGCCGCCGGGTTAACCGCAATGCCCAGGCGCTCATGAATCAGGCTGGCCAATGCCCTTTTGCTGTGCAGCCGTTGCTCGGCGAACTGCTTGCGGAATGCCGCTTTCTCGGCAAACGGTTCCAGTTCGATCAGCTTCTGCTCGGGATCGTCCAGCAAGCCCGGCCCCAGCGCATCGACCATCATCGACGTCAGTTCCGGGTTGGCCTGGTACAACCAGCGGCGGAAGGTGATGCCGTTGGTCTTGTTGTTGATCCGGTCCGGGTACAGCTTGTGCAACTCGGAAAACACCGTGCTGCGCATCAGTTGCGTGTGCAGCCCGGACACCCCGTTGACGCTATGGGAGCCGAGGAACGCCAGGTTGCCCATGCGCACACGTCGGCCGTTGTCTTCTTCGATCAGCGATACCGCGCGCAGCACGTCGAAATCATGAATGCCCTTGGCCCGCAGCGAGTCGATGTGCTGGGCGTTGATCAGGTAAATGATCTGCATGTGCCGTGGCAGCATCCGCTCCATCAGGCCCACCGGCCAGGTTTCCAGCGCCTCGGGTAACAGCGTGTGGTTGGTGTACGACAGCGTGTCGACGGTGATCTGCCAGGCAGCGTCCCACGCCACGTCGTACACATCGACCAGTTGACGCATCAACTCGGCCACGGCAATCGAGGGGTGAGTGTCGTTGAGCTGGATCGCTGCGTGTTCACCCAACGTCAGCACCGAACCGTGCATGTTGCGATGGCGACGCAGCAAGTCCTGCAACGAGGCGGCCACGAAGAAATACTCCTGACGCAGCCGCAGCTCCTGACCGGCCTCGGTGCTGTCGGCGGGGTAAAGCACCCGGGAGATGCTCTCGGCCCGAGCCACTTCGGCCACCGCGCCCAAATGGTCACCGGCATTGAAACGCTCCAGGTGCAGGTCTTCCATGGCCCGCGCCCGCCACAGGCGCAACGTGTTGACGCCGGCCCCACGCCACCCCACCACGGGCGTGTCATACGCCACCCCGCGCACGGTTTCGGACGGCGTCCAGACTTGCTTGCTCTTGCCGTGCTCATCAGTGACCGTTTCGACGCCGCCGCCGAAACCGATCGTATAAATTACCTCCGGACGCTCGAACTCCCACGGGTTGCCGAAATCCAGCCAGTGTTCGGTCTGCTCCTGCTGCCAGCCGTCGACAATCGCCTGGCGGAACAAGCCATGCTCATAACGAATCCCGTAGCCGTGACCGGCGATACCGAGGGTCGACATGCTCTCCATGAAGCACGCGGCCAGCCGTCCGAGGCCGCCGTTGCCGAGTGCCGCGTCCGGCTCCAGCAGGCGGATGCGCTCCAGGTTGACGCCGAGTTCGGTCAACGCCTCGCGTGCCACGTCCAGCAAGCCAAGGTTGCTCAGGCTGTCATAGAGCAGGCGGCCAATGAGGAATTCCAGCGAGAGGTAGTAAACGCGCTTCTGACCCTTGCGGTAGATATGCCGCGTGTGGTCCATCCAGCGTTCGACCATGTGATCGCGCGTCGCCAGGGCGATGGCTTCGAACCAGTCATGGTCAAAGGCGTGATCCGGATCCTTGCCTACGGCGTAGGTGAGTTTGGTCAACACGGCGTCGCGAAAAGCGGCCACCTCAGCGTCACGAACAAGCGGTTCCTGAGTCATGGGTAGGACCTCGATCGAGCATGGAATGGTCTGAGCCTAGTCGGTCTGACACGAGGCAAAAGCATGGGTTCGGCGTTTTTTGCAACCGCCGCCCTCAGGCCTTCGTCCTTGCCGGTACGTCGTAAAAAGAAGCAGATGCCGTGCCGCTGCCTCAAAAAATGCAGGTCGACAAGAAAAAACCGGCAAATGGTCGTTCAAAAAATCACCAGTCCCGGTATGATCGCGCGCCCTGATGCACGCTGGTAATTCCACATGATGAAGCCCAACCTGATCGCCGCCGCGGAGATCGACCGTCTCGATACCTGGGCCAAGTACTCCGCCCCCATGTGTGGCTCCTGCGTGTCCAGTTGCTGCACGCTGCCGGTGGAGGTCAAGATCAAGGATCTGATCCGCATCGGCATCGTCGATGAGTTCGAGCGCGGCGACCCGCCGAAGAACATCGCCAAGCGCCTGCAAAAGGAAGGGATCGTCGAGCGTTACAACCAGAAGTCCGAGATCTTCACGCTCCAGCGCATGAGCAACAACGATTGCCTGTACCTGGATCGCAAGAGCCGTTTGTGCACTATTTATGAAAAGCGCCCGGACACCTGCCGCAACCATCCCAAGATCGGCCCGCGGCCGGGGTATTGCGCGTACAAGCCAAAAGAAGTGGTACGCGAGACCAAGCTACGGACACTCGATAAGTTCTGATCAGGCAGAAGTTCTGATCCGAAGCCTGTTACCTGTGGCGAGGGAGCTTGCTCCCGCTTGAGTGCGCAGCACTCACAAAATCGACGTTAGCTGCAAATATCCTGGGGCCGCTACGCGCAGCCCAGCGCGAGCAAGCTCGCTCGCCACAGACATCGCACAAACCCCAGACAAACAAAAACGCCCCCGACCTTGCGGTCGGGGGCGTTTTTTTAAGCGCTAACTAAGTCGAAACTCAGTTGCCGCTTTTCTTCGCAGCGCGGGTACGCTCGCTTTCGCCCAGGATCTTCTTGCGAAGACGGATGGACTTAGGAGTGACTTCACACAGCTCGTCTTCTTGTACGAATTCCAGAGCTTGCTCCAGAGTGAAACGTACAGGTGGAACCAGAGCGATGGTTTCGTCTTTACCCGAAGCACGCATGTTGTCGAGCTTCTTGCCTTTAGTCGGGTTAACACCCAGATCGTTGTCGCGGCTGTTCAGACCAACGATTTGACCTTCATAGATGTCCTGGCCGTGTTCGATGAACAGCTTGCCACGCGACTGCAGGGTTTCCAGCGAGTAAGTCAGTGCCTTACCGGTAGCGACCGAAACCAGCACGCCATTCTGACGGCCGGACATGTCGCCGGACTTCATGGTGTCGTAACGGTCGAAGATCGAGGTCAGGATGCCGCCGCCGGAGGTCAGGGTCAGGAACTCGTTACGGAAACCGATCAGGCCACGTGCCGGGATGTTGTACTCAAGGCGCACACGGCCCTTGCCATCCGGAACCATGTTGGTCAGGTCGCCTTTACGGATACCCATTTGTTCCATGATCGAACCCTGGGATTCTTCCGGCAGGTCGATGGTCACGTTTTCGTACGGTTCGTGCTTGACGCCGTCAACCATGCGGATGATCACTTCTGGACGACCAACACCCATTTCGAAGCCTTCGCGACGCATGGTTTCGATCAGTACCGAGAGGTGCAGCTCACCACGGCCGGAAACTTTGAACTTGTCGGCGGTGTCGCCTTCTTCAACGCGCAGGGCAACGTTGTAGAGCAGTTCTTTGTCCAGACGTTCCTTGATGTTACGGCTGGTCACGAACTTGCCTTCTTTACCGCAGAAAGGCGAGTCGTTTACCTGGAAGGTCATGGAAACGGTTGGCTCGTCAACGGTCAACGGCTTCATCGCTTCAACGTTCAGTGGGTCGCACAGAGTGTCGGAGATGAACAGTTGCTCGAAGCCGCTGATGCAGACGATGTCGCCGGCAGCTGCTTCTTCAACGTCGATACGGTGCAGACCGTGGTGACCCATCAGCTTCAGGATACGACCGGTACGCTTCTTGCCGTCGGCGTCGATAGCGACAACCGGGGTGTTCGGCTTGACGCGACCACGAGCGATACGGCCAACGCCGATAACACCCAGGAAGCTGTTGTAGTCCAGAGCGGAGATTTGCATCTGGAACGGACCGTCACGGTCGACTTTCGGCGCAGGTACGTTGTCGACAATCGACTGGTACAGCGGGGTCATGTCTTCAGCCATGTCGGTGTGGTCAAGACCTGCAATACCGTTCAGGGCAGAGGCGTAAACCACTTTGAAGTCCAGCTGTTCTTCGGTAGCACCCAGGTTGTCGAACAGGTCGAAGATCTGGTCCAGAACCCAGTCCGGACGTGCGCCTGGACGGTCAACCTTGTTGATGACCACGATTGGACGCAGGCCGGCTTCGAACGCCTTCTTGGTCACGAAACGGGTTTGCGGCATAGGGCCGTCTTGAGCGTCAACCAGCAGCAGAACGGAGTCAACCATCGACATTACACGTTCAACTTCGCCGCCGAAGTCGGCGTGGCCCGGGGTGTCCACGATGTTGATGTGGTAGCCATTCCAGTTGATGGCGGTGTTTTTCGCCAGAATGGTAATACCGCGCTCTTTCTCCTGGTCGTTGGAGTCCATCACGCGCTCGTCGTTGAGCTCGTTGCGCTCCAGGGTGCCGGATTGACGCAAGAGTTTGTCTACCAGGGTGGTTTTACCATGGTCAACGTGAGCAATGATGGCGATGTTGCGTAGATTTTCGATCACTTGTGTATCTCGATCAGAGGATTCGGTGTGCTGACAAGTCTTGGCAGCGATTAACGTTGCGTCCGCAAAGCCGTTACAGCTTGGCGGCGGCGTCGGGGGGCCGGTGACGCAGGCCACAGGCAAACAGCCCCGGGCTCTTAGCTCGGTCGATAAACGCGCACATTGGCATGCCCCTCACTGAGCAAATGGTGGGCATGCAGGCGACTCATCACGCCTTTGTCGCAATACAGCAGGTACTGGCGAGTAGGGTCCAGTTCCTTGAAACGAGCGTTCAGTGCATAAAACGGCATCGCTTGTACCTCGACGCCAGCAAGCTGTAACGGGTCGTCTTCAGCGGCATCCGGGTGACGGATGTCGATGACGATCTGACCGGCCAGCGCTTCACTGACTTCTTCAATCTGCACGTCCTGGCCCAATTCATCGATTACACGATCGATCGGCACCAGTTTGGCGTTCTCGAGCGCACGCTCGAGCACCGCCATGTCGAATTCTTTCTCTTCATGCTCCACACGCGGACGCTTGGCGTGGGTCTTGGGGTTCACCGAGATGACCCCACAGTACTCCGGCATGTGCTTGGCGAAGTCGGCGGTGCCGATTTCGTTGGCCAGGTCGATGATGTCCTGCTTGTGACTGGCGATCAGCGGACGCAAGACCAGCTTGTCGGTCACGCAGTCGATCACGGACAGGTTCGGCAACGTCTGGCTCGACACCTGGGAAATCGCTTCACCGGTGACCAGTGCCTCGATGTCCAGCCGATCAGCGATTCGGGACGCAGCGCGCAACATCATACGCTTCAATACTACGCCCATATGACTGTTATCGACTTTCCCGAGAATTTCGCCCAGGACTTCCTCAAACGGCACACTGACAAATAACACGCGCTGGGAGCTGCCGTACTTCTTCCAGATGAAGTGCGCGACTTCCATCACGCCCAATTCGTGGGCACGCCCGCCGAGGTTGAAGAAGCAGAAGTGCGCCATCAGCCCGCGGCGCATGATCTGGTAGGCGGCGACGGTGGAATCGAAACCGCCGGACATCAACACCAGGGTCTGTTCCAGCGCGCCCAGCGGATAGCCACCGATGCTGTTGTGCTGGTTGTGGATCACGAACAACCGTTTGTCGCGAATTTCTATGCGAACTTCGATTTCAGGCTCTTTCAGGGAAATACCGGCGGCGCCGCACTGACGACGCAGTTGGCTGCCGACGTATTTCTCGACGTCCATGGAGCTGAATTCGTGCTTGCCGGCACGCTTGCAGCGCACCGAAAAAATCTTCCCGGCCAACGCCTCGCCGAAGTGCAGCTTGCACTTGGCGACGATGTCGTCGAAGTCACCCAGCGGGTACTCGTCAACCTGCAGGAAATGCGCGATGCCCGGCATGCAGCTCAGGCGCTCGGTCATGTCCTTCAGGGCTTTGGGGTCAGTGACGTGCGTTTCCAACTCGAGGTTGTCCCACACGCCGTTCACCACCACAGCCGGGTCCAGATCGCGGAGCACGGCACGGATGTTCTTGGCCAACTGACGGATGAAACGCATCCGTACCGGGCGGCTCTTGATGGTGATCTCGGGGAAGACTTTTACGATTAGTTTCATGAAAACAGCGCGCGCTGGGCCAGCCGAAAAAGGGGGGCGCGGATTATAGCGGAAATTGCTCAAGGTTTAACCAGTTAATGTGCAGAAGGTTTTCGATGCACCAAAACGGGTCATTTATCGCTTAAAGCGCTACATTAAAGGGCGATATTTTGCGCAAACCCTGCGCTTTCACCTTTATATGCGTGGGATTGGGGCGAAAAACCCAAGTCGGGGCACTGGCATGCAATTTGCTCCCTTGTGAGGCAGGTTGCCTTGGCAGAGTATTCGCGCCGGCAGCACCCACATTCTAAGGGCACTCCACTACCCGCCCGAAGCCACCCGGAGGACACTATGTCGAAGTCGGTTCAACTCATCAAAGATCATGACGTCAAATGGATTGATCTGCGCTTCACTGACACCAAAGGCACTCAGCACCACGTGACCATGCCGGCCCGTGATGCGCTGGATGACGATTTCTTCGAAATCGGCAAAATGTTCGACGGTTCCTCCATCGCTGGCTGGAAAGGCATCGAAGCCTCCGACATGATCCTGCTGCCGGACGACTCGACTGCCGTGCTCGATCCGTTCACCGAAGAGCCGACCCTGATCCTGGTGTGCGACATCATCGAACCTTCGACCATGCAAGGCTATGACCGCGACCCACGCGCCATCGCCCACCGCGCCGAGGAATACCTGAAGTCCACCGGCATCGGCGACACCGTGTTCGTCGGCCCGGAGCCTGAGTTCTTCATCTTCGACGAAGTGAAGTTCAAGTCCGACATCTCCGGTTCCATGTTCAAGATCTTCTCCGAGCAAGGCTCGTGGATGTCCGACCAGGACGTAGAAGGCGGCAACAAAGGCCACCGTCCAGGCGTCAAAGGCGGCTACTTCCCGGTTCCACCATTCGACCATGACCACGAAATCCGTACCTCCATGTGCAACGCCATGGAAGAAATGGGCCTAGTCATCGAAGTTCACCACCACGAAGTGGCGACTGCCGGCCAGAACGAAATCGGCGTCAAGTTCAACACCCTGGTAGCCAAGGCTGACGAAGTTCAGACCCTGAAGTACTGCGTACACAACGTGGCCGATGCCTACGGCCGCACCGCGACCTTCATGCCTAAGCCTCTGTACGGCGACAACGGCTCGGGTATGCACGTTCACATGTCCATCTCCAAAGATGGCAAGAACACCTTCGCTGGCGAAGGTTATGCCGGCCTGTCCGACACCGCCCTGTACTTCATCGGCGGCATCATCAAGCACGGTAAGGCCCTGAACGGCTTCACCAACCCGTCGACCAACTCCTACAAGCGCCTGGTTCCAGGTTTCGAAGCACCGGTAATGCTGGCCTACTCGGCTCGCAACCGTTCCGCATCGATCCGTATTCCTTACGTGTCGAGCCCTAAAGCTCGCCGTATCGAAGCACGCTTCCCGGACCCGGCAGCCAACCCGTACCTGGGCTTCGCTGCACTGTTGATGGCTGGCCTGGACGGCATCCAGAACAAGATCCACCCAGGCGACGCTGCCGACAAAAACCTGTACGACCTGCCGCCTGAAGAGGCGAAAGAGATCCCGCAAGTGTGTGGCAGCCTGAAAGAAGCCCTGGAAGAGCTGGACAAAGGTCGTGCGTTCCTGACCAAAGGCGGCGTATTCAGCGACGACTTCATCGACGCTTACATCGCCCTGAAAAGCGAAGAAGAGATCAAGGTTCGTACCTTCGTACACCCACTGGAATACGAGCTGTACTACAGCTGCTGATCCGGTAGCGCTCGCGCAAGCGGCGTGACTCAAAAGAGACCTCCTCCGGGAGGTCTTTTTTATGGGCGCTGATTTCCCAAGCCACTGCATCCATGGATAATCCGCGAATTTCGTGCCTGACTCGGCGCACCAGACGAAGGGATTCGCATGAAGTGGACACACCTGGCCCTGATCGGCTGCATCGCATGGGGTACCGCCCACGCTGCACCCTTCTATGACGGCAAACCGTTGGCTCATCCGATACTCGACAACCTGTCGGAAAGCTCGATGACCCTCGCATTCTTCAAGGAAGCCGATGGCGTCAAAGGCTATTACAGCCCCAGCAATGCACCCGAGCAATCACCGCAACTGCTCGATAACTTCGGCAACGCCTCGATCGAGTCTGTCTTCGCCATGTCGCTGGACAGCGAGAGGCCGACCCGCTTCGTCCTGTTCAAGCAGCAGGGTCGTTACCAGGTACATGCCTACCGCTACGACGCCAACGATCATCTTTATAGCCAGGTCGGCTCGCTGCAAAAAGCCCTCGACCGCATCGTCGACGGCAAGAAAACCCTCGACGCCCTCACGGTCAAAAAGGCCCTGGCCCAACTGACGCAACTCAACCACCGCTTCTTCTTTGAAAATTCGGACATTGCCGAATTCGATCAGATCGACCATACCCAAGGCACGCTGGTCGGCTACTTCGACGATAGCCAGCAACTGATCCGCCACACCCCGCCGGGCGAGGAACAACTGGCCTACAAGAAAACCTTCCAGAAAAAGGATGGCCGCTTCCTGACCGTCACCTACTGGCGCGGCTACGGCAAACCCCTGCATGAGGGCTCGCGTACGGTCTACAACTATCAGGTCAGCCAGATCGCCTGGGAAACCGATCCGACCCGCTACCGCGGCAGTGAAGACGGCGACAGTGTTGTGTACGGCTATGGTTTCATCCGCGCGCAAGGCAAGTACAGTCACGGCCTGCGCACGGGTGAATGGCACTTCAGCGAAGGCTGGGAAAACCAACAGAGCGGCCCTTATGTCGAGGGCAAGCGTCAGGGCCAATGGTATGTCACCTCCCCTGAGAATACCCAGACCGGCCTTTATGAAAACGACCAGCGCGAAGGCCGCTGGGACATCCTGCCCTCCGAAAACGATGAACCTGCCGATAACGACATCCAGGGCTTCGACACCTACGTCCACGACCAACTCAATGGCCCGAGCGAGCGCCGTGTCGGCGACAAAACAGTGGAACGCGGCCACTACCTGAACGGCAAGCGCCAAGGTCCCTGGCTCACAGAGGACGGCAGTGGCAACTATGAGAACGGCTCCTGGACACCCAACGCCCCATGATGCACAGCCTCCTTCGCGAGGCCTCTGCTTGACGAGCCAAGGCATCGCAGGCCCCAGATCCCGATCAATTGCATGACGGGATGTGAACGCCTTGGGCCAACTCTCGTCGTTGGCCTATGCTGCAACCCAACGTCTTCGTTTATCGGTCGATTTTTATGGGTCGTGGTTTTCTGCTGATACTGCCTCTGATTGCCCTGCCTGCCGTCGCGCAAATCTACAAGTACACCGACGCCAACGGCAACGCTGCCTACAGCAATCAGCCGCCCGATGGCGTGAAGAGCCAGCCGGTTGAGCTGCCGCCGCTCAACCAGGTTGAACGCCAGCAACCGGCAGCCGAACAACCCTCCCCCCCGCGCAACGACAGCAGCGCCGCGTATGCCGTGCTGGAACTGACCGGCCTGCCCACCGAAGAAGCCCTGCGCGCCAACAACGGCACCTTCACGGTCGGCGTGCAGATCCAGCCCCGCCTGCAAGGGCCGCATCTGTTGCGATTGCTGCTGGACGGCCAGCCTTATGGCCAGCCGAGCAACGTGCCGCGCCTGCAATTGGTCAACATTGATCGCGGTGAACACAGCCTCGCGGTGCAGGTACTCGCCGCAGAACGCGTGGTCCAGCAAAGCCCGACGGTGACCTTCACCGTTCAGCGCGTGCATACGCCATGAAGCGCTGGCTCATCATCACCAGCCTGTGGTTGATTAGCCTGCCGGCGCTGGCGGAGGTTTACACCTACCTCGACGCTCAGGGCAATCGGGTGTTCACCGACCAGCCGCGACCCGGCAATGCAAAACGGGTACCGCTGGCACCGGGCAATCGCATGGCAGCCCATCCCGTCGGCACCACGCCAAACGCCTCGCCCAGGAAGACTGAAGAAACACCGCTGTTTCGCTACGAAATGCTTCGGGTACTGGTGCCAGACCCGGATGCCTCCGTGCGCAGCAGCGCGGGTGAACTGATCGTCAGCGTCACCAGCGAGCCCGGCCTGCAACGCGGGCACCGTTACCGGCTGTTGCTGGATGGCAAAGCGACCGCCGAGCCGGGGCCCAGCCCGGTGTTCGCCCTGAGCAATGTTGATCGCGGCAGCCACCACCTCGCGGTGGAGATACTGGACGAGCAAGGACGCATCGTCGAACGCACGGCCAACCAGCCATTTCACATGCTGCGTATCTCCCTGGCGCAAAAGCGCCAGGTCACACCCTGCGTGATGACCGACTACGGAAAACGCCCGGAATGCCCCCTCGCCGACAAGCCTGAAGAAGAAAAAGTCGGGATTTTTCCTTTCTTCTAAACACCTCCCAAGTTTGCGCACTATATTGGTGCAATAGGTTGCACCCTACCCACTTATCAACCCATTTTGGTTCGAAAGTACCCGTCGAAGCTGGCAGAACGCCACGCGATCGAGCTTCAAACGCCCGTTTCAGGGGTTTATTGCTTCTTTTCGGAGCCTTGGTTTGGTTTTTGCATTTTCCTCGCATCAGCGCTCAACCCGCGCGCGCAATCCGGGATCGCCCCTGGGTTGCCCTGCTCCAAAAGAGGTCCTAATGACCATCAGCGACGCACTGCACCGCTTGCTACTCGACAACCTGACCACCGCTACCATTCTGCTCGACGCCCAATTGCGTCTTGAGTACATGAACCCCGCGGCAGAAATGCTCCTGGCCATCAGCGGCCAGCGCAGCCACGGGCAATTCATCAGCGAGCTGTTCACCGAGTCGACCGAAGCCCTGAATTCCCTGCGCCAGGCCGTGGAGCAAGCGCACCCGTTCACCAAGCGCGAAGCGATGCTCACCGCCCTGACCGGCCAGACACTGACCGTGGACTACGCGGTAACACCGATCCTGAGTAACGGCGACACGCTGCTGCTGCTCGAGGTCCACCCGCGTGACCGCTTGCTGCGCATTACCAAGGAAGAAGCGCAGCTGTCCAAACAGGAAACCAGCAAGATGCTGGTGCGCGGTCTGGCTCACGAGATCAAGAATCCGCTCGGCGGGATTCGCGGCGCCGCCCAGTTGCTGGCCCGTGAACTGCCGGAAGAAAGCCTCAAGGACTACACCAACGTCATCATCGAGGAAGCCGATCGCCTGCGTAACCTGGTGGACCGCATGCTCGGTTCGAACAAACTGCCGTCGCTGGCCATGTGCAATGTCCACGAAGTGCTGGAGCGCGTGTGCAATCTGGTGGAGGCCGAAAGCCAGGGCTGCATCACCTTGGTGCGCGACTACGACCCGAGCATTCCCGACGTACTGATCGACCGCGAACAAATGATCCAGGCCGTATTGAATATCGTGCGCAACGCGATGCAGGCCATCAGCAGCCAGAACGAACTGCGCCTGGGCCGCATCACCCTGCGCTCACGCGCCATGCGCCAGTTCACCATCGGCCACGTGCGCCATCGCCTGGTGACCAAACTCGAGATCATCGACAACGGCCCGGGGATTCCTGCGGACCTGCAAGAGACCATCTTCTTTCCCATGGTCAGCGGTCGCCCGGACGGTACCGGGCTCGGCCTGGCCATTACCCAGAACATCATCAGCCAGCACCAGGGCCTGATCGAATGTGACAGCCATCCAGGCCACACCACGTTCTCGATCTTTCTGCCACTGGAGCAAGGAGCCCCATCGACATGAGCCGTAGTGAAACCGTGTGGATCGTCGATGACGACCGTTCTATCCGCTGGGTCCTGGAAAAAGCCTTGCAGCAGGAAGGCATGACCACGCAAAGCTTCGACAGCGCTGATGGCGTGATGAGCCGCCTGGCACGGCAACAGCCGGACGTGATCATCTCCGACATCCGCATGCCGGGTGCCAGTGGCCTGGACCTGCTGGCCCGGATTCGCGAGCAACACCCACGCCTGCCGGTGATCATCATGACCGCGCACTCCGACCTGGACAGCGCCGTGGCGTCCTATCAGGGCGGCGCGTTCGAGTACCTGCCCAAGCCGTTCGACGTCGATGAGGCGGTATCACTGGTCAAGCGCGCCAATCAGCACGCCCAGGAGCAACAAGGCCTGGAAGTCGCACCTGCGCTGACCCGCACCCCGGAAATCATCGGCGAAGCGCCGGCGATGCAGGAAGTGTTTCGCGCCATCGGCCGTTTAAGCCATTCCAACATCACCGTGCTGATCAACGGTGAGTCCGGCACCGGCAAAGAACTGGTAGCCCACGCGCTGCATCGACATAGCCCACGAGCAGCCTCGCCGTTCATCGCACTGAACATGGCAGCAATTCCCAAGGACCTGATGGAGTCCGAGTTGTTCGGCCATGAAAAAGGTGCATTCACCGGCGCCGCCAACCTGCGGCGCGGACGGTTCGAGCAGGCGGACGGCGGCACGTTGTTTCTCGATGAAATCGGCGACATGCCCGCCGACACCCAGACCCGCCTGCTGCGCGTACTGGCGGACGGTGAGTTTTATCGCGTTGGCGGCCATGTGCCGGTCAAGGTCGATGTGCGCATCATTGCCGCGACTCACCAGAACCTGGAAACCCTGGTGCACGCCGGGAAATTCCGTGAAGACCTGTTTCACCGTCTGAACGTGATCCGCATCCACATTCCACGCCTGTCGGACCGTCGCGAAGACATTCCGACCCTGGCCAAGCACTTCCTCGCCCGCGCTGCGCAAGAGCTGGCGGTGGAACCGAAGCTGCTGAAAAGCGAAACCGAGGAATACCTGAAGAACCTGCCGTGGCCAGGCAACGTGCGTCAGCTGGAGAACACCTGCCGCTGGATCACGGTGATGGCGTCAGGTCGCGAAGTGCACATCAGCGACCTGCCGCCAGAGCTGCTGAACCTGCCGCAAGACTCGGCCCCGGTGACCAACTGGGAGCAAGCACTGCGCCAATGGGCCGATCAGGCGCTGGCACGCGGTCAATCGAGCCTGCTCGACAGCGCAGTGCCGAGCTTTGAGCGGATCATGATCGAAACCGCCCTCAAACACACCGCTGGCCGTCGCCGCGACGCCGCCGTCCTGCTGGGCTGGGGCCGTAACACCTTGACCCGCAAGATCAAGGAATTGGGAATGAAGGTTGATGGCGGGGAGGATGACGAGGTGGATGAGGGTTAAGCAGCCTTTGGATCTTCACTGACCGTTCGATCCAATCGCGAGCAGGCTCCCACAATGGACTTTCAGTGTGTTCACAATCGAGTGAACACCTTTGAACCCTGTGGGAGCGGGCTTGCTCGCGAATACGGTTAAGATGTCGACTGATACGACGCCTTCGCGAGCAAGCCCGCTCCCACATTTAAAGCTCCGTGCACCGACTGAATGCACCGTGAACCGCAATCGCGCACGGTCGTTGATCCAGAATCCCGCCCGCACTCGTAATCGACCCCCTATCGAAAGAACACGAAAGCCCCGGCACGCGGGGCTTTGAGTGTTCCAGAACAACATTCTGTTTCATTTTATTAAAACCTGGCACGCCCCCTGCAATAGCTCAAGTACTACCCAGTTTCGGGGACCTTGGTACAGGCAGGCCGGGGATTCCCCTCTTTACATCCGGGGTTCACAACGAACCCTCACCCGTTTTGGGGTTCCTGATACAGGCAGGTCAGGAATTCCTTCTTTACACCGGGCTAAGCCGCCTGTGCGACAGAGCCCTCCCGTTTCGGGAACCTTGGTACAGGCAGGCCGGGGATTCCCTCTTTTATTGCGCCTGAAGATGGATCTCCAACCGCCAGCGGTCACCGACCTCGCTGCTGGCCCATTCGCCCTTCAGGGGCCGGGCCGCCACCAGTGTCAGCAACAAGCCCTTGTCACTCAACCGCACCCGCCAGTTCACGTCCTTGTCGTTGAGCTTCAGTTGGCCTTTCTGCGCCTTGCCTTCGGCCTCGAACAGCAACGCAACGCTACCGTCGATCAGTTCGCCATGGGTCTTGGGCTCATTGTTGAACCACACCACCAAACCATCACCGCTCACCTCGACCTGCTGTAACTCGGTAGGGTCAGGGGTGGTCAGGCGACCGATCATCATGCCGACCATCACCCCCACAATCGCCAACGAGGCCATCACCCGAGGGAATAGCTTCGGCCGCGGGTCCACTTCCGGCGTAGAATGCCGGCCATCTTTACCTTCGGAGCCGTGCATGTTTCACGTCATCCTTTTTCAACCAGAAATTCCGCCGAATACCGGCAACGTTATCAGGCTGTGCGCCAACAGCGGCTGCCACCTGCATTTGATCGAACCGCTGGGCTTCGAGATGGACGACAAACGCCTGCGCCGGGCCGGACTCGACTACCACGAGTATGCCACCCTGCAACGCCACGCGGACCTTGCCAGCTGTCTGGAAAGCCTTGGCCATCCTCGGTTGTTCGCCTTCACCACCAAAGGTTCGCGGCCGTTCCACGACGCCAGCTTCGCCGAGGGTGATGCCTTTCTGTTTGGCCCGGAAAGCCGTGGCCTGCCGGCCGACGTGCTGGATGCCCTGCCGGCCGAACAACGCCTGCGCCTGCCCATGCGCGAAGGCTGCCGCAGCCTGAACCTGTCCAACACCGTGGCGGTGGCCGTATACGAAGGCTGGCGCCAGCTCGGCTTCAAGTAACACCCCCATAACAAATGTGGGAGCGGGCTTGCTCGCGAAGAGGTCATCAGCTTCAACATTGATGTTGACTGACACACCGCTTTCGCGAGCAAGCCCGCTCCCACATTGGACTTGCTGCGACGCTCAGGAACGCTTACTGAACGGTCTGTGCGCCGTCTTGCTGCATACGCTGCAGTTCTTGCGCGTACAGTGCGTCGAAGTTCACCGGGGCCAGCATCAGGGCCGGGAACGAACCGCGGGTCACCAGGCTGTCCAGGGTCTCGCGAGCGTACGGGAACAGGATGTTCGGGCAGAACGCACCCAGGGTGTGGCTCATCGACGCATCGTCGAGGTTCTTGATCAGGAAGATACCGGCCTGCTGGACTTCAGCAATGAACGCCACTTCGTCGCCGTTTTTCACGGTCACCGACAGGGTCAGCACGACTTCGTGGAAATCGCCTTCCAGGGCTTTCTGACGGGTGTTCAGGTCCAGACCGACGCTCGGTTCCCACTGCTGGCGGAAGATTGCCGGGCTTTTCGGGGCTTCAAACGACAGGTCACGCACGTAGATGCGCTGCAAGGAGAATTGCGGTGCAGTTTCTTCTTCGCTAGCGGCAGTGTTCTGTTGGTCAGTCATCTCAGATCCTTCTTGATCTTGGGGTCTTGTAGGGTTTGCTGTTTTTGGCTGCTCTTAAGTGCGGCAGTCAGGCCTTGAGCAACGCATCAAGCTTGCCAGCGCGGTCCAAAGCAAATAAATCATCACAACCACCCACATGGGTGCTGCCGATCCAGATTTGCGGCACGGACGTGCGCCCCGCTTTCTGACTCATTTCGGCACGCACCTGCGGTTTGCCATCGACCTTGATCTCTTCGAAGGCTACGCCCTTGTTCTCGAGCAGGTACTTGGCGCGCGAGCAGTAGGGGCAGTAATCGCTGGAATAGACGACGACGTTGGTCATTTCACTTCACCAGCGGCAGATTGTCGGCTTTCCAGCTCGAAACACCGCCAGACAGCTTGGCAGCGGTGAAACCGGACTTCATCAGCTCGCGGGCGTGGGTACCGGAGTGCTGGCCCATGGCGTCGACCAGAATAAGGGTCTTGGCCTTGTACTTTTCCAGTTCGCCAACGCGAGCCATGAGTTTGTCCTGCGGGATGTTCAGCGCGCCAACGATGTGGCCTGCGGCGAAATCCTTGCTTGGACGGATATCGATCACTACGCCCTCGTCCTTGTTGACCAGCGCCGTCAACTCACCGGTGCTGAGGCTGCGACCGCCGCGGCTCAACTCATGGGCAATCAACAGCGCCAGCAAGATGACGAAGGCGCCTACGAGCAAGTAGTGTTCAGTGGCGAATTGAATCAGGTGAGCAACCATCAAGGAGGTTCCAGGGCGTTAAAATGTCGGCCAGTATACACAGCCACTATGGTGGGCCAAACCCCGTCCGGCGGTGACGCCGAATGAACTTGCCTTTAAACTGCCACTCCCTTTTCCATCGCCTCTTTTAACTTAAGCCAGAGTGGAATCTATGACTACCACGCCTAAACCTTTGGTCCTGATGATTCTCGACGGCTTCGGTCACAGTGAGAGCCAGGAATCCAACGCCGTGTTCGCGGCCAGGAAGCCGGTCCTCGACCGTTTGTACGCCACTGTGCCGAACGGCCTGATATCGGGATCGGGCATGGATGTCGGTCTGCCGGACGGTCAGATGGGCAACTCGGAAGTCGGCCACATGAACCTCGGTGCCGGCCGGGTGGTGTACCAGGACTTCACCCGCGTGACCAAAGCGATCCGCGACGGCGAGTTCTTCGAGAACCCGACTATCTGTGCGGCGGTGGACAAAGCCGTTGCCGCCGGCAAAGCCGTGCACTTCATGGGCCTGCTGTCCGATGGCGGTGTTCACAGCCACCAGGATCACCTGATCGCCATGGCCGAACTGGCCTTCAAGCGCGGTGCCGAGAAGATCTACCTGCACGCCTTCCTCGACGGCCGCGACACGCCGCCAAAAAGCGCGCAGTCGTCCATCGAACTGCTGGACGAAGCCTTCAAGACCTTGGGCAAAGGCCGGATCGCCAGCCTGATCGGGCGTTACTTCGCCATGGACCGCGACAACCGCTGGGACCGCGTGGCCCAGGCCTACAACCTGATCGTCGATGGCAACGGCGAATTCAACGCCGCCACCGCTCAGGAGGGCCTGCAAGCAGCCTACGAGCGTGGCGAGAGCGATGAATTCGTCAAAGCCACCAGCATCGGTGAGCCGGTCAAAGTGGAAGACGGCGACGCCGTGGTCTTCATGAACTTCCGCGCCGACCGCGCCCGCGAGCTGACCCGGGTGTTCGTCGAAGACGACTTCAAGGATTTCGAACGCGCCCGCCAGCCAGAACTGGCCGGTTTCGTCATGCTCACCCAATACGCCGCCAGCATTCCTGCACCATCGGCCTTCGCGCCGGGCAGCCTGGAAAACGTACTGGGCGATTATCTGGCAAAAAACGGCAAGACCCAGCTGCGTATTGCCGAAACCGAGAAGTACGCCCACGTGACCTTCTTCTTCTCCGGTGGCCGTGAAGAACCGTTCCCCGGCGAAGAACGCATTCTGATCCCGTCGCCAAAAGTCGCCACTTATGACTTGCAGCCCGAGATGAGCGCCCCTGAAGTCACTGACCGGATCGTCGACGCCATCGAAAACCAACGCTATGACGTGATCGTGGTGAACTACGCCAACGGCGACATGGTCGGTCACAGCGGTGTGTTCGAGGCGGCGGTGAAAGCCGTTGAATGCCTGGACCTGTGCGTCGGCCGGATCGTCGAGGCACTGGAAAAAGTCGGCGGCGAAGCGCTGATCACCGCCGACCACGGTAACGTCGAGCAAATGTCCGACGAATCCACCGGCCAGGCCCACACCGCCCACACTACCGAACCCGTGCCGTTCATCTACGTGGGCAAGCGCGACCTCAAGGTCCGCGAAGGCGGCGTGCTGGCCGACGTGGCGCCAACCATGCTCAAACTGCTGGGGCTTGAGAAGCCTGCGGAAATGACCGGCACTTCGATTCTGGTCTGAATGAAGGGGGATGAGTCAAATCCCCCCGACACAACACAAATCAACTGTGGGAGCGGGCTTGCTCGCGAAAGCGGTCTGTCAGGCGACATTGATGTCGGCTGACACGGCCTCTTCGCGAGCAAGCCCGCTCCCACATTGGTTTTGCGGTGTTTTTACCCCCGAACCTGCTCCAGTTATCACACAGCCCGAAATGGACGTTTTTTTTGCAGCCTTGGGCGGGCATACTAGGCTGTCTTTTTTCCCTCTGGTGTCGCCCGCCTCTATGCTCCGCGCCCTGATTGCCCTTGCTCTGACCTGCCTGCTCCTACCGGCCTTCGCCGACGAGCGCGCGCAAACCCAACAACAGTTGGACGCCACGCGTCAGGATATTGCCGAGCTGAAAAAGCTGCTGGGCAAATTGCAGGAAGAAAAATCCGGCGTGCAGAAAGAATTGCGCGGTACCGAAACCGAGATGGGCAACCTGGAGAAGCAGGTCGACACGCTGCAAAAAGAGCTCAAGAAAAGCGAATCCGAGCTGCAGCGACTCGATGCAGAGAAAAAAAAACTCCAGAGCGCGCGCACTGAACAACAACGACTGATCGCCATCCAGGCCCGCGCGGCCTATCAGAACGGCCGTCAGGAGTACCTCAAGCTGCTGCTCAACCAGCAGAATCCTGAAAAATTCGCCCGCACCCTGACCTATTACGACTACCTGAGCCAGGCACGCCTGGAACAGCTGAAGAGTTTCAACGAGACCCTGCGCCAACTGGCTAATGTCGAGCAGGACATCGCGATGCAGCAGGCCCAGTTGCTGGTGCAAAAAAGCAGCCTGGACAGCCAGCGCGATGAACTCGACAAGGTCCGCAAGGAACGTCAACAGGTGCTGGCCAAGCTCAGCGACGACGTGAAGGCCCGCGATCAAAAGCTGCAAGCCCGCGAGCAGGATCAGGCCGACCTGTCTAAAGTACTCAAAACCATCGAAGAAACCCTGGCGCGTCAGGCCCGAGAGGCAGAAGAGGCGCGACAAAAAGCGTTGATCGCCCAGCAGGAAGCCGAAAAAAAGCGTTTACGTGAGGCTCAGGCAAACGCCACTGACGCCCCACGCAAACCGGTTAAATCAACACCCGGCGCCCTGGTTTCAAGTTCAGGCGAGACCTTCGGCGGCCCTTTTGCTTCAACCCGTGGAAAACTTCCATGGCCGGTTGATGGTCGACTGCTTGCCCGCTTCGGTGAAACCCGTGGCGACGATGCCCGCACCAAATGGGATGGCGTGATGATCAGCGCCTCCGCCGGCAGCCAGGTGCATGCCGTACATGGCGGGCGCGTGGTGTTTGCCGACTGGTTGCGTGGCGCCGGCCTGCTGGTGATCCTGGACCACGGCAATGGTTTTTTAAGTCTTTACGGCCACAATCAGACACTGCTTAAAGCGGCGGGAGATGTGGTCAAGGCAGGCGAGTCCATCTCCACTGTGGGTAACAGTGGCGGCCAGGACACGCCCGCGTTGTATTTCGCTATTCGTCAGCAGGGTCACCCGAGTGATCCAGCACAATGGTGTCGTGCGCAAGGATAAGCGCCGGACCTAAATTAGGAGTTCGTTCGACATGCTGCATTTGTCCCGCCTCACCTCGCTGGCCCTGACGATCGCTTTGGTGATCGGCGCGCCTCTGGCGTTTGCCGCCCAAACCGCGCCGCCGGCGACGGCTGCGACCACTCAGTCGCCATTGCCGCTGGACGAGTTGCGCACCTTCGCCGAGGTCATGGACCGGATCAAGGCAGCCTATGTCGAACCGGTAGACGACAAGACCCTGCTGGAAAACGCCATCAAGGGCATGCTCAGCAACCTCGACCCGCATTCGGCCTACCTGGGCCCGGAAGACTTCGCGGAACTGCAGGAAAGCACCAGCGGTGAGTTTGGCGGCCTGGGCATCGAAGTCGGCGCTGAAGACGGCTTTATCAAAGTCGTTTCGCCCATCGATGACACCCCCGCATCCAAGGCAGGCATCCAGGCGGGCGACTTTATCGTCAAGATCAACGGCCAGCCGACGCGCGGACAGAGCCTGACCGAAGCCGTCGACAGGATGCGCGGCAAGATCGGCCAGAAAATCACCCTGACCCTGGTCCGCGATGGCGGCACGCCGTTCGACGTGACCCTGGCCCGCGCGGTCATTCAGGTCAAAAGCGTGAAGAGCCAGTTGCTGGAATCCGGCTACGGCTATATCCGCATCACCCAGTTCCAGGTCAAGACCGGTGAAGAGGTCTCCAAGGCCCTGGCCAAGCTGCGCAAGGACAACGGCAAGAAGCTCAACGGCATCGTGCTTGATTTGCGCAACAACCCTGGCGGCGTGCTGCAATCGGCGGTTGAAGTGGTCGACCACTTCATCACCAAAGGCCTGATCGTTTACACCAAGGGCCGGATTGCCAACTCCGAACTGCGCTTCTCGGCCACCGGCAAGGACGAAAGCGAAGCGGTGCCATTGGTGGTGCTGATCAACGGCGGCAGCGCCTCGGCCTCGGAAATCGTTGCCGGCGCCCTGCAAGACCAGAAGCGTGCCGTGGTCATGGGTACGACCAGCTTCGGTAAAGGTTCGGTGCAAACCGTGTTGCCGCTGAACAACGACCGCGCATTGAAAATCACCACGGCGCTGTATTTCACGCCGAACGGCCGCTCGATCCAGGCCCAGGGCATCGTTCCGGACATCGAAGTGCGCAAAGCGAAGATCACCAATGAACAGGACGGCGAGTACTTCAAGGAAGCCGACCTGCAAGGTCACCTGGGCAATGGCAACGGCGGTGCCGACAAGCCAACCGGCTCGAGCGGCAAAGCCAAGCCAATGCCACAGGACGATGACTACCAGTTGGCCCAGGCCCTGAGCCTGCTCAAAGGCTTGAGCATTACGCGCAACCATTGAGATGCGCTTCGCGCTGCTACTGAGTCTGTTGTGCTGTCTGACGGGTGTTGCTCACGCCGCGCCCGCCGAGACAGCGACCTCGCCTCACAAGGCCTACCTGAGCCTGATCATCGATGACCTGGGGCAAAACCTGCCCCGGGATCGTCGTGTGCTGGCGCTGCCCGGCCCGGTGACCACGGCAATCATGCCCGATACGCCCCACGCCACCGAATTCGCCCGCGAAGCTCATCGCGCCGGCAAAATCGTCATCCTGCACATGCCCATGGACCCAGCCACCGGCCCTTTCGCCTGGCATCCCGAACTGCCCATCGAAGAACTTGAAAAACGCCTGAACGCAGCGTTCAAGGTCGTGCCGTACACCAGCGGCATCAACAACCACATGGGCAGCCGCATGACTGCCCAGCAGCCAGCCATGGCCTGGTTGATGGGTGAGCTGCAACGTCGGCACAAGTTCTTTGTCGACAGCCGCACCAGCGCGCAGACCGTCGCGGCGGCCGAGGCGCAGAAAATTGGCTTGGCGAGTGTTTCACGGGATGTGTTTCTTGATGACGAGCGTACCGAAGCGGCCATCTTCACCCAGCTCCAAACGGCCATCAGCCTGGCGCGCAAACAGGGTTCGGCGGTGATGATCGGGCATCCGTATCCGCAAACCCTGGCGGTGCTGGAGCGCGAGTTGCCCAAGCTCAAGGCTCAGGGCATTGAGTGGATCGATATCAAGTCGATGATCGGCCTGCGTGGCAATCGAGCAACGGCGGCGCATGGCAAGAATGGAAACTATCGCTCCCCCTCCCACGAGTAGCTGATTCCTCACGAACAGCATCACTCGCCAACACCGCTTCCCCCGCAGCTTTATCGGCGCACCCGGCGCAACAACTATCTATTCCTCAGGGCACCGTGCCAGGCGACCACCTTCAATTACAGCTACCCGGCCAACTTCCTGCACCTGTGCTTTATCGAAGGTATTTTCGATGCCGATGCGCCGAACTGCTCACTCAAGCCTGTGAACCTTACGGTTACCCAGCCCTGGAACATCAAGCCTTATGTGCACACGCAAAAAAACACGGCAGGGCAGCCACTCACCCGGTCATTGTTGAAAAATGCGTTTACCCACGCGGTGTACTTGACCTCTGCCGAGCCGATACCCGGCATCAGCCCGGATTACCGTGTGACCTGGGAAGTCTTGCATGCGGACTTCATTCACAACTATTTCTACTCCGCCCCCGCTGACGGTCAGCACTGTGGCGACATTGATGACCCTCGTTACAAGCCTGCTCCCGAGAGCATCACCTTCGTCGAGGAACAACTGCCAGTCATGTTGTGCAGTTATGTTCGCAACCATTCCGGGCAACCCTCATCGATACGCACCGACCGGATTGAACGCCCCTGAACACCCCTAAAGATATCGCGTCATGATGTCACTCACTGCGGTGTTCTTGCGCGCTTGAGCCAGTGCTTTTATACCTGCACGTAAAATTCGAATACGTAAAAATAAGCAATTACTTACAACCAGACACACACGTAAAAAACAAAAAATCATATTGTAAATTAAACTACAAACGCACTACAGAAACACTCCACCCATACAATATTTGAATTCAGAAACAAGGATCAGTTATGAATTTTAGACTCCCTCTATTGAAAGCCTGCGCTTTAACAGTACTAGGACTGTCTCAAACAGCTTGCACAACCGGCACTATCGCGACCTCTGAGAGCACCTTATTAAAAAACGCAAACGGCCAATATAAACACTGGAATGGAATTGGCAAACTGTTCGATAACGGCACACCAACCTGCACGGCAAGCCTGCTGGATACTCGCAATAATGACAACAAAGCAACCGGGCCTGCTTACTTGCTAACTGACGGCCACTGCGGCTTGGGAATTTATTATCAGAACCTGGACAGCGCTTCAGGCTTGAGTGTTACATTCAACTACTTTAACGACACTCCAGACGTTCACAAGAGTTACGACGTTCAAAAAGCAAACTGGGTAGAAATTCCCTATACTGACTTTGCCATCATGGAGCTTGTCGCCCCGCTAGACACGCTACTGAAAGACGGGATTACACCGCTAAAACTTTCATCTGATGCAGCTTCTACAGTTAGCAACATTCTCATCGTTGGCGCGCCTGACGGGCTACCGGAAACCGGCCTTCGCCTTGCAGCCTGCACCCAGGAGCCAACAGATTCCGTCCTGGTCCAAAGCGGTTCAGTCTATCCAGACATCCGGAAAAATAATTGCCAAGATATACGCGGAGGCTCTGATGGAAGCCCTGTCCTTGAACCGGAAACAGGGAAAATTGCAGGCATGCTTTTTTCAAGTACGCATTACGCCGAACCAGACAGGTTATGTTTCAATGGCAGCCCTTGCGAAGTAAAAAATGCAACCCCATTTTCAGCCAACAACACAAACTACAGCAACCCTACCCATGCCATTTCAGGGTGTTTCGTTAACGGCCACTTCGACCTCAAATCAGATAGCTGCACGTTAAGCTCCACGATAAACTTCGACAGTACATATGCAAAAAACCCATACCAATCAGCACCTACTACCGACAAGGAAACGCCAACATGGAAAACTTACTTCTCAGTTGACACACCATTTTATCGATATAAATCTGTTCGCGATGCAAAAGCCTGTTATTCCCCTCACGCATACAGCGACGCAATCAATGCTTCCAATGCATCAATCGATACGCCAATAGGCCGCGAAGTCGGAATGTATTTCCTTTGCGTGCTAGGCGTCGAATCAGCAGAGCAAAAGCTGACTACTGCCTGGCTCAAAAACGCCGAGATAATCCCGGCACTGCTCGTGGAGCCAGCACCTGCCAGAATGCCAGAACCCACAATAAAACTCACAAATGACGGAAACTACCATATCACCTGGAACCGTCTTCCTCCTTTATTCAATGATATTTACTATTACACAGGCCCTGCCGACACAACTAATTGCGCCGAGATAGCACGGAAAGACTTCACCTATCACAGAGGAGGGGTGACGTTTAACGCAGAACAACTTCCTCTCACCCTCTGCAGTTACAATAGAAACATGGCCCTTCGTGAGTCAGAAGTACGCGCAGACCTGCTGCCAAAAGCCTCGAAATTACTCACAGATACCGCGCCATGATGTCGTCCACCACGCCTTCCTTACGCAACTGATCCAGCGCGGCCTGAAGCCTGGTCACTACCTCGTCCGGCACCTCTTTGTTCAGCGCCAGGTACAACTCGGCGCTGTTGAACCGCAGCACGGTCTTAAGACCCGTCACGCCGTCCTGACGAGCGAGGTAACGACCCGCCGGGTCACCCGTGGCCCAGAGGTCGATCTGGCCGTTGACCAGCTTCTTGGCGTTATCCTGATCGCGCAGCACCACGATGGGCCTGAGCCCTTGCCTGGACAGGGTTTCGGCAATCGCATCACCCTTGTAGGCGCCGATCTTGTATTTACGCGCCTGTTCCAGGGAGTCGAGGGTGATTTTGCTGTCCGCCCTGGCCAGCATGATCCAGTCATCCGGGCCGATAGGGCCGACCCATTTGAAGAGTTTTTCCCGGTCCGGCAGGCGCGCCGTCACAAACACGCCATACCCCGGTTTTTCCAGGGCGAGTTTGTAGATTCGCTCCCAAGGGAAACGCAGCGTCAGGCTGTAGGTGATATCGGCACGCTTGAACATCTCGCGGACGATGTCCACCGCAATGCCGTCGATGTTCTCGTCCTGAGCGAAGTTCTTGCCGTTCTTGGCCATGTTGTACGGCGGGAAGTTTTCCGTCAGCAGCACCAGGGAGGTGCCCGGATTGTCTGCGGCGTACGCGCTTGCTGCGAGCAACACCGAAGCACTGGCAAGAGCGAGAAGAAGACGTTTGAGCATGACGGTTACCGGAATCCATGGCGTGCCCCAGAGTGCCGTGAGGCCGCCATGCTGTCCAGTGGCCTTTATCGACCTAGCGTACGCAGATTCCGCGTTGAGCCATGTAGGCCTTGGCCTCTGGCACGGTGTACTCGCCGAAGTGGAAAATACTCGCCGCCAACACTGCGCTCGCATGGCCTTCGAGGATCCCGTCCGCCAAGTGCTGCAAATTGCCGACACCGCCAGAGGCAATCACCGGAATCCCCAGTGCATCGCTAATGGCCCGGGTAACACCCAGGTCGAAGCCGTTTTTCATGCCGTCCTGGTCCATGCTGGTCAGCAGGATTTCACCCGCCCCCAGCCCTTCCATTTTCTTCGCCCACTCCACCGCGTCCAGCCCGGTGGGCTTGCGACCGCCGTGGGTGAAGATTTCCCAACGCGGAGTTTCGCCCGGCAGTGAAACCTTCTTGGCGTCGATGGCGACAACAATGCATTGCGAGCCGAAATGCTGCGCGGCTTCGCCGACGAACTCAGGGTTGAACACGGCCGCTGTATTGATCGAGACCTTGTCCGCGCCGGCATTGAGCAGGTTGCGGATGTCTTGCACGGTTCGCACGCCGCCGCCCACGGTCAGCGGGATGAACACCTGGCTGGCCATGCGCTCGACGGTATGCAGCGTGGTGTCGCGACCATCGACGCTGGCGGTGATGTCGAGAAAGGTAATCTCGTCGGCGCCCTGCTCGTCATAGCGACGGGCGATTTCCACCGGGTCGCCGGCGTCACGGATGTTCTCGAACTTCACGCCTTTGACGACCCGGCCGTTGTCCACGTCCAGGCAAGGAATGATGCGTTTGGCCAGCGCCATGGTGAGTCCTCAGCCTTTGTACGAATCGCAGAAAGCTTGCGCTTCAGCAACGTCGAGAGTGCCTTCGTAAATCGCCCGGCCGGTGATGGCGCCGATGATGCCTGGCGCCTTGGCGTCGAGCAGCGACTTGATGTCACCCAGGTTGTGAATGCCGCCCGAGGCGATCACCGGAATCCGCGTGGCCGCAGCCAGTGCAGCGGTGTACGACACGTTGCAGCCCTGCATCATGCCGTCTTTGGCGATGTCGGTGTACACGATGGCGGACACGCCGTCAGCTTCGAACTGCCTGGCCAGGTCGATCACCTGCACGGTGCTGATTTCAGCCCAGCCGTCGGTGGCGACAAAACCGTCCTTGGCGTCCAGGCCGACGATCACCTTGCCCGGGAAGGCGCGGCAGGCCTCAGCGACGAAGGCCGGATCTTTCACGGCTTTGGTGCCGATGATCACGTAGCTCACGCCCGCCTTCACGTAGTGCTCGATGGTTTCCAGCGAACGAATGCCGCCACCGATCTGGATCGGCAGGTTCGGGTAACGCCTGGCGATAGCGGTGACCACTTCGCCGTTGACCGGTTGGCCTTCAAAGGCGCCGTTCAGGTCGACCAGATGCAGACGGCGGCAACCGCCCTCCACCCACTTGGCAGCCATGCTCACCGGGTCATCGGAGAACACCGTGGAATCTTCCATGCGGCCCTGGCGCAGACGTACGCAGGCACCGTCTTTAAGATCGATAGCGGGAATAATCAGCATCTGGCAAACCTTTAAATTCGATTTTTCAGCGTTGCTCGGAAATCAGTTTTTCTCGAGCGCCCACAAGTCGCTTTCGATGCTTTCGAACCTCTCTTTGAGGTGCGTCTGCACATCGAAAATCGCCCTGTTGTAATAGTGCGGAGCAATTTCACGGGTAAACAGCTCAAGAATCTCAGCCGCCTCGAACGAACCGAGGTCGAGTTCAAAGCGGTCTTCCATGAAGCGCTTGATCTTGCTGTTGGCCTCGTTCTCTTGCTCGGGGGTGAGCGTGAGAATCGGCGGCTTCTTCTTGACGGCCATTACCAGTTACCGTCCCACGCAGCGAAGTTCTGCAACAATTGCAGGCCATGGGTATGGCTCTTCTCGGGGTGGAACTGCACGGCGAAACGCGAGCCTTCGGCCAGCGCTGCGGCGAAATCGACGCCGTAGTGACCGCCACCCACCACCTGGCGCGGGTTACCGGCGGCGATGTAGTAGCTGTGCACGAAATAGAAACGCGCCAGGTCCGGGATGTTGTGCCACAGCGGGTGATCCACCGTCTGCTTCACTTCGTTCCAGCCCATGTGCGGGACTTTCAGATGCTCACCGTCCTCGTGCAGACCTTTGCCGAAAAACTTCACCTGGCCGGGAAACAGGCCGATGCAGTCGACGCCGTCGTTCTCTTCACTGCGCTCGAGCAAAGCTTGCATGCCCACGCAGATGCCTAGGAACGGACGGTCCTGGCTGACTTCACGCACCAGCGAGTCGAAGCCCAGACGACGGATCTCCGCCATGCAGTCGCGAATCGCGCCCACACCGGGGAAAACCACCCGGTCGGCTTCGCGAATCACGTCGGCATCACTGGTGATCAGCACCTTGCCGGCACCTACGTGTTCGAGGGCCTTGGCCACCGAGTGCAGGTTGCCCATGCCGTAATCGATAACCGCGACCGTCTGCATTACAAAACGCCCTTGGTCGAAGGCATTTGCCCGGCCATGCGCTCATCCAGCTCGACGGCCATGCGCAGGGCGCGGCCGAAAGCCTTGAACACGGTTTCGATCTGGTGGTGAGTGTTGGTGCCACGCAGGTTGTCGATATGCAGGCTGACATTGGCGTGGTTGACGAAGCCCTGGAAAAACTCCTGGAACAGGTCCACGTCAAAACCGCCCACGGTGGCGCGGGTATAGGGCACGTGCATTTGCAGGCCAGGGCGACCGGAGAAATCGATTACCACGCGTGACAGCGCTTCATCGAGCGGTACATAGGCGTGACCGTAACGACGGATGCCTTTTTTGTCGCCGATGGCTTTGCTGAAGGCTTGGCCCAGGGTGATGCCGACGTCTTCCACCGTATGGTGGTCGTCGATATGCAGGTCGCCCTTGCTCTCGATATCCAGGTCGATCAGCCCGTGACGGGCGATCTGGTCCAGCATGTGCTCAAGAAAAGGTACACCGATATCAAATCGGGCCTTTCCGGTGCCATCCAGGTTGATCGAGGCTTTGATCTGGGTTTCCAGAGTGTCGCGCTCGACGGACGCCTTACGTTCGGCCATCACCAGCTCCGCAAAATCATTGGGCGAAAAAGGCAGCCATTATAGGGTCGCGAAGGACAAACTTAAAACACGGGAAATGATCTCCCAGACGGGCTGAACCCAATGCCGCCGGGGGTGTACATGTCCATACAAGCCAACAATATCTGCATCTGACATCAGATCCATGATCGGCAGAAGTCAAATGTGGGAGCGGGCTTGCTCGCGAAGAGGGAGTACCAGTCGACATAAATGCCACCTGTAACACCGCCTTCGCGAGCAAGCCCGCTCCCACAAGGTCCGCCGACACCTTGAGGAGCCGGGCGAACCCTGAAGCTTTGCATTAGTGGAACAGCACCGCCGTTTTCTGCAACGTGACCCACACACCCCACGCCAGCGGAATACCCACCACCAGCCAGGCCGCAATGGTCAACGGCAGGCTGCCCGGCGACGCTTTCCACTCCAGCACGGTGCTGCTGTCAGCCCCCTTGTCGTGACCCCGCGCCTGTTCGGCGGCGAGTTCGGTGTCAGTCATGAAGTACTTGTCAGCCACCGGGCGCACCAGCAGGTTGCAAAGGAAACCCAATGCCAACAGGCCTGCAAGGATGTACAGCGTGATGTCGTACGCTGCCGCACGCTCGACGCCGATTGCCAACTGGTATTCACGCAACAAGGTCACCAGCACCGGACCGAGAATCCCCGCCGCCGCCCATGCGGTCAGCAAACGACCGTGAATGGCACCGACCATTTGCGTACCAAACAGATCCGCCAGGTACGCCGGCACCGTCGCAAAACCACCACCGTACATCGACAGAATGATGCAGAACGCGGCCACGAACAGCGCGATGTTACCCAGATGACCGAGGTTGGGAATCAACGCATACAGGGCGAAACCTAGGGCAAAGAACACAAAATAGGTGTTTTTGCGGCCCAGGTAATCCGAAAACGACGCCCAGAAGAACCGTCCACCAATGTTGAACAAACTCAGCAAACCGGTGAAACCGGCGGCAATCGCGGCGATCTGCGCCAATTGCGCAGCATCCAGCTGATTGAAGGTCAGGTCATTGCCCAGCAACTTGCCGGCGAACACTTCCTGCAACAGTGGCGACGCCATGCCGATAATGCCGATACCCGCCGACACGTTCAGGCACAGCACCAGCCACACCAGACGAAATTGCGGGGTTTTCCAGGCCACATTCACGTGGACATGGCGGTGAGTGATCATCGCGTTCGCGGCTTTCTTCGCCGGCGCACTCCAGCCCTCAGGCTTCCAGCCCGTTGGCGGAACACGATAGGCCAGGGCGCCGCCGATCATGAACACGAAGTAGATCGCCGCCATCACCAAAAAGCTCTGCCACACGCCCACGCTGGTGGGCGTCGCAAAGTGACTCATCAACGCCGCCGCCAGCGGAGCACCGACCATTGCACCACCGCCAAACCCCATGATCGCCATGCCGGTGGCCATGCCGCGCTTGTCCGGAAACCACTTGATCAGGGTCGAGACCGGCGAGATGTAACCCAACCCCAGACCGATACCGCCAATTACCCCGGAGCCTACCCACATCAGCCAGATCTGGTGGGTATAAACCCCCAACGCCGAAATCAGCAGACCACCGCACCAGCACAATGCCGAAACGACGCCGGCCTTGCGCGGCCCGGCGTGCTCCAGCCAACCGCCCCAGATCGCAGCCGAACAGCCCAGGAAAATGAAAAACAGGGTGTAGATCAGGCTGAGCATCGAGATCGGCCAGTCGCACTCGGACGAAAAGATCTGCGCGATCAAGCTCATTTCAGGTGCGCAGGCCACAGTGGTCGTGACGCCCAGCGCCTTGGACAACGGCAACCAGAACACCGAGAAGCCGTAGGCCATGCCGATACAGAGGTGGATGGCCAGCGCGGCCGGTGGAACCAGCCAACGGTTGAAACCGGGCCTGGCGATGATGCGCTCCTTGGACAGGAACGCAGGCTGGACGGGAGCAATGCCCGCCTCGGTGCTCGTGCTCATTAGTGTTTCCCCCAATTATTAGTATGGTTCGCCAGTCACCCGCCTCCCACAGCCTTGTGCACGCAGGCATGGCCGTTTTTTTCGGTGAGGCTCCATTAGGGCGCGACGCTAAGTCGCAGAAGGACGGACGAACGGGCAAAGGGTACCATTTGCCCATGACAGAAAAGCCAATCTGATACGGCCTTTTCCGCGCCATCTGTTCTCGTATTGATCAAGGATCATCCATGCCCATCGTCGTCGAGTCGCTGAACCAGGCCACGCTCCAGGATCAGCAAGACCTGCAGAAAATCTACCGCGACGCCCCGCAATGGCTTCTGGCGCCGTTTGCCGACGACCTGCAACTGATCGAAAGTTTCCTGGGCGACGGCTCGCTGATTGCCGGGCGCTTCAATGACCGGCTGCTGGGTGCGGCACGCCTGCAACGTCAGCAAGACGTCTGGACTCTGTCCCATTTGTGCGTACGAAAAATCACCCGCCGCCGTGGCGTTGCGGAGCGGCTGGTGAACCAAGCGCAGGAAATGGCGTCGCAATGCGGCGCGACATTGCGCCTGCTGGCGCCAGACGGGCACCTCGAAGCCCAGGCTCTGGCGGCCAAGCTGCGGTTACCGCTGGAGGTGCTGTAGACGCGATCCGTGACCAGCCGTCAGTTTCGGAGCGCTATACTCCCCGGCTAAATTCGAATTCGACTAACTACAAGGACTCGCCCATGAAAGCGTTCGGCAAAATCCTGGGTCTGGTACTTCTCGGGCTGTTGCTGATCATTGTGGCGCTGGGCTTTGCCCTGACCCACCTCTTCGATCCCAACGACTACAAAGACGAGATTCGCCAGATTGCCCGCGACAAGGCCCACATCGAGCTGACGCTCAATGGCGACATCGGCTGGAGCCTGTTCCCCTGGCTGGGCCTTGAATTGCACGAAGCCAGTGTCGCGACCCTGGCCAACCCCACTGCCCCGTTCGCCGACCTGCAAATGCTCGGCCTGTCGGTACGCGTGCTGCCGTTGCTGCGTCGCGAAGTGCAAATGAGTGATGTGCGCGTCGAAGGCCTGAACCTGCGCCTCAATCGCGACAAGAACGGCCACGGCAACTGGGAAGACATCGGCAAGGTCGCGCCCCTAGCCAAACCTGCCAATGCTCCGGCGGCCAGCTCTACGGAACCGGCGGCTGAAACCGCAACCGTGGAAAAACCGGCCCAACCGATTCGCCTGGACATCGACAGCCTGACCGTAAACAACGCGCGGGTCGAATACAACGACGAGCAGACCGGCAAGCAGTTCAGCGCCGAAAGCATTCAGTTGAGCACCGGGCCGGTCCATGACTCGACCAACATTACCGTCAAGCTCACGGCGTTCCTGGCGAGTAACCAACCGGTCCTGCGGGTCCGCACCGAACTTAACGGCCAGTTGCGTTTCGAGCGCGCCCTCAAGCGCTATCAGTTCGAAGACATGAAACTCGCCGGCGAAGTCTCCGGTGACCCTCTGCAAGGCAAGACGATGACCTTCTCGGCCCAGGGCCAGTTGCTGCTGGACAAGGCCGCGAACATCGCCGAGTGGACCGGGATCAAAATCTCCGCCAACCAGCTTCGCGCACTCGGTGAACTGAAGGTCAACGACCTGGACAAGACCCCGCAGATCAGCGGCGCAATCTCGATTGCCCAGTTCGACCTGGCCAAGTTTGTCGACAGCATCGGCCAGAAACTCCCGGCCATGGCCGAAGGCAGCCTCAGCAAGGTTGAACTGGTCAGTCGCATCGCTGGCACGCCCAGCAGTGTGTCGCTGGACAACATCAACCTGAAACTTGACGACAGCAGCTTCAGCGGTCGCATCGCCGTCGAGGATTTCGCCAAGCAATCGCTGCGTGTGCAGCTCAAGGGCGACACCTTCAACGTTGATCGCTACTTGCCGCCAAAATCCGCCGAGGCCAACAGCGCCACCGTGGCGCGCCAGGCCGAGGTCAACAGCACCGAGGCCGATGCCATGGCAGGCGCCGGCACCACACCGTTGCCACAAGCGCCGACCAAGGGCGCCTGGAGCACCGAAAAGCTGCTGCCCACCGAACGCCTGAGCAAACTGGACGTGGACGCCGACCTGACCTTCGGCCAACTGACCCTCGACAAACTGCCGATCCAGAACGCCACGCTCAAAGCCACCGGCCAGGGCGGCCTGCTGACCCTGCAAAACCTGCGCGGCGAGCTGTACAACGGCAGCTTCGACGCCAAGGGCACCCTCGACGTACGCCAGCCTGTGCCCCTGCTGAGCATGCAGACGCAGATCAGCAAGGTGCCGGCGGAAAAGATTCTCGAAAGCCAGGGCAAAAACCCGCCGGTCAAAGGCCTGGTGACACTCAACAGCAACCTGACCGCCAGCGGTAACAGCCAGAAAGCGCTGATCGACAGCCTCAACGGCACCGCCAGTTTTGTCATCAACAACGGCGTGTTACTCAACGCCAACCTTGAACAACAACTGTGCAAAGGCATCGCCACCCTGAACCGCAAAACCCTCAGCGGCGAGCCTCGCGGCAAGGACACGCCGTTCCAGGAGCTCAAGGGCAACCTGACCTTGCGTAACGGCGTGGCCAGCAACCCGGACCTGAAAGTGCGCATTCCCGGCATGACCGTCAACGCCGATGGCGACGTCGACCTGCGGGTGCTGGGCATGGACTATCGCGTGGGCATCATCGTCGAAGGCGACAAGAGCGACATGCCAGACCCGGCTTGCCAGGTGGGCGAGAAGTTCGTCGGCATCGAGTGGCCATTGCGCTGCCGTGGCCCGCTGGAGCTCGGCGCCAAGGCCTGCCGCCTGGATAACGAGCGCTTGGGCCAGGTCGCCAGCAAACTGGCCGGCGACCGGATCAGCGAAAAAATCGACGAAAAACTCGGCAATAAAGTCAGTCCTGAACTGAAAAACGCCCTAAAGGGACTGTTCAAACGATGAGAGCGGAGCAGTTTTCAACGGCGGTGCTGGACTGGTACGACCGCCACGGCCGCCACGATCTGCCTTGGCAACAGGGCATCACCCCGTATCGGGTGTGGGTCTCGGAAATCATGTTGCAACAGACGCAGGTCAGCACCGTGCTGAACTACTTCGACCGGTTCATGGCATCCTTGCCGACGGTCCAAGCGCTGGCCGCCGCACCGGAAGATGAAGTGCTGCACCTGTGGACCGGGCTGGGCTACTACACCCGCGCCCGCAACTTGCAGAAGACCGCGAAGATTGTCGTGGCCGAGTACGGCGGCGAGTTCCCACGGGATGTCGAGAAGTTGACCGACTTGCCGGGCATCGGCCTGTCCACCGCGGGCGCCATCGCCAGCCTGAGCATGGGCCTGCGAGCGCCGATCCTCGACGGCAACGTCAAACGCGTGCTGGCGCGTTTTACCGCGCAAGAGGGCTACCCCGGCGAGCCCAAGGTCGCCAAACAGCTCTGGGCCACCGCTGAACGCTTCACACCTCATGACAGGGTCAACGCCTACACCCAGGCGATGATGGACATGGGCGCGACGCTTTGCACCCGCAGCAAACCGAGCTGCCTGCTGTGCCCGCTGGAAAAGGGCTGCGAAGCGCACATGCTTGGCCTGGAAACCCGCTACCCGATCCCCAAACCGCGTAAAACCGTGCCACAGAAGCGCACGCTGATGCCGATGCTCGCCAACCGCGACGGCGCCATTCTGCTTTACCGCCGCCCCTCCACAGGCCTGTGGGGCGGTTTGTGGAGCCTGCCGGAGCTGGACGACCTCGCAGACCTGGAACACCTGGCCATGCAGCACTCGCTGACACTGGGCAAACATCAGGAACTGCCGGGGCTGGTGCACACCTTCAGCCATTTCCAGTTATCGATCGAACCCTGGCTGGTCCAGGTCCAGGAGGCCAGCCATCACGTGGCCGAGGCCGACTGGCTCTGGTATAACCTCGCCACCCCGCCGCGCCTGGGCCTTGCCGCCCCGGTGAAAAAACTGCTGAAGCGCGCGGCCGATGTATTGAACGCAGGAGAGTCGTCATGACCCGCACCATCATGTGCCGCAAGTACAAAGAAGAATTACCTGCCCTGGAGCGCCCGCCGTTCCCAGGCGCCAAAGGCCAGGACATTTTTGACCACGTCTCGCAAAAGGCCTGGGCCGACTGGCAAAAACACCAGACTCTGCTGATCAACGAAAAACGCCTGAACATGATGAACGCCGAAGACCGCAAATACCTTCAGGGCGAAATGGACAAGTTCTTCTCCGGCGAGGATTACGCCAAGGCCGAAGGCTACGTTCCACCGGCCGAGTAATCCCGTAAAACCGGGGGTTGGATCGTAAGCGACGGTAATAATTAAATATTTTTTGAAAACTTGCTTGACGACCCCCTGAAAAACCCGTTTAATGCGCCCCGTTGCCCAGATAGCTCAGTCGGTAGAGCAGGGGATTGAAAATCCCCGTGTCGGCGGTTCGATTCCGTCTCTGGGCACCACATTCAGCTTTCATGTGGTGTCAACATCACATGAAGGCCCACAAAAAACCCGCCAAGTGCGGGTTTTTTGTTGCCTGCGATTTAACCGGCACGCCTGGAATGTTCAGGGCGATGCGAGTCAACGCTCACACCCTGAACCTGCCTCGCTCAGACCTCGCCGCGTAAACGCCGCTCCCGCTCGGCGCGCTCTTCGAGGGGACCTGGTGGTGGATTGCCAATCAGGTACAGCGGCGGCACAACAATATGCCCCGCTGCCGGCAATTGCGCCAAACGCTTGATGACCGAGCGGACCGAGTCCGCGCTTTGCCTGGTGCTGATCTGCAGGTGCGGCAGCTTCCCGAAGGGCTGCTTCATTTTCACGGTGTAGACGCGAAATCGGGTACTGCCCATGCGCCCAAGATCCCGATAGTGATCCACGGTTTCCAGGTGGGTGATGTCTTCAAAGGGAATGAACCGGGATAGCAGCGCAGCGTGATCGTGTTTATCACCGATCGCCAGGTTCAGGCCTCGCTCGTCGAACCACGCGCGGTAGATCGTGCTCGGAACGATCCGGCCGACGACGACTGCCAGGAGAAACGGGTAGGTGGTCGCTACTCCCGCCATCAACAGGATGAGCCAATCCACATCGGTCGTCAGCGCCCAGAAAAACCCGATCACCGCCGCCGGCCAACCGAGCTTGAACGACCATGCAGCCCAAGGTCGGGCTTGGCAAAATATTTCAAGGTCACCCCGGCCATCGATCATGCAGATGCTATCGGGAAACAGCTTGATCGAGACCTCACCCGAGACCGGCAGCGGGTCCGCGATTGCCTCGGGCGTGGCAGGGCGACGAGACTTGGCCATCACAGCGTATTGACGTAGTCGATTGGCAGAAACACCGTGTCCAGCGCCGCATCCACCGGCAGTGACACCACGGTCACCAACGGGCAGACCAGCGAGACGTAACACAAAATGCCCGCAGGCGAGCCTTCGCCCCCCGTCTTGTTGACCCCCAGCAGCATCAGCCCGCCATCGACGCCTTTGTAATAATCGGCTTGCGACTCTGCGCCCAATCGACCCAGCATGGTCCCGCAACCCGCCACGCTCGCCATCAGCCCCAGGAGAACCCCAAGGCGTAAAATCCGTTTCAAATCCTGTTTCCTTTTATCGAGTTCACACGGTGCGCTGTACTGTGACGCGACGACTTGCCGTATCCATGGAAAACTACGCGCATTCGCAGCGCGCAAGTGTAATGGCATTGAATGACCCTGCGCGCCCTCCAATGCGATGAGCCCAGCCCCGCACAAGGACAGTGAGCAGCATGACCCGCAGAAAAAAGCCCACGCCCCCAGCCTCGCGTCGCGATGCACGGTTGTTTCTCGGGTTCGCTGCCCTGCTGGCCGTAATGGCCTGCCTGACAGCCTTCAGCGTGGTTGACGGCCTGATGCACGGCGCCATCAACTCGATGACCCGTTTCGGCCCCAAAACGCTCTACAGGCTCACAGAAGACGCCAGGATGTATCGCTTCACGCTTATCTGGCACAGCGTGATAGCCACGGTGCTGGTGATACTGGCTGGCGTGTCGTTTCGGGTCAGTCGGGCCTTGGCGCCTGATCGCAAGCCGTAGGCCGCCCCGCCGAAGCGGACGAGGTGGCCTGCATCCGCTTGCGCAACCGACTGCGCAACGCAATCGCCGGCTTCTCGACCAAGCGGTAACTGACCCACCCCAACACCATCGAAGCTGCCATCAAGGTGAGCATGTCCAGGTACGTGGGTGTCGTCATCCCAAAGGTGCGCCAGACCCAGATCAGCAGGAAATGATTGAGAAAAACCCCGTAGCTGATGTTGCCCAGCAGTTGGTCCAGCGGCCCCGATGACGTTCGCGCCAACAGGAAAATCATCGGCACCCCGACGACAATCCCCAGCAGCACTTCGGCATTGAAGGGCACCCTGTTGACGCCGAACACCAGGGTCGCCACCAGCAACGCACAGCACAACCCGCAAGTGGCCACGATCGCCAGCGTCTCGTACCGGCCCTTCTCATACAGAAAACTGCCCAGCAGAAACATGAACAATGTGCCCGGCAGCAACCGGTAGCCAAACCAATCGGTATTGATCGTCGTCGAATAGGCGAACAGAAACACCACCAGCGAACTGCCGAATGCCAGCCAGCGCAGGCGAAAAATCAGCAAAAACGGAATCACCAGGTAAAAACAGGCTTCGAGCCCCAACGACCAGGCGGGCGGGATAATCACGCCGTCGGCCATCAGCGGCGTCATGTAAAAACTGTTCGGCACGATCAGCGCGTTCAGGATCAGGCTTTGCCAGGTGATCGCGTGCACAAAAAAGTCATGCACATCGGCTGCAAAAAAGTAGATGACGCTCAGCGTCAGATAGAAAAGATACTGCGGCTACAACCGCATCAACCGGTCCAGGTAAAAGTCGGGAATCGACCCGGGGGCCAGGTAGTAGCGCTTGATCAGCGCGGTCATCACATAGCCCGACAGCATGAAGAACGAAATCACCGCGACCACCCCGGGATTCAACCCCAGGACTGTCAGCCCCATGTGCGACACCAGCACCAGCAAGGCCAGGATCAAGCGGTACGTTCCCATGCGAATCCCTGTGGATGGAAAGAGGAACCGCACTCTAGCAAGCCTGGCTCATCGATAGCCAACAGCCGTATCGCGAACGGGATCGAACAGGCAGGGCAGCCCCCACACACTCACATGCCCCGACAACCGGGGCATGTGTTCCAAACAGGCCAGACAGCGGTGATTGTCGCTCTTCACTTCTGGCCTCAAGCACCCGTCATTTGGCATCCTTCCAGTGCGCATTCACGTCCCGGATAGTGCCTCCCACCAGCGTCACCGAGCTTTGTTCCTGCTGCCCGTTACGGGTCGCCGTCACGTTGTACCTGCCCGCAGGCAGATTGATATAAACGATAGGCCCGACCTGATTCAGCGCCAGTACCGAGTGGCCCTGCATGTTCTGGATCATCACATCCACATCCGGTACATATTCATTCGCCGGCCCCGTGGAGAACGTCAGATGCAGGTTGTAACCCTTGGCCTGATGAATCGCCCGCGACTCATCCAGGCCAATGCCCCCTGACAGGTACGAGATCCCGTTTTGTTGTTGTGGCTCCAACTGGACGACCGACATGTCGATCGGCTCCTGGCTTGGGCTGGCAGCCAGCAAAATCGAGGAAGGCCACACCGACAGTGCCGCTGCCAGCGCGGTGGAAAATGCCAATGCGTTAAAGGACTTCATAACGACTCCCAGGGCTCGTACAGAACCCGTCGAAGGCGATGCCAACCCTGATTGCCCGTACCCACAAAGTGGCGGCATCGCAGTTCTTTGCCTGCACTGCGCAGCGATCGCGCTACGCGGGCCTGCTGTTCACGAGGGATGCAAAACAAAGCCTCGCTCTTATAAGTTTATGCCCCACCCCGTGGCCGATTAGATCAATTAGGCGTGAAGCCCTGCACAAAACCGGCTACCTGCTTCAAGGCACACACGGCTAAAACACCCACACCGTGAATGTTCCCTTCGGTTTTTCGCACAACTGCGCTTCAATAGCTCACCCTGCGCCTGGATAGAGGACCAACGCCAATGGCATCCGCGGACAAACAACAGAAACGAGCCAAGCGCGCAAAAGCCAAGGCTAAACAAAACAGGACCCAGCGAGCAGCGCCTCAGGTCGACCTGGACCCGAACGACGACCGCATCGACTTCGAGTCGGTGGATTTGTCCGACCTGTTCGGCAGAATGCGCACCGCCGAGAAAATCAGCCAGCAAGCGCTGTGCACAGCCTTCCTGGAAGACCCGCTGCTGGCACTGGTGCTTGAGCAGGAAGGCGAGGAAGAGGCTACGGACTTCATCCTCGCGGCACTGATCGAGTACCGCCAATGGTCCACCGAGGCGGACGAAGCCAAGGCCCTGGCCTGGATCGAAAGCCCGCAGTTCCAGGCTGACTATGTCGCGGCCTCCGAGGCGCTGCAGAAATCGCCACGCTGACTCTGCGAGTCGAAAAAAACGGCTGCTGTCATACCTGACAGCGGCCGTTTCTCGTTGTGCTCCATTACTGCGAATTAGCAGTCGCGGGGGAATACCTGCAGATTGTTCCCCCACCACATGAAGACTATCGTGGGCAGCAACTGAGCCCAGGTCTCTCTCAAATGAACGCGCCGATCACACCCTCCCGGACACCACCGCGGCCTGCCCAGGCTGAAGAGCCACGACCAGCCCTCGGCCCGTGCAACTCATTCCGAGAGCCCGCTGCCGACGGGGTTGTGCTCGGCGGTTTCACGTGGCGTCATCCGCGGCACGCTGACGACCGCCCGGTCGTCATTATCAACGCGGCCACCTCCGTACGTTGCCGGCATTACTTTCGCTTTGCCGACTACCTGTTTGCCAATGGCTTTGATGTCATCACCTATGACTACCGAGGCATCGGCGAATCACGCCCGGCCTCCTTGCGCGGGTTCAAGGCCTCCTGGTCAGACTGGGGCGCACTGGATTTCGAGGCCATGCTGCAACGGGCGCTACGGGAGTTTCCCGGCCAGCCGATCGACGTGGTCGGCCATAGCTTTGGCGGCTGCGCAGCCGGGCTGGCCGCTTCCGGGCACGCGATCCGACGCCTGGTCACCGTGGGCGCGCAATTCGCTTACTGGCGAGACTACGCCTCGGCCAGCCGCTGGCGGATGTTCATCAAGTGGCACCTGTTCATGCCACTCATGACGAAATGCTACGGCTACTTTCCCGGCAAACGCCTGGGCTGGCTCGAAGACACGCCCGCCGGTGTCGTCCATGACTGGAGCACCCCGACCGCCCGCTATGAACAACGGCCCAGCGGTCGGGTCATCGCCGCGAAACCTGAAGGCCTGTCGTTCGCTGCGGTCACCGCGCAAGCCCTGGCCATCAGCCTCAGCGACGATCCTTACGGCACTGTCCCCGCCATCGAGCGCTTGCTCGGCTACTTCACCGCCAGTGCCAACACCCACCTGCGAATCACCCCCGAAGACATCGGCGAAGTGGAAGTCGGACATTTCGCCTTTTTTCGCAGCCCGTACCAAGCCACACTATGGCCCATTGCATTGTCCTGGCTACAGAACGGCGAACTGCACCCCGGCACGCCCGGACGGTTAGTGCTCCGCAGCGCCCCGACCTGAGCTGCCCTCCCCCACACGAATACGGAACGAAGTACATGGCTGCCACGAACAAACAACAGAAACGCGCCAAACGCGCCAAGATCAAAGCCAAGCAGATTCGCATCAGCGGCAGAAAACCCATCGCCATGCATGACGACCCGAACGCGCCCGCCGAGCAGATGCCCGAGTACACCCTGGCGATGTTCGGCAACATGCGCGAAGCAGAAGCCATCAGCCGCAACGACATGCTGATGACCTTGCTGACGTCGCTCAGCGGGATCATCAACGACCATCCAGAACTGCTGGACATGGAAAACGCCGAGAACGAAGCCATGGCCGCCACGCACCTGGCTGCCGACATGCTGATCGACTACCGCATGTGGGCCGACGGAATGGACCGTGAAGCAGCCCAGGCCTGGCTCACAGAACCGCAGTTCATCACCGACTTCGGCAGTGCGCTGGACAGCTATCGCGAGTCGCTGGACGAGCCCGAGGCCAAAAGCGAGTAACCACGCCGCAAGCCCCGGAAACAAAAACGGCCGCTGTCATCACTGACAGCGGCCGTTTTGCGTTACGGGGTGCGGATCAGTTCAATACCAGCGCGCCACGCTTCGCAAGCGTGCGACGACGCGCCACCAGCAGCCCCGCCGCCACCACCAGTACGCTCAGCAGGCCGGTGGCAAGAATCTCCACGCGGTGCTCTTGCTGGAACAGCATGATGGTCAGGATGCCCACGATGAACACGATCACCGCGTAGGTCAGGCCAGGGAACAGCCACATGCGAAAAGCAATGGTTTCACCGGCCGCCATGCGTTTCTGACGCATGCGCAATTGCGAAATCGCAATCACCAGGTACACCAGCAAGGCAATGGCGCCGGAGCTGGCGAGCAGGAACTCGAACACCGCCGCCGGGGCCACGTAGTTGGCGAACACCGCCAGAAACGCCGCTGCGGTGGACAGGATCACAGCCCAGTACGGCGTGCCGCTGCTGTTGGTGCGCTTGGCCACGGCCGGCGCGTCGCCACGCTTGCCCAGGGAGAACAACATCCGCGAGGCGGTGTACAGCGCCGAGTTCAAGCAACTGGTCACGGCAACCAGCACCACGATGTCGACAATCAGCTTGGCATTCGGAATCCCCATGCGGTCGAGCACGGTCTGGTAGGAACCGACGTTCGCCAGCGCAGGATCGTTCCAGGGCACCAGGGCCACGACGATGAAGATCGACACGAGGTAGAACAAGCCAATCCGCCAGATCACCGAGTTGGTAGCCTTGGAGATTTGCTGGCCAGGGTTTTTCGACTCGGCGGCTGCGATGGTCACGATCTCGGTGCCCATGAACGAGAACATGGTGGTCAGCATCGCCGCCAACACCGCGCCCATACCGTTCGGCAGGAAGCCCTGGGTGTCGAACAGATGCGAAACACCGCTGACCTGGCTGGTCGGCAGGAAGCCGAAGATGGCCAGAATGCCGAGGATCACAAATCCGATGATCGCAACGACCTTGATCAGTGCAAACCAGAACTCGAATTCGCCGTAGTTCTTCACGCTGAACAGGTTGGTCGCCGTCAGCAACAAAGTAATGACCAGGGTGAACGCCCAGATCGCCACGCCCGGGAACCACGCATGCAGGATGGTGGCAGCGGCGTTGGCTTCCAGCGGAATCACCAGCACCCAGAACCACCAGTACAACCAGCCGATGGTAAAACCGGCCCAGTGACCGATTGCGCGGTCGGCGTAAGTCGAAAACGAGCCGGTGTCCGGCGAGGCGACGGCCATTTCGGCGAGCATGCGCATCACCAGCACCACCAGCGTACCGGCGGCCGCATAAGCCAGCAGCACCGCAGGCCCCGCCTCGGCGATAGCGTGGCCGGAGCCGACAAACAACCCGGCACCGATAACGCCGGCAATCGACAGCATGGTCACATGCCGCGGTTTGAGCCCCTGTTCGAGGTCATTGGAGCTTTGCGTACTGCTCATTGAAACTACCTTTGCGAGGAAAGCGAAGCGTTCACCCCGTCTGGCGTTCCTTCTCGTAAAAAGAATCCAACAGGGCGTTCCTTATAATTTACGCAATAATTGCGCCAAAATATTTCAACGCTAGATTCCTCGCGGCTTGCAGACTGACCGGTCAGTCATCGCAACTCATTGAGATTAATGGCCTTTCGCCAGAGCGTTACCCGACCACACACATCAAGAACGAACGGACGCACCACAAACACACGTAAAAAGTGTGTCATGCACAATAAAAGTGCGGATCGGGAACGTTTGACCGGTTAGCGCTTCCAACACCCGGCCAAAGCTGGCACCATCGCGCCTTTTTTTACGCGACACCCGCGCAATCATGGCTTCAAACGGGCGTTCGGTTGTTGATGGCGCGACAGTCTGCTGCGCTGATGCGACAACCTGCCGCACACTGTCCGTTTACGCCCCGCGGGGCTGTTGGCTGCGATTCGAACGCCATGCTAGCTTGGCGCTCCCAGTAAGGCCGCCCAACAGCTGGAGCACAACAGAACACAATGAGGACCGCACATGGCTGAGGCCACGCCCGCGCTTGAAATCCGCAACTTGCACAAACGCTACGGCCAGCTTGAGGTGCTCAAAGGCGTCTCGCTGACCGCCCGCGACGGCGATGTGATCTCGATCCTGGGTTCCTCCGGTTCCGGCAAGTCCACGTTCCTTCGTTGCATCAACCTGTTGGAAAACCCGAACCAGGGCCAAATCCTGGTGGCCGGCGAAGAGCTCAAGCTCAAGCCTGCGAAAAACGGTGAACTGGTCGCCGCCGACGGCAAACAGATCAACCGGCTGCGCAGCGAGATCGGTTTTGTGTTTCAAAACTTTAATCTCTGGCCGCACATGAGCGTGCTCGACAACATCATCGAGGCGCCACGCCGGGTGCTCGGCCAGAGCAAGCGCGATGCAATCGAAACCGCAGAAGCCTTGCTGGCCAAGGTCGGCATCGCCGACAAGCGCCACGCCTACCCGGCGCAACTCTCCGGCGGCCAGCAGCAACGCGCCGCCATCGCCCGCACGCTGGCGATGCAACCCAAGGTCATTCTGTTCGACGAACCCACTTCCGCGCTTGACCCGGAAATGGTTCAGGAAGTACTTAATGTGATCCGTGCCCTGGCCGAAGAAGGCCGGACCATGCTGCTCGTGACCCATGAGATGGGCTTTGCCCGCCAGGTGTCCAGTGAAGTGGTGTTCCTCCACCAAGGTCTGGTCGAGGAACAAGGATCGCCACAGCAGGTGTTCGAGAACCCGCTTTCGGCGCGCTGCAAACAATTCATGTCCAGCAACCGCTAACGGAGCTAACTACATGCAGACTTACAAGAAACTCTTCCTGGCTGCGGCCGCCACCCTGGTGTTTTCGGCCAACGCCATGGCTGCCGAAAAACTGAAGATGGGCATCGAAGCGGCCTACCCGCCGTTCAACAACAAAGATGCCAGCGGCCAGGTAGTCGGTTTCGACAAGGACATCGGCGACGCCCTGTGCGCCAAGATGAAAGTCGAATGCGAAGTCGTGACCTCCGATTGGGACGGCATCATCCCGGCGCTGAACGCCAAGAAATTCAACTTCCTGATCTCTTCCCTGTCGATCACCGACGAGCGCAAGCAGGCCGTTGATTTCACCGACCCGTACTACTCCAACAAGCTGCAGTTCATTGCGCCGAAGAACGTCGACCTCAAAACCGACAAGGATTCGCTCAAAGGCAAGGTAATCGGCACCCAGCGCGCCACCCTGGCCGGCACCTGGCTGGAAGATACCTACGGCGATGACATCACTATCAAGCTGTACGACACCCAGGAAAACGCCTACCTGGACCTGACGTCCGGTCGCGTCGACGCCATCCTCGCGGACAAGTACGCCAACTACGACTGGCTGAAAAGCGACGCCGGCAAGAACTACGAGTTCAAGGGCGACGCGGTGGTGGAAAGCGACAAGATCGGCATCGCCGTGCGCAAGGGTGACGACAAACTGCGCAACGACCTGAACGTCGCGCTGAAAGAAATCGTCGCTGATGGCACCTACAAGAAAATCAACGACAAGTACTTCCCGTTCAGCATCTATTGATCCTGAGCTGCCTGACCGGCGCCGCGTGACGCGGTGGCCGGTCCTTAGCAAAGCCTGCTGCGATTTGAATACCCATCCATGATTATCGATCTCTACGGATTCGGCCCGGCGCTCGCCGCTGGTGCGCTGATGACCGTCAAACTGGCGCTCACGGCCCTGTGCCTGGGGCTGGTGCTCGGTCTGCTCGGCGCCTTGGCCAAGACTTCCCCGTACAAGCCGCTGCAATGGCTTGGCGGCACTTACTCGACCCTGGTTCGAGGCATCCCGGAACTGCTCTGGGTGCTGCTGATCTACTTCGGCACCGTCAACCTGATGCGTGCCCTGGGCGAGTTCTTCGGCAATCCCGACCTGGCACTCAACGCCTTCGCCGCCGGTGTGATCGCGCTGGGCCTGTGCTTCGGCGCCTACGCCACGGAAGTGTTCCGCGGGGCAATCCTGGCGATCCCCAAGGGCCACCGTGAAGCGGGCATGGCGCTGGGCCTGTCTAAGTGGCGGATATTCACCCGGCTGATCATGCCGCAGATGTGGCGCATTGCCCTGCCGGGGCTGGGCAACCTGTTCATGATCCTGATGAAAGACACCGCGCTGGTGTCAGTGATCGGCCTGGAAGAAATCATGCGTCATGCCCAGAACGCAGTGACCTTTACCAAGCAACCATTCACCTTCTTCATGGTGGCTGCCGTCATGTATCTGGGACTGACAGCCCTCGCGATGACGGGAATGCACTTCATGGAAAAACGCGCCGCACGCGGTTTTTCGAGGATGACGTAATGGAATGGGAAGTCATCTACAAGTGGCTGCCGAAATTCATTCAGGGGGCAGGTCTTACTCTTGAACTGGTCAGTATCGCCGTCATCGTCGGTCTGATTCTCGCCATTCCACTGGGCATCGCCCGCTCGTCTAAGCTCTGGTACGTGCGCGCACTGCCTTATACGTACATTTTTTTCTTCCGCGGCACACCACTGCTGGTTCAGCTTTTCCTAGTCTATTACGGTCTCGCCCAGTTCGATGTCGTGCGCCAAAGCTTCATGTGGCCATATCTGCGCGATCCCTTCTGGTGTGCAACGGCAACCATGACCCTGCACACCGCAGCCTACATCGCCGAAATCTTACGCGGCGCGATCCAGGCCATTCCGCCCGGCGAAATTGAGGCCGCGCGCGCGCTGGGTATGTCAAAGGCCAAGGCGCTCTTCTTCATCATCTTGCCCCGTGCCACACGGATTGGCCTGCCAGCCTATAGCAACGAGGTCATTCTCATGCTCAAGGCGAGTTCGCTGGCAAGTACGGTGACGCTGCTGGAGTTGACGGGCATGACCCGCACGATCATTGCCCGAAATTATCTATCCGTAGATATGTTCTTCACCGCTGGGGTTTTCTATTTGCTGATGTCCTTTATGCTGGTTCAGGCATTCCGGCTGCTGGAGCGCTGGTTGCGCGTCGATGCCTGCCAGGGGCGTTGACCGACCGGTGCTGACGGGCGAGCAACTGCTCGCCCGTTTCACGGCACTGGACGCATTCCTGACCGAACATCAAGCCCTGTGGCGCCCGCGCCCGTTCACCCATCGGCACCTGCCATGGGAAGGAAACCACCCGGAACTGGCGAACTGGCTACGCCAGCGGTCGCTGGAAGACGCGGAAAACAGCCACAACCACCCCGAACAACTGCCCGCGCCCGCGCCTTTTCCGGCACTGGCGGCGCAAGCCTTTGCGCTCAGCGCTGTAGGCAATCTCCCTGTCCATGCACTTGAACCTTCGACCCGGCGCCTTAACGTCGACGTACCCGGCCGCAAATGGCAGCAGATCGAAGCCTTCGCCGCTTGCCTGACGTTCTCTACAACACCCCGGCACTGGCTCGACTGGTGCTCAGGCAAAGGGCATTTGGGCCGACACCTGTTGCAACCCGACCAGCAACTGACATGCCTGGAGTTCGACCCGACGCTGATCGCCAGCGGCCAGGCACTCAGCCAGCACCATCACCTCGCAGTGAATCATCACCAGCAAGACGTGATGGCCGCCGATGCGGCTGCGCGCCTGAGCCCCGACCACACCCCGGTCGCCCTGCACGCCTGTGGCGAGCTGCATGTGCGGTTGATGCAACTGGCCAGCGCGGCGGGTTGTGAACAACTGGCCATCGCCCCCTGCTGCTACAACCGCATCAGTACCCGTGAGTATCAACCGCTGTCGGTCGCGGCCAAGGCTTCTGGCCTGGCGCTTTCACTGGATGATCTGGCACTGCCACTGAGCGAGACCGTTACCGCGGGCGCTCGCGTCAGACGTCAACGCGATGCGTCCATGGCCCGGCGCCTGGCCTTCGACCTGCTGCAACGGCAACTGCGCGGCGCTGACGACTACCTGCCAACTCCATCGCTGCCCAGCAGTTGGCTGGCCAAATCTTTTGCCAACTACTGCCGCGACCTGGCGGTGCTGAAAGACTTATCCACAGTCGGCGAACATGACTGGGCGGCCCTCGAAGCCGACGGCTGGCAACGCCTGGCACAGGTCCGCAACCTGGAACTGCTGCGCGGTTTGTTCCGTCGGCCGCTGGAGTTGTGGCTGGTGCTGGATCGGGCGCTGTTACTGGAAGAAAAAGGCTACAACGTTCGCCTTGGGCAGTTCTGTGAAACACCGTTGACGCCACGTAACCTGATGCTGTTGGCCGAGCGCCGATAGACCGCGCAGACACGCCCCAGCCTGTGGATAACTCTGTTGATGGAATAATCCTGGATCCAGTTAAAACACTGTTTCGGCGCTGAAACAGTACCTGGTCGTTTTTTGTTCACATGAATAAAAAACCGAAAAAACAGCTATTTGCGTGCAAATGAGAACGGCATCACAAAACCCGGCCACCCGCCGTCATTCGGCAGCCGCCGTTGTGCATAAGCCTTCAAGCGAAAGGGCATAACTGCCCATTCAGCGGCTCTTTAATGCGAAATAATGCGCTGGGAAATCACCCACACGGCGCTGGAACATCACCATGAAATGGCTCGGCGGAGCATAGCCCATAGCATCCACCCCGCCAGTGACTGACACGCCAACTTCAAACAGTTCCAGCCCGGGAATCAACCGCACCTGCTAGCACCCTTGAGCAGAACGGTTACCGACGTGGCATGCGAAAGCCCCCCCGAGTGAGGGGCCGCAAAACAGAACACAAAGGGTCAACCCGGTACACCTCCCTCCCCGCCGAACCTCAAGGAATTCACGGCTTGGCAACCCAGGCCCAACCCCGAATAAAAATAGTCAGAATTCAGGGGTTTACAGAATCTCGCCAATCGCTATAATCGTCGCCCAACACGCCGGTATAGCTCAGTTGGTAGAGCAACTGACTTGTAATCAGTAGGTCCCGGGTTCGACTCCTGGTGCCGGCACCATACAAGGTTCCAGAGAAGGCTTTCAAAATCTCTGGAACCCCCGAAAAACCCGCCTTTTGGCGGGTTTTTTCGTTTTGGCGTTCCGTCGGATTCCGGTGAATCCTTGTGGATTCCAACCGGTTTAAGGGTAGAGTTGGGGGTAAAGGTCACTTCGATAAAAGGGAGTACCCTTATGTCGCGCACCACTGCTCCACTCTCTGATTCGGCTTGCCGCTCAGCCAAGCCCACCGACCGCGCCTACAAGCTTTTCGACGGCGACGGCCTCTACCTTCTAGTCCAACCCAATGGCCGCAAAGGCTGGCGGCTCCGTTACGTCAAACCTGATGGACGGGAAGGACTGACCTCGTTCGGCAACTACCCTGTCATTGGCCTCGCCGATGCGCGCCGCAAGCGCTTGGAGATCAAGCGAATGCTGGCGGATGGCATTGATCCCATAGAGACCAAGCACCAAGCCAAGGCGGAAGCCGTGATCAAAGGCAGAACCTTTGAAAGCGTTGCGCTGGACTGGCACACGGAAATGTCGGCCAAGTGGGCTCCAGGCCACTCCAAGACTGTGATGAGCCGCCTCAAAACCCACGTGTTGCCGCTGATCGGCGCCCGCGCCATTGTCGAATTAGACACCCATGACCTAATGCAGCCCTTGGAAGCAATCAAGAAGCGCGGAACGATAGACGTTGCTTTAAGGGTACAAAACTACCTGCAGAGCATCATGCGCGAGGCAAAACGCCTCCGGCTTATCACCGCAAACCCTGCTTACGACCTCGAAGGCTTGATCAAAGCCCCGCGGGTGGTACATCGCCCCGCTCTACCCTTATCGCGACTGCCGGAACTACAGGAGCGGATCGACACCTATAAAGGCCGGGCACTTACTCGTCTGACGGTGATGCTGTCGCTGCATGTGTTTGTACGCTCCAGCGAGCTGCGTTTCGCACGCTGGAGCGAGTTCGACCTAAAGCGCGGCACCTGGGAAATCCCAGACACTCGGCCAGCGCTGGAGGGAGTACCCTTTTCCACAAGGGGTACGAAGATGGCCGGGGACATCCACCTTGTACCCTTATCGCCGCAAGCTGTGGCCTTGCTTGAACAGATCCACGCCCTCACCGGTAAATTCGACCTGGTGTTTGCAGGCGATGCCAAGCCCTGGAAACCCATGTCCGAAAATACCGTGAACAACGCGCTACGGACGATGGGATACGACACCAAAACTGATATCTGCGGACATGGGTTTCGTTCGATGGCCTGCAGCGCACTGATCGAGTCAGGATTGTGGTCGGAGACAGCCATTGAACGGCAGATGAGTCACAAGGAGCGCAACAACGTCCGCGCCGCTTACATCCACAAGGCCGAGTTCATTGAGGAGCGCAGGCTGATCATGAACTGGTGGAGCCGGTACCTGGAAGCCAACCGTGAAGAGCATGTCACTCCGCATGAGTTCGCTAATCAGATTGGGGCGAATGTTACCCGGATAAAGGTGAAGCGGATCAATGATTGAATCCGCCACCCAGGTCACTGAGACAGTCCTGCTATGGGAGGATGCCTAAAACCTCAGGCGTCAAGATCTGAAGCCCAATCCCAGACAACAGACTTGTGCCCAACACGAAGAGAGCGACTTTCAACACCAAACGAATACCACCGCCGAACCCTTTATGACGCAACAAATAGCTGGCAACAATCTTCCTGTAACCATCGCCGTGGCTAAACGCATAGATGATTGCTACCGCGAAGACAAACCATGCAGCGCGCTCGGGATGAGGCATTGTGATTATCGTCAACGCCAAACCGACACAAACAAAACCAATGCTATTAACCTTCTTGAAATAGCTCTTGGCGATGGCTTCATCTTCATCGTCCAGAAAGAAATTCGGTCTCATTGATATGCTCCTTTTGAGATCACAGTGCCGATCACCATGTCATCCAGTCACAGATTAAGAACTCCCTCTGACCGTTTCCACCCGAAGCAGGCGCATTTCTCCCGCAAATCGACAGGAGCATGTCACCCCCCACGAATTCACGAACCAGACCGGACCGAACGTCACTCGCTTAAAAGCAAAACGTGGCGCAACTGAGTTAGCGCTCGGTCTTCATATCTCAGTGATCCGCTTGGCCAAGCAGGTCCATCCAAACAGGGCTGCAAAGCCGCCCTGTTTGGATGGACCTCACTTAAAAATCTAAAGCCCACGCAACTGTCTGTGGAAAACCACAGATTTCCACCGGTGGATAATTTCATCCACAGCCGCAGAATCCCCTACAATTCGAGCCTTGACCCAAATTATCCACAGGCGTAGAAAAGATCGGGCAAAGCGCTGTCGTTGACAGCAACCCAGGTAGCCAGAACCTTTAAGGCTACGCCACACCGTGGTGGTTCTCCCAAAGTGCGATTAGCGTCCGGCGGCTCGCACGGTCACAGCGATGTGATGGATGCCTACTTTTACCAGTGTGCCCACTGCGGCAACTCATCCCCTTTCATAGCTGCCCTGCAGCAACCTATCCGCTTGGCCATTCCCGTGCGCCAACCTGCGCCCGTCTCTTTCTCCCGGAAAGAGACGGGCGCTCCTACCACTGCTGCTGCCCAACTCGTACAAGGCTTTGCGGCATTTCCCCTCGTGACAATCGGCGTGACAAACACCGAAAAGTCACCAGCAACAGCGATACCGATGATGGTGCCGCAGCCCACGGAATGGACTGCACCTGACTGACAGTCAGGCATGCCCCGGTCATCGCTTCACTGCCTTCACCCGACTCAGGATCTCGCGGCACTGGCCTCGTCAGCCAGCGCAGCCTCCACCCGCCCACTTCCCCGGAAGTGTTCAGGAGGCCAGATCATGAGATGCCCAAGTTCCCGGTCGTAAGGAGCCGCCAGTCCCGCGTTAGTGGACAACCCTCACAGGTCGCAGGGGCCTTGATCCCTGATAACACTCAACATTCGTGGCGGGATGACGTGGGGAAGGTTTTACAAGTGTGGCTTCGAGAGGAGTTTGGTCATGGCATTGGTCGGTAGACGGGGTGGGCGTAATTTTGGCTATGGTCGGCAATTGAGTTACGCCGGACCGCAGGCGTTGCAGGACATGTTTGGCGGCGGACATTACGGGACCGTCAAAGCGCACAGTGATCGTTGGCAGGCATTCGTGCGCTGGTGTCGCTCAGACGACGGACCAGGACTCAACGATGCACGGCAGATAGATCGCCAGATCTTGTCGGATTACGCGGCGCATCTGCATCACTTGGTCGAGCGCGGCGACCTCGCGATCGCCACCGCACAAAATCGATTGTCCAGCGTCAACCGAACCATGGCAGCGCTTCGCGGTGATCAGTACGTGAAAGTGCAGAGTCCGAGCAAGGCGTTGGAAATGCAGCGCACCACCATCCGCATGACAGTTCCACAAGGCCAGGATCGCGAACACGTGATGCGCATCGTCGATGCACTCCGCGAACAGTATCCCCGTGCCGCCGCCATCGTGCAGTTGGCACGCGCCACCGGCATGCGTTTGCGCGAGGCCATCTTGGCCGACCTTCCCCGTCTAAAACGTGAAGCTGAGCAATTCGGCAAGATCAACATCCAGGACGGCACCAAAGGTGGCCGTTCAGGCGCGTCAGCACCTCGTTGGCTTACGGTAGATGATCATATTCGTGACGCACTGAGGTTTACCGAACAGGTCTCGCCCGACGGTAGCCGCAACCTGCTTGCACCGAACGAACGCTACATCGATTTCCAGCAGGGAATCGTCCGACCCGCCCGAGATATCCTCCATACGCACAAACTCAAAGGATTCCACGAACTGCGCGCAGCCTATGCGTGCGAACGCTATGAGCAGATCACCCATCACCTAGCGCCCATCAACGGAGGCAGGTGCCTCCAGCACCACCGACCTCTTGATGGGGAAGCCCGAGCACAAATCAGCTATGAGCTTGGGCACAGTCGCATCGATGTGGTCCGTGCGTATATCGGTGGCTGAAGATGGCAAATCCTTTCGATATGGAGGTATTTTTGAACGGCGTGCTCTCCGGATCTCATACGACCCGTCGGCGCCACCTTCGTCAGGCTGTGACTATTCAAACCGCAATTTCTAATCGCTGGAAACGTAACAATCCATGGACATGGCAGCAAAAACATCTTGCATGGTTTATGGACCAGGAGTTACGAGATCGTGCAGAGCCAACACGATATTACTTCTGGCTCACTGTCCAGTTGATCGTCTTACGGCTTGGCAAGTCATGGTTCGGATCTAAGCCATCAAGACGTGAAAATTAAGTCCTCTTTCTGTCTGTCTAGACAGTCAAGCGAGGACTATAGACGCAGCGACAGCATCTCTGATAGCTTCTGCTGAAGCCGCCATATCAGAATCAAGTCGCATAGTAAATTGTATTTAGCCTTTCAAATTTCAATTTGCGCTGCTATTCAGGGAAGACTATGAACTCGCCTACTCAGGATTTCACAGCAAAAAACCTAAACTGGATGCGAAAGCGTAGAAAACAATTCGGGCTAACCCCTGATAACAATGATCATCTGGAAACCAACGATGAATGGTCTAAATATCTGATTTCTCTGGAGCTACGCATTGCCCAGAATCAAATGAACTTCATAAAACTCAGCACATTCGTAACTAAGAAAAGTAAAAAAAAGAGAACAACTGTCAGGACTAAAAGCCTAGACGAAGCGTTAACCTTAAGAAAAATAAATGACAATTTAAGACGCGCATATCATATAAAGAGCCCGAGTAGAGACAACATCGTAAAACTAGTCATCCAAGCTCTCAGAGATCCTTCTCCAAAAACAGTCTACAGGTTAGATATCAGATCATGTTTCGAGAGCATTCATAGAACCAGCTTAATGAACAAAATAGCCAGAGATGGCCATGTATCATTCCAAACACTGCAGCTTCTAGACAATTTTTTCTCTCATGCCTATTCAATAAAACCCGAATTAAAGAAAAGCGGACTACCTAGAGGTGTAATTATCACCAGCACCTTAGCTGAAATATATCTAAATCAGCTAGACCTAGAGCTTAGAAATATTCCTGGAGTTTATCTCGCCGTTAGGTATGTTGACGACATTGTAATATTTGCAACCTGCGGCGAAGTCACGCTTAAGCGAGAAGTGCAAAGCTGCTTATCAAAATATCGACTTAAAACCAATGAATCAAAAAGTAATATTTTCAGTATAAAATGCACTTGCAGTGATATTTGTGGCCATCCAGAAAAATGTCCATGCGAACGCTCTTGCAAGTGTGCAAAATCTGACAGCTCACTTGTGTCTCCGGCTCCGGAATACCTCGGATACAAAATACTAATTGGCAAACGGAATGATGAAAAAGAAAACAAAATAACTCTCCTGCTCTCGGATAGCAAGATATCTAAACTCAAGCAGAAGATTTTCTTGTCTCTACAAGACTTTAAGTCCAACAAGAATATAAATCTATTAAAAAATAGGCTTTCATATTTAACTGGAAACCAACTACTTCCAAGCGATCCAAGCCGAAGAGGACTATATACTGGGCTAGCCTACACGCATTCGCTCTACAGCCATGATGATTCTCAGGAAGCGACCTCAAGTAATTCGCTATCTGCACTTGATACTTTTTTTTCAAATCTCGCGAGGCCTGCATTGCGTAGACTGGGGATATCAAAAGAAGAGACGAACGCAATAACAAAGTACTCGTTCGTATCAGGTTTCATCAAACGGCGCAGAACCAAATTTAGTGCCAGAGATGTGATAGAAATAACTAGGTGCTGGAATCATGTCTAAAAAAATAAAGAAAATTAAAGACAGAGACTGTGCGCGGATGCTTCTGACAGACGTCCTACCCTATGAATTACCTCTGTATTTTACAAATGAAAAACTTTATAAATTCGCAAAATCCAACACAAATCAGACACCACTAATATCAAAAATCTTATCAACAAAAGGGGAGACCATTCCTGCAAGTTTAAAGATTGGTAAAATCGACCAAAAAACCAGAACGCTATCTATCATTCATCCTGCGACCCAGCTTAGGGCTAGCGAATTTTACCGAAAGTATGACATTTACATATCCCACCTTTGTACTAGAAGCGCGTACTCCCTAAGACATCCTTACCGAGTCGCATCAAAATTCTATGACAGTCGTTATATAGATGAATCCTTGAATGAATTTGCACCGGAACTGGTCGAAGGATCTTTTGAGCCAGAAAAACCATATGCATCAACTTATTTTTCGTACAAAACATATGCTCAAATTTATAAATTTTTCTCGTCACGCGAGTACGAACTATTAGAGCAAGAATACAAATACATGGTTCAATTAGACATTGCAAAATGCTTTTCATCTATCTACACCCACTCTATTGCCTGGAGCATGAGGGGGAAAACTTTTGCCAAAGATAATCGAGGATTAGAATTCTTCGAGAGCGAATTCGACAAACTCGTAGGAAACTTCAACTGGGGCGAGACTAACGGAATAATTATAGGCCCGGAAATTTGTAGAATATTTGCGGAAATCATACTTCAAAGCGTAGACATCGCAATCTCTAAAAAAGTCCAGTCAAAAACTACGATAAAACGTTACGTTGACGATTATTTTATTTTTTCAAATGACCTTGAAGACCTCCAAACAATCGAACGAGTGATAGCTGAAGAGCTGGAAAAATATAATCTTTATTTGAATGAAAGCAAGAAAAAAATTATTGAGCGCCCGCTAATAACAAATCTAACTATCGCCAGAAATAAGATCCAAACTGAAGTTCTAGACTTCATTAATCTTTTCAAATCTGCTTTAGGTTCTGTTCAGACAGAAGCTGAACAATCGAAAGCGATAGGAGAGTTGAAAAAACAATCACGAAAAATCATCACGGAGATTAGATCTGTAGCACGAACCAACCAAGTAAAATACGCCGACTTAGCATCCCCTGCTCTAGCAATTATTGCAAGAAAAATGAATACCATTCGATACCGCTCAAAACCAAGTCTAGGCGAGACGTCCGTAATCTCCACCAAATTTGAGTCGACATTTCAAGCAGTCTTAACAGTTTCAGAGTTTCTTTATCTAATGGATATCAGGGCCGCCACTTCCAATAAAATGGCCAGGATTTTTCTAGAGTTGGACGAATTAGCTAGAAGTGTTGGGCTTGCTCGTCCAGCATTTGAGTCTCAAATTCTCGATATCACCCGTAAGGCGATAATAGAGTCAAAGAAGCATGCAAGCACTGCAGACGTATTAAACATCGCCGTAGCCGCTGATTCCATCTGCTCAGACAAACAAAAGCTAACAAAAATCGATTTGCAGGTGCTTTTTAGCGTAACGGATGAAAATAGCAGTTCGATGAACGACTATTTTTCTATAATAGCAGCATTATATTTTTCAAAAAACAGACGAGATCTACGCCCGATAAAGCAGGCAGCAATAAAAAGCGCCGACCATATCATAATGAATAACGCAGCACGCCTAAACAAAAATACCGACGCATTTATGCTGTTCGTGGATATAATCGGCTGCCCATATATAGACGAGGCGGACAGAGCAGCACTTTACAATAACGTGCATAAAATCAGTCAGGGGCGGCTACTCAGTCAAGGGGATGCATTGGGGCAAGCTCGGCTGCTTTCAAAAAGCAATGGATTTACCGTTTGGCAAGGGGTCTCATCTTTACGATCTTTGTTAGCGAAAAAAGACTTGCGCCCTGCTTATGAATAAAGTTAATGTAATTATAGTCAAAGTGAGAAGGGAAGCGTCTTAGCTTTCACAGTAATGCATAGCTTTCGGCGGCCTCTGTCCTGTAACAGGATTGCGTCGGTATGCTAAGAGCGAGCCTCATGGGCAGATGATTAGGCGTTCATCAAAAGCTAACGAGGCGTTTTCAGATTTACAGAACGCTCACACACACAAACTTCTCTTTTCACTTTGACCCTCTCACAAAGCCGCCTCGACTAGCACTCCATAACTCCCCAGTGATTAATTAACAGGTGGAGTAGCGACCATCAGAAACTGATAGGGTCTAGTCCACTCCTCAATCATACGCCCCACAACAACACATCGCTTCTTCCCACCGTCCTCAAGAACATTACTAGCAATCTCCGAAACCGATTCATTTCGCCGCTCTGAAATAGCTTTTGGATACACGTAAAAAACCACACTTGCTTCTCGGTGCGCTGGCGGCTCGATAATCATCGATGATAGGTGATAAGGATCTTGGTAGTTTTTTTGAACACTTATTTTAAGATTTTCCAACTCTTTGAAGAGCTGAGTTTGTTGCCCAAAATCACCGATTCTAAGCATATCAATAACCATAGTGGTCCAAGCTTCAACACCCTTCCGCTGTATTTCTAATACGATACGCTCAAGATGCGGATGCAGCTTAACTTTTGGTTTTCGGACTCGAACGCCTGCGTCTGCGCTATTATAAAAGTGATCGACCGAACGAGACATACCAACTATAGCCACGCAAGTATCCTCGCTTTCAAGGACTGCGGAATTGAAGCCTGTTTCAAGATAAAGGCCGAGATAGTCCATCTCATCCCCCATCATTTGCGTAGACTTTTGAATTCGTTCACGCTCTGCAAAATAATGAAGGAAGTATGCTGGCTCGTTAAGAATTTCGGCAACACATGCTAGGTCAGCAATATTTAGAGTAGGAGCCAAGGGGAGATCCTCTGGCACCCATCCAGCACGTTTTAACTCCGCCTCAGCACTGCAAATTACCGAAAAGTCATCGAGCGTTACAGAGATACGAATAATGGTGTCTACTTTTTCAGCGACCAAACCCAGTTGTGCTGTGAGTTTTAAAGCATCAGCATCACCTGACTTTGCCTTCCACAAGATTTGCTCGAGACGATGCGATTGCTCCGCGGGTTCGACGATAAGATCTCGCACATGCCGTTTCACTCGATCAGGGGCACCACGTAAACCTTGGGGAGTAAGAGCCGCAGATTTTGCTTCAACAATAAGTATCGCACGGTCGACTTGGCCAAGAAAATCTGTTTCAAATCTATCTTGACCTACTACCCATTTGGCATTTAACGCAAACTTAATGGTCGGAAAGACACCCTCGATTACATCCTTAATTTTCTCCTCTAGATAAATTGCTCGGCGCTTTTTCAGTTTTTCTAGCAAGCCTGCGTCGTCTAACAATGATCTCATCACAGCGTGGATATTACTGAATATGACTTGCGGAACTGGAAAGAAAAATCCACCTGCGATATTAATTCCCGGCGCAATCCACGTTGGATTACTGAGAAAGAAATTAGGAATATTTTCCCGATCAAGATCCCCCGGCATTAGAGAAAGACGGTTCAGAATGAGCAAAACAACATCTTCTGATCGCTTCGTCAGCTCTGCAATTTTTTCTACTTCGACACTCGCTAATGATGGTAAAACCATGTCGGAGTGTGCTTGTAGAATTCCAGCCACACCTATCAGATCAATATCTTTCGGCAAACCTTTAAGAAACTCTGAAGGGTTTCCTTCTACATAAGGATAAATAGCGAAGTACCGCTTAACTAATTTTTCCTTTGTTTTCGATCTAAATATCTTTTGAAGAAGCTGCATCCTCTTACTTGAGCGTTCCTCCAAACGCTTCAAGATTGCAACCGACACGTCGATAAGATCAGTAGCGCTAAACCCAAAAAACTTTTTTACATCCTGATCTAGAGGACTATATAGTTCCTTTGATATCTTGGAAACAGCAGCGAAATAACCCCAATTCCTTACAAATTGCGTATGAGCTCTTAGCCGCTCTTGGAGCATGAGTATTGTCTGCTGGGAGGCGTCTCGTTCCTCCACCATCGAAAGAAATCGACGATGAATGAACGCGTCAGCAAGAGCCTTCACATTCTCAACCACCTTTTGAATTTCCAACGGTTTCGCTGGTCTCTGTCCCCATTCACCGTGTGGAATAGTAAGTGCCAATGCCTGGAGGATTTCCACATGGTGCTGTTGGACGTCCGGCATCATAGACTCTCGCGATACTCCCTCGTCTCCAACCTGCACCTGAAGGCCGTAAGCGCTAAGCATTGCAATAATATGCGGCGGATATGAGGCTCTAAACTGTGACAACAACGAATCACAGAGTTCGGGGAACCTCTCTTGACTCTTTTCACCCTCTGCAATTAACGCCGCTTTCAGGACATCCCTGTCAATGTCGTTTAGGGGATGAGAAAATAAACCAAATTCATCAGAGGCGTCGGACAAACTGCTTCCGCTCTCTAAACTCTTAGACCTGTCCATTTGTCTCATCCACTCGCTTAAAAATTGACATTTTAGCGCGGGGACAATTTCCAACGCGCTCAGCGCTTATTCTAATCTTCAGGGTACACTTTGGGGTAGAGGCTGTGTAACACACCTAAAATCACATTAAATAACAAATAGTTATCTGTCGGTTCGACTCTTGGTGCCGCACCATACAAAACGAAGCCCTCGCAGAAATGCGAGGGCTTTGTTGTTTCTGGGCCTTTCCCCAGCGTCCACAGAGTGTCCACATCCAAACAGCAATCGCTGAGCGCTGGCAACGCGATACCCCATGGACTTGGCAGAAAAAACACCTGCGTGTTTTTTGAATCACCCTCTAAACCAGCGCACTGCATCAACGCGCTATCACTACTTTTTGACCCTGCAATTACTCACTCATAGCCTAGGAAAATCCTGGAAGCTCAAGCGCTAAGCGAAGGTGAGAAAACAGCCAGAAGCGGCCACTTACTTACCCTGGTATCACCTTGGTTGGCACAGCGGCCGACTGTACTCGGTCAAAGATATCGCAGCAGCCAAGTACCCCATGCAATGAAAGCCCTTATCTTCTGCCTATTGCAGCTCTCCCGAAGTAGCGACCGCATGTGAGGCCAAATCCCACCAGCCAAAGGATTGATTTGATGCCCACCGACAAAAGAATCTGCCCGTCATTTGGGATCGTGAAATTCTGGTGCGGATCAAGATGCATTTGGCCATAGGCATTTCGCTCAAGGCTTGGGAGGCCTTATCGAGTCAGAGCAGCTAAACCCTCCATTTAGCATTGGCCTCCTTGGCGGCAGGGGTACCGACAGCCATTTGCAATCCACCGCCACTCAGAGCGTGGCGAATCTCGTCTATGCTTCCTCCTTGAAATCCATCTGCGCGACGGTACGGTGCGAATGTCGAACACGCGATGATCTTGTCACGGGTTAGACCACCGAGTTTATTGCGCCATCAATTGTGCGATCACTTGCTTGCTAACGCTTCTTTGAGCAAATAAAGGCCCAAGGAATCATGGCTGAGACGATAAACATCGCGAAGATGGTGAATAGGCTGCAAAAGCCGATCTGCCTACGTCGGGCAATGGTTCTGCATTAGCGTTTCCGTGCGGACCAAGACGATTTCCATGCGTATTGTCTTTAAAAACAGGTGCGAACGCCTATGACGAATGCTACGCCATCTATCAAGCTTGGTAGCTTTCTCCAGATGGCCCCCTATCTGAGCATGCGAGGGGTATCGCCGCTGGAGTTCTTCCAACGCTTTGGTATTTCTCCTGAAATTTTTCAAAGCTCTGATATATGGTTACCGCGGGCGGCCTGCTTTCATATAGCCAACGAAATGGCCGCTATCGCACAGGATCCGTTCGCTGGCGTATATGTGGGACAGCTGACCGAAATACGCTCACTCGGTGCCTGGGGCGAATTGATATTGGGCTCAACGAACGTAGCCCAGGCGTGTGCCCTGGCTGCAACCCATGCGGCCTTACTGCATCAAGGAGGAGAAGTAAAAATCGTCACCGAAGGCCGTACGACGAAACTTATCCACCAGTTCACAGGACCACACGAAGCTGACCCGAAGCAATTCACTTTCGGCAGCCTTGCGGTACTTAGAAAAGTACCTCTCCTGTCCGGCGAGCCTTCCGCCATACGTGTGCATATCAAAAACCCAAGAGAAAGAGGAGACGATGCGCTTGAAGAATACCTAGGCCCGAACCTTGAAATGAACGCTGAGTACAACATGATCGAGTTCGATCGTGAATTGCTCGAGATCCCCCTGCAATATATTCGGGATGATGCCTGGAAAACCACCGAAGCCTTGAGGTCGACAGTTGAAACAGCTGACGTGCTCGTCAAGCGGATATCGGATCAGGAACAATCCAAACTTATAACGATTTCAAGAAAAATTGGACTGTCTCCTCGAACTTTGCAGCGTCGCCTAAAATATTGCGGCATCGACTTCGACGCGTTACGTGACGAGACACGTCGCAGCGAGGCACTTCAGTTACTTGCCAGCGGTAAATACACCGCGACCGAAATTGCCTATATGGTCGGCTACAGCGATCAAGCGCACTTTACTCGTGCCTTCAAGCGCTGGACTGGGAGCACGCCGTCGCGCTACCGCTCTGCCTTAAAACATGATCATTAAAATATAAGATACCGTCTTCGCCTAACCACTCGCCCCCTCCCCCCGCCCAACCATTTGGCCCATTTCAGGTGCTGCCATCCAATAGAGACGCACGGAGCCTCGAACCGCCGGAATATAGCTTGCTGTCCTGATTTGAGCAGCCATTTCTGTGCGAGGTCCGCCAACCGGCGCTGCGTCATGCATGTCGGCAGGATGACCGGCGCGTGGTGGCTTCGCCTTTGGCATCAAATGGCAAGTTTCCATCGAGGTGTTCTTATACAGTCTGAAAAGGTAATGCAAAGACCAGCGAGCGGTGCAGCAAACAATCCATGCACAAGAAAAGTCTGACGCTGGGGAGTGGAATAGCTTTTTATATGATCAAGAGGTCCAAATGTCATATTCATCCACGGCCTGCATCGTCACCCTGACGTTGGCAACTTTTGGGAGCGCGAACGCTCAGTCATCCTCTGATGCGGCGACACGGGTTGGTGTCGAAAATTTTGTCCGTGCCGAGTCCGATCTCTACATGGGCAAAATGGTGGCGGATGGAAGTTTGGGTCAGTTTGTGCATAGCCGTGAACCGGTTCTCATTGACGCGCAGAATGTCATCCGGATGAATCGGGACACGCTTTACTCCTCAGCTGTATTCGATCTCGATACCACTCCCGTCACGATCACGTTGCCTGAGGCCGGTAAGAGGTTCATGTCGATGCAAGTGGTCAACGAAGATCACTACGTACCTGCCGTCGTTTACGGTGCCGGCCGCCACACGCTGACGAAAGAGGCTATCGGCACACGCTATGTGTTTGTCGCTATCCGCCTGTTCTTCGACCCCACAGATCGCAAAGACCTTGAACAGGTGCATGCGCTGCAGGACGCAATCAAGGTCAGCCAGGCCCAACCCGGGGAGTTCGTAGTGCCGAAGTGGGATCAGGCGAGCCAGAAAAAGATGCGTGATGCCCTGGCTGTTCTCGGCTCGACGATGCCCGACTACAACCAGTCCTTTGGCCCCAAGGGCATGGTCAATCCGATCCATCACCTGATCGGAACGGCGACGGGATGGGGCGGAAACCCGAACAAGGACGCAATCTACCTCGGCGCAGTGAGGCCGCAGAATGATGGAAAAACCGTTTACCGACTTAAAGTTGGACATGTCCCGGTCAACAGCTTCTGGTCTGTCAGTGTTTACAACGCAGACGGTTACTTCCAAAAAAATCCATATGACGCTTATTCGTTGAATAATCTCACCGCCAAAAAAAGTGATGATGGTTCGATAGTCATTCAGTTCGGTGGCTGCAATGCAAAGATCGTTAATTGCCTGCCGACTACAGCCGGCTGGAACTATACGGTCAGACTTTATCAGCCGAGCGAAGAAATACTGAATGGCCAATGGAGCTTTCCAAAACCGCAGCCCGTCGCGCTCTAACTAAAGCACAACTAAAAGTTTCAACCCATACAACCAAGTACAAGAGCCAATTAGTTCAACAAGCCAGAAACCTCTCTGAGCTGCAGAGTTTTACACCAAAGGAAGGGAACAATGATAACCATCGATGGTTCAAACTTTTTTAAACATTCCGTGATGCTTATTACAGGTGCGACCCTCGTATTGACGACGGTGTTGCCTGCACAGGCAGAAGATTCAAGCCGCACGCCATCCGTGACGGTAGGCGGCGGAGTTGCCGTTGGTCCTTTGTACGAAGGCTCTTCACGCTACGCCGCTTTCCCGTCACTGAAACTCAAAGTGGTATTGCCTACCGAAGACTGGGGCATGTTTACCGCGGCCTTCCCGGATGGGCTGCGTTGGGACTTGCCAGGCCTGGCGCCTTTCGGGGTGGCCCTGCTGATCGGTTATGACCAGGGGCGCAAGGAAAGAATCCACACGCTGGACGGTCGTGATGACTACTTGAGGGGAATGGGCAATCTGGACAGCACTGCCCTGGTCGGGGCCGAAGCGTACTGGGTCCTGCCGGCCGGGCGCCTGTTTGTTCGCGGCCTGCACTCAAGCCAGAACCGCAATTACGGTGGCAAAAGCCTGGGGCATACGGCCTATCTTGAGGCAGGGGTCGCCACTGCGTACCCACTGTCATCGACATTGACCCTGGACTCGACGCTGTACGGCACCTGGAGCAATGAGAACGACATGATGGCGCGCTTCGGCGTCACTGCCCAACAAGCGGCACGCACCCGGTTCGACGAATACCACCCAGGCGGCGGGATGCGCGACGTGACCTTGAAACTGGGCCTCACTTGGCAATGGCAGCCACAGTTGGCGCTGGAAGGCGGCATCAAGACCTACGCTCTGGTCTCCGATGCCCGCAATAGCCCGCTGACGGGTGAAAAGGTAGGCGCAGGTGCCTACCTGAATGCCCTGTACAGTTTTTGATCAACCGGTAATACCGACGCCATCCGATAAATGGATAGATAAGGGAACAATCGATGAAAAAACTACATAAGCAGTTGGGGATGACGGGGTCCCTGGCCGGCCTGCTCTGGTCGGGGCTGGTACTTGCCGACGATGCCGCCACTAAGGTCACGGACCCTCACTTCAAGCTGGCCCCAGGCTATCTTGACCCGGCGGACTTGCCCGTTCGCCTGGCCTTGCTTGGCGCCCCACCAAAGGCTGACTCTGCGGCGCTTGCACGGGATGAGGAAGCACGGCGTGCGGCGCTGTCGCTACGTGGCACGGCCCGGGAGAAACTCGCGGCAACGGATGCGGAGCTGTCATTCCCAGGCCCGGCGCAAGCCTTCTCCTGCGCAATGGGCACGCCGATCAGCGAGAAAAGCACACCGCACCTTTATACCTTGATGCAGCGCACCCTGGCGGATGCGGGCGGTTCCACCTATGCCGGGAAGAATGCCTACAACCGTACCCGCCCATTCGTGACGCATGACGAAGGGACATGTCGCAAAGACATGGAACCGCTGCTGCGCACGGATGGCTCCTGGCCGTCCGGCCACTCTGCTGCCGGTTGGGCCTGGGGGCTGTTGCTGGCCGAGATTCAGCCTGCGCGTGCCACCGAACTGATGACCCGTGGGTTGTCATTCGGCCAGAGCCGGGTCATCTGCGATGCACACTGGCAGAGCGACGTGGATGCAGGTCGCATCATGGGGGCCGCTACTGTGGCGAGCTTGCATAGCAATCCGGCGTTCCTGGCGGACCTGGCGGCCGCGAAGGAGGAGGTCAGGGCCGCTCAAAAAGCAGGCCTGAAGCCTGCAGAGGACTGTGCGGCCGAGGGCGTGGCGCTCTCGCTGACCCAGCACTGATCGGAGAAACACCATGATGCACAGTGACAACCCACGCTCGCCTTTGCGGCATAAGCACGCCCGCCTAGCACTGCTGGTTGGCGTCTTTGCGGCAGCCGGACCCAGCCTGCCGACGGTGGCCATGGCGGCAGACAGCGATGGCTGGAGGTTCAACGGCGGGCCTTACGTGTGGGGCGCCGGTATCCGTGGACACGTGGGCCACCGCAGTACCGGAACCCAGTTTATAGAATCCGATTTCTCCGACATTGCGCGTACTGTCGATATGTCAGTGATGCTGATGGGCGAGGCTCGACGAGGCCCATACAGCGTACTCACCGACCTGATGTATATCGACACCGACACCCGCAATCGTCTGCCTGCGGGCGCTCCTGCGTCCAAACTTGAGGTAGAAGGCAAGACGGCCTCCGGATTCCTGGGGGGCGGGTACACGGTGTTGGGTGATGAAAACCGTCGGTTGGATGTCGCGGGTGGAGTGCGCGTCTGGTACAGCAGCACCACCATCAGCCTGCATGGTGGACCTGCTGCCGGCCTATCTGGCTCTGACAAGGCTACTTGGGCGGACGCCATGGCGGGACTGCGTGGGCACTATGCCGTGAATGATCGATTCTGGTTGTCATCATGGGGTATGGCGGGCGCCGGGCAGTCCCGGGAAGACTGGGATCTGGCAGCGCTGGCAGGCTGGGAGTTTTTGCCCGGTTTTTCGGCGGTGGCCGGTTACCGGGCCATGGGGGTGAATTATCGCCATGATGGTTTTGTCTACGACATTGTCCAGAAGGGGCCTTTGTTGGGTATTAGTGGGCGATTCTGAGGGATGAAACACTGCGAAATATCCGATCAGACTTGCCATAACCGCGTGGCGAGTTGATATCCCTGGCCGTTCAGCCTCACGACCGAAATGCGCCCTGTGTACACCACCTATATTGAAACCGGGATGGCCTGTAGTCATTTCTTGAATGAGTTGATCGGAACGGGTTTCTCCAAAACGTTTTGGCGGTTAGTGCGGCGAAGGCAAACGCGGATTACAGACCTGAAGTGTAGGAACTCGGCGCACCCGAAGATGCCCCCACGCACAGCCAGAACGCGGACTAATGATAAAAATATATTTAGGGATAGAACAAAATACAAACTTCTATACGTTTTTTATTTACAGATAGTTACTCTGATTTCCGACTCCTGGTGCCACCCTACAAAACAAAGCCCTCGCAGAAATGCGAGGGCTTTGTTGTTTCTGGGCTTTTAGTTTAATGTCCCCGGCCCGGATCGCCTTAACAGAGCGGAACAACGCTCAACGTTGCGTAACAAGGACGTACTCATGAAACTCCCGCTGCTGTCGATCATTCCCGCCGCCCTCGTGATGCTGACACTGCATTCACCCAGCGCTCAAGCGGCCGGGTTCGACTGTGCGAAAGCTACCACGCAGGTGGAAAAGACCATTTGCGGCACGCCTGTGCTTTCAGCGCTGGATGAACAACTGAACGAACAGTACAAAGGGCTGAAACACCTTCAAGTGTTTCGCTTGATCGAAGCTCAGTGGCTAAGCCACGTGCGCAATGAGTGCGAAACCGTATCGTGCCTGGAAGACGCCTACCGTACGCAACAACGTTTACTGAGCCCGGCAACACCTGTCGCCCCTGTAGACCAGGCCACCCTGAAACCCCTTCCTCCGGGTCAACATTACTCCATGACCGAAGACGAACCCTGGGATCGCTATACCCTTGCATCGTTTGAAGGTGTTCGAGTCGGTGGAGACCAGCAGATCGTTGATGCGTCTGTCATTTCAGGGGTCCTGCATGTGGTGCTCTTCGTGGGTAAATACCGTCCCGACGAATACGGGTATGTGGGCAACTTGTACGAATACGTCGATAACAAACCTGGCCTGCACATCATCGCCAGTGATGTCGCTTTCGTCGGCTGGGCGGCACCCGCCCGCAATGATCAAGGCATGCGTTTCGCAGGGATCTCGGATGGCGTTTTCTACTACCGCCAACACCTGGCCGGGAATCTGCAAAAAGGCATGGTTTACCGTCTCGCCTCGCGCCAGGCGCCCAAAGAAAGCATGCAGGTATTTCAGGTGCCGTCGAACACCTTGCTGAATGCCAAAGCCAACGTGACCGAAGACGTGAATACCCTCAACAACCAACTGACCCTGAACTACCCGGTAGCAGCGTTCGGCACCTATGCAGAGCGTGTCGCCGACCCGGATGCTCCCGGCATTCCGGACACCGGCTGGGGTATCGTCAACCCGACCTGGAGCGAAACCCGGCCCGTGCTCTACTTCGACAATAACGGGGCCCGCGCCTGCATCTGGCGCGTTGATCTGGCGACCAAGATCCTGTCCAAGATCGTGCCGGAACATGAAGCGGTTTCCGGACACTCGATCGAGTTCAACGGCCGGGAAGCCCTGGTGTATCTGGACGGGAATGACCTTAAATTTGCGATGGCGCCGGATCTATAGCAGGCGCACTGAGTGGTTGATTTCTCCTTGTCAAAAAAAGCCCCGAACCAGTCGGGGCTTCTTCAGTTCAGCCTTGCATCAGGCCTGGATCACGCCACCCGCATCAAAAGACGTTGATTGGGTATTCCACAAACACACGCAGTTCGTTGCCGCTGTCGTTGTAGTCCGAGGACTTTTTCGACACGCGCAGGATCGAGCTGCGCAGTTTTACGCTCAGGTCTTTGGCCGGGCCGCTTTGGACCACGTACTTGAACTGGTTGAAGATCTCGCGCTCGGTGCCGCCGGTGCTGTCCTTGGTGGTGATGTTGTCGCCACGCACGTAAGCCACGTTATAGGTCAGGCCCGGTACGCCGAAAGCGCCAAAGTCCAGGCCGTAGGCCAGTTGCCAGCTGCGCTCGTCTTCGGCGTTGAAGTCAGACCAGTAGGAGTTGGCCAGGTAGATGGTGTTGCCACCGTCGCCCGTACGGTTGCCCGCGTTCTGGTAGCCGCCATACGGGTAGCCCAGGTTGCTGTCGCCGGTGCTGCGCTGGTGAGCGAGGGTGAACGAGTGCGGGCCGGTAACGTAGGTAGCGGCCAGGCTCCAGATTTTGTTGTCTTCGCCGCCGGCGTTTTTCAACTCGGCGTAGGACTTGTCCAGTTCGGTGCGGTAGCCGTTGAAGTCCAGGGTCAGGGACTGATCGGTGGCCAACGGGAACACGTAGTTCAGGTTCACGTACTGTTTCTTCATGACGTCTTCAACGTCGGAAGCGTACAGCGCTGCCTTGAACTCTTTGGTGAACTGGTAGCTGCCGCCCAACACGTTGATGGACTTCAGGCCACCGCTGTCACGGCCTTCCGCGCTCTTACGCGATTCGGCGGTGAAACGACCGGCGTCCAGTACCAGGCCATTGATCTCCTTGGAGGTGATCAGGGTGCCGGTGTAGCTTTCAGGCAGCAGGCGGGAGTTGTCGTAGTTCAGCACCGGCAGGGCCGGCATCTGGTCACCGTAGGTCAGGACAGTGTTGGACACACGGAACTTGACCGCAGCGCCAGCCTTGGCCAGGTCGCCTGCTGGCGTATGGTTGCCGTTGTTGCTGGTCTTGAAGAAGTCGACGCCGCCAAAACCGCTATGGCTGCCTTTGTCCAGGCGCAAGGCGTACAGGCCGAAGGCATCAACGCCCACGCCGACAGTGCCTGTCGTGAAGCCCGACGAGAAGGTGCCAATGGCCGCCTGACCCCATTCACGCTGGTCGGGGTTGCCGTCTTTTTTGTCGCGATTGATGTAGGCGTTGCGCAGCAGCACTTTCAAGCTGCTGTCTTCAACAAAACCCTTGGACTCAGCCTGGTCGTTAGCCATGGCTTGAGTAGCGCTCAGAATCCCCAGTGCGATCAGACCGATCCGCTTGTTCAACATATTATTTTCCTTATTACGGGTTGATACGCGCTGTGACCGGTGGGGTGATGCGGCGCGTTCAGCGCTCTTTTTCACCCGCAAACAAAAAGGCCCGGCCACGAAGAATCGTGTCGGGCCTTTGTTATTTTTTTCAGATATGGCTCTTGGCCACAGGCGTTGGGGCGAATCCTAGCCGCGCCCTTAACAGTGTGTCAATTTCGTGAATCGTCTGTGAATAGGCGAAAATCGTCTAAGAATTCACTTGCCAGCGATAGCCAAATGCACGGTATGGCTGTCGACGAATTGTTCGAAGTGGGTGACTTTACCGTCCGCCAATGTCCACAAATGGGCCACGCGCGCGTTCATCGGCCGGCCGGTGGCTTTGTAAACACCGCTGTAATTGCCGTAGGCAAATACCTTGTCGCCCTGCGCAACGTAGTGCTCGACCTTGAACTGGAACCCTTCCCACTCCGTGGCTAGGCGCTTGAAAACGTTCTCGACAATCGCATCGAAACCTACGTAAGTGCCGGCATACGGAAACCCGGCGGCTTCGGTCCAGCGCGCATCGGGCGCCAATGCTGCCTCGGTGTTGCGCGCATTTTCCTGGGAGTTCGCGCCTTCATAAGTGCTTTTGATCAGGCTCAGGTTATCCATAAGTCGCTCCGCATCGGGTGATGGCTATTAATGTGCGCAACCGTTCAGGCCACAGGCCTGGATCGGTGAAGACGATTCATTGGCTGGCACCCCCACCGATTCGCTCAGCCACGCAGCGAAGGCTTCGGGTTTGCCCAGCCATGGACTGATGTCGACCAGCGTGAACTGGCCGTTGTGCTCCAGGACAAACGTCGGGAAGCCCTGCCCCCCGACTTTGGCCAACAAAGCCCGGCTGTCCTTTATATGGCCCTGGATTTCGTTGGCCTGGGCGTCCTTGAACTCACGCTTGAAGGTTTCGGCTTCCAGGCCAATGGCGACGGCCAATTCCAGCAGGACCGCTTCATCGGCAATCCGCCGACCTTCCACGTAGTGCGCAGTCTGCAAGCGCCCGAGCAGTTCCAGCCCACGGCCGGCGAGGTGTTCAGCAGCCAACACGGCGGCAATCGGTGGCGCCGAATCGAACACGGCGGTGTGATCGCGCAGCAAACCTTCGAAGTAGGCTTCGCCGAATGGCTGACCAGTGTATTCGGCAATGCGCCGGTCGTGCGGCATCACGTAATCGCGCAGTTGCGGCGAAACGGTCTGCCGATTGGCGCCGGTCATCATGCCGCCCGCGTGAGCGCTCACCGGCAACACGGCTTGCGCTGCTTGCACCAGCGGTTTGGCGCCGTAACACCAGCCGCACAAAGGATCGTAGATGTAGTGAAGGGTCGCAGCAGACATGGAGGGCTCCAGCAAAGTCGTGTTGATTCGATGTCGGCAGGTTAGGCCTCTGCGGGTAAACGAAAAACGCCGGATTGGCTTTTAGTCTGTTTCGCGAATCGGTCGAATGCGCCGAACGCACCTTCATGACTCGTCGGACACATTTGCGACATAATTTGAAACAATCTACCTCAACGTCAGCTCAGGAATAGTTAACGAAAGTAAATAGCAAGCATTACCATTCGCACCCTCGAATTTTCCAACCTTCCTGGATGCGCTTCAGATGCCTGCTCCCTTCCGCTTTACGCCCGTCACACTGGGGCTTTGCTCCTTGTTGTCGGCCGGATTCACCTGCGCTGCCCCCACGACATTGCCCGCCACTTCGATCAGCGCCGAAGCAGACCTGGATGATCCGCGCGTCAAGGAAGTCAGCACCGCCACCCGTACAGCGACGCCCGTGCGTTATGTGCCGCAGGCGATCGATTCGATCAAAACCTCGAATGTTGCCGATTACGGTACTAATGACCTGGGCACCGCGCTGAGCGGCATGCCGAACGTCAGCAGTGCCGCCGACACCCGCTTCGACAGCCTGCGCATTCGCGGCTTCGACGCCAGTAACGACTTCTACCTCGACGGCGTACGCGACGACAGCCAGTACGTGCGCGACCTGCATAACATCGAGCGCATCGAAGTGCTCAAAGGCCCGGCCGCCGTGTTGTACGGCCGTGGCAGCCAGGGCGGGATCGTCAACCGGGTGAGCAAGTTGCCGCAGTTCGGCCGCCGCTCGACGATCGAAGCCCAGGGCGGCAGCGAAGACCTGCGCAGCCTGTACGCCGACTTGAGCACCGACCCGTCGGAAAACCTCAGCCTGCGCCTGAACATGGGCAACATGGACCAGAACAGTTTCCGCGACGGCGTCAGCGGCAATCGCCAGTTGTTCGCACCGTCGATGAGCTGGCAGCTCACGCCGGACCTGAACTGGCTGGTGCAGTACGAATACAGCCGCTACAACCGCACACCGGATCGCGGCATTCCAGGTGTCGGCGGCCGCCCGGCCGATGTCGGTCGCGACACCACCTACGGTGGCGAGCACGACTTTATCGACGACAAGTCCCAATCCCTGCGCTCGAAACTCAGCTACGAGATCGCCGACAACTGGCAACTGCGCCATACCCTTGGCGTGTTCAAGCTCAACAGCGATTTCGACAATACCTACGTTACCGGCTTCAACACCAAGACCAAAAAGTACATGCGCCAGCATTGGCAACAGGACTTGAACACCCGCAACGTGTTCAACAACCTGGAACTTGAAGGCGGCTTCGACACCTTTGGTCTTGAGCATCGATTGCTTACGGGGATTGAAATCGGCAGCCAGCGCCGCGACCCGATTCTGTACAACGCCGCCCCATCCGGTCCGGGCAGCCGACCCGTGCCCGAACAGAATCTCTACAACCCGGATCGCAGCCTCGTGCACACCGGGCGCATGCAAACCTTCAGCGACTCGCACACCGAAGTCGAAAGCCGCGCCGTCTACGTGCAGGATCAACTGCGCCTCAACGATCAATGGCAACTGCTCGCTGGCCTGCGTTACGACACCTTCGACATCGAGTCGACCAACAAGCTCAAGAACATCAGCGAAGACCGCGACAGCCACAGCACCAGCCCACGGGTCGGCGTGGTCTGGACGCCGCTGCAAAACCATTCGTTCTACGCGTCCTGGACCAAGACCTTCTCGCCGGTCGGAGGCGGCCTGATCGGCATCACGCCGGGCGCAGCCGGCAACACCAACGACCTGAGCCCCGAGCTGACCAAGCAGAAAGAAATCGGTGTAAAAAGCGACTGGTTCGACGACCGCCTGAGTACCACGCTGGCGGTGTATGAGCTGGAGCTCTACAACCGTCGTACCAGCGATCCGGATAACCCTGGTTTGATGGTACTCACCGGTGAGCAACGTTCACGCGGCATCGAACTGACCGCCGCCGGCAAGATCACCGGTAACTGGTCCATGCGTGGCGGTGTGGGTATGCAGGACGCTACCGTGGTCAAGGACAACAACGGCCTGGAAGGCAAACGCGTGACCAACGTCGCCAAGCATAACGCCAGTGTGTTCCTGACCTGGAAACCGGAGATGGGCTGGTACGCCGAAACCGGCCTGACCCTGGTAGGCCAACGTTACGCCGACAACGCCAACACCACCGTATTGCCGGGCTATGGCCGCTGGGACGCACTGGCCGGTTTCCGTCAGAAGGATTGGGACCTGCGCGCGGCGCTGAACAACATCACCGACCACACGTACTACGCGTCGTCCACCAGCGCCTTCCAGATCCAGCCAGGCGCACCGCGCAGCCTCGTGGTGACCGGAACTTACAGCTTCTAAACACCAGGCAAAAAAAAGCGCTGCCTTCTGGCAGCGCTTTGACCAATCCTTTGGTTTCTATCCTTCCATCACATCCCACAACGCTTCAAGTTCTGCTTCGCTGAACAATCCAGCGGGGTAGCGCTCGACCATGATCCGGCGGGGGTCGGGCTCTCTGACCTGACGGGTTCCGTTGGACTTCAACCATTGCGCGAGCACCTGAAGCGATTCGCTATTCATTGCCAAGGGATGCGATGTCCGCTCGCTGACCATGTTCATCTCCAGCGCTCTCTCCTGGTTCGTGAGCGGCTAACTTATCCAAGGTTTATGACAGAACATCGCCGTTCTACATTCCCAAGAAGTACCCTCAGAGAGATACAAGAGCTATGCCAAGGTTTGGAACTTTCCGACGTACGGACATAAAAAAGCCCGCAGCCCATAAGGGCGGCAGGCTTGATGTGCATCGTGAGATTTAAGCCATCATAAAAAGCGTCAATCAAACGACACCGGCTGTTACAACTCCACTCAACCTTTGTGCGGCGCTGGTTGCTGTTGGGTAAGACAGTGGATGTTGCCGCCCCCCAGTAACAATTCACGACCTGGCACCATGACGACTTCATGTTGCGGGAACAGGCTCTGCAAAATCTCTTTTGCCGGACCGTCCAGCGGGTCGTCGAAACTCGGTGCAATGATGCCGCCGTTGACGATCAGGAAGTTCACATAGGAACCGGCTAGCCGCACGCTAGGATTACGCTCCTGCGTACCATCCACCGGGTCCACGCCGGCGCACTCTTCTTCGGTCGCGTACAGCGGCCCCGGAATAGGCATCTTGTGTACCGTGAACGGGCGACCCTTGGCGTCGGTGCTGTCCTGCAGCACTTTCATCGCAGCCTGGCAACGCGGGTAGTTCGGGTTTTGCGGATCATCGGTCCAGGCCAGCAGCACTTCACCCGGACGCACGTAGCAGCAGAAGTTATCCACATGGCCATCGGTTTCGTCGTTGTACAAACCATCCGGCAGCCAGATGATTTTATCCACAGCCAACTGCGCGCTGAGCACGGCTTCGATCTCGGCGCGGTTCATGTGCGGGTTGCGATTGCGGTTCAGCAGGCATTCTTCGGTGGTGATCAGCGTACCTTCGCCGTCGACGTGAATCGAACCGCCTTCGAGCACGAAACCTTCGGTTCGGTAGCGCGGGCTGCGCTCGATCTCGAGGATCTTGCCGGCCACTTGCGAATCACGATTCCACGGCGAATACAGACCACCGTCAAAGCCGCCCCAGGCGTTGAAATCCCAGTCGACACCCCGGACTTCGCCACTGTTATTAATGACGAAGGTCGGGCCGGTGTCACGGACCCAGGCGTCGTCGCTGGACATCTCGACCAGACGAATGTTCGGCACGTCGAGACGCGCGCGCGCGTTTTCGTACTGGGCCGCCGACACGGCAACCGTTACCGGTTCAAAACGCGCGATAGCCTTGGCCACCGCCACGTGCGCGGCTTGTGCAGGCTTGCCACCCAGGCGCCAGTTGTCCGGGCGCTCGGGCCAGACCATCCAGGCCTGGGTTTGTGGCGCCCATTCGGCGGGCATGTAGAAGCCGTCGGCGCGTGGGGTGCTGTGTAAAGTGGTCATAGTGATCAGGACTCCAGGGAACCGTCGAGGGTTTTGATCGCATTGTATAGGTTCGGGCGACGATCACGGAACGAGCCCCAGGCGCTGCGAATGTGCTCCAACTCGTCGAGGTCAAAGCTGTGAACCAGCACGCCTTCTTCGGTTTCGTTGAGTTCCTGCACCTTCTCGCCAAACGGGTTGGCGATGAACGACGAGCCGTAGAAGGTGATGTCGTAGCCGTCCTGCTCTTCGTTGCCGATGCGGTTGCTGGCGATCAACGGCATCAGGTTGGCACCGGCATGGCCTTGTTGAACGCGCTGCCAGTGGTCGCGGGACGAGATGCTCTTGTCGTGCGGTTCGCTGCCGATGGCGGTCGGGTACAACAGGATTTCCGCGCCCAGCAACGCCATGCTGCGGGCGCATTCCGGGAACCACTGGTCCCAGCAGATGCCCACGCCGATTTTCGCGTAACGGGTGTTCCAGACTTTGAAGCCGGTATCGCCCGGGTTGAAGTAGTACTTCTCGTGGTAGCCAGGACCGTCCGGGATGTGGCTTTTACGATAAATCCCGAGGTTGCTGCCGTCGGCATCGATGATCGCAATGCTGTTGAAACGTGCGCGCCCCGCCAGTTCGTAGAAGCTGATCGGCAACACCACGTGCAGTTCCCTGGCGATTTTCTGGAAATGCTTGATGGCAACGTTGTCGGAGGCGGTCGTGGCCAGTTGCAGGTAATCCGGGTTCGGCTTCTGGCAGAAGTACGGGGCCTCGAACAACTCCTGGATCAGGATGATCTGCGCACCTTGGGCAGCAGCCTCACGGACCAGTTTTTCAGCGGTCTCGATGTTGGCTTCAAGGTCCCAGGAACAAGCCATCTGGGTAGCGGCGACGGTAACGATACGACTCATGAATCATCTCCTGGGCAAGTGCAGAGGGTCGAGGGTGACAGGGACCGATGACAGAAACGGGAACGGCCAGGCGTGATGATTCGCACCGTGGCGTGACGGTGACTTTATAGCCGATAAAAATCGGCTTTAAAAGCGATAAACCTCAATGATCACGAAATAATTCTATTTAATATCGATAATAATCGAACTTAAAAACCGATCCTGCTCGCGATGGCGGTCTGACAGTCAACATTGATATTGAATCTACTGGCCTCATCGCGAACAGGCTCGCTCCCACAGGGGGATGTGGTTACAGATCCTCTGCAAGCACCTTCGACAGCATGTCGACAAAGAAATCCACACTCTGGCGCGTGGTGACCATCGGCGGCTTGATTTTGAGGATGTTCAGGTAGTCACCGGTCGGCTGCATGAAAATGCCCAGCTCACGCAGGCGATCACACAGCAGGGTGGTTTCTTCGGTGGCCGGCTCCAGGGTTTCGCGGTTGCGGATCAACTCCACCCCCAGATAAAAACCTGAACCATGCACCGCGCCGACCAACGGATGGCGGTCGATCAAGGCTTCGAGCCGCTCCTTGAAATAACCGCCAACAACCTGAGCGTTCTCCCAGAGTTTTTCCTCTTCCATCACGTCCAGCACCGCCATGCCGATCCGGCAACTGACCGGGCTGCCACCGGCCGACGAGAAGAAGTAACCTTCGGCTTCCAGTGCTTCGGCAATCTCCCGACGAGTGATCACCGCACCCAATGGCTGGCCGTTGCCCATGCCTTTGGCCATGGTGATGATGTCCGGCACCACGCCTTGCTCTTCGAAACCCCAGAAGAACTTGCCCATGCGTCCGTAGCCGACCTGCACTTCATCGGCGATGCACACGCCGCCCTGGGCGCGAACCAACGCATAGACCTGTTTCAGGTAACCCGGCGGCAGCGAAATCCCACCTGCATTGCCATATACCGGCTCGCAAATGAACCCCGCCAGTTGCCGCTGCTGCCCGGCGATTTTCGCCAGGTTGTGTTCAACGCTGCGCACGTAATCCGGCGCACTGTCGAGGCCTCGGAATTCACCGCGATAGGTGTTCGGTGCGGTCACCGGGTGCACCCAGTCCGGGCGACTGCTGAGGGCCTTGGGGTTGTCGGCAATCGAGGTCGATACCGCATCGGCCGCCACCGACCAGCCGTGATACGCCTCCAGCACGCTGAGCATGTCGCGACCGCCGCTGTAGGCCCACGCCAGGCGAATCGCCAGGTCATTGGCCTCGGTGCCGCTGTTGACCAGAAACACCCGGTCCATCGAGTCCGGCGCCAACGCCAGCAAGCGCTCGGAAAAATCGGCAATGGCGGCGTAGTGGAACCGCGAGTTGGTGTTGAGCAACGACCACTGGCGGCTCGCCTCGGCAGCCATGCGCGGGTGGCCGTGGCCGAGTACCGCGACGTTGTTGAGCATGTCCAGGTAAGAACGGCCCTGCATGTCGATCAGGTGGTTGCGCCAGCCCCGCTCGATGCGCGGCGGGTCGACGTAATAGTGTTTTTGCGAGCGGGCGAAACTCGCATCACGACGGGCCAGCAGGGCCTGCGGATCAAGCTCGATCTGCGCGTCGCACGCGAGCCCCAGCAACGCCGCAGGGGATGGGCACAACGCCTGCCATGCCGCTGCGCGGGACGGTGTGCAAAACAGCGGTGGATTCAAGTCCGCGCCACGGCTCAACTGAACCTGCAACGCCCCGCTGACCTCCCCCAGCACCTGCCCTTTGAGCAGCGCGGCCCCCGAATGCAACGACGCGCTGACGCCCCACAAACGCACGCTCAACTGCGCGCTGTCGAGTTGCACCCGACCATCGGCGGCCACCTGCAACACGCCGGCAAACGGCGCTTCCACGGGCGTGCCGTGGGGCACCTGCAACGCCACATGCAGCGGGCAGGTGTCCGGTTCGACCGCGCTGTCCGGGCGAGTGCGGGATAAACGGTACTGCCCATAACGGCTGGCCGCCAACCCGTGCACGCGGGCCGCTTCGACCAGTAAACGCTGGTCGATGCCAGCCTGCACCCAGTTGCCGGCCTCGAAATGCTCGCTCAACACGCCCAGGTCGATCAAGGCAAACTCGCGGCCCACCAGGCTCGGCAGCAACGGCGCAAAACCTTCGCTGGCGATAGCCGGCAGCGACTCACCGACGGTGGTGAGAATCGCCGCTTCCATCAACGCGAAGGGCACCGAAGTCGCGACGCGGAAGATCTCCCACTCATGGTTCAGGTTGTCGCGGCTGTACTGATTCTGCGGGTCGATGCTCACCTGCTGCTCACCACTGAGCACCAGCACCGCCGCCCGCGCGACGATCAGCGGCCACAGGGCCTGCAACTCTTCGCGCTGCAACGGGTTGACCGCGTGATACGCCCGCACCGCCGGCAGGACGTAGAACGGATCGCCCTCGGCGTGGTGCAACAACGCCGCGCAGGTCACCGACAGGTCGGTGATGCGCCAGGTGCGGATCAGGTCGCCGAAATCAATCACGCCCTGCAACTGCCAGTGACGTTGTTGATCGCGCTGGCAGACCACGTTGTCGTCGGTAATGTCCATGTGAATCGCCTGCACCGGCAGCTTCGCCAGCAGCGGCTGCAAGCGCTGCCCGGCCTGGCGGGCGGCCTCGGCGATTGCGGCGAGCTGACGCTCATCGCTGATGATCGGCAGCAGATGAGCGATCAGCGCCTGTGCGTGCCGGGCGTCCCACTGCAACGTTCGCTCAAGTCCCGGATGTTCGAACCCGGCCAGGGCCAGGTCCATTTCCCCGCAGAGTTGCCCCAGGTCTGCCACCAACGCCGGGCTCAAATGCGTGAGGCGAGTCAGCGACCGCCCCTCGATGTAGTCGAGTAAACGCACGTGCACCTCTTGCCCGGCAAGCTCCAGGGTGAGCAAGTCCCGGCCGTCGTTCGCCGGAATCACCCGTGGCACCCGTACACCGCATTGTGTCGCCAGATGTTTGAGGGCCGCGTGCTGGGCCTGCAATTCCAACGCGGCATAATCGCCACGGCAAATCTTCAGGACGAAGCGCCCCTGCTCACAGTCGAGCCGGTAATTGAGGTCCTGCTGACTGCCCAACGCCTGTAGCGTGCCGCTCAGCCCATAGTGTTCGCGCAACAGCGCCAGCGCCTGCTGTGCAGTCACCTGCGGGCCCGGAAGACTGACGCGATGAATCAACGTGGCGAGCGGCATACATCAACCCCTGAAATGTTTTTAGGCGCTTATATCGCCACCGTGACCGACGATAAGCAACCCCCGGAGGTCAGTCGCCCGTCGCCGCGAAATCCCGATAAATGACAAATCCGACCAACACCCCTATTGCACCACCCCGGTGCTGCCGACAAGCTATGATCCTTCGCTTCACGACTGTCTCAGGCTAAACAGGCGACCTACATGCGCATTCTCATTACCGGCGGCGCCGGTTTCATTGGTTCGGCCCTGGTGCGCCAGTTGATTACCCACACCGACCATGAAGTGCTCAACCTGGACAAGCTGACCTACGCCGGCAACCTGGAATCGCTGAGCAGCATCGCGACCGATACCCGCTATGAGTTCGTTCAGGCCGACATCGTCGACCAGGCCACGGTCAGCGCGGTGCTGGAACGCTTTGCGCCACAGGCGATCATGCACCTGGCGGCGGAGTCTCATGTCGACCGCTCCATCGACGGTCCGTCGGATTTCATCCAGACCAACATCGTCGGCACCTACAGCCTGCTGGAAGCCACCCGCGCCTACTGGCAGCGCTTGGCGGAACCTGAAAAAAGCGCGTTTCGCTTTCATCACATCTCAACGGACGAGGTCTACGGCGACCTGCACGGCGTCGACGATCTGTTCACCGAAACCACGCCTTACGCGCCGAGTTCGCCGTATTCGGCCAGCAAGGCTGCGTCCGACCACCTGGTCCGCGCCTGGCAGCGCACCTACGGGTTGCCGGTGCTGCTGACCAACTGTTCGAACAACTACGGGCCGTTCCACTTCCCCGAAAAGTTGATTCCGCTGGTGATCCTCAATGCGCTGGCAGGCAAACCGCTGCCGGTGTACGGCAATGGCCTGCAAGTGCGCGACTGGCTGTACGTCGAAGACCACGCCCGCGCCTTGCTCAAGGTTGTCACCGAAGGCGTGGTCGGCGAGACCTACAACATCGGCGGCCATAACGAACAGAAAAACATCGACGTGGTGCGCGGCATTTGCCAACTGCTCGAAGAGCTGGCGCCACACAAACCCGCAGGCGTCGGGCACTACGCCGACCTGATCACCTTCGTCACGGACCGTCCTGGCCACGATCAGCGCTATGCAATCGACGCCGGCAAAATCCAGCGCGAGCTGGGCTGGGTTCCGCAAGAAACGTTCGAAACGGGCCTGCGCAAGACCGTCCAGTGGTACCTGGAAAACCTGGAATGGTGCCGCCGGGTTCAGGACGGCAGTTATCAGGGCGAACGCCTGGGTTTTACCGACTTTAAGGATCTGATTGCATGATGAAGGGCATTGTTCTGGCGGGCGGTTCAGGCACGCGCCTGCACCCGATTACGCTTGGGGTCTCCAAGCAGTTGCTGCCGGTCTACGACAAACCGATGATCTACTACCCGATCTCGGTGCTGATGCTGGCGGGTATCAAAGACATCCTGCTGATCTCCACACCGCAGGACCTGCCGCAGTACCGCAACCTGCTGGGTGACGGCAGCCAGTTCGGCGTGCACTTCAGCTATGCCGAACAGCCATCCCCGGACGGCCTCGCCCAGGCATTCCTGATCGGGGAGGCGTTCATTGGCGATGACCCGGTGTGCCTGATCCTGGGCGACAACATTTTCCACGGGCAGTATTTCGGCGAACAACTGAAAAACGCGGCCCGCCGCTCAAGCGGTGCGACGGTATTCGGGTACTGGGTCAAAGATCCAGAGCGCTTTGGTGTCATCGACTTCGACAGTGAAGGGCGTGCCATTTCAATCGAAGAAAAACCCAAGAAGCCAAAGTCCAGCTACGCCGTCACCGGGCTCTATTTCTACGACAATGACGTCATAAAAATCGCCAAGGCTGTGACGCCCTCTGCGCGCGGTGAGCTGGAAATCACCGACGTCAACAATGCCTACCTGCAACGCGGCGATCTACAGGTCGAACGCTTCGGACGCGGCTTCGCCTGGCTCGACACCGGCACACACGACAGCCTGCTGGAAGCTTCGCAATACGTGCAGACCATCGAGCACCGCCAAGGGCTGAAAGTCGCCTGCCTCGAAGAAATCGCTTATCAGAACGGCTGGATCGACCGCGAACATCTGCTGGAGCGAGCCCAGTTTTTTGGCAAGACAGGCTACGGCCAGTACCTTTTCACCATCGCGGGAGAACACCAATGAATGTATCGCTCACTGAGCTGCCCGGCGTTCTGATTATCGAACCCAAGGTATTTGGTGACGAGCGCGGTTTTTTCTACGAAAGCTTCAATGCGCAGGCGTTCGAGCAGGCAACCGGCCTGAGTAAAGTGTTCGTGCAGGACAACCACTCACGCTCGCAAAAAGGCGTGCTGCGCGGCCTGCACTATCAACTGGAACACACTCAAGGAAAACTCGTGCGGGTCACCGCCGGCGAAGTACTGGATGTGGCCGTGGATATCCGCCGCAGCTCGCCCAACTTCGGACGCTGGGCCAGCGTGCGGTTGTCGGCGCAGAACAACCGCCAGCTCTGGATCCCGGAAGGCTTCGCCCATGGTTTTGTGGTGCTCAGCGACTACGCCGAATTTCTCTACAAAACCACCGACTACTACACGCCATCGGCCGAGCGTTGCATTCGCTGGGACGACCCGGACCTGGCCATCGACTGGCAACTGGACGAAGCGCCCCAACTGTCCGTCAAGGACCAGGCTGGTGTGCGGTTCAAAGAGGCGGATGTATTTGCATGAACACCCCCTTGAGGATCCTCATCAGCGGCCAGCACGGCCAGGTATCCCTTGAGTTGCAAAAACACCTCAAGGACCTGGGTGAAGTGATCGTGTGCGCACGCGAGCAACTTGACCTGGCGCAGCCCGAGCAGATCCGCCAGCAGGTGCGTACGCTGCGCCCGGACCTGATCATCAACGCCGCCGCCCACACCGCGGTCGATCAGGCCGAAAGCGAACCGCAACTGGCCTTCGCGATCAACGCCACGGCGCCCCGGGTGTTTGCCGAGGAAGCGCTTGCGCTGGGTATCCCGCTGATCCACTACTCCACCGACTATGTGTTTGACGGTCGCAAAACCGCGCCCTATACCGAAGCGGACACGCCCAACCCGCTGGGCGTCTACGGCGCCAGCAAACTGGCCGGTGAGCAAGCCATCACTGCCGTCGGTGGGATGCACCTGATCCTGCGCACCAGTTGGGTCTACTCGAGCCACGGGCGTAACTTCCTGCTGACCATGCAACGCCTGCTGCAAGAGAAACCACACCTGCGCGTTGTGGCGGACCAGATCGGTGCGCCGACCTGGGCCGGCACCATCGCCCGGAGCACTCGCGCACTGATCGAACGCTGGCAGTCGGGCCACGCGGGTGCCTGGGGCACCTATCACCTGAGCGCCCAGGGTGAAACCTCGTGGTTCGGTTTTGCCCAGGCCATCGCCGAACAATTACAGGCCCGACACCTGCCGTGCGCAAGCCTTGAGGCGATCCCGTCCAGCGAGTATCCGACGCCTGCCACGCGCCCGCTGAACTCACGTCTCGATTGCAGCCGACTGCTACAGCAGTGGAATGTCAGCCAGCCCGACTGGCGCGACGCGCTGCGCGAGTGTCTTGCCGAACAAGCCTAGGCATAATGCGCCTGTACCCACAGGCGCCCGATGCTCATGACTCCGACCCTCCCCCGCAGACCCCGCTGGCGCAGCCTTGCCCTGCTTGCGTTGTGCCTCGCGCCGTTGCTGTGGCCGCTGGAGCATCTGGCCGAGCGTTACTACCGCAGCGAACTGGCCGGGCAGAACCGTCAGACCCTCGACCTTTACGTCGCCAACCTGTTGGGCACCCTGCACCGTTACGAAGTGCTGCCACAAATCCTCGGCGACCTGCCGGCGCTACGGGCCGTGCTGGGGGCACCGGACGATGGTGTCACCCAGGGCAATGCCAACCGGTTCCTGAAAAACATCAGCGCCCAGACCGGCGCTGAAGTCATGTACCTGATGGACACACGCGGTAAGACCCTGGCCGCGTCCAATTGGGACAAACACGACAGCTTCGTCGGGCGCAATTTCGCCTTCCGCCCCTATTTCAGCGAGGCCATGCAGGGCCGCCTCGGGCGTTTCTTCGGCCTGGGCACTACCTCGGCCAAACGTGGCTACTTCTTTGCCGCCGCCGTGCGCGATGGCGAACAGATCCTCGGCGTGCTGGTGGTCAAGGTCGACCTCGACCACACCGAAAGCCTCTGGGGTAAAACCCCGGAACAACTGCTGCTGACTGACCACAATGGCGTGGTGATTCTGACCTCGCGCCCGGAATGGCGCTTTCGGGCGACCCGCCCCCTGAGCGATGACGACCGCCAGGCCATCGCGGCAGTCCAGCCCTACCCGACCCGCGATCCACAACCGCTGAACCTCAACCCCAGCGCCTGGCTGACCCAGACCCAGCAAATCGAAGAAACCGGCTGGAGCGTCAGCATCCTCGCCCCGCGCACCCTGATCGACCGTCCGGTGCGCACCGTGGTCGCCATTGGCGGCGCGACGCTGCTGGTGGTGATGCTGCTGCTCGGGCTGTTGATGCAGCGCCGTCGTCACTACCTGGAACGCATCGCCTTCGAAGCCAAGGCTCGACGCGAACTGGAAATGCGCGTGGCAGAGCGGACCAGCGACCTGGAAGGCCTCAACCGGCGACTCAAACAGGAAGTACTGGAGCGCGAGCAGGCGCAGCAGGAACTGGTGCGTGCCCAGGATGACCTGGTGCAGGCTGGGAAGTTGTCGGCGCTGGGCACCATGTCGGCGAGTATCAGCCATGAACTCAACCAGCCATTGGCGGCGATCCGCAGTTACGCGGAAAACGCCGAAGTGCTGCTCGACCATCAACGCACCGACGACGCCCGTGGCAACCTGAAACTGATCAGCGAACTGACCGGGCGCATGGCCTCGATCATCGCCCACCTGCGAGCCTTCGCCCGTCGCGACCGCCACGCACCGGAAAGCGTCGCGCTGCAACCGGCGCTCGACGATGCGCTGGCGTTGCTGGCCAAGCGGCGGCGGAGCATGGAGGTCGAGTTGATCCGCGACCTGCCGGCCGCCACGCTGTGGGTCGAGGCCGGCGAAACCCGTCTGCGGCAGGTGCTGGGCAACCTGCTGGCCAATGCCCTCGACGCGCTGACCGAAAAAGGCCCGCCACGCAGACTCTGGCTGAGTGCCGAATCCACCGCCGACGGCGTCAATCTGTACATTCGCGACAACGGTCCGGGATTCTGCATGGAAGCCCTGGGTCGGGCCGGCGAACCCTTCTATACCACCAAGACCCGCACCCAGGGCCTTGGGCTGGGGCTGGCCATTTGCGACACCCTGATGCGCGCCTTCGGCGGTGAACTGTCGTTTGCCAACCACAAGGAAGGCGGCGCCTTGATCACCCTGAGGCTGCGCGCTGGCGCACCCGGCGTCAGCCTGCAACCGTCCGAGGACCGCAGCTCATGAGCAACATCGTCGACAATCGGGTGCAAGTGGTGTTGATCGACGACGATCCCCATCTGCGCCAGGCCCTGAGCCAGACCCTTGACCTGGCCGGGCTGAAAGTCCTGCCGCTGGCCGAAGCCCAGGGCCTGGCCGCTCGCCTTGAGCGCGACTGGCCGGGCGTGGTGGTCAGCGACATCCGCATGCCGGGCATGGACGGCCTCGAACTGCTGAGCGAGTTGCACGCCCAGGACCCGGAGCTGCCGGTGCTGCTGATCACCGGCCACGGCGACGTGCCGCTGGCGGTGCAGGCAATGCGCGCCGGGGCCTATGACTTCCTCGAAAAACCCTTCGCCAGCGACGCCCTGCTCGACAGCGTGCGACGTGCCCTCGCCCTGCGCCAACTGGTGCTGGAGAATCGCAGCCTGCGTCTGGCCCTCAGTGACCGCAATGAACTCAGTACGCGACTGGTCGGCCAATCGGCGCCCATGCTGCGCCTGCGCGAGCAGATCGGTGCCCTGGCGGCCACCCGCGCCGACGTGCTGATCCTCGGCGAAACCGGCGCCGGCAAGGAAGTGGTGGCCCGCGCCCTGCACGACTTGTCGAACCGCCGCAGCGGACCATTCGTGGCGATCAACGCCGGGGCGCTGGCCGAGTCGGTGGTCGAGAGCGAACTGTTCGGCCACGAACCCGGCGCCTTCACCGGCGCGCAAAAACGCCGCATCGGCAAGTTCGAATTCGCCAACGGCGGCACGCTGTTCCTCGATGAAATCGAAAGCATGAGCCTGGATGTCCAGGTGAAATTGCTGCGCTTGCTGCAAGAGCGGGTCGTCGAGCGTCTGGGTGGCAATCAGCAGATCCCGCTGGACATCCGCATCATCGCCGCCACCAAGGAAGACCTGCGCCAGTCGGCCGATCAGGGACGTTTTCGCGCGGACTTGTATTACCGCCTGAACGTTGCGCCGCTGCGCATCCCGCCGCTGCGCGAACGGGGTGAAGACGTGCTGATGCTGTTCCAGCACTTTGCCGACGAAGCCAGCGGCCGCCACGGCCTGCCCCCTCACGAATTGCAACCGGGGCAACGCGCCTTGCTGCTGCGCCACACCTGGCCCGGCAACGTGCGCGAACTGCAAAACGCCGCCGAACGCTTTGCCCTGGGCCTGGAGCTGGAACTGGACAACAACGCGACGGACGCCAGCGCCGGCACGATCACGACGGACCTCAGCGGCGGTTTGAGCGAGCAGGTGGAAAACTTCGAGAAGAGCCTGATCGCTGCCGAGCTGGCGCGCTCCCACAACTCCATGCGCAGCCTCGCCGAGGCCTTGGGCATACCGCGCAAGACCTTGCACGACAAACTGCGCAAGCACGGCCTGACGTTCGCCAACAACAGCGACGAACCCGATTGAGCCGCGCCGACTAACCTTTAAACAGACACCTTGAGCCCGAGGCCCGTGCATGAACCGCGATAGCCGTTACCTGGAATCAATCCTGCACCACGACATTCCTCTGACACGGGACATGGGCCTGAAGGTGCTCGACTGGCAGGCTCAGCAACTGCGCTTACAACTGCCGCTGGAAGCCAACGTCAACCACAAAAGCACCATGTTCGGCGGCAGCCTGTACTGCGGCGCGGTGTTGGCGGGGTGGGGCTGGTTGCATTTACGCCTGCGCGAAGAAGGCGTCGAGGACGGGCATATCGTGATTCAGGAGGGCCAGATCAGCTACCCGCTGCCGGTCACCACCGACGCGGTTGCCCTCTGCGATGCCCCGAGCGCAGCGACGTGGAAGAGATTCCTGACCACGTACCAGCGTTATGGCCGGGCACGGCTGGCATTGCACACGCGCATCGTCAATGCCGACAGTGATGAGGATGCGGTGAAATTTACCGGGCAGTACGTGTTGCACCGCTAAGACATGAGAGCCACCCCAGAGGGGAGAGGGAGCCGATCTTCATGCTGTTCAAAATCTGAGTTCTACTGGATGTCTCAGGTCGATACAGGGAACCCAAATACCTCACCCTCCGGGAGAGGGTGAGGGCGGCAGTTCTGGATCAGCCCATCAACCCCGGGCCAGCGCCAACAACTTCTCCCGCCAGGCAGCCTTGGCCGGAAGTGCCAGGAAAAACGAATTACGCAGCGATTCACGTGCCGGATAGCTGAACGGCACGCCACTCAACTCCAGCACCTCGCCACCCGCGCCTTCCAGCACACCTTGAGCGGCAGCGGTGTCCCATTGAGAGGTGGGCGCCAGTCGTGGGTAGCAATCCGCTGCGCCTTCGGCCAGCAGGCAGAACTTCAGCGAACTGCCGATGTTGGCCAGTTGCAGCTCACCCAGGCTGTCGCTCAAACCGGCCAGCAAACGCTCTTGCTCAGGGCTTGAATGCCGACGGCTGGCAACCACGGTGAAAGCTTCGCCTGCGCCTGGCGCCTCACGCACGTGGATCGGCTGCGGCGTTTCACCCATGTCGGCACGCCACGCGCCAAGCCCGGCGCCGCCGAAATAGCAGCGGCCGTTAGTCGGCATCGACACCACGCCAAACACCACGCGCCCCTGTTCGATCAACGCGATGTTGACGGTGAATTCTTCGCTGCCAGAAATGAATTCCTTGGTGCCATCGAGCGGGTCCACCAGCCACCAGCGCTGCCAGCGGCTGCGCACGTCCTGCGCGATGTTCGCGTCCTCTTCGGACAGCACCGGAATGCTTGGGTCCAGCGCCGTCAAACCGGCCAGGATCAAGTGATGGGCCGCCAGGTCCGCCGCCGTGACCGGTGAATCGTCAGACTTGGCCGTCACCGCCACGCCTGAGCGCCAGAACGGCAGAATGACCTCGCCGGCCTTGAGCGCCAACTCGACCACCGGGGCCAGCAACGGATGAACCTGTGGAAAATTGATCATGGCAAAAATACCCCGCGCTCGGTCAGCACATCGCGGGCCAGGTACAACGCCGCCAAGGCACGCCCTTCACTGAACTGCGGGTTCTGCGCCAACGCCGAGAGCTCTCGCAGGTTGACCCGGTCGACCCGCATCGGCTCCGGCTCATCGCCTTCAAGCCGTTCCTCGTACAATTCGGTTGCCAGGACCACTTGAATCCGCTGGCTCATGTAACCCGGCGACAACGACAACTCGGTCAGGTGCTCCAACTGATGCGCGCCAAAACCCGCTTCTTCCTTGAGCTCGCGCTCGGCGGCGGCCAGGACATCCTCGCCCGGCTCGATCAAGCCCTTGGGCAGGGACAGCTCATAAGCATCCGTACCGCCGCAGTACTCTTCGACAAGCACGGCGTGGTCATCATCGATCATCGCCACGATCATCACTGCGCCATAGCCAACGCCTTTACTGATCAGCCGCTCGTACGTGCGCTCCACGCCATTGGAAAAGCGCAGTTGCAGCTCTTCAACACAAAAAAGACGAGTGGTGGCGACGATCTCGCGGACGAGTACAGTGGGTTTCTGGCGCATAGAAGGCTCCTTGGCGATTGCGGGTTACTATACAGGCTGTTTGAAAGCTGCTGCGCTCAAGATTGCAACGTCAAGAAACGGCTCGGACGGGGCATTTACAACTCGTAAACTCCCCCGTCCTCGCCATTTTTCCTTGCGCTCTCTTCGCTCGCTACGCTTTCAAATCAGCCTGTAACCGTGGCTTTCTTGATTGTTTATGTCGGACATCTTTTACCGCTGGAGAAGTTTTCAATGCTGTCACTGCCCTGGCGCAACATCGACACCGTTCTGCTGGATATGGACGGCACCCTGCTGGACCTGCACTACGACAACCACTTCTGGATGGAGCACCTGCCCCAACGCTACGCCGAACTGCATGGCATCAGCCGGGCAATGGCCGAGCTGGAACTGCAGCCGTTGTTCGAGCGCAATGCCGGCCAGTTGCAGTGGTATTGCCTGGACTTCTGGAGCGCCGAGTTGAAGCTGCCGGTGCGGGACCTGAAGCTGGAAACCGCTCACCTGATTGCGTTGCGCCCGGATGCCGATACCTTTCTGGCGGCGATCAAACAGGCCGGTAAACGTGTGGTGCTGATCACCAACGCCCACCGCGATTCGCTGTCGCTGAAGCTGGAGAGAGTCGAGCTGGCGCCCTACTTCGAGCGATTGATCAGTTCCCACGATTACGGCTTCGCCAAGGAAAACCCGCAGTTCTGGGACGCCTTGCAAGCCGACATCGGTTTCGACCCGGCACGCAGCCTGTTCATCGACGACACCTTGCCGATCCTGCGCAGCGCACGAGACTTTGGTGTCGCACATTTGTTGGCGGTGAGCCAACCGGACAGCCGTCAGGTCCCCAAAGACACCGCCGAGTTTGCGGCAGTAGGGGATTATCGCGAGTTGATTGCAGGGCTCTAGAGTCAATTGTGGCGAGGGAGCTTGCTCCCGCTGGGCCGCAAAGCGGCCTTAAATCGATATCCGCATACCTTCAGACAGAACGCATCAACCGGTTTACGACTGCCACGCAGCCGAACGGGAGCAAGTCTTACATTACTCAGGAATCCGCAGCGACTGCCCCGGATAAATCTTGTTTACATCCTTGAGCATTGGTTTGTTGGCCTCGAAGATTTTTTGATACTTGTTGGCATCGCCATACACACGCAGGGAAATCGCGCTCAGGGTATCGCCCTTCACGACGGTCACAAACACGGCAGCCTTCGCCACCGGGCCGGTCACGGTGATCTGATCGTCCACGCTGCCGACACCGGCGATATTGCCCACGGCCAGCAGGATTTTTTCCTTCTCTTCCTGGCTGGCGACTTCACCGGTAACAATTACCTTGTCACCGTCTACCGTGGCCTTGATGTTGGGGTTACCCAAACCGACCTTGGCAATGTGGTCCTTCAACTGCTCGCTGGCATTGGCGTTACCCGGCGTCAGCAAATCGATCAGTTTTTCGCCTGCTTCTTTCACAAAACTAAAAAGACTCATGGTGCACACTCCTTGGGTTTAAAGGTCCGGTCGCGAAAGACTAGACCAACACCATCGGACACGGTTCCCAACCGACCAATGACTACGCCCGCACGCGGGCGCTAGAATCCCCACCCTGCCACCCGCCCGGAGCGACGATGGACATCAAACAGCTGAAATTCCTCATCGCCCTGGACGAAACCCGACACTTTGGCCAGGCCGCGGCACGCTGCCACATCACGCAGCCCACCTTGTCCATGCGCCTGCGCAGCCTTGAGGAAGAACTCGAACTGCCACTGGTCAATCGAGGCCAGCGTTTCGAAGGCTTCACCGCCCCCGGCGAGCGTGTACTGGCCTGGGCGCGCACGGTACTGGCGGCCTACGACGGCTTACAGGCCGAGGCCGCTGCCTGTCGCGGCAACCTGGTCGGGACCTTGCGCCTCGGCGTGGTGCCGCTGTCGAGCTTCGACCCCTTGCCGTTGATGCAACAGTTGCACACCGACCACCCGAACCTGACGTTCGAACTCTCGGCGTTGAGTTCCGAGCAGATCCTCGAACAACTGGCGAGCAATCGCCTGGACCTCGGCGTGTCCTACCTCGAGCGCCTGGACAACGAACGCTTCGACTCCCTGGCCTTCAGCGAAACCCGCATGGGCCTGCTCTACGACCAGCGCTTTTACAGCTTCGCTGATACCCCCCTGAGCTGGGAAGCGCTGACCGAACTGCCGCTGGGCATGCTCACCAGCGGCATGCACTTTCGCCAGTCCATCGACCACAACTTCCATAGCCGCGGCCTCAACCCAAAACCCCTGTTGCAGACCGACGCAGTCCATCAATTGTTACAAGCCGTGCACGGTGGCCTGTGCTGCGCCGTGATGCCGCTGGAGGGTGGGCTCGAATCACTGACCGAGCACCTGCGCCTGCAACCGATTGAAAACGCACAGACGCTGGGTCGCCTGGGGCTGATCATGCGCCGCAGCGCACCCCGCTCGGCATTGGCTGAGGCGTGCTTTGCGCTGTATCAGAAATCACTGATCGCTTCTTGATCGACGTCATCTATCGGTAGATCAGTATTAGCGATTAGACGTGACACAGTGCCGCGCCTAGTCTTAAACCTGATTAGTCCGCCGGTATTGCCCCCATGAACGCCAAGCGCCCGGTCTGCCCGGTGCCTGCCGTGGAAACGTCCGCGCCCGCCGCCAGCCAGAACTACCAGTATTGCAACCTCGACCACAGCGAATCCACCACCACGGCACTCGCTGAGGAAGTGGCGCTGGCCATCGCCTACAACGGCATCAGCCAGGCTGTGATGCTGGTCACCCCGACCGACCTTGAAGACTTTATTGTCGGCTTCAGCCTCGGCAGCGGAATCATCAGCGACGCCTCCGACATCTATGACCTGCAACTGAGCGGTGCAGGGTCAGCGCAATACGCCCAAGTGCAAATCGCCAGCCGCGCGTTCTGGAACCTCAAGCAGCAACGCCGCCAACTGGCCGGCACCAGCGGTTGCGGGCTCTGCGGCGTCGAAGCGGTCGAACAGGCATTGCCTGACCTCAAGGTGTTGCCCGGCGCGCCACTGCCACCGGCCGAATGGCTGGAAGGCCTGCGCCAGCGCATCAGCGAGTTCCAGCCGCTGGGCCAGCATTGCGGCGCCGTGCATGCGGCGGTGTTCATGAATAATCGGGGCGAGTTGCTGCTGGGCCGTGAAGACATCGGCCGGCACAACGCCCTCGACAAGCTGATCGGTGCCCTGATCCGCCAGAACATTCCGACCGCAGGCGGCCTGGCCATTGTCACCAGCCGTTGCAGCCTGGAGCTGATCCAGAAAGTTCTGCGCGCAGGCATCCAGACCCTTGTCAGCCTGTCGTCGCCCACCGGCCTGGCCCTGCAATGGGCCCGCCGGCACAACCTCAATCTCATCCACCTGCCGCAGAAAAGTGCGCCGCGGGTCTATAGCCCTGCGATGGAGAATCAAGCGTGAGCACTCATCATCAAGCCGACCAGACACCCACACCGCGCTACAAACCCTACAAGGGCCCGGCCGGTGGCTGGGGCGCACTGATCAGCGTCGCCCAGGCGTGGCTGACCAGCGACAACGCGCTGAAAAACATCCGCATGATGCTCAAGACCAACCAGAACGGCGGTTTCGACTGCCCGGGCTGCGCCTGGGGCGACTCGCCGGAAAGCGGCATGGTCAAGTTCTGCGAGAACGGCGCCAAAGCGGTCAACTGGGAAGCCACCAAACGCCGTGTCGATGCCGCGTTCTTCGCCAAGCACAGCGTTACCTCGCTGCTGGAGCAGAGCGACTACTGGCTTGAATATCAGGGCCGTCTCACCGAGCCCATGAGCTACAACGCCGAGACCGACCGCTACACCCCCATCAGTTGGGAAGCGGCCTTCGCGTTGATCGGCAAACACCTGCTGAACCTGTCGAGCCCCGATCAAGCCGAGTTCTACACCTCGGGCCGGGCCAGTAACGAAGCCGCGTACCTGTATCAACTGTTCGTGCGCGCCTACGGCACCAACAACTTCCCCGATTGCTCGAACATGTGCCACGAGGCCAGCGGTGTAGCCCTGGCGCAAAGTGTCGGCGTCGGCAAAGGCACCGTGACCTTCGACGACTTCGAACACGCGGACGCGATTTTTGTCTGGGGCCAGAACCCCGGCACCAACCACCCGCGGATGCTTGAACCGCTGCGTGAAGCGGTCAAACGCGGCGCCCAGGTGGTGTGTGTCAACCCGCTCAAGGAGCGCGGCCTGGAACGTTTCCAGCACCCGCAACACCCGCTCGAAATGCTCACCAACGGTGACCGTCCGACCAACACCGCCTACTTCCGCCCAGCCTTGGGCGGCGACATGGCGCTGCTACGCGGCATGGCCAAGTTCCTGCTGCAATGGGAGCGCGAGGCGCAACAAACCGGCGCGCCGTCGGTGTTCGACCACGACTTCCTCAACGAACACACCGCCAGCGTGCTCGACTACCTGGGCAGCATCGACGACACCCCGTGGGAGCAGATCGTCGAACAGTCCGGGCTGACGCTTGAAGAAATTGAACAAGCGGCGCGCATGTACGCCAAGGGCAAGAATGTGATCATGTGCTGGGCGATGGGCATCACCCAGCACCGGCACTCGGTGCCGACCATCCAGGAAATCGCCAACCTGATGCTGCTGCGCGGCAACATCGGCCGACCGGGCGCTGGCCTGTGCCCGGTGCGTGGCCACAGTAACGTGCAGGGCGACCGGACCATGGGCATCAACGAACGCCCACCGGTGTTCTTCCTCGATGCGCTGGAGCGTCGCTTCCAGTTCAAGGTCCCCCGTGAGAACGGTCACAACGTGGTCGAAGCCATTCACGCGATGGCTGAAGGCCGCTCCAAAGTCTTCATCGGGCTGGGCGGCAACTTCGCCCAGGCCACGCCCGACAGCCCACGGACCTTCCAGGCCCTGAGCAACTGCGACCTCACCGTGCAGATCAGCACCAAACTCAACCGCAGCCATCTGGCCCACGGTAAAGAAGCGCTGATCCTGCCGTGCCTGGGCCGCACCGACATCGACCTGCAAACCGAAGGCGCGCAAGCGGTGACCGTGGAAGACTCCTTCAGCATGGTCCACGCCTCCAACGGCCAACTGCAACCGCTGTCGAAACACATGCGCTCCGAGCCCTGGATCGTCGCCGGCATCGCCGCCGCCACCCTGGGCGCCAAGCCTGTCGACTGGAACTGGGTGGTGGCCGATTACAGCCGCATCCGCGAGCTGATTGCCGACACCATTCCAGGCTTCAAGGACTTCAACCAGAAGATCGAGAACCCGGGTGGTTTCTACCTGGGCAACAGCGCAGGCGCGCGGCGCTGGAACACCCCGTCCGGTCGGGCCAACTTCCGCCCGAACATCCTGCCGGCCGACCTGGTCCATGAGCGCACCCGCGCCACCGGGCAATTGCCGGACCTGATCATGCAGTCGATGCGCTCGCACGATCAGTACAACACCACCATTTACGGCCTCGATGACCGCTATCGCGGGGTAAAAGGCCAGCGTGACGTGTTGTTCGTCAATGAAGCGGACATTATTCGACTGGGCTTCAAGCCCGGACAAAAAGCCGACATCGTGTCGATCTGGGACGATGGCCGCGAACGTCGGGTCAAGGGCTTCACCCTGCTGGCCTTCGACATCCCGGCCGGGCAAGCCGCCGCGTACTACCCGGAAGTGAACCCGCTGGTGCCATTGGAAAGCACCGGTGACGGCAGCCACACGCCGACCTCCAAGTTCGTGGCGATCCGCCTGGAAGCCGCGAGCGAAACCGGGTTGATCATGGCCAAGTCGGCCTGACACGGCGCCTGGTCTGGCCTCTTCGCGAGCAAGCCCGCTCCCACAGTAGATCTATAGCGAACCCACATTTTGTGTGCGCCCAAGATCTACTGTGTGCGGGCTTGCTTGCGAAAGCGGTGGGGCACCCAACAGGATTTCCGCCCCCCCCGCACTTTTCAATCGCCCACAAAAAAGGCCGCTTTTGCATAAAAGCGGCCTGTTACCAGTAGCTAAAGACCGGCGAAAAATCATTAAGTTCCACCTAAAAAACAATAACTTAGTGAATTGTGTACACGTCGTGTTACTCGTCGGATTTCGATTGTAACCGACACGACACAGCCTCAGGATCGCGTCGTCATCCCTTTGAGGCTCATCTATGAAGTTCTCCTCGATTCTCTTGTTGTCCCTTGGCCTGGTCAGTGGCTTCGCTTCTGCCGGAGGCACCACCGAAGCAGGTGTGGGCGGCGCATTGGGCGGGGTTCTAGGCTCGGTGGTGGGTCAGTCGCTGGGCGGCAACACCGGCTCGACCATCGGCGCGGCACTGGGCGGCGCAGGCGGCAGTGCGGTCGGCGCCGACAAACGCAGCCGTGGCGAAGCCGCCATCGGTGGTGCACTCGGTGCAGCGGGCGGTAACGTGGTCGGGCGCAGCGTTGGCGGCCGTAACGGCAGCCTGATCGGCGCAGCCGCCGGCGGTGGCGCGGGTGGCGCACTCGGCAACTACATGGGTAACAAGAGCGACGATGAAGATCGGCGCTACAGCAACCGTGGACGTGATGATCGCCGCTACTACCGCGATGACCACCGTGGTCGCGGCCATGCCTACGGGCACCGCAAACACCACTACTATCGTGATCGCGACTAAGCGTTCAGTAACGTCACGAAAAGATACCCAAAGAAAATCGCAGCCCTCAAGCTGCGATTTTTTTTCACACCACCAACCGTTCCAACGCCTCGCGCAACCCGGTCGGAATGACTACCGGCTGATTCGACGTCCGGTCAACGAACACATGCACAAAACGCCCCGCCGCGCAGGCGTCTGCTTCCCCAGACTTGAACACGGCCAGCTCATACTGCACTGAGCTGTTGCCCAGCTTGCCCACCCGCAACCCGATCTCGATGCGCTCGGGGAAGGCAATCGACGCAAAATAGTCGCACGCCGAACTCACCACGAAACCCACCACGTCACCGTCGTGAATATCCAGGCCACCGACTTCGATCAGGTAAGTGTTTACCGCCGTGTCGAAGAAGCTGTAATAGGTCACGTTGTTCACGTGACCGTAGACATCGTTGTCGTGCCAGCGAGTGGTGATGGGCTGGAAATGCACGTAATCGGCGCGTTGCGGCATGCGGTCGGTCATGGGAGGTTCCTGTGTGAGGGTGACGCGAGTCTACCGGTCCGCAAAACCTTTACCCACCGCCGCCAGCTCGCTGATAAGCCGGGCTGGCTGCCAGTGATCGCCCTGTTTGGTCTCCAACTGCACCAAACGCTCATGGATCGCCGCCAACCCTTGCTGATCCGCCCAGGCCATCGGCCCGCCCTTGTCGGCCGGGAAGCCGTAGCCATGGAGGTAGACCAGATCAATGTCATGAGCCGACTCGGCGATGCCTTCCTGCAGGATCTTCGCGCCCTCATTGACCAACGCCAGCACACAGCGCTCAAGAATCTCTTCAGGGCCAACGTCCCGGCGCTGATAGCCGAGCTGCCCGCTCACCCGCAACACCAACGCGTCCACCTCGACGTCGTGCTCGGCCTGTCGGCTACCCGGTTCGTAATGGTAGTAACCCTTACCACTCTTCTGGCCAAAACGGCCAAGCTCACACAAACGATTGTCGATTTGCACCTCTGGCGCATCCTGCCCGGTGCCCGCCAATTCCCTGGCACGCCATTCCAGGTCGATGCCAACCACGTCGTACATGCGAAACGGTCCCATGGCGAACCCGAAACCTTGCAGTGCTGCATCGACCTGTTGTGGATAAGCGCCTTCAAGCAACATCTTGCGGGCCTCCAGCACGTAGGGATGCAGCATCCGGTTACCGATGAACCCATGGCAATTGCCCGACACCACGCTGACCTTGCTCATACGCTGGCCCAGTTCCAGTGCAGCCTTGAGCACTGCCGGTGCCGTTTGGGCGCCGCGAATGATTTCCAGCAGCCGCATGATGTGCGCCGGGCTGAAGAAGTGCAGGCCCAGCACCTGTTTCGGTCGATGCGTGGCAGCAGCGATGGCGTCGATGTCCAGGGCCGAGGTGTTACTGGCCAGAATCGCCTCTGGCTTGATCACGCCGTCCAGCTCGCGGAAGATTTTCTGTTTGAGTTCAAGGTTTTCGTAAACCGCCTCGATCACCAGGTCGACCTCGCGGATGGCGCGGTAATCCGCCGCGATCGTCACTCGGGCAATGCGTGCGTCGGCCTGCGCCTGATCAATCCGCCCCTGGCGCACGTTGTGTGCATAGGTGTCGGCGACGGCGATCAGGGCTTGTTCGAGCATCTGCGCATTGTTGTCGACCCACTGCACGGGCACCCCGGCGTTGGCCAGGCACATCACGATGCCCCGGCCCATGGTCCCCGCGCCAATCACGGCGGCACGCTGAATGTCGAACGGTGTCTGGCTCATTGTTTGCTCTCTTGTTGGCGATCCAAAGACAGGGTTCACCATAGTCAGCCACCGCACATTTTTGAAATTTATTACCGTGATGAGTGCCATTCAGCGGATGGATTGATAAACATCGTCGCACAGGGGGTCTCTCAGCCGTTCCGAGAAGCATGAATGTGGGTTTCAACGGGGGGTTAGGCTATGATCGGCGCAGCCGTAAATACCTGCGAGCGAACCCATGTGAACCGGCCTTTTCATTCAAAACTTCGCTTGGCAGAACACGAAAATTAAAGCAAAGACCTGCACATTGACTTCAATGCAGAATCTTCCAGGCTTGGAGACGTGACTTGAGCATCGGAAAAATCCCGTTCAATCGGCCTTACATGACAGGTCAAGAGTTTTTCTACATCGAACAAGCGAAACTCGGAAATGCACTCGCCGGAGATGGTCCGTTCACCAAGCATTGCCACCGATGGCTTGAAGAAAAAACAGGTTCGGTAAAAGCGCTCCTTACTCACTCATGTACCGCTGCACTTGAAATGGCGGCGTTACTGCTGGATATCCAGCCTGGTGACGAAGTCATCATGCCGTCTTATACCTTTGTCTCCACGGCTAACGCGTTTGTGTTACGCGGTGCAGTCCCCGTATTCGTAGATGTCCGGGAAGACACACTGAACCTTGACGAACGGCTGGTTGAATCTGCCATTACCCACAGAACCAGAGCCATTGTTCCTGTCCATTACGCCGGGGTGGCATGTGAAATGGACACCCTTCTGGAAATTGCTCGCCGTCATAACCTGAAAGTCGTAGAAGATGCCGCCCAAGGGGTGATGGCAAGTTATAAAGGCCGGGCATTGGGGAGCATTGGCGATATAGGTGCCTTCAGCTTTCATGAAACCAAAAATGTGATTTCCGGTGAGGGTGGGGCGTTATTGGTCAACGATGCATCTCTGGCCTTGCGTGCTGAAATCATCCGGGAAAAAGGAACTGATCGCAGCCGGTTTTTCCGAGGGGAAGTCGATAAATACACCTGGCAGGAAGTAGGCTCTTCTTTCTTGCCTGGCGAACTGATTGCCGCATTTCTTTGGGCACAGTTGCAGGAAGCACAAACTATTACGTCACGGCGCCTCGCAAGTTGGCAGTATTATCATGAACTGCTTGCCCCCCTCGAAAGCGAGGGTGTCTTACGTCGACCAATAGTTCCAGAAGAATGCCAACACAACGCGCACATGTATTATGTCTTGTTAAACCCGGATATAGATCGTCATGCGGTATTAAGCACCTTAAAGAAAAATGCCATTGACGCAGTGTTCCATTATGTACCGTTACACTCCTCACCCGCAGGACAACGTTATGGACGGACACATGGAACACTGAAGGTCACCCACCAACAGTCTGAACAACTAATCAGGCTGCCCTTATGGGTAGGGTTGACCGAGTCGCAACAGGACAGGGTTGTAGACTGCCTGGTGGAGTCGATAAACCAAGCTGCGAAATCAGCGCCCCTTTAGCCCTGTTATCGGGGCGATTTTAAGATCGCGACCGCCTGACAACGGTCCGCCTCAAAGTCAACATGAAGGGAGATACCCATGCATGTTGGAAAAACCCTTTTTACCTTGGGGATCGAAGCAGTAGCTCTAGTATAAAAACAAGCAAACCCAATGCAACGATACTGTTTTTCGACACACAAGGCCGTCAACATGAATTCCGCAATAACAAGAAAGCTACCACTGATCGTAATCAGCTTGTTTCTTTGTCTTTTAGTCAGTGGCGTCTTCGTTCCCATTTACTCTGATGAAGTTGTCTCCAAGTGGAGCGTCTCCAGATTTTTCCTGGAAGGTCATAATCTGGTTTCGTTTTATCCACAGTGCACAACGATGTCTGACCGTGCAGTCTCTCTGGTTTTCTACCCTGCAGCATTATTAATATCGACAGTCTACGCAAATCTTTCACCGCTCGGAATCAGGGTGAGTGGGATAGTGTTAGCACTGATATGGTTCGCCTTACTTGCATTCTGGTGTCTTAAGCAAACAAGCGATAAAGCTACTGCGATTCAAAGGCTGGCGGGGCTTGTTGGGCTTTCTGCATTAGGTATCATGCCGTACTTATGGATACTCTCGCGCTCAGAGCAATTCCTGACGTTACCTCTTTTGATTTTCTGTGTCACAGCACTCTACTTTAAAGAGGTGAAATCAGCAGGACTCCAGTGTGCAGGGCTGCTGCTGTTTATAGTCACGTTATCGTGTTTTTTCTATGTGCATCCCAAAAGCCTGTTTTTCCTGCCGTTCATACTGGCTGCCCTGTGGTTCACAACTGCCTCGTATCACAAACTGGTTAGACTTGCGCTGCTTTCATACGCCGTCATTCTGTTTGCTCAAGTGCTCCACGAATCAAACGCAATTGCCGCGTGCACAGATGCACCCGCGATACAGTCAATACTGGCCGCTAACACACTTTTGCCAAAAATGCTTTTCTCTGCACCGACCGAGTTCATTGACGCAGCCTATCAAAATCTCATCAATTTCCCAGAACGTTTATTACGACACCTTACTTTTAATGCAACCTCGCAATCGGGCTGGCTCCCTCCTGTAGAAGAAAGCACGGGCTTTACATCATTAATCAACCTTTTGATAAAATACGGCTTCTATGTCCTCATCGTTGGTGTACACCTTGCCAGCCTCCTGGCTTTCACTATTCAAATAGTAAAAAGGAAATTTTCAGTCCCCATTATTATGGCGGCTCTATTGGCGGCTGCCGACATCTTGAACGCTGCATTCTTTAACGTTCAAAACTTTTACTCCGGCGTTCAATTCGTTCCACTTTCAATCCTCCTGACTGCTTTACTACTTCAGAACATTGACACGTCTAAATCCTACAGACGCTGGGCCATCGGCTATTCGGTTATATCCATAGTTTCCATCACATCAATGACAGTGTTTTTGCTTTCAGTCACCCCAGCCACAATAAAAAATTCATCGTCCAAAACGGCAACTCTGCCTGGACAGCCCTTATCCATTCCGGTTTTTGATACGCCATCACACCTGAAGTCTATCAAGGAACTGGGTGCTTCCTGCGGATTGACACCTGGAAACGCCGGAAACATGGTGCTTGACCACATGACATACTTTGCTTTTCTCAAAGAGAAAAAGCCCATACATGTACTGTACGTCTCTGAAATTGGCTACGGCGGCGACCTGACACACGGTCGCTTGCTGCCATTTTTAAGAAACCTCGAGAGCCCTGGAATTATTACGCGCTGCGAATGGATACCCAATGAGTTTCGCAAGGCTCAAAAAAGTAATGACATGGGTTATTGCTGTGTAAATTTCAATGACTTATAGACTGTGCATTTTATTCATTTAAGAGGCGCCTGAACGAAATGAAGAAAATTGCTATCGTGCAATCCAACTACATACCCTGGAAAGGGTATTTCGACATGATTGCCGCCGTCGATGAATTTATTCTCTACGATGACATGCAATACACTCGGCGTGACTGGCGCAACCGTAACCAGATCAAAACACCGCAAGGTCTGCAATGGCTGACCGTGCCCGTCAAGGTCAAGGGTAAGTACCATCAGACGATTTTCGAAACTGAAATCGAAGGTTCGGACTGGGCCGCCGTGCACTGGAAGTCATTACAGCAAAATTACCGCCGCACGCCTTGTTTCGAAGAAGTCTCGGCATGGCTTGAACCGCTCTATCTTGGGTCTTACACACGATTATCCGAACTGAACCGGGCCTTTCTTGAGCGTATCTGCAAGTACCTCGGGATCATCACGGTCATCAGCAACTCCTCGGATTACACCTTAAGCGACGGAAAGACCGAACGTCTGGCTGATCTGTGTGTGCAAGCAGGCGCCACCGAGTACATTTCAGGCCCGGCGGCCCGTGACTATGTCGAGGCCGATGTGTTTTCCGACCGAGGCGTTGAGCTAAGCTGGTTCGACTACTCAAGCTACCCTGAATACCCGCAACTCTGGGGCGATTTCTCCCACAACGTCAGCATTCTTGACCTGCTGTTCAACTGCGGAAAAGAAACACCTCACTACATGAAATTCATACGCCCATGAAACTTTCAATTGTTGCGACGCTTTATCAATCAGCGATTCACCTCGCCGAGTTTCATCGACGGGCCAGCGCAGCCGCTCAAGAATGGGTGGGGGATGATTACGAAATCGTCCTGGTAAACGACGGATCGCCCGATAACAGCCTCGAGATCGCGGTGCAATTAACCGAGCATGACAATCATGTTCTGGTCGTCGACCTGTCCCGAAATTTCGGCCATCACAAGGCAATGATGACTGGCCTGTCCCACGCCACCGGCGAACATGTTTTTCTGATCGACAGCGATCTGGAAGAAGAACCTGAATGGCTGGCCGTCTTTGCACAGCAGATGGAAAAAGACGGAAGTGATGTGGTCTATGGCGTACAGGAGCGCCGCAAGGGGAAATTCCTCGAACGAATCAGCGGGCGCTGGTTCTATGGTCTGTTCAAGTTGCTCACGGGCATGAACCTCCCCGAGAACATCGTGACCGCACGCTTGATGACCCGGCGCTATGTGGATGCGTTGCTGTGCCATAAGGAGCGTGAAGTATTCATGGCAGGCCTGTGGTACATCACCGGATTCACGCAAAATCCAATCACAATCAAGAAGCACAGTACCAGCGAAACGACCTATACCCTGCGCAGGAAAATGTCATTGCTGGTCAATTCCGTGACTTCATTCAGCAATGCACCGTTGATTGGCATTTTTTACATTGGCCTGATGATTTCACTCTTGTCGTGCGTTTACATTTCTTACCTGCTGATCATTAAGCTGACTCTCGCCACACCGGTGGACGGGTGGACCTCGGTCATGGCGTCCATCTGGCTTCTGGGTGGAATGATCATTTCCTTCATCGGTGTGGTGGGTATCTACTTGTCGAAGATATTCTCCGAGACCAAACAGCGCCCCTACACCATCGTGAGGCAAGTTCATGGAAAGCGATAAAACCGAACTGTTGTCCGAGGTGGCAGAGTACTACTCCTCAAAGCTGGCGCAGCACGGCGAGACCCCTCAAGGGGTCGACTGGAATGGCAAAGACGGGCAGTACCTGCGATTTGCCCAACTCGACACCATCATCAGCAGCCAAACGCCCTTTTCGGTCAACGACATCGGCTGTGGTTACGGTGCGTTCTACGACTTCTTGCAGGCACGGCACAGCACGTTTTCCTATGACGGAATCGATGTATCCGAGGACATGATCACCGCGGCAAAGTTACGCTACAAAGATGTAGCCCACGTGCAGTTTCATGTCGGTAGCGAGCCGCTACAACTCGCTGACTACGGCGTCGCCAGCGGCATTTTCAATGTTCGACTGGGGAGAACCGACGCAGAGTGGCTGACCTATATCGAAGGCGTCCTGGATACGCTGGACAAGACCAGCCGCCTCGGATTCGCGTTCAACTGCCTGACGTCTTACTCTGATGCCGACAAGATGCGTGATTATCTTTACTACGCGGACCCCTGCATGCTGTTCGATCTTTGCAAACGTCGCTACTCGCGCAATGTAGCGCTGCTTCATGACTATGACCTCTACGAGTTCACTGTCCTGGTGAGAAAACAGCCATGAAAAAACCTCTGGTTATTTTCGGTGCCGGCGATATTGCACAGCTCGCCCATTACTACTTCACGTCGGACTCAGACTACCAAGTCGTCGCATTTTCTGTTGATGCTGCTTATTTGACTGAAACCGTTTTTTGCGGACTTCCTGTGTTCGCCTTCGAGGAGCTGGCCACACACTACCCGCCCGATAACTGCGAGTTGTTTGTTGCACTCAGTTATTCGAAGCTCAATGCGGTACGCAAAGACAAATACCTTGCCGGCAAGGCCTTGGGATACCGGTTTGCAAACTTCATCAGTTCTCACGCCACGGTCCTCAATGATGGATTAATCGGAGAGAACTGCTTCATTCTCGAAGACAACACCCTTCAGCCATTTGTCACCCTTGGCAACAACGTGACGCTTTGGAGCGGCAACCACATTGGCCACCACTCCACCATCAAGGACCACGTTTTCATTGCCTCCCATGTGGTGGTTTCTGGAGGCGTGGAAATTGGCGAACAGTGTTTCATTGGGGTCAATGCAACACTGCGTGATCACATTAAAGTAGGTGAACGATGCGTCATCGGTGCTGGTGCGCTGCTGCTGTCCGATGCTGAGCCTGAAGGTCTGTACATTGGTCCTGCAACCGAACGCTCCAAAGTACCCAGCACCCGACTGAGGAAAATATGACTGCTCATTGGGAGAAACTGGGGCTGCTTTACTGCCCTTCCAGTGCTGGTCGGCACCCCAAGCTTGTGACTCACGTCGCCAACCCCTTGCCGATTCTGCTTGAGGACGATATTTATCGGGTCTACTACAGCGGCAGGGACAGCGAGAGCCGTTCATCTGTCGGGGCGGTCGATATTAATATCGTTACTCGCCAGGTTATCCATGAGCACCACGAACCCATGTTCGAACATGGTGCCGAAGGCAGCTTTTTTGCAGATGGCGTGAGCATCGGCAATTGCTATGACGTCGATGGCGTACGTTACATGCTCTTCATGGGCTGGCAAAACCCTGCAGGTGGCCACTGGCGTGGTGATATAGGTCGACTGATCGTCAATCCCGACCTGACCCTGAAACTGGAGAGTCATGTACCTTTCATGGGAGCTGACAGCACAGACCCCATCAGCCTTTCTTATCCATGGGTAATGCAGAGTCCCAGTGGCGGCTACGACATGTGGTACGGGACAACCGCAAACTGGGATGCCGGTAATGGAGAAATGCTGCACACGTTGAACTACGCATTTTCACGTGACGGACATCAGTGGGCTCGACAAGGATTGGCTGTGCCCTACGTCATAGGAAAGGCACAAGCCTTCTCAAGACCAACGGTCATAGGCTCCCTGGAAACCGGTTTTGAAATGTGGTTCTCCTATCGCAGCGGTTCGGGCGAGACCTACAGAATCGGATATGCGCGTAGTACCGATGGTCAGTCCTGGCAGCTTGCTCTGGACGCTTGCGGCATTGATGTATCAGAGAACGGCTGGGACTCGGAGATGATCGAGTATCCCTATGTGTTTGTTCACAAAGACCAGCGCTATATGCTGTACAACGGCAACGGTTATGGCAGATCCGGATTTGGTTTGGCGGCGTGGACCCATGCGTAAACTACTGTCAAAACTGCCTGATAGAGCATCATTCATGGAGCTCATGCGCTATGGCATTATCGGCCTTCTCACCAACTCAATCGGTTACTCGATTTATCTCCTGATTACGTATGCTGGCGGAACTCCGAAAATAACAATGAGCCTGCTCTATGCCGCCGGTTCAACTATCGGATTTTTTGGTAACCGTAAGTGGACCTTCTCCCACGACGGAGATTTACTGAGTGCCGGGGCGCGCTATGTCTTCGCCCACAGCCTCGGTTACCTATTGAATTTATCCATTCTCATCGTGATGGTGGACCATCTTGCTTACCCGCATCAGTGGGTTCAAGCCCTGTCGATATTCGCGGTTGCCGGTTTTCTTTTCCTGATGTTCAAGTTCTTCGTATTTCCAAAATCGTCAATGACTCAGGGAGGCGAAGCATAGGCATGCGCCACGCTCTTCAGCTCAGCAGAGACACTTCAGCCCATTCACGCACTTCGGCATACGGATAATCTTCCAGCGCCGCAAACCCAGGAATCCCTCGCGCCTTGAGCTTGGTAAACAGCGGCACGCTGATGCCGCACAAAAACCGCGTCAGCCGTTCGGCTCCCGGCAACTGGCCGTTATGGGCTTGATGCCTGTGGATAAAATCGCCGCACAGCGCCTGGAAGCTCTTATCCACAAGCGGCGCCAACACCGGCGGCTCTGGTAGCCTTGCCACCTGCCCATGGCACACCGAGCAGTGCCCGCACTGCTGCGGAGCGTTCTCGTCGCCAAAGTACTGCGCCAGCCGGTAACCCAGGCAGTGTTCGGTGGCGAACAGGTCAAGCATTGCGTGGATCCGCGCGATCTCGGTGGTTTCGTGCAGCTTGAAATAGCTGTGTAACTCACCACTCAGGCGCCGAGCGTCGAAGTCCGTCACCAGCAGGCTGTACACCTCGGTCATCTGCTTGCTTTCAAGCTCTACCCAGCCCTTCTCCTGGAAGTAATCCAGCGCTTTGACCACGCGATTTCGCTCGGCCTGATGCTGCTGATACAGCACATCGAAATCCACCGTGGCCCAGGTTCGTGCACGGCTGGAGGTCTGGATGATTGCAGCCACAAAGTCCCGTCGCTCGCCTTCGAATCGTGCCAGCAAGGCGTCGGGCTCCACCAGGAACTTGAAGCGATACTCCGCAAAATACGCATAGCGCGGGGCGATCAGGCCGCGCAGTTCCAACTGCACCAGCAAGGTCTTGAGCGGCAACTGGCGAATGTTGCTCTGATCGGCCAGCGGCCCGAGCAAAAACTCCCACTGCCCGTCCGGCTCGGCCGCTTGCAACTCATCCAGCACACAGCGGATGCCATCCAGCTCCGGCGTGTCACCGTAAACGAAGTTTTCCAGTACATTGAGGCTGTCGCGGTTAGCCAGCACCAGGCAGTCGGACGGCTGCCCGTCACGCCCGGCGCGGCCGATTTCCTGACTGTAGTTTTCGATGGATTTGGGCAAATCGAAATGCACCACGTTGCGGATATCGCTCTTGTCGATGCCCATGCCGAACGCGATGGTGGCCACAATGCAATTGGACTGCCCACCCATGAACCGGCGCTGAATCGCCTCGCGCTGCTCGTGCGGTAACCCGGCGTGGTAGGCCTCGGCCTGAAGACCGTTCTGGCTCAGGTGCCGGGCAATTTGCTCGGCGGTTTTCTGCAAGGTCACGTAGACGATGCTCGGTTGCCCGGCGCGCTGGCCCAGCCATTCCACGAGACGTCGACGCTTGTCCTGACCGCGTACTGGTTCAACCAGTAAATTCAGGTTGGGCCGGTAGAAACCGGTGGTCACCACATCGTCCGGCGCAATGGCGAACTTCGCCTGCATGTCGGCGATCACCTTCGGCGTAGCGGTGGCGGTCAGCAGCAATGCCTGCGGGATGTTGAACTGACGCTGGTAGTCCGGCAGCTTCAGGTAGTCGGGGCGAAAGTTGTGGCCCCATTCGGAAATGCAGTGCGCCTCATCCACCACCAGCAGCGAGATCGGTACTTGCTGCAAGAAATTGCGAAAGCGCTCGTTCTTCAGGCGCTCGACGGAAATCATCAGGATCTTCAGCTCGCCGGAACGGGCGCGCGCCATGACCGTGTTGGCGTCATCGCGGCTCTGGGCCGAGTCGATACTCGCCGCAGCGATCCCGTGGCGCTGCAAAAAACTCAACTGATCCTGCATTAACGCCAGCAGTGGCGAGACCACCACGGTCAGGTGTGGCAAGAGCAGCGCCGGTAGCTGATAACACAAGGACTTGCCGGACCCGGTGGGAAAGATCGCCGCCGCCGAGCGCCCGGCCAGCACCGCACTGACCGCCGCCTCCTGGCCGGGACGGAACTGTGGATAACCAAAGACCTGTTCGAGGGTGTTGTGCATAAGCTGTCACTCCGTTGACCGCCGTCATGCCAAAAGCCTGGTCGGCATAAGCAGCGAGTCGAGAATAAGGTCATGGGTAAAACGCTACCGATTGATACAAGCAGAACAACTAAATGACTCACGAAAAAATGAATCAGTCGTTAAGGTCCTGCTTTCACGTACAGCGCCTCGGCGCCTGACTGGAAACCGACTCTGGCGTCTGCAAAGTACTCGTCATGGCAGGAAGCCTGATGCACGCAGACGCCACATATAAAGGAATATGACATGCAAGCAACTCGTCTCCTCCCCTGCTTTTCGCAACTGTGGCGCCCCCCTCTGATGACCTTGCCGTTGCTGTTGGCCGGATGCCTCACCATCCCCGAGCAACCCGTCGTAGACCCCGCAACACATCTCTATGAAACGCCAGAGTATCAGGCACAAAAGGGACTTGCCGTCGTCAAGGCGTCTGCGCTCTACGCCCGTGGCGGCAGCGGTCAAGGGGTTAGCGTCGCATTGATCGATTCAGGGCTGAACGTCGACCTGACCGAGTTTAAAGGCCGTATCAGTGATCCAGGGTATGACTACGTAGAGAACCGCCCCGGCACGTTCGATAGAGTCGGCCATGGTACACAGATGGCCGGTATCCTGGCTGCCAACAAGGATGATCAAGGCATGCACGGCGTTGCATTCAATGCCCAACTGATCCCGCTACGTTTTGGCGATGACAATGAACCGTTCTTTTTCGACAGTGAAATTTCACAGTCCTGGAAGTACTCGTTCGACAAAGGAGCGCGGATCTTCAATAACTCTTGGGCCAATGACATTCCTGCAACCGAGATCACCGAACAACGTTACAACCAGATCATGTCTGACTCCCTCGCAACGGCACGCAAACTGGTCGAAAAAGGAGCCGTTTTCGTTTTCCCCACCGGTAACGAACTCAAACGCGAGCCCCTCGCCGAGCCCGGATTACCACTGGCTATTGCGGAGCTGGAGAAGGGCTGGATTGCCGTCGTCGCTCTGAAACAGGACGGCACCGCTATAAACGCCAAATCCAACTACTGTGGCGCGGCAAGGCGCTGGTGCATCGCGGTGCCAGGAGGGGATTCCGCTGCCGGATCCGGCCTACTGACCACCAACAAGGCCGGGGGATACAGTCAAACGGCAGGAACTTCTCCCGCCGTAGCCATGGTCAGCGGAGCACTGGCGGCACTGCAAAGCCGCTACCCACAGATGGATGCGCAACAACTGCGCCAGCGTTTGCTGGAGAGCGCAAACCGAACCGGCATCTACGCCAACAGCGAGGCTTACGGCCAAGGCCTGATGGACCTTGAGGCGGCTTCACGCGAGGCACCGTAGCTCATGACCGGGTCTGTAGCGCCTCATTGACGGATCACGCTCACAGCTCTGCGCGGCAATCCACCCACTTCACACCGTTGTTCTGGTTAGCCGCGATCAACGCCGGTACGACTTTGGGCGCCTTGTCGTGGACATCGTGGAACAGAATGATCCCGCGGCGCCACAACAGCATCAGCGTCTGTACACGCTGGGTCGCGGCACTGGCGCTGACCTGCTTGCTCCAGTCCTGAGAGTCGATGCCCCAGAGCATCACCTTCAAACCCTGGGCCTTGAAGAACTGCGCGCTGTCACTGGCACGCTGCCCATAGGGTGGACGGAACAACGGCTGATAGTCGTCCGGCACGGTGCCGCGCACCAAGGTCACCGAGCGGCTGACAGACGATTGCCATTCGCTCCAGGCGCTGTGGGACTTGTGTTGCCAGCCATGCAGGGCGACGCACTGGCCGCTGTACAAGGCCTGCATTTGGGCCGGTGAAGATTTACGTAACCGTGCCTGAAATGGTTCGCCCAACACAAAGAAAGTGCCGTGCAGGTCGTGGGCACGCAGCACGTTGGCTATCGCGTCGGTATGGCCGCCCGCTGCGCTCGGGCCATCATCGAAACTCAACAGGAACTGCCGGTCGACCAGCTCATCGCCTGTCAGCTCGGCATCATCGAAACGCTCGATTTCACTGCTGATTTTCGGGAACAACGCCGCCAGGCGCAGTTGTTCATTCAAGTACTGCTCGTGAAACACCTGGCTGGCCTTTGCCCACGGCGCATACGCGGGGCTGGTGTCGCCGGTGAAACCCGCCGCCAGTTGCCGCAAGTCCCCCAGGCCCCGAACCTGTGGACAGAACATCTCCTTCTCACAGTCCTGACTGGCGCTGCGGTAGTTGCTTAACAGGCGATCCCAGAATCGTTCGCGCACCTGCGCCACCGATTTCAAATCGACCTCCTTGACCCCCAACCGCTGCTTCAACATGGTTTCGTCCAGTGTTTCACTGGCCAGCAGAGCTTTGCCAAACATCAGGATTTCGGCCCGCGACGCCGTGTCAAAACCCTTCGTGGTCGCCAGCGAAGCCGGCCACTCACTGCGATCAATCGTTGCGAACACCGTCGGCCCTGCCGCCTTCGCGGTGCTCGTCATCAGACCAGCCAGCAGTAACGGTGCAACAAAACGAACCCACATATCGGTCTCCAAAAATGAACAACGCGCCAAAAGCAGCGCGTTGCGGGATCAGCTCAACGCCTGCCAATCAGCGGTTTTTCACCCGCTCGATTGCCTTGTCGTACACCGCGTTGGCTTTTTGCTCCTTGGCCAACTGGTAGTGGCGCAGTGCGTCGGCAAACTGGCCCGCGTCTTCGTAGATACGGCCAATGTTGTAGTAGGTGCTGGCGCGCAACGTGTCCGCCGAACGACCACTGGCCAATGCGATGGCCTTGCGACTGGCCCAGAGTGATTCAGCGATTTTGTCGTTTTTCTGATACGCCAGACCGAGGTTGCTGTAGGCCTGGGCGTAGGTGTCATCCAGCCTGACGGCTTCCAGGAACAAATCGACGGCCTGGTAGTACTTGCCGTCGCGGTAGGCCACTTCGCCTCTTCGATTCAGTTCTTTCGCATCGTTTTGCGGGACGGCGCTCCTCACCACCATGGACGTCGCCATCTTGTCATCGAGCAGTGAGGTCATGTCGTTCAGCACATCGGCCGCATCGTGATAAACGCCGCTCAGGCCATTGATGTCCTGCAGATCACCTTTGCCGGTGATGCGGAAGACTGTCCACAGGTTGCCCTTGACGTTCTGCGGCACGTAATAGGTACGTACCAGCGTCTGGCCCATGTACACAAAGACCTTGGCCTGGCTGTTGGAAAGCTGGCGCGAGTCCAGGTTGCTGCTATTGATGTAGTCATGCACCGCGTAGACGTAGGTCTCGCCGAAGTGCTTTTTACTCAGGGAAATGGTTTCCGGGCCATAGCTGTCGGTGTCGTCGACATCCAGCTGCGCATCAGTTCCCCACTTGTTCTCGAAGTAAACATGGTTGCCAGGGAAGAACAGGTGGGCATCGAGGTCTTCCGGGAGCGAACCCCAGCTGAGCACCACACGCAGGCTGTCGAGGTCCTGCATCACCGGGCTGAGGGCATAGGTCATGCTCTTGCACGGGCACTTGACCACCAGGTCGGAGTAGCCGGCTTTCTTGATGATCAGCAAATTGCTCGCGTCATCGGCGAAATCGGTGTCCAGGGTGACCCGACCCTGAGCATCGGTGCGACCCGTTACGTTCTGCGCACCGTTGCGTTGCAACAGGACTTCGGCGTCAGCGATCTTCTGGTCCTTGACCACCGCGCTCAGCACCTCGATCGGCAACTGCTGCGCCTGCACCGAAAACACTGCGGCCCACAGCGACAACACAGCAGCCAGACGAAGCAATCGCATACCCAATTCCCTTTAAGTGCCAACACCGGACATCACGAAATGTCCTACAGATTCTCGCGCGCACCATACAGAGGTTTTCCCGCGTGCGCCTTAGATTCACGCAAGAAATCGGCCTCCTACAGGAACCCCTGAACACTTCTCGGGGTGAGCGCAGGTAGAGCAGGGAAAGCCTTACAGTGCTCGGTTTTACTGACGATTGGTATCGACCGGGTGGCAAAAACCAAACTGTCGCGTCCTGTCGATTGGGCTACACTTGAGCCCTGCATCGAGAGGTAAACGTGATGAGCGAACTGACGTTCCAGCAAAAACAGGAGCATTACGACAAAATCCGTCGTTCGAACTGTTTGGCCAGCCTGCGTCTTGAAGGTTTTCACACCAGTCCGGCGGACGTAGAAAAACCACTCCCCAGCCGGGAAGCCATCCTCAAGAAATACCGTCAGAATCCGCAGTAATGTCGGACAAGTACGGGGTTGGCCAAGACCCCTATTGCTATCCAGGCACGGAAGTTCTGCGCAACCGCCTCAATATTCATGACGAAGCGCTACTCAGTGAAGCCGAGCGAGAGCTGTACGAACTGGCAGCGGCCAGTAGTATCACGCTGGCTCCCCCTCCTTACGACCTGCCATTTCTGCAACATATCCATCACGTCCTTTTTTCGGACATCTACGAGTGGGCTGGCCAACTCAGAACGGTGAACATAAGAAAAGGTGACACATTCTTTTGTACCACCGAGCGCATCCTCGTAGAGGCCCGGAAAATCTTCGCCTCCCTGGAAAAACGCTCCTGGTTCATGGATACGACCAAAACCGAGCTGGTTGTCAGGGTTGCCGAAGCTTATGGCGATCTCAATGTCATCCATCCTTTTCGTGAAGGCAACGGCCGGGCTCAACGCGTTCTGTTCGAACAAATCATTGTGAATGCGGGTTTTTCAGTCGACTGGTGGCTGGTCAATGACGAAGCATGGGTGCCTGCCAACATCGATGCGGTGGCATGCGACTATCGGGGCCTGGAAGCCATTTTCGAGCGCTGTATCAGCTAGCCGCTGCAATCCCCGATATTTATAACCTTCATCGCCTCACGGACTGCCCGCCATGAACCTCGCCCCCCACTTCCCCGACGACCACGCCATGCACCTGCTCATGCTGTTATTGCACGAAGAGCTCGGCCTGCCGGAACGCAAGACCCTGCGCCTCGACACCGCAGTCAATTTCGACCTCGGCGCTGACGGTGCAGACGCGCGGCACCTGATGGAAGCGCTGGAAGAACAGTTCGGCATCGACCTCGTCGACTACGACGCCTATCGCTACTTCCAGCCTGAAGGCTACGATGTTGCCCTCAAGCGCAGGGCCAAGGGACGTGGCGACAAACTCCCGCTGACTATTGGCATGCTCTACCAGGCCATCAAGGCTCAATGCTGGGACACAGAGGCGCTCGAAAGCCTGTAGCGTTCGCGGCACACAATAATAAGGACATTGCGTGGACGTACTGATGGGCCTGTTGGCCGCTGCCCTCTGGGGTGGCACGGATTTTCTGGTGGGCCTCAACGCCCGAGCGGTCGGCGTGAAGCGCGCCGTGTACTTTGGCCAGGCGCTGGGCTTCGTGATCATGAGCCTGCTGCTGATCGTCTTCCCGGCCTATCTGCTCAAATCCCTCGCCGCACCACTGGGCGTATGGCTGATGGGTGTGTGCGCCGCCGTGCTCACCGTCTCGGGCGCCCTCGCACTGTCCAAGGCCTTCGCCCTCGGTAAAGCCTCCATCGTCGCTCCACTCGTGACCTCCTACGGCGTGGTCACCACCCTGCTGTCCTGGGCCAGCGGCGAAACTATCAGCCTGATCCAATGGCTATGCATCGCCCTCTGCGTGTTCGGCGTCATCCTCTCCAGCCGCCATACCGACAGCGGCCTGCCCCACACCACCAGCGCCAGTCAATCCATCGTCTACGCCTTGCTGGCTGCCGGGTTTTACGGCACCAGCTTCTGGCTGCAAGGCCAATTCATCTTGCCGGTCCTAGGCCCGATCACCATGCTCTGGCTCGCCTACCTCGTCGGCTTCAGCGTATTGGTGCTGGTCGTTCTCAAGATCAAGGACGGCCTGAAAATCCCTCCGCTGAAAAACTGCATGACCCTCACAGGCGCCAGCCTGATGAACCTGGGCGGCTTCTCGTCGTTCGCCTGGGGCGCGGCGGTGGGCTCGGTGTCCGTGGTGACGGTGATCAGCACGTTGTCGGGCGGGATTGCGGCGATTTTGGGGTACGTCTTTTTCAAGGAGCGGTTGGCGAAGGTGCAGGTGTTGGGGGTTGTTCTGGTGTTGGTGGGGGCGTTTGTGTTGCACCTGAAAACCTGAGGTGAACGCTGAATCGCGCTCACAAAAAAGCCGCCCCTAGAGGCGGCTTTCTCATTACTTCAGATCTTTTACAACTTCGGCCCAGCAGCCTTGATCGCGTCGCTCACGTCGAACTTCTTGAAGTTCTCGATGAACAGACCGGCCAACGCCTTGGCAGCTTCGTCGTAGGCAGCCTTGTCGGCCCAAGTGTTACGTGGGTTCAACAGGCCGGTTTCAACGCCCGGTACGGCCAGTGGCACGTCGAGGTTGATGGTGTCCAGGTGCTCGGTTTGTGCACCGATCAACGCGCCACTCTGGATCGCCGCAATCACGCCACGAGTGGTCGGGATGTTGAAGCGTTTGCCAACGCCGTAGCCGCCACCGGTCCAGCCGGTGTTGACCAGGTAGACCTTGGAGCCGAAGCCGCGGATGCGCTTGATCAGCAGCTCTGCGTATTCGCCAGCCGGGCGCGGGAAGAACGGTGCGCCGAAGCAGGTGGAGAAGGTCGACTTGATGCCGCTGCCCGAACCCATTTCAGTCGAGCCCACCAGTGCGGTGTAGCCGGACAGGAAGTGATAGGCCGCTTGTTCTTCGCTGAGGATCGAGACGGGCGGCAGTACGCCGGTCAGGTCGCAGGTCAGGAAGATCACAGCGTTTGGCTCGCCACCAAGGTTTTTCGGTGCGCGTTTTTCGATCAGCTCACGCGGGTAAGCGGCGCGGCTGTTCTGGGTCAGGCTGTCGTCGGCGTAGTCGGCCTTTTTGTTGGCATCCAGGACGACGTTTTCCAGGACTGCACCGTGCTGGATGGCTTTCCAGATGACAGGCTCGTTCTTCTCGGAGAGGTCGATGCACTTGGCATAGCAACCGCCTTCGATGTTGAACACCACGCCCACGCCCCAGCCGTGTTCGTCGTCACCGATCAGGTAACGGCTTTCGTCGGCCGACAGGGTGGTTTTACCGGTGCCGGACAGACCGAAGAACAACGTGACGTCGCCCTCTTCGCCCATGTTGGCCGCACAGTGCATCGGTAGAACGTCGACAGCTGGCAGCAGGAAGTTCTGAACCGAGAACAGGGCTTTTTTCATTTCGCCGGCGTAACGCATGCCTGCGATCAGCACTTTCTTGGCCGCGAAGTTGATGATCACGGTGCCGTCGGAGTTGGTGCCGTCACGCTCAGGTACGCATTCGAACTCTGGAACGTTGAGGATCTGCCACTCGCCCTTGCCGCCAGCGTTGTACTGGCCAGCTTCAGGGTTGATGAACAGGCAACGGCCGAACAGGTTGTGCCAGGCAGTACCGGTGGTCATTTTAACCGGCAGGTAGTGCGCAGGGTCGGAACCGACGTGCACATGGGAAACAAAACGCTCGCGCTCGCCGATAAAGGCTTCAACGCGGTCCCACAGGGCATCGAACTTGTCGGCCGGGAACTTGCGGTTGATCGGGCCCCAGGCGATAGCGGCCTGGGTGGTCGGCTCTTCAACGATGAAACGGTCGACTGGCGAACGGCCGGTACGGTGACCGGTGCGAACAACCAGCGCGCCGGTATCGGCAAGCTCGCCTTCACCGCGATTCAGGGCTTCTTTGACCAGATCATCAACACTCAGATCGGTGTACACGGCGTTATTGGCTTGCGTCATGAGGTTCCCCGTCGGCCAGTGGCCGAGTGCTCCAAACGTTTTGTAGTAGAAAGTCGTGCACTACTACCGCGAAAAAAGTGGGCCGGATTATGCCAGAAACGCCCAAAAAAAGTAGGGCCCTCCCGTCAGGACGGCGTTATTCCGGCGTTTCCCAGGTGATTTACCTGCGCTGAACCGTTTTAGTGACGAGTATCTGACGGTATATCCACACCCGCCCCAGCGAACAATTGAGTGATATCGGCGGCATCAAACAGGTAGCGCTGGTTGCAGAACTGGCAATCGATCTCGATATTGCCGCCATGCTCGACAACTAATTCCTGCGCATCTTCCAGACCCAGACTGACCAGCGCATTGGCCGAACGCTCGCGGGAGCAACTGCAACGGAAGCGCAATTTCTGCACGTCGAACAAACGCACCTGCTCTTCATGATAGAGGCGATGCAGCACGGTTTCGTTGTCCAGGCTCAACAGTTCATCAGCGGTCAGGGTGCTGCCCAGCGCGGTGATGTGCTGCCAGCTCGCAGCACGTTCTTCTTCGTCTTTCAGGCGGTCGGCCGGCAGCTGTTGCAACAGTAGCCCACGGGCGCGACGACCATCGGCGTGCAGCCAGAAACGTGTACCCACTTGCTGGGACATGACGAAGTAATTGGTGAAGCATTCCGAGAGCGTCTCGCCGTCGAGGTCGACGATGCCCTGGTAGCGCTGGCCCTGACGCGGGTCAACGGTGAGCGCCAGCATGCCGTTGGGCATCAGGTCGGCCAGGGTCGCGTCGGGGGCGATCCGGTCCGCCTCGTAACGGGCCAGGCCACGGATTTCACGCTCGCTGGAGCACTCGATCATCAACAGCGGCACCGGGCCTTCGGAACGGGCCTGGAGAATCAGCAAGCCATCGAACTTCAAGGTGCCGACCAGCAACGACGCCGCCGCCATCAGTTCGCCGAGGAGTTGCGCAACCGGCTCCGGATAGGGGTGTTTGGCGAGGACTTCGGCATAGCTACGCTCCAACGCAACCAGCTCGCCGCGCGTGTCGCTGTCATCGAAGATGAAGCGTTGGGTGTAGTCGGTATCCGGTAAATCAGTCATAGGTCTGGGTATCTGAAGTAATGACAAAATGTGTACGAGGGCCGAAAATCACATTTAAGCACCGTTTTGGTGCGTGATTTGAAGCCATGGGAGGCATTTTATGAAGTATCCGGGTTTGTTCCAAGCTAGATGGAACCTCGGCGGATTGGCTCTGTGTAATTTAGTCCCGTTGGTGCTGCTGGGTTTCTGGTTATGGCCTGCGGGTCAGATGCTCTGTGTGCTTTTCGACGAATGGCTTTTTCGCTTGCTCAACGCTCCACTCGCCACGCATTCAACCTGGCTGCACGTGTGGGCCGTCGCCAGCCTGCGACCTTTCGACGCGGTGGTCGGAGTGATTTTGCTGACGCTGTTGATTCGCGGCAATTGGGTGTTCAAGACGAGCGATGTACGTCGCGGTTTTTTTGGATTTTTCTCGATCCTGCTATTAATGGTGGTGATTCGTGCGCTGTTTTCCAAGGTGGCGGCGCACATGGGCTGGCAACATCACAGCCCCTCGATGGTGATCGAGGGCGCGGTGCGCATGAGCGATTACTTCCCCGGGCTGGAAAAAGCCTGGGAGCTCAAGGATCGCTCCAGCCAGAGTTTCCCCGGTGATCACGCCTCGGTGTTGATTATCTGGGCGCTGTTTCTGACGCTGTTCAGCCGCACCTTCGGGCAGCTGCTGGTGATCTGGGGCCTGGCGGCGTTGTTCATGATGCCGCGCCTGGTGGCCGGTGCTCACTGGGGGCAGGACGATTACATCGGCGGCTTGCTGCTGGCGGTGTGGGCGTTGGGTTGGGGTTACTTCACGCCGTTTGCGTATCACGCTTCGAATTTCTGGCTGAAGGTGACGGCACCCATTTTCGCGCTGCTGGGCAAGTTGCCGGTGGTTTCGCGGATGAGTGTGGTTTCAGCCGCAAACTGAAGCCTTGCTAAATCCTGTGGCGAGGGCGCTTTCAGGAACGCCGCACCGTCCCGCTCGGCTGCGCAGCAGTCGCCAAACCAGTCAATCATTATTGTGTCTTAAAAAACATGATCGACTGAACAGGGCGTCCTTCGGCCGCCAGCGGGAGCAAGCTCCCTCGCCACAATTGTTTCAGGCACCGACTACTCGTCGTTGCTGCTGCCGCGAAACTTGAACAGGTCCCGGCGCTGTTTCTTGCTCGGCTTGCCATCAGTGCTCACGCCCAGGGCGCCCGCCTTGCGCTGAGCTGCCGCGTTTTCGCGTTTGGCGATGCTGGCTTCGGTCTCGGCGTACAGCGCCTGGGCTTCGGGGGCGCCACGGCGGACAATCGATAGCGCCTGGACCACCACGGTGCGCTCATCAAATCCGGCGCGAATCTGCAACTCGTCGCCAACCCTCGGTTCCTTGCCCGGTTTGCAGCGCTCGCCTCGGCAATGCACTTTGCCGCTTTCAATCGCCGCTTTGGCCAGCGCACGGGTTTTGTAAAAGCGCGCCGCCCACAACCACTTATCGAGACGGACCTTGTCGTCCTCTTCCTGTTTTTGTGCCATGGGGTTACCTCAATCTGAAATATTTATGAACTGTACTACCGTTTCTGTCGTGCCCTGAATTTCAGCGTCTGCGCTTACAATGCGCAACCTCCCCAGGTTGCACTTGGGGACCGGAAATCCAGGCTGTAGATATCTGTCGCCTTTTAACCACTATTCTGCGTGAATACCGCGAATTCGGCCGCTTCGCGGCGCGAGCGGGTTTCTCACCGGTTGAGCACTTTTGAAGACATTTGACCATTTGACCGTCGTGGGTCTGCGCGAGTGGGTGGCGCTCCCTGATTTGGGAGTCGCGGGCCTGCGGGCGAAGATCGACACTGGTGCCAGCACCTCCAGCCTGCACGCCACCGAGATAGAGCCGTTCGAGCGCGACGGGGAAACGTGGGTGCGCTTCAACGCGCACCTGGGCACGGTCGTGCAACTGCGTCACCGGCGCTGTGAAGCACCGCTGGTGACGATGAAAACCATTAAAAGCTCCAATGGCCACGCGCAGGTGCGCTACGTGATCAGCACCACCCTGGCGCTCGGCGATCGGGTCTGGCGGGTCGAATTCACGCTCGCCTGCCGCAAGTCCATGCGTTATCGCCTGTTACTCGGTTCCAAAGCCCTGATCGACGGCCAGTTGGTGGTCAATCCGGGCATTAAATACGTTCAAGACAAGCCGGTGTTCCCGGTGTCCACTACCTCTGCCACAGGTGTTGCATGAAGATCGCTGTGCTGTCGCGAAACCCGCGTCTGTATTCCACTCGTCGTCTGGTTGAGGCCGGCACCGAGCGTGGCCATGAAATGGTGGTGATCGACACCCTGCGCGCCTACATGAACATTGCCAGCCACAAGCCGCAGATCCACTACCGCGGCAAGCCACTGGAAGGCTTTGATGCGGTGATCCCGCGGATTGGCGCTTCGGTGACGTTTTATGGTTGCGCGGTGTTGCGCCAGTTCGAAATGATGGGCGTGTTCCCGCTCAACGAATCGGTGGCCATCGCCCGCTCGCGGGACAAACTGCGTTCGCTGCAATTGCTTTCGCGTCGCGGTATCGGCTTGCCGGTCACCGGTTTCGCCCACTCGCCGGACGACATCCCCGACCTGATCGAAATGGTCAACGGCGCACCACTGGTGATCAAGGTGCTGGAGGGCACGCAGGGCATCGGCGTGGTGCTGTGTGAAACGGCGACGGCGGCGGAGTCGGTGATCGAGGCGTTCATGGGCCTCAAGCAGAACATCATGGTGCAGGAATACATCAAGGAAGCCGGCGGCGCGGACATCCGCTGCTTCGTGGTCGGCGACAAGGTCATCGCGGCCATGAAACGTCAGGCCAAGCCTGGCGAATTCCGCTCCAACCTGCACCGTGGCGGCAGCGCCAGCCTGATCAAGATCACCCCGGAAGAACGCATGACCGCGTTGCGCGCGGCCAAGGTCATGGGTCTGGCGGTGGCAGGCGTGGATATCCTGCGCTCCAACCACGGGCCGCTGGTGATGGAAGTGAACTCTTCGCCGGGGCTGGAAGGCATCGAGACCACCACGGGCAAGAACGTGGCGGGGATCATCATCGAGCATCTTGAGAAGAATGGTGGGCCGAATATGACGCGCACCAAAGGCAAAGGATAAAAGCAGCCTCAAGCTGCAAGCTGAAAGAGAAGAGCAACAGCATCACACCGCTTCTCTCTTGCAGCTTGCAGCTTGAAACCTGCCGCTGCTTTTAGACCGCGTCTCTTGGCAGCATCAACCCCAACGGCAAGCGCACCCGCGCTTCCAGCCCGCCACCGGTACGGTTGCGCAGCTCGACATTGCCGCCATGCATCGACGCAATCCGCTTGACGATGGCCAGGCCCAACCCGGTGCCCTTGCCGCCCCGTGCGCGGTCGCCACGGGTGAAGGGGTTGAAGATTGCCTCCAGCTCCGACGGATCGATCCCGGCGCCACGGTCCATGACGCTCAGCACCACGTACGGCGCGCTGACATCCCCCGAGACATACGCCGCCACTTCGACGCCGCTGCCAGCGTGATGCAAGGCATTGCCGATCAGGTTGTTCAGCAGGCGCTTCATCGACACCCGGCGCAACGGGAACGGCTGGATCGGTTCCAGGCGCAAACGCACCCGTTCTTCGTTCTGGTTGTAAGGCGCAGCCACTTCACGCACCAGATCACTCAGGTCGACCTCTTCCACCGACTCGTCCCGACCATCGCGAATGAACGCCAGGAACTGGTCGAGAATCGCGTCCATGTCTTCAATGTCACGCACCATGTCGTCGCTCAGGTCGCTGTGGTTGCCCATCAGCTCCAGCGACAGCCTTAACCGCGTCAGCGGCGTGCGCAAATCATGGGACACCCCGGCGAGCATCAACTCGCGCTCGCGCCCGGCCTGCTCGACGTCCTCGGCCATTTGGTTGAAGGCCCGATACACCTCGGCCATCTCGCTGGGCGTGTCACTGATCGGCAGCCGCACGCTGCGGCCCTGGCCCAGTTGCCGTGCGGCATAGACCAAGCGTTTCAAGGGCTGGTTGAGCTGGCTGACGAAGATCCAGGCCGAGGCCGTGGACAGCAGCCCGATGGCGAGGAACCAGCCGAGCACGTTCCAGATTTTCTGGCCGCGCAACGGATGCGGGTACAACGGCACTTTCAGCCAGCCGTCGCCCAGGCTCGGCGCCCGAACCCAAAGCGCCGGCGGGGAATGCATGCGTAATCGCACTTCCGTGTCGGCACCCAGCTCGGCCTGCATCTGGCGTTGGTAGATTTCGCTGTACGGCCAGTGTTGTTCGCCCTCGGGCACACCGGCACCGACCACGCGGATCAGGGTTGCGGCGTCGGCGATCTTCTCGCGGTTGACCTCATCGGCCGCCCAATAGGCGCGCAACGTCAGGGCGACACCGTGGCTGTACTGGCGGTCCACCAGCACGTCCTCGTTCATCAACAGATAAACCAGGGTCAGCGCCTTGGAGAACAGCACGACGATCAGCACCAGCCAGAGGGTGCGCGAGAAAAAACTCTGGGGGAACCACACGGGGGTTTTCATAGGCGACAGCTACACACTTTGCAGGAGCGAGCGAGGCTCGCAGAGTTGCGGATCGCGAATCAACCGGACGCCATCAGGCGACGCCTGCCCGGTTGACCCGCTCCTACAAATCACCGGTTACTTGGTTGCGGCGCCGTCCGGCACGAACACGTAACCCACACCCCAAACGGTCTGGATGTAGCGCGGTTTCGAAGGATCAGGCTCGATCATCCGGCGCAGACGGGAAATCTGCACGTCGATGGATCGCTCCAGGGCATCCCACTCGCGGCCACGGGCCAGGTTCATCAACTTGTCGCGGGTCAGCGGTTGACGGGCGTTCATGACCAACGCCTTGAGCACCGCAAACTCACCGGTGGTGAGCATGTGCACTTCATCGCCACGCTTGAGTTCGCGGGTGGCCAGGGACAATTCATAGTCACCGAAGGTCACGCTCTCGTCTTCGCTGCCCGGCGCGCCTGGCACCGGTGCCGCCTGGCGACGCAGGACCGCTTTGACTCGCGCCATCAACTCGTCCGGGTTGAACGGCTTGGACAGGTAATCGTCGGCCCCCAGTTCCAGGCCCTTGATACGGCTCAGCTCGTCGCCCTTGGCGGTGAGCATGATGATCGGGATCTGGTTGTTCGACGCACGCAGACGGCGGCAGGCGGACAAACCGTCTTCACCGGGCAGCATCAGGTCGAGGACGACCAGATTGAAGACTTCACGCGCCAGCAAACGGTCCATTTGCTCGACATTCGGCACCGCGCGAGCGCGGAAGCCCTTGCTGACGAAAAAACGTTCCAGCAGGCTGCTGAGCCCTGGATCGTCGTCAACAATAAGAATTTTTTCGCCTTCAGCAGTTTGTGCAGTGCTGCTCATTGGATGCTCCTTTGATCTCGGCGCGCATTATGGCGTAGCTGCCGTTATACGCACCGTGTGCATTGTTAGCAGATTTTTCCTCTGTGGCCAGTAATCTGGCCATTGTGCCTACAGGTCGCAATGCCCCCATCGGGCAGATCGGCGGGTATAATGCGCGGCCTTTTGTGTCGGGCAACGTCTGATCGTTATTGTCAGTGGCGGCTTTTTATTTTTCATCGCCTGGCAGTAATTTTTCGATTCCACGGGTCAATGGGAAGCCTTTTGACCCAGGTAGCGGCGCAGGCCAGGCCGCTCAACCAGACTCGCAGAGCCCTATTCCTGCGCCCGCGAGCCTGCTTTCACAATTTGTCAGGTGGTTTTATGGACAGCATCAACAGCCGCATCGCCGAGGAACTCGGTGTACGCCCACAACAGGTCGAAGCGGCCGTCGCGCTACTCGATGAAGGCTCCACGGTGCCCTTCATCGCCCGCTACCGGAAAGAAGTGACCGGCAGCCTCGATGACATCCAGTTGCGTCATCTGGAAGAGCGTCTGCGCTACCTGCGAGAACTCGACGAACGGCGCATCAGCATCCTTGCCAGCATCGAAGAACAAGGCAAGCTAACCCCTCAACTGGAACGCGACATCAAGCTCGCCGACACCAAGACCCGCCTCGAAGACTTGTACCTGCCGTACAAACAGAAGCGCCGCACCAAGGGCCAGATCGCCCTGGAAGCCGGCCTCGGTGAGCTGGCCGACGGCCTGTTCAACGACCCTTCGCTGGCCCCGGACACGGAAGCGGTACGCTTCATCAACGCCGAAAAAGGCGTGGCAGATACCAAGGCTGCCCTCGAAGGCGCCAAATACATCCTCATGGAACGCTTCGCCGAAGACGCTGGCCTGCTCGACAAGCTGCGCAGCTACCTGAAGCAGGAAGCCACCCTGAGTGCCCGCGTCATCGCCGGCAAGGAAGAGGAAGGCGCCAAGTTCCGCGATTACTTCGAACACGACGAACCGCTCAAAAGCATGCCGTCGCACCGCGCCCTGGCGATTTTCCGTGGCCGCAACGAAGGCATCCTCAGCTCCGCACTGAAAGTCGGCGACGAACTGCCGGGCACCATGCACCCGTGCGAAGGCATGATCGGTCAGCAATTCGGCATCTCCAACCAGAACCGCCCGGCCGACAAATGGCTCGGTGAAGTGGTGCGCTGGACCTGGAAGGTCAAGCTCTACACCCACCTGGAAACCGACCTGCTGGGCGAACTGCGTGACGGCGCCGAGACCGAGGCGATCAACGTCTTCGCCCACAACCTGCACGACTTGCTGCTGGCCGCCCCGGCCGGCCCGCGCGCCACGCTGGGCCTGGACCCGGGCCTGCGCACCGGCTGCAAGGTCGCGGTGGTCGACGCCACCGGCAAGCTGCTGGACCACGCCACGGTGTACCCGCACGTGCCGCACAACAAGTGGGACCAGACCCTCGCCGTGCTTGCCGCCCTATGCGCCAAGCACTCGGTGGACCTGATCGCCATCGGCAACGGCACTGCCAGCCGTGAAACCGACAAGCTCGCCGCCGAACTGATCAAAAAATACCCGGCCATGAAAATGACCAAGGTCATGGTTTCTGAAGCCGGCGCTTCGGTGTACTCGGCCTCGGAACTGGCTTCCAAGGAATTCCCGGACCTCGACGTGTCGATCCGTGGCGCGGTGTCGATTGCCCGTCGCCTGCAAGATCCGTTGGCCGAACTGGTGAAGATCGACCCGAAATCCATCGGCGTCGGCCAGTACCAGCACGACGTCTCGCAGCTGAAACTGGCTCGCGGCCTGGACGCGGTGGTCGAAGACTGCGTAAACGCCGTCGGCGTGGATGTGAACACCGCGTCCGTGGCGCTGCTGGCCCGTATCTCCGGCCTCAACGCGACCCTGGCGCAGAACATCGTGGCCCACCGCGACGAACACGGCGCCTTCAAAACCCGTGCAGCGTTGAAAAAGGTCGCACGCTTGGGCGAAAAAACCTTCGAACAGGCGGCCGGGTTCTTGCGCGTGATGAACGGCGACAACCCGCTGGACTCGTCGGCCGTTCACCCGGAAGCCTACCCACTGGTGCAACGCATCGCGGCTGAAACCGATCGCGACATCCGTTCGCTGGTCGGCGACGCCAGCTTCCTCAAGCGTCTCGATCCGAAGAAGTACACCGACGAAACCTTCGGCTTGCCGACGGTCACCGACATCCTGCAAGAGCTGGAAAAACCGGGTCGCGACCCGCGTCCGGAGTTCAAGACCGCCGAATTCCAGGACGGCGTCGAAGACCTCAAGGACTTGCAACTGGGGATGATCCTCGAAGGTGTGGTGACCAACGTGACCAACTTCGGTGCTTTCGTCGATATCGGCGTTCATCAGGACGGTTTGGTGCATATCTCGGCACTTTCCGAGAAGTTCATCAAGGACCCGCGTGAAGCGGTGAAAGCTGGCGACGTGGTCAAGGTCAAGGTCATGGAAGTCGACATCCCGCGCAAACGCGTCGGTCTGTCGATGCGCATGAGCGACACCCCTGGCGAGAAGATCGACGGTGCCCGTGGCGCGCGTCCAGGTTCGGCGCCGCGTCAGCCTTCGAACGCCGCACCGCGCAAGGAAACCACGGCCGCCGCGCCGACCAACAACGCCATGGCGTCGTTGTTCGCCAACGCCAAGCAGTTGAAGAAACGCTGATGGACGTGTCGGCCGAGTTGATCGAAAGCGCGTTTTTTCGGCTGCTCGGCTGCCGTTTGCACAGTCTTGAGGCCGGGGTGGCGCACGTCGCCCTGGCCCTTGAGCCTGAACTGCGTAATCGCGGTGGCAAGCTGCACGGCGGGGCGATCTTCAGCCTGGTGGACATCGCCATGGGGCTGGCCTGTTCCAGCGTCCATGGCTTTGACCAGCAGAGCGCGACGATCGAGTGCAAGATCAACTACATCCGCGCCGTGGCTGACGGCGAGGTGATGTGCACGGCGCGGGTCATTCACCCGGGCCGGCGCACGCTGGTGGTCGAAGCAGAAGTGATGCAAGGCGACAAACTCGTCGCAAAAGCACAAGGCACGTTCGCTGTCCTGTAGATAGGTGTCATCAAATTGAGTTAATTTCGGCGCTGTGACCCTGTGGGAGCGGGCTTGCTCGCGAAGAGGGCGTATCAGTCAGCATTAATGCCACTGACACACCGCCTTCGCGAGCAAGCCCGCTCCCACAGGGTTTCAGTAGCTCACCTAACAGGGCTTTACGGCTCCAGAACCAGGCGAAAACGCCAGTTTTAACTTCACCCTTGTAGACCGTCTTGCCCACCCCCATATTGGGGCGACTGACGCGTGAAGGAATCCAACTTGAGCGAACTTCTCAACCGCCGCCTGGCTCTGCTCGGCGAGCGCGCTAACCTCTCTCTGCTCGAGCAGTGCCTGCACGGCATCGAGCGCGAATGCCTGCGCGTTACCGGCGAGGGTCGCCTGGCACAGACTCCGCACCCGGAAGCACTGGGCGCCGCGCTGACCAACGAACAGATCACCACCGACTACTCCGAATCGCTGCTGGAGTTCATCACGCCTGCCCTGCCGGACCCGGCAGACACCCTGGCGAACCTGGACAGTATTCACCGCTTTGCCTACAGCAAGCTCGGCAACGAGTACCTGTGGAGCCCATCGATGCCGTGCCCGTTGCCGGCCGAGGAAGATATCCCGATTGCCTATTACGGCACCTCCAACATCGGTCAACTCAAGTACGTCTACCGCAAGGGCCTGGCCCTGCGTTACGGCAAGACCATGCAGTGCATTGCCGGGATTCACTACAACTTTTCCCTGCCGGAAAAGCTCTGGCCGCTGCTCAAGGAAGCCGAAGGCTTTGTCGGCACTGACCGCGACTATCAGTCCTCGGCCTACATTGCGCTGATCCGCAACTTCCGCCGCTACAGCTGGCTGTTGATGTACCTGTTCGGCGCATCCCCGGCCCTGGACGCCGGGTTCCTGCGCGATCGTTCCCATCAGTTGGAACAGCTCGACGCCGACACGTTGTACCTGCCGTACGCCACCAGCCTGCGCATGAGCGACCTGGGTTACCAGAGCAACGCGCAAGCCGGGCTGACGCCGTGCTACAACGATTTGAGCAGCTACACCGACAGCCTGCGCAAAGCGGTGGCCACGCCTTACGCGCCGTACGTCGAAGTCGGCACGCACAAGGACGGTGAGTGGGTTCAGCTCAACACCAACATCCTGCAGATCGAAAACGAGTACTACTCCAACATCCGCCCCAAACGCGTGACCTACACCGGTGAGCGGCCGATTCAGGCGTTGGTGGCCCGTGGGATTCAGTACGTCGAAGTGCGGCTGCTGGACATCAACCCGTTTATGCCGATGGGCATCGACCTGCCTGAAGCACGCTTCCTCGATGCGTTCCTGCTGTATTGCGCGCTCAACGAGAGCCCGCTGCTGACCGCCAACACCTGTGGCAATGCGACGTCGAACTTCCTCAGCGTGGTCAAGGAAGGTCGCCGTCCGGGCCTGCAATTGCAGCGGGACGGTCAACCGGTCGACATGAAAGAGTGGGCCTTTGAGCTGCTCGAAAAAATCGCCCCACTGGCCGCGCTGCTGGATCAAAGCCACGGCGGTGACGCCCACAGCAAAGCCCTCGACGCACAACTGGCGAAGATCAAGGATTCGTCCCTGACCCCTTCCGCTCAGGTGCTGGCCGCGATGAGCGAACACAAGGAAAGCTTCGCCCGGTTCTCCCTGCGTCAGAGCCAGGCCCATGCCGAGTTCTTCCGCAGCGAACCGCTGGCGGCTGACGAACAGGCAAGGTTTGAAGCACTGGCGAGTTCCTCGCTGGTGCAACAGGCTGAGCTGGAACAGAACGAAGTCGGCGATTTCGATGTGTTCGTCGGCTCGTACCAGGCGAGCATCCTGGCGATCAGTAACTAAACACTGACGTCTGTGGCGAGGGAGCTTGCTCCCGCTCGGCTGCGCAGCAGTCGCAAGTGCAGTGACCGTGTTTAATCTGACACAACATCACTGCAGTATTGGGAGTCCTTCGGCCTCCAGCGGGAGCGAGCTCCCTCGCCACAAAAGCGCTACGTGCTCACTCCAGCCTAAAGTTTTCCGCTCATAAGCTCATTCGAAAAAGTTATTTATTTTCGAGTTCTTAGATCATTTAGTCTCATCACTCGCCGAAACCCCGGCCGCCTGATGAGGACTTTCATGATGAAATGGTACTTCCCCCTTCGCCTCCTTGCGGCCGCTTCCCTGGCCGCAGCCAGCCTGTTTGCTCACGCGGCGGACTTCACCGTCGCCTACCAGACCACCGTCGACCCGGCCAAAGTCGCCCAGGCCAACGGCGCCTATGAAACCGCCACCCACGCCAAAATCGACTGGCGCAAATTCGACAACGGTGCCGACATCATTGCCGCCATTGCTTCCGGTGATGTGCAGATCGGCTACCTCGGTTCCAGCCCCCTGACCGCCGCAATCACGCGCCAGGTTCCGGTGCAGACCTTTCTCATCGCCACCCAGATCGGCGCCGCCGAAGCACTGGTGGCGCGCGACGGTTCCGGGATCAAGACCCCGCAAGACCTGATCGGCAAGAAAGTCGCCGTGCCGTTTGTGTCCACTGGTCACTACAGCCTGCTGGCCGCGCTGAAACACTGGAACATCGACCCCTCCAAGGTGCAGATCCTCAACCTCGCGCCGCCAGCGATCATTGCCGCGTGGAAACGCGGTGACATCGACGCCACCTACGTGTGGGACCCGGCGCTGGGCGTGGCCAAGGAAAACGGCAAGGTGCTGATCACCTCCGGCGAACTGGCCAAGTTCGGCGCACCGACCTTCGATGCCTGGATCGTGCGCAAGGACTTCGCCGAGAAACACCCGGAAATCGTCACCGCGTTCGCCAAGGTCACCCTCGACGCCTACGCCGAATACCGCAAGGACCCGCAAGCCTGGCTCGCCGATAAAGGCAACGTCGACAAGCTGGTAAAACTGTCTGGCGCCAAGGCCGGCGACATCCCGTTGCTGCTGCAAGGCAACGTCTACCCGCTGGCAGCTGACCAGGTGCTGAGCCTCGGCGCACCAACCACCAAAGCCATTACCGACACCGCTACGTTCCTCAAAGAGCAGGGCAAGGTCGACGCCGTCCTGCCGGATTACGCGCCGTACGTCAGCGCCCAATACATCACCCACTGATCGGAGCACATCGCGATGGCTTTGCTACAGCTGGAGCGCATCAGCGCACAGTACCCCGGTGCAGCGGAACCTGTGCTGGCGGATATTTCCCTGAGCCTTGGGCCCCAGCAGTTGCTGGTCGCCCTCGGCCCTTCCGGCAGTGGCAAGACTTCGCTGTTGAACCTGATTGCCGGCTTCGTCGAACCCAGCGCCGGGCGTATCACCCTCGATGGCGTGCCGGTCAAAGGCCCCAGCGCCGAGCGCGGCGTGGTATTCCAGGATGACGCGTTGCTGCCCTGGCAGGATGTGTTGGCCAATGTCGGGTTTGGCCTGGAACTGGCTGGCGCTCCGCGGGACAAACGTGAACAGCGTGCCCGTGAAATGCTCGCGCTGGTGGACCTCGCCGGGTTCGATTCACGGCGCATCTGGCAGCTCTCAGGTGGCCAGAAGCAGCGTGTCGGCCTGGCCCGCGCCCTCGCCGCCGACCCACGCGTGCTGCTGATGGACGAACCCTTCGGTGCCCTTGACGCCTTCACCCGCGAACAGATGCAGGAACTGTTGCTGCAAGTCTGGCGACGCACCGCCAAACCGGTATTCCTGATTACCCACGACATCGAAGAAGCAGTGTTCCTGGCCACCGACCTGATTCTGCTGGCGCCAAACCCTGGGCAAATCGTCGAACGCCTGAGCCTGGACTTCGGCCAGCGTCATGCGGCCGGTGAATCGGCCCGGGCGATCAAGTCCGACCCGCGCTTTATCGAAACCCGCGAACACGTTCTGGCCCGTGTGTTCTCCCAACGGCAGGAGCGCGCCTGATGAGCAGCTATGAGATGGCGGCGACCACCAAACCCTCCCACTCACCGACAGTGATCCCGCTGCGCCGCAGCCTCGGCACCCGCTGGATCAGCCTGCTGACGCTGTTTGCGCTGCTCGGCCTCTGGTGGGCGGTGACCGCCAGTGGCCTGATCGAGCCGTTGTTCCTGCCGCCTCCATCCGCCGTATTGCAAAAAGGCTGGCTGCTGGTGACTACCGGTTACATGGATTCGACCCTTTGGCAGCATCTGGGGGCAAGCCTGAGCCGTATCGGTCTGGGCCTCGGCTTCGCGGTGCTGACCGCCGTGCCGGTGGGCATTGCCATCGGTCACAACCGTATCGCGCGCGGCATTCTCGATCCGCTGATCGAGTTCTACCGCCCTATTCCACCGCTGGCTTACCTGCCGCTGATCGTGATCTGGTGCGGCATCGGTGAGCTGTCCAAGGTGTTGCTGATTTACCTGGCGATCTTCGCCCCCATCGCCATCGCCACGGCCACCGGCGTACGTACCGTCGACCCGGCCAAACTGCGAGCGGCCCAGTCGTTGGGGGCAACTCGGGCGCAGTTGATTCGTCATGTGATTCTGCCAAGTGCCTTGCCGGACATTTTGACCGGTGTGCGCATTGGTCTGGGCGTGGGCTGGTCAACGCTGGTCGCCGCCGAACTGATTGCCGCCACCAGCGGTCTGGGTTTCATGGTGCAGTCGGCCGCACAGTTCCTGGTCACCGATGTGGTGGTGTTGGGGATTCTGGTGATCGCGCTGATCGCCTTCTCCATGGAAATGGGCCTGCGCGCCCTGCAACGCAAACTGGTTCCGTGGCACGGCCAGGCACACTAATTATTCATGTGGAAGCGAGCCTGCTCGCGAAGGCAGTGTGTCAGGCAAATTTGCTTTGACTGATGAACCGCTTTCGCGAGCAGGTCGGATCGCCGCACCGTCGCTCCCACAGTCGGCACCCCGGATTGAAGAAAACCACCATGAGCACCCTGAACATCGTCCCTTTAAGCTCCGCCCTCGGCGCGCAAATCAGCGGCGTCGATATCTCCCAGCCGCTGAATGTCGAGCAACGCGATGCCATCGAGCAGGCACTGCTCAAGCATCAGGTGCTGTTCTTTCGCGACCAGCCGATCAACCCGCAACAGCAAGCGCGATTCGCGGCGAACTTCGGCGACCTGCACATTCATCCGATCTACCCGAACGTGCCCGAACAACCTGAAGTACTGATCCTCGACACCGCTGAAACCGACGTACGCGACAACGCCGTGTGGCACACCGACGTGACCTTCCTGCCGACTCCGGCGCTGGGTGCGGTGCTCAGCGCCAAGCTGTTGCCCGAGTTTGGTGGCGACACGTTGTGGGCCAGCGGCATTGCCGCTTTTGAAGCCTTGTCCGAACCGCTGAAAGCCCTCCTGAACGGCTTGAGCGCGACCCACGACTTCGTCAAATCCTTCCCGCTGGAACGCTTCGGCACCACCCCGGAGGCCCTGGCCCAGTGGGAAGAAGCACGCCGCAAGAACCCGCCGCTGTCTCACCCGGTGGTCCGCACCCACCCGGTGAGCGGGCGCAAGTCGCTGTTCGTCAACGAAGGCTTCACAACGAAAATCAATGAACTGACGGAAACCGAAAGCGAGGCGATTCTGAAGCTGCTGTTCGCCCATGCCACCCGCCCGGAGTTCACCATCCGCTGGCGCTGGCAGCCAAACGATGTGGCCTTCTGGGACAACCGCGTGACCCAGCATTTTGCGGTGGACGATTACCGCCCGGCACGGCGAGTCATGCACCGGGCAACGGTGCTGGGGGATGTGCCTTACTGAGTGATATCACCCAGGTCATGGATCAACACAGCGACGAGGCGTACGAACAAACGTTCAACATCAACACTCGCGGCACTTTCGACGCCCTGCGCGAAGCCGCGACCCGCTTGAATGACGGCCGCCCCGGATTCGGGTTGGGTCAACGGGCAGCTTTTGCGAATAAATGGTGGGGTGGCTTGACTATGCTCTACAGCAAGAAAGTAGATGAACAGTTGCCCGGACTGACACTGAGATGAACCCATCGCGAGCAGGCTCGCTCCCACACAGGATCTGTGTTCAACACAAAACCCTGCGGGTGCGAGCCTGCTCCGGGCGGCGCTCCGACGATGGCGGCTGATCGGGCAACAGACACTTCAAGGGCGGAGCGCACCATGCACACCACCATCATCATTACCTTCGGCCTGATCCTGCTGGCGCTGATGCTGTTCATCGGCCAGAGACTCGGCTTCAGTCGCCAGACCCTGACCTACAGTTTCATTGTGCTGTGGCTGGCGCTGACCGTGATCAACGGCGCCATCGGCATGATCACCGCCGGCCAATCGCTGACCTCCGAGCTGATGGTCGGCTTCATGGTGTTTGGTGTACCGGTGGCGGCACTGGTGCTGTTCATGGCCCTTACAGCAGAGGCCTGAACAGCACCGCCCCGGTCAACGCACCAGGTGCAGGAACTGCATGTGCCGCTCGTACTGGTCGAGGATGTCGTTGATGATCTGCTCCTTGGTGTAACCCACCAGATCGTAATCCTGACTGCCCTCACTCAAATGCACTTCGGCCCGGTAGTAACGACGGTTGTTGAGTTCCTTGGAGCCCATCCCGCCACGGGCGAAGGACGGCGTGAAGTAACCGCGCATCTGCACCTGATAAATGAACGGATGTTGTTCGCCATGGCCGATTTCCAGGCTGACGCTGTCATTGGCCGGGTCCGGCTGCGTGACCACGTTCAGGCCTTTCTCGACGAACACCGCCGTCACTTCCTCAATCGCCGGACGCACCGTGGTGTCGAGGAAACGATACACCTCGTCGCGAGACGGGAAATGCACCGCCTGACTCAAGCGCTGACGCCAGCCGCCCTTGCCGCGCCGTGAGGCCGAAACCGGCGCCAGCGAGTGCAACTGGGCGATCTGCTTCTGTGATTCCAGGTAGAACGCCTTGTGCAGCCCCCACATCATCAGCAGCAAGATCATCGAGAACGGCAGTGACGTGAGCACCACCGCGGACTTCAGCGAATCGATACTGCCGGCGAACAACAGCGCACTGGTCACCAGTGCGGTCATCGCGCCCCAGAACACCCGCAGCCATTTTGGCCCGTCCTCGTCGGCATTGCCGCCCTTGGCCGACAACGTAGAGAGCACCACGGTGCCGGAGTCGGCCGAGGTGACGAAGAACACGAAGCTGATGAACACCGTAACGGCGATCACCGTTTTGCTCCACGGGTAGGTTTCCAGCAGCAGGTAAAGGGTCATCGACGGATTGTCGATGGCCGACATGCCCAGGGCGCTCATGCCATGGTTGAGTACTTGGTCAATGGCGCTGTTGCCGAAGATCGACATCCACGCGAGGGTGAAACCGAGCGGAATCAGCAGCACGCCGAAGACAAACTCACGGATGGTCCGGCCCCGGGAAATCCGTGCAATGAACAGGCCCACGAACGGCGACCATGCAATCCACCAGGCCCAGTAAAACACCGTCCAGCCGCCCAGCCAGTCGCTGGGTTTGTCGTAGGCGTACAGGTCGAAACTCTTCATCGGCAAGGCGCCGAGGTAATCGCCGAGGTTCTGGATCAGGGTGTTGAGCAAGTGCTGGGTGGGGCCGGCGAACAACACAAACAGCAACAGCGCACAGGCCAGCAGCATGTTGATGTCGGACATCACCCGCACGCCTTTGTCGACGCCGGCAACGGCGACAATGATCGCCGCGCCCATCATCAGCGTGATCAGGCCGACCTGAATCCACTGGGTGTGGGCGATGCCGAACAGGTAGTCGAGGCCCGAGTTGAGGTGCAGCACGCCGAACCCCATGTCGGCACCGAGGCCAAACACCGTGGCAATGATGCCGAAGCCGTCCACCGCGTAACCGATGGGGCCGTTGATGCGTTTGCCGATCAGCGGGTACAGCGCCGAGCGCAGGGCCAGCGGCAGGTTATGCCGGTAAGCGAAGTACGCCAGCGCCATGCCGACAAAGGCAAACACGCCCCAGCCATGCAGGCCCCAGTGCAGAAACAGAATCTGCATCGCCTGGCGCGCTGCGTCCGCCGTACCAGCTTCGCCCTGGGGCGGTTGCAGCATGTGGGTCAGGGGTTCGGAGACACAGAAGAAAAACAGCGTGATGCTGATCCCGGCGGCGAACAGCATGCCGGCCCAGGACAGGTAACTGAATTCGGGCTCGTCGTGGTCGGCACCGAGTTTTATCTTGCCGTAGCCAGACAAAGCGGTGACCACCACGAAGACCAGATACAGGGTCATCGCCAGCATGTAGTACCAGCCGACCGTATTGGCCGCCCAGTTTTGCGCCGCCAGAAGCCAGGCGCCGGACTGTTGCGGGAAGGCGATCACCACCAGGCCGAACAGCAGAATGAAAGTCGCCGAAAAGTAAAACACCGGCGGGTTCATGCGGATTTGACCGCTGGGAGGGGTGGACGATGCACTCATGAAGCGTGCACCTCGAGGGGGTGAAACGTGGCTGTCAATAACGGACTCAGCAAAGGCAAGCCTCCTGTTGTGAGCGGGCAGCGAACCACCGGTCTAACTTGAATGAACGTTCAAGTTAAACATGGATGGGCTGTGAGGACTAATCGCAAGGCCTGACGGTAGTTTTCCTACAGTAGCCCAAGAAGAGGGATGACGCGGGTTTGAGGGGATCGTTCAGTGCCCCTCACCCTGACCCTCTCCCTGAGGGAGAGGGGACTGATTGGGGGATATTTGAGAGATACGCCGACCTGATCCTGATTTACCGAATCCATAATCGACTGGGTGTTTCAAGTCGATGCATGACCCAAGACACCTCGGTCGGCCCCCTCTCCCTCCGGGAGAGGGCTGGGGTGAGGGTAGCTTTTATCGCCTTACTTCTGCGTCCCGTCATCATGCTGCAAATTCGCCTGCGTCAGGTTGCACCCAGCCGGCACGCTGCGGGTCAGCCAGACGTTACCGCCGATAGTCGAGCCCTTGCCGATGGTGATCCGCCCCAGAATCGTCGCGCCGGCATAAATCACCACGTCGTCTTCGACAATTGGATGGCGTGGGTGGCCCTTCTGCAACTGCCCGTCTTCGTCGGCCGGGAAGCGCTTGGCGCCGAGAGTCACGGCCTGATAAATACGCACGCGTTCGCCGATGATCGCGGTCTCGCCAATCACCACACCCGTTCCATGATCGATGAAGAAGCTGCGACCAATCTGCGCACCGGGGTGAATGTCGATGCCGGTGGCCGAGTGGGCGATTTCCGCACTGATCCGCGCCAGCAGCGGCAGCCCGGCACGATACAAATGGTGGGCCAGGCGATGGTGAATCACCGCCAGAATCCCCGGATAGCACAACAACACCTCATCGACGCTACGCGCCGCCGGGTCGCCGTGATACGCCGCCAGCACATCGGTGTCGAGCAGGCTGCGCAAGCCCGGCAAGGCCAGGGCGAAATCCTGAATCAGGCTGATAGCCTGCTTTTCAACGGCAGTGTCGACCTGAGCACTCTGGCGTGCCACGTAGCGCAGCTCAAGCCGCGCCTGGCCGAGCAAGGCATTGAGCGCCACGTCCAGGGTGTGGCCGACGTAAAAGTCTTCACTCTCCTCACGCAAATCCACCGGCCCCAGCCGCATCGGGAACAAGGCGCCGCACAGCGCTTCGAGAATCTCGGCCATGGCCGCGCGCGAAGGCAGTTCCCGCCCGCCCTGCTCGCCGCTCACCCGACCATTCTGCGCTCGCCACTGGTCGCGGGCGGTACGCAGTTGACTGACGATGGTCTGCAATTGCCAATGGCTGGAACGCTCGCTCACGGTAAAGATTCCTTACGACGGGCGGCCGGACAATCGGGCCGCGCAAACGACGTTCACTTTACGGCATCGCTCCAAGCCAGATTTAAGAACTAATTGTTCTGTTCTCAGCATTTTTTGGCATAAGCGAATGCAAGTTGCCCGGTCGTATCAGCCTGCCTATAGTCCAGACATCTCCTACAGCCTGTGCGTAGCCATGATCAAACAACAGCTTGCTCGCTTCAATCGACTGGACCTGCTGGGCACCGCCACCGCCCTGGAAAAACTCGAACGCCTGTCGGCCTGGCTGGGGCGCGATGTGTACGTCAAGCGCGACGACCTGACGCCGCTGGCGCTGGGCGGCAACAAGCTGCGCAAACTCGAATACCTCGCCGCCGATGCCCTGGCGCAAGGGGCCGACACCTTGATCACGGCCGGTGCGATCCAGTCCAACCATGTGCGCCAGACTGCCGCCCTCGCTGCGAAACTCGGCCTGGGCTGCATCGCGCTGCTGGAAAACCCCATCGGCACCCATGACAGCAATTACCTGGGTAACGGCAACCGGCTGCTGCTGGAACTGTTCGATGCCAAGGTCGAGCTGGTGGACAACCTGGACAATGCCGACCAGCAACTGCAAGCCCTGGCCGAGCGCCTGCGCAGCAACGGCAAAAAGCCTTACCTTGTCCCCATTGGCGGTTCCAACGCATTGGGCGCGCTGGGTTACGTGCGCGCCGGGCTGGAACTGGCCGAACAGATCAAGGACACCGGGCTGGACTTCGCCGCCGTGGTCCTGGCCTCGGGCAGCGCCGGCACTCACAGCGGCCTGGGCCTGGCCTTGAGCGAAGCGTTGCCACAGATGCCGGTGATTGGCGTCACCGTGTCGCGCAGTGACGAAGACCAACGCCCGAAGGTCCAGGGCCTGGCCGAACGCACCGCCGAGCTGCTTGGCGTCCCGCTGGCCGCGAGCTTCAAGGTCGAGTTGTGGGACGAGTATTTTGCTCCGCGCTACGGCGAACCGAATGCCGGAACCCTGGCGGCGATCAAGTTGCTGGCCAGTCAGGAAGGTTTGTTGCTGGACCCGGTCTATACAGGCAAGGCCATGGCCGGTTTGCTCGATGGCATCAGCCGCCAGCGCTTCGATGACGGCCCGATCATCTTCCTGCACACCGGTGGGGCACCGGCGTTGTTTGCCTACACTTCGGTGTGGTGAGTAGGCAGCAGACAGCTTTTGTGTGGCGAGGGAGCTTGCTCCCGCTGGGGTGCGAAGCGCCCCCCAAACCTGCACCCCCGTGATTCAGTTGAATCGTGGTGACAGCTTTGCGACTGCTTCGCAGCCGGGCGGGACGGTGCGGCGTTGCGACACGCTCCCTCGCCACAGGTCTGCTGCAAGGTCCAGGGTCGCGCAATCGCATATGCAAATTAAGAATAACAAACATAATATTTATTATTTTCTAATCTAAAAATCTCATCATATAGTCTCGCCACAGGCGAAGTTGCCACAAGACGCATACGCTTGCAGTTAAGGCAGGATGATGCAGCCGTCCAGATCCCGCTTTGCCTTCTTATCCAATAACGTCTTCATAAGAAATCACAGGGGCTTGTCATGAATTTTTCCGCACTACGTCGAAATCTGCTTCTTGGCTCGCTGGGTCTGGCACTGGGTGCTGGCCTGATGGGGCATGCGGTCGCGGGTGAGCAACTGCAAAAAATCAAGGACGCCGGCGTGATCAACGTCGGCCTGGAAGGCACTTACCCACCGTTCAGTTTCGTCGATGCCGACGGCAAACTGGCCGGCTTCGAAGTCGAGTTCTCCGAAGCCCTGGCCAAAGAACTGGGGGTGAAGGTCAAACTGCAACCGACCAAATGGGACGGCATCCTCGCAGCGTTGGAATCCAAGCGTCTGGACGCGGTGATCAACCAGGTGACCATCTCGGACGAGCGCAAGAAGAAATATGACTTCTCCGAGCCCTACACCATCTCCGGGATCCAGGCCCTGACCCTGAAAAAGAACGAAGGCACCATCAAGACCGCCGCGGACCTGGCCGGCAAAAAAGTCGGTGTGGGCCTGGGTACCAACTACGAGCAATGGCTCAAGGACAACGTTCCACAAGCCATCATCAAGACCTACGACGATGATCCGACCAAGTACCAGGACCTGCGCGTAGGCCGTATCGACGCCATTCTGGTGGACCGTCTGGCCGCTCTCGAACTGACCGCCAAAGCCAAGGACACCGCCGTCTCCGGCGAACCGTTCTCCCGTCAGGAAGCCGGCATTGCCCTGCGCAAGGGCGAGCCTGAATTGCTGGCAGCGGTGAACAAGGCCATCGAGAAACTGCGCGCCGACGGCACGCTGAAAAAGATCTCGCAAAAGTATTTCAACGCTGACGTCACCCAATAATGGAAGCAGGTTTTCAACTCGCGCTGGACTCCGCGCCCTTTCTGCTCAAGGGCGCGTACTACACGGTCATCCTGAGCCTGGGCGGGATGTTCTTCGGCCTGCTGCTGGGCTTCGGCCTGGCCTTGATGCGCCTGTCGCGCTTCAAACTGGTGAGCTGGATCGCCCGCATCTACGTGTCGTTCTTTCGCGGCACGCCGTTGCTGGTGCAACTGTTCGTGATCTATTACGGCTTGCCGCAATTGGGCATCGAACTGGATCCGCTGCCGGCAGCCCTGATCGGCTTCTCGCTGAACATGGCCGCCTACGCCTGCGAAATCCTCCGTGCCGCGATCAGTTCCATTGAGCGCGGCCAGTGGGAAGCTGCCGCCAGCATCGGCATGACGCGCGCGCAAACCCTGCGCCGGGCCATCCTGCCGCAAGCGGCGCGCACGGCATTGCCGCCACTGGGCAACAGTTTCATTTCGCTGGTCAAGGACACCGCGCTGGCGGCCACCATCCAGGTGCCGGAGCTGTTCCGCCAGGCACAGTTGATCACCGCCCGTACCTTCGAAATTTTCACCATGTATCTTGCCGCCGCGCTGATCTACTGGGTGCTTGCCACGGTGCTTTCGCACCTGCAAAACCGGTTGGAAGAGCGGGTCAATCGGCACGACCAGGAGTCCTGACCCCATGATTGTCGTGGAAAAACTGACAAAGCAGTTCAAGGGGCAAGTGGTGCTCAACGGCATCAGTCTGGAGGTCAACGAGGGTGAGGTTGTCGCCATCATCGGCCCCAGCGGTTCGGGCAAGACGACCTTCCTGCGCTGCCTGAACTTTCTTGAAGAACCCACCAGCGGCCGGATCAAGGTCGGCGACATCGAGATCGATGGCAGCCGCCCGTTGAACCAGCAACAGGGGCTGGTGCGACAACTGCGCCAGCACGTAGGGTTCGTGTTCCAGAACTTCAACCTGTTCCCCCATCGCACGGCGTTGGAGAACGTCATCGAAGGCCCGTTGGTGGTGAAAAAAATCCCCAGGGACCAGGCCCTCGCACTCGGCCGAAAACTGCTGGCCAAGGTCGGCCTGGCAGGCAAGGAAGACGCGTACCCGCGCAGGCTTTCCGGTGGGCAGCAACAACGCGTGGCAATTGCCCGAGCGCTGGCCATGGAGCCGGAAGTGATCCTCTTCGACGAACCCACCTCGGCCCTGGACCCGGAGCTGGTGGGTGAAGTGTTGGCGACGATTCGGGGCCTGGCCGAAGAAAAACGCACCATGGTCATTGTCACCCACGAAATGAGTTTTGCCCGTGATGTGGCCAACCGGGTGGTGTTTTTCGACAAAGGCGTGATCGTCGAGCAAGGCGAGGCCAAGGCGTTGTTTGCCAACCCGAAAGAAGAACGAACACGACAGTTTCTCAGCAAGTTCCTGGACTCTTGAGTCGCCAACTCCTGACTCTATCTGCCGCTCATCAACTGCGCGCCCATGGATGGGATGCTGATACTTTTCGCCCCATAAACCCCGTGAAAAACAGTGTAGCCGAGACACTCAGCGCCTTCTCTTACCGACAAAAAACAATCAACTAACACACAGTAATACACCAAACAAACCTATCACCCGCCACTCAAATCAGCCCCCTATCCTTAACTAATCAACGCCTAATACTGCGGTATATAGATATACCCAGCCCTGGGTCATGAGCCTATAACCTTCGACAACCGAAAATCAGAAACCTGCTCAAATAGCTCGGAAACACTGGCACACATAACCGCCGTACCGAGGCAAAGTCCATACTGCGTGTAGACCACCACCCCCTGCACAGTAGGAACTTTCTGAATACTCCCACTTTATAAAGTTACTCACTCGCTTCTATTGACACTTCCCCACGCCCTCTCTTATCTAGCAACAACAAACACCCAACCCTTTCTCAACGCATTAAATACCCACCCATTCATTACCAAACATTTAACTTATATCTTGCTTGACCCTTAACGCCTTTGATCTTTCCGAAACGGACTTCGTTGTAATGTTTCAAGGAGAACACTCATGACCTGCCTGTCGAACAGAGTTGAACTTGCTGCGCCCACGCTGGTGCAATCCACTAAAAATGGCATCAACCTGTGCGCTGCGGCGCACCTGCTGATCGAAATACCGCCCTACGCCGCCATGGACGAAGGCGATTTGATCGAACTCTACTGGGACAACTGCTACGTGGCCTCCAGGGTGCTGACGGCCGTCGACCTCGGAGCCCCGGTCAGCCTGCGAGTCCCGCAGAGTTTTATCGTCAATGGCACCTGCGGCACGCATTACCGGGTGATGCGCGTCGGTCACGGGCCGGTGCTGTCGGCCACCCGACGGCTGCACATCAAACTCGATGGCCCGGGCGGCCAGCCCCCGCCCCTGTCGGACGATGAAAACCAGCACCTTGACCCGGTCATCCTCCCGGACCCGATCCGCCGTCATGGCGTCAATGCCAGCCAGATCAAACGTGGCGTACCGCTGACCATCGCTCCCTACCTGAACATGGCGGCGGCGGACGAAATCACCTTGCGTTGGGGGGACGTGCGCATGGACCTGCCCAAGCTCAAGGCCTGCCAGGTCGGGCAGCCGGTCAATGTCTGGGTTCCGCCAGCGGTGATCCTTGAGGCCGGTGAGGATCCACGCCTGGAAGTGACCTACTGCATCCTCGACCGGGTCGGCAACAATTCGCGCTGGGCGCCGGTGCGCACCTTGAAAATCGGTTGTGTGAATCCCTATCTGAAAGTGCCGTTGAAACCGGAACCCAAGGCTGCTGAATCCCGAAAAAGTTGAAACACATAACCAGAGATCAAGGTTATTTGTGGCGAGGGAGCTTGCTCCCGCTGGGGTGCGAAGCGCCCCCAGACCTTGTTGCCCCATTGCATCCGTTGAATCGCAGTAATTGGTTTACGACTGCTGCGCAGCCGAGCGGGACGGTGCGGCGTTCCGGCAAACTCCCTCGCCACAGGATCCCACTGCCAACGTTTCACAAAACTCTTAACCAACAGGGCCACTCACCCTTCTATACATATTCCTAAAAGTTAGTTTATTAATTTTTTATACACGCTTAGGGTATATAGACCGGACCACCGGACATTCTTGATTTCGATTTCGCCGCACCCATGCGGCTTATCCATGAGATGTGAGGTAGGTATGGTCAGGAACAAAATCACCCCGGTGCAGATCGCCAGGGCATTGCGTGCAGCCAAGGAGCGGCACTGATGTCTAATCTGGCAGATGCATTGGTCCAGACTGATCTGGACATCGCCCCGTTGTTGTTGCCCGCGCACGTACTGAGCAGCGACGCACAAGCACTTGAAGCCGCCCATGAACTCGCGCAAGTCGCCCGCCAGCAAGCGGCGCGGCGCGATCAACAACGCAAGTTGCCCTGGTCGGAAATCGAACAGTTCACCCGTAGCGGACTCGGCAGCATTGCCATCCCTCGGGCGTTCGGCGGCCCCGACGTTTCGTTCGTCACCCTCGCCGAGGTGTTCGCCATTATTTCTGCGGCCGACCCGGCGCTCGGGCAAATCCCGCAAAACCAGTTCGGCATCCTCAACCTGTTGCTGCACACCGCCACCGAACGGCAGAAAAAACAGCTGTTCCAAAGCGTGCTAGAAGGCTGGCGGATCGGCAACGCGGGGCCTGAACGCGGGACCAAAAACACCCTTGAACTCAAGGCCCGGATCACCGCTGACGGTGACGGCTTTGTCATCAACGGCCAGAAGTTCTACTCCACCGGTGCGCTGTTTGCCCACTGGATCGCCGTCAAGGCGTTGAACGACGACGGCAAGCAAGTCATCGCCTTCGTCCGCCGTGGCACACCGGGACTGCGCATCGTCGACGACTGGTCGGGTTTCGGCCAGCGCACCACCGCCAGCGGCACCGTGCTGCTGAACAACGTGCGGGTCGAGGCCGAGCTGGTCGTGGAAAACTGGCGAATCAACGACAGCCCGAACATTCAGGGCGCCGTGTCCCAACTGATTCAGGCCGCCATTGACGCCGGCATCGCCCGAGGAGCCCTCGACGACGCCATCCAGTTCGTCCGTGAACGCGCACGGCCGTGGATCGACGCCAAGGTCGAGCGCGCCAGCGACGACCTCTATGTGATTGCCGACATCGGCAAACTGAAAATCGAACTGCACGCCGCCGAAGCACTGCTGCGCAAGGCCGGACAGGTCCTCGACCAAGTCAACGCGGCACCGGTCACCGCCGAGTCCGCCGCCCGCGCCTCGATTGCCGTGGCCGAAGCCAAGGTGCTGACAACCGAGATTTCGCTGCTGGCCAGCGAGAAACTTTTCGAGCTGGCCGGCAGCCGCGCCACGCTCGCCGAGTTCAACCTCGACCGTCACTGGCGCAACGCCCGCGTCCACACCCTGCACGACCCGGTGCGCTGGAAGTACCACGCGGTGGGCACCTATCACCTGAACGGCACCCTGCCGGCCCGGCATTCCTGGATCTGAACGACCAGAACACTTTTGACCAGATCTCTGGAGAAGCACATGACTCTTTCCCAACACGTCGCGGTCATTACCAGCGATGAGCAAGCCCTCGTCGTTGCCAGCGACCTGGCCGACGATTTCAAGCGCGACAGCGCCGTGCGCGACCGTGAACGACGCCTGCCCCACGCCGAGCTGGAAGCCTTCACGCGCTCCGGTCTGTGGGGCATCACCGTGCCCCGGGAATTCGGCGGCGCGGCGGTTTCCAACGTCACACTGGCCAAGGTCATTGCCCTGATCGCCCAGGCCGACAGTTCGCTGGGGCAGATCCCGCAGAACCACTTTTATGCCCTTGAAGTACTCCGTGTAAACGGCACGCACGAACAGCAGAAACGCTTGTACGCCGAAGTTCTTGCCGGTCGCCGTTTCGGCAATGCACTGGCCGAACTGGGCACCAAAACTGCCCATGACCGGGTCACCCGCCTGACCCGCGACGGCGCAGGTTTTCGCATCAACGGCCGCAAGTTCTACGCCACCGGGGCCATTTACGCGCAACGGATTCCGACCCTGGTGATCGATGAAAACGGCGTCCAGCAGTTGGCATTCGTCCCGGCGGATACCCAGGGCCTGACCGTCATCGACGACTGGAGCGGCTTCGGCCAGCGCACCACCGGCAGCGGTTCGGTGGTGTTCGAAAACGTCTACGTGGCCGCCGAGGATGTGGTTGCGTTTCAAAGCGCTTTCGAGCGGCCGACACCGGTCGGCCCGCTGGCGCAGATTCTCCATGCCGCCATCGACACCGGCATCGCCCGCGCCGCCTATGAGGACGCCCTGCATTTTGTGCGCACCAAGACCCGTCCGTGGATCGACTCCGGCAACGACAAGGCCACCGAAGATCCGCTGACAATCAAAAGCTTCGGCCACTTGAGCATCCGCTTGCACGCCACCGAAGCGCTGCTGGAGCGCGCCGGCGAATTCCTCGACAAGGCCCAGGCCGACACCAACGCGCAGACCATCGCCGCAGCCTCGATTGCCGTGGCAGAGGTTCGCGCCATCAGCACCGAAATCTCCCTGGCCGCCGGCAGCACGCTGTTCGAACTGGCCGGCAGCCAGGCAACCCTCGCCGAACATGGCCTGGACCGCCACTGGCGCAACGCCCGCGTGCACACCCTGCACGACCCGGTGCGCTGGAAGTACCACGCGATCGGCAACTACTACCTCAACGATGAAAACCCGCCACTGCGGGGGACCATTTGATGAGCATGTCGTTGGGAACGAAAAAAAAGATCCTGCTCAATGCCTTCAACATGAACTGCATCGGGCACATCAACCATGGTTTGTGGACCCATCCACGGGATAACTCGACCCAATACAAGACCGTCGAATACTGGACCGAGCTGGCCCAGTTGCTGGAGCGAGGGCTGTTCGACGGGTTGTTCATCGCCGACATCGTCGGGGTTTACGACGTTTATCAGAACACCATCGACGTTCCGCTCAAGGAGTCGATCCAACTGCCGGTCAACGACCCGCTGTTGCTGGTGTCGGCCATGGCCGCCGTGACGAAAAACCTCGGCTTCGGCCTGACCGCCAACCTCACCTACGAGCCGCCGTATCTGTTTGCCCGGCGCCTGTCGACACTCGATCACCTGAGCCGTGGCCGGGTCGGCTGGAACATCGTCACCGGCTACCTCGACAGCGCCGCCAAAGCCATGGGCTTGAGCGAGCAGGTCGAGCACGACCGTCGTTACGACCAGGCCGATGAGTACCTCCAGGTGCTCTACAAACTCTGGGAAGGCAGTTGGGAAAACGACGCGGTGATCAACGATCCGCAACAGCGGATCTACGCCCAACCGGGCAAGGTCCACAAGGTCGAGCACCACGGCGAGTTCTATCAGGTCGAGGGTTATCACCTTTGCGAGCCGTCACCGCAGCGCACGCCGGTGCTGTTCCAGGCCGGCAGTTCGGATCGCGGCCTGGTGTTCGCCGGGCAGCACGCCGAATGCGTGTTCATCAGCGGCCAGAACAAGGCCTCGACCAAAGTGCAAGTCGACAAGGTGCGCGCCAGCGCCGTTGCTGCCGGGCGCAACCCTGAAGACATCAAGGTGTTCATGGGCCTGAACGTGATTGTCGGGAACACCGAAGACGCCGCGTGGGCCAAGCACGCCGAGTACCTGAGCTACGCCAGTGCCGAAGCCGGGGTGGCGCACTTTTCGGCCTCCACCGGGATCGATTTTTCCGCGTATCAGATCGACGAGCCGATCCAGTACGTGAAAAACAACGCCATCCAGTCCGCCACCAAAAACCTGAAAAACAACGACTGGACCCGCCGAAAATTGCTGGAACAGCACGCCTTGGGCGGCCGCTACATCACCGTAGTCGGCTCGCCCGAACAGGTTGCTGATGAGCTGGAGTCCTGGATCACCGAAACCGGCCTGGACGGCTTCAACCTGACCCGCATCGTCACCCCGGAAAGCTATGTGGACTTCATCGACCTGGTGATCCCCGAGTTGCAACGGCGCGGGTCGTACAAGACCGCTTATGACGAAGGTACGTTGCGCGAAAAGCTGTTTCACGCCGAGGCGCATTTGCCCGAACAGCACACCGGCTCGGCGTTCCGACGCTGATCCCTGTGGCGAGGGAGCTTGCTCCCTCGCCACAAAATGCGCACACACATTAAAAATTGACTGGAAAACCCATCATGACCAACAAACGCTTAAAACACCCAGTCAAAGCACTGGCCCTGGCCCTCGGCCTCTTCAGTTCCGTAACCTTCGCCGCCGACGCCCCGCTCAAGGTCGGCACCACTGCGGCTTTCGCCATCCCGCTGGAGGCCGCCGTCGAAGAGGCCGGCAAGCAAGGCCTGAAAGTCGAGCTGGTGGAATTCAGCGACTGGATCGCCCCAAACGTCAGCCTGGCCTCGGGTGATATCGACGTGAACTACTTCCAGCACATCCCGTTCTTGGAAAACGCCAAGGCTGCCGCCGGTTTTGACCTGGTGCCGTTTGCGCCAGGCATCATCAACAACGTCGGCCTGTACTCGAAACAATACAAAAGCTTCGACGAACTCCCGCAAGGCGCCAGCGTGGCCATCGCCAACGACCCGATCAACAGCGGTCGCGGCTTGCAACTGCTGGCCAAGGCCGGGCTGATCACCCTCAAGCCGGGGGTCGGCTACAAGGCCACCGAGGACGACATCGTCGCCAACCCGAAGAAAATCAAAATCCTCCAGGTTGAAGCCGTGCAACTGGTGCGCGCATATGACGACGCCGATCTGGTGCAGGGTTACCCGGCCTACATTCGTCTGGCGAAAACCTTCGACGCCACCTCGGCGCTGCTGTTCGATGGCCTCGATCACAAGGAATACGTGATCCAGTTCGTGATCCAGCCAAAGAGCAAAACCGATCCGCGGCTGATCCAGTTTGTCGACATCTACCAGCACTCGCCGGTAGTCCGCGCTGCCCTGGACAAAGCCCACGGCAAGCTCTACCAAGCAGGCTGGGAAGGTTAACCATGAATGCCGCCAACGCCTCGCTTCGACTGGAAACACCTGCGCCTCGCAGCGCACAACAGACCGAACTGCACCCGGAACTGAACCGTGCCCACGTGCGTTTTATCAGCCTGGGCAAAACCTACCACGGCCAGCAAGGCCCGGTCGCAGCGCTGCACGGCATCGACCTGGCGATCCAGCGTGGCGAAGTGTTCGGCATTATCGGGCGCAGTGGCGCGGGCAAGTCATCGCTGATCCGCACCATCAACCGCCTTGAGCAACCGAGCAGCGGCCGGGTGCTGATCGACCAGGTGGACATCGGCGAGTTCGATGAAGACCGCCTGGTGGCACTGCGCAGGCGCATTGGCATGATCTTTCAGCACTTCAACCTGATGTCGGCCAAGACCGTGTGGCAGAACGTCGAGCTGCCGCTGAAAGTGGCGGGCGTGCCCAGGCAGAAACGCGAACAGAAAGTCCGCGAGCTGCTGGAACTGGTCGGTCTGCAAGAGAAACACAAGGCTTACCCGGCGCAGCTTTCGGGTGGCCAAAAACAACGCGTCGGCATCGCCCGGGCGCTGGTCCACGACCCGGCGATTCTGCTCTGCGACGAAGCCACTTCGGCGCTCGACCCGGAGACCACCCAGTCTATCCTCGGCCTGCTGCGCGAGATCAATCAACGCCTGGGGCTGACGATCATTTTGATCACCCATGAGATGGCGGTGATCCGCGATATCTGCGACCGGGTGGTGGTGCTCGAACACGGGCGGATCGTCGAGCAAGGGCCAGTGTGGGAAGTGTTTGGCGACCCGCAGCACGAGGTCAGCAAAACCCTGCTGGCGCCGTTGCAGCACGCACTGCCAGAGGAGCTGCAAAGCCGTTTGCAGGCACAGCCGCCATCATCGGAATCCGCCGTGGTGTTGCGGTTGCAGTTCACCGGCAGCAGCCAGGATGAGCCAGACCTGGCGGCGCTGTTCAGCGCCCTCGGTGCACGTGTGCGCTTGCTGCACGGCGGCGTCGAGCGGATTCAGGGGCATGCCCTCGGGCAGTTGCTGCTGGCGGTGAGCGGCTCCTCACTGGACGCCGAAGCGTTGCGCCAACGCGCTGAACACTGGGCACAACACGTGGAGGTACTGGGTTATGTGGTTTGATCGATTGCTTCAAGGGTTCATCGACACCTTCCTGATGGTCGGCGTGTCGTCACTGATCGCGCTGTTGGCGGGCATTCCGCTGGCGGTGATTCTGGTCACCAGTTCCAGGGGCGGGATCTTCGAAGCGCCAACACTGAACCGTGTACTGGGCGTCTTCGTGAACCTGTTCCGCTCTATCCCGTTTCTGATTCTGATGGTCGCGCTGATCCCCTTCACCCGGCTGATCGTCGGCACCACTTACGGCGTCTGGGCCGCCGTGGTCCCACTGACCATCGCCGCCACGCCGTTCTTTGCACGTATCGCCGAGGTCAGCTTGCGCGAGGTCGACCACGGGCTGATCGAGGCCGCCCAAGCCATGGGTTGCCGACGCGGGCATATCGTCTGGCACGTGCTGTTGCCCGAAGCGCTGCCGGGGATCGTTGGCGGCTTCACCATCACGCTGGTGACCATGATCAACTCCTCGGCCATGGCCGGTGCGATTGGGGCTGGTGGGCTTGGCGATATCGCGTACCGCTACGGGTATCAACGGTTTGACAGCCAGATCATGCTCACGGTGATCGTGTTGCTGGTGCTGCTGGTGGCGGTGATTCAGTTGGGTGGGGATCGGTTGGCAAGGGGGTTGAACAAACGTTGAACCTCTTCGTGCAAGAACGTGCGTAGCTCTTGGAGCAGCGAGGCTTGCCGCGATGGGCTGCGAAGCAGCCCCAGGCTCCATGGCGTATATTCGGCTCACTCCCCTTTGCCTGCGCAGCCGATCATGAAACACACTCCCGACGACCTCGAACAGATCACCACAACCACGCTGGGTCACTACAACCAGGTGGCCGAAGATTTCCGCGAAGGCACTCGCGACCACGATGTCAGCCAGAACATCGATGCGCTGCTGCGGCATATTCAAGGAACGCCGCCCTTCACCGTGCTCGACTTTGGCTGTGGCCCCGGCCGCGACCTGCAAACCTTCACCCGCATGGGCCACACCGCCATCGGCCTCGATGGTTCGGAACGGTTTGCCCAAATGGCCCGCGAGGACAGCGGCTGTGAAGTCTGGCAGCAGGATTTCCTCAAGCTCGATTTACCGGCCGAACGCTTCGACGGCGTCTTCGCCAATGCGGTGCTGTTTCATATTCCGGTCCAGGAGTTGCCCCGGGTGTTGCAACAACTTCACGCCACGCTGAAAAGCGGTGGCGTGCTGTTCAGCTCGAACCCGCGCGGGGATAACCGCGAGGGCTGGAACGGCCCGCGCTTTGGCGCGTATCACGATTTGCAGGCGTGGCAAGCGCTGCTGACGGCGGCTGGGTTTGTGGAGCTGGAACATTACTACCGACCGGCCGGGCTGCCGCTAGATCAGCAGCCCTGGCTGGCAAGTGTCTGGCGCAAAGGCTGACAGCCTGGTGGGTTTCAAGGCTTAAGGTTGACCTGATAAGCCACCACGCTGCCGTCGGGACCAAACGCTGTGATGCTCTGTTCGGCCAGCCGTTTTCCATCCATTTCACGCGGCGTCGAATCGAAATTCGCCACCAGCCGCGTGCCATCGGCAAAGGTGGTTTGCTGCACCTTCCGATCAGCCGTCACGTAACGGAAATCCGTCAACGCCTGCGTTGCCAGTCGCTCATGCAACGGCCGGAAAAACCCGTCCTGGCGCTGGATCAGCGGCAAGCGCTGCTTGAGCGTTGCCGTGCTCAGGTGATACAGCGGCGGTACGTTGTAGAGCAGTTGGGTCAGCTCGTTTTCGACACGCACGTTGCTCAGTTTCAGGCTGTCGAACAGCCAATGGTGCGTGGTGATCACCGAGCCGTGGAACACCGCCTGATACAGCGGCAACCGGGTGGCCGCGGCAAAATGAATCGCCCGGTACGGCTCCTTGATCGGCGCCGGATTGAAGAACACTGTTGGCTGCTCGGGTGGATACCAGTTGCCGAGGTAATACGGCGATTTTTTGTTCTGGCTCAGGTCCGGGTCGCCCCAGCCAATCACCGGGGTTTGCATCCCGTGGGCAAACAGGATGCCTTGCGCGGTGACAGCGTTACCGTCCTCGGAACCTGCCGGCAGTTTCAACACGTCGTTGAGCCAACGCGACGCGTCGATATTGCCCTCGGCATTTTGCGCCTGGGTCATCGTCGCCCCAGGGCGATAGCTGTCGAACAGCATGCTCGTGGCATAGGCATCAAGAAACCAACTGTTGAACCCGGCCCTGGCCTGTAGCGCTTTGACCCGTGCTTCAAGCAATGGGCGGACACAGCGCGGGTCGGTGTAATGCCCGGACTGCTGAAAGCCGCTTTTGAAGGTGCCGTCCTTCAAGACAATCGCGCAATTGACGTTGGCCGCCGAACCCAGATGGGCGGTGGTCCAGTCCGGATTTTCCGTCAGCGTCAGCGCCGTTTCATAGGAATCATAAGGTGCCATCAAGTACCCGGCGGCCACGCCGGCGCGCACGGCTTCGGGGTGCCACAGCCCGCCTTCCCAGCCTTCGCCGAGCCCCAGCCACACACGTGAAAGCCCGGCCGCGCGCACCTGTTCAAGGGTGGCGAGAGACAAGGTGCTGCCCCACGTTTCAGGCATCGGGGTCAGCGCCGTTGAGAAACCGGCTGCCAGTTCCGCGCGCACTTCGCCGTAGCGGCCGGCCAGCCGTTGCATGTCCGGCTCTGGGGTCGCTTGCCAGCTTTTGCGCGCGTATCGGTTCAGCGAAGCGTTGAGGCTGCGCAGCAACGTGGTGCGTTGATAGGCGCTCAGTGCAGACGGGGCGCCCCTCAGAATCTGCATTGCTTCGCGATCCAGCCCACCCCGTAACTCACGGGCCAACGCTCCATCGCTACGCAGGTGTTTGAGCAACTCTGGCCAATTGCGCACGTCTTTCTGGCCCAACAAATCGTTGCCCCACAGGTAGACATGACTGGCCCCCAGCAACTTTTCGGCCTCGGGGGTTTTCGACAGTTTGCTGGCCAGGGTTTCATACCGGCCGGCGTCGATCAGCCATTGTCGATAACGCTTGGCCCCGGCCAGCGGATCAGCCTCGCCCAGCGACAACATGAAGGTCAGCGGCGCGCCCGAGTCCAGCGGAGTGAATTCGTGCCGGGCGGCCAAGGCCAATGCCTGGCCGTCGGCACTGAGGGTCAGCCGATTGTTGTAGGGATTGGTCATCAACCAACTTAGCGTGAAACGGCCGTGGTCAGTGCCCCACAGCGGCAAGCTCAGGTCCTGGGTGGTGTTGAACTCTCCCTGGTCGAGCAGGAACTTCTGCCAGACGGCATCCCCCTCGGGCACGTAATGTCCTTCGGCCAACGGCCAGATCAAACCCTTGCCCATGGCGCTGCCGGGCTGCTTGAGAAAGCTCAGTTCACCGGGATCACGAGCCGTGATCGACAGGGAAAGGTCACGCCCCTTGAGTTCGGCGCTGAGGACCCAGGCGCCGTCGTCCCAGTACCAGTCGAGGCGGTTGGCTCTCCGCTGCAAATCACCGACGTGATGCGCGGCAATACCGCTGGAAGCCTGCACGGCCGGACCTTGCGCCGGGCTGACACGGATGGCCAGCGTGGCGGGGTCGAGCTCGACGCGCCACAGGGGATTTTCCAGCACGCTGCTGGCGGTTGCCCAGGAAGATAACAGCAAGGTGCAGATCAGCAGCAGGCAGCGATTGACGCGCGGCATGGGACGTCCCTATTCCGTTGAAGGAGCGCAGGGTAATCCAATTGGCTCGCGCTGTAAGTCAGATCACTCCCACGCACCGGCACGGGAGTGATCACCGCCCTCACGCCTTCTTCGGCTCCTTGATCTTGTACCAGGCCACGTACAGCGCTGGCAGGAACAACAGCGTCAGCAAGGTGGCGACGACGATCCCGCCGATCATCGCGTAGGCCATCGGCCCCCAGAACACTTCGCGAGCGATGGGGATCATGCCCAGGCTGGCGGCCGCCGCCGTGAGCAGGATCGGCCGCCGTCGGTGCTCCGTGGCTTGCACCACCGCGTCCCACGGCGCGTAGCCGCCCTGTTCGAAGGCATCGATCTGGGTCACCAGGATCACCGAATTGCGGATGATGATGCCGATCAACGCGAGAATCCCGAGGATCGCCACGAACCCCATCGGCGTACCGGTGGGAATCAGCGCCAACACCACGCCGATCAGCCCCAGCGGCGCAACACTGGCCACCAGAAACATCTTCTGCACGCTGTGCAACTGGATCATCAGGAAGGTCGCCATCAAAAACAGCATCAACGGCACAACCTTGGCAATCGGCCCCTGGGCCTTGCCGCTTTCCTCCACCGTACCGCCAGTGGCGACCTTGTAGCCCACCGGCAAACTGGCGGCGAACTGGTCGATGGCAGGTTTCAGCAGCTTCACCAGGTCGGTGGGCTGAATCTCGTCGCGCACCGCCGCCTTGATGGTGATGGTCGGTTTGCGGTCGCGGCGCCAGACCAGTGGCTGCTCCAGCTCATAACGCACGGTGGCGAACGCCAGCAGCGGAATCGACGTGCCGCCGGGCGTCACGATTTGCAGGTTCTGCAGGGTCTCGGGCGTGCCGCGTTCGGCATCCACGGCGCGGCCGACCACGTTGATCAGGTAGATGTCGTCGTCGACCTGGGTCAGCGCCGAGCCGCTGACGATGCTGTTCATCAGGTTCGACACGTCCTCGGAGGACAACCCGAGTTGCCGCGCCTTGTCCTGGGCGATGTCGATGCGCAGGACTTTGCCCGGCTCGTTCCAGTCATAGATGATCTCGCCGATGTGGCTGTTCTTGTCCAGTTCGACCGCCAGGGCAATGGCATGTTTGCGCACCTGGTCAATGTCTTTGCCGCTGACCCGGTACTGGATCGGTCGACCCACGGGCGGCCCCATTTCCAGGGCCTGCACGTAACTGCCGATGCCGACAAAGTCTTTACGCAACCGTTCGCGCAAACGCTGGCTCAGTGCCGCGCGGGCCTTGAAGTCTTTGCTGACGATCACCAGTTGCGCGTAGTAGGGGTTCTGCAACTGCTGGTCCAGAGGCAGGTAGAAACGGATCGCCCCCTCGCCGATGTAGGTGCTCCAGCGCACGATGTCCGGGTCATCCTTGAGCGTGGCTTCGAGGCGGTCGACGGCCTTGCGGGTCTCGTCCATCGACGCGTTTTGCGGCAGGTTCAGGTCGACGAGGATTTCCGGACGGTCCGAAGACGGGAAGAACTGGTTCTGCACGAACTGCATGGAAAACACCGCGAGCACGAAGCACAGCAGCGTGATGCCAATCGCCCACCAGCGGTGGCGCAGGCACCACATCAACCCGCCGTTGAAGGCTCGCCCGATGCGTCCGGGCTCTGCGTCATGGGGTTTCACCTCGGCGCTGAGGATGTGCACGCCGATCACCGGGGCGAACAGCACCGCGACGATCCACGACACCAACATGGCCACGGCAATCACCGCAAACAGGGTGAAGGTGTATTCACCCGCCGAGCTGGCGTTGAGGCCGATCGGCACAAAACCGGCCACGGTTACCAGGGTCCCGGTGAGCATCGGAAACGCGGTGGAGGTGTAGGCGAAGGTCGCCGCCTGCTCCTTGGTTTCGCCCATTTCCAGGCGTGTGACCATCATCTCCACGGTGATCATCGCGTCATCCACCAGCAGGCCAAGGGCGATAATCAACGCGCCGAGGGAAATCCGCTGCATGGTGATGCCGCTGTATTCCATGAAGATGAAAACCATCGCCAGCACCAGCGGAATCGAGCACGCCACCACCAGTCCGGCGCGCACGCCCAGGCTGATGAAGCTGACCACCAGCACGATGATCACCGCCTCGAACAAGGCACTGGTGAAGCCGCCGACCGCCTCTTCGACCACTTCAGACTGGTCCGAGACTTTGTGCACGCCCACGCCCACCGGCAGGTTGGCGGTGAGTTCATCCATGCGTTTGTGCAGCGCGTTACCAAACTCCTGAATGTTGCCGCCCTTCTTCATGGCGATTGCCAGGCCGATGGCCTGCTGACCATTGAAGCGAAACATCGGGGACGCCGGGTCAACGTAGCCACGGCTGATCTCGGCAATATCGGCCAGCCGATAGAACCGGTCGTTGAGCCGCAGGTTGACGTCGGCCAGGTCTTTTTCCGAAGCGAACTGCCCCGAGGTGCGCACGGAAATACGCTCCGGCCCGGCCTCAATGACCCCGGCCGGAGTGACCGCGTTCTGGGTTTGCAGGCTCTGTACCACCTGACGCTGGTCGATGCCCAGCGCCGCGAGTTTGCGGGTCGAGAAGTTCAGGTACAGCACCTCGTTCTGCTGGCCGACCATTTCGATCTTGCCCAGCCCCGGCACATCCCGAATCTCGGCACGGGCCTGTTCGACGTAATCGCGCAACTGGCGCATCGACAGGCCATCGGCGGTGAAGGCGTAGACCGAGCCATACACGTCCCCGAACTCATCGTTGAACGCCGGTCCCTGCAAGCCCTGGGGGAAGGTGCCGCGAATGTCGTTGATCTTCTTGCGCACCTGATACCAGATTTGCGGAATGTCCTTGGCGCTGGTGGTGTCGCGCAGGTACACGAATACCGTCGATTCACCGGGGCGGGTGTAGCTTTTCACGTAGTCGAGGGAGTCCAGCTCTTCGAGTTTTTTCTCGATGCGGTCGGTAACCTGCTTGAGGGTTTCTTCCTGGGTCGCGCCCGGCCAACGGGTCTGGATGACCATGGTCTTGATGGTGAAGGACGGGTCTTCTTCGCGTCCCAGGTTCAGGTACGAAAACACCCCCATCAGCAGCGCAACGAACATCAAATACCACACGAACGACTGATGCTTGAGAGCCCATTCGGATAGGTTGAAAGGCCCTTTCATCGTGGACTGTCCTCATCGATTTTTATTTTCTGCCCCGGTTTGAGGCTGTTCACACCCGCGCTCACCACCCGCTCGCCAGGTTTGACCCCGCTGGCGAGGGTCACGCTGTCGGCACCCCGGCGGACCAGTGTGACGTCCCGTGGGGAAACGGTTTGGGTGGCCATGTCGATGACCCAGATCCGCGTTTTGCCATCGACCTCTTGCAGGGCACTGACGGGTAATTCGATGCGCGGCTCGATGGCCGAACTGAGGGTCACGCTGATCGCGGTGCCGAGGCGAAAGCCTGGCGGCGTCTCGGCCAGGGTCAGGCGCGCGCGACGGGTCCGGGTGGCGCTTTGCGCCTGGGGTTCGATTTCACGCACGGTGGCGGTGGTGTGAATGTCCGGGTCGAGTTGCGCCGCGACCAGAAACACCACGTCGGCGGGCAGCCGTTCGGCGAGGTTGGCCGGCAGATCGATCACCGCTTCCTTGATGTCCGGCCGCGCCAGCGTCACCACTTGCTGGCCGGCGCTGACCGTTTGCCCGGCCTCGGCGTTCCAGGCCGTGACCACCGCTGCATGATCCGTGCGCAGTTGGCTGTAATTGAGTTGGTCCTTGGCCTGATTGACTGCCGCCTTGGCCTGGTCCAGTGACGCCTGGGTGGTTTTCAGGTCGGTCTGGGCGATGTCCAGTTGTGCCTGGGCACCCACGCCACGGTTGAACAGTTCCTGCTGGCGCCGGGCGTTGGCCTGGGCGTTGATCCACTGCGCCTCGACCCGCGCCAGATCACCCTGGCTGGCCCGCAACTGGTTCTGTTGATCGGTCGGGTCGAGAGTGGCGAGCAACGCGCCCTTCTCGACCTTACTCCCGACATCGACGTTACGGCTGGCAATGCGCCCCGGCACGCGAAAGCCTACGTGGGTTTCATAACGCGCCTGAATGCTCCCGGCAAACCGCCCCAACGCCTGCTGGTCGAGGGACTGGACCTCAATCGACAGCACCGGCCGGACCGGTTCCGGTGGCGGCTCTTTTTTCGAGCAGGCAGCCAGCAACAGGCCGGCAGTCAACCACAGCAGGCGTTTCATGGCTGGTCTCCCGTCGGCCCTGTGGAGGCCGGCACGGCGATTTCCACTCGAGAGCCTGGGTGCAGCAACTGGCCACCGGCGGTCACGACGTTTTCGCCGCCACTCAGGCCGTCACTGATGATTACGTTGCCTGTCAGGTAGCGCGCCACCGTGACGCCCCGCAACTGCGCCGTACCGTCGTCGCCGACCACCCAGACGGCCGGGGCGCTGAGGTTTTTGGTCAGCGCCGACCACGGCAGTTCCACCGCCGACTTGCCCGGCACCTTGGCCGTGGCGCTGACCACCGAGCCCAGTTGCATGCCCTGGGGCAGGTCGTTGAGGGTCACCTTGACCTGCACCGTGCCGGTCTGCGCGGAGACGGCCGGGGTAATTTCACGCACGGTGCCGGTGATGTTGATGGCTGGGTTATCGACCAGGCTGACCACCAGCGAGCGGTCCGTTGGCGGCGCGATCAACAATGACTCATACACATTGAACACGGCGTCACGCGCCCCGTCCCGGGCCAGGCTGAAAATTGGCTCTGTGGCCTGTACCACCTGGCCGACCTCGGCCTGACGTGCCGTAATCACCCCCGGCGCTTCGGCGATCAGCGCGGTGTAGCTCAATTGTTCACGTGCGTTGGCCAGTTGCGCCTGGGCGGCGCTCAAGGCGCTTTGACTGCTGCGTAATGCGGCTTGGGCGGAATCGTATTCACTCTGGCTGGTGTAGCCCTTGGGCAAGAGCGTTTGCTGGCGCACAAACGCTGCTGCGGTCTGTGTGACCCGAGCCTGTTCGGCGACTACCTGGGCCTGCGCCGTGTCGACATTGATCTGTAAATCCTTGGGGTCGAGCCGGGCCAGTACCTGTTTGGCCGACACCCGGTCACCAACATCCACCAGGCGCTGGATGATCTTGCCGCCGACGCGAAACGACAGCTCGGTCTGGACCCGCGCCTGGACGTCGCCGGTCAAGGTTACCGACGCCGCGAAATCGGCAGGTTTGACCGCTTGCACGAAAACTCGCGGATGCTCTTTTTCGACCGGTTTTTTATCTCCACACGCACCCAGCAGAGCCAGGAGGCCCAGGCCGACAAACAGCTTTAATTCACGACCAGCCATGCAGGCTCCTTTGCGTAAGACCGTCACAAACGTGACTATGCGACTGAGAGCTTAGATCAGGGTTCCCTGTCTGCACGGGCCGTCCCTATACTGCCCACCGATCGCTCCCGCGCACGGCGAGGAGCGCCGCCATGGAACGCATTCCCACACGATCTGATCGGCGTGGGCACGACCCGAGAACGCCCCCATGCTCAAGACCCTCGCGGTGGCCAATTACCGTTCGATCAATAAACTGGTGATCCCGCTGGAGCGGCTGAACCTGATCACCGGCCCCAACGGCAGCGGCAAATCCAACCTCTACCGGGCGCTGCGTTTGCTGGCGGAAACCGCGCAGGGCGGCGTGGTCAATGCGCTTGCACGCGAGGGTGGCCTGGATTCGACGTTCTGGGCCGGCCCGGAAAAAATCAGCCGGCGCATGTGCAGCGGCGAGGTGGCGGTCGAGGCGTCGGTCCGCCATTCCCCGAAACGCCTACGCCTGGGCTTTGCCGGTGACGACTTCAGCTACTCGATTGCCCTTGGCCTGCCGGAACCGAGCCGCTCGGAGTTTTCCCTGGACCCGGAAATCAAGAAGGAATGCATCTGGTCCGGCCCGTTCTACCGGCCGGCCAGTTTGCTGGTGGACCGCGACGGGCCGATGATCCGCGCCCGCGAAGGGCGCGGCTGGGACGTGCTGGCCCAGCACACGCCAAACTTCGACAGCCTGTTCGATCAGGTCGGCAACCTGCGCACGTCACCGGAAGTGCTGGAACTGCGCGAGTTCATTCGTCGCTGGCGCTTCTACGATCACTTTCGCAGCGACGCCGACGCCCCCGTGCGCCAGCCGCAACTGGGCACCCGCACGCCGGTGCTGCACCACGACGGCCGGGACCTGGCAGCGGCGTTGCAGACCATCATCGAGATTGGCGACCCCGAAGCGTTGCACGCCGCCATCAGCGATGCGTTCCCCGGCGCACGGCTGAACATTCAGCCGTTGCAAGGTGGCCGGTTTGCTATCGAGTTTTATCAGGAAGGGTTGTTGCGGCCCCTGTCGGCGGCCGAACTGTCGGATGGAACGCTGCGTTATCTGCTGCTGGTCGCGGCGCTGCTGACGCCCCGGCCGCCGACGCTGATGGTGCTCAACGAACCGGAAACCAGCCTGCACCCGGATTTGTTACCCGCCCTGGCACGGTTGATTATCCGCGCCTCTGGTCAGTGCCAGGTGTGGGTGGTGTCCCATGCCCGACGGCTGATTTCGGCGTTACAGCAAGACCCGGAGTGCAATTGCATCGTGCTGGAAAAAAACTTCGGCCAGACCGCGATTGTCGGGCAGCGGATGCTGGACGAGCCGGCGTGGCATTGGCCGGACTAGTCGGCGCCCCCTCTGTGGCGAGGGAGCTTGCTCGCGCTCGGCTGCGCAGCAGTCGTAAATCAGACAACCCGGGTTTTCCTGTCACACCGGGTTGAATGGTTTTGGGGCCGCTGCGCAGCCCAGCGCGAGCAAGCTTGCTCGCCACAGGTGGAATCAATCAGCAGCTCAGCCCTGCCACTTCCCGCCTTCAACGATCACGCTCTCAGGCTTGGTGTCGTCGCTCAGCTCTTTGCGCACGTACTGGTCGTACAGCTTGAGCAGGTATTTCTCTTCGCCCAGCTTCGCCAGTTCGGTGTTCACCCAGTCGCGCAGTTCGAGGTTGCCCTTCTTCACGGCTGGCGCGATGGGTGCTTCGGCGCCCAGGGTTTCGGTCAGTACGCGGTAGCCCGGGTTCTGCTTGGCCCAACTGAACAGGATCAGGTTGTCCTGCGCATAGGCATCGCCGCGACCACTGGACAGCGCTTGCAACGACTCGGTGTTTTTCTCGAACTTGAGCAACTTCCAGTCCGGGTGGTTCTTGGTCAGCCAGATATCGGCCGTGGTGCCAGTGGTGACGATCGTGGTGCGGGTCGCCAGATCTTCCAGGCTCTTCACGGTGCTGGCCTCGGGGACCAGCGCCTGCACCGCAACCTTGAGGTTCGGGTTGGTGAATTCCACCGCTTCCTTGCGCTCCGGAGTCACGGTCATGTTGGCCAGGATCAGGTCGACCTTGTCGCTTTGCAGGAACGGAATCCGGCTGGCCGGTTCCACCGCCACGAACTCGACCTTGTTCTCGTCGCCCAACAGGTCCTTGGCAAACCGGCGGCCGATGTCGGTATCAAACCCCACGTAGCGCCCGGCCTCGTCCACGAAGCCGAACGGTGGTTTGTCGGTGAACACGCCGACGATCAATTTGTCGCGTGCCTTGATTTTTTCCAGGTAGCTCGCCGCAGGCGCCGCGCTGGCAGTGGACACCACAGGCTTGGCGGGTTCTTCGGATTTGTTGCAACCGGCCAGCAACGCGAGGCCGACCAATGGGAGTAGCAGCAGAGAAGACTTGGCAGTTTTCATGAGGGTTCCAGTTCCTTGGCAAGAGTCTTTTTGGGCAGGGCTTCAACGTACGAGAACTTCTCCAGGAACTGCTGCGCGCGCGCGGTCTGCGGGTTCGTGAAGAACGTCTCGGGAGGGTTTTGCTCAAGGATGCGCCCGGCATCCATGAACACGATGCGGTCGGCCACAGCACGGGCGAAGGCCATTTCGTGGGTGACGATCAACAGTGTCATGCCATCGCGGGCCAGGCCCTGAATCACCTCCAGCACTTCCTTGACCATTTCCGGGTCCAGGGCGGCGGTGACTTCATCGAACAACATGACCTGCGGGTTCATGCACAACGACCGAATGATGGCGATGCGTTGCTGCTGGCCCCCGGAAAGCTGACGCGGGAAGGCATCGCGCTTGTCCGAGAGGCCCACCCGCTCAAGCAAGGCTTCGGCCTGCTCACGGGCTTCGCGCACCGGGCGCTTTTGCACCTTGAGCGGACCGAGCAGCAGGTTGTCGAGCACACTCATGTGCGGGAACAGGTGGTAGCTCTGGAAGACCATGCCGATCTGCTGGCGCACTTCGCGCCAGTCGGTGGTTTTGCTCAGCAACTCGCGGCCGGCAAAACTCAAGCTGCCGCTGTGGGCAACTTCCAGACCGTTGAGGCAGCGCAGCAAAGTGCTTTTGCCACAGCCGCTGGGGCCGAGAATGACGATCACCTCGCCGGCCTTCACGCTCAGGTCGATCCCGTTGAGGACCTGTTGCTCACCGAAAAACTTGTTGAATCCCTTGAACTCGATCAATGCGCTCATGCTTGCGTCCAGCGCCGCTCCAGCACGCGTGAAGCGGCTGACAGCGGGTAGCAGATAAAGAAGAAAAACAGGAACAGCGCGCCGTAGATCAGCACCGACTCATACGTGCGCTCGATGATCTGCTGGCCGACCTTGATCACGTCCACCACGCCAATCAGCACCGCCAGCGAACTGGTCTTGATGATCCGCGTGTAAACGTTAATGGTCGGCGGCGTCATGCGTTTCAGCGCCTGGGGAATCAGCACATAGCCGTAAAGCTGCGGGCCGGACAAACCAATCGACAGCCCCGCCTCGCGTTGCCCACGCGGCAACGAATGCAGCGCACCGCGCACCACTTCACCGACCTCGCTGGCGCCCCACAACGACAACACCAGCACCGCACACCAGTAACTGGGAATGCTCAGGCCGAAAAAGATCGGCAGGCCGAAAAACAGCAAGTACAGCCAGACCAGCACCGGGATCGCCCGGAACAATTCCAGATAGACCCGCAGAATCGCGTTCAGCCATTTCGAATTCAGGGTGCGCAACACGCCATAGAGCACGCCGCCAACGGTGCTGATGGCGATGCTCAAAAAGGAAATCGACAGGGTTTGCTCCGCGCCACGGCCTAGCTGCGGCAACGACACCCAGAGCAATTCAAGACCCGAACTGGCCATGCTGGAGCCTCCTTTCCAGACGGCTGAGCAACAGCGACAGCGGCAAAAACAGCAGCACGCAAATCAGCGTCAGCACGGCGAGCATTTCGTAGGTTTTGTAATACAGCGCGATGTAGCTCTTGGTGGTGTAGAGAATCTCCGGCACCGCCACCGCCGACACCACGGTGGTTTCCTTGAGCAGAAAAATGAAATTGGCGAACAGCGACGGCAGGCTGAGGATGCCCGCCTGCGGCAGGATCACGTAGCGCAACAGCTGCCCGTTCGACAGACCGATGGAACGCCCCGACTCCAGTTGCGCCGCCGGCACCGCTTCGACACCGGCCCGCAGCACTTCGGTGAGGTAGGCCCCACCCAGGAAGGTCATGGTGATGATCGCCGCTGTAAAACCGGAGACTTTGATGCCCAGCGCCGGCAAGGCGAAGTAGACGAAGAACAGCTGGATCAGCAGCGGCGTGTTGCGGGCCAGTTCAACGTAAAGCCCGACGAGGCGTCGCAGGTAAGGCGTGCGAAACACCAGGATAGTCGCGTTGATCAGGGCCACCAGCAACGAGGTGCCGATGGCGATCAGCCCGACCTGCAGTGTCACGCCCACGGCTTTGAGAAAAGCCGGAAGGGTGCTGAGGATAAAAGCGTAATCGAATGTCATTGAAGATCCTGAACGCCGCAGGGTAGGCGGCGGTGGTGCAGTCCATTGGGCTGTGGATAACAGCCCGGCAGGGGCAGACTTTAAAGGCATAAAAAGAATTTTTTAAATACCGATAAAGCATATTGATATCACGCAAAAAGCTAACCCACGGTTTGCGGTGTCTGCGCAGGCCAGCTATTTTCCCTAACGCTGTAGGAGAGCTCTTTTTTTGCGTGCACATCTCCAAGGACATACAGCTTTTGGCCAGACTCCCCGGCCACCCATCACAAGGACGATAAAAATGGATGACGCGAAAGTACCCCAACGGCTGGACCCGCAGGACATCGTGAAATTATTGGTGGCGTTGCGCAGGGCGCTGAAGACCCGGGTCGCCTGAGATCAAGAGCACCCTCACCCCAGCCCTCTCCCGGAGGGAGAGGGAGCCGGCCAAGGTGTTTCGCGTCACGTATCGACCTGAACAACCGGGTCGATTCTGGATTCGGTAAAGCACGATCAGGTCGATGTATCTCTAAAACATCCTTCCAATCAGCCCCCTCTCCCGGAGGGAAAGGGAGCCGGCCGAGGTGTTTCGCGTCATACACCGACCTGAACAACCGGGTCGATTCTGGATTCGGTAAAGCACGATCAGGTCGATGTATCTCTGAAACATCCCCCCAGTCAGCCCCCTCTCCCGGAGGGAGAAGGAGCCGGCCGAGGTGTTTCGCGTCATACATCGACCTGAACAACCGGGTCGATTCTGGATTCGGTAAAGCACGATCAAGTCGATGTATCTCTGAAACATCCCCCAATCAGCCCCCTCTCCCGGAGGGAGAAGGAGCCGGCCGAGGTGTTTCGCGTCATACATCGACCTGAACAACCGGATCGATCATTGATTCGGTAAAGCACGATCAGATCGATGTATCTCTGAAACATCCCCCAATCAGCCCCCTCTCCCGGAGGGAGAAGGAGCCGGCCGAGGTGTTTCGCGTCATACATCGACCTGAACAACCGGGTCGATTATGGATTCGGTAAAGCACGATCAAGTCGATGTATCTCTGAAACATCCCCCCAATCAGTCCCCTCTCCCTTTGGGAGAGGGCTAGGGTGAGGGCTGCTTACGCAAACACACACAAAAACGCCGATGACTATCACTAGCCATCGGCGTTTTCACACCTTGAAGGGGTTCACTTATGCGTCAGATCAGAACGCCGGCAGGACCGCGCCGTTGTACTTCTTCTCGATGAATGCTTTCACTTCCGGGCTGGTCAGGGCCTTGGCCAGTTTCTGGATTGCGACACTGTCCTTGTTGTCCGGACGGGCTACCAGGAAGTTCACGTACGGTGAATCCGCGCCTTCAATGACCAGCGCATCTTTAGCCGGGTTCAAACCCGCTTCCAGCGCGTAGTTGGTGTTGATCATGTCCAGGTCGACCTGATCCAGCACACGCGGCAGCATGGCCGATTCCAGTTCCTTGAACTTGAAGTTGTGCGGGTTCTTGGCGATATCTTTTGGCGTGGCCAGGGCGTTTTTCGGGTCTTTCAACTCGATCAGGCCAGCCTTCTGCAACAGGATCAGCGCACGGCCGCTGTTGCTGCCTTCGTTTGGAATGGCAATGGTTGCGCCGTCTTTCAATTCAGCCAGGGTTTTGACTTTTTTCGAGTAGCCGCCGAACGGTTCGACGTGCACGCCGATCACGGTCACAAGGTTCGTGCCTTTGCCTTCGTTGAAGCTTTTGAGGTACGGCAGGGTCTGGAAGTAGTTGGCGTCCAGACGCTTCTGATCGACCTGTACGTTTGGTTGCACGTAGTCGGTGAAGACTTTGATTTCCAGGTCCACGCCTTCTTTGGCGAGGGTGGGTTTGATCAGTTCGAGAATCTCGGCGTGCGGCACCGGCGTTGCCGCCACCACCAGTTTCTCTCCGGCCTGGGCCAGGCTTGCGGTCAGGGCAGCCGCCAATGCGGTGAACAACAGAACCTTTTTCATGCAGTGTCCTTATTTGTCGTTATCGACAACGGCTAAAAAGTGAAGTGCCAGTGAAGCGCTATCGCTGGTGTGAAGCGGACAATACCGAGATTTTTTATTCCCGAACAATATCTTTTATTCACTTTGATATTCCATTTTGTTCGCACACAAAAAAGACACTTAACCCTGTGGCGAGGGAGCTTGCTCCCGTTCGATTGCACGGCAATCGCAATTCGATGAATGCGGCTTGCCTGACAGAAATTGGTTGCTGATTTTGGGGTTGCTTCGAAACCCAGCGGGAGCACGCTCCCTCGCCACTGGGTTATAGGGCGACCAATAGATCTGTGAGCAGGCTTTTGAGGGCCGAGCGCTCGGCAGTCGTGCCGTTTTTGCTGACTTGCGCGACTTGCCGCTCGATCTGACCCAGCGACGGCGACACCTGCGGCAGATTCAAATGCTCCGGCAAGATCTCGTCCCCGGTACTCACCAGCAACGCAAAGTGAATGACGTTTTCCAGCTCACGGGTGTTGCCTGGCCAGCTGTGCTGTTCCAGCACGTGCTGTGCCGCGTCGCTGATAAACGGCACCGGCAGGTCGAGGCGCTGGCTGTAGATACCGAGAAAGTATTCGGCCAATGACTGAATGTCGCCGACCCGCTCGCGCAATGCCGGCAACTCAAGCTGCCCTTCGCTGAGGTAGTGATACAGGCGCTCGTGGAATTTTCCGGCGGCCACGGCCTGGGCCAGGTCGATGCTGGTGGCGGCCACCAGCCGCACGTCCACCGGGCTCGGCTGCTGGGCACCGACGCGGGTGACTTCGTGGTTTTCCAGGGCCGCGAGCAACTTGATCTGGATCGGCAACGGCAAGTCGCCGATTTCGTCCAGGTACAGGGTTCCGCCGTTGGCCGAACCGAACCAACCGGCACGGCTGCTCGCAGCGCCGCTGAAACTGCCGCCCGCGTAGCCGAACAACTCGGCATCGGCGTAGGTCGGGCTGATCGCGCCGCAATTGACCGATACGAACAAACCACCGCGATCACTGCCACGATGGATATGCCGCGCCAGCAACTCTTTGCCGCTGCCGGTTTCACCGCGAATCAACACCGAAATCGAGCGGGGTGCCAAATGTTCCAGTTCCTGGCGCAACTGTCGCGAGCGCGGGTCGACAAACACCAGCGCCTTGGCGCGAATGCTCAATGGGCTTTTTTCAGCGTCGGGAAAGGTCAGCAATGGCTGACCGAAAGACTCATGCGGACTCATGGCAGACTCCCGCCCAAAACCGCCGGGAGACGGGGGCGAATAAAAAAATAAAGGCTCAAGCGCGGCGCAGTGCGTGATGTTCCATGCGATTTTGCAGCCGATAGAGGTAGGCAAAACCCTGCTCCCAACGATGGTGGCCGGACTTCACATTGATGTGCCCGGCACCCGCCAGAATTCCTGCCTCGGCTCCCCAATGGCGGGCCAGTTCCAGCGCACGCGGTGCGCTGACGGCGGCGTCGTTGTCGGCGCTCACCACCTGGCTCGGGAACGGCAGCAAGTGGGTCGGAATGGGAGCGAAGTTACGCAAGGCTGGCACGCAGGCCGGGCGCTCGACGTCGGCCGGCGCGACCAGCAAGGCCCCGCGCACCTGACGTAATGCCTGTACCGGCGCGGTAGCAGCCCAATGGGCAACGGTGATGCAACCCAGGCTATGGGCGATCAGGATCACGGGCGTGCTGTCGGCGGCAATCGCTTCGGCCAACGCTGCGACCCAGTCCTCACGGCGCGGCGTCAGCCAGTCGGCCTGCTCCACGCGCGCGCTGTTGGGCAGACTGTTCTGCCAATGGCTTTGCCAATGATCTTCTGGCGATCCTTGCCAGCCCGGCACAATCAGGTAGCGAATTGATTCGTTGCGCATGGGGAGCTCTCCTGTGCGTGTCTGTTCCTGATCGAGTATAGGGACGAGAGATATGTTCGTTAAGGAATAAGAAGCTATTTGTTAAGACCATAACAGAATATATAGAGGCTCAATGTGGGAGCGGGCTTGCTCGCGAAGGGGCCCAGACATTCAACATTGATGTCGACTGGTACTCCGCTTTCGCGAGCAAGCCCGCTCCCACAAAGGATTCGGTGTTCCTTCGAAACAAAAAAAGGGCCGCACCCTGCCAAGGAGACGGCCCCGGAAAACTTGAAAACGGTCAACGCGCAGTAATCACCGACAGCTTGGTGATTCCCGCCCGCTCGATGGACGCCATGGCCCGCGCCACCTCGCCGTAGTTCACCCCGTCGTCGGCCTGCAATTGCACGCGCACCTGCGGGTCCTTGGCCTTGGCGGCCTGCAGGTTGAACTCGAGCAATTCGGGCTGGATTTCGTCCTTGTTGATAAACAGCTTGCCCGCCCCGTCGATGCTCACCACCAGCGGGTCTTTCTGTTCAACCGGCGCGACCGCTTCGGTCTTCGGCAGGTTGATAGGAATCGCGTTGGTCAGCAGTGGCGCCGTCACGATGAACACCACCAGCAACACCAGCATCACGTCCACCAGCGGCGTGACGTTGATCTCGCTCAGCACCTCATCGCTGTCTTGCGTGGAAAAGGCCATATCAGGACGCCTCCTTCACTTTTTGCACGCTGCCCTGGGCGGCGACTTTATGCGCCGTCGGGTGGATCAACACGCGGAACGAGCTCTTCTGCGCCAGGCTGTAGAAGTCATGGGCGAAGTCATCGAGGTCGGCGGCGGTCAGCTTCAGGCGCCGCAGGAAATAGTTGTAAACCAGCACTGCCGGTACCGCGACCGCGATCCCCACACCCGTCGCCACCAGCGCTGCACCAATCGGCCCGGCTACGGTTTCCAGGCTCGCGGAGCCTGCCGCGCTGATGCCTTTCAAGGCTTCCATGATTCCCCACACGGTGCCGAACAAACCAATGAACGGCGAGGTGCTGCCAATACTCGCGACCACCGCCAGGCCGGTTTCCAACGAGCGCCGCTCCCGCACGATCTGCTGGCGCAAGGCGCGCTCCAGACGGTCCTGGTGATTGATTGCCTGGCTCAGGTCCGTCGCCTGCGGCGCTTCGCCGACCTGGATCGCTGCATAACCGGCCTGTGCCACGCGGGCCGCCGCACCGGGTTGGGTCTCACTCAATTCGGCCGCTGAATCGAGACTGGAGGCCGCCCAGAACTGTTTATGAAATTTGCGATCCTGGGCCTTCAAGCGTGCAAACTGCACACCCTTGAGCAACGCCAGGCCCCAGGTGGCGACGGAGAAAACCACCAGCAGCCAGATCACCGCGCCTTCGATGGATTCAAGTGGAGATGCCAGTAACGTCATGATGTGTTCCCTCGTGTAAGCGTTTAGCGCGAATAGGTTTCGGTTCAATGAATCTTGAAATCGATGGGCACGCTGACCCAGCCGTCCTGGGCGACATCACCCTGCTTGGCCGGCACAAAACTCCAACGTTTCACGGCGGTTAAGGCCGCGTCGTCGAGCTGTTGGCGACCACTGCTTTTCTGAATCTGGATCTCTCCCGGTTTACCGCTGGCCAACACCTGAACCCGCAACAACACCGTGCCTTCCCAACCGCGCCGCTGCGCCAGCGACGGATATTCCGGCGCCGGGTTTTTCAGGTACGCCGCGTTGGCCGATGCCGGGGTGACTGGCGCGGGTGCGGGCGGCGCAACGGGGGCCGGCGCGGCCACGGGCGCGGCAGGTTGCGGCGTCGCGGGCGGTTGTTCAACAGCTTTTGGCGCCGGTTTCGGGGCCTGCTTGACCACCGGTTTTGGCTTGGGTTTGGGCGGTGGCTTGGCCGCCAATTCGTCCACCACGGGCGGCGGTGGCTCGACCACGGGTGGCGCCGGTTGCGGTGGTGGCGGCTCGACGACCGGCGGGGCCGGGCGCGAAAATTCGATGGTCATCGGCGGGATCTCCGGCGGCACGACAGGCAGCGCCGGTGTCGGTTGCTGATTGACCCAATAAATCACCGCACCATGCACCAGCAGCGCCAGCACCCCCAGCAGAATCCCTTCGCGTCGGCTGAGGATGCCCTTGGGCGTGCGCTGCAACCGCAACTGACCCAACGGCACCCGATGGGGGCGGCCGAGATCGACCAACTCGCCACTCGGCGCCTGCCGCCATGGCACTTCATGTGCGCTGGCGGCGGTCTGGACATTGCCCATTGATTGACTCCCTACGGTCTTCTTCAATAAATCGATCTGCCTGCGCCTGACTCCCCCGCGCAGCCGTCTCGATGGATGAATCATTGGGCCAGACGCTTATCTCCGAAAGTAACCTTTGTAGTTATGGATAGATCCGAAACGCATAATAAAATCCGCCACTGGCTGCCAGCCCACGGAATCAAAGGGTTGTAGAGGATCGCGGTAAACCCGATGCTTTTAAGGCATTAAAAATATTCAGGGAAGGCATGGATTTCGAAAAATAAAGTGCGTGCCGCACTATAAAAAGCAAAGCACTCAGATAGGGATGTCAGAAAAAGCCTGAATACCAACTGCAGCAATAAACATTCGAACCAATTATTAGAAAATAAACAAACACAAAAAGGCCGCCCACACTTTTACATGCAGGCAGCCGACAAATTTAAAACATGAAGTTTATTGCTTGACGAACTCGCCAGCCAGGCCAACGACATCGCCGTCAAAGTTATTACGAGAACCGAACGCCTTCAGCCTGGTGTAATTATGATCAGGCGAAAACAGTGTCCACGCCTGATAGCCGGTGCCATCGTTCAGGGCCGCGACCGTGATGATGGTTGGCTGACCGGTGCTGTTCTGGAAGTGGTAGTGCCCATAACTGACATCGTAATTCACACCGTTCTGGCTCAGCTTGCCGCTGAAAGTCCCGTTCGAGTCATTACCATCGGTGATGACCAGTTTGGCGCCGGCGTTAGCGTTTACATAAGTCCCGTTAATACTCGACATAATGAATTTCCCTTGTCGTGAAATAGGTATCTTCCAATGAGTGCAAGTTCTCTCCTGAAAACTCACAAAACGAGAATGGACGGACATTCCGTTATTGTCCACGCCCAAAACACTTACTGTCGGACGAAAGCGCTATATGCACCACGCAAACATCTCATAAACTATACCCCTGGCTTACCTGATTATTACAATTGGCACTAACTCACTAAATACTGAAACAGTCCCTCGGGTCTGTACGAAAAGTCGCCGAGTGGCGATCAGGCAGTCTTCGTACAGAGCCTAGAAGTCATAACGACCGGTCACACCCAATGTGCGCGGTGTCCCGAGCAACCCTTCATACCCGCCGTTACCGCCCGTCCAGAGGGTCGTGTAATAGGTTTTGTCGAAGGCGTTCTTCAGCCACAGCGAAACGTCCCACTGGCCGTCACTGAAGTCGCCGCGCAAGCCTGTGGATAAATTCACCACGGCGTAGCTGGGGATCTGCCCGAAATCGGAGTCCTCGACCGTGCCCACCGCTTTGGAGCGGAATGCGTAGCTGGCGGTGACGTATTCTTCCAGGCCGTTAGTGAGGTTCCAGGTGTATTCGCCATTGGCGTTGCCGATCCACTTCGAGGCGCCGACCACTTGATGGCCGCTGAGGTCGCACGAAGCCGGCGCACCGGGCCGCAGGCTGACTTCGGGCGGGCATGGCGCATCCTTGTAGGAGAGGTAGCTGACGTCGTTGTACGAGCCGTTGATGTTTAGCGTCAGGCCTCGCAACGCAATCAGCGTGCTTTCCACTTCGACGCCCCGTGAACGTACCGAACCGGCGTTGGTCAGGTACTGCACGCGGTTGGCTGCGTCATAGGCATTGGTCTGGTAACCATTGACCTGGGTCCAGAACAGGTTGGCGTTGAGTTGCAGGCGCCGGTCCCACAGGGTGCTTTTGAAACCCAGCTCGGCGTTGTTGGCGCGTTCGGTGCCAATCAACAAGGAGCCGGCGCCCGCCGTCGGTGCCGAGCCGACCACCAGGTTGACCCCACCGGATTTCTCGCCATGGGACAAGGTCGCGTAGCCCAGCAGGTCATCGGTGAAGTGGTAACTAAGGTTCAGCAAACCCGATGGGCTGCTGCTGTACTGATTCAGATCCCCGGAATCGTATGCCCCGGTGCGACCGCGCCGGGCGTTGGCCGCCGCACCAGTCACTGCTGCGCCGCCCAACGGCGCATCGCGGGTCACCCACGCATTCTTTTCCTCGTAACTGCCACGCACCCCGGCGGTAAAATCCAGCCGCTCGGTGAGGTGCCAGGTACCTTGGGCAAACAGCGCAAAACTGTTGGTTTCAATGTGGCCGTTACCAACCGTGCTGACGTTGGCCAGTGCGCCCCGAGGCGTGCCGTTCCAGATGTCGGCTTGCGGGCCGTAATAGGCGAAAGATTTGTTGTCCAGATCCGAGCCGAAATAGTAGGCGCCCAACACATAATCGAAAGCGCCGCCGGTAGGTGAGGCCAGGCGAAACTCCTGGGAATACTGTTTGTCCTCCACCGAAACGCCCGCGTTGTAAGTCGCGGCCACGTTCAGGCCGTCGTCGTTTCGCGGGGTGAAATTCCACCAGCGATAAGCGCTGATCGACGTCAGGGTAAAGTCATTCGGCAAGGTCCAGTTGGCCTCCAGCGAGGTGCCACCCTGGAACACGGTGACGTGCTGGTCGTTGTTCAGGTTGACCTTGCGATGGGAGCCGTCCACCAGGGTCGCGCCCGCCGCCGTGGCCCGCGACTGGTAGAGGTTGACGCCATTGAGGGTCGGCCCGGTGCTGTAGAGCACCCGCGTCCCGGCGCTGGAATCCTCTTCGTTGTAGTCGCCGATCCAGCGCAGGTTGAAGGTTTCGCTCGGTTTGTAGAGCAACTGGCCACGAAAGCCCTGACGCGAGCCGCCATTCAAATCATGACCGTCGTACTCGTTCTTGATGTCGCCGTCACTGCGGGTGCGATAGGCCGAAAAACGCCCGGCCAGTTCGTCGTTGAGCGGTCCGGAAATCGTGCCCTTGGTTTGAAAGTATCCGTCCTCGCCGACCGAGGTTTCGATGCTGCGCTCGGGGGTGAAACCCGGCGCGCGGGTGCTGATGTTGATCACCCCCGCCGTGGTGTTTTTGCCAAACAACGTCCCTTGCGGGCCACGCAGGACTTCCAGTTGCTCGATGTCCATCAAGTCGAACACCGCCATGCCCGGCCGCCCCAGGTAGACGTTGTCGATGTACAGCCCGACGCTGCCTTCCAGGCCATCGCTGGCCGGGTTGTTGCCCAGGCCACGGATCGACACGCTGGACTGGCGCGCATGCATGTAGGCGACGTTGACGCTGGGCACCAGTTGCTGCAAATCCTGGATGCGATAGACCCGCTGGCTCTCCAGCGCCTGACCGCTGATGACGCTCATCGGCGTCGGCACCGCTTGTGAACTTTCTTCGCGACGCCGGGCCGTGACCGTCACGGTTTCCAGCCGCCCGTTATCGGCCTTGGCCTTGCCGGCAGTGGTTTTACTCGCACCCTCGGGCGGGGTTTCGGCCTCGGCGGCATACCCCTGGGTCCAACTGGCGCTGCCGGCCAGCAACAAGGCCAGAGGCAGGCGCTTGAGCCGTCGGGGCGTTAAGGGTGACGCAAGATTCAACGGGCTCATGGGCGGCTCCTGGTCAAAAAATACACACGCTGTATATTCTTTAAAGTTATTTGTTTATGTTTTTACAAAGATTTACTGCATAAGAGATTGCCTTTATAAGGAGTCGACCTAATGCATATCCAATGCATTTCCCCGATATTTTTTATGTGAAAAATGCATATCGATTTGCGCCAGCTCCGTCACTTCATCGCCCTCGCCGAACAGCGCAGCTTCGTTGCGGGCGCGATGGCGGTGAACCTGTCGCAGTCGGCCTTCAGCCGCAGTATCCAGGCGCTGGAACACAGCGTCGGTTGCCAGTTGGTGGATCGCGGACGCAAGGACCTGGCGCCGACCAAACAAGGCCAGGTACTGCTTGAGCACGCGCGGCGGCTGGTCAGCGGTGCGCAGCAAATGGCCAACGAGATCAGCCAGTTCAATGGCCTGGAGGCCGGCGAACTGCGCTTCGGTTGCGGCCCGGCACCCGCAGCCGGGTTGATCCCGCGTGCGATCGGCCGTTTCATCGGACGCTACCCCAAGGCGCGGGTGAAATTTCAGGTGGACGACTGGCAAACCCTGGGTAAGCGACTGCTCAGTGAAGAGTTCGAATTCTTCGTCGCCGACACCCGACAGTTCGAAGCCCACCCGGATTACCTGACCCAACGCCTGCGCCCGCGCAAATGGCATTTCTGCTGCCGCGCCGGGCACCCGTTGGCGGGGCAGGCATCGGTCAGCGCGGCGCAACTGATGAGCTACCCGATGGCGGTCAGCATCCGCCCGCCGAACCTGCGCAAAGTCATCGTCGACCTCAGCGGCCGCCCGGACTTCAGCCCCACCGTGGAATGTGAAAACAGCTACAGCCTGCTCGGCGTGGTACTGCGCTCGGACGCCATCGGCATCGTCGGCGCCTACAGCGATGTGCTGCATCACACCCGAGGCGAACTGGTGTGCTTGAAAATCGATGGGCTGGCCGATGACCTGGAGGAGCTCTACACCCGTTACGGCATCGTCAGCCGTGCGGGGTATCGGTTGTCACCGTTGGCCGAGGCGATGATCGCGCAGATCAAAGAGATTGATGAGCGCGATGACGAGGTGTGTTCATTGGAGAATGTTGCTGTCTGATCCACCGTCTTCGCGAGCAAGCCCGCTCCCACATTTGATCTCCTGTGTATCCAAAAATCATGTTCACCCAAGGTCCTTGTGGGAGCGGGCTTGCTCGCGAAGAGGACGGCACAGGCACCGATGCAACGCCTGCATAAAACCCATTCCCCGAATGCACTTGCCCGAACCCGGTGCGACCGGCGAAAACCCTCACCTGTCCTTTGATCGGTGAACCCCATGCCCAACACCCAAAACCCCGTGCGCAATGTGCTGTACATCATGTGCGACCAACTGCGCCGCGATTACCTGTCCTGCTACGGCCACCCGCACCTGCACACGCCCAACATCGACCGCCTCGCCGCCGCTGGTGTGCGGTTCAGCCGCGCGTACACCCAAGGCACGATTTGCGGGCCGTCGCGGATGTCGGCCTACACCGGGCGCTATGTCAGCAGCCATCAAGTCACCTGGAACGCCGTGCCGCTGCCCCTCGAAGAACTGACGATTGGCGACTACCTGCGCCCCCACGGCATCCGCACTGCGCTGGTCGGCAAGACCCACGCCACGCCCAACCTCGACGCGCTGCAACGCCTGGCCATCGACCCCGCCAGTACGCAGGCCGAGGCGCTGAACGAAGTGGGGTTCGAGCCGTACTTCCGGCACGACGGGATCTTCCCCGACGACCCGTTGTTCGACGACAAACGCGAGTCGGCGCCTTACACCCATTACCTGCGCGCGCACGGTTTTGAGGGGCGCAACCCCTGGCACGACTGGGCCAACGCGGGCGCGGGCGAACACGGCGAAACCCTCAGTGGCTGGCACATGCGCAACGCCCATCTGCCGGCACGGATTCCCGAGCAGCACTCGGAGACCGTGCACACCACGGACCGCGCCATCGACTTCATCCGCGAACAACAGGACCAGCCGTGGTGCTTGCACCTGTCGTACATCAAGCCCCATTGGCCCTACATCGCCCCCGCGCCTTACCACGCGTTGTATGGAGCCGATCAGGTGCTGCCAGCCGTGCGCTCAGCGCCGGGCGAGGCAAGCGATCACCCGGTCTACCACGCGTTTCGCCAGCACGAAGAGAGCCTGAATTTCTCCCGCGATGAGGTGCGGCTCAACGTCATCCCGACCTACATGGGCCTGATCAAACAGGTCGATGATCAGCTTGGGCGGCTGTTCGATTTTCTCGAAAGCAGCGGCCGCTGGGACGACACGCTGATCGTGTTCACCAGCGATCACGGGGATTTTCTCGGCGACCATTACCTGGGGGAAAAAGAGTTCTTGCTGGAGCCAGCGGTGGGCGTGCCGTTGATCGTGCGCGACCCGCGTGCGGCGGCGGATCTCACCCGTGGTTCGGTAGATGCACGACTGGTGGAAACCATCGACGCCCTGCCGACGTTTCTTCAAGCGCTGGGCCTGCCGGGTGCGGAGCATCGGCTGGAAGGACGCTCGCTGATCCCGCTGCTGCACGCGGAAAAATCCGACTGGCGCCGCTATGCGATCAGCGAGTACGACTACGCCTTCCAGGCTCCGGCGCGCGAACGCTTGGCGCAACCGATCGACCGCTGCCGCATGACCATGGTGCGCAGCGACCGCTGGAAATATTTGGCGTACGACGGCTTTCGGCCGCAGCTATTCGATCTGCTGAATGACCCGCAGGAATTGCACGATCTCGGTACAGACCCGGCCTTTGCGGCGGTGCGAGAAGAGCATGCGGGGTATCTGTTCGAATGGATGAGGGGGCTGAAACGCCGCACCACCATCAGCCATCAGGAGATTGATTTGCGCGGGCAGCGGTTTCGGTATGGTGAACCGGAGACCGAGAAAGTAGTGCAGATCGGCGTTTGGTAGCTGAGGTCAAAAGCCCCTCACCTTAGCCCTCTCCCGGAGGGAGAGGGGACTGACTGAATTGTTCCTGGAGGTCCATCGACCTGAAAAATCGAGTCGAACTCAGGTTTGAATCGCATGAAGATCGGCTCCCTTTCACCACGTCCCCATGGGAGAGGGCTGGGGTGAGCAAGAGCCCCCAGCTATCTCAACCCGCCTTGATAGTCTGGCTCCGCTGCCCCGCCACTCCCACCGGCACCTCGCCCTTGAGTGTCACCCGGCGAACGATGCGCGCCTGCGTGCCGTAATCATCCACCGCGTAATGCTGGGTCGAGCGGTTGTCCCAGATCGCCACGTCACCGGCCTGCCAGCGCCAGCGCACGGTGTTTTCCAGGCGCGTGACATGGCTTTGCAGCAGGTTGAACAAATGCGCCGAATCGGCCTGTGAATAACCCTTGATGCGTTTGACGAAATGCCCCAGCAACAGGCTTTTCTCGCCACTGACCGGGTGCACGCGAACCACCGGGTGCTCGGTCTCGTAAACCGTCGACGTGAAGACCTTGCGATAGCGCTCCAGCTTCTCTGCCGAGACATCGGGCTTGGCGCCAGCGTAGTCATATTCGTTGCTGTGTACCGCCCAGAGCTTGTCCGCCAGCTCGCGCAGCTCCGGCGCCAGTTCGTTGTAAGCCGTGGCGGTGTTGGCCCACACCGTGTCGCCACCGTGGGACGGCGCCAACACCGAGCGCAGGATCGAGGCTTTCGGGTAGGCGTCGACGAAGGTCACGTCGGTGTGCCAGGAGTTAGCACGCTGACCTTCAGCGCCATCCAGTTCCAGCAAGTAACGGGTGCCGTCGCGCACCGGCACGGTCGGGTGCGCCACCGGTTCGCCAAGTAAATGCGCAAAAGCTTCCTGACGCTGATCGTCGAGGTGGGTCTGGGCACGGAAGAAGATCACTTTGTACTGCACCAGTGCCTGCTGGATGGCGTCGACCGTGCTGGCGTCCAGCTCACCGGACAGCGCGACACCACGAATCTCGGCACCGATGCGACCGGCCACCGGATGAATTTCAAGCGCGTGAACAGCGGGTTTTACAGCTAAAGCGGCATTGCTCATGGGTAGACCCTCATCTGACTGTTTACGGTTTGCCGACCGCGAACCAACGCTCTATCTATATTCTATTTAGATCTAATAGATATTCACATGCTTCGTTGACGGAATAAGAGCTTGCATTTAAAACCTCAAGCCACCCTCGTCGCAAATGCCTTCGAGCTATTTTCAGGATGCCGGGAAAGCATATGGATCTTCGCCAGCTGCGTTACTTCATCGCCCTCAACGAACACCGCAGTTTTGTCCGTGCGGCTGATGCAATGGGCATCACACAACCGGCGTTCAGCCGCAGTATTCAAGGGCTGGAGCAGGAGTTCGGCTGCGTGCTGGTGGACCGCGGCAATAAGGATCTGCGCCCCACGCCCGAGGGCCAGGTGGTGCTGCAACACGCCTTGACGCTGGTGCAGGGCGCGGCACTGCTCAACGCCGAAGTGACGCAAATGACCAAGCTCGACGCGGGCGAGTTGCGCTTCGGTTGCGGCCCGGCGCCAGCGGTCAAACTGGTACCGGACGCGGTGGCGCAATTCGTCAATTCGCACCCGAAAGTGCGCACCTGTTTTCAGGTGGATAACTGGGAAAAACTCAGCCGCGCACTGAGCCGTGAAGAGATCGAATTTTTCATCGCCGACATTCGCCATTTCGAAGCCGACCCGAACTTTCAGACCCGTGCGCTCACCCCCAAGCGCGGGGTGTTTTTCTGCCGCCCGGGGCATCCGTTGCTGGCCAAGGAGAGCCTGTCGACCAATGACATGTTCGACTACCCGCTGGCGACCACGCTGATCCCGCCGGGTATTCGCAAACTGCTGGCGAACCTCAGTGGCCGCACCGATTTTTCACCGACCATCGAGACCGAGCATTTTCCGGCACTGGTGAAAATCGTGTTGCAGTCCAACGCGATTGGTGTGGGCACCGAGGAAGCGTTTGTCGAAGACATCGCCCAGGGCTCGCTGGCACTGCTGCACTGGCGTAACCTGCCGCAGAACATCGAGAGCATGAATGCGCGGTGCGGGATTGTGAGCCGTACGGGGTTCCGGTTGTCGCCGGCGGCACGGGCGATGATTGAGACGCTGGTGGCGGTGGATAAGCAGGAAGTCGCTCTCGCGGTTTGACCGCTCTTGTGGCGAGGGAGCTTGCTCCCACTCAGCTGCGCAGCAGTCGCAACCCGGCCACCGAGTCCTGACTGAATGAATGCGGTACTTCAGGTTGGGACCGCTTCGCGCTCCAACGGGAGCAAGCGCCCTCGCCACCGTTGAGTGCTTACAGTTTTGCCGCAGCCAGCTGCGGCGCCACCCACTCGCTCACCTTGAACGGCTTGCGAATCAGCTTCTGCTGCGAAGCCAGGTCCACGGCGTCCTGCAATTTGCCGAGGAACACCGGGTCCAGGGTCGAGGGGAAAATCTCGCTCAGTTTCTGGTCCTTCAGGTCCTGCTGAAGAATCACCTGTGGATAACTTGCCAGCCCCGACACCAACTGAATGTACGCCTCCTTGTTGCTGTCCTGGGTCAGCCACTCGACGGCTTGCTGTTGCGCCTTGAGCAGTTTCGCCACGGCGTCGGGATGCTCGTCGACAAACTTCCCGGCCCCTACCAGCACGCTCTGAATGCTGCCCGCGCCACCCAGGTCCTTGGTGCTCAGCGGCAACTCAGCTAGGCCTTTGGCTTGCAACGCAGTCAGCCCGGAGCTACCCCACGACGCGTCAATCTGTTTGGCCGCAAGTGCCGCCACCGCAGCGTTGAAGTCCAGGTTGATGACTTTCAGGTCCTTCTCGCTCAAGCCCTGGCTGGCCAGCGCGGCATCGAACGACAGTTGGCTGGCGGTGCCCCGGAAGATCGCCACGCGCTTGCCTTTGAGGTCCTGCAAAGTCTTGATCCCCGAGCCCGGCACCACGCCCAGGTAATGCTTCACGCCACGCGCCGAGGCGCTGAGCAGCCGGGTGTCGAGGCCGTTGGACTTGCCGATGATCGCCGCGAGGTCGCCGAGGTACGCCAGGTCGACCTGACCGTTGGCGAAAGCTTCGTTGATCACAGGGCCAGCGCCCTTGAAGAAACTCCACTGGACGGTGATGCCCTGATCGGCGAAGGCCTTTTCAAAAATCTGCTGCTGGCGCAACACGTCCACCACTCCGCCGCCACTGTGTTGTGTGCCAGCGCTGAGGTCTGGCACGGCGATGCGGATTTCCTTGAGTTCGGCCGCGCTGGCGTTCAGCGCCAGACCGGCAAGCACACCGGCAGCGAACAGATTGATAACGCGTTTGAAAGGAAGGTTCATGGGTGCAGCTCCTGATCACGGCGGGCGTTGAGGAGCCAAAAGTAGGCACAGTCGATCCAAACATTTAAATACTAATAAATCACAATTTAATAACTAAAACGCATACACCCGCTAAAACGTACGCCTTGGCACGGTATGCAGAAACAGCATCGAAAATATTCTTCGAATGCATTGGATGCGTGGGAGCGGCCGGCCTTAAATGGCTTTTCTTATCTCTAAATAGAATTATTTTTAAAATTATTAGATCCATTTTGCATGATCCTAAATCCTGCCTTGCAACCCGACAACGGAGGTCCCTCATGGCCCGCGTTTCCCTGCTGAGCCTGCCGCTGGCCGCACCCTCGTTAAACGCCCGGCGCTTGTGGCCAAGCCTGAACCAACGCCTGCTGCCGTGGTTGTTGCCGATCTGCCTGTTCACGCTGTGGTGGCTGGCCAGCCGTGATCACTGGATGAGCGAGCAGATCCTGCCCGCACCGTCGCTGGTCTGGAGCAGCGCGGTCGAGCTGTCCGGTGGCGAACTGTGGAGCCACTTGGCGATCAGCCTTCAGCGGTTGTTCTGGGGCTTGCTCGTGGGGATCGGCGCAGGTGCCGTGCTCGGTGCCGCGCTGGGTTTCAGTCGGCGCTTTGAACGCCTGGTGTTCCCGACCTTCGCCGCGCTGGCGCAAGTCCCGACACTGGCGTGGATTCCTCTATTCATGGTGTTTTTCGGCATCGGCGAAGTATTGAAACTGGTGGTGCTGGTCAAAGCCATCGTGGTGCCGGTGACGCTGCACACCCTGGTCGGCGTACGCGATGCCCAGCCGAAACTGCGCGAAGCCGCAGCCGCATTGCGCTTACCGCCCAGGCTGCTGATTCGACGGTTGATACTGCCCGCCGCACTGCCGGCGTTCATGGCCGGTGTACGGCTGGCGCTGGCGGCCGGGTGGACGTCGTTGCTGGCGGTTGAATTGCTCGCGTCCAGTGAAGGCATTGGCTACCTGATGGTCTGGGCGCGGCAGTTGTTCATGCTCGACATTGTGTTCGTCTGCATCGTGGTTATTGGTGTGTTGGGTGTCGCGATGGATCGTGGCATCGGCGCGCTGGATCGCCAACTGGTGCACTGGCCACACCCGGCCACTGCTGAGATCCGTCGCGGCCCGCGCTATCAAGGCTGGCAGCGCCTGCAACCGTGGCTGCTGCCACTGGCCTTGCTGACGCTGTGGCAGGTGGCGTCGGATCAGCAGTGGGTCGATGCGAACATTCTGGTCAGCCCCTGGGCGGTGCTCCAGACCACCGGCCACGGGTTGCTCGATGGCACACTGCTCGGCGGCATGGCATTGAGCCTGGGTCGCACCCTCGGCGGGCTGGCGTTGGGCGGCAGTCTCGGGTTCGTATTGGGGCTGTTGCTGGGGTTGTCATCGGTCAGTGAACGCCTGCTCGGCCCGACCCTCGCGGCCATCCGCCAGATCGCTATTTTCGCCTGGGTGCCGCTGCTCACGGCGTGGTTCGGTTTGGGAGAGTTGGCCAAGTGGGTGTTCGTCGCCCTTGCGGCGTTTTTCCCGCTGTTCATCGCCACCCAGCGCAGCGTCGCCAACCTCTCACCGCAGCTCAATGAAGCCGCACAAGTCCTGCGCTTGAGCGCCGGCCAGCGCCTGCACCGGTTGATCCTGCCGGGTGCCGCGCCGGGGATTTTCGCCGGGCTGCGCCTGAGCCTGATCTACGCCTGGCTCGGCACTATCGGCGCCGAATATTTCATGCCGTCCAATGGCGGCATCGGCAGCCAGATGATCGGCGCCCAGCAACTGCTGCGCATGGACCTGATCATGGCCGGCATGTTGTTGGTGGGCCTGACCGGCGCCCTGCTCAACCTGATTGGCCAACACATTGAAACCCGCGCCACGCGCTGGAGGCTCGTATGACTGCAACGATTGTCAGCTTCAACCAGGTGGGCAAAACCTTCGACGTCGACGGCGTTGAGCTGGAGGCGATTCGTGAATTCAACCTGGACATTGCCGAGGGCGAATTCGTCGCGATTGTCGGCTCCAGCGGCTGCGGAAAATCCACCTTGCTGCGCTTGTTGGTGGGGCTGGACACGCAGTTTCGCGGGCGCATCAGTGTCGACGCAAAAGCCGTCTCCGGCATTGGCGGGGAGCGCGGTATCGTGTTCCAGGAGCACCGTTTGTTCCCATGGCTGACGGTCGAAGAAAACATCGGACTGGGCTTGGTCAATGAACCGCTCAGTGCGGCCGAGCGACAAAAACGCATTGGCGATTTCATTGCGCTGGTGGGCCTCACCGACTTCACCCGCGCCTACCCGCATCAACTGTCCGGCGGCATGGCGCAGCGGGTCGCCATTGCTCGCGGGTTGGTGGCCAGCCCACGGATTTTGCTGCTCGATGAACCCTTCGGCGCACTCGATGCTCTGACCCGTCAACAGATGCAGGACGAGCTGCTGACAATCCGCAGCCGGGAAAAAATCACCACGGTGCTGGTCACCCACGACGTCGAAGAAGCGATCTTCCTCGCCGACCGCGTGGTGGTGATGGAGCCACGCCCAGGGCGGATCAAAAAAGTCGTCGATATCACCCTGCCCCATCCGCGCCAGCGCAGCAGTTTCGACTTCCATCAGTTGCGCGAAGAACTGCTGCACGAACTGACCAGCGACGATCACTACCAACCACCCATCCCCGAACAGATCCGCGACCTACCGCTGACGTTCATTGCTTGCTGAGGAGGAGACCGGCGTGATCCTCAGTATTTTGCCGTTTCAACCGGATGAGTGACGCCTGCCACGGTTTCACTCTGAACCTCATCCTTGCGCACAAACCGGTTCGCCCGTCCAAACGTGCCGAAATCATTGAAGCGCACGCCCATCTCGCGCATCACTGTGTGTGCCACTGGCACGGTCATCTGGCGCAGGTAAAACGGTTCTTTCACCACAAAGTGATGGATGCCGTGGCTGCTGCCGAAGTTGAAGCAGAACGCCTGCAACGGCCACATCCACCACGGGTTGAGCACTTGGGTTTGCTGGATCACGTTGCCCGGTTCGATGTCGCCGTAGTAGTGCATGTTCGAGCTGATGAAGTGCAGGCAAAAGGTGCGCAGCACGTTCGGACCGATGATCACCACGGCGGCAATGTCGATCACCTGCATCACCGACAGCGTGGTCGCCGACCACGCAACCGACGTTCCCAATAAATACGCGATGCCGTTGGCGGCATGAAAGCCGAGGAACAGATACCACGCGCCCCAGTGCATCAGCGCCAATGGCGCGTAGACCTTCAGGGTGCGTTTGACGATGCTGAGTTTGTGTGCCCAGGTCCTGGCGCGCAGCAGACGGATGAACGCCGACATCACGTTGTCGCCCACCATCAGCAACCGTGCAATGCCCCAGGGTTCGCCGTTGGTAATGGCGCGTTCCTCCATGTCGGATTCGCTGCCGGACACCTTGTGGTGGTTGAGGTGCAGGTGGCGACGAATCCACGGATTGATGGTGCTCGGCCGCGCCAGCCAGACCAACCCCATCATCAGGTTGTGCGGCACGCGCTGCTTGCGGAAATACATGCTGTGGATCAGGTCGTGTTCCAGCTCATGGGTCAACGACGCAAAAAAAGCATTCAGCAGCAGGCATACCCACCACGCCAGGTGCCCGGTCATGTACAGCACCGCCGAGCCGATCATCCCGGCCAGGGCAAAGGCCAGAATGAGCGCGCCCAGCGCGTCCTGATGCTTGAGCAGCGGGTAGCGCTCACGCAGCTCGACACCGCGCGCCAGCACCACTTCACGAATATGTGCTGATCGCTGCGCTGCATTCAGTCGTTCGGGACTTGCAGAAGTACCGTGCATGCTTCCATCCTCTGGTTATTGATGTTCGCATCCTGCCCTGTGTCTTCCTGTGCAGTGCTAGCCGTGAACGCCAACCTGTTGACTGGAAGCGCCAATCATCATGATTGAACCCACCTCCCTCGCCAGCTGGACCCGCGCCTTGCGCAAACAACTCGACGCCCTGGGTTTCGACAGCGGCACATTGTGCCAACAGGCCGGGCTCGACCCGCAGTTGATGGACGACCCCAACGCCCGCTACCCGCTGTCCGCCACCACGCGGTTGTGGGAATTGGCGGTGCAGGTCAGCGGCGATCCGGCCATCGGCTTGCGGGTGTCGCGCTTCGTCAGCCCGACCACGTTTCACGCATTGGGTTACGCGCTGGTAGCCAGCGGCAGCCTGCGCGAAGTGTTCGAGCGCATCGTGCGGTATCACCAGGTGGTCAGCGACGCGCTGGAGCTGGTGCTGATTCGCGGCGAAGATCGCTACTGCTTCATCCTGAAAGTCCCCGAAGGCAGCCCGACGCCAGCGCCCGAAGCCATTGACGCGTTTGCGGCGATTTATGTGCGCACCTGTCGCAACCGCCTCGGCCGCGATTACGCGCCACTGGCGGTATACCTGCGCCGCCCTGAACCGGCAGACCCGAAACAGTGGCACACGGTGTTTCGCGCACCGATCCACTTCGGCGCCGACGAGGACCGGCTGGAGTTTGCCCTCGCCGATTTCGACAGCCACCTGGACGACGCCAACCCGGAACTGGCCGAGCACAACGAAACGGTGCTCAACCGCACCCTGGCACAGCTCAAGCCGCTGACGTGGGAACGCAAGGTGCGCGGTGCCATCGAAGCACAATTGCCGGAAGGTGAACCCGGCGCCGAGCGCATCGCCCAGGCTTTGCACCTGAGCCTGCGCAGCCTGCAGCGGCATCTGGCCGACGAAGGTTGCCGCTTCGACACGTTGCTCAACGAGTGCCGCGAAAACCTTGCGCTGCTGCACCTGCGCGATCCGCAGTGTTCGTTGAGCGAGATCAGTTACTTACTGGGATTTGCCGACACCAGCAGCTTCAGCCGCGCGTTCAAACGCTGGACCGGGATGACGCCGGGGCAGTTCCGGGACGGGATGCGGTAAAACGTCGGGATTTACGCCGCTTTTGCCGGACTCATCGTGGGCAAGCCTTGCTCCTACAGATTCGCGTCGATCCATCGTTGTGGTTCACCACAAATCCGTAGGAGCAAAGCTTGCTCGCGATAGCGATTTCCCAGGCACCATGGAAGGCTCAGCGCCCCCGATCACGACGCAACAACTTACGCACCCGCGCCACCAACTCGCTCACCGCAAACGGCTTGAGCAAGTAATCATCGTCATGCAGTTCCAGCCCGCGCAAGCGGTCTTCAATGCCGTCGGTGGTGGTCAGGAAAAGCACCGGCGTGGCGCCGAGCTGGCGGATCTGTTGCAGCAGTTGCCAGCCATTGAGGCCGGGCAACATCACATCGAGGATGATCAGGTCATACGCCTGCACTTCGATAAAGCGTCGTCCGGCCATACCGTTGTCCGCCACATCCACCGTGTAACCGGCCTCGCTCAACCCCTGGGCCAGAAGCTTCGCGACCTCGGGTTCGTCTTCCACTAACAGCAAACGCATGGCACACCTCGGATAGTCGTCGGCACAGGCTAGGCGTGTTTGGCTTGATTGCCCATCACAAACTTCAACACATTCCCCCTGTGGGAGCGGGCTTGCTCGCGAAGGCGTCGTGTCAGCCAACATCAATATCGACTGACACTCCGCATTCGCGAGCAAGCCCGCTCTCACAGGGGTTCAGTGGTTGCCATTAGATTGTGGTCAACGCCCGTAACCGCTCGGTGTCGAGGATCTCGATCTCGCCATAACCGAGGTTGAGAATGCCCTGGCTTTCGAGGTCCTTGAGGATCTGGTTGGTGGTCTGACGCGACAGCGACAGCAACAACGCCAGTTGCTCCTGGGGCAGTTGCAGAACGCGCCGCGCCGGTTCGAGTTCGCCATAGCCATCGGCGATCATCAGCAAGCGGTGCGCCACCCGGGCCGGGGCGGGCAGCAAGGCCAACTGTTCAAGATTGATGAAGGTCAAACGCAGTTTGTGGCTCATCAGCAGCGCCAGTGGTTGCCAGTACTGCGGTTGTTCGTCGAGCAAGGCCAGCAACGCCGATTGCGGAATGTGCAGCAGGATGCTGTGGCCCACACCGACAGCGTCGTGGGTGCGCGGCTGACCATCGAACAGGCAGATTTCGCCGAACCAGTGCGGCGGTTCGATCACGCTCAGCAGCGCCTCCTTGCCCTGCTCGTTCACCGCACCGACCCGCACCGCGCCTTCAAGCACGGCGTACAGGCCACACGGCGCATCGCCGCGCTTGAACAGCCGCTGGCCCGGCGACAGGCGCCGCACGCGGGCCATGGCCAGCAGACTATCCTGTAACAAGGACGGTAAATGGCTGAACCACTGACCGCTCATCAGGCGTGACCGCCAGGCCTGCATATCCATGAAATCTCCGGGTTGATTGTCGTCTGGCTGACAGAGCAGCGACCACGCACAGGGGCATGATCGGCGTCCCTACAGGAGCAAGCACCATGAAAAGCCTCGTTGACCACCTCAGTCAATACGCCGCTTACCACCGTGACCCGCGCAACATTGCCAGCCACTTCATTGGTATTCCGCTGATCGTGGTCGCTGTCGCGGTGCTGCTGGCACGGCCAGAATGGCCGCTGGCCGGGCTCTGGCTGTCGCCGACAGTGCTTGTGGCGCTGGCCTCGGCGGGGTTCTATTTGCGCCTGGAAAAGCGTCTTGGCGGGGTGATGACGGTGCTGCTGGGCCTGTCCGTTTGGCTAGGCCATGTACTCGCGCAGCAGAGTACGTTCGTCTGGCTCGCCAGTGGCGTCGCGATGTTTGTGATCGGCTGGGCAATCCAGTTTGTTGGCCATCACTACGAAGGACGCAAACCGGCGTTTGTCGATGACGTGACGGGGCTGATTGTCGGGCCGCTGTTTGTAGTGGCGGAACTGGCGTTTTTGCTGGGATGGCGGCATGACCTCAAGGAACAGATCGAGGCGCGGGCCGGTGGGGTACGTTTGCGCCAGAAAAGCGCAGCAACGTAAGACGCTTTGTGGCGAGGGAGCTTGCTCCCGCTGGACTGCGAAGCCGTCCTAAAACCAGCAACCGCGTTTTTCAGGCAGAACAAGGGGCTTGCTTTGCGACTGCTGCGCAGCCCGAGCGGGAGCAAGCTCCCTCGCCACAGGTCAGTACAGACCCTGTGGGAGCGGCAAGCCGACGAAACTTTTAGAGGCTCGCGTGTTTCTGCCAGACCTTGGGTTTGAAGAACAACGTCTCGCCACGCGCCAGACCAGTCAGGCTGTCGTGGTCTTTCACCACTTCGGCTTCGATCAGTTCGCTCTGACCTTCAACCTTCAAGGTGACGCGCGTGGTCGCGCCCAGCGGACGAATGTCACGCACTTCGGCCGCGTGGTGGTCTTCCAGTTCTGTGCGCGACAGCGACACTTCGTGGGGACGGAACAGCACGTGGTGGTCCTCACCCAGGTGCAGACGGTTCGAATCGCCGAGGAAGTGATACACAAAGTCACTGGCCGGGTTTTCGTAAACGTCGCCCGGTGAACCGATCTGCTCGATCACTCCCTTGTTCATCACCACGATGCGGTCGGCCACCTCCATCGCTTCTTCCTGGTCGTGGGTCACAAACACCGAGGTCAGGTTGATGTCTTCGTGCAGGCGTGCGAGCCAGCGGCGCAGCTCTTTACGGACTTTGGCGTCGAGGGCGCCGAACGGCTCGTCGAGCAGCAACACTTTCGGCTCCACCGCCAGGGCGCGGGCCAGGGCGATACGTTGACGCTGACCACCGGAAAGTTGTTCCGGGTAGCGATCCGACAGCCAGTCGAGTTGAACCATGTTCAGCAATTCATGCACTTTGACCGCGATCTGGCTTTCGTTCGGACGCTGGTTTTTCGGCTTCATGCGCAGGCCGAAAGCGACGTTGTCGAACACCGTCATGTGGCGGAACAAGGCGTAGTGCTGGAACACAAAACCGACGTTGCGATCACGCACGTCGTGGCCGGACACATCTTCACCGTGGAACACGATGCTGCCGTCATCGGGGGTTTCCAGCCCGGCGATGATCCGCAGCAAAGTGGTTTTGCCACAACCGGACGGGCCAAGCAACGCCACCAGCTCGCCGCTGTGGATGTCCAGGTTGATGCTGTTCAGCGCCTTGAAAGCGTTGAAGTTCTTGCTGACATTACGGACTTCGATCGACATGACTTATTCCTCCGCGGCGCTGGCGCGCAGGCGGTTAATACGGGACTCGCTCCACTGCTTGAGCAGCAGGATGAAGAGCGCCAGGATCAGCAACAGGCTCGCAACGGCAAACGCGGCGACGTGGTTGTATTCGTTGTAGAGGATCTCGACGTGCAGCGGCAAGGTGTTGGTCACCCCGCGAATGTGCCCGGACACCACCGACACCGCACCGAACTCGCCCATTGCCCGCGCGGTACACAGCACCACGCCGTAGATCAGGCCCCACTTGATGTTGGGCACGGTCACATGCCAGAACATCTGCCAGCCGTTGGCACCCAGCAGCCGCGCGGCTTCTTCTTCCTGCGTGCCCTGTTCCTGCATCAGCGGGATCAGCTCACGGGCGACGAAGGGCACGGTGACGAAAATCGTCGCCAGCACGATGCCTGGCAAGGCGAAGACGATCTGAATGTCGTGATCCTGCAACCACGGGCCGAAGAAGCCCTGGGCGCCGAACATCAGCACATAGACCAGACCCGCAATCACCGGCGACACCGAGAACGGCAAATCGATCAGCGTCACCAGCATGCTCTTGCCACGGAACGAATACTTGCTCACGCACCAGGCCGCGCTGACGCCGAACACCAGGTTCAGCGGCACCGAAATCAGCACGGCGATAACCGTGAGTTTCAGGGCCGACAAGGCGTCGGGTTCGAAGATCGCGGTGAAGAACGCACCGAGGCCCAGCTTCAGCCCCTGGGACACCACGATCAGCAGTGGCAGCAACAGGAACAGGGCAAAGATCAACCAGCCGAGGCCGATCAGTACTCGCCGCGAGACCGCACTGCCACGACGGGCCGCGTTGGCCGAAGAGGCGGCCGCAATAGACGATTGGGACATGTTCCGCGCCTCCTTATGGGGTTTCGATGCGCCGCTGCAACAAGTTGATCAGCAGCAACAGGACGAAGGAAACCACCAGCATCAACACGCCAATGGAGGTAGCACCGGTGTAATCGTACTGGTCGAGCTTGACCATGATCAGCAGCGGCAGGATTTCGGTTTTCATCGGCATGTTACCGGCGATGAAAATCACCGAACCGTACTCACCTACGCCACGGGCAAACGCCAGGGCGAAGCCGGTCAGCCAGGCCGGAAGCAGAGCTGGCAGCAGGATGTAGCGGAAAACCTGCAGCGGTTTGGCACCCAGGCACGCGGCGGCTTCTTCGATTTCACGCGGGATATCGGCCAATACTGGCTGTACTGTACGTACCACGAATGGAAGTGTAACGAACGTCAGTGCCAGGGTGATGCCCAGGGGGGTGTAGGCGATCTTGAAACCCAGGTCCGCTGCAAACTGACCCACCAGCCCATTGGGTGCGTACAACGCGGTCAGCGCGATACCGGCCACGGCCGTCGGCAATGCGAAGGGCAGGTCGATCATCGCGTCGATGACTTTGCGCCCCGGGAAGGTATAGCGCACCAGCACCCAGGCGAGCAGCGTGCCGATAATGCCGTTGATGATCGCGGCACACAGCGCGGTGCCAAAACTGAGCTTCAACGCTGCCAGCACGCGGGGTGCCGAGATGATGGCCCAGAACTGATCCCAGGTGAGTTGGGCGGCATGCACGAACATCGCTGCCAGGGGAATGAGCACAATCAGGCTGAGGTACACCAAGGTGTAGCCCAGCGTCAGCCCGAAGCCGGGTATGACGGGGGAGATACGACGCGACATAAGAGTCCTTGGTTGAAAAAATCAATCAGCTAAACGCATCCATGTGGGAGCGGGCTTGCTCGCGAAGAGGGGATATCAGTCAACATTTAAGTCGTCTGACACTCCGCCTTCGCGAGCAAGCCCGCTCCCACATGTTACGAGCCTAAGCTTAAGGTTCGTTGTGTGGCTCAAGTCAGGTTACTGCGCCTGATAGATCTGGTCGAACACGCCGCCGTCATTGAAGAATTTCGGTTGGGCGGTTTTCCAGCCGCCGAAGTCCTTGTCGATGGTCACCAGGTCCAGTGTCGGGAACTGCTTGGCGTACTTGGCAGCCACGTCCTTGTCACGCGGGCGGTAGAAGTTCTTTGCCGCGATCTCCTGACCGGCCGGGCTGTACAAGTGCTTGAGGTAGGCCTCGGCGATCTGCTCGTTACCCTTCTTCTCGGCGTTCTTGTCGACGACTGCCACCGGCGGCTCGGCCAGGATCGACAGCGAAGGCACGACGATGTCGAATTTGTCAGCGCCGCCGTCTTCTTTCAGTGCCAGGAAGGCTTCGTTTTCCCAAGCCAGCAACACATCGCCCTGACCGTTGTTGACGAAGGTGATAGTCGAACCGCGAGCACCGGTGTCCAGCACCGGAACATGCTTGAACAGCTCCTTGACGTACTCCTGGGCCTTGGCTTCGCTGCCGCCAGCCTTCAAACCATAGGCCCAGGCGGCGAGGAAGTTCCAGCGCGCTCCGCCGGAGGTTTTCGGGTTCGGGGTGATGACTTCAACGCCGTTCCTGGTCAGGTCGCCCCAGTCCTTGATGCCTTTGGGGTTGCCTTTGCGCACCAGGAACACGATGGTCGAGGTGTACGGCGTGCTCGCTTCAGGCAGACGCTTCTGCCAGTCGGCCGGCAGGGTCTTGCCCAGTTTGGCGATTTCGTCGATATCACCGGCCAGGGCCAGGGTCACCACGTCGGCCCGCAGACCATCGATCACCGCCCGGCCCTGCTTGCCGGAGCCACCATGGGATTGCTGGATCTTCACGGTGTCGCCCGCGTGGTCTTTCTTCCAGAAGTTGATGAACTCGGCGTTGTAGTCCTGATACAGCTCGCGGGTCGGGTCGTATGACACGTTGAGCAGCTCATAATCCTTGGCAACCGCGGAACCAGCAAAAAGGGCACTGGCCAGAGCGGCCAACGCGTAACGGCGAATCGACGACATAGTGGAGCTCCTGAAATTCTGGGTGTTGGCTTTTCTTATTGGCGCTTCAGGCCCGCATTCGTGCTTGAACGCTTGTATACACGCTGGTTGGGGTCATGGGATGACGCCCTCCGGTTGACCAGTCGGGGCTCTCACACGTGAGAGGGTGACGCGGGGTTCAACTCGGTTTGTTGCCGGGGTTCTGCAAACGGAATTTCTCTTTGCGCTCGATCTGCACCACTTGGGCGTTGTGCACGGTGATCTCCACCGCACCGAAGCGCAGATCGCGCAGGGCGCTTTGGATTTCGCGCAAGATGGTGGCTTCGTCCTGACCGTCAACGCTACGTAGAGATGCGCTCATGGTGTTGCTCCTGAAATGAGTAGTGCCTGGCAGTGGCGGCACTGCTTGCGGCGTGAGAGCAATAGTAGATAGCCGCAGATATTCTTAAAAATACTATTTAAGAATGCTTATATAACTAAAAGTAAATACCCGATAAGAGAAGGGTTTGCGGGGAAAATCCACGATTTTCACAGCCGACTTAGAACCCTGTGGCGAGGGAGCTTGCTCGCGCCCGGCTGCGTAGCAGACGTAAGATTTCTGGGGCCGCTGCGCGCTGGAGCGCCAGCCCGGCCCAGCGGGAGCAAGCTCCCTCGCCACAAAAAGCGGGCCGCATGTTTACCCAATTAACGGTGCACACGCCCAATCCAACTGCTCAGCCGGCACCGGCCGGCCAAACCAGTAGCCCTGGCCCAGGTCGCAATCATGCTCAAGCAGGAAGCCCGCCTGCTCGGCCTGTTCGATGCCTTCGGCGTGGACCTGCATGCCCATGCTTTGCGCCAGGGCGATGATGACCCGCACGATCGCAGCGTCATCTTCGTCCCACGGCAGACCGGCGACAAACCCCTGATCAATCTTGAGCTTCTGCACCGGCAAGCGCTTGAGCCGCAGCAATGACGAGTAACCCGTGCCGAAATCATCAATGGCCAGCCGCACGCCCAACTCGCGCAGACGGTGCATTTGCTCCAGCGCCACTTCCGGGTCCTCCATCACTGCGCTTTCGGTGACTTCCAGCTCCAGGTACGCCGGATCCAGCCCCGTGTCATGCAGCACCTGGGCGACGCGCTCATACAGCTCGCGACGGGCAAACAACCGCGTGGAAACGTTCACCGCCACAAACGACAACACCACACCCGCCTGCTGCCACTGGCACATCTGCTGACACGCCTGCTGCATGACCCACGCATCGATTTCGGCGATCAACCCGGTGCGTTCGGCAATCGGGATGAACTCCGCAGGCGACACCAGCCCCCGCTGCGGGTGCTCCCAGCGCACCAGCGCTTCGACGCCGATCAGACGGCTGCTCTTGAGGTCATGCACCGGCTGGTAGTACACCCGCAACTCCTGCTGCTCCAGGGCGCGGCGCAACTCGAACGCGATCTCGACCCGCTGCTGGGCATGGGCCGTCAACTCTTCGGTGTACAGCGCGTAGCCATCGCGCCCCGCGCTTTTGGCCTTGAACAGCGCCGAGTCGGCATTGCGCAACAACTGCTCGGCACTCAGGGCATCGCTGGGAAACAGGCTGATGCCGACACTGGCGTTAATGAACAACTGATGGCCGGCAATCTGAAACGGTTCTTTGAGGCCATCCAGGATCCGTTGCGCCAACGCTGCCGCCTGCACCAGTTGCGGGCAACTTTCGGCCAGCACCGCGAACTCGTCGCCACCCAGGCGCGCCAGCGTAATGCCTGGGCCGAACATGTCGCGCAAACGCGAGGCCACGGCCTTGAGCAATTTGTCGCCAACGTTGTGCCCCAGGCTGTCGTTGATCATCTTGAAGTGATCCAGATCGATCATCAGCAAGGCGCAGCCACGCTTGTGGATTTGCGCGGAGGCCAGCGCCTGCTCGGCACGGTCGGTGAATAACAGGCGATTGGGCAGGTCGGTCAGCGGGTCGTGGTGGGCCAGGTGCGCCAGCTCGTGCTCCGAATCCTTGATTGCGCTGATGTCGGAAAACACCGCCACGTAATGGCTGAGCTGGCCACGCTCGTCGTGGATGACCCGGATGGTCTGCCATTGCGGATAGATTTCGCCGCTCTTGCGCCGGTTCCAGATCTCGCCACTCCACTCGCCGCAGCCTTTGAGCGTGGAGAACATGCCTTGATAGAAGGCCGGGAGGTGATGGCCGGACTTGAACATACTCGGCTGGCGGCCCAGCACTTCTTCACTCTGGTAACCGGTGATTTCCATGAACGCCCGGTTCACATGGACAATCAGGCCCCGGCAGTCAGTGACCAGCACCCCCTCGCGCGTACAGTCGAACACCGCCGCTGCCTGACGCAAGCGCACGCGATCTTCGCTGCGGCGCCGCAGCTTCGCGCCGATTCCGATGAAACTGAACAATCGCGCCCGCGCCAGGAAGATCAGATAGGCACTGAACAGCACCCACAGGTAACCGTTGATCAGTTGCCATCGCGGCAGATCAGCGGATTGATCGAAGAATTTGTTCAATAAATAACCAGTAATGCCCAGCCAAACGACCGAAATCACCAGATAAAGCAGCGATGCACGCAAAGCATCGCGAAAAGAGGCCGACATTAGGCGATCCATGTCCTTACAAAAAGGTTGGAATTATAGAGTAAAGAAACATTCCGCCACTCTTATCTGAAAGGCCGACTGGTTTTATCTGTGTGCTGAGTGATAATGCGCGGGCTGTTTTTTTCTTTATCGAGGGCCATACAGCCTATGTGGTACGAAGGTTTACTCGGCTTGTCGCCTTGGCAACTGGTGGCAGTCACCCTGTTAATGACCCACATCACCATCGTGGGCGTCACGGTCTATCTGCATCGTTATTCAGCCCATCGCTCCCTTGAGCTCAATGCCGGCCTGAAACATTTCTTCCGCTTCTGGCTGTGGCTGACCACGGCGCAGAACACCCGCGAGTGGACCGCGATCCACCGCAAGCACCACGCCAAATGCGAAACCGTCGATGACCCGCACAGCCCGGTCATCCTGGGCTTGTCGACCGTTCTGCGCAAAGGCGCCGAGCTGTACCGTGCCGAAGCGGAAAACCCCGAGACCCTGCGCATCTACGGCAAGAACTGCCCCGAAGACTGGATCGAGCGCAACCTCTACAGCCGCTTCCCGTTGCTGGGCGTGGCGATCATGGGCGTCATCGACCTGTTGCTGTTCGGCACCATCGGCATCACCATCTGGGCGATCCAGATGATGTGGATCCCGTTCTGGGCCGCCGGCGTCATCAACGGCCTGGGCCACGCCATCGGCTACCGCAACTTCGAGTGCCGTGATGCGGCAACCAACCTGGTGCCGTGGGGCATCCTGGTCGGGGGCGAAGAACTGCACAACAACCATCATACCTACCCGAACTCGGCAAAACTGTCGGTGAAAAAGTGGGAATTCGACCTCGGCTGGGCCTGGATCCAGGTCTTCAGCTTCCTGCGCCTGGCCAAGGTCCAGCGTGTAGCGCCGATCGCCCACCGCGTCGAAGGCAAGGGCAGCCTGGACATGGACACCGCCATGGCGATCCTCAACAACCGTTTCCAGATCATGGCCCAGTACCGCAAGCTGGTCATCGCCCCGCTGGTCAAGCAAGAGCTGGAAAAGGTCGATCACTCGGTGCGTCATCAATTCCATCGCGCCAAGCGCCTGCTCTCCCGTGAAACCAGCCTGCTGGATGACAAACACCACGTGCGCATCCAGACCATGCTCGAGCACAGTCAGGCGCTGAAGGTCATTTACGAAAAACGCCTGGCCCTGCAGCAGATCTGGGTCAAGACCAGTTCGAACGGTCACGACATGCTGGCCGCGATCAAGGACTGGGTGCACGAAGCCGAAGCCAGCGGGATCCAGTCGCTGCGCGATTTCGCCAACCAGTTGAAAACCTACTCGCTGCGCCCTGCCGCCGTCTGAAGGGCTGCCTGTGGCGAGGGAGCTTGCTCCCGTTCGATTGCAAGGCAGCCGCAAAACCGGCGACGCGTTTTAACTGACAAAACGCAGTCGCCCGGTTGGGGCGGTATACCGCCCAGCGGGAGCAAGCTCCCTCGCCACAAAAAGCGGGAACTTAGCTCAAAATCCCCTATCTCAAAGAGCACTTCGCCATCCAGGCGGGCTTTGCTGTGGCCGCTGTCGAACTCACGGCATGCCCTTTGAGACGTGTGCCGATGGTCAATAAAAACCCAAAAGACTCATCCCTCCCCCAGTGGCCAGAAGCCGCGCAAACCCTGATGGCGCTGATGCACGCCCAAGGTGAAGTGGCGCGCCTGAGCGAACGCGAACAGTTGTTCAGCTCGCTGCTGGTCAGCGTCAATGCCGTACTCTGGGCATTCAACTGGGAAACCCGGCAAGTGCTGTATGTCAGCCCGGCCTATGAACGGATTTTCGGCCGCTCCGCAGGCTTACTGCTGGCCGATTACCACGAATGGCGTGACAGCATTTACCCCGATGACCTGGACTACGCCGAACGCAGCTTGGCCGAGGTGCTGGAAAAAGGTGCCGTGGAAGACCGCGAATACCGGATCATCGCCGCCGACGGCCAGGTGCGCTGGCTCAGCGACAAGTGCTTTATCAACCGCCAGGCCGAGCCTGGCCAACCGGTGATCGTGGTCGGCATTGCCGAGGACATCACCGAAAAGAAGCAACTGGAAACCGAACTGCAACGCCTGGCCACCACCGATGCGCTGACCCAGAGCAGCAACCGTCGACATTTCTTCGAATGTGCCAACCGCGAGTTCGAACAGGCGCGCCAGCAAGGCTCGCCACTGGCATTTTTGTTGCTGGACATCGATGACTTTAAAACCATCAATGACACTTACGGCCACCCGGAAGGCGACAACGTGCTGCAACGGATCGCCGAATGTGGCCGGGCGGCGCTGCGCCGAGGTGATCTGTTTGGGCGGATCGGCGGTGAAGAGTTTGCCGCGGTGTTCCCCGGCTGTGCGCCGGACATGGCCCTGCACGTGGCCGAACGGCTGCAACGGGAAATCCAGCGCCTGGGCTTCAACCATGACGACCAGACATTCGGCATCACTGTCAGTCAGGGCCTGACCAGTCTCACTGCCGACGACGAAACCCTGGACAGCCTGTTCGCCCGCGCTGACGCAGCAATGTATGAAGCCAAGCGCCAGGGCAAGAACCGCATCATCTCCGGCTGAACTCAATACCTGTGGCGAGGGAGCTTGCTCCCGCTGGACTGCATAGCAGGCCCATTTCTTGGGGCCGCTTCGCGACCCAGCGGGAGCAAGCTCCCTCGCCACAAAAACCGTTTCTACAGGGAAGGATCGGTTTACTTTTTGCGTAAGCGCATGAGTTCTGGCAACCCGATCTTGAGCAACCGTGCGGTTCGACTTTTGGCGAGCTCTTCGACGCCTTCCGAAGGCGTCAACCGCGCCAGTTGCCCGGCCATGTTCATCACCAGTGCTTCGCGGGAGTAAACCCCGCCCCCAAGCTGATAGACCGCCGCAATCAGCTCACGCAACTCCAGCGGCAAACGCCAGCGTGTGCGCAGCGCCGACCCGTAAGCCGCGCCAAAGGCCTCCAGCGTATCGCCAACCTCTTCCCACTCGTCCAGTTCGCCGCCCGCCTGTTTCCACTCCTGCAAGCAACGCAGCAGCGCCAGGTCGCCCAAACGGTGCAGCATGCCGGCGCAGTAACAGCGCTCCTGATCCAGATCCAGCAAACGTGCCAGGGTTCGGCCGTATTCGGCGGTGTGCAGCGACAACCCCCAGTAACGTTCGGCGTAGTCGGCCAGGCACGGCTCACTGAGACGCGCGCTGCGCTTGAGGGCAAGGCCCAGGATCAGATTCATGCTTTGCCCGGTACCCAGCCGTTGCAACGCCTGAGACAGGGTTTGCACCGAGTTGCCATGATGCTGCGCAGCGCTGTTGGCTGCGGCGATCAGCACCGCAGTGACCTGTGGGTCGGTGCGGACTTCCTCTTCCAGCAACTTCAGGTCCAGACCATTGGGGTTCAGGCTGCGTTTGATCGCCAGTTGCACGTCCGTCAGCAACGGTGCACCGTCCGCCTGTTCGCGGCGCCGCTCCAGGAACGTCGACAAGGTCATGCCCGGCGCCAGCGTCGGGACGTCGCAGGCCACCGACTCCCCCGCGTTCAGCAGCAAGTCCTGCAAGCGCTGGGTCAGGCTTTCCATGTTCAGGGGTTTGGTCAGGTACGCTGTCGGCGCCAGCGGCAAGGCTTCGCGCACGCTGGCGCTGTCATTGCGGCTGCTCATCAGAATAAACGGCAACACCGGGTTGCGCCGTCGCTGGCGCACACTGCGCAGTACGCTCAGGCCATCGACACCGGGCAGTTCCCAATCGGCGATCACCAGGTCATAGGGATGCTCGCTCAGCAGGTCCAGCGCATGTTGACCGTCCGCACACAGATCCAGCCGGGCGTCGCAACGCACGTTCAACAACACCTGCTTGAGCAGGTCGCGGGACCAGGGGTCGGCCTCGGCGATCAGCACTCGCGGCACAGCGGGCAATTCAACAGCAGTCATGCAGCACGCTCCGAGGGCAATGCTTGCACCTTAGACAATGCTGGCACTTCGATACAGTGCTATGAGCACGGATAGGTTTCATAAGACGAAAAAAACCCGCCGAAGCGGGTTTTTTGTCGATCAGGTCACACTCGGCTGATCATAGCTCGGAGAAACACTCTTCGATGATCGCCAGACCTTTGTCCAGTTGCTCGTCCGGCGAAGTCAGCGGCACCAGTACGCGCAACACGTTGCCGTAAGTACCGCACGACAGCAGGATCAGGCCCTTGTCGCGCGCCTTGGCCACAACTTGCGCGACGGCGGCGGCGTTAGGCTTGTGGCTGTCGCCGTTTTCGAACAGTTCAACCGCGATCATCGCGCCCAGGGCACGCACTTCACCGATCACCGGGTACTTGGCCTGGATGGCCTTGAGGCCAGTCACCAGACGCTCGCCAACCGCTTTGCAGCGATCCAGCAGGTGCTCTTCTTCGAATACTTCCATCACCGCCAGCGCAGCGGCACAAGCGATCGGGCTACCGGCGTAAGTGCCGCCCAGGCCGCCTGGGGCGATGGCGTCCATGTATTCGGCCTTGCCGCACACACCGGCCAGCGGGAAGCCGCCAGCGATGGATTTGGCGAAGGTGGTCAGGTCGGCGGCAACACCCATCTGTTCCATGGCGAAGAAGGTGCCGGTACGGCCAGCGCCAGTCTGCACTTCGTCAGCAATCATCAGGATGCCGTGCTGGTCGCACAGCGCACGCAGGCGCTTCATGAATTCTTTAGGCGCAACGTAGAAACCACCTTCGCCCTGAACCGGCTCGATGATGATGGCTGCAATGTCACGCGGCTCGGCGTCGTTCTTGAAGATCCGTTCGATGCTGGCGATAGAGTCGTCGATGCTTACGCCGTGCAGTTCGTTCGGGAACAGCGCACGGAAGATGCCGCCTGGCATCAGGCCCATGCCGGCCGAGTAAGGCACGACTTTACCGGTCAGGCCCAGGGTCATCATGGTGCGACCGTGGTAAGCGCCGGTGAACGCAATCACGCCTGCACGGCCCGTCGCGGCACGGGCGATTTTCACGGCGTTTTCCACGGCTTCGGAACCAGTGGTCACCAGCAGGGTTTTCTTGGCGAAATCACCCGGCACCTTGGCGTTCACTTTCTCGCACAGTTCGACGTAGGGTTCGTACGCCAGCACCTGGAAACAGGTGTGGGTCAGCTTATTCAACTGCTCGGTCACGGCCGCGATGATTTTCGGGTGCAGGTGACCGGTGTTCAGCACGGCGATGCCGCCGGCGAAGTCGATGAACTCGCGACCTTCAACGTCGGTCACGGTGGCGTTCTTCGCGGAATCGGCGAAGATCGGGTGAATCTGGCCAACACCGCGGGGTACAGCGGCTTCGCGGCGTTTCATCAGGGATGCGTTGGTCTTGCTCATAGTGTCCTCATTCACCGCTCATCGGGCGGCGTGGCTCAAGGAATTCATGGCGGGAGGCAACTACGGCAGCATGCGATGATCGACTGCCACAGCTTTCCCGGCCACAGAGAAAAATCGTCCTTACAAGCAGATGGGGCATCGCTCTCGTGCCCCGTCCGCTGCACACACTACCCGATCAGATGCCCAGGCAGAGGTATTTGATTTCCAGGTAATCCTCGATCCCGTACTTGGAGCCTTCACGGCCCAGGCCCGAGGCCTTGATGCCGCCAAACGGCGCGACTTCGTTGGAGATCAACCCGGTGTTGACGCCGACCATGCCGTATTCCAGGGCTTCGGCCACACGGAACACACGGCCCAGGTCGCGGGCATAGAAGTACGAGGCCAGACCGAATTCGGTGTCGTTGGACATCGCGATCACTTCGGCTTCGTCTTTGAAGCGGAACAATGGCGCCAGTGGGCCGAAGGTTTCTTCCTTCGCCACAGCGGCGTTTTTCGGCACGTTGATCAGGATGGTCGGCTCAAAGAAGTTGCCTTCCATCGGCTTGCCACCGGCCAGCAACGTTGCGCCTTTGCTCAGGGCATCGGCGATGTGTTCCTGGACCTTGGCCACAGCTTTTTCGTCGATCAGGGGACCGGTGGTGGTGCCGTCTTCCAGACCGTTGCCGATCTTGAGCTTGGCCACTGCGGCTTTGAGTTTCTCGGCGAAAGCGTCGTAGATGCCATCCTGAATGTACAGACGGTTGGCGCAGACGCAGGTCTGGCCGTTGTTGCGGTATTTGGAAATGATTGCGCCTTCGACGGCCTTATCCAGGTCCGCGTCGTCGAACACGATGAACGGCGCGTTGCCGCCCAGTTCCAGCGAGACTTTCTTGATGTCCTTGGCGCATTCGGCCATCAACTGGCGACCGATTTCGGTCGAGCCGGTGAAGGACAGTTTGCGCACGATCGGGTTGCTGGTCAGCTCGCCGCCGATGTCGCCGGCGCTGCCGGTAACCACGCTCAGCACCCCTTTCGGGATACCGGCACGGTGCGCCAGCTCAACCAGGGCCAGGGCCGAGAACGGGGTTTGCGAAGCCGGCTTGATCACCATGGTGCAACCGGCGGCCAGGGCCGGGCCGGCTTTACGGGTGATCATGGCGGCCGGGAAGTTCCACGGGGTGATCGCTGCGGTCACGCCAATTGGCTGCTTGATCACGATCAGGCGCTTGTCAGGCTGGTGGCCCGGGATCACGTCACCGTAGATGCGCTTGGCTTCTTCGGCAAACCACTCGATGAAGGACGCGGCGTAAACGATTTCGCCCTTGGCTTCGGCCAGTGGCTTGCCCTGCTCGAGGGTCATCAGGCGACCGAGGTCATCCTGGTTTTCGATCAACAGTTCGAACCAGCGACGCAGCTTGTTCGCGCGTTCTTTGGCGGTCAGCGAGCGCCAGGCCGGCAGGGCCTTGTCGGCGGCTTCAATGGCACGGCGGGTTTCGGCAGCGCCCATTTTCGGCACAGTGCCCAGAATTTCGCCCGTTGCCGGGTTGTTGACCTTGATCGTCTGACCATTATCCGCATCGACCCAAGCGCCATCGATGTAGGCTTGCTGGCGGAACAACTGGGTGTCTTTGAGCTGCATGTGGGCTTTTCCTTAACAGCACCGCGCGAGCGCGGAGCGAATTGTTAATTATAAAAAGGCGCCTCAGGCAGGTGAGGTAAAAACGTAGCGAGCGAAGGTAAGACAAGGCAAAAACAGGCGAGGGTGCGGAATTTACGTGTTTGTAAATGAGCAGTCCGAACCTGTTTTTAACGCAAGATTACCGAGCGCAGCAGTTTTCACCTCATCTGACGGGCTGCCGTCAGGGAAATCATTCACAGGGCCGAAGCACATAAATAGCGCACTGGTTGAAACACGTGCGGTTCAGCACCCAGACAAGAGCGTTTGAAATCTCAAACGAATCCTAGGATCAAAGGGGGTAAAGGACAATAGGATGTTCGAAAAAAAGAACGAAAACGCCGCATTTGCAGAAATTATCTGATCAACGTCACCTACGGCAACGCCCCTGGGCCGTTAGGCGCAGGGGCGTTGTCAGGGGGCGTTCCAGCGGTTCAGCGACTCAAGACGGGGAGAAGGACTTGAGCACGCTCAGCAGGCTGGTGAGGTTGTCGGCTACACCGCCCTGGCTGATTTTTTCCGTGGTGGCAGCGGCAGCGCCGGTGTCGACGCTGTAGATTTGCATCACGCCCTGGTTGGCCGCGGCCTGGGCCAGGGTATTTTGCTGTTGCTGCGCCGACACGGCGTTCTGGAACAGGATGCTGGTGGAGTGCCCCATCGATTGATAGACGGTGCCGAGTGACATCGCCGGTGCTTCAGCGACGACCTTGACGTTGGTTTGGGTAACGGCATCGGTGATTTGCGGGCTTACAGTGGTCATTAGTCAAACTCCATGTATGAGACAAAGGTTTTACGCAAGCGACTCAGGGTTTCAGCCAATCAGCTCTGGAAAGACTTCATGACGGCCAAGAGGCTGGACAGGTTGTCGGCGATGCCGCCCTGGCTGACTTTTTCCGTGGCGGCCCCGGCAGCGCCGGTGTCCACGCTGTAGATCTGCATCACGCCTTGGTTGGCCGCGGCCTGGGCCAGGGTATTTTGCTGTTGCTGCGCCGACACCGAGTTCTGGAACAGGATGCCGATGGAGTGGGCCATGGATTGATAGATGGTCCCCATTGCCATGGCCGGCGCTTCAGCGACGACCTTGACGTTGGTCTGGGTGACCGCGTCTGTGATTTGCTCACTTACGGTAGTTGCCATGAATTAACTTCCTTTGTTATGACACGGTGCATTCCGTGTTATTTAATGAACGTCGCAAAACAATGGATGTGAATATTCAATCGTGCAGTTCATCGGCAACTTCTTAGTTGCTGGCCGCCGCCGCACCCTGGTCGTTAAGCCGCGCCAGCGTTGACTCGACCTGTTGAACCAGGCTCTTCATCTGCTCTTCCATGGCGCTTTTAACTTCCTGGCGTATCAAGTCCATCAACAGCTCCTTAAAGTCCGCATCCTCCACTGTCAAGATGGAAGGCTGAGGCGGTTCTTCAAGGGCCGTTAACAACTGCTTTATCAACTCTTCGCGTGTTTGCGGGGTATGTTTGAGTATGTTTTCACTGGTGCGAAACTGATCGATCACCGCGTTCGTGCGCTGTTCGTCGGCCTCGATCAGCCTGACGGTCTGTTCGCGCACCTGATCGATACTCCGTTGCGCCGCCTGGGCAAACGTCTGCGGTTTGTCCTGCACAAACGCTTCCAGTACTTGCCGTTCGGCGTGTGACAGCGGGCGCTTCATGAACAGCTCGGCGAACCGGTGAATGCTCGCCATGGGACTTTCGTTTTCCTTGCTCATCGGCGACTCCTTTTACTGTGCGGGGTTGGCAGTGGCCGCGTCATCGCCGGATGCGGCACGCATAGAACGTTTCGCCACGTTGTCGCTGTACGTGGAGAGGCTTTTGTCGATCATTTCGATCGCGGCGGCAGCACCCGCCCCCTCCATGGCACCTGCGGCGGCGCTCACAGCGGCCGCGGCGGCCACCAGCAGGTCGGTGACAAACGCGCCTTCGGCATCCTTTTCGGCGACGTCGAATCTCTCCAGCGCGATGTTTTGGGTCATTTCCTTGATCATCACCGCCTGGGCCGCCAACGCCAGCTTGCTGACACCGTCGAAGTAACCCGCTGCCGACTGCGCGACCAGGCCGGCGGCCTGTCCGATCATCATGTCCGGCGCAATGGCGATCTGCGCCGGGGCATAGCTGAGGGTCTGGGAATTGGTGAATTGCACCGCCTGAACGATCTGCTGGTTCAGCGCCGCAGTGGAATCCTTGGACGGGGTGTTCACTTGCTTGATCAGATGCTCGTTCATCACGCTCATGATCGAGCGCGATGCCTGAGCCGACTCGGGTCCGGGCTTCAGCGCGTCAGCCTGGTTTCCAGGCTTGTCGGCAGGTTTCTCGGAGCTTGATAGCTGATCGGTGAGGACCGGGGGTTTTCGTTTGAACCAGAACATGGCGGATCTCCCTTACCATCAGACCTACTCACCACCAATCTTCATGATCAGCGTGACTGCCTTGGAGATCACCGCATTGGAAATCTGGTTAAGGGCCTGTTGACTGTTGACCGCGTTCTGCAAAGACAACCCGGCGGAATGGCTCGCCACCTGGTACAGCGAAGCGATGGCTTGCGCCGGCGCTTCGGCCACCACCTTGACGTTGGTCTGGGTCACGGCGTCGGTTATCTGGGAATTGACTGTCTGATCCGTCATACATCTCTCCTTGATCGAAAGCACCACAGCGGGCGCGGTGGTGGTGGACACATTCGTCAGCAGCGGTTGCTCACAGAACTAGAACGCGCCAGAGGCCTGGCTGTGAAACAACCCGCATCGTTCAACGCAATGCCGCACGCAACATCTGCACGCGCTTGCGCACCAGAGGCAAGGTGATCCCCAGCACGGCGGCGATTTCCGGGTAGGGAAGGTCTTCGACAAATTTCATTTCAAACAGACGCTGTTGGGTCAGTGGCAATTGCGCCACCACCCGATGGACCTGGGTCAGGCGTTCAAACAGCTCGGTACGCTCCAGGACCGAGACACAAGGAGCGGCCAGGATGGCTTGGTGATCCTGCTCGAGATCGATCGAGTGATCGAAAAAACGTCCCTCGCGCAACGTGCGTCGACAGCTGTCGAAAAACACATGGTCGAGGACCAGAAACAGAAAACCCTGCGGGTCCCTGATGCGTTCCGGAGAACGCCTGAAGAACAGCAGGGCTTTGATCGCCGTGGCAGACAGCCATTCCTGGGCATGTTCCATATTGCCCTTGGCCCGGTGCCTGGCCCGGCGTTTGAGCTCGGGATATACCGCCCGCCAACTCGCTTCGAACAGTTGGTCGATCACCGCAACCTGCACACCCGCGCGAATAGAACCCTCCATGCCAGCACTCCCTGTGCGTCCTAGATGAGCTGGCAGTCTGTGGCGCGGCTTTTTCCTTCGCTGTTACTTTGGGAACACTCCTGCAACTAATTCAGCGCACAGGCTTTGCGCCGCAAATGGTCGATGTCGTTGATTACGATCCGGTCGCGCTGACTGCTGATCAGCCCCAGTCGGCGCCACAGTTGCAACTGGACATTGAGCTTGGGCCGGCTGGTGTTGAGCATCGAGGCCAGGATCCCCTGGTTCTGCGGCATCAGCACACTGGGCAACGTGGCGACATTCAGGTCGGCATCCTCCATGTTGGCCAGCAGAAACCGCGCCAGTCGTGACTCCAGTCGATACAGGCAGACCATCTCCAGCAACTCCATGACGCTCTGCAGGCGCCTCATCAACAGTGCGAGCAACCGGCGCACGAACAAGGGCTCGGCGCACAACACCGAGAAATGCCGGCGCCCCAACAGCAGAATCAGGGTCGGGCCACAGGCATAGGCGGAGGTTTCCCGCGCATGCCCGTCAATCAGCGCCGACTCGCCCACCACCTGCCCGACGTCGGTAGTGCCGACGATCTGCTCACGGCCGTCCGGGCCATGCACCATCGAATAAATCCGCCCCTCCACCACCAACGCCAGGAACTCCAGCGTGTCCTGCTTGAGGAACAACACATCCCGATCACCGAGCGAACGCTCAATGCAGTGCGTGGCCACATACTGAATAAGCGGCTCGGGCATACCTTGAAACAGATCCGAACGTCCTACCAATCGCTGTCGCCGAGGAATATCGAGCATCACTGATCCTTTGAATGCATTGACGCGCCCTGAACGTCAGAGATCTGCGCGCAAATGCGCAGCAAATTAGAGCGCCGCGGCCCACGGAGCAAAGCAAACAAAGGGACGTTCACCGGAGACAGTTGTGAAGCACTCGCGCCGGAATCGGCAGATAACACTTCAACCGCACCGCAAGAAGGTGACGGGACAGGCAGGGGAATCAAATCGCTCAAAAAACCGGCATGGACGGCCCGAACCGACATGGGTATGATGTCGCCCGCACATGCACCAGTAGCTCAGCTGGATAGAGTACTGCCCTCCGAAGGCAGGGGTCGTGGGTTCGAATCCCGCCTGGTGCACCATGATTCAACGAGAAAGCCTCAGGTCTTACGGCCTGAGGCTTTTTTGTGGCTGCCGGGAAAGCCCGGCCATTGTCTGCCGATCAGGACAGGAGGTCCCATGTTGCGTTGCCCCTACGGCACTCAGCCATTCCAGCCCACACTGCGGTTGTTGGTGAGCTGTTTCTTTCAGGAAACCCATGAAACCCTCCTGAGCGCCTACAACCCTAACGACCCGGTCGAGCTTGAGCAACTGCTCCGCCAGCATTGCCTGGTGCCTGAACCACGGGAAACCTTCCGGCATCGTCAGGCCCGGTTCGAATGTCTGGAGCAGGCCCTCGCGGACCCCGACACCGACTTCGACGATGTATGGGACATCGACGAAGAGAAGGATGGATTCGACATTTACGAATACCCATCCTGGCCCAAGGGCTGGGGGTCGATCAACGATTCTCGGGGATTGTTCGAACTCTACCTGGCGACGGCCAGGGACGTGTGGCACGAGGACCTGATCCGCGCCAACCTGCCCTCTCTGGCCACCTGCCGAGAAATACCTGCGCGTGATCGCGGCGGCTGCGACTGGCTGTTCAGTGTGGATAACCCGCAGGGCTGGAGGGAGGTTTTCGGGCACGCCTCCACGCCTCAAGACCCGTACACCCAAGGGCCGGTGTTTCATGAGGGGCGATTGAAGCTGCACCTGGAAGGTTCGCTGAACCTGTTGCGCTGCCTGCCATCAAGCTGGCCCGCCAGTGATCCGCTGACCGATTGCGAATTCGATGTGTCGGTTGAAGGCATCAGCGAAATGGAGATGCGCGGCACCGATTTCAGCGGTCGGGTCAAAGTCTGCCTGACACCGCTCAAACCCGGGTATCACCTGCGGCTGGAAATCGGATTCGATTGCGTGATCGAGTGTGTCGCGCACCATGTCAGCCTTTGCGGCGTACAGGGCTCTCGCTCGGCAAAGTGATCACTCCAGCCTCGGGCTCACCCGCCAGGGGCAGCTCGGCGGGTGTTTCGTCTTCTTCCTGCGCCGCGTTGGCCTCTTTGCGGCTTTGCGCAATGGCCTGGCGTATCTCCTCGCCCATGCGCGGGCAGTTGAGGAGTTGGGCAATGCGGTCGACTCGTTGCGTCACTTTTAGTCTCCTTCGCATCAGCAATGGTGTTGATAATGCTCGCTTTGCACGACCGACACCAATGCGTTGAACATAATCGAGCTTATGGCGTGCGCAAAGCCTCCAGCCGAGCTGCCAGGTCCTCCTTGGGAAAGCGTTTGTGCAGGGCCGCCAAGCGGGCGTCCGCCGCGTGGGTCTGGCCGGCGTCACGCAGGCGCAAAACCTCACGCAACCCTTGGTCCAGCGTTCCGAGTGGTGCCGCCGCGCGCTTGCTGACGCGTGCTTCATCAGCCATGGGTTCGGCGGCTTTTTCTTCGTACTCGGCGCTGATCGATTCACGCTGCGCAGGCGGGGCGAAATTGATCACCGGTGCAGCCGGTGCGGGTGCTGACAACGCGCCAGCGGGGGCACTTGGCGCCGGTCGTGACAATGCGCGGGGCGGCGCCATTTCAGCGGCTTCACGCTTGGCCGCCGAGGGTGCTGGAAGGGAGGCCTCTGGCGCGAACTCATAAGACTGAGGCGGCTCGGGCGAGCGCTGGACCATCACCAGCATCAACGCGACACCCGTGAGGCTCGCGAAAGCGACTTGCCAACGCGGCCGTTGGCACGCGTGCAGCCAGCGTTGCCACAGGCCAGGCTTGGGCACGGGCGTTTCGCGGCGAGCGGCAGCCAGGATGAACGCATCGAGGCTGGCCGATGGCTCTGCGGCTCGGTGCTGGCGAACGTGTTTGATGAGATCGTCGCCTTCGCGATCCGGTGTGTAACGGGCGTCAGTCATGTGATTACCTCCTCGGCCAGCAGCCGACGCAGTTTTTGCTGGGCGTAACGCAAACGGCTCTTGACCGTTTCCAGTGGCGTTTCGGTCAGGGCGGCGATCTGCGGCAGTTCGAGTTCACCATGGACGCGCAGCAGAAACACTTCACGCTGATCGACCGGCAGTGCCTGCAACGCCGCTTCAAGACGCTCGCTATCACGACTCAGGCTGAGCAACTGCTCCGGGCTGGCGGTGTTATCGAGCACACTGTGAAGCTGCTCGTCGTAGCTGTCGTGCAGCGGATTGCGAATGCCGTGCTTGCGCCAATAGTCGATCAGGCGATGACGGGCGATCTGGTACAGCCAGGTGCGAAAGTTCGCCCGTCCCTCGGGTTGAGTGGTGCTGCGAATCAGGCTTAGCCAGGTGTCCTGGTACACCTCCTCGGCCGATTCGGCCTTGCCGCTCAGCCCCAGCAAAAAACCGTACAAGCCCTGGCGATGACGTTGGTACAAAACCTCAAAGGCCGGACCGTCGCCAGCGCGATAGCGCGCCAGCAGCGTTTCATCACTGCTGGCGGTGTCGACGCCGGACGCTGTTGCGGCAGAGCTGTCGATAGTGGACTCCTTGGCGCTATTCAAGCCGTGACTCAACCGATGAGGTGGCGCGCTCGCCCAGGCTCGGCGCTGGAGTTTGCAGGCTCTGCGCCAATTCGACCAGTTGCACGAACTCGCCGCGCAGGCCGAACGGGTCATCGCCCCGAGCGCCACGGGCCAGCGCCAGCGTGTCCTTGAAGCCGAACGCGCCGGTGTAGCGCCCGTCCTTGAGCTGTTGCGAAAACGCGGCCACGGCGGCGGCAAACCGCAGGTCATCACTGGCGCTGGCCAAGGTTCCGGCCGTGGTGCCAATCGGCCGTTCGATCAAACGGCTGCTGCCACCCTCCGGCACCTGATACCGCACACGCAGCATCGCCAATTCCTCTGTTTTTCCGGACGCCTCAGGTGTCTGGCCGCTGGCATAGCGCAATGGCTCCAGCCAACCCGGCTGGCCCTTGGGCACGATTTCGTACAATGCGGTGACGCTGTGCCCAGCACCGATTTCCCCGGCGTCGACCTTGTCGTTACTGAAGTCTTCGCGCTTCAACGCGCGGTTTTCGTAGCCCAGCAAACGGTACTCGCTGACCTGCGCCGGATTGAACTCCACCTGCAATTTGACGTTCCTGGCCACCACCGCGAGGGTCGAACTCAACTGATCCACCAGCACTTTGCGGGCCTCGCGCAGGGTGTCGATGTAGGCGTAGTTACCGTCGCCGGCATCGGCCAGTTGCTCCATCAGGTGTTCATTGTAGTTGTCCACGCCAAACCCCAGGGTGGTCAGGGAAATACCGGTCTTGCGCTTGTCCGCGGCCATTTGCTTGAGGCTGTCGAAGTCGCTGATGCCGACGTTGAAATCACCGTCGGTGGCCAGCAGGATCCGGTTGATGCCGTTGGGGATGAAGGCCTGTTGAGCCTGTTGATACGCCAGCTCGATCCCGGACGCACCGGCCGTCGAGCCACCCGCACTCAACTGATCGATGGCCCGGCGAATGGTTGCCTTGTCGCGCCCGGATGTCGGCGCCAGCACCACCCGCGATTCCCCGGCATACACCACCAGCGACACCCGGTCCTGCTCGCGCAGCTGGTCGACCAACAGCTTGAGCGTGCTTTGCACCAGCGGCAGGCCTTCGCGACGATCCATCGAACCCGACACGTCCACCAGAAACACCAGGTTGGCCGGCGGCAGGTCCGCCACCGCCCGATCACTGGCCTTGATGCCAATGCGCAGCAAGCGGGTATGGGGGTTCCAGGGCGACGGCGCGAGTTCGGTGGTCACGCCAAACGGTGAGCCGTCCGTGGGCAACGCGTAGGCGTAGGGAAAGTAATTGACCATTTCTTCCAGCCGCACCGCACCTTCGGGCGGCAAGCGGCCCTGATTGAGCAAACGCCGCACGTTGGCATAAGCGCCGGTATCGACATCAGCGCTGAAGGTCGACACCGGCGCCTCGGCGACGCTATGAACAGGGTTGTCCGCCAACGCCTGATACTGCTCGCGCTGCTCGTCCCGATAACCTGCCGCAAACGCCTCGTCCTGAACGACCGGCGCATACGAGGCGGCCGGTGCCGGCTGCGCTCGCAGGCTGCGCTTGGCTATTGGCGCATCGGCCATCACAGCCACCTCGGGCCCGGAGGTGGCGGGCTTCGACTCGGTGTGCAGCGCGCCCTGCGCTGGCGGCGCCGTGGCATCCGGGGTCGATGACACGCCGCAGCCCGCCATGGCCAACAGCAAACCGGCGGCAAAACCCTGGGCGGCCGGGCGAAGAACGTGCAGAGGAAGGGACATGGGAGCTGACCTCGTGGAGAAATGATCCATTCCTCCACTGAGACGGACAGCTTGGGTGATTCGGGTTAAGTCGACTCAAAAAATTTTCGCGCCATTAACCGATGTTGCGCACCAGCACCAATTCCGGCCGCTGGGCACGCGCCACCGGCAGCAACGATTCGGCATGGGAGCGATGCGCACTGACCTCGCTCAGGCCGCCCTCCTGATCGTTGTGAATCACCAGCACACCGGGCAGGCGCAGGCGTTGCAAGCGGTCCTCGGTGAGGTTGAAGCTTTCGCTCAAGCCATCGTCGCTCAACACCGGCGAGTACACCCGGCGCCGGGCAAAATGCAGGCCGCGACGTTGCTGATACCGCGCCCAGAGAATCAACAGCCCGGCGTTGAACAAGCCTACGTAGAGGTAGATTTGCAGGGTGTTGAGCGCCGCGAAAATCGGCGCATCGAGGCGCGGCCCGCCATGGGTTTCAAGCATCGGCACCAGCCCTTGCACCAGTAGAAACACCAATCCGCCCCAGGCCAGCGCCGTGAGCAACGTGTCCACCAGACGCAGGACCGGACGTTGACGGGTTCGAATGATTTTCATGGGGTGTTCTCCTCGACAGTCGGTTTGATGCCACGGTCGGGGCTGACCCAACGGGCACGTTTCTGGTGTTGGCGGAACAGCACTTTGGGGAAACTGACCAGGGTCGTGAACAGGCTGACCAGCCAGAACACCAGCGGATACCAGACCACCCAGAACAGGGTTTTCCACAAGTCGCGCTCATAGCGGCGGTCGATCAGGATGCTCACGGCAAACTGCAACAGGCAGACCATCGCCAGCACCAACCCGGTGAAGGCCGGTGGCACCAGGTGTTCGACGGCGATGGCGGCCGGCAGGTCGACGAACTTGCCCACCGCCCAGAAAATCACCGACAGCAGAAAGGTGAACGCCCAACCGGTGGACAGGCAGTACTCGAACAGCAGCGGCCACAGGTAGCGATGGCGCCATTGCCAGATCCCGCGGATGTTCTTGAACAGCACCTCGGCGCCACCCTGGGCCCAACGCAGACGCTGCTTCCACAGCCCGCCAAGGGTTTCCGGCATGAGGATCCAGCACAGGGCGCGGGGCTCGTAAAAAATGCTCCAGTGATCCAGTTGCAGTTTCCAGCTGATGTCGATGTCTTCGGTGATCATGTCCGGGCTCCAGTAGCCCACCCGGTCCAGCGCGGCGCGGCGGAAGGCGACCACTACACCCGAGACGGTGAAGATCCGTCCGAACACCCGTTGCGTGCGTTTGATCAAACCGATGATCGATGAGAACTCCCCGACCTGAACCCGCCCCACCAACGTGGAGCGCGTGCGAATCCGCGGGTTGCCAGTGACCGCGCCCACCCGTGAATTGCCGAGCATCGGTGCCACCAGATAGGCCGCCGCATCCGGCGCCAGCAACGCATCGCCGTCGATGCACACCAGGTAATCGCTGCGCGCCGCCACCGCGCCCATCCGCAGGGCCACGGCCTTGCCTTGGTTCTCGGCCAGGTGCAACACACGCAACCGGGGTTCGGTGGCGGCCAGGGCGTCGAGCACGGCAGCGGTGTTATCGCTGGAGCCATCGTTGATGGCGATCACTTCCAGGTTCGGGTAGTTCTGCGCCAGCGCTGCGCCAATCGTGTCGGCGGCGTTGTCGCCCTCGTTGTAGCAAGGCACCAGAATCGAAATCAGCGGCTCACCGGCCAGCACCGGCGCCGGAGTGTCCGCCGCCCAGGGCCAGTGGCGCTCCCAGTGCAGCCAAAAGTACAGGCCGCCGGCAATCCACAGGCCGGACATGAACAGTGGATAAAAGAACACGAAGTCCATCAGCACTTGGCCGGTGAGCAGGAAAATCACCCCCAGCGGCACGCCGAGCACAATCAACAGAACGAGCAGAGCCAGCAGTCGGTCCAGCATGATTTATGGATTCCACTTGTTGGAGAGCGCCGAACGCACGGTGTTCAGGTCGGGCTGGTTCTCGAGGAAATTGTCCGGGTAGTAACCGAAGCTGGTCGCACCCTGGCGCTTGAGTCGGCCCATCCAGTCCGCCAGTTGCGCGCCGTCGATGGCCGATGCCGGTTGGCTCGCCCAGTCGCGGGCCTGCAATTCGAATACGGTGCGTTCAAGCGCGCCGGGACGGGATTTGAGCGTTGCCACGAGAGCTTCTAGCCAGGCACCGGATTGAGCGCGGGTCTGGCCTTCCATCAAGGGCATGGCCATTGGCGCGGTCCAGGTGTAGGCGCCCAGGAAGTCGTCGAGGTTTTGCGCAAACCAGGCTTCGCTGTGGGGGTTGAGCATCGGTTCGGCGAACAGGTTGCGTGCGGTTTCCACCTGCGGCCCGCGAATGGCCCGGACCTTGGCGGTCAGCTCGTGGGTGAAGTCGATCAGGTAGCGGCTCTTGAAGCGGCTCCAGCGCTGCATTGTCGCCGGGTCGGCGCGCAACGCGGCCATCGAGTCCGGCAGGCCGTTGGCGGCGTACACCCGCAAGGCTTCGGGGCTCGCGTCTTCGAAGTCCGAGAGCAGCGCGTCGTCGTGGTAGAGAATGCCGTCGACCGAGGTCAGGCGCGCCACGTCTTCATAAAGCTCACCGATGATCCGCCGCACGTTCGGGTCGAACGGCGACAGCCGTTGATACTGCCCTGGGTCCACCGACACCTGACCCGTCGCCGGGTCCCAGCGGCTGACCCGCGGCAAGGCCGGGTCGAGGGCAAAACTGAGCACCGGCATCCAGGCGTACACCTTGACGTGGGCGCGGGTTCGCAACTGCCAGGCCACGCGGTCGAACAGGTCGGCGCGCACCGGCAAGTGACGGTTGGGGAAGTACAGCGAGCGCACCAGGCCGTCGCCCTTGGGGTCGGCAAACGCTTGCAGAAACACGGTGTTGGCGCCCATGTCGGCCATGCGCTGGATCAGCTTGCCGAGGTTGGCATCCTGCTGCACCGGGTCGGGGTCGTAGACGTTGTCCAGGTCGACATGCACCACGCGCATCGCCGTTGGGGCCTGCACCGCGACGATGCTGTTGGCGAAGTGCTCACCGTCCGGGTCGGAGGCCACCAGAAAGCGCGAGCTGCTCATCAGGTTGTTCAGGCTGTCGAGGCCGTCGTCAAGGGTCAGCGCCATCTCGTAGCCCTGCTCGCCGACCACCTGCAACGCCGTGCCGTCCGCTGCGCCGTACGGCCACACCCAGACCCGTGGCGCGGTGCCGGTGGCGGCGCGGATTTTCTCTGAAATGGCGGCGACGTCACTGCGCAGACGCGCCTGGAATTGCGCTTCGGTTTCGTAGCGCCCGCTCGCGGCGTTGTAACGACGGGTGGCGGCGGCCGGTTGCAGGTTGCCCTGCGGGTTGGCCAGCACGCCTTTGTGATTGGCGTCCGTGTGGGCGGCGATTTCCACCAGCCCGGAGCGGGAAATCTCGCGAATTTGCTGCCACGTCAGGAAGTCCGAACGCGGGCGCGGCGTGCCGGCGAAATCCACTGGTTGGTTGAGCGGCGTGTCGATCCAACTGCCGACCGGCGCCAGCAGCGCCGGCCAATGGTAGGCGCGCAGCACCGGCATGACGCGGGTATAAAAACTCGAATAGCCGTCGTCGAAACTCAACAGCACGGCCCTGGCCGGCAACTCGGGCCCACCCCGGCGGGCAGCCATGATCTGGTCGACCGTCACCGGCCGATAGTTGTTCTCACGCAGCCAGGCCAGTTGTTCCAGCAGGCGCTCGGTGCGCACCGCCACCACCGCCTGATCGGGGTCGCGGTCCTCGACATCGTGGTAGGCGATTCCCAGCACGTGGTTCTTTGGCCAGGGTTGTTCGTTGGGCGGCAGCGGGCGCTGGGACGGCGGCGCAAAGGCTGGTGCTTGCTGGGCGCAGGCACTGAGCAACATGACGCCCAGCAGCAGAATGCAACGGGTAATGGCAGGCATGATCACACTCTTCTAAAAGCGATAGGTGAGGTCGATGAGCAGGCGCAGATCGCTTTCGCGGTCGCCGTCATACGGGCGGTTGAGCCAGCTCAACGCGGCACCGGCCTCGAACACGTCGTTCCACATGACACGCTGGCCGTAACTGAGCAGGCCGACCGCGCCGGTGCCGTGATCACGCTGGCTGTACGTTCCCGCACCCGCCTGGAACTGCTGGCTCCAGACCGTTTCATAGCGGTGGTACAGCACGTGATTGACGCTCACCGTCGGCAGTACGCTGAAGTCCGACTTGGGGTTGAAGTACGGCGTGTCTTCTTTACTGTTGCGACTGCTGCCGACTTCCAGCCCGAGGTCGACCTGCACGCCCGGCGCGCTGTACACGCCTTCGCGGCCGGTCAGCAACGCTTCGAAGCGGTTGTTGCCATCGCTGAAGTGCGAAGGGCTCAGGGCCAGTTTCCATTCGCGACTTTCATTGGCCCGCCAGCGAATGAAACCGCTGCCGCCATTGGCGCTGATGTCGCTGTTCAAGGCGCGCAAAGGCGTGTTGGCCGACAGGTAGTCCAGGCTTGCGCCGTACTGCCAGTGATCATCGATGTCACGGGTCAGCGCCAACCGTGCGCCTTGTTTGTCGCCATGGCCGTAGGAATGACTGGAGACTTCGGCTTCGAGGGTCATGTCGCGGGTCCGCCGCTCGACACCCAGGCGTTGCCAGCGATGCCGGCCGGTGCCTTCCTGAAAGTCGCCAGTGGCATAACCGGCGCCACCGAACAGGCGCCAGTCCTCGTCGATGGGCGGGCTGTACAGCAGGGTTTCGATGCCAAAATCACGGCTACCGCTGACCGCGCCCGCGCCGCCACTGCCGCCGCCGTAACTCTTGCCGCCGTAGGTCGACACGCGCAGCTCGGCCATGTCGTGAACCTCACGCTGGCGTTGCAACCGCTGCACCTGACGGTTCTCGGGAAACCGCGCCACCACGTCGTCGGTCAGCGCATCCAACTGACGCCACTCCTGCAAATCCTGAGCGGTGTGCCCTTGGGCGACTTCCAGGCCAATGTCTCGCGGCGCGGCGCTCTCGACTTCCTTGAGCAGGTTTTCTGCGCGCCGTGGCCAGTCCCGCGCCAGGTACAGATCGGCCTGAGCCACGCGTAAACCGAGGTTGCCCGGTGCTTGCCCGACCAGCGCCGCGAGCCGTTGCTCCGCGTTCGGCAAATCGGCGCCATAGGTGCCGGCCTGAGCGGCGAGTTGCTGGGCGTCGATCCATTCGTCATTGGGATTGCCCACCGGCAAACCCTTGAGCTCGACACGAGGCTTCTGGCTCAGGGCCAGGCTGTCGGCCAGTGCACGGGCCTCCAGCGGTTGATCGCTTTCGAGCAGCGCGTAATACAGCGCGGTGCTGTCTTCCAGACGATCACCGACATCGGCGTCAGGCGCCGCCAACACCTGGCGATACAGGTCGACGGCCACCTCAGGCTGGCGTCGGTCCAGGTACGCCGACGCCACCCAACGCCGGGCGTAGGTCGGAATGGCCACGCCTTCGGCTGTCAGCTTCTGGTATTCGGTGATGACTTCAGCGGTGCGCGTGCGGGCCTTGAGCGCGCCCATCCGGTCGATGCGCCAGCGCAGCACATCGTCGTGAGCCTGCGGAACCGGCGTCCAGGTTGCGAGCAATTGGTCGTAGTCGGCCAACGCACGGTCGGCGATCAAATAGCGCTCTTTCTCGCTGCGCGTCGCCAGCTCCGCCAGGCGCACGCGCTCGGCGGCCACATCGCCTTCCAGTCGCCGCTGCACGCCTGGGTCGATCAACCCCGGACGCTGTTGCGCCAGGCGCAACGCCGGTTCCGGCAAGCGCGCCCGTTGCAACGCAAACAGGTATTCGCGGGCGATCTCCGGCGACTTCCCGGCGCGCACAAACGCCTGGTCATATTCAAACAACGCATCGTAAGTGGCCCCCGAACGGGTCAAGGCGTAGCCCAGCGCCATGCGTCGGGCCGGGTCGTCTGGCCTGGCCGCCACCAACGCCCGGGCCCGGCTGACCGCCTCGGCCGGTTTGCCCGAATCGGCCTGCGTCATCGCCAGGCCCAGTTGCAGGTCTGCGTTAGACGGCTCACGGGCCAAGGCCTTCTGGTATAGCGCAATGGCCGCGTCCCAGCGTTGCAGGTTGCGGTAAGCGCGAGCAGTCGCGGTCAGTGCCTGAACCGGCAAAGAACGGCCAGCGCCCTGGGCTTCATAGACCTCGACCACTTCGGCATCAAGTCCGGCCCAACTGGCGATTTGCAGGTGGTCACTGAGTTGGGCGGTGCTCGCGCGGTCACCCGGCACCTGACGCAGGGTGGTCAGCGCGGGGGCGTAGTTGCCGGCACGCGCCTGGCGCACGGCGTTGTCGTAGGCCGTGTCGGCCAGGGCAAACCCGGGCCAGAGCAATTGGCTGCACAACGCCATGCGAACAATGGGCCGGAAATGGGGATGAAAGGTACGCAACATTCGTCAGCTTCCTTACGAGGAGAGCTGGAGCGATGGGTTCCCCTGAGCACTACACATCAGGCGGCCGGTGCCCTGTGACCCAGCCAAGCTTTCCTGTTGAGCAGTCTTCCATGTCGCTATCAGGCAAAAGACGAATCCGCATATTTCTTCAGATTCGCCCCACAAAGCAAAACGCCCAGCGGCTCCGTGAAAAACGGACGCTGGGCGTTCGGTGGTCAACGGCGCATGCGCGCCGTGACCATTGGGTTGTGCGGGGCCTTATTGCAGGGCGCCGGCACCGCCCGCTTTGCTGTTGACGAAGGCGACGAATTCTTCGACGGTCATTTTCTGGCCGTTGAAGTCCACCTTGTTGTCGGCATAGTGCAGCTTGGACACGATGTTGTTGCCTTCCAGCTTCGCCAATTGCGTGCCTACCGCCATGCTGCTGACCATTTCACTGGCAGCGGTGGCTTGATCGGCAACAGCCTTGAGGTCGGCCTGGCCTTCCATTTCGCCTTGCAGGGTCATCAGGTCGATGATCATCGGCTTGGACACTTGCAGGTTCACGCTCAGCTGGGAAATCATCTGGCGAGCCAGTTGATCCACCGGCAGCTCCATGGAGGCAGGCTTGGTCAGCTCGACCGACAGGCTGGCGCGGCTTTCACCGTTAGGCGTGTTGAACGAGAGGTTTTCCATGGCGATCTGTGGCTTGGCGGCCAACAGCTTTTGCAGGTCCAGCTTGACCTGCGCCTGTTCGGCTTCGGTCAGCTTCAGCTCAGGCGTCGGCAAGCCGGCCTCTGCCGCTTCGGTGGAAGCTTTTTCGTACGGTTGCAGCTTGGTCTGGTAGATCTTGACCAGCGACATGGTCGCCGGCAGATCAAGGTTCTTCAGGCTCCAGGCCATCTGTGCGCCACCGATGACCTTGCCGTTGAACGCAACTTCACCCATTTTGTATTCGGCACGGCCCGAGCCGTTGGTGCCGGATTCTTGCGAGGAAGTCTTGATCTCGGAGTTCTTGAAGACCAGCAGCGTCTTCTGCTCCGGCAGCGCCACGCGGGTGCTGCTCAGTTCCAGGGTGTTGTCACCCATGTAGGAACCGTAGGCACCTTTGGTCATGTTGCTGACCAGCGTCAGGCCGTTCAGCTCAACCTCGGAAGGACCCTGGCCCTCAGTGTTCGCAACCAGCTTCAGGCTGTCCATGTAGCCTTTGGCCTTGACGTTCTTGGCCTCGGCACTGGCCGAGATCTCGACGTTCAGACCGGAGAACTTCAGGGTGGAGGTGTCTTCCATCCCGAGCTCCAGCGGCAACAACTCCAGGGTGCCGTCGGTGGAGCGGTCATACCCGATGCTGACCATGCCTTTGAGCGGAGCAGCATCCTTGGTCAGCGCGAACCATTTTTCGGTCAGTGGGGTCTTTTCCAGTTCGTAGTGACTGGTGGCCATGACGGGCATCAACTTCAACGAAGTCAGGCGCGAGAGTGGCAGCGGGCCGTGCTCGATGCGGTCGACGAACAGCAGCTCGACGCCTGCCGGGTCTTCACCGAACATCGCGCCCTGGCCTTTGAGGCGGTAGTGGGCGGTGCTGCTGAACAGTTTGCGGTCCAGGGAAACCAGTTCGACGGTCATCGTGCCGTCAGAACCGATCAAGGCTTCTTTCAGCTCTTTGTTGGCGTCCGAAATCGAGGCCTGCAACACCCCTTCCAGCTTGGTGCCGGTGTACCAGGCGCCGCCTGCACTGATTGCACCGATTGCGACGACGATTCCTAACAGTACGCCTGCTGACTTATTCATTTTTTACCCGATCAATATCCGTTGTTGAACATGTGGTCGTCTTCCCTGAACCCTTCACGGGTGCAGCTAGACTGCGCGTGAAACGCGCAAATACTAGCATTTGCTACGCCAGACAGCGCTGTATTCCCCATAAAAAAGTGTCGATAGGCCACTGGTCAGCCGCAGGTGAACCTTTCCCCCGATTGGCCTATGCTTCTTTTGACGACACATAACGCGTCAAATGACAGGAGCCGCCATGAGCGTCGAAACCCTCGCCCGCAAACCGGCCACAGTCCGCGCTGCCCGTAACGTGCAGGCCCATGAAGGGGAGCTGCCATCATTCTGGGACAAGGCCCGGGCTTTGCTGGGCCACAGTGAAAATCAACGCCTGCAACTGATCCTCGAAGGTTTTCCGGCATCGTGGATCGATGAAACCAAAGCCACCTTCGGGCTGAGCAGCCGATTGGTGGAGGTGCTGTTCAACACCTCGACATCGACCCTTGAGCGCCGCCGCAAGGACGACAAACCCCTGAGTGCCGTGGCGTCCGAGCGGCTGGACCGGATCGCCACCGTTGCCACCCAGGCGGCCGACGTCTTCGAAGACAACGTCAAGGCTGCACGCTGGATGGCCACGCCAAACGCCGCGCTGGGGAACAAGACGCCCATCGAACTGTGTGAAATGGAAATCGGTGCCCGGCAGGTTCGTCGCGTGCTCAACGCCATGGAATGGGGCGGCGTCGCCTGATGCTGGCGTGGCGTATCGCCAAGGCCAGACGGGCGAAAGACCTGAGCGGCATGGGCGCCGCCATCGAAGGCGGGCGCTGGAACGACGTGGACGTGGCGGCGGTGTACATGGGCCTGACGCCGGCCATCTGCGCCCTGGAGACCTTCGTCCACGCCACGCGCATGCCGGATTATCCGGTAAAAATCACCTGCTTCGAGCTGCCAGACGAACCTGAGTTGTACCTGAAACCTGCACTCCAGAGCCTTCCCGAAGGCTGGGATACACGGCCCTGCGACCGTCCGAGCATGGACTTCGGCACCGCCTGGCTCAATGGCTTGGAACAGCTCGGGTTGATGGTGCCGTCGGTGATTCTGCCGCTGGAGCTGAACCTGGTGGTCAACCCCAGGCACCCCGCCGTCAGCCAGATCAAGGTGCTTGAGGTGTATGACTTCAGTTACGACCCGAGGATGTTCGACCCCCGCGGCTGACCGCGCCGCTCACGAATACTGCACCTCGATCTCGTCCAGTTGATGGTCGAAACTCTTGAGCCGCGCGGTCCACGTGTAGACCAGCACTTCAAAATCCCGATTGATCACCGCTCCGTTGGGTGATTCGGAGCGCGGGTCGCAGAAATCCAGTTGATAGCGCTCGCGGGCCATGGCGTTGGCCACGTCGCTGAGTTCACGGGCGTTGTTGAGCCAGTGCCAGCCTTCTTCGGTGACTTGCTTGTCGAGGGCCAGGCATCGGGTTTTCAGGGTTTCGAGGCTTTTTTCCAGCGGGGTGCCGGTAAGCTCGCCCATCACTTCCTGAAAGGTGCGGCCCGGCTGCCAATAACTGCCCCAGAAGTAGCGATCAAACACGGTTTCAACCCGGCGCAAGGCCACTTTGGTGTCCCAGATCATCACCAGGGTTTTGCCTTGTTCAAGATGCTTGCGCTTGATGCGCTGGCCCTGGAACGAAGCCCAGGCCACGACCATGATCGACATCACACCGATCAGCGCGCTCGCGCTGTCGAGAAAAACCAGGGCCTTGTCGATCTGGTGGGTCAACATGACGCCGTAGAAGTAAGTTGCCGAGAGCAGCACCAGCGCGACTATTGCGCACCAGAAGCCGGGAGCATAAGGGTTTTTCATTATTGGAATCCCCATGACCAACGCACGCCTTGATCGCCGGGCTCACCCGCGTAAACCCGACACTTCAAAGCATAGCAACGGCCTCAGGGTTTCGTCGGCGACAAGCCTTGCGTTCGTCCGCTTTCCCAACCGCCACCCAGCGCCAGGAACAAATCGATCTGGCTCATGGCAACCTGGGTGTTGGCCGACGCCAGTTGCGCCAGGACATCGGTGTAAGTGCGCGTGGCTTGCAAGTCGGCCAGGAAGGACGCGCGACCAGCCTGGAAGAAGCGGTGCGTCTGGTCTGCCGCCTGTTGCGCCGACTGCTCGGCATCCGCCAACGCGTCGCGACGTTGCAACAGCGCCGTGTACTGCGCCAGACCGGTCTGGGTTTCACGAATCGCGTTAAGCACCACCCCGTCAAAATGCGCCAACGCACCTTGGGTCGCAGCTTGGGCCTCATGCACGCGCGCCCGGGAACCGTTGGACGGCACCGTCCAGCTCAGTAACGGGCCGAACCCCCAGCGGTTGGTCGAGGGTTTGCCGAGGTTTTCCAGAAGCCCGACCGTGCCGATGCTCGCGCCGATGCTGATGTCCGGGTAAAGCTCCCCCGTGGCGACACCAATGCCGGCGGTCGCAGCCGCCAACCGACGCTCGGCCTGGCGCACGTCCGGACGGCGTTTGAGCAGCGTGGCGCCGTCACCGACCGGCAACAATTGGGCAATCTTCGGCAGCTCATGGCAACGGCTGATGCCGACAGGCAGTTGATCCACCGGTTTGGCCAGCAACATCGACAAACGGAACAGTCCGGCTTGCCGCGCCGCTTCATAACGCGGCAGATCGGCGCGCAAGGATTTGAATTGGGTCTGCGAACGCGTGACCTGGGTTTCGTCGCCACGTCCGGCATCGCGCAGGCGCTGGATCAGCGCGGTGCTCTGACCTTGGAGGTCCAGCGAGTGCTCGGCGATTTCCCGCTCTTCGTTGGCCGCACACACCTGTGTGTAGGCCCGCACGACGTCGGCGACCACAGTGATGCGTGCGGTGTCGGAGGCTGCCTGGGTCGCGTCGGCATTGGCCTTGGCCGCTTCAATGCCGCGCTGCAAGGTGCCGAACAGGTCGAATTGATAAGAGGTGGTGATGCCGATATCACCGACATTGGCCACCGGGACTTTCTCCGGCAGCAAAAACGCTTCGCCGGACTCTTGCAAACGCTGGGCGCCCATCTTCACACCGCCGCTCCAGCCCCCTGCGGACTCGGCTTCTTCGACCTGGTAACGGGCACGCGAGAGGTTCGCCGCCGCCACCCGCAAATCTGTGTTAGACGCCAGGGCCTGGCGCACCAACTCATCCAGTTGCGGGTCTTGGTACAAGCGCCACCAGTCGCCCGGCACCGGTGCGGAAACCACGTTTTGACTGCGCGTGCTCAGTTCGCCCTGAAAGTCATCGCGCTGCACCGCGGCGTCCTTGGGCAACTGGTAATCCGGGCCGACCACCTGACAGGCCGACAGCAGCAGGCCCAGGCCTACCGTGGCTAAACCGGTGGCCGCTTTCATTGCGCCGGCTCCTCGATGATCGACACGGTCGCGGTGCGCCCGGCGATCATCCGGAAATCTGCCGGTACGTCGTCAAAGGCAATGCGCACCGGAATCCGCTGGGCCAGGCGTACCCAACTGAACGCCGGGTTCACGTTGGGCAGCAGGTTGGAACCGCTGCTGCGGTCGCGGTCCTCGATGCCCGCGACGATGCTCTCAACATGCCCGCGCAACCGCGCAGGGTCGCCGATCACGCGAATATCGACGCTCTGGCCGATTTGGATACCGTTGAGCTTGGTCTCCTCGAAGTAACCGTCGATGTGGAAGGACGTGCTGTCCACCACCGACAGTACCGGACGACCCGCAGTGACAAACTCCTGAGCCTGCGGTGCACGATCGTTGACGTAACCGTCCACCGGGCTGCGAATCACCGAACGGTCGAGGTTGAGCTGGGCGCTGTCCACCGCCACCTGGGCTTCCATCAGCGCCACCTCGGCGCGAGCCACGCGAGACTGGCTTTCTTCCAGTTGCTCGCCCGGCACCAGATTGCCCAGGCCCCGATTTCGCTTGGCTTCCCGTTGGGCCTGCGCCAGGGTTTCCTGACGGTCCGCGACCGACGCCTTGGCCTGACGCAAGGCCAGTTTGAAACGGTCCTGATCGATGCTGAACAGCACCTGGCCGCGTTTTACCAACTGGTTGTCGCGCACTTCGACTTGCTGGATCAGCCCGGAAACGTCCGGGGCGATCTGCACAATGTCGGCCCGAATGTGCCCGTCCCGGGTCCACGGCGCGAACATGTAATACATCACCATGCGCCAGACCACGAAGCAGGCCAGCGTCACGATCAGCAGGGTCAACACCACACGACCAAGGGTCAAAACAGGTTTTTTCATGTCATCAGGTATCGACTGAGTGAATCCACGGCGCCAAGCAGCAAGGCGTACAGACCCACGTTGAACAACGCCCGGTGCCAGACCAGACGATAAAAGTGCAGGCGCGTCAGCGCCCCGTGCACCAGCAGGTACAACACGTACGTAATACCCATCAGCACCAGCAAGGTGGGCAGGAACACCCCGCTGACGTCCAGATCACCGATCATAAAGGCGCTCCATCAATGCCATGTGGAAGCAGTTCTTCAACCTCGCTGCCACCGATGAATTCCACGCCGGGCAACAACGCCAGTCGCAGACCGGCGAGGGCGTGCAGAAGGTTCAGGCGGGTTTCGTCATCACCTTGCAGCCCCTGGCCATTCAACGCACGACGGGCGCGGTCCATGGTCATCAGCAACGGTGCCGGTGCCGGCAAGCGTTCGCCAGCCTTGAGGCAGGCCTTGAAGTACTCGCCCACCTCGGCCACCACCTGGCGCAGCAACACATTCGGCACGCCCGGCACTCGTGGCGCATAGGCCAACAAGTCAAGCAGGTTCAGCGCCACACGCACTTCGCGCAGCGCGATGCCGGTGTCCTGGCCGGTCATGGCCAGGCGCGGCAAATGCTGCATCAGCCGGTCAAGCATCTGCACGCCCAGGTGCCGGTGTTCGGCAAGGTTCGCCGGTTCGGTCATGCCGACGATGTCGCGCCAGCTGAAACGGGTCAGGCGCTTGGCCGCCAGTTCCGAGCCGAACGGACGCGCTACCAGGGTCCAGATGAAGGCAAACAACAGCCCGATGGGACCTGCAAGGTTGGAATTGACGAAGTTCAGGAAGTCCGCGTCGTAAACGCCCTGAAGGCTGATAAACGATGAGGTGTTGACGATGGTCAGCAGCATGCCGAGGTAAAAGGCAGGCTGTACCGTCAGGGTGCCCACGCAGATGTAGGGCACGGCAAACGCCAGCACCAGCATCGGGAAATCATGCAGGTTCGGCAGGATCAGAAACAGGTAAAGGCTGGCGAACAGCACCGACAGTGCGGTCCAGAAAAAGAACCGGTAAATCTGCGGCGCCGGGTCGTCCATCGCCGCGAAGAAGCTGCACGCCACCGCTGCCAGAATCACCGCGCTGCCGCCGTCGCTCCAGCCGAGCAGAATCCACAGCACCGAGGCGACGATGATCGCCAGCACCGTCGACGCCGCCGAGTAGAGCATCAGCCCACGGTCGAGAAACGGCGTCAACCGACCCAGCCGCCAATGGCGGTAAACGGCGCGCCAGTTGTCCTGGCTTTCACAGTGAATCGCCACTTGCAGGCTGCGCAGGTCTTGCCACAAATCGATCCATTCTCCGAGTCGATACAACGCGTTGGAAAACAGCAGTTGCTTGCGATCATCCAGCGCCTCAGCGCTGGGTTGCAGGGCTTCGAGTCGATGACGCAGCGCTTCCCAGCGCTCGACCGAAGCGTCTGTGCTGTCGAGCCACTCAATGCTTGCGGCCAGCAGCGGTGCAAACTTATCCACAAGCTCGGGAGTGCGGCGCTGCAAGGCGTAGAGCGCATCGTCCAGCGCATCCACCACTGGCAGTAGATGAATCATCCGCCCGCGCAGCTCTTTGGTGTTGCGCACGGTTTGCGGGCGCGCGCCTTCGTGAGGCAACTGGCCAATCATCACTTCAAGGGAGTTGAAGGTCGCGACCATCGAGGCCCGCAATGCACTGACTTCTTCAGGCTTCACTTCACGGGTCAGGAAGCGTTGGCTGTAGGTCACTGCGGTACCGAACCATTTGCTCACCGCATCATCGAACACCGGCGCCAGCCGCCGTGGCCAGAACAGGCTGCCGACCACCGCCGCACAGACGATACCGAGGAAGATTTCTTCGGTTCGTGCCTCCGCCACATCCCAAATCGCCAACGGGTTATCCACCACCGGCAAGGAGATCAGCGGCAAGGTGTAGCCGGCGAGCATCAGCGCGTAGCTGTTGGCCGTGCGCAGGTGCATCGACAAAAACAGCAGGATGCCGGTCCACAACGCAATGACCACCACCAGCACATACGGGCTCTGGACGAACATCGGCACAAACAGCAACGCCGCGGCCGCCCCGGTCAAGGTGCCGATGGCGCGGTACAAGGCCTTGGAGCTGGTTGGCCCGACGAACGGGCTGGAAACGATGTACACCGTGGCCATCGCCCAATACGGACGCGGCATCTGCATGAGCATGGCGATGTACAGCGCGATCATTGATGCCGCGAAGGTGCGCACGCCGTAAAACCAGTCGCGGGCCGGCGGCACTCCGGCAAAGAACCCTTTCAAGACGGGCTCACCGGCTCGTGTTCAGCGCTCTCGAATGCACGAATCACCCGCAACGCGGCTTCCAGATCCGCCGCTGCGATGCCTTCCAGCACGCCACGGCGCAGGCGCACCAATTCAGCTTCCACCGCCTGCACCAACTCGCGACCGCTGTCGGTCAGGCTCAGGCACTTGGCGCGACGATCAAGGGGATCTTCAGTGCGGCAGACGTATCCGGCCTGGCACAACTGGTCGAGCAGCCGCACCAGCGAAGGGCTCTCCATCCCCGCCGCGTGCGCCACGGTCACCTGGCGCACACCCTCGCCCAATCGCCCGATCATCAACAACGGGGCGGCGCAAGCTTCAGAAATACCGTAGTTGACCAGCGTGGTCTGGCAGATCTTCCGCCAATGCCGCGCGGCCACCACCATGGTACTGCTGATGTTCATCTGAAGGGCGTCGAGGGTCTGGGACACGGGGAATCTGCACACTGTTAGTTTGCTAACTATCAATATCGCACTGGAGGGGAAATTCAGTCAAGTTTTGAAACAAATTAGCGTAGTGCGCAAAACCTGTGGCAAGGGAGCTTGCTCCCGCTGGGTTGCGAAGCGACCCTAAAATCAGCCGCCGCGAGTATTTAGATAGAACGCGATTGCCGGATTACGACCGCTTCGCAACCGAGCAGACGAGCTTCGGATTTTACTTCAGGCCCATTACCCCATTCGTACACCGAAAGCCTGGATAGCCTTTAGTACAAAGGACTCAGGCATTCTGCGAACTGTTAGATTTTTTTACACCCCCCGTCCCTTCCGCAGCAGCACATCCAGTTGATCCACCACCTCTGCCCAATCGGAATCGTCGAGGATGTCCTCGCGCAAGAAATCCGCCTGGCTTTTGGTCCAGAAGAACGCGTCGGCCAAGTGCAGTTCGGGTTTTAACGGTGAATGGGTGGCGATGAATTTGTCGATGCTTTCGGCATCGTCGGGCAGGCCGAGTTGTTTGAACAGGTTGGGGAGGGTGTGGGTCGGTGATTCCATGGGGTTGGCTCCTGAGTTGTTTTTGGGGAAAGTGGGGGGACTGCTGCGCAGTCCATCGCGGGCAAGCCTTGCCTCTACAGGTTCCGGGGAGCGCCTAGGGTCTGTACGAAAAGTCGCCGAGTGGCGATCAGGCAAGGCAAAAACAGGCGAGGAAGCGGAGTTTACGGGTTGTAAATGAGCATTCCGAGCCTGTTTTTAACGCAGCATGATCGACACGCAGGCAGTTTTCGTACAGAGCCTAAATCCCGCACCCAACACGAACCCCGTAGGCGCAAGGCTTGCCTGCGATGGCGTAGGCCCTGCCACTACAGATTTTGGCTACTGACTCAGCTCCAACACTTCGGCATGCGGCACCATTTTCAGGTACTGGTCCATGCTCATGTGGACGAGGTTATTGTGGTTGCCGGCTTCGACGTAGATCTCTTTTTGACGGGTCAACATCGGGTCGATGACCATGTCCAGGCCATAGGATTCGCCCAGGGCCGGCACAGCGCCGCGCTCGCAGTCGTTGAACAGGTGGGCCAGGGTGCTTTCGCGGGTAACTTGCCATTCGCCACTGCTGCGCACTTTGGTCAGGTCCAGGTGGCGGCTGGCCGGCAACACGGCCATCAGGTAGTGGCCATGATGGTCGTCGAGGATCACCGATTTAGCCACGCGTTCAGCAGGAATGCCCGCCACCCTGGCGGTTTCCAGGCTGCTGGCCGAATGTGGGTGAGTCACCACGTCAAATTCGCAGCGCGCCTCTTCCAGGCTGCGCTGCACGGTTCTTGCCATACGCATGATGCACCTCGGTGTCCGCAAAAACGGCTGGCGGACGATGGTTAAACCTCTTGGTCTCACTACAAAGTCTAGGCCCGATACCGGGTGGCGACGAAAAATCTGCCCACTGGAAGTGTCGACTACAGCTGATCAAAATTCGTTCAACTCCAAGCTCAACTAGACTGTAGACAGGGCCGCCGTGTGGCTCGCAAACGGATGGCTCTCCTGGAGGGTCAAGTGAACATTCGTGGGTGGTGTTGTGCAATTGCGCTGCTGTTGGGGCTGAGCGGATCGGTGGTCGCCGCAGACACGCTCGTGCTGTTGGTCCCCAACCCGCTCGGCGTCTGGCTGATGATGTTTGGTATCACGTTTCTTGTGGCCGAGGCGGTGCTGCCCAATTACGGCGTGATCGGGCTGGGCGGCATTTTGATGTTCGTGATCGGTGCAATCATTTTGAGCAACGCCGACATCCCCGCCCCCCTGCTCATAGGACTTTCGCTGGTCAGTGCGCTGTTGTTGATCGCGTTGCTGATCCATGCCCTGAAAACCCGACCACGCCAGACTGTCAGCGGCGATGCCGGATTAGTCGGCAGTGTGACGGCGGTAACGGCGTTGCAGGCCGGCAGTGCCTATTACGGCTGGGTGCATTTGCAAGGCGAGCGTTGGCAGGTACTGAGTGCCACACCGCTGCAACCGGGGCAACAGGTACGGGTGGTGGCGCGCAAGGGAACGCTGCTGGAAGTGGCCGCGGCTGACGCGGCGCCGCAAGGAGAATGATCATGGGCTTGCAAGTGGGTTTTGCCGCGCTGTTGGTGCTGTTGATTGCACTGGCAGGGTCGACCTTCCGTATCCTGCGCGAATACGAACGCGGGGTGGTGTTCCAGCTCGGACGTTTTTGGCAGGTCAAGGGCCCGGGGCTGATCCTGCTGATTCCAGTGGTCCAGCAAATGGTTCGGGTCGATCTGCGCACCGTGGTGCTCGATGTCCCGCCGCAAGACGTGATCACCCGCGACAACGTCTCGGTGAAGGTCAACGCGGTGCTGTACTTCCGTGTGCTTGACCCGCAAAAAGCGATCATCCAGGTCGAAGATTTCCTCATGGCCACCAGCCAACTGGCGCAAACCACTTTGCGGGCAGTGCTCGGTAAACATGAATTGGACGAATTGCTGGCCGAACGCGAGCGCTTGAACTTCGACGTCCAACAAGTGCTGGACGCACAGACCGATGCCTGGGGCATCAAGGTCGCCAACGTCGAAATCAAACACGTCGACCTCAACGAATCAATGATCCGCGCCATCGCCAAACAGGCCGAAGCCGAACGTGAACGGCGGGCGAAAGTGATCCACGCCGAAGGTGAATTGCAGGCCTCGGAAAAACTCATGCAGGCCGCCGAAATGCTCGGTCGGCAGCCCGGTGCCATGCAATTGCGCTACATGCAGACCCTGAGTTCGATTGCCGGGGACAAGAGTTCGACGATTGTCTTTCCACTGCCGATCGAATTGCTCAAGGGCATGGCGGATTTGTCGTCGAAAAGCTGAGCGGTTAATTCACCTGTGGCGAGGGAGCTTGCTCCCGTTCGGCGGCGAAGCCGTCGCAATTCAGCCAATGCGGTGTGCCTGAAAAATACCGCCGCCGGATTCAGGGCCGCTCCACGGCCAAGCGGGAGCAAGCTCCCTCGCCACAAGACGCGGTTCGCCAGTGTTCCAGTGCTTCATAAGGTCCACGCGTCCAGAACTCTACGCGTTCTCTGAGCAGAGGCGAGGCCTCTTGCTGCTTGTTTTCGCCGTCGGCCAGAAACGTTTCGCTCGGTTGCTTGGAGTGCTGATTCACGGCGCTGAACACCCGCGTTTGCTGCTCGGAATCCAGCGCAAAAAACTCGGCCAAACGTCCTTCCATCGCTCCCGGCAACTCACTGTAGTTGACCGCCAGCCCGGAAAATTCGCGGCAATGCTCAACTGCTGTTTGCAGCAACGTGCCCAGGCGTCGGGCGATGAAGTCTTCTTGCCCTTCAAACGCCGCCCCATCGTCCAGTACGCTCGCGCCGATCAACCCCGGCACCATGTGCATGCCTGGTCGACGCAGATGAGAGACAGCGATTTCCAATGGGTCGCGGTAAACAAACAACCAGGGCGTGTCAGGAAAACACTCCCGCAATAGCGCCAGCTCACCGAGGTTCCAGGCGTCCAGCTTGATCACCAGCCGTTGCTCCACGCCTCGCCGTCGCTGGCCGTACGCCGAGAACAGGCCGCGAATGGCCGCATTACGCTCCAGAGCCGGCAAGCCGCTGCGCAGCAAGGCGTCCAGTGGCGGCGGTTCGGAAATGACGATGTGGTTATCGAGTTGCGCGAGCATCTGAGCGATCAGTGTCGAACCACAGCGTGATGCGTGAAAAATGAAGGCGCCTGGCGCCAGCCCCGGGCTGATCGACTGCCAGACACTCAACACTCGCAGCGGTGTTTGACGGCCAAAGGCCTGATTGAACGGCAGGCGCAACGCCTCCTCCACCGCGTCGCGGAAAAACGGCTGGTGCAACGGCTGATTGCCAAACCAGCACCAATCGACCCGCCACTCCCCGGTCTGTTGCCAGAGGCGAATCGGCAGCCAGCCGTCAAGGTTCAAGCGCTCCATTGTTCGTTCCATTGGCGCCGGCCATTGCGCATCGCGGCGCGTAGCTCTTCACGGGAAAACGACAGGCCACGCTCGGCGGCCAGCGTCAGGGTGGTGGCAATAAAGGCTTCGCTGTCGGTCACGCCCTGCAAGGTCTGGCAGAGCTGCGGGTCGCGCTCCAACAGGCGTCGAAACTGCACCAGCGCTTGCGCCGCACGGCCAGCACCCGGTTCCGGCGTGGTGGCCGCACCCTCGACAATCGCCTGCTCCAGCCAAGGACCGGGACGGCAATCCATCACCAGATGCACCCGCTCGCGGCGATCGCGGTTATCGACGCTGTGGGGCCGCGACAAGTCGAGAAACCAGCATTCGCCGGCACTCATCGGAATGCGTAAGCCGTCGAGCATGAAGTCGACATCAGGTGGGCTGAGCAAGGGAATGTGTAGTCGCACATCGGCCTCGGTCCCTTCAAGGTCGTAGTCGCGGTGCTCGTGAATGCGACTGCCCGGCCCCAGTCTCAGCAACCGGGCCGATACGATGTCCAGGGGTAGATTCTGCAACGCCTGGCGCCAGCGATCATCGAGCAGCCACGGCGCCCGCCGCAGCGGCGCCCCGTGGCCGGGGGACAGTTCCGTCAGCGCATCGGCCGCGCTGATCAGCGCCACGCCGCTCCACTCACCGCTGAAGTAGTTGCTGTTGAAATGGCAGTGCCAGTCGCTGTGTTTGATCTGCGCCAGCGCCTGCAACAGCAACGGCAGATGCACCGTCACAGGCAGTCGGGAAAATGCCGGCCGGTTCATCGTTTCGGCAGCACCGCGCACTCGCCGAGCCAGGTCAGTAAACGGTCGAGGCAGGAGTCCACCGACAACTGGCCGGTATCGAGTACCAACGCTGCCGACGCGGGCGGTTCGTAAGGTGCAGAGACGCCGGTGAACCCCGGCAGTTCACCGCTGCGAGCACGGGCGTAATGACCTTTGGGGTCACGCTGCTCGCAGACGTCAAGCGAGGCACTGCACCAGACTTCGTGGTAGTCCTCGCCCAATCGCCGGGCGAAGACTTCGCGCAGCTCCACCAACGGCGCAATCATCGCCAGAATCACGATCTGCCCGTTTTCCACCAGTAACGCCGCCACCTCGCTGGCGCGGCGAATGTTTTCCTGACGGTCCTGGTCGGCAAACCCCAAGTCGCGATTGAGCCCGACCCGCAGCCCGTCGCCGTCGAGCACCAGGCTCTGCACGCCGCGCTCGAACAACACGGCGTGCAGCGCCTGGGCGAGGGTCGACTTGCCTGCTGCCGGCAACCCGGTCAGCAAGATGGCCACCCCGCGATGACCGTGGCGGTCTTCGCGTTGTGCCCGACTGATGCTGGCGGTGGGCGCCAGCAGATTACTGCGCAGGGGCACGGGCCACCGGCACGCTGATGTTGCCCGACGCCCATGCCGACTCACGACTGGCCAGCGCCGTGGCGATGGACTGTACCTGCGTCGATTGCACTTGGTCCGGCAACGGATCAAGCCCGGCACTGGCAAAAATCTGCCCATACGCGTTGCGCAGGTCGGCGTACGACAGGTCGCGACGCAAATCGGCTTTCAGGTTGTTCAACTCGCCCTGAATCAGGTCCAGCTCACCGATGCCGGCAGCCTCATGACGGTTGCGCAACTGACCGACAATTTGCCCGTCGATGTCCGACAGTTGCTGGTTGGTCTTGAACTGGCGCAGTGCTTCTTGATAGTTGGCCCTGGCCACGTAGAGCTGCGCCAGGATGGCGATCGACATCGCCTGACGCCGCGCGGCCGCCACTTCTTCGCCGGCCTTGGCCACGTCGATGGCCGCCGGGGCGGAAATCACGTTGAACAGGTTCCAGGTGACTTTCACGCCATAGTCGGCCCAGCTCGAATCCACCAGGAACGAGTTGCTGTCGTAATGCCCGCCAGCGGAGAACTCCAGACCCGGCAGCAGGCGCAGCATGGCTTTGCGGGTTTCAGCGGCGCTGATGCGCGTCTGGTAGTCCTGCTCACGCAGCTCCGGACGACTGGTAAGGGCTTCCTGCTCCAGGGCGGCGAGGCTGACTTTCAACTCGGGAATCGGGTAGTCGTCCGGTGTTGCCAGTTTCAGGTCGGTGCCCAGCGGCAGGTTGATCAGGGTCGCCAGTTCGGTCTTGGCCAGGGATAACGCCCGACGCTGCTCCTGCAACTGGCGGGTGGCCTCGATCAGGGAACGCTGGTAACTCAAGGCCTGTATCGGGTCGCCAATACGTTGCTCGCTCATGCTCTGGCTGTTGGCCTGGGCTTGCTCGACCCGTGCCATGAGGCTGTCGATCTGACCGAGCAGACGCTCGGCTGCCACAGCGCGCCAATAGGCGGAGCGCACGTCCTGAACGATGGTGTTGATGACCTTGCGCCGCCGCTCTTGCACGATCAGGCGCTGGTCGCCCTGCTGCTTGGCGCTGATGTAGCTGACACCGAAGTCGAGCACGTTCCAGACCATGGTCAGGTCCGCCACATCGCGGTCGCGGTCCTGCGAGGTGGACGGTTCCAGGGACTGGGTGCCGGTGCGCACGCTCTGGCTGCTGGAGGCGCTGACGTTGTTACGCCCCACATACCCGGCGTCCAGCGCCATGCGTGGCAGCATGTCGAAACTGGCGAGGTCGAGTTGGCGCTTGGCCAGCGCCTCTTCCATGATTTTCAACCGGCCTTCGAGGTTGTACTTCACCGCGCGGGCCATGGCCTGGTGCAGGGTCAGCGGGCCACTGAGCGGCTCCTGCCCCTTGTACATATTCAGCAGATCGGTTCTGCCACGTTGCTCACTGACACTGCGCTCAATCGGATCACTGGTGACGGCGCATCCGCTGACCATCAACGCCAAGAGGCTGGCGCCGAACAACTTCTGACTTTTCTTCATCCCTGTCTCGCCCCTGGGTACCGCATGGTTAAGGTGTCTGTCAGGCCTGCATTTCGCTGATGCCAACCTGTTGTAAAGCGGCGGCTAATACGTCGATTTGCCGTTGTTCGGTGTTTCTCAGGTGTTGCAGTTGCTCACCCAGGGTCGGCGCGCCGAACATCCCTTGCGCCGTCTGGGCAATTTCACCGCCGTTGACCGCAGAACGATCAAAAACGTTGAACGAATCATCCTGTGACGCGGCGTCCTCATGGAACAACGTCGACAAGGTGCTGTTGCCGAACACCCCGCCATCACCACTGCCAAAGCCTAAGAAACCGTGACTGGCACCGTCACCCGCGTTCTCGCTGCTACCAAATACTTGAGCGAGGTAACTGGGGGCCAATTCGCCCCGGCTGATGAAGATATCGCCCAGTGGACGGATGCCATCGCCCAGCACGCGCTGTTCGAACAGCGGCGCAAAGGTCAGCGGTGAGCCGAGGTTGCCGGTCGGTGGTGTGAACACAATCGGTTGCAGCGGCACATTCGGCACGTCTTGCGGCAGTACCGGGTCACTGATGCGGAACTGCGGATCGCCGAACGAAACCCCGGCCGTCGGTGGTGTCGGTGGTTTCACCGCAGGCACGGTGTTGATTGCAAAGTTGTTGGAGATCGCGACACCTGACCCGGTGTTCCCCGCGCGATCGGCCACATTGGCGGCATCCAGCCCGATGAAGTTGGTCGCATCGTTGGTATTGGCTGCCGGTGTCAGGGTGGCGGTCCAGATCTTGCCGCCGTTGCTGCTGACCAGGTTGGACAGCGTGCCGTTGGCCACGCTGATGTCGGACAACGTGAAATTCTTCACGGCCTCGCTGAAGGTGAAGGTCACCTGCGAGGTCTGGCCAATACCCAGGTTCGGGTTGTCGATCACGATGGTCGCGGTGGGACGGTCACTGTCCAACCCATAGTTGTTGGAGATGCCCAGGCCTATTCCGGCATTGCCCGCGAGGTCGGTCACGTTGCTGTTGTCGAGCACAATCAGGTTGGTGGGATCGGTCACGTTCGGCGTCGGTGTAAATGTCGCGGTCCAGGTCTTGCCACCGTCACTGCTGGCCAGGTTGGACAGCGTACCGTTGGTCACGCTCAGGTCGGAGAGGTCGAAACCGCTCACCGCTTCAGTGAAGGTGATGGTTACCAACGAGGTCTGGCCGATACCCACAAGCGACTTGGCGACGACAATGGTCGCGGTAGGGCGGTCGACGTCGAGCACGTAGTTGTTGGACAGGGCAACGGTACTGCCCGCGTTGCCGGCCGCATCCAGCACACCGGCAGTGTCGAGGGTGACCTGGTTGGTGGTGTCGTTGATGTTCGCGGTCGGTGTCAGGGTTGCGGTCCAGGTCGTGCCGCCGTCACTGCTCAGCAGATTGGACAGCGTGCCGTTGGCCACGCTGAAATCGGACACATCCAGACCACTGACGGCCTCACTGAAGGTGATAGTGACCTGCGAGGTCTGGCCAATGCCCAGCAGCGGATGGGCGACGACGATGGTCGCCGTAGGACGGGCGGTGTCGATGGCGTAGTTATTGGAATCCGTGGTACCGGAGCCGCTGTTGCCCGACCCATTCGTGACGCCGCTGTTGTCCAGGGTAATGAGGTTGCTGGTGTCGGTGATATTGCTGCTTGGGGTAAAGGTCGCCGTCCAGGTGATGCCGCCATCGCCCGTGCTGAAAATGCCCAGCGTGCCGTTGGCCACCGTCAGGTCGGCGCCGGTGAGTCCGCTGACCGCCTCGGAGAAGGTGATGGTCACCACCGTGGTTTCACCGGCCTTCAGCGCCGTGTCGGCAATCACGATGGTGGCGGTCGGACGCACGGTGTCGATGGTGAAGTTGCTCGAACTGGTGATGCCTGAACCCGCGTTACCGGCCAGGTCCGCCACACCGCTGTTGTTCAGGGTGATCAGGTTGGTGGTGTCATTGATACCGCTGGTGGGCGTAAACGTCGCGGTCCAGGTAATCCCGCCGTCGCTGGAGCTGACCGCGCTCAAGGTTCCGTTGGGCACACTCAGGTCGGCGTTGGTGAAACCGCTCACGGCCTCACTGAAGGTGATGGTCACCAGCGAGGTTTCGCCTGCGCTCAGCGTCGGGTCGGCCAACACAATCGTGGCGGTCGGACGCTGGGTGTCGACCGCATAGTTGTTGGAGTCGGTGGTGCCGCTGCCCGCGTTGCCGGCCAGGTCCGCCACACCGGTGTTGTCCAGGGTGATCAGGTTGGTCGCATCGGTGATGCTGGCGCTCGGCGTAAAGGTCGCCGTCCAGGTAATACCGCCATCACTGCTGCTCACGGCGCTCAACGTGCCGTTGGCAATCGTCAGGTCGGCATTGGTGAAGCCGGTCACGGCCTCGCTGAAGGTGATGGTCACCAGCGAGCTCTGACCAATGGCCAGTGTCGAGTCCGCGATTACGATGGTCGCGGTTGGCCGCACGGTATCGATGGCGTAGTTGTTCGAATCCGTGCTGCCGCTGCCGACGTTGCCCGAGCTGACAGCCTGGACGCCAGTATTGTCCAGGGTGATCAGGTTGGTCGCATCGGTGATGCTGCTGCTCGGCGTAAACGTCGCCGTCCAGGTGATCCCGCCGTCGCTGCTGCTCACTGCGCTCAACGTACCGTTGGCGATGGTCAGGTCGGCGTTGGTGAAGCCGCTCACGGCCTCGTTGAAGGTGATGGTCACCAGCGAGGTTTCACCGATTTTCAGTGCGTTGTCGGCCACGATGATGGTCGCCGTCGGACGCACGGTATCGATGGTGAAGTTGGCGGAACTGGTGGTGCCGCTGCCCGCGTTGCCAGCCAGGTCGGCCACGCCGGCGTTGGCCAGGGTGATCAGGTTGGTGGTGTCGTTGATGCCCGCAGTAGGAGTAAAGGTCGCCGTCCAGGTGATACCGCCATCGCTGCTGCTGACCGCAGTCAGCGTACCGTTGGGGATCGTCAGGTCGGCGTTGGTGAAGCCGGTCACCGCCTCGCTGAAGGTGATGGTCACCAGCGAGGTTTCACCGGCGGCCAGGGTCGAATCGGCCAGCACGATGGTCGCGGTCGGGCGCTGGCTATCGATAGCGTAAGTATTGGAATCGGTGGTCGCAGTACCGGCATTGCCGGACAGGTCTGTCACGCCGGTGTTGTCCAGCGTGATCACATTGCCGCTGTGAGTGACGCCGTTCACCGGCGTCAGTGTGGCGGTCCAGGTCACGCCGCCATCGCTGCTACTCACCGCACTCAGCGTACCGTTGTCGATCGTCAGGTCGGCGTTGGTGAAACCAGTCACTGCTTCACTGAAGGTGATGGTCACCAGCGAGGTCTGACCGATCCCCAGCGCGTTGTCCGTCACCACGATGGTCGCCGTCGGACGCTGGGTGTCGATGGCATAGTTGTTCGAATCCGTGCTGCCGCTGCCGACATTGCCCGAGCTGACAGCCTGGACGCCGGTATTGTCCAGGGTGATCAGGTTGGTCGCGTCAGTGATGCTGCTGCTCGGGGTAAAAGTCGCCGTCCAGGTGATACCGCCATCACTGCTGCTCACGGCGCTCAACGTGCCGTTGGCGATGGTCAGGTCGGCGTTGGTGAAGCCGCTCACGGCCTCGTTGAAGGTGATGGTCACCAGCGAGGTTTCGCCGATTTTCAGGGCATTGTCGGCCACGATGATGGTCGCCGTCGGACGCACGGTATCGATGGTGAAGTTGTTCGAATTGGTGACGCCTGAACCCGCGTTACCGGCCAGGTCCGCCACACCGGCGTTGTTCAGGGTGATCAGGTTGGTGGTGTCATTGATACCGCTGGTGGGCGTAAACGTCGCGGTCCAGGTAATCCCGCCGTCGCTGGAGCTGACCGCGCTCAGCGTACCGTTGGGGATCGTCAGGTCGGCGTTGGTGAAACCGCTCACGGCCTCACTGAAGGTGATGGTCACCAGCGAGGTTTCGCCTGCGCTCAGCGTCGGGTCGGCCAACACAATCGTGGCGGTCGGACGCTGGGTGTCGATGGCGTAATTGTTCGAATCCGTGGTGCCGCTGCCCGCGTTGCCGGCCAGGTCCGCCACACCGGTGTTGTCCAGGGTGATCAGGTTGGTCGCATCGCTGATGCTGGCGCTCGGCGTAAAGGTCGCCGTCCAGGTGATCCCGCCATCACTGCTGCTCACGGCGCTCAACGTGCCGTTGGCAATCGTCAGGTCGGCATTGGTGAAGCCGGTCACCGCCTCGCTGAAGGTGATGGTCACCAGCGAGGTCTGACCAATCGCCAGTGTCGAGTCCGCGATCACGATGGTCGCGGTTGGCCGCACGGTGTCGATAGCGTAGTTGTTCGAATCCGTGCTGCCGCTGCCGACGTTGCCCGAGCTGACAGCCTGGATGCCGCTATTGTCCAGGGTGATCAGGTTGGTCGCGTCGGTGATGCTGCTGCTCGGCGTAAAGGTCGCCGTCCAGGTGATCCCGCCGTCGCTGCTGCTCACTGCACTCAACGTACCGTTGGCGATGGTCAGGTCGGCGTTGGTGAAGCCGCTCACGGCCTCGTTGAAGGTGATGGTCACCAGCGAGGTTTCGCCGATTTTCAGGGCATTGTCGGCCACGATGATGGTCGCCGTCGGACGCACGGTATCGATGGTGAAGTTGTTCGAATTGGTGACGCCTGAACCCGCGTTACCGGCCAGGTCCGCCACACCGGCGTTGTTCAGGGTGATCAGGTTGGTGGTGTCATTGATACCGCTGGTGGGCGTAAACGTCGCGGTCCAGGTAATCCCGCCGTCGCTGGAGCTGACCGCGCTCAGCGTACCGTTGGGGATCGTCAGGTCGGCGTTGGTGAAACCGCTCACGGCCTCACTGAAGGTGATGGTCACCAGCGAGGTTTCGCCTGCGCTCAGCGTCGGGTCGGCCAGCACAATCGTGGCGGTCGGACGTGCGGTGTCGATGGCGTAATTGTTCGAATTCGTGGTGCCGCTGCCCGCGTTGCCGGCCAGGTCCGCCACACCGGTGTTGTCCAGGGTGATCAGGTTGGTCGCATCGCTGATGCTGGCGCTCGGCGTAAAGGTTGCCGTCCAGGTGATCCCGCCATCACTGCTGCTCACGGCGCTCAACGTGCCGTTGGCAATCGTCAGGTCGGCGTTAGTGAAGCCGGTCACCGCCTCGCTGAAGGTGATGGTCACCAGCGAGGTCTGACCAATGGCCAGTGTCGAGCTCGCGATCACGATGGTCGCGGTTGGCCGCACGGTGTCGATGGCGTAGTTGTTCGAATCCGTGCTGCCGCTGCCGACGTTGCCCGTGCTGACGGCCTGGACGCCACTATTGTCCAGGGTGATCAGGTTGGTCGCGTCGGTGATGCTGCTGCTCGGGGTAAAGGTCGCGGTCCAGGTAATACCGCCGTCGCTGCTGCTCACCGCAGTCAATGTACCGTTGGCAATGGTCAGGTCGGCGTTGGTGAAACCGCTCACGGCCTGGTTGAAGGTGATGGTCACCAGCGAGGTTTCGCCGATTCTCAGGGCATTGTCCGCCACCACGATAGTGGCGGTCGGCCGCGCCGTGTTGACCACGTAATTGCCCGAGTCGGTGGTGCCGCTGCCGGCGTTACCCGCCAGGTCCGCCACACCGCTGTTGTTCAGGGTGATCAGGTTGGTGGCGTCGAACACCCCGTCGGTCGGGGTGAAGGTCGCGGTCCAGGTGATCCCGCCATCGCTGCTGCTCACCGCGCTCAGCGTGCCGTTGGCGATGCTCAGGTCCGCGTTGGTGAAACCACTCACGGCCTCACTGAACGTGATGGTCACCAGCGAGGTTTCGCCTGCGGTCAGCGTCGGGTCAGCCAGCACAATCGTGGCGGTCGGACGTACGGTGTCGATGGCGTAGTTATTGGAGTCGGTGGTGCCCGTCCCGGCGTTGCCGGCCAGGTCCGCCACACCGGTGTTGTCCAGGGTGATCAGGTTGGTCGTGTCGGTGATGCTCGCGGTCGGGGTGAAGGTCCCGGTCCAGGTAATGCCGCCATCACTGCTGCTCACGGCGGTCAGGGTGCCGTTGGCAATCGTCAGGTCCGCGTTGGTGAAACCACTCACGGCCTCAGAGAACGTGAAGGTGACCAGTGAGGTGTCGCCGATTTTCAGTGCGGTATCGGTGAACACAATGGTCGCGGTCGGCCGTACGGTATCGATGGCGTAATTGTTGGACGTGCTGGTGCCAACCCCGGCTGTGCCCAGCGACACACTCTGGACCCCGGTGTTATCCAGGGTGATCAGGTTAGTGGTGTCAGTAATGGCGTTGGTCGGGGTGAGAGTCGCCGTCCAGGTCACCCCGCCATCGCTGCTGCTCACCGCGCTCAGCGTGCCGTTGGCAATCGTCAGGTCGGCGTTGGTGAAACCGGTCACCGCCTCAGTGAAGGTAATGGTCACAAGCGAGGTCTGGCCGATGTGCAGGGCGCTGTTCGCCACCACGATGGTAGCGCTCGGTGTCGGTGCATAGGCGGTGTTCACGGTGCCGCCGTCGTTGAAGATATTGTTCACGGCCGCCACGCTGGCACCGGTACTACCGCCACCCAGCGCCGGACCGCCGGAGCCACTGCCACCGACGTTACCGGACAGCGCCGCGAAGTTGGCGGCGGTCATCAATACCGTACCTTTGTTCCAGATCGCACCGACGCCTTTACCGGCCGCACCGCCGGAGTCGGCGGAACCGCCCAGGCCACCACCGCCACCACCGCCACCACCGGCGGCGATGTTGCCGGAAATCACCGAGGTGCCAATGACCGTCAGGGTGCCGCTACTGGCGTTGTAAATACCACCGGCAGCCGACGCCCCGGCCCGGCCGGGCTTGTCCCAACCGGAGCCGCCACCGCCACCGCCGATGGAAATCGTGCCGTTGTTCGCCGTACCGCCCGCGCCACCGCTGCTGTAGTTGGCAGCTCCCACGCCGCCCGCGCCACCGCTGCTGCTGCCGCCGCGACCGCCCATGTAGTTGGGGTTGTACCCGCCGCCGTTACCGCCCGTGTTGGCACTACCGCTCGTACCGCCGTACACACCCGTGCCGAAGCCGGAGGTGCCACCATGACCGCCGGCTTGCCCGCCCAATGCACCACCACCGCCGCCGCCGCCACCGACCGCGCCACCGACGTAAGGTGCGGTAACCCCGCCACCGCCACCGCCGCCCGAAGCGGCGTTGCTGGTCACGGTGACGTTCTTGAGGGTCAGGTTGCCGGAATTGAAAATACCGCCGCCCATGGCCGCCGTGCCGTCCGTACCGGCGGCGGCACCATTGCCGGCCACCAGGCCTTGTTTGATGATCAGCCCGTCGAGGGTCGCAGTGACCCCGGAAGCGACCTGAAGCACCCGGGTTTTGTACTGACCGTTGAGGGTCACATCGGCAATGCCGTCATGGTTCAGGTCACCTTCCACTGTGACGTTCTTGGTAATGGTCAGTTGCGCGTTCAGATTGACCGTCATGGTGGTGCTGAACGTCACCGTGTCACCCACCACGGCATCGCTCAGCGCCTGACGCAATGAGCCGACCCCACTGTCACCGTTGTTGGTGACCGTCAGGGTCGCCAGGCTGTACTGATACGCAGTCATGGACTGGGCCGACAGCACGTTATGGCTCTCGATGGTGCCGGTCGCGATTTCCAGATCCCAGTCACCGCTCACACCGGTACGGTTGTTCGACGCGGCGATATCGCGCCCGGTAAGTTGCGCCAGCGAGTCGACAAAGTTGATGCCCTTGTCACCTGCGGCGGTGTTGCAGGCGTAGATCAGAATGTCACCGCCGACGTTCATGTCATTGCCGATGCGCGCCAGCACCTCGCTGCGAGCCGCCACGTTATCGGCCGACAGGTAAGTGTCGCCCAGCCACAAGTCGCCGCTATTGCCGTGGGCGATGATTTCCACGGTGCTCACGCCGTGATGGGTATCCAGATAATCAGCGATTTGCTGCAAACCATCCTTGGTCGGGTCGAGCTGGACCACCTGGGTGCCGGGTGCCACGCCTTTAAGCAGGCTATCGGCGTCCTTGATGCGCGAGTCGACGAACACCACGCTCTGACCGGGTACGGCGGTGGGCGTCGCAGCAGGCGCGGGCGTAGCCGCTGACGTGTTGTCCGTCTGGCCGTGGGTGTCCTTGCTGGCCACCGGGTGATCGGCAACCGGTGCCTTGGCAGCGTCCGCCGTGGCGTGGCTGTCAGCTTGGGCGGCGGTATCGGCAACCGTGGCCGCCACTGCGCCGTCGAACAGCATTCGCGGTTCCAGGGACATGATCATTGGCGATGCCAGGACGCGTGCGCCCTCCGTGACCCGCGACTTGCCTTTGCTCCACCACATGCTGCTCACCCGGACTCGAACATTCATACCGCGTCAATGAAAACGCTGCGATCAACTGACCGCGGCGTCGGCTTTCATACGAATGACATTGGCAGCGCTGGCAGAGCCATCGTGCCAAAAGGACAACTCTGCGTATTTGTCGAACAGGTCCGGCGGCAGAATGGTGCGCCGCGACTCCAGGCGAACCCTGGGTTTGACCTTGTGCAGCCCCGATACCCCGAGCGCCTGATCGAATTCCGGCGCGTCATAGGCGAGGTTGTTGAAATCGTGCTCGAACCAGGGTTCGTCGATGAAATCGTAGATCAACCGCATGACCCGATCAGGGGCCTGGCTCAGCAGGTCGTAATCGACGATCAGCAGCGAGTCGGCGTTTTCGCCGTAATAAGCCTCTTTCAACGCCGTCCAGGCAAACCCCACCAGGCGATTGCGCTGCGCCAGGGTTTCGCAACGGCTGTAAACGGTATTGCGCTCGATTTCATCGTTGAACAGTTTGGTGTTCTCGAAGGGGTTAGCGCGGTACAGACGCTCAAGGCTGTCCATCACCCAGGCGACATTGCGCACACAGGCAATGGTTTTGGCCTTGGGAAACAGCTCCCGTAGCGCAGGCTGACGCGAGCACCATTGGCGATTGGTATCGAAGATAACGGGTGTATCTGCCTGATCGGCATAGAAGGAGTCGAACAGACCGCGCAATAGACGACGGCGTAGCGGAGTGTCGATCACCGCGCCAAATTCGCTGCCGGCACTGCATTGCTCCAGGACACTGGAGAACAGCGATCCGAGGGGGCTGCTCATGCCGGCATGAAAGCGCGGGTTCTGCAACAAAATGGCAGAAAGCAGGGTCGAGCCTGAGCGCGGCAAGCCGGAGATAAAGTGGAACTGCTGCATCCCTTCACCCTAAATGTCAGTCCTTTTGTGGCAGAGCGTAGACCATGAAATCACAATCAACTAGTGGTGTTTTGATATCAAATCGGAGCAAGACCACAACAAAAGCATGCTCAAAAAGTCACCGAGCACGCGGCCACGCGGGGTGAAGCGTTTAAGCTTGAAAGCGTTGCGCAGCGGCGATGAATCGACCTGAAACCGATGGCCCGCTCAAGAAGCGTTCGGCCTGGCCTTGCCCATCAAAAACAGCCGCGCCCGGGCATTGCCTGACTCGGTCTCGCCGAGGACCTGCCAACCGGCGGGCAACGGTGCAAACTCATCCGGCTGGTCATACGTGCTGATCAACCAGACTCGCCCGGTGCCACGGGCCAGGGTTGTCAGGCTGTCGAGGTAGATATGCGGCGCTTGCGCCTCCACCAGCGTGCCAAAGCCGTATGCGTTCGGGCGGCTGGATACGCCGTCGGCCGAGGGTGGGGTGTAGAGCAACGGCTGGGCGTCGGTACGGTTGTAATAGACGTAACTCAAGTACCACAGCAGGTCACTGATGACGATCCGGTCACCCGGCACATAATGCCGGTTTACGTAATCGACCATGACGCTCACCTGATCATGCACATCGACGGTGCTGTTGTTTTTCAACCCTGCCAGCTCGACCCCGGCAATCAGCACCAGCACTGTCACTGCCAGCCACCGAACATGCCGATACAAGCGCGCACAGGCCAGCGCGATGAGCAACGGGAAAGCGATGGCGTACGCCGTCAGGTATCGCTCGATGAAGACCGGCGAAATGAATGACACGCCAAACACCGTCAGCAGCGGCAACACGGCATAGATCGCCAGCAAAGTGCTCCAGCGGTAACGGCTGCGATCCGTCACCACCGCCCAGCCCACGACGCCCAGCATCAGCAGCGGTAATGCGGCGAAAACCGGCCAGGGCAAGGCTTCGCCATCATCTTGCAGCAGGAACGACCAGATCATCGAAGGCAGCGCGTCGAAGGTCACCGGCGACTCCCAGCCCACATCACCATTGGCCTTGAGCTCATCGACATGGCGCACCAGGTCCACCAGCCCCGGCACCCAGGGCAGGTAAAGCAACACAATCGCCACGTTCGCCAGCCACCAGGCCGGGCGGTTGACGTAACGCATCGGGCTGGCCGGTTGCCAACGCAGCACCAGCAAATAGGACCAATGGGCGAGCACGCACAGTGCGGTGAAGTAGTGGGTGTAAAACGCAGCGGTCATCAACAGCACGTAAATCAACAGGTAACGCGTGCGGTTCGGGTACTTGATCCAGTACACCAAGGCAAGGGTCGCGCCCAGCAGCCACAGGCCCAGCAACGAATACATCCGCACTTCCTGGCTGTAACGCACCGCCGTGGGCAACAGTGCGAGCAGCAACCCGGCCAGCAGCGCCGCACGGCGACTGGCGATCAGCCGCGTGAGCCAGACCCCGAGCGCCACGGTCGCGATGCCGGGCACTGCGCTCAGGCAGCGGATCGAAAAAATGCCATCGCCAAACAGCGCGATCCAGCCATGCAGGATCACGAAGTACAGCGGCGGGTGCACATCATGGGCGGCATGAAACCAGATACCGGCCAATGAATACTGGCTCATCAACAGGCTGGAGCCTTCATCTCCCCAGATGGCGGCGGCCGTGAGGTCATAAAAGCGCACGACGGTCGCCACAACCATAATCGACAGGAACCAGTATCCCCCGACCCACCGCCACACCTGTCGGGCAACCGACTCCTGCCGCAACGCCGAGAACTCCCCGGCCGGTTTACCCGCCTCGATCACACGTCGGCTCGACATTCTGTCCATTACCCATTGGTCCGCTGCATCACCCGGTAACTGTAGGACAACCCTCGACGGCCCGCGCGACGTGCACCGCTCGGCACCGAAACGGCCGACACCCGGCAACACGCATCATCAGCGTCTACGCTCAGCACTGCGTGACCGGCCCTTGCAGTGAATGGAATCGGCTGTATCGACACGGCCTCTCCAGCGCCTGAAGCGCACCCAAGAAAGCGCCCTACCATAATCAGAAGGATGAGGATCTATGGAAGTTTTCATCGGCACCATTCAGGCATTTGCTTTTAACTACCCTCCCAACGGCTGGTCGACCTGTAATGGCCAGACACTGGGTGTCTCACAGTACCAAGCGATGTTTGCACTGCTCGGGACCTACTACGGCGGCAACGGCACCACCAATTTCCAGTTGCCGAACCTGCAAGGACGGTTTCCCGTCGGCCAGGGTAACGGGCTGGGCCTGACGCCCCGTGTCATCGGCCAGTTCTCGGGCACCGAAAGCGTCGTCCCCACCCTCAACAACCTGCCCACCCACACGCACACCCTCGCAGGCCTGAGCGCCACCACCACGGTGAAACTGGCCAACCCTGCCAGCAACCCGGTCAGTGTCCCGACGGCTACCAATTCATTCATCGGCACCTCCGGCGGCGGTCCGGGCACGGCCACGGTCTATTCCGACGGGCAAGGCGCCACGCCGGTGCCGTTGCAGGGTGTGAGTACAGCCATCACCGGCACGGTATCCGCCACCGGCACCGGGTTACCGCTTGAGGTGATGAACCCCTTCCTGGTGATCAACTTCAGCATAGCCCTGAACGGGCTGTTTCCTTCACGCAACTGAGGTTCCAGCCGGGGGCTCAGCCCCCGGCACCTTCCCTTCCCCGGAGTCGCGCCATGCTGCAACTGGTCAAGAGTGAGCATTTCCAGCCTCTGCTGGGGAAACCCTGCACCCTGTCTCTGCCAGACGGCAGCGTCCTGCCGATCCAGATCGAATCCATCAAGGACACGCCGCAGGCACGTATGCCGAACAGTACGCGCATGCCCTTCAGCGTCGAGTTGAACAGCCTGGAGCCGACCTCCTTTGTCGATGGTTTATGCGAGTTGGAACTACCCGGATTCGGCTGCTTGAAGGGTGTATTCGTGTCGCGGATTCCGGCCATGGGCCGCGACCCGACGCTGGGTTACTTCTTTATCGCCTTCAACTGAAAAGACCGTGTTTGAAGCCCATCAAGCACGCGCCGTGGCGAGGTTTTTTACGCCCTCCTCAGCACCCCAGCGCCATCAGCGCGGCCCCGGATACCAGACCAGCCGCTCGGCCGCCGGGTTTTGCTCTTCAACCTGAAAGCCCAGTGCCAGGTAATGCTGACGGGCATGGGGGTTGCTGGCCCAGACCACCGTGGCCACCGGGCAACGGATCTGCTCGGCGGCTTTCTGCACGCCTTTGAGCACCGTACGGCCATAACCCCGGCCACGAGCAGCGGGGATAAACGCCAGGTACAGCACCCGGATCTCGTTGGGCCCAAAGTCGGTGCTCAAGGCGCCAATCGCAGTGCCGAGCTTTTCGATCACGTAGTGCATGGCATTGGGAAAGTTCTCGCCCGCGCCCGTTTCCTGTACCTGAAACTGCTGTGCGATGACCTGTTCGACCTGCTCCTGTTCGCCATCGATCCATTGCAGATCACTGCGTGCCGAACGATAGAGGCTTTGCAGAAACGGCCCGTCAGTGCCTCGCGACGGGCGCACGACCAAGCCATCCGAGGCATTCGCATTGTTGTTCAGCATGAGCCTTCTCCCTGCGCTAAAAACCACTCTCCCTGACGCCCAGCGCCGCCAACCGACGCCAGGCAGTGCCCACGATTGACTCACTGCGCCCCTGCAACACCACCACGCCCCGCAATGGCTGGTGCGGCGTGGCCGTGGCACCCGGTGCCTCGAACCGGACCGCGTATTGCGCCTGCACCGGCTCGGCGCGACGGCTTTCATCGCGGCGCACGGCAATCGGCCCATGGTGGTCGGAGGTCAGCGCCTCCTGCTCGACATACGCCGCACCGTTGGTGTCGATCTCACTGAGCTGCACCTCGACCGCCGGGTGCATCGGGTCATCGGCGATAAATCGCCCCGTGGCGCCCGGCGCAACCCGCCACAACTCGGCCTCGGCCAGATAGCCGCGCAACCGCACGCCCTCCTCGACCACCCGGGCCAAGGCATCCTTGGTCGACAACCAGCGACCGACACTCAGTTGCGGCAACAGATCGCGCACGGTGCCCGCCTGAGGCGCACGCAACAGCAAGCGTTCACGCTGCGCCGCCAGGCCACGGTACTGCGCCACCGCTTCGGCCAGCCGTTGTTCGACGATCCCGGCATCGGCCGCGGTCTCACTGCGCCCGGCCTGTCGGCGCATCTGCAACTGCTGAATCTCGATTTCCCGGCGCACAATGGCCTGGCGTGAATCCAGGTCCGGTGATTCCAGCTCGATCAATACCTGCCCCTGAGCAACCACTTGCCCGTCGCTGACGTTCACCTGCTTGACCCGCGCCGCCACCGGCGCATGCAACGCGCTGACGCGCCCGGCCTCAAGCATGCTCGGCAACTCCACCGCGCTGCGCCATGGCAGCGCGAGTACCAGCAGCAGCACCAACACACCCAGCGTGCTGAGCAACACCCGTGGCGCATACGCCTGCTCGCGACGGGTCCACCATTCGCGCCACTCGCGCACAATCGGCAAAAAGATGAACCACACCAGTTCCACCAGCATCAGGAAGATCCCAAGCAGCTTGAAGAACAGGTGATACACCGCCAGCGCGATCCCGAAAAACAGCACCGCCCGCCACAGCCACGCCCCGTAGCCCCAGATCAGCAAACGCCGCTGCATGTGCGGCGACCACGGCTCCGGGGCCAGTTCGTCGTAGCCGAACAACGCCTCGCGCAGGCGCCAACGGCACAGGGCAAACGCCCGGCCCTGGAGATTGTCCACTTCCCAGAAGTCACTGAGCAGAAAGTAACCATCAAAACGCATGAACGGGTTGAGGTTGATCAGCAACGTGGTGATCCAGGTCGCGCTGGCGAGCATGAAGGCAGCAGTGCGCGCCGGCCCATCGGGCAACAGCGACCAGGCCAGCAGCGCCACACTGGCCAACAGCAACTCCGCCAGCACGCCGCCCGCGCCGATCAGCAGCCGCGCACGCCGGTCATTGACCCGCCAGGCATCGCTGACGTCGGTGTAAAACATCGGCAGCAACACCATGAATGCCACCCCCATGCTCTGCACCCGACACCCCGCACGCTTGGCCATGAACGCATGGCCGAACTCATGACAGAGCTTGGCGAAGAACAACGCCACGCCAAACGCCATCGCCCCACCGAGGCTGAACAAGTGAGGGAACGTCCCGATGAACCGTTGCCAGTCCCGCGCCACCAGAAACACCCCAAGCCCCAGCGTCAGCGGTAAACCGTAACGCAAGGCACCAGGGCCGAATCGCGCCAACCAAGGCCAGGAGCGGTTGAGAAAACCATCCGGGCGCCACAGTGGAATGCGAAAAAACAAATACTGATGCAAGACGATTTGCCACAGGCTCTGGCGTTGCGCGGCAGCCTTGATCCCATAACTGCCGCGCTGCTGCGGGTCGAGCGCGCTGATCAGGTCATGGGCGCGTAGAAAACTCAGCAACTGGTCAAGCTCCTGGCCGTCCAGGACCAGCCCTGGCTCACGATTGGCCGCCCGCAACACCTGCTCGGGGTCACCCAGCGACCAGTGCCGCAGCAAGCGCATGGCCGCCGCGCCCAGTTTGAAGTAACGCCCGCGTACCGGGTCGGCCAGGGTCCAGCGTGGCGAGCCGTCGAGGGCCGGCGCGGCCGGGGTCAGTTGCAAATCCGCCCGCAGGCTGGGCAATGTCATCTAAAGGCCTACGCTCTGGCGCAAACCGGCCAGGGGTTTGCGCAACAGATACAGCGCCAACGGCGCGCGATCACCGAAAATTTTTGCCGTGCCCCGCAGGCCAATGCGGGGCGGGGTCTGCTCGAAACTCGCGTCCAGCCGATAGGCCAACTGCCCGCCGGCCGTGGCTTGCGCCTCGTACGCCGAGCGTTCGAGCCGGGCCAGGTGGCGTTGCAACGGGTCGCTGTCGAGAAACAGCGCCACTTGCGCGCCCGGTTCCAGCGCAATCGCGTCGCCCACCGCCAGTTCAATGCGCAGTTCGGCCTGGGTCGGGTCGGCAATTTCCATCAAGCGTTCGCCGGTCTGCACCGGTTTTCCGGTCATGCGCTCGGCGTCGGCGAACACCGCGATGCCGTCACGTTCGGCGCGCACTTCACTGCGTTTGAGCAGCTCGCGGGCGTAATCGCGTTCGGCGCGTTTCTGTTCGACCCGAGCCGCCAGCAGGTCAATTTTCGAGCTCGATTCGGCATCGGCGAAAGCGCGCTGGGCGTTGGCCTTGAGTTCGGCTTCTGCCACGCCCAGCGCCCGGTCAGCCACATCGGCCTGGGCCTTGAGGGTGGTGCTTTCGAAACGCAGCAGCAGGTCGCCACTCTTAACGGCCTGGTTGGGCTTGACCAAAAACTCGGCGATCACTCCGTCCAGCGGTGCAGCCACTACCCGACCGCCCAAGGGCACCACTTCGGCCGGCGCCAACACCGACTGACGCACCGGAATCAGCAACCCGAGCAACACCACCACTGCCAGCGCAACCTGACGTTTGTGCGTCCAGCGCAAGCGCCACGGTTTACGCGGTTGCAGCGCCAGCCAGGCATGGCTGTAGGTGTCACCGAGCTGCGACAACAGCACTTGCTCGGACGGGTTCCACGGCAAATCGCGGGCCAGCCACAGGCCACCGAACACCTCGCCCTTGTGATCGACCAGCGGCAACCAGAACACCTGCGCCGCCGAGAGGCTCTGCCAGTCGGCCTGGATTGCACCGCTCAAAGAAGTGGCGGGAATCACCCGCGCCTGCTTCAGCAGATCCAGCTTGAACAGTTGCGCCACGGCCTGCTCGACAAAAGCCACGAACGGCGCATTCGGCTCCACCGCACTGACCCCGGTCACCGCCCGCACCTTGCCGGCGATCAACAGCGCGGCGTGACGAAAACCGAACAACGCCTGGCCATCGTTCACCAGGCTGAAGGCCAGTTGTTCGGTGGAGCGTGCCGCGCGGGTCAGGCGTTCAAGTTCAAGAAAACGGGCGAAGACCTGTTCGGCCCCGGTCGCGACCGGCGCGTTCACTTAAGCTCCGTAAAACGCGCCGTGCCACTCATGCCGGCCAGCAGGCCGCTAGCATTCGGCAGCGTGGCCACCAGCAACAGGGTCTGGCTGCCTTCGTCGATCCGCGCACCCAGGCGTTTGACAGTGGCATCGAGGGCCTGGCCGGTTTCATCGGGGACGAAGCTGAAAGTCTGGCCCGGCTTGAGCCTGGCCATCCAGCTTGACGGCACCAGCAAGTGGATTTCCAGGGTGCGGTTGTCGACGATGTCCAGCAGCGGCGCGCCAGCGGCCACGCTTTCATAACGCTGGACCTTGCGCTCCACGACCTGGCCGTCAAACGGCGCCACCACGTTGCAGCGTTTGACCTGGACCTGGTAGACCTGGGATTGCGCACGGATTTCGGTCAGCTTGGCCTCGGCCCGCGCCACTTCGAAGCGGCCCACCGAATTCAGCGAGGCCAACTGCCGGTTGTGGGCCAGTTCTTCACTCGCGCCACGGCTGGCGGCCTGTGCGGCATTGAGCTGGGCCTGATAGGCCGAGCAGTCGAAGCGAGCCAGGGTGTCGCCCTTTTTAAAGGATTCGCCTTCGCTGAAGGGCAACTCGACGATGCGCCCCGGCAGCTCACTGGCAAGCATCGCCTGGTCCTTGGCGCGCAGTACACCGCGGGCTTCGTTGCTGGCGGCTGAGCTGGCGGAGGACGCCGGGGGCTCCTGTAGCGGATCGTCTGGCACGGGCGTTTGCGCGTGAACCCAACCTGCCAGACCGAACAATCCAAACATCAATCCATAAATACGCGGCATGACCGTGACTCCCTGACGGATGGTCGGAGTCTATGACAGACTTCCGAACCGTCAAGCAAATAGCCATCAGTGCCTGCAAATGCTGCTCGGCATGGCGGCATTCGGCGTCGGACGCGGTATGATCGCGGCCTCGATTTCAGGCGTTTCAGGATTAAGGACAATTCATGCGTATCGGACTGCTGTCGACTCTCGCGCTGGCCATCAGCGCCACCTTCGCACTCCCGGCGCAGGCCAGCTTCGACGAGGACATGTGCAGCGCCGAGTGGTGGCTCGAAGGCTCCGGTCATTGCAACAGCGTGCCGTTCCTGAGCCCGACCAACGACAGCCGCGTCAATCTGCGCTTGCTACTGGCGGACCAAGGCGTGCCGGCGTTCGATCCGACGCCCATTGCCGACCACGACCGCGAGGCCGGCTACGGCCCGGTGCCGTTCGACATCACACGCCTGGACCCCGCGCCCCTGCCAGCGCTCGTATCGCCACCGGCCACCACGCCGGCCTCGGTGCTTGATGAACCACTGCAAACGTTGGGTCTGGGCGACAGGGTCCCGAGCATTGCCGGTAACGCGTTTATCGATGGCGAAGGCAGCCGCTGCCGCAGCAACAACGAAGACAGCGCGGCCGCCTTCATCAAACAGTTGATCGCCAGCCCTGAACTTCCGGCCCAGGAGCGTCAGGACCTGGCACAGGCGCGCTTGAACCTGCTGAACGCATGCAGTTGGGACGCCGCCGCCCTGAGCAGTCAGTTGCCCGCCACCGTTACCTCGGCACCGGGCATTGCTTTCCTGGCATACCTGCGCGGCGGCGCCCAGTTCTACAGCGGCGCCTTCACCGACGCGACGCAGACCTTCGCCAGCCTGAGTGCCAGCGAACAGCCGTGGCTCAAAGAAACTGCGCTGTACATGAGTGGCCGAATCCCGCTCAACGCCGCCCAGGCCAATGCCTTCGACGACATGGGCCTGCCCACGTACGAGCATGTGGATGAGGCCAACCTGAAACTGGCCGAGCAAGGCTTCGAGCATTACCTGAAGACTTATCCACAGGGCGACTACAGCGCTTCGGCCAGAGGCCTGATCCGCCGCGTGCACTGGCTGGCCGGTGACGATAAAAACCTCGCCGACGACTACGCCTGGCAGCTCACTGCAGCCACTGAAGCCCAACGCAACAAGAGCCTGGCGGAGTTGATCGAAGAGACCCACAGCAAACTCTTGAGCGAGCCGGACAACGGCATTCAGGCGCCCCTGCTGCTGGCGATCAAGGACCTGCAAAACATTGGCGGCTACCAGACAACCTTCAGCAGCCAGCAACTGGAAGGCCAAAAAGCCCTGTTCGCCCAGCAACCGGCGCTCTACGACTACCTGCACGCCGCCGTGTTGTTGCGGCTTGAAAACAACCCCGAGGCCGCGCTGGGCATTCTGCCCGCCAACATCGTGGACAACCCCGACTACCTCGCGTTCAGCCAGCAGTTCCTGCGGGGGCAGGCGTTGCACGCACAGAAAAAATGGCCGCAAGCGCAGGCGCATTGGCTGCAATTGATGACCAAGGTCAAACGCCCGCTGCAATACGAGCAGGTAGAGTTGGCGCTGACCAGCAACTACCTGTACAGCGAGCAGATAGAAAAGATTTTCGCCGCCGACTCGCCCATCAAAACCCCAGCGCTGCGCTATCGCCTGCAACGCCTGGCCGCCGACGCCCCGTTGTTGCGTCAGCAAGTCAGCCAGGGCGCCGACGCCACCGAACGGGACAGCGCCCTGTTTGTGCTGCTCTACAAAGAACTGCTGCGCAACCAGTACGCCGCGTTCGCCGAAGACATGAAGCGGCTGCCGGCCGAGCTGTCGACGGACAACCTCGGGGTCAGCATCGGTTACCTGTACGGCAGCGGCAGGCCGCTGTCGATGTTTCGCTGGCAAGGCGAGCAGAGCGAGTCCGGCTATCGCTGCCCGAGCATCGCCGACACCGCTGCGGCGTTGCAGGCCAACGGCAAAGACCCCAGAGGCCTGAACTGCCTGGGCGAGTTCATCCTGCGCAATAAACTGGACGACTCGCCCGTAGATGAGCGCTCCACGATAGCCCCGCAACCCGGCGTCCCGGTGCCGTTCAAAGGCGATATTTATGCGCGCCACGAGGGCTATCGCCAGGTAATCGGTGACACCCAGGCGCCGAAGGAAGATCGCGCCTACGCCCTGTTTCGCGCCATCAACTGCTACGCGCCGTCGGGTAACAACAGTTGCGGTGGCACGGACGTCGAACCAGCGGTGCGCAAGGCCTGGTTCCGTCAGCTCAAAAGCGGTTTTGCCGATACGCCGTGGGGCAAGTCCCTGCAGTATTACTGGTAAGGCATGCGGCGTTTTTGCGTTGGCCTGCTGCTGGCCTTGTTGAGCGGCGCGCCCGCCCACGCCGCCGTCGACGCCCGCGACCATGACGCCTTCTGGCTATGGAGCGGGGTCAAGAGCCAACCGGTACTGGCCCAGGCCCAAAGCCTGTACATCCTGCAAGGGCAGATCAGCGAATCACGCCGTTATCCACAGCGCGGCGTGCGTTTCATCGCCCAGGGCATGGCAATCCCGCGCCTGACCCAGGGCGAGGTCTGGGTGGTTTACCGCGCCCACACCTTGCGCTGGCCGGCGTCGGCCTACACCCAGTTACTGGGGCAAGTCGAGCGCTGGCAGCAGGCGGGCAATCCGGTGGTCGGCATCCAGATCGACTTCGACGCCCGCACCCGTTACCTCAACGAGTACGTCGACTTTCTCAAGGACTTGCGCCGTCGCCTGCCCGCCCACTATCGCCTGAGTATCACCGGCCTGATGGACTGGAGCAGCAACGCCGACCCCGCCGTGATCGGCCAGCTCAGCGGGGTGATCGACGAAGTGGTGGTGCAAACCTACCAGGGCCGCCACAGCATCCCGAACTACGCCGCCTACCTGCCACGCCTCAACCGCCTGGGCCTGCCGTTCAAGGTCGGGTTGATCCAGGGTGGCGACTGGGACGAACCAGGGTATTTGAAAGACAGCGAGTGGTTCAGGGGGTATGTGGTGTTTTTGCAGAATCAGTAGGGTTTGCGGGCCGTTGAAATGTGAAAACCGGCCTAGGCCTAATGCCAATCAGTTAACGTCACTTTTACGAGGAATGCTTCAGGTTGTTTGCCAGACTCGAGAACCACCCCCTCACCCTAACCCTCTCCCCAAGGGGCGAGGGAACTGACGGCGGTGTTCATTCGAGTGACATCGACCTGAAAGTCCGAGTCGAACTCAGGTTTTGAAAGGCGTGGAGATCTGCTCCCTTTCCCCTCGCCCCTTTGGGGAGAGGGTTGGGGTGAGGGGTAGATTTCAGATCAAAACAGAGCATCCAGACGCTGAGTTTTCTTAACTGACGGGCATTTGGCCTAGGCCGGTTTTCTCTTCGCCCATCACCAATCGTATGTCAGGCTCGATACTACCCGGCGTCCTTCGCCGTAGTAGCAGTCCCACTCGCTGGTGCAGTTGGCAACGTAGGTCTTGTCTTCGAGGTTCTGCACGTTCAGCGCCAGTTTCACGCCTTTGAGTTGCAACGCCGACTTGCTCAGGTCATAGGAAAGGCTGGCGTCGTAGACCGTATAGGACGGGATCTTGAACGCGCCTTCGTAGTAGTCGCCGTAGCTGCCCTTGACGTAGCGCGCACCGACGCCTGCACCCAAACCGGCCAGTGGCGTGTCGCCCAGCAAGGTGTAGTTGACCCACATGGACGCGGTCAGTGGTGGGCTGGCTGCCGGGTGACGACCTTCGCGGCCGTCGTTGTCCTTGGTGTACTTGATGTCGTTGCGGGCCGCCGAGACGATCACGTTCAGCGCTTCGCTCAACTCGGCCTTGGCTTCCAGCTCAATACCCTTGGAGCGCATGGCACCGCTTTGCTTGCTGAAACCGGGGTTGCTCAGGTCGGTGGTCAGGAGGTTTTCCTGATCGATCTGATAGGCCGAAATCTGCACGAAGCTGTTCTGGCCCGGCGGTTGATACTTCACGCCCGCTTCATATTGTTTGCCGGTGGACGGATCGAACGGCGTCTTCCCGACGCTGGTGCCACTCTGCGGGATGAACGATTCGGAATAGCTGACAAAGGGCGCCAAGCCGTTATCGAACAGATAGACAATGCCACCACGGCCAGTGAACGCCTCGTCCTTGCGGTTGGTGTGATTGCCGCTGATCGGCTCCTTGTTATCGGTTTCGGCCCAGTCATAACGCCCGCCCAGGACGAAGATCCACTGATCGAGTTTGATCTGGTCCTGCGTGTAGAGGCCGGTCTGGGTCACGGTGTTATCCCAGCGGTAGCGGCTACCGAACTTGACCGGTTTGCCGTACTTGGGAGTGAACAGGTCGATGATCGGCGGGTTGCGGTCATACAACCCGTCGAACTTGGAGTTGAAATGGTAGTAGTCGAGCCCGACGATCAGGGTATGGCTGAACACGCCAGTGTCGAATTCGGCCTGGGCGATGCTGTCGATGCCCAAGACACGGTTGTCCTGTTGCCAGTCCACCCCGTAGCGGGTCATGTACCGTTGATCCTTTGCCCCGGTGTTGGGGTTTGGCACGAATTTGTAGCCATGCAACGGCGCCGTGTAGCGGTCGTCGACGCGGGCATAACGAGCGTTCTGCTTGAACGTCCAGACGTCGTCCAGGCGGTGGGAAAACTCATAGCCGAACGCATACTGATTACGTGTGTAGTCGTTGACGCCAGGCTCACCGAGGAACAGGCCACGGTCGATTTTGCCGTTGGGGTTATGGAACACCGTGCCCACGCTCGGCAGGCCCTGGGCCTCTGGCACGCTGTTGTCTTTCTGGTACTGGGCGAATACGTTCAGGCGCGTGTCTTCAGTCGGCTGCCAGGTGAAGCTGGGGGCGATGAACTTGCGCTGGTCTTCGACGTAATCGATTTCGGCATTGCTGTCACTGGCAAGGCCCGTCAGGCGATAGAGGAACTTGCCCTCTTTATCCAGTGGCCCACCCAGATCGACCGCGACGCTTTTGTGATCGTAACTGCCCGCCTCCAGCACCACTTGGTGCAGCGGTGTTGCGGTCGGGCGCTTGCTCACCATGTTGATGATGCCGCCCGGCTGGTTCTGCCCGTAGAGCACTGATGCCGGGCCCTTGAGGACCTCGACGCGTTCCAGCGAATACGGTTCGATTTGCAGCGCGCCACCGGTGCTGCCGCCGCCGTAAGGCAAGTGCAGGCCGTCCAGGTACAGCGGCGCCGGCAGAAAACCACGGGACGTCGGCTCATCGAACAGCTTCACCCGGTCAGAAAAGCCGCCGCCGGTAATGCCGGGCGTGTAGAGCAGCGCTTCGGTGACGCTCTGGGCGCCACGAGCCTTGATCTCGGCGGCGGTGATCACGTTGATGGTCTGGGGAATTTCCACCAGTGCCGAATCGGTCTTGCTGCCGGTGGCGCTGCGCTTGGCGACGATCCCGTCGACCGGTCCCCAGGCACTTTCCACCGACTCGGCGGCGCTGACCCGGGTCGCGCCCAGTTGCAGCGGACCGCCATCCTGCACGATGGGTTGCAACGACCAGCCGCCATCCGATTGCACCGCCTGCAAGCCGCTGCCGGCGAGCAACCGCGACAGCCCCTGAGACGTGTCGAAGCGTCCCTGCAACCCGGCGCTACGCTTGCCCTCGGTCATTTGCGCATCCACCGACAACAGGATCCCCGCTGCACTGGCAAAGCGGTTCAAGGCCTGATCGAGGCTGCCCGCCGGGATCGCGTATTCACGCACCTGATCGACGCTTGAGGATTGGGCTTGGGCCAGGTTGGGCAGTAAAGGTGTCGCGGCCAAAAGGCTGACAAACAGGCCACGGCGCAAGGCCCCAGCGAACGCAAACGTCGACGGTATCGGGTGAAATGGCATTGCAGGGTTCCCCATGAGAATGCATCCGATGTGCTTTCATGAGGTATCCCGGCCAGGTTCTGAAAACCGACAAGGCCTGGCCAAATTTTTTTTCGCGATCAGCCTTTGCGCTTCACCGTGACCCAATAGCGGGTCACGGATTCCACGCGAATCGGCAAGGTGCGCTCAAGGGCGGCGAGGATCGAGTCGGTGTCGTTGAGCGGAAACACCCCGGTCAACAAGAGGCCGGACACCTCATCGTCACAGCGCAACCAGCCCGGCCGGTAACGCGCCAACTCATTGATGAAGCGGCCCAGAGGCTGGCGTTCGGCAATCAAGCGCCCTTCGCTCCAACTGCTGGCATTGACGTCCACCGGTTGCATTGCGCCCACCTGACGGGCGTTGAACCACAGGCTGCTGCCCGCGTCCATCTGCACCGTCGAGGCATGACGCGGACTGATGCGCACCTGGCCTTCGTAGAGTTCGACACGGCTGCCGCCGTCCATTTCCCGCACGGTAAACCGGGTGCCCAGCGCCTGTACGTCACCGACTGCGGTCTCGACAATCAACGGGCGAACCGGATCGTGACCGCTGGTGAGCAGGATCTCGCCACGGACCAGCCGAATCCGCCGCGCTTGCGTGGTAAACCGCAGGTCCACCGCGCTGTCGCTATTGAGGGCCAGGCGCGTGCCGTCGCTCAAGGTCAGGTGACGGATCTCCCCGGTGCCCGTGCTCTGCTCGGCAAACGCGGCACGCCAGGGCTGACTGTCTTGAACCAAATACGCGCTGCCGCCCGCCATCAACAACCCGCCCAGCAGCTTCAGCGCCGTGCGCCGTTGCGCGTCCGGCGCATCGCGCAACACCGCTCGCGCGCTGTCGGCCGGCACGCCACCGAGCGTCTGTTGCAACTGTTGCAGGCGTTGCCAGGCGCGCTGGTGCTCGGGGTTGGCAGTTTGCCAACGGGCGAAGGCCTGACGCTGATCGGCATCCAGCTCACCGCCCCAGTGCAGCATCAGCCACTCACTGGCCTGCTCGACAATGTCTGGGGTAATCGGAGCGTCGCGCCGCCATTTCATTCTTCGAAGACCACCTGATAGCAGGCGAGGATCGCCCGGGTCATGTACTTCTGCACCGAACTGACCGTCACGCCCAGGCGTTCGGCAATCTGTGCATAACTCAGGCCTTCGAACTGCGACAGCACGAACGCCTGACGCACATTGTCCGGCATGCGGTCGAGCATGACGTCGATCTGCATCAGGGTTTCAAGAATCAGTGCACGGGTCTCCAGCGACGGCGACTCCGGCTCGGGCAGGTGGGCGATGCTTTCCAGGTACGCACGTTCGATGCGCAGGCGCCGCCATTGGTCGATCACCAGGTTGCGGGCAATTTGCGCCAAATAGCTGCGGCTTTCCTGATGACCAGGAAAACGCCCGGACACCAGAAGACGCAGGAACGTGTCCTGCGCCACGTCCGCTGCGTGCTCGCGATCACCCAGGCGCTTGCGCAACCAGCCTTGCAGCCAGCCATGGTGATCGCGGTAAAGACGATGAAGGTGTTCGTTGCCGTCAGTCGTTGCGTCCATGAATGGCTCACGCACATGATTGAGAGCAATTATCATTACACTTTTATTCTACTCAGGCAAAACGCCGTGATTCAGCGCACAGCCGTCGCCTCCTCAAGCGGATATACCGATTGCCATCCGCCGCCCAACGCCTTGTACAAATCGACCATGGCCAATGACACACCGGTGGCGCTTTCCACTTGTTGCTCCTGAGTGGCCAACAACGCGCTCTGCACCGTCAGCACGTTGACGAAATCCACCACCCCTTCAACGTATTGCTGCTGCGCGGTGCGCAGGGCGATCCGGTTCTGGCGCACCGCCTCGGCGAGGCTGTCGCGGCGCAGTTGGGTGGCGTTGTAACGGCTCAGTTGATCGTCGATTTCATGCCAGGCCCGCAGCACGGTTTGCTGATACGCCAATGCCGCTTCCTGCTGTTGCGCCTCCCGCAGTTTCAGCACACCGCGCAAGCGGCCGCCATCAAACAACGGCAGGCTGAATTGCGGACCGATGCCGAACTGACGCGAACCCCAGGAACCAAAATCGCTCAACTGCATGGCTTGCGAACCCAGGTGGCCCGATAGCGTAATACGCGGATAAAAGTCGCCCTTGGCCACGCCGATGCTGGCGGTTGCGGCGTGCAGACGCGCTTCGGCCTGACGAATATCCGGGCGCCGTTCGGCCAGTTGCGACGGCAGGCCGATGGCCAACCGGGGCGGCGCCTGCGGCACCGGCGCGTCCGCGGACAACTCTGTGTGCAACGCTTGCGGCGGCTCGCCCATCAACAGGCTCAGGGCGTTGATCAACTGTGACTGGCGCTGCTGCAACGCAGGCAGACGTGCTTCGATGGCCGCGACTTGGGCGGCCGCTTCGGCCACATCCAGATCGGTCGCCACACCGTCGGCCAGGCGCAGTTGTGACAGCTTGAGGCTGTGCCGGGCAACGTCGAGGTTCTGCTCGGTCACCGCGCGAGTACTCTGCACGCCGCGCAATTGAATGTAGTCCTGCGCCGTCTCGGCCAGCACCGCCAATAACACGCCCCGGCGATCATTTTCGGCGACTTCCAGGGTCGCGTCGGCAGCCTCGGTTTCGCGCCGCACCCGGCCCCACACATCCAGTTCCCAGGACGCTGAAAACCCGCCATCCCAGAGGTTGTATGCCGAACGGCCGTTATTGGCGGAAGGATCGCTCAGGCCTTCTGCACTGTTGCGTTTACGCCCATAACTGCCGGTCACGGACGTCGTCGGGTATTGCTCGGCGGTGATCACCTGCCGCGCCGCACGGCTTTGCTGCAAGCGACTGCTGGCCAGTTGCAGGTCCAGGTTGTCGGTCAGCGCACGGCGGCTGAGGGCTGACAATGTCGCGTCGTTGAACACCTCCCACCAGCGCTCGTCCATCTCGGCCGTCACCGCTTGGCTGGCAGCGGATTCCTGGGGTTTTGACCATTCGGCGACTTGCTGCGCGTGGGGTTTCACAAAATCCGGGCCGACGGTGCAGGCGCAGAGGCAAACCAAACTCATCACCATAACCGCAGACTGAACACCCACCCTGTGGCGAGCACGCTTGCTCGCGCTTGAGCGCGCAGCGCTCGTCGATTCAGGGGCCGCTACGCAACCCAGCGCGGGCAAGCTCACTCGCCACAGAGGCATGTCGTGACTCTGGCTCATCGCTGCGTTACCTCGCGCACTGTCGGCGCGGCATGCAGCGTATCAATGCTCGCCTCCACCGACATCCCGACCCGCAAACGCTCGGCCAGTGGCTGACCCGGATCAAGGGTGATTTTCACCGGAATCCGCTGCACCACCTTAGTGAAGTTGCCGGTGGCGTTGTCCGGCTTCACCGACGCGAACGTCACGCCCGTGGCTGGCGCAATGCTCTCGACCCGTCCGGTCAGGGTTTCACCGCCAAGGCTGTCGACCCGCACCTGAACGTCCTGCCCGGCCTGCACGTCGGTGAGCTGGGTTTCCTGAAAGTTGCCCACCACGTAAGCCTGCTGCAACGGCACCACCGCAAGGATCTTGCTGCCCGGCGTCACGTAAGCCCCAACCCGCACCGCCCGCTCGCCCACCATGCCATCCACCGGCGCGACGATGCGCGTATAGGACAACTCGAAACTGGCCATCTCCAGTGCCGCGTGGGCCCGCTTCAACCCGCCTTCTGCCGCATCGCGCTGCGCCGTGAGGATTTCCACCTGCTTGCGCTCCGCCGCCAGCACCGCCGTGGCATTGGCCAGCCGTGCGTTCGCCTGGTCGATGCGCGTACGCGCCTGCTGGGCGTTTTGCACCGTACCGGCACCAACCCCGGCGAGGTGGTTGTAGCGGTTCAACTCGTGATCGGCGAACGCCTGCTCGGCTTTGGCGGCGACCACCGTGGCCTGGGCCTGAGCGATAACCGAGGCCTGACGCTCCAGGGTGGCCCGGGCGTTTTGCAACTGAGCCATGGCCACCAGGGTTTCGGCGTCGGCGGCCTGTGCGGCGGCGCGCAGGTCGCGGTCATCAATCAGCGCCAGCAACTGGCCGGCCTTGACTTGCTGGTTGTCTTCGACCAGCACTTGCTTGATGAAACCGGCCACGCGCGGGGCCACCAGAGTGAAATCCGCCGCGACAAAAGCGTCGTTGGTGCTTTGTTGGTTTCTCTTGCCGAAAGCCCCCGAGGCCAGTCCATAGACCAGCGCAGCGACCACCAGCACCGCCGCGCTCAGCGCGACTTTGTGTTTCGTTTGGATCGTCATAAAAACCTTCTGTTTCAGTGAACGCTCAAGTCGGCGCACGCGGTGGATAAACCCGCGTCGGCAGCCAGAAAATCAGCAGGATCAGCGCCAGTGCGACGCCGGCCATGCACAGGTAAAGGTCCGAGGAAGTCAGCACCACCGCTTGCTGGTGCAGCCGATGCGCCAGGCCCGGGGTGTCGCTGTCGGCCAGCGGCGAATTGCCGAGGCGATCGACCAGCATGGTCGAGTGAAAATGCAGGCGCGCCGTGGTCAGTGCATCCAGTACGCCCGTGGCAACCACCGCCGCCAGGCCTTTCACGGTGTTGAACCACGCCGAGGCATATGGGCCCTCCATCGGGCTGATGCTGCCCGTGGCCAGCATCAACAACGGCAGTACTGCCATTGGTTGGCCAAAGATCTGCAACAGTTGCAGGGCGTAGAAGTCGTCGCGAATCCACACAGAGGTCAGTTGCGAACCGCCAACACATGACAGCGCCAGCATGCTCAGACCAATGCCCAACACCCACCGGCAATCGACCCAGCGCACGTTGCACAACGCCGCCACCAGCGGCAGTGCAATCAGTTGCGGGGCAGCCATCAACAACATTACCGGAGCCGTTTGAATCGGCCGGTAGCCCTGGACCTGTGCCAGGTAACCTGACGGAATGATGATCACCGCCAGCAGCACCACCAGCACTCCGGCCAGCGTCAGCAAGGCAAACGACAGGTTGCGGATGCCGAGCATCTGCAACTTGAAGAACGGCACCGGTTGCGACCATTCGTTGAGCATGAACAACACCAGCAACAGTAGGCCACCGCCGAGCAGCCAGCAGATCAGCGTCGACTCGAACCAGTCCAGCCGATTGCCTTGCAAAATGCCGATCACCAGCAGGCAAATCGCCGGAAACCCCAACAGCAAGCCACGCCAGTTGAATTGCTTGAGGCGCTCCAGGCGCAGCGGGTCCTGAGGCAAACCGTAGGCCACGGCGGCCATGGCCAGCAGGCTCGGCGCGATGATTTGCCAGAAAGTCCAGCGCCAGCTCACGTATTCGGTCCACAACCCGGCCAATGGCGTCCCCAGGCCCGGCCCGAACGTGGCCGTCAAGGCATAGCCGGCCAGGCCATAAAGCTTGACGTTGGCCGGCAGGAAACGCAGCGCGACGGTCATCAGCATCGGCGGCAGCGCGCCACCGGCCAGCCCTTGCAGGGTGCGCATCAGTAGCAGGCTTTCGTAGTTCGGGGCCAACGGGCTCAGCACCCCGAGCAAGGTGAACAGGGCAATGACGCACAGGGTGAAACGCCTTAGCGAAAAGGTCACCGAACACCAGGGGGCGAATGCCATGGCCGCGACCGAGGTCGCGGTGTAGCTGGCGACCAGCCAGGTGCCTTCGTCATAACCGATGGCCAGGGCGCCGCGAATGTCGGCCAGGGCGACCTTGGTCACCATTTCGTTGAGGCCCGACACCAGCACCGCCAGCAACACGCCGACCAACCCGATGATGATGCGCGGACCGAAAGCGGGAGGCGCGGCGGCTGCCGGTTTGCTGGCCGCTTGGAGGGTCGCGGGGGCAGCGAGGGAAGTCATGTGCGCTAATGCTCCGGAAAACAGAAATACCGGAGCAGTTTATGAACGCAGACAGCTGACGAAAACTGACTTATTGGCAGCTTATAAGTGCGTTTTATGCAGCAATGGTGAAGGTCATGGCCTCTTTACAAGCATCGGAGCGCCGCATCAACTCGAGACCGGCTGCGCCGCCTGCCACGTCTCGTCGCAACAGCGTTTGAGGGTTTCGCGCAACCAGCGGTGGGCCGGGTCCTTGTCGTAACGCGGGTGCCAGGCCTGGGTCAGCATCAAGGTCGGCAGTGGCACCGGCAACGCGAACGACTGCAATCGCAAGCCCAGGCGGGTCACGCTCAGCAGCGCCTCCTTGGGCACCGGCAGAATCAGGTCCGAATCGGGCAACACGAACATTGCGGCATGGAAGCTGGGGGCAATCAGCGTCACCCGTCGCTCCAGGCCCAGCGCATTGAGCGCGGTGTCGATCGGCCCACGGGCCAGGCCACGACGGGACATGCTGATGTGAGAAAAACCGGCAAACCGTTCCGGGGTGATCTCCCCGTCGAGCAACGGATGGTTCTCACGCACCAGACCGACAAAGGTCGTCGAAAACAGGTTCTGGACTTTCACTTCCGGGGTCAGCGGCCGTGTATTGCTGATGCGCAGGTCAATCCGCCCTTCGCGCAGCGCCTCGTCGTCGCCATCACCCTCCGGCACAAACCGCAGCTCACAGTGCGGGGCCTGGCGGTCCAGGGTGTCGATCAGATGACCGCCGTACACCCCGACGAAGAAGTCGTTGGCGCGCACGTTGAACCGCCGACGCAAGGTGCTCATGTCCACTTCATCGGCCGAACGAAACAGCAGCGCCGCCTGCTCCACCACGTCTCGCACCTGATCGCGTAGCGCCAATGCCTTGGGGGTCGGCACCAGGCCTCGTCCGGCACGCACCAGGATCGGGTCGCCAATCGCTTCGCGAATCCGCGTCAGGGTCCGGCTCATGGCCGCCGGACTGAGGTTCATCCGCCGCGCCGCGCCCACCACGCTGCCTTCGTCGAGCAATGCGTCGAGGGCGACCAGAAGGTTCATGTCCGGGAGTTGCATGTCAGGCACTCGTGGCTGATCAGGATTGAGCCAGACGCAATGCTAGCAAAAACCTTCTGATCGATGCGTTGCCAATGCTGGCCTCATCACGAGCACGTTGGCGCCTACAGAAGAAGGAAGTGTAAAGCGTGAAAACACTAGCAGTTCTGCTAGTTCACAAGCTTTTGATCAGAGCGTAAAACTAGGGACCGCATTATCAAAAACCAATCACGCAGGTTACTCGGCATGTCTAAAGATCAACAGAAGCCGATTACACAGCGCACCGTATTACTGGCAACCAACAGCATGCAGTCGACCATTGGCGAAGTCGTCGATGGCAAATCCAACGCCATCGCTTATTCCGCCTACGGCCATCAGTCCGCGCAGCAGGACGTCGCAACGCGATTGGGCTTCAATGGCCAATTGCGCGAGATGCACACCAGTTGGTATTTGCTGGGTAACGGCTATCGCGCCTACAACCCGCGACTGATGCGCTTTCATAGTCCAGACAGCTGGAGTCCGTTTGGGCGGGGCGGGTTGAATCCGTATATGTATGTGGCAGGGAATCCGGTGATGAATTCGGATCCTACGGGGCATTACGGATTAAAAAGTTTTGCCCTGGATTTTCTATTCGGCATGACGAGCGGTCCTGGAGGGAGTGGAGGGGGAACCGTTGCCAAACCGACGATGGGAAAGAAGGGGGGGATGACGGGGATTTTCCTTGCGGTCGCTGGAGGTCACGGCAAAAGGAGATCGCCCACAGGGAAAATCCCGTCTCCATCAAGGAACAATAATGGCTCTGACGGCATGTCGATAGGAGGAGTGGGTAACTCTGGCGTCGATATGCTTACGGCTTTATCTACAGTGGTTGCATCACCTCAAAGCGCGAACTCTCGAACCGTAGGGGTAAGCGTCTCACCAGCTTATACGCCGTCACTGCCATCCAGACCCCCTACCATTCTATCTGGAGGAGCATTACCCCCACCGGCTTTTGGACAAGCAAAAAAGCCTTCATTCATGACTCCTGGTACCTTTGCTAAATCACATCCTACTCAGACCTATACGGTTTACCCTGTGGAGACAGGAAGCCCGCCTCCACGCTTAGGTAGCACTTCTTCATCCTCAGTTCGGCCTTCGTCATCTGCCCAAATTGGGAGTTCAACACATAGCTCGTCTGATAGACCCGCTGCTAGAGTAGCTGGAATTCGTTGCCCAGAAACTCGTACAGAGCTCACTGGCCGTGTGGACGAAGAGGCTAGAAGAGAACTCAGACGCCTGCCGTCAGATAGCGAATAACCCGTCGTCACGGATACGTCGATGACATTAGGAGAAATTCGCAGAAAACCTGGCAAGTGGTTACAGCGGCGCTCTCTAGCTTCGCCGCTGCATCCCCCAGCGCTTCACCGTCACTCGTTCCAGCGTGTCGAATACCAGATTCTCCACCAGCAACCCGATCAAAATCACCACCCCACCCGGCAAAAACCTTGTCGGGGTACAGCTCATTGCGATTTTGAAAGATGTACCAGCCCTTCGAGCACTGGCAGCTCAGTGGGCCATCACACGCTACCGCTCGTGCAACGCCTCTGCCCGCGCCTTGATGATCGGCTTGAGCAGGTAGCTGAGGATGGTTTTCTTGCCGGTGATGATGTCCACCGAAGCAACCATGCCGGGAATGATCAGCAACGGCTTTTCGTCCGTGCCCAGATGGCTGCGGTCGGTGCGTAGCTTGATCATGTAGTAGGTGGTTTTCTTGTCTTCGTCGGTGATGGTGTCGGCACCGATCTGTTCCAGCGTGGCCTTCAGGCCGCCGTAAATGGTGTAGTCGTAGGCGGTGAATTTGACGATGGCTTCCTGGCCAGGGTGCAGGAACGCGATGTCTTGCGGGCGAATCTTCGCTTCCACCAGCAGGGTGTCGTCCAACGGGACGATTTCGACCATGTCGCTGCCCGGCTGAATCACGCCACCGATGGTGTTGACCAGCAGTTGCTTGACGATGCCGCGCACCGGCGAGGTCACCAGTGTCCGGCTGACGCGGTCTTCCAGGGCCTTGCCGGTCGCCTGGGCCTTGTTCAGGTCCGTGCGCGCTTCGTTGAGCTGGGTCAGCGCCTCGCTGCGGAACTTGCCACGGGTTTCGTCGATCTTGCGCTGCACTTCCTTGATCGCCGACTCGGCACGCGGGATCGCCAGGGTGGTGGCGTCCAGTTGACCGCGGGTTTCGACTTCGGCGCGCTTGAGCCGCAGCACTTCCACCGGCGACACCGCGCCCTGAGCCACGAGTGGCTCCGACATGTTGATTTCCTGGCGCTGCAAGCCCAGTGCGTTGCGGTACTGCGATTGCTTGGAGGTGAATTCGCGCAGCTCTTGCTGACGCTGAATCAACTGCTCCTGCAAACCACCGATCTCGTCGTGCAGTTGCTGGCGACGGCTGATGTACAGCGATTCTTCACTGGCAGCCTGCACCGGAACCGCTTTCATGACGTCGTCCGGGAAAGCCAATGGACGGTCGTCGACTTCCGCGCTCAAGCGCTCAACACGCAGCAACATGGACAAACGGTCCGCTTCGGTTTCGCCGACGTTGGACACAAACCGCGTGTCGTCCAGACGAATCAGCGGGGCGCCCGCCTCGACGATTTGCCCTTCGCGAACGAAGAGCTCGGCGACGATACCGCCCTCCAGGTTCTGGATTTTCTGGATTTTCGACGAAGGAATCGCCTTGCCATCGCCCTTGGTGACCTCATCGATCACCGCAAAGTTGGCCCACAGCAGCAGGAACACAAAGAAGCCGATAATCGCCCAGATCGTCAGGCGCACCACGCGCGGGGCGTCTTCGATCAACGCCTTGTTGACCTCCGGCAGCGGCTGGCCTTGCAGTGAATCGGTGCCTTTGAAATAACGACGGATCGAGTCCTTCATCCCAGACTTAAGCAACACTGATCTGCCCCTTCTTCAACGCTTCCATCACCACGGCTTTTGGACCATCGGCCAGAATTTGCCCTCGATCGACCACCAGCAAACGGTCAACTAGCGACAGCAGCGATGCCCGGTGCGTCACCAGCACCACGGTTTTGTTTTCCACCACGGCTTGCAGGCGTTGCTTCAAACGTTCTTCGCCGGTGTTGTCCATGGCGCTGGTCGGTTCATCGAGCAGCAGGATCGGCGGGTTCAGCAACAAGGCACGAGCCAGGGCCACGTTCTGGCGCTGGCCGCCGGACAGGTTCTGTCCGCGCTCGCCGACTTGCAGCTCATAGCCTTGCGGGTGCAGGCGGGCAAACTCATGGACACCGGCCAGTTCGGCCGCTTGCAGCACCAATTCGTCTTCGACGTAACGGGCACCGGAAACCAGGTTGTCGCGCAGGGTGCCGGCGAGCAACTGGATGTCCTGGGGCACGTAGCCAATGTTGTGGCGCAGCTCACTCACGTCGATCTGGCGGATGTCGACACCATCCACCAGCAACGCGCCGTCATCCGGCTGATACAGGCCCACCAACAGTTTGGCCAGCGAGCTTTTGCCCGAACCGCTGCGCCCGATGATGCCGATCTTCTCGCCCGGCTTGATGATCAGGTTGATGTTCTTCAGGGCCGCGTTCTGCTGGCCGGGGTAGGTGAAGTTCAGTTGACGGCATTCGATGGCGCCTTGCAGGACCTTGCGGCTCAGCGGGCGCTCTTCGAAGTTGCGCTCTTGCGGCAACTCCATCATCTGGTCGACCGAGGTCATGGTAACCCGCGCCTGCTGGTAACGCGTGAGCAGGCCGGACAACGACGCCAGCGGGCTCAGGGCGCGGCCGCTGAGCATGTAGCAGGCAATCAGGCCGCCCATGCTCAGGTTGCCGGCGATGATCTGGTACACGCCGAAGACAATCATGATCACGCCCGCCAGTTGCTGGATCAGCAGGGTGATGTTCATTGCCAGGCCGGAGAGCATTTTCACTCGCAGCTCGAGGCGGCTGAGGGTGCCGATGGTCTGTTCCCACTGGTACTGGCGTTCGCTTTCAGCGTTGTTGACCTTGACCGCATCCAGCCCGGCCAACGTCTCGATCAGGCTCGACTGACGCTCGGCACCCAGGGCCATCGTGCGCTCCATGGTTGCCACCAACGGCTTCTGCAAGGCATAGCCGATCAGCAGGGCAATCGGGAACGCCAGGACGGGGATCCACACCAGATGGCCGCCAAGGATCGCGATCACCAGGAAGATCAGCAGCGTAAACGGCAGGTCGATCAGGCTGGTCAGGGTCAGCGACGCGAGGAAGTCGCGCAGGCTCTGGAACTCGTGGATGTTCTGGGCAAAGCTGCCGACCCGCGCCGGGCGGTACTTCATGGCCATGCCGACAATCCGCTCGAACAGCGTCGCGGAGATAATCAGGTCGGTTTTCTTGCCGGCCAGGTCCAGGCACAGGCTGCGCAGGCTTTTAAGCACCAGGTCGAACAGGTAGGCGCCGGTAATACCGATGGCCAGCACCCAGAGGGTCGCTTCGGCCTGGTTCGGTACCACGCGGTCGTAGACGTTCATCACGAACAGCGGCGCAGCCATGGCGATGATGTTGATCAGCAGGCTGGCGGCGATGGCGTCGGCATATAGCCAGCGTGAACGCTTGAGGGTGTCGCGAAACCAGGAGCGCGCGCGGGGAATCAGCGTGCCGTGGTTCACGTCGAATTTGTGTTGGGGTTGGGCGAAGAACACTTGCCCGGTGTAATCGTCAGCCAGCAGTTCGCGGCTGACGCAGACTTCGCCGCCGTCACTTTCACTGAGCAGCAAACGTGCCTGATCGTCGCCTTGCCAGCCCAGCAGGACGGCACTGCGGCCGTCCTTGAGCAACAACAGCGCCGGCATGGCGATGGCCGGGATCTGCTCCAGTTTGCGCTGCAACACCCGCCCTTGCAGGCCGGCGCGTGCAGCGGCACGCGGGAGCAACTCGACACTCAAGCGCTGCTTGGGCAATGGCAGACCGGTGGTCAGCATGGCCGCGCTTGCCGGTTTCTGGTGCAACGTGCACAGCGCCAACAGACCATCCAGTAACGGATCGTCATGCAACGCACGTGGATCATGACTGAGATGAACTCGACTGACTTCTGATTCCACGCTCGGCAACCTTGGCTAACTATTGAACAATAAAGGGTCTGCTCAATTCATGCCGGGCAGTTGGACCTTGGGCTTCACGTCATTGGATACGACGGAGGCCATCGGTGCGACCACTCCCTGGCTCTTGAGCAACTCGCCCATGGTCGCCTTGATTCGATACTGAGTAAATAACTGAATGTTTTTGATTTCCGCCAACCGACGGGAAGCGGTGAACAGTTCGTTCTCACTGTCGAGCAAGTCGAGCAGGGTGCGCTCGCCGAGGCTGAACTGTTTCTGATAGGCGGTGCGCACGCTGGTGCTGTAATCGACATATTGCTGAGCGATCGGCACCTGGGCGTTGGCATTGTTCAAGGCGTTCCAGGCCAGGCCCAGTTCCTCGTTCAAGACCCGCAGGGCGTTATTGCGAATATCCAGCGCCTGGGTGGACTGATAGGCCTTGGATTCCAGGTCAGCTTTGTTGCTGCCACCGGCAAACAGGTTGAAACGCATGCGCAACATGGCCTGCCATTCATTGTTGTGACCGTTCTGGCCATCCAGGTCGTTGTCGGCGGTGCGGCCCAGCTCGGCATCGAAACGCGGGTAAAACGTCGATTTGGCCGTGTCGTACTGCTTCTCTGCGGCAACGATGTCCGATTCGGCGGAACGCAGGATCGGGCTGTTCTCCAGCATTTGCTGGCGGGCTTCATTCAGGTCGGCGGGCAGCATCGCAACGAAGCTGTTCGGACGCTCCAGTTGATCAGGCATCTGGCCCACAGCACTGAGGAAGTTGGTTTGGGCATCGGCCAGGTTGGTCTGTTCGGTGATCAGGTTGTTGCGGGCCTGCGCCAGACGGGCTTCAGCCTGATCGCGGTCAGCGGTACGGCCGACACCGCGCTCGGTGCGCAATTTGATCTGGTCGAAGATCCGCTCGTGGTTGCGCAGGTTGTCCTGGGCCAGTTGCACGAACTCACGACGGGTCAGCACGTCGAGGTACACCTGGGCCACGGTCAGCGCGGTGCGCTCGGAAGTGCCCAGCAAGGAATACGCACGGGAGTTAACGGTGGCTTGTTGACGCCCGACTTCGCTGGACGTCGCAAAACCGTCAAACACCATTTGTTGAAGACGCAGGCTCGATTCGCCGCGGTTCAGGGTTTCCCAGTGATTGTTGCCGGTGCCCGCGCGGGTGGTCGGGTTGTCGGTGCCTTCACGGCCATAACCGCCCAGCAGATCGACCCGTGGCAGGTATCCACCCTTGGCCGCTTTTAACTGATAATCCGCGGCGATTCGGCTGTTAACGCCCGCCTGGATTTCCGGGTGCACGTCCAGAGCCTGTTGCATGGCCTCTGGAAGGGTTTGTGCTTGAACGAAACTGGCGGCGAGGACGAACGGAATAGCCTTGAACACGTGCGAACGCATAGATAAATTTCCCAGGACTTCTTGTCTCAAATCACAGCAGAACGTGGTGCTGCGTCGGAAGATGGCAACCAGAGTGACCGTATATCGGAAAGTTCAAAATCGGAACTGGGTCACACACTGTAGGGCAGGTCGCCGCATAAATATCAATGTGACATTACCGGGACGATTGTTTAGGATGGCACCCAGAAGGTCAATAGTTTGGCATAAAGTTAATTTCGAAAGATTCTAGCCAAATTATTGACGAAATCCCTGCTAAACAGTGCGTCAAATACTTTACAAGTACGTCCAGACCGAGGTGGCAAAGGCCCCACGGGTACATGGAAGTCAACTGAACGGAACGTCCGGAGAATCCTCAATGAGCAGTGTTGTTGCCATCGTCAAAAGCATTGTCGGTCAAGTTTTCGCGGTGTCCCCCGAGGGCATCAGACGCGTACTCATTGAAGGCGACCGACTGTTCGTGGGCGACCAGGTAGACACCGGCCCGGCCGGCGCGGTCACCCTGGAACTGGCTGACGGCCGCAGCCTGGACCTGGGCCGCGACACGCAATGGAGCGGCAGCGCACCGGACTCCAGCACCGACCTGGCACAAGCCACCGCGCAATCCGCGCCATCGGTTGACGAACTGCAACAAGCTATCGCGGCCGGTGTCGACCCGACGACTGCCTTCGAAGCCGCTGCGGCAGGCCCGACCGCCGCAGGCTCCGGCGGTGCTGCCGGTGGTGGCCACAGCTTCGTGGTGCTCGACGCCACGGCCGGCCGTGTCGACCCGACCATTGGCTTCCCGACCGCAGGCATCGGCTCTGCGACTTCGGCGGTGGACAATACCGTTGGCGGCCAGAACAACGACAGCGGCAATGGCAACAATGTGCTGCGTGGCTCAACCCTGAGCCTCAGCGCGACCCCGACCATCACGGAAGCCGGCGGCGTGCTGGTGTACACCGCGACGCTCACCGAGGCCCCTCTCACCGACCTGATCGTGACCCTGTCCAACGGCTCGGTGATCGTGATCCCGGCCGGCCAACTGACCGGCAGCGTCAACGTGCCACTGGCACCCAATGACAGCGTCTATATCGATCCGGGCCAACTGACCGTCGACGTCGCCCGCACCACCGGTGGTGGCGGCCTGGTGCTGACCGTCGATCCGACGCCGGCCGTCACTCAGATCACCGACACCATCGACACCACCACCGTCACCCTGACGGCCAATCCGACCGTCACCGAAGGCGGCCAGATCACCTACACCGCGACCCTGACCAACCCGGCGCAGACACCGGTCACCGTGACCCTGTCCAACGGTTCGACCATCACCATCGAAGCCGGCAAAACCACCGGCACCGTGAACGTCGATACTCCACCAAATGACGTGTACAACAACAGCAGTACCGTCAGCACCACGATTACCGGCGCCACCGGCGGCAACTTTGAAAACCTGGTGCCGAGCACCACGCCGGCCGTTACCACGATCAACGACTCGATCGACAACACCGGCCTGACCCTGACGGCCACCGAGAGTGTCACCGAAGGCGGCCAGATCACTTACACCGCAACCCTGACCAACCCGGCGCAGACACCGGTCACCGTGACCCTGTCCAACGGTTCGACCATCACCATCGAGGCCGGTAAAACCACCGGCACCGTGAACGTCGACACCCCGCCGAATGACGTCTACAACAACAGCGGCACTGTCAGCACCACGATCACCGGTGCCACCGGCGGCAACTTTGAAAACCTGGTGCCGAGCACCACGCCGGCCGTTACCACAATCAACGACTCGATCGACAACACCGGCCTGAGCCTGACAGCCACCGGCACCGTGGTTGAAGGTGGCCCGATCACCTACACCGCCACCCTGACCAACCCGGCCGGCACGCCGATGACAGTGACCTTGAGCAACGGCTCGGTCATCACCATCGAAGCAGGCAAAACCACCGGCAGCGTGGTCGTCGACACTCCACCAAACGATGTCTACAACAATGGCAGCACCGTCAGCACTACGATTACCGGCACCACGGGCGGTAACTTCGAGCAACTGACCCCGAGCACCGAGCCTGCACTCACCACCATCACCGACTCCAAGGACGACACCGGCCTGAGCCTGTCGGCGTCTACCGAAGTTGCTGAAGGTGGCTCGATCATCTACACCGCGACCCTGACCAACGCGGCCCAGACTCCGGTCACTGTCACGCTGAGCAACGGCGCAATCATCACCATCGCGGCTGGCGCAACGACTGGCACCGTCAGTTTTCCAGCACCGGCCGACGACGTCTACAAAGACGCCGGCAAGGTGGAAGTCTCCATTAAGGACGCCAGCGGCGGTAACTTCGAAAACCTGGTGACCAGCGATGTGCCTGCCGTCACGGTGGTTAATGACACCATCGACACCAGCACCGTTTCGCTGACTGCAACGCCGGATGTGGCTGAAGGTGGCACGGTGGTGTACACCGCGTCCGTTACTGCGCCCGTCACTGGTTCGCCAGTGGTAGTCACTCTCTCCAACGGCCAGACCATCACTATTCCAGTGGGCGCCAGCTCCGGGACTGTGAGTTTTGTTGCGCCGAATGATGTGTTGGCCGGCGGCAGCTCGCTGAGCGTGAAAATCGACGACGCCAAGGGCGGCAATTACGAAAAACTGGCCATCGACAGCAAGCCTGCCGACACCTCGGTGACCGACGTCAACGACACCACCAACCTGTCGCTGACCGCGACCGGCTCGGTAGATGAAGGCGGCCAGATCACTTACACCGCGACCCTGACCAACGCCGCTGGCACCCCGGTGACCGTGACGCTGAGCAATGGCTCAGTGATCACCATTGAAGCCGGTAAAACCACCGGCACCGTGACCGTCGACGCGCCAAAAGACAGCGTCTACATCGACGCCGGTAAGGTTGAAGCGAGCATCACCGGCACTGCCGGTGGCAATTTCGAGAACCTGGTGACCAGCGACAAACCCGCGGTCACCGTGGTCAATGACACCATCGACACCAGCACGGTTTCGCTGACCGCGACTGAGAACGTCGCTGAAGGCGGCACGGTCGTTTACACCGCTTCGGTTACCGCGCCCGTCACCGGCTCCCCGGTGGTGGTGACCCTGTCCAACGGCCAGACCATCACCATCCCGGTCGGCGCAAGCTCCGGCACCGTGAGTTTTGTGGCACCCAACGACGCATTGGCCGGTGGCAGCTCGCTGAGCGTCAAGATTGACGACGCCAAGGGCGGCAATTACGAAAAACTGGCCATCGACAGCAAGCCTGCCGACACCTCGGTGACTGACGTCAACGACACCACCAACCTGTCGCTGACCGCGACCGGTTCGGTGGACGAAGGCGGCCAGATCACTTACACCGCGACCCTGACCAACGCCGCTGGCACCCCGGTGACCGTGACGTTGAGCAACGGTTCGACCATCACCATTGAGGCCGGCAAAACCACCGGCACCGTCACCGTCGATGCGCCAAAAGACAGCGTTTACATCGATGCGGGCAAGGTTGAAGCAAGCATCACCGGCACTGCCGGTGGCAATTTCGAGAACCTGGTCACCAGCGACAAACCTGCGGTCACCGTGGTCAATGACACCATCGACACCAGCACGGTTTCGTTGACCGCGACTGAAAACGTCGCTGAAGGCGGCACCGTGGTTTACACCGCTTCGGTTACCGCGCCCGTCACCGGTTCGCCGGTGGTGGTGACCCTGTCCAACGGTCAGACCATCACTATCCCGGTCGGCGCCAGCTCCGGCACCGTGAACTTCATCGCGCCAAACGATGCGTTGGCCGGTGGCAGCTCCCTGAGCGTCAAGATCGACGACGCCAAGGGCGGCAACTACGAAAAACTGGCGATTGATAGCAAACCCGCCGACACCTCGGTGACCGACGTCAACGACACCACCAACCTGTCGCTGACCGCGACCGGCTCGGTAGACGAAGGCGGCCAGATCACCTACACCGCGACCTTGACCAACGCCGCTGGCACCCCGGTGACCGTGACCTTGTCGAACGGTTCGACCATTACCATCGAGGCGGGTAAAACCACCGGCACCGTGACCGTCGACGCGCCGAAAGACAGCGTCTACATCGACGCCGGCAAGGTTGAAGCGAGCATCACCGGCACTGCCGGTGGTAACTTCGAGAACCTGGTGACCAGCGATAAACCCGCGGTCACCGTGGTCAACGACACCATCGACACCAGCACGGTTTCGCTGACCGCGACTGAGAACGTCGCTGAAGGCGGCACGGTGGTTTACACCGCTTCGGTTACCGCGCCCGTCACCGGTTCGCCGGTGGTGGTGACCCTGTCCAACGGTCAGACCATCACTATCCCGGTCGGCGCCAGCTCCGGCACCGTGAACTTCATCGCGCCAAACGATGCGTTGGCCGGTGGCAGCTCCCTGAGCGTCAAGATCGACGACGCCAAGGGCGGCAACTACGAAAACCTGGCCATCGACAGCAAGCCTGCCGACACCTCGGTGACTGACGTCAACGACACCACCAACCTGTCGCTGACCGCGACCGGCTCGGTAGACGAAGGCGGCCAGATCACTTACACCGCCACCCTGACCAACGCCGCTGGCACCCCGGTGACCGTGACCCTGTCGAACGGTTCGACCATCACCATCGAGGCCGGTAAAACCACCGGCACCGTCACCGTCGATGCGCCAAAAGACAGCGTCTACATCGACGCCGGTAAGGTTGAAGCGAGCATCACCGGCACTGCCGGTGGCAATTTCGAGAACCTGGTCACCAGCGACAAACCTGCCGTCACCGTGGTCAACGACACCATCGACACCAGCACGGTTTCGTTGACCGCGACTGAAAACGTCGCTGAAGGCGGCACGGTCGTTTACACCGCTTCGGTCACCGCGCCAGTCACCGGCTCCCCAGTGGTGGTGACCCTGTCCAACGGCCAGACCATCACCATCCCGGTCGGCGCAAGCTCCGGCACCGTGAGTTTTGTGGCACCCAACGACGCATTGGCCGGTGGCAGCTCGCTGAGCGTCAAGATTGACGACGCCAAGGGCGGCAACTACGAAAAACTGGCGATTGATAGCAAACCCGCCGACACCTCGGTGACCGACGTCAACGACACCACCAACCTGTCGCTGACCGCGACCGGTTCGGTAGACGAAGGCGGCCAGATCACTTACACCGCGACCTTGACCAATGCCGCCGGCACCCCGGTGACCGTGACCCTGTCGAACGGTTCGGTGATCACCATCGAGGCCGGTAAAACTACCGGCACCGTCACCGTCGACGCGCCGAAAGACAGCGTCTACATCGATGCGGGCAAAGTCGAAACGAGCATCACCGGTACTGCCGGTGGCAATTTCGAGAACCTGGTGACCAGCGACAAACCCGCGGTCACCGTGGTCAACGACACCATCGACACCAGCACCGTTTCGCTGACCGCCACGCCGGATGTGGCCGAAGGCGGCACGGTTGTTTACACCGCTTCGGTTACCGCCCCTGTCACTGGTTCCCCAGTGGTGGTGACCCTGTCCAACGGCCAGACCATCACCATCCCGGTCGGCGCGAGCTCCGGCACTGTCAACTTCATCGCGCCAAATGATGCGTTGGCCGGCGGCAGCTCGCTGAGCGTCAAGATTGACGACGCCAAGGGCGGCAACTACGAAAAACTGGCCATCGACACCAAGCCCGCCGACACCTCGGTGACCGACGTCAACGACACCACCAACCTGTCGCTGACCGCGACCGGTTCCGTGGATGAAGGCGGCCAGATCACTTACACCGCGACCCTGACCAATGCCGCTGGCACCCCAGTGACCGTGACCCTGTCGAACGGTTCGGTGATCACCATCGAGGCCGGTAAAACTACCGGCACCGTCACCGTCGACGCGCCGAAAGACAGCGTCTACATCGATGCGGGCAAAGTCGAAACGAGCATCACCGGTACTGCCGGTGGCAATTTCGAGAACCTGGTGACCAGCGACAAACCCGCGGTCACCGTGGTCAACGACACCATCGACACCAGCACCGTTTCGCTGACCGCCACGCCGGATGTGGCCGAAGGCGGCACGGTTGTTTACACCGCTTCGGTTACCGCCCCTGTCACTGGTTCCCCAGTGGTGGTGACCCTGTCCAACGGCCAGACCATCACCATCCCGGTCGGCGCGAGCTCCGGCACTGTCAACTTCATCGCGCCAAATGATGCGTTGGCCGGCGGCAGCTCGCTGAGCGTCAAGATTGACGACGCCAAGGGCGGCAACTACGAAAAACTGGCCATCGACACCAAGCCCGCCGACACCTCGGTGACCGACGTCAACGACACCACCAACCTGTCGCTGACCGCGACCGGTTCCGTGGATGAAGGCGGCCAGATCACTTACACCGCGACCCTGACCAATGCCGCTGGCACCCCAGTGACCGTGACGTTGAGCAACGGTTCGACCATTACCATCGAGGCCGGTAAAACTACCGGCACCGTGACCGTCGACGCGCCGAAAGACAGCGTTTACATCGATGCGGGCAAGGTCGAAGCGAGCATCACCGGCACTGCCGGTGGCAATTTCGAGAACCTGGTGACCAGCGACAAACCTGCGGTCACCGTGGTCAACGACACCATCGACACCAGCACCGTTTCGCTGACCGCCACGCCGGATGTGGCCGAAGGCGGCACGGTTGTTTACACCGCTTCGGTTACCGCCCCTGTCACTGGTTCCCCAGTGGTGGTGACCCTGTCCAACGGCCAGACCATCACCATCCCGGTCGGCGCGAGCTCCGGCACTGTCAACTTCATCGCGCCAAATGATGCGTTGGCCGGCGGCAGCTCGCTGAGCGTCAAGATTGACGACGCCAAGGGCGGCAACTACGAAAAACTGGCCATCGACACCAAGCCCGCCGACACCTCGGTGACCGACGTCAACGACACCACCAACCTCTCGCTGACCGCGACCGGTTCCGTGGACGAAGGCGGCCAGATCACTTACACCGCGACCCTGACCAATGCCGCCGGCACCCCGGTGACCGTGACGTTGAGCAACGGTTCGACCATTACCATCGAGGCCGGTAAAACTACCGGCACCGTGACCGTCGACGCGCCGAAAGACAGCGTTTACATCGATGCGGGCAAGGTCGAAGCGAGCATCACCGGCACTGCCGGTGGCAATTTCGAGAACCTGGTGACCAGCGACAAACCTGCGGTCACCGTGGTCAACGACACCATCGACACCAGCACCGTTTCGCTGACCGCCACGCCGGATGTGGCCGAAGGCGGCACGGTTGTTTACACCGCTTCGGTTACCGCCCCTGTCACTGGTTCCCCAGTGGTGGTGACCCTGTCCAACGGCCAGACCATCACCATCCCGGTCGGCGCGAGCTCCGGCACTGTCAACTTCATCGCGCCAAATGATGCGTTGGCCGGCGGCAGCTCGCTGAGCGTCAAGATTGACGACGCCAAGGGCGGCAACTACGAAAAACTGGCCATCGACACCAAGCCCGCCGACACCTCGGTGACCGACGTCAACGACACCACCAACCTCTCGCTGACCGCGACCGGTTCCGTGGACGAAGGCGGCCAGATCACTTACACCGCGACCCTGACCAATGCCGCCGGCACCCCGGTGACCGTGACGTTGAGCAACGGTTCGACCATTACCATCGAGGCCGGTAAAACTACCGGCACCGTGACCGTCGACGCGCCGAAAGACAGCGTTTACATCGATGCGGGCAAGGTCGAAGCGAGCATCACCGGCACTGCCGGTGGCAATTTCGAGAACCTGGTGACCAGCGACAAACCCGCGGTCACCGTGGTCAACGACACCATCGACACCAGCACCGTTTCGCTGACCGCCACGCCGGATGTGGCCGAAGGCGGCACGGTTGTTTACACCGCTTCGGTTACCGCCCCTGTCACTGGTTCCCCAGTGGTGGTGACCCTGTCCAACGGCCAGACCATCACCATCCCGGTCGGCGCGAGCTCCGGCACTGTCAACTTCATCGCGCCAAATGATGCGTTGGCCGGCGGCAGCTCGCTGAGCGTCAAGATTGACGACGCCAAGGGCGGCAACTACGAAAAACTGGCCATCGACACCAAGCCCGCCGACACCTCGGTGACCGACGTCAACGACACCACCAACCTGTCGCTGACCGCGACCGGTTCCGTGGATGAAGGCGGCCAGATCACTTACACCGCGACCCTGACCAATGCCGCTGGCACCCCAGTGACCGTGACGTTGAGCAACGGTTCGACCATTACCATCGAGGCCGGTAAAACTACCGGCACCGTGACCGTCGACGCGCCGAAAGACAGCGTTTACATCGATGCGGGCAAGGTCGAAGCGAGCATCACCGGCACTGCCGGTGGCAATTTCGAGAACCTGGTGACCAGCGACAAACCTGCGGTCACCGTGGTCAACGACACCATCGACACCAGCACCGTTTCGCTGACCGCCACGCCGGATGTGGCCGAAGGCGGCACGGTTGTTTACACCGCTTCGGTTACCGCCCCTGTCACTGGTTCCCCAGTGGTGGTGACCCTGTCCAACGGCCAGACCATCACCATCCCGGTCGGCGCGAGCTCCGGCACTGTCAACTTCATCGCGCCAAATGATGCGTTGGCCGGCGGCAGCTCGCTGAGCGTCAAGATTGACGACGCCAAGGGCGGCAACTACGAAAAACTGGCCATCGACACCAAGCCCGCCGACACCTCGGTGACCGACGTCAACGACACCACCAACCTCTCGCTGACCGCGACCGGTTCCGTGGACGAAGGCGGCCAGATCACTTACACCGCGACCCTGACCAATGCCGCCGGCACCCCGGTGACCGTGACGTTGAGCAACGGTTCGACCATTACCATCGAGGCCGGTAAAACTACCGGCACCGTGACCGTCGACGCGCCGAAAGACAGCGTTTACATCGATGCGGGCAAGGTCGAAGCGAGCATCACCGGCACTGCCGGTGGCAATTTCGAGAACCTGGTGACCAGCGACAAACCTGCGGTCACCGTGGTCAACGACACCATCGACACCAGCACCGTTTCGCTGACCGCCACGCCGGATGTGGCCGAAGGCGGCACGGTTGTTTACACCGCTTCGGTTACCGCCCCTGTCACTGGTTCCCCAGTGGTGGTGACCCTGTCCAACGGCCAGACCATCACCATCCCGGTCGGCGCGAGCTCCGGCACTGTCAACTTCATCGCGCCAAATGATGCGTTGGCCGGCGGCAGCTCGCTGAGCGTCAAGATTGACGACGCCAAGGGCGGCAACTACGAAAAACTGGCCATCGACACCAAGCCCGCCGACACCTCGGTGACCGACGTCAACGACACCACCAACCTCTCGCTGACCGCGACCGGTTCCGTGGACGAAGGCGGCCAGATCACTTACACCGCGACCCTGACCAATGCCGCCGGCACCCCGGTGACCGTGACGTTGAGCAACGGTTCGACCATTACCATCGAGGCCGGTAAAACTACCGGCACCGTGACCGTCGACGCGCCGAAAGACAGCGTTTACATCGATGCGGGCAAGGTCGAAGCGAGCATCACCGGCACTGCCGGTGGCAATTTCGAGAACCTGGTGACCAGCGACAAACCTGCGGTCACCGTGGTCAACGACACCATCGACACCAGCACGGTTTCGCTGACCGCGACTGAGAACGTCGCTGAAGGCGGCACGGTCGTTTACACCGCTTCGGTTACCGCGCCCGTCACCGGCTCCCCGGTGGTGGTGACCCTGTCCAACGGCCAGACCATCACCATCCCGGTCGGCGCAAGCTCCGGCACCGTGAGTTTTGTGGCACCCAACGACGCATTGGCCGGTGGCAGCTCGCTGAGCGTCAAGATTGACGACGCCAAGGGCGGCAACTACGAAAAACTGGCCATCGACACCAAGCCAGCCGACACCTCGGTGACTGACGTCAACGACACCACCAACCTGTCGCTGACCGCGACCGGCTCGGTAGACGAAGGCGGCCAGATCACTTACACCGCGACCTTGACCAATGCCGCCGGCACCCCGGTGACCGTGACCTTGTCGAACGGTTCGACCATCACCATTGAAGCCGGCAAAACCACTGGCACCGTGACCGTCGACGCCCCGAAAGACAGCGTTTACATCGATGCGGGCAAGGTTGAAGCGACCATCACCGGCACTGCCGGTGGCAATTTCGAGAACCTGGTGACCAGCGACAAACCCGCGGTCACCGTGGTCAACGACACCATCGACACCAGCACCATTTCGCTGACCGCGACTGAAAACGTCGCCGAAGGCGGCACGGTGGTGTACACCGCCAGCGTCACTGCGCCCGTCACGGGTTCGCCAGTGGTTATCACGTTGTCGAACGGCCAGACCATCACCATCCCGGTCGGCGCAAGCTCCGGCTCCGTCAACTTCATCGCGCCAAACGATGCGTTGGCCGGCGGCAGCTCCCTGAGCGTCAAGATCGACGACGCCAAGGGCGGCAACTACGAAAAACTGGCCATCGACAGCAAGCCTGCCGACACCTCGGTGACTGACGTCAACGACACCACCAACCTGTCGCTGACCGCGACCGGTTCCGTGGACGAAGGTGGCCAGATCACCTACACCGCCACCCTGACTAACGCCGCTGGCACCCCAGTGACCGTGACCCTGTCGAACGGTTCGGTGATCACCATCGAGGCCGGTAAAACCACCGGCACCGTGACCGTCGACGCGCCGAAAGACAGCGTCTACATCGATGCGGGCAAAGTCGAAGCGAGCATCACCGGTACTGCCGGTGGCAATTTCGAGAACCTGGTGACCAGCGACAAACCCGCGGTCACCGTGGTCAATGACACCATCGACACCAGCACGGTTTCGCTGACCGCGACTGAGAACGTCGCTGAAGGCGGCACGGTCGTTTACACCGCTTCGGTCACCGCCCCCGTTACCGGCTCGCCAGTGGTGGTGACCCTGTCCAACGGTCAGACCATCACCATCCCGGTTGGCGCCAGCTCCGGCTCCGTCAACTTCATCGCACCGAACGACGCCCTCGCAGGCGGCAGCTCCTTGAGCGTGAAGATCGATGACGCCAAGGGCGGCAACTACGAAAAACTGGCCATCGACAGCACCCCGGCGAAGACCAGCGTCACGGATGTGATCGACACCACCAACCTATCGCTGACCGCGACCGACTCGGTGGCTGAAGGCGGCCACATCACCTACACCGCCACCCTGACCAACGCCGCTGGCACCCCGGTGACCGTGACGTTGAGCAACGGCGCAGTCATTACGATTGATGCGGGCAAAACCACCGGCACTGTCACCGTCGACGCCCCGAAAGACGACGTCTACATCGATGCGGGCAAGGTCCAGGCGACCATCACTGGCGCCAACGGTGGCAACTTCGAAAAACTGGTCACCAGCGACAAGGCTGCGGTGACTGACGTCACCGACACCATCGACACCACGACGGTCAAACTGACCGCCACCCCGAACGCGGCCGAAGGCGGCACCGTGGTCTACACCGCGTCCGTGACCTCGCCGGTCACCGGCTCGCCGGTTGTGGTCACGCTGTCCAACGGCCAGACCATCACCATCGCGGTGGGCGCCAGCTCCGGCTCCGTCAACTTCATCGCGCCAAACGATGCGTTGGCCGGTGGCAGTTCGCTGAGCGTGAAGATTGACGACGCCAAGGGCGGCAACTACGAAAAACTGGCCATCGACGCTACCCCGGCTAAAACCAGCGTCACGGATGTGATCGACACCACCAACCTGTCGCTGACCGCGACCGACTCGGTGGCTGAAGGCGGCCACATCACCTACACCGCCACCCTGACCAACGCCGCTGGCACCCCGGTGACCGTGACGTTGAGCAACGGCGCAGTCATTACGATTGACGCTGGCAAAACCACCGGCACCGTCACCGTCGACGCGCCGAAAGACGACGTCTACATCGACGCCGGCAAGGTCCAGGCGACCATCACCGGCACCAACGGTGGCAACTTCGAAAAACTGGTCACCAGCGACAAGGCTGCGGTAACCGACGTCACCGACACCATCGACACCACGACGGTCAAACTGACCGCCACCCCGAACGCAGCCGAAGGCGGCACCGTGGTCTACACCGCGTCTGTGACCTCGCCGGTCACCGGTTCGCCGGTTGTGGTCACGCTGTCCAACGGTCAGACCATCACCATCGCTGTGGGCGCAAGCTCCGGCACGGTGAACTTCATCGCGCCAAACGATGCATTGGCGGGCGGCAGCTCCCTGAGCGTGAAAATCGACGACGCCAAGGGCGGCAACTTCGAAAAACTGGCCATCGACAGCACCCCGGCGAAGACCAGCGTCACGGATGTGATCGACACCACCAATCTGTCGCTGACCGCGACCGACTCGGTGGCTGAAGGCGGCCACATCACCTACACCGCCACCCTGACCAACGCGGCCGGCACGCCAGTGACCGTGACCCTGAGCAACGGCGCAGTCATCACCATCGACGCCGGCAAAACCACCGGCACCGTCACCGTCGACGCCCCGAAAGACGACGTCTACATCGACGCCGGCAAGGTCCAGGCGACCATCACTGGCACCACCGGTGGCAACTTCGAAAAACTGGTCACCAGCGACAAGGCTGCGGTGACTGACGTTACCGATACCATCGATAAAACCGAAGTCAGCATCAGCGGCAGCAGCCAGGTCACTGAAGGTGAGACTGCCCACTACACCGTGACCCTGTCGCACCCGTCGCAAACCGAAGTGACGCTGAATATCAGCTACAGCGGCACCGCTAAAGACGGCTCGGACTTCACCGGCGTATACACGGTGAAAATCCCGGCCGGCGCCAGCACCGCCAACTTCAACATCGCGACCATCGACGACAAGATCACCGAAGGCACCGAGAACTTCGTGGTCAAGATCGACTCGGCCTCGGGTGGCAACTTCGAAAGCCTGGTGGTCAGCAGCACCAACGGCAGCGTCAATACATCGATCATCGACAACGATGCGCCGCCGGTCATCGACCTGGACGCCAACAACTCCAGTGGCGCAACTGGTGCCGACTACAAGGTGACGTTCACCGAAGGCACCACCGGGCCAGGTGTGTCGATTGCCGACACGGACCTCTCGATCACCGACCCGGACAGCACCCTGCTGACCGGCGCCACCATCGTGCTGACCAACCGTCAGCCAGGTGACTCGCTGAACCTGGGCAACCCCGTCAACGGCATCACCATCAATACCAACAGCAAGGATGGCTCGATCACCCTGACGTTGTCCGGCAATGCGACGCTGGCCGACTACATGCAGCAAATCAAAAACATCACGTTCACCAACAACAGTGAAGACCCGAGCACCACGCCTCGGACCATCACCGTGACCGTGACCGATGGCGGCAACTATTCCAACGTGGCCACCACCACCGTCAACGTGGTGGCGGTCAACGATGCACCCGTCGCCACTGGCGGCGCGGTCACCGGCACCGAAGACACCCCGCTGATCCTCGGCTGGTCGAATTTCGGCGTAAGCGATGTGGACAGCCCTGCCGCCAGCCTGGGCGTGAAAATCACCCAACTGCCGGGCGACGGGAAACTGCAGTACCTGGACGGTTCGACCTGGAAAGATGTGGCGAACAACCAGACCTTCACCAAGGCAGACATCGACAGCGGCAAGCTGCGCTTCATGCCTGATGCCAACGAATCCGGCACCGACGGCTACGGCGGTACCAAGGTCGGTGATCAGCAGGCCGATTACGCGCAGATCAAGTTCCAGCCAACCGACGGTCAACTGCTGGGCAACACCGGCACGGTGAAAGTCGACATCACGCCTGTCGCCGATGCGCCAACACTGAGCATCGCTGGCAACAATGTGAACTCCACCGGCCTGATCAAGGAAGTCTGGACCGGCCTGGCTGGCCTGGGCACCAACGGTAATGGCGCGCCATCCGACACCCTGAAATCAGTGATCGATGCCGCTGGTAAACCGAACAGCAGCACCACCGTGACCAACGTGCAGTCTGACGGCAGCGTGACCGCGGGCACCGCGTCGAAAACTTCCGGGCTGATCTACCTTGAAGCCGGCAAGACCTACAGCTTCAGCGGCGTCGGCGACGACAGCCTGCTGGTGACCATCGGTGGCAAAAATGTGGCCAGCGCCCTGTGGGGCAACGGCGGTCAGCTCAGTGGCTCGTTCACGCCGACCACCAGCGGTTACTACACCCTGGACATCTACCACCACAACCAGAGCGGCCCGGGCAGCTATGACGTTAACCTGTCGGTCAATGGCAGCACACCTGTCGATCTGAGCACCGCAGGCGTGCCGATCTACACCGGCGTGACTGACCTGGTGAATGCCGGCGTGACGGTCTCCGACCTGCACGGCAGCAATGGCGAGGGTTACTACGACGGCTACAAACTCAACGAAGGCGCCGAGGGCGGCAGCGTTCATCTGTCGAAGATCACTACCGCACTGACCGACACCGACGGCTCCGAAAGCCTGAGCGTGAAAATCGGTGGCATTCCGGCAGGCTCGGTACTCAGCGATGGCGCCGGCCACACCTTCACCGCTGGCGCGACCACCGGTGAAGCGAACGTCACGGGCTGGAACCTCGGCACCCTGACCATCACGCCGCCGCCGTACTACAACGGTTCGTTCAACCTGACCGTGACCTCGACCTCCACCGAGTACCTCGGCGGCTCGGCACCGAGCACCGCGCAGATTCCGGTCACCGTCTACCCGGCGGTGTACAACGCGGTCACGGCCACTGCGGCGGACGACAACATCACCGGCACTGACGGCAACGACATCATGGTCGCCGACATCGGCGGGCTGACCGTGGTGCCTGGCGCCAACTACAACATCGCTTTCATGGTCGACAGCTCCGGCAGCATGAGCGCGGCCTCGATCAACGCGGCCAAGGACTCGCTGACATCGGTGTTCAACACCCTCAAGCAAAGCCTGGCCAGCAACGGTTCGGGCACAGTGAATATTTTTCTGGCGGACTTCGATAACCAGGTCAACAAATCGATCTCGGTCAACCTGAACGATCCGGGTGCCCTGACACAGCTCAAATCCGTGCTGGACTCCATGGCGTCCGGCGGCGGCACCAACTACGAAGACGTGTTCAAGGCCACGGCCAACTTCTTCCAGAGCGGCATGGCCACCGGTAACAACAATGCGACCAACCTGACTTACTTCATCACCGACGGTAAGCCAACGTATTACCAGACCAACGAACAGACCAACCCGACGCTGTACGGCAACGTGAAGCTCGATGACGTGCTGACCACCAGCAACTACTCGCTGGGCCAGACTTACAGCGCCTATATCGATAACACCCACGCGCTGTCCATCAACAGTTCGGGCGCCGCCACGCTGTCGACCTGGAACGGTAACCGCTGGGTCGACAAAGGCCTGGGCACCGTACACGCTCAGGGCGACGGCACCTATGAGATCTCCAAACTCGGGGGCACCGGTTACGCCGAGTACTGGAACTACATCGACTCGGCCAACAACTCCAGCGCCAGCTTCACGCTGCTGAGCAAGCTGTCGCAGGTCGAGGCCATCGGCCTGAACAACGACGTCGGCCTCAATGACCTCAAGCCTTACGACACCGATGGCAAGCCGCAAACCAACATTGATCCGAAAGACCTGGCCAACTCGATCATCGGCCACACCGAAGCAACGATGCCAGGGTCCGACACCGTCAGTGGTGGCGACGGCAATGACATTTTGTTCGGCGACCTGGTGAGCTTCAACGGGATTGCCGGCGAGGGTTACCAGGCCATGCAAGCGTTCGTCGCCCAGCAAACCGGCGTGGATGTCAGCAAAGTCACCACCAGCAACGTGCACCAGTACATTACCGAGCACTACACCGCGTTCGATGTGTCCGGTTCACATGACGGTAACGACACCCTGCTGGGCGGTGCCGGCAACGACATCATCTTCGGCCAGGGCGGCAACGACCTGCTCGACGGTGGCAAGGGCAATGACATCCTGCTCGGCGGTACCGGCAACGACACGCTGATCGGCGGTCAGGGCAACGACATCCTGATTGGCGGCTCGGGTGCCGACACCTTCGTCTGGAAGGCCGGTGACGTTGGCAACGACGTGATCAAGGACTTCAAGGCCAGCGAAGGCGACCGGATCGACCTGCGTGATCTGTTGCAGGGCGAGAGCGGCAGCACCATCGACAACTTCCTGAAGATCACCACGGTTGAAGGCGTGTCGACCTTGCAGGTCAGCTCCGAAGGCAAGCTCAACTCGGCTGGCGGCGTGGCCAACGCAGACGTGACGATCAAACTGGAAGGCAACAACTGGTCCGGTCAGAGCATCAACTCTCTGATCGCCGGCAGTGACCCAACCATCAAGATCGACCACAACAACAGCTGATCCGGCCACTGACGGTCGCCCTCACGGGGCGGCCGTCATGCGCCAGCCATCACCACCCGTGACGATTTCGTCGTCGCACCGCATACTCGCGTCCGTTGGCCTAAGCTGCTGACAGCATGACGCTGGTCCACTCATGAGGGATTTTCAATGTTCTACGTGCAACGCGATGCACAAGGCCTTCTGGTTCGCGTGGAAGCCGCCGCTTATGCCGAAGCGACGGAGACACTGCCCGCCGATCACCATGAAATCCAGGCCTGGTATGCCAACGAGGTGATGGAAACCAGCCTCAAACAACTTAAGCAGAGCGACCTGGAAATGATCCGGGTACTCGATGACTTGATTCAGGTGCTGACCACCAAGGGCGTGATTCGCGTCACCGACCTGCCAGCAGCCGCACAGGCCAAACTGATGGACCGGACCCAGGCCCGTGAGGCACTGGGCGGCTTGAGCCACCTGATCAATGATGAAGAAACCGGGTTGATCTGACGACCAGAGAAGCATCGCGGGCAAGTCGGACGGCGTTCCGATGCTCGCGATGTGTGACTTATTGGCAACTCAGCTCAACAGCCTTACTTCCAGGGCTTCGGCTCACCAAACAGCTGACCCTGCACCCCGTACAAGCCCATCTCGCGAATCACCTGCAACTCCCCTTCCGTTTCGACCCGCTCGGCAATCAGCGGCAGGTCGATGCTGTGGGCAGCACGCTGGATGGCTTCGATGAACAGGCGTTTGTCGCTCTCCTGATCGATGGCGCGGATATAACTGCCATCGATCTTCAGGTACGCCAGCCCCAGCCGCGCCAGGTTGCCGATCATGCTGAAACGGCCACCGAAACGTTGCAGGCTCAGGGAAAAACCCAGCTCGCGCAGGTGCCGGGTCAGTTGCTCAAGCACGGCCTGCTCGGGCAATTGCTCCTCACCGATTTCCAGGGTAAGGCGCGATCCCAGGTTGGCATGCTGGCGCAGAATGTCGAAGACCGCGTTCAGCGCTTGCGGGTCGGCCAGCGTCGCAGCGGAAAGGTTCAGCGCCAGCGAATCTTCGTGCCCGCCCATTTGCTTGAGCACCTGTTCAAGCATCAAGCGGTCCAGCCGGGCGGTCCAGCCGAAACGCTCCAGCCATGGCAGAAAGCGCCCGGCGGGGATGGTCTGGCCCTGTTCGTCGGGCAGGCGCGACAGCACTTTGTAGTGCAACACCGTTTGTGTGTCCTGGCTGGCCACGACGGGCTGGAAGTACAGTTCGAAACGCTGCTGGCTCAAGGCCTGATCCAGCAGCGTATGCCAGGCGTGATGGTCATCCCCGACGCTGGCCGTCACGCTGTGATCCAGGCACGCCCAGTTTGCCTCGCCTTCGCCTTCAGCATGGGACAACGCCTGATCGGCCAGGCTCAACACTGCTTGCGGTGTATCACCGTGGGCGTACGGCACCAGCCCGATAGACGCTACCGAAGCCACATCGGTGGCCCCGGTCGTGTGCAGGCTGGACAGCGCGATGTCCAGGTTCTGCGCCAGTTGCAACGCTTCTTCACGCACCAGCCCCGGCGCCAGCACTGCGAATTCCCCCCCACGGATGCGGGTAACCAGGTTGTGGGTTTCCGGGTAACGGGAGCACTCGCGCAACAATTGCTCACCGACAGCCTGCAGCAGCAGGTCGGTACGCTGACCGCCGAGGCGCTGGTTCAGACCGGCCAGGTCCTTGACCCGCAACAGCAGCAGATAGCCGGAGCTGGCTTGCTCGGGGTTACTCACGCGCGCATTGAGCTGCATTTCGAAATAACGCCGATTAGCCAGCCCCGTCAGGGTGTCCTGATAGGACTCGACCCGCAGCTTTTCACTGCGTTCAGCCTGTTCCTGGAACAGCGCCTTGAGCTTCTCGACCATCTGGTTCATCGCCTGCACCACGCGCCGCAGTTCGGGCGTGCGTGGCAGCTCCGGCAGGCTGAGGAACTCGCGACGGGCGATGGCGTGGGATTGCTGAACCATGTAATCGAGCGGTCTCAATTGCCGACGCAACAACAGCGCCCCCAGCACGGCGCTCGCTGCGCCGCAGATCAGCAGCCAACCCAAGCTGCCCAGCGCGCTCTGCCAGAGCTTGGCCACGGCAAACATCGGGTGGCTGACCACCTCGACCCGTGCCGCCTGCTCCCAGCCACGGCTGACTTGCGCATCGCCACCGGCTGGTTCCAGGTCGATCAACTTGACGAACCAACCCGGCACGCTGCCGACCTCGGGCGCACCGCTGCGCTCGACCATCACCTGGTCGGTCTTGAGATCCACAACGCGGATGCTTGCGTAATAGCCACTGTCGAAGATCGAGCTGACCATCAACTCGACCATCGCCGGGTCATCGATATTAGGCGTCAGTGACAACGCCAGCGCGGTCGCGGCGTCCTGCGCATGGGAGCGCAACTGGTTGACGTACTGGGTACGTGAACTTTCCAGACTGACCATGAAGCTGCCGGTGAAAGCGACCACCAGGAACAGACAGATTGCGATCAACAGCTGTTTGAACAAAGACATCTGAGCGCGTGCTCCTAGTTAGTCGTCTCGACCGGGAAACCTTCGGCCTGCATTTTCTTCAACACATCCTGCCAACGAGACAGGCGCTTGGTGTCACCGACTTTTTTGTTGCCCTTGGCCCCCGTCAACCACAAGCCCTCGGCGTTGAAGGAGTACACCGGCAGCAGGTCGGTCCGCTGGCTGGCCGGCTGGATCGCGTCGATCAAGCTGTCGAGGACCAGCGGCATGGCGTCCGGGCTTGAATAGTAGGTCAAGACCATGTGGGCGCGATTCTGGCGCAGGGCCTTAACATAGGTGATGCGTAACTTGTCACTGGAAACGCCGAGGTGGCGCAGGCTGAAATACTTGGCGATGGCATAGTCCTCGCAATCGCCGGCACCTTTCCACAGCGCTTCGATCGGCGTTTCCCAGTAGTCTTCGACGTGCCACAGATCGATGTCTTCGACGTAGCGCATCTGCTTGTTGAAGAACAGGTTGACCACTTTGAGCTGTTCAAGCTCCGGGGTTTGCTTCTGTGTCGCCAACAGGTGCTGCCAGGCATCGATCCGCTGCTTGCCGGGGCCCAGCGGCCCATAAATCGCTTCGGCGCGACGGCTGATCAGCGAGAAGTCCCAATCGGCGTGCAGGCCGCCCAGCAGAATGCCGGCCAGCAGCAGCGCTGAACACAGCCATCGCAGGGTTCGTGGGAGAGCTGAACGCGTCGCCAATGCGAGACATCCTGGGGGGCAGTTGAAAACCCAGTGATGGTGAAGGCTCACTGACCAAAAGACAATGGCACCATGCGATCACGCACTATGCTTAAAAGATGCAACAAAAGGGCTCGGCAGGCGGTTTGACAAGCGTTCCGACGGCCTCTAGTGTGGCCCGGATCCAATGTTTGACACTTTATGTCAGGTGCGTTGTCGTGACAAAGAAGCCGAACCCTCTCAGCAGTATTGTCGTCAGTGGGCCGATTCCCGCCCACCTGGCACGTGCGGTGATCGAGGAAACCCTGCGCGCGGCGATTCTTGACGGTCGATTACCCTGCGGCGCCGCCCTGCGCCAGCAAGAGTTGGCCGACCTGTTCGGTGTCAGTCGCATGCCGGTGCGCGAGGCCCTGCGCCAACTCGAGGCACAATCGCTGCTGCGCGTTGTCGCCCATAAAGGGGCGGTCGTCGCGCCGCTGATCGAAGGCGATGCCGCCCAAACCTATGCGCTGCGCATTCTGCTCGAATCCGAAGCCCTGCGTTTATCGATCCCCTTGCTCGATGCCGACGACTTTGCCGAAGCCACGCGGTGCATCGACCTCCTTGAGTCGCAGACCGACTACGCTGCCATCGGCCGACTCAACCGGCTGTTTCACATGAGCCTGTACCGTAAAGCGCCCAACCGCCGGTTGCTGGCCTTGATCGAAGACGGCTTGAATGAAGAAGAACGCTTCCTGCGCTTGAACCTTGAAGCCATGGGGCTGGGCAAGCTCAGCCAAAAGGACCACCGCGACCTGCTGAGCGCCGCCCAGGCGCGGGACATTCAGTTGAGCGTGCAAACACTCGAACACCACCTCAACCGTGGCGTCGAGGCCATCACTCGCTATCTGGACAGCCTCGCGGCTAAAAAGTGAACCCGACAGGAAACCCCGTGCACGCTCAAGACACGCAATGGCTAACCCCTCTGAACACGCAGCAGCAGACCGATATTCGGCTGATCTGTTTTTCCCAGGCCGGTGCCGACCCTGAGCAGTACCGCAGTTGGGCGCCAGGCCTGAGCCAGCACATTGAACTGCTGGCGTTCACCCTGCCCGGTCACGGCACGCGGCAGAACGAATCCCCTTATGAGCAATGGTCGCCGTTGCTGGAGGACGCCTTCGCGGCTCTGGAGCCGTACCTGAGCCAGCCCCACGCACTGTTCGGCCATGGCTTGGGGGCGATTCTGGGGTATGAACTGGCCAAACTGACCGAAGCCCGCTACCCCGGGCAAACCCGCCACTTGTTCGTCTCCGGCTGCCGCAGCCCTGGCAGCGCCACCGCCCCTCTGTCATTAAACGGTTTGCCGCCGCCTCAGCTTCGCCGCGCGCTGTTGAACCTGAGCGCCCCGGGCAAGGTGACCCCTGAACTCGGGGTCATGGACTATCAGGTGCTGTTGCGCAGTGATCTCAAACTGCTGGAGTCCTGGCCGAACAGCAGCCGTCATAACCTGAGTGTTCCAATGACAGCGCTCTACGGCAGTGATGACCCGCTGGCGCCCCTGGAAAGCATGTTCAATTGGCGCAACTTCACGGCGCGGGAATTCGAACTGATCGAGGTGGGCGGCAATCACTTTTTCATCACCACCGCCCGCCAACGGCTGCTGCAAATCATCAACACCCACTTGGGGTTGCTCAGCGAGTAATCCACAACCGGACATAGCCCGTAAAAACAAAAACGCGATGAGTCATGCAGACCTCATCGCGTTTTTTGTCGACACTACGGTTTAGATTTTGAAGCTGTCGACCAGTTGCTTCAGGCGATTGGCCTGTTGGGACAAGGCGTCGCAATCCTTCAAGGTTTCGTTGAGGTTGGCGACACCCTGCTGGTTCAGCAGGTTGATCTGGCTGATGTCGACGTTGAGGGTTTCCACCACCGCGGTCTGTTCTTCTGTCGCTGCCGCAACCGACTGGTTCATGCCGTCGATTTCGGTGATCCGCTGAGTCACGCTGACCAGCCGCGCACCGGCCTGGTTCGCCACTTCAACGCTTTCTTCGCTGGACGTCTGGCTGGCGTTCATGGTCGATACCGCCTCGCGGGAACCGATCTGCAACGAGGTGATCATTTTGTGGATCTCCTCGGCCGACTCCTGTGTGCGGTGGGCCAGGTTACGCACCTCGTCCGCCACGACCGCAAAACCACGTCCGGCTTCACCGGCACGGGCCGCTTCAATGGCCGCATTCAATGCCAGCAAGTTGGTTTGCTGGGAAATGCCTTTGATCACATCAAGAATGTGCCCGATGTTATCGGTACTGGCGTTCAGGGTTTCGATCTGGGTGCAGGACAGGCTGATTTTTTGCGACAACTCGGTCATCGCCAGAATGGTTTGCTCTACCACCTGACGACCGTCATCGGCCTGTTCGCTGGCGCCGCTGGCGTGTTGCGAAGCATCGGCGGCGTTGCGGGCGATTTCCTGGGTAGCCGCACCCAGTTCGTTGATAGCCGCAGCCACGCTGTTGGTCCGCGCACTTTGCTCGTCGGAACCGATGATCGAAGCGTTCGAGGAGGCCATTACACGCTGCGACAAGTCATGCACCTGACGGGTGGCCGAGGACACTTCGGAAATCGATGCATGAATACGCTCAACGAACTGGTTGAAAGAGCCGCCCAGTTCGCCGAATTCATCCTTGCTCTCCACAACCAGACGACGGGTCAGATCGCCTTCACCCTGAGCGATGTCCTGCATCGCACGGCCCATGGTGGTCAGCGGACGCATCAACACCTGGATCAGCAGCGTCAACAGCACCGCAATGGTCGAGACTGCGATGAACATCGCAATCAGCGCCGAAGTACGGAACTGGCTCAAAGGTGCGTAGGCTTTGTCCCTGTCGATCGACAGGCCGATGTACCAGTCGGCATTCGGCAGACCGGTCACCGGGGTAAACGACAGGATGCGCTCCTGCTTGTTCAGCACCACTTCCTGATTGCCCTTCTCGATACGGACGTTCGAACCTGGGTAGATATCCTTGAGGTTCTTCATCACCTGGTCTTTGTCCGGGCTGACGATCACCTGGCCATCACCGCTCACCAGGAACGCATGACCGATGCCGCCGAAGTCCACGGAGTTGATGATCTTCACCAGAGTTTCCAGGCTCAGGTCACCGCCGACCACACCCAGCAGCTCGCCGTTCTTCTTCACCGGCATGGCGATGGTCACCACCAAGCCACCGACCGCGGCCATGTAGGGCGGGGTCAGCATGGTTTTATCAGCGGCAATGGCCTGCTTGTACCACGGGCGCTGACGCGGATCGTAGCCATCGGGCATCTTCGCGTCAGGACGCTGAGTGAACACACCATTGGCCTGGCCAACGTAGGTGAACTGGAAGTTCGAAGTGAACGCCGGCTGGTCAACCAGCCCCGGGAAATCCGCGTGGGCGCCCTGGTGAGCAACGTTCTGCGCCAGGTTTTCCAGCACCAGAATCCGGCCGCTCATCCAGTTCTGCACACTGCTGGAGGTCAGATCACCGGCCTGCTGAACGGAGGACTCGAGGTTTTGCCTGATGGTGTTTCGCTGGAGGTAGTCGTTGTACAAAGTGAACAAGGCAAAAGCCAGAACCACTACGCCTGAAGCGGCCAAAAGGATTTTATGGCTGAACTTGAGATTCATTTCATGGGACTTCTTATGCAGAAAGTGGGGATGCGTCCGTTGTGAACATTCCATGTAACAGTGCAGGCGACGTTCTATGATCGCTCTACTTTGGTGCACGCATGTCTCACCAGTCTGTCGGCAGGAGTCGGAGAAAACTTAGGCATTTGTGCGAAATCCAGGGCATTCCGGTCAGAAACCCGCCGAACGGCGTGCTAGAGCGGTTGATACACCCCATTCGACGGCAGCGGATTGAAGTTCATGGGCGACAGCGGCACCTACAGCACCATGCAGGTCGATCCGTACTTCCTGGAGCGCGTCGACATTCTCAAAGGGCCGTCCTCGGTGCTTTATGGCCGCAGTTCACCGGGCGGTCTGGTGGCGCTCACCAGCAAAAAACCGCTGTATGAGCCCTACCATCAGATCCAGGCCACGATCAGCACTCAGGGCCAGCCGCGGCATGAGGTTCGACTTCAGTGGACCGGTGGACGATGACAAGCGCATTGCTTATCGCCTGACGGGGCTTGCAGACAAGTCTGACACTCAGTTCGATCACAACAAGGAAAAGCGCTATGCACTGGCGCCTACCGTCAGCATCGACTTTACCGACGACACCTCTCTGACCCTGCAGGCCTATCTGCAACATGACCCGGACGACGGCTATCACAGCGGCATGCCCGCCGCAGTGCCACACAGCGATCCGGCGACCGGAAAACCCTTTGCGAGCCTCATCAGGTGTTCTATCTGGACCCTGTCAGCGGTGAGCAAAAGGGGCTGCGCAACTGGGGTGAATGCTGTTTCCAGCGCGAGCACTTCATCCGGTCAACATGACACCGAGGCTCGCGGCAAATCCTGGTTGTTCTTTCATGGCCCGGATGGCCGATTACTGGGGCAAGAAATCGCCGGGCAAGGTGCGTGGGGGAAGCGCTTTTTAGCGATGCCTGAAACGACAAAACCCCTGTCTGCTTGCGCAGACAGGGGTTTCGGAATTCAATCTTGACGATGACCTACTCTCACATGGGGAAACCCCACACTACCATCGGCGATGCATCGTTTCACTGCTGAGTTCGGGATGGGATCAGGTGGTTCCAATGCTCTATGGTCGTCAAGAAATTCTGTAACCAGCCCGTCAAGTAACAACGTGCCAGTAAAATTGGTGACTTCTACTAAAACAAAACCCCTACCTGCATACGCAGATAGGGGTTTCGGAATTCAATCTTGACGATGACCTACTCTCACATGGGGAAACCCCACACTACCATCGGCGATGCATCGTTTCACTGCTGAGTTCGGGATGGGATCAGGTGGTTCCAATGCTCTATGGTCGTCAAGAAATTCGGGTACTGAGTCGTGGCCAGAAGGCCTCGCTTCAGCAAATTGGGTATGTGGTAGGTTTCGGTGTTTTGTGCTGCCTTTTTAGGGGCAGTCGAACTTTCGGTTCGTTTCGTCTTCACACACCGCAATCTGGTGCCTTTTCAGGTCAGCAAATTGCTTGGGTGTTATATGGTCAAGCCTCACGGGCAATTAGTATTGGTTAGCTCAACGCCTCACAGCGCTTACACACCCAACCTATCAACGTCGTAGTCTTCGACGGCCCTTCAGGGAACTCAAGGTTCCAGTGAGATCTCATCTTGAGGCTAGTTTCCCGCTTAGATGCTTTCAGCGGTTATCTATTCCGAACATAGCTACCCGGCAATGCCACTGGCGTGACAACCGGAACACCAGAGGTTCGTCCACTCCGGTCCTCTCGTACTAGGAGCAGCCCCTCTCAAATCTCAAACGTCCACGGCAGATAGGGACCGAACTGTCTCACGACGTTCTAAACCCAGCTCGCGTACCACTTTAAATGGCGAACAGCCATACCCTTGGGACCGGCTTCAGCCCCAGGATGTGATGAGCCGACATCGAGGTGCCAAACACCGCCGTCGATATGAACTCTTGGGCGGTATCAGCCTGTTATCCCCGGAGTACCTTTTATCCGTTGAGCGATGGCCCTTCCATACAGAACCACCGGATCACTAAGACCTACTTTCGTACCTGCTCGACGTGTCTGTCTCGCAGTCAAGCGCGCTTTTGCCTTTATACTCTACGACCGATTTCCGACCGGTCTGAGCGCACCTTCGTACTCCTCCGTTACTCTTTAGGAGGAGACCGCCCCAGTCAAACTACCCACCATACACTGTCCTCGATCCGGATAACGGACCTGAGTTAGAACCTCAAAGTTGCCAGGGTGGTATTTCAAGGTTGGCTCCACGCAGACTGGCGTCCACGCTTCAAAGCCTCCCACCTATCCTACACAAGCAAATTCAAAGTCCAGTGCAAAGCTATAGTAAAGGTTCACGGGGTCTTTCCGTCTAGCCGCGGATACACTGCATCTTCACAGCGATTTCAATTTCACTGAGTCTCGGGTGGAGACAGCGCCGCCATCGTTACGCCATTCGTGCAGGTCGGAACTTACCCGACAAGGAATTTCGCTACCTTAGGACCGTTATAGTTACGGCCGCCGTTTACCGGGGCTTCGATCAAGAGCTTCGCGTTAGCTAACCCCATCAATTAACCTTCCGGCACCGGGCAGGCGTCACACCCTATACGTCCACTTTCGTGTTTGCAGAGTGCTGTGTTTTTAATAAACAGTCGCAGCGGCCTGGTATCTTCGACCGGCATGAGCTTACGGAGCAAGTCCTTCACCCTCACCGGCGCACCTTCTCCCGAAGTTACGGTGCCATTTTGCCTAGTTCCTTCACCCGAGTTCTCTCAAGCGCCTTGGTATTCTCTACCCAACCACCTGTGTCGGTTTGGGGTACGGTTCCTGGTTACCTGAAGCTTAGAAGCTTTTCTTGGAAGCATGGCATCAACCACTTCGTGTTCTAAAAGAACACTCGTCATCAGCTCTCGGCCTTAGAATCCCGGATTTACCTAAGATTCCAGCCTACCACCTTAAACTTGGACAACCAACGCCAAGCTGGCCTAGCCTTCTCCGTCCCTCCATCGCAATAACCAGAAGTACAGGAATATTAACCTGTTTTCCATCGACTACGCTTTTCAGCCTCGCCTTAGGGACCGACTAACCCTGCGTCGATTAACGTTGCGCAGGAAACCTTGGTCTTTCGGCGTGGGTGTTTTTCACACCCATTGTCGTTACTCATGTCAGCATTCGCACTTCTGATACCTCCAGCAAGCTTCTCAACTCACCTTCACAGGCTTACAGAACGCTCCTCTACCGCATCACCTAAGTGATACCCGTAGCTTCGGTGTATGGTTTGAGCCCCGTTACATCTTCCGCGCAGGCCGACTCGACTAGTGAGCTATTACGCTTTCTTTAAAGGGTGGCTGCTTCTAAGCCAACCTCCTAGCTGTCTAAGCCTTCCCACATCGTTTCCCACTTAACCATAACTTTGGGACCTTAGCTGACGGTCTGGGTTGTTTCCCTTTTCACGACGGACGTTAGCACCCGCCGTGTGTCTCCCATGCTCGGCACTTGTAGGTATTCGGAGTTTGCATCGGTTTGGTAAGTCGGGATGACCCCCTAGCCGAAACAGTGCTCTACCCCCTACAGTGATACATGAGGCGCTACCTAAATAGCTTTCGAGGAGAACCAGCTATCTCCGAGCTTGATTAGCCTTTCACTCCGATCCACAGGTCATCCGCTAACTTTTCAACGGTAGTCGGTTCGGTCCTCCAGTTAGTGTTACCCAACCTTCAACCTGCCCATGGATAGATCGCCCGGTTTCGGGTCTATTCCCAGCGACTAGACGCCCTATTAAGACTCGCTTTCGCTACGCCTCCCCTATTCGGTTAAGCTCGCCACTGAAAATAAGTCGCTGACCCATTATACAAAAGGTACGCAGTCACCCAACAAAGTGGGCTCCCACTGCTTGTACGCATACGGTTTCAGGATCTATTTCACTCCCCTCTCCGGGGTTCTTTTCGCCTTTCCCTCACGGTACTAGTTCACTATCGGTCAGTCAGTAGTATTTAGCCTTGGAGGATGGTCCCCCCATATTCAGACAAAGTTTCTCGTGCTCCGTCCTACTCGATTTCATGACTAAGAGATTTTCGCGTACAGGGCTATCACCCACTATGGCCGCACTTTCCAGAGCGTTCCGCTAATCTCAAAGCCACTTAAGGGCTAGTCCCCGTTCGCTCGCCACTACTAAGGGAATCTCGGTTGATTTCTTTTCCTCAGGGTACTTAGATGTTTCAGTTCCCCTGGTTCGCCTCTTACGCCTATGTATTCAGCGTAAGATAACCATCTTATGATGGCTGGGTTCCCCCATTCAGACATCTCCGGATCGCAGTCTGTTTGCCGACTCCCCGAAGCTTTTCGCAGGCTACCACGTCTTTCATCGCCTCTGACTGCCAAGGCATCCACCGTATGCGCTTCTTCACTTGACCATATAACCCCAAGCAATCTGGTTATACTGTGAAGACGACATTCGCCGAAAATTCGAATTTCTCAGTTAAGAGAACTCACAAATTTTACCTTAGCCTGAGCCGTTACCAGTGAAAGTAACGTTCAGTCTATCTTTCTATCACATACCCAAATTTTTAAAGAACGATCTAATCAAAGACTAGAAATCAACATTTAGCCTTCGTCCGAAGGAAATGCTCATTTCTAAGCTTTAACGCAGAAACAGCAGTCAAACAGCAGTAAGTGGTGGAGCCAAACGGGATCGAACCGTTGACCTCCTGCGTGCAAGGCAGGCGCTCTCCCAGCTGAGCTATGGCCCCGTATTTCTACAGGCGTTTCCCACACAAAATTGGTGGGTCTGGGCAGATTCGAACTGCCGACCTCACCCTTATCAGGGGTGCGCTCTAACCAACTGAGCTACAGACCCAATTTCGGGCTGCTTCTATCGTCTTCTTCAATGAATCAAGCAATTCGTGTGGGAGCTTATGCAGCAGCTGATGTCGTCGATTAAGGAGGTGATCCAGCCGCAGGTTCCCCTACGGCTACCTTGTTACGACTTCACCCCAGTCATGAATCACACCGTGGTAACCGTCCTCCCGAAGGTTAGACTAGCTACTTCTGGTGCAACCCACTCCCATGGTGTGACGGGCGGTGTGTACAAGGCCCGGGAACGTATTCACCGCGACATTCTGATTCGCGATTACTAGCGATTCCGACTTCACGCAGTCGAGTTGCAGACTGCGATCCGGACTACGATCGGTTTTATGGGATTAGCTCCACCTCGCGGCTTGGCAACCCTCTGTACCGACCATTGTAGCACGTGTGTAGCCCAGGCCGTAAGGGCCATGATGACTTGACGTCATCCCCACCTTCCTCCGGTTTGTCACCGGCAGTCTCCTTAGAGTGCCCACCATGACGTGCTGGTAACTAAGGACAAGGGTTGCGCTCGTTACGGGACTTAACCCAACATCTCACGACACGAGCTGACGACAGCCATGCAGCACCTGTCTCAATGTTCCCGAAGGCACCAATCCATCTCTGGAAAGTTCATTGGATGTCAAGGCCTGGTAAGGTTCTTCGCGTTGCTTCGAATTAAACCACATGCTCCACCGCTTGTGCGGGCCCCCGTCAATTCATTTGAGTTTTAACCTTGCGGCCGTACTCCCCAGGCGGTCAACTTAATGCGTTAGCTGCGCCACTAAGAGCTCAAGGCTCCCAACGGCTAGTTGACATCGTTTACGGCGTGGACTACCAGGGTATCTAATCCTGTTTGCTCCCCACGCTTTCGCACCTCAGTGTCAGTATCAGTCCAGGTGGTCGCCTTCGCCACTGGTGTTCCTTCCTATATCTACGCATTTCACCGCTACACAGGAAATTCCACCACCCTCTACCATACTCTAGCTCGACAGTTTTGAATGCAGTTCCCAGGTTGAGCCCGGGGATTTCACATCCAACTTAACGAACCACCTACGCGCGCTTTACGCCCAGTAATTCCGATTAACGCTTGCACCCTCTGTATTACCGCGGCTGCTGGCACAGAGTTAGCCGGTGCTTATTCTGTCGGTAACGTCAAAACAATTACGTATTAGGTAACTGCCCTTCCTCCCAACTTAAAGTGCTTTACAATCCGAAGACCTTCTTCACACACGCGGCATGGCTGGATCAGGCTTTCGCCCATTGTCCAATATTCCCCACTGCTGCCTCCCGTAGGAGTCTGGACCGTGTCTCAGTTCCAGTGTGACTGATCATCCTCTCAGACCAGTTACGGATCGTCGCCTTGGTGAGCCATTACCTCACCAACTAGCTAATCCGACCTAGGCTCATCTGATAGCGCAAGGCCCGAAGGTCCCCTGCTTTCTCCCGTAGGACGTATGCGGTATTAGCGTCCGTTTCCGAGCGTTATCCCCCACTACCAGGCAGATTCCTAGGCATTACTCACCCGTCCGCCGCTCGCCACCAGGTACAAGTACCCGTGCTGCCGCTCGACTTGCATGTGTTAGGCCTGCCGCCAGCGTTCAATCTGAGCCATGATCAAACTCTTCAGTTCAAACATCTTTGGGTTTTTAAGAAACCCTAAACTTGGCTCAGCAATCGTTGGTTACATCTTTGATTTCTCGCGGAGTAACTTGTGATGCTGATAATCTTGTTGACTATCAGTCTGACTGCACAAGCACCCACACGAATTGCTTGATTCAGTTGTTAAAGAGCGGTTGGTTAAGATCTTTCGTCTCAACCGAGGCGCGCATTCTACAGCAGCCTCTGTTGCTGTCAAGCGGTTATTTTCAGAAGTTTTCGAAGAATTCTTCAACAACTTCAACCACTTGCGCTTCCGATCTCTCGTTAGCGGGAGGCGAATTCTACAGCGTTACTCGCTGCTGTCAACCCCTCTTTTTCTCCGCTTTCGACCGAGAAGATCGAACCGTCAAAAGCGCCATGCAACCCTGCTCTTTCAACTCCTTCCAGGCTTCGATGAACTGAAGCAACCTGCTGCCGAAAACTGCGTAACTCTTTGTTTACCAAGGAGTTTTCCGTTTCGACTGCGCCGGAAGTGGGGCGAATTATAGACTTCCAGAATCTGCCGTCAAGGGTTAATTACGCTTTTCTATCAATGAGTTGCAGAGCACCCAAAAAGCAGCGCTTTACCCTCTATATAAGAAGGGCAAAACACTGCTTCTATATAGAAGGAATCCTCAGAGCACTCCAGCCTCTCTAAAAGCCGCTACCGCAGATGCATCGAGACCCAGCACCCGCTGCAAGACTTCCAGCGTGTGCTCGCCCAGCAAAGGAGGCGCACTCCGATACTCCACTGGCGTCTCGGACAACCGAATCGGGCTGGCAACCTGCGGAACCCGCCCAGCCAATGCATGCGGAAGCTCAATGACCAAACCACGGGCCTTCACCTGCGGATCGGCAAACACCTGCGACAGATCGTTAATGGGCCCACACGGCACACCTGCCAGCTCCAGCTGCGCCACCCATTCGGCCGTGGTCTTGAAGACAGTTGCCTGGCGAATCAGCGGAATCAGCACCGCCCGATTGGCGACACGCAGCTTGTTGGTGGCGAAGCGCGGATCATCTGCCCACTGCGGCTGACCGGCTACCTCCGCGAATTTACGGAATTGCCCGTCATTCCCCACCGTAAGAATGAAATCACCGTCCGCGGTCGGAAAGTCCTGATAGGGAACGATGTTCGGATGAGCATTCCCCAGCCGCTTGGGCGCAACACCCGTCGTCAGGTAGTTCATGGCCTGGTTAGCCAGGCACGCTACTTGAACATCGAGCAGCGCCATGTCGATGTGCTGACCACCACCGCCATGCTCGCGATGGGCCAGGGCCGCCAGGATCGCCACGGTCGAGTACAGCCCCGTCAGAATATCCGTCAGCGCCACACCAACCTTGACCGGCCCGGCCCCGTCATCACCTTCTGGACGACCAGTCAGGCTCATCAAACCGCCCAAGCCCTGAATCATGAAGTCGTAACCGGCGCGCTTGGCATAAGGGCCGGTCTGGCCGAAGCCGGTGATGGAGCAATAGATCAGCCGAGGATTGATTGCCTTGAGCGACTCATAGTCCAGCCCGTAAGCCGCCAGGCCACCGACCTTGAAGTTCTCGATCAGGATGTCCGACTTCGCCGCCAACTCACGCACCAGCCGCTGACCTTCGGCCTGCGTGAAGTCGATAGTCACTGACTGCTTGTTACGATTGGCCGACAAGTAATAAGCGGCCTCGCTGGTGTTCTCGCCGTAAGCGTCCTTGAGGAAGGGCGGCCCCCAGGCACGAGTATCATCGCCATTGCCTGGGCGCTCGACCTTTATAACCTCGGCGCCGAGGTCCGCGAGAATCTGCCCGGCCCAAGGCCCGGCCAATACCCGCGATAAATCCAATACCCGCAGATGCGATAACGCGCCCATGGCCGCTCTCCTATTAATAGAACGCCTGGAGACCGGTCTGCGCACGCCCCAGAATCAGCGCATGGACGTCGTGAGTCCCTTCATAGGTGTTCACCACCTCCAGGTTGACCAGGTGACGCGCCACACCGAACTCGTCGGAGATGCCATTGCCGCCCAGCATGTCGCGAGCCATGCGCGCGATATCCAGAGACTTGCCACACGAGTTGCGCTTCATGATCGAAGTGATTTCAACTGCAGCCGTGCCCTCATCTTTCATGCGACCCAAGCGCAGGCAACCTTGCAGCGCCAGGGTGATCTCGGTCTGCATGTCCGCCAGTTTCTTCTGGATCAACTGAGTGGCAGCCAAAGGCCGACCGAACTGCTGACGGTCCAGGGTGTACTGGCGGGCGGTGTGCCAGCAGAACTCTGCGGCGCCCAAAGCACCCCAAGAGATGCCATAGCGTGCGGAGTTAAGGCAGGTAAAAGGGCCTTTCAAACCACGGACATCCGGGAAGATGTTCTCTTCGGGAACGAATACGTTGTCCATCACGATCTCACCAGTGATGGAAGCACGCAGGCCAACCTTGCCGTGAATCGCTGGAGCACTCAGGCCTTTCCAGCCTTTTTCCAGAACGAAGCCACGAATATCGCCGGCATCATCCTTACCCCACACCACAAACACATCCGCGATCGGGCTGTTGGTGATCCACATCTTGCTGCCGGTCAGGCTGTAGCCGCCGTCCACTTTGCGCGCACGAGTAATCATCGCACCCGGGTCGGAGCCGTGGTTCGGCTCGGTCAGACCAAAGCAGCCAATCCACTCACCGGAGGCGAGTTTCGGCAGGTATTTCTGTTTCTGGGCTTCGGTACCGAATTCATTAATAGGCACCATGACCAGCGAGGACTGCACGCTCATCATCGAGCGATAGCCAGAATCGACGCGCTCGACCTCACGAGCAATCAGGCCGTAGCTGACATAGTTCAAGCCGCTGCCACCGTACTGCTCAGGGATGGTCGCACCCAGCAGACCGATCTCGCCCATCTCGCGGAAGATCGCCGGGTCGGTCTTTTCATGGCGGAAAGCTTCAAGAACACGCGGCGCCAGCTTGTCCTGGGCAAACTGCGCAGCACTGTCGCGCACCATGCGCTCTTCTTCGGTGAGCTGTTGATCCAGCAGCAGGGGATCGATCCAGTTGAAGCTAGCTTTACTGCCCATGAGAGTGTCCTCGCGAAGTAGGTCAAATATCGTGGACTGATCCTAGGCGCCGTTCGCCCATTGGGCAAACGAGGATTTTGCATGCTGTTGTGCTAATTTCTCACTTCGTAACGGCCTGAAAGGGCATCTATGTGAACGTTTAGTGAGGATGCCGTACATGCGCAGGAAAATCCCCAGCACAGCCGCGCTCATCAGCTTTGAGGCCGCCGCCCGTCACGAGAGCTTTACCAAGGCTGCGCAGGAGCTTTCACTGACCCAAGGTGCAATTTGCCGACAGATCGCCAGCCTGGAGGAGTTTCTCAGCGTCGAACTGTTCCGACGCTCACGACGCGGCGTGAAACTCACAGAAGCAGGACTTTCCTACAGCCGTCGAGTCGCCACACAACTGGACGCCGTCGAACGGGACACCTTGTCAGTCATGGGCCAGCAGGGCGCCAACGTGATCGAACTGGCGGTGGTGCCGACGTTTGGCACGCAATGGTTGTTGCCGCGACTCAAGGACTTCCAGCAGCGACACCCGGAGGTCACGGTGAACCTGACCAACCGCACGCGCCCGTTCCTGTTCGCCGACACCGACTTCGACGCCGCGATCTACTTTGGCGATGCCGACTGGTCCGGTACAGAGTCCCACAGGCTGATGGGCGAAAATCCGATGCCCGTATGCAGTCCGGTCTTACTCGGCGATCACACGTACCTGAGCGCCGAAGCCATTGCCGAACTGCCATTGCTGCAACAGACCACACGCCCCTACGCCTGGCGCCAGTGGTTCAACTCACAAGCCCTCAACATCCCGCGCGACATGACAGGCCCGCGCTACGAGCTATTCTCCATGCTGGCTCAGGCAGCCATGCACGACATGGGTATTGCGCTGATTCCGCCGTTCCTGATCCAGCGCGAGCTGGCAGAGAAGCGACTGGTCATCGCAAACCCCAAGGCTTTGTCGAGCCTGAAGGCTTATTACCTGATGATTCCGGAGCGAAAGGTCGAATCCGCCTCTTTACGGGCATTTCGTGATTGGCTGACCGAGCAAGCACACAGCTACAGCCTAGAAGGGCAGGGACCAAAGGACATTAGCTGACTTCGTAGTCAGCTAATACAGAGCACTACAGATATAACTATTTGTCGCATTTTAATGGACTGTACCCGACACTTGAACAATCGTCCCACAAGCCACGGATGGCATGGCTTTTGGCCGTTATTTCGAAGCAATATCCGTTCATTCATGGCGCCAATGTGTAATTTCACAAATTTCGACCAGAATCCTTACAAAGCTTGGCCCACAAGGGATTAGGGCAGGGGGTTGCGACATTCGGTCACGGGGTGACTTGTAGTTAATTTTTCGTCACACGTCATAATCCCTTGAAGGCCATAAAGTTCGCCTGCAAAATGCCGCGCCCCGCCCTGAATACGGTGGGATCGTGCTGATCGCCCGCCCCAGCAGCACCTTGCGTAGTGCGCTGGCCTTCAAAGAAAGATCAAAGCAATAAGATCAAGCAGGAGATTTGACGTGCACATTGGTGTCCCCCTCGAAACCCAGACCGGTGAAACGCGGGTTGCTGCAACCCCGGAAACCATCAAGAAGCTGATCGGCCAGGGTCATAAAGTCACTGTGCAACGCGGCGCAGGCATTAACGCCAGTGTTGTCGACAGTGCCTATGAAGCGGCAGGCGCGATGATTGGCAGTGCTGACGATGCCTTTGGTGCAGAGCTGATTCTCAAGGTCGTCGCCCCCAGCGACAGCGAACTGGCCCTGATTAAAAGCGGCACCGTGCTGGTCGGCATGCTCAACCCCTTCAGCAATGAAACCATCGCCAAGCTGGCAGAGCGGGGCATTACGGCATTCGCCCTGGAAGCCGCGCCGCGCACCTCCCGCGCGCAAAGCCTGGATGTGCTGTCCTCACAGGCCAACATTGCCGGCTATAAAGCAGTGCTGCTGGCCGCGCATCATTATCCGCGCTTCATGCCGATGCTGATGACCGCTGCGGGCACCGTGAAAGCCGCCCGCGTACTGATTCTGGGTGCCGGCGTGGCGGGTTTGCAGGCGATTGCCACCGCCAAGCGTCTGGGCGCGGTGATCGAGGCATCGGACGTGCGTCCGGCCGTGAAGGAGCAGATCGAGTCCCTGGGCGCCAAGTTTGTCGACGTACCGTACGAGACCGATGAAGAGCGCGAATGCGCCGTCGGTGTCGGCGGTTATGCCCGTCCCATGCCGGCCAGTTGGATGCAGCGCCAGGCCCTGGCCGTGCACGAGCGCGCCAAGCAGGCAGACATCGTCATTACCACCGCATTGATTCCCGGCCGCAAGGCACCGGTATTGCTGAGCGCTGAAACCGTCGCGCAAATGAAACCAGGCTCGGTGGTAATCGACCTGGCGGCCGCGCAGGGTGGCAACTGCCCGCTAACCGTGGCCGACCAGGTGATCGTCGCGCATGGTGTGACCATTGTCGGCCCGACCAACCTGGCAGCACAGGTCGGTGCAGATGCGTCGGCGTTGTACGCCCGCAACCTGCTGGACTTCCTGAAACTGGTCTTCACCCCGGAAGGCCAGTTCCAGATCAACCTCGAAGACGACATTGTCGCCGCGTGCCTGATGTGCCGCGACGGCCAAGTCATCCGCAAAAACGCCTAAGCAGGGATTCAGACGATGGAAGAGCTTATCTCCCCCGGTATCTACAACCTGATCATCTTCGTGCTGGCGATTTATGTCGGTTATCACGTGGTCTGGAACGTAACTCCCGCACTGCACACGCCGCTGATGGCGGTGACCAACGCCATTTCGGCGATCGTGATTGTCGGCGCCATGCTGGCCGCCGCGCTGACCGTGACGCCGCTGGGCAAAACCATGGGCACCCTCGCAGTGGCCCTGGCCGCGGTCAACGTGTTCGGTGGCTTCCTGGTCACCCGCCGCATGCTTGAGATGTTCAAGAAGAAAGCCCCGAAAGTTATAAAAGAAGAGGCGCCCAAGTAATGAGCATGAATCTCGTCACGACGCTCTACTTGATCGCGTCGATCTGTTTCATCCAGGCCCTCAAAGGCCTGTCGCACCCGACCACCTCGCGACGCGGCAACCTGTTCGGCATGCTGGGCATGGCGCTGGCCATCGTCACGACCGTCGGCCTGGTATTCAAACTCGGCGCAGAACTCGCGACCGCAGGCATCGGCTACGTGATCGTTGGCTTGCTGATCGGCGGCACTGCCGGTTCGATCATGGCCAAACGCGTTGAAATGACCAAGATGCCGGAACTGGTCGCGTTCATGCACAGCATGATCGGCCTGGCCGCGGTGTTCATTGCGATTGCCGCCGTCGTCGAGCCGCAGTCCCTGGGCATCGTCAAACACCTGGGTGATGCGATTCCTGCAGGCAACCGTCTGGAGCTGTTCCTCGGCGCGGCCATCGGTGCAATTACCTTCTCCGGTTCGGTGATCGCGTTCGGCAAGCTCTCGGGCAAGTACAAGTTCCGCCTGTTCCAGGGCGCACCGGTACAGTTCGGCGGCCAGCACAAACTGAACCTGCTGTTGGGGATGGCGACCCTGGCACTTGGTATCACTTTCATGCTGACCGGCAACCTCAGTGCCTTCGCGCTGATGCTGGCGCTGGCCTTCGTGATGGGTGTGCTGATCATCATCCCGATCGGCGGCGCCGACATGCCGGTGGTGGTGTCGATGCTCAACAGCTACTCCGGCTGGGCTGCGGCGGGGATCGGCTTCTCGCTGAACAACTCGATGCTGATCATTGCCGGCTCCCTGGTCGGTTCGTCCGGTGCAATCCTCTCGTACATCATGTGCAAGGCGATGAACCGTTCATTCTTCAACGTTCTGCTCGGCGGTTTCGGCAACAGCGCAGACGCGGCAGGCCCGGTCGGTTCGAAAGAAGCGCGCCCGGTGAAATCCGGCTCGGCGGATGACGCGACGTTCCTGCTGACCAACGCCGACACCGTGATCATCGTTCCGGGCTACGGCCTGGCGGTCGCACGGGCGCAACACGCGCTTAAAGAGCTGACCGAGAAGCTGACCCACCGTGGCGTCACCGTGAAGTACGCGATCCACCCGGTCGCCGGTCGCATGCCCGGCCACATGAACGTATTGCTGGCCGAGGCCGAAGTGCCTTATGACCAGGTATTCGAGATGGAGGACATCAACTCTGAATTCGGCCAGGCCGACGTGGTGCTGGTGCTCGGCGCCAACGACGTGGTCAACCCGGCGGCGAAGAACGATCCAAAATCGCCGATTGCCGGCATGCCGATTCTCGAAGCCTTCAAGGCCAAGACCATCATCGTCAACAAGCGCTCGATGGCCAGCGGCTATGCCGGCCTGGACAACGAACTGTTCTACCTGGACAAGACCATGATGGTCTTCGGCGACGCCAAGAAAGTCATCGAAGACATGGTCAAAGCCGTCGACTAAGGCTGCTCCAGCGCAATACCGAAAACCCCGGCGCAGGTTAGGCTGGGGTTTTTTATTTCCTGCGATAACCCGACCAAAGGCTCTAAATCAGGGCCCTGCATTCGACCATGGTAGCGGGACGAATGTTTTTGAAATCACTAGACTGCGCATCTTGCTTCCGTTGCCCGAGATAATAATCCATGTACCGTGACCGTATTCGCTTGCCTTCGTTGTTGGACAAGGTGATGAGCGCAGCCGACGCTGCCGCTCTGATTCAGGACGGCATGACCGTCGGCATGAGCGGCTTCACCCGCGCCGGCGAAGCCAAGGCCGTGCCCCATGCACTGGCCGAACGCGCCAAGGTCACACCGCTGAAAATCAGCCTGATGACCGGCGCCAGCCTGGGCAACGACCTCGACAAAGAACTGACCGAAGCCGGCGTGCTTGCCCGGCGCATGCCATTCCAGGTCGACAGTACCCTGCGCAAGGCGATCAACGCCGGCAAGGTGATGTTCATTGACCAGCACTTGTCGGAAACCGTGGAACAGTTGCGCAACCAGCAGCTCAAGCTGCCGGACATCGCGGTAATCGAAGCGGTGGCGATCACAGAACTTGGCCACATCGTGCCAACGACCTCGGTAGGCAACTCGGCCAGCTTCGCGATTTTCGCCAAGCACGTGATCATCGAGATCAACATGGCGCACAACCCGAACCTGGAAGGTCTGCACGACATCTATATACCGACCTACCGCCCGACGCGCACGCCGATCCCGCTGGTAAAGGTCGATGACCGCATTGGCAGTACCGCGATTCCGATCCCGCCGGAGAAAATCGTCGCGATCGTCATCACGAATCAGTCCGACTCGCCTTCCACCGTGTTGCCACCGGACAGCGACACCCAGGCCATCGCCGATCACCTGATCGACTTCCTGAAGCAGGAAGTGGATGCCGGGCGCATGACCAACAAACTCGGCCCGTTGCAGGCAGGCATCGGCAACATCGCCAACGCAGTGATGTGTGGCCTGATCGACTCGCCGTTCGAAGACCTGACCATGTACTCCGAAGTGCTGCAGGATTCGACCTTCGACCTGATCGATGCCGGCAAACTGAGCTTCGCCTCGGGCAGTTCGATCACACTGTCGAGCCGCCGTAACGCCGACGTGTTCGGCAATCTGGAGCGCTACAAGGACAAACTGGTCCTGCGCCCACAGGAAATCTCCAACCACCCTGAAGTGGTTCGGCGCCTGGGTATCATCGGCATCAACACTGCGCTGGAGTTCGATCTGTACGGCAACGTCAACTCCACTCACGTCTGCGGCACGCGGATGATGAACGGCATCGGCGGTTCCGGCGACTTCGCCCGTAACGCACACCTGGCGATCTTCGTGACCAAGTCGATTGCCAAGGGCGGGGCAATTTCCAGCGTGGTACCGATGGTCAGCCATGTCGACCACACCGAGCATGACGTCGACATCCTCGTCACCGAGATCGGCCTCGCCGACCTGCGTGGCCTTGCACCACGGGAACGGGCGCGGGCGGTGATCGACAACTGTGTTCACCCCGACTACCGCCAGGCGCTCAATGACTACTTCGAAAAGGCCTGCGCCATCGGCGGCCACACGCCGCATATCCTGCGTGATGCCCTGAGCTGGCACATCAATCTGGAAGAAACCGGAAGAATGCTCGCGGTCTGATGGCAACAATTGGCAGCTGACGCAAACACAGTTTCGTCAGCTGGCCAGACCTCGCGCCAAGGCGTGCAAAAACTGTACTGCTGTACCGGTAATTTCTTACCGAAATTGCCTACCTTTTCGCCTTCAACACTCAAAAATGCACCATATGAGTGCTGACAGGTACAGTTGCCTCATTTTCGAGCCGTACAGCCCCTATTAACAGTTAACTGGTCTCTCACAATACAGGTGAACTGTATCTAGAGCGGCTGGCCAAACGAGAGGATCATTGGCATCAGTTAAACCACTACCTGATCCCGCCACAAGCGGAAGGATGTCAACCATGGAACGTACACTCAGTTCCGAACTGTTCTTCGACGACAAAGCTGTAAACACCCAGGCTTCCCTGCCTCTTCGCGTTATCGCCAACCTGATGTTGTGGCAGCGCCGCATCTCCAGCCGCCACCAATTGGCTCGCCTGGATTCGCGTCTGCTGGCTGACGCCGGGATTAGCGAAGCACAACGCTACGAAGAGCTGAGCAAGCCGTTCTGGCGCTAAGTTAGCGTCGCTGGCTCTGACCCACCGGGTCCACCGCCAGCACCCCGAATTGAATACACAAAACCCGTCGTGGGAAACCGCGACGGGTTTTGTCGTTTCGGGGGTCTGAAAAGCCTCGAACAGATTGCTTGCCTTCATACCATTACAGTTAAGAGAACAAACAATCTGAACCAGTACAATTTAACACTGGTGTATCTGCCCTCATCTGCACCGGCCGCGCAACATGGTGTTCCAAGGACATTGCCTCGCAAGGACATCCCCCATGAATCGCCCATCCAAAGCACAAGCCAACCCCGTTCTGCGCTTGATCACTGCGCTGTTCGCCTTAATGGAAAGGGCCCGCACCCGGCGCCTGCTGGGGCAACTCAATGATCAGCAACTCAGCGACCTGGGCCTCAGCCACGCCGATCGCCTGGCAGAAATGGACAAGCCGTTCTGGCGCTGACAATTGATACAAGACTGTTCGAAACACCCGCCGGGCGCCTACTATTGCGCGACAGCGTGGCGAACACCGCGCAGTGCGCGTCTGACATTTGAGGCAGTACGCGCCTCGCCGTGGCGGCCCGATGGTTTACCCGGCACCACTTTTTTGTGTTTCCCACAGGAGTCATCCCATGTCCCGTCTTCGCCTGCTCAGCGCCGCAGCCCTGCTGGCCGTGGCTGCCAATTCGCACGCTACCAGCCTGATCGTCACCACCGATGCCATTGTTGGGGCACTCAAGGCCACGTCCGACGCCACCTCCGATGCCAGCTCCTCACTGCGTGACAACAAGATCGTCCGCGCCGCCCGTGACGACGCCGCCAGCTTCGTGGCCAGCGAAGGCGCCATCCGTGGCGTGAAACTGGAAAGCGCGTTTGACCACATCCGCCATCAGGCACCACAGCTCAACGCCACCGACGAGCAACTGGCCCAAGCCATCCTCGCCATCTGACCGCAAGTCGGGAAAGGGGCGTGTAACAACCGCCCCAAACCTTCGGCGCTGGCTCTAGTCCGGGCATTGCGCTAGCCTTGGCGCTCGCTTTTCGCTATCGAGTCCAATGCGCTTTCTTTCAAGTTTGTTCATCGTCCCCGCTGTATTTACTGCCTGCTGGACCGGATCGGCCAACGCCCTGGACCTGACCACGCAGAACCTGGTCATCACGGCGTATGCCACGAGCATGGTGACCTCCGCGCCCTTCGACCATAAACTGCTGCTCGCCGCTCAGGATGACGCGGCGGCTTTCGTTGCCAGTGAGGGCCAACTGCGCGGTGCACGACTGGAGTCCGCGCTGGCTTACCTGCGTCAGACCCAGCCGAAACTTCATGCCAGCGACCTTGAACTGGCACAGGCAATTCTCGTCCAATAGTCATTCTTGTTTTTCCGGAGTCGTTCCATGCGTAACCCGCTGATTGCTGCCACCCTTGGCCTGCTGTTGTTGGCCGACGTGGCCCAGGCGCACACCCTGGTAGCCACCAGTAACATCATCGTTCGGGCCTTTGGCCGCACGATCGATTTCACGTCCGATACCACCACCTCCATCCGCGACTCGAAAGTCGTACGTGAAGCCCACGACGATGCCGCCAGCTATGTGGCCAGCAACGGCGACATTCGCGGCGCGCAACTGGAAGCCGCCTTCGACACCCTGCGCGCCCGCGTTCCCGAAGCGCGCGACGCCAGTGATCAGGTCCTCGCTGAAGCCATCCTCGCCCTGTGAAGAACCTCGCCGCCTGGCTCTTGGCCAGCGCCGTGCTGCTGTGTGGCAGCACGGCCCAGGCCGATCTGCAACTACGGCTCAAGACCGAAGGCCTGAGCCCGGCAGAACAACAGGCCAGCCAGGCGCTGATCGATGAAGCGATGCAGGCGCTGCCGCCGCGCTTCATCGAGCAACTGGACCGCCGGATCGATGTCGGCTGGACCGACCAGATGCCCGACAACGCCTACGGTGAAGCGTCGCTGGTTTCAGAGCTCAACCTCAATCGCAACCTGCTCAAAGGCCTGACCGATGGTAGTGCCGCGATGCAAAAAACCCATCGCCCCCACGGCACCGTACGCCGGGAAATGCTCGCCACGGTGCTGCACGAACTGACCCACATTTATGACCGCTCGCGTTTGTGGCCAAGCGCCGAGCGCACGTTGATCCAGCGCTGCACGCGCCAGAACAACAGCTCAGGCCTGATCGGCATTCCCGACCCATGTCGCGGGCAGACGGCACGGCGCTTCACCCTCAGCGATGACCCGCGCCTGCTCGACCTCGCAGGCTGGCAGCAATATGTCGGCCGTCGCGGTGAACGCGAGCAACACAACCGGCAAATCGCCCGCAGCCCGGACCTCTACGAAATCAGCAGCCCCAAGGAGTTCGTCGCGGTCAACATGGAGTACTTCCTCCTTGACCCGAGTTACGCCTGTCGGCGCCCGGCGCTGTACCGTTATTACAAGGAACACTTCGGCTGGGTGCCGGCCGCCAAAGACACCTGCGCGACGTCCTTCGCATTCCTCAACGCCGGCAACGACTTCGCCAAGCAGCCGCTGGGCAAAGTCGACCCGGAGCGGGTGTACGCCGTCGATTACCTGCTGGCCGAAGCCAACCAGAACTGGGTCAGCCGTTGGGGCCACAGCATGCTGCGGTTGGTGATCTGCGCACCGGGCCGCCCCCGTGGGCCGGACTGTCGGCTGGACCTCGATCAACATCTGGTGCTGTCCTACCGCGCATTTGTCGGCGACGTTCAACTGTCGAGCTGGGACGGACTGGTCGGCAAGTACCCGTCCCGCCTCTTTGTGCTGCCGCTGGCCCAGGTCATCGACGAATACACCAAGACTGAACTGCGCAGCCTCGCGTCGGTGCCGCTCAATCTGTCGCGCAATGAAATCGAGGAGGTGGTCGAGCATGCCGCCGAGATGCACTGGAGTTACGACGGCAACTATTACTTCCTGTCCAACAACTGCGCAGTCGAAAGCCTGAAGCTGCTGCGCAGCGGCAGTAACAATCCACAACTGACCGGCCTGGACAGCATCATGCCCAACGGTTTGTTGGAAGTGCTCAAGGGCCGTGGCCTGGCAGACACCAGCGTGCTCGACGACCCACGCGAGGCGCTGCGCCTGGGGTATCGCTTCGACTCCTTCCGCGACCGTTATCAAGCCATGTTCGAGGTGCTGAAAAAACACCTGCCGATCAAACAGGACTCCGTCGAAGACTGGCTCTCCCTGAGCGCGGCCGAGCGACGTGAATGGTTCGAACGGGCCGACTTGCGCACCAGCGCGGCCTTGTTGCTGCTGGAGCAAGCAAGCTTCCGACGGCAATTGCTGCTGGCCCAGGACGAGGTCAAGCAGCGCTACCTCGGTGCCCGCGAGCTGAAAAACGGGGGCATGGAGAAAGCCAATAACACCCTGCAACTGATCCTCGCCAACAGCGGATTCCTCAGCCGTCCGGCAGAACTGCTGGGCAGCAGCGGATACGGGCTGCCACAACCCAGCGAGTGGCAGCGGCTGGAGTCGGAAAGCAGCTTGCGGCAGAAGCAATTGCAGACGCTGACCGGTGATCTGGATAAGGAAGTTCGCGCTCTGCTGGAGCCCGGCCGCGCAGCCGAAATTGCCGCGAACGAAGCCAACGTCAAACAACTGGGCGAGCATTTGCGGGCGCTGCATAAAGCCGCGGGTGGTCTGGAACTACCCTGACGCTAAAGACTTCGCGGGCACGGGGCGCCTTGCCTACGAACTTACAGCGTCTCTTCGGGCTCTTCCGGCAGATGCTCATCCAGGTGCAGCCAGGGCAACCGGCTACGGGTCCAGATATGCCGATCTGCCGGTGCCTGCTCCGGGTGATCCAGCGTGGCGATGGTCACGTCAATGCTGTCCGGGCTCAGGTGGGTGGTCAACGCCACATGGGCACCACAGTTCGAACAGAAATACCGTGCACACTGAGCCGACGAGTCGTAACGCGCAGGCTCGCCGGCCAGCCACTGAAACGCAGAACGGGGCAGGGTGATCCAGGTCGTCACCAGACCGCCGCTGACTCGCCGGCAAATCGAACAATGGCAGTGGGCAATGTCCTGCAAGGGCCCGCTGAACTGATACCGCAGCTGTCCGCAATGGCAACCGCCCGTCTGAAGCTCGCTCATGTCGTGCTCTTCCTTTCGTGTGTTCGACGCCGCAACCCCCATGAACCGGCGCAATGGCCATTACTGTAGGCCGCAATCACCACCGCTGGACATCTCGTCCGAGGTTTCCCTGACGAAAGCTGGCTGAAAGCTTTCCCGATTAGGATCGCCGTCACTTCCGGCAAAAGACCGGTTGGCCCTGGCATGCGTTTCGACGCCTGCGGCCCAATTAACAACAACAATGGTGATTCTGATGTCCGCTGCTTCCCGCCTGTACGCCCCAACTCCGCCCGTACGCCTCGTGCTTTCCGTTCTGCGCTGACCCCACCCGGTTCGCCATTCCCTAGCCGCGCTACGCCTGGAGTATTCCCATGCTGACTTTCCTTGGCTTTGCCATGGTCATTACGTTCATGTTCCTGATCATGACCAAGCGCCTGTCCGCGCTGATTGCCCTGATCATCATCCCGATCGTCTTCGCCCTGTTCGGTGGTTTTGCGCCGAAGATCGGCCCGATGATGCTCGAAGGCATCACCAAGCTGGCCCCGACCGGGGTGATGCTGATGTTCGCCATTCTGTATTTCGCCCTGATGATCGACTCCGGCCTGTTCGACCCGGCCGTGCGCAAGATCCTCAAACTGGTCAAGGGTGACCCGCTGAAAGTTTCCGTCGGCACAGCGGTCCTGGCACTGATCGTGTCCATGGACGGTGACGGCGCCACCACCTACATGATCTGCGTGGCCGCCATGCTGCCGCTCTACAGCCGCATCGGCATGAGCCCGCGCATCATGGCCGGCCTGATCATTCTGGCCGGGGGCGTGATGAACATGACCCCATGGGGTGGCCCGACCGCCCGTGCCGCCAGTGCGCTGCATGTCGACCCTTCGGACATTTTCGTGCCGATGATTCCGGCGATGCTTGCCGGCGTGGTGGCGATCCTGGCGATTGCCTACTACTACGGTAAACGCGAGCGAGCGCGCCTGGGTGAACTGCACCTGCAAGGCGACGAAATCGATCACAGTGAAATCAGCGTTTCCCAGTTCCCGGATGCCCGTCGTCCGAAACTGATCTGGTTCAACGGCCTGCTGACCCTCGCCCTGATGGGCACGCTGATCGCCGGCCTGCTGCCGCTGCCGGTGCTGTTCATGGTGGCGTTCAGTATCGCGATGATCGTCAACTACCCGTGCCTGCAACAGCAGAAAGACCGTGTCGCGGCCCACGCCGGCAGCGTGCTGTCGGTCGTCGGATTGATCTTTGCCGCCGGGATCTTCACTGGCATCCTGACCGGCACCGGCATGGTCGACGCCATGTCCAAGAGCCTGCTGGCGGTGATCCCCGATTTCCTCGGCCCGTACCTGGCCGTGATCACGGCGCTGGTGAGCATGCCGTTCACCTTCTTCATGTCCAACGATGCGTTTTATTACGGTGTGCTGCCGGTTCTGGCCGAGGCGGCCAGCCATTACGGCATCACCGCGGTGGAAATGGCCCGCGCCTCGATCGTTGGCCAACCCGTGCACTTGCTGAGCCCGTTGGTTCCGTCCACCTACTTGCTGGTGGCGCTGGCCGGGATCGAGTTCGGCGATCACCAGCGTTTCACCCTCAAGTGGGCTGTGCTGGTGTGCCTGTGCATCCTGGCTGCCGCCTTGCTGATGGGGATCTTCCCGCTGTTCAGCACGTTGTAAAAACACTGACTCACTGCGCCGCCAGCCTGCCTTCGCGACCCGAAGCGGCTGGCGTCGTGGCTTAACACTCGCTCAAAGGAATACTCATGGAATGGCTGACTAACCCGGAGATCTGGGTTGCCTTCTTCACTCTGACGGCCCTGGAAATCGTGCTGGGCATCGACAACATCATCATGATCTCGATCCTGGTCAGCCGCATGCCCAAGCACATGCAGACCCGCACCCGGCTCTTTGGCCTGGCACTGGCCATGGTCACGCGCATCCTGCTGTTGCTATCGATCACCTGGGTCATGCGCCTGACCGCCGACCTGTTCGAACTCTTCGGCCAGGGCATTTCCGGTCGGGACCTGATCCTGTTCTTCGGTGGCCTGTTCCTGCTGTGGAAAAGCTCCCAGGAGATGTACCACGCGCTGGAAGGCGAAGATGAAACCGATGAGGCGCCGGGCGGCAAGGGCGGCAACTTCCTCTACACAATCATCCAGATCGCAATCATCGACATCGTGTTCTCCCTGGACTCGGTCATCACTGCCGTCGGCATGGTCTCCCATGTACCGGTCATGATCGCCGCCATCGTCGTGGCCGTGCTGGTGATGATGATGGCTTCCGGCAAGATCAGTGAATTCATCGACAAGCACCCGTCGCTGAAGATGCTGGCGTTGTCGTTCCTGCTGATCGTGGGCACCGTGCTGATCGCCGAAGCCTTCGAAGTGCATGTGCCCAAAGGCTACGTCTACTTCGCCATGGCATTCTCGCTGGCGGTTGAAGCCATCAACATCAAGATGCGCGCCGCGATGATGAAAAAGAAAAAACAACAGGAACCGGTGAAACTGCGCAAGGACATTCCTGGTCAGTAACCCGAATGCAGTAGCGCTGCAAACTCTGTGGGAGCGGGCTTGCTCGCGAAGGCGGAGTATCAATCGACACTAATGTTGCCTGATACGACGCTTTCGCGAGCAAGCCCGCTCCCACATTGGTTTGTGCAATTGCATGAAGCTGTTTTCATGACAGCTTTATTTCAATCACTTCTTTAGCTATGCGATGCTGGCGCCCAGGCCGTTCGCCAACTACAGCTTAAGTACAGAACGTAGAACGTCGCGCGGCACCGTCAACTTGCTCCTTTGGGGCGCTATTCACCCAGGGGGCCCACCATGCTGACCCTGCTCAATCTACTCTCCGCCGTGGCCCTGCTGATCTGGGGCACGCACATCGTGCGAACCGGCATCCTGCGGGTCTACGGCTCCAACCTGCGCCACGTGATCGGCCAGAACATGGCGCGCCGTCCACTGGCCTTCGTTGCCGGGATCCTCGTCACCGCCATGGTCCAGAGCAGCAACGCCACGGCGATGCTGGTGACCTCATTCGTCGGCCAGGGCCTGATGGCGCTGACACCTGCCCTGGCGACCATGCTCGGTGCGGATGTCGGTACGGCGCTGATGGCACGGGTGCTGACCCTAGACCTGTCGTGGCTGTCGCCGTTGCTGATTTTCCTCGGGGTGATTTTTTTCCTGTCCCGCAAACAGACCCGTGCCGGCCAGCTCGGGCGGGTCGGCATTGGCCTGGGGCTGATCATTCTTGCGCTGCAACTGATCGTCGAGTCCGCCGCGCCCATTACCCACGCCCAAGGCGTGAAGGTGATCTTCGCGTCACTGACCGGCGACATCCTGCTCGACGCCTTGGTGGGTGCGCTGTTCGCGATGATTTCCTACTCCAGCCTGGCCGCCGTGCTGCTGACCGCGACCCTGGCCGGTGCTGGTGTCATCAGCCTGCCGGTGGCCATCGGCCTGGTGATCGGGGCCAACATCGGCAGTGGCGTGCTGGCGTTCCTCAGCACCAGCATGCAAAACACCGCTGGCCGGCAAGTGGCACTGGGCAGCCTGTTGTACAAACTGATCGGCCTGCTGCTGATCATTCCGGTGCTCGACCCGCTGGTGCACTGGATGGACAGCCTCGATTTCAGCCCACAAGGCCTGGTGATCGGTTTTCACCTGCTCTACAACACCGTGCGTTGCCTGGTGCTGCTGCCCAGTGTCGGGCTGATGGCCAGGTTGTGTGCCTGGCTGATGCCCGAGCGTGTGGAAACCAACGGTCACGCACACCCCCGACACCTGGATCAGACCGCGTTGGTCACTCCCAGCCTGGCACTGGCCAACGCGGCGCGGGAAACCCTGCGCATTGGCGACCTGATCGACAACATGCTCGAAGCAACGCTAGACGTACTGCGCGGCAAACAAACCGCCGTCACCCTGGAAATGCGTCGCCTGAACGACGATGTCGAAGCCCTGTACATCGCCATCAAGCTCTATCTGGCACAAATGCCCCGCGAAGACCTCAGTGAGCAGGACAGCCGCCGCTGGGCCGAAATCATCGAGCTGGCGTTCAACCTGAAACTGGCCAGCGACCTGATCGAACGCATGCTGCGCAAGGTCCAGCAGCAGAAAACCTCGCAGCGCCGGTCCTTTTCCGACGTCGGCCTGGAAGAGTTGACCGGGCTGCACGCGCAACTGATTGCCAACCTGCGGCTGGGGTTGTCGGTGTTCCTCAGTGCCGACCGCGAAAGTGCCCACCAATTACTGCGGGAAAAACGCCGCTTCCGCGCCCAGGAACGTCGACTGGCCCACGCCCATGTCAGCCGACTGCAACGCAAGATCGCGCAAAGCATCGAGACTAGTTCCTTGCACCTGGAGCTGATCGCCGACATGAAACGCCTGAACTCACTGTTTTGCAGCAGCGCCTACGTGGTACTGGAAACGTCCGACACCGGCGCGCTGGAGCCGGACGATATGGCTGACATCACTCATTCACCCTGAACGTCTGGCAATGTGGTCAGTCAGTAACAATGGTTCAGCCTTAAAGCCATTCGCGAGCAAGCCCGCTCCCACATTGGTTTTGTGAACACCGCAAATCAACTGTGGGAGCGGGCTTGCTCGCGAAGAGGCCTTCACTGGCGACACGGATCTCCAATCAGCCGTAAGGAAGCCCGTTATGCGTTGTTTGCTGTTCGCTTGTCTGTTGCTCGGTTCTACCGCGTCCTTTGCCCTGGATCGCTTTCAGGTCGAGGGCTACGTGTTGCCCAACGGTCTGCAACTGCTGCTCAAACCCGGCAGCGAGCGCGGGCATGTGGCGATCCGCCTGGTAGTGGGGGTGGGCCTGGACGACTTCGCCTGCGCCGATAAGGAACTGCCGCACCTGCTCGAACACGTGCTGTTCAGCGGCATCGACGACAGCGGTGAAGGCGGGCTGGAGGAACGCATGCAAGCGCTGGGCGGCGAGTGGAACGCCTACACCAGCAACGCCGACACCACCTTCGTGATCGAAGCCCCGGCGAAAAACCAGCGTAAGGTCCTCGACCTGCTACTGGCCGTTCTGACCCAGACCCGGATCGACGACGCCGCGATCAATGCGGCCAAACACGTGGTGGAACGCGAGGACGGCGGCCACTACTCGCACTTGCAGCGCTGGCTGGACCGCCAGGACCTCGGGCACAAGGCGAGCAATCAACTGGCGGTGGAACTGGGCCTCAAATGCCCGGAACGCGCCGAAGTCGCCCATCTGACCCGCGAACAGTTAGAGAAGGTGCGCAAGGCCTGGTACGCGCCGAACAACATGACCCTGATTGTCGTCGGTGAACTCGACCGCTTGCTGCCCGCCTACCTGGAGCGCACCTATGCCCGGCTTCAGGCCGTCGACCCGGCGGATCATCGACCACTGCCGCAAATCAAGGACACCGCCGCCGCCCGGCGTGAACTGATCCACGGCGTGGTAGGCAATAGCGCCAAACTGCATTGGTTGTTTCCCGAACCGGTGCAGGAAGAACAACACAACGAAACCTTCGACCTGCTCAAGGACTACCTGGACTGGGCGTTATATCGCCAGTTGCGCCTGGACCACGGTTTGTCCTACGGGCCGTGGGCCGAGCGTGAAGTGTTCGGCGGTGTCGGTTTCTTCAGCCTCAATGCAGACCTGGACCGCAACGACCTCGAACCGGCCCGGCACGTGCTCGATGAACTCAAAGCCACACTGCTCAAGGACGGCCTCGACCCAGTCAGTTTCGAACGCCTGAAACAGGCCGCCATCGCCCGCCAGGCCTGGGCGGTGCAGGGCAATAGCGCGCTCGCCGATTACTACTGGAGCGCCCTCGGCGACTACGAGGACGGGCGCTTCGCCGACCCGGCCAAAGACCTCCAGGGGGTCACGCTGGAACACGCCAACAAGGCCCTGCGCGAAATGCTGGAGCAACCGGGCTATGTGCGAATCGAGAAGCCGCTGCTCAGTGATGACGAGGTGCTCTGGGTTGTGGCGGGAATGCTCGGCTTGATGCTGCTGGGAGTGCTGGGCTGGCGCAGGCACCGCACGCCACGATGAATGTGGCGAGGGCGCGAAGCGGCCCTGAAAAACTGCCAACACGATTATGAATCGTTGAACCCCTACGATGACTTTTACGACGGCTGCGCACCCGGGCGGGAGCAAGCGCCCTCGCCACAGGTTCTGCGCCCGGCCACACGGCAAGCGCCTCGCAACATCAGTGTGCCAGCGGTATCCTGTCGGGGATTTTTCCCACGACAATTGCGAACCGCCGAATGCCTAACCTGACTCTTTGCGTACAGCGCATCCTCGAACTGATGAAGCGCTATCCGGGGGTCATTGCACTCGGCGGTTTCATCTCCGGGGTCGGCAGCTTCATCCTGGTGGATCGCCAGCAAAGCCTGGCCACCTGGATCTCCATCATCATGCTGGTCAGTTGGGTCTGGCTGATGCTGGAAAACAGCCTCACGCAGTTGTTCACCAAGGTGTTCAAACGCGAAATACCGCAACCGCTGCTGCGCTATGCCACGCAGATGATCCATCAGGAAAGCCTGTTCTTCGTCCTGCCGTTTTTCTTTGTCACCACGACCTGGAACAGCGGCCAACTGGCGTTCACCGGGCTGCTGGGCGCGGCGGCGCTGGTGTCGATCATCGACCCGCTGTATTACAAATGGCTGGCGCCCCGGCGCTGGGCGTTCCTGGCGTTGCACACCCTGACCCTGTTTGCCGCGCTGCTCACGGCGCTGCCGATCATCCTGCACCTGACCACCTCCCAGAGTTTCAAACTGGCGCTGGGCATCGCCATGCTGATGTCCTTCCCGAGCCTGGCGTCGATTTTCCCGATTCGCACCGTGCGCAATGCGCTGGCCATTCTGAGCATCACCCTGGGCATCGGCGCCGCCGGCTGGTTGCTGCGTTCGTGGGTGCCGCCGGCCACCTTGTGGATGACCGACGTTGCCATCAGCACCCAACTGCAGGACCGCACGCCCGGCGACAGCCTCGACGAGGTCACCGCCGCCCAGCTGCGCACCAACGGCCTGTACGCCTACACCGCGATCAACGCCCCGCGCGGGCTGGACGAGCGGATTTATCACGTCTGGAAGTTCAACGGCAAAGAGGTCGACCGCATCGCCCTGGATATTCATGGCGGGCGCAAGGAAGGCTACCGGGCCTGGACCCACAAGCAGAATTTCCCCGCCAACCCGGTCGGCAAGTGGCAGGTGCGGGTGCTGACCGAAGACGATCAGGTGATCGGCGTGCTGCGCTTTGAAGTCACCGACCCAGGTCAAGACAACGCGACGCCGAGCGAGGCAAAGTAGCCGTTATCGTGCTATTACGTAGCACTGCGTAACAGCCGAACAAGCACGGAGCTTATGACCAACCGCGGCAGTGCCCACCTCGACACCTCCAGCCTCCCAGCGCAGTTACGCGTCACGGGGGACTGGACGCTCGCCCATTACGCCGACCTCAAGCGCTTGAGCGAAGCCCTCAAGGGCCAGTACGACGACAGCACCTCCATCAACCTCAACGGCCTCGATACCCTGGACACGGCAGGCGCCTCACTGCTGGTCGAGTTGCTGGGCAGCGAACGCATCGGCCGCTGCGCCGAGCACCCCGATTGCAGTCTGTCGGCCGCCGACCGCGCGTTGCTGCACACCGTCTACTGCTCGTTGACCGACTTCTGCGTACCGGTCAAAGAGCCGGAAATCAGCGTCGGCATTCAACTGCTGAGCCGCATCGGCCGTGCTGTCGACACCATCTGGCAAGACACCCTGCAACTGCTGGGCTTCATCGGGCTGATTCTGGAGACCATCGCCCGGGGGCTGCTTCGCCCCAAGCGCTGGCGCATCACGCCGATGGTCGCGCACATCGAACAGACCGGCCTCGACGCCGCGCCCATCGTGGCCCTGCTGACGTTTCTGGTGGGCGCCGTGGTGGCGTTCCTCGGCGCTACGGTACTCAAGAGCTTTGGCGCGAGCATTTTTACCGTCGACCTGGTGGCGTTCTCCTTCCTCCGTGAGTTTGGCGTGTTACTGACCGCCATCCTCATGGCCGGGCGCACCGCCAGTGCCTTCACCGCGCAAATCGGCTCGATGAAGGCCAACGAAGAAATCGACGCGATCCGCACCCTGGGCCTGGACCCGACCGAGTTGCTGGTGGTACCACGGGTGCTGGCGCTGCTGGTGGCGCTGCCGATGCTGACCTTTCTGGCGATGCTCTCGGGGATTATCGGCGGCGGGGTGGTTTGCGCACTGTCGCTGGGGATTTCGCCGGCGATGTTCCTCTCGTTGCTGCAATCGGACATCGGCGTTCAACATTTTCTGGTGGGCATGGTCAAAGCACCGATCTTTGCGTTCCTGATCGCCGCCATTGGTTGCCTGGAAGGCTTCAAGGTCAGCGGCAGCGCCGAATCGGTCGGCGCCCACACCACCTCCAGCGTGGTGCAGTCAATTTTCGTGGTCATCGTGCTTGATGCCGTGGCCGCACTGTTTTTCATGGAGATGGGCTGGTGAATCGCATCCCCCGTGCGCCCGCAGAGGCAGTGATCGAAGTTCGAGGGCTGTGCAATCGCTTCGGTAAACAGAGCGTGCACGAGAACCTCGACCTCGATGTGTACAAGGGCGAGATCCTCGCCGTGGTCGGCGGCTCGGGCAGCGGCAAGTCGGTGCTGTTGCGCAGCATCGTCGGCCTGCGCCGGCCCAGCGAAGGCTCGGTGCGGGTGTTTGGCCAGGACTTGCAGAACCTGCCCGAACAGCAGCGCTCGCTGATCGAACGGCGGTTTGGCGTGCTGTTTCAGAAGGGCGCGTTGTTTTCCTCGCTGACCGTGACGGAGAACGTCGCCCTGCCGCTCATCGAACACGCCGGCCTCAGCCGCGCCGACGCCGAACACCTGGCGGCGGTCAAACTGGCGCTGGCCGGGCTGCCACTCTCGGCGGCCGACAAGTACCCGTCGTCGCTGTCCGGCGGCATGATCAAGCGGGCCGCGCTGGCCCGGGCGCTGGCGCTGGACCCGGACATCCTGTTTCTCGACGAACCCACTGCCGGCCTCGACCCGATTGGCGCGGCGGCGTTCGATCAATTGATCCTGACCCTGCGCGATGCGCTGGGCCTGAGTGTGTTTTTGGTCACCCATGACCTGGACACGCTCTACACCATCACCGACCGGGTGGCGGTGCTGGCGCAGAAAAAAGTGCTGGTGGCGGACGCCATCGACAAGGTCGCCGAAACCGACGACACGTGGATTCACGAATACTTCCATGGCCCACGGGGCCGCGCGGCGTATCAAGCCGCTTCACTGCTCAACGAGGTATGACATGGAAACCCGAGCCCATCATGTATTGATCGGCCTGTTCACCGTGATTGTGGTGGTCGGGGCGCTGCTGTTCGGCCTGTGGCTGGCCAAGTCCAGCGTTGACACGGAGTTCAAGGATTACGAAATCGTCTTCAACGAGGCGGTCAGCGGCCTTTCCAAAGGCAGTGCGGTGCAGTACAGCGGGATCAAGGTCGGTGACGTCGTCACCCTGCGCCTGGACCCGAAAGACCCGCGCCGGGTGCTGGCACACATCCGTCTGAGCGGCGAAACGCCGATCAAGGAAGACACCCAGGCGAAACTGACCCTGACCGGGATCACCGGCACCTCGATCATCCAGCTCAGCGGCGGCACGCCGCAAAGCCCGACGCTGCGCGGCAAGGACGGCAAGCTGCCGGTGATCGTCGCCACGCCATCACCCATTGCACGCTTGCTGAACAACAGCGACGACCTGATGACCAACGTCAACGTGCTGCTGCATAACGCTAACCAAATGTTCTCTTCGGAAAACATCGAGCGCGTCAGCAATACCCTCGAACACCTGGAGCAGACCACCGGGACCATCGCCGGACAACGCGGCGACATCCGTCAGGCCATGCAACAACTGGGCTCCATCGGCAAACAGGCCAGCGCCACCCTGGAACAGACCACCGAGCTGATGCGTAACGCCAACGGTCTGCTCAACGATCAGGGCAAGCAGATGTTCGGCAGCGCCGAGCAGGCCATGAAATCGCTGGAACAAAGCGCCACAACCATCAACACCCTGCTGTCGGACAACCAGGACTCACTCAGCAACGGCATGCAGGGCCTCAATGGCCTGGCGCCAGCGGTGCGTGAACTGCGCGACACCCTGAGCTCGTTGCGGGCCATCTCTCGTCGGCTGGAATCCAACCCCAGCGGTTACCTGCTGGGCAGCGACACGAACAAGGAGTTCACGCCATGAAGCCGGTCTTTCGTTTAGCCAGCCAGCTCACCTTGATTGCCGGTTTCGCGCTGACCAGCGCCTGTTCGATCCTGCCCAAGGCCGAGCCGCTGGACGTGTATCGCTTGCCAGCCGCGCCAATCGCCGCACCATCAGCCAGCCATGCGCAGGCCTGGTCGCTGCGCCTGTCCAAGCCCCAGACCAGCGATGTACTGGGTAGCGCGAAAATCGCCGTGATCCCCCGAGGTGATCTGATCAGCAGCTACAAGGCATCGCGCTGGAGCGACCCGGCGCCAATCCTGCTGCGCAATCGCCTGCTCGATGGCTTTGCCCGGGACGGCCGCGTACGCCTGCTGAGCACCGATGACAGCAACTTGCAGACGGACTTCGAGTTGGGCGGGAACCTGCAAGCCTTCCAGACGGAGTACCAGGGCAACGCCGCGCAGGTAGTGATTCAACTGGATGCGCTGCTGGTGCGCGGCAGTGATCAGCGAATCCTCGCCAGCCGCCGCTTCGAAGTACGCCAGACGTTGAGCGATGTAAAAGTGCCAGCGGTGGTGACGGGGTTTGGTCAGGCAAGTGACGTGCTCACCGCGCAAGTGATTGCGTGGACGGTGGAGCAAGGGCAGAAAAGTGCGGCGGCGCTGAGACCCTGAAGAACTGCACATATCAATGTGGGAGCGAGCCTGCTCGCGAAAGCGGTGTGTCATTCAACAATGATGTCGACTGACAAAATGCCTTCGCGAGCAAGCCCGCTCCCACAGGCTTTGGTGGTTAACCGAAGAACCAGTAGCACACCCCGATCGCACCCAGCACCCCGGCCAGTTCCGCCAACAGTGCGCAACCCACCGCATGGCGGGCGCGCTGGATGCCGACGGCACCGAAGTACACCGCCAGCACATAGAACGTGGTTTCCGTACTGCCCTGAATGGTCGCGGCCACCAACGCCGGGAAGCTGTCGACGCCTGAGGTCTTCATGGTTTCGATGAGCATGGCCCGCGCGGCGCTGCCGGAGAACGGCTTGACCATCGCTGTCGGCAAGGCATCGACGAAGCGCGTGTCCCAACCGGCCCATTCCACCAGATGGCGAATCCCGTCCAGGCCAAAGTCCAGCGCGCCGGATGCGCGCAACACACCGACGGCGCAGAGCATCGCCACCAGATACGGCAGCAGGTTCTTGGCCACATCGAAGCCTTCCTTGGCGCCCTCGACAAACGCCTCGTAGACCTTGACCTTGCGCAACGCACCGATCACCAGAAACACCATGATCAGGCCGAACAGCGTCAGGTTGCCGAGGATCGATGACAACCCCGCCAGGGCAGTCGCCGACATCGTCGCCAACAACGCCATGAAGGCCCCCAGCGCCAGCGCACCGGGAATCAGGTACGCCAGCACCACCGGGTCCCACAACCGCAGGCGCTGCATGAATGCCACCGACAGCAGGCCCACCAGGGTCGAGCAACTGGTCGCCAGCAGGATCGGCAGGAACACCAGCGTCGGGTCGGGCGCGCCTTGCTGGGCGCGGTACATGAAGATCGTCACCGGCAGCAGCGTCAGGGACGACGCGTTGAGCACCAGGAACAGGATTTGCGCATTGCTCGCCACTGTCGCGCTCGGGTTGAGCTCCTGCAACGCTTTCATGGCCTTGAGGCCAATCGGGGTTGCGGCGTTGTCCAGGCCCAGGCCATTGGCGGCAAAGTTGAGGGTGATCAGGCCGATGGCCGGGTGACCGCGCGGCACTTCCGGCATCAGCCGCAGGAAGAGTGGGCCGAGGGCCTTGGCCAGCCATTCGACAATCCCGGCCTTTTCAGCAATGCGCAGAAAGCCCAGCCACAAGGTCAGGGTGCCAAACAGCAGCACCATGACTTCGACCGACAGCTTGGCCATGGCGAAGATGCTTTCCACCATCGCCGCAAAGATCCCGGCATTGCCGCCGATCAGCCACTGCGCCAGTGCTGAAATGGCCGCTACGATGAAAAAGCCAAGCCACAGACCATTGAGCATCAGTCAAATCCCCCAGAAGATGCGCGAATGATAGCGGGGAGTGCAGAAACGACAAACCCCGGATTTCTCCGGGGTTTGTTTGTTACTGCCTGCACAACTCCAATGTGGGAGCGGGCTTGCTCGCGAAAGCGGTGTGTCATTCAGCATTGAACTGGCTGACATGACGCCTTCGCGAGCAAGCCCGCTCCCACAAGGGGTTTTGCATCAGTTTTTAGAAATTTCGCCCGCCGGCAGCTTCTCTTTGCTGCGCCAGTGCGGCAGGGAGTTCCAGTAGCGCTGGCCCTTCGCGTCGTCGTACATGCCTTCCCAACGAGCAATCACCAGAACAGCCAGGGCGTTGCCGATCACGTTCAGTGCGGTACGGGCCATGTCCATGATGCGGTCGACACCAGCGATGAACGCCAGGCCTTCCAGCGGAATGCCCACGCTGCCCAGAGTGGCCAGCAGCACCACGAAGGACACGCCCGGCACGCCGGCGATACCTTTGGAGGTAACCATCAGGGTCAGTACCAGCAGCAACTGCTGGCTGATCGACAGGTCGATGCCGTAGAGCTGGGCAATGAAGATGGCCGCGATGCTCTGGTACAGGGTCGAACCGTCGAGGTTGAACGAATAACCGGTCGGTACCACGAAGCTGCAAATGGCTTTTGGCGCGCCGTAGGCTTCCATCTTCTCGATCACACGCGGCAGCACGGTTTCGGAGCTCGCGGTGGAGTAGGCCAGCACCAGCTCATCCTTGAAGATGCGCATCAGCTTGATCACCGAGAAGCCGAACAGGCGAGCGATCAGGCCCAGCACCACGAAGGCGAAGAACAGGATGGCGACGTAAACCAGGATCACCAGTTTGGCCAGCGGCAGCAGGGAGGCGAAGCCGAAGTTGGCCACGGTCACCGCAATCAGTGCGAACACGCCGATCGGGGCGTAGTTCATGATCATGTGAGTGACCTTGAACATGCTTTCCGATACGCCCTGGAACATCTTCACCAGCGGCTCGCGCAGGTCCGATTGCAGGCTCGACAGACCGAGGCCGAACAACACGGAGAAGAAGATGATCGGCAGCATCTCGCCACGCGCCATGGCGGCAAAGATGTTCGAGGGGATCAGGTTGAGGATGGTTTCGATGAACGCATGTTCATGCTGAACTTCGGCAGCAGTGGCCTGGTACTTGGAAATATCCACCGTACCCAGGGTGCTCATGTCGATGCCCGAACCTGGATGGAACAGGTTGGCCAGCACCAGGCCCACCAAAATAGCGATGGTGGTGACGATTTCAAAGTAAATGATGGTCTTGAGACCGATACGCCCGAGCTTTTTCGCGTCGCCCACACCGGCAATGCCGACGATCAGCGAGGAGATCACGATCGGGATCACGATCATCTTGATCAGACGGATAAAGATATCGCCCGCCGGTTGCAGGACGTTGCTGATCCACCAGGCTTTTTCGGCACTGAAATGGTTGAGCAGCGCACCGATTGCAATCCCCAGTACCAGACCGATGAGGATCTGCCAGGCGAGGCTAAGCTTTGCCTTCTTCATATCATTACCCTTACTTGCGTTTGACTCAGGCAGATGCGCGAACTGGAACGCTCAATAGCGGAAAAGTCTTTGCATCTGCCCCCGTATAAGGTCGCCCGGAGCTCGTATTTACGGCTCTTCGGCAGGCGAAAAAAGGCGCAACTATTCCGATGCAAGGGAGCTGCGTCTAATGCCGTAAACGCCTACCCTATGCCGAATCGGCATGAGTTTTTTCAAACAAAACCATCGTCCCAACCGGTTCGAATACGACATTTCGGCAGGCATAAGTGCCGTGAACCGGCCATCGTAGAGGAGATCGGACATTTTTTGAGCAACAGAAAGGGGACAAAAATCCAGGAAATTCCCTACGACCGAGATCGAAAATGACGCACAAAATAACGCCAAATTTCTCGATATACGGTCGCCCGGAAACACCGCGAAATGTTTTGAGTTCAGTGTAGAAGATTTTTTCGGGATCAACGTTGCAAAAACCGAGGCAACTGCTCTAGATCAAGCCTTTGCGAGATAAAGCTCGCTGCCTGTCCGCCAAGGCTTGTGCAATTGGCGAACAGGCGGCTCGACTTTTTCCTGACCCGGCCCTTGCGCAGGCACTCCCTGTACCCGTAGGTCACTGCGCTCCTGAAGCAATCAGAACGTCCCGGTCCCTTGGTCATGCACGCACCTTTCTGGGGGGGGTGCAGAGGAAAGAAGCGTTGCGCTTCTTTCGTGATCCGAACTCAGTAACCGTTCGGATCGTTCTTCAGTTGTTCTCTCAACAATCCCTGCATACCGTCGCCCGGCTTGCCGAGGAAACGGTACTCGCCATGGCACAGCCGCCCAGTAACAGGGCGGCTGCCCGTGTCTTTAACGAAACGTCCATGGTCAGCCTCGTCCACGACGGCCAAAGAAGAAAGAAGCAACAAACATCACCAGGAACACGACAAACAGAATCTTGGCGATACCCGTGGCGGTGCCCGCGATACCACCGAAGCCCAGTACGGCAGCGACAATGGCAATGATCAGGAAGGTGATTGCCCAGCTCAACATGGTGATTCTCCTTACGCGTCTATCTATTAGAGAGGTGCTGCGGTGGAGCGGTGCAGGGCGCGCCGGTCACGCGCCCGTATGTTGCCTAGAACACCCAACGTTCCTGCCGGGACGTCTCGACCGCAGGCTGTGCCTGGTCGACGTCCATCAGCTTCATCGGGGTTATGTCAGCAACAGGGTTGCTGAAAGCACTGAAATGGGTTTGGGGAGCATGCTGGATCGACACGCGAGGCACCTCGGGCTGCTGGCTCAATTGCCAGAGCTGGTACTGCTGACCACCGACCAAGGTGACTACCAATGCCAACACCACGAACAACCCTTGCTGCATGAGCAGTGCCGAGATACGCAATTGAGCAGCACGTTGGCGATTCATCCTGAAACTCCTCCCACGCAAGTGGTCTTGGGTTCGAGGGCAGCTCTTCCATAGCGCCCTGGGCTAATCAGGCTATTGCAGCCTGCATGCCAGCTTTCACAAGGAAATAAGCTCAACTAACTCAATGAGTTATAGAAACACGGAAATATCTGCAAGACGCATCCTGCACGATGTACCTCTAAGGGGTCGTGCGAAATGCACGACAACGAGCCAGGAAACAGAAATTTATTGAATGTTCCCGTGACCGCACAGGTCAGACGTTAGAGAAGGAGGGCTGACGGAAGTCGCTTTTTTTCAAAAAAACCAATCGAATCAGCTAGTTAATATGACGACTAGCAGATAGCTACCCTGCACCGGGTGGAATCGATCAGAATCGACCATGCAACTTGCCCGATTCGTCCGGGCCCCCATCAACACGACTCATCAAGGAGCGCAGGAATATGGAATCAGCCACCGAGCACCAGGGCCGCATTCTGCTGGTGGACGATGAGTCCGCCATCCTGCGAACCTTTCGCTACTGCCTCGAAGACGAAGGCTACACTGTCGCCACCGCCAACAGCGCGGCCCAGGCCGATGCGTTGTTGCAACGCCAGGTGTTCGACCTGTGCTTCCTCGATTTGCGCCTGGGCGAAGACAACGGCCTCGACGTCCTGGCGCAAATGCGCATCCAGGCACCCTGGATGCGCGTGGTAATCGTCACTGCGCATTCGGCCGTGGACACCGCTGTCGATGCGATCCAGGCCGGTGCGGCCGACTATCTGGTCAAGCCGTGCAGCCCCGATCAGTTGCGCCTGGCCACCGCCAAGCAACTGGAAGTGCGCCAGCTCTCGGCGCGCCTGGAGGCCCTCGAAGGCGAAGTCCGCAAACCCAACGATGGCCTGGATTCCCACAGCCCCGCGATGAAAGTCGTCCTGGAAACCGCCCGCCAAGTGGCGGGCACCGACGCCAACATCCTGATCCTCGGCGAGTCTGGCACCGGTAAGGGCGAACTGGCCCAGGCCATTCACGGCTGGAGCAAACGGGCGAAGAAGTCCTGCGTCACCATCAATTGCCCGTCGCTGACGGCCGAACTGATGGAAAGTGAACTGTTCGGCCATAGCCGTGGCGCCTTCACCGGCGCCAGTGAAAGCACCCTGGGCCGGGTCAATCAGGCAGACGGCGGGACACTGTTCCTTGATGAGATCGGCGACTTCCCGCTGACCTTGCAGCCCAAACTGCTGCGTTTCATCCAGGACAAGGAATACGAGCGCGTCGGCGACCCGGTAACCCGCCGCGCCGACGTGCGCATCCTCGCCGCAACCAACCTGATCCTTGAAGACATGGTCCGCGACGGACGCTTTCGCGAGGACCTGCTCTATCGCCTGAACGTCATCACCTTGCACCTGCCACCGCTGCGCGAACGGGCCGAGGACATCCTGGCCCTCGCCGACCGCTTCCTCGCCCGCTTCGTCAAGGAATACGCGCGCCCGGCCCGTGGTTTCAGCGACGAAGCCCGTGATGCACTGCTCGGTTACCGCTGGCCGGGCAACATTCGCGAACTGCGCAACGTGGTCGAGCGCGCCAGCATTATCTGCCCGCAAGAGCGGGTGGAAATCACCCACCTGGGCATGGCCGAACAACCCACCAACAATGCGCCGCGCATCGGTGCGGCGCTGAGCCTGGATGAACTGGAGAAAGCCCACATTGGCGCGGTACTGGCCAGTGCCGGGACGCTGGACCAGGCGGCCAAGACCCTGGGCATCGACGCCTCCACGCTGTACCGCAAACGCAAGCAATACAACCTGTGAGCCGCACTTCATGAAACTGGCGATGAAACTGCGCACTCGACTGTTCCTGAGCATTTCGGCGCTGATCACCGTGGCCTTGCTCGGGCTGCTGCTCGGACTCGTCAGCGTGATGCAGATGGCCAGCAGCCAGGAAGCGTTGATCCGCAACAACTTCATCACCCTCGACCTGGGCCTGAAACTGCGCCAGACCCTGGGCGACCAACTGATCATCATGCTCAGCGAAAAACCCGACCACGCAGCCTTCGAAACCTCCAAACAACACTACTTCGAACTGCTAGACGAAGGCATCGCCCATGAAGAGCGAGGCGATGGCACCCAATACAGCTTCAATCAGGCCAAAACTGACTACCTGAGTTTTCTTCAGGCCTTCGGTCAGGCGGGCGAGCCGTCCCACGTATTGAGCGGCAATGAAGACCTCACCGAAAAATTCAATGCCCTGCGCAACGGCCTGATCGCCGAACACAAGCGTGCGCTGGACAACATCAATGCCACCGAGCGCAAGGCCCGCGAACACGCATTGCTGGTCGCCGGCCTGCTCGGGCTGGTGGGGTTGGCGGTGCTGATCATCGGGTTCATCACGGCCCATGGCATCGCCCGCCGCTTCGGCGAACCGATCGAGGCGCTGGCCAAAGCGGCGGACAACATCGGCCAGGGCAACTTTGACGTCACACTGCCGATCTCTCCGGCGGCGGAAATGAACCAGCTCACCCGACGCTTCGGAATGATGGCCGAGGCCTTGCGCGAGCATCAGGCAACCAACATCGATGAGCTGCTTTCCGGCCAGCAACGCCTGCAAGCGGTGCTCGACAGCATCGACGACGGGCTGTTGATGATCGACCGCGACGGCCACCTGGAGCACCTCAACCCGGTGGCCCAGCGTCAGTTAGGTTGGGACGAAAAACGCCTCGGCCAGGGTTTGGGCAGCGCACTGTCGCGCCCCGAGCTCGATGAGCAACTGCAACTGGTGCTGAGCGGCGGAACGCTTGAACGGGCGCCGGAGGACCTGAATGTCGAGGTCGATGGCGAGTCGCGCTTGCTGACGTACAGCCTGACGCCGGTCAGCCATACCCATGGGCATATCCTCGGCGCGGTCATGGTGCTGCACGATGTCACCGAGCAGCGTGCCTTCGAACGGGTACGCAGCGAATTCGTCCTGCGTGCGTCCCACGAATTGCGCACGCCCGTCACCGGTATGCACATGGCCTTTGGCCTGCTTCAGGAACGTGTGCACTTTGCCGACGACTCCCGCGAAGCCGACCTGTTGAACACCGTGAACGAAGAAATGCAGCGGCTGATGCAGTTGATCAATGACCTGCTGAACTTCTCTCGTTACCAGAACGGCCTGCAAAAGCTGACCCTGACGCCGTGCTCCATCGAGGACCTGCTGGAACAAGCCCAAACGCGCTTCAGCGATCAGGCCGGTGCCAGGCACATCGAGTTGGTGGTGGAGACGCAAACGTCGCTGCCACACCTGCACGCCGACCAACCGCAACTGGACCGCGTGCTGGACAACCTGATCGGCAACGCTCTGCGCCACACTGCCGAGAACGGGCTGATCCGCCTCCAGGCACGCCGGCATGGTAAGCGGGTGATCATCAGCGTCGAGGACAACGGCGAAGGCATCGCCTATGGCCAGCAAGGGCGGATTTTCGAACCGTTCGTGCAGGTCGGACGCAAAAAGGGTGGTGCCGGGCTGGGTCTGGCGCTGTGCAAGGAAATCGTGCAACTGCATGGCGGGCGGATGGGCGTGTACTCCCGGCCCGGCCAGGGCACACAGTTCTACATGGCATTGCCACTTTAAGGCGGACTCTAGGCTTCGTCGTCGATCCGGCGGGGTGCCAGACGCCGCCCGCGAGTAATCAGTTCGATGAACTGCACCGCACTCAGCGCGTGAGCGAACAACCAGCCCTGACCGAAATGCACCCCTTCGCTGCTCAGCAACATGGCCTGGGCTTCGTATTCGATGCCTTCGGCAATCACCTTGAGCTGCAAGGCATGGGCCATACGGATAATGTGCGGGGCTACGCCGCTACTGGCGGCATCGTGGCCCAGTGCATCGATAAACGCCTTGTCGATCTTCAGACAATCCACCGGCAGGGTTTGCAAATAGGCGAGGCTGCAATAACCGGTGCCGAAATCATCGATCAGCACCTGATGGCCAGCATCTCGCAGCGCCTGCAAGTTATCCCGCGCCACCGTCACATCAATCAACCCGCGTTCAGTCACCTCAAAGGCAATCTGCCGGGCCGCGACCCGGTGCAATGCCAGCAAACGCGCCATCACCTGGCCGATACGCGGCACCATTACATCGCAGGCCGCCAGGTTGACCGAGATGTACAGCTGCGGATTGGCCCGCAATAACTGACCCAATTGCTCAAGCAGACGTTGCAGGACGAAGTCGGTGATCTGGCGGATCTGCCCCGAATCTTCAGCCATCGGGATAAACAGGTCTGGGCTGGTCAGCGTTCCATCGGGCCGCCGCCAGCGCAATAACGCCTCGGCGCCGACGCAACTGCGGCTGTCGAGGTCAAAGATCGGCTGATACAACACCTGCAACTCGCCCCGGCGCAGCGCCCCCTGCAACTCCCCGCCCATGGACTGACGCTGACGCGCCAACACAAACACCACCCCGCCAATGCACGTGCCTGCCAGCACACTCACCGGCAGCAGCCACCACCAGGCTGACAGCAAATGTGACTGGGTCCCGCTGCGGGGGGCGATCAGCACTAACTGGTACTCGGGCGTATTGGTGGGCATCCGGTAGATCAGCCGGGTCTGCGTGACTTGCAAGGGATTGCCACGGGACGCCGTCCAGGGTTCGCTGGGCGGCCAGGACTGAGGTGCACCCAGAACCGGAATCGCGCGCGCGCCATGGTCGAGCACCACCATCAGGCTGCTGCCGGGAGACAGGTCGACCATGTCGGTTAAATGCCCACGGGACGTAGCCACGCGAAAGTTGCCGCGACCGAGCATTAACGCAGCGCGGTTCTCATCCGGTTCGGTGGAGGTGTTCAGCCAATAACTGTAGGTCCGCCCTTTGATGTCCGGGGTACGGACGGCCGAGAGGCTATCTTGGCGTGGTCGGTTCGAGCAGAAATGCTTGGCATCGATGTAGGCCGCTTCGTAGACAAATCGATAACTGAAGCTGACCTGTTGCAAGGTCGCGATCATCTCTTCGTCGCAGCCGCGCAAGGGCTGCGCTTCCAGATCGTCCAGCCCTTCGCGCAATTGACCGAAGAGCTGTTCGAGGCGCTCCAGGAACCGTTTGCCCTGGGCGTTCATCTGCTCGCTTTCGCGTTGCTGGACCTGATGCAGCGCCACCCCCAGGCTGATGGCCAGCAATAACACCGCACTCAACACAGCCGCCATCATCGCCAAAGACCAAGGACGATAGAACCAACTGCGCACGGTCTCTCGAGCGGCAGGCATCATTGAATATCCGAAGGATTACCAATGAGTTATAGCAACTGATGGCGAACTCGCGCTGACCGTCGGGCGGGCGTCATTATTTTGTCTGATTCAGTACCTGGAGAATCGCGGCACTTTGCGCGTCCGGCGTGCCGTCAAAACGCGAAGGCCGGAAGTGCATCTGGAAGGCGGCCAGCACATGCCGGGTCGCCACATCGAGCTCGCCGGTCTGCGGCGTGGTGTACCCCAGACGCTCCAGCTCTTCCTGGAACCAGCTGATGCTCGGCAGCTGCGTGGCGAACCGCGCCTGCTGACGCGCCACGGCCTGGGCATCAGGCCACACGGCCAGGCCTTCATCTGCCAGGCGTTTCCAGGGAAACAGAGGCCCCGGATCGAGTTTGCGCAACGGTGCAATGTCGCTGTGACCGATGATGTGGCGCGGCGAAATGCCGTAGCGCTTGCTGATGTCCTTGAGCAAGACGATCAGTTGCTGAACCTGCGCTTCACTGTAGGGATACCAGACCCGTCCGGTCGGGGTATCGCGGAAACCCGGGTTGACGATTTCAATGCCGATGGAGCTGGAATTCAGCCAGGTCCGACCTTGCCATTCGCTCTCCCCGGCGTGCCAGGCGCGCAGGTTCTCATCCACCAGTTTATAAATGGTTGCACCTTTGTCGTCGCCGATCAGGTAATGGCTACTGACCTCACCGTGGGTCAGCAATTGCAGCGAGCGCTCCATGGATGCGGAGGTGTAGTGAACGACGACGAACTGCACCCGGCTATCATGATTGACCGACGGGTGGCTGGTGTCATATCGAGGACCGCTGGCACAACCGGCCAGCAGAAGAAAGGCGAGGGCAAACGAGAAAAATTTCATGGCAGAAGGCAATACGCTAAGACAGTAATGCAACAGTGTAACGTACTGCCTTCCCCTGAGACCGCTAAAGCTGTGGTTTACACAAAATCAAACAAATCATCATCAGCCAAGTTCCACACGGTTGCGTCCGGCATTTTTAGCGCGATACAGCGCCTGATCGGCTCTTTTAAGCACAAGATCGCTGTGTTCTCCCGGTTTGAAGGCACTTAGCCCGATAGACACGGTGACCGTCACCCGCTCACCTTTGAAGTGAAATGGGCATGCCTCGATGGCCGCCCGCAGGCTTTCAGCCAGCTTTACGCCCACTGTCAGCGGCGTATTGGGCACCAGCAGGACAAACTCCTCGCCACCGAACCGGGCAATGAAGTCCGAACCGCGCAGGCGCTTTTTCAGCACACTGGCGATGATTTTCAACACTTTGTCGCCAGCCAGGTGGCCGTAGTTATCGTTGATGCGCTTGAAATGATCGAGGTCGAGCATGGCCAGCAGCAACGTGTTGCCGTGCTGCTGCCATTGGTCGATTTCGTGACCCAACCGTTCACTCCACGCCGCGCGGTTCGGCAGTCCGGTCAATGGATCGACCAGCGCTTTCTGTCGCTGCTCTTCAAGATGCTCGCGATAACCCTGGGCTTCCTGCTCCATGCTCGCTACCCGCTCGGCCAGGCCTTGCAGGCGCGCCGCCACTTCTTGCTCCCGCTCGTCGCGCTGCTTCTGGTGCTGGTCCATGGTGCCGAGCAGGCCTTCGAGGTGGTTCTCCAGCACGTGCTTGAGGTCCTCCAGGTTCGCCGCTTCCTGCACACTACTTTGCAGGCCATCGACCTGCTCACGGATTTGCGTATCCATCTCCCGAGCGGCGCTGCGACTGTCGGCGTGGCCTTCACTGGCGGCCTGCAAGTTACTCTGGAAGGACTCAAGGCGTTCATTGAGTTGCTTGAGGTAAACCTCGAATTCATGCTGGCCGCTGTCGGTGATGGCCAGCATCAACACCGCCAGATCGTCGAGGATCGGCAGCAATTCGTACCAGTTCAGCCCATGTTGCAAACGTTCGCGCATCGCCTCGGCTTGCGGACGATGAGGCTCGGGCAGTGACAACTCGTCGAGCAGCCCCAGCAGTGTCTCTTCAATGTGCTTGGCCACCGAACTGTAGGACGGCTCCGGCGAATCGGGCAGGGCGTACAGAATGTCGTGTTCAGCGTGCTCCGGATCGATGGCCGCCAACGCCTCGGCCATCACAGGCGGGAGCGGCAGGCTGTCGAGGAACACGGGAGACTCATGAGCTGGCGCCGTTGTGGCTATCGGCATCAGTTCGTCGGGATTGAGCGGCGCGTCAGCCACCGGCTCTGACGCCTCAGGGGCGGCGTGGGCCTCAATCTCGGGCAGAAGCGGATCAGCCGATGCAACAGGAGTTTCGACATGCCTGGCCTCTGGAACCAGCACCGGTGGGACGAACGCCACCACTGTCGGTGTTTCGTCCGGCATTGGCAGTTCGACAGCGTCGGCGTCGGGTTCAGGCTCCGGCTCGACAACCGCGACCGGAGCTACCGTTTCGGGCACCGGCATCGACTGCGCTGCAGGCGCAATCTGCTCGGGAGCCGAAGGCTCGGCCGACAGCTCGATAGCAGACTCTGCGGGCACTTGTTCCGGCGCGTGCCCGGACGGTGCATCGTCTGGATGAGCCACCGCCGGTGGCGCGCCATCCTCCGCGTCCCGCCCGCCAAACAGCCGTTGCAACAAACCTGGGCGGTTCGGCTCGGCAGGGGTTTCCAACACGTTCAATGCCTGGCTCTGCAAGCTGCTCAACTCACCGAGCAGCAGCGGAATCTCGCGCGCCTGGCTGACCCGTCCGTCCAGTTTCTTGGCAAACACCTTCAGCGGGCGGCTCACCTCGCGCGGCAATGGCAAGGCTTGCAGTTGGCTGACCAGCGACGTCAGTGCGGTGCCGATCTGGTCGACCCGAGTCTCCCGGCGCTGCTCGGAGTCGAGCACGGCTTTTTCAAGCCGGGGCAGCAAAGCCGCCAGGCCAGCGTCCATGTCATTGGTGCGGATAACCTCGCGCATTTCCTTCATGCACTGGTCAACGGCGCGGTCCGTACCTTCCGCCGCCAACGTGCTGCGCACCAGCCCGCGACGCAGCAAGTCGAGCCGGGCATCCCAACGGCGTTCGAGCTTTTCCTGCTGTTCGATGCTTTTGAGGTACTTCTCTTTCCAGCGCTGTGCTTCGTCGCTCATTCAGGGGTTCCGCGAGGGGCAGGACTCAGCGCGGGCAATGCATCGGCCGTGAGCGAACCCGGCAGACGAATCTCTACCGCGACCGGCAGGTGATCGGAAATCGGTTGTGCCAGCACTTCGACCCGTTCAAGGGTCAGGGTCGGGCTGAGCAGAATATGGTCAAGACAGCGTTGCGGGCGCCAACTGGGGAAGGTCGCCTCGACTTGCGGCGCGAGCAGACCGAGGTCGCGCAGCGGAGAGCTTTGCAGCAGGTCGCTGGCGTGGGTATTCATGTCACCCATCAGCACCTGATGCTTGTAATCACCGATCAACTCGCGAATGTACGCCAGTTGCATCGTCCGCACCCGAGCGCCCAGCGCCAGGTGCATCATCACCACCACCAACGCTTCGGGGCCCTCGCCAAAACGCACGAGGATTGCGCCGCGACCCTTTGGCCCTGGCAACGGGTGGTCTTCAATCATCCACGGGCGCAGACGGCTGAGCACGCCATTGCTGTGCTGGCCAAGGCGACCGAGATTGCGATTGAGTTGTTGATACCAGTAAGGAAAGGCGCCCAATTGGGCCAGGTGTTCGACCTGATTGACATAGCCAGACCTCAGGCTGCCGCCATCGACTTCCTGCAACGCGACAAGATCAAAGTCGCCGAGCAGGCTGCCGATCTTTTGCAGGTTATCGGCACGCCCGGTGTGCGGCAGCAGATGCTGCCAGCCACGGGTCAGGTAATGCCGATAACGCTCGGTACTGATGCCGACCTGGATGTTGAAACTGAGTAAACGCAGACGACTGTCTGCGGGCAAGCCCGAGGATTGCACATGGTGCTCGTTGACCTGCGGATCATGCAGGCCAACGACGCGCTCAGTTCCCCAGCGGCGCATGGCGTGCGCCGCTTACTTAGCGGCGCGCTCCTTGGCGATCAACTGATCGGCCACGCTCAGTGCACCTTCAGGGCCACCGGCTGTGCCGAGGTCGAAGCGGTATTTACCATTGACGACCATGGTCGGTACACCGCTGATCTGGTAGGCCTGAGCCTTTTTCTTGGCGTCTTCAACCTTGCCTTTGACGGCGAACGAGTTATAGGTGCTCAGGAACTTGTCCTTGTCGACGCCTTCACCGACCAGGAACTCAGCCATTTCTTCCGGGGTCGCGAGCTTTTTGCCCGAGTGGATCGCTTCGAACACGGCCTTGTGAACCTTGTGTTCCACGCCCATGGCTTCCAGGGTAATGAACAGTTGGCCGTGAACGTTCCAGATACCGCCGAACATCGCCGGAATACGCACGAAGTTCACGTCTTCTGGCAGTTTTTCAGCCCAAGGGTTGATCATGGGTTCGAACGCGTAGCAGTGCGGGCAGCCGTACCAGAACAGCTCCACGACTTCGATTTTGCCTGGCACCGCCACCGGAACGGCGCTGCTGAGTTCGATATATGGCTTGCGGTCCACCTGCTGCTCTTCGGCCGCTTGAGCGGTGATACCAAACAGGCTGGCGGTAACGAGTGCGGCGCTGAGAATCAGATTACGCATGCTTTACTCCTGGGCAAATTAGGTCGCCTCGCGCGGCCTGCTTTCGGGCAGGTCGTGGCGGGCATTAGTGTTCTAGTGTAACGGCAGCGGCCACAAAAAAGGGCGGCCTAGGCCACCCTTTTTATGCTTGCATCGAAGGATTAATCGAGCGTTAACATTGCGCGAGATCAACACCCCGCGCCACGCTTGCCCGGCAGGCCCTTAGTGCAGGCCTTGAATGTAGCTGGACACCGCTTCGATGTCTTTGTTGCTCATTTTTGCAGCAATGCTTTGCATGATTTTCGTGTCCCCGTCGTTGGTACGGTTACCTTCACGGAAATCAGTCAGCTGCTTGGCAATGTACTGAGCATGCTGGCCACCCAGGTGCGGGAAGGCAGCGGCTGCGTTGCCGGCACCGTTAGGCGAGTGGCACCCGGTGCACGATGGCATGCCCTGGTCCAGTTTGCCGCCACGGAACAACTCTTCACCGTGAGCCACGACTTTCGGGTCCGCTGCGCCGACGCTGCCTTTCTGGCTGGCGAAGTAGGCAGCGAGGTCGGCCAGGTCCTGATCGCTCAGGTTGGTCAGCAGGCCGGTCATTTCCAGAACGGTGCGCTTGCCCGACTTGATGTCGTGCAGTTGCTTGTTCAGGTATTTCTCACCCTGACCCGCCAGTTTTGGAAAGTTTGGCGCCATGCTGTTGCCATCAGGGCCATGGCAAGCGCCACACACTGCGGCTTTCGCCTGGCCAGCAGCAGCGTCGCCTGCAGCATGGGCAAAACCGGTGACGCCCAAGGTCAACAGCAGACTCACGATTAATTTGTTCATCAGCTAATCCAACTACGGCTAAGGGTTAAAGAGTTATGGGCCGGGATTACTCGCTCATCCACTGGATGATGGCTCGGTAATCCTCGGCACTGCAGTCCATGCACAAACCACGCGGCGGCATCGCCTTGAAACCCTGGGTCACGTGTTGCACCAGCGTCTCCATACCTTGCGCCAATCTTGGCGCCCAAGCTTCCTGATCGCCCTTTTGGGGCGCCGTTGGGAGTTGGCCGGAATGACAGGCTCCACAAACACGGTTGTACACAGCTTCCGGATCCTGTGTAGCCTGAGCGCTGTAAAGCGGCATCAAGACACCGGCAGCTAGCAGCCATTTCGTCATAAAACGACCTTTTCAGGGTTGAGAGCGTGCTGCGTTCTAATGCGCAATCAAGGTCAATCGCTCTCGTGAACTTCATCCTACGCTGGGACAAAGCGCACACAAAATCTGCGGCATTATATACTGGCGTCACTGAAACGGAAACGACACTGCTCGCCGCGTCCATTCCCGGCGCCGCCCACATCGGAAATCCCATGCAACTCAAGAACCCCATCCTCGGCCTGTGCCAACAGTCCACCTTCATGCTCAGCGCGGCCAAAGTCGACCAATGCCCGGACGACGAAGGCTTTGAAGTGGCCTTCGCCGGGCGTTCCAACGCCGGCAAGTCCAGTGCGCTGAACACCCTGACCCACGCCAGCCTGGCGCGCACGTCGAAAACCCCAGGCCGCACGCAGCTCTTGAACTTCTTCAAGCTAGACGATGAACGCCGTCTGGTCGACCTGCCGGGTTACGGTTACGCGAAAGTCCCTATCCCGTTGAAGATGCACTGGCAGCGCCACCTGGAAGCCTATCTGGGCGGTCGCGAGAGCCTGAAGGGCTTGATTCTGATGATGGACATCCGCCATCCGATGACCGACTTCGACCTGCTGATGCTCGATTGGGCCGTGGCCAGCGGCATGCCGATGCACATTTTGCTGACCAAAGCCGACAAGCTGACCTACGGCGCCGCGAAGAACACCCTGCTTAAAGTTCAAGCAGATATCCGTAAAGGCTGGGGCGAAACTGTGACGATTCAGCTGTTCTCGGCCCCGAAACGCCTGGGCCTGGAAGAGGCTTACACCGTGCTGGCGGACTGGATGGAACTGGCCGACAAGAGCGCAGAAACCGAGGCCTGAGAGGCATAGGCAAATTGTCTGTGGGGTGATCAGGCAAGGCAAAAAACAGGCGGGAAAGCGGAGTTCAGGGGCCTGAATGAGCATTTCCCGCCTTTTTTAACGCCGCATGATTGCGCCACAGGCGATTTGCAGGCAAAAAAAACCCCGGACTTCGTATGGGGAGAGGAAGTTCGGGGTCTAAGTTCCGGACCGTTAGGGCGGGGTCCAGATATCTGCCAACACTTAACACAACATAGGAGCATCGAAGGGCTTCACCACCCATTCAGTAACTCTGAGTGGAGGTTCACGGATTTAGTTCAAACCCGTTTCAAAATCTATTGGGAATAAGCCCCAGAATTTTCCGAACTAATAGCCCTTCGCTGGCGCTTTGCCGCGACACTATGCCGCGGCATTACCCCCGAAAAAACCGCCAAAAAACGGCTTAATGAGCCTCATCCCAGTTATTTCCAACCCCGACATCGACCAAAAGTGGCACATCGAGCGTCGCTGCGCCGCTCATGTGAACGCGAATTTCCTCACGAACCTGGTCGACCAGGTCCTCGCGAACCTCCAGCACCAATTCATCGTGTACCTGCAAAATGACTTTGGCATCCAGCCCTGAAGCCGTCAGCCAGTTATCCACCGCCACCATGGCTTTCTTGATGATGTCTGCCGCCGTGCCTTGCATCGGGGCGTTGATCGCCGTGCGCTCGGCACCGGCGCGCTCCTGTGGCTTGTTGGAGTTGATCTCCGGCAAGTACAGCCGACGGCCGAACAAAGTCTCGACATACCCCTGGTCCGCAGCCTGGGCACGGGTGCGCTCCATGTACTCGCGCACACCGGGGTAGCGGGCGAAGTAGGTGTCAATGTAAGCCTTGGCCTGCTTGGTGCCGACGCCGATGTCCTTGCCCAGCTTCTGCGCGCCCATGCCGTAGATCAGGCCGAAGTTGATGGCCTTCGCACTGCGGCGCTGATCGGAGGTGACATCTGCCAGCTCGACCTTGAAGACCTCGGCCGCCGTCGCGGTGTGCACGTCCAGGTTGTTGCGGAAGGCGTTGACCAGGCCTTCATCCCGAGACAGGTGGGCCATGATGCGCAGCTCGATCTGCGAGTAGTCCGCCGCCAGCAGCTTGTAGCCTTTTGGCGCAATGAACGCCTGACGAATCCGACGGCCTTCGGCGGTGCGTACCGGGATGTTCTGCAGGTTCGGATCGCTGGAAGACAGACGCCCGGTGGATGCCACCGCCTGGTGATAAGAGGTGTGGATACGCCCGGTGCGCGGGTTGATCTGTTCCGGCAAGCGATCGGTGTAGGTGCTTTTCAGCTTACTCATGGAGCGGTACTGCATCAGCACCTTGGGCAGCGGATAGTCATCTTCCGCCAGCTTGGCCAGCACCTCTTCGGCGGTGGACGGCTGGCCCTTGGCAGTCTTTTTCAGCACCGGCAAACCGAGCTTTTCGTAAAGGATCGCGCCCAACTGCTTGGGCGAACCGAGGTTGAATTCCTCACCCGCGATTGCGCAGGCTTCGCGCTCCAGCGCCACCATCTTGTTGCCCAGCTCGATGCTCTGCACGCCCAACAGCTCGGCATCCACCAGCGCGCCCTGGCGCTCGATACGCGCCAGCACCGGCACCAACGGCATCTCGATATCGGTCAGCACACTGGCCAGACTCGGGATGGCGGTCAGTTTCTCGTGCAAAGCCTGATGCAGACGCAGGGTCACATCGGCATCTTCAGCGGCATAGGGACCGGCCTGTTCCAGCGCAATCTTATCGAAGGTCAGTTGCTTGGCGCCCTTGCCGGCGATGTCCTGGAAGCTCACGGTCGTGTGGTCCAGGTACTTCTGCGCCAGGCTGTCCATGTCGTGGCGGGTCGCCGTGGAGTTGAGCACATAGGATTCAAGCATGGTATCGAACGCGATGCCCCGCACCGTGATGCCGCATGCCTGATCGCCACCGATGGCGCAGTTGGCCAGGATGTTCATGTCGAATTTCGCGTGCTGGCCAACCTTGAGCTTGCCCGGGTCTTCCAGCAGCGGCTTGAGGGCGCGCAGCACGGTGTCGCGATCCAGTTGGTCCGGCACGCCGATGTAGGAATGAGTCAGTGGAATGTAGGCCGCTTCGTGGGCCTGCACGGCAAAAGACAGCCCCACCAGTTGCGCCTGCTGGGCGTCGATGCCCGTGGTTTCGGTATCGAAGGCAAACAGCTTGGCGTTCTTGAGTTTCTCCAGCCAGGCATCGAAACGCGCCTGATCGAGGATGGTTTCATACTGCGCTTCGACCGCCACCGGCGCCTCAACCTCGACCGCGCTCAGCAGATCAGCCACCGGCTCAGGCTGGGCCACGGCGCTCAGTTCGATGCGCTTGGCGTCACGTTGCAGCTCGTCCATCCAGCTCTTGAATTCCAGCAGGGTGTACAGCTCGGCCAGTTTTTCACGGTCCGGCTCACGCAGGTGCAGATCGTCGAGGCCGACGTCCAGCGGCACGTCGATTTTGATGGTCGCCAGTTGATAGGAGAGGAATGCCATCTCCTTGTGCTCTTCGAGCTTGGCCGGCAGCGTCTTGGCGCCGCGAATCGGTAAGGTCGGGACGATGTCGAGCTGTGCGTAAAGCTCGACCAGGCCACCGTTCACGCCCACCAGCAAGCCAGACGCAGTCTTGGGACCAATGCCCGGCACGCCCGGAATGTTGTCGGAGGAGTCGCCCATCAGCGCCAGATAATCGATGATTTGCTCGGGAGCGACGCCGAACTTCTCCTTGACGCCCGCCACGTCCATGGCGCTACCGGTCATGGTATTGACCAAGGTAATGTGCCCATCGACCAGTTGTGCCATGTCCTTGTCCCCGGTGGAGATCACCACCGGACGGTCAGCGGCCGCGCTGCTGCGGGCCAGCGTGCCGATCACGTCGTCCGCCTCGACGCCTTCCACGCAGAGCAGCGGGAAACCGAGGGCGATCACACTGGCGTGCAAGGGCTCGATCTGCACGCGCATGTCGTCGGGCATGCTTGGGCGGTTGGCCTTGTACTCGGCGTACATGTCATCGCGAAACGTCCCACCCTTGGCGTCGAAAACGACGGCGAACGGGCTTTCCGGGTACTGCTTGCGCAGACTCTTGAGCATGTTCAGCACACCCTTGACCGCGCCGGTCGGCAGGCCTTGGGAGGTGGTCAACGGTGGCAACGCGTGAAACGCGCGGTACAGGTAAGAAGAACCGTCCACCAGGACGAGGGGGGCTTGGCTCATGAGCAGGATCAACCTTTTCGGCGGGTCCGGCGCTAGAATAGCGGGACCGTTGACGACAAAGGGATAAGGTTATCATGCGCACACTCAATCGCCTGTTGCTTGCCGGCTTGTTTGCACTCACGCCACTGGCCGTCATGGCAGCCGATGATGCACCCACGCCGGAACCGGAAGTCACCATCCACACAGAAGGCGACAAAGTCATTCAGGAATACCGCCAAAACGGCTTCCTGTATGCGATCAAAGTCACGCCCAAGGGTGGGGTTCCGTACTTTTTGGTGCGCGCGGACGGAACGGATGCCAACTTTATCCGCTCGGACCAGCCGGATATGCTGATCCCGGCGTGGAAAATTTTTGAATGGAAGTAGCCTCTTAACTTTAATCGGCGCCGCCTCAACCACGGCGCCCGAACTGAGCAGTTTTTAACCATGTCTGTGTTCACCCCCCTGGCTCGGCCCGAGCTGGAAACCTTTCTTGCCCCTTACGGGCTCGGTCGCCTGCTTGATTTCCAGGGAATTGCCGCGGGTAGCGAAAACACCAATTTTTTCATCAGCCTGGAGCAGGGCGAATTTGTCCTGACCCTGGTCGAGCGCGGCCCCGTACAGGAGATGCCGTTCTTCATCGAGCTGCTCGACGTGCTGCATGACGCCAACCTGCCCGTACCTTACGCGCTGCGCACCACGGACGGCATCGCCCTGCGTGAACTGGCGGGCAAACCTGCGCTGTTGCAGCCACGGCTGGCCGGCAGGCACATCAAACAGGCCAATGCACAGCATTGTGTACAGGTCGGCGAGTTGCTGGGGCATCTGCACCTGGCGACCAAAGACAGCATGATCAAGCGTAAAACCGACCGCGGCCTGGACTGGATGCAGGAAGAGGGCACGCAACTGCTTTCCCACCTGGACGCCGAACCACGGGATTTACTGCAACGGGCGCTGGACGAAATGACCGAGCAGAAGACCAAAATTCTGGCGCTGCCTCGAGCAAACATCCACGCAGACCTGTTCCGCGACAACGCGATGTTCGAAGGCACGCACCTGACCGGGTTGATCGACTTCTACAACGCCTGCTCAGGCCCGATGCTCTACGACGTGGCCATTGCCCTGAATGACTGGTGCTCGGACGAAGACGGGGTGATCGACGGGCCGCGGGCGCGGGCATTGCTGGGCGCTTATGCAGCATTACGTCCGTTTACAGCCGCCGAGGCTGAGCTGTGGCCGACCCTGCTGCGCGTAGCGTGCGTGCGGTTCTGGTTGTCACGCCTGATCGCCGCCGAGTCGTTTGCCGGGCAGGACGTGCTGATTCACGATCCGATGGAGTTTCAGCAGCGGTTGGCTCAGCGTCAGCACGTCAGCACGCCGTTGCCGTTCGCCCTTTAAATTGTGGCGAGGGAGCTTGCTCCCGCTGAGTTGCGAAGCGCCCCCTCTTTACCAAAAAGAATGGGCCTGCTGCGCAGTCCAGCGGGAGCAAGCTCCCTCGCCACAGGTTTATTGCTTTAATTAAAGCGACTCCAGGCACCCCGCCAAATCATTCCCCAGCTTCTCCAGCACCTGCTCGTAACCTTGAGCGGTCGCTGGCGTGTAGCCGCCCAGCGCATCCAGCTCTGCCAGTTTCACCGGTAAACCTGCCACCAGGGTTTCAGCCAGTCGCGGACGCAGCGGCGGTTCACTGAACACACACGTCTTGCCCACTTCCTGCAACCGCGCACGCATGGCCGCTACGTGCTGAGCGCCAGGCTGCACTTCAGCGGCTACGCTGAACACGCCAGTGTGCTTGAGGCCGTAAGCGTCTTCGAAGTAGTCGAACGCTTCATGGAAAACGAAGTACGGCTTGCCTGCGATACCCGCCAGTCGGGCTTTCAGGCGCAGGTCCAGCGCATCCAGACGCTCGTCGAACGCCTTGAGATTGCTCTGATAGCGAGGCGCATTGGCCGGGTCGGCAGCACTCAGGTCTGCGGCGATTTTCGCGGCGATAACCCGCGCATTGACCGGCGATAGCCACAAGTGAGCGTCGAGGCTGCCGGGGCGATGGTCATGATCGTGCTCATCGGCCTCCTCTGCGTGGGAATGGCTGTCTTCGGCGAAACGGCGCAGCTTCAAACCCGACAGATCCTGCACGGCAACCGATGGAAGGCTACGGCCCTTGAGCACGCGCGGCAGAAAACCTTCCATGTCCGGGCCGATCCAGTAGAGCAGGTCCACGGACTGCACTTTCCGTACGTCGGATGGGCGCAAGGCGTAGTTGTGTGGTGAAGCACCCGGCGGCAGCAACACTTCCGGAACCCCGGCACCGTCCTGCACCGCTGCGGCAATCAGTTGCAAGGGCTTGATGCTGGTCAGCACCTTCACCTCGGCCTGAGCGGCGCTGATCACGAACAAACTGACGGTAAATGTGACAAAGATGGCAAAAAGTCTGGACACGATGACCACTCAAAGAGGCGAGAACGGGTAACATAATAACGTCTCTCACAAAACTCGTCGCCGCTCATGCCTAAAACACCGATTGCCAGCCGCCCCCACGACCACTCTCACTGTGTGCACAGCGCATTGTCCGAGGCCGACGCCATTTGCGCTCGCCAAGGCCTGCGCCTGACCGCGTTGCGTCGCCGGGTGCTGGAACTGGTGTGGCAAAGCCACAAACCACTGGGCGCCTACGACATTCTGGCGGTACTCAGCGAGCAGGACGGCCGCCGCGCCGCGCCGCCCACGGTGTACCGGGCACTGGATTTCCTGCTGGATAACGGCCTGGTGCATCGCATCTCTTCGCTCAACGCCTTCGTCGGCTGCAACCATCCGGGGCACGCGCACCAGGGCCAGTTCCTGATCTGCCGCGAATGCCATGCCGCCATTGAGCTGGAACAGAAATCCATCAGCGACACCATCGTCAGCAGCGCCAGCGAAGTCGGGTTCGTGGTCGAAGGCCAGACCGTCGAAGTGGTCGGTCTCTGCTCGGGTTGCCAGGGGGCTTGATGAGCGCTGCGTTGATCCGCCTCGAGCAGGTGACGGTGACCTTCGCCGGGCAAAACGTGCTGGACAACATTCAGCTCAGTGTCGAGCCGGGGCAGATCGTCACCCTGATCGGCCCCAACGGCGCAGGCAAGACCACCCTGGTGCGCGCCGTACTCGGCCTGCTCAAGCCCGACAGCGGCAGCGTCTGGCGCAAGCCGAAACTGCGGGTCGGCTACATGCCGCAAAAACTGCACGTCGACCCGACCCTGCCGCTCTCGGTGCTGCGCTTCTTGCGCCTGGTGCCGGGCGTGGACCGCGCGCGGGCCTTGGCGGCGCTCAAGGAAGTGGGTGCCGAACAGGTGATCGACAGCCCGGTGCAGAGCGTTTCCGGCGGTGAAATGCAGCGCGTGCTGCTGGCCCGCGCCTTGTTGCGCGAGCCGCAATTGCTGGTGCTCGATGAACCCGTGCAAGGCGTCGACGTGGCCGGGCAAGCCGAACTGTACAGCCTGATCACCCGCCTGCGTGACCGTCACGGTTGCGGGGTGCTGATGGTTTCCCACGATCTGCATCTGGTGATGAGCACCACCGACCAGGTGGTATGCCTCAACCGTCATGTCTGCTGCTCGGGGCACCCGGAGCACGTCAGCGGCGACCCGGCGTTCGTCGAGTTGTTCGGAAAAAACGCACAGAGCCTGGCGATTTATCACCACCATCACGACCACGCCCACGACCTGCATGGCGCGGTGGTCAGCGAGGCCCCGGCGGCCCACACCCACGTTCATGGAGATGGCTGCAAGCATGGCTGATTTTCTGTTGTATGCCCTGCTCGCAGGCCTGGCCCTGGCCGTCGTTGCAGGTCCGCTGGGCTCGTTCGTGGTCTGGCGCCGCATGGCCTACTTTGGCGACACCTTGTCCCACGCCGCCCTGCTCGGCGTGGCGCTGGGGTTTCTGCTGGATGTCAGCCCGACCGTTGCCGTCACCGTAGGTTGCCTGCTGCTGGCAGTATTGCTGGTAACGCTGCAACAGCGCCAGCCACTGGCTTCCGACACGCTTTTGGGAATTCTCGCACCGAGCACGCTCTCTCTTGGCTTGGTGGTACTAAGCTTCATGCATGAAGTGCGGATCGACCTGATGGCCTATCTGTTCGGCGACCTGCTGGCGATCAGCCCGACCGATCTTGCGTGGATCCTCGGCGGCAGCGCGGCGGTGCTGGCGTTGCTGGTAGCGCTGTGGCGCCCCTTGCTGGCGATTACCGTGCATGAGGAATTGGCCACCGTCGAAGGTTTGCCCGTGGCAGCATTGCGCCTGACCTTGATGCTGTTGATTGCGGTAGTGATCGCGGTGGCGATGAAAATCGTCGGTGTTCTGCTGATTACCTCGCTGTTGATCATCCCGGCCGCTGCGGCACAGCGTCACGCCCGCTCCCCGGAGCAGATGGCCCTTGGCGCGAGCCTGCTGGGCATGCTGGCGGTGTGTGGCGGCCTGGCGTTGTCGTGGTTCAAGGACACCCCGGCCGGCCCGTCGATCGTGGTCGCGGCCGCCGCACTGTTTCTGCTGAGTTTTGTCCTGCCCCGTCGAGGGGTGTAGACTTGCTCGTTTTTTGCGCAATCAGAGAGTCGCAGGAATGAAGCCGTTCGCCTCCCGTTATCTGCTCCTTATCGCGTTTTCCCTGCTGTTGGGTGCCTGCCAAAGCACGCCGCCAGCCTCCGAGGCTCCGGATACCCGGGCCACGGCCATCGCTCAGCTGGAACAAAGCCTGGCCAGTAGCGAACTGGCCACCGCCGAAGATCAACTCGCGGCCCTGCAGGCCGAGACGCCCAACGATCAATCGCTGGAGCAATATCAACGGCAATTGGCCGAAGCCTACCTGCAACGCAGCCAGATCGTCCTGCAAAAGGGGGATGTGAATGCCGCCGCCACGGCGCTTAGCCGTGCTCGCGCACTGATGCCCAAAGCCCCGGCGCTGACCGGTGGGGTTAACAACGCCATCGTCAATGCGCGCAAGGCTGAGCTTGATAAAGCCGAAGCTGCGCTTATGGCAGCCGAAGCCAAGCCGCAGGCCAAGGTCATCGATCCGACAGCTGAAAGCACCACGGTCCAGCTGAACCTCGCCGATATGGGCAAACTGCGTCATCAACTGGACGCGATTGCCTCCGATATCGTGAACTATCAGTGCGACGTCAGCATCCAGGCACCGCGCACCCAGGATTACCCGTGGCTGGCCACACTGCTGAGCAAACGGGTCAAGAAGCTTGATGCGGATTTCGATTTGAAACTGGAAAAGCAGATCCTGCGCAATATTCCGGCACAAATGGTTCTGACACCGCGCAAGCCTTGAATACGAAGATCGCAGCCCCCGGCAATGCCTACGGACCCATGTAGGAACTGCCGGGGGCTGCGATCTTTTGCGTTCCAGGCCAGGTGGTTATTTCCAAATCGCAGGATGAATGCGAAATAAATGCTAAGAACCTCTATACGGACAGGCTAAAATGCGCGCCCGGCTAACCGCTGATCCTTTTCTAACGCGCCCCACAAGGTTCGCTACGTGATCGAGTTTCAAAACGTCCATAAAACCTACCGCGTCGGCGGTAAGGATATTCCCGCACTGCACCCGACCAATCTGACGATTGAGAATGGTCAGGTGTTCGGCCTGATAGGCCATTCCGGTGCGGGAAAAAGTACCCTGCTGCGCCTGATCAATCGCCTGGAAGACGCCAGCGGCGGCAAGATCACCGTTGACGGCGAAGTCGTCACGGCTCTGACCCCGAATGACTTGCGGCGCTTTCGTCAGCAAGTCGGGATGATTTTCCAGCACTTCAACCTGCTGGCGTCCAAGACCGTTGCCGACAACGTCGCGCTGCCACTGACCCTGGCCGGTGAGCTGTCGCGCAGTGACATCGACAAGCGTGTGGCCGAGCTGCTTGATCGCGTGGGTCTGGCTGACCATGCCAAAAAATACCCGGCGCAGCTGTCCGGTGGTCAGAAGCAACGCGTCGGCATCGCCCGCGCCCTGGCGACCAAGCCAAAGATTCTGCTCTGCGACGAAGCCACCAGTGCCCTCGATCCGCAAACCACGGCATCGGTCCTGCAATTGCTGGCCGAGATCAACCGTGAGCTGAAACTGACCATCGTGCTGATCACCCATGAAATGGACGTGATCCGCCGGGTCTGCGACCAGGTCGCGGTGATGGACGCCGGCATGATTGTCGAGCAAGGCCCCGTGGCCGAGGTGTTCCTGCACCCCAAGCACCCGACCACCAAGCGTTTCGTCCAGGAAGACGAACACATCGACGAGAGCGAACAGCGCGACGACTTCGCCCACGTGCCAGGCCGTATCGTGCGCCTGACGTTCCAGGGCGACGCCACCTACGCGCCGTTGCTGGGGACAGTCGCCCGTGAAACGGGTGTGGACTACAGCATCCTCGCCGGTCGTATCGACCGCATCAAAGACACCCCTTACGGGCAACTGACCCTGGCCATCACCGGCGGTGACATGGAAGCGGCGTTCGCCCGCTTTACCGCGGCTGAAGTCCACATGGAGGTGCTGCGTTAATGGAAGCCCTGATGAGTTTCTTCAGCAATATCGACTGGTACGAAATCTGGCTGGCCACCGGCGACACCTTGATGATGCTCGGCGGTTCGCTGCTGTTCACAGTGCTGCTCGGCCTGCCGCTGGGTGTGCTGCTGTTCCTGTGCAGCCCGCGCCAACTGCTCGAAGCCAAGGGTTTCTACGCACTGCTGTCGCTGATCGTGAACATCTTGCGTTCGCTGCCGTTCATCATCCTGCTGATCGTGATGATTCCGTTCACCGTCCTGATTACCGGCACCTCGCTGGGTGTCGGCGGTGCGATTCCGCCATTGGTCGTGGGCGCCACGCCGTTCTTCGCCCGCTTGGTGGAAACCGCCTTGCGTGAAGTCGACCGCGGCATTATCGAGGCCACACAGGCCATGGGCGCGACGACACGGCAAATCATCACCAATGCCCTGCTGCCAGAGGCCCGTCCGGGTATCTTCGCGGCGATCACGGTGACCGCGATCACACTGGTGTCCTACACGGCAATGGCCGGTGTAGTGGGTGCTGGTGGTCTGGGCGACTTGGCGATCCGCTTCGGTTACCAGCGTTTCCAGACCGATGTGATGATCGTGACCGTGGTGCTGCTGCTGGTGCTGGTGCAGGTTCTGCAAACCGTCGGCGATAAGCTGGTGGTGCACTTTTCCCGAAAATAAATGCAATCGCCGGCCACGGCTGGCAGGTGCCCGACCGGGCGTCTCACAAGGAGTTTGCTGGATGAAAAAACTACTCGTTGCGTTCGCTGCCGTTGCAGCGTTCTCCGCCCAGGCCGCTGAAACCCTGACCGTGGCCGCGACCCCGGTCCCGCACGCGGAGATTCTGGAGTTCGTGAAACCAGCATTGGCCAAAGAAGGCGTGGACCTCAAGGTCAAGGTCTTCACCGACTACGTTCAGCCGAACGTGCAAGTGGCCGAAAAACGCCTGGACGCCAACTTCTTCCAGCACCAGCCGTACCTTGATGAGTTCAACAAGGCCAAGGGCACGCACCTGATCAGCGTGGCCGGCGTGCACCTGGAGCCGCTGGGTGCTTACTCCAGCAAGTACAAGACACTGGCGGACCTGCCGGGCGGCGCCAACGTCGTGATCCCGAACGACGCCACCAACGGTGGCCGTGCGCTGCTGCTGCTGGAAAAGGCCGGCCTGATCAAGTTGAAGGATGCGAACAACATCCTGTCGACCGTCAAGGACATCACCGAGAACACCAAGGACCTGAAATTCCGTGAACTGGAAGCCGCGACCATCCCGCGCGTGCTGACCCAGGTCGACCTGGCGCTGATCAACACCAACTACGCGCTGGAAGCCAAGCTTGATCCGTCCAAGGACGCACTGACCATCGAAGGCAAAGACTCGCCTTACGTGAACATCCTGGTCGCCCGCCCGGACGACAAGGACAGCGATGCGATGAAAAAACTGGTTGCTGCCCTGCACAGCCCGCAAGTTAAAGCCTTCATTCTGGAGAAGTACAAAGGCGCGGTACTGCCGGCGTTCTGATCTGCTGATGTAAAACAAAACGGGGACGCAATCACTGCGTCCCCGTTTTTTTATGCCTGAAACACCATCCCTGTGTGGGAGCGGGCTTGCTCGCGAAAGCGGTGTGCCATTCAGCAGTTATGTCGACTGACACTCTGCCTTCGCGAGCAAGCCCGCTCCCACATTAGAGCTATGTCAGCCCAAGCAATGCAGATTCACCCTACTGACGCTTGAGCATCACCGGCAACTGCGCCACTAACTTCGTGTTGTTCAGCGGTGCGCGAATGAACCCGCGTTGCGTACCGTCCGGGCCGATCACCGCCAGGTTGCCGCTGTGGTCCACGGTGTAGTTGGGCTTGCTGGTGTCGGCCGGGATAAACGGAATGCTCACCGCGTTGGCGACTTTCTGCAGGTCCTCGATCGACGCCGGGGTCAGGCCGATGAATTGCGGGTCGAAGTAACCCAGGTACTGCTTGAGCTGCATGGGGTTGTCGCGGTTCGGGTCGACGCTGACCAGAATGATCTGCAATTTGTCGACCGCTTCTGCCGGCAGCTCGCTCTTGATCTGCCGCAGCTGCGCCAGGGTAGTCGGGCAGATGTCCGGACAGAAGGTGTAGCCGAAGAACAACAGGCTCCATTTACCTTTCAGCTCGTTGACCGTGACCGGCTGGCCATCCTGATTGGTCATCTGCACGGCTGGCAGGTTGCGGCTTTGCGGCAGCAGGATGATCCCGGCGTCGATCAACGCCGTCGGGTCGCCCTGGCCTTTACTGGTCAGCACTTTGTTAACGGTCAGCCCCAGGACCAGGGCCACCAGGGCAACGAGAATAAAGACGGTTTTCTGAGTTCGAGTCATAGGTTCAACACTAGGTAGTGGTCTACGAGCAGGGCGATAAACAGCAGGAACAAGTAGTAAATAGAGTACTTGAAGGTGTTGATCGCCGCGTGCGGCCGAGTGCCACGGTACAGCACCACGGCCCATTGCAGAAACCTTGCGCCCAGCACCAGCGCGCACGCCAGGTACAGCAGGCCGCTCATGTGGATCACATACGGCATCAGGCTCACCGCCAGCAAGGCGAAGGTGTACAGCAGAATATGGACCTTGGTGTAGTGCTCGCCATGGGTCACCGGCAGCATCGGGATATCGGCCTTGGCGTATTCCTCCTTGCGGTGAATCGCCAGCGCCCAGAAGTGCGGTGGGGTCCAGGCGAAGATAATCAACACCAGCAACAGCGGTTCGGCGCTGACATGGCCGGTGGCAGCGACCCAGCCCAACAACGGTGGCGCGGCGCCCGCCAGGCCGCCAATGACAATGTTCTGCGGCGTGGCGCGTTTCAGGAAACCGGTGTAGACCACCGCATAACCGAGCAACGAGGCCAGCGTCAGCCAGGCCGTCAGCGGGTTGGTGAAGGCCAGCAACAAGGCTTGCCCGGCCACGGCCAGCACGAGTGCGAAGGTCAGGGCTGCGGTCGGTGAAACCCGGCCTTCGGCCAGCGGCCGCTTATGGGTGCGAGCCATCACCGCATCGATACGCCGGTCCACCACATGGTTGACCGCCGCCGCGCCCCCCGCGCACAACCCGATCCCCAGGTTCCCGAACACCAGCACCGTCCACGGCACCCCGGCCCGGGTCGCCAGGAACATGCCCACCAGCGAGGTGATCAACATCAGCACCACCACTTTGGGCTTGGTCAGCTCCAGATAGTCGCGCCAGATCGCCCGGCCGTGCCGTTCGCCGATCAGAGTCGCCATGGCATTTCTCCTTTAAGGGTTGTGGGCCCGGCCGAGTGCTTGCGCAGACGCAAGCGCCAGCGTGCAGGCAGTGGCTGCCTGACCCGGACCAGGCTGGTCCGTGCGTGGTAATTGACCAGCACCATCGTCAGCAACAACGCCGCACCGCCCGCGTTGTGGGCGACAGCCACCGGCAGCGGCAGGTGGAAAATCACGTTGCTGATGCCCAGGCTGATCTGCGCCGCCAATGCCACCAGCACCAGCCCGGCGAGCCGGGTCATGCCGACGACCTTGAGTTGCCAGGCCAGCCCCAGCAGCACCAGGGTGACCAACAACGCGCCGAGGCGGTGAGTCAGGTGAATGGCCGTACGGGCATCGCTGTCGAGCTGCCCGCCCAGGTAATTGGGGCCGATGTGTTGGGTCAGGTGAAAGCCGTTGGCGAAATCCGCAGGTGGCAGCCACTGACCGTGGCAGGTCGGGAAGTCGAGACAGGCCACCGCCGCATAGTTGGAGCTGACCCAGCCACCGAGGGCGATCTGTCCGATAACCAGCAGTAACCCGGCAGTCGCCCAGTGCTGCAAGCGCCTGGGCACAATCAACGCCGGCAACACGCCGGACAAACGCAACGTCAGCAAAAACAGCAGGCTCAAGGTCGCAAAACCACCCAGCAGATGCCCCGTCACGACCTGCGGCCAGAGCTTGAGGGTCACCGTCCACATGCCGAACGCCGCTTGGGCAAACACCACCGCCAGCAAGAACAGCGGCAACTTCAAGGGTTGGTCCGGGTGATGCCGATGGGTCCAGGCGCGGGCGGCCAGCAACGCGATCAGCAGCCCCAGCGTGCCGGCGAAATAGCGGTGGATCATCTCGTTCCAGCCCTTGTGGGCCACCACCGGCGTGTCAGGGAAATGCAGTTCGGCGTGGGCCAGTTGGGCTTCGCTTTTTGGCACGCTGATGAACCCGTAGCACCCCGGCCAGTCCGGGCAACCGAGGCCCGCGTGGGTCAACCGGGTGTAGGCGCCGAGCAACACGACGACCAGCGCCAGCAGGGTGGCAAACAGCGCAAGGCGAAATCCAGGTTTGGCCATGACGATGCCCTTATCCGATGTTCGACAGTTTCAGCAGGTGGCGCAGGTCGTTGAGCAGGTCCTTGCCTTTGACAGTCGGGTCATAGCGCAGCACCAGGTTGCCGTGTGGGTCGATGATCCACAGTTGCGCCGATGCCTTGCCCTGAACGTTTTTGGTGTAGGTCGCAAGGTCCAGCGGGTAGCGCTGCAACTGCGGATACTCGCGTTTGAGCTTGGCGTCGTAATCCGCGCTCAACGGTTGCGCGGCGGCCAGCGCATGGCTGGCGCGTGAAGCGTCACGGCCCAGGCCGACCTGAATCTGCCGGGCCAGGTACACCAGTTGCTGGCAGTCCACCGAGCAATCCTGCGGCGCGGTAACCAGCATCTGCCAACGCTCTTCATCCGCCTGCACGCCAAGTTCGGCGCGGCCCTGGCCATTGCCGATCAGTTCGCCGTGATAGCTGCGACCCTCCGGCACCCAGAACTGCAATTTGTACATGCCGGTGGCCAGGATCATCGGGCCGATGACCATCAGCAGGATCAGGATCAGTTGCCAGCGCCCACGCCGACGATTGGGGGACTGCGCCTCAGACATGTTGGGTGGATTCATGGCCGCTCCCATGCTGTTTCTCCTTTGCGTTGTGCCATCCGAGGTAGAGGTAAAGGCCGAACAGGGCCAGCGCCATGGCAAACCACTGCACGGCATAACCGAGGTGTTTCTCCGGCCCCATGGCCACCACCGGCCAGTCGGTTTCATAGGACGCAGGGCCTGCTTCTTCGCGCAGTTCGTAGGCATAGCCGTTGCGCCCCAATTCACTCCACAGCAGCGCCGGGTCGACGGCCGTCACCAGCCGTGGCCAGTTCGCCTTCGTCGGGTCGGGGTGCAGTTGAAAGGTCGCGCCGGGGGCGACATACACCCACGCGTCCAGGCTCAGCGCTTGTTCGGGGGTGGTGAACATCGGCGGCGTGCGCCGATCCGGCCACGGCAGCCAGCCACGATTGAGCAGCAGCCAGGTGCCCGTCGCCTGATCCTGAAAAGGTTGCAGCAGCTCGACACCGGGGCGACCGTTGCGGGTGCGATTGTCCAGCAGGTAGCTGTGGGCGGCATCGAACTGGCCGTGCAGGCGCACCCGGCGAAACGCCGGGTCTGCGCTGGCTTGCAGTTGCGCGCTGGCCATTGGCTCGGCCGCCCGGCGTTCGGCGTAACTCTGGAGCATCACGCGTTTGTGTTCGCCCCGGCTCAATTGCCAGAAGCCGAGAAACACCAGCAGCGGCAGCAACACGACCACCACCAGCGTCGGCACGAAACCTGGCCGAAAGCGCGTCATAGCGGCGCCACAAAGTCGGTAGTCGGGCTGGCTATACTCATCTGCATCGCATTCCCCCGGGAGCCTCGCCATGCTCAAAGCAGCCATCGTCCTGATGCTGATTGCCACGGTTGTCAGCCTGTTCAGCGGCCTGTTTTTTCTGGTCAAGGACGACAGCCGCTCGAATCGCCTGGTCATCGCCTTGAGTGTTCGTGTGGCCCTGGCCGCTGCCACCGTCGGGCTGATTGCCTGGGGCTTTTTCAGTGGCCAGTTGGTGTCCCACGCGCCCTGGTGAACACCGCCTCAGAGCACGTAAACGAAGACAAACAAACCGATCCACACCACATCCACGAAGTGCCAATACCAACTCGCCGCCTCGAAGCCGAACTGGTGATCGGCGTCGAAATGCCCGCGCATGATGCGCATCAGCATCACGAACAGGATGATGGTGCCGATGGTCACGTGAGCACCGTGAAACCCGGTGAGCATGAAGAACGTCGCGCCATACACGCCGGACCCCAGGGTCAGCCCCAGCTCGTGATAGGCGTGAATGTATTCCTTCGCCTGGAAGCCGAGGAACGCACAGCCCAGCAGCACGGTCAGCGCCAGCCAGATTTTCAATGCGCCACGATGGCCCTTCTTCAAGGCATGGTGGGCGATGGTCACGGTAACGCTGGAGCTGACCAGCAACACCGTGTTCAACAGCGGCAAGCCCCAGGGGCTGATGACTTCCTTGGGCGGCGGGAACAGTGTCGGGTCCGGGGTGTGCAGCAATGGCCAGGCAAACTGGAAGTTCGGCCAGAGCATGTGCGCGATGCCTTTGTGCCCCTCACCGCCTAGCCATGGGCCGGACATGTTGCGCACGTAGAACAGCGCCCCGAAGAAGGCGATGAAGAACATCACCTCGGAAAAAATAAACCAGCTCATGCCCCATCGGAACGTGCGGTCCAGCTGTGCGCTGTACAGCCCCGAGCGGCTTTCCTTGATCACCGTGCCGAACCAGCCGAACAGCATGTACGCCAGCAACAGGCTGCCGACGAAAAAGATCAGCGGGCCGTGGGATTCGGGCCGCGCAGCCTTGAGGTCGTTGAACCAGGTGCCCAGGCCAAACACGGTGACGACCATGCCGACTGTGGCGATGATCGGCCATTTGCTCTGGGCGGGAACGTAATAGTGCTCATGACTTGCCATTGATTGTTCTCCTTATCGGGCACCCTTGAACGCTCAAGGACCGGCGTTGGTGTTGGCCACCACCGGCGGATGACGTGCAGTGATATCGAACAGCGTGTACGCCAGCGTCAGGTGCTTCACGTCCTTGGAGATGTCGCGGTCGACGATGAACCGTACGGGCATCTCGATCCGCTCACCGGGTTGCAACACTTGCTGGGTGAAACAGAAACATTCGGTCTTGTGGAAATACATCGCCGCCTCACCCGGCGAAATACTCGGTATCGCCTGGGCGCTCATCGGATGATCCGTCGGGTTGCGCGCGACGAAGACCATCTCGTTCACCGCACCGGGGTGGATCATCAGGTCATCGGCCTTGGGGTAAAACTCCCAGACCATGTCCACGGCGTTGGTCGACAGAAACTGCACACGGATCTGCCGCGAGGTGTCGACCACCTGCTCGCCCTGATATTGCCCGCCGGTTTTGCCATTGATACCCAGCGCCTTGCACATCACGTCGTAGATCGGCACCAGGGCAAACCCGAAGACAAACATCGCCGCCACCACTAACAACAGCCGCGTCACCAGCTTCTTCATCGAAACCGAATCAGCCATGGAGGCGGGCCTCAACGCTGCCCACTGTGGGAGCGGGCTTGCTCGCGAAGCAGACGCTGCGGTTTATCAGAAACACCGCGTTATCGTTCTTCGCGAGCAAGCCCGCTCCCACAAGACCGAGGCTGTTCATTTCACTTCCGGCGGCGTGGTGAAGGTGTGATACGGCGCCGGAGACGGAATGCTCCACTCCAGGCCTTCCGCGCCTTCCCACGGTTTGGCCGGGGCGGGCGGGCCGCCACGGATGGTCTTGATCACGATGAACAGGAAGAAAATCTGAGTCGCACCAAAGGTGAACGCCCCGATGGAAGACACCATGTTGAAGTCGGCAAATTGCAGGTTGTAGTCCGGAATCCGCCGCGGCATACCCGCCAGCCCCACGAAGTGCATCGGGAAGAAAGCCATGTTCATGCCGATGAACGACAACCAGAAGTGCAGCTTGCCAAGGGTTTCGTCGTACATGTGGCCGGTCCATTTCGGCATCCAGTAGTAGGCCGAGGCGAAGATCCCGAAGATTGCCCCCGGCACCAGCACGTAGTGGAAATGCGCGACCACAAAGTAGGTGTCCTGGTACTGGAAGTCCGCCGGAGCAATGGCCAGCATCAGCCCGGAGAACCCACCAATGGAGAACAGGATCACGAACGCCACGGCAAACAGCATCGGTGTCTCGAAAGTCAGCGAGCCTTGCCACATGGTGCTGGCCCAGTTGAACACCTTGACCCCGGTCGGCACCGCGATCAGCAGCGTCGCGTACATGAAGAACAGCTCGCCCACCAACGGAATGCCCACCACGAACATGTGGTGCGCCCAGACGATGAACGACAGAAAGGCAATACTGGCCGTGGCATAAACCATCGAGGTGTAGCCAAACAGCGGTTTGCGGGCGAAAGTCGGAATGATCGAGCTGACGGCACCGAACGCCGGCAGGATCATGATGTACACCTCGGGATGACCGAAGAACCAGAACACGTGCTGGAACAGCACCGGGTCACCGCCACCGGCAGCATTGAAGAAACTGGTGCCGAAATGGATGTCCATCAGCATCATGGTCACGCAGCCGGCCAGCACCGGCATCACCGCGATCAGCAGGAACGCGGTGATCAGCCAGGTCCAGACGAACAGCGGCATTTTCATCAGGGTCATGCCCGGGGCACGCAGGTTGAGAATGGTGGCGATCACGTTGATCGCGCCCATGATCGAGCTGATGCCCATCAGGTGGATGGCAAAGATGAAGAACGTCACGCTTTCCGGTGCGTAGGTGGTGGATAACGGTGCGTAGAAGGTCCAGCCGAAGTTGGGCCCGCCGCCCGGCATGAACAGGGTCGAAACCAGCAACAGGAACGCGGCCGGCAGCAACCAGAAACTGAAGTTGTTCATGCGCGGCAGGGCCATGTCCGGCGCGCCGATCATCAGCGGGATCATCCAGTTGGCGAGGCCGACAAATGCCGGCATCACCGCACCGAAAACCATCACCAGGCCGTGCATGGTGGTCATCTGGTTGAAAAACGCCGGCTCGACGATCTGCAAGCCCGGCTGGAACAGCTCGGCGCGGATCACCATGGCGAACGAGCCGCCGAGCAGGAACATCGTGAAGCTGAACCACAGGTACAGCGTGCCGATGTCTTTGTGGTTGGTGGTCAGCACCCAGCGCATCAGGCCCTTGGCAGGGCCGTGGGCGTGGTCATCGACGATGGCATGACCGTGGTCATCGCTCACAGCATTCATGGCCTGACTCCTGCAAACGGGTGGGCTGGGCGGCTTGGGGCGGCGAGCCCCAAGCGTTCACGGGAACACGCAATAGACCGGGTCATTTGCTTTGCGCCTGTTTGAGGGCCAGTACGTCTTTAGGCGTGACCATGTCGCCTTTGTTGTTGCCCCACGCGTTACGCTCATAGGTCACGACGGCGGCGATATCGACTTCCGACAGTTGCTTGCCAAACGCCGCCATGGCGGTGCCGGGCTTGCCGAAGTAGACGCGGTGCAGGTGGTCTTCTTTCGGCCCGGTGGCAATCGGTGAGCCCTTGAGTGCCGGGAACAGCGGCGGCATGCCCTGGCCTTCAGGCTGGTGACAGGCAGCGCAGGTGGTGTGATAAATCTTGTCGCCGCGCTCCTTCAGCTCGTCCAGGGTCCACTCTTTACTGGTCAGCTCTTTGAGCTTGGCGGCATCGGCCTTGCGGTCGGCCAGCCAGGTGTCGTAATCGGCCTTGGTCTTGACGTCGACCACGATCGGCATGAAGCCGTGGTCCTTGCCGCAGAGTTCCGCGCACTGGCCACGATAGAGGCCGGGCTTGTCGATGCGGGTCCAGGCTTCGTTGATGAAACCGGGAATCGCATCACGCTTGACCGCAAACGCCGGCACCCACCACGAATGGATCACGTCGGCGGAGGTCACCAGAAAGCGCACCTTGGCCCCCACTGGCAGCACCAGCGGCTGGTCGACTTCCAGCAGGTAGTGTTCGCCCTTGGCGCTTTTGTTATGGATTTGTTCTTGCGGGGTGGCCAGGTTGCTGAAGAACTCGACATCCTGACCCAGGTATTTGTAATGCCACTTCCATTGGTAGCCGGTGATCTGGATATCAATGTCCGGCTCGCTGGTGTCGTACATCTTGATCAGGGTGGCAGTGGCGGGCACAGCCATGGCCACAAGGATGATGAAGGGAACGACAGTCCAGAGGATTTCGACGGTGGTGCTTTCGTGGAATCTGGCCGCCACCTGGCCGGTGGAACGCCGATGAACCATCATCGACCAGAACATGGCACCGAAGACGATGAGACCGATCACCACACATATCCAGAAGATGGTCATGTGCAGATCAAACACTGCGTGACTGATTTCAGTCGCTCCAGGCGCCATATTCACAGTCCAGGCAGCGTGTGCCTGGCTGAAAACCGACCACAACAGGAGGCCCATCCAGACTCGTGGATGTCGCATCATTGCGGGTTCCCCTTATCGTTCTTGTTATCCCGCCGGTTTTCACCTGCGGTCAAGGGATCGGCTGCCCAGACTACGAACTTAAACCGCCGAGCCCTTGCTGCACATGCAGCCGGGCGTCATCAGCTAACTCCATACAACCCCGAGTATAGACAGCGACTGAGACCTCGCAACGCAGGGGCGTAAATCAACTGAAACACCCCGGACTTGCGCCAGAGGCCTTGAATGGAGAAGGATGCAGAGGTGAATACTGGCTAACCGATATAACGCAGGCGTATAAGTATTAAATAATTATGACAAAACCGTCTTAGCAGTTTTCATAAGCAGGCTAACTTATGTTCTCCCTATTTCACTGCCTTTGTTCCCTGGAGTTTTCATGAACACCGCCGCATTGCGCGAGCAGATACAACGTGCCCAACAACATGAAACCGAAACTGGCCAGCTGACACGTCAGTTGGAAATTCAATTGCCGCACCTTCACTCCGCCATTCAATTGCCGGATGTCGACGCCAAAGGCGTCATGACCCGTTTTGTCACTGCTTATATAGAACAAGTACCGGACCTGCTGGACGCGGCAAATGACGTCGCACGCCAAGCGGGTATCGAATCCCAGATCAAACCGGTGCTGAAAATCGCCGAGCAGTTCTTCATCCAGCCGCCCGCCATCATGGCTGGCCACGTCGGGCTCGACAGCCTGCTGGACGAAGCCTACCTCGCACACCGCCTGGTTGAAGAGGTCAACGACCTTTATATCAAGCACTTTGGCCAGCCACTGATCCCCTTGGACATGACTGTCGCCAACCTGATCGCCCACCAACTGATCGGCGAAAATTTCGCCAACCAGCTGGATGAGGCCGTACATCACGCCGTCGACACCCTGCTTGATGAAGACAGCTTCGCCCTGGAATCCGTCGAAGCCTACCGTGAGAAACTCAACAGCCCGGACACCGGCGCCGCATGGAAACGCTGGCCGTGCCTGTCACGCCAATTGGGCGTGGGCCTGGAACTCGATCAGCCGGCAGCCTGATCCAACTGAACGTACAGCCGGCTTGCTCCGGACTGAGATCCAACGACGGCGGTCACTCATTCAATAGGGATGTCGACTGGCTCACCGCCCTCGCAAGCAAACGGAACACCCAGCGGGGATCTACCCAGCGAAACCGACCCCCCGCGCTAGTGCGCAACCGTCCTTCAAGCCGCCGCTTCAACCCCCGCGCCTCGATCAACAGCTTCGACCCCTTGCTTTCATTGGCCCGTCCCCACTTCTCGAGCAGGCCAACAACTCCCATGGCAAAACACCTTTCCATTGCACAGCACGCATGATGACGCACCCTGAGGTTTTTTCAGGTATGGCGAAGCCCGACCGCTTTTCAGCGGCCTCGACCCGGCCAGACAACGTGTTCAGGCGGTTTAGAAGCGCGCTTTTGGCGTCGCCATGGGAATGGGGTGGCTGCCATCCAGCGGCAGGAAGCACCCTTGATCGGCGTCGTACGCTTTGATTTCACTGGTTTCGATGCTGTAGACCCAGCCATGGATAAACAGCTGACCGTTGGCCATGCGCGAGGCCACCGAGGGGTGGGTGCGCAAGTGCTGCAACTGGGCGATCACGTTTTCTTCGGTGAGGACGTGCATGCTTTCGTTTTCGTCAGCGCAATGGCAGTTATCCTGGACCATGGTTTTCGCCACTTCGGCGTGCCGCAGCCAGGCTTTGACCGTGGGCATTTTTTCCAGGCTTTGCGGGTTCAACACTGCACGCATCGCGCCGCAGTCAGAATGCCCGCAGATGATGATGTGCTGCACCCCCAAGGCCAGTACCGCGTACTCGATGGCCGTGGATACGCCACCGTTCATTTGACCGTACGGCGGCACCACATTGCCGACGTTGCGGGTCACGAACAGGTCGCCGGGAGCGCTTTGGGTGATCAATTCAGGAACGATGCGCGAGTCGGCGCACGCAATGAACATTGCACGGGGCCGCTGGGCCGTGGCGAGTTTCTTGAAGAGTTCCTCCTGTTGCGGGAAGACCTCGTGATGAAAGTGCAGAAAGCCGTCGACAATATGCTGCAGCGCTGCATCGGCGCTTTCGGCCTCGGGGAGGGCAGAAGCCGACGCAGCCAACGGCTGTTTATCCTTGTCACTCATAATTCATCCTCTTTGGCGGAGTAAGGGAATTTTCCCGTTTTGTCCGGTACGAAACCAGCACCTGATTAAAAAATATACAACCCTTTTATCTCGACCGGTCGGTCATTCGACAAACAAGGTAGCAGCCTAAACTTAGCTAAAATTGAATGAAACGCTCTAGAACAAGCGTTCCAGGTCACACAAAACGTGACCAGCCTACAAACGTTGCCTTTTTGTACCCCTCAACCATAGGCCACTCGCGCCTAGAGCAACGACATCTGACGCCCCGGCGGACAAAACGCCTGGCAATCCAGGTCGAAGCCTTCGCGGCGGTTGAGCCCCAGACGTTTGATGGTTTTTGCAAAGCGTTGCGCCAGCAAATCGGCAAACGGCCCTTCGCCACGCATCCGGGCACCAAATCGGCTGTCATACAGTTCACCACCACGGCTTTGGCGAATCAGGCTCAGCACATGAGCGGCGCGTTGCGGGTAGTGCGCCGCCAGCCATTCCTCGAACAACGGCGCCACTTCCAGGGGCAGACGCAACATCATGTAAGCGGCACTCTGCGCCCCGGCAGCATGGGCCTGGGTGAGCAAGCTTTCGAGTTCGCTGTCATTGATCATCGGGATCATCGGTGAACACAACACACCCACCGCAATGCCTGCCTCACGCATCACACGGATGGCGCGCAAGCGGGCCTTGGGCGCTGCGGCCCGGGGTTCGAGAATACGTTTGAGTTCATCGTCCAGGGTCGTCAGGCTGATCATTACCGCCACCAGCCGTTGCTGCGCCAGTTCGACAAGCAGGTCCAGGTCGCGCAGGATCAGCGACCCCTTGGTGATGATCGTGACCGGATGGCGATAACGCAGCAGCACCTCGAGGGTTCGCCGCGTGATCCGCTGTTCCCGCTCGATCGGCTGATAAGGGTCGGTGTTGGACCCCAGATTGATCGGCGCACACTGATAGCCCGGCCTGGAAAGCTGCTGCTCCAGCACATCGGCGGCATTGGTCTTGGCGATCAGTTTCGTTTCGAAATCCAGCCCCGGCGACAGGTCCCAATAGGCGTGGCTGGGGCGCGCATAACAATAGATGCAACCGTGCTCACAGCCACGGTAAGGGTTGATCGAGCGGTCGAAGGGCAGGTCGGGCGAGTTGTTGCGGGTGATGATGGTTTTCGCAGTCTCAATGCGCACCTCGGTGCCTTGGGTCAGCGGTGCTTCTTGATACCAGCCATCGTCCTCTGCCACCGAGATCTTGGGAGCAAAGCGATTGTGCGGGTTGGTCGCGGTGCCGCGACCGCGAGGTGGCAAGGAAGTGGTCATCGGTAGCAACCTGTTAACTGTATGTGCATACAGTATCCGAGAGCTCAGCATTGGACCAGTGCCGTTCGGCAGCTTCAGAATAAAATATGCACCGTTAGTTACTGATAACAACTAAGCGTCAATCAATGAAACAGATAGTTGGTGGTTGACTGTGTACTATCACCCGTACTATCTCCGGCACAGGTAACACTCAATCAACTCAACCCGTAAAAGGATTTACTTATGTCGTTCTTCAATCAACGCGGTATCTTTTTGCAATTACTTCGCCCAACTGTTGTTAACCCACGCGAAGCTCAGGTGTCGATGCAATTGGCCCGTAAAGAGTCGCAATGGGACCCGGTCAATCAAGTAGAGACCGATGTACTGGTGGACTCCATTTTCATTACCGCTGTTTCAAACGATGGCGGTCATTCCTTTAATATCAACACCGTACGCAAGGATGTGGACGGTGATGGCGATATTGATGAGCAAGACAAAGCTAAACTGCTGGCATTGGCCAAGGCCTATTCCAGCATCGTCAGCCCATGACTCAAACTGACTAACCGTCCATCAGGGCGGACGAGATAAACTGGCTATCGTTGATATCGTAAACATGGACCCTCGCCCGGGCATAACGCGGTATAAGAGTGTCTCTGTATGCACAGGAGCACAGCAATGCCCAAGCAACTAGCGGGCCTGGCGGAGTAAGACCATGGAGAAGATTTTCTATGCGGCAGATGCCTATCTCCCGACCTATGAACAAGGCGCCGACCTGATCATGGTCAAGACAGCCAGCGGAGAGCTCTGGGGAATTGCCTGCGAGTTCGACCTCTGCACCCAGGACATCGAACAGGCAGCGGTGCGCTGCAAGGGTCCGTTCGACGAAGCAGACCCGAAGTTCGCCCACGCCCGCTGGACCGAGTATGACGACAGCATCGGAGTGATCCCGGCGAGCTGGCAGGACCTGATCAACGCCGGGCTGGCCGATTTCATCGTCGGTTATCAGTTGGAAAGCGAACTGGGCATCCATCGCTTTCCACAACGCTGAGCATCGCCACCTCGCCGGGATCCTAAAAGGACACCGGCGAGACTGCTTACTGGCTGATCACTTGTCCCAAGTCGTCATTGGACGTGCTCTGCCTATCACCCTTGCGCAAGTCCGCCACCTGTGCGGGCTTCACCAGGGAGCCTCGATTCCCCCAACTCGTGCGGATGAAATTGACCACATCGGCCACTTCCTGATCCGACAGACGCCAGGCGAATGCCGGCATGGTGAAGGTCGACGGTGCACTGTGCGTGGCCGGCAGGGTGCCGCCCTTGAGTACGATGTGAATCAGCGAGGTCGGGTCGTCCGATTGCAGCACCGGGTTGCCCGCCAGTGCCGGGAACACTCGGGTATAGCCGTGCCCGTCGGTGCGGTGGCACGCCGCGCAGTTGTCGATGTAGACCGATGCCCCCGGTTTTCGGTCATCACCGTTCCACAGCGCCTGGGCCACCTGCTTGTCGTACACGTGTGGCTGATCCGTGGGGTCGTTGGCCGGCAGGGACTTGAGGTAACGGGCGATCGCGCTGAGATCCGCGTCGCTCATGTACTGCATGCTGTGCACCACCACATCGCTCATGCCGCCAAACACCGCACTGCGATCACTGCGGCCAGTCTTGAGAAACTGCACCAGTTGCTCCTCACTCCAACTGCCCAGGCCGTCCTTGTGATCGCCACGCAGGCTTTTCGCGATCCAGCCTTCCAGCGGCGCACTGCCGGACAGAAAATCACTGCTTTCGCCAGCGCTCAAGGCCTTTTCCTGCAGGGTCAGGGCACGCGGCGTATGGCACGCGCCGCAATGTCCGAGCCCTTCCACCAGATACGCCCCACGGCCGACGACTGCATCCTCACCCACGGCCGGTTGAGACGCCTCTACAACATTCGGGGCAAACATCCAGCGCCATCCGGCCAGCGGCCAACGCATGCTCAAGGGCCAGGGAATGTCGCTGTCCCTGTTCACTTGAGCAACTGGTGCCACGCCTTTCATGAAGTAGGCATACAACGCCTGCATGTCTGTATCAGTGACACGGGCATAGGACGGATACGGCATGGCCGGGTAAAGCGTACTACCGCTTTTGGCGACGCCATGGCGCACGGCCTTGTCGAAGTCTTCGAAGCTGTAATCGCCCACACCGGTTTTGTCCGGGGTGATGTTGGTGGAGTAGATCGTCCCGATCGGGGTTTCCATCGGCAGGCCACCGGCGAACGGCTTGCCGTCCTTGGCGGTGTGACACGCCACACAGTCGCCCGCACGGGCCAGGTACTCGCCTTGCCTGATCAATACTTGATCATCTTCAGCAGCGCTGATCGAGCAACTGCCGAGCAGGGCGAGGGTCGCGATAACGAGGGTCTTCATGGTCATCGCTCCTTAAGCCTGAACCAACGGGCCGGGGTTCTTCAGGTACTGCTCGCGAATCGCCCGCGCCGACCAGTAGGTGAGGGCAGCCACCAACCCCGTAGGGTTGTAACCCAAGCCTTGTGGGAAAGCGGAAGCACCGGGCACGAAGACGTTATGCACGTCCCAGCTCTGCAAGTAGCGGTTCAGCGCACTGGTTTTCGGGTGGGTGCCCATGATCGCGCCGCCGTTGAGGTGGGTGGTCTGGTAGGACGCCGTGTTGAAGTGGTCGCCGACTTTCTTGCCAATCACGGCGATAGCCTTGGGGTTCATCGCCTCGGCGATCTTGCCCATTTTCTCGACCATGAAGCGGTTCATCTTGATGTCGTTTTCCTGCCAGTCGAAGGTCATCCGCAGCAGCGGCAGGCCGTAGGCATCGCGGTAAACCGGGTCGAGATCCAGGTAGTTACCACGGTAGGACTGATGCGCACCGTGAGCGTCCATCGACACCTGATGGGTGTAGTAATCGGCGGTGGCGCGCTTCCAGGCACTGCCCCAGGCCGGGGTTCCCGGCGGATTTGAAGTGCCGGCAATCGGCCGGCTGCCCGCCTGGTTGACCCACATCGGCGAGCCGCCGACGAAACCATGGGGGCCATGGTCGAAGTTGTCGGCGTTGAAGTCGTCCACCGCCACACCGTTGCCGCCCGCGCCAATGAAGTTGTTGGTGTGCACGTCCTTGTCGAAATAGGCCTTGATGGTCGCCATGTTCTGATAGGCAAAGTTACGCCCGACCACACCTTCGCCAGTGATCGGGTCATAGGGTTTGCCGATCCCGGACAGCAGCATCAGCCGCACGTTATGAAGCTGGAACGCGCCCAGAATTACCAGGTCCGCCGGTTGCTCGATCTCGCGGCCCTGACCGTCGATGTAGGTCACGCCGGTAGCCTTGCTCTTGCTGCTGTCGAGATTGACCTTGAGCACGTGGGAATTGGGCCGCAGCTCGAAATTCGGCAGCGGTTTGAGCGCCGGCAGAATGTTCACGTTCGGTGAAGCCTTCGAATACATGTAGCAGACGTAACCGCTGCAGAACCCGCAGAAATTGCACGGTCCCATCTGTGCGCCGTAAGGGTTGGTGTACGGACCTGAAGTATTGGCCGACGGCAGGTTGTAAGGTTTGTAACCCACCGCGTTGGCGGCGCTCTGGAACAACTGCGCGGAGTAGGTGTTCTTCTGCGACTCCAGCGGAAAGTGGCTGGAACGGTCCGCCGCATAAGGGTTGCCGCCCTTGCCTTCACCCACCACTTGCCCGTTCACGGTCCAGGCTTGGCCGGATGTCCCGAACACTTTCTCGGCATAGTCGAAGAACGGCTCCAGTTCTTCATAGCTGACGCCGAAGTCCTGAATCGTCATGTCCTTGGGGATGAAGTGTTTGCCGTAGCGTTCTTCGTAGTGGCTGCGCATGCGCAGCTCGATCGGATCGACCCGAAAATGCACGCCAGACCAGTGCAGGCCGGCGCCACCCACGCCATTACCCGGCAAGAACGCCCCAAGCTGACGGTTGGGCAGGGCAATGTCATTCACGCTATGGCGAATGGTTACCGTCTCTTTCGAGACATCCTGAAAAAGCTTTTTGCGCACGCTGTAGGTGAGTTCGTCGATCACCTGTGGGTAGTTGCCGTCGGGATAGGTGTCCTGCATCGGCCCGCGCTCCAGCGCCAGCACATTGAGGCCGGCCTCTGTCAGCTCCTTGGCCATGATGGCGCCTGTCCAGCCAAAGCCGACGATCACTGCGTCGACCTTCTTCATTACCGTTGCCATGCTCAAGCCCTCTCGCCGCGAATCGACACTGCCGGGAAGGGGTACTGCTCGTTGCGCTCCACCCAATCCATGAAATCGGCGCGGGCGCCGGGGAAGCCGATCAGGGTCCAGCCGACCATGCCTTTATTGCCGCCGTGGATCGGGTCGCAGAAGAACCCTTCCCGGGTGTTTTGCAGCAACAGACTGAAGAAAATCTTCGGCGGCACGCTGTCGAATGTCGGCGTACCGGCCTCCAGTTGCTTGAGCAAATCGTCTCGGGTAGCGCTGTCTTGCTCAGCAAAAACTTTACCGTTGAACGCTTTCGACCAGGCATCCGTCGCCGCGATGCCCAGGCGGTAGATCTGTTTGGGCACCAATTTGCTCTGCCAACCCATTTCCGGCGCAGCGTCGGCATTGAACGGGCCTTGCATGTACCACAGCGCACCGGCGGCATACGGCGTGTTCATTTGACGGTCGATGTACTCCGGCACACCGGCTTCCAGCGCACCCGGGCCTTGTTCATCGGCAGGAATCAATCGCGCGACGGCGGCCTGAATGAAAGCCCACTCTTGTGCTGTGAAGTAGCTAGGCTGATACACAGCACTGTCGACCGGCGTCTGGCCGGAGCTGGCCGGCGCGGTGTCGGGCGCAGCCATCAGCACCGAGCTGCCAAAGCCTGTGCTGGCAACGGTGACCACCGGGATCAAGGTCAGGGATTTGCGTAAAAACTCACGCCGCGGGTTGTCTCGATCTTGATCAGACATGGGGGGTGCACCTCATCAGGCATTGGGCAGAACATCGCTTCAACGAGCGACTTGTCGTTTTTTGGTCGTGCCCCAGTGGGAAAGGACGCGCCAGTAATCATTAGTTACAAATGGTAGCAGCCTAAGCATCAAGATTAATCGTTTCAGCTCAAATAAACCCTGGAGCACTACCGCAGAGTGGGTTCACAACTTTTTGACAGACGTCTCACGGGCCTTTGACTGGCCCTCCCGCACGCTGCCCACCGATCTTCCATTCGTCTTTTAGGCCCCTACCTATGCCGACATTGCGCATCATCCCTGTGCTCAGCCTGCTGCTGATGTTGTTCGCGGTTCCTGCGGTCCAGGCGGACGACGCAGGTTCTCCACGTCCGGCCGAATGGGCACAGCCTGTGGAGGTGCAATACAACCTCTACCAGATGTCGCCGACGCTCTATCGCAGCGCGTTGCCTGATAGCGGTGCCGTGCCGTTGCTGGAAAAACTCAAGGTCGCGACCGTCATCAACTTCCTGCCGGAACCGGATTCAAACTGGTTGTCGGCACCCGGCATCAATCAGGTACAAATGCCGTACCGCACCAATCATGTCGATGACAGCGACGTGCTCGCGACGTTGCGGGCGATCCAGAGCGCCGAAAGCAAAGGCCCGGTGTTGATGCACTGCAAACATGGCTCGGACCGTACCGGTTTGATGTCCGCCATGTACCGGGTGGTGATTCAGGGCTGGAGCAAAGAAGACGCCCTGAAAGAAATGACCGAAGGTGGTTTTGGCGACAGTAGCCACTTCAAGGACGGCATTCGCTACATGATGCAGGCCGATGTCGACAAACTTCGCACGGCCCTGGCCAACGGCGACTGCAGCACCAGCCGCTTCGCCACCTGCTCGATGAAGAGCTGGCTCAAGACTGCCGGCGAGTAACTCACGCCAACGATAGAAGCCCCCCGAGCGCTGAACCCGGGGGGCTTTCATCAGGCAATGATCATGATTGGAAAAGCCCGGTCGTCACTGGCCGGCCGAGAAATACCTCCAGGGATTCGAGAAGGGGTCGCGAATCCCCCACCGCGAAAATCGCCTCACGAAAGGCTTTGCCGGTTTCAGGGCTGAATACCCCTCGTTCCTCAAATGGCTTGAACGCTACTGTCGCCAGGACACCGGACCATGTGTAGGCATACATCGAAGCCTCATAACCGGTCACCAGGTAGTCAAAGCCGTTGGCATACCGCGTGTAGCCCGGCAGCCGCAGGTGCGGGAACTGCTCCCGTACCTGGGCAAACACCGACGCCACGCTACGGCCATCGCCATACCCCCGGTGCAGTTCAAAATCGTACAAGGCGCCCATCAACAACCGCGCGGTTTGCCAACTGCTCTGTTGATGAATCGACGCCAGTATCGCGTCAACCCGTGCCTCGGATAAACGCTCGCCAGTTTGGTGGTGCGCCGCGATCCACAGCAGAAAATCCCGGGACAAACCCCATAGTTCAAAGACCTGCCCGGCGAACTCGGCCGTGTCGCGCCCCAGCTCAGAGATGCCGGAAATCCGCCGATACGGTGAACGCGTCAGTACGTGCTGCAAGCAGTGGCCCATCTCATGAAGCAGCACCCGCATTTGCATGTGATCGAGCAAACACGGCTGACCCGCCACGCCCTCGGGAAAGTTGCCGTGCAAAATGGCCATCGGCAGTTTGACCTGACCTTCGGCGGTCACCCGACGATTTCGCGGGGTGGATGTCCAGGCATAGTCGTCCCCTTGCGGGCGGTGAAACGGGTCGATGTAAATGTGCCCGATCACCTGGGAATGCTCCCTGACTTCCAGCAGCCGCACCTGCTCATGCCAGCGGCTGAACGTCTGTTGCTCGACGATTTCAATGCCAAACAGACGTTCACTGAAGCGGCACAACCGGTGCAACGTACCGTCCAGTGGGAAATAGGCGCGAACCCCGCTGAGGGCTGAACCATGCTGGTGCTGCCGCAGTTTCTGCGCATAAAACTCAAGGTCCCAGGCCTGCACATCGGCAACCCCCTGCTCAGCCGCAAAAGCTTCAAGCGTTTGGGAATCCTGGGCAAAATGCGGTGTTTCCAGCGTCAGTTGCCGCTGTAGAAAATTCACGACCTGACGGGCCGATTCCGCAGATTCGGTCGCCAGCTTCAACTCGGCAAAGTTGGCGTACCCCAGCAGTCGGGCCTTTTGTTGACGGTTGGCGAGCAATAGCTCAAACACCGGGCCATTGTCGAATTGCCCGGCGTGCGGCCCTTGGTCCGACGCCCGCGTGGCGTTGGCGATGAACAACTCCTCGCGCAAGGTTCGGTCTTCGGCATAGGTCATGACCAGGCGCCAGGTTTCCTGATCCAGCGTGATCAGCCAACCCTCATGCCCCGCTTCCCTGGCCTTGGCGGCCATGCGCTGTTTAAGGTCGTCGGGCAGGCCATCCAACGACGATTCATGGTTGAGCCGCTTGCTCCAGGCGTTGTCGGCGCTCTCCAGTTGCTGCAGAAACAAACCGCTGAGCAGCGATATTTCACGGTTGAGCTGCGCCAGTGTTGCCTGTTGATCCGCCGGCAAATCAATCCCCGACAACCGATACCGTCGCAGGATTTTCTTCAAAACCGCTTGGCGTGAAGCGTCGAAATTCTGCGCAGGCGAGCTGTCCGCCAGGGCCTGATAGGCCAGGAACAGCTCACGATTGCGTAACAGCCCGGTTTTATAGACCTCCACAGATTCGTCACAGGCAGCGCTTGCCTTACGCCAGGCGTCACCGGTATGGGCAACCAGATCCAGGGTATGAATAACGGACATCGCCTCATCCAGGCGCGCAGTCAATTCATCCATGCCCAACACCAGGTCATCCCAGTTCGGCAGCACCGACTGGCTGACAACAATCAGGGCAGTGGCACGGCGGTTATCGGCCAGAATCCGTTCGATGGCGGGCACCAGGTGTTCGGCGCGCACAGCCGCATAGGGCGGCAGGTCGTGGACCTGCAAAAGTGGATTGCTTTCAAGCATCACGTCTTCCTTGAATAGAGGCTGAAACAAGTCGCCAGCCTAAAAAGGAAGAGCCGTGAGAGGGTGGTAGATAACTATCGCCTTCCCGTCATCGGACAGGAAGGCGAGCGTCATCGCGGTGGACGATCAGGCCTGATCGTCCGGCTTTTTCTTGAGCTTGGGGTTCGGGAAAAACTGCACCGCCTGCACCTTGGCATCCGGCACTTTCAGCGCAGAGGTATTGACCCGCGTGCCCAATTCCTTGGGCACGGACAGCCCTTGCTCGTTGAGCGTGTCGGAGTAACCGCAGGCCACGCATTCGCGGTGCGGCACGGAGTCCTCGCTCCACATCATCAACTTGTCCGGCTCACTGCACGCCGGGCAAACGGCCCCGGCGATAAAGCGTCTTTTGGTCATCACAGGCCCATCACTCATGCTACCGCGACCTCGTCGAGGCCACTGTGACGCAAGAGTGCGTCAATCGACGGCGCCCGTCCGCGGAAATCGACGAACAGCACCATCGGCTCCTGCGAACCGCCACGCGCCAGGATCGCTTCGCGAAATGCCCGACCGGTGGCAGCGTTGAGCACGCCTTCTTCCTCAAATTTGGAGAACGCATCGGCCGACAGCACTTCAGCCCATTTGTAGCTGTAGTAACCCGCCGCGTAACCGCCAGCGAAGATGTGCGCGAAGCTGTTAGGGAAGCGGTTGTAGGCCGGTGGGCGCATCACCGAGACTTCGTCGCGCACGCCTTCAAGCACTTGCAGCACACTGCGACCGTCACCGTGGGTGGCGTGCAGCTCGAAGTCGAACAGCGAGAACTCCAACTGACGCACCATCATCAGGCCGGACTGGAAGTTCTTCGCCGCGAGCATTTTTTGCAGCAGGTCCTGGGGCAGTGCCTCGCCGGTTTCGTAATGCCCGGAGATCAGCGCCAGGCCTTCCGGCTCCCAGCACCAGTTTTCCATGAACTGGCTCGGCAGCTCGACCGCATCCCAAGCCACGCCGTTGATGCCGGACACGCCAGCATGCTCGACGCGGGTCAGCAGGTGATGCAGGCCATGGCCGAATTCATGGAACAGGGTGGTGACTTCATCGTGAGTCAGCAGGGCAGGCTTGCCACTGTCGGCCGGGGTGAAGTTGCAGACCAGGTTGGCCACCGGGCTTTGCAGAACGCCCGCAGCGGTGCGGCGACGATCACGGGCGCCGTCCATCCAGGCCCCGCCCCGCTTGTTGGCACGGGCGTACAGGTCGAAGAAGAAGCGGCCGACGTGCTGGCCGTTTTCCTTGATTTCGAACAGGCGAACGTCCGGGTGCCAGGTGTCGAAACCGGTCTGCTCGGCAATTTCGATGCCGTACAACCGTTGAACGATGGCGAACAGGCCACTCAGCACTTTGTCGATCGGGAAGTACGCACGCAGCGCTTCCTGAGCGACGCTGTAGCGTTGTTCACGGAGTTTTTCGCCGTAGAAACCGCTGTCCCAGCTTTGCAGGTCCGGGCAACCTTGCTCGGCGGCGTAGGCCTTGAGCTGTTCCAGGTCCTGTGCGGCAAAGGGTTTGCTGCGCTTGGCCAGATCCCGCAGGAAGCTCAGCACCTGATCGCTGGACTCGGCCATTTTGGTGGCCAGGCTCAGCTCCGAGAAACTGGCGAAGCCCAAGAGTTTTGCCAGCTCCTGACGCAGGTCGAGGATTTCTTCCATCACCGGGCCGTTATCGTTCTGACCGGCGTTCGGGCCTTGGTCCGACGCACGGGTGCAGTAGGCGGCGTAGACTTCTTCGCGCAGCGCGCGGTCCTGGGCGTAGGTCATCACCGCGTAGTAGCTCGGGAACTCCAGGCTGATCAGCCAGCCTTCCAGGTCTTTGGCCTGGGCGGCGGCGGCCATTTGCGCCTTGGCCGAATCGGTCAGGCCGGCGAGGGCGGCTTCATCGGTGACGTGCTTGGTCCAGGCCTGGGTGGCGTCGAGCAATTGGTTGGAGAAGTGGCTGCCCAATTCCGACAGCTTGCTTTGCACCTCGGCGTAACGCTTTTGCTCAGCCGCAGGCAAATCGATACCCGACAGACGGAAGTCACGCAGTGCGTGTTCAAGAATGGTGTTTTGTGCCACGTCGAAACCGGCCGCTTCAGAGCTGTTTACCAAGGCTTCATAAGCCTGGAACAGTTCGCGGTTCTGGCCCATTTCAGTCGCGTAGGCGCTCAGTGCCGGCAGGCAGGACTCGTAAGCCTCACGCAGTTCGGCGCTGTTGCACACGGCATTGAGGTGGCTGACCGGGCTCCAGGCCGCGCCCAGGCGATCATTGAGTTCATCCATCGCCAGCACCAGGCCGGCCCAGGTAGGCTGTGCGCCCTGAGTCTTGAGGATCTCGGCAATGGCGGTGCGGTTGTCCGCGAGGATCTGCTCAATGGCAGGTTGTACGTGCTCAGCACGGATCGCCGAGAACGGCGGCAGGTCGTAGGGCTGCAAAAGAGGGTTGTTCACGCTCACGGTTGGCACCTTGGCTGGAAGAAACATGCGGCCATCTTAATTACAATCGACGCCAACCGCAGCTATCAGCAACAGAGAGAGAGCCTATCGTGTCCCTTCGCAAGTACCAGAACCACACCCCCACGCTTGGCAAAGGCGCCTTTGTCGACGGTTCGGCGGTGGTGATCGGCGACGTCGAAATAGGCTCCGACAGCTCGGTCTGGCCGCTGACGGTCATCCGCGGCGACATGCACCGCATCCGCATCGGCCAACGCACCAGCGTGCAGGATGGCTGCGTGCTGCACATCACCCACGCCGGCCCCTTCAACCCGGACGGCTTCCCGTTGCTGATCGGCGATGACGTGACCATCGCCCACAAAGTCATGCTGCACGGCTGCACCGTGGGCAACCGGGTCCTGATCGGCATGGGCAGCATCGTCATGGACGGTGCGGTGGTCGAAGATGACGTAATCATTGGCGCGGGCAGCCTGGTGCCACCGGGCAAACGCCTGGAAAGCGGTTTCCTCTATGTCGGCAGCCCGGTAAAACAGGTTCGTGCACTGACTGACAAGGAGCGGGCGTTTTTCACCTACAGCGCGGCCAATTACGTGAAACTCAAAAACCTGCATCTGGCCGAAGGCTACGACCAGCTCTGACTCTCATTCAGGAATGTTCATGCATTACCAGACCGTTTTATTCGACCTCGATGGCACCCTGACCGACCCGCGTGAGGGCATCACCCGTTCGATCCAGTACGCCTTGAGCAAACTGGGGATCGACGAACCCGACCTGAGCAAACTCGAACACTTCATCGGCCCGCCGCTGCTGCAAGCCTTCATGCAGTTCTACGACTTCGACGAGGCCAAGGCCTGGGAAGCGGTGAACTTCTACCGCGAGCGCTTCAAAGTCACCGGGCTGTATGAAAACCGCGTCTTCGACGGTGTCACGCCGCTGCTGGAAACCCTCGGCGGGCAAGGCCGACAGTTGTACATCGCGACGTCCAAGCCGTGGATCTACGCCCGGGAAATCGCCCGGCACTTTGGTTTTGATCGGCACTTCAAGGTGATCTACGGCAGTGAACTGGACGGCACGCGCACCGACAAAGTCGAGCTGATTGCTCATTTATTGAGCGAAGAACAGCTGGACCCGACCACCACACTGATGATCGGCGACCGCAAACACGACCTGATCGGTGCCCGCAGTAACGGGCTGGATGCGGCGGCGGTGGGTTATGGCTTTGGCAGCCACGAAGAATTGAACGCTGAAGCCCCGGCGTATCACTTCGAAACATTGGCCGAGTTACATCAGGCGTTTTTGCAGCGCTAGTTGCTGGTCTGCTTTTGTGGCGAGGGAGCTTGCTCCCGCTGGGGCGCGGAGCGGCCCGGAAGTCATGCGGCGCGGTTTTTCAGCTTGATCGCATCCGCAGGTTTACGGCTGCTGCGCAGCCGAGCGGGAGCAAGCTCCCTCGCCACAGGGTTACTTGTTTGCCAACGCCTTCAACGCTGCCTTGCGTTGTTCTACGGGCAACGCCCCCAGCTTCTCGACCGCCGCATAAAACCGCAGCCAGTCCCCGCCCGACTGTTTGAACATTTCGGCGAATGCCGGTACCCATTGGTCATACAACCCAAACGGCAGCAACCGGGCATTGTTCAGCGGGGCATTGACCCAGGCATCAAAACGCTTGTCGCCGGCCCATTGGCTGTCGCGCAGGGTTCGGTAGTCGCTGCGCAAACGTTCAAACTCGGCGGCTTTGCGCGCGCGCATCTGCTCGATTGGCAGGGGCTGGGTGTAAAGCTGTTCGAGCCGGACGCGGGTATCCAGCAGCAGTTGAATGAATTGATCACGCTGGTGCACCAGCGCCTTGCTGGCCGGTGGCAAACCGCGCGCCGTGCGCCATTGACGGGTGCCTTCCTGCTCGACGAAGGTGGCAAAGGACTCGTTGAAGGCCGTGTCGTCCTTCACATAAAACCGCTGATGCGCCAGCTCATGAAATATCAGCGTGGCCAGGCGCTCGTCGCCCCAGCTCATCATTGAACTCATGATGGGGTCATTGAACCAGCCCAGGGTCGAGTAGGCTTCGACCCCGCCAATCGACACGTCCATGCCCTGCTGGCGCTGCAACGCCGCCTCACCCCGCGCCGCACCCTGGCTGTAGTAACCGCGGTAGGCCACGCACCCGGCGACAGGGAAACAATGGTTGAGCGGCTTGAGTGAAAACTCCGGTGTGGCAAACACATTCCACACCACGAACGGCCGGCCTATGTCGGCGTACAGGCGATAGCTTTTGTTGTCCGGCAGGTGCAATTGCTGGCTGGCGAAGGTCCGGGCCTTTTGCGCTTGGACCAAATGGCCACGCAGAGTGGCGTCACGCGTCGGGTCGGCAATGACCTCGCTCACCGGCTCACGCGCCCGCAGCAACTGCCACTGCCCGCTGGCCAACTGGCTGTAATAGCTGACGCTGGTGCAACCGTTGAGCACCAAAAACACCACACCCGGAAACAAAACCCGCAAAACGCGATCAAGTAACCCATGGCTCCTACGCGGCCTATCCAAATCGAATCATCCTGTGAGTGTCTGATTGCAAGACTATCTCGCCTGTCTGGAGCTTCGCTATGCGCGCGTTAATGCTGACTACGGGGCTGCTGCTGGTGGCAGGCTGTGCCGGATTGCCCGCCCACGACCCGGCGCAAGCCTGGATCGACCTCAAGCACCACCCAGACACGACGCTGCTCGCACTGGAAGTCGACGATAAAACCGTGGCCGATGACCGCTACTTTGAAGTCCAACCCGGCAGCCACGCACTGAAGGTGCGCTACCAGTTCGCGGTGGAACCGACCAACATCGGCCCGGAGACAGAGCCGCTATGGCGCGATTGTCAGTTGAAGGTGCGCTTCGAGGCATTCAATGCAGGTGAGCGCTACCAATTGCATGCCGCCCACATTGGCTGGCGACCCTCGATCCGGCTCTACGATCAACAGCATAAGGTGGTGGGGCAAGGACAACCGGCCGGCTGCCAGCACAGTTGATCGGCGCTATGCTGAGCGCATGACCGCCCGGAAGATCATCATGCGCAAGACTCTGCTTTTACTCGCTGCCAGCTCACTCGCCGCCTGTGCGAGCCCGTTGCCGGACGTCAACCCGAACATGGCCTGGGTCGACTTCGCCATGCCGACACCCGGTGGCAAAGTGCTGATGGCCGAGCGCCTGGACAATAAGCCGCAACGTGACGGGCGGTTTTTCCAGGTCACGCCTGGCAGCCATGAACTGACGGTTCGTTTCGACTTCGAAATCTTCGGCGGTGGCCTGGCCATGAACACCGACCCGCAGGAACGGCTGTGCTACATGACCCTGCGCTACGACCACTTCGAGGAGGGCCAGCGTTATCGTCTTGAAGCCCGCTCACTGTCCTTCACCCCGAGCGCCCGGCTGTACAACGCCAAACGTGAAATCGTCGCCGAAGAACGGCAGATCAACTGTGTACCCTAAGGCGAATTATCTGTCGTTCTTCTGGTAGATGATTTTCCTGGTGCCGTTTTCGCAGGTGCCGACCACCATGTTCTGATCGTGCACTTCATCATTGGTAACGATCTCCAGGGTGTAGGAAGTAACGCCCTGGGCCTGGATCTTGGCTTCGATCTCGGCCTTGAGTTCTTCACACGGCTTTGGCGCCGCCAAGGCCGAGGTGGCCAGTGCACTGCAGATAATCGCCAAGGCAAAACGTTTCATGGTTGAAGCTCCCTTGAGGCAGCGCGCACAGTCATGCGCTGAAGCTGCTGTCACTTATTCGACCACAGTTTTGCGAAGCGAGTTCTGACATCGCTCACAACCCTCATGTTTAGCCGTGGGGATTGTGTCGCTGACAAGGTAGCTCTCGCGAGCAGGCTCGCCCCCACATTTGAAATGCATTCCAATTATGGGAGCGAGCCTGCTCGCGAAGGCGCCAGTGCATTCAGCGCCTGATCAAACCTGAAAAAATCAGCTTACCAACGTGGCGTCCAAGCTGATTCTGGCGTTCAGCACCTTGGAAACCGGGCAGCCCTCTTTGGCTTTTTTGCTCAGTTCTTCGAATTGCTGCTGAGTTGCACCGGGAATTTTGGCCTTGAGAATCAGGTGCACGGCGGTGATCGCAAAACCACCGTCAACCTGATCCAGCGTGACCTCGGCCTGAGTGTCGATGCGGTCGGCCTTGAGGCCGGCATCGCCAAGAATCATCGAAAAGGCCATGGAGAAACAGCCAGCATGGGCCGCGCCGATCAGTTCCTCAGGGTTGGTGCCCTTGCCGCCTTCGAATCGGGCCTTGAAGCCGTAGGGCGCGTCCCGGAGTACGCCGGTTTCGGTGGAAATCGAGCCAATACCGGTTTTCAGATCACCTTCCCAATGCGCCGATGCTTTCTTCTTGATGCTCATCTGTGCCTCCTCGAGATCCGGCGCGAAGGGTCGCGCCTTCATGGTTTTCGGTTGCTAAGGGTTCTGAGGATAGAAGGCCGGGCAAAGTTCACCTTCTCGGATCAGACCGCTTATCGGGTAGGCAAATTCAGGTCTGCTATTGAAACTCGGGTATATGCCCACATTGCATAGAACACGCTTACGCATTCGGCAGGTTTTCGTTCGTGAGAAAAGCCTGCGTACCCTTTGGAGAAGCAGGCTTATGAAACCACTGTCCGATATCAAGTTCTCGACCCTGGACCTTGTACCCGTTCGCGAGAACGGCAGCCCCGCGCAGTCGCTGCGCAACTCGCTGGACCTGGCGCAGCACGTCGAGAAGTGGGGCTACAACCGCTTCTGGGTGGCCGAACACCACAACATGGATGGCATTGCCAGCTCCGCGACCTCCGTGCTCCTCGGTTACCTGGCCGGTGGCACGTCGAACATTCGTGTCGGCTCCGGCGGCGTGATGTTGCCCAACCATGCGCCCCTGGTGATCGCTGAGCAGTTCGGCACACTGGAAAGCCTTTATCCCGGCCGGATTGACCTCGGCCTGGGCCGTGCGCCTGGTTCCGACCAGATGACCGCCCGTGCCTTGCGCCGCGAACGCTCCGGCAGCGCCGATGATTTCCCCGAAGACGTCGCCGAACTGATGCGCTACCTCGGCCCACGCACACCCGACCAGCGAGTCATCGCCATGCCCGGCACTGGCACCCAGGTGCCGGTCTGGCTGCTGGGCTCCAGCCTGTTCAGCGCGCAACTGGCTGGGGAACGCGGTTTGCCTTACGCCTTTGCCTCACATTTCGCACCGCGTTACATGCACGAAGCGATTCGGGTGTATCGCAATCACTTCAAGCCTTCAGCCGTGCTGGATAAACCCTACGTGATGCTCGGCGTCCCGCTGGTCGCTGCCGATACCGACGAACAGGCCGATTACCTGGCGACGTCGGTCTACCAACGGATTCTCGCGCTGATGCGCGGCCAAAGCCTGGTCCAGCGCCCTCCGGTGAAATCCATGGAAGGCCTGTGGTTGCCTCACGAGAAGCAAGCTGTGGGCGATTTCCTGGGGCTGGCGATGGTCGGCAGCCCGGCGAAAATTCGCGCAAAACTGGAGGTGCTGATCGAGCAGACCGGTGCCGACGAGTTGATCTTCACCTGCGATTTGTACGAACACGCCGACCGCCTGCATTCCTACGAGCTGCTGGCACAGGTCATGAAGGGCTGACCCTCAAACCGCGCCCATAAAAAAGCCGACGCCAAGGCGTCGGCTTTTGCGTCTGCAAGGGATCAGCCGCGTTTGTAGACGATTACCTTTTTGCCCGCGTCGCACTTGCCGACCACTTTACCGCCTGCTGCCGCGCCTTTATCGACGATTTCCAGCGAATAGTGTTTGGTACCCTTTGCGTCGATTTTCGCTGCGATTTCGCTTTTCAGCTCTTCGCAGGGTTTGCCTGCCGCAAGGGCCGTTCCCGCAATGCTTAACAAACCTACCGCTAAAATAAATTTCTTCATCGGTCACATTCCCTGGTCGGATCAAAAGAGGGTCAGCGTAAGCACTTGAGCGTCTGGCACCCAAGAGGATGTAGCGCTTTGCCATTTCCTATGGCAATCGGCCAGCGTACAAGTTCAGAAGCCTAGCTCAAGCTCAGCTATTGGCAATCCGGAAACCGACTTTAAGCGTCACCTGGAAGTGCGCGGCCTTGCCGTCCTTGATGTGCCCGCGGGTTTCGGTGACCTCGAACCACTCCAAGTGCTTGATGCTCTTGCTGGCCTCGGCCAGGGCGTTGTTGATGGCGTCTTCAATGCTGGTGGGGGACGAGCCAACCAGTTCGACTTTCTTGTAAGTGTGATGGTCAGTCATGGCGTTCTCCTTGAGTACTGATTACAGCCTAGCAGTGATTTTTCTCATGACTTGAGGCAGCTGCTCCGACTGCCTATTCAGATTTACTGCACTTTCCAGAAGCGCTGGAGTCCCAATCAACACACGCTACTCATCAACAATGCAGGAGAGCCACCATGGCCAACACCTCGTTACGCAAAGCCTCATTGCAAAGCATGGAAGCCGAGATCGAGAGTCTGCTCAAGTCGTTGGAAAGCCTGAAAGACGATGCCTCGGACGAGTCGCGCAAAACCCTCAAGGCCCTGAAAAGCAACGCCGAAAACGCGCTGAGACACTCGCGTCACCTGCTCAGCGATGCGTACGAAGAAGTCAAAGTCAAAACCCGTGAAACCGGGATCGCCACCCGCGATTACGCCCAGGAACACCCATGGACCACGGCCGGTGTAGCGGTCGGTGCGCTGGGCTTGCTGGCTGCGTACTTGCTGTGCAAACGCGGCGACTAGACCTGACGCAGCTCATTTTTCAGCCACTGCGCCAACTGCCGAGCGCGCCCGTCCGCGGCGCGCTTGGGTAGCCACAACGCCAGTTGCGCCGGGGTTTCGCAAAAACCCCACGGCGCGACCAGGCGTCCAGCCTTCACGTCTTCGGCCACCAGCGGCTGCGGGGCAATCGCCACGCCCAGCCCGGCCACTGCGGCTTCCAGCAAGTAATACAAATGCTCGAAACCCTGCCCGAACTTCAACGCTTTGGCGTCCAGACCGCTTTGCTGCGCCCAACTGGGCCAGGCTTGCGGCCGCGAGGTGGTGTGTAACAAGGGCTCGTTGAGCAGCGCCGCTGCTGGCGCCGCACGCAGGCGTTCAAACCCGCCAAAGCGTGGGCTGAGCACCGGGCCGATGCGTTCGCTGGCCAATTCATAGACGTGCATGTCCGCAGGCCACGGCGGCTCGGCAAACACCAGCAAAGCATCCAGCCCTGGCCGACGCGGGTCGAGATCACCTTCGCCAGCCGACAGGTGCAAGCGCAAATCCGGCAGGTCGGCATTCAGCCGGCCCAGGCGCGGGATGAACCAGCGCGCCAACAGGCTGCCCGAGCAGCCGAGCACGAACGGCGCGTCGGCGGTGTTCTGGGTCAACTCGGCGCACACGGTGCGCAAACGCTCGAAGGCATCGCTGCTGGCATCGCGCAAACGCACACCGGCATCTGTGAGTTTCAGGCCGCGTCCATCCTTGCTGAACAGGCTCACGCCCAAGTGCGCTTCCAGGGCTTTCAACTGGCGGCTGACTGCTCCATGGGTCACGTGCAATTGCTCGGCGGCTTGACTGACGCTGTTCAAGCGGGCAGTGGCCTCAAAGGCGCGCAGGGCGTTCAGCGGGGGAAGGTCGTGGCTCATGGGATCTGTGAGTTTTCCTGACAGGTTGCAGCGATCTTATCGGTTTTCAGCCCGAGACGTCAGGGGTAGAGTGAACGCCATTGTCACTTCACGCATTCACCTGGAGCGCCCCATGACCCAGACTAATCTGCGCAACGGCCCTGATGCCAACGGCCTGTTTGGCGCGTTCGGCGGCCGCTACGTCGCTGAAACCCTGATGCCGTTGATCCTCGACCTGGCCCGCGAATATGAACTGGCGAAGGAAGATCCGGCCTTCAAAGAAGAACTGGCCTACTTCCAGCGCGATTACGTCGGACGCCCAAGCCCGCTGTACTTCGCCGAACGCCTGACCGAATTCTGCGGCGGCGCCAAGATCTACCTCAAGCGTGAAGAGCTGAACCACACCGGCGCGCACAAGATCAACAACTGCATCGGCCAGATCCTGCTGGCGCGGCGCATGGGCAAAAAACGCATCATCGCCGAGACCGGCGCCGGCATGCACGGCGTGGCGACCGCCACCGTGGCCGCGCGTTTTGGTCTGGACTGCGTGATCTACATGGGCACCACCGACATCGAGCGCCAACAGGCCAACGTGTTCCGCATGAAACTGCTGGGCGCCGAAGTGATTCCGGTGGTGGCCGGCACCGGCACCCTGAAAGACGCGATGAACGAAGCCCTGCGTGACTGGGTGACCAACGTCGACAGTACTTTCTACCTGATCGGCACCGTGGCCGGCCCGCACCCGTACCCGGCGATGGTCCGTGATTTCCAGGCCGTCATCGGCAAGGAAACCCGCGAACAGCTGCAAGCCCAGGAAGGCCGCCTGCCGGACAGCCTGGTGGCGTGCATCGGCGGCGGTTCCAACGCCATGGGCCTGTTCCACCCGTTCCTCGATGATAAAAGCGTCGAGATCATCGGCGTCGAGGCGGCCGGCTACGGCATCGAAACCGGCAAGCACGCGGCCAGCTTGAATGGCGGCGTACCGGGCGTACTGCACGGCAACCGTACCTTCCTGTTGCAGGACGACGACGGCCAGATCATCGACGCCCACTCGATCTCCGCCGGCCTCGACTACCCGGGCATCGGCCCGGAACACGCCTGGTTGCATGACATCGGCCGCGTCCAGTACACCTCGGTGACCGACGATGAAGCCCTCGACGCCTTCCACAAATGCTGCCGCCTGGAAGGGATTATTCCTGCCCTGGAAAGCGCCCATGCCCTGGCCGAAGTGTTCAAACGCGCACCGACCCTGCCCAAGGATCATCTGATGGTGGTCAACCTGTCCGGTCGTGGCGACAAAGACATGCAGACCGTGATGCACCACATGGAACACTCCCAACAAGAGCAATCCAAGCAGGAGAAACACTGATGAGCCGCCTGCAAACCCGCTTCGCTGAACTCAAGGAACAGAACCGCGCCGCCCTGGTGACCTTCGTCACCGCTGGCGACCCGAGCTACGACACTTCGCTGGCGATCCTCAAGGGCCTGCCAGCGGCCGGCGCCGATGTGATCGAGTTGGGCATGCCCTTTACCGATCCGATGGCCGACGGCCCGGCGATCCAGCTTGCCAACATCCGGGCCCTGGGAGCCAAACAGAACCTGGCGAAAACCCTGCAAATGGTTCGCGAGTTCCGCAAAGACAACACCGACACGCCGCTGGTGCTGATGGGTTACTTCAATCCGATCCATCACTACGGCGTACCGCGCTTCATCGCGGACGCGAAAGAAGCCGGGGTCGATGGCCTGATCGTCGTCGACATGCCGCCCGAACATAACGCCGAGCTGTGCGACCCGGCGCAAGCGGCCGGCATCGACTTCATCCGCCTGACCACCCCGACCACCGACGACGTGCGCCTGCCGACCGTGCTCAACGGCAGTTCCGGCTTCGTGTACTACGTGTCGGTGGCCGGCGTGACTGGCGCGGGCGCAGCGACGCTGGAGCATGTCGAAGAAGCCGTTGCCCGCCTGCGCCGCCACACCGACCTGCCGATCAGCATTGGTTTCGGCATTCGCACACCGGAGCAAGCGGCGGCCATCGCCCGCTTGGCTGATGGTGTGGTGGTGGGGTCTGCGCTGATCGACCACATCGCCAACGCAACCACACCGGACCAAGCCATTGATGGCGTACTGAGCCTGTGCCTGGCGCTGTCCGAAGGTGTGCGTAAGGCCCGCGTCAGCTGAAGGTAAAGTTCCTGATACAGAGGAATTAGCGCCCACCGCGACAGACTAAATAGCAAGACCCAGGGGTTTGGAACCGAGTTCCAGGCCCCTTTTTTTGCTGTGGATGCGGTGAGGAAACCCTGAATGAAAATGCCCAAACGCCTGATCGCCAGCCTGGGTGTGTTGATGCTCTGCGCCGCCCCCCTGGTGCCTGTGTACGCGCAAGAACAATGGAACGGTCACGACCACGGCGGCCCGCAGTATGACCACCATGGCGACGATCATCGCGGCCCCGGCCCGCACTACCGCGAGCCGCCGAGGGACTTCGGTCCGGTGCGCGAAGTTATCCGCGTCAACCACGGGTATTTCGTACGCGGCGCGCCACCGCCGCCGGGTATTCGTTGGGTCAGAGGCCAGCCCTTGCCGCGCGGCTACTACGGCGAACGCCTGGACAATCGCGCCCTCTCACGCTTGCCGTACTACCCAGGTTACGAATGGCGACGCATGGGTGGCGACATCGTGTTGATCGCCGTGGGCAGCGGAGTGGTTTATGAAGTGCTGGAGGGGGTTTTGTACTAAGTAGCGCGCTACACCGTACCCGTGGCGGGGGCGCTTGCTCCCGCTCGGCTGCACAGCAGTCGAAAATCCAGCGACCGTGTTTGACCTGATGTAACGGGGTCGCTGATTTTGGGGCCGCTTGGCGACCCAGCGGGAGCAAGCTCCCTCGCCACAGGTTGCACTGTGCTCAACAAATGCTCAAAAAATCGACAGATCCAACGGCCGGATCGCACCCATCCAGATCGCATGGTCAGTGTGATCGGCCAAATCATTGCCGGTATCCGGGTGCAAAAACACCACCAGGCCTTTGCGATTGAGCGCCAGCCACGGCAGCACCACACCGATGTACTCTGGCTCGAAAGCCAGCTGGCAACTCCAGTCCGGGTGCGGGCCGACCGGCCGTTCGTGGACCCGGCCCATCTTCAGCGGGAACAACTGCGCCGCCTGCTCACACAGGGCTCGTGCTTGATCGATGGTGCTTGCGTCAAAGTAAACGTGGGCGTGGTAGCCCTTGATCCGTTGCATACAGTTCTCGCGTCTCGGGATTCACTCCCCACACCCGCAACGCTACACCGCAATAGACGGCAGGGCCAAGCCTGTCAGCGACCCGGCGCGATGACGTTTGCGCTGGGGCATGGCGTGGAAGAGTCGAGAAAACTCGAAGGGCCGGAGAAGACTGATCCGATTTGAAGACTGATCAACGCAAATGCCGCGTCGAGCATACCCCCTGTGGCGAGGGAGCTTGCTCCCGCTCGGGTGCGAAGCGCCCACGTTCTTGCCGATGCATCGCATTGGCAGGTTTTAGGGCCGCTTCGCAGCCCAGCGGGAGCAAGCTCCCTCGCCACAAAAGCCTAGAGCGCCAGCTGGCGACGGAGTTCGGCCAGTACCGGCGCCGTATCCGGGCGCACACCACGCCACAGGAAGAACGCTTCGGCCGCCTGTTCGGCCAGCATCCCCAGACCGTCCATGGACACCGCCGCACCGTGCTCACTGGCCCAGCGGCAGAACGAGGTCGGCTCCTTGCCATACATCATGTCGTAGCAAACGGTCTGACCCGGTTCGATCAGGCTGCTGGCAATCGGCGGTACATCGCCTGACAGACTGGCCGACGTGGCGTTGATGATGAGGTCCACCGGCTCACGCAACCAATCGAAACCGCTGGCGGACACTGGGCCGAGGTCGGCGAACAGTTCGGCCAGCAATTCGGCCTTTTCCACCGTGCGATTGGCAATGATCACCGACGCCGGCTGCTCGGCCAGCAACGGCTCCAGCGCGCCGCGCACCGCACCGCCCGCGCCCAGCAGCAGAATGCGTTTACCGCGCAGGCTGAACCCGGCATTCACCGTCAGGTCCCGTACCAACCCGGCACCGTCGGTGTTATCGCCCAGCAAACTGCCATCCGCCAGTTTGCTCAAGGTGTTGACCGCACCGGCCCGCTGCGCCCGTTCTGTCAGGCTATTGGCCAGGCGATAGGCCTCTTCCTTGAACGGCACGGTGACGTTAGCGCCACGGCCTTCACGGAAAAACGCCGTGGCACACCCGGAAAAATCATCCAGCGGCGCCAGCAAGGTGCTGTAGTCCAACTGCTGGGCGGTCTGCTCGGCAAACAGGCGATGGATCATCGGCGATTTACTGTGGCCAATCGGGTTACCGAATACGACATAACGGTCCATCAAGCAGCATCCTCAGTGAGCAGCAGGCAAGGGCCGGGAGTTATCCACAGCCCGGAGCGGACATGGCGTCAGGCGGTGGCCAGCCAGTCGCGGTCTTGCAGGAAGTACTCGGTCAGGCGCGCTTCTTCGCTGCCCGGCGCAGCCTTCCAGTCGTAGCCCCAGCGAACCTGCGGCGGCAGCGACATGAGGATCGATTCGGTACGCCCGCCCGATTGCAGGCCGAACAGCGTGCCGCGGTCGTAAACCAGGTTGAACTCGACGTAACGCCCACGGCGGAATTCCTGGAACTCGCGCTGTTTCGCGGTGAAGGCTTGTGCTTTGCGCCGTTGCACGATCGGCAGGTACGCCTCGATGTAAGCGTCGCCGATGGCGCGCATGAAGGCGAAACTGGTGTCGAAGTCCCACTCGTTCAAGTCATCGAAGAACAGGCCGCCGATGCCCCGGGGCTCGTTGCGGTGCTTGATGTGGAAATAGCTGTCGCACCAATCCTTGTAGCGGCTATAGACGTCCGGGCCGAACGGCGCGCAAGCCGCAGCAGCCACGCGGTGCCAGTGCACGCAGTCTTCTTCATTGCCGTAGTAAGGGGTCAGGTCGAAGCCGCCGCCGAACCACCAGACCGGTTCTTCACCTTCTTTTTCGGCGATGAAAAAGCGCACGTTGGCGTGGGACGTCGGCACATGGGGGTTATGCGGATGGATCACCAGCGACACGCCGAGGGCTTCGAAGCCGCGCCCGGCCAGTTCCGGCCGATGGGCGCTGGCGGACGGTGGGAGACCACTGCCAAAGACGTGGGAAAAGTTGACGCCACCCTTCTCGATCACCGCGCCGTTCTCAATCACTCGCGTGCGACCGCCGCCACCGGCAGGCCGGGTCCAGGCATCTTCGACGAAGCGCGTGCCGCCGTCTTCAGCTTCCAGCGCAGCACAAATACGGTCTTGCAGGTCGAGCAGGTAGGCTTTTACGGCCTCGGTGCGGGTAGTCATGGCATCACCTTGAATCGGGCAAAGCTACGCGGCGCTCAAATCGGCCGGCGGCAAACGGGCGCACAGGATAACACTGCACCTTGCGCCGCCACAGTTGACGAAGATCAAGCTTAGGAGTCCGATAGGGTCCTTCGAAAAACACCTGAGGAGAATGCAGATGGCCAAACGTATCCAGTTCAGCGCCCACGGCGGCCCCGAAGTGCTTGAGTAGGTAGACTTCCAGCCAGCCGAGCCGGGGCCGCAACAGGTCCGCGTGAGCAACAAGGCCATCGGTCTGAACTTCATCGACACCTATTTCCGCAGTGGCCTCTACGCACCGCCAGCCCTGCCATCGGGCCTGGGCGCAGAGGGTGCAGGCGTGGTCGAGGCCGTCGGCAGCGGCGTGACCCGTTTCAAGGTCGGCGATCGCGTGGCCTATTGCAGCGGCCCGCTGGGTGCCTACAGCGAGTTGCATGTACTGCCCGAAGCCAATCTGGTGCATCTGCCGGACGCCATCAGTTTCGAACAGGCTGCCGGTGTCATGCTCAAGGGCCTGACCGTGCAATATTTGTTGCGTCAGACCTATGAACTCAAGGGTGGCGAAACCATTCTGTTCCACGCCGCGGCTGGCGGCGTCGGCTCGCTGGCCTGCCAATGGGCGAAAGCCTTGGGCGTGAAACTGATCGGCACCGTCAGTTCAAAGGAGAAAGCCGCGCTGGCCAAGGCCAACGGCGCCTGGGCCACCATCGACTACAGCCATGAAAACGTCGCACAACGCGTGCTGGAACTGACTGACGGTAAAAAAGTCCCGGTGGTGTACGACGGCGTCGGCAAGGACACATGGCTGACGTCCCTGGACAGCGTTGCACCTCGCGGTCTGGTGGTGAGCTTCGGCAATGCGTCCGGGGCGGTGGAGGGCGTGAACCTGGGGATTCTGTCGGCCAAAGGCTCGCTGTACGTGACCCGGCCGACACTGGCGACCTACGCCAACAACGCCGAAAACCTGCAACGCATGGCGAATGAATTGTTCGAGATGATCATCAGCGGCAAGCTGAAGGTGGACATCAGCCAGCGTTATCCACTGGCCGAAGCGGCGAAGGCGCAGACCGAGTTGTCGGCGCGGCGTACGACCGGGTCGGTCGTTCTGTTGCCCTGAGATTTTCGCTGACTGTTAAGGCCCCTTCGCGAGCAAGCCCGCTCCCACACTAGACTTGTGTACGACACAGATCAATGTGGGAGCGGGCTTGCTCGCGAAGGGCCTCACCTCGGTCTTAGGCCGGGCGCACGACCTGGCCGGTTGCCAGGTCGCGGATCAGGCTCGGGTTCTTGCGCCCGCCCAGGCTTCCGCCCAACACCATGTCGACCTGCCCACGGAAATACTGCTCGACGCGAATCCGCGTACGCGCCGCCGGGCGGCCTTGCGGGTTGGCCGAGGTCGAGACCAGCGGCCCGACCAACGCGCACAAATCCCGCACTAGCGGATGATCGCTGACCCGCAGCGCCACGGTCTCGTGCACCCCGGTGATCCATTGCGGCAGCATGTTCTGATGGGGCACCAGCCAGGTATTCGGCCCCGGCCAGGTACTGGCCATGCGATCCATCCACAGTTCAGGGAAATCTTCGAACAGGAAATCGAACTGGCGAATGTTGTCGGCGATCAGGATCAGGCCCTTGTCCACCGAACGACCCTTGATTGCCAGCAAGCGGTACACCGCCTCTTCATCCCATGGGTCGCAACCCAGGCCCCAGACAGCTTCGGTTGGATAGGCAATCACCGCCCCTGCGCGAATTTCTCGTGCGGCTTGCTGCACACGCCAACTGTTGACCATGAAAAACTCTCCGGAATTAAGCTGTGCGCAGTTTACCGATCTTCCCTTCAAAACCCAGCGCCTGAAAGCCTTAGCTTAGGCGCGCAAACCAGCGTCCGCCTTCACACGCCGCACGACCCTCCATCTCAAGCTCCGTCAATGCCGCCAGAACCTTGGGCAGCGCCCAGCCTGCGGCATTCGCCAGGGCTTCACTGGTATGCGGCGCGGCAAACAGCAAACACAGCAACGGATGATCGATAGGCGCCGCCGCTGTGGATAACGGCAGATTCTGCCAGCCGCGCAGGCCTTCAAGGATGTGTTCGATGGTTTCCACCAACACCGCGCCATCGCGGATCAACTGATGACAGCCACGAGCACCGGGGTGATGGATGGAGCCGGGAATCGCGTACACCTCGCGGCCCTGTTCTGCCGCCAGGCGCGCGGTAATCAGCGAACCGCTGGCCGTACTGGCCTCGACCACCAGCACCCCCAGGGACAAACCGCTGATGATCCGGTTACGACGCGGAAAGTTGCTGGCCTGGGGACCGGCGTCCAGCGGAAACTCGGAAACCACCGCGCCGCCCTGGGCAATCATCGCCTCGGCAAGCGCTCGGTTGCGCTGTGGATAAAATTTTTCAAGGCCCGTGCCAAGCACCCCGACCGTCAGCCCGCCGACGTCCAGTGCCGCCTGATGCGCGGCGGCATCGATGCCCAGCGCCAGGCCGCTGGTGATGACAAAACCGGCCCCCGCCAGGCTGCGGGAAAACGCGGTGGCGGTGTCCATCCCTGGCCGTGAGGCGCGGCGGCTACCGACCATCGCCAGTTGCGGTTTTTCGAGGATGGTCGGATCGCCCGCCACGAACAACAACGGCGGAGCATCAGCGGTTTCGGCCAGCAGTGCCGGGTAACCTGGCTGGTCAACCATCAGCAAATGCTGGCCGGGACGCTCTAGCCAGGCCAATGCATGATAGGCGCCATCACGAATCTCGGGGCTACGCCGAGCCTCTGCACACGCCGCCGGCAACCCCAACGCACGCCAGGCACTGGCCGGGGCGCTGATGGCTTTTGAGGCCGAACCAAAGGCTTCAAGCAACGTGTGAAAGCGTCGCGGACCCAACTCCGGCAGACGATGCAGGCGCAAACGCGCCTCCAGTTCCGCCGGCGAAACCGGCGGGGGTGCAGACAGCGACATAAGATCATCCTTGATCGTTATTGGTCCTGCTGTAATCAGGAACAAGCTGTGGATAAGTCTGTTGGTAACTTGTTGAGTGTTTTACGGGTTGCGCACCTTGTCCATCACCGCCAGGGAGCGTGAAGCGTTGAGGATCAGGCCGTAACTGAGCTTGTCGTAGGTGCGAAAGACCATCAGCAACCCGGCGCGCTCGTCAGGGACCTTCACTTGATCGCCGGTCACCCGGTCGCGCACGGTTTCACCGGTTTTCATCACCGCGAGCACATTACCCTCAGCCAACCCGTCGCGGCGGCCCTTGTTCAGGGTGACCACGTCGAGCACGCCGATCTGCGTCACACCGCGCGGCACGTCGATAATCAGGCCATTGATGTCGGTGTGGGGCGCGCTGGGCATGAAGGTTGAGTTGATGGCCCGTTCTTCGCCGCTGAACAACCGGTCACCTAGGCGAACCTCCTGAGTGGTGCGTTGCAGGGCCAATGTGGCCACATCGCCTTCGGTGGCGACGATTTCGCCGCCGCCGATGTCATCGGCGTTGATCCCCAGGAACTCCTTGCTCTGCGGATCGCTGTAGACCTTGCCCTGACGGAAGATGCCGTACACCGACTGCGTCGGGTCGAACTTGCCCCGGGCATAGATGCGGTCACCGGCACCGCTGAGCACCCGTTCGGCATCGCCGGCGACGATGTAGGGCGCCTTGTCGAAGTCCTCGACCTTGTTGACGATGCGGTTGCTCAGCAGAAAGCTGTTGATGGCTTGCAGCGGAATGCTCGGGATGGCGTCGGCCACCGGCGTGCTGCGAATCCGCGGCGAAAGCTTGATAGTGCCCCGGGAAGTGCCCCGATTGAGGGTCAGGCGCGGCTGGCCATTGACGTACACCAGCGACAACGAGTCGCCGGGGTAGATCAGGTTGGGGTTTTCGATCTGCGGGTTGGCGTGCCAAAGCTCTGGCCACTTCCAGGGTTCTCGCAGGTATTTGCCGGAGATGTCCCAAAGTGTGTCGCCCTTGACCACGGTGTAATGCTGAGGGAAACCATCCCGAAGCTGCACTTGCCCGTGCGCAATACCGGCCGAGGCCAGAAGCAGCAAGGCGAGTAGTGATTTCCTCATGCAGTGAATCCCTTTATTATATGCATTCGCGTAAAACGCCAGAGCCCCCGTGGCTCGCTCCTGACTCTTCTCGAAAAGAAGGGAGCTACGTTTTACAACGGTAGCCTGCATCTTCGGACCCGCCAGGCAATCGACCCTGACTTTTCCTAACACGTGCAGCAATTACGCCTATGGCCATTTTAAACATCCTCGAATTTCCCGACCCGCGCCTGCGTACTATCGCCAAACCAGTGGCCGTAGTGGACGACGAAGTGCGGCAGTTGGTCGATGACATGTTTGAAACAATGTATGAAGCCCCGGGTATCGGCCTCGCCGCAACCCAGGTCAACGTGCACAAACGCATCGTGGTGATGGACCTTTCCGAAGACCGCAGCGAACCCCGGGTGTTCATCAACCCCGAATTCGAAGTGCTGACCGACGAAGTGGACCAGTATCAGGAAGGCTGCCTCTCGGTGCCGGGTTTCTATGAAAACGTCGACCGCCCGCAGAAAGTCAAAATCAAAGCGCTGGACCGTGACGGCAAACCTTACGAACTGATCGCCGAAGGCCTGCTGGCCGTGTGCATCCAGCACGAATGCGACCACCTCAACGGCAAGTTGTTCGTCGATTACCTGTCCACGCTCAAACGCGACCGGATCAAGAAGAAACTGGAAAAGCTCCATCGCCAGAACGCTTGATGCCCTCCTTCAAAGGCTTGCTGCGGCAAGCCTTTTTCTTTTCAAGATGCTTTGTAACAGAGAGCCCTTCATGACTGAGCCATTGCGCATCGTTTTTGCCGGCACCCCCGAATTTGCCGCCGAACACCTCAAGGCCCTGCTCGACAGCCCTTACGAGATCGTTGCGGTCTACACCCAGCCGGATCGCCCGGCGGGTCGAGGACAAAAACTGATGCCAAGCCCGGTCAAACAGCTGGCGCTGGAACACAACATCCCGGTGCTGCAACCGCCCACCCTGCGCAACGAAGATGCCCAGGCCGAACTGGCCGCGCTCAAGCCGGACTTGATGGTGGTCGTGGCCTATGGCCTGATCCTGCCACAAGTTGTGCTGGATATTCCGCGCCTGGGCTGCATCAACAGTCACGCCTCGTTGTTGCCACGCTGGCGCGGTGCCGCGCCGATCCAGCGCGCCGTTGAAGCGGGTGACGCGCAAAGCGGCGTGACCGTGATGCGCATGGAAGCCGGCCTCGATACCGGGCCGATGCTGCTCAAGGTCACCACACCGATCAGCGGCGATGACACCGGCGGCAGCCTGCATGACCGCCTCGCCGAGATGGGCCCGCCAGCCGTGGTGCAGGCGATTGCCGGCCTCGCGGCAGGCACCCTGGAAGGTGAAGTGCAGGACGACAGCCTCGCCACCTACGCGCACAAATTGAACAAGGACGAAGCGCGCATCGACTGGACCCGTCCGGCGGTCGAGCTGGAACGTCTGGTTCGCGCCTTCAACCCGTGGCCGATCTGCCACAGCACCCTCAACGGCGAAGCGCTGAAAGTGCTCGCGGCCAGCCTCACCGAAGGCAAAGGCGCACCGGGCGAAGTCCTCGGCGCCAGCAAGGACGGCTTGATCGTCGCCTGCGGTGAACACGCCTTGTGCCTGACCCGTCTGCAATTGCCCGGAGGCAAGGCGCTGAACTTCAGCGATTTGTTCAACAGCCGTCGTGAGAAATTTGCCGTTGGCACTGTCTTGGGCCTTGCGGTGGACGCCCAATGAACCCGCGTCTGGCCGCCGCCAAGGCCTTGGCCGCCGTACTCAACGGCAAGGCTTCGCTGAACAGTTCGTTACCGACGCAACTGGACAAGGTCGAAGACCGTGATCGCGGTTTTACCCAGGACCTGGCCTTTGGCACGGCGCGCTGGCAGCCACGCTTGTCAGCGCTGGCGGCCAAGCTGCTGCAAAAACCCTTCAAGGCAGCCGACGCCGATGTCGAAGCACTGTTGCTGGTCGGCCTCTATCAACTCCTTTACACCCGTGTTCCGGCCCACGCCGCCATCGGTGAAACCGTGGGTTGCGCCGAAAAGCTGAAAAAGCCTTGGGCCAAAGCCCTGCTGAACGCCGTGCTGCGCCGCGCCCAACGTGAAAGCGAAGCGCTGCTGGCCGAGCTTGAGCACGACCCGGTGGTGCGCACCGCTCACCCGCGCTGGCTGCAAAAGTCCCTGAAAGCCTTCTGGCCCGATCAGTGGGAGGCGATCTGCGCAGCAAACAACGCGCACCCGCCGATGATTTTGCGGGTCAACCGTCGTCATCACAGCCGTGACGCCTACCTCGCGTTGCTGAGTGAAGCCGGCGTACCGGCCCAGCCGTGCACGTTCAGCCAGGACGGCATCGTCCTCGACACGCCGGGCGATGTGCGCGGCCTGCCGGGCTTTGCCGAAGGCTGGATCAGCGTGCAGGACGAAGCGGCGCAACTGGCCGCCGACTTGCTGGACCTGGCGCCGGGCCAACGGGTGCTCGATGCCTGCTGCGCACCGGGCGGCAAGACCTGCCATATCCTCGAAACCGAGCCAAAATTGGCTGGCGTGGTGGCCGTGGACCTGGAAGCCAAGCGCCTGGTGCGTGTGCGCGAAAACCTTGAGCGGCTGGGCCTGAGCGCCGAGCTGATCGCCGCCGATGGCCGCGACACTCAAGCGTGGTGGGATGGCAAACCGTTCCAGCGCATCCTGCTCGATGCGCCGTGCTCGGCGACCGGGGTGATCCGCCGTCACCCGGACATCAAACTGACCCGCCAGCCGGATGACATTGCCGCGCTCGCGGTGCTTCAGGGCGAATTGCTCGACGCGATGTGGCCGACCCTCGACGTCGGCGGCATCCTGCTGTACGCCACCTGCTCGACCTTGCCGACCGAAAACACCGAAGTCATTGAAGCCTTCCTGTCCCGCACGCCGGGCGCCCGCGAGTTGGACATTGCCAGCCAGGCCGGCATCAAGCAGCCTCACGGTCGCCAGTTGCTCGCGCAAGAGGGCGGTCACGACGGGTTCTACTACGCCAAGCTGATCAAGATTGCCGCCGCGCGCGGTTAAACGGGTTTAAGGGAGTGACCGGATGAAAATCATCATCCTCGGCGCAGGGCAGGTCGGCGGCACGCTGGCGGAACACTTGGCCAGCGAAGCAAACGACATCACCGTGGTCGACACCGATGGCGAACGCCTGCGTGACCTCGGTGATCGTCTCGATATCCGCACCGTGCAAGGCCGCGGCTCGTTTCCGACCGTGCTGCGCCAAGCCGGGGCCGACGACGCCGACATGCTGGTGGCGGTGACCAACAGTGACGAGACCAACATGGTCGCCTGCCAGGTCGCCCACACCCTGTTCCACACCCCGACCAAAATCGCCCGGGTACGCGAAGCCGCCTACCTGACCCGCGCCGGCCTGTTCGACAACGATGCGATCCCGGTCGACGTGTTGATCAGCCCGGAACAAGTGGTGACCCACTACATCAAGCGCCTGATCGAGCACCCGGGCGCCTTGCAGGTGATCGACTTCGCCGAGGGCAAAGCCCAACTGGTGGCGGTCAAGGCCTACTACGGCGGGCCGTTGGTGGGCCAGCAACTGCGCCAGTTGCGCGAGCACATGCCTAACGTCGAAACCCGCGTAGCGGCGATTTTCCGACGCGACCGGCCGATCCTGCCGCAAGGCGATACGGTGATCGAGGCCGACGACGAAGTGTTTTTCATCGCCGCCAAAGCGAACATCCGGGCGGTGATGAGCGAAATGCGCCGCCTCGACGAGAGCTACAAACGCATCGTGATCGCGGGCGGCGGGCAGATCGGCGAGCGACTGGCCGAAGCCATCGAAAGCCGTTATCAGGTGAAAATCATCGAGATGAACCCGGCGCGCTGCCGCTACCTCTCGGACACCCTCGACAGCACCGTGGTCTTGCAGGGCAGCGCCTCGGACCGCGACTTGCTGCTGGAGGAGAACATCGCCGACGCCGACCTCTTCCTGGCGCTGACCAACGATGACGAAGCCAACATCATGTCCTCGCTGCTGGCCAAACGCCTCGGCGCGAAGAAGGTGATGACCATCATCAACAACCCGGCCTACGTCGACCTGATCCAGGGCGGCGACATCGACATCGCCATCAGCCCGCAACTGGCGACCATCGGCACCTTGCTGGCCCACGTGCGCCGGGGTGATATCGTCAGCGTGCACTCGCTGCGCCGGGGTGCGGCAGAAGCCATTGAGGCGATTGCCCATGGCGATGCGAAATCGAGCAAGGTGATTGGCCGCGCCATCGAGAACATCGGGCTGCCGCCGGGCACGACCATCGGCGCGATCATCCGCGACGAAGAAGTGCTGATCGCCCACGACGACACCGTGATCGAAACCGGCGACCACGTGATTCTGTTCCTTGTGGATAAAAAGCATATCCGCGATGTGGAGAAGCTGTTCCACGTGGGGTTGAGCTTTTTCTGATCCCGAATTTACGGTGCTCGTGCGGGCCTCTTCGCGAGCAAGCCCGCTCCCACACTGGATCTTCGCCATACACAAAATATGTGTTCACTGAAAATCTAATGTGGGAGCGGGCTTGCTCGCGAAGGCAATCTCACTGACACCTATCCCTTCCCGATCCACCTCAACAAGGAATCCACCGATGATCGAATCCCTCGAAAAAATGCTCGCCAAGGGTGTGGATAACTCGCTGCTGCGCTTCGGTCTGGGCAAGGGTTATCTGGATCTGGGCGAAAACGCCAAGGCGGCCGAGCATTTCACGCGCTGCGTGGCGTTCGATCCCAAGTATTCGGCGGCCTGGAAGTTATTGGGCAAGGCCCACCTGGCGCTGGCTGACCATGCCGCCGCCCGTCAGGCCTGGGAGCAAGGCCTGGAAGCGGCCCGCGCCCACGGCGACAAGCAGGCGGAAAAGGAAATGACGGTGTTCCTGAAAAAGCTCGACCGATTGGCCAAGTGATCAAAAAACACTCAGGTCAGAGGTAACGCAGGCCGATACCTTCGGCGTCGACCTGCACCACTTCCATGCGCACACGCGGCGCTATCACCGGCAGGTCCTGCACCTGGCCATAGACCACGGCGCCCTTGGCCAGGGCCGCCAGCGCCGGGTGTTTCACATAGACGCCGCTGGTCGACAGGTTGCGGGTCTGGCCCAGGCACTCGCCGAAGCTCTCGTGCTGGATCTTGATTCGAAATGACTTACGGTGTTCGGACATCTTCTGCGCCCTTGATTGAACGGTTGTGGATAACTTTCATGGGGCTTGCCCGCAAAACTATCCACAGATCATGCCAGTGAGCCTCAGTACCAGCGCGCTTCGCCCGGCGGTCGTTTCTTGAAGCGCTTCATGCTCCACATGTATTGGCTCGGGTACGCCCGCACGTACTTCTCGACAACCTGGCTCATGGCCGCGCAGGAGGTCTCGGTATCCGTGCTGTACATGTCTTCGGGTGCAGCTTCCAGAATCACTTTGTAGCCTGAACCGTCCGGCAGGCGCAGGGCATGAAGGAACACGCCGACTGCTTTGCCACCGGCCAGCATGTTCGGCACGAACTTGCTGGTCAGGGCCTTGGTGGCGAAGAAGGGCACAAAGATCCCGGCGGACTCGGCCGGTTCCGGGTCAGCGGGAATGCCCACTGCACCACCCTTGCGCACTTCCTTGATGACACTGAGGATGCCTTCCTTGGTGGACGCGGCGACGCGATTGCCCAGTTGCACCCGTTGTTTGCGCAGCAATTCATCCACGGCCTTGAGCTTGGGTGGACGATAGAAAATGATCGGTTTGCACTGGTTGCAGTAGAAGTGGTTCAGCACTTCCCAGTTGCCCAGATGGCTGGTGATGCCGACCACGCCTTTGCCGGACGCCAGCGCGTCCTTCAACACCTCAAGGCCTTCGACTTCACGCACCAGGTCGATGGAACGCTGGGCCGGCCAGATCCAGGCGCAGGCGCTTTCGGTCAGCGACTTGCCGATGTCCATCAGGCTCTGGCCTGCCAGACGCTCGCGCTCGGCGGGGTCCATGTCGGGGAAACACTTGGCGAGGTTGATGCGCACGACGTCGCGGGAACGGTTGGGGGTTTTCCACATCACCCAGCCAATCGCCGAACCGACCGCTTGCACTGCCCGCCACGGGAGCAGGGCGAATAACCGCAGAGCGCCGACCAGCAAGGCGCCTTTCAACTTTTCCACAGGTCACTCCTGAGCTTCTTAATCGACATCATGAACCGTGTCGCGAGCCGGCTATTCTAACCACCGTTGGCCAACGTGGCGTAGCGATCACACTCAAGGGTGTGATCCATGACCATGCCCGAAGCCTGCATCAGCGCATAGCAAATGGTCGGGCCGACGAAGGTGAAGCCGGCCTTTTTCAGGCCCTTGCTCATCTCCACGGCGGCAGGCGTCACGGCCGGCACTTCGCTGCGGTCCTTGAAATGATTGACCTGGGGCACGCCACCCACAAACGACCACAGCAGGGCCACCGGGTCTTCCAGCGCCAGCCAGGCCTGGGCGTTGCGCCGGGCGGCATTGAGTTTGAGGCGGTTGCGGATGATCCCCGGATCGAGCATCAACTCGTCGATTTCGGCATCGCTCATCTGCGCCACGCGCTGCACATCGAAGCCGAACAGCACCTCGCGGTAACGCTCGCGTTTCTTCAGGACAGTGATCCATGACAGCCCGGCCTGGAACCCTTCGAGCAAAAGCAACTCGAACAAGCGCTGCGCATCGCGTAGCGGCACGCCCCACTCTTGATCGTGATAAGCCATGTATACGGGATCATCGGAACACCAAAAGCAGCGTGGCATAAGGCTCCAGGGGGCGTGCGAACGAACGAATCGGGTATACTCCCGCTCTTTAAATCGCAGCCCAAGTAACAGGTGAATTTCGTGAGCCAGCCTACGCCAGCCGTGCGTACCTTCCAAGACTTGATCCTCGCCCTCCAGCAATACTGGGCCGAGCAAGGTTGTGTGGTACTTCAGCCCTACGATATGGAAGTAGGCGCCGGCACTTTCCACACCGCAACATTCCTGCGGGCCATCGGCCCGGAAACCTGGAACGCCGCTTATGTGCAGCCCAGTCGTCGCCCGACTGACGGCCGCTACGGCGAAAACCCGAACCGTCTGCAGCACTACTACCAGTTCCAGGTCGTCCTGAAGCCGAACCCGGACAACTTCCAGGAACTGTACCTGGGCTCCCTCAAGCACGTGGGCCTGGACCCATTGGTGCACGACATCCGTTTCGTCGAAGACAACTGGGAGTCGCCAACGCTGGGCGCCTGGGGTCTGGGCTGGGAAGTCTGGCTCAACGGCATGGAAGTGACGCAGTTCACTTACTTCCAGCAAGCGGGCGGCATCGAGTGCTACCCGGTGACCGGCGAGATCACCTACGGCCTGGAGCGTCTGGCCATGTACCTGCAAGGCGTGGACTCGGTCTACGACCTGGTCTGGGCTGACGGCCCGATGGGCAAGGTCACCTACGGCGACGTGTTCCACCAGAACGAAGTGGAGCAGTCCACTTACAACTTCGAACACGCCAACGTCGAGAAACTGTTCGAACTGTTCGATTTCTACGAAAGCGAAGCCAAGCGCCTGATCGAACTCGATCAACCGCTGCCACTGCCAAGCTACGAGATGGTCCTGAAGGCTTCGCATACCTTCAACTTGCTGGATGCGCGCCGGGCAATCTCGGTGACTGCGCGTCAGCAATACATTCTGCGCGTACGCACCCTGGCGCGTTCCGTTGCGCAAGCCTATCTGCTGGCTCGCGCCAAGCTGGGCTTCCCGATGGCAACCCCGGATTTGCGTGATGAAGTGTTGGCTAAGCTGGAGGCAGCACAATGAGTGCTCAAGATTTCCTGGTTGAACTGGGCACCGAAGAGCTGCCACCCAAGGCCCTGAACACCCTGGCCGAAGCGTTCCTGGCCGGTATCGACAAGGGCCTGCAAGCGGCTGGCCTTGGCTATGAAGCCAAAACCGTCTACGCCGCGCCGCGTCGTCTGGCCGTGCTGATCACCGCACTGGCCACTCAACAGCCGGACCGCAGCATCAACCTCGACGGCCCGCCCCGTCAGGCCGCGTTCGATGCCGAAGGTAACCCGACCCAGGCAGCCCTGGGCTTCGCCAAGAAGTGCGGCGTCGAGCTGAGCGAAATCGATCAGAGCGGGCCAAAGCTGCGTTACAGCCAGAGCATCGCCGGCAAGCCGACCGCCAGCCTGTTGCCGACCATCGTCGAAGACTCGCTGAACGACCTGCCGATCCCGAAACGCATGCGTTGGGGCGCTCGCAAGGAAGAATTCGTTCGTCCGACCCAATGGCTGGTAATGCTGCTCGGCGACCAGGTGGTCGACTGCACCATCCTGGCGCAGAAGGCCGGTCGCGATTCCCGTGGTCACCGTTTCCATCACCCGGAAAACGTGCGTATCACCACACCGGCCAACTACCTGAACGACCTGCGCGCCGCTTACGTATTGGCCGATGCCAATGAGCGTCGCGAGCTGATCAGCAAACGCACCGCCGAGCTGGCCACGATGCAGGAAGGTACTGCCATCGTTCCGCCGAGCCTGCTCGACGAAGTGACCGCATTGGTCGAATGGCCAGTGCCGCTGGTGTGCTCGTTCGAGGAGCGTTTCCTCGATGTGCCGCAAGAAGCGCTGATCACCACCATGCAGGACAACCAGAAGTACTTCTGCCTGCTGGATGCCGACGGCAAGTTGCTGCCACGTTTCATTACCGTGGCCAACATCGAGAGCAAAGACCCGCAGCAGATCATCGACGGTAACGAGAAAGTGGTTCGCCCACGCCTGACCGACGCCGAGTTCTTCTTCAAGCAAGACAAGAAGCAGAAGCTCGAAGACTTCAACCTGCGCCTGCAAAACGTGGTGTTCCAGGAAAAACTCGGCAGCGTCTACGACAAGGCCGAGCGCATTTCCAAACTGGCCGCGTTCATCGCCCCACGCATTGGCGGCAACGCCCAATGGGCGGCACGCGCAGGCATTCTGTCCAAGTGCGACCTGGCGACCGAGATGGTCGGCGAGTTCCCGGAGATGCAAGGCGTCGCCGGTTACTACTACGCCCTCAACGATGGCGAGCAGCAAGACGTTGCCCTGGCGCTGAACGAGCAATACATGCCGCGTGGCGCGGGCGCTGAGTTGCCGACCACCCTGACCGGTGCGGCCGTGGCCATCGCCGACAAGCTCGACACCCTGGTGGGCATTTTCGGTATCGGCATGCTGCCCACCGGCAGCAAAGACCCGTATGCCCTGCGCCGTGCAGCGCTGGGTGTGTTGCGGATCCTGATCGACAAGAAGCTCGACCTCGACCTGACCGACGCCGTGGCCTTCGCCGTCAATGCGTTCGGCACCAAGGTCAAGGCTGCCGGCCTGGCTGACTCGGTGCTGGAGTTCATCTTCGACCGTCTGCGTGCCCGTTACGAAGACGAAGGCGTGGAAGTGGCGACTTACCTGTCGGTTCGTGCCCTGAAGCCGGGTTCGGCGCTGGACTTCGATCAGCGTGTACAAGCGGTGCAAGCCTTCCGCAAATTGCCGGAAGCCGCCGCACTGGCGGCGGTGAACAAGCGCGTATCGAACCTGCTGAGCAAGCTTGAAGGCAGCGTCCCGACCACCGTTGAAGCCAAGTACTTCGACAACGCCAACGAGTTCTCCCTGTACTCGGCGATCCAGCAAGCGGACCAAGCAGTGCAGCCCATGGCCGCAGCACGTCAGTACAGCGAATCGCTGGCACGCCTGGCCGCCTTGCGCGAGCCGGTCGATGCGTTCTTCGAAGCGGTGATGGTCAACGCTGAAGATGCCAAGGTGCGTGCCAACCGTTACGCGTTGCTGGCACGTCTGCGTGGCCTGTTCCTCGGCGTCGCCGACATTTCGTTGCTGGGCTAATTGTTTAAGGGGCGGCGTTTGAAACTGCTGATTCTCGATCGGGACGGGGTGATCAACTACGACTCCGACGCTTACATCAAGTCGGTGGCGGAGTGGGTTCCGCTCCCCGGCTCGATCGCAGCCATCGCGCAGTTGAGCAAGGCCGGCTGGACGGTAGCGGTCGCTACCAACCAGTCGGGCATTGCTCGCGGCTACTACGATGTCGCGACCCTGGACGCCATGCACGCGCGTTTGCGCACGCTGGTGGCGGAGCAGGGTGGCGAGGTCGGTCTGATCGTCTATTGTCCTCACGGGCCAGACGAGGGCTGCGACTGTCGCAAGCCCAAACCCGGCATGCTGAAAACCATTGCCGCACATTACGACGTGGCGCTGACTGACCTGTGGTTCGTTGGCGACAGTCTCGGTGACCTGGAGGCGGCAAAAGCCGTCGACTGTCAGCCAGTTTTGGTAAAAACCGGAAAAGGCGAAAAGACTCAGGGCAAGACCCTGCCGGCAGGGACTTTGATTTTTGACGATCTGGCGGCGATTGCCGCAGAACTTATCCACAACTAGAGCGATTCTGACATCCTGATCAAGGACTGTTCGGGAGCGCGCTTTTAACAGGCGGGCACAGCCCCGCAACGGTAAACGCGGCCATGTCGATCTTGCAGGCAATCAGAACCTTTCTTTTTTACCTGCTGCTGGGCACCAGCTCGTTGCTCTGGTGCAGCCTGAGCTTTTTTATCGCGCCTTTCTTACCGTTCAAGGCGCGCTACCGTTTCATCAACGTCTACTGGTGCCGCTGCGCGTTATGGCTGAGCAAGGTGTTCCTGGGCATCCGCTATGAAGTCAAAGGCGCCGAGAACATCCCGGACCGCCAGTGTGTGATTCTGTCGAACCACCAAAGCACCTGGGAAACGTTTTTCCTGTCGGCCTACTTTCAGCCGCTGAGCCAGGTGCTCAAGCGCGAACTGCTCTATGTGCCGTTCTTTGGCTGGGCGATGGCCATGCTGCGACCGATCGCCATCGACCGCGACAACCCGAAGGCCGCGCTCAAGCATGTGGCCAAGAAGGGTGATGAACTGCTCAAGGACAATGTCTGGGTGCTGATCTTCCCGGAAGGCACCCGCGTTCCGTTCGGCACCGTGGGCAAGTTCTCCCGGGGCGGTACGGCGTTGGCGGTCAACGCGCAATTGCCGGTGCTGCCCATTGCCCACAACGCCGGCAAGTTCTGGCCGAAAACCGGCTGGGCGAAAAAACCGGGGGTCATTACGGTGGTCATCGGTGCGCCGATGTACGCCGAAGGCACCGGGCCTCGGGCAATTGCCGAGCTCAACGACCGCGCAGCCGCCTGGAACGAGCAGACCCAGCGGGACATGGGCTCCCTGCCTCCGCTGCCCACTGCAGCAGACAAAGAAGCCGTTTGAGATTCTGTGGATAACCTGTGTACGGTTTTTCTGAAAGGTGTCGAATTTGCTCACTAGGCTTATGATTTATATACATATTTCTTAAGCTCATAAAACGCGGAAAAACGTGCATAAGTTTTCACGACGCAAAAAAACCGGCGATTTGAGCCGGTTTTTTTACGCCTGTTTGCCCGCCCTCACTCATCCAGCAGCGGCAACCGCACGCTGAATGTCGTGCCTCGTCCCACCTCGCTTTCACAGTCAATCCGCCCGCCGTGGCGGTCTACCACCGCTTTGACCATCGACAAGCCCAGGCCCAACCCGTCACTGCCCTGCGACGACGCAAATCGCCGGTACTGACTGAACAGCTCCGGCAGCTCGGCGGGTGCAATGCCTTGGCCCTGATCGGCAATGTCACAGGTCAGCCAGCCCTGTGCACCACTCACCCGTACGCTGACCTGCGAACCGGCCGGGCTGTACTTGATGGCGTTTTCCAGCAGATTGAACAAGGCGCGGGTCAGCAGTGACTGATCGGCCAGCACCATGGTCTCGGCGTCATCGTCCAGGTCATGCAGCAACTGAATGTTCTTGAGCTGCGCGATGCTCATGGCCTGATCGAACGCATCGAGCAGCAGCATGGCAAACATGCTCGGTTCAAACTGATACACCTCGGACTCGGCCTTGGCCAGTTGCACGAACGCCTCGGTCAAACTCAATGCCTTGCGCACTTGCAGCTCGATCTGGCTGAGCAGCGGGCGGTCACCCGAGCCTTGGTGGTACTGAACGTCCAGCAGCGCCAGAATCGCCGAATGCGGTGCGCGCAGGTCATGGGAGAGAAAGCGCAACAGGACTGCCCGCTGCTCTTCGGCATCGCGCTCGACACTCAGGTCGGTGAGGCTGAGCAACCAGCCGATTGGCGTATCGCCTTCGGCCGGCATCAACGCAGCCCTGTCCAGGCGCAGGCTGCGCGCCTGCACATCACGAAACTCCAGAGGGTCGAGCGAGGACAACGTCGGGCGAACCTTTCCGGGCGCCATCGGATAGCCCAGCGCGGTCAGGCACTCCAGTAAATCCGCGCCCACCAGGTCACAGGCAAACACACTGCGGGCATTGCGGTTTGCCAGCAGAATGCGCCCGCTCGGGTCGCTGATCAGCGTTGCCACCGGCAGGTATTCCAGGCCATCGGCGATAAACCGTCGAGTGTCGCGGGTGCGGCTCATGGCCTGCTCAAGGGCGATGATTTGCCCCTGCAACACGTCGCCCGCCGGCGCCTGGATGCGCCGCCGTTCGGGGAAGACTTTCGGTTCGCTGTCGAGCCGCGCCAGTTCCCAACCGAAATAGGCGAGCACTACGCTCAGGCGCCGCCAGTTCCAGATCAGGTAACCCAGCAGCATGGCGACCAGGCTCGCGGCCGGTGACCACCACCAGCCAAATCTGAGCAGCAGGCATGAAGCGAGCAGGGCGACAATCATGCATCCCAGGGTCAGCCACAAGGCGCGGCGGGCACGGAACAACAGCAAGCCCAGCAACAGCGCGACGATGGACACCGACAACAGCGTCGCCGGACCATCGTCCAGGGTGACGATGCTGCGCTGCTGCAACAAGCCGTTGAGCAGGTTGGCCTGAATCTCGATACCCGCCGTGGTGCCGATGCTCGCCGACTGCGGCGTCACGTAGCGATCACCCAGGCCTGGGGCCGTGGAACCGATCAGGATCAGCCGGTCACGCAGCAGCTCGGGCGGGACTTCGCCGCGCAACACACTGACATACGGCACACTTGGGAAACCCGCCTGATCGCTGATGAAAGGGATGCGCACTTCGTGGTCGCGCTGCCAGCCTTGAATCGTTTGCGGGTCATGAGAACCCGGCATCGCATTCGGCTCGCTGCCAGTCACCAGCTGATAGAGCAGCCACGCCAACTGCGCACGCGGTTTGCCCCCCGGTCCTTCGCGCAAATACACGCTGCGCACGATGCCGTCTTCATCGGCCTCTGCGTTGATGTGCCCCACTTCCCGGGCGCACTGGCTCAACGCCGAGACCGGTTCGATCTCGCCCAACGGCACGCCAAAACGCGCCACGCCTTCGCGCAGCAGCGGAATGAACACCGTACCGTTGCGGCACATTGCCTGCGCCAGACGCTGATCGTTTTCGGGGAGTTGGGCCGGTTCACTGAAGATCACATCGAACAGCACGCCCTTGGCGTGAGCGACGCTGAGCCGGTCGAGCAGGTCGGCGTGCAGCGTTCGCGGCCATGGCCACTGTCCCAACTGCTGCAGGCTGTAGTCGTCGATGGTGACGATGAGGATTCGCGGGTCGACCGCCAACGGGCTGAGCCGGCGCAGGTTGTCGTACAGGAGATTGCTGAGGGTCAGGCCATGGCTCAAGGACAGGAGGGCGGTCAGCGGCAACAGGATCAGGCTGACCCACAGCCACTCGCGGACCATGCGCCGGAACAGGTGCTGGGCCTGGGTCGGTCCACGACCCTCCTTCCTTGGCCAACGCTTCATCGGCAAATAGCCGGAGCGCTATTGGACACGAGTGGTCCTGGGGTAATAAAAAATGTCATATACCCCGGTTTCTCCTTCCAGCCCCTGCTCGTCAAACGCCGAGAGGCGCACATGGTAAAAAAACGCTTTGAGCCCGCTGAAGTTGACCTCCGGCGTGCTGGAAAACTGTTCCTGCTTGATGTTCAGGAACGCGGTGTCGGTGGCCACCTGTGCACGATAACGCGTGGCGCCCGGCAACGGTTTCATGATCAGTTGCCATACCGGTGCATCGCCCGTTTGCCCGGTCTGCCCCAGCAAGCGGGGTGCCGGGAGCAACTCGGTCGGCGTCAGCTTGCCTTCCTTCTGAATCCGCATGCCCTGGCGCGCCATGACCTGGACTTCGTCGGCAGGGACCGACGAGGTTTTTACAGCCTTGCCCGACACCGTTTTTTTCGGTTGCGGATCACGGGGGTCGATGCGGTCGACGGCGACCTGGCCATTAAGCACTTCGATCAGCGACTGTCCGTTCTCTTCGTTGCGCACCCGGAAATGCGTGCCCCGCACCCCCAACACCCCCACCGGCGTCACGATCTGAAAACGATCATAGTCGCTGGCGCGCTTGATCACATACGACTCGACCTGGCCTTGCTCAAGAATCACCTGCGCAATGGCGTGTTCGGTATTCAATTTCAGTGTGACCCGGGAGCTGGAGGGCAGCACCACACGGGTGCCATCACCCAATGAGAGGCTGACAAAGGCTGAGGGCGAGGTCTTCACGCCTTCCAGCTCATCAATCGTCATGCCTTCTTCCAGGGCGACCTGCTTGCCTTTGCTGTCGAGCTTCCACGCTTCGCCGGTCAAGTGTTCGACGGTGGCGGGCAACGGTTGGCCGCGACATTGCTGGTTATCATCGATGTAGGGCAAACGCTTGGCGGAAAAGAAACCCGCCGATGCAGACGGCACGACGCTCGCCAGACCGATCGCTAACATCAGACAGCAGCCAACAGAGCGAAAGGGCACAGAGATGATTGGGTTCATGGGTCGCTTTTCACGCTTATTCTGAACATCGGCTCGGTAACGGTTTATCCGCCTTGCGCACCATACCCGAGCAGGCTCTGTGGCAGATAGCCAGAAGAGGAGGATCGGCATAAGAAGCGAGGTGCACGCACGTGAGGCGAACACTCAAAAGAGATGACACATCCCTGTGTCGCAACCGGGCCAGTACATCAGCCCGGGTTTACACGTGAGCAGGCACTCCGTTTTTTCCCCTGAGCTGCAAACCGCAAGCGAACCGGCGATCGGCGGTCCCGCCAGGTTGGCGATGACACTCCCTGTGTCGGAGCACTTCCGAATGCTCCTGTGCCGCTCAACGTCGAATTTACCGCCCCGACAGCGGCATACGACATTTCGCAATATTTGTTCAGATTTGCCCATGCGGGCGTTAGAACACCCAGCGCTGCCGATCATCGCGCAGACTCGGCTGAACCGCCTGCTCAATCTCGATCAACGGGTTACTGGCCGGGGCAAAACCGGGAGAGTCGTCGAACACCAGGCTGGAGGTGTCCGGGCTGAAATACCGCTGCAACCCTTCTTCTTGCGGCAATACGGCCGTCGACTGAACGCCTCCGGAGCCAAGGCCCACGTACGCCACACAAGCCAGCAGCACCAAACGCGCCGCATGGATGCTCCTCTGTCCCAGAACCGTTCGCCCCATCATGTTCACTGTCCTTTTCTGGCCCATTCACGCGATATCACTGCTGCCTACCGGCCTATTGATATCAGCGTAACGAGCCGAAGAACCCTCAGAGCAAATCGCCACAATTGTTCAGATTCGGACAATCCGCCTAAACTCGGCACTGTAGGAATTTTTACCTACAGCACTCTACGAGATGAAGGAAGCACTCCGCATGCGTGTCGCAATACTGGATGACGAGCCCGCCGAACTGCGTCGGGTGGAACAGACACTGCGACAGATACCCGTAGCGGGGGAGCAAGCATGGACCTTGCACAGTTTCGAACGCGGCGAGGACCTGCTGCGACAGTTGCGACGGGAAACCTTCGACCTGTTGATCCTCGACTGGCAACTGCCGGACCTCAGCGGTCTTGCGTTACTGCGCTGGACCCGCGAACACATGGACGCGCCACCCGCCGCCATCATGCTCACCAGCCGCGATGCCGAGAGCGACATCGTCCAGGCCCTGAATGCTGGTGCCGATGATTATGTGAGCAAGCCGTTCCGACCCAACGAACTCAAGGCCCGGGTCAGCGCGGTGTTACGGCGACATGGTTTGCAGCGTTCAGCGGCGAGCGAGGTCCAGCGCTTCAACGACCTCGACTTCGATGACGCCGAACTGACCGTGACCCGCGCCGGCAAACCCATCAGCCTGACCGAGCGTGAGTACCGCCTGGCCCGGTGCCTGTTTGCCAACCTTGGTCGACCATTGTCGCGGGAATACCTGTACGAGCGCTTCTGGACCCACGAAGAAATGCTCTCTTCGCGACCACTCGATACCCATATCTACCGGCTGCGCAACAAACTCGGGCTGACGGCAGATCGGGGCTGGCAGCTACTGACGATTTACGGCTACGGCTATCGGCTGGAAAGTGTCGTGGCCGCGAGCGAGCAGGACGGCTAAGCGTCATTCCTGCCCTGCCAGCCAGACGTCTTCATAGCCTTCACGGTCGATGATGAACTTGGCGTCTGTCGGCAGCCAGAGGTAGTCCACCACCTCGGGCAACAACTCGGGTAAGTGGTGTGCGTGAAGCGGCTGATAGAAACCGGAGGCGGGTGAATGCTCTCCACAATGGAAAAACCAGCTCACCGTGCCACCCTCGGGTAACGCCACCCGCGTGCCATAAATGGGCGATTGGTCGAGCGTCCCCATCGCCAGGGCGATCATCTCCTCGGGGGCCTGCGCGGGGAGGTTGTAGCGTTCACAGATCAGCTTTTGTCTTTCATTCATGGTGTTTACAGCCCGGCTCAAAATGGATGAGGGTTCAGCGCGCATCCTCTAAAACGAAACGCCTCGTTTAGCGGGTCGTCAGCTATCGAGCCACCAGTTCAGCAACGTTTCGTCGTCCTCGTCATCGAGGTTTTTATAGATGTTGGCGTAGTACCACTCAATGCCGGTCGTCTCACGGAAGCGGTTGAAGAAGTCGGCAATCTTGTCCATGCCGTTTTTTGCCGGGACGGATAACGTCAGGTTTCCCTTGTATCGGCCGTCCAGCATGCCATCCAGCTCCGCCACGACATCCGCCTCCAGGGCGCTGATGTGCTCCTGGGCCATGTGGTCCGCATAAATGTGAATGCAGAAATTCCCCCCTCGCTTCAACACCTCGGCGGGGGCCTCCCTGTTCTTGATCGAAATGATGTCGCCCTTGGCCAGGTTCAGCGTCAGCCCCGGCGAATAGAGGATTTCGTAAACATCCTCATCAATCCGCCGAGCATGCAACGGTTCATACACCAGCCCCCGACTGTTTTCTCCGGCCACCACTTTGATGACAACTTCCTGGTGCTCATTTTCCATAAACGTCCCAACTGTTCCTGTGTATAACTTCGGCCCGAACAAACCTGTGCACTATCCGTGTGAGAGCCGCGTGGGCGTATCAATGAACATCTCTCGAAGGGCCTGCCCAATTGCCTCATTGCGGTGAAGATCAGCCGCCAGTTCAACGGCTATCGTGTCGATACCCACGCACCATGGCGTAGCGCCCGCCATTGTAAAAGTGATCCTGTCGGGGCGAATGCACACGTCCGCGATACCGCCATAACCCGACAGGGCAGGGCTGGCTATTTCAACGTGGTACGTGTCCTGGCCCAGTGCTTCATCCTGCTCGTCATGCTCAGTGCTGCGTTGCAGGACCAGATACTGTTGAGGGTCATCTTCTGTGCTGTCGGCAAACCCCACGATCAGCACATCGTCCTCGATGGAGGCCTCGAAATAACGTGCGCAAAATTCAAGGTGCATCGGGTTTCATCCTCAGTGATGACAGTGAAGCGCATTCGGCCAATCGCGAAGCGTCCAGTGTTCCATGTTGTAGGCAGGCGTCTTCATAGGCGATGGTTTCGTCATTGGTGATGGACGAAAGATACTCATCGATGGCTGCAAAGCTCACGTGGGGCGGGATATCCACAGAGAAAAGCGACAGCGCTGACGTGACCGAACACACAGCACCCAAGCGTTGCAGGTTCTCTATGATCGCCGACTTGTCCTCCTTACCGCTGGCAAACACCCTCACGGTGGAGTGCCCTGCCTGTTTGGCGACGCTGACGGCAATCAGCTCGTTTTCATCGGCGTGGGCAAGGACCCAGTCGCCTTTGCTGATGCCATAGAGGTAGTAAGGTGTGTTATCGACCTGATAGAGGTGTTCATCTTTCTGAATACCCCAGAGTGATTCAAACGAGACGGGCGGATAACCATCCGAATCCTGGGTGAGTTTGAACACGATCTTGCGAAACTGATCTGTCATGTTATCCATTCAATGTCAGGGTTCAGGGGGACTACAGGTCACTGGGGAGGGCGCCAGGAACTGACCGCAAAAGAAGTCCTCTTCAAAAGAGAATATGACCCTTGAACTGTCAGGCATGACCAGCACGCTGTTTTCATCTGACGGGTAGAAGAAGTCGCTCCAGCCCTTTATGAAAACCGCCCTGGGCACTTGGGCGGCGTAACCTCGGCCCCAGAAAAACCAGATGAAGTCGCCCTCGCCGAGCTGCGCCTCAAAAAACAAAGACGACGGTTGCGGGCTATTGAAGTCCAGGGTGACTTTCTCAGACAGTTGGAACTGTGTTTCAGCGAGGCTCATCAGTGTTTTAACCGGGACATACCCATCCCACAACGCGGCTGATTTCACCTGATCAAGCAAGACGATTTGCTGCTTGTCGCTGTCGCTCAACCCGCAGTCCAGTGCATTAAAACGCCAAGTGAGGGGGAATAGCGCTTCATCAAAAACGTAAGGCCTTTCATCCATGACGTGTCTGTCCTTATTGCTTCGCAGCACTCAATCAACCGGCCTGGGCGTGAGGCTGTGGATTAACAGTGCCGTCTCAGGCGTTGGCTCATACAGGAATGTCGATACCTCGCACATCGGCGAATCAACCTGAAACTTGAGGCATGCTTGAGGGTTGAACCGGTCGGCGGCATCGAACATCACCAGCGTACTGTCCAGCCACTCGATGTTCAGCTGTTCGATGAATGAAGCCCTGCCAAGGTCAATGCGCTCGATCTGAGCCCGGACCTCGGCCTCACTTTCGCCCCATCTCCATCTGACGATCAGTAACGTATCGCCTGCACTGGCAATGGCTGTCTGCAGCGGTTCGTCACCCAGAATCAGCACCTCGGCACCGTATGCAGCCAACTTGCCTGCATAGTCCGCCGACTGGCACGCCATCGCATAGTCTGAAGGCTGGCCGTCGACTCCCGTCCATGAACCCGCAATGGAAGCGTCCATCACAATCAGCGGACCGCCCGAGCTGGACAGCCATGTGGATACGTTAAATCGACTCATGTGCACGTTGCCTTCTTGTTGGCTTGAACCGCTTCTCAAAACTTCGCAAAAAAAAGGCCAACGCTAAGCGTTGGCCTCTTTTATTCAGCAGCGCAACCGGATCAGAAGTCCAGGTTAGACACGGCCAGGGCGTTGCTTTCGATGAAGTCACGGCGAGGTTCGACCGCATCACCCATCAGGGTGTTGAAGATCTGGTCCGCGCCAATGGCGTCTTCGATGGTCACTTTGAGCATCCGGCGCTGGCTTGGGTCCATGGTGGTTTCCCACAGCTGATCCGGGTTCATTTCACCCAGACCTTTGTATCGCTGGATGGTGTGACGCTTGGTGCTTTCAGTCATCAGCCATTCAAGCGCTTCCTTGAACTCCGTGATGGCTTTCTTGCGCTCGCCACGCTGGATATACGCGCCGTCGTCCAGCAAGGTGCTCAGTTGAGCGCCCAGCGAGACAACCGTCTTGTAATCGTTGCTGCCGAAGAAGTCGCGATTGAAGGTGATGTAGTTCGACAGGCCGTGGGAGATCAGTTCGACCTCTGGCAGCCAGACGTTACGTTCACGGTCTTCACGCAGGCTGGCCTTGTAGACCAGGCCCGACTTCTCGACGGTACGCAGACGCACTTCGTACTGGGCCAGCCAATCCTGCATCGCTGCGTGATCGGACAGTTGCTCCAGGCTGACAGCCGGCAGGTAGATGAAGTGCTCGGTCAGTTCCTGTGGGTACAGGCGCGACAGACGCTTGAGGGTCTTCATCACCAGGCGGAAGTCATTCACCAGACGCTCGAGGGCCTCGCCGGAGATACCCGGTGCTTCCTCGTTCAAGTGCAGGCTCGCATCCTCAAGGGCCGACTGCGTCATGTACTCTTCCATGGCGTCGTCGTCTTTGATGTATTGCTCTTGCTTGCCTTTCTTCACTTTGTACAACGGCGGCTGAGCGATGTAGATGTAGCCACGCTCGATCAGCTCCGGCAACTGACGGAAGAAGAAGGTCAGCAGCAGGGTACGGATGTGCGAACCGTCGACGTCAGCATCGGTCATGATGATGATGTTGTGATAACGCAGCTTGTCGATGTTGTACTCGTCGCGGCCGATACCGCAGCCCAGCGCGGTGATCAAGGTGCCCACTTCCTGCGAAGAGATCATCTTGTCGAAACGCGCCTTCTCGACGTTCAGGATTTTACCCTTGAGGGGCAAAATCGCCTGGGTCTTGCGGTTACGTCCCTGCTTGGCGGAGCCGCCAGCAGAGTCACCTTCCACGAGGTACAGTTCGGACAGGGCCGGGTCTTTTTCCTGGCAGTCAGCCAGTTTGCCCGGCAGGCCGGCGATATCCAGCGCACCTTTACGGCGGGTCATCTCACGGGCTTTACGCGCCGCTTCGCGGGCACGGGCCGCGTCGATCATCTTGCCGACAACCAGCTTGGCTTCGTTCGGGTTTTCCAGCAGGAAGTCGGAGAAGTACTTGCCCATTTCCTGTTCGACCGCGGTCTTCACTTCGGAAGAAACCAGCTTGTCTTTGGTCTGGGAGCTGAACTTCGGATCCGGTACTTTTACCGAGATGATCGCGGTCAGGCCTTCACGGGCATCGTCACCGGTGGTGGCGACTTTATGCTTCTTCGCCAGCCCTTCAGCTTCGATGTAGGTGTTCAGGTTACGCGTCAGTGCGGAACGGAAACCCACCAGGTGAGTACCGCCATCGCGCTGAGGAATGTTGTTGGTGAAGCACAACAGGTTCTCGTTGAAGCTGTCGTTCCACTGCAGGGCGATTTCCACGCCGATGCCGTCTTCACGCTGGACATTGAAGTGGAACACCTGGTTGACCGCAGTCTTGTTGGTGTTCAGGTATTCAACGAACGCACGCAGGCCACCTTCGTACTTGAACAGCTCTTCCTTGCCGCTACGCTCGTCCTTGAGGACGATGCCGACACCGGAGTTGAGGAAGGACAGTTCACGAATCCGCTTGGCCAGGATGTCCCAGCTGAAGTGGATGTTCTTGAAGGTTTCAGCCGAAGGCTTGAAGTGAATCTGCGTACCGGTGGACTCGCTGTCACCAACGATTTTCATCGGCTCTTGCGGAACACCGTGGACGTAAGTCTGTTCCCAGATCTTGCCGCTGCGGCGAACGGTCAGGATCAACTCTTCGGACAGGGCATTCACCACCGACACACCTACACCGTGCAGACCGCCGGATACTTTGTAGGAGTTGTCGTCGAACTTACCGCCGGCGTGCAGCACGGTCATGATGACCTCGGCCGCCGAGACGCCTTCTTCTTTATGCACGTCTACCGGGATGCCACGACCGTTGTCGCGCACGGTAATGGACTCGTCCGGGTGGATGATGATGCTGATGTCGTCGCAATGGCCGGCCAGAGCTTCGTCGATCGAGTTGTCGACCACCTCGAACACCATGTGGTGCAGACCGCTGCCATCGTCTGTGTCACCAATGTACATACCGGGACGTTTGCGTACGGCATCCAGGCCTTTCAGCACTTTAATGCTCGTTGAGTCGTACGTATTTTCTTCGCTCATGCCTTCACTCCCGATGGTCGTGGGTCTGGGTGATACGGCCCTGTTCCACGTGGAACAGAGCGACTGGCGTTTCCGTCTGCCAGCCTTCCCTCAATAATTCGTGATCTACACAGGTGATAAACACCTGGCAGCGTAAGTCTTCCAGCAAACGGCAAAGCGCGCGGCGGTGCTGCTCGTCCAGCTCGGACGGCAAGTCATCCACCAGATAAATACATTGGCCGCGCCGGGCCTGGCTGACCAAATGCCCTTGGGCAATCCGCAATGCACAGACCACCAACTTCTGCTGACCGCGGGACAAGATGTCCGCGGCATTGTGTGCGCCCAATCTAAGACGCAAATCAGCGCGTTGTGGTCCGGCCTGGGTATGCCCCATTTGCTGATCCCGGTGAACGGACGCAGCGAGCACTGCACTCAGCTCTCGCTCTTTGTCCCAACCCCGGTAATAGCTAAGCGTTAAGCCCTCGAGTTCGACGAGTTCACTCAAGGTCTGCTCAAAGACTGGTTTCAAGGCTTTGATGTAAGCGCGGCGGTATTCATCAATTTCAGCGCTGGCCTGGCACAATTCTCTGTCCCAAACCGCTTGCGAAACGGCGTCAAGTGTACCATGCCGCAGCCAAGAGTTTCTCTGGCGCAGGGCCTTCTGCAGCCGCTGCCACGTGGACATGAAACGCGGTTCCACGTGGAACACACCCCAATCCAGAAACTGTCGGCGTATCTTCGGCGCACCTTCCAGCAAACGGAAGCTGTCGGGGTTGATCAGTTGCAGCGGCAGGATTTCTGCCAGTTGCGCCGCACTTCGGGCGTTCTGCCCATCGATACGAATCTGAAACTCGCCCTGGCGGTCCCGTGAGATCCCCAACGCACTGTGCCCACCTTCAGCCAATTCAACCTGGCCAAATACTGTGCACGCGAGTTGCTCGTATTGGATGACCGGTAAAAGGCGGGTGCTGCGAAACGAACGGGCGAGCCCCAGCAGATGGATGGCTTCCAGCACACTGGTTTTTCCGCTGCCGTTGGCGCCGTACAGGATATTGATGCGGGGGGAGGGGGAGAAGGTCACCGGGTGCAGATTGCGCACCGCGGTGACCGAGACGCGACTGAGGGACATCTAGCGGCTGCTGAGCATGTTTACAGGCGCATCGGCATGACAACGTAAGCCGAGTCGTCGTTGTCGGACTCTTGCACCAGCGCACTGCTGTTGGAGTCGGACAGGATCAAGCGCACTTGCTCGGTGGTCATCACGCCCAGCACGTCGAGCAGATAGCTCACGTTAAAGCCGATTTCCAGCGAGCCACCGTTGTATTCAACGCCCACTTCTTCTTCCGCTTCTTCCTGCTCCGGGTTGTTCGCCTGAATCTTCAGCTGACCGTTGGCCAGTTGCAGACGAATGCCGCGGTACTTCTCGTTGGACAGAATCGCGGTGCGGCTGAACGCTTCACGCAGTGCCTGACGGTCACCCAATACCAGCTTGTCGCCACCTTTTGGCAGAACGCGCTCGTAGTCCGGGAACTTGCCGTCGACCAGTTTCGAGGTAAAGGTGAACTCGCCGGTGGTGGCGCGAATGTGGTGTTGGCCCAGCACGATGCTGACATTGCCGTCCGGCTCGGTCAGCAAACGCGCGAGTTCCAGAATACCTTTACGTGGAACGATCACTTGGTGGCGATCCGGCTGGCCGATGTCGGCCTGCATCGAGCACATGGCCAGACGGTGACCGTCTGTCGCCACGGCGCGAATGATCCCGGCGGACACTTCCAGCAGCATGCCGTTGAGGTAGTAACGAACATCCTGCTGCGCCATGGCGAAGCTGGTGCGCTCGATCAAACGACGCAATTTGCTTTGCTCAAGGCTGCAGGTCAGCGAGCCCGGGCCTTCTTCGACCGTCGGGAAGTCGTTGGCTGGCAGGGTCGACAGGGTAAAGCGGCTACGGCCGGCCTTCACCACGAGCTTCGCCTCATCAACCTTGATGTCGATCAGGGCATCGTTCGGCAGGCTCTTGCAGATGTCCATCAGCTTGCGCGCCGGGACAGTGATTTCGCCCGGCTCCGCCGGTTCTTCAAGTTGCACACGACCGACCAGCTCGACTTCCAGGTCGGTACCGGTCAGCGACAACTGCTGGCCCTCGACAACCAGCAGCACGTTGGAAAGCACCGGCAAGGTCTGTCGGCGCTCAACGACGCCTGCGACCAGTTGCAGGGGTTTCAACAGGGCTTCGCGTTGAATGGTGAAATGCATGGTCTAGTCCCTTGCCTTAATAAGCTGCGCTGGTGTTCATCAAGTAGTCAGTGTACGCAGCAGGTTCTTGTAGTCCTCGCGGATGTCCGCGTCGGATTCCTTAAGTTCGTTGATCTTGCGGCATGCGTGCAACACCGTGGTGTGGTCGCGACCGCCAAACACATCGCCAATTTCCGGCAGGCTGTGGTTAGTCAACTCCTTCGACAGGGCCATGGCCACTTGCCGAGGACGGGCGACCGAACGCGAACGGCGTTTGGACAGCAGGTCGGAAATCTTGATCTTGTAGTACTCGGCGACAGTGCGCTGAATGTTATCCACAGAGACCAGTTTGTCCTGAAGTGCCAACAGGTCCTTCAAGGATTCGCGAATCAACTCGATGGTGATATCGCGGCCCATGAAGTGCGAGTGGGCAATCACGCGCTTGAGCGCGCCTTCCAGTTCCCGGACGTTGGAGCGAATACGCTGGGCAATGAAGAACGCGGCATCGTGCGGCAGGTCGACTTTGGCCTGGTCGGCTTTCTTCATCAGAATCGCGACACGGGTTTCCAGCTCCGGCGGCTCGACGGCGACCGTCAGGCCCCAGCCGAAACGCGACTTCAGGCGCTCTTCAAGGCCTTCGATTTCTTTCGGATAACGGTCACTGGTGAGGATGACCTGTTGGCCACCTTCAAGCAGGGCGTTGAACGTGTGGAAAAACTCTTCCTGGGAACGTTCCTTGCGGGCGAAGAATTGAATGTCATCGATGAGCAGCGCGTCGACCGAACGGTAGAAGCGCTTGAACTCGTTGATCGCGTTCAGTTGCAACGCCTTGACCATGTCGGCCACGAAGCGCTCGGAATGCAGGTACACGACCTTGGCATTCGGGTTCTTCTTTAATAGGTGGTTACCCACAGCGTGCATCAAGTGGGTTTTACCCAAGCCAACGCCGCCATACAGGAACAACGGGTTGTAACCGTGCTTGGGGTTGTCCGCGACCTGCCAGGCCGCTGCGCGGGCCAGTTGGTTGGACTTACCTTCGACAAAGTTCTCGAAGGTGAAAGTGCGGTTCAGGTAACTGGTGTGCTTGAGCGCGCCTTCAACCTGCACGGTGCGCTGTTCGGCGCGTACCGGAGCCTGTTGCGAGCTGGCGCCGGCCATCGGGTCGAAGCTGTCGCGGGACGGCTCTTCGCTGACCTCGGCCATTTTTTGCGTGGCGCGCTTGGTCGGCGCGGCAGGCGCGGGCGCACTGGCCGGTGCCGGAGCAGCGGCGGCCTGGGCTTGCGACGCTGCCGCAGCCAGTGGCGCATTCGGTGCGGCACGCGGAGCGGAACTGCGCTTGCTGCCTATTAATAAGGAAAGCGCCGGCGCCATGCCATTGCCATGCTCGTCCAACAGTTCGAGCACGCGGCCCAGGTACTTTTCGTTGACCCAGTCGAGAACAAAACGATTCGGTGCGTAGACACGCAACTCGTCGCCTTCGGCTTCGACCTGTAGTGGACGGATCCAAGTGTTGAATTGTTGGGCAGGCAGCTCATCGCGCAAAAGCTCCACGCACTGCTGCCAAAGTTCCACTGACAC